>CAVSJA010000010.1:0-8273 GCA_963728145.1 uncultured Chitinophagaceae bacterium | reverse complement strand
TTATGTTCAGGTAGTCCGATTTCAATATATCATCATGGCCAATCAGTGTTATGAATTCGTTTTTAGGGATAGATTTTATTCTTCCCCAATTTTCAGTGATTGTCAGCGATTGGGTTGACGGGAATATCTTTATTCGTTTATCCCCTATCGATCGGATCCATTCAAGCGTTCCATCATCGCTATTATTATCCAAAACCAATAGTTCGAAATCAGGAATGGTTTGTGCAAGAATACTGCTTACACACACTTTGACATATTCTCCCCCATTGCGGACAGGTAAAATAATACTATACCTGTTCTTTTGATCAGCCATGGGTTTGCTTTTGTTTTTTTCTTTGCCTTTTCCACTTTACGATAAGATCGTGAATCGAAGGAAAATGTGAAAGAAGGAAATATTTTGCCCGATATGGTTTCATGAAGGGCAATTGAAAGATCTTACGTTCACAATCGTTTAGCTCTTCAAGATTAGGTGTATCGCCTATGTAAACGCTGTATGCCTTTAAGAAATGAAGATGTCTTAAGATCCATACCGCAACAAAATGTTCCATGTCTTTTTTTATGATCGGCCAATCCTTAAGATGGGATAATTTTTCTGAAACATAATTCATGAATGCATCCCCAAGGGTCACCAGTTGTTGATTCTGTGCCCGGCCAAAATTTTGCTTGTGCAAGGTCTGATGGCCCAACGCTTTATTGACCGTTACGCAACCAGAATAACCTCCCATTATGCTCATGTATGCATAGTCTCCAAGAAAAGCTGTTCCGTAATCCGGAACTCCACCCATCTCGATCATCACATCTCTTCTGACCATACCACAGGACCAGAGATAATTCGGGAAAATATTGAAATTGAAAAACGACTTCAGGAATGACGACGCATCAAACGCATTTTCTTCACCAACTGGTGCATGTGCAAGACAACTATTTACTCCAACTTTGCACTTATAAAAATCTGCAAGATCCGGATCTGTACAGAACCAATTGCACCCACCCAGATACATTCCTTTGCCGGGGTATTTCGCAGCAAGTTCAACCAATGTCTCCAGCATATCGGGATATACTGGATCATCATCCGCAATCATCACGATAAATTCCCCCGAAGAACGTTGAAGGCTTTTATTAAAGCTCTTTTTCATTCCCAGGTTCTCACCATTTGGAAAATACTTGAAGCGCTTGTCGTTGAATCGTTCCACTGCTTCCCTACCGGATCCTTCCGGATCATTGTCAGATACGACCACTTCAAAGTTCGAATAGGTCTGCATCCGGATTCCTTCAAGTGTCTTCCTGAGAAACTCAGCGCGCCTGAATGTAGTAAAGCAAAAACTAACCAAAGGTGTTTCCATCATTCTAATTTGTGAGCAAGATTTAGTTTATGCGTTTCAGATACCCATCCGGGGCAACGCTGATCAAAAGCTTTTTATCGATGGAAGTATCAATTTGAAAATGCCCATTCATTTTGAGAAATTCTTTGATTGCTGTCTTGGGATTATTCCCAATAGTCCAGGGCCGCCCTGGTAAATAATTATTTGGAAGATCTTCAACAATCGTATCAAAAACCGCCAGGTATGAGCCTTTTGTTACCAGCGATGAATATAATTCGAGCTCTTGCAAGACATGATCGTGCGTGTGATTGGAATCGAGGCAAACCAAAACGACCTGCTTCCCTTTCACATGACTTTTCACTTCTTCAAAGGTTTCTGTAGCAACTGATGATCCCTGGATCATTTTGATACGTTTGAACATCGGATGCTTTTCAATCTCAACACGATTATGCTCGCGGATATCAATATCAATTCCCAGGACCTCTCCTTTTCCAATTAATTCAAGAATGGATGCATAATAGATCAGCGACCCACCATGAGCTATGCCAGTTTCGATGATCAGATCGGGTTTTATAGACCAAATGATCTCCTGCATTGCAATCATATCCTGAGGATATTGAATAATTGGCCTGCCCATCCACGAAAAATTATAAGAATACTGTGCTTTATTTGACTCAAGGTTGAAAACCTCGGCTGCTTTTTTCAATGCAAGATTCTCACCATTACCTTGAATACGCTGCTCCCGCTCCTCAATAAAATCACTAACTGGATCCTTTATCATTCAAAATTGATTTTAGTTTACTGTTATCACCCCAAAATGCCATTGGTTCATAGTCGGTATACGGGTAATGACCCAAATTCAGTTTTATCTGTTTGCTTTTAGTTTTGAGGTAGTCCGCGACAAAATCTTTGATACGAACAGTGGTTCCGCTGCTGCAATTAATAATTCCCGCCACTCTTTGTTGAAGTGCAATTGCTACCAGATATTTTGCAACCGTTTCTACAGGTAAATAATCACGCAATTGCTCTCCCCCACTCATATTAAATACCTGGTTCTCATTAGCAAGCGCTTTATCCAATTGCGAAAGTAAGGAATTCGGATTTTGCCCTTTACCATACATATAGAAGAGCCTGACCCATTTTAGCAGGAAGGAATGGTCCTTTTGAAAATCCTCCAATGTCAAGCGCAAATTATTTTTGGCAATAGCATAAGGGTTGGATGGTTTGGCTGACATCGATTCATCTAGCTTGCCCTCCTGGAAACCATATTCCAGGCAGGTGCCCGTAACTGTTAGGTCTTTCAAACCGTTGCTGATAAGATTCTTTAATAAAGCCTGGTGTCGCGGAAGGTTTAATTCCAGATGAAAATCCGATTTATAATTTGGTAATCCTTCCCATGCGAGATGAATCATCAGATCAGGAGACTGAAAAAATCTGTAATAGTCTTTTTTATCATCAAAGCTTGCAAAATCAAACTGTATATATTCTACCTTATCAAACCAGTCCATTCTGCCGGCGTTAGTTGCACTAGCCGAACTGGCAATTACTCTATGGCCCGACTTCAGCAATTCGGTGACCACATGATTTCCAACGAATCCTGTTGCACCTGTTACTAGAATCTTTTTCATATAAATCAGATCAGGTGTAATTCAGGAATAGCAATTACAAATTTCCCATTCCAATCCTTAATATAGCTAAGCTGACTGGTGATCTCTTCCTTCAAATTCCAGGGAAGAATGATTACAAAATCCGGGTGATCGTCTTTTATCTTTTCCTCATCAACAACCGGAATATGACTTGCAGGTAACCACTTTCCTTTTTTATGGGGATTAGCATCGACAATATAAGAGATAAGATCGTTCCTGATGCCGCAATAATTCAAAAGGGTATTACCTTTTGCCGCAGCGCCATATCCAACAATCTGCTTGCCTGCTCTTTTTTGAGTCGTCAGGAATTCGATCAAGTCTAATTTTATTTTCAATGCCTTTTGCTGAAAGTTGTCGTAGTATACCAACTCCTTCATCCCCTTTGCTTCTTCCTTCTTCAGTAAGGCTTGTACATTATCACTAACTTCCAGTGCATCGTTTTCTTTATGGCATGCAAATACTCTTAAAGAACCTCCATGAGTTGGAATTTCCTCTACATCAAACATCTTCAAGCCCTGTGATTCAAATATCTTTTTTGTAGTATAGAAAGATAGATAAGAAAAGTGTTCATGGTAGATCGTATCGAACTGGTTATTGTCAACCAACTGCATAAGGTGAGGAAACTCCATTGTAATCACGCCGGACGGTTTCAAAATAAGCTTCATGCCTCCAACAAAATCGACGATATCCGGCACATGCGCCAAAACATTATTCCCAAGCAGCAAATCCGCTTTTGCATCTGCTACCGCCAATGCTTTGCCAAGTCGAACCCCAAAAAAATCAGTAATTGTTTCAATGCCTTTCTTCCTTGCTACTTCTGCGGTATTTGTAGTTGGTTCAATACCCAACACTGGAATTTTCTTCTCAAGAAAATATTGCAACAAATAACCATCATTGGATGCAATTTCTATCACTTTTGAATTCTCATTCAGCTTAAACCGCTTTGCCATCAGGTCAGTATATTTCTTCGCATGATCCAGCCAGCTTGTAGAGTAAGATGAAAAATAAACATACTCACTATTAAAGATCGCATCGGATTTTTTGTACTCATCAACTTGTACAAGAAAACACTTGTGACAGGTATATACTTTTAAAGGATAGAATGTCTCTGGTTCATTGAGCTGTTCTTCGGTGAGGAAAGAATTGGATGCCGGAGCATTCAACAAATCAATAAATACATTGTTCAATTCCGTCTTGCAAAATCTGCATTCCATAGTTAAATCCCTTTAAAGTTTTCATCAAGGTAAGGATGAGAAGAATCACGTTCCGAGACCAGGATAATATTCTGTGGCCACTTGATCTTAATTGAGGGATCATCATATCGTATTCCACCTTCAGCATTGGGCACATAATATTCCGAATGAAAATAGATCAGGTTGCATTGATCTGTCAGTGTTTGGAACCCGTGAGCAAATCCTTCGGGGATATAAAGCATTTTCCGGTTTTCGGATGTAAGCTCCTGGCCAAACCACTTCAAATATGTTGGCGAATCCTTTCGAAGGTCAATGATCACATCATAAACAGCGCCGCTTACACATTTGACCATTTTGATTTCCCTGTAAGGGTGAATTTGAAAATGCATTCCTCTAACCGTGCCCTTCTTGTTTGTCGATGAGTGATTGAGCTGAACCCATTCTTTGTCATGACCAATCTCGCTGAATTCTTTCTTGCAAAATATACGCCCGAACCAACCCCGGTCATCAGTAACACCGATTGGCTCTACCACAAAACTTCCTTGAAGAGGCGTGGGCGTAAAATTCATAATGCGAGGTAATCGTTTATTTGTCTAAAAGTGTAATCAACTTGTTTTGAAGTATCCTGTTTATACCAGTCGATTGTCCATTTGATCGCTTCTCTGCTGGTAAGCTTTGGCTGCCACTTTAATTCTTTCTTCGCCTTACTAATATCCAATTTCAACAATCCTGCTTCGTGTGGTTGATTCGGATCAGAACAATCCATCCATTGACCAGTCCCCCACGATGCTATCGCATCTTCAACAAATTCCCTCACTTTGAGATGATCACCTGGATTGGGTCCAAAATTATACGCGGGGGAATAGGCCCCCGGCTTTTGATCCAATAAGGCAGCAATCATAAGATAACCTGCCAGAGGCTCAAGAACATGTTGCCAGGGTCTGACGGCGTTTGGACTTCTAACTTCAATGACTTGATTCTTACTTAAGGATCGAACAATATCTGGAATAAGTCGATCGGTACTTTTATCTCCTCCACCGATCACATTACCCGCACGAATGGATGCGATTGATTTTTTGTGACTAGAAATCTTGTCTGGATTAAAAAATGAGTTTCGGAAGGAATTCACAACCAGCTCGGCGCAGGCCTTGCTTGCTGAATAAGGATCATATCCACCCAACACATCTTCTTCTTTATACAGAATATCTTTCTCTTTATTCTCGTAGACCTTGTCCGTTGTTATTACAATAACTGTACATTTTCCTGGGAGATCCTTCACAGACTCCAGGAGATTGGCGGTGCCGACAACATTTATTTCAAAAGTCTCGGCGGGTATTTCGTAAGAGCGACGAACCAATGGTTGGGCGGCTAAATGAAAGATGAAATCGGGGTTGAAATCGAGGATTTCATTTCTTAATCTGTTCTTATCCCGTATATCAGCTAATACTGATTCTATCTTCTTATTTTTAATGAAGTAATCATAAATATGATTTTCATAATCAGGCCGAAGAGCATAACCGCGGATCTTCGCATTCCAAAGATTTAACCAAGCCATTAACCAGGAACCTTTAAATCCCGTATGGCCGGTGATGAAAACCTTTTTGTCTTTGAAATGACTGGCTAGAGCTACCAGATTCTCCATTTTGCCTGATTATTTTTCCATAATGATTCCAGTTCGAGTTTATCGCGCATCGCATCCATGCATTTCCAAAAACCCTGGTGCCGGTGTGCCATCAACTGGTGATCATGGGCCAGACTTTCCATCGGGGAATCTTCCCACATGACATCATCCATATTTCCATCGAGGTATTTGAAAACTTCGGGTCGCAATACAAAGAATCCACCATTGATCCATTTGGTATCCTCTTTTGGTTTTTCCTTGAAGGAACTGACCAGGCCATTTTCAGCCAGTTCCATCCCACCGAATCTGGCTTCGGGTTGAATGGCGGTAACTGTTGCGATCTTACCATGAGATTTGTGAAACGCCAGCAACTTTTTGAGGTCGAGATCGGCTACTCCATCGCCGTAAGTCAACATGAAGTCGTCATTGCCCACGTATGACTGGATCTTTTTTAATCGGCCGGCTGTTTTTGTGTTCAATCCGGTATCCACCAGTGTCACTTTGAAAGATTCGGTATTAGTATAATGGACGTCCATCTCGTTACTTCCCAATTCAATAGTGATATCTGAATTATGGAGATAATAATGATAAAAGTATTCCTTGATCAGGAATCCCTTATATCCGAGGCAAATGACGAACTCATTGAATCCAAAATGGCCATACATCTTCATAATATGCCAAAGGATTGGCTTGCCTCCAATTTCAACCATGGGCTTTGGCCGGGTTTCGGTCTCTTCAGCTATACGGGTGCCGAGACCACCGGCAAAAATGACAACTTTCATCAGCTTAAAATTGCCGCAAAACTAACGGTATTTTTGGGAAATCAGGGAGTTAAGCATGTAAGCCATCGAGTTTATATTATGCATTAATAATTTTGAATGAATTAAGAGTTTCCCTTATCCCTTACATAGTTAGTTTTTTTTATCTTTCGGCCCTCAAAACCCCTTGAAAGTCCCAGCCCCGATGCAGAAATTCGTCTTGATTGTTTTGATCATTTTCAGCCATTGTCAGGTCATTGGACAATCATGTAATAATTGGCTGAGTACACCTGCAATTTCCTCTTACATGGATGCTGGAGACCTCGATGTTCCGGGTGACAAGATCACAGTGGAGGCAATGATCAACAGAACTATGCCGTACACAGGAGGTAGACTCTATGCCGGTGATGTGGTATCAAAGCATGATGCTCCCTGGGATGCGAACTACCTTCTTCGTCCAAATAGCGCTGAGATTACCACGACGAACGGCTATTTCATTACGCCGGAAATTTGTGAGATACAGCTTAACAAAACCTATCATATCGCGATGACTTATGATGGAACGACCTTGAAGTTCTATCGAAATGGATTCTTGATGAGTCAAACCCCTGCGACTGGAACTCTTTTTCAAAACAACTGGCCTTTAAGAATCGGCGTCTACCTGAATCAGTTCGTCAACACAAGTTTTATTGGATTTATAGACGAAGTAAGAATATGGAATGTTGTCAGAACGCAAGCTGAGATCAGGACTTATATGAATTCTTCGCTTCCCAATCCAACTACCCAGGTTGGATTACAAGCCTATTATACTTTTGATGATTTGACCAACAAGCAAGGAAACACAACATGGAACGGAACCCTGGGAGGAGCAGCTGCGATCAATCAAACAAATTCAAACTGTAATTATTGCGTCGACTCCTGTGGACTTGCACTTGCCCCGCAAATCACGCTTGTCGGAAGCAAAATTTGTACGGGCGGACCGGCAACCCTTACATTGACTGCCGTCGGCGGAAGTGTTGGACCTGGCCCGTACGCCGTCACACTCACAAATGGAACATCCAGTTTTACTCAAAACAATGTTCAAAATGGAGTTCCCTTTGTAGTCAACCCTGCTCCAACTTCAACTACAACATATACATTACAAAATATTACAGGTACAAATTGTGCAGCAGTTTCTCTTCCGGTTATCAGCGCTACGATTACAATTAATCCGCAGCCACAAGCAGCGATGAATGGAGATACTGTTTGTCGCGGAGATTTTGGCAATTTGATATTTTCCTTTACAACTGGGACAGGTCCGTTTTCAGTGATGTATACAGATGGGACGAATAATTATTCAGCAAACAATATTTTCTCTGGTGGCACCATTCAAACTCCATACGCGATTCAAAATAACGTAACCTTTACGCTTGTTTCAATCGGAGATACCGAAGGCTGTGAAAGACTTTCAAATTTTACCAAGGCTTCCGCGCAAATAGTGGTTAGAAACCCAGCATTTAACAAGCCGCCGGATATGACTGCATGCGAAATGACGACCGTTCAGTTAAGCGGCAACAACGGTAATACCTATTCTTATTTTTGGTCACCGGGAACTTATCTTAATGACCAAACCTCTCCAAACCCGCTGGCTACACCTGATGCAAGCATTCAGTACACAGTTTTAGTATCAGAACCTGTATGCAACACGGACTCCTCATTTATCGTGAATCTTGCGGTTAATCCAGCTCCATTAG
>CAVSJA010000009.1:0-540076 GCA_963728145.1 uncultured Chitinophagaceae bacterium | reverse complement strand
GTGTATTGCTGCTCGGGATCGAGACCGCGTTATTCACGCCGACCTTCGCGATCGGCCGCGTCGCGGGTTGGACAGCGCATTGCTTCGAGCAGCGCGCGCTAGGCCGCCTGATCCGCCCGCAGAGCGTCTACGTCGGCCACGTGCCGCGTTAGCGCACGCACCGAACTCTTGCTCTGAATTCTCGCGAGCAGGCGCTCCACCTTTTCTGGAATCGGTGGCACGAACCTTGCTGCCTCCTACGGTCTTTGCCCGGCAGCCGCCGGCGCACGGACAAACACTCACGAGCCGTTCACAAAAAGGAGATCAGCCATGGAAGATTTCGACCCACGTCGAAGGCAAGACCAAGAGCGCCAGCGAGCGCGCCAAGAGGACCACGGCCGCGACCGCGATTCGTGGTGGCGCGGCGAGCGGTCGCACGATGACGATCACCCGCGCCGCGCGGAACGCGGCTGGCTCGACTACGACCGCGACTACGGCCGGTCGGACGAGTCGCAAGGCCGGCGCGAAGATCAGCGCTACGGTCAGGAGCGCAGCTCCGAACGTTCGCGCTTCTCGCCGGATTGGTCGCGCGAGGGCTCGAAGCCGAGGTACTCGGACGACCCGTACTACTCCCGCAACCGCGAGCCCGACGGGCTCGGACGAGTACTCGCGGCGCGGCCGCTCCGCAGGCGAGCTCGGCAGGGCAACGACTGGCCGTACGAGCGCAGCGGTCAAGGCCGCGACCTGCAACGCTCGCGCGAGGACGAGCAGGGCAGCCACTATCGCGGCTCTTACAGCCGTTCGGCGACGCCGTTCTCGTATCCGGGCGGCAGCGGCTATCTCTATTCGGAGTCGGTGACGCTGCACGGGCCCTACACGGGCCGCGGGCCGAAGGGCTACAAGCGCTCCGATCAGCAGATCGTCGAGGAGGCGTGCCAACGGCTCGAGCGCGACGGCGAGATCGACGCGAGCGAGATCGAGGTCAGCGCCGAAGACGGCGTGATCCGGCTGCGCGGCACGGTGCAAGACCGCAACATCGAAGCGCCGCGCCGAGGAATGCGTCGAGTCGATCTACGGCGCGCGCGACGTCATGAACGAGCTGCGCGTGTCGCAGCAGGGCGGCGAGCAATCGCAGGGCGGCGCAAGCGCATCGCAGGCGTCGCAGGCGCGGCTCACAGGCGTCGCTGGCGGCGCAAGGCTCGCAGAGCGTCGAGCGGTCGCAGACCCGATCGCACTCCGGGCACGGCGGCCGGGCGCCGGCTCGTCGGGCTCCGAGCAGCCGGGCGACGACAAGCGCACACCGAGGCACTAGGCGCAACGCGCCCGCCGGCGCGGCACCCGCTGCGCCGGCGCGGCGCTTACTGGCTTCGCGGCGGCTTCCTTCTCGCCGACGCGCGCGCCGGAGAGGATGTTCGCCATGCCGTAGTTGCCTTCCGTGCAGGCGTACTCGTAGAGCAGGCCGTCGAGCGTCGTCAGCGGATAGACGCCGCCCCACGGCTCGGCCCACGTGTCGGGGTCGACGACCGTGAACGCGTACTCGAGCGTGTCCTCGTCGACGCGCGTGATGCGCTCCGTGACGCGCATCTTCTCGGTCGCGTTGCGCCACGCCGTCTGCGGATGGAAGCCCGCCGTCTCGATGACGAACGTCTCGCCGTCCCAGCGGCCGACGGACGTGCCGTTCCACTGCGGCAGCAAGCTTGTCGGGCAGCTTGCGGCCATCCGTCGGGATGACGCGCGGGTCGCCCATCTCGCCCTGCATGATCACGTAGCCGGGGCTCTGGAAGATCTGCAGGTTGCTGTTGTAGCCGCGCGGCAAGATCGGCGCGATCGTGCTCGGCCAGAGGATGCAGCGCTCGGTCAGCGAGCGCGTCTCGGGGCCGTCGAACTCTTTGCCTCTGCGCGCTGCGGCGCAGCGCGTCGCGGCGCGCGACGGCCGCGGCCGTCAACGGCGGGATGCGGCCGTTCTTCGGCTGCGTGACGATCGACGTCCGCAGGTTCAGCGACGTGACGCCTTCGTTCTCGCTCAAGCGCGAACTGGCCCATGCTGTAGTGCACGTCTGCTTGCGTGCCGGGCTCGGTGTCGTCGTCGGAGAACGCCTGCGTCATGCCGCGTTTTCGCGAACTCCTCGTGCTCCTCCGGAGTGAAGAACTCCTTGTCGCCGTACTTCGGGTCGCCGCTCGAGCGGCGCCGTCGTGAACTCGGCGTAGGCGCCCGTGATGTCGGGATCGCCCCATGACGTGCGCGGCTTTTGCGCCTGCGCGGCCAGAGCGGTAAAAGGGCGGCGGCGAGTCGCTGCCAGACAAGATACGTTTGGTGTTCTCATTGGCTCGATGCTCCTGCCGGCGGTTCGGTGCCCGGCTTGCGCAGATGCCCGTAGATCTTCTCTTCCGCGTACGGCTCGCACTTGAACTCGAGCAAGCGGAAGTCCTCGTCGACGATCCGATAGAGCGGCATGCGAATCGTCCACGGCCGCGAGAACACGGTCGAGTCGTCGATCGTCGCCTCGTACTGCAAGTGATTCGGCGCGAGCAGCCGGTAGCGCTCCGTGATGCGCGCGCTGCCGCTCGCATAGTTGCCGGCGCGATCGAGCCAGGTGAGACCGTTCAAGCCCGTGACGTCGACGACGAACGTGTCGCCGTCCCAGCGGCCGTTCGACCAGCCCATCCAGCTATCGAGCGGCGCCTCTTCCTTGCCGTCGACGAACACGCGGCGGAACGCCGTCGCGAACTGATAGACGATGACGACGTCGCGCTCGCTCTGCAGGATCTGGAACGGATACGGCATGTACGTCGAGCGCGGCACGCCGCCCATGTAGCACTTGCCTTCCGGGTCGTCGACGAGCCGATTCTCGAAGCGCGGTCGCGCTCGGCGAGCGCCTCCGGCAGATACGGGATCGTCGCCGCCTTCGACGACGCCGTGCCCCGGCGGCACGGCGAACTGTGCGCCGAGCTCGAGCAGCACCGGATAAGCCGAGACGTGCGGCTCGAGGTTCCAGTGCGCCGTGTTCAGCGTTTGCCACACGCCGCTCAGAATCCGGCCGCCCGTTCGGGCGCGCGCGGAAGCTCGGTCATGGGTTGCGACGTGCGCGGCCGCCGTCGCCAGCAGAGCGAGACCCGTTGCCAGTATTCGTGTCATTGCGGGGCGCCGGCGCGTCGCCGGGTGCCGCCGTGCCGCCGAAGAACAGCTCGCGGCCGTCGGCGAACTTCATGTCGCGGCCGACGGCTTTGTTCGTGCCGTCGCGCGTGCCGTAGCCGCGGATGACGAGCTCGGAGCCGACGGGAATCGAGTTCTTCGTGATGCCGCGGCGCACGAGCGCGTTCGGGCTGCCGCCTTCGATCATCCACACGACGGGCTTGCCGTCCTGGATGACTTCGATGTGGATCCACGAGTGCGGATTGATGAGCTCGACCTTGGTGACTTTGCCTTCGAGCGTGACCTGTCGGTTCACGTCGAACTCGGTGGCGAACGCGTGATGCGCGTGCGCGCCCGCGGTTGCCAGCAGGCATGCCATCCCAGGCACAACCAGCGTTAGAAGTCGCACGGTCGCTCCCCCCTCTATTCTTGAAGTACGGCTCGGGCAAATAATGCCCGAATCCACTGCGACACGCCTAGCGCGGAACTCGCCGCGGGCGAGAGCATGGGCTGAGGAGCGAGCCATGAGACTGGTGCCATTTGTACTCGAAGAGTGGCTTGGGAAATATCGAGATTCGGTCGACGCACCATCTCGGGATGAGCACGGGCCCGCAGTGGACCGTGGCCGAGCTGCGCGCGCTGATGACGGACGCCGAGCGCGACGCGTTCGACGGCGCCGCGCTCGCCTATTGCCCCACGAACGGCCGCGAGCCGCTGCGCGCGGCGCTCGCCTCGATGTACGGCGCGGACGCCGAAGAGATCCTGGTCTTCAACGGCGGCGCAGAGGCCTTGCTGGCGCTGTTCTTCGTCGCCAACGAGCCGGGCGCGAACATCATCGTGCCGACGCCGTCGTTCGCGCCGTTCGTGGCGCTTCCCGCGGCGCTCGGTCTCGAGACGCGGCGCTACGAGCTGCAACCTCGAGAGCGGCTTCGCGCTCGACGTCGACGAGATCATGGGCCTCGCGGACGCGCGCACGAAGCTGATCCTCGTCAACACGCCGCACAACCCGAGCGGCGCGCTGATCGACGAGGGCGCCATGCGGGCGCTCGACGCGTTCGCGCAGCGGCGCGGAATTCAGCTCGTCGTCGACGAGGTGTATCACCCGATCTATCACGGCGCGCCGGCGCGCTCGGCCGGCGAGTACTCGCGAGCGACGGTGCTCGGCGACTTCTCGAAGTCCTTCAGCTTGCCGGGCCTGCGCATCGGCTGGCTGCTCGAGCGCGACGCGCAGCGGCGGCGCGAGCTCGAGAAGGCGCATAGCTACTTCACGGTCTCGACGAGCCATGCTCGAGCGAGTTGCTCGCCGAGGTCGCGGCGCTCAATCGCGAGACGATCTTCGAGCCGCACGCGCGCCGTCAGCGCCGAGAATCTCGCGCTGCTCGACGAGTGGTTCGGCGAGCACGAGGAGCAAGTCGAGTGGCTGCGGCCGCGTGGCTCGATGACGGCGCTTCCCGCGCTTGCGCGGCGTGGCCGACGCGCGGCCGTTTTGCGTCGCGGCCGCCGAGCGCGGCGTGCTCGTCGTGCCCGGCGATTGTTTCGGCGCGCCGGCGCACTTTCGCATCGGCTTCGGGCTCGCAATGCCGCGCTACCGCGAGGCGCTCGCGATCTTGAGCGAGGTTCTCGCGTCGCGTCGATTCGGGTCGGCTTGATAAACGTAGGGCAGCGCAGGGAGGCCCGTGATGTCCAAGTTGCGCGTCAACAGCTTCACGCGTCTCGCTCGACGGGTACGGCGCCGGCCCGAGCCAAAGCCTGCAGCAGCCGCTCGGCGTCGGCGGTGAGAGACGCTGCATCAGTGGATGTTCGGGCACGCGCACGTTTCGCAAGATGTTCGGTCAGGAAGGCGGCGCGACGGGTGTCGACGACGAGTTCGCGCAGCGCGGCTTCGCGAACGTCGGCGCATGGATTCTCGGGCGCAACATGTTCGGCCCCGTGCGCGGCGAGTGGCCCGACGAGAGCTGGCGAGGGTGGTGGGGCGACGAGCCGCCGTATCACTGCGACACGTTCGTGCTGACGCACCACGCGCGCACGTCGTTCGCGATGCAGGGCGGCACGACGTTCCACTTCGTGACGGGCGGCATTCATGAAGCGCTCGAGCGTGCGCGCAAGGCGGCCGGCGGCAAGGACGTGCGGGTCGGCGGCGGCGCCGCGACGATCCGGCAGTACCTGCGCGAGCGTTTGATCGACGAGCTGCACATCGCCATCTCGCCTGTGTTGCTCGGCTCCGGAGAACCGTTGTTCGAGGGCATCGACTTGCGTCGCGCTCGGCTATGAAGTCACGGAGCACGTGACGACGCCCGCAGCGATGCACGTCGTGCTGACCAGGCGATGAGCTGGAAGGTCGCCGTTGCCGTCTTGGCCGTCGCACTCGCGGGTACGGCGAGCGCAGCCGGATGGCGTTCCATGCGCATCGACCCGAGCAGCGAGGCCGACTTCACCGCCTCGGTCAGCGCGCTGCGTGAAAAGCTGCCGGAAGTGCGTCGCCCGACACGACGGGCAAGACGGCCGACCAGTGGTACGCCCAAGTCCGTGCGCAGCTGAACCCGCACCCGTATCGGCAGCGGACGGCTGCGCCGTATTCGCAGGAGCGCTATATCGCGCCAGGGTCGTTGGATGGAGCGAACCAGACCGGCGGAGTCGCGCAGATCGAGGCGAACAACGCTTGGCAAATGCGCGCGCTTAGTCCGGCAGCGCGAACACCCACAGCGTCGCGCCGCGATTCGGCGGGCTGCGGAATTCCGGCACGAGCGGCGCGAAGCTGCGCGCGTGGAAGCCGCCTTCGCCGACGACGATCGCGACGTACTGCTTGCCGTCGACGGCGTAGCTGATCGGGCTCGAGCTCGAGACGTCGTTCAAGCGCGTTTCCCAGAGCTCGCCGGCCGTCGCGCGCGTCGTAGGCGCGGAAGCCGCGATCGAACGCGGCCGCGAACACGAGCTCGCCGGCCGTCGCGAGCACGCCCGACGTTTGCGGCGCGCGCTGGCGCGTCGTCCACACCGTCTCGCGCGTCGCGAGATCGATGGCCTGCAGGCGGCCGTAGTTGCCGTCGTCGTCGGGGCGCGGCCGGATGCCCCAGTTCACGCCGGACGACAGTCCGCCGCGGCCGCCGCCGGGCACGGGGAAGAGATCCATGCACGCTTCGTTGAGCGGCACGACGACGACGCGCCGCGACGCGATGTACGCGCCCGGCAGGAAGTTCTTCGCGCCCGCGCCGTGCGGGCACACGAGCTGCACCGTGCCGTCGGGATAGAGGCTGCGGTCGACGCGCTTCTCGCCGGTCCGCGTGTCGATCTCGGTCACGATGTTGTTCAAGCCGAGGTCGATCGAGAACACGAACTCGCCCGTGCGCGCGTCGACGGCGTCGTAGATGCCGATCTTGCCGGCCGTCAGCACGACGCGGCGCGTCACGCCGTCGACGGGTAGATCGAGGATCTGCCGCTCGAACGCCCAGTCGAGATCCCACTGGTCGTTCGGGAAGTGCTGGAAGTGCCAGACGAGCGCGCCGGTGTCGGGATTCACGGCCAGCGTCGAGTTCGTGTAGAGCGCGTCGCTCGTCTGCCCGGGCGCATTCGGTTGCAGCAGCGGGCCCGTGTCGTAGGTGTTGCCGGTGCCGAAGTAGGCGAGGCCCGTCGCGGGATCGTAGCTGCCCGGCGTCCAGATCGACGCGCCGCTGCGCTCCTCGAACGGAATGCCGTTCCAGCTCTCGTCGCCGGGCTCGCCGGGCTTCGCGATCGTGCCGAGGCGCCACGCGATCTGCGCCGGTCTCGGCATCGAGCCCGACGATCTGCGGGCCGCCGAAGCGCGCCGCGACGCCCGTGCCCGTCGTGCCGATCATGACCTTGCCGCGCGCGACGAGCGGGCCGCCGTTCAAGCTTTCGCGGCGGCGGAAGTCGCCGATCGTCGTGTCCCACACGACTTCGCCCGTCGCGACGTCGAGCGCGACGACGTGCACGTCCGACGTGCCGAGATACAGCCGATTGCCGTGCGAGCGCGAGGCCGCGCTTGTGAAACGGCGACGCGCCGTCCTCGAGCGTGTGCGTGTACTGCCACAGCAGATCGCCGGTGCGCGCGTCGAGCGCCTGCACGATGTCGCCGTACGCTTGCACGAAGATCGTGCCGTCGCGCACGAGCGGCACGCTTTCGGCCGAGCCGGCCGGCATCGTCCAGCTCCACGCGAGCCGCAGGTTCTCGACGTTGCGCGTGTCGATCTCGCGCAGCGGGCTGAAGCCTTGCGCGTCGTAGCTGCGGCGCCAGCCGAGCCAGTCGCCGGCCGGCGGTGCCGCCGTCGCCTCGTCGGTCACGGCGTTGAAGCTCGCGAGCGGCGATCGGCCGCTCGACGGCGGGCCGCGCCGTGTACGGCGAGAACGCCATGAAGCTGAAGCCGCCGGCCGGCACTTGCATGGCGGCGAGCGCCTGCGGGTCGGCCGGCAGCGCGGTCGCGCCGGCGACGATGTCGTTCTGCGCGAGGATCAGCGCCGTCAATGCCGCGTACGTGTCCGCGGACAGCGAGCCGGGATTGCCCGTCGGCATCGTCGTGCGCAGCACGTCGAACAGCGCGCGCGCCGGCTTGCCGCCGTACTTGCGCATGAACGCGTCGCCCTTCAGCGGTGCGGCGAGCGGGCCGTCGTCGAAGTTCGCGCCGTGGCACGTCGCGCACGTGGTGTCGTAGACGGCGCGGCCTTGCTCGACTTGCGCGGCCGTGAACGACAGCGCGACTTCCTGCGCCGCAAGCCGGTGCGCACGTGAGCGCGCCGAACAGGATGCCGACGTACCCGACCTTGTTTGACATGAGGGCTCTCGCGGTGGACGTTCCGCGCCGATTGTACCGGCTGCGGCGCCGAGAACGAGGTCACAGTTTTTGCGCACGGGGCCCCTCACGGCGACGCGCGCGCTGGCCTAAACTAGAGGCGTCCTCACACGAAAGAGGTGCTGGCAATGGAATGCTCGCTTCGCAAAGGCGCCTATTGGCGCAGTCTGCTGCTCTCGGCCTCGCTGGTCGGCGCCCGGTGCCGCGCTGGCCGCGGACAACGGTTTCTACCTGGGCCTGGCCGCCTCGGACGTGTCGTCGGACTACGATCTCGGTCCCGGCTGCCGTGGCCGATGCAGACGACGATCGCGGCTTCAAGGGCATCGTCGGCTTCCGGCCGCTCGACTCGTTCGCGATCGAGGCGAACTACGTCGACCTCGGCGAAACGCGAGTGCCGCTGGCCGTTGGCGTGCATCACGACGCCTTGCCCGACCGAGGCGCAGATCGATTCGCAGGCCGTCTCCGTGTCGGCCGTCGGTCTCATTGCGTTGCCGCTCGTCGATCTGTTCGCCCGCGTGGGCTACGCGCGCTGGGAATCCGAGCTGGCGCCGTTCGCGACGGAGGAACGGGAGGGCAGGACCCCACGTACGGCGCCGGCGCCCAGGTGCGACTCGGCAGCTTCGCGTTGCGTTTGGAGTACGAGCGCTTCGACTTCGACGACGACTCCGCGGAGCTCGTGTCCGTCGGCTTCACCTACACGTTTCTCTGAGCTCGCCGCGGGCCGTCACTGCTCCGGCAGCGCGAACACGTACAGCGCGTGGCCGCGGTTCGGCGGGCGAATCTCCGGCGTGATCGTCGCCGGCACGCCGCGTGGGCTGCCGCCGCCTAGGCCCGTCGCCACCGCGATGTATTGCTTGCCGTCGACGGCGAAGCTGATCGGGAAGCCTTGCACCGACGTCGCGAGCCGCGTCTCCCAGACGACGCTGCCGTCGCGCACGTCGACGGCCTTGAAGCTGCGGTCGAGATCGCCGGCGAAGGCGACGCCGCCGGCCGTCGACAGCACGGACGTCAGGAACGACGCGCGTTGCTCGAGCGACCAGGTTTGCTCGAGCGTGTCGACGTTGAACGCGGCGAGCTTGCCGACGTTGCCGTTCGTGCCCGGCATCGTATAGAAGCGCCGATCGGCGCCGCCGCCGCTGCCGCCGCCCGCGACTTGCTCGATGGGTTGCGCGCGCAGCGCGGCGCAGCTCTGGCTGAGCGGAATGATCAGTTGCCGCGTCGGCGCGTGGAAGCTCATCGCGTGCCAGTTCTTGCCGCCGGCCGTGCTCGGGCACGCGTCGATCCACTCGCCGACCTTGTGCTCGAAGATGTCGGCCCGGTAGCGCGGCCGGCCCGTCTCGCGATCGAAGCTCGCCCAGACGTTCTGGAACACCGTTTCCTTGTGGCCGAGATACTCGCCGGTCCTGCGGTCGTGCTTCCACAGCACGCCGTCCTTGCCGACGGAGAACACCCACTTCTCGGCGCCGGCGTCGACGAGCACGCGCTCGAACACGACGTCGAGATCGAACGCCTCGCCGGGTGCGTGCGCGTAGTGCCACTCGAGCTCGCCCGTCGCCGCGTCGAGCGCGAGCGTCGAGCTCGTGTAGAGAGCGACGTCGGCCGTGTTCATGCCGCGGCTCGCCGGCATCCACGGCTTCGCCTGCGCCGTGCCCCAGTAGGTGAGATTCAGGTCGGGGTCGTAGGAGCCGGTGATCCACGCTTCGCCGCCGGCGCGGTAGAGATCCGGCAGGCCGCCCCAGCTATCGCCGCCGGGCTCGCCGGCGACGGGAACCGTGCGGAAGCGCCAGCGCTCCTCGCCCGTCGCGGCGTCGAAGGCGCTGATCGAGCACTTGTGCTGCTTCGTAGACCGTGCACGTGCCGCCGCCTTGGATCAGCAAGCCGTTCGCGACGATCGGGCCCGCTGTTCGTCGCGTAGACGTCGGGCATCTCGACGTTCCAGATCGGCTCGCCGGTGCGTGCGTCGAGCGCGACGAGCCGCGCGGCTTGCGGCCGCACGGCCCACTCGCCGGCGCTCTGGAAGATCAGCATGTTGCGGTAGAGCGTGATGCCGCGCGGCGCGATCTCGGCGCCGACGTGATGCTCCCAGATCAAGTTGCCCGTGCGCGCGTCGAGCGCTTGCATGATGCCGCCCGTGTTCGCGAGATACATCGTGCCTTCGTACACGAGCGGGGCGGGTTGGTTCGTGCCGCCGTCGCGCATCGGCCAGATCCACTCGAGCTGCAGCAGCTTCGCGTTGTCGGGCGTGATCTCGGTGAGCGGGCTGAAGCTCGTCGCGGCGTAGTCGTGGCGCAGCATGAGCCAGTCGTCGGCTGCGGGATTGCGCAGCATCGCGTCCGTGACCGGCGTGAAGCTCTCGCACGGTGCCGGCGACGATGACGCCCGTCGGCGCCGGCGGCGCGCTCGGGCGTGCGGCCTGCTGCTGCAACGGCGACTTGGCCCGTCAGGCCTTCGCCGATGCGTGCCGTCGTGCCCGCGTCGATCGCGGTCTCGCTCGGCGAGCCGCCGTTCGCTTGCAGCAGGTACGCGACGACATTCGCGTAAGTTTCCGCCGGCAGGCCGCCGGGATTGTCGGGCGGCATCGTCGAGCGCGCCTGCGCGATCAGATCGCTCGTCGCGCGGTTGCCCCAGCGGCCGAGGAACTCGGTGCCGGCGAGCAGAGCGTTCGGCAGTTGGCGCAGCGTCGGGCCGTGGCACGTCGCGCAGGTCTGCTCGTAGGCGGCGCGGCCCGCGGCGGCTTGCTCGGCCGTGAAGGCGAACGCCGGTGCGGCGGCCAAGGCGAGAGGCGCGAGGAACGAACGCGTTACGCAGGATCGAGCTCATCTTGTTGTCACCTTCAGCGCGTTGCCGCGCAGCCCGGAGGTGTTTGACTCGTCAGCAGCCAGCCCCAGAGCACCGCGTTGTCGGGTGCGACGCCGCGCTGCCGCGTGCAGCTGTATATAGAGGTGTCCCGCGAGCAGGGCAGCGCGTTGCTCGCGGCTCAAGTCGACGTTGCCGGTGAGCGTGCCCGCCGCGTTCGCCGTGATCGTGAGCTCGGCGATCGCCGGGCCGCGTGCGCCCGTCGCGACGCCTTGATGCAAGCTCGCGCGTGTCGCGGCCGCCGGCAGTCCTTCGAAGCAACCCGTGAGCTGACAGCCGCGAGCGCGACAACGTCGCGGAGACGGAGCCGGTGCCGGCGACGTCGTTGCGCTCGGCGCCGCTGATCGGCACCCAGTCGAGCCGTGCACCGAACGTCGCCGAGTCTTGCGCGAGCGCGATGCTCGCGACGGCCAGCAAGCCGAATATCGAAACCGAACGTAGCGCTCGCCGTGTGTACATAAGCCCCCCGAAGTTGCGCGAGTCTACTTCGAACTCGTCACCGGGAGGAGTCGGTGCGAGCTGCGGGCACGGCACCGCGGTGTGTCTCGATGAGGCGACGATTTGTGAACGCGCTCTCACGGCGCGCAGCCGAACCGTGCACGCATCACGCATCGAAGGTCGTCGCATGTCTCGATGGGGCGACAGTTTGCGAACGTGCGTGCGCGCCGGAAGAATCCCGCCCGTTCGATAACTACGAGCTCCGGCGCCGCGTTGCTGCGAGCTCACTGTCCGAGCACAGGCATGAACTTGAACATGAGTGGAACAATGAGTGGGCTACGACCTCGCGAGAAGGGCAGTCGGCTTCTTGCCGCTGCGCTACTGGCGGGTGCGCTGCTGGTTGCGCGCTGACGTTGCGGCGACGACGCGTCCGGCGGCCGCGGCGGCGGCATCGCACCGGCACCCGCACCATCGCTGAGCCATCGCTGCAAGCGGAGAGCTGACCGGCGCGTCCGCGGCGAACGGATCCACGACTCTGAGCTGGATGCCTCCCACGACGTACGACGACGGCACCCCGTTGACGCTCACGGGCTATCGCATCTATTGGGGCCACTCCGAAGGCCACTACCCGCACTCCGTGACCGTGAACAATCCCGGTTTGAGTCGCTACGTCGTCGAGCAACTGACGCCGGCCACGTACTATTTCGTCGCCACCGCCTTGTCGAGCGACGGCGAAAGCCCGCCCTCGAACGTGGTCACGCTGCGGATTCTGTAGGAGCTCGCCGCAAGCGCCGGCATCAACATAAGTTGATTTGAGCTTAGTCAATTCTCTAAACGTAAGAATATCTCCAACAATTGGATTGTTATGAGATAGTTTCAATAGTACATCTTCCCCTGTTGCATATTGACCAGTCTTTGTCTTCTTTGCTTTGGGATCCAGCTGGAGCTTTTCAAACAACACTTCTCCTAACTGCTTTGGGGATGCGAGATTAAATTTTACCCCTGCCAGTTTATAGACATTTTCTTCGGATATACGCGCTTCCCTGTCGAGTTCTTTTGAATATTCCTTTAAAAAATCAACGTCTACCTTCACCCCTTCAAATTCCATATCCGTCAACACTTTTACCAGCGGATTGTCAACTTCACTGAACACTTTTTCTACCTCTTTCTTTTTCATTAGAGGGACAAATATCTGTTTAAGCTGAAGCGTAATATCAGCATCTTCGGCAGCATAGTCAGTGATCTTTTGCAATTCCACGTCTCTCATCGTTTTTTGCCCCTTTCCTCTTTTACCGATTAATTCATCAATATGAACCGGTTCGTAACCTAAGAACTGTACACTTAGCATGTCCATGCTGTGCTTTCCTTCGGGTTCAATTACGTTATGAGCAAGCATCGTATCAAAAATTTCTCCCTTCAATTCATATCCATACCATTTCAATACCAGCAAATCGTATTTCAGGTTTTGCCCGATCCACAATACATCTTTACGATTGAATACAGGCTCAAACTTTTTCAAAATATCTTTTGTACCGATATCATCGCCGGGACATGGAACAAAATATGCCTCGCCGGTTTTAAAGGCAAAGCTCATTCCAACCAATTCCACATCATTTGCATCAATGCCGGTTGTTTCCGTATCAAAACAGATCTCTTTTTCTTCCAGCAATTCCTTTATTAATTGCTTGATGGCTGCGTCATCAGTTAATGCTCTGTATTGATGTGGAGTATTGTGAATAGTTTTCCCGGCAGGCAATGCTTCGCCGCTCTCAATACGTTCTTCTTCTAAAACATCGGTATCCTGCTCCTTTGGTTCGGCTGCAGCTTGTTTTCCTACCTGTTTTCCATTTTCAACAACATTTCCAAAAAGATCGGTCTGTACACCCTGTGGAGCGGTTTGAAATACACTAAAGTCATCACCCAAAATTCTTTTACCAATTGTCTTGAATTCAAGTTCAGTAAATACCTGTGTCAAAATTTCCTTGTTCCATTCTCTCAATTTGAAATCTTCCTCCTGGAATTTTACAGGCACATTGGTAATGATCGTCGCGAGTTTCTTTGAAAGGATGGCTGCATTCCTGCCATTGCGAACTTTTTCTCCCAATGCTCCTTTGATTGAATCGGCATTTTCCAGGACGTTTTCGAGTGTGCCGTACTCAGCGAGCAATTTCGCGGCAGTTTTTTCGCCTACACCCGCAATGCCAGGAATATTATCTACTGCATCACCCATCAACCCTAAAATATCAATGACCTGGTGAACTTCTTTGATATTCCACTTCGCGCAAACTTCTTTCGCACCGAGTACCTCAGCATCACCACCCTGGTAACCCGGTTTATAGATCTTGATATTTCCATCAACGAGTTGGCCATAATCTTTATCAGGTGTAACCATGTACACTTCAAAGCCAGCCTTTGCTGCCTGTATGCTCAAAGTGCCGATCACATCATCCGCTTCAAAACCATCAATACCCACTACAGGAATATTGAATCCCTGGACAATTTTTTTGATATCAGGTATTGCAAGAAGCAGGTCTTCGGGAGCATCCTGCCTGTTTGCCTTGTAGTCCACAAAATCCGTATGTCTTTCTGTTGGTGCTTCAGTATCGAAGCAAACTGCCATATGCGATGGCTTCTGATTATTGATCAGATCAAGCAAAGTATTCAGGAATCCAAACTGTGCATTGGTATTCTTACCCTTCGATGTAATTCTCGGATTTCTGATCAATGCGTAGTAGGCCCGGAAGATTAGGGCAAATGCGTCCAGCAAAAACAATTTCTTACTCATCCCTCTAAGTTAGGGAAGATTGACTTTTTCAATTATCATTTTGATGTGATGTCATTCAGTAATCGCAGGAATTCAACGAGCTCTTTCTTTTCTTTTTCCGTAAGATTAAGCTTATCAAAGGGTAGCGTCAGATGTTCAGGCGCGATACCAAGTCCAGCGCCTCCTCCTTTATCATAAAAGTCAATAACTTCTTCCAAAGTAGCATAGACGCCATTATGCATATACGGAGCTGTGAGGGAAATATTTCTAATAGTTGGGGTCTTGAACGCATTCCTTACCACTTTTACGGGTAGAATTCCAAATCGGCCCAGGTCAGGACTTAAAACTGGATTTAACGTATCAGTAGTTGAAGGAACGCCAATCACTTCAGTTTCCATCTTTACAAAGCGCGGAGGAACTAATCCACTAAATAAAGGAGCGAAATGGCAGGTACCGCATTTGGCCTTTCCCATAAACAAATTAAATCCCTGGTAAATTGACGAACTGGATTTACTCCTAAGGGTCATGAATGCATCAAAACTGGTTTCCAGGCTTACAAGCGAACGAATAAAGATCGCAAGGGATTTCTTCAAATTAGATCCGTTAGTTGCGTTTTGTTCTGCAAAAGCTTTATTGAATAATTGAACATACTCGGGATTCACAGCAATTCGACGAACAATATCATCCAAAGAAGTTCCCATCTCAAGCTTATTGTTCAATACCGTATCCAATTGTGCTTCGAGTAATCTTGCGCGCATATCAGCGAATAGAAACGGTTGAAAGCCTGCATTGAATAATGTCGGAGCATTCCTGCTTGTATGAGTTTTTCCATCCATATTCAAGCTTTTTGGCAGTCCATCTGTAAATGCCTTAGCTGGATCATGACAAGTCGCGCAACTTCTTCTTCCATTTCCCGATAACAGTGGATCAAAAAACAATTTTCTCCCGAGTGCAACTTTTTCATCGGTTATATAACCTGATGAATCCTGAGCAAAATAGTCCGGGTTGAAAAATTCAGGCTTCCAAAAATCATTAACGTCCTGCCGGGTTGGCCTGTGACCATTAACATTCGGAATTTCCCATTCCTCTTTTAGTTTGGCGAGCCACCGATATGTAGGCAACGCGTAAGATCTTATAAATTCCAGGCGATCAAAAGAATTAAAGTCTGTAGGTTTCCTCAGGTACAAGATTGACTTATCAATAAATGAAATCACCGACTTATACGTACCTGATCTGCGGGCTGCGGGTGGCGAATATGTTCGAAGGCAATTCTTAATTGTTGAAAGACCTGTCGCAGCTTCCTCAAAGGAATAATTCAAAACCGGCGAATCAAAACCTGCAATACCCAACACAGCGATCCTGATAATCTCCTGTTGCATGGCATCAAATGCAAATTGAGGTTCGAATGCAAAAGAATTCTTAAATCGAAGGAACTGATCCGTATTATAAAGAAGTCGGTCAACTTCATTTATTAATTCTTCCTTATCAGATGGATCAAATGTTGGAAACAGAAGTTCCTCGATAACCTGGAATCCATGCGGCGATTCTTCTTCGGGAAATCTCTCTTCTTCTACTGAATGAATATTCGGACCGTTTATCGCTGATTCTGTAAGTGGTGAAAAATAAGATAGAAAAAGTTCACATTTTTTGTACGATATCCTTAGTTTTTTGAATTCTGCTTGTAACGCCTTTTCAGTGCCAGGCTTTTCCACTTTCTTTTTGAATTCTAACATATTTCCTCGCAGATTATCCATTGACGACAAGAAACTGTCTTTTGCCTTTGTAGCCGGCCCAGCTTCAAAAAATGAACTGGAAGCGAGAAGGATAAACACGAGGAAGATAATAGTATAAGAAGTCTTTTTCTTCATTTCCGTACGTCATAACGCAATGCCGGTGAAGTTAAGTACAATGGAAGAAACCCTTAAACGGGTATTCCGCAAACAAAAAGCCCCACGCAGTTGGCAGTGGAGCTTAACTTATGAAGGGGCTCAAGTGATAAACTATTTTAATAATTTGATCGGTTATGTTTTTTTGTTGAATTGGCCTTTACCAAACCTGTCAGGTAAAGTAAAAAGGCCAATCACAAAAAAGCTAAAATGCAGTGGGCCCGACGTCTTACCCAACTCATAGCCAAAAGAGTTTATTCGTCCCGGGGTCAATATCCCGGCGGTAGATAACGGAGTGCTTGTTTAATTATTTTTCTGGAATTGAATAAAGGACAATGATTTGTAAAGATTTGAGATAAATCAATTCTCAAATTATTTTTTCATCTCTTCCAGCTTTTTTTGCATTGAAAACATTTCATCTCTTAGTCTTGCGGCTTCCATGAAATCAAGATCACGCGCAGCTTTCTCCATTTCCTTTTTGATCTTTCCAATGCCTTTTTCCATTTGTGGGATAGTTTGATAAACTTCCTGTTCTTCGGCAGCGATGGTCACAAGCCCTTCATCAGGCGCAACGGCATATGGGTTTCTTGGGTCATATCCCTTAATATCCAGAACAGATGTTTGTGCAAATACCTGGTCCTTGCTCTTCATGACCGTCCTTGGAGTTATTCCATGTTTTATATTGAATAAAATCTGCTTTTCGCGTCGCCTGCTTGTTTCATCAATGGTCTTTTGCATGCTTTCAGTCATCTTATCGGCATAGAAGATCACCAATCCATCAACATTTCTTGCCGCGCGACCGGCCGTTTGAGTAAGCGATTTCTCATTTCGAAGAAACCCTTCTTTGTCAGCATCGAGTATGGCAACCAATGATACCTCTGGAAGATCCAATCCTTCTCTCAATAAATTTACTCCAACCAATACATCGATCTCGCCTAAACGCAATTGTCTCAGGATCTCCACCCGCTCCAATGTGTCCACTTCACTATGAATGTATTTTGATTTGATATTGATCCGATGAAGGTAGTGGTCCATTTCTTCCGCCATACGCTTTGTCAAGGTGGTTACCAATACCCGATCCCCTTTCTTAACTCGTTTATCAATTTCATCAAGCAGATCATCGATCTGGTTTACACTTGGGCGAATGTCTATCGGCGGTTCTAATAGACCCGTGGGGCGCACCACCTGTTCTACCACGATGCCTCCGCTTTTTTCCAGTTCATAATGATCCGGTGTTGCCGATACAAAGACAACCTGGTTGAGCATCGACTCGAACTCATGAAAATTCAGCGGGCGGTTATCCAAAGCTGATGGAAGACGGAAACCATAATCAACCAGAATAAGCTTGCGGCTTCTATCGCCTCCATACATTCCGCTTACCTGTGGTATGGTTTGATGGCTTTCATCGATCACACATAGAAAATCTTTTGGAAAATAATCTAAGCAGGCAGAATGGTCTTGTTCCAGGTTTTCGACGATCAAAGAATCTCGAATAGTTCTCAACGCCATTGCAATAACCAAGTTCGCGGATCATTTCTACGTCATAGTTCACCCTTTCACTCAATCGTTGGGCTTCTATATATTTTCCAACATTCTTAAAATAATTGACCTGAGCATCCACATTCATCCTGGATTTCAGCCAGGATTTGTTGGATCATATCTTTCGGTGCGAGGTAAAGGTTTGCAGGAAAGATCGCGGCATTCTCAACTACACCAATCCTTTTTCCGGACTTGATATCGATTGACTTCAATATTTTCAATCTCATCTCCAAAAAAGCTAACGCGATATCCATAATCAACATAAGGAAGATTGATATCAACCGTATCGCCCTTTACTCGAAAAGTTGCCCTGGTAAATTCTGCTGTAGTTCGGTTGTATAATGAGTTTACCAACGAATGCAGAAAGCCCTGTCTTGAAATGGTCTGGCCCTGTTGTATCCTGACAATTCCATTTTCAAATTCTGCAGGATTACCGATACCATAGATACAACTAACAGATGCTACAACGATGATATCTCTTCTTCCGCTGAGTAATTCAGAAGTTGCGTGAAGTCTTAATTTATCCAATTCTTCATTGATAGAAAGATCCTTTTCAATATAAGTATCGCTTACCGGCAAATAGGCTTCCGGTTGGTAATAATCATAATAAGAAACAAAATAACCAACAGCATTATCAGGAAAGAATTGCCTGAACTCCCCATACAATTGCGCAACCAATGTTTTGTTATGCGTCAATACCAATGTCGGTTTTTGAACATTCTGTATCACATTGGCCATGGTGAAGGTCTTACCACTTCCCGTAACACCGAGTAGCGTTTGATACTTCTCTCCATCCAATATTCCTTCCGTCAATTGGTTAATTGCTTCAGGCTGATCCCCCGCAGGTTGAAAAGGTGCGTTCAGTTTAAAGGCCATAAATTAATGATGAGCCTACAAATTTAATGAATGCAAAAGATTGGAGTATTAAGGAAATGTTCGTTATTTCCTCTGGGTCTTTCGGGCTTCTTTGTGTATTCTGCTTCCTACTCTTTTGAACCTTGTCATTTCGAGCCCGGTACAAAAACACGAACCCGCATAAGAACAATCAGGGCGAGAAATCTGCGTAATTGGCAACTGATCGCACTTCGGCGAGTTGTTTATGCCGCAGATTTCTCCCCCGCTTTCATTTCATGTAAACCAACTTCATTAAGCGGGGTCGAAATGACAAGGTTCAAAAGGGAAGAACTATTTTATTCCTTCCAGGTAGACAGCGAAATTATTCAACACAGTTGCGGCTATGCCTATCTGTTCTTGTGCTTCTTTCCAATCACGTTGTTCAATCGCTTCTCTTATGCCCGGCAAAGTCTTTACACCATAACCTGTATAAAAACCGGGAGCGTAGATGGTATGACGATACCATCCGCGACGAGGCAGTCCTTCTTTAGTCAATAATTGTTGCTCGGCTCTGTACAATTGCTTGTTGATCCTGTTTCGTGCTTCATCGGTCAATGATGGTTTGCTTAACAATTCACTTAAAGTCTGGGTTGATTTCTCAAGACGCGTCAGCGCATTTTGCAATTCTGAAAAATTCAGATAAGGAACTTCCTTCTTGGGTTTTGGAGGATAATAAGTTTCTGTAGGATCTGAAGCGAGCGTATAGTATTTATCGTTGATTAGTTGATTTTCTACAGTGGTTGCTTCACGCATCTGATCGAGGACTGCGGTTAAGTCTGTACCATAACCGCTGATTGTCTTTTGCAAAGAGCGGAAATCAAAAGGTAACAATGAAGCCTGGCTCATGCGCATGGTTGTACGGCCCGCGACCTTAGCCAAGGCAACACCATATTCAAACTTTGGATCCTTGAATCTTTTATAATGATCATAAGAATCATAGATCGAATGGTATTCACCTCCATCATTTTCGCCACCGAAACCAAGATTGAGCGAAGTGATACCGAGATGTTGGAAGAAAGGAGAATAATCTGAACCAGATCCCAATGCTCCAAGTGTGATTGTCTTTTTCCCAAGCAGATTCTTTTTTGCTGCTGTACCCGATGCATTGACCAGGCTTCTCGCCCTGCTTCTTTCAAGTATACTCACTTTTGTCTGCGGATCTATTACATCTCTTGCAATTTCATTGATAAAAGGTTCCAACGCATGTGATCCCGCCGCTCCGAAAAATCCACGGCCATTCGCGTCGCTATTGATATAGATGACCGCTTTTTCTTGTAATTCTTTTTCGTGAAATTCTGCCCATTCGGTTGAACCCAATAAACCCGGTTCTTCACCATCCCATGCACAATAGACTATCGTTCTCTTAGGTTTCCATCCCTGTTTGACCAAATCTGCGATACCTCTTGCTTCTTCCATCAATGCCGCCATTCCACTCAATGGATCATTTGCTCCATTCACCCATGCATCATGATGATTTCCTCGAATCACCCATTCATCGGGTAATTCGGTTCCTTTCAATTTCGCAATAACATTATACATTGGTTTTATTTCCCAATCGAAGGATAATTTCAAATGAACTTTTGCCTTACCCGGACCAATATGATAAGTAATAGGCAAGGCTCCTCTCCAATCAGTGGGCGCAACAGGTCCGCCCAATGCCCGCAACAATGGCTCAGCATCCTTATAACCGATAGGGATAACCGGAATCTTCAAGAGGTTGGTTGCTTCAGAACGATCCAGTTTTTTTGCATCGGCTGAGTGTCCATAACCCGGAGTAAGCGGATCTCCGGGATAAACCGGCATATCCATTACGGATCCGCGTTGAACGCCATACTCGTTCTTGAAAGCACCTTTTGGATAGACATCGCCCTGGTAGTATCCATCTTCCATTGGATCGGAATAAATGATACATCCAATGGCTCCATTTTCCTGCGCAACTTTTGGTTTAATTCCTCTCCATGACCTTCCATACTTCGCAATGACAATCTTTCCCTTCACATCAATTCCCATCTGCCTCAATCTTTCATAATCATCAGGCAAACCAAAATTCACAAACACCAATTCTCCCGTAACGTCACCATCGGCGCTCCAGCAATGATAAGGTGGTAATTGATCCTTTTGACCCGATGTGGCATCTTCTTTCAAAGCAGGTTCAGCCAGGATTGCTTTATACTTTGTCGGTTCCTGCATTTCGAGCAATCGCTCGCGCGGTGTTGCAAACAGTGTATAAAGGACTTCAATCTTTGAATCATATCCCAGGTCACTGAAATATTTTTGAATGTATTCAGCAACGGCCTTGCTGCCGGGAGAACCGATATGATGGGGACGGGCAGACATTTCCTTGATCAGCTTATCGATATTGGCCGTACTAAGGCGCTGATCGAATTTATCTTCCCAATTAATTTGTAAGCTGGAAGATTCAGGTGAAAAACCCGATAGATTTTTTGGTTGCGCAGAGATAAGTGTAGGAAGCAACACAACCACAAATAAGAATGCACCAATTCTGGACATAGCGATATGATTTACAGTTGAACTAAAATTAAGTGGAAGAGACGAAACAGAATAAAGTAATTTTAAATCTTTCGGATTTAAAATTTTGAATTGAGCAGCGTTAACGCTTACTAATCAATCTTTAAATTCTATCCCTTTCATTTTTCTTTATGTCAAGGAATTTATCTGGATTGCTGGCCTTTATATTTTTGATCGTAAACCTGCCGTTACGAGCTCAGGATCCCGAGTCCTTGTTGGAAAAGTATTCCAAAGAAAATCCCACAGAGAAGATCTCGATCCACTTTGATAAGTCAGCATATATTTCCGGTGAAACTATCTGGTTCAAAGCTTATTTACACGATGGGTATCAGCCAACCTCACGCAGCTATAATTTCTTTATCGAATTGATCGGTCCGAAAGGAGAGGCGATTGAAAGGAAACGCTACCCCGTTTCAGGAGCAACGGCTTTTGGAAACTTTGATTTGTCGGATAGCCTGGAAACAGGCGAGTACACATTGATTGCATTTACACCAATATTATTAAATGCAGGAAAGGATCATTTCTTCGAGAAAAAAATAAATATCTATAACCGGAAAAAGATTTCAACTGCCTCATCGAAAAAAGAAGAAGAGCGCCTGGTGATACAGTTTTTTCCTGAAGGTGGAAATATGGTGAGAGGCGTGCCCGGAACAATCGCTTTCAAAGCAACAAATCAATGGGGGATCCCGGTTGATGTAACTGGAATAATCAAACTGGAAGACGGCACCAAAGTAGCTGACTTCACTTCCTTTCATGATGGAATGGGGCGATTTACTTTGCGCCCTTCCGTAGGCACAAAGTATAAGGCCTATGTCGACTTTAAGAACAAGACCTATACCACTTCATTAAACGATCCTCTTGCGTCAGGTGTGATAGTTAAGATAGATGATGAGCCAACCGGTAAAATGTTCACGATCAGCCGAAGCGCAAGAGATGCTGAGAACTACGACACGCTATTACTACTTGCGCAGATCAATCAACATATCGCATTCAAACAAACTATTATACTGACCACTGAAACATCAGTGCGTGGGCATATCAATACAGAAACACTTCCATCAGGCATACTTGGATTCACAGTCTTTGATAATAATGGTCTTCCGCTCATAGAACGACTGGCCTTTGTAAATAACCGCGAATACGTTAGCAAAGGAGATCTTAAACTTAACAAAGTGAACCTGGGAAATCGTGGAATAAATAATATTGATGTAAGCTTCAACGATAGTTTGCAGAGAAGTTTTTCCGTTTCAGTAATCGACATAGAAAACTGGCAGGCGCAAGAAGAAGGAAATATTTATTCAGATATTTTTCTAAGCAGTGAATTGAAGGGGTATATCCATCGTCCTTCCTGGTATTTCAAGGAAAAAACAGATTCGGTTACCCGTGCGCTTGATCTTTTAATGTTGACCAATGGCTGGCGGCGTTTTTCATGGGAAAAGATACTGAAGCCAGTAGCCAAACCTGAACAATCATTAAAGGAGCCTTCGTTTCTTCTATTATCAGGCACCGTTTCAGAAGCAGGCACAACAAAGCCTGTGATCGGTGGAAAACTCAATCTCGTATTGCGTTCAGCTGATTCTATTCCGCAATTTTTGTCCATAGATGTTGCTGAGAATGGCAAATTCCTTATGGATTCTTTGGTATATTTCGATTCAACCTCGGTGATGGTTACCTACAAGAATAAAAAGGGTAAGGATCAAAATGTTTCGGTGGTCTTTGATAGTGACTCCCTGGAATCACTATCAAATAGCTTTTCATTGAAACTATCTCCAGCATCTGAATTAATTACCGATCTGCCGGTTATTAATACCGATTATCTCTCTTCTGATAAAATGGATGATAAAAAATACAAGCTTTTGACGGAAGTGATCGTGAATGCAAGAAAGGGAACTCCTACTGAAGAGCTCGAAGAAAAATATGTTCAGGGGCAGTTTGAAACAGCTTCTAAGAGGACAGTCGACCTGGTCAACAAGCCCCATTCCGATCCATCTCTTAGCGTTGTTGACTATATCCGCAACAATTTCTCTCCTTTGCGAATCGTAACAAGGGCCGGGAAAAGAATCTTCATTGATCCAAGAAAATTCAGCCTGGGTAATGCCAGATACTTTGAAGTCACAGTATTTATGGATAATAATCCGTCAACTATTGACCAACTACAACCAATCCCGGTGCGCGATGTTGCATTGATCAAGTTTTATAATACCGGGTTTTATGGTGGAGAAACAGCAAGTCCGGCCGGTGCATTGATTGTTTATACAAAGAATAGCGATGAATATCGCTCAAAAGATTTTCGGAGTAACATTGGAGCAATTTCAATTAACGGTTATTCGGTTACGAGAGACTTTTATCAACCCGAATATGATACCGCTCAATTGAAGCAATTAATCGACAATCGCATAACCCTCTACTGGAATCCATTATTGTTTACGGACGGTCAGTCCCCCAAGGCCAGCTTCAGCTTTAATGCAAATGATATTGGCAAGAAATATAAGGTCACGGTCCAGGGATTTGATGGGAAAGGAGGACTGATTTTCATGGAAAGAGTCATCCAGCCGTAAGAAATTGAACAGAAGAACAGATGAACAGACGAACAGATGAATGGAAACCTCGATCAGCATTCGATGTTCGTCTGTTCATCGGTTCATCTGTTCCTGTATTTATACAGGCAGCACTCTCTTCAGGTATTGACTATAGTCTGGTAGCTGTAATTCATACTTATCGTTCAATAATGGAGAAGTCAACATGAAGTCGGCGGTGGCCCGGTCGCAGGCGGTGGGAATATTCCAGGCAATGGATATTCTTAACAGGGCTTTTACGTCGCTGTCATGTGGCTGCGCTTCCATGGGATCCCAGAAAAATATCAATAGGTCGATTTCGCCCGTCGCGATCATGGCTCCGACCTGCTGATCGCCGCCGAGCGGCCCGCTTAATAATTTCTTAACCGGCCGATCCAGTTTATCCTCCAAAAGTTTTCCTGTGGTGCCGGTCGCAATGATCTCATGTTTGGCCAGTATGGTCCTATTGAATTCAGCCCAATCCAGCAGGTCGTCCTTCTTGTTATCGTGAGCTACCATCGCAATTCTTTTGCGTGGATTCAGGGTTCTTGTCTTCTTCACGTGGTTTATTTTTAATACCGATGAACGAAAAAGGTAATCCTGTTTTCTCAAATCTTTAACGGCAAGCGGGTAATTTTCAATTTTTTATTGCGTTTTCCACATTCGGGCACAGTAATTGTGGATAATCCATTCCCATTTACTACCCGATTAAATTCTATGTTGAAAGACCTGCTAACATGCTTCCTATGCCTGGCCAGCTTCATTTCTTACAGCCAGGAAGTTGAACCGGATACCTCTGTTCAGTTGTCAATCGTAGATTCTTTATCAGTTGAAGGCTTTTCCTTATCTATTCGCGGCGGAAATAAGATCGTGTTGAACTGGAATTTCAGCAAAACAAAGAGCTCCGACTATTTTTCGATTGAGCGAAGCTGTAATGGAAAGGATTTTGAAACCGTTTCGTTGTTAAAAGTGGGGCAGGGTGGCAATTCATTTGAATGGATGGATGAAGCACCATGCAAGGGAAAGAATCTGTACCGGGTGAAAACAACCGGCACTAAAGGCGAGATTGCCTATTCAACTACCTCTTCAGTTTTTATTGCAGGTGATGTTTCTTTCCGCTTCTATCCAAACCCGGTAGATAATGTTTTAATTATTCGTTCGGAGACTCCAATCGATATTCAAATCGTAGATGCAATGGGAAAACTTAGGATCAATCAGACCAAGATCCAGGGATTACAGATAATTAATGTCTCTACTTTGGAAAAAGGAATTTATCTCCTTCGTATTTCAAACCCGGCAATCAACTTCGTTTCCCAGGAAAAATTGCTGAAGAACTAATCTTTTTTATTTTCAACATTTTTCTCTTGTTCATTGCGGATATCAGAAATCCCCCTTACTTTTACCTCGGTTTTTCATAGGATATTGGATTTTAAAACGGGGTTGAATTTTTATTCTGACCCCTTTTTTTTGCTACCAACCTTTGACCCCTACGGGGTCGCTCAGTTCCCTTCTTCGAAGATTTATCCATTTACAGTTTGAAACATTTTGTGGCTATCGACATTTGATCCTTAGCTCTTGCACTATGGCTTCAGTGCACGGGGTCGGATAATCGAAGTTTATTGTGAACCTTTTAAAGATCCTCCATTTTCGAATCCTGAAATCCGGTAGCCGCTCTGCTCACAACTGCGGCCATTGAATAGCGCCCGGAATCATTTATATTTAAGTATTGCCTACAAGCTTTTGATTGGAATTGCGATGAAAAAAGAACTCACTCTATTGTTGTTCGCCGCAGGAGTTAGTTTCACTCTCTCCTCATGTAATTCTTCGATGCAAAATCAGGATTCAAAAGTTATCAGAATGCAAAGTAAAATTACGGGTAACGGTAGGCCGATTATCCTCGTTGGTGGCGGTCTAACCGGTTGGGCTAGCTGGGAGCCTTTTGTAAAAGGTTTTTCCGAAAAACGAACTGTTATCACTGTTCAACTTCTCGGTGTCCAATTTGGCCTTGAGAACCGTCCACTCCCAGAAGATTATTCTGTAAAGACCGAAAGCGATGCGTTGGCTGCAACACTGGATTCTTTAAGATATAGTTTACCCGTTGATGTGGTTGCCTGGTCATTTGGTGCCTTTACCGCGCTTAATTATGCCCTTGACCATCCTGACAGGATCCGCAGCTTGACACTTATTGAACCGCCAGCAATGTGGGTCCTTCATGCTACCGGTAAATGGGATAATGAAGCACAGCAGGCGGCAGATTTCTTTCAAACCCAAAAAGGAGATATTCCTGAAGACATGCTTGCAGAATTTATCCAGCGTGCCGGGCTAGTTCCGCCAGGCCAATCGCCCCGTGAATTGCCTGCCTGGAATTATTGGGTCCCCTTCAGACAATCATTACGTGTAAATCCATCGGTGGTTTCATTTCGTGATGATGTGAACCGCCTCAAAAACTTTCAGCCGCCCGTATTGTTGGTAAAAGGAATAAGCTCCACAAACTGGTTGCATCGTATCATTGATGGACTCTCAGAAACAATTCCAAATTCGCATGTAGTTGAATTTCCCGGAGGACATGCGCCACATATCGTTTCAAAAGATAGATTCATTCCTGAGCTTGAAAAGTTTCAAAGCGAGTCTATAAAATGAATTCGGCGGCAACCATAAATGGATCTATTCTCCAATGCAGACAATATTCCAGGTTATATTATAATTCACAGCATTGGGACTCGTATTCAGCAGTCTTGCCTTGCAACTGGTGGCGGTAACTTCGTAAATAACCAATTGAACCCGGTATAGCTCGCCAACTGTACCGCCTGTACTCACAATATCCCCAACAAAAACCTTTGGCGGGCTTGTAAAACCTGCACTGGCAAATCCAATGGAGCCTTCGGCGCTCAAATCAAAACCGCTAAGGATCGCACCAAATGTCGCGGTACGGGTGTAATACTTCAATTGACCTGCGCCATGCACATTTTGAATGATACCCTTACCATTGTTTACTGTTAGATTTCCGTCAATAACTGCATTGGTTTCGGCATGAATACTGCCATTCACATCTAGCTTGTGGGCGGGCGCAGTATTACCAATTCCAACATTTCCCGTATTTAAAAGCGCCATTCTCGAAGTTCCGTTGTATGATATATTGAAATAGTTCCCCGAACTATTATAGTTCGTTGTCCAGGTTACATCATCTGATGAGTTCGTTATGGCGAAACTACCATCATATACGTGTAATTTGTACAGTGGACTTAAAGTGCCGACCCCTATACTAGCTGTCGCAAATAAATTACTCCCTTTGATATTGCCCAGCACTTCCAATTTTTGGGTTGGAGCAGCAATCCCAATCCCCACATTTTGTGCGAGCGATGAGTTGAATGAAAATGGAATACATAGGCATAGAAGGCACCACTTCATAAAGCCGTTTTGCAAAGCGAACCGCTGAACAGTTTTCGTGATAGCCAGTTTGGTTGAGCTACATGTCATGACACAAATTTTAAAGTTTAATGAAAGAGAAGAATAGTTTAGGCTTATATGAATACCGTGAAACCAGCAATTTATAATAACTCAATTTTCGTTTGCGACAGGAGACATACTTCAAAAACTTAGCTTCAGGTATTCATGACCGCAAACAACAGTAACAATAAAGCTAGGCTATTTTGGCTAATTTCAATGGCTAATGAACCAACGGCAGGCTACACCTATTTATAGGCACAAAACTGTCGGATTCCGGAAGTTTTCGCATACTCTTGTCTCAATAGAGAAGGATTATTTGGCTGTACCCCCGGCACGTTTACACTAGCAGTGAATCCGCTATGTAGTGGAACCTTAAGCCAGATAAAACTTTCCTGGACGTCTTCATCTCACGCCACAAGTTTTGACATTTACAGAGGCGGTTCTTTGTATGCTGCAGGAGTTTCGGGCTTAGAATTTATAGATACAGTCGTTACCTCCGGGAATTCTTATAACTACACTGTAAAGGCCAAAAATATAGTTGGAAATATTAACAATTCAAATGGGGTTTTAATGACAACTGCTCGCAATTGTTCGGTTACATCAATCATAAGTCCAGCAAATAATCCTTTTGAAATTGACTTCTTTCCAAATCCATCGAATGGAGAATACTTCCTGAGAGCAAATCGCGTGAGTCAAAAGATAATATCCATAGAAATCCTGAATACATTAGGCCAGGTAATCTATTCCAGTCATCAGAAATCTCCGTCAAATGATTTCACAAAAAGGATAAATATTACAAGGGCTCCAAATGGACTATATTTCTTAAGAATTAACATCGACAAAAAATCATATTCAACGACCATTACAAAACAGTAACTAAATGGAACATTCTTTAAATGGTAATTGTTCTGTATGAAAGGATTCTTGATAACCGTAATTGTACTGCTACAATTTTCTTGCCTCATCGGCGATCGAAAAAGCATGATTAAACAGATCCTTTACGAGAAGAATTATACTTTTGAATGGAGCTTTGAAGGATGTTTTGGGGGAGCTACACAAAGGATTGTGATAAAGGATAGCAAGATCGCCATGATTACATGGATAGAACGTGATTATCCAAGCAAACCAGAGCAAAAGCCATTACAGATTCCCTGGAACAGTGATAAAGAGAAGTCGCTTAAGGAGTTTTTTGAGGCAGGTATTGACCTAATGAATGAAGGGTCCTGCACAACATCTTCAAGGCATACATTGAAGGGATTCACTCAGTCTGTCAAGTTTAAGGATTGGGATTGCAGGGTAGATGAAAAATTTGAGGCGCTCCTAAAATAATGATGTAGACATGATGAATACCAACTTTAATGGTCTATTCACCAATACACACAATATTCCAGGTTATATCATAATTCACAAGATTAGGACTGGTATTCAACATTCTCGCCTTGCAGCTGGTGGTTGTAACATCGTAGATAACCAATTGAACCCTATATAACTGTCCAGCAGTACCACCGGTACTCACAATATCCCCAACAAAAACCTTTGGCGGACTTGAAAAAACTCCCGCATTAAACCCAATTATAAGTTCCGCGCCCAAAGCAAAACCAGCAAGGTTTCCAGTGCCAACTGATACAGTGCGGGTGTAATACTTCAGTTGACCGGCGCCGTGCGAATTTTGCAAGATACCCTTTCCATTGTTCACTGTTACGTTTCCGTCAATAACCGCATTGGTTTCGGCATGAATATTACCATTCACGTCCAGCTTGTAAGCGGGCGCAGGATTCCCAATCCCAACATTCCCTGAATTAAGTAAAGTCATTCTAGCACCACCGTTATGATGAAAAGTCACTCCGTTAGTAGATGAACTATAGCCAAATGACCAGCTCACATTATCGGTTGAATTGGTTATACCGAAAAGACCATCATGCAGGTGAAGTTTATAGTTTAAAAGCGTTACACCGATGCCTACAGCTGTCGTATAAAAGGCATTCCCCTTAATATTACCTGCCACTTCCAGTTTTTGCGTTGGAGCATCAATCCCAATCCCCACATTTTGTGCGAGTGATGATTTGAATATAAATACAATACATAAGCACAAAACAAATCTGTTTATATATCCCAGTTGTAAAGCCAACTGCTTTGCAGATTCGGTGATAACCAATTTGGTTGAGCCACATTTCATGAAATAAAATTTAACGTTTAATGAAGTTGAACAATAATTTAACCCATATGAAAGGCATGAAACCATCATTTCAGATCTTCATAATTGCAATCATCTAAGAGCTGAGTACAATAAAGCTTTAGGTATTTTGAGTAATTTCAAAGGCCAATGAGCCAACGGCGGGTTATGCTTAGTTATCGGAATTCCGAACCGGATCCCAGCAAACCTATTTAGGTTGTGCATTATATTTTATCTCGCCCTATAAAATTTCTTAGTCCAGGTTTTTCTATTTCAACATCTAAAACTTTACTATGGAAAAAGAAATAGATACCAATAAGGAAGATTCAAGAAATTTAGAGACTTCAAGGCCACATCCAACAAATCAAACGAGGATTGAATTGTTAAAAGAAAAGTTCGAAGGAGCTTCTAAAAAACTTCAAGAAAGTATCTCAAAATTTCTCGGTGTGATTGCACTTTTCATGCTGACTCCCTATGGACTACTAAAACTTGTTGAACTTCATCTACGCTCTTCATTAGTTTTTTATCTAACCGTTGTCTTGTGCTTTGCAATACTAATCTGGCTTTTATGGTGGGTTTTAAGTAAGAAGTTTTATAATGTAGCTGACACGAAATTGTCCACTGATATCTATGTTCCCCTGGCAATAATTATTTGTACATCATGGCATGCAATGACTTGCTTTGGCGCACTCAGTTCAGCGCTTTACGATTCAGGCCTGATCCAGGTAACTCCCGCGCCAGCAAAACATAATTTTGCCCAATTCACTGATTTTTTCCTTTGGTACGGCCTTGATTTAATTCCAGAATTAGATATCAACAAGACATTTAATCGGGAGCCCCCTTTTCAGTATACCGACAATAAAATCGCCTGGCTGCTTTTAATATTTAAAGTCATAATCGTTTGGCTGATCATAAAACAGATTTACAGTTGGAATAAATGGAGAAAAAAGCGCAAAATTGCATAGAACGCGGCAAACATTAAATCAACATCTCATTTATTGTAGCATGAGTGAAGTGAGTATCGAACCCTATACAGACATTCATAAGAATAGCGTTGCTGATCTTATTCTAAATATCCAAAATGGAGAATTTGGAATACCGATAACCAGACAACAACAACCTGACCTGAATGAAATACCAAAATTTTACCAGAGGAACAATGGCAACTTTTGGATAGCGAAAATTGACGATAAGGTTGTAGGAACAATCGCTTTACTGGATATTGGCAATAATAAAAGTGCATTGCGAAAAATGTTTGTAGCCAAAGATTACAGAGGTAAAGAATTCGGTATCGGGCAAGATCTATTGAATACTTTAATTGCGTGGGCCAGGCATAAAGGCATGATCGAAATATTTTTAGGTACAACGGAAAAGTTCATTGCAGCACAACGATTTTATGAAAAGAATGGCTTTGTAGAAATACAAAAGCAAAATTTACCCGGGGAATTTCCGATAATGACTGTTGATGTTAAGTTTTATAAGTTTTCTGTCTTGACTTAAACAGAGCTGACTGCCGATTAAACCCTTATAGCAGTGACCAACGGTTCGGGTTCATGCACGCTTACCGAAATGGCTTTGCCATCATTCATTTTGAATATAATCCGCACGGACGCAGCCCCGGCAGGTGAAAATGTATTTTCATCAACTTTACTCAAAAAATTACCAAATGCACCTTTACGGCCCATCTTTAAAGTCCCGTTCTGACTGGTATTTACAACAAAGAGCTCTCCTTCACCATTTCCAAACCGATATTCCCCCAGGTATTTTTTCTTTTCTTCTTCCGTTACTTCAAGGCTCTTTGGTTTCACATCAGCATTGCCTAAGCCCTCCAGGTAGCTAATCATCTTATTTATATTGGTCTTGTCCGCTTCGGAAATATTTTGGTCGCTAAGCCTGTTTTTAGCATGCTGCAATAAGGTAATGCCATGAGGCCCGCGATGGGATTGAATGCCTGGAATAGTTTCAATGATCTCCTGCACGCTCTTAAGCATGCCCATCATGGCATAAGTGAATATATCAGGCCTGGCTCCGTAACTGATCAATAATTCGGCAATATCACGGCGCCCCACATGCGAAGCGGCCCCGATTGGAGTTTCCCAGTCTCCAAAACCCCAGTCCCATGAAACCCCTGCTAATTCCGGACGTTTGCTCACCATTTCCTTTACTTTATCGAAATCGCGGTGAGCCGCGCCTACTACACTGCTTACCATGGTATCATTCATACTTGGATACCTGTAGAAAAGCGCTTCATCGTTGCCCGGACCGAATCTTTTGATAATATTACCCTGTGAGGATGAATAACCAAAGGCGGTGATTCCGATCAAACCGAACGCAGAGCTTTTTATAAAGCGACGGCGCTCCTGCTGTCCCTTGTTCATAAGTGTTTTGATTGTTGAGTACTGTTAATCTACTACATTCAATGACCAAAGAACAGCAAGTTCCGATGATCGGTAGCATTTTGTTATTGGAGGTTTGAAATGGTACAAAACACTTTAGTAAAATGATGACCTCCCCAACAAAAAAGCGACCCAATGAGCAATCTTATTAAGTTAAGGTTTGAAAGCTGCCTTTCGATTTTTGAGATTAAGATTCAAGAAAGAACTTATACAATCAAGAATAACCCCTAAAGGGGTTTGAAGTAATTATAGCGACATGATAGTAGTTGGACTTTTTAAATTATATGATTGCCTTCGAATCTTAACTTAATGACATTGCCCAATGAGTCGCTTTGCGAAACTTAAAACCCGAAATAAATTTCGTATTTTCTTTAATGGTCTATTGACCAATGCACACGATATTCCAGGTTATCGAATAACTCACAGGATTGGGGCTGGTATTCAGCAGTCTTACCTTGCAGCTGGTTTCAGTGACCTCGTAAACAATCAATTGAACCCTGAATAATTCGCCGGCCGTACCACCGGTACTTACAATATCGCCAACAAAAACCTTCGGCGGACTTGAAAAAATTCCATTAGTAAACCCAATGCTGCCTTCCGCGCTCAACGCAAAACCGGGAAGGTTGTTCACTGTAAACGCTGCGGTGCGGGTGTAATACTTCAACTGTCCGGATCCTTGCGAATTTTGCAGGATTCCTTTGCCATTGTTCACCGTAACGTTTCCGTCAATAACTGCATTGGTTTCGGCATGAATATTACCATTCACGTCTAGCTTGTAGGCAGGCGCAGTATTACCAATGCCAAGATTTCCTGTATTCGTTAACGCCATTCTCGAAGTTCCGTTATATGCTATATTGAAATAATTCCCGGCACTATTATAATTTGTTAGCCAGGTTACGTTATCAGCTGAGTTGGTGATTGCTAAGCTTCCATCATATACGTGTAATTTGTACAGTGGAGCCAAAGTGCCGACGCCTATATAACCTCCCGCAAGGAAATTATTCCCTTTGATATTGCCCAGCACTTCCAGTTTCTGTGTTGGATTATCAATTCCAATCCCTACATTTTGTGCGATCGATGAATTGAATGCAAATACAACACATAAACATTGAAGAAATCTCTTTAAATATTCGAGTTGGAGAGTCAATTGCTGATCAGATTCGCTGATGGCTATTTTGATGGAGCTAGATTTCATAAAACAAGATTTAAAGTTTAATGAAACAGAAGAATAAATTCAGGCCCACATGAATATCATGAAACCATCATTTTTCAATAACTCCAATTTTTGTTTGCCGCCGGAGATATACATTAAAAACTCATCTGTAGGCCTCATGACTGCAAGCCGCTAAGAACTAAGGCAACAATAAAGTTTCACCGTATTTTGCCAAATTGCAAGGTCTATTGAGCCACTGATCAACCTGGTTAGTAGCTGGCAAAAATTTTGGAGTGGATCGCAGAATAGCAAAGTGGCCCTAAACCAGCTTTAACAAAAAAAGCGACCCACCGGCCGCTTCTTGTCTACTTAAAACCCGAAATAGTTTTTTGAGATCAAGCAGGATTCTCCTTCATCTCCTTAATCTTCGCCCGAATCTTTCCTTCAATATCATTTGCCAGTTCAGGATTGTCCTGGAGTAATTGTTTTACCGAATCCCTACCCTGTCCGAGTTTGTCAGCATTATAGCTGAACCAGGATCCGCTCTTGTTCACGATACCAAGTTCAACGCCCATATCCAGGATCTCCCCGGTTTTTGAAATTCCTTCGCCGAATACGATATCGAATTCTGCGCTACGGAAAGGAGGAGCAACTTTATTCTTGACCACTTTTACTTTTACTCTATTGCCTACGGCTTCATCACCATCTTTGATCTGCGCCATGCGGCGGATATCCAAACGGATCGATGCATAGAACTTTAATGCGTTTCCGCCGGTGGTAGTTTCGGGGTTTCCGAACATTACCCCGATCTTTTCTCGAAGTTGATTGATAAAAATGCAGATCGTATTGGTTTTACTGATGGTTGCTGTCAGCTTGCGAAGTGCCTGACTCATCAATCGGGCCTGCATTCCCATCTTGCTATCTCCCATTTCTCCTTCCAATTCACCCTTTGGCACAAGTGCAGCTACAGAATCGATCACCACCACATCCAGTGCTCCGGAAAGGATAAGGCGATCGGCGATCTCAAGCCCTTGCTCTCCATAATCTGGTTGGGAAATAAGCAGATTATCTACGTCAACACCCAGTTTTTGCGCATATGCACTGTCAAATGCGTGCTCCGCGTCAATGATCGCACAGATGCCGCCTTTTTTCTGAGCCTCGGCAATCACATGAATAGCAATGGTGGTTTTACCTGAAGATTCCGGACCATATATTTCAACAATCCTTCCCCTTGGCAAACCGCCGATCCCAAGAGCGACGTCTAGCCCAATTGAACCGGTTGATACAACTTCCATTACCTGATCGCCCTTTTCGTTCATCATCATTACACTTCCTTTGCCAAAATCCTTATCGATCTTGTCAATTGTCAGCTTTAACGCCTTGAGTTTTTCGTTGTTCGACATGGGGGTATAGTTTTAAAGAATAAAAATAAATGGATATCAAAGCTAAGTAAAATTATATTATCAACACTAATTTATTTAGTATTTTTTTACTAATTGTTTTGGGGGCTTCCCGCTTTCGGAGGTTCCCGCTTTCGCGGGAAGGCAAAAAAAATCCCTCCCGGCTAAGCCGGGAAGGAGCGACACATGAGAAAATGTAATATTTAAAAGAACTATAGAAAAAGAGGCTTTGGTTAGGGCTGAATTCTGAATCAAAGAGACGAAATAATGGAAGGGAAAACAATACCACTAAGTGGTAGATTTTCATGGAAAAGGAATTGGTGTTTTGGAATTGGGAATTTGGATCGAATGCCTCCCCAATTCCTAACTACCAACTACCAATTCCCAAATCCCAATTCCTCTCTTATCTTTGACCAAATTTATCCCACATGAAAAAACGTCTTTTGTTTTCGATTGCTTTGTTGATCGGTTTGGCTGTAACAGCACAGGATCCGAAATCTGCGGAAAAAGGAATTACTTATGGTGCGGGCACGAATGCCGATGGCGCTATTAGTGTTAATGAGCTTGATAAAAAACTCAAGGACAACAAATATGAAGGAAAGATAACTGGCAAGGTCGTGGAAGTATGCCAGGAAAAAGGATGCTGGATGAAGATTGAAAAGTCTGATGGCGAAAAGCTGATGGTGAAATTCAAAGATTATGGATACTTCATGCCAATGAATATTGTTGGCAAAGAAGTGGTGCTGGAAGGTGAAGCAACAATTAAAGAAGTTTCAGTTAAGCAGCAACAACACTATGCAAAGGACGCCGGAAAGAGCGAAGAAGAAATAAAGAAAATAACCAAGTCGAAAAAGGAAGTGCAGTTTGTGGCGAAGGGAGTGCTTGTGTTGTAGGAGCGGCGATATTCAGATGGTTTGATGGTTCTATTGTTTGATTGTTTGATTCATAAATTGTAAGTCCAACAATCAACCCATAAAACAATCAAACCATTTTTCATTGTTCAACCCGCCTCCAAACCGCTTGTCGTTGAAACAATTTCAAAAACGCCAAAGTGAACATATAGGCTATGAGAATACTGATAAGCGCATCACTTAAATAGTGATCATTTGATATGACCCGCTGCATTGCGACAATTGAGGGTACAAACAGAATTAAAAACCAGGAGCGGGGCCAAATGAAAAGAAGGGGAATAAAAAGGCTAAAAAAATGGGCGACATGCCCGGAAGGAAAGGAGTTTCCTCCATCAACAAAAAAATCCCCGGTCTCTTGATTCTCCAAAAATTCAAAGGGGCGGGATCTGAGAAATACATTCTTCAAGGTGCCCGCAATAAGCCGGCTTACCAGGTGCGTTGAACCGATAAAGAAAAAATATCCTGAGACAGTTCTTGTTAGGGGAAACAAGTACAGACCGACTCCAGTCAACAAAAGAACTGCGCCCAATAAATATTTGGATACATTGAAAGCGGTTATCCATTCAAGTCCGGAAACAATTTGGCTTAAGAGGAGTTTTGTTCCTCTTAAATGCCCATCTAATGCAAGCGCAAGCGGGCGATCCACGAATTGTATGCTGAAAAGAATAGAAACCGTCAACAACAATACCGTGAAGACGATTGGTTTTGTTTTGTTATCCATGGCGATCAATGATCGTAGCTAACTACTCTTGAGATCTTCCAACCTTCATTAGTCTTTTTCCATACATGCACAAATTTGAATGTGCCACTCCTTTGCTCCTGCTGGCCCTTCTCAGTTAAATAAAAACTATGGCTTGCAATCTGAACTGCTCCATAGTCCTTGATTGGATATACTTCCATTCCATTCGCTATTAGCCCTCTTCGTACCATCCTCTCCTTATTGTTGCATTTATCATTCAAAAAGTTCATCGTATGATCTATACCGGTCAATCCGCCTTTGTCATGGTAGAATTCAAGGTCATCCGTAAACATCTTCCTGAATGTATTGATATCGCAATTATTAAAGGCAGTAAACAAGATACTGTCCTGTTTCAAAATCTCATTGTAGAGGTCCTGTTGATCATTAATTGATACTGGTGCTTCTATTACAGAATTTTTTGCAATATTATTTTCATTCACATTCGGTTGCAAAGCATGGCACCAAATGAAGAAGCTGGTAGCAAGGATACTCGCGTATCCGAAAGATAAAAATCCCATATGATAAGGTTTTTATAAATTCCTGAATGGATTCGGACCAATAATCAATAATTAATAATCAATAATTTTTCTGGCATTAGGCAGCTTGTGATTAAAGGGCCCGCTTCACATCGATCAATTATTTATTATTGATTATTAATTATTGATTTTCCTTTGAATGTAAATTCATTTTCAGAAAAGGGCCCTGGTGTACAGGGCCCCATGTTCCAACTTCAACCCCGCCCGCCAACATTGCGTTGACAGTGCGGCCGGCGGGTCTACTTAAAATAATCTGCTGAAAACCGATAGGGAGCCTCCGGTAGAAGGGTCTTGTTTTTTTGTTTTTATGGCTATACTTTCCCTTTCCTCTCCGGCGATTGTTTCATGGTTCGCTGCGCTGGTTGTTTTATTGGCTGCTGAATCTTTTTTATCATCATTCTGATCATCTCCCTGATTGTCCTGTCTGTAACGATAACCCTTATTCGTATCTGGTGTTTTTCTCTCTGGTCCGTTGTCTATGCTTGTCTCTTCGTTATTTTCATCCTTTAATTTATAATTACCTTTTCTTAATTCTACCGGATCCAGGCGATCAACACGCTCCAATTTTTCAGGTGTCATAATGTATTCAACATTACTGTCCCACCCATAGCTACGATTGAAATCATTATTCCAGTCTCCATCCCATCTCCTGCCCCGATAATTGTCGATTCCAAACCAGGAGTAAGTGTGCAATCTTGATGACAGTTCAATTCTTTTACCTACCGGTATTCTTATTACTACCAATACACTTTGACCTCTCCATTTTTCTTCACTGCTGATCGGAAAACCTTTGGGAAGAATCAAAACACTATCACTTTGATTGATCTCGAACCTGACTTTTTCAGCGATTGTACGCGCTTGTTCTGGAGTTCGACCTCTGCTAAACGTTACTTTTTCTACGTGAAAAGATGAGTCGGTACTTTTTTCGATATTCACCCGAACGCTGTTCAACATCAGCGTATCCTGGTTCACACCATAGAATGGCCATTCGTCATCCCAGTCCATTCCAAACCAATCACCACCATAATACCTGACATCACTTCTTTCTACATCAACATAGAGTTTGTTCTTCGCGGGTTGAACAAATGAACTCAGCGTTTCTGTTTTCACTGAACCAGATTTGTAATTCTTGGTGACCGTAGCTGCAAGAAAGACTGCTGAGACCAATCCTATTGTCCACAAAGTGCCGAATACATACCCGAGGTAGTGATTCTTGCTTTTCACTCCGATGATCCTGCGGACTAACCAAATGATCAGTGCTAAGACAGGAATACCGAGAAACAGGATGAGTGTAGACCATGCAAGAAGATTCTGCCAGGCACCATCGAGAACGAAATTCTTCAATGGAAACACTACAAAACCTCCGAACAACATTGCCATCAGTGCACCAAACAATGCTATTGCAATTGAACCGGCAATTAAAAGGAAGAATGCTTTAAACAAAACTCCTATCGCATGACCGAGTCCGCTTCCCGCGCTTCGGGCAACCGGTCCGGCTTCAGCTGCATAGGATTTTACCTGCGAGCTTGCTGATTGCCCGTATTGTTGCGCGGTTTGAGATACTTCTTGTCCCCAGGCCTGTGCCCTGGTCTTCAGATTAGACAGATCCTCTTTCACAGTTTTGCTGATGCTGCTCAAATCAACTTTCTCTCCACGCATTTCCAATTTCTCAGCTGCAGTATTGGCAACCGGAAGAGCAATCCATAATATTATATAGGTTAGAAACAGCGTACCACTCACTGAGCCGGTAAAGATCTTTGGACCTTCCCAGAATTGCCAATCATTTCCCCACCACAGGCCAAAGGGACCGGATATAATTGCTATGAGGAGGGGAAGGGCGAATATCAGGCGGGGAATCCAGATGCCTATATTAAAATATGCAGCTAATCCTGCACAGACTCCCCCGATTACGCGGTTATCCGAGCTCCGGTATAATCTTTTCGTGATATTCGTCCTTAACGACTTTGCGGGGATAACGATCCAAAGGATAATGTATAACAGGAACCCACCCCCGAGAAACAACAATAACGCAAAGATGATCCGCATGATCACAGGATCGATATTGAAATAGTTGGCCAATCCGCTCGCCACACCACCGATGATCTTATCATCTGCATTGCGATAGAGTCGCCTTCCGACATTTGTTGCGTAGGTATAAGACTGTTGCTGTGATTGCTGAGAAGACTGTTCTTTCTTTGAACCATTGGGCGTTGCTAAAGGATCTGCAGCTTCTGCTTCCAGGTCTTCTGGACGACCCATACCTGCAATTACTGCATTCACATCATCGTCGGTAATACAGGTAGCACCTTTTTTCAATCGCTCGGAAAAAAGTTCAGCGATCCTGCTTTCAATATCATTGATGATCTCATCGCGTCCCTCTTCATTCGCAAAATACCGTCGCAGACTTTCAACGTACTGTTTCAATAATTCATAAGCAGATTCCTCTATAGGAACGACCCTGCCCTGAAAATTTATATTAATAACCTTTTTCATTGTCATGGTATTAAAGAGTTGAAGTGTTAGTTGGGAGTGTTTGATTCTTTTGATGATTCTGTTTCTGTCGGCGCCGATTCGTTATTGACTACTGCCAGCGATTCTTTTTTATTCGCCAGGGCATTCACTGCATTGGCCAACTCATTCCACGTTGATTCCAGATCCCCGAAAAACTCTTCCCCTTTGGCCGTTAATGAAAAATATTTTCTTGGAGGGCCCGAATTACTTTCTACCCAACGGTAGGTGAGCATGTCTGCATTTTTCAACCGGGTAAGTAAAGGGTAAAGGGTTCCTTCCAGTATATGCAGATTGGCTCCGCGCATTTCTTCCACTATATCGCTGGGGTAAGCTTCACCTCGGCGGATAATGGAAAGAATGCAGAATTCCAGGATTCCTTTCCGCATCTGGCTTTGAGTGTTCTCTATATTCATACTCTTTTTTTATTTGGGGCTTGGGTCAATGGCTAGGGACAGTCAGGGGATAAGGTTTGTATGGTATTTTTGTCCTGCTGTCTCTCGCCACTGCCCCATAGCTGATTTTTCAATTCAGATTCAAAGATGAGGGATTTTTTAGTACTGTGCAACACCAAGTACCAGTTTTATTAAGGTAATTCTCATAAAATACTAATGAGTTTAACCCTAAACCCAGTCCCAGTGTGGGTTTCAGAAGTTTATCCCCAAATGAAGAATTTTTTGCGGATTTGATGAACGGCCGGATTCAGACGTTGGGCGGTGATGAGTTGAACAGTTTGGCGTTTGGTGTTTGGGGTTTGGCGTTATCGAGTGTTGGATAGTCTGGAAATCAAGCAAGATTGGGTTCCCCAACGCCAAACCCCAAACCCCAAACGCCAAACGACGAAAATCGGTACTTTTAACCGCACTGAATATCAATGACTAAAACCATCGCAATACTAATCCCCGCTTATAATGAATCGTCGGTATTGCGGAAAGTAGTGGAGCAACTCCTCTCAAATTCTTACACCATTATTATTGTCGATGACGGCTCAGATATGCCAATGAAAGATCATTTGAAAGGATTGCCTGTAATTACGCTCAAACATCCGGTGAACCTGGGCCAGGGCGCTGCGCTGCAAACAGGTTTGGACTATCTAAGAAAATTGGATCCTGATATTGTAATAACATTTGATGGAGATGGACAACATGATGCGAATGATATTCCGAAATTGATTGAACCAATCTTGAAAGATGAAGCGGATGTAGTTTTAGGATCGAGATTTTTACCAGAAGCAAAATCATCCATTCCTTTTTCAAAAAAAATTGTTTTACAAATTGCTCGCTTTGTGAATTTGATTTTATCAGGAGTTTTATTGAGCGATGCACATAATGGATTGAGAGCATTAAATAAGAATGCCTGGAAGAATATCCGTATCACTGAAAATGGAATGGCGCATGCATCAGAAATCCTTTTTGAAATTAAAAAACATCGCTTACGAATCCGCGAAGCGCCGGTCAATATTCAATATTCCATTTATTCAAAGAAAAAAGGACAATCCGCCTGGGACAGCATCAAAGTATTATTTGATTTAGTTTTACACAAACTTTTTAAATGACCGGGATCCAACTATTGCTGCTTACGGGAGTGGTCTTTATCGGGCTTTACTTTATCACCCGTTTGAAGAAAAGATTGCTGGATATATTCCTTCTATTTATTCTTATCGCCGCGGCAATTATTTTCATTATCTGGCCGGATATAACCAATACCATTGCACGAAAACTAAAAGTTGGTAGAGGAGCAGACCTCATTTTCTATATTAGTATACTCATCTTCTGGTTTGTTATTTTAAAACTGTATGCAAGAATGAGGAGAATGGAACAGGCGCTGACTGATATGGCGAGGAAGCAGGCTCTTGATTCGGCAGAGGATAGCGACCATAGGCAATAAGCAATAAGCAATAGGCAATGGGCAATAGGCAAATGTCGCCGACATTCTAAATTGCTTATTGCCGATTGCCTATTGCTTATTGCCCATTGTTAGTTATCACCCGCATCATCTCTTCCACAATCTTCTTATTCATCTCTACCGAATAATGTGTTTTATCTACAAAAGGAGATCCTTTTTCGTTTTGAAGCATATCTCCAAGGTAGAACAGGTAGTCAATCCTCGATGTAGCGGATTTTATTTTTGGATAGATATTTTCAAACGCCGGCCTCTCAAATTTTGCACAAGCAGGATCATTGGCACGATTTGAATAATTGTAGAAAGGAACTGGTTGCCAGAAGCAAAACAATTCGATGTCGTAAGAGTCTGACAGGAATTTTGCTGTAGCGATAGTGCTCAGATAATTATTTGCAATCGAGTTATACAATGAATCCTCGGGGATACCAGGTGGCGTATTATAGTAACTATAGTCTCCCGGCAATTCTGCCAGCGCTGGATTGACAAATTTTGCGATGGCTGCAGAAAAATAAGGTTGACGAAAGAATGCAGAATGCAATTGCATGCAATCGTTCAATCCATCCAGCATGATCACCATATCCGGTTTTTGTTCCGTGTAAAGTTTATGAGTTAATAACATCAGCTCCTGGTAACTGAAGTAATAAGGAATTCCCTGATTGATCACACGTATCGGTCGATCAGCTGGATATCTTCGTTTATATTCTTTTGTAAATAGCGATGGAATGGTCTCTTCATCGCGAAGATTATATCCAAACATAGTGGAACCACCCAGAAATAGTATGGTAAATGGTGCTTTTGCCGATGAATCCGAAACTGAAGGGTTCGATCGCCTCACACCGTTTTCAACATTGACAAATTCTCCTTTATAATCTCTGAAATAAAATTGAACCCAGGGCTGGTACACCGCATGATCTGCTGCTTTATTTTCTTTAGTAAGTGTGGCATGATCGCTTGTTGAAAGATCAGGTCGATAAGAACTATCGTTTTGATTCCCTCCAAGCCCTGAATTGACCAGTTTTTTTGAATCCCTGAATAATTGAATTAAGGCAAGAGATGAACTTGCACTCCGCCGATAGTAATATGCCCTGCAAATGAGTTCAGCAACAAGAAAAATGCATATCAATGCAATTATCCAATAAAGAATTTTTCGACTGGTTGAAATTGGTTTTTTGGACATGTTTACCGGCCTTGGAAGAATGGCTGGTAAATTTAGTTAAAACCAAAATTCTTTGATTCCAAAACCATAAGCTCTCCTTCTGAGAGCCCAGTAATGGCATACCGCTTGACAGCATTGATCAACACTTCGTCTAACACATCAACTATATTTTGGTATGCAGCTTCATCAGTTGGTTTTATGATCAATAAAAGATCGTTCCTTGGCTTCCCTATTCTCTCTAATTCAACTTGCCGCTTTCTGATTATTTCTCCGATGCCTTTATCATATGAATAGTTAGTCAAACCAAATCGACCCTTTTCCATAGCCTCGTTTAGCTCACCGATATAATAGAAAATCTTATCATCTTTTGTGGGAATTAATGTCAGCGCACAACTCGCGCAGACGGGACTTTCTCCTTGATCAGTTGGTACAATAACTCTCATTGCTTTCGCCTCTGCAAGCTTTGTAGTAATTATAAAAAAAGTGATCAACAAAAATCCCAGGTCAACCATTGGCGTTAGATCAACCTCTGTAGATAATTTTTTGCTTTTGCGCACGCCGGCCTTCCCCGCCATGGCGGAAGCAGTATTAAATTCAGCCATAGAATTATTTTATAGTTTTGACACAGAAGCAGCCGGTTTCCATAACAGGTTAATCAATTAATACAAACGCGGCCCAAAAATATGGAGTGTATTTTTTTCTCATTTCAGCCTGGGCAGCATTAAACGATTGCCTTATTGGCAATCCACTCAACCAATTTTGATAGAACATCGTCATTAGTTCCGCGGTTTCTTTGTCTGGAACCTGCCAAAGACTTAAAATCAATTTATCGACCCCAGCCATTTTGAAGCTTCGCTGCAAACCAAAGACGCCTTCTGTTCCTTGCACATCCCCGAGTGCAGTTTCACATGCACTTAGCACAACAAGCTTTGTGTTGGTCAGATCTAGCTGAGAAATCTCGTAAGCGGTCACTATTCCATCTTCTGCACCTGGTAAAAGCAAATTATTACTCCACGAATTATTTGCACCTGCAAGCAGTAGACCGTTTCTTAACAAAGGTTCTGTTGATGAAGAATACTGTTCTATTCCTGAAGAATTTTCATTGGAACTATACTGAATAGGAAGAAAGAACCCATGAGTTGCCATGTGTATAATCTCGGGCGAGTTTCCGGAAATCTTTTTGAAATTTGATTCAGATGCAGATTGTCCTAGGTATTTAACTGTAGGGATTCGGTTTTGCTGAAATAGTTTCTCGATATTATTGACTTCGTTTGCGGTCCCTGGCAAGTCGCTCCATTTGTACCCGGATCCGGTACCCGGGCCGCTCATAGTAAATTTTGCGTCCCCAAACATTGCGATGCCCAACGGTTTTCCTAAGTTTTTTTTGTCAAGCGCTAATTCTCTAGTACTGGTAAATTGCTCCACAACATACCTATCAATCAACAACTCATCTTTACTTGTTGGTAATGCCTGGAAGGCTATTGAAAACAATTTTCCAGCAGGTACAAGATTTACTTTCTTTATACCTCCCAGGTGAACTTCCAATGGTTGCCAGATCAACTTGTACAAGCTGTCGCCAAGCACGGATGCAGACGACATAGCTGCTGTACTTTCTTTCCCTCCGCGATATAATTTGTTCACCATTTCGCGAGAATTCGAAGCCCTGGTTTTTTTCAAGATTCCGTTTAGATCTTGCTCATTACATAAGGGAACAAAAATAGGCGTCGCATCGTTTTTCTTAAGAATATACGCGGCATACTTAATCTTGTCCGTCCACTTTTTGTCAAACTGCCTGTAATACACAAAATCAATAGCAACTTCATCAGCACTTAACCTTTTTTGAATGTCCTGAAAAGTTATGTTCATGCCCGATTGCTGTTCACGATATTCGGTAGATCTGCGATTCAATTGTTTTTCTAACTCATCGGTTTGCGTTTCAAATTCCTTCAAATTGGAAATTCGTCTGTCCGCCGGCATCGCGTATTGCCTGGAAAGCATTCGCTTATTATCTTCCCATTTTTCTAATAAGTTTTTAAGATCGTTATCCTTCCCTTTACGAATCGAGGTAAACATATCTTTGGTATCGCTTAATGCCAGAGACTTAAGCATCAGCAAGTGATTAAAGATAGATTGCTTAAAGTTCGGATCCGGGTTTTTGCTTTTGTCGAGAATATTGTTTGCAAATTGAAATTTATCGAATCTCGATTCTAGAAAAACAGTTTTTTCTTTATCGGATAAACTGGCGAACGTTCTGCGGGCATTGTCCAGAAAAATTTGGTTGCTCGCCATTGAATAAGAAGCTGCTTTCGGAAAATCATTCTTCAGAAAATAAAGCTTCGCCAAATTGTCTAATTGAGTTGCATATTCAGGATGTTTTTCACCTTGGGTTAACTTACCTATCTCAGCGGCTTTCAAGAGATAGGACTCTGACTTATCCAAATATCCAATACTGAAGTAAAAGACGCCAAGGTCATTCAGGCTCGTAGAATAGTCAGCGTTTTTTTCTCCAAAATTTGCCTTCATAATAGCTGAGTAACGAAGGAGAAGCTCCTCGGCCTTTCGATAGTCGCCCGATTTCTGATATACCATCGCAACGGTGTGAAGACTGCGCGCGTATAAAGGATGGTCCGGACCCAATGTCTTTTCTCTTATTTGTGCGGCCTGGACAGATAATGGTGCTGCATTTTTATAGTCGTCTTGTTGCAGATAAATGCTTGCGAGATTATCAAGTGCAATTGCATAGTCAGGATGATTTTCTCCAAGCAATTTTCTTTTGAGATCAATCGACTTTTTCATCGTCTCAATTGCCTTGTCCATCTGGTTGATCTCTGCATAGAATTGAGCAAGGTTATTCAGCGTATTCGCATATAGAATATGATCGTTGCTTCCGAACAATCTTTGGTTGATCTGATTTGCTTCTACATATAGTTGTTCTGCTTTTTCGAATTGGCCGAGATTGATGTAAAGCGCAGCAAGATTATTAAGTGCATAGGCATGCTGGGGATCCTTGTTCCTCTCGAAGATTTCCTTCGCCTTGAGGAGAAGTGGCTGAGCCTTTTGAGGTTGATTTGTTTCATTGTACATAACCCCAAGCGTGCTCAAACTATTCGCATAATCTGAATGTCCTTCCCCGTAAAGTTTTTGCAATAGCGCGATCTCTTTTAAAGAAAATTCTTCCGCCTTCTTGAATTGTCCCATTTCTCCATAGAGCCTCGCCATATTTCCCAGGTTTACTGAAAAGTCCATGCTATTTTCTCCATAGAACTTTTTTACGATTGAACCCGCTTCCAAATAGTATTGCTCTGACTCTTTGAACTTTCCCATTTTCGAATAAAGAACGCCAAGCGTATTTAAATTGTTACCATAGGCCGGGTGATCGATGTTTATTGTACGCTTAAAAACCTTGTTAGCCTTTATTAGTACCGGTTCTGCTTTGGCATATAACCCGATCTCGAGATATACGGCTGCCAGATTACCAAGACTTGTTGCGTAATCTCTCCCCTGCTCATTACGCCCGTTTTCCCACACCGATAAGCCTTCCAGATAAGTCTGCTCGGCTTTTTTCATTTCACCTTTTCGATGGTAGAGAAGACCAAGATCACCCAATAACTTCGCATATTCCCAATGGGTTGGACCAGGGTTTTTCTTTATCGATTCCTTCACCTGAAGATAAAGGGATTCGGCTTTCGCATAGTCTCCAAGGTTAGTGTAAACACTCGCAAGATTGTCCAGAGCGCCTACATAATTTGGATGACTGATTCCTGCAGTCGTCTTATAAATATCTGCAGCCTCCTTATATAGTGGCTCTGCCTTCTGATATTCTCCAGTGTCAGCATACAGTATTCCAAGTACATTTAAGAAATAGGCGTAGTTCGCATGACGGGAGCCATAAGTTTTTGCCGCCAATTGCCGGGCTTTTTCAGCAATAGGAATTGCTTTTTTCGATTCGCCTTTTTCGTACAGGCTCGAAACCTGATCCTTTAGAGCCATAAGATCCTGGCTCACCAAATAAAATGGCAAGAAAAGAGCAAACAACAGAACTAGAAGTTTCATGTTGAAAGTTTAGGGGACTTTCAATTTACACTAAATTCAGAGGAAAGTTTGTACCCACTGGTACGTATATTAATTAGAACTCCGCACTCTTCGGCGTCCGCGGAAATGCAATCACATCCCTGATATTCGTCATGCCAGTTACAAACAACACCATTCTTTCAAAACCTAATCCAAAACCGGCATGTGGAACTGTTCCGAAGCGACGTGTATCAAGATACCACCACATTTCTTCTGTGGGAATATGCATTTCATTCATGCGTGTCGTGAGCTTATCCAATCTTTCTTCTCGTTGTGATCCACCAACGATTTCCCCAATGCCAGGAGCAAGAATATCCATCGCGGCCACAGTTTTTCCATCTTCATTCTGCCGCATATAAAATGCCTTGATCTCTTTGGGATAGTTGTAAAGGATCACCGGCTTCTTAAAATGTTTTTCTACAAGATAACGTTCATGCTCACTTTGGAGATCCATTCCCCAGCCTGTGATGGGAAATTGAAATTTCTTTTTCTTGTTATGATTGCTTTCGCGAAGAATTTCTATCGCATCTGTATAGGTGACTCTTTCGAAATGATTATTCAAAACAAATTCCAGCTTTTCTATCAATCCCATTTCACTTCTTTCCTGCTGTGGTTTTTGTTTTTCTTCATCCGCTAATCGCTGAGCGAGAAAATCGAGATCTTCCCGGTTGTTCTCCATCGCAAAACGAATAATATATTTAATGAACTCTTCAGCAAGGTTCATATTATCTTCCAGGTCATAAAAAGCCATCTCGGGTTCGATCATCCAGAATTCCGCCAAATGCCTTGGCGTATTTGAATTCTCTGCGCGAAAAGTTGGTCCAAACGTATAGATATCACCAAAAGCTGTTGCACCCAGCTCACCTTCCAGTTGACCACTCACAGTAAGATTAGTGGCGCGCCCAAAAAAATCCTCTTTAAAATTGATTGACCCATCATCATTTTTTGGCGGCTTGTCAAGTGGTAAAGTGCTCACACGAAACATTTCTCCTGCTCCTTCGGCATCACTTGCTGTAATGATCGGTGTATGTAAATAAAGAAATCCTTTTTCATGATAGAACTTGTGAATCGCGAATGCCAGTGAATGGCGTATTCTGAAAACAGAAGCAAACGTGTTGGTACGAAAACGTAAATGCGCGATCTCACGCAAATACTCCAGGCTCGGACGATTCTTTAATTGCAAAGGATATTTTTCCGCATCGCTATCGCCAAGTATCTCAATAGTACTCGCCTTTACTTCAGATTTCTGTCCCTTGCCCTGGGAAGCAATCAGGGTCCCGGTCACTTTTAATGAAGCACTGGCTGTAACTCTTTTCAGGAATTCTTCGTCAAATTTTCCCAACTCCGCAACCACCTGGAGATTGGTATTGGTAGACCCATCATTCAAAGCAATGAACTGGTTATTCCGGAAACTGCGAACCCATCCCATCACGGTAATCTCCTGGCCCTGCGGATCCATGGCCAGAACTTCTTTCACTTTTATCCTCTTATTGAACATAGTGGCGCAAAGATAAGGGGAGGCTATTTTAGATTTTACATTGCATATTTTAGATTTTGCCAACCTTGAATTTGAGTTAAATCCATAGAATTTCAGGCTATTGCCTAATAAAATCCAAAATCCCTCATCTTTTACTTTTATCGTAAGTGGAACAAGGGGTCATTGGTTATTTTTGTCGGATTGTCAAGGAATATCAACATAGCTCTGGTAGGAAACCCCAATAGCGGAAAAAGCTCTTTGTTCAATGTGCTTACTGGCATGAACCAAAGCGTTGGAAACTTCCCGGGGGTAACGGTTGATAAGAAAGTGGGCGCCTGCCGAATTTCTCTCGAGCTGACGGCCACGGTTATAGACCTGCCGGGTACTTACAGTCTCTACCCGCGACGGGAAGATGAATGGGTGGCCTACCGGGTGTTAATGCAACAGGATAAAGAGATCAGGGCCGATGTTGTTGTACTCATAGCTGACGCAAGTAATCTCAAACGAAATCTTCTTTTTGTTTCGCAGATCATCGACCTCAAACTTCCCGTTGTGGTTGGGCTTAGTATGCTTGATATCGCTAAACAAAAAGATATCGAGATCGACGTTGCCGAGCTGGAAAGGGAATTGGGTGTTCCGGTAATTCCAATCAACCCGAGAAAAAACAGGGGTATTCCTCAATTAAAGAAAGCAATCGAACAAACCGCATTGCATTTATACAAGGCCCCCGTTCGCGATTTCATCAATAATGAAGCCCTTGCAAGCACTGCTGTTGGAAATCTTAAATCACTGATCCCGCTCAGCGATTACCAGGCTATTCACTACCTGATCAATCATGAATCTTTTTCGCTGGATCATGATCTTCAGCAAAAGATCGAACATATTGAGCTTTCAAATAAGTTCAATCATACCCGTGTACAGGCGGAAGAAATACTACAGCGTTATCAACGTATCGATGGCATTTTGAAACAATCTGTATCGGAACCTTCCCCGATGCAGCGGAAATTATTTACCGATAGATTGGATGATCTATTACTTCATCGCCGATGGGGTTATCTCATATTGCTTGCGGTCCTTTTCCTATTGTTTCAAAGTGTGTTCTGGTTGGCAGAATACCCAATGAATCTTATCGAATGGGGATTTGCTGAACTTGGTGGTTGGTTGACAAGCATACTTCCTTCAACATGGGGAAGAGATTTATTGGTGAATGGAATAATAGCAGGGCTTAGTGGGATACTTGTTTTTATTCCGCAGATCATGATCCTGTTCGGTCTTATCACCATTCTTGAAGACACAGGATATATGGCGCGTATCAGCTTCCTAACGGATAAGCTGATGCGTAAAGTTGGCTTGAATGGAAAGAGCGTAATGCCGATGATCAGTGGTTTTGCCTGCGCAGTGCCCGCGATCATGAGCGCAAGAAATATCGAGAACCGTAAAGAACGCTTGCTTACGATTCTCATTACGCCTTTAATGAGTTGCAGCGCACGCCTTCCTGTATATACAATTTTGATCGCGCTTGTTATTCCTAAAAAATACTTTCTTGGATTCTTAAGTCAACAAGGACTTGTAATGATGGGATTGTACCTCCTTGGGCTTGTGATGGCCCTGATCGTTTCCTATGTCGCAAAATGGTTCATCCGGATTAAAGAGAAGAGCTTCTTCATTCTTGAATTACCGATGTATCGTGAGCCAAGATGGAATAATGTGCTGGTAACAATGGTGAACAAAGCAAAGATCTTCGTATTCGACGCCGGTAAAGTGATCATGGTGATCAGTCTTATTCTATGGGCTTTAAGCTCATTTGGACCAGGTGAAAGAAGGAACGAAGTGAATCAACATTTTAATTTGCGTATTGCCCGGGATCCTGGTTCAGCAGATTCACTCAATCGCCAAAGAAGCGCTGAACTATTGGAGAATTCCTATGCGGGTATTATGGGTAAGGCAATCGAACCGGCGATCGAACCATTGGGATTCGATTGGAAAATCGGCATTGCTGTGTTGACCTCGTTTGCAGCGCGAGAAGTTTTTGTAGGCACTATGGCTACTCTTTACAGTGTGGAAGGCGGCGATAATGCAGATTCAAGGAAGCTCACCGAAAAGATGGCTCAAACCAAAAGACCCGATGGTTCAAAAGTTTATACCCTTGCTACCGGCATGTCTTTGATGATCTTCTATGTGCTTGCGATGCAATGCATGAGTACGCTGGCCGTGGTGCGAAGGGAAACCCGGTCCTGGAAATGGCCAATCATCCAGTTCGTATATATGACTATTCTGGCTTATGTGATGAGCCTCATTGTCTTCCAGTTCCTTAAGTAATTTCGACAGTTGGTCTTATTCCTTCGATAACTAGTTCCCTCAGTCACAACATTTTTGGTCGATTCCCGTTTTATTTTCAGACTAAATCCGAACCCATGAAAAAGGGCTTTCTTTTTCTGCTTTTTGCATTTGCCATGCTCACCGTTTCGGCTCAACAGAATTGGTATTATTTCGCAGAAGAATTCTATTTCGTCAAGGAAGTATCTGTAAAAGAATTGCGGGGAAAGAATTTCCGGTATGAGATTGCCGTGAAATCAAATCCGGCTGATACTTTATCAAAAGTAAGGATCCATGGGATTGCTGTTGGTAAAGGAAAGGAAGATTTTATCAATAGCGATTTTACGCTTGAGTCAAGAACAGAGCAGGAATGGACAGTTTATACTGTAATTGGAAAAGTTCAGGAGGATGCATGGAGGCTTTGGTTTTATTCTGCAGTAAACGGAAATGGAGATTTTCATTTTGATGATATAAGCTTTTATGTTGAAATGGCGCCGGGTACATGGAAACAGCTTCGATTGTTGAATTCTTCCTTTGAAGAAAAGAACAAGGACATTTTCACCGGCTATTTTGTAAGCAAGAGAAGTAGTGCAAATACAAAAACAAGTTTGTCAGGCGATATTTATAAAACAGGCTCTCATTCTTTAAAAGTAAAAAGCAAAGGACAGGTTTCTGTATCGCTGATTTCAGCTACAGATGGCCAGTTTAAATAATTGGTATTAGTATCCTGGTTAAAACTTGCCTGACTAAATGCAGGCAACTGAATTTAAAATCCGTGCCACTCCGTTAAACGGAATAAATCTCATTACCTATGAGCAAGAGTGGTAGTATTATCCTCGCCCTGAGCCTTTTTTCGGCTCATGCCCTTACCCAGAATATTGGAATCGGTACAAATAATCCTTTAAGTAAACTGTCGATTAGAGGCAATATATCCATCGGCACTAACTTCATTTCTTCCACTGCCCCCATAAATGGCGCTATCATAGAAGGCAGCGTCGGAATAGGCATTACAGATCCCCGGCACAAACTCTCGGTTGATGGGAATATAGACTTAAATGGAATGCTGGTGATTGAGAATTGTGGCGGCGATTTCAATAATTCAGATGGTTTGAGTGGAAAGACCTTTTTCAGGGTAGGAGGTGCTGGCTGGGACGCCATGGATGAAGCAGGAAGATTTCTTTCATGGGATAATGTAGGTGCTGACAGGCTTCGATTAAAAGTGCCGGGATTGAAATCACAAACCCCAACTTTTGAATTTTATTCCAATGGAATTGCTGGAAAAATAGGAGGGGGATCATGGGCCGTTTTCTCAGATGCAAGATTGAAAGAAGGAATCCAGGATTATTCGCATGGTCTTGACCTTATACTGAAATTAAGACCTGTAAGCTTTCGCTATAAACCGGAATTTGGTGGCGATTCAAAAGAATATGTAGGGTTGATTGCACAGGAAGTTGAACAGATTGCCCCACGCATGGTGTTCCTCGCGCCGAATGAAAAACTGAAGGATACCAAAATGGTTGATCCAAGTGAATTGCTATATACCCTGATAAATGCTGTTAAAGAACAACAGGCGGAAATAGAAAAATTAAAAAAGGAAATTGAACAATTGAAGAAAAAAGAATAGGAGATCATTCCCTATGAAATCCGTCACCACCTTATTGTCTTTCTTCCTCTTCTGCGCTTTCGCCTCAAAAGCGCAGCACGATTACGAATGGTATAACAATGGAGATACGGTCTGCATTCAGGCGGGCACACTCTTATGTGTACAGGGTGATATGCATAACAATGGTAATGCAACACAGGCCTGGCTAATCAACAATGGTTTTATTGAAGTGCAGGGAAATCTTTATAGCAATAACTTTTTTCAGCAAAGGGGAATTGGAACCTTTCGAATGTACAATCGGCAAGTGAACCTGGATGAAAGGCAGTTTATACAAGGAAGCTACGCGGTGCGTGGTGGTCAATCGAAAATTGGTTTGGACGATGGTTCATTTTTCAATCTCGAACTCAGCAATTCAACCGGCTATGTTTACCTGTCGGGAAACGGGAATGTAGCCGATGTTAGGAACAGTTTGAATTTTAAAGCTCCTTTGAAATGGATTGATAATAATTCTATCAATAGCGCAGAAGTATTGAATACATTGGTAACACACGATATTCGATCTTCGGGCAGCATCGATTATCCAGTCAATGGAATGAATTATTCATCCATATTTGGACTGATGAATCCAGATGACGGACTCGATAAGCTTTACAATAATACCGTGACGATAAATGGAAAGTTAAGCCAGGTAGATTCAGGCTATATCATTGGAAAATTCAGAAGAGCGATTGATCCGGCAAGTCCTGGAAAATATGGATTTCCTCTTGGACTTGAACCCTCATCATCTGGTTCAGCTTCGCGTGGAGTGCAGTATTTCTATATTGACACAAAACCAAACAAGCTTGATTACGTCACGGGCTACTTCCAACAGGGAAGTTCAAATTTTATTTCTGGCAATATTGTTTATTGTGCCGGCACGGTTACCAATTATTACGGCAATCAATTCGGAGAATGGATGTTAAGTGCAGCGGGAATCACGTTGAACGATTACAGGATGGTAATATTCCCTCAGAATTACTTGGCCGCTCCTTCGTTTTCATATTTTATAACGCGCAACAATAGTTTTGCAGGAAATCCCAATGATTGTTTTACTTCGGTAGATGGTCTTTCGCGGGGTGGATTTTTTAGTTTCGGTGAGTTTGGGTTTGCTGGATCTTCATTTGGGCTCCCCTTGAACACATTGGTTTTTTCTGGAATAGCACAAAAATGCGATGTACTATTGACCTGGTCTCATCAGGCGTCAGAGAAGGCGCAAAGCTTCGATATTGAAATGGCGGATCTTAATTCCGGTTTTAAAAAGATCGCTACAATCAATGGAGGAAATATTACAAACAAGTATAGCTATCTCATTAGAAACGCTTCCCCAAATGGTTTTTATCGTTTGAAAATAATTGAACCTGATATGCAGGAACATTATTCAGGAGTGGAAAATGTTCCGGTGAAATGTACTGGATCTTCTAACATCCGCATTCTCCCCAACCCCGTTTCTGGAAATCAGCTGCAGGTCCGTTTCGAAAACTTTGCTAAAGACAATTATACCATCGAAGTCTTTTCTTCAAATGGTGCGATTGTGATTAAGAAGAAGATCATTCTCACCAATGCCAATCAGCAAATCAATATTGATGGATTGGATAGATTGAGTAAAGGAACGTATTGGGTTAAGATCAGTAATGAGTATCAGGTATTGGTGACGGATAAGATAATTAAGCAATAGAAGTTTTTTGATTCTCCTTTTTGAACCTTGTCATTTCGAACAGCACCCTTTTGACCCTTATCGTTTCGAGCCCCTCCCCCCATGAACCTTGTCATTTCGAGCCCGGTATAATTCCGGGACCTCCGCATTAAAGAAGCCAGGGCGAGAAATCTGCGGAATGAGCAACTGACCGTAATGCCAGCTGTTCCTGATTCCGCAGATTTCTCGCCCTGATTACCGCCATTCGGGATTGCTTTAATTATACCGGGCTCGAAATGACAAGGTTCAAAAGGGATGAGTGAGGGCAACAATGCAAAACCCCGCTTTCGCGGGGCTTGCAAATTGAATCCCAATGAAAATACCCGTTCTAAACCGTCCTAATAAATTGATTGTTGAATTCTACGTCTTAGGTCTGGATATAACCTTCGCATCAGGCTATTGAGCACATCTCCTCGACTAATATTATTATTATAATTCCTGTTGTTCACCAAATTCCAATCATCCTGGCTCAATGCTCTTGAATCACCTGTATAAGTAGCCGAACTTTCTGACCAATTAACATCATCTGATACTAATCCCTGGTCTACTGTTGATCTTTCATTCAGATCGGTGATGCGATATTCCAGATCTCCACGTACTGAATAACTGCGTTGTGTAATATATAAGGTTGCGTATACTGTTTGATAGATCGGTTTTTTCGCTGTGTCACGACCAATTTCGATACTCTTACTCACCTGTCTTGAATATTGATTCGGAGTTGTCCTCAACGGATCGATATTTCTCCAACGGATATCAACTTCCCAGTCAACTTCCACATCGTTCCTTCTAATTTCACGATCGGTATAAAACTTCGCAGGTACATAGTTAGCAGATTGACCTCCGAGATCTCTCACCAATGATTCCTGGTAATCCTGCGGACGATAGCGAAAGTCAGTTGAACCCCAACTACCCAGTCCTGAGAAATAGATATTACCGTCTTCGATCGGATTGATCACCACGTACACAATACTTCTCTCGTAAGATTGCTTCATCAGCTCCTGCACATCCTTATAACCACTCACATAGTCATTCGTCTTTTTGAAATATGCATTCGCCTGCAAAGAATTCTCCCTTCCCTCCATTACGAAAAAATCATTTCCCTTTACATAAAAGACCTCTGCCGCTTCCTTGCGCGTGTCTTCTATTTCGCGGATATAATTTTTCGGTTTTACGATACCGAAAGTACCTGGTACAGCCTGCAAGCTGTTATAAATGTGCTGAAGTGCGTTCAGCTCATTCAGGATTTTATCGTAACGATGTTCGTCGGTGCCAGTACGATAGACTTCGATCGCATCCTCGTGACGGATCACCGCATTATTGTAAAGAATTTGTAAGTCATTTTGGGCTTTGGCGTTCTGGGGTTTTTTGTTCAGTTCGTTAATGGCTTTGAATAATGACTTGTCTTCTGATGTAGTGGCCTGGAATTTCTTTCCTGACCCGCAGGAAATTAGAATCATCGCGGCCATAATAGTTAGTAAAATTTTCCCTTTCATAGTATAGGTCCTCCTATATTACTGTGACTCAAATTAATGTCCCGGGTTTGTTAGAGATTTCTTAATGTGGTTGTTTAAACAACCTTTTAACTTTTGGGTTGACATGGTTGATAAGGTTGACAAGGTTGACAAGGCCCCTATTAGGTTGTGGATCAGCCTCTTATCAAATTGCAATATGGCAGTCAAGGTTTCCAATCCTATTCTTCCTAGATTGGCGAAAATTACTTGTATGAAATTGTTTCTCCTATGCTCTATTCTGGTGATTTCCCTAACCGGATTTGCAAACCGCATCGTGGACTCACGGAGTCCTGCGGACAGTATTCCTGCAGATCCAAAAGATGTGAGTTCGTTAGAGGGAATTATTGCGGCGGTGTATGATGTGATCTCGGGTCCGGCGGGGCAGGCCAGGAATTGGGATAGAATGCGAACCCTGTTTGTACAAGATGCCAGAATGATAGCAACAGGCAAGCGCCAGGATGGGACGATGGGCAGAAGAGTAATGAATGTTGAAGATTATATTTCATTGAGCGGTCCCAATCTTGAAAAGAATGGATTTTTTGAAACTGAAATATCACGTAAGGTTGATCAATTTGGATCCGTAGTACATGTGTTCAGCACTTATGCAGCAAAACGTGCAACAACAGACGAAAAACCTTTTATGCGTGGTATCAATAGTTTTCAGTTATGGAATGATGGAAAGAGATGGTGGGTTGTGACGATATTTTGGCAGGCGGAAAGCGCGGATGTGCCTATTCCGGAGAAGTACCTAGGGAAAGGTTGACAGGGTTGACGGGGTTGATAAGGTTGACAACGGTATTATATATGGGAATGATTACCTACCTATCAAGTTACGGGCCATAAGTTCCCTTCGAAACTGTCCTGGATTCTGAAAATGAATTGTAGCCATTCCCAATTCCTTCGCGGGCACAAGATTTCGCGGATTATCATCCAGGTAAAGCGCAGCGCCAGCATCGATAGAAAATTTATTGACAAGACGACGATAAATTTCCGGAAATGGTTTGCGAAGCTTTTCTTCTCCTGAAACAATTCTTCCATCAAACCAATGCAGGAATTCATATTTCTTTAAAGCAACGGGAAATGTTTCTGCGCTCCAGTTAGTGAGTGCGTATAATTTAAATTCCGGATTCCTTTTAAGCTCACGAAGTATTTCAACCGTTTCTTCAATTGGTCCGGCGAGCATTTCTTCCCAACGATCATAGTATGCGCGTATATTGGCCTCATGATCCGGATGTTTTCTTATCAATATCTCGTTTGCTTCAGCAATTGTTCTCCCCGCATCCTGCTCTTCATTCCAATCAAATGTGCAGATATTTTGAAAGAACCAATCCATATCTTTTTCGTCCTGGAAAATGGTTTTATAAACATATTTCGGATTCCAGTCTATCAACACTCCTCCCAAATCAAAAATGATTGTATTAATCTTCTTCATTCTTTTATTTTATTCTTTATATTCCTACAATCTTACTTCTTCTTTCCATCATTATAGTATTTTTCCACTTGCCATGAATTTGCGCGATACGCTCGCGATAACCAATAATTCTGAAGCCGCAGACTTCATGCATATGAATGCTCGAAGGATTGTCATCATGAATTACGCTAAGCAGGCTCCAGAATCCATTCTTTTCACTTTCATCGATCAATGCATTCAATAAAAATTTCCCTGCACCTTTTCCTCTTGCATCTTCATGAATATAAATTGTTACTTCCCCAACTCCATTGTAAAATTCTCTTATCGAAACTGATGAAAGCACTGCCCATCCAATAACTTTCCCTTGCTCTTCAACGACAAGCCGGCACTTCGGTAAAAACTTTTTATCGAATACTTCCCATGTTGGAATCTCCGTATAAAATGTTGCAATGCCAGTTTTGATGCCCTGTAGATATATCTCTAACACTGCTTCGGCGTCAATATGTTGCATTGGACGAATCGTCATAGTGTGAAGATAGGTTGATGCGGTTGATGGGGTTGATGAGGTTGATGTGGGAAAAACTTTAAAGATCAGGAGCCTTTGTCATCCTATCAATCCGCGTGAGGCAGATCAACCACATCAACCACATCAACCCCATCAACTCCATCAACTATACCTTGGCAAGCCTTTCCGCCGCCAACTCAAGCGTCCTCTCATTCTTCGCAAAACAGAACCGCACAACTTTATCATCTTTCCCATTCTTATAAAAAACGGAAACGGGTATGCTTGCCACGCTGAATTCTTTTGTGATACGGATTGCAAACTCGGTATCTTTCTCATCACTGATTCGATCGTATTTGAAGCACTGAAAATAACTGCCATGACTCGGTAACGGGTCAAAACGAGTTCCCTTCATCAGAGACTCGAAATGATCTCTTTTTTTCTGCATGAAGGAAGGCAGACTGAGATAAGCTTCTTTATTCTTTAAATATGTGGCCAGGCCAACCTGTGATGGAGTATGACAACTGAAGCAATTAAACTGGTGTACTTTTCTGAATTCAGCAGTGAAAGAAGTTGGAGCAACGCAGTAACCAAGCTTCCATCCTGTGCAATGATATACTTTCCCGAATGAGAAACATACAAAGCTTCTTTCAAAAAGGTCCGGATATCGAAGCATCGAATGATGTGGAATATCATCAAAGATGAGGTGCTCATATACTTCATCGGATACAATAATGATATTGGTATCCTTTACGATTGAACGCAATTCCTCAATATCTCTTTCCTGCAACACCGCTCCGGTTGGATTATGTGGTGAATTCAAAAGGATCATCCGGGTCCGGCTTGTTATTTTGGTTCTTACTTCATTCCAGTCAATTCGGTATTCAGGGAATTTCAAATCGATCAATATGGGGATACCACCGTTGATTTCAACATTCGGAATATAGCTATCATATGCCGGCTCAAACACAATCACTTCATCACCCGGACGTAACACACTGGTTATCGAAGTGTACACCGCGTAAGTTCCCCCCGGAGTGATAGTAATCTGTGAATCGGGATCAATTGGCATTTGATACAGGAATTCAATTTTTTCGGCTATTGCTTCCCTCAAAGGCATATAACCCTGCATGGGTACATACTGATTGAAGCCGTCCTTCATTGCCTGGTTTACCAGTCCCGTGAGTTCCCCACTCATTTGGTAATCGGGAAAGCCCTGTCCAAGGTTAACAGCTTTATGCTCAACAGCCAAACGGCTCATTACCGTGAATATGGTCGTACCCACATTAGGTAATTTGGAATTGATGCCAATTTCCACAGCTTTGTGTCTAAGATTTTGATCGATCATAATTGGAGACAAAATTAAAATAATATATCACTGTTACCCGTTACCAAAAGAATTGCTTTTACGTATCTTAGGTAACAGGCCCAATTTTTCCCTGGAGTGAAACGAATATTAACCTTCTTTGTCGCCCTTTGCTTATCTCTGCATTCGGGATATGCCCAGCTTTTGGAAAAAGCACAGCTTGCATTCCAGTCAGCCAACGCACAGCATAAACCTGTCTTATTGATCTTTTCCGGATCCGATTGGTGCCTTCCCTGCATTCGTTTTGAAAAAAAGGTACTTGCCGATACATCGTTCCTAAGTTTTGCAAAGAAATATCTCGTTTTGCTTCGCGCCGATTTTCCGCAGCGGAAAAAGATTTCTTCAGAAATGACCAAACAAAATGAAGCGCTTGCTGAAAAGTATAATCCGGCAGGAGAGTTTCCAAAAATTGTTTTACTCAACCCGGATGAAACCGTATTAACTTCGATACGATACGACAACCAATCTCCGGGCGATTTCGTAAACGAACTGAGTGGGGTTTTGCAAAACGCCAATATGCTTAAAGAATATACAAGAAAAGAAAGGCTGATGGGTTCCGCTTTTGAATTTCTCGTAACAGCGGAAACTGAAAGCAAGGGCATTGGTCTTTTGGATGAATGTGTGGCCGAAGTAAAACGATTGGAAACTGCATTGACGGAGTTCAACGAAAATTCAGAAACAAGTCTCATCAACCGGAATGCCGGCATAGAGCCCGTGCAGGTAAGTAATGAAACTTATGAATTGATTGAGAGAAGTATTCGCATTTCTGCAATGACAGACGGTGCATTTGATATTACCGCGGTTGCATTGAGAAAGCTTTACAATTTTAAAGGGCAAGATTTTAAAATTCCCGATCCAGACCAGGTAAAAGAAACACTTGCAAGAACCGGGTATAAGAAAATTCAGTTAAGCCCTCCCAATTCCGTCTTTCTTACTAAAAAGAATATGCATATCGCTTTTGGTGCAATTGGAAAAGGACTTGCTGCAGATAAAGTTAAATCATTAATGTTAAGTAGAGCTGTCGAATGTGGTTTTATAAATGCTTCTGGAGATCTGACCGCATGGGGAACCCGGCCAAATGGTGAATCCTGGAAAACGGGTATCGCTCATCCCGATGATCAATCTAAGATCATTCTCTGGATGCCGATGAACGGTTCTTCGATTGCTACTTCAGGTAATTATATCCAATATTTTGATCATCTCGGCAAACGCTATTCACATAATATTGATCCGCGAACCGGTTATCCCGTAACCGGAATAAAAAGTGTATCTGTGGTAAGTCCGAGTGCCGAACTTTCCGATGCGTTGGCGACTGCGGTAACTGTGAGGGGCGTAAAAGCGGGATTGTATTTGATTAATCAATTGCCTCAAACACATTGCATACTTGTAGATGAAAACAATCGTGTACATGTTTCAAAAAAAATAGAGATCCAGCATGCTGCATGAGTTTATTAAAAAGTCATTTCTCCTTATATGTAGCACCCTGCTATTACTGATGATTTTTTCTTCCTGCAAAACTGTCAAACCTTATCAACGCAATTATCTCAATGATGAAAGCATGCAAGCCGGTCAATCCGAGTTAGGAAAATTTGCCGGCAATGCGTTAACCAATCGTGAGGCTGCATCTGGCGGTACCGGTAAAGGAAAAAAGAGCGGAGGCTGCGGCTGCAATTAAACTAAAGCATGAAGAAAAAATATCTTCTATTTGGTATTTGGGCGGCTTCTTCCCTATATACTTACGGCCAGCAGAAAATTGATACGGGCTATCAAAAAAAGAAATTATCCATAACAGATATCCAAATTGTTTATTCGCATTACATGCAGAATGGAAATCATTCTGCAGTTACCGGTGGAATAGGAACAGAGAAGATGACTGTTTATTCCCCGGATGTCACGATACGAAAGACGGTTGACTCCTCAAGAACTTATACAATTAACACGGGAATCGATATCATCAGCTCGGCATCCGTTGATAATATCGATTTTGTAGTTTCTTCTGCCTCGAAATTGGATGGACATGCTTATTTGAACTTCCATTACCGGAAAAGATTGAAGGATCGGCCGCTAACTGTTGGTGGAGGCCTGATGTTAGCAATGGAATCCGACTATCTTTCTGCAGGCTTTGCTTTAGCCGCCGCGCATTCAAGTCCTGATCAATCGAGAGAGATCTCTTTGGATTTCGAAGCATATTTTGATGATCTGCGTTGGGGACACTTAAATGGAGAAAAGCCAAGGGTTCTCGTTTATCCCCAGGAGTTGCGATACTATGATTGGTTTTCTCAAAAAACAAGACAATCGTATAATCTAACGTTTGGGCTTCATCAAATCGTGAATCGAAGAGTTTTATTCGCCATTTACCCGGGAATTAGTTATCAGAACGGATTACTTTCTACTCCATTTCATCGCGCATACTTAAAGGATACAACTGTTCATGTTGAAAATCTTCCGGGCAGTCGGGTGAAAGTCCCGATAGGAATACAATTGAATGCTTTCATCGGCGGCCGCACTGCAATCAGGAATTTCTATCGTTTTTATTGGGATGATTGGGGCGTGGTTGCAAATAGTTTGCTGATCGAATTGCCGGTTAAGATTAGTCCGGCATTTTCATTGACGCCCTTATTGCGTTTGTATGCCCAAACCGCGGCCAGCCATTTTAAACCTTATGCAATGCATGAGCTGGAGGCAAAATTCTATACTTCCGACTTTGATCTCTCCAAATTTCAGAGTTATGAAATTGGATTAGAAGGCCGGCTAACTCCATTGGGGAACCGAAGTCCCAACCCGGTCAACAAATTCGGTTTTCGATACAGTTTTTATAAACGAAGTGATGGTTTATCTGCGCACCTGATAACTTTTCTTTTGGATGTCCCGCATAAGAGAAATGAAGGGAAATCGGGAGCAACTTTTAGTAACGATAACTATTAAAGTGGTCCTCGCAGAGTCTCCCCATTTTAGGTCCCCGCAGAGTCTCCCCCAGCAGAGACTTCGAATTACATGCAACTTACGGGGGGACTCTGCGTTTGCCCGCAGGGCTGAAGGGTATGAATCCGACGATACAGGAAACTTAAGGTGTTAGAAACTATTTGCAAATTATCTCAATGTATATGTTGCGTACACTTCTCGCTAATTGCGAAACGCAGAGTCCCCCCGTAAGATGCGTTTAAGTTGGAGTGCGTGTTGGGGGAGACTCTGCGGGAACGTCGAGAAATCTAATTCTTCTTCTTTTTCGACGTACTCTTCTTTTTGGTGGAGGTTTTGCTTATCAATTCATAAGAATGATCAATCCATTCCTTTAATTGTTGCATTGAAACCGACCCGTCAACCACTATCGTATTCCAGTGCTTTTTATTCATGTGATAACCCGGCTTCACGCAATCATATCGTTCGCGTAATTCAATTGCCAATTCCGGATCACACTTAACATTGAAGGTGAAATCTTCTGAATCCAATGAACACAGTAGAAAGATCTTTCCTCCGACCTTAAACACCAACACATCCGGCCCGAATGGACAAGATTCTTCCACATCAGGCTTCGCCAAACAATAATCTCTTAATAATTCAACATTCATTTGCCAATTGTCTATTGCTTATTGCCCATTGCCTATTGCCCATTGCTTATCACGGCAGTGGCTTCGATTTCGATTAAATACTCCGGACTAATCAACCCCTTCACTTCTATCATCGAAGTACAAGGTCTGATCTTACTAAAATATTCCCCATGTGCCTTCCCATATTCCTGCCAACGCGAAATATCGGTTACGAACATGCGGGTACGAACTACATCTTTCATTGAGGCCCCTGCTTCTTTAAGTACTTTTTCAATTTTAGCGAGAATGAATTTTGTTTGTCCATATGCATCATTCACATATGCGGGCTTGTTATCCTCCCCAAGCGAAACGGTACCGGTAACCTCAACTATATTCCCAATTTTTACGGCGCGGCTATAGCCAACGATATCTTCCCATTGGGCCCCTGAAGAGTAATTCGTTCTTTCCATAATGATTATTTTATTTCAACCTGGTCAGGCTGGATGCATTCTTCTCCGCATAGGCGCAGAAAGACCTGGGCCACGGTAACCACATCCTTTTGACAGTAAGAAACAATACGATGAATGTTTCGCTCCTTCCAGTATACATCTCCAACCATGCTTCCATCCAGGTCATCTTTTGGAGAAGCTATACCCAGGACATGTGCAAGTAAATTAAGCGTAGTGTAATTCTTGTAATCTCCGAACTTCCAAAGTTCCATGGTATCAAGATGATTTACTTCCCATGGTTTTTTTCCTGCTGTATTTAATATCGGAGGAATCGGAACGCCATTAATGATCAATCTCCGGGAGAGATAGGGGAAATCAAATTCTTTTCCGTTATGTGCGCAAAGGAATTTGGTATTATCGTATCCCCATTTCCTCAACATTTCAACGAATTCGATCAACAATAACTTTTCTTCATCGCCAAAAAAAGATTTCAGGATCATCTTTCTTCCAGAACCATTTCCCTGGATGATCCCACAACTGACACAAATGATCTTTCCGAACTCGGCATAGATTCCTGCGCGGGAATAGATACTATCAACGGTTTCATTCTCTCTGTTTCGAAGTAATATCTCTGCTTTCTTGGTCCAAAGATCTTTCCAGTCATTGGGGAGTAAATCGAATGAAGGATGCTGAGGTGCAGTTTCGATATCTAAGAACAGAATATTTCCGATGCTTGGATTCATTTCAATTCAGTTTGTCTGATTCCTTTCGCCGGTTTTTTATTTCGTTTTATAAATTTCGTTGGATTTTTGGAGAATTCCTAAGTAGGGAAATCAGACAGCGGTGGCACAGGCAAGACCCCCGCAGAGTCTCCCTCAACATGCAAAGGTTCTCGCAGAGTCAGCCCCAACACGAACTCCACAAGAGGTTCCCGCAGAGTCTCCCCCAGCACGCACTCCAAATTAAATGCATCTCACGGGGGGACTCTGCGATTTTCCCGCCTAGGCGGGAAGGAAATGTACGCAGCATATGCAATTAGAAAATCTGTAAGTGGGTTCAGACATCACATGATTCCTGCTTTGTTGGATTCGTACTCATCAGCCCTGAGGGCAAACGCAGAGTCCCCCCGTAAGTTTCCTGAGAATTCGAAGTGCGTGCTGGGGGAGACTCTGCGGGAACCTCGTGATATTTTTGTGTCCTTACAGTAATTCGCGGAGATATTTATAAATACTTCTCGCCCTTATTCCTCTTCACCTCAGCGACATAGTCTTTAATCTCCTGCTCCCTATCTTTTTTACAAACAAGTAGTACATCTTTCGTATCTACAACAATAAAATCTTCTATCCCTTGCAGCACGGTCAGCTTATCATTCTCCGTATGTATCATATTGCGATGGCTATCGAATACAATAACATTATTTCCTGCTACCGCATTGCCGAGGTAATCTTTTTCAAGATTTTCATAAGCGCTGTTCCAGGTCCCAAGGTCACTCCAGCCGAATGAGGAAGGGATTACATAAACATTATCGGCTTTTTCCATAATGCCGAAGTCGATCGAGATATTTGTGCATTGTGGATAGATCTCTTGCACCGCCCGGAATTCCTGCGGAGTATTGAATTTTTCTTTTTCCGCGACAAATACTTCGTACATCTCGGGTAGATGTTTTTCAAATGCAGTAATTATATTTTTTACCTGCCAAACAAAGATCCCCGCATTCCATAAGAATTCTCCGCTTGAGATAAATGCCTTCGCCAGGTCAAGGTTGGGCTTTTCGGTGAAGGTTTTTACTTTATATACATTATCAGTTACCGCATGTTGTTCGTACTGGATATAACCATAGCCTGTGTTTGGATAGCTCGGTTTTATTCCAAGTGTGATAAATGCATTATGCTTGTTCACAAAGCTGAGTGCTTCGAGGCAAACTTTTTTAAACGCAATAGTATCCAGGATCAGGTGATCAGATGGAGCAATGATGAGCGATGCTTTTGGATCCAGTTGCTGAAGTTTGAAAGAAATATAAGCAATGCAGGGTGCAGTATTCTTTCTCGAGGGTTCTCCAAGGATATTCTGCAAAGGGATTTGCGGCAATTGTTTCTTTACAATATTGACGTATTCATTAGAAGTAACTACAAATATATTTTCCTTTGGAATAAAGGAAGTGTACCGGTCAAACGTTGCCTGGATCAAAGTTTTTCCGGTATTGAGTATATCGAGGAATTGCTTGGGGAAATTGGTACGGCTCATCGGCCAGAAACGACTCCCAATTCCGCCGGCCATTATCGCAACATAGTGGTGTTTGTTCATTGCTGTTCCTGTTTAATATCCATTCGCTCTCCTAATCAACAAATTTAATTATTTGTTCTCTACAATAGGGTTCCGAACCCTGCTCATTAAGGTTCCGAACCCTACAAAACATTGATTGAAGTTTATCAGTCACTTTTAGGGTTCGGAACCCTATCGCTCAGGGGTTCGGAACCTCCGCCCCTCATCACCTAATCAAACTATCCAAAACAAAATTTAATTGCGGGTCTCTATATTCTATGAAATCATCATAGTTCAACCCAACCTTGTAATCGGGAAAAGGTTTCGGATTCTTTGTCCTGCTTTTATTTCCGTAATACAAAACCCTAACTACAAAAAACTGAAATGGTATTCTTGAATTGGGTAGGATATAAGTCAGTTCGCTGAAACCATTATGCGCTGTATATCCTCCACCCATTTCTTCCCCAACTACAACCGCTCTTCCGCTGGTATGCAGCATCGAAACAAAATTCGAAGCAGCCGACATTACCTGCGGATTTATCAATAGATAAACTTTTCCTTTAAATGCATTTGCTTGCGGATGATAATCTCCGTTCTTTTCATTCCGGTAAGCATACAGGCTTGAGTTCCTTCTTCTGAATTCTCCTTCCAGCATGCTGTCAATTGCCGGTTGTTTCCACCCCCTGGAAGCCGGAGCAAGATATCTTTCAAATTCCCTCGGTGTTTGTCCGATCCTTGTCCACGCCGAATCCACAGCGCGAAAATCTTTATCGGATAAATAGCGGTATAACTGAAACATGCTCTTATAATGCCCACCACTATTATTACGCAAATCAATTACGAGATTGCGGACCTGTGGATTCTCATCCAACAAGCGAAAAGCATTATTGATGAAATTTTCATACGCCTCGGCTGATACTTCCGCATCGTATTCAAATGTGCGAATGGTAAGAATCGCGGTATGCAGTGAATCCCGCATTTCGAAATCATAATTCACTGAAGTCGGGAAATAGTAATAGGTATTATCGTAATAATCGCGACTGTATTCCCTCCAGGTTATACCATCGATGATTGTTGTATCCTTCCTCTTTCGTTCATTGTCATAGGAAATAACGGTAAATGTTTTGGAGGGCCCAAAAGCCAATACATAGTTATATGAGAATTCCTCGCCACTCATGAATCGTTTATAAATCTCCTTTGGACCATCTGCAACATTGTACATTTTTGTATCCCTTATAATATCTTCCGTTTTATTTCCATTTACGGAAATAATCCTTGAACCAAGCGGGATTTCTCCATCAAGAGAATTAATATAAAGGCTATCATTAATATTGATGACGGGAATAGGAAACAAGGAAGATTGAGATTCGAGGAAGCCAGTCACTTTGGAAGGCAGGTAGATATTTGTATGCGAGCAACCAATCTTATCTATGATAAAATGAAGCTTATCGTTGAATTCCTGTAAGGTGATTCGTCCGCTGATAGTTTGATAAACACTATCGAAGATCTTTTGAAATTCTTTTTCGGGATAGTATTCGTATAATGCTGGATGTGCTTTTTTCAGGATTCCCCAGAAAAGCTTAAAGTCTTCGCGCAGGAGTGATTGATCGTATTTTGACTGGAGAATATTATCCTCATCCTCGCTAATACCGCATGAAACAACAATAAACAATAGTAGGATCAACAACCTATACATAACAATGAGGATTAGATCAGGCCCTCCCGTACAAGATCATGCAAATGAATTATACCAAGATATTTTCCCCGTCCAAGTGCATCCGGGTTTGTATCATCAACAACTACCAGTTGAGTAATATCATGACGACGCAAAAGATCCAATGCATCAACTGCAAGTTCATCAGGACTGATGGATTTAGGGTATTTCGTCATAATATCTTTTGCTGTTACACCGGCTAAGCTGTCATTTTTTTCCAGCATTCGCCGGAGATCTCCATCTGTTATAACGCCTTCCAACCGGTTTTCCTTATTCACCACGGCCGCAATGCCCAAACGCTTAGCTGATATTTCTACAATTACCTTCTTAAGCGATGCATCGGCTGATACTTTCGGTTTTTCATTCCTGATATAGAGATCGGAAACACGGAGGTAAAGTTTCTTTCCAAGTGTTCCGCCCGGATGAAATTTAGCGAAATCATCGCTGCCAAAGCCTTTTAATTCCATTAGCACTACAGCTATCGCGTCACCCATAACCAATTGCGCAGTAGTGCTTGAAGTTGGGGCCAGGTTATTTGGACAGGCTTCTTGCGAAACGGTTGTATTAAGAACGATATCCGATTGAATGGCCAGGTAAGATTCAGTATTTCCTACCATTCCGATCAGTACATTCCTGAAATTCTTTAATAGGGGTATTAGTACTTTGATCTCCGGGCTTTCACCGCTTTTGCTGATGATCATTACCACATCTTCCTGTTGAACAATACCCAGATCCCCATGAATCGCATCGGCCGCATGCATGAATATGGCCGGTGTACCGGTCGAATTAAAGGTGGCCACCAGTTTTTGAGCAATGATGGCACTTTTGCCAATCCCGCTGATAACCAATCTCCCCCGGCATTGAATAATTGACTGAACCGCCTTTTCAAAATCTGCGTTAATGTATTGGGATAACTGAGAAATAGCTTCTGATTCAAGCTTAACTGTACGAAGGGCAATCTCTTGTATAGACGGGGGCTTCATGGTAAGGCGCAAATTTATGTGTTTCCCCCCGCCTAACTAATTCAAGTTACCCGATTTTTTAACAAAGCGGGGCCGGAAGGCAGGCCGTTTTTCATTAACTTCGCTGCCTTCAAAATAGGGTGATCGTCGAGGCTCCGAGGATCCCGGTATTTTGAAAACCAAGAGATCACGGATCTTTTGTATTTCGTGAGAAGGAAATCAATAGAGAATGGCGACAAGTTCTAAAAAGGCTGCTGGGCCCCAAAAAAATGGGACCAAAACAACAAAGACCCCAAAAAAAACAGTTGCAGCATCAAACGGTAACGGCACGGGGAAATTAACTTCAGAATCACTTCGGGAGGCTCTACAGGAACATTTCGGCTTCGATAGTTTTAAGGGAAACCAGGAACCGATCATCCTCAACTTATTGGCGGGCAAGGATACATTTGTGATCAAACCTACCGGTGGTGGTAAGAGTTTGTGTTATCAATTGCCAGCAATCCTGAGCGAAGGCGTTGCAATTATTGTAAGCCCACTCATCGCATTGATGAAAAACCAGGTTGACCTGGTTCGTAGTTATAGCAGTAAGGACGATGTGGCGCATTTTCTCAATTCTACTCTCAATAAAAAAGAAATAGCACAGGTGCACGATGATCTGTTGAGCGGACGCACGAAGATGTTGTACGTGGCACCTGAAACATTGACAAAGCAGGAGAATCTCGAATTCTTTTCCGATCTCAAACTTTCTTTCTTCGCAGTTGATGAAGCACACTGTATTTCAGAATGGGGACATGATTTTCGTCCTGAGTATAGAAGATTGAGGGAAATGATGGATCAGATCAATCCGGATATTCCAGTGATTGCGCTAACGGCAACAGCAACTCCAAAAGTTCAAAGCGATATCGTTAAGAATCTTGCATTGAGGGAACCCGAAATTTTCATTTCTTCTTTCAATCGTCCGAATCTTTATTATGAGATCGAACCGAAGATCAAGAAAGATCAGACCTTAAAGAGTATGGTCAGGTTCATCTCTCAAACAAAAGGCAAGAGCGGGATCATTTATACTTTGAATCGTAAGACCACCGAAGAACTTGCTGATATGCTGATGGCAAATGGTATCAAAGCGGTTGCCTATCATGCCGGTCTCGATAGTAAACTCAGGGCGGATCGCCAGGACCTTTTCCTGAATGAAGATGTACAGGTGATCGTTGCTACCATTGCATTTGGAATGGGCATTGACAAACCGGATATCCGTTTTGTGATGCACTATAATATTCCCAAAGTCGATTGAAAATTATTACCAGGAAACGGGCCGAGCAGGACGTGATGGACTGGAAGGAAAATGTATTCTCTATTATTCACATAAGGATGTATCCAAACTCGAGCATTTAATGCGCGACAAACCATTAAGTGAACGTGAAGTTGGTGCTCAACTAATACATGAAACCGTTGCTTTTGCGGAGAGTGGAGTTTGTCGCCGCAGGACTCTTATGAGCTATTTCGGAGAGCCATATACGCAACCTAATTGTGGAAGCTGTGATAACTGTCTGCATCCGAAAGAGCTGGTTGAAGCAAAAGAGAATGTAGTTAAGGCGCTTAAAGTGATCAAGGCATTGGATGAACGTTTTGCAACGGATTACACGGTAAATATTATTGTCGGCAGATTAACTCCAAACAATACCATGTACCGCCATGATGGCCTGGCTGAATTTGCAATTGGCAATGACCAGCCCGATCATTACTGGAATTCGCTTGATCAGGCAAATGTTACTTGAAGGATTATTGAGCAAGGATATTGAAGATTATGGTGTGTTGAAGATCACCAAAGCCGGTGAAGCATTTTCTGAAAAAGCCGAAATCTTTCAAGATCGTATTGAACAATTTATATGAAGAAGCGAATGCTGATGATGATGAAGGTGAAACAGCAGTAGGATCCTGCAGCTCGATGAGCGCTCTTCGAAATGTTGAAAGAAATCAGGCAGAAAGAAGCAAAGAAAAAATCCCTGCCTCCATTTGTGATCTTCCTTGAAAACTCTTTACACGATATGGCCACGCTCTATCCGACCACGTTGGAAGAGTTGGAGAAATGCCAGGGTGTAAGCAAGGGCAAAGCAATCCGGTATGGTAAGCCCTTTGTTGAATTGATCAAGCGAATATGTTGAAGACAACAATATTGAGCGCCCTGATGATTTTGTGATGAAGAGCGTGGTGAACAAGAGTGGCAACAAAGTTTATATCATTCAGCAGACCGATAAGAAAATGTCTCTCGAAACCATTGCCCGTAACAAAGGTTGGCGCATGGATGAATTACTGGAAGAAATGGAAACCATTGCAGCAAGTGGTACCCGCCTCAATCTTGATTATGCCATCGATGAAATGCTCGATGAATATGAGCAGGAGGAAATACTTGAATATTTCAAAAGCTGCGAAACCTCATCACTGCAGGTAGCTCTTGAAGAGTTGAAAGACAATAATCTAAACTGGGAGCAGGTGAAGATCATGCGGATTAAGTTTTTGGCGGAGTATGGTATGTAATGATTCCGATTCAACATTGGACATTACTTGTTCCTTGTTGAACATTTTTTGAATAGGGTAACGCAAGAATTTTCAATATAAAAATTAAAGGCCTGGAATGAATCCAGGCCTTTTGCTTGTGGTGTGGGGCGGGATCGAACCGCCGACACAAGGATTTTCAGTCCTTTGCTCTACCAACTGAGCTACCGCACCAATTTGTGGGGGGCAAAAATAAGGGAAAAATCCAATCTGTGGATGAGAAAATCTTCAAAATTGTCAATTCAGCAAAGCTGAACGTCAATCAATTACTTGAATAGAAAACTTCTTAGTCAGGGGGTTATTGAAGTTTTCATAGAATTTCTCATTACGTACAGAAGATTCGCGACGATCCCGTCCCACACCACAGAAATAAAAGACTCAAAAGTGTTGGGTCTTTTTTTTGGTGCGGTATTTCTATGGAATCGCTACTTCACCTCCGCCTTCAAATCATCCAACCTCACCACCCTCGCATTTACCGCCTGTGTTGGCCGATTATTCGGCCCAATGCGCGAAGCGAATGCCTTGATCTGATCGGGAGCAGCAATGACCGTTTGTCGAAGTACCATCCATTGTACATTTTCATTGCATGGCGGGGTGGTTAGAGAACCAATATAATGATAAGCGTAATTGTCTCGCGGCATCTGTACCTTAAGATTTATGCTGTCACTTCTTGAATGCTTGGTTTCGCCTTTTGCGCCGGGAAGGTTGGCGATTATTTTATCCAGGTTTTCATTTCGCAGATCTCCTTCGATGAAAAAGATTGCAATGACGGCAAGAGATCCATCACCAGCCTGGTGCACCAAATGCATTTCCATCGGCATATGCTTTCCATCGATAGTATGTTCACTTGGTGTGTGAAGATGAAACTGTTTCAAATTATATACTTTGTTTTCAAAACTGAAACTGCTTCCTTCATCCACAGTAACCTGTATGGTATGGCCATTGTCGATGATGTCGTGCACGTGTTCATTGTGCGATATGCGCATTGATGTGTTTTTATAATTCAACTTCCAGCGTGCGCCCGCGCTTACATGCAAATTTTCAATATTAATTGGCGATTGATTTTTTCCTTCACCGCACAAGGCATAGGCGGGAGAAAGTGTTGCCCAGTGATCCGGACCATCTTCACCGGCATAGGCCCAATGAACAGGGCGGACAGTTGTCTTTGAAACGCTGGTTGAAGTATCACTGGCCTGTTCTGTAGTTTCCTTTGATTGTTCAGAAGAACAACCAACAACAATTAAAAGGACAAAAAGGAGCAATGAATTGTGAGTGATTGTATTTTTCATCGTTGCGACGATTAGTAGCAATAGGCAATTGGCAATAAGCAATGGGGCAAAAAACTCTTATATCTAAATGTACTATTCTGTCTTCAGGGCTATCGGATGTCAATTGCCAATTGTCTATTGCTTATTGCCCTTTGCCTATTGCTTATTATTCTTCGTGTTTCTCGCAAAATAGAATTTCAGCACCATACCATAAGCATCTACATTACTTACTTCCGGACTATTGGCAAACTGGTGATTCCAGTACGTTTCATACGCAATTTTTCGGCTAACTTTTATTTCTACTCCGAGCTGTGTACGGAATTTATTGATTGAGCTATTTCCAAAATTCCCGAAATACTCACCCCACAGGTAGGGCGCAAAGAATAAGTATTCTGTGTGAAAGTCTTTTTCAACCTGTATTCTCGGTCTGTATCGCGCAAAAAAGTCATCCGACTTAAAACGCCAATCGAAGCGATTCTTAACAGTCATTAATATATCCCAGCCCAGGTCGAATCGACCATTTGCTTCAGTAACCAGCGTGTGTTCTGTGAATGGATTTTCTGCTTCTGGCGGTGACCTTGCATATAGATACCCGGCCCTCAACCACAAGTATTTCTTGGGAAGGTCTTCGTTATGATGCGGCCTTAAAAACTTAATGAAGGGATACGTAAAATAATCCAGAAATACACCAATAGCCCCTTCTGAATAAGAAGTCTGCTGTTTTGTTCCAGATACCATTCCGAATAAGCGGAATTTATCGTTGAACTTATAATAGACATTTAATTCAGGCCAGAATTCCTCAGTCTTAGCAGTGAGCTGACCAAGAGAGGCAAGAGGAACTAAAGCAACCAAACCAAAAAACAACTTTTTCACCCTGAATAATTTAGGAAGTGAATGTTTTCTTAAGGGGGGAGATAAATTTATTTAAAAAGCATGGTTAATTCGGGGATTAACAGTTAAATGAATCAGCGTGATTCAGACTAATAGCTTTGTCAAATTTTTACACCCACATGGCATTACCGGGTTTTGATCTCAATAGTTTTGGGTTGCTAAAAGCCATTAAATGGGCAGTTCGGTTCTAAATTATATTCCCATTTTAAGCAGCAATCTGTAGTCTCCAAATCTTTTTCAGCCACAACAATAAAATTCCATATCAAACAGAGTTACTGTATTCGGCTTTCGACGACTAACGTTAAGAAACGGTTAGCGTATTCATATTTTGGATAGCTTCGTACTGGTATTCAAACTGGCGAAACCGAAACTCTGCGAATATGCCTTTAAGATTAGTACTATTGGCAATTTTTGTAATTGCATTTTCCTGCCAGCAATATAATCTCCCGCAGTGGGTAATCATAGGAAATGTTGCAAATATTCCAACGAAAAAAGTCTATTTATCTCAAGCAAATAATATTCGGGAATTTCTCGATTCTGCAGAATATGAAAACGGACAGTTCAAGTTCAAACTCGACCCCAGAAAGTTCAGTGAGCCGTTCTTAGCGAGCATCAGCATCATAAACAATAAGAATAAGTTAGAACCTCTTCTATTCATCAATTACAAAACATCAACAAAGACTGATACTTTTTCAAACTCAGGATGCTTCCTGGAAACACCAACTACAATCGTTACCGGTGACTTTAAAGAGAGATTACACCGGGTTAATGTTGAAGCAGGAAAAGAAAATGATCTTTTCTTTGACCCATCATATAGCTCTTTCGGTTACATACAAAATAAAAATAGAAACGAAAGTCTGGATACAATAAAGCAAACGATCCTCAAACAATCAGATTCCTATTTCTTATTATCCATGCTTTTTGAAGCCCGGAGTCATTATACAAAGAAGGATATAGATGATTTGATAGTTTTGTTTGATTACGGAATTCAACTTTCCCCCAGAGCCTTAAAATTAAGAAGTTATGCGGATAACCTTTTAGTTGGTACAATTCTACCCAATATTAAAGTATTAAATGAAAAATTTCAGACAGAGAATCTATTGGACTCGTCTTCTAAATTGACGATGATTATTTTTTGGGCGAGTTGGTGCGGGCCATGCAGGATCGAAATACCACAATTAAAGGAAATATATCAAAAGTACTCATCGCAAGGACTTAATATGGTGAGTCTTTCCACCGATAAAAATTCAGATAAATGGTTGTCGGCGGTTAAACAGGAAAGGATGATGTGGCGTCAATGCATCATTGACAGTTCCGATTTTGAAAAGACGAATGCCCAATTTGGGATATACGCGATTCCATTAGTAATATTTATTAATAAAGACCACAAAGAATTAAAAAGATTTGTTGGGTTCTATGATTCCAATATTTCCGAGTATAGTAAAATAATAGACAAATCATTAACTACGCAACAATAGCGTCCACAATACCGCAAGCGCGGGCCCCAGCAATCCAACCACAACTCCTCCCAGCCTAAAATCTTTTTGATCTAGCAAACCGGTACCATAAACAATTACATTAGGAGGGATCGATATAGGAAGTAAGACAGTTGTAGTTACGGAAAGACCAATTGAAATACCTACTTCCGCTTTATGATCTGGCAGCAAAGACATCCCTAACGGGACCAACAACATGATACAAGCCAGCCCGCTGGAAACATTTGCAAACAACATTGCGATATAAGAGAGTATCAATAGAAAAAATATGGGATGAATGTCCATTGATCTCAAGTAGTTGGCATAATGATCTAAAATCCCTGTGCTTTGAAGCGCTTCACCCAAAGACAATCCCCCTGTTATCAGAAAAAGTGTGTCCCAGGGTAATTTTTTGAGTTCGGTTGGTGTAAGTATTCTTGTAGCGGTGAGTACAACAATAGGTATTGCCGCAATTGTTGCTACGGGAATTCCATGAAAGGAACCTGTGATCCAAAACAAGACCGTAACAATGAAAACAATTAATACTATTGTACGTTGGCTTGTTACTTCGCTTGAAGGTGAAGTCTCAATTTTCAAAAAGTCCAGGGAAACCCTTCCTGCTTTTTTGATAAATGCGCGGTTCAATACAAAACAGGAAATAACCATAAGGATAAAGCTAACCGGAACGCCATAGACCATCCAGTCCAAAAAGCTGATCTTTATTCCTTCTTTTTCTAACAGACCCGCAGCTGTAGCGTTGGTAACATTGGCGATGATAGTACCCATGCCTCCAACTGCGGCAGCTATCGCAACACCTAATAATAATGCTTTACTGATATTCGATCTACCCAGGGAAGTTAACAATGGCATCATAGCTGCTACGACCATTGCTGTAGTTGCAGAATCCGACATCAGCATTGCTGCCACCCAGGTAGTGAACATTAAAGCGATGAGAATATTTTGTGGTTTCGTACCGGAAATTCTTAAAGTAAGCGCTAATAGTTTTTTATCAAGCCCGGTTTTTTGTATCGCTGCTGCCATAAAAAAACCACCCAGTAAAAGCCAGATTACACTACTGGAAAATGTGTTTACATAGCGGTCGATTTTTTCCGGAGCAGAATTGAGATTGGGATTGCCCAATGTATAAACCAGGTAGGCAAGAATAAACAAGCTTACTGCAAACGCGGGAATAGCTTCTGTTATCCACAATGAAAGAGCAAAGAACAAAAGGAACAGGACATAAACCTGTGAATCGGTGAAAGATGATTCCTTAAGAATAAATGTCAAAGCCAAAGCAATGATCAAAGAAAGAAAAAAGTAATAGACAGACTTTTTCCATGTCCTTTTTTGGTTTATATCAGTAGTAACACTACCCATCACTGACGTGTTGAATTAAAAACTGGGGTCTAACTTTTTTGTAGAGTGTGGGCGGTGTTGCGAAGTACGGGAACAATGGGCAATAGGCAATGGGCAATGGGCAAATTAGTTTCCTTCAGTAATAGGCAACAAGCAATTGGCAATTGCTTAATTAGTCCCCTACCGCAACAGGCTTATTTGCCTCTTGCCCATTGCCTATTGCCTATTGACTATTGATTTTCGTTAGCCTTTATAGCCCTAACTATCGCCTCTTGTTTGGGAAACGGCTCACTTCTGTCATCAAATTCATGGCCACCGCCGGTAAGCAATGTAAAGGCAAATCCCATGACTGGCGTGCTATGTATTTTTCCGAAGTAATAAACTCCGCGTTTGGATTGCATTTTGGTATAATCCATTTGATAAGAATTCCCCGAGATCTCGCACGTTGTTGTTGGCATATACTTTTTTTAATGATTGGGCTGCTAATTTAACTCCCAAATGCCAATTCCCGAAAGCGAAATTGAAGTCATATTAAGATTAAATGATAAGTGGTAATTCGCGGGGGACAGGGGCGCTAAGGAATCCGCCTAACGCAGAAATAAGATGAACAACAGACGTAGAAACCGGAGCTGGTTTTTATATTCTACTGATCTACTGTTCTACTGATCTACTGTTCTGCTGTTCCGCTGTTCTTCTGTTCATCTGTTCTTCTGTTCATTCACACGGGGATTCGGCAAATAGTAAGAGACTATAAACTTTTACATCAATGTGACCTGTATTCTTGTCTCAATAAACTGCACCGCGCCTTTTATGCCATACCTATCCAATACACCATAACCATAAATGAATTCCCAGCGCAGTGTTCGGGTAAGATACCAGTTAACCATTGGGGTGATACGCCAGAATTGACCACCGAGGATGGACTTACTATTGAGGTTGAGTGTAGAGAAGCGGATCAAGCCTTCTATTTCTCCCCAGCCTCCTTTGAATACTGATTTCTTTACAGGAATGAATCCGAAAATGCTTCCAACGGTCTTGTATGGCCGGGATCCACCGGTAAACATATAACTTATCATCACATCACCACCAGGGAACATATGGCTTTCGCCTTTATCGGAATGAAAATTATGAAAGTTATATTCGGTACCAATCATGAAATTCTTTCTTCGATAATAGATCTCCCAACCCATATGAGTAGAATGATCAGAATCGAATGTTCCGGTATTAATGATTTGCGGTGTTGGATTAGATTCTGGTCGCGACTTCAACGACATCTTTCCATCAAGTGGCTTACCATATCTAAAGTTGGCACCAAGATGAAAAGTTGTTTGTGTTTTATCATCATTAATGGGAAGCCAACCAACTCTCGCAACCCACTGCGAAGAAAAAGTAGAAAAGCTTTGCCCCTTTGACACAAAATCATTGTAGTAGCCAAGGTTCCAGAAAATGCCGCTCTTAGGCAGATAGCCGAAATATTTTATTCCATCCGCGAGAATCGGAATTACATCCAGCGCCATTTGTCTTTCACTTCCCCATCCCGAGTGACCATTCATTACTTTTAGAATTGAATAGCCTTCCTTTGTACGGCCGAGAAACAGATGCCCACTTAATTCTGGTACGCCAATGGTCAGTCCGGATTCACGAACCATCCACACTTCTTTATCTCCATCGTACATAAATGCAAACTTCCAGGATAGTAGTCGTTTTGTTTTTAGTACGCCACTTCCCAATACGCGGAAGTCACGCGTTTTATATTTAGTGACTACATCGAGACCTGCAGAATCCATCTGCTGTTTGAATTCTGCGCTCATAATATGAGTGGTGAAATCGCCGATATAGCCCATGCCAATGCGGAAAGTAGAATAAGATCCGATAAATTCATTTGCCGGGAGTTGCCTGGCCTTGGTTTCTTCTGATCGAACTGCTAATTCTACTCCTTCTGTTCCATCTGGAACGACTTTAAGAGTGTCGCCTCCTTTCTTTAATCCTGATGTATCCTTCTGAGCAAAGGAGATTGCAGGTATGATTAAAAACAGAATAAGGATACTAAAGCATAGTATTGATTTGACCTTACCGCCGTCCCTTCGATTTATGGCCTGAGATAATTTTTTCATTTGCTATTGTTGTTTGCCCAGGGTATGTCATCAGTTAAATCAAAACTGATTTCAGTGAGAAGAATCTTCTCACTGAAATCAGATATAAGGAGGGGACTGTTTAGGTTTGGTTCTTCTTACTTTTCAATACTTGAAAAAAAGTTCCTGCAATGCTTTTTTATCTTTTGATCTTGTCAGGCCAAGCATCAGTAATATCCTGGCTTTTTGTGGCGTAAGATCATCAGAAACGATAGTGCCGACTTCATCATCATTGATCTCATCATGCAGTACAACTCTTCCGGATGGAGTGCGGCTTGCACGGCAAACGACGATGCCCGATGCTACAGCTCGCTTTACAGCATCCATATAAGCTTTATTGAAATTGCCATTTCCGACACCGGCGATTACAATGCCGTCTACTTTTTTGCCGATCAGGAAATCTATCTGGTCTGACGGCGCATCAGCATACATGTAAACAATATCCACCCTGGGTAACTTCGTATCGGCTTTTATTACAACCGGTTTTTGGGGATTTACTTCTCTGGTGGCGTTTGCATAATATTCTACCTTACCATCATAAGCGTGGCCAATTGCACCTGTGTTCGGAGATCCAAATGCGTTTGTAAAAGTTGTACTCATCTTCATGACCTCTCTTCCATCATATATGCCTTCATTAAATGATACCAACACACCCCTGCCTTTCGTCTTCGGATTGATAGCGACTGTGATTGCATCATACAAATTCTTGGGGCCATCTGCACTGATCGCTGTGGCAGGTCGCATAGAACCTGTTAGCACAACAGGCATTTCCGATGGAATAACAAGGTCAAGGAAATAAGCTGTTTCTTCCTGTGTATCCGTGCCATGTGTAACAACAATTGCATCTGCTTCCTTATTTGCAATAATTTCATTGATGCGAACTGCCAGTTTTTTCCAGATATCTGTAGTCATATCCTGGCTGCCCACTGAAGCTATCTGCTCGCCGGTAATGGTGGCAATTTTCTTAACTGTAGGAATCGCTCCGATCAAATCATCGATAGGAATTTTTCCTGCGGTATAACCGGCGCGGTCAGTCGCAGCACCAGCGCCTGCGATGGTTCCGCCCGTTGCGAGAATAATTACTCTTGGTAATTGTTGTGCCTGAACCTGGATGACCAGGAACAGGATTGTTAAGGTTGATAGTATTCTTTTCATTTTAGACGGTATTTATATTTTAAAAATTGTGGTGATCATTTTTGTTTGATTATGTTCGTCGGGCCGGTTGGTGATGTGAGCTTAACAGGATCAAGAAGATCCTTGATCTGTTGTTCAGTTAGTAATTTCTTCTCGCGAATCAATTCAAGAATTCCTTTGTTCGTTTGTAGTGCTTCTTTGGCGAGCTCAGTTGTTTTATCATATCCAAGAATAGGGTTCAAAGCCGTAACTATTCCTACACTGCGCTCTATATAGTGTTGCTGAGTTTTTTCATTTGGAGTGATGCCATCAATACATTGCTTCCTGAATAAAGGCATGGTCTTAAAGAACAAGCCCTGCGTTTCCATTATTGCAACGGCAACTACCGGTTCATACGCATTCAATTGCAACAATCCGTCCTGTGAAGCGAGGGTAACGGTGAGATCGTTGCCGATTGCTTTGAAACAAATTTCATTCATCAATTCCGGCATAACCGGATTTACCTTGCCTGGCATGATGGAAGATCCGGGTTGGAGAGCGGGCAAGTTGATTTCAAATACGCCGGCACGTGGACCGGTTGCGAGAAAAATTAAATCACTGCTGATCTTCGAAAGTGTTACCGCAAAATTCTTCAATGCCGATGAATACATCACAAATGCCTGCATGCTTGAGGTTGCTGCAATAAGATCTTTGCTGAGGTGCATGGGCTTACCGGTAATTTTCGCAAGATGTTCAGCGCATTTTTCTGCATAGCCAGGTGATGCGGTAATACCGGTACCGATGGCCGTAGCACCCATATTCTCTTCATACAAATAAGCTTCTGTTTTTACCAATGCTTCTATTGCAGCATCAAGTTGATTGCCGAATCCATGGAATTCCTGGCCCATCGTCATCGGCACAGCATCCTGTCCTTCGGTACGCCCCATCTTCAGGATCTTGGCAAACTGATCCCCTTTCTTATGAAACGCTGCTGATAATAACTTTGCTTCCGCTACAACTTTATCATTATGGAGCAATAGCGCAACGTGAATTGTAGTAGGAAATACATCGTTGGTAGATTGACCCATATTTAGGTCATCATGCGGCTCGATGGCATGATAATCACCTTTTTTCTTTCCGCTCAATTCAAGTGCGATATTGGCCAGCACTTCATTGGCATTCATGTTTGCAGAAGTGCCAGCGCCTCCCTGGTACAGATCAACCAAAAAATGCTCGTGATACTTTCCATCAATAACAGCCTGGCAGGCTTTTTCAATTGCACTGAGCTTTTCTTTACTCATCCTGCCTACATCTGCGTTTGCACGGGCGGCAGCCATCTTAACCATGGCATAGGCCCTAACATAGTCGGGATAAAATTTTGTGGTAACACCACTCACCTGGAAATTCTCCAGGGCTCTTGCAGTTTGAACGCCGTAATAGGCATCAATCGGAATATTTTTTTCGCCGAGAAGGTCTTTTTCCTTTCGGTATTGCTGCGCGATCAACGAAATCGAAATAAATGTAGCAAGCACAACGGTTATGAAAGCCCGCTTTTGGTTCATATTCATACTAAGTGATTTTAAAATCAATAAATTTCTTTCCTAACGGGAACTGATCAAAAGAAGATGAAGTGTCCTTAGTGTTCGATTAATAAGGGCTTGCAGTGCTGATATCAGTAGAAGGAATAGTCGGGATGGCTATATGTAGGTTATTTCTTCTTCGCTCCTCTTCCTTGTATAGACACGAAGTAACTATATTAAAGGATAGAACATTTTTGGAAACTGAAAAGAAAAAGGTGTCACTTGCCAAAACTTATAAATGTTGGCAGTGGCAAAGAATTTTTTATCCCTTGTAGTTTTGGCAACCCTTGCTTTTTTTCTTCAAATTCAATCTGAAATTTGAACTAAAAGGATAACAATCAATCGCAATGCGGGCTTAAGTCGGGCAAGTTCTTTCGGTCGCGAAGTAAAATATTAAATCGCCTGATCATTTGCCGGGGAAGAGCCGGTATACGTACGATCATCGGTATAGTCCTCCTAAACATGTGCCAATCACTCGGCCTCCCCATAGCGCGGTAAATAGCGTAATCCCCACCACAATTTTTTCTATAATGGTTAGAATTAGCAGATTAGATCAATTATTCCTGGCATCTTTTCGAAGTGCAACCTTTATAATCGTACCTTTATTCAACTCCACCCCGATCAGCTATTTTGATTTAGACCATTAAACCTTTCTTATGGTAGATCTGCACCAAATCAAAGCTGACATGGAAAAAATGCAATGCCCCTTTCACACATTACCCCCTCGCATAAGTATTGGCAATGGAATACTGGAAGTTGAATCGTCCTGCTGTGAGCAATTCAAGAAATTGCTTTTGGCAAATCTTGCTAAGATCGTGGGTGACTCAATCAATGGAATGATTGGCAATCTTCGAACCAGTGGTCACAACAATTAGTTTACTAACCAATTGCCCAGTTTCTGTTCAAATTTCCTAAACCCATTCGTTACTTTTTTGGCATAGATCAGGCCAACGCCTTTCGCGTAGTAATAATCGTAGACCTCACCGGTATGTCCGTAATCTGCAGTCAACGATCTGATCTGGGGGATCATTCTTATTTTGTAAACATTGGCAAATGCTTTTCCATTTATGTTCACACCCGCATTTGCATTTGTACAGGTATATTGATATCGTAGCAGGATCACTTGTCCAAAGCTTGCGGTTCCTGAAAATTCTTTGGAATACCAAACATCATTCGTTGAAATACCTTCCTTCAAAAAAAGTATATCGCCGTATAACTGCGGACCATATGTAAAGGATTCCGTGTATTTGTCAACTCTTGTATATTCATAATAACTCAATCCCGCTTTTCTAAAATACAATTCATTAATACCTGTTGTGGGTAAGAGCTCATACATAGTCGTATATTGATTCCCTTCCTTGTTCGCCGTGTCATTTACGACACGCTTCAGTGAGTCACCAGGATTTTCACTATAGTCAAAGGCCCAATAACTGCCCTTTGTCATAGGAAAATAATCGTTATTAGTTACTCTAAGAGCGTCAAGCACTGTTACCGGAAATTTGCAAGATGAGCCACTGTCCTGGATGGTAAACTGATCGGTTCCGGTTACACCCGGAATTCCCGACGCAAATAATTTAACCGAATGAGCCCCCGTATTGGTGAAATCTCCAGCGGCAGAAAAGAAATATCCATTCAGCGAATTAGTTGTAATAGCATAAGCCCCAGGCACAGTTACGTTGACGTTAATAGTTACGTAGTTTGAAGTATCAACATCTGTGTTTTTAATGTAATCACCTGATACAATTGCATTCAAACAATTTCCCGGTGCGCCAGGAAAGCTGTAGGAAGCAAGGCCATTTGAATTACCTGATACTTCGATAGAAGCAATGCAAAAGCTCGTATCAAAACTGACGGTGAAAAGATCTATACCTTGATTAATTGGTTTGCCCGTCCCGCTTAGTCTCACCGTTACAATTCCTGTTGAATTGAAACTTCCACTTGATCTGAAACTATATCCGTTCACAGTTTCTGTTTCAATGAGGTAAGCGCCCGGGCTGGTTACATTCACATCGACCTCTAAATTGTTTGAATTATCAACCTGCGACCCGGCGACAAAGGATCCATAAGCCATTGTGGGTTGGCAATCTCCATTTATAGTTCTGATGATGTACCCGGCTGATCTTTGTCCTTCTTCAAAACTTAATTCCTTTTTGCAGGAAAAGAAGAGAACGAGAATGAAAATTCCGGTGATTATATAGGAAGAAAACTTTTTCATGACCTCTTAGCCAAGTCATTAAGTAAATGAAAAACGACTTTAGATCTTACAATCCGTCCTTTTGCTCCTTTGCGATCAATTCCTTTGATTTCGTCGCAAGAATTTCCTGGAAATCCATGCAACAGCAATGGTCGATCTCAATGGTATTCTCCAGGATCTTGATCTTCGGAGTCTGCCCATGGAATGGGCATTTCATTTTTTCAAGCTTTGCTTTAATCTTCTGAAGGTCAGTCATTGGATTAGTTGGTAAGTTGGCGGGACTGGTTTTTTGGTATGGTAAATTTAAGGGGATTAGATAAGATGCTAACGCTTAATTTATCAGATCAGCCTTAGGCGCCTTTTCCTCGTATCAACAGCTCATTCCTCCGATAACTATTCCTGGTCAAATGTAGGAGGTAGGAATCCTGAGGCTCGCTTCCCATTTTCCATAATGCTTTCGGAAGTTTCGTCCTGAAAATCACCCTACAGGGAAATACTTATTTTCTTTTGAAAACAAATCCACAACACTTCGATTTTTGGCGCGTTATTTCTATCTTAAGTTGATTTTTCTCCAAAACCAGCATCTGCTAATGAATCGACCCCTAACCGTGCTTGCTCTGATTATCCTATTGCATTCTAATGCAATAGCAGATCCCATTTCTCCCAGGCCATTACGGAAACTAATAAACGAAGCGGAACTGATCATCCAGGGCAAAGTGATTTTTACCGGTGTTGAAAATGTTCCGGCAAGTGTTTATGATATCAATTATGCATTGATAGTGGTTAAAGAAGTGTTACAAGGACAGACCCATGAGGATACGTTGAAAGTCCGCTATTTTTCGCATCTTGTTTCACCCGAACCCCCCGTCTATCTTCCCGGCGAAGAAATGATCGTCTTTCTCGACAGAGATAAAAAGAATTCATGTTACGTTACGCATGCGATGTCTTATGGCCTCAAGCATTTTACTGATAAGGAAGGGATACTTGTTTACAAGCAACGCATTCTTGAAATGCAATTCATAAATATTCTTTCCAATGGCCAGGAAAAGCATCGCGCAATTATTGAATGGATGGTTCGTTGCGCGACTAATAAACACACAAGATGGGAAGGATTGTATGAATTAACTCCCCAGAGTTATTACATTTCAGAGTTTGAAACTTTCTATACCCGTAACGAATCGTTTCTAAACAGTAAACAGCGTTGTGAAATATATAACGCGCTAATATCTGCAGAAGGACTTAATTATGCCGAGATTGGTCTCATTGATATTGCTATCGGTATCGATGATGATAAGCTGCTTGAGAAACTGAAAAAAACCATGGCTGCGATCAAGCCTGACAATACACAACTGGTTATCGCTTTTATGGAACGCATTATAAAACTAACTGGAGACATCAAGCTCGAAAAATTATACTACGAGTACATAAGCGGATTCCGGATGATGAACAAAAACTCAAGTAAGTACCGCTCAGTGATCTTCGAGCAGTTTAAAAGAAATTTGGAAGGAGTGGAGGTGAAGCGGATTGTTTGGGGTTGGGGAGAGGATTTGGTGTAAATGCGGACGACATTCTCTCCTACATTGAACTTTACCTAAGGACGGCGCTGAGAAAAAGGAAAGATCAACTCAATTAAAAGGTTTAACCATCATGAATTCCCCTTATTCCAAATTCAAGTCCACTTATCTCTTCATATTATTCGCTTAACTTCTAAATTCCAGCGCCTTAATGGAATGTCATATTCATTTGGTTAAACCTTATCTACCCTTTGGTTTAATTAAGCCTACCTTGTCCAGTTGCCCGTAATTCTACAGGCAGGTAAATCAATAAAATGTCAAACATCACGCAGGTCATTAACACTGATAAGAACCTGAAAACTTTAAAAAAAGGCGTACATGCTTCCGATATGGATCAATTGTTGAGCAGTAACGGTCCATTTACATTTTTTGCACCTAGTGATCTGGCTTTTGATAAGCTGGAAAAAGGGTTTATGGAGAATCTTCTGGAAAAGGAAAATAGGTCGAAATTGGATGAGCTTATTAAAAGCCATGTCGTTAATGGCCAAATTAATTATAAGGATCTGAACGATGGGGACAAGTTGACCACACTTAACAATAAAGAATTACTCATACATGTAAAGAATGGTGTTGCCAGCATCGGAGATGCAATATTGCAATCCCGTGAAGCTAAAATCACCAACGGCGTGATTCATATTTCGGATACCGTATTAAATAATTGATAGTAGCCTTGAATCAGGAGAAACCTTGGGCCGCCCTGCGATTTTTATTTTATACGCCGATAAGCGATCTTTAACGCCATGCCCGAATCCTTTTTATTGTCTGTTCAATACAAAAACGAAGAGAAGCAATTCGAATCGGAGCTTCGTGTTTTTGGCTATACTCACAAAATCGCTGTAAACGTCAACGGCATTGAAATCATTTTCGAACCCGATGAAGAACGGAACTATCGGGCAGTTATGGCTGAACCCGATCTTAAAAAGTCAAATCTTGATCCCCAACTGATCAAAACCATTGCCGAAGAGTTGGAAGCAACCCTTAAATAATCAGCTTAACGCCATTCATCAATTCTGATCCCGGTTCTCTTTCAGAATTTCATAAATTCAGCATCGACCAAACAATGATTTATGAAATACGTCTTTCTAGCTTTAGCATTATTCAACGCCGCTACCACCATGTCTCAATCCAAACCATACTACTATACAATTCCCGATACACCAAAGAGTTTCACCGCAAACAATGTCGCTGCCCGCATGGTGGACGGTCTCGGCTTTCGTTATTTCTGGGCAACGGAAGGATTAACCGAAAAAGATCTTGCATATCGTCCATCTGAAGGAGCAAGAACTACAATGGAAACATTGGAACATATTAGTGGATTGGTTGAAATCTTAGTAAATACGACAAGTAAGAAGTCTACAAAATTCGATTCGCCTCCGCCAAAACTTTCATATACAGAATTGCGGGAGAAAACATTGAAGAATATTCAAACAGCAAGCGAGTTATTAAAACAATCGAATGTGAAGCTTGAGGAAATGGATATGATTTTCGAAAGAGGAACAAACAAAAATGAATTTCCATTCTGGAACCTGGTGAATGGCCCAATTTCAGACGCTTTGTGGCATGTTGGGCAGGTGGTAAGTTTTAGAAGAGGTTCGGGAAATCCTTTGCCTAAGGGGGTGAATGTGTTGGCGGGGACAAAAACAAACTAGCAGAAACCCCGATAATCGGTATGCTACAAATAAAAGAATTATTCGAGAGCATCTCTGCTTCGAGATAACAAATAGCAAATAAAAAAATATAAAATAATCAATACGCCGGTTCGGAGAAACCTCTAAGGATCCTATTAAAATAAATCTTCGCCATCTTCAAATTACTCCATTGCTCGGCGCTATTGCTCAATGGATCGGATTGGCGGATCTCGTTGAGGGTTCGATCCACAAATGAACGAAGTCCGGAATCGCCCAATAAGTCTGTGCGAGTCCACTTGATGCTTGCATCAATAAGCTTCATCACCTCATCCTGCGATTTCGCAGATAGGATTTGTTGAAGAAGAGTGCTGCGTTCGTAATCCTGCGTGAACATTTTAAAGAGTTTTTTACCGTTTAATGGAAGCAAAGCAGTTTACAAGATCAATAAAACAATCATGGAACTTAAATACACCGGAAGAATTTCGGGGTTAAGATAGATAGAAAATAAAATTTCCAATATTAAGAAATCAACAACCTTTCTTTAATTTTTCCACAATCGAATTGCTAATGGTCGTTAGCCAAGGCAGGTGATTGATGCCCGTCAAATCAATGCTTCAATTATCAGGCCATGGTAGTAATCCCACCCTGGAAGATATAAACATGGTGTGCATCAATTAAAATCGTAATTTAATGGTGGCTTGGTAAAACTACTCACTAAAAGGTTATTTCTGCCTGAAGAACCTCCTGGCCAATATAGACTTGCCCCCTTTTAGGCTCTTTTTAGAAGAATTAGGTTGACTGCCAGGTTTCCCGGCACCCAGGAAATTGCGACTAATAGTTTCGTGGTAATAAACTCAACCCAAACTGTATCCTGTGCTATATTTTTTCACGAATAACTTTTTGTTATGGAAGTTATTTTCATGGCCTATGCAAATAGTCAGGGAGAGCCGTTGCCACTTCTTAAAACAGAATTTGATGAAGTCTATGAACTCCTTTCAGAAAATCATGTCCAGGATAATTACACCATTCACCGGGACAATTTTCCAACAATCAGCTCCATTAATAAATACCTTGGTAATTTTTCCGGCCGTATCGCCGTCTTTAATTATAGTGGTCATGCCGGTGAAGAGCATGTATTACTCGATGATACGCTTTCCAACGCAGAGGGGATTGTTGACCAACTGAAGAGCTCGGTTGAATCCAAATCGCTGAAACTGGTATTTCTGAACGGATGCTCAACTGCCGGACAGGTAAAGAAATTGCAGGAGATCGGAGTACCTGTTATCGTAGCGACCAGCGCAGCAGTTAATGATCAAAGTGCAACCGAATTTGCGGTCCGTTTTTATTCCAACCTTTTTGGCAAACAGCTTTCATTCGCAAACGCATTCGAAGATGCACTGGGTCCGGCAAAGTCGGCAACCGACGGTGGCTTGGGCAAAATGCGGCATATTAATTTGCAGCCCCTGAAAAATGATGAGCCCCTTTGGGGAATCTATGGCGATGTGGCCCTAATCGATGTAAATCCATTTTTTAGTAATGCGCCGGAACCGGAATTTGAAAATCCGAATTATTTACCCAATGCAAAACTGCTGGCACATCTTTATGATTTATTCAATGAAGCAGGGAATCCGGAAACGCTTGAACTCAAAAAGCGGGAGGGCAATAACGAGATCGTCGAAGACCATGAAAAAAGAGATAAGATTCTTTTCAGCGTTCCCTTCCCCATCGCCACCAACCTGCTCAACATGCTTAATACCATGTCTGCAGCGAGGTATGAGAAGAATAAGGACAAATTTCTTTTGAAGTGGCTGGAAGAAGTGGGTCAGCTCTATCATGTTTCTTCTGAATTCATGGGATTGATAATGATTGCGCAACTATGGGAAGCAAAACTTAAGTTCAGCGAAATAAAAATTACACCGGAGCTGCAGTCTTTACTTAAAGATTTCTTTTACCTGAATGCTGAAGAAAGATCGGTTTATGACTATATACCTTTCATTTACGCAATCAGGGAATTTCTTGAATCACAACCCAGGGATAATGGCCTCGGTCAATTTGTAGAAGAACAATCCATCCTGAAAGATCTGCTGCTTGAAGGCAGCGAATTTAAATCTGCCTGTGCTTACCTCCTGAAGCTGCATATGGACCGGATGGCAAAAAGGACAGTTAATAATCTGCTTTACGAATGTCAACGTGCCGAAAACTATCTCTGTAAATTTTTCACCAAACTGGGATTTCTCTATCGTTACCATCTTACGAGCATTACACAGATCGACATCCTTAAGTACCGCCATCTTCCAACCAACCGGGCTCAATACAAACACCAGATCATAAAATTGATGCGTCCATTAAAATCGGACGAAGAGCAAACCTTCTTCCAGTATTTCATGCCGACCTTTCTCGATAACTGGACCGTGGTTCTTATCAAGAATAAAAAAGAAAAGATCCGGAATGCGTTGCTGAGGGAAATTGATGTAGAAAATCTTGATTTTCTCAACCTCTCACCTTTTGTGATCGATCGTTTGGTGTTTGAAGATAAAAGAGACAAAAGCAATGTCATGTTCTTTAATCGCTATTTGAACAAGAATGATATCTATGAATTCAGCGATGTTTCCTGCCCGATGAAATCAACTGATTTCTTCCGGGTTGAGAAGATGGACCTGTCGAATAAAAAGAAATACGAGCTTGAATCAATCCGCCTGCAGTTTAAAGCTTTTCGGGAAGAAGTGCTTGGTGAAAACTTATCCTGATCAAAATGACTGAAACAAAAAGTCCATTCAAATTCCTTGACTATTACGACAGCGAGGATGTCTCGATCTTCTTTGGCAGGAAAGACGAAGAAAAGGTCATGTATCAGCTGGTAAAGAAAAACCGCTTTGTACTTATCTATGGTCCCTCCGGCTCAGGAAAAACAAGCCTGGTACAATGTGGACTCGCCAGGCAATTTGAATCACATGAATGGATCCCTGTTTATGTACGAAGGGGAAATAATATAAATATTTCGTTGCTGAATGAATTAAAAGAAAAATTCCAGATTCGAACCATCGCGGGCGCTCATTCGAATGAACGGGATCAACTCAAATACATCGTAACTGAAATCAGGAAATCCGATCTCCGGCCAATTTACCTGATATTCGATCAGTTTGAGGAATTGCTGATCCTGGGAACGGACCGTGAAAAGGAAATATTCAAAGGACTATTACATGAGATCATCGAACAACATTCGGTGCTTTCCTGCAACGTCATATTATTATTGCAGGAAGAATATTTTGCATGGCTGGACACATTCGAAAAAGACCTCCGTGGTATTTCTGAGAACCGGCTCAGGGTTGAACCAATGCGCAGGGATGACGTAAAGGAGGTAATACAGAAGTCCTGCGATCATTTCAAGATCTCAATTGAAAATCCCGAAGCAGATATCAATCATATTATCGAAGTGCTTTCGGGAAAGAATTTTATCTCCCTTCCTTATTTACAGGTTTACCTCGATCAATTATGGAAGCATGCCGAGAAGAAACAAACACTTGCGCCCCGGAACAATGGCCTGCCTCATTTAAAATTCAGTTCAAGCGATATCAGGATATTCGGAAATTTCAAGGATGTACTGTTCCGTTTTCTCAAGCAACGATCTGAAGAAATACAACATGAATTGTCCATGCACTTCCGCGGGGCGGATGAGGATTGTGTTTTCAATATCCTCGATTGCTTTGTGACTTTCGAAGGCACAAAGCTTCCAATTCCTTATACACTCAGCAATGGCATATACACACTCGATGAAAAAGCGCCCAAATACGTGAAAGAGCTCAAGCCTGCGATTTTGAAATTCGTTTTGGAAAAACTCTTAGAAAGTCGAATCCTTCGCGCAGACGGGACCAATCTTGAGCTTGCTCATGATACATTATCTAAGCTGATCGACAGTCAGCGCAATTCAATGAGCCGCCGGGAGAATGAGATCCGAATGGAAGTCCAGAAGGGTTTTGAAGAATGGAAAAAGGATCCAAAAGAATTTTTGAGGTATAAAAAAGTAAAGGAATTCGAGTCGCTCATTCCAATGATGAAACTCGACAAGGCGCAGTTAGATTTTTATAATAGGAGCAGGGCATTCAGAGAAGATGAGGAGCTGGAGAAATTGAAATCAGTCAGGAAGTTCAATAGATTGAAGTTTACCATTTCCCTGCTGGTCATTCTTTTATTGATTGGCTTATTGGTTGGGAATTATTTATTGAATAAAGCCAACACTGATTTTGCATTGGTGTACATGGCTTATACCAATGACACGATCTCTGATAAAACAAAAGCACTTCGCCTGGCAAAACATATCTACGATTTTAAATCCTACCAGGAGGCTGATAATCTCAGTTTACAAACAAAGATTAAAAGGATTGCAATGGATCAGGCCATTCAATCGCTTTTCGCACTCTATCCCACTGATACATTGGTTAAAAAGGTTTTTGGAAAAGGCGAGGTTGATATCTCGCCAGACGGTGAATATATCTTCATCAAAGAAGACGACGCGTCTAAAATATTTCACAATGGAAAACCTGATACGACATTCAAACAAAAATCTTATGGCTATTTCATGAATAGCCCAAGTGTGCTCCTACTGGCAGGCAACAGTGAAACAAAGACAAGTTCGCCAACTGGGATGTCGTTGTATGCAAATCAATTCATCCTATACGATTGCAAGGCAAGAAAGGTCATTGAGAATGTAAACCTTGACAAAGAAGACGGATTCTTATATTACCCCAGTGTATTATTCGGAGAAACCGAAAGGCCTTTTGATTCCTACAGAGTAAAATTTACCGTTGATGGCGGATTGATGGTTCCATTTTTGGAGTTCAATCAATTTGTCATTCCTCCGATGATACCATTGACAGGTAAAATCTTATTTGTTGATACGGCCGATAACTTCAAATCAGAACCATTTCCCTCAGAATTCTCAGTAAGTAGTTCAAAAAAGAAGGATGGATTTCTTGCACTGGAAAAATCAATAAATAATAAGTATACCATAAATGCTTTTACCAGGGACGGAACCATCGTTGAATCCTTACCAGATATTTACTTTGCGGACTTCACTGAATCCGGCTCGCTCATGTATATCAAAAAGGGCACCTTGTTTTTTAAGAAGAGGAATAAAATCGATTCATTCAAGGTGCAACCCCATATTGCATATGCTTATGCAGACGGTGATCAATCTCATGCCATCGCAACCATTAGGAAGGATTCCGTCTTCGTATTGAACCTTTCCAACAAAGCAGTGTTCGGAATAAAAGGACAGTTAATCGGTTCTGATTTCAAATCAAAAAAATTCCTTTCAAAACAGGTAATAAAAAAGGAAGACAGAAAAAGCCCTGCGGACACACTGATCTTAAGAGAATTTACTGGGAAAGTCGTCGACAGCTTTGTAAGTCCTGAAGGGATTGAAAGTTATTTGTACAATTCTGATTCAGGAACTACACTTCTTCTATCCAGGAAAGATGAAAAGACAGGCTACCAGTATTTGTACCTCCTCGATAACAGACTATGCATAAAAAGCTGCTTTGGATTGACACCAAACGACACATATGGTATGAGCGCCGATGGTCAAAGATTCTTTTACCTGAGAGATAACTTTCTTTCCGTGTTCAGGAATGATACCACCTTAAGAAATCTACAGGATTTTAACGCGCTCCATAATTGGATGGATAATAAAAAAGAATTCGCGTCAGTCGATTCTGAATTGGTGAAGTATAAGCTCATCTTCCCAAAGCAACGTATCAGGAGAGTTTTTTGAGTTAACAAAATTTTTTAAAAAAAGATTTGTTTACTGAACAGTGTTCATTATCTTTGTTCCGGAATTGCCAATTATGACTACAGCCACCAGAAAGCAAAAAGAGAAGGAAGAAATGAGGGCGCTCATCCTGGATGCGGCCCGGAAAATATTTCTGGAAAAGGGCTATGAGCAAACAGGCATCAGGAATATCGCGGAAGAAATCGACTACAGCCCAGGAACCATCTATTTATATTTTAAGGAAAAAGATGAAATCTTTCATGCATTACATGAAGAAGGGTTTCGCAGATTTTTAAGTTCTATGGCGCCCCTGCAACATGTATCGGACCCGTTCGAAAGACTAAAGGCAATGGGCAAGGTCTATATGCAATTTGCGAGGGAAAATAAGGATTTCTACGACCTGATGTTCATTATGAAGGCCCCTATGAATATGGAAGAACATGATAAATGGCAAATGGGCCAGCAATCATTAAATCATCTCAAAACAGTGATCAAAGATTGCCAGGCGGTGGGCAGGTTTAAAGGTCGGGATGTAAATTTTCTTTGTTTTACGATATGGTCTGCCATGCATGGAATGTGTGCGCTGTATTGCAGGGATCGATGCAATGCCTATCATGATGTAAACCTTACCCCGGACGAATTGCTTGAAAATGGATATAAGTATTTCGTTTCGATGCTAGAAAAGATATAATTTTTTTTGCCTAATAGGTGAACAATGTTCAGTTTATATACGTCGATTATTAAACCTTTTTTTATGAAGAAATTTCGATCCATGTTGGTATTGCTGGCGATGGTCCGCACTACTTTATCAGCCCAGGAAATTCCTGAACAGTACATCGCCGAAGCGCTGGGCAGCAACCTTGTTCTAAAAGAAAAAAAGATAAACTATGAGAAAAGCCTGATTGCCTTAAAGCAGGCACGTAGTTTATTTTTTCCCGAGACCTGGATTGAGGGACAATATTCAGTAGCCAAGGGAGGTCGGTCGCTGGAGTTTCCAATAGGAGATCTTTTGAACCCGGTCTACCAAACTTTAAATCAGCTCACCGGGTCAAATCATTTTCCCACTATAAGTAATACATCGGAACAATTCCTCCCGGATAATTTTTATGACCTCCGGCTTCGAACTACTCTTCCGATAATTAATCCTTCATTAAAGATCAATCGAAATATTCAGCAAGACCAGGTATCCCTTCAACAAACAGAAATAGATATTTATAAAAGAGAGTTGATCAGAGAAATCAAGGTTGGCTATTATAAATACCTGATGGCAAAACATTCCATCGGCATCTATGAAAATGCGCTGATGGTAGTGAATCAGAATTTGAAGGTTAACCAATCCCTTCTTGCCAATGGAAAGGGATTGCCGGCCTATGTATCCCGTGCCGAAAGTGAAGTAAAGCAACAGGAAAGTAATTTATTAGCGGCGAAAAATGAAGAACAAAATGCAAAAGCCTACTTCAACTTCTTATTGAATAAACCGCTTACTGAGCCCATTCTCGCAATTGAAATTTCGCTTACTGAAAACGTGGACGCAGTAGCAGCGAATTTGAACGATAATATCAACGGAAGAGAAGAACTAAAAAGTCTTGGGATTGCAAAGAACATCAACAAAGACATTCAAAAATTGAATAGGTCGTTCCGCACACCAAAGGTTAATGCCTTTCTAGACCTCGCTTCCCAGGGTTTTGACTTCAAAGTGAACAGTAATTCTTTTTTCTACCTGGGAGGAATCCAAATGCAGGTTCCAATATTTTCTGGCAAAAGAAATATATACAAGATAGAACAGTCGGAATTGGATGGGAAAAACCTGGAATTAAAGAATGATTACGTTCGGCAGCAATTGGAGCTCTCTGCTTCGGTGAGTAGAAACAATGCCGCTACTATTTACGCCAATTATAACTCCGCGATCAAACAGGAAGAAGCCGCGCGAAAATATTTTAACCTGATTGATAGAGGGTATCGCGAGGGTGTAAATAGTTATATCGAGTTCCTCGATGCCCGTAACCAATTGACGAGTGCGCAACTTCAGTTAAACATCAACAAATATAAAGTGCTTGCCGCCCTGGCAGACTACGAAAGACAAACAGCTTCTTATTCATTAAACTAATAAACACATTCCTATGCGTATCATAATTGTAATGCTCGCCACCATAGTTATCCTTCAAGCCTGTGGCATTAAGGCAAACCAAAAAAATTCAAACACAGTAAATACTGCAATTCCTGTGAAACTTTTGCAGGTAGTTGAGCAAAATGGTAAGGCAGTTATTAATACTTCCGGATTGCTGTCAACCGAAAATGAAGCCCGTCTTTCCTTTAAGATTGGAGGGATCATCGATCTTATCGCAGTTAAAGAAGGAGATCTGGTTAGAAAAGGGCAATTACTTGCAAGTATAAAATCAACCGAGATTTCAGCCCTGGTGCAACAGGTGGAATTATCGCTCGAAAAAGCACAAAGGGACTATCAGCGTGTTGAAAATTTGTACAAAGACAGCGTGGCTACATTGGAGCAATTACAAAATGCCAGGACAGGAGTAGATATTGCCAAACAAAGTCTGCAACAGGTTGCGTTCAATCAACAATACTCTAAGATCTACGCGCCAACAGATGGTTTTATCGTAGCAAAGGCCGGGAATATTGGTGAGCTAACAAATGCAGGGGCTCCGGTTCTATTAATGAATGCGGTCTCCGGTTCAAGCAAATGGGTTCTCAAAACTGCTGTTTCTGATAAGGAATGGGCATCTATTGAAAAGGGTAATGGCGCCGTGGTTTATTTCGACGCATTTCCTGGAAAATCATTTAATGCGACTGTCAGCAAAAAAGCACTGGCCGCAGATGCAGCAAGCGGTTCCTTCCCGATCGAATTAAAAATAGATTTCGGTAAAGAAAGGCCTGCTGTTGGTTTATTCGCATCGGCTGCAATTTCTCCTGCCAAAGAGATAATCGGATATAGCATCCCGTATGAAGCACTGCTTGAAGCAAATGGCAAACAAGGATTTGTTTTTGTAACCAACGACCAAAAAACGGTAAAGAGAGTTTCAGTAACCATTGCAGAAATAAACCAGAATGTCGCTTACATATCTAAAGGCTTGCATGGATTCAAATATGTAGTTGTTTCAGGAAGTCCTTATCTAACCGAAAATGCTTCCATCGCCGTATCCAGGTAATCAAACCTGTTCCTGTATCATTCAAATCGATTTTATGCGTATCACATCATTCTTTGTAAAGAATTATCAATTCACCCTCGTGATTCTTCTGATGATAGCCGTGGTGAGCATTACGACAGTACTTTCAATGCCAAGAGCAGAAGATCCGGAAATCAATCCGCCGCAATTTCCAATAGTTATTATATATCCTGGTACCAGCCCCAAGGATATGGAAGAACTTGTCGTAAAGCCAATTGAAAAAAAAGTGAGCGAATTGGAGAATCTCAAAAAGATCATGACAAGAATTGATGACGGCGTTGCTGTAATCAATGTTGAATACAAATATGAAGTTGATGTGGAGGCCAAGTACCAGGAGCTCGTCCGTGAAGTAAATGCCATCCGCTCAGAGCTTCCACAGGATATCTACAGTATAGAGATTAAAAAATTTACTCCTACTGAAGTCAATATAATCCAGGTAGCACTTGTTTCAGAAAATGCATCCGATGAAAGAATGAAATTCTATGCCGACGAATTAAAAGAAGATTTGGAAAAAGTAAAAAGCCTGAAAAAGGTTGATTATTGGGGTGTGCCGGAGCAGATCGTCAGGATTGACCTCAAATTGGATAAGATTGCCCAACAAAAGATCCCTATTAATTATGTAATTGGGAGCATTCAAAGCGAGGGAGCGAATATTCCTGGTGGAAGTGTCCGTGCAGGAACCAAAACATTCAATGTAAAAACCAGTGGCAAATACAAAAGCCTCGAAGAAATACAGAACACCGTAGTGTACAGCGCCAATGGGAACATCGTTTATCTCAAAGACATTGCAACTGTTGCTTATAATTATGAAGAAACAAAACATATTACGCGGTTAAATGGTCACCGTGCTGTATTGGTCACCGCTGCGCAAAAAGCTGGAGAAAATATTTCCAAAACGCAAGAATCCTATTTAGAGGTGTTGGATGCTTTTAGAAAAAAACTTCCATCCAATATTGAAATGATCCGGCATTTTGACCAGGCCGATAATGTACAGCACAGGCTTGGAGGCCTTGGAATTGATTTTCTGATCGCTATCGGACTTGTCATAATTACTCTTTTACCCCTTGGCTGGCGAGCAGCACTTGTCGTGATGGTAGCCATCCCTCTTTCATTGGGTATTGCTATAGTAATGATGAACTTCATGGGCTATTCGCTCAATCAACTTAGTATTGTCGGTTTGGTAGTCGCGTTAGGATTGTTGGTTGATGACAGCATTGTGGTTGTAGAAAATATCGAACGCTGGCTTAGAGAAGGACATTCAAGATATCATGCCGTAATTCAGGCAACAAAACAGATCGGGTTAGCCGTTTTGGGTTGTACAGCGGCGCTCAGTATTGCGTTTCTTCCCATCGTTTTCATGCCAGAGGGTCCAGGTGAATTTATTCGTGGACTACCTATGGCGGTGATCTCAGCGGTAATAGCCTCTTTGTTTGTTTCATTAACCATTGTTCCATTTATATCAAACCGATTACTTAAGGCTAATCATAGTGGTGACGGAAATATCTTTCTCCGTGGCCTGAAGAAAATTATAAGCGGAAGTTATTCCCGCGTTTTGAATTATTCACTCAAATATCCCGTGCGCACCCTGACAGTTGCCGCTATTTTATTCGTGGGTTCCCTGGGTGTGTTCAAAGTAATCGGCTTCCGCCTGTTTCCAACATCTGAAAAACCTCAATTCCTTATCAATCTCAATATGCCATTACAAAGCAATCTCGAAGCAACTGATCGTATGGCGCGCTTTATTGAAGGTGAATTAAGAAAAGAGCCCAGGGTTAAATATTATACAACAAATGTTGGCAAGGGTAATCCCAGAATCTATTACAATGTGACCCCGGAAAATGAAAAATCGGATTTTGCGCAGTTCTTTGTTCAACTTAATCCTGATGAAACCCCTTCACAGAAGAAAAAGCTGATTGAAAAACTCAGGCAGCGATTTGCAGGTGTTGCAGGTGCAAAAATTGAGGTGAAGGATTTCGAACAGGGGCCACCGATAGAAGCGCCTGTTGCGATAAGAATTAGCGGTGATAATCTGGACACCTTGCGATCATTGGCGGCAAAAGCAGAACTATTATTGAAGGCGACACCCGGGGCGATCTATGTAAACAATGATGTGGGAGTATTGAAATCAGACATCAAGCTTAATATTAATACCGATAAATCACGCACACTGGGAATACAGACGGCTGATATTGATAAAACGGTCAGGTTATCTGTCGCAGGTGTTGAGGCAGGAAAATACACTGACGAAGATGGAGATGACTTTGCAATTGTAGTTAATGCCCCCAAAGAAAAGTTTGCGACATTAAACACATTTAACGCAATCTATATTAATAATGCTGTCGGTACGCCGATTCCATTGAACCAGATTGCGCAAATGGAATTTGAATCTTCTCCAACTACAATTAAACATCTGGATAAGAAACGTTATGTAGTTGTAACTGCGTCCACAGAAAAGTCCGTGCTCCCCGAGCAGATAACCGAATATTTCATGAAGAACGTCCACCAAATTCAGGTTCCTGAAGGTTATAAAGTTGACTTAGCCGGCGAAGCCGAATCAAGCAAAGAACTATTTGGAAGTGACTTTTCAACAGTCATAATTGCTACCGTGTTTTTGTTCATCCTGGTGCTTGTTCTAGAATTCAAGACTTTTAAAAGCACCTTGATCGTGCTTTCGGTTATTCCGTTGGGAGTAATTGGAGGAGTTACTATGCTTTGGTTGGCCGGATCACCAATGTCTTTCGTCGCAATCATCGGCTTTATCGGTTTGGCGGGAGTTGAAGTAAAAAATTCCATCCTCCTGGTTGACTTCACCAATCAACTGAGGAAAGAAGGGAAAAGTCTTGACGAGGCTATTAGGGAAGCAGGGGAATTACGCTTTCTTCCTATAGTATTAACAAGTCTTACCGCAATCGGAGGACTAATGCCAATTGCGCTTAGCAGTAATCAGCTTGTAGCACCTCTTGCGCTTGTATTGATTGGAGGATTAATTTCTTCAACTGTGCTGTCAAGGATTGTTACTCCTGTAATTTATAAATTGATCCCACCTAAAATAGCTTAGCATTAACGTTGAATGATATCTTCCCGAGAGATCAGGAAGATATCATTCTTTATTGTTCTGGTTACTTAAGATGAACTGCAGTTAGCTTAAATTGATAATTGTATCAACAGTAACCCCATCTTCTCTTTTAATTTTTGTGATGCTTTTTCGTTATTAATGACAAATTCGGCCAGTCTCATTTTCTCGTCCGTGTTCAGATCTTCCAATCTCTTCTCTTCATCGTTTAGTAAGTATTGCATTTGCTCATCTGTCAACACCAATTGCATAAGTTCCGTTTCCAGCATTTCTTCTTCAGCGTCTTCCTCAGGACTCAGCCCTTTCAATCCGAGGATCATCTTTATAAATGGAAAAGAAACCTTGTCTTCTTCCTGCTTCACCAGCTTTTCCGGAGCGGGCACATCGACATTCAGCATGTCATTTGCCTTTAAGATTCCATTGCCATAATACATTTCATAATCGCCGTCGCGATCCGTTATTGTTTTTTGTGCCGAATTAAAAAGTGCATGCCGGATTGCCTCCACCCGCATCCATGGCTCAGGTAATGCTTCCAACTTTTCATAATGCTTGATATAATATAATGCAGCGGCCGATGCCACCTGGGGAGTTGCAGAAGAAGTTCCATCGCCACGGATGCCCACTATTTTATCAAAACGATGAGTTGCCCAGGGAACATTTGGCGTAAATGCGGCAATTGCAGTTTTCATAAGCGATCTTGGTCCGTAGTTCCCTTCCATTATGCTAAAACTTCCTTCGCCCGATGGTTTTGAATATGGGCTCAGATCAGCGGTTACTCCGCAAGCGGCCACCACCCGGTTAAATCTTGCAGGAAATACCATTGTGCGAGTTGGCAGTTTTTTAAAATTATTTCCCGCAGCCGTTACAATGAAGATCCCTTTTTCGTAAGCGGCATTCACCATATCTGCCCATGCCCTTGATGCAAGACCTCCCATGCTCATCGTAACCACATGCACTCTCTTGTTTTCATCATTATACAATTCGTTAACGACATAATCCAGTGCCTTCACAAAAGCACCGGACTTGAAGAGCACAACCGATTTAGCCAATCGAATGGGAACTATTTCGATACTATCGTGTAATCCGATAAAATCATCAAAGCCGCAAGTATCGATTGCAACTTTTGCACCGGCGAGGATGCTCAATGTGCCAGTACCATGGCCTGGCATTTTCAACGCACCGTCAGAGAATAGATCTTCAGCATTGTTCCAACGATCTTCTTCTCCATCAACAAAATTCCGCTCAAGATCTTTGCGGATAATTTGTTTGGGAAATGAAATGTGATCTTTATCATAACCCGTATCGAAATGAGCGATCCGAACAACTTTTTTCTTCGGCAAATTTTTGATTGCATCACGCGCATCCTTTAATTGCGAAAAATCCTTGCCTAAATGCCAGATTGAAGATTTCTCCGGATGAGGCCAGTAGTCTATGAATTGTAAATAGGAGTCAGCCGTTGCTTCCCCTTTTTCTGTGATCTCTTCATAATCTCTATAAAAATCCTGGCTTGATTCCAGTTCCGGCTCGGCAAATGTAAATTCAGGATTGTCGTGAACAACATGATGTGCTTCATCCCATGGATTGCTCTCTTCGGCTTCTTTTTCAACAAACATTATTGATTCGTTATCGCCGGAAGCTTCTCCTTCTCTCATGGCCGGACCTTTTGCATTGGTCTTTACCCGGACCATCAATTTGGTAGGTGACATAGGCATATGTTTATTGTTAGTAGGTGAAAAGTCAATCTGAACCTAAACAAAGCCTTTTTTGCTTAAACAGGGTAAGATGAGAGTAGTAAAGTAAGGCATTCCTACTTTACGACCAATACCTGAAAGAGGTAAATTACCCGATATCAAAAATCCACCAAAAAGGGGAATAAGCTAAGCGCATTTAATTTCCTAAATTTACTATCCCGCCCCTCTGAAATCAAACGGCCCGGATTAGTGCATTTTCTCACTCCCAAAATTGCACAAATGAATTACAAGTCCCTGCCTAAGCTCGAAGAAGGTATTCGCCTGACCGGGAATAATGGAGAATACAAGCTTCAAAGATTTTCAATCCCTGTTCCGGGTGAAAAACTTTCGCTTGAAGGATTTGTGGCAAAACCAGCCAACCGCTCTAATTACTTTTATCAATCAGCGCATAAGAAACAACGCATCGTACTTCATTATACAGCGGGTCAGTTAAGATCAGACCTTGGCGCTTTGAGCCGGCATGACTATCATGTTTCTGTTTCGTATGTGATTGCCCGCGATGGAACTATTTATTGCTTGTTTCCTTCAAAATTATATTCCGGGCATTTGGGTAAAGGAATAGGAAATATTGGAACGAATCAGGCGGAAGACAAAGCAACCATCGGAATAGAATTGTCAAACTATGGGTACCTCATTGAAAGAGCTGGTAATCTTGAAACTGTTTATTCGAGAATAAAAGATAAGTATGGAAAAGAAGGACCGGTTGATATCTACTGCTCATTAACCGAAAAAGAAGCTTACACAAAACTTCCAACAGCATTCAGGGGACAATCCTATTATCCCACCTATACAAAAGAACAATATGAAAGCCTGATCATTCTGCTTAGATACCTGACTAAATCATATGGTATTCCAAGAAAGTTTATGGATCCACTGGATCGACTGCAGACTACGCAAAATGTGTTGAACTTTAAGGGAATTGTTACCCATGTCAATTATAGAATAGATGGGAAATGGGATATTGGACCGGCATTCGACTGGAATAAAGTGATTACATCAGTTCAGGCTGCGAGCTTTGTACCAACCAGGGCAGGTACAACTGCAACCGGACCGGTTCTGAAATCGGACGCAGAAATAGATGCCTTCTTCCCCGCTACAAAGAGTATTCAAACTGGTAATCCTTCATACGAGGATATCAATTTCTCTGAACTGGAAACTGAAGCCAATGTGCCGGGCACGAAACCGAAACTATTTGCACTGCTTGTGGGTATTGGGGAATACGATGAGAAAATCAAAATTGTGCAGGATGGCCAGCAGGTCAGCTTTCCGATACTTCGCGGTCCCGTTAGCGATGCAGAAAAGATCAGGAATATGCTTGAACAGGATGATTACTATGAAAAAGATATTAAAGTCATTTCGAACAAAGAAGCCACAAAACCAAATCTTGCTAAGGCCTTTAAAGAGCATTTAGGAAAAGCTGGCAAAGGAGACGTTGCATTATTTTATTATTCCGGTCATGGCACCCAGCAATGGGCAGATACAGAAGCTTTCTCTTCAGAAACAGACGGAAAAATGGAAGCATTCATTTGCTATTATGATAAAGACAACCTCGATGATTTTCTTTTAGCAGATAAAGAATTGCGGTGGTTAATACATGAAGTCTCAAAGAAAGGCCCGCATATTTTAACCATATTTGACTGTTGTCATTCCGCAGACATTACACGTAATGCCGAATATGTAAAGGAATCTTTTCAGGATATTGTTGAAAAGCGAGTCACATTCACCTTTGCAAAACGACCCTGGGATAAATTTATCTTCCACAAAGAATTAACAAGAGAAGATTTTATCAGTAAAGGAGAATCCAAATCATTACCGGAAGGACGACATCTTCAACTTTCTGCTTGCGAATCAGATGAATCTGCCGTTGAAGCATCTGGTGAAGGTGTATTTACAAAAGTCCTTCTAAAGGTTTTGGAATTGGCGAATGGCGAGATCACTTATTACTCATTGAGAAATCGCATACGTCAATATCTCAGAAATGTATTTGAACAAAAGCCCAGGATCTATGTCGCGTTCAATGATGAGGCAATGTTATACAGTTCCTTCCTTAATAAACCCTTCAATTTATCCAAAAACAGTTTCGCCGAAGTGATCAATAATAAAGCTTCGGGGTGGATAGTAAATATCGGGGCGATCCATGGACTGGGTAGCAAGACGAAAAACTTAACAGTAATTGATCCGGAAGATGAGAGCAAAACTTATAACGCGACAGTAAAATCAGTAAGAACTGATTCTTCAGAATTATCAATTGACGGAAATCCCGACAAGAGTAAAGTTTACAAAGCACTCATCGAAGGTTTAATGTCGAATACCCTTCAGATACATGTTGAGCAACAAAAGGGGGATGGCAAAGAACGCCAGGCCTTGATGGATGCAATTCTAAATGAATCAGCCGAAACGCTCGTTACAGAAGACGAAGAAGACAAATCACAATATGTGTTAAGAGAATTGAATGGCAAATACTATATCACTTTCCGGCATGAACCATTCCGGCCGCTGACTGCTCCAACACAAGCCAATGACAAAACAGCGCCGGAGAGAATAATGGGTCAACTCAAACATATTGCAAAGTGGGAGTATTTCCGCAATCTAACTAACAATGATAGCAGCACTCAACTACCTGCTGATAGTTTGAAGGTTGAATTAAGTGAAATCGCAGATAATGGAAATAAGATTTCTCTGCCAATTGAAGGCAACGCCGCAAGAATAAACTTTAGGAAGGCAAATGAAGAGTGGGCAAACAAGATTCAGATCAGGTTAACCAACACAAGCGAAAAAAAGATTTATGTCGGGGCGCTTTACCTCACTTCAAACTTCGAATCTTTTGTAGGTCTTCTTAATCCCACGGTTTACCCGCTAGATAAAGGAGAATCTGTTGAACTTAATGTATCAGGTGATCCAGTTTTGCCTATACAGTTTGATGAAACGATGAAATGGTACAATCGGGAAAAGCTAATCGACTTCTTGAAATTCATCTATAGCACGGAAGAGTTCAAGGTAGATGATTTTGTGCTCGACAAACTTCCGCCAGCGCCAATTCCGATCTCGAATAGAGGAAGGGAAACTGCAAAAGGAATTGTGATCGTGAAACCGGCAAACAGGAACATCTACGGATGGAATGTACAGGAGCTTAAACTGGAAATGATTAATCCCGAGCCGGGATTGAGTCACGAAGATGTGGGCATCATGATGCATAATGAAGAAACTGCAGATTTTGCAAAGAAGTTATATCAACCGAAGATGGCAAATGGAAAACCCCGAATGAAGGAGGGGATTGAAGCAACTCCACCGGAAATGCCGATGCCAAAATCTCCGGAACCTGAGCAGCCAACTCATATTGAAAGAGGAAATAGAGGATTTACCCGGTCTAAACCTCCGGCTGGAAATGGCGGAGGCGCCGAGCCAAAAGAAGCAATGACGAATGGGGGTGGGACAACTGGTAGAAAGATGAAGAACGGTGGTGGACATGTAGAAGTAGCTGAAGCAGCAGGCGAAGAAACATTAGAATCGGCAATTGAGAAACCAAAATCAAAGAAAAAATCTGCGAAGCCTGATAAAGCGCCATCGCTTACAAGACAAGGACATATTGATTATGACATACCAGGAACTATGCAGGTTCAAAAGAGTTCCGATTGTGTTGTTCAAATCGCAGGCAAAGAAGTCACAGCTGCTAAATTAAAAGTTAAAGAAACAAGTGAACATGCAGATATAACGATTGGAAATGAAATGAGTGTTCGACTGATCGATGGATCCGGTGGACAATTTAATATTACTGAGATCAGCACAACGCGACAGGCAATTCTTCCGGGTGAAATTACTAAATGGCAATTCAGGATATTTCCAAAGCAAGCAGGCAGGCATTCATTGATGCTCAAAGTGACGATGCACACGAACGGAATTGATAAGGATATTGATGTATTGGAAAAGGAGATCCTTGTTAATGCGGGTGTAGTGGACCCGGCTGCGGTTGATGGTGTAAAAAGAATTCTTTTCCTCGCAGCAAGTCCACTGAACGAAGCCAGGCTACGCGTTGGAGCTGAACATGATCGTATCAATCAGGAATTATTAAGCGCGGGCCAGCGAGACAAATTTTTATTCAGCAGTATGATGGCTGTTACGTCACAATCCATTCAACGATCAATCGTGGCGGAGAATCCTTATATCATCCATTTTTCCGGGCATGGTGAAAAGGAGGGAATATTTGTTGAAACAGATGCCGGCTTATCAAAGTTGGTAACACCAGCCGCTTTGAAATTATTATTCAAGGCCGCAGCCAAAAAAGTTCAATGCGTATTGATGAATGCATGTTATTCAGCTGAACAGGCGAAATCAATTTCTGAAACAGTGCCGTTCGTAATTGGAATGCAGAATTCCATCAAAGACACGGACGCCATGCATTTCTCCACGGGATTTTACCAGGCAATTGGCGCTGGAAAATCCATTGAGGAATCATATGATCTTGGCCTAGCGGCAATGGCGTTGAATTCGGGAGGCGAGGATATTCCGGTGTTATTAAAGAAACAGTAGATACAATATATTATAAAGGCTACCTGATTATATCTATTTTAACAGGCATTTCAAGCTATCAAGGGCAACTTGCAGCGCTTTGGTTTATATTTATGCCTTAATAAGTAGCAACCTCATCAGGCCCATAGCCCGTATAAATGATTGTATATGCGAAGAAAATTAATCATCCCTGGATTACTCCTGGTCTTGTTTGGTTGTTCCAAAAATCCCGGACCGATACCGACTGAAATAGGACCCAAGGTCGCCGGAAAGAACTGGCGAGTTTTTGAATATTCAAAGAATGGTACCAGCGATCCATCTGTTGTAATGCAACAACATAATTTCGAGTTCCGGTTGGACTATCGCATGTACTACTCACAAATCCTCCCCGTTGCAAGAGATACTTTTGAATTTGGAATCGCCGACAATGAAACCATAAGACTCACCAAGCCCTGGTTCATGAACCCCAACACCTTCTATAAGACCGTTAAAGTAGACTCCATCAGCGAAACAGACTTTCATTTCACCCTCACCAGCACAGAGAATGCTGATGTTCATAAGTATAAGACGAGAAAACAATAGTTGATTGGTTTATTGGTTGATTGGTTGATTAGGGGGAGCGACTTTGACCTTAATCAACCTCATATTTTCTTCCCGCCTCATACATGTCGAACAAACAATCAACTAATCAACCAACAACCAATTAACCAATCAACCGCGCCTCGCCCCACAGCTCACCACATTTATTAATCAATTCACGCATTCGGGTATTGTCCTGGGCTTACATTCTTATGACATTTGCATCGTAATCATTTTGAAACAGTAAAACATATAGCCATGAAAGGTAAATTCATCACAACAGGAATCAGGCTCGCTGCTTTGTCGGCAAAGCCGAAAGGGGCCCAGCCACAGCCAGAAAAAAATGAGCGTTTGGCAAGAGGAGTATTCAAAGTTTTCTGGAATAAGGAAGAAAGAATGATCGGTTCGCTTCCTGAGATTAAGTAGGTTGACTGGTTAATTGGTTGATTGGTTGATTGGGATCTCTGTATTAACTTTATTCCGAATCAACTATGCGTCAACCAAACTTCTCTCCTTTTCCTACATTAACTACCCAGCGATTAACATTGCGGAAGCTGAAGTATGAAGATGAAAAGGAAATCTATGAACTAAGAACCAATGAAGAAGTAAATCAGTTTCTTGACCGGGAAAGGGCGAAGAGCATTGAAGACGCGAGAAAATTCATAAACAAGATTCTAAAAGGAATTTTTGATAACGAGGCAATACTTTGGGCGATCAATCTTAATGATAATGATCGATTGATCGGGTCGGTGGTATATTATAATATATCAATAAAAGAATCCCGGGGGGAAATTGGTTATGAGCTAAATCCGACGCAGCAAGGCAAGGGCATAATGAAGGAAGCGCTTGAAGCCGTCATTCAATTCGGATTTGACCAACTTGGTTTCGAAACCATCGAAGCCTGGCCAACAGAAAAAAATACCCGCTCCATTCACCTCCTTGAAAAATTTGATTTCAAAAAGGAGATCGATGATCCACGCTTGCGCATGCCAGACAATAAAGGAATGCTCCTTTACTCACTCAGCAGAATTGGCAATTAGGAACAGCCCCATTAAGCTTCTTTCGCTTTCACAATCAGCAACCAATCCCTTTCCAAAGGCAGGTATCCATAATCATAGCAAAACACATAGGTGCTTCCCTTTTTATTGATATGAGTATGGGTTTGATAATTGAATTGAAATCCGAGCCCAATCAACAACTCTCTCTTTACTCTTCTTATACTTCCGTTTTGCAGGAAGAGGCCCTCCAGGATCCTCCTGTTTTTTGAAAGCGCATTATTGATCTTGCGCTTGTAATTGTTTAGATCCGATTTCAATTGATTGTTGTGACTGTTCCTGCAATGATCGTCGCAGAATTTTTTGTCGCTCCTTCCTTTCAGAAGCTTTCCGCAATTGATGCAATTCTTATTTTCCATGGCTTAATTATTATCAATTAAAAAAATTCACAAGCACTTACAATCGGTTAGTTCAATAAGTAACTGGTTATAATCCGGCTTTCCTTTTTCGCGTAACTCATCTTTGTGAGGTCAGCATTCGGCGCCACTGTTGACTGAAATATTATCCATTTGTAAATCTTATGTTATGTATAGTCTGAAAAACAAAGTTCAACTCATCGGTCATCTTGGTACAGAGCCTGACGTGCGAACAACTTCTTCAGGTAAGAAGTGGGCGCGACTTAGACTTACGACGAATGAGTCACATCGTGATGAGAATGGCTTGAAGGTTAATGAAACGCAATGGCATAGTCTGATCGCCTGGGGCAAGGTGGCAGAGGTAGCCGAGAAATACCTGCAAAAGGGTTCAGAGATTGCTATTGAGGGTAAACTCGTCAACAGTTCTTATACCGATAAGCAGGGCATCAAGAAATATTCCACCGAAGTTCAGGTAAATGAGGTTTTGATGTTTGGTGAAAAACACAAAAAATTATAGGTTTTTGGCCACAGATTTTCGGTTTTTTCATCAGACGGGTTAGTTAGGTACATTGATTGGAGGAGTCTGTGGCCCCTTTTTTCCCCCGTCAGAGGCGGGGGAATAATTGTTTCTCGTTGGGGGTAAATATCTTTTGAGAATTACCTCCGGTTTGATCTTTTTCTTTTTATTTATCCTGGGAAAAACAAACCGATGGAGCAGGATTCTTCGAACCTCCTTTTTCAGCTTGCGGGTGACCTGGTGAAAAATACATCAAGGCATATATTTCTTACCGGCAAGGCTGGAACGGGAAAGACTACATTCTTAAGATATATAAAGGACAACAGTTTTAAGAAGGCTGTTGTGGTTGCGCCGACCGGTGTTGCAGCTATCAACGCCGGCGGAGTAACCATCCATTCGCTTTTTCAATTACCCTTTGGCCCTTTTGTGCCAGGCAACAAGCCGGGGTTCTCGGGTGATAGTGTAACCGATAAGCATAGCCTCCTCGCAACACTCAAACTGGGTGGGGAAAAGAGAAGACTGCTCCAAGAGCTAGAGTTGTTGATCATCGATGAGGTGAGCATGGTTCGTTGTGATATCCTGGATGCGATTGACCTTGTCCTTCGTCATTTTCGTAAAAAATGGGATGAGGCTTTTGGCGGTGTACAGGTATTATATATAGGTGATCTGTATCAATTGCCTCCTGTTGTACCCGAAACAGAATGGGAAATACTAAGGGATTTTTATACCAGTCCTTTCTTTTTTGATTCATTGGCCTTTGGTCAATCATCGGCTTTATATATTGAACTAGATAAGGTATACCGGCAAACAGATCAATCATTCATTGATGTGTTAAACAGGGTCAGGAATAATATAGTTGTCCCGGATGATTGGAAACTATTGAATGGGTTACATGATCCCGATTTCTTTCCATCCGCCGAAGACAATTATATTACCCTCACCACACATAATAACAAGGCAGATGCGATCAATTCGTACAAGCTTAGACAATTGGAGGGTGAAGCTTTTGTCTTTAAGGGCAGCATCGATAAAGAATTTCCCGACAAGGCACTGCCAACAGATCTCAATCTTCAATTGAAAATTGGGGCCCAGGTAATGTTTGTACGAAATGATACCATCAACGATATAAAAAGATATTATAATGGTAAGCTGGGGGTTATTAAGAATATTGTACGGGATGTAATAACTATTACATTTCCCAATGAACGAGATGACCTCGAGCTGAAAAAGGAGAAATGGAAGAATATCCGCTATAATTATGATAAGGCCTCTGGAAAAATAAATGAGGAAGAATTAGGAAGCTTTACTCAATATCCAATACGTCTTGCATGGGCGATAACCATTCATAAAAGCCAGGGCTTAACATTCGAAAGAGCAATAATAGATGCTGGTGAAACCTTTGCCCCTGGTCAATTATATACCGCGCTTAGCAGATGTACCTCACTGGATGGAATGGTTCTTTATTCAAGACTTTCATCCAATAATGTATTTACTGATTCCAGGATTGTCGAGTTCGCCAAAAAAGCTGCGAATACGGAAGAGCTTCAAAGCTTATTAAATATAGAAAGACAGAACTATTGGGCTGAACGCATAATCCAACTATTCGATTTCAACAAGCTCATCGACCCGGCAGAAGAATATCAAGGCCTGGTATCGCAGACCAAGCTCCCCGATCGGGAAGCAGCTCGTAAAATTGCCCTGAGACTGATTGAAACATGTAATGCCAATCAGGATGTGGCCAGGAAATTCGCAAACTCCCTAAAGCCACTATTGCTTAACGCTATTGCATCAAATGACTATTCATTTATTCAGGAGCGAGTCGGGAAAGCGGTTGATTACTTTACCAGGATCTTTCAAACCGAGTGTATCATTCCCCTTGAAGAACATATGCGTTCGCTTGAGTATGCAACTGGTGTTAAGGGTTATCTGACGGAAACAAGGAACCTGGCTCTTGGAATGCTTCAGACAATAAATACATTACAAACGATAAAATTTGGAGACAGGATTATTTACCAGGCGTCCACTGCGAATACCGTACTTCCAGACTTATATACCAAACCAATCCGAAAGAAACCTGCTAAGGGAGCCAGCAATAAGGTTTCCTATAAGCTATTCAAGGAAGGCAAGTCCATTGAACTCATTGCCAAACTAAGGAACATAACTCCTTCAACTGTTCAAACCCACCTGGCCGAACTAATTACTACCGGGGAGATCGATATCTATGAACTGGTAAGCAAAGAAAGGCTTCCTGTAATACTTGATGTGATTGATAAGGTTGATACAAGTGCCAACCTAACACTAATAAAGGAACTATTGGACAATAGCTATACATACGGTGAGATAAAGGCTGCATTGAACTATCGAAATAGAAATGAAACCAAGCCAGCATGATTCATCATAGCTATTGCATGTAATCACATTAATGTTAAGATTATCCACATTTCAACATCGGCTAATCGTGTTATCTATCTTTTATTTATTTTCATAACCATTATGATAACACTTACTAACCACCCATCTTATCGCATTGTAAGCGATCATCTTTTTGCTGAAATAAGGCAAAATGAAAACTCTGGCCAAAACTCCCTTAACAGCCTTCGTTCATTCGAACCTGGCGATAATATCAGTCCCTTTCATGCAGGGGAGATCTTTGATCATCCAACTTATTTAACCGTACAGGTTGGCGTTGGAAGGCATATTACGCTAAGGCCAGAGTTTCTCCAATACATCAATCATAGCTGTGACCCCAATGCATTCTTTGATACCACAACAATGCAATTGGTTTGCCTAAGACCCATTAAACCTGGGGAAGAGTTTACCTTTTTCTATCCTTCTACCGAATGGGAAATGGCACAGCCTTTCGAATGTTATTGCGGTAGCCCCAAATGCATAGGCGTGATCAAAGGCGCTTCTTATCTATCTGCAGATATGATAGGCAAGTACCGCCTAACCGATTTTATCAATAAACAGCTTAAAGGCCGTCTTTCAGAAAAAAGGGCCTAACACCATTTCAATAGCTTTTATTGGTAATAAGCCAGTTTTAAGCAATAATATACGGTGTTGATGTGTTGAATAACCAATAAGCGATGGCTTATAGACAATGTAATCAACATTGTTTAAAAGTTTTATTGGAATAACTATTGTATAATTAACAACATTAGTATATTACAACCCGTAATGAAAACACTGGCTGTTACATTGCCTGATACAATTCCTCTAAACAAATTAAAAGTATGGGTCCTGGCTCCCCATCTGGAGTCTGACGACCCCAATATCCAGTGTTATTATGACTTCACTCAAAGCTTGCAGGAGTATTCAGTAGTATTCAATAACCTCAATATAGAATGGGAATGGCAGCCGGTAACGATGCAGAACTATAAAGAGGTTCTTGCTTCGGTCAAATCCCGCTCTGGCGATAAGTCTCCATTGATACTAAACCTATGTGATGGAGACGAAATCAACGGCACCCCTGGTATTTCGGTTATTCATGAGTTGGATAGATTAGGACTTATTTATACCGGCTCCACAGGGTCCTACTACAATATCACTACTTCAAAGATCCCAATGAAGGAAGCATTTGATGCGCATAAAGTATCAACGCCGGGTTGGGACGTAGTAAATGATAAAGATCAATCCTTCGAGCAGCTTTTTAAGAGATTGGGTTCTCCTCTTATTATTAAGCCCGCAATATCGGGTGGTAGCATGGGGGTATCAATAAATAATGTAGTTCATAATGAGGAAGAGCTGAAAAGCCAGGTTGATCTTTTATCAAATGGCTATAGGGGTTGGGAGCTGGCAACGGGAGGTTTATTTGTTGAGCAATTCATCAAAGGACCCGAATTCACCACGTTTATAGTTGGGTCTGCTTCCCAACCGGAGAAATGCATAGTTTATGAACCGGTGGAACGTGTTTTTCATTCTTCACTTCCTGAAACAGAAAAATTCCTTTCATTCGACCGGCTATGGGAGATCTATGAAAAAGAAACCCCAATGCCTAATGGCGATAGCTTTTATGAGTATTTTCCACCAGATCCAAAATTGGTTGATGCCATTAAGAAAATAAGCCTCGATGCTTATTGCGCGGTTGGTGCTACGGGTTATGGCCGATTGGATATACGGATGGATGCTACAACGGGTAAATTGTATATGTTGGAGGTAAATGCCCAATGCGGATTGAGTGAAGACGAAGACTATACCTCTATAGGCGCAATTCTGCGTGTTTCTGGTAAAACATTCACGCAATTGGTTCTTGAAATTATCCGTGACGCTTTTATCAGAAGACTTTATGAATAAAACCCCCTTTTAATGAAAATCTGTGTACTGCAGCCCGATTATTCCACAACACAGGTGGATTATCAGTATTACGATCCAGCAAGGAACCTGTCTGACCTTCTGCCGGAAGATACCGTAGATCATGTTTTATTGAATAAACTGACTACCTACAAGCAATTAAAGGAATTAAAGAAGAAAGGATACGATGTATTCGTTAACCTTTGCGAAGGTTATCTTGAATGGGAAATTCCATCTATTGATGTAGTCTATACCCTGGAACAATTGAACCTTCCTCATACCGGCCCATCTCCCAAGTTATACGATCCTCCAAAAGAGCTGATGAAATATGTAGCCTATTGCGAGGGTGTTAAGACTCCGGGATATGTATTGATTGAAGAATTGTCTGATATCCCTAAAGCAACCAAACAACTTTCCTTCCCATTGTTTGTAAAACCCGCAAAGGCCGGCGATAGTTTGGGCGTTGATGAACATTCCCTCGTTCATAATGTAGAAGAGCTTGAAACGAAGGTGAAAGAGATCCTTGAAGAATATGGCCCATTATTAGTTGAAGAATATATTGATGGCAGAGAGTTTACAGTATTGGTTGCCGCTAATGAAGATGGAAAGACCTGCACCGTATTCAAACCCGTTGAATACATATTCCCTGAAGGTCGTTCATTTAAGACCTATGCATTAAAGACCTCTGAACTTCATCCTGATTGCAATCACCCATGTAATGAACGATTACTGGATGCAAAGCTTCGGAAGGCTGCTGAAAAAATCTTTAAGGGATTTAATGGTGTAGGATATGCACGTCTTGATTTCAGAATGAATAGCAGGGGTGCTATCTATTTCCTGGAAATTAATTTTACCTGTTCGGTTTTTTATAGAGATGGTTATGAAGGTTCTGCTGATTTCATTTTGAAATTCGACGGAATCGGGCAGACCGGATTTTTAAAACATATCATCGACGAAGGAATTGCCCGTCATAATAGAAAACAAAAACCATTTGTAGTTAAAGGAAATTCAATTGCCGGTTATGGCATTTATGCAGCTGGACAGGTCCGCGCCGGTGAATTGATCTTTAAGGGAGAAGAAAAAGCGCAAAGGCTGGCAACAAGAAGATATGTCGAAGAATACTGGAACAAGAACGAAAAAGAAACCTTCCGTCGCTATGCTTATCCGGTAAGTAATGAAGTGTTTCTTCTTTGGGACGAGGATCCATCTGAATGGGCACCACAAAATCATAGCTGCGAACCCAACACTGCATACCAGGGATTGAATGTTGTTGCGTTGCGAGATATAGGACATGGAGAAGAATTGACCCTTGACTATGCAACATTGCTGGATGAGCATATGGAGCCATTCGTATGTCAGTGCGGCTCTCCGAAATGTCGTGGTGAAATCACCGGTACTCCAAAGAACTCCATTAATAAGAGAGAGCGCCAGGCCAAAGTTATTAGTGGAAAGCGGCCACCGGTTCGTCGTCGTTTTGCGATTTCAAAAAAGCCATCCTAACAAAAGGCAAACCAGTACAATTATTGGAGATGGTAACCGGGTAAATCGAAGCAATGCCCAGGTTCCAACAATCACGCCTATATTCAAAACGCTAATGGTTTTGAATTCGGTGATCGATATATCTTTCATCATAAAGAAGGCCGAGGCAACCATTATTCCAACCACTACCGCATTGATACCTTCGATAGAACGATAAACAACTGCATATTTTCTTAGGTTATGCCAAATAGGAAAGAAGAATAAGACAAGTAATGCACTTGGTAAGAAAATAGCTATCGAACCAATTAGTATTCCCAATAATTGCCAACCCGTACCGCGGTCCTTCATAGCCATTCCCCCGGTGAACGCCGCCAATGAAAATACCGGACCCGGTATGGCTCTGACAACTCCAGCTCCTGTATAGAAATCCTCTTTGTTTATTTGAACCACACTACCTGTTCTTCCTTCGTTTTTGCGAATCACCGTTTGCGATTGAGGTCGTTCAACAAATTGCTCATACATGAAAGGTATCAATACCTGTCCGCCCCCAAAAACAAGGCTTCCCATCCGATAAGTGTTTTCAAATAGGTTCAACGGCCTTCTATTCGGCCAATCATTCTTTCTGGCGATCTCACTCAACACCCCGGCAATAATGAAGATCATTGCGAATAACCAGATATTCGCCCATTTTATCTTTTTTGGCTTCTGTTCAATTTGTGGAATGCGTTTTTCACTAAGATTTGTAACAAAGCCTCCAAGTATGATCAGGATAGGAAATACCCAGGGCGTTTTGAAAAGAAAGTAAGTTGCTACAACGCTCACTCCCATTATAATCCAGGTGATCGTATTGTGAATTGCCAATTGGAATGCCTTGGTTGCCGCAAATACCAAAAAACCAACGGCCATTGGTTGAATGAATTTGAAAATATTGGTCCCGGTATGTCTCTCATCGATATACTCCAACAAGAAAGTGAATGCGCCCATCAATGCACAGGCCGGCAGGATCCAAATCAGCAAGGTTAAAACTCCCAACGGCACTCCGCCCCGCTTGTATCCAATCAAAGTAAGTGTCTGTGTTGATGATGCTCCTGGTAGTAATTGGCAAAATGAATTATACTCAAGCAGCTCCTGTTCGGTTACATCATGGCGTTGTTGAACGAAAGTGCGCAGCATCATTCCGTAATGACCTTGTGGTCCTCCAAATGCTGTTATGCTATGCCAGAAAACGGCTTTAAGGAAGGGAATATGGCGGAGCAAGACCATCAGAACCGGGAATGAGATTTAATTAAATTTACCGATTTGTATTGATGTTCGCCCACAAATCAATTCCGGTAATATCCATTTCTTTCAATCTCTTCATTCACTTTGTCGGGAACCAGGTAGCGGATCGATTTTCCCTCTTTAACATTCTTTCGGATATGGGTAGCCGAAATTTCTAATAGCGGTGCTTGTACAAGGTTAATTCGCGCAGCGGGATACTCGTTAGGATTAACCGGGAAACCCTGGCGCTGGTATATATAAATGGGATAGTTCTTCAGGATGAATTCAAAGTTTTTCCATTTGTTGATATTCTGAAAACTATCGCTCCCCATAATTACCGAATATTCATTGCCTGGATTTTTTTCCTCGAGGTAAGCAAGCGTATCCGCGGTATAGGAGGGTTTGGGTAAACGGAATTCGATATCAACTGCTTTCAATTTACTTTCACCTTCAATCGCCAACTGTACCAGGAATAAACGATGATATTCGTTCAGCATTCCTTTTTGCGGCTTCAATGGATTTTGCGGCGAAACAACGAACCAAACCTGGTCCAGTTCGGTTGACTGGAGAATGTACTTTGCGATAATGAGATGCCCGTGATGAATGGGATTAAAAGAGCCGAAGTATAATCCGATTTTCATTTAATTTATTGAAAATCAACGTTTTGAGTAATTTCTTCTTCGACGAAAATATTGTCAGCCTCATTCAATCTCAAACTCAGACTGTATCCGGAAACAATGATCGAAATAGGATCGCCCAATGGAGCAACTTGCACGACCTTGACTCTTTCACCCGGCACACATCCCATCTCCATCAACTTGAGGAAAAGATCGTTGTTTTCAAACGATAGGATTCTTGCAGTATTCCCTGGCTTTATTTCGGATAAACGTTTCATATATGCTATTCAACAAATGTAGTTTTGTCCCAACAACTTACTTTACGATTTTTGGAAATGGCCTCTCGTTCCCCGAAAGTTCAGCTGCATTCTTTGATTAATACTTCGCTTCTTCGCAATCGCAAGGAGCTTAAATTCTTTATCGAAAAGATCTTCCGGGCTGAAGGAAAAAGTCTCAGAACAGCCCAATTTATATTTTGTTCCGACAATTACCTGTTAAAGATTAATCGACAGTTTTTGTCCCGGGACTATTTGACCGACGTTATCAGCTTCGATCTCTCCCCAGATGCTTCGGCCGAGGGGGAGGTCTATATCAGCATGGAGCGGATCAGAAATAATGCGGCAACCTATGGGCGACCCATCACCGAAGAGCTCCACCGTGTTATTTTTCATGGAGCACTTCATCTTTGCGGATATTTAGATGGAACCAAATCCCAAAAAGCAAGAATGGGAGAGCTAGAGAACAGATATCTTTCAAAATATTTCAGGCGAAAAGTTCCACGTATCACAGTTCCGAACCGAAACAATTACTAAATATCATATTTCTTTAGAAACTCCCGCTCTCTTAATACCCGATCAAAGTCCATCTCCCTGTTTAGCTTGTCAAACTCATAGCTCGAGAAGTCTGAAAGGGCATTCAGATAGTTTCGGTTCCCCTTTATGAAGTTTTCAAGCTTGCTATTGCCGCCCGAAAGCCTCAACTCAATTTGCTCGATCTTCTTTATCATCTCGAGGCAGGTCAGGTAGCCAGTATTTCTGAACATGGATTCATAATAAGCCCTTGCTGCAAAGGGATCTACCCTGGATTCAGATCCTGGGCCCGGAATATTCTTAACTACCCGGATGTTTATGAAGTTCCAGCAGAGCCTCAGTTCCTTATCATTCCCGGAGTCGAAATAATTCATCGGAACAACATGCTCAAACTGCCAGTCTTTGGAAGGTTTCTCCCAATCAAGTTTTTCTCCGAGCTGAAGCTCAATCCATATCCGGAAATTCTTGATATCAATACCGAAGTAAGGCGCATAAAAGGAGGAAGGCTGGCCCTCGAGCACATATCGCCTAAGCGCGATCTGCCATTTTTTTCTTTCCCGGGTTTGAAGGAGGGCATCAGTTATTTCCAATTGCGGGGTCCATTTCTTTTTTGCCATGGTCCAAATTTATGTAATTGTTCCAAAGCGAAACTGTGTTTCGTGGAACAGGGAAATTTTAAACATTTATGCCTGAGCCATATTGTACTTTTGCAACCTCTATGTTCAAGGAATATGATGTAATAGTGGTTGGGGCCGGGCACGCTGGCTGTGAGGCAGCGGCAGCAGCGGCAAATCTCGGTTCAAAGGTCCTCCTGGTGACTATGAACATGCAGACTATTGCCCAAATGAGCTGCAACCCCGCGATGGGTGGAATTGCAAAGGGTCAAATCGTTCGGGAAATCGATGCGCTCGGCGGATACTCCGGTATCGTGACTGATCAGAGCATGATCCAATTCCGGATGCTGAACAGATCAAAGGGGCCAGCAATGTGGAGCCCGAGATCACAAAACGACAGGATGCTCTTCTCGACAAAATGGAGGGAAATGCTAGAGCAAACTCCCAATGTTGACTTTTACCAGGACATGGTTAGGGAACTTATTGTAAAGGATGGCCGGGTCTTCGGTGTGGTCACTGGCCTGGGTCATGAGATCAGATCAAAAGCAGTTGTCCTAACAAATGGAACCTTTTTAAATGGTATCATTCATATAGGAGAAAAAAAATTCGGTGGTGGCAGGGTAGCAGAGAAAGCAGCGACTGGACTAACCGAGCAACTCGTATCATTGGGATTTGAAAGTGATCGGTTGAAAACCGGTACACCACCAAGAATCGACGGTAGAAGCCTTGACTATTCCAAAATGGAGGAACAAAAGGGCGATGAAGAAATTGTAGGATTCAGTTACCTCGAAGTTCAAAAGCCAAAGACACAAAAGAGCTGTTGGATCACCTATACAAATCAAAAAGTCCATGACCTTCTAAAAACTGGTTTCGATAGAAGTCCGATGTTCACTGGAAGAATAGAAGGAATTGGTCCAAGATACTGTCCGAGTATCGAGGACAAAATAAATCGCTTTGCCGAGCGCGATCGCCACCAACTTTTTATTGAGCCAGAAGGGTGGAATACTGTCGAGATCTATGTCAATGGGTTTTCAACTTCTCTTCCCGAAGAAGTACAGTACGAAGCTCTTCGTAGTGTGCCGGGGTTTGAATCCGTTCGCATATTCAGGCCGGGGTATGCAATTGAATATGATTACTTCCCTCCGACACAATTAAAACATTCCCTCGAAACTAAAAAAATCCAAAACCTTTTCTTTGCCGGGCAGATCAATGGAACAACAGGATATGAAGAGGCTGCCTGCCAGGGATTGATGGCGGGTATCAATGCGCATTTAAAGGTCATTCAAGAGGATCCTTTAATACTTCGCAGAAGCGATGCATATATTGGAGTATTGATTGATGACTTGATCAGTAAGGGAACTGAGGAACCTTACCGCATGTTCACCTCAAGGGCCGAATACCGAACAATCCTTCGTCAGGATAATGCGGACTTACGTCTAACTGAATTAAGCCATCGTTTAGGTCTTGCTTCAGAAGAAAGAATGAAAAAGGTTCAAAAGAAAAAGGAAGCAGTTGAATCGATCAAATCAATATTAAGAGAATTATCTGTTGACCCAACAGAAGCAGATCCATTTCTTTCTGAAAAGGGCTCGTCTTCTTTAAATCAAAAACAAAAAGCTACTCAACTATTGCTTCGACCAATGATCGACCTCGCATCAATGATCAATTCACTTCCTTCTGTTAAGAATGCATTATTGGGATTCACTAAGGAAGAACTTGAACAAGCAGAAATCCAGGTTAAATATGATGTTTATATAGAAAAAGAAAAAGAGATCGTAAAAAGAATGAGCCAACTTGAAGATCTTCTCATCCCTGATAGTTTCGATTATGGAAGGATATCATCCCTTTCAACAGAAGCACAGCAAAAGTTTAAAAAGATAAGGCCTCGTACTTTAGGTCAGGCAAGCAGGATCAGTGGAGTGAATCCGAGTGATGTGCAGATACTGATGGTATTTATGGGTAGATGATTTACAATCCAAACTTTGCACTTATCTCGAGCATTCGATCGATTGGTTTTCTTGCCGCAGTTAAAAGCACAGGATCCATTAGTATTTCCGGCGACTCATACTCCATGCACAAGTAAAGCTTCTCAAGTGTATTCAGCTTCATATGCGGACAGTCATTACATGCGCAGCTATTATTTGGTGGTGCCGGAATGAAAGTCTTATTAGGAGAGTGTTTTTGCATTTGATGCAAAATACCGGTTTCGGTCGCAACGATATATTCATTGCTACTATCTGATTGTGTAAACTTCAACAAACCTGTTGTCGATCCAATAAAATCTGCAACCTTCAATACAGGTTCTTCACATTCGGGGTGAGCAATCACTTTCGCATTAGGGTGTCTTACTTTCAATTTAGTTATTTTCTCCAGGCTGAATATCTCGTGAACCATGCATGCTCCATTCCATAAAACCATATCTCTACCTATTTTCTTTGCCAAATATGCTCCCAGGTTTTTATCTGGCGCGAATATAATCTTTTGTTGAGGAGGAACAGATTCTATTATCTTCTGTGCATTGCTGGACGTACAAATGATATCGCTCAAGGCCTTGATCTCAGCTGTACAGTTGATATAGGAAATGACGATATGATCTGGATGTTTCTCTCTGAACTTTTTGAATAGCTCACCAGGTGCACTATCAGCAAGAGAACAGCCGGCTTTAAGGTCTGGAAGCAATACTTTCTTATGTGGATTGAGGATCTTGGCAGTCTCAGCCATAAAATGAACGCCAGCAAAGACAATGATATCCGCTTCGGTCTTTTCAGCTTTTTGAGCAAGCCCAAGACTATCTCCAATAAAATCCGCCACATCCTGTATATCGGGTTCCTGGTAATAATGCGCCAGTATTACAGCATTCTTCTCTTTCTTCAATCTTTCAATCTCCTGGAAAAGATCAATCGTTGGATCTACCTCCAGGTCTAGAAAGCCGACGCGCCCAACATTTTTTTTTGCTACAGCTACGTGGATATCTTCCATAGTAATTAATAATACTTATAATTATATAAATAACCTATTACTATTACGGCTGTGGATTCGTGTATAAATAATAGTATTATTTATTTGGTAAAGTTACAACATAGAGTTTATCCACTTTTCCTAACAACGGATTAACAAGAGCAAATTCAACACCAGCGCTAAAGCGCAAGACTTATACACTCCTGTTAATAGAGGTGGTGGGTATATCAGTTTTCTTGCAACCATTAGTTTTTTGCTGTTAATGGAGATAGGATAACAAGTGCTTTGTTTACACAAACCTGATCACCAAATAGTTTCTCTGTATTTAAGAACCAAGTTTCCACTTAATCCAATTGATCAAAACCGTGGTTATCCACGGAATTCCATTGTTTCTGACAAGGGTATGTTAAACTTGTTTTCACAACCAGGTTTCACACAGAATTGAATTTCGAAGTAATGCACAGGAATGCGAATGATTTCGTCTGGATTAACATTTGAAAAGCCGCCTCACATGCGGCTTTTCTGGCCTTTTCCACAATTTGTTCCTATGTTTTTTTCCCCTATTTTTGCTACCCATTTTTAAAGATTATTAGCATTATGTCAATTATTCAAAATATCCGTGATAAGGGTGCGTGGATTATTATTGGTCTGATCGCTTTGGCCCTTATTGCATTTATTGTTCAGGATGCATTTCAGGGTGGAGCCAGCCAATTGTTCGGCGGACCAAGCAACACCCTCGGAAAGGTTAATGGCAAAAGTATTGACCGAATCGAGTTTGAAGAAAAGTTCAAACAGATGGAAGAGCAGATGCGAGCCAACAACTATTCTATGGACGAAACCTCTCTCCTTGCACAAAGAAACAACCTTTGGGAAAGTTATGTTCAAAAGATCATTCTTACCAAAGAGTTTGATAAGCTCGGAATAGAAGTTACCGATAAAGAACTCGGTGATATATTATATGGAGCAAACCCTCCTCAAGACCTCCGTCAGCAATTTACCGATCCAAATACCGGACAGTACGATGGCCAAAAGGCTTATGAACAGATTCAGCAGCTAAGAAGGCAGAAGAACACGGCCATGTATAAGAACTTCTTCGGCGAATACATTCCCGCATTGATCCTTCAGCGCCAAAGAGAGAAATTGCAGGCGATGTTGAGCAATAGTGCCTATGTTCCTAAGTGGATGGTTGAAAAATCAAACCTTGAGAATAGCCAGATCTCATCAATATCTTTTGTAAATATTCCTTATACAACGATCCCCGATTCAACAATCAAAGTAACGGACGAGGATATCAACGCATACGTCGCTAAGAGAAAGGAAGCGTTTAAGCAGGAAAAAGCAAGAGCGATTGAATATGTTGCATTTGATGCGGCACCAAGTCCTTCCGATAGCAACCAGGTAGTTCAACAACTATCGAACATCAAAGACAGCTTTAACAGGGTAAATGAAAATGAAATAAAAGAATTTCTAGTCAGGGAATTCTCAGCTGTACCATACTACGATGGCTATATTTCCAGGAAACAAATTCAGATTCCAAATATCGATACCATAATTAAGCACCCGGTGGGAACTGTTTATGGACCATACCTGGACCCGGGAATGAGCGGTACAGGAAATTATGTAATGTCACGCGTGGTTGGGGTTAAACAATTACCCGATACGGTAAAAGTCCGCCATATATTGGTTGCCACCCATCAACAGGATCAACAATCGGGTCAGCTTTATCAGGTTCGCGAGGATACCGCAGCGAAGCGGATAATAGATAGCATTGAATTGGCTATTCGCGGCGGCGCAAACTTCGACACACTGTGTGCAAAATATTCTGATGACGGAACCAAAAACACCGGCGGGGTTTATGATAATGTTCCAACCGGAAAGATGACCGCATCATTTAACGACTTTATTTTTGATAAGCCAGTTGGTTCAAAGGGCGTAGTAAAAACTGAATATGGATTCCATTATATAGAGAACATGTCTCAAAGAGGATCTTCTCCCGCATATAAGATCGCTTATTATTCCAAGCCGATCTATGCATCCGATTCAACTATTCAGGCTGCAAATGCACAGGCAACTCAGTTTGCAGGAGATAGCCGAAATAAAAAGGCGTTTGATGAGAATGTGAAGAAGTATAAGATGAATAAATTCAATGCCGCAGAAATAAAGCCGCTTGATGGGAGTATCACCGGAATTAATGGTAATGGCAGGGAACTTATCCGCTGGATGTTTAATGACGCGTCGGTTGGAGACGTATCAGATCACCCATTCCAAATCGGAGATAAATTCGTGGTACCTGTAGTAACACAATCGTACGAGGAAGGCACAATGGATGCGGACCGCGCCAGACCACAAATAGAATTGCGCGTAAGGAACGAGAAAAAGGCCGAAGAGATCAAAAAGAAAATTGGTAGTGCGAGTTCTCTTGATGCGATTAGTAAAGCAATGAATCAACCAATAGCTCGCGCAGACAGCATTTCATTCAATGCGCCCATCATCCCAAATGTTGGAAGAGAGCCAAAAGTTTTAGGTGCTGCATTCAATAATAATTATAAGACAAAACAGTCACCGGTTATTCCCGGGGATATCGGAGTCTTCGTAATTAAGGTTGAAAATATCGGAGCAGTTTCAAATCCCGCAATGGATGTAAAACAACAGCAAGCGATGATGATCCAACAGGAAAAGTTCATGGGAATGCAGGGCGGAGCCCGCTGGGAGCAAGCGCTAAAAAAAGCGGCGAGCATTAAAGACAATCGCCATAAATTCTTCTAATCAGATTTCGGTTATAAATAAAAAAGCGGTCCCAACTTTAGTGGAGCCGCTTTTTATTTTAGAGATGATGAGTTCAAACTCTTTTCCTGGAACTAATGTAGGCGCCGATTGAAAAAAGGAATATGAATCCCGTACAAACAATCGGAGGAAGAAAAGTAAACAACAGCATCGTGATGAAAACAATACCGAAAGTGATTACCTGAATTAACAATAAACCCCTCCACACTTCACCTGAAATTTTTTTCTTATTCAACCACCAGTTTACGAATCCCGAAAAAAGAAAGAAAATGGTAAAGGATAAGCTGACTGCAAAAACGAAATCATCGTAGCTTCTCACAAACCCTGCTCCATAGTCTTTCTTAAAGTTTGCCGCTAAATCGACAAGAAGTTTTTCCTTTTCATCAGTAATTTCTGGCTTGGGCGCAATAAATACAGCAGTACTATGTAATGCAGCCGTGAACCACTGGAAAATAATTGTTCCCCAGATCCAAAAGGAGAATTTTCTAAACATATCGGGTTGGGTTTGGTTGAGCGGGCTCTATCTTTTTATACACCCATCATAAAATACACTGTAAGGAAATACTTCGGCATTGAAGGTTTTTGCCAGGACAGCAGAGTCCGCAAAGACGATTTTTTTGATTTCCTCTTCGCTATCCGCCGGCATTATTATCATTCCCTTATTGCTATAGCGAGCGCCAAGCAAAATCTTTCCTTCGTTGCGATAGGCCTGTAGACGCTTAGAATGAAAATTAAAGTAATCCTGGTCCTGGGGTTGTTTTGAATTGTTCCAATTCTCTCCGGGGGTATAGATTACTATGAATAATTTTTGATCCTGATTCTTCCTTCCCGAAAAGGAAGTAAGGGCCAATATTATTAACCCTAAAAGAATTACAGTACTTTTCTTCATAAGCAGAGTTTAAATATTCGGTTAACCGGCCTGTTCATATGCCAATTTGATCCAGCCAAGGAGTTCTTTATCAAGGTTCTTATTGTCTTCAATCTTAATTCGGTGAGTACACATTGCGTTCCAGGATTTTCCGGCTTCCAATCTTCCTGAAGGATCCAGGCCTTTGATATTTAATCCAATATCCAATCTGGTCTTAGTAGATGGTTGGATTATGGCAAATTGTTTTTTCCTTCGCAGGCTCACGTAAGCTTTCTTAGGCGAAACTTCAATATCCTTACCAAGAGAAGAAATAGAGTTCATAAGCTCGTCATACCAGGCCTTTAGATTTTCTTTACCCTTGTATTGTTCGCTGATCCAATCTGTTTCATTTTCCTCTGCGCCGGCATGACTTTGTTTTGCATAATGCACAACAAGATTTGCATAACCATGCCCCATCTCATACTTTTCCTTTAGCATGTTTACCATTTCGCCATGCTTTTCGAGATTGCTTTTCCGGACAATCTCTATCCATTCATTTAGCTTCTTGCCAGTTTTTTCCTCCAGGTTCTTTATCTGGTTTAGTTCTGCTTGTTTCAACGCTTCGTTGCTCATGATGGATGCTTTGATCTGTAAAATAAAATTTGTTAATAAGGCTAACTCCGGATTTGCTGTCTTGTTCGACTACGGTACAGGATCTGTCATTTATAAATTCTCAACTTGCTTTGGTTAGAAATTCATGATCCTAAAGTATTCCAACCAGGGTCCCATTTCCTCTTTATATTGTTTGGCCATTACACGCGTGATCTGTGAAAGATGAGTGAGATCATGAATCACCCAGGTCGACAACAATTGTTTTAGGGTAACTTCACCAAACTTTGGATGAACTCCTCGTTTATTCAAATCCACTTGGCAAAGTTTGAGTGATTTAAGCCATGTAATATTTTTCTTTCGGATAATTTCGAACTCAGTTAAAAGATTTTCTAAGGACTTGCCCTTGCTTTCTTCATACATGGCGAAGCGATCGTAGGGAATGAACGTCTTACCCACACCATGTTCGAGTATCATTTGGATCCGTCCCGGCCAGTCTGTTTTTTCACCGTGGATCAAATGACCAACTACATCATAAGGAGAAAAGGTATCCTGCCCTTCGTTATTTATGATCCAGTCTTCGCTCAACCCGGTCAACAGATTACGAAGCACCCCCGGAGTTTTCTCCAGGATCTCAAAGGATTTGCTTAGATCAAAGTTCATTTCAGGATGAAATTACTTCCTGGATTTTTTCATTCCGGTTGCGAAGATCAAGTCCGCCTTCGTAGATGGATTTCAGATTCGCCAGGTAAAAAGTCCAACCGGTCTTACACCCAATATGCCAATTTTTTATTGCCTCATCATCGGTAGGAATATCATGCTGTACCAGTTCAACGATGCTTTCGCCCTCTTCTGCTTTCAGAATTACGTCCACGATGCCCGCCTTACCAAATCTAAAACTGAAGAAATCTTTTCCATTGGCTGAAATTACCTCACCCTCTTCTACAACCGAATCGGGCCAGCCAAACCACAACCAGCGGTAGGTATCACCTTCCTGGATCAGCTCATTATTTGATCGCAATGTGCCATCGGGTTTCTTAAATTCCGCAATGCGTAAGAACCATTCTTCAAGACCGCCACGTGTTGCCCAGGCCTTGTAGAGTTTGTCATGCGGAACCTTCGTATTTATGCGCACGGCAAATCGGCTCCAATCGTGAGTTGCCATAATTTTTATTTTGAAGGAGGAACTGAATGAAGTCCAATTCGGTTACCCTCGGAGTCGATAAATACTCCCATGTAACCATACTCGGGCGAGATCTGCGTTTTTGGTACAACAACTCTTCCACCCGCAGCATCAACCTTGCTAAGCACATTAGTTACATCAGGATTTGCATTAAGGTAGATGAGCGGGCCATCGTTTAACGAAGGATTATAAAAGCCTTCTGCATAGCATAGCGCACCACCAACCCCCATCATATCGTCGAGTGGAAACATTCGCATTTTTATGTTTTCGAGGTCTAATGGAATCATCTGTATTCCAAAAATTTCTTCATAGAATTTTTGTGCACGATCGAGGTCCTTGGTTGGAATTTCAAACCAGCTTATTGCATTCTTGAATCCCATAGTTGTTGTTTTTATTTGGTTAAAGGTCTGGTTTTTTAGGGTTGACAGGTTAACAAGTTGACAGGTTGACACGGGGAAGGATGAAAGGCTTACAGCCCAGTCAACTAATCAACCAATTAACCAGTCAACTATCTCCTAACGCCAAACACCAATAATAGCGCCCATTAATGTAAGAGAAACCAGGCTATAAAAACCATTTATAAGGATCACTCTCCATGGCTTTAATTCGAAAAGACTATGGATGGCAATAGCACAGAAAGTCCAAATGCCAGCCAGAAATCCTGCGGTTGCGCCCCATGCCAGATCCACTTTTGGCACGCAATCAACCGGGCAGTTCGCGGTTGGCTCAGCAAGGAACATTCCCAAATTTGCCGCCATGATTAATGAGAAAACAAGAGTGAATCCAAAGATCTTTCCCTTGTTTCCTCTTTTGATCGCTTCTTCAGTGAAATTATTATCCTTCATCCATGCCTTACCAAAAAGTCCGGGCGAATACCAGATTCCACCAACAACAAAAGATGAAATGCCGGCTACCAATACTGCCAGCCAGTTAATTGTGCTCATGTCCATAAACAATGGGTTTTGGGTTAAAAATCTTGAGTTATCTAAACTATTTTCCAAACTTTACATAAACAAGTTACGGCGAATAAAGCCGGAAAGAATGGCGACCAACGGTAACATATCTCCGACGAAGAGTTCACGCACTAAAGAACAATTGAACGATATCGGTTTCCGGCTGATATTAGTTCCGTTTTTCGGTATTGCCATACCGTTAGTTACAGGCATGATCAATGGCCGGAATTTTTCGAACTGGGAAGTAAAAATGAGTTTCCTCTATACCATTGCGATCGCCTTTGTAATATGGCAGGGCAACCGCTACCTGCATTTTACTCTTAGAAGTTATTTTGATTGGTTCAACAAGCCGTTGAAGAAGATCGTCACTCTGCTGCTTGCTATATCTTTTTATACAATACCCGTAAGCGCAGTCTTGTTGGTTGGATGGTATTACATCTTTGGCCAGGGAATAGTGAACTGGAATGTTGTGGTCACATCCACGCTTATTATAATGATATGTGTCATTTTCATTACGCATGCCTACGAAACCGTTTTCCTGGTTAAGGAATCGGAGAGCGAAATGTTGCGCAGCGAGCAATTGGAAAGAGCCAGGGCAGAAGCCGAGCTGGAAGCTTTGAAAAACCAGATTGATCCACATTTCATTTTCAATTCACTGAATACATTAAGCTACCTGATCGAAGTTCGTCCGGCAAAAGCAAAAAAGTTTAATGATAATCTGGCCGAAGTCTATCGGTATATTCTCCAGAATAAGGCAAGAGAGCTTGTTTTATTAAGAGAAGAAATGGAATTCCTGAAAAGCTATTTTCTACTTCTAAAGATCCGGTTTGAAAAAGCAGTTGAGATCAACTTCAGTATTCCCGATGAGTCACTCGATCAATACCTGATCCCACCAATTTCTTTACAGATACTGGCCGAAAATGCAATCAAGCACAATGAATTTTCAGACAGGCAACCGCTTGTAATTAATATTGAACAGCAGGATGATCATTTGCATATCAGTAATACGGTAAAGACGAAAACCTTGCGAAAACCGTCTTCCAAAATCGGATTGCAAAACCTTGCAGAGCGCTATAAACTTACAACCGGAAAAGATATTGAAGTGAAGCATGATGAAAAAGAATTCATTGTGAACCTGCCCATACTAAAGATCAGTTAGTTTATATGAAGGCGATCATCATAGAAGACGAAAAACCAGCAGCAGAGAAATTAAAAAAGGCTATCGAAAAAGCCGATCCTTCTATAGAAGTGGTTGCGGTTTTGAATAGTGTAAAGGATTCGGTTGAATGGTTATCAGTAAATGATATGCCCGGATTAATATTTATGGACATTGAATTAACTGATGGCCTTTCTTTCAAAATATTCGAGAAAGTAAGTATAAGCAGCCCCGTAATATTTACTACAGCTTACGATGAATACTGGCAGGAAGCATTTGAAAACAATAGCATCGATTATTTATTAAAACCAGTTGGCCAGGAAAAACTTGATGCTGCCCTGAGCAAGTACAATAAACTAAAACAGCATTTTGCGGTGAACTTTCAAAATCTTTTGAACCATTCGCAACAAGGGAATGGAAATAAGAAACGATTCCTTGTGAAGCGGGGCGCCGACTATGTAAGCATACGAACCGAAGACATTGCTTATTTCTATGCTGCACACAAACTGGTCTGCCTTGTTGATAGTAAAGGCCAAAAATTCATTCTTGATCAATCCTTAGCAGATATTGAAAAGAACGTTTCTACTTCACAGTTTTACCGGGTAAATAGAAAATACCTGCTGAATATGAACTCTATAAAAAAGATCAAAGCCTATCCAAAGAGTAAGTTATTGCTTGAGATTGATCCGCCGGTTTCCGAGGAAATTGTGATCAGCCAGGAAAATGTAAGCTCATTTAAGGAATGGATGGGGCAATAAGAAGAGGTCGAAAACCTTGTTCGGTAATTTACAATAGTAAAGTAGCCAGCAAGGTTTTCGACCCTTAGTTAGATCACTTCCTAATTATTTTGTCTGCGTTGTGGACGCAATGCAGGTTCGATCTCATCCTTCCATTTTTTGAATTGTTCTTCTGATAATACTTTCTTCAATTTATCATCTCTCTCAGTAGCGATGGGTTGCATTTTTTCACGCATTTGCTGAAAATCGGGTTGTCCACCGGCTGCCATCATTTCTTCACGAAGCTTATCGGTTGCTTTGTAAAAATGGGTGAAGATCGTGTCAACCTGGGTAGACTTTTCTTTGTCCAATTTGAATTCGGCGAATTTTTCATTAACGGCCTTTACTCTTTCTTCAACGGTACGACGTTGCGGCTGACCTTGTGCATTAGCAGCAAGCGCAAAAGCGAATAAAGAAATAGCAAGAACGAAAATTTTACTTTTCATGATCATTGATTTAATTGTATGTTTTTTTTAGTGATTGGCGTTTTTGCGGTTCTTGGTAAGGGTTAGCAACGACCTAATGTTTGTCAGAGCTTTTTCCGGAATCAGAACGAGGAGGTCCGCCGCGTCTTCCAAACGGTCGGTTGATCATCCGCATTACCATTGAATCCAGTTTTGCTTCTTGTTGTGGGTCTGTACACAGTTCCCGCACTTTTTGAAAATGACGGAAATTATTCAATTCAAATTCTTCCTGTTTTTCTCCGATTTTATCTGCAGCAGCGCGAATAGTTGAATCGGAAGTACCTTTTTGTTGAAGCAAATTGAAAAATGCTGTTTTCGATTTACGTATTTCTTCCCCTATAATTTTCAGAGAGTCCATATGTCGTTCACGCAGCTGTTTGTATTGCGCTGCTTGTTCGTCGCTAAACCCAATTTCTTTTTGAACGTATTCAATTACAGATTTTCTTTCTCCCTGTTGAGCCGGTTTAGCGGGTTTTTTGTAACTCAAAAAGTATACGAGTACACCGATATTGGTCAAAAGCAATATCGCCACCAGTAAAATTAGCCCCTTATTGTTTTGCATTATTTTACTCATGGTTGCTCATCGTTGTTAACAGCCAATACTCCATCTTCCAAACCTTGTGTTAGATTGTATTCCCTGGCGAATAACTGCTCTTCTTCCTGGATGTTATTATTGTTAACCGACTCGTTATTTTGAAGAAATATCGCGGCATTCATCAAAATCACCAATAAAAGTGTGGCGATTGCGTATACCGGCCGGTTAAGCACCCTGGCAGCAGCGGTCCACTGGCTGTTATCAGATTGCAGGCGTGCCTGAATGCGCGTAAACATAAAGGGATTTGATTTAGCCCTTTCTGTCCCATCAAGGCTATTCAGGGTCTTTTCCACCTGCTCTTCTATCGTAAACCTTCGATTCATATTATGTTTTTTTGACGTGAAACCCTCTTTAAACTTGCTACTATTTTTCGATTTTCTGATAATATTCGGTCAGATTTTTCTTCAAATTGTTTTTGGCCCTGTGCATCAAGGACTCAATGGAAGAGAGGCTGGTTTCCATGATTTCAGCCACTTCCTGGTAACTTAAACCCTCCAATTTGTGTAATGTAAACGCAACCCTCTGGTTTTCAGGCAATTTTTCAATTGCTTCAAATAAAATCGCGGCTCTTTCCTTATTTTCCAGGCTCACACCCGGGTGGTGGAAATCTGGGGTATGCCTGACCTCCTCCTCGTTTGTTCCAAATAGGCTTTGCAAAAAGGCAAATCGCTTTTTTCTTTTCTTCTTTCTTAGATGATCCAGCGCTTTTGATACAGTGATCCGGTAAAGCCAGGTAGAAAATTTAGAATCCCCCTTGAATTGATTTACGGATTCATATGCCTGAATGAATGCTTCCTGCGCTACGTCTTCTGCATCTTCGGTATTTTGAACTATACCCAAAGCGGTATTATAGACCATGTCCTGCCAGGTCTCCACCACATATTTGAAAGCCGATTCATCCCCATTCTTTAGCCGATCTACAAGTTCCTGTTCGAGCAAGCGCGACTGTTTAGGGGAAATTAGTTTATTATAATCATTTTCAAATATTATGGGTGAATTTCTTTTAATGTGGGGAAGAAATTGCGGACCCTTTCGCAAGTAAGGGGTTTATCATTTTAAAGTATCTTGCATCCCTAAATTTTGAAGAATGGAATATGGAAAAATCATTGCTGTTACTGGTTTGCCTGGGTTATTCGAACTGGTTAGTAGCAAGAATGACGGGGCCATCGTGAGGTCCCTCGATGATAAAACCACAAAATTCGTATCAAGCAGGATTCACAATGTATCTCATCTCGAAAGTATAGAAGTCTTTACGGCGAGGGATAATGTGAATCTTGTTGAAGTATTCAACGCAATGGAAAGCAGCAATGCAGGACTTCCCGATGAAAAAGATGCAGGTGCTGTTAAAGGATATTTTGAGAAGGTATATCCAGATCTGGATTTTGATCGTGTATACAATAGCGATATGAAGAAGATGATCAAATGGTATTCTGTTCTAAAGGATAATAATGTTGAGTTGAAGTTGACAGAATTGCCAGAGGAAGAAGAAGAACCTGTATTAGTTGAAGAGGAGGAAAAGGAAGAAAAGCCTGCTAAACAGGCGAAGGCAAAAAAAGCAGCTGAAGCGACGGTAAAAGCAAAAGCAGAAAAACCTGCCCCCGCCAGGAAAACAGAAAAGGAGACGAAGAAGAAGGCGGCGGGGACAAAAGCCAAAAAGGAAGAATCAAAAGATAAAAAGAAAGAAACTCCAAAGAAAAAAACCGCAGCAAAAAAACCTCCGAAGAAGAAATAACCAACAAATCATAGAGACCAAATTCCACGGAATTGAATCCGCGAAGGAGATTATTATATAAACAAGTGATCAATGAATCTAAGTGCTGATATAAAAAAACTGCCGCGAAAATTTTTACCAGAAAGTTTTGTTGTTACGGATTGGGAATCCATGGAATCCTATTTCAAGGAATTATTGGATAGACCAATAGACAGTAAGGCCGAACTCGAAGAGTGGTTGAAGGATAGTAGTGAACTTGAAGCTGTGCTTAGCGAAGACGCGTGCTGGAGACAGATCAGGATGACCTGTGATACCGAGAACAAATCACTCGAAGAAGCCTTCGTTTATTTTGTTACGCAGATTCAACCAAAGATCCAGCCATATGCGGATAAGTTAAATAGAAAGTTGATCGATTCCTCGTTTACAAAGGAACTCGACCAGGAAAAATTTTTTACCTATCTGCGAAATGTAAAGAAGAGTATTGATCTGTTCAGAGAAGAAAATATTCCCCTGCTGTCTGAACTGAGCGTTTTAGCACAACAATTTGGAGTGATCTCTGGAAAAATGACCATTGAGGTTGGCGGAAAAGAATACACGCTTCAGCAGGCGGCTAAATTTTTAGAAAATCATAATCGGAATTTACGGGAAGAGGTTTACAGGAAGATCAATGAGAGAAGATTGCAGGACAAGGAAACACTAAATACACTTTACTCTCAACTCGTTCAAAAAAGACAGCAGGTTGCGAAAGAATGCAGGCTTTGAAAATTACCGTGATTATAAATTCAAAGAACTGGGGAGATTTGATTATACCAAGGAAGATTGTTATCAATTTCATGAAGCGGTTAAGCAACATATCGTTCCGTTGGTTGAACAGATCTATGAAAAGAAGAAAAAGAAACTTGGCCTTGACAAATTGAGGCCATGGGATCTTGAAGCAGAGCCAGAAGGTATTAATCCGTTAAGGCCATTTTCAACAGGCGAGGAATTATTGGAAAAATCCATTTCTGTTTTTCAACAGATCAGGCCCTTTTTTGCAGACTGCCTGCGAAAAATGAATGAAATGAATCGCTTCGATCTTGAGAGCAGGAAGGGAAAGGCCCCTGGCGGTTACAACTGCCCGTTAGCGGAAACAGGTGCTCCATTTATTTTTATGAATGCAGCAGGACAGATGCATGATGTTACAACAATGGTGCATGAAGGAGGACACGCGGTGCATTCATTTCTTACGCATCCATTGGAACTAAGTTCTTTTAAAGAATATCCAATGGAGATCGCGGAGGTCGCGAGCATGGCGATGGAATTATTCAGCATGGATTATTGGGATGTTTTTTTCCAGGAGAAAGGTGAATTGACCCGCGCAAAAGAACATCAACTGGAAAGAGTGATCACAATTTTTCCGTGGATAGCGACAATTGATAAATTTCAACACTGGGTTTATGAGAATCCAAACCATACTGTTGAAGAGAGGGCGGAGAAATGGCTACAAATCCTGAACGAGTTTTCTTCCGTAAATATAGATTTTCAGGGGCTGGAACAGTACAGAACATATTCCTGGCAGCGACAACTACATCTATTTGAGGTACCGTTTTATTATATTGAGTATGGCATTGCACAACTTGGGGCAATTGGGCTTTGGCATGCAATTTAGAATAAATAAAGATGCAGCGCTGGATAACTATATTCGGTCATTGAGTTTGGGAGGCACACACACATTGCCGGAATTATATAAAGCTGCGGGTTTGGAGTTTAATTTTTCACCGGAGTATATCAAGAAACTGATGGAATTCGTGAAAGATGAAATGTTAAAAGCCTAACCGAAAATTAATAGAAAAATACCCGCTTTGTGGTATAGATTTACAAGGGATTACGGGTATATTTGTGTACAAAATTAAAATTGACAACAGGAGTTTATCCTGAATTCATAAAGATAGCTACTAATCAGAGCCTTAACCAAAAGTCCCGGTGTTTCTACATCGGGGCTTTACTTTTTAAGACTGACACTCTTTACAAATTCCCTTTACTACCATTTGAAATTCGAGAGGCTGAAACCCTTTGGGGAGCTTGACTTCAGGAATCGAAACATCTGAAAGGCATATGGTATTTCCACAGGAGGAACAAACAAAATGAATGTGGTTATCGTGATGCGAACCCTGCGTACAATCGCCCTTGCATAGAGCATAACGAATAGAGTTATCCGCAGTTGGTATTGTGTGAATGATACCCTTCTCTAAGAAAGTATGTAGTGTACGATAGACAGTAACCCGGTCAAATTTTTCACCCGTTTTTTTCTCGATATCACCGTGAGCCAGCGCACCGCTGCTTTCGAGAAAAAGTTCAAGGATCTTCTTACGGCTTCCGGTTACGCTTAATTGATTTCTCTTTAATATATAATCAATCTGGACTTCCATGGTCAGTGCGGCTTATTAAAGTTATTATCAATTTTAAAAATTGTTCACAAACCTTTTTTGTTCTATCCGCTCATCGAGCAACCCTGAAATATCTTTATTCAACTGCTCGAGCTCTTCTTTTTTCAGGCCATCATAAATTTTTCTAACTCGTCCTGCTTTGTCAACCAATGCGAAGAATTGAGTATGAAGAAATTGATCTTCTATGCGAGCGAGATTGTTTTTGGGGTCATCAAGGAGATAACTTTGTCTCGCCGCCTCATATAAGCTATCCTTTCTTCCTGTCAGAAACCACCAGTTCTTTGTATCGACCTGTATTGAATCAGCATAAAATTTCAACCGTGCCGGATCATCTCTTTCGGGATCTGAAGTGTGCGAAAGAATTAAAAAATTTGGCTCGTTTTTATAAGAATTGTAAATCGTTTTCATGTTTGTATTCATGATGGGGCAGATACTTTCGCAGGTTGTAAAAAAGAATTCAGCAACATAAACCTTTCCTTCAACCTCTCTCTCCGTAATAGATTTTCCCTCCTGGTTTTTAAATGAGAAAGCCTGCACTTTATTTAAAACCGGAAGCTTCACCCGGCCATATCCTGGGATCAACAATGTCATCACGAAATAAAATCCAACTGCCAGTGCAGCGAAAAAAAGCACATAAAACAGAAATCGCTTACTCATATCAATTCAGATGTAATCGCAAATTTAAACCCGTCCCGGCTAAGCCCGGGGGATTCTCTTGCAGTATAACAAAAACTTTGCAACATTGTTGCATTTGTTTTTTAATTTCAGGTATATTTGCCGGATGAATTCGCGTTTCAACTGGGATGCACTTGGGATCTCTGCTTCATTGGCCTGTGCCATCCATTGTGCGATTTTACCCCTGGTTCTAACCAGCCTGCCCATTATCGGAATAGACCTGATTGGTAACGAGGGCTTTGAATATTTCATGATCGTTCTGGCTTTCGCGATAGGATCCTTTTCATTATGGCATGGCTACCGCAAACATCATCATAGCTTTATACCATTGCTGATTTTCACTCCAGGAATACTTTTGCTATTGGCTAAGCAAATCTGGCATGATTATCAATACTGGATTTTACCAATAGCTGTTTTATTGATCGTGGTGGCACATCTGAAAAATTATAAAGCCTGTCGTGTACATAATCACGCGCATTCTGATGATTGCAACCATTGATACTCAAGACAAAAATTTGACAAAAAAGCCTTGCTGCTATTGTTTACTTTTGTAACAGTCGCAGAAAGCAAAAAACCTGAAATTATGATCAAAACCGGCAATCCCGTAATAAGCATCTATACCGAAATGACTCCGAATCCGGAGACAATGAAATTTGTTGCAAACAAGCTTTTATACCCGGGCAAGAGCATCGATTTCCCCGATGTGGAAAGCGCTCATCCTTCGCCGTTAGCTACGGAACTGTTTGGCTTTCCGTTTATTAAAGCGGTTTTCATAGCCAGCAATTTTGTTACGCTTACCAAAACCAGTGAAACAGAATGGAATGATGTAATTCCTACTATACGCCAGTTCCTGAAAGAATATCTCGAAGAAGGCAAGGCTGTAATAAATGAGGAGGAAGTTGCTGTGCTCAAGCAGGAAAGCAGCAACGCTGTTTCGGCCGATGACGATGATGTTGTAAAGCGCATCAAGGAATTACTGGAAAATTATGTGAAGCCTGCCGTTGAAATGGATGGCGGCGCGATTCAATTCAAAAGTTACAATGATGGAGTCGTAAATCTGATGCTCCAGGGTTCCTGCTCCGGTTGCCCTTCTTCAATGATCACACTTAAGGCAGGCATCGAAGGAATGATGAAGCGCATGATACCCGAGGTGAAGGAAGTGGTTGCTGAAGCGGAATAAGCAAGAAGTAATTGGCAATAAGCAATAGGCAACTGGCAAGTTCGTTTTGCCAATTGACTATTGTCTATTGCCAATTGTTTTTTAAATATTGTCTGTTTTTTTATGGTTATCGTCTACATTATTATTGGACTAATACTGGCCTTGCTGCTAATTGCGGCATTGTTGCCCAAGGAGTACAATATTGAACAAACAATGATCATTCATAAGCCGGTGAACGAGGTAATGGATAAAGTTGCAGATCTGAATTATTATTCTAAATGGAATCCATGGCAAATGATGGAGCCTTCTTCGAAGTCTGAAATAAGCGGTGTACCTAAAACTCCTGGTCACAAGTACAGTTGGAATGGAAAGAAGAATGGCGTTGGAAGCCTCACACTAAAAGCAATAGATAGTAAACATGTCCATTTTGACCTGGCGTTTCTAAAACCGTGGAAGTCGAAAGCAAAAGATAACTGGTTATTCGAACACTGGGGTCAGTCCGATACAAAAGTAACCTGGCAAAACCGCGGAGATCTTCCTTATCCCATTGCGAGGTTAATGGGACCATCACTCAGCAAAACCCTGAATCGGCAATTCGCCGAAGGATTGAAAAACCTTCAAACCCTATGCGAAAAAAAATCTTCCTGATTCCAATTTTATTGACGTTCTATTTATCCTGCTTTTCTCAATTACCCGATTCTACTATTCGCGACCTAAAAGTCGGAAGAGTAAAACCTGATACAAGTTATATCTACTGGCTGCCTTATAAACATGGGAAAAAATATTTGCTTATTCAGGGCCGGGAAACAATAGGCAATAGACAATAGGCAATAGACAAATGAGACCTTAGTTCGTGATAAATAATAATATAAATAACTCCGCAAATCCGAGGTTTATCTTTTATATCTTACGTGATTGAGTTTTTCTTTGCCTATTGCTTATTGCCTATTGCTCATTGCTTCTTCCAAATCACTCCACGTTCATTCAGGTATTGCAATACAAAATCGAAACAAGCCTTATTGCTTCCTATAAGTTCCGGGGGAAAGACACCTTTTTCTCGGAAAAGATTTCCTGCTATCAAATGAACTGCAGCCGTGCAGGTGTAACCCGTTGTTCTGCTCATTGAAGAAGTTCGTGTTATTTGATCGTATCTGTCGAGGAGATTGTATTCAACGCGATGAGAAATTTCACTCTTTTCGCCTTCAATTATTATTTTCATAACTGTCAACTCCTCTTCATCGGGGCCAAGTTTCCAATCCTTGATCAAAACCCTGGAGGAGAATTCCAGGGGAATTATTCTTGTGTCATTAAACAAGATTGGCTCAGTATTAAAGAATCCGCTTTCTTTCAGGGCAAGGATCAGTTCGACATGGCCGGGATAACGAAGGGTTTTTTCCTTCATGGTTGGAATATGCGGCATGGTGAAAAGAAGACTTCTTAGTCCATCAGTGTTGAATGCTTCAAGCGTGCCGACTTCTTCAAATTCCATATACTCGCGTTCGCTTAATGCGGGTCGAGTAACTATATTTCCATTTTCCTTTAGACGTGCCGGACCGCATGTACTCTTCAATAACATCAACCGGTGAAAAAGGAGCTTTGTATTCAAAGGGTTTTTTTCGGAGTTTTGGCAACCCTCCTACATAACATTCAAAATTTTGGATCCTCATCTCTGCATTGTGATAACCGAGAATGAGATTGCTCATTCCAGGAGCCACACCCATATCCGTTATTACGGTAATGCCATTCTTCTTAGCGAGGGCGTCCAATTGTAATACATCTTCAGGAAAAAAGGAGATATCAGCGATATCCTTTTTGCAATTAATAACTGTTTTCAATGTTTCAAAACCCATGAATCCGGGAACAGCAGTCACCACTACATCAAATGGCTCCAGCATTTTTTGATATCCCTTGTATTGTTGAAGGTCTGCCTGCTGAGTTTGAATGAAACTATTTCTATGTTTCAATTGACTGAGATTATCATCATTCACGTCAAATGCAGTTACCTCAAAAGCCGATGCAAGGTCAAGCGCCATTGCCCTGCCCACCATTCCAGCACCGAGTACTGCGATTTTCATGGTAATTATTTTGGTGCAAATATCGTTGATAAGGTTGACAGGGTTGACAGGGTTGACAAGGTTGACAGGGTTGACAGGGTTGACAAGGTTGATAGGGTTGACAAGGTTGACAGGTTGATAGGTCAGTCAATAATTTAGGCTCGACCAATGTTATCAGCTTTGTCAACTCTGTCAACCCTGTCAACCCTGTCAACCTTCGCCCGATAATCACCATCTTTGCGCATGACCCTACAGGAGATTTGGCAAAAATTTGTGATCGATATCCGGCATACAGCCTGGCAGGAATGGGTTAGTACTATTGCTCAGATTGCAAGTGTTTGGTATGCGAGAAAAAATAACGTGTTGGTGTATCCGACCGGGATTGTCGGCGTGCTAATCGCTGCATACATTTATTTTTTCATGGTAAGTCCGCCATTATATGCCGATGGTACTCTGAATATCTATTATTTTTTGATGAGCGTGTATGGATGGTATAATTGGACAAGGAAAAAGGATGCTGATCATTATACCTATCCAATCAGCTGGTGCAATCGCAAGGAACTTCTGATTGGGATTGGATTTTTTATTGGCTTTTTTGGAGTTATTTATTTTGTTCTGGAATATTTTACAGACAGCAATACCCCTTTTCTTGATTCTCTTGTTTCTTCCTCAGCAATAACTGCGATGTGGTGGATGGCAAAAAGAAAAATTGAAAACTGGCTGGCCTGGATCTTTTCCAACATAGTGGCCATACCCTTGAATTTTTATAAGGAATTGCAATTGTACACAGTAATGTATATACTTTTTTTAGTTCTGGCCTGGATGGGCTATGTGGAATGGAAAAGAAAAGCCCAAAATCCTATCTTTACTAAATCGTTTTAGCAAAAATCAAACGATCCATGAGAAAAGTATTTTTCTTTGTTGTGCTCATGATCCTTTTTGCCGCTTGTCGCGCACAAAATCCTAACACGCTTACGCGAAAAGAGAAAAAGCAGGGCTGGATATTATTGTTTGATGGAAAGTCAACAAATGGTTGGCATACTTATCTCCGCGATACGGTAGGCTCCAAATGGCAGGTGCGAAATGGCGTCATCATATTCGATACAACAATGCCGAGAAATGGTGGTGGAGATATCGTGACCAATGAAGAATTTGAAAACTTTGAATTGCAATTGGAGTGGAAAATTTCTAAAGGTGGAAATAGCGGCATCATTTTTAATATCCAGGAGGATCCTAAATTTCGGGCTACTTATCTCACAGGCCCTGAAATGCAGGTGCTGGATAATATTGATGCAGACGATAACAAAAAACAAAATCACCTCGCCGGTTGCTTGTATGATTTGGCCGGTGATTCCACAGTATCGAAGCCTGTTCCTGTTGGACAATTCAATAAGGTAAGGATTGTTCAAAACAAAGGTCACCTAACCTTGTGGTTAAATGGTATCAAGACCTTTGAAGGCCAAATAGGAAGCGATGATTGGAATGCGCGAGTTGCAAACAGCAAATTTGCTGCTCCTGCTTTTACCAATTTTGCAAAAGTTGCCAAAGGGAAAATTGCCCTGCAACAACATCCAGGCTCAAGTGAGTGGAGAAATATCAAAATTAGAAGGCTGTAAAACCTAACTTATCAGGATATCCTGTCCCTTCGTTTCCTTCCCCGGAATTAATGGGAGTGTGATCTCCAATACACCATCCACATATTTCGCGCTGATCTGTGTTGCATCAATTGATTCATCAACGGTAAATACACGTTCGAATGCTCCCCGACTGTATTCCTTCCTGATCCAATCTGGTGTTGGCTTTCCTGTTGCGGGTTCATAACTAACTGTAAGTTCATTTCCTTTCATACCAACCTGAAAATTTTCCTTCACTCTTCCCGGAGCAAAGACGAGCATTACATAACTGTTTTCAGTCTTGTAAACATTTACCGGTGCCCGCTGGGCCGATATTGAATAGGGATGTGTCCGATGTCCATAATGGTGTGCTTGTCTGGCTACACATGCATGCTGATAAATCATACGTTCTGAATTTTAGTTTTTTGTTTTTGATTACTATTTTCTTCGCAATCATTAGATATATTCCTTTGATTGATCGAGTGGTTGTTTTGTTTGGTACCAGGAATGGTGATGATAGTTCCGGCCTCTTCTCCATCTTCCTCCCCAAAGAATCCGGAATATCACTCCGATCAATAAAAAGAAAAGAACTAACCGGATAAATACAAAGGGCAGAATAAACAAAGCGATTGCCCCGAGGATGCCCGCAAAGAGCAGCCTCCAAAATGATGGTCTCATGATTTATTAATATTTAATTATTATAGGTCCTCGATATAAGAAGTAGACGAACGATTATGAGAAATACTTTAGAGTGAGAGAATATTTCTTTTTTAGGTCGGTGACTGTTCATCCGGCTTCTGTTCTGATCCTGATTCTCGGCTCTGCCTTTCCATTGAGCCAGGATAACATCTCCTTTTCCATTCTTCTTTGAATCTTGTTCTCTCCTCAGGCGTCATGTTAGACCATTCGGAGCGTTCTTTACGACGATTCCAACCGCCGGATTTTCCGAAACCGCCAAAGAGGATTTTGCTTAGAACCAGTAATCCCATGGCCTGCCAAATATTGATCTGCCTAACATTTACTAATTCCGGAAGGATTGCATTCCAAAGTAGCATTACGATCCAGCTAAACAGGAATACTAATGCTGCGGCTCCAACGATAATTAAGGGGATAAATTCGCGTCTAACCCTTCTTTTGTCTCGATAATGGTTCATGCTTCAAAGATTTAATAATTGACAATATCATTGTATAAATTCTCCAGTCGCTGGCGCAAATGCAGCACCGCGTATCTTTTCCTGGAAATAATTGTTTTCAAATTTTCATTCTTACGATTGGCGATCTCCTGCAGGGTCATATCTTCCAATTCATTCAGGATAAAAACCTCGCGCTGATTTTCCGGTAGTTCATTCAGGGCGTTGAACAGTTCCTCCCAAAACAATTGTTTTAAATTTTCAGCTTCGGGATCCTGGTTGTCTGTTAAAAGTATTTCCCTGAAACTCATTTCACCCTCAACGTTCTCAAGCAACCTGTCTTCAAGGGGTTCATTTTTTCTTTTTCGATAATTATCAGTGATCTTATTTCTCGCTACACGGTAAAGCCAACCCGAAACACTTTCTATAGCTTCCACTTCAGCAATATTGCTGAACTGGTACCATACATCCTGCAAAATATCTTCGGCATCCTCATCCGTTCCAACACGGCTTCTGATAAAACCAAAGAGTTGCTGGCCATAATCTTTAATTGCCTGTATGATTGTTTGTTTCGCCATTGCTTCGGCCATGCAGAAACGCTTTACTACTGAAGACGTAAAACAGCTGCAATTACTTTAACCGAAATAAAGTTTTAAGTTTCAAAGGTTAAAATTAAAGTTCAAGGGATTAACTTGCCTCGACATGAAAAAGGTAGCGATCATCGGGCCGGAAAGCACAGGGAAAAGCACGCTCTGCAGCGAACTGGCGGCGCATTACCAAACCTTGTGGTGTCCGGAATATGCCAGGGAATATCTGTTGAAGCATGGGATGAATTACACGCATGAGGATTTGCTTACCATCGCAGTAGGTCAACTTCAATTAGAAGACGATTATGTTAAGCAAATGCTTGAACGAAAATCTGGAAAGGATGTGCTATTCATTGATACCAATATGTATGTGATGAAAGTTTGGGATGAGTTTGTTTTTGGAGAATGCCATCCCTTTCATACTTGATCAGATCGTTGAAAGAAAATACGATCTGTACCTTTTGTGCAATACCGATCTGCCATGGATTGCAGATGAACTAAGAGAATATCCTGATCTCGAATCAAGAGAAAAACTTTTTCATATCTACAAGGATTTGATGGTCAATCAATCTGTTCCATGGGTGGAAATCACGGTGACTACGAGGAACGATTGAAAAAGGCAATCGAGTTTGTAGATGAACTATTAATTCAATGAATACGGAATATTATCTATGGTCCAATTCCTTAGAACATATCATTTAGCTGTCTTTTTTACATCATGGCTTGTTTTAAACCTTATTCAAGCAGGAACTACCGAGCTTTTTGACGACGAAGCTTATTACTGGATGTATTCCAATTATCCCGCCTGGGGTTATTTCGATCATCCTCCGATGATCGCGTGGGCGATTAAAGCCGGCTATTCAATCTTTCCCAATGAATTTGGCACGCGACTCGTCATTGTGATAATGAATACTGCGACATTGATCATTGTTCGGGAACTACTGGATAAAAAGAATGATTTTTTATTCTATGCAATTGCAGCCTCAATTGCCGTTGCGCAAATAGGAGGAATGATCGCAGTACCGGATGTCCCATTGATGTTGTTCGTAGCTCTTTTCTTTCTACTCTATAGAAGATTCATTGAAAAGATGAATTTCCTGAACACGGCATTGTTGGGAATTTCAATTGCGCTAATGCTGTACAGCAAATATCATGGCGTTTTGATTGTATTCTTTACGCTATTGTCGAATCCAAAATTATTTTTGAAATACCAGACCTGGTTAGCAGCGATCATAGCGCTCTTACTTTTTGCTCCGCATCTTTACTGGCAGTACGAACATAATTTTCCTTCTGTTCAGTTTCATTTGTATGAACGCAGCGCAAGCGTGTACCGACCAACATTCACTTTAGAATATATCGGAGGACAGATTCTTTTGGCGGGTCCTTTAGTTGGATGGTTATTAATTTGGGCCGCAATAAAGCAACCACCTCTTAACCTGGTTCAAAGAGCATTGAAGTATTCAGTAGTGGGGTTCTATGTTTTTTTTCTGATTAGCACATTAAAAGGGAAATCCGAAGCAAATTGGACAGTACCCGCCTTTGTCGGGTTGATAGCACTAAGCCATCAATGGTTGATTGACAAACCAAAATTTTCGAAATGGATTTATCGGACCTTACCCTTTACTTTATTAATCGTGTTTGCAGGAAGATTCTTTATGGCATGGGATCTTCCCGTTTCCAGGGCCATCAGTAAAGACGAGTTCCATCAAAATAAAACGGCTGCCGCGGTAGTAAAAGCTAAAGCGAATGGTCTCCCGGTCGTGTATACTAACACGTATCAAAAACCTTCGAAGTACTGGTTCTATTCTGGTGAGAAGGCATTTGGATTAAATGGAACGAACTATCGCAGGAACAATTTTAATTTCTGGCCACTTGAAGACTCGCTAATTGGAAAACCGGCTTATGTGATTGGCCCGAGAACTAATTACTTCAATGATACCATTCCGGCGCCGCGTCATGAAGGAAACGGCGGACGGGTTATCGACAATTATTTTTCTTTTTCAAAAGTTATGATAAAGAATATTCGTGAAGAATACATTGGTAAAGGAACGATCCAGTTTACCTGCATTATCGAGGCTCCATCGCATTATCTTCCTTACTTTCAGAGTTCATCTTATGACAGCTCTTCTATCTGGATCGCCATCTACGACAGGAAAGACGATGTTTCCTCATATATTAATACCGGGTTTACCGTGAAAGCGATCAGGGATTCAAGTGGAACCTACACTTTATCATCACTTCATAAATTGCCGGCGGGAACATATCATGCAAAGTTTGCGATCTCTACCTGCATTCCTGGATTTCCGAGTTTGAATAGCTCGGGATTTAAATTCAAGCTGTGAGTTATGACTTCGAGTTTCGAGCCAAAACCTTTGTTTATTGGATATTTTCTCGAGTTGCATTCAGCTCGTGGCTCGAAGCTCATAGCTCACGGCTCGACGAACTTACTGTAACAACTTCTGAATATCCGGGTCATCCTGCAGATTGTTCATTTGCCGCACGATCATTGGCGTTCTGTTAGCAACATATCTTGAAAGCGGAACAACCGTATATGCTTTTGGATTCGGTAAACATGCGGCAATCGATGCAGCCTCGTGCCGGGTCAATTTCTTCGCTGGTTTCTTAAAATATTTTTGGGAAGCAGCTTCAATTCCGAAAACTCCCTTGCCCATTTCTGAAACATTTAAATAAACTTCTAAAATTCTTTCCTTTCCCCAGATCAATTCGATCATAAATGTGAAATAGGTTTCAAGACCTTTCCTGAACCAGGAACGATGTTGCCAGAGGAATACATTTTTTGCAACCTGCTGGCTGATGGTAGAAGCGCCACGGACACGATTGGGTTTTTTTTCGTTGTATTCTCTTGCTTTGCGAATACTTTTCCAATCAAAACCACTGTGATCTGCAAACAATTGATCTTCGGAGGCAATAACAGCAAGCCGTGCATAGGAAGACATTTCATCAAGGTCAACATAATCCCTCTTCAATCCATTTCCGCTGATCCAACTCCAAAATTGTGTAATGGTTATTGGAGGATCAACCCATTTCAGGAGTAAGATGTAAAAGAGTTGAAAGAAAAAAAGGAAAATAAGGGTCCGTTTAATGATTCTCCAGATGCGGACAAAGAGACCTTTTGTTTTAAAAGCCATCGGCCAGACTTCTTTGGGGCAAGATAGGAATTAGTAGTTATGTCCGGGTAGTTATTGAAAGGGTAATTGGGAATTAAAATATTGCTACCGATATCCGAAAAGAATTAGGGTTTAACTTTTACATAAACCACCTTGAATTTTCCTCCCACTTCGTTATTCTTATTTTGCAGTTTTTGCCAAATGAAGCCAGCAGCAGATACTCCCGCTGCTATTCCAATCGCGGCGAGTTTGTTATTGTCGGTTAATGATTCTCCTCTATAAGCAGTATTTACCAATTCCAATACGATGAACCCAACACCTCCAATGATCATTATCTTGGGAACCGCTACTTGTACAAACCCCTTTTTCTTGCCATATCGTTGTGTTCCATCATAATTAAATTTTCCGATTTCAGTATAAAGCACTCCGAAAGTAAATCTCACGGTGTCGATCTTCGATCCGAACTCCGTCGGTACCAGCCTGGTTATTTCTTGTTGCACAAAGATCGAATCATTGCGTATATCTTTTATGTATCCATTTATTCCAAATCCACTATTCGTTTCTGCGGAAATAAAAACGCCTTCGTAATAAGATTTCAATGGGCGGCCATTTCTTTTCTTCAATACAATAAAATCGGATTGCTGGGCTGCAGCATTAAAGAGTAGGGAGAATAAAATGATGACAAGTAGACTTATTTTCATCAGCCGCAACAAATTACTTCAGTATTTCTTCTATTCTAAAAAAGGTTTTGTTAATACTAGTTGATTTTTTCAGGAAAAAAGATCACACCATATAATAACACTAATCCAAAAACCATCAGGATGATCCCCGCAACTTTGTTTACCATTGTCAGCGAACGGAACGTAAGTTTTTTTCTCAGCTTACCCGCGGTGATCACTTTTAATGCATCTGCAAGCATATTGAATGCAATGCAAATAGAAAATACGGTAATTCTTTCCCTGAGAGAGAACTTCGCTGAATAAATAGTCGCCCAGGTAAGCCAGAACAAAAACACCTGGGGATTGAGGGTATTAATCAAAAAACCAGATGTGAAGATCTTGGCCATATCTCTTTTGCGGAATCTTGAACTCCGTTCATCCGTATCAGTCTTAAGCGTAACTTTTTTAAAGAAAACATAGAAGACACCCATCATCAGCAGGAATGCACTTCCGAAATAGGCGATCGCTTTTTTATACTCCAGGATGCCCAGCATCAATTCACTGAAAGCATTCCCCAGTACAACCAAAACGATATCGCTAACCCAAACGCCGACTACAAAACTGAACCCGCCGGCATAACCGTTATTCAGACTTTGTTTAATAATGGTGAAGATGACAGGCCCCACCGATAAGGCAAGAATCAATCCGAGGGTTAATCCACTTATTATGGCCTGCCACATTCGGCAAAGTAAGAATAATTGATTATTCCTGATTGATTATTAATGCCGTCTGTGGATTCGATGATATGTGTAGGTTGATGAGGTTGATAAGGTTGATAAGGTTGACAGGGTTGATAAAGTTGATAGGGTTAAAAAGTTTGATAAAGCGTTTTTATGTCAACCTTATCAACCTTTGTTGACTCGGACAGTTTGTTTTTCAAGAAAATGCTGCCAATCCTGGAACATCTTTCCTTTCATCACCCGCGGAAATTTATGTTGGCCACCGATCTTTCCCTTTTGTCGCATAAACTCCATGAATGTTGATTCGGGGAGTACATCAACCCTGATATCTTTCAATGCGCTTGTTCTTTCTACTGCATAATCATCATTAAGCTCCTTGAGGTGATGATCAATCTTATCGCGTAGGGTTTCAGCATCTACATGGTCATCGCAGGCAACATACCATTGGTGTGCGAAGAACAAACCGTGAGGCACACCCGCAACCGTAAATTCAGGAATTGAAATATTCAACTCTTCACTGCTCAATTGAACAGCCTTATTCATATTGTCAACACTGAGGTGTTCCCCAACCAGGCTTAAGAAGTGTTTGGTACGGCCAGTTATTACAATCTCGGACCTTTCCATATCAACGAATCGAACCGTATCGCCGATAAGATATCGCCATGCCCCAGCCGAAGTGCTGAGCAGGATCGCATAATCCTTCCCTTCTTCTACTTCGTGGATCATTAATGCTTTGGGATTATCTACAAGATTTCCTTCTCCATCAAAATTGGAATCATCAAATGGAACGAATTCAAAAAAGATATGTTCATTCAGCACCAGCTTCATACCATTAATGCCCTGACGATCCTGGTAGGCAATAAAACCTTCTGATGCGAGATAGGTCTCAATATAAGTGAGTGGTTTTCCCAAAAGTTTTTCAAATCCTTTTTTATAAGGTTCGAAGGAAACGCCACCGTGTACAAAAAAAGTGAGATTGGGCCAGACATCGTGAATGTTTTTGAGTTTGTATTTCTCAATGATCTTTTCCATGCAAAGCTGGATCCATGCAGGAACCCCAACGACGAAAGAAATATCCCATTTGGGTGCTTCCTCGATAACCAACTCAATCTTTTCACTCCAATCTTTAGTTCTTGCAATTGCTTTTCCTGGTTTATAAAAAGGAGTAAACCAGAATGGAACTTTTTTGGCGGTAATACCACTAAGGTCGCCGGCATAATATCCCGGACCTTTCTGAAGATCTGTACTACCTCCGATCATCAACCATCCTTTGCTCAGGCTCTTTACCGGGATATCGTGGTAATTGCGCAGGGTGAGCAAATGTTTAATCATCGTGATCCTGTTGCCACGCATTAAATCATTAGTGATCGGAATATACTTGCTTGCTGACTCCGATGTACCCGAACTCAAGGCAAAGTATTTGATCTTGCCCGGCCAACAGATATCAGGCTTACCTTCCAGGGTTTTGTGCCACCATGCAGCATAGATCTTGTTATAATCATAAGTGGGAACCAATTGCGAAAATCGCTTTGCCGGATTGCTGCTCAAGAGTATCTCATCAAAATGATAAGTCTGACCAAACTCAGTAAAGCGGGCCTTGGTCAAAAGCTTCTTCAAAACCTTGACCTGCTGCTTCTTGGGGGATTTAGTCGGCAGGCGTAGTGCTTTTGCAATGCTATTGGGTAGTGAAAGTTCAATAAGAGACATGCAAGCTTTGTTTGGTTCGGGTAACCCAAAAGTAAGACATTAGAGATTTACGATTTACAATTTACGATTTACGTCCCGAAGCTTCGGGATGGGGTCCCTATTGGACCATATTTACCTGAAAAGAATTTGCGCGAAATAGTAAAGTAAGATGCACTTAAGGAAATCGTAATTCGGATCCCCATTTAAAATGGGGACGTAATTCGTAAATATGCGGAGTGATGGGTTTAATATACCATGATCACCTCGCCTTTCTTATCCTTCGAATCACTACTTATGATGGCTCCGCAACCAGTAGCATAGATCCGGGTTCTTGTGGGGAATTGATTGGTCCGAAGCATTTCAATAAATCTCGCGTATCCATTATCTTCTTCGTCGATACACCAAATAATCTCCTCAGCTTCATAAAGCTCTTCTACGAAGTCACGGTTTTCATGCAAGTCATGCTTGAATTTTTCCGTGAGAGCATCATCACCAACAATTAATGTTTTGGTTGGGTAAGGGTTCTTTTCATTAAATGGCCATTTCGAAATAACATATCGTTCCGTTGCGGCAATAGCACCGCGCATCCCGATTGCTGCATCGAGCATGGTCATCCATAGATCCGCGAATCTTCCGCGAAAATGTTTGTTGGCAAATTGCCCCATTGCTTTATAGAAAAGCTTCACATACCGGAAATCCTTTTTCGTACTTTCTCCTTTAAAGTGAATGATCGTGCAACCGGGATAGTAATAATTCTTAAATCCCGCTCTTTGCATTCGATAGCTCAAATCGAGGTCTTCTGCATACATGAAGAATTGTTCATCAAATCCTTTTGTCTTGTCAAGTACAGTTTTCTTGCAAAACATAAAAGCGCCGGCCAGGGCATCCACTGTATGTGTTTGACTCGAATTGAGATGTCCAAGATAATAACGGGCATAGAATTCAGATTTGGGGAATAGTCCCGCGAGTCCGCTCATCTTGCTGAATGCAGCCCACGGAGAAGGAAATCCGCGTTTGGATTCTTTTAGAAAATGACCCCGCCCATCGACCATCCTTACGCCAAGTGCACCGGCTTGTGGATGTGCATCCATAAATGCAAGACACTTGGAAAAACAATCTTCGGGAATTATGGTATCGGGATTGAGGAACAAAACATATTTGCCATTCACCAGTTGAAGCGCCTGGTTGTTTGCACGCGCAAATCCAATATTCTCATCGTTCCGGATAAACCGGACAAATGGAAATTTGGGTTTGAGGTATTCGATGGTTTGATCTGTAGAATTGTTATCAACCACAATAACCTCGCATTCCCTGCCAGCATCTTTACCCCATTCTAAATCAGTCGCTTTCCTAACCGAGCAAAGACAATGTTCAAGGAAGAACCTGACATTATAACTAACGATAATTATTGATAATTGCATAGGATTCAATATCAAATCTAATGGCTAAAATCTGAAATCTGAAATCCGCAGGGATTCTATCTTTGCCACATGCTAAAAGAAACCCTGATCAATGCCACAGAAGCGGCTGCACTGGTTTTGAAACACTATTTTGCCAGCAAGAATCTGCAAGTCAGTAATAAGGAAGGAATTAATAACCTTGTTACCGAAGCCGACCATGCTTCCGACAAAGCAATAATTGATACCATCAAGGAGGCTTTCCCGGATCATTTTATACTTAGCGAAGAGACCGGGAGCAGTGCAACAAGCAGCGAATATAAATGGATTATTGACCCTATTGACGGAACTGTTAACTACGCTCACGGTATTCCCATCTGCTGCGTTTCCATCGGACTTGAAAAAGAAGGCAAAATGCTGATGGGGGCGGTTTACAACCCGTTTATGAAAGAATTTTATTTCGCGGAAAAAGGTAAAGGAGCGACTCTGAACGGAGACGTTATAAAGGTTAGTGACGAGACTGAGGTGATCCGGGCCTGCCTGGTCACCGGCTTTCCTTATACTTACCTGGATACGCCCAACGGGCCACTCGAATGTTTCGAAAGGTTTATCCGCAAAGGAATTCCTGTGCGCCGGTTGGGATCGGCCGCTTTGGACCTTTGTTGGGTTGCAGCTGGTCGCTTCGATGGATTCTATGAACATAAGTTAAATGCGTGGGATAGTGCAGCAGGATTTCTAATTGTTGAAGAGGCTGGCGGCAAGGTTACAGATTATAAAGGAAATGAATATTCGCCGTATCAACCGCATATTTTGGCAACTAACGGTAAAATTCACGGTGAAATGTTGAAATGGATCAATGGTAAAATATAGATTGAAATGGAAGAGAGGACAGAAATAAGTATGTTAGGAGAGTTTGGGTTGATCAAACATCTGACAAAAAACATCGAACTCAAAAATGCTTCTTCGGTCGTTGGTGTTGGGGATGACGCTGCAGTGATAGATCATTTCGGAAAACAAACGGTTATAACAACTGATATGTTGATTGAAGGAGTTCATTTCGATCTTATCTATACTCCTTTAAAACATCTAGGGTACAAATCTGTGATCGCTAATCTCAGCGACGTGTATGCGATGAATGCAACGCCTACTCAAATAACAATGAGTATCGGCATCAGCAACCGATTCAGCCTCGAAGCAATTGATGAATTTTATGAAGGAGTTTACACCGCCTGCGAAAACTATGGAGTTGATCTCGTTGGCGGGGATACTTGTTCCTCGCAAAAAGGATTTATCATTTCAGTTACTGCAATTGGTGAAGTAACTCCGGACAAATTCGTCAAGCGCAGTACCGCAAAGAAAGGCGATCTGCTTTGTTGCAGCGGAGATCTCGGTGCTGCTTATATTGGATTATTATTTCTTGAAAGGGAAAAAAAGATCTATCTCGAGAATCCAAACATCCAACCGGATCTCGAAGGCGAGTCTTACGTGATTGGGCGCTTATTGAAACCTGAAGCCAGGAAAGATATTATTGAATTCTTAGCATCGAATGCGGTTATTCCATCCGCGATGATGGATATCAGCGATGGATTAAGTTCCGAGATCCTTCATATCTGCGAGGAAAGCACCCTGGGTTGCGTGCTTTATGAAGAAAAGATCCCAATAGAGGAAGAAACCAAAAGAGCGGCGTTCAAATTTGAAATTGATCCAACCGCCTGCGCCCTGAGCGGAGGCGAGGATTATGAGTTGTTATTTACCATTGATCAAAAAGAATACGATAAGCTTGTTTTAAACGAACAAATTAGCGTAATTGGATATATGACTGACGATGCCGACGGGGCTCATATTATTACAAAAGGAGGTAGTCGTCATGCCATCACAGCCCAGGGTTGGAATGCCCTGAAGGCAAAATAATATGACATTCAGAAATAAATATCTTTTTATCATTTTCGCCATTATTGCTATTGCCTCCATGATCTATCAATGGGTGCGGTACTCAAATGGTGATACTGATTTTGTCCCTCTGCTGGCACCCACTGGGAAGATTGAGAAAATTAAGGTCAGCTTTTCAAGCAGGGATTGTGATTGCCCTGAGTGGAAATTGGAAAACGGGGATAGGGCTGAAAAATATTTCTACCTTGAGCCTGAAACTTTCGATTTACCTACTCCGGATTTACTTGCCAATCGACTGGATAGCACATCGTTATTGATACTTGAGGGTAAGTTTTTGAAGGGTAAGGGCATCCCCTCTTATTATGATCAAGGGAACACTAAACAGGAGCTGGCAGACGTTTTCCGGTATACTAATTTTGAAATAACCAAAAGGAACTAGTGCTGCTGATGAACCGTATCTATACTTACTTGTTTTGTGGCATCATTGCTGTTTTACTGTTCTCCTGTTCAGTATCAAAAGAAAGCTTTACTCCAACCAAAAAATATGGACTAAGTAGTTTGCAAAGTGACTACCAGATGTTCAGAAACGTCCTTGAAGAATCGCATCCCAGTCTTTATTGGTTTATTTCGCAGGATAGCATGAATTATTATTTCGATTATGGTTATTCTCAGTTAAATGATTCGATGACCGAACCGGAATTCAGAAAAGTGCTTTCTTATGTTTCCAGCAAGATCAAATGCGGGCATACTTCAGTAAAATCATCCAAACAATTCGCAAGATTCATTGATACCGTTCCGCAAAAAATATTTCCATTGAGCTTGAAAGTGTGGCCGGATTCAGTGGTAGTTGTTGCAAATCTGAACCGGAAGGATTCCGCGCTAAGAAGAGGAACGATTATCAAAAGCATCAATGGTTATCCTGTACAGCAATTGACCGATACTTTTTTCCAATACATGGTGACTGATGGAAATGCGTTAACAGGAAAGTATCAATCCCTGAGTAACAGGGGAAGTTATGGTTCAATGTACCGCACGGTGTTCGGATTCAAGGACAGCTTAAAAGTTTCATATATCGATACCATTGGCGATGAACAGCTAACCCAGGTAGCATTATTCGATCCTGCAAAGGATTCTATGTTTCGAAATTTCAGTGCGGGCCTTTCCCGTGCAACGAGAGATGAAGTGAGAACTACCATGCTTCTTAATACAAGGCATTTGCAGATAGACACTGTGCTGAGTTCAGCTTATATGATGGTGAACACATTTGCCAGGGGAAATAAGTTGAGGAGATTTTTCCGGGAATGTTTTGAGGAGCTGGAAAAAAGAAAGATCAAGCATCTTGTTGTCGACGTAAGATCGAATGGCGGAGGAGATGCAAGTCTTTCAACATTGCTTACGCGTTACCTGGCCGATCACAAATTCAAACTCGCTGATTCTTTATATGCGGTGAAAAGATCATCAGACTATGGAAAGCATATGGAAAAAAACTTTGTCTATTGGTCTGCCATGCAATTCATCACAAAGAAGAAAAAGGATGGCAAGTACCATTTCGGATACTTTGAGCGACATTATTTCCATCCAAAGAAAAACAGGCACTACAGCGGAAATGTATACATCCTTACCGGTGGAAATTCATTTTCTGCCACCACTCTTTTTGCTTCTGCGTTAAAGGGTCAAAGCAATGTGTTGATCGTTGGTGAAGAAACCGGCGGCGGAGCTTATGGTAATTCGGCATGGATGATCCCTGATGTTACGCTGCCGAATACTAAGGTGCGTTTTCGTCTTCCCAAATTCCGCCTGGTAATGGATAAGGATGCGGTGTCTGCCGGACGGGGTGTTATGCCAGATATTGAAGCCGCGCCAACATTGGAATCAATAAGAAGAGGAATTGATCCAAAGATTGAGAAAGTAAAAGAGCTTATCATTTCAAGCAATCTCACGAAGAAGTGATCATTTCTTTTATCGAGAGATCATTGTCGAATATCACAAATTCCGCTTCATAGTCCTTTTTAATCATTCCAATTTTTCTTTCTTTAACAAGTGCTCCAGGATAGCTTGTGGCCATTCGTAAAGATTCTTCAAGTGCGATTCCAGCATTATTAATTCCGTTTTTTACTGATTGGATCATGGTGAGCGCCGAACCCGATAAAGTACCATCTGGCAAAGCATACCGATCGCCTTTAAATAAATGCTGGTATTCTCCTGTAGTGGTTTCAGCAACAGCATCGGTAATATAGAACAGTCTTTCCCCCATTTGCCTTTTTGCGATCTTTATTGCTTCATAGTCTACGTGAATTCCGTCGCAGACCAGGCTGCTTTTTACAGAAGGATGGTTGAAGATTGCTCCAACCATTCCCGGTTCGCGATGTTGAAGCGCCGACATGGCATTGAATAAATGTGTGGCCATTGGAATTCCGAGTTGAAAGCCATTCAACGCTTGCTGGTAATTGGCATTCGTATGTCCAGCAGAAACAAGTATTCCATTTTTTATGAGCAATTGAATGAGTGCCGGATCACAAACTTCAGGTGCAAATGTCATCATCTTAAATGCTCCTCTTCCTTTTTCCAACAATAATTCGATTTCTTCTTTAGCAGGAGTTTTAATACAGGAAAGAATATGTGCGCCTCTTTTTACAGGATTCATGTAAGGTCCTTCGAGATGTAAGCCAAGCAATCCTTTTCCGCCTTGCTTCCAGTATTCTCTTACAACTTCAAAACCTTTGAGGAATTTTTCAATTGTATTTGTAGCCATGGTGATCATGAAATAAGCGCAGCCACCATTCAGGCAATATTCATAAGTAGATTGTATGGATTCAACAGTTGGCTCATGGGAAAACATTTTTCCATTGCCCCCATAGATTTGAAGGTCGATGAATGCGGGTGAGATCGTTAATCCTTTCAGATCTTTTCGTTCAAAATCGGATGGGATATTGTTAAGTGAAACCAGATCTAGAATCTTATGATCTTTTACGAGTACGGCATGTTGTTCAACGAATTTTTCTCCATCAAAGATTCGGCAATTATTGTATGCGATTGGCATTTGTCGAAGATAGTGAGATATGTAATCTGCTTAAAGTCTATTGCCAATTATCGGCGCTGCGCCGGGCGTCCCCGCCCGGCGTCTAGCGCAAGAAATATTTGCGATACTAATAGACAACTTGCATGATTTAATAAACTGACTCATTCCATCAAACCCGGGCGGCCCCGCATATTGCGGGGCGGGACAGCGATCATTATTGAAAGCTAGCTATGGCTCGATCTGAAACTCATCCGCATCTTTCAAAAAAGGTAGTTTACTGCGGACTTCATCCAATTTTGATTTATCAAGATTCATCGTGAAGACATCTTCTTCGTTGGCCTTTGTGTACAATACTTCGCCCATCGGATCAACGATCATGCTTTCTCCACTGTACTGATGGCCATTTGCATCAGTTCCTACGCGATTCACGCCTACAACATAGCATTGATTTTCGATCGCTCTTGCCTGTAATAAAGTCTTCCATGCATGAACTCTTCGCTCAGGCCAATTTGCAACGTAAACAAGCAGATCATATTCCGGAGAACCGGAATCATCATTCGATTGCCTTGCCCAAACCGGAAACCGCAGATCATAACAAACAAGCAAATTGATCCTCCAACCTTTTACTGATGCGATCAACCGTTTACTACCCGGAGAATAATGTTCGTGTTCTGTTGCATATGCAAATAGATGCCGTTTGTCGTAGTAACCATATTGTCCATTAGGCAACATCCAGATCAAACGGTTGTAATATTTTCCTTCGTCTTCGATGATCAGGCTTCCTGTGAGAATGATTCTTTTCTTCCCTGCAATTGTTTTCATCCATTCTACCGTAGGGCCATTCATTTTTTCGGCAAGTTCTTTCGGCTTCATGCTAAAACCTGTACTGAACATTTCGGGCAGGACAACAACCTCGGCCTTTCCCTTGATTGAATTGATCTTCTCTTCAAGCATTTGAAGGTTAGCTGCTTTGTCTTCCCAATGCAGATTGGCCTGTATTATTGTTACGCTCAGTGATGACATTGGATAAAGTTAGTTGATAAGGTTGACAGGGTTGACAGGGTTGACAAGGTTGACAGGGTTATTCCCGCTTTCGCGGGAATGACGGGGTTGATAAGGAGAAAAAATGATTAGTTCTTCAAAGTAAAGGGAAATGCTTTTCCCGTTTTTGAGGGAGTCCATGTGCCAGAGATTTGTTTACCATCGTAGGTTCCTTTGAATGTAGCGCTGGTATTTTCGTCCTCATGTTCTTCTTCAATAAAAATATCGTTACCCTTTATGCCTCCCGATAAAGAGATACAAATGCCCTGTGATTCGTAGTAATAAAAACCGCTGAGACTTCCATCGTTGTAGATATGGGTAAACTGTAAAACAATTGGGTATTTGCCACCAATAGAACCATAAAACGGGTTCATGATACCCGGCTTATATTCTTTCTCGATGGAGGCATTCTTCATCGACAAGGCTTTCTTGCCATATTCATTTAACCAGACACTTACTTCGGAGAAAGTCAATTCAACATTCAGATCGGTCATATAAACCTGTACTGCGTGCGGAAAACAATTTGATCTGTTGAAGACCATTGTATTTTTTGTGAGAATGAAACCCTGGAGGGTATCATATTGCAGACATTCCTTCAATTTTTCGTGAATGTAATCAAGGTCATCGACCAGGTCTTCAGTTTTGTTTGTTCTGATATCGTCGACATAAACTTTTATTCGCTTTTCACGCGTTGCATTAATTTTTTTCTTTAATGCTTCCAGGCCGGCCGCTGTAAATAAATCATGAACAAGTATTGGCTCGCCATTTTGTGCATTGAAATTGAAATATTCTGTTGAACTGGAAGGGTATGCTGCCATAGTCTCAAATTCAATCTCGATGGTAAAAAGTTTTGAGTTATTGAGTATTGGAGTAAAGTTGCAATAAGTAATCCCGGACTGTGTTACACTGTCATTCATGATATATTTTCTTCGGTCAAACAGTTTTCCTGACGGAGTTTTCTTCGTTGTGTTCCCAAGAATGTTTGATTGCAGGTAATTATTAATCTTTAAGGCAACTGATGACCTGGCATGACGAATAAGTGGAAAATATAGGTCCTCGGGCCGATCCCGCGATTTAATGGTATCAATCTTTATTTGAGTAATTGCAAAAACCGGTAGCAAGCATACGAGGGTCAACAAATTAATTCTCATTCGTGGTCTTTAGTTTTTGTATGATTTGGTTTACAAGGGCTGGTTCATACCCATGCTGTCGCAGGTAGTTATTGGTTTTCGACATTTTCAAGTATTGATTCATGCCTATTGCTTTGATGCTTGTCCATTTTTTTCTTGCAAGCTTTTCAAGTGTTTTCAGGTAGTCCTCTTCGTCAATCATTTCTATTGCCTTTCGAATACAGTAATCACTAATTCTTTTTTGTTTCAATTCGTATTTGATCTTTACTCTTCCCCATTGCTTCATGCGAAATTTTCCGCCAGCAAACTGAATGGCAAACCTTTCTTCGTTCAGATAATTCTCTTCAATCAATGTGGCAAGCGACTCCTCAACCTCATTTTTGTGAAGACCCAGGGAATAAAGCTTCTCCTTTACTTCAAAATGGCTTCTTTCCTGGTAAGAACAATAATGACGTGCTTTTTGTAGGGCCTGGTCCTTGCTCAAAGTCTTTCGCTGCAGCATAGTACAAAAATAGAGGTTACGAGGTAGGTTCGAATTGGTGAAAACCTCAGTATAAAATGTTTTTTTCTCCCGTATATATGATGAGAAAGCAGTTTGCCGGGAGCGTGAAAAAAGGCTTGCGCCTCCCGATGGTTTTCGGAGACGGGGCTGAAATCTGCGCGGGTTTCATTTAATTCGTCTAAAATCTCAGGATATGGAGGAATTACGCGGTTTTGCCCAGTTAACAAGTTAACCGTCATTCCCGTCCCGCCATTTGCGGGAGGAACAACTTTTCAACCCTCAGGCAAAATCGCCTTGCTATTTTCTAAAAATCAGTAGTTTCGCCACCTAGCCAAATTACCATACATTACATTATTCAACACTGTTTATGAAGTTTATTGTTTCCTCATCGGCCTTATTGAAGCAACTCCAACAGATCAGTGGCGTCATCAATGCGAATACCGTACTACCCATCCTGGAAGATTTTCTTTTTGAAGTTGAAAAGGGAAGATTGACCGTTGTAGCGACTGACCTGGAGACCGTGATGAAGGTTCAACTGGATGTGGAAGCAAAAGATAGCGGAAGGGTTTGTATTCCCGCAAAGATCCTTATGGATTCACTCAAGAACCTGCCCGATCAGCCACTAACCTTTAATATTGATAAGAACTTCAGCGTAGAGATCACCAGCGATAATGGTAAGTATAAAGTGATGGGGGAAAACCCTGATAATTTTCCAAAGGAACCGGCTGCTGACGATACCACATCTTTCAAGATCAGTTCAGCCGCATTGGTAAATGCCATCAATAAAACTCTTTTTGCGGTGAGCAATGATGATCTGCGACCTGCAATGACTGGAGTATACTTTGAATTAGATAAGAAAGGACTTCAGTTCGTTTCCACTGATGCGCACAGACTGGTGAGATATAAAAGGAAAGATGTTAGTTGTCCAAAATCAGATTCGCTTATTGTTCCGCGCAAGCCGCTGACACTTTTGAAAGCCTCAATGCCGGTAAATGAAGACGAACTCGCAATCAGCTATAACAGCAATCATCTTTTTGTAAAGCATGGTACAACACAATTGAGTTGTCGATTGATTGATGCGAGATTTCCAGATTATAAAGTGGTAATTCCATCAGATAATCCGTACAAACTAACAGTAAACAAGAACGATTTTCAAAGTGCGCTTCGTCGCGTTGCCATATTCAGCAACAAAAGCACTAACCAGGTTGTGTTGAATATTACTGGTAGCGAATTGCAACTGGCAGCACAGGATGTTGATTTTTCTTTCGAAGGAAATGAGCGCATGAAATGCCAGTACAATGGTGAAGACCTTCAAATCGCCTTCAATGCAAAATTCCTGATAGAAATGCTCAATGCCGCCGACAGTGAAGAGGTGGTAATGGAATTATCTACTCCCACAAAAGCAGGTATCATTAAACCAACGGAACTGGAAGACAGTGAAGAAATGTTGATGTTGGTGATGCCGTTGATGCTAAATACGTAAACCCCCAACACAAACCCCCCAGCCCCCTAAAGGGGAGTAACTAAATTCAGAACTGTGTTGATTGAATAGATCCACGCGGTTTTATTTTTTATAATTTACTTGTAATAGGAATAGATACTTGTCTGATGCATTTAATCAATTTGATAGTCTATTTATTTCTCCCCCTTTAGGGGGCGGGGGGGTTTATGTTCGAATCTATCCGCTCATATGACAATTATGTGACTGCAACCATCTTCTTGCATCGGTTACAGGAAGAGGATATAAACTGTTATCTCGAGAATGAAAATATGGCCACGCTCGTTCCTTACCTTTCCAATGCCATTGGCGGAATTCAATTGATGGTACATAAAACTCAAGCAGAAAGAGCAAAAGAGATATTGGAAAGTATAGAAAATGGATAGGGATTACGAATTCTCCATAACCAGCTCCGGGAGATAACTAGTATTCAATAAATTAAAGTATATGTGAAAGTGGAGAAATCATCCAACTCTCATTGTAAATGGTGAATCTTCTCTGTAACTTAGTTTTCCGTTATTATGGAATCGTTTCTGCATTTTTTTGAAGTGATGCCTACCTGGCAAAGAGCAATCTGGATCTTTGGCTGTATGTCATTGTTCTGGATACTGGAAGGATATTATCCTTTGTTCACTCATTCCTATCGTAAATGGCGGCATGCAGGTGTAAACTTTTTCTTTCTCACCACCACGATGTTGATCAACGTTGGATTTGCGTTATTGACGGTGGGAGTCTTTGAGTGGATAAGGATCAATCAATTTGGATTGATCTATTTTGTCAATTGGCCGATTTGGCTGGAGTTACTTGTATCAATAATGATCTTTGAATTGATCGGGCAATATCTTTCCCACTATCTACTTCATAAAGTGAAATGGATGTGGAAGCTGCATATGATCCATCACAGCGATACGCATGTGGACGTAACAACAGGAACCAGGCATCATCCCGGAGACTTTCTGATACGTGAACTCTTTGCACTTATCGCTGTAATTATCACCGGAGCACCAATTAGTTTTTATTTCTTTTACAGAATATTGAATGTCTTTTTCACTTACTTTTCTCATGCCAATATTAATCTGCCCATTTGGCTGGATAAGACATTGAGCTGGATTTTTGTTACGCCGGGTATGCATAAATTTCACCATCATTACGAAAGGCCGTGGACAGATACTAATTTTGGAAATATCTTTTCATTCTGGGATAGGATATTCGGAACATTTGCCTATGATGATCCTAAAAAGATCCGATATGGATTGGATGTGCTGGAAAAAAAGCCAGACGAGAATATAGGTTACCAGCTTCGTTTACCTTTTGATAAAACCATAAAAACAGATTATTGAGTGGGGCCTGCCTTATGAAACGATTGCAAATGAAAAAAATCTTATTTCTCTTCTTACTGATGTTTTTATTGAAGGATGGTTTTTCACAGGCTTTCGTGAAAGTTGCCGATTCCGTGCGAAGAATGAGGAATATTCCAGGTATGGTATATGCGGTCTTCAGTGCCGATAGCATTTATGATATTGGGGCTTCAGGAATAAAGAAAATCAGAACAAGAAGTCCGGTGACCGTTGACAATCGCTTTATGATCGGGACGAATACGGCCGCATTTACAACCTATATCGCCCAAAAACTCGTTGATGCAAAAAAGATCTCCTGGAATTCAACCATCATTTCCATTTTACCAGAGTTGAATGGGAAGACGATGAAGCTTTATCATAAGCTCACACTTGAAAAACTATTATCTCACCGTGCAGGCATCCGACCATTTACCGAGATAAAAGATTTCCAGGCTGGAAACATCAATGCGTTGCCAGGTAATTCAAAACAGCAACGGATGTTTTTTACTACACAGATATTGAAAGAAAGGCCGCTGGTAATTGAAGACAGTTCAAAATCGGTTTACTCTATCGCCGGTATTTGTATAGCAACCTCCATGTTAGAAAAAGCAAGTGGCAAATCATGGGAAGACCTGGTTCAACTTTATATTAATAAACCCTTGAACATTCGTTTGGATATTGGCTTGCCTGTAAAAAAAGATTCAACTCAACCGGTTGGGCATTGGGATGTATATGGTGGTATTACACCTGAACCGGATAACTATTGGGCTGCTTCGTTTGCTGTTATTATGCCGTCTAATGGACTCAATCTTACAATTAATGATTATGTCAGGTTCATAAGAGAATATCTTCTTGCCTTGCAACAAAAAAAATCCACACTAACTCAAAAGACGGTCAACCATATGCTGTTTGGTTTTCCGAATTATGCATTGGGTTGGAGTAATGCAGTATGGAAGGGCAATTATCTTGCTAGCTGGATGGGCAGAGGCGCCATTTTCAGCAGTTATGTAGAAATCGTTGCTGATAAAAACCTTGCTATAGTTGTGCTATGTAATTCCGGAACAACTGATGGGCGGGCCGGAGCAATGAATTTCGGAAGAATATTGAGAGAGCAATATGTCCCTTCATCCCAATAATAATCTCGATAGCTCCCGTCCCGATAGCTATCGGGTTCGGAAAAGGAATAAATCAATTCTTCCCCATTATCTTTGAATTCACATTCATTTATGAGTAAGGAGAAGATCATTGCGATGATACCTGCACGCTATGCGGCTACGCGTTTCCATGCGAAGTTGATGCAAAAACTGGCAAACAAAACTGTTATTCGCCACACTTATGACAATACTTTAGCAACGGGATTATTCAATGAAGTGTGGGTGGTAACCGACAGTGATATCATTTTCCAGGAAATTGTCAGCAATGGCGGTAAGGCGAAAATGAGTATTAAGCAGCATGAAAGTGGAAGTGACAGGATTGCTGAGGCAGTTAGCAATATGGATGTTGATATCGTACTCAATGTTCAGGGTGATGAGCCGTTTGTAAAGAAAGAACCACTTGAGAAATTATTGAATGCATTTAAAGGAGAAGACGGAAAATTGGTTAAGGTGGCTTCATTAATGCAGGAGTTGAAAGAAAAGGAATACATTGATGATCCTAATTATGTAAAGGTTGCGATTGATAAGCATAGTAACGCTTTATACTTTTCCCGAAGCGTGATCCCTTACCCACGCAATACTGAAAGTTCTATTACCTATTATGAACATATCGGCGTATATGCCTTCCGTAAACAGGCGTTGATCGATTTTACAAACTGGGAAATGACGCCGTTAGAGGCTGCGGAAAAAATAGAATGCCTTCGCTATTTGGAGAATGGTATACCACTTAAAATGGTGATTACTGATTATATGGGGATAGAGATTGATACGCCGGATGATTTGGTGAAGGCGGAGCGGTTGTTGAGTAAAGGTTGATAGGGTTGATAAGGTTGTTCCTCCCGCCTATGGCGGGACGGGAATGACGGGTTGACAAGGGAAGGGCTCAGAATAATAATGGAATTTTAAAATTTTCATCATGTCTGAATTATGGGGTATTGATCTTGGAGGAACAAAGATTGAAGGGGTGGTACTTCCTTCGATAAATGACCCCAATCCAATCTTAAGAACAAGAATTGATACGGAGGCGCATAAAGGTTATCCGCATATCGTGGATCAGATCGGAAAGTTGATTGATTTAATGAAAGAACAGTCAGGATTGAAACCTACCAAAATCGGTTTCGGCACTCCGGGCGTATTGGATCCCATATTGAAGACGATGAAGAATTGCAATAGCACAGCATTGAACGGAATGCCATTGAAAAAAGACCTGGAGAATAAACTCGAGGTTGAAGTTGAATTGGCTAACGATGCGAACTGTTTTGCATTAGCTGAAACACATTGGGGAGCAGTGAAACAACATACTCCGGATGCAAAAATGGTATTTGGTATCATCATGGGAACAGGTGTAGGTGGTGGACTGGTTTACGACGGACATGTTTGGTCTGGTAAACACGGCATTGCAGGTGAATGGGGCCATAATTATTTAGACGAAAGCGGCGGTCCTTGTTATTGTGGTAAGATTGGTTGCGTAGAAACAGTTATTTCTGGTCCAGGCACCGAAAGATTTTATTATTCCCTAACTGGTCACAAGATCCGTTTGAAGGAAATTATGGCCAATTACCAATCGGGGGATGATCCTGCTGCAACGAAAACAATCGAGCGACTATGTTTTTATTTTGGAAAAGCCGCATCTGTACTAACCAATATGCTGGATCCTGACGTGATTATCGTTGGTGGTGGTGTTGGAAATATTGATGCCCTATATAAACAAGGTATTGATTCGTTGAGGGAACATATTTTCAATAACCGCCTCGATGTGCCGGTATTAAAGCCAAGCCTGGGCGATAGCGCGGGTGTATTTGGTGCAGCGGCCCTTGTGAATAGTTAATGAGTACTTAACTTAATTAACTTATGTTGCGACAAACTCTCTTTTCATTATTAATCATTCTTTCTCTCCATTCAGGAGCGCAGACTTATAAAGAAAAGTTTAGACCTCAGATTCATTTCTCTCCGCCAAAAAACTGGATAAATGATCCAAATGGATTAGTGTATTACAATGGAGAATACCATCTTTTTTATCAGTACAATCCATTTGGAATTGTTTGGGGGCATATGAGTTGGGGACATGCGGTGAGCAAGGATCTTGTGCATTGGAAGAATCTGCCTGTCGCTATTCCTGAAGATAAGCGCAATATGATCTTTTCGGGAAGTGCTGTTGTGGAAAAGGAGAACACAACAGGATTTGCAGGTAAAACAGGAAAAACTCCATTAGTCGCGATCTATACGGCACATATCATTCCTGATACTTCAAAACGGAATGATTATTTGCAAAACCAACATATCGCGTATAGTCTTGACAACGGTAGAACCTGGACAAAGTATAAAGGCAATCCAGTATTGGATCTTAATAAAAAAGACTTCCGTGATCCAAAAGTTTTCTGGCATGAGCCGACAAAAAACTGGGTGATGGCTGTTGTATTTCCACATGAGCATATTGTTCAGTTTTATGGCTCGCCCAATCTGAAGGAATGGACACACTTGAGTGATTTCGGCCCCGAAGGTGACAGCAAGGACATTTGGGAATGCCCGGATATTTTGCAAGTTCCAATAAAGGGAAATCCCGGAAAAACAAAATGGGTCCTCATCAACTCACAACAAACAACTATGCAATATTTTGTTGGAGAGTTCGATGGAACGAATTTCAAAAATGAAAATCCAAAAGATAGAATTTATCGCCCGGACTATGGTCCTGACAATTATGCGGCAATAACATATAATAATTTACCAGCTGCAAAGCTTCCTGTCATTGTCGGTTGGGCCAATAACTGGACCTATGGCCAATCCATTCCAACAAAACCCTGGAGAAGTGCAATGACATTGCCAAGAACTCTCCAATTAGAAAAACGCGACGGAGAATGGATATTACTGCAACAACCAGTAGCCGCAACAGAGAAACTAAGATATGAGCCCTACCAGGCAACGCATCTACGCATCAGCGGAAGCAAATCGATTCCTGTTAAAACACAAGTTGCAGAGATTGATCTCAGCATTCAACCAGTAGATGCAACTGACGCGGGTATTCGAATTATGGTGGGCGGGAATAAATCGATGACGATTGGTTACTACAAAGAAACCGGGATGTTGTACATTGATAGAAGTAATAGTGGGAACACAACATTTCATCCTGAATTTGTCAAATGGTTGCGCACCGAAGTGCCGGTTAAGATTAAGGATAAACTTCGGTTACGGATCTTTATTGATAAAAGTTTAGTAGAAGTTTATGCGAATGATGGAGAAGTGGTACTCACAGCACAAGTATTTCCCGAACCCACTCAAACCGGGATTGAACTTTTTAGTAATGGTGAAAAATCAATGGTAAATAGTATTAAGGTATGGAAGCTTCGATCTATATGGAAGTGAGGTTGACAGGGTTGACGAGGTTGACAAGGTTGACATGGAAGAGTCTCTGTTAACCTTATCAACCTTGTCAACCCTGTCAACCTTGTCAGCTCCATCAACCCCATCAACCGAATATCGTTAACTTCGCAATCCCAAAATGCAAATATGAAGTTTAGAAATTTCAAGATGGTTGGCTATGTGGTTTATGGCCGGGGTAGTTTTAATCAACTGGACGAAATCCTTGCTCCTCATCGTGTTGCGGGTAAGCCCATGATCTTTTTGGTGGATCACTATTTTGATTCGAAACCATTGGTGAACCGCGTGCCAATGAGGGAATCTGACATGATTATTTATGCTGATGTAACATATGAACCCAAGACAACGTATGTTGATCAGCTGGCAAATAAATTAAAGGATGAATTTGGTTCAGTTAGCGGTGTCATTGGCATTGGCGGTGGCTCTACGATGGACCTTGCCAAGGCAGTAAGTTTAATGATGAACAATCCCGGTTCCTCTGCAGATTACCAGGGATGGGATTTGGTAAAACAGCCCGGTGCATATAAAGTAGGTATTCCAACCCTGAGTGGCACAGGTGCTGAAGTGAGCAGAACAACGGTATTGACTGGTCCAACAAAAAAACTGGGAATGAATTCTGATTTCACTCCTTTTGACCAGATCATATTGGATCCTGAGCTTACAACCAATGCACCGGTTAATCAACGATTCTATACTGGAATGGATTGCTATATACATTGTATCGAAAGCCTGGAAGGAACTTACCTGAATGAATTCAGTAAAAGCTATGGCGAAAAAGCATTGCAATTATGCAGGGATGTATTTGTAAAGAAGAATCAATGGGATGATGAATCCGATGATAAACTGATGATGGCCTCTTATGCCGGAGGAATGAGCATTGCTTATTCGCAGGTAGGAGTTGCACATGCGGTTAGCTATGGGTTAAGTTATTTGCTGGGAACCAAACACGGAATCGGGAATTGTATTGTGATGAATCACCTGGCTGAATATTATCCCGAGGGCGTGAAGGAATTCAAGAAAATGGTGGAAAAGAACAATATAGAGATTCCAACAGGAATCACGAAAGGCTTGAACGATGAGCAATTCGACAAAATGATCAATGTATCACTGGGCATGAAACCTCTTTGGGAAAATGCATTGGGAAAGGATTGGGAGAAGGTAATGACCCGCGACAAACTTCGACAACTATACGAGAAACTATAATTTCCTATTTTCTCATCATTAAAACTATAACCATGAAAAAAGTTCTTATCGCTGTTTTATTGGGGATCAGTACAACTGCTTTTTCGCAGGCTTTAAAACCTGAATTAAAAAAAGGAACAACACTAACCTATGCGGTAATTGCGGATGGGCAGGAAACACCAATTAGCATCACGGTTGATTCAATGGCGAGTGGCTTTCTAAGATTCTCCTGGAATATGGAGGGACTGGGTGGGGGCAAGTGGATTATCAAGAAAGCATCACTTGACAATGCTGAACGCGCTTATTGGGACGACTTGCTTCCCAATGCTGATGTGGAAATTCCAGATGGACAGTCTATCGTGATGTTTTCAAAAGCGCAATGGGCTTCAGCTCAAAAAGACAAAAAACTAAATTTCGATCAGCAAACATTTACTGTAAAAAAAGCAACAGGTTCCCAGGTCTTAAAGATAAATGGCAAGGAAGTTGACGCGATCTATCTCGAAGGAGAAAATGGCAGCACAAGGTTATGGTTGGCAAATAGCGCCAAAACACCATTCCTTATTAAGATCGAGGGAAACACAATGGGTCCCGATGTCGAGCTCAGAGCGATTAAATGAAACTAATTTACTTTAACTAGCTGCCCCTTCCAAGGGGCAGTTTAGTTTTATACCCTGTCAACCTTGTCAACTTCCGTCAACCCCGTTAACTTTATCAATCGGCCTTAGGCGGATCAACTTAAAATTTGTACCTATGCCCGTTATGCGGAAGAACAAATATCTACGCTATCTATACCTGCCCGTACTATTCGGTACGCAGCGCACCAAGGAAATTTTGCATGTCAATCCAACGGCGCCAACCGAACGAATTGATGCAGAACAAACCCAGATCACCATTTATGAATACAATGCCGAGACCATTGAAGAGAAAAAATCTACCGAAGTAGATCCATGTTTTGAGACAAAGGATAATGGCCGCATTAACTGGATCAATATAGACGGACTTCGAAAAGCAGATGTTGAAGCGATATGCACCTTCTATGAAATCCATCCGTTGATCATGGAAGACATTCTTAGCGTGGGACAGCGTCCAAAGATGGATGAGTTAGATAATGTGTTATTCTGTCTTCTGAACATGCTCTACTATAATGAGAAGAATAAGACAGTGGAGACCGAACAAATCAGCATCGTATTGGGAAAAAACTTCGTAATAAGTTTCCAGGAAGATGCAACGCGGGACGTGCTCAATCCTATTCGCAACAAGCTAAAATTGGCGAAGAGCCAGATTCGTCAACGAACTGCAGATTATCTATGTTATTCCATGATTGACCTTATCGTTGACAATTATTTCTCGGTCATGGAAAAGCTTGGAGAGGAAATGGAGCTCATTGAGGAAGAAGTTGTGCGTAAAACCACCCGCCGTTCATTGGCAAGAATAAATCAGGTGAGGAAGGAGCTAATTATCTTAAAAAGAAATATTGTTCCTGTAAGAGATCTTGTCAATGGCATCATCAGAAGTGAAAGCGAATTGTTGGAAGATCGTACCACTAAATACTTCAAAGACGTTTATGATCACATCGTTCAGGCTCATGATCTGAGTGAGAACTACCGTGATATCGTAATGAGCATGCAGGACCTTTACGTGAACAACGTGAACCTGAAATTGAATGAGGTAATGAAAGTGATGGCGATCGTTACCTGCTTATTGGCGCCCGCAACCGTAATAGGTGGAATATTTGGAATGAACTTCGATGTAATTCCCTATCTCCATAATAAATGGGGATTCTTCATAGCTGTTGGTGTAATGCTTTTGATTCCTGTTTGGATGCTGATTGTGTTTAGGAGAAGAGGATGGTTTTAGGTTTTAGTACCGGTTGACAAGGTTGACAGGGTTGACAAGGTTGATAGCGTTGACAAAGAATAGAAAAATGAACATTTCCGCTCAAATGATCCGTTTGATTTTGCTCATTTGTACACGTCCTTATCAACCCTGTTAACCTTATCAACCTTGTCAACCTGCCTTTTTACAAACCGCCATCCAGTCCCATGGAGAGGGGATTTTGGATAGACCAGCAGGAGTATCATGAAATTCGGTTTTCCAGGTGTATTGAACTTTTTGAACCTCGTTTACTTCAAATCCTTCTTTCGTTAAAAGAACAATCAATTCTTCCCTGAGATAATGTTTGGTTGGAACATTGTCGATCTCATAAAGTCCTTGTATAAGCGCCTGGTATTTTTTTGAAGCTTTGGCGGCTTTAAATGAAGATGATGGCCTACCGCGATCAAGTTTCCATTTTTTACCGACGAATTCACTATAAAGAATGGATTCAAGAGATGGAACTACGAGAATCATGTCTCCTCCTTTCTTAACTGAGTTGGCGAGAACTTTAAAGAATACGGTTCTTTTTTTCAGTGAGCTGGTTAGAATAGCATTGATACAAATAACAAAGTCGCTTACCGGCATGCGACCTTTTTTATTGGTGATATCAGCACGGATAAATTCAATATTTCCAAGATGCTCGTGATTTTTTTTAGCCAGGTCGATATACTTCTTCGCGATATCTACTGCATATACTTTTTTGAATGATGAAGATAGAACCGGTAACCATCTACCAATTGCGCATCCCAGGTCGAGTGAGGTTTTTTCAGGGGAAGCAAATTGAACGATCCTTGAACGGATCAACCCGGTTTGATCATTTCCAAACACATCAAATATCTCGTTACCATGATCAAGAGCTACTTTTTCCCAGTACTTTTTGTCCATTGATTAAAGATATTGAGAGAAAGGTTCCGAACCCTAAGAGAGACTGATAAAATCCAATTAGGGTTCCGAACCCTAAAAGTGACTGATAAAATTTTAAGAGCGTGCTGTAGGGTTCGGAACCTGGGTTCGGAACTCTATCGCTCAACAAAAAACAGCCCCATCCACCTGAGGCGGACGGGGCCGTTGTGGCGGGTACGGATCACCCTAAAATTATTTATGCGGCTTGTTTATCGCAGGGAAAGGTTACTGAGATGATCGTACCATTTGGAACTTGTTCGTCTATGCAAATATTACCTCCAAGTTTTTTCAATGCTTCAAATAAACCAGGAAGGTGTTGCAACAGCAGTGGTTCATGATGAACCATCATGATATCTTTAAATCCGATCTGCACGAATTTTCCTTGTTCTTCCGCGTACACACGAATACATCCATTATTGGTAACCTTAACTACTTGTCCAATCAGGTTACCTAGAACATGTGCCAGAGTTTGTTCGTGAATGGTGAGGGAAAAACCGGGATTGACATCATTAATAATAAAACTGGATTGCTTAACCGCTTGTGGAAGGTAGGCCTTGGTTAGTTGATCGATTAGCGGGTGCAATTGAACGCTGCTGTTTTCCGGATTAACGGGTAGGGTTTTCATGATTATGGATTTTGCAATAAATAATGCAGCTTTCAGGGGGAGGATTGGGGGAATTTGCAGCCACTGCGGAAATTCCTGAGTTGAAACGCTGACCCAGTTTGATTTGTTGTAATCAATTGTTGTTTGTGAAATAATTTTTTTTCCACCGCGATTTAGGGTTCCGAACCCTACAGAACGCTGATTAAATTTTATCAGTCACTTTTAGGGTTCGGAACCTTATTGCGTGATGGGTTCGGAACCTTAGTAACTAGTCTCATCCAACCTGACCTTTCCCTTAAATGTCCAGAACACAAACGAGGTATAGACCGCAACCAATGGAGTTCCGATCAGTGCAATGATCAGCAGGATTTTCATTGTCTTCGACGAGGCTGAACCGTTATGCACAGTTATGCTATGTGCAGGATCTGAAGTTGAGTACAATAAATAAGGGAATACTTCAACGGCCACCATGATGAGTAGTAAGGCAATAGTTATCGAAGAACTGATGAAAGCGAAAAAGTATTTTCTCCTTTTAATTTGCCTTGGGATATTCGCGATGGCCAAAACCATCAATACCGGAACGATGAAAAATGGTGGATTGTCCCGAAAGAAATCGCTCAAATGCGGAATGTAGAGTAGGGTATATAGAGTAGTAATTATAAAGCTCAACACAAAGAATACTGTAAAGTTATTGGCAAGTAAATGCATCTTGGTATAGAGTCGGTTTTCGGTTTTCATGGTGAGAAAGATCGCGCCGTGCATCAGGAAGAGAGAAAGGGTTGTAATCGCTACAAGGATGGAGAAGGAATTAAAGAAGCTAAGCCAGTTCCCAGCAAACTCCATTTCATTGTTAAGCGGTATTCCAAGTGCGACATTGCCCAACATCAAACCAAGCGATAAGGATACAATAATGCAGGCAACACTATAAGCAATATCCCATGTCTTACGCCACCAGGCCATGGACTCCTTGCTGCGGAATTCGATAGCAACAGCTCTGAAGATCAATCCTACAAGAAAGATCATAAAAGGAATATAGAATGCAGAGAAAATGGCGGCATAGGCAACAGGAAATCCCGCAAATAAAGCTCCACCTCCAATCACCAGCCACACTTCATTACCATCCCAAACAGGTCCGATGGCATTCATTGCAATTCTCCGGCTTTGTTCTTTCTTCAGCAATAGATGTAATGCGCCCGCTCCCAGGTCAAATCCATCCAGGATGGCATAACCCGAGATCACGGCTCCAAACACGAGAAACCACCAGACGTTATAGTCTAATCCCAGAAAATCTCCCATTGAATATTTTAGATTTGAATTACGATTTGCGATTTGCTCGAGTGTAGCATGCCTTCTTCTGAATCTTCATTGCTTCAAGCCTTCCGATATAATTGCCTTATTGCTCTAATCTGAGTCAGCCCTCTTGCCTTTTGCGGGCCTTTCCCTGGCCTATTGCCTCATTATCGGATTATTCCTCTTACTCGATTCATCAATCGCTTCGGGCTTTCCATAATCAACTGGTCCGTGCTGTATCTTTTTGTTCAATAAGTAAAGGAACAAAACAAGTAAAAGCGCATATATCACCATGAATAATATCAGTGAAAACAAAACCTGGTTTGCGGTAACGGATTTTGAAAGGGCATCTGAAGTGCGGAGCAATCCATAGACCACCCATGGTTGTCTCCCCATTTCCGCTGCGAACCATCCTGCCTGGTTCGCAATTTGAGGAAGTAATACACTGAAGACGAAGATCCATAGCAACCATCTTCGATCAAATAATTTCTTTCTCCACCAGAAAAAGCAACCGACCAGACTCAATACAATCAATGATACCCCAATAGCAACCATCAAGTGATAAAACTGGAAAATCGCATTGACTTGTTTGGGCCGGTCTTCCGGAGGAAAATGATTTAGTCCCTTAACGGGTTCAGTAAAATCCCCAAACAATAGAAAGGAAAGACCTCCGGGTACTTTTAAACCGTTTACTTTCTGCGTCTCATGATTCACATAGCCAAGAATAAACAAGTCCGCCCTGGCGGATGAGTCATAATGTCCTTCGAATGCTGCAAGTTTCGCTGGTTGGTTCTTTGAAACACCATCTGCACTACGATGTCCAAGAAATAATTGGGTCAAAGAGAAAACGGTAGCTATAACCAGGGCAATCTTAAACGTAGGCTTAGCGATCTCGAGATGTTTGTTTTTTAGAATGTACCAGGCGTTAACGCTTAATACCAGGAAGGCTCCTGCAAGGAAACAACCGACCCACACATGCAATAGACGATCAACGCTTGAAGGATTGAAAACCATGGCCCAGAAATCTGTGATCTCGGCTCTCGCGTTCAACCCTTCTCCTGCTATTTGAAAGCCTGCTGGAGTTTGCTGCCATGAATTAGCTACTACGATCCAGATTGCAGAAAATAAAGAACCGAGAAATACCATAACGGTAGAGAGGAAATGCACTTTGGGTCCGACCCTGTTCCAGCCAAATATCAAAATGCCGAGGAAACCGGCTTCAAGCGCAAAGGCGAAGATTCCTTCGGCGGCCAATGCGCTTCCGAAAATATCCCCAACATATTTCGAGTAGGTGGCCCAGTTGGTACCAAATTCAAATTCCATGATGATACCAGTGGCTACGCCAATACCAAAGATTAACGCGAATATTTTTATCCAGAATCTCGTGGCTTGTTCGTATATCTTATTGCCTGTTTTGAGGTACATCCCTTCATAGATCACCAGCAATAAACCAAGTCCAATACTTAATGGTGGGTAGATATAATGAAATGCGATGGTGAATGCAAACTGAATGCGGGCCAGTATTTCAACATCCATATTCAGTAGAATTTAGGCCAGCCCCGCCAACGGCGAGGGAACTATTTCTTTTTATAGACAGGAACTGTACTGCAAGGTTCACCATACATGATACTCTTCACACCGGGGCGAAGCAGTTTCGTGATCTCCAGGTAAGCAAACTCACCAATCGATTTGTCCCCACATCCTTTGACAACAATGCGCTTGTCGCTTAATTCACCCAGCTTTATAGAATTTATATTTTTAATAAAGCTTTGTTTGAGCGCTTCTTCCCTGTTTCCAAATACTATTTCTTTCGCAAAAGGTTGAAGGGAAGAGGCAACAAGCATATAAGCCCATACCGGGATAACGGCATCGGCCGTACAGGTGACAGCAACGATTTTGTCCTTGTACTGATTCCAATCCAGTTCCTGGAGGGATGACCTAAATTCCTTTTCCTTTAGGATAAGCTCCATGAAAAGGAAAGTCCTAAGGTCAAAGATCAGAATCTCTTCCTTTGGATAATACTCTTCCAGGTCGATTGTGATCAATCCGCTTTCAGCAACCTTATTTACAATTGTATCGCTCATTAAATCAAATCTTTACTCAAAAACAAAATTACCTCACAAAAGGTTGCAGGCAAAACTCCCAGGCATATATCTTACGGTTAAAGGGTCCCGTCCGAACGTTTTTAAGTCAACACCTGTGGTCAAATTAAATTCGTCCGGGCCCGTCCGAACCTACTTGAGTCGACATTTGTCGTCAAATTAAATTCGTCCGGGCGGGCCTGCTGTTCAGCTCTTTGGCCTTTATATTCCAGGCACAATTAAAACCGTGGATTTTCCGTTTTTAGGAATGCCGTCCCTGTCGCGGCTTATCCGGGAGGGGACTTTCCAAAATCCAATGAATATGAAAAAGCTTATCTCTACTCTGATTGTATTGAATATCGTTGCGTTTGCCTCTGCGCAGCGCGTCGACCTCGACAAATTCAATTTCACCGCCACTTATCGCAATTTTCCTTCTGATCCATTGAACGAGGCATACAAAACTTACAATGTTCGCATTGAAGCGGCGCCTTCGGTACAAGGTGGGTTAAATATGGCTTATATGATGGAAAGTATAAACATTGAGGGTTTGAAAAGAGTACCCGGTACCGGTCATATCACCATCATTGCAATCCTTGATGATATTATCGTTGAAAAAGCAGAAACAAAAGAAAGGCTTGATGTAAAGAAGGACAAACAAGGCGTTGAAATAAAGAAGATGATGTACTCAGTAGAGATGACGTACACATTTAGTGCAAGGGCAACGGTGTATGATTATAAAGGAAGTACTATCCTCGACAACTACTCACTTTACAGTAGGGATAATAAGAATACATATAAGACTGGCGAGTATGAAAATTCCAACGATGCGCTGAGTCAGTTCAATAATAAATTGATGGATACGAAATCGGGTCTTACAAAAAAGTTGGTTAACTCGGCGATTTCAAATCTTAATTCTGTAATGAATAATAATTATGGATACACGGTTCAGCGGGTAAATGATATTCTTTGGGTACTTAACAACAGACGTCATCCTGAGTATGATGGTCATCAAAAAGCATGGAACAGTTTCCGCAGTTCAATTGTATTGATGAGTGCGGATGAGCCATTAGACAAAGTGAAAGAGAAGATGAAGCCTGCTATAGAATATTTTGAAAAGATTAAGACAATGTATAGCAGCTCAAGTAAGGATGATCGTAAGCTTCGTTATGCGAGCTATTATAACCTTGCGAAGATCTATATCTATCTCGACGATCCCCAGGCCGCCATTCGTGAAGCCGATGCGCTTGCTATGAATGATTTTGATGAAGTCGATGGCAGAAGCCTTCGTGCGGTTGCAGAAAGCCTGGAAGAATTATTCAAACAGAACCAAACCAGGACGAGGCACTTTGCGATGGATGTAAAGACATTTGAGCCACCGGTAAAATAGTGGTGAAGGGGTTTTCAACCCTTCCAGGGTTGAAAACCTTGCCCTGATTAGGTCTTACAATAGCATCAATTATAAGCTAACGTCCGAGCACTTATATTCAATAAGCGCATTTTTCGAAGAGCAAGTAACTAAAGGTTTTCATCCTTGGAAGGGATGAAAACCTCTGAAATCTCCCCTACTCCTCACAATAAAACGGAAACTCCACGTACGACTTCTGCTCTAATTCATGAAACTTGATGAAGTTTTCCTTCCCACCAAACTGATCGAAAACAAGATCTCTCTGAAGCAAGGTTGTTTTGTCGCTTAAGAAACTGCTATAAGAGCTGAATCTATAGGTCTGAAAATCCGCGTGCACGCTATGATGTACTGGATTTTGATGGACGTAACGAATTACATCTTTAAAATAGTTAGGCGAATCCACCAGAATTCTTCTAAATGGACTTGTAAACAAAGGGCCATGCGATTGGTATTTTTTATTAAAAGCATTCGCATAGGTAATAAAAGCACGTCTAAATTGTTCCGAAACTATTTTATGAACATCATCTGATGGACTGAACAAATTCTTTACCTGAGCAAACAAGTGGAAATGATTTGGAATCAAGCAATAGCTTAGAAAATCTAATGAACCTTGAAGATGCCTCTTAATAACATCCAGGAAATAAAAATAATTGTCAGGGTACATGAATAGTTTTCTATTTGACGGAGATCTATTGTAAATGTGATAAAACTCCCCAGCCCCAAACCTTGCGAGATACTTAATATTTATCGGCATGGGTTAAAGGTATCGTTACCCGAATGCTGATTCCAACGTGTTTTGACGATTTAAAATGTGATTTTTCTTTTTTAAAATGGTGAAAAAACGGTGAATGGGGTCGCAAACCCGGTCTTCAACCCTTCAAGGGTTGAAGACCTTTAATTTAGGGAAGTCGGCATGAGCTAATTGGAAGTTCTACTGGCATTAGAGAAAATTCGGAGACGCGGTCAGGGCAAGGTTGAAAACCCTGGAAGGGTTTTCAACCCTCCACTATCCTCAGTTTCGCGTAATTCAACATTATCTTCTTCTCCCCATTCAACTCAAACAGCACTGTAGCAATTGGGTTGTGATTACTTCCTTCAACATTTGTAACGGTGCCGTAACCGAATTTTTGATGCTCCACTTTTTGACCAGCCTGAAGATTGCTTGTATCACTTGGAGTAAAATCTGCTGAGGGAATATGTTCTTTTGTTTGTGTTTTGGGCCTTGGAGTGATGTAAGACGGTTTAGTGTCGCCATTTGTCTGTTGCCTATTGCCTATTGTTGTTTCGAATCCTCTATTCATTCTTTCAAACGCAGATCCTGTTGCCCATCCTGAGCCTTGATTTCTTGCCCCACCTCCGGCAAAGCTGCGATCAAGATGGTCTTCCGGGATTTCACTTAGAAAACGGCTGGGTTCGTTTTGTACAAGAGAACCAAAACGGTAACGGGCATTGGCATAGGATAACCATAAGCGCGTCTTTGCACGAGTGATTGCCACATAAAACAAACGCCTTTCTTCTTCCAGTTCTTCCCTTGTATTAATGCTTAATGCATTTGGAAAAAGCATTTCTTCAACTCCCCCAACAAACACAACTGGAAATTCCAATCCCTTTGCAGCATGGATGGTCATCATTTTTACCGTGTCTGCATTTGCATCCTTTTCATCCGCGTCGGTGAGTAGCGTGATCTGTTGCAGATAAGTGCCCAAACTAATAGCGCCTAGTTTACTTTCAGCTGTAACAGGAACAGGAGGCGCGGCGCTGGGTTCTTCAGTAAATAAAGTTTCTTGCGGATTTGTTGTAAGCTTTCCTGATATTCCTTCCATAGGGGGGTCCCCGCTCCGAGGCGGGTCCCCGCTGGGGCGCGGGGAGGGAAAGGCAAGAATAACCCCTTCCTCATCAATCATACTTCTATTCTGTACATCATCCACCCACTCCTTAATACTATTCAATAATTCCTGAATGTTTTCATAACGTGCAACACCCTCCGTGCTTTTGTCATTGAAGAGTTCTTTAATGATATTCGTTTGCTTTCCTACATGCACAGCTACTTCATAAGCATTTTTGGTTTGGAGCATGCTGGCAAAGCTTTTGATCATCGTTACAAATCCATCGATCGCTTCAAGAGTACCGGCTTTAAATCCATAGCGGGAAGCATTGACAAGCACTTCCCACATTGAGATCTTATTGTCATTGGCCTGCAGAATTGTTTTGTCAATTGTTGTCTTGCCAATACCTCTTGCAGGGAAATTAATTATTCTTTTCAGCGATTCTTCATCTCTCGGGTTCACAATAATGCGCAGGTAAGCGAGCACATCCTTAATCTCCTTTCGTTGATAGAAACTAATGCCTCCGTAAATCGTGTACGGAATATTCATCCTGCGCAGGCTTTCTTCAAATGCACGGCTCTGTGCATTGGTGCGATATAAAACAGCAAAATCCTTATTGAAAAAATGATTCCTTAGTTTTTGTTCCTGGATGGTGTCTGCAACAAATCTCCCTTCTTCATTATCGGTCATTGTACGAACGAGGCGGATCTTTTCTCCTTCAGGGTTTTCTGTCCAAAGCGCTTTTGGAATTTGTCCCTTATTGTTCTTGATTATTTCATTCGCAACATTGAGTATGCTTTGTGTGCTCCGGTAATTCTGTTCCAGCTTGACGATGCTTACATCATCATAATCTTTTTGGAACTGGAGAATGTTTTGAATTGTTGCTCCCCGAAAGCTGTAAATACTTTGCGCATCATCTCCTACCACGCAAACATTTTCGAATGCAGCTCCCAATAGTTTGATGATCTCGTATTGAGCAGGATTGGTATCCTGGTATTCATCAATAAGGATGTATTTGAATTTATGCTGGTATTTATGAAGACGGTCGGGAAAATTCTTTAACAGTTCATAAAATTTTAACAACAGGTCATCGAAGTCCATTGCTCCATTCTTGAAGCAACGAGCGCAGTATGCAGAATAGATTTGCGCCATTGCCGGGCGATTGGCTCGCATGTCTTCTTGCTGGATATAATAGTCATTGGCATATTCTGCCGGTCCCACCAATGCATTCTTTGCTCCGGAGATCCGGTTGTAAACAGTATTTGGTTTGTAATGTTTATCGTCGAGGTTAAGTTCATTCACCACTGTTTTGACCACCGATTTTGCATCATCGGTATCATAAATGGTGAAATTGTTTGGGTAACCCAGGTTATGCGCTTCGCTTCGAAGTATGCGAGCGAATACACTATGGAAGGTTCCGATATAAAGATTCCGGGCCTCATTGTTGCCAAGAATCTTTTCCACCCTTGCCTTCATTTCCTTAGCAGCCTTATTGGTAAAAGTCAGCGCGAGTATATTGAACGAATCCACGCCGTTCGCCATCAGGTGGGCGATACGGGTAGTTAGAACTTTTGTCTTTCCACTTCCTGCACCGGCGACAATCATGATCGGCCCGTTCATGTGCAAAACCGCTTCCCGCTGTCTATCGTTCAGTTCCTGTAAATAATCTCTCATATTCAATAAAACTTTCCCTCCCGGGCTTGACCCGGGATCGGGCAGAGTCTGCAATTTACACTAAGACCCGGCAGGAATTCTGCTGTTGAAAAATATATAGGAACAGGGGCTGAGGCTTAGGACCCGCGTTGAGATCCACCAGTCATTCGGTGGTTCTTAGCAATATTCTTTGAGGCGCCTTTGCCTTTATTGGGAGATTGCAGTCCAGGTTTGGGCGGTTGAATTTTACCGGATTTACCGTCTTTTTTCTTCTTGTTATTATTGAACAGCGACATGACTCAGGAATTTATTTTTATAGACAAAGATTCGTGCCGGAAAGTTGCCCCGGATCAAAGTCCGGGGCCAGCCGGGGTATAAAAATAAGTGAGCTAAGTAAATAAATATCAGAAAGAAAGGAATTTTTTCTGCTAAAACTTTCTGTACCTTTTTACAAATTATTTATATGAAACAACTGCTTATGCCCTCGGCGCTTATCGCGCTGATGCTATTCGCCTGCAATCAGGCAGAAGAACCCAAAACCGAAACAGCTGCTGCGGAATCATTCAATTTGGCGGCTGTAAAAGATTCAATTGTCGCATCTAACAACCGATTGTCAGCTGCCATCGCGGCGGGTGATTCGGTTGCCCTCGCCGCGTTATATACTTCCGACGCGAAGATCATGCCTGCAAACATGCCAGCAATGAGTGGTACGGCTGGCATCACCAGCTTTGCGAATGAAGTTTTCAAAATGGGAATAAAGAATGTCAAATTTGAGGTGGCTGATGTTTGGGGAGGAAAGGATTTGGTTGGTGAAGAAGGAACTTTTACTATAAGCGATGATAAAGGAGCGGTAATAGATAAAGGGAAATTTCTCGTGTTTTGGAAACAGGAAGATGGAAAATGGAAGGCGTTCAGGGATATTTTTAATTCGGATATGCCGGCGGCACCAGTGCCAGCGAGTGATAGGAGGAGATAATATCATCGACTGTTTATTGATTTGTATAAAACTTGAGGTACCAATTTGGTACCTCAAGTTCCCGACCTAACAATTCCATAATAATCCCATCACATTCCCTTAACATTCGGGTCTAATCTTCGCAGCTTACCCAAAACAACTGCAGCATGAAGACTAAATCCCTTCTATTAGTATCGTTTGGTTTTTTATTAGCAACCTGCGAAAAGATCGATCATGAGTTTATTCATGAAGATGCAACGACATTCACCGAGATCGGCAGCTTTGACATCGGTGAAGCCGGGGCTGCTGAGATCTCTGCATTCGATCCAAAGACAAACAAACTCTTTACCGTTACTAATAGCGGTGCGGTAACAAAAATTGACATCATCGACCTTTCTAATCCCGCAACGCCGACGCCGATTGGATTTATTGATATAAGTCCTTATGGCGGAGTCGTAAATAGTGTTGCTGTGCACGATAGCAAAGTCGCTGCTGCCGTGGAAGGATTTGTGAAAACAGATAATGGTTCTGTTGTGGTTTTTAAAACTTCTGATCATTCCTTTGTGAAGCAAGTTACGGTTGGTGCATTGCCCGATATGATCACCTATACGCACGACGGTAAACATATTCTTACCGCAAATGAAGGTGAGCCCAATGATGCTTACACAATTGATCCATTAGGAACGGTTTCTATTATTTCTGTAAAAGATGATTATGCAGTAACAAATCTTGATTTCGGAAGTTTCGCTTCACAGGTTGTTGCATTAAAGGCTAAAGGACTTCGGTTCTTTGGTCCAAATGCAAGTTTTGCGCAGGATATGGAGCCAGAGTACCTGACTATTTCATGGGATTCGAGAACCGCATGGGTCACACTTCAGGAAAATAATGCCATCGCTAAGATTGATATTCGATCAAAGCGGATCACGCATCTATTTCCTCTTGGGTTCAAGAATTATAACATCGAAACGAGTGGTGTAGATCCAAGCGACAGAGACGGAGCTATCCTTCATGCTGCCTGGCCAGTAAAAGGTATGTATGAACCCGATGCAATTGCAGTATTGGAAGACCACGGTTTTCCCTATCTGTTTACTGCCAACGAAGGCGATCAACGTGAGTGGGCAGGATTTAATGAAACAAGACGGGTGAAAGATATCAGCCTCGATCCTACCGCTTTTCCAGATGCTACATTAAAGACAGATCCAAAATTGGGGAGATTGAATATTACCTCTACACTCGGTGATACAGATGGTGATGGAGATTTTGACGAGCTGTATTCCTTCGGCTCAAGATCATTCAGCGTTTGGAATGGTCATAATGGAAATTTGGTCTTCGATAGCAAAAAAGAACTTGAAGAAAAAGCAATTGGCATTTCGAAATACGATGATGGTCGCAGCGATGATAAAGGTGTCGAAGCTGAGGCAATAACTCTTGGTTGGGTCGGCAAAAAACCGATCGCATTTGTTGGTATGGAACGAGCTGATGCTGTTGCCTTATATGACGTGAGCAATCCCGCGAATCCAAAGTTCATTAAGATAATGACAACCGGCGATGCTCCCGAAGGTTTATTATTCATACCAGCGAAGGAAAGTCCAACGAGGAAAAGTTTGTTGGTTGTGAGTAGTGAAGGAGATGGAACGATAAAGGTTTATCAGACGAATTGAACAGAAGAACAGAAGAACAGAAGAACAGAAGAACAGAGGAACAGAAGAACGGAAGAACAGAAGAACAGAAGAACAGAGGAACAGAGGAACAGAGGAACAGAAGAACAGAGGAACAGAAGAACGAAGGAACAGTAGAATGTGAAGACCGGTGCTACTATTCCAGCATCATGCTTTCCTTTTACTCTTGCGGTATTTTTCATTAATAACTTCACTCATCGGTTTGGCGATCACTTTGCTTTCTACCCAGGAAATAATGTCCAGATAAGCGAAGGATCTTGTTTCGGTGCGATTCTTTTGAAGATGCTTGATCTTGTACAGGAATTTTTCGAGTTCCGGTTTTAATTCCTTTGGCGAGATCAATAATGAGTTCCGTAGGAATCGAAACATCTCTTCTTCAACAATAGTTAGGTTTTCCATTCTCGCCATAAAGCGATAGACAGATTTGGTTAGCGACTCGATGATTTCTGTATTACCCAACTCATAATGCGCCATCAGGTGTAATAATCTTGAATAGCATTGCAGATCGATGCGAAGATCCATTGGTCCATTGATGATCTTCTGCAAATAATCAATTGACCGTGCATATTTTCCCGCACCAAAAAATAAGGTTGCTATTTTATAATTGAAGACAAGAATGCGATGACGATCTACATACAATATATATTCAGCCAGCTTTTCCTCAATCTTGGGTACAAGCGCCAGTCCTTCTTTGAATGTACCCTTCATCAGGTGTTGATTGATGCGGGCACTGTTTATATAAATAGATGTATGCGTTCGGAAATTATCGTGCTGCTTGCTTATATCGCTCTTCGCAAATGCTTCAAAACGTTTTAATGTTTTTTCAAACTCTCTAAAGTTTCTGAGTACGAAGTGAACATTAAGCAGGTTATGCATTCCTTTTACAAAATGCCCGGTTTCAACTGCGATCATCGATTCTTCCTGATCAAAGAGGTCAACCCATTTCTGACCATAACGATAGTACAAAAGAAAATCCTGTCGAATGAATGCATACCAGCAATAGCTTTGATATAAATACAGGTTCTCATAAAAACCATGAACCGTATTATTTTCGGGAGGAATATTTTGATAAAAAAATTCTTTGAGACTTGCTTCATCCTGTTCATTTCGAGCATGTCCGTTTTTTACATACCAGCGATAAAGAAGTAGGGCAAGGTTTGACAAGCGTGTCACACGGTCAATATGTCCGCTGATATTTAGCGCTTCGATCGAAAGCAATTCTGTTTTTTCAAGAGAACTCCGGGTAATATGAAGCGTTTCGATCTTCTTTTCCAATGAAATTACCTGGGCAAGAAAATTAAACTTTTGATTCGCCTTTGCCAGGTCCTTCGCTTTTTCGAGGATCTTTAAACTTTGGAGTTTCAATCCCTTATTATACAATAGCCGGGCATAGTCGAGATGTTCAGAAAGTTGGAGATCTGTATTATCTGTCGTCTTTAGCAGTCGAAGACTGGCCAAAACCTCTTTATAAAGATGTGTCTTTAAATTGTATAGCTGAGTCTTGGTTACTCCAGGTAATTTTTTCAGCAAGAGCTTTTCTTCGTAATCCGGTAGCTTATCGAGGGCATCGAAGAGGCGGACGATCTTCAGATCCTGGCGGGCAGAGCTTCGCTTGATGTAGAGCTTAAAATGCCTTTTCTCCGATTTTTCGAGGGATCGGATAAGCTGAAATAAGGTATCAGAAGACCTGTTGGCCATAATAAGGAAATTATTCCTAAACGCAAGCCCAGCAAGGGTTTTGGCATAATTTTCCCTGTTTGAGATAATTAAATCCAGCCCAAGTTGGTTTGAGGGGCGCTGCGGGATAGGTTAGATTTGTTCCGGACTAATCATACGGAAGCAATCGTTGAATAAGCAATGTTAGAGGCGTAAAGAATTTCGAATGATATCTGGGTTAAATAGGTACTACTAAGAATTTTTCATATGGCAAGCAATCGTTAGAGGCAGGCTGTTTCTACAGCAGGCCTTTTTTTTATTTCATTCGTGGCGCTAATATATGAATTATTTGAAATTATGTCGAATAGTCAGTTGGGGGCCCCCGCTTTCGCGGGGGTATACTTTTTGTGTTTAAACATCAGTAACCTTTTTCCTAACATAAAGCTTTCTTATGGCAAAGACTATTTGGACTGCAGACCCTGCTCATTCAGAGATTCAATTTAAAGTGCGGCACTTGATGATCTCCACTGTAACAGGATATTTTAAAAAATTCGATCTACAGGTTGTTTCCGAAGACGATGATTTTACAAAAGCATCGAAGATCCTTTTTACTGCCGATATCAATTCCATTGAAACAAACAATGCGCAACGTGATACGCATTTAAAATCGGATGATTTTTTCGCAGCAGACAACTACGCTCAGCTAAAGTTTGAAGGGAAGAAATTCGAAAAAGCGGGTGATGAATATAAACTCACGGGCGATCTGACTATTCGTGATATCTCCAAAACAATAACCGTCGATGTCGAATTTGGAGGATTGGCAAAAGATCCATGGGGAAATACAAGAGCGGGCTTTACTGTGAGCGGCAAGATCAATCGCAAAGAGTTTGGATTAAAGTGGGGTGCAGTTACGGAAGCCGGACAGGTTGTTGTAAGCGATGAGATAAGGATACATTGTGCAATTGAATTGGTGAAACAACAAGAAGCTGCGTCAAAAGATGAGGCTGCGATTAAGGAAGAGGTTGTTGCTTAATTACTGTTAGATATTTCCTACTCAATCATAAAGAATCCCCACTTGATGAAAATTATTCCTGCCCGACTGACGTCAGTCAGGCGGGGATTATTGATTATTAATTATTGATTATTGCTCCGCAGATTGGCGATCTTCAAATAGTAAGGGACCCAATAATCAATAATTAATAATCAATAATCAGTAATTTGTATAGTGTCGGGGTTTTATACTTCCCCAGCAACTCATTCCTATCTTTGCCCTGAATTTCTCTTCATGGCAAATACAGTTCTATCAATCTATCCCTTACGTTTACAACCTGGCGATGATTTACGCTTATCAATTGAAGAATTCGCAAAAGAAAAAAATATTCAGGCAGGGTTTATATTAACTGCTATTGGAAGCCTGAATGGGTATCATTTTCGTTTTGCAAATAAGCAACAAGGCTCTTCGGCAAGTGGATATTTCGAAATCATTTCACTTAATGGGACGATAAGTACTAACGGTGTTCATTTGCATATCAGCATTGCAGATAGTAATGGAAAAACAATCGGCGGGCACTTGTTAGAAGGAAATCATGTGTATACGACTGCAGAAATGGTGATCGGAGAATCAACCCAACATATCTTTTCCAGAAAAAAAGACCCGAAAACAGGTTTTAACGAACTTGAGATCAATTCCCGATAACACTCACAGTTAAAACCCCTCTCTCAAATGATCAGGAAAGCGAAACATGAAGACCTTGATTTTATCTTCCGTCTGTACATGCATCCGGAATCAAATCCCTGGCTGCTATACGAAGTGATGGACAAACCAGAGTTTGAAACAACCTTTAATGACCTGCTCATAAAAAAGGTATTGTACGTTTATGAAGAAGATGGAACTCGAATCGGAATGTTTAAACTGATCCGGTACACTTATCGAAGCTCGCACGTCGCTTATCTTGGCGGATTGGCAATTGACCCGGATTTTTCGGGTAAGGGAAAAGGTTTGAAATTGATCCAGGAGATTATTGATTTTGCAAAACAGAATGGTATCCTTCGCATTGAACTTAGCGCTGCAACAATCAACGAAAGAGCAATTCATCTTTATAAAAAAGCCGGATTTGTACAGGAAGGCATATTGAAAAAGTATACCTACTTGGAAAGAGAGAATAAGTATTTGGATGAAATGCTAATGGCGTATGTAATGGGGGGTTGAAAACCCTTCAAGGGTTTTCAACCTTGCCCTTACCTCAACGTATCTTTCTTTATCTTCAACGTATCTGGATTGCTCACCTTTACTGTATCCTGCACAGTAGTTTGCGTTGGCTCGGGTGCATTGCATGCGGCTAACGCGAGAGCAAATACGAATAAAAAGAGTATGGTCTTCATCGTTTTGCGATTTAGAAATTCGAAAATTCTATCCTCATCATCTCAACGCTTCCCATTAATACTTCAATATTTCTGCCACCAGCCTTCCCCGGGTTTGACTATCGTCAAATAAAAAATCCCCTCCCACGCTAAAAGCGCGGGAAGGGATAAATATATATTGGATGTATAAGACTTAACCTACGCAGCCAACCTATGATGAAGCCTTCTTCCTATCGCTTCATCAATATTGTCCGGTATTTCAGCAGAGCCACTATCAATAGCTCTGTAAAATTTCAGTTCTTCATCGAAAGCGAATATATGAACAGGGCTTCCGTTAAAGCTCACCCTATATCTTGTTTCATCATTGAACATATAAGATGTTGCTTTTACTTCCAATGGCATTCCATCAACCATCATTTCCATTAACTCTGTTTTTGGTTTCATTGCGATTCTTTTTTGTTTTTAATAATTGTAGTTGACTATATATGCCAAGAACCATGCCTTTCGACGAAAAAAAGATTTCTCAATCGGACATTAACAATTCCGAAATCGACTGATTATAAGTTGTTTGGAAACAACGATTCTGTGTATGATAAAACTTAGTCAAGATCTGTTTGCTGGGAAAATGATTCCACAGCTATTGGGGTTGAATTGCGCTAATTACTCGTAAACAGTGGCAGTTCTTTTCAACACTTTTTCGATATCAATTCCCTTTCCTAGAACGCCTTTGAATAGATCGCCTTCATATTTTACTCTATCAAATAAATTATTGATGGTAAAATCGCTGATCTGCAAACCTTTTTTTACTTCTTCCCAATGCAAGGGTGCAGATGCAGTTGCGCCAGGCTTGGGTCTTAGCGAATACGGTGCTGCGATAGTTTGAATACTTCTGTTTTGAAGATAATCAAGATAGATTTTTCCCTTTCGTTTCGATGGACTTCTTTCCAAACTTGTGAAATCTGAAATTTCGCGATGAGCAAGTGTAACGATCAGCTCAGCTAATTGTTTAGATTGCTCGTAATCATATTTTGCTCCAAGTGGAATATAAATATGTAAGCCGGTTGATCCGGATGTTTTAACGTATGAAGGAACATCAATTGAATCCAGGATCTGTTTTACCACATTTGCAGCTTCGATTACCTGCTCAAACGGATTATTATCCGGATCAAGGTCGATCACACACCAATCGGGACTGTCTGGAGATTGAATGCGACTATGCCAGGGGTTCATTTCAATACAACCAAGATTCGCCATATATAACAAGGTTGCTTCATCTGTACAAACAAGGAATGTTTTTTCTCCCGCTTTGGTTGTGTTTTCATAATCATGTGTAGTTATCCATTTCTCAACTTTTCCCGCAACATTCTTTTGATAAAAACTCGGTCCATTAATGCCGTTAGGATAACGGTTTAGGGATTGAGGGCGGTCTTTCATATACGGAATAATGTATGGAGCCATCTGGTAATAATAATTGATCATCTCCCTTTTGCTGATCTTTTCCTTTGGCCAATAAGTCTTACTCAGATTCGTGAATTTCAAATCCCTTCCATTTATGGATTTTGTTTGAGTTTCTTCCTTTGGATTCAACAATGTTTTTCTTTCCTTTCCTTTCGGCGCTACTATAACTTTCTTTTTGTGAAGCACTGAGTCAGTATCAGTCTTCTTTAGTTCTTTCTTTTTGGTAGTGGTTGTTGCTGATTTCACTGGCTCTGTTTTAACTTCTTCGGGATCCTTATCAATTCTCAATCCTTCAAATGACGGATGACGCATGATTCCATCTGCTGTCAATTCGGTATAGCTAACCTCACAAACCAATTCCGGTCTAACCCAATTGACTTCAGCCTTTGGAGGCTTGGGCCGGAAGCGAGAGGGTTTGTTGATCTCTGGAACTTCATTGAATGGACATTTCTTTGTTATCAGTGGCTTTAGTTTGTTTTTGATTTCTTTTTGAAGTTTATCTGTAAAGCCGGTTCCTACCTGGCCAATGAACTTCAATTCATCACCATCATACACACCAAGTATTAAGGCACTGAATTGTTTTGCACTTCCTTCATTCAGTGTATAGCCGCAAATAATTGCTTCATGCCTTTCAGATGTTTTAATCTTCAGCCAGCTTTTTGTTCGAATATCGGGCGTGTAAGTGCTTTCCGCTTCTTTAGCGATAATTCCTTCCAATCCCAACTTATCTGCTGCTTCAAAAAATTCCTTACCACTAACATTGAAGTTTTCACTTAAGCGAATATTGCCTTCTTCCGGTACAATTTGTTTCAGGATTTCCCTTCGTTCAATTAATGGAAGATCCATAAGGTTATAACCTTCCAGCCAGAGAATATCGAATACATAAAAGAATAGTTGCCCGTCGGCTTCGCTTCTCCAATTCTGAAGGGTACCGAAATGCGAAACACCTTTTTCGTCCAGCACTACAATTTCTCCATCAATTACAGCATTAACACTCCACTCCTGCAGGGCGTTATAAATTGAATAGAATTTTTCATTAAACGATTTATTGTTGCGGGATCGAAGATCAACCTTGCCTTTGTTAAGATATGCCAGCGTTCGATAACCATCCCATTTTACCTCGTACACCCAATCTTTATTGTCAAACGGCTTATCGACCAGGGTAGCCAACATTGGCTTTAGGTTTTTGGGAATTGCTATCCGTTTTAGCCCTTTGTCTTTAACAATACTTGTAATGTCGATAGCTGATGAAAATGTTTCCGCTCTCGAACTTAGTTCCGCCTTTCTTCTTTTTGTTGCAGTTTCCTTTTTCTTGCCAACTGCTGCCTTACGGTTACTTACCCACTCCGCCGCTTTTTTACTCTTAGCCATTTGCTCAATTGTTTTGCGGGAAACAACCGACTTATCCTTTTTCGTTACATCCTCTTTGGCCGCGTATTGATCTTTTTTCTTTATCAACAACCATGAATTATCTCCTCGCCCTTTTGCTTGCACAAGAGCGAATTCACCTTTTAACTTTTTGCCTTTTAGTACTATGCTCAGCTTACCGCTATAGAAATCTTTTAATAATTTTTTTTCCTGATCCTCAACTGAACCATTACTGTCTGCCGGGTGATAAGTTCCTTCATCCCAAATAATAACTGTTCCCGCACCATAATTTCCCGGTGGTATGATGCCTTCAAAATCTTTATAGTCGAATGGATGGTCTTCGACTAACATTGCGAGTCGCTTATCATCGGGATTGGTCGATGGACCTTTCGGAACAGCCCAACTCTTTAGCACGCCTTTCATTTCCAGTCGAAAATCATAATGGAGGTGGGAGGCAGCATGCTTTTGAATTACGAATGTGAGCTGCTTTCCATTGGTTTTCTTTGTCTTACCCTCTGGCTCCGGCGTCTTTGAGAAACTCCTTTTTGCCTTATATTTCGTTAGGCTCATGGTTCTTTTTGCCAAAATACCGTGCCACATGGGAGGTTGACGGGGTTGACAAGGTTGACAAGGTTGACAGGATTGACAAAGTTGAGATGGATTTGCAGGCAACGTTAACCTAAGAGAACTGAAACAAATAAGCGAAATTGCGTTTGTTAAACTGCCTGATTTCCTCCCTTGTTAACCCTGTCAACCTTTTCAACCTTATCAACCAAATCAACTAATCAAGATGCCTTTCTTCGACTTCCACCTCCATCCTACATTGAAATCAATGTTTTCCGAAGCGCCGGAAAAATTAAGTCCCTGGATAAAAATTGACATTCGCAAAATTCCGAGCATGCTTCGGTGGTGTACCGAGTTTCAATATATTCTGCAATCGCAGTCGAACTTAAGTCAATTGATCTATAACGAATGCAATGTCGTTTGCATGGCATTATATGCTCCGGAAAGAGCCATGCTTGACAATGCGCTTATACTTGGGCAGGCCGATGGTTCGTTGAGCAGCTATTTGAATAAAGCAAGGCTAAAAAAAATCATCAACAGCCAACTTCAGCCTTATAGAGATGTGGTAGCGGATGATTTGAATACTCTTTTGAATGAAGGACTATTTGGAGTTACTGACCGCGAAGTTGTACTTCTGGATGATCCTGCTAAATATGATCCTGCGGCAACGAATAAGCTTTTTGTAGTGTTCAGTGTTGAAGGTTGTCATACGTTTACTTCGGCTTTGAGAAAATTTGATGTGAACGAGATCATCAATAACCTGGATGATCTTCGCTCAAAAGTTCCATTGATCTCGGTGAATCTCACTCATATCGAACAATCCAAACTGTGCAATCATGCGTTTGGGATGTTGTTCATTAATGATGATATATTCCGTCCAACAGGTAAATTAATTTCGGCAGAGGGTTTTCAAATTGTAAAGCATTGCTATCAAAATAATATTCTTATAGATGTAAAACATATGAGCCTTGGTGCAAGAGATCAATTGTACAGGGTAAGACGATCTGCCGAGTTTGCAAATATTAATCAACCGGTTGTTTGCACACATGCAGGATTTACCGGCCTCAGCACGGTGGAGATACCTGACTATATTCTTGACTATCGCCAGTTTAAAAAGGGCTATGTTCTTTTAAAGAATGGCAAGCCCGCCAAATATGGCCATAGTATAAGACCATCATTTAATGCTTCAAGCATTAATTTATATGACGAGGACATAACCGAGATACTGAGGTCAGGAGGCATTATTGGGTTATCGTTGGACAAGAGAATTTTAGGCTTCCAGGATTCTCATGGAAATGCAAATGTCAACCCCCAATTCCCATTTGAACCGGAATATATTTCTTTGCAGGAACACGCATATTTCTTTACAAAAGAAGAAGTAGGACAGGCTTTCAATGATGGAAAATGTATTGAATGGACCGAAGTGGAAGCTGCGGGTGCGGTAAATCCACTTGCGGCCGATTACCATTTGCGGCATTTCATGGCCCATATCATTCACCTCATTGAAGTAGCAAGAAGAAATCAGTACGATGTAAATAAGGCATTGACCCAGATTTGCATTGGTTCAGATTTCGACGGAATTATCAATCCGGTATGGTGTTGCGATACGGTGGATGAGCTAACTTATTTCAAGGACTTGTTTGAAAGGCAATTCCCTGATTTTGCAAGAGAATGTGCCAACGCAAATGGAATCAGCCTGCCTGCTGGCTTTGATTTGAAGAAGTTCTCGAATCAACTGTTTTTTGAAAACGGCAAAAATTTTGTACTCGACAGGGTAACTAAATTAAACCCTTAGAATTTGGATTAAATTTCAATAAAATTTTTAAATAGCTATCTTAGATTTTCACTATAACCTGTTGTTTAGATATGTTGAGATCAGTAATTACCGGAACGGGCGCATTTATCCCCCCGGAGATCAGGCCCAATAGCGATTTTACGCAGCATAATTTTTATACTGAAGAAACGCAGCGGATTGAAACTCCTACCCATGAAGTGGTTGAAAAATTCAGACAAATAACCGGCATTGAAGAAAGAAGGTATGCCGATCCTGGAATGAATACTTCAGATATTGCACTGATTTCTGCAAAACTTGCGATCGAGGAAAGTAGAATTGATCCTGAAACCATCGATCAAATCATACTCGCCCATAATTTCGGTAATGTCATCAATCAAACAATTCAAACCGACGCTGTTCCTTCTTTGGCGAGTCGGGTAAAGCATGGATTGGGAATTAAGAATCCTAATTGCATAGCATACGATGTTTTATTTGGTTGCCCAGGTTGGTTGCAGGGCGTAATTCATGCCGATGCATTTTTCAAAGCAGGTATTGCAAAAAAATGCCTGATTATCGGTGCCGAAACACTTTCTAGAGTAATCGATCCTTATGACCGGGACAGTTTAATTTTCTCCGATGGAGCTGGCGCCTGCGTTTTGGAATATAAGGAAAGTGAACGCGATGCAGGAATAATGGCAAGCTCCGTGCAAACGCATTCAGTTGACGAAGCATACTATATCAATATGGGCAAATCCTATTTCCCCGGAAGTGATCCGAATATTCGCTATATAAAAATGAGGGGTCGAAAAGTTTATGAGTATGCAGTTAAGCATGTACCTGCAGCAATGAAAGATTGCCTCGATAAGGCCGGCGTGAAAATTGAAGACCTTAAAAAGATATTCATCCACCAGGCAAACGAGAAAATGGATGACGCAATAATTCGTGGATTGTACAAACTCTATGGAATAAAAAATCCACCAAAGGATATCATGCCCATGAGCATCCATTGGTTGGGAAACAGTTCTGTGGCAACCATTCCTACACTTTACGACCATGTAAGAAAGGGGCACTATGACGAACACGATCTGGAGGAAGGAGACATTATCCTTTTCGCTTCAGTTGGAGCGGGCATGAATATTAATGCGGTGTGCTATAGGTATTAGGTTTTGTTGACGGGGTTGACGGGGTTGACAAGGTTGACAGGGTTGACAGGGTTGACAGGGTTGACAGGGTTGACAGGGTTGACAAGAAAATCCAATTTGCAAATTTACCATTCAACATATTAACTTTATAAACTTGTCAACGTTGTCAACCCTGTCAACCTGATTTCATAACACCACACTCAAACAAAAACCATGGACCAGCGAATAATTAACCTGTACGATGAGTACACCCATAAGCCACTCACAAGAGAAACATTTTTTAAAAAACTGGTGATGATCACCGGTGGTACAGCGGCTGCAATGGCAGTGTTGCCAATGCTGGAGGGAAATTATGCAGTTGCGCAAACTTATTCCACCCAGCAAGATCTTTTTACTGAAAAGATCACATATCCCACTGATGGGGGTGAGATGAAAGGGTATATCGCCAGACCAAAGGAACAAAAGAAGTACGCAGCGGTTGTAATTATTCACGAGAACCGGGGACTGAATCCGCATATTGAAGATGTTGCGAGACGTGCAGCGAATGCGGGATATCTTGCATTGGCGCCGGATGCATTGTCGCTATTGGGAGGTACTCCAGCCAACGAGGATGAAGCAAGGGCAATGTTCTCAAAACTCGACAACAATCAGAATACAACGAACTTCGCCAAGGCTTTCCCTTATTTAAAAACCAGGAGCGATTGCAATGGAAAATTTGGCTGTGTCGGTTTTTGCTGGGGAGGCGCAATGGCCAATCAACTTTCTGTACATGCACCTGATTTGAAAGCGGCTGTTTCATTTTACGGAAGACAGACTGACGCTGCTGATGTTCCTAAGATCAAATCTGCTTTACAATTGCATTACGGTTCATTGGATGAACGTATCAATGCTGGCATTCCTGCATTTGAAGCCGCGTTGAAAGAACATAAAATTCCTTACGAGCTGTACATGTATGAAGGAGTAAACCATGCATTTCATAATGATACTTCAGCGGCTCGGTACAATGAAGCTGCAGCTAAATTAGCATGGCAACGTACTTTGGATTTCTGGAAGAGACACCTCGTTTGAATACAGGTTGATAGGGTTGATAAGGTTGACTAGGTTGACAAGGAAGAAAACTACATTTCAGGCCTTGTCAACCCTGTCAACCTTATCAACCAAACCTCTTACTTACTTGAATCCGGTAACTTATCAGGCATTCTTTGATAAGAAGAAGTATCCTTGGATGTACTATCGTAAGTATTGTCGGGAATTTTTGTTTTGTCTGTATCACTTCCTTCACCAGCTTGTGTACAAGACATCAATGCAGAAAAAAATCCGATTGCGACTAATAGCTTTTTCATAAAAAAGATTATTTCTACAGGTTAATCAGGTTTTGTTTGTCTTTGGTTGCTGTTCAATCTTTCTGGTCCATCTCGATAATTCTGTCATGTCCTGCAGAAACACCAGCACACCATTATCAAACTTGTAACGCGTTGCGCGAAGCAGGCTTTCAATAAACTCTTTCTCATTATATCCCGGACAGGCCATTTTTGTAAGCATTATCTTATCGCTAAATTGAAAACTTGTATCCGTTCGGGTAAATGTTCCACTCATTCTATTACAACCCGTATTGCCAGAAAAACTGGATTTGTTCAGGTTAATCACAAGCGTCGGAATTCTTCCAGTAGCGGTATCAGAAGGTAGTACAGGCTGTAGAAACCATTCCCCGTTGAGTGTCGTGCTGTCAGGAACCGGAATTGGTACGGGTCTCACAGGACTATCTTTTGAAGTAGGCGCGGTATCGGCATGCGTCATTTCCTTATTTTTTGGTAGCCCATTACATCCCACAAGCAAATACAACATCACCAGGTAGATAAGACTTTCCATAACTCATGCCGTTTTCAATCAATGGCAAAAAAACTATGCCATTAATTAGAAATTGGTGCAAACATGATAGCGATGACAAGGAATCGCTATAAGTATGGATGAATCGCTAAATGCAAGATGCGTTTCGGTACAAGAGGGCGGAACTATGACGATTAAAAAGGAGTTGTAACGGAGATCAATAGTGGTTCGGAACCCTAAAGAAGAAATTTAAAATTTAATCAGGAACTAAAAGGGTTCCGAACCCTGCGACACGCTAATTAGTTTCGGCGTTGCCTTATTAGGGTTCGGAACTTGGTTGCCTACGCGAATTAAGGCTTCGAACCGGATTTCTCTTTCGGTTCTAACAACTGGAAGAATTGATCAAGTTGCGGTAAGATCACAATCCTTGTCCTTCTGTTGACGGCTCTGCCTTCGGCAGAAGTATTTGCATCAATTGGTTTGTATTCTCCACGTCCGGATGCCGCCATTTTTGCAGGATCTAATCCATATTGGTTTTGCAGGATCCTCACAATTGCAGTTGCTCTTTTTACACTGAGATCCCAGTTATCCAACAGAATTCCACTGCGATAAGGAACATTGTCTGTATGCCCTTCCACCATGAATTCCATTTCAGGTTGATTCTTTAATACCATCGCAACCTTACCCAATACTTCTTTCGCTTTAGAAGTAACTGCATATTTCCCGCTTGTAAATAAAAGTTTGTCGGAAATATCAATATAAACTACCCCCTTATCGACTTTAATGTTTATGTCCTGATCATCCATATTACCTATTGCTCCCTTCAGGTTCATCACCAATGCCAGGTTGAGTGAGTCCTTTCTGGCCATCGAAGCCTGCAGATCTCTTATATAAATATCCTTTGCACCTATATTGTCTAACGATTTTCTGATGCTCTCTGCCTGAGACGCAGATACAACAGATATATCCTCCAGTTGCTTTAATACAGTTGTGTTGTGCTCTTTCAATAATGCAATCTGCGCGTTCAGATCGGTGATCTTGCCGTTCAAATTGGTCTTATCTGTTTCGAGAGCGGCTTTTTGACTGGTGAGCTGAGCATTTGCATCATTGCAATTTTTAAGATCACCTTGCAATGAAACATATCTCGTGTTCAGGTCATTGTACCGAGCCTGTTCTGCTTTAAACTTTTTCGAGCTGACACAGGATGCGAATACAAGCATCATCAATGCAGCTCCTGCAATTAATCTGAGTTTCATAAACATTTTTTTTAAGTCATTGGGATTTTAGAAAAGACGTTGATTGGCCTCTGCCGCAGCAGATGTAACCAATGCACTAATAACAAGTTCTATGCCTGAAGGCGGTGTAAGATAGAATTTCGTCTCCAAATACTTTGTTGACAGCTTGTTAAACGGGGTTGAACCGGGATTATTTGGCCAATTTTGATAAGTGTTTCAAGCCCTTTTCGGGATATTTTCCATCAAGGGGAGCAAAAAAGGAAGCAATGGGCAATAGGCAATGGGCAATGGGCAATAAGTAATAGCGAATAGGCAAGACAGTTTGTAGAAGTTGCCTATTCGCTCTTGCGTATTGCCGCTTGCCTTTTACCCATTACTCATTGCCCATTGCCTATTGCTTCAAATCCGACTTTTAATTTTCATCGCAACTCTTTCAGCGTTCTCGTCAAAAGAGTGTCTTTCTTCCCAGGCGATCACTGATTCTTCAAGCACCTTTTTCAAGATCATCAACACTTTTTTCTTTTTCAAATTGATTGTAAATCCTTCGATCCTTTCTTTATAAACCAGGACGCCATCATTGTTATAGAAGTAAATGATCGAGTTCTCAGGGCTTTTAATGTTGTTTTCAGTTATCCAGAAGCCCTTCTCTGAGATCCATTTTAAGGCCTTAGGTGTCTGCCTGATTTGATCCTCGTCCTGTGCAAATAAATCTGTACTCGCAAGGGAAAAAATGGAAACCATCATCGTCATGAATAAGGTTTTTTTCATAAAGTTTTTTTATAGATAAATATTTCGATTACGGGTTAAAACTACATTGAGCTGTACCCCCGTTCTTGATTAGTCGCTGAAACCTGAACTTTCGAAAACAGATCGCCGTGGGTAAAAAACAAAAGGAGTTTGGGCCCTATTTCGCAGTTTATCGACCAAAAAACCAGTTTAGTCTACTAATCAAGGCCCAAAAGCCCCACCAGTTCATCTTTTATTAATTTTATAGAAGAAGATTACTCAATGATCCGAATCATCCAAAACAGGGCTTTGCAGCATATTGCTTTCTGGACTTTCTTCCTGCTGATCTTTACCGTCAACTATGCGAGTAATCAGAATTATAAGCAGGAGCTACTTGTGACGCTTGTGTTTCTACCAGGGCATATGTTGTTTGTCTATACGCAGTTATATTTACTCGTACCTCGCTTTCTTCAACAAAGAAAGTTGACAGCATATGTATTGCTGACTCTGCTCTTAACTCTTATCGGAACTTTTTCGCACAGGGTGATCTGGAATAGTTTCGTCGTTTGGTATAAAAACGTGGCGCCAGAGCCGTATTTCAATATTGACGTCTTAAGATCTTTTTTTGCGTTTTGGATGCTTGGCGGAATTGCGGTTTCTATCAAGTTGCTTAAAGAATGGTACAGGGAAAAGCAAAGAACCTGGGAGACACAGAATGAAAAAATCAGAATCGAGCTTGAGCTCCTGAAATCGCAGGTGCATCCGCACTTTCTCTTCAATACATTAAACAATCTTTATTCGCTCACGCTTACCAATTCAAAGAAAGCACCGATTGCGGTTACGCATTTGTCTGACCTTTTGCGATACATGCTTTACGAATGCAAGGATGATGAAGTTCCATTGGAAAAAGAGATCGCTATTCTGAAAAAATACGCTGAGCTTGAAAAATTACGCTATGGCAACCGCATTGAAATTGCTTTCAATTGTACTGGGGAAACGAATGGGTTGATGATCGCGCCACTTTTGTTGCTGCCATTTGTAGAGAACAGTTTTAAGTATGGTACAAGTGAACAATTGGATCGAAGCTGGATCAGTTTGAATATTCATCTTGAAGAAAACAGGCTGGTGTTCCATTTATCCAACAGCAGAAATTCAATCCTGGAAAACAAAAATGGTGGCGGCATTGGTTTAAGCAATGTAAAGAAACGCCTCCAGTTAATATACGATGGAAAACACGATCTGGTTATTAAGGACGATGATCCGGAGTCATTTGTCGTGAGACTCAAATTGCAATTGAAAAAAATTCCCGTTCCTGATCAATCAAAAAAACTTGTTGAACCGGCATTCAATTTATGAAGATTCATTGCTTAATAGTAGATGATGAGCCCCTGGCTATCGATGTGCTGGTGAGCCATATCAACAATATTCCCGGATTGGAGATCGTCGGCACTTGCCAGAATGCATTTGAAGCAATGGAATTATTGAAGCAAAAGCAGGTTGACCTTATATTCCTGGATGTTCGCATGCCAAAGTTGATGGGACATGAATTCTACCGTACGCTTCGCAATCCACCCAAGGTCATCTTTACCACGGCCCATAAAGAATTTGCCGTTGATGCATTCGATCTCGAAGCAGTCGATTACTTAATGAAGCCAATTACAATGGAAAGATTGATCAAGGCTGTGAACAGGATCAGTCTTGCACCCATACCGGTAAATTCAGAGGAGAATCACTTATTGGAAACCGAAGGCTTTCTTTATTTCCGTTCAGAAAGGAAAATGATCAAGGTAAATTACAATGATATTCTCTATATCGAAAGCATGAAGGATTACGTCCGTGTAGTTCGTGAAAATGACAAGCCAATTCTCGTTAAGCAATCCATCAGTTCAGTTGAAGAAAGCCTACCCGCGCATTTATTTATGCGCATTCACCGATCCTTCATTGTTTCAATTCAAAAAATCACTGCGTTCACCAATCATGATGTTGAAATTGGTGGAAAGGAAATCCCTATCGGGAGGTTGTACAGTCACCAATTAGAAAAACTGGCCAGCAAGAGTGGTTAGGAATTTGTAATTGGTAATTGGGAATTGGGGGTTACAACTTAAAGTCTTTCCTGGATTGTAAACCCTAATTCCCAATTACCAATTCCTAATTCCCAATCCCCAATTCCATCCCCTCTACCATTCCGGACTTGCGTATATTTATCGCAAATCAGGACTCATGAGATATTGTTTCTTATTGGCTATTCTTTTGTATTCGATTTCTACTTATTCCCAAAATCTTCGTTCAGGGGGTAAGCTTAAACCAGAACAAGCCATTATGGATATCAGGCATTATACGATTGCTTATGATGTTGATCCGGTACAACAATCGATCAGTGGAACAGTTGAAATTGATTTGGTATTATCCGAACCTACTCCGGTATTATTATTTGATTTCTGGAAAGGAAGCCTGGAGTTGAAAAAAGTAGTGGTAAATGGAAAACAGCACCCGTTTACACATGAGAATGATCTGATCAGGGTCAGTGCGAATTCAAATTTCTCAGGAAAAATAAAAGCAGCATTTACCATAAGTGGCAAACCGGCGGTGGCCATTCGTCCACCATGGACTGGCGGATTTCAATGGGCGAAAGATGGACAGGGAAATCCATGGATTGCGATCACCTGCCAGGGAGAAGGGGCAAAAATCTTTTTTCCTTGTAAAGATCATCCAAGCGATGAGCCTAATGAAGGCGCCGATATGATCATCACGGTACCAAAAGGTTTGGTGGCAGCTGGCCCGGGCCTATTAATTAAGACAACAACCAAAAAAGATAAAACAACTTATCACTGGAAAACTAATTATACCATCAGCAATTATTGTCTTGTTTTTAATGTTGGAAAATATAAGGTAGTAAGCAAAGAGTACACTACTGTTGATGGAAACAAAGTGCCAATGGTATTTTATGTATTAGAAGAGCATGCAGACAAAGCTCCGCATCATTTGGAAGTATTGGAAAGAACAACAAAGGTTTTGGAAAAATATTTTGGCGAATATCCATTTGCAAAAGAAAAGATCGGCATTTGCGAAACTCCACATTTAGGAATGGAGCATCAAACATTGAATGCGTATGGAAACAAGTTTCAATATACCAAAGTAGGCGGTGAAGATTTCGATTGGTTACTCACCCATGAATTCGGCCACGAATGGTGGGCGAACAAGGTAACCAATATCGATTGGGCACATATGTGGATACAGGAAGGAATTTGTAGTTATGGCGACGCATTGTACACACGTGAACTTGCTGGTGAGGATGCTTATTTAAGAAGAATGGCACAAACTGGGAGGAGTATTAATCATTCCATACCGGTTGTCCGCGGCGAAGAGGCAGTGGATAGTGACAGTGCGTATGCGGCGCCCATCTACGGTAAAGGAGCTTTCTTCATGCACACACTCCGTTATGTTTTGGGAGATGATGTATTTTTTCCAACACTCAAGAAACTCGCAACAGATCAGAAATATACCTATGATCATTTTGTCAATACGAGGGATGTACAAAAACTATTCAGCGAAGCAGCTGGCAAGGACCTGAAGCCATTGTTTGATTTCTATTTGTACACTACACAGAAACTTGAAGTAAGAGTAAGACAAACCGGCGAAGACAAATACACGGTTCAATTATTGAATTTCGATGCTTCCCTGCCTATCGATATACAAACAGATGCTGGCATTCAAAGAACAATAGTTGACAAGAAAGGAGCGCAGTTAACATCAAAATCAATGATACTGGTTGATCCGAAGGTTTATTATATGAAGAAGGTGATTTATGAGTAGAATTCAGGGGTTTTCCTCAATCCTGCGTTCAAGGGTTGAAAACCTTGCCCTGACAGATCCTCCGCATTTGATCAGAATATGAAACCAGTACTTTTTTTAGTCTTTTATTTTGTCTCAGTTGTTTTAAATGGACAAATTAAAATCCATGCGCATAATGACTACCTAAAACCTGAACCGTTATTCAATGCACTGCGCAACCAGGCATTCTCTATCGAAGCAGATATTTGGCTGATAAATGATAAGTTCTTTGTTGCACATACGATGAATGAAATCGATTCGCAAAGAACACTTGAAAGTCTTTACATTAATCCCATCATAAAATTATTCGATCAAAACGGTGGAAGGATTTCGAAGGATGACGATTATGTTTTTTCCCTGGTGATCGATATAAAGAATAGAGGTACGGAGTCTTTAAAGAAGTTGAGTTACGAGCTTCAAAGTCTTACCAGGTATTTCGATCGCAATACCAATCCACATGCAGTTCAATTAATTATTAGCGGCGATCGCAGCCCGATCAGTGTGTGGAGACATTATCCTTCATTTATCTATTTTGATGGAAGACCATTTGAAAAATATGATTCGATAACACTTTCCAAAGTCGCGATGGTAAGTGACAATTATACCAAATACGCAACTTCAATTCCACCTGATACAGATCGCATTCGCTCAGTAATTCGACAAGTTCACCAATGGAACAAACCAATCCGTCTCTGGGCTGCACCTGATAATGAGCAAGCATGGAAGTTTTTGAAAGATGCAGGTGTTGATATAATTAATACGGATAAGATTGAAGAATGCAGGAAATATCTCAAAGGTTGAACGCTCTCGAAGGGTTTTCAACCTACGTTTCGTGAAATTTTGGCAAACTTCACCCCATTTCCGCCAGCAATCCAGAACATTTGACCACCGCCATGGTATAACTATTGCAGTAGACTTCCCAAAACATATTTATGAAATACTCGAACGTCGCACCACTGTTCGGTGGGCTGTTGTGTGCGTTTCTGCTCATCGCTGCCCCATCCTGCAACAATAAGAATGCAGATGCCGAAATTCAATCTGCCTTTACTACTAAGGCCCAAACTGATCCTGCATTGGCGGGGGTAAATGCAACTGTTGCTGAAGGTACAGTTACATTGACCGGCTCCTGTGCAGATGCGCCCTGTAAAGAAAATGCAGAAAAAGCGGTCAACGACATCAAAGGGGTAAAGAAAGTAGTGAATAATATCACTGTTACGCCGGTTGTAATAAATCCTGATGATGCATTGCGCACATCGGTTGGCCAGGCAATCGCTAAGTATGAAGGTGTACAAGCCGACGTGAGCGGAGGAGTTGTTACACTTCGGGGAACAATTGCAGACAGAGAAAAACTACAACAATTGATGATGGACCTGAATGCATTGAAACCTCAAAAAATCGATAACCAGTTAGTCATTAAATTAAAATAATTATGGCACAAGAAACGGCTTCATTGCGGGGTAAATACCAGCAATTGATCGATGCAGCCACTAGAAGTGGCGCAACGAATCTCCAGGTGAGACAACAGGGTAATGTTTTATATGTTGATGGTACAGTTCCAACTGAGGATGTAAAGAAGCAAATTTGGGATGTGTACAACAGAATCGACCCTGATTACAGGTCTGCAGACCTGGTTTTAAATCTTACTGCACTCGCTGCATCAACGGCTCATTCCTCAGAACAGGAATACACTGTTGAAAAAGGAGATAATCTTTCGAAGATTGGAAAGAAATATGGAGTTGGATGGAAAGAGATCTTTGAAGCGAATAAAGACAAGATTAAAGATCCGGATTTGATACAACCGGGATGGAAGTTGAAGATTCCAAGTAAACCACTCAACCCCCTCAAGGGGGAGTAATAAAAAATCGAAACTCTCTTTGACCATTTATCAAAGGGAGTTTTAATTAGTAAGATTGACCTAGGTTTCCCTCCCGAAGTTTCGGGAGGGGGAACAGGGGGTTTATGGGGTTACTGTAACTATAACTCGCTTATACCTTGTCAATGCGGGTGCTCCCTTATCCGTAACCTTCAATATGAAATGAATAGTTTCCTCTCGATCTACTTTGGGGGCGGTAACCGGGAGTTCATATAGATTCGGAGCATAGGGCCTGAAGCTGACATTGCCTTTATAGCTTCCGGCTTCGGCATACTGAAACCATAAATAACTTATAGAATCACCATCCGGATCAGTTGTACCGGCGGCGCTTAAACGAAATTCTTGTCCTGACTTAACTGTAAGGCGATCACCATGTACCAGCCTCGGTACAGGTGGATGATTGCACTCACTATAATTTTTCGTTGCCCAATCCATTCTTGCAGCAAAATCATTTTGAAATTCTGTACGCCAACGCCATATTGTTTCGCGATTGCCCTTGTATGATTTCATATCCAGCGGAGAGAAAACCGAATCGTTTGCATTAGTCCATATTGGTCTTGTTTCTGGTTCATCTTTAGGCCAGTTTTCTCTTTTGAATCTACCTGTATTAGAATCTCTGAATTCCGGCAGGTAGAGTTCATACCGTCCGCCCCAGCCTCCGAAATTCGGATGTTCGGGATCGTTAAGACCATTACTGATTAAACTGAGGAAAGCTGGAGTATCGCCTTCCATACCATAGGCAACGTCGGGATAAGCAGCGCCCAGCGGTCCATGTCCTTGCTGAATGTTTTTAGCCAGCCAATCGTTGGATACCACTTCCGAATTCGATCCCGGCAAAGGGAATGCAATCCCTAACCATGTAGCGTATGTATAATTATAACCGGGGGTAACGACATAAAATATGCCGGGAAAATTTTTTCTTATCCATGGTCCGGAATCATCCTGATCAGAAATAGTGTACACTCTTAATTTTTTGTACAATCGCTCTGCTTCGGTTGCTGGCTTTGTATTTTTTATTTTCCATAATGCCTGGGCCAGGGTATTTGGGCCTCCCCATACCGGTACCCACAATGGTCGATCATCATTTTTCTCCAGCACATTCACAATCCAGTTCGAACCTTCCGAATCCTTTCCTTCGCCGACTCCGTCCATACCATAAACAGCCAAACCTTTTTTTACTCTTGCCTTTAGCTCATCCGCGCTGGGATAAGCTTTTTCATGTTTCACCAGGTTTGGATGCGCTATTTTATAAGCATCGATAATTTTCAGAATGCTTTCAGGAGCTACTCTTGTTTTTTGGTGTATGGAAGTTGTTGCGATCAGACCTTCTACATTCCATTCATTACAATAGGTAAGAAAACGAACCATTGATTGGGCATCATCGGGGTCAGCTTCGATATCGGTAAGTACCAGGACGCGTAATTTTTTCGAAGATTGCGCTGAAATATGAAAAAAGAAAAAGGATAGCGATATTAATGTAATGAATACTCTTTTCATGTCTGCATCTTTCTACAAATGTAAAACTGGCCGATCATCACTTGATAAATTCTATCAAATAGGTTAAAAGTTCTTTTTGGGCTGTTACCGGAATGGCATGTCCGCCTGGAACGATTACGGCTTTTGAATTTGGAAATTCGGAAGCCAATAGTTCATCAATCCTCCTGTGAAATTCTACAGTTTCTGATCCGGTTACAATTAATACTGGCTGCTTAAACGAATTCAATTTTGTTAAATCAACCTTATATTCTCCCACAGCAGATAATCCGCGCAACCTGTTTTTTTGCTTCATCCAGTTTGACCATTGTGGATGCTGGCGTATGGAGATGCTGTCACAATTCAATAACTCACATCTGAATTCTTCAACCTCTTTCTCTGTGATTTCAGCACCTGGGGTAAGCTTCTTTGTAATCGCCTGCATTTTTTTCATTCCATCCGGAGACTCATTTCTTGCTTCGGCTAATCCAAAAACCGGAGGTTCAAGCAAAACAAGGGAACGAATCCGTTTGGGATGATTTAAAGCGAAATCAAGGGCCATCAATCCTCCATAAGAATGACCGATCAATACGATCGGTACTTTTATATTCAAGGAATCAAGTGTAAATTTTATCGCTTCACTTTCTGTGTGAACAATATAATTCTTTGGCAGTGTTGATCCTTCTGTCGCAAATTGAACATTGAAATGTTCCATGCGAATTACAAGATAATTTCTTGATAATTCCTTTGCATGAAATGCATAGACGGACATATCCGCGGTTCCGCCTGCAAGCATAACAACCGGAATTCCATTTCCTTCAATCAGTACTTTTTTAATTCTCAGTTGAGAGTATGCCTGGGTCTGTATTAAGAATAAGAGAGCAAAAAAGATTTTCATATTTGAACGAATGTATGGAAGTTCAATGTCCGGCATTCTTTTTTTTGTTCTGCCATTTTCTCGATCTTGCATCCAATCTGCTTTTCAATCTAATTGCTTGTCATGTATCACTACAACGTATTTCCTGCCCGGGAGTTTTCTACCATGCAGGGTGAAATGGAAGGCTGGGTCAAGAAGATGGCCGATCATATGCAGCCCGATCATATTCATTGGTGCAATGGTTCAGAAGAAGAATATGATAGTCTTTGCCAGTTGCTTGTAAAGAAAGGAACATTCATTCCCCTCAATCCCGAAAAACGACCCAATAGCTTTGCCTGCTTCAGCGATCCAAGCGATGTGGCTCGTGTTGAAGACAAAACTTTTATCTGTAGCCGCAGGCGTGAAGATGCCGGTCCTACCAATAACTGGATGGATCCACAGCATATGAAAGATATTTTGGAAGATCTTACAAAAGGTGCAATGAAAGGACGGACGATGTATGTTATTCCCTATTGCATGGGCCCCGTTGGATCTCCGCTTTCAAGATACGGTGTACAGATCAGCGATTCGGAATACGTGGTAGTGAATATGCGCATCATGACGCGAATGGGAGATCAGGTTCTCAAACATCTTTATAAGAAGGGCTATGTAAGATGCGTGCATGCACTGGGGGCGCCGCTAGAGAAAGGACAGAAAGATTCCACCTGGCCTTGCAATCCTCACACAAAATATATCTCTCATTTTCCTGAAGAAAGATTGGTCATTTCCTATGGAAGTGGATATGGTGGCAATGCATTATTGGGTAAGAAATGTTTTGCATTACGCATTGCATCTGTAATGGCTCGGGAAGAAGGTTGGTTGGCCGAACATATGCTGATTCTCGGCGTTGAATCTCCCGAAAAAGAAAAGACTTATGTAGCCGCTGCATTTCCGAGCGCTTGCGGCAAAACAAACTTTGCAATGATGGTCCCTCCAAAAGGACTGGAGGATTGGAAAGTAACTACAGTTGGAGACGATATCGCATGGATCCATAAAATTCAGGGAAAGCTTCATGCGATCAATCCCGAGGCCGGTTATTTTGGAGTAGCACCCGGCACAAATGCAAAGACCAATCCCAATGCGATGGAAACCATTCGTGCAAATACAATTTTCACGAATGTTGCCATCACAGCAGATAAAGATGTTTGGTGGGAAGGAATGACTAAAGAAATTCCCGATGGAATGACCGATTGGCATGGAAAGCCATACGATAAGAATAGTGGCAAACCCGCGGCGCATCCAAACGCAAGATTTACTGCACCTGCAAATCAGAACCCCGCGATCGATAGTGAATTTGAAAATCCCAACGGTGTCCCTATTTCTGCATTTATTTTCGGAGGAAGAAGAAGCACAGCGGTTCCATTAGTATATCAATCCTTCAGTTGGACCTTCGGTGTCTATCTCGCAGCAACTATGGGAAGTGAAATGACTGCGGCAGCGTTTGGTGAAATTGGAAAAGTTCGCCGTGATCCATTTGCGATGTTGCCATTCCTCGGGTATCATATGGGAGATTATTTCAACCACTGGTTACAATTCGGTCGCGATCTTCCAAACACACCAAGGATCTTTGGAGTTAACTGGTTTCGGAAGAATGATAAAGGAGAATTTATTTGGCCTGGTTTCGGTCAGAACCTTCGCGTATTGAAATGGATCGTTCAACGAATAAAAGGAAAAGCTTCGGCAGTTGAATGCCCCATCGGATGGAGACCTCGTTATCGCGATATGGATTGGAGAGGACTCGAAGATTATCCGAAAGAGATTTTCTCCGATATGATGATCGTCGATCGGGAATTATGGAAACAGGAATTATTTTCTCACGAAGAATTATTCTATAAACTATACGATCGCTTGCCAAAAGAAATTCTATTGACGAGAGAATTGCTTTTGTCTTCGCTTTGGAGATCTCCCGCACAATGGGGACTGGAACCGGAGAGATAGAAAGAGGCAAAAGGCACAGCGCTTCCGACTCAGTTCATGAACGTGTAAGAAACTTGAATTAGTCGTCGGAAAGGCTTGCGCCAGGGCAATTGACAATAAGCAAGTGTTAAAACTTAATATGCAATCGTTTGCCTATTGCCAGTTGCCCATTGCCTATTGAATTAGTTCTACACACGACTCCCCGGTTTTTCGTACCTTTCTCGCTACTAAAAACGATCATGAACAAGAGGCTTGCTGATGTACTTCTGAGGAGGTTTAAACTCCTGACTCGCAACTACAGACTCCTGACTATAACTCTCATTGCCTCAATCGTTTTGACTGTTCCCGCTTGTTTTTATAGTGAAGATTCTGTTGGCACCTTGCCCGATCAGGTCAGTTATAATTTTCATATCCGGCCGATCTTTTCAGATAAATGTTTCAAATGTCATGGCCCCGATGGCGCGCAACGCCAGGCGGGTTTGAGATTGGACATCGCAGACAGCGCGTTCAGACCATTGAAAGAAACTCCTGGTGGTTTCGCATTCGTTCCTGGTAAACCAGAATTATCAGAAGTATACAAAAGAGTTTCATCAACGGATACTACTTTCCAAATGCCACCCATTGATTCGCATTTGGGTGTGTTGAATGATTTTGAAGTAAGATTGATTCGAAAATGGATAGTTCAGGGCGCCAAGTACGAATCGCATTGGGCCTTTAATGCTCCCCAAAAATCATCAGTTCCGGAAATAAAGGATGTAAAGCTTGCAAAAAACGAAATAGACAATTTTGTTTTTTATAGACTGCAGCAATTGGGACTTAAACCAAATGAGGAAGCAGATAAAGAAAGATTATTAAAAAGAATTTCACTTGATCTGACCGGTTTGCCACCAACGGAAGCGCAAATGGATAAATTCCTTGCAGACAACAGTGCGGACGCATACGAAAAAATGGTGGATGAACTTTTACAAATGCTTCAGTATGGAGAAAAGATGGCTGTGCATTGGATGGACCTGGCCCGTTATTCCGATAGTTATGGATACCAGGATGATAATATCCGTTCGCAATGGCCATGGCGAGATTGGGTGATCCATGCATTCAATGAAAATCTTCCATACGATAAATTTCTCACCTGGCAGCTCGCAGGCGATATGCTTCCTGAGGCAACAAAAGAGCAAATATTGGCCACAGGATTTTTGCGAAATCATAAATACACTGAAGAAGGTGGCGTGATTGAAGAAGAATACCGGATTGAATATTTGATTGACAAAACCAAAACATATGGGAAGGGGATACTCGGCGTTACAATCGAATGTGCCCAATGCCATGATCATAAATATGATCCATTCTCGCAGAAACAGTATTATGAAATGCTGGCTTTCTTCAATAACACGAAAGAATTAGGATTTGAAGGTGATGTCAGTGTTTCAAAGCCGGCAAAGAATCCACTGATTACAATTTCAGATGATGATATAAAGAATACGCTTTCATTCATCAATAAAAAAGATACCGGTAAACTAACGGTGTCGGTAATGGGTGAATTGGAAGATTCTGTAAGAAAAACCTATATACTTCGTCGTGGAATGTATGATGCGCCCACGGAAGAAGTAAAACCGACAGCATTGAATTCAGTCCTCAAATTTGATACAACAAAATATACGCGTGATCGACTTGGATTGGCTAAATGGACTTTTGATAAAAAGAATCCCACTCACATCACGTGCCTTTATAAACCAGGTCTGGCAGGAATTTTTTGGTCGGGGTCTGGTAAAAACAACTGGTGATTTCGGAATGCAAGGTGAACTTCCTTCGCATCCTGAATTGCTTGATTGGCTTGCGGTAGATTTCATGGAAAATGGTTGGAATATTAAGCGGCTGATAAAACAAATCGTTTCATCATCAACCTATCGTCAGTCCGCAAAAGTCTCTGAAGAAAAATTGAAAAAGGATCCCGATAATATGTATTTATCCCGGGGACCAAGGCAAAGATTGCCGGCCGAATTCGTTCGTGATCTTGTTCTTTCATCGAGCGGTTTATTGGTGAAAAAGATTGGTGGACCAAGTGTGAAGCCGTATCAACCAAAGGGATTATGGGAGGCAGCCACATCCGGAAGAGGAGTATTAGCAACCTATGAGCAGGATCATGGAGAAGATCTATACCGAAGAGGATTGTACACTTTTATTAAGCTCACTGTTCCGCCACCTTCAATGATCCTGTTCGACGCAAGCAACCGGGATCAGTGCGAAGTGAAAAGATCAAAGACTAATACACCCTTGCAGGCATTAATGATGATGAATGACCCATTGGTAATGGAAGGTTCGAGAGTTTTAGCACAAAATTTCACAAAAGAAAAGACTACCGAACCACAAGCAATTGAAAAAGCATTTCGGCGGATCATTGCAAGAAAGCCATCAACCAAAGAGATCGATGTCTTAAATAAATATTATGAAGAACAGCTCACCCTGTTCAATCAAAAGAAACTCGATGCAGAAATGACATTAAAGGTTGGAGAATTTGAACAACTGGAAGGCGCAGATAAGAATCAATTGGCAGCATTGATGAAAACGATCAATGCGATTTATAATTTGGAAGAAGCGATTGTGAAATAACCCCGTCAGCGGTTGCAAACCCTGACGGCGGTTTTTAAAGAAACGCAGCTGTTATGAATAAACAATTTCTAGAACACAGCCTCAACATCAACCGCCGAAAATTTCTTTCGCGATTGAGTTTGGGTATCGGCGGTGCGGCATTGGGATCATTGCTCATCCCTGATCTTTTCAGCAAAGGAGAAGAAGAAGCAATGATCAGTGGTCTTCCTCATTTTGCACCAAAAGCAAAGAGGATCATTTACCTTTTTCAAAACGGTGCACCGTCGCAACTTGATTTGTTTGATTATAAGCCAAAGCTGCAGGAAATGTTCGGCCAGGATCTTCCCGCATCAGTGAGGATGGGTCAACGGCTGACTGGTATGACTTCCGGGCAAAGCAAATTTCCATTGGCAGGAACAAAATTCAAATTCGATCAATACGGCCAATCACGAGCATGGATCAGCGAATTGCTACCGCATACAGCTTCAATTGTAGACGAGCTTTGTTTCGTGAAGAGTATTTTCACTGAGGCGATCAATCATGATCCGGCACTCACGTTTTTCCAAACCGGTGCACAGGTTGGAAACCGTCCGAGTATGGGATCATGGCTGAGTTATGGTTTAGGAAGTGAGAACAAAAATCTCCCTGCATTCTGTGTATTGTTATCAAGAGGAAAAGGAAATGGCCAGGGCGTTTATTCAAAACTATGGACGAATGGTTTTCTTGATTCTATTCACCAGGGTGTGCAATTCAGCAGTGGTGAGAATCCTGTTTTGTATTTGAATAACCCTGATGGAATCGATGCCGCTGATAGAAGACGAATGTTGGATAAGCTTTCCGAATTGAATCAACAATCATACGATGAATTCGGTGATCCCGAGATCAACACGAAGATCCAGCAATATGAAATGGCTTATCGGATGCAAACAGCTGTGCCCGACATCACAGATGTAAGCAAGGAGCCTGAATCAATTATTAAATTGTATGGTCCCGATTGCCTGGTGCCCGGAACATTTGCTGCAAACTGTTTGCTTGCAAGGAAATTATCCGAGAATGGTGTTCGCTTTGTACAGCTCTATCACCAGGGATGGGATGCGCACGATAATCTTCCGGGACAAATTGTTGGGCAATGTAAAGATGCAGATCAGGCTTCAGCGGGACTGATCCTCGATCTCAAACAACGAGGATTACTCGATGAAACATTGGTGATCTGGGGTGGCGAATTCGGAAGAACCAACTATTGCCAGGGCAAACTCGAAAAGGATAATTATGGAAGAGATCATCATCCGCGTTGCTTCACGGTATGGATGGCAGGCGGCGGCGTGAAACCCGGCACCGTTTACGGCGAAACTGATGAATTCGGCTATAATATCGCAAAAGATCCCGTGCACGTTCACGATTTCCATGCGACAATTCTTCACCTGATGGGATTGAATCACGAGCAATTAACCTATAAACATCTTGGTCGCAGGTATCGATTGACCGATGTGAGCGGGCACGTGGTTCAAAGTTTGATTGCTTGAGGAAAGTTACTTGGTTTATTGGTTGATTAGTTGATTGGGTTATTCGAGGCAAAATAAATACTAAAATCAGCTAGCCTGCCCCGTTAGGGGCTACCTGTTTGTAGAAAAAAATATAAATTCAGAACATGCCCCGTAGGGGCTACCTGTTTGTTATAGCATTATGCAGATTAAAAAAATATTAGGCTCTCTATTAATTCCTCTAAACGTATTATTAATATTCCTGCTATTCTTTGAAAGCCGAATCGTTGTTCCTCAATGGCTGCAGGTAGCCGGACGAATGCATCCATTATTTCTTCATTTTCCCATCGTCTTATTGATATTATATTTCGCAATTGTTCTTCTTGGAAAGAAGGCAAGACAGAATTTCCCTGAAGAAATTTTATTATTATTTGTCGCGCTCACATCCGTAATCACCGCATTGATGGGAATGCTTCTATCGAGGGAAGAAGGCTATGATGTAGAATCCCTACAATGGCATAAATGGAGCGGAATAGCGCTTGCCGTATTGAGTAGTTGCCTGTATTGGTTTAAATATTTTCTTTTCAATAGTCGAACTGTAGCTATAATCGCATCAATACTGATTTTTCCATTGTTAATCTTCACGGGTCATCAGGGCGCTGGCATTACGCATGGACAGAATTTCTTAATGGCTCCTATTCTTCCGGAGAAAAAGCTACCCAATGTTGATATTGAGGAAGCCGAGGTCTTTGCCCATATGGTGAGACCAATACTTGAAGAAAAATGCGTGAGCTGTCATAATTCCCGAAAAGCGAAAGGGAGTTTGATAATGGAAACGCAAGAATTGTTGCTCAAAGGAGGAAAGCATGGCGCTTTATGGGATAGTACAGAAGAGGATCTGGGATTAATGCTGAGAAGAATTCATCTTCCACTTGAACAGAAAAAACATATGCCTCCGCAGGGTAAGCCGCAATTAACCGATGAAGAATTGATGGTGCTTTACCATTGGATCAGAACTGGCGCAAGCTTTACGGCAAAAGTCACGGAACTGCCTCAAACCGATACACTTTATCAACTTGCCCAGGCAATTTTTACCCGGCAGGAATCTGATGAATTTGATTTTGATGAGGCAGATGAGAGTACGGTTTCAAAGCTCAACAATAATAATAGAGTGGTTTATCCATTGTCGCTGAATTCTCCTGGTCTTGTAGTTAATTTTTATAATAAAGAATTTTTCTCCGCTGATAAATTAAGAGAACTTGAACCAGTAAAGGAACAGGTAGTATCACTCGATCTATCCTCAATGCCAATAAAAGATGATGATCTTGCACATATCTCGGAGTTTAGAAACCTACGGCGACTGAACCTGAATTTCACATCAATTACAGGAACCGGGTTCACCCATCTTTCCAAACTAAAATTCCTGAAGCAACTTTCTCTTGCGGGCACTGAGTTAAAAAAGGAAAATCTTTCTTCCCTTGAGAAAATACCTCAACTAAAAACAGTTTATATCTGGAATGCAGCCATACCTATTGCTGAGTTGGAGGAATTGAAAAAGAAAGAAGGGCGATTGAAATACGAAACGGGATATCGCGATGATACGGTGATAATGAAACTCACTCCACCGATCCTGGAAAATGAAGAGCAGATCATCACAGGTCAACTTCCGCTGAAATTAAAGCACTATATAAAGGGTACTGTAATTCGCTTTACCATTGATGGAACCGATCCTGATAGTTTAAAATCATCTTTGTATGATAAAGAGGCTGTGTTGACCGACAACTCACTCGTGAAAGCGAAAGCCTTCAAACCTGGATGGGTAAGTAGTGACATCATACAACAATATTTTTTCAAAAGTGGGTATAAATTTGATAGTGCAGTTTTGCTTCAACCCACTGATCCGAAATATAAAGGTGAAGGAGGAAAAACGCTGATCAACCTAAAAAAGAGTGATCTCGGGGCCGGAAGTGGAAAATGGTTGGGTTTCCGCAATAATAGAATGGAAGCGTTGTTGCTGTTTAATGAACCCAAAAACCTAAGTGGAATAAATGTTAGTGTATTAAAAAGTGTTGGCAGTTATATAATGCCACCAGCTTCTATTGAAGTTTGGGGTGGAAATGATCAAAAATCTTTGAAACTATTAGGTCGCATTCATCCCAGGCAACCGGAAAAAGATGGCCCCACAGAAAACATACCGATAGAGATAAAATTTACACCTGCATCGATAAAAGTGATGAAAGTAGTCGCAGTTCCTGTCGCTAAACTCCCCAAATGGCATCCTGGTAAAGGGGATAAGGGGTGGGTGTTTGTGGATGAGATTTTTGTTTATTAGTTGATTGGTTGATTAGTTGATTGGGAAGTCCCCTGGGGATCAACTACCTAATCAACCAGTCAACCAGTTAACCAACTGCCGACGTTTGTAATAATTCACAAAACCCAGCGACCAATCCTGTAACTTTTCAACCAAAACCACTTAGTCTGGTCAACGATCCTAAAATGCAGGAGCAGTTCCTTCAATTGGTACAGGAACATAGCGGCATGATTCACAAGGTATGCCGGCTATACGGGCATACTGAGACTGACCGACAGGACCTTTTCCAGGAAATCATTATACAGTTATGGAAGTCGTATCCCCGTTTTCGTGGGGAAAGCAAATTCAGCACCTGGCTTTACAGGATCGCATTGAATACAGCCATTTCAGATCTGCGGAAACAAAAAAGACAGGTCGACATTGTTTATTCTGATTTGCCTGCTGCTGATCTGCAGGATACCGGAATTGATAAAGAGAAAGAGGATCAACTAAAACAACTATATACTGCAATTGGGCATTTGGGGGAAATCGAAAAAGCAATTGTTATGCTTTACCTCGAGGATAAATCCTATGATGAAATGGAGGATATATTAGGTATTAACCAAAACAATCTTAGAGTGAAAATGAATCGGGTAAAAGAAAAATTACGCAAACTCACAAAAGAAGTTGAACATGGAATTGGATAACCTAAAGGAAATCTGGAAAGGTCTCGATGATAAGCGGACCCCTGTGGGATCGGATGCAGAGATCCTTTCTATGCTTCAAAAGAAATCGCAACGACCGATTGCCAGGATGAAACGCAATCTGTTGATGGAAATGATTTCGGTTATAATACTCTATTCTGCCGCAGCAGTTTATTACCTGATAGCCTGGGACGGCAGGTATTGGGAACTGAGCCTGATATTTTTGCTTGGTGGTGGATTTTGTGTCTTTTATTATTATCGGAAATACAATCTGCTCAATAAGATGGAATGTGTAGCTTGCGAGGTAAGGAGCAACCTGCAACGCCAGTTGACCACGCTTGAAAAATATGTAAGGCTCTATTTAATTACGGGGAACCTGCTGACTCCAATCGCCTTTTTCTTCACCGGCTTCATCATCTTTACAAAAACTCCCGGTAAAACTTACGATTCGAACGTCTACTGGATTTTTTCTGCAGTTGGTGTGGCTATTACCATTGCATTTTACTACTTTAATAAGTGGTACGTCAATAAACTTTACGGTCAACACGTAAGAAAATTAAAAGAAGTTCTCAAAGAAATGGAAGGAACAGAAAACGGGGTTTGAGTTTTATTAATTCTTAATTGATAAAAAATGAAATCAGGAGAACATGAGATCGTAGTCGTAAAAAAATCTGCATTTAAAAGGGAATACGACTTTCTACTCAATGACAGAATTATCGCAAATCTCAATTACATTAAAAGTTATGGGCGTAAAGCAAAGCTCAAAATTGGCGACAAGGAATGGCTATTCTTAAAAAAAGGATTCTGGAATCAATTCATAGAGGTTGAAGCAGGCCAATCGCCCTATGAGAAAAAACGAATTGAATTGGATTGGCGGCATCGGGCAAAAATTGAAGGTCCCGATGGAAGACTATACCAATTGCGTCAAACCAATTGCTGGAAAAGCATTTGGAGTTGGCAGGATGATAAGAAAAACTCTATTGGCGATCTCAAATCAAATATGCTGTCCCGCAAAAAAAGAGGAACGATACGATTCTCTCAGCCCTTAAAAGACGAGCTACTCTGGCTTCTCGTTCTTGGCTGGTTTATGTTGGTTGGTTATGAAGATAATGCTGCTATGGCGGCGGGTTGAGGGTCGACAACCCTGGATAGACACTTATCTAATTGTGAGAAACTACGCAGGGTTGTCGACCCTTATCAACCCTTTTTCGTAATTTCCGAATCTAAAATTTATTTCCATGGCTACCCGACGAGACTTCATAAAGCAATCATCTGTTTTTACTGCCGCGATGTTTGTTTCAACAGATGAAATTTTCAAGAAACAAAAGAGGATCGGGGTTCAATTGTATACGGTAAGAGGCGATCTGGGCAAGGACGCAAAAGGTACCATTGAAAAGATCGCTAAACTTGGATATAAAGAAATCGAAACATTTGGCTACAACCAGGGCAAATGGTTCGGAATGACACCCGCCGAATTGTCTGGCGTATTTAAAGCGAACGGATTGACTTCTCCAAGTGGTCATACTTTCCCCGGTAGTCTATTTCTGAAAGATGGCTGGGAAACGACCTGGATCAAGGCTGTTGAAGATGGAAAGATACTTGGTCAAAGATATATTGTGATCCCATGGTTGGAAGATCAGCATCGCAAGAACCTGGATAATTATAAGAAAGTTGCAGAGGGATTGAATAAAGCAGGAAACATTTGCAAACAGGCAGGAATGCAGATCGCCTATCATAACCATGATTTTGAATTTGTAGATCTGGGAGAAGGACAGAACGGTTTTGATACCTTATTGGCTAATACAGACAAATCAATTGTAAACTTTGAACTCGATATCTATTGGGCAGTCAAAGCAGGAAAGGATCCCATCGCTCTTTTTGAAAAATATCCCGGACGTTTTGTGATGTGGCATGTAAAGGATATGGACAGCACAGAAAAGAAAGCATTTACAGAAGTAGGTAGCGGAGTGATTGATTGGAAAAAAATATTCGCGAAAAGCGAATAAAAGCGGTATGACTAATTTCTTTGTTGAGCAAGATATCTGCCCTGGCCCGCCGTTAGACAGTCTTGCAAAAAGCATTGGGTATCTAAAGAAGAAAATAGTCTAGAACTATTTTATATTTTCCATTGCATATTTTAGATTTAGTTCTGAATTGTGCATCCTTGTATTAAATCGAAAATCTAAAATTTCAAATCTAAAATAGTATGAGTGAGCGTCGAAAATTTTTACAGCAATCCGCTATTCTTACAGGCGGTGTAGTGTTAGCTTCAATGGACTCGAAAGCCTTCAACATATTTGGGAGTAGGTTTAGCCCGCAGGATAAGGTCAATATCGGAGCTATCGGTATCAATGGAATGGGTTGGTCGAATGTGACTGCGGCGTCAAAAATTCCAGGAGTAAATATCGTTGCACTTTGCGATGTTGATAAGAATGTGTTGGACAAAAGAGTGGCAGATCTGGCAAAGTTGAATGTCAATGCAGCCAATGTAAAAACTTATACTGATTACAGAAAATTGCTCGAACAAAAAGATATCGATGCGGTAATCATTGGTACGCCAGATCACTGGCATGCGTTGATAATGATAGAAGCTGTTCAGGCAGGTAAGCATGTTTATGTTGAAAAACCGGTTGGTAATTCCATCGAAGAATGTCGTGCAATGGTTGCTGCGCAAGAAAAGTATAAAAAAGCTGTACAGGCTGGTCAATGGCAAAGAAGCCAGCAGCATTTCCGTGATGCGGTTGATTTTATCCGCACGGGTCAATTGGGTAATATCCGCACAGTGAAAGTTTGGTGTTACCAGGGATGGATGAAGCCCGAACCAAAAGTTCCGGATTCTGCGCCGCCTCCCGGTGTTGACTATGCGATGTGGTTGGGTCCTGCACAAAAACGACAATTCAATGCAAGTCGTTTTCATTTTCATTTCCGCTGGTTCTGGGATTATGCAGGTGGATTGATGACAGATTGGGGGGTGCATCTGATGGATTATGCAGTATTTGGAATGAATGCACGATGTGCCAAAATCAGTTTCAGCATTGGGTGGAAATTTTGCTTATCCCGATCTCAGCCAGGAAACACCAGATACCATGGGTGCATTATATGAATTTGATAAGTTCAATCTGATTTGGGATCATGCAATGGGTATCGACAATGGTTTGTTTGGAAAAGATCATGGCATTGCGTTCATCGGAAACAACGGCACACTTGGAAGCTCGATCGCGGCGGATGGGAAGTAATTGAAGAAGGTAGAAGCAAGAACAAAGTAAAAGTGGAAAGAAAGAAACCAACAGATAACGGTCTTCAAAAACATATGGAGAATTTCATTAACGTCGTTAAGTTCAGGAAAATGCTACGATCTCAATTGTCCAATTCAAACCGGCGCGCATATTGCCACCGTTTGTCAATTCGGAAATATCGCATTCCGCACACAGAAGAAATTAGTGTGGGATAAGGCGAAAGCATAAGTTTACTGATGACGCAGTGAATAAAGAATACTTTTTAGCGAAGTATCATAATGGGTATAAGTTGCCGAAGGTGTAATGCTTATGACCATCCGTTTCGAGCCTTCGTCCTTGACCCTGGCTTTTCGATCCCAGTGATAAAGCTCTTTTGGCACATGAAACATGTGACACCACGACGCTGCGCCGGGCGTCCCCGCCGGCGTTTTGCACTAGAGCGATGCTGCAACGTCGTTTTGCATAACCCCCTAATACCTTTCGGTTATCATGATTTTCGGAGACGCCGGGCGGGGACGCCCGGCGCAGCGCTGAGTGTTTGAAACAATGAACAAAATTTATCTGCGCAACATCAACGTTTGATCGATAATGAAATTCACCACAACGGCGCTACGCCGGGCGTCCCCGCCCGGCGTCTTGCACTAGAGCGATGCTGCAAAGTCGTTTGGCATAACGACCTAATCACTTTCGGTTATCATGATTTTCGACGACGCCGGGCGGGGACGCCCGGCGCAGCGCTGAGTGTTTGAAACAATGAACAAAATTTATCTGCGCAACATCAACGTTTGATCGATAATGAAATTCACCACAACGGCGCTACGCCGGGCGTCCCCGCCCGGCGTCTTGCACTAGAGCGATGCTGCAAAGTCGTTTGGCATAACGACCTAATCACTTTCGGCTATCATGATTTTCGACGACGCCGGGCGGGGACGCCCGGCGCAGCGCTGAATGATGGCATGCTGACTTGGTTGGAAGTAAATAAGCACTATGCTATCCTTCATAATGCGTCAACCAAGGGAACGTCTTACTTCCATTCTCATAAAATGCAGCTGAAGACCAATAATACTCTTCCGGCGTTCTTGCTAAATTCCATTTAGGTTGGCAAGGGTTGTCATGGATATAATCAAGTTTCTGTGAAAAGAATTCTTCTGACCAACATTGTTTGATGACCGGCATATCATGCCAGAATTGATATTTTCGATCATCGAGATCAACAAAAAACTCTTTGTAAAATCGAGGACTTTGACTTCGCAACTCTTTTTGAAATTGGTGAGCTGTAAAACTGAATAAAGCTCCTTGCACTTCACTTCTGTCAAAATCATTCGCTATCTGCCATAAAAGGTGAATATGATTCGGCATTATTACGAAACCGTTAACCTCACATCTTTTTTGCGCAACTAACCATTCAAGCGAATCGGTGATGATTCTCTTATAATTATCATCAGCAAGCAGATGTTTGAATTTGAATATGGTGGCAGTGAGAAATTCAGGAAAGTAATCTTCATGCATTCCCCAAATTAATATCATGCATTATCGAATCAATGAGGAAGAAACGGTAGAAAATGTTTTTTTGATCATTATAAAATGATGAAAAGACGTTGGATAATGTTGAATAAACGCCAAGTTTATAGCTTAGTTTATGTTGGGAACGCGCTGCGCCGGGCGTCCCCGCCCGGCGTTTTCAATTATCGGGGAATTCGAAATGAATCAGGCTGCTACACCAAGTGAATTTGCAAGCATTCTTCTAATGCAAGACGCCGGGCGGGGACGCCCGGCGCAGCTGCTGCTACACCAAATGAATTTGCAAGCGATCCTCTAATGCAAAACGCCGGGCGGGGACGCCCGGCGCAGCGGCTACTACACCAAATGAATTTGCAAGCGTTCCTCTAATGCAAGACGCCGGGCGGGGACGTCCGGCGCAGCGGCGCTACACCAAATGAATTTGCAATCGTTCCTCTAATGCAAAACGCCCGGCGGGGACGCCCGGCGCAGCGAAAATGTTGAATTTACTTTGATCAAATGATAGAAACGACAGCACTAGGTTGATGAAAAAATTTGCTGATTCATCGGTGCCGCGCCGCCCCGCCACAGGCGGGGCCGCCCGGCGTCGTCGAAAATCGGGTTAATCGAAAGGTATTATGCTTCTACATCAAATGACTTTGCGAGCGTTCCTGTTGTGCAAAACGCCGGGCGGGGACGCCCGGCGCAGCGCCAGTGATATCTTAGTTGAGCTTGTTACAACTTCTTAATCTTTATATCCCTAAACCAAACCTTATTTCCATGATCCTGTAATCCTATTCTTCCCTTGTTAAAGGTTGCGAAATCCTTTCTTTCCTTGAATTTGCTGTTCGCTACCATCTTCTTCCAGTTATCATCCCATAACTGAACGTTCAACACTTTTGTACCGTTAAGCCATTCTTCAAGAATGCCTTTGTTGAGTTTTAATTCAACATGGTTCCAATCGCCGGTGGGTTTCACCGTTTCGGGAGAAGCGGCTACCAGATCATACAGATCTCCTGCGCGATGTTTTGGATTTGCCGCATCGCCATGTCCCTTATTATCCAATACCTGTATTTCCGGACCGGTATGCCAGCTATGCTCGAATTTCGGGTCTTCTTTTATAAGAAAGATAATCCCGCTGTTTCCTGCAGTATCCAGTTTCCAGTCAAGTTGGAGATGAAAATTTTCAAACTCTTCTTCGGTAACAATATCTCCGCCGCCAACAGTTTGAAAATCCACTTTTTCCTTTGGATCGAGATGAAGTGCGCCATCAACGGCAGCCCAGGCGGCTCCGTTTGAACGGTTATTATAAATATGCCAGTTCTTTTTGCTTGTGCCATCGAATAGTAAAACCCATCCTTCTTTTAGTTCAGCTTCACTCAGCACATTATGTGCTTCAGTTGCAGTTGTTGCCATAGTATCCTTTTTAATTTCTGATTCGGAATTGGAAGTTTCATTATTGCACGCAATCGCCAGGTTCGCGATTGTCAATCCAACGACAATGTTTAACAAGCGCATCTGTACATTATTTTTTTTGTTAGAAAAAGTAATGGGCAATTGACAACTTGCATGATTGCAAATTGTCTATTGCCCATTGCCTATTGCTTATTGTGAGTTCTTCAATGAAAGAACATACTTCACCATTGTCCTCGCGCTATCCATGGAAAGATTGGGATGAGGGGTCATCTGTACCTGGCCCCAAAAGCCTACACTACCCTTAATAACTCTCATTGCCAGTGTATCAATTATAGCGGGTGTAGCTTCATACTTTTTGGAAACATCAATATAGGCAGGTCCAATATTTTTTTCATTGATCTTATGACAGGTAATGCAATCGGATGAAGCGATCATTTCCAATCCGGGATCAGTTGTGGAAGTCGGCGCCGCTGGGGTTGATGCAGAGGTGTCTTTTTTCTCTTCAGTTGCAGCCTTGTCACCGCCACCACCACATGCATAGATAAGTGCACTAATTCCAAGGATTACCAATAGCTTTTTCATCTTGTTATATTTTGGTCAGGGAATGTTTTGCAATTTAATTTAAACCAAGTACCGAACGATTTAATTTTTCATCGCTGCCGGTGCCGGCAAAATCATCAAATGCTTTTTCCGTTACGCGGATAATATGGTTCTTGATAAATACAGATCCTTCTTTTGCTCCATCTTCGGGATGTTTTATGCAACATTCCCATTCCATCACTGCCCATCCACTATAATCGTAAGCCGCCAATTTGCTAAATACAGATTTGAAATCTACCTGTCCATCTCCCAGTGAACGGAAACGACCTGCGCGATTCACCCAACCCTGATATCCACCATATACACCTTGCTTTCCCGTTGGATTGAATTCTGCATCCTTCACATGAAACATCCGGATCCGTTCATGGTAATTATCGATATACTCGAGATAATCCAAACATTGCAAAACAAAATGCGAAGGATCATAAAGCAAACAGGCACGAGAATGATGTTTGGTTTGCTCAAGAAACATTTCATAAGAAATTCCATCATGCAGGTCTTCTCCCGGATGCATTTCGTAACAAAGATCTACTCCATTTTCATCAAACTCATTCAAGATGGGAAGCCATCTTTTCGCGAATTCCTTAAATCCCGTTTCAACCAATCCCGCCGGACGTTGAGGCCAGGGATATACCGTTGGCCAAAGCAATGCTCCACTAAATGTTGCATGGGCATTCAATCCGAGGTTCTGTGATGCTTTTGCTGCATATTTCAATTGTTGTACCGCCCATTCGGTTCTTGCCTTTGGATTTCCATGAACATTTTCTGGAGCAAAGCCATCAAACAATGTATCGTAGGCCGGATGCACAGCCACCAATTGTCCTTGCAAATGCGTGGAGAGTTCCGTTATCTCCAATCCAGCTTCATTCACGATTCCTTTTACTTCATCCGCATAGGTTTTACTTTCTGCTGCTTTTTGAAGATCGATACATCGTGCATCCCAAGTTGGAATCTGTACACCGACAAAACCAATGCTCTTTGCCCATTGGCAAATTGATTTCAGTGAATTGTATGGGGCAGCATCGCCCATAAATTGAGCGAGGAATATTCCAGGTCCTTTGAGTGTTCTCATTGTGTTAGTGTCTAATTATTTACAGTTAACCGCACCACGAAGAGAAATTACTCCCGCCTTGGCGGGACAAAGGCGCGGAGATTTTTGTTAGTTATTAATTGATTTCTTCAAATATTAATATTCAGTTATAATTGATCTTTCGACAATCTGAAATTTCCTCCTCGCCTTCGCGGTAAAATTCTTGCGGAGGAGCGATTTGCCTACACCACAAACTCCGTCCATTTCTTATCAGATTTACCAGATTCAACAACATTATCAATAAATGCCATTCCACGAATACCTTCCTCCACTCTGGGAAAATCCAACATTTCTTTAGTCGGTTCTCTCCCATCAATTCTTGCTGACAAGCTGAGAGCGAAATTCCGGTAAATATTTGCAAACGCTTCCAGATATCCTTCCGGATGACCGCCAGGAGTTCTGCAATTATGCAATGCGATCGGGGAAAGCCGACCTGCATAGTTACCACCTGCACGAAAGATCTGTGTTGGTTGATCCAGCCATTTCACCAATAAAGTATTTGGGTCATGTTGATACCATTCAATTCCGCCTTTTTCACCATAGACGCGGATCTTAATACCATTCTCTTCACCCGCCGCAACCTGTGATGCCATTAGTACTCCTGCGGCACCATTATCAAATTTCAATAAAACATTTCCATCATCATCCAATGCGCGGCCGTCAACCATAATATTTAGATCGGCGCAAAGATGTGTGATCTTTAATCCGGTGATATATTCTGCAAGATGCGCTGCATGTGTTCCAATATCTCCCATGCAACCAGCTCTTACCACTTTTCTTTGGATCGGTTCTCCATGCAGCTTGTGCATTTCCTTCTCTTTCGCTCAATTTACTCAACCATCCCTGCGGATATTCAACCCAAACTTTCCGGATCTTACCCAATTCTCCAGCTTTGCACCATATGCTTTGCCTGCTTTACCATTGGATAACCCGAATAGGTATGCGTAAGACAAAGTAACAATCCCGTTTCATCAACTTTTTTCTTCAACTGTTTTGCTTCATCCAATGTAAAGGTGATCGGCTTTTCGATCACTACATGAAATCCATTATCCAAAGCTGCCATTGCCGGAGCAAAATGCGCGAAGTTGGGAGTAACGATCGTAACAAAATCAATTCTTTTATCGGAAGGTAGTGCTACTTCTTTTTTGATCATTTCTTCATACGTAAGGTAAATGCGGTCTTCGGGTAGAAAAAGCGATTTACCTGAATCCTTAGCGATCTCCGGGTTAATGCTTAATGCACCCGAAGCCAGTTCTATTAGTCCATCCATATTTGCAGCAAGCCGGTGAATCGCGCCGATAAAAGCATCTTTACCACCGCCAACCATTCCCATTCGTAATTTTCTGTTCATGAAAAAAGGATTAGAAAAGATGAAAGAAGAATGTTTTTAAAAATAAAAAATTACATTTATGTTCTCATTACGGATTCATCGTATTTTTTGAAAGAAAGTGGATAAAGTTACGGTGGTTAAGGTATAATTTTAATATTTATCAAATCAAAACGATTCAATTTTCAACCCAAAACTACTTGCCATGCAACAAGCAATTCATAAGCGATCAACTTTTTGTAGCCAGTTGTTTAGCGCTATTGGTAACATCTCTTTCTTTTGGCATCCGCGCAGGTCTATTAAATCAGTGGGCAACTGAATTCAATCTTTCCGCCTCAGAATTGGGTACCATTGCCGCCACTGCATTCTGGGGATTTCCGCTTGCAGTAATCATCGGGGGTATGGTAGTGGATGTGATCGGGATGAAAAGACTTCTTGTATTTGCCTTTTTGTTTCACCTGCTTGGCATTGTGCTAACCATTTTTGCCGGTAGTTTCGGAAATGCTTTCTGGTCGCTGTTTCTTTCGACCTTATTAATCGGCATCGCTAACGGTACCGTCGAGGCTGCCTGTAATCCACTTGTAACCGCACTCTATCCAAATAACAAAACCACCAAACTAAACCATTTCCATTTGTGGTTCCCAGGTGGAATTGTAATCGGGACGCTTATAGTTTATTTATACAATAAGGCGGGGATTGGAAGCATCGGTTCTTTTCAACCATGGCAGATACAGGTTGCCACCATGCTTATTCCAACATTGATTTACGGCTACTTATTTTCAAGATTGAAGTTTCCGCTGACCGAGAGAGTTGCGGCTGGTGTGTCAACTTCAGAAATGTATAAGTCTTTACTACATCCGCTATTCATCTTTATGATCATTTGCATGTTTGGAACCGCAATCACTGAGCTGTTCACCGGACAGTGGATCGACGTGTTATTGAAGGAACGTAACGAACAATGCCTTGTTGATCCTCACGGTAACAACCGGGGTGATGGTGATTGGTCGCGGACTTGCTGAGCCCGTGGTGCATCGGTTCTCTCCGCAGGGTGTATTGCTGATGTCAGCAATCCTTTCGGCACTCGGCATTTATATGCTTGGCCATACCACAGGCAACATGATCTTCGTTGGGGCCTTGGTCTTTGGAATGGGCGTTTGTTATTTCTGGCCAACCATGCTTGGTTTCGTTTCTGAAAATCTACCAAAAACCGGCGCCGTTGGAATAAATCTGATGGGAGGCGCAGGCATGTTCGCCGTTTCGCTCTATATGATGTTCATGGGCGGCTATTACGATAGAAAATTGCTGAGCAAACTTCCCGCGGGATCTACACTCGAACAATACAATGCAGCCCCGGCAGATTCCGAAATGGGAAGAGCACTTTTTGATGCCAAGCGCGCTGCAGGTCCTGAAATACTTGATACCACGCTCATAATTCCTATCATTTTGGTTGTAGCATTCACAGGACTCGTCATTTACATGCGGAAAAAGAAGACCGTACAGACATTAACGACTGTTAGCGTATAGTCTCGAAAAATCCGTTATACCTTTTAACTTTTTTTAGCAACACAGCTCATTATTTTGACTAGTTGTGTTGCTTCTTTTTGTAATTTACCCCAACCAACGATTGTGACATGAACAAGAAACAATCCCGCCGCCATGCCCTCAAAAACCTCGTTGCCGGAACAGCGGCGATTAGTTCGGTCGGCATGCTCTCTTCATTTTCAAACAACGAAGAAAAAAAATCAGCTGCACTCAAAGGCAATGTAAATCACTCCGCCTGCCGCTGGTGCTATGGTAGTATTCCAATGGAAGAATTGGCCATCGCAGCAAAAAGCATTGGCCTGGTAGGGATTGATTTAGTAGGCCCTGCCGATTGGCCCATCCTCAAAAAATACGACCTGATCTCCACCATGAGCAATGGCGCGGAAATAAACCTGGTGGACGGATTTAATAACAAACAATTCCATTCAAAGCTGATTCAGAACTATACAAATATGATCCCGCTGGTTGCAAAAGCCGGATATAAAAACCTGATCTGCTTCAGCGGTAACCGCAGAGGTATGGATGATGAAACAGGTTTAAAGAATTGCACCGAAGGACTGAAACAAATCATGAGCCTTGCTGAAAAGAATAATGTGATGGTCATTATGGAACTCCTGAACAGCAAGGTTGATCATAAGGATTATCAATGCGATAAAACAACTTGGGGTGTTGAATTGGTGAAACGCGTTGGCTCACCCAATTTCAAATTGCTTTATGATATCTATCATATGCAGATCGATGAAGGAGATGTGATCCGAACGATCCGCGCTAATTTTGATCATATCGCACATTATCATACTGGCGGTGTACCGGGTAGACATGAAATTGACGAAACCCAGGAATTGTATTATCCGGCGATTATTAAAGCGATCGTAGATCTTGGTTTTAAAGGTTACGTGGCTCAGGAATTTATTCCAACCGCAAAGTTGAAAGAAGATCAACTAGCCGCATTGACCAAAGCTGTTAAGATTTGTGACGTTTAATTTTATGTGTCCGCCGCGCGGAACCCGAGTTCATGCCTCCTTATAGTAAAGAGCTTGTATAAAGAACGGTGACTTCATTATAGTTATGCGACCGGCATATCCAGTCAATTTGCAATTTAAAATCAAAAATATAAAATAGCTCATATGGCTGACAATACTTATGACGCAATCGTAATCGGTTCTGGTATCAGTGGTGGTTGGGCTGCAAAGGAACTTTGCGAAAAAGGTTTAAAAGTGATCATGCTCGAACGCGGCCGCGATGTTGAGCATGTGAAGGACTACGTTAATGCGGGTAAGAATCCCTGGGAGTTTCCGCATCGGGGAGGAAGAACGCAGGAGATGATTGAGAAATATCCGGTGCTGAAGAGGGACTATCCGTTGAGTGAAACCAACCTCGACTTTTGGGTGAAGGATTGGGAAAGTCCTTATACCGAAATAAAACGCTTCGATTGGTTCCGCGGGTATCATGTGGGTGGACGTTCATTGATGTGGGGCCGACAGAGTTATCGCTGGGCCGATCTGGATTTTGAAGCGAATGCAAAAGAAGGAATCGCGGTTGACTGGCCTGTTCGTTACAATGAAATTGCTCCATGGTATGACTATGTAGAAAAATTTGCTGGTATCAGCGGAAATAAAGATGGCATTGCGCATTTGCCTGATGGAGAGTTTCAACCTCCGATGGATTTGACCTGCGTTGAAAAAGATGCAGCAGCCAAATTGAAAGAACACTATAAAGGACAAAGACACCTGATCATTGGTCGCGCCGCAAATGCAACTTCTCAACTTCCGGGCGGAAAATGTCAGTTCAGAAATAAATGCTCGCTGGGATGTCCGTTGGGTGGTTATTTCAGTACGCAATCCAGAACGTTACCTGCAGCGCAAGCGACTGGTAACTTAACCGTGAGACCATTTGCAATTGTTACGAAGATCATTTACGACAAGAATACAAAGAAAGCAAGCGGCGTTGAAATACTGGATGCAAACGATAATAAGACTTATGTCTTCAATGCGAAGATCATTTTCCTCAATGCATCTACACTTAATTCAGCATGGATACTGATGAATTCAGCTACAGATATTTGGCCCGATGGTTTGGGAAGCAGCAGCGGTGCACTTGGCCGTTATTTAATGGATCACCACCTTGGTGTGGGAGCTGGCGGGCAAATGGATGGATACGAGGATAAATATTATTATGGCAGAAGACCGAATGGATTTTATATTCCCCGCTTCCGCAATATGAATGGAGAAAAAAGAGATTATATCCGTGGCTTCGGCTACCAGGGTGGTGGAAGCCGCTCAGGATGGAGCCGCAGTGTTGCTGAATACAGCATCGGCGCTGAATTGAAAGAAGCACTAACGGAGCCGGGTAGTTGGAGTTTGGGTATGGGTGGTTTTGGAGAAATCCTTCCATACGCTGAAAACCGGGTTACTATCGACAAGAGATTATATGATGAGAAAGGCGAAGTGACTACAGATACTTCAAAAGGAAAACAAAAGGTTGATAAATGGGGGCTTTCTGTTCTTGCCATCGATTGTGAACTGAAGGATAATGAAAAGAAAATGCGTGTTGATATGCTCAATGATGCTAAAGAGATGCTCGAAGCAATGGGAGCAAAGAATGTGAATGGAAGAGATGGTGATGGAACGCCTGGACGCGGAATCCACGAAATGGGAACAGCTCGAATGGGCAAGGATCCGAAAACATCTGTACTAAATAAATGGTGCCAGGTTTGGGATGCACCAAATGTATTCGTAACTGATGGTTCCTTCATGACATCCGCAAACTGTGTGAATCCATCATTGAGTTATATGGCCTTTACAGCAAGAGCAGCAGATTTTGCAGTGAAAGAAATGAAGAAACAAAACCTTTAAACTATTGCATATTTGTTATTTGCTATTTTATATTGGGTTTCCGCAATTGTAAATAGCAAATACCAAATAAAAAATATAAAATAGATAAATGCCGCAGGATTCAACGGATGTAAATATTAATGGTAAAGGGCTAGCTCAAAACACTTTTGATGCAATTGTGATTGGATCGGGTATTAGTGGTGGTTGGGCTGCTAAGGAATTATGCGATCATGGGTTGAAAACTTTGGTGTTGGAAAGAGGCCGGGATGTAAGGCATATAAAAGATTATCCGACCACTAATTTGAATCCCTGGGAATTCAAGCATCGGGGGAGACTAACTACTCAACTTGCAAAGGACAATCCGATTGCGGATAGTTGCTATGCTTTTGATGAAGCCACGCAGCATTTCTTCATGAAGGACAAAGAGCATCCCTACATACAGGAAAAGCCATTTGATTGGATACGCGGTTACCAGGTTGGTGGAAAGTCTTTGATCTGGGCAAGACAAACACAAAGATGGAGCAAGTTTGATTTCGAAGGTCCGGCAAGAGATGGATATGCAGTTGATTGGCCAATACGATACAATGATATTGCACCATGGTATAGTCATGTTGAACGATTTGCCGGTATCAGTGGAAATAAAGATGGTTTGGAAACACTTCCCGATGGAGAATTTTTGGAACCATGGGAAATGAATTGTCCGGAAAAACATATCCAGGCAACGATCCATGAGAATTATAAAGACCGTAGAGTGATCCAGGGAAGATGTGCGCATCTTACCAAACCGAATCAAATTCATTTGGACCAGGGTCGAGGAAAGTGCGAGGCAAGAAATATTTGTTATAGAGGTTGTCCATTCGGCGCATACTTTAGCTCGAATTCATCCACTTTGCCATGGGCAGAGAAAACAGGCAATCTTACATTAAGGCCACATTCAGTTGTACACTCAATTATTTACGATGAAAAGAAAGGGAAAGCAGTTGGAGTAAGAGTGATCGATGCAAATACGAAAGCATCCACCGATTATTTTGCGAAGGTAATTTTTGTTAATGCTGCCTGCCTGAATTCAAACCTGATCCTGTTGAATTCAACTTCGAATCGTTTTCCGAATGGATTAGGCAATGACAATGGTTTATTAGGAAAATACATTGCATTTCATAATTATCGTGGAAACATAACAGCGATAATTGATGGTTTTGAGGATCAAGCTGAATACGGACGCCGCCCTACGGCTGCAATGATGCCCAACTTCAGGAATGTCTACAAACAGGAAACGGATTTTTTAAGAGGGTATATGGTACATTATAGCGCTAACAGGATCAACTGGTCAAAAGCGTTTGGAATGGAAGGAATTGGTGAGGAATTCAAGAACGCAGCAACTGAACCGGGAACCTGGAGTGTGTACATGATGATGCAGGGAGAAACTATTCCAAAAGAAAGAAATCATGTACGTCTCAGCAAAGATCAAAAAGATGATTGGGGAATTCCCTTGCTGACCATATCTGTTGATTATGATGAAAATGATGAAAAGATATTGAAGGATTTTATGGATCAGGGAAAGGAAATGCTGGAGAAGGCCGGATGCAAGAATGTGAATCCATATGATAATGGACGCAGGCCCGGCAATGATATTCATGAAATGGGTGGAGTGAGGATGGGAAAAGATCCGAAAACATCTTTATTGAATGAATGGAGCCAGTTTCATAATTGTAAAAATGTTTTTGTCACTGATGGGGCCTGCATGGCTTCAACCGGCACGCAGAATCCTTCATTGACATTTATGGCGATGACCGCAAGAGCAGCGAATTACGCGGTGAGCGAACTAAAAAAGGGAAACCTTTGATTATTTGTTATTGAATATTTACTATTTGAGATGGGGGTTCTCTCAATATCAAATAGCAAATGGAAAATATAAAATAGAAAATGCCACAGGATACTACAAATGTAAATCTCAACACCAGGGCCAACGCGGCTAACACCTACGATGCAATTGTAGTGGGCAGTGGCATTTCCGGTGGTTGGGCAGCGAAAGAGCTTTGTGAAAAAGGACTTAAGACAATTGTATTGGAAAGAGGCAGAGATGTGAAGCATACCCAGGATTATGTTACTGCGAACCTTCAACCATGGGAATTGCTGCATCGCAACTGGAACACGAAGAAGATGAACGAGGAGCAGCATATACAGGTTCGTGGATTTTGCAATGAAGCCAATAGCCATTTTTTTGTAAACGATAAAGAACATCCCTACAATCAGGTAAAGCCATTCGACTGGATCCGCGGATATCATGTTGGTGGCAGAAGTTTAATGTGGGGAAGACAATGCTATCGTTGGAGTGATTTGGATTTTGAAGCAAATGCGAAAGACGGATATGGCGTGGATTGGCCGATAAGGTATAAAGATATCGATCCATGGTACAGCTATGTTGAACGTTTTGTTGGCATCAGCGGATCAATTGAAGGATTGCCGCAATTGCCCGATGGCGATTTCCTTCCGCCAATGGAAATGAATTGTGTCGAGCAACATGTTGCGGAGAGGATCAAGAACAATTTCACAGATGGAAGAAGGATGATAATTGGTCGCGTGGCGAATCTTACACGCGGGTGGAACGGACGAGGCCCCTGTCAGTTCAGGAATATGTGCGACAGAGGATGTCCATTTGGAGGTTATTTCAGTAGTAATTCTGCGACGCTTCCTGTTGCAATGGCTACAGGAAAATGTACCATTCGCCCGCATGCGATTGTATCTGAAGTGATCTATGATAAGGAAACAAAAAGAGCAAAGGGCGTTCGCATTATAGATGAGCTTACAAAGAAAACAGAAGAGTACTATGCAAGAGTGATCTTTTTGAATGCATCAACGATTGGTTCAACTTATATACTCTTGAATTCCGTATCCGATGCTTTCCCCGATGGAATGGGCAATGCAAGTAATCAGTTGGGAAGAAATTTGATGGATCATCATTATCATGTAGGAGCATATGGCACAATTGATGGTTTCAAGGATAAATACACAAGAGGAAGGCGGCCGAATGGTATTTATGTTCCGCGTTTCAGAAATATAAGTGAAGCCACAAAGCAAAAAGATTATTTACGCGGATTCGGATACCAGGGCGGGGCTCAAAGAGGACGTTCGAATCCGGGAGAAGGAGTTGGAGCGGAATTGAAGGAGTCAATGCTTGAGCCGGGTGACTGGAGCATGTGGATCGGAGCATGGGGCGAACATCTTCCCTATGCAGATAATAGAGTAACATTAAGTAAAACCGATAAGGATAAATGGGGATTGCCGCTATTGGATATTGAATGTGTGTTCAAGGAAAATGAAAATGCAATGAGAAAGGATATGATGAATAGCGGTGCAGAGATGTTGGAAAAATCAGGATTCAAGAATATTGGAACATTTAATGATGATAAAGCCTATCCCGGATTGTGTATTCACGAAATGGGAACGGCAAGAATGGGAAAGGATCCGAAATCATCCGTATTGAATGAATGGAACCAGGTGCATGATGTGAAAAATGTTTTCAATACAGATGGGGCATGCATGACTTCATCAGCGAATCAAAACCCGTCAGTCACTTATATGGCATTGACGGCAAGAGCTTGTGATTATGCAGTGAAAGAAATGAAAAAAGGCAGTATTTAATTATTGCGCCCCGAATGAATCGGGATCAAATATGCAATCTAAAATCTAAAATAGAAAATATGAACAGACGCGAAGCACTTTCCAGAGTTGCGATCCTTGTGGGTGGATCCATCGTAGGAGGTGAACTCTTTCTGAGTGGTTGTAAAACCAGCGACCGGGTTCCCGGATTACCGCTTAGTCAGGAAGACATAGCTTATCTCGACGAGATCGCCGAAACAATAATCCCAACTACCAACACTCCGGGAGCAAAAGCTGCTAAGGTTGGTGAATTCATGCATGTGATGGTAACTGATTGTTACGAGGCAAAAGATCAAAAGATCTTTCTTGAGGGAATGAACAAGTTGAACCAGGCATGTAACAAAATGCACAAGCATGATTTCATGGGAGCAACTCCGGAGCATCGGAAAGAACTGTTGATCTCTCTCGACAAAGAAGCAAAAGATTACCAGGAAAAGAAGAAGCGGGAAGATCCATCGCACTATTTCAGCATGATGAAACAGTTGACATTATTGGGATATTTCAGTTCTGAGGTCGGCGCAACTCAAGCACTTCGTTACGAAGCAGTGCCTGGACGATATGAAGGATGCATTCCGTATAAGAAGGGGGATAAAGCTTGGGCTACTTAGGGGGTTGAAAACCCTTTGAGTACACTTGCAAATTCGGAGAGCCTTAGTCAGGGTTTTCAACCTTGTCCTGAGAGCAAAATCCAATGGACAATTAAAACCAACTATATGTCATCTTCTCGGAGAGATTTCATCAGAAAAACCGGCTTTGCCGCTTCAGCATTTGTGTTTGGTTCGATCGCCTGCAATGATGGTACCAAAACTGAAGAGCAAAAAATTGATAGTGCTGGAAAAGCAACCGCATCTACTCCAACAGAAAAACCCATTGGAGATTTCGGTGTGCAGTTGTACAGCCTGCGCGATGATATTCCGAAGGATCCAAAAGGAATATTGAAGCAGGTAGCTTCTTTCGGTTATAAGCAGATCGAAAGTTTTGAAGGGGCTATGGGAATTTTCTGGGGAATGAATCATAAAGATTTTAAGAAGTATATGGATGAACTTGGAATGACGATTGTTTCAAGTCACTGTGATACTAAAAAGAATTTTGAGAAGAAAGCAGCTGAAGCAGGAGAGATCGGAATGAAGTATCTTATTTCTCCTTACATCGGGAAACAAAAGACATTGGATGATTATAAGAAAATCGCTGATGAGTTCAATAAACTTGGAGAAATCTGTAAGAAGAATGGACTTCGCTTCGCGTATCACAATCACGCCTATACATTCGAGCAGCAGGATGGCCAATACCCACAGGACATTCTGATGCAGAATACAAGTCCCGACCTTGTCGACTATCAAATGGATATCTATTGGGTGGTAACGCCGCGACAGGATCCTGAGACCTGGTTGAAAAAATATCCTAATCGCTTCCGTCTTTGTCACGTAAAAGATAGATTGAAAGGTGCCCCGCCGGAAGAGCACGAAGCATCTTGTGATCTTGGTACGGGAAGTATCAACTTCAAACAAGTGCTTAAAACTGCTTCTGATAACGGAATGCAGTATTATATTGTTGAACAAGAACGATATGATAACAGTACTCCATTGAAAAGTGTAGCTGTAGACGCTACTTATCTTAAGAATCTAACTATATAGTAACTTCTTTGCGGTTTTGACGGCCTCTGCGTCTTTCTCTTTTGAACCTTATCATTTCGAGCCCTTCCCCCTTGAACCTTGTCATTTCGAGCCCGGTGACCTAACGCAACTATACATTAGAAGAAATCAGGGCGAGAAATCTGCACAATTGGAGACTCCGTGTAATTTCGAAATAAAGCAGAGCCGCCGATTGTGCAGATTTCTCGCCCTGATTTCTTCATTCAATTAGTTTCATCTATTGCACCGGGCTCGAAAAGACAAGGTTCAAGGGGGAAGGGCTGGAATTAACAAGGTTCAAAAAAGAAGAACACAGAGATAAGCTTTACGACAACGTAAAGCTTTTTTAGTTCCCAAACTGTTCTACCTTCCGGTTATGAAACGAATAAATCTCTTCCTCACTGTAATTATTCTATTCGTCGCTCAACTAACATTTTCACAGAACGCAGATGAAAAGGCCATCCTTAAGATCCTGGAGAATCAAACCATTTCCTGGAACCAGGGAAATATCGATCAGTTCATGGTAGGATATTGGGAGAATGACTCGTTGATGTTCATTGGACAAAACGGCCCTGTCTATGGTTACTTCAACACCCTGCATAGATATAAATTGACTTATAGCGATACCGCCAAAATGGGAAGGTTGAGCTTCGATATTTTAAAGGTGAAGAAGATATCCGATGATGCTTATTTCGTACTTGGAAAATTCTTTTTGAAAAGATCAGTCGGTGATCTTAGTGGACACTACACTCTATTATTCCGAAAAATCAATGGCAAATGGGTGATTGTAGCTGACCATAGTAGTTAGGAGTTCCCACTTTCGTGGGAATGACGAGTCAGGAGTGGAAACTGCGGTTATCAAAATCTGAAATCTAAAATCTCAAATAGTTATGGTCTTCATAATCCTTGGTTTCATCGCCTTCATTGTCGGTCTCGTTGCTGCGAGATCAAATGAATTAGGCTTTCGCCGCTTAGGTCCAATTTTCCGATTCGGCGGATTGATAATTATTCTTATTGGGGTAATCACTTCCTGCATTATCCAAATTGATGCAGGACATGTCGGCGTGAAAAAGCTTTTTGGGAAAGTACAGCCGGAAGTACTTGCCAGTGGATTGCATATGATCAATCCATTGCTTGAAATTGAAAAATTGGATGTGAAGACGCAAACCTATACGATGAGCGGGGTACAGGATGAAAGCCATAAGCCAGGCGATGATGCCATCAGAGTATTAACTTCAGATGGATTGGAAGTAACAATTGATCTTTCTGTGTTATATAAACTATTACCGTCTGATGCGCCGCGTTTGTTGCAGGAAACAGGAGCGAACTATGAAGAGAAAATTGTGCGGCCAATTACCCGTACAAGAATAAGGGATAATGCCGTGTACTATGAAGCAATTGCCTTGTATTCTACCCGACGAGACGAGTTTCAGAACAGGATCTTTAAAAACATTGAGGAGGATTTCAAGAAGAGAGGACTGTTGCTGGAAAATTTGCTGGTAAGAAATATTACGTTGCCCGCTTCTGTCAGGTCTACCATTGAACAAAAGATTAACGCCGAGCAGGAAGCGCAGAAAATGCAATTCATTCTTCAAAAAGAAAAGCAGGAAGCTGAACGCAAACGCGTGGAAGCACAGGGTATTGCTGATTATCAAAAAATCATCAGCGAAAGTCTTACCGAAAGACAATTACAATACGAACAGATCAAAGCGCAACTTGAATTGTCGAAATCACCCAACTCGAAAATCATAATAATGGGAAGAGGGAACACGCCGGTAATCTTAGATACTAAACAATGAAATTAACCATGTGGGAATTTCTCCTTCCAAAACTTCAACAAAATCCAAATCAAAGCAACAAGTGTAATCAAAACAAATCCGTAGAAAACATAATTAGCGGTATTTAATTTTCCCTCCGGGATCAACCACTCATTATAGATCCCAATGCCAAAAGTGAAGAACAGCCATACGAGCCCCAACGCAACTGAATAAACAATGCGCCAGAAGAAACGCTTCACGTCGGGTTCCATTTCACTCATGTGGTGAATAGTGAATAGTGAATGGTCAATGGTCAATGGTCAATAGTCAATAGTCAATAGTCAATAGTCAATAGTCAATAGTCAATAGTAACTCCGCAAATTTACACTTTCATACAAAATTCACCATTCACCATTCACCATTGCCCATTGCCTATTGCCTATTGTCCGTTGCCTATTGCTTCCGGGATCAAAAGCTGCCGGAACGCCAGGGAGTCACCATTGAATACATTGAAATCCACTTTATAAGTAATCCCATTCACCCGTCCTGTTTCACTATGCTGCCAGAAATGCCAGGGACGATGTATTCTAGGTCTTTCCTTTTGAAGATAATGCGCAACCCATAGGGGATATTGATCAAATTCGTCTTTGAGGTATTGTTTGTAGAAATCAACATTGGTATAGAGAATGGGCCTGACGCCATAATGATTCTCGACGGTATTCAAATAATCCTTTACTCTCTCCCGAATTTTTGATGGAGCCACACCATAGGTTTGTTCAACATCGAGCACCGGAGGAAGATCTCCAGGTTCAAGATCAACACTAGCTATAAAATTTTCTGCCTGGCTCTTTCCGTTCTTCGTTGCAAGAAAGAAATGATAAGCCCCACGAATCATACCAGCTTCTTTCGATTTACGCCAATTACGCTTGAAATAAACATCATCTTTGCCAACACCTTCTGTTGCTTTGATAAAAGCGAATCCGATCTGCACTTCAGAAACATTCATGGCCTTCACACTTTCCCAATCAATCATATCCTGGTATTTCGATACATCAATTCCATGTATCGAATAGTTTGTAGGTAATTCAATCCCGAATGCTTCATATCGCACAAACTGCGATCTGCGAATCTTCAACCATTCATATCCCCAAAATCCAGCCATCGTTAGCACTGCTGCTATCAACAGGCTTATCACGATCTTCCAGATTTTCTTTTTTCTTAGTGGGGATTTCATTTGGTGGGGCAAATATAGCGTGGCGTTAGTTTATTGAAAGTAGATAAGTCGATAAAATTGATAAGTTGACTAATGCCTCTAAGTGTATTCCCTTGTCAACCTTGTCAACCTTGTTAACCTGTCAACCTAAAAAATTATTTTCCGGGTAACATTAATACTCTTCTCGCTCCTGATCTTAAGAATGTAGGTTCCCTTAGCGAAGCGATTGGATGGAATATCGATCAATTCATCTCTACCAGGCGTTTCCATTTCTTTCTTGAATACCAATTGACCGATAGAATTGTAGAGTTGTATAGATAATTTCTTATCACTTGGATTCTTGAGTGAAACATGAAATTGGTAAGGCGCGGGGTTTGGATAAATTTTTAAATCGTTTGCTGTAGTATTTCCCGGAATCTTGGCGGTTGTTCTTGTTCTTGCAAGCAACCAGTAATCGGGGTCAATAACAACTGTATCCGCAACGAAACCAACATTGACCCAAAATTCCTGACCGGAGAATGTATGATCAACAGTTATTCTTGTTTCCTGGGTGCCGCTCCGAAATGATAACTCAACGGGCATATCAAAAAAGGATACAGATGCATGAGACGGCGTTTGATTCAATTTCACCTTTGCCCAATGGTTCGCATTTTGCGACCAATTTGCAGTGTAATTAGGATGACCTTCACCATAAATCCATTTTTGGAAGAAGGTTGTGAGATTCATTCCGCTTTCCTGTTCAATATTTCTTTGGAGGTCTGCGGTTCTTGCAAAACCATAGCTGACAGCCGGATCTTTCAGGTATCTGCGCATACCGCGATAGAATGCAGAATCCCCAACCTTCCAACGAAGCATATGAACAACATATGCCCCTTTATTGTAAGTAAGGCGATTGCTGAAAATGCGGCCGATATTGGTCGTATCAACTACATATACCGAACCATCTGGTTGCGCAGTAACGAAATTGTTTATCGCAATAAGATTCGGCATAAAGAAATCAGTATAGATGTATTCCATCGTAAGCAGTGTCAGATAAGTTGCATATCCTTCATTCAACCAGATATCTGACCAGCTTCCGCAGGTAATACGATCCCCAAACCATTGATGGCCTAATTCATGTGCCTGGAGGTTTGGACTCCGCGTTGTCATAAAACTATTGGTTTGATGTTCCATTCCACCACCCCAGTGAAATTGTGTTTGAGAATACTTTTCGTTCACGAATGGATAGTCTCCAAACAATTGGCTGAACAATACGAGAAAATCTTTTGAATGCACCTCATAGTTTTTGAAATCATCATAAGAAGACGGATAGTAATAGCCGATATATGGCATTTGCTTTCCGTTGATCATCACAGTATCTGTTGAAAGTTGGTAGTTTGTTATTGCAATTGCAACCAAATAAGATGCAATGGGATAACGGTGGCTGAAGTGGCTGGTCCTGGTTCCTGCATTTATTGTTTCACCTACCAGTTTTCCATTTGTAGATCCTACAAAGCTGCTGGGATAAGAAAGATAGATATCGATCGAATCAGCTTTATCAGTAAGTCCATTTTTACATGGCCACCAATCACGTGAACCATAGGGCTCCGATAAAGTCCACATTACCGGAACTCCAGACTGACTTGATGTTACAAATGATCCAAACCCGCTTCCATCGGGAACACCCTGATAGAAAACTGAAAAGGAATCTCTGCTATTAGCTGTAATATTTGAGGGAAAAGTAATTACGAGGCCATGTTGCGCGGTACGTGATATACTCACTTTATTTCCATGATACCAAACGCTATCTGCAATCAATTGCTGATGGAGATCGAGCGTTACGCTATTCGAGGTTTGGGTCATTGTGAACGCGAATGTTACCTTACCCGAAATGTATTTTACTGCAGGATTGACGTTCCATTCAAAGCGAATGTGATTGACATTGAAATTTTCAGTTGCTTCTGTGAGATTCGCGTTACTCTCCATAGCGCGCATTCTATCATAGCGCCTCATTTCTGCTTCGCGGATCTCAGCTTGCTGATATACTGGAGTAAACTGTGCCTGGCCAAAAACAAAATTGATCAACAACAGTAAAACCGATAAAATTCTTTTCATAGTATCCCTGGATTGAAAGGAACTTTAATTTAGTTTATAAACGAAAAAAAATAAAGGGCGGTTGGCCCGTCCGAACGGCCGCATGATAATAATCTGAATAAATCATACTGGCCGGGCGGGCCTGCCCAAACGGACTTGAGTCAACTAGTCTGCTCAAAATTAAATTCGTCCAGGCGGGCCCGTCCAAACGGATTTCCCTGGGCTTTTCCAGCCGAAACAAAGTCGTCCGGACGTGCCAAAAATCTCCTGATTTTAACGTTAAAGAGCCTAAAAGATTGCCTTTAAGCGAACTACCGTTATTTTTACATTTCCATGCCAGCCTTCAATTTCAGTGATAGTATGAATCTGCTCTCCAGGCTTACCCTTAGAAAAGCCTGGAATGCCGGAAAAGTGTTAGGAAGTTATTACCTGAGCCGCTGGACGAAGAACCCTGTTCAATGGGGCTATCCTATCTCAATTTCGGTTGAGCCCACTACCTCATGCAACCTGAGATGTCCTGAATGTCCAAGCGGACTACGATCTTTTACCCGCCCAACGGGGATGCTTCAAAAAGATTTTTTCAGGGAAACCATCGATCAGCTTCACAAAGAACTTTTTTACCTGGTCTTTTATTTCCAGGGAGAGCCTTTCCTGAATCCCGCTTTTCTGGAAATGGTGAAGTATGCGTCGTCGAAAGGAATTTACACGGCAACTTCAACCAATGCACATTATCTGAATGATGAGAATGCAAGGAAAACGGTTGAAAGCGGGCTGGACCGATTGATCATTTCCATTGATGGCACAACCCAGGATGTTTACCAGCAATACCGTGTTGGTGGAAAGCTCGATAAGGTTTTGGAAGGCGCGAGGAATATTGTGAAATGGAAAAAAGAATTAGGATCAAAAAAACCCTTCGTATTTTTCCAGTTCCTTGTAGTAAAGCCAAACGAACATCAGCTTGAAGAAGTAAAGAAATTAGGCAAGGAGATTGGAGTAGATGAGGTTCGTTTCAAGACAGCACAGGTTTACGATTATATAAATGACCCGCATAAGTTAATACCTACAATAGAAAAATATAGTCGCTATCGAAAGGATAAAAATGGAGTGGTCCAATTCAAAAATGAGTTGAATAATCATTGTTGGCGACTATGGCACTCCCCTGTGATTACCTGGGATGGATTGGTTGTTCCATGTTGTTTTGATAAGGATGCACAACATCGTCTAGGCGATCTGAAAGGCAAACCATTCCGCGAAATCTGGCACAACGAAAACTACATTCATTTCCGTCGGCAAATCCTTCAAAGCAGAAAGAACATCGACATTTGTGCAAACTGCAGTGAAGGAACAAAAGTCTGGGGCGACTGAAGATTTACTGTCTCGAGTTGACTGGTTGATTAGGAGAAAACGCATTTGGCTTATCCCAGCGATTGATGATTTACGATTACCACTTCGTGTTATTTGCGACGCCGCAATTAGTGAGGATATTAGCATTCAGCAATTCGTAAATCGTAAATCGTATTTCGTAAATCGCTTACATTAGCATTCCTTTATATTTTAGAATTCCGCCATATGAGTCTTGAAAAGGATATCCAACAAGCCAAATTCCGTAATGATTACCAGAAATTGATGATCAATATCATCTTCACTCATAACTGGATAATGGAACGGAACAAACAATTTTTTGAAAAAGGTGATATAACTCCACAACAATTTAATATCCTCCGGATCCTTCGAGGCTCCGGCGTTCCATTGTCAACTCTGCAGATCAGGCAAAGAATGCTTGACAAAATGAGTGATACAAGTCGCATTGTAGACCGGCTACTAAAAAAAGACCTTGTAAAAAAAGTGATTTGCGAATCTGACCGGCGCCTCGTTGATGTTACCATCACCGAAAAAGGGATGACCCTGCTGGAGAATCTCGATGGGTATAATGAAGAGCTGGATAATATGCTCCGAAACATCAGCAACGATGAAGCCAGGGCTCTCAATGGACTTCTTGATAAACTACGCAATTCGTCGTAGCTAATTTCGTTTGTTTTTTAGGTTGACAGGGTTGTTGATAAGGTTGACAGGGTTGACAAGGTTGACAGGGTTGACAAAGCTTGTCTGGAAAGTAATTCCTTGTTAACTTGTCTTCCGATAAATATCGGGACTTATCAACCCTGTCAACCCTGTCAACCTTATCAACCTTTTCAACCTTTTCAACCAAATGCTCCGAACCTCGTTAGCAATACTGTGCGTGCTTGTCTCATTACTCACCCAAGCCCAGCCGACTCATGAATTCCGTGCGGCCTGGGTCGCAACAGTAGATAATATCGATTGGCCAACAAAGGGAAATTATAATTCCGATAGCCAGAAAGTGGAATATATCAACCTGCTCGATATGCATCAGCGCAACGGCATAAATGCGGTGGTCGTGCAGGTAAGACCAGCTACCGATGCTTTTTATCCTTCTCAATATGAACCATGGAGTGAATGGTTGACCGGCAAACAGGGCCGACCGCCCCAGCCCTACTATGACCCGCTCGAATTCATGATTGAGGAAGCGCATAAAAGAGGAATGGAATTCCATGCGTGGTGTAATCCCTATCGTGCCGTTTTCGATATTGGCAGATCTTCCATTGCTCCAACGCATATTACCAGGATTCATCCGGAATGGTTCCTTACCTATGGGGATAAACGATATTTCGATCCCGGAAATAAGGAGGCGCAAAATTTTGTGGTGAAAGTGATCCGCGATATTGTAAGCCGTTATAATGTAGATGCCGTACACTTCGATGATTATTTTTATCCGTATCGAATTGCCGGAAAAGAATTTCCTGATGATCGTAGTTTCGAAAAGTATAACAATGGAATGAACAGAGATGATTGGAGAAGAAGCAACGTTGATTCGATCATTGTTAAACTTTATCGCGCAATAAGGGATGAAAACAAATACTGCCGCTTCGGTATCTCGCCGTTTGGTATTTGGCGTAACAAGGATAAAGATCCTGAAGGAAGTGAAACACAGGCTGGACAAACAAATTATGATGATCTATACGCCGATATTCTCCTCTGGTTAAGGAAAGGATGGATCGATTACGTAGCTCCGCAAATTTATTTTGAATTTGAGCATCCGCGTGCCGCTTACCAGCCATTGCTGGATTGGTGGAGTACGCATAGCTATGGAAAGCATTGTTATGTCGGTCTTGGAATTTATAAAGCAGGAACTAACGCGGCATGGAAAGATAAAACGCAATTGCCAAGACAAATCGAAGCACTCCGCAAATCTCCAACGGTTCAAGGTGCGATCTACTTCAGCACAAAGTCATTTATAAAAAATCCAAATGGATGGAGCGATAGTTTGCGATACAACTATTATAACAAACCGGCATTGATCCCTCCAATGGCATGGATTGATACGGTTAAGCCCGAGAAACCTTTGATTGTTGGATATGGAACTGTTTCAGAGGCCGGAGAAGTTGGCGCTAAGAAAGTGGCGGGAGAAATCTCCAATTACTTTTTCCTCACAAATATTCGAAAGAACCGAACTGAAATAAAACAGCTGGCTGTTTATTTTTTCAATGGCGATGCAAAAGAGGGAAAATTGGTAAAGCTTGTAACAAAGGATAATTCTGACAATGTATTCTCATTCACCGTCCCTCGAACGATCTTTGAGCAAACCGATAATTTTAGTATTGCTGTTACTTCCGTGTCTTCCACAAACGTAGAAAGTGATATTAGTGAACGAATAGTGATAAGAAAAGAAGGCGATAACTGGAAACTTGAACTGCCCTAAATTTGCCTGTCCGCCATAGGCGGGGAATCTCAAATCTAAAATTTCAAATAAAAAATAGTTATGCCTGGTTACGAACTATGGGGTGCCGAAGAAAGAAAAGAACTCAACGATGTGCTGCAAACCGGTATTCTCATGCGTTATGGTTTCGATGGGCCGCGCAAAGGTCATTGGAAATCCAAGGAGTTGGAAACAGCAATCTGTGAAACATTCGGCTGTAAGTACGCTCAACTAGTTTCCAGTGGCACTGCTGCATTAACAACCGCATTGAGCGCTCTTGGTGTGGGCTATGCTGATGAAGTGATCATGCCGGCATTCACATTTGTTGCAAGCTTTGAAGCAGTGATCAGCGTGGGAGCTGTACCAGTATTAGTTGATGTGGACGATTCACTCACAATCAAACCCGATGCGATACGGAAAGCAATAACATCAAAGACCAAATGCATCATGCCCGTGCACATGTGCGGAAGCATGAGCGACCTTGATGCGATCCAGGCAATTTGCAAAGAGCATAAATTATTATTGCTTGAAGATGCCTGCCAAAGTATCGGCGCAACTCATAAAGGAAAATCTCTTGGTACGATCGGCGATGCAGGTACATTTTCATTTGATTTTGTAAAAACGATGACCTGCGGCGAAGGCGGAGCGGTTATGACCAATCGCGAAGATATTTACATAAAGAGTGATGGTTATAGCGACCATGGACATGATCATTTAGGTACTGATCGTGGAGCAGATCTTCATCCTTTTATTGGATACAATTTCAGGATCTCAGAATTACATGCAGCAGTTGGCCTTGCGCAGGTAAGAAAACTGGATCATTTTCTTTCGATTCAACGAAAGAATCATGCGTCATTGAAAAAGATTTTTTCTACCGTTCCTGAAATTACCTACAGGCGCATTCCAGATCCGGAAGGAGATAGCTGTACATTCCTGAGTTGGTTTCTTCCAACTGAAAGTATCGCAAGATCAGTAGTAGCTGAAATGAAGAGTCAGGGTATTCTTGCCGGAAACTTTTTCTGGTACGATAATAACTGGCATTATATCCGTAAATGGGATCACCTGAAAACTTCAGCAACTTTAAACTCGCTTCATCCGGAACTCAAGGCTGCAATTATTCATCATGCCAGTAAGGATTTCAGCGCAAGCGATGCGATTATGGGAAGATGTATTTCTACATCGATCAGCCTGGGATGGACCGAAGAACAAATCAAAGAAAAAGGGGAGAAGATTATTGCAATTGTAAAGAAGGTATTGAAAGAACAGGCAGTTACAAGCCGGTAGTGCGATCAATTCTCTTTCGCAATTTCATTTGCCATCATCATTAAGCACCTCAGCAAGGGAATCTTCAATTGTTTGAAGTCACTGCTGTTTGATTGTATTGCAACGCATAGATCTTTTTCAGGAAAATAAAGTACTTCGGTCATGTATCCGGGAAAGAAACCACTATGACCGTAGGCAATTCCTAAGGCTGTCGGGCGAATAATAACTCCCAATCCATATTTTGTATCCCTCCCCAATTTAGCGGGAACTCCATCAAGCATTAGTTTCATTGAAGCCTCATCAAGCAGTTTTCCAGAATAAAGCAACTTTCCCCATCGTGCCAGGTCACTTGTAGTTGAATAAACGCCGCCGCCGGTCCACTCGAATTGGGGGTTGATGATGAATTTTCCATCCTCTTCAATCACCTTGTCCTTAGAACCAAATTCATTATTTGCACCTGCGTAACCCTGTATCAAGCCATCTAATTTTCTTTTGTCGCTGGGCTTCGTGTATTTGAATTTATAGGGTGATAAAATTCGCTCTCTTAACAGGTCATAATACTTTTTACCAGTTATTTTTTCCAGGATCAATCCCAATAAAATGTAATTGGTATCAGAATATTCCCAGCCCTGTCCTGCTGGAAAGCTGGGCTTTTCATCAAGAACATAATTCACTAATTCTTCTGGCGTCCAGGTTTTGTCGGGTTGATTGCTAAGGTCTTTTGTAAATGCTTCTTTGAATTCATATCGCATAACCCCGCTGGTATGATTCATGATCATCCGGACCGTTATGTCCACGGCATTGGGAATTCTGCTATACCATGAATAATTATTTAACCATTTTGAAACTTTGTCATCTAATGAAAACTTTCCCTCCTTTATCAACTGTAATGCGATAGCCGCCACATAGGTCTTGCCCACGCTTCCCTGCATCAGCATCGATGAAGAATGGATAAAGGTTTTCTTTTCCTTATCAGCAAAACCTGAATAAACTGCGACCGCTTCATTGTTCTTCAACACAAAGGCAACCGAAAGACCCGGATAATTACCGGTTGTTCTCAATGAATCCAGGATTGACTGAAGCTTTTGTTTGTTTGCCTGTGCCAACAAGATCGCCGGCGAAATAACCAAAAAGAATAGTAATGACTTTCTCATGTTTATGGGCAATTCAAAACAATATAGAAAACAATTGGGGATGTGATGGAAGTTTCAGGATAAATGGTCATCGCCTTTTTCCCTCTAAGCGATCGACATAATCGATTGAACCCAATCTGAGGCGAAATGGAACGGTAGTGTACTTTTCAAACAACCATTCCTGTTTGCAGAAGAAGGCAAAATGGCTGGTGTAATAATTTGATTGGATTCCTGAAACCGATGGAAGAATGGACAAACTATCTTTTTTGACGAGAATATTAAATCCAAAATACTTCGACCAGGAGGAAAACTGCCCGGATTGAAATTGATTTGATGCTCCAGGTTGTCGAGTTATAGCAATAGATTTTTCCTGCGCCTGGCTCTCAAAACCAATCGCTAAAATTGCCACAACAATAATTTTATAAAATCGTTGCCTCATCTATTTTATAAATGTACGTAAATTACGGCCTGATTTTTGTGGATTAGCCGCTTTTTTCAAAACAAGCTGTTTGAAAAGCCCGGCCCAAACCTTTGATTGTCATGGCCCTTAGTCAAAGTTTACAACAAAAGCTGTTACAAAAACTTTCACCTCAGCAGATTCAGTTAATGAAGCTGCTGCAGGTACCTACGGCTAATCTAGAAGAACGGATTAAGGAAGAGCTGGAGGAAAACCCCGCACTGGAGCTTTCAGAGGAGGATCATGAAGACAATTTCGACGAGACAAAGGATGAGTTCGATAATGGTGAAGAAGACTATGAAACAGAGGGTAGTGAAGATGAATACGATAATATCGATATCAGCGAATATGTGAATGAGGGCGATGATGATATCGCAGATTATAAACTGAGAGACGATAACTGGGGTGATAATGAAGAAACAAAGACTGCTCCTCACAAAGTTGAAACTACCTTTCATGAACACCTGCTGGAGCAATTGGGCATGCTAAAGCTGGATGATAAACAGCGTAAGATCGCCGAACAAATTGTAGGAAGCATTGATGATGATGGATACCTCCGAAGAGAAACCAGCGCGATTGTAGATGATCTTGCCTTCCGTCAGAATATAGACAGCAACGAACAGGAGATTGAAGAAGTGATCAGTATGATTCAACACTTCGATCCGTCCGGTGTTGGAGCCCGTAATCTGCAGGAATCTTTATTAATTCAATTGCATCGACTGAAAGCTGCTGGCAAAGATGTAGAAAAGGCAATTGAAGCACTTACTCACTATTTTGATGAGTTCACAAAGAAACACTATGAAAAGATCCAGCGCGGATTGGATTTGGATGATGAAGGATTGAGGGATGTGATCAATCAAATTGTTCGTTTGAATCCGAAGCCAGGTGGCCATCATGGCGATATCAACAAGGCAGAGAGTTATGTTGTGCCAGACTTTTTCATATTCAACAATAACGGTAAGCTTGAGTTAACCCTGAATTCAAAGAATGCGCCTGATCTCCGGATCAGCGAGGGCTACAGGGATATGCTGAAAGAATACGACAGGGGTCAAAAAAAAGATCGCAGGCAAAAGGAAGCCGTACTCTTCATCAAGCAAAAGATCGATGCGGCTAAATGGTTTATTGATGCAATTAAACAACGTCAACACACACTCAGCAGTGTGATGGAAACGATCATGGAATATCAGAGGCATTTCTTCATGACCGGAGATGAAACCAGTTTGAAACCAATGATCTTAAAAGATATTGCCGAACGCACCGCATTGGATATTTCAACAGTGAGTCGTGTGGCAAACAGCAAATTTGTGCAAACGGAATTCGGCACCTATCGATTGAAATTCTTTTTTAGTGAATCTTTGAGTACCGATAGTGGAGAGGAAGTCTCAACCCGCGAAGTGAAAAAGATCTTAAGCGATATGATCGAAGGTGAGAGCAAGAAAAAACCACTGAGTGACGAAAAACTAACTGAACTCCTCCAGGAAAAAGGCTATAATATTGCTCGCCGTACGGTTGCCAAGTACAGGGAACAATTAAATATTCCCGTTGCCCGCCTGAGAAAAGAACTTTAATATGAGTACAATTACAGGTACCAAACAAACAGATAGTACAAATTCCATTGTAAGATTTGCTGCTCATTTTATATCATTTGCTTTCCATCCTTTATTCATCGCAAGCTATACCACAGCTTTCCTTTTATATGTTCATCCTTATGTTTTTTCCGGCTTCCCGGCAGGGTTGAAGTTCTTCCGGATGGTTTCGGTCATATTCAATACTGCATTTGTTCCCATGTTTGCAGTGTTTTTGATGTGGCGTTTGAAATTGGTAGAATCAATGTATTTAAGAACGCAGAAGGATCGGATCATACCACTGATAATCGCAACCATATTCTATTTCTGGATCATGTATGTTTCCAAAAATCTTCCTGAAAACCCTGAGATCTTCTCAACCTTTCTCAAAGGAAGTTTTATTGCGGTTTGCCTTACCTGGTTCTGCAATATTTTTTTCAAGATCAGCATGCACGCCGTGGCAATGGGTGCGGTTACAGTATTCTTCATCATATTTTCTTTCATTGACGATCAGGCCAGCGGCCTTTATCTGTCAATTGTAATTCTTCTTACTGGCCTTGTAACCACAGCAAGGCTGATTGTATCAGATCACTCAGCAAAAGAAATTTACTGGGGGTTGATTTTTGGAGCGCTGGCGCAGTTGGTTGGGTTTTATGTGTGATTCGAACAACGACGCGAGCCCAAAAACAGTTTGTCGAGATCTTGAGATTTAGCTTTCGCCTCCCGCCTTTGCATTTGTTGTCGAAATAGATTTGCAACCTAGTTATGGCCGTAAGTATGAAACAGGGGTATACTTCACTATTTACGGCAATAGGAATTACTATAAGATGAATGGTGAAATTACATTAGGAGGTAATTTGGTTATCACCGCAGTTTCTCCGCAATATGGAGAGAAGATTTGGAAGAAAAATATTGCGCTCGATAAGTCTACACTTACTTATAATGGCTCAATGAAATGGGATGCGGTCCCATCAGTATCGGAAGAACTGCGGCAGGATGCCCAGTTCTATAATCTTCTTGCGAGAGAACTTGAAACGTTTTATAACGCTGCGATGAACCTCGCTTGGCAACAAATTGAACCTGCAGAAATGGTCACGGTTGCGGAGCAGGCAAAAAAGGCAGACAAGAGGTAACGATTTGGTAACATGGCTTGTAAATTTTAAATGTTTACCCTTAGACAATACATGGTAACGGAATGCTTCAAACGAAATTTTTTTTATCGAATTGATGGTTTGATTTAAAAAAGTATTACGTTTGTTATAGCGATGGTATTTACTCATATGTAGTATCTGTTAAGGGTGAATGTTACTCATATTAGAACCCTGCATTATGAGAAGGCCATCTTTTATTCTGCTGTTTTTGTTTCTCCTACTGGAGCTAAGTGCATTCGCACAATCTGACAGTCTATTATTCAAATTGGAAGAATTTCCTACTTCCGCCTTATCCAAACTTCAAAATCGTTTAGAAGATCTCGATAAAAAAGTATCAAAAACTTCTCGCAAGATTTTGCTCGATGTTGAAAAACAAGAGAGAAAACTTTATCGAAAACTCTTTCGCAAAGATTCCGCAGCAGCAAATGCGTTATTTCAATCATCTGTTGATGGACTTAACCATTTCGTTAAGAAAATAGAATCAGATGAGGTGTTAAGCAAATCGAAACAATACATTCCCTATATAGATACACTACAAACTGTTGTCAAGTTTTTGTCTGCTAATGCTGGCTCAATTAATATTTCAGGTATTCCAATTAAGAATGTCTCGCGAGCAATTGATAATTTGCAAAAGCAGATCACCAGTGCTTCTTCTTTGCGCAGGTCGCTCAATGAACGACAGGATTTGTTGAAGACAGAACTTGAAAAGTTTGGTTTGGTTAAGGAACTTAAAGGATACAACAAACGGATATACTATTATTCGCAACAGCTTTCAGAGTACAAGAAAATATTGCAACAGCCTGAAAAACTCGAGCGTCAGGCATTGGCGTTATTGCAAAATATTCCGGCATTTAAGAAATTCTGGCAAGAACATTCCGAGCTGGCGGCTTTGTTTCCGATGCCTGACAACTACGGAACAATGGCCGCACTTCAGGGATTGCAAACCCGCGCAGTAGTTCAGGCTTCTATCCAACAACAAATTCAAGCGGGTGGCCCAAATGCGGAAATGATGATTCAACAACATATTCAGGCTGCACACCAGCAAATAAGGCAATGGAAAGAAAAGCTCAATAAAATAGGCGGTTTAAATAGTGTTGCTGAAATCCCAGATTTTAAACCCAACGCGCAGCGCACAAAAAAATTCTTTTCCAGATTGGAGTATGGTCTCAACTTTCAAAACACGAGGGCAAATTCGTTTTGGCCAATTTCGACAGACTTTGGATTCTCTCTTGGTTTTAAAATTAATGATGCTGCATCGATAGGAGTCGGAGGGGCGTACAAAATGGGTTGGGGAAGAGACATTCGCCAAATTACTATAACACACGAAGGAATTGGACTGCGCAGCTATTTTGAATATAAAATTCGGGGCAATATATATGCGAGCGGTGGCTATGAGCAGAATTACCGTCAACGTTTTGACAATATGCGAATGCTGCGTTATCCAAATCATTGGCAACAAAGTGGATTGGTTGGTATAAGCAAAAGGTATAGTATCAACAAAAAACTAAGGGGAGATTTCAAAATATTATTTGACTATTTGTATAGATCACATTCGCCGGCCTCTCAGCCAATTTTACTAAGGTTCGGCTATGGATTATAGGTATTGAGTAAAAACTAAACCGTTTATGAAAAGGTTAACGCTTCTTTTCCTAACCTTTGGCCTGTTACATGTTGGGTTTTCACAAGAACCTCAAGAGATCAAGTTACCGACCGTCCTGCCACCTTCTCCGGAGGTAAGCGCTATAAATAAGAACGGGCAACTATCGGTTGGTTTGTTTAACGGTGGCGCACAAGCGAGTATTCCAATACATGCTATAAAATTGGGTTCATTCACAATGCCAATTTCACTTGATTATGCAAGCAATGGAACCAAGGTGGATGAGATTCCATCAAGAGTTGGATTGAATTGGACGTTAAATGCCGGAGGAGCAGTTTCCAGGAACGTCCATGGAGCGCCCGATGATCAAACGACCCGTTTGCCAGTTCCGGGTTCCCCTTCAAGTGCCAACAGTTCCAACCTGTCATTTTACCTTAACATCAATCCCAGCGAGTATGGCGATCCGCCGAGCAATGACGCGGAACCAGATGAATTCAGATATAATGCGCCGGGTCTTTCTGGGAAATTTGTTCTGGACAATTTGGGAAACCCTGTAGAAATACCCTATGCAGGGAATAAGATACAGGTGTTTAAAGGAGCTACGCATTACTACAAAGTAATCATTACAAATTTACAGGGCATTGTCTATGAGTTCGGCGATGGACCCGAAGAATCAACGAACTCCCATATTTATGTAAATGGGCTCCATGGATGGCAAACGATCAAGACAGCATTCTATCTCAAAAAAATAACATTACCAAATAAGGATTATATCAGTTTCACTTATACTGCAATTGAGATCACGTCGGCCACTGGCGCTTCTCAATCGATTACCCGCTCAACGGGAGGCTCTAGTCAATGCGCAGGTAATCCCCCAAACTGCGCTACCAACACCTATACTGAACTGTCTACTAAAGTTTCGCTGGTGACTTATGACAGCTATTACCTTTCAGGTATTTCGGCTTCGGATGGGACCACTATAAATTTTACTTACGGGTCAAGACCTGACTATAGTGGAGATAATAGACTAACCGCAATTGCAATTTCTGTCACTGGCTCCGGATCCACGGCCAGGAATTATGTATTGACTTATCTCGATCCATCTGCCACAAATGGCGTGGGCGCTTACCCAGGATCGACCACAACTAATAAACGGTTCTTCTTAAAAGAATTTTCGCAGATAGCAGTAAATCCTCAGGAAGTCACTGATTCAATCAAATACATATTCGATTATGAAGACGTGAATAACCTGCCTCCACGGCTTGCTTACTCGCAGGATCACTTCGGATATTATAACGGAGCCGACAACGACTATTCATTGCCGACTACCTTAGATGGACATACCTGGGGTGGTTATAATATGGCTGACAAAACTCCTAATGCCACTTACGCAAGAAAGGGCACCCTGACTAAGATCACCTATCCAACAGGCGGTTACGATCAGTTTCACTATGAGGCCAATGCGGTTCCTCAAACGCAACAGGTGCAAACACTCACAATTTTAACCGTATCAGGGCCGGGGCTTGGGACCAGCAGTAACAATGTATGGACAGGAACGATCAGCGGCATTCAATATACGCAAAGCGTGAACCTTGAAATTGCAGCTTCTCACAATATGTATTATTGGGAAAGCATTAGTCAATCACCGCCATCCAACGATCCAGCCGTACCGGTTCAAATTGAATTTAAGAATACGACTACAAATACAGTTATTTATACAACAACCCGTATGGTAAACACCGCGGTATCCGTTCCGGTCACACTGCTGGCCAGTAACAATTATCAGGTAAAGGTTACCGTTACCGGGGAGGCATATCATGGAAGATGCGATGTGACTTATGACACCGGAACAGAAGGAGCTTCGGCAACGTCGAATGTCGAGACAGGTGGCCTGCGCGTAAGGAAAATCAGTTCCTATGATCCTGTTTCTGGAAAGGCAACCAATAAATTTTATGGTTATCATTTTTTGTCCGACGTAAATAAGATTTCATCTGGTTTTGGGACATACATTATGGGATCCGGAGATTACAAGGATAGCTATTCAGTAAAAACATATTGCCCAGGCGCATGCAGTGGTTGTTTCAACCTGTGTTCTTTTGAAACTTTAATGTCGAATAGCGCTATTCCACTTTATGCTCATTCAGGTAATATTGTAAACTACCGGGCAGTGATAGAAAGTGATGATTCACTGTTTCTCACGGGAGGCATTGAACATCAATTTGAACTACCGGAGATAACGACTGGCGTTACCGTCCTGAACGATGGCATTAAAGGTGTTTCCAAGGATTCTTATACGGGACTGGGCGGCATGGAAGTCCTCACCTGTTACTTTAATAAAGACAAGACGATCCTTAAAAAAATTAAGAATACTTACAAATTAGACTCGACCGCATACCTGGTTCGCGCCCTTACCTCAAGGCGCAATTATAATCACATAACAACAACACCGGTAAGCGACGATGACCTTGCTCAGTTTGATGCGGCGGCGTATTCCTGGACCGCGATGTGGATTCAGCACGATTCAACGATAACAACAGACTATGACCTAAATGGAGGCAGCTTGACAACTTATTCCGTGGACAGCTTTGGGGTAAGATTAAATCCTTTGCCAGTTAAGACGGAATCGATGGGAAGTGACGGAGAAAAGTTTTCTGTATTGATGAAATATCCAAACCACTATCCATCGACCAGTCCCTATACAGACATGACAACTGCAAAAATCCTCACTCCAGTAGTTGAAAAGAAAGTGTTGAAGAATGGAAATCAGATTAGTCTGGAGAAGAAAAATTTTTATACCTGGTATCCAGGCACAAGTAACACATCTCTGGTCATAGAACCTCAAACAGTGCAAACACAAAAATCTTCTGGATCAGACGATACCCGCATTCGATATCACGCATACGACAGTTCAGGAAACATATTAGAGATCTCAAAAGAAAATGGAACCAGAATTAGTTATATCTGGGGATATGGGCGGTCACTGCCAATTGCCGAGGTAAAGAATGCAAGCGTCACCGCGGACGCTGTTGCCTACAGTTCTTTCGAATCAAACGAGAAGGGTTATTGGACCTACTCCGGTTCGACCTCATCGGATGTAAGTTGTCCAATGGGTAATTATGTTTATAGTCTTGGTGGTGGAAATGTTACCAGGTCCGTAAGCAGCGGTGTTACTTATATCGTCAGCTATTGGCTTAAGAATAGCAGCGGCTCAGCATCTGTAAGCGGCACAGCTATTAGCGGGTATCCCCAAACTCACTGGATCAATAATGGCTGGACTTTGTATGAACATCGCGTCATTGGTACCTCAACCGTTACTGTGAGCGGTTCTGGCACTATCGACGAACTTCGACTGTATCCTCTTGGAGCTTACATGAGCACGCTTAATTATTTTCAAGGTGCTGGAATTTCTTCATTCAGCTCGGTGAGTAATGCACTTACCCGTTATGAATACGATCATTTCAATCGGCTTAAAGCCATTCGTGATGGCAACCGAAATATTTTAAAACTGTATGACTATGCTTTTAAGCAATCATTCACGGCCTGTACCAACACAACAGCAAACTGGACAGCTACCGGGATCGAGCGATGTGTTCAAACAGGACCCAATAACAACTATAACGGTAACAAAGAAAAGCAAGAGAAAGATTTAAATAATTGCAGCAGTACTTACCTGCAAACGCGATGGGTTTCTATTACACCTACAGGATGTAGCGCTACAAGTTGCAGTGGGCAGGGCTATCGTATTCCGACCGGTGGTTCATCATGTTTAGCAGGACAACTAATTTATAATTACTATACCTATTCCGGCGGTGTTTGGCAATGTAGCTTTTATTATTATTGGTCGGAGGATGGATATCGGAGTCAGGATTATTTTGCCACAGGAGCTGGTCCGTGCTTTCTGGACTAAACATTAAATAGTGTATATGAGAACATTTATTTTGTTTTTATTTCTTTTTTATAGCGTTTCCGGAGTAAGCCAAAATACTTCCTTTCAATCCATACAAGTGGTAACTATCGATGGGGATACGATTTCAATGAATGATTTTAATGGAAAGAAAATCTTGCTGGTAAATAGCGCAAGTATTTCACCAAGATTTGAACAATTGAACTCATTGGAACAATTATATCAGCATTTTAAAGATAGCGGCCTTGTTGTCATCGTTTGCCCTTCAAATAGTTTCGGCAACGAACCAGGATCTGATGAGGAAATCAAACAACTGATTACAAATCGTTTTTCACCAAATTTTATTGTTACCAAAAAAATGAATGTTGTTGGCGAAAATGCCCACAATTTGTATAAATGGATCAGTGACAAAAATCAAAATGGTGTAGTAAACGGAAAAATTCCCGGTGATTTTACAAAATTCTTAATTGATGGACAAGGATCAATAAAGGGGTTTTATTCAACGCAACTGGATCCGCAGGATCCGGTAATCATAAACGCAATTCGAAATAACTGACCGACTTGATAACAAAACAGCCATAATTATGGTGCGTACACTTTCACTCTTGCTTGCGGTATTTTTATTGACTGGGCTGCTTGCTACTGCTCAAGTAATTCCTAACGGCAGCACTGTGGGTTCAGCCACCTATCTTTTACCTATGCCGGCAGGGTATACCAACAGTAACGCAAAGATCAATTATGTGCGCACCTGGGAACCATGGAAGCCAATATCAGATGCGAACAGTGTTCCTTCACTTGATATTGCGGATTGCAAGCAGACAACAGCTTATGTGGACGGTCAAGGAAGAGTTATTCAAACGGTTACAAAAAAGATCTCTCCTTTGTCAAAGGATATTGTTGCCTATTCAACTTTTGATGATTACGGAAGAGAAACTGTAAAATATCTTCCATACGTTTCCACTGAAAACAATGGCGGGTTCAAAGCAAATCCTTTTAGCGAACAGCAATCTTATTATAGTACAGGATCTCTAAACAATAACCAATATACAGGAGAGCAGGTTTACTATAGTCGAAAAGTTTTTGAGCCATCCGCGTTAGGACGAGTCGATAGTAGTCTTGCGCCGGGCAATAGTTGGGGCGGAAGCAGTCGTGCAATTCGAACTCAATATCTAATTAACACCGCTTCTGATTCGGTGCGATTGTGGACGATTGCAAACACGGCAGGAAGCAATCCGTCGACCTCGTCAATGTATGCGGCAGGTTTGTTGTATAAAACCGTTACTATTGATGAGCATTCAAAGCAAGTTGTAGAATTCAAGGACAAGTTGAACAGGGTGATTTTGAAAAAAACTCAACTTTGGAATTCTCCAGCAACGGGTCACAGCGGCTGGCTTTGTACCTATTTTATTTATGATGCTTATGGTTTATTACGAATTGTAATACAACCAGTAGGCGTACAAATCATGAATGCGGGTGCAAATTGGTCGGTAACGGCGCATACCAATCTGGTAAATGAGCAATGTTTCCGATATGAATACGATGGCCGAAACCGCATGATCATAAAAAAAGTTCCGGGCGCAGGTGAAGTGTGGATGGTCTATGACCAATTGGATCGGTTGGTAATGACGCAAGATGACAATTTAAGAAATCAAAGTCCGGCAAAATGGACATATATCCAATACGATGCAATGGAGCGACCCTACGCAGCAGGTTTGTGGAATAATAGTAGTGACAGGGCCACCCACCAGGCTGCCGCCGGCACCAGTACGTCTTATCCAACGCTTTCAGGAACATGGGAAGAACTCACGCATTCTTATTTTGATGTTTACACTTGGAGCGGAAGCCGCAGCTATGATAATACTAATGTAACGTATCTGTCAGCAGGCAACAATCCCTGGCCGGAAACTGTAACCAAAACTGAAAATACATACGGCCAGGCTACCGGAACAAAAATAAAAGTACTTGGTACAAGCACCTGGATCATTACTACACCCTACTATGATGAAAAAGGAAGAGTGATACAAACACTTACTGATAATAGTAATAGTGGAGTGGACATGGTCACCAACCAATATGATTTTACTGGTAAGCTATTAAGCAGTCATCTTCGGCATCAAAATCCCAGCTCTTCGCTTACGCCTGAGGTCAAGGTTCTCACCAAAATGCTTTATGACCACAGCGGCAGACTGTTAAAAGTCTGGAAGCAACTCGACAACAATAGCACAGATAAACTGATTCTGGAAAATGAATATGACGAACTTGGCCAATTAAAGAAAAAGAAACTTGGTCAAAAGCCAGGTAGTTCTAATCCCCTTGAGTCTCTCGACTATAAATATAATATCCGCGGATGGATGGAAAGTATCAACAAGGATTATGTGGCCAATACAAGCAATACCAATTTCTTTGGGCAAGCGTTGAGCTACGATGTTGGATTTAATAGCGCACAATACAATGGAAATATTTCCGGATTACAGTGGCGAAGCAAAGGAGACGGTGAACAAAGGGCCTTTGGTTTCGGCTATGATAATGTGAATAGGCTGATGAAAGCCGATTTTACACAGAACACGAGCAGTGCATGGAATACCAACGCGGGCCTTGACTTCAGTATGAAAATGGGCGATGGAACAGATCCACTCACGGCTTATGATGCCAATGGAAATATTAAAAAGATGTGGCAGAAAGGATGGAAAATCGGGGGTTCGGTTGTGATTGACGATTTATCCTATCAATACAATACCAACAGTAACAAACTCAAATGGGTGCGAGATGCCAGTAATGACACCACTACAAAGCTTGGAGATTTTAAAGAACCCACACAGAATAGTACAGGTAATTTAAATAGTGATCTGGCCGATTATGGTTATGACGCCAATGGGAACATGAATGCCGATGCGAATAAAACGATCAGCAGCATCAGTTATAATCATCTCAATCTACCTCTAACCGTTACGGTTACTGGGAAAGGAACGATCACCTATACTTATGATGCGGCCGGCAATAAGATCAAGAAAGTTACAACTGAAGGGAGCCTGATCACAACAACAACCTATATTGGAGGATTTGTTTATTTAAGAGCCAGCACAAGCGGTAGTACTACTGATACGCTTCAGTTTTTTGGCCATGAAGAAGGAAGAGTAAGGTATACTCCTCCGATCGGGGGTTCTTCAGCAAAATATGATTTTGATTACATGCTCAAAGATCACCTCGGGAATGTAAGGATGTTATTGACCGAAGAAACCAAACAGGATGTTTACCCGGCAGCAACACTGGAAGGGAACCTTAATACAAGCACAGATGCGGCCTACATCGAGAAGAATTATTACTCCATCGATCCAACTTATGTGGTGAACAGTACCGCTGCGCCAAATATCACGACCTATCAAAATAATAACGGAAACCCTCCTTATAACAATAACCCAAACAGCAATACCACTGCCAATAGCGCAAAGCTGTACCAGATGAACAGTAATACAAATAAGATTGGGCTTTCAATGTCATTGAAAGTAATGGCGGGAGATACCATAAATATTTATGGAACATCCTATTATTACATTAATGGTTCGATATCGGGAAGTTCATCGGCTCCTGCAATAGTTGACCTGTTGTCTGCATTTGCAGGCACTGCAGTAATGTCGGGAAAGGGAATTACCGGTTCTGATTTGAATAATATCACCCAGCTAATAACTGGAATCGGAAACTTATTGAACACGCAAGATGCTCAAACCAGTGCAGTACCAAAAGCATATATCAACTGGATATTCTTTGATGAGCGATTTAACTACACAGGCGGTGGATTTGATAAGATTGGAAATAGTGGCTCGGCTGAACCGCATAATAATACAGGAATTGTGGTTCCGAAAAATGGCTATGTATTTGTATATTGTAGTAACGAGAGTCCGCACAATGTGTTCTTTGATAATTTGCAGGTAATACATAGTAGAGGACCTATAATTGAGGAGACGCATTATTATCCGTTTGGATTAACGATGGGGGGGATATCATCAAGGGCTCTAAGCTTCGGTACGCCAAATAACAAAAAAAAGTACAATGGCAAGGAAGAGCAGAGGCAAGAATTTTCAGATGATTCAGGTCTTGATTGGCTGGACTATGGGGCAAGGATGTACGACAATCAGATAGGTAGATGGATGGTCATTGACCCAATGGCTGAACTTTATCCAAACTGGACAAGCTATCGATATGGACATAATAATCCAATGAGATTTATTGATATCGATGGACAAATAGAAATGGACCCAGCGGATGCGAGGAATTATGAGAGGCTGGCGCACTATTTGGCCTACGACATACAATCAATTGCGAAAAACAGAAAGGTAATGAATGCATTAATGCGATATGGCGAGTTTCGAAGAAGCGATGTCGTTAAAGCACTCAAGTGGGGCAAAGGCCCTAAACTGCGAATAGCAACAACATCATTGGCCGGTCGAACGTTTACAACTAGCGATTATGGATCGTTTATGGAGACTATTGATGCAAATATATTAACCATTAATAAGCATTGGGTAGAGAAATTAAAAACTGCAACTGGCGATGATAGAGATGCCATGTTATTTTTGATTGCAGTTACAATACTACATGAGATGGTTCATTATGGAGACAATAAGGATGGGGTCGATCAAACTGGTGAGGAAGGCAGCGCATTCGAATTGGCGGCATATGGACAGCTCATACTTGACGAAAACGCTTTGTCTAACGTAAGGACATGGATTTCCAGGAACCAACAAGCTCTTCGCCAGCAAAAAAGCGACAGAGAAAAGAGAAAAGAAGAATCAGAATCCAACAAAAAGAAAACTTCTTTAAACATTTTGATAAACAATTTTGAAAGTTTGGAGGAAGGCACTTATACCTGGAATGGGAATAACTGGGTAAAAAAATAAAATAATGAAATATTTAATTGTAATATTGACCATTTTGGCGTGCAACTCAACTAATGATTCGAATTTGAACCTTCATCAACCCTGTTCTGAAAAGGCAATAAAACAAAAGTTAATTCGAGCTTCTATTGACATACCAGCGTTTCAAAAATTCTTACAAAAAGAAAAGGATAATTATCAATTAAATGTCGTAAGGAATACAAATATTCCCGATAGTATAAATTCTATGGACTTTAATGGATCGGTTAAGTTTGTTACTGAAGCCGAAATTGTTATCCAAAAACCGAAGCGGTTAATTGAATTCACTAAGCTTGTAATAGTCGGAGATTCCGCCAAAATTTTGATAAAGTATGATTTTGAAGGCATTTATGTCTATGGAACATTTTTAAATGTCAATTGTAATTGGAAGTTGTTATCCTCTTATGTTGAAGAAATAAAATGACTGATTTCACCTTTGTTTTGCTTAGTTTTCAATAAACAAAAGAATTCATTAAAGTTAGCCGGAGTTAGCAAATCAGACTTTGCTTTTCAAATAAATCCGACCGAGCAAAACGAGCAATCGCAAAAATAAACCAGTTGTCGCCCTTTTGCGACCGTAAATCTCCCGTAAATAATCAAGATTAATTAAGCATTTTGTGGGATTTTTGTGCCTTCTTAAACCCCTATCAGCATGAAGCATGAATACGTGTTTGCCGGCCAGGGTTAGCAGGTGCCGGGCATGGCAAAGATGAGCCGCGCAAGCGACTAAGAATTTTGCTACTATGGCACTAAAAACGGAGGTAAAGGTATTCTTAGGAAAAAAGGATTCAGTCTCCTTTACTTGCTTTCAAAAACCAATGCCAATATAAAGCCTTGAAAGAGGCTTTTTTCATTTTTGTAAAGTGTTTATTTTGTCATGGTTTTTCGCTGCGCAAAGTCGCTTTCATCCGCTGCTCTCTGCCTGTGGTTTATGGCCAACACACTTTCTCAAATTAAACCACACGCATCGCAGCTCCTCCTAGAGTCCTCCGCTTATCGGTCTCGAAAAAATATGCTAGTCACATAGCGTAGCTTATACTTTTTCGTTACCTGGCGTCGGTGCGCCACCTGCTGGCCACTGTGCCCTTATTAAATGAAGCCTCCATTTCATTTCGGCTCTACGCTCAGGTCGAACAGCGGTTAGCTGGCCTGAGTGCTGCGCAATAAAAAGAAAAGCCCAATCATAGGGTACGAACCTAAATTGAGCTTTTTCGCCTTCAAACCATCTGAAGTTTATTGTCCAGGTTAGCCGTTCAAGATCCTGGACTTTGTCAGATAGTGTTTTGCGGGGTGATAAATAAAGAGAACTGAACCACCCTTAATAGTATGAATAACTTTTTCAGTATCTTTTTTTGGAACTGCGGGGCAGCCGAAACTGCGACCATTAGATCCATTATTTCGCAAGTAATTTGTTCCCACATAATCTGAACCATGGATCACTATCCTTCTTTCATCTGCCAGGTCATTGATTCCTTTTTCCAGGCCCTCGATCCTCAATGACAGTCCATGATCACCATAATAGGTCCTTCGTGTAATATAAAAACCCAGGCTACTTTTATGCGATTCAGGACTATTTGAAAAAGATCTGGCATATTCACCACCTGAACCACGGCCATGCGCCACATAAGTGCTCAATAATACTTTCCTTTCTTCAAGATCAATAATGACTAATCGTTTGCGCTTAGACGATTGGCTGAAATCACATATAGATAATACATCTTTCTTATTCAGTTTTCCTACCTGCAACAAACGCTGGTATCCTTTCCATGCATATTGAAAGGCTTTCTTGCTTAAGCCGAATTTTCTCAGTCGCAGGCTATCATATAAATGCAAGGCCTCATCAACTATGCGAACTGAGTCTGCTTTTTGTACTACAGGTAAACCATACTTATTGATCGTAAAACCGGTAACCGCCGCAGCATCTTTACTAGAGCTGGATATTAGTGCAGGAGAGACGAGGAATAGGAAGAACAATCCTGCCAGGGATACGGATTTTATTTTCGATCTCGTGAACATAGGGTTAGTCGTCCGAATTAAAACGATATGGGGTCGAAAATATTATCGTTCCGCTAACCTTACAAGCCTCTAAAAACCGATTATTTTATTGTATTTCAAGGGGTCTATTTTAGTTAAGTAATAATGCTTAGTAAGATTACGGAATTGCATTAGTTATCTTTCGATGACCCCTGATTTGGGCTTAGTGCTGCTAAACTCGTTCAGGTATATTTTAATAAGGAGTAAAAATAAGGCTAATAATATTGGACCAAAGATGATGCCTATGAATCCAAATACATTTATACCAGCAATAACGCCGAATACAGTAATCAATGGATGGACATCACCGATTTTCTTAGCAATATAGAACCGGAAGAAATTATCTACCAATCCAATTATTCCAAATCCATAGACCAACATAATAATTCCCTTACCGGTGTCACCATTTGCAAAGAACAGAATTGCAAGCGGCACATAAGCTAAAGCTGCTCCAACTACGGGCAACATAGCGGTGATGCATGTAATCACGAACCAGAATATCGGCTCCTTTACCCCAATGAAATAGTATCCAATCAATCCAACAACACCCTGTATAAGCGCGATGAGCGGAATTCCTATGGCATTTGAAAGCACCATGCTATTCATATCGTTTCTTAACAACAAGACATTTTCATCTTTTAATGGCACCCATTCATAAAAAGCAGACTCCATTTTCCGGCCCTGTGTAAGCATAAAGAAAAGCAAGAAATACATAGTTGCCACCGTCGTAAGTGTATTGAAGGTGGCATTGAGCAGGTTCGTTAAAGTGCGACCCAGCCAATCGGATATTTTCTGAACATTCTCAGGCGTGAGCAATTGAAAATCATACTGCGCTTCGTACTTCTGAACGAATTTTTGAAAAGAAGCAATCACTTCATTCGAATGACTAACCGCAAACGCGATCTTCGAAGAGAGCATATTGATCAGTATGAATATTGGAACCAGGATAATTAGAAAGGATAATAACATCAGGATAACCGCGGCTAGGTTCTTGTTCCACTTATCCTTGCCTACAAGTATGAACTGATATTTACGAAGGATAACATATAGCGTGTATGCTCCCAATAAAGCCGGCAAAAAGAATTGCAATTCCCTGAACAGGATATAGCCGAGAATCAGTATAAGCGCCAGGATTAGCACCTGACGTATGACATTGTTAGGGATTGCGTTCATGCTTCGTTAAAAATAGGGATAAAGGTTGAAATGTTGAGGGTTGATGGGGTTGATGGGGTTGACAAGGTTGACAGAGTTGTTAGGGTCCTGTATTATATTAGTTTTTCTTTCTTGTCAACCATCTCAACCCCGTCAACCCCATCAACCCCGTGAACTCCCACCTAGATCACCACCTTCTTCCACTTTCCTTTCCTGAAAATGAAATAAGCCCAAATAGCAATAGCCGTCTCGGCTACTGGTATTGCAATGAACGCACCGGTAGGGCCGAGATCAAATCCTTTTGCAAGAAGGTAGGCAAGTGGTATTTGGAATAACCAGAAGCAAACAAAGTTTATCCAGGTTGGTGTCCTGGTATCACCCGCGCCATTTAAAGCCTGGATCATCACCATTCCTATTCCATAAAATATATACCCAGCTCCGATGATTTGCATAGATAGCGCACCAACCTCCATCACCTTCGGATTAGAATTGTAAATGCCCACAATGGGTAAGGCAAAGAACAAAAAGATAAATGTTACCAGTGCCATGAAGATTGCATTATACTTTGCAGCCAGTATTGCGCTTTGTTCAGCTCGCTCGGGTTGCTTAGCTCCAAGGTTCTGACCCACAAGTGTAGCCGCGGCATTGCTTAATCCCCATGCGGGTAGCAAGAAGAACATCACATTCCTTATTGCAATCTGGTAGCCGGCCGATGATTCAGTTCCGCCGGTTTCAGCAATTAGCCGGGTAAGAAAGATCCAGCTTGCCGAGCCGATCAGGAATTGAAATGTTGCTGGCCAGGAAATGCTTGCTATCGTTTTGATCAAGGGCCAGTCATATTTCAGGTGGCGCGCTTTGATATGGATGATACTGTTGCCCTTGAAAAGATGATAACATTGATATATGACGCCTGTGCCTCTTCCAATCGTTGTTGCGATGGCCGCGCCTTTCAGTCCCCATCCTTCCCATCCGCCAATACCATGAACCATTATAGGACAAAGAATAATATTCATTATACTGGCGATCCACAGACTTCGCATCGCCATTGCTGCATCTCCCGCTCCGCGAAAAATTCCGTTGATGAGGAATAACAACATGATCACAAGACTTCCTCCCATCATGATACGCGTGAAGATCGCTCCCTCTGTTGCTACTGCATCAGTTGCACCCATGATCCTCAGAATATTCGGTGCGAATATTACACCCAACACACTGATCGCGATAGTAATCACCAATGAAATAATCAATGACTGTGCGCCTGCATGAGCAGCTTCATCAGGATTCTTTTCCCCAATTCTTCGTGCGACCATTGCCGTTGCACCTGTACTAAGTCCAATGGCAACTGAATAGACGATGGTAATAACAGCTTCAGTCAAACCAACCGTTTGAATTGCATCCGGACCGAGCTTTCCTACCACAAACATGTCTACAATGGCAAAAACACTTTCCAGCGCAAGCTCCAGGATCATTGGAATAGCGAGCAATACAATTGCCTTTCGCATGCTACCTGCCGTATAATCCTGCTGTTCACCGCGGATTGCTTCTTTGATAATAGAATATATGGAACGTATGGTTATAGCGTTAGTTTGTACCTGTGACATAAAGATCGTCGATTAAAAATTGACCAATAAATGTGAAATGAAAAAAGTATCCGCACGGGACGGTGAGAAAATACAGGAAAAGTAAATCCTGTACTTAAGCCAGCATGGCCATTACAATATCAGGGAGACAGCGGGAAATCATATTACCGAAATTGAGGAGCAAAAGTAGGAAAGCTAATGATTGCGGCAAATTTCTTTTTAGTAAGGGGTCGTATGTGCGTGATGGATGGAATAAAGAAGCTATGAGCCATGAGCTACGAGCGATGAGCTATTGTATTTATCTCGTGGCTCGCAGCTCACAGCTCGCAGCCTTTTACTTCTTCATACTCTTTTTGCCTCGAATATTCATTTCAGCTGCAACATCCTCGTCATAAGGCTTAGAAACCTCGCCTTCAGTATCTGGTTTCATTCTGCTTTTTGCCGTATTTCCCTTTGGTGACATTTCACGGTCCTTATCCCGCTTGCGGGATGAGTTGGCTTGTTTGTTATTTTTCTTGTTTGCCATAACAGTTCTTTAGATGTTATGGCGATAAAAATTATGCCATTGCCAATTGATAACAATCATCGTTGAATTGAAAACAAAGCAATGTTTTTGGGGTAGACCATACACGATTAATCTATCAACCTTTTAAGCGTTGTCAACCCTGTCAACCTTATCAACCCTATTAACCAAACCCTGCGAAATGAAAAAACCCCGCAATAAAACGGGGTCCATCCTTCGTGAGTTGTCTTAAACGTTAACTCTTTTTGCGTGCACCAGATAAAGCTGCGAGCCTTATTTGAGTGGTGATGTACTTGCCTTTCATGACTAATTTTTTTATTGTTATTAATGTTTTTCAGTTATTCTCTCATCGTGTACATAAATAAGACGCGGTTCTTTTAATTAGGTTACACTTGTGGCAAGAAAAATAGGCAATGGGCAATGGGCAATAGGCAAAAAACAATTGTTAAAAATTGCCTATTGCCCATTGCCTATTGCCTATTAATTCATCAGAAGCGAGTAGAAGGGCAGCCTACTTTCTTATCTCTTTTGTAAGCAGGAAGGCCGGCGATGCGTTTGTATTGACTAACGAAAGAGCGAACGGTAAAGGTAACTGCAGCAAAATACCATCCATCTCTCAACTTATCATTTCCGCGTGTAGTACCTCCCGCTGGATAGGGTTCTGTACCGATCTCATCTCCACGATAAGCAAGATCAACTGCCGTTTGTCCTCTGGCTGCAAGTAAAGCGCTTTGGTCAACATAGGCTTTGCTTACGTCATCCATATAATCTGTAAATATTTTGCGTATTCCGAATTCAAGGCCAATGCGCATATCTTCATTGATCGCATACTCTCCACCAAATGAAATGGGAATAGCGATTTGAGTTAATTTATAGGGTTTAACTCCGTCGACGAAGCCCTGCCCTTCTGTGCTCAATGGTGCCAGATAGGTTTTTGTACCATCAGGCGCTGTTGTAAATGGATTGAAATGATAGACTGCGATACCAGTGGCGACATATGGTGTCCACCACTTATCATTAAAGCTAAACAGGTTGTACTGTGCACTGAGTTCCCATTCAAAAACTTTGCTTTTGAAATTGAGGTTTCTCATTTGCATGTTGGCATTACCTTTTTTGTCGTCGGCTTTTAATGAAGTCATAGTTAGATAAGTCCTTGCAACAAAATGTTCGGATAAGTCATACTTCATTCCAAATGATCCAAGGAATCCAGCCTGGCTGAAAGTAATCGGCTTTGCCTGCAAGTCGCCCTGGTAATTGGAAATACCGGCTCTTGCGGAGAAATAAATGTTCTGCGCGCTTAATCCTAATGGGAACCAAGCTAATAGAAATAAGAGTTTTTTCATGAATTGGGGTTTCGGGTAAACGGCTGCTTGCCAATGCTCAAAACGCTATATCCCCCTCATAAATTGTTCACCGAACCCTCCTCCGTGCTATCCGTGTCCTCCGTGGCAGAGATTCCTCCCGCCTTTGGCGGGACGGGAATGACGGGCCACGGAAGACAGGTTCCCACTTTCGTGGGAATGACAGCACGGAGGGAGGAAGGAACAAGATGGAAGTTCTCCGAATAAAAAAAGTCCCCCCGGCTTAGACGGGAGGACTTACTATGGCTATACTTTCCTAATAATTAGCTTTTTCTGCGTGAACCCGATAAAGCTGCAAGCCTGATCTGGGTTGTGATGTATTTGCCTCTCATGACTAATATTTTTATGGTTATGAATGCTTTTTTATTGTTTCTTAATCAGTACATGAATAGGACGCAGAACTTTTAACCAGGTTACAGTTGCTGCAAGAAAGAGGCAAAAGGCAAGGGGCAAGGGGCAATTTTAACCCATTGCCTCTTGCCCCTTGCCTTTTGCCTCTTGTTTAAAGGAAGGAATGATTTTTTATCATTCAGAGGAAAGAACTGAAATGTTCAGACATGTTCATTGGCCGGTTTTTTTGAAACATGGGTTGATTGCGGCAGTAGTTTATTGCATTCCCGTATTTGTATTTATCAAACATGCTTTGTTTGGAGATGCATGGGTACTCTATCTCGGAAATTTCTTATTCCTGATCGTTGTTGTTGTATTTCTGATTCGATTCAATGATAAAAGAAAGGATAATGCCAGTACTGTTTCAATGTTTGCCGCCGGGCATCTTGTTACAGCTATCGGAGTTGTTATTTCCTGCGTGATTTGCAGTATCCTTTTAATTCTGTTGGTACCCGGATTATTACATCCAGGCCAAACCGAAAAAATTCTAAGAGGTACACCTGCTAATTCAATTCACGATAAAACAAACGGATTGGCATTCATGGTATTTGCAAACGCGGTGATTGGCAATATCAGTACAGGATCATTCGTATCGATCGTATTTCCATTTTCATTGAAAGGTGATCAGACAACTGAACGAGTTCCCTCTAAGCAAGCCGAGCTTTAAATGTAAGAAGAATTTAATGTTTCCAGGTCTCGTAATGCGTGTACATGACTTCCTCCGCGTCCCCCCTTGAACCTTGTCATTTCGAGCCCGGTCATTAAATGAAATTAATTGAATGAGGGCATCAGGGCGAGAAATCTGCACAAGCGGCGGTTCTGCTTCAATTCGAAATTACACGGAGTCTCCAATTGTGCAGATTTCTCGCCCTACTTTCCCTTATGCGGAGTGATCTTTATTGACCGGGCTCGAAATGACAAGGTTCAAGGGGGGAGGACTCAGAGGAAATCTTAAGTCACGAATGCAACGACCCAATCCATTTACCATCCTCGGTAATCAACTTGCCATCATTGCCAATAAGAAGGATTTTGCTATTTGCAAGCCGGATGAAATAAGGATAATTGCGGTCTTCCAGTTCAACCATCTTACCAATAACAGTAAGTTCATTATTTTCTATCCGAACGAGACTCGAACGAACAGTGATATAATATTTCGCGGAACGATCACCAGGGAAATCAACTTTTTTCCATACATATTTTGGATTGAGTATTGCCTGTTCAGATAGACTCATTTCAGCCGGTTGTTTCTTCGGCACTTCAGGTTTAGAGAAAACGATTTCATTTCCAAGAGTTGGGTCAGCATTATTCCATCCCTTTGCGATGGCATAAAGTCTTTCCGATTGAGGAGGATGAGTTGAAGACGGCTTTCTATTTCCTGCTAATTTCATTGCAGCCTGGGCCTGCTCAAGGGAAGCACCCATTCTGCGGAGAACGAAACCAGAAAATTCATCGGCTTCCAGCTCTTTTCCGGGTTGACTTCCAAATCCATCCAATGTATGTCCATTCAGGTGATGCCCTATTTCGTGGGCTAATACACTTACTGCCGCCCATTTGTTTCCAGTTGCTTCCGTAAGCGCCTGGAGAAATACAGGATTGTACAAAACAAATCGCTCACCCTTATAGGTAATCGCAATCGCATTCGGCACTTGTGCTGGCCTCATCTTAAAATTTGCTTTTAATCCAATCGTTTCGATAATTTCTTCAACAATATTCGAAACAGGATCTGCTGTTCGAGGACTGGCAAAAGAAAAACTGCCGACAAAAAGTAAGAACACCCAAACTATTCGCCTCATATTCATTCTATATTTTATTGTATCATAAATTAACAAATATTCGGCGGATTGTTTTGTTAGAGAGAATTCAATTAACAGATATTTTAAGGCCAAGAGGCAATAGGCAAGAATCCCGAATAGCAGGATAATTTGCCTATTGCCTATTGCCCATTGCTTATTGCTCAATATCTCCAACTCGTCAAATCAGCTCCTACAGGAGCACGCTTTTTCACTTCTTCTGCCCATTTAGGAATGAACATCTGGTGATAACGCAAGCGTGAAATATAATTTGGTTGAGTATGATCCCCATTCCAGCAATGTTCTGCCCGGTCTCCGTAATCAACTTCCCCATCATAGGATGGATCCTTCAATGACTTAAGTATTTCTTCGGTTAGGTAGACAGCATTATTCAAATAATAATTATCCATATCACCGCAATAGATATGGATCTTTCCTTTCAATTTTTCGCCAAGCTTCGGCCAATCTCTTTTCAGGATATAAGCCAGATCATAATTCTCTTTCCAATAAACTGCAGTGATACTATCGATCACCCCGGTGACCTTATCCCAGATTGGTTTTGGATAGCCATCTTTCCCAACAGGTGAATAAACTGCTTCCCAAATATCCCATTGTTGTCCACTTCTGGATTTTGTACCCAATACCAATTCCCGGTAGTTCATTTCCTGCAAGGTTGCACTCACATGTCCAAGGTAATTTCTTAATCCTGGTCTCGGTGTTTTTTTAAAATCACCTTCCAACCAGTAGGCATTTTTATCTTTATAAATATCTACAACAGTATAGGCTCTGAAATCTATCGGGTCGGGACAAGCGCAATAACAACCGTTGTATTCATCCGGATAAAATGTTTGTGCGGCCAATACTTCCCATCCACCGGTTGAACCGCCATACATAAACCTGGCCCATCCTTGTCCGATGCCACGAAATCGCTTTTCGATTTCGGGAATGAGTTCATACGTTATCGCATCTCCATATGGGCCAATATTCGTTGAATTGACCGCATAAGAATCATCATAAAAAGGATTTGCATGTTGAATCTCTATCGCAAGCACTCTTGGAAAATCTGGCCCTGTCCATTTTTTATAAAAGTCATAAGCTTCTTGTTGAACGATGCGGTTATAGCCAGATATTTTGAATCGTTCGCTATAATCAGGTTTTAGACTTGTATCGGGGGGCGTGGTCCTGAAGCCACCAAAATCATTTGGAAAATGTCCATGAAAAATTGCTAACGGATATTTTGCATTGGGATGTTCATCCCATCCTTCCGGCAATAAAACATGCGCACCGAGAAACATTGGCCTGCCCCAAAACTCAGTAAGCAATTTGCTCTGGATCTTTATATGCTTAATATATTTTGTGTCTGCAGGCTCTTTGACTGGAGGAATGATCTCGGTTAGTTCAATCCGAATTATATTTTTTAACCGTGGATCAATCCGAATTTTTTCTGGTTTAGAATAAAGATTTCCTGGAGCCCTATTCCATTGTTGCCCTTCACCACGATCCATTGGTAATTTGACTACGTGACCATCCTTTCTTTTGAATGTTTCATATTTATGCAACAAAGCCTGCACATAATATTCTCCTGCCGGAAGATCATTAAGATTTTGAATCGGGTAGCCGAATTCCTTTGCTGTAAAAGCTTTTGATTCTCCGGCTTTCCAATTCTCGACATCCTGTCCAAATGCAGCTTGCGAAGCCGGTCCATCCGATATCTGAAACCGAGGTTCCTCTTTATTATTTTTTGAGATGAGTAGAAGCAATCGACCATCCAATGCTGTTGAGCTATGCTTTTGAGGAAACGTAATTAAGATTGGTTGTTGTGAATGACTGCTTAGAAATAAAAAAAGGCTGAAGATTAAGAATGGTAATCTCATAGCAGGAGTTTGTATCTATAAGTTAAGAAAATTCCAGGATACACTTCGCTTTGAACAGAAGAACAGACGAATCAAGGAAAGTGATCTATTGATAAAGTGTAGATGTATTGCAGATTACAGACTACGTCCGGATTCTCTGTTCCTCTGATCTACTGTTCTACTGTTCATCGGTTCTTCTGTTCTTCTGTTCACACAAAAAAAGCCCCGCCTCCCGAGTTACCGGAAGACGGGGCTTCGTTTCATAGATGCACCAGATAGACTATTTTATGTCTTTCTTTTCCTTTTCACCTTTTTTATCGTCGCGACCCTTCTTCTTTATCACTTCACCATTTTCATTTATCAGAAGTTTCCATTTGTCGGATCCCTTTTCAATATTTACTTCATACATCGCCCTGTCTTTGTCGTTCTCTTTATTAACATCTACAATGGTGAATCCCGGATAGTCTGTTCTAAGCCGTTCATTAACTGCAGCCGGCAACAAAGAATGGTCGGGAACCCTTGCCGTACTATAGATCCACGTTCCATCATCATACCATGCGATGTAGTCCATATTGTCCATGTTAAATCTTACCTGGTAATCGTTTGCGTCAAGATTATAACGGACATCAGTGTTGTCAATCTCCATTTTGTCATTTGGCTCAATTCTTACCCAACGTACATTGCTTGCAGTTGGATACTTTGTTTCAAAGCTGGTACGAGTAGCCTGGGGCACATCATTATTGTTGTCCGGGTTAGTTGCGTTTGAAATACGGCTACCGTCTTCATCATTGGCAGTTTTATTATCCTGGCAGGCTGCTAATCCAATTGCCAGACCAGCAACCAGGAACCAATTTCTGGATTTCATGTTTTATAATTTTCGTTAGTAATTATCCCTCCGGCTTAGCCAGAGGAACAGGTTCAAGCCTAAGCGGCACTCCCTTTTCTTAAATTATTATGCCATTTATAGCTATCAATTGATTGACTGGTTTCCATTTTAAAGTCATTGGGGATTTTTTGCCCGACTACTGCAAAATGGGCAAAGGGATGTTCATTGATAAAGAATGAATACTCATTCAAAATAAAATAGGGTATGGTTTTTTAGGTGATTTAGAGGAACTAATTCTATAAAACCAAATTACAATGAACAAAAAAAATAAGAATCAAAAACCTGATCAACCAGTTGAGGATCCTAAAAAAGATCCGAAACCTGAGATCCAACCAGAAAGAATTCCAGAAAATCCCGGTATTCCTGATGAGGATCCGGATGAGTATGAACCAGATGGTCCTCTGGAACCGGATCTTCCAGAAGAGACACCTCCTCAAATTAAGATGCAATAAGCAATAGGCAATAGACAATAGGCAATGGGCAATAGTCAACGAACAAATAGGCAAGAATATACTGGATAGAGGGTTTGTTTGCCAATTGCCAATTGCTTATTGCTTATTGCCCATTGAGCCTATTGCCCATTGACTTTGGTACGATCTTTTCAGTATCTAATCAAACAAATTCGTGAATCCTTTAAATTTTGAATTATGAAGATGAATAAATCTTTCGGAAGTCTTTTGTTAGCGGGAGCAGCTGCATTTGCATATTATAAGTATCGCAAGATGACGCCTCAGCAGCGCACAGATTTTTTGACAAATCTGAAAGACAGGGGTAGGAAAGTTTTTGGCGGAGCTATGACAACTAATAAAACTACCGCAGGAACCAGCTATAAACATTGAAAGAAAGAACCCGTATTCTTTTTATAGGCCCCCCCAAGGCGGGGGCCTTTTCTATTTCCTATTTTTTATTGCTCCCGATAGCTATCGGGATTTTATATTGATTCCTATAGCTATTGGGATGTACTTCTTTTTCTATGATTCCTGGTTTCTCGTTTGATATTTCCGGGGAGAAGAAATAAATCCATCCGAACTATGATCTTCTTTTTCTTCATTCTCTTTCTTCAATTCTTTTATTATTTGATCATCTTTTGAAAACAATTTCAACAAAATTGCATTTAACCCCGTTGAACCTATAACGGTAACGAGAATAACGGTCCAGTGTATATTCGAAAAACTTTCGAAGCCTGCGTAATGCAATGCGAAATAAATCAAGGTCCCCCACCATGGAGCCATGCAGGCGGGACAGGTATAAATCGGTTTCTGCCACTTTTTATCTCTTCCGCCAAACAACTTGTTCACAAAACCGAAAATCTCCTCCTCAAGGAACATATACCAAATGGCGAAGACCAATACAGATATTATCATAATATTAGCGAGCATGCCTTTTTTCAAAACATTGCTCAAATGCTGCGCCACGATGGAAGGTTAATAGGGTTGATGGGGTTAATGAGGTTGATACGCTGGAAATTAATTCTTTATCAACCCTGTCAACCTTATCAACCCCATCAACCTCACTTCCTCGCCTCCAAATCCTTAAGGAACTGCGTAGGCGTCTTGCCAAATTCCGTCTTAAACGCCTTGGAGAAATATGATTGGGTTTGAATACCGACACTGTACATGATATCGGTAAGTGACAGCTCGCTATCGCTCATCAATGCGGCAGCCTTTCTTAAGCGGATGGTTCGAATAAAATCACCGATGGATTGCCCTGTAATATTTTTTATTTTATTGTATAGCTTGGTTCTGCTCATCCCAATCTGCGTGCAAACAAATTCGATATCCAATTCTGGTTTGGAGAGATTGTTTTCAATGATATTAATGAGCTCTTCAATAAATGCCTTGTCTTTTGCCGAATGCGCAAGATCCTTCACTTCTACATGATGATCTTTTTGATAACGTTCTTTTATTTTTTGTTTTTGAGAAAGTACATTTCGTATTGTGAGCAACAAAAGTTCAGTGCTGAGTGGTTTTGAGAAATAATAATCTGCTCCTTTTTCTGTTCCATCGATCCTTGCTTCAAAACTGTCCTTCCCGGTTAGTAGTATGAAAGGTATATGAGCGGTTTCAGGTGATGCTTTTACCTGGCGACAATATTCAATTCCATCCATGACCGGCATCATGATATCACTGATGATAATATCAGGATAATATTCCAATGTCTTTTCCATCGCAACATTTCCATCAGGGGCTTCAATGATCGAGTATTGCTCTTCCAGGGATTCCTTAAGAAACTCTCTCAGTTCTTCATTATCATCCACGATCAGGATAACATTATCTTTTGAATGATGATTGTTTCCATTGGATGGCTTATCCAATGATATCAGTTGAGCTTGTGAGGATGCATGCGGTGAAAGGCTTTCTAACCTCGCAACCGGCTCGATCGTTTTCATCCACCTTTCCTTTTCACTATAATCTGCCTTTGTTGAGGGAATGGCAATAATGAACTCTGTTCCTTTATTCCTTTGGCTGAAGACAGAAATATTCCCGTTGTGAAGTTGGGTCAGGGTTTTTACAAAGGCAAGACCGATTCCTGATCCAAGGTGTGAATCAGAAACGCGATAATAACGTTCAAACAGGTGATCGATGGATTCTTTTGAAATACCAATGCCATTATCTGTAATGCAGAAATAAAGAAACTTTTTCGCCTGCCTGTTGTTTTCGATGATCAGTTGATTCTCGAATGATGGTTTGAAATTGTCAATTGATTCTAATACCTGTAGCTGTACAGTACCATTGTCAGGTGTGTATTTAAAGGAATTGCTGAGCAAATTGATGATGATCTTTTCGAGCACTTGCCGATCAAACCAGGTTTCCTCTGTTAAAAGGCCCGTCGTAACAGTGAAGGAAATATTTTTCTGAATCGCCAGTTCACTGAACTCCTCTGCAATTTCATTGATGAAAACAGGAACATTTCCTGGCATTACCTGTAATTTCAATACACCCGATTCCGCTTTGCGGAAATCCATCAATTCATTGATCAATTGCAGTAAGCGATTTGCATTCCGCTGGATCACCTGGTAGGCATGATTGTTCTTTGATGATGGGTTATCCTTTAATAGTTTTTCAACTGGTCCCGTGATCAAAGACAATGGCGTGCGAAACTCATGCGAAATATTGGTAAAGAATTGCAATTGCAATTGATGCAATTCCTCTTTTTTTCTTTCCTCAAACTTTTGCAGGTGAATCTTTCTTCGGAAGCGAAAGAAATAAAATCCCGCGGTAATTAGCGTGAGAGCAGCCAATACTCTAAACCACCAGGTTTGCCAGAACGGTGGAGTAATTGTTACTTCAATGCTATGCCCCTTCTCATTCCATAGCCCATCATTATTGGATGCTTTTACATAAAATGTGTAAGTGCCCGGACTCACATTCGTATAAGTAACTCTTTTCTCGCTTCCGGCATCGATCCAATCCTTGTCCCAATTTTCAAGCTTATAGGCGAACTGATTATTTTCGGCTGCCGTAAAATTCAGCGCAGCAAACGCAAATGAGAAGGTGGCTTCTTTATGAGATAATGTTATTTTATCAGTAAAGCTGATGTCTTTTTCAAGAATTTTATTTCCAGTTCCGCCAATGACTCTATTATTCTCAACAGTAAGATCAGTTACAAAAACAGGAGGGATAAAATTATTCGTTGTGATCTCATTAGGATAGAAGCTATTGAATCCATTTACTCCACCAAAGAAAACATAACCGTCTTTTGTTTTTAAGAATGCATTGGCTTCAAACTCCTGTCCCTGAAGTCCGTCAATGGTATTATATCTTCTTATATCACTTGTTTCCGGGTTTAGCTTTGTAATTCCTGCGGAAGTAGAGATCCATAAAATTCCATTATTGTCTTCTACAATTCCTTTTATGAATATTGACGAGAGATCAGCTTTATTAGTGAAAATCAAAAAACTATTTTTTCCCTTATCAAATAAATATAAACCGGACTGACCTAACCACAAATTTCCCTTGCTATCTACAAACAGTACGCGTAAGTCAGGTTTTTTCTCTTCATAGTTGAAATAATGACTGAATTCTCCTGTTGATGCATCCAGTTTGTTCAATCCTCCATCATCGGTTCCAATCCAAATATTCCCATCCTTGTCTTCTGCAAGGGCAAGAATATTGTTTCCATTTAGTGATGTTTTGTTAGTGGCACTTTGAGTGATCCTTGTAAATTTTCCGGTTTTTCTATTGAGCTGATGCAATCCACTGAAATAGGTTGCGACCCATAAATTCCTTTTACTGTCCTCAAAAATGCTTTGAATATACTCCGGCTCTGTTCTTATTATAGAATCGCCGAGCGTTCTTGTTTTGCCGCTATAACGAATGAAGTTGTCAGTTTTCGAATTATATAAACACAAACCACCTCCCCATGTTCCAACCCAAAGATTGCCATCGCTGTCTTCCATAATATCTATCACTTCATTTGAACCAATGCTTGAAATATTGAAAGGATTGTATTTGTAATGTTTGAAATTGTTTTTTTCTCTGTTAAATAAATTGAGTCCTCCACCATCCGTGCCAATCCAGATATTTCCATTTCTATCCTCACAAAAAGCCTTTACATCATTATAGCTTAAACTATTCGATTCTGGCTTTTGCCTGTACAGCTTGAATTTTTCAGTGCCGGGCATATACAGATTAATTCCACCCCGGTGTGTTCCGATCCATATATTTCCTTGCTTATCTTCAAAAAGCGCCGATACCGTTCGCTGACTCAGACTTCCGGGATTATCTGGCTGATATTGATAATTGAAAAATTGTTGAGGAGCGGGATCAAACAGATCCAATCCTCCGTTCACGGATCCAATCCAATTCTGACCGTTCTTCGTTACGAGAATACTTCTAATGAGATCACTACTAATTGAACTTGACAGTGCTGGATCATGCTTGAATATTTTTTGGGTACGATATTCCACACTGTATACAACCAGACCATTATCGCTCGTTCCGAGCAACAGATTTCCTGATTTGTCTTCGCCAATCACTCTTATGGCAAGGCTTAAACTGTTATTCGATTGATCCTCGCGAAAGCGGGGATTTGATTGCGCCGGTTGAAAATTTCCAGAAGGACTATTGAACAAATAGAGCCCGGTGAATGCTCCGGCCCAAAGATTACCCTTACTGTCTTCAAACAAAGTATTGACCTGCTTTTCTTGCAGGCCTGTTTTAGAAATAACCGGGATTAATTTAAATGATTCGCTTGCACGGTCGTAAACGTTTACTCCTCCACCCACTGTCGCAACGAGTACGCGCTTTTTACTATCGAAAAGGATATGGTTGATATAATTGCTGCCGATCGTCCTCGAATCTCCGGGTAAATGCTTGAAACGTGTGAATGTATTCGTAACGGGATTAAAGATATTCAAGCCGTTAAGCGTTCCGATCCAAAGATTATTCTGATCGTCTTCCGCGATACTCGTAATATAATTATCACAAATTGAATTACTGTCTTCAGGATCATGTTTGTACACCGAGATCTGGTATCCATCAAATCGGTTCAAGCCATCTCTCGTACCAAACCACATGAAACCTCTTTTGTCCTGGAAAATTGTTTCTATCGTACTATTTGATAGTCCATTTTCACTTCTGATATGTTTGAAGTTGATGACAGGAGATTGCGCGGAAATTTCCCGCACAGGAAACAATAACAAGATTAATACGATGGAATAAAAAAATCCTTGCTTGTAAAGCATAACGCTGCTCAGAAAATTATTGAGCTGTAAGAAATTATATTTCGGAAGGTAGTTCAAAAGATGCCCCTATCAAGTTAAAGAATAAGTATTGACTAAATGAAACAAAATTCTGTCTGTTAGGACAAAAGTTAAAGCAGCTTCATAGGTAGTTTTGATTTCATAAATATGTGAATACGTATTTATTAGGAAATAACTAAACTGCTTGACCATGACATTAAAAAAACGATTGTGTTGCACCGTTTTATTGGTCTTTCTGCTCCTCAGCTCTGCTTCAATATTCGCACAGCTAAAAACGATTACCGGTAAAGTAGTTGACGCTACTAATACGGCGATTATGGGGGTTACGGTTTCGGTAAAAGGGAAAAAGGATTTGTCAACTGTTACTGATGCCAATGGCAATTTTAGCATCAAAGATGTTGCAACGGGAGAAGTTTTGGTCTTCTCTCATGTTAGCTTTTTGCAGTTTGAAGAAAGAGTAGGATCAGCCGGAACGGTGAACATTAAACTGAACGCTTCTTCTTCAAATCTGAATGAAGTCGTTATCGTAGGATACGGCACTGCGAGAAAGAAGGATCTTACTGGCGCGGTTGCTACCGTTACATCCCGTGATTTTCAAAAAGGACAGATCACAACTCCGGAGCAACTTATCGCCGGCAAGGTAGCTGGTGTTCAAGTGACTCCCGGCAGCGGTGCACCTGGCTCAGGAAGCCGCATACGGATCCGGGGCGGAAGTTCGCTGAATGCAAGCAATTCACCATTGATAGTAATTGATGGGGTTCCGGTTGACAACGGTGGAATTTCCGGAGTTGCCAACCCACTCGCTCTCATTAACCCAAATGATATTGAATCCTTCAACATTTTAAAAGATGCATCGGCCGCAGCGATTTATGGATCAAGAGCGGCAAACGGGGTCCTCCTGATCACAACAAAAGCGGGTTCTGCCGGAAAGTTTAAAGCGAGCTTTTCTACTGTGAATTCAGTGGGCGTGAGAACAGGCTCGGTTGATGTACTAACAGGCGATGAATTCCGCAAGCTGGTCAATGACTATGACGGCTCAATTGCTTCTGCTGCAGACCGGGCATTGGTAGGAACAAATAACACGGATTGGCAGGATGAAATTTACAGAAGTGCTTTTACTTCGGATAACAACCTTTCCTTCAGTGGAGGAATAAGCGAATTACCCTATCGGTTGTCCTTTGGCCTTCTAAGCCAAAATGGAATGTTACATACGGATAACCTCAAACGATATTCAATCGGTTTGAACTTATCACCTACCTTTTTCAACAAGCACCTTTCAGTGAAATTGAATAGCAAGTTTTCAAGAACGAATAGCCATTTTGCAAACCAGGGTGCTGTTGGTTCTGCAGTTTATTTCGATCCATCACAACCGATCTACTCAGGCAAATCTGAATTCGGCGGATATTTTGAATGGTTGAATGGTACATCACCGAATTTCAACGCCGCAAGAAATCCATTAGGGTTACTATACATGCGCGATGATAACGGTCATTCCAATAGAATTCTCGGAAATATCCAATTCGATTATAAATTTCATTTCCTTCCTGAATTAAGGGCAAACCTCAATTTGGGACTGGATAAGAGTAAGGGCTTCGGAACTGTTTTTGTTCCTGCTGAAGCCGCTTCTCAGTTTAATCGTGGAGGTTCCAATAATCAGTATGAGCAAAACAAGACGAACAAGCTGTTGGAATTCTTCCTGAACTATGCAACAGATATTGAAAAGATAAGTAGCAGGATTGATTTCATTGCGGGTTATTCCTGGCAGGATTGGATGACCGAATCCCCCGCATTTCCTGATCGCCGGGCAGATGGAACTGAGTTTGAACCTGCGGGTGTTCCCGGATTTACACAGAATACATTGGTTTCTTTTTATGGAAGACTGAATTATAATTTGAAGGAGCGATACCTGCTCACCTTTACGATGAGAAGAGATGGTTCATCCCGTTTCAGTCCCGATACCCGTTGGGGTAATTTTCCTTCAGCTGCGATTGCGTGGAGAATTAAGGAAGAATCATTCCTTAAGAACAGCAATGTTTTTTCTGATATGAAGATCCGATTAGGTTGGGGTATAACCGGTCAACAGGATGGTATAGCCGATTACGGATACCAGGCGAATTATTTCTATGGCGATAGTGCGGCACAATATCAATTCGGACCAGGTTATGTACCTGTTATCAGGCCACAAGGCTATGATGCCAAACTAAAATGGGAAGAAACTGAAACAAGAAATATCGGATTGGATCTCGGGTTCATGAAAAACAAGTTATTGATAAGCATAGATTATTTTAAAAAGAATACCAAGGATCTGCTAGCGGTTGTTCCGGTTCCAGGTGGAACTAATTTCACAAATAATCTACTCACCAACGTGGGTGCTTTAGAAAATCAAGGCCTAGAATTTACTGTTACCAGTAAGACTATTGACAGGGAAGATTTTGATCTTGACCTTGGTTTCAATCTTACTTATATTATTAAAAGTGAGATCACCAAACTGCAGTTAATAAATGACCCAAATTATCTCGGAGCAGATGTAGGAGGTACAGGATTCAATACCGTACAGAAACACACTGTGGGATATCGACCCAATACATTCTACCTGTACAAACAGATCTATGATATAAATGGAAAGCCGATCGAAGGTTTTTATGAAGACCTCGATCGTAATGGAACGGCAATGCAGGAAACGGATAAGCGTTGGTACAAGAATCCTGAACCAACTGCTTACCTGGGATTCACCGCAAATGCCAACTATAAGAAATTCAGTTTTGGATTTGTGGTCCGCGCCAATATGGGCAACTACATGTACAATGCGGTTAAAGCAGGTTCGGGCATTTATCAAAACGTATTTCCAAATCAAGGTTACCTGAGCAATGCGCATCGCGATATTTTGAATACACAGTTCGACAACCGTCAAACCTGGAGTGATTACTATCTTGAGAACGCGTCCTTCCTGAAAATGGACTATCTCAATATTGGTTACAATGCCGGATATCTTAAAATGATAAAGGCGAATGCTCGCTTCAACTTAAGTATTCAAAATGTATTCGTAATAACCGATTACAGTGGTCTCGATCCAGAGATCTCAGGTGGAATTGACAACGCGATCTATCCAAGGCCAAGAGTATTCGCACTTGGAATTAATCTTGATTTCTAAAAAATGAAACTTCTTTCAATATGAAAAAGAATTTCTTAAAAATAATGCTGCTGTTCATTTGCGGGAATGTATTTTATTCCTGTACAAAGGACTTGAATCGCACACCTCGCAACGGTTTGACTAGTGATAAAGTCTATTCAACCGAAGGCGGTTATAAGAGCGCATTGGCTAAAGTGTACGCCGGTCTTGCGCTTACTGGAAATAACGGCCCCGATGGCAACGGTGACCTTGGAGGAATAGACGAAGGTTTTTCTTCTTACCTCAGGAACTTTTTCAACTTACAGGAACTATCAACAGATGAAGCAGTGATCGGATGGAATGACCAAACCATCAAAGATTTTCATGAGATGGATTGGACTCCAGCTGATAACTTCCTAAGAGCGATGTATAGCCGCCTGTACTATCAGATCACATTGGCGAATTCATTCATTAGTGAATCTGCCGATGACAAAGTTTCTTCAAGAGGGCTAACTGGAAATGATGCGGAGAAAATCAAGTTATACCGCCTGGAGGCAAGATTCCTGCGTGCACTGAGTTACTGGCATGCCATTGATCTTTTCGGGAATGTAACTTTTGTTACGGAGAATGATCCGATCGGCGCATTTCTACCTCCACAAAAGTCAAGAGAGGAAGTATATGCATATATAGAAACCGAGTTAAAGGAAATTGAAGCCGGATTGCCCGCACCAAGGCAAAATGAATATGCGCGTGCAGACAAAGCAGCTGTATGGATGCTATTGTCCAATCTGTATCTCAATTCGACGGTTTATACTGGCCAGGATAAATACACTGACGCAATCACTTATAGCAAGAAAGTAATAACTGAAGGTGGTTACACGCTTCAAACAAATTATCGTCATCTTTTCCTGGCAGATAATCATACTTCACCCGAATTCATATTCCCTGTTGCATTCGATGGCGTAAGGATCAGGACCTGGGGTGGAACTACCTATCTCGTGCATGCGCCAATTGGGGGCGATATGGTTGCAGGTGATTATGGAGTTGACAATCCCTGGGGTGGACTCCGTACAACAAAAGCATTGGTCGATAAATTTCCTGACCCTTCTGGTAATACTGACAAAAGAGCAAATTTTCAAACTGGTGGACAAGACTTAGATATTGAAGACATCGGGAATTTCCGTGACGGGCTATCTATTCGTAAATGGAGTAATAAAACTTCAACAGGAGCTAATGGATCAAATCTTACCTGGGTTGATGTTGATTTTCCTGTATTCCGGCTTGCTGAAGCCTATTTGAACTATGCTGAAGCAGTATTGAGAGGCGGCACCGGAGGTTCAAATGCTGATGCGCTTACTTATGTGAATCTTCTTCGCAGAAGAGCATATGGAAATACAAGCGGGGATTTTACTTCAATCTCATTGGCCACGATCATTGATGAAAGAGCAAGGGAATTTCATTGGGAAGGAAAAAGGAGAACTGATCTTGTGCGCTTCAATCAATTTACAACAGCTGCTTATTTATGGCCATGGAAGGGAAATGTTCCTAATGGAAGAGCAGTTGAAAATTTCCGCAATGTTTTTCCAATACCAGCGCCAGAGATCAATACGAATCCAAACCTTATACAAAACGAAGGCTATTAGTAAACAACTCTTAAACGGATTAGTATGAAAAAATATATTGGCCTATTCATTGCATTGATTTTATCCCTGACATTTAACTATTGTAAAAAGGATGAAGTCAAGACCGTATTCAGCGGGGGAACCGCGCCAGTTTTATCTTCTCCTGCCGCTACCTTGAATTTAGTTCCGGCAGATTCCAATTCAAATGTTATCACGTTTAATTGGACTGATCCTGCTTATACATTTTCCAATGGCGTTTCGAGCTTTACTGTTGTTCATTCTATTGATGTCGATTCCAACGGCATGGATTTTTCTAAAGCAAAATCCATTGTTGTCAATAATGTACTCACAACAAGTGTGAACGGACGCACATTTAATAAGATCCTTTCCGATTTGGGAATGACAGATAGTTCAAAAAATTATTCAATTTCGGTTCGGGTAAGATCTTCATTATATCATTCTTCAACCGCATTGACTTCTAATATCATTAATATTACTGTTAGTCCATATTCTACCGAGCCAGCACCCATTTTTCCTTTCCCTGCCAATTTGTTCTTAGTTGGAGATGCCACAGTTGGCGGTTGGGCAAATCCTGTTCCTGTGCCTGCTCAAAAATTCACAAACCTTGGTCAGTTCAAATACGGGGGAATATTCCAGCTGAATGGTGGATTGAAGTATTTATTCCTTCCGACAAATGGAGATTGGGGTCATAAATATGCATTGAATGCAGCAAATAATACAAATCCTGCGCATCGTGTGGAAGGGCCATTCCAGCCAGATGCAGGTCCGGATATTCCTGGTCCGACAACAAGTGGTTTGTACAAAATAATTGTCGACTTTGTAACGGGCAAGTATACTGTAAGCCCGGTTACTGCTGCAGCCGATATTCCACCAGCTAATCTTTTCCTCGTTGGAGATGCGACTGCTGGTGGTTGGAACAATCCTGTTCCTGTGCCTTCACAACAATTCACAAGAGTTTCAAGCGGTGCGTTTGAGATTACTGTTCCATTGACAGGCGCGAGAAAATATCTTTTCTTGCCAGAAAATGGAAGCTGGACGCATAAATATGCAGTTCAAAATGCCGCAGCTCCTGGAGTGAAGCTCGGCGGTCCGTTTATTTATGATAGTGGCCAGGATATTCCAAGTCCCGATGAAACGGCGACTTATAAGATACAGGTGGAGTTTATGAATAAGACTTATAAAGTAACCAAGCAATAAGCAATGGGCAATGGGCAACAGACAATAGGCAATAAGCAAAAGGCAAGAGCAAAAGACAAACTGGATTTACTAAATTGCCTATTGCCTATTGCTAATTGCCAATTATTAAAAATGAACAGACTATTCTATTTAGTATTAACAACAATTCTGTTCTTTTCTTGTTCAAAAACCCCTGGTGGGGGCGGTGGTAATCCTCCCCCTCCTCCACCGCCCTCAAATTTTGCTGAAGGAGCGGATGTAAGTTGGGTAACTGAAATGGAACTGGCAGGAAAGAAATTCTATAGTTCAGCTGGGGCGGAAATGGAGTGCATGGCTTTGTTGAAATCAATCGGACTTAATACAATCCGCATACGAGTTTGGGTAAATCCCAACCCTGCATGGAACAATGCGGCTGATGTACTGGTTAAGGCTCTTCGTGCAAAAAATCTCGGATTGCGAATCATGATCAATTTTCATTATAGTGATTCATGGGCAGATCCGGGACAGCAAACAAAACCGGCAGCATGGACAGGCACGCTCAATAGTCTGTTAAGTGCGATCAGCACACATACAACTGATGTGCTCACTCAATTGAAGAATAATGGAATTACACCGGAGTGGGTGCAGGTTGGCAATGAAACGAATGATGGAATGCTTTGGCCCGATGGAAAAGCAAGCACCAGCATGAACAATTTCGCTCAAATGGTGAATGCGGGCTATGATGCAGCAAAAGCCGTGTTTCCATCAACAAAAGTTATCGCTACATGTTTCAAATGGATATAATAATACTTTATTCAGGTGGTTGTTTGATGGGCTTAAGAATAATGGAGGAAAATTTGATGTGATCGGCATGTCCCTTTATCCATCAGCAGCAAACTGGATGGCTTATAATTCGGATATTCTTTCCAATATGAATGATATGGTTTCGAGATACAATAAAGAAGTAATGGTGGTGGAAGTTGGAATGCCCTGGGATAATGCGACAGTTTGTAAATCCTTCCTGAGTGATCTGATCACAAAAACAAAGGCAGTCAATGGAGGAAAAGGACTGGGTGTTTTGTATTGGGAACCGCAAGCATACGGCAATTGGAAAGGATATACCCTTGGAGCATTTGATAACAGCGGCAAACCGACTGTGGCAATGGAAGCATTTTCGAACTAGGAATAGATACCAAACCCGAAATCGAAGTTTTTTTCAATGGTTATAATGATTGTGTACCATTCTTCCTCCGTTTCCACGGAGGAATTTTTTACTTAGTTTAGGAAAAAAACCAATGAGGTTGAATCTGTATAAAGTTGTCATTGCATTTGGACTTCTTGTTTATTCTTTCGTAGCCCATGCTCAAAGAGCGCGTAGTACGAACCTGGTCTATATGGATAAACAAGGCGTTCTGCGTTACACAAATGGTAATGCGGAAGCAAGTTTTTATGGAATCAACTACACTACTCCTTTCGCACACGCCTATCGTGCGCATAAAGCTTTGAATATAGATCTTGAACAAGCAATTCGAAACGATGTCTACCATTTCGCAAGATTAGGCTTCGATGCTTTTCGTGTGCACGTTTGGGATACCGAGATTTCCGATACTGCAGGCAATTTGTTGGATAATGACCATTTGCGTCTTTACGATTTCCTATTGGCTGAATTGAAGAAAAGAAATATCAAAACCATCATTACTCCAATTGCTTTTTGGGGGAATGGATATCCCGAGCGCGATGAGACCACTCCAGGATTTTCAAGATATTTTGGAAGAGGAAGATTGACGACAAATGATACGGCAATAAAAGCGCAGGAGAACTTCATGCGGCAATTCTTCAAACATGTAAATCCTTATACCAAGATGACCTATGAAGAAGATAAGGATATTATCGCAGTTGAATTGAATAACGAACCATCTCATAGCAATCCAAAGAAAAGTGTTACCGATTATATCAATAGACTGGCCGCCGCTGTTAAAAGTACCGGATGGACTAAACCGGTTTTCTACAATATCGCACAGGGTCCATATTTCAGCGATGCTGTCGCTGCATCAACTGTTGACGGATTCAGTTTTCAATGGTATCCATCAGGCCTGGTTGGTAATCAAACGATCAAAGGAAATATTCTGCCGCATGTAGATTCATATCGAATTCCTTTCCGTGATACTGTTCCTGCTTTCAAGAGTAAAGCATTGATGGTTTATGAATTTGATGCGGCCGATGTATTCGATAGCTATGTCTATCCTGCGATGGCCAGGGCGTTCCGCGGCGCGGGATTTCAATGGGCAAGTCAATTTGCCTACGATCCAATGGCTATTGCACATGTGAACACAGAATATCAAACTCATTACCTCAGTCTTGCCTATACTCCTTCCAAAGCGATCAGTATGTTGATCGCTTCCGAAGTTTTTCACCGCGTTCCAAGAATGAAATCCTATGGTGCTTATCCTTCAGATACGGCTTTTGATGTTTTCAGGGTGAGTTATGTGAATGCTTTGAGTGAAATGAATTCAGGGGATAAATTTTATTATTCTAATTCAACTTCATCGAATCCAGCGAATAAAAAGTCATTGAGAAATATTGCCGGTGTTGGAAATTCTTCGATTGTTTCCTATTCCGGCACGGGAGCATATTTTATTGATAAGATAGAAGATGGCGTATGGAGACTTGAAGTGATGCCCGACGTGATCTATATCCGCGATCCATTTGAAAGAGCTTCCCCCCATAAAATAGTTACAGCCATAGATTGGAAATCGAATAAAATGGAGATCGTACTCGACGAACTCGGTCAGAACTTTTTGGTTAAGGCATTGAATAAGGATAATAACTATTCAACTACTGCAAGTGGTAGTTCATTTCAAGTCAGCCCAGGTACTTATCTCATCACCAAGACAGGTATAAATTATTCAGGAAGTAAAAATGCAATTGCAAACATTGGACTTAATGAGTTCGTTGCCCCATCCGCGAGTAATACTGAAATCGTTGTCCGACATGAACCATCGAATGAAGTAAGTGCCGGCAAGGCTTTCAACATTCGTGCGATTGTTGGTGGAATCGATACCGGAAGGGTAAGTGTCCAATTATCAAGGTTGGGCGGTGGTCTGTTCAGAACACTTCAAATGAAGAGGAATGGATATGAATATTCCGCTGAGGTTCCTGCTGATCTTGTAACAGGCGGACAATTACAATACCGCATAATAGTACAGGAAGGAGAGAATTATCTAACCTATCCCGGAGCATTCAAAGGAAATCCATTTGCCTGGGACAATTATCGCTTTGAAACATATAAAACCAATATAGCCGCGCCTGGTTCCTCTTTAGAGCTGTACAATCCAACGAATGATCGGACGGTGTACGTTCTGCCAAATTTTAGAAGGGGATTTCAAACGGCTTATGGTTCAGGAACCAATACTGGCGCATTGGTTCAACGATTTTCAATTACTGATATGTCGAATAACGAGGTAATGGGTCTGCAACATTTTATCGGTACGAAACTGAATCAACGCCGTGCTGAATTGAACTCATTTCAAAGAATTGTTCTTCGCGCGAAAGCGGAAAATGGCCAATCAATTGTTTTGAAAGTTTCATTGGTCAATCAACACGGAGTTGCGTTTTCTATGAATCAGTTGGTCTCAGATAAAATTCAGGATCTCGAATTGCCATTGTCTGGCTTCAAAGCTGATTCAGCCTTATTGATGCCAAGGCCTTATCCTGGATTCCAGCCTTTATATTTCAAATCATCTATTTCAAATCCTGTACTTAATTTAAACGAGATTGAGAAGATTGAAATTACAGTGAGTCCGCGCTTTCAGCCTTCTGCTAATAGGAATTTTGTTTTTGAAATTGAGTCAGTGAAGCTTAGCCAGGATAAATAACTGCAATAAAAACATTATGAAAATAATTAGGGAAGTCCTTTTGCTGGTATTGTGCCTGAGCCTGATTGCAATATCGGGTTCAGCTCAGCGAAGGCAAATAAACCTTGATAGAGATTGGAAATTTGAATTCGGTCATGCCGCCAATCCTGAAAAGGATTTTAATTATGGCATTCGAACGATTTTTTCTAAATCAGGTGGAGCTTTTGGTACAGCCATCGATTCCCGCTTTAAGGATAGCGCATGGCGAAATTTGGACCTTCCTCATGATTGGGCTGTTGAATTGCCATTTGTTAATTCGGATAACCATGATGTGGTCAGTCATGGATTCAAACCTGTTGGCGGAATGTACCCGGAAACAAGCATTGGCTGGTACAGGAAACGTTTTAATGTGAACGCTGCTGATTCCGGAAAGCGTTTTCAATTGCAATTCGATGGAATTTTCAGGGATGCCAATATCTGGATCAATGGATTCTTTCTTGGAAATAATAAAAGCGGTTACGTTGGGGTATGTTATGATGTAACGGATTTTTTAAACTTCAACAGGGAGAATATTATTGTAGTCAGAGTGGATGCAACGCAGTATGAAGGCTGGTTTTACGAAGGCGCAGGAATTTACAGGCATGTTTGGTTGAATACTTATCCGAATACCCATATTGCAACAGACGGAATCTTTGCCTGGTCAACAATTGCCGGAAATAAGGCTACTTTATATGTAGAAACTGCTGTAATCAATGAAGGACTTGAATCATCAAGTTTTTCAATCAATACTTATCTCGCCGATCGCACAGGTAAAAGAATTGCAATTGCTAAAGAACAGAAATTGACATTGGGGAGCAATGAAGAGAAGGGCAGTACACAGGCAATTATTGTAAATGACCCCAAGCTTTGGTCGCTGGAGGATCCTTATTTGCACAGAATTGTAGTTGAGATAAAGTCTGGCGAAAAAATCATCGATAACAAAACGATTCGTTTTGGATTTCGAACAGTTGAGATCAAACCAAATGGAGTTTTCCTGAATGGTAAATATTTGAAAATATTCGGAACGAATAATCACCAGGATCATGCTGGAGTTGGAGCAGCACAACCCGACTATCTCCATTATTATCGTGTTGGTCTGTTGAAAAACCTTGGAACAAATGCTTATCGTACTTCTCATAATGCACCGACGCCTGAATTACTGGATGCATGTGATAGTTTGGGTATGTTGGTCATGGACGAACAACGTTTGCTTAACAGTGGACCGGAATACATGAACCAGTTTGAAAGATTAGTGAAGAGAGATAGAAATCATCCATCTGTATTCATGTGGGCAATTGGTAATGAAGAAGGATGGATTCATACATCATCCCAGGGCAAACGCATTGCGCAAACCTTCATTTCAAAACAAAAAAAACTCGATCCCACCCGTACCTGCACTTATGCGGCTGACCTTGCGAATGTGTATCGTGGAGTGAATGAAGTGATACCGGTACGAAGTTTTAATTACCGGCAATTTGCGGTTGCAGATTATCACAAGGATCATTCCAATCAACCAATTCTTGGAACAGAAATGGGTAGTACGGTTACTACTCGTGGCATTCTTGAAAAAGATTCCATTCGTGCTTATGTTCCCGACCAGGATATAACCGCTCCATGGTGGGCAAGCACTGCCGAGACCTGGTGGAAGCTTGCTGCGCCTAATGATTACTGGCTCGGTGGTTTTGTATGGACGGGTTTTGATTACCGCGGTGAACCAACTCCATATAAATGGCCAAATGTGAATTCGCATTTTGGCATCATGGATATGTGCGGTTTTCCAAAGAATATTTATTACTATTATAAAAGTTGGTGGACTGATAAAGATGTATTGCATATTTCCCCGCATTGGAACTGGAGGGACAAAAGAGGAAAGCCAATTGAAGTTTGGGTGAATAGCAATGCAGACAATGTTGAATTGTTTTTGAATGGAAAGAGCCTGGGCAAAAAGGATATGCCGCGGAACAGTCATTTGAAATGGACTGTAACCTATCAACCGGGAAAACTTGAAGCCATTGCATATAAAAGTGGAAAGAAACTCACAGCCAAAGTTGAAACCACTAATGCACCTGCGGAAGTTGTACTGACTCCTTATAAAACCACTATGCTTGCAGATGGACAGGATGTGACCGTAATGAACGTAAGCGTTGTTGACCGCGAAGGCCGTGAAGTTCCTGATGCCGATAATATGATAAGATTTAAAATTGAAGGTGATGCAAAGATCATTGGGGTTGGAAATGGAGATCCAAGCAGCCACGAAGCTGATAAATGTGTTGACGGAAGATGGCAACGCAGTTTATTCAATGGCAAATGCCAGGTGATCGTACAATCGGGTACAAAGGCCGGAATTATAAAGTTTGAAGCAAGTGCAGCAGGATTGTGGAGCGGATCAACAGACATTATCACAATTGATCCCGAAAAAGCAAATGCGTACACCATTGATAAGAAATATGAATTGAAAGGGGAAGCAGCAAAGCCAAGACCGGTGGATAGAATGATTGGAGCTGATATCTCCTTCTTGCCTCAATTAGAAGAAAGAGGCATTAAGTTTTCGGATAAGGGAGTTACCAAAGATGCAATCGAGATCTTAAGTGATCATGGGTTCAACTATGTACGCCTCCGCATATTTAATGATCCTGCAAGAGACAGCGGTTATTCTCCAAAGAAAGGATTTTGTGATCTCGAGCATACCAAGCAAATGGCGAAGCGGGTAAAGGCTGCAGGAATGAAGTTGTTGCTCAATTTTCATTATAGCGATTACTGGGCAGATCCAGGTAAACAATACAAACCTGCGGCATGGAGAAATTTATCCTTACGGATTTGAAGCAGGCCCTATATGATTACACAAAGAAAGTAATTGAGGAATTAAAAGCACAGGGTACAACACCTGATATGGTGCAAATAGGAAATGAGATCAATCATGGTATCGTATGGCCAGAAGGAAATGTTAGCAATATTGATGTAACTGCTCAACTTATCGCTGCAGGAACTGCCGCGGTAAAAGCTGTTGATCCAAATATCGTAATGATGCTGCATGTGGCGCTTGGCGGGCAAAATCACGAATCAGTTTTCTTCATCGATAATATGATTGCAAGGGGTGTACATTTTGATGTGATTGGTGAATCTTACTATCCCAAATGGCATGGAACACTTAACCGATCTTGAAAACAATCTGTATGATCTCGTTCGTCGCTATAATAAGGATGTGATAGTTGTTGAGTACTCGGCATTAAAGCATGAAGTAAACAAGATCGCATTTGAATTGCCCAATGGTAAAGGCAAGGGCACTTGCATTTGGGAACCGCTCAATACCTGGGAGAAGGTATTTGATAATGATGGTAAGTCGAATGATCTTATATTGGTCTACGATCAATTGCGGGAGAAGTTTATTGTGAGCAAGTAATGGGGTCATATTATTAACCTTCCGTGTCCTTCCCTTTTGAACCTTGTCATTTCGAGCCCGGTGCAATAATGACACTAATTGAATGAGGTAACCAGGGCGAGAAATCTGCACAATCGGCGGTTCTACTTCATTTCGAAATTACACGAAGTCTCCAATTGTGCAGTCCCGATAGCAATCGGGATCTCGCCCTACTTTCCCTTTATGCGGAGTGATCTTTATTGCCCGGGCTCGAAATGACAAGGTTCATAGGGGAAAGGACGCAGAGATAACGCACCATTGTTCATACTGGAAGGCTACAACAACCGGGCGGATATATCAGAAGGAATTGCCCAGGTTTACTTGAAATATAAAAAAGCCGGTATTGCAGCAGAGCTCCATATTTATTCGAATGTTGGTCACGGTTTTGGTTTGAGAAAGTCAAACAAAGGACCAGTATCTCAATGGCCTCAAAGATTTGTCGATTGGATAAATGAAGCGGTTTTAAAGTAATTTAGGGTTGATAAAGTTTGAACAGGATAAAATATGTTTGAATAAATGAACTATCAACCCCATTCAGAAAGATATGTCCGGATGCAATACCGTCGCTGCGGTAATAGTGGCATTCAACTGCCTGCGATATCCCTTGGGCTCTGGCATAATTTCGGATTTGTAGATGATATTGAAAATTGCAAGAAGATCCTTTTTACTGCATTTGACAATGGCATCACTCATTTTGATCTGGCCAATAATTATGGTCCTCCGCCGGGCTCTGCGGAAGAGAATTTTGGAAAAATACTTCAGCAGCATTTTACCGGTAATCTCAGGGATGAATTGATCATTTCTTCAAAGGCCGGTTATAAGATGTGGGATGGGCCCTATGGTGAATGGGGTTCGAGAAAATATTTAGTCAGCAGTCTCGACCAAAGTTTAAAAAGGATGAAGCTTGATTATGTAGATATATTCTATCATCACCGCCCCGATCCTTCAACTCCGCTAGAAGAAACAATGAATGCGCTGGATCATGTCGTAAGATCCGGGAAGGCTTTGTATGCAGGTATTTCTAATTATAATGCAGAGGATGCTGCAAAGGCAATAAAAATGCTGAGAAAATTGGGAACACCTTGCCTGATCCATCAACCCAAATATTCTATGTTTGAAAGATGGGTGGAAGATGGTTTGTTAAATGTGCTTGCCAAGAATAGCGTAGGCTGTATTCCGTTTTCGCCTTTGGCGCAGGGCTTATTAACTGATAAATATCTAAATGGTATTCCACCCTTATCCCGCGCATCAAAAGAGAATACTTTCCTAAAACCAGAAAATATTACTGCTGAAAAAATTGAGCAGATAAAAAAATTGAATTCGATAGCGCGCCAAAGAAATCAATCCCTTGCACAAATGGCCTTAGCGTGGATCCTGCGTAGAAAGGAGATCACCACAGTTTTAATTGGTGCAAGCAAACCAGAACAGGTACTGGATTCAATAAAATGCCTGGACAACCTGGATTTTTCAAAAGATGAATTACAAAAGATTGAGAAAATCTTAAAAAAGAAAACAAAATCTGGTGGGAGAAAAAAAGTATAATTGGTATAAAATAGCAGCAAACAGTACGGAAATCCGGTTTCAACCAAATGGAATTGCTCTAACAGAGTTGGATGGGAAAAAAATTTGCCTTACCCGTTATATGAACAAGCTGTATGCGTTTGGCATTATCTGTCCCCATGCCAGCGGCCCGCTTTCAGAAGGGAAGATTGACCCCTTGGGAAATGTTGTTTGTCCTGTACATGATTACCGGTTTAGCCTACAATCCGGAAGAGACAATCAGGGAGAAGGGTACAAGATGAAAACCTGGCCGGTTGAGGAAAGAGAAGATGGTATTTATATTGGTAAAGAGAAATCCTTCTTTTGAACCTCGTGGCATAATTCTTAAGCAAGAAGAATTATGGCTTCGAACCGGGAAATAACTAAACAGTTTCGCCTTTACGCAGAACTTTTACTACTCCACAATGAGGATGAGCGTCTGTCCACATTGCTTTCGGGTGCAGCCTATCGCATAAGCAAGATCTCAGCAAGCGTAGCTCGGATGGAAAAATCTGAATTGGAAAAGCTTTTTCATCGCGATATCATCAGTCTCATTCTTCAATTAAAAAAGAAAACCACGATTGATGAGCTTGATGAATTGATCCAGTTAACTCCAACCGGTTTATTTGAAATGATGCGGATTCGTGGGCTGGGTGGCAAAAAACTTTCTGTCTTATGGAGGAAAGCAAAAATTGATACCCTCGATGGATTGCTTGAAGCATGTAAGAATAATATGCTTACTAAAATACCGGGCTTCGGAGCAAAAACACAGGAAAATATTATTGCCAGCATTGATTCCTATCGAAGCAATCGTGACAGGTTTCATTTTGCAAGTGTAGCAGATGTCGCGAATGAGATCGTCTTATTTCTTCAAAAGGCATTAAAAACAAAATTGATTAGCCTTTGCGGAGAAATTAGAAGAGAAGCAACTACGGTAGCCGGAATTGAGATTATTGCTGCCGCCAGTACGAAAAAGTTAAATGCAAAATTGCTACGCGGATTGATCATCCTTGACCAGGTTGGAAAACTTGAAACGAAAGGACATACAATGGATGAAATACCGGTAACGATCTATCATACAACCAGCGAACAATTTTATTCTGAATTGTTTCATAGAACAGGAACTGAAGTGCATGTAAAAAAAGTTCTGAAAAAGGTAAAGACTAATGGTCATCATCCTTCTGAAGAGTCAATTTATAAAGCGGCAAAATTGCCGTTTATTGTCCCTGAAATGCGTGAGGATCTTGCTGAATGGGAATTTAAAAGGGATAATGAAAGCTTGATTAAACTTGAAGATATAAAAGGAGTAGTGCACAATCATACCACCTGGAGCGATGGAGTAGACACGCTTGCAGATTTTGTAGGTGCATGCAGGAAACAAGAATATGAGTATGTGGTTATTTCCGAACATTCAAAAAACGCTCATTATGCTCGTGGATTGAAGGAAGAGAAATTAATGCGACAATTGGAAGAGATCGACAAACTAAATTTAAAACTAGCTCCGTTTAAAATTTTCAAAAGTATCGAATGCGATATTCTTGTTTCCGGGGAGCTCGATTTCGGTCCGGATGTATTAGAAAATTTGGACCTCGTAATCATTTCCATTCACCAATTATTGAAAATGGATGAGGAAAGAGCGACGAAAAGATTGATAAAGGCGATTGAAAATCCTTTTACTACGGTACTTGGGCATATGTCTGGCCGGCAACTGTTGATTCGTCCAGGCTACCCGGTAAATTTCAAGAAAGTTATTGATGTCTGTGCTGCGAATGGGGTAATCATTGAGATCAATGCGAATCCATATCGGTTGGATATGGATTGGTCGCATATTCCTTACGCCATGAAGAAGGGTGTGATGATTTCCATTAATCCCGATGCGCATAGTATTGCGGAGATCGATAATATACGTTGGGGCGTATCTGCAGCAAGAAAAGGTGGATTGACAAGAGAGATGACCTGGAACGCGATGTCTGCAAGTAAAATTGAGAGTTGGTTAAGAAAGAAAAGAAAATTTAGCCTTTCCAATTCGGCGGTCTAAAGCACTTCTTTGATTATCCATTCCATATATCCGCAACTGATTCCTGTTTGAATGATTTCAGGAGGATTTTTAAGCGAGAGAAATTCGAGCCCATTTTCAAGATTCTTTTCTTCTTTACCGGATTTACTAAATGATTCAAATGAGAAAGTCCAGTATTTCTTTTCCTTAACCCTTAGTTGTGTTAATTCAACATTGCATCCTTCTTTAGTTCCTTTTCCATCCGCTTGCAAGACGCGGGGTGTGGATTGAGTCAGGCTGATCTTAAGTAGATAACGTGTTTTCTCTACTCCAATCCATTTTGGATCTACTTTCACATCTACTTTGAATTCTTTTGGTAAAGGAACACTCCATTTTGTCCAGTCTTCTTTTCTTCCTTTGAATGGGCTAATTCTGTTTTCCTGGTTGGAAAGAAATTTCATCTCGAGATGACGTTTGCTGCCATATGGCCGAAGTTTAATTCCTTTATCAGGATTGCCGGTATGTAGATAATAGTCTTCCCGATCTGGTTCTGCAGAAAGTTCTTTGAGTATTGATTTCAGCCAGTCGAGTACAGATTGGAAATCGTTTTGGTTCCAATTATAAAACCAGCGCATTTCAGAGCTGGGAAGTATGAATTTTTGAGATAAGGCCATAAGGATTGAGTAGATGGATTAGAAAGAAGAATTAAGGTAGGAAATTTTTGAAAACATGCACTCGCGCATCGTCTCCCCGCACCCAATGATCGTCATCCCCGCACTGATGATCGTCATCCCCGCGGTGTGATTTCGGAACTTGCAACAAAATCAGGAACCAAGCGGGGATCCCCTACCAACTAGTCATCGAGTCGTTCGCGAACGAATTGCTGACTAGTTGGTAGGGGATCCCCGCTTGGTCCCTGATTTTCTGAGATTCCTGAAATCACACCGCGGGGATGACGATCATTGGTGCGGGGATGACGATCATTGGGTGCGGAGACGACGATCATAGGTGCGGCGATGAAGTTCTTTAGGGCTGGGCCATTGCCCATTCACTATTCACCATTGACCATTCACCATTGCCCACCATCAAAGCTTAGCTCCAACACTCAAAAAGAAAGTCCTTCCATCTGCCGGCAATGCACCGGGTCCGGGATAACCGCCGCCTCGACGAGTGAAATACCTTTCATCGGTGAGATTATTGACACCAGCTTTGATATTAAATCCTTTTGAGAACTTGTAAGTCGCCGTAAGATCTGTAACGGTATACGAAGGGATCAAACCAGTATTGCCGTTTGCTGTTGGTGTAATCGTGTTGTTTGCATCAGAGAATGTTTCGCCAACATAACTGATCTGGCCTGTTACGAGAATATTTTTATACCCGGCGGTAACACCACCACGAAAAATATTCAATGGAGCATTTTCAACTTTCTTTCCTTTTGTTGCAGCGTCTTTGTGATCACCACTGTATTTAGCATCAGTATAGCCATACGATCCAAAAATGATCAGATCTGTATGTTGATTCTTTGTAAATGCTTTAAGCGCATTGAATTCAACATAACCTTCGAAACCCTTGCTTGTACTTGCGCCAACGTTAGTGATGAAGCGATAAGTCGCTGGAGTTGTTCCCGGAGGATTCGTAACCGTTATTGTGCCTACGCGATTATCATACTGAAGATAGTAAGCGCTTACATCAAATTGCAAATAATTCTGAACCTTTCCGCGGTAACCGAGATCAGCATTATATCCTTTCGCATCTTCCAGGTTAGGATCAACAATATCTGTTGTTGGAGGAGCCTGCAGGTTTGCAAACTGGATGGGACGATAAGCCTGGGTGAAATTGGCGTAGAACTCAGTTTTCTTTGTAACATGAAACTCAGCGCCCACTCCGCCCAGCAAGAAGCTACGTGCATGCGTTACATTCTGTAAATATTGAGGAACTCCATTAACGGTGTTATTAATTCCGGAAGCTGCACCTTCTAACCATTCGTAACGAATCCCAGGGATGATTATGAATTTCTCAGTGATGCGAAAAATATTCTCAACAAAAACAGCCGCATTCCTTGATTCAAAATGGATATCCCTGTAAAATGCCCCTTCAACGCTAACATCATAGTCCGATCCGGTTGTTCCTTTAGGACTTGTCTGGCGATGTGTAGTACCCGTGTACAAACGAATACCAGCAGAAAGCGTGTTAGACATTCCAGCTAAATCATATGCAGTAATGATCCGACTTTCCAATCCATAATTGCGGTATTTGTCCATTGACACTTCGCGGTTATTGTATTCACCTGTTGCTGGATTGATTGAGTCTTTCGTGGTGATGGATTGGAGAAAACCAACGCTATTCCTGTTACCGATGGTTGCAAATAGTTTCGTATTCCATCTTGTATTTTCATTGATCTGGTAATACGCGATCAGGGCAGGAGTTGTCCATTGGATATCGAACCAGTTTCTTTCGCGGAAACTTTGCTGCGCATCAACGGGGATTTGTGCATCAGTTAAACCACCCGGCTGTTGGCTGCGGATATGCGAATACATCAACTCTGCGCTCAAAGAAAACCTTGGATTCAGATAGTAAGTAATTGTTCCAAAGCCTGCATTGGTATAGTATTTACTGTTATCTCTCCAACCATCTCCATTGCGATGATCAAAGAAAGCATAATAGTGTACCTTATCTGTTTTACCACCAATTGCATTGTAACTATTAAACAATGCATTGCTTCCAACAGTTTGTTGAGTTTCGAATTCGAATTTTTTATTGATCTCGGATCCGTTTCTCAAAATATAATTTACTAATCCACCAAACTGCGGACCGTATTGCAATGAACCTGCCCCACGAACGACCTCGATTCTTTGAACAGCTTGTAATTGCGGGTTATAATACGCTTCCGGGTAACCGAAAGGATCAGCAGCGATATCATAACCGTTCTGGCGAACATTGAATTCCCAACTGCGGTTGGGACTCAGGCCACGTGCAGCAATTCCAATTTGAATTCCACTTGGATCACTTTCCCAAATATGAATTCCCGGAACTTTTGCCATCACCTGGCGCATTGTGTTTGTAACAACATTACCCTGTACATTATCCAACACGATCAATGCATTCTTCTTTCCTGCATAGATATTTGTTCCAACGATTTCGGGCATTTGCTGGTAATCGCTTTTGCTTCCTCGACCAACGATCGTGATCTCTGGCAATTGTTTGTGGTGGATTGAATCCTGGACGTCCTGGCTCTTTTCCTGGCTAAAAATGTTGATGCTGGATAGAACCAAAGCAGCAACAAGTAATTTCTTCCTCATCTTCATATATTATTTATTGGCGCAAATATCCTTCACGGTGAAGCGAATGACTTACGATATTGGAAAGAGGGGTTACGAATATGGAAAAACCCCACTCCCCCAAGGAACGTCATTCCCGCGGTGTGATTTTCGGAGTCTTGCGATAAAAGGCAACCAAGCGGGAAACCCCAGCTAACTTATTCGAAACCTGTAGGCATAGGAAACTGGTTGGTAGGGGATCCCCGCTTGGTTGCCTTTTGTCGCAAGCTTCTTGAAATCACACCGCGGGGATGACGATCCTGCAGGTTTGGAGTTGCCAATCAGATTACAGAGTTTCGATAAGTAAAATCATCGCTATGAGCTTACAAACACAACTCGCCAGTCAATTCCGCGCGTTTTATTTCGGAGGAAATTATACCGGTGTTAATTTGAAAGATACTTTGACAGGAATAACCTGGCAAGAAGCTACAACCAAAGTCGATTCACTAAATACAATTGCGGCACTTGTTTTTCATATGAGTTACTACGTAACTGCGGCGCTCAATGTTTTGAAAGGAAATCCTCTCAATGCCAGCGATAAATTCAGTTACGATCTTCCATCGATTCAATCGCAGCAAGATTGGGGAAGGTTACTCCATAAAATTAAGGCCGATGTTGATGCTCTTATCAACCTGGTTGAAAAAATGCCTGAATCGCAGCTTTGGGATACCTTCGCAGATGAGAAATATGGGAACTGGTATCGAAATCTTACCGGTATCATCGAGCATAATCATTATCATTTGGGACAGATTGTAGTGATAAAAAAGATGCTTCAAATAAGTCCATCCTAATTCATTAAAATGGCCAGGTACAAAACCCTCCACCTTTGGATGATCATTCCCATGGTCATAATGCAGGCCGGCATTTTTCGCGACTACTGGGGAGATTTAACCGACAATGCATGGTCTGTCCATGTACACTACTGGACAGGAACGGTTTGGTATCTATTTCTAATTGTCCAACCTTACTATGCAACACATGGTCAACTATCCAGGCATAGGACCATTGGTATTATCGGGATGTTTGTAGCGGGTGGAGTTTGTTTGACTGCGCTGAGTATGTTGCACAGGGATATTGTCACTACTGAGCGAACTCTGGAAGAGCCGGAACGATTTGGACCCTTTCAAGCTTGGTTTTTCTTCGGGGTTGCTGCAGTAGAAATTGTGATGATGACGGCCTTTGGATTTGCCATAATAAAAAGTATAATCCACAGAAAGCAATTGGAGAACCATTCCTGGTGGCTAATTACGTCGGTGTTCATCATCATGATGCCTGCACTTGCCAGGGGTATACAGCTTTTTTATACGGACATACATATCAAAGAGTGGCCAAATGTAGATATCATGTTTCCGATTTACATTACGCAAATAGTTATAATAGGAATGCTTTTGGCCGGCGCATGGAAGTACGGGAAACTCAAGCATCCAGCCACTTTTCTGGCTGTCGCCGTTAATCTCTTTATATTCTTGTTAGAACCAATTGGGAGATCAGAAAATGTCCAGCAATTTCTAAAGACCCTGATCAGAGGGTAGATGGTAGATACCATCTAAAGGCTAATTTCTGCTAGTTATCCACATTTTACCGAAATTCACTCAAAATTTATTGTTTTTCGATAAATATTTGTTGATATTTGTGTTCTTATTCAAAACACAATTATTGATTATGAAACCTAGATTGAAGCCAATTCTACCGGGAATGCATATAACAGCATGGCTAATATTCCTTGGTCTCTGTGTTAGAACCGGGGGGCTACTTTATTCATTTTTTGTAAGTCTTGTTATCAATCCCGAAGGCGCAAAAAATCTATTCGAAGGACTCAACTTATCGGAGCTATATAATTATAGTATTTGGCAGTATTCAATAATGGTCTCCGTTATTGTTCTGATCACTGCCATGAAGGCGCTGATGTTTTACCTCCTCATTAAAGTCTTTTCGAAGATTAACCTTATCCATCCGTTCAGCAAAGAAATTTCTTCGTTGATCTCGAAAATCGGCTATATCGCTTTAAGTGCAGGTATACTCAACGTAGTCGCGAATATACACGGAGAGCAGCTAACTAAGAAAGGATTGGTATTACCAGGGTTACCAAAAAACCTGGAAGGAGGTGGCGAGTTCTTATTGTTTGCAGCAGTGATATTCTTCATTGCGCAGATATTCAAAAGAGGAATTGAAATCCAAACTGAAAACGAATTAACCGTATAGCCATGCCGATCACAGTAAACCTTGACGTAATGATGGCCAAACGAAAAATGTCACTGAATGAACTTTCAGAAAAAGTGGATCTGACATTGGCGAATCTATCCATACTCAAAACCGGAAAGGCAAAAGCCATACGCTTTAGCACGCTCGAAGCGGTTTGTAAAGTATTGGATTGTCAACCGGGAGATATATTGGAGTATACAAAAGAATGACGACATAAATTATCAGCAATAATGAAATGGTTAAATAAAAGCTCAGTTCAAAAGGTTGTTCAAGCAGGTTTTCTATTCATGCTAATCATAATGACCTGCAATCGAAGCAAGGAGCCAGTACAGGCTGGCTCTGCTTTGAAAAAAGATACTGTCTTGACGCGAATTGATAACGAAGCTACCATCAATACTGAGTCATCTGATTTTTATCGTCCATTCGAAGTTTTTGTACCGGGCATTGCTGCTATTATTCAACTTGGATATTGAAATATTTTAGGCGTTCAACTTGATCTACCACTTTCAGGTTATTGTTTGTGGCTGGCCAGTAGTGTATATTTAGAATTGTTTTTTAGGAAGGGAAACCTTTCCCGTTTTTAGTCCGAATCGCGCGACCATTATTCTATAATTATTATTTGTTGACATCTTCTGCTTTGGTAGTTCCGATATCTACTCGAAATCCATCCGGAAATAATTGATGAACTGGACCTACTCTGAAAGGCTTTTTAGATGGTTATGTTAATGCCTGACATTGGTCGCAACTACATTTTCTTCCCCAAATCAAATCTACTCGCATATGAAAAAGTTTTTTTTGTTGCTTATTACAGCTTGCTGTCTTTATTCGTTTAGCTTTTCTCAAGGCGATTCAGCCAAATGGAAACTTACTCAGAACAACACCCTGAAGGGCGCCTCAGGGCGATTGCTGTTTGATAATCCTAAAGGGAGCAAGTGGATCCTTTACATCTATAACATGGCTGATAATAAATACATCAACTCCTATGCAGAAGTCAATAATAAGGGATCTGTTATTGTTTCGATGGGGGAATATAAGATAACGATTAACAATGTGCCCGTTTTATACGTACCAATTAAAAAGGGACATGACACAAAACTTAAGTGTGGTGTTCTCAATGTTGTCTCTCAATCTTATTGGGATTTATCAGATGAAAAAGGTGAGACGATGTATACTTCTAATGATGGCCCTATGAAAATACCGGTACCAATAGGCACCTATACTTTTAATCAAGGTGGCCAAAAGCATAAAGTGGTTATCGAGGAAGGAAAGACCTTAGAGATGTAGGGTTAGGTAATCCAGTGCGGAAATTCAATTTTTTCCCCCGGACCCTTAGAGGCCGCGGACCTCTTCTTAAAAAAACCGGAATAATTGAAATCAACTATTCCGGTTCTATTTGCGTCGGCGAAGCATTACGCTTTCGGCAAATTTCACTATAGATTTAATACTGGGAACACCATAGCTCGATTGATAATGAAATTAGCTTAGACGCCGCTGCGCCGGGCGTCCCCGCCCGGCGTCTACGAAAATCAGGTTAATCAATAGACATTAGGCTGCTACACCCAAACGATTTTGGCAGCGTTGCCTTAAGGCAAAACGCCGTCCCGCCATTCGGCGGGACGGCGCAGCACCGATGAATCTAATTTATGTTGTGAACACCAACATAGAGTCTGCATCAATTAGACTTTATCCTGCACGCCTCGATTTAACTCAAGAGCTTATTGAATTATTATCTTTTCAACCAATACCTCAGTATCCGTTACCAGCTTAATAACATAAGTGCCTTTAGCAAAATTGCTGGCCTGCAGATCATGAACGATTGATCTCTTAGCCTGCAATTCACCCCGACCAATGACTTTTATCATCCTGCCCTTCATATCATAGATCGAAAGCGTATACTTTTCCGATTTCGCTGGATGGATCACCACTCTTGATGCACCATTCGCCGGATTAGGATTTATTCTCAAAACAGTTTTCTCGAATCTATTTTACAATTTCGCATCGAGGAACTTAGCTGGCAGTCGCTTCAACTTCACAACTCCCGAGACTACTTCCATTTGCCAGATGAGCATGTACTAGATGGAGCAGCTACACATTGGTCCTTGACCATTTTTACACATCAGCACTTTGTTGTTGTTATTGCCGCAACGAACATCTTCCACCTTCAATGTAACCGAACTTGCAGCTTTACATCCAAACTCATTACTTGCAGTTGCGGTATAGTTGAAAGTTCCTTCAACTGTTGGCCTGAATATAGGATTGGCAATTGCGGCATTACTTAAATAAGTAGCCGGGGTCCACAAATAACTTATACCGGAAGAATCAGTATTACTGGCCGTAAGGATCAATTCCTGTGCACCATATCCAATAAAGATGGTGTTTGCGTCTCCGCCAGTGTAGGTATGATCTGTCCTGCTTACAGTTATTGATGGAGCAGTTGGTATTTCACCAACAACAGTAACAGTTGCAAATGCAGTAGAAATATTTCCATTATTATCAGTTACGATCAAAGTAACCTGGTTCTCACCAATATGGGTACAATCGAAAGTGGAATCACTCAATGCCAATGAAAGAATATCAAATGCATCGTAGCTGCCGTTGTCTACATCCTGCGGTAAAATGGAAGCCACTCCACCGCTCAAGGTTACAGAAATATTTTTTGCAATCGCCACTGGCGGGATGACGTCTGTTACATACTCAATGTTTTGAGTCGGGAGCAGGCGCCCATATCTTCCCCAATGTAAAAGCTTGGATGTGGAGGTTGATTATAAGCCGAATTCTGCCATGCGATTGCGGTCCTGTATTGCGGATCGTGCATTAAGGTATATAATCGGTGTGTAGTGTAATCAATGGTAGTGTAAATCCGCAGGGTATTATTATCCGTGGTTCTGAAGATTACTTCTTCTCTCCAGTCTCCCAGGATATCAGCACTCAAGGCCGGGTTTGCCTTTGTTCCATTATTTGATGTTGCGCCTGTAGCGACGAGTAATGGAACAAGTGTACTCGAATTGTAATCCCATTTTGATACAGAATTTCCATCAAGCAATTCCCTGGTAAGATCCGCATCCCACCAAATCGCAAAATTCATGGAAGGTCTAATAGTGCCAATCTGTACTCCAGTTGCTGTATTCATGCCCCCACGGGTTGCCCAAGCTTCATTTCCTTTATAACGGGGATCAACATTTGCTGCAAGGCCACGGCCAACATCTGCGCTGTTTTCTGGAATGGTAAACAATCTCGCTCCTGTTCTTGCGTCAATCATGGCCGCTCCCACACGTCCATTGTCCGCAGGAGATTCATAAGGCTGCCATAATTCCTGGCCCGGCCTGTCGGGATCCATATCGGCCAAATGTAATGCGTCTCCATGTCCCATTCCATTTGTCCATAATCCATTTCCATTATCGTTGATGGCACTTGATCCATTAAATATTTCATCTTTTCCGTCGCCATCCACATCTCCAATGGTCATTTGATGATTGCCCTGGCCTCCATAGAAATTATTTCCAGCTGTATTGCTGTCAAAAGTCCAACGATGCGTAAGCTGACCATTTCTCCAATCCCAGGCAACTCTTACCAATCTTGTATAATATCCTCTGCCCATTATCAGGCTTGGTCTAGCTCCATCGAGATACGCTACTGCGGCAATAAAACGGTCTACCCGGTTACCATAATTATCTCCCCATGCAGTAACCGTTCCTCTCGCTGGCAAATAGTTTGTTGTTGCCATTGCCGCGCCGGTGAGGCCATTGAATATGGTAAGAAATTCAGGTCCCGTTAAAATATATCCGCCAGTATTGCGATGATCTGCATTGGGATCTCCTATAACAACACCTGCTCCGTCTATAGTTCCATCTGCAGTCTTACATGCCATCTCTGCTTTACCATCTCCATCCAGATCATAAACCATGAATTGTGTATAGTGGGCGCCTGCGCGAATATTTCTGCCGAGATCAATACGCCATAATTTGCTGCCGTTTAGTTTATACGCATCGATATAAACGTTTCCTGTATATCCCGCTTGTGAATTGTCTTTGGAATTCGAAGGATCCCATTTCACGATGATTTCATATTCTCCATCTCCATCAAGATCCCCTACACTGCAATCATTGGGCGAATAAGTATAAGCCTCACCAACTGGAGTTGTTCCTCCCGCTGGTCGATCGAGCGCAAGGTCTAAATATGATTGCGACCAAACCGATGCAGCTTTGCCTGTATTTTTTTCGTCGCCATTGACCACCTGTTTTATTAGGTAAGTTCCATCTGTATCAGTTTGATCAATATAGTTAGTGGAATTGGTAATTGGATCAGCATTCAGTTTTGTTCCATTGCGGTAAATATTAAATGTAATAGTTGATGGATCGGTACCGAATAGTCGCCATCCTAAATACACTTCACTTGCGCTTGTTCTCACGGCAACCAATCCGCGATCAAGTTTCTCTACTTGTTTTGGAGTCGTTACCACTTCATCTGGTGGAGGTGGCGGAGGAGGTGGTGGCGGAGCAGTGTTTTCCAGCACGCGAACAATCGGCGTAACAATTCCATTACTGTTTGTCTTTGTATAAACTAACATATGGTTTGGTTCCGGCACGAATCGGAATGGGAAAGATTACCGGCTGGTTCATCAATGCCAAGTACCACGTCAAAATTTTTTACTTCTGTCCATGTGTTGCTCCTGCCAATTGTTTAAACACACGCGCAACACTTCTACCGGATCCATTGGTGATGATGTCGGTAAATGAAGAATACAGATTTCCGGATGGATCTGTGCTGAGACTGTTGTTGGCGATATCGCGACTGGAAATAATTGCCGATAAACTCCAGGTGGCTGTAGCTGTATTGTAAACAATTATTGTATTACGATTCGAATTACCGGCATTGAAATAAGAGATCACCGGATTTCCTACACTGTTAAATGTAATATTGGTATGACGTATGGCTACTGTAGCCCCGGATGTAGCAGAACCACCAGGCACTGGACTTGGTACCACTATGTTTTGCCAGCTATCGCTTTCGTATTTGTATACGATCATATTTCCGGTAGTGGATGTTGGCGTTGCGTGGTTGATATAGACTATATAAGGAATATCATTTTGATCAATAGCAATTCCGACACCGATAGCTCTTTGTGCCGCAATCATTCCCCCGCCAACAGTTTCCCAGGCCGTGCCATTGAAGCGTTTTACAAAGGGATTGAGTGCTGCACCCTCTCCGTAAATAACATAAGGTGTATAATTTGAAGAAAACGCGAGTGCACTCCGCGGTGTTGATGCAAATTGCCCGATCGTATTCGTAACTGTTTCTGCGGATACGTATAAGTTGGCTGGATCATTATTCAGCGGTTGCCATAATTGTGTAAGTCCATCGAGGCACTTGAGAGCAAGCCTGTTTCCATTAGCTGCATCTACATAGGTAACATACAATTTGCCGTTATCGTCAATGTATATTCTTGTATGAGTAACAGTACCAGCCGAAAGATTATCACCAACTGCCACCCAATTCTCCCCATCAAATTTTTTCACTTTGCCAATACCGGCTTCAGTGTACACAACATACGGAATGCTGATGGCTCCATCCAGGTAGGAAACGATATGCGTAAAGCTGGATGTTTCCGAAGCTATTTGTTGTTCATTGCCAATTACCACCCATTGTTGGGCCCTGAGATGAGATTGGTATCAATAGAAAAGACAGGGGTATAAATACCCACGAGCGGCGTAGATTTTTTTTCATAAAACAAGCGGTCTTGTAGGTTCTTGAAAATTGGCAGGCAGAGGAACGAAGATCAAGTGTACGACTTTCTGGTTGGTTAAGTTTCCTGTAGTGTCCTGTTCGATGGGAACGCGAATAAAATTGGTAAATTTGAAGTCATGCCAAAGTCAGTTCTGAAAAAAGACAAAGCGAAAGAAATTGCTGTAGTAAAAAAAATGAGGGATTACGGCGACGAACCAGTTTTTAAGAAAAAAGCCAAAAAAGCCAAAGCATTCATTAAGAAAAATGGGTTGCCGAAGGCTGCCGGAAAAAAGAAAAAATAGAGGGTCACGACAACAACGATATATATAATCCCACGTCTCTGCGGATGTGGGATTTTGTATTTCGGTAGGAAACAGCTCAAACAGATGGTTGAGAGCCGGAGTTTAATTAGAAAAGGTCACCGAAGTGACCTTTATCAGGCTCCCCATAATTTACAAATTTCGAACCAATTAGTTGAGGATTTGAAGCTTATATACCAGATTAAGCCGTTTTTGGAAGAAAGAGGATGGAAAATGAAGGAATAAATAGGTGAAGGTAAAAGTTTTCTATTAGTAAACTTTTTATTATCTTTGGAAGTGTTTAATATAATAACACGAAAAACGCTGCTTGAATATTGTAAGAAATATCCTGTAGCTGAAATCGCCCTACGGGAATGGTATCATGAACTGGTGCGGTGTGATTTTAAGAATTTTAACGAATTAAAGAAAGTGTACGGAAATGCCAGTTTGGTGGCAGATGACAGAGTGGTTTTTAATATTATGGGGAATAAATACCGGTTGGTAGTAAGAATTGTGTTTGAATTTAAAGCCATTCAAATTAAATGGTTTGGTACTCATGCCGAGTATGATAAAATTGATGTAACAGTCGTTCAATATAAAAAGAAATAGATTGTATGGAACTTAAAATAATAAAAACCAAAAAGCAGTACCAGGGATACCTTGACTGGGTTGATAAAATGTTTGATAAAAAGATAAAGCTAAATACACCTGAAGGCGAAAAATTACAGGTTGCTTTGTTGTTGATTAAACAATACGAAGATGCGAACTATTCTATTCCTGTTCCTGACCCCATTGAGGTTATCAAATTAAAAATGTATGAAATGGGATTGAAGAACAAAGACCTGGTTGGAAAAGTAGGATCCAAAGGATATGTTTCCGCTCTTTTAAATAAGCGCAAACCTCTCACACTGGAATTGGCCAGGTTATTTCACCGAGAACTGGATATCCCGGCAGAGGTTTTATTAGCATGATAATACCGAAAATTATTTTTTCCGGACGGATTATGCCAACAGTTCACTTAAAAGAACGACATAAGCCCATTTAAAAAGGAAAAAGGTTGGACATTTCTAAACAACCTACTTATTCCGTCATTTGCTCCCCAGGTGGACTTGTCCCGATAGCTATCGGGACAACATCCCAACTTAAAGATGCCTCTGGCCCCTTAAAAGAGTTCGAAGATTCGGCCCGAATATTCGGCCCGAATCTTCGGGCCATCTTCATTTTTTTCATTTGATGCTTAAAAAATTCCAAATCATTCTCCCTTAACAAAAGTTAACAGTTCTACCGCTGATCTTTATCTCATAAACTTTTTCTATGCAAAGGATTTTTTACCCCCTACTTTTTTTTATAACGATCGCTTCTTGTACTCCTTTCAAAATGACGATCAGCGACGAACTGAAAGCCAGCAATGACGAGTACACGGTAAAGGGAAGAAACGGTATTCTGGTCAAGCAAAAGCTCAGCTTTGGCGAATTTCGCACAGCAGTGGTAAAACGCAGTTGGATCAGCGGCGGTTCAACAGTTAGAGGTTTCGGATTCGGCTATCCCGGCACTGCAGATTACACCAATATTATTTCCACCGAATACATTCGGCGCAATCAAAGCATTTTCTTCAGTCTCCTGGATGATGAAGCGCGGCGTTCGGAAGTCTATTGCATTTCGCGTTTCAATGCAAAAGAATTCACTGTCGGCAATCGGGAGAACAGCATCTTTAATCTCGCCCTCGATATTCTGGGCAAAGGCGGTAGTTCCGAAAGTCATTATTATGTTCAACTCTACGCCGCCGAAAATGAAGAGCCCTGGGAAATGGTGATCGATAACAAGGCAGCGCAATCCGATGCTAAAACTTATACCGGCATATTAGCTCAGGACAAAAATCATTACTATACCATCGTACCGGTCACGCGCCTGGAAAAAAACGGCAAATCAGGTCCCATGCTTTTCGGCTCCATCGGCTTTGAATTCCGCGATCGCGACGGCCGTGCTGTAGCGGCGGTTTCGATGATGGACAAAGGGACGGTGATTCTTGCAAAGACAGGGACGAAGGAAAGGTTTATATTGGCAAATGCTTGTGCAGCGTTGTTTTTGCAGCAGGTGATTGAGTGAGGGTTATTTTAATAATTGAAAAGTTTTGGGGTTGTTATGAGACAACCCTTGTCATTTTCAAATGAATTGGGAATAAAAATATTGAACAATTTCTCAAATTATCTTATTCGTCTTTTCTAAATTATGTCTAGCACAGAGCAGTTGAATATTTTCTGCTTTGAGTGAGGTTCCGCCTTTAGAAAAAGGAAGGATATGATCGAAATGTAAGTTGTCGTTACTGCCACATTGAACACAAATTCCCTTATCCCTTTTCCAAACCTCAAGTTTAACATCCGTAGGAATCATTCGGTTATGATCGAGATCTGTTAACTCTACTATTCTATTTTCTTTTTCATCAATTGTCTTATCCGTCACATGCAGCCTAAATTTGAAAACATTTCTTCCTTCAGATTTCTCAATCCACGCATCTATTAATTCGAATACGCCATTATAAGCCCAGATGCCTTTTTTGATTTTTTCGTATACCTTGATTACCTCTGCGGGCTGTTTTCCATCTTTATATCTCATGGCCGCATGAAAGAATTTCCCATTTTCTGTTAAACTACCTGCAGGTGTATACTGCGGCTGATCTACCGTTTTTGGACTTCTCGCCAGGTTCCTCGGCACATCGTGACCTTCATAAATGAGAACTTCTCCATCATCTTCCACCCGATCCGCATATGGTGCGCCTTCTCTTAAGGACATCAAAATAACTGTAACTCGCCCCTTTGCTCGAAAGTTCATTCCCTTTTGAAGACTAAACCCCTCCTCCGAACACATTTGATTATGCGAAATGATATCACCAGGATAAATAGCCATTATTTTTTGAATTCTTTGCTATTGAAAAATTCTGTAAACGATACCTCCAATGATTTTACAAGTCGCTCTAGAATTTCCACCGAGACATTGCGTCGTCCATTTTCGACGTCGGTGACATAAGTTCTATCCACTTCTGCCTTTAGTGCCAAAGCCTCCTGAGTTAATGAAATGTCTTTTCGGAGTTGTCTTATTCGGTTACCCACCTTGAGCTTAATATCCATTGACGGAAGGTCTACTTTTGTGGCTTTTAAGTCAACGGACTTTAAGAGTCATTTTGTAATTTTGATAGGTATTCCGCAATTAGCATGTAAATCGTCATACGTTTAACACTCAATATTGAATTACTATGAACGTCAAGTTTAACTACCTATATAGGGATGGCGCCAATTACAAAAATTTTAATAGTGTGATATTTAAGAACTCGAAGAATTTACAGATAGGAGATATAGATGCGAGTGTCAGAAGTAAGTTAATCGATGGGACATGGTTCTTCGCCAGTAATTGGAAAATTCCTGACATGCACTTTAAAGAATGTTCTTGGGATTCGCAAATTGATCATGAGTGGCATGAGTTTGAGAGTGTTGAAGTAACTATGGAGAATGTGACTGAGAAAGATGATATTGCCGACTTTGTTGATTATATCAGCACTATTGGACTTTCACCTAATCATTAAGCGTTCATTCGGAGGCGATAGACAATTGGGTCGAGAGAAAGCTGCTTATTTAAATACATAGAATAAGGATTATTAATCACTTGAATTCTGGGGTATGTGCCTAGGCAGTCTGCTACTAGGTAGAGATTGTAATGAGGGCCTTTCTTTTCAGCTGCGTTCCATTCACCAGCAGTGATTTCAACATTTAGAAATCTTTTTCCGCTGGTTGCCTTCACTTCCACCGCAATGAGGTTGTCATCATCATAGTATTCAATATCCCATCCTGGCTTTTCTTTTTGCTGTGCAACCCAACGAAGCTTGTATGATCGATTCCGCAAGAGTACGTTATATACAACCTCTTCCGAGTGGTCGCCATATAATTTTGAATATTTCGAATATCTATTTGACTTGGGCCCTCCAGATTGACCCTGTTGTCTTTCATTTGATTTTGAGATTGTCGGAGTTAGTAATTGTTCCTTGCCGGTGACTATTAAGGGCTGGACATCACTAACATTTGGAATTATTCTCGAACGAGAAGTGACGATAGGTTCATTGTCTATGGTCGGAATTGAAGCTTTTTCTAGAACAGCGTGAAAAACCTCCTCACTTAAATCGCGGACACCATCCCTCCATGAATTATCTGAAATTTTCTCGAATGGCACTCCCGCAATCTTGAATGGCACCGGGGTACTAAATGGAATATAATCCAAGATTTCGCAATACCAACGCAAATCCTTTCGAGCTTTTGTAAAATCTGTTTGAGGATCTGGTGAAATTCTTCCAATTCTACCAAATCCAAAATACTCAGGAATACCCCTCCTATTATTTAACCTTCTTGCACCCCTATAATATACGAATAACTCTCCCTCCCTCACTTTGTTTATGTATTTATTGGGAAAATGATACTCTACACCCTCGTTGTCCTCCCAATGATCGTATTTTCCTCCTATTGTTACTTCATTCTGAACTAAGACTAGTGGCATTTGGATGAACTTGATGTGTATCGAGTATATTATTTGAGGAGGTTAGCCGGTCTAGTGAAAATAATAAATCTATATTAAACATATTATCTATACCCATTAGCTTCCGGAGGAATTTTAATGCAGGTTATTCATAGATACAATAAGGTCTGATTACTCAGACCTTATTTGCTCTGCAGTTGGACTTGAGCCAATTGGCCCTGATTAGCCATTGCAGATGCCACTAAAAAAGCAGCCTTTCACTTTTTTTGAACCATAAAATCCTTATTTTTGCCACCCCTTAAAAGGGTGTCATCCTCACGAAAGCGGAGATCAGGCATTCCTCCTTAGCTCAGTTGGTTAGAGCATCTGACTGTTAATCAGAGGGTCGTTGGTTCAAGTCCAACAGGGGGAGCAGAGATTGTAAACAACATGGAAGGTCGCAAAAGCGACCTTTTCGTTTTTATAAAGGCTTACGAGATACGGTTCTTAAGGTTCAGTTGTAACTAAATATAAATTGTAATCTAAAATATAAGAATTGCATACCTTAAATTAAAAAGCAAAATCTTAAACAGTAAAATCGATAAGAGTTAGTATTTTAAGATGTTATATCCCTCAAAGACCTTATATGCCTAGAACGCTTGATACGGCCATTGAACTCGCCAGATGGTTTGACAAAGATGGTGCAGAAACCAAAGTAACTATTCAAAAATATCTAACCCTTGTCTCTAACCAAGATAAGGATCAAATATCTACATTTATTTTTTATAGACTGCATAGTCGCTACTTAAAACCTTTTCAATTTGCTGACAAAAAATTCCTAATGGAATTCAAAAATGGATTTTCAATTATGGCGAATTGTTGTTTGCTAATTGAAACCTTGCAGTCATTCAAGAATGGTTGGGGAGACAGCAATCAAAAGTCACAACAAGCTTTTAGACAGTTTTTTTCGACGGAAAGCAATTTTTCTATGTTTAAGGAAAAGTCTCAGGAATTCTATACAAATGTTAGATGTGGAATCTTGCATCAAGGAGAAACTACAGGAGGCTGGACTGTAAATCGAATTGGGAAAAATATTTTCGACTCCAAGAAACTTGTTGTCGATAGTGTATCTTTTGCCAAAGAGCTGGAACAGTCCTTAAAAAATTATTCAGACAATTTGAAGGCTTCAAAATGGGACGATGCGCCATGGGATAATTTACGTATAAAAATGAGAAAGATTATTTCGAACTGTGAAAGATAGAGTTATTGCATTTGCCCTATGCAAAGAATTGTTCCGTTTGATGCTAGGTTTTGATCACAAAAGTGCTTTTCAATACCACCCCTAAATCTAAAACATGACCGACTATAATGGGTTTGACCCACTTGAAGCAGCAATAAGTAAAGATAAAAGACATACTGAACTTATTAATGCAGCAAAACGGCGAGAAATTAGAAATATACTGAAGTCGTATACAGGTTATTTTGATGTCTTTTCGGAATTGATCCAAAATTCGCTAGATGCTACCGAGAGAGTTTGGATTCAAGACAAGAGTTTTAAATCTAAAATTAAGATTGAGATTGATTTGAAAGAACGAATGATAGCTGTTTGTGATAATGGAGATGGTATGACAAAGGATCAATTTGAATTTTGCCTTGCACCCAACATATCATTTAAAAGAGGTGAAAACCTCAGGGGAAACAAGGGTGTTGGTGCGACCTTTCTTGCATATGGTTTTAATAGTATCAAACTTCATACTAAGTCAAAAACATTTGAAGCTGCAGTTAAGCTTTCAAATGGTAGAAAATGGGTCGAGGATACCAGTGGTGAAGTAGAAAGGCCAAAATTTGAAGATTATAACGACAAAGGCGATTGGCTGGCGAATTTAGATAGCGGCACGATTTTTAAAATTGAATTATTTAAAGGAGAAAAGCCAGATCTTAATTTTTTGAATGCAACCAAAGCCTCACAATGGATGGACGTACTTCGTATAAAGACACCTTTAGGCGGAATCTATCTTACCTCAAGAGAAATAGGCCAATTTCGCCCCTCGGTGAAGTTAATAGTTAAGGATTACAATGGAGAATATGACATAAATGAAATTAATGGCGCAGATTATCTATATCCTCACGACATCCCAAATTTGAAAATCAAGTCAATCAAAGAAATAGAAAGGGCTCTTTCTACTATCCCTGGCGATTTCGAAGAAAAGTTTAATAAATTATCAGACCAGTATAAAAAGCTTGAAGGTATATTTGAAATATGGGATTATAAAAGCATATTAGATGACAATGATAAATTGAAGATCAGTACAAATTTGATAGATGATTTCAAACAACTATTGAGAGAACATAGAGTTTCTGTTTACGCCGCTTTCGTTCATTCGACGAGAATCTTCGATAATTTTAATGACAGAATATTAAATATAAGGCAACGCTATAGAATTTTGAGAGGTGGATTACAAATGGCTTCAGACGGTATGCCGCAAGGTGAGTTAATTAATTTAACTCTGGGCAAAAACCCTTTGAGTATTGGGCAGTCTCATGTTATAGTTCACTTTGAGAATGGAGAGCCGGACTTGGGCAGAAAGACATTTCAAGAAGAAAAAGTCGAGTTGGCCGAAAAGCTGGCAGAAAATGCAATTAACCTTTTGAGAAAATTTCGTAAGCATTTAAAATCTGACGAAACTTCTGAGCCATTAACTCCCAAAAAAGAAAAAGAAGAATGGAAGCTTAATCAACTTGACTATTTTCGAAAAAATCCGCTTATAAAACCGGAAGCTTTATCTGGCATCACAATACTCTCAAGACCTCAAAAAGAGCAAGATGTAGTAGCCTTGTTTAATCAGCTTATTGGAAAAGACTTTATTAAAGGAATTGAGATTTATGCAACGAGTGAACATGAGCGTTACGATTCAGTTTTTAAACTGAACTACAAATCGAATGATGTTTATTATTCTTCAAGTAATCCATTTGGAATAAATGAAAATGCCGTTCCAGAATTGCCTTGGGATAGCGAAATAAAAATCCTAGAGTATAAGTATGATTTCGATGCTCTCGTCAGAGAGTGCATCGCTAATGTCAAATTCCACAACCACATAGACTTAGTTGTTACGTGGAATGCGTCCCTGAATTATACAGATCACGTTGAACTAAAGTCCTTGCTAGTGGATGAAAGAGGAAAGGACATTAGAACAATATTTGGTGCAACTCACTGTGCTTATTTTGCTGGGCATGACGACAAACCACTTTATGAAGTTATTATACTTGAAGACCTAATAAATTACTTGATTGACGCGGATCGGGAAATTCAAAGGCAGAAGAGTAAGTATGAGAAATTTTAGAATGCCGATACCAAACTAGTAGTATCATGGTTCGTTGGTGATCGTGACCCACAATCTGCTAATATCTTCATGCACAACTTAGTAGCAAGACTAAAGAATAGGGTACAGTTAACTACTGATGGACATAAAGCTTATTTAAGTGTTGTTTACGATGCTTTCGATTTGGATATAGGCTATGCACAAATTGTAAAGATGTACGGTAAGGACACAAGAGAAACCGAAAAGAAATACAGTCCAGATGTTTGTTCAGGTACGAAGAAAAATTGGGTTTCGGGGGAACCTCAAGAGCAACACGTTTCTACTAGTTATATAGAACGTCAAAACTTCACTATGCGAATCCACTTGCGCCCCTTTACTCGTTTAACGAATGCGTTCAGTAAGAAGATCGAAAACCATTGCTATGCTATTGCTTTACATTTCGTATATTATAGCTTCGTAAAGATTCATAAGACTCTTAGAGTAACCCCTGCTATGGAAGCCAAATTGACTAAGAAGCCTATGACAATTGAAGATATTGTGGGACTTACCGAATCAAAGTTTTAGTGTTAAAAGTCTTAACAAAATATAGTATATTTATTGGGTACTTTTGTTTATATGCGAGGATTCAACCATAGAAAAACCGTTCAAGCCTTAAATTTTCTTGCCATTAAGTCGGGCGGCGAATTAAATAAAATGAAGGCTATCAAGCTATTATGGTTAGCCGATAGGCTCCATCTCCGAGAGCATGGTAGAACAATCACAGGTGATTCGTACTTCGCAATGGATAATGGCCCAGTTTCTTCAAATACCAGAGATATACTTAACCAGAATTCGGATTTTCTCGGCGAAAACGAACTTGAGTATTCAAAGAACTTCATCGTTGAAAAAGACAAGTATACCTACTCCACACTTATAAATATTGAAGAAAAAGTTTTTTCCAAATCGGACTTAGAAGTACTTGAAAAGGTTTTTTCCAAATATGGCAACTTGGGGAAATATCAACTGAGGGACTTGTCTCATGAATTCCCTGAATGGAAAAAACATGAGGAGGTCATTAAGAAAAAGATTTCCTCAAGAGTTGAGATGAACCAAATTGATTTCTTTGAGAATGCTTCTGCCAAAATAGATTTTTTCCCCGTAGATACCGATAGCTTAGAGGTTTCAAAAGAGAGATACTTAGAGAGTTGCGCCATCGCAAAAATTCTCAAATGAGCAACCCCTTTTCTAGGCTAGTTACCAATACTTCAAAAGAAAAGGAGATATTTTACTTCTCAAGTGACAAGTTAAACACAAAAGAACCTCATTTTTTTGTCTTAATTAAAAAGAATGCAGGAGAAGTATTAGTATTCACCTGCTGTACAACTCAGCTAGAAAAAAGAGAAAATTATATTTTAATGAAGGGTTATTCGATGAAAACACTGGTAGTCGTTGATCCAACCCCAGAAAACGGACTAAAAGAACGGACACTTATAGACTGCAATACAATCTTTGCATATACTATCGAGGAGTTTAAAGAACTTGTGGAATCCGGAGCGGTCACCTACAAGGGCGAAATATCCGAAGAGCACTACGAACAAATATTAATTGGTCTCCAGGAAAGCAAAGAGATTTCGGAAGAAGATAAAGAATCGCTACCTAAGCCATAAATTTCAAACTGAGACACTACCCTAATTCGTTTGAATTTTTACGCCGAAGGTTTTTTAGTAATGTCTACGTTAAATGTGAATTCAACCGAAGCAGGAAAATCAACAAGCATACCTGATATAACGTATGTTTCATGCTCCTTTTTAACAAGTGGCATTCTTATCCATATAGGCCCCCTTGATGAGTTGTAAAATGATTCCACCACCCAAGCGAGTGCACCAAAACCATTTTGCTCATATGATAGCACTGAGGGCAGTATTGAATGATGTTTTATTGACCAAGTAAATTCGATTTTTAGTGCAATTCTAATGAAATGATTATTGAAATAATAGTATAGAGGGGAAGATGCGTCAAACCCAAAGTTGGCTTCCGATGTTTCCGATAATACATCCTCCTTGGTGCTTATTCTTTCGATGCAAAGGGTGGAGAGCGCAATAAGTTTCTTTTTGTCTAGTGAAAACTTAAAATCATTTGTCTTAAGTTTTCTCAGATCCTCTTCAACTTGTTCATAAGTGACTTTCACGTCTTCGTCCTCTTCGATATATATTCTAGTGTCCTTCCTCTTAATATGTTTGACGTCGGGATCACGATATCCAATAATTATGTTATTGAAAAAAAAGTTGGGTATTTCATCAACTTCTGATTCTTTTAGGGTTATTAACCTTATTGAACCCCCAGAATGGACTGCCATTTCCTTGATACTTTGGGGAAATTCATGCCTTGAGACGCAGTAAAGATGCTGCGCTCCGACCTCATTCAATTTTACTGTCCAACCTCTGAATTCGTTTATATCAACTGCTCGGTTTCTATCCTGAACTTCTATTATACTAATAGTCTGGCGAGGCGGTTTTCCATCTCGTATTACAATATCACACTGTGCGGTTCTACCGCCTGTAGAACTAAGAACAGGCAGGGCAACATTATGTTCAACAATTGAACCTGGAGAAATTGACCGCTCAATTAGATGAACCAGCCTTTCTAAATTCTTACCGTCGCTCATAGTGGCAAAACTAAATTATCTGGTGCTCCCATCAGACTTGCAATAAAAATTCGTCAAATATTCCCGTGAAAATGAATTTTTGGATTACCCCAAAGGCCCTCCTAATTTCAGCACAACCTTCAAATTAATACTACCATTTGGAAACAGCATCCACCAACTCCCCCTCACCTTCTCCCAATTCCCTCCCCCATTTAGCAATAGCATTTAAAGATGGTATAAGCGCTTTCCCAAACTCCGTAAGTGAATATTCAACCCTAACAGGAGGCTTTACACCATATTTTTTCCTCCTTATCAACCCATCTTCTTCTAATTTCTTCAGCTGAATGCTTAGCATTTTTTCTGTAATATCTGCTATCAGTTTTTAATTTAGCAAAGCGAAGTGTTTTGAACTGCAGATACCAAAGCACAACCGTTTTCCATTTGCCTCCGATATATTCAATGTGATAGATGGAAGCATCCTGCGCTGGTTAGCAAATCTTGAACGTTTTGAATCTCTCCTGGCAAAATATAAGACTTACTTTGTTGGTCATGGCCTATCCAGCGACTTTTCGTCAATATCAAAACAGAAAGAATACCTGATGTTCGCCTGTACAACTATACTTAAAGCTACTAACGGAACCTGTGCACTTTCGGATGAGTCAATAAAGAAGTATGATCCTGACTATGGGTTTAAACTTACAGTTGGTTGTTCTGCGAATGCTATTGCAAAGGAACTGATGGGAGTAAAAAATTGACCAGGATTTTAGACGATTTATCTGATTATACTGAATTGTGGTTCATTTGGCAATTCAATCAGTCTAATCAGATATCGCTTAACCAGACGATCTTTTAGTTGCTCATTTGTTTCAGGCGAGTGGAAAAAGAATTTTTTTGATGAAGGTGATTGTAAGAAAGCCTGGGACAAAATAGAAAAAATGATGGATACCAAGAATGTCGCCTGGCCAAAAACCGACAATCGCTTCAAATTTTTTATTGCGGGTTTTCAACAGCTAAAAGGAATGGTTGAATAATGCTATCGTTGGTTCATCCCGACGGTCCCGATCCCGATAGCGATCGGGACTATCGGGATCGCGAGCAGATAAAAAAAGTAAAAGGGCTATACCTTAATAGTATAGCCCTTTTACTTTTATTGCTGCCTAGGGCCAAAGCGAGATCTTTTTGTTTTATACAGTGTATCCGTACTGCAGGAACAGAATGTTGGTGTTGCATAACGACTCCGCAGGAAAAATTAGATAGACCAATCTGAAAGTCTTCACTTGAAATTAGCGTTTAGCTGCGAAGTTGAGTATTCGTAATTTGCGACAATTAATTTTCTATATGTCAGAGGTTCCGATATATAAAAATAAATCACTCGAAGACCTCAAGGGCGAGGTATGGAAAGAAATCCCTTTTACTGAAGGATACTATGTAGTTTCCAATTTAGGAAGAGTAAAAGCCCTCGAAAGGGTGGTATACAGCGACACGGCTCCATTCGGAAGAAGAATAAAAGAAAGAATTCTTTCACAAAACATAGGTAAGCAACCAAATTCTTTTACTAATGATGAAACGTTTGGACTTTCAGTTGTTTACCAGTTCGAGGGTACAAGAAACTTTGCCATGGTAAGAAGATTGGTATATGAAGCTTTTATAGCTTCAAAAACGAACGAAAGTATGGATGATAAATTTGTGTACCCTCTTGATGGCAATGGGCTAAACTCCAGGGTGGAAAACCTGGGTCTTGCTACCAAAAGTAATCTTCGTCTCAGGGACCTAAATAAAGAGCGATATCTACCGCCGTATCATCTTTTACCGAAGGAAGATTACGTCAGATTTGCCATTAAGGCCGGACGATCAAGAAGAAAAAAAATATGTAAATACAAACCTGATGGAACGCTTGTAGCAACTTATCCAAGCATTTCAAAAGCAGCTGAAAAAAATGCAACAAGTGTGGGTAACATTGGACAATGCATCTCAAAAAAGATAAAATCGCTAAGGGGTTTTATTTTCAGATATGCGGAAGATAAGTATACTGGGGAGTTAAACGGCCTTACGGGCAAAACAACAAAAATTACACAATACCATCCTGATGGGAGAATGATAAAATCTTACAATAGTATAATTGACGCTGCGCGTCTGTTAAATATTAAGCCAGGAAGTATTTCGAGAACAGCCGTAGGAAAATCTAAACATGCAGGCGGATTTGTATGGCGTTATGAAGATGATGTGTATCGGGGTGAGTATAAGGAAATCCTGAAGAAGAGAAAGTTTGTGCAATTAACCTTAACTGGGAAAAGAATCAAAACATTTGATAGTATATCCAGGGCTGCGAATCAAACAGGTAGTCCGTATGAAAGTATCCGGTTAACTTTACACGGGAAAAACAAAACTTGTAATGGTTACCTATGGCAATGGTTATAGCATTAAAAGCTGGAATTTGGAGTGTAACGGGATGAGCAGATACAATTGTTTTTGTAAAGGTCGCTTCTGCGACCATTTTCGTTTGTTATGTCGTTTGGTAATTAGAAAGTAATTGAGCATATGTGCTTACCGTTTCAAATTTTTCTCATACAAATCAATCCATTCCTTTGCAGTCATCTTTGATGCCAGCTCTCCGATCAGTTCATACGGAATGTCCTCGGCTTTTTTGTACCTTATACAACTCTTTCCCATATCCAGTTTTTTAGCTGAGGCTTTCGCATGTGCAGCAGTAAACCACTTTAGCAGGGAAGGATCAGCATAAACACCCATATGGTAAACGGCGATAAAATTCTTTTGTGAAGCAATGCCCATAAAGGGCAGCGGTTGTTTTGGGTCGCAATGGTAACCGGCTTCGTACACCGAATGTGGTACGCAAAATCCGATCATGCCATAGCCGGTTGCTTCCTGGAAACCCTCGGGGATATTCTTCCTGATCACGGAACGCAGTTTGTTGATAGCCGCCTTCCTGTCCTCCGGAATCTGGGCGACATAGTCATCTGGGGTTACTGCTTTGTATTGCATGACAAAAATGTTTTACAAATTCAAAATACGAAAAATTCGGGTCAGGGATGTCTTCTTTACACTGCTTAGCCATCCAGGGCTGATCTGTGTAATATGCGTCGGGTCATGTCAACCGTGCAAACTCAAGCAGCAAGCCAACTAAAGAACTGAATAATCATTATCAATTCATCAATCTTGCAATGTAGCTTTGGCAAAACTTGCTCCGAGACATTGTCTCGATACGTAACATATGAAAATCGTCCTGTTACTATTGTTTTGTGTGGCTCTGCTGGTACTCCTATTCGCGGCCGCCATTAAAATTAGATCCAGAAAAAAGTCAGTTGTCGTTCCACCTATCCCTGATGAATACAAAACGATTCTTGAAAAGGACGTAGCATTCTACCAGGCTCTCAATGCAGATAGTAAAATTCAATTCGAAAAGCGACTCATGCATTTCCTGTCTACTACACGTATTACCGGTGTGAAAACAGAAGTAGAGCCAGAAGACAAGGTGTATATCGCAGCCAGCGCCATCATCCCAATATTTGGTTTTGCTGACTGGGAATACTGCAACCTTAATGAAGTACTGTTATATCCCGACTCTTTTAACCATGATTTCAAACAAACAGGTAGTGACCGTAGTATTCTTGGTATGGTGGGTGATGGGGCATACAATAATGTTATGATCATATCGCGCCATGAATTAAGACAAGCCTTTATAAACAAGACAAGTAAAAGCAATACCGCGATTCATGAGTTCGTGCACCTGATGGATAAAACAGATGGGACTGTGGATGGAATACCGGAATTTTTTATGGACAGAAAGTATATTCTGCCCTGGCTTCAACTAATGGAAAAGGAAATGAACAAAATGATGGCTGGCAAATCAGGCATCAATATTTATGGCGCCACGAATAAAGCGGAATTTTTCGCAGTTGTGTCGGAATATTTTTTTGAACGTCCTGAGCTATTGGAACAAAAACACCCGGAATTATACAAGCTTCTTTCTACCATTTTCAAGCAGAATCCTGCATAGCAGTTTGTTTGAACCGTGCGAAAGAACGGCTTTTTATGTGTTGTATATACATTGTTTATTCTGAACCATCAGATAATCCAAAACTTTCACTTCCTCCGCTACTCCCAGGTTTGAAAAGTTGTAAACAAGATTCTCCGAAATACTATTGTTTCCCGTGCGGAAGATAATCCGACAAACAAATGAATCAAGGAAGGAATAGTAGAAGCCGAACACAAAAAATGTTACATTCGTGCCCACCCACCCGTGATAACACTCACTCCGCCATTTGCAAAACAAGTATCTTCTGGACCCGTTAAAATTGCGATTGATCGGTCACTTACTATGAATGCTAAATAAATATTCATACCTGTTTAGATGGTAGAACGGGTATTGGAGTCTCTGGTAGCTAATCTTTATTATCTCATTATTTAAAAGCACAGCTATGTCATTTTGGATAATGTTTACCATCATGCTTATTGCCGGTGTATGCGGCGGAATCATCAACTATTATTTACCACTGAATAATCCTGAGCCGGGAAAGTTTTTAGATAAGATGTTCAAGTGCATCATTCTTGGTCTTGGCGCTACTTTGGTCGTCCCAATATTTCTGGAATTGGCACAAAGCAAGCTGATGGAGAGAGTCCATTTTGGTTGGGATTGGCAGACCTCAATTACCGGAGCTGATTCGGCAAATAGAAATGCTAAGCCAGACACCATTTTCGTAAACTCCCGGATTGACTCGGCAACAAAAAAACTTGTTCGGGTCGATACAGTAAGATCCAAAAAAACTGCTGAGTTAAATGCTGCAAAAACAAATCAAAGCGCCACTGATGGTGCAGGTGCTGGTAAACATTATTTCTTATGGGCCGCCTATTGCATTTTGGCGGGCGCTGCCGGTTTTCGTTTTATCAATATGCTTATTAGTAATGTGGTGAAGTCAGGTGAAATGAGTAAAGTGAAAACTGAAAATCAAGAATTGAAAAAAGAGAAAGTATTTCGCGAAATGAATAGCCAGCAAAGCCAGACAGAGGAAATTGCCAAAGTGCATGCTGAGATTACTAAAGATAAACTTGAACAGATTACAACCAAGGGCCCAATAGTTGGACCTCCAGGCCCGTTGGATGAAGTAATAGAAATTCCGGTAATGCCGGCATTGCCGGCGGTCAAACATCCTGAAGACCCGCAAAAGGAAAGATTTGGTGGAAGATTCGAGGTAAACGGTCGAAGGTTGAGTGCTGAGGTAAAAGAATCCCACCTACCAAATTTCTACAGAGTAATACTTACCGTTGAAAGTACTCAAGGCAATCCGCCATTAAACTCCGACGTGATATTTTATGTCCATGATTCATTTAACCCTTCAGTATTCACCTATAAACCTGCGGAATTTATCAATGGAAAGGCAATTGAAGATGATATATTGTCGTACGGTGCATTTACAGTGGGAGTAATAACTGATAATGGTAAAACGATGTTGGAATTGGATCTGTCAAAGGACAAGAAATTTCCGAAGCTGTTTAGAGAAAGGTAATTGTTGGCTTTTTAGATTTTCCCCGCATCACAAAAATATAACCTCGCGCTGGTTTGATTTCGTTTTACCTTAGCTCCTTTAAAAACCTTACAAAACTTTGACTATGGGAAAAGACGAACAACTACAAGCCTGAAGGCTTCAATAGCATCACACCTTACATTACAGTAGATGGCGCTGCAAAATTCATAGAGTTCGTTAAGAAAGCGTTTGGCGCAGAAGAACTTCATCGATATCAGCCACCCGATAGCGATAAGATCATGCACGCAGTCATAAAGATCGAAGATACTTTTATAGAATGTTCTGATGGATCAGCGGAATTTCCTCCGATGCCGGCCGCTCTTCATTTCTATGTGCCCGATGTAGATGCTGTTTATGAAAAAGCGATCAAAGCTGGCGGAATTGGAAAGAGTGAACCCAAAGACCAGTTTTATGGTGATCGGGAATCTTTCATAAAAGATCCCTGTGGTAACAACTGGTATCTTGCCACTCATATTAAGGATATAACGGAAGAAGAATTAAAGACGCATGAGCCGGCAAGCAATTGAGATCATCAACTAAATAGATAAGAGAAAGGCTGTTCATCGTGAACAGCCTTTTATTTGCTCTGCAAGTCCCACCCTCAAGAACGTCATCCCCGCGGTGCAGCCTCAGGAAACTTGCGACGAGATGTAACCAAGCCCCCGCTGGGACGCGGGGGCAGGCTTGGATCCCCTACCAACTAATGATGTTGCGTAGAAGAGGTTTTGCGCTGACAAATCCCTGTAACTTTTTGTTATTCATCAAGACCACCTCACACTTGGTGTAAATAGTTATTACTCTCTGCTTCCCCATCTTAGCTTTGTTCCAAGATGCAAAAATCATGAAACAACTTACCATATTTCTTATCCTTACCATCACGATTCAACGAAATATAGCGCAGAATGCATTTCGAAATTTCAGAGAGGCAGCGGAGATTAGGTACTCAGCCAATCAACCTGTTATTAATTATGTCCTGAAAGTAGACACCAACGACCTAAGTTCTTTCTATGTTGAAATGCACATCAGGAATATTTCAGACGCCTTTCATCTGGGAATGGTTGCTCATCCTGAGTACGATGATCGCTACTGGAGATTTGTACAGGATTTTACAGTTACTGGTAAGAATGGTATTGGGAAAATTGTAAGGAAAGACAGTGCGCTTTGGAATATTACGAGTTCCGGAAATGAGGCCCTATTAAAATACCGGGTACAACTGCCTCCACCCGGAAACTTCCGTGGTGCCTGGCGTCCATTTCTTAATTCAACTGGTATATTATTCGGTGGACCTCATTCATTCATGTACATAATCGGACATGAACTTGCTCCATCGCACGTGAAGTTAGAATTGCCCGCGAACTGGAAGATCAGTACAGGCTTAATGCCTACCTCGGATCCAAATATATTCTTTGCTTCAACAGCTTTTGCATTGATCGATGCACCTATTCTCGCGGGAGTAATTAAAAATTGGAAGTTTTATGTTGACGCCATTCCGCACAGCGTTTATTATTACCCTTTGTCTAATGCAACCCCGTTTGATGAATCTCTCTTTGTATCCAACATAGAAAAATTAGTGCGGCAGGCGGCTGCATTGTTCGGCCGCTTACCTTACCGCGAATATATTTTTCAGATCCAGGACGGCTCATACGGTGGCCTCGAACATCTTAATTCGGTTACGCTCGGTGCTCAAAGTTCACAGCTGGCAAAAGACATGACTGACTTCATGGGCGAACTTGCACACGAATACTTTCATAGCTGGAATTTAATGCGCATTCATCCGGTCGAATATGTTGATGTGAGTTATCGCAAACAGCAATTGTCAAAAGGTCTCTGGTTCAGCGAAGGCCTTACGATGTTTTATGCAGATCTTTTATTAAGACGTGCAGGCCTGCCAGTTGAAGATTCTACACGTATCGAACACCTCGAAGCATTGATTCGTCGATACTATTCAAGTCCCGGTAATAATAAAATTTCTCCTGAGAAAAACAGTGTCGCTGCCTATGGACCTGAAGGAATGTTGGGAGACTACTCGGGCAGTTCACATCTGCAGGGTGAATTGCTGGGGACAATTTTCGACCTTATCATAAGAGATGCAACAAATGGGAGAAAAAGTATGGACGATGCAATGCGAAGAATGTTGGAAAAGTTTTCAGGAGAACGGGGATTTACCAGCTATGACATTGAGCAGGTTTTGAAAGAGGTGAGCGGCCGTGATTTTCATCACTTCTTCGAAGATCATGTTCGGGGTAATAAAGAAATTGATTTCAAGAAGTACCTCGCATTGATCGGAATGAAAATGGAACTATCATGGGCTGATGTTAAGAATGCCGAAGGAAAGCCAATACCTGATATGCGTGTGTATGCATATCAAAACGAAAATGAGTCCGTTCTGCGTTTTGGTACAAACGATCCCAATGGAGTCTGGGCAAAGGCAGGCTTGCATACGGGTGATGTGATCCGATCAATTAATGATACAGTAGTAAAAAGTGCACAGGAGTTTTTTGGAATGATCAGAAAATTACAGATTGGTGACAAGGTAGTAATCGAAGTGGTTAAAAATTCAACTACGAAAAGGATCCCGGTTACTGTTTCGGGTTACCAGGGGGCAGTTGTGAAGATTGAGGAATTGCCGGTAATTAACCAACGTCAGCAGATTCTGAGGAGAGGATGGCTGGAGTTGAGATAATATTGTTTCGTTGTATGGGCTAAGTAAAAGTCAGTACGATTCGAAAGCCAATGCAGGGATCCTTATAATCAGGATTGATTTGATACCGCTTGGTTGAAGTGCAATGAATAGCCCAATTGTGAAAACATCCGCCACGAAGTACACGCTCATCACTTTTTTCGAGGCATGGGCTCCCATCTTTGGGTATTTTGTTCGTATCCACATGATAATAATCCTCGCACCACTCCCAAATATTTCCACTCATGTCATAAATTCCCAATTGATTTGGTTTCTTTTGTCCCACTGGCTCGCTTTCGTCCAAACTATTGTCTTTATACCAGGCAACCTCATCAATATTGTTGCTTCCGCTATAAATAAAACGGTCTTCCCAATGGATTCCTCCTTTTGCGGCATACTCCCATTCTGCCTCTGAAGGCAATCGAAATTGCATCAATGAAACATTTTGAAATTGCTTAGCAATTTCTTCCTTAACTAAGTATGAATTAATTTTTTCTAAGAAGCCATTTTTCATAACAAGGTCATCAAATGAAAGGCATTCTACGGGGATATTATTTCCTTTTTTATTGGAGGGATTAAGACCAATGATGTGCTCAAAGAGTTGTTGGGTAACAGTAAATCTTGAAATGAAAAAATCCTCAATGCTTATTTCACGAACAGCATTTCCTTCTCCAAAAATGAATTTGCCGCCATCTGTTCCTTTCACAAATACTAATGGGAATACGTAATTAATCTTTTCAAACTTGAGATCGGTATTATCCATGCGTAGCACGTTTGTATTGAGATCGGTACAGGTATTATTTCAAATTTCATGGACATGCCAGGCAAAGATACATCTGGTTAGACGACTCATAGAAACAATAATTTTATTCAAGCGGACTTATTTCTCTTTAACTTTAATACCCTTCTCAACAATTGTAAACCTTACAAAACTATGACTATGGAAAGATCGAGCAATTACAAACCAAAAGGTTTCAGTAGTGTCACACCTTACATAACAGTTGAAGGAGCCGACAGATTTATTGATTTTCTAAAGAATGCTTTTGATGCAGAAGAGCTTGGAAGATATGAAGCTCCGGATAAAAGAAGAATAATGCACGCATTACTGAAAATCGGGGATTCATTAATTGAACTTTCGGATGCATCTCCAGAGTTTCCCGCAATACAAACGGCACTTCACCTCTATGTTCCGGATGTTGACTCTATTTATCAGAAAGCCATCAAAGCGGGAGGGATCGGAAAGATAGAACCCAAGGAACAGTTTTACGGTGATAGGGAATCTCATATCACAGATCCTTTTGGAAATCACTGGTATATTGCGACGCATGTGGGAGATGATGTGTCAGAGGAAGAATTGAAAGAAGAATTGAAAATGGAGCATCATAATTAAAAAAACCGTCTCTCCGTGCCTCCGTGGTAGGTTCCCGCTTTCGCGGGGATGACAACCATGGAGTCACGGAGAGACGGTTTTAATTTAATTCTTACGTCTGTTGATCTTACAACTTAATCAACTTCTGCACAATCTTCTTCCCAGCAGTTTCGATAACTACCTGGTAAGTTCCTCTTCTCAATGAATTAGTATTTGACTGCAATACATTTGATCCTTGTTGCAATTGGTAAGTGTATTGGTTTTGCAGGATTCCAGCTGTGTTATAAATTCTCACCGTTGCTTTTCCGGCTTGAGGAATATTGTTCAGTGAAATGGTAATCGGTCCTGTAGCCGGATTCGGATAGATCGCTGAACTAATAACCTGAATATTTGCCGATTTACTTTTTTCTATTGGTGATTCACGGGTAACCTGCGTAATCAACTCAGTAGGTAGCGGCATATCGCATTCCCAAAGTCCTTTTCCATGTGTTCCCAGCCGAAGCTTGTTGTTTGATGCAACGACGAGGTCCATTACCATGGTGGCATCGGTTAAACCATCATTATAAGGATACCATTCAGGTACTACGCTTCCATCCACAAAACCTGTTGTATAGTACACGCCAAGATCATTACCCACAACAATTGTCTGCGGATTTGCCGGATCAAAGATTGCTGTATTGTGTGGTGCATCGGGAAGATTACCGCTGATATCTGTCCAGCTTGCACCTCCATTGGCGCTATAAAAAATATGACCGCTGCCGAAACCTGATAAGGTCACCAATACGCGATCGTCATTTGTTGGATCAAGAGTAATGTCTGTATAGTAACGATCAGGTAATGTGCTGGTGATTTCAGCGAAAGATGTTGCTCCATTTGTGCTCTTAAACAAACGACTTCTGGCGCCGCCACCTGGCACAGTTGATGCATAAACTTTGTTTACATTATAATCACTAACCGCCATCTTAAGCAAAGGGGCGGAACTATTGCTAAGAATAACTCCTCCATTGGCATTGCTCCATGAACTTCCCTGGTTGGTTGATTTTTTCACGTAGATCGTACCACCATACATCGTAGTTGGACTACTCTTACTCATCACTAATGGCGCGCTGAAACAAGCATTCTCTGCATCACTGGAGTTATTGTTAACGGTGCTGAATGTTGATCCCTTGTTGGTAGATTTATAGATAGTAAAGTAATAAAGACTACCAAAACAAATATTATCATTTCCCGGAGTTATAGCTGCAGAGAATCCATCTCCACCGATCTTGCGAACGCAACCCGGATTGCCTTGATAAAGGAAAGTTGCATTGTCCTGCAATCCGCAGATCATGAAGTTTGGATCAACAGTTGAAGCCGCCATGTTTGCATAGATCTGTGCGGTTTGCAGTCCGCCATTCAATGAAACAAATGAGCTCGCGCTATTGGTTGATTTGAAAACTCCACCATCTGTTACCGCGAAAATCGTGGTACTACTAAATGGAGAAATATATAAGTGATGGATATCCGCATGCACATATTTGTTGGTTGTTCCTTCAGTCTGCGTACCAACAGTTGTGTTATTGAAATTCCACAAACTCCAGTCAGATACCTTAGTAAGAGTTCCTCCACCACTTGTTGATTTGTACATGTCCATCTCTGATACATAAATCTGATTTGCATTGGAGGGACTGGCAACTACATCATGTGCATACCATCCCTGGTTGTTAATATATGCAGTGTTGCTTGCCTTTGTCCATGAACTTCCACCATTTGTTGAAGAATACAAACCATTTGATGTTGAGCTTCCGGGTGACTTACCAATGCTCGCATAAACTTTGTTTACGTTATTTGCGCTGATATGAAGACGGATCATTCCGGAAACACTCGTAGGAAGCCCGCTTGTCAATTTAGTAAAGGTTGGTACAGCTGCTCCTGCATTCGTACTCTTATAGATACCGTTTCCATTAGAGGTAAAATTTCCTGCACCAATAAATAGAGTGCTGGTATCTCCCGGTTTCATACAAATATCCATTGCCATAATGGTGGAATGGATCAAAGACCAGCTTGCGCCGGAATTATGGGAGCGATAAACGCCATCAGTTGTAGCAGCAAAAATTGTTGAAGGCTTCAACGGGTTTACGATGATATCTGCAACGCCTTTAAGACTTGAAGCAGAAAAATCAAGTGCCTTTGTCCAGGTAGTACCTCCGTTTGTTGTCTTAAGAATACCAATTCCATATGAACCCCGGAAGATGCGATCATTGTGACCCTGGAATCCATTTCCTCCAACATTATAAATTTCGCCGGTACCAATATAAAGTTCATTCGCATTAGAGGGATTAACTGCGATAGAACTGATGCCTAGGACAGGAAAACCTGTCGGTACACTGGTCCAGTTGATCCCATTAGCTGCACCAGTACCGCCATTGGTTGTTTTCCATAAACCGCCACTGGCAGATCCAGCCCAAATGATACTTTGGTTTGTTGGATGGAATGCCAGAGAAAGAATTCTTCCGGCGAAATTTTTTGGTGCCAAAGGAACCCAGGGTGATGTCTGGGCCGCAATCATCGCAACACCCATTCGCTCAGAATTGTTTTTGTTTTTTCTTTCTTCATCCGATTTCATTTTATTAAAAGCGGAGTTGAATTTTCCTTCTGGAATTTGTTCGTTAGGATAGGCACGCATCTGCCCCCAGAGTCCCATCATCTCAAAAGCAGTCAGGACTTCTTCTTGCTTACTTTCTTCATGATTTTTTTGAAGCGAATTCCTTGCGATTAATGATGCAGAGATTAGCCCGGCCAAGAAAATGCTGGCCGAAAAAAACGATTTAGGGATTTTCATTCTGTGTTTCGGTTAGTTTTAAATAAAGATGTTGAACCCGGCAAATGTAGATTTCTGAAATATGAATGGACTTGATCACTCCTCAAGAAAAATCAAGTTTTAATCATTATCAATAGAATTCAGAGAATCTTGTAGGGGTTACTATTTATAACATTGAAGTATATACGTCTCTATTTATCATAATAAATAAACGAATTGATTCTACGAGTTGTAACTATACTATTAAATAATACTCCAAAAACGTCCTCCGTGCCCTCATCCCCACGAAAGTGGGGACCTCGTGGCAGAAAAAATATCTGATTGAAGCGACCTTGCGCTCTTCTCTGTGAAAAAAAATAAGGAGCTTTAAGGTATGCGTGCGACGGCTCTAAGTGGAATTGGTACATGAAACCTCCCGATGGTTATCGGGAACAACCTGCAATGTTCATTCTCGAAAGCTATTCAATGGCCGTACTCTTTTGTGTGATCACCATGCTCTGTTGGGGCTCCTGGGCAAACACACAAAAACTCGCTGCCGGCACCTGGCGTTTTGAATTGTTTTATTGGGACTATGTTATCGGTATTCTGATTCTTGCATTAGTATTTGCTTTTACATTGGGGAGTTCAGGAACAGAAGGACGTGGGTTTGTAGAAGACGTAAAGCAGGCAGACCAGGCAAACATATTCTCCGCTATTCTCGGCGGAGTCGTCTTTAATGCAGCAAACATATTATTGGTTGCTGCAATTGCAATTGCAGGAATGTCCGTTGCATTTCCCGTGGGTATCGGAATTGCATTGGTACTGGGTGTAATTGTAAATTATATCGATAAACCCGAAGGAAATTGGGTCTCATTATTTGGAGGCGTTGCACTGATTGCGATAGCAATTGTTTTAAATGCAAGAGCATATCAACGACTTTCCGCAAAAAATGCCGCGCCTTCCACAAGAGGATTAGTGCTTTCAGTTGTGGCGGGTTTACTCATGGGATTTTTCTATCGCTTTGTTGCCAACGCGATGTTTCCCGATTTTAAGATGCCAGAACCGGGGAAATTGAGTCCATACACTGCCATAGTATTTTTTTCAATCGGTATCCTGCTTAGCAATTTCATTTTTAATATTTATATCATGCGCAAACCTTTTGTTGGTGAGCCTGTCGGATTCAATCAATATTTTAAAGGCGGATTCAGAAATCATCTCACGGGAATTCTGGGTGGAATTATTTGGTGCATTGGAATGTCGTTTAGCATCATTGCTTCAGGAAAAGCCGGACCGGCTATTTCCTATGGACTGGGTCAGGGAGCAACAATCGTCGCAGCGCTTTGGGGAATTTATATCTGGAAGGAATTCAGAAATGCACCGAAAGGAACCACAGTACTTTTGAATATCATGCTACTGCTGTATGTGGTAGGGATTGCATTGATCATTTATGCGCGTTAATTTCCTTTATCAATAATAATCGAATGGCGAAGATCATAGTTATTGGGAGTTCGAATACGGATATGGTTGTTAAGACAAAAAAGTTTCCTGCACCAGGTGAAACAATCCTCGGTGGAGAGTTTTTTATGTTTTCAGGTGGAAAAGGTGCAAACCAGGCAGTGGCCGCCGCGCGTATGGGCGGAGAAGTAACATTTATTTGCAAAACAGGGGATGATATTTTTGGCAATCGCTCACTAGAGATTTTTAAGAAGGAAGGAATAAATACTTCTTTTGCAGGAACACACAGTGAAAAAGCATCTGGAGTGGCCTTGATACTTGTTGATTCAAAAGGTGAGAACCAAATTGTGGTAGCTCCCGGTGCGAACAATACGCTAACTGATCAGGATATTCAATCGGCAGAAAAAGAAATTGAATCAGCAGAAATAATTCTGATGCAATTAGAGATTCCTATTTCAAGTGTTGTTTTTGCTGCAAAGCTCGCTTCACAGCATAAGAAGAAATTTGTACTTAATCCTGCACCCGCTGCTCAACTGCCTTCAGAATTGTACAAGCATTTGTTTTTGATTACACCTAATGAGACTGAAGCCGAAATTTTAACCGGAATAAAAGTGGAGGATACATTGTCCGCCAGGAAAGCAGCCGATAAATTATTAGGTTACGGTGTACAAAACGTTATCATTACTCTCGGAGCTGCAGGCGCATACTTTGAAAACAAAGAGAGAGAACTCTCAATCAAAGCCCCTGTTGCAAAAGCAGTCGATACAACTGCTGCAGGCGATGTGTTCAATGGTGTTCTTGTTGTTGAATTAACTAAGGGCAAGAATTGGGAAGATGCGATCTCAATCGCATGTAAAGCTGCATCGATTTCAGTTACGCGTATGGGAGCGCAGTCGTCGATGCCGTATTTGGTGGAGTTAACAGGTTGACAAGGTTGACAAGGTTGACAGGGTTGACAAAGTTGCTTGTCATGGTTACCTTGGAGAAATTGAATTTGACCGTTCATCAGGGACTATTTCAAAAAAGTCTATCAGTCCTGAATTCAATAATAAACCTGCCTGCCGGCAGGCAGGTAATTAATAATCAATAATTAATAATCAGCAACATCGCGATTTCTTGCCCGGAGTAAGTACTCCGTCCGCTCCACTCCTAACTAATTAGTTGTTCTCCTAATCAATTAGGAGTATATTGCATTGAAAGGAAAAATCTATGGTTAAGCTGGCAAAGCGTGAAGAACAAATAATGCAAGTGTTTTGGGAACTGGAGAAAGCATTTATTAAAGAGGTCATACCTAATCTTCCAGAACCAAAGCCGCATTATAATAGTGTGGCTACGATGATCAAGATCCTGGAAGAAAAAGGTTTTCTTGGTCATGAAACAATAGGAAATGTTTTTCGCTATTTCCCAATTGTTTCGAAAGACGATTATCAAAAACACGCGATGAAGGATTTTGTGAGCAAGTATTTCGATAATTCCTATCCACGCATGCTCGCTTTTTTTGCAAAAGAGCAAAACCTCTCCGAAGCCGAATTGAATGAAATTCTTCAAATCATTAAATCAAACAAACAATGATTCCTTATATCATCAATGTTGGATTGATCCTGGCTGGATGTATAGCTTTTTATAAACTGCTATTGCAAAAAGAAACTTTTTATCGGATCAATCGATGGGTATTGATCATCTGTTTGCTGATCGCCTTCGGATTGCCGTTGATACCAATGCCGCAACAATGGTCATTGCGGAAAGCACAAGAAATTACGGCTGTAAACTATCAACAGTCTAATACTACTAACCAAACAACAGAAAGTACTTCGACGAGTCCCTTAATCAATACATTAGACGATTCAAGTTCTGATGGTAAGACTTCCAATCCCATCTCAGTTCAAAAATTGCTCACCTACCTTGTTTATTTGTATTGGTTCGGTGTATTCGCATTCAGTATAAGTTTTTTGCTCCAGGTAATTGTTTTATTGATCAGGGCATACAAGAATCCTGTTATCATAGATGGCCCCTTCCGAATAGTTGAGGTGAGCGGAGATAAAGCACCTTGCTCATTTGCCAATATGATATTCATCAACCCTGAAAAATATGATTGGGAAACATACAACCAGATATTGCAGCATGAGAAAGTTCATATTCAACAGGGACATAGTTTCGATATTCTTATTGCCGAAATGGTCCTGATCTTTCAATGGTTCAACCCATTCGCATGGATCTATCGGAAGGAAGTTGAAAACAACCTGGAATTCTTAACTGATGACCACCTGGTCAATAATAAAGTTGTGGAGAGATCGAGTTATCAACTCAGCCTTTTAAAAGTTTCCTCTCCTGACTTATCCATTGAGGATCGCCACCAATTATAATCAGTCATTACTTAAAAAACGTATAGTCATGATGAACGCCAAACGATCAAATTTGCACACTGCATGGAAGTATTTCTTCCTTCTTCCTGTGTTGGTATTTCTTGCCTGTCTGCTGAACCAACCTGTTGCAAAAGCACAGGCAACAAAGGAAACTGCAAAAAAAGAAGAAAAGTCTAAGAATAAAAATGGTATGGACCTGGAAGGTTCATGGTTTGCTACCATCAAAGGAGAAAAAATCTCGATCCAGTTTAAAAGCGATGAAGACGAAGATAATTCCTTCAACTCTTCCAGTTTCGAATTGAAGGATTTTACTACACTTCCGAAAGGAACAACAGGAACGTTTAAACTGACAAGGGAAGCAGGAACGATGGAGTTTACAGGAAAATTTGAAGGAGATCAGGGCATGGGGAAATATAAGTTTGTTCCTGACAATGCATATGGAACTGAAATGGAAAAACATATAACTGAAAAGTTGAGTGATCGCGACTTACTTGTATTCTTCTTCATCGACATTAAGAAATCCTATCCGCAAATGTTAAAGAACCAGGGTTACACGGATATTGATAAGGACGAGTTGATCCCACTTGCAGCCCTGAATGTTGATGAGGCTTATATCAAATCTTTAAAAGCAAGTGGTTTCAAAAACCTTGGACTGAAGGACCTTATTCCTTTTAAATCTTTGAAGATTGATGGCGCGTATATTAAAGAAATACGCGAAAGCTATCCCGATATTTCTGCACACCAGTTGATTAGTTTCAAGGCGCAGGGAATTGACAAGAACTATATTCAAAAAGTCAGGAACGCAGAGTCGAAAGGTGAGAAGGATGCGGACAACGATGCTGAAAATCCTGAACATCTTGTTGCACTCAAATCATTGGACGTAGACGAAGAATATATCAATTCATTTAAGTCAGTTGGACTAACTAATATTCCCAGCAAGGATATTATTCCAATGAAGTCTTTGGGCATTACAGCAGAATTTGTTAAAGGATTTCAATCTATAGGGTACACAGATATTCGTCCTTCAGAATTAATCCCGCTGAAATCTCAACACGTCACACCAGAGTATATCAAAGGATTTGAAGCAATCGGATTCAAAGAAATACCGCTTCAGCAAGTGATTGCCTTAAAGGCAATGGAGATCACTCCTTCTTATATTAAATCGATGAAGGAAAAAGGGTTTAATTATAAAAACATTGAAAAGTATATACAGTTGAAGAGTATCGATAATTAGTAAAAGACTTTCAAAAGCATAGGTCCGGAGGAATGCTGACTGCAAAATTCTTCCGGATCTACTTTTTAAATCCTATCCGTTCTCGGTTGTACCAATTAGTTTGGGTTACCTTTTCATCGAGGATATTTTCTATGGCATCATAAATACCGGACAACTGTACATCATGATCTGAGATTTTTTGTTGTATTGACTTCAATTGGGTTCTAATATCGGCTTGCTCAAGAATTATTCTTTTGATTTCAACAAAAGCTCTGATAATCGCTATATTCATTTGAATAGCTTTGCTAGAATTCAAAATCCCGCTCAACATTGTCACGCCGTGCTCAGTAAACGCATATGGCCGCGCTGTTTTGGGACGGCGTTTTATTGAACTGGTCACAAATTGTGACCACATCATTTCCCACTCCTTCTTTGTTAACTGAAACATGAAATCCTTAGGGAATCTCTTCCTATTACGCTTTACTGCTTGATTTAATACTTTAGTTTGAACTTCATAAAGAAAAGCCAGATCGAAATCAAGAATTACGATTTTTCCCCTTACTTCGTAAATGTGGTTTTGAATCCTTCCGCTTACATTCATAATGTTTAATTGAAATATTCAGAGCGCCAATTCATCTGGGTCAAGGCCGAGGCTTGAGAGTTTATACCTCACAGCATTCTGGCCTCGTTCTAATCGTCTCGCGATTTTTGCAATGGAGTTTTTATCGTTAAACAATTGCATCAGTTCCTCTTCCTCTTCAATTGTCCATTTTTTTCTATAGCTCGTTTTTCTCATTGTTGTGTAATCCGGTTTTTCTGTTTTCCAATCAAATGGATCGCTATAATCCAGGTAAGATTTGCCGTATGATCCTGCCCGATAATTTGAAATCGGCATAGGAGCTGCTGCCAATTGAATACTCTTTAACGGATTAATTTCTGCAGGTATGATCAATTTGCTTTTTGCTCTTGTTGCAGCTACATATAAAATATTTAATTCTTCAGCCAGGCGATTTATTTCAGCCTCAGTGAGTTTTTCTCCATCTTTTATATTCCTCTTTATTTTTTCCTCGTTAGTGAAATCATGTAGTAAACTCACCTGGTCATATTCCATTCCCTTGCATCGATGAACAGTACTGAAGATCATATCAGCTTCTTCCTTTGTTGTTGTATGGTTTTGTTTTAGTTCACTAATCAATCCAGGTAAACGATTTCCGAATTCTTTTACCACTTCAACAATCATTGCCAGATTGGAGTCTTCCGTCTTCCTTATATAATCTTCTAATTCACTCATGGATTTCATTTCCCGGATCAGCTTATCTCTGATCTTTTCTAATTTCCCATTATACAGATTTAATACATCATACAATGACGCCCCTTCATCGGCGAATGTATAACTATTGATGTTTCCTTCGAAATACAGCTTCTTCAGGTTTCCTTGCTGCCATTGAGTGATTGCATTAACCAGCAATGCAAGATTTGTTCTTCCAAGAGTAGCTTTAGTTAAAATATTATCCGACGGGGTTCCGGCACCTATAATTTTTGTAGGGGAAGCTTGTCCCAAATGTTTTTTCCAGTCGAGGATTTTATTTGCGATCAAAGCAATCTCTTCATTGAATCGAAAACTGTGCGTTAAGTCAAAAACAGGAAAATCTACTTGTTGCAGACTATTGATTGCAAATCGCCATCCATAGATCTGTTGGTGCATATCTCCAACGATAATCCGAATAGCATCCTGGTTGAGAAAAACATCCAGCGTCGCCGCGCTGGCATCTTGCCCTTCATCGAATAGAATATAGTCATAGTTCAGCTTAGGGCTACTCAATTGAAATTTCTTCAGATAAAAATCATGCGTCACTGGAATCTGAGCCTTGTCCATTCTCGCTAAAGCTTCCCTTGTGTATTTATCAATTCGCGTACGGAACTGTTTTACAAATGCAAGGGCCTTTGGATCTGAAATCACATCTTCATAATTTAATTCCTGCACTCTTGTGGCCCTGCTATTACAAAACAGGCTGATATATTTGTTTACATGGTTTGCAATAGCAAGGTCTGCATGGATATCACCGGTTCGTATACCGAGCAGATCCCGCCATTCATGACTTTTATATCCCTGCGCAAGATCATAACTGCTATTCCGTATTATGTGATCATATGCGAGTGAATGAGCAGTTTCAACTTTCACATGATGAACTCCGGCCGCAATAAACTTCTGAATTGCTTCGGTCTTTACCGTTTTATTAAAGGCGAGATATAGAATTTTCTGACTGCTCCGCCTGCTTTTCGCATATTCAATAAGTGTCGTCGTTTTGCCTGAGCCCGCTACCGCATTAATCACTATGTCGTGATTTGATTCAATCACGAATTTTTGTTCGTCTGTCAGTTGCATAAAAACAAAATTGGAAGAATCTCCTATTCGCTCCGGTGTTTTTTAACTATTTTAAAACGTTTTTTTCTTTTTTTTCACCGTCAAAACACGTTGGAGTCGGGGTAACGCGGACTATATCTTTAGAAAAACGAAAAGAGAATGGGACTGACTGTACATTACAGGGGAAGAATCCGCGATTATGCCCTGGTTGAAGAGCTAATAGAAGAAGTTGAAGTATTCGCGAAGGAAAAGAAATGGAAGTGTATGATTTTTCGCCCCGGAGAAAACTCTCCGCTTCAGTACGCTGACCGAAAAAATCCCGAGCCCTTGCCGGAAGTTAAAGGCATTGTGATCTCTCCGGAAAATTGCGAACCAATTTGTTTGACTTTTTTAAATGATGGCAGATTATGTGCTCCATTCTATCCACCAATTGAGATAGATGGTTTTCCGCATGTCTTTACGAAAACACAATATGCAGGAATTGAAGTGCATCTTGACTTTCTAAAATTATTGAAGGCATTGAATAGAAAATACTTTTCGGAGCTCAAAGTGGATGATGAAGGAGAGTATTGGGAAACTGAGGATGAAGAGCACTTGTCAAAACGATTCGGTCATGACAATTTCCTGATGGACCACCTTGAGGAAGCGCTTAAAACTATCGGATGTACAGTTGAAAACGGCGAACCAAATGATTTCAACGACACCATAGTTTACTTTGATGGGTCTGATAAATCGGCGTAAAGGGGCAACGTTCTTAAAATAAGGTTCGATGCCACACAAAATCTTAAACTTCCATCTATCATCACTTCGCTTTAGTGAGGTAAAACCCTTTTAGGCATTAAATCTTGGTAGTAGAAGTCGTATTCGGCTACGCGTATTGGAGCGCGGCATTCAATGCCGTTTCGGGAGGAAGTTGTTTGACCTATGATCGAAACGTGGGTAATAATTCTTCACAACTATCATAATTTGAAATAAATAGTAATAATCAAACATTTCATAATTTCTATTGAATGTTCTCAGTATTAGAATTCTAGGTTTAAGTTTGTAGACTAAAACCTTTTTATGCTTATTAATTATTTGTTAGATTGTTTTCACGACGAAATTCTTCAGAAACCAAGGTCTACATTTAAATTGAAAACGATAGGTGTGAGGGATGGGGAGTCAGCCTTAGTGTATTATATAAAATCCAGAGGCGGGGAATGGTTCAATGAGAAAGGGATTACTGAATCGGAATTTCATATTTCATTGTACCAATTGACTACAACCGGGTCTTTTACGAGGAAGTTTTTTGATAATGAATTGAAAAGATGTAAGGTTGATGGAGGCTGTAGTTTTACAACGATCGGATCATTATTTGTAGCCCTTGGCTTAGCCGAATACGGGGGCAACGGCTTGTATCATTGTATTATTAATCGAAATTAATCCCAATAATACTAGGCAGGTCCCATGAACAGAATAAGAATTCTCGCAATATTACACTTTCACGCAGGAGTTAGATTTTAATGTTCAAAGACCTACCAACCTACAATTACCCGTAAATTCTTCTCGAATTCTTTTCCTTGAAGCTTCAATATATAAACCCCAGGCTTCACCGTCGATTGCAATGGTAAATTGTATTGGGTTATACCTCTGGTTATAACCACCCGGTGATTTATTATTTGTTTTCCAGAAAGATCAAATAGCAACAAATCCAGAGATTCATTCTTTTCCATATTGAATTTGAGAGATACAAATTCTCTTGCAGGATTATTCAACAAACGTACACTCGAACTGAGGATATCATTCTTTTTGAATGCAAGTGTATTGCTGTAAAAGCTATTTCCGCTTCCGCTAGTCACCCGCAGGCGATAATATAACATGTTCGAATTATTATTATCGGCATAACTGTAATGATTGCTGGATGAAGCTCCCGATTCAATTGCATTAATCTTTTCAAATCGAAGCCCATCATTACTTCTTTCAATTTCAAATCGGTCGCCTCTTTCCTCATTTGTTGTTACCCAATTCAATTTGATTAGATCATTTTCACGGTTACCAGAGAAAGTGATCAACCGGATCGGTACAACAGAAGAGAGATTGCCAACTTTTAAACCATTTCCGAAACTGGTTACCCAAATTTCATTTGCATTAAAAGGATTAAAGAAAACGCGTTCGGGCTGGCGGAAGGGGTAATTCGCAACCAGCGACCAGCTGGGAGTAGCAAGATTCATGTTATTGCTGATCCACAGTCCTTGAGTCTCTGTAGTTAAATAAGCCTGATTAAGTTGATTCGGATTAAATGTTATTGAAGTAACGCGATCGAACTGTGTTCCTGTAAGCTTAGTCCAGCTTGCACCTCGATTAGTTGTTCTGAACAAACCTCCTTTACCATTTGGTGCACCGCCCCATCCGCTGAATACAGCGACATACCAGGTATTTTGTGATGGATCAGAAGGATCTATAATAATATCCTTGGTCCAGTATTGCATATCAGGATGCGATACGTCAGTCCATGAATTTCCAACCGGATCATAAAGAAAAACACCAGAGCTTGCAGTAAACGCGCCGGCGGAAGTTCTTCGACCGGAGAAAGTGCAAACCATCTTTCCATCATTCAATACGACTATACTAGCAGGATGTCCTTCAGTTCTGGGCGGATTGGGAAGTTTCGTCCAAGCAGAACTCGCAAGATTATTCAGATCGTTAGTGACCCAGATACCTCCCTGCCCGGAACCTCCACCGTAATGGATAACACTTGCATATAACCGATTTGCATTATTTGGATCAGTGGCTACCCAAAAAACGGGATGATTGAATTGATGTAATAACTGCCATGTACCTCCATTATTGGTTGAATAAATTAATCTGCCTCCCGGATCGTTGGCATCTAAAAGATTATCCTGTAACCTCGTGCTCTGGTACATGTCGTGCACGCCCGAGGTTCCGGCAAACATCGTATTGCCGCTTGTATGTTTGGCAATGCGGTACATGGTATTAATCGTATGGCCGGTATAGTCGAAACTCCATCTTAGTCCGCCATCTGTGCTTCTTATCCCGTTAATATCAGAAAAGCAGGAGAAGAGATTATTCGCATCTTGCCAGTGCAATTGCCAGGAGGTCGTATTTTCCAAACCAATGCTATGATAATATTGTTTTGCGGGAGTGGGCGATCCGGCAGGATGCTCATCGGCGACATTCACATATGCTTGTTGCCAGGTTACCCCACCATCACTTGTTCGGTGTACAAATCCGAAGTCGCCAAACAGAACTTTATTGCTATTGTTAGGGGCTACAGTAATTCCAAAACAAGTTTCGCCATAACCCCAGCCTCGGTCACCTCCCTGTCCAGACCAACCGGTTCGTATATTTTGGTTATTCGTTGTGAGAAACACTTTGTTCCAATTATTACCTCCATTAGTGGTTTTCATCACGAGATTTCCTCCGCTATTTCCATCGCTTCCACCGAGATAAATCGTGTTGATATCATTTCTTGCCATTCCAACAAACATCACAAAGTCGTTAGCGAGATTGATACCGGTAAGTTTCGGAACCCATGTATTGCTTCCGGCGTCCATTGAATAAACTCCTTTAGCAAATCCCCAATAATCCCAGGGTGAATATCCGTTATATACATCCGAACTATTGGCACTGATACAAAAGAATCTTGTTGTTGCGCCAACCTTAGCCCCGGCGAAGGAAAAAATTGTTTGTGCAGCCGGCATTCCGGTTGTTGTCAATTTCGAAAATGAATTTCCTCCATTTGAAGAGTGTAATACTCCTTCATTTGTGGCTATATAAATTTCATTGTTATCGAAGAACACACCAGCAATCGTTATTCCAGAACCAGTGGATGCCGACCAAACTAAACTGAAAGTTTTTGCTGTATCATTCGAGATATAGATGGAACTATAATAATTAATTAGTAATCTGCCCGGATTTGCTTGATCGGCTTTTAATGCGTAAACATCTTCACCATTCAATGGGTTGCCAGGCAAGGGCAACCACGTATTACCACCATTTACTGTTCTTACCCCATAATTAATATTGCCGTCATTCGCGGTGCAATAGGAGATCAGGGGGTTATTGGTAAATTCAAAAGTAGAACTGCTTCCAACCTGCAAACGAGTAAAAGGAATTTGAGTATAGTTGTTTCCGAAGTCTGTGCTGTGGAAGAGCTGGCTCATATCACAAGCAACATAAAACTCATTGTCGTTTAAAGGATTTATGGTAGGATAAAATAAACTTCCCCCACCACCTACACCCCTGGATTGCCAGCTGTTTGGTTGGGCCAGAACATTTTGCAATGTCAGGCTCACGAGGATGCAAAAAAGAATGGAAACGGTTTTCATCAGGTAAGCTTTATATGGCAAAGATTCCGGAACTTAACATCAAATATTTTGCCATATAGAGGCAGTTTCGGACTTAGTTCCCTGAATTCACCGAAGGAAATATTTTGCATTTGTGATAATCGTAGAGACCCGACGTATAAACCCCTATCCAATTACATTTTCGGTGTAAAATTTGGCTGTATTACAAATTTGGTTTGTATTGTGCAAGAATTAAACAGATCAGATCATGCGGATTAGTACAATGAGATTGGTCGATAAATGGGTGGGTATTCCACTATGCTTCATAGTTAGCCCGATTTGCTGGCTATCGGATCTTATTCGATCATCCCGGAAAAACGCGCCAGATACGCGGAGAACTTTATTTATTGAACTCTCCGAAATGGGCAGTGCGCTCATCGTTGATCCCGCAATGCGCAAACTCAGGACTGAAGCCAACGCTGAACTATTCTTCGCAATCTTTAAGGCCAATAAAAAAAGCCTGGACCTCTTGTCCACAATTCCAAAAGAGAACATTTTTTCAATGGATGCAAAGAATTTCTTTACGCTCTTGATTGATGTCTTTCGTTTTTTTATCTGGTGCAGGAAAAAGAAAATCAGTTGTGTAATTGACCTCGAACTTTTTTCAAGGTTCACTGCTTTGTTGTCCTTTTTTAGTGGGGCGGGTTCGAGAATTGGATTTGCAAGTTTTCACGATGAAGGTTTGTATCGGGGCAATCTTATAAATTATCCGGTAAGGTATAATGGGCATGTTCATATCGCGGTAAACTTTATTTCCCTCGTGAATCGCGCGATGCATAGGTTCACCAATCCATATGCAACAGTTCCGTTGGCCGTTGGAGATTTGCAATTGGCCAAGGCAAAAATTACAAATGACGAGAAGAAGGTTGTAGTTGAGAAGATAAAATCCGTATTTCCATTTTGGACGAATGAGGAGATTCTTCTTTTTAATGTGAATGCGTCAGATATGCTGCCGCAACGTCGATGGTTAAGAGAAAACTTTGCAAGTGTTGCCGCTGATTTATTGAACTCATTCGATAATGTATTGATCCTGGCAACGGGATCTGACAAAGAGCATGATTATGTACAGGAGTTTGTTTCCCTTACCAACAATTCGCGGTGCAAAAATGCTGCTGGACTCTTCCAGTTTAGAGAATTGGTTCCTTTATATGCAGTGAGCAAACTGATGTTGACGAATGATTCAGGACCCGCGCATTTTGCTGCAGTTACTCCGCTTAAGGTTTTTGTTTTATTCGGACCGGAAACACCCAATTTGTATCTCCCGCTTGGTGGAAATGCTGAACCTTTTTACCTCGGATTGCCTTGTTCCCCATGCGTAAGCGCGGCAAATCATAGGAAAACAAGTTGCGAAACCCGCCCCTGCATTACGGGTATTCAACCCGCTTGGGTGTTTACCAGATTGTCATGGTACCTGAAGAACGAATCAGTTGCGGCGAATCCGCAGCAGGAAATACTTACTTAATTCTTCTTTCCTCCTGTCTTTGTTTACAAACTTCAATGTGAGCCGGGTAACATGAAAATGATCCCATTCCTTTACTATTTCATATTTATAACCTGATCGGGTGAGCAGGTTCAATTGATCCGGAGATAAAAACCACAATTGTGATGTATCAGTGTTTTGACCAGTTTTGAAAAATGTACTATCAACTTTAGTCAGCTGATTGTTTAAATAGAATTCAATTCCGCCAGGATGGCCGGCAATACTCATTATAGGTTTATCAGGATAGGTCTTATTAAGATAAAACGCAGCCTCAGATCCAGATTGATATCGCAAGAGATCGGGATAGAAGAATAAGTTTATATAAACGTAGAGAAGCAGCGCTACAATTCCGCTTCGATAAAATGCATAGATCGCTCTTCCACTTTTCAGTTTAAACATTATCCAGACTGAGAGAATAATTGTAATGAACAGAATAGAATCTTCCAAAAAAGATGCCTCGGGCTTGAATAGAATATGCAATGCGATTCCAATCAGTCCTATCAAAAAAGCATGGATCTCCTGGGTGATAGCAATAAATCGATTTGATTGAGTTTGACGAAATATCCATTGTGCAGTTAAGATCGCAAGAAATGGAAAAATGATATTGGGATAATGCGGAAGCTGGAAACGGGATAAGGAAAACAGCAACAGCGTCAATAAACTTCCGCTCAGCGTAAACCATTCACCCTGTATTATGGTTTCTCTCTTTCTGATATCAGCAATCTTCCTGAACAATGCCGCATACATCAAAATTGCCCATGGCAAAAAGGCCCAAAGCAATGTATGTAAAAAGAAACTTGGATCTCCTTTGCCCCTGATCGGACCTGTATTCAGAAATCTTCCAAACTGACTATCCCAAAAGAAAAAACTCAAACCTGAAACTCCGGTTCTTCCAAAAACGATTTTTTCCGGATGATTATCGAATTGATACCATAAACTGTAGAGTTCTGGAAAAATAAAAATGAGGATCAATACTATTGCTAATAACCATTGCCATTGAAAGATTTTTCTCCATTCCTTCCTTATAATAAAATGACCACCCAATGCTCCGGCAACCGGTACCATTATAAAGGGACCCTTGGTCATGATTGCACAGGCAGAGAAAAAACAAGCCAGCAAAAGCTGAATGAATTTTTTGTTTTCCGAATAAATGACAAAATGATATACCGATGCGATAATCAAACCGGTTAGAAAAGGTTCCGCTCTTACATCATTATTTGAGACCACAATATGAAGCGCAGTTAGCAAAATGAAAGAAGACCAAAGCGCAACAGTCTCATTGTAAAAATGCTTTGCAAGCCTGTAAGTGTACCAGGCACCCATCAGCGTAAACAGTATGCCGGGTAATTTGTAAGTCCAGGTATGAATTCCAAAAACTTCAAAAAAAATGGCTGTTACCCAAAAAGGGAAATGAGGCTTATCCAGCCAATCCTTGCCATCCCAAAAAAGTTCGAGATAATTATTGCTTAACGCCATGGTTTTGGAAATACCAGCGTAAACCACGGCATCGGGTGCCATTATTGTCACGAAAAGTCCGCTAAGATTTGCAAATACTGCGAGAGCAATCAGGGCATAGATCCATTTCCGATCCTGAACTAAATTGTTTTTCAAATCTTGCAGTTGTGATGGTTAAAGTTAATCGTTCCCTCCAACTAAACTTTGTTTATAGCGGACAAATTTGTTTTCAGACACCAGTATTCGAAAATTTTGAATGCAATTATTCCAATCAACGCTCCATAAATCGCGCCTGCAACAATATCAAAGACGTAATGCTTTCCAACATAAATCTGAGAATAGCCGATCAGTATTGCCCAGACAAAAAGCCAATACCATTTCTTTTTACTTAAAAAGCGGATAGCAAGGAACCAGAATGTTGCAAGTCCAAAGTGATTAACGGCATGGGAAGAAGGAAAGGAATATTGTCCCCCGCATCCTACAAGATCTCTGGCAATAAGGGAAAGTTCGGGATCATGACAGGGACGCAATCTTCCGAATGCAGGTTTCAATAATTTTGAATTTGTATAATCAGCGATCCCAAATGCTACAATAGAAATAACAATAAATGGAATGGCCTTGTGACGGAACTTTCTGATGATATAGATCATCACGAAGAGATAAAGCGGAATCCAAACAAAGGCATTACGAAGGAGCATGAAAATAAAATCCAGATCGGGAATTGCTCCGTCCCGATTAATTAAAGTGAAAAGCTGTTGATCCAATTTGACAATCCAATCAAGAAAACCCATAAGAGGACATTAGAACGAAAATTATTCCAAATTCTTTTAGCTTCAATTTTTAAGGTCACAATTTGTGACCTTAAAGGTTTAAAAGGATTATTATCCTTTGGAAGAGTTGGAATTTCAGAACGAAGAATCTCATTTTCCTCGCCCTTTGATGGAGGGAAGGGAAAATCCAGAACACAGGATTACAATTCTCCTCATCTAACTAAATTGAAATTCCCAGCAACGTGTTTTCACCGAAATTCAACGTTTTTTTCTTTTTTTTTGGCGTCAAAACACGTTGGAAATGATGTCTGCGTCACCATATCTTCATCAAAACAAACAACTATGGGACTTACTGTACATTATAGAGGAAGAATTCGCGAATATGCATTGGTAGATGAACTAATCACCGAGGTTGCGAGCTTTGCTAAGAATATAAATTGGAGATATCATCTTCTGACTCCGGGAATCAATACGCCGTTAAAGTCGGTAAACCAGGAAGATCCGGAACCGTTGCCCACAGTGAAGGGAATAATTCTCTCGCCTGATAAATGCGAACCAATCATTCTCACATTTCTTAATGATGGGCGGATCTGTTCTCCATTTTTTCCACCAATGGAAGCAGAGGACGGATTGCCTTATATGTGGACTAAGACACAATATGCCGGTGTGGATGTTCACCGATCATTCGTGAACTTATTAAGGCAATTGAAAGAGAAATATTTTTCTGAATTAATTGTTGTTGATGAAGGGCAGTATTGGGAAACAAATGATGAGGACGTATTGCTTTCACAATTTCAGAAATACAATTTAATAGTAGAGTCGCTGGCCGATGCATTGGACGGTGCGGGTGCAGCAGTCGAAACTGCCCTGGATGCTGAGGTCGAAATTGAAACCATTGTTGTGGAAAGGAGGGAATAATCTCCGTAACCGGCCTTTTCATTCAATTTTGGATATAACGTGAAGTCAGCAGATCATTATTGAAGAATTAGTATAAGAATTCTGTTTTATAAGGATATCTAATGCGATAAGCGTCCCTCACCTTATTTAATATAGTAGTCCTTAGTTCTTCAAGATTTCGTCTTTCAGTGGCAGATATGAAAACGCAATTACCCTGCAATTCATTTTCCCAGCGTTCCTTTAGTTCATTGACAATTTCTCCTCTTACTTCTTCTTCTAACCAGGGATCGAAAGTATTTTTTTCGTACACATCCATTTTGTTGAAGACAGTAATTACAGGCTTATCAATAACATTTAATTCCTGCAATGTGCTTTTCACTACGCCAATCTGTTCTTCATAGCGCGGATGGGAAGTATCAACTACATGAAGAAGTATATCCGCTTCCCGGACTTCGTCCAGTGTACTTTTAAAACTCTCAACCAGATGGTGAGGGAGTTTGCGAATAAATCCAACGGTATCGCTTAATAAAAATGGAGTAGTTTCAAAAACAACTTTTCTTGTTGTTGTATCAAGCGTTGCGAACAATTTGTTTTCTGCGAACACTTCGCTTTTGCTGAGAAGCGTCATGATCGTTGACTTACCAACATTGGTGTAACCAACAAGCGCAACCCTGATAAACTCACCGCGATCCTTTCTTTGAATAAATGCCTGCTTGTCGATTTCTTTCAACCGTTTTCTCAGCAAAGAGATTTTATCTCTCGCTATCCGTCGGTCAGTCTCTATTTCAGATTCACCCGGACCTCTTGTGCCAATTCCACCTCCTAAACGCTCAAGGTGCTTCCACATACCACGGAGTCTCGGCATCAGGTATTGATATTGCGCTAACTCAACCTGTGTTTTTGCTTGTGCAGTTTTAGCACGGTTTGCAAATATGTCAAGGATTAAGTCAGACCGGTCAATGGTCTTTACGTCCAGGATCTTTTCGATATTGGTGATTTGGGAACCACTTAGCTCATCGTCGAAGATGATAACGCGGATATCTTTTCCGTCGATGTATTTCCTGATCTCTTCGAGTTTTCCTTTTCCTATAAATGTGCGGCTATCGGGATGCTGAAGTTTCTGGTAGAATTTTTTGACTGCTTTGGCTCCCGCAGTTTCGGCAAGGAATGCCAATTCATCAAGGTATTCTTTTACTTGTTCTTCCCTTTGATCCTTCTGAACCAGTCCGACCAATACTGCCCTTTCTTCTTTATGAATTTTATTCGTTTTCTCCAGCATCAAAAATCAATTCCGGCAAATTTAATCTTTACCGCCTAACCCCTGATGGGGGAGCAATAAAAAGTAAGAGGATTTAAAGCCCTGTTATGGCTAAACCAACTAACAAGGGTCTTATATCGGGTCCAAGACCTTCCTTCGTAAACCGGTTAACCTGGTAGCTGGCGAAAATATTAAATACACTATATCCGAACCTTGCCTGTACGCTTAGGCGTGTCGTATTGAAAAATGTTTTTGACTTTTCTTTGACTATATGGCCATTGACAACATTGCCAGCGCTGTTCAATAGATTCTTACCCTTGGTGTTCGCACCAACCATGCCGCCTACTTTGAAACCAATCGCGGCTTTTACACTCTTATTCGGATTTTCAGCATTGGCTGTAAATCTTAATTCAACCGGAGCTTCGAGGTAGGTAACATTCAGTTTATATTTCTTGTAATGAAGGGTATCCCCAACATTCTCAAATGTCAACCGATTATGTTTCCGTCCTGAAATATCGATTTCCGTATTTTCAAAATATTGATTATCGCTGGCAACACCACCTCCGATACCAACACTCCATTGAGGATTAGTTCTGAAAGGGAAATCAAACATGAAATAAACGCTGGCGCTACGATGGAAACCATTATTCTGTATCGAATCGGAAGACTGGGTCCAAATGTTATAGCCAAGTAATAGAATAAAGTGATCTTTTGGACGAGCTGAAAGATTTGCAGTTTGCTTTTTCGCTTTTGCTTCCTGTCTCACTTTTTCAACTGCAGCAGAGTCCTGGGCGAAAATTACAGAGCACGAACCTAACACTAACAAGCAGAGTACAATTAGTTTCTTCATATTATAAAATGATTTTCAAATGTATCCCAGCAGAGGTTAACGATTATTTAAAATTTGGTATTGCATATTTTAGATTGAAGATCCCTTGGATTTGCATTTTCCAATAAAGCTGGGGGGAAGCACATTCAATTGTTTCAGGGTTTTTCTTTTTCGACTATTTCTTAACGGGAGGCTATTTTGGTTTATTTGAAGACTAAAGCTTTTCGAGATAAACACTTTTTAAATTGCAAACTCTTTAGACGCTGCACGTTATCTCAATATGCAATTTAAAATATGAAATATAAAATAACTCGTGGACCCTGTTGGGATCGAACCAACGACCCCCTGATTATGAGTCAGGTGCTCTAACCGTCTGAGCTAAGGGTCCTGACTATTTCAAATATGCAATATGCAACAAAAAATATGCAATAGTCAAACGGCTGCAAAATTAGAAAATTTCACCAGTTTAGGTGAGAATTCGTTTTTTTATTTTTAGCTTACCTTGTGAGCAGCAATATCTCCATACAATTGGTCATCAACTAGAACGATTGCAAAATGAGTGGATCTGCCAGTATTAAAGAATTGCAACGCAGAATTGCTTTGTACGATGATGAAACAGCCTACAAAGAACTGTTCTTCATTTTTTATAAACCCCTTCTTCAATTCGCTAACTCATTTGTAAGGTCCAATGAAATGGCCGAAGAGGTCGTTTCTGATGTTTTCATGAAAATCTGGGAAAAGCGGCAGCAGCAGGAAGACATCGAAAACCTGAGAGTTTATTTGTATGTGTGTACAAAGAATGCAGCCCTGAAGTCCCTATTGAAGTATCAAAAACAGGTGGCAATTACTATTGATGAGCTACATGTTGAACTGGAAAGCCCCTACAAAAACCCCGAGCAGTTATTGATCACGGCTGAAATGTTATCGAGAGTTCAGGAAGCAATTAATAGCCTTCCACCGAGATGCAAGATCGTTTTCAAGTTGATCAAGGAAGATGGTCTCAAATACAAGGAAGTGGCAGAAATCCTTCAAATCTCAGTTAAAACTATTGATAACCAACTCGCTATTGCACTTAGAAGAATCGGCAGCGCGATGAATCTAAGCCTGAAAAAACCGGAACCCTTTTCACGATAACCTGACCGCCCGCCCGGACGAACTTAATTTGATCACAGGTGTCGACTCAAGTCCGTTCAGACGGGCCTAAAAAAAACTCCTTTACCGCTTAGTAGATTTTGAAGAATATGCGATCCTTATTATAACCTATGTCGGCAGACAGAATCTGGAAACTAATTGCAAGGAAACTTTCCCGCGAAGCTTCCCAGGAAGAGCTCCATGAACTGGACCTTCTATTAAGGGAGCATCCAGATCTTCATTTTCCCATTCAAACCATAACGGATATATGGCAAGTGCCAGAAGAGAACGGAGTCCAATCCGTCGATGGCACTAAATTGGAGCAGTCTTACCAGGAGCATATACACCGCATGATGCAAAAAGGCATAGCCCTTCCAAACCATACTGACGAGCATGCAGATAGTACTTACCTGTTAACGGGTTCCAGGAGAAAAAATATTCGCAAATACCTGATTTGGGCTGCAGTTTTAATTCCTGTGGTACTCGGCGGTTACTGGTTCTATTCCAAATCTGCAAAAGTTCCCGTTACTGAAAATGCTACAAGTCCTGCTATCCCGAGCGAGGTTTTCACAAAGAATGGCACAAAAACTACAATACTATTACCCGATGGAACACAAGTTCATCTGAATGCCGGAAGCAAGCTCACTTATGACAAACAATATGGCAATGGCATTCGCGAAGTAAACCTTATCGGCGAAGCATATTTCGATGTGGTCAGGAATCCTGAAGTGCCATTTGTAATTCATACTTCCAAAATAGATATTAAGGTAATCGGTACAGAATTCAACGTAAAATCATATCCCGGCGATAAGACTACTGAAGCATCGCTCATTCGCGGAAGTATTGAAGTGTCGATAAGAAACAGACCATCAGAAACGATCACTCTTAAACCAAACGAAAAGATTGTTGTATTAAATGATGCAGATAACCTAAAGAACAATGTTAGTGCCAAAAATAACAATGTGAAAAAGGATTCGGGTATGCTGGTAGTACCTATCACCTATGTACCCGAATATAAAGCAGTGCTGGAAACATCATGGATAGAAAACAAACTCATCTTCCGTGCTGAATCATTCAAAGAACTTGCCATACGAATGGAACGCTGGTTTGGGGTGAAGATCAGTTTTAAGGATCAATCAGTGGAAGATTTAAGGTTTACCGGAATATTTATAAAAGATGACTCAATTATAACGGCATTGAAAGCATTGAAGATTTCAGAACCGTTTAATTATACAATGGAGGAAGGCGCAATAATTATTTCAAAATAACCAAAACTATTAAACCGAAACAATTATGCTGATACCAAATAGTTCATAGCAACAAAAACGGGAAATGTTGGCGCATTTCCCGAGAGTAAAAAAGGTCCGAGGTACAGGAGTGACAAGTACCATTTATCAAACCCTTTTCAATGCTTAATGTATGAAAAAAAACAGGATTTTTCCCGAATTCGCCGGGGGATCTAAAATTTTAAAGTTCCTAAGGATTATGAAATTGACGGCTGCCCTTATTCTAATCGCCTGCTTACAGGTGTCGGCTGGGGGATATTCTCAAACGCGAATCACCCTCAATATGCAGTCGACTGATATAAAGAAGGTATTGGTTGCTATTGAGAAGAAAAGCAATTTCCGGTTTTTGTACAGTCAAAGTCTTTTGGAATCCTCCCAAAAAGTTGATGTGATCGCGGTTAACGAAGAAGTGCTCCAGGTGGTTGACCGCATTTTACAAAATACAAGCATCGGCTACGAGGTATTGGAAAATAACCTTGTTGTGCTTAAAAGAGCCAACACAGTAATTAGTCTGCCTCCAATAAGTGGCCGAATAGTGAATGCGGCAGGTGAGCCGCTTGCAGGAGTTTCGGTAACCATCAAAGGAAGCAGCGTGGGTACAACAACCAACGCTGATGGCAGATTTACACTAAATGTGCCAGATGACGGCACACTCGTTATTTCCTATGTTGGACACGAAACACAGGAAATCCCCGTAAGTGGCAAAACGGAGTTCAATTTTACGCTTGTTCAATCAACTAAAACAATTGACCAGGTGGTGGTGATTGGTTATGGTACCGCAAGCAGGAGAGACCTTACCGGGTCAATTGTAAAAGTTCAGGGTAAAGAAATAGCAGACAAGCCAAATACCAACCCGATTTCTTCAATCCAGGGTAAGGTTGCCGGTGTATCGATCGTAAACTCAGGCGTTCCAGGACAAGAGCCAGATATCCGGATTCGTGGTACGATTAGCCGTACTCAAACCAAACCATTATATGTCGTTGATGGAATCTTCAATGATAATATCAATTACTTAAATCCTTCTGATATCGAGTCAATGGAGATATTGAAGGATCCCTCTTCATTAGCAATCTTCGGTGTTAGAGGTGCAAACGGTGTTATCATCATCACAACAAAAAAAGCCAGAGCTGGCCAGTTGACCGTTGGCTTTAATACAATGGTGGGTGTTAAAAAGGTGGTCGATAAGATAAGCCTTACAGACGCAACCAATTTTAAAATGCTTTATGATGAGCAACGCGTCAATCAGAACCAGGCACCGTATGCGAATTATTCCTTGTATACCGGCAACAGTGATTGGGTTGATTTGATCAAACAAGATGCATTCATCACACAAAATAATTTAAGCGTCAGCAGCGGAACCGATAAGAATAAATTCTATATGGGGCTTGGTTATATCATGGAGGAAGGTTTGATCAAGCATGAGCGTTTGGAAAAACTTCTCCTGACTCTCAATGATGAATTAAGAGTAAACAAGAATATCAAGGTTGGATTTACGATGAATGGCTATCGCGCGAAGCTGCCTCAGGCACAAAACTTCGGCGGAGCAGTAATCGCGACTCCCATTGTAGTACCATTCAATACAACTCATAACGTATATAATCGTTTACCAGATGAGATCGGTGGTCCCCAGATCGCTAATCCACTCATGGTCGTTGAAGAAACAAAAGGAACTGATATCTCTTATGAATATCGCGTGGTAGGAAGCATTTTTGCTGAAGTGAACTTTGCAAAGAAATTCACTTTCCGCGCGAATTATTTCTCAGATCTCGGTTTTAATAGTACAAGAAGATATACGCCAATAATTAATACATATGCTGCAGATTTTGATGCAGTATCTGCTTCTTCAGGTTATAATAACACCAGAGTGTATCAAAAAGAAAACAGGTTTGGAAAATTCCAGCAGGAATACCTGTTGACTTACAAAAATTCATGGGGAGATCATAACCTGACTGCACTCGGAGGTTTCACCACCTACTTCAATAATTATACAGAAACAAATGGTGAAGTGCGTCAGCAGGCAGGTGGTAATCCAATACCACACGACGAGCGCTTCTGGTACCTGGATAATTTCTTCGGAGATCCAACAACAAAAACCTCCGCAGTTAGTATAGGAACAGACGCATTTGGAAATCGACTGCCATTACAATGGGAACAGGCAACTGTTTCATATCTATTCCGTGCTTTGTATAATTACAAGGGAAAGTATATGTTGAACGCTTCTTTCCGTCGTGATGGATCTTCTGATATTTCACCCGATAACCGCTATCAGAATTTTGTGGCAGTAGGTGCGGCGTGGGAAATAATCAGGGAAGACTTCATGGATAAGCAGAATATTTTTGATTTTGCTAAGATTAAAGCATCCTGGGGTATACTCGGAAATCAGTACACTCAGATACACTATCCCTTCTATCCATTGTTGAGTTCCGGTGTGTCAGCAGTATTTGGAAACAATATTGTTCCAGCATACGTGAATTCTTTCCTGGCAGATCAAAACCTGCAATGGGAAACAGTTGAATCAAAAGAGTTCGGCGTTGAATTCACAACATTCAACAATCGCCTGAATGTCGAGGTCAATTATTTCCATAAGGTTACTGATAATCTGCTGACGACTTTTCCCGGACTTGGCGGACAGAAACCTGGTATTACCAATGCAGGTAAGATCAAAAACAACGGTATTGAGGCTGCAGCATCATGGAATCAAAAGTTCGACAATGGATTAGGCATAACCATCAGTGGTAATATCACAACCTTAAATAATAAGGTGATAGAACTTTACCAGGAAGGATTTGAGATCATCGATGGTCCATCACGTACCAATGCAGGTTTCCCGATTGGATATTTCTACGGCTATATTCACGATGGCCTCTATCAAAGTTTTGCTGACAAACTGGGATCACCCAATGCATCTTCGCTTGGTGACTATGGTCCTGGTGACATCAAATTCCGCGATATCAATGGAGATAGCCTGATTGATGATAAGGACAGGACGATGATTGGTAATCCGACTCCGGATTTTATCTATGGATTTTCGTTCGCGGCAAATTTCAAAGGATTCGATGTTAGCATTGACTTCCAGGGTGTTTATGGAAACGAAATCTTCCGTTCATGGGGTAATGGAGCATCTTTTGCGGTGTTCAATTACAGGGCAGATCGATTGAACCGCTGGCATGGAGAAGGAACTTCAAACTGGGAACCGGTAATTAATGATAACAACGCTATCAATCGCCAGAATTCTACGTATATGATAGAAGATGGCAGTTATTTCAGGATAAGAAACCTGCAGATTGGATACAATTTCCAGTCAGATCTTCTATCCAAAGTTCATATCAGAACTGCAAGAGTTTTTCTAAACGGACAGAATTTAAAAACATTTAAGAATAATTCCGGATTTACGCCAGAGTTTGGCGGTTCTGCAATCAGTTTTGGAGTTGATGGTGGTTCTTATCCACTTCCGGCAGTTTTTACATTCGGACTAAACCTAACATTTTAAAAAAGTTATAAAAAGGCTAGTATGAAAAGAAATAGAAAATTATGGCTTTTACTGCTTGTCCTTCCAATCATAGTCGGAGCTGTATCATGTAAAAAATTCCTCGATCGTAAACCTTTGGGTGCAGCGATTGAAGGAGATGTTGAACAGGGAGCCGTGGAAGAGCAGGTGTTTGGATTGTATGCGGCGACGCGCAATTGGGGTATGACGCAGTTGCCTTTCCTGATGGTGCACAGCGTACGGTCAGACGATGCAGATAAAGGAAGCACAGTTACTGATGGAGCCGACTCCGAAGCGATGTATGATAATTTTGGATACGTGAAGGATCATTGGTTGATGGTTGCGTATTGGGATGAACATTATGCGTTCATCACTTTGGCGAATAATGTGATCCAGGTAGTCGACTCATTGGCTTTGACCGATCCGCCAAGCCTGACCAATAAAGCTGAGGCGCATTTCATGCGCGCATGGGCTTATTTCGATTTGGTAAGAGCTTTTGGTGAAGTGCCCAAGATCGATTTCAAAGTTTATAACCCTGCGCAAGCGAACGTTCCAAAGTCATCCGTTGCACAGATCTATGCATTGATAGATGCGGATCTTCAATTCGCCGCAGCGAATCTTCCTTTGCAATGGGAACCGCTCTACATAGGCCGCGTTACAAAAGGTGCAGCAAATGCGTTAGCTGCAAAAACTTACCTCTTCCGTAACCAATGGGCGACTGCATTAGCAAAGTCTGAAGAAGTGATCAATTCAGGTCAATATGATCTAATCACTCCATATAGCAAACTGTTTACTGAAGAGGGTGAAAACAGTCTTGAATCGATTTATGAAATTCAGAATTTTGAAAGTTCAAACGGTTCACAAACTTTCAGCAATTCGTTTGTGAATTATCAGGGTGTGCGCGGTTCAGGTGATTGGGATTTAGGTTGGGGATGGAATGCGCCAACACAAAATCTTGTAAATTTTTATGAAGCCGGCGACCCGAGGAAAGATGCAACAATTCTTTTTTCCGGGCAGGCTGATCAATTCGGACAAACCGTTCCACCTTCGCCGCCATTAGCGAGACCACACTGGAATAAGAAGGTTCATACCAATCCAGTTCGTCGCGCCGCAACTGGTGATCGTTTCGGAGCATGGTTAAATATGCCTGTATTGCGTTTTGGAGATGTGTTGCTGATGGCAGCAGAAGCAGCAAATGAAGCGGGAGGTGGTGCGAATACTACTAAAGCGCTTCAATATCTCGAAAGAGTGAGAGCGAGAGCAAGAGCTGGTGCTGCAGTATTGCCGGCTGTTACCACAACCGACCAGGCCCAATTAAGAGATGCGATCAGGAGAGAAAGAAGATCAGAGTTGGCAATGGAGAATGAGCGCTTCTTCGACCTGGTTCGTTGGGGAATTGCTGTATCGACATTCCAGGCATTGGGTAAGAATTATGAAAATAAGCATCGCTTCTTGCCATTACCCCAACCGGCAATCGATAAATCAGGTAACGTGCTGATTCAAAATCCGGAATGGCAATAGTGAAGTGCAGAATGAAAAATGAAAAAGTAAAAACATTTTATATGTCCCTAATTAAAAGCATTACGAAATTCCAGGTTTTTCTGCTGGCATTAGTTCTTATTGGAGCCGCGTGTCAAAAGCTGGATCAACCTGAGTTGGGGAATTATCCCAAAGACCCAGCAAATCCCGGGGGAACCCTCAAATTGTATATGGCATTTGATGGCAGTGAGCTCGATAGCATGCGAGCGATGTTCGGTACGCCGAAGAATACCACTTATGTCGCAGGTATAAAAGGTCAGGCTTTGAAAGGAGCTAATGGAGGATTTGTTACTTATCCCTCTCCAGGTGGTGCAGCAAGTATGACCAGTTTTTCCGTTTCACTTTGGATCAATACTGCCAAACATGATGGCGGCGCACAGAATGTATTCATGATTCCGAATACAGCAGATTTCTGGGGAAATATGTTTATGTTGATAGAAGGCAATAACAGCCCAACGGATAATACCATGTTGGTAAAATTTCATTTTGGCGGCCAATGGGTTGAATTCCTCGGAGCAAACCGTTTACCTGATATGTATGGAGCCTGGAAGCATTTGGTGTTCACTTATGATGCTGCCACCTCAAAATTCAGTACATACCTGAATGGAGCTAAAGTAAATCTGCCTGCAAGCATGAGTGATAGAAAATTGAACGGTCAGCCACTCGGCAGCAATTTTACCTTCAAAAATGTTTCAAAATTTGTTGTTGGTGGATTTCAGCAGCATCTCGGTTCACCCTGGAATGCACCCGATTCCTGGATGTTGAATTACACCGGCTTGCTGGATCAATTCAGAGTTTATAGCAAAGCTTTATCTGATGCGGAAGTAATGGAATTGTTTACTACCAAATCTTGATTGAGGGTTCGTGATAGATTGAATAAACGGGTTTCAGTAATTTGGAACCCGTTTTCGTCTACCAAGGTTTGACCTTTTCGGGGTATGCCTGAGGCGGATTCAATATTTGATTTTCAATTAAGGTTGACAATTTTCACTTAGATCTTCAATGGTTATTTATTGAGAAGAATAGCATCATATATAACAATTGTCGTCGTTTTTCAGTTTTTAATTTCCTGCAACAATGAAGAAAAGCTTGACAATACTGCAAGAGCATTCCAGGCATTAACTCCTTCTCAAACCAATATCGAATTCGAAAATATTCCCCTTGCCACCGATAAATTCGGTATACTTTATTTCATCAATTATTACAATGGAGCAGGTGTTGCAACTGGCGATATCAATAATGACGGCTTAGCCGATATCTATTTTGCAGCAAATGACAGAGGAAAGAATAAACTCTACCTCAATAAAGGCAATTTCGTATTTGAAGATATCACGGCCAAAGCTGCTGTGGAAGGAACTGCCGATTGGAGTACCGGCGTAACAATGGCTGACGTGAATGCGGATGGCTTCCTGGATATTTATGTTTGCGCAGTAAGTAAGAAACATGGACTTACAGGAAGAAATGCCTTGTACATTAATAATGGTGCAAGTGCCAATGGATTGACCTTTACTGAATCAGCAGAACAATATGGTTTGGCATTTTCGGGTTATTCAACACAAGCTGCATTTTTTGATTATGATCATGATGGAGATCTCGATTGTTTCCTATTGAATCAATCAGATCACCCACATCAGTATATCGTTGATACTTCTTTCCGGAAAAAATTTGATGCAAATGCCGGTGATTTTCTTTTCCGCAATGAACTCAATACTGGTGTGAAGAGATTTACGGATGTTAGCAAACAAGCAGGAATTTCTCAAAGCTTTTTAGGATTTGGATTAGGATTGGCAATTGCTGATCTCAACAACGACGGCTGGGAAGATATTTATGTAGGTAATGATTTTCACGAGAACGATTACTACTATGTAAATAATGGCCCCGCCGGTGGCGGGGGCACATTCACCGATAAAGGCGCCTCCGCATTCAGCCATTATTCCCGCTTCAGTATGGGAAATGATATTGCTGATTATAACAACGACGGCAATCTCGATGTGTTGACAGTAGATATGCTTCCACCCGATGAGAAGGTTCTTAAAACTTATGGAAGCGATGAAAGGGTTGATGTTTACAATTATAAGATCACCGGTAATGGATACCAACCTCAATTCTCAAGAAATTGTTTGCAACAGAATAATGGGAATGGAGAAAGCTTTAGCGATATCGGTCTTGCAGCCGGCATTGCTGCTACGGATTGGAGTTGGTCTGCTTTAATGCCCGACCTCGATAATGATGGCTTTAAAGACATCTTTATTTCGAGTGGAATTGTGAAAAGGACCGCCGACCTTGACTATGTTAGATTCGTGTCCGAGCTGGCAAAACAAAAAACCTATAATACTTCTCCTGTACTTGATGATAAGGCTATAGAGAAAATGCCAGATGGGAAATCCTGGTGCTTTGCTTATAAAGGAAATGGCAAAGGAAACTTTGAAGATAAAAGCCGTGCCTGGGGATTTGAAGATAAAATAGGTTACTACACCGGCGCCGCTTATGCAGATTTAGACAATGATGGAGATCTCGATCTTATAGTAAGCTCGATCAATTCCAAATCGATTATCTATAAAAACAATTCTCCAGTTAAGAATTACCTGCAAATAAAGTTTCGCGGAGATAGCTTAAATACTTCGGGGATTGGCGCCAAGGCTTATGTTTTTCAAAATGGGAATTTGCAGTACCAGCAATTGATGCTGACAAGAGGTTTTCAATCTTCTTCGTTTGATGTGCTGCATTTTGGATTGGATTCAATTGCCACTATCGATAGTGTTCTCCTGGTTTGGCCTGAGGCAAAATACCAGGTGATTCATCAACCGAAAGCGAATCAATTATTGACGGTGCAGAAAAAAGATGCAGGAGGAAAATTTAATCAGAACCATTTTAAGGAACTAAATAACTCCAAAACCACTGCTTTAACACTGATGGAAATACCTTCCTTGCTTGCAGGACAATGGAGACATCGGGAAGATCCAATAAAAGATTTCAATGAACAATATTTAATCCCGCATGCATTATCCATCCGTGGTCCAAAGATTTCTGTTGCAGATGTAAATAAAGATGGCTTGGATGATTTCTTTGTCTGCGGGGCAGTTGGTCAAGCAGGTGCTTTGTTTGTACAATCGAAGTATGGCAAATTCAATTTGCAGGACAGCATAGTCTTTAAGGCAGATTCAATCTGTGAAGATGTGGATGCAGTTTTTTTTGATGCGAATGGGGACAGTTATCCCGATCTCTATGTAGCAAGCGGTGGCAATCTATACAAAGGAAATAGCCCGTACCTGGCAGATAGACTCTATCTCAATGATGGCAAAGGACATTTTGCCAAATCAGGAGACAATCTTCCTGTAATCGCAACAAATAAATCAACGGTCTCAGCCGGAGATATAGATGGGGATAAGGATATAGATCTCTTTGTCGGCGTTCTGGCAGATGCCGACGCATATGGCAAACCCCAAACTTCTTATTTGCTGATAAATGATGGCGAAGGAAAATTCAGTGTTGCAAATAAAACCTTCATTGATCTTGAAAACATTGGAATGGTTACTTCATCTGCAATTGTTGATATTAATAAGGATGGAAGAAATGATCTCATTATCGCTGGCGAATGGATGCCAGTAACAATATTTATTAATGATCAGCAAAAATTCGTACGCAATCAAGTTGATGCTACAAACGGTCTATGGCAGTCTTTGAAGGTTGAAGACGTAAACGGAGATGATGCTCCAGATATTCTTGCCGGTAACTGGGGATTAAATTCCAAACTGGCTTCAGGCAAAACCGGTCCTTTAAAACTATATGTCGGAGATTTTGATAAGAATGGGAGATCAGATCAAATACTCGCCTATACGATTGATGGAAAAGAATATCCTTTCTTACCAAAAGATGAGATCGAAGTTGTATTACCAATGGTAAAAAAGAAATTTCTTTATTATTCGGATTTTGCCGGGAAAACAGTACAGGAAGTTTTTGATGTCAACGATAAGAGCGTACTAAAACTACAGGCCGATGACCTTTCTTCTATGATCTTCCTCAATGACGGAAATGGAAATTTTACAAAACAGAAACTGCCGATGGAGTTTCAACTTGCACCCTTATTTGCATTCGAAAGAGTAAGAGGACAGGATGCTTTTGTAGCAGGAGGAAATTTTTACGGCGTTTTGCCATACGAAGGACAGTATGATGCTTCGGCGCTGATATTTTTCAACATTGAAAAGAATCCGGGAACAAAAAACCTGGTCAGCGGCTCTCAAATTTTGGAGAACAGGGGGCAAACAAGAGACCTGAAATGGATACGCGCCAGAGGGAAGGATATCTTGATAGTTGCCAGGAATAATGGCACGCTTTTGTTCTATAGTTCGAAATAGTCTGGACCAGGATTTTAAACGATTAATCTGATTTTGCTGATGAAGACATTGAGGGTAAATATTGAAAAGGATACTGATCAGGCAAATCAGTTAAATTGTCTGGACCAGGATTTTATACGATTAAACTTATTATTCTGATTTGAAAACAAAATGTGCAGCGTGAAAATGAGTTTAAAACATCTAACATCTCGTCAGTCTAATCAGCCAAATCGCATAAAATCCTGGTTCAGACAACTGCTCTATGCCACGCTTGCTATTATTTTGTTTGGTTGTGGTAAAGGCGGCTCAAATCCTCCACCACCGCCGCAGGTTTCCAACTTTTCATTGTCTTCATGGACAGTCAACGGATTACCGCAAGAGGCAACCTATTTTGATATTAATAAAACACCATTTATTCGCTACAGTTTTGGAGCTCCGATCGATCGCAATTCGATCTCAACCGGAATTCTATTCAAAGATAATTCCGGCATACAGGTAAGTTTCAATACTACTTATGAAAAATCAGATAGTGTATTGATTCTACGACCTGTTTCGCCGCTACCGAATATATCAAAATACGTTCTTACTGTTTCTTCTGCATTGAAATCAAAAGCCGGAGGTTCTTTTATTGGAACGAATGAAATCAGTTTTATTACTTCGATTGATTCTACTGATAAGTTTCCTGTTATCGCTGATGATAATCTCTTAACCTTAATTCAACAACAAACATTCAAATACTTCTGGGACTTTGGACATCCCACTAGCGGACTCGCAAGGGAAAGAAACAATTCAGGCGATCTTGTTACTTCGGGTGGTTCAGGCTTTGGTGTAATGGCAATCCTGGTTGGAATTCATAGAGGATTTATCACAAGAGCCGAAGGATTAGCAAGAATTCAGAAGATTGTCAATTTCCTGACCAATACTGCACAGAAATTTCATGGCGCATTTCCCCATTGGTTGAATGGCGTTAACGGAACTGTTATTCCCTTCAGTCCAAATGATAATGGAGCCGATCTTGTTGAAACTTCATACCTGGTCAAAGGATTGCTTTGCGCAAGGCAATATTTCAATGGAGTGGCAGCCGATGAAACTGATTTGCGAAATAAGATAAATGCCATATATAATGGCGTTGAATGGGATTGGTTCAGGCAAAACAATCAAAATGTATTGTACTGGCACTGGAGTCCGGATAAAGCCTGGATAATGAATCATAAGATCCAGGGATGGAATGAAACCCTCATTACTTATGTGCTTGCCGCTTCTTCGACAACGCATACCATTCCAAAAAATGTTTATGATGAAGGGTTCGCAATGAATGGGGCAATTAGGAATAACAATACTTATTACGGTTACCAGCTCCCTCTTGGACCACCGCAAGGAGGTCCATTATTCTTCGCGCATTATTCATTTTTGGGCATGGATCCCCGAAATCTTTCCGATGCATACGCGAATTATTGGACACAAAATTTGAATCATACACTAATCAATTATAATTACTGCGTAACCAACCCTAAGAAATTCTTTGGTTATAGTTCATCTGTTTGGGGATTAACTGCAAGCGATAATCAATCCGGCTATGCTGCACATGAACCAAATAATGATCTTGGAGTGATCAGTCCGACTGCGGCGCTTTCATCCATGCCCTATACACCAACTGAGTCCCTGCGTGCATTGAAATTCTTTTACTATAAACTTGGAGACAGACTTTTTAAAGAATATGGTTTTGTCGATGCATTCAACCTGAGCGTTCCGTGGTTTGCAAGTTCATTCCTTGCAATCGACCAGGGACCAATTATTATCATGATTGAAAATCATCGAAGCCAGTTATTATGGAATTTGTTTACGAGTTGCCCGGAAGTAAAGGCAGGGATGGTGAAGTTGGGATTTACGGCTCCTTATCTTTAATTCTCTGCGTTCTCTGCGCTTCTTTGTGTCCTCTGCGTCCTAAAAGGCCTGCACAACGGAGACCTCCTGATAAATGAGTCTCTGATTGCGTAGATTTTTAGGACGCAGAGGACACAAAGAAGCGCAGAGGACGCAAAGGGAAAACACAAAATTTACTTAAACGAAAATGACAAGATTAACTTCATTTATTTTATTTGTTTGCATTGGCGCAAGCATCCATTGTTCTGGTCAGGCTCGAAAAAAATCAGCTCCGACCTCATCAGTTGATTCCACGCTCGTCATCAATAAAAATCTCACCGACGAACAACTTCTCGATCTCGTCCAAAAACAAACCTTCCGTTACTTCTGGGACTTCGCCCACCCGGTAAGCGGACTCGCAAGAGAAAGAAGCAACACTGATCACTACGGCCATGAAACAACAACGATTGGAGGAACCGGGTTTGGTGTTATGTCGGTTATTGTAGCAACAGAAAGAAAATGGATTACACGCGATACGGCAGTTGGCTTTCTTTTAAAAATGGTAAGCTTTCTTAGAAAAGCAGACAAATATCACGGCATTTTCCCGCATTGGATGAATGGAGAAACAGGAAAGACGATTCCATTCAGTCCAAAGGATGACGGAGCCGATCTGGTTGAATCCGCTTATTTATTCCAGGGATTACTCGCAGCAAGACAATATTTCAATCAAAATAACCCGAGAGAAAATCAATTACGCAATCGTATCGGCGGACTATGGAATGATGCCGAATGGGATTGGTTCACGCGTGGAGATCATAATGTATTATACTGGCATTGGAGTCCCAATAATGGTTGGGCCATGAATCATGAGATAAGAGGATGGAATGAGTGTTTGATTACTTATGTATTGGCCGCTTCTTCACCGCGGTTTTCCATCAAGTCCGAGATCTATCATCGGGGCTGGGCGAATAGCAATTATTTTAAAAATCAAAGGGAATATTATGGTATCAAATTGCCATTGGGATTTGATTATGGTGGCCCGCTGTTCTTTTCCCATTATTCATTTCTTGGTTTGGATCCGCGCGGACTTAAAGATCGTTATGCCGACTATTGGGAACAGAATAAAAATCATACACTCATCAATCGTGAGTATTGCATTAAGAATCCCAAAGGATTTAAAGGATATGGAGCTAACAGCTGGGGATTGACTGCAAGTGATAATCATCTCGGTTATGGCGCACATTCACCAACAGAAGATTTGGGTGTGATTAGTCCAACCGCTGCGCTTTCATCTTTTCCTTATACACCAGAATATTCCATGCAGGCATTGAAACATTTTTATTTCGATCTTGGGGATAAGATCTGGTCGAAATATGGCTTTGTGGATGCATTCAATGAAACTGAAAACTGGTATGCGAAGTCTCATTTGGCAATTGACCAGGGACCGATCATTGTGATGATTGAGAATTACCGGTCTGGGTTGTTATGGAATTTGTTTATGAAAGACGCGGATGTGCAGAACGGATTAAAGAAATTAGGGTTTCAGTCAAGGCCGGAGGCGTCTAAGTAATCACAATTAGGCTGAAGTGCAACGAGTTTTACCGCAAAGACGCGAAGGCGCAGAGGATTTTGATCACTAGAAAGGAATGATGAATGAAGATCGGAGACTAAATTTAAGATCCTCCGCGCCTTTGCGCCGTGGTAAAATCTGCCACACCTGAGCCTGCTCATAAATAATAAACGATGCTAAACAGAATTACACACACAGCAATTCTAATATTCCTAATACTCTCTGGATTTGCCCAACAAAACGTTCCGTTTTATAATGATGTCCTTGCCTTCAAGAAACAAGATAGCATTAAAGCCCCGCCAAAGGGAGCGATACTTCTTATCGGTAGTTCTTCCTTTACCATGTGGGCTGATGTACAAAAACAATTTCCAGGTTATACCATTATTAATAGAGGATTTGGCGGGTCATCGCTAACTGATCAAATCCGATTTGCAAAAGATATAGTATTTCCTTATCAGCCCAAACAGATTGTGATTTATTGTGGTGAGAATGATTTAGCGGGTAATGATACTGTTTCAGGACAAACTGTTTTTCATCGGTTCCAAACTTTGTTCGGAATGATCCGGAAAAAACTACCCAATGTGCCGATAGTTTTCATTTCTTTGAAGCCGAGTCCAAGTCGTGCGCACCTCTTTCCAAAAATGAAACTGGCCAATTCGTTGATCAAAGATTGGCTTTCGAAACAAAAGAATACAGCCTTTGTAAATGTATATTCATTAATGTTGTTGCCCAATGGAAAGCCGAGACCGGAAATATTTTTATCGGATAGTTTGCATATGAATTCGAAGGGATATGCGATCTGGCAAAAGGCTATTCAACCTCACCTTATGAAATGATAATTTGTCAATTAACTTAGGGTCCCTCCGTGTCCTCTGCGCTTCTTTGCGTCCTCTGCGTCCTGAAAACTCTGTGTCGTTAGTGACTTAGTAAATACGGAGGTCATCTTGTGCAAGTTTTTTTAGGACGCAGAGGACGCAAAGAAGCGCAGAGGACGCAGAGAAATACATAACTTTTGAATAAAATCAACTAATCATGCTACGCAATCTCTTACTCGCTTATTTTTCCATTTTTGTATTCACAGCAATTGCCGATGCACAAGACGCCAAGATGAAACAATTCGTCAACGACCTGATGTCGAAGATGACCCTCGAAGAAAAGATTGGGCAATTAAATTTGGTAACACCCGGTGGAGGAATTGCAACCGGTTCAGTGGTGAGTAGTGATGTTGAAGCCAAGATCAAGCGAGGTGCAGTTGGAGGATTATTTGGGATATACGGCCCCGATAGAGTACGCAAGGCCCAGGATATTGCAGTTAACCAAAGTAGATTGAAGATCCCGTTGATCTTTGGACTGGATGTAATCCATGGACACAAAACCGTTTTTCCTCTTCCCATTGCTTTATCCTGCAGTTGGAATATTCCAATGATTGAAGAAAGCGCAAGGATTGCAGCGACTGAAGCAACAGCAGATGGATTGAACTGGGCATTTTCTCCCATGGTCGATATCGCCCAGGACCCGCGCTGGGGCCGGGTTTCAGAGGGTTCTGGTGAAGATGCTTACCTGGGTTCATTGATCGCAAAAGCGATGGTGAAAGGATACCAGGGGGATGATCTTTCAAAAGACAATACGGTTTTAGCATGCGTAAAGCATTTTGCATTGTATGGTGCAGCCGAAGCAGGACGTGATTATGGTACGGTTGATATGAGCCGGTTGAAGATGTATCAATATTATTTGCCGCCGTATAAAGCAGCAGTAGATGCAGGAGTTGGAAGCATCATGAGTTCTTTCAATGAAATTGATGGAGTACCGGCTACTGGTAACAAATGGTTATTGACCGATTTATTGCGTAAGGACTGGGACTTTGAGGGCTTGGTAGTATCCGACTATACTTCGGTGAATGAAATGATCAACCATGGAATGGGCGATCTGCAAGCTGTAACCGCTCAATCGCTGAATGCCGGAATGGATATGGATATGGTTGGTGAAGGATTTCTGACAACCTTAAAGAAATCATTGGATGAAGGAAAAGTTTCTTTATCACAAATCGAACGCGCATGCAGGAATGTACTGATTGCAAAATACAGATTGGGATTATTTGATGATCCTTATCGTTATATCAATGAACAAAGACCTGCGAGAGATATTCTCACCGCTGCCAATCGTGCAAAGGCAAAGGAGTTTGCAACCAAATCATATGTGTTGTTAAAGAATAACAATCAGGCATTGCCGCTTAAGAAATCCGGAAGCATTGCATTAGTAGGACCATTGGCGGATGATAAAAGAAATATGCTCGGCACCTGGGCAGTTGCAGGAAATCCTGAGCAATCCATTTCCGTAATGACTGGAATAAAAAACCTATTGGGGAATGCTATTACCGTAAATTATGCAAAGGGCGCAAATATTACCGATGATCCGAATTTGGCAAAGCAGGTAAATGTATTCGGTCTTCGTGCCGAGATCGACAAACGAACACCGCAGGCAATGATTGATGAAGCAGTAGCCGCTGCAAGAAGATCCGATGTAGTTGTTGCAGTTGTTGGCGAGGCATCGGAAATGACTGGCGAAGCCGCAAGTCGTTCTGATATCAGCTTACCGGCAAGCCAACGGAAATTATTGGAAGCATTAGTTAAAACAGGCAAGCCATTAGTATTGGTAGTAATGAGTGGTCGTCCGCTTACGTTGGAATGGGAAAACCAGAATGCCACTGCAATTCTTCATGCCTGGTTTTCGGGTATTGAAGCCGGTAATGCCCTTGCAGAAGTGCTTTTTGGCAATTACAATCCATCCGGCAAACTTTCCATGAGTTTCCCAGTTAATGTTGGCCAGATCCCAATCTACTACAACCGCAAGAACACCGGCCGCCCGATGGATCCAAATAATAAATTCTCTACAAAATACCTGGATGTTTCCAATGAACCACTCTTCCCTTTCGGTTATGGATTGAGTTATACCACATTCACTTACGGAGATCTTAAACTAAGTTCACCCACCATGAATGCCGGCGCCACTCTTACCGCATCTATAACTGTCACCAACAGTGGCAAATTTGACGGAACGGAAACGGTGCAATTGTATATTAGGGATATGGTCGGCAGCGTAACCCGGCCGTTAAAGGAGTTGAAAGGATTTCAGCAACTGTTCTTAAAAGCAGGTGAAAGCAAGACGGTGACATTTAATATTACTGTTGAAGAGTTGAAGTTTTATAATGCTGAGTTGGAATGGGATTATGAGCCGGGGGAGTTTCGGGTGTTTGTTGGGGGGAGTTCGAGGGATGTGAAGGAGGGTAAGTTTGTGTTGAAGTAATAATTCTCAAGAATCCTAGTCAGTGACCATAACCCTCCGTGCCACGGCAAAAAGAAATTGATCAACTTATGTTGAAAGGATAATTAATAGAATTTTTGACGCGTTTCACTTCGAGCGAAATTTTGACTGTTTCCCCTGAAATTTTTTCTCCCTCAACAAGTCAAATTTTCATTCGTGTTCCCGCGAAAGCGGGAACCCTTCGATTGGCACACCCCTTGCTCCCGCTTTAAAAATCATTTTTTAACCATTTAAATCGGAGAGTTATGAACCTCGTAAAAAGAAACGGAAGCCTTTTGAACTCACTCCCACTTCTTTTTGACGATTTCTTTAACAGGGACAGGGATTTGTATAACTGGAGCAATTCAAATTTCTCCAATACAAACACAACAATCCCGGCAGTGAACATTAAGGAAACAGCAGAAAACTTCGAAGTTGAAGTTGCAGCTCCCGGAATGACTAAAAAAGATTTTAAGGTTGAGCTGGACGGAAACATGCTGACCATTACCTCGGAAAGAATGAATCAAAAAGAAGACAATGAGGACGAAAGGTATTTCCAAAGGGAATTCAGTTATCAGTCCTTTCAAAGGACCTTCAACCTGCAAAAAGAAGTGGTTGATATTGACAAGATTCAGGCTAAATATGAGAACGGCCTGTTGCACCTTTTAATTCCAAAAAAGGAAGAGGCTAAGCAAAAGCCGCCTAGATTAATCCAGGTTTCTTAAGAACTGCGATGATTCGTGAGCTAAAAGTTGTCCCGTTATGCGGGACAACTTTTTGTTTTAATAAATTCGCTGTACTATGCGTATCATGAAAAATATCGCTGTACTATTTCTAACCGTTGGGCTTCTTACTTTTTTTGTCTTTTGCAAGCAAAACCCAGCAAAACAAATAAGATGGGTCTATGACTATGAATCAGTACTGGATTCGATTCAGGAGAAACAACTCAGCGATCTTTACATCAATCATGAAAAGAACACCACAAATGAAATCGTTCTAATTACAACTTCAAATTATGGAGCCGATACGACTATTGAGGCGTTTGCGCATCGTGCTTTTAATAATTTCGGGATAGGTAAGAAAGCTATCAACAATGGAGTCTTAATTGTATATAGTGGAGCAAATCACCAGACAAGAATCCAGACTGGCTATGGCACCGAAAAAGTATTGACAGATTCAATTGCAAAGGAGATTATCGCGAATTTGATGATTCCCCACTTTAAAAATAATGAAGCCTTTGAAGGAATATGGGCAGGAAGTAAAGCTGTTGTAGAGTTCTTAGAACGACCGGAAAATAAGATAAGATGAATTATAATTTTTATCAAACTACATCCAAGACTTGTAATGAATGATGATCGCATCGATTTGTCCGGGCAATGGTTCGGGTGTTTCACTTATGGCCCTGAGTATGGAGATCTCTTAGACGGACAAAGCGTATCATTTTCTCTTTTGATAAATCAAGTATTCAATAATAAGTTTAAAGGTCAAACTATAGAATTAGAAGGGATCGGTACAAGCGAAGAAATAGCAAGAGTTGAAGGATTTATTGAAAACCGGTTTATAAGTTTTGTGAAAGAATATAGAAACAATGGTCTTATAGATGAACACGGTAATTTGTTACCAAGCGATGATAAATCAGGGAACAGAGTTTTATATAACGGTAATTATATTCAAACTGAAAAAAAATTCATCGGAACCTGGGAAGTTTGGGCCAACGAAGAACCTTTTGGAGATGGAATGTTTGTCTCCTTGAGTACTGGAACCTGGGAGATTTCCAGGGATGGATCATTGTACGGAATCGAATAAACACAGATCACTGCTAATGCATTACATCACCTCACCTCCATCATCTTCGACCTCGGCGGCGTACTACTAAACCTCGATATCAAGCACACCCATCATCAATTTCGCTCCCGGCGTTCATAATATCGAGGAATTCTAACTTTGTAATGTTCATCACAACTCCGTTTTAGTAATCGCAAAACAGGTTTCCTTATTTGGAAACTTTTCCTATCTTTGGTAAAACGGTCAATTGCGGTATTTCAGGACGGTGTTTTTGGAGGAAGCGGACAGATTTCTGAGTAAACTGGATCGGAAGGCATCACAAAAGGCTATTTATAATATCGACCTTGCAGAGCAGACGAATGACCCGAGATTTTTCAAAAAGCTTAATGATGACATATGGGAATTCAGAACCAGGTATGGCAATTCTCAGATTCGTCTATTGGCATTTTGGGATAAGACTGACAAACTAAATACGCTGGTAATTGCAACACACGGTTTCATTAAGAAAGTGGATAAAGTTCCTAATAATGAAATATTGCGTGCGAGTGTTATTCGGAAGAAATATTTTGAACTAAAAAAATAATCCATGGCAAAAGCTCAATTGAAGTCCTACTCACTGGATCAGATAAAAAATAAATATGTTGGCAAGAAAGGCAGTTCTGAAAGAGAAAAATATGAGTATGAACTTAAAATGGAAGTTCTTGGACATATGATCAAAAAGGTTAGACTTGAAAGAAACCTCACCCAGGAACAACTTGGAAAACTCATAGGCGTTCAAAAGGCCCAGGTCTCAAAGCTCGAAAGCAGCACGAATAGTGCAACGATCGATACTATTATCAAAGTATTCAAAGCGTTGAAGGCTGATATTCGATTCAATGTTAAACTTGGAAACAGACATCTGGAACTTTCCTGATCGAGTAGTTCGTTTTGATAGCATTTTATGACGATCAAAAACATCATCTTCGACCTCGGCGGCGTTCTCCTCAACCTCAACTTCAAACGAGCTCTCGATCAATTCCGCAACCTTGGCGTTCATAACATCGAGGAATTATTTAAACCGGCACATCCAGCCAATGCATTTAGAGACTATGAAGTTGGATTGATCAATGATCAGCAATTCATCGAATCACTAAAAGGATTGTGTGGAGTATCGGTAAGCGACCAGCAAATAATTGATAGCTGGAATGCCATGTTGCTGGACTTCCCGAAAGAAAGGATTGATTTTCTTAAAGAATTGAAGAAAAAATATCGCCTCTTCTTGTTCAGTAATACCAATGCCATTCACCTGGACTTTTTTCGGCAGATCTTTCGGAAGACATTTGGCGATACCAGCCTTGATGAGCTTTTTGAAAAAGCCTACTACTCGCATCTTATTAAAATGCGCAAGCCGGACCTGGCGGCTTTTGAGTTAATATTAAATGACAACAATCTAAAGGCGGGTGAAACTGCTTTTGTGGATGATACCCTTGTGAACGTCGAAGCGGCCCGGAAAGTCGGAATGATAGGAGTCCATTTGGAGCCGGGTATGTCTGTCTTGGATCTAAAATTCTAATGGTTATTGGAACCTTTCGTTGTCAACCCTGTCAACCGTCATTCCCGCGAAAGCGGGAAAACCTGTCAACCGGATTTCTTGTTCTCCTTAACCTCTTCAAAGTCAATGTAATCGCCGCCTTTTTCCTTAACGGGTTCCTTACCATTGTTATTTCCGAAACCAGCCTGGGTCTGGTTCAATTCCTCCTGGTTCTGCATTTGGTCCTGGAAGTTTTTGATGTTATTCTTCATTTGTCGCGAAACGCGAAATACAGGCACCAGGAACCGGAATATGAAAATGTAGATCATATACGCCAGGAAAACCCACAGAATCAGACGAAGTATCATAGTCAATAGTGTCAATTAAAGGTACAAATAGATGACGGTAGGATTTTGTTAAAGGATGCATTTTTTGGGGTTGACAGGGTTGAAAAAGTTGACAAGGTTGACACGGAAAATTTCTAGCTTAACCCCCCTGTCAACCTTATCAACCCCGTCAACCCCGTCATTCCCGCGAAAGCGGGAACAACCCAAAAAACCTTTTGGCGTAAAAAAAGAATTCCCCTAGATTTGCCTCGGCAAAAGTGAAATAGAAGGGAACGAGGTCGTTCCCTTCTTTATTTTCCAGATATGAACAGTGATTTTCAGGTTAGAGAAGTTGAGCGGATGGTAAATGACCTGCTGGCTGATGATCAGCGTTACTTCCTGGTAGAGATCAGGATAAAACCAACCAATAATATTAAAGTATTTATTGATGGTGATGCGGGCATAACCATTGAAAAATGCATCGCGATCAATAGAACGCTGTATAAACAAATCGAAGCTTCGGGACTTTTTCCTAATGATGATTTTTCCCTGGAAGTTTCATCACCCGGACTCGATGAACCCCTAAAGCTGCACCGCCAGTATATTAAGAATGTTGGGCGGTTTGTTGAAGTAACCCAAAATGATGGTCTCAAAACCGAAGGAAAGCTATTGGAGGCAACCAATAACGCCATCACTGTTGAAGAGGAAAGAGGAAAGAACAAAAAGAAAGAATTCATTAAGCATACAATCAATTTTGATAATATTAAATCAACAAAAGTTCAAATTAAATTCAATTAGCGGCGTCATTCATGCGTAAGGGGGTTCCTGCTTTCGCAGGAATGACGACCCGGTAAAAAACTCTGAGTTATGGCAAGTATTAACCTCATTGAAGCTTTCCAGGAATTTAAGGAAGCTGAAAATATTGACCGTCCCACGATGATGAAAGTGGTGGAAGATGTTTTTAAAACCCTTTTGCGTAAAAAATTCGGTAGTGATGAGAATTTTGATGTGATCGTAAACGCCGAAAAAGGTGACCTCGAAATAATCCGACGTCGTAAGATCGTGGAAGATGGAGAGGTAGTTGATCCGCTTGCAGAAGTTGCATATAGTGATGCCGTCAAAATTGAACCCGACTTCGAAGTTGGCGAAGAATTATACGAAGAAGTAAATATTTATGACTTCGGCCGTCGCGCGATACTTGCTGCTAAACAAACTCTAGCAAGCCGGATCAGCGATCTGAAGAAAAATGTGCTGGTTAAGAAATATGGAGAACGCATTGGCGAGATCATTAGCGCCGAAGTGTACCAGGTTTGGAAAAAAGAAATTCTTTTACTGGATGAAGAAGGAAATGAATTGATCCTTCCCAAATCTGAACAGATCCCACAGGATTATTTCAAAAAAGGTGAAAGTATCCGCGCCGTAGTGAAGAAAGTAGAATTAAAAAATAACTCACCGGTAATCATTCTTTCCCGCACTTCGCCTTCATTCCTGGCTAAATTGCTGGAGATTGAAGTGCCTGAGATCTTTGATGGATTGATCGTGATTAGCAAGATCGTTCGTGAACCGGGAGAAAGAGCAAAAGTTGCTGTTGAATCCTACGACGACCGCATCGACCCCGTGGGAGCCTGCGTGGGTATGAAGGGAAGCCGTATACACGGTATCGTTAGGGAATTGAAGAATGAGAATATCGACGTGATCAACTGGACCAATAATATTCAACTCTTGATCCAGCGTTCATTGACTCCTGCAAAGATCACCAGCATGGATTTGGACAATGATAAGAAACATGCAAATGTGTTTCTGAAACCCGACCAGGTTTCACTGGCAATCGGTAAGAAAGGTGTCAATATCAAACTGGCACAGGAACTGACTGGTTTCACCATTGATGTATTTCGTGATACAGAAGGTGAACCACAGGAATTCGATATCGATCTGGAAGAATTCAGCGATGAAATTGAAACATGGATCATTGAAGAATTCAAGCGCATTGGTTGCGATACCGCACGAAGTGTGCTTGATTTGACTGCGGAAGAGTTGGAAAGAAGAACAGATCTCGAAAGCGAAACTATAGACGAAGTAAGAAAAGTATTAGAAGCAGAATTCGCAAAAGAATAGAATCCCAATACCTGATGGGGTTCGCATAAAGACTGTTTAAAAAGATACCCTTTCAGGGACCAGGGTAAAAACCATATGGCAGAATTAAAACTACCGCGCCTTTTAGCAGCAGCCAAGGAATTTAACGTTGGCCAGGATACCTTAATTTATTTCCTGGAAGGAAAAGGTTTTCATAAAGACGACCTTAAACCGACTTCCAAGCTTAGCGAGGACATGTACCGCGCTTTGCAACTGGAATTCCAGGGAGATAAAGTGGCCAAGCTAAAAAGCGATCAGATCGACTTACCAAAAGGAAGTGTTGAAGCGAAGAAGAAGAAAGAAGAAGAAGCTGTTGTTTTTAAGAAAGAAACACCAAAGAAAGTCGAGAAAGTCGAAGAAGAAAAACCAGAACCGGTTGTTGTAGTTAAAGTAGAAGAACCAAAGAAAGTTGAAGAACCACCAGTCGTTGTGCCCGAAGTGACAAAAGTTGAAGCGCCTGAACTGGAAGGTCCGAAGGTCGTAGACAAGATCGATCTCTCAACTATTGACTCTTCGACAAGACCGAAGAAAGGTGCAAAGCCTGCTAAAGAAGAAAAAGCAGAACCTGTTGCTGAGAAGCCAAAAGCAAAGGGTAAGAAAGCTAAACCAGTTGAAGAGGAAGTTGAGCCAGTGAAAGAAACTCCAGCTGTAGCTGCGACCGCCGGAAGAAACTAAGGAAGAGCAACCAGTTATTGAAAATATCAAGGCAGAAAAACTAGAAGGACCAAAGATCCTAGGTAAGATACAATTGCCATCTGAAGCAGAGATTCGCGCCAAAGCTCAGCAAGCGCCGCCCGGAGGCGGGGCTGGTGCGGGAGCCGGAGCCGATGAGAAAAGAAAGCGCAAAAGAATTCCTATTGAAAAGAAGGAATCATTCAAACCTCAAAGAGAGCGCGTTGAATTATTCAAGAGAAAAGATGGTGATCAGCGTGGCCCGGGACAAGGTGGACCGGGACGTGGCCCCGGACAAGGACCAGGCCAGGGTGGTGGATTCCGTCGTGGACCAGGCGGTGGTGGTGGCGGACGTGGAAGACATCCACATACTCGTGAAGTAAAAGAGATCGACGAAAAAGAAATACAGGAAAAGATTCGCGAAACACAGGCCAAACTTGCAGGTGCCGGTGGTCGAGGTAAGAGCCTGAAAGCGAAATATCGTCGAGAGAAAGTGACAAGGCATGGCTGAACATGCCAGTGGTGAAGAGGTACAGGATAACAAACTCCAGGTTACAGAATTCATTAGCGTTAGCGAACTGGCCAACCTGATGGATGTAAGCTTTGCGGATGTTATCAGTAAATGTATGAGCCTTGGTATTGATGGTGTCCATCAACCAGCGTTTGGATGCTGAAGTAATTGAACTGGTAGCAAGTGAATTTGGTTTTGATGTTGAATTCATCGACATGGAAAAGCAAATGGAAATGGAGGAGGAAGAGGAAGAAGATGAGGATGAAGATCTCTCGTCCACGTGCACCAATCGTTACCATCATGGGTCACGTTGACCATGGTAAGACATCTTTGCTGGACTATATCCGAAGTGCAAATGTGGTTGCCGGTGAAGCGGGTGGTATCACCCAGCACATTGGTGCTTATGAAGTAACACTACAAGAATGGCAAACACATCACCTTCCTTGATACACCGGGTCACGAAGCATTTACGGCCATGCGTGCCCGTGGTGCCAAGGTAACCGATATCGCGGTGATTGTAATTGCTGCCGATGATGCAGTGATGCCTCAAACAAAAGAAGCGATCAGCCACGCGCAGGCCGCAGGTGTTCCAATGATCTTTGCAATCAATAAGATTGATAAAGACGGAGCTAATCCGCAGAAAATATATGAACAACTAGCCAGATGAATCTATCTGGTGGAAGAATGGGGTGGTAAATTCCAAAGCCAGGAATTGAGTGCCAAACAAGGACTGAATGTTGATTTGCTTCTTGAAAAAATATTGCTTGAAGCTGAATTGCTGGATCTGAAAGCAAATCCAGAAAAGGAAGCAAGCGGTACCATCATTGAAGCTACACTTGGATAAGGGCCGTGGATATGTTGCAACTGTTCTGGTTCAGAATGGAACATTGAAACAGGGAGATCTTGTTGTATCGGGTCAGCATTATGGTCGGGTGAAAGCAATGTTCAATGAGCGGAATAAGAACGTAAGATGAAGCACCGCCATCAACACCGGTTTTAATTCTTGGTTTGAATGGTGCTCCACAGGCTGGTGAAAAATTCAAGGTTTATGAAGATGAAGCTGAAGCGAAAGAAGTTGCAAACCGCCGTGCACAGATCCTGCGTGAACAAGGTATTCGTACCAAGAAACATATCACGCTCGATGAAATCGGTCGTCGTCTGGCACTTGGTAACTTCAAACAACTGAATCTGATCATTAAAGGTGACGTGGATGGATCTGTTGAAGCATTGAGTGACTCATTACAGAAATTATCTACACGAAGAAATTGCTGTGAGTGTTGTACATAAAGCTGTTGGTGCGATCACTGAAAGTGATGTACTGCTGGCAACTGCTTCTGATGCGATCATCGTTGGATTTAACGTTCGTCCTTCAACTCAGGCCAATAAGCTTGCAGAAAATGAAGGCGTGGAAATCAAACTTTACTCAATTATCTATAACGCGATCGAAGAGATCAAGAGCGCGATGGAAGGTATGCTTGAACCAAAGATCCAGGAAAAGATCGTTGCGAATGTGGAAGTGCGCAATGTATTCAAGTTCGATAAAGCCACTGTTGCCGGTTGTTATGTGTTGGATGGAAAGATCCTGCGTAATTCCAAGATCCGCGTGATCCGCGATGGTATCGTGGAATATCCCACGGGTGAAGGCAAGAGCGGCGAACTTGGTTCACTGAAACGCTTCAAAGACGATGTGAAAGAAGTGGCTTCAGGTATGGAATGCGGTCTGACCGTTAAGAATTTTAATGATATTAAAGTGGGTGATATTGTGGAGGCATTTGAAGAGGAGGAAGTAAAGCGTACATTATAAGAAGCTGATGTGCAGCGGCCGGGCTTGTGAGTACAACAGAAGAACAGATGAACAAGGAATATCCAATTTAGATCGGACGGGTCTTCCTTTAATATTGGATAACGATCCATCCGATGAAGATTGGATATTCCTTGTTCATCTGTTCTTCTGTTGTACTGGATTTCACCCACCCCGCAAAACTTTGTTAAATAAGGTACCATAACCGCCTCTCCCTAAAACGAAAAACTATTTTTGATCCCTAGCACGTGATTCATGAAAAAGATATTTACTCTAATACTCCTTATAACTGCCTATTCTGGCTTTTCGCAACAAAAAGTTGTAGCTGATAAAATCGTAGGAATTGTTGGAGACAAGATCATCTTGAAATCCGATGTATTCAACGAGATTATGGATCGCAAGAGAAGAGGCGAGCCGGTTCCTGATAATTCTGAGTGTTATATAATGGAACAGATCCTCACATTGAAAGCATTGGTATTACAGGCAGAAAAAGATTCTATCCTGGTTGGTGATGAAGAGATTGATGCATTGTTGGATAACCAGATCCGTGGATTTATTCAGCAGTATGGTTCGAAAGAAGCGCTTGAAGAAGTAGCAGGAAGAACAATTTACCAGATCAAAGAAGATTTCCGCCAATCATTCAAGGAAAGAGAATTGGCAAAACGTATGCGGGATAGGATCGTTGAATCTGTTCGTATCACGCCTCAGGAAGTAAAAGCATATTGGGAAAAGATCCCCAAGGATAGTCTGCCTTTTTATGAATCTGAGGTTGAAGTTTGCGAAATTGTCGTCTATCCGAAAGCTGCCAGGGATTTCGAAAAGCTCTCAATGGACGAATTGGCCGATTACAAAAGACAGATTGAAAGCGGTGAATCAAGAATAGAAACTTTGGCCCGACTCTATTCCGATGATCCTGCTGCGAAAGAAAATAGCGGACAGTATGCGTTAAACCGGACTGAAAAAGCATTCGACCCGGCATTTGTATCCAATGCATTCCGATTGAAGGAAAAACAAGTTTCTCCGGTTTTCAAATCCAAGTTCGGTTATCATATTATTCAGATGGTTAGCCGTGCTGGTGATGATGCAATCGTTCGTCATATTCTCCGGATCCCGAAAATCACCGAAACAGAAATTAATACCGCAGTTTTCAAGCTTGATACAGTACGATCAAGGCTGATCGCTGGTTCGATAACATTTGGTGAAGCTGCTTCAAAGTTCAGTGAAGACGAAAATGCGAGGTTTACTGGTGGCTGCCGCCAGGGGCAAAATGGAACTTATCTTACTATTGACCAGCTCGATAAGGACATGGTACTCATGCTCGATAAGATGAAACCAGGAGAATACTCAAAGCCTACCCTGTTTTCAGATGAAAGGCAGAAAAAGGGGGTTCGCATCGTTTACCTCAAATCAAGAACAGACCCGCATCGCGAAAACCTCAAAGACGATTATAACCGAATAGCGCAGAGAGCCCTGGAAATCAAGAAAAACCAGTCATTGGAAAAATGGTTTACTTCAAAAGTTCCAAGCTACTACATCATGATCGATGACGAGATCAGGAATTGTGGTATGCTCGGACCCTGGCTCCAGTACGCAGTTAAGACCCCGCAGTAAAGAGAAACCCTTAAAAACAGCAAAAATTACGGTTAGGCAATAAGCGTGTATGCCCATATTCGTTAGTATTGGGCAAGTATTTCCTCTTCGATTAAATCGACCAAAAACTAACGATCGGGGGAAAGACTTGCCCGTTGAAACCCCTTATGGACAAGCCTTTGAGAAAATCCAATCCTGAGTCCAATCTCCATGCATCCTTAAATATGAGGACTGATGGGAATGGAACCATTTTGTTTGCATGTAAGAGCCTGCTCGATCTCCTCGGCAAGGATACCGCAGAACTCAAAGGAGAATCAGTCCACACTTTTTTTCAAATCACCGATTCAAATAAGCTGGCAGATATACTCTGTTCCCTGGAACCTGTTCATTTACATCTCAAAGGGAACGGGAAAACAAGGCTTTCTTTCTATATCGATGCGCAAAAGAATGGTACACCTGCTACAAGCCTATACAATTGGGTTGCTCATCATCCTTCGTTCAACGAATCCTTTAAGCCTGAAAAATTATTTGGAGCGCATCCCCAGGCTGTCTTGATTGCGAATCATTTCAATAGAATCATCTATTCAAATGCAGCCGCAATCGCTTTATTAAAATTAAAAGAGGAAAAACTTCTTCATCAGCCCCTTAAAGAGATTTTTAAAGGATTTAATTCTGAAGAAGGAAACATTCAACAAGAAATAAGATATAAGCCCGAAGGTGGAAAAGACTTCATTAATCTTCAATTAAACAGCAGCATAACTGAAATTGCTGATGAAGAATTACAATTGATCACAATTGTGGAAGTTGGTGAACAGACATTGGAGTCACAACTTGATCGTATCATTTCTTCACCGGATGAGATTGTTTTCGAGTTTGATGCCGAAATGCGTTACAAAAAATTTTGGTGCAAGGACGAATCCCTTCTTGAACTGATGCCTATCGGATTTTTGGGTAAAACAATCGAAGAAGCATTTTCCGGTCAACAGGAATTTATCCATCCCATCATAAAAGACTTTCAGCAATCCCTTCTTACCAATTCAATTTCCATAAGGGATTTTTCAATGTTGATTGGCAAAGAACAAAAATGGTTCACCTCAAAGGTTTCGCCCTTATTTCATTCAGATCATTCCCCAAGAGGATTCATACAACGGATCACGGATATCACTGAACGTAAACTGGTCGAACTGGCAATTGACCAAAGGAATGAACATATCAAAGAAACCCACGTTGATCTCAATAATTCTGTCGAATTATTGAAGGCTGTAGAGGAAAGATATACTGCATTTATCCAACAAAGCTCAGAAGGTATCTGGCGCTTTGAAACACCGGAACCGATTTCCATTCATCTTCCTGCTGAAGAAATACTTGAGCATTATTTTAAAACCGGCTACCTGGGTGAATGCAACGATGCATTCGCGCAGATGTATGGTTTTGAATATGCAAAAGATCTTGCGGGGATCAGGCTGAAGAATTTAATGCCTGTCGAAGACGCAAAGAACAAAATCTTCTTTGAGTCATTTATTCAATCAGGATTCCGTTTACTCAATGCTGAATCTCATGAAAAAGATAAAGAGGGAACCGAAAAATTCTTCCTGAATAATCTTATAGGGATAATAGAGAATGAGAAGTTGATGCGTATCTGGGGCACCCAGAGGGACATTACCGCAGAAAAAGAAAGTGAGAAGAATATTTGGAGACTTGTCAACCTGGTCTATAATGCAACCGACATAATCATATCTCAGGATAATGACCTTTGTGTTTGTACCTGGAATAAAGCAGCGGAAGAGATCTACGGTATTAAAGCAATCCAGGCGATTGGAAAATCCTTTGCTGAATCTGTAATTCTCAAGTATAATGATGACATCTCCCCGGATCAAATCATAAAGGAAGTAAACCAGAAAGGAATTTGGAAAGGTGAGGCATCTTTTGTTAGCAAGGCTGGCCTTACTACGCATATCCTGATCACCTGGAACCGACTCAAAGATGAAGAGAGCAATCCCATCGGTTATTTCTGTATCGGGAAAGATATAACTGCTATTCGTGATGCTCAGCAGGAATTGATAAGAAGTGAGCATTTCTTCAAATCCCTGATCGGTGATTCACTCGACGGTACTGTAGTTGCGGATAAGAAAGGATTTATTACTTATGCAACACCTGCTGTAAGTCATGTTTTGGGTTATGAGAAGTATGAAGTATTAGGGAAACATTGCCTGGACTTTGTCCATTCCGAGGATATTGAAATAGCAAAATCTAAATTCATGTCTCTGGTTGAATCCAGCGGGGAGCAGGAATATGTTGAGGTGCGTGTTCGGAAAAAGACCGGAGAATACTTGTGGATGATGGTCAGGGGACATAATTCGCTTAAGAATCCCTGGATCAAATCAATCATTATTTATTTCACAGACGTAAGCAAGAGCAAACATGCTGAAACAGTATTAAAGGAAAGTGAGCATCGCTTCCGGCAGTTTGCTGACAGTGCGCCTGTGAAGATCTGGGTAACAGATGAGTTTGATCGTATTACTTATGTGAATGAACGTTGGCTCTCATTTACAGGTATTAGTTTCGAAGAAGCAACAAGTAACGTCTGGACGCAATTGGTGCATGCAGATGATCTGGCTAAAGCGGTGCACCAGTACAACGAAGCATTTGCTACAAGAACGCCAATTAGACAGGAATATCGATTCCGCCATCATTCAGGCGAATTTCGTTGGGTACTTGATCAAAGTACGCCACGTTTCCTTGAAGATGGAAATTTCCTGGGGTATATAGGATCGGTGATTGATATTCATGATAGAAAGTTAGCTGAAGAGAAGGTCAGTTACCAGGCACAGGTGATGCGTGATATCTCTGAAGCCATCATTTCAACAGACCTTCAGTTTAATATAGTTTCCTGGAATAAGGGGGCTGAAAATATTTATGGCATTTCGAAAGAAAGTGTGATTGGTAAATCCTCTAACACTGTTCTCAACCATCAATACATCGGAATCACAAAAGACGAAGTGTTGAAGGAAATATTTGTGAAAGGAAGTTGGTCTGGAGACACTTATGTTGACAGGAATGATGGGAAACGAATTTACCTGAATACTTCGCTTTCTATTGTTAAGAATGAAATTGGCGAGGCAATTGGCCTTGCAGGAATACATAGAGATATTACGGATAGACGCAAATCTGAAGATGCGCTACGAATCAGTGAGGAGCGTTATCGCTCGGTTGTAAATGCATTGGGCGAAGGAATCATTGTGCAGGCACGCAACGGAGATGTCATAGCGTCTAATACAAGTGCAGAGAAAATATTGGAGATATCTAAGGAGGAACTGATTAATTATCGTGATTCGATTCAACAATGGAATGGAATTCATGACGATGGTACGCCATTCCCCCTGGAGCAGCAACCCGCGGTAATTACATTGCAAACTGGTCAGTCCTTTGAGAATGTGGTGTTGGGACGCCATAGGCAAGACGGGTCGCTACTTTGGCTCTCGATCAACACAGAACCTATTTTTTATTCTGAACAGAAGATCGCTCCGGATGCGGTCGTGTGTTCGTTCATTGATATTACCGAAAAGAAAACTGCAGACCTTGAACTTATCCGCAATGAGCAACAATTGCGTGAATATTCTGATCGCATAACGGGAATACTCGATAGTATTACCGACGGATTTATCGCGTTGGATAAGGATTTCAATATCATTTTATGGAATCAGGTCTTTGAAAATTATACAGGTATCAGGGCCATGGATGCGATCGGAAGAAATATGATTGAAGTGTTTCCTGAATTATTGGCTGCCGATATCTATGAAGAATTCATTGCTGCAATGCAAAAGAATGAAACATTGGTGAAGGAACACTATTTTGAAAAGCAGAATATCTGGTTTGAGACCAGCGCATATCCTTCCATGCAGGGTCTCTTTATTTATCTAAGAAATATTACTCAAAGAAAGAAACAGGAAACCCTGTTGAATCTTGAGAAACAAGTATTGGAGATCAATGCACGTCCATCGGTGATGCTGCACGTGACGGTGAATTATTTCCTTGAAGGAATTGAAAAATTATTCCCGGGGATGCGTTGTTCGGTAGTTACACTTGAAGAAGATAGAAAAACCATACGTCATTTATCTGGTCCATCATTGCCACCTGAATTTGTGAAATGCGTTGATGGATTGCAAATCGGGCCCGCAACCGGCTCTTGTGGAACGGCGATGTACCGTCGTGAAAATGTAATTGTTTCGGATGTCCTGACCGATCCACTTTGGGCGGGAGCTGAAGAAGTTGCACGCCAGCTAAATTTCCGCGCATGCTGGTCATTTCCCATATTAAGCGCCTCAAATGAGGTTCTGGCAACTATTGCTGCCTATTATCCTTATCCGAAAAAACCTTCCGCATTTGAGCAGGAAGTGTTGGACAGGGTAGTAAATCTTTTACGCATCATTATAGAAAATAAGAAATCTGAAGCGATGATCAAGTTGAGTAACGAGCGTTACCTGCTTGCTACGAAAGCGACCAATGATGCGATTTGGGATTGGGATATGGTGAACAAGACCATTTATTTCGGAGAAGGATTCTATACACTTTTTGGTTATCGACCCGGATATAACAATGTCGATTCGGAATGGGAATCCAGGATTCACCCGGCTGATCGGCCAAGAGTGCTTGGGGATCTCTACAAATTCATTGGTTCAAACAATGTTCAAATCTGGGAAGATGAATATCATTTCCAGAAAGCGGATGGCTCCTATGCGCTGGTGCATGACCGTGGGTTCTTTATATACGATCAGCATGGAAAGATCACCAGAATGATCGGATCGATGCAGGACATTACCGAGAAAAAAGAAATGGAAAAAACCCTCCTCAGACAGGAGATCGATAAACAGAAGCTGGTGGCCAAGGCAATGGTGGAAACACAGGAAAAAGAAAGAGCTGAGATTGGCAAAGAGCTTCATGACAATGTAAACCAGATATTGTCTACGGCTAGATTATACCTGGAACTGGCCAAGAATGATGAAGCGGAGCGAATTGGCCTCATTGATCGAAGTTCATCGAACATTCTTGATGCAATCAATGAGATCAGAACGATCTCTCGTTCGCTTGTACCCTCAAGCATTGATGATCTTGGTTTGGTTGAATCTATCAATGACCTCGCTGAAAGTCTAAGAGCCACCAAGAAATTATCCATTGAATTTTATCACCAGGGTCCAATTGACCAGGTGCTGAGTGAGCAGCAAAAAATCACGCTGTTCCGGATTGCGCAGGAACAGGCGAATAATGTGTTGAAGCACGCGGAAGCACGCAACCTTATTATAGAACTGGTGATGGAAGAAAATGCGGTTGATCTTTCGATCAGTGATGATGGAAAGGGGTTCAATTTGGACAATGTGAAAGGAAAGAAGGGATTGGGTCTTTCGAATATTTCCAGCCGTGCTGAATTGTTTAATGGAGAAGTTAATATAGTTACCGCTCCGGGAAAGGGCTGTAAGATGAAAATTCATATACCTATTCAATTTAATAAAATTTAAAACTTAAGAAATGGAAAAGATCAGTGTCCTGATTGCAGATGACCACAAGTTGATTCGCGAAACCTGGAGTTACATCCTCAATAATGATTCCCGCTTTGTAGTGGTAGGAGAATGTGGTGATTCGGAAGAAGCAGTTGAAATGGCAAAGACAAAGCGCCCACAGATCGTGTTAATGGATATCAATATGAATCCAATCTCTGGATTTGAAGCGACTGAAAAGATTCGTAAAGTATCTCCCGGTTCCAAGATAATTGGGGTGTCAATGCATTCTCAACCAGCGTATGCAAAGAAAATGCTGCAGGTTGGCGCTAAGGGTTATGTAACCAAGAATTCTTCAAAAGAAGAAATGATCAAAGCAATCCTTGAAGTACAGAATGGCAATAAATATATCTGCGAAGAGATCAAGAATAATATCTCTGAGTTGGTACTGGAAGAGAATAAGGATATGCCAAATGTGAACTCACTCACCGAAAGAGAAATTCAGATCATCAATTATATCAAAGAGGGATTATCATCCAAAGAAATTGCTGAGCAGCTGAATATTTCATTGAAGACAGTTGAGGTTCATCGTCACAATATTCTTAAAAAGCTCAAGTTGAAGAATTCAGCTTCACTGGTGAATTTTATCAATAGCACAGCGTCCTACATGTAGGAAATACGGTGTTCACCTGTGAACAGTGTACGTGTAAGTTCTAAGGCTAATTAATTGAATAGGAGAAAACCATTAAACCCTGTTGAATTATCTAATTAACATTCTGAATTGATCGCTGATGGGCTATGAATACAGAATATTTTAACTGATATTTATTCCCGGAGACACAATCCCGATAGCTATCGGGACCAATATCCTTAAAGATCATTATCCTGTGAAAAGAAACCATCCAATACTGTGAAAACCAGCTCGCAGTAAGAAATTGGGTCCAATATCCTGAAACAAAAAACCATCCCCCCATGCCTATGAAGACTGTGTGGGGGTTTTTTTTCCCGCGGTATAGTTGCAGGGACTTGCGACAGGTTGAAACCAAGCGGGAACCCCCTAGAAACCAATCAGGAAATTCTTACTTCTAATCACCTTTACACACTTCACTTTATTGTCGAAAATCAGCTTAAATTTGCGCTTCCTTATAAGCTGAGTATCAAAAATGAGCGATGAGATAAAACATGAATGCGGTCTTGCATTCATCCGTTTACGAAAACCATTTTCATATTACCTTCAGAAGTATGGAACAGTAATGTGGGGCATTAATAAGCTCTACCTGCTCATGGAAAAACAGCACAATCGTGGCCAGGATGGCGCTGGTGTTGCGGCTGTGAAGTTGACTGTTGAACCTGGTTATCCTTTTCTTCAGCGAATCCGAAGTAATGCCAACCAACCGATCGTCGACATTTTTTCCCGCATTAATAATGAAGTAAAGGAGCTGGAGAAATTCCAAAGCGATATCACTCATCATCCGGGATTGATGAAGGGTCATATTTCTTTTCTGGGTGAGCTGCTTCTTGGCCATCTTCGGTATGGTACGCAGGGAAAGAATAATCTTGAATTTTGTCATCCTTTCATAAAAAGGCATACGATCCCAGCGCGAAATCTTGCACTTGCAGGAAACTTTAACCTCGTGAACACGGATGAACTATTCGCATTAGTCAGTGTCGATCCGGGGGAATTCCAAAAGCAAAGTGATCTTGCCGCAATGATGGAGGTAATCCACCATTTCCTGGTTAAGTCGGACGAAGAAGGTCCGGGCGACCTCAATGTTGCGCAGTTCTTAAGAAAAGCATTGAATCTTTTCGACGGTGGTTTTACAGTTGGAGGCCTGATCGGTAACGGTGATTCCTTCGTGTTCCGCGATGCGCATGGCATTCGACCCGCCTATTATTATATCACCGAAGATGTAGTTGTTGCGGCATCTGAGCGTGCGGCAATTCGTACGGTATTCAATGTAGGAGAAAATGAAGTGCTTGAATTGATGCCGGGTAGAGGACTAATTGTAAAAGCTGATGGAACTGTATCTAATGAACAACTGCTTGAACCGAAGGAAAGAAAGGCTTGCAGTTTCGAGAGAATATATTTTTCACGAGGAAGTGATGAAAAGATCTATCGTGAAAGAAGTTCGCTTGGTTACTATTTGAGTGAACAGGTGTTGCAGGCAATCAACCATGATCTGAAAAATACAGTATTTTCTTTCATTCCAAATACTGCTGAAGTTGCCTTTTATGGCCTGTTGAAAGGAATGGAGGATTATTTGAATAAGATAAAGCTCGAGCGCATCCTGGCCTGGGATAAAGATTTCGACGAAGAGAAGCTAAGTGAAATGATCAATCGCAGGATTCGCGTTGAAAAAGTCGCAATAAAAGACGTAAAGCTTCGCACCTTCATTACGGAGGATAGCAGTCGTAATGAAATGGTGCAGCACGTTTATGACATCACTTATGGTACTTTGAAAAAAGGAACCGACACACTGGTGGTAATCGATGATTCCATTGTACGGGGCACCACATTGAAAGAAAGTATCGTTCGTATGATGGCCCGTCTTCAACCCAAAAAGATCATCATTCTTTCTTCCGCACCACAGATCCGATACCCCGATTGTTATGGCATTGATATGAGCAAGCTCGGTGATTTCATTGCATTCCGGGCTGCTGTTGCACTATGGAAAGAAAAAGGAAAAGAACATTGCCTGCAGGAATTGTATGAGCGTTGTAAAGAATTGGCTAGAACAGGCACATTGCAAGCCGAGAATATCGTGCAACAGGTTTATAAACCTTTTTCCACGGAAGAACTTTCCAATAAGATTGCTGAGCTGATCACGCCGAAAGACCTCCCAATCCCAGTGCAAGTGATCTTTCAGACTATTGAAACCCTTCATACTGCATGTCCGACAAACACCGGTGACTGGTACTTTACCGGAAACTATCCCACTGCAGGTGGAAATAGAGTTGTCAATAAGGCCTTTATTAATTTTATGGAGGGAAAAAATGTGCGAGGATATTGACGATTCCCTGAAAGGTTATACGACCCCGTTATGCCTGGCAGCCGCTCCTTGTGATTTAGCTGATAATTGTAAGATAATTCCGTAAACCCTTCGGTTTGGTGGTAATTATTAACAGGCGTTCGTAGGCCTGAGAGCGCTCTATATGGTAAGGAAGCCAAAAAGAACTTATCGATGCCAACTAATATAAGGACAATGGGTGTTTGAATGAGGAAAGTTGGATATTTGTAGCGGCGATGGTAAAAAGGTTGTACCCTGGTTTAGAATCGTGAATAAAACCAACCGAGTATGGCAAAGATCTCCATAATGATTGTTGACGATCACACATTAATTCGTGAGACCTGGTCATTCCTGCTTGGACGAGATGAGAATTTCGACGTCATCGCTGAAGTAGGTGACGGGGAGCAGGCAGTTGAAATCGCGAAACAGAAAAGGCCTAATATCGTTCTTCTCGATATTAATATGGTTCCTCTTAATGGCTTTGATATTCTAAAATTGATCCGCAAATTTTCACCTGGTTCAAAAGTGATTGCTGTATCAATGCATTCTCAACCCGCATACGCGAAAAAGATGTTGCGACTTGGTGCAAGAGGTTATGTTACCAAAAATTCCCCGCGCCAGGAAATGATTGATGCTATCAACGACGTGAATGAAGGAAATATTTATATCTGCCAGGAAGTAAAGAATATATTGTCCGATCAGATGCTGGGAGAAGATGAAGGAGCGGGATTGAACCTGCTTTCCGAAAGAGAAATTGAAGTCATCAACCAGATCAAGGATGGACTTTCCTCCAAAGAGATTGCCGACAAGTTGGGTATTTCCATCAAAACGGTTGAAGTGCACCGTCACAATATTCTGAAAAAGTTGAAGGTGAAGAATACGGCGTCTTTGATTAATTATATTAATTCTACCGGATTATAGTTCTGGTTGACAAGGTTGACAGGGTTGACAAGGTTGATAGGGTGGAAGGCTTTGTCAACTCTGTCAACCTTGTCAACCTTTTCAACCAAATCTAATGAAATGAAAACTGTCCTACTAATAAGGCACGCAAAAAGTAGTTGGGAAGATATCACTATCGATGACTTCGATCGTCCCTTGAACGATCGCGGCAAACATGATGCTCCTGAAATGGCGAAACGTTTGCTACAACGCAAACAACCTATTGATGCGTTTATTTCCAGCCCGGCAAAGCGTGCCCGCAAGACAGCATTGCTTTTTGCTGAAGAATATAAATTCGAAAAGGACAAAGTAAAATTTCACGACTATCTCTATCATGCCTCCACGGAAAATTTCAAAAAGGCTATTGCTTCTGCGCCCGATAAGGCCGATAATATTGCGGTTTTTTCACATAACCCTGGTATCACCGCTTTTGCTAATGAATTAACGGATATTAAGGTCGATGATATGCCTACATGCGCCATCTTCGCTGTGGCTGCAGACATCAAACATTGGGCAGATTTCGAGAATGCGGCACGAAAATTTTTATTTTTTGACTATCCCAAAGCGGTCAAATAACTAAGGGGAAAAACTTCAACGGAATATAATTTGGTGCAATTCTCTTTCTTCGTACTTTTAAGACCTTCTTTTTTCCTCTGAAACTCCACATGTGCTAAGGCGCAAGGTAGTCAACCAATAGCTCAATACTAAAAATCAAAGCGTATGTGCAATTTTACATCCTACCATTTTAGGAGTTTGATCGTATCGTTTTTCTTATTACCTCTTTTTATTTCAAATGCAAAGGGTCAAACTTCATGTCCGGGTTATCCAAACATGAAACAGTCCAAAGTGTCTGGTTTATCAATTGGTAATCCAGTTAATCCTCGTGTAAAAGGTCTTTTACAGTATACCCCTACAACATATAATCCCTCGGATTTGACGAAGACCTATCCCGTGATCATTTATTTTCACGGAAATGGTGCAGTAGGTGAAGGTACAACAAGCGATTTATGTCGAATTTTAACTGATGGCGAAAGGGCTGTCCCTAACAGAATTGAAAACGGGTTCTTCCAGGACTCGGTAAACCATCCGACCAGTGGAGTGTTATATTCTTATATTGTCATTTCACCTCAATATAACGTTTATGACTATCCAAGTAATTTTCCTTCTGCAAGTCTTGTAGATTCTGTTATTGATTATGTGGTTGCCAATTATCGGGTTGATGTGAACAGAATTTATCTTACTGGTATGAGTGCAGGAGCAAATATGGTAATTGAATATGCTGGAAGCAGCGTTGCCCGGGCAAATAGAGTTGCGGCAATCGCGCTTGCTTCAATTTGTTCACAGGTTGGAGTACATCCCAATAGCCTAACTGTAGGTAAGAATATTGCTGACGCTGACCTGCCTGTTTGGTTCCTGACCTGTGAAAATGATTTTGGCTGTCCTCCTCCATTATCCAGGAGATGGTATGACAGTATAGTTGCAAATAGTCCTGGCGTACCGCCCATTCATGATTCTCTCGACTTTCCGTTTTCAGGCGATACTCTTTATTCTTGTCGGGGCTTCGGACATGACACCTGGACCGCAATGTCACACAGTCTTTATGCTCCTGCAAAAACGGGGAATAAAAATCTTTACAATTGGTTTATTCAATATTCCGCTGCAAGTATTGTTCCTGTAACGCTGAAGGACTATTCCGTTAGGTTAAGTAATGGCAAAGTGATCATCCGATGGACGACGTTAAATGAAACGAACAATGGTGGTTTTGTTGTAGAACGATCGGACCAAAGTCAATCATTTAAAGAAATCGCCGTAATTAATGGATCGGGAAGTTCCCAACAGCAAAGATCTTATGAGTACATTGATGATAAACCATTGAAGGATCTTAGCTTTTATCGATTGGTTCAAAGAGATCTTGATGGTCAGAAGCAATATTATCAAATGCGCAAAATCATCAATCGCACCAGTTTCAACAGGATCGTTATTTCACCCAATCCATTCAAACACGATTTATCCATTTACCTGAATGTTGACAAAACACAATACGTTTCTGCGGCAATCACAGACATCAATGGAAAAACCGTGAGGACGCAAAATGGAACATATTCAGAAGGAAGTACAGAGATAACTATAAGAACGAGCGATCTGCCAGCCGGAATTTATTTCCTCAAAGTGCAGGGTAAGGAATTTAGTGAGACCCATAAAGTGATCAAGCACTAATCGTGAATGGTGAATGGTCAATGGTGAATAGTGAATGGTCAATAGTCAACAACTCGAAAAATAAACCCCGGAATTCCCGAGGTTTATTTTTTATAGTAATTAAGATTCACTATTGACCATTCACCATTCACCATTCACGATTCACCATCTGCTTCAAACAATCACTCACCACCTTTTTATACTCGCCTTCGCTCAGCTCCGGCTCCTTAAATGGAAATTCATTGAATCGCTGCAACGCTCTTTTCAATGAAAAATGATCCTGTTTGTATGCCATTGCAAATTTCTTCTCGTACAAATAACCTGCGAGATATTCCTGTTCTGTTTGCCCGGGCGTAGGGATGAAAATGCATTTCTTCTTAAGCTTCATCAGGTCCATTACGCTGGAATAACCCGGGCGCGAAATGACAACCTTTACCTTGCACAGTAAATCATTTAATTGATTTGCGGGAAGATGATTATGGACTATCAATTTTGGAGAAGAAGCAATTGTTGAATCAGAACCTGGAAGCCCGCGTAATAAGATTGCAGTTCCATTGTAATCTTTCAATTCATCAAGAACTATTCTTTCGAAGATGGTACGTTGTGGTTCCGGACCGGATACCAGGATCATAAGATAGGGAGCCGGACCAGCCATTCTTCCAGGATCACAGGCTTCAAATCTCGATAAAGTTCCCAGGTACTTCACAGGAACAGCTGGCAACCGGGTGGGATGTGAAAGCTTTCCGGCAAGCCCATCTGCACCCGCATCGGGTACCCAGCATTCTTTAAAACGGTTGATATAGGAATAATTTTTTCTCCTGATCATTCCATCTGCAAGACGGCCAAGACCAGTTCTTATCGCCAATTGATGAGTGATATAAATTGAAGGTATTTCTGCAGAATAGAACCCAAACCGATTATCGGAAATCACTAAATCGACCTTATTTTCCTTCAAATACCCTTTTAACCACGCATTTTCGGTCTTGATTCTAGTCAAAATTTTTGGGATTTGGCGAATGACTTTGTAGAAGGTTGTCACTGCGCTATCTCCATAATTAAATTCGTAGCCATCCAGGTGGACAAAACTTATTTCGTTGAATTCCAGTGCCAGCAAGGCTTTCTGAGAATTGTTACAGGCTACAATTACGGAACATTGCTGTAGTAAAAACTCTCTGATAAGGGGTATGAAACGGGTTGTATGGCCCAAACCCCAATCCAGGGCTGCTATGAGTACTAAGGGTTTTCGCGTAATGGCGTTAATTTTTGGCCCCAAGGGCTATCAGGTATAATAATTTTGCGGTAAAATAGTTTAAATTAGCAAGAACCCAAGTCTATGAAGAAGATAAACATACAGTTAGTTCTCTTGCTAATCGTTTTTAGCATAATTTTTGCTGCGTGTAGCACGGGTAGCAAAGGGTATGGTAGTAGCAAAAAATGCGGGTGCGGAGTGAACAGGGGTTACGTGGGCTATTAAAAAATCTAATAAGAAAATGAAAATGCCAAATCGGGATTTACTGGTTCTGGTAAAGGATGAATTCCTGAATAAGGAAGAAATCGAGTTTGAAGTTGAACAATTGCACAGCCTCTTGTTCCGCTTTGAAACGATGGATAATTTTTGTTTGGCCCACGAGGCTTTCGACCTGAACCGGTATAAGGTTCTTCATTCGTTTAAGACTATTCAGAAATTGATAAACCAAAAAGAACAAAAGCCCTTCGTTTTTATCTGCAATAAGAATTAAAATATTGACATAAGTAAGCATGAAAAAGGCCCCGACTATCCAGGTCGGGGCCTTTTTCATTTTATTGAAGCTGCGCCGTCCCGCCGAATGTCGTTGCGTTGAAAACGGGATAACTACTGGAGTTTTTTCAGGGCCTTTCTAAGTTGGCCGACCATCTCTCCAATCTCCTCTTTTTTGCAGGTGCCGACACTCAATCGATACCATGGAGAGCTTCTTGATGCGCCAAATGCGTAGAACGGAACCACCGCTAACCTTGCTTCATTAAGGAGATAGGCAGTAACATCCGATTGATTACTCAAAGCCTTTCCATCATCTGTCTGTTTCCCGGCAAGATCAACTTTAATAGTGAGGTAGATCGCTGCTTGGGGTGCAATAGCACCCACATTGTATCCCTCTTTACAAAGGCACTGAAATCCTTCATAAATTCCGCGTAGTCTTTCTTCAATTCCTGATTTGAAATTCTTAAGGTAACGATCTATATTTTCCTTTTGATACAGGTACCTTGCAAGAGCCTTTTGTTCCGCCATCGGTGCCCATGCCCCAACATGACTCAGGATAGCTTTCATTTTATCCATAATGATCTTTGGTCCGAAAGCCCATCCAACTCTAACTCCGGTAGCAGCAAACACTTTACTTACCGCATCAATAAAGATGGTGTACTCCTGCATTGCCGATCTTAGTGATACGGGATTATGATGTGCGATTTCTCCATAGGTTAAATGCCAGTACATCTGGTCATACATCACGTATAGCTTCTTTTCACGATCCTCCCTTGAAGCATTTTCTTCAATTACCATATCACAGATCGCTTCAAGATCTTCTTTATTGAATGTTGTTCCGGTAGGATTCTGTGGTGAACAAAGTGAAAGTAGTGTAGCACCTTTTAAATGCGGACGCAATTGCTCTACTGTTGGCATGAAATCATTTTCAGCCGTCGCCTCAATCACTATGTGCTCTGCTCCTACAAAATGTGCATAGTGATTATTATTCCAGGATGGAACCGCATAAATTACCTTGTCTCCCTTATCACAAATGGCCCGGAACAAAGAATAGATTAATGGCCTTCCGCCAGCTGCAACCAATATTTCGGCATGAGAATAATGTAATTGTTCCCTTTCCTTGATGAAGGCTGATATTGCCTCACGCAGGTCGAGGTTACCTTCTGCAGCGGGATAATTCGTGAAATGTTTTCGGTATGCCTCAATGATCTCATCTTCCAATTCTTTTGGAATTGGGAAAATGGATGGATCAAAATCACCTACTGTAAAATTGTAAATCTTTTCTCCCTGTCTTATTTTCTCCTTGATCTCACCGCCAAGTTTCACGATCTCTGAACCAATCAATGTTTCTGATAAGTGGGATAGCTTCATAGCGATGCAATTTACGTTTTACCGCGGAGACGCGAAGAGCGCGGAGAAATGTTTTCAAATCCTCCGCGCCTTCGCGTCTCAGCGGTAAATATTTTGCGATATCGGCGACTATCTATTGTATAGGCTTATAATCTTTAAACAAATTCACTTTCGTATTCTCAACTAATTTTCTGTACTCACTCCATTTGCCATCAAATAAATTATTCGTGCGCTGAACAACGGTATTGATCAGCGATTCGGCATTCTCTACAAGTTTTTCCTCCGTTACACCAGGGTTCACCATTTTCGCTCCGATATTCTGGTTAGCTTCCTGGATTCTTGTCAAAACTGTTGGTGCAAGCGAACGGGAGATTCCCTGCCTGGTTGAAGACCTTCCGCTGACGAATTCACGAATATTGCGGATCGAATCCTGCATCGCGGTGGTCATTCTGCGGAGTGAATCCATTTCCTTTCCTTCCAATCCTCTCAATTGGGTGCTCATCTTGGTGAGAACCTCATCAGCTTCGGTCAAACGATCAGTTGCTTCATTCAATTTGTCGATACTTTTTCTCAAGCGCTCATACATTTTTCGTTGAGCAAGTTTAATATCATTCCGATTGCCTAAACGCGGATCATCTTTTACATTTATCATTGTTGAGTCTGATTCACGGTTATAAGTCAATACAATTTTATAAGTTCCTGGCAAAACCTGGAAACCTCCAGGCTCAGGAGCACCCGGTCTTGGTTTAGGTGAATTTGGCCCACGGAACCCTTTTTCTTCCATTCCCCAGTATTGACGGTTCCATCCTGAATCAACTCCCCATCTCAATGTTCTTATCAATACATTCTTGTCGTTATAGATTCTTACCAGTGCTGTATCACCAGTACTTCTTCCAGCACCCTGTGAAAATGCACCCTGACCACCTTGTCCTCCCTGTCCTCCTCTGCCACCTCCACCTTGTCCCTGGCCCCCGCCTCCGCCTCCGGTTGTTGCAATTCTTGTTGTTGTATCGGAACCAGTTCTTGCGGTATCTCTTCTGGGACTTAGTTTATTTACAAGGAAAGAAATTGGTGCACCTCGTCTCTTGTTTGGTGCATCCCATAATCCGGCAACGCTCCATTCATAGCCCGGAGCTGAACGATAACTCATTTGATACGCATCTCCGGCAGGGAATACTGTTAGGTTTTTGCTGATCGATCCTTTGTTGGATGCGAGCTTTCTCAAAGGTTTGATATCGTCCAATACCCATATGGACCGACCAAAAGTTGCAATAACGAGATCGGCTTCCCTTTCCTGGATGGCCATATCATAAGTAGAAACTGAAGGATATCCATTCTTCCATTGTTGGAAGCTTTCTCCATTGTTCAGACTTACCCATAAGCCATGTTCTGTTCCCACAAAAATCAGGTTGGGTTCAGTGGGATCCTGGATCATACAAAGCGCATAACCTTTTACTTTATTTTCATCGACTAATCTGCTCCATGTTTTCCCAAAATCAGTTGTTCTAAAGATATAAGGTTTAAAATCTGCTCTGCGATAATCATTCGCAACAACAAATGCTTCACCTGAATTATGTCTCGATGCCTGTATTTGTGGTATCCACGCACCTAATGGCATACCGGGGATCTTTCCACGAAAATTTGTCCAGGTTTGGCCTCCATCTTGTGTGAGTTGCACATTCCCATCATCAGTGCCAACCCAAATCACTCCCTTTTGTTTTGCAGAAGGGGCGATCGTGATAATAGTATTAAAATTCTCAGCACCGGTAATATCTAAAGTCAATCCACCCGTTTCTTCTCTTTGTTGTATGCTATCGTTTGTAGTGAGATCTGGTGAAATCGTTGTCCATCCTGCACCCTTTGCTGTGCTTTTATGCAGGAACTGGCTTCCGAAATAAATTGTTCCATTTTCAAAGGGATCCTGGGCAATACCCGAATTCCAATTGAATCTATACTTCACTTTCAGGTCTGTGGAGAATGGTTTGATAAACCAGCGTTCACCGGTCTTTACATTTAACCTTCCAACATTACCTCCCTGGCTCATTGAATAGATCCAGCTAGCGTCATCTTTGTCTGGCATTACATCAAATCCGTCTCCACCACCAACATTCTCCCAATAATAATTTCGAATGCCTCCATTGGTCAATGTATAAGAAGGCCCCCTCCAGCTTCCGTTGTCCTGCATCCCACCCATAACATTGTATGGAAGTTCATTGTCGACATTGATATGATAGAACTGTCCTACTGGTATCTTTTCATCAAACACCCAATTCTGACCGCGATCGCGGGAGATACCGATACCACCGTCATTTCCATCAATAATTAAATTCGGATCATTGGGATTGATCCACCATGCATGATGGTCCGGATGAATTCCACTGTAGGGGATCAGGGTTCTGAATGATCTTCCTCCATCTTCGCTGAAAGTAACAGTTGAATGGATATCATAGATCCTGTTTTCATTTACCGGATCAACATAGATCTCCTGGTAATAAAATGGACGATCCGTTATTTGTGCAGGATCACTGTTCACAAGTTCCCATTTGAATCCACCATCATCACTTTTATAAAAACCATTTCTTGTTGCTTCTACTTTTGCATATACTCTTTTCGGCATGCTTCTGGCAAATGCAAGACCTATTCTTCCGAAATTTCCATCAGGTAGTCCATCATCCTTTCCTAATTTCTTCCAGTTCTTTCCACCATCAACAGTTATATACAGTCCGCTGCCCGGACCACCGCTATTAAAATCCCATTGCCTTCTTCTGTGCTGCCACATTGAAGCAATCAATTTATTCGGATTGGAGGGATCCATTACCAGTTCAGCACAACCACTGGTGTCATTCGTATAGAGGATCTTATTCCAGGTTTCACCTCCGTCAGTTGTTTTATAAACTCCGCGATCAGGATGGATACCATATGGATTTCCTATCACCCCCGCATACACGGTATTCGGATTGGAAGGATCGATAATGATGCGATGGATATTCCTTGTCTTTTCAAGTCCCATTTTTTTCCAGGTTTTTCCTGCATCGAGGCTTTTATAAATCCCCTCTCCGATATTTAATGAGTTGCGCGGATTTCCTTCACCTGTTCCTGCCCACACAATCGAAGGATTCGATTGCTGAATTGCCAGCGAACCAATATTTTGAATGGGTTGCTCATCAAACATGGGAGTCCATTCAGAACCTCCGTTTTCTGTCTTCCATACTCCGCCCGAGGCCGCACCGAGATAAATGATACTCGGATTAGCATGAACCGCATCAATCGCAACGATGCGTCCGCTCATACCACTTGGTCCTATATTACGAGGTTTCCAGTTTCTAAAATGGGTGTTGATGTTTATAGTCTGGGCTTGGGCGATGCCAGTGATCAATAGCAGAAAAAATAGAAGTCGTCTCATGTGCTGTTAGTTTTGTGGGCAATAAAATTAAGGGAAACTTGAAACTAACCACTTCCGCCCACAAAAACTTCCATCCCCACGAAAGTGGGGACCTCCGAAAGCGGGAACCAATCCGGTGTAATCCGTGCCCTCCGTGGCAAATGTGTTTGCCGCGAAGCGCCAACTTATCCACGGAGGACACGGATAACACGGAAATTTTCCCAATAAAAAAACCATCCGCCGAGGGGGATGGTTTCCGGTCTTTTCGCGGATTTGGATCTGCTATTGTTTAATGAACTTCTTTGATTCGGTGAAATCTGTTCCCCTGATATGCAGGTAATAGACTCCAGCCGCAAGTGTATTAATATCGATTGGATGGTTTGCATGGCCTGAGGAGAAATTCGCAGACCATGTCCTTAGTGTCCTTCCGTTTATGTCAGTAATATTGAATGTTATGTTTTGAGTTGAATTCAAATTAAAGATCAATTGAAGAGTTTTGGTTGCAGGTATCGGAGATAACACGACCCTTACTCCAAAATCTTCCACAGTCACTTTCTTAATGTCAAAATAATCCTTGCTATAGTCGCGATTCGCCAGCACAAGCCGATAAAAATTATTTCCGCGCAGTGGCAATGGATCAGTAAACTTGTAATTGATTTTTGAAGAAGAAGTTCCCGCAGCATTTACTTTACCTATCTCATAAAAGTCCGCTCCATTAGCCGATCGTTCAACTATGAAATGATCAGACTCGGATTCGGTGAGTGAGGTCCATTCAACAATCACTTGTTTATTTCTTGCATACACGCTGAAATTTTCAATGATTGCGGGAACCAGGGTTGGGGAAGTGAATTGGATCATCCATTCATAAATACTTTGTCCGAAACTATTGTCCCTCCAATCCATATCGTAAGCCATGTACCATATATCATGGGGGAAACCTGGATTATAGGTTGGCGTTAAGGTAGACCTGCCCATTGGATTTCCGGGAGGAGAAAATGAATTAACAGCATTGGCCCAATTGATCACATTTGAAGGGCTACAAACATTATCCTGGGCACACTGGATTCCCCAATAGTGAATATTTTGTGTACCAATATTACTTGCGCCCGCAGTATTAGTTCCCGAACACGCACCCATCGTCACTACCGCTGCAATTTTTTTTGCATTAGCAGCAGAGGAACTCATATAATTCATGATCATTCCTTCTCCCGAACTCAATCCGGTAAGATAGATCCTGTTTCTATCAACCCGGTAATTGGCAACTGCATAATTGATCATGGCAAGAATGTCGGAAGCTGCATTCACATTTCCGAGCATTTGGGGTGTGAGTACGATAAAGGAATAAGGAACCCCGTTATGATATATTTCATTCGGAAGCCTTCCTTCCTCAATCTTTAATGGCAAGGCCCCACATACCAGGGTGGGACACATTGACTCGAAGGTCCCCCCACCAATGGAACCGATCCCTGAAATGAAAATGATCAGTGGAAATTTCTTTGTTGGGTTTGCATGATATGCAGGAGGAAGGTATTCCAGGTATCCATATATCCATGAAGAAATTGGAGGGATCATTGAGCTAGTCACGAAACGATGTTTCGTGATAGGGACCCAACAGGATGGACAAATAGATTGAGACTTTAAATCATTAACCGAAAACAGAACGAGTAGAAAAAACACACATAGCTTAAGCAGTCTGGGTTTAGACACAGAAATAGTAATCATAGCCTTTTTTTAAAGAATACACAAAGCAGGTTCACGACGATTTTCCAGGGTTTGAGATTGGCGAGAAAAGAGGGTGGGATTAATTTTTAAAGGGCAGGATTATTATTCGAAAAAATTCTCAGTTAAGTGTCAAACACAGTGCCATTTATATACTTATCCCAATATTTTTTTTCACTCAGCGTGATTAATTAGATACAGTAGAAGAAATGCCTCAAATAGTGAGAAAAGTTAATGAACAGAAGAACAGAAGAGCAGAGGAACAGATGAACAGAAGAACAGAAGAGCAGAAGAGCAGAAGAGCAGAAGAGCAGAGGAACAGTAGAACGAATGAAGGTCGGGTTTTTAGTCCTACTTACATTCATCTATTCATCTGTTCATCCGTTCGTCTGTTCCTGTGTTCAAAGAGCCACCCAAGGATTCGAACCCCCGAACTGCTATTTACGAAACAGCTGCTCTGCCTCCCGGTAGCTATCGGGATGAGCCAGGGCGGCACTGGGAGTTGATTGGTTTGTTGGTTAACTGTGAACAGTCCCAATCAACTAATGCTAAAAGTTAAATAAAAGAAAAGAAAAATATATTCGCCTTCAGTAATTTGCCTTCCGATTGATCGAGGACAAGTTTTCCTTCTCGCAATCGTCAAAACAACCATTAATTTGACTTATCTTTATCGGTGTCTAAACTTTAAAAAATCATCATTTATGAAGAAAGCCTTTATTTTTTTTGGCGTATTGCTGGCTGCTGCAGCAGTGATTGCGTTCAAGCCAGCTAAAGAATCGAATAACCCACCTGAATCTAACTCCAATACAGTTCAACTTACTCAAGCCCCAACCAAATGGAAACTCGACAAGGGACATTCCAACGTGCGCTTTACCGTTACGCATATGGTAGTATCCGAAGTTGATGGAGCATTCAAGATATATGATGGAAGTCTTGAGCATACGAAAGCGGATTTTTCTGATGCAAAAGTGGCTTTTTCAGTTGATGTAGCTTCTGTAAACACAGACAACGAAAGAAGGGATGGACATCTGAAGGGCGACGATTTTTTCAGTGCAGATAAGTTCCCTCAAATGAAATTTGAAAGTACTTCATGGAAGCCACTTGGGAACAACAAATACAAAGTAGATGGAAACCTGACCATCCGCGATGTGACCAAGCCAGTAAGTTTCGATGTTACCTATGGTGGTACTATTACAACTGCTCAAGGCGCAAAAGCTGGATTCAAAGCAAAGACTACCATCAACCGTTTCGACTATAACCTGAAATGGGACCGTGCTACAGAAGCCGGCGGATTGGTTGTAGGAAAAGATGTTGAGGTTACGATCAATACTGAGTTTAACCAGGTGAAGCAATAGGCAATAGGCAATAGGCAATTGGCAATGAGCAATAGTCAAATCATTATGGGAGTCAGGCTCAAAAACTGGCTCCCATTTTCATTTCCCGCTGACTTTCCGTGCCGTCATCCCCACGAAAGTGGGGACCTGTCCTCCGTACCAGAAAATTTACCTTCATTCGCAAGCTTTTAACAGGGTAGACGTTTTATTTTAGCCGAATAATTTGTTATTTCGGTGTTGGTTCTTACCGCTTTACCATGAAAAGAATTATACCAGCTTTCCTCTTGCTCCTTTGCAGTTTTCCTGGCCTGGCCCAGGGAGGGTATTCCATTAATCTTACCCTCAAACCCTATCAAAATGCCCGGGTTTATCTCGGTTACTATTATGGAGATAAGAAAGCTATCGCGGATTCAGCCATGTTAAATGCATCCGGCACCGGAGTCTTCAAGGGAAAACAAGCCCTACCAGGTGGCATTTATTTCATCGTTTCTCCTAAAAAAGAAATATTATTTGAAGTTCTGATTGATAAGAACCAACAGTTTTCAATTGCCTCAGACACTTCGAATCTTCCGGCTGGAGTTCAGTTTACTAATTCAATAGAAAACACGCTTTTTAAGGATTATACAGTTTTTGCCGGTAAAACAGGTTCTTTAATTGGGAGAACGAATACAGAGTATCAATTGGCAAAGAACTCAAAGGACTCTTCTGCTATTCAGGCGAGAATGAAAGTCCTCGGAGATAAACTTCAGGGTTACCGGGATAGCATCACGAAGAAATATCCGAATTCATTACTTGCGGCATTATTCAAAGCCATGCGCGAGCCAATTGTGCCACCTGCATCAAAGCATCCGGGAGGCAAGTATGACTCGAACTATGCATATTACTATTTCAAATCACATTATTGGGACGATATTTCGTTTGCAGATTCGCGTTTGGTAAGAACGCCCTTCTTTGAACATAAGCTGGATAAGTACATGCAGAACCTTGTTATACCAAACCCGGACTCAGTGATCAAAGAAGTGGACCATATGCTGCTCATGGCAAGGCCGAGCAAGGATATGTTTCAGTACCTGCTTGTGCATTTTGTACAGAAATATGTCAATCCCCAGTATATGGGTCAGGATGCAGTTTTCGTTCATCTCTTTGAAAAATATGTAAACACCGGCCAGGCTGAATTCTTTACAACGCAGTACAAAGAATTCATGACGAAACGGGCTTATAGTTTAATGGCCAACCTTATTGGAAGGCCGGCAGCCGACCTGGATATGGTTGACTCAACGGGCAAACCATTTACACTTTACCAACTACAGGCAGAATTGGTAGTGCTTTGTTTCTGGGATCCAACCTGCGGCCATTGCAAGGAAGTAGTACCCCAGATTGATTCATTTTATAAAGCCAAATGGAAGAACCAGGGTGTGGCCCTGTATGGAGTGATGGTTGATGGCGGAAAAGAAAACTGGGTTAATTTTATAAAAGAGAAAAAATTAGATGGATGGAAACACGTTTATCAACTGCCATCGGTTGCTGACGCGGATAACGCGGCAGGACGTGCGAGTTACCGGCAATTGTATGATGTGTACCAAACTCCGATAATTTATTTGCTTGACAAGGAGAAGCGCATCATCGCCAAAAAACTCACTGTTGACCAATTGAATGAAGTGATCGACATGAAACTTAAGAATAAAAAATCCAACTGATCCCATGCATTGCATGTTCCGGTTTCGACCCCTTTTGCTAACAACTTTGTTGTTGGGCTCCCTGTATACCGCATCCGCACAAACGATTTTTACCGCAGGCAATAAAGCTGTGAGCAGGGATGAATTCCTTAAAGCTTATCGTAAGAATAATACTGAAACGAAACCCAGCGACAAAGCCTATCGCGATTACCTGGAATTATATGTCCGTTTCAAACTGAAAGTGCAGGCTGCATTGGATGCAAAGATGGACACGCTTCCCAACCAGATCATGGAACTGAAAGGATTTCGCAACCAGATTGCTGATTCCTACATGAATGATGAGGCAAGCATGAATCTCCTCATCGATGAAGTATTTGAGCGCCGGACAAGAGATGTTCATCTTGCACATATATTCATTCCAGTGAGTGATACAAGCTCTGCGAAAGAGGTTAGCGAAAACCAGGCGAAGATCAATAAGGCTTATGAACAATTGTCGAAAGGCGAGGATTTCGGAAAGGTTGCAGTTCAATATTCCGCAGATCCAGGTGTAACGACCAATAAAGGCGATATTGGCTTTATAACCGTATTTCTTTTACCCTATGAACTCGAAACTTTAGCATATACAACAGCAGTTGGCAAATTTTCCAGGCCGTTCAGAAGCAAGGCTGGCTTCCACATTTTCAAAAAAGTGGAGGAAAGAAAATCAAAAGGAAAAATCAGGATCGCACAGATATTGATTGCAGTTCCACCGGATGCCAGTCAAAATCAAATTGCAGCAGGTCGTAAACAAGCGGATTCGCTATATAATGTTCTTTTGAAAGGAGGAGATTTCAGGAAACTTGCTCTGGAATTCAGCAGTGATAATTTCAGTTACCAGAATGGAGGCGAACTTCCTGCATTTGGTGTCGGCCGTTATGACAAGACATTTGAAAATGCGGCGTTTTCGCTTAGCCGCGATGGAGAGATCAGCAAACCCGTGCAAACTTCTTTCGGATTCCATATCCTGAAAAGATTAGAGCTTCAGTCTACCAATATAAATAGGACAAACGCTGAGCAAAGAGAAATGGTGAAGCAGGAAATCTTACAGAGCGATCGCGCAGAAATGGTAAAGAAAATGCTGGTGAAGAAGATATTTACCCGCGCAGGATATAAAAGGCTCCCCTTTAATAATAAAGATCTCTGGACTTTTACGGACAGCATCCTACATGAAAAATATCCGAAGCAGGTTGGAACAATAAACCTTCAGACTTCACTATTCTCCTTTACGAAGCAGACCATTAAAGTAAAGGATTGGCAAGATTACCTGGAAGCCATTCGCAATGCGATTAACCTCAGGGGCTCGAAAACTCCGGAGCAACTGTTCGAACAGTATATCGAAACATCGGCACTGGAATATTATCGCGAACACCTGGAGGATTTCAACCGGGAATTCGCTATGCAATTGAAAGAGTTCAGGGAAGGAAATCTGCTGTTCGAAATTATGCAGCGTCGCATTTGGGATCGGGCTTCTTCCGATACTGCAGGTTTGAGAGCATTCTATAATGCCAATAAGAATAAATACTGGTGGGATGCAAGCGCAGATGCCATTATAATGAGCAGCAGTAATGATTCAATTGGCAAGGAAACTTCAAAAAAGCTCGCCACTAATCATAAGGAATGGAGAGAATTGATGGAATTCAGTGGAGGAACGATACAGGCCGATTCAGGACGATTTGAATTAGGCCAATTGCCTGTAGTTGATCGCACGAATTTCACCGATGGCTTATTAACTGTGCCGGTAAAAAATGATGCTGATAACACGTCAACTTACGTGTATGTTATAAAAGTTCGCCGCCAACGTGAACCTCGCAGCTTCGAAGACGCCAGGGGATTTGTGATAAACGATTATCAAAATTACCTCGATGAAAAATGGGTCGTCGAATTGAAGAAGAAGTATCCGGTGAAAGTGAACGAGCCTGTTGTGGCGTCACTACCAAAATAAATAAGCAATAGGCAATAGGCAATAGGCAATAGGCAATTAAGAATAACTAAGTAAGATATGAAAAGCAAAACCCTGGAATTTCCGGGGTTTTTATTTTTTATAGATTGAATAGAATTGGGGACTTCATTTGCCTATTGCCTATTGCCCATTGCCCATTGCCAATTGCCTATTGCTCACAGAACTTCATAAATATAAAACCTCGATCCTTTCACCTGGATCTCTCTCGCGAGTTGAAGGAATGGAAAATCAACTTTTGTTTTAGTGATATAATAACGAATGCTGTTACTCTTCAGGCTTTCATATTTCTTGTCCATCCAGGTTGCGTAATAAGTGCATTGCATACGATAGCATAGTTGAACGCATTCTAATGCACTTACAGGATCTGCGGCAATGTATTGACTGGTGAGGAAAGAGAAATTCGGTAATTGTTTTGAAAACTCTTTGTAGTAACCATATTCTCCTGAGGAAATGCTTAGCTTCTTTTTGGCAAGCAATCCAAAAGGAATAAGGCTCAGTACCAACAAGCCGATCAAAATATGCGGCTGATATTTTTTTGTAACAAGTGTACTCGCCTGTTGAATAAAATAAAAGAGAATGAGGTGAAATAGGAAGATACATACGTAAACATAGCGGTCGGTCATGAATATTGGTAAATAGAATAATGGATAAAGGATGGTGAATCCAATTATTCTTCTAAGTCCATGTGGAATTTCAAGTTTAAATTCCTTGCGTTTTAAATAAAGTATGATCAGGGATGCCAGCAATAGAGCTCCTTTCACACCTGAATTATCAAGCGCGAGATAAAAATTCCTGATTGAATCCCAAATCAATGATAACTGGTGTTGGAAATTTCTCCAGCTTTCAAAAGGCGACCATTCATATTCATCCAGCGTATTTGTTGGATCGATCATGAAGAAGTAAGCATTTTCAGGGGGCGGTTGGATCTTGTTGTAAATAGGATAGTAACCCTTATAATCCGGGCTCACGAGATTATGCGTAAACCGTCCGGTATTGGAGAAGGTTGCTTTGTCTTCTTTTCCACTGATCACCGTAATCCATGGAAGGCACAAGGAGATAAAGATCAGGTAAAGTTTTCCGAGTTGTTTGAACTTTCGTTTGAATAATACTTTCTCCGATGTAAACCAGGGAATCAGCAAAAACGCAAGTAGAAAAAGATGAACCGCAACAAAATTGTATGACTTTGCAAAATACATTGCTGCTGCCGCCACTCCGGCGAGCAAGGGCCTTGTCTTGGAATTGAAAAAATGTTGCCTTGTTATCAACCGGATAAACCAAAGTGAAAATGCCGCAGCCAACAGATCCGGTGTTAGCGTGGACATTGCAAAGTACATCAGGAGAAAGAGCGTATAAAAGCCAAAGACCGCATACCACAATTCATCTTTCAGAAACCGCCTTCCCATCTTCAATAAGAGGTTAAAACAAACTGCAGCGGCCGCGAAATTGAGCACATAACAGGATTCCAGCAGCGGTAAGCCTACCATTTTACAACTGGCGAGTATCCACGAATACATCGGCGACCAGCAGGCATTGACTGCATCTTTCAAATTATCCTTCGCATACAGCTCAGCGATATTGATATACGCCAGCGTGTCGAAGTTCAAAAACTTATGGTAAGTGAATTGGAGGAATAGTCCGATAGCTGTACCCACCAGGAAGGTTAGCCACAAAATGGGTTTGAGGTTGAATTTAATCGGCATTTGGGTTAGTTCAGGCCGGTGTTGTTGCTACTAATATAATAACAATGAAATCAGGAACACGCATCTGCTCAACTCCAAATTCCCAACTCCTTTCTTAATGCGTATCCTGGATTAATCTCGTGTGCGTCTAAAAAATCTAAACCAATTCTTTTACTACATTCCAAATCACGCGAGGTTTTCCAAGCGTATAGTAATGCAGAACGGGAACTCCTGCATCTTTCAATTCCCGTGACTGCTGAAGCAACCATTCTGTTCCTACTTTCTCTATGTCTGCATCGGTCTTCGCCATCATGATCTCGTTACTCAGTTCGGTTGGTATATCTACGTGAAATGTTCTTGGAATAACCGTCAACTGTTTTTTGCTGGTTACCGGTTTCAATCCCGGAATAATTGGGACGGTTATACCTCCTTCCCTGCAACGTTTAACGAATTCAAAGAATTTCTTGTTGTCGAAGAACATCTGAGTCACTATGTAATCAGATCCCGCATCTACCTTTGCTTTGAGGTACGTAAGATCTGTTTGAAGGTTTGGTGATTCAAAATGTTTTTCCGGATATCCTGCCACGCCGATGCAAAAACAGGTTCTGAAACCATCGCGGATATCTTCTTCTAAGTATATACCATTATTCAGGTTCCTGACCTGCTTCAACAGGTCGAGCGCATAACGGTTGCCATCGGGTTCGGCTTCAAAGACGGTTTCATTCCTGGCAGCATCTCCTCTTAACACAAGTACATTATCGACTCCAATAAAATTGAGGTCGATTAATGCGTCTTCTGTTTCCCGCTTATTAAATCCGCCACAAATAAGGTGGGGAACAGCATCAATTTTATAATGGTTCATTATCGCAGCGCATATACCAACCGTACCCGGACGTTTTCTTACCTCAACTTTCTCAAAACTTGAATCCGGTTTTTTCTTGAACACGTATTCGCTGCGGTGATAGGTGACATTGATATAGGAAGGTTTGAATTCCATCAATGGATCGAGGTGCTCATAAATAGAGTTAATGGTCTTGCCTTTCATAGGAGGAAGGATCTCAAATGAAATCAACGTATTCTTAGCCTGATTGATGTGGTCTATAACCTTCATGTTTATTCAATTAACCTGCAAACATACAATAAGGATATACTCAATGCAAATAGCTGTTAAATTAAACCATAGCTATCTTTTTTCCGGTATTTTTGTCAAAACAGTATTGGTAATTGAATAGCGAAATACATACAGAGCAATTATTGAAGAGCTATGGTCGCCGCGCGGTAGTAAATCACGTATCCATACAGGTTAAGCAGGGTGAAATTGTAGGTTTGTTAGGTCCGAATGGCGCCGGTAAGACCACAACCTTTTATATGGTAGTCGGATTGATCAAGCCTGATGACGGCAAAGTATTCCTCGATGACAGAGAGATCACCAAACTTCCGATGTACAAACGTGCGCAGATGGGTTTGGGTTATCTTCCCCAGGAAGCATCGGTATTCCGCAAACTGAGTGTTGAAGATAATATCATGGCCGTGCTCGAGATGAAAAAGATGAAAAGGGAAGATAGACGAGCGAAGGTTGAATCTCTATTAGAAGAATTCCGCCTTCAGCATGTAAGAAAAAATATGGGTGATTCACTAAGTGGAGGTGAAAGGAGAAGAACGGAGATCGCAAGAGCACTGGCGGTAAATCCAAAATTCATATTGCTTGATGAGCCATTTGCTGGTGTTGACCCGATTGCTGTTGAAGATATTCAATCCATCGTCGCCAAATTAAAGCATAAGAACATTGGTATACTAATAACGGATCACAACGTAAACGAAACACTTTCTATTTGCGATCGTGCATACTTATTGATCGAAGGGAAGATCTTTAAACATGGTACTGCCGAAGAGCTTGCCGATGATGAGCATGTAAGGAAATTATACCTGGGAAGAAACTTCGAACTCAAGCGTAAGGATTACTTACACGAAGAAGCAAGACGGAAAGACATTACTGTCGACAGCCTTATCATCAGCATTGAAAACGCAATAGCTCAGTTGGAAAGAATGGAACAGTCATTGGTGGAAAGGGAAAGAAGTTTTGGAGCAAGGTTCAATGCGATGAATGAGGAAGAAGACCTCGCGATGGATGACTATCGAAATCTGACTTCCGAAATACAAAAATCCCTGGTTGAATTTGCCGAAAAGAAAAATCATAAGGAAATTCTGGAGAAAGCCGAGGCCCTCAATTCAGAAGACCGCGATCTAAAGGCAGATTTTCATACAATCTTGCTCTATCTAAATTCTTTAAAATAGATTTTTAGCTCAAGACCTCCCGCATTGACGCCAATTATTCTTCCGGAATAGACCTTTTCTGCCAATTAATTGACAAACCAAGGCTTGAACCCAACAATAAAACAATAAAACAATCAAGCCATCCCCCGAAGGCTCGGGTCAATCCACCCAAATTCACTATTTTGCCAGTCCCGATGAAGTTTCTCTCACCTGCTATATCATCCCTGGCCCGAATGCGATTGTGGCGTATCGAAGGATGGATGAATAACCCAATCGATGCCCAACGGGAAGTCTTGCAGGACCTGGTCACTTCCGCACAATACACCGAATTCGGCCGCAAGTATAATTTTTCGGGACTCTTCAATCTCCGGGCATTTAAGAAAACCATTCCTATTCAAGAATACGAGGATATCAAGCCTTATATTCAGCGCATCATGGATGGAGAACAAAATGTTTTATGGAATACGCCGATCTATTGGTTTGCCAAGAGTAGCGGCACCACCAGCGATAAGAGTAAATTCATACCGGTGAGTGATGAAAGCTTACAAGATGGCCATTATAAAGCAGCAAAAGATATTCTTACTCTTTATTATCATTTCAATCCCGATTCCGATCTTTTAACCGGCAAGGGACTAGTGCTGGGAGGAAGCCATACCATCAATCCGATCAATGCCGAAGCACAATATGGAGATCTTAGTGCGGTCTTATTGCAAAACACTCCCTTCTGGGGACATTGGTTGCGTACACCCGACCTAAGTATCGCGTTGATGGATGAATGGGAAAGCAAGATTGAAAAGCTGGCTGAGAATACAGTTAAGGAAAATGTTACTTCCATCTCCGGCGTGCCTACATGGACATTAGTCCTGTTTAAGCGCATTCTTGAAATGACAGGTAAACAAACCATGGCTGAGGTTTGGCCTTCGCTTGAATTGTACATGCATGGTGGTGTTTCATTTACCCCGTACAGGGATCAATTCCAGCAATTGATCGGTAAGAAGATCCATTACCTGGAAATGTACAATGCCAGTGAAGGATTTTTCGCCGCGCAGGACAGGCCGGGTGAAGAAGGCATGCTATTGTACACTGATCATGGAATATTCATGGAGTTCATGCCGGTTGAAGAATACGGCAAGGCAGAACCGCAAACTATCGGGTTGCAGGATGTGGAAATTGGAAAAAACTATGCATTAGTGATCAGCACCAATGGAGGTTTATGGCGTTATTTATTGGGGGATACGATCCAATTCACCTCATTATTCCCCTTCAAGGTAAAGGTGAGCGGCAGGCTCAAGCATTTCATCAATGCATTTGGGGAAGAGTTAATTGTCGATAATACTGACAAAGCCATCGCTATTGCATCTGCAAAAACTTCCACTGTTGTTAATGATTATACTGCTGCCCCGGTTTATTTCAGCAGTAATTCCAACGGCGCACACGAATGGCTGATCGAGTTTGAAAAAGCGCCCGATGATATGCAGCAGTTCACTCAGGAACTGGATAAAGCTTTGAAGAGTCTGAACAGCGACTACGAAGCGAAGCGCCATAAGGACATCGCACTGCGGGCTCCCATTGTTCGCATTCTTCCAAAAGGAATTTTCAATGAATGGTTGAGAACAAAAGGTAAACTTGGTGGCCAGCATAAAGTGCCAAGGTTGAGTAATGAGAGGAAGTATTTGGAGGAGATTCTAGCTTTGGAATCAGCGGGTCAAATGGTGAATCAATAAAGAATTTCGAATAATTGCTTCTTTGTCTTCGCTTGTTAGCCTTGTCAACCCTATTCAACCATTCAACTTCTTCCCCTACTTTTGCGCAATAAAAAATAACACATGAAACTGCTGGAAAATAAAGTCGCTATTGTTACAGGCGCTGCCCGTGGTATAGGAGAAGCGATTGCTTTAAAATTCGCTGAACATGGAGCACATGTTGCATTTACCTATGTAAGCGACGGGAGTGCAGGAAAAGCAACCGCATTGGAAGAAAAATTAAAAGCTCTTGGAGCAAAAGCAAAAGGTTTCAAAAGCAATGCCGGTGATTTTGCGCAATGTGAAGCATTGGTAAAAGAAGTGAATAAGGAGTTTGGGCCAATCGATATCTGCGTAAATAATGCTGGTATTTCAAAGGATAATTTGTTGTTGCGAATGACGGCGGAACAATGGGATGAAGTAATGCAGGTGAACCTGAAGAGCGTATTCAATATGACCAAGAATGTGATCCGGGATATGATGAAGGCCAGGAGTGGAAGCATCATCAATATGAGTTCTATTATTGGTGAAATTGGAAATGCCGGACAAAGCAGCTATGCCGCTTCGAAAGCCGGTGTTATCGGATTTACAAAATCTGTAGCGAAAGAATTAGGTAGCCGGAATATTCGATGTAATGCCATCGCACCCGGTTTTGTAGAAACAGACATGACGAGCTATCTCAAAGAAGGCGACGCTGGAGATAAGTACAAAGCAGGTATTCCGCTCGGAAGATTTGGAACCGGGGAAGATATTGCTAATTCATGTTTGTTTCTCGCTTCTGATATGGGTGCTTATATAACCGGACAGGTGATTAGTGTTTGCGGAGGGTTGAATATTTGATAATAGCCCAAATACTTCGCACAAAAGTAATTTGCCAACTCCTCGGCGCTGCGCCGGGCGTCCCCGCCCGGCTCTTACGAAAAGAGGCTCTAAATAATTTCTGAGGCTGCAGCATCATCTCATATCACAAGCATCCCGTCTGTGCAATAGCCGGGCGGGGACGCCCGGCGCGGCGCCGAGGAGTTGGCAGATAGTTGATGTTGCAAAAATCGATTGGATGAGTTAAACACTTATCGCTTCCTTTCTTCAAGATAATTATGCCAGAGAAGATAAGTAGCTACTGATCGATACGGCCTCCAGGTTTCAGCAATTGCAAGAATATTTTCTTTCGTAGTAGTGGGTTTTAGATTCTTAATCTTCTTTAAAGAATTCATCATTGCTAAATCGCCGGTTGGAAAGATATCTGCACGTTGCATAGCAAACATGAGATAGATATCAACGGTCCAATCGCCAATGCCTTTGACCTGTTTTAGCGTAGTGCGTACATCGTCGTCATTGTTACCTGCCAGTTTTCTAATTTTAATCTTTTTATCAATCAGGGTTTCGGCAAGATGTCTTGCATAAACCATTTTCTGCCTGGAGAAATAACATGCTTTCATTTCGGTATCTGAAAGCTTCAATACGTTGACAGGTGTTATAGAACCGGTTTTTTCTTTAAGCTTATTGAAGGCTGCTTTCGCTGATGCAAGGGAAACCTGTTGTTCCAGGATAATATTGATCAATGTGGAGAATCCCTGTGGCCTTACCCACATGGGAGGATAACCGTAGATTGATACAATCTTTCCCAGCTCCTTATCCTTTCTTCCCAACTCATCGCAGATGGAATGGAAATTTGTACTGTCGAATCTTTTCATCAATCAGCTAACCTTATTTCTTACTTTTTGAATGGCTTTCTTACTGTGTTCACTTAAGACTAATCTGCCGCTAATAGCAGCACGTTCAATTAATAAATGATCCCAATGCTCAGTTCCACGCCAGAATACTTTTTTTAACTCAGCCATCGCAACCGAACTTGAATTTGCGAGTGTGGAAGCAAGGAGATGAATAGCCTCATCCAAATTATCTGTTGATTCATGGACCTCGGCATACAATCCTTTCCTTCTCGCCCAATCTGCATTGCGCCAATGTCCTGCGTCTATGGCTAATTGAGAAAATGCGGAAAGTCCAATCTTACGTTCAACGGCAGGCCCAACTACAAATGGACCGATAGCAATTGCCAATTCACTCAATTTTATCTCTGCAGATTCAGAAGCAATAGCATAATCAACCGCCGCAGCAATACCCACACCACCTCCAACACATTTACCATGAATGCGACCAATGATGAGCTGTGGACATTTCCGCATCGCATTGATCACATGAGCAAAGCCACTGAAGAATTGGATTCCCTCAGCTTCTGTTTTAATTGAAGCCAACTCATCAAAAGACGCACCCGCGCAAAACGCCTTATCGCCTGCAGATTTCAATATGATCACTTTTGTATCATCATCATTACCCAGGCCATGAATAACAAATGCCAGTTCCTCCAATAATCTCCCCGGCATCGAATTGCTTTGGGGATGATGGAATTCTACAGTTGTAATTCCATTGTGGAATTCTGTCCTTACGTACCCTCCTTGCGCTTCGCGTATCATATAGTTAGTTTAATTTCCTGGTTTTGGTTGTTCCTCCCGCCAGCGGCGGGACGGGAATGACGGGGTTGATAGGGTTGACGAGGTTGACAACGTTCATTCCAGCAGCATCTCCTTGTCAACCCTGTCAACCTTATCAACCCTATCAACCCTTGCCTTTCAACGCGACCATCGTCAAAATCGTCGCTACTCCAATATGTTCATCAAGCGAATCAAAAATCTCGACATACCACTTCACGATACCCTTCGCAACATCATTTTCTTCTTTCTTTTCCTGCTCAATCTTTTCCTTGCAGGTAAAGCGAACATATATTGTGGTGTCTGCGTATACGGGTTTTGTAAATCGCAATTCATCAATGCCATAATTCAGTAGTACCGGGCATTTCAGGCTGTTCTCTACAAACAATCCTGCTGCTGCACTCATGATCAGGTATCCATGCGCAACGGGTTTCTCAAATAAAGTTCCTTCTAATGAAGTGTGATCCGTGTGGGCATAGAAATGATCCCAGCTAAGGTTAGCAAAATTCTTTATATCAGCATCAGTAATTGTACGCTTGCCGGTGATCAATTGATCTCCGATCTGTATCTCTTCAAAATACTTTCGGAATGGATGAATGATATCCTGGTTTCCTTTTGCATAGGGCTGGTAAACATTTGTAATTGCTGTAAGTGTTGTTGGAGATCCCTGCACAGCCACTCTTTGCATATAATGCTTTACACCGCGAATTCCACCCATTTCTTCACCGCCACCAGCTCTTCCAGGTCCTCCATGAACCAATAATGGTAAAGGCGAACCATGACCAGTAGATTCCTTTGCTGAATCTTTATTCAAAACCAAAATTCTTCCGTGATGCGTCCCGGCTTCAATCACATATTGCCTTGCTATTTTATCATTGGAAGTTACAATTGAACTGCAAAGAGATCCTTTACCCTTCTTGCTAAGTTCAATTGCTTCGGTCAAATTCTTATAAGGCATGATTGTACTAACCGGTCCAAATGCTTCCACCTCATGAACTTCTTTGGAAGCAAGTGGTTTTTCATTTAGCAATAATAATGGACTAACAAATGCGCCTTTCTTTGAATCTGCATCAATCACTTCAACACTATCCAATGAACCATAAATCAATTGTGATGAAGCAAGTAGTTTTTGAACCTGTGCTTTCACTTCATTTCGTTGTCCCTGGCCTGCAAGTGCACCCATTCTCACTTTTTCATTGAGTGGGTTTCCAATTAATGTTTGGGACAATGCAGTGATCAGAGATTTTCTTACTTCCTCAATCTTGTTCTCCGGAACAATAATTCTTCTTATAGCAGTGCATTTTTGTCCGGCCTTTACAGTTATTTCTTTTCGAACCTCTTTAATGAAAACATCCCATTCTGGCATGTCTGCATTTACATCATCTCCCAGCACAATACAATTCAATGAATCCGCCTCCATATTAAATGGCACCGATTCGCTCAATATTCGGGGATGAGATTTTAATTGAAGCCCCGTCGATGCTGAACCTGTGAATGTCACTACATCCTGTGATGTTGTATGATCCAATAAATCTCCTGCGCTGCCGCAGATCAATTGCAATGCGCCTTCGGGAAGAATGCCTGATGCGATGATTTCTCTCACGACAACTTCAGTAAGATAACAGGTTACCGTGGCCGGCTTAACAATTGCAGGCATTCCTGCCAGCCAGTTAACAGCGCATTTTTCAAGCATTCCCCAAACGGGGAAATTGTATGCATTGATGTGAATGGCTACTCCTTCTTTGGGAACCAATAAGTGGGTAGCCATAAAACTATTCGACTTGCTCAGGTTATGCGTTTCTCCATCGATACAAAATATTTCATCAGGAAATTTTCTGCGCAAGCTGGCATAAGAAAAAAGATTGCCAATCCCTCCTTCAATATCAATCCAGCTATCGGCCTTTGTTGCGCCGGTTTGATAGCTGACCTGGTAGAATTTATCGAGTTGATTTTTTAAATGAAGTGCAAGCGCTCTGAGCATTCGTCCTCTTTCCTGGAATGTAAGCTTTCGCAATGCGGGGTTGCCTGTCTTTCGCGCATAATCTGTCATGCTTTTGAAATCGAGTCCTTTGCTGCTTGCAGATCCGATCGCCTCACCCGTGACGGCATTAAAAAGTCCCTGTCCTTCACCCTCTCCATTAACCCATTTACCCGAAATATAATTGCCGGTTTTCGTCATATGGCTTGTTTGAATCATAGACGAAATTAATCAAAAGAGGAAGATTGTGCAGGACGGAAAACTGTGTTCATTCCGCTTCCAACATTTTGCTCCTATGGAGCAAGAATTGCATATCGAACCGTGGCTACCAACATTTAACCCCTAGCGGGGTTAAGCCCTCAACGTATCTTCAAGGACCATATAGTTTTGAGCGAGAACTTATCATTTTAGATTTTGCTTCTAAGGAACAAAATGTTGGCAGCGTTAATAATCGATTTGGCGCAATGGATAGCTCCGTCAGGAGCTAAATGTTGGTAGCTAGTTCGAGTGTTTGAATCTTGCTCCATGCGCCGACGCTGACCGCGTGCGCTGAAGCTATAGCGGTGGCGCAAGCGTTAGGAGCAAAATGTGTTGGGTGAGTGAACTTTGAGACGCGTAGGCGAATTCCATATCTTTCTTATCGCTCAAAAGCTGCAATTTTGATTCTCTCAAACGCTACTCATGAAACCATTATTGGCTTTAATATTTATTCTCACAATCATCGCCTGCAACCAGGAAGAAAAGCCCACCCGCCAAGACGGCTTTTCGGAGGTTCCGAAAACAAAAGAGGATTCCCTTTATAAAGAGGTTATGAAGGGACATAATATTGGCATGGCGAGAATTGGAAGGGTTAAAAATGCAATTAAAAAAACACAACAACAATTGGATAGCTTGAATAAACTATCCAAAAACAAGATTGATCCAAAGCATCAACAAGCATTAATAGACCTGCAGGAAGATCTAAACTATGCAGACTATGCAATGTTTAAATGGATGGATGAATTCGAGAATGATTCAGCAAAAGGAAATGCTGAATTGCGAATCCGCTATCTCGAGTCAGAAAAAGACAAAGTAAATAAAGTAAAAGATGCAATCCTGAATGGATTGAAACTTGCAGATTCTCTACTGAAGAATTAAAAAAGAAAGCTAGGCTTCAATTTTAGCGTCGATCGAATCCGTGAGGATCTGAAAGATATCATCGATTGATCCTTCACCCTTTATGCGGGCAACCTTTCCAAACTGATCATAATACTCCGCAACAGCAGCGGTTTTCCGTTCATACTCATCAATGCGGGCCCGGATAATTGATTCATCCGTATCGTCGCTGCGGCCTGAAGTGAGTCCGCGGTTCTTTAAGCGGTTTACAAGTTCATCCTTAGTCACTTCCAAAGCCAGAACAATTGCAATTGGCGCATTCTTTTGCATCAGCAATTTATCCAGGGCCTCGGCCTGTGCAGTTGTGCGGGGAAAGCCATCAAACAAAAAGCCCCTTGCCTGGGGATTGTTTTCAATGGCCGAATCGATCATTTCAATTACCACCTCATCCGGTACCAACTGGCCCTTGTCCATGAAACTCTTTGCCGCCATTCCAAGTGGACTATTGCTGGCGATTTCATTACGCAACAGGTCGCCGGTGCTGAGATGCTTCAGCCCGTACCTTGACATAAGTTTTTCAGATTGAGTGCCTTTGCCGCTTCCGGGTGGACCAAATAAGATCAAATTGAACATGAGCGATAGCCTTAAGTGTAGAAACAAATATAATTCAAGAGGTTTAAAAATCCCTTAACAATTTTGGCCTGTAATTGCTTGATCCTGGTCATCTGGCCGACATCCATCCTGCCCAATGTTTCGTAAATTTGGCTAATCAAATCAAGCGATCATGCGCAGATTATATCAAATAGTGTTTATGTTGCTATTGGCGGGCATTACCCAGCAATGCAGTTATTCCCAAACATCACCCACTACCGCAAAAAATAAAACTATGGAGAATAAAGACGAAAAGAAGGATAAGAATTCAGTTTATTCAAGGACCGATACTTCAAAGGTCAATCTAAGTGAGGAAGAATGGAGAAAGCTTTTACCTGCGGATGTTTACAATATAGCCAGGCAGAAAGGCACAGAACGCCCATGGACCAGTAAGTTTGAAGGATTTAAAGAAATAGGAACCTACTATTGTGGGGTTTGTGGAAATGCTTTATTCAAGAGCGATACCAAATATGAAAGCGGTTGTGGCTGGCCAAGTTTTTATGAACCCATCAGCAAAACATCCGTTATATATGAACGTGATACTTCACACGGAATGATCCGCGATGAGGTAATGTGCGGCCGTTGTAAATCTCATCTCGGCCATGTGTTTAACGATGGCCCTCCGCCCACAGGATTGCGTTATTGTATTAATGGCGTAGTACTGGATTTTGAAAAAGCGAAGGAAGCGGAGAAGAAGTATAATGAGAAGAAAGGTTGAAAATATGATGGTTTGATTGTTCCATTGTTTGATTGTTGGGTTTACTATTTTATGAATCCAACCATCAAACAATCAAACCATCTAGCCATCAGGCCTACTTCTTGGTCAAAGAAATCGTAATCCCACTCACAATCACCAACACAATTCCCAGCAACGATATCAAATTAGGAAATGGATCTCCGAGAATTATCCCAATGGTGAGTGCGAAGATGATATTGCTATAGCCGATTGCTGAAACGATTCCCGCTTTGTCATGTCCAAAGGCTTTGGTAACGAAGTATTGTCCCATCAATGCAGTTCCTGCCATTGCAAGAATATAGAACCAATCCATTCCGTACGGAAGTTTGAATTCAGTGATGAAAAATTCATCGTGCTTCAAATTAGTGAAGTATCCCAGGAGCATGCCGATTAAAGGCAATGCAATTCCGTTCAACAGAAAGGATAATACGATAACTCTTGTATCATATTTGCGATTAAGAGAGCTTACAGACAAATATGCCAATGCAGAACTCAATCCGCAGATTAATCCAACGATATGAAATTTCCAACTGAAATCTCCAGTGGGTTTGTAGATGAGCAATACACCTGCGAATCCTAGTACAATACAAAACCATGCAATTGCGGGCAATTTTTCTTTCAAAAACCAACCAGATAATAAAGCAATGAACAATGTATTGGTCGTATTATATGTGAGGGCTGCGCCGAGCGTGATGTGAAGGATATTGTACAATAAAGTGTACAATGCAATTGTACCCATTAACCCGCGAAACAATAAGAGAGCAAGTCGACCTCCTTCCTGTTTTACCGGATATCGCATCAAACTCACTAATAAAAACATCAACCCAAAAAAATTTCTATAGAAAACAAGTTGCGGGGCATTGAATGAAGGCTTAAGCATTCTTGCAAACCCACCCATTAGAGAAAAACCGAGTGCGGCAAGAAGCATGAAGTAAATCCCTTTGTAATTGGTTTGGGTAGGAGGCATTGGTGGTGTAAAGGTAGTTTACAAGTGGATAGGTTGATGGGGTTGATGGGGTTGATAGTGTTGATAGGGTTGACAAGGTTGACGGGGTTGACAGGGTTGACAAAGGTGGGAACAAAGAACAAGCAATGAGGAACAATGAATAAAGGTCCGATCAAATATTATTATTTCACGCTTGCTTTACTCCCGACTCCCGACTCCTGACTCCCGACTATCTTTGCTTCGTGGCACGCAAAAACAAACACATCATCCTCCCAAACGTACTCGTGGAAGACCATGCCGGTGAAGGAAGATCACTGGCAAGAGTAGACGGAAAGGTAATTTTCATCGAAGAAACTGTACCGGGTGATATCGTTGATGTCAAACTATCCCGAAGCAAGAAGGATTGGGCCGAAGGGTTTCCCGTACACTTTCATTCTTACTCAAAAGACAGGGTTGAACCTTTTTGCGAGCATTTTGGTATTTGTGGAGGTTGCCAATGGCAAATGCTGCCTTATCCAAAACAACTTTTCTATAAACAAAAACAGGTCGAGGATAATTTGAAACGAATCGGAAGGATTCCATTACCCGGGTTAAAGGCAATTATCGGGGCAGTCAATGAAAGGTATTACCGGAACAAGATGGAATATACATTCGGTAACAAACAATTCCTGCCATCGCATCTCTTAAAAGATCCCTCGGTTTCAGCGTTAAAAAATGTCGCTGGATTTCATGCGCAAGGAATCTTTGATAAAGTGGTCGATATCAGAACATGCCATTTACAGGAGGAACCTACAAATAGAATCAGGATTGCTGTCAAAGAATTTGGACTGAAGAATGATTATTCTTTTTATGATATCCGGAATCATCAGGGATTTCTTCGCACCATGCAAACGCGTATCTGCAGGACAGGCGAGATAATGGTGAATATTGTTTTTGGGGAAGAAAAAGAAGCGGAACGGATCGCTTTGTTAAAACATATCCAGGATTCTTTTCCCGAAATCACTACGCTCTTATATACAGTAAACCTAAAAAAGAATGATAGCCTGAATGATCTCGATCCCCAGGTTTATTCAGGTAAAGGATTTGTTGTTGAGATACTTGAAGATTTTAAATTCAAAATTGGTCCGAAATCATTTTTTCAAACCAACACTGAACAGGGAGAAAAACTTTACCAGGTTACCAGGGAATTTGCAGAACTAAAGGGAACAGAAACAGTGTATGATCTTTATTGCGGCACCGGAAGTATAGGAATATTCATGAGCCGGAATGCAAAAAAAATTATTGGTGTTGAAATGATCCCCGAAGCAATTGCAGACGCCAAAGAAAATGCAGAACTAAACAATATTGATGACTGTTATTTTGTAGCAGGCGATGTTTCCGAGATCTGCACGGATGATTTTTTTTCAATTCAGGGCAGGCCCGATGTGATTGTAACCGATCCACCCCGGGCAGGCATGCACGAGAAACTTGTGCGAAAGATACTCGATATGGAAGCCCCCATAGTTGTTTACGTTAGTTGCAACCCTGCCACCCAGGCAAGGGATCTGAATATTCTGGGAGAGAAATATGAAGTTACCGCACTACAGCCTGTTGATATGTTTCCGCATACCCAGCATATTGAGAACGTCGCGCAACTGAAACTAAAAATTAGTTAAGCGGACAAAGGGATCGGATAATCCTTCCGATATTCGCGTATCAAAATTCCTTAGATGACTGAATTCCGTCCGGGTGGATTTTCGTTGATACCGCCGGTAATCAAAAACCTGGTTATTATCAATGTGCTCATTTGGCTAGCGCAACAGGTTTTTAGAAACAATCCCAGTTTTAGTATTGAAGACTTGTTTGCGCTACACGATGTGCATTCGGCTTATTTCAGGCCGCATCAATTGGTTACTTACATGTTCCTGCATGGGCCGGGATTGACACATATATTGTTTAACATGTTTGCGCTTTGGATGTTTGGAAGCATTCTGGAGAATCTTTGGGGCGCTAAGAGGTTTTTGATTTTCTATCTCATTTGTGGAATTGGTGCAGGTGTACTGCATCTTGTTTCCTTGTATATTGAAATGCTTCCCGCATGGGAATCGTTCAAGATGCTTCCAGAGTATAAACAAGAAGAACTCTTATATTCAGATCGATTTATTTTTAATTCCACTACTGTAGGAGCATCAGGAGCAGTTATGGGCTGCCTTGCAGCTTTTGGCTACCTTTTCCCCAACAGCGTAATTTACCTTTACTTCTTCTTACCGATAAAAGCAAAGTGGTTTGTAATTATTTACGGGGCATTAGAACTCTGGATGGCAATCAGGAATTCAGCAGGAGACAATGTGGCCCACTGGGCACACCTGGGGGGAGCAGCCTTCGGGTTAGCCCTGGTCTGGCTCTGGAATAAAACCAACCGGAAAACCTTTTATTGAGTTTCTACAACATTGCACTTCAGGAACTGTTAAAGAATGATACCAACTTCAGGCTTTCCTGCGTTTTGGAGGCGGTTTTTGTAATTTCACATAAATAAATGTGCGGATGGGCGATCGCTACTACCCGAGGACTATGTTGGGAAAAAAGAATAACTCCCTGATGATGATCCTGGCAATTCAGGCAATCATTTTCTGCATATTTCAATTTATTTACCTGGCTTATTTGTTTTCCTCCCCTGAACGAACAACTGCAAAGATTGCCTACCTCGATGAAGTTCATAAATGGTTTACCCTTCCCTCAAACCTTTCATTGTTGATCGAAAGGCCCTGGACCCTCTTTACATATATGTTTCTTCATTTTGAGGTCTGGCACCTTCTTGGAAACCTGATCTGGCTTTGGGCTTTCGGTTTTATCCTGCATGAATTAACAGGACCGAAAAAATTGATTCCTTTATTCATTTACGGAGGTTTTGCCGGGGGCATTTTTTATATTCTTTGTTATAACCTGATTCCCGGTTTTCAGAATGATGTAGCACTTTCTACGCTTCAGGGTGCTTCTGCCGGTGTGATGGCGGTGGCTATTGCTACAACTGTATTGGCGCCCGGCTATCGCATCTTTCCAATGATCCATGGGGGAATACCCCTTTATGTTCTTACAATAGTTTTCATCATCATCGATATCGCGAGTATTGGCGGAGATAATGCCGGTGGTCATCTCTCCCATATCGGCGGAGCATTGATGGGTTATATTTTTGTCCATCAACTCAGGCGTGGAAGGGATTGGAGTGAATGGATGAACCGATTCTTTGATTGGGTAGGAAATCTTTTCAACCCTGAAAAAAGTAAATGGCAAAAAACTGCTAAGAAAGAATACCATTATAAAACCGGCGGCTCACAGCCTTATAAAAAGATTCCCAATCTCACACAAAAAAGGATTGACGAGATACTGGACAAAATTGGTGAAAAGGGTTACCACCACTTAACCGATGAAGAGAAACAAATTCTCAAGCGAGCCGCTGAAGAGGACAATTTGTAATTTTAATCATGCTAAAGGCAGTCCGCAAGATCACCAAAAGGTTCTTTATTATACTCAATATTATTCTCGTTATTTTATTTCTACTTGCATGCCTTAACAGTTTTATTGATCCCGTTGGATGGTGGTTTATTGCAATACTTGCATTAGCGGTACCATTTTTAATTCTGTTTCTTTTTATATTCCTCATCTTCTGGCTATTCTTTCGTTCCAAATGGGCGTTCCTGTCATTAGGCGCTCTTTTGTTGGGATTTTTTACCATTCGCGCTGTAATAGGTTTCAACTTCGGCAATGGATTCAGCCAGGAAAAACAGGAAAGCAGTATTCGATTGCTGAACTGGAATATTCATTCCTGGGACGAGATGTATAAAAAAACCAGGGGTCGTACTCCCAACCGTACTAAAATGCTTGACTATATCCGCAACCAGAATGCGGATATTGTTTGTTTGCAGGAATTCTTTGAATCAAAGGACCCGCATCTGTATGATCGCACTTTATCGGTGATGCAGGAGATGGGTTATCCGCATTATTATTTTACGAATGACTATTCCAGGTACAAGAATCTGTATGAGTCCGGAAGTGCGATCTTTTCAAAATATCCAATTGTTTCAAATGATAAGATCAGGTATCGAAAGCCTGATTCATCGATAATGAATGAGAGCCTGATTTATGCCGATATCAATTCACCTATGGGAATGATAAGAGTCTACACAACCCATTTGCAATCGAATAACTTTGGGAAGAAGGAATATGAGGATATCCGTATCATCAAATCGGCTGATGATAGCCTTGTTGAAGCAACACAATCCTTATCAAAGAAACTCCGTCGTTCTTATTCCCTTCGCTCCGGGCAGGTAGAACAGGCCTACCAGGCAATGAAATCATGCCCGCATCCCATCATATTTTCAGGTGACCTGAATGATGTACCCGGATCCTACACCTATTTCAGGTTGAAGGGTAACCGAAAAGATGTTTTTGTATCAGGTGGATCGGGGCTTGGACGGACTTTTCGATTTATTTCGCCCACCCTGCGTATCGACTATGTTTTTGTTGATGACCGGTTCAAGGTACTCCAATCCAAGACCGAACCGATCCAGTATTCCGATCATTTCCCGATCGTGACAGACCTCCGCTTAACAGGGAAATAATTTATTATCTTTAACACATGTTCTATTCCACTTCTCTGCCAACTTGTTTTCTTTGTTGTCCCGTTACGGCGGGATAAACATATTTTTGCGATTGCAAATTCAATTAATCATAACATAGATATTTAGGGTTCCGAACCCAGTAAGAATCCGACAAAAGTCGAACATGCCCGGTTAGGGTTCGGAACCAGATCCACCAGTTCATATGTCAGAATTAACAGTATATAATTCATATAGCAGGAAAAAAGAAGTCTTTAAGCCAATTACCAGGGGTCATGCTGGCATGTATGTCTGCGGCCCCACCGTTAGTGGTGAAAGTCATCTCGGTCATGCACGGCCTTATATCACTTTTGATGTAGTCTATCGATACCTCATGCATCTCGGGTATAAAGTGCGTTATGTAAGAAATATTACAGATGCGGGACATTTTGAGGAAGAAGGAAGGGATCCGGAAGATAAGATTGCAAAGAAAGCCATACTGGAAAAGATTGAACCGATGGAACTCGTGCAGAAATATACCAATCTTTACCATTGGGCAATGCGGCAATTCAATAATATCGATCCCAGCATTGAACCAACTGCAACAGGACATATCGTGGAGCAGATTGAAATGATCAAAGAGATCATGGCGAAAGGATATGCATATGAAGTGAATGGCAGTGTGTATTTCGATGTAAAAAAATATGCAGAGAAATTTCCCTATGGCAAATTAAGTGGGAGAATTTTAGATGACCTGTTGGAGAACACACGTGCGCTGGAAGGACAGGAAGAAAAAAGAAATCCGCAGGATTTCGCTTTATGGAAATCTGCGCCGCCAGAACATTTGATGCGCTGGCAAAGCCCATGGGGCGAAGGATTTCCCGGCTGGCATATTGAATGCTCAGCCATGAGTACAAAATATCTTGGTCAGGAATTCGATATACATGGCGGCGGAATGGATCTTTTGTTTCCGCATCATGAAAGTGAAATTGCGCAGAGTACGATCTGCAATGGAGGACATGTGCCTGCCCGTTATTGGATCCATAATAATATGATCACCATTAACGGTCAGTAAGATGGGCAAGAGTTATAATAATGTGATCACGCTTACAGAACTTTTCAGCGGTGAGATCACCCACAATTGGAAAAAGCCTATAGTCCAATGACCATTCGCTTTTTCATTCTACAAACACATTATCGCAGTACGCTTGATTTCAGCAATGAAGCATTACAGGCAGCGGAACGTGGATTAAAGCGATTATGGGAAGCGTATGAGTATTTGAAGCTTCGCGCAGATAGCTCGGACCTTCAATCTGAACCGCAAGACAAAGAGCTCGCGGCTCGCAGCTCGAAGCTCATGGCCGAACTGGAAGATTTCATGAACGATGATTTCTCTACTGCAAAAGTGTTAGCAAATTTATTTGAGCTGGTGCCCATAATCAATTCCGTAAAAGACAAACATATTTCACCCGAAGCGTTAGGCGCAGATTTATTGAATCATTTAAAAGAGAAGTTCAAAGTCTATCTTGAAGATATTTTAGGATTCCGGGCCGAAACAGGCAGGGAAGATGATAAACTGAAAGGCGTATTGGAATTACTCATCGAAATGCGCAAAGAAGCGAGAGCAAGAAAAGATTATGCGAGTTCAGATAAGATCCGCAATCAATTAATGCAGTTAGGAATTGCATTGAAAGATGAGAAGGATGGGGGAATGAGTTATGGTTTTCAGTGATAAATACCCTGTGAATGGAATACAGAATTCATCTTTCTAAAGATAAGAAGCTTAAAAAAATCATCGATCAACAGACTGGATCCTCTTTAAAGAAGAGAAAAAATATCTGCACTTATCTCTGCGCATCCATTATGAGCCAGCAACTTTCAACAAAAGTTGCAGACGTGATCTATAAGAGATTCTTAGCTATCTACGGTGGTAAGGAACCTTGCCCGCAACAAATTGTCGACACCCCATTTGAAACATTGAGAGCAATTGGCATGTCAAATGCCAAGACGAATTATGTTCAAAACGTCGCTCGCTTTGCCATTGAATCAGGTCTTGATCCGAAGAAACTGGATAAGATGAACAATGATGAAGTGATTGAATACCTCATTCAGATAAAAGGCGTAGGCAGATGGACTGTTGAAATGTTATTGATGTTCGCACTCGGCCGCGAAGATGTTTTTGCCATTGACGATCTCGGTATTCAAAATGCAATGATCAAACTATACCGTCTCGATCGCACTGATAAGAAAAAGTTCAAAGAAGACCTTCTCCGCATATCTGGCAAATGGAGTCCCTATCGCACTTATGCATGTATGCATCTCTGGCAATGGAAGGACGGCAAGTGATGCCCGCTATCTTCTTCTAACCACGGTTGTATTAGTCAAGCTGTCATGCCATGGCTCCATAAACAAAGCAAATAATGGCTCAAAGGGATTATGCGGCAAAGACTCCGTAATAGAGCGTCTTTGAATGTGAAGGGTTTCCACCATCCTTCCTGACAGCGACGGTACCTGTTACCAATTTTCCCAGGGACCTGCCCTCGCTCACTCCTTCAATGATTGTGTACAAGCCGATAAAAATGACATAGTTTCCTACATACAGGCCATAGTGGGGTAGCATTGCCGATTCACTGGCACAATCGTAAGCTTCTCCTGCCTGTGGTACCACCGTCCGCGCATATACAAAACCTATTGCGAAAAACAGGCACCAGTAAAGTATACTGTCAATAGATCAAATTCGAAAACGTGGCCCTTTGATGCTGGCTCAATCAAAGTTCTCTGTGTCAATTCCGAGGTAGGTTGTTAGTTGGTTCCATGTCAGGAGGTTTCGATGAAGAAAATAAAAAAATTTTCGAATACACTGAATACAATTGAATTTTTTAGAAAAGAACAAGTGGAAACATTTAGTCACACATACCCGGTCACACTGGTAAAAGTCAGATCGAGATCTCAGAAGACGTTTAGCCCCTTCGGTGCTGCGTTGCCGCGATTTTGTTTCCTTAACTCAATGACATTGCCCCTTCGGGGCAACAGCTTTGTAACCAAAAAAGCAAACACCCAAACTCGCTCAGCCCCGTAGGGGCGCAATCTGAATCTCAGGCTTTCCGCAAGAGGTCTTCCACTCAATTCAACCACAGGTTTTCACGGTTCATTCCAAAGCAACTTGATTGCTCCGTGCATTCCTGATGAATATTTGCAATTCAAAACCAGATTATCCCATTTTAACAGGGAAATGAATTTTAAACCTTTTCAAATGAAAAAAGCAATTTTTATGATGATGGTATTAGTTGGACTCGGAGTGAACGCCATGTCCCAAAACAAATCTTCCTTTAAGTACGGACTTAAAGAATCTTATCTTGGTGATTTCTCAAAGATCACTGTAAACGCAAATGTTGATATCGTCCTGATCCAAAGCGATTCTATGCAGAAAGCATGGGTAGAAGGCGATGAGAGAATGGTTAAGCAGATCTTTTTCATCAACAAGAATGGTGAATTGATCGTGGATGCAGAAACTGCCGGAAAGTACAATGACAAAATTGCGATTACAATTTCCGTTAGAGAATTATCAACCCTCGAAGTGAATGGTGTTGCAGAAGTAGTTTCTTTCAACACGCTTAGCTCACCCCGCCTGGCGATCAAATTCAACAAAGATGGAGCTGTAAAGATCCATTCTTCAGGCAAAGTGACCGTTGAAGCAGCCGATGACTACAATGTCACCAAACGCGTAGCGAATTAAAATAGGTTAAGTAGTAGGGAAATCCAAAATCCCCGTCCGACCGGGTTCATCCCCGCCTGAATGACTCAGTCGGGCAGGCGGGCGGACACACACTAATGCCAATGAATGGGGAACTGTTCATTGGTTTTTTTATTATAAATCTATTTCAATAATCAATAAGGAAATCCGAAATCCATAAATGGCGCCCAATGAGCTGGATTTGTGTCTTGCTTTTTATATTCAAGAATGGCTTTTCGTAAATGGCCGGCAGGAAAAAAATCATTTTCTTTCAAAAGTTCCTTTACGAATAAAATCATTAGGTTTTGCGTGCTCTGATCATCAACTGACCATAAACTTATGATAGTATTATCGACCCCAGATATAAAGAAGGCTCTTCCGATTCCTATGAATCCACCCCCAACAATTTTTCCCACTCCTGTCTGGCACGCGCTTAATATAGCGAGTGTGGCATTTAGTCGTGTTCCCTGAATTTCTTTTGCTGTCCAAAAACCTGTTTTGCTTGATGAATCGGGCGCGAAAGCCAAAAAACTGCCATCCAATAATTTTTTACTGTCATAGAGCCCATGCGTTGCAAAATAAAGCAGGTCGGCTTTATGTGCCATTTCTGTTATTTTAAGTTTAGAAGCCTCTTTTCCAACGTAAGCTTTAGTCCCAAGTAATTCAGCCACCTGTTTTGCTTCGGTTTCAGCCCCCTTTAATGATGGGAAATAATATTCAGTTTTAGACGAGAACATAGGGTTTCCCACTATAAGTGGAGATTCCGGAATATATCTGACCTGATTTCCAAAAAGTTCCCTGTGATTGTGGACGACAGCCTCAAGGTTACATAGATGCGGAGCAAAACTTAAGGAGAGACTATCGATCAGGTAAGCAGTATTCCCATACGGCTTCAATAAGTAAAAGGGGAATTGCCCGATATTAAATTCCGGCATAATGATCAGATGTTCCAACCCGGATAAATGATAGGCTATCTTTTCGGGTAAAAGAATTTTCGTTGCGACGTTAACAGATTCATCCAACGAAACTGACTTGTTTTCTCTAGTTCCAGAAACAATTCCTGATCGTTTCTGAGGTACTCTTCCAGTGGTTAATACATCCACTCTTAAGGCCAAACGTAGATTTTTTTCAGCTTCCAGCAATTCATCTTCAGTAATTCTTTCAATTGAATAGTTTAATCTCCCGTTTTTAAGAAGCCATATCCTTAAGCTATCCTGATACAGATTATAAAACAAAATTCCGAGACTGAATGCTTTTTTGCGATAACTAGAAACCAGATCCTCGATACTTTGCAAAGGATCTTTTATGTTGAAGGAGGTATCACAAGTAGGATCGCTCCCTCGTAAACCATAGAGCTTTTGCAATTTTTCCACACTATTTATGTAATAGCGATTGAATTCCTTAATTGGATCCTGGCCATTACTTACTACTGAAAGTGTTGATAAGAAAACAAATAGAACCAAAATTCGCATGGTCGTAAGCTTTGGTTTTTTTGAAGAGTGCAGTTCAAAACAACTAAATCCTCCAATTTGGCCAAAGATAGAGCATGCCTCTTCTAAACACGTAAATCAATCTTGATCTATCAAAAATTCAAAGACGTATACAACCTGATTAATCAATTTTCAGTCTATTATTGCGTCAAATTATCAAAATGATCACTTCTACAACGCACAATATTGAAGGCCATCCTGTAAACAAATACCTTGGTGTGGTAACCTCCCAAACCATTATCGGTGCTAATATTTTTAAGGACATCTTCGCCGGTCTGCGCGACATCTTCGGTGGACGCAGTGGAACCTATGAGCGTGTTTTGGATGAAGCCAAAACCTTCGCTATGAGTGAACTTGTTCAAAAGGCCCAGGCAATGGGAGCCAATGCCGTTATTGGAATCGACCTCGACTATGAAACAGTTGGCAAAAATGGAAGCATGCTGATGGTGAGCGCTAGCGGCACGGCTGTGGTCATTTCGTAAGAGTTAATAATCAATAATTAATAATCAATAATACTTCTGGCAAAAGACTACCCCGGATTAATAAGTCCGCTCCACAACTAGCAATTATTGATTATTGATTATTGATTATTTTTTGCTGCGCAGAGCGTATTATTTCTTCGGTAATCTCGCAATCAGCCTCATAATATTCTCATGTGTCCGTAACCGTTGGTCCATGCTGTCCAGCGTAGTTCTCGAAATAACCCAGTTCATCGGGTATTTGATCGTCTCCCGCGGGCGGTAAAGGTTGATATCCCAGTAACCATCTGAATCAAAACCAGCGACGAAATTCTTCAATCGGCTATCGTTAATGGTGGTTTGTACACTATAAGATCCTATAAGTGTTTTTAAGGGACCCGCAAAATCATTGATGAAAGGATTGACCTTTTTTACATATGCTTCCCCGGCAGGTCCGTTTGAAATATGCAGCACATAGAATCGTAGTTTAGCTACTCTGTCCTTTACTTGCTGGTCAGCTGAGCGATTCAATATTGTAGCTTTAAGTTGTTGTATCTTAATTAGCATTTCATGTACCACTCCTGCACCTGAATTGTCTACATAGCCACCATCAACAAAATAATGTTCTCTTATACCATTTTTTCTGGTTGGTTCGGGCTGATCAATTCTTCCAGCCGGACTTAAATATGGGAAGCTTGCCCCCAATACTACTGAAGTACTTAACTTAATATCTTTTCCATTCGGAATAATCGATAATACGTCTAGTCGATTATTAAATGTTTGGGCATCCAATGCAACGGTACTAATCACCGATGGCCGGCCATCCTGCATTCTTGTGGTATTGATGCAAAGGATCGGAAGGTTTGCAGAATTAGGATCGGTCTTCCGGCTGATCAAATCGGAAAAAGGAATGCGCATATTGATCGAATCTTCGAGGAAGGTATTTCCCTTTGGAGCGGATTCAAGAGATAAGGTCAATGCCTGCGCACGGTCGCCCTTTGTATCGAAGGGAGCCAACTGCACAAAGAAATCATAACTCAACATGCGGCTAAGCGTATAGGTAAGAAAGTCGCTTTCCAGGTATTGCCGCGAATGTTTTAAATAGACGCTATCATAAGGCTTTCGTGAAGGGGTATCGCCGATCCGTTTTAATAGGAGATAGAAACTTGCATTGCCGACACTGCCACCAGAGGCGCCAGATAGACAGAATAAATGTCTTCCGAAGGCGGTACGGGAAGTATCCTGCAGTTTACTAAGCACCGACGCAACCCAATAACCAGAACGGGAAGCTCCACCGTCCGCCAACACAAAATATACCGGGTATTCTGGTACCGAATCAATTTCATTCTGCCTTAGTGTAATCCATTTGTTGAAATACTCCTGGAAACTATCTCTTTGCCCCAGGCGCATAGGTTCATTCGAATCTAACAGATCAACACGGTGCCTTTCCGACCATAGACCAAAAACAAAAACAAGCAGAATAAAAATGAAATGAATATTGAATCCAACTCTCACTGAAATATAAGTCAGTAAAAACCCAATCCCTAATAAAATTGCAAAGGCGAGAAGTACATATGGAAAGGATCCCAGTCTTACAGAAACTGAAATACTCACTGAGCAAGCTAAATAGATCAGGAGGAAAATAAGACTAATGAAAAGGAAGAAAAGATGAAATCCTGCTTCACTCGGATCGATACCAGCTTTTTGTGTAGCTTTTTGCCAGGCTTTTGTGGGTGGGCCTGCTGCTCCTTTTGCTTTTCTGTTTTCGATCAGGCCTCTCCGGGTTATTACAAAAACAAGAAAGCACCATTGCAACAGAAGTAGCACGACAAAAATAATCCCGCGGAATTGATGAAGACTAATGCTTAGCAGCAAGGTTCCAACAAAAATCAAACTAACTACAACAAAAAAAAGTCTATTGAAAGCGATATGGGTAAATCTTTTCTCCAGGAACCGGCTCATGAATTCATAATAGAAAAACGAAGCAACGAGGAGAAGAACGTAGAATCCATTTTCCCATCCCGGAAATGTAACCCTTTTAAAAATTGGTAGTTGAGCAAATGCAAGTATAGTGATTGTAAAGAAAGAAAAGCCAATAAACCTGGGCGCATGTTTATAGTAATAATCGGATACATAGGGCATAGCACCTTCCGGATCTTTTTTCTTTTTAGCTTCGGAGACCATTCTCGCGCCATACCAACCGACAACCACAAGAAAAATCAATGTGACGAGGAATAATGCGAAGAACCATCGGCGTTGTATCGCTAACAACATTATATCCTTCCCTTGCAATAAATTCCAGAAACATACTGCAGTTAATCCCAGGAAAAGAATTCCGGGAGAGAAAAGCCATGCTGCATGAAATACATTGCGAATGAATAACCGAAGATGGTTTATCCAGGCTGGAGTTTTGGATGACATTGGATTAGGTTAATGGTTATACGAAGATAGTTAATTGGTTGATTGGTTGATTGGTTGATTAGGGCCTTTAGTGCAACTTGCATCTTTCACTGTCACCCCATTGACCTTGTCAACTCTATCAACCGGTCAACTAATCAACCGTCATTCCCGTCCCGCCGCTGGCGGGAGGAACAACCAATCAACCCTATGCAGTAAGCTTCTCCCAAAGCAAATCCTTCAGCTCCACCAATCCTTGCCGTGTAACCGAAGAAAAGAATACATAAGGTAGACCAGGAGGGAGTTCCTTTTCAATTGCAGCTTTCAATTCATCATCGAGCATATCGCTTTTGCTGATTCCGATGATAAACTGTTTGTGTAGTAATTCGGGGTTATATTCTTCGAGTTCTTTAAGAAGGATAGCAAATTCCTTTTTATGATTGCTACTATCGGCAGGTATCACGAAGAGGAGTACGGGATTTCTTTCAATATGTCGGAGAAAGCGATGTCCCAGTCCTTTGCCTTCTGCGGCTCCTTCGATGATACCAGGCAGATCTGCTACACAAAAACTCTTTCCATCACGGTACTCAACCATTCCGAGTTGGGGAGTTAATGTCGTAAATGCATAATCAGCAATCTTGGGCTTGGCTGCTGTGATTACAGAAAGCAATGTGGACTTTCCTGCATTTGGAAACCCGACCAATCCGACATCTGCGAGAACTTTTAATTCAAGTACTTTCCATCCTTCCAGTCCCGGCTCGCCGGGTTGTGCATGTTCCGGTGCCTGGTTAGTGGCCGTTGCGAATTTTGCATTACCCAATCCTCCGCGGCCCCCATGCATCAGAATCATTTCCTGCCCGTGCTCAAGTATCTCCGCTTCTTTTTTTCCGGTTTCGTCATCCTTTGCAATAGTCCCTAAAGGAACTTCGATGATGGAATCTTTACCACTTCTTCCTGTACTGTTTGTGCCGCTGCCGCCTTCTCCATTCTCAGCATGTACATTTTTCATATATCTCAAGTGAAGAAGGGTCCAGAGATTTTTATTTCCTCTCAAAATGATATGTCCTCCCCGACCGCCATCTCCCCCATCGGGACCCGCCTTATCGTTGAATTTAGTTCTGAGGAAATGTTTGCTCCCCGCTCCACCATGCCCACTCTTACAGAAAACACGGATATAGTCGATGAAATTGGTTTTTTCCATTGCGGCGAAATTACGACCAGGATTTTAAACGATTCTCCTGATTTGACTGATATTGACGAGTGAACGATTAAGGGTTCCGATCAAATGGATAAGCGTAATCGTCCAAAGCTGTTCGTAAATTCGTATCCCGATCCCGATAGCTATCGGGATTATCAGAACCTAAATAATTGGACATGAAAACCGTATTTGTTGCTCTGATCCTTTTATCCACCAGTTTTCTCTTCAGTCAGGGTACTTATGTACCACCAGCATTCGCCGATACGCAAAGGTTGGGGAAAATTGAATCAGCGTTTCCGATCATTGATAAAATGTTTAAGGATCATGCCGAGCGAAACCATTTTCCGGCAATGGCCTACGGAATTGTAGTGGATGGAAAACTCGTGTTTGCAAATGCAACGGGCTTTTCGAATGTTGAGAAAAAGATACCAGCTACAACGAGATCGGCTTTTCGTATTGCATCTATGAGCAAGAGTTTTACAGCTATGGCAATTATTAAGTTGAGAGATGCAGGGAAACTTCAATTGGATGATCCGGCTTCGAAGTATATACCAGAAATGAAGAATTTGAAATATATCGCTAAAGATGCCCCACCAATTACAATTAGACATTTACTCACGCATGCAGCTGGATTTCCGGAAGACAATCCCTGGGGTGATCGTCAATTAGATGATACAGATACAGAGCTTGTAGGTTTGATCAAAGATGGTGTTTCATTTTCCAATGTTCCCGGATATGATTTTGAGTATAGCAATCTTGGCTTTGCGTTGCTGGGTGCGATAGTTTCAAAAGCTTCCGGAAAACCCTATCAACAATATATCAATGAAAATATACTTCAACCATTGGGCATGAAGGATTCGAAATGGGAGTATACAAAGGTGCCCGCGGATCAATTGGCATTGGGCTATAACTGGGCAGAAGGAAAATGGAAGGAAGAACCATTATTGCATGACGGTTCGTATGGAGCGATGGGAGGGTTGATTTGTTCTATTGAAGACTTTGGAAAATACGTTGCATTCCATCTATCGGCCTGGCCTCCACGAAATGACGAAGATACCGGGCCGGTAAAAAGAAGTTCATTAAGAGAAATGCACCATCCATGGGAGTTCACCGCTTTGAATTCAAATGCGAGAAGAGCAGACGGCACAGTATGTCCCGTTGTTGCTGCTTATGCATACGGGTTGAGCTGGGACAAGAACTGTGATCAAAGAGTTAGGATTGGCCATAGTGGTGGGCTTCCCGGTTTTGGAAGTCAATGGAGAATGCTACCTGATTACGGAATCGGAATTGTCTCATTTGCAAACCTCACTTATGCCGGAACAGGTGGAATAAATCAACGTGTTCTGGATACAATCATAAAGATGGCTCAATTATCTCCTCGGGTGTTGGCTCCTTCAGCTATTCTTGAGAAAAGAAAAAACGAATTGGTAAATTTTTTGCCGGATTGGAAAAACGCGGAATCGAGTGGGCTGTTTGCTGAAAACTTTTTCATGGACCACCCGATTGATTCATTGCGTAACCAAACAGCCGGTTTATTCGGAGTGATTGGAAAGATACAACGCATAAGCCAGCTAACCCCAGAGAACCAGTTACGCGGTGAGTTTATAATTGAAGGAGACAAAGGTTATAGCGCACGCATTTTCTTTACGCTAACCCCCGAAGCCAATCCGTTGATCCAGGCATTTAGAATCCGGGCGGTCGAAAGAACAAAATGAAGTAGCGGGGGTCCCTAAGAATTGCTGATCTTTTTCCAGGTTTCATATAGCTTTTCCTGAGAAGGTCGATCCTTTGGTATTTCCCTCAGCGGTTCGCAAGGTTTCCAGCCTTCATGCATTTCTTTTGGAAGGGTTTGATACAGTTCAGTGCCCTTGGTTTTCCATTTAATCATGTCGTCACTGACTGTACGAATCAGTTTTGCAGGATTTCCCGCAATCAAACTTCTCGCAGGAATTTTTTCACCTTGCCTTACAAAACTCAAGGCGCCAACAATGCATTCATCACCCAGTACAACTTCATCCATTATCACCGAATTCATTCCAACCAGGCAGTTCTTGCCGATAATTGCTCCATGAATGATCGCACCATGACCAATATGCGCATTTTCTTTCAAAACAACAGTTATACCGGGGAACATATGAATGGTACAGTTTTCCTGAATATTACAACCGTCTTCGATTAGAATTCCACCCCAATCAGCACGCAATGCGGCTCCGGGTCCGACATAAACATTTTTTCCAATAATAACATTTCCAGTTACCGTTGCCTGAGGGTGAATAAAGGAAGATGGATGAACGACCGGGATGAAATCTTTGAATTGATAGATCATGGGCGGATCGTTGATTGGTTGATTGGTTGTTGGATGATTGGTTGATTGGTTGATTGGTTGATTGGGAAAGAGTTAACAGCAAAATTAGTAAGGATCTATCCGAATCTACTTAAATAGTCTCTTTTGGTGCCATTTCCTCGGGTTTCTTTTTGGGGCCTCTATTGATTCTTCGGATAATAAGGACGACACCGATGATCACGCCTATCAATCCAAGGATGAGCACCACTGCAGAGGCCGATTCCATGCCATTACAGGAGAGTTCGCAAGCGATAGCAGAAATGATCGCGAGTACACCCAGGGCTCCTACTATTGTGAGGATAATATAGAGCGCCTTGTTTGACTGTTCTTTTTTACCTGTCACTGTTAGAACTACAAAATTCTTCAACTGCTTTTTGAATTCCTTTCTAAGCACTTTTTTTTCCTGACGGGTGAGCGTGCTTTTGTCGCGATATTGTAAAGAAGAAAGAACTTCTTGCGCGTTAGGCTTCTTAGGTTTTGGAAATATAGTTGCGTTTGAAGCTCCGTAGCTATAGGGAACAATTGGAGAAGGATTGAAGATCTTACTATCAAAGCAAAAGATCACTATAAAACTGCATAGGGCAACCGAGAAATCACAAATCTTTCTAAAGGCAAAAGACTTTAAAAACTCAAACTTCATTGGCTTCCTTTGATCAGGATAGATCCAAACAAGCAGTAAAAAATATGCGATGGCACAGAACAGAAGGAGATCTTGCATAAATACCGAAACCTGCAATAACCTGGCTAGAAAGTATGCCAGTATTCCGAGCACAAGATGCAAGGCAATAATGTAAATGCGGGCCCGCCTGGGGTTTAAACTAGCCCATAGTGCAAGTTTTCTCATAAACGGGTTTTGGGGCTTGTTATACAAGTTACTGAATTTTGATCCGAATAGACATATTCCAATGACAAGCGATTTTAAAACTTACGAAATCATTGCAAAATGATCGATACAAAAAAACCATACTTAAACCAAAACTGGTTCTCTGGATAAAGCGAATCGGTATTTGGGGATTTCTATTCTTTTTGGTTAAGGGTCTGCTGTGGTTGGCGTTGGGGTACTGGATTCTTAACTAGACCCGATTGAACAAATGAACAAAGAATGATCCATGTAGATCGGACGGTTCGTCTATTTCGATTAGAGCGATAAGGCTCGAAGTCTCGAATCGTCAATTCAACAGAAGAACAGATGAACAAGGAATGATCAATTTCCATCGGATGTTTCTCCAATATTTTTAGAACTCGTTTTGTCTTCCGATTCATTCAGTAGACAACCCTCCGATGGAAATTGATCATTCCTTGTTCATCTGTTCTTCTGTTGAATAGAAATTTCGGGACGACGGAAACTTCGAAACTCGTCTCCCCTTCAGTAATAAAACCCTCCGATGGAAATTGGATATTCCTTGATCCTATACCAGCTTCTTTCCTGTTCTAAAACAGGTTCCTTTAAAAAACGCAACTTGTTCCTTCTTCTGGTTAGTGACGGTGATCAGGTAAACCCCAGTGCTTTTTCCATTGTGAAATTCCTTTGCTTCGGCAGTTAGTTCGTCTCCGATATTTACTGCTTTCGTAAATGTGATCGTTACATCGAGCGCTACAGACAAATTATTACGGTTATTGCATGCAAAAGCAAAGGCGCTATCAGCAAGTGAAAATGGTAATCCGCCGTGCACGATGCCAAATCCATTTACCATTTCTTTTCTTACGATCATGCTGATGCGGCTATATCCTTCTCTTACTTCTAATACTTTTACCTGCATCCATTGACTGAAGAAATCATTCTCCATCATGTGGGATACGACGGACTTGGCTAAATCATCGTTAGACATATTGATTATGATTTACCCCCTGTCCCCCTAAAGGGGGAACTTAGGTCGATTGTTATAATTAATCTCATTAGAATATATTCTTTGATTAAATCAATTAACGGAACTGATAACTAAGTTCCCCCTTTAGGGGGATAGGGGGTTTTATTCTCCTTTGAAAATAGCTGCTCTCTTCTCAAGAAATGCCTGAACTCCTTCTTTGTAATCATATGTCTTTGCTGCTTCCTGTTGCAATTGATCTTCGAGTTTGAGCTGTTCGTCCAAAGTATTTCCTAATGAATCATTCAACGCTTTTTTGATCAATCCTAATCCTCGTGTGGGCATTTGCGCGAGTTGGTGTGCGATTTTTTCTGTTTCCTGATTGAAGTCCTGATCTGGAAGAACTTTATAGACCAGTCCCATTCTTTCTGCCTCTGCGGAACTAAGCTTGTCGCCAAGCATGGCAAGCGCGCTTGCTTTTTGAAATCCGATCAGCCTGGGAAGAAAAAATGTTCCTCCACTATCTGGTATCAATCCAATCTTTGAAAATGCCTGGATAAATGATGCGGATTGAGCGGCAATGACGATATCACAACACAATGCAATATTCGCTCCCGCACCTGCAGCAACACCATTCACAGCGGCAACAAAAGGTTTTGGAATATTTCTAATTTGAGTAATGATTGGATTATAATGCTCACTCAGGATCTGTTGCATGGATGGACCAGATGAATCTACAACTTCAGCCAGGTCCTGTCCCGCGCTAAAACCTTTTCCAATTCCAGTGATGTGAATGCATCGTACATTCTTATCAATTTTGCAGGTCTCAAGCTTCTCTTGCAAAAGCAGAGCCATTTCTCGGTTAAAGGAATTGAGTTTTTCGGGACGATTCAGAATTATAAGACCTACGCCTTCCTTGATTTCTAGTAGAACTGAGGGCATTGAAATTTTTTAGTTTGATACAATTTGAAATCTAAAATATGCAATTTGAAATAACTCAATGACATTTAAAGTAGTCAAAAGGTTCCTTACAATCATTGCATTGATATAATGCCTTACACGCAGTAGATCCGAATTCGCTTATCCGGCGTGTATTCCAGGATTCGCAAAGGGGACATTGTACAGCTTCAGCAGCAGCAAACAATTCTTCCTGTTCATTACACACTTGTTGCTTTGGATTGGGTGGAGCAATTCCATAAGCGCGAAGTTTTTCTTTTCCTGACTCGCTCATCCATTCTGTAGTCCATGCAGGGGATAGAACCTGGGTTAGTTTCACATCCTTAAATCCGGCTTCAAGTAATGCCATTCTTATTTGCATGCTGATCACGTCCATTGCGGGGCAGCCACTATAGGTCGGTGTTATGATTACTTCGACAGTATTACCATTGATCTTCACATCACGAAGTACACCGAGATCTGAAATAGTCAATACCGGAACTTCGGGGTCCGGAATTTCAGCTAAGATTGATAATATATGTTTCTTATCTGCAACCAATTTCAAAATGCTTTTACTGCATCACTACCATTCACTATCAGGATAGGCGCGTTGCATATATTGCAGTTCGGTTAAAATATAACCCAACTGTTCGGTATGCTTTCCTTCCTTTCCACCGGTATGCATGAATACTTTGCCGGGTAAAGGCAATCCGGCTTCATTGAAGACAGCACTTACTTTTTCCTGCCATGAGGCTCTGAGTGGCTCAGGACTAATTGCCTCATAAACTGCCGGAATAAACATTTCTCCTGTGTAAGCCCACAGTGTATCGATGGCCTTCAACATTTTTGCATGACTTTCTTCAGTTCCATCTCCAAGCCTGATCACCCATTCACTGCTCCAGCGTACATGATAGTTGATTTCTTTCAATGACTTCGTAGCAATTGCTGCAATTTGTTCATCAGCGCCTGATTTAAGTTTCTCGAAAAGTAGTTGTTGATAAACGCTGAAGAAGAATTGCCTTAATATCGTTTGTCCCCAATCTCCATTCTGTAGTTCACATAACAGGAGATTTTTGAATTCTCTTTCTTTTCGTAAGTATGCAAGACTATCCTCTGTACTACCATTACCAATCAGCGAAGCTGCATATTGATAAAAGTTCCTCGATTGTCCGAGAAGATCGAGTGTAATATTTGTGATCGCAATATCCTGTTCCAGAACGGGGCCATGTCCACACCATTCCGCATTGCGTTGCGCAAGTATCAGGGTTGAATCAGCAAGATGAAGGGAATAGTCAATTAATGCGCTCATCTTTTATATATGCTTTGCGTCATCGGGCATTTCATAAAATGTTGGATGCCGGTAAACTTTATCATTAGCGGGCTCATACAGTTCAGCAGCCTCGTCCGGACTGCTTGCATGAATGTATTTGCTTTCAACAACCCAAATGCTTATGCCTTCCATTCTTCTTGTATAAACATCCCGCGCATTTTCAATTGCCATTTGCGCATCGGCGGCGTGCAAACTTCCGACGTGTTTGTGATCGAGTCCCTGTTTACTCCGAATGAATACTTCCCAGAGAGGCCAATCGGATTTACTATTACTACTCTTTATTCCAGCCGCAGCTTTATCCTCCGGTATATCGCCGTAATAATATTTGCGAAATAAATTGTTCATTTACTTATGCTGCTTTTTCTTTAAGAGATCTTGACTTCTTTTCCGCGTAAGCTGTTGCCGCTTCGCGAACCCATTCCCCGTCCTCCCATGCTTTTTTTCGAGCTTCAACTCTTTGCTTGTTGCATGGTCCGTTGCCTTTAACAACATTCCAGAATTCATTCCAATCAATTTCACCAAAATCATAATGGCCTTTTGCTTCGTTCCATTTTAAGTCGGGATCGGGAAGAGTCATGTTCAACAATTTTGCCTGTTCGGCAATCATGTCGACAAACTTTTGTCTCAATTCATCATTGCTCATTCTTTTAATCTTCCATTTTGTGCTTTGATCGGAATGAGTGGATTCACTGTCCTTAGGTCCAAACATCATCAGGCTTGGCCACCACCAACGATTGATTGAATCCTGGCACATTGCTTTCTGTTCGTCTGTGCCTTTACTTAAGATGAGCAGGATTTCATAACCCTGGCGCTGATGAAAACTTTCTTCCTTACAGATTCTTACCATTGATCTTGCATAAGGACCATATGAAGTTCTGCAAAGCATAACCTGGTTTAATATAGCCGCGCCATCAACCAGCCAGCCGATTGCGCCCATATCAGCCCAGGTTAAGGTTGGATAATTAAAAATGGATGAATATTTCGCTTTGCCACTATGCAGGTCATTGATGGTTTCTTCTCTGGTTGTTCCCAAAGTTTCGGTTGCAGCATACAGATAGAGTCCATGCCCCGCTTCATCCTGTACCTTTGCCAATAAAACCGCTTTACGTTTTAATGTCGGGGCGCGGGTGATCCAATTTCCTTCGGGCAACATGCCCACGATCTCGCTATGTGCATGCTGACTGATCTGCCTGACCAATGTTTTTCGGTATTGATCGGGCATCCAATCCTTTGGTTCGATCTTGACTTCATTCTCGATTTTATCGAGGAAGATCTTTTCAAAATCCTGTACACTCATAGATGCAAATGTAAGAATTCTACAAAGCTTTCGTCCCTTCGGGACGAGACCCCTAGCAAATCAATCGTTAAATCAACAAGGAGGCCACCCTTAATACAAGAATTATGAATTCCTATCGTTCAGGCATCTACTAGAGCAAGATGAATTATTTACTCCCCTTAACCCTACTCGTAATAATTTCCTGTACTGAGCCTGTTGTAAAGGAAATGCAGGATGCTGCAATTGTGACCCATGATTCGATAAAAATTGATAAGGCAAAAGTTATTCATGTTCTTGTCGCCTTATGCGATAATAAGAACCAGGGTATCGTTCCGGTTCCGAAAGCAATTGGAAATGGACAGGATCCGGCCAACAATCTCTATTGGGGATGTGGTGGTGGAGTAAAGACCTTCTTTAGAAAAAGCCCTAACTGGAAATTACTCAGTACAATTAAGAATCCATCTACGGAAATTCTTGAGCGTTGTGTATTTAAGCATACTTTGACTGGCGCCTATTTAGTTGCGGATGCATATGATGGCGCAGAAATTAAACAATGCACTATTGACTTTTTCGATGCTTGTGCCGGAGCTAATCTTAAGGTTTTGGATGTCGATAAAAAGACCTTGGGATTTGGTGGTTATTCAAAGCTTGTCGCTTATATTGGTCATGATGGTCTGATGGATTTTGGTTTGTATGATTACGATCAAAAGAAAAACGATAATAATCGGGATGCGATCATGCTGGCTTGCAAAAGCAAAAATTATTTTCAGTTTGGAATCAGACAATCAGGAGCAAATCCAATTCTTTGGAGTACCGGTTTGATGAGTCCCGAAGCATACACTCTTGAAGCGGCATTGGAAGGTTGGTTGAAAAAGGAAACTGGGCAGGATATACGAAAACGAGCTGCCGCTGCTTATCATAAATACCAAAAATGCGGAATGAAAGGCGCGTTGAACTTACTGGTAACAGGATACTGATTCTCTCTGCGTCCTTCCCCCATTGAACCTTGTCATTTCGAGCCCGGTGCATAACAGGAACCCGCATAAGAACAACCAGGGCGAGAAATCTGCGCAATCGGCAACTGATCGCACTTCCGCGAGTTGTTTATGCCGCAGATTTCTCGCCCTGGTTGCCTCTATTGTATAGTCACATTGATCGCCGGGCTCGAAATGACAAGGTTCAATGGGGGAAGGAAGGATGCGGAGGATCACCTCAAGTCGTAATCAACTACAACTCGATCCGTTTTCGGATGCGACTGACAAGTAAGAATAAATCCTTTTTCAACTTCTTCCGGCTCAAGCGCCCAATTCATTTCCATCTCAACTTCGCCTTCGATGAGTTTTGCGCGACAAGTGCTACAAACTCCACCTTTACATGCGAATGGAAGATCCGCACCTAATTTCAGTGCAGCATCTAATATTGTATCTCCACCAAATGGCAACTCAAAATCAAATGATCTGCCATCCAGTTTCAATGTAATCTTTGATTTAGGACCCGATTCTTTGCCCGGTGTACCGACTCCCGACTCCCGACTCCTGACTCCCGACTGTCCCGGCGTTGTAAACAATTCGAAATGCACCTTCTTCTTATCCACCCCACTTGCTTCAAGAAACTCTTTCGTTGTAAAAATCATTTCTTCTGGTCCGCAAATGAACACCTCATCCATTGAAGAGTAATCGACAACCTTGTGTAATTGCGCGAGCTTTTCTGCATTTATTCTTCCAAAGTTCAGATTTGAATCAACCCTTTCCCTGCTCAATACATGGATAAGAGAAAATCTTTCGAGATATATATTCTTTAATCCTTCCAATTCTTCAAGAAAAATAATGGAAGAGCGACTGCGGTTTCCATATACCAGGGTGAAATTACTTTTGGGTTCTGTTGCAAGCGTTGTTTTAATGATAGAGATTACCGGAGTAATACCGCTACCCGCAGCAAATGCCAAATAGTTTTTTTTATTCTTTGGATCGAGATTGGTATAGAACCTTCCGGTTGGAGGGAGCACATCCAGTACATCACCTGCACTAAGCTTATGGGCATGGGATGAGAACAAACCCGATTCTACCATTTTAACAGCTACCCGCAAATCATTTTCATGCGGCGCCGTACAAATTGAATAAGAACGGCGAACTTCCTCGTTTCCAATTTTTGTTTTTACAGTGAGATTTTGTCCATGGCTGAATTTAAAAACCGATTCCAGTTCAGGAGGTATATCAAAACTTATGGAAACACAATCGGGAGTTTCACTGCGTATTTCTTTTATAGTGAGCGGGTGAAAATGGATCGACATGTTTATTTATCCTTTTTCTTCAATCCGCCGATCAGGATAGAGACCATATTGTCTTCGAGCATCTCCCCGCTGATCCTTTTGGTACTGCGATGCCAGCTTTCAATACCACTGATCGCGTGGAGCATGATCAATACTGCCGTTGGCGCATCGATCTCTTTCATCTCTCCCTTGCGGATACCTTCTTCAATTATTGCGGCTATGCGTTGGCGATAGGCCCGCCGCTGGTTCTGCATGTTCTGTAGGTAAGGTTCTGTAAGATGTTTCCATTCCCGGTCCATCACATACACTTCCTCATAATGGTTTACCATTTGCCTGATATGGAAACGGAGGATTGCTTCCAGTTTAACAGAATACCCATCAGTATTCGCTTCCAGGTCCGCAATATGCTGCATGAACTGATTGGCTGTTTTAAAACAGATCTCCTGTAAGATCTCCGCCTTTGAATTGATATGGTTATAAAGACTGGCGGCTTCTACTCCTACATTTTCTGCCAGGTCGCGCATTGAAGTTGCGCTATATCCTTTTTCTCTAAAGAGTTGGGCAGCTTTGGCAATGATCACATCCTTACGGGTGCTGCTTTTTGAGCTTTTTATTCGGGCCATAGTTGCCGCAAAGATAAGGAGTTGCTAACAAGCATTAGCTGGTATTTGAAAAAATTGTCGGAAAAATCGGGGCAAAGTGACTAACAGAAAGCTATTGCAAATTTGAAATTGCATATTTCATATTGAGTTATTTTGTTTGTTTCATACCAGAATAGCGTTTTCTTTGCACGCGGAAAGCAATAGGCAATAGGCAACGGGCAATAGGCAAGAAAGACATGATTGAGCGGCCATAATTGAAACAAATAAAAAATCTCAAATAAAAAATATCAAATAACTCTATGTCTCTCATCTCTGTCGGTACAATGGCATTTGACGCAATTGAAACTCCCTTTGGAAAAACGAATCGTATTGTTGGTGGCTCAGCAACTTATGTGGCTTATGCAGCGAGCAATTTTGTGCAACCCATACTACAGGTTTCAATAGTTGGAGGAGATTTTCCAAAGGAGGAAATGGACGAAATGAGAAGTCGCGGTGTCGTGCTCGAGGGAGTGGAAGTAGTGAAAGACAAAAAATCCTTTTTCTGGAGTGGTCGGTATCATTTGGACATGAATACCCGCGACACGCTTCAGACTGATTTAAATGTTCTGCTTGACTTCAACCCGGTGTTACCAGCTTCATATCAGGGAGCGGAATTCCTGATGCTTGGCAATCTCGACCCTGTGATCCAACGTAAAGTGATCGAGCAATTGCAGGAAAGGCCAAAGCTCATCGTGATGGATACGATGAATTTTTGGATGGAAGTCGCCATGCCTGAGCTGGAGAAAACACTGAAGCTTGTTGATGTTTTGATGATCAACGATAGTGAGGCAAGGCAACTCAGCGGCCAATTCTCGTTAGTAAAAGCCGCCAAGACCATCCTGAAGATGGGACCAAAATATCTCATCATAAAGAAAGGTGAGCACGGCGCACTACTATTTTACGGCGACCAGGTTTTCTTCGCACCGGCGCTTCCGTTAGAAGAAGTATTTGACCCAACGGGCGCTGGCGACACTTTTGCCGGTGGATTTATTGGCCATATCGCACGCAGCGGTGATATCTCATTTGAGAATATGAAAAGAGGGATCATCGTCGGCTCTGCAATGGCTTCTTACTGTGTAGAAAAATTCGGACCTGAAAGATTGAAAGAAATTACCAGGGAAGATATTGAAAACAGAATTCAGCAATTTGTACAGTTGGTGAATTTTGATATTGAACTGGTATAACCGAACACTTTTGCCTTGTCATTTCGAGCCCGGTATAATTAAAGATTCTCACTCTAAAGGCAACCAGGGCGAGAAATCTGCAATAGAAGTAACTAGCAGACTATTCATTTATATTTAGAGCCTCCTCGCAAGCGTAACCGAATTTTTAAATCTTGCCTTCTTACCATTAATATTGAATACCTCCGTATACAGAATATATATTCCGATGGGGACTTGTTGTTGTTTGTCATTCAACCCATCCCAAATAAATTTTCCTTGCTGAGATAAGGTCGAATTTTTTACGAGATAACGAACAGGCCGCCCATTCAAATCAAATACAGTCATATTCATTACATAACCTGGTTCATTCAATTGATAAGAAATTGTAGTGAAGTCGTCCAGGCCATCATTATCAGGGGAAAATACTTTTGGGCTAACTGTAATTGCGCCCTGTAATAGTGGATCTGATAAGAATTGAGAATTCATCGCTGTTGGTGTACCGAATCCGGATGTTGATGAAGCTGAGGTCCAGTTGTTCTTGTCTTGGGTGGGTTTGCTGTAGTCAATTCTTTCCAACGCCACGGCTTCCCTATTACTGATCAATGCAAAATGCCATTTTTCATCATAGTGCAATTCATCGAGTATAGTTCCCTGTTCATTTAACAATATAAGCTTTCCATTATCATCAGGCAATGAAGGAAGATCCGGGATTTGTATTAAATGTATTGGTTGCTTAACAAAATAATTGTTTAATACCCAATCCTTGTTTTCCGTAATAACTATCCATTCGCCCGGAAAGACCAGGAATGGTTCCGTCGCGATTTTAAAAAGATTGATCAAATCTCCATTAGTATTCCTGCTTGCAATAAATAACCTGCTTAAGTCAATTGTCTTCTTGCCTGAATTATAAAATTCAACATAATCAAAACCATCTGGCTTTGGATTGAAAAGAATTTCATTCAGTACAATTTCATTTTTTAATGCTAAGCGGGGCAGACCAAATTTTGTTTTATTGAATCCTCCGATGGCATTCCCTGCACAATCGGTAACAAACCTTACAGTTAATTCATAGACCAGATTGCTATCGGGTTTCTCTTTTAGTCGTATCAATACTGCATTAAATAAAGGAGGAAGCGCAATTATCGATTCAATTTCAAGTTTTGGATTGAATTGATAATTCAAAAGATTAGAGGCAATTGAACTATCCATCGGTTCATTAAACAGTGCAATCAGGGATGCGCTGTCGACATACCAGCTGCGAATTAATTCAGGAAGATCTTCATCAGGGTTCGATCCATTATTGGAATTGATTTGTCCGGGGCTGCCACCGCGAGGATCTTTTGATGCAATCCAGTTTCGAAGACCTCCGCATGGATTTTGTTTGTCGATCAGTCTCCAATGTCCATCCACCCTGCGATTTCACTTCATTTCTGTACCAATCGGTTTGATAGGAAATTGCATGGATCAACATTCCATCAGCAGAATAAAGAACAACCAGATCTGCATCATTATTTAAGGATGGAAAGTTGCTCACGCCAATTACAGCGCCAAATGGTTCCCAGTTTGTAGTTGACGACGATGGGCAAATGATCACTATGCTATCTGGCCTTAATAGATATGGGACGGTGATCCTGGCGGATGAACTTCCATCGCCTATTTTCCAGTTCTGCAGGTTGATGGTACTATCGGAAACATTGGTAAGTTCAATGAATTCGGTTCCAGGCAATCCTACGGAAGGAACGGGATCGGCAAATATTTCGGTTATTAATAATGAATGGCGGCTTATCATTTGGGCCTTAACTGATAAGGAAAAAACAAACCCAATCAACCCTGTCAACCCCGTCAACCTTGTCAACCCTTTCAACCGTATTCCGACAAACTTTAACATGAACATCCGTTAGCCCGGTAAAATTAAATTTGCAAGGCATTGATTGCGCTGTTATTTTTGCGGTGAAATGATGATGAAAAAACATACAAAATGCGTTAAAAAACGTTCCGGAAAATTGGAGGGTTAGAAAAACATTTTGTATGGTTCAAAATACTCAAACCTTCCGCAAACGGAAGGTTTTGTTTTTTAATACATATTCTTAACGAAACAAATTATGAAAGTAGCAGTCGTAGGAGCCACTGGCCTGGTAGGCACAAAAATGTTGCAGATATTGGAAGAAAGAAATTTTCCGGTAACAGAGATCTTACCGGTAGCCTCAGAAAGATCTGTTGGAAAGGAAGTTTATTTTAAAGGCAAACCCTATAAGGTAATCAGTATGACTGATGCGATTGCTGCGAAACCTGCGATTGCTATTTTTTCTGCCGGGGGATCAACTTCACTCGAATGGGCTCCGAAGTTCGCAGAAGCAGGAATTACGGTGATCGATAATTCTTCTGCATGGAGAATGGATCCTACAAAGAAGCTCGTTGTTCCTGAGATCAACGCAGATGTGCTGACAAAGGATGATAAGATCATTGCAAATCCGAATTGCTCAACCATTCAGATGGTGGTTGCATTGAATCCACTTCATAAAGCTTATACGATCAAGCGTATTGTTGTTTCAACTTATCAAAGTGTAACGGGCACTGGTAAGAAAGCTGTTGATCAATTGATGGGTGAACGCGACAAGTCGGTCAAAGGTGCGAACGGAGAATACCCGATGGCTTACAAGTATCAAATCGATCTGAATGCAATTCCGCAGATCGATGTATTTCTCGAGAATGGATATACAAAGGAAGAAATGAAGATGGTGAATGAGACAAGAAAGATCATGGGTGATAATTCAATCATGATTACTTCAACAACAGTTCGAATTCCGGTTGTCGGCGGTCATAGCGAAGCAGTGAATGTGGAGTTTGCCAGGGATTATTCAATCGAGGATGTAAAAACAATACTGCAAAAATCTGCTGGAGTTGTATTGGTTGATGATCCCGCTACACAGAAATATCCGATGCCGATGGATGCTCATGAAAAGGATGAAGTATTTGTGGGAAGAATTCGCCGCGATGAATCGCAGCCAAATACGCTGAACCTTTGGATTGTTAGTGATAACCTAAGGAAGGGAGCTGCTACGAATGCAGTTCAGATAGCCGAATATCTCATTGCTAATAAACTGGTTTAGACTCTCAAAGTTTTTAAATTAAAAAAAGTCCCGGCTTAGCTGGGACTCGAAATGACAAATTCAAGGGTTGCAGTATAGAATATCAATTGATCCTAACGTCTTTGTTTGTACGGAAAATGTTTTCCGAAAGTTTCGGTGATTCCTTCGATGATCTCGTTTGCGGGACTATTCCAGTCAGAAGCGCTCTTGTAATGATCATTCCACAATGTTCTTCCATTACTCAACACACTGCATGAAGCATAGATATCATTGGTATTATTCTTAATGTTTGGAATACCGATACCGGTACCAGGAATCCTTCCACCTGTATATTCCCAGCCAATTTGTTTTGCCAGGTCAATACCATATGAAGCGAGATCGCTCATGTAGCGCTTCTTTTGGACACGCATTCTGACCACAGCATCAACTTTGAGAAGCGTTGCTAATTCTTTATCGCTAATTCCCCAAGCCTTACGATTAGGGAGGTTATTATCCGTAAGGATTTTCCGGGTAGTGCTGATATCCTGGAATTCAACCCTGGTATAATATTTCCGGCCATTCGCATGTTCAAGGATGTTATTGTACAGGGCTTCCTGGAAAGCGATACTTTCTGCTTCCTCGATTTTCACGATATCCTCCGGAGTTAATTTCTTTGGTTGAGTACCAGTAAAAACTATTTCTGCTGGAACAACGGCAATCAGCTGATGATTAGCAGTGGCCTGTTCAAATTCATTTGAAGTGTAGTACTTCTGGCTTTTACAAGAAAAAACCACAACGCATACAACAAGGGCTAGACAGGGTAGAAGGTTTTTCATAACGTAAGGGTTTTACACTGTATGCTACAACGTTAGTAACTAGGAAATGAGTATATAAGGGCGTTAACTTTTTATAAAGGCAAAGAACCCTAAAAACGGCGAAAACGTTGATTATTAATTATTTATTATTAAATATTAATTATTGATTATTATGTTTAGTTGCTGACCCAATAATCAATAATTAATAATCAATAATTCCTGGTGGATTAGTCCTCTACGGCCCTATTCAGAAATTTCAACAAGGGTTGTAAAGTATCGAATGTGTCGAGAGTAAGCTTAATCAAGCCTTTTGAAGTAAGGTCAGCATCCTTTATTTCACGCATAGCAATCCAGCTTTTGAGCTTGAGATATTTTGCAGCCGGATTCTCCTTTTCAAATCCTTGCGGCACTTTAGAAAGACTCATGTCTTCGCCGGCGTAGAGATCATTGTAAATAGATTTGAATTTCTTTGAGCCGATTAGCTTTTTGAATTCATCCCAATTGTAATCGATCTCCTGTCTTACTTTTTTCATCTTATCCGGCTCGGGTTGCCAGATCCCGCCTCCTACAAAAGATTGTCCGGGCTCGCAATGAAAATAGTAACCTGCAAAAGATGATTTCTTTCCTCCTTTGGAAATACTTGCACCAAAATTTGATTTGTATGGAGTTTTATCTTTCGAAAACCTGATATCACGATTTATGCGAAAAAGACAATTCTTTGCGACCAGGTCTTTAATATCCGGATCCTTCTTCCCGTGCTTTGAAATCACTTCCTGTATGAACAGTTCAAAGTCCTTCTTCGCAGTTTCATATTGACTACGATGTGTATCGAACCAGGGTTTGTTATTGTTTTTCTTTAAATCGCGAAGAAACTTTAGCGTAGCGGGCTGCAACATGGTGGTGAATGGTCAATGGTGAATGGGTGAATGGTGAATGGGTCGCGGAATGAGTTGCCGAAGGTAAATGATAATGGTGAATAATGAATATTGAATTGCATTTGGCAATTAACTATTCACCATTCACCATTCACCATTCACATTCACGGAGATTATCCTACATGATCCCAGTTCTCTCCGCTTTTAATCCTGTACATCGTCATTTCACTCACACCATATTTCTCTGCTAATCTCTTAATCGTGATCTGCCTGTTTCTGTCATCCAGGATCTTTTTGATTTTTTTCACCTGGCTGGCATTCAACTTCAGACCTTCGGTTTTGTTCGCCTGTACTTTTTTGTACGCGATCTTGGCGGGACTTCCCTGCTGATGTTCAATCATTTTATCCAATTCAGCCCACTTTAAATTCCTCACATTGTTATCAAGCTTGTTGTGATTTTGATGGATAACATACTTGTGTTTGGGTGAATTCTTCTTCAAGAACAAGCGCGCAAGTTCACGATGAATGTACAGCGTTCCGTTATTTCCGGGACGATGAAGGTTCAGGGTCCTGTAGCCGGTTGTCAAAGACCCTTCGAGTAATTTGCCATCTTCAGTTAAGTCGCTCACATAGCTGGCAATTCTACCATGTGAAGACAACGCGTATTTGCGGCGCAGGTGTTTCCAGCCAGGAAACTGCAAAGGTTTCCACACCTCGCCTGAGATTTTTTTGACCATCGCTTTTGCCTTTAGCTAAAGTTACGTAAATAAGAAAAGCGAATACACGAAATAGATGGCAAATAAAAATTAGTTTGCAAAGAAAAAAAAGATTGCAAGAAAATTCTAATGATTTAACAGCTGCAGGAACTCTGCTTCACTTATAATTTTTATTGCAGGTATTTTTTTAGCTTTCTCCAATTTTGATCCGGCATCTTCACCAACTACAAGGTAATTAAGCTTGCTGCTTACCCCACCTAGTAACTTACCGCCGTGTGTTTCAACCATTGATTCTGCATCATTGCGCTTTAATGTTGGCAAAGTGCCTGTAAATAAAAACGTTTGACCGCCAAGGTTGCCATCGGATACGATCTGTCTCTTTACATTTTTCAATTGAAGCCCAATTGATTCTAATTTTTCAAGCATGTGGATATTATCCTTATTCTTAAAAAACTGGAATACACTTCCAGCTACTTTAGGTCCTACATCTTCAAGATTCTGAAGTTCTTCCAATGAAAAGTTTTTAAAATCAAGCAGATGTTTAACGGCATGAGCAAGCGTTTTGGCAGTCGTTTCTCCTATGTAACGGATACCCAATGCGAAAATCAATCTGTTTAATGGTTGCTCTTTGGACGCAATGATCGCATTCTGAAGATTTGTAATACTTTTCTCACCAAAACCTTCAAGTTTCCTGATCTTTTCAAAGGGAAGTGTATAAATGCCAGGGATATCTTTAAGAAATTCCATTTCAAAGAATTTCCTGATCAATGCATCTCCAAACCCTCTGATATCCATAGCATCTTTACTGCAGTAATGGATGATCCGTTCAACAACCTGTGCTTCACAATTAATATTATTGCAACGTAGAACTGCTTCTCCTTCAGTCTTTACAAGTTTATCACCACAAACAGGGCAATTAGTTGGGAAGGTGATTTTTTTCTCTTTTCCATCCCTTAATTCGGATAGTGGTTTTACGATATATGGAATAACATCTCCGGCACGTTCTACCAGTACCGTATCACCGATTTTTAAATCTTTCTCTTTAATCACGTCTTCATTAAACAAGGAAATGGAACTAACGGTCACACCACCGATATGGACCGGGTCTATCTTGGCTACAGGCGTGATTGAACCAGTTCTCCCTACCTGGAATTCGACGGCTTTCAATTTACTGGTTGCCTGTCTTGCTTTGAACTTATATGCAATAGCCCATCTTGGATGATGAGTTGTCATGCCGAGCCGGTCCTGCAATTCTGCACTATTTACCTTAATCACCATTCCGTCAATCTCGTATGGAAGCTCGTCCCTCTTTTTCTCGTATTCATTACAGTACTCTATAACCGCTTCTATTCCTTTCACTACTTTCATTTCGTTCATGGGACTACGAAAGCCCAATTCCCAAAGCATTTCAAGCGAGCCACTATGCGTATCCAGTTTTTTGTCCAGTTTTTTCCCCGGTAATGGATTGAAATAACTTGTATGATAAAGAAACGCCTCCAGTTTCCTTCTCGCAACTTCTTTGGGGTCTTTGATCTTAAGTGTTCCGGCTGCTGCATTTCGTGGGTTCGCTAGTGGAGGAAGACTTAGTTCAGCCAGTTGTTCATTGTATTTCTTGAAATTGTTTTTAGACATCAATACCTCACCTCTGATCTCTATTTGCTGCACACCATATTTAGTAAAGACAGCAGACAGGGGAACCGAGCGTATCTGGCGGATATTGGCTGTTATTTCATCTCCATATTCACCAGTCCCCCTGGTAGCAGCTCTTGTCAAAAGATCATTCTCATAGATTACCGAAATACTCGCCCCATCGAACTTGGGTTCAATACAGTACTCAATCTTTGAAAGTCCTGACAATTCCCTTGCTTTCCGATCCCAATCCAAAAGGTCATCCGCATTGTAGGAGTTCTGCAATGAAAGCATGGGAACCATATGGAAAGCCTTTGGAAAATCCTTCGTCAATTCCATAGCAACACGTTGGGTAGGAGAATCCTTAACAATAAGCTTTGGGTTATCCTTTTCAATTTTTTCCAGGGCCTTATATAACTGGTCGTATTCGAAATCCGAGATTAGGGGATCATTCATTATATAATACCTGTGCTCATGAAAGCGAAGAATTTCCCGCAAGGAATCGATTTCAGTCTTAGGAACTTCTGGTACGATTGAAAGCAGCTTTTGAGTAAGTTTTGTTGACTTTTTTATAGAATCGGCTGAGTACATAGTGGACATGTATTAGGTTCTGTTCATTCACCTCTTCAATTCACAACCCGCTTCCACAGGGGATTTCGGGCGAGACTTCGGAGATAGGCTCAATGTAAAAGGATTACAATTTAAGTCGATTGGAGGATTTTTTACAAGCGGCCGAATTTCTTGAACAAAATTTGGAGGTAATGAAAAAATGATGTTACATTGTGTACTAGATACACATTCGTTAATAACCAAAATTATGTTTATGCTGAAACGCTTGCTTGCGAGGAGGTCTGCCTTTTTGCTTATACTCCTCATGCTCTCCAGTATTGCCTGGGCGCAGGATAGGATAATAACTGGAAAGATTACAGATTCCAAAGATGGAACTCCTTTGCCCGGTGTGTCTGTTCTGGTCAAAGGCACTAAAGTTGGAACTAAAACAGATGCAAATGGAATTTTCCGGATATCAGTTCCTGCAAATTCTCAAACTCTTGTCATTTCTTCAGTAGGTTTTACTCAACAAGAACTAAGCATCACCGGTAGTGATGTCAACGTCAATTTAGTTGCATCCAATTCTTCTCTCAATGAAATAGTAGTAGTAGGTTATGGTACTACCAGGAAAAAAGATCTGACTGGTGCTGTTGCATCAGTATCATCCAAAGACTTTGTAAAAGGTGCGATACAAACACCTGAACAATTGATCGCTGGTAAAGTTGCAGGTGTACAGATAAGTTCTAATAGCGGAGCACCTGGTTCGGGAAGCCGCATAAGAATTCGCGGAGGTGCTTCTTTGAATGCAAGTAATGATCCGCTGATCATTATTGACAATGTTCCCGTTGATAACGGTGGGGCAGCAGGTTCTGTTAACCCACTTAATCTTATCAATCCAAACGATATTGAAAATATCACGGTGTTGAAAGATCCTTCAGCAGCGGCAATCTATGGATCACGCGCATCGAATGGCGTAATTATTATTACAACGAAGAAAGGAAAGAAAGGTAAAGTTCTTTTCAATTTCTCCGGTCAGTTCTTTGCACAAACTCCATCCAGCAAGGTTGATGTGCTTACTGCAGAAGAAATGCGCACTGTTGTAAATTCAAAAGGATCATCTGCAGAAGCGGGAAGACTAGGTACTGCTAATACCGATTGGCAGGATGAGATCTATCAAACTGCATTTGGTCAGGACCTGAACCTGAGTGCGACAGGCGCAGTGATGGATGGAAAATTACCTTTCCGTGTTTCAGGTGGCTTCCTGAATCAGGATGGAATCTTAAAGACTGGAAACTTCAAACGTCAGACGCTGGCCATAAACCTGAGTCCAAAGTTTCTTAAAGAAAGATTGAAAGTTGATTTCAACCTTAAAGGCGGAAGGACAACAAATCATTTTGCAAACGAAGGAGCGATCGGTTCAGCAATTGCATTCGACCCGACCCAACCAGTAAGAGTTAACAGCAATCGTTTTGGTGGATTCTTTGAATATGTAGATAATAATTCAGCGGGTGCACCGCCACTCGATCTTGCATCCCGCAATCCTGTTTCACTTCTCGAGATGCGCGATGATAATAGTGAAGTATTGCGTGGTATTGGAAACCTTCAATTGGATTATTCTTTACCATGGGTAAAAGGCTTGCGTGCTAACCTGAATGCAGGCATCGATTACCAACGCGGTGAAGGAACAGTACTGGTGACTGACAGCGCTGCTTCAACTTATCGTCGCTGGGACATTCAAAGCAATCCTTTCAAAGTAAATCACTATGGCGGTATAAATAATTATTACCAGAACGAAAGAAAGAATCTCCTTTTTGAATTCTATCTTAATTATTTAAAAGAGTTAACGTCGATCAACAGCCGCATAGATTTCACGGCGGGTTACGGTTACCAGGATTTCCAATTCTCCAATTACGCTTATCCTGATCACCGCTATGATGGTTCGGTTCGTCCGGGTACTGAACCTCAATTTGCGCTGAGCGAACCCCAATACACTTTGATCTCCTATTATGGTCGATTGGTTTACACACTCGCGAATAAATATATCTTAACCACAACCCTGCGTACAGATGGAACGTCAAGGTTTAATCCTTCCGAGCGTTGGGGAGTTTTTCCTTCTGCCGCATTTGCGTGGAGAATCAGTGAAGAAGATTTCCTGATCAATTCTAAAACAGTTAGCGATCTGAAATTGCGTGTGGGTTATGGCGTTACTGGACAGCAGGATGGTATCAGTTTCTACGGATATCTTCCCAGCTATGCCTTAAGTAATAATGCCGCAGAATACCAGTTGGGCAATGAATACTTCAACATGTATCGTCCAAGTGCATACGATCCCAATCTTCGTTGGGAAACAACAACCAATTTCAATGTGGCACTTGATTTCGGATTTTTCGGAAACAGGCTTGGTGGTTCAATTGATGTATTCTTTCGTAAAACAAAAGACCTGTTGAGTGTTGTTCCGATTCCTTTAGGTACAAATTTCAGCAACCAGTTGCTTACCAACGTGGGTAATATCGAAAGCAATGGCGTTGAACTTACACTCAATACTGTTCCGGTTCAGAATAGAAATCTCACCTGGAACTTTGGAGTTAACTTCACTTATATCAATCCAAAGGTTACCAACCTTTTGTTGAATGACGATCCTTCATTTAAAGGGAATCGCGTCGGTGGAATCGCCGGTGGCACCGGTAACACGATCCAGATCCATTCAGTCGGTTACAGGCCAAATACCTTCTTTGTTTATAAGCAGGTTTATGATCAGGACAACAAACCCATCGAAGGACTTTATGAGGACCTGAACAGGGATGGAGTTATCAACGATAATGACCTTTACCGTTACAAGTCACCAAATGCCCGCTTTTTCATGGGATTCAATACCAGCGTTAATTATGGTAAATGGACAGCAGGTTTTGTAGCCCGTGCATTTGTTGGAAATTACAACTATCATAACGTTCAAAGCAATCTTGGAGCTTTAAGACAAATATTAAATCCTTTGGGCTGGATTGTAAACGCATCAGCAAATTATCTCGAAACAGGATTTACCAACAACCAGTACTTCTCCGATTATTATGTTCAGAATGCATCTTTCTTCAGGATGGATAATATCAACCTGGGATATGATATGGGCAAAGTATTTAAAGACGCTAATCTTAGGTTAACAGCCAATGTGCAGAATGCATTTGTGATCACGAAATACAAAGGACTCGATCCGGAAATTACAGGGATTGACAATAACCTGTATCCCCGTCCGCGTATGTTCGTACTGGGTGTAAATCTTGATTTTTAATTCTAACTGAAAAAAGATCTTATATGATTAAGTATTCAAAATATTGGTGCGGTTTAATTGCGGTTACGTTTTTATTGACTGCCTGTCATAAAAACCTGGATCGTTTTCCGCCTAACGATATCACATCAGCGCAATTGTATACCAGCGAACTCGGCTATAAGCAGGTACTTGCTAAAGTATATGGTTCGATGGCGCTCACCGGAAACAATGGCCCCGCAGGTAGCGGTGACGTTGCCGGTATTGATGAAGGAACATCTGATTTCCTTCGCTTGTTCTGGAAAGCGCAGGAGTTAAGTACGGATGAAGCAGTAGTTGCATGGAATGACCCCGGCATCCAGGATTTCCATAACATGAACTGGAGCTCAAACAATCCGATGTTGATTGGACTGTACAGCCGTTGCTTCTACATCATCACGCTTTGTAATGAATTCATTCGCGAAAGTTCAGATGAGAAACTGGCCAGCCGCGGTTTGGGTGGGAATGTTAACATACAGAATATGCGTGCTGAAGCCCGTTTTGTTCGCGCTTTTCAATACTGGGTATTGATGGACCTGTTTGGAAGTCCCGGTTTCACTAATGAAGAAACACCAATCGGTGCATCTGCAAGACCAGAACAAATAAAACGTGCAGACCTTTTCACTTATATCGAAAGCGAATTGAACGCAATTGAAGCTGAACTACCTGCTGCAAAAGGGAATGACTACGGAAGAGCAGATAAAGCTGCGGTTTGGGCATTGCTTGCACGAATGTATCTCAATGCAGGTGTCTACACAGGTACAACAAAATATGATCTGGCAATTACCAATGCCAAAAAGGTTATTGATGCTGGTTATACTTTGATTCCTACTTACGGCAACCTGTTGCTTGCTGACAATAACGTAAACAACACCGAGACGATCTGGACACTGAATTATGATGGATTGAAGACCAAGAATTATGGTGGTACCACTTTCCTTGTAAACGCTTCAGTTGGTGGAAACATGGACGTGAATTATTCAGGATTGACGAATTGGGCTGGTATTCGCACAACGAAAAACTTGCCCCAGCTATTTCCCGATTTCACTGGTACTATCGATAAGCGTGCACAATTCTTCCAGCATAATCTTGAGATCGAAAAGATAAGTGAATTCAAGGATGGATTTGGTGTAACCAAGTATCGCAACCGCACAAGCTCCGGTGGATTTGGATCAGATGTTGAGAAAACATTTTCAGATATCGATTTTCCTGTTTTCCGTCTTCCTGAAATGTATTTGATCTACTGCGAGGCTGTCGTTCGCGGAGGAACTGGAGGAAGCAGTGCACAGGCAATTACTTATTTCAATACAATTCGTCAGCGTGCGTATGGTAATACAAATGGAAATGTAGCCTCGCTCAATGAGAATCTTATTCTCGATGAAAGAGCACGTGAGTTGTATTGGGAAGGATTCCGTCGGAGTGACCTGGTGCGTTACAGCAGATTTACTGACGGAACCTATCTATGGCCCTGGAAGGGAGGAATCAAAAACGGTACTGCTGTGTCATCACATCTCCGTCTTTATCCTTTACCAGCAACTGAAGTAGGATCAAATCCGAATATAAAACAAAACACAGGCTATTAATTCATACTTAATATACAAATGAGCATGAAAAAGTATTTCAAACTCCTTGCCTTTAGTATTTCAGCATTGCTGATGCTTACAGGTTGCGAAAAGGAGGAAAACAGAGTTTACTTTGAAGGCGGAACTGCACCAGTTTTATCCGCTTCAAAGACTGCGGTCAGCTTAACCCCGGCCACGCAGGACCAAAATGCAGTTACTTTTAATTGGACAAACCCCGATTACCGGTTTACCACTGGAGTTAGTTCACAGGATGTAACTTATACATTCGAGATCGATACAGTGGGAAGCAATTTCAGTGGAGCCTTTCACTATGTAACTGCTTTCGCAAGAGATATCAGCAAATCATTCACTCAAAAAGAGTTGAATGATATTCTTGGTAATACGATGCGTTTGGAAGCGGATCGTACCTACAATCTTGAAGCAAGAGTTACTTCAACTATTGGATCAGTCGGATCAGGAAAGCTGGTGTCCAATGTGGCAAAATTTACTGCAACACCATTTGCGCCGCCTCCGAAAGTGGCTCTTCCAGTAACCGGTAAATTGTTTATCGTTGGCAATGCGACTGCGGGTGGTTGGAACAATCCTGTTCCTACACCTTCACAGGAATTCACGAAAGTGAACAATACAAAGTATACGATCGATCTTCCACTTACTCCGGGTTTATTTTATCTCTTCCTTCCTGAAAATGGTAGCTGGAGTACTAAATACGCATGGCCGGAAGGGTTAGCAAGAAATCCTGCGGGTGGACCATTTGAATTCAGAGGTGGCGGAGGTCAGGACTTCCAGGCACCGGCTGCGGCTGGAACGTACCGCATCGTCGTAGACTTCCAGCTTGGTGAATTCACGGTAACCAAATTATAAAAGCTGATTTTAAAAGATTAAAACATGAAACATCTAAGTAAAATATGGCTCCTGGCTCTGGGCTTGCTGGTTATGGTTGCCTGTGAAAAGAAAGAGGATCTGCCTTTCTTTGATAACGGCGCGGCACCTGTATTGACGAGCTCAGCTGCAACGATTGCTCCTCCCGTTTCTGATTCGAACAAAGTTGTGTTGACGCTTAATTGGACAGATCCCGAGTTCGCAACTGCAACACAAAAGTCAAAGTATATTGTTCAGATCGATAGCTCTGGAAGAAATTTTTCCAAAGCTGTTTCCTGGGAATTGGTTGATTCATTGAACATCAGTTTTCTTGCAAAGGAATTGAACAATATCCTGCTCGCCTGGGGATTTGAATACAACAAAGCATATGATATTGACTTTCGTGTGATTTCCTCATACGCTAATAATAATGATCAGAAAGTTTCGAATACCCTAAAGGTTAACATCAAAACGTACAAGATCCCTCCAAAGGTTGCTGTGCCTTCTTCCGGTAAACTATATATCGTTGGAGACGCAACTACAGGCGGATGGACAAATCCTGTTCCAACTCCAACACAGGAATTGACAAGGATCGATTCAGTTACCTATGGTGGTATATTCAATCTGGTCGGCGGAAAACAATATTTGATCCTTCCGGTTAATGGCGATTGGGGATTTAAATATTCTGTTGTGAGCAACACAGTTCCTGGATTGTCTGGAGGTGGGGATTTCGGTGCGAATCATAGCGATAATTTCCCAGGTCCGGCTGCTTCTGGTTGGTATAAGATCGTTCTCAATTTCCAATCAGGTAAATTCACGGTAACACCGTTCACTCAGCAACACGGTTTGCCTGATAGTTTATATATCGTTGGAGATGCAACACCAGGCGGATGGAACAATCCTGTTCCGGTTCCATCACAGAAATTTACAAGGGTGAATTCAACGAAATTTGAATTGACAGTTGCGTTAACCAAGGATAAGAAATATCTTTTGCTACCTGAAAATGGAAACTGGGGTAAGAAATTCGGAGCGGTGAATAATCTTGATCCGGTTAAACTCGGCGGTCCATTCAAACCGGAAGGTCAGGATATGCCAAGCCCGGATGTTGATGGCAACTATAAGATATCGGTTGATTTTATCAACAATAGTTATACGCTGACTAAACTTTAAGCTATGAGCTGTGAGCTACGAGCTTCGAGCGTATTGCTCGCGGCTCGTAGCTCAAGGCTCGAAGCTGTATTCAAATCTGCCAAATGAAAAAATCCTCAATCCTGCTAGTGCTGCTGCTCTTCGTTTCTATTTCTTCAATAGCCCAGTTACTTAGCACAACTCCCAGCTTTCCCAAGGACACATCAAATCTGGCGATAGTAGTGGATTGTACTAAGGGAAACCAGGGTCTGTTAGGATATGGAAATACGAACGATGTCTATGTGCATGTTGGGGTCATTACCAATCTCAGCACAGGTCCAACGGATTGGAAATATGTCAAGTTTACCTGGGGCACAACTAACGCTCAGGCTCAAGCGGTTTCACTTGGTAATAACCGTTACCAGTATATAATTAATAACCCGCGCAGTTTTTTTGGCGTACCTGCAGCTGAAACTATTTTAAAGATTACATTTTTACTTCGCAATGGAAGTGGGGCTTCAGTACAGCGCAATAGTGATGGCAGCGATATGTATATCTCTGTTTATGGTACCTCATTGGCAGGAAAATACCTCGAACCGTTTTTGGAACCAAGATTTGTTCCTGTACCTGAACCAATCAATAAGATCGTTGGCGAAAGAGTGAAGGTGAGCTATCTCACAAATATTCTTGCGGATATAAGTTTATTCTTCAATGGTAATGCGGTGAATGCGGTAACTTCTTCAAACAGCATCATCGATTCTCCATTGATTGCGGCAGCCGGCTCTCAACAAATTGTTGTCAGATCTACGGCAGGAGCAGTGACTATTTCAGACACGATCAATTTCTTTGTTGCTCCTCCCACAAATATTCTTCCCTTGCCTCCGGGAACTGCAGATGGAATTAATTATCAATCAGGCGACACCTCTGCAATACTTGTGTTGCATGCTCCATCGAAAGCGAGAGTAACGGTCATTGGCGATTTCAATAACTGGGTGGAGAATTCAAGCTATGTAATGAATAAAACCCCGGACGGACTAAAGCATTGGATCAGGATAACCGGTCTCACTCCGGGAATCGAATATGCATACCAATTTCTTGTTGAAGGCAGTTTGAAGATCCCTGATCCTTATGCGCAAAAATTACTGGATCAGCAGAACGACGGATTTATTTCGGCAGCCACTTATCCCAACCTTAAGCCCTATCCAGCTGGAAAGACAACAGGTATCGTAAGCGTTTTGCAAACGGCTGAACCGGCTTATACATGGCAGATAAATAATTTCCAAAGACCCGATAAAAGAGGTTTGGTGATCTATGAACTTCTTGTACGCGACTTCATTGCCGCACACGACTTCAAAGCATTAAAGGATACATTGGGATATTTGAAGAATCTTGGAGTGAATGCAATAGAAATAATGCCATTCAATGAATTTGAAGGAAATATCAGCTGGGGGTATAATACTTCTTTCTATTTCGCACCCGATAAATATTATGGTCCAAAACTCCGGTTGAAAGAATTTATCGATGAATGTCACAAGCAGGGCATTGCAGTAATTATGGACATGGTGCTGAATCACTCTTTCGGTCAATCACCAATGGTTCAATTGTACTTTGATAATAGTACCGGAAGGCCTACTGCAAATAACCCGTGGTTTAATCCTACGGCAAGGCATGCATTCAATGTGGGTTATGATATGAACCATGAAAGTCTCGATACAAGATATTTTTCGAGCAGGGTTGTAGAACACTGGCTGAAGGAATACAAGATTGATGGTTTCCGTTTCGATCTTTCCAAAGGATTCACCCAGGTAAATACTTGTGATGCAAATGGGAATAATTGTAATGTAGGAGCCTGGGGTAACTATGACGCATCGCGGGTTGCAATATGGAAAAGATATTATGATACCTGTCAGGTTAAATCTTTAGGGTCATATGTGATTCTCGAACATTTTGCAGATAATACCGAAGAAAAAGAATTATCTGACTATGGCATGATGCTTTGGGGAAATATGAATCATAGCTTTAATGAAGCGACGATGGGATTTCTCGCGGGTTCAAATTTTGAAGGCGCGATGAGCACCGCAAGGGGATGGACCCAGCCCGCATTGATCGCTTATATGGAAAGTCATGATGAGGAGAGATTGATGTATAAGAATATCAACTTCGGAAATTCTGCCGGTTCATACAATGTGCGTGATCTCAATACCGGATTGAGAAGAAATGAAATGGCTGCATCATTCTTTTTGATGATGCCCGGACCCAAAATGGTCTGGCAATTTGGAGAACAGGGATATGATTATTCCATTAATCATTGCACGAATGGAACAGTTAATAATGCCTGCCGCCTGGATCCTAAGCCGATCAGATGGGATTATCTTCAGAATACGGCGCGCAAAAGGTTAACCGATGTGTATACGGGCTTGTTGAAATTGCGGGCACATCCTTTATATAGAACTGCATTTCTTACAAATCGGGTAGACTATAGTCTCGCGGGTGGATTTAAATGGCTCCGGCTCACAACAGATACTTCGAATATTGTGGTTGTGGGAAATTTTGATGTTAACGCTGCACCAGGACAAGTAACTTTCCAGAACGCGGGTACCTGGTACAATTATTTCACCGGCCAAACCTTCAATGCTACCGGCGCGGTACAAACGATAAATCTTCAACCGGGTGAATACGCTGTTTATGTAAACAGGAATGTGACGCATATTCCTACGCCGGTGCGTGAAATTGTTTATGAAGGAAAGAAGATCAGGTTATCTGTTGCTCCGAATCCAGTGCGGCAATCTGCAAATATCGAATACGAGATACCGGAATCAGGTCAGGTAAGCATCAGTGTTATGGACGCAATGGGAAGGAAGGTATCCCAACTTTTTTCTGGTTTCCGTGCGAAAGGAGTGTACAAAATGACTTTGCAGGATGAATTCCTGTTGAACAGGGCAGCTAAAGGCGTTTATTTCTTGCAACTTGAGTATAGATCCAAAAAACTAGTTCAGAAATTAGTATTACAGTAAGGAGTTATTGTAATTCAAACCAACTAAAACAGCTAAATGGGAACAGCTACTCAAAAAACCATCAGGCAACTTAGGTCTGAGAACAAGGAATTTTTTCAGATTGCGATCTCTGTCGACTGCGTGATCTTCGGTTTTGAGGATAATGAACTGAAAGTATTACTCATCAGATCAGACCTGGAAGAGTTCAAAGACAAATGGTCCCTGCTTGGAGATCTTGTAAGGCCCGATGAAAACCTGGATGATGCATCTTATCGGGTATTGAAGGATAGAACCGGGCTCGATGATGTTTACCTCGAACAGGTTCATACTTTCGGAAATGTTTTTCGCCATCCTGCTGGCAGGGTAATCACAACAGCTTACTATTCTTTGGTGAACATTAAGGATTATCAACTTAATTTATCAGATAATCAATTGCACTGGCATCCGGTGAGGGAGATTGGTGCGCTTGCTTTCGACCACAAGGAAATCCTGGAAACCTGCCTTAAACAATTACAACAGAAGATCGGTGAGCATCCGATCGTATTTAATCTGCTACCCGATAAATTTTCACTGCGGGAATTGCAGAATTTGTATGAATCCATTTTGGGAACCAAGCTGGATCGCCGCAATTTCAGGAAGAAGTTTTTTCTGATGGATTGGTTGGTGGATGTAAATGAACTTGAACAGGATGTAAGACATCGGCCAGGAAGACTTTACCGCTTTAATGCAGGCCGGTTCTCGAATGGAAAAGTGAAGAAAACCCGGGTCAAGAATTTATAGACATTTTCATTTTCAAGCAGCAGAATTCTACCCCGGCTGTCTTATTAAAGTTTGGACAACTAAAAATCAGCCTTCATAGTCGACCCTGAGCTCTGAGACTGCAGAAACTTCTAAGTGTTGAGCTGGTTTTGATCTAAGAGTTTTCAGCATTTGTTGGAGAAATTTAGTTCGGGCAATCGAAGATGTTAAATTTTTTTTAACAATATTGAAAAATAGTCTATAATTGTGTACTAATTACACAGCGGTTACGTAGCATTCTAATAGCCATATTTATAACCAATTATAACCATTGTTTATGACCCTCAAACGACTGCTGTCAGCAATGACTGTATTATTGCTGGCACTTTGTACTATTACGGCTTCGGCTCAGGATAAAGTGGTTACAGGTAAAGTCACCGATTCAAAAGATGGTTCGCCGGTTGTAGGAGCTTCGGTTGTTCCGAAGGGCTCTGCGACTGGTGGTACAACTACTGGAACGGATGGTGCTTATAGTTTATCTGTTGGCCCTAATGTAACAATGATCATTGTTTCCTTTATAGGTTACGGAACCCAGGAACTAAGCATTGTTGGAAAAACTTCTGTTGATGTTGGCCTTGCTTCATCAGGTTCTAACCTGAATGAGGTTGTAGTGGTTGGTTATGGTACAACCCGTAAAAGAGATTTGACAGGTTCTGTTGCATCAGTGAAGGCAAAAGATTTTAACCAAGGCGTTATTAATGCTCCTGATCAATTGATCCAGGGTAAAGTTGCAGGAGTTCAAGTCACTAACAACACTGGTGCTCCCGGCGGTGCTACTACGGTTCGTATCAGGGGTATATCTTCAATTCGTTCTGGAAACTCTCCTTTGTGGGTAGTGGATGGAGTTCCTCTTTCAGGCGGCTCTGCTGCTCCCGGTTTGGGATCACCTTTAGGAGGTGCACCTGGTGACAATCCGCTGAACTTTATCAATCCAAATGATATCGCATCTATGGATGTGTTGAAAGATGCATCAGCAACTGCAATATTCGGTTCACGTGGAGCGAATGGAGTGATAATCATCACAACTAAAAAAGGGACAAGTGGTCCTCCAAGAATTGACTTCAGCGCCTCAGTTGGAGTAAGCTCACTCCTAAAGCGCATTGAAGTACTAAATGCTTCGGAATTCAAAGCTGCCAGGTCAGAATATAGCCTGACCGGAGGGGATTTTGGAGATGATGTAGACGCGCTGGATGCGATCCTTCAAAAAGGATTGGTCCAAAATTATAATATTGGTATTTCCCAGGGCAATGAAAGTGGCCGGTATCGCATTTCCCTTGGAGTACAGGACCAGGAAGGAATCGTAAAAGAATCAGGTTTCAAAAAGTATACAGCCTCGTTCAATGGAGGCTACAGATTTCTCGAAAGTAAGAGGCTCGGAATAGATATTCAATTAATCACATCTCACACCACAACGGAATCTGCGCCCATTTCGAATGACGCAGGTTTTCAGGGTAGCCTTATCGGAAACGCACTGCAATGGAATCCCACACACAATTTGGACTGGTCACCATCCAGACCAATTGACACATTAGGTCTTGGGGCTTCCACGCTTAATCCATTGGCTTTGTTAGGTGCGTATGACGACCTCAATAATGTAACAACCTTACTAGCTAGCATTTCTCCCAGTTTTAAGATCACAGACGCGCTGGAGTACAGGTTTCTATACAGCGTGAACTATGGACGTGGGGAAAGAAGAGCTGAAATGCGTCGCTGGATAAACATACAGGGCCTAAGAGGATTTGGACAAATTTCTAACAACAGGTCTGTAAATCAGCAGCTCACACACACATTGTCATACAACAAGAATCTTACCGAAGCTCTCTTTTTGAGTGCTGTGGCGGGTTATGAGTATCTGAAGTTTGATTTTAGGGGTTCTTCAATGACTGGTAACAATTTTACTGATTATCCTGGCCTGAAGTACACAGACTACATGCAAAACGTTCCTACGAACGATAGGTCAATGGGTTCATTTGCAAGTCCGATAGCGGAAATACAATCTTATTTTGCCAGGGCAACCTTTAACTATAATGATAAGTATTTACTTACGGCAACTTTTCGTAGGGATGGTTCGAGCAAGTTCGGTGTAAATAACAAATACGGAAACTTTCCGTCCTTCGCTGCAGCATGGAATATTACAAATGAGGATTTCTTAAGCAGTAACAACTTTGTCAGCAACCTAAAGCTGCGCGTGGGTTGGGGTCAAACTGGTAATCAAGAGTTCCCATCTGCTGCTTCACTGGAGCGATGGTCGATCGATCAGCAACCAAACGAATCCAGGGTTAATGTTCAGAATGATGATGTCCGTTGGGAAACAAATACATTGGCAAATATTGGTATCGACTTTGGACTTTTAGGCGACAGGATTTTTGGTAGTATTGATTATTATAATAGGAAAACTACAGATCCATTGTTCCAGCAGGTTGTTGCCCAGCCCGGACCTCCAATCAGATATTGGACAAATATTGACGGAGACATCACAAACTCTGGACTGGAACTAGCGATAAATGGTGCGATTGTCAGAAATAGAGAGGTGACATGGAATGCAGGGATCAATCTTGCTTTCCAGAAAAATGAGCTAAACAATCTCATCAATACGATTTCAACCGGTGGTTTGCACGGTCAGGGTATTTCCGGTGCAACGTCTCAGCGACTAACGAATGGTCAACCGATCAATGTATATTACCTGAGACATTTTGAAGGACTTGACAAAGCGACTGGCCAAAGTATATATACAGATGATGGCAATACCTTATTTTATGGGGAGTCACCAAATCCCAAAACAGTTGTTGGCTTTAGTACAGATGTATCATATAAGAAATGGGCATTGGTTGTTAATATGAATGGAGCATTTGGTCATTATTTGTATAATAATACAAAGAACTCAGTGTTGCCAATCGGAAACTTAATCGCGAATCGCAATATTGATAAGAGCCTTCTGGATGGAGATGTTCAGGAGAATCTATCCAATGCGTTGGCACCTTCTGACCGTTATATCGAAAAGGGAGATTATATGAAATTGGCAAATGCGACCATTTCTTATAGAGCAGGAGATCTTGGGAAGGTCTTCAAGAATGCTACGATTTACCTGACAGGTCAAAATCTTTTTGTAATAACAAAGTTCAGTGGATTTGATCCTGAGGTAAACGTGGATAAGAACATAAATGGAGTTCCTTCGTTGGGTATTGAATATATCCCTTATCCAACAGCAAGGACAGTAATCATAGGAATAAACTTCGGTCTGTAATTCATAAATATCATTTATTATGAAACTCTCAAAGATCTTGTTAATTGTTTTCTTTCTGGCAGTGCAATTAGGTTGCACAAAGCTGGATGAGACTTTCCGTGATTCCCTCGCCGGACCGAGTGCCGGTGGTAGTGTTAATCCGGCTGGCGCGCTTCAGAGTGCTTATGAAAGCATGAACGTAACCTGGCAGGACCAGTCCAGGTTTTGGGCTGCGCAGGAGCATACATCCGATGAAGCCCTTGGACCCACAAGAGGACCTGACTGGGACGACAACGGCGTGTGGAGAGTTTTGCACTCCCACCAATGGAATGCCGATCACCAATTCCTTTCAGATACATATCGCGAATTATTGCAAACGCAGTTTGCTGCTTCGAGTGTGTTGGTGTTAAATCCAACTCCTCAACAGGCAGCAGAAGCCAGATTTATTCGTGCATTGTCAATTTTTGCAGTATTGGATGGCTGGGATCAGGTGCCTTACCGCGATGATGTTAATGATTTGAAGAAAGTTCCTGAAAATTTGAAAGGAACAGCCGCAGCAGATTTTATTATGTCAGAATTGACTGCGATTCTACCAAATTTACCTGATGGACCCGCAATTAAAGCAAACAAGGATGCAGCAAAGGCATTGATGATAAAAGTTCTGCTTAATAAGGGCGTTTATGCAAACAGAGCGACTCCAACTTTCGCTGCTGCTGATATGAATCAGGTTATTACCCTCGCGGATCAGATTATTGCCAGCGCCCGTAATTACTCTCTAACGACTAATTTCTTTGACAATTTCAGTCGCGATAATTATACGCTGTCAAAGGAATTGATCTATGTATTGGAGAACACAAACGGTGTTAGAGGTTGTTGTAACCTTTCCCGTTGGTATTGTACACTCCACTACAATCAAAGGCCAAGTGGATGGAATGGCTTCACTACACTTTCAGATTTCTATGACAAATATGAACTGGCTGACAAGCGTAGAGATGCATCTTATCCTGGCGTAACCGATGTTTCTGGTTTAAGAGTAGGATTCCTGATAGGCCAACAATTTGATCAGAATGGTGTTGCGCTGAAGGACAGAAGTGGCGCTCCTCTTTCTTTTACACGAGAAGTTAAATTAAGGGAAACCGGAACCAACCTTGAGGTTACAGGGATCCGCGTTATCAAATATCCAGTAGATTACATAAAAGAGTTTCCATCCGAGAACGAATATGTGATCTTCCGCTTTGCAGACGTATTGTTGGCGAAAGCTGAAGCACTGGTCAGAACTAATAATGCAGCTGCTGCTTTACCCATCGTCAACAGTATTCGTGCAAGAGCTACCGCAACTCCCTTCGTAACAGTTACATTGGATAACCTGCTTGATGAAAGAGGAAGAGAATTGGCGTGGGAAGGCTGGAGAAGAAATGACCTGATCCGCTTCGGAAAATTCCTGAATGCATGGCAGGAAAAAGCGGCTTCTGGTCCGGAAAGACTGTTGTTCCCGATTCCAAACGAGCAATTATCAGTTAATCCAGGCTTGACACAGAACCCAGGTTATTGATTAAATAATTCATTAATAGTCAAAAAGGTCATTTGAAAGAATGACCTTTTTCTTTTTTAAAGACTCATACTTTCATCTTTGGCAAAAAATTAATCTTTGCATTCTTAACCCTTTAAAGGCCGAACTTAAATTTAATTGATGAGGAAAGGTGCGAATCTCTTTGGTTGTTTAATGTTGGTGATGGTAGTGTTCAATGTTTCCTGTAAGCAGGAACCTGCCGAGAAGCCCTTATTCGAATTGATGGAAGGAACGGGAATCCGTTTTTCAAATGATATTACAAATACTCCTGATTTCAATATTTTCTCTTATCGAAACTTCTACAATGGCGGCGGTGTAGCTATTGGTGATATTAATAATGATGGGTTATCTGATGTTTACTTCACTGCCAATATGGGAAGTAATAAGCTTTACCTGAACAAAGGCAATTTTGAATTTGAAGATGTTTCAGTGAAGGCAGCCATTACCGAGAAAGACAAATGGAGCACCGGTGTGGTGATGGTGGACATTAATAACGATGGCTGGCTCGACATCTATGTTTGTAATGCCGGTTATAAAGAAGGGATGCGGCAAGAGAATGCATTATTCATCAATAATCATGACCTGACATTTACTGAAAAGGCAAAAGAATACGGACTGGCTAATGATGGTTATACTACACATGCGGCCTTCTTCGACTATGACCTTGATGGAGACCTGGACTGTTATATTCTCAATAACAGCTTTATTCCAGTGAATACATTAAATAACTCCAATAAGAGAGAGTTGCGTGCAAAAGACTGGCCAGTTGAAGATTTTTTGAAAGGAGGCGGATCATTTCTGATGCGGAATGACAATGGAAAATTTGTGGATGTTAGTGAAGAAGCAGGAATCTATGGAAGTTTGATAAGTTTCGGTCTTGGGGTTACTGTTGGAGATGTAAACGGGGATCATTACCCCGACATCTATGTATCAAATGATTTCTTTGAACGTGATTATCTCTACATCAATCAAAAGAATGGAAAATTCTCGGAACAACTGGAACAATGGACTCAACATATCAGCATGTCCTCAATGGGTGCAGATATGGGAGATATCAATAACGATGGATATCCTGAAATATTCGTAACGGATATGTTGCCTGATGATGAGTACCGGTTGAAAACCACTTCTTCATTCGAGAATATTGACATGTATCGCCTGAAAGTAAATCAGGGATTCTATCATCAGTACATGCAAAATACCTTGCAGGTGAACAACCGTAATGGCAAATTCATGGAAATAGGTTTTTACAGCGGTGTGGCTGCATCAGACTGGAGTTGGGGTGCATTAATCTTTGATGCGGATAACGATGGACTTTCGGATATCTATGTATGTAATGGAATCTATAATGATGTAACGGATCAGGACTTCATCGATTTCTTTGCCGATGAAGTAAGTCAGCGCATGGTCTTGAGAGGAAAGAAAGAAGAAGTGAACACCATAATTAAAAAGATGCCTTCGACTCCGGTTGCAGATAAGGCATTTCGGAATAAGGGAAACCTCAAATTTGAAGATGCAGGAAAGAAATGGGGATTCACTCAAACTTCATTTTCCAATGGAGCAGCTTACAGTGATCTCGACAATGATGGCGATCTTGATCTTGTTGTAAGCAATGTGAATGCAAAGGCCTTTGTGTATAAGAACAACAGTAGGGAACAGAATAAGAACTATTATATCGGTGTCACATTAAAAGGAAAGAAAAACAACTTATTAGCAATAGGCAGTACTGTAAAAATATTCCAGGGTGATCAGGTGCTCACTAGAGAAGTAATTCCTTCACGTGGCTTTCAATCTTCAGTGGATTATAAGGTAATTATAGGGCTTGGAAATAAACCGGTGGATTCAATGCATATCATCTGGCCAGACCGCAGTTTTTCGAGATTTGAAAGGCCGGAAATAAATAAGCTTCATCAAATAAAGCAGGAAGATGTATCAAGCCCCAATTCGATAATTGAGAATCCTGGTGCCGCAATGCTTTCTTTGGTTACTCAGCAAATGGATAAGCATAAGGAAGATGACTTTGTGGATTTTTACTATGATCGCAATATTCCCGGGATGATCTCACGTGAGGGACCAAAAGCTGCCGTTGGAGATGTGAACAAAGATGGACTTCCTGACTTGTATATCGGTGGTGGAGCCGGTCAGGGTGGACAATTATATCTGCAGCTGGGCAATGGATTTGTAAAGAAAGCCGATAAATCGTTTGGAAAGGTTAATGGCGAAGAGGAAGTCACCTCGGCATTTTTCGACTGTGATAATGATGGAGATCTGGATCTCTTTGTTGGTGCAGGAGGTAACAATCAACCGCCGAGAAGTAAAAAGCTTCAACATAAATTATTCCGCAATGATGGCAGGGGAAATTTTACTCTCGATAGTATAGCATTTCCTTTGAATGAATCGAATATATCGGTTGTCATAGCAGAAGACTTTGATAAGGACGGGGATAAGGATCTATTTGTGGGAGGAAGGAGCATGCCATATAATTATGGCCCTTCTCCATCAAGCTATATTTTCATGAATGATGGCAAGGGTCACTTCACCGATATTGCAAAGACAAGGAATCCGGAGATTGCAGGCATTGGTCTAGTTACTGCTGCCGTTTGCGCCGATTTAACAGGAAATAAGGAGAAGGAATTATTAATTACAGGCGAATGGATGGGGACAAGGATCTTTTCGTTTTCGGGAGATCGATTTGTCGAGATAAAATCAGATTTGAATAATCTCCAGGGCTGGTGGCATTCTATAGCATCGGCCGATTTAGATAAAGACGGTGATCAGGACCTGGTACTTGGAAACGTGGGAGAGAATTTTTATTTACATCCTGATTCCTTGCGGCCAGTTAAATTATGGATCAATGATTTCGACAATAACGGTCTAATTGAAAAAATCATAACCCGTACCATTGATGGCAGGGATTTGCCTGTATTCCTCAAGAGGGAAATAACTGATCAGATCGTCTCATTAAAAAAACAAAACCTGAAGTATGCAGATTTTGCAACCAAATCAGTTCAGGATCTCTTTCCGCAGGACGTTTTGAAGAATAGCACCATAAAAACATTTAATTATTCAAGCAGTGTAATAGCATTCAATGAAGGCAATGGAAAATTCAGGATCGTTCGATTACCCGATGCTGTGCAATTTTCCTGTGTTAATGCAATTCTATGCACAGATATGAACGGAGATGGAAGTATCGACCTCGTAATGGGAGGAAACAATTTTGGATTGCAACCTCAGTTTTCCCGCCTTGATGCAAGTTATGGTCATGTGTTGATCAACGATGGCAAGGGAAATTTCACAGAATTACCCTCAGCCGTCACAGGTTTGGAATTACGTGGAGAAATAAGAGACATAAAATTGATTAACGGGAAGCTACTATTCTTACAGAACAATGAGTATCCGGTTTTATATAAGTTTTAGTGTAATAGCTCTTCTTTTTATTTCCTGCAAAAGTTCTGATAAAGGAAAGGAAGAGACATTATTTACTGTACTGGAAAGTGATAGAACGGGATTGGAATTTCGTAATGATCTGAAAGCAACTCCTGCTTTCAACATGTTTAAGTACATGTATTTCTATAATGGCGCAGGACTTGGAGCGGGTGATTTTAATAAGGATGGATTGATCGATCTGTTCTTCGCGTCCAACCAGGGAGAAAATAAACTCTATCTGAATTCTGGTGATTTAAGATTTACAGATCAAACCAAAGCAGCAAAGATTCCTCAAGATGGTGGATGGTCTACAGGTGTATCAATTGTTGATATTAATAATGACGGATTACTTGATATTTATGTTTGTCGGGTAGGGAACTATGAACAATTGCAAAGCCATAATCAATTATTAGTTTGCCAGGGCCTGGATAAGGACAGTGTTCCTTATTATATTGACAAAGCCGCTGAATATGGTTTGAATTTTTCTGGTTTCAGCACACAAGCTGCATTTTTTGATTATGATCTGGACGGTGATCTCGACATGTACCTGATGAACCATTCCCTTCGGTACAATGCCACATTTAATGAAAGGAAGACATATCTAAATACTTATGATTCCTTATCCTTATCCGGAGATCGAATGTATCGCAACGATAGCATCCGCTTTACCAATGTAACGAGAGAATCAGGAATCAACAGTTCCATTATCGGCTACGGATTAGGCATTGCAGTTTCCGATATCAACCAGGATGGATGGCCGGATCTCTATATAGGAAATGATTTTCATGAGAATGATTATCTCTATATCAATCAAAAGAATGGAACATTTAAAGATGAGCTCAATACCTGCATTCAACATACCAGTCAATTCTCAATGGGAGTGGATATAGGAGACATCAATAACGATGCATTGCCTGATATTGTTTCTATGGACATGCTACCTGAGGATCCCTATATATCTGAAGCGTTCATTGGGGGAAGACGAATACAATCTTTTTCAGTTTAAGATCAAGCATGGCTACAATTATCAATATGCGAGAAACTGCCTACAGCTGAACCGAGGCAATGGAATGTTCAGTGAAACAGCAATGTATTCCGGTATCGTTGCAACCGATTGGAGTTGGGCCGCATTGTTCATGGACTTCGACAATGATGGTTGGAAGGATCTTTTTGTATCTAATGGGATTCCCAAGCGCCTGAATGATATGGACTATGTGAATTTCGCATCCAACAGCGAAATACAGGCGAAGGTCCGTGCAAATAAGCTGGATGAAAAAGATATGGCGTTGATCGATAAATTTCCAGAGATCAAATTGCCAAACAAGTTTTTCATCAATCAAAAAGAAGCACGCTTTGAGGATGGAGAGAAAAGAATAAAGAATGATCGACCTACATACTCAAATGGCGCAGTATATGCCGATTTTGATAATGATGGGGATTTGGATATCGTGGTGAATAATATTAATGATGCGGCTTTGTTGTATGAGAACAATACGAACGACAAGGGGGATAAGAAGTTTATTCAATTGGACCTTGTTGGTCCGGAAAAAAATATTCGCGCATTGGGTGCAAGGGTTCTAGTCTTTAAGCCGGGAAATGTAGAATCGTATGAAAAATATCCAGTTCATGGTTTTCAATCCAGCATGGAGGTTCCAATGCAATTTGGAATCCCTTCCGATTCTATTCTTGCTATCGCCTTGATTTGGCCCGATAGCACGTTTCAAGAAATTGATTGGAAATCCAACCACACACAAAAAATTTCCTACCAAAAGGGCCTTGAGAAATTTCCACTCGACCGGATCAACGAATCACAGTTCCCTATTTCCTTTTCAGATATTACGAGAGAATCAAACTTTGAATTTTCTCACCGCGAGAATCCGTTTTTAGAATTTGACCGGGAGCCACTGCTTCCGCATATGATCTCAAGGGAAGGGCCAGCATTGGCAGTTGCGGATATTAATCACGATGGCCTTGATGATGTATTCATTGGAGGATCGAAAACCAACAAGAGCGCAATTCTGATTCAAAATTCAGCTGGTAAGTTTTCGAAATCTTCCATTCAAATGGAGCGCGACAGCATGTTTGAAGATGTGGACGCATGTTGGGTTGATGTAAACAATGATAAACATACTGATCTTGTTGTAGCAAGCGGCGGGAATGAATATTATGGAGAAGATATTCATCTTACTTCTAGAGTTTATCTTAATGATGGGAGGGGAAATTTGCAAAGACTACCCAACGCAATTGATAAGATTTACATGACTGCATCTTGTGTGATTCCTTATGATTTCACTGGTGATGGTTATGTGGATCTTTTTCTTGGAGGAAGAGCCGTACCGTGGGAATATGGCGAGGTTCCAAAATCATATTTGCTGGCTAACGACAAATCAGGTCACTTTAAAGATGTTACTGCGCAGTATTCAAAAGAACTTGCCGTCGCTGGGTTTGTAAAAAATGCGGTATGGGTAGATATCGATAAGGATTCAGACCAGGACCTCGTGCTCTCGCTGGAATGGGGAGGTATTGTAGCCTACATAAATAATGGTTCGAAGTTTGAAAAAACTATACTAACAGGTCGAAAGGGTTGGTGGAATTTTACTTTTCCTTATGATGTTGATCAAGATGGGGATATAGATTTCATTTGCGGAAATCTTGGATTGAACAATCGCCTCAAAGCTTCGGTAAAGGAACCAGTTCGATTGTATCGTTACGATTTCGATGAAAATGGAAAGAAGGACCAGGTATTGACATATTATTTAAAAGGCAATGAAATTCCATTCGCAAATAAAGATGAGTTGACAAAGCAAATGCCTGGCTTAAAGAAGAAGTTTCTTTATGCAGAGGATTTCGCGAAGGCTAGCCTGGAAGATATCCTTGGAAGGAACAAACTCGATAGGGCTGATCAACTTTCTGCCGATTATTTTTCAAATGCAATTTTGGTGAATCAGGGAAATATGCAGTTTGTACTTGAAGAGTTGCCCTGGTTAGGACAGCTTACAAGTTATAAGGATGCGGTTGTATTCGATGAAACTATTCCAGCCGTTCTCCTAGTAGGAAATTTCTATGATAACAATATACAAATGGGTAGGTACGATGCGGACTATGGGTCAGTACTTTATTTTGACAAAAAAGGCGTAACTATTCGGCAGCTGGATAGCCTCGTATTGAAGGGTCAGATTAGAAATGTGAAGCCGATAAGGATTAATAAGGAAATTGCGTTTGTATTAGCACGCAATAATGATAGTGCGAATATGATGCGGGTTAACTATATAAATCCTTAATAAATCTAAAACACCGGATAACGCAACTCGGTAACCCACTTACTTGTATCCTTTTCCTTCAATCTATCGGTCACCAATAACTGAAACGGAATTGCAGCAGGTGTTCTTTGATGGTCTCTTACATATTCATGCATCTGGCTCATTCCTTCCTTTATGGTGTGTTGCCCACCGGTAACTTCTGCAATGAGGATATTTCCCCGGATCATTCTTTTTAACTTAATATCTCCTTGCTCCGGTAGAAGTCTATCTGTTGCAATTGCGACCATCACTTCATATGCCTTGCCCGACCCTCCGGCGGGTTTATTTCCGCTGCTATCGATGTTGAGCATTGGGTAACTATTTTCTTTCCCATTTAGTTTTGCGACATGCTCATGCAGTTTTCCTATCATCGCATAAACTTCTTCTGTTGTGGGAAAATGATTGAATGCTGTTCTGGTCGAGACAAATGCAGTGTCTACAACCATACCTTGTTTAATAGAAAGTTTATAGAGATTCTCTTCCTTTTCCATGTAAGGTTTCATGGACTTTAATACTGTCGAAAGCATATTGGCAATCTTTCTTGCTTCAAAATAGCGGCTTACTTTATTGATAGGATTGTTACCTGTTTCAATCGGAACTTCCCAACGGATCGCCGACGAATCATGTTCAAGTGGAATAAACAGGATCCCACTGCTATAATCCCGGTCCTGGCCTTTTAATCCAACCTCCAGTGTTTTGAACAGTTTATTTCTTACCTCAAATTGATAGCCATCTAACACCGGCAACGCAGTTGAATTGGATGAAGCATTATTTGGCCACCATTTGTTCCAGGTATTTTCATCAGCCAGGCTTCTGTATACTCCAAATGAATTTGCATTGAGAAGCAACTCGCGGGAAACCCTGAGCTGATTTGGAATGAAGATATAGATCGCACCAACTACTAAAACAAGCAAAACAAGAAGGAAAATCAATCCTTTTTTCATGTTACGGGTTTAAAGAGGCAGCAAATTAATTAACTCTGTTGCAAATAAAATATTTAATCATGATACATCCTTTTGATTCCGGATTACAAATTCAATTAATTCTTCAATTGGAATATTGATCCGGCTCAAGGCATCCGTGATATCATCCCGGTTTACCTGGGCGGCAAAGGAAGGTGTTTTAAATTTCTTCAGTACACTTTTGCTGTCCATTCCCTCATAACGGGTCGGCCTTATCAACGCGCTGGCATGAACAAATCCAGATAGCTCATCAAATGCATAGATCATATAATCCATCCTTGTTTCGGGTTCCACTCCAAAATGACGGGGGCCATGCGAAGCGATGCAATGAATTAATTCAGGATCTACATTTCTTTTTTCCAGTTCTTCAATAATTATCCGGCAATGCTGATCCGGATACTTTTCCCAATCGGCGTCATGAAGTAATCCTGCCTGTTCCCATTTTCTCGCAGTCTCTTCATCGGCAGCTTCTTTTTCAATCGCCCATGCTTTCATTACAGCGGCAACCTGCTTCATATGTAATCGAAGCTTTTCGTTTGGCACCCATTCGTTTAATAATTGTTCAGCTTCCTCCTTTGGAAGCAGGTTTCCTTTGTTTTCGGGCTTGCCGAATTGAGATCTTCCTATTGGCTGTACACTCATTCCGTAAATATAAGCCGCCGGCGGGGTTTTCTCCCGATGCATCGGGACGCCGCCGGGGCGTCCACACCCCCTCCCGCCTTGGGCGGGGCTGCCGGCGGTTTTTAGAATCGGGTCAAAATTTTTATTATAAATCAACACATTATAAAGGTGCGATAAAAAATACTTCCCTTTATCTTTGGTTGTTCAGTTCACATTAACCTATCTTCGCGCTCCCTTTTCAAGCTGCAACACATGAATGGAATAGGAAGCAGGAAAGCAGGATGGTGCTCCTGTAATATTTAATTAATCAGCTATTGGCTCGCAGCTACGCAGCTCATAGCTCAAAGCCAAAAAATGAGCAAACTACATTTCACTACAAAACATGCTAACGCGGCTACCGTACAACATAACTGGTATGTTGTCGACGGTACCAATCAAACCGTTGGACGCATGTGTGCTAAGATAGCTGCTGTTCTTCGTGGTAAGAACAAAGCGTATTATACGCCACATGTAGATTGCGGAGATTATATAATTGTAATCAATGCCGACAAGGTTAAATTCACCGGCAACAAATTTGATGAAAAAGAATACCTGAACTACTCAGGTTATCCTGGTGGTCAGAGAGCCGAAACGGCGATCGATTTGTTGAAACGTCGTCCCGAAGCAGTTGTTGAAAGAGCGGTAAAAGGCATGTTTCCTAAAAATCGTTTGGGACGCAAGATGTTCAAAAAATTATTTGTGTATGCTGGGGACAAGCATGAGCACGCTGCACAAAAACCAAAAGAACTCAAATTTTAACCGGAATTTTCGTCCCGCCGATGGCGGGAGGAACCTTACAAAATAACAAATGGAAAAGCAAAAGAAATGGAGTAGGTCGTCGTAAAGAAGCCGTAACAAGGGTTTTCCTTTCAAAAGGAACCGGTAAGATTACGGTTAACGACAAGGACTACAAAGAATATTTCACCCTGATCTATTTACAGAACCAGGTTGAACTTCCTCTCAGAAGCATCGATGCTTTAAGCAAATTTGATGTAAAGATCAATGCCGCTGGTGGTGGAGTTAAAGGGCAGGCTGAAGCAGCAATGCTCGGAATGGCTCGTGCCTGGTTGAACTGAATCCTGATTTTCGTCCTGCTTTGAAAGCAGCCGGAGTTCTTAAGCGTGATCCAAGATCTGTTGAGCGTAAGAAATTCGGTCATAAGAAAGCACGTAGAAGCTACCAGTTCTCGAAGCGATAATAGCTACGAGCCCCGAGCTTCGAGCCACGAGCCTTAGCTCGCAGCTCATGGCTCAAAGCTCACAGCTTATTCATTAAAATACTTAGACACTAATAAACAATGGAAAATAACACTTCATTACAACAACAACTCTTAGATGCAGGTGTACATTTTGGTCACTTGCGTAAGAAGTGGAATCCAAAAATGCTGCCTTATATTTTCGCTGAAAAGAAAGGCATTCATATTATCGACCTGAATAAAACTACAGAGCATTTGCAGGAAGCTGCAGCAGTTTTGAAGCAGATCGCTCGTAGTGGTAAGAAGATCATGTTCGTTGGTACGAAGAAGCAGGCGAAAGAAATCGTTACCGAATGCGCACGCAGAGTGAACATGCCCTTTGCTACTGAAAGGTGGTTGGGTGGTATGCTTACTAACTTCAACACCGTTCGTAAGAGCGTGAAGAAGATGCAGAGCATTGAGAAAATGTTGAACGACGGAAGTGCCGAGAGCCTTACGAAAAAAGAACGCCTCACATTGGGCCGCGACCGCGATAAAATGGACAAAGTACTTGGTGGTATTTCCCAACTGGGACGTGTACCTGCAGCCTTGTTCATCATCGATATTGGTCATGAACATATCGCTCTGGCTGAAGCAAGAACGTCTCGGTATCACTACATTCGGAATGGTAGATACTAACTGCGATCCAAACAAAGTTGACTTTGCAATTCCTTCGAATGATGATGCCACAAAATCAATTGCAATCATCACTCAATACATCACTGCCGCAATTGCGGAAGGTTTGGCTGAAAGACAGGCTGCAAAAGATGAGGAAGTAGAAGATACAGCGGACGACGAAAAGGAAAAGAAAGCAGCGCGCCTGCAAGCAGAAGCTGAAGCAGAAGCTGCAAGAGGCGGAAAGGTCCGCGGTGGTCATCAGCCGAAGCGCAGAGTTCCAGGTGGTGCTAGCAGGAGACCTGCAGGACCGGGTAGTCGGTAGTCGGAAGCGGGTTCCTCCCGCCTTAGGCGGGACGGGAATGACAAGTCGGGAGTAGATCACAGTTTGGGAAAGTTTATCCTGCATAGCTCGCGGCTCGAGGCTCGTAGCTTTTTAATTCACAATTTCAAATTAAATCGATGTCTACTATAACAATAACAGCAGCAGATATAAATAAACTTCGCCAGGCAACTGGTGCAGGGATGATGGATTGTCGAAAAGCGCTTACTGAATCGAATGGTGATTTTGAAGCAGCGATCGACTGGTTGCGTAAGAAAGGTGCGAAGGTTGCGGCGCTTCGTGGTGACCGCGAAGCAAAGGAAGGAGTAGTGCTTGCGAAGACCACTGCTGATAACAAAACGGGTATCGCATTATGCGTTAGCTGCGAAACAGACTTCGTAAGTAAGAACGCTGATTTTGTTGCATTCGCTCAAAGCATTATGGATGCGGCGGTTTCAAACAATGTTAAATCACTTGATGAATTGAATAGTGTTACCATCAACGGATCCAAAGTTTCCGAGCTGGTAAATGACAAGCTCGCATCAATCGGTGAAAAAATTGGGGTCACCAAGTTAGCGCGTGTTGATGCAGATTATGTAGCTTCTTATATTCATGGTGCAAATCGTATCGCGGTATTGGTTGGAATGAATAAACCAGCTGCAGAAGCAGGAAAAGATGTCGCTATGCAGATCGCGGCGATGAATCCTCTTGCGGTTGATCAAAGTGCAGTACCTGCAGCAACCATCGAAAGAGAAAGAGCGATTGTTATTGATCAAATCAAGAATGATCCAAAGATGGCAGGTAAGCCCGACGAAATGATCAACAAGATCGCAGAAGGCAAACTGAATGCATTCTTTAAAGAAAGCACTTTGTTGAACCAGGCTTTCGTAAAGGATAGCAGTAAGACAGTAGCCGATAACCTGAAGAGCATCGATCCTCAACTGAAAGTTGTTGAGTTCAAAAGGGTTGCTTTAGGATAAATAAGTAAGTAAAGCCTTCAATATACGGCCCCGTCGCACAGAGACGGGGCTTTTTATTGGCACGCGGAACTCTTTACTCTAATATGAAATCCCCTATCTTCGCACGGCATATTTCGATTTTGACGTCAATATAAAATCCCGTCCCGATAACTATCGGGAGCTATCGGGAGCAATAACAAATCTGCAATAGCTACATGATTCCTAAGTACAAACGTGTCCTACTCAAACTCTCCGGTGAAGCTTTAATGGGTGATAAGAATTTTGGTTTGGATCCTGCGGTGATCGAACAATATGCGCAGGACATCAAATCGATTTCTGAATTGGGCGTGCAGGTGGCAATCGTAATTGGAGGTGGTAATATTTACAGAGGGATGAATGAACATGAGACAGGCATTGAACGTGCGCATGGAGATTATATGGGTATGCTTGCAACGGTGATCAATGGAATGGCAATGCAGGCCATGTTGGAAAAGATAGGCGTTTACACCCGTTTACAAAGCGCGATTAAAATGGAGCAGATCGCAGAGCCGTACATACGCCGGCGTGCGATAAGACATGTGGAGAAAGGAAGAGTTGTAATCTTTGGAGCTGGTACGGGTAATCCCTATTTCACTACGGATACAGCAGGCTCTCTCCGTGCAATTGAAATAAGCGCTGATGTTATATTGAAAGGAACAAGAGTTGATGGGATCTATTCTTCAGATCCTGAAAAAGATCCGACAGCCAAGAAATTTAACGTCATCACTTTCCAGGAATGCATATCCAAAAATCTTCGGGTTATGGATATGACAGCATTTACCCTTTGCATGGAAAACAATCTCCCCATCATCGTATTCGATATGAATAAGCCTGGAAACCTTTTGAAAGTTGTTACAGGCGATAAAGTCGGTACACTCGTAAGAGGTTGATAATCAATATTAATAATATAACAAAGGAGTTGGTTTGGATATCTGGCTTAGCCTTACTATTTTTCTGATCCGAAAAACCGCCAAAGCAGGTGGTTTTTTTATTAGTTCTTTCCAATCCCCTTGAAGAACGGTCACCCATTTTTTATCCTGAAAAACCGGATAAAGAATTCCGAACCGTTATGATAACATGTTCAATAATACTGGCCTTCGAAATAACCCTCACCGAAGTAATACTTTTCCAGGTGGGAGCTATCCTTCTTGGCTTTGCTATAAATTACTTTTGGTCCAGTAGAAAATCGTTACCGCATATTGAAACAAAACCCCAGCACGATACTTCTATCAATGAAGCCGACGAATGGCGTTTGAAGTATTATGAGCAGGTAGATATTCAGCAAAAGCTGGAAGAAGGCTATAAATCGGAAGTTCACGAAACTCTCCAGAATGAAGAAGTGCTTAAGGAAGAGCTTCGCCTTGCGCGAATGGAAAAAGAAAGGCTCTTGCAGAAAATAGAAAATACTCCGGTAGTCGAAGCCATACCAACTGCAGAATACCTTGAGCAGTTACGCGCAGCACAAGAGAATCTTTTGACACACAATCAACATATCAATCGCTTGTTGGAACAGATCCACATGTTAAAAGAATCTGAGCGCAAGTATGGAGAGGTACAGAAGTCGAATGAAGAGTTGCTTACACAAATGCGCGATCTCAAGAAAACCTTAATGGAAAAGGAATCAGAGATGAAGCAGGTGAAACAGCAAAATGCACTTTCTGTTGAAGTAAAAGAACGATTGGACAAAGCTTATGGTGAATTCCATCTTGTGCAGGAAAAGATCCAGAAGGTGGAATCCTATTTAGCACAGCCACAGAACAGGAATTTCGAGTTTGACGAATTACAACAATCCTATTTCAAGCTTACCAAAGAGTTCGATGAGATTAAACTCCGCTATATTTCGGTAATGGAAGAAAACCAACGCCTGAGCAGGCTTTTGGCAGATACAGAAGATAAACTCCGCGAATCAAATTTCCAGCGCCAGCAATTGCTGCGTAAGGTTTCTTTCCTCGAAGAATTGAATAATGATATTCAGCAGGTGTCCGAACACAACAAGAAACTCGAAACTCAACTGATGCGTATAGGGGAAATTGAAACTTTGTTGGCAAGATTATCGGGTGGCAAACCTGATGAGAGTGCTGGAAAGTAGATGTAATACTCGCACATTTGCGGAGCTACCTACGACGCAGTTTTTTTGAACAGTAGAACAGACGAACAGTAGAACAGACGAACAGCAGAACAGCAGAACAGCGGAACAGTAGAACAGTAGATCAGTAGAGCAAGGAATTCAGGTATATTCATTGATCCAAATTCAAGTTCGCGCCTTCGTCCCGCCATGTCGGGAGTAAAACTCGTCGCATAAGGGCAATTCAAAAACACGTCGGTAACCCGTAATTTCGTCCCAGTAAAATCCCCGAACATGTCTGATATCGCCGCCATCCGCAAAGAATATAAACTACGATCATTATCGAAGATTAACGTTGATGCAGATCCGATAAAGCAATTCGGGGTTTGGTGGCTGGATGCACTCAATTCGTCAATTGATGAAGTGAATTCAATGACACTGGCAACAGCATCTGCAGATGGAATTCCTTCTGCGCGAATTGTGTTGCTCAAAGGGTATGATGCAGCCGGATTTGTATTCTACACCAACTACAACAGTTTTAAATCGAAACAAATGGAAGAAAACCCGCGTGCCTGCCTGGTTTTTTTCTGGAAAGAATTGGAAAGACAGGTTCGCATAACGGGGATTGTTGAACGAGTAAAAGAAACAGAAAGCGATGCGTATTTTATTTCCAGGCCGGAAGGCGCCCGCGTCGGTGCATGGGCATCGCCGCAAAGTGAAGTGATTCCCAATAGAGATTGGCTTGAAGAGAAGGAAAAAGAATATGCAGATTTATTCAAATCAAAACCACTCGAAAGACCATCTCATTGGGGAGGATGGCGAGTAAAGCCCGTGAGTATTGAGTTTTGGCAAGGGAGGGCGAATCGATTGCATGATAGAATACAGTATTCTTTGGGTGAGGGGCGGAGTTGGATTATTGAGAGGCTCGCGCCGTAAGATTTTTGAACAGAAGAACAGAAGAGCAGAAGAACAGAAGAACAGATGAACAGCAGAACGCTGGAATTACTTTGGGCTACCTTATTAGTTGGTATGTTGATTCAACGGTCGGTCAGTCCGATCTTCAGTTCTACTGCTCTACTGATCTGCTGTTCTACTGTTCCACTGTTCATCTGTTCCGCTGTTCTTCCGATCAAAAACTCCGAATATTCCGCACTATGAGAATAGTCGTTATTTCGAATCCTTCTTTCCTGTATTCTTTTTAGTTTTCGATGGTCTGCTTTTACCAAATGATCCTTTAAAAATCTTTCCTTTCTTGGTTTTTTTGTCTCCTCTTCCCATAAATTGTTTTTTAGGATTGTAAAAATAGGAATGTTATTGCAATAAAAAGTCCCCCGCCATGGTGGGGGACCTATAAATGCGTTGTGTGCAGCATTATAATTTACCTGCCAATTCTTTACCAGCCTTAAACCGTGCAACTTTTTTTGCTTTGATTTTGATCACCGCTCCAGTTTGAGGGTTGCGGCCATTGCGGGCAGCTCTCTTCGAAACAGAGAAAGTCCCAAATCCTACGAGTGTTACTTTACCACCACCTTTTAATGTTTTGGTTACGCCTTCAACGAAAGAATCCAAAGCAGAGTTGGCTTGTGTTTTGGTAATGCCTGCATCATCGGCAATCTTTGCAATTAATTCAGCTTTGTTCATAGTGTTATTTTTTAATAAAATTTTTGCTCACCTGCCTTCCGGCCTTGTTTCGCCGAAGCTTCGCGAAGGCGCAGCAGGCAGGGGCAAATTTATACGGTTTTATCAAGCAGCAAAATTTTTCTTCCAAAAAATTAGTAAGTGGAAATTCGCTAAAAACCGCACCGGACAAGGATTCGCGGGGATTTGACATTTGACGTAATTATACGAGTAAAACTTATTACGCGCTGAAATTCAGTCTGGATGCGGGTTTCAGGCCATGCCGCTGAAACCCTTTGCTGATGCGGGTTTGAGAGGAATTTACAACAATAGTTGAGAATGCAATATGAAATATTTTCTTATCCACAGAAGGTTGACAAATTGATGAAAGTTTGATTATTGATAAATGTTTCTTGTTTGCTGACGTGCGTTAGTGTTTATATTCAACTGTCACGGAGGACAACGAAGACACGGAGATATGGAGGATTGGATTGGAATTGCTATTCAATTTGTTTTAATTCCGAGTGATTTTATAGTGGAGATTGAGCTACCTTATTGAATTAGCATCAATTCTTCACATTAGCCTTAACATCGCCAGATAACTTGTAAGTTAGAAGCCCCATAATTGCAATTACGCCGATCAATACCGGCCAAATCCACCAATTCCGGCTTTGGGAATCGCCAGCGAGTATTTCATTTGTAGTAATTGAATGCGGATTTAATACAGCGATTGATTGCGGAATGCTATCCTTGAAATGAACGAGATCATAGTCAGGTGCTTTTGATTCAGGATTATCCATGAGAAGTGTATAGCTATTGCCTTTTTCGAGGTAAGCCGTTGCATCCATTGAAATATGTTGCGTCTGGAGCCGTTCAATTTTCAGTGGAGGATTGTCTTTATTATCAATAACCATCAATAGCCGGTCTGTTTTTACCAATGGGAAATCAAATTCGGGCATTATGTCCGAGTTGAGACTGAATTCTCCGATAAATCTTTTTGAGGCACTTGCCGAATCAATTGAATAAAGCTGGAATTCTCGCTTAAAAAATTTCGGACCATTGGCTGATAAGGAAATGTGACTAATCTGATAGGGCCGATTATGTTGAATATGCACGAGTGTGTGGGCGCCGGAGTCTGTTGATTTTACATCGGGTAAAGGATTATATTCGAATTGCATCAGCCTTTTCCAATAAATTACAGTGTAAGTTCCGGCGCGCACGATATTCATTGGGTCGTTCTTCTGGTTATCGATTATTAATTTATAGAACCGATAATTGGACATGGGGAAAAGGATTTCCTGGAGATATTCATCTTTCACAGATTCATAAGACCTGCCGATCAGAACCTGGTCATCGACAATAAACCACTTCTGTCTGTCATTACTCCCGCTCAAGCTTCCGGTGCGACTAACTGCTGCATTTTTTATGAAGAGTTTAATATTATGGATCTGTTTCGCTGAATCATTACTTAGAATAATTTCTGTTTTCCCGCTATCAACCAAACGATTACTCAGGATGGGAAATTCAATAAAACTAGACTGTTGGAGAGGTGTTGAAGCAACCCGGAGTAGATACGGAACAGATTTTTTGTCCTTATCCTCAATGCGAAGATCAGCACAATCTGTGCGCAGGTAACTTAGAATTTCGGAATTGAGAACTATAATGTAAAAACCGGAAGTTCCAATGCTATCCAGCTTTGCAGAATGTCTGAATTGCTGACCATTTGCAAAGGTTGACGCGAATAAGAGTAGCACTAAGAAACTAGCCTTGGTTTGTTGCATCATCGATGATTAATTTTTTCAATCGCTGGTACATGAATGATACGGTAAGCAACAATACTCCCAGAAGTATAAATGCAGCGATCTTTCCGCCGGGAGGAATATTCCGGATATCGAAAGAAAAGAGCTTGACCAATGTGGTGCCAAATAATACCAATGAGACTATTCGAAGTGGTTTGAATTTGTGTTTCATTCCTAAATACATCATCGTAAATGAACTCAATCCCCATATGATGGTCATCCCAGCCTTATAGTAAAGGTTTTCGATGTCGAAAATGGAAGCTTCTCCTGAATAATTAAACCAAACCATGATATGCCTGCTTTCCAGGCTTAAAACAATCACTAATGCAAAAGCCATAAACCAGGTAAAAACATTTCGATAAGACTTGAGCATTGTTTCATTCCTTCTAAAATAGCTTATACTGATGCTTGCCAATACAAAAATCAATGCTATGCTAGCCCATTGCGCTATAAAGTATTGTTTGTTGTTAGCGCCAGATAAAAGAAGTTTTTCGGTTTCATAGATGTTTGAAACATTGAAAAGATACAGTAAAAAACAAACCAGCGGTATCCCCATTCGTAACAATGGATCTTTGAGTTTTCCAAACCTTTCGGTCAGTAAGAATAATGCACAGATAAATGCCAGTACATATAGCTGTAAATACATAAAGTGCAAACCTGTTTCACGAAAACGAGCACGAATTTCCGGAAAGCGAGTACTGAATTGATAATTGATCTCCAGTACTCCTGCAATAAAGAATACCAGGACTGCTGTTGTGCCCACGATATTCTTCATGTTTTGATTAGTAATCGGCGTGAGATAATAGGTGTCTGCCTCCCGCCAAAAAACCCGATAAAGTAATCCCATCGAAAGCGAAACAAAAACTGAAGTAAGGAAGCCTTTATTAATAACCACTGGTAACTTATCAACCCCAATTCCATAAATTTCCACCCAGTCCATTCCCAGGCTGATGAGCGTCAGTATGGCAATAATAAATGAAGCGATCTTTAGCAGTTTTATTGCGGAGCGTTGATACAGCCAGAATAATAAAACGGTTTCGGCAGACCAGAAAATGGTGATATAATTTCCTTCCAATTGAACCGGCGCCGCTAATGAAAGGAAGGTTAGTGTGAGTCCGATCAGCAGGTATACAAAATTCTTGTCTGCTGTTCGTTGACGAAAGAAGATAAATGCGAGGATCAAATTGATTGCACCCAGAGAAGCTGTAAAAAATCCCTGAAAATCGCCGGAGTTCCAGTATTCCAGCGAGATGATGCCTGCCGCATAATATGTGAAATTGATCAAAAGCAAGCTGGTGAAATCAAATCCCGAGAACTTTCGTTTGGTGCGGATATTATTCACTACATGCATTGCGAGGTAAATAAAATAAAATATCGTTGCGTACATCAAAGCATCTTTATAGGGAGGAGTTGCATTATAACTATCGACTTGCTCGAACAGCCATGCTCCATAAATCAATACCGTGAAGAGAAATGCAGTGAAATAAATGATCTGCCATCGTTTGAAGTAAGCCAATACCAATAGGCCCATACTTAGTATTGACATATAGGTAAACAACGCATGATAATTATTCTGTCCGGTACTAACGAGGAAAGGTGTGATAAATCCACCCACCGTCGCAAGCATCCCCAATTCAATGCGGTCATATAATATCGAAAGCACTACCGCAAAGGCCGTTATCACGACCATGATCATGAATGCAGAAGTCTGGCCAATCAGTTGGTATTCATGAAATGCAAATGCAATCGTAAAATAAAAGACAGCAATACCGCCTCCAACTAAAACTGAGCTGAAGGATCGATAGCTGTTGCGAAGACGATGTGCCAATGCAACCAAAACTCCTCCGGAAGCCAGGCCAATCATGACTCTTCCGATTTCATTGATCCATTCTTTATCGATTGCATATTTTACAAAGAATGCAATTCCTAATACCAACACTGCAATTCCTATTTTATTGATGAGATTCTCACCAATGAATTTTTCCATATCCGGATTTTTCTGGAGCCATTGATCAAACCAGCCTGGTTGTTGCTGTTGCGGTTTTTGTTCGATTGCAGGTTTATGTTGCGGCGTTTCAATTACAGGAATCTGTTTTTGTGGCTGAGGTTGTTGCGCCGCAAACGGGTCCTTTCTTGCCTGTACAGGCGGGGCTTTAGGAACTTCGGCAACTCCTTCCTGCGGTTTTTGTACAACTGGTGGCGGTTCAGGTTTCGGCTGAACCGGTGAAGTTGTCGGACCAGTATTTAGCTTACCGATCTGTTCTTTCAGTTCTTTGATTTCTTTGGTTAGATCGCTCAGATTTTTTTTAAGCGATTGATGAAAGTCGCCGTACGCAGAGAAACGTGAATTAATAATAAGGATGAGAATGATGAAGAAAACAATTAACAAACCAGCGGTGATCATAGACGTTAGTTTGGTTCAGGTGGGGGTAAGATACAAGCATTGGGGAAAAAATGGTGTTAAAAGACAGGAGTTTTGTGCAAACTGTTGATTACTATTATGCAAATGCAAGTGTAACCTCGTCTCTTTATGATCGTCATCCCCGCGGAATGCTTTCAGGGACTAACGAAATGCACGCAGCTAAGCGGGGATCCTCTACTAACAACATAGGAATTCATACTAATGCGCTTTGGCTAATCGCATGAAAAGCGAATTAATTAATCTTTTCCTTCTTGCAGTTGTCACTATAATTTGGTTGGGAGGGTATTGTGTTTTTAGATATGTTGTTGGTAGGGGATCCCCGCTTGGTTGCAATACGTCGTAAGCTCCCGAAGCCACACCGCGGGGATGACGACTATTGGGGATTACATTCCTATCTCTAAATAAACCGGACAATGATCACTCTGCTTTACATCCGGATAGATCTCTGCATTTTTTAGTTTCTTCTTGAGTGGTTCTGTTACATTGATATAATCAATACGCCAACCTTTATTCTGCAAACGCACTGTAGGAAATCGTTGACTCCACCAACTGTATCGATGCGGCTCCGTGTGGAATTGGCGGAAACTATCTATCCAACCGCTTTCAAAAAATTTGTCCATCCATGCGCGTTCTTCCGGAAGAAAGCCGGAAGATTTTTTATTTCCCTTTGGATCGTGGATATCGATCTCTTTATGAGCGATATTATAATCACCGCAAAGGATCAGATTCGGATATTTCTTTTTAAGCGTATTAATATATTTAAAGAATTCATCGAGCCATTTATATTTGAACGTTTGTCGTTCATCTCCCGTTGTACCCGAAGGAAAGTATGCGTTTATTAAACGGGTTTTACCGAAATCCATTTGTAGCACCCTGCCTTCATCATCACTTACCTTTTGTCCCGTGCCATATTGAATATTATCCGGTTTTATTTTTGTGAATACAGCAACACCACTATATCCTTTTTTCTGTGCACTGAACCAGTAGTCCATATATCCCAGATCACCAAATGGTTTGCAGTCCACACTTTCCTTTGAGGCCTTTGTTTCCTGTACACAAATTATATCAGCCGGATTGGTCTTTAACCAATCGCAAAGACCCTTATTCATTGCAGCACGTATGCCATTTACATTGTAACTGATGATGCGTAATGAGGAAGCCATAATTGCGTAAATTGTCTGGCAATTTACATAGATCAATGGAAGGAAAGTCAAAGGAAAGTAAGGAACCGATCATACCGGTAGATGAACGGGTATTTTTAGAAGGACCAAAGAGCCGTGGTTATGAACTCGCCTTTGCGTGGAGGGTATTCCGGCAGTTTGTGAAAGGATTTCGCGAATTGCATTTTATTGGTCCATGCATCACCGTTTTTGGATCGGCAAGATTCAAAGAAGATCACCTTTATTATAAAGCGGCTTATGAATTTGGTAAGAAGATCGCGGGCATGGGATTCACGACCATGACCGGTGGTGGTCCAGGCATTATGGAAGCAGCGAATCGCGGTGCATTTGAAAACAATGGTGCATCTGTTGGTTGCAATATTCAACTGCCCTTCGAACAAAAGCATAATCCTTACATGCATCGATGGGTCACTTTTGAGCATTTCTTTGTAAGAAAGGTATTGCTGGTAAAGTATTCTTATGCATTCGTGATCATGCCTGGTGGATTTGGTACAATGGATGAATTTTTTGAAGCACTTACTCTTGTTCAAACAAAAACCATCACACAATTCCCAATTGTTTTATACGGTAAGGAATTCTATAAGGAGCTTTGGGATTACCTCGAATTTATGGCAGAACAGGGAACGATACTGCGGGAAGACCTCAACCTGGTATTGCTCACCAATAGTGTAGACGAAGCGATGGAACATATTGGAAAATACATAACAGGAAATTATAAAGTTAAGCCCAGGAGGAGACAATGGTGGTTGTTTGAAAAAAGATAAGTAAAAATAATCGTGCCGATTAACTTCATGGAAATTTTATCTTCCTTCCACCGTCGGGTAGCCATGCTTGGGATAATTGATAATCTTTTAATTCTGCGTTCGGGTATTTGCCATCATAAGTATATACTTCAAGACGGTCAATTACACCACCATCAAAAAATAAGACAGTTCCAGCTTCATTTCCAATTGTGAAGATTCGATTTTCACTTCTGCTCCCTCTAGCACTCTACCAATTTCAGTTTTGAACTGGCTAATTGCATCATCATGATTAAAGGTTACAAACAAACCAGCTCCTGTGTATTCATATTCCAAGTCAGTCGATAGATCGATTTGTTTTCTCAATAACTCTTCTTGCTTGGCACCTTCGATTAGTAATATCAGAATGTTCTTTATAAATTGTGATTTGATCATTTGACTAGCAATATATAGTGTAATGTCTAAGTAAAATTATTATTTTGAGAGAATGGAAGAACAAAAACCAGAACCAAATCCCGACGAAACCATCTTCGAAGAAGCCGATTTCTCAATGGAAGGGTATGATAAACATGTCCGCAATGCGAGGATCATGCTCTTTATTATTTCTGGACTTCAACTTCTTCCTCTATTATTCCTGGGACCATTGCCACCCAGCGCAAGGTTGATTGTAGCCGCCATAAGCATTTTTGTAAGCGCAGTATTTTTTGTTTTGGCACTCTGGACAAAGCAAAAGCCGTATACGGCTTTACTTTTCGCGTCAATCGTTTATATATTGTTGGTGGCGATAAATGCAATACTGGATCCCCGAACCCTTTTGCAGGGTGCAATTATCAAAGTAATAATAATGGTACTGTTGATTCTTGGATTGAGAAACGCGCGAGATGCTCAACGAATGAAAGACACCTTCGGGAAGAAATAATTATTCCAGTATCGGTCTCAACCATCTTGTCATTTCATCCAAACTCATTTCTTTTCTTGCCGCATAATCCTGTAATTGATCTTCCTTAATCTTTCCTACACCAAAATACTGGCTTTGCGGGTGACTGAAATACCAACCGCATACGGATGCGGCAGGGTACATGGCGAGTGATTCAGTAAGGTGAATGCCTGTGGTCTCTTCTCCACCTAAAAGGTTGAACAGTTTATATTTCTCTGTATGATCCGGACAAGCTGGATATCCCGGCGCGGGGCGAATGCCTGAATAGACTTCTTTGATCAAATCTTCATTGCTTAAATGTTCTTCCTTTGCATAAGCCCAGAATTCCTTTCTCACTTTTAAATGAAGACATTCTGCAAATGCTTCAGCTAATCGATCGGCCAATGCCTGCAACATGATCTTATTGTAATCATCATGTGATTTTTCGAATCGTTTGATATGTTCTTCAATACCGCTGATGGTAACTGAGAATCCGCCGATATGATCCTGGGCGTTTTGCTTGTTTTCAGGTTGAATAAAATCGGCAAGACTGATATTCGGTTGCCCAGGTGCTTTCTTGATTTGTTGTCTCAAAAATTCAAGGTTCACGGTCATGGATCCATTCTGAATTGTCACCGTATCCGGATTTGGACTAGCTGCCGGATAAAATCCAATCACTCCTCTTGCGTTCAACCATTTTTCCTTAACCACCTGGTCTAATAATGCATTTGCATCATTGTACAATTTGGTGGCTTCCGTACCTACAACAGGATCCGTAAGGATCTGCGGAAACTTTCCATGCATTTCCCATGCAATAAAAAATGGACCCCAATCGATGAAACTTCTTATTTCATCCAGGGGATGACTATCGAAAACTTTCGTCCCGGTGAATTGAGGTTTGACAGGGCTATAATTATCCCAATTGATTTTAACTCTATTGTTGCGTGCATCGGAAATACTCAGGTATTGCTTAGCCGTTTTCTTATTATTGAAATCATCAGCAAGCTTGATATATTCTTTCTTTATTCCACTAAGGAATTGTGGTTTTTGATCATCGCTCAACAATGATCCTGCAACAGTAACACTACGGGAAGCATCGAGTACATGTACAACTCCATTGTCATATTGAGGTGCAATCTTCACTGCGGTATGCATACGGGAAGTAGTGGCTCCGCCGATCAGCAAGGGTTGTTTCATACCTCTTCTCTTCATCTCATGAGCGATATGCACCATTTCGTCGAGAGAAGGAGTGATCAGACCACTCAATCCAACGATATCCGCCTTTTCTTTTTCTGCTGTATCAAGAATTTTATCTGCAGAAACCATCACCCCAAGATCAACCACATCGTATCCATTACAACCCAATACTACGCCGACAATATTCTTTCCGATATCATGTACATCTCCTTTGACAGTAGCGAGCAAAATTTTTGCCGCCCCTTTTTTATCATCTGCACCCAGGCCGTTTGCCAGTCGCGTTAACTTTTCCTCTTCGATAAAGGGAGTGAGGTAAGCGACGCTTTTCTTCATTACCCTCGCACTTTTTACTACTTGTGGAAGAAACATTTTACCGCTACCAAACAAATCACCCACAACATCCATTCCCGCCATTAAGGGACCTTCAATTACTTCGAGAGGCCGAGGATATTTCTGTCTTGCTTCTTCTGTATCCTGGTCAATATAATCTGTAATACCATTCACCAACGCATGCTTCAATCTTTCTTCAACAGGGGTATTTCTCCATGCATCATCTTTCTTTTCTTCCTTTCCCTTTGCCTTTACGGTTTCGGCAAAGGAGATCAGTTTTTCAGTTGCTTCGTTATTATCATTGTTGCGATTCAGGATTACATCCTCGCAAAGATCTCTCAAATCAGGTGCAATCTCATCGTATATTACAAGCTGTCCTGCATTCACGATTCCCATATCCATTCCCGCACGAATTGCATAAAGAAGAAATACGCTATGCATGGCTTCGCGCACATGATCATTACCGCGGAATGAGAAGGAAAGGTTACTAACTCCACCACTAATCTTCACCAGTGGCATCTTTGCCTTGATCTGCTTGCATGCTTCAATAAAATCTACAGCATAATTGTTGTGTTCTTCTAACCCAGTAGCTATAGCAAAAATGTTTGGATCGAAAATGATATCCTGGGGATCGAATCCAACCTGTTCTGTTAAGATCTCATAAGCTTTTGTACAGATATCAACTCTTCTTTTTAAAGTATCGGCCTGTCCTTTTTCATCGAATGCCATCACCACAACCGACGCACCGTACATTTTGCAGATTTCTGCCTGATGAATGAACTTCGCTTCTCCTTCTTTCATGGAGATGGAGTTCACGATGCATTTTCCCTGTACACATTTCAATCCCGCTTCAATGATCTCAAACTTAGATGAGTCGATCATGATGGGGATCTTCGCAATATCCGGTTCGCTCTGGATCAAATTCAGGTATGTGGCCATTGCCTTTACACCATCGAGCATTGCATCGTCCATATTCACGTCAAGCACCTGTGCTCCATTTTCAACTTGCTGACGTGCTACGCTTAATGCTTCTTCGTACTGATTGTCACGGATCAGTCTCGCGAATTTCTTTGAACCGGTAACATTGGTACGCTCTCCAACGTTTACAAAATTGGTTTCCGGACGGATCACGAGAGGTTCCAATCCGGCTAATCGCATATAGGGTTTTATGATGATTTGTTCAGGCATTCTCTAGATGTTCTTTATAGGGCTCGTTCCTTATTTGATTATTGATTATTAATTATTTATTATTGATTATTGCTCCCGCTAATCAGTGACCTCCTAATATCAAATTAATAATCATAATGGGTCATCGGTTTTTTAGAACTCCAATTCAACGACCGGTAATTCCCTCGGTTTTATTTTTTTTACTGCTTCAGCAATATGACGAATATGATCAGGCGTCGTACCACAACATCCGCCAACAATATTTACAAATCCTTCCTGGGCCCATTCTTCAAGAAAATGTGCTGTGTCTTCCGGATGTTCATCATATTCTCCCATTGCATTCGGTAATCCGGCATTCGGATAAGCCGAAACATAGCAGGAAGCGATCCTGGATAACTCTTCAATATGGGGACGCATTTCTTTTGCACCCAATGCGCAATTCAATCCGATGCTGACCGGATCCGCATGCATTACCGAAGTAACAAACGCTTCGAGGGTTTGCCCACTGAGCGTGCGTCCCGATGCATCTGTGATCGTTCCGCTGACCATGATCGGAAGCCCCCTGACCCCCAAAGGGGGTACGTCGGAAGAGTCATCATTATCCCTGAGTGATTGCAATTTTTGAAGAATGGAATGTTTTACAGAATCAAGGTTATTTAAAACCTCTGAATTGGTAAATCGTATTACTTCAAAACCCTTATCATTTAACCATGACGTTCGCTCTTCATCAGATTGTAGATTTTCAGGTAATTGATGAATTAGGCCATCTACTTCAATTATCAAATTCTTTTTAAGACAAATAAAATCTGCAATGTAAGACCCGATAATATGTTGCCTTCTGAATTTATACTGTCCTAGCTTCTTACCTCTTAGCTCTTGCCAAAGTATGTTTTCTGCTTCCGTGGGTTGACTCCTATGTTTAGCAACAAACTCTTTCAAAAGCCCATATACCATTGGGTCGGCAGTTTCATAATAATAGGGTTTGTTGCCTTTCCCCCCTTTGGGGGGTAGGGGGGCTTCCTTAAAGAATTTCTTTATAGCGAAGATGGCAGCTTTTGCATTCAGCGTATCGAAAATGGTTTCGATCAAAAGAATATCAACTCCACCATCGATCAAGCCCTTCGTTTGTTCATAATAAGCTTCAACAGCTTCATCGAAAGTTAATGCCCGATAGCCGGGATTATTTACATCAGGTGACAAGGAAAGTGTTTTATTCAAGGGTCCTATTGCACCGGCAACAAACTTCGGTTGATCAGCGGCTAAACTGTTTTCTTTTCTGAACTCATCAACGGCTTCCCTTGCACATTTAGCAGCTGCTACATTGAGTTCATAAGCCAGGCTCTGCATATTATAATCGGCCAACGAAACTTTTTGCGAATTGAATGTATTGGTTTCAATGATATCCGCTCCAGCTTCGAGGTATTGTTTGTGGATTTCCTTAATGATCTGCGGTTGCGTGATAGAAAGCAAATCATTATTTCCCTTGATATCGCTTGGCCAATCAGCGAAACGCTTACCTCTGTAATCTTCTTCAGCCAGTTTATACTGTTGAATCATTGTGCCCATAGCTCCGTCAATGATCAGGATTCGTTCTTTCAGTAAGTCTACGAGTGATTTCATAACCCCTCCTTTTTTCATTATTAATTACAAATTGACCCCGGCCGATCCGCTTGAGGCGGACTGGTGGCGGTTATTAATCAATATTCTGAACTTAAACGATTGGGGAAGCTGCAAGTGAGAGTTCCTTAGCGTTTATTAGTTCAGTTTAATCAGGCCGAACAATAAACAAATCCGCCTGTAAGTGAGGGCAAAGCTAACGTAAGTTTAGGTAATATCAAAGCTTATGGCCGGTTTGGCGTTTGGTGTTTGGAGTTTGGCGTTGGGAAGCCGATTCGATTCTGACATCCATTAGAACGTTGAAGGTGAATGCCATTGACATTTCGCGTCGATGCTGACTATGTATCGTCGGGGGTTATTCACGCCAAACGCCAAACACCAAACACCAAACGGGTTACCTGTTTGAAACATAACTCTCCACCGGCAATCTATTCTGAAGGCTTCTTCCCAGGGTCATTTCATCAGCATATTCCAATTCACCACCGAAGGCGATGCCGCGGGCAATGGTAGTGACTCGAATACCCAGGGGGTGAAGTTTCTTTTGGATATAGTAGATAGTAGTATCGCCCTGGATATTTGGGTTGAGGGCAAATATTATTTCGGCGATCTTTTCCTTTTGAGCCCGGTGGACAAGTGATTCAATATTCAATTGATCCGGTCCTATACCATCTAATGGAGAAATAATCCCGCCTAAAACATGATATGTTCCGCTGTATTGTTGCGTACTTTCAATAGCAATAACATCCCGGATATTTTCAACCACGCAGATCATATCCTGTCTTCTCAGCGAATTTGAACAGATTGAACAGATATCCGCATCGGCCACATTAAAACATCTTTGGCAAAACTTGATCTCCTTGCGCATCTTCAAGATCGACTCCCCAAACCCTTCCACGTTTTCAGGATCTGTTTTCAATAAATACAAAACCAATCGCAGGGCAGTCTTCTTTCCAATGCCCGGAAGTTTGGCAAATTCATTCACCGCATTTTCTAATAAAGAAGAAGAGAATTGCATGGTACAAATATAAGAAAGTCGACTCACCCCTACCCCTCTCTGCTACGCAAAGAGGGGAAAGTGTAACTCTCCGAAATATTATATAGTGAACGATTCCGCAGGTTCTTATAGTAACCAGCGGAATTGTTATGTATAAAAAGGAATCACGGTTTCGCACTTCCCCCTCTTTGCGTAGCAGAGAGGGGTAGGGGTGAGTCAAAGCGTTATATCTACCTCATTATCCCAATTCGCCTTTACCGTAAGTTTTCTCGGTAGAATTATGACCTTCTCGGGTTGTCGTTTTGTTTCAAAGAAACTACCGGGGTCCCATTTGCCGTTTTTATTGTCGTCGTAGAGAATGCGGAGCTCGTATTCGCCGGGAACGTAGAGGGGAATATTCAACTGGCGACTGCTGAGTGGATGTGATGTTTTGATCTGCTCATTTTGAACAAAAAGCAGTACCGGGTTCTTGCTGAGATCGAGGTTAAGCAAACGCAATCTTATTGCGCCATATTCGCTGGTCTTTTTGGTTTTGAAAGAAAGGGTATCATTTCTCAGTATTTTTCTTCCCGCGGTATCTTCAGCAAAATCCTTATCGACGATGATGTTATAGGCGGTGTTCTCTTTCCAGTTGTATTGAAGTGTGACTTTTGCGTTGCTCGTGTCGCGGATGATTTGATAATTATTAATAGTTTCAAAGGTCTCATTAGTGAATCGTATTTTGCTTGAGTCAAATGTTTTCAACGGTGCCTGGCGGAAATAGAATTCCAGTTGTTCCAAAAGATCCAATTCACCAGCACTAAGATTTGTTTCCAATCTCAATCGCTTTTCCGCAGCTGCAGTTCCTCGTACATTGGTCGCACGAACAGAAGTCCCCGGCGGTGGTTGTCCTGATCGCCTTTCTGCTTCTTTATAGGCATACAACACGATCGGTTGGGGATTTGTTGAAGATCTTACCGTACTATCAGCAAATGCGAATTCCTGTGTTGAGTCTAGATATTTTATTTCTCCGCCCTCAGCTTTGAGTGCATATAAAGCAAAAACAGCAGGCGGAAGATTTTGAAAAGTAAAGCTTCCATCGCGACTGATGCGGGTAATATACCTTGGTGTTTCTTTGTAAACTGCCGAATCATCGAGATTGGTATATAAAACGGCTATTAACGTACTATCTGTTTTTCCGGTTTCAGCCATGATCACCTTGCCAGTAATGCTCAAGGAATCAATCACAGCACCAGTTGAAAAAATATAGGTGAAATCCCTCATCACGTTCCCCTCGTTCACATCCTTTATCGTGTTGCCGAAGTTTATTGAATAGGTTGTGTTGGGATCTAGTGTATCCTTGTCTGTAAAAATTACGGTGACTGTTTTCAATTTTGGTTTAAATTCAGGACTAATCTTTGTAGTTGGAGAGATCAGGACGTTTTGGGTCGGATTATCCACCTGAACATATTCATTGAATTCAAAAGTGATCCGCTTTGCGTTGAAGTTTCGAGTTGAATCGCCAGGGCGGACGGACACCAGTCTTGGAGGAAGCGAATCCCTTGGTCCTCCGGTTGGGGGAATCATGTTTGCACAACCAACCGTAAAGACCTCAAGCTTAAAAAGCACGAGTATAACTAATAAAGAAAGAATTGTTCGTTTCATCCTTAGTGGAGAATAGCTGCAAACTTAGGAGTGTTTAATCATAACAAAGGCTTAAAACGGGGGCGTTTGGCGTTTGGGGTTTGGAGTTTGGCGTTGGAGCAACACACGAGCCTCTCACATTTTCAATTCCTAAAGTTGTGGCCAAGGTATCGGGGTTTTAGCGTTAGAACAACGCCAAACACCAAACTCCAAACGCCAAACTATTCTTCTTCCTCCATCTCATGCAATGCAACCGTAAGGTTGTTTGTTTTAACAAAATTGCACCAGTGACAATCTTCTTTACCGCAACCGGTATAGAAATCACGTTGCTGGATCTTTTGCCATACTTCGGTGATTTGTTTGCTGACTTCGGCAATATCTTCCGGCGTTATATCAACCGTTGCTCTTTTGAATTCTTTTTTCTTATCCGGTTCGATAAAATCAAACTGCGTACTGATCACCCGCCAGCCTTTATTTTCATAATTATCGACAAGAATCTTATAAAACACTGCCTGACGCCAGTAATCGCCGCCTAGTGGTTCCTTTGGATCAGGTCGTTGCAATTTCTTTTTAGCTTTATCGGGATCGCCCGTTTTATAGTCAACTACAATCACCTTCTTTCCATCAAATTCAAGTTTGTCCAGTTTGCCCTTCAATGGAATATTATTCAATACCACATTGCGAATATTCCTTTCGATCGCAACAATTTTATTAAAGGATTGAATGTATTTATCGTAGTAATTATTTAGTATCTCATGTCCATATTCCAGCCTTCGTTCAAATTGCTCTTTTGTAAAACTTTCCCGGTGGCGATGCATGTACCATTCGAAGTCAATTATAAATTCTGCTTTACCGGGGAATTCATTCCGCTCCTGCATTTTGCGGAAAAGTTGTTCCAATGCGAAGTGAGCCGATGAACCAAATTCTGTTGCTTCATTCTTTGGAGAAGGAATTCGAATCAGGTTACGGAAATAAAATTCCAATGGGCAATTCAGGTAATTGTTCAATGCAGTTACATTCATTACGAATTTGTCCAACATCCTGCTAACAAATTCTTCTTCGAGCTTGTCAATTTCAGGAGCATCCTTTTCATTGAATTCCAAACTTGCAAATCGGGATGCCTCAACAACACTTATTTCACCAGGACTAGCATTAATTCCATGCTGATCTTTTATTTCTTCGATGAACATTGATGGTTCCCATTCCTTTCCGTCGTTTTTGAATCTGCTATAAGAAAGTGTCAATTTTTTTTCTGCCCGGGTCAACGCGACATAGAATAACCTGCGCAATTCTTCACCGTTATCGCCGGTAGGTTGTGAGCTAAATAAGTTATCCGGTAAAGTGAAACCTCTGTTGTTTTTGCGTTTCTTTTCCCAATAATCGGCGTTGCATCCAGCAATAAAAACCCATTCGAATTCCAGTCCTTTGGATCCATGCGTAGTGAGCAGGTTTACTCCCTTTTCATTTCCGCTTACCTGTGCCAGGGGCAACGGAACCTCTTCATGATTCATCAATTCAATTAACCTGACCATATCCTTCAAATTCATAAAAGGATTTCGGCGAGTTTCTTCTTTTATGAAATCAAAAAGTCCCGTCACCACCTGCAAATGCCAGTGTTTGTCATTTGTTTGCATGATGTGGTTCAGCACTCCTGCTTCGCGTACAATTTTTTCAAAAAGACTTTGTAATGTCACATTCGGTACAACAGCTATCAATTTTTCAAACAGATGACTGGCCCTTTTGAGATTTTCATGAATTAGGGGGGTAAACAGATCCTTTGGAGGAAGGATTGCTTTTTCATTCAATAATCGTCTGATCGAAGTTTTGTTTTCACCGAATTGTCGATCCGCAACCTCAACACTTAGTTTGGCAATCTCCAATGGAGGGATATTGAACCAATCGAAATGAAGTATTTCGAATAACATTTCGTCACCACCAAAGGGTGTATCATGTTCAGCCGCCAGGTAGCGCATTACCAAAATGAGTTTTTGCGCTAACGGTAATTCAAGAATATTCAGATTTCTTTTGCTGTAAACCGGAATATCCAGGAGCTTGAAATACTTTGCGAGTCCTTCGCCATAACGGTTCTCTTTGTATAGTACGGCTATTTTTCCAGGAGGAGCACCGTCTGTTATCAGCTTATCGATTTCGAGAGTAATTCCAATCATTTCATCACGTTGTGATTGGTATTCTTTGATAACCGGAAGATGATCGAGATGTAGTATATCGACACGAGATGCAACGAGGTCCTTGCTTAAGTTTTCTAATCTTTTAACGAGGCGATCATTATTCTGATCTATAATTGTTTTGGAAACATTTAGTATGGGTTGGATTGATCGATAGTTATCTGTCAGCACCACGGTAAGTAATACATCTTTATACGAATCCGCAAACATCATCATGTTCTCTACGTTTGCCCCCTGGAAACGGTAGATGCTTTGGTCATCATCTCCCACAACGAATACATTCGGCCTATCCCAATAGCTGATCAATAGTTCAATCAAACGGTTTTGCGTCCCACTTGTATCCTGATATTCATCTACAAGGATATACAGGAATTGTTCCTGGTATCGTGCAAGCAATGTCTTATTCTCCTCAAATGCGTTCAGGACCCAGGTGATCATATCATCGAAGTCATACCGGTTCTTTTTTCGCATGAGTTCCTGGAAGCGGGGAAATTCATTGACGGCTGCTCTCGTTTTTTCCAATTTGTCGATGGTATCCTGGTAGCTAGGTTTACGATCACCCTTCGCCCATTTTCCAGCTCTAGAGACCTTATAAACAAACTCCTCCCGTTCAGGCATAGTCGAGATATATTCATCAATGCGTTGACTCATCAATGCAGCCGACAATGCTTCGCGCTTCATTATGCTGAAGAGGTCAATCAGGTTATTGATTTCGCTATACACATCTCCGCGATATTTTTTCAGCAAGTGATTTTTCGGGAATGAATCGATGAGTTCACGCATCAACGCTACCCTTTCCAGATCTGAAATGGGATCAAGCGCCGTTTTTTCAAACAAATTCAGGTTGTCCTGGATAACTTCATTACAGAAAGCGTGAAATGTGAAGATGTTGACCTTGTATGCATCCGGGCCGATAAATTTCAACAGGCGTTTCCGCATTGTAATCACGCCGGCGTCGGTGTATGTAAGACAAAGTATATTTTGGGGCAATGTGTCGGTATCGAGAAGGATCTTTCCAATTCTGCTGGCGAGGATCTGTGTTTTTCCGGTTCCTGGCCCCGCGATCACCATTACAGGTCCTTCAATCTGGTCGACCGCTTTTCGCTGCTGGGGGTTTAATTTTTCGTATTCCTGCCTGAATATCTGGTTTAGCCTCTCCCTGTTGATGCTCATGTTTCAAATTTAGTTATTCGTGCTTTCACGAGGAAAAGGGGTTATCTACATGGGAGCCGGTTGATTGATTGACTGGTTGACTAGTTAACCAATCAACCAATCAACCAGTCAACCAATCAACCAATCAACCTCAAGTTTTCCACTCCACTAAGGGGAAATATTTATGCGTTGACTATAAATACCTTAAACAAATGGAATCCACTTTTTTTTAATGCGGGAAACTTTCTTTTTTTGGGAATAATTTGCTCAAAATAACGTTTATAAACCCTGTTAACCTCCAAAATGAGAAATCCTAATACCCTCAGGATCTTCGTTCTTGAAGATGATGCCTGGTATGGCTCGATGCTTCAGCACTATTTGACCCTCAATCCCGATTACGAGGTAAAGCGATTTACTTCCGCCGGCGAGTTCTTCCATCAATTGCATGACTTTCCCGATGTGGTTACGCTCGATTTCTCCATGCCCGATATGGACGGACATGAAGTATTGAGAAAAGTGAAGGAAATTAACCCGAATATCCAGGTTATTATCATCTCCGGACAGGAAGATATCGGCACAGCGATTAGCTTATTGAAAGGTGGTGCATTCGACTATATCGTGAAGAATGATGATACCAAGGATCATCTTTGGAACACGCTTCAACATCTCAAGGAGATCCATGGGTTGCGCAAAGAAGTTGAAAGATTGAAAGAGCAGGTTGGAAAGAAATACGACCTCTCCAAATTTATCATGGGTAAGAGCGAAGCCATTGAAAAGGTATTCGCGTTGATCGAAAAAGCTTCTAAAACTAATATCACCGTCTCAATAGCCGGAGAAACCGGAACCGGTAAAGAAGTTGTCGCAAAAGCAATTCATTTCAATTCAGATCGTCACGATAAGCCCTTTGTTCCCGTGAATGTTGCCGCAATTCCCAAGGACCTTATCGAGAGCGAATTATTCGGACATGAAAAAGGCGCATTTACCGGTGCGGCTACCAGAAGAATAGGAAAATTCGAAGAAGCAAACAATGGAACCTTGTTCCTGGACGAGATAGGCGAACTTGATATCAATCTCCAGGCGAAACTATTGCGCGTTGTGCAGGAAAGGGAAGTGACAAGGATTGGTGGAAATGAAGTAACGCCGCTCAATGTGCGAATAATTGTTGCTACCCACAAAAATCTGCAAGACGAAGTTCAAAACAAAAACTTCCGCGAAGATTTATATTATCGTTTGATTGGTTTACCAATTTCTTTACCCACATTGAAGGAGAGGGGTAATGATATCATTCTCCTCGCAAAGCATTTTATTGATCAATTCTGTAATGAGAATGGTTCAGGCAAGAAAAATCTCTCTGAAGAAGCTCAACAGAAATTGTTGGCCTATTCCTTCCCTGGGAATATCCGTGAATTGAAATCAGCAATGGAATTAGCCGTTGTGATGGCGGATGGAGAAGAAATTCAGGGATCTCATATCACTCTTAGCAGCAATGGTTCGATTAATGGGATCATGAATATGGAAAAGAGCCTGAAAGAATTCGAGATCCAGATCATCCAGCACTATCTCGACAAATATGACAATGACGTATTGCTGGTAGCACGCAAGCTGGATATTGGCAAATCGACGATTTATCGAATGATTCAAGCCGGTGAACTCAACAATAAGCAATAGGCAATAGGCAATGGTGATGCAATAATCAAAATTCCCGGCAGGCTGGGTTTATTGATTATTGATTATTAATTATTAATTTCCAATAATGGAAGGTTCAAGGCTCTACGATTTAACCATGGTCGAATCAATTGGGGGTGGCGATCCGGCTTTTGTTAAGAAGATGGTTCAATTGTTTATTGATACAATGCCCAGGAACGTTGATGAGATCAACGCCGCTCTTCAGTCGAATGACTGGATAGAGATTGGCAAGCTTGCTCATAAGATGAAAGCGACAATTGATTCAATGGCGATTGTATCCTTGCAGCAAGATATTCGAACATTGGAGTCAAACGGAAAGAATAGTCAAAATATCGAAGCAATACCTTCCCTTGTTGATAGAGTGGTTAGCGTGCTGAAGCAGTGTGTTGAAGCTTTGAAGAAAGAGTTCAATGTATAATTATTTCCGGTTCCTGTCCCACCCATTTTCCAAATAAAGTTTCTATCTTATTGTGTCTATACTCAAACAATTCCTTCAGCTTTCTTTTTACAAACAACCCATTCGTAAATCTTCCCGCAAACCCCATTGGATTGATATACTCCACGTGATCACGCATTTCCACGCCACCTTCTATTTCTTTAAAATAATGGGAATGTCTCCAAAGCTTGTAGGGACCTTTTGTTGATTCATCAACAAAGTATTCAGGAGCTCTTACTTCGGTTATAAGTGTGATCCAGTGAAGAGGAATTCTCAATAACGGGCTTACTGTATATTCAATAATTTCTCCCTTGAAAACTTTTTCGGGCAGGGGATCGGTTATGATCTTCAAACCCATTGAAGGCGGAGTGATCTGAACTAAATTATGTGGACGTGAGAAGAAGTCCCATGCATGTGCTATTGGAATGGGGATCTTTTGTGAGGTGTGAAGATTATGAGGAGACATTAATTTTCAATTGTCTGAACCAGGATTTTATGCGATTTCAAGGATTATACTGATTGTTGTCTAAATCAGAAAAATCAGATAAATCGTATAAAATCCTGGTTCAGACAACTGAGACGCGGAGAATTTATCCTGGAATGCGAGAAATATACTTTTCAATCTCTTTCACCTGTTTCACTATCTCAGGGTTCGTCGGTCTCAATGCTTTTGTTTTTCTGAAGAATTCTTTTGCCGCCCTGAATTCTCTTTTATTCATCATGATACTGCACATCTGCAAATAAGCAGCGGCTTCATTTTCTTTATCGGGTAAGCCTTCACGAATAGCTTGTCGGATATAGCTCTCTGCTTTCTTTAAATCATTCTTCTGCAACGAGATCATTCCCATTTGCAGAAGACTCGCACCTTTCACATCTTTTAACGGCGAGCCAAGATCAAGTCCTTTCTTCATATGCTTCTCTGCGGAATCAAAATCCTGTTTCATCATGCTCAACTGACCTTTCACCGTATAGTAAGCCGAACGAACAGGTTTATATAAGAGACCCGGATACTTCACCAGGTTCAAAACTTTTTCAGCCCCTTCAATATCTCCAGTTTCCAAATGTTCCTGGATGAGGCGAAGCGGTCCGATAAAGAAATGTCCCGCGATAAGGATCAATCCGATAAAATAAGCGGGAAAAGCGGGCCAAAACCCCACCTGCCAATGCACAACGCCACCAACAGCCAGCAGCAAAAGACCGAGGTAAAGCCTGTAACGAATGAGAAGATTATACAATTTCATTTTTTCGCAATTAAAGGAGGGCAAAGATAGCGAAAACGGTTTGGCGTTTGGCGTTTAGAGTTTGGCGTTGTTGTAAGCGGAGTGTCTGATATAAAACTTTGTCTCCGTGGTTCAAATGCCGGTGCAATAGACATAAATTAGGGTTATAAGGAGGCAACTACTTGGTGATCCACCTGTTCAGCATATTCGTTGGGGTTTCAATCACGATTTTATAAAATTCTGAAGGCATAGTACTGACATCAATCTCGGCCTTTCCATTCTTCAAAGGAAACTGTCCAACCATTTTGTATCCATCCTTGCCGCCCATCTTAAAATTATTGGTTGTTGCCAACCAGATCTTCGCCTTCCCTTTTTGTGTAAGCGGCGTCCAGCTAACCAGAATTTTGTTGTTATTACGGGTTGCTTTAGCATTAACTGCAGAAATATTGCCGATTAGTGAAGTCCCATCCACCTCCATCATTCGTTCGCGTGGTATTGGAATATTCATAAAGGAAGCAATCGTTGGCATGATATCAACGATGGAAGGATTTCCATTTTTAAAATGAGCATTCAGATTCTTCGCATTTGTCACAATCCATCCACGCCGTTCACGATCCGATTGACCACCGTGATTTTTACCTGTTGCAGAATCCCTGCCGTGATCTGTTGTAATAACAATGAGCCAATCTTCATTGTAATTCTTTCTCCGGTGCTCGATCGCCACCCATAGCAAACTCATTTGCTTATCCATCAATTCAACAGCATTATAAAATTCCTTGCTATCGCCATGCATATGACCCATGTCATCCGTGTATTCAAGGTAAACCCAGGAAAGATCAGGCGCATTTGACCAGATATGAGCGGCTGCATTATCCGCAACCTGCTTATCGATGCGATGCATAAAATCACGTTTATTATCATGCGGAAATTTTACTGTATCGAGTTCCAGTCCATCGTAATAATGGTCAAATTTGATATTGCCTGCAGCAGGAAGATTCTCACCTACCAACTTAGTGCGGTTATCTTCCCAGGAAGAAAATATCGCGATCTTTTTATTCTGATTGGATTCTTTTAAGAATCGAAAAAGATTCCAGTAATTATAATTCGGTGCGGCGATATCATTGTCCCATACATTATGCTTATTTACCCAAACACCAGTCATAACACTATTGTAACCCACAGCTGAAATTGTTGGTGTTTGCGAATAGCCGCCCTTTTCTCCCCCGACATATGCTCTTTTATAACCTCCGGCTTTTGCAATGGAATCCAATGCTGGGGTATTGATTTTTTCGATCACATCGGCTGGTATACCATCTACGATAACAAATACCGCCTTCTTCTGAGCAATTGTAATTATGATGGAGAGAAGAAATGGGATAAGGATGGTCACTCGTCGCATACGTCAAACATATTTGGGCCTTACAATAATAACAACTTTCCAATTAATTCTCTGCGGCCTTTGCGCTTTTGGGGCCTTTACGTCCTTCCTTTTTGAACCTTGTCATTTCGAGCCCACCCCCTTCCACTTTGTCATCTCGAGCCCGGTATATAAAGGCAATCTTGCATCAGAAGCAACCAGGGCGAGAGATCTGCGGAATTGGAGATTATGCGACTTTCCAATTATGCAGATTTCTCGCCCTACTTTCCCTTATGCGGAGAGATTTTTATTGACCGGGCTCGAAATGACAAGGTTCAAAAAGGAAGGTCGCGATGAGACCCGAATAAAATGAATTACCTTAATAAAAACGATTAAACAAATGCTACGTACATTTTTAATTATACTTATTCTATTGATCCACTCGACTCTCCATTCTCAATCCATCTCCGAACTCAAACTAAAAGATTTCAATCCTAAGTCCATCTACCGAATACCCGAAACGAAGATTCTCAAAGCAAAATATCCCATTGTTGATTTCCATGCTCATGACTATCCAGACAATGATGCTGAACTTGATGAATGGGTAAAGACAATGGATGAAGTTGGAATTGCTAAATCAATCATTCTTTCATACAATACAGGCGCGGGTTTTGATTCTGTTTTAAAAAAATATGCACGATATGGAAACCGCTTCGAAGTTTGGTGCGGGATTGACTATACCGGAATGGATCAGCCTGGATGGTCGAATAAGGCAGTGAAGGAATTGGAAAGATGCTATAAAATGGGCGCGACAGGTGTGGGTGAGCTAGGTGATAAGGGTTTAGGAGAATTGTATTCAAAACCAATTCCAGGTTATGGAATGCATATAGATGACCCGCGAATGAAACCCGTGTTGCAGAAATGTGCCCAATTGAAAATGCCAGTAAGTATTCATGTTGCTGAAGATAAGTGGATGTACTTAGCTGCTGATTCCACCAATGACGGATTGATGAATGCGGGAAAATGGAAGGTGGATATGAGCAAACCGGGAATTCTGGACCATGATCAATTGATAAAGACTCTGGAAAACGCGGTGAGGGATAATCCAAAGACAATCTTTATTGCCTGCCACCTGGCCAATAGCTGTTCCGACCTAACGGTGTTGGGTAAGTTGTTTGATGGATATCCAAATCTTTATGCAGATATTGGCGCTCGCTATGGGGAGATTGCGCCAATTCCTCGTTTTGTAAGCCAATTCTTAGAAAAACATGCAAACCGGATCCTATATGGCACCGATATGGGGACAAGTAAAAAAATGTATCAAACCACTTTTCGTATCTTGGAATCTTCGGACGAGCATTTTTATGATAAGGAACTATTCAACTATCACTGGCCATTGTATGGATTAAACCTATCGGATCTGACCTTAAGAAATCTTTATTCGGGTAATGCCAATAAAATTCTTCTAAAGCCGCGATAAAAAAGCCATGCCTGTAATCTGAGATCTTGGTGCAAACCAGGGACTTGAATTGTATTCCCTGAATCACGAATTCGATTTATCTGAATGTTGGTCAACCAAAAATTAGGAAACATGGGTAGCTCATGCAAGGGCATAACAATTGCATTTATTTTGAGAAAAGACAATTTCAGAAATCGTCCGAACCTTTCACGGGAGCGTAGGAAATGAGTAAGTTAGGAGGAAACTACAAGCATCACTTCAATCATTCGTTGGATTGGCAAACAGCCCCTGCCAAAACCTTTTGGGGAAGTATTGCCTCAAAAGATCATATTGTCCAGATTTATGGGGAAGAGAATGTAATGATCAGCTCAATGGCTGATTTCGTAATTGGCGGTATCACTTCCGGTGAGTGTTCGGTTGTATTTCTAACTTTAGACCACCTAGCTGCCCTCGACGAAAAGCTAAAAGAAAAAGGATTTTTTCCTGAAACCTTAATAAGCAACAGACTTTATTTTCCATTTAATGCTGAGGAAATCCTCAAGAAATTTTTAGTTGACAATTGGCCAGACACTCCACTACTATATCTTACTATTTCCGAATTGTTATCTTCAGTTACTGCAACAGGTCGCAAGATGCGTGCTGCTGGTGAAATGGTGAGTATTTTACGTGAACGTGAATTAATCGAAGCAACAATACAACTAGAAAAAATTTGGAAGGAAATCTATGAAAAAGATCCCTTCTGTATTTTTTGTGTATACCCCCGCAGGATTTTTGATGTCGATATTTTTAACTCGGAGTTAAGTATTTGCTGCCAGCATACTAAGATCATTGAAGGAATCCAATATCAAAAAGGTGAAGTTCGTTATCACCAATTTAACGAGGATCAACACATAACAAAAAAATTTCTATCCATGCGATAAGTGGCGTTATTGCCACCCCGAAAAGTGGTAACTTCCTGCCATCGACTGAGAATCTATTGAAGCATTTTAAATGATTAATACAAACGGCAATCATAAAGACGGAATGAATGGGTCAAAGGAGTGGAAGCAGGCAAAGGCTCCAAAGTTTTGGGGAGATGTTGCCGTGGCCGATCATGTTGTCCAGATATATGAGAAAGATGAAATCCTCATTAATGCCCTTGCAGGTTTTGTTGGTGATGGGATCAATTCCGGTGATGCCTGTGTTATTATAGCAACTCCCGAACATATCGTTGCACTTGAGAAAAAACTTAAGGAACATGGTCTCCATGTAGACGCATTGATTGCCCATAACCGATATATCCCTGTAGATGCGGAGGAGACATTGTCGAAGTTTATGATCGATGAGTGGCCAGATGCTCCATTGTTTTTCTTAACAGTCTCGGAACTATTAGCACCAATTATTAAAACTGGCCGTAGGGTGCGTGCATTCGGTGAAATGGTAGCTATACTTTGGAAAAACGGAAACAAGGACGCAACTCTACAGCTCGAATATTTATGGAATGAATTCTGTGAAACCCAACCGATGAGTTTATTCTGCGCATATCCACTCAATGGATTTGATGATGAACTTAAAAGCTCTCTTTCAAAAGTCTGCTGCGCACATTCAATGGTCATTTCCGGTTCCGAAAATCAGATGTCGGAAATTACTTATCTGACCCTCGAGCGGCCGTAAAAGGCAAGGGGCAAGGGGCAAAAGGCAAAAAGCAATAGGCAATAGGCAACCTTTCTGCCGGCAGTAAGTCCATTCACTATTGATCATTCACCATTCACCATTCATCATTGACCATTCACCATTGACCATTCACCATTGACCATTCACCATTCACCATTCACGTTATTTATACCCAAATATCAACGGAAATAAAAAGGTCACGATTATGGCCCATGCACTGTAGACCGGCAGATAAAATGAAATGACTTTTCCGACTGAGTTGATGTTGGCCTTTTTAGAAACTACTTTATATAGTTGTACAGTTACTAATAATAAATTTATAAGAATTAAAACATTCCCACCCAGCACTGCTGCTCTATTTGGTGTAATTCCCCATTCTGAGATGCGGAACAGGATGGCCGATAATGCAATGCCATTTACAACTATGGTTACAATGCATAGTAAAAAAAGAATCCAGGTTTCAGTGTGGCTTCTTGATGTCTTGGATGATTCGGCAACCGAAAAGAAAATGATTGCCATCACGCCAATTAAGAGTGCATTAAAAATCATTAGAAACTCGCGATCATTGTAAGGATTTTTCCCTGAATAAATAATTGCTACGAGATAAATAACCAGCATCAGCAATACCAGCGGACTGAATATTCTCGCGATCACCGGAGAAACCTTTCCCACCAGTTGCGGATTAGTTTGAATCAGGTAAGTACCAAGAATTGGTGCCGCGGGAAGCCCAAATTTTACAATATTCTCAAAATAAAACTCTTCGATATTAAAACCAATCAATGAGAAGAGACCAATCGTTATACCGCTAAGAATTCCTCCCGCTATCACGATGAGTGTTGTCATCACGATCAGGTCGCCGTTATAACTTAAATAACTAAGTCGCTTCTCAACAGAATCTCGATTTTCACCAACGAAGGCAAAAGCCAGTATGGACCAAAGGACCAGGAGTAAGTGAATACAGGACAACATGATGCTGTCGCTCGGCTTAACATCCGGAAGGAAATTGATAAAAACTACTCCGGCAAGAGTTGCGCTAACTATGAAAGCAATTTTACCGATTGACAATTTACTTTTCCACGCAAACCAGGCTGTTAAAGCAGGGAAAACTATGAAACCGATATTCCTGGTATAGAAAAATTCTTCGTCTATATTTAATATTGCAGGTAGTTTCGCGATCACACCAGCTACCAAAGCAGCTATTATCACATATAGTAATTCTTTTCCAGCTCTCAGATTAATCTGGTCTCCGTCATAACTCAATCTTTCATTCCAGAAATCAGCGAGTGTATTGCCCTTCAGTGTCGGATAAAGTGTGCTGAATTCTCGTCTGAAAAGACCTTTATTGGTCCGGTACAACTTTTCAAGTTGTTTTGCGTCGTTCAAATTGATGAGTATTTCGTTCTTCATGAGTTTATAATTATATGCTTGTATCGATTATTATTTCCTTGAGTTAATTAGTTGTTCTAATGCTTTAAGGTGATCATCAAAAGCTTTCTTACCCTTCTTTGTCATGAAATATTTTGTATTTGGTTTTTTGCCAACAAAAGATTTCTTCACACCAACAAACTCTTCTTTTTCTAATGCTTTTATCTGGCTGGCCAGTTTGCCATCGCTCACATCGAGATAAGCCTTTAATGCGTTGAAATCAAGCGAATCATTCACAACCAGGATTGACATTATGCTAAGCCTGGTCTTGCTTTCAAAAGCTTTATGAAAACCATTATTTATTGTCAATAGTTTCATCTTTCGTGCCTGTAATGAATATAAATGCCATAAATAATATGGAATACGCCGAAGCCAATCGCCCAGAATATTAAACTATACTCAACGAAGTAAGAGCTGATCAAACCCAATGCAATCTGAATAAGCCCTAAACTTTTCATTTCTTCATAGGTGAACTTGCCGGCATTGAATAATGCCAGGCCATAAAATATTAATGTAAACGGTGCAGCCAGGCCGATCATTCCTTTTGAGATGAGAATAATGATCAACAATCCACCGCTCAACAGGGGAACTCCGAGATTGATCAGCACCCGCCTGGCCGTTGGATCCCAAAATTTTTCACGCCTTTTATTCGCATTCCTGTAGGAAAGAATAATCGCAGTACCAATCGCCAAAACTAGTACGATAAATGCTGTTAGAATAACTTCTACCAGACCAGCAGATAAATCTGCCTGATCAGGGTTAAAGTCAAAAACTTTATAAACAATAAAAGCACCTGCCAGGGCATAAATGCCTGCCATAATACCTGCTAAACCTGAGAGGGACAAGAACTTCGATGAGCGTTCCATCATGGAGCGCATCTCCGCGATATCTCTGATATAGTCCTGCTCTTCCTTCATTTGAAAGTACTTTGAAATCCAAAGTAAAGGTAAATATTTGGATTATGCAAGAGTTAGTAAAAATTAACTTAATCGGGGTGTTAAGGTTATTTCGCCCTTGTGCCCGCGAGGTTGGACCCCTTTGGGGTCCTCAAAAAACTTCAGGCATTTTTCTCTCTCTACCAAGATTGGACCCCTAAGGGGTCATGCTAGAAATTCAGGATCGGTAAAATAACTACCCTGATGGTATTGAATCATTGTATTCTTGATTCATGAAATCACATTTTGCAAACATTCAATTCGATTCTGCTTCGGAGTGACCCCGAAGGGGTCCAATCTTGGTAGGGCAAGCAAATCGTGATAAAATTTTTGAGGGCCCCGAAGGGGTCCAACATCGTCGTGAATCAGGTTGCTATTGATTCAATAGGAAACAAGAAACGAAAGCGATTCAAATTGCTTTCATGAATCAAGCGAACAAAATAATTTAATACAGCCCCGCTCTGTATTTAGCGATGCTCTTGATTTACCATGAGTTCATTAAATTCAGCGAGCTGCTAAGGCTATTTCACCCTTGAAGGAATCAGTAAGAGTTGCTTCCTTATTATGAGAGTTTAGAGAGGTCCAATTTTCCGGCTCTTGATTTTACCATGGGTTCATCGCGTTTTTTGCGCAGGTAGGCATTCTCATCATGTTCTATTGCTCCTTCAGGTAACCATTGCCACCATATTCCGAGATCTTTTTTAATAATGTTCTTATAGAATTCTGGCAATTGTTTTGATTCCCCCTCAAAAAATGCGCGGAACATACGATCCTCAATGAGATTTTTTCTAACCTTCTTGTAAAAACGAATCCGTCCATAACCTTCCGATGAAATAGCACGCATGAAATTCATCCATTTTGTAGTAAAATGGGAAGATGCATTAAAACGTCTGTAAATCGCTCTCTTAGAGAACGAATATTCTGTCAGATCAATTACCTTATCATAAAAATCCACCCATTCGTAATTCTTTGGCTTCAGATTCATCGCAAGGTGGTTATTCAAAAAATGAAATGGGAAGGGAAGTACGCGATTTGCTCGTTGATATTCCAGGTTCAGCGGCGCTGCTTCTCCAAATGATGTTAAAAGAGAATAGCCCGGGAAAGCACCGGGCGATTTATCAATAAAGCGTTTGGTTAATTCGAAAGGTTCACTACCCGAATCGCTATCAAGGCCCAAAACAAAATTTGTTTGAATGTAAGGCACATGTTCAAGGATCATGTTGACCTGTTCAGATACCTGGGTCAATTTTTGTTCGGCATTAAGATGGGCTGATTTTGATTTGTTACCCATATCATACCAGGATTCAATACCGGGAAGAACGGCATTAAAGCCATTTTCCTTCATTACCTTGATATGATCTTCACTAAGAATGGAGAGGCTGCTTTCGGCAATAAAAGAAAATGAGCCGGGCCGTACAGCAGAGGAAATTGCTTCCATATTCTCCTTAAATCGTATCCCGAAGTTTGGATCATGCCATGCTACCAGCGGTTTTTTAAATTTCGTTTGTACGAATTGGAGATCTTCTTTCATCACGTCGAAACTAAGTTGCTGGTAGGGCACGGTTGAATCGATACAGAAAGAACAGGTATAGGGGCAGCCTAAACTGCCAAGCATTGGAATAATTTTTATAAACGGCGCCTTCTTAACTGTTGGTTCAACAAACTTCCAGCGCTCTTTCACACCGGGAAAATGAGACGGTTGTTTTGTTGCAGAAAGATGAACTCCCAGAGGGCGATGTGCCGTGCAATCGGCAAGTATATCATTGATGATTGATTGGTTGGTAAACCCCAATACATAATCGAAATACTTCGCAGCGTCTTCCGGATAACATCGCGCATGCGGACCTCCGAGCGCAGTTACAGCACCCTTACTTCTGAAATAATTGCTCAACGCATAAGAAAGCAGAGCAGCCTGTGAGAAGGAACAAATAAAGACAAGATCAACACCCTGAGGCAATTCCTGGTCGAGTTTTTCAAGACCAGTATAGCAGATCAGTTTAACATCATGACCCTCCTGTTCACACCAGGTAGCAACTACCTGGGGCATGATACTCGCCAAATTTGCATGCATAATGCGAGACCATAAGGAACTGTTTGGGCCTTTGCTGACCAGATCAACAATGCCAATAGTTAATTTCTTCATTAGTTTAAAAGAATAGATGGATAATCCGTTCGTTAATAGCAGAGCTTGAAAAAATCACCAAAAAAATTATCATCCCCTATCACATATCATGATGAATGAGTCCTATATCCCACGGCTTTCATCCATTAATTTGGTATTGGCAATTTGCAAATCCGGTACTCAATGAACTGCAACAACTGAACTTGTAACAGCATAAGATATGAAGTTATTTCGAGATTTGGACAAATTAACTGTGAATATCTGCCCAACCGACTCAATCTGTACATTTTCGAGCAAGATTACTGAAGCTTTAACGATAATAACTTAAATAAACAAGATCGGATATGCGGAGCATCTACCCCAAAATCTCTTTCGTTAATGAATGCTAAAATCTCATCTTAGAATTCGTTACCTCAATGTAGATCGCATAAATAAAGAATCAGGTTTCCAGGCCACAGCTTTATTGAAGATCCAATTAATCGTTTATCAGTGAAAATTTTGTCTTGTACTCGACAGGTGTTAAGCCTGTTTCAGCCTTAAATGCCCTATGAAAGGAACTTACATCGCTATACCCCACTTCCCAGGTGATTTCGGAGAATGAGAGGTTTTTAGATTCTAATAATCTTTTTGCGTTTTCAATTCGTAATTTTTGCAGGTATACCAGTGGTGTTTCTCCGGTAGCTTTTTTAAACCTTCTTAATAAAGTCTTTTTCCCAATGTTGCCAATCTTTGTAAGCATATCAAGACTAACCGCCTCATCAAAATTTGATTCTAACCAATTTTGAACTTTATCAATTTCCACATCTCCATGATTCCTGGGAAGTTGATACATCTGGTAAGGTGTTTGAATTTTCCTTCCTGAATCCACTAAGAAAACCTTTGCGCAATTCAGGGACAAGTCTATTGAACCAAATCGCTGAATTATATGCAGGGCAAGGTTGAAATAAGAAGTAACTCCGGCTGCCGAAATGATATTTCCTTCATCAACAATTATTCTTTCCGGTTGTAGTTCCGTATGCACAAATCGTTTCCTGAAATTGGTTACTAAACTCCAATGAGTTGTAGCCCTTTTATTTTCCAGTAACCCAGTTTCAGCAAGTAGAAAATTTCCATTACAGGCGGCCGATAGTATTGTCTTATTTTTTAAACCCTGTTTTGTAATCCATTTTATCAATAATTTATTTTCATTAAGGATATCATCTGCGTCGCCAATAAATCCCGGGATATAAAGGATATCGTATTTAATTTTTGATTTTATAGTCTGACTGGCATAGATGGGAAAATGACTAAAGCCATTTACGGGAGATCTGGATACACTAATGGTATTAAGCTTAAATAGTTCTTTGCCATTTGAAGCCATTGACAGGTTGTTCGCTAATGCCAGGATATCTATTACTCCTGCCACCATGGAAGGAGTGCAGTTCTCATAGATTACAATTCCAAAATGCTTTGTTTTCATGCAAACTATTTAAGACCCAACCTGCTTTCCAGGTATTAAAAAAGGAGGAGTCAATAAAAATTGAAATGGACTCCCCCATGTTGTCTATTTTATTTCGGATTCAACAGTTACTTGTTTGAATATGTTTTGAAAAATACCAACTAAATCCTTTTTTTCTTTTCCTGTAATAAAGAAGCTTTAAAAAAACCCGTTTGGGTGAACCATTTTATCATGCGCCGGCAACTCTTGCAAGACGTCCCAATGTTCCATTATCTTCCCTCTTTCAGTTCTGAATAAATCAAAAAATGCCGTTGGTTTGCCTGCAAATTTCCCTTCAGAGCAGACCAATACAAAATTACCCTCCCCAAGAACCTTAACTATTTTTTCTATCTCAATAGCGATGCCTTTCTTTTGAAGTTCCTTAACCCCGTTTAACAAACCCGGGATTGTATTATCAATAAATGGGTTGTGTTGAATAATATCAGTATGGTAATAGTCTGGTAATTTTTCAAACTTCCCTTTAATAAGAACCGTTTCGACAAACTCTTTTACAAATTCCTTATTTTTTTTCGTGTTTGCTTTGTCCAAAACTTCAGTGGAGCCATCGAGCATACTATGGCCGTTTACAGTTGTAGCCGGATGGTCCATTATGCCGCTCCAATGTTCTGCTGCCAAACCTTCCTCGAATCGGAAGATTTCGAACATTGCCTTTCGGTTGGGCCAGTTTACATCATGATGCAACACCACGAATTCCCCTTCTTCAAATATTCTCACATTGGTGATCTTTGGTGCGGGGATTTCTTTGTTTTTGATTTTTGTAATTAGTCCAACTAAACCTTCCCGTCCGTCCGGGATGCCGGGCGTATGTTGGATATAGGTTTCCTTTACCAGAGTACCAATGGCGGTGGTATCACCTGCCTGAACTAACTGATTGATAGCTGTCGCTTTTTCTTTATTTGTCATATATGTAGTTTTTGCGGTTTGTGAATTTGCATGTACAGTCACAAGTGCTATTGCGATGCCAGGTAGAATTAATTTCAAAAACATTTTGCTTGATTTAATAAAACAAAACTACAAGTCGTAAGCAGCTATCTTCTTTGTCAATAATGACAAAAAATTGGTCTAAAAAGACATTTGAGATTTGAATTGGTAGGTTAGGAAGCCGATGAGATAGATAAATTCTTCGCTTGAGCGTATGCTTCAATCTCCTGTTCAAACAACAACGCAATCTTATTGTCGCTTTTACCCCTGTAATTGTCGCATACACACAGTAAACGGCATGGGATTGTTGTCGACCTTTGTATGATAAAAAGCGATACGATATGAACAATCAAATCATAACTGGTCTCTGGATTGCAATTGTTTTCGGGATGTCATCCTGCCAATCTCGACAAGACGAAAACCATTCAACAAATGCGTCAAAAGACAGCGTTGCCAACCAAAATGTAAAGCCGACTGATACCGGCTATGTAGATGTAAACGGGCTAAAAATGTACTATGAGGTCTATGGCAAGGGTAAACCGATCGTACTGCTGCATGGGTCTTTTATGAATATACCTTTGAATTGGTCGCAAATTATACCTCTGCTGGTCAAAGACCGGAAAGTAATCGTAGCCGAAATGCAGGCACACGGACGCACAATGGATATATCCCGCGAATTTAGTTACGAAGGAATGGCAGATGATGTATCCGGCCTGCTCAAACATCTCAAAATAGATAGTGCAGATATACTTGGATATAGCATGGGAGGTGGAATAGCTTTTCAGTTTGCAGTGCGTCACCCTGAGCAATTACGCAGGTTAGTGGTGTTGTCAGGTACCTATGCTCATGACGGATGGTGGCCCGAAGTAGAAGCCATGTGGCCCACTTTCAACGCAGATATGTTTAAAGGCACACCCGTACAAAAGCAATACGACAGTTTTGGGCATGATCCTGCAAAGTTTTCAGAGTTTGTGAAAAAGGTTATGAGTATCGACACAAAGAAATATGATTGGTCAAAGGATGTAAAAAAAATACAGGCTCCGATATTCATGGCCATTGGGGATGCGGATGGTGTACGATATGAGCATGCATTGGAGTTATTTCGTGCAAAAGGTGGCGGAAAAATGGGCGATTTATTATCTAGCCTACCTAATTCCCGGCTGGCTATTATCCCAGGTACTACACATATTGGTATGATGCTGCGAACAGACTGGCTGATACCGATGATCACTGATTTCCTGGATTCAGATCTCAATGCAAAGCCACCTACATTTTGAGAAGCGTGAATCTGTTCTGGAGTAAGTATTACCGGCAATGAGGTCGTTTCATTGTGGCTTTATGCCTATGAGTTTTAAATTTTGTGCCGCGGAGAGTTTACAATTTTCCAACTCTTGAACGTTATTTTCCTTAAGGGCTTTTTCATAGAAATGGTAAGTAAGCCCGCCAAGCAAAATCATGAGTTCGTATAGTTCTTGTTTTTCTTTATCCGTCACATTATTGAAAATGCCATTATCAGTAGCTTGTTCGGCTACTACATCCCGCAATCCCAAATTTTGTTCAAAAGGAATAATCGGTTTCTCCGTTTTGCCGTAATAAATGTGGCTGTTGAGACCAACGAAAGAAACATAGGCTAAAGCCCAATCATTCGGATACCCTTTTGCGGCAGCTTCAGTCTCGTATTCCTTGAAAATTTTCAGAATCAATTCCTTTAATTCCGCTTTGTCCTCTGCACTGATTTGCACGGCATCAAGATATTCCTGCAGTGTCAGCCTTGTTCCGGTTGATTTGAATTGAACCGCAGGATATCTCCGGTAAGCCGGAATTTCTTCGGGTGAAGTTTGACTGGAGGAACCTGATTTGGAAACACCTGAACCTGTTTTGTCTTGCTTTGTATAGTTTTCCATTGATGATTTCCAGATACTATTGGAAAGCATGGTATTTACGAAATTCGAATAGCCGGGACTACTATAAAAATTTGACAACTGAGCGAAGGACTGTTGAGAAGACATAAATATTATTATGGCAGAATAAAGTTTTAGTGTTTTCATTGGATAAATTTATTCAGATGAGAAGCTCAGGGCAATAGAACGAAAGTTAAGCCGTGCATTAAAAGTTTGAACGCTCAAATGGGTGGACTGTACTTGGAATCTGAGCTCGAGTAAGCGAATGTGGAATTGTAAAAGGGCAATATGATAAGTGGAAGTGGTAGTTCCGACAGGGCTGAAATAGGGCCTTATTTGTCAAAGACTTAGTCGATTTCCGTAAAACATTTCGGAAACGCTAAATGCTATCCGATTTGTCTACTCGAATAATTTATCACAATGGTTAAATATTATTTCTCAAGGGCGTAATTTGGAACAACGATTAAGGCTTTAGTTTACATGAATCCTGATATATTGCGTTCAAACAGCCATTATATGTTTAAAACTCATTTTAAAACCACATTCAGAAATCTTGCAAGAAACAAGGTTTATTCATTGATCAACATTGCAGGTTTATGTACTGGCCTGGCTTGCGCCGTGCTTATTATGCTGTATGTAAAAGATGAAGTGAGCTTTGACAGATTTCATAAAAATGCAGACAGCATTTACCGTATTGCCAGGAAAACAAAAAGCAACTATAATGGCAGTACAGGTTTTTTACAAGGGCCGAGGTTTATGCAAAATGTTCCCGGAATAAAATCGTTTGTTCGCGTGCAGGGCAGTTCTGAAAACATAAAAAATGGAACGACAGTGCAGGAGCAGGATGGCGTGTTACATGTTGACTCAAATTTCTTTTCTGTATTTACATTCCCTTTATTATCAGGAAACCCTGAAACCTGTTTAACAGAACCACATTCAATTGTATTAAGCGAAGATGCTGCAAAAAAATATTTTCCACAGGATGCTGTGCATGCTACAGCTGATGCTGTAGGCAAAATAATGATGGTAAAAGAAGATACAAGCTTTGTTCCCTACAAAGTAACGGCTGTTGCAAAACGTTGCCCGCAAAATTCCTCTCTACAATTTGATGTGCTGCTGCCTTTCAAAGTGTCTGGCGCTGATGCAAAGGACACCCACAACTGGTTCAATTCTTTCCTGAGCACTTTTGTAGTATTGGATGAAAAAGCAAACCTGCAAACAGTGGAAAAACAAATGCAAAGTTTTTATGTTGCAGATGCGAAACAGACTTTTTATGAAATGCTGAAAAATGATGGTGGGAATCCTGATGATATTCCTATGGGCACCTATTTTTTGCAACCGTATCTTGATATGCATTTGAACACGGAGCTGCCTGCAAATAATGGTCTCACCAACGCAAGCAACCCGATGTATTCTTGGTTACTTTCGGGCATTGCATTGTTTGTGTTGCTGATTGCCTGCATCAATTTTGTTAACCTCACTATTGCACGGGCTGTTAAGCGTGCAAAAGAAATCGGCATTCGCAAAGTGATGGGCAGCACCAGAAAACAGCTGGTATTTCAGTTTCTTGGCGAATCGTTTTTTCTCTGCACTGTTGCTTTCTTATTAGCTATTGCACTGGTAATATTTTTATTGCCCTTGTTTAATGAGTTGGCCAATAAAGCATTGGCAATTTCTTATTTGTTCGATGCAAAATTAATCGCAGGTTATATTGCCTTGTATATTATTACAGGCTTGCTGGCTGGCTTTTATCCTGCACTGGTTTTATCCGGTTACAAGCCTGTACAAACTTTATATAGCCGTTTCCAGATTGCAGGGAAAAATTACCTGCAAAAATCGTTGGTAGTATTGCAATTTGCACTGGCATCGTTTTTAATTATTGCCACATTTATTGTTTATTCCCAGTTTAATTTTTTAACCAAAACAAATTTGGGATATGATGACAATAATCTTGTAATCGTAAATAAAAGCAATCTACACTATACCGATGCTGATGTTTTTAAAAATGAATTGCTCAAGAACCCAAATATTGCCGGCGTTAGTGTAAAGAATGCTGGCCAACGGGGCACTGGTACAAAAAATGCGGTTGGTTCTACCGTATACTTTACTGATGAAACTGTTGACGAAAATTATTTGTCTTTATTAAAAATTCCATTAGTAGCAGGAAGGAATTTTTCAACAGCAATCCCCTCTGATTTTACACAATCTATTATTGTGAATGAAAGTTTTGCAAAGGCTGCAAACTTTAAAAACCCGGTTGGTGAAACCATCAACATTTTAGGAAGCAGTAATGAAACGTATCGTGTAATTGGTGTGGTAAAAGATTATCACTTTGCATCATTAACCAAAAAAATTACACCGCAATTATTTTCCATGAGAGGTTTATATGGAACTTATTATATCAAGATAAAACCCAACACAGCAGCTGCAAGTTTAAAATGGATACAAAAAACATATCATCAGTTTTACCCCATGAACCCTTATTCTTATGTGTTCAAAAATGAGGAGAACAGGAAACAATATGCTGATGTTGAAAAATGGAAACAGATTATTTTATTCAGCGCAATACTTACTATACTTATTTCCTGCATCGGTTTGTTTGGATTATCTGTTTTATCGGCAGAAAAAAGAACAAAAGAAATCGGTATACGCAAAGTGCTCGGTGCGTCGGTGCAACAAATCGCTACAACACTTTCGACAGATTTTATAAAACTGGTATTGCTTGCTTTAATCGTTGCATCTCCACTTGTGTATTTGGCTGCAAATAGCTGGTTACAGAACTACCCTTATCGTATTACAATTAGCTGGTGGCTGTTTGTTTCATCAGGATTGTTAGTGATAATGATCGCATTGTTTACCATCAGCTTTCAATCCATCAAAGCAGCGATTGCCAACCCGGTGAAAAGTTTAAGAACGGAGTAGTCCCGACAGGAATCGAACCTGTATCAAAAGTTTAGGAAACTTCTATTCTATCCATTGAACTACGGGACCGAGGGTTGCAAATATAACGTAAGAATAGGCTCCGTGAAAATTCGGGTGCACCCCTTGTGAAGCCGTCGCGCAAATTTTTTCATCCGCTAAATATCTCTAAACCAAATTCTTGAGACCTTCATCCCTCCTAACTTCAAAAAAAATTGTGCGTAGTCAAATAACTACACATATATTTGTAGTCAAATAGCTACACAATGAATTTAAGAAGAGACGTATTCCAGGCCATCGCCGATCCGACAAGAAGGGCGATACTGCTGTTGCTTGCAACGCAATCCATGACTGCCGGAGCAATAGCTGCAAACTTTGATACTGCCAGGCCAACAGTTTCAAAACACTTATCAATACTTACCGAATGCGAATTACTCAGACAGGAGCAAAGCGGCAGAGAAGTTCATTATCACATCAACGCAAAAAATATGAAAGAAGTAGCCGACTTTATTGAGCCATTCCGCAAAATGTGGGATGAGAGATTTAATAAATTAGAAACCATCATGAAAAATTATAAACCAAAGAAATAGTTTTTTATGGAACAAAAAACGAAAGTCAATGCTGAAAACGGCAAACAAGATTTAATCATTACAAGGGAATTCGAGCTACCATTGGAACTACTCTTCAAAGCATATGAAGATCCAGAAATTGTAGAGCAATGGATGGGAACAAAGGTGCTGAAATTGGAATGTAAAAAACACGGCAGTTACCAATTTGAAACAACCGATCCTAAAGGAAACAAGCACCGTTTCAATGGCGCCATTCATGAGTTTATCCCGAACAGAAAAATCACCAGGACATTTGAAATGGAAAATACGCCTTTTGGTGTTCAGCTTGAGGTGCACGAATTTGAAGAGCTAACTGAGGGAACGAGCAAACTCAATATTCACATAATCTATGAATCAGTAGCACTCAGGGACCAAATGCTGCAGTTACCGTTTCGCCAGGGCATAAATATGGCGCATAACCGAATACAGGAAATTCTAAACAAGTTAAAATAACACGTTATGAAAAAGAGAAACCAGCCTGCTGCGCCTTCGCGAAGCTTCAGCGAAGCAAGGCCGGGCAAGGCAAACAGAATTATCTATTGGATTGCCACAATCTGGCTTTCATTAGGAATGGTATCAACAGGAATAGTACAGTTATTGAAACTAAAGGGTGATGGCCCGGGAAGTTTGAATACTATGACAGCGTTGGGATTTCCCGCCTATTTTGTAACTCTATTGGGTGTTGCAAAAATTTTGGGAGTTATAGCATTGCTTCTTCCCAGACTTCCTTTACTAAAGGAATGGGCATACGCAGGCTTTTTCTTTATGATGTCGGGAGCGGTATTTACGCATATTGCCGCGGGTAATGCCATACCTGAAACAATTCCTTCCCTGTTACTTTTAGTTCTTACAATGATATCCTGGTATTTCAGACCTTCGAGTAGAAAAATCCTAACGACCGGGACTGCCGCCAGGGAAGTAAACGTCGGGGCAATTAATCAATTAGAAAATTCATTAGCATGAATCCTAAGGTTGATTGGTTTTTTGATAAAGACACAAAGTGGCAGGACGAATATGCGAAATTGAGAACGATCGTTCTTGATTGCGGACTGGAAGAAGAATTGAAATGGGGCTGTCCTTGTTATCAATTTGAGAAAAGAAATATCGTTTTGATACATGGATTTAAGGAATACTGCGCATTTCTGTTTTTCAAAGGCGCTTTGTTAAACGATCCCGATCGAATACTAATCCAGCAAACGGAGAATGTGCAGTCGGCTCGCCAGATCCGTTTCACAAACGTTAAGGAAATAGCTAAGATGACGCGCACCTTGAAGACTTATATTTATGAAGCCATTGAAGTTGAAAGAGCTGGTTTGAAAGTGAAGTATAAAAAGACTGCGGAATTCAAGATGCCTGAAGAATTTCAGAAAAAATTAAGCAAAACTCCTGGGTTAAAGAAAGCTTTTGAAGCATTGACGCCAGGAAGACAAAGAGCATATATCTTTTACTTTTCTCAAGCCAAATTATCCAAGACCCGGGAGGCAAGGGTTGCGAAGCATGTGAAGAAAATTCTTAGCGGAAAGGGATTGGAGGATTAGTTGCTATGGTTGATAGGGTTGACAAGGTTGACAAGGTTGACAGGGTTGACAGGGTTGACAAGGTTGACAGGGTTGACAGGGTTGACAGGGTTGACAGGTTGACAAGGTTGACAGGGTTGACAGGGTTGACAAGGTTGACAAGGTTGACAAGTTAATGGGATTTCACTTTAGAACGAGTTACTATTCGATGAAAGAAAAAATTATAAAACATGAACAACATCAAAAGCATTAAAAAGAAATTGTCGTCAGAAAGACAACAAGAGCTTCTGAAAACTTTAAAATCCCGTTTTGACAAAAACATGAAACGCCATAAAGATATTGATTGGGCTAAGGTGCAGGCGAAGCTGGAAGCTAATGCTGAAAGTTTATGGTCTCTTAATGAAATGGAAGAAACCGGTGGTGAACCGGATGTCGTTGGTTTTGATAAAAAGACAGGTGAATATATTTTTTATGATTGTTCAGCGGAAAGTCCGAAGGGCCGCAGAAGTATTTGCTACGACCAGGAAGCGCTCGATTCAAGAAAAGAACATAAACCGAAAGATAGTGCAATTGCGATGGCAACTGAGATGGGCATTGGGATCCTGACGGAAGAAGAATATCGGCAATTGCAAAAGCTTGGAGAGTTTGATACGAAAACATCAAGCTGGGTAAAGACTCCAGATGAGATCAGAGAACTCGGCGGCGGACTTTATTGTGATCGTCGCTACAATCATGTCTTCCTGGGCCATAATGGTGCGGAATCTTATTATGCCGCGAGGGGGTTTCGTGGATCGATTAGGGTTTAAGGGGAAACGATGGCTTGATTGCTGAATTGTTTGATTGTTGGGTTCACAAATAGTAAACCCAACAATCAAACAATATAGCCATCAAACCATTTATTTATCCCCCGGATTATTATACTTAAAAACCAAACCTGCTAAAGCAGCACCGGCAAATCCTCCCAGCACATAGATCCAAATTTGTTCCCAGCAGAATGATTTTTGAATGCTAAGTCCGATTGCAACTGCTGGATTATAACCTCCACCTGAGTACTTGCCTATTACCGTTGCCATTGCTAATACAGTACCACCAATTGCTAATCCATAGAAACTGTTACCTGTTGTTCCTTTAGCAGTCGCAACATTCAAAACAACATAAGCGAGTGCGAATGTGCCAATGATTTCGGCAAAAACTGCTTTTATAATACCATCATCAGCAACTGCACAAGCACCCGGACCCTCAAATTCAAAGATCATGGTAACAACCAAGGCAGCTACAATAGCACCTGCAATTTGGAATGCCCAATACGCAAGCATCTCCGGTACAGTTGAACGACCCCTGATCCATACAGCCAATGTGACTGCTGGATTATAGTGTGCACCTGAAATATGACCACCTGCATAAACCATGATCATTAAAGCAAGCGCTGCACCTAATCCGCCGGCAAGAGCGGCACTCATCACAAGAAAAAATGTTCCGATAAATTCTGTTAAGTACTTTTTCATGTTGGTTGAAGTTGTCCGAAAAAGTTTTTCGGGTGAAGAAATAGGTTGAGGATTTCCGGGGCGGAATATTTATGGCTTTGAAATTATGAACTTTCTCGGTTACTCATCAGTATTTGTAAGCTGGCCTTTCAGTTATTTAACTGTAAAATGAGGAGGTTCCCGCAGAGTCTCCCCCAGCACGCTCTCCGAATTAAATGTATCTCACGGGGGACTCTGCGCTGCGCGATTAGCGCGATAGATATGCACTTAGTACCATTGTCATTTCATCTACTAGTCATTCGAATTGCGCTTAATTCGATGTCGCCTTTCATCAGCCCTGCGGAAATCGCAGGGTCACGGAGGTTCCCGCAGAGTCTCCCCCAGCACGCTCTCCGAAATTAAATGTATCTCACGGGGGACTCTGCGCTGCGCGAGTAGCGCGATAGATATGCACTTAGTACCATTGTCATTTCATCAACTAGTCATTCGAATTGCGTTTAATTTGATGTTGCATATATCAGCCCTGCGGGCATTCGCAGGGTCACGGAGGTTCCCGCAGAGTCTCCCCCAGCACGCTCTCCGAATTACGGCATCTTTCGGGGGGACTCTGCGGTGTCCCGCCTGGGCGGGACAATAGACACGCACCTATTACAATTGTCATTTCATCAACTAGTCATTCGAATTGCGTTTAATTTGATGTGCATATGTCAGCCCTGCGGGCATTCGCAGGGTCACGGAGGTTCCCGCAGAGTCTCCCCCAGCACGCTCTCCGAATTACGGCATCTTCCGGGGGGACTCGGCGGTGTCCCGCCTGGGCGGGACAATAGACACGCACCTATTACAATTGTCATTTCATCAACTAGTAATTCGAGTTGTATTTAATTTGATATTGCATTTCATCAGCCCTGCGGCTTGCTTGATCGTCATTTCCTCATTATTTGCCGTCAAAACCTCATCAATAAAACCGAAAAAAACATTTTCATACCGTTAAAACCTCATTGCTAAATGGTCACAAATCGCAATTATTGCGATAGAAAATGAATTCAATGAGTGTGCGTCGGGAAATAAGAGAGGCGGATGGGTTATTCTTCGTTACAATGACTTGTTACGATTGGTTAAACCTCTTCGAAATAACCAGTGGATACAATTTCGTCTATAAGCAATTTGATATTTTAAAAAAAGAAGGCCACTTTATTAATGGGTATGTTATTATGCCAAATCACTTGCATGCTCTCATTGCGTTCATAAATAGGAATATTAACATTAATGATCGGCTGGGTGCCATGAAAAGATTCATGGCATATGACATCGTAAAGCAACTCAAGCGGCAGAGCAATTTTGAATTGATAGAACAACTAAAAATGGGAGTTAATAAAACTGATGCGAAGAGAGGAAAGATTCACGAAGTGTTTGAACCATCTTTTGATTGCAAAGAATGCTACTCGATTAATTTTATTGAACAAAAACTGCAATATATTCATGAGAATCCATGCAAAGGGAAATGGAAGCTTGTTGAAAACCCGATCGAGTATGTTCATAGTTCGGCAAGATTCTATGAAACGGGTGTGCAGGGTTTATATCCCGTTATGAATTATATGGATTTAGAGAATATTGATTTCACTAAAGGAAAACTAAGAGATTTATCTGATCAACCGTAGGCGAGATTGTACACTTCAGCCCTGCGGGCAGCGCAGAGTCCCCCGTAAGAGTCATAAGGTTGTGAGAGCCTGCTGGGGGAGACTCTGCGAAAACCTTCGACGGGGAGAGGTTCCCGCAGAGTCTCCCCCAGCACGCTTTCCAAAATTGCGGCATCTTACGGGGGACTCTGCGCTGCGCGAATAGCGCAACTGACACGAACTTCGTGCTATGCAATTTGACCAATTAGTCCTTCAAGTTGGGAATAATTCGACGCTGCATTTTCATCAGCCCTGAGGAGACCTCGTTATAACATGCAGCACTAACCCACCAGGCAGTGGGCCATTATTTTACATTGCGCAATTCACAAATATCAACTCCGAACTTCACCAATCACTGCACCAAGCATATCAACCACCTCCTGCTTCACCATTCCAATTTGTTCAATTTCGTTTCCGGCTCTCCAATGATTACCGAATTTAATCAAGGTGAGGCGTTGGGTGCCTTTGCGTGATTGAAGCAACACATCATAAGTACCGATGATGCGTCCTTCCCAGGAAACAGACTCGGCAAGCGCCGCTTTGTACTGAATATTTTCGTGGCTGAATACGGTTGTAAAAACCAGGTGGTCGGCTCCATTAGGCCTGCCAGAGACGAGTTGGTAGCCCATATCAATTTGATTTAGTCCCTTAAGTTAAAAAAAATCTGGCGTTGTTAAACTAATAATTGAAGGACGGCATTAATTGGGCCCCGGTGCGCTAAGCGCTTGCCATTAGTCATTAGAAAATTTTCTAATGCGGCTAACAACCTGGAACTTTAACTAAGATTCATTTGAATTGAAATTTGTCTAATCATGTTTGATGAGTATTTTAAGCATGTTCGTCGTTCAGCAATCGTTCTTTTACCCAAACAACCATTTTTTGATTGGTTAATCAGTCATGATTCTGAAATGGTAGTTGATGATGACGTAAAGACAGGAGAGGTTTACCTTTTGCCCAAATTCGAATCCAAAACCCAAATGGAGAACTGGTTAAAGAAGAATTTTGAAGAGCTTTTTAGTGAGCAGCTTCACAACTGGTATATCGATGAAACGATGTGGCCGCCGAAACGAACATTCAAGTTATTCGGCGAATGGTTCAGTTATTCGTTGTATACACTGGTATGCGACACGCAGCAGGGTTTTATTGAGAAATAATGAGTGCCAACAAACATGCTAGGTTCATAAGATTATTAAGCAAACCATACTATTCATTTTATTCGTATAGCTTTAGACTAAATCAATTCCTGTGGCAATCTACAAGATTGAGAATTTGCAGCAGCACGACTTTCAGGAAAAACTTGATGGGTTGATCATTACCAGATCCAGCTACCATCCCGGATATTATCTGAACTGGCATAGTCATGCGAATCCAAGTCTGACGCTTAATCTAAAAGGTGGAACGATTGATCAAAGAAAAAAAGAAACAAGAACGATTAAAGCAGGAGACCTCGTATTGCATCGACCGGAAGAATTGCATAAGAATAGTTTCTTTTCAAAAGATTCCAGACATTTCTGTATAGAATTTGAACCGGATTGGTTCAAAAAATTTCAGATCTCCGATAGTTTTGATTCAAGATCATTTTGTATAACCGATCCCGATCTTAAAGTAAAGATGGTTACCATCCTGGGCGAATTTGTTAATTCGTACGAGACAAAACAATTGACCACAGAAACTTTATTACTGGATTGTATTGCAAAACTTAATGGCCAAAAGATCTCCAATCACCCACCTTCCTGGATCGAGAGTTTAAGAGACTTATTGCATGATGAATACAATTCGGATTTGTCGTTGACTTACCTGGCGAAGAAAATAAATGTTCACCCGGTAACGATCTCAAAATATTTTACGCGTTATTTCAAAACTACGCTTGGTGATTATATCCGGAAAATCAGGATCAGTAAATCGCTTTCATACTTAAGCAATAAAAGCATTGCCATCAATACGATTGCCATTGATACCGGTTTTGTTGACAACGCGCATTACACGAGAAATTTCAAAAAGTACACAGGGCTCATACCATCTGCATACCGGCAATTCCTGTTTCATGTATCAGATGAATATGTTAAATCGAAGAAAGGTAAAAGATAACTTTACTCATAGATACAATTCCTTTAGGAAAAGTCCGGAAGTGACATATTAAACGTTGCAATTAATTATTAAACGTTGCAATTTTACATACGTTCCCTGGAAAGAAATGTCTAGGATTGTCACTTATTAAGACTACCTTTCACTTTCAATTAATTTTTCCTTCTCTTACATATTAGGACTTTCCTTCTCTTAAGTTAGTTGAAACTTTATAGAATTTTGTTTTCTGAAACAGCGGTAATTATTTTATCACTATAAAAATTAACATTATGTCAATTTCAAAAAATTGGAAAGCAGTTACGTTTTCTGGAACCGCCGGCTATGAAATAAAAGTAAATGGTGAAGCTAATGTAGGGTTACTTACCGTTCAGCCGAAATTAGAAAAAAGAGTACCGGCTGGAATAAATACTGCAATACTACAATTGAATCTCTTAAATGCCAATGACGCAAAACCGGAGAATTTCAAACCTGTTCTGTTTAATGAAAAGCTTTCAAAAATGGATCAGTATGCTTCCGTCAACATCTTCCATGATAATAAGGTTATAGAGGATTTCAAAGTAACACAACAACAAGCCGCGAAAGCGACACTATAACTACGGATTAATAATATGTATTGCACCCTTTAGAGCACCTTACATATTGCTTTGGCACCTTGATCAATCAGTTTTGCAGTGGGGCAACATAGCTATTCAAACTGAATTGATCTCGGTGTTATTTCTTCGGGAATTGGCAGCGGTTCCTTGATTTAAATCATTGCCTACACCACGTCTCCTTCCCCTATCAGAAAAATAAACATAATAGCCCTACATCCCTTTGTCATTAGGGTTGACTCCATCCAAATACCGGCAAATCCCGCATGGCTAAAATTGTACAAGCGAGTTGATGACCGGAAATTCTTCTGCGGCGAAATAAGCTAATTTGCCCTCTATTCAGATAATGAAAGCCGCAAGAATCATATTCATAGCCCTCTTTATCGGGCCGCTTTATCTCTCTGCACAAACTACTAATGCCGACAAAGGCATCAGCAAGGACTTTCAAAAGAAAGCTACACAATACCTCGAGCAGCGCGTAGCAGTAAATAAATTCAGTGGTGTGGTCTTAGTGGCTGTTGACGGCAAGCCAATATTTACCAAGGCTTATGGAATGGCAAATCATGAGTTTGGTATACTGAATTCACCCGAAACAAAATTTCGCATAGGCTCGGCCGGGAAACAGTTTGCCTCATCTGCAATACTCTTGCTTGAACAAAGAGGGAAACTGAAACTTACTGATTCGGTAAGCAAGCATCTTCCCGATTGGCCAAAAGCATGGTCTGAAATCACGATTCATCATTTGCTATCGCATACTTCCGGTCTTCCTGCTCTTTCGGGAACGGCTCCATTTACAGATGTAAGTAATCTAATTAGTGGGTTTTACAATCCTTCCATTTATAAATCGGTGAAGGATCTTTACAAACCAGGAGAAGAATTAAAGCCGCCCGACTTCAAACCCGGAGATCGTTTTGCATATTCGAATTTTGGATATATCATTCTTGGTTTCATCGTTGAAAAGGCTTCAGGAAAATCTTTTTGCGATTTTTTGCAACAGGAATTTTTTGCACCGTTAAATATGAGAAGCACCGGTTGTGAAAATCCTGACATGGTCTTAAAACAGCGGGCAAGCGGTTATATCCTTCGAAACGATTCCATTTTCAATTCTGGATTTGTCGACCTCCGCTTTGAATCAGCAGCCGGAGGAGAATATGCGTCAGTAGCCGATCTCTTACAATGGAATAATAGCCTCGATGCAAATAAAATTCTTTCGTCTGAACAAACCAGGAAACTATTCACCCCAAACAAAGAAAATTACGGATATGGCTGGTGGATAGAGTCAAGATTCAATCAACCCGTTCAATGGCATCGTGGCACTGTGTCCGGTTTTGCGGCAATAATGGCCCGTTATCCTCAAAAGAAAGTCTTCATAACTGTCCTGAGCAATATTGTACGAGCACAGGTAAAGTCAATCTCAACAGAACTTGCTGCCATTGCCTTCAACGAGCATTATGAAATACCCCGAATCCGTAAGGAGATTAATGTCGATTCTAATTTTCTGGATGAGTATACGGGTACATATTATAAGGAAGGCACAATAGCAGATTCCTTTGCGCTCAAAAGAAAAGAAGGCAGTCTCACTATGGAAATACCGCCCGGAAATCCGTTATTTAAAATTTTCCCGGAAGCCAAAGACAAATTTTTTGCGACCTGGGGAGAGTTCTATTTATACTTTGAAAGAGAGAATGGAAAGATTGTAAGAGTAGTTATTGCGAGGGAGGGAGATAGGGTGAGGTATCCGAGGAAAAATTGAATTAGGGTCCCCGCAGAGTCTCCCCCAGCAGGCACTCCGAATTAAACGCATCTTACGGGGGGACTCTGCGTCTTCGCGATTAGCGAGGAGTTGTACGCAACATATGCAATGAGATAAACTGCAAATAGTTTTAAACATTACAAGGTTGCTGTGTAGTTGAAACCATGCTCTTCCGCCCTGCGGGCAGGCGCAGAGTCCCCCCGTAAGTTTCCTGAAATTTGAAGAGCGTGTTGGGGGAGACTCTGCGGCGACCAAAATGGAGACTCTGCGAGAACCTTACTCAGCAACCGCACGGATCCGGCTTTTCGTTAAACCCATCAGCAATATCATCGACAATACAACAAGCACACCCAACCGAACAAGGCTCAATGATTCCCATAAAGATGCGCGACGGGTAAGATCTGCATCATTTGAAGTTTCGAAGGGTGTTTTAAGAATGCTCATCAACTCAGGTACAAAATAGACGGAGGTGATCCCCAATATTAAAACGTAAGTACCAATTACGATCAGCAAATTCTTTCTGCGTTCGGATCTCCAATGAAAGATCAAACAACTGATAAACAGCAGAAGATTGACCGGGTGAATGATCATCCAGAATAACTCTCCTTTCAGTCCATATTCTCCCTGGAACATACTCAGTGAAACAGGAGGAGCAGCCGACCAGGTAGGCACCATGTTGATGTGTTCATATACAGCCCCGCCAATGACGATAATAAACGCGAGACAGCTTATTGCATACAGTAAATCCTTTTTCATCTTTTAATAATTTGAATTTTTATTGATTAGGGTTTGATGGGAGCAGGAGCATTTTTGAAGTGCTTATACTTTCCAAATAGTTTACCGATAAAATAGGTGATAGGTACAATTACCTTCCTAACAAGCCAGGGCATATCATTCATCTCGTATTCTGAAGCATAACGAGTGAGCAAGTAGGCGGCGTCAAATGCTTCGGGTCTTTCTGAACCTGATTTATTCTGCGCTGCATAGATGGAACTCAGAAAAAATACAAGTGTATTGGCGGGCTTCACGTAGCCGGTACAGTGCAATTCATCGTTGCCTGCATTCCAGAATTTATGCGCTACACCACGAGGGAAAATCACGGTTTCACCGTTTTTGGCAAATTGCGGTTCGCGGCCCAGGATCTGATAGCCGATATGCCCTCTTACAACAGTCAGCACTTCTTCCTGCAAATAATGCGTATGCATCGGAGGACCGCCAGCTGGATTCACAAAATTTTCTACGAGCAACTTATCGCCACCTGTCTCTTTCAACAATCGCAGGAATGTGATTTTCTCGCCGTTGGGATTTTGAATCGTATGAGGAAATTGATATTTCATTGTCATTATTTTCATAAAAGTATCTTAGATTTGGACATTGTCCAATTGCAAGATGAATACACGGGAGAAAATACTGGATAGAGCGTTAGAAATGTTTAATGAACGGGGAATTGAGTACGTTGGATTGCGTGAATTAGCCGCTGTATTGGATATGCGGGTTAGCAATATCACCTATTATTTTCCGACCAAGGATGACCTTGTGTTCCAGCTTTCACAAGAACTAAGCCTCAAAAACTCGGAAATCATTATTGACGATAAGGACATTAGCATGACGGATTTCCTGGTTATGCTTCAGAAAGTTTTTGACAACCATTACAAGTTCCGCTGCCTGCTTCGAAGCTTTGTTCATATCATGACGCAAAACAAGCAAGTCCTTGCTTCTTTTAAAAAAACACAAACAAAGCGCCAGGCTACGCTGTCTTCGAACATTCATACATTGGTGAAAGCTGGCTATATTAAAGTAGGAAACGAAGAGGAATTGAATTTCCTTGTCTCTGCGCTTGCGATCATCAGCCGGTATTGGATATCAGAAGCGGCTGTGTTTGGGCAGCATCTCAGTAAAGAACAACAGGTGAATCAAAACCTGGTCATGGTTACTAATTTATTTATGCCCTATGCATCACCGAAAGCAAAGAAAGAGATGGAGGCATTTCGTATAGAGGTTCTCGCAGAGTCCGTCATCCTCGCGAAAGCGGGGACCTAAGCACGCACTTCGAATTAGATGCAACTTACGGGGGGACTCTGCGTCTGTCCCACATGGGACAATTGACATGCACTTACTTCAATTTTCATTTAACCAACTAAGCATTCAGGCATCCGATCATTCAATGTCACGAACTATCCGCCCTACGGGCAACGCAGAGTCCTCGCGTAAGAGTCCTGAAATTTGGAATGCCTGCTGCGAGAGACTCTGCGGGAACCTCCACGTGCTGCGAGTGACTCTGCGGAAACCTGTCGGGAGTTCCCGCAGAGTCTCCCCCAACACGCACTTCGAATTAGATGCAACTTACGGGGGGACTCTGCGCCTGTACCGCATGGGACAATAGATATGCACTTAGTTTAATTTTCATTTATCCAACCTGGCGTTCAAGTATCCAATCATTCAATGTCACGAACTATCCGCCCTACGGGCATCGCAGAGTCCTCGCGTAAGAGTCCTGAAATTTGGAATGCCTGCTGCGAGAGACTCTGCGGGAACCTCCACGTGCTGCGAGTGACTCTGCGGAAACCTGTCGGGAGTTCCCGCAGAGTCTCCCCCAACACGCACTCCGAATTAGATGCAACTTACGGGGGGACTCTGCGCCTGTCCCACATGGGACAATTGACATGCACTTACTTCAATTTTCATTTAACCAACTAAGCATTCAGGCATCCGATCATTCAATGTCACGAACTATCTGACAATAGATATGCACTTAGTTTAATTTTCATTTATCCAACCTGGCGTTCAAGTATCCAATCATTCGATGTCACGAACTATCCGCCCTACGGGCATCGCAGAGTCCTCGCGTAAGAGTCCTGAAATTTGGAATGCCTGCTGCGAGAGACTCTGCGGGAACCTCCACGTGCTGCGAGTGACTCTGCGGAAACCTGTCGGGAGTTCCCGCAGAGTCTCCCCCAACACGCACTCCGAATTAGATGCAACTTACGGGGGGACTCTGCGCCTGTCCCACATGGGACAATTGACATGCACTTACTTCAATTTTCATTTAACCAACTAAGCATTCAGGCATCCGATCATTCAATGTCACGAACTATCCGCCCTACGGGCAACGCAGAGTCCTCGCGTAAGAGTCCTGAAATTTGGAATGCCTGCTGCGAGAGACTCTGCGGGAACCTCCACGTGCTGCGAGTGACTCTGCGGAAACCTGTCGGGAGTTCCCGCAGAGTCTCCCCCAACACGCACTCCGAATTAGATGCAACTTACGGGGGGACTCTGCGTCTGTCCCGCATGGGACAATGGATATGTACTTAGCTTAATTTTCATTTATCCAACCTGGCGTTCAAGCATACAATCATTCAATGTCACGAACTATCCGCCCTACGGGCAACGCAGAGTCCTCGCGTAAGAGTCCTGAAATTTGGAATGCCTGCTGCGAGAGACTCTGCGGGAACCTCCACGTGCTGCGAGAGACTCTGCGGGAACCTCCACGCGTTGCGAGTGACTCTGCGGAAACCTGTCGGGAGTTCCCGCAGAGTCTCCCCCAACACGCACTCCGAATTAGATGCAACTTACGGGGGGACTCTGCGCCTGTACCGCATGGGACAATAGATATGCACTTAGTTTAATTTTCATTTATCCAACCTGGCGTTCAAGTATCCAATCATTCGATGTCACGAACTATCCGCCCTACGGGCAACGCAGAGTCCTCGCGTAAGAGTCCTGAAATTTGGAATGCCTGCTGCGAGAGACTCTGCGGGAACCTCCACGCGCTGCGAGTGACTCTGCGGAAACCTGTCGGGAGTTCCCGCAGAGTCTCCCCCAGCACGCACTCCGAATTAGATGCAACTTACGGGGGGACTCTGCGTCTGTACCGCATGGGACAATAGATATGCACTTAGTTTAATTTTCATTTATCCAACCTGGCGTTCAAGTATCCAATCATTCAATGTCACGAACTATCCGCCCTACGGGCAACGCAGAGTCCTCGCGTAAGAGTCCTGAAATTTGGAATGCCTGCTGCGAGAGACTCTGCGGGAACCTCCACGTGCTGCGAGAGACTCTGCGGGAACCTCCACGTGCTGCGAGTGACTCTGCGGAAACCTGTCGGGAGTTCCCGCAGAGTCTCCCCCAACACGCACTTCGAATTAGATGCAACTTACGGGGGGACTCTGCGCCTGTACCGCATGGGACAATAGATATGCACTTAGTTTAATTTTCATTTATCCAACCTAGCGTTCAAGTATACAATCTTTCGATGTCACGATCTCTCTTCCCTGCGGGCAAACGCAGAGTCCTCGCGTAAGAGTCCTGAAATTTGGAATTCCTGCTGCGAGAGACTCTGCGGGAACCTCCACGTGTTGCGGGAGACTCTGCGCGAACCTTAGAATCCTAATTCCTTTTCACCATATAAAGCGCAAACCTGCCATTGTCCTTCTTATGATAATACAACTTCTTATTATCCGGCGTCAACGTGGCTGCTTCCGCGAAACCTGTTATGCTTGCGATCTTTGATGGAGGACCAAAGGGCTCATTCGTAGTCACTCGCTTTGATACATAGATCTCAGTTAACGATGAAGCCGTAATTGGCAATTTCACCCTTGTAAAAAACAATTCAAGCTGATCATTAGAAATACATGCGGCATATTCCAATGCATTCGTGTTGATATTCTTTAATAACTCATTGCTGTTCGGCATTCGTTCAAATCCACTAGTCATTTTTCTTGCAATTACGAGATCCGCAGATGTTGGTACCGATTGTGGAATTTCACCATCTACAAAATACAAGCTGTTTCCATCCACACTAATATCAACATCAAAATTCACCCATCCCGGTTTCAATTTGGAAATACCCTTCACCAATTGAATGTTCGAAACAATTCCATTTGCATAGTCTGACTGAAATATGGTAGACAAACTATCTAAATAATTCTTTGTCGACACGAAATAAAATTTTCCGGCAATGTCGAGTGCGGGCACGCCTTCAAGGTAAGCTGTGTTTACTCCTGTTAGTTCACCATTGTATTGAAAGCTGGAATCATTTATTCTTGTTGACCAATGCAGGTTTGTATTTTCGGTTGGCTCATTGAGGTTATTAAACAATAGAGTATTGCCATCCCTTGAAATACATGGCTCCATGATATGACCGGTATATCCGATCATATTGACTTTTATTGGCTGACTGAATTCGGTGTTTTCGGGCGGCACGACTTCATGTTCTGACTCGCAGGCAATGAATATACCGGTAAGTAGTAAAAATGCTATGATTTGAATTGACCTTATCATATGGAAGTTTTAGGTGTACGGATAGGTTGCTTTAGAGTATTAGACGCAGGGAATGAAGATTTGTAACAGCCTCACTCCGCATTGACTCACCCCTGCTGCAAAAGGTTGACAAGGTTGATAAGGTTGACGAGGTTAACAAGGATGGAAAACGGTGTTTCAAGCTTGTCAACCCTTTCAACTCCGTCAACCTTGTCAACCTTTGCAGCAGGGGTAAGTCGGCGCAAAAGGGGAGTCTACTAACTTTCGTTCTATTTTTTCCGCTCGCCAATCGCCTTAAGTTTTCAAAAATTTTCAGGCAGTGAAAAAGATAATATTCATTGGGATTGCCGCATTTTGTTTGTTCTCCCCTTACATGCTGCTTTTTGTAACTGCACAATCAAATGATATAGCAGTAAAGAAACTTCGGTTAGATAGTGTTACAGCGATAGGTAAACCGAATGGTAATGAAACATCCCAGGAAATTGATAAGGCTGGAGGAAAAATTTTTTCAGATGACAGTAAGATGGAATTGATATTTCCCTCCGGTGCCCTTTCAAAAAAGAGAAACATAAAGATTCAGCCTGTCACTAATCATGCAGCGAACGGTAGGGGAAAGGCTTACCAATTTGAACCGTCCGGACTCGAGTTTCAAAAGCCTGTTACGCTGATTTATCATTATTCGGAAAATGAACTCAGCGGCACCTTGCCCGAGTTCAAAGGCATGGCCTGGCAGGATGAGAAGGGAAAATGGCAGGCATTGCCCGAAGTAAAATTAGATACGGCTGCAAAAACAATTACCACGCAAATCAACCATTTCAGTAGTTATACTTCCTTTGATAAGATCGTATTAAAACCTGAACATGCCAGGGTTAAAGTGGAAAAGAGCATTCAGATGGAAATCCATTTTGTTATCAGTGACCTTGAGAATGATATTGCTTTACCACCAACAATACCTAATCCTCAGTGGTCGGTAAACGGTATTGATTATGGAAACATAGATGTTGGCCGGATCTCACCGATACCAACAAACTTTAGATTTGCGAAATACACTGCACCGGTGAGTATGCCTGAGGACAATCCAGTTGCTGTTGCCGCAAAGTTGAATGGAATGGAGTTTACTTTTAACAGGCAAACATTCAGAAATCCGTCTCTTGTAAGTCATTTGTTAATCTACGACAAAGCTTACAGAATAACATTGACAATGTGGGTTGATAACAGCGAGGATGGCATCTGTACAATGCGGTTAGAGGATCAGTGTGAATTTACATTGTTGTTGGAGGGGACGAGATCGATGCTTAAAGAAATTACTAATCATAATTTGCAACTCAGGCTCAACTCCTGCCCCTGTACTGCGATATGGACGAATAGGCCACTTCCGGGCCCGATCAATGCAATTGGAGCGAATCGAATAGATATAACCCCTGCCAGCATGCCTTCCGTTCCTTTTCGCAAGGTGAGAATTATGCTTAACCATGGTTATTCTCCATTACCAAAAATTCAGCATGCATGTGCAGCCCGGCAACCAAACCCGCCGATAGGTGGAGTTATGTTGCCTCCTTTGATTGAATTTGAAGCCAATAATGAACTGGAACAAAAAATTACATTAAACGAGCTGACAAGGGGATCCATGAGAAACGATCGGCGTTCAGGGGTAATTATTACATTAAGACTCATTGAAGAGTAATCGGTGGATTAACGATACATCATATATTACCGCGGGTGAAAATCTTTTTCAGATTGGGAATGATTGCGGCGTTGTTATTGTTCAGCAATCCCCTGCACATAAGGTTTAGATAGTTATTGTTTATTCAACAGCTGCTGTACTAATTTTTTTAATTCGTCGATTTCAGCTTGTTGTTCTTTTATGGCTTGTAACAACACTGGAACCATACCACTGTAGTTCACACTTAACTTACCATCGTGTTCTTTCACCAATTGAGGATATACTTTTTGAAGTTCCTGTGCGAGCAGGCCTATTTGTTCATCGGGGTTTGAGTTGTCTTTCCAGTTGTACGCATAACCATTTAATTGATGAAGGTTACTTAAAGTATTCTCCAGTGGTCTGATATTTTTTTTGAGTGTGGCATCGCTGTTTTGTGCAAGCGTGCCTTGCAGCCACGCATTGCCATCCGTTGTATTTACAAAAAAACGCCAACTGGGACTCGAACCGGTTTGTCCGTAAAAGCCAACTTCGAAATCTTGTCTCATGCCGATGAATGCATTGCTGCTGGTATTACTGAGGCTATTCAGCCACGTGCCTGCGCTTTCTCCGCCAGCAGAGCGAAGCCGCACGCGGCCGCCCACATCCAATCTAAAAGCCGGGTCGACTATACCAACACCCGTATTCCCATTGAATAAGATAGTCAGCGCGTTTGATCGCGAAGAGCCAGGATGGCCATTTCCAACCTGGAAAATCCTGTCTGTACTCCCAAGAACACCCGGAATGTCTGTATCATCATTGAAGACACCCAGGCTTACAGTTCCATAGGATTTAGCTACCGTAAGCACTCCCATTGCGACAGAACCCTGACCCGAAGCATTTGTTCGATCCCCCAAAGCTGTGGAATAATTATTCGAAGCAGTTGTATTAGATCCCATTGCTGTGGAGCTAAAACCCGAAGCAAGTACAATAGTTCCGATAGCTGTCGAGTAGTCTCCGGAAGCATCTGACCCCAGTCCCATTGCTGTCGCAGCCAGTCCTTTCGCTATTGAGCCAAATCCGGATGCAAAAGAATAGTTTCCAATGTTGGCTTTGCTCCATTCATTTCCGCTCGCAAAACCAACACGAAATGCGGCTTTATCTGCATACCACATCATTCTCCTTCCCTCACCGTTGACCGGTGGATCGCCTGCGCTAAACAAAGCTCCGCCGGCACCAGAAAATACAACAGAACTATCAACTACATGAAGCCTTGCCATCGGCGAAGAAGTGCCGATGCCAGTGTTACCACTTTTAAGAACAGTCATGGCATTTGAACGTACCGAGAAATTGCCATTACCAATTATGAATAAAGGAGTGTTTGGAGTGTAAGAAGATTGATCGGCAGTAAGTATTGAGTCATTAAACATACCAATGACAGTGGAAGCATATCCTTTAGCAATTGTATTGTCGCCAAAAGAACTTGACTGCTGACCCTTAGCAAAGGAAAGGCCAAATGCAGTAGATGCAAGTCCTGAAGCCTGCGAGAAAGCACCCATAGCTGTAGAATATTCACCCGATGCAATTGTGTTTATGCCAAATGCTGTGGAATAATTGGCCAATGCAAAGCTGTTATTTCCCATAGCTACAGAACTGACACCCCTGGCCTTTACATCGAAGCCGACAGCAATCGAATAAGCACCGATAGAATCATCGTCCCAAAATGTTGAATTCACATAACCCGATCGGAAAGCTGCTTTGTCTGCGTACCACATCATTCTTCGTCCAGTTCCGGTGATGGGAATATTACCGGGAGAGGAAGCAAATCCCGGGAGAGAAAATACGACACTACCATCGGTTACGTGTAAACGAGAAAGTGGAGTGGGAGTGCCAATGCCGACGTTTTGTGCCATTGACTGCATACTAAAAGCGATTGCCAGGCTACAACTAAGGGTTACCCACAGTTTCTTTATAGAAAGCATAAAAAATCTTTTTGAGTTTTGAGTCAATGAGAGACTACCCCTCCTTTAAAAGATATTTGAGTAGCAGCTAGGGAACAATAGAACAAAAGTTAGGGGCAGTTATGAGATGTTCCTGTCTGGGAGAATTATCCGACAGATTTTTGGTAAATTCAGATCATCAAAAGCCTGCTATATGGAACAAAAAACAATGGCTCCGACAATGGCACCAACCATGGCGCCAAATGCGCATAAAGATATTCCCGGCAATCCTTCCACAGCAAAGAGTAGTAATAAGAAATTGAATGATCGCAGCAATGGCGAGCCGCTTCGCGTATTGAGTGAAGAAGACTGGCAGTTTTGGATAAATAATGGATATATCGTAATCAAGAATGCCGTTCCAAAAGATCAAACAGATCGCTTAGCAAAATTTCTATGGGAGTTCGAAGAAAAAGATCCCAATGATCCTGAAACATGGTATGCTCCTCCACGTGCCGAAATGAAAATGCTTGAGCTTACTAATACCGGAATGGTTGAAATGTACAATCATCAATACTTGTGGGACAACCGGCAGCATCCAAAAGTTCACCAGGCATTTGCAGATATCTGGGGTACAGAAAAATTATGGGTAACTATTGATCGGGCAAACCTGAATTTTCCCATTCGACCCGGCCATGAATACAAAGCGTTTATACATTGGGATTATGATCCCGAAACAAAACCGGTAAATGTACAGGGTGTATTGGCCCTGGCTGATCAGACCGATCTAAGCATGGGAGGATTTCAATGTGTACCCGAACTGTATCGCACATTCGATACATGGAAACTCACGCAACCCGAAGATCGCGATCACTTCAAACCAGATACAACAGGATTTGAAATTGTGAAAGTGCCAATGGAAGCTGGTGATCTTCTCATCTTTAATAGCCTCGAACCTCATGGCATTCGGGCAAATACAAGCGGCAACAAAGTGCGAATGGCGCAATACATTTCAATGATGCCTGCAGAAGAAGATAATGATGCATTACGCGAATGGCGGATTTCTTCCTGGAAAGAAAAGAAAGCGCCGGAAGGTTATGCGTTTCCGGGAGATCCGAGGGGATGGGAAAAAACGAGGCATGGAGTGGCGGAGTTGAGTGAGTTGGGGAGGAAGTTGTTGGGGTTGGATAAATGGTAATCGATTGATGCGATAACAATAGTTGTGCAACTCACACCCTCAAGCACGTCATCCCCGCGGTACAACTTCAAGGTCTAACGAAATGATGCAACCAAGCGGGGACCCCCAGTCAATAATTATGCACCCACACTCAGAAACAGTCGTGCAACTCGCACCACCAAGTCCGTCATCCCCGCGGTATAACTTCATGGACTAACGAAATGATGGCACCAAGCCCCGCATGGGACTGTGGGGCAGGCTTGGGATCCCCTACCAACTAGCAGGCATTTACAAAAGACCTTCCCATAATCAATGAGAAAAACCTCATCTTTTAGCCGTTTTTTCCTCATTGCAATCACCAGCCTCATTGTTATTGTTGGTATATGAAATTGAATTACGGCGGGTCGGTTTATATCATGACTAATAAGTACAACACAGTTTTGTACGTCGGATCAAGCTCTGAATTGCTTTTTCGGATAATAGAACATCGTGAAAGAGCATATCCAACATCATTTACTGCAAAGTACAATTGCGATAAGTTAGTGTACTATGAAGATCATGATTGCATAGAAGATGCTCATAACAGAGAAAGGCAATTGAAGAAATGGAGAAGGAAATGGAAAGATGAATTAATTACAAAATTTAATCCTGAGTGGAAGGATTTGTTTGATACGTTATCGTGAATCCCCGCGGCGTACATTTAGGAACTAACGCAATCAACACAGCCAAGCGGGGAGCCCCTATAAAGCGTGACGATCTTAGTTGGTTGGGGATCCCCGCTTGGCTGCTTCATTTCGTTAGATCCTGAAGTTACGCCGCGGGGATGACGATCTTGGGGGCGCGAGTTGCACGACTATTTCTGGGTGTGGATGCTTGAGTATTGGTAGGAGATGCCGGAAAGACATTCCAGACAAATTCCTTTTTCTCCTATTATTAAGGTCTGGAATTTTGACTAAAAATTCCGAGATTTAAGTATATGAAGAGAAAGCTCCTGCTCGGTGTTTGCACATTCGCTCTTGGTTTAACTGCCATTGCGCAAAAAAGCAAGGCGGACAATCGTATTGCAATGATGAAGTGGCTTGTCGGCAGTTGGCAAGGTACTTATAGTGGCGGACCCTTTTACGAATCATGGAGAGTATTGAATGACGGCACGCTGATCAATTTTACGATTTCAGTATCAAAAACAGATACGGTAGTAAAAGAAAACGGCGCGTTCCGGATAATTGACAAAGATGTATACTTCGTCGGCGCTGATGCGCGATGGAAAATGATTGAACTGAACGATTCATCGATCACGCTTGCCAACGATACGCTTGAAGTATGCAAACCGGATTGTTTGGTCACATACTAAGGCGGATCATTGGCTTACTTACATTAAGAATCCAAGGAACGAGATCAGGTATGATCTCACAAAGGTGAAATGGTTGGAAAGGCATATTGATGCGTATATATCAAAGCGGCGAAATTAATCCATGTTTGATCAGCTCCTGCATTGGTTCTTTTAATAACAAGTGATCAAAAAGGCCTACCTTAAGTCGAGACTCTCGATTCCCCTAAAACCAGAATACCAGAACGCTCATGCCTTCGATCAAAGCCGTTCTTCAATGCCTTTTTCTGTCCTCAATCATTTATGTACAAGATTCGTATTCCCAGGAACTGAAGAAAGCCCCCGAAAAAAAAGAAACTGTTTTATACATCCGCAAAAACGCGGCTAGTCCAGAAGCCCTGCCGGATTTGAAAGCGATGGAAAAAGCAATTCGTATAATGCGTTCCCTGCCTTGCGAATCAGCTTTGAGTTGGTATTATCAGGGCGCCATCCACGCAGTGCCCGATTCGATACCCAATGGCAACCCGCTTTGTCCGCGCTTCATCACTGTAAAGGATACGCTGACTGGTTGGGACTGTTGTCCGCATACCAATATACATTTCCTCACCTGGCACCGGCTTTTTCTCTGGCATTTTGAAAAAATTGTTCGCAAATTTTCCGGAAAAAAAGATTTCGCGCTGCCCTACTGGGATTATACTAATCCAAAAAATCGCATACTCCCGGCAATTTTTCGCGACAGCAACTCGTCTTTGTTTGAACCAGCAAGAAGGGCAGACCTTAACCAGGGCAAGCCAATGGGAAAATGCCTGGACCTTTGGTTGACGGCAACCCATGCAGACAGTTCCAGACTTTATAATATGTTCAATAATCTTTTGAGCTATGTTCCGCACAGTATTATTCATCCCGTAGTTGGTGGTTGGTATTGCACTCAGGATTCGAGCAAGCTTCTTTGGAATAAAGTTTACCAGCGGGATACGGTAGGATTGATGTGGGACTTTCAAACGGCGGCCTTTGATCCTATTTTCTGGTTGCATCATGCCAATGTCGATTTTCTGTGGCAGCGTTGGGAAGTTTCGCGGAATGGGTCCTTACCAATTCTCGACAGTCTAAAAGCAATTCCCTGGCGATACATTTTCTTTGATGAGAATGATGAGCATAAGATCGTTTATTCCATGGAAGAAGTTCTCTACCGGATCAACTCAATGGATTATAATTATGATGTATTGAGGAACAAAATCAGAAAGGTTCCAACCCGTACTGCAAATCCTGCGGTATTGCTCGGACAAACGCAAATTGGAAAAATTGTTAGCAGCAGTAACCTTTCCTTTACAGTTCGATTTCCGGCTCAGCCGATCAAAATGACCAGGCTCCCACTGGAAAAGAATTTATTTCTGTTGGACATAACCGTTAGTTATTCAAATCAAACACTCGGTATTTACGAATTATACCTGGAAAGCTCGTCAGGTTCCCGTTTGATTGGACATTTTACTTTTGTTGGTAAACACCGACATGAATTGAAAGCTACGGATAATCATATGGCACATATGGACGGCACCACACGAAGCAGAAAAGGAAAAGCGTTTTGAATTTGATATAACGAAAAAGCTCAACCTCTCTTCTATAAACGGAAATCTTAAGTTCCGGCTGGTACGCAAAGGAGGTTATAATTCTGAAATAAAAATCAAAAGCATTGCTTTAAAACAACTTAACTATAATTCCGGTTGATCTCGTTCAATTTTTTGTCTTTTATTTTTCAGAAGTCCCCGCAGAGTCTCCCCCAGCAAGCTCTCTGAAATTAAACGCATCTCGCGGGGGACTCTGCGCTGTCCCGCCTTGGCGGGACAATAGATACGCACCTATTTCAATTGTCATTTCATCAACTACTCATTCTAATTGCGTTTAATTCGATGTTGCATTTCATCAGCCCTGCGGGCATCGCAGAGTCCCCGCCGCAAGATTCTTGAATGTGTAAGTTGCCGAGGCGGGAGACTCTGCGAGAACCTTGAAACGTAATTTGGAGACTCATTGCCCCTTGCCTATTGCTCAAACGTCCTTTCAGAAAAATCAATCCCCGTAAACTGCTCATAGTCTGCAAGGGATCTTTCGGTTCCGAATCCATAGATTCCGAAATCAATATTGCCTTCTTCCATTCCAAACAGGATCCGGTTTCGATGAAAAGATGCTTCATTGAATTCAGACCATTTGGGATTATCATCCCATTGCTTCACACGCCCTTCCCGGGTATATTCATGATAAAGGATGATTTTATTCGGATGGAAAAAATCATATCCTTTTGTAAAAGCCCTTGCAGCAATATTTATTTCTTCTCCGTGAAAATAATAGTTTGGGTCATGCAGCACTTCGGTACAAAAACTTCCGAGCGTAAAACAAAAATGAGCAGAATAGAATTTTGAGGGAATCGGATCGGATAAATCTGAAGGATCGATAATAGATATTGGCAAAAAGAGCACCACTCCTTCGGGAATGAATTTGTCAAAGATCATTTTTGTAGGGAAGCCCAGCCTTTCTTCAGTGACGGCATTGTAAACGGGAGCATAGGTAGTAATCGCGGGTTTGGGATATCCCTTTTGTTGAAGATCCTTCAACATTGTAATAAGCGTTTGATCCCAATCCTCTTCGAATCGATGATGTGAGTCTAGTTGAAGCGTGTATTCTTCTCCGGCATACTGTTGTTGAATAAGGTTTCTTGCGCGACATGGACCGGCCGCATCGAGATAAGATATATCGAGAATTATAAAACGCGGATCATCTTTGAACTCATTCAGGTTATCCCATTCGTCTTCCGGGTTATGCTGCCATGCAATACAAAACTGCAATCGTTCGGGATCACTTGCATTTGCCAGGCAATCCCTAAGTGTTGGCAACAATTGAGGATCGCGATATGCGGCAATCTGTATGAAGATCTTTTCCATAATCCTTGTGCAAAGGCTTTTAAAGCTACTTATTATATGATTATTGTCAAACAAAAACAGGCATTCCAGCGATCTATTCGAGAACGAATCCGCCTAAAATCACAGTACCTTTAGAATACCCCCAACATCAAACAGATTACCATGAAAAAATGGATGCTAAGTTCAGTGCTTATTATGGGAAGCTTCAGCTTATTAGCGGCTGATAACGAATTGCCAGACTTGTTGAAAGCGCTTTCCAATTCAAAAAAAGATACGGTGAGGGTAATTGCTTTGCAAAATTTGGGAGATTATTACAAATACAAGGATTCAGACAGCGCCATCTATTTCTATAACCAGGCTGTGCATTTAGCTGAAGAATTAGAATACACTAAGGGACTGTTTTGGTCAACTAAAAACATTGGAGAGGTTCATGAAAACGTCGGAAAAAGAACTGCGGCGATGCAAATCTATAAAAAGGTAGCACACATGCTCGACAGCACCGGTTATGGCGACTATGAATTCCGGGTTTCGTTTCTAAATAGTCTATTCTTTTATTATCAGGTATCCCGTCCCGATAGCAGCCTTTACTATGGCAGACTCAAAGTTGATCTGGCCAAACGCCATAAAGATCAATTCGAAGAAGCATTTGCTTATTCGCAAATGGCCTATTGCGTTTATCTTACGGGCAACTATCCGTTTGCGCTGGAGCTGAACTTGCGGTCAATAGAACTTTTTGAAAAAATAAAAAGACCGGATTTTCTCAAAGATGTCTATTTCCAAATTGGAATGATCTTCGAAGCGCAGGAGAATTTTCAATCGGCTCTTAACAATTTTTTCAAAGCGTATGACCTGGCAGCTCCAACCAATGATGGACTCCTGATTTATATTTATATGCACCTGGGAGTTTGTTACGTGGGCACTGGCCAGTTGGATTCCGCAATGAAATACTGCGGTCTTACGCTGGAAATGTTTACGAGAGGAAATGTCAACAAGTATAAAGGAGCAATGTTAAAAAACCTTGGTGTTGTACATGAGAAAAGGGGTGAAGATGGGATTGCACTTGAGTATTACAGATTGGCCATTCAGCATGACCTTACACAAAAAGGCGAGTACCTGTTGAGTCTCGATTATATCGCATTGGCTAAATATTTCTATAAGAGAAACCAATTCGATTCTTGCATTTATTATGCTAACGAGGCATCCATCCTTGCCATGCATTCTTCAGTGATCAAAAACATCATGGAAGCGAGCGACCTGTTAACCAAAGCGTATCAGGCAAAAGGTAAGATTGATAGTGCTTTTAAATATCAGGGAATACGATTGATGGCAAAGGACAGCCTGTTCAGCCAGGAAAAAGTTCGTCATGTTCAATTTCTTTCCTATAAAGAAGAGCAGCGGCAAAAACAGGTAGCAGAAGAAAAAGAGCTGGCAAGGGAGGTGCGGAAAAAGAATTTGCAGCTCATGGGAATTTCAATTTTTCTTATCTCCTTTATAGTATTTCTGATCTTGCTAAGCAGGAGGCGGATAAAGCCACGCACGCTTCAATTCTTTGGCATCTTTGCATTATTGATGGTATTCGAGTTCATCAATCTCTTTATTCATCCATTCATTGAAGAATGGACGCACCATTCGCAGGTAGAAATGCTATTGATCCTTGTCGCCATTGCTGCGGTACTCGTTCCAATACATCATCGGTTGGAAAAATGGGTTAAAAATTCTTTGGCAAAAAAGAAAATGCTTATTCGTGATCCACGATTAAATGAAGAGGAATTGGAAACAGTGCCGATACTGGTTGAGAGCAAGACGCCGTTGAAATGATGGGCCAGTACTTAAGCACCCACACTCAGATACAGTCGTGCAACCCACACACCCAAGAACGTCATCCCCGCGGTGTAGCTCCAGAGACTAACGAAATGATGGCACCAAGCGGGGACCCCCTGCTAATAATTATAGCCCCTCCTTAGCAAACAATATTGCAAGTTCCGCCTCCCATGATCGTCATCCCCGCGGTATACCTTCAGGCTCTAACGAAATGATGACACCAAGCGGGGACCCCCTACCAACAAGAAGGCATTTACTAAATGCCCGCTAATAATCAATGAGAAAAACCTCATCATTTTGTCGTTTTTTCCTCATTACAATTACTACCCTCTTCACTACTGTTGTCGTATGAAATTGAATTACGGTGGATCGGTTTATATCATGACCAATAAATACAACACGGTCTTATACATCGGATCAAGCTCCGAATTGTTATTTCGCGTAATAGAACATCGTGAAAGAGCATATCCAACATCATTTACTGCAAAATATAATTGCGATAAGTTGGTGTATTATGAGGATCATGATTGCATTGAAGATGCTCATACAAGAGAAAGACAATTGAAGAAATGGAGAAGAAAATGGAAGGATGAATTGATAACGAAATTTAATCCTGAGTGGAAGGATTTGTTTGATACGTTATCATAATTTACTTATTGTTGGTAGGGGGTCCCCGCTTGGTGTCATCATTTCGTTAGACCTTGAAGTTATACCGCGGGGATGACGATTTTGGCGCTGCGAGTTGCACGATTATTTCTGAGTGGGGGTGCTTGATTATTGGTAGGGGGTCCCCGCTTGGTGTCATCATTTCGTTAGGCCTTGAAATTATACCGCGGGGATGACGATCACGGGTCACACAAATTCTTTGTTTATCTCGATAATTGGCTACCTTCAGCAATAACGTCCACTTCCCTCTGCCTTATCCCATTCTTGTCGCTGCCCCTTGATATAAATCAAAAGATCGATCATTAGTTTTAGAACCCAAAATCAATAAATCATGAACACAGAATCTACGAATCAAACAACTGAAGGAGCTGAGGTTGTAGCTGGAACACCAACCCCCACGCCAACACCGCCACCTTATACCTGTCAAAGGGAGGCTCCAGGCGCAGCACCGGCACCAACACCCACACCACCTCCTTATACCTGTCAAGGCAAATAAGGGATAAGTTGGGATCGTGCACTGCGTTTCGTTTAAACGCAGAGTAAAATAATATGATTGCCCGCCCCGCCGCCCCGCCCCCCGTCGCGCCTATGGCGGGCGGGGGCGGCGGGGGGCGGGGTTAGCTTTTTATAATTATCGTTGCTGCACTATGAATGTTCCAAACTCTGCAATTACTTTAACTGAAAAAGAAGCTTATGCGAACAATTCCAACGGAACCAGAATTGATTTGCGTAATCAATATCGCAGGGCAGAGTTGATTGAACTAAACGAGACTACTATTGAACAAACAAATTACCTGCAACTATTGAATGCAAAAGATAGCTTCATTAAAGATTGCTCACTCATAAAAAAAGATCAGGGAGAACCAGCGATCCCTTACGTCACAACTTTGCATTATGAATATCTATCGGGAGATAAGCAGAGCCATGGATATTGTTCCGGAAAAGGCCTTACGCTTGAAGATGCCAAAAGAAGCGCTGTCGGCGAAGCAGTAGAACGGTATTGCGCTTGCAATTATTCAACAGAAGAATTGATTTATTCCCCTTATGAAAGTATAAAAGAAAATGCGCTGGATCCGCGACAGCTGGTATTATATTCATCCGAACAGTATGAAAAGATTTCCTGGCGTCCATTTCGTGAAGACGCGATGCTTGGTTGGGTAAAGGCTTATTCCTTTGTTCAGGATAAATCAATTCTCGTACCTGCAATGGCCGTATTCCTCGACTATCAATTGCAAAATGAAGATGAATATTTTGTTGAAAGGCTATCCACGGGCCTGGCAGCCGGACCGAGTTTATTAAGAGCCATCGTATCCGCTGCACTTGAGGTGATAGAGCGGGATGCATTTATGATAAGCTGGTATAACAAACTGCCTTGTTCACGGATTGATGCACGCACAATTCCTAACCCGGAAATTGTCGAGATGATCAAACATTACGAGCAAATGGGCAATGAGATCTATTTATTAAGATTGAATACTGATGCACCCTGTCATGTTTTTATGGCGATCGCCAGGCAAAGCACCGGCGAGCCTCCTTTCATTAGTGTGGGTTTAGGAGCGGATTTTTCATCAACCATTGCGGCAAACAAAGCATTGTTGGAACTTGGACAGGTACGCGCTTCTTCGGATAATTATTATAAACATCCGGTGACGTTAGATCGAATCAATCAGTTAAAAGCAAATCCGGACTTGGTCGACAACATCAATGATCATCGTCTCCTATATGCCTCACGCGGACACGAAGCAGCATTTGAATTCTTATTTAACTCGGCGTTGATTCCATTTGAATGGGATTCGCCCGAACGTAAAAAACCCCGGCAACAATTTGAGGAATTGATTGGTTATTTAAATGGAATAGGATCAGACCTGATCTATTATAATTTGAGTTTACCAGTAACAGAAAACTCGGGTTATTATTCTTGCAGAGTGATCTTACCCGGATTTCAACCACTTCATTTCGGGTATCACAATTTGAGACTTGCCGGGAAACGCTTGTTTGAATTGCCAGTCAAACTTGGCTTTCGAAATAAGGCTTCTACTCCAACTGAATTGAATTCTTATCCGCATCCACTTGCTTAATTGAAAATTATGATCAAGAGAGATTATCCTGATGCTGCGCAGTTTCATGCCAATACCTCTTATATAGCCGATAATTTGCCAGCACCTGGTACATTAGATTCAGGCATTAAAGCATTCAAAGAATATCCAAATTCTCCAGGAGTAAACCTTCCTCCGATTAACATTCCGAATGCGTTTATTTATGATTTACTACTTGCGAGACAGTCAAGCAGGGACTTCAGCAATCAACCCATTGAATTAAATCAATTAAGTAATATTCTGTTTGCAGGATATGGAAATCGAAATTCATTTACCGAAGAGAATAAAGGTCTCAGCGAAAAGCCAGTTCCATCTGCCGGTGCCTTGTATCCATTGGAACTATATGTTTTGGCTATGAAGGTGAACGGACTGAAACCAGGCATCTATCATTATTTTTCTCGAGCATCGAAGTTGGAGTTCATTGATGGCAATGCAATAGACCCGCAATTATTAGATCGCGTTTTCTTGGAACAATCCTGGATCATGAATGCCTCAGCAATAATTATTGCCACCGCAGTTATGGAACGAAGCTTATCGAAGTACCGGGATAGGGGCTACCGTTATATACTCCTTGAGGCAGGACATGTTTTTCAGAATATGAACTTAATAGCGGCTGCTCATAAGATTGCTGCCGTGAATATTGGGGCTTTCCTGGATGAAGAAATCGGGAGTTATCTGAAAATTAATGATGAAGAAGAGAAGGCGATTTACGCGATGGTGTTGGGGTGTTGATCAGGGATACGTACATGTCCGAGAATGGGGGTGCGACTTGCACGACTATTTTTGAGTGAGGGTGCTTAAGTATTGGTAGGGGGGTCCCCGCTTGGCTACATTATTTTGTTAGTCCATGAAATTATACCGCGGGGATGACGATCATGACGAGTGGCAGTTATTTCTCGACGCCAAAGTCAAAGATAGATACCCTGCAAAATTGTTGCGATCTTAGTAAAATCAAAATTATCTATTATGAGACTTCGGACATTTTTAATTCTTTATTTAAGCTTTATTTTATTCTCACTACGTGCAACAGCACAATCTCCGGAACAAAATAAGAAAGTCATCACCCGATATCTATTGGAAATCATTAATGGCAGAAAGCTTGACCTATTGGGTGAAGTGTTTCCGGAGAAATTTGTACGGCACGATTTAAACGACAGCACAGATAGATGGCAAACAGTCGAGGATCAGCAGATACGATTAACCGAATTGTTCCAGGCATTTCCCGATTTCTATTATACAATAGACGATATAATTGCGAATGGAGATAAAGTAGTGGTACGAACTACATGGCACGGTACACAAAAAAGCACTTTTAAGAACACTGAATCATTAGGCAACCGTTTGAATCATTTAAGTGAAATTATCTTTTACAGATTGGAGAATGGAAAAATAGTTGAGCGATGGGTCCAACTTGATTTGTATAATCTCTTTAAGCAAATGAAAGGTGAGAAGTAAAGAAACGAAAATTTGCGTTTGCCAAGATCAGGTATGATCTTACAAGGGTGAAATAGTTAGAAAAGCATATTGATGCGTATGTAGCGAGGAGGAGATGAGCTCCGCGAGAGAACATTCCCGCTCCCTCATGACCGTCATCCCCGCGGTGTAGTTTCAGGAGCTTACGACGAGAGGAAACCAAGCGGGGATCCCCTACCAACAACAGGGCAATACGTTATCGTGATTTCCTTATTATTGGAAGGGGGTCCCCGCTTGGCTGCATCATTTCGTTAAAGCGGGAACCCTTTCCTCATCCTTTCTTAATAATTTCAGGAGCCAACGCAGATTCATGAGAGTGAATTATTTTCCATTTGCCATCAATCCTCTTAAATATGTTAGTAATTGAGTAGTTGTTCATTTTCATAGTATCTCCGTTCTTGAATTGTGCAACGATATTTCCTGTCCAACCTAGTACGGCAAGATTAGAATCAATCACATTGACTTTTTCCTGGATTGTCGTAATCTTTTGTTCATTGAGTGACTTGTAATATTCTGCACAGCTCTTTTCGAACTCTTCATAATTGCTCATTTTACCATCACTGCCAAAATGTAAAAAAGTTGGAGAGTTATGATAGCAGCTCATGAAAGAGTCTAACTGGGCTCTTTCAGAATATTCAGTCAGTTTATCAAAGACGTTCTTTATTTCCTTTACGATATGGTCAGATTCAGTCGCGGTCATTGTTATAAAGTTAAAGACTCAGAGAAAAACCATGGAAGTATTTGTTGGATAAGTTATCGTCATCCCCGCGATATACCTTCAACGTCTAACGAAATGATGCAGCCAAGCGGGGATCCCCTACCAATACTTAAGCACCCGCACTCATAAATAGTCGTGGAACTCGCACCCTCAAGCCCGTCATCCCCGCGGTGTAGTTCCAGAGACTAACGAAATGGTGGCACCAAGCGGGGATCCCCTATCAACTGGTCCTGTTGTTGGCAGGGGGTCCCCGCTTGGTTGCTCATTTCGTCAGTTCATGTAAATGCACCGCGGGGATGACGAGCTTGGGGCCGGAGAATTATTTCATTACACTAGACAAGAAAGCCTTAATTGATTCATTATACAGCTCCCGATATTTCGCACCACTCAAATCATGCCCCGCCCCTTTAAATATCACCAACTGACTTAAGGAGTTCTTATAAGAATCTTTTACTAAGCCAGCCTCGTCGGGTATGATAGCCGTATCATGATCTCCGATCATTAATAGAATGGGAATTTTGGAGATAGCACGAAAAGCGCCCGGAATATTTCCTTCAGGAATAGGTGGAGGATCAACCCTAAATGTTCGTTTAAAACTTTCCGTTAGAGAATAGGGAATACTTTCAAGAATGATCGCTTTAACATTCGTTGTATTTTTTTCAGCGGCAAAAACAACTGCCCTTGCACCATGCGAGTAACCGGCCAGGATCAGCGGACCATATTCTTTCAGATTAGTTGAATAATAATCCATAACCGCAATTACATCTGACCGGATCTCAGGTCCGCTTGTTGCGCTATCACCACCACTTTGTCCGCGTGCCCGCAGGTCCATAAGAATTACATTATATCCCAGCTCATAATAAATTTTTGCCCGCGGCAGCATATGACTCTTATTCATCATAAAGCCATGAACCAGTATCACTGTTCCTTTCTTTTTTTCATGAGGCATCCACCAAAACGAAATTTTAATTCCGTCTTTGCTAATCACTTTCAGTGAATCGAAGGGAACAGCAGGACAGGCCGACATCGTATCCAGGAAGGGTTTACGGGAGATATATTCCTGCTGCAGTTTTTTGAAGTCTGTTTGGGCAAAGGAGTCAACGAATAGGATCAAGGCGGAGATCAGGAGGAATAGTCTTTTCATGATGATGAGTTGATTCTATCGAAATTAGAATCATGAGGGGCCCGTTTGCAAGTTTGTGTGACCAAACAGCTTTTTCGGTGACGAAAACGATTATATGGTGGTTCTTCGCAGAGTCTCCCGCAACAGGATTTACGAGCTAGAGAAATTAAATGAGCGTTGGGTAGAGAATTTTAGAAATTGGTGAAGTTGCTTTGTCAACCTTGTCTCCCGATAACTTCGGGACCTGTCAACCTTGTCAACCCCAGCAGGCGGAAGGTTCCCGTTTAATGAGCCCCGGTCTGAATATTCCTGGTGTATTCATTCCACCGGACAATAAAATCAGGTAAACTAAGAACATCCCGAACGTTGTAATGTTATCCTGCGTGTATCGGTTTCCGGGAAGTAAAAATTGAAAGTTACAATGCCTCCTTTCTGTTCAAACTCATCTTTAAACGGCCCTAATTTATCAATGATATTTGTTTTAGATTCCTGCATTTGTTCAAAGGTTGGGTATGGATCACCAAAAAAATTGAATTGTATCATTTTATTCGATTTAACGCTCCTTTGAGACTATCTGAATTTACAACTTATATTCGGCAATCTTGTCGTCCTTTTGTTGATTAGATAATTAGGTGATAGGCTGACTGAAGGAACTCTAAAAAATGGTGGATGTAAGCCTTGTCAACCTCCCCATGAAAATGGGGATCAACCTTGTCAACCCTATCAACCCTGTCAACCCTGTCAACCCCATCAACCTCATCAACCCCTGGCTCACTCCTTCACAAACTTAGACACCCGCTCTTTCCTATCGCTAAACTGTATGATGTAAGTACCGGCTGGTAGCGATTCAACATTGAATGAAACTGAATTTGCTCCCTTTTGTGTCGACAGCTTTTTACGGATCATAACTCTGCCGGCCTGATCATTAATTGTAATGATGAGATCATTGACCTGCTCTTGCTGTGAAAAAGACAGTAATTGAATTAGTCGTTGGATTAGGGATAAATTTTCAGTTTGTCGTTGGTTGAAGCATCCTTCTCCAATATTTGATCACCCGGTTTAGCCACATTCACATGTTCAAAATCCCGATCCTTATGTTTTCTTGAAAATCTTCCTACGAACAACTCATCTCCCGTATTGATAAGATTCCGCCGCAAAGAAGAGATTATCATCCGCTCCTGTCAAATGATTAATAAACGTCAGGCCGCTTAATAGGGGATCATTTATAGGCCCTGTTCCTGAAGCCGTGCCATCAGAACTCCATAGTATTTGACTAGTAAAAATCAATGCCTGGAATTAGCTCGCCTTGAACCAGAAAAAAATATTTATCGCCTGCGGATGCAGCTCGGACCTGCAAAAAGGACATCGGTATTAGTTGAAAGGTCTTTTACTAATTCGATACTCGAAGAGCGGCAAGTAAGTTTCCAAAGTTTAGATCTTATATGGCTCTTCAGCACTGTTCCCCAAAAAAAATAAATCACCATTAACATCCCTGAGTTCATACATGTATACTGAATTCGCCCTGTAGTTCTTTCGTCCCGGCTACGGTGCCATTTGTTTTCCACAAATGCAGAGTAAAGGTTTCCAGGGAGAAGGCTGTGAAATACAAAGTTTCTTCTGAAATCAATGGATCCAGGAATGAAAAGGCACCGGGAATATCGACTAACTGGAATGTGCCGTTAGATGTGCCGTTAGTTTTCCATAAGGAGTTACTATTATCATCGACCGTTACAAAGTACAAACGATCACGAAACGAAAACATTCGATAAGGACTGGTAGAAGTATTCCAAAATTTCTTTGTGCCTGCAATGCTGCCATCCGATTTCCATAACTCGAATCCGGTTGCGGCGTCACCGACGATAAAGTAGATTGAATTACCTACGGTTTCAATTAATGTCACTACCCAATTTATCGGCAATCTTAAACGTACCGCTCAAAGATCCATTGCTGCGCCAGAGTTCATTATTATGCGAAACCTGGTTTCGTACTATGAAAAATACAAGTCCCTTATCTGTGACTTTGAAATTGATGCGGGTCATTAACTTCTGTATAATAGGTAACTATTTTTCTTAAACCGCCAGGCTTTCCATTCGTTCGATAAATCGTTGGATGGTTGAAATCATTTGGATGATGGCCACAAAATAAACTTCATCATTCTTAGTGTAAAAATATAATGGTGACGAACCACTGACTCCAGGCCTAATATCATTAAGCAACTTTGTGCCCTTTTCAGTTCCATCAGAAACATATAGCTCAAATCCATGCTCATCATCGTAAGCGCTAAAAACATACCTTGTCTTTTAGGGTTGCTGATTGCAGAAGGAAAAGAACTCTCAGTTCTTGTCGTATTGATATCCTTCAACAATTTCGTGCCCGCCGCAGTTCCATCGGTAGCCCAAAGTTCAATTCCCGTTTTGCTTTTGAATTCATTCGCAATGAAAACTACTTTTCCATTGCTCTCTGTAAGCGCGATGGAAACTGAGTTATCAGGTCCGGGATTAATATCCTTAATGATTGCAGTCCCATTTGCTGTTCCATCCGATTTCCAGATTTCCGATCCATGCAGAGCATCGTGTAAGACAAAATATAAATTTCCAAGGTAGAAATAGAAGGGAGAAATAAAACTTCCGTAAGATTGAGACGATATTAT
>CAVSJA010000008.1:0-555246 GCA_963728145.1 uncultured Chitinophagaceae bacterium | reverse complement strand
GGGTGTGGCAGAGGCCGAATTCGAGCGCGACGTCGCCGCGACGATGCGTATCGTTCTGGGCGGACGCGGGTTCTCTGATCCGGCGGCCCATCAATATGTTCAGGAGGGCAAGGGATTCCTCGCCGGCGCGATCCGAATCGGCCTTTACCGAATTGGCTGACGGAAGCTGACATCGCCTATTTCGCGGCCGTCTACCAGGACTTCCGGCTTCCGCGGCGGGCTCGAACTGGTATCGTAACATCGACCGCATTGGGAACTGACCGCGCCGTGGCAGGGCGCGCAAATCCATCCAGCCGTCGCTGTTCATTGCGGGATCGAAGGATGGTGTCATTACCGGGCTGATCGGCGCCAAGCTGGTCAACGAGATGGAGCGCGTGCTGCCGAATTTGCGGCAGAAGCTCATTCTCGATGGGGCCGGTCACTGGATTCAGCAGGAGCGCCCCGACGAGGTCAACGCCGCCCTGATTGGCTTCCTGAAGGGTGTTTAGTTGACGCGTTTTCTTCAACGCAACCGGCGGACCACCCCGGATCAGTCCGAGGCAGGCTTTCGCTCGAACGCGATCCATCAGCCCGCGCCCGCTCAGCACTTCGCATCGACCGGCAGGTGAGCCCGGCTCGGAGCCGCATAGCTGGCATCATTCCCGTAGGACACGGCGCGCGGGTTTTCCGCAGCGCGGCCGCGTGAGCGGCTGGAGGCTGACATTTCCGAAGTCGCGTTGATCGAGGCGTAGTCGGCCGAAGCTGTTGCCGAGGCTATAGGGCCGCCCCTCCGGCATCGGAACGTCGCCCCGGATTCGGCCTGCAGACGACGGCATCTCGGGCACAAACGGACGGGCCGAAGCGACCCGGACCGTGGACGGCGACGGCGCGGGTTCGCCGGTCCGGAGCGTTGCCAGCAGCTGGCGGTCGTCGGAACCCTCCAGCGGCGCCCGGCCGACATATTCAACGCGGACCTTGGCGACGCCATTTGCTTTGAATTCAAGGAGTTCCGCGGCCTTGTTCGAGACGTCGATGAGGCGGTTGCCGTGGTAAGGGCCGCGGTCGTTGACCCGCACGATCAGCGATTTGCCGTTTCTTGTATTGGTGACGCGGGCGTAGCTTGGGATCGGCAGCGTCGGATGGGCAGCGGTCAGCGAGGTCATGTCAAAAACCTCGCCATTGGCGGTCAGCCGGCCATGGAAGTCGTCGCCATACCAGGAAGCCATTCCCTCGGCGCGATAGTTCGGGTCCTCTTCCGGCACGTAGACCCGGCCTGCGACGGTGTAGGGCTTGCCGACGCGGTAGGTTCCCCCACCCTTCGGCACGGTCTCCCCCAACGCCACCACGCGAGGGCTCGAGGAGACGCCATATTTGGGATCGACGCGGCTGGCGAATTTGTCGGACGAGGCGCAATTGGCCAGGAGAAGGCACGTTGCCACGGCAACGGTACCACGCGCCGCCAGGACGATCGTTTTTGGCCGTCGAATCCCCATCACCCCAATTACCATTTTCAGCGGCCGACTGCCTATGTTGAAGCGTTGCGGCCTTACCTCACGATGCGGCCCACCTCCGCATCACGTGGTGAAGATATCGCAACCGGAACACGGCGGAAATGGGGTCTGCTCCCGCGTGGTGAATGAATGGTTGCTTTGCGTATCCGTCGATTTGGCGGGATTGCACTATCGATAATCGGCAAAAGGCGCCCCGCCCGCACCACCTCTTGTGCCGCATTCCGACAATCTGTTGCACTAAATCATCACTCACGACCGATCTGCGATTTTAGCCCGTGAATCTTTTTGACTGTGCAACGCGGGAGTCGTTCTGTGGATTGCAGGGGCGCAAAGGACTTGTGCGATGATTGAGACGGTTACAGCGGTGATGGGTTTGGTGAGCGCGGGCATTTTCCTTGCACATGCGTTTGAAGGCTATCGTTCCAGAGCTTGAGGTTTGAACGCTTGAGGTTTGAACGCTTGGCGGTTCGGGGGACCGCCGGCTTCAGACAGAGAAATAGCTTGGTAGTTCCGACCAGGGATTCGGAAAACTTTAATAAATTCGAGCGAGCATCTGAGTGGTAGGTGTCTCATGCGCAACCACGACATAGTCTCCAACGGATTTCTTGCCCTGACAACGGCCAGCTTCGTGCTCCTGTGCTCGAGCCTGCTGGCTGTTGCGTTCGGCTAAACAAGCGTCCGCTCCAATTGCGGCAACGGTGCCGGGACGATGCCATCCCGGCCAGAACTGGCATCCCTCCCGACGAACCGCCAGCGAACACGTCGTGGCCGATGCCGCCACCAGGATTTCCTGGCGCGTGTGAAGCGCGCCATTCAAAACGCCTGTCAGATCGTAGCGGCTGACCCTTAGAATGACCTCTGCATCGCCGGTGGCGCTCTCGTCGCTGGGTTTCTTCCAAAATGACGGCACGGGTGCGCATCGGAGCCACGTTCGCATTGCGTTCGAGCCAGCCCTACGCTAAGCGACTGAGATTCCTAGTCCGGAAGGGTGGCCGAGTGGTTTAAGGCACCGGTCTTGAAAACCGGCGTGCCTGCAAGGGTACCGTGGGTTCGAATCCCACCCCTTCCGCCAAAACCATTCGATATAATTGAAGAATTCGAAGCTTCCGGCGGCTACGCACAATCGAACGCACAATCCATTTTGGCCAATATAGACACGATCGGCCTCATTGGTTTAGCAGCCGCATTCTCCGCGCTTCTTGTCGCCGCTAAGCTTAATGCGACAAAAGGCGGCCGAGATGAATCGCCACTCTTCTGCTGCCAGTATCCCTGCCTCTCCCAACCGAGGAAGAGGGCTTGCTCTGTGGACTTGTTCCGGGCTGAGAAAGTTGCCACCTTTGATGACCAGTCGGACAAGATCTGCCGAACCTGCACGAGAAAACTTGCGCTCATAAAAACGATCATTGAAGCGGACAGCGCGTCCGTAGTTCACCTCTTTGAATGCGAGTGCGGCGATCGCGTTTGGAGTGAATAGACAGCTCCGCGCACGACATTGCCGGCATCGATGCATGGAGACGGGCTAGTTAGGGCTACGACAAATTCCTAGGAACCATCGAGTTGACGACGTACGAATCGCGCGCCGTCTATAGACGGCACCGCGGCTCCAGCTCTTTGCGCTGTTGTCTCGACTTCCAGGGCTGGAGCCCGCCCAGGATTCCTTCTCGATGACGGTCTTTGTCTACGTCAACACCAGCAAGCAGGTTGGGGACCCCGAGCACATCAAGGTTTTCGCTACCGCCGGCGCCGCGGCAAAATGGTTTGAGGAAAACGATCCCGAAGGCGTAGCCTTTGAGTATGAGGTTCTGGAGTGAACCGCATTCCAGCGCGTCTGGAACAGGCGGTCGCTAACCGCGTTCGACTGCGCCAGTCACGGTCGCCCCTGGCTTGGCGCATTGGAATGACGGCCCCAGTTATTGAGAGGGCTGGGGCCGTTTCACTCCGAAGACGAAAAGCCCGGCTTTTGGCCGGGCGATTTCGAAAACATTCCGAACGTGATGAAACGCGAACAACTTAGATCAGAATAGACACAAGGGTCGGTTCGCTTTGTCACCTAGAAATCGGAATTTGGCCCCGTAAGATTACGGAGATCCCGCCCGATCGTCGCGGCAACGCTAACCGACGCCGTAGGGCTTGTTGAGAAAGTAGTCGCGGTTGCCCAGCGCCTTCTCTGCGTACTGATCGATCGCGACGGTGATCGCCTGGACGTGCTGGATAGCAGTGGCCCTCTCGCGTGGCGCGCTGCCGCAGTTCGGCGAGCGCGTCGATCCAGGGCGAGTTGTCCGCCTTCTCGTCGTACCATTTCAATTGTTCGCGCATCACCAACTCCGGCCGCCAAGCACGCGCCCTTTCGTTGGACCGCCCTGCTCCTTCTTGAGCCGGTCCCGCTCGTCACAAAGGTCCTCGATCTTCGCCAGCATTCTCTCCAGCAAAAGCTCAGCCGATGCAGTCGAGATGCCGGCGCGTTGAAGCTGCAGGATCTCCTTACGCTGTCTTCCGACCTGGACGCGCATGTGCTCGATTTCGGAACGGACGTGATCTAGGCCCATAGCGCTCCTTCATTACCCTCTGGATTGTGCGGACGAGCCCCTCCGCCCTGCGCTCGAGCTGGTCGTAGAGACGAAGCCGCCTGAACAGGATCTCGATTTCACGGTCGCTTTTCATAATGCGGCTAATAGTACAAAACATGAACGAGTTGGCAAGCCGCTAGGAATAGGCTGTGCTGGCGACGGAACACCCAAGATCATTGCCTGAGTAGATTTTATTGCCCTGGTCTACCCCGTTTGAGGATCCCATCATTTTGCCCGACGGCCGGAAGCTGCTCACGCTGAAGGACGCGGCCGACTACATCACGAAGCTGCCGAAGAAGGAATCCGACTTGCCGGAATGGCAAACGGCGATCGAGGTGCTGTTGTGCAGCCGCGGCGGTCCGACGATGATGGCGCGGATCGGCGTCATGAAGGCGCTGAACCGTCACGTCGAGCGGGTGTTCAATCCCGAGCGCAAAGATACCCATTGGGGCAAACGGAAGCTCAAGAGGGACCAATGACCGTTTTTGTCTACGTCGATACAAGCAAGCAGGTTGGCGACCCCGAGCACCTCAAGGTCTTCGCGAATGCCGACGCCGCGGAAACGTGGTTTGCGGAAAACGATCCCGAAGGCGTGGCCTTTGAGTACGAGGTTCTGGAATGAACCGGATCGCTTTAGGGGCGCTCCATCGCGTCAATAGCGCCTGGAATCGAAAAGGGCCGCATTGGCGCGACCCTTCGCTGGAAAAATTATTCGGAATGAAAACCGCGCCGGCAATAAGGCACCCTACAGTTTTCCACAGGCTTAGGTATCCGTAAGAACACGGTAGGAACGGGTGGACGTTGAGCGAGTTTTGATGCCGCGCCGGCTCATGAACCCCCCGGCGTAATTGGAATGACGGCCCCAGCTTGTCCTTCCAGTAGCTGGGGCCGTTTCTCATTCAGAAGCCGGCAAGCTGGTTCTGGAATGCAAGAGGCCGCCAACTGAGGCCAGCCTTAGCTCCCGGTCTTTCGTTGCAATATCGCCTGTTCAACCTGGTCCGCGAGGACCGTGAGATGACTGTGGAGCCGGTCAAACAGGTCGCGCTTGTCCTTATCCGTTGCAAGGTCGCGGATCAGAGCGCACTCGGCTGCGTCTTTTCGGAGCTTTTCGAGTTGCGCTAGATAGTCCTTCATCGCCGATTTTCCGCTTTTGTATTCCCGAGTTTCGATCGAGGAACAGCGGGAGTCAATTCGAACAAATGAGAACGAAATGGCCCGCCAGCGTGAACCTGCGAGCTTTGAATTAGTCCCTCCAGGACGCTTTATGGCGGACAACTGCGACGACGGACTCGACTCTGAGTTGCGATTCGGCCCACCATCGGAGTGCGGCCCCAATCCTCAATGCCTTCGCAAGGCATCCAGTGCGATTGGCTCCCCGCAGCCCATGCCCAGCCCGACGCCCGTCGCTTGACGACTAGGCGAGAGGACAACTGGGAGTAGATATGGTGTTGATGGACATCATGATGCCGGAAATGGATGGATACGAAACAACACAAAGAATAAGGAGGGAACACAAGAACAGCACATTGCCCATCATTGCGGTTACGGCAAAAGCGATGAAGGGTGACCGCCAGAAATGTATTGAAGCGGGAGCGTCGGATTATATTACCAAACCATTAAAAATAGACCAGTTATTATCGTTGATGAGGATATGGTTCTATAAATAAACTACAACCTTCATGCAGCCAAAGATCCTATTGGTAGATGATCGTGAGGATAATCTCTTTTCCATGGAGTCCATCCTGGAGAAGGATAATTATCAACTCGTCAAAGCCGATTCTGGTAAGCAGGCTTTGAAAATCCTGCTGAAGGAGGTAGATTTTGCCCTTATCCTGATGGACGTAAAAATGCCTAATCTTAACGGTTTCGAAACAGCAGCGCTCATTTACGAAAGAGAAAAACTCAAACATATTCCCATCATTTTTATTACAGCATTCAATGAAGGGGAGGAGAATTTGTTCAAAGGATACCGGACTGGGGCTGTAGATTATATCTATAAACCTGTAGATCCTGATCTGTTAAGAGCGAAGGTTGCGGTGTTTACCGATTTGTATCAAAAGAATCACAGGCTGATCGCCCAGGAGCAAAAATTAAAATCAATCAACAAGAACCTGGAAGATGAGATCAAGGAAAGGAAAGCTTCGGAAGAGAAAGTAAAAGAATTGAACAGGCAGATGCTGGAAAACATTGTTCGGCTGGAATCTGCCAATAAAGACCTGGATCGTTTTGCATTCATGGCTTCGCATGACTTACAGGAACCATTAAGAAAGATCAGGCTCTTCAGCGACATGCTGCATGCCAAATACAAAGAGATACTCGATAGTGATGCAAATGTTCATATCGCACGCATACAAAAATCAGTTGAGCGAATGCAGTCCCTGATCAAAGATATACTTACCTTCTCCAGGATATCCAGCGAGAAGGAATCCTTTGAATACACCAACCTTAACACCGTGGTGCAAGAGGTGCTGACTGATATGGAATCGAATGTTCAGGAAAAACGTGCACAGGTGAACCTGGGTTCTTTGCCTTCAATCGAAGCAAACCCCGGGCTAATCCGTCCCCTTTTTTCGAATCTTCTCGGAAATGCGCTTAAATATAGCCGTAAGGATGTGAGTCCTGTGATCAATATCAGGAGCGAGATCAACATGCTTGCAGCCAATGGCAACGGGTTAAAAAGGAATCAACCGAGTCGCTACTGTAAAATATATGTTGAAGATAATGGAATCGGTTTTGAACAGGAATATGCCGAACAGATTTTTGATATGTTCAAACGTTTGCATGTAAGTAATGAATTTGAAGGAACGGGAATCGGACTTGCACTTTGCAAAAAAATCGTAGAAAAACATCATGGCTTTATTTCGGCAAGAAGTAAAGTAAATGAAGGATCAACCTTTATCATATCATTACCAATGGTGCAGCCACATGTGCAACAACAAATGGCAACAGAGGGTCCTTCTAACTAATATAAGTTTCGGTTTAGGGGTTTTAAAACAAGACGGGGCGGGATTTTTCTCGCCCTTGTCGTTAGGCAAGGGTTGATTGGTTGATTGGTTGATTGGGTTGACAGGTTTGACAGGGTTGACAAGGTTGACAGGGTTGACAAGGTTGACAGAGTTGACAGGGTTGACAAGGTTGACAGAGTTGACAGGGTTGACAAGGTTGACAAGGTTGATAAAGGTAAACCCTCAGAATGCTATTATTTATCATAACCTTGTTGACTTGGTCGACCTCATCAACCCTATCAACCCTGTCAACCCTATCAACCTTGTGAACCCTGTCAACCCTCTCATCTGTATCTTGCACTCATGAAAACCAGGGTCTCACTGCTTATTATCATTTTCCTTTTTTTAATCCATACTACTCACTCGCAAAAGATCAACGAAAACTTCCAGCTCAGAATCGTTAAATCATCTTCCGAAATAAAAATAGACGGTATTGTAGATGAAGACGGATGGACAAATGCTGAAACAGCAACGAACTTCTTCATGGTTTTGCCAATGGATACTAGCGCGGCCAGGGTAAGAACGGATGTAAAGATGACCTACGATGATAAAAATCTATACCTGCTCGCAATTTGTTACCATGCTGTAGAAGGCCCTTATATGGTGGAATCACTCAGACGCGACTTTATTTTTGGAAAGAATGACAATTTTTTGCTTTTCATGGATCCTTTCGAAGACCTGACCAATGGTTTTTCCTTTGGCGCAAATGCAGCGGGTGCGCAATGGGATGGAATGATGTATGAAGGAGGGAAGGTTGATCTGAGTTGGGATAATAAATGGATATCATCAGTAAAAAATTATCCTGACCGCTGGATATTTGAAGCGTCTATTCCATTTAAAAGTATACGCTTCAAAAAGGGGATCAACAAATGGGGAATTAATTTTAGCAGGCTTGATCTGAAAACAACCGAGAAATCAAGCTGGGCGCCTGTACCAAGACAATTTCCCACTGCATCATTGGCTTATACCGGTGTATTAGTTTGGGATCAGCCGCCGCCCGTAACCGGAGGAAATGTTTCAATCATTCCTTACGGATTATTAGGATATTCAAAAGAGTACAACACTAAAAGTTCATCCACAATAAAAGATGTTGGTGTTGATGCAAAGATTGCGATCACTTCATCCCTCAACCTCGATCTGACATTAAATCCTGATTTCTCCCAGGTTGAAGTGGACAGACAGGTAACAAACCTGGATCGCTTTGAACTTTTCTTTCCAGAGCGTAGACAGTTTTTTTTAGAAAATGGAGATCTCTTTGCAAATTTTGGCTATGCGACCATCAGGCCATTTTTTTCCAGGAGAATTGGACTGAATGTTCCCATCCAGTTCGGAACAAGATTAAGTGGTAAGATCAATAAAGATTGGCGCGTTGGAATAATGGACATGCAAACTGCTAATGTTGATTCAACAGAGCTCCCTGTTCAAAATTTTGCAGTTGTTGCACTTCAACGAAGAGTTTTTGCACGGTCGAACATCACTGGCATCTTTATCAATAAACAATCTCTCAATTACACTCCATCCGGGGATCCTAACAAACCTGTTTATTCAGAATACAACCGAAATCTTGGTTTTGAATACAATCTCGCGTCAGCCAATAATATGGTAACCGGAAAATTTCTTGTATTGAAGTCCTTTAGTCCGGATAAAACTGAAAAAGATTGGACGCATGCCGCAAATATTTTATACTCGAGTCGCAAGTGGTTGCTGGGTTGGCAACACGAATACGTGGGGAAGAACTATAATGCCGAAGTGGGTTATGTTCCCAGAACGAGTTATATCAAATTGAATCCAACGGCCAACTACCTGTTTTTTCCCAAAAGCACAAAGATCCTAAGTCACGGACCGCAATTCGTATCTACTTATTATTTTGATGAAAAATTCAAAGAAACCGATTACGAGACCATTGTTTCCTATAAACTGAATTTCCGTGATCAGAGTTGGGTAGCATTTGGTGGCGCAAATACCTATGTAAAATTGTTGCAACCTTTTGATCCAACCAATTCAGGAATGGATAGCTTACCCAAAGGCAGCGAACATCATTGGAATTGGCTGGGGCTTGACTATACTTCAAAACCACAATCCCTGTTTACCTATCTTGCTTCCCTTCGATATGGTGGATATTATGAAGGCGGTACAAGGTTCAATGCCGTTATTGAAGCCGGATACCGGTTTCAACCTTATGTTAGCATTACTTTAAGCACGAGCTATAACGATATTCATTTGCCTGCTCCATGGAACAGAAAAAGATTTTTTCTTATCGGACCCAGATTGGATGTGACCCTTACCAATAAGATCTTCTTTACTGCATTCGGGCAATACAATGAACAAACGAAAAATATTAATTTGAACACCCGATTTCAATGGAGATATCAACCAGCTTCAGATCTATTCATCGTTTATACTGATAATTATTACCCCGAAAATTTTTCTGTGAAAAACAGGGCCATAGTGGTAAAGCTTACCTATTGGCTGGGGCTCTAAAAAAAAATCTCCCCTTTCCGTTATTTTACCTTCTCGAAATATATGGGAACAGCTCGTCAGGCAATACTTCTGCCTTGAATCCAAAATCATTCAATATGCTAATGAGGGCGGGGGAGTGGACCTGTCCTATTGAAGATTTCACCCTCAGAATCCGATCGCAATCCTGAAGATCAAAATTCGCTCTGTAATTACTATATGATTTATGAATATAGTCAATGATCATGTTGGCGTGTGCACGGTCATTGACGTCTGTTTTAAAAACTTCAATTCTTTCCATGACTTTCCCAATGGTTAATTAGATAAGGTTTTATTAAATCATCCTCTGCAGTTGCAATTATTAAATGCAACCATTTGGTTTCGCAAATATAGGAAACCTTTTGGTTTCAAAATTTTTCAAAGATTAATTGTAGTTGAATGAACTAATAAGTTGCAGGAATCAGAATTTATTACAAATGCCATTCCTGAATTTCAAATACAAACTTATTATCAGTTAAAATCATTCTAGGGGTGTAATCGCGCCTTTCTCGGGGCCTGTTGCGACTTGGGGAAGGTTGACGGGGTAGATGGGAGTTGACGAGGTTGACAAGGTTGACAGGGTTGACAGGGTTGACAGGGTAGATAGGGTTAATAAAATCGACAGATTGATAACGAATTAAAATTCAGTCATTTTCTTGGCGACCCCTTGTCAACCTCGTCAACCTTGTCAACCTTGTCAACCTAATGTCAACCTCGTCAACCTTGTCAACCTCATCAACCCTATCAACCTTCCCCTCCGCCATCTACCACCCTGACTACCTGCCTATTCGGCCACAAAAATTGAATAAATGGCAAACAATTTATACTTTTTTGTATAAATAAGTCCTTAACTTTGCGGCAATGAAAACAGCAATGGAAAAGCAACCGGCTGGCAATGGGCATGATGCTGGCAGCGACATCGAAAAAGCCGTCTTAACGGACTATAAATATGGATTCGTAACGGATATCGAAGCCGACGAGGCTCCAATGGGTCTGAATGAAGATATTATACGGTTTATTTCAACTAAAAAGAATGAGCCGGAATGGATGCTTGAATGGCGATTGAAGGCCTACCGGCACTGGCTAAAGATGAAAGAACCTACCTGGGCGAACATAAAATATCCCGCCATAAATTTCCAGGATATCATTTACTATTCAGCTCCTAAACAAGTAATCGCGGCTAATAGCCTGGAGGAAATCGATCCGGAACTGAGACGAACTTTTGAAAAACTTGGGATCTCATTGGATGAGCAAAAACGAATTTCAGGAGTTGCGGTTGATGCGGTCATGGATAGTGTTTCAATCGGCACCACTTTCAAAGAAGAACTGGCGGAGCTTGGAATAATATTCTGCTCAATGAGTGAGGCGATCCGGGAACATTCGGAGTTGGTTAGAAAATACATAAGCTCAGTTGTACCTATAACAGATAATTTCTATGCAGCATTGAATTCCGCTGTGTTCACTGACGGCTCCTTCTGTTATATTCCCGAAGGAGTTCGCTGCCCGATGGAATTATCCACCTATTTCCGCATCAATGCTGTAAACACCGGACAGTTTGAGCGCACGCTCATCGTTGCTGAGAAAGGAAGCTATGTTAGTTATCTCGAAGGTTGTACAGCTCCGATGCGCGACGAAAATCAATTGCACGCAGCAGTTGTTGAATTGATCGCAATGGAAAATGCTGAGATCAAATATTCCACTGTACAAAACTGGTATCCCGGTGATAAGAATGGAACCGGCGGTATCTACAATTTTGTAACAAAAAGAGGAATCTGCAAAGGCGATAATTCAAAGATCTCCTGGACACAGGTGGAAACCGGATCCGCAATTACATGGAAATATCCAAGCGTAATTTTAAAAGGAGATAATTCTACCGGAGAATTCTATTCTGTTGCGGTAACAAATAACCATCAGCAAGCTGATACCGGCACCAAAATGATGCATCTTGGAAAGAATACCAGGAGCCGCATTGTATCCAAAGGTATTTCGGCAGGATTCAGCAACAATAGTTATCGCGGGCTTGTGCATATCGGGAAGAATGCAGCGAATGCAAGAAACTTTTCACAATGTGATTCACTCCTGCTTGGCGACAAGTGCGGCGCGCATACATTCCCATATATCGAAGTAAAAAACAATACGGCAGTCGTTGAGCACGAAGCGACGACTTCCAAGATCGGTGAAGACCAGATCTTTTATTGTAACCAGCGAGGCATTGACACAGAAACAGCTGTTGCGCTGATCATTAACGGCTTTGCAAAAGAAGTAATGAATCAGTTACCCATGGAGTTTGCCGTAGAAGCGCAAAAATTGCTTGCAATCAGCCTTGAAGGCAGTGTGGGTTAAAAAATATTTCTATAAACCAAAGTATTAATAAAAAGTTATGTTGACGATTCATCATTTGCATGCAGGGATTGAAGGAAAGAAAATACTGAAAGGTATAAGTCTCGATATCAAGCCAGGCGAAGTTCATGCGATCATGGGACCAAATGGTTCCGGGAAAAGCACATTGGCTGCAGTACTGGCCGGAAGAAAGGAATATGAAGTAAGCAAGGGTTCAGTAGAATTTCTTGGTAAAGACCTTTTCGAAATGAATCCGGAAGAAAGAGCAGGAGAGGGTTTATTCCTGGGCTTTCAATATCCGGTAGAAATACCAGGTCTAAGCACAACCAATTTCATCAAGACCGCGGTTAACGAGATCCGTAAGTATCGCGGCAAGGAATCACTGGATGCTGTGAGTTTCCTGAAACTGATGAAGGAAAAAATGGCGTTGATGAATATCAATCAGTCCTTGCTCAGCAGATCACTCAATGAAGGGTTTTCTGGTGGCGAGAAAAAGAGGAATGAGATCTTCCAGATGGCGATGCTTGAACCCAGGCTGGCTATCTTAGATGAAACCGACTCAGGTTTGGATATTGACGCGATCAGGATCGTTGCAAATGGAGTAAACAAACTACGCAATAAGGATAATGCAGTATTACTGATCACACACTACCAGCGCTTGCTGGAATATATCATTCCTGATTTTGTACACGTGTTATATGATGGACGGATCGTAAAGTCCGGTGGAAAAGAACTGGCATTTGAACTGGAAGAAAAAGGATATGATTTTATCAAAAACGAGATCAACATTACTGAAGAGGCATAGCAAATCTGAGAAAAGAAATGATTAGCGATATAAAATATCTAACAGAGCGATTCGAGCGATTGCAGACAGGCAAGGTCGATGGCCGGCTGAATACGATAAGGCAGGAAGCTTTCCGCAGTTTTAATAAACTCGGAGTACCAACTTCGCGCAACGAGGAATGGAAATACACCCGTATCGGAGGTTTATTCAACAAAGAATTCAAATTTCAATTGGATGAATCTGATCAGGAATTGAATTTCTTTCACCTGCCTGGTCATGAGCAGGCAAATGAATTGGTATTTATCAATGGCCGTTATTCACCTGCACATTCAATTGTAAGGTCTTCTTCCCTTGTTATCCTGGCGCTAGAAGAAGCAGCAAAGAATGAGTATGCTACGATTGTTAACAGGCATTTTGGACATAGCGGCAATTATTTGAAAGATGGAATCAATGCGTTGAATACAGCTTTTGTTGAAGCAGGAGCTTTTATTCATGTCAAGGATAGAAGGATCGCTGAACATCCAATCTACATTTATAATATTGCCGATGCAAGGGAAGAACAGGTATTTGCTCAACCACGCAGCCTGATCCACGTGGGCGATCACGCACAGGTCCAGATCGTTGAAATATTCTCTACAATTGGACCATTGGAAAGTTTCACCAACCAGGTGATGGAGATTGTTGCAGAAGCAGGATCAAATGTTGAATTCTATAAAATTCAGAATGATGCTGCCAATGCAAGCCAGGTCAGCACCACGCATATTCGCCAGGTTGGGAAAAGTTACACGCATGCGGTGACCATTTCATTAAATGGCGGAATCGTTAGAAATAATACCAATGTAATTCTTGAAGCAGATCATAGTGAAGCGCATTTGTACGGGCTCTATTATCAAAAAGGCAATAGTCATATTGATAATCATACCATCGTAGACAATGTGCGGCCCGATTGCTTCAGCAATGAATTGTACAAGGGAATGCTTGACGATAATAGCACAGGTGTTTTCAATGGAAAGATATTTGTGCGTCAGGCGGCACAAAAAACAAATGCTTATCAATCGAACAAGAATATTCTTCTTTCTGAAAACGCCAGCGTGAATACAAAGCCCCAGTTGGAAATTTTTGCAGATGACGTTAAATGTTCTCACGGCTGTACCGTAGGAAGATTGGATGAAGAAGGATTATTCTACCTGCAGTCGAGAGGTATTCCCGAAAAAATTGCAAAGTCCATGTTATTGCATGGCTTTACCAGTGATGTGTTAGAAAAAATAAAATGTCAACCCATACGCGCTTATGTTGATCAGCTGATCTCAGAGCGTCTCGAATTTGACAAGATATGAGAGATACCATAACCATACCAGCTAAATTAGATGTACAAGCGATCAGGCAACAGTTCCCCATCCTTAGCAGGGTGGTGAAGGGAAGGCCATTGATCTACTTCGATAATGCGGCTACTTCACAAAAGCCGCAGCGTGTAATTGATGCGCTGGTGAATTACTATACTCATTACAACGCAAATATTCACCGCGGAATTCATACACTCGCTGAAGAAGCCACGGCTGCGTATGAACAAACACGTGATGCGGTTCAACAATTCATAAACGCAAGCTCAAGAGAGGAGATCATGTTCACAAGGGGAACCACCGAAGGGATTAACCTGGTTGCACAAACCTGGGGAAGGCAGAATCTGAAGGCCGGAGATGAAGTGATAATTTCCGGAATGGAGCATCATTCCAATATTGTTCCCTGGCAGGTGCTTTGTGAAGAGAAAGGTGCAAGTTTGAAAAGTAATTCCTGTAAATGAAAATGGTGAACTGGTTCTGGAAGAGTTTGAAAAATTATTGACAAGGAAGACAAAGATTGTTTCCATTGTTCATGTATCAAATGCGCTGGGTACGGTCAATCCTGTTAAGTACATAATTGAAAAAGCTCACCAGGTTGGTGCGTTGGTAGTAGTAGATGGCGCGCAATCGAGTGTTCATCTCGATATCGATGTGCAGGAGCTGGATTGTGATTTCTTTTCCTTCTCTTCTCACAAGCTATACGGCCCGACCGGAGTTGGAGTATTGTATGGCAAGAAGCATTTGCTGGATACGATGCCTGTATTCCAGGGTGGGGGAGAAATGATCAAGGAAGTGACATTCGAAAAGACGACGTATAATGACCTGCCTTATAAATATGAAGCGGGTACGCCGAATATAGCAGATACGATTGCATTCAAAGCTGCACTTGATTTTGTAAATGAAACCAGCAAGGAAAAGATCAGGGACCATGAAAATGAGTTACTGGCTTATGCAACCGAAAAACTGGAAGAGATAAAAGGATTAAAGATCATTGGTAGAGCAAAGGAGAAAACAAGCCTGGTCTCATTTGTAGTTGAGAAAATTCATCCACAGGACATCGGTATTCTTTTAGACAATCGCGGTATTGCGGTACGTACGGGCCACCATTGTGCGCAGCCATTGATGGACCAGTTTTGTATTCCGGGAACAGTTCGTGCATCCTTTGCCGCTTACAATACCATTGAGGAAATTGATGAATTGGTGATTGGATTGGAAAGAGCGATCAAAGTATTAAGCAAATAATGAGCGAAAAGAAAACGATACAGGAAGTGGAGAATGAGATCGTGGAGGAATTCGGTCTTTTCGATTCATGGGACGATAAATATGAATACATCATCGATCTCGGCAAAAAATTACCTGATTTGCCAGATCAAGTATAAGATCGATGAAAACAAAGTGAGGGGTTGTCAATCTACCGTATGGTTGATTGCAGATTACAAAGATGGAAAGATTTATTTCAATGCAGAGAGTGATGCGGTGATCGTAAAAGGATTGATCAGTTTATTGATAAGAGTTCTATCCGGCCGGAAGCCCGATGAAATAATTGAAGCGCCGCTGAATTTCATCCAACAAATCGGTATGACCACGCACCTGGCTCAAACCCGATCAAATGGATTGCTGGCAATGGTAAAGCAGATGAAGAATTATGCACTGGCGCTTAAGATAAAAAATTCAAATAACGGAACAAGCCATGAGCACAGAGGAGTTGAAAGAAAAGGTAATTGAGTGTTTGAAGACCATTTATGACCCGGAATTACCGGTGAGCATTTATGAGTTGGGATTGATCTATGAGATCGAAGTGCTACCGATTAAGAATGTTCAGATCCTGATGACCCTAACGGCACCCGGTTGCCCGGCAGCTCAATCCCTGCCTATTGAAGTGGACCAGAAGGTAAGACAGATAGAGGGAGTGAATGATGTATACGTATCCGTTACCTGGAATCCACCCTGGAATAAAAGCATGATGTCCGAAGCAGCTCAACTGGAGTTAGGTTTTATGTAATTGGCTTTTGAAAAATGGTTCTGATTTAAAATTATCTTCAATGAAAATTACCGCACAGGAAGAATATGGTTTAAGGATCCTCATCCGCATTGCGGGATGCAAGGATAAGACCGGAATGAGCATTCCGCAGCTCAGTGAGGCAGAGGGCCTGAGCAGTCATTACATTGCGAAACTTACCCGCGTTTTGCGAATGGAAGGATATATCAACAGCACACCCGGATTAAAGGGTGGTTATGTGCTTGCGCGGGAACCAAAAGAGATCAATATAAAAAGTGTACTGACCTCATTGGGTGGCGAATTATTCGATAACAAATTCTGCAACGCACATTCCGGCGTACTAAAACTCTGTACAAATTCAGTTGATTGCTCAGCACGATCCTTGTGGACAATGATCCAATTGACAATTGATCAATTGTTGGAAAAGGTTACACTTGCGGATCTTGTGAACACCGAGCAAAAGTCTACTTCGGCCTTAAACCTTCTATTGGAGCAACACAATATTGTGCTCAAGTCGAGACCCGAGGTGACTCCACAATAAGTTTAGGCATTATTTGAGCTGGTTTTCCTTATTTACTAGTTTTATAAGCATGAAACCAGTTATAGCCGCAACTATCGACGAGTATATTGCAGGCTTTCCCGAAGCCACGCAAAAATCATTGAACAAGATTCGTGCAACAATTCGGAAGGTTATGCCAAAAGCAGAGGAAACGATCAGTTACGGCATTCCAACCTTCAAGATCAATGGGCGCTATGTAATCTATTTTGCTGGTTATAAAAACCATGTTTCCGTATATCCAGCGCCGAGAGATAATCCCGAGTTTAAGAAAGAATTAGCTGAGTACAAAGGCGGAAAGGGGACGGTCCAATTCCCGCTAGATAAACCTCTACCCCTTGACTTAATTAGTAGAATGACCGCATTCAGGCTTAAGGTTAATCTTCAGGAAGCGTCGAAGCCCAGGAAAAACAAGATTAAAAAGTAGAAATTCAAAAAACAGGTATGTACATACCTGTTGTGATTGTGAGGATTGGGATTAAGCAGGAGGGAAGCTGGATTTCACTTTGACTTTGTGAATTCCTTATATACATCCATTTCTCCATCGCATATCCGAAGATGAACCCATTTGTTGTCATCATGAATTTGAATGAAGTAGACTTTGCGATCCGCAAAAGTGATTTCCTGAACTGAATTAATAATAAAGTCAAGATATTCTAACTTCACCTGCCTTCTGATTTCCTTAGGTAGCTCACTCTCTCCATAATAACGGGTGCTGGCTATCCCACTTGCATTCTTATCATAATCAACCCTGCATCGAATTCCGTTTTTGTCCTCATATGTCACCACAAAGCCGCCAGTAGATTCGACCCACCTTTCATTGTTGGCGAATTTCACTTCCTTCTTAAAATTTCTAATCGCTTTGGATTTGATCTTGTTGAAAGTTTTTCCGCCGAACGCTTTTTTTGAAATAGGATTTACAAGAGAATCTACATTTTGTAATTCATTGTTCGGTTTGGGTACAGCTGGTGGAAAATCACTGCTATATGCGTTTGCTAAAAACACACCTGTCAAGGCAAGAATTAATAAATACTTTTTCATGTTGATAGGTTAAAGGTTAATGGTGTTTGATTTACTTGGGCAAGATAAAAAGTCACAATTCTAAACAGCTTGGCGAATTGATGGATCGGGTATTTGAGTTAGTAGTTTCAAAAAACTCCAGTTACCAAATGAAAACAGGTATTTGCCAAATGAAATTGGCAATCGAGCAATCTCCGATCACAGAATTGTTAAGTCTCGTACCTTAACATCGTCACAATGACCAAAACGCCACCTTGTATAGCGGAGGTTCTTATTTAAACTATGTTTTTTGAGAAAAATACCTTTATACTGGAAGTGTCAAATTATTGGATGGTTTACACTTGGCCTCCCATTAGTCTTCTTATCGTTTGTTCCGGAAGGTTTCAATATGCATTGGGAACCGCTTATCGAATTTTTAAATTTTGCAATTGCGGGTCTAATTATTTCCCACCTCATGAAAAGAACAATTAAAAGAACAAAAATTCTAAGTAGGCCGTTTGCAGCTCAAGCATCTTCACTATTTATACTAACCGTAATCTTCACTATGTTCTTTGTATTTGCTTTTTTCTTTTTAGTTCCAATTATTTTTATACTTCTGTTCAAAATACTATTCAATATAGACGCTTCTGAACATTCTTTTTATGCAGGAGGAGGGGCGGCTATTTTAGTTTCCCAAAGTTTTTTTGTATTAGGTGCACTACTAATCTGGAACTTAATCTATTTCATGTATCATTATGTTCAAAAAGCAAGAAATGAGGAATGGCAAAGAATTCAAAAAGAAAAAGAACTTCTAGAATTGGAAGCAAAAGCTCTCCGTGCCCGCATGAATCCGCATTTCATATTTAATTGTCTGAATTCAATTAAGGCTTTAATACAGTCAAGTCATCAACAAATGGCGATAGACTATTTGACTACTTTTTCCAAACTTATCCGTACTTTATTCTACAATGCAGACAAACGGAGGATCAGCCTATTTGATGAAATTGAGAATTGCCGGTTGTATCTAGAATTAGAAGCAATGAGATTGAGCAGCAAACTTTCCTACAATTTTGAAATCGATCCCGCGATAGACCTTAAATCAGTAATGGTGCCCGCATTGATAATTCAACCTTTCATTGAAAATGCAATTTGGCATGGAATTGTGCCAAAAGGAGAAGGGATTATTAAACTGAAAATTTGCGGAAACACTAGTTGCGTAATCTTCGAAATTGAGGATAATGGAATAGGAAGAGAACAATCCATTGCAAACAAGTCACCTACGCCGGAAATTTACGAATCGAAAGGTGTTGACCTTTCAATAAAGCGGTTACAACTGGAAAAAGTATTGAATGAATCAAATGCTACAATCGAGACTTTTGACAAATACGAAAATGAAAAGGCCATTGGAACAAAAGTAACAGTATTTTTCAACCTGATTTAGCAATGTTAAGATCAATAATAATTGATGACGAAATTCAAGCCGCCGAGAGCCTTAGAAAAGACCTTGTTACCCATTGTCCAAATGTGGAAGTCATCGCGGTTTGCAATTCGGCCAAAGAAGGCATCCTCGCAATTAAAAAGGGCAAACCCGATCTTATATTCCTTGACATCGAAATGCCCTGGATGAATGGCTTTGAAATGCTCGATGTACTGGACCACATAGACTTCAGCATCATTTTTACAACGGCATATGATCAATTTGCTGCAAAAGCCTTTCGCACAAGTGCTGTGGACTATTTATTAAAACCAATCCATTCGAAAGACCTTCAGGAGGCGGTAAAAAGGGCTGCCCAAAACCAAGAGCGGCAAAACTCCTTAAACATTACAAATCTTTTAGGCAACCTGAAATTACCTTCGCGCAATCAAAAGATCGCATTACCCAACAAGGATGGCTATGAATTTTTAGAGGCAAATCAGATAGTTTATTGCCAGGCCGAGGGCGCTTATACCAAGGTTTTTATTGATGGAAAGAAGAGCATTCTTATTTCAAAAACACTTGGAGATATTGAAGAACTCTTACCATCGGATATTTTTCAGCGCATTCATCATTCCACGATTGTCAATCTTGATTATGTAACTCATTTTATGAGAACTGATGGCGGATACGTCAAATTGAAATCTGGTGAACAATTGGTTGTCTCCAAATCCAGGAAGGAATCAATACTTGAAAAATTAGGGCTTAAGTAAGCCTGGTTAAATATTCTCTGCCGGTTTCTTTATCCCATGCCGATCACTTTCTTATGTTCAATTTTGTGATGCAGATTTATTCCCGATCTTTGGGCTCCCTTTGTACCTACCAATGCAAGCTTGATTCCCTTCCCGATAAAAAAGATGTATTGAAGATTTGCCTTCTCCAGTCTGCTTAACTCCCTACATCTACTTTATACTTTTAACCCAGGAATAAAACCTTCTCACATGAATACATCGATTCTTTTTTTTGTTCCGTCATGGATCATCGCCATCACGATTTTTCTATTAATCATGCTATTGAACTGGCTGGGATTTGAATACAGAAAACGAGAAGTCAAAAAAAGTCCAGAACTGGAAAGGGAAGGTCTTGGTACAGTTGAAGGATCAATGCTTGGACTATTAGCATTATTACTGGCTTTTACTTTCAATATGGCGGCCCACAAATTTGAAGTACGCAGGGATATTATCATTGAGGAAGCCAATATGATCGGCACGGCTATACATAGAAGTGATTTGTATCCGGACAGTATCAGTAAACACCTCAAGAAGGAATTTGCCAAATACCTGGAAGCAAGAATAGCCTATTACAAGGCTGGCAAAGACGAGAAAAAGATGGAGATAGCGTTGGAGGAAGGGGAGCAGTGCTCGGGAAGAATCTGGAAACTTGTGGCGCATCTCGCACAGGATAGAGACAATTTTGTCCGATCCGCACAAATGATTCCGGCGCTAAATGCGATGATCGACATCGTCTACAAGAGAGATGATTCCAGGAAAGCCAAGGTACCGCCCTTGATAATGTTGATGCTTTTGGTGTTTATTTTAGTATCAGCCTTTCTTTCAGGCTATGGCCATAAAGCAAAACGCAGAAACCGGGTCATGACCGTTGCATTTGCCTTCATGACAACGGTAACGATTTACCTCGTACTGGAATTGGATCGGCCAAGACAGGGTTTGATAACTTTGGAACCTGCAGAACAAAAAATCGTTGATCTGAAGAGGTTATTGGTTGAGGAACACGGCAAGTAAACACGACTGGGCTCCAAATAGTTAAGTTGAACCAGACAGTTGCGATGACATGGAAAACTGAACTTTTGTCATAATTCCGCGATGGAATATGTGCAATAAAATCTAGTAAAAACGCGCTTTCACCAATGAAGCGCCTCTCTTATTTTACTCAAAATTCCAAATCCAATGAAAGCCGCTGTGATATCAAGATCATTGTCAAACCCTATTAAAGATATTTCATTTGATAAAATCCGGTTTTTAAGAACAATTGGTCTATTCTCAGAACTGACAGTACTTTGGATCCTGATATGCATAGCGATTGATGAGTTTATTAGCACAAATAATGGACTTGTGAGTGGAATTGGGTTAATGACGTTATTTACAACTTCAATTTTTTTAGGTCAACAAATCAAGACTTTCGCCTCATTTGCATTTTTGCTTCTACTAACAATTTCGACTTATTTATTTGGGACTTTAATATTGGGACCTCTGGTGGCATTGACAACTGACTCATTACTTATATATGCACTAGTAAATTCTCTATTTGTAGCAGTTATAATGACGGAGTTTTTGAATAAAATAATTGACATTGAGTTTCGCGTAGCAACAATAATATTGACATTTCTGTTTTTGCTTTTCGCATACTCTATAATGTATTCTTATAATGCAGGTCTTAATCGCGAATTAAATTTCCAACCCAGATTAGCAGAATTTAGTCTTTTCCAATTTTTGTTAATCATACCCCTGAGTCTTAGTATGACGGTAAAAAGAACATTTCAGCCAAATCACTGAATTTTGGGCTGAAGTCAGCATATTCTTAGTACACTTCGTCTCATAAAAAGAAAGAACCAACCAATCTCCACTAGTTGACCGTACTTTAAGGATGAGAAAATATTTTTTTGCAACACTTATGTTTTGCAACATCTGCTGTTGTTTGTACTCCCAACAATCAATCCAGTTTATTCCAAAAACTTATTCAAGGGAATTTACCTCGCAATTGGCGCCGGTGTTAAGGATTAAGCAGGGTGATACAGTGTATACAACAAGTGTCGATGCCGGGGGACTGGACCAACACGGCATCAAAGTAACTGAACGCGGCAATCCATTAACGGGCCCGTTTTATATTGAAGGAGCAGAGCCCGGCGACGTATTGGCCGTTAAACTTCTGGACGTATCTCTGAACCGGGATTTTGCAACAACTTTAAACACGCTCGTTCCAAAAGTGCTTCCGAAATCAATCGCAAAAAAAACCTGGAGATCTGCAAAATTGGTAAGATGGCAACTCAATCTTGAAAGTCAAACAGGTTCACCAATTGACACGGGTATGCATCTGCAAAACCTGGTTATTCCCCTTCGTCCATTTCTTGGCTGTGTAGGGGTTGCTCCTTCCGGTAATAAAGGAATTAATACAGGCGCTTCAGGACCATATGGCGGCAATATGGACTTCTCTTATAACACCACAGGTGCAACAATCTATCTTCCCGTTTTTCATCCTGGTGCTCTGCTATTTCTCGGTGATGGTCATGCGGCGCAGGGAGACGGAGAACTAAATGGAGATGCATTGGAAACTTCCATGAATTTTCGCTTTACCGTCCGCGTATTGAAAAAAAATAGCTTTCCTCTTCAAACACCAATGGTAGAAAATGCGGATTATTTAATGTTTTTCGGAATCGAATCCTCGCTAGATAAATCAATGAATGTCGCAACCAGGTTCCTGCGTGAATGGTTGGAGTCGAGTTACCAATTGTCTTTAGCAGAAGCGAGTCAGGTCATTGGTCCTACCGTACAATTTCGTATTCCAAAGATTGGAGCAACTATGACTGAAGTGGTAGCGCTGATTCCTAAAAACATACTGCAGCAACTCGAACTCAAATGATGTTTGGAAGGAGTGATGACGAACAGTATTTTTGCCATTCTAGCAACCTTAATAAATTAAAATTCGGGATGTAGCGCAGCCCGGTAGCGCACGTCGTTCGGGACGACGGGGTCGCTGGTTCGAATCCAGTCATCCCGACTGATTCAAAAACTCTATCAAAAATTAATTTTATGGGATGTAGCCCCGCCAATGGCGGGGCACGTCGTTCGGGACGACGGGGTCGCTGGTTCGAATCCAGTCATCCCGACTGATTCAAAAACTCTATCAAAAATTAATTTATGGGATGTAGCCCCGCCATCGGCGGTGCACGTCGTTCGGGATCCCGCCGATGGCGGGACTGGTTCGAATCCAGTCATCCCGACTGGTTCAAAAGCTCTGTCATAAAACAGGGCTTTTTATGTCTCATTATGTTTACATTTTGCAAAGTTTGAAGGATCACAGATATTATATTGGCGAAACCAGTGATGTTGAAGCACGATTACTTTTTCATAACTCTGGTAAGCAACGATCCACGAGGAATCGAACTCCATTTAGGTTAGTATTAGTGGAAGAATATCCAGACAGGGAAACAGCATTGAAAAGAGAAAAGCAAATAAAATCTTGGAAAGGAGGGGAAGCTTTCAAAAGGTTGATTAAAGGGATGTAGCCCCGCCAATGGCGGGGCACGTCGTTCGGGATCCCGCCGATGGCGGGACTGGTTCGAATCCTGTCATCCCGACTTATTCAAAAGCTCTGTCATAAACCAGGGCTTTTTATGTCGCACTATGTTTACATTTTGCAAAGTTTGAAGGATCACAGATATTATATTGGCGAAACCAGTGATGTTGAAGCACGATTACTTTTTCATAACTCTGGTAAGCAACGATCCACGAGGAATCGAATTCCATTTAGGTTAGTATTAGTGGAAGAATATCCAAACAGGGAAGCAGCATTGAAAAGAGAAAAGCAAATAAAATCCTGGAAAGGAGGGGAAGCTTTCAAAAGGTTGATTAAAGGGATGTAGCCCCGCCAATGGCGGGGCACGTCGTTCGGGATCCCGCCGATGGCGGGACTGGTTCGAATCCAGTCATCCCGACTGATTCAAAAGCTCTGTCATAAACCAGGGCTTTTTATGTCTCATTACGTCTATATTTTGCAAAGTCTGAAGGATCACCAATATTATATTGGCGAAACCAGCGATGTTGAAGCAAGATTACTTTTTCATAACTCTGGTAAACAACGATCGACAAGGAATCGAATTCCATTCAGGTTAGTATTAGTGGAAGAATATCCAAACAGGGAAGCAGCATTGAAAAGAGAAAAGCAAATAAAATCCTGGAGAGGTGGCGAAGCCTTCAAAAGATTAATTATCGGGATGTAGCCCCGCCATCGGCGGGGCACGTCGTTCGGATCTCGCCGATGCCTGCCAGAGTAGATAAGTTATTTAATCTTCATTAATTGTCGCAATGCCTGGTGAAGGGAAGACTGCGGATCTACAATTGTTTCGGCAATTGAATAGTGATTTTGTCTCGGCAATTGTAAAAGTTGACTATCTATCGCAGTGTTTTTCCAGCAAGTATACAATTCTTTGCTCTGATCGTTAAATTCTGCTGTTTCTGCTTCACCTACAGCAAGGATTAAAGGACATGAGTTTGAAGGTTCAAGCCTTACAGGACTATTACATTTAGCAGTTTCCATATCCATCTTTAAAACCTTGTTGATATAAGAAAGGTAGATAGGAACCAAATTAAACAAGCCACTAACAGCACAAATTCCCTTCAGCACATTAGCTGAAAGACCGGGGTCGAAAACTTCCCAATCTGTTGCCATGAGCATTGCAGCCAAATGTCCTCCTGCACTATGACCTGCAACATACATTTGATGAGGATCTCCATTAAACACAGAAAAGTTACTGTACAACCATTTAATTGCCTTTCTACATGATAGTACAATTTGATCTATAGAAACTTCCGGCGCAAGAGGATAGTTTAATAACACAGTGGTGACGCCGTAAGAGTAAAAGCCATTTGCAATAAAGTGAAACATGGATTTATCCAGCATTTGCCAATAGCCCCCGTGAATAAAAATCAATGTTTTAGATTGAAGTTGTAACGAAGGATATATGTCTAATCTTTCCCGTTGTAAATTACCATAGGGAATATCTCTTATAACCGTTAATTGTTGTTCTGTATGCCTGCTTAGCAATTTCCAGGTGTTTAGATAATCTGTATAATCAGGAACATGCAGCCTGTTATTATATTGGATGTCAAGTGACTCCTGATCATATTGCTTATAAACATACATCAACGACGCCTAATTTATAACAACCTGTGTTCCCGGTTCTGCCTCCTTTGTTTTTTCAAGACAGTGAAATACAAGCTTGTAAAATTCAGGGTGCGACTGCCATGTTTTCCCGGTAATAATTTTTCCGTCCTGAACTGCCTGCTCTGGTGTTACATAAATACCACCGCATGATTCAACTTCAAATTTTACATGTTCATAACAAGCGATCTTTCGTCCATTTACCAGACCAGCGGTTACTAATATTTGAACTCCATGGCAAATAGCAAATATGTATTTATTGCTGTTATGAAAAGCGTTGACAATGTTTATTACCCGTTGATCGTTTCGTAAAAATTCGGGTGCCCTGCCGCCAGGAATAAGAAGGGAATGATAGTCTCCAGGATTTACATCATCAAACGAAATGTCAGATTCCATAAGGTAACCCTGACGTTCAATATATGTTTCCCAACCCGGTTCAAAATCGTGCATCACCAGATTCATTCGCTTTACCGTAGGTGCTGCAATTACGGGTTGGTATCCCGCTTCCAACAGGCGGTGTGATGCATACAGGATTTCAAAACTTTCACCTGCATCGCCGGTTATAATAAGTATCTTTTTATTGTAATTCATAAAACTAATTTTGCGTAACAGAACCTTAAATATCTGCAATATTGTATAAATAAAAACTATTAAAACAGGGCATCAAAAAAAACCATCCCGGCTAGAAGACGAATATTCCAGAGATGGAATGAATGGCAGAATACCGGGAAATCAAAGTGACATCGAGGTAAAGACAAAAGAATTTGCGTATCAATTATCAAGCTGTATGTTTAAGAATTTAACTTTGCATCAGTTCTTTAGTACTACCGCAATCACGTGAGCTAATCGTGAGTTATTTAAAGAATCAATAGCACATTACATTGTCTTATAGAATTTTATAAATTGGCCCTTCTTACATTCATCCCGACCAAAAATGGAAAGGCTCCTTTTCAGGAGCCTTAGATTATTATGAATAATTCACAATTACTTCACCAACTTCTGTTGGAACTTAATATTATCTCCTTTAACCTCTATTGTGTAGGTACCTGCTGGTAATGTACCGAGGTCGTTCAGGTTATGGGTATTGGTTCCCTTGTTACCCTGAACCTGGTAGTATTTGAGCATTCTTCCCATTTGATCATAGATGCGGATATGAACCTTTTCATCACGATCTAATTTGTAGCTAACATTCAGGTTGCTTACAAATGGATTCGGAGCTACAGTTCCTTTGATCGTGCCGAGATCATTACGCAATACGATCGTGCGGGTATAAGTGAATTTGCCATCTATATCAACTTGCTTCAGGCGATAGTAGTTCACTTTCGACAATGGACCATTATCAGTGAAGGCATACTCATTATTTATGCCGCCCTTACCGATAACTTCGCCAACTTTTTCGAAGCTCGAACCATTACTGCTTCGTTCAACTTCAAAGTGACTATTATTATGTTCTTCAGAAGTAGTCCAGTTGAGATAAACTTTATCATCATTCAATCTTCCTCTGAAAGAAGTAAGATTAACAGGAGTGATGGCTGTTATCAATATTCCACCAAATTCAGACGTGTTACCCGAACCTGCATCAAACTGATAGGCTAATGCCGTGATTCTTGTTCCACCCGATACGGCCGCAGGCAGGGAGGCAGCAGGAATAGAAAAACCGAATTTATTTTCAGTTCTTGTTCCGCCTGTTCCGGTTCCTTCGTCATTGCCATCGTAAGTGCCAGTCGTTGTACTATCGTCATTAATTCCATCCAGGGCTGAACCTTCCTGTGCACGGAATAAATACGTTCTTCCTTCCCCAAAGCTTTTGGTATAGCCACCCGGAAGGGGAAATGGATTCGGACCCGCATCGGCAATATAGAATTCAATTACCGAGCCCGGACGGGAAAATCCAGAGATGATCAGGTTATTGCTTCCATCTAATTGGGCCGATGTAATAACCGGGAAATTGAACAATTCGTTGGCGCCTGCGTCTCCATCTCCATCATCGTTTGAAGTCACTCCATCCGCATGAAGGTCAATTCCCAATTGGAGATTATTAAAAATTGAATTGCGCGAGAATTTATTTCCTGCAATAAGCGTTGCGCCTGCAGGAGCATTTGTAGCTATTCCTACCGCATTGTTTGCGATAATATTTCCTTCTGAATCGTCTCCACTCGCATCATTGTTTGAACCGATTATATTGTCAGATGCGCTCAGGTCGAATGCTGCAAAAATTGTAACACCGGCCAGGGTATTACCTCGAACCAAAACACCGGCAGCATTTGTTCCTATCGCATTTCCTGCAACAACATTCCCATCGCTATTTGAATTAAGGCCAAAGAAATCATCAGCGGTTATTCGAATACCATCACCGGTATTGGAGCAAATGATATTTCTTTCAACGGGGTCTGAAGTGCCATCTCCATTTGTTCCAATGCGATTGTCGGAGCCATTAAATATTTCGATTCCATTAGTTCCATTTCCCGCCGCATTGTTCGCTGCGTCAAGGCCCACTATATTTCCGGCAACTATATTTGCATTTGAAACGGATGCTATTAAGATTCCACGACCGACATTGTTACAAATTCTGTTTCCTTCAAGGTTATCACTAATTCCATCTCCATCGGTCCCGATCGTGTTGCCATTTGCTGCAACCGTATTCAAAATTCCGTTGCGGCCATTGCCGAGACTACCAGATCCATTCTTATCCAACCCAATTATGTTACCTGCAATCGTGGATCCCTGCACGGCCCATAAGAATATCCCGTCCTCAAGATTGCTGCAGATCAGATTTCCCTCATTGGCATCATTGGTGCCGTCGCCGTTAGTTCCGATGACGAGGTCTATGACAGGAAGACCTGCAAATGTGTTCGCAACAATACCGTCGAAGCCACAGCCGAGCCCGGGAGTTGTTCCGGTTGTATCCGTTCCAATATAGTTACCCCATACATGAGCACCATCGGCCCCACTTTCAATTCTCACACCTGAGAGCTGTGAAAGATAAATCGCCAAGCCAGCTATGGAAACGCCGTCTGCATTTATGAGCAATATATGGCCTTGAGGGCTCATAGCAGATCCATTGATACCAACCCGGATCAAACGAGTTGCGATGTCGCCCTGGGTTGCACCCGGTTGCGAATAACCGTCGATAAATACGGTGTCAGAAATTGCGGGCAAGGGAGCAGTAAGATTGATTGTCATCGACTGATCTTCAGGCAAAGCAAAAACTATAGTATCGACACCGACACGCATATTACAGCTATCAATAGCCGCAGCAAGGGAACCAAGTCCACTACTGTTGGTATTTACAACCGTATCTTTTTCTGCGAAAGCCTGAGAGAAGGAAAGGATAAAGAATGCCAGGATCACCATCCTGGCGAAGGTTTGGTAGAGTTTCTTCATACAATTGTTTTTGTTGGTCAGAGTAATCTTCAACGGGGGATCAGGAGTCCTGTTTCAAACGGTAAGGATAATTTCGCGGCTAAATTAAAACTGTTTGTGCAAATTTCTGTAATAAATTTTTGATTTGCTTGAATTTGTACCTAAGAAATCTTCGGATAAAGATCGAGCAACGCATATCCCAAATGATCTATTACATCCGATGGAATAAGGAATTCTTCTGCCACCTGTTTTACTGCAAGGTCTGCCGCATGTCCGTGTAAAAACACACCCAACACTGCCGCCCTTTCGGGATCATAACCCTGGGCCAGCAGTCCAGTGATAATTCCGGTCAGCACATCTCCACTGCCACCTTTTGCCATTCCGGGATTTCCCGAACTATTCATATAGCATTTACCTGAGGGGGTGGCAATCATCGTGTGATGTCCCTTCAATACAATTATGATATTAAACTCCTTCGATTTTGAAATAGTACGTTCAATAGCTTCAAAATCGTTGGTATAGGGTCCGAATAATCGTTCCAGTTCCTTAGGGTGGGGGGTGAGAATGGACAGGGCTGGAATTCGTTTGAGCAAAGCACTGTTCTGTGATAAAATAGTCAATGCATCCGCATCAACCACCATCGGTTTTTTGAACTGGTCAAATATTGATTCCAGGATGAGGTCAAAATGTTCATGCAATCCTATACCAGGACCAATTCCAACGGCATTGTATTTTTCGAGACTGGAAATTTCTTTCAGGTAATCATCCCCGGTTTCAATTTTCGACATTGCCTCCGGGATAGAGATTTGCATAATGGTATGCCCGCACACAGGAATATGCGCTGTCACTTTACCCGCGCCAATCCGAACGCAAGCCTTTGTGCAAAGAATCGTAGCACCCATCATGCCTCTGCTTCCACTAATAATGGCGGCATGTCCAAAATGACCTTTGTGCGAGAATTTTTTTCGTGGACGATACAATCTGGCAGCATAATCCTTATCCACCCATATAAAGGAAGAAGTAGAATTATTCGGGAATTCCGGATGAAGGCCAATATCAAGAATATGAACTTCCCCAAAATAAGCTGCATTTTCTCCGACCAGAAAAGCGAGTTTTTGAGACTGAAAACTCAAGCTGTGTTTGGCTTTTACTACAGTGTTTGAACCGGTTGGCTTATCAACGTACAGGCCACTTGGAATGTCAATGGATATTACGGTATTTCCACTTTGATTCAATCGCTTTACCAGCAAAGCGGTTAATCCTTCCAGTGGTCTGCTTAATCCGGAACCAAATAGTGCGTCGATAATAATTTCTCCCGGACTAATAGCAGGAATGGTTTCTGGGGCTGAAATAAATTTAACATCAGTTTCGGTCTCGTGTAGCGCAGCAAGGTTTGACTGGAAATCATCTGTTCCCAAATGACCGAATTCAAGAATATAAACCGTTACGGCATGTTTTGAATGATTGAGCAAACGAGCGAGCGCCAATCCATCTCCTCCGTTATTTCCTTTACCACAGAAAATAGTAAATCGTCTGCGCTCGAAACCATTTCGCATCAGCCATTGATAGCAGGCACCAGCGGCTCTTTCCATTAAATCAATCGATGCGATGGGTTCATGCTGCATTGTAAACTCATCCCACGCCCGGGTCTGAGCAGCATTCAGAATTTCCATACGGGAAATTACCTACTTTTTTGCAGCCGCATATTTCGACCTGCTCATCTTTCTCGTGGAGGCATAGCTGGATCTGCGCGAAGATTTTCTTCTTACCTGCCCATTGTCTAAATCGTCATCCTTATCATTGGTCTGCATATAATCGCCAAAGAGATCGGCGAGCTTCTTTGTGGAATAGATCATTCTCGAATCATTATTGCATAGTGCTATGATCACGGCATTCTCGTCTGGCATACGGTAAAATGCCGTGCGGTATCCGTGCCACCAGCCATTATGGTAAATAAGTTTTTTACCGTTGGCAAGGAGGATCATTCTCCACCCTAAACCATAATTGTTTTTGCCAGGTTTTTCAAAACTGTAAGGAGTATACGACTGAGTGAGTACATCAGTATTCAACAACTTGCCTGAATTCAATGCCTGATCGAATTTCAACATATCCCTCACGGTGCTGTATATGTTCTTATCTCCATAAACCATGTCGAGATAATCAAATGCGTATTGTCTCCCGTTATTGAAAAAAGAAGGAAGGGAACGGGCGCTGTCTTGAGACTTATAAACATAACTACTGGTCATGCCCAGGGGGTCGAAAAAAGTTGTTTTCATATAGTCCCCGTACGACATGCCGCTTGCTTTTTCAATGATCAATGCCAGCAATGCATAATTGGTATTGGAATAAGTAAATCGACGGTCTGCGGGTCCAATATCAATATCATCATGTTTTTCTATCAGAAAATCCAATACATCCTGGTTGGTCATGATTTGGTTGCGATTCCATCCCAACCTTTCCATATAATGAACATAGTTGGGTAAACCACTGCGATGATTGAGCAGGGTCTTGATCGTTACACTTTCGCTGGGAAAACCTGGAAGATATTTTGTAATGCTGTCCTGGATATTCAGTTTCCCATCCTGCCAAAGTTTTAGGATAGCAACTGCCGTCACAGTTTTAGATACTGAAGCCAGATGGAAAGGAGTGTTTTGTGTGATTGAATCCTCCTTTCTGCGAGGGTTGTTGAATCCAGCATAATGTTCGTACAGTATTTCCCCGTTCTTTGCCACGAGTATACTTCCATTGAGCCGCCCGCTTGGGAAACTGCTATCAATGTATGCCTGAATTGCGCGTTGAAATTTCGCTTTATCTTCTGCGGAAATAGTACTGATAGGGGGAGGGGGGAGCGTTCCAGAGGCTGTAGCTTGCTTCTCTGGTTTCTGGGTACAGGATATCATTAATGTAAGCGCCAATACCGGCGCAAACCGGATCGAGTTTTTCAAAAGGGATTTCATTTATGAGTTAGTAGGGTAAAGATACATCTTCTTCATTTTCGGATCATTGACTTCTTTTTTCCATTCCAATTTTAGTGCCCATATTTGCAACCTGCTCTGGTTTTTAACGAAAAATTGACCCTGGTTAATATGACAGAAAAAAAAATTACAAGTTATCCTAAGGAAAAAGTAAATATTCTATTTCTCGAGAATATTAGCGATACCGCGATCCGTAATTTCCGAGACGCCGGATACAGCTCAATCCGCAAATTGGGAGGTGCTTTGTCGGAGGAAGACTTAGTACGGGAAATCAAGGATGTTCATCTATTGGGAATCAGGTCGAAAACGCAGATAACTCCAAAAATACTTGAAGCCGCCCGCAAGCTGCAGGCCATCGGCTGTTTTTGTATTGGGGTGAACCAGGTGAACCTGAAAAGTGCGACCCAACACGGAATTGCAGTTTTTAACGCCCCTTATTCAAATACCCGGTCAGTTGCGGAATTGGTAATTGGACTTTCAATCATGTTGATCCGCCGCATCCCAGACAAGAACAAAGCAGCACATGAAGGGATTTGGGCAAAGGATGCGAAGGGCAGTTTTGAATTAAGGGGAAAAACGCTTGGAATTATCGGATACGGAAATATCGGTTCACAGGTGAGCGTTCTTGCTGAAGCGTTAGGAATGAAGGTAAATTATTATGATATCGCCACCCGGTTGCCATTGGGGAATGCGATACCCAGAAAAACACTTAAGGAAGTTTTGTCCCAATCTGATGTAGTCACTCTTCATGTTCCAGAGACCAATTCTACCAGGAACATGATCAATAAGACAACACTAAAGAATTTCAAAAAAGGTGCAATTCTGATAAACTATGCGAGGGGAGAAGTGGTTGACCTGGATGCGTTGCGTAAGGCGATCGTAGAAGGTCATATTGGTGGTGCGGCCATAGATGTATATCCGTGGGAACCTGAAAAGAATGGGGATCGCTTTCAGACTCCATTGCAGGACCTTCCTAACGTGATCCTTACACCTCATATCGGTGGATCTACAGAGGAAGCCCAACAAAATATTGGTGAGGATGTAAGCAATAAACTATTTCAGTTCCTTGAAATGGGTATTACTAACGAATCGCATACTATTCCTTCATTAAGCCTTCCACCCCAGGAAGGAACGCACCGCATTCTCCATGTACATCGCAATGTGCCGGGCGTGCTTTCCGAGATCAATACAACGTTATCGGAGAACAAGATCAATATTCTGGCACAGTATTTAAAAACTAATGAAGCTATCGGGTACGTGGTGCTTGACGTGGATAAAAAGATCTCCGAAAACGCATTTAAGTTGTTGAAAGAAGTGAAAGAAACTATAAAGGTTCGGCTTCTTTACTAACATTTTGGTTTGTTGATTGTTGTTATTAAAAAACACAGATGGTTTGATGGCTCGATTGTTATCCCGATAGCTATCGGGAGGTTGGGTTTATGAATAGTAAGTCCAACAATAGAACAATAAAACAATCAAACCATCTTAGTATCACAATAACCGACAATAATCAAATATGAAACTGCTAATAATTGGTGGGGGATTCGGTGGATTGCGCGTGGCAAGAAAGCTCAATAACAAACCCGGTTTTGAAATTATTTTGTTGGACCGTTTCAACTTCCATCAATTCCAGCCATTGTTTTACCAGGTTGCCACCGCCGGTTTGGATGCAAGCAATATTTCTTTCCCATTAAGAAAAGCTTTTCATAAAAGTAAAAATGTAAGAGTCCGCGTAGGGGAACTACAGGAAATCTTACCTGCAGAAAATTTGGTGAGGACAACAATTGGGGAGATTCCTTATGATAGGCTAATACTTGCCACTGGAGCCGACACCAACTTTTTCAATAATCCCAACCTGCCTTTGAATGCATTTCCGATGAAGTCAACTGTTGAGGCATTGCAGTTGAGGCATCACCTGATACAGAATTTCGAAAATGCATTGTTAGCAACCTCGGCTGAAGACCTTGAAAAATTATTAACCATCGTAATAGCGGGAGGGGGGCCTACGGGTGTTGAACTGGCTGGTGCGATAGCCGAGATGAGACGTTATGTGCTTCCCAAGGATTATCCCGAGATCGATTTCAAAAAAATGAAAATTGTTTTGCTTGAAGGAACAGGAAAGACTCTGGGCACGATGAGCGAAAAATCTTCCGGGCAATCCCTGAAGTATTTAAAAAGACTTGGTGTTACCGTAATGACAAATTCTCTTCTCCAGGATTATGATGGAAATACTGTTACGTTAAAAGATGGCAAAACGATTTCTACAAAAACGGTTATCTGGGCTGCAGGAATTAAAGGAAATATTCCATCAGGAATAAAGCCTGACTTAATTGCAAAAGGCAATCGCATTAAAACGGACCGGCATAACCGAGTTTTTGGATTTGACAATATTTATGCGATCGGTGACCTTTCTTATATGGAGACCGAAAAATATCCCAATGGTCATCCCCAGGTTGCTCAAACAGCAATTCAACAGGCAGATTATCTCTCAAAACATTTCAAAGCCGGGAAACCGATTGGTGAATGGGCAAAGTTTGAATACTATGACAAAGGCTCATTAGCAACAGTGGGCCGCAATCTCGCTGTCGCAGACTTTCCAAAACCAAAATTGCACTTCAGTGGTTTTCTAGCCTGGTTGATTTGGATGGGTCTGCATCTTGTGTTAATTCTCGGAGTTAAGAACAGACTATTTGTTTTTATAAATTGGATATATAATTACTTTACATACGACCAGTCCCTGAGATTAATATTTCCACAGTTCTATAGAACGAAAAAGACTTTACAGAAGCGGGAGTTGATTGGTTGATTGGTTGATTAGTTAATTAGTTTATTAGTTTATTGATTAACTACCCAGTCAACTAATCAACTAATCAACCAATCAACCAGTCAACCAATCAACCAATCAACCGTCATTCCCGCGTAGAGCTTTCGAGTGCTCCTTTAGTAATGCTTTTGAAGATTCATTTCTGGCCGCTAATATAGTACGAGGGAGATTAACTATATCAGCATAGGTCTGCAGCGTGTATTGCCCGATCTTCCTTAATTCAATATGAACATATTTTTTCAAGATCACGATCATCACCCAGGAAGATAGTGTATACACGATAATTGTCGCATATGCGGCACCTATTCCACCAAACTGAGAGAGGCAAACGTAATTTACAAGTAGGGTGAATATCATATATCCGCCAGTAACCCAAAAATTAACCCGCGGTTTGCCGATCGCGTCGAGCGTGGAACCGAACAAATAACCAATTGGCCTGATGATACTGAAGAGGATGGTCAATTGAAGAATATAGATGGCCCCGTCATATTGATTTCCTGCAAGCACGTAGACAATGAGCTGGGGAAAAATAAAGATTAGAAGAGAAGCGGGAATGATGATCGCGAGTATGGTTCCCGTCATTCTTTCAAAATGGTATTTCACTTTTCCCATTCCATCTTTTTCAAGGGTCTCTACATTTTTTGGATACAATACATCTGCGATTGCCAGGGAGGGAATATCGATCATATTGTTTACCCTTGATACCACATTATAAAAAGCAACATAAGTTTTTCCTTCCGCCGGGCTAAGTACATTGGCCGTTACGAAATGATCCAGGCTGCGAGCGACATTAGAGAAAAGATTCGTGCCGAATGTATATCGGCCAAATCGAAAAATATCTTTGATAATGGCCAGGTCATAATGAAATCTTCGCATCAACAAACTTAGCGATCCGTAATACATGATCACTGCTCCGACAAATAATGAAAGTACCTGGAGAATAAGCAGGTTCATCAACGTGAAATATTCCCTGAAAAAAAAGAACAGTAAAACAATGCCGCCGAAAAACAAACCCTGCCGGATAAAATAAGCCCAGAATATATTATTGAATCGATAATTCGCGAGCATGATAATCTCGCAATGATTGAATGGAATAAGAATGATTACAAAAACTATACTCCACCACAACATGGGTAAAAGTGCCGGCGACTTTAATAAACTTGATATAAGCGGTGCAAACGCCAGGAACAAAATGATGATGAATGCAGAAAATGCAATATTCAATGCGAGCGAAGAGGATTGAACTTCCTCTTTTTTGGACGCATGCGCAGGACTGCTGAAATACTTTATTGTCGAATTTCTCAACAGGCCCTGCTTCACCATTTCAAATATATTAATTATGGTCAGGTACATTGCCCACACGGCCATCTTTTCCTTGTCTACACCAAATGCTCTGAGCAGTAAAATATATGACACTGCTCCAAAGAAAAACAGGGAAAACCGTTGCAGGAGAGTATAAAAAATAGAATGCAGCCAAAAAGAGGAGCGCAGTGCTTTCAACGAATATATTTAAGTTAATTATTGATTTTCACTTCATTAACGGCGAAACAAACTTATTAGTGCCTCGCTGAATCTCTAATTCATTTATCCATTTTTTCAGTAAGAACAGGGGAAATAACCCTATTACACCGAAAGCGCAATCGATAAGAATATGGAACCAGGGAATTCCCCGGATTGGGCCCGCGATAAAGGCTAAAGGTAAGACCGCTAGACAGGAAAGGATTCCCCAATCGATGACCCATTTATTTCGAACCGGGTCCCTGAACGGTCCAATGAAAGCCATTGCGATCACGATATGTGCAAAGGCTAGCCAGTCATATCCATAAAAAAGGAAGCCATGTTTATCGCCCATTTCTCTTATTCCATTCCAAACCGTTAACAGCCATCCACCCAATATTGTATCGGGAGAGAAGATATTCTTATCCATCAGCCATTGCAATTCAGAATAAATTGGAAATGCGGTTACTCCGCTCAGGATCAGAAGGAGTACAAAAATACCTATCATCAGGCGGATACGGAGTATTAATTTTGGCGCTGTATTAAATTTCATAGATGATAATCAATCGCAAATTAAGCCGGATATTTCTAATCTCAGGAATAGTTTTACTCACCGTTTCCTGCAATGATCCAAAACCCGCATTGGTATTTCAAACCGATTTTGGATTAAAAGATGGTGCGGTTAACGCAATGAAAGGAGTTGCCAGGACTGTCGATAATCAGCTCGACCTTTTCGATCTTACTCATGAAATTCCAGCATATAATATTTGGGAAGCTGCATATCGCCTCGAACAATCCGCTGCTTACTGGCCAAAAGGAACTGTTTTTGTTTCTGTAGTAGATCCGGGTGTTGGTACTACGCGCAGATCTATTGTGCTAAAATCAAAGATGGGACAATATTTTGTTACGCCAGATAATGGAACGCTCACTATGATCGCTACGTCACAAGGAATAGATGCAGTAAGAAAAATAGATGAAACTAAAAACAGGAGAGAGGGTTCTTCGGCATCTTACACATTTCATGGTCGCGATGTGTATGCCTATACTGCTGCGCGACTTGCGTCCGGCAAAATCAGTTTTGAAGAGGTTGGAGATGCTTTGCCTTCAGACAGCCTTATCAGGATAGATTTTCAATCCGCAGTGATTGAATCCGATGCAATCAAGGGAAATATTCCGATCCTCGATATTCAATACGGAAATGTGTGGACGAATATACCCGACAGTCTGTTGAAATTGAAGGACATAAGACCAGGCGATTATCTAAATGTCCGGATATTTGAAAAAGATTCACTGAGGTATGATGGCACGCTTATTTTTGCTAATACTTTCGGTGATGTTCCTGTAGCACAGCCACTTGGTTATCTTAACAGCTTGCTGAATTTGTCCTTCGCGGTAAATGAAGGGGACTTTTCTGCTTCAAATAAAATTAAAAGTGGTCCGGAATGGACGGTTATTGCAAAAAAGATTGACAGGAAATGATTAAATACGCAAAAGTGGGAATCAAAAAAATCGTCCAAAAATAACGACCAATATAGTACCTGCGATGAAAAAACTTTTTCTACTGATTGGATTACATTTATTTCTGCAAGAGACATTTGCACAGGATTTCCCGTTCGAAAGAAACAATAACACCATGAGATTTTATGGGAAGGTTGTGGATGGCAAAACAGGAAAGGGGATTGAGGCTGCCTCAATACAGCTCCATACTTATTTTAAGGATACCGCTTCGAATGTAAAAGATAGCCTGGCCGGGGGAATGCTCACGAGGCCAAACGGAGACTTCAATGTTGAGAACCTGCCGGGCACAGATAGTTTTCGGTTAGAGATTACCGCGATTGGATATAAAGATTTCACTGTAACCTTTCCTCATAGTGGCAATGGTGAGAAAGATCTTGGAAATATTAAACTCGAGCAGGATGCTCAATTTCTCAGCACGGTTACTGTTGTCGGACAAAAGGGCGTTCTGCAAATGGATATCGACCGCAAAGTTTTCAATGTTGAAAGAAGCATTACATCTACTGGTGGGACAGCCATCGATGTAATGAAAAATATTCCTTCTGTGTCAGTTGATGTAGATGGAAATGTTACCCTAAGAAATAATTCGCCGCAGATCTTTGTGGACGGTTTACCAACAATTCTCACGCTGGAACAAATTCCGGCAGATCAGATAGAACGCGTTGAATTATTTACCAACCCTTCGGCAAAGTTCGACGCATCAAGCCGGGGCGGGATCATCAATATCATTCTAAAAAAGAACAGGAGAGCGGGTTTGAATGGAATTGCAACTGCCGGTGCAGGTTACCCGGATATCCTGAATGGAAATCTTACAGTTAATCTTCGCCAGGGCATTTTCAATTTCTTTGTGAGTGGAAACTATAACCAGAATGGGGGAATCGCTAAAGGATATTCTTACCGAACAAATAGAGCCGCAGATACCGTACAGAATTATTTTAACCAGAATTCCGAAAACGAGAGGCTCCGCAAATCCAGAAATGTCCGTTTTGGTATGGATTTATTTGCGGATAACAGGAATACGATCACTATATCGCAGGCATTTGTAAAGGGAAATAGTACGAATGAAGAAAAGCAAACCCAGGAATTTCTTAACAAGGATAAAACACTTGAAAGAACCGGGAGCCGTATTGCGACCAGTGAAAATGAGAATTACCGCAGCAATTCTCAATTGGCTTACAGGCACAAATTCGTAGAACAAGCCAAGGAACTGAGCGCAGATATCAGTTATAATTATGGATCGAGTAAAGACAGGGCAAACATCATAAACGCATTCTTTAACCCGGATGGATCGCCCTATGTTGAGCCTGCAAAAGTGAGGAATGAAGGGAGCAACAGCAATAAGCAATTGACGGTACAGATCGATTTCATTGATCCCGATGGGGAAAATAAGAAAATAGAAACAGGCGTGAGAGGTTTTTACAACAGTTTCAATAGTGTATTTAATTCCTATTCAATACAGAATGGAAATGGAGAAACAAAACTTCCTTTAAGCAATAATTACAGGTACACCGAAATGGTGAACGCAGCTTATTTCACTTATACCAATAAAATGAGAAGCTGGGGATACCAGGCTGGTTTGAGATTTGAGCATTCTGAGTTCAAAGGCGAGCTGGTAGACAGCGCACAGAAATTCGGTTATTCTTTCCCGAGTGGTTGGGAAAACCTGTTTGATGCCTTATTCCCGAGTCTGTTTGTAACAAAGACCCTGGGTGAAGGAGAGGAAGTGCAGGTGAATTACACACGCAGGATCCGCCGCCCGAATTTCTGGCAATTGAATCCATTTGTAGACATTTCAGACCCGTTCAATCTGCAAATGGGAAATCCAACATTGCAGCCTGAATTCACCAATCAGTTTGAATTCAATTACAGCAAGGATTTTGAAAATGGAAATTTCCTCGGTGTAGCTTATTACCAGAATTCACAAGGAGAAATTACGCGCTTCAGCGATACGATTTCGCAGGAACAGTTAGATAAACTGCAAAACGCCGGTATTGATCCAAATGCTATCCTGAATACATTTATCAATGCGCAAAGTGAGAATACGCTCGGGCTAGAACTAACCTGGAGTCAGAAGATCGGGAAGTTTTTTGAATTCATACCAACCATGGACCTTCAGTACCAGAAGGTGAATGTTCCCGATCGAAACCTAAGTAATGAGGGATTCGTATACGAAGGGCAGCTTACATTGAATTACCGGATCGAAACCAGGAAACCTTCCTTATTTAATAAGTTAAGCTTTCAATTGATCGGCGAATATGAATCCAGCGAAGTGACGGCCCAGGGGCATAATAAATCGGTTTATTTCGCAGATTTCGCGCTCAGGAAGGATTTCCTCAAAGGAAACAAAGCATCATTTGTATTCAACGTAAATGACATCTTTAACAGCCGTCGATTCATTAATATTTACGATACAGAGTTTTTCTACCAGGAAGCTTTCCGTCGACGGAATGTCCGGAGTTTCCGGTTGACCTTTACATACCGGTTTGGAAAATCTGATTTCAACTTATTCAAGCGGAACCGTGAAGAAGGCGGTCCGGAACGGGATGATGACGATAATGGTCCACAATAGTCAGAATCACGATTTTATGCGAATTTCCTGATTTTCCGTGACCGGATTTCTTTATCTGATCTTCTGATTCTCAACCCATCAAGCCGGTCTATAAAATAAAAAACTCCAGGCCAAGAATAGCCCGGAGGGTTTCATTATAGTTATAGAGCAAAAGGCAAAGATAACTTTCTTATAATTTATGTTATGTTAAGTGACTCCTAAATCTTTCCGAACCCCTGGTTAATTATTTAAGTCCGCAAATTTCAGAGAAAGTATATTCGAGCAATCTCCTATCGAATGAAACTCTACTTTGACTTCATCAACCAAAACAGAACTGTTGCGATCACAGAGAAAAGCAAGAATGTGACCTACAATCTGAACCAGATCAATTTGAACCTTGCCGAAAGATTTACGGACGTGATTGCATCGAATAATGCCGGCACAACGATATTCCCGCTGAATAAATTTATCTGTATTGTGAGTCTTTCCCTGGATCAAAAGATCTATGAAATGGTAGTCGTGGATTTGCGGGATAATATTGAAGCCGCAGTGGATTATTCTGCCAATATCGATAATGAAGAAGCCAGGAAGATATTTATGAATTGCTTCAATGAGATCAGGGCAAAACAATTTGAGCCGATCAATAATCTTGAATTTGTTGTTGGAGATGCACCGGAAAACCCCCTGTCCCCCTAACGCTTGCGCTAAAGCTTGCGCCACCGCTATAGCTTCAGCGCACGCGGTCAGCGTCGGCGCAAAGGGGGAACTTAGGTCAATGAGACTAATTAAATACAATCTACTTGAGTTAAAAGAAAACTCCGTTTGACGATTATATCAAACGGAGTTTTCCAATTTAATTAATATGTTCGACCTAAGTTCCCCTCCCGATAGCAATCGGGATCTGGGGACAGGGGCTGTGGTTTTAGTGCTTCTTATCTACATCATTAAACTTCTCCGTCCAGAAAGTAGTCTTGACCTTATCTCCTTTGATTTCGTAAACTGTAACCAGCAGGTCGTATGCATCTTTCAATACCCCTTTCTCTTCCATTTTCAACTTTCCTGCATTTCCTAAAAGCTGGTCAACTTTTTCAAAATATGGAACTGCTTCATCGAACTTCGCCATCATCGCTTTCTTCAGGTCGTCTTTTTTCTTTGTTTCGTCTGGTGTAAGTTTTTTAGTTGGAGTTCCTTTAATAGCGCTTTGCTGCTTGTTGATATCTACTCCCTGGTTATACGCAATTTGTCCTAAAAGCATTTGCGCGTTCGGATAATCAGGTTTGATTTCGATTGATTTCGTCAAAACCGTCTTTGCTTTTTCTATGAGGTCTTTTGAATTAGCCGGACGTTTGGTTTCATCATTATCGTAGGCTGTCTGGTAGAGTTCTACTCCGTAGTTGAAATAAAAGACATGGTTTGTCGGGCTTTCCTTGATGATCTCTTCGTATTTGGCAAACAACTGATCCTTTGTTCCTTTGTCGCGGATCATTTCAATTTCAAACCCTGCCCAGTATGGATCTCCGGGATAGACTTCTTTGCCGAGGTCCACAAATTTTTGAGCTTTTACCAGGTCACCTTTTTTCGCATGATGATCGGCGAGCCATTTGTAAATATCAATATATCCTTCCGCCTTGATCTTGTTCTCAGCGATCATTCCATAATATATTGCCGCATCCTCAGGCTTATTTGCTTTTTCCGCCGTTATTGCGGCATACAGTGTGATCGTAGTATCGAATTTCGATTTACCGGTCCAGTTCTTGCCAGCCATGTAATCAAATATTCCAAGTGTCTTCTTATACATACCCAGTGCATCATTAAAATTCTGAGCATTATAAAAAGCTGCGCCGTCATTTGAATAAGAGGAATACAATCCAGTGAGTGGCTGGAAATTCGCGACCTGGAGTTGAATATACCTTTTCGCAGAATCCTTCTCGCGTGCGGTTTCCATCTCAACATATTTCTTTACTGCCTCAAAAGATTCGTCTCTTGCAGTAGGATTCGACGCCTTAAGAGTAGCGTCTGTTCCAAGAGCATAATAAATCTGGGCTTTGAGAAACACACCGGCAGGATCCTTTGATCCTTTATCTGTTGCCAGATATTTATCAACCTCATTTTTAGCCTCTGCGTAATTCTTTTTATCGTAAAGGTCCTTTGCCTTATCTATCTTTTGTGCAAACAGTCCCATTCCCACCATAGCAAGCATAACCGAAAGAACTAGTTTTTTCATTGTTATATTTTTTATGAGAAATGATTATTTATTGAACCGGAGTATCATCAGCAGATGGCGATTCGTTTTGTTCAGTTGCGCTATCTTCTTCATTTAACATTTCCCCCGTTGGGACATGTCCATTACCATTTTCGGCGTCTTCTTCAAGCTTCGTAATAGCCGCAATTTCATCGCCCTCGTCCAACCGAATTAGCTTTACACCCTGGGTCGCTCTTCCCTGTTGGCTGATCCCTTTTACCGGCATCCGGATCGTTACACCGCTAATGCAAGTTATCATTAAATCCTCTTTCTCTGTTACATCGAGAACGCCTACCAGATGGCCGGTTTTTTCCGTCACATTGATCGTCTTAACCCCCTTTCCCCCGCGGTTCGTGAACCGGTATTCGTCAATCTCCGTACGTTTTCCAAATCCTTTCTCGCTAACCACCAGCACCGTTCTCGTGGTCTTCTCTTCAGCTTTTACACAAATCATACCAACCACCTCATCACCCTCCTCATCCACTTCAATCCCGGCTACACCGATTGCTCCGCGACCTGTGGGACGGACCTTATCCTCGCTGAAACGGATTGCTCTTCCGGTTTTTACAGCCATCATGATCTCGCAACTGCCGTCGGTCATCTTTGCCTCAAAAAGTTCATCCCCTTCCACAATTGTGATGGCATTAACACCAGTTTGCCTTGGCCTGCTGAAGTCTTCCAGCGCCGTTTTTTTGATGATCCCTTTCTTGGTACACAGTACAATATTGTGCCGTTGTACAAAGGCATCGTCCTTCAAATCCTTAACATCCAGGATTGCTCTTACTTTATCATCGCCCGGTAACTGTATTAAGTTTTGTATCGCCCTACCCTTACTGGTTTTATCGCCTTCAGGGATTTCATATACATTCAGCCAGTAACATCTCCCCTTTTCAGTAAAGAATAACATGGTATGATGAGTAGAGGCAACAAAGAGATGTTCAATAAAATCCTCTTCCCTGGTTCTTCCTCCAATCGCTCCTCTTCCACCCCGGCGTTGTTTGCGATACTCAGTTGCCGAAGTACGTTTGATATATCCGAGATGCGAGATCGTGATCACTACATCCTCTTCTTTGATCAGGTCTTTGATTCGAACTTCATTATCGAGATAAGTGATCTCTGTTTTTCTTGCGTCCCCAAATTTTTCCTTGATCTCCAGTAATTCGGTTTTGATCAATTCATAACGCATGGGCTCATTGGAAAGTAATTCTTTCAAATGTTCAATGACCTTCATCAATTCATCATATTCTTCCCTGATCTTTTCCCTTTCCATTCCGGTGAGGCGCTGCAGGCGCAGTTCGAGAATTGCCTTTGCCTGGATCTCATCCAATCCCCAGCCTGCATTCACGAGGGCTTCTTTTGCCATCTCCGGTGTTGGAGATGCGCGGATCAGGGAGATCACTTCATCTAAATGATCGAGAGCGATCAGGTAACCCTGGAGTATATGTGCTTTTTTCTCAGCTTCCCTTAATTCGAATTGTGCCCGGCGCACAATCACTTCGTGCCTGAATTCAACAAACTCGCTGATCAGGTCTCTCAGATTTAAAGTCTTTGGCCGGCCTTTAACCAGTGCTACATTGTTAATACCATATGATGTTTGGAGTTCAGTATGCTTGAACAACTGGTTAATTACTACGTTGGCAACGGCATCTCTTTTAAGATCAACAACTACTCTTGTTCCTTCCCGGCCGTTCGATTCATTATTGACGTGGGCAATTCCCTCGATCACTTTATCATTCACGAGTTGACCAATGCGATCGCAAAGTATATCCCTGTTCACCTGGTAGGGAACTTCAGAGATGACGATTTGTTCACGACCGCTGGATTTGGTATCTACATATAATTTTCCGCGCAGCACTACCCTACCTCTTCCAAAATGCATTGCAGCTTTCACTCCTTCCATTCCATAGATCGTTCCGCCTGTTGGAAAATCCGGAGCCTGCACAAAACGCATCAGCTCTTCAACCGTTATGTTCTTGTTTTCGATATAAGCAATACAACCATCCACCACTTCGCTGAGGTTATGCGGCATTATATTCGTGGCCATTCCCACTGCGATTCCGCTGGATCCATTTATCAGCAATTGAGGAATTCGGGTAGGCAATACCGATGGTTCCTTTAATGAATCGTCGAAGTTGAGTTGAAAGTCTACTGTTTCCTTGTCGAGATCTGCGAGCATATTTTCAGCAAGGCGTTGCAAGCGAGCTTCGGTGTATCGCATTGCTGCTGGTCCGTCTCCGTCCTGGTTTCCGAAATTACCCTGGCCGTGAATTAAGGTATATCGCATGCTCCAGTCCTGCGCCATTCTCACCATGGAATCGTATACTGCAGTATCACCATGCGGGTGATATTTACCCAAAACCTCTCCGACGATACGGGCAGACTTCTTATGGGGTCGGTTAGAATTAATTCCAAGTTCATTCATGGCAAAGAGGATCCTGCGGTGAACCGGTTTTAATCCGTCCCTGACATCAGGCAGCGCCCGGCCCACGATAACCGACATGGAATAGTCGATATACGCGGTCTTCATCTGCTCTTCAATATTCACCGGAATTATCCTGTTCTGATCGCTGGTTTGCTCCGGTGTGAAATTTTCTTCCATACGTGATTTTCAACATTATTTATGGCTTTTGGGGGAGGCCATACCTTCCTAAAATGAAGGCTTGCAAAACTATTGTTTTTAAGCCGCAAAACCCGTTATAAAAGGCTGTTTTTTCCTTTGTTTTTTCCCCTTTTTTTAGCGCGATGTTGATACTTTCATAAACCTCGAATTGTTCATCTTTCCGCCGGATTTAACTAGCTTTTTATAACATTTCCATTGGCTTTTTTGGTACTGCTCTTGCCTTAATCTAACTTAGCTATGTCTCACCTTTGCTAACCCAGCTAAGAATCCAATCCTTTGCAACCTCACACCATTGAATTGGCTGTTTTTGTTTAATTGGAAAGAATATGAGCAGTTATTTGTTATTAAGAGATAACAAACAAACAGGACCCTACACGCTTGACGAACTGATCACGAAAGGACTTAAACCCTATGACCTGATCTGGATCGAAGGAAAAAGTGCGGGATGGCGTTACCCGAGTGAGGTATCGGAACTTATCGCTTATGCTCCGGCGGTAGAAGAACAACCTTTTGACCGTTTCTTTAAGAAACCTGCCAGCTCCCAACAAAAATCGGAAACAACCAATACCCCGATAGAGATCCCTGAAGTTAAAGCTGAACCTGTTTTTGTAAAACCAGTTCCAAAAGAAGAAAATATTTTCAACCTCCCTAACCGGAAGGTCTATGTTAATTTTCCTGCTGCGGTTGCTAAACGAGGCAATGGGCCCGAAAAACCTATTGTTGAAAAACAACCCGCGCCTGAAAAACCAGATATACCCATTCGTAAGGAAGAGAATAAGGAATTTGAACGTTATCTCCCTTCCGAGCCTGTTAAAGCAGTTCAACCAATTCCAGAAAAAAAGGAAACACCTGCGCCTCCAGTAGTAGAAAAGTTTTCTACTACGGTATTTAGCGAAAATGAAAAAACCGGCAATGGACATCAGTATCGCGAATATCCGAGGAAGAAAAAGACGAATGGATCGCTCGTATTTGGTATCGCCGCGGTTTGCATATTGCTAGCCGGCGTCGGAATTGGCCTTTTCATCAGCTATTCTAATCAGAAAAACAATAGTACCGAATTAGACAAGCTCGTAAAGCAAATAAAGGAAAAGGAAAAAGCCAACCAGGTTATTCCCGTTTCAAATCAGGTCGATCAAAATGTAGCTCTGCAGCAAAACGAGGTAGTGTCAACTGACAATACAAATCTTCCACAGGAAGCTAATCCGAACACTACGAAACAGCCCACAAAAAAATCTATCAAGAAAGAAAACAGCAGCAATAATGGGGCATTGGGTACACAACCCGCTGATGAAGAATATAAAGAAGAAAACGATGCCCAAATTAGTGATCGAAATGAGCAAAAAGACGCTGCAAATGAAGCAGCAATACGTAATACCAGGGAGAAGATTAATGAATTGATAAATATTGAAAATAACTCCTATAAGACTGGAGTACTCGGCGGAATCTCCAATTTACAGCTCACGATATCTAACAACAGCCTCTATTCACTCGATGAAGTGGAAGTAGAGATCCGTTATCTCGGTCCCGAAAAGAAAGTTGTAAAAACGACAAATATTCAATTCACTGATATTGGCGCAGGCGAACAAAAAACGCTGAATATTCCAAAAAGTAAAAGAGGCGTTGGGATTGAGTATACCATTAAGCGCGTAAGTTCAAAAGCACTCGGAATTGCTAAGGTGGGTCAATGACCCGGATTCGAATTTTCCACATTTTTCTTCGATGGCACAGTAGTTGATTATTTATAATAGAAGACTACAAACTAATTCTCGATATATCTTATCAATTCACCCGATGTTGTAAGGCATACAGCAAAGCATGGATTTATCTCGTTTCCGGGAACGAAGAATACTATCGCAATAACAATATTCGGTGGACGGTTCAGGACCAGAAAGCCGGTTTAAAAGACCGGCTTCTTTTTTAATTAATAGTGCATCTGCTGCGGGAAATACGAAGCGCGTTAAATCTCTATTAATTAAATTGCATGTTCATCTGGAAAGGCTATGAAGTTTATCCTGGTACTTGGCGCTGGCAAATCGGCAACCTGTCTAATTGAATATCTTATAAAGGAATCTTATTCCAATAAATGGGAACTAACCGTCGCCGACGGAAATATTGAATTGGCAAAATCCAAACTGGGCAATGCTCCCGCTGGAAAAGCAGTTGGTGTCAATATCGAAAATTCAAATGAACGCAGGGCCTTAATTGAGAAAGCAGATGTGGTCGTTTCTTTACTTCCCCCCCATTTACATTCATTAGTTGCAAAGGATTGCGTGGTCGCTGGCAAACACCTGCTGACTGCATCTTATGTGGATGATGAACTAAAAAGTCTTGAACCCGAAATAAAAAAACGGAAGTTGATCTTTCTTTGCGAGATGGGTCTCGATCCCGGCATCGATCATATGAGTGCGATGCAATTAATTAACCGGATCAGGAAAGAGGGCGGCAAGATCACTTCGTTCAAATCGCATTGTGGAGGCCTGGTTGCACCTGAGAGTGACGATAATCCCTGGAGATATAAGATCAGTTGGAATCCACGCAATATCGTAATGGCCGGAAAAGCAGGTGCAAGTTTTAAGGAGAATGGTGCGGTTCAGACCATGAGCTATCCGGATCTTTTTGATGCCAATCGCGTAGTGGATATTGCAGATCTGGGTTATCTCTCCTGGTACCCTAATCGCGATTCCTTAAGTTATGCTCCACTTTATAAATTGGAAGATGCAGAAACTTTCGTGCGAACCACTCTTCGCTTTCCGGAATTTTGTTTTGGCTGGAGAAATGTGATCGACCTGAAACTGACCGATGAAACTCCTCAATATGATACCGATGGGATGAATCTTCAACAATTCTTCCAACTTCATTTTAATAAGTATGGTTTCTCCGAATGGCTGGAAAAACAATTGACCGCAAGATTTTCTCAAACAAAACAACTACTCGAAAAACTTCAGCAATTACTGGAAGCAGAACAGGAAGTGGAGGAAGTAGCTCGTCAGGAACTACAGGAATTCATGATGGTGGATGACAATGGCGAACTGATGGACATCAATATTGATAAGGTCAAAACTCAGGCTGCTGCAACTGTTGCGGGACAGATGCATGAAGCCAATCTATCCATGAAGCAGCTATTCTTCCTTGGGATGGCCGACAACGAAACATATATCAACAAAGGGAAATGCAGCGCATTGGATGTATTACAGTTTGCCGTAGAAAAAAAGCTTTCGCTTGCGCCGGAGGATAAAGATATGATCGTGATGTTGCATGAATTTGATTACAGCATTAAGGAAAAGAAAAAATCCCTTAGAAGTTTACTAATCGTCAAAGGAGAAGACAATCTTCGAACAGCAATGGCCAAGACCGTTGGTCTTCCGCTTGGAATTGGAGTAAAGCTGATCATGCAGGGAAAAATAAAATCGGGCGGTCTCCATATTCCTACCCTACCCGAGATCTATGATCCGGTAATGGAAGAACTCGAAGAGAATGGAATAAAATTTCAGGAAACACTATCATCTTTATGATACCATTAAAGGCAGGGCTCGAGGAAGCGATCGTCACCCTGCAATCCCATGAAGGCGTTTATCCATCTACTACAGCAATGCGGCATGGCAGCATGTCTGTTGAGTACTATTCTCCGAAATTCAAGGACATTCAAACACCGCATGAGCAAGACGAACTTTACATCATCGCATCGGGAAAAGGAATTTTTATGCGTGGCGAAGAAATGGTACCCTGCAGCGCTGGAGACGTATTATTTGTGCCCGCCGGTGTAAAACATCGCTTTGAAAATTTTTCTGATGATTTTGCTACCTGGGTGATATTTTATGGGCCGCAAGGCGGAGAGGTTATTTAAGATTGCAAATTCTAAATTTCAAATTTGAAATCAATAGAACTTTCGCTTCACCTTGTTTTTGAATTGTCCCAATTGTACCCAATAGATGATCCAACATACCAGGCTACCCAGTGACGCAAGGCTACCGAGCATACCCAGGATGGGATCCTTGACATAGATTAACATAGCACAGCATACGCAAATACACATGGCAAGCCCAATGCCGTAAGTTGGTCTCGGGTAACCCATATTGTTAGCCTCATTACCCTCAGCACCAAAAATTGTATCATTTGACCAGGAATTGAATTCTTTCCGAAGCGAATCGGAGATTCTGGTAACTACAAAAAATTGCCAAACTAAATTAAACAATGGGATTAGTTGAAGCCATACTTCTCCCGGACTCATTGTCCGATTCTCACGCTGAATTGCCTTTAATGTGTTCTGTTGAGTGATGAGGAAAAGAATCGCAGGAACAAAAAACGAAAGCAAAAGGATAATCTGTATGAGGCCACCAGCATTGGTTGTTGTTTCCATATTCTTTGCAAAAAAAGGCTTTTTCCTCAGTTCACCAATTTTAGATGACGGAATAGTTCCTTGCAACCAACTGTTGCAGGTTGCTCGATTGAAGTGAGATTGTAAATTGAAGATGTGTACGGGATTTTTTTATCGATGATGAACTTAGGTATCTCCCATGGTGCATAATTAATTAACCCTGCGGCGGGATAAACAACCAACGAGGTTCCTACCACAACAAAATAATCGGCGCTATGTACAATTGGAATAGCTTCTTCGATCATCGGTACAGGTTCTTCGAACCAAACGATCGCCGGGCGCAATTGAGCGCCGTCCTCCGCCATATCCCCCAGTTTCATATCATCCCGTATATCATAAATTAGTTTGGTATCCCTTTCACTCCGCATTTTGAAAATTTCTCCATGAAGATGTAATACTTTGGTTGAGCCACTCCTTTCATGCAGATCATCTATATTCTGCGTGATAATATGGACATCGAAGTGCTCTTCCAATTCCGCAAGTGCATGGTGTGCTGCGTTCGGTGTCGCATCCAGAACATTCTTTCTTCGATAATTATAAAAATCCAGAACGAGTTGTGGGTTCTTTCTCCATGCTCTTGGCGTCGCTACATCCTCAATGTCATATCCCTCCCACAATCCATCGCTATCGCGGAATGTCTTTAATCCGCTCTCTGCGGAAATCCCTGCCCCTGAAAGAACAACCATCTTCTTCTTCATAAATCAAATTTAAAAGAAAGTGAATATATACCGTTGCCTAAAATATTGATACCGTTTCGTCAGAATACTTTATTGGGGTTTATTCCAGACCTAACTATGTAGTCACGTACCATCAACCATTAAACCTTTCAATCAACATTTATGAAAAAGATCTTCGGCGCGCTATTGCTGATTGCCATTGTATACTCCTGCAAGAAACAATCAGATTTACCCGGCACAGAGAATAATATAAATGAAGTATTAACTGACGCTCCGCCCTGTACAGGCAATACCTGGTCGCTGGTAGCCGGATGGCCGTTTTATGTTTATCCTTCTAACGCCGAATTCGACTATGTGGTTTTTAACGCAGGTAACAAATTGTTTGCTCCATGCCATAACAAACAACGGATGTATATTTTCGACGGAGTTGGCTGGACCTTTATCAGCTCGGCGGTTCCATGGAACTATAACCGCAAACACTTCACTTCATTTACGATTGGCGACAAAGGTTATGTGTTCAACGATGATGTTTTTCCAAAACTTTTTGAATACAATACCACTACCAATACCTGGACGGATAGAGGATTTTTCACCCCCGCTTCTGCCGGTGCCAGATTTGCACTCAACAGTTTTGTTATCGGGAGCAAAGCGTATGTAGTAGGTGGTTATTACTATGGTCCGCAAAATTATAAAGACGTGTGGGAATATGATCCAGCCAATAATACATGGACACAAAAATCGGATCTGCCCGCCGGATCGGGCGGCCGCGCCGGTGGCGCTGGTTTTACGATTAATGGCAAGGGCTATATCGCAGGTGGATTTCATTATTTCCAGGGAAACCCGGGATCCGTCTCTTACAATAATGAAGTGCTCGAATACGATCCGGTAGCAGATAGTTGGACATCCAAAGCAGGTTATCCGGGTAATATCGATCTGTGGAGTACATATAACTCCGCAGCTGCTTTTGTTATTGGAAGTTCGGCATATGTAAGTTTGAACGGAACAAATTTTTACAAGTACAGTCCCGCCTCCAATACCTGGACGCCGTCGGCCAACTTAAACACTCGTCCCGGCGACCTGAACGAATGTGCTGCCGTTATCAATTCGAAAGGATATGTTTTCAATGCTTCCGGTACAAATCAAATGTATCAATATACACCAAAGACCTGCAGCGGAGCCACTACGCCATAGATAGATGCATACATCAAAAATGAATCAACACTATAAAGTGCATCAATGAAAAAAACTGTTTTATTCCTGTTCGCTATTTACTGCTCACAACGCCTAGTTTATTGTCAAAGCGTTGGCATTGGCACCAGCAACCCAAATCCAAGTGTAGTGAATCAATTAATACCTTATATATGAAGAAAGCTTTGTGGGGATGTGTTTGCCTTTTCGCTCTTTCGACAAACGCACAATTACCTTCCTTCGGATGGGCGAAACTTATCGGGGGAATCGATGGCAAGTCAATCGTTGTAGATGCGGCAAGCAATGTGTATACATTGGGTATGCAATCAGCCTCGGGACTTCATGATTTTGATCCCGGTCCTGGTACTTTTATTTTAGATGGAGCCAATGGCACAGGTTATATATTGAAGCTAACAACAGCCGGCAATTTTGTTTGGGCCAAACAACTTCCAACAGGCAGTACTCAGGAATGTATTAAAGTGGATGCTGCACAAAATGTATATGTGATCGGTCATTATTCTTTGACGCATGATTTTGATCCGGGTCCTGGTGTATTTAATCTGACAGGCGTAGGTCAGAACGATGTTTTTATTCTGAAACTGGACGCGGCCGGTGATTTCCTATGGGCAAAAAGCCTGGGCGGTACACAAGCTGATGTTGGGTTAGGCATCGCCGTTGGTGCCGATGGAAGTGTTTACACGGTGGGATATTTTTTCGGTACATCCGATTTTGATCCCGGGCCGGGAACGGCTAACATGTCTTCAGGAGTACAGAATGATTGCTTTGTTTCCAAACTCAACTCAAATGGCGACTATGTATGGGCAATACAAATACCCGCTGGTTCCAATCAGGGGCGTGCGATCACAATAGATGCCAGCGGCAACCTTCTTATATCTGGATGGTTCCAGGGAACAAAAGATTTTGATCCAGGTGCTTCAACATTTAATCTCATGTCTGCTGGTGCAGCCGACGTTTTTATCTGGAAACTAAATGCAAGCGGCGGTCTTATATGGGCGAAAAGAATTGGAGGAATAGGAAGCGACGACGACCACGGAATAATAACTGATGCATCCGGCAACGTTTATATTGCCGGGCGTTTTACATTCACTCCTGATTTTGATCCTGGTCCCGGTACATTCGAAATCACTTCTCTTGGCGGTGACGATATTTTCATACTGAAATTAAATAGCAGCGGCGACTTTGCTTGGGCGAAACGACTCGGAGGTGCGAATGCCGAAGGCGTCCGAGATATTAGCATAGATGCGAATGGAAACGTTTATACCACAGGGCTTTTTCTAAATACGGGTGATTTCGATCCTGGACCCGCAACGTTTGATCTCACAGCAAGTGGAGTAAGCGCGGATATATTTATCTCGAAACTGAATACAGACGGTGATTTTGTGTGGGCAATAAAAATAGGAAGTGTCAACATCGACAACGGATTAGCGCTTTCATCAGATGCAACAGGAAATGTATATGCGACCGGTTTTTTCCAGGAAACTGTAGACTTTGACCCGGGCACTACTGTATTCAGTTATACGGTAAGTACGCGATCGGCATATATATTAAAGCTGGGAGCTGGCAGCACTGTACCGTTGACCCTATTGGATTTTTCGGCCGCCTCAACTTCGAACGGAATAATGTTGAAGTGGCAAACAACCAGGGAAGTCAATACAAAATCATTTGAAATTGAATGGGGAGAAGATGGGCAGCACTTTAAAAAAATTGGAGCTCAACAAGCAGCAAGCACAAATGGCATCCATCAATACAGTTTTCTCCATCAAATAATCATTACTAGCGAAAATTATTACCGGTTGAAAATGATTGACGATGACGGGAGGTTTACCTATTCAAAAGTGATTAGGATAAACGCCTCGCTAAGGCAATCGCCCATAACCTTCTCCCCCAACCCGGTAATCAACACAGCTTCACTAACTATACAATCGAATAAAAACGAAACGATTCAATTTTTCCTGCATGATGTTAATGGGAAATTAGTGTTGACCAAATCTTTTCCTCTTGTGAAAGGCAGCAACCTCCTTCGCTGGGATCTGCAAACAATTCCGGCGGGCAATTATTTTATTTCCTCGGCTAGCGATCAAATAAATACAATCAAGATCATTAAACAATAAGAAATGAAAAAAATACTCATTCTATTGCTCGTAACAATCAGTTTGCAGCTCGCAGCTCAAAATGTTGGTATCGGAACTACTACGCCTGCATTTAAACTGGATGTGAATGGAAGGATGCGTGTAAAAACTGGCACGCTTGGAAATGCCGGAACATCTTCAGGAATTTGGTTTGAAGATTTCCGGGATGGAAGTAACCGGATTTTTGTTGGCATGCGAGATAGTATCCGGGTGGGTTTTTATGGAACGGGTAACGGAGGCATCGGCTGGGATTTTGTTTTCAATGCACAAAATGGAAATGTAGGAGTTGGTATTGTTACCCCAGCACAAAAGTTGAGTCTTAATGGCACTCTTGGTTTTTATTCTGGTTCCGATGATTACGGGGGAAGAATGTTCAGCGATGTAAATGATTTGCACATTCGGGCAAAAACGGGACCCATTAACGGAATAAGAGGCAATCTCATCTTGCAGTCGGCAGATCCAAGAGGCACTGAGTTTGCCGGCAATATCGGGATCGGTGTTGATTCGCCTAAAGCCAAATTACATATAGCCAGTAACGTTATGATTGGAAGTGGCAGCCCGGCAAGCGGTTATATGCTTTCCATAAATGGAAAAGTAATTTCAGAAGAAGTAAGGGTTGAGCTCGATGGCGACTGGCCCGACTATGTATTTGACAAGGAATACAAACTTAGTTCGCTACAAGAACTGGAGAAATTTATTACAACAAAAAAACATCTACCGAATATTCCTGCAGCAAGCCAGGTAGCTAAAGAAGGATTTGACCTCGGTGACATGAATCGCCGCCTCCTGGAAAAAATTGAGGAACTCACTCTTTATATAATTCAACAAGAAAAAAAATTGAATAGCCTGCATCAACAGATAAACATGTTGCAAACAAAGAAGCGATAAAATACGGTTTATGAAAAAAGTTTTGTTTACCGCTCTCTGTCTTATGCTGACAATCACTGCCAAAACGCAAGATCTTCCAGCCTACAATTCATTAAAAGGATTTCGCGATTATCAACTTAAAATGAATGCATACTATAAAAAATTAGGGAATAAGGGATCTGGATATAAACAATGGAAACGGTTGGAATGGTATTACGAAAATCGTCTCGACGCGGATGGAAACATACCGGATGCGCAGCAACTCAAACAAACCGCACTTCAAAAAGCGGCCGCGATGAAACAATTCTCGATCAACAATCCTAATTCTCCGAATGCATTCACCGCTTCCTGGGGATTGGTTGGGCCAAATAACGTTACTTCCGCTGACAAAGGAATTGGGAGAATTAACCGATTGGCGTATCATCCAACGGATCCTAACACCTTATATGTTGCGACGGCGGGGGGCGGATTATGGAAAACGACAAACGGCGGTACAAGTTGGCAAGCGCTCACTGATGGATTGCCCAACCTGAATTTATCTGGCGTTGCCGTTCACAAAACAAACCCAAATATTATTTATATACTGACAGGTGATGGAGATGCCACCGGCGGTTCTCCTTTTGGGCTCGCATTGGGAAAATATTCAACTGGCGTGTTAAAAACAACTGATGGGGGTATTACCTGGAATAAAACCGGCTTATCCTGGACCGAAACGAACGGGATCGCTGCATACGCATTGGTGATGCACCCTTCCAATTTTAATATTCTTATGGTTGCAACGGAAAATGGCATTTATAGGACCACAGATGGGGGAGTGAACTGGACTCTGACTTTTTCTAGTTTTGGAGGGTACCGAGTATTTGATATCAAATTCATGCCTAATAATGGGCAAATTGTGTATGCCGGCGTTGAGGGTGGCACGCTAATTCGCTCGGTCGATGGCGGTGTCAGCTGGTCGGATAAATTTCAAAGTCCAAGCACCCCTTCGCGTCGCATAACCATTGCCGTAACACCAGCCTACAGCACCGCGGTTTATTTACTTATTGAAAATAAAGAGAATGATTATGTACGGGCCTTTCAGGGAATTTATTATTCAGCCGATACGGGTAATAATTTTGTCCGTCGTAGTCCTACGATTCCGAATGTAATGGATAATGATGGACTGGATTCAATGAGGAATAGCCAGGGATCTTATAACCTGGCGCTGGCGGTAAGTCCTTTCGACCAGGATCTCGTAAATGCGGCAGCAATCCGGTTATTTCGCAGTACAAATGGAGCACAGAATTTAAGTTTTATCAATAATAGCAACCCCGCCAATTACCATGTAGATGTTCACGAGTTAAGCTATGGCCCATCCACCAATGCGCTATATATGTGTTCAGATGGGGGAATTTATAAGAGTTTGAACGATGGTTTAAGCTGGACATCTATTAATGGTAATCTTGCCATCACACAATATTATAAAATCAGTGTTTCTACAAGTAATGTGAATACTGTACTGGCAGGGGCACAGGATAATGGCCATCATCTTCGAACTTCGCTTTCACAAACCTTCGACCGCGTTCTTGGTGCGGATGGAATGGATAATGCGATCAGCGCAAGCAATCCGATGATCATGTACGCTACGCAGCAAAACGGTGTGTTTAACCGGTCTTCTAATGGAGGTGCGAACTTCAGTTTTCTGGCAAGTGATTCTTCGCTTTGGCCTTCCGTTGGCATGGTTCCATTATCATTCTGGCTCACTCCTATTTCTGTAACCAGTACTAATCCGAATTTTCTTTACATGGGATACCAACCGCTGATAAAAGCTGTCAATTCAAGCGGAGTCTGGAATTTTACTGCCGTAGGTCAGAATACGGGAAATAGTAATCCTGTTTCAGGAAGAACATTAGTGAAGGTAGGTCCTGGCAATGCAAATCTGGTGTATGCCGGAAATAATGCGTATGAAGACAGCAACGGAGATCTCAGTGCGGCAATATGGCGAACAGCGGATGGCGGCAATACGTGGAAACGATTCACAGCGGGAAACGATTACCTCTTGCCCTTTACTGATCTTGCAATGAACCCCGACGATCATGGCGAAATATGGGTCACGGTTGGCAGATATTTGGCAGATAAAAAAGTATTCAGGTCAAGCGATTCCGGAACTACATGGATTAATATCACAGGCAGTCTTCCAAACGTTCCAATCAATTGTATTGTTTATGATGATAATAATGGCGCACCTGACGATGCAGTATATATTGGAACCGATATCGGAGTATTTTACCGTGACAATACATTGTCTGATTGGATCCCATTTAGTGATGGGTTACCAGTGGTGGAAGTAACCGATCTCGAAATTAATGAAGCAAACGGATTGCTTCGCGCAGGCACTTACGGCAGAGGAGTATGGCAAACTGCACTCTACTCAAGCGCCTGCTTGCCGTCCCTTTTCTTTTCAGCTGGTAGTCATCCCCCCAGCGAGCCAGGCTTTTTCCCGGTTGTAACTAATATTATATCTGTAGCAGAGATCACCGGATTAGGTGCAAATATTCAATATAAAGCCGGACAGCGTGTAACGTTGAATCCTGGATTCAGGATTGATGCTTCGACTGGCGCTAAATTCATTTCCTACCTGGGTCCATGTCCGGGTGGAGGTGTGCCGCCCACGTATACTGCGCCAACCATGAATAGACTTAGCGGTTATCTCATAGAAAATAAATAATGATAAATTTAATGATTGAATAAGGGGACAATACGATATCTCGTCTTGCTTTTGCTACTTCTATCAGAAGGGTCTCCAATTTTAGCGCAGCTGCCGGAATACCAGGTACAGATGATCCCCAAAAAAACCGGAATTCCGCAAAGCAGCCAGATAAGGGAAATCGTCAAGGATGATAAGGGATTTTTATGGATGATCGTTGCTTCAAAAGTCCAACGATTTGATGGCAGAAATTTGTTATCGTTCTCTTTTGAAGAAGTGTGCGTGAGTATTGTGCAGGATGAGGAAGGTGTTGTATGGGTAGCAACCCGGCAAAATATTTACCGATTTCGAAATGATCACAAGGGATTTGAAGAGATCGGCGGCTATGCATCCAAATTACCAATTTACCGAAGGATGATCTCTGGTCCTGGGAAAAAACTCTATTTGCTAAGCGCCGACGGGATTAGACGTTGGAATAATACAACAAAAAAATTTGAATCGATTGGAGTCAACGCTGTGAGATCTCCTGGTTCCTTTCCGGGATTAAAGTCTTATGGTGACTACCTTTTCTTTCGACGGAACGACTCTACTCTGGCGCGTTTCAATACAGTTACTGCTGTAGAGGATCACGCTCGAGTAGCTGATGCGAATTATGTGTTTCCGCTTAATGGTGACAGCGTTTGGGTACGCGAGCTTGTAGGCAATTCTGTCCTGGTTTCTTTTGTGGCTAAAACGGCTTCTGTTATCAATTCTTCACAGGTAGAGGGTTTTCCACAAGGAGATCAATTTTTTATTACAGGTGTCGTTTACCATTCGCCAGGTAAATACCTGGTATTAATTAATGACAAAGGATGCTTTTTATACAACAGTCCGAAAAACAGCTTTAAAAAAATCAATCTTTTTTATGATGGGTTGGTACATAAGATTAAGCCAATTCCCATTCAAAACAATTTTTACCGTGAGTCAAATGGAAAAGTATGGCTTCTTAATGAAGACGGTTTGGTTTACTTTAATCCTGATTCCTATGTGTTGAATTTATTCAGCAGCAATGGTGAATGGAACAATGATGTCCGGTATTTTACTGAAGACAGACAGCAGAATATTTGGTTCGCAACTGCCAATGGCTTTTGTAAATGGGACAAAATAAGCCGAAAAGTTTCAGTATGGAAACCAAAATATGATGCTGATAATTATTTTAATTATTCTTCGATTCGATCAATAGGTTTCATCGGTAACAAAGTCTTATTAGGTCAAAGTGAAAAAGGTTTCTGGACCTTCGACCCTGTAGCATACTCTTTCAGCAGATTGCCCGTAAAGCCAGACAGCCTCACGACAATATTCAACCGCGATTTCAACCATAACGGGTTAAGATTGCGAAATGGTAATTTTCTTGCTTTTTCGAACCGTACTTGGCTCATTGACAAGGAAACAGCTAATGCTCGCGAAATAAAACTGCCGGATTCCGCAGGGCCATCCCGGTGTGGTTACGAAGATGAACAGGGACGTATATGGCTGGCGGGGCGCGGTGGTCTTTTTGTGTTGGACAGCAATTTCAACGAACTGTATTCGTTTCCGGATAAAATAAGAGGTAGTTGGTTCAACGCGGTTGTACAAATCGACGCTGAAACATTTTGGGTGGCGGCGAAAAATATATTTGAAGTCAAATTAAGACCCAACCGCAAACTTTCATTACGTAAGATTTTTCCAGAATTGGACGATGCTCATTTTTCTAATTTTTTCAAGGATTCGCTTCACCGTATTTGGATGTGCCATGACGATGGAATGTATCGCTATGTCCCCGAAAAAAGGTTAGTCGAAAAATTTGACCGCTCTGATAATATCAAGAGTTTCTACATAAGTGTAAGCAATAGTTTCAGGGGAAGTGATGGTACGGTTTATTTCGGAAGTACTGATGGTATCAACCACTTTATTCCCGAAAAAATTCCATTGCAAAATGAGACATTGCAGACACATTTATTAAACGTTACCGTTAACCACGATGATTCATCATTCCAATTGAACCGCTCGTTTTCTGATCTTAAGTATGATCAAAATGCATTTGTATTTGATTTTATTGCGCCCTACGTATACAATGCTGATAAAATACAATACCGATGCAAACTCGAGGGTGCCGATCAGGACTGGATACTGGTAGGAAACAATTCCTCCGTGCGATTCACTTCGTTATCACCGGGCAGTTATACATTCTATGCTTCCGCTTCCCTGAATGGCCAGGATTGGTATTCGCTCGCCACTCCTTTTTCATTTGAAATAAATCCTCCGTTCTGGAAAACCTGGTGGTTTATTTCGATCGCGATTGTCTTTTTTTGCCTTCTTGCGATCTGGTTGTTTCGGCGTCGAATTATCGCAATAAAGAACCGGGCAGCCGTTGAACAACAACTTGCAAGCCTTGAGATTCGCGCCCTTCGCTCACAAATGAACCCGCATTTTATTTTCAATAGCTTAAATTCTATTTCCCAGTTGGTGGCCAGCCGCCAGAATGAAGAAGGATTGCAATACCTGAATAAGTTTTCCAAGTTACTAAGACTGGTGCTGGAAGAAAGTGAAAACAGTTTTATTTCTCTCAAAGATGAAATAAAGATACTTGACCTTTATCTTCAACTGGAATCGCTGCGTTTTGGAAGTTCATTCTATTTTTCTATTCATACCGACCCGGGAATTGATGAAGAAGAAACCCTTGTTCCATGTTTTTTGATACATCCCATTATTGAAAATGCAATTTGGCATGGCTTGCTCCACAAGGAAGGAGAACGAAGACTGATAGTTAATTTTCATCAACATCATAAGGACCAGTTGGAATGCATCGTAAAAGATAATGGGATCGGTATTGAAGCTGCATTGCAAAGAAAGCAACAACAGTTGAATGGCGAAAAGAGACAATCAAAGGGGCTAAAGATTGTTCGGGACCGGCTGGCCTTAATAGAACAGCAGCAGGACTCAAGTACATTGCTCAGAATGGAAGATATGAAAGACGACACTGGACGCATAAGCGGAACTAAAGTAACGATTCAATTACCTGTACAATATGAGTAACATTGGTATTAAAGCACTGATTATTGATGATGAGGCATTATCGGCTGATATGCTCAATTACCTCATTGAAAAAAATGTATCGGCGATTACGCAGGTGAAGCGCACCACCAGCGCCCTCGAAGGATTAGACCTTATAGAATCGTTCAAACCCGAAATTCTATTCCTGGATGTGCAAATGCCTTTTCTGTCCGGTTTCGAATTACTCGCCAAACTACCCAACCATCCCTTCAGTGTGATTTTTACGACCGCTTATAATAAATATGCCATTAAAGCAATCCGTTTCAGCGCACTCGACTACCTGCTAAAGCCTATCGATGCCGAGGAACTTGTACAGGCCATTGAACGCTACCTTCAACAAAAGAATGAAAAGAAGCAATCTCAGGAACTGTATAAGAATTTCATGAACAACCTGCAGGCCTCAGAAGGCAAGCAGTACCGTTTAGCACTATATACACATAACGGTTTAAAACTCGTAGCGCCACAGGATATTATCCGCTGCGAAGCAAGTAACAATTACACAATTTTTTTCCTGGCTAACAATACCTCTATTACGACTTCGAAAACAATTAAGGAATACGAGGAAATCCTGGGCGAATACAATTTCGTTCGGGTTCATAAGTCGCACCTTGTTAACCTTAATTTTGTTGACCAGTTAACCAGCAAGCACCAATTGTTGCTTACCAATAAAACATTGGTTGATGTCTCGCGAAGAAGAAAATCGGAGTTGATGGAGATATTGAAGAAACTCTGACTGCACCATTGACTTCCGAATTAAACTCCCGCAAACCGTATAATAATTAATTCCCTCCGCTGAATAACAAGACTTCTCCCTGTATTATTCACTACTTAACTCTGCGGATATTTTAAAATTTTCATTGAACCTAAAAACCTGGCTATGAAAAGTTCTTTAAGCTGTTTCCTCCTTGCCGCTGCCTTCCTGTGTTTTTTCACAACTGCGTGTAAGAAGACAACCATCGACCCTAAAAAAGAAAGCGAATTCTTAAGCCCGCCTCCTCCTCTATGCTCATTTGCAAAATGCAATATCACGGATGGCGGCCAATTTTTCCATTGGTTTTCCTGGGGGACATCCATTTATGAAGGCGAATTGCATTTTGAATTGTCGGTTCAGCCGGATCCCCATGGATTCACCTATGATCAAAATGATAATCCTTTAAGCTCTTTTGGAGAAGGCTATTACAACTGCTACACAAAACATCTCAGTTCTGTTTTTTCCTATACGAACGGAAAACTAAGTTCAATATTAGTTGACAATACGTATTCTGATTCTGGTTGTCCGGGTTATGAGAATCTGGCGAATATTCACACGGGAACAAGGGTTGATTTCACCTATACGTTTCGAGTGGAGCAAATCGGAAGCATTCCCGTTATTTTTCCTGTAATCAATGCCACAGTTTACAAATCAGATACTGTTCTGCTCGGGCAGAATTTTACTTCATTCACGCCAACGGGCCGGACATATTACTACGAATACAATATTTCCGGTGATAAACTAAGGATCAAGCGATACAAATCAAATCCTTCTGCTATCGCCAAAGAAGTTAGATATACGTACGACACAGTTGGACACCTTCTACGAACAAGTCAGTATGAAAATGGAATCGAAAAAAATCGCAGCACTTTTTATTCATTCGATACAAAGAAGAATTATGCAGCGGGTAATAGCATCATGAAACTATTGACCTCAAGTTATGGAACGAACAATCCAAAGCAGTGGTACAATCATACTTACACGAGCCAGAATACAGATTATTTTACTGCCGCCTATAGCTATAATTTATATTGTTATCCGGCTGCAGTTACAATTACTGCCGACGGATTTACCTTCCCTCCCTCGGGAATAACTTACACTTGTCAATAACTAACCTCCTATCTGCTCACTATAAATAACTATACTCGACGTAATAAATCCGAACTATTCCAAACACATCTGAATTTTTTAGTTTAGAGTTTCTTCTCCTACCCTATATGGTTAGAGTTCAAAAAAACAGTCCCGGCAATTGCCGCGGACTGTTTCCCTTTTTACAACTAACAGCAATCGCTATGGGAATTATTTTAGATTTTAAATTGCATATTTTAAATTGATTTGGCTTTTGGCTTAATTTTTTTGATTGCAAATAATAAAAGAAAAATAGCCAACATCACTGGCCATATATTTATAAGAAATATTAAGAACTCTCCAATCCAATTCGCTCCGCCTTTAAATGCATTAAGCATTCGTTCTCCAAAGGCCGGGGGTTTATCATCCTGAATTTGCTGACCAACAATCTGGAAATAGGTTATTTGAATAGTACTCATTGCTGCAGCATGCGTCAAATAATTTACCCGACCTGACGCTGCTTCAATTTGCTGCTGAACCTCATTGATTTCAGATTCAACCTGGAGAATTTCCCCCATATTTTTAGCCTGATTCAATAAATCAAGATACCTGTCGCGAACCTTTTTCTTGGCTTCAATTCTCGAACGGGTATCTACTACTTCTCCTGTAACATCTTCTGAGTTAATCTTCCTTTCAATTATCTTCTCCTGGTTTGATGTAAGAGAGAAAATGACCGATTCAAACTGATCAACGGGAACTTTCACAGTTACCGTATTTTCTATTTTATAGTCTGATTTGTTTTGGTCCTCACGAGCAATATAACCACCAGCACGTTTTACTGCATCACGAACTACAGTATGGAATTCATCAATTTTTTTAACCTCGATAGTTAGATTTCCATTCTTGACAATCTTCTTGTCCCAGTCAATTCTGGATTGTGGCTGGTTCTGTTTCTTTTCATTTATTCCAGGAGGAGCAGCATAACTTGTATCTGCACCTTCCCTGATTTCTTCAGGCTTTTCGGGTGTCTGCAAAGTGACGTCATCTGTTTTTTGTTCCTTGCTCCTATACTGATCATTACAAGCAATAAAAATCATTAGCAGCAATGCTGCCAGAATTCTTTTTAGAATCTTCATGGCTATACTTTTGTATGAGTTAATTAAGGATGCATCGTGAACATGTTTTTCACAAACCTTTTTGTGTTTTTTCAATTGATTGATGAGTGATAAACTTCGATGCTTGTATTTGATACCAGCAAACAAATAGAAGTAACCCTTTTGCAATAAACTTTGTGATATTTGAGTAACCCTCTGCGTCCTTCCTTTTTGAACCTTGTCATTTCGAGCCCGGTCAATAAAAATCTCTCCGCATAAAGGGAAAGTAGGGCGAGAAATCTGCACAACTGGAAACTCCGTGTAATTTCGAAATGAAACAGAACCGCCGATTATGCAGATTTCTCGCCCTGGTTGCCTCATCAATTAGTTTCAATTATTGCACCGGGCTCGAAATGACAAGGTTCAAGGGGGAAGGACGTAGAGAACACAAAGAAACGCGGAGAACGCGGAAGGTTATTTCTCTCCTGCCAATTCCATAACAATCTTAAATTCTTCTTCCGTTACCGGCTGTACCGAAAGGCGGCTGATGCGCACGAGCGCCATATTGGCGAGAGACTTTGTTTTCTTTATTGTATCGAGTGAAACCGGTTTCTTGAGTTTTTTATATGGCTTCAGGTCAACTGCAAACCAGCGTGGGTCATCTTTTGAAGTTGGATCAGGATAGGATTCTTTTGAAACTTTGGCAATACCCACAATCTCCAGGTCTTCCATGCTATGATAATACAAGGCAAGGTCTCCTTTCTTCATCCCTTGCAAATGAAGCCTGGCCGCGTAATTACGAACACCTGTCCACGCAGTTTCCTTGTCTTTTTCCAATTGATCATAACTATATGATGAAGGCTCGGATTTGACCAACCAATATTTCATACTATTTCAGATTTCAAATTTCTCCCGATAACTATCGGGATTGCATATTTCAGTCCAGGATTTCGGGCATCAAATTTACAGAGGGTATTATTTCGTTTGGAAATTTTTTTACACTACCAAATCTGGATTCTGTCTGACGCCGTAAGTATTCCTGTTCGTTACATGTAACACTGCAAAATCAAATTCACATTTAACAGATTAAACCATCACTCTTCTCCTGCCAGCGGCGGGAGAAAAAAACTTAAAAAACAATTATGAAACGGATCAGATTCGCGGTACTGGCGTTGGCCGCTTTATTTACTATGAACGCCACTTTTGCTCAGAAAATGGATAAAGAGAAGACTGTCAATGTTGGCGGTGCTGCCATGTATCCATCAAAAAACATTGTTGAAAATGCAGTGAATTCGAAAGACCACACTACATTGGTTGCTGCTGTAAAAGCTGCTGGTCTTGTTGAGACCCTGCAAAGCTCAGGTCCCTTTACTGTATTTGCTCCTACTAATGATGCTTTCAGTATGCTTCCCAAAGGAACTGTTGAAACATTGCTCAAGCCTGAGAATAAAGGCAAACTCACCACTGTTCTTACCTATCATGTTATATCTGGAAATTTTGATTCAAAAGCACTTGCTCAAAAGATCAAGGAAGGCAATGGTACGGCAGAATTAAAAACCGTTGCCGGTGGAAAATTATGGGCGATGATGAAAGGAAACAAGATCGTTCTTAAAGATGAAAACGGAGGTATGTCTACCGTTACCATCAAGAACGTCTATCAAAGCAATGGCGTAATTCACGTCATAGATCATGTGGTGTTACCCAAGAGCTAGTCGCTCTTCAGGCCCCGCCTTTGCGGGGCCTTCTTCCTGTACATTCAACATCCAGGGTCAAAATAATAATCAATAATTAATAATAAATAATTAATAATTCTTCTGGCATGATGTTGCTTGCGACTATCAAGCTTGCTCCACATCGAGAAATTATTGATTATTGATTATTAATTATTGATTATTCATTGGATACCCCAAATCCAATTTCTCAGATCTTTCGTATTTACTCTTTTCATGAAGCAAATAATCAAGAAACATCCCCTCGCCATCCGCTGGTTTCATTGGGTTAATTTTCCGGTGCTGGCTGTGATGATCTGGAGCGGATTGCTGATCTATTGGGCCAATGATGTATATGCAGTGAAGATTGGAGGGAAAGAAATCATCAGGTTCTTCCCACAGAGTTTTTATGAGGCCTTAAACCTACCATTCCGGCTCGCTGAAGGAATGGCCTTTCATTTTGTTTTCATGTGGCTTTTTCTCATTAACGGAATCTTCTATGTATTGTATACGGCCATCTCGGGTGAATGGAAATATCTATTGCCAAATAAGAATTCTCTTCGGGAATCCTGGCAGGTTTTATTACATGATCTCCGGATTCAAAAAACTGCTCCTGTTGCAAAAAAGTACAACGGAGCTCAACGCATAGCCTACACAGCAATCATACTGATGGGAATCGGTTCTGTTGTCACAGGAATTGCAATTTATAAGCCCGTTCAATTCGGTTGGCTTTGCGCGTTATGCGGGGGCTACGAGGCGGCGAGACTGGAGCATTTCATTTTGACGATCGGGTATTGCCTTTTTTTCCTCGTTCATATAGCCCAGGTGATCCGTGCAGGCTGGAATAATTTCAGAGGGATTGTCACGGGCTTTGAAATTGTTAAAACAGACGAAGCGTCTTCCAAAAAAAATAAATTATAACCTCCTCCGTGTTATCCGTGTCCTCCGTGGCAGCGTCATTCCCGCGAAAGCGGGAATCTTGGCCACAGAAGTAAGGTTCCTACCGCCTTAGTAGAGACGCGAATGACGACACGGAGGGAATTTATGGGAAATATTATATGAGAAATACTATTTTAAAACTCTTCGAACGAAGCTCCCCCTATCTGTTGAGCAACAGATAAGGAGGAGAACAATAATTTCGTTCACGATATTTTTTGTTTTGCTATTCCTCGCTGTCGGTGCCTGGCTTTGGTTGATTAGTCAGCCATTGGATGGTGGTCTCCGCGGGGGAATACAGAAGCCACTGCGATCTGTACTTAATACAAATGAAAAACTGTTTCAATCAACATTTGATCCAACCCGGCTTGTAAAGGAATATCCCAAATCGGCCGCGGTAAAGAATGCAAGAGTTAATGGGGATCTGGGAATGGGTGAGGATTTTGATGCCGAGAGCTGGCAACTATATGTGATCAAAAAAGATGGAGATACTTTATTCATCTCAATGGATGATCTAAAACAACTGCCAAAGACCGAAGTTGTACATAATTTCAAATGCATTGAAGGCTGGAGCCAGGTCACCTGGTGGGGCGGTGTACGATTCGCGGATTTCATAAAACACTTTAAGCTCCAGGATGAGGCTTCAATGAAATATGTTGGGCTGTTCACCCCGGATGAAGAATACTATGTAGGAATTGACATGCCGAGTGCCCTGCACCCTCAAACATTACTCTGCTATGAACTAAATGGAGAACCCCTTCCAATGAAGCAGGGCTTTCCCCTTCGTCTCATCATCCCGGTAAAGTATGGGATTAAAAGCATAAAGCGAATTGGTACGATGTATTTTGACAACGAAAAGCCGGCGGATTATTGGGCGGAAAGAGGGTATGATTATTTTGCCGGCTTGTAGAGCCCAACCTTAAATCGTTGATCGACCGTCGATCAAATATTCTAATTATTCTCATCAATTTTCCTCGAATTTTGCAAATCTATTTAGCCGTTATTATCGTATATGGTCGGATAACGCTTATCCCTTTGATTTTATGAAGACAATATTTACTTTATTCCTGAGCTTGTTAGTTACTTCGTTCGCTTTTGCTCAAAAGAATATCAAGGGTAAAGTGATCGATCGGATCACAAAGGAACCATTGGACCTTGTTTGCGTAAGAATCGGAAATGCCCAAACCATCTACGCAACCGACCAAAAAGGAGAATTTATTATCCCAATCAAAAATGATGCTGTCGCCACTATACAGTTATCGCATATCGGTTATCAAAGCAAAGAAATCAAGCTTGATCAATTGAATGCCGGGCAGCCAATAGAAATGGAAAAGGGTGCAATCAATCTACAGGAAGTAGTGATCCTTCCCCAGACTTATGATAAATCTTTTACCACAATAAGCCGTATTGATTTAAATCTTCAACCTGCAAAAACTTCACAGGATCTATTGAGAATTGTTCCGGGCTTATTCATCGCGCAACATGCAGGTGGTGGAAAAGCAGAACAGATATTTCTTCGCGGGTTCGATATTGATCACGGAACTGACATAAATATTGGAGTAGATGGAATACCGGTTAACATGGTCTCGCATGCGCATGGGCAGGGCTATGCCGATCTCCATTTTCTAATTCCTGAAACAATCGCGAATATTGATTGGGGCAAAGGACCTTATTATTCACAACAGGGAAACTTTAATACTGCCGGCTATGTAAACTTTCAAACATTGAACAGCCTGGAAAGAAATGAAGTAAAAATTGAAGCGGGTCAATTCAATACGTTTAGAACTGTTGCAATGATAGATTTGCTTGGCAGCAAACAAAAAGATAATGGAACTAACGCTTATATCGCCAGCGAATTCATGTATACTGATGGGGCTTTTGAGTCGCCTCAATACTTCAATCGATTCAATCTCTTCGGAAAATTCAATTCAAAAATTGGCGAAAACAACCGGCTTAGCATTGCACTATCTACTTTCAACAGTCAATGGAATGCGTCCGGACAAATTCCCGAACGGGCGGTCAAGGCAGGGATGATCGGACGGTTTGGAGCCATCGATGATACAGAAGGTGGATATACCAATCGAACGAACGCCAATATTAAGTTATCCTCCTATTTAAAGAATAACGCGGTTTTTGAAAATCAACTCTACTATACGAATTACAATTTCAGTTTATTTTCAAACTTCACCTTCTTCCTGGAGGACTCAATCAACGGCGACCAAATCCATCAAAAAGAAGCCAGAAATATTTTTGGCGGACTATCGAGATTCAAACTCCCCTATCAATGGAAAGAATGGAATTTGACCTCAAGTTTTGCAACGGGTTTCCGTGCTGATAAAACAAACAACTCTGAGCTCTCGCATACAAAGAACAGGACAGAAATACTTGAGCCGGTACAATTGGGAGATATAGCTGAGCTTAATGCCTTTGTTTATATTGATCAAACTTTTCAGAAAAATAAATGGTTATTCGATATCGGGCTTCGATTTGATTACTTCAGAAATAAATACCTGGATAAATTGAACAATGCTGAATTGCCTGTTCAATCGGAAGCCATCATTAGCCCGAAATTAAATATCCAGTATACATTTAATCCCCGCTGGCAGGTTTATTTAAAGACGGGTAAGGGATTTCATTCCAATGACACCCGTGTTGTTGCATTTAATAACGGTAAGGAAATACTGCCTGCAGCCTATGGCGCTGACCTCGGGCTTACGTTTAAACCTGTATCCCGCTTATTCATCGATGTTGCCATCTGGTATCTTTATTTGGAACAAGAATTTGTTTATGTAGGAGATGCGGGTGTCATAGAGCCGAGCGGAAAAACAGAACGCAAAGGCGTTGATCTCTCCGCCCGGTATCAATTCAATTCCTGGTTATTTGCTGACCTCAACCTGAACCTGACCAAGCCAAGAAGTATGGAAAGTCCAAAAGGTGAAGACTATATACCTCTTGCACCAACTTTCACAAGCACAGGCGGGTTAAATTTTAAAATGGAAAATGGCTTCAATGGAAGCATACGCTATCGATACATGAAAGACCGGCCTGCCAATGAAACCAATACCGTCATTGCCCATGGCTACACGGTGGCTGATCTTTCTCTGAACTATACGCGAAAAAAATACGAAGTAGGAATCGCGATTGAAAACCTTTTCAATGTGGAATGGAATGAGGCACAGTTTAACACGGAATCCCGTTTAAAGAATGAACCGGCGCCTGTTGAAGAAATTCATTTCACGCCAGGAGTTCCGTTTTTTGCCCGACTTAAACTTGGTTTCTTCTTCTAACAGTTCATATTGTTCAGTTGAGTCTGAAACGACTGCCTGTCGGTTGCGGACAATTTTCCCGCACAAGCTGAGGAATTAAGGTAATTGTTTATTGCCGTTTTATAAATACCACAGTTGGTAACATTGGGATTTTGAGCATACAATCCAGCAGCATAATTCACTTCATTTGCAAGTCCTTTGCATTCATCATTATCCTTTTCGCAGCTTCCAAGTGAAAATCCGGTAATAAGAATTGCAACTACGATAAGCGTTCTTTTCATATAGCCTCGTTTGTATTCAATTTAGAAAAAATCTTTATTTCGGTTACTCAAGCTATACTCAATATAGGAAATTCTTAATGAACTTACCAGCCCATCGCGAGCACATCTGCGATATGGAATGTTTGTAACCCCGCTCCTTTGTGTCGAATATATCCATCCAAATGCATTAGACAGGAGGTATCCGTAGAAATGATGCATTGAGCCCCGGTATTTTTTGCATTGATCGTTTTCTGGTCGGCCATTCCAATTGATATAGGTTCGAATTTAATGGCAAATGTTCCCCCGAAACCACAGCAGGTTTCGACCTCATTCATTTCGACCAATTCCAGACCTCTTACCTTCGAAAGCAACTTTCTCGGTTCCTCTTTAATCCTGCATTCACGCAAAGCTGCGCAGGAATCGTGATAGGTGGCTTTAGCCGAAAAGCTGGCGCCCAGGTCTTCCACCTTCATAACATTAACCAGGAATTCCGATAGCTCAAATGTTCTTTTCTGCAGATCCTTTACTTCATTGTGCAGTGAGGAATTGTCGAAGATTTTTGGATAATAATTGCGTACGAAACCTACACAGGATGCGCTTGGCGCAACGACATATTCTGAATCTGAAAAATCCTTCATGAATTTAGTGCAGACTTCCTTCGATTCCCCCCTGAAACCGGCATTGTAAGCAGGTTGCCCGCAACAGGTTTGCTTCTCATTATATTGAACCTCACAACCGACTTTTTCCAATATCCTGACCATATTGAAAGCGGTTTGAGGAAATAATTGATCAACGAAACAAGGAACGAAGAGTGAGATTTTCATTTAATGTATTTACGTCCAGAAAGATTTCGGATTACAATTTACGACTTCCCCTTTGTCCTTTGCGTCCTTCCCCTTTGAACCTTGTCATTTCGAGCCCGGTGCAATGAATGAAACTAATTGAATGAGTTAACAAGGGCGGATCCCGATTGCTATCGGGACTGCGAAATCGGCGGTTCTGCTTCATTTCTAAATTACGCGGAGTCTCCAATTGTGCAGTCCCGATAGCTATCGGGATCTCGCCCTACTTTCACTTTATGCGGAGGGACTTTTATTGACCGGGCTCGAAATGACAAGGTTCAAAAGGGAAGGACGCAGAGGAAGTCGTAATTATTTCATCAACGAGATCATCTTAATTGCGGTCACTCCCGCTTCTTCGCCTTTGTGACCGTGCGTACCACCAATTCGCTCTACTGCTTGTTGATGGTTATCGACGGTCAATACGCCGAATATAGTAGGAACGGGTAAGAGGAGATTGAGTTGAACGATGCCATCGGTGATGGCCTTGCATACATAATCGAAGTGAGGAGTATCTCCACGAAGTACGCAACCTAAAGCGATATAAGCATGCGCTTTTTCTTTCTTCTTGGAATTTTCCCAATGATTCTTTATTGCAAATGGAATTTCAAAAGAGCCGGGTACTGTTATTTGTTTGATCTTTTTTACGCCTTTGCTTTTCAGCATATCAATGCATCCTTTTTCAAGTGCATCAACAATATCCGCATTCCATTCGGTACGGACAATAACAATACAGGCATCCTTTCGTAGGATGCCTGTACCTGTTTTTAATAATTTACTGCTGACCCTTGCCATAATTATTCGAATGCGCCCAATCTGGCGAGGTATTTATCTGCTTCAAATCCCCGTTGAGTCGATGGATATTTTTCTTTGATGATTTTATACAGCTCAATAGCATCATTTGTCTTTCCAATCTTTTCAGATAAGGCGGCTGCACGGAATAAATACTCGGGAGAATAGCCATCATCCTCCGGGAATATGGTGCCCGCTTTCCTATAGGCTGCAATCGCGTCCGCATTCTTACCGAGCTCAGAGTAAGCATCTCCCAACAATCCATTTGCTTTTAAATTAACCAGCGGTTCGCTCGTGGAAAAATCATTCAGCTGCTTGACTGCATTGTTGAAATCACCAAGCTGCAGATAGCTCGCACCGGCATAATACCTTGCGAGGTTTCCAGCTTTTGTACCACCATAGCGAGATATCACTCTTAAGAAACCGGGATTTGCGCCGTCGCCATTCAATGCGAGACGGAAAGAATCGGTGCGAAAATATTGCTCAGCTTTCCAGATTGATTCATTTGCCTTTTGTTCATTAGGCTGGCGATAATAATTGTCATAAACAAACCAGCCACCAACAAGTAACACCACTGCGGTTACTGCGTACATGATAAATTTGCTATTCTTGCTCCAGAACTGTTGGGTTCCTTCCACTACCCTTTCTTCACTCGTTTTGCGGGTTATCGGTTCTGTTTGCTTCACTTCAGTTGCCATGTAGTTATTTCAGATTTTTTATTTGATATTTTATATTTGAGTCGTCATTCCCGCGAAAGCGGGAACCTTCATTCACTAATCAACTATGAATGGATAATCAGATTGAGTAACGATGTCTTTTAACATTTCATCATCAGAAGGCCATGGACTTTCTTCAGCGAATTTCACAGAGGCGATTACTTTATCATCAACTCTTTTATTGATGGCGTTGATCTCGTCCTGGGTTGCGTATTTATTCTTGAGGATTGTAGTCAATACCTGTTGAATGGGATCCCGTTGTTTGTATTCCTCTACTTCATCCTTGCTGCGGTATTTCTGTGGGTCAGAAATTGAATGGCCTTTATATCGATAGGTCTTCAATTCGATCAGGGTTGGTCCATCTCCGCTACGTGCTCTCTTTACTGCACGCGCAACACTTTCGTGAATCAATTCGCAACTCATGCCATCTACAGAATCAGCTGGCATTTCATAGGCATCTGCCAATTTATAAATGTCCACCACATTGCTCGTCCTTTCTACCGAAGTGCCCATTGCATAATTGTTATTCTCGCAAATGAATACCACGGGTAATTTCCAAAGCATGGCCATATTGAACACTTCATGGACCATTCCCTGTCTTGCCGCGCCATCTCCAAAGAATGTCAAGCAAATATTTTCAGTGCCTTTATATTTTTCAGCAAAGGCCAGTCCCGCACCGGTACCTATTTGCGCACCAACGATTCCATGTCCACCAAAGAAGAATACATCTTTTCCGAAAAAATGCATGCTTCCACCTTTTCCTTTCGCGCAACCGGTGGCTTTTCCATACAATTCAGCCATACATGAATCAGGGCTTACGCCTTTTGCAAGCGCCAAACCATGATCACGATACGCAGTAACAAATGGATCTTCGAGCTTTGTAGCCGTCATACATCCAGCCGCGATTGCTTCCTGCCCAATGTAGGCATGGAAAAATCCACGGATCTTGCCTTCCATCTTATACTTTTCTTCAGCGGTCAATTCAAACTGGCGAATGAGGTACATTAACTCATACCAATAGAGGTAGGTTTCCTTCGAGAATTTCTGAGCCGCAGGGCTTTTTGTCTGGGTGGCCAATGGTAAAATTTGAGTGGGCAAAGATAAGGGGAATGGAGGAATTTACGAGTTGGAAGTCAGGATTTAAGATTTGAGATTTTAGATTTTAGATTTTTGATTACTAGGGGATTAACTAAATTGGTTGTTGGCTCCGAATGGCAATAGGCAATACGCAATAGGCAAGAGGCAAAGGGCAAGGGGCAATTGGCAATTGGCAACTTGGAATAAGATCAATGCTTCAACTAAACAACATATCACTTCTTCAATTCAAAAACTATCAGGAGGCTGTATTCAAATTCACGGAAAGGATTGTGGGAATCTGCGGTGCTAACGGCGTGGGAAAGACCAACTTGCTCGACGCTATCTATTATTCCTGTTTTACCAAAAGCTATTTCAGCCGGATCGATAGTCAACATGTTTTGCAAGGAGCTTCTGGCTTCAGGATTGAAACAAATTTGAACAGGGAAGGAAAAGAAGAAAAGGCTGTCTGCATTTTGAGGGAGAATGGGAAGAAAGAATTCTCGATCAATAATCAATATTACGAGCGCATGGCCGACCATATCGGGCGGTATCCCGCTGTTTTTATAGCGCCTGACGATATCGAGATCATTACGGGAGGAAGCGAAGGCCGTCGGCGCTTTCTGGATGCGCTCATTTCGCAAACGAATCACGAATACCTCGAACACCTGATCGCCCACAATCGCACCCTGCTTCAACGCAATAGTTATTTAAAGCAGCTTGCCGAATCTCATGGCGACCAAAAACTGCTTGATGTTTATGATCAGCAGTTGACCGAACATGGGAAATTCATTTTTGATACGAGAAGCTCCTGCCTTCAAAACTTAATTCCGATCACACGCGATTTTTATAAAAATATTGCAGGCAGTGGGGAGGAAGTTGATTTGATGTATGAAAGTCAATTGTTGAATACTGACTATGCATCTCTATTGAAACAAAACCGCTCGCGCGACCTTGCATTGCAAAGAAGCAATGCAGGGGTTCACAAGGATGATATAATTATCCGTTTCAAAGGGCAACCATTTAAGAATATTGCTTCGCAGGGTCAACGGAAAAGTTTACTCTTTGCCCTTAAGCTCGCTGAGTTCGAAACATTGAAATCAACAATGCATTTTGCTCCTATTCTATTGTTGGATGATGTATTTGAAAAACTCGATGAATATCGAATGCATAATCTTCTCAATTGGGTTTGTGTACAAAACGAGGGAAATATTTTTATTACGGATACCCATTGCGAAAGGATCAATGATCATTTCAATGCGTTAGGGGTTTCGTTTCAGGTGATCTCGTTGTAAGAGGCTTATTTATTTTAGGGATGCCCGATTTCGCAAGAACTTTACCACGGAGGCGCAAAGGCCTTTAGATTAATAATGTTCTTTGACAATATTGGAATAAGGAATTGTTTGAAGCTAGAAATTTGTGAAAGAGAATGGGGTGAACTTTGCAAAGGCATAGACTAAGGGGTCTATTCCGCGTATCAGTCCCCATCCTCCTTCACGGTTGCCAAGGCCCAGTTAGAATACTAAGTCCTACAGAGACTAATTAAAGGTCTTAGGCTAGGCAACTTTTTAATAAAAGTCCTAAAAACAAAGCTATGAAAGTTCCTCAAATCATCGGAGCCGACCTCTCCAAAAAAACTATTGATTTTGTCAGCCATGCCTTCAATACTCATCTTCAGATAAGTAACGATGCTGAAGGTTTCCAGGAACTAATGACCTGGCTGGCCAGGCAAAAAATTATTACTTCAGAAATTATGATTGTGATGGAACACACCGGACTTTACAGTTGCGCACTTGAAGAGTTTCTGCATCTGAATTGCATTGCTTTTTCTAAAGTATCTGGCCTGGCTATCAAGCGTTCGATGGGACTTGTTCGGGGCAAAAATGACAAGATCGATGCACGCAGAATTGCTCAGTATGGTTTTGAAAAACAAAACAGCCTGACAATAGAGCAAGCTCCAAACGAGATGTTTAAACAGCTCAAATTGCTTTATTCCACCCGTGCAAAACTGGTTCAGCAACGGGCAGGTTTACTTACCACGGTACAGGAATATCAGCAAGCACTGGCATTGAAAAAATCGAATCTGGTCCTTAGCTCGCATTTGCGCATCATCCGAACACTGGATCTGGAAATTAAAAAGCTGGATGCTGCTATTAAAGCAATGGTCGAAACAGATGAAAAGATCAATACCAATTATCGCTTGTTGCAAACTATCAAAGGCGTGGGCAAGGTACTGGCACTGGCGATGATCATTAAAACCGGAAATTTTACCCGCTTTGTAAATAGCCGAAAGTTTGCCAGCTTTTGCGGGACAGCACCTTTTGAACATCGATCAGGAACAAGTATCCGTGGTAAAACCAAAGTCAGTCACCTGGCTGATAAAGCAGTGAAAACTTTACTGGACCTAAGTGCTAAATCCGCTATCCAATATGACAAAGAACTACGTGAATATTATTTAAAAAGAATCGCCGCAGGAAAAGCTAAAATGAGTACTATCAACAACGTTCGAAACAAGATCCTGCACCGAATCTTCGCTGTTATCAACCGACAATCACCTTATCAACCAATATTTAATCCAACCCTAAAAAACTAAAATTTGTTTTATTCCAAGTCTTAGAATACGCGGAGTGATGGAATATTGAACAAGGACCAAGGAACAAGGAATGAAGAATTTTGAACATGAATCCGATCAATCTTCTTAACTCCTTGTGCTTTGTTCTTCAGTTCAAAAATCCTCCGCGCCTTTGCGCCTCCGTGGTAAAATTCTTACGACATGAAAACCCTCGAAACAGTGTAAGCAACTCCGACATTCATTAGTTAACTTCGCAACATGTCCGAATACTCTCTCGCAGATGCCATCAAACAATTCCTCAACAAGAGCCGATACAAGAGCTCAATACAAGCATTGCAGATTGCAGAAGCCTGGGAATTGATCATGGGTAAAACCATTGCCAAATACACCGATAAGATCGAGATCTTCGGCACCACGCTATATATTCATACGAATGTCGCTCCCCTCAAGCAGGAACTACTTTATCAAAAAAACATGATCATCCAACGGGTAAATGAAGCTTTGGGAGAGAATACTGTGAAGGATGTCGTGATAAAATAGGCAATAGGCAATGGGCAATAGGCAAAAGAGCTTCCCAATTATTGATGTTATGTAAAAACAATAGGCAACAAACAACACCTGTTGTCTATTGCCTATTGCATATTGTCTATTGCCCATTGCCCATTGGCTATTCCACTTCTCTCTCCTTCTCTTTCTTCTTCTTCTGCGTTTTAGGTGCCAGCATGATGAACATGCGCTTTCCTTCCAGGCGCGGAAGAGCTTCCGGTTGACCGGTTTCTGCGAGGCGTTCGGCAAATTTTAATAATAGCAGTTCACCTCTTTCCTGGAACTGTATAGCACGTCCTTTGAACTGAACATATGCTTTTACTTTATTGCCATCTTTCAGAAATTCTTCAGCATGCTTGGCTTTAAAGTCAAAATCGTGATCGTCTGTATTGGGAGTAAAACGAATTTCTTTTACTTCGGAGGCTTTGCTTTTGGCCTTCATCTCCTTTTCCTTCTTCTTCTTATCGTAGAGGAATTTATTGTAGTCAATGATCTTGCAAACTGGTGGATCAGCATGTTGGAGAAATTTCCACCAGGTCCAGTTGCTGGTCCTGCGCCATTCGTAATGCATCCTGGGTTGGATAAACTCCTACTTCTACATTCTCACCTACCAAGTCGTACCTGCGGTACCCTGATAAAATGATTGATACGATGTTCTGCTTCTTTGCGGGGAACAAATCTTCCTCTGAAACCAGCCTTTGTTAAAGCCGCCACCGGCGCTGGTCTTGGTGGAAATCCGCCATTTGAATTGTTTAGTTAATGAACTTGTCTCCTTGTTTTAGGATGGTCTAATGACAATAATTAGTATTTAATAATTAATAATCGTCATGAGCGTGATGAATTCGGAATTTCTGATGATGTTAAAATTATTGATTATTAATTATTGATTATTGATTATTCAATTGAGTGTTTAAAGAACTTAATCCTTTCTCCTCTCTTTTATTTCATCGGTTATCTCGTTAATAAACTCCTCTACTCCCTTTAGTTCCAAGATCTCCTTTCCCTTGTCTTCTTACAGCCACTTTATTTTCATTCATTTCCTTTTCACCCACCACCAGCATATAAGGCACTTTCATTAGTTCAGTATCGCGAATCTTTTTGCCAATCTTTTCATTCCGGTCATCAACCTCTGCACGAATATCTGCATTTTTTCAGTTTTTCCGAAACTGATTTTGCATAATCCAAAAACTTATCGCTGATCGGCAGCACTTTTACCTGTACCGGTGCCAGCCAGAGTGGGAAATTTACCGGCATAATGCTCCAGCAAGAAGCCAATAAACCGTTCATGAGTTCCCAGCGGCGCCCGGTGAATGATCAGTGGAGTTTCTGGCTTATTATCCTGGTTGGTATACTCCAGTTTGAAACTTCGGCCCTGTGCAAAATCAACCTGGTTGGTAGCCAGTGTAAATTCCCGGCCGATCGTGCTCCATATCTGAACATCAATTTTTGGTCCATAAAAAGCAGCTTCATCCTGCACTTCCACAAATGGAATATTTGATTCGATCAACACATTTCTTACCATTGCTTCTGTTTCTTTCCAAAGCTCCGGTTCATTTACATATTTCTTACCCAAGTTTGCCGGGATCATGCAAGCGATAAGACGCATTACATATTTATCAATACCAAAAATTTTAAAATATTTCAGGTACATATCATTCACCGCCCTGAACTCATCGTAGAACTGTTCCTTGGTGCAATAAATATGCGCATCATTCATGTGCAGGCAACGAACCCGCATCAATCCAAATAATTCACCACTTTGTTCATAACGATAACAAGTTCCATATTCTGCAAGGCGATAAGGGCAGATCTTTATAGCTTTTTGGTTCTGCTGCAAATATCTTATGATGATGCGGACAGTTCATTGCTTTCAGATAATACTTCTCTCCTTCCAGTTCCATTGGCGGATACATGCTATCCTGCGTAATAAGGCAAGATGCCCGCTGGTGATATACATGCTTTCCTTTGCAATATGCGGAGTAACCACTCTTTTATATCCTGCTGCATGTTCTGTTTCTTTTGCCAGTTTTTCCAATTCTTCAATTATGATGGTTCCATTTGGCATCCATAAAGCAAGACCCGGACCCACATCATCATCCATGGTGTAAATGCCCAATTCCTTTCCCAGTTTTCGATGATCTCTTTTCTTTGCTTCTTCCAGCAATGCAGGTATTCATCCAATTCTTTTTGAGATGGAAATGTTACGCCATATATCCGGGTAAGCTGTTTATTCTTTTCATCGCCTTTCCAGTAAGCACCGGCAATATTGGTAAGCTTGATTGCTTTGATAAAACCTGTATTTGGAATATGTGGCCCGCGACAGAGATCAGTAAAATTTCCCTGCGTATAAAAAGTGATTTCACCATCATTCAAGATCTGCCTAACAGATCAAGTTTGTATTCATCACCTTTTTCAGTAAAATATTTTATCAGCATCCGCTTTTGGACATTTCCTTTCTCAGATATGCGCTATTCTTCTTTGCCAGTTCATTCATCTTTTTCTTCCAGCTTGCGCAAGATCTTCCTCAGTCATTTTTTTATCGCCAAGATCCATATCATAATAAAATCCATTTTCAACAGGCAGGACCAACCCAAAATTTTACGCCGGGAAACATGGATTCAACCGCTTCAGCCATCAGATGCGCAGATGAATGCCAGAATGTGTTTTTTCCATCTGTATCATCCCATGTAAGTAATTTCAAAGTTGCATCTTCATTAATTGGCCGGGTGCATCCCACACCTGGCCATTTATCTGGGCAGCCAATACTTTTCTGGCCAATCCTTCTGAAATTGATTTTGCAATCTCCAATGCAGTAGTTCCTTTCTCATACTGCCTAACCGTCTTATCTGGAAACGTAATATTTATCATTCCTTATTTTCTCATTTTGAGAGTGCAAATTTAGTGGTTAATTGGTTAATTGGTTGTTGGTTGATTGGTTCTGCCGAAGCTTCGGGAGGTTGACTGGTTAATTAGGTTAACAGGGTTGATATTGAGTCCGATCTTCGGCGGCAGAGGATTCCTATGCTGTTCCGCTGGTCTACTGTTCTGCTGGTCTACTGTTCTGCTGTTCTTCTGTTCTTCTGTTCTTCTGTTCCTCTGTTCCTCTGTTCTCCCGGGGCCATCAAAATTAACATTCCGTTGCCCCGCAAAAGGCTGGCGGGATACGAAGTTATTCGTTAATTTCACGAAGCTAGGATCGGATGAAAACCTTTATACTTTTATCATTTGTCCTCTTGTCATTCTCACTCGTACCTGCCCGTGGCCAGGACGTGACGGGTATTTGGAGGGGTCATTTCAACCAGGTGGTCTATCAACGCGATGCGGAAGGAAATAAGATTGCCATTCCACTAGACCGTTACAAGTTCGAAGTGCAGCTTGATCAGCGAAGCAAGGAGTTTTCCGGTGTAACATATTCATACCTGACTACAGTTTTTTATGGCAAAGCCACTGCAACGGGAACAGTCAACCCTTCTACAAAAAAAGTTTTACTGGAAGAATTGAAGATCGTTGAAGTAAGAATGAGTGGATTCAGCGATGCCTGTATTATGACCTGCTTTCTCCAGTATTCCAAATCGGGCGATGAAGAATTTCTGGAAGGCACTTACACTAGCATGAATACCCGGGATTCTTCGAATTGTGGTAAAGGAACTGTTTTCCTCAGAAAAGTTGTTACCTCTGATTTTTATAAGGAGCCTTTTCTTGTAGAAAAAGAAAAAAATGGTTCAATCAAAAAACCGGAGGTCAAAGCAGACAAACCCATTGTCAAAAACGATCCGCCAAAGACCAATTCAACCACTAATTCAACCACGAAACCGAAGAGTTCACCCAACAACAAACCCAAGACTACAAGCCCGACAACGACTGTCAAAAAACCACCGGTAAATACAACGACAAAAAAGACTACTACAAAGAAAGATTCCACTGCTAAACCTCCAAAGGAATCAGTGGTCAAGATCCCAAAAATAGATACAGTACAAAAATCTGATAAGCGTCCTTCGCCCGCGATCACACCAAAAACAATTACTCCAAAAGTACTCACCACGCGTACCAACGAGATAGTGAAAACGATTAGCACCGATGCCAGAGAGATTGAGATTAAGATCTTTGATAACGGTACGATCGACAATGACACCGTATCGGTCTATCTTGATAAAAAATTGGTAGTTTCAAGGGAGAGGCTGACAGAAAGGGCAATTACTTTCAAATTCAAGTTGGATGAAAGCAACGATTTCCATGAATTGGTAATGGTTGCCGAAAACCTTGGGGAAATTCCACCGAATACGTCCCTGATGGTTGTGAATGCCGGAAATAAACAATATGAAGTGCGCATTACCTCGAATGAACAAAAGAACGCGGTGGTGATATTTAAGTTTGAAAAGGAATAAGGGAATTGGTAATTTGGAATTGGGAATTAGTAATAAGGCGTTACTAATTTGAATTGAATAACGCAATTCCTAATCCCTAATTCCCAAGTCCTATCAGAATACCGCTCAAATAATTTAGGTTATTCGTACCGTGCAATCCGGTAATTTCATTTAAAATCAACTGATGCGTTTTCTGCTCACCCTCCTGCTCTTTTTTTGTGCAGGAAGTTTAATGTCCCAAAACCTAACCGGATTCTGGAGAGGCAAAAGAACCCAGGTTGGTGGAGGTTGTTATCCCGAGTATAACCTTGAACTGCACATCACGTATAGTAGTGAAACGAATTCCATTCTTGGGAATGCTTATAATTTCTACGACACAGAACGTTTTACCAAGATCAATTTTACTGGTAGGTACAACCCGCTAACCAAACGATTAGTGATAATCGAAAACCTGGTATTGCAATACAATGTTCCTGCGAATTGTATTCCCTGTATAAAAACATATGATCTGAATTTTGCATTGAGCGTGCTTGAAGAAAGCCTGGATGGTGAGTGGAAAGGACATGAAATGGGAAATAATAGCCAGTGTCCCCCGGGAAAAATTCATTTGAGCCGGCAGGCAAAGTCAGTGTTTCCGCCAGATGTAGTACAGAATGATACGCTTAAGAATATTCAAAAAAATCTTAAGCTTAAAAACCGTGAAAAAGAATTAGTGCAAACGGTGGTTGTGGATACCTCGGCGATCAAGGTCGAGTTGTACGACAATGCAGAAATAGATGATGATACAGTAACAGTCTTCCTGAATAATACTTTATTGTTATACAAAAAACGACTCACCAATAAGGCAATTGTTCTGAATGTAAATGCTTTTCCCAATACAGACTACGAATTCATGATGTATGCCGATAATCTCGGGAAAATCCCGCCAAATACATCTTTAATGGTGATCACCGCTGGAAAGAAGCGATATGAGATGAGGATATCATCTAGTGAATCAAAGAGCGCGGTGGTGCGGTTTCGGTATGAGCTTGCTCCATTCTAAAGTTTTCATACAACAGTAGAACAGATGAACAAGGAATGATCAATCTCCATCGGAGGGTTGTCTACAGAACGAAACGGAATCGCAATGTCTTTTCATCGTTTTTTGAAGAGGAAAAAAGTGTGAAAAGACATCGAGATTCGGTTTTATAGATAGACAACCCTCCGATGGTGATTGATCATTCCTTGTTCATCTGTTCTTCTGTTGAATAAAAATTTTGGGACAACGGAAATTAAGTAACTATTTCCCTTTAAGTAATAAAACCATGTTGCATTAACACACCTGAACTCAGAACCCCTGCCTTCCACTTGCAGACTGTACTGCTTTCCTCGGAATCTTTTGTTCTCTCTGCGCTGCATTGTAAACAAAAGATGCAATAACTGTCGCTGCCTGTTTCAGGTCATCAGCTAAAAGGTGATCATATGAGTCCATTGTGGTATGATGCGTACGCGTATCATACTCGATCTCATCCTGGATGAATTGAAATCCTGGAATTCCAATGCCATCGAATGCAAGGTGATCAGTACCACCGGTGTTTTGTAACGTAATAGTTTTTGCTCCAAGATCGGCAAATGGTTCAAGCCATTTAGTGAATATCGGTTTTACACCTTCATTGCCCTGGAGATAAACACCACGAACCTTTCCGGTTCCGTTATCGAGATTGAAATAAACTGAGACCTTATCTCCTTCCGCATTTGATTTGCGGTTAGCAGTATCAGTAAAGTGATTTCTTACATAATTGCGCGATCCATGCAATCCCTGCTCTTCCCCACCCCAAAGCGCAATGCGAATTGTTCTTTTCGGTTTGAATCCAGACGACTTTATAATGCGCATTACTTCCATCATCACTGCGCAGCCTGCAGCATTATCAGTTGCTCCTGTTGCTCCATGCCATGAATCGAGATGACCTCCTAACATTACGATCTCGTCTTTGAGTTTTGGGTCGGTTCCTTTGATTTCACCAACCACATTATATCCTTTGACATCGCCGGTATAGAATTTTGTCTTTACATCTACTTCCACTTTAACCGGGATCCCAGAATTAGCCAGGCGATACAAAGTCATGTAATCTTCATATGCTACCATAAGATCAAGGAAATTCTCAGGTGCTGCAGCGGCATAAGATCCGCCACCGGAAACGAACAGTGTACCATCTCTTCCTCTCGGGCTTGCACTAAGAAGCGCAACTGCTTTTTCAGCTTTTGCAAAATCCCTCAACCGGTTCAATGTAACAGTGACGGGTGGACGCTGTTGTCCCTGGAATTGTCCTCTCGGACGTTGCGGCGCATTCTTGGGATCATATTCAGCCATCTTTTGAAGTTCCTCATCTGTAAACCTTGATGCATCTGCATTAAAGGTTGGCTTCAGGGTGTCATTGCGGGGAAGAAGAACGATCTTTCCTTTCAATTTACCACGATAGGTTTCCAGTTCAGCAGAATCCTTTGCTGTTATCACAATCACATCTGCAGTTTGTAAACCACCGGTTCCGGCAACCCATGCTTTGGGAAATGCGAGAATGGGACGATAATAAGGTGCAGTCATTGCCATATAGGACTTTTCCAATTCCCAACCTTTGCCCCAATCACCCCATGACTCAAGCTTTGCATCAATGCCCCACTTGTTCAATTGAGCCTTTGCCCAATTCGCAGCACGCAGGTAACCGGGAGAATTATTCAAGCGCGGTCCACTTACATCAGTTAAGTAAAACGCGTGTTCCATTACTTTGGAATTATCCAGGCCCTCTTTGCGGATCTTTTGCACCGCATCCATATCAGGACGATCGTCCTGCGCAATCAATGAAATAGAAAAAGAAAATGTCAATAAGACGATAAGAAATTTTCTCATGTTCAAAATTTTGTGTTGGACGGGAAAAGTACGTTTTTCTGGCGGCTTGCGCAGGATTTTTTGGGTGATTGGTTTATTAGGTTGATGGGGTTGATTAGGTTGATAAAGCGATGACTCTTTACCCTTGTCAACCTTGTCAACCTTGTCAACCTTGTCAACCTTATCAACCTAAAATTTGAAATTCCAGGTAACCGACGGAATAATAGGGAACAATGAAACCTGTCTCGCTTCTACCTGCAGGCTTCCATTATAAGGACTGCCGGTTTGATCGAAGTAAATGAAGTAAGGGTTCATCCGGCTATAAACATTGTAGACGCTGAATACCCAGTAGTGACTGAACTTGCTTCCAGGCTTTACGGACGGTGTAAGCGTTACAGCAAGATCCATCCGGTGATATGGTGGCATCCGGTAATGATTAACCTTGCTGTATTCCTGTGTTAAAATTCCGTTGATGATATAAAAACGTTCGGGCAAAGTTGTGGCATTACCAGTACCGTATACAAAGACGGCAGAGAATTTCAATCGTTTGTTAGGCTCATACATGCCTACCAGGCTCAGATCATGACGACGGTCATACTTTGCGGGAAACTTTTCACCGGCATTGAGATCAGCGAATTCTCTCCATGTCCACGACAAGGTATAACCGATCCAACCGGTAAATTTTCCCCTCGCCTTATTTATAAAAAACTCTGCACCATAACTCCAACCTCTTCCAAAGACGAATTCCTGTTCTGGATCTTTTAATGAAGGCGTGTATCCTTCCCGGTATTCGATCTGGTTGTCCATGGTCTTGTAATACAATTCGACAGAAGTTTCATAAATATTATCCTCGAAATTCTTGAAGTAACCGACTGCGTATTGAGTACTGATCTGTGGTTTTACCCGATATGTACTGGGAACCCATAGATCCGTAGGTAAGGTAGAGCCCGCATTACTGACCAGATGTATGTATTGAAAATTTCGCGTGATCGCTGCCTTAAAAGAGTTTTCATCATTCCAAGCATAACGGATAGTGAACCTTGGTTCAAATCCCGCGTATGTTTTCACCTTGTCTCCTCTTCCGTACTCAACACTGTCCAGCTTATTTCCATCAGTATCAGTTATGTATTTTTTATGCGGGCCCAATTGCGTAAACGAACTATAGCGAACACCAACATTCACCTTCACTTTATCACTGATCTCCCAATCATCCTGGATATATAACCCAGTTTCCGCGGCATATTTATTTCCTTCATTATTTGGTTCGAACCTGGTATCACCCTGACTGCCGCTTAATACATTCGGTGTAAACTTGTGGTAAGTAAACATTCCTCCAAATCGAACTTTGTGTTGAGGAGCCGGATAAAAATCAAAATCAATCTTACCTGTACCATCCCGGATTCCGGAACGGAGTTCTAAAGAGAAATCATTTTGTGAGCCTGCAAAAGTGAAGAAGTAATCATTATAGACAAGAGTAGTATTGGCAAATAACTTCCGATTGAATACATGGTTCCATCGCAGTGTTGCCGTTGCATTTCCCCAGGGAATATTTGCTTTAAATGATCTTCTCGCGTTATTGAAAGTAAACACGTCTCTTCCAAAATAGCCACTCAGGTATAGGCGATCTTTTTCAGAAAACTTAAAATTCACTTTTGTATTCAGGTCGTAGAAATAGTAACCTGAACCATAGAAATCACTTGATTTAGAAATAAAGGGTTTTGTAAGTACATCTACATAAGTTCTTCTTGCGGAAATCATAAAAGAAGCTTTGTCCTTTTTGATGGGTCCCTGAACTGAAATTCGTGAAGCGATCGCGCCAATTCCACCTTCAACTTCGAATTTCTTCATGTTTCCGTCCTTCATGGCAACATCAAGTACAGAGGAGAGTCGGCCACCATATTGTGCTGGCATTCCACCTTTGATAAGGGTAGTATTTTTGATGGCGTCGGCATTGAATATGGAAAAGAAACCAAAGAGGTGACCGGTATTGTAAACAATTGCGTCATCCAGCAGTATCAAATTTTGATCCGGTCCTCCTCCCCTAACATACAAACCGGTATTTCCTTCACCAGCGTTTCTAACGCCAGGCAGTAGTTGTAAAGTTTTTAAGATATCCGTTTCCCCAAAGATCACAGGTACAGTTTTTATCCTTGCCATTGTGAGATCGATCTTTCCCATCTGTGCATTTTTCACATTGGCATCCCTCCTTCGGGAAAGAACGATCACTTCTTCCAGGACCGATTTCTGCAATAGTTCAATGTTGAATTCCAGGTTTGCATCTAGGGTCACCTCGAATTGCTTTGGAATATAACCGGCAAAGGAAACAGAAATGGAATAATTTCCTTTAGGAAGTGTGATGGAATAGAACCCGTATTGATTGCTATTTACGCCCTTTCCCTGCTCATTAACTGAAATGCTGGAACCAATAAGTGTTTCTCCTGAAAGAGAATCCTTCACATAACCACGCAATGTGAATTTTTCCTGGGAAAATAAATTCAGGGTGAGGATGGATAAGGTAAGTATGAGAGTTGAAGTCTTCTTCAAAAGATATGGTTGAATCGCAAAATACTGATTGATTATTGATTATTAATTATTGATTATTAATTGTTCGATTAACTGTAATATCAATTTAACAATTAATAATCAATAATTCTAATATGGTGGGATGTAAGGCTTACTTCTTCGAATAATCGAGCGAATCCTCCACCTTACCACACTCCAGCATTTGATCTCCGAAATAAGGATTGCGGATCACACTTTCATTGCTCATCCAGTATGCGCCCTTATCATTGAAGGCCATTGGGCAATACTGATAATAGATCTTTCTTCCGCCATATTTAACTACTCTAGATAGATTCCACATGGCTTCGGTGAGCATTTCAAATTCTTTTCTCTTCTCATCAATGGTTGTTTCACCGACAAATCCTTTTGCAGAACCAACAATAGTGCCGGTATAAGACAGCGCGGTCTCCTTGATTGTGCCGGAGGTATCGCCCTGGATTTCATCAACTTTTAAACTATCGGCGGCGATCTGAAGCTCAACGGCAGCCTTATTTGCCTTTACAGTATCACTGGCAACAAGTGCATCCTTTACACCATAATATGCATTAAGCAATCGGTCAAAAGATTCGTTAAATGCACCGGTATTGGCGCCTTGAGAAAGCGGTTGCTGCTTAGGCGCCTCTGCATCTCCATCTTTCTTGTTATTCCAGTATAAGGTGTACAGCCCAACTGCAATGATCGATAGGGCAACGAGAATGATCGTGATCCGAGGTCTCATGAACACAAAATTTTGGCAAAGTTAAGGCATTGCAGATTGTATCTTGCAACCCCGTTCCGGGAGAAATTTGAAATATCATGCTGGCAGGACTCACAAATGTTACATTTGAATTTGGCGCAAGAACGATAATCGAAGATGCCACATGGCATATTCAACCCAATGAGCGGATTGGCTTGATCGGTTATAATGGAACCGGTAAATCAACGATATTAAAGCTATTGGTTGGCGAATATTTGCCTTCTAAGGGTGCTGTGGAAAGAAGCAGGGGCACCACTATGGGCTATCTGCACCAGGACCTGCTAAGCTTTGATACCAAGGACTCCATTTTGAATGTTGCGCTGGGTGCATTTGAAAGAGTGCTTCAATTGGAAAAAGAAATTGAAGAGTTGGGCAAAGAACTGGAGAAAGCGCCGGAGGGTGATGAACAGGAAAACTTACTTCATAGGTACACCGATAAGTTACATGAACTCGAAACGCTTGGAGGCTATAATATTCATCATAAAACCGAAGAAGTATTGCAGGGACTTGGTTTTGCCAATGCAGATCTCAAGAGGCCCTTTAATGAATTCAGCGGAGGATGGCGCATGCGTGTTTTACTGGCCAAAATGATCCTGCAGCAACCCGATCTTTTATTACTCGATGAGCCGACCAATCACCTTGACCTTCCTTCCATTGAATGGCTTGAAAAATATTTGCTGCATTACCAGGGTTCAGTAGTGATCGTAAGTCACGATAAATATTTCCTGAACCGAATGGTGACCAAGATCGTTGAAGTGTACCAACGGCAATTGCATATTTACAGTGGTAATTATGAATATTATGAAGCTGAAAAAGCAATACGAATAGATATGCAGCAAAGAGCTTTTGAAAACCAGCAGGAGTATATAAGGCAACAGGAAAGATTTATTGAAAGATTCCGTGCAAAAGCATCTAAAGCTGCGCAGGCGCAAAGTGCAATGAAACGATTGGATAAGTTGGACCGGATTGAAGATGCTGCGCTGGAAAGACCAAATATTCGGATCAATTTCCAGGTTGATAAAACTCCGGGTAAAGTATTGACCGAATTGAAGCATATCTCTAAATCATTTGGCAATATAAAAATTCTCGAAGATGCTCATGCAGAAATCGACCGGGGTGATAAGATCGCATTGATCGGTGCAAATGGAAAAGGTAAATCTACCCTATTACGAATTATAGCCGGTACTGAACCATTCGAAGGAGAACGCAAATGGGGACATAATGTTGAAGAAAGTTTTTATGCACAGCACCAACTGGAAGCATTGAATGTAAATAATACCGTTCTCGATGAAATGAAAATGGCCGGCAGCCAGAAGACGGAACTTGAATTAAGAATGCTTTTGGGATGTTTTCTTTTCAGCGGAGATGATGTAGAAAAAAAGATCAACGTATTAAGTGGAGGTGAAAAAGCCAGGGTGGCACTTGCAAAAACGATCGTCAGCAAAGCTAATTTCCTGATGCTCGATGAACCGACCAATCACCTCGATATGCATAGTTGCGATTTGCTGATCGATGCATTGAATAAATATGAGGGCAGTATTATTCTCGTCAGTCACGACCGTTATTTTATTTCCAAAACTGCAAATAAGATCTGGGAGATCGTTGATCATAAGATAAAGGAATTTGACGGAGGCTATGAAGAATGGGTGGAATGGAAAGAAAGAATGCAGAAAAGAGCTGAAGAAAAAAACCAGCAGGAGGGAAATAAGAAACCTGTTGAGGCAAAGCCGGTAGAAAAGAAAATTCCACCAAAAGAAAATGAAAAGCCCAAAGAACAAAAGGGACAAGTGATCAATAAAGACCACAAGAAAGAATTACAGAAGCAGCAACGGCTCTTTCAGCAACTTGAAGAAAAGATTGCTGTATTGCAAAAAAAGAAATCTGAATTGGAAGGTTTGTTGACTGCACCTGATACCTACTCCGACAAAAACAAGTTCCTGGAAACAGAAACTGCATACAAGAAAGTTTCGGAAGAGCTTAACTCAACGAATAAGGAATACGAGAAAGTATTCGACAAGATTGTAGAGCTTGAAGGCAATTCATAATGAACCCTCATCAGCTGTCTCGCGAAATCCCGGCTTTCGCGGTTGCCGCTTCGAGGTTCCCACTTGCGAGGTTCCTCCGCCTTCGAGGTTCCCCCCGCCGATGGCGGGGCGGGAATCAGCAATAGAAAGTTTTGATTTCACAAAATCACTTACCAGGTACGAAATCAATTTCCCTGTTGAATCTTTTGAATTGCCATTTGTCAATCTTGTCGCACCTTCGCAAATATGGAGGTATGCTGTTTGAGTATCGGCGCCAGCAAATGCGAGATATTGCCGAGCATGTGCAGGACTTATACCGACTGGAGTGGATGCGCTGCTTAGCACATCCTGTATACAATCGAGGTCCAATTCAACACCGGTAAGGTTATCAGCAGTATAACCTGTCGCATGTGCAACTGCCTGCATGAAGCTTCTTTTCTCGTGAACGAAAATGTCCTCGAAGGTTATACAATCAAAGAATGGATTGTTCACAAAATCCATCCATACATTTTGTGGAAGGTAATTTTCATGCAACCCTATAACGCAATACTTTTGAAGATATCCATCATCTTCTGCATATCGAAATGCATTGCCGCTATGCCGGCCCTCTGCAGGTCTGTAATCCGAATGCGCATCGAGATTGATACAGTTGATCTGCGCCAATGGAATTAATTCCGCCTTATGCCATCCTTTCGCTGAGCCCTTGATTAAGGGATAGGCGTTATTATGTCCCCCGCCAATAGCAATTGGAATTTTCTTTGCAGAAGTGATAGCTTTTACAACTTCTTCCACTTCTTCATCGATTGTGATTACTGCATGTCGATAGGCCTCCAGTTTTTCATCCTTGCCATGTGCATTTCGATCAATCAGGGTCGCCATATCAGAGAAATCAAAATGACCGAGTACAAGAATTTCTTCTCCCCCCAAAAAATCATTGCTTTGAATATTCAGGAAAGATTGCAGAAAGGGAACCCATGCTGTGTCTGCGCCGCCAATTCCTTCATTCCCCCGCACACCAATATCTTCCGGAATACCAAACAGTATAAAATTGGCAGTCGACTGGCTTATTGCATGTTCCCAACTCTCCTTTCCATTCGCCACCTGCAAACGCTCACCCAGCTTCGTCTCGAACCGACGTAGCCTGGTTAAGGAAAGTATATCCTGTTTATTGTAGAATTTGAAGTGCTTCATGGTTCGAAGTTGACTGGTTAATTGGTTATTGGTTGTCCCGAAGCTTCAGGAGGTTGACTAGTTGATTGGTTAATAAATTTACACAATGAATTACACGCTACCAATTTGCCGTTACCTGTAGACTTGTTTTTTGTCCGCTGTTCCTCTGTTCCTCTGTTCTTCTGTTCTCTGTTCTTCTGTTCTTCTGTTCTTCTGTTCCTCTGTTCTTCTGTTCCTCTGTTCCTCTGTTCCTCTGTTCCTCTGTTCTTCTGTTCCTCTGTTCTTCTGTTCCTCTGTTCTTCTGTTCCTCTGTTCCTCTGTTCCTCTGTTCTTCTGTTCTTCTGTTCCTCTGTTCTTCTGTTCTTCTGTTCACATAATGTCTCTCCTCTCCTCAAACTGACCTTCTTCAATTACCTGCTCCGGCTTTTTCTTGTAAAGGATCATACCAATCGCCATGATAATACTGGTAGCCAGAATGATAAAGAATAATATGCCGTAATCAAAGGAACCTAATTTGAATTGTTCCGGAATCTTATAGAACAGGACAATGGTGATTAGTCCGCGCGGAATGAAAAAAACTTCAGGAAATAAATAAGTTTTCAGGAAGAATCGCAAATAAAGCAATCTTACGAGAAACAATGCCGCAACGATGCAGGAGCCTGCAATAATAACTTCCATTGAACCCAGGAAATCAAGGGAGATACCAAATCCAAAAAGAATGAAGAAAAATGTTCTAACGAGGAAGGAAGTTTCCGCTGTAATCGAGTGTAGCAAATCCCGGAGCGGTTCCACTTCTTTCTCTGGAAAATGTTTCAGGAGTTTCGGCCACCTGATCTTTTCCCAATTATTGATCATGAGTCCGAATATGAGAATAATGAGCAAGGAAGGCAGGTTAAAGATCTTTCCCCCGGCATAAATCAGTGTAAGCAGGGCAAAGATCAGAAAGAATTTGATGTTCATCCTTGTTTTTGCAAGGATCAGGAATAAAACAAAAGACAATAAAAGTGATAGCACAATTGAGACTATTATGTTTCCTGCAAATATTCCCAGCGATGCCCAGGTGAGCACGTTATCTGCAATAAAATAATTGAAAACAAGAATTCCCAGGATATCAGAAAAGGATGCTTCATAAATTGAAAATTCCTTCTTCCGCTGCGTGAGTGGGTGTATGCTCGGAATTACGATCGAACTACTCATAATAGAGAGCGGGATCGAATAGATGAGGCATTTCTCAATAGGCGCATTAAGCAAAATATTCAGAATCCAGGTTATAAGCACAACTGAAACTGCGAAAATGAAAAGAGCAGCAAAAAATGACTCACGAATCATTTTTGATTTATCCCTGCCCAACTTAAGATCAAGGCCGGCTTCGAGAATAATCATAATCAATCCAACCACACCTAGTGATTCAATCAACCTTGCGGGAAATTCTATTTCGAAGCCATAAGCATCGGCAATGGCGCGGAAGCCAATTCCGGCAAACATAAGGAGCAATACAGAGGGAACCCGGATATACTTGCTAACTATCGTGAATACGTACGATAGAACGACTATACTGCAAATGACGATTAGTATTTCTTCAACGCCAAAGTCATTCATGTTTTTAAATTAATTGAAGATAACTCAAACCCATTCTCCATTTAGCATCACTTTTTCTATCTGGTCAGACCCGAATGAATATGGTAAATAAGCAAGTGATGGTATCGGTTTTGTTAGAATGAGATTGGCTTTCTTGCCAACGGCTATGCTTCCAACTTCTTTTTGTAATTCCATTGCCGCTGCGCCATTAATCGTGGCTGCGTTGATTGATTCCTCGGGTAACATGCGCATCTGAATGCAGGCAAGAGATACGACAAAGTTCATATTTCCAGAAGGCGAAGAGCCTGGATTAAAATCTGAGGCAAGTGCTACAGGACATCCGGAATCAATTAATTGCCTTGCCGGTTGGAAGGGCATTCGCAGGAAAAATGCAGCACTGGGTAGCAGCGTACAAACCGGGCCATTATCATTGGCAGCCTTTGCCAGTGATTGAATTTCTTTTTCAGTCATCGTCTCCAAATGATCAACCGAAACGGCTTTCAAGTCGATTGCGGATTCGATGCCACCAATACTATTGAGTTGATTAACGTGCAATTTTGGTTTTAATCCATATTGCAAACCCGCTTTACAAATTCTTTCCATTTCCTCAGGAGAAAAGAAACCTTTTTCGCAAAACACATCGATGAAATCAGCCAGCCTTTCCTTTCCGATCACAGGAAGCATTTCATCAATAATTAGTTTAATATAAGCTTCATGATCGTTTTTATATTCCTCAGGATAAGAATGTGCTGCCAAAAATGTCGATTTGATGAAGAGCTTTGATCGATGTTTTAATTTTTTTATTACCCTAAGCATCTTCAATTCCCCCTCTACCGACAAACCATAGCCGCTTTTTATTTCGATAGCACCGGTGCCTAGTTTTGAAACTTCTTCGAGTCTTTTCCAGGCCTGGTTGAATAATTCATCTTCCGAGGTTTCATTCAATTTTTTTGCGGAATTGAGAATGCCCCCACCCTTTGCAGCAATTTCTGCATAACTTAATCCTTTGATCTTATCCACGAACTCATTCTCCCTGCTGCCGGCAAAGACGAGGTGTGTATGAGAATCACACCAGGCGGGAAGTACATAACCAGCAGCAGCATCCAATGTATTTGCATTTCCTATCTTAAAATTCTTTGATTCTCCAAACTCAGCAATTATTCCATCTTCAACAACCAGGTATGCATTTGGAATTGAGGGCAGGTTTGCCAAATCTTTTCCTTTCAATGCCTCCTCCGATTCATGAATTCCAACCAAGCTTTCAATATTCTTTATTACCAGTGATGCCATGCATAAAGCTAATTATTTCCGGTCAGCCCTGACCGAAGCGAATAAACTTTGAAATTCATAAAAGGAGAAACTAATTAGCAAAAAAAAAGAGCCTTGACAGGCTCTTTCAGATAAATTATGGAGATACGATTACCATCTTTTGTTATATCCACCACCACCGCCGCCAGAATTCCTGGAGCCGCCGCCATTGCTGGATTTTTCTCTCGCTACTGATACAGACAAAGCCCTTCCCTCAATATCCTTGTTGTTGAGGCCTGCCATCGCTTCCTTCGCAGCATCATCGGAAGGCATTTCTACAAATCCAAATCCACGAGAACGGTTGGTTTCCCTGTCCATGATCACTTTGGCAGAACTAACTTCGCCAAATTTTGAAAATAATGTTCTTAAGTCCTCATCAGTTGTGTGAAAACTCAAATTCGAAACGTACATGTTCATAAATCAAAAATTAATATTTAAATAAAAATACAAGGCTAAAGACGGAAGCAAAAAAGTAGAGAAGATGAAATTCGTTACACTGTTAGGAGGTAAAGAAATGAATCGTTCGGAACAATAGCCAACGTGCTTTTAGCAGCAGCGGCAAAGATAGGCATTATTAATTGTAAAAAGGGAATTGTTTTTTGAGGGTGAATGGTCAATGGTGAATGGTGAATGCTTGCCCGACGTAACGTAGCGATGGAGGGATGAATTGGGATTAAGGATTAGGGATTTGGTACTAGAGATCAGGGCGTTAATCATTAATAAGTTTCCGGGTATACTCAACCCAATCCGTTTCAGTTTCTGGAATTTTTTGATCTGGTGGTATGCCAACAAAATCGTATTTGCGCTGGTTACGAAACCGCATTGTTGTCCAGGAAAGGGTATTGCCGCAGGGTGTTTTAATATCCATTACATTTCCGTAGCCTGTAAAACCGCCAGAATTCTCTCCAACCCGGATCGTTTTCTTGCTGAACATTGACGCAAACAATAGCGACTCGCAGGAACTTGCGCAATTCCGGTCATAAAGGATGGCTACTTTCTCTGGGTTTCCGTTCACTGCCTTATATGTCGATTTGCTAGGCTTGCCATCCCCATAGTGTGCAAATGAATTTGGCTTTGCAGCTTTCATCAGGCGTAATGGCCATTCCCAGGTCGTGTAACCATTAGCCCCATATCGTTGCGGATCCTTCTTATACCGGTCCCGAATCTCTTCATAAGCCGCTATATTTTCCTGCGTAACGTAAAGCTCCACCACATCGCCGACAATGGTATCCGTATAGATGAACGGCATCAATGCCATAAAATTTCTATCACTGCCGCCTCCATTGCCGCGGACATCGATAATCCAATAGGGATACTTTTTTAATTCGGGCAATATCGCTTTATAGAAAGAATCCAGTTTGGCATTGTATTGTCCCCCGAAGGAACGAATGCTGATCATAGCGGTATTGGGATCAAGAACCTGGAAACCCGTCAAGTCAGTCGATAGCGGTTTTTTATTATTTATCGATGCAGTGGAATTAGTTGATAGTTTGTTCCAGCCCTGCAATTCGATCATATTATTATCGACCCGTATCCTTTGAAAATCCAGGCTATGATTTCGGAGATACAAGTAGCGTTCCGCCATGCTATCATTTAATCTTTTCAATTCAAGTTTCACCTGGTGCCTTGTCCAGAGTTTTGATTTGGAATTCAAAATTATCCCCGCATAATCGCGATCGGCTGTTTTGTCTTTCAATACTGCGATAGTATAGGTTTGATCCGGGGTTTGGTAGATTCCTTCAGTTGGATCGGTTGAATTCCTGATAAAGTCAATAATCTTCAGGCTGTCGATAATAATCATTTCCCTGTTGAGGTAAGTCTGACTTTTAAGAAATGCGCCGACAGCTTCAATAGAATCTTCACGAACAGGAGTGGAAGATCCATAATAATTAATATGGTGATCCTTCAGGTAAAAAAGATATTTCCTGATATAAGCAACACATTTGAGTCCCCTCCGATCCTTTTCAATCATTCTTTGAATAGAATCTGTAAAGGCTTTATAGGGTTTTGAATTCGGGTCTTTTATATCGCTGTTGAATCCCGGATGATTTTTTTCGATATGGGATTTGACAAAGAGAAATTCGTTCAAGCAATCGCACTGCTGTGACATGGAAATAAAAGGAGAAATAACGAGAGATATAAGAAAGAAAGATTTCACCATATTAATTACGAAAATTTCAATGTTGATTCTTTGCGCCCACGGAGACCTTATCTGAAAAATTCTTTCCATACGACCACCTTCCACGTCTTTGCTGAAACCTTTGCAGCTTCGAGAATTTTTACAACGATCTCATTATTTTCTAAAGAAGAAAGATCTGTTGGCTGCAATTTTATTTTTCCACGTATCACATTGGCGAAGTAAATGAATGGATCGTTTCGATCGGAAGAAAGCGGTTCTGCTTTCAATGTCATTCTTGGCTTCTTGTCGTTCTCCATGAATTGCATGTTCTCTCTATCGGCGCAAAAAACAAACCCGGTTTTCCCATAAACTTCCATATCCTTTCTTCCAAATGGCCAATTCCAGGAGGCCTGGATGATGACCTGCGCTTTCGGATAGGTGAGGGTGATAGTAGCTTCGTCATCTACTTTGGGATACTTATCCGGTTTAATGGTTTGGATTGTAGCCGAAACCGTTAATGGCTCCTCTCCTTTCATCAACCAGGTTGCAATGTTTGCGCCATAACATCCGAAATCAGTAACAGCCCCTCCTCCATTCAAAACAGAATCAGTAAGAAAATTCAAAAACTCCTTTGAACAGCCAATTTCAATGGGTCCCTGGTGGCCGGTATGAAAAACGATTTTTCTGATATCTCCTATCTTCTTCTCTTCGTTGATTATCTCATACGCCTTTTTATTACTTCCGTACCAGGTTGTTTCGTAGTTAGTAAGCAGATAAATATTATGTTTTTTGGCAAGCGCCGCCATTTTTTTCGCATGTTCATAACTGACCGCAAGCGGTTTTTCAACCATCACATGTATGCCTTTAGGGGCGCAATATTCCACCGTTTTCAGGTGACCATAAATATCATTGAATGCAAGGACAGCTTCGGGTTTGGTTTTTTCTACCATTTCTTCCAGGGTAGAATAAACCATGGTCAGTGGAAATCCATATCGTTTGGAATATTTTTCAACGATCTCTTTATTGGGTTCGGCGATGCCGACCATTTCTATTTCGGGAGATTTATGATTGAGGATCCAACCGACATGATCGTGAGTTAAACCAACAACACCGACGCGCAATGGTTTGATGTTTTGCGCGGTTGAAGAAAATGAAAGCAATAGGCAATAGGCAATTGACAATAGGCAATACGATAAAGATTTCATTCATCTAAGATAACGATTCAATTGCCTCCTACTGTTCCGCTGTTCATCTGTTCCTCTGTTCAAGGGGTCTAATTAGAAGCTTTCATCCTCGAAAACGGAAACCCATTGCATCCTTTCCGCGGATTTTGCTTATCGGCTTTGTATCCTTTTTCCGCTGATGAATCAGTTTTCGCATTGTACACACTTAAGCAAAAGCCCCATTTCCAGGGCTCCATTCCCTCGAACGCCATAAAATCGAAACGCGAATAAAGGCCTGCATCACTGGGATTCTTCTCGTCATTCCTGGCAATTAAATATCCTTCTTTTTCATTGCACCGAATAATATGATACTTGGCATTGGGATGCTGGGTCCACAAACTATCTGAAATCGTGTATTGGATACCGTAATCGTCGATGAAGTTTCCTTTAATGAAATTGGGGATTGATTCTTTCCTACTATTTCCGGCAAAAAGTATAAGGAATAGAAAAATAAGCTTGCTCATGTTGCAAATGTACGGAGGCAGGGATGACATCTGGGGCTACCAAGATTGGACCCCTTCGGGGTCAGAATATATTAATTAATTTTTGGACTGAGTTCAGTCCCGAAGGGGTAAGCATTAAATGTCTTCAGTACCGAATTCGCGGATCATCTCACAAAAGTTTCCATAAACTCTCTCGCAAAATCGGATACCATTAAATCGCTATTCAAACTTCTAATGAAAGGATTTGGCAATGGCACCGGGTGAAGCGTCATATAAAATGGTCGCGTGAGATCCTGTGAATTGGCAAGTACGATAAATGTGAGATCTTTTTCAGGGACTTTCAAAAACAATGCTGAATAACCGTACCACCATCCGGTATGCCAAACGACTTTTGTTCCCTCATAATTCTTCACATACCAACCCAGTCCATACTGAATGGTTTTACCATTGGGAGTTACAAAGGGCGTGAAAACCTGTTTCCAGGTTTCGGGTTTCAGGAATTTGCCTTCATCAATTGCAATTGAATATTTAGCAAGATCAGCAACGGTGCTCATCAAACCTGCAGATGGACTGAAACCATATGAAAAATCAACCGGGTTTATCTTTTTGCCAGCCCAATTGTAAGGTTTTGCGACCTTCGACTTGAATGATTCCATATTATAACCCGTAAGACTGAAGTTTGCCGTATCGTTTAAACTAGGAACGGTGTTTTCCATATCCAGGGGTTTGATGATATTGTTCATCAACAATTCACCAAAACTTTTCCCAGATGCTTTTTCAATCACCTGCCGTAATTGCACGTACCAGCCGCCATCATATTTAAATGAATAACCCGGTTTAAATCCATTGCTACTTTTTCCCGCAGCGGTATGAGTGAGTATATGTTTTACCTTGATCCTTTCATCACTTCCCCATCTTCCACCAAGATTGATCCCGTATTTCGAAATCGGATCATCAAGGCTGACTTTGCCCTGTTCAACCAGTTGCATCAGGATTATTGAACCAAAGGTTTTAGTAACTGAAGCAAGATGATACACGGTATTTTCATTTGGAGCAATATTCTTTTCAATATCAGCCAATCCATATCCCTTGTACCAGGCGAGCTGCTTTTGAGTTACAATTCCAACGGATAAAGACGGAATATGATACTGGTTTCTCAATAACTCAATTTTTTCTTCGAAGGATGGAATATCAACTTGCTCAAAAATGCTTTCGGTTGAATACGAAGTCTGAACAGAGCGGTAGCTGCCACAGGAGAAAAGCAGCAATACCAATGCAGTTAGAATTATTTTGTTCATAGTCCAATTTAAAAATTCTGAACCACGATTTTATACGATTTAACAGATTTTAAGGACGGAAACTTGCACAAATTTTTTGGATGGTTTATTTGGGGATGGTTTGATTGTTTGATGGTTTGATTGTTGGCTTTATAATTATAGATGGCTTGATTTTTCAATTGTTTCATTTTTGAGCTCATAAATAGTAAATCCAACAATCAAATCATCAAACAATCAAGCCATTTAACTTCCACTAGCCGACTCTCACCGTAACCTCTACTGACGACAAAACAAAATACCCCAATGAGGTATTCAATTAACAATTATTGCTACGTAATCTTTGTTCATGAAAAAGTTACTTCCCCTAATCGTTCTGGTAATTTCCCTGCACACCCAGGCACAGCGGGTAGGCATTGGGACTACATCGCCCAATGCCAAACTTGAAATAGTTGGCGAAGGAAGCAACAGCCAAACCAATAATCTCTTATTAAAAAATCTATCAGGCGATACCTTATTGCGACTTCGTAACGACGGAAGAATGAATTTAGGTTTCAACGGTCCCAGTTCCGGTCGACCCTTAAACATTGGTGGAATTGGGATTAATTTATTCAGGAACGATATTACTTTTGGTGGCGCTATTTTTCCAACCGATACTTCTATCGTCATGTGGTCAGAGGTCGGCGACAATTACTATGTTATCTTGCAACCCAGTTGGGGACGGGTTGGAATCGCCACGTATTCTCCGCAAGCGAAGCTTGATGTAAACGATGATTTCAAGTTGGGTGATTCAGGAACCGTACTGAAACATGTAATAAGACAAACGACTTCAAGAAATCTCCCCTCAATGTTAGCCGGAACTTCGAGTTTGCAAACCTTTACTGTACAAGGCGCAAATCTAATCGGCACAGTTTATGTTTCGCCGAGTCTGGAATTGCCTGATGGTTTAGTAATCGCTTACGCACGCGTAGCCGCACATCATAGCGTAGAAGTGAAATTTATTAATGTCAGTTCTGTGACCATTAACCCTGCCACTACGGTGTTCTATATAACAGTGATCAATTGACCCGATTCAAATAGTAATACTTATTTAGCAGAATACCTGTTTAGCCTCTCTGTGATACAATTTCATTCCCTTGATGCAGCGTTCTTATAATTTCAGTTGTTTAACTATCTTTATAAGAACCCCAACTGCTCTTGATGAAGGCTAAAGCGCTAATAACTGTTAGTTCATTCCTGTTCTTCATTTTCTCCTGCAAGAAAGAGAATATTGGTTTTGATTACGGCGCCACGTACTACAAATCTTCAATTCAACAATTTGGAATACCTCGTTACTTTACTTCTAATGGTGAAATAACCAATTCAACTGTAATCAGGAATTATTTTGACGCCGATACATTAAGGTTCCGGTTCCTTTTCGAGAACGCTATGCACCAGGGTTACTATGACACATTAATAATCTCCAGTCCCAATGAAGTAATCAATAATACCTATAACCAGAGACTTCGATACGCTGCAGCAAAAGATGGACAAAGATTGGTTTGTACACTTGATTCCATATTGAATTACTCCGGCCCTGATGAATATACGAAGTCGCCTACCTACTATCTATTACATTACAAACCCAAAGTATATTCCGAATGGTTGTATAGTTCAGTCCGGGGGGATTATATTTTCGGATATCACGGGGAAGGTAAAACTGTATTGGAAGCAGATGAGTCAAGAATAATTTTTCCACTCATATTATATCAGCAACGTCGCAATGGGCAGTATCCCAGATCAAGCTATTTAAACAATTATATCGCCAAAGACTTTGTAAAAAGCATAATGCCGGGCGACACGCTTACGATCTTAGAAGCGAGAGTTTATTATGATAAAAAATAAGAAATTGAAAAAAGGAGCAATATCATATCGAATCTTTTTTGCCATCGGGTGGATCGTACTGTTTTCAAATGCCTGCAAAAAAGGTTATGACCCTCCTCCACCCGTTATCCAGGACCCTCCTGGGCTTTCAGGCGAATCTTATTTGGTTGCTTCAAAGTGGGCGGAGATGACTTTATTTAATCTTCGCTTCTCGGCATTCAATACACCAACCTACTCTTCGAGATCCCTCGGATATCTTGGATTGACAATGTATGAATCGATTGTTCAGGGTGATGATACGCATAAATCACTCAGTGGCCAGCTTACCGGGCTTGTTTTACCAACCCTTGAGGCAGGCAAAAAATACAGCTGGGCTTTATCATTGAATGCGGCGCAGGATACTTTGTTGAAATTATTATACCCGGTACCTGGAAATTCGCATCGATACATTCATGAAAAAATCGATTCTTTATCCGATGCGATCCTGGAAGAACATTCAAAAAACATTGATCTGGAAATAATTGAGCGGTCAGTAAAATTTGGGGTATCCGTTGCAGTAGCGATTTACAACTGGTCGCTTACTGATGGAGGGGATAAAGGATATACGCGCAATTTTGATCCTACTTATTTATTTCCCCGGGGAGATTCATATTGGGCGCCACCAATCAGAGGGCAAACCATCAGTCTTTATCCATTGCATCCTCATTGGGGAAACAATCGAACTTTCGTGCCAGCAAATGGTAGCTTGCCTGTTCCGGCCATTATTCGTTATTCCACTGATCCTGATTCTGACTATTATAAATTATACAAGGCGGTTTATGATAAGGATAAGGTATTAACGCTGGCAGAAAGGGAATCTGCGGCATGGTGGGGTGATGATCCAACTGAAACATTTTCGCCTCCGGGTCATTCCTATCATATCGCCAATCTTGCAATTAAGAAAACGCAACCTTCATTGATTAAAGCAACCGAAGCCTTTGCTCGCACAGGCATGGCTGTTGCAGATGCATTTATTCGTTGCTGGAAGGCGAAATACATGTACCACAATGAAAGACCGCAGAGTTATATCGTAAAGAATATTGATCCCCGTTATATCGTATTCTGGCCAGAACCACCTTTTCCTGCATTTCCATCGGGTCATTCGATTCAATCTTCCGCAGCCGCAACGGTAATGACTTCATTGTTTGGCGACAACTTTGCATTCATCGACAGTGTTCATTATAACTATCGTCGCTTCGACGATATTCGCTTCTTTGACCTGCGTTATCCACCTAGATCATTCACAAGTTTCAACCAGGCGGCCGAAGAATGCGCACACAGTCGCTTCCTCGGTGGAATTCATACCGTACAGGATAATGTTGCAGGTGCCGCACAGGGTGTGGTGATTGGGAATAACGTGAATGCGTTGCAGTGGCTGAGGTGAGTGAGGGGTTGACAGGGTTGATCCCGCTTTCGCGGGAATGACGGGTTGACAAGGTTGACAAGGTTGACAAGGTTGACAGGGTTGATAGGGAATGCACGCAAACGCATTTTATTCACTAGACGTTATGAATAAATTGATATACGCCGGACGCATCATATTTGCGCTTGGCATCATCGGACTCGCTATTTTAGGTATTATATACCAGGATTTTATTGTTGGCCGTCCTCCGGCATTTCCCGAGCGATTAGCAGGGATCAATCCGACATTAGCTTATGTATCGGCCTCTCTACTCATTATTGCCGCTGTCGCTATCATTTTTAGAAAATACACTTCGATCGCTGCATTGGTCATCGCTGCATTAGTATTGTGCTTTTCAGTAATGAGGCATTTGCCTGTATTCATGAATGATTGGGTAAATGCATACAAATCGATGGCTATAATGGGAGGAGCTTTAATTATTGCTGGTACTTACCTGGGTGAACCCAATTCCTCAAACATTGCCAGGGAAAACTGGAAAAATAGATTGATAACTATTGGAATGATCATGCTAGCCGCATTCTTTATCGCCGCCGGATATGCGCATTTTAAATGGGCTGCAGGTGTAAAGGAACTAATACCCACATATATCCCCTTCCGTCTATTCTGGGCATACTTCTGCGGTGTTTGTCTTTTTGCAGGTGGCATTGGTATTCTAATTCCTCAAACCAGGAAATGGGCAGCCTTACTGTCTGGCATCATGGTTCTTGGTTGGTTCTTCCTTCTTCATATACCGCGTTTCCTTGCCAACACAAGCGACCGAAGCGATAGAATGGGAGTATGCGAATCCTTCCTTATCTCTGGGATATTTTTTGTGTTGGCAGGGCTGTTTTCAAGAAAAATTGAGAAGAAATTTTAGAGACTACTTCGCTGGTGTGACTCAAAATATTCCTGTACTCAATCGGGCCATGATCTCCCTGGAATAATATTGGTCCCGGTTCACCTTCTTTGCTATCAATTGCGCCACCGGTAATGCCAGGGATTTCCTGGTTGGAGATAATAGTTTTGCCATTGGCAACAAGCGTAACGAATCTTCCTACCAATGTAATATCATAGATCTGCCATTCACCTGGGGATTTTGCAACCATTTCATTTGGCTTGATGAATCCGTATACAGCACCGAAATCACCAACTGAGGTAGGACTTCCTTTACTATCACTGATCTGCACTTCATAACGTCCGCGGAGATATACACCACTATTGCTTCCTTGCGGATAACGAAACTCGAGATGAAGTTTGAAGTCTTTGAATTTTCTTGTTGAATAAAGATTCGATCCTGACTTTGGACTTTTAAGTATTCCATTTTCGGCTACCCATTGGTTTGTTCCCGTAGCTTCCCAACCCGTCAGGTCCTTACCATTAAATAATTTGATTGGAGTTCCCCATGTTGGTTTTGTCGCTCGAAGTGCAGGTGCACGAACTGCAGTCCAGCTATAGCTTTTTCCTTCGGGAGTAATTAATGTTCCTTGTAATTCTTCTCCATTCATCATTCCTTCAACTCTCAAATCTTCATTCCCATTTTCCCATTGTGGCGGAATAGCAAAGCTGAACTTCTCTCCTTCTAAATTGATCTTTGAAATTGGTCTTGCACTTCCTGTAACGCCAACAAAATGTCCAACTAATGTTTTTAATCCTGAATGATTGATCTCGAGCCAGGATGGCCATTCCTTTCCGTCGGCCTTAATGGTAATATTCCATCTGCCTTCGAAGTTTGGAGGCGGGGTGCCACCAGGATTTATTGCCGCTATGCCAAAGAAGAGAATTAAAAGAATACAGAAATGCTGGGCGGTAGAGGCGGTTAGTCTTTTCACCTGGCAAGTTTTGGTGAATGTACGGAAAAGCGTAATTCCCGGGGTTTTTGGATTTGCACGGGTAAGGGGATAACCTTAGTCACCCAGCGCCTGGGGACGCAGAAAGAACCCAGGGGATGTAGTTCCGAACCCTAAAGAGGAATCTTACCAAGGACTCAGAAAACCTGCAGGGTTCGGAACTCTACGTGATCCGTCAGGTTCGAGGGATTTGAAGTTCCGAACCCTAAAGAGGGATCTTACCAAGTACTCAGGAAACCAGCAGGGTTCGGAACTCTACTTAATTTGGCGCTCCTCCAATTTAGAGTTCCGAACCCCGTAAGCCCCTGACGCATTTGTAAGTTGCATCTTTAGGGTTCGGAACTTGGTCGATATCGCTTATTGCTTCACAAATGGTAAGGTCTTCACCTCCCGCCCCACAAAACACCTCACCCAATAACTCCCCGCCGTAATCGACGAAACATTTATCTCCGTTCTATTCGAAGTAATATTTCCCTTACTAACGATCTGCCCTGCACGATTAATGATCTGCCACTCCCCTCTTCCAGTTGTTGAAGTGATGAGTTCGAGTCTTGATTGAACCGGGTTTACTGCAAGCTTGATCACAGGATTTGATGAGATGACTACAACTCGCACTGGCGAATACTCAAACTTCTCATCAATATCAACCATCTTCAAACGATAGAAAGATTTACCGGGTAAAGGATTATTATCAACTGTGCTGTATTGTTGGGTTGATTGACTATTTCCAGCCGCATTAACCGTTGCAAGCGACGTGTATTGAACTCCATCTGCACTGCGCTCGACGATAAAATGAGAGGTATTGATCTCCGAGGAACTTGTCCACTGAAGTTTTACTTTATTGTTTGATGGAATGGCTTCCCAACTGCTCAGCTTTACAGGCAGACCGGATAGAGTTGTTGCGCTCATTGCTGTTGCCGGTGAAAGATAGAGCGGTTGATTGAAACCGTTGTATTCAACAATTATAAAATGATAAGTACTATTAGCTTCAAGGCTATGAATGATGGCTCCGTTCTCCGTGGTATTCGAGAGTACAAAATTTCCATTACCCAGATCCTGGCCCTGACCAAAATTTCCGTTGGCGGTATAGGTAGTGAAATTTACCGGAGCAACAGATACCGGCGAATTTTTTCTGCCGATGATCAATCTTGCCCGGCCATCACCCGATGTAAATTGAATTCGCATAGAGTTGGCGGTTACCTGGCTTGCTTCGAAGGAATCGCGGCAGGTGACAAAGGCGTAGCAGCAGTGAAACCATTCACCGACGCGGATGCGCTGGTCAGGTATGCTGTCGTGTTACCTACACCATCATACTCATAGATCTTAAAGAAGTATTGCGAAGCGGGATCAAGTCCGCTAACTGAGGTTTGGTGGAAATTGTTATCATACACGATAAACTCACCCGCAACAGGTTGTTGTCCGCTTCCAAATATTGCATTGGCATTATAGACTGATCCATTCACAGGAACAAAAGTTGGTGCACTATTCTTTTTCGCGACGATGATCCTGCGCTGGCCGTTACCACTGGTCCAGTCGAGGAATAATTCTTTTCCATCAACTTTTGAAATGATCAGGTTTGTTGAAGCGACTGTCGGTACGCTTCGGGTTGTTACCTGCGTGGTATAGGCAGGTTTCAGGTATTGAGGTTGGCTATTACCGTTATATTCATAAAAAGCCAGGTGATAAGTTGTACCAGCTTTGAGATTGGTAATATTTGTACTGGTACCTGTACTTGCATAAACTGTATAATTACCCGTACCAATTTGCGCACCATTACCAAATTGAAAGCTCACATTATATTGTGTACTCATCACCGGCTCCGCATTCACAGCTGAACCCTCTCTCATCACAATCAATCGGCGAAATCCATTTCCAGGTTGCCAGCTGAAATTGACTGAATTGGTAGTGACGGTTATAAAATTCGCATTGCTTGTTTGAGTTGTTGGTGTAGCCGAAGTTGTACCACTGCCGATAAGAAATGCACTGGTTAAATATTCAGTTGTTGCACCAGCGCCGTTGTATTCATAAATCCTGAAATGATAAGTCGTTGCCGGCGTAAGATTGCTAAGGAAGAAACTGGTGGAGAAGTGATCATAAACCACAAATTCTCCTGGCGCAACCTCCTGGCCACTCCCAAAATCTGTATTATGCACATAATCGACACCGTTTACCGGAACGAATGTAGGCGCACTACCCGCTTTCGCGATCATGATCCTTCGGGCGCCGTTGCCTGGTGTCCAACCGAGGTTGAAGAAGGCTCCGTCGATTTGGTTGAGGGAGAAGTTGGTGGATGGAAGTGTTGGGGCGGCGAAAAACGTGTTTGCTTTTAGGTTGCCCAATACCGATGTTAATAGGATTAAGGTTGAGTAAAGAAATTTCATGAAGATAGGTTTGAATGCAAAGATGAAACCTGAAGAAGTAAAGGGAAATGTTATATGGAATGAATTGACAATACTTTGGAATGAATTGTCGGTTGCGATAGATTTATTTTGAAGATGAATGCAAATATTTGATTAATCCAAAAACAAAAGTTTGGGAGTCAAGACTTCATTCCTGACAATTATTTGATCCTTGCCTTTGCGATTTCTGTGAACCTAAGAAATTGATCTGACTGCATGGACTTAGCCGGAAAAAGTAAAAAATCCTTACCAGCTTTTTCAAGAAGTATGTAATCGGGATTTATAAGAATGGTACTGAAAGATTCCCATTTTTCAATTGTACAATCAGTATCGATTATCAATTCAATTGCATTTTCTGTGATAATTATTTCTGATTTTTTATACCCGTCAATTGTCTTAAAATATTTCTGCAAAATTCGCTTCCAGTTTTGGTATTTAACGATTAACCATGTTATGTAAACTACGGAAGGAAACAGTATCAACAATCCCAAAACTAATATCCAACTCAGCTGAGGATTCTCAAATGAAAGGAAATAAATGCATATTAAAAGAACACAACCTATAAGAAAAACCCATGTAACTTTCTTTGACGACAAGAATTTATATAATGACCGGTATTCATTAACAAAATATATTTCTTTGAAGTTTCGGGAATCATTACTTAATTGAATTCTTAGTTCATCCATTTTTTAGTGAGAATGGTGAAAAATGCTTAAGATTTGTTATTTATTCCAAGATTATAATGTTCCGCCGTTTCTTTTGCAAGATCATACCCCGCATCCGCATGCCTAATCACCCCCATCCCCGGATCATTTCTCAACACTCTGGCTAAGCGCTTTTCGGCATCGTCAGTTCCATCCGCAACGATCACCATTCCGGCATGAATGCTATAGCCCATCCCTACTCCACCACCATGATGAAGACTAACCCAACTGGCACCACCAGCCGTATTTACAAGTGCATTTAATATTGGCCAGTCGGCAACGGCATCGCTGCCATCGAGCATGGATTCGGTTTCGCGGTTGGGTGAGGCAACAGAGCCGGTATCGAGATGATCGCGGCCAATAACGATGGGTGCTTTTACTTTTCCGGTTCGAACGAGTTCATTAAATGCAAGTCCTGCTTTTTCTCGTTCACCCTGTCCGAGCCAGCAGATGCGTGCAGGCAATCCCTGGAAGGCGATTCGTTCTTTGGCGAGTTTGAGCCAGCGTTGCAGGGATTTATTGTTGGGGAACATGCCTGCAATTAATTCATCGGTAACAGCAATATCATTCGGATCGCCACTTAATGCGGCCCAGCGAAATGGACCTTTTCCTTCGCAAAATAACGGACGGATATAAGCCGGTACAAAACCGGGAAAATCAAATGCGTTCTCTAATCCTTTTTCCTTTGCCCTTGCACGGATATTATTTCCATAATCAAAAGTGATAGCGCCTTTCTTTTGTAATTCAAGCATCAACTCCACATGCTTCACCATTGAATTATATGCATAGGCGAGATATTCATCCGGATTTTGTTCGCGTAATACTTTTGCCTGTTCATATGAAATTTCATGCGGCCAGTAACCGATCAATGGATCATGCGCAGAGGTTTGATCGGTGAGTGTATCCGGAATAATATTTCTTTCGATTAGTCTTTCCAGTAAGTGAACAGCATTGCACAAGACACCAATAGAAATTGCTTCTCCATTTTTCTTTGCTTCCAGTGCACGATCAATTGCCTCATCGATATCGGTCATTTTTATGATCGAGATATTTTGTTTCAAGTCGTTTTTCAATTCGCCATTCTTCCACTTCAGCGATCAATGCCACTCCTTCATTCATGGTTATGGCTAATGGTTGTGCGCCACCCATTCCGCCGAGTCCTGCTGTTACATTCAATGTTCCTTTTAGTGTTCCGCCGAAATGTTTATCTGCCGCTGCTGCATAGGTTTCATATGTTCCCTGCACAATTCCCTGCGATCCGATATAGATCCATGAACCGGCAGTCATTTGTCCATACATCATCAATCCTTTTTTCTCCAGCTCATCGAAATGTTTCCAGTTGGCCCAATTGGGAACGAGCTGGGAATTGCTGATCAATACGCGCGGTGCATCCGGATGTGTTTTTAAAATGCCAACGGGTTTACCGCTTTGTATCAGTAAGGATTCATCATTCTCCAGAATCTTCAATGCGGCAATGATATTATCGAGTGCTTCAAAATTTCTTGCAGCTTTTCCTCTTCCGCCATATACAATCAGATCATCCGGTCTTTCTGCTACTTCCGGATCGAGATTGTTCAATAACATTCTCAATGCAGCTTCCTGTATCCAGCCTTTGCAGTTGAGGGTAGTGCCGGTGGGGGTTTTGTATTTTATTGGGTCGTATTTTGGTTTTGTTGTTGTTGACATGGGACAAAATTAATGATAAAGGCTTTCCTCTGCGTCCTCCTGCGCTTACACCCTCAAGCTCGTCATCCCCGCAGTATGATTTAGGGAAACTCACGACAAAAGGCAACCAAGCGGGAACCCCCTACAACTTGTTAGAACCATGTGGCTTTAGGAAATTAGTTGGTAGGGGGTCCCCGCTTGGTTACCTCATTTCAGGAGTCTTTGAGATTGCACCGCGGGGATGACGGGCGTAAGGGTGTAAGCGCAGGGGGACGCAGAGAATTAGTATCGAAATTGCTCAAAGCCCTCGTTCAACTTCCCTCCTGCAAACTCATTCACTGTACCTACAAATGAAAAATCACTAATGATATTTCGCATCTTAATTACATCCTCAGCAAAAATTCTATCTTCTTCTGCAAAGGATACATGCTTTCGTACAAACTCATGCGCAGATTCGAGTATGGCGCTGCTTTTGAGCGGCCGCCGGAATTCGATGGCCTGGCAGGCACTCATGAGTTCGATGGCGAGAATGTATTCGAGATTGTCTAATATCCTATTCAATTTTCTTCCGCTGATACTGCCCATGCTAACATGGTCTTCCTGTCCGAGGGAAGTTGGAATGCTATCTGCACTTGCAGGGAAACATAGTGTTTTATTTTCTGTCACTAATGCAGCAGTAGTGTATTGAGGGATCATGAATCCACTGTTCAATCCAACGTTTCTCATTAATAACACAGGTAGTCCCCATTTACCTTCCAATAATAAATAACAACGACGATCGGAGATATTTCCTAACTCAGCAGCAGCAAATGCAGCGTAATCCAGGGGCAGCGCTAACGGTTGTCCATGAAAATTTCCTCCGCTGATGGTATCCTGATCATTAAATATGATTGGATTATCGGTTACCGAATTCAATTCAATTTCCGTAAGATCTTTTAAATGTATCCATGCATTTCTTGATGCCCCATGAACCTGTGGCATGCATCGCAATGAATAAGGATCCTGTACACGTCCGCAATCGACATGACTTTGCATGATTGCTGATTCCTTCAATAAATGCATCAATCTTTGCGCGACTAATTTATTTCCTTCAAATGGTCTCAGTCCATGTAATCTCGAATCGAAAGGAGCTTTTGTACCGGTCAATGCTTCGAGGCTCATTGCACCAATGATATCGGCAGCTTCGAGACAATTATTCAATCGTTGTACCGCCTTTACTGCATATGCAAGAATAAATTGAGTACCGTTGATGAGTGCAAGTCCCTCTTTTGGTCCTAATGGAATTGGTTTCAATCCGGCTTCCTTGAATGCCTCTGAAGTTTTTATACGAACCCATTCTTTATTTTTCTTTTTAAATACTTCACCCAAACCAATCAATGGAAGAAACAAATGCGCCAATGGAGCAAGATCACCAGATGCACCAACACTACCCTGTTCGGGCACGACGGGTATGATATCATTTTCAATATGCCAGTTGATTCTTTCGAGTGTCGATAATTGAACTCCCGAAAAACCCTTTGCCAATGCATGCATCTTTGTGATGAGCATGATGCGGGCAACCTCAATTGGAATGGGATCTCCCACTCCCACACTATGGCTTTGTATTATTTTATGTTGAAGTGTTGCTGTATCTTCCGGAGAGATCTTTGTATTGGCTAATATTCCAAAACCGGTATTGATTCCGTAAACGGTTTTTTCGCTTTCTACAATCTGCTCAACATAATGCTTGCTTGTTTCGATCTTCTTTATTGCTTCTTTATCCAATATTCCTTTCAATGATCCATTTGCAAGTGCAATCGTTTTGCTGGTGGTTAAGTGATCAATTCCGTAGCGGAAGGTATTCGCCATTTGTATTATTTGTTTGGCAAATGTAATAGAAGCGGACGAGAGGTTCCGAACCCTAAAAAAGCATCTCACCAGGTCATCAAGAAGCCTGCAGGGTTCGGAACCCTTCAATCGGCGACTCCGCAATAAGGGTTCCGAACCCTGCAAGCTTCGTACGGAGTTTCGAAGATGCCTCTTTATGGTTCGGAACCTCTCCTCCGCCTGACTAAAATCATCTTGCATTTCACAAATGCTATGATTAAATTTGTACCAGATGCGATTGCTCCTCTTTATACCAACTTTTATCCTCTTCCTCGCGAATATTCCATTTGAATTCGAAATAGAAATGGATGAAGCGGTTTGTGAAGCGAAGATGGAGGATATGGATTGCGGAAAGAAAGCGAGAAGATTCAAACGAGTTCCTGTCATAAAGCTCCAGAAACTGCCACTAGAACAGAACGAAGATGAGAATCCCTGTATGGCAACAGGAATAACCTGTATCTGCATTTGTTGTTTTCAATATACAGCGCCAGCTTCAGGATTTACAACAATCGATTTTAGTCTTTTTTCGCAAAAAATAACACTAACAGGTTTTATCCATTCTATTTGGGAAGATCCCCAACTCTCACCACCCTGGCAACCGCCTGACCTGGTTTAATAAAATATAGTCTATCAATTTTTATTAAACATTAAAATAATTATAGATGAAAAAGCTTCATGCTTTTCGTCATGGTCGTTTTTATGTCCATGGCTACAGTAAATACTGTTATTGCGCAGGATAAAGAGAAAGCAAAGAAGGAATGTTGCTGCACTAAATGTGATGATAAATGCAAGGAAGATTGCAAGAATGGAAAATGCAAATCTGAATGCAAACAAAAATGCGAGGATAAAAAATCCTGCTGCAAGAAAGAAACGAAAGCCTGAATAGGTTTTTGATTTCATAGTTCAAAGGTCGCCTCTGTTTGGGGCGATCTTTTTTTTGGGGAAGGGACGATGGAATCTGCCTCCACAGGAATTCTTTACAACAAAGGATTTTGCGGGGGCAGATGACATCTCATACTAGGATCTCCACAAGTAATTAGAGATTTACAATACAACGTCTCTGACAAGTTGGTAATACCTTGGTATGAGATTACATCTGGCCCCGTAAGAAGCTCTAATGTAGAGACGCTGTGGGGCCAGATGTCATCTCCCTGAGGAAGCCAGATGTCATCTCCTTTTCATATTTTCACCCTTCAAACTACTTGCTATATGAAATTGATCACCGGCATCCAGCTTTCCATTATGATGTTCTTACAATTTATAATCTGGGGAGCATGGTACGGACAACTTATCCAAGTACCTTATTGCAATTAAATTTGATGGCGAGCAGATCGGTTGGATCTATTCCACTTTTTCTTTGCGATGATCGTCTCTCCTTTTATTGTCGGAATGATTGCCGACAGATTCTTCTGCGCACAAAAAGTTCTTGGCTGTGCTCAACCTGGTTGGTGCGGTCATCCTTTTTGCTATTACAAGAACCACCGACTACCCCTCATTCTTCATCCTGTTTATTTATTGTATTGTCTAACTTTTGCGCCTTGCATCGCACTTGACCAGTTCCATTTCGATGCGACAAATGACTGCGCCTGAAAAAGAATTTCCAATTATCCGTGTAATGGGAACACTTGCATGGATTGTCGTAACTAACGTGATTGGTTTTCTGGGTTGGGGCGATAAAGTGAATATGTTTTATCTTTCAATGGCAGTATCTGTCGTATTGGGACTTGTATTCATTCACGCTGCCAAATACACCTCCGACTATAAAAGGTCCTGTGAGCTTCGGTAACATAGTTGGTAAAGATGCTTTTGTGCTATTCAAAGATCGTTCGTTTGCTATATTTCTTCATCTGCATCCATTTTAATCTGCATACCACTTATCCTTTTATTATAACTGGGGAATCCTTCAATAACCGATGCTTATAAGAATGCATATCCCAATCATGAATCCTAACGAATTTCTTTGTCGAAAATAAAATGTCCCTGGGACAAGCCTCGGAAGTATTTTTCATGCTGCTAATTCCATTCGCTTATCGAAAATTTGGTATTAAATGGATCCTCGTGATCGCCTTGCTCGCCTGGATTGCCCGCTTCCTGTTTTTTGGTTATGCGAATGCCGCTACCACCGAGTGGATGTTATACGCAGGTATCTTATTGCACGGAATCTGTTTTGACTTCTTCTTCGTGAGCGGAATGATCTATACGGATATCAAAGCTGGTCCAAGAATAAAATCACAGGCACAGGGGTTAATCTCTCTGGCCACCTATGGATTAGGAATGTATATAGGTTCAATCGTTGGTGGCTACATCGCAAAAAGGTATACCGTCGGCGAAGGTCCAACGGCAATAACCAACTGGACAAATGTTTGGCTTGTTCCTGCTGGTATTGCTGTCGTAGTTTTGCTCTTGTTCCTGGTCGCCTTCCGCGATAATACGAGAAAGTTGCCGGCGAAGGAAGCTGCACCAACGACAGCACCGGTATAGTTAATAAAAACGAATCACAACAATTAACAAATAATATTATGAGACGAATTTCAATGCTGGGCTCGGGATTTATCGGCAGGTTCTATGCTGATTCCCTTCAGGGTTACAGAAGTAAAGACAAGATCGTAAGTATCTATTCCCGCAGGGAAGAAAGTGCAAAAAAATTTGCGGTGGATTATGGCTGTGAGCATTGGACAACCAATATGGAAGAATCCATTGCGCATCCTGATGTTGATGTGGTTTGTATTTCTCTACCGAATAATTTACATGAAGCAGCAGTATTGCTTTGCTGCAAACATAAAAAAGCAGTGATCACTACAAAACCATTGGGAAGAAATGCTGAAGAAGCAAAGCGCATGCTGGAAGCTGTTGAGAAAGCTGGCATCTTCAATGGTTATCTGGAAGATCTTGTATATACTCCGAAGTTTTTAAAAGCATTTGAAAGTGTAAGAACGGTGCCTTGGGAAGAATTCTTTGGGCAAAATCAAGAGAAACACATCCTGGTCCGCACAGTGATTGGTTTTGGGATATTGAGCAAGCGGGTGGCGGTTGTATTCTCGATCTCGGTTGTCATTGCGTGGAGATTGCAAGAAGTTATATTGGAAAAGATATCAAGCCGGTTGAAGTAATGTGCTGGGCCGATACACAGGTAAAGCCTATCGATGCAGAAGATCATGCGATTGGTTTGGTGAAATATGAAAATGGTGCAATTGGTCAATTTGAAGTAAGCTGGACATTCCGCGGTGGTCTCGACCTGCGGGATGAAGTAATGGGAACTGAAGGAACAATTTGGATCAATAGTTTTTTAAGAACAGGATTTGAAATGTTCACTACCGGTAAAGGCGCGGATTATGTTGCAGAAAAAGCAGAAAGCAATACCGGTTGGTTATTCCCGGTTGGTGATGAATTGAATGAGCTTGGTTATAATCATATGTTCATGGATATGTTCAATTCACTGGAAGAAGGTAAGGCGCCCAAAGAAACTTTTTATGATGGTTATGTTGTGAATTGTGTTTTGGATGCAGCTTATCGTTCAGCAAAAACAAAACTATGGGAACCGGTGAAATTGGATATCTGGAGAGGAAGAACTGGTGTATCGAAAGATGCACATCTTGTTGAATACGACAAGGAAAATTATCTCGTGAAAGAAGAAGTAACCCATTATGGTGCAAAGAAAGTTATTTTGAAGAATAAGAAGACTGGGAAGATTTCGGAGAAGGTGTTGAGTTGATAGGCGCTCCGAACCAGGCACGGAACCAAGTTCCGAACTAAGTTCCGAACCAAGTTCCGAACCCTAGAGAGGCAACTCGCAAATACATGACGAGCTTGCAGGGTTCGGAACTCTCTCAGGTAGGGTTCCGAACCCCGTGAGGAACCGATACCTAGTGGAGTTGCCTCTTTAGGGTTCGGAACCACTCGCCCTCTGAGTTCGGAAATCTAAATCCTAGGAGCCTGGCGGCTCATGTAGAGTTCCGAACCCTGCAAGTTTCTGAGCCCTTGGTAAGATTCCTCTTTAAGGTTCGGAACTTCAATCCTCCAGAGTTCGGAACTCTAAATCCTCGGAGCCTGGCGGCTCATGTAGAGTTCCGAACCCTGCAGTTTTCCTGAGCCCTTGGTAAGATTCCTCTTTAGGGTTCGGAACTTCATCTAAAGATCCTCAAACCCACATTTGAAATTGCTATCGTAATCTAAATGTGACTGAATATATTGCTCCTTACCGCCAAACAAATCCAATACATATTTCTTCTCAAGTTTGGATTGATGATCATTCAGGATCCGGCTATAGGAACTCCATCGATAGTTTTGAAAATCTTTCATGATGTGATGATGAGCAGGATTGTGATGGATGTATTGAATCGTATTCTTGAATTGCGCATCGGTCCTCACTTCGATATGCTTGAATTTTTGCGCAAAGACGTTCGTGCCTATATTCTCTTGCCTTCTTAAGGCTAGACTATACGAAATGAAAAAATTCTTCCAACGACTGCTAACAATCGACGGATACGAATTTGGCTTGTTCTGAAGCAATTGTAATTCTCTCTCGAGGAAACTACACTCTGTATGAAGTTTGTTTGAAACAAGGAAATGAAAATGGTTTGGAATCAGGCACCAGGAATAAACTTTCAATACTCCACTTAAATGCCGATCAAACAGTTTCAGGAAATATTTGTAGTTTTCATCAGTATAGAATAACGATTGACTCTTGACGCAGCGATTGTAGACATGATAAAACGATTTCTCGACAAACCGCGATTTATGAACTTCATTAATTGGCATCAACCAAAACTAAAAGGCTCAACTATTCGAAAAATGAGGTTTAAACGGAATTGCTACCGTTTTTTTCCCATTTTTTCTGATGTTTTCACCACAGGAGTCTGGGCTTTTTTTGTTATGGCATTCTTTATAACAGCATTATTTTCCTGTAACAGCAACCCAAGTTCTCAATACAGCACCTGGTCCAACTACGGCGGCACAAAAGAAATGATCCGCTACTCCTCACTAACGCAGATCGATACCAGCAATGTGGCTAACCTGAAAGTTGCCTGGATCTTTCATACCGGTGATGCGGATACGGTAAACTTTTCGCAGATTCAATGCAATCCCATCATCATTGATAGTATTCTCTATGGGACCTCTCCGCAAATGAAAGTTTTTGCAATTAATGCAGAAACCGGGAAACAAAAATGGGTTTTCAATCCATTTGATAGCATCAATGGCTCAAAAAGGTCATTCTTTATTATGAACAATAGCCGCGGACTGGCTTATTGGACAGATGGAAAAGATGATCGGAGACTATATTACACAGCCGGATCACAATTGCATTGCCTGAATGCAGAGACGGGTAAATTGGTTAACAGTTTTGGCGATAGCGGAAAAATTGATTTACATGATGGATTAGGCAGGGATGTAGCAAATCTCTTCGTCACCAATACATCTCCCGGTGTAGTTTATAAAGATCTTTTGATCCTTGGTACAAGAGTAGATGAAGGCCCAGCCGCTGCACCCGGGCATATCCGCGCATACGATACCCGCAGCGGCAAACAGCAATGGATCTTTCATACCATTCCTCAATCCGGAGAATTAGGATACGAAACCTGGGAAGATAAAAACGCTTACAAACGAATAGGCGGCGCTAATAACTGGAGTGGAATGAGCCTGGATGAAGAAAGAGGCATTGTATTCGTACCAACCGGATCGGCTTCATTTGATTTTTATGGAGCAAGAAGAAAGGGACAAAACTTATTTGCCGATTGCCTGCTTGCACTCGATGCAAATACCGGCAAACGCATCTGGCATTTCCAGGATATTCATCATGATGTTTGGGATCGCGATATCCCTACTCCACCTGCATTGGTAACAGTGACGCATAAGGGAAAAAAGATTGATGCGGTTGCGCAAACGACAAAAACAGGATTTGTCTTCCTATTCAATCGCGAAACGGGTGACAATCTATTTCCCATCGAAGAACTACCGGTGCCAACTGACACAGAAGTTGAAGGTGAATCCATCTGGCCAACACAACCGATTCCAACTCTACCGAAACCATTCTCCAGACAATCATTCCCCGAAGAGGAACTAAATAATTTGCTGCCCGATACTTCTTTCCAGGATATCAAACAAAAATGGGAAAGCTATCGCAAGGATCATATGTATGCTCCTCCATCTCCACAAGGAACAATTGTATTTCCAGGATTTGATGGCGGCGCAGAATGGGGCGGTCCTGCTTTTGATCCCGCAACAGGAATTCTTTATGTGAACGCAAATGAAATGGCCTGGGTGCTTACGATGGTTAAACGGGACTTAACTCCAAAAAAAGAAAACTATCTCGAAGCGGGCAAGCGTCTCTATAAACAACATTGCAGTAACTGCCATGGCGGCGAAATGAAAGGATCAGGAAATTTTCCTTCATTGCTCCAAGTGCGTGATAAATATACGCCCGATACGCTTCTTGCACTGATCAACACCGGCCGTCGCATGATGCCTTCATTCAAACAATTGATCGGATGAAGAGAAAAATGCAATTATTGCCTTTCCTTCTTCAATTAAAAAGAAGTAAGAAAGAAAGCCATTTCCTCCACAACCCATCGATACTTTTCTAAATCTTCCCTATGGCATCACCGGTTATAATAAATTCCTGAGCAAAGAAGGCTATCCTGCCGTCAAACCTCCCTGGGGAACTTTGAATGCAATCAATCTCAACAATGGCGAATTAGTGTGGAAGATCCCACTCGGAGAAACGCCCGAATTCAAAGCAAAGGGTATTATTACCGGTACAGAAAATTATGGCGGCCCCGTTGTTACGGCAGGCGGCCTGGTATTCATTGCGGCTACCCGTGACGGAAAGATGCGGGCATTCAATAAAAGAACCGGAGAGTTATTATGGGAATATTTATTACCTGCAGCGGGTTTTGCAACGCCCGCAATGTATTCATTGAATGGGAAGCAATATTTGGTTATTGCTTGCGGTGGAGGAAAGTTGGGAACGAAGTCGGGGGATGCGTATGTGGCGTTTGCGTTGCCGGATTAGTTTTGAAACTTCTACCACCATGTTCGTCATTCCCGCGGTGTAATTTCTAGAGACTTACGACAAGAAACAACCAAGCGGGAAACCCCTATCAACTAATTAGCTGCTCCTTGTTGCTTACGCCAGATTTATTTCAGGTAATTGCCGATTCGGTTCCAGGGGGTTCCCGCTTGGTTGCATCATATCGCAAAGTGCATGAAATTACACCGCGGGAATGACGATCATGAGGGACATGGGTTCGTGATATGTTTCGAGAATGTAATCACTCGTGCCTCGCTCCAAGTATTATCCAATCACTCGCCAACCACACTTTGTATCGACTTTCGTCGCGGTGAACTGTAGGGTATCATAAAATTTTTCTGTGTAATTTCCGGGATGGTCTTCTATTTCCGGAAGCTTGTAGTCGCCGTTGGTATGAGCAAAAACTTTAAAGGTGGGAGTATCTTTATTTGTTTGAATAATTGAATCGATGAAAACTTCGTATACCGTCCAGTGTCCTGCTCCATCCACGCCATTTTGTTGCTTATAGTTCAGTCGTACCAATTCCTCCGCCCTTAATTTTTCAAGTTCGGGTTTGACGGAGCAGGCGATCAAAACCAGGATGGGCTAAAAGGGTTATATATTTCATGGAATGATTATTAAGGTAGGGAATAAATGAGACAAATTTACCCTTTATGAATTTAGCGCACGTTTTGTTGGTTGTATTCTGGGTTGTTTTCTGCCTTTTGCACAGTCTCTTTGCTGCCATTTGGTTTAAGACCTGGGCATTTGCGAAGATGAAAGGAGCGTATAGATATTACCGGAAGCTATATATCGTTTTTGCTGCTATAACATTTATTGGTATTGTCTTGTACCAATTCAAAATGGAGCAGCTTGTATTATTCGATCCACCACAATTCTTAAGGATAATCGCGATTGCCATTGGTGGCATAGCCGGCCTGATCATCATCCTTTATATTCTCCGTTATTTCAGATCATTTCTAAATGAACCAATGGCGATTCATGGAACACGGAAACCTCTCGTTACGAATGGAGCTTACAAATATGTAAGACATCCCTTGTACATCGTCACATTTGTTTTTATCTGGTCGGCTTTTGTGTTGCTGCCCTGGCTTTCTTCTTTGATCTGTGTGGTGATCGTTACGACGTATACGGTGCTTGCAATTCCGTTAGAAGAAAAGAAATTGGAGATGGAATACGGGGATGCGTACACGCAGTACAAAAAACGGGTTCCGAGATTAATTCCGAGGATTTGGTGATATCGTCCTTATGTCGTCGATCAAATTCAGATTTTGCCCCTTACCCCATGAACCTTGTCATTTCGAGCCCGGTTCCAATTGGGAATATAATACAGTTAGACATCAGGGCGAGAAATCTGCACCATTAGTGACTTTGCCTCTTTCGTAGTTCAGCTCATACCGCAGATTTCTCGCCCTGGTTACTCTATTCGGGATTGCTTTAATTACACCGGGCTCGAAATGACAAGGTTCATGGAGTAAGGGGCGAAATCGTTGTAAGAAAAATGCATACAAAATAATCGAGCCTTTGTGGCAATAAACCAAGACCCGCAGGCTATAGATTCATATCTTTTATCACATCCTTAATCCTCGCATCCAACTCCGCATTCACCTTGTCGTAATTCTCCGCCTTTTCCAACTTCGTATTCACACTGAAATAAAATTTAATTTTCGGCTCGGTACCGGATGGACGCGCTGATATCTTCGTTCCATCTGCAAGAATGAATTGAAGCACATTTGATTTTGGCAGACTGATATCCCATTCCTTGCCGGTCTGAAGATTCTTCCCCTTGCGCAATTCGTAATCGAGCAATTCAACAACAGGAGAATTATTAATTTTTCCAGGAGGATTCTTGCGATAGCCTTCCATCATTGCAGCGATCTGCTGCTGTCCATCCATTCCTTTTTTGGTGATGGAGATCAACGCTTCTTTATAAAAACCATAATGAACATACAGATCAATCAACTTTTGAAATAAGGTCTTGCCTTTGTCTTTTTCATACGCACACATTTCACAAAGAATGGCAACAGCCGTAATTGCATCCTTATCCCTGATCTTTGATCCAATCATCAACCCATAACTCTCCTCTCCTCCCAGAACATAATTCTCCTTTCCTTCCTTTTCCTTGATCAATTCAGCGATCCATTTGAAACCAGTAAGTACATTATAACATTTCACGCCGGCTTCCGCTGCGATCTTGTCGATCATATCGGTCGTAACAATAGTCTTCACCACCATATCATTTGGCTGAGCGATTCCCTTAGCCTTTCTTGCTTCAATCATATAATTGAATGCAAGAACTGCAGTCTGGTTTCCACTCATCAACACAAAATCACCATGATGATCCTTAACTCCGATGCCTACCCGATCACTATCCGGATCCGTTCCTGCAAGAATATCCGCATCAATTTGTCTTGCTTTCTTTAATGCAAAACTCATTGCTTCCGCTTCTTCAGGATTTGGATAAACCACGGTTGGAAAATTTCCATTCGGCTCTGATTGTTCATCAACGATCGTAACATTGGTGAAACCAAATCTCTTCAATACTTCAGGCACCAGTACGATTCCGGTTCCATGAATCGGTGTATAAACGATTTTCAGGTCCTTCTGCTTTGCGATCACTTCCGGGTACACTGAAAGACTCTTCAGCATATTTATATATGCTTCATCAATTTCGCGGCCGATCAGGGTAATATTTTTTTCACCCCCGCTCCATTGCACTTCATCAACAGATGCGATCTTTTCTACTTCATTGATCACATTCTTATCATGAGGAGGAACAAGTTGACCCCCATCATTCCAATACGCCTTATAGCCATTGTACTCTTTTGGATTATGCGAGGCCGTACACACAACCCCTGCATCACATTTAAAATAACGGATGGCAAAACTCAACTCAGGGGTTGGCCTTAGTTCTTCAAACAGGTAAACCTTTATATCATTGGCCGCGAAAACATTTGCGGTTGTTTCGGCAAAGAATCGGCTATTGTTTCGGCTATCGTGGGCAATTGCCACTTTAATTTCCTTCCCGGGATAGGTTTTCTTCAAATAATTCGCAAAACCTTGTGTTGCCATACCCACGGTGTACTTATTCATCCGGTTCGTTCCCACACCCATAATTCCCCTTAATCCGCCCGTTCCAAATTCCAGGTTGCGGTAAAACGCATCGGCAAGGTCCTTCTCATTGTCTTTTTGGAGGCGAACGATCTCCTCTTTAGTGATGGGATCAAAGCTTCCGCTGAGCCAGTTGGACACTTTGTTTTGAATCGCTGTTTCCATATCTATCTGTTTGATATAACTTTTGTTAGGTTGCCTATAATTTGAAGATATATAATTTTATGAATCAGAAACCGTTTAAAACTGGTAAACGTAATTTTGCTCATGGGCTTACTGTGCACCTGGTTCTTGACTTGTAAAACTGCTTTCCTTCTCAAAGGTAAGAAGCTTGCCTTGCTAGCCCTTTTATCAATCTCTACTTTTCTAAATACGGTTGCGCAAGATAGTTCTTCAGAAAAAAAATCTGCAGTAAATAAGCCCAAATTGATCGTTGTCTCCACGGCGCATGCCGCATTCTGGGTAGGCACTTATATCGCGCTTGACAAGGCCTGGTACAGGGATTATCCAAAAACCGATTTCCATTTCTTCAATGATAATAGCGAGTGGAACCAGATGGATAAGCTGGGGCATATGTGGACCTCTTACAACCTCAGCAGAATTTCCTATCGCACCTGGAAATGGGCAGGATTAAATCAGAAAACCTCAGTATGGATGGGAGGCATGAGCGCGCTGGCCTATCAAAGTATTATTGAGGTCCAGGATGCCTATTCTGAAGAATGGGGATTTAGTTGGGGCGACATGGTGGCCAATGGTATTGGTGTCGGAAGTTTTATTGCACAGGAATTGGGATGGAAAGAACAAAGAATAGCATTTAAATTAAGTTATCATCCCGGTGATTATCCTGATGATCTAAAGGGAAGGGTTGATCAACTCTATGGACCAACCTGGTCAGAAAAAATTTTGAAAGATTACAATTCTCAAACGCATTGGCTGAGTTTTAATATACATTCATTTTTCAAGGATTCAAAAATTCCCAAATGGTTGAATATTGCTGTTGGATACGGAGCAGAAGGAATGTATGGTGGGTTTGAAAACAAATGGGAAGATGAAAACGGTGTTGAAATAACAAGGCACGATATACCCCGTATCAGGCAATTCTATCTTGCAGCAGATATTGATCTCACCAAAATCAAAACCAATAGCAAGTTTCTTCGCTCGGTTTTTTATCTGTTTAATATGGTGAAAGTACCGGCGCCTACGTTGATGTTCGATTCACAAGGGAAATTTAAAGGCTATTTTCTGTATTTCTGATCTCTCTCTGTGTCCTCCGTGCTCCTTTGTGTCCTCTGCGTCCCGAAAACTTGCACATCAGTCATTCTGTATTTACTGAGTTCCTAACGGCGTAGATTTTTTGGACGCAGAGGACACAAAGAAGCACGGAGGACACAGAGGGATGTCAACTCAAATATGCTCCCGTCACCTTTTCTCCATCTACTTCAACATAAATATGTTCCTGAAATGTTGTGGAAACTGACACACCAACATAGTCAGTAGAAATCGGATAAGCTTTGTGAGTTCTCTCAACCAAGCGCGAGAGTTTGAATTTTTTTTGGATGAAAATCGAGAAAAGGCTTCATCGCATATAACATAGTCTTGCCGCTATTGGCAACATCATCGATCACGATAATCACTTTACCGGAAAAATCGATATCCTGGCTGATCTTAACTTCTTTTGGATGCTTCTTATCGAGACTGAGCGTAATGACAGTAGTTTTTAATGACCCGATCTTCGCAAGTAACTGCTCGATACATCTCGCAACCACACTCCCGCTCTCACGAATTCCCGCAAGGATCAATTCTTTTTCATCAATATTATTTTCCACGATCTCATAAGCCATTCGCTCCAGTTTTCTACTGGCAGAAGCGGCGTCAAGGATGTAGTCTTTTTTCATGGGATCAAATGTAGTGTGAAAAGTTGATTGGTTGATTAGTTGATTGGTTGACTGAGTTGTTCCTCCCGCCGACGGCGGGACGGGAATGCAAGGTTGACAAGTTGATAAGGATTGAAGACAATCCTGGATTCCTTGTTCACTACTCAACCCCATCAACCCTATCAACCCCATCAACTTTCTCAACTTAAATACTAACTTAGCAATACCATGAGCTACATCCAACAGGGTCTCTTCATTCTCATAACAATCTTCGCTATCTGGTTTTTCACGAAAAAGATTCGGGAGATCGTGAGGAATATCCGTTTGGGTAAGGATGAAGATTTCAGCGATCGGAAAGGTGAAAGATGGAAGAATGTTATGTTGCTTGCGCTTGGTCAAAAGAAGATGTTCAAGAGGCCGATGGTTGCCTTGTTGCATATTTTTATCTACGTTGGTTTCATTATTATCAATCTCGAAGTACTTGAGATCATTCTCGATGGCATACTCGGCACACATCGTTTATTCATGCCGATGCTGCGCGGGTTCTATACCTTCCTTATAAACGGCTTTGAATTTCTTGCGATACTTGTCCTGGTGGCCTGTATTGCTTTTTTGATCCGCAGGAATGTAATGCGGGTAAAAAGGCTGAATCAAAAAGAACTCGACGGTTGGCCAAGAAGCGATGCGAACTATATCCTTATTACAGAGATCATTTTGATGTGTCTTTTCCTCACGATGAATGCGACTGATCGGGCATTGCAATTGAATAACGCCCCACATTATGCGGATACTGGCAATTTCCTCGTATCAGGGCTGATCGCACCAACTCTTGCAGATTCATCCAATTCGACACTATTAATAATTGAAAGAAGCGCCTGGTGGCTACATATCGTCGGCATATTTGCCTTTCTAAACTATCTTCCCTGGTCGAAGCATTTGCATATCATCTTTGCATTTCCTAATGCTTATTTTACCCGCTTATTGCCATTGGGAAAGATGAGGAATATGCCGGAGATCCAAAAGGAGGTACTTTATGCAATGCAACCCGACAAGGCACCGACAGAGGCGACTCCACCTTCGAAGTTCGGCGCAAGAGATGTTGCTGACCTCAGTTGGAGAAATCTGCTCGATGCATATAGTTGTACTGAGTGTGGCAGGTGTACAGCTGCATGTCCGGCGAATATCACCGGCAAGAAACTCTCTCCCCGCAAGATCATGATGGATACGCGTGATAGAACAGAAGAAATTGGAAGAATCATCAATAAAGAAGGAAATTTTAAGGAAGATGGAAAATCACTTCTTCATAATTATATCACTACCGAAGAACTTTGGGCCTGCACCAGTTGCAATGCCTGCGTTGAAGAATGTCCCGTTAGCATCAGTCCGCTTGAGATAATACTCGAACTCCGTCGCTCACTCGTAATGGAAGAAAGCAAGGCGACTCCCGAATGGAACGCGATGTTCAGCAATATTGAAAACAATTTTGCGCCGTGGAAGTTTTCTCCTGAAGAAAGGGATTCGTGGAAGAAATAATTTATTGTCTGTGACGCTGCGCCGGGCGTCCCCGCCCGGCGTATTAGAAATTCGGGATGACCGAAATTAATCATCCGGTAAAATTCATCACATAATACAAGCTCTCCGAGTGCGTAAGACGCCGGGCGGGGACGCCCGGCGCAGCGTCGATGAGTTGAAAAGATTTTTCTATCTATTGGATGCGGCGCTTAATGAAATAATAATAAAATGGAATTCCAATCAGCATCAATCCCATGCCAATCGCGGCTTCACGTGGACGTGAGTAAATAGTATTTAAAAATAGAGCAGCGCTAAATACTACTACAATCGCCGGCACGATTGGATACCCCCAAACCTTATACGGCCTCGGTGCATCGGGCATTTTTCTTGCGAAGTATAAAAACCCCTAATGCAGTTGCCCCATAATAAAGAAATACGGAGAAGATGATCATATCCGTTAACTGATCAAAAGTTCCTGATAAAACTAACACGCATGCCCAAATGCCCTGGAAGATCATCGAATTGGCGGGAACATGCGATTTATTTAATTTTTTAACCGGTTTGAAGAACATGCCTTCTGCCGCCATTGCATAGTAGATCCTGCAGCTTGACAGAATGGTGGCATGTGTACAGCCGAAAGTTGTAATGCAAATCAACACAGAGATGAACATCGCTCCTCCACTGTCCCAAAATGAGCGCACCGCTTCGACGGCGGCAATCTGATTTCCGGAAGTATGAATTTGTTCCAGATCAGTTATGGGAAGCAGTGAGAGATAAGTCGAATTAACTAAGATATACAATAACATTACCGTCAATACACCGATGGTTATTCCTCTTGGAATATTTCGTTTGGCATCCTTTACTTCTCCTCCAATATATCCCACGGCGGCCCAACCCTGGTAGGCCCAGAACGATGCCAGCATCGCCGTAAAAACTGCACTGAAAGTAACGGCCTGGTTATTTGTTGTAGCCAAACTAAAAATCTGTGAAGTATTGGATTGAGGGCTTGCCAATCCGAAAATGATAATGGATAGTATTCCTGCAATTACCAATACAAGAATTCCAGATCCAAACCAGGCACCGGTTTTTACACCCAGGCTATTAACCCATGTTAGGATTAATATAAGAATGATCGCGGTCAGTTTGACATTGAAATCTTTAAAGGGAAAGAATGTGTCCCAGAGGTTGACATCCTTTAGCGAAGTGAGGATATCCGGTAATGGATAAATGCTATGTAAGGATTGCGCGAACAGATAAGCCAGTGAGGAGATAGCTGCGGTTTGTATAACCGAGAACAATGACCATCCAAAAATGAAAGCAAAAAACTTATTATAGATCTTTTTGTAGTAAACATATTCTCCGCCCGTATCTGCCAATAATCCTGCTATCTCTGCATTGCTCCATGCTCCAAACAAACTAATGATTCCTCCCAATACCCAACAAATAAGTACCCAACCAGGTGAATGCAATTCCGCGGCCATTGGAGCGATCTTTTTGTACACCCCCGAACCGAGGATGTTTCCAATTACAATTACAACAACAAGTCCGAGGCCGAGAGAACGATTCAATTGAGCCATAGGATAAAAATAAGGCAAGGAGATGACATCTGGCCCCACAGTCTCTTTGCATTGAGAACAACTTACGGGGCCAGATGTCATCTCCCTACCTTCACACAAAAATTAAAAATGAAAATTCCACCATTCAATTTCCAAACTCTCGATTGGAATTCAGTTCCAAAAGAAGAAAAGACGGCAGAAAGCGGAAAAGTATTTTGGAGAACCAAACATGTTGGCGATATACGTGTTCGAATGGTCGAATATGGTCCAGGTTACAAAGCCGATCACTGGTGTAATAAAGGACATGTCATCTTAGTAATTGAGGGCGAAATGGATACTGAATTAAAGGATGGAAGAGTGTATAGAACCGCTGCAGGAATGTGCTATTTCGTTGGGGATAATTCCGAGGCACACAGGAGCAGTAGTAGGGAGGGATGTAAGCTGTTCATCGTGGACTGAACAATAATTAATAATCAATAATAAATATTCAATAATTGATATGAGCCTGATGAATTCGGAATTTTCTTATGCCGCTAGAATTATTGATTATTGATTATTGATTATTAAAAAAAGACCCCGCCTGAGCGGGGTCTGTATAAATAATGAGCGAGCCTTAACCAAAAACTAAAAAATTTATTGGAGTATCACCGGATAATTTTGTCCGAGTATGTTGATCGAAGCGTTTGCATCGCAACCGCTTGTTCCATAATCGAGACTGATATCAGGCAATGCATTCATTGATAAAGTCAGTACACCACTCTCAAACCAACGGCAATTCATTTTTCTTACCAATGCAGTGGCAATAGTGATAGTGTATGGTCTTCCGAGACGTGTAGTTCCACTTGCATCACCGGTTATTGAATACACATCATCAAGAATATTCAATGGAGTATTGTATCCTTCTTTCCACTCGCGGTACCGTGTAGAAACCCAGGAAACAGTTCCCATATTATTTGCCTTAACGATCGAACCATCTACAATGATTTTGTACACGAGATTACCAGCACCATTATTACCCTGGTTTATGATCTGTTTTGTACCGGCGATCTTGTTATCATTCACATAGTAATTGTTAAAGCTGATAGTTATAGTTGTTCCCTGATCAGTGTATTTGCCAGTATAAGTTGCAATGATCTTTCCTCTGCGGTTACGTCCATCGAGGCAAAGACAGTTTGTAGCACCAAAGTCGATGGTGATAGAACGAGGAACTGATGTGGTGTCGTGCGTCAATGTACCACAACCACTCAACAATGAACCGATTCCACTTCCAGATCCAGTTCCAGCGGCGCCAAATAAAGCAGAGCCGTTCCTTGCGGATTGGTCAACCAGCGTAGTAACATCATTGTATTGAGCCTCAGCAAAAGCGTTATTTGAAGCAGCTTCTGTTTGAGTTAAGGTATCATCAACCTTGTCTCTATTTTTACCACAGGAAGCCAAAACGGCAAAGGAAAGCAGGGAGATACAGGTAAATACCTGGAGTCTTGATTTCATAAAATATTGGTTTTGAATAGATTTCGGATTAATGATTAAATCACTCCTTAAAACGAAAAATTCTGGGAAATGGTATGAACTAAGGAGGCCAAATTCGCTTGATCCGGGTAAAGAAACGCGGTATTACCCCCATGCTTATTTGTTTATTTTTGTGACTTCATCTTCCAAATTTTCAGTTACTTCTTCGGGATGCTCCAATTTATGAGCAGCATCCTTATGTAGCATCATTTTCCAGAAAAGAATGATCGCGGTAATTAAGAATACTCCTCCAATGATCCAATTGAGTACGTCCTGGTTGGTATTCAATTTATCAACTAACAAGTTCCCACCGAAAATAAATACAGCAAAACCCACAAAGGTTCCGGTGCCAATTCCAGCGATATAAAAGACATAATGATCATTTCGTGGTAAAAGAATTTTCCTGGTAAACAACAAAGTGCTCCATCCAAACCAGAATGGGATCTGAACCGGATTTATCGCACTTAACATAACTCCCAACCAAAACCGGTGAAGGGTATTTGAAAGAATGGGATTTGATTTTACAGTTGGATTGGAAGCAGCAACAAAGCTTGAAACGGCAAGCGCGACGATGATCAGTAATGTTAACCATTCCAGCCAGCGGAACAATCGCTTTTGCCTACTCACCCATTTCATTGCTATCAAAGAAAGTCTAACATAGATAATTTCCACCAGTACTACTCCGATAGAAAAAAGTATTGCAGGCCGAATTCCATCTGTAATAGCGATCTGCATTGCAGCGATATTCATGGTGCCTAAAGGAAGCGTGCCCATGAAACTGATAAAAAGACCCGTTATGAAAATGCGGAGGAATTTCATGACTATTAAAACGCGAATATCGGAATACGGGATAAAAGTTCCGAACCCAGAATGGTGGGTGGTTCCGAACTGAGCGAGCGTGGTTCCGAACCCTAAATAGGCCTCTCTAAAAGGTATCGGACCATTACAGGGTTCGGAACCCTAGCTTCCAATTAGAGTTCCGAACCCTGTAAGTTCCTCATGTATTTGTGAGTTCAATCTTTAGGGTTCGGAACTACTTCACACTCCGTGGTTCGGAACTCTATTTTGGGAAGTCGCGAATGTAGAGTTCCGAACCCTTAAGGTTCTTACTCATTTGCGAGTTGCCTCTATAAGGTTCGGAACTGGGTCTCAACTTACTCCGGCATCGCTGCCAGCTTCTTGCTCCAGAGCTTATCTTCTCTAAACATTTGTATTCCTTCCCGAAGGCTTAAATATGGATGCCCTCGTTTGCGGTTCTTGCGGCTTACACGGGCCAGGATGATCCAATGCCTGACGATCTCCTTCCACGCAAAGAAAAGAGTATGTCGCGGATCGTAAATATGGGTAGGCTCTGATCCGGCACCGTTCACTTCTATAATTGAAAAATTCAAACCCTGTTTTAATTCTTCCCAATCCTTAAATCGGATATCCAATCTGCCAAAATAAAATTCCGGTATGCGTTGACAAATCGCGTCAATGAAATTGGTGAGCTTTTCATCAATCAAATGCGAATCGTCCAGGAACATTGCGCCCCGGGCGTGGTTACCATAGGGAGAAACAATTCGTTTATCGCCATCACTCAACACCTCATTGAGTTTTTTTCCATGCATATTTTCAAAACTGCTCATATACATGATGGCTCTCCGATCGCGCAACAATAATTCCCGGATTGTATTTTTTCCATTGCCGGTGACCGTTAGGAATTCCTTTCTAACTATTCCGGTAAGAGTTCCTTTTGGCTCACCGGGGTTGCGGTAATAAAAAACACCTATTTCTTTCTTGTAGGGAACGAACTCCTGGATATGAAAATCCAGGAAGGCATTGCTTACATAGGTTCTTACATCCTGTTCCTCCTTGAGCACTTTAATTCCCCTACCCCTTCCACCAACGTCAGGTTTTCCAATCATAGGAAAGGCAAGTCCGTTTCTATTCAATTCCTGTAACACAATATCAGCATTCGCAGGTATCTTAAAATAATTTGTCTTTGGCTGCAGTTCTTCAGGCACTAACGCATGGACATCTTTCTTTGATTCGTTTAAGAATCCACCGTTTTGAATTTTAGGATTAGCGGCTGCATAGAAGAAAAAGGAACGCGAGCGAATGCATATGAGGATAAATATGGGATAGATCCAGGTGTATACGGCCGCAAAGCTCCAGTATTCCCAATTGAACAACCGAATGAAGAATGGACGATGCAGGAATCTTTGGATGAAATTCATCAGCGGCTTACCATTGTTTTATCGAATGCGATTTCCTGCGTGGAATGCTTATTATTTTTGAGATCGTGGTATTGCAAAATCCCGGAGTTCGTACCAATTGAAACTGAAGTAACACTTACGGTGTACACTTTGCCATCGCGATTCATGCGAATATCGTTGTGACTATCTCCATCGCCGGAGAAAAGATGAAATTGCATGATATCTTCCTGGCTCGGCTCAGTATGTTTTTTCAACCAATCGGCAAACCATTTCTCTCTTCTGCGGATCATTTTTTCATCGTATAAGGTTACCGAGGACCAAATATGCGGTTGTTGTTCATCAATCTGGAAGGCGCGTTTTTGCTTTCCATCCCACCGGCATTCAAAGAGGTGATGGTCATCCCAGATAATGGCCGTAAATGGTTCAATATTGTTCAGCTTGATTGCAACAAAACTATTGTATGGGGTATAGCTATCAATAAGGTCCAGCAATATCAAACCTCGGCTTTTTCGATATGGAGGTTTGGGAGTATGTTTAATTGTACCTCCATTCAGGAACACTACAGCATTCCCATTATTATGAAGGGCTACCCATGTACCTCCGGCATCAGCATCTTTTGGATAAAGAATATTTCCTGAAGAATATTCATAAGTGCCGGGAAAATGCGCATCGGCGCGAACATGCTTTTCGTCGCGATTGGATGTAAGAAAAACCTTATCCCTTGCCGGAATAAATGTTACTGTGCACATTGGTTGCGGTACTTAACTGTGGAGGACGCGACTCCGAAGTTATCAGGCAATTCTATTTTAGAAACCTCCGTAATTCCAACCCGGATAAGCGCCATGTGGTGGATCGTATGCTCGAGATTATAAGCGATCTCCCTGTGGTAATTGGTCGCGATATTGATGAATTGCTCTGAATGTTCGTCGTAAGTAGCCTCCAAAACCAGCTCCTTATTGGAGCGATTCAGGTTAGTATGGACTTGCAATAACAGCCCTTTTGCAAATTCCTTATCGGTCTCGATATCCGTATCCCTTTTACGTTTCTCGTAGTTTATAATGCCACTATCATATCCGCTTTCAAGGCACTGAAACAACTCGATGATATGGCGCACATGCTGCCCAATCGTATTGTTGAAAAGGGAATTGCAGGGCTGGGCATATTCTTTCTCCGTCAATTGATTAAGTGACTCAGTCAACTGAACAAAGACATTATTGACAGCGTTCTGTAATTCCATCGTAATCATATTATTACTGCAAAATAGTATTATTTTTCTATTAACAAGGCCTGCTCCTATCTTTTTTCTACCCCAGTTATCCTACTGTTTCTTCGCTAAAACAGCCAGATTTACAGTCAAATTATCTGAAATAACGATGCTGCTTCCACCTACTCCGTAATCCCTACGGTTCAATTTGAATTCACCATTAAAGAGGTAACCACCATCCTGCGGCGTTGCGGTGAAGGGAAATGAGATATCATGGGTGGTGTTTTTGATTGTCAATTTACCAAATAAAAAATAAGTGCCTGCCTTGGTTGAGGCGGTGACCTTCGTTGATACAAACCTGATACGTGGAAAGTTTTTCACATCAAAATACTCTTCCTGTCTTAAATGATTGTTCCTTGCTCCGATGCCCGTATTGATAGTATTCACATCCACAGTTGCTTCAAATGAACTGGCCCCAGGATTTTTCTCATCAAAACTTAGTTTTCCTTCCACTCCGGTAAACGAACCGGTGACATTCATTCCAAGGTTTCTAATGCTGAATTTTACTTTCGATTCCTTGTCTACCGGCAAAAGCGTTTGACCATAACCGCAAAGGTTGATAAGTAGAAAAATGTATATCAGTGTCTTTTTCATTGCCAAATTAATAGCCGCAATTGCCCATCCTCTTTCTGTTAAACAAATACGAAATTATGCTTTGAAACTGTGATTTGGACGAAACGCAGCCATCCAACGGATTTATAAAAGGGAACAAATTTGGTTGTTAATAATTGGCCTGGTGTCTCTATTGACAATTTCAATCCCTGACCAGCCGGACCAGCCGGAACAGCTGCGACCTAAATATAACTGCAAGAATTGTACAGCTTGTAAATGCAACTACAGCATACATAAAAAGCACATAATCTCCTTCGAATTTGATTCCAAGTTTAGTTAGGTGAAAGAAGATCGCACCTGCCATCAAGCCAGTTCCTATAGTTGCACCGATGCCCGTAGTACGGGGATAGATAATCAATAAGGATGCAATGAGTTCGACGACGCCGGTACCAATTCTGCCCCAGGGCTCCATTCCAAGTTCTGTAAAGAGATGTACTGATTGTGGATGAGCAGTAAATTTAAAATAAAGAGTTTGCAACATTATTACTGCAGCGATCAACCGAAGTATCCAAATTAATACAGATGAATATTTCATTTTCCAGGTTTTGGTTGGTGATCAATGATAAATTACGGACCAATTCTTATCAGCCCTGGATTTTAAATTGGATTCATCCTTATTCCATTCAGGGAGTGTATTGTTGAAGAACTTGTTATAGAATAAATAGAGTCTACCGTCAACAACCTTAAAAGTTTTCGGATCGACGTTTACTTTTTCATTTTCCGCTCCCATAGCATAAGCGCACCAACCTCCATATTGTGGTTCGTATTTGCCTGGATTCTTTTTAAACTCTTCCTTATTCGAGGCAGATGAAAAATAGTAAAGCACACCCTCGTGAATTACGGCCATTTCTTTTTTTCCTTTTATTGGTTTTCCCTGTACAAAATAAGCAACCGGGTCATATCCATCAATGGCGAGATTTCCCTCGAGGTTAAAGTGCTTTTTTTTTAATGGATCCTGAGTTTGTGCTAAAGTGGAAACACTGATAGCGACCATAAAAATCAGCGATGCGATCCTTTTCATTTTGATAAGATTTGTTTGCGTTGAATTTTCATTGGAGATGATCGTATCTCCTTTTAATTACCAAACAAAACTAATGGCACCGCCGGGGCAGAATCTGTCATCTAAATGACAAGGGCAAGACTTTGGAGTTTTTTAACATCGGGGATACAAATGCTTTTACGCTCATATACCAATAATCCTTCTGCCTCCAGCTCATTGAGCATACTCGTAACAGTTTGACGTCTGCTTCCAATCAACTGTGCAATATCCTCATGGGTGAGATAATTTGGAATGCAATAACCCCGGGAAGTTTGATCTCCCTTGTTTTGTTCAACAAGCTGGTATAAGAAATGAACCAACCTTGCTTTTACTTCCTTATTCAAAAGATTCACCAACCTGTTCTCGATATTTCGAAGCTTGGCTCCAACCTGCTTGCTATACTTTAATGCGAGTCCTGGTTTCTTCTGAAGTAACTTCTCGAAATCTTCTATCGTAAACGCACAAAGGCTTACATTTGATTTATATGCCTGTGCAAATTCACCATGCAGATCACTTCTTTCCAACGTGATCTGCCCGAAGAAATCACCCTTTTGAATAATCTCCTTGATCACTTCCCTCCCCGCTTCGTCAATATAACCGATACGGATAATTCCTTCCTTGATGAAATATAGCTTATTATGATGCTGTGCCTCAAAATAAACATAGTCATCTTTGTCTGCTTCAATAAAGCAGTGATCTATCCTAAGCTCATCGTATTCCTCATCGGTAAGATTTGCCCAGAGATCGTAATTCCGGATGAGTAACAGTTTGTCGTCGATGCTCATTTTTGGCTTAACAGGAACCAATTGCAAGATACTTTCTTCCCTGCTAAATTATCACTAAGGTTTATCATCCTGTTAACTTTTTAACTTGTTAACCTGTCACCCTAAGTGAATAAATTTGGATACCCTGAATTATAATCCTGAATCAAACTAACATGAAAAAACTTCTACTCCTTTTTCTATTACTCCCAGGTTATTTAATTGTACATGCAACAGATGGCCACGAGCCTATTAATCCCGCTCACAAGTCTATCTCGTTAAAGGAATTCGTCAAACTGACTCCAGGGGAGTATCAAAAACTTACTGGAAAGAAATTAAAGCTGAAAGAAAAAATCGGTCTCAAGATCCTTCAATGGAAGGTTAAACGAAAAATGAATGATCAGGCTACGCCACAGCAAATAAGGCTCGGCCGGCTTTCGTTAATCTTTGGGATATTGGCCATGGTTTTCATCTTCATCCCGATTGGAATAATAGCAATAATTGGTTTAGGACTTGCAATTGCTGGATTCGTGCTGGGCATCAAGTCAATTAAAGGAAATTCAAACGTAATGGGGATCCTGGGAGTCGTGTTTAGTGGACTCGTATTGTTTTTCTTCCTGCTCGCACTTGCTGTCGTTGCCGCCTGGGGTTGGTATTAAAAGTATATATTTGAATTACCCTAACAAGTAACCCCATAAACATACAAGCATGAAAAAACTGCTGCTGCTGGTCTTAGCGGTAACGCTAATGACAGTTGTTAATGGATCAGGAATTAGTAGTTCCGAACCCGACCCCACGAACTCCATCAACAGATCTATTTCACTGAAGGAATTTGTCAAGCTTACGCCAAAAGACTATGAAAAGCTGACCGGAAAGAAACTGAAGCTGAAGGAAAAGATTGGGTTAAAGCTTCTTCAATGGAAAGCAAAAAGAAAGATGAAATCCGAGGCTACGCCACAACAGCGAAAACTTGGACGGATTTCGATGATATTTGGTATCGTAGCACTCGGTTTCTTATTTATTCCGGTCGGAATATTTGGGATACTTGCGATCGGACTCGCAATAGGTGCATTGGTACTTGGAATCAAGTCGACCAAAGGAAATAGCAATACCCCTGGAATTATAGGCATTGTATTAGGTAGCCTTGTGTTACTGTTGGTGCTGATTATAATTGCAGCTGTTATTGGTGGCGCTGCGTTCTATTAAACGTTTACTATGACAATTAAAACGATGGCAGAAATGGCCGCTGCCGGTGAAACACCGGAAGTTTTATTCTGGGTTGGTTGCGCCGGAAGTTTTGATCAGCGGGCGCAAAAGATCACCAAAGCCTTCGCACTGATACTCGAGAAAACCGGAGTAAAATTCGCCATCCTTGGAAATGAAGAAATGTGCAATGGAGATCCCGCACGACGTGCTGGAAATGAATTCATGTTTCAGATGATGGCTTACCAGAATATCCAGGTGTTGAATGGATATGGAGTAAAAAAGATTGTCACAGCCTGTCCGCATTGTTTTAATATTCTAAAGAATGAATACGCCGATCTTGGCGGCAACTACGAAGTGATCCATCACAGTGTTTTTTTACAACAATTAATCGATGCGGGTAGAATAAGATTGAAAGAAGGCGGAACTTTTAAAGGAAAGCGCATCAGCTTTCACGATAGTTGCTTTCTCGGTCGCGCGAATAATATTTATGAGGCTCCACGCAAAGTGTTAGAAGCATTGGATGCAGAATTAGTGGAAATGAAACGTTGTCGCACAAACGGACTTTGTTGCGGCGCGGGTGGAGCGCAAATGTTTAAAGAAGAAGAAAAAGGAACTACCCGCATAAACTGGGAAAGAACCCAGGAAGCCATAGATACCGGAGCAGATATCATTGCAGCTGCATGTCCTTTTTGCAATACGATGCTTACTGATGGAGTTAAGTCAAAAGAAAAGGACGAAATACTCGTAAAAGATATTGCTGAGCTTCTCGCAGAATCAATGGAGTGATATTTTCTTCACAACTCTGGCAATTTCCTCTGCATCCTTATCCTTCCCTTTCGAACCTTGTCATTTCGAGCCCACCCCCTTCCACCTTGTCATCTCGAGCCCGGTATACAAAGGCAATCTTGCATCAAAAGCAACCAGGGCGAGAGATCTGCGGAATTGGAGATTATGCGACTTTCCTAATTGTGCAGATTTCTCGCCCTGGTTACCTCATTGAATTAGTTTCATTCATTGCACCGGGCTCGAAATGACAAGGTTCAAAAGGGAAGGATGCAGAGGAACTCCCTCAGGTTTAAATACTATTTTTGCAATATGAAACTCGAATACAAACACCTCCTTCCTACAGATTTCAATCCACAATCCAGGGTTTGGATCTACCAGGCATCGAGGTTATTTACTTTAAGTGAAGCTTTAGAAATTGAAGACCTGCTGCAATCATTTGCAGATAGCTGGACCTCACACGGCGATAAAGTCAAGGGATACGCGCAATTATTCTTTGGGCAGTTTATCGTTCTAATGGCCGATGAAACCGCTTCCGGGGTTAGTGGTTGCAGTACCGATAGTTCAGTAAGATTGCTAAAAGGAATCGAAGAAAAAACCGGGGTTAGTCTTTTCGATCGTCAAAACATGGCATTCCTGATCAAGGATAAAATTCAACTATTACCATTGGCTCAATTGAAACATGCGATCGATAATGGATTTTTGAATGAGGATACAATTTACTTCAATAATCTCGCTGCAACAAAATCGGAGTTGGAAAATAATTGGGTCATACCTGTTAAAGACAGCTGGCTTGACAAAAAATATAATTTTAAGAAAACGGTATCTTCATAGGCAATGGTGAATGGTGAATGGTGAATGGTGAATGGTGAATGGTGAATGGTGAATGGGCAATCGGCAATTGACTGGAAAGGAATTGATCCCAGGCAGCCAAATATGCAATATCCAATATCAAATAATTCGCAGCAGTAGCTCACCTGGTAGAGCGAAAGCTTCCCAAGCTTTAGGCAGCGGGTTCGAGTCCCGTCTGCTGCTCCTTGAACAAAGGAACAGTTGAACAGACGAACAGATGAAGGCAAGGAATTATATACAGAGGAGGCTTTCTTCTACTGTTCTAATGTTCTACTGTTTTACTGTTCTGCTGTTCTGCTGTTCTACTGTTCTACTGTTCTACTGTTTTACTGTTCTGCTGTTCTGCTGTTCTACTGTTCTACTGTTCTACTGTTCTACTGTTCTGCTGTTCTACTGTTCTACTGTTCTGCTGTTCTTCTGTTCTTCTGTTCACAAAAACCTGCGCACTCAGTTTATCTCACCCCAGAAGTAAATCCCAGCAATGCATTTCCCACAGCGCAATCCAGGCATCTCTTCTGATCACAGTACTTCGTTTTAAGTTCCATCAGTGCTTGTGAATCTCGTGCATGGGTAACTGGTATGCCAATCTCCACAAATCCATTCGTGACTGAATTCATATCAGGACCGATTTCTTCCATCCATTTGATGCCCCTTTGTTTCAGGGAATTATCCTTATGCACTTCTCCATACGTGAATAGAAATGGAATAACCGTATTGATTAAAATATTATTGATCATCTGCTCTCCTATCTTCTTTGGATTGAAGGCGCTGGTTTCATCAAATACATAATGATAGTGCCAGTAATCATTTGCAGTTACTCCAAACAATTCCTTGATGTCTTTATAGGAGTCGGCATCCTTAATTCGCGAAAACAAATGACTCGACTCATGAATCAACATCGCTAATTGTGCCAGGCGGATCGTGGGAAAATTCACAGGGCGCATTCGAAGGAAGTGAACGGCTATGCCCGATGATCGAAGCTTATACTTGTTTTGTAAGAACTGGTATTCCTTGTAAAGCATGGACGGGTAATCCTCCAGGAATATTTTGTTCAATAATCCCGCTTGTCCAAACAACAATGCTTCAAGCTGATGGATTTGCTTCTTATGTTTACTCAATAATTTTAGCGGGATGGTTCTTGCAATACTCTCAAATGCATCCGCATTTACCTTGATTCCCATATTTCGCGCAAGCATCCACCAGAAAGTTTCTTCCCAGTGCTGGTTACTTTCCTGCAGGTATAGTTGCAACTGCGCTGATTTCCTGATCAATCGTTCAACCAACAATCTTTCTTTCCAGTTTTCCCAGGTAATCGACTTAACTTTTTTCAACTGCGCTTCGCAAGGAATGAATGAAGGGGAATCCATCCAGCTTTCATATTGCCTTAGCAAAAGTTTTGAAACCCGATCCTGCAAAACAAATAATCCAATGCCGGGATCCGGGTTGGGATCATCATTCTCCCAAACAACATGAAGAATCACATTATCATAATTGCTGTCCTCGGAATGTGCATGCTTTTTCCATCCGGAAGTTTTCAAATGCAATTCCACACTACCCACCCAAAGCGTGGAATCCACCTGGATTCTTGCTTCAAGAAAATCAGGTCCCTGGTGTTTATTTAATTGACCGGGATGAATGATGCGAAAGTTTTCGCCGCTATACAATTGAAGATCCGTAGCATTAAAATACCGGAACTGCCAGATAAACTGGAGCAGACGTTCGTTCATGGCTATAGTTTTTCGGGGGATGACTTCTGCCCCACGACAACTTCCAATTAAAGATTCTTATGGTGGCAGATGTCATCCCATACTAAGGACTCAGTAAATAGATGGGGACTTACATCAATAGCTCTTCGCAAATCAGTAAGACGCTAAAGTGATATCTGGTTGAAAAGATAAAACAGTTGTCGACGAAAGCAATGGTGTTTACACCGTATAAAAATGTTTTTTCACCACGGTTGAAAACCCTGGGGAGATCATTTACAATTTTGAGCCACTAAGCAGGGTTTTCAACCTAATGTCATTCCCTTCAAAGCATTCACCACCCTACTCACTGGCAACCCCATCACATTATAAAAGTCACCATTAACGGATTTTATTCCCACCACACCAATCCACTCCTGGATTGCATAGGCACCAGCTTTATCATAGGGTTTGTAATGATCCACGTAGTATGCGATCTGATCCTGAGTCAATTCGTGAAACCAAACGTCGGTAGTATCCGAAAAAGCAATTTCCATTTCAGCCTTCATTAAAACCACGCCCGTAATGACCTGGTGCTTGTTACCGGAGAGTTTAGAAAGTATATCAATTGCGTTTTGACGGTCGCTTGGCTTTCCCACAACTTCATTGTTCAATACAACAATCGTATCAGCAGCGAGAATGATTCTTTCTTTAATTGAGGGATCTGCGCCAAGTACTGCCAGTGCTTTATTCCTTGCGATATGCATCGGAACTTCTGTAATCGGCATTTCACCCGGAAAAGATTCATCAGTTTCCTTCACGATGACCTCGAAATCAATTTCAGCCCATTCCAATAACTGTTTTCTCCGGGGCGACTGCGAAGCCAGCACAATCTTGCTCATGTGTAGATTTTAAAAAATATCATCGAAAGGATGCCGGTCAGCATTACGAATTTGATCCAGTTGCTGAGTTGATGAAATTGCTCCGTTGTATTTGCCGAAAACAATTTCCTGAATGTAAACAGCAGAGGTAGTATGATAAATAACCCGCTATAAAGAATCGACCACCACCAACGGAATGGCAGGACATATAATTCGAGGATCAGGATTGCCGCAATGAGTACGATCAACCAGGTTGCAGTAAACACTTTTGATACATTCACGCCCCAAACGATCGGCATGGTGCGGCCGCCATACCGTTCATCGCCCGGCATATCTTCCATATCCTTTACCACTTCCCGGATCAATGAACTAATAAACGCGAAGCCACCATACAATGCCGCGAGTTTGAAAATCCTTGTAAATGCATCATGCGATCCAAGACTGAATTGCCTTGGCATTTCTACGATCCAAAGTACAAGCACCACCCATCCTGTCAATAGAGAAATGATAATATTCCCAATCAATAATTTTTTCTTGAATGTGGTTGAATAAAACCAAAGCAGCGCAATACAAAGCAGGTTGCCCAGGGCCAATAGAATATTGTTCAATCGCCAGGCTAAATAAAGACTTATAAGCCCCCCAATCATTGAAAGACTCAGGTGCCAAACAATTGCCCATCTTCTTTTAATGATTTTATCGATCACCAACTTTTGCGGTTTGTTGATCTGATCGATATTGATATCAAAATAATCATTAATGATATACCCAGCCGCGGCAATGGTCACAGAAGCCAACACAAGAAGGGAAAAGCGTAGCGGGCTAAGTATCGGCGAAATACCATAAACCTCAAGGGATGGAATAACAATGCAATACTGAAACAGGAATTGCGTCAGAACGATGAACAAAAGATTTAACGAGCGGATCAGCCTGAAGAATGCAATAATCAGTCTCATTCCTGTATTTGGTTGACTGGTTGATTGGTTGATTGGTTGATTGGTTAATTAGTTAATTGATTGATTAGACTATGAAAACGATGCATTGTTCGTGGTCTACTAATTAACCAATCAACTAATTAACCAATCAACCAAAAACTTACATCATTTCGCTACTACATCAGTCTCCAGCTCCCAATGCCCGTTCAACTTCAAAACCTTCTCAATTACATCACGTGCACATCCTTCTCCTCCTTTGAACATAGATATATATTTCGATACATGCCGGACCTCCGGTGCAGCATCTGCAGGTGAACAGGGAAGGCCGACCTTTTGCATAGCCGAATAATCAGGAATATCATCTCCCATAAATAACACCTGACTTTTATCAAGCTTATATTTTTCCATTATCGAATTAAGGCGCGATACCTTATCAGTTTCTTGCATAAACACGTCCTTAACCCCTAGTTTACCCAAACGCGTAACAACTTCATCAGAGTGACTTCCGGAGATTACCGCAACCTTATAGCCTTTCTTTACCGCCAATTGCAAAGCAAAGCCATCCTTTATATTCATTTTACGGATATACTTGCCATCCGGAAAAACCCAAAGACCGCCGTCTGTCAATACGCCGTCGAGATCGAAGATGAATGCCTTTATTAATTTGAATGAGTCAAGCAGGTTCATTGAATTGGTTGATCCGTTAATTAGGTAACAGGGCTATTCACAAAAATAAGTGAATTGAGTTGAGGATTCGGTTCGATCAGGAAAAATAAAAAAGCCGTCCCGACGGTAGCGGGACGGCTTCTTGAAAATATTATTATAATTAATTCTTCTTGATATTATATACAATATTGTTCTGTGTGATCTGGTCTGTTGCAACATTCACAGCTTCTCCAAGATAAATATCTGTACGAAGATTCTTTACCCACTGCTTGAAGCGCTCCAGTTTGCCGGTATCATACTCATATTTTTTGAGGTCATCAGCAAGTGCTTCAACTGGTAATTCCTGGGTCAATTTATTTGAAGACTCAATAACTTTCACTGTTGCCTTTATTTGCTTTTGCTCTTCCTGGTATTTTTTCAGGCTAAGCGTATAAACTCTATCGTTTTGATGAGACAACCACTCAGCGCTTGTCCTGATCTTGTTGAATGATTCGTTATTCTTCATTCTGTCAGCGCTTGCTTTCTTGATTGGATCAAGATTGAGGCTGTATTTCCATGTAGCGAATTCAGCTTTTTGGATCTCATCATAAGGCAATGCATCCGGATTGTCTTTTTCACGAAGCTTTGAGTATTCGAACACATCAGGAAGCGTAATATCAGATTCAACGCCTTTCTTTTGAGTTGAACCACCATTGATGCGATAGAATTTCTGCAAGGTCAATTTAATTGTTCCCAGATCACTGTTTGGCTCGAGCATACCGATGATCTTGTCCAGGCCAATATTGCGTTGCACAGTACCCTTACCATAAGTTGTAGTGCTTCCAATGATCACACCACGGTTATAGTCCTGGATTGCTGCAGCAAAGATCTCTGAAGCAGATGCGCTGAACTCATTTACCATTACAGCCAGCGGTCCGTCCCAAAGAACTGATTTATCACGATCGAAATAAACCTGTGGTTTTCCTTCGCGATCCTTCACCTGTACGATTGGTCCGCCTTCAATGAACAAACCAACCATTTGCACAACATCATATAGGGAACCACCACCGTTATTGCGAAGATCCATTACGATACCATCAACTTTTTGATCTTTCAGCTTGATGATCTCTTTGCGGACATCTTCAGAACAACGTGCACCACGTGGGTTGTCAAAGTCGGCATAGAATTCAGGAAGATAGATGAAACCGATCTTTCCTTTTTCTGTATTGATCACCGCGCTTCTTGCAAAAGTTTCGTCCTGCACGATCTCATCGCGGATCAGTGAAACGGTCTTGATAGATCCGTCAGATTTTTTCAAAGTGAGTTTTACTTCAGTTCCTTTCTTACCACGAATGATCTTAACTGCGTCTTCTGTTACGAATCCAGTCAGATCAACAGGGTCTGCAGTTCCCTGTGCAACTTTCATTATAATGTCACCAACATTTACTTGTTGAGATTTCCATGCAGGGCTTCCTGTAAGCAGGCTACCGATTTTGATGTAGCCATCTTCTTCACGCAGTGATGCTCCGATTCCGAAGAAACGGCCACTCATCTGCTCATCAAAATATCTTTTATCAACCGGTGGGAAGAAAGTAGTGTGAGGATCCATTGCCTCAGTGATCACATTCACATAGTTATTGAAACGATCATCATCGTTTACTTTAAACTTGAGACGATCATACATGCGGTCCATGATCTTCATCACGCGATCACGTGCATCTTTCTCCAACTCTTCATCAGTCTTTACAACAAAATCTTTTTGCCCTTTATTCTTCTCCCTTGAATCCAAAAGATCAGAATATCTTTCGAGGACCAAATATTTCAGGCGTTTTCTCCAGGCTTCTTTTCTTTCAGCTTCGTTGCGCGGGAAATCGTATTGATCGGGATTGACATTTACATTCTCGTCCTTTGTAAACTCGAATGGCTTACTAAGAAACTCTTTATAGAGTAGTTCAGTTTCCAACACTCTTTTTTTCACAATCTCAGAAAGTGCGGGCACAAATTGCACCGGACCACCAAGGATCTCATCATCGAGTTTTGTTTCGAATTTCTTCAATTGTTGAATGTCCGATTGAAGGAGGATGTTCTTGTTCTCATCAACATAGCGATCGGTGAGGAACTTTTTGAAAACGCTCCTCGAAAACTCATCATCGATCTTCTTCGGGCTGTAATGAATTTCCTTAAGCATTTCTCCAACATTGTGAAGTATCTTCTCATACTTTGTTGGAGGATTGCCACCAATTCCCAGGCTGTTGAATGCAAGGAACAATCCTGCTCCCAGCAGAAGAATTACAACGGGTAGATTTCTTTTTGTAAACATATATCGAAACACGTTTTTCATTGTTCGTAAAAATAACGATTAAGCTGCTTCTATTCTTATGTCTTTTAGAAAATTAGGAAATAATTTAGGCCTATAAAAGGTAACATATGCCAATTATTGTTATAAACGGAAACCTGCAAGGATGATTAAAAAAGAAATCCCGAAACGTGTATAAGTTTCGGGATTTTTTACAGGGTGACTGATGGGGTTCGAACCCACGACCCTCAGAACCACAATCTGATGCTCTAACCAGCTGAGCTACAGCCACCGTTTGGGCAGCAAATCTACTGAGAAATCGTGTTTTATTCAAAAACGGGCATAGAAATTTAGTATAAGATTAAAATGTTTCTTTGCAACCTTAAGATCAACTGATGAATTACTGGCTACTACTGATCCCACTCATCTCTGCATTTATCGGATGGTTTACCAACTGGATCGCGATAAAAATGCTTTTTCATCCCCGTGAACCACGCAAGGTACTGGGGCTCACCTTTCATGGAATCTTTCCAAAAAGACAACAACAATTCGCTGAGAAGCTAGGCAAGCTCGTTAGTGATGAATTGCTTTCTTACGGTGATATCGAACAAAAAATAACAAGCACGGAGAATCTGAAAAACCTAATGCCCGTTATTGACGAACATATTGATGAATTCCTTCGAACTAAAATTAAAAGTGAGTTCCCCTTCATAAGTATGTTCATTGGCACTAAAACTATCAATCGTTTTAAGGAAACAATCAGCAAGGAACTCGAGACGCTTTTTCCGGAATTGATGAAGAACTATATGAACAACCTCAAACACCAATTGGACCTGGAAAAAATCGTTATTGAGAAAGTCGCCTCCTTTAGTACAGATAAGCTCGAATCGATACTTTACCAGATCATGTCGAAGGAACTCCGCTTCGTTGAGATCATTGGAGGGGTGGTGGGATTTGTTATCGGGATCGTCCAGGTTCTGATAACCTGGCTTACCGCCTGAGCATTTGGTTTTCTTTAACATTTAGATATTCCCTAAGCAATTGACTTTCCGTGGATAAGAAAAACAAACCTTTCATCACAAGGTCACAAGTTTGTCAGGAAAGAAACGTCCAACTTTGCGAAAATTCCAACTGAATGAGAAAATTTTTTAGCCTCGTAATTTGTGTAGCTCTTGTAAACTTTGGTTTCTCTCAAATGCCTGGCGGTAGACCCGGAGGTCCTGGCGGTGGCGGAGCAAATATGAACATGGGCCGTTTTTACGGTAAGATTGTTGACGCCAAGACCAACAAACCCATAGAAGCGGTTTCGATACAATTAATCAGTGCCAAATTTGATACTGTTCTCAAGAAAAGAAAGGACACTATTATCTCAGGTATGCTAACTACAAAGGCTGGAAACTTTAGCCTTGAAAATCTTCCGCTCTTCGGACAATTTCGTTTGAAAATAACTGCGATCGGTTATAAAGAGGTCGAGCAGAAAGTTGCTTTTGAAATGAAAATGGGTGCTGGCGATATGAGCCAGGCGCTCTCAGCAATTGATAAAGATCTAGGAAATATAAAACTCGAGCAGGATGCACTGGTACTCGAGTCAGTCACCGTTACAGGTTCAAAACCTCTGATAAGCTCAGGCATTGATCGAAAAATTTTTAATGTTGAAAAGAATATTACTTCGGTTGGTGGAACTGCTATAGATGTAATGCGGAATGTTCCTTCTGTTTCTGTTGATATAGATGGAAACGTTTCTTTGAGAAATGCACCTCCCCAAATCTATGTAGATGGAAGACCCACTACCCTCACGCTCGAACAAATTCCTGCAGATGCAATTTCAACTATCGAGGTCATTACGAACCCTTCCGCAAAATATGATGCATCTGGTGGTACAGCGGGAATTCTGAATATCGTACTGAAAAAGAATCGCAAGGCGGGTTACAATGGTAATCTTCGTGCTGGTATTGATATGCGTGGTAAACTTAACCTGGGTGGTGACCTCAATGTTCGACAGGGAAAAATCAATGTATTTGGTAGCGCAATGTTCAATCAGCGCAAATCAATCAGTACTGGCTATACCGATCGCCTTACTAAAGTTGGAAATCCAAACACCAGGCTTTACCAGGATGACTATAGTGTATCGGAAGGCTTGTTTGGATTCGCTCGTGGAGGTGTTGACTTTTTCATTGATAATAGGAATACATTATCCCTTTCTGGAACTTTCGTCAAAGGTAAATTCGAGCCCTACTCTACCAGTGACATGTATCTCGATACCTTGTACAGCGGTTATACCGGATCCGGATATAGTCAGCGTATTTCGAATTCAGAAGGCGAATTCAAGAATCGTGGTGGAATGTTAAGCTTCAAACACAATTTCGCAAAAGCTGGCAAAGAATGGACAGCAGATGTCAATTACAACAAGAGCAATAACCTCAATAATAATGAAATCAACACTACTGATTATTTTAGTCAGGGTGGTGCTGTGAAAAATGAGTTTCGTCAATTAATGGAGGGTGCAGGACGAACTGAATTCTTCACGTTTCAAACGGATTATGTGAATCCCATTGGTGAGAAAGGCAAGGTAGAGATGGGTTTAAGAGCGCAATTCAGGAATGTTGAGAGCAAGAATGATATTAGTTTTTACGGAACTACAGGAGAATATATAAAAGTACCGCAATTGTCTTCAGAGTTCCGGAACCAGGACAAGGTCTATGCAGCATACTCAACATATACCAATTCCCATAAGAATTTCGGTTACCAGATCGGATTTCGCTTTGAGAGCTCTGAATATGACGGAAGAGTAAACACGACCGATGCAGGCGGCAAGGATACAGTGATTCAATATGGAAATAAGTTTCCGATTAGTTTATTCCCAAGCATCTTCCTGTCTCAAAAATTAAAGCATGACCAGGAACTACAGTTCAATTTTTCAAGAAGGATCAATCGTCCGAGCTTCTTCCAGTTGTTTCCCTTCGTCGACTATTCTGATTCGCTTAACCTGAGCCGTGGTAATCCAGCGCTTCGTCCGGAGTTTACTTACTCAACTGAGATTTCATATATGAAGACATATAAAGGCAATAATACCTTTATGGCGTCTGCTTATCTCAAATACACTGATGATTTGATCACGCGTTACCAGGTGGCGGAAATACATCCTGTAACAGGAAACCCCGTGGTTGTAAACACATTTATAAATGCGAATTCAAGTTATGTAACAGGTTTAGAATTGATCAGTCGTCACGCGGTTGCAAAATGGTGGGATCTAAACACAAACCTGAATCTCTTTACTTCAAAGATCAATCTTGCAGAAATCTATGGTATTACCGCGGATCCGATCTTTAGTTATTTCTTTAAGATCAATAATTCCTTCAAGCTGCCTAAGAATTTCACGGTACAGTTGAGTGGCGAATACCAGTCAAAGACTGTATTGCCTCCTGGCGGTAGCAGCGGAGGTGGTAGTGGCCGTCCTGGCGGTGGAATGGGCTTCGGGCCCTCGTCTGCGGCACAAGGTTATGTTGGCGCGAATTATGGAGTGGATATTGCTTTGCGCTATGACTTCATGAAAGAAAAACGTGCCTCAATCGTACTTAACTTCAGCGATATCTTCCGCACAAGGAGGTACAATGTATTTACTGACTCTCCATTCTTCGAACAGGAAATGTTCCGTCGCCGCGATCCTCAATTCCTGAGATTGAATTTTAGCTGGCGCTTCGGTAAGTTCGATATGAGCTTATTCAAGCGTAAGAATATGCGTGGTGAGAGCGAAGGAGTGCAGCAAGGAATGCAGGGAGTGCAACAATAGGCAATGAGCAATAGGCAATGGGCAATGGTTACGAGCCGTGAGCTGCCAGCTTTGAGCTAATAAGATATTAAGGGTTGAGAGATCAACCCTTTTTTATTTGTTAAGCTGAGAAATTATTTTGCGGGATTTAATTGTTCAAGAGCAAGAGACGCAACTGACGCAAGAAGTTTGACTCCTTTGATCTCCGACTCAGTTGGAGTTCGTTTTTTGCGGAAATAAGTTCCGAAAGTGCCCAATACTTTTCCTGCATCTGTGACTATTGGCGTGCTCCATGCTCCATAAAATCCGAGAGATAAGGGCAGGTGCCTTAACTCCGCCCATTTATTATCAGCGCGAAAATCTTCGGTAATTACAACCAAACCTGTGGCAGCCGCTGCTGCGCAGGTTCCTACAAAGGGATCTGGTCTTAATCCATCAATTGCTTTCAGGTAATCTTGCGGCAATTGGGGAGAAGCTCCATTTCGTAGCAAACCATCTTTGTCCAATAAAAGAATTGATGAAACCGTATCCTTACCAGCTGCGGCTTCTGCACTTTTTATGAGGAAGGTCAGTATTTCATGCTTACTCGCACCGGATTCAATCATTTGAAGTCCAGTTTCGTACGCATCCTTGTACAATTTATCAATCGGCATTCTATCTGTCAAGTTCATAGAGGTTCTAACAATATTAAAGTTCTTTAGTTCAATCCAAAAGATTGATAAAAAATTTCGTGCCATGAACGGCGCCCAAGAAAACCTATACTAATAGACTTCAAATTAATTTGTACATACGCTAAGAGTAGCACTAAAGCTCTTTCTGGTATCCATACATTTCCCTGTCGACTAATAACAAGGTCATAATTTTATTTTTCAATACTTCCTCTGGACCAGGTTTGTTTACAACTACACAGTGCCAGCCTTTAATCTCTTCGTAATCCTTTTTAGAGTTGCTTTCAATAAATCCGTTCAACTTCTCAAGAGGTTTTTCTAACATGGTCTCAAAATTGGTATTGAAATGTCGAAAGGTGTTGAATAGATATTTGACAACAGTATTCGTGGGTTCGTCCATGCAATCCTCAAACTCCGAGTAATTTGGCCAGATATAGGACAATTGGTGCCTTAGCAGTGCCAGTTTTAAGAATTTTGGTTGAAAAGCTCGGTTATGACGAAAATGAGATGTGAGGATTTCATTCCTGGAATCATTTAGATACCTTTTATATTCTTCTTTTAAGAAACTAATCTTTGGCCTTGCTTCCTGAAGCAAGCCAATGACATGCAAAAAATCTTCTTTAAGAAGCTCTGGGATTAGTTCATTTATATAAAAATCATGTAGTGTTACGTAATAAGCGATATCCCTTGATGCATTATTGTCTCCTTCGATGAGATCTGATTCATATCTGGCTATACTCTCCCCTACTGTCTTTTCATAAATCTTTAGTTGATCACTGCTCAAAATTTCCCTGAAAAATGTAAGATCATAGTCCCATTCTTCCCAGACTGAAAAATGATGTTTATCCGAATACCAATTCTTTTTCTCTTCATATTTAATGAATTTCTCCGCTTGCTCATTGCTAAGACCGAGATACTGGAATCTCGATCGAATTATTTTTACGTCCCAGTCATTTGATTCTTTACTCATTTTTATTCCTGTAAATTAATGCAGAGTGATTGGTACAAACTAGAACGACAAATTCACTTTGAATCCCTAATATATCATAATTTGAATAAAAAATATCTCTCAAACATGAATTTCCTCATCTTCATATTTTCCTATTTTCACATTTTCTCCATGAATCAACCCTCCTACTCATACCTGGCTCTTGGCGATTCCTATACCATTGGAGAATCGGTTATGCTTCATGAAAGCTTTCCTTATCAAACTGCACAAATGCTGAGAGATAAGGGAAAAAATTTTCATGCGCCGGAGATCATCGCCAAAACCGGATGGACAACTGATGAACTGCAGGCCGCAATCAATAAATATAAATTCCAACCGAAATACGATTTTGTCAGCTTGCTTATTGGAGTAAACAATCAATACAGGGGAAGAAGTACAGATGAATATGCAAAAGAATTTGAATCTCTTTTAAAACAGGCAATCGCCTTTGCCGGGAATAATACGAATCATGTGATCGTAGTTTCTATCCCCGATTGGGGAGTTACCCCATTTGCAGTTGGAAGAGATAATAAAAAGATCGCGACAGAAATCGATGAATTTAATGCGATCAACGAAAAAATTTCCAAACAATATAAGGTGCAGTATCTTGGCATTACTACTGGTACAAGAGAAGCCGCAACGGATGAAAGTTTGCTGGCTAGTGATAAATTGCATCCTTCAGCAAAAGAATACAAACGATGGTCAACGAGATTGACAGAAGTGATTTTGAAACAACTAAAATAATAGAACCCAAACTTAGTTGGAGAGAGAATTTTGCAGCAATTATTGTATTGCTGATAGGACTCGTGTTTCTTGCTCTCCAGGTTCTAAATATGATCTCCTCGAAAGGAAATGATTATTCAGTTGAACAAAATACAGTCTCAATAAATAAGTCAGAACTCTTTCACGATATCCGTTTTTACCTAACCGCCTTCCTCGGAGTCTTTGGAAGTCTGTTAATGTTCAGGAAAAAAACAACCGGTTGGGTGATCGGTATATCATTCCTTATCTTTTTTGCACTGATCGCGATCTGGGGCGTCATCACTGCTACGTCTATGCAATTATTTGATCTTAGTTTTTACGCTGCCGCAGGAGGCTTGTTTATTCTGACACTATCAATAATATTTTTGCTCCTCCCTTCCGCCCGAAAAAAATATAAGGTCGGCAAACGTACATTCTTACCGACCCTGGTTTTTCTGATGGCTATCGCGGCCTTATTTCTGTTTCTACAATAAGTCGTCTTCCTTGAACTGATAACGTTCCTTTATCTTCCGCATCACTTCATCCATCGATGAACGATGATCCTTGGGATTCCAATCTCCCCGCTCCCACTTGTCCAGTTCCTCGTCGATATGCTTTTTCTGTAATGCGCCATTTGATCTACCAATTGATCGCTGACCTCCTTTTGCTTTTGATAAAATGCTTTTTTCTTCTCTGAGGTCAAGCTCCTTATCCTTCCGCATTTCATTTTCAGCAGCAGCCATACTCACCAATTCTTCCTTAGCTAATGCAATATCATAAGGGCCAACAGGCATGATCATCTTGGAAAGAATTGGTCCCACTTCAATGAGAATGATAAGCAGTGAGACAAGAATCCCGTCCAGAATACACTGCTTTCTTCATCCGCCAGATCGCTTAATGCTTTGTTCCGCTCGAGGAATCCAACATTCCCAGCAACAGAAGCAGCATAATCTTTGCGCTTTTGCTCCATCGAAGCATTTGTTGAAGCAAGATGCTATCCTGCGGTTTTGATTCCTGCCTCCAGTTGTTTTATTTCCGGAGTGTTTTGACGGAACGCAATTTCATATGCATCCATCTTCAATTGGGTCAACTCTTCCATACCTCGTTGACCTGATCCACCGGTGCCATCTGCTTCCTGTACATAAGATTGACGAAGGCGATGCAATGTATCTTCCAACAGAGTTTTCCTCGTCATCATCCTCTCGCGTTCCGTATTTGCCAATTGAGTTTGTGCCTGGTTTTCCAGGAGAAGCAAGCTATCATTCAATTGAACTTTTTTATGAAGATTTTCCACCACCTTGGTGTTGATCTCCTTTTCGAAGATCTTCAACTCAAGTGGTCTCGCGATTGTGACGCCGATCAATAAGGCGAGGAACACACGAGGCAGCGCCATCCAAAACTGTTTTCTTTTCGAAATACCATACTTGCGCATAGTTGAAACAAGAAAACGGTCGAAATTGAAAATGATCAATCCCCAGATAATGGCAAACCCGATCGTCCATAACCAGTTTCCGAAAACGCTATGGATCGCATATCCTGCGGAGATAGAGGCAAGCACAAAGGTGGCGAGGATCACTCCTCCCAATCCAGTGTATTTACTATGTTCAGATGGATATTCTCTTAACAATTTTTGGTGTGCGCCGGAGCACCACCAAAGGAAATTGAATTCAGAAGGCTTTCTTTGTTTTTTCGAGGTCCCACTGAACGAATCGTACGAATAAAGGCCGTCCGATTGGCCTGGTTGGTTAGCAGCCATAGTCCTGTTTTAAACGTGAAGTAAAATTGTACGATAGAGTTGAAGTGGAACAGGTGTAAAACGGGCAAGTGGTCAGAGAAATTGCAAAGGAAACCTTAAATCGGTTTCCCGTTTGGCGTTTGGAGTTTGGGGTTTGGCGTTCTCTAAGTGTAACATTATACACGAAACAATAAAACGTTGATGCCAATAGTGAGCCCAACGCCAAACTCCAAACTCCAAACGCCAAACTTGAATCAAAGCAAATCCCCGATTGCAAGTCCCCCCATCCATCCCATCGCCACCACAACAATCCATCCTCCAATTTGCATCCACAAGGGATGACGGTAAGACCCCATCAGTTGTTTGCGGGTTGCACTGACTAAAATAATACTTAAAGCGACTGGTAAAATGAGGCCGTTGATCGCTCCTGCAGCAATCAACAATTCCCTTGGACGACCCAGCCAAACAAAAATTATAGTGGAAACAATAATAAAAATTGTAATGCAACAGCGCTCATTCTTCATCAGTACAGGATGAAAGGTTTTCAAGAATGAAACTGAAGTATAGGCTGCACCAACTACCGAGGAAATAGCAGCGCTCCATAATACTATCCCAAATATTTTAAAACCGATTTCACCGGCCGCAAATTTGAATACGGTCGAAGCAGGATTATTCGCATCCAACACTGCGCCTTGCAACAATACGCCAACGGCAGCAAGGAAAAGAATATAGCGCATGAAGCTTGATATAAGTATTCCACTCATGGCGCTTTGATTAACCTTCTTGATTTGATCTTTCCCGGTTATTCCCGCATCAATCAAACGATGCGCTCCTGAAAAAGTTATATATCCACCCACCGTACCACCAACGATGGTGACGATCGCCAAAGCGCTGATCTTTTCTGGAAATATTGTATGATGAAAGGCTTCGAGTACTGGTGGGTTTGATTTGAGAAGAATATAAAAAGTTAAACTGATCTTTAATACACCTAGTATCTTGGTGAAAGTATCAAGCATCTTTCCTATCTCGCGAATCCAGAACAGGACCAATGCGATCAATCCACTTATAATTGCTCCTTCACGAAAATCCAGGCCAATCAATACATTTACTCCTAGTGCACAGCCCGCAATATTCCCAATATTGAATGCAAAACCTCCAAGCACAACCAACACTGCAAGAAAATAACCAAGTCCAGGTAATAAATTGTTTGAAAGATCCTGTGCCCGCATCCCACTAACCGTTAACACCCGCCAGGTATTCAATTGGGCACCGATATCCAGGAGAATAGATACCAGGATGACAAATCCGAGACTTGTCAGCAATTGCTCTGTAAAGACGGTTGTTTGTGTTAAGAACCCCGGACCAATTGAAGAGTTCGCCATTAAAAAAGCGGCCCCAACAATGGCGCCACCAGTACTCCAGGATCTTTTATTAGATGGAGCGGATTTCAATTCCTCTTTCGTTTAAGGCATGATGTATGAAGGCGGCAAATTCCAATGCATGCGTACCATCGCCATGAATACAGATAGTTTCGGCTTCCAATGAAATTCGTTTACCCCTCACCGAAGTTACGGTACGTTCAAGTATCATCTGCATTACCTGCTGCAAACTTGAATCCTGGTCTTCTATTAAAGAACCAGGATCCGTCCTCGGGGTTAACCTTCCATCGTCAAGATAGGTTCGGTCTGCAAATACTTCGTTCACAAATTTTATATCCTGTTCCTTTGCGATCTTCTTTGTAAGGCTTCCACTTAATCCATACAAGAAAAGATCAGGATTAAAATTCCTGATCACGCGGCAAATGATGGCACTTACTTCTTCATCAACCGCGGCACGATTATATAAAGCTCCATGGGGTTTTATATGATGAATTGATGTACCGGCTTCCCTGCAAATCTCGTCCAGTAATTCGATTTGATCAGCGATCAATCCGGGTAAATCAGCGCGACTAACCGATTTATCGAGTATATCAATTCTTCCAAAATTTTCAGTATCGGGATAAGATGGATGAGCTCCTATCGCACAATTATTTTCAAGCGCCCATTCAACGGTTTGCTGCATGATTCCTTTGTTGCCGGCATGATAACCACAGGCGATATTGACCGAACTGACAAATTTCATCAAAGCCCTGTCGTTCGGCATGCCTTCACCAATATCACAATTCAGATCAATGCTCCTCATAAAAAGGACTTCAATTTTTCTGAACAGGTATTTTCCAACTCCAGCAATTCGTTTTCCATGTTCAGCACAAGTTCTTCTGCCTTCTGTTGGTTAATCGAATCAAAACGGATATTCTCGCCAGGACGCATTTGTGCCAACCTTGGTAATTCAGAACTGACCACATGTGCCAATCTTGGAAAACCTCCGGTAGTTTGATGATCGGCCATCAGCAATACAGTTCTGCCATCGGGAAGCAATTGAACGGTGCCAAAATAAACGCCGGATGAAACCAGCTCTTCCTGGAATTTTAAAGGAAGACTCGGCCCCACCAAAGTATAAGCCATCCGGTCAGAGGCCGCCTGGATAATGAATATGCCTTCTTCAAAACTGTGACGTCCTGACTCGTTTAGCCATTCCCACTCCCTTCCTTTAATAAACCGGAATATGTGGTCGGCCTGGTAAACTTCTTTCACGTTTACCCTCCATGGAAAACGCTTTATACCATTATATATAGCACCAATATCTTCCTTGAATTGCAATTCGTCTCCACTCAGCAATCTTCTGCCCTTGAAACCACCTGTTTTTGCGATAATATGAGAGCTATAACTACCTAGCCATTCGGGGATGTCAAATCCATTTCTAACCGACATATAGCATCGGCTGCCCCATTTGAGCTGGCCAAAATGGAGTAAAGAACCAGCCGGAACAAAATAGGGTTGCCAGCAATTCATTGGTTCATTATTAATGAATGGAGTGAAATCTGCACCTGTAATTGCAATGAGCACATTTGATTGGAATTCGAAATGCGCTGCAGGAAAATGCATCTCGATCACTGGATCTTCTTCCTCATTCCCTACCAGGAAATTTGCAACACGCGCAGCATAATGATCCATCACACCGGATGGATTAATTCCCCAGGCCGCATATCCATAACGCCCAAGATCCTGAATGGTATCTAATAGTCCAGGTTTAGTAATGAGAAGCGACACTACAATTATTGATTATTGATTATTAATTATTGCTTCTTGCCTCTGGCGCAAGCCTTTCCGACGGATAATTTCCGCATCTTGTACAATTATGTCCAGAGTCGGAAGCGCTTGTGCCATCGCCCACTCACCATTCACCAAACTGCTCTCTCGTAATCTGAAAAAACTCAACGGTATCCCCTGTTTGCAACAATACTGCGGGATCTGCATTTGCATCAAAAAGCTTCAATGGAGTTCTCCCAACAATATTCCATCCACCCGGACTTTCAAAGGGATAAATTCCCGTTTGAGCACCCGCAATTCCAACACTACCCTGTTGAACCCCGACAGGTTTCTTTTTCCTCGGACTAGATATTCGCGGATCAACTTCACCCATATACACAAAGCCAGGAAGAAAACCCAGCATATACACCCGGTAAGTTCTTGACAAATGATAATTGATCAATTCATCACGTCCAAGATCACGTTGAAGGCAAACTGCCTGCAGATCGAAACCAAAATCATCGTCATAGCAAACCGGAATCCGCATATTCCTTCCCGTAGGTTTCTTGTTTTTGATAAGATCAGCAGACTTTTCGTATGCATCTACCAGTCTCCCACAAACCCATTCATATGCAGACGCCTTTTTCATTTTATTTGTTTGCACAACAAGAAAGGGATCATAATAAAGCGTAACTGAACTATAGGCAACAACAATATCTTTCAAACCTGGAAAAGAATGAGAAAGAAGCCATTCCCGGATTTCGATCGCATGATCATTGAAATCCTTACTGATCCTGTTACCCATGTCTATTGTAGCAGCGCTATCACCGAGAGAGTATATTTGATATGTTTCAGCCAATAGAGAAATTTATAATTTGCGATTTGGGATTTACTATTTACGATTTGTTTATTGTTGGTAAGATACTAATTTAACTGTTGAAATTGAGTTCAGTAGCCAATTCTCAAGAAATCGTAAATCGTACTTCGTAAATCGTAAATTGACGCGCACTGCGCGACAGCTATTTGTTGCTTTCATCCTTAAACGTTAAACTTGCACGCCGACAGGCCTGTATAAAACCGGTTGTAAGAAGCTATGGCGAAGAATTTATTGATTGTGGAATCCCCTGCGAAAGCGAAAACCATTGAAAAGATTCTGGGTGAGGATTTCGAGGTGAAAAGTTGTTATGGACATATCCGTGACCTGGAAAAAGTGGAGATGGGTATTGACGTAAATAATAATTACGAACCCCGATATATTGTTCCTGAAGAAAAAGAAAAAGTGGTAAAGGAACTAAAAAGCATCGCGAAAAAATCTGGTGAAGTATGGCTGGCAACGGATGAGGACCGCGAAGGAGAAGCGATCAGCTGGCATCTTTGTGAAGTGCTTGGACTGGATCCAAAAACAACCAAGCGCATCGTTTTTCACGAGATCACCAAACCTGCAATTCAAAAAGCGGTTGGAAACCCGCGTACGGTAGATATGAACCTGGTGAATGCCCAGCAGGCACGACGCATACTTGACCGGATCGTTGGATTTGAATTAAGTCCTGTGCTCTGGCGTAAGATGAGCATGCGGAACAATCTTAGTGCCGGCCGTGTTCAAAGTGTTGCGGTCAGACTAATCGCAGAACGAGAAAGAGAGATCAATGCGTTCACGCCAGTGAGCACATTCAGAATAGAAGCGATTTTCACTGCCAAGGATAAAGCAAGCAAAACAGTAAGTTTTCCTGCAGAAGGAAAAAAGCATTCAAGTGCCGAGTCGGCCGAAGATTTTCTGAAGAGATGTATCGGTGCAAATTATAAAGTAACCGATATACAGGTGAAACCTGCTAAAAAATCACCTGCTGCGCCATTTACTACCTCTACCCTACAACAGGAAGCGTCCCGCAAATTGGGTTATTCGGTTAGCCGTACCATGCTGCTTGCGCAGAAGCTATATGAAAGTGGTAATATCACTTATATGCGTACCGACAGTGTGAACCTGAGTGAGACCGCCATGGAGGGAATTCAGAACCAGGTGAACAACCAATTTGGTAAAAATTATTTTCAGCCTCGCAAATACAAGAATAAGAACGAAAGCGCACAGGAAGCACACGAAGCAATCCGTCCCACTTATATGGAGAATCCTTCAGTTGAAGATGCAGATTGCCGTAAACTCTATGAACTGATCTGGAAAAGAACCATGGCCAGCCAGATGGCGGATGCGGAATTGGAAAAAACGATTGCAAAGATCAATATCTCTACAAATAAGAAGAACTCACAGCAAGGGTGAGGTGTTGAAATTCGATGGATTCCTGAAAGTTTATATGGAAAGTAAGATGAGGAAGAAATCAGTGAAGATGAACAGAAGAAGGTATGCTTCCTCCTTTGACAGTTGGTCAATCGCTGCCGTTGAAAGAAATGAATGCGACTGAAAGATTTAGTCGTCCACTCCCCCGCTATACTGAAGCTTCTCTTGTAAAAAAGCTGGAAGAACTTGGAATTGGTCGTCCTTCAACTTATGCTCCAACAATCTCTACCATTTTAAAAAGAGGTTATGTGGAAAAAAGAGATAAGGAAGGAGTAAAAAGAGATTACAGAATTCTCGAATTAAAAGATAATAAGGTCACCTCAGAAACAGCGCAAGAAAATACTGGCGCTGAAAAATCGAAATTATTCCCTTCAGATCTCGGCCTGGTGGTTACAGATTTTCTGAAACAATATTTCGATGATATCATGGATTATGGTTTCACCGCCCGTATTGAAGAAGAATTTGATGAAGTTGCGGAAGGAAAAATGAAGTGGAATGACATGATCGATGATTTTTATATTCCATTCAAGAAAGATGTTGAAAAAACAATTGAAACCGCAGAACGAATAAAAGGCGAAAGAGAACTAGGTGTTGATCCCGAAAGTGGAAAAAAAGTTCTTGCAAGAATGGGTCGATATGGTCCTATGGTACAGATTGGTGATGTCAGCGATGAAGAAAAACCTCGTTTTGCCAAATTGAAAGTTGGGCAAAGCATTGAGACCATTTCTTACGATGAAGCAATGGAATTGTTCAAACTACCACGAATTCTTGGGCAATTTGAGGATAAAGATGTCTCAACTAATATTGGACGATTTGGACCTTATATCGCACATGATGGAAAATTCTATTCGCTCGGAAAGGAACATGATCCATATGAAATAGATTTGGATGCAGCGATTCCAATCGTAATAGAAAAAAGAAAGGCGAAAGAAGAAAGAACAATAAAGGTATTTGAAAAAGAAAAAATACAATTACTTCGCGGTCCTTATGGCCCATACATCAAACAGGGATTGCGCAATTATAAATTGTCCAAGGAACAACAGGAAAGAGTCGCAGACCTTACACTTGAAGAAGTACAGAAGGTGATCGAAGTACTAAAGGCGAATCCACCGAAAAAGTCTTTCCGGAGGAAAAAGCCAGAATAATAAGCATGCTGGTTCTGAAATACCATCTCAGCGAAGAAGAATATTTCGACTACAATTATTATACATCCTGGACGGCTCCTGATAAAAAGAAATACCGGGTCGGCTATTATCTCAAAGTATTATTGCTTTATGGTGCGATAGCCGGCCTTTATATTTTCTCCAGAAGGGATCAATCGCCCACCACTGATCTGATCATATTTTGCACTATTGGTTTGCTCTACATAGTATTGGTTCCTTTCCTGGTCAGGCAATCCATTCAAAGAAGGGTCAAACAAATACTTTCCCATCCTGAGAATAAACATATCCGTGAAGAAGCTGAAGTTGTGCTAAGTGATACAGGAATAACCGATAAAGACCCTGAATCTGAAAGCCGCTATACCTGGGAAGCTATTGTGAAAAAAGCGGAAACGAAAACCAGCTATTTTTTATATACGAATTCCTACCACGCCATCGTTATTCCAAAACGAGTGCTGAAATCCACGGAAGACAGAAAGGAATTAGAGAGACTGCTGAATGAGCATTTGCCCCTTAGTACGGAAGTTTAGTTGATTGGTTATTCCCGCTTTCGCGGGAATGACGTTTGATTGGTTAGTTAGGAAAATAGTGACTTACATTCCCAATCACCTAGTAAACCAACAACCAATCAACTACCCTGTGGATATGTGGAAAATATTTTTAGCACAGTTTTACCAGTTCTCCGATCTTGACCATTGATCCGTAATGGTCTTATGAACGGAGCTTATTCGTAATCCAATGGAAGAAAACAAAGAAATTTCCGCCCTTTTCCACCTCATTGATGACCCTGATGAGGATGTATTTATCGCCGTATCGACCAGAATCATCGATTATGGAAAAGGAATTATCCCCAACCTCGAAAATCTTTGGGAGAACACTGTAAGTGAAGGCATACAGGAGAGAATTGAATTACTCATTCATCGACTGCATTTCCGCGATCTCACTGAAGAATTTGTTCAATGGAATAAGAATGTTCACCAGGATCTGCTCACAGGCAGTTTACTGGTTGCACGTTTTCAATATCCTGAACTTGCTACCACACAGGTGTACCAGGAAATTGAAAAGTTGCGCAGGAATATCTGGCTTGAGTTGAATAGTTATCTAACTCCTTTGGAACAGGTAAATGTGCTCACCAGCATTCTCTACAATTACTATAATCTTCGTGGCGGTGAAGTAAATTATCAACAACCCGAAGAATTTTTGATCAATAAGCAACTGGAAGCAAAAAGAGGCAATTCAATTGCGAATGGAATTCTTTACCTGATTCTTGCTGAATTATTAGACGTTCCGGTTAAAGCAATCAGCATCCCCAAACAATTCGTGTTGGGATATTTCAAGGCCGATTATGATTTTACCAAACATTCTGAAAATCCAATCTACAAAACTGAATTTTTTATCGACCCCATGAGCGGTCATGTCTTCACGCATAAAGACGTGGAGAATTATTTTAAAAGAATCAACGTACCTCCCAATGCATCTTATTTCAAACCGCTAAGCAATAAACGTATTATCCAAACATTGCTTGAAGAATTAAGCAAGTGTTATGATAATGACAAGGATCGATATAAACAAAAAGAGCTTCTTACTTTGGCGGAGATAATCACTGAATAATTGACAAGATTGATAAGTGGTGTATTTCCGTATCAACCTTGTCAACCCTATCAACCTTATCAACCTAAAACGCAGTCCACGGCCAATTATAAGCAATCACTATTGCCGTTATTATTCCCGCAAGATCTGCAAGTAATGCCGCAGGCACTGCATAACGTGTGTTTTTTATTCCCACTGAACCGAAATATAATGCAACGATATAGAATGTTGTATCGGCAGAACCCTGGAACACAGATGCCAATCTTCCCGCGAAACTATCGGGGCCATGCGTTTTAAAAACATCCAACATCATCGCTCTTGCACCGCTACCACTGAATGGCTTCATTAATGCAGTCGGTAATGCTGGAACAAAATCAGTATTAAGTCCCATTAGTGCAAAAAGCCAGCTCATTCCCTGGATGATATAGTCAAAAACACCTGACGTGCGCAATACGCTTATTGCAACCAACATTCCAACCAAATAAGGAATGATCTTTATTGCAACCTCAAATCCCTGTTTCGCTCCGTCAATAAATGCATCATACACATGAATGCGTTTATAGAGTCCGCCCATAATGAATACGATAAATACCAGAAGAATCAACCCATTACTTACCAATGTTGAAAATTTAGATGCTGCTTCATTGGTTAAATAATACCGGAGAAATACTGTAAGCCCAACAAGTACCACACTACCAATTATTGCTACTGCTGCAATTGCAATCCATTGTTTACGAGTGAATTTTTGCCAGAATGCCACTACCGACATCGCCACCATTGTCGCGGCAAATGTGGCAATAAGACAAGGAATAAAAATCTCCGTTGGATTTTGCGATTTCATGATCACCCGCTGGGCAATGATGCTCACAGGAATTAAGGTAAGTCCTGATGCATGCAATACCATAAACATGATCTGTGCATTGGAGGCGGTTTCTTTCTGGGGATTTGTTTCCTGCAAACTCTGCATCGCCTTTAAACCAAAAGGTGTAGCGGCATTGTCCAATCCCAACAAATTCGCAGAGAAATTCATCATCATATGACCCATCGCCGGATGATTCTTTGGCAATTCAGGAAAGAGCTTTCCAAAGAATGGTCCAACGACCCGGGACAAGACATTAATCGCACCAGCTCTTTCACCAATATTCAGGAAACCCAGGAAAAGACTCATGATCCCAATCAATCCAATCGAAATCTGCACACTGGTATTGGCAGAATCAAAAACTCCATCGACCAGGTTTTTGAAAACCTGAGTATCCCCCATTGCCAGGCGGACCAGAGCAACGATAAAAGCAAGCAGGAAGAAGATGATCCAGAGGTAGTTCAGGGCCATGGTGTTTTGGTTGATTGGTTGAAAAGGTTGATGGGGTTAATGGAGTTGATGGGGTTGATGGAATTGATAGCGGATACCTCTATCAACCTTATCAACCCCATCAACCCTATCAACCGACCGTCAAATCTAAAGGGAATAACGCAAAAACAAACAGTAAATTGAATGAAATCAACTGCCATGAAATTACTATTTGGTTTCCTTTGCCTTGTCCCCTTCTTCGCGACGGCGCAATATAAGAACGATAATAAATCATTTAAAACAGTTTATATCGAGGACCTCTGCCGGCAATTAAATGCCAATCCGGACTACCTGATACTTGATGTGCGTAGCAAAGGAGAATTTGAAGATACTTCTACTTCAATAAATCTGAACCTTGGACATTTAAAGAATGCAAAGAATATTGATATACGCGAGTTACCTGCGCGATGGAAGGAAATTGCCGATTACAAGGACAAACCTGTTTTCGTTTATTGCTCGCATAGCCAGAGGAGTCGCCGGGCTAGTAAACTTTTATCGGATAGCGGGTTCGTGAACGTGGTCAATATAAATGGCGGACTCACGACTTTTAATATCATGCAAACGGCCATTTCGGATTGCCGGCAAAAACTTTATGAAGCCAAAACGGACTATCCGATCTATTCTGCAAGGGATATCTGCAATTATAACATGCAAACAACCTGGATAGATATTCGCGACGATTCATCCTATAATGGCATTTCTAAAAATGAATATCTAAACCCCTGGGGAAAAGTTAAGCATGCAATTCATATTCCATTTGCATCACTGGAATCATCACTCGATAAAATTCCGAAGGGCAACTTTATTATTATTATCGACCAATACGGAGCAGAAAGTCCAAAAACTGCGAAACTGCTCAAAGAAAAAGGATTCCGTCATCCTGGAATCTTAATGGGTGGTATTGAAGCAGTCTCTGCAGTTGAAATAAAAGCAAAAACATGTAAGAAGGATTGGTGGACTCCTACAAGAACTTACAATTTGCTGAATGCGGAGGAATTCAATGAATTTGCAAAGAAGTACCCGAATGCACTGATCCTCGACGTAAGAACAGAAGAAGAATTTCAAAACAAAGCGAAGGACGCCTTTAGAAATGTAGGCCACATCAACAATGCCATCAACGTACCATACGCATCCCTTTCATCGAAAATGGATGAGCTGGAAAAAGATAAAAACCGGCCAGTCATTATTTATGCTTTTTCTGGTCAACCCGAGATCTACAATACCGCAAAAGCACTTACCGATAAAGGCTTCTCCAACGTTAACATTTTATTGGGAGGAGTATTCAACCTCCGCTGGCGTGCTGCTAACATTAAAGGCAAAGAGCATTTGAAGGATTGGGTGGTGGATGTTCCTGCTGAGAATCTTTAGGTCGAAGTCCTTAGGTTGATAAGGTTGACTGAGTTGACAGGGTTGACAAAGTTGATAAGGAGGAGTTCTTCCTCGTCAACCTTGTCAACCATGTCAACCATGTCAACCTTGTCAACCTTGTCAACCCTGTCAACCTTATCAACCTTATCAACCCAGTTCAATTCTCAACTAAAAAAGCTACCTTCGCGCCTCTAAAAAAAAGGAACCCATGGCGCTACAAGCCGGCATAGTAGGATTGCCGAATGTTGGAAAATCTACCTTATTTAACGCGGTGAGCAATAGTGCTAAGGCGCAGGCCAGCAATTACCGTTTTTGTACCATTGAACCGAACGTAGGGCTGGTGGACGTACCCGATTACCGATTGAGTAAACTGGCTGAACTGGTGAAGCCAAATCGTATCGTTCCCACACAAATAGAGATCGTTGATATCGCGGGACTCGTTAAAGGCGCCAGCGAAGGTGAAGGATTAGGCAATAAATTCCTTGGAAATATTCGCGAAGTTGATGCAATCATTCACGTCGTGCGTTGTTTTGAAGATGAAAATGTACTGCGTGAAGAAGGTGCAATCGATCCCGTTTCAGATAAGAATATTATCGATACTGAACTTCAGTTGAAAGACCTTGAAAGCGTTGAAAAGAAAATGCAGCGTACTGAAAAATTGATTCGTACGGGTGATCCAAAGGTGAAAGCCGAACTGGAAGTACTCAAAACATGTTATGCTCACCTGGAACAAGGAAAAAATATCCGGGAGCTCGACCTGAGTAAACAAGACAGAACTGCAATCGCAGATTTATTCTTACTTACAGAGAAACCTGTTTTGTATGTAGCAAATGTGGATGAAGCTTCAATGCACACCGGCAATAAATTCTCCGACATATTGAAAGAGGCCGTAAAGAATGAAGATGCGCAGGTGATCATCATGAATAATTCAGTCGAAGCACAAATTGCCGAAATGGAAGACGAAGGGGATCGTCAATTGTTCATGGAAGAATACAAAATGAAAGAGCCCGCACTAAATCGTCTTATTCGTTCAGCATATAAATTACTTCGCTTACAAACCTATTTCACCGCAGGCGTACAGGAAGTTCGCGCATGGACCATTCACGAAGGATGGAAAGCGCCACAGGCAGCAAGTGTTATTCATACCGATTTTGAAAAAGGATTCATCAAAGCCGAAGTGATCGCCTACGATGATTACACCCGCCTTGGCTCAGAAGCCGCCTGCCGTGACGCAGGAAAACTGCGGATTGAGGGAAAAGAGTATGAGGTGAAGGACGGAGACGTGATGCATTTTAGGTTTAATGTGTGAGACCAATATTCAACTTTCGGCATCGTCATTCCCGGCCTGAACGGGAACAACATTTAACATTCAAAGGAATTGGAGTTGTTTCACTTGCACTAATACCCAATATGCGACACGCCAATAATCAATAATCAATATTCAATAAATCAATGCTCAAATCAATCTCAATAAACATTATTCAATAATCATCAATCAATAATCAACATCAATGGCAATATTCAATTTGTCAAGTGTGGGCCAGCATTGAACGTTTAAAGTTGCTTATTGATTTGAAAATTGAAAAATGGTCCTTGAATACTGATTGTTGATATTGATTTGAAAATTGAATATTGAATATTGATTATTGATTATTGGCGTGTCGCATAGTCCGCATCTAAAAAGGTTTCATGTTCCCCGGTCAAAAGAAAAAGTTATAGGGATTTTAAAATCGTAAACATTGCCTCCAGTTCATTAATCAATTCTGTATCGGTATCGAAGCCACTCGTTCTGAATCTCAGGATGCCGTTTCCATCAATTATATATTTTGCAGGAATCCCATTGGGTTCGTAGCCAGAGGTAATCTTAAACTTAGTAGAATTTGGTTCTACCGGCTCGTCAATCAGCACCGTGAAAGGGTAATTTCTTTTTTCAATAAAACTTTTTACTCTTGGCAACGGATTCGGTTCTTTCTCATCTACAGCAATGAACAGGAATGCGACCTCTGGATGTTTTTCCACCATTATTTGCATTGCAGGAAAAGACGCGATGCATGGTGCGCACCAGGTAGCCCAAAGATCCAACACGACTATCTTACCTGCATAATCTGAAAGATTTACATTTTTGCCGTTGATGTCTTTTAAGGAAAAAAACGGAGCAGTTTCATTTAACATTTTTGGTTTGAGCACCTGGATCAAACTTGCCTGGACATTTCTTTGCAAACTATCTAAATAAAGACCCAGATTTTCATCTGTCCCTTTTTCAGAAATATAAATGGTTTGTAATTGATCTATCATTCCTTTGTTCAATCTTCCAAGCCTTGCCACTTTCAAAAGCAGTTGTTTGGCTTCTTCGCTATTGCCAGTTAATGTCAAAAGTTTAGCATATCGTTCCACCGAGCTGGGTAGTCCTTCTTCCGGATTGCGATCAAAAGCCAATTTCTGATATTGAAGAGCTTCCTTGTATTTCCTTAATGCAAATAGAGAATGGGCATAAGTATCGTAATATGGATATTGGGCAAACTTCATAAAACGAGCCCAATCCTTGCTGGAAAAATCTTTTGGTTTGGCAGTTGTATCGTTTTTGAAAGAATCATAAAGCGTCAATGTTCTTTTCGAAATCCGGTTTGCATAGGCCGCATCCACGTTTTCATTCAACATTTTACTTGCCGCCATGTTTAAGAAGGAAGTTTGATTGAATTTGTTACGGATTAGGCCGATATACTTTTCAAACTGGGAGTAACTTTTATCCATCGCAAATTTTACAGCCACCGTTCCGTACAAAACATCAAGCGTCTCAGCGTCCTTATTTTTATCAAGTCCGTGCTTTTTAATGATCTCGTTCATCATCAATGCAGATTTTTGAGGATCTTTTTCTTCTGCAAGATGACGAATCGCACTATCCAGTGCAGATCTTTGCTGCGCAAATAGATTAACCCCAGTCCATAAAAAAAATACGACCAACATTACTATTGTTTTCATATAAAATCTCTCTATTTGTTTTTGAATATCCCTGTTCTAACTAAGCTTGAATAAAGAATCAACAAACTCATGTTTATCAAACACCAATAAGTCTTCCATTTTCTCTCCTACTCCAATAAATTTCACCGGAATCTTGAATTGATGCGTAACGCGAGCACAACTCCTCCCTTGGCAGTTCCATCAAGTTTGGTGATAGCGATTGCGGTTACATCGGTGGCAGCGGTAAAATGTTTTGCCTGCTCCAATGCATTTTGACCAGTAGATCCATCGAGCACCAACAATACTTCATGCGGTGCATCAGGAATATGTTTTTGAATCACTCTTTTGATCTTGCTTAATTCTTCCATCAGATGAGCTTTATTATGCAAACGTCCTGCCGTATCAATGATCACTACATCAGTTCCCCTGGCTACTCCGCTTTGTACTGTATCAAAAGCTACTGAAGCGGGATCTGACCCCATATCCTGTTTTACAATCGGCACTCCAACCCGTTCACTCCAGATCGTTAGTTGATCCACTGCGGCTGCACGGAATGTATCGGCAGCACCGAGCAAAACAGATTTTCCTGCTTTTTTAAAATTATAAGCCAGCTTGCCGATGGTTGTTGTTTTACCTACTCCATTTACACCTACCACAAGAATTATATAAGGTTTTGCCGGAAGCGGAGAAGAAAACGTATAAGATTTTGATTCAGGAGCATCCACCAGCATATTTTCGATTTCTTCCTGTAGAATATTATTCAGCTCAGTTGTATTCAGGTATTTATCTTTTGCCACCCGCTGCTCTATCTTTTCAATGATCTCAACTGTGGTTTCAATGCCTACATCGGCTCCAACCAATGCATCTTCGAGGTTATCCAGCACTTCTTCATCAACTGTGCTCTTTCCCGCAACGGCTTTGGTAATCTTGGAAAGAAAACTTTCCTTGGTCTTTTTAAGGCCCTGGTCCAGCGATTCCTTTTCCTTCTTACCGAATAGTTTTCCTAAAAAGCTCATGGTTGAAATTAAATTCTAAAAATACAAAAAGCTGTTCCCGAAAATGGAAACAGCTTTTCAATATAATTGTTCTGTTGGCAATTTATTTGCCAGCCAGGAATTCCTTGATCTTGTCCTTATGAACGATCGCTTCTTTGAAAGTATAAGCGCCTGTTTTCGGGCTGCGTACAGCGCTGATCACTTTAGTCCAGTTCTTTGCTTCTGCGGCAGCTTTCTGGTCTTTGGTCTTGATCGCGGTTTTTGCTGCTTTTGCCATTATGAATTATTTATTTGATTTCTTTATGAACAGTTACTTTCTTCAAAATCGGGTTGAACTTTTTCAACTCCATACGTTCTGGAGTGTTCTTTTTGTTCTTGGTCGTGATATAACGGCTTGTACCCGGCTTCCCGCTATTCTTGTGCTCAGTACATTCCAAAATCACCTGTACTCGATTTCCTTTCTTTGCCATTGTTGATATTTTTACCTTTGATCTTCTTGCTTATTGGTTAGATTTTTGTCCCCCCTGCTCTCAATTCCTTTACTACGTGTATAAACCTCTTTTATTGATGGTGCGGATTCCTTCAGTAGATAACTTCAGGGTGATCCATTTATCTTCTTCGGCCAGGAAAAAACGCTTTGTCTGCAGGTTGGGCAGAAAACGACGTTTGGTCTTGATATTCGAGTGTGACACCTTGTTGCCTGTTACCGGAACCTTACCTGTCACCTGACATACTCTAGCCATGAATTAAAAATTTAAATCCAAACAATTTTGTCCCGAAAATTCGGGAGGCAAAGGTCGGGAAATCAGGCAACCTGGCAAAGCAATCCAGAAAGTTTTTTTCAGTCAAGATCATAATTGTGAACAAACTACCTTTGACAAAAGTAGATTTCTCAATTCCCCCCTGATTTAACCTTTTCCAGCCCCCTTAAGAATTAATAATTAATTAATTTAAGCATAATAATTTACAGCCAATTTTGGCAATAAACCGCTTGTAAATGCCTGTAATGAAACGGAAAACGATCGCAAGGGATATTAGTTGGCTTTCCTTTAACGGAAGAGTTTTGCAGGAAGCGGCGGACCAATCTGTTCCTTTAAGGGAAAGGGTCAAGTTTCTTGGGATCTTTTCGAATAATATGGATGAGTTTTTCCGGGTAAGAGTAGCTACCCTTAAAAGAATGGATGAATTCGGCAATAAGTTGAAAAACATCCATCTGGAGCAGTCGCCGGGAAAGATCCTGGATGATATCCAACAGATCGTTCTGGAACAGCAGGCCGAGTTCAACCTGATCTGGGAAAAGATCAGGCTGGAAATGGAAAGGGAGAAAATCTTCCTGATAAATGAAAAGCAACTGAACAAGGACCAGCAAAAGTTCGTACAGTCTTTCTTTGAGGAGGAAGTTCGTTCCAATATTATCCCGCTAATGGTTGAGAGCATCCCAGAATTCCCTTATGTGCGGGACAAATCCATTTACCTCGCTGTAGTGCTATCGCGGAAAGATGGAACTCTCAAACGAAAGTTTTCGATGATTGAAGTTCCATCCAGGGTAATGGGCCGTTTTATCAAACTCCCTTCACCAGAAGGGGAACATCATATCATTCTACTCGAAGACGTGATACGATTCAATCTCAAAAGTATTTTTTCCTATTTCGGATATGATCGTTATGGTTCATGGGTATTTAAAGTTACCAAGGACGCTGAGATGGATATTGACAATGATATCTCTACTTCCATTATTCAAAAGATTGAGAAAGGCGTAAAAAGTCGAAGAAAAGGTAAACCCGTGCGTGTTGTTTATGATAAGGAGATGGACGTCGCCATTCTGGATTACCTGATTCGCAAACTTGATCTTTCAAAAAAAGATAGCATCATTCCCGGTGGAAGAATCCATAATTTCCGGCACTTCATGGACTTCCCGGATGTATTCCAAAAGAAAGGACAACGTAAGAAACCATTCCAGCATCAAATGCTTAAAAATACATCTCGTGTTACGGATATTGTATTGAAGCAGGATGTGATGTTGAATTTTCCTTACCATTCCTTTCATCCTGTAATTGACCTTTTACGGGAAGCTGCGATTGACCCTGATGTTAGTTCGATTAAAATAACCGCTTACAGGCTTGCAAGTAATTCGAAAGTCGTTAACTCATTGATCAATGCGGTAAGAAACGGGAAACCGGTTACTGTAATGCTTGAGTTGAGGGCGCGGTTTGACGAAGAAGCAAATCTTGAATGGAAAGATAGATTGGAAGAAGAAGGCGTGAAAGTCCTGATCAGCATCCCGAATGTAAAAGTGCATGCGAAGATCTGCCTCATCAAAAAGAAGATGAATAACCGTACTATTCATTATGGATTCGTGAGTACGGGTAACCTGAATGAAAGGACAGCCACTGTTTACGCGGATCAATGCCTTTTAACCGCCAACAGGCATATCATGGCTGATGTGAACCGCATATTTAATTATTTGGAGAACTGGAAAGATGGATTACATCACCTCAAAGCCTGCAAAACGCTATTATTATGCCCGATGAACCTGCGAAAAGAATTGAATCGATTAATTAATCGCGAGATCAAAAACGCAAGGGCGGGAAAACCGGCATATATCATCGTCAAAACGAATTCGCTGTCAGATGAAGAACTGATCAAAAGTCTATATGAGGCGGCCAAGGCCGGAGTAGAGTTGAAATTGGTTATTCGGGGAATATTCGGCATGCTTACCGAAAACAAGAAATTCAAGGCGCCGGTGAAAGCGATCAGTATTGTTGACGAATACCTCGAGCATTCAAGAATATTCATCTTCCATAATCACAATGGATCGGAAAAGGTGTTTATTTCATCGGCCGACTGGATGGTGAGGAACCTGGATCATCGATTGGAGGTAACCGCACCGATCTTTGATGACGATATTAAGAAAGTGTTGAAAAATATTCTGAGAATCCAACTCAGTGATAATGTAAAAGCCAGAATTTTGGACAACGAACTAAGTAACGACTATGTTCGTGAACCAGGACAGAAAAAGGTCCGGTCGCAGGTAGAGATCTATAATTACCTGCATTCAGAAACCCTTGACAAAACAACCACAGTTCCGGCTTTGCAGTTCATTGCTGAACCTGTACCAGCCTGAGCGAGGAAAATGACTAACCCATGCGGCTGGCGGCAATTGACATTGGAAGTAACGCGGCAAGACTATTGATCTCCGACGTTATTCCTACAGAAAATGGTCCACAATTCCAAAAGATCAACCTTGTGCGCGTTCCCCTGCGCCTGGGCTTTGATGTATTTGATTTTAAAGAAATCTCCCCCGTAAAAGAAGAGATGATCATGAACACGATGAAGGCTTACCGGCATTTGCTGGAAGCCTATGGTGTGAAGCATCTCAAAGCCTGCGCCACTTCAGCAATGCGCGATGCAGTAAATGCGAATCATATCATAGAAAGAGTAAAAAGAGAGACAGGAATTGAAATCGAAGTGATCACCGGTGATTTTGAAGCAACACTCATTTACGAGAATCATATTGCCGAACACCTGGCTAAGGATCATTCCTATCTCTATATTGATGTGGGTGGTGGTAGTACTGAGCTCACTTTTTTCGCTGATGGGAAATTGAGGTTTCAAAAATCATTTAATATCGGAACAATCCGGCTATTGAAAAACCAGGTAAAGGAAGAGCAGTGGGATGAGATGAAGGATTTCATTAAGAAAGAAACAAAAGGACATACTGACGATCTCTTTGCAATTGGATCTGGTGGTAATATCAATAAGATCTTTTCCATTTCAAAACGAAAAGAAGGAAAACCACTCCATATAGAATTGTTGAAGGACTATTACAAGGAATTCAGCAGTTTTTCAGTGAAAGAGCGTATCCGCCTCTATCATCTTCGCGAAGACCGTGCCGATGTAATTGTACCAGCCCTACTCATATACATCAACGTAATGCGTTGGGCAAATACGTTGGAGATCCTGGTACCCAAGATCGGATTGGCGGATGGGTTGATTCAGCACCTTTACGAGGAACTCACGCATGAAGCGGTAGTTAAATAGGTTGATTGGTTAATTGGTTGATTGGTTGACTGGGGAAAAACCGCTTTTTTAACTTTATTAAATTCACCAACCCAAAGAACCAACCAACCAACCAACCAATCACCCAATATTCACTACATTGCATGCCTCAAAAACATTCCCTGAATGTCAACTCAAAAGGAGATCAAGAAAATCACGACGAACACTTTACAGAAATTAAAACAAGCCGGTGAGAAAATCTCAATGATCACTGCTTATGATTTTTCATTTGCAAGGATATTTGATGCTGCAGGTGTTGATGTAATTCTTGTTGGCGATTCCGCTTCGAATGTAATGGCAGGGCATGAAACCACATTGCCCATTACACTGGACCAAATGATCTACCACGCATCCTCGGTTATTCGTGGCAGTAACCGCGCTCTTGTTGTAGTTGATCTTCCCTTTGGGGCTTATCAGTCGAATTCAATCGAAGCGCTTGCTTCAGCCGTGCGGATCATGAAGGAAACAGGTGCGCATGCGGTGAAACTCGAAGGTGGAGAAGAAGTGCTGGAATCCATTAACAGAATTGTCGCCGCAGGAATTCCAGTTATGGGCCATTTGGGTTTAACACCACAATCAATCTATAAATTCGGAACATATACAGTTCGCGCAAAGGAACAAGAGGAAGCGAATAAACTGAGAAAGGATGCAAAGCTTTTAGAAAAAGCCGGATGCTTTGGAATTGTTTTGGAAAAGATCCCGGCACAATTGGCAAAGGAAGTTTCAGAAAGCATCGATATTCCAACCATTGGCATTGGTGCTGGCAAGCATTGCGACGGGCAGGTATTGGTAATGCATGATATGCTTGGAATAAATACAGAATTCAAACCAAGATTTTTACGTCAATATCTCAATCTTCATGATCAGGTGATGGGAGCAGTAAAGAAATATATCGGAGATGTTAAAAGCAAGAGCTTCCCTAGCGACTCGGAACAGTATTGAGTCGGGAGTCGGGAGTCGGGAGTCAGGAGTTCAATCAATAATTAATAATCAATAATTGTTCGATGCTTAGCGCGCTAATTGAGCACGAGCAACCTCATGCCATAAGAATTATTGATTATTAATTATTGATTATTAATTATTGATTATTGATTATTGACTCCTGACTCCTGACTCCCGACTCCCGACTCCCGACTTTCTCACTTAAATTTGCATTCTTAATAATTAACTATGGATTTCCTGGAAAGTTTGCGGATCAGACCGCTTAACAGTGGAGTAGGTACAGGCACAAAATGGATTGATGCAAAAGGAGAAAAAATCGAATCATTCTCTCCTGTGGATGGAAAGCTAATCGCTGCAGTGAATGGCGCGGATAGTAAAAATTATGAATCGGTAATTCAAAAGGCGCAGGAAGCTTTCATGGCATGGCGCGAATGGCCCGCTCCGAAACGGGGTGAAGTAGTGCGACAGGTTGGCGAAGCGTTGCGGAAGTATAAAGAACCCTTAGGCAAATTGGTATCCTATGAAATGGGAAAGAGTTTACAGGAAGGTTATGGTGAAGTGCAGGAAATGATCGACATCTGCGATTTTGCGGTTGGGCTTTCCCGGCAGCTACATGGCTTAACAATGCATAGCGAACGTCCCTCCCACCGGATGTACGAACAATATCATCCTTTGGGAATTGTTGGGATCATATCCGCATTTAATTTTCCGGTTGCAGTCTGGAGCTGGAATAGCATGCTGGGTTGGGTTTGCGGCGACGTTTGTGTATGGAAACCTTCGGAGAAAACTCCGTTATGCGCGGTAGCCTGTCAAAATATTGTTGCAGAAGTTTTCGCAAAGAATAATGTGCCGGAAGGTGTATCAGGCCTTTTGGTAGGGGGACGTGAAGTTGGCGAATGGATCGCTGATGATCCGCGAATCCCACTTGTTTCAGCAACCGGGTCAACCCGCATGGGTAAAGCCGTTGGTGCTGCGGTTGGTAAAAGATTAGGTCGTGCATTGCTGGAGCTCGGAGGAAATAATGCAATCATCATTTCGAAAGATGCTGATCTCGATATTGCGATTAGAGGATCTTTGTTTGGAGCAGTTGGAACAGCAGGTCAAAGGTGCACAAGCACACGCAGGTTGATTGTACAGCAAGAAGTATATGACAAAGTGAAAGAAAAAATTATTGCTGGATATCGTCAATTAAAAATTGGAAATCCATTAGATGAAAACAACCATATCGGCCCGCTTATCGATAGGGATGCTGTAAAAATGTACAATGAATCGATCAGCACCTGCATTAAACAAGGCGGAAAATTTATTGTTGAGGGTGGAGTGCTGGAAGGCGATGGATTTGAAAGCGGATGTTATGTGAAGCCATGCGTTGCCGAAGTAAAACCCGATGCTACCATTGTTCAGCATGAAACCTTTGCACCGATCCTGTACATCATGCCTTATTCTTCGATCGAAGACGCCATACAAATCCAGAATAATGTTCCGCAAGGTCTCTCCTCTTCCATCATGACATTGAATCTTCGCGAAGCGGAAAAATTCCTTTCCCATGCCGGGAGCGATTGCGGCATTGCCAACGTGAATATCGGCACATCCGGAGCTGAAATCGGCGGGGCATTCGGAGGTGAAAAAGACACTGGTGGCGGCCGCGAAAGCGGCAGCGACGCCTGGAAAGTCTACATGCGCCGCCAAACGAACACGATTAATTATTCTACACAATTACCCTTAGCTCAGGGCATTAGGTTTGATATTTAAGTTGATACGGTTGACAGGGTTGACAGGGTTGACAGGGTTGACAATGGGCTTGTTCGTTGTCAACCACGTCAACCGTATCAACCTTGTCAACCCATGAAATATTACGGCATCTAAAACGTTCAAGTACCAGGAAAGTCCATTTCTATGAAACGAACCTCTACGCTGATCCTCACTTTATTTGCATTTATATTTTCGCAGGGCCAGGTGCGAATGGGAATTATTGGTGGCCCACAATCAACAACTATAATTGAAAAAAATGATATCCCTGGATGGGATAGCAGTACAAAGAATAATTATTTGAAGCGCGGAAGCTTTCACCTCGGTGTGCTGCTCGATATTCCATTGAATTCAAAAGGTGACATGTATTTCCAACCTGGAATCTATTTTTCCGGTAAAGGAAGAAAGTATTCTGAGGTTTATGATACCGCAAAAGCATTAGCAACTGATACGGCCTTTGTAAAAGTGAATTACTTCACTAACTACATGGAGATCCCTTTGAATTTTTCTTACAGAGTAAACATCAGTAAGAAAGTGAAATTTATGGTCAGCGCAGGTCCTTATGTCGGATTGTATTTTTCAGGAAAACACTCTGTTGAATCAAGAGCCTATTCGAATAATAAATTCACCACCGAAGAGATCGATATCGGAGTAGGTGATGAAACCGGAAAAGTGACGACGGTTGACTTCGGTTTGAATGTGCGTGCAGGATTCGATCTTGGAAAAGTATTTCTTACGGGATATATCAGCCAGGGTTTGAAGAATTTTTACAATGCACCTTACAACGGTACTTTCAAACACCAGGTAATCGGCTTTAGCGTAGGTGTATGGTTAAATAGCACAGCATTACCTGTAGCAAAACCAAAGGATAAAGATCACGATGGTGTTACGGATAATGTTGATGCTTGTCCTGATCTCGCCGGTTCTGCTTCGACAAACGGATGCCCTGATAAAGACGCCGACGGCCTCGCCGATAAAGATGATAAATGTCCCGACCTTGCCGGTACTGCAAAATGGCTGGGATGTCCTGTACCGGATAGTGATAAGGACGGAATCAATGATGATGAAGACAAGTGTCCGCTTGTTGAAGGAAAGATAAAATATGAGGGATGTCCTGTTCCCGATAAAGATGGGGATGGAGTAAACGATGAACAGGATTCTTGCGTAGATAAGGTTGGAGTTGCGGAATACAACGGATGTCCAATTCCAGATACGGATGGTGATGGCGTAAATGATAAAGAAGATAAATGTGTGAACGAAGCAGGTACAAAGGAGAATAATGGTTGTCCCGAGATCAAACAGGAAATAGTAGAGAAAGTAAATTTTGTAGCGCAAAACATTCTGTTTGCGATGGGAAGTGACCGTTTGTCTCCACAGTCCAATGCGCCGCTGATGCAGGTTGTCGAGATCATGAAGAACAATCCAAACTTCAATCTGACGATCGAAGGACATACTGACAATACCGGAAAAGAATCATTTAATATTAGTCTGTCACAGAAGAGAGCAAATTCAGTGAAGGCATTCATGGTACGCCAGGGAATAGCCGCGGAAAGACTTAATGCTAAAGGATTTGGGTCAAGCCAACCCATCGACGAAAACAATACAGAAGAAGCCAGAGCTAAAAACCGAAGAGTAGAACTGAAACTTGATCAGTAATCGCTATATCAACAGAGCACCATGCATTGAAATGGCTCGTAGAGCGCGGGATATCCATTATAAATTAAATAGATTCCGCGTCCTCCGCGCCCTGCGTAGCAGCCACCTCCGTAATCCCCCATGGAAGAATTTTGGATTCCGTTAACTATGTGGGAATAATTATGGGGATAATAAAGGTTAAGAAACCCCAAAAAAGAGGATATTTGCGGCTTTGAAACAACGAACCACAACCTGTTGGCATCTAATTTTTGCACTAAACAAGTAAAATACATGAAGCAAACTGTTAAAGCGATATTGGCTGTTCTACTCCTCGTCGCAGGACCGGCTGTATTGATGGCCCAGCAGGAAGAGGGACAGGGAAAAGGGGATGTACCAAAGGGCTGGCATCTTTTAGATAAGGAAAAAGACGGTTACCACGGTATCAGTCTTCAAAAAGCCTACGATTTCATCAAATCAAAAAACCTTAAAGGAAAGCAGGTAATCGTTGCCGTGATCGATTCAGGAGTTGATACGCTTCATGAAGATTTAAAAGAAGTATTATGGCGTAATCCGGGTGAAATTCCTGGAAATAAAATCGACGATGATAAGAATGGTTATGTGGATGATGTTTTCGGATGGAATTTCATCGGTGGTAAAGACGGAAAGAATGTAACTCGCGATTCGTATGAAGGCGCAAGGGTTTATCATAAATACAAAGAAAAATACGAAGGCAAGAAAATAGACCCCGCTACATTTTCTGAAGAAGAAAAGGGTGAGTATGAAATGTGGGTTAAAAGCAAAAAGAAAATCGAAGGCGATGCAGAAGGATTGGAAAGCCTCGATCTGTTGATGGCCAGAAGAGCGTTGAATGCTTCAAAAAAGAATGACAGCGTGCTTCGCAAAGCAATGGGTAAAGAGATCTTTACTGGCAATGATCTCGAAAAATTTGACCCAACTACTCCACAGGATAAAAGAGCCAAAGATGCATTGATGTATCTCTTCCAGGCAAACAAAATGATGGAGGTTACCAATAAAGAATTCATGGAAGGTTTTGAAGAGTATGTAAATTCTGAAGAAAGAAAAGCCACAGCCAAGGAAGAAGCTCGCAGCAAAGCGCCAAAAGATTTTCGTGCAGAGATCACCGGAGACAATGAATCCGATATCGATGATCGTTTCTATGGCAACCCTGATGTGATGGCTACAACTCCATTCCATGGTACACACGTTTCAGGTATCATTGCCGCTGTTCGCAAGAATGGTGTAGGAGTTGATGGAGTTGCAGATAATGTAAAGATCATGATGATTCGTGCCGTTCCTGACGGTGATGAGCATGACAAGGATATTGCTTTAGGTATTCGTTATGCTGTTGATAATGGCGCAAAAATCATCAACATGAGTTTCGGAAAAGATTTTTCTCCACAAAAGAAATGGGTTGATGACGCGGTTAAGTATGCCGAAAGCAAAGGCGTATTATTGGTACATGCCGCAGGTAATGATTCGAGAGATATTGATACAACTGATAATTTCCCCAATGCAAATATGATAGTTTCCAGCACGAAGGCAAGTAACTGGATCACTGTCGGGGCAAGTGGTGATCAGAAAGCAGGTGGACTTACAGCATATTTCTCCAACTACGGAAAGAAAGAAGTCGATGTATTCGCTCCAGGCGTGCGCATCTACTCTACCGTTCCGGGTGGAAATACCTATGATATGGCCCAGGGAACAAGTATGGCTTCCCCGGTCGTAGCTGGTACTGCAGCAGTCCTGTTGTCCTATTTCCCGTACCTCACTCCCCAACAATTGAAATATTGTATCGAGAAATCTGCACAGGTTCCCACAACAAAAGTGAGAAAACCTGGAACTGAGGAAATGGTAGCCTTGAATGAATTAAGTCAAACAGGAGGCGTAATAAACGTTTATGAAGCCGCGAAGATCGCGTCCACGCTTCAGCCTGAAGGACAGGCTATTGAAAAGAAAGCTGCGCCAAAGCCTACCTTGAAGAACAGGAAAGGTTAAGAAGCAGTGCACAATATATTAAAAGCGTCCCGTCCCGGCTGAGCCGGGACGGGACGCTTTTTTAATTTACTTTTAGAGAAATATTTTCTATGGTGTCCCGCAAAGAAATCAGCGTTCCCGAATATTATCAAAAATATGTAGACCAGGCAGGCGATGATGACCTGCAAAAAGCGCTTAAGAAGAGTACAAAGCTTTTCAAGAAAATCCTGAAGAACATTCCACGCAAAAAGCATGACTATGCTTATGCGCCAGGAAAATGGACGGTTCGTGAGTTATTGCAGCATGTCGTAGATACAGAAAGAGTTTTTGCATTTCGCGCACTTTGGATTACCCGCAAGGATCCTTCCCCTCAACCAGGCTTTGATGAAAATATCTGGGCAGCAGCATCCAATGCAAGAGAAAGAAAATGGGATGACCTTGTGAAGGAATTCTTCACGCTTCGCGCTGCGAATACTTTGTTTTTTGAATCCCTGAATGATGATCAATTAAAACAAACTGGTATCGCTAGCAATAATACATTCACTGTAGCAGGACTTGGATTCGTAACAGCTGGACATGTGGGTCATCATATCAAGGTACTGAACGAAAGATATTTTAGTAAGAAAAAAGAAAAGAAGGAAAAGGAAAAGGAGAAGGAGAAAAAGTCTCCTGCAACGAATGGAGATGGCCTGGAAACGAAAAAGAATAAATCGAAGAAAAAAGATAAGGCAAAAGATTTGACTATTGCCTGATAGCTTGCGCCTTGCCTATTGCCTATTGTAGAAATCCTGTATGCTCTTAGTAAAATTTGCATACAGGTTTTTTATTTCAGGGAAAGTCTTCAGTAGTTCTTCATGGCTGTGAATCGTGTCAATGTCGCCGCGAAATGCAGGTCCGGTTTGTAATTCAGATGGTGACTTAAATTCAATACGCCCGGCAACCTCGTTGATCAAAGGATACAATAAACTAAAATCCGTGTTGCTACTATTACAGTATTGCTCGGCAAGCGCATACAGATGATTCGAAAAATTACTTACAATAACTGCTGAGAGATGCAGCGCCTTTCTTTCCTCGTCATTTGCCACTCGTACCCGGGTTGAAATCGTTTTGGCAAAATCGAAGATCAACGTAAGATCATCATTGGTATTCCCATCCACAAGAAAAGGAATTTCCGGAACCAGTGGCATTTCCTTTCTCAGGCTTTGCAAAGGATAAAGGACGCCAAAATTTTGGCTGGCATTCTGCAATACATTTTTTGAAACGGAACCCGCAGTGTGTACAACGAGGTGATTGTTTAATTCGACCTGTCCGGCTATATCAGCAATAGCATCATCCGGTACGGCAATGATATAGATATCAGCCCTGGCTAATTTTCTTAAAGATGTTTCGGATGAAGTTTTTATTTCTTTTGCAAGCTGATCTGCATGCACAGGGTTTCTACTCCATACCTGGAGTATGTCATGGCCTTCGTCGCGGATCTTTCGTCCAAGTACAGTTGCGGTATTACCCGCACCGATCAATACAACCTGCATTAGCGCAATATAATTTAATTTCAACCATGAAATTCGCACAAAAACTGGCGCTTAACTATATTCGGGCAAAGCTTAATATTATTGCAGTAGTATCGAAGAAGAAAGCCGCAAAAAAAGCATTTCAATTATTCTGCACGCCTTTTCGTAAACAGAAAAAGTATAATCCGCCCATTTTTGACAAAGGAGAAAAACTCTCCTTTGAATTAGATGGACTAACCATTAAAGGAAATCGCTGGAATCATCATCATACTCAAAAAGTTCTTATCATACATGGATTTGAATCCAATTCAAGGAATTTCGACAGATATATCGTTCCATTGATCCGCAAAGGCTATGAAGTAGTTGCTTTTGATGCACCGGCACATGGAAGATCGGATGGGAAACAACTCAATCTCCCTTTGTATGTAAAAGCCATCCGTGAAGTGTACACGCTATATGGGCCCTTCCAGGCTTATCTCGCGCATTCTTTTGGCGGACTCGCCCTCTCCCATTTTCTCGAAACCATTCCGCACGATGAAACCATCAAATCAGTTTTGATCGCCCCTGCAACAGAAACCATTACTGCTATCGATTCTTTCTTCCGTATTGTTGATCTGGATGGAGAGGTTCGAAAAGAATTTGACAAACTCATCTACGAAAAAGGTGGCGTATCGCCGGATCACTATAGCATCAGAAGAGCAATGAAGAATATTCGATCAACCGTGCTCTGGATTCATGATGAAGATGATGACGTGACTCCACTTTCTGATGTATTGAAACTGAAGAACGAGAATCCATCAAACATCGAATTTGTCTTCACCAAAGGACTCGGCCACCGCCGGGTCTATCGAGAGAACATGGTGGTGAAGAAAGTTCTCGAATTCTTGAGTTAATTGGTTGACAGGGTTGACAGGGTTGATAAGGATTACCGCTATACTGTTCTACTGTTCTACTGTTCTGCTGTTCTGCTTTCACTGTTCTACTGTTCTACTGTTCTGCTGTTCTGCTGTTCTTCTGTTCAGTTGTTCAGTTGTTCCGCCCTTCAATCATCGGTACAAAAGAAAAATTATCAAATGTTTCTTCTTTAAGAATTCCACCCGGTTCTTTTGTAACGCGAAGCATTCGTTGTACAGTGCCTTCGCCAACCGGAATTACCATTTTACCACCCGTACGAAGTTGTTCTAATAATTTGGGAGGAAGAAATGGAGCGGCTGCGGTAACGATTACTTTATCGAAGGGAGCATAGGTTGGTAACCCTTCGAATCCATCTCCAAAAAAATACTTGATATTGGGATATCTATTGCGAAGAATGAATTTTCTATGTTCGTCAAATAATTTTTTTTGCCGCTCAATAGTATAAACCTGCGCACCCATTTCTGCAAGCACGATTGATTGATATCCGCTTCCTGTACCAATCTCTAAAACCTTTTCAAAGGACTTTACCTCGAGCAATTGCGTTTGATACGCGACCGTATAGGGTTGTGAAATCGTTTGACCCTCGGCTATAGGAAATGCCTTATCCTCATAGGCAACCTTATCAAAAGCTGAATCAAGAAAAAAGTGGCGGGGAATATTGTTGATGGCTTCCAGCAGCCGCTCATCTGTTATACCTTTCTGTCTTAGGGAATTCACCAGTTGTTGTCGCAAGCCTTTATGGCGGTAAGTATCTTCGAAAGTTCTCATTAGGGCAAAATTAGGAATTGGGAATTGGTAATTGGGAATTAGGGACTAGGGATTCAATTGAAAATACATAGATGTTGTTTGATTGTCCCAATTCCCAAACCCCCAATTCCTAATTCCCGACCAACGCTTTCACCTCAATATCTACCTGCACTTCGGTCATTTGTCGATCAAAGAATTTCCTATAATTTTTTTTATTGTAGATGAGTAGCGTTGCCGGAATTCCACCTTCCCATTTTGGATCGATCATAGGGCAAAAATGATCTGCATTTGTTTCATCAAGCCAGAAAAATGTTGCTCTGAAACCCTTTTTCTTTACAAACTCGGCGATCTTTTTATAGTCTTCACTGAAATCCATACTGATCAAAACCAGTTCCGGATTCTTATCCGGATATTTTTCAACCGCTGCCTGCAACCATGGAATCTCGTGTATACATGGAACACACCATGTCGCCCAAAAACTCACCACCTGCGGCCGATCACTTTTCTTAATGTAAGCAACTACATCTTCGATCTTTGCTTTTTTTATTTCCTGTGCATTAGTTGAAAATGCAAATGCTACTAAGAACGTTATTAATAATGATCTCGCTAATGATGCCACAATTATTGATTATTGATTATTGATTATTAATTATTGTTATTGGGTCTCTGCAATTTGCCTATTGCCTATTGCCCATTGCCTATTCTTCCACCAGCCCCCATTCCTCCAACAACCCCTCCATCTGCTTTCCATTCATTTTCGCCTGATCATAATGCCCTGCATTTCTTTTTTGCCTGAATGCTTCATACAAGGTCACCGCACAGGCAACCGAAATATTCAGCGATCTGATTATGCCTGACTGAGGTATTACAAAATTACCATCAGCCAGTTTAATGATCTCTTCGCTTACCCCCGAGTGTTCATTACCGAAAACCAGGGCCACTGATTGGGTAAGGTTAAGTGAATACAGATCAGACGCGCCGTTTGCCAGGTGCGTGGTAAGTATACGGGAATATTTCTTACGCAGTTCGTTAAAACATTCTGCGGCATCTTCAAACTGATAAATGGATAGCCATTTGGCGGCACTGGATGAACTTCTGGCTCCCCATTTTTTGTGGAGGGGTATGCGGGTATTCAGCACATAAACCTCCTGGATCCCTACCGCATCGCAACTGCGCATGACGGCCGATATATTGTGGGGATCAAACACATTTTCTAACACAACAGTCAGGTCGTTCTGCCGTTTATGAAGGACGGCCAAAAGCTTTTGCCTTCTTTCTGGCGTCATATTTGCAAAATAAGCATTGCGCTGGATATAAGCGGCTGATTACTAGAATACCTGTGAAAAATCAACCTGAACTGACATGAAAAAATTCAAAAGGATCCTCAAGATCACTGGAATTACCCTTATCCTGTTGATCGGAATTTTATTCGCAGCTCCCTTCATTTTCGAAAAGCAGATCCTAAACCTTGTCAAATCCGAGGTAAATAAAACCCTTAATGCGAAGACGGATTTTTCCGATGTAGATATTTCCTTCTTCCGCTCCTTTCCGAAAGTTGCGGTTGCCCTGGAAGGTTTGCAGGTGATCGGTTTGGACCAGTTTGCGTCTGATACCCTTATCCACGCGAAAAAGATAGACCTGGCGCTTGACATCATGAGCGTGATCCGGCAAAAGGATATGAAGATCTATTCTATCGTTATTGATGAACCGAGAATTCATGCGATCGTACTGAAAGATGGAACGGCCAACTGGGATATCATGAAGGAAGATTCAGCAGCGCAAACTACTGAAGCAACCGAATCAAAACCCTTTCAACTTAACCTGCAAGGATACGCCATCCACAACGGATATCTTGAATACCGTGATGAGGCTGGAAATATGAGTACAGAAATCGTCAACCTCGAACACGAAGGAAATGGTGATTTCACTTCAGATTTATTTACCCTGGTTACTAAAACCAGTGCTGACGAAATAACTTTTAATTATGGAGGTATCCCCTATCTTGCCAAAACCAAAACATCTATAGATTTAGATGTGGAAGTGGACACGAGAGCAAACAAGTATAGCTTCAAAACCGATAAGATCAGCTTAAATAATCTGAAGATCTCCTCCGGTGGTTTTTTCCAATTGATTAATGACAGCGTATACAATATGGATATCAGTTTCGATGCTCCGTCTACTGAGTTTAAAAATATTTTGTCGCTTATTCCTTCAGTATATCAAAAAGATTTTGCATCAATAAAAACAAGTGGAGAAGCAGTATTCAACGGATTTGTGAAAGGAATTTATAGCAATACGCAAATACCTGCGTATCGTTTAAATCTCGATATAAAGAATGGATTCTTCCAGTATCCGGACCTTCCGAAACCTGTAAAGAATATTAATCTCGTTGTAAAAGTTGATAACCCCGATGGAATAACAGATCATACCGTGATCGATATTCCAAAAGGACATGTCGAATTGGGTAGTGATCCATTCGACTTCCGACTTCTTGTAAAGGATCCAATCAGCGATCCATTCATAGATGCTGCGGCAAAAGGAAAACTTGATCTTTCAAGAATTGGAGAATTGGTAAAACTTGAACAGGGAACCAGACTTGCAGGATTGTTGAACGCTGACCTGAATGTTTCGGGACGGGTTAACGCAATTGAAAAACAGCAATACGAAAAATTCAATGCCGGCGGCACAATTGATCTGTCGAAATTCATCTATGTTTCGAACGATTATCCCGATGGTATTTCATTGAATTCTTTACTGGCCTCATTCAATCCAAAGAATGTTACGCTCAGCAATCTGGATGGACGTTACGGGAAAACGAATTTCAAAGCTAATGGAACGATAAACAATCTGCTTGCTTATGTAATGAAGAACCAACCATTGGAAGGTGTGATGAATATAAAAGCAGATAAGGTTAACCTCGATGATTATATGACTGTGTCAGCCGACACAACAAGTCAGCAGGCTACTACTTCAACTTCTCAACCTTTCGTTGTTCCGGGGAATATTCGATTTGTCGTGAATACAAATGTTGACCAGGTTCATTACGATAAGGTAGATATCCAGGATTTATCAGGCTCGCTGCAAATCGCTGATGAAACTGTCAAATTGAACCAGGTAAAAGGGCAAGCGCTTGAAGGATCGATCCAGGTGAATGGTTCATATAGTACCAAAGAAGATAAAAAGAACCCTGATATCGCGTTGACTTATGATGTGAAAGACGTGGATGTACAAAAGACCTTTTACGCATTCAATACTGTACAAAAATTGATGCCGGCAGGACAATTCATTGCCGGAAAATTAAGCTCGCACTTAAGTTTTACCGGTAAGCTCGATGGTAATATGATGCCCGATCTTAATTCGCTTACTGGTAATGGTAATCTATTGTTGATCCAGGGTTTTTTGGCAAAGTTCAAACCATTGGAACAGCTTGCTCAATCGATACAGGTAAATGAATTGAATGAGATTTCCGTGAGGGATGTAAAGAACTATATCGAATTCAAAAATGGAAAGGTAATGGTGAAGCCTTTCAAGATGTCAGTGAAAGGAATTGATATGGAAGTTGGCGGCATGCACGGTTTCGATCAGTCAATAGATTATGTCATCAATTTGAAAGTGCCAAGAAAGATGCTGGGAGAAAAAGGAAATAAAATGGTTAGCGACCTGGTCGCCCAGGTTAATAGTAAAGGTGTTCCAATGAAGGTTGGAGATATCATTCCCTTCCAGGTAAAAATGGGTGGAACCTTTTTGCAGCCTACCATTAAGACAGACCTCAAACAAACAACCAATACACTAGCAGACGATCTAAAGAAACAGGCTACTGATTTCGCAAAACAAAAAATCGATAGTACAAAGCAAGCAGTAACCAAAGCAGTAAAGGATACTGTCGAGTCAGTGAAGAAGCAATTGGTGAAAGATGCACAGGATGAATTGAAAAAGCAGTTGCTGGCTTCCAGGGATACAACACAATCGGGAGGAGGAATCGATAACAGCAAAAAGAAGCTGGAAGATGCAGGAAAAGGATTGCTCAACAACCTGATGAGGAAAAAGAAAAAGGACAGCGCAAACAAACAATAAGTTTCTTGTTTACAACATTTTCCGGGCGACAAAAAACCCGCCTTTTTAGGCATTTTCGGGTCTTTTCCCCTATTTTTGCCTCCCTTAAAAACAACGACAAGAAACACGCTTATGGACAAATTGATCTATCTGGTTCCGGTAATGGGCGTTATTGGTCTGCTTTACACTTTTGTAAAATTCAATTGGGTTTCAAAACAGGATGCGGGTACAGACCGCATGAAAGAGATCAGCAATTACATCGCTGAAGGTGCCATGGCTTTTCTGAAAGCTGAATGGAAGATTCTTGGATATTTTGTTGTAATTGTTGCCCTATTGCTGGCTGTAATGGCATCCGCCAATCCCCATTCACATTGGGCAATTGCAATTGCATTTGTAATTGGTGCCGTATTCAGTGCAACTGCCGGATATATCGGAATGAAGGTTGCGACAAAAGCCAATGTGCGTACAGCACAGGCTGCCCGTACCAGTCTTGAGCAAGGCATTGAATGTTTCGTTTACCGGTGGTTCAGTAATGGGCCTCGGAGTTGCCGGTCTGGCTGTATTAGGGCTGGGTGGTTTATTTATAATCCTAAAACATGATGTTTGCTCCCGATGCTCGCGGTTAAAGCGGACTGAAATGGTGCAGACCATTGAAGTATTGACCGGTTTTTCGCTGGGAGCTGAATCCATTGCACTGTTTGCCCGTGTTGGTGGTGGTATTTATACAAAGGCTGCCGACGTTGGTGCTGACCTGGTAGGTAAAGTAGAAGCCGGTATTCCTGAAGATGATCCGCGTAACCCTGCTACCATTGCAGATAACGTTGGAGATAATGTGGGTGATGTTGCGGGAATGGGTGCTGACTTATTTGGATCTTATGTAGCAACTGTTCTGGCAACGATGGTATTGGGTCAGGAAACCATATTGCAGTAGATGATGTTTGGTGGACTTGTCTCCGATATTATTACCAATGCTGATTGCAGGTGTTGGTATTATATTTTCAATTGTAGGTACCTGGTTTGTGCGGATCAGTGATACAGCAGGTATCAATACAGATAATGTACAGAAGGCATTGAATATGGGTAACTGGGGTTCAATTGTATTAACCGCAATTGCATCAGTTGGTCTTGTTTATTATATCTTGCCTGAAACGATGATCACTTCGTGGTCATGAGTTTACCAAATGGGGTGTTTTAGGTGCTATTGGAGTTGGGCTTGCTGGTAGGTACATTAATGAGCATTATCACAGAATATTATACTGCAATGGGTAAACGCCCTGTACGATCTATAATACGTCAATCGTCAACAGGTCATGCAACCAATGTAATTGGTGGTCTGGCAGTAGGTATGGAATCTACATTTCTTCCCATCCTTGTTCTTGGCAGCGGTATCTGGGGTTCTTATGAATGTGCAGGTTTATATGGTGTTGCAATTGCTGCTGCAGGTATGATGGCAACAACTGCAATGCAATTGGCAATTGATGCATTTGGTCCGATTGCAGATAATGCAGGTGGTATTGCCGAAATGAGTGAATTGCCAAAAGAAGTTCGTGAAAAAACAGATGTACTGGATGCAGTAGGTAACACTACTGCTGCAACAGGTAAAGGTTTTGCCATTGCTTCTGCAGCATTAACTGCACTTGGCTTTGTTTGCTGCATTTGTTGGTGTTGCAGGAATTGATGGTATTGATATTTATAAGGCAGATGTACTTGCCTCGCTTGTTTGTTGGTGGAATGATCCCTTTTATATTTTCTTCACTTGGCTATACGTGCAGTTGGTGAAGCAGCGATGGCGATGGTGGAAGAAGTTCGCCGGCAGTTCAAAACCATTCCGGGAATCATGGAAGGAACAGGAAAACCGGAATATGATAAATGCGTTGCGATCTCTACTGAGGCTTCTATTAAAAAAATGATGTTGCCTGGTGCAATTGCAATCATCTCACCTCTGATTATTGGTTTTACCTGGTCTCGGACCTGAAGCATTAGGTGGTTTTCTTGCCGGTGCTACAGTTAGTGGTGTATTGATGGGAATGTTCCAGAACAATGCCGGTGGTGCATGGGATAATGCAAAAAAATCATTTGAAAAAGGAGTTGAGATCAATGGTGAAATGTTTTATAAAAAATCAGAACCACACAAAGCATCGGTAACAGGTGATACCGTTGGTGATCCTTTCAAAGATACTTCAGGACCTTCAATGAATATTCTTATCAAATTGATGTCGATTGTTTCTCTGGTGATCGCTCCAACCCTTGCTGAGATGTTTAATACAAAGCCAGAGGTTCACAATATGGATCAAAAGAAGATCGAATGGAAGCCCAACAATAACTCAACTGCGCTCCTTCAAAAGCATTGATTAATTGTTTTTAGTCACGCTATGGGAAAACACTTAGTAACTCCAAATAACCCCCGGCGACGAAAATGCATTGAATATATTTGCGCCTTACACAGGCACTAAATCATACCAAATACCAAAAGCCCGGATGTTTCCACATCGGGGCTTTTTTTTATTGCATATTTGATATTGGAGATTTTATATTGGGCTTAGTTTGTAAGTATCTCCATAATCAACCTTATCAACCTTATCAACCTTATCAACCCTGTCAACCTTGTCAACCCTGTCAACCTTGTCAACCCTGTCAACCATTTTAACGAACCCTTGCAACCGTTTTAACAACCACTAAGGCTGAGGAAAAATTGATCAGGATTAATTTCAGAGTCTAAAACTCAGCTTATGAAACAGATCTTTTACTTTCTGACCATTCTTACTTTTTCGTTCTCCATTTTAAGTTGCGGTGATGATCTGAGAAAAGTTTCAGCTTCGGTAGATCCTGAACAAGAAGCTTACAGGCCTAACCGGGCACCAGATCCAATCCTGGAATCATTGTTTGACGCAAAAGACAGAACCATTAGCGAAGAAAATATTCGAAAGTTGCTGGATGGAACCTTGCGATTGCCTGATACGATTCGCATTGCGGTATGCAACTATTCCAAAGCTCCGCTGAACCGTTATTATTATGGAAATACGACAGATGAAGACTATCTCAAGGCTCAGCAGAGTTTTGTGGATACGCTGGTGAAAACTATTTACAAAAGCCATAAGGTGAAAAAAGTGACTTTGATCCCGGCAATGATGATCACAAAGTCTCCCAACATCACGACTATGCGCGAAACAGCAGTAAGGCTGCAGTCGGACCTCCTTCTCGTATTTTCAGTAACGAGTGATATCTATTATAAATATCGACTCTTCAATAAGGATGAAGCCAAGGCCTATGCTACTGCCGAATGCATGTTGATGGATGTTAGAACCGCAATGGTGCCTTACAGCAGCATAGTTACCAGCGATTTTTATTCTAAAAAGATTGAGACGGATGCCAACCTTGAAGAATTAAGAAAACGGGCCGAGAAAACCGCCATCCTGCAATCCTTGGGTGAATCAGGTACCCGCTTGAGCCTTTTTTTCGATGGCAAGTAATTGTTTGGCGTTTGGGGTTTGGGGTTTGGAGTTGAAAGCGCAGCAACCTGTCTCCTTTCCTACACCCTGATTCCGTAAAATAGTTAAGTGGGGGACTCGCACACGAACAACGCCAAACGCCAAACCCCAAACCCCAAACGTAATGGCGATTCTGCGGACTCAAGAATACCAACCGACCACCCGGTTTAAACGCCGTTTAATAAATAAGTCGAACCGGGAGGTTAACCTTAATTAACTTGAATTAACAATTCATTACGAAAAATATCGTATTTTCGGAGAAATTGTAATAATCTATGCCAACCAGGTACATAAAGCCAACTGAAAGTGAACTGGAAATTCTTCAGGTGTTGTGGTCGAAAGGCACAGCAAGTGTGCGTGATGTGCATGAAGAATTATCTAAAACTAAAGACGCCGGTTATACGACAACCCTGAAGCTGATGCAGATCATGTCTGAAAAAGGATTAGTGAAAAGAGATACATCGGTGAAAACACATTTTTACCAGGCAGCGGTTAGCCGGGAAAAAACTCAAAAACATTTATTAGGTAAAATGATCGATTCCTTGTTTGGAGGTTCGCCCACTCAGCTTGTGATGCAGGCATTGGGAAATCATAAGGCTTCAGCACAGGAATTAGATGCGATACAGGAACTCCTTGACAACCTGAAAAAGCAATAGCGCATGAATCTATGGAACCAGGGCGACTTCCTCAAAGCATTGGGGTGGTCCTTAATCGACAGCTTATGGCAAATTGGGATATTGTGGGTGCTCTATGTTATTATTACTGCTAATGGAAAAAGGTTTTTAGCAAGACAACGACATACCCTTGCGCTACTTTCTCTTGCCGGTGGCTCGCTTTGGTTTATTACCAATCTTGTAATCAATTTCTATCGTTCAGGAGATGAAAGCAATCTTATTGGAACCACAACGGCTTTCATGGCTTCTTCTCTTCCCGGATTATCTAATAATTTAGAACTGGCCCTACCTTATTTGTCTTTATTATACCTGGCTGCTATCATCTTTTTATTCATTCGTTTTTACTATCAATATCGTTTTACACAAAAACTCACAGCTGAAGGTCTGCACAAGATAGATCCCGAGCTTCGCATATTCACCCGTGAGATCGCTGAAAGAATGGGAATAAAAAAAGAAGTGCGTATCTGGCTTTCAGAAATGGTGGATACCCCACTCACATTGAATTTTTGGAAACCGGTTATTCTCTTACCCATCGCTGTGGTTAATCATTTGAATATTGCACAAACAGAAGCGATCATTTTGCATGAGCTCAACCATATCAGACGAAATGATTACCTGATCAATCTGTTGGTGGCGTGTGCAGACATAATTCTATTCTTCAATCCATTTGCAAGATTGTTGGGAAATATTGTGAAGAAGGAAAGGGAAAACTGTTGCGATGACCTGGTATTGCAATTCCAGTACGATGCCCGCTCCTATGCAAAAGCATTGCTTACGCTCGAACAAAACAGAGTCGGCAGCAGTTACCTGGCAGTTGCAGCTACTGGTAAAAGCAAACATATTCTGTTAAACAGAGTAAGAAGAATACTGAACCAACAACCTGTTGTTTCACCAATACGATACAGATCATTAGGTTTTTTATTTTCTGCTTTCCTGATGGGTTTTATCAACTGGTATAATCCCGGAAAGGCAATCGCCGAAAATGTAGCGTTGATCATTGATGATAAGGCAAAGGTTGCAAGTATCGAACAGCCAATTAGGTTTACCACTCCTGCCACAGACGAGCCCAGGAATGAAAAGAGAACCGCAAAGGCTCCTGCCGCAAAGAAACAAGCGAACCAAACATCTATTAAGGAACTGAACAATTCAGAAGAAGTTAAGAATGTATTGGCTCAAATGGCGCTGGAATCAAGCCTGGCGACTGATGATTTTGATGATGAATTTCCGTTAGTATCTTCATTCGTAACAACGGCTAACCCAAGAGATTTTTCAATACCTGTAACACCCCAGGCATCAGTTCCATTTGAAGAATTACATAGCCTTCCCTATGTTCCCGGTAACAGCTTTTCTTATCATTTTGTAGAAGATACCAGCTATCCTAAGAAATATTTTGTTACGCTCAACGAACAAAAGGCAAAAGAATCACGTGAAAAAGCATTAAAAGCTCTTGATGAAATTAACTGGATAAAACTTGAGCAGGAATTGAATAAGAATGGAAAGAAAGTTGATATTGTAAAGATCAAAGAAGAAATGACAAAGGCGCTGGAAGGAGTTAACTGGGAAAAGTTGAACAATGATTTCAATGCTTCGCTCTCCGTAACTGAGGCTGATATCATGGCGCAAAATGAAATTTTTTCTGCGCAACTCCAGCGATACAATCAGAATAAAATACAGCTAGTAGAAAAACAAAAGAAAGCCCAGCAAAGCATTCTTCAGGATAGATTGAAAGAATGTGACGCAATTCAGAAAGTAGAGGAAAAGAAGAAGAAAGAAACTACTACTACTACCACAACTACCACTAACGTTAAACCAGCTACAAAAGTTAAAAAGATCGTAGTTATCTAGTGAATGGTGAATGGTCAATAAAGGACTATAGACATGGCCATTAACTATTAACTATGATTATTCACCATTGATTATTCACCCCTCCTTCGCTTCGCTGCGGCGGGCAAGCATTCACCATTCACCATTCACCATTCACCACCACTACCACACGTTCTTCGGGCACCAATCTGCATATTTATTTCCAAGAATAAATCCAACAAGTATTTCGTGTGTGCCTTTACTTACTGTATTCAATTGTGATGTGGTATAATCGTAAGAGTATCCGATATTCAATGTATTCGAAATGTTTAATCCAAACATTCCCGCAAACCCCTCTCCTGTGCGGTAACTTCCGCCAATCCATGCAAGGTCCATGTATTGAAGCTTCATATTGATGTCCGCCTGTATGGGAGCTGGATTTACATATTTGATCATTACTGAAGGAGTGAAATTGAAATCTTCTCCAACAAGTATTCTATAGCCTGCTGTAGCAAACAAGTGGGGTACAAATTTTCCATCTGTTGTTTTAACTGCATAATCAGAGAAGGCGACCTTTTGCGGAATTATTTGTTGCGCTGAAAGGCCAACAAAAAAGTCTGCAGAATATAAATAGACTCCGGCTGTAAAATCCGGCTTGATCACGTTTACCTGGTTACTTGTATAAACTGCTGGATCAACAGGAACATGAATGAAGTCAAGCTTTGTGGTATTCAAACTGAGATGGGATATCCCTGCTCCAAAACCCGCAGCAAGGCTTGTTCGGGCTGAGATTCCTAAATGATATGCATAAGTGAGGTAAGCCGAAAAATTACTTAAAGGACCGGTGCGGTCATTAATCACCTGCAATCCGATTCCATGATGCGGTTCAGCTGATGTATAATCTTCCCAATAACTCTTTCCCCTGGGATTTTCTCCCGGCACTCGGTAAGATGTTGCGGAAGTTCTGTAATCTTTTTTTCCTATTGCACTATGCGCAGTAACATATGTTGTGACTGGTGCATCCTGAATACCTACCCATTGATGACGGTGACTGATCTTTACATCGGTGTAGTTCTCAATTCCTGTAAGCGCAGGATTGAGGATATACTGATTGAGAATATATTGAGTATAATGCGGCTTCTGCTGTGCCCTGCCCGTAGCGCACAAAAGTAAAAGGAAAGAAAAATAAACAAACTGCTTCATGTTCTGGTAGTTTAAAGTTCGGGCACTTTCTCCGTTTTTAGACATTAGATTTGGATTTAGTGCTGCTCTTCGGGTTGACAAGGTTGACAGGGTTGACAAGGGAATTGCAACTCATAAGAATTTTTAAACCGCATAACATCAACCTTATTAACTTCATCAACCCTATCAACCCTATCAACCCTATCAACCCTGTCAACCCTGTCAACCCTGTCAACCCTGTCAACCCTGTCAACCAATCACCTAATAATCGTGACCGCTCCATTCATCTGCGCTCTTCCATTTTTTGGATTGATTATCCAGTAATATGTTCCCACAGGTAATGGTGTGCCTTTTAGCATTCCATCCCAGGCCCTGCCATATCCAACTGAGGTATATACCTTCGCGCCATAACGATTGAAAACATCAACGGTACAGCCGGGATAAGATTCAAGGAACTGGATCACCCAGGTATCATTTATTCCATCGCCATTTGGCGTAAATGCATTTGGTACTTTAGGCTCTTTTAACACTTTTACAAATACTTCATCCGATGCTGTGCAACCGTCGGCAGAAGTCACCAGCAAAGTATAATAGATATCATCGTTCGGAGAGATCTTCGGTCTCGCCGCTTTGTTATTGTCAATTGTTGAATTGGGTGACCAAAGGAAACTCACATTGTTACCCGTGCCTGCTCCCATCAAGGTGCCGTAGCCGCCTTCAAGTACTGTTCTGTCTGGTCCAGCATCCACAAATGGAGTTGGATAAACCCTGATGCTTTGGTCGGAATACGCATTACATCCATTTGCTGCATTGAATGAGTAACGGATTGTATGCAGTCCAGGTCTCGCAAGCGATGGATTAAACAATCCATTAGGATTAACAATTCCATCGCCGAAGAAAGTTCCTATTCCTGTAAAACCATAAATTTCTCTCGCTGAAGCGATCTGGTAGGCTGGTATCTCCTCGCAGACTCCATTCATTGGATCAAATTGAATAGATGGACTTGCATTGACCGTTATTGTCCGATTGAATTCATGTACACAATTGATCCCAGAATAAACAACATAACGCACCTGGAAGCTTCTTGTAGCAGGAGTTCCGAAATCGGGATAACGATGTGCATAGGTCTTACCTGGTCTTGGATCATCATCCACCAGTTTGACCGTTGGATCATTTGTATAATCCCAGTAAACTTCAACCTTAACGATGCTTCCAAAATCAACCGTTGAAGCATCGAGAATCGTTATATCCTGGTTAGAGCAAAGATTATTAGCATTATTGACGGAGAAATCGGCACGTGGTATCGAGCCATTAACGGTAAATGGTTTTTGTACTGTTGTTGAACAGCCATCTTTCGAAGTAACTGTTAAGGTAATATCATAAATTCCTACCGCTGTGTACCTGTGTTGTGGATTCCTCACAGTCGATGTATTTGGGTTGCCTGCTGTGGCATTATTATCTCCGAAATTCCATAGGTAAGCGAATTGATTCTCGCTTCCATCCACAATACTACTGTTGTCACTGAATTGTGCAAATGGATCGCTTAGGCAAACTTCAGGCACGGCGAATTCTGTTGCCGGCAAAGCAGTAACCGAAACCTGTCTTGTCAGCAATGAGCTTACACAACCCTTATTGCTTTCAACAAGTAATGTCACCGGATAATTTCCAACAGTTCCATAAGTATGAGTTGGATGCTGAGTTATTGCAGTACTATTATCGCCGAAGGTCCAGGTCCATCTTGTAACCGTTCCACCAGTTACCAGGGATCCATCAGTGAAATTCACCTGGCGAGTTTCGCAAGTTGGAGCTGAAACAAGAAAATTTATTGTAGGTAGCGGATTTACAACTGTTATCCTCGGCATTGTATCCGAGATACAGCCTTTATCAGTATAGGTAAACAAACGAACTGTAAATGTCCCGGGGTTCATGTATCGATGAACCGGATTTCGCACTGTATCAGTTGACCCATCGCCGAAATCCCAACGCCAGCGGGTAACCGTACTTCCCAAACCATCACTCATATCAGTAAAGCGTGTGGTATCGTTTAAACAAACTTCAGGTGTTACATTGAAATTTGCTTTTGGCTGAGGATAAATGGTATTGATAATTCTTACCGAATCATCCACACAGCCATTGTTTGAAGTAACAGTAAGCTTTACATTGAATGGTCCGGTAGCCGAATAATTATGCAAAGGATTCGCGAGAGTGGATGTAATGCCATCCCCAAATTCCCAGAAATAAGTGAATGAAGCCTGCGTGCCATCGGTGATCGTACTTACATCATTGAATTGAGCGGCGCCAACCGGAAGGCAAACGATCGGCATATTGAAATTAGCGACAGGTTTAGGATGAATGACCAATTGTCTTGAAGTGACAAAACTCCTGCAACCCGAATTTGTTTCCACCTGAAGTGTAATTGTATAAGTTCCCGGGTTAGCGTAAACGTGCTGTATTGGATTGTTGTTTGTGTTTGATAGCATCGTATTATCTCCCAAATCCCATATCCATCTTACCAATACACCTCCTGTTACCGTTGAAGAATCGCTGATTGTTACCGCCGCATTCGCACAGGCTGGTGAAGAAATTCCAAACCTTGCAACCGGTGGATCAGAAAGCGGGATCAATGTTTGTGAAGTATCGGAAAGACAACCAACATCGGTAATGGCCGAATGCCTTACGAGTCGATTGCCGGCAATATTGTATTTGTAAACGGGATTACGCTGCGTGGAAACATTTCCATCTCCAAAATCATAAAACCATCGGATGAGTGGTCTGCCAAATCCATTTGTATTATCAAAGAATCTTACCGAGTCTGAAATACATCCGTTGTGTTGATAATTAAAAGCCGAAACCGGGGGATCGAATATCTGGAGGTCGTAATCGATTTCCTGAATACCACTACAGCCATCGGTAGTTGGGTTATTTGCCAGGACCGTGATCGGGTATGTGCCCGACGCAGGAATTACATATGATTTGTTTAACCGGTAACGGTAGAGTGTTCTTCCATCAACTATCCATGAAGAATCAAATTGAGGGATTGCAATTGTCGTATCTGGAAAAAGTCCATTGAATCTCCAACTGATTACTGTAGGCTGATAGGGGAATGTCATTGCAAACCGGAATGGAGAATTCTTACAACCGGCAGGAAAATTAACGGTGCCATAATCGTTTTGAATGGTGACGAATTGGTAAAGGTCTTTAAGGTTAGTTCCTGCCGAATACCCATAAGATTCCGCATTTCCAAATCCATAGGCAATCGCATTAAAAGGAGTATCGCAGGTAATTGTGTGCGTACCGAGTGACACAGGGATCTGCGCATAAACATAATTCGGTTCGGTTGGATGAGTGATGAAGGAACCACTATAATTAATTCCATCAACCCTGAAACTATTGACTGCTCCCGGGGAGTATTTAACAATAGCATTTATATAATGCGCATTATTGCTTGTGTTCAATAAGCGCATGGAGGTGAGTGTTACTTTATTGATGGTTTGTTCAACAGGATTCAGGTAGATCATTTCCGGGTCACCATTAGCAGTGGGTTCAGCGCAAGCCTGTGTGGTAAAATATTGAGCAACCATAATGGGCTTGTCTGATTCAATTACGTGTGGTTGATCGTCGACGAATTCCCTGTAAAGTCCATTGGTAAATGTTCCGGGCAGCAGGATCCCTCCATCTAATCTTACTGTTGCCGTTGGATCGGGACGGATGATGCGATAATAGTTTCTGGGCCTCGTTACACTGGGGACAGTTACATATTTCTTTCCCCAGGTTCCCGTTGGATACATTTGTTGAATGAGGTTATCGGAGGATGAAATTGTGCCGGGAGCACATCCTATACCAATTCTTCCACTGCCGCAAAACACGGCGATCTTTTTACAACCTGAGCCGGTATTAATTGATTTGATCGTTGACCCAGTGAGATCAGTATTTGCAAGCACCTGGTAGATTTGTCCTTTTTGAAGCGTTACTGTATTTACCGAACCGGCACCCCATATTAAGGTGTTTGCCGAAGGAACGATCTCCACAGTGGTTGCATCTTCTGTAGCAACAACGAAGAAGTAAGAATAAGAATTGGCGTTTACAGTTCCTTGCGCTGCCTGGGTAAAATTTACTGAATAGTATTCCCGGCCGAGTGTTGGCACAGGTAGACAAAGCGAGGCGCCGGAAACAGAAGAAAAATAGATATGTGCATATACCACTACTGGTTTATCCGCAACCACATGAATACCGCGATTGAATAAACCGTGTCCATCAAGTATAGCAGAATTAGGTATGATTACCTGCGTCACCTGGTTCGCTGCAACTGCATAAACATTGGAAATCCCTAAACCAGGAATCTCAACCAAAACATTTGTACTTACATCCGATGTGATATAAAGATCCATACCCTGGCTATTGCCAGCGTACATGACCTGGTGATTACCGTATCCGATCCAGAACTCCTTCCCTTTATTAGTGAAATCCTGAGAATGGGCAGACAGAATAAGGCATAGTAAGGCAGTGAGCAGTTTTAGTTTTCTCATCCTTCCGGTTTAGAAATGAAGGCACGATTCAGCAGTTGCACAAGATATATAATTCACATTGAAATTGAAATACCACTAAAAGGCTAAAATCAGGGTCAGTCAAGACCCCGAAAGAATTTCCATCGCTTTCTTTCCCTGGCAGAACATTAGATCAAGTACGGACAGGTTGGGAAGAAAACCCAGTCGTTCTTCAAAAACCTGACGATACAGAGGATATTCGCCGGAAGCCAGGCGGCTCTTTGGCAGGATTTTACCCCGCCAATCGACATACGAAGTTTCATCGTACAAGGGTTGGTAAGCCAAACTGAAGTTCACGGTGACGGGTAACCTGATTTGCCTGTTTGTCCACTCGAAACAGGCAAGATTCCAATCCCACAAAAAATTGAATTGCTGATTGTACAAAGCCTCAAGTCCGGGAACAAAGTATTCGAGAAATGGAGACCGATTATAAGCCGATAATATCGTCTTCCAATGACGGGTTTGCCAGTTCTCGCGATTTGATATCCGAACATCTTTCACCAATGTTTTTTGATTGCGACCCTGTTCCAATGGAATACTGAGATTAACCGGCCCATTAGCTCCTGCAACAACTGCGCGGTTCCTGAAACTCATTTTTTCAAAATGTTCATATTGCTCAAAAATTACATTTGAAACATCGGTTAACTTTTTATAGATAATAACCGGAGCAAAATATTGTAAATCAATTATTAAATTCTGCACTCTGAAATAATTTCAGGTTCTGTTTAATCTTGATAAAAAATAGAGGTTTTTCAGAAGTTTTTACCCATAAAATCCATTCCATTAAATGTACGGTAATCTCCATTAATTGACTGAATACCGGTTATTTAAAATAAAATATCAAACTAAAAAATTTTGCAGCGTCTCAGTACCGATTTAGGTGCACCTAAATTTCCTGATTCCAAATAAATTAGCAGGCAAAAATGGCGAAAAAATCCCTCCTATTTTGGCCCGTTTTTAGAATACCGTAGTTTGCATGAATTGTTTGAAAAATTCGGACTGGCTATTTAAAAAAATCAAATGCGGAAATTTTCCTTAATCAGTTTGGTCTTCGTTGTAGCGTTTGGAAGTTGTAAAGTGAGATCGTTGGATTTTGTTGAAGTAAAGAATTTCAAAGTCCTAAAAATGGGACTTTCGAGTTCCCAGGTTGCGCTGGATATCAGATGTTATAATCCCAATAAATTCGGGATGAAATTGACCGGGCTCAGCTCCGATGTTTATATCGATAGCCAATTCATCGGCCAGGCTAAATTTGATTCCACTCTCCAAATCCCCAAACAAGATACTTTCCTCCTTCCTGTCAAAATGGATATGAAAATGGGACCTGCTGTGGCTGGGATATTTAAAGTCTTTACCGGCTATACCGACAGCATAAACGTGCTCCTTAGGTTTGACGGAAAAGCTAAATTGAAGAAATCCATTTTCCCTATTAATTACCCAATTAAGTATGAGGGGGTGAAGACGATTAAGTTGTAGGGTCATAGGTTGACAGGTTGAAATTGCCCCCAAAAAGTAATGGAGGAAGGTTACAAGAGTTTTGAAGAGCTTGCCGTGTGGCAAAGAGCGAGGGAATTAAAAAATGAAATCTTCGAATTAACCAAGGCATTTCCAAAGGAAGAAAAATTCCGATTGGTTGATCAACTTATCCGAAGTTCCAGGTCCGTTAATGCCCAGATTAGCGAAGGACATGGAAGAAGAACTTTTCCGGAAAGATTGAACTTTTGTATCCAGGCTAGAGGCTCATTAAGCGAAACATTGAATCACTTAATCGACGCGAGTGATTGTAAGTATATTTCTGCAGATCAACTCTTGTATTATCGAAAGAGAATAGTAAGAGTTGAAGTTCCTCTCAACGGTTATATTAAATGGTTAGAATCTAAAATTCAGGATAAGAAATAGACCATTCTCAATAACTCCATTTTTTACGGCAAATCTTGTCAACCCTGTCAACCCTGTCAACCTCGTCAACCCTATCAACTAAAACAATCAGTCTTTATGCCCCCCGCCGTCCTCCGTCTTCTTACAGCACTTCGGAAGCTTTTGGTAAGATTCAGGGTTGGCAGTTACATCATCGGCATCATAACCAGCATTGGCAATAGCCGTTTTAATATTTTCAATATTCGTACGGTCAGTTACGTAAGTTACTTTAGTGGTCTTCTTTTTGAAGTCAACCACTGATTTTTGAACTCCTTCTTCGCGCTTCAAATAATCCTCAATTCTTTTCTTGCAGCTTTCACATTGAACGGTTGGCGTCTTAATAGTAGCCGTAAGAATGGCTTTTTTGGCCTGGCCATATCCCACGCTTGCGATCAGGGTTCCGACAATAGCCAAAAGGGCAAATTTCTTCATGAGGTAATTTTTCCAAATATAATTAAATCCCCTTCCAGTTCGCAGGGTCAGCCCGCCACTTTAACAAGATTTCTCCCTGTTCCCGGGGGATAAGACCCTTTTCTAAAGCCAGCTCAATCAGGACGGAATAATTGGTAAGCGATTTATAGGCAATCCCAGCCTTTTTAAAGGCCTCTTCGGCTACCGGAAAGCCATAGGTGAAAATCGAAACCATGCCGATAATATCCAGCCCTGCCTGTTTGAGCACATCCACCACCTGGAGACTGCTTTTTCCGGTCGAAACCAGGTCTTCGATCACTACCACCTTCTGTTCAGGTTCAAAAAAGCCTTCTATCTGGTTCCCCAGGCCATGCTCCTTAGGCTTTGGTCTGACATAGATATAAGGCAGCTTAAGCTGATCTGCAGCCATTGCCCCCCAGGCAATGCCCGCCGTGGCAACACCGGCCAGAAGATTCCCTTCCGGGAAATCTTCGAAGATCACATTGCACATTTCTGACTTGATAAACTCCCGGACATAAGGGAAGGATAAAACCTTCCTGTTATCGCAATAGATCGGACTTTTCCAACCACTTGCCCAGGTAAAAGGCTGCTGAGGATTTAATTTTATAGCATTAATTTGTAATAGCTTTTCTGCAACTGCTTTTTCATTCGAACCCATAATTGCCTAAATACATTTCTTTAGTTGGCGCAAATTTGTCCCGAAACTTTGGGATTGAGTTCTAAAATGTGAAATTTATTTATGAACCTCAAGATCTACTTCAACGATAAACCGCTCTTTCTAACAGATAATATTGATTCCGAAATCGAGCCATTTGTTCACCATGATGATGCGGTTTTCATTGATGAATTTTCCAGTCCCGGTATCAAATCAATGATCCACGAAATGCGGGCCGAAAAGGTTCATGCGGGAATTTTCTATCATAAAAGAATAGATGAGTTAAAGAAAGCCTTTTGGAAAAAATTTACCATTGTTGTCGCTGCTGGCGGGCTCGTATTGAATGAAGAACAGGAGATCCTCTTAATGTTCAGGAGGGGAAAATGGGACCTGCCAAAGGGCAAGTTGGATAAGGGTGAGACAATTGAGGATTGTGCATTGCGGGAAACAAAGGAAGAGACCGGATTAGTAGAACTGAAATTGGGAAAACCAATTACCACAACTTACCATACCTATGATGAAAGCGGAAAGCATATCCTGAAGGAAACATACTGGTTTTTAATTCGTGCTAAAAAGGAAGAAGAGCTGATTCCGCAGGCAGATGAACAGATCACAAAACTCGAATGGGTGAAACCATCGGGCTTAAAAGAGTACAGCCGCAACATGTATGCTTCGATAAAGGAAGTATTAAAAGAAGCCGATTACCTCTAGGATTGTTTTTTAAGAATTGCAACAGTGAGGCGGCTTATACAAATCAGTTTACCTTCTTCATTATTGATCTTTATATCCCAAACGTGGGTCGTTGACCCAATATGTATCGGCGTCACAATACCATGAACAAAGCCATTCCTCGCGCTTCGGATATGATTGGCATTGATTTCGATTCCCACGCAAATGAATTTTGAGGTGTCGATGATCAAAGCCGAAGCAACGCTCCCCAATGTTTCTGCGAGTACGCAAGATGCACCACCATGCAAGAGTCCATACGGCTGGTTGGTCCGATGGTCAACCGGCATCTTTGCTTTCAGGTAATTGTCTCCAAGTTCTGTCCACTCAATAGCGAGATGCTCCGCCATATTATTCTTTAGCAAGGGAAGAAGATCGGCCAGGCTGACATCTTTCTTAAACCAAATCATTTCTTAAGTGATTTATATACGATCTCGGGAAGAAAAGCTGATGCATTTCCTTTATTGCGAAGTATGTCTCTGACAATGGTAGACGCGACCGAAGTATATTTCGGTTCTCCTGTGAGAAAGACCGTTTCGATTTCCTTATCCAATGCCCTGTTTGCATCGGCAATGGTTTTTTCATATTCGAAATCGCTTACATAACGGATTCCTCTCAAGATGAATTTTGCATTTATCTTTTTGCAGAAGTCTACGGTCAGCCCTTCATACACCGCTCCTTCTACCGCAGGTTCATTTTTATAGATCTCATTGATCCATTCCTGCCTTTGTTCTGCAGTAAACATCGGGGCTTTGGAGGAATTCAATCCAATACCAACAATGATCTTATCAAATAACGGCAATGCCCGATCGATAATATCGACATGCCCCAGTGTAATGGGATCGAAGGTTCCGGGGAAGAGACAAATTCTAGCCATGGATGTGGATTTGGGTTGATTGGATGATTAGTTAATTAGTTGATTGGTTGACTAGGAATAAAGTATCGTTATTATAGTCCTTATTAACTAACTAATTAACTAATCAACCAATCAACCAACCCTTCTAAGAGTTTCGGTCTGATAACAAATACAGTACTGCCATTCTAACTGCTACTCCATTTTCTACCTGCTGAAGTATTATGGATTGCCCGCTGTCAGCAACATCGCTATCCAATTCCACACCGCGGTTTATTGGTCCGGGGTGCATGATCACAATTTCTTTTCCCAGGCTTTCCAATATCCGGCGATTGATTCCATATACGAGATTGTATTCACGCAGGGACGAAAACAATACCTGGTTCTGCCTTTCCAATTGAATTCTCAAAACGTTTGCTACATCGCACCATTTAAGCGCCTCTTTGAGATTATATTCAACCCTGACGTCAAATGCTTCTTTTATATACTTCGGGATTAGTGTTGGAGGACCTGCAACGGTAACCTCCGCTCCCATTTTTTTCAGCAGGTAGATATTGCTCATTGCAACCCGGCTATGCATGATATCTCCAATTATCGCCACTTTTAATCCTTCAATCCTTCCAAGCTTTTCTTTCATGGAGAAAGCATCAAGTAGCCCTTGTGTAGGATGTTCATTGATGCCGTCTCCCGCGTTGATGATTGCGGCTGGAATGTGCTTTGCCAGGAAATAAGGCGCCCCACTTGCACTATGTCGCATTACCACCATATCCACCTTCATCGAAAGGATATTGTTTACCGTATCCAGCAGGGTCTCGCCTTTACTCACAGAAGAAGTACTTGCAGTAAAATTGATCGTATCGGCGCTCAATCTTTTTTCAGCCAGTTCAAAAGAGATCCGCGTTCGGGTTGAACTCTCAAAAAACAGGTTGACGATTGTAATATCCCGCAGGGATGGTACTTTCTTGATCGGCCTTTGTAGTACTTCTTTGAATTGGGAAGCGGTGGTTAAAATAGTCTGAATGTCCTGAGGGGTAAGTTCTCTAATGCCAAGTAAATGTCGAGTGCTCAGTTGCATTAGGCAGCGAAGCTAAACGATTCTAACGAATCTGCAATAAGCAATAAGCAATAGGCAATTGGCAATTGGCAAAATCCAGGGTAAAGTTGTAAATTCGATACGGCAATTGTGAGATAGGATGGGTGTAGAGAATTTTAGACAGACAAAGGTTTACAAACTCGCTTATGAGCTGGCGATGGAAATCTTTGAGCTTTCGAAATTATTTCCCAAGGAAGAAACATATTCACTCACGGATCAAGTAAGAAGATCATCCAGAAGCGTATGCGCCAATATCGGTGAGGCATACCGTAAGAAGTTATATCCTGCACATTTTGTATCCAAAGCAACAGATGCTGACACAGAAAACACCGAAACTGGAATATGGATCGACTTCTCTTATTCTTGTAAATACATATCGGGCGAAATTCACAACAAGCTGTGTTCAAAAAATGAAGAAATCGGTAGGCTTATTCATCACATGATTACCCATCCTGAGATGTACTAATTATTACCTTTGATTTTGCTTATCACCCTATTGCCTATTGCCTATTGCCTATTGCCAATTGCTTATTGCCAATTGCCTATTGCTCGAGCAATACTACTTCTTGCTTTCCATCCTTTGCCTTCCAAAAAACCTTTACTTTTTGCGATATGATCGAATCGATTGCCTTGCCGGTGTAGTCGGGTTGAATGGGTAACTGCCGGCTGAACCGGCGATCGATGAGAATGCATAACTCCACTTTTGATGGACGGCCAAAATCAAGCAGGGCATCGAGTGCAGCGCGGATCGTTCGGCCAGTATATAATACATCATCGATCAATACAACATTCTTATTCTCGATGCTGAATGGAATTTCTGTGTGGTTGGCTACATGTAGTTCTTTGCGGATATCATCCCGGTAAAATGTTATATCCAGCTTTCCATACTGGATCTTTTCTGCCGGAAGTAATGTTTTGATCTCAGCGATCACCTGGTCTGAAACATAGATCCCCCTGGGCTGAATTCCTATGAGCACGGTATCTTTTAAGTCCACGTGATTTTCCAGCACCTGATGTGCGAGCCGTTTTAAGGTAATGGATAGCTGTTGTTCGTTTAGGACCGTCTTCAAGCCGAATATTTTTTATAAAAATAGGAAACGCATAGCGAAAGGCTGAGAGATTATTGTTGTGACAGTTCCAGCGATCGGGAATTGGGGATTGGCTGAAACCAAATTCTTAGTTCCTAACAACTAATTCCCATTTCCACTAACCCTAATGGTTATTTCAACTAAGAGAATTAAATTTATAAAACCTTCCTTTTTCTATTTATTAACCTAAACCAAAAGTTTATGAAAAAATCCCTTCTCGCCGTTCTGGCAATTCTCTCAATTAATTTCATTTTCGCACAAGATGACAATTTCATTAAGAAAAACAATTGGATGCTTGGAGGAAGAGCCATGTGGAGCAGCCAAAGCCAGGATATTGACCCTTATGAAATCAAAAGAAGTTCGTTTGGAATAAGCCCGGATATTGGCTATTTCTTTATGGACAAATTTGCAGGCGGTCTTCGTTTCGATGTGGATTATGACAAGACTGAGATCAACACTAATGAAAGCAAGCAAACTGATCTCGTGGTTTCTCCCTGGCTGAGGTATTATTTCCTGCAACCTCAAAAAGACCTGAACATATTTGCACAAGGCAAATATGGAATTGGAAGTTCTAAGTCAAATGATGACGATGCAGAAAGTATAAGTAAATGGGCGCTTGAAGGAGGTTTAGCTTACTTCTGCAATCCGCGGGTCGCACTTGAGTTTACGCTTGGGTATAGGTCGACCAAGTATGAGACAGAAGACAATCCGGCAACTTCTCTTTTCTTTTCTGTGGGATTTCAAATCCATTTGGATCGTTGCGGTGATGGACCCTCAGTACCTACCGCGAAGCTGAGCAAGCGTTGATAAGTTGAAAAGCATTAATAAAAAAACCGTCCTACAAAAAAGTAGAACGGTTTTTTTATTGATGTATTGAAAGATTAGAATGCAAATCCGAGTGTGATACCGGTTCTAATACCAAAACCATCGATACCACCTTTGATTTCCCACTCTTCTTCATCGGTATTATCCTTGAACTTTCCTGAGTTGAAAGCAGGTCCAACAAAAATGTCAAGAACAAAACCGCTTGCCCATGATTTTTCCCAACCAATAACTGCACCACCTCCGATTGAAGTGAAGCTAGCTTTGTCATCAGTAGTTTTATCTTTCAAAGAAAAACTCTGATAACGGGCAAATGGGCCAACGTACACACCATTCAACGCTTCTTTTGCACCTGCAAAATAGAAACGCATTTCCGGTGTAATACCGAAGCCTGTGTACTTTACATCGCTAATTCCGAAACTACCGTAGTAACCTCCCAATTGAATAGAGGTTCTTTCACCGATAGCTCTTTCATAAGCTACGTTACCTGTAGCAAATACAAGTGAAAGGGGGTTAATCTTAATAGCATTTCTGGGACCGCCCGCGCCTTCTTGAGCTTTAGCAGTAAAAAACACTGCCACCAGGGCAAGGACCGAAAGACAGTTTTTCATAAGTCGATTGCTTTAAAGGGTTTATTTAATTTGGGTGCAAACATAATCACGGTGTAGCAAAACCGCAATCAATGACATAAGAATTTAATGAATGGTTATGCGAAATTTTCTCTTCTAACGTCTACGTGTAACTATTATTTTACAACCAATGATCAACTCAGCATTACCAAAAGTGGGGAATGATAAAAAAATGAGGAAACTATGGGGAATTTGGGGGAGTATGCGAAAATTACTCTTACTAACGTCTAGGTGTAACTATTATTTAAGCATTGATTAACAAGAGTCTTTAATCGACGAAAAAGGCCGCCAAAAAAATGACGGCCTTTTTAAAATAAGAAATAAGTTGCTCCGTTATTTAGTGCTGGAATTGATAGAAGGCTCCAACCTGGAATACGCGGTTCTTTACATTGGGTGAACTTGCGTCATTAATATTACTTAATCCAAGATTGTAACGGGCGTCAACACCAAAACCTGAATTGGTCAGGTAACTTGCACCAAAGGCCCAGGAAAAATCAGTTGATTTGAAATTGTCCTCCACATCAGTCTTCGTTTCGGAATCTTTCACCTTGGATTTCGCGTCCAAAAGAAAACCTAATTGAGGTCCCGTTTGCAAACGAAAACCAGTTCCCACCATGTATTGAGCCAATACCGGAAGGTTAAGGTAACTCAGATTAGTCCGAAAGATCTGATTGGCGTTTCTGTATTCAGTACCCTGGCACGAATACATCAATTCAGGTTGAACAGCAAAGTGATTGGAAACATGTATGTGCGCAAGTAAACCAGCATGAAGACCAGATTTGCTGTCATAATCTGTGTTTGGAGATTGGAGATTAGCCAGATTTAGCCCGCCTTTCACACCAAATTGAGCTTTACCCGTCTGGGCTTTCGCAACAATTACACAAATCACTAAGGAGGCCAGCACAAATAGTTTTTTCATACATTAATTTTTAGTTTACAATTTCATAACAAGGGAAGGATTATATTTCCCGGCGCATAGTTTGTAAAAACTGTGCCACATGCCTGAATGCGTTCATTTAGAATTTGTTGACTCCTGAATGAATCATCAAAATTTGAGGAATAAATTTTCGGATGCGGGGAAGCGAATGGACAATAGGCAAAGGGGCAAGAAGCAAGAGGCAAAGGGCAATTAGTTTCCTCTTATTTGATTATATAAAAAACAAAAGGCAATGAGCAACCAGTGTTGATTATTGCCTCTTTTTTTTATGACACTAAATATTTGAGAGCTATTTGCTTCTTGCCTCTTGCCCGTTGCCTATTGCCTATTGCCTATTGTTCTAAAAATGGATAACGATAATCAACCGGGGGATTGAATGTTTCCTTAATCGTTCTTGCGCTAAGCCATCGGTAAAGATTCAAAATCGAACCTGCCTTATCATTTGTTCCGCTTGCTCTTGCTCCGCCAAATGGTTGTTGACCAACAACTGCACCTGTTGGTTTGTCATTGATATAAAAGTTTCCGGCTGCATGACGCAGTTTATTTGTTGCGAGGTCCACGGCATTTCTATCTTGTGCGATAACTGCGCCTGTCAATGCATATGGTGAAGTTGAATCGACGAGTTCGAGTGCACGCTCAAATTGATTGGCATTGTAGATATAAACTGTCAGTACGGGACCAAAGATTTCTTCACACATCGTAACATACTTCGGATCCTTTGCTTCGATAACCGTCGGTTGTATGAAATAACCATCCTTTTTATCACATTTCCCTCCTACCCATATTTCCGCTTTCTTATCTTTTTTCACATTGTCGATATACGACTTGATCTTGTCAAAACTCTTTTCATCGATTACGGCGTTAATGAAATTGCTGAAATCATCTACCTTACCCATCTTAAAACTCTTTACACCCGCTATCAGTTTCTTCTTTACTTCTTCTGCAATATTAGATGGGATATACGCTCTTGAAGCGGCTGAACATTTTTGACCCTGGAATTCGAAGGCTCCTCGCAATAGCGCGGTTACAACTACATCGGGATCTGCACTCTTATGCGCGATAACAAAATCCTTACCTCCTGTTTCGCCAACAATTCTTGGATAGGACCTGTACATCGCCATATTCTTGCCAATAGTTTCCCACATATTATTGAATACACCTGTTGAACCGGTAAAATGCACCCCTGCGAATTCTTTATGATTAAAACAAACTCTGCCAATCGTGGGTCCATCTACGTAAATCAGGTTTATTACACCATCTGGTAATCCAGCTTCTCTCATAATCCGCATGAACATTTGTGCAGAATAAATTTGAGTGTTGGCAGGTTTCCATACGACTACATTTCCACACATCGCCGCCGAACTGGGAAGATTTCCTCCAATGGCTGTAAAGTTGAATGGCGTTACCGCTAAAACAAATCCTTCCAATGGGCGATACTCCATCCGGTTGTGCATTCCCGGACTGCTAATAGGTTGCTGGCGATAGATCTCGCTTAAGTAATGAACATTGAATCGCAAGAAATCAATAAGCTCACATGCAGCATCTATTTCTGCCTGAAAGGGATTCTTGCTTTGGCCCAACATGGTTGTACCATTCATGTAAGGCCGATATTTGGTTGCAATAAGATCAGCCGCTCTCAAAAAGATATTTGCGCGGTTCTCCCAATCCATACTTTCCCAATTAGCCTTAGCGGCGAGCGCCGCATCTATTGCCTGCTTCACATGCTTCTCCTCTCCTGCATGGAAATGGCCAAGTGTATGCTTTAACTCATGCGGAGGATGAATAGCAACTTTTTTATTTGATCTTACTTCCTTCCCGCCGATATACATCGGTATATCCGCCTGCTCTTTTTTAAGTTGTGCTAACACCTCCTTCAATCGCTTTCGTTCAGGTGTTCCGGGTGCGTAGCTTAATACCGGTTCATTTACCGGCATGGGATGTGAAAAAGTTCCAAGGCTCATTGCTAAATTTTAAGAGTGCAAATTTAGACAAATGAAAGTAGATGTATGATCCAAAAAAAAGAAGGCGTTTTGCGGGCAAACTGATTGAAATTAACGGCAACTATGGCTTGTTGGAAAATGGACTTATTTATTCTTATTCAATAATTCATTAACCAATTTCCGAAGTTCTTCATTTTCCTTTTTAAGTTCTTTTATGGCTTCTGCCAGGTATGGTATAACGCCTATGTAATTGACACTTTTTGTTCCATCACTGGCGGTGGTTACCAGCTCCGGCATGATAGCTTCAATTTCCTGTGCTGTGAAACCGGTTTGCAAACCTTCATCACGCGATTTGTCAGACCAATAATAGTGGTGCCCATTAAGACGAGCTACTTTAGCGAGTGGTGAGGTAATTGGTGCAAAATCTCTTTTCAATCTTGCATCAGAATTCTGTGTAAGCGTTCCCAAAAGGGTCATATTTCCCGTGCTGAACAACGACAGAACATTAGTGTTCGCATCATTTCTAAAGAAAAAATCCCCACCGACGCGTGTGTTTTTGAAGAAAAAATCGCCTGTATAAAAAATCTTGCCGATTTCCACGGTATTATTATCGATCAGCGTCAGATGATTGTTCTCTGATCCATCATAACCTTTTATTGTAAGACCAGAAATGGCACTATCAATATTAATTGCTGTTTTACCATTTTTTAGAACGGTGAATGCATTGCGTCTTGTGTCTTCATCGTCACCATTTCCGACGATGAAAACTGGATCGGTATCAACCCAAGCGGTAGAAGATCCATGTGAAACATTATTGTATCTTCCAATTGCCAGTGATGCAAACGGCAATGAGTGAGTTTGAAATCCAAACGCCACTGAATAAGATCCCAAACTTTTTGAGCGGTATCCGCCCACAAAGGACACAATTCCTTCCGCTTCGGTATCATAACCTGTTGACATGGACATTTGTCCGTTCGTCTGCGTAGAAAACCCAAGTGCTGTTGAATAAAAGCCATCCGCAGTATTAAAGTAATTGGCAGTAAAAGACGCGAGCCCCGAAGCATTACCACCATAACCCAATGCAGTACTGCCAATGTCCGACGCGGTCACCTGGCGCCCAATCGCAACAGAATAATCTCCCACGGCATTCGCGTTAAAGCCCGCTGCAAAAGAGTAAGCATTGAGGGCGTTCGCATTAAAGCCCGCTGCAAACGAATTGATCCCTTTTGCCTTTGTGAGATTTCCCACTGCAAATGAATAATTTCCGATACTGTCTTTGTCCCATCCGGCTCCACCCGCTTCTCCACATCTAAATGCGGCTTTGGGGGCATACCACATAAACCTGATTCCAGATCCCGACACTGGCGGATTACCGGGGACTGCAGGAAGTGCACCAGCAGAAAAAAGTACACTGCTATCTTTTACATGAAATATTGCCAGTGGTGTTTGTGTATTGATTCCGATCCTGCCCTGCGCATGCAAAAGCTGACTAAGAATGATAATGATGAAGAGTAATATTGCCGATTTCATTCCTGTAAATTTTAGCGTGAATAATCACTGAAAGGCAATAATAGACAGGCTAGACGCGATAAAGAATACCCCATTGGGGTATTCCACTGATACGCTAATAATTGTGCTAAAAAAATGCAATTACCCTTGTACTTATATTAAGACAAGTATAAAAAAGTGAAAGAAGAAATGGAATCGATTCCCGCTTGATTATTTTGTAGTACTTTCTTTTTCATTCATCAGATATGCTTTGATAAAACCATCGAGCTCCCCATCCATTACTGGCTGGACATTCCCCACTTCAAAATCGGTGCGGTGATCCTTGATCATTTTATAGGGATGAAATACATAAGACCTGATCTGGCTTCCCCATTCAATCTTTTTCTTGTTTGCATTGCTTGCATTCTTCAATTCTTCTCTCCTCCTTAATTCTTCTTCATATAACTTACTTTTTAGCATTTTCATCGCTTTTTCCCTGTTCTCGCCCTGTGTTCTTGCCTGTTGGCATTCGACGATAATTCCGCTTGGAATATGTTTTAGTCTTACTGCTGTTTCTACTTTGTTTACATTCTGTCCTCCTTTACCCCCACTCCGATAAAATTCCCACTCAAGATCTGCAGGGCTTACTTCAATTTCAATGGAATCATCAACCAACGGGTATACAAAAACAGAAGCAAAGGAAGTATGTCTTCTGGCATTTGCATCAAACGGGCTGATACGGACCAATCGATGCACCCCACTTTCGGCTTTCAGGAACCCATATGCGAAAGGTCCATCAAACTGCAAGGTGCAGCTTTTGATTCCAGCCCCATCTCCTTCCTGCCAGTCTAACTCCAGGACTGACCAACCTTGTTTCTCCCCATACATTCGATACATCCTGGCAAGCATTTCAGCCCAGTCCTGGCTTTCTGTTCCACCAGCACCGCTATTGATCTGTAAAACTGCGGGTAATTCATCTTCGGGTTGGTTGAGCGTGCTCTTGAATTCAGCCTCGTCAATCAACCTGATCGCATTACTGTACGCTTGCTTTGTTTCCTCTTCAGTAGCTTCCCCTGCTTTCCAGAAATCGAATAGTACGGCAAAATCCTCTACCGCCCCACTAACATGGTCGTAAAGTTTAACCCAATATTCATTAAGCTTGATGTTGCTCAGAATGTCCGTGGCTCTCTTATTATCATCCCAGAAACCCGGACTTAAGGACAATTGTTTATCCTCACTGATCTTCTGAAGTCGGTTATCGACGTCAAAGAAACCTCCTCAGGACGGCAACACGGTCCCTCATAACTTTTATTTGCTCGATTGTCATAGGGAGCAAATATAATTGAAATCTCCTTAGTTATCTCGTAGGGTTGATAGGGTTGACAAGGTTGACAGGGTTGACAAGGTTGACAGGGTTGACAGGGTTGACAAGGTTGAGTTAATAAGAAGAATATAAGGTTTACGCAGGTAGAGCAAATGGTGAAAAGACGAAATTCTGTGTTGTTTTTCTCATTTAAATGTCGTGAAAATAACTTTATTGCTGAGTTTGTTGAGCTGAAATTGCAACAAAAAAGCAATGGCTGAAGGATACCAAAGTTTTGAGGAACTCGTCGTATGGCAAAGAGCCAGAGTATTGAAAAATGAAATCTTTGAATTAGTCAAAACGCTTCCAAAGGAAGAAAAATTCCGGTTGGTAGATCAACTGATCCGAAGTTCCAGATCGATTAATAGTCAAATTAGCGAGGGACATGGAAGAAGAACTTATCCGGAGAGATTGAACTTTTGTATCCATGCGCGTGGTTCTTTAAGTGAAACATTGAATCACCTAATTGACGCCAATGATTGTAAGTACATTTCCGCAGAACAACTATTCAACTTTCGAGGAAAGGTGGAAAAGTTGAGATTCCTCTTAACGGTTATATCAAATGGTTAGAATCCAGAATAAAGGATAAGAAATAGATTTCTCTGATGTAACTCTCTTGTTAACCTTGTCAACTCTGTCAACCCTGTCAACCTGTTTCCGAGTAACGAGGAAGCGTGAAATAGAAAATCGTGCCTTTTCCTAATTCACTTTTGACTTTTATTTCGCCGCCATTTTTGTGAAGGTATTCTTTACAGAGTTTCAGTCCCAGGCCTGTACCGCCTTCATTACTGGTTCCGCGTGTGGTAATATATTTTTCACCAAACAAGCTATCCAAATCTTCTTCACTCATTCCAACTCCGTTGTCCTGGATAAAGATCTCCACGCAATCTGTTTTCTCCAAAGCGCCCACCATCACTTTACCTTTTTCCGGCGTGAATTTAATTGCATTCGATAAGAGATTACGTAAAACCAGGTTTACCATTTCTCTATCTGCAAAGCAAAGCACCGGTTGGGTCAGTTTCGATTCAAGATTGATCTTTTTATTCCCGGCCTGAAGATGCAGTAATTGCATAACATCTCTGATCATCGACTGAATTTCGAGTACCTCAGGATTAGCCGCATTATTCTTCATTTGGGTTTTAGCCCACTGCAGCAGGTTCTCCATGAGACTGGTGGTATAATTCATTTCCTCAACGATTCCTGGAAGTAATTCCTTCATCTCTTTTGCTGACAGGTTATGCTTTTGCATGGATTCGAAAAGATTTCGCAAAGCATACATCGGCGTCTTCAGGTCATGCGCGATAACTGAAAAGAGCTTGTTCTTGATCTGGTTGAGCTCCGTTAATTCTCTTGTTTGTTGTTCAAGCAAGCCTGCTTTTTCGGCGATCTCCTGTCTCTGGTGTTCAATTTCGCGATTGCGATGATGCAGTTGTCTTGATTTGCGCAAAAGGCTGAACTGGTATCCTGAATTTTCTTCCTTGATCAGGTAGAGTGCGTAGAAGATAAAACCTAAAGCAAGAATATGGTTAAAAAGGTAGAACCCATAGTTGACATGCTCGAGGCGGAAATAATATTCCCGGCCAATGAGAGAGGAAACGAAATAACAGGCTATCGATAACGCATAGCAGAAAATAATGATCAGAATGTTTTGAAAAAAGAATACAGATAAGACTCCGTAAAGAATGAAAAACAATTCAATACCGACATTTACTTTTCCAAGATAGACCAATGTTGTAGCAACGGGATAGAGACTGAAATAAACCAACCGGGACGCCACACTATACTGCTCATAATTCAGCCAAAGGACAAAAACGCTTATTGCAAGAGGTGAGGTAGCAACAAACCATGCAAGCCCCGGTAGGTCATCGTTATTGAATATTCCAATTAGAGGGAGAACGATTCCTGTAGCAATTCCAAGTGAGTTGAGCTGATTGAAAATGCCCATCTTCCTTTTCTCATACTCATCCATGGTAGGAGTAACACCAATGGATTTGATGAAGAGCCAATACCGCATTAGGTTTTGTCCAAGGACATGCATTTTACACTGGATTTTCTAGGGGCGAATGAACTGAAAACGTTTTGGATATGGACTTTATTTTTAAATATACAAAAAGTAGTCCATTTTAAAATTCCAGCTCCTGATTCTCGTCAAATTCTTTAAATTGGAGAGCATTTTTAAACACAATAAATAATCGTTATGGCTGCCTCAAGAAGAAGTTTTTTGAAGAAGAGCGCTATAGCTCTGGCTGGCGCTGCAGTATTCTCTAATGAATTATTTGCAGCGCAAAAAGCAAAGCAATTAACTGGAATCCAGTTGTATTCCATAAGAAAGGATATGGAGAAGGATCCTTTAGGTACCTTAAAGCAACTCGCAGCAATGGGATACAAACACGTTGAACATGCGAGTTATGTTAACCGAAAATTCTACGGGTTTACCCCTAGTGAGTTTAAAAAAATATTGGACGACCTCGGAATGACTATGCCGAGTGGCCATACTGTTATGGGTAAGCAACATTGGGATGATTCCAAAAAAGATTTTTCCGATGCCTGGAAATTTACAGTCGAAGACGCAGCTATCGTAGGCCAGGAATTCGTGATCAGTCCCTGGTTGGATGCAAGTCTCCGTAAGAACTATGATGATATGGTCAAATACATGGAGGTGTTCAATAAATCAGGAGAGCTTTGCAAAAAATCCGGAATGAAATTCGGTTACCACAATCATGATTTTGAGTTTAGTCAGAAGCTCAATGATCAAACTGTTTACGATATCATTCTGAAGAATACTGATCCGAACCTCGTCATTCAACAATTGGATATTGGAAATCTTTATAACGGTGGGGCCAAAGCGATAGACGTCGTTAAGCAATATCCCGGCCGTTTCCAATCCATGCATGTGAAGGATGAGATCAAAGCCACAAGCGGCGGAACTGAACATTTTGAAAGTACAGTCCTCGGGAAAGGCATTGTAAATGTGAAAGAGGTTATCGATTTCGGCAAAAAATCCGGCGGCACAATCCATTTCATCATCGAACAGGAAGCCTACCAGGGTAAATCTGCATTGGATACATGCAAGGAGAATTTGGCGATTATGAAGAGCTGGGGGTATTGAGGTTTGGTTGACGAGGTTGACGAGGTTGACAGGGTTGACAGGGTTGACAACATTGATAGGGTTAATAAAGTTGAAAAGGTTGACTAGGGAATCTCTAGTAAATTCCATAGTCAACCTTATTTATTTTGTGAATCTTGTCAACCCGTCAACCTTGTCAACCCTGTCAACCCTGTCAACCCTGTCAACCTCGTCAACCCTGTCAACCCCATCAACCCGCGCAACTACTCCTCCGCTGCTCCATAAAACTGCTCCATCGTATGCCAGTACTTATCTTTTCTGATAAAGAACACGATCTGTGAGTGGCGTTGATATTTCTCGAGGTAATTATGAAGAATTCGAGAGGCTCTGCTGTAATTATTTGTATAGAAATAAATGCTACGATAGTTATCATAGGTCCGATGGCCTGTATAATGCGTCGCGGAATCAGTAATAAGTAAGGCCATGATCTCATCCTCCCGGTTCTGTAATTCTTCCATTTGTGTTTTATCAGGCAAACCCTCTTCATCACCTTTATAATTGATGTCAATCTGCAATAACCAGGGAAATGCAGAGCGATATTCCCAATCTCTAAAGCCAGCATCAATTGTTGCGAACATGGGCTTGTTCTCATTATCTTTTGCCTCAAGTACGGTATAACTTTCTTCGGGTCTCGACTTCCCACTACTTTCATACTTTTCGACAAATTCTTTTTCGCGCCAGTTCAGGTATTCATTAAGTTTAGTGATTGGGATGATCTCCATTCCATCAGTTTCGGATGGTAGCTCACCAACCACATATTTATCGATTTGAACAGCGGTGTTCAATTCACCCAATCCATTTTCGAGATAGATCATTCCCGCTGTTTGGAATTGCTCATCTTCATCTTCCTTATATCCGGGATGAGTCAATACAATATTTACTTCATCTGGATATTCTGGATTAATCAGCGGATAAAATTGGACAGTTTCGGCACTAAATTCCTTATCATACATATCAATCCGGATCTGATCGAAGCCAAGGGGAGGCTTATGTGCAGTGAGTTTCCAACCGTCGATATCTGGAGCAACGGCAATCAACTGTTCAACTTTAGGAAAAAGAGCAATATCTCCATCGGCTGTGATGATCAATTCATATTTACCATGCCCATCCCCTCCGGCCAATGCTTTCAGCCAGGGATTAAATGGTTTAAGTTCGTGAATAAGTTCGTCGAGGAAATCGTGTGTCTTCTCTGAGTCCTGATCTTCGTAATCCCTGAAACGCTCTTCGTTGTCGACAAACCATTGCCAGAACGTAGTTGCTGCTTCCAGGGTGCCGTTTGATTTCTGAGAACCGTTTGAATCTCCGGGCATGCTAGGTTTTAATTTTAAAATTACCGCTTTTGCAATAAAGTAATGTGATAAGTTGATAGAGTATATGGCGATTCTATCCTTATAATCCTGTGAACTTTTTAAAGCTTGTCAACTGTAGAACATATGTTCTAAAAACGAGGCATGTCATTTGTGTAAAAAACGAAGTCCACCTATTCATTTACTTTAAACACTAACAGAGCTTCCAATCATTCAAACTTAAGACTATGAAAAGTAAAACTTTACGTCTGGCTTTCCTATTGGCCATTGCAACTGTCTGCGTTCAGCCTGCATTCGCCACTGCTCTACCAACTGAACCTGTACCAGGAACAACAACCAACCCTGATCCAAAGACGACCTTGAAAGAAGCGTTGAAAGAATACAAGAGTCTTTCAAGAAGTGAAAAGAAGTCACGGTTGAAGGAAGTTAAAAAACAACTTAAGAAACTGAAGGCCGACAAAAAAGCTGGCAAGCTTAGTAAGGCCGAAACCGCTATGTGGCTTCTGATCGTCCTTTGCATCTTATTGCCGCCCTTAGCAGTTTATCTCCACCAGGGTGAGGTCAACAGTAAATTCTGGATCAGCATCCTGTTGACAATTTTATTCTGGGTTCCTGGGGTTATTTATGCATTAATAGTTGTGCTGGGAGAAGATAAATAAGTCTCACTGTCAGGAGTCAGCAGTCAGGAGTCGGGAGTCGGGAGTCAGAAGTCCATAATCGATACTCTTGATTCCAGACTCCTGACTCTGACTCCCGACTCCTGACTGCTGACTAATACTCCCGACTTAAATTTGCTGATGCTCGAGCAAAAGCAGGTCAAATCTGTTCTGAATAAATTAAAGAAGCGGGACAGTTGGTTTCTTGTTGACTATACCGTCAATCCTTTTGAAGGATGCAGTTGTAATTGCCAGTACTGTTATGTACGCGGAAGCAAGTATGGCGTGAATATGGATGAGGGATTGACCGTAAAGCTGAATGCTCCCGAATTATTAGACAAACAACTTTCTTTAAGAGCCCGGAAGAATGAATTTGGTTTTGTTGCGCTAGGCTCGGCGACGGATGCCTATATCCATCACGAATCTCAATTGATGATTAGCAGAAAGTTGCTTGAAGTTTTATTCAAACACCGGTTCCCTGTATTCATCAGTACAAAGACCTCGTTGATCAGGCGTGACTTTGATCTTCTCAAAGAAATAGACAGGAATGCAATCATACCCTCCGACCTCAAAGACAAAATGAAACATGGATTGATACTATCCATTTCCCTTTCGACCCTTAATGAAAAAATCAGCAATAGTTTGGAGCCCGGAGCAATCCCACCCAGAGAACGACTCGATTTGGTAACTCAATTAAAAGAACAAGGATTTTTAGTTGGAGTAAATGCAATTCCCATGTTGCCATTCATCAGCGATACAGATGAAGAATTGGAAAAGATTATTGAAGCCTCCAAAAAAGCAGACGCTGATTACATCCTGGTGGGTGGACTGACATTATTCGGAGACGGTCCCGCGGACAGTAAAACTCTTTACCTTAAATTCCTGGAAAGACAATTCCCCGAATTGATTCCGAAGTATAGAGAATTATATCGCTACGGTTACTCAACGCAAGGAGACTATCAAAAAAAATTGAAAGAAAAAGCGGATAATTTGTGCAGTAAACACATGATAAGAGGCAGTATTGTTTGAGAAGGGGATCATTGGTTGATTGGCTGATTGAATCAGAATACTTCTTAAAACCGTATTAATCTACTACCCTATTAACTTTGTCAACCCAATCAACTAATCAACCAATCAACTAGTCAACCAATCATTCAATGAGTGATTTAAGTTATAAACCTCTTAGCGAAAAAAACTGGAAAGATTTTGAATTGCTTTTCGGTGAAGTGGGTGCTTGTGCTGGTTGCTGGTGTATGCACTGGAAACTTCCCCGGAAAGAGTTCATGGAAAGTAAAGGAGCAGGAAACAAAAGGAAGCAATCTAAAATTGTGCATTCTGGACTTATTCCAGGAATTCTTTTGTATAAAGGTCGCGAAGCAATTGGCTGGTGTGCTGTTGAACCAAGAAATCAGTATCCTGTAATGGCGAATTCGAAAGTGATGAGGCAACCTGATGAAATAGACGTGTGGAGTGTTTCTTGTTTCTTTATTCACAAAAACCATCGCAAGAAAGGATTGTCGATTCAATTACTGGAATTCGTAAAAGATTATTGCAAGAAGAAAAAAGCAAAAGTGATAGAAGGATATCCCTATGATATCAGGAAAATGACTGCGCCGCCATTTGTCTGGACTGGATTGAGCAATGCTTTCCTTAAAGCCGGATTTAAAGAGATAGCAAGACATTCCCCTACGAGGCCGATTATGAGGTTTTATTTGTGAATGGTGAATGGTCAATGGTGAATGGTGAATGCAAATTAGTACAGGTGTCAGCAATCAACTTTGTCAACCCTGTCAACCTTGTCAACCTTGTCAACCCTGTCAACCTTGTCAATCAATCAACCCCTCATCTAAGAGTTTTACTTAGTCTGAATAATTATTCATTCCCGAATTTGGATTTTTGGCCCGCAACGCTATTTTAGCGCTCAACTTAAACCAAACCAAGAAAACTATGTTAGCCATTATTTTTCTACTCTACTTTGGAATCATTGTACTGATCATTTCTGCAAGATGGAAAGTATTTTCAAAAGCGGGTCAACCAGGTTGGGCTTCGATCATTCCGATCTACAACATTTACGTCATGACAAAAATCGCCGGCAAACCAGGCTGGTGGGTATTGATGATGTTCATCCCGATCGTGAACATTGTTTACCTGATCTGGATGTACAACATGATCTCAAAGAGTTTCGGTAAAGACGAAGGATTTACTGTGGGTATGTTGTTTTTAGGAATTGTGTTCTGGCCAATTCTTGCATTCGGTAGCGCTCAGTATATCGGGCCCTATGGAGATCCGGAAGCTTACAATGCTGCAACAAATCCTAATTTCGATTTCAACGGAAATAATTAGTAAGAACAAAATTTATAAAAAAATAAAGTCCCGACGTCCCGATAGTTGTCGGGAGTCGGGACTTCTTCATGTGTACGGATTGGTATTGATTAAGGTAATCTGATTTCAATTTCACCATTCGCCCATTTCAGGGTTGCTTTATTATCGCAATCACCATTTCCAAAATCAAGGTACAGTACTCTGTGATTGATCTTGATCTTCAACACTCCCTTCACTATCCAGGGACATGATACGGGCTTGATCAACGGAGTTTCTGTATTCTTGACCACAACGGTTCCATTAGCATAAACTGTCTTATTCCTTCCTTCGATTGAATAAACATCATCACGGATGGTACGGGTTTCCATTCCCCTAACCTGGGTAACGACTTTACTTCCCTCATATTTAAATCCTCTTCCGCTTGGCAGTGTTACCGCTCCGTCTTCAATATGCACAGAATACTTATGAACACCATTTTCTGTAAGGTTCTTGATGGTCTTGGTACCTTCGATATGCATACGGTTCACATAATAACCGCGAAGACTAATGGTCAATACAGAACCTGGTCTGCGGATGGGACCTGTAAAATGAAGCACGATTGCTCCTTTACGGAATTTACCATCACGGCAAATACATCCATCGCCATAATTGATCACAATTGTTTTCGGCCATGTGCTGTCGTTAGGTAAAATTTCAATTTTTGTACAGGGACCTACTTTGAAGAAAAGGTCAGGGAACAGATCAGGACGGGTTTCGAGGCTTAACCCGTTTATCGATACATTGGTTTCTACAGAGGCATTGAGTTCAAGGTCTGCACCGGCAGAAAATCCGATCTCAGTAACATCATCGTATTCTGCTTCAGCTGCAGTGTTTTCTTCAGAAAGTGTAATGGATTCTTCTTCGGTAACTGTTGTAGTTTGAAGGCTGCCTTCTTTTTTACAGGCGCCCAGCATAAGCATTGTGGATAATACAATCCATGATCCTATGCTCAATGGTGATTTGAGTTTCATGACTATACTTTTAAAGTTTGGAAATGATTTCGAACCTGGTTTGGAGTGGAATTTTGTGCGTTGGTTTAATTGAGAGTTAAAAATATTCGGTCATGCAACCAGGGGCCAATACTATCTATTGATTATTAACTGTTGAATTATTGGACTAGGGTTTTCACTAAAATAAAAACTCGTGTTTTTCCGAATTTCATTAAAGAAGGGTGACTCAGCTTTCTTTAATTTCGTGTCTCATTTTTTTATCCATGATAGTAGATTATCGCTCAGATACACTTACCAAACCAACCGAGAGGATGTTAAAGGCCATGGTTGAGGCCGAGACAGGGGATGATGTTTTTGGAGAAGACCCAACGGTAAATAAACTGGAGGCAATGGCGGCCAAACTTTTCGGTATCGAGGCCGCACTATACTGTCCTACCGGTACCCAATCCAACCAGATCGCGATCAAAGTACATACAGTTCCCGGAGATGAAGTGATATGTGATGAAACTTCGCACGTTTATCAATATGAAGGTGGTGGAATCGCATTTAATTCAGGTGCGCAGGTAAAATTGCTTAAGGGCAACCGGGGACAGATAACGGCTGCACAAGTGTTGGAATCCATCAACCCCGACGATCCTCACAAACCTGTTTCAAAACTGGTTTCATTGGAAAATACCTGCAATCGCGGCGGAGGCTCATGCTATCAATTTTCGGCGATCGAAGAGATACGAAAAGTTTGTGATGAAAATGATTTAATACTTCACCTCGACGGTGCAAGATTATTCAATGCATTGGTTGCAGCGGGACAGGATGCTAAACAATATGGAAAGGTATTTCATAGTATTTCAGTTTGCCTGAACAAGGGATTGGGTTGTCCGATTGGAAGTATTTTACTCGGCAAAAAAGAATTCATTAGAAAAGCCAGAAGGATCAGAAAGTTGTTTGGAGGAGGTATGCGGCAAGCCGGTTATATGGCAGCCTGTGGAGTTTATGCGTTGGAAAATCATATCGATCGCCTGGCAGAAGATCATCTACTTGCTAAGAAAATAGCGGCGGTATTAGAAGAAAAACAATTCGTAGATAATATCCTGCCAGTTGAGACCAATATTGTTATATTCAATATCAAACCCTACCTGAAAGCTGAGTCGATCGTTGAAAAGCTTAAGAAAGAAGGAATACTCACTATTGCAATGTCAGCTACTCAGATCCGGATGGTAACGCACCTGGACATTCAACCTGAAATGGCCGAATACACTATGAAAAAATTAAGTACAGTTGTCTGAACCAGGGTTGAAAACCTTATATAGAGATTTATTTATTCTCGAGCCACTATGTAAGGTTTTCAACCCGCTTTATTCGGCATTCTTGTAAATACTTTGAGTAACCAATAAGTTACCATCTTTACTGCCCATTTGCTTAACCCGGATAATATACATTCCCTTGTTTAAGCCGGATGCGGGAATATTTATTGATTTGGTTGCGGGAGTGATATCAATAACCTTAACCAATCTAACCTTTCCATTCATATCACTCAATTCAACTCTAACACGATCCGCATCCCCAAAATCGCCATTTACAACTATACTGTTAGTAAATGGATTTTGGATACGAAATGATCTTGCGTTGGCTTCAGCTCCGGCAATTTTTACAGAAATTATATTAGAAGTGAAGGTCTTGTAGCTTAACTTGCTAAGTCGAATCCGGTAATAATAAGTGCCAGATTTTACATCTTTGTCACTATAGGAAAGTGTACCAGAAAAGCCTTCTTCTAATTCAAAAGTCTTAATCGAATTGAATCGAACTCCATCTGTACTTCTTTCCAGGTTTCCGGTTACGCCATGTTCCATTCTAGCAAGCTCAACCACAACCTGGTTTGATTTACCATCGGAATTCACCTGGAAACTCTTGATGATTACATTAAACGGGCTGAATTTGGATTCAGCTTGTAATTCAAGGCAACAAAATGCTGTTACCAAAGCGAGCAGCTTGTACATTTTCATAGAAACAGGAATTGGTTTTTTCAAATCGGATACGTGCCGAAAAATAGATTCAAATCCCAGTTTTTTATAGTTATCCCTACCCTATTTAATACGTCTAATAGTTCCCACTTAGAATGCTTTATGCATGTATAAAAAAACCAACCTAATTTTGCCGCCAACTCAATCGATTATGTTTCCCAAAATTGATCCAATTAAGACTGAAAGCTGGGGCAAGCTTAAACTTCATTATAAAGGAATTACAGGAAAGCATCTGAAAGATCTTTTCAAAGAAGATCCGCGCAGGTTTGAAGAATTCTCCCAAAGAAATGGAGATATCCTTTTTGACTATTCGAAAAATCGGATCAGTAAGGATACTATAACGCTCTTAATAAAGCTCGCGGAAGAATGCAAACTCGGGGAAGCCATCGAATCGATGTTTAATGGAGAATTGATCAACGAAACAGAGAACCGGGCCGTCTTGCATACCGCCCTTAGAAATTTTTCAGGCCAATCCATGATCACCGGGGGAAATGATGTGATGCCCGATGTGATAAGAATTCAAAAACAAATGAAAGCGTTTTGTGAAAGAATTCATAGCGGTGAATGGAAAGGATACAGCGGCAAAAAGATCAGGTACATCGTAAATATTGGCATTGGTGGAAGCGATCTCGGTCCGTATATGGTAACGGAGGCTCTTCGGCCCTATCGACTGGATGGAATTGAATCATTCTTTGTATCAAATGTTGATGGAACCCATATCGCGGAGACCCTGAAAAAACTAAACGCAGAAGAAACTTTGTTTCTCATTGCATCCAAGACCTTCACCACCCAGGAAACAATGACAAACGCACATACCGCGCGACATTGGTTTCTTGAATCTGCAAAAGACGAATCACAGGTTGCAAAACATTTCGTGGCACTTTCAACCAATGAAAAAGAAGTTGTAAAGTTTGGAATTGCTAAAGAAAACATGTTTGAATTTTGGGACTGGGTCGGTGGCCGCTATTCATTGTGGAGTGCGATCGGGCTCTCCATTGCATTGACGGTAGGCTATGACAATTTCGAAGAATTGTTGAAGGGTGCATACGAAAGCGACAAACATTTCAGGTCTGCTCCCTTCAATGAAAATATTCCCGTGCTAATGGCATTGATTGGTATCTGGTATTCCAATTTCTTTCGTTCGGAAACTCATGCCATTCTCCCTTATGATCAATATATGCATCGCTTTGCAGCTTATTTGCAACAAGGAGACATGGAAAGTAATGGCAAGAGTACAGACCGAAACGGGAAACGGGTAAAGTATACAACCGGACCGGTAATCTGGGGTGAGCCTGGCACGAATGGTCAACATGCATTCTATCAACTGGTGCACCAGGGTACCGTGTTGATCCCTTGCGATTTTATTGCAGCAGCGACTAGTCATAATCCTATCGGCGACCATCACATTAAATTATTATCAAATTTCTTCGCCCAAACGGAAGCCTTGATGAATGGGAAGACAAAGGCAGAAGTGATCGCCGAATTCAAACTGGCAAAAAAGAAAAGGAAGGATTTCCTCCATCTTGTCCCTTTCAAAGTATTTGAAGGAAACAGGCCAAGCAATTCATTTCTTATTAAACAAATTACCCCGTTTACACTTGGACAACTGATTGCTTTGTATGAGCATAAGATCTTTGTACAAGGTGTAATTTGGAATATCTACAGTTTTGACCAATGGGGGGTTGAATTGGGAAAACAGCTTGCGAATAAAATCCTTCCTGAATTGGAGGGAAGGGATTCCGTTAGTTCACATGATTCTTCAACGAACGGACTGATCAATGCTTATAAAAAAATAAAGGATAATTATGTAATTTGAGTCAGGAAGGAATCCATAACAAAAACTGTATGAAGAACCTTCTGATATTGTCGATCCTTTTGGTCTCACTAATTGCCGGATACAGCCAGGACAAAAGAATTAAGGTTGGCCCCGTTCAACCACCTAATTCCCGGTTATCTGATATCCTCGTCATTCCTAAAAACCTTGATACTACTAAGAAAGAAGGAAGAATTTTTTTGGATCAGTTGAGAAAGCTTAGACAATCTCACTCAGCAACCTATTCTCACACAACACCACTGGGCAAAGTATATCGACTACGTCCCGATAATATGGCATGTGTAGTTCCGGATTTGAAGCAACTGGCGCCAATGCCGGGTTCTGAGGGAATGACCATGCCGCCAAGCAACATGCCAAATCCAGGTAAGCGTGAAAATATACTACCAAAAGAATGATTAAACTTATTTTCCTGGAACGTCAGATCTGAATTTTTCCATGCCTTTGCGGTCTTGCAGAGTTACAAAGCAGGTCCTGTTATCTCTTCCTCCAAATGTGATATTGCTGACATCCTTTCCCTTTAGTTGCACTTCCTGCATCATTCTGCCAAGTGGAGTATAAATGTTTACAGTTCCTTTCCCATATCTCGTTACATAAAGGTTGCCTTTGCTATCGCACTTCATACCATCAAATCCAAAATCATCCACCGAAGCAAAGATCCTTTGATCGCTGATATTACCTGCTTCATCAACCGAAAATGCCCATATCCTGCGCTGGACGCTTTCATTCACATACAGCGTCTTTTCATCATGGCTAAGGCAGATTCCGTTTGTTGTACCCATATTCTCCTTTAACAATACAGCTTTTTTATCGGCGCCAATCTTCCATATCTGGCCGGTTTGCTTTTGCCAGTTCGGATCTGATGCAAACACTATTCCTTTTTTGTTTATGCAGAGATCATTGGGTTGATTGAAACGGTCATCGTGACAATAAACACTCACCTCCTTGGTAACTGTATTTACTTCAAGAACATTATGACCGGTAAAATCTGCGACAAGCATATTGCCTGCGGCATTAAACTGAATACTGTTTCCAATACTTTTATCGGGGAGTGTGACAAAGACTTCGGCCTTACCATCCGGATGTACAAGTCCAATGGTGCCATCTTTTTCATAATTCACCACATAAAGTTTTCCAGTCTTGTCAACTGCCGGGCCTTCGATGTTGCGGGAAAAAATATTCATTGCAGTGAAATCAATTGCTTTGAACAAAGAGCGATTGAATTCCTGTTCTGGCGACAATTTCGGTGTACAGGAGAAACCAAGTACAATCAAAAAGAAAAGAATTATTCTACTCATATGGTTGTACCAAATATAAATTCATCATTCGAAATTTCGGTAATTAGTTTGGATTTTTAACACCAACCTGAGGTATAAGCCTCAATCTTAACAGTAAAGTCTTTACCGTTAAGAAATCTCCTTCTCCCGACTCCCGACTCTCGACTACCCTAGTCTTACCCTCGGATCCACAACAGCATATAATAGATCTGCAAGGACATTAACTGTGATGAAAAAGAAGGAAGTAATCAGGACGGAACCCATCAAAACCGGAAAATCAAGTTTTTCAAGCGCATCGACCGTTACCGCTCCGATTCCTTTCCATCCAAAGATATATTCTACGAAGAATGCACCTGCGAGTAATTCTGCAAACCAGCCGGTGATGGCGGTGATAACGGGGTTTAGGGCATTTCTCAACGCGTGTTTCCAAATGATCGCCGTTTTACCCAGCCCCTTCGCATAGGCGGTGCGGATATAGTCCTGGTTCAGCACATCAAGCATAGAACTACGGGTGAGTTGAGCAATAATGGCCATTGGTCTGATTCCAAGCGTGATCGCAGGCAGGATAAGATTCTGCAGTTGCATTTGTCTTCCTTCGAAGGGATCGGTTTCATAAAGGCTTCCAATCATCTTTAATCCTGTATAATCACTCAACAGAAATCCGAACAGATAGGCGATGATGATACCCATGAAAAAAGATGGCGCTGAAATACCAAGTACACTTGTAAATACGGCGGTACTGTCCATCCATGTCCCTTTCTTCACCGCAGCCAATACTCCAAGTGGAATTCCCAAAAGAATCGCGACGAATATAGCAGCGAAGGCCAGAAGGATTGTTCTTGGCAAGGCTTCCATCAAAATATCCCATACATCCCTCCTGCTTTGATAGGATCTTCTGAGGTAAGGAATTTTTATTGAAAGATTTTTTTCGCCCCCAATAAAAAGTCCCTGCAAATTTTTTCGGTTGATCTCTTCCGTAGTATGTATTGCAATTGGCGAAACATCATTAAGGTACAGTACGAATTGCTTCCATTTGGGTTGATCAAGATGAAGATCCCGGCGAATATTTTCCTGCGTCACCGCATCGGCTCTTTGTCCCATTACCAAACGTGCAGGGTCGCCAAAGCCCTGGAAAAGAAAAAATACAAGCACTAATACGCCAAGCATAACAGCGAGGCCATATAAGAGTCGTTTGGTGATGTACTTTATCATGATACCCCCCGGCCCCCTAAAGGTGGAGCTAAGAAAATCAAATTAGTTTTATTGGCAATCAACAATGGCATACCAAGTTTAAATTACTCCCCCTTTGCGCCGACGCTGAAGCTTGCGCCACCGCTATAGCTTTAGCGCACGCGGTTAGCGCAAGAGTTAGGGGGTTGGGGGGTATCTATTTCAGCTCCTGTATTTTCCTTAGCGCAGCCTGAAAATCCGCATAGCTCCATTTTTCAATCACCTGATCGCCCTTTAACAAATAAAGGGTTGGATTCGCTCTTGCTGCAGTTTTTATCGCTGTGGCGTCACATCGCAGCGGGTTGAAGCGACGAAACACTGGTTGCGGGCTCTTGTACAATTCCTCAATTGAAATATTCGTAACTATATAGCCTGGTATTTTCTTATTGAACGCGTCCTTCATGATCATATCTGAAAAAATGATCCAATCTCCCGTCTTATATCCATCTTTGAGAAACAGAAATAGTTTATATCCTTCGGCATTTAATAGTTGTTCTGTTACTTCAGCGCCCGAAGTATCTTTTAGTGAAAAGTCTTTAATAGCAGGCTCTGCATTGCCTTTGCGGATCAATTTATCGTAGCGCTTGACAAATTTATAGGTGGAATCATTGAAATCATCCGGGAAACTATCTGCCGTAAACTCAATTTGCTTTCCATTTACTTCATACACAAAACTGATCACGGTACTATCTGGCAATGCACCTTTTGGGATCTTCATTTCTTGCACGATATGATTTCCTTTTTTAAATGGAAGGCAATCCATGACAGGTAAATGTTGAAGCGTGTACCACTGAAATGCGAAAGCAAAGACAGTTGTAAAGAAAAGAATTGTGATACTATTCCGGGGTTTGAGTGAAGATTGGATCTTGTTGCGATTGGGAAAAATCAAAACGATTAATCCTAAAAGTATCAGGTCTTTTATAAACGAATCCCAGGCTTTTAGAGGAATACAATTTCCAAAACAACCGCATTCTTTTATCTTATCAGTTAATACCGCATAGCCTGTTAGAAAGGTGAAGAATAGGATTAGCAATAACAGTAGCCAACTGAATAAACGCATTTGCCAACCTACCAGGATTGCTACTCCTGCGATGATCTCGAAGGCATTCATTACTACAGATAGCGCTAATGTATAGTCGTGCAAGGAATTCATTCCCCATACCTCAAAAAACTCTTGCATTTTGTAACTCAGGCCAAGCGGATCATTGGCCTTGATAAGACCGGAGAAGATGAAGAGAACTCCTATTGTAATTCTTGCTATGGTCAAAACGAGTTTCATATTTTTCTTTTATGCTTTGGTCGACAGGGTTGACGGAGTTGATAAGGTTGACAAAATAAGCCGTTCGTAACTTTCCTTGTCAACCCTGTCAACTCTGTCAACCTTATCAACCTTATCAGGGAAGGGTTTTCAACCCCTGTGCTTTCCTTCACTAATCAATATCAAACCAAAAAGAGAATAATTAATTATATCGAGAAAGTTTGCATCAATGCCTTCGCTGATCAGCGTTTTTCCTTCATTGACGAGGATCTGACGGATGCGCATTAATTTCATTAATACGAGATCAACAAAACTTTCCTGGCTCATATCGCGCCAGGCTTCCCCATAATCGTGATTTTTATCCTGCATCAGCTTTCTTGCGACAACAATTTGTTTGTCGAACCATTTCTCCACTACGTCAACGCGAACATCTTCTACTTCTTCTGAGTTTTGTTCATGCTGGATCAATCCGATAACGGCATAGTTCACTATTCCTTTGAATTCAGAACTGATGTCCTCTCCTACCTTTTGTTCTCCTTTTTGCTGTATGGTGCGAATGCGCTGGGCTTTTATGAAGATCTGGTCAACGATGGAGATAGTTCGCAGTACTCTCCAGGAGGTGCCATAATCGCGGGCCTTCTTTAAAAAGATCTCTTTGCAGTCTCGTACGGCTTCGTCGTATTGGCGGTTGGTATCCTGCATGATTTGTTCAGTAGTCTCAGGGTGTTGGTGAGTTGTCAAAATAATTCCTCAATTTTATCCGCCAAAAATAGCGATAACAGATTAATGTTCACACTGAATTGCAAAGGAAGACTTGTGACTGTGGATAATCCCCTGGTAATGGGAATTATCAATGTGACCCCGGATTCTTTTTATGAAGGAAGCCGGTTTATGGAGAATGCTGTGATTTTGAAAATGGCTGAAAAAATGATTAAGGATGGTTCCGATATTCTCGACCTCGGAGCGCAAAGTACAAGGCCCGGCAGCGAAAGAATTTCGGCTGAAGAAGAATTGAAAAGAATAGTACCAGCAATTGAAGCTATCCATTCAGAGTTTCCGAATGCTCTCCTTTCCATCGATACTTTTTACGGAAAAGTTGCAAAGGAATCGGTTGAGGCTGGTGCATCAATCGTGAATGATATTAGTGCAGGTAGCCTTGATGAATCCATGTTAAACACTGTGGCAAACCTGAATGTGCCCTATATCTGCATGCATATGAAAGGAACTCCCGACAATATGCAGAGCCAGGCTCATTATGATAATTTATCCCTGGAAATCCTTGATTTTTTTATAAAGAAGATCGATGAATGCTTAAAAGCCGGCATTAAAGACATAATTCTCGATCCTGGTTTCGGTTTTGCCAAAACGATAAACCATAATTTCGAATTATTGAAAAGCCTGTCCCTCTTCAAAATACTCGAAAGGCCTGTTCTCATCGGCATATCCCGCAAATCAACAATCTATAAAACCCTGGGTGTTTCAGCAGCGGAAGCCTTGAATGGAACTACATTCCTTCATGCGATCGCGCTTTTGAATGGCGCAAATATCCTCCGGGTGCATGATGTTAAAGAAGCGAAGGAAGCAGTTAAGCTATTTGTGGAGTATTCAAAATGACTTTTTCCCGTTTCCGGAATACTTTAGTTTTCCGCCAACAAAAGTCATTAGGACCTTGGTATTTTTGATATCCTCTTCTTTACAGTTGATCAGGTTATTTGACAACACAACGATATCCGCATATTTTCCTGATTCAAGCGAGCCCTTTTGTTTTTCATCAAATGCGGCAAAGGCATTGGCCATGGTATAAGAATAGATTGCTTCTTCCCTTGTCATGCGTTGCTTCGGATAAAATGCGACTCCATTTTTTTGTTTTCTCGTTACCGTAGCGTAAAAACAATCAATCGGGTCAACCTTTTCAACCGGGACATCTGTTCCATTGGTTACAACTACCCCTGCATTCAAGAATGATTTCCACATATATGCTCCGCTCTCAGCTCTTTTGGCTCCCAATCGTTTTTCAACGAAAGGTGCATCACTGGTACAATGAATCCCCTGCATAGAAGCAATTACACTCCACTCTTTGAATCTTGGGATCTCGGCAGGGTTTACATGCTGGGCATGTTCAACCCTCCAACGATGATCCTTTGATTTGTTCTTTTGAATTTGCTCAGAAAAAATATTGATGGTTTCCCGGTTTGCTTTATCGCCTATTGCGTGTACGCATAACTGTAAATTTTTTTCCCAGGAGAATTCAGCAATCTTTCTTAATTCATCCATAGGAAATGTGTTCTGCCCATAAAATTCCTTGCGATCTTCATAAGGTTCGAGCAACCAGGCACCATAGGAACCAAGGGCACCATCCAATGAAACTTTTATTGCTTTTACAGAAAGGAATCCATTTCCTTCATTGATCACAGGAAATACATTGGCATTTTGACGTAATGAATTATTTCCCGCTCTCACCATTAACCAATGCCGGATATTCAATTTCCCCTCTTGCGCAAGTTCCTTCATCCATTGTACCTGTTGAAATGAAGAACCTGCATCCTGGAATGAAGTGACTCCATTCTTCAAACTTTCTTCTTCTGCCAATTGAATGCCCTTTGCCCATTCGGCTTTTCTTTCCTCAATTGTTTTTTTGTTCAGCCAGGCACCATATGCTATGCTTACAAGGCCCTGAGCTGTTTCCTCAAGTACACCAACAATCTTTCCATCTTTATCTTTTACAATGTCGCCACCGGAAGGATTTTTTGTCTGATCGGTGATATTGGCCAATTCCATAGCCTTAGCATTTACATAACTGCTATGTCCACTCGCATGTCCGAGTAAAACAGGATTGTTTGGCGAAACTTTATCTAATTCTTCATGATAAGGATAACCTAAATGATTTTTTGCCGGTGAAGGATTCCATTTTTCCTGGTGCCACCCGCGCCCAATGATCCAGTCTCCAGGCTTTGCTTTTTTCACTGCTTCTGCAACCATGTTTACAATCTCATCCCAATTCTTTACATTCATCAGGTCCAGGTTCATTAATGAATTTCCCAAACCATGAATATGGCCGTGCCCCTCGATAAAACCTGGCATTACGAATTGACCCTTGCAGTCAACTATTTCCGTACTTGTATTCGCGTATGTTCTTGCCTCCTTCTCCTTACCAACAAAAACAATTTTTCCATCCTTCACTACAACAGCTTCTGCCCATGGTTGTTTTTTGTTCACCGTGTACACTTTTCCATTCAGAAGAATTAAATCAGCGGATTTGTTTTGCGCAGATGCGATATACGCTAATAGGACAAAAAGAATAAAAGGGATTAATTTCTTCATATGCCGTATTCGTTTTTATCTACCAAGATTTCACCCCTTCGGGGTGAGGAAAACATTCTATCTTGCTTCGCCAAATCATTATTGCCCATTGCCCATTGCCCATTGCCCATTGCCCATTGCCCATTGCCCATTGCCCATTGCCCATTGCCCATTGCCCATTGCCCATTGCCAGCCATTGCCCATTGCCCATTGCCCAGCCATTGCCATTGCCATTGCCTCATTGCCCATTCACCATTCACCTAAATATACTGATTCACGATATTCTCCAACCATTCCTGCTTCCCGCTTGTTTGCTTCGGTTCTCCGTTGCTGTGAGCAAAATCGCGTAGATCTTCGAGCTTCAATTTTCCATCTTCAAACTCTTTACCCTTGCCTGAATCATAGGAAGCGTATCTCTCCTTTCTCCATTTTTTATAAGGAGAATTCTGAAGGATCTTATCAGCCGTGATCGCTGCGCGTGCAAAAGCATCCATACCGCCGATATGTGCAAGGAAGATATCTTCAAGATCGGTTGAGTTTCTTCTTGTTTTGGCATCGAAATTCACTCCACCTCCTGCAAATCCACCTGCTTCCAGGATGATCAGCATACTTTCAATAAGATCATTCAGGTTCATTGGGAACTGATCAGTATCCCAGCCATTTTGGGAATCTCCACGGTTAGCGTCAATGCTGCCTAACATACCGGCATCTGCCGCAACCTGCAATTCATGCTGGAAAGTATGTCCGGCCAGTGTTGCATGATTCACCTCGACATTTATTTTGAAATCCTTATCAAGTCCAAACTGACGAAGAAACCCCACGACAGTGGCGGAATCATAATCATATTGATGTTTTGTCGGCTCACAAGGTTTGGGCTCGATAAAGAAAACGCCTTTGAATCCTTGTTTTCTCGCATAGTCACGAGCCATGCTGAGGAAGCGACCTAAATGCTCGAGCTCCCTTTTCATGTTTGTATTCAACAAGCTCATATAACCTTCACGTCCACCCCAGAAAACATAGTTTTCGCCATTCAATGCTATTGTCGCGTCCAGTGCATTCTTCACCTGCGTACCTGCAAAAGCCAATGCAGCAAAATCAGGATTGGTAGAAGCGCCGTTCATATAACGTGGATTGGAAAACACATTTGCAGTGCCCCATAATAATTTAACTCCAGTATCTTTTTGCTTTTGTTTCGCATAGTCAACAATGGTATGCAATCGACTTTCGTATTCCTTTAATGAATTCCCTTCATCAACCAGGTCAATGTCATGAAAGCAGTAATAAGGCACACCCAGTTTGCTTATGAACTCAAATGCTGCATCCATCTTATCCTTTGCCCGCTGAACGGCATCACTGGCAGCAGCCCATGGAAAATGTTTTGTGCCGGGCCCAAACGGATCTGAACCTGTATTGCAGAACGTATGCCAGTAACAAACCGCGAATTTGAAATATTCTTTCATGGTCTTTCCCGCAATCTTGTAATTCTCATCATACCATTTATATGCAAGTGGATTGTCTGATTTTGATCCTTCGTATTTGATCTTACCAATACCGGGGAAGAATTCTTTGCTCATATGATTGGTTGATTGGTTGATTGGTTAATTGGTTGATTGGTTGACTCGTTGATTAATTGATTAGGAAAGTATCGTTACTATCGCCCTAATCATCTAGTTAACCAATCAACCAATCAACCAATCAACCAATTAATGATGACTAAGAAACTTATTCAAACCGACTTTCCAGTTTTCATAAGACTCTTTATACTTTTTCTGTTTGTCTTTTTCTGGTTCAACAGACATTAACTTCTCCATTCCCTTGAAACTTTCCGCAAAACTGGAATAATATCCAACCCCAACACCGGCCGCACGGGCTGCGCCGATTGCTCCATCTGTGTTGAATAATTCAATACTGCATCCAGTGGTATTTGCAAAAGCTTCACGGAATAGTGGGCTAAGAAACATATTAGCTTTTCCTGCGCGAACTAAACTTGGGCTAATTCCCATTGAATGAAAAACCTCCATTCCATACTGCAGCGAATAGACTATTCCTTCCTGCGCCGCTCTTGCAATATGACTGCTTTGATGTTGATTGAATTGAAGCCCTTCCATAAACCCACCTGTATCTTTATTTTCTAAAACTCTCTCAGCGCCGTTTCCAAATGGATAGAAATTAAGTCCTGCAGATCCTATTGGTGAATCATTCGCTATCTTATTGATCTCTTCATAAGATAATCCTGCAAAAAAATTCTTTCTCAGCCAACTGTTCAAAATACCTGTTCCATTAATACAAAGCAATACGCCAAAGCTGGGTTTATCCGGTTGATGATTCACATGAACAAATGTATTCACCCTTGAAGCCGGATCGTAACTCACTTTATCTGTTACCGCATAAACAACCCCGGATGTTCCGGCAGTTGCCGCCACTTCACCTGGTTTCAATACATTCAGGGACCATGCATTATTTGGTTGGTCGCCTGCCCGGTAAGTAACCGGAGTTCCTTCTTTTAAATTCAATAATTGAGCAGCCGATTTATTCAAACTTCCTTGATCGCCGAATGTTGGAGTAAGCGGTGATAATAATTTTTTATCAATACCATAGTGTTCCAATAATTCTTCGGCAATCTTTTCTTTTTTGAAATTCCAAAGTATTCCTTCAGAAAGTCCCGACACAGTTGTATTGATCTGCCCGGTCAATTTGAGCGCGATATAATCCCCAGGCAGCATCACCTTACTTATCTTTTTAAATATATCCGGTTCATTATCTTTTACCCATTTCAATTTTGATGCAGTAAAATTTCCGGGTGAATTCAGGAAATTGGAAAGGCTGTACTCTTTACCAATCTTATTTAAAGCATTTTGCCCGATTTCCACTGCCCTGCTATCGCACCAAATGATAGATGGACGCAAAGGTTTGGATTGATCATCCACACAAACCAGTCCATGCATTTGGTATGAGATACCGATTGCTCCAATATCATCGCCCTTAAATGAAACCTGCCGTTGGAGATCTTTCATTGCATTCAACAATTCATTCCACCACATTTCAGGGTCTTGCTCTGCGAAACCGGGTTTTACCGCGAGCATTGGCATTTCTGAGGCAGGAGAAAATGCCGCAGCAACCGGTTTTCCATTTTCTGCATCCAACAAAGCTGCCTTTACTGAAGAGGAACCAATATCAAGACCTAGTAGATACTTCACCTGAAGATTAATAGTTTAGCCGACCAATTTAGATAAAAAAGCAATAGGGTTGACAAGGTTGACAGGGTTGACAGGGTTGACAAGGATGAAAAGCTTGATACAGGAAGGAATCAAAATATTATTCGTATTAAACATTTTGGTATAGTTCGTTTCCCTGTCAACCCTGTCAACCCTGTCAACCTTGTCAACCTTATCAACCTGACTTTCCTAAATTGCAACCGTGAGCACAACCACCTACCATACCCAACAGATCAAATCGTTTGCCCGGCAACTGGGATTCGAGTATTGTGGAATTGCCCGCTCCCAACGGCTTGATGAAGATGCCCACCGTTTAGAAAATTGGTTATTGAAAGGAAGACAAGGCAACATGCAATACATGGAGAATCATTTTGAATTGAGGGTCGATCCCGGCAGGCTGGTTCCGGGTGCAAAATCGGTGATCACATTACTTTTGAATTATTACCCTTCGGCTGTACAAGAAACAGATGCTCCAAGAATATCCAAATATGCATTTGGAAAGGATTACCATGAGGTGATCAAAAAGAAATTGAACAAACTTTTATTATTGATAAAGGAGAATATCGGCGAAGTTCATGGCCGTGGGTTCGTGGATTCAGCGCCGGTTCTCGAAAGGACCTGGGCACAAAAAAGCGGCCTGGGTTGGATCGGGAAGAATGGCAATCTGATAACCCGCTATGCAGGCTCTTTTTTCTTTATTGCCACACTTATTGTGGACCTTGAACTTGAATATGACGATCCATTCGCAAGGGATTTCTGCGGAACCTGTACGCGATGTATTGATGAATGTCCAACCGAAGCAATATTGCCCGACAAAACCATCGATGGCAGTAAATGCATATCTTATTTCACTATAGAATTAAAGGAAATGCTGATCCCCAACGAAATGAAGGGGAAATTTCAGAACTGGATCTTTGGATGCGATACCTGTCAGGATGTATGCCCATGGAACCGGTTCGCGGTTCCGGGTAATGAACCCGAGTTCTCCCCCATACCTGCGGTATTAAATTTGAATAATCGGCAATGGCAGGAATTATCAGAAGAAAGTTTTAAAGATATTTTTCGAAATTCACCTTTAAAAAGAAGCAAGTATCAGGGCATTAAGCGGAATCTGAAGTTCATTAACGAGTAATAATTTGTTGATCCTGATTTATTTCGTCGCCAAAGGATTATTCCTGCCCGACTGACGTCAGTTCTTAGAAAATAATCTTAGAATTCTCAGTACCTTCGAGCCCAGTGCTAAATGTGCAAAACTTTTATCATTTCTCTTTGTTAAAACTCAGTTTGTAGCACGTTAATTGTTTAAATTTTCTGACTCAACCTCTGAAATATGCGGATACAATTCATTAAGAATATCCAGTTCACCCGTTTGATTAAAGTAGAGGGCCGGCTCCGTGAATTCAATTTCAGGAAACTGGGCGGACTCAACGAGGGTGTCTTTACTGTAGATGTAAGTGATGATAGAGGCAACCGGATCGTTTTCCGGATGCAAAAAGAAAATGATGTTTGGAAGATCCAGCGACAACCCCTTCCTTCCTGGGTGCTGGAAAATGAAACCAAATTCCACGATCAGATTGAAGATGAGTTGAATAACGGACAATAGTTACTTTCCGGTATTCATTTATTCATTTCTGCCACTTCGAACCAATATTTGAAAAAGGTTCCGATCTTTTCTTTTGTGCCTTCCAGGGTGGAAGGTTTTTTTATTACCGTGTTTGCTCCTTTATGATAGCATTCAGCTACATGATTTGCAGTCGCAACTTCGCTGATCATTACAACAGGAATATGTCTGTATTCCGGATTACTTTTTAGTTTTTCCAAAACTTCCAGTCCGGTTCCCCCATATGGATTATCATCAAGTAGTATTACAAAAGGCTTTTCCTCTTTCGAAAGATGATTCATCAGTTCCTTACCATGTGTAAGAAATTTAATGGGATAATTGTAACCCAATTCGGATAAGGTATGCTCGGTGATATAACGATCATCCGGATCGCTCTCGAGCATGAGTACATAAGGTTTAGTTGCCATAGGTTGGCGTTTTTACCATTCGCAATTGCAAATTAAACAATTGCAATTTATTAGTTAATACCCTATTTAGGTGATTTCGTCGGTGGCTTATTGCGAGGGTTGACAGGGTTGATAAGGTTGACAGGGTTGATAAGGTTGATAAGGTTGACAAGGTTGACAGAGTTGATAAGGGATGAAATAAGGTTAAGTTAGAAGCATGAAACAAAGAATCGGGATAACTTTTGGATGATTGCTCTTCTTTGATAACATTCCATTCTTTATTAACCTTGTCAACCCTGTCAACCCTGTCAACCTTGTCAACCCTGTCAACCTTGTCAACCCTGTCAACCTTGTCAACCCTGTCAACCCCCTGTCAACCCTGTCAACCTTATCAACCAGTAAATTAACTTAGCGCCATGATACAAGCCTACAATTTCCTGGCTAGTTGGCAATTATTTCCAGAGAAGGGCATATACGAATCGGGTGAAAGGCCAAAAAGTGGAATTTATAAGATCGAAGCCCCCGATGGAAAGAAGGAATTATCGATCAGCCACAATTTTGTGAGTCTGAATAATCAGGCTTTCACTTCTCATTACAATGTTATTGCTGATGGTGCGCTTCAACCATTCTCTCATCAGGAGATCGCGGATCATGTTCAGGTAAATTTTGAAGACAGCATCAATTTTGAAATTCATTTTTACCGGCATGGCCAGGTGGCATTACACGTCGTACATGACATAATGCCCAATGGTTATTTAAAAATAACTCAACAGGGATTCAGGGAAGACGGAGTTCCATACACCAACACAGAGATCTATCACAAGCAACTTAGCGTATTGCCTTATTCAGCATCGGTGGCTGGTGCATTGGTAAAACCAAATGAAGAAGGAATTATAAAGCATAAGGCTTTAACTGCAATGGAGGAACAAACCAATATGCAGTTGGATCAAATACGAAAACAGATCGAGTTGCTCGCATTGCAGGCGCAGGAAATCCATAAGAGAAAGGAACTTTCGTTAACGATCTATAACGCTAAATTGAATTTCAAACCCAATATTGGTCAAACATATTATCTATACGAAAAGAAAGATGGTGATCATATCCTCTCCCTTGTTGCTCCAAAAGAATGGGGAAACATAATTCCTTTCAAAAGATTTGTTGCCGGAGTTCGCTTACTTGCAGATCATACATGGGTTGAAATTTAGCAATAGGCAAATGGGAATTTAGAGGGCCTGTTTGACAATTTCTACTTATTGCTTATTGTTTATTCCCCATTGCCAATTGCCTATTGCTTATTGCCTATTGCTTCGTCCTTGCACCATACAATTTTTAACACTTCGATTCGTTAACTAAATATTATATGCGAAAGCTTTTTCCACACCTTGTTAATAAGTAACTTCGTAATGTATTAGAATTGAATAATTATATTTGATTGAAATGGATGGTTAGTAGTAAAAAGTAATCCTACTGCTATTTGTGAATTAAAAATTGAAGCGCATTGACAGAAACAATTATTAATCTCGAGACCGTTAACCCTATTGAGTTTTTTGGAGTAAACAACGGCAAGCTGGATATTTTAAAGAAGAAATTCCCCCTATTGAAAATTCTCTCACGGGGTACCCAGTTGAAGTTAAGTGGTTCAAAGGAACAAATTGAATCCGCAAAAGAAAAGATCGAGCTTTTAGTTCAGTACCTGGAGCGTAATGGACATGTAAGCGAAAATTATTTCGAACAGATCCTTGGCGGAGACGATGCAGAGACCGTTGATCACTTTGTAGACAGACATCCCAACGACATATTGGTTTTCGGCCCCAACGGCAAAACTGTTCGTGCAAGAACAGCGAACCAGAAAAAACTGGTTGCAATGGCTGAAAAAAATGATATAGTGTTTGCCATTGGTCCGGCAGGTACAGGTAAAACCTATACGGCAGTTGCTCTTGCTGTGCGGGCATTGAAGAATAAGATGGTAAAGAAGATCATTCTTACCCGTCCTGCAGTGGAAGCTGGTGAAAGCCTGGGTTTTCTTCCCGGAGACCTGAAAGAAAAGATCGATCCATATCTAAGACCATTATACGACGCATTGGATGACATGATCCCGGCGGATAAGCTCGGTTATTACATGAGCACGCGTGTGATTGAGATCGCTCCATTAGCGTATATGCGGGGACGCACATTGGACCATGCATTCATCATTCTCGATGAGGCACAGAATGCAACAGATCTTCAAATAAAGATGTTCCTTACCCGTATTGGTGGAAATGCGAAAGCAATTATCACGGGAGACCTTACGCAGATTGACCTGCCGAAGAATCAGAAGAGTGGTTTGGACAAAGCAGTAAGGATCCTGAAGAATATAGACGGTATCGCGCATATTGAACTGGACGAAGAAGACGTAGTACGCCACCGCCTCGTAAAAGCGATCATCAGAGCCTACGATAAAGACAAGCCAAAGGAGGAAAGTAATTACTCTTCTTGGAAAAACCCAAAAGATAATCCCGGTACCGCTGAATAACTTTGTAGATTGATTCCAGTTATAAGCCTCGCGTTTCGCGGGGCTTATTTATTTTTGTTACTGCAGAGATCCTCTAATAGGAAAATCGCAAGGAAGGAATTTTGCGGGACTCTGCTACAAAAAATTTTAAAATCCCAAGTTTCATGATTAAAAAATGGATGGCACCAATTGCATTGCTTTTAGCAGCCTGCGGTGAAGGAGCATATAAGCCAGCGGAAGACGCGCAGGACGCAGGCCGGCAGTTTATTCGTGCTTCGCTTGACGGTGATTATAAGAAAGCCGAATTCTATCTCTACCGTGATTCGACTAATCTAATGCTGCTCGACGATCAAAAATCGGATTATGCAGGTTTGACAAGGGCAGAAAAAAATGCATACGAGGATGCATCTATCATTCCTATCAGCATCAAAAATGAAGATTCAATTACGGTATACTACCGCTACTATCCAAGTTCCAATCCAAAGGATACAACCGTACTTCGAATATTAAAAAAGAACAATGAATGGTTGGTGGACCTTAAATCGATAGTCGAACGCAGGTGATCAAAAACTTTTTGTTGGTCGGTTGGAAGCATGCGTCGCTACTTTCCCTGATATGGATTGGACCCTTTCACAACAACACGTTACGATATTTTTCCTGTACTTTGTGGACAGCGTATTGGTTGGATGAAGTGCATCCTTTTCCTGGGAGGCCAACCGGCCGGTAGGTTTCAAAACTTTGCTTATGATTACTGTATTACATCCGTGGCACGGCGCGAGTTATGGAGAAAACGCGCCGCAGCGGATCAATGCAATCATTGAAATTCCGCAGGGAAGCCGGGCAAAATATGAAGTAGATAAAGAAACAGGCCTGTTGAAACTCGACCGGGTAATCTATTCCTCTTTTCATTATCCCATCAATTACGGATTTATACCACAGACCTTGGGCCAGGATGGAGATCCATTAGACATATTGGTGCTTTGTTCGCAATCGATACAACCGCTTTGTCTTGTCGAAGCAAGTGTTATCGGCAATATGCAAATGATTGACAGTGGAACCATGGATGATAAGATCATTGCGGTTGCTTCAAAGGATCCATCGGTAAATCATATCAGAATCATTGATGAGTTGCCACCACATTTTATCAATGAACTCAGGAATTATTTTGAGCAATATAAAGTGCTTGAAAATAAAAAAGTCGAGATTGATAATTTCCAGGATGCTGCAACGGCATACCGGATTATTCAGGAAGCAATTGATTATTACAAAGAAAATTTCAGGCAATAAACGATGAAACAACAAACTATGCCGACACAAGAGATTGTAACGATCATCCTGATCGGGCTTGCCGCAGGTATATTAAGTGGATTGGTTGGGGTTGGGGGAGGAATCATTATGGTGCCCGCATTGGTATTCTTCCTTCATTATTCTCAACACCAGGCACAAGGTACTTCCCTTGGCGTATTGACGCTTCCCGTCGTTGTTCTCGCCTTTTTAAAATATTATATTGATAGCAAGAATATGGGTACACCGATTGATCTGAAGGTGATCGGCCTGCTTGCAATTGCCTTTGTACTTGGTGGATGGGTTGGTAGCAGCATTGCCCTTAAGATCAACCAGGACGTTTTGAAAAAAGTCTTCGCGGTAATTTTACTCTATACTGCCATTAAAATGCTGGATTGGGATGATGTGGTTGTGAGGTGGGTTAAGAATATTTTTTCGTGAATGGTCAATGGTGAATGGGCAATGGTCAATAGCCAATAAAACCTTAATTTAGATAGTCACTATTCACAATTCACCATTCACAATTCACCATTGACCATTCACCTTTTCAACCCGTGAACAACGATCGTTATTCGCACTTCACCGAGCAGCAACTGCTGGAGCGCTTTTATGCCGACCATGATAATCAATGGCTGGGTATTCTATTACAACGATACACTTTGTTATTGCTTGGCGTTTGCATGAAGTACCTGAAAAATGAAGAAGAGGCAAGGGATAGCGTACAACAGGTCTTCCTGAAGGTTATCACTGAACTGCACAAGTATAAGGTGGAATATTTCAAGTCATGGCTGTACATGGTTGCGAAGAACCATTGCCTGATGAGAATAAGGGAGAAGCAGGGAAAGACCACAACGGAAATCAGGGAACAACTGGTTGTGCAGGATCCCGAAGAAGAGGAAAACAAATACAAGCATCTTGAAAAGGACCGCCAACTGGACTTAATGTCGAACAGTCTCAATGAACTCAGTGCTGAGCAGAAAACCTGTGTAACTTTGTTTTACCTTGAAAAAAGATCTTACCAGGAAATTGCCGACAGTACCGGTTTCTCCCTGATGCAGGTTAAGAGCCATATTCAGAATGGAAAACGAAATCTGAAAATACTTATCGAAAAGAAAATGAAGCAGAATACTGCATGAACCCCGATTTGCTGAACATATTATCCAATAGCAATAAAGACATCGATAATCAAAAGTTGATGGATTATCTCAGCGGAAAGTTATCCGAGAAGGATAAACATGAAGTGGAGAAATGGATGGCCGATAATGATTTTTCTGCTGAAGCGCTCGAAGGTCTGGAACAATTCAAAGACAGGAATAATGTTCAGAATTACGTTGACCAACTAAATAAAGAGCTCAACAGTTATCTCCGCGTAAAAAAACAAAGAAGGGAAAAGCGCAGGATCAAGGATGCGCCCTGGGTTTACTACACGATTTTCATCCTGCTGCTTCTTATCATTATTGCCTATATCGTCATCAAGAAACTTACACAGTAGTTGTCCTCCATTCCGCAGTATCATTTGAATTCCTCCGCCGTCATTCCCACGAAAGTGGGAACCTGTCCTCCGTGGCCGTATTGCTTGTGTACCGCGCCAGGGTAAGCTGCCGCGGAAGACACGGAAGGAGTTGGAGAATAGCCGATTAAACATATAATGTTCGATTCTTCATGGCTACCGTTGGCCGACGTTTTTGGTCAAATATTCCCCCGTTTGGAAATAACTTCCGCGAAGGGTTTGAACTTCAAAAACATTATGTCTATATTTAGCTTACACGATTGCTTCCAATTCTTCGAAAGCCAGGTTTGTACTCCCCCTTTTTAGTTTAATATTTCTTCGACACAATCGATATTCCTTGGAAAGATCTCTCATCTCCTTTATCCCGATCAAGGTTCACCCCATCATTCAACATAAATGTGCTTTATGAAGAGAGATCAACGCCACAAAGTTTTACCGAAACTATTACTGCTTCTTTTTGGAAGCCTATCAGTTATTGCTTTAAATGGCCAATCAATCAAACTTAATGGGACAACCCAATATGGAAGAGTAGATCATCATCCTTCGCTGGCCTTATCAACATTCACCATCGAAATGTGGATCAAACGGGAAGGTACCGGTACGGTTTTCGCAAATGGAAGCGGCGCGGGTGGTGTATTGAACGCAATTCCTTTATTAACCAAGGGTGTTGCTGAAATGGAAGTAGCAGCCCTTGATGTCAACTATTTTATAGGTATTCGAAATACAGACAACAAGATCGGTGTCGATTTCGAAGATGATGCAACTTCACTTAATCACCCGGTATTCAGTAACGGTACGATTACAGCAGATTGCAAATGGCATCATATCGCAGTTAGCTTCAATGACACTACAGGGGAATGGAAGATATATATCGATGGGTCGCTGGATAAATCAGAAAATATTGGTGCATTTCATCCACGTACAGCAAGTACAGTTAACGTTTCCTTTGGCACTGGGGTAAATTCGACCAACGTAACAAACGGTTTCTTCAATGGCAGCATGGATGAGATCCGCATATGGAATCGCGTGAGAACTGACGTTGAGATTTCGACATCAAGATCAGTTGAAATACCCGATGCGCCAAATCTTGTTGCAAGGTATGGTTTGAATGAAGGAAGTGGGACGACTGCAAACAATTCTACAAGTGGAGGCAGTGTTCTTAATGCAAGTCTTTTTGGCACTCCCGTATGGAATAGTGGAAGTTCACAAAAGGGGTCGTTTGATTTTGATGGAGTAAATGACTTTGTAACATTTGGAGCGGCGCCGTCCTTAAACTCAACACTTGCAAACCCTTCGTTTACGCTCGAAGCATGGATTAAAATCGAAGGCACAGGTGTAACGACCACCACAGGTTCTTCTGGTCTGGAAAATGCCACAGCAGCTGTACCAATCGTTGCAAAAGGTAGGAGTGAAAATGACAATGCTAATTTGAACTGCAATTATTTCCTTGGCATCACAGGTTCCAACGTGCTAGCCGCCGATTTTGAAGATGAAGCGTCAGGATTGAATCATCCCGTAATAGGGAATACTGTTCTCCAAGCTAATGTCTGGAACCATGTAGCCGCAACTTATGACCAGCCGACTGGAACTTGGAAATTGTTTGTGAATGGAGTCCTTGACAAAACAGAAAATGAAACAGGGAATCCTACTCCAGAAATTGGTACCACTCAGCATGCGTCCATTGGGTCGGCCATGAACTCGGGCGGTACGGCAGCAGGGTTCTTCAATGGTAAGATCGATGAAGTAAGAATTTGGAACATCGTGAGAGATGAGTCACAAATTGCAGCTAATTATATGAATGAGATCGTAACTGGAACTGGATTGATTGGAAGGTGGGGTATGAGTGACTATTGTGGTACATCACTTCCGAACTCGGGCACTGCGGCTGTAACGGGAACTTTGACCGGCGGAGTAGCTTCCGCACCGAATAATTTCAACCCTGCACCATTTGCACCGACCAACCCGAACCCAGCCGATGGCACCATCGGTTGGCCAGGCGCGATCCTGAATGTGGATGTAACTGATAGAAATGGACAACCACTTACTGTGAAACTATTCGGACGAAAAAAGAACGCAAGTCCAGTTCCCAACTTTACGATGATTGGTTTACCCGACACTCAGTTTTACACTGAGGAACCGCAGGGTGTAGGTGGCGGAGGCGGTGGCCATAATGGAATATTTAAATCACAAACGGCATGGATCGCCGCGCATCGCGTTGATAGTAATATCAAGTTCACAGTTCAGTTAGGCGACTGCGTTGAACATGGTAATGCTAACGAGATTGAATGGCGACGCGCAGATACCGCAATTAAAAACATTGAGAATCCCGCAGTACCCATACCGGATGGAATACCTTATTCAATTTGTGTAGGGAACCACGATCAGGGTGCAACAGGAAACGGCAACCCCAATGATCCGACTACTTTCTACAATCAATACTTTGGTGAGGCGAGGTTTACAGGGAGAGCATATTACGGAGGACATTATGGAACAAATAATGATAACAGCTTCCAATTAATCAGTGCAGGCGGAATTGACTTTATCACATTCAGCATCGAATACAATGACAACTCCGACGCAACGGAGCAGGCAACATTGCAAGGCGTGTTGAATTGGGTTGATAGCCTGTTAAAAGCACATCCCAACCGCAAAGGAATTCTATCGACGCACTGGTTAATGGGGACAGGTGTAAACGGAGCGTTCCAGGGGCCAGGACAAAAAATCTATGACGACTTAAAAGACAACCCGAATCTAATGCTCATGCTTTGCGGACATGTGGCAGGCCAGGGTAGAAGAACAGATGTCTTCAATGGAAATACCGTTCACACGCTTTTGTCCGATTATCAAAGTGGCTTCACAAATGGCGGAAACGGTTATTTGAGGATTATGCAATTCAAACCTGCATCAAATACGCTTTCGGTTACTACTTACTCGCCTTACGCAAATGCCTTCCTCAGCAATGCGAATGGATTGGCAACCTTTGATCTCACAGTTAATCTTTCGCCAGGTTTCGTCGAGATCGCTACGGATCCAGTTAATTCTGGCGGGACTGCCGAACTATGGTGGGATTGGATAGAGACCAATACAGAATATGAATGGTATGTAACGGTATCAGATGGAGAGAATGTTATCACCAGCCCAATCCGCTCATTTATTTCAGCAGGCATCATTCCAATTCGATTGCTTGATTTCAACGCAACAGTAGAGAATAATCAAGTCAAACTTAAATGGAATACGGCAAGCGAGACCAACAGTAAGCAATTCGATATCGAGCGTTCAAGAGATGGAAGGAATTTCAGCAGGGTATCTACGGTGAAAGCGAAGGGCAATAGCAATAGCATCGAACATTATAATGATGTTGACGCCGCTCCATTCAGAGGCACCAGTTACTATCGCCTCAAGCAGCTTGATATCAATGGCCGATTCGTTTATTCTCCAATTGAACGCGTAAATCTCTACGCAAAAGGAATTGAAGTCTATCCGAACCCCGTTACCGGTTCAGAGATCAATATTAATTTCCTCGAGGAGACAAAGGGAACGCTGGAGGTGAATGTATTTGACGTAAATGGCAAACTAAGAATGACAAGGCGAAGCAGCGTGAACAATAACAATATGGTCTTAAGACATAATCTAACTCCGGGTATATATATTGTGAAGATCAGAACGGATGAACAGGAATTCAGTAAGAAGATAGTTATTAAGTAAAAACCAAAACGGCAAAGGGTCCTGTCACGGCTAAGCCGGGACGGGACCTTTGTTTTAATAGTCTATCTTATCTTCTTTTAATTTCCATTCTTCGAAGATTTTTTTTGCATCATCCAGGCTAAGCTGCATCATTTTAATCGTTCTTTTTTCGGGCGCCAGAGTCAATTCTTCATATATAAATGAGTCGTCGAAACCCGCATCTTTTGCATCGTAGCGGTTGTTTGCAAAAAAAACTTTGGATGGTCTGGCCCAGTAGATAGCACCAAGGCACATTGGGCACGGTTCACATGAAGTATAGATCTCGCATCCCTCTAATTGAAAATTTCCGAGTTTATTACATGCATTTCGTATTGCCACCACTTCAGCATGAGCAGTTGGATCATTAAAGGATGTAACCGAATTCCATCCTTTTCCAATCACCTCCTCCCCTTTCACTACAATACACCCAAAAGGACCACCATGTCCTTTATTCATTCCCTCACGGGAAAGATCAATTGCCATTTGGAGGAATTTTTCTTCTCTCGTCAACATTCATCAAAGGTACACTCAACTCAATTAAACCTCACGACTTCAAAATCGGATCCTTTAAGTTGACCGAGTTTCCTTAAATCATCATTATTCCACCTTTCATCAGGTGCACCAGTGATGTAAAGGTTGCTTCCAATATCGGCGAGGATCAAGCCATATTTCTTCATTGCGCGAAGAATGATTTGATTGGTTGCAGAGTAAGTACTGATATCAAAATTCGCCTTCAACCGGATTCTTGCACCGAATGGAAGAGAGTATTGTCCACCGGAGCTATTTACTTTATGTCTTGCAGGATGTATGTACGCGGGTTTAACCAGGCTGCTATTCAAAGTAAATCTGATCGGATGATCGATCTCTCCTTTCAGGATTTCCTCATATCTTACTAACCCGGAAAAAATTGCCAGACCAGCTGCATCTGCAGATGTCCAGCCATCCGGACGAAGCGCATTGGATTTAAGATCGAATACAGCGCCCGATGAAGCCTCCCAATGGTCACCGCTCACATTCGCATTGAATAATTCATAAAGAATTTTATTATCCTTATCGATTGCGATAACATGCGCGTCGCCGTTACCATTTCCTTCGATCGGCGTATTTAATGGAATTGGAAATGGACCGGAATCGCTCTCATCGCCATAATCTGTATAAACAACATTGATCTTCTTTTCATTGCCACAAACAACAACATATGGAATACCAATGGGAGCACCATCCCACAAACCACTTCCAAAATCGGCTTTGATTGAAGCAGTAGAGAACCCCGCGGTGATCTGGCTACTGTATGGATCTACTTCAGCTTGTGAAATATCTTTATTCCATGCATTGTCTGCCGGAAATATTGAAAACGTTTCAGCATCAGATTTTACAACCGTACAATTCACACCCGGAGGAGGAGGCGGCTCATCAGGATTCTTTTCCTTTTTACAGGACAGCATTATTAATATAGGAAAAAGCACCAGGCTGGTACGGAATGGCTTCATTTGGGTGGATTTCCTGTAATAAGGCAACTATTAGGCCAAACCGGTAGGTTGACAGGGTTGAAAAGGTTGACGAAGTTGACAGGTTAACAAGGAGTTACGCCCCTTGTCAACCCTGTCAACCTTATCAACCTATTGATATTGTATATAAATGGGTTGCGGCTTAAGAGAAAGCACTTCCTTGGGAGTCATGATGTGACTATTCTTCTCCTTGAGGTCATTCTTATAAAAGATCTTGAAGCCTGTGAATTGAACAGGTTCGCCATAAACAAAACGCCTATACGTATTGATCTTTCTTGCCTGATGTCCCCAACCATCCATATCCATGACGATCTGTACTTCAGGACGAAGTTTGATTTGTTTATGATTGGTCACCATCGCCTGAGTGAAGCGATGTACAACAAGTATTTTTGGAGGAAGATTATTTTCCCTAACAAGTTTTGCAAGATATTCGGTTGTATAATTAATGTCCGCCGCGTCGTAAGACCCTACTACTTTACCAGGCGCATGTCCTGTTTTCATTGAGAATTCGGGATCGATACCAAAATGCACGTGTGGCATCTTCAAATATTTCTCGAACTCAGGAAGTTCATTTTGAATCGTGCTCAATCCAACCTGTACATCGATAAACACCAATGCATTTATCTTCTCTGCCATCTTCAACACTTTATCGATTTCCTTAAATGGCATGCGGAGACGGTACTTGCCCGCTGAGCCGGGAGCTTGTTGAGCAGTGATTGCGATATAATGTAATGCTGGTATCACTTCAACTGTTGTATCGGCTTCCTGCCAGCTTTTTACTTCTCCCTGTAATTTTTTGAGCATCTGGTCTTCCGGCAATTCACCAAGAATTCCCATTTGCTTTGAATAAAGATTTCCATAATAGGCAATGATCCTTTTGAAAGGAAGTACTGCACCTGCACTGGGGTGGGCCATTTTTACCGGCCACTTACCAGAGGAATCACCATTGGCATTCCAAATCAACTTTTCATTGAAGAGTGCAGTATCCACAGATGGCAGGTTTCCCGGGTTGGAAACTGAATCAATCCTGGCCGGATTAGTAACCGTGTCCTTAAGAGCAACGAGGTCTTCCTTACTACCTGGGGCAGCTTTTCCGATGAATAAAAAATACGTAAGGAGTCCTACAATGGTCAATGCTGCGATGGCAATGATGCCAGTTCTTTTCATTTTGAAGTTGTTTAAAGATATTGGTGAACTTAATGCAACGCTCATAGGGTTACTCTGGTTTTTCGGCTGCAATCCTCTAAAAACGTGCCGCTTACTTGCTTAGTATAATTACAGGAAAATCAATATCCACAATGAAGGTGAAGGGCCCTGTTTTAAACCAATTGGGAAAATTTCTTCAGAGAATTTTAACAGTCCTAATAAAAAAGCCCTTTTCCTTACCCAATCAAATCGCGCAAAATAAACTTGGATTCTGCATTCTGCCAAATGTAACTTTATACAGGATGTTAATTACTGCTCTTTAAATAACTGTTATGGGTACATTACAACAAATTCAACGGTGGAGCGTACTGCACCACCCGAGGTGGCTGGTAATACTTCGTATAGGCTTGGGGATTTGTTTGTTTGCGAAGGGTATCTCCTTCATGACCAATGTCCCCGAACTCGAACGACAGATCCAGGGGACTGTTCTGAGCAACTATGCATCCTGGTTGGCTATCGTTATTACATGGGCGCATTTGCTTGGAGGCTTTTTTATCATCGTGGGACTCCGCACCCGCTGGGCAGCACTCTCTCAAATACCCATTTTGATCGGAGCAATCGTTTTGGTCAATCTTGGATCTGGCCAGGGAACCGAATTGCTATTCTCTATCATTATTCTCCTGTTGCTGATATTCTTCCTGATTGAAGGCAGTGGTCGAATTTCGCTGGATTATATGTTTAAGAATTACCAATTGTGAATGGTCAATGGTGAATGGTCAATGGTGAATGGTGAATGGTGAATAGTAAGCATTTATAACAACGTTTAGGGAAAAATACCGGCAGTCATGTTAACCATTGACCATTCACCATTCACAACTCGCCTTCATAAATTACTCCCGACGTAGGCGTCTCGTGTAGCTCAATTCTCTTCATTTTCGGAAGCGAAGGCTTTAGATTATCCCAGATCCAGACAGCGATGAGTTCGCAGGTTGGGTTCCCAAGGCCGGGAACATCGTTCATACATTTATGATCGAGTTGGCCAACGACAGGTTTCACTATCTTTTTAAGGTCGGCAAAGTCCATTACCCAACCCAGTTTCTTGTCGGGCTTATCCTCAATCCATACACGCAAACGATAAGTGTGACCATGCATTTCCTTGCATTTGTGCCCCTCCGGTACATTGGGTAAAAAATGAGCTGAATCGAAAGTGAATTCTTTATAAATGAGCATTATTGAAATGGTTCAAGAGAGCGCCAAAGTTACAACAGGCGCGCCAATATTGTTGGGGATGGCCAACCCACTTAGTACTTTATATTGTAAATTTAATTTCATCCAAAACTGCTGCACATGAAACAACTTCTCGCGGTTTCTATTTCCTTGCTTTTGATCATTGAACTAAAGGCACAAGACAAATCCAAGGCTTTTGATGGGAATATTTCAATTACTAAACACCAGGTAAAGATTAACTCACAAACGATTTCTTATACGGCAACTGCAGGACATATGTGGATTCGCGATGAAGCTGATTCGTTGAAGGCAAAGCTTTTTTTTGTTGCATATACAAAAGATGGGGAAGCGGATGCTTCAAAACGACCCATCATGTTTGCGTATAATGGCGGTCCCGGATCTTCTTCTGTGTGGTTGCATATGGGTGCCCTTGGACCAAAACGTGTGGTGATGACAGAAAAAGGAGATGCAATCGCACCTCCATACAAATACGTGGATAATGAATACAGTTGGTTAGATAAGACCGATCTGGTCTTTATTGATCCGATGATGACTGGTTATACAAGACCGCTGGGCAAGAATGATAAAAGCCAGTTCACCGGATTCGAAAACGATGTTCAATTTGTAGGTGATTTTATTCGCTTGTACACCACAAGATTCGAAAGATGGAGTTCTCCAAAATTTATTGGTGGAGAAAGTTATGGTACAACCAGGTCTGCAGGTTTGTCCGGATACCTTCAAAACCGCCACGGTTTTTTTATAAATGGCGTTATATTGATTTCATCAATTCTGGATTTTTCAACTGCTAGGCCTGATATCGGAAATGATCGCCCATATCCACTCGTGCTGCCCACAATGGCGGCGACAGCATGGTATCATAAAAAACTATCTCCTCAATTCACTGATCTAAAAGCATTGTTGAAAGAAGTTGAACAATTCGCCATAAATGACTACGCAACGGCATTAGTTAAGGGTGATGCATTGCCCGCTGCGGATAGAACAAGAATCATTGAAAAGCTTAGCCTGTACACTGGTCTTTCCAAAACATATATCGATCAATCTAATCTTCGGGTTTATGTTGGGCCATTTAATAAGGAATTAATGCGAACTGATGCGAAAACAGTAGGAAGACTTGACAGCCGCTTTACGGGATATGACTACGATGAATCAGGCAAAACCTACGATTATGATCCTAGTTATAACAATACGATTTACGGTCCATATACTGCTGCGGCTAATGATTATATCCATAGAATTTTAAAATTCGAAAATGATCTTCCCTATGAGATCCTGACCAGCAGAGTACAACCCTGGCCTTTGATTCAGGATAAATACTTAAATGTTGCAGAAACACTCCGCGATGCAATGACAAAGAATCCTGCGCTTAAAGTTTGGATTGCTAATGGATATTATGACATGGCTACCCCATACTTCGCTACACAGAATACTATCGATCATATGTTCTTGAAAAAAGAATTGAAACAAAATATTTCCCAAACTTATTACGAAGCGGGACATATGATGTATATCCATACACCGTCTTTGCAGCAGTTTAAGAAAGATTTTGATAATTACATCGATGGCGTATTAAAAGCAAAAGCGGGGTTTTAAGGTAGTTGAATTGACTGGTTGATTGGTTGATTAGGTGACTATGCTCTGTAGGCAGGTCTGCTGTTCCGCTGTTCTACTGTTCTGCTGTTCATCTGTTCTTCTGTTCATTTAAAGTTCCTGCCAAACCTTTCTAGCAAAATCTTCCAAAGAGGGATCTCTTGCGCCCATTAGCAACAAAACAGAATCTTCTTTTAAGTGCGGTCTCACTGATTCAACGAACTTATTTCTATCCTCAACGAAGAATGCAGATTTGTCAATTAGTTTAAGATCATCAATAAGATCCTTTGCAGAAATATCTTTCTCTGCCGTTCCACCCGCATAAAAGATCTCACTCATCCAAATCTCATCTTCGGGTCTTAGCACTGCAGCAATCTCCTGTACAAAATCATTTCTGAGGAATTTCGTTGGACCATATCCGTGTGGTTGAAACCATGCTACAACTTTTGGCGCAATCGACTGGCAAGCCTGGATTGATGCGGCGCATTTTGCTGGATTATGCGCATAGTCATCGATCAACCAAACACCTTTCTTTTCTCCAATCACCTGGTGCCGACGGTAAATTCCTTCATAGTGCTTCAAGGCTTCTGCAGCAATAGGAATAGGAACTCCTACCTGCCCGGCAACAGCAACTGCTCCCAGCGCATTTTCCATATTGTGTTTACCCAATACGTCCAAATGGAAATCGCTTTCATTAATTTTGAAATTGATTGATAACCCTTCCTGCTTAAAATCAGTGGCACAATAACCTGCTGAATACATCTCAATCGCAAAATCGTTTGCAGGATCCTGGGAAAGCTGTTTCGCTAAAGGATGCGATCGATTGACAACAAACTTTTGCGAATTATTTCGAAACGTTTTGAATATCTCCATTAACGCGTCTATCTCCTTATGATCCTTATCTACATTTAACAGAAGTCCAATCTCAGGTTCATAGTTGATAATTGATCCATCGCTTTCATCGGCTTCAATCACTAACCACTCCCCTCCTCCTGCCGCCGCATTTCCAATCTTTCCTTTTTTTATAAGGCTTACCAATCCGGCTCCGCTGATAATACCGGGTTTTAATCCGGCATGATCCAGAATATCAAACAGCATCGCACTGGTTGTACTCTTTCCACTTGTGCCGCCAACGGCAATGGTAAGCTTGCTCTTTGCAATCGCAGCGAGCAATTCAGCTCTTTTGATAATTGGAATGTTGAGTAATTTTGCTTTTTGAACTTCAGATACGCTATCCTCGACCGCTGCAGATACAACAACAAGGTCGGTTTCTTCATTTATTCCTTCACCATTTTGAAGAAAGCACTTTATTCCTTCCGCTTCGAGCTTTTCTCTTGTTTCGTTATATTCATCTGGTTTGAAATATCGATCACTACCTGAAACGCTAATTCCAGTCGATTGAAGATATTGTGCAATCGCGCTCATACCTGTTCCTGCAATACCTATGAAGAAAGGATTCCTAAATTCGAAGTCAGAATTCATGCTGCAATTTAAGGTTGAAAAGGTTGACGAGGTTGACAAGGTTGACAGGGTTGATGAAGTCAACAGGAGATTAGTTTTAATTGCTTCCTCTCAATTTTTAATAACATGACCTTATCAACCTTATCAACCTCATCAACCTTATCAACCCTATCAACCCTGCCTCTTCGCCTTCAAATCGCGAAGCATCTCACCAAATCCAAATTTCCTGGTAAGTCCATTAATGGCTTGCGCGATTCGTTTCGTCTTAGTTGGCTCAGTCTTCGCTTCATCTATCCATTTACTGAAATAGCGTTGATGTCCGGGAGTAAGTGTATTGAAGAATTCGAAAGCCCTGGGTTCGTCAGCAAGGCAATCCATAAAATCGGATGACAATTTGAATTCTTTTTTATCCTCCTCGAGCTGAACTTTAAGCATTGCTCCTTTTCGTTTACCGGTACCCTTCCGCATTGCTCCATTGATTGGCAGAATAAAATCGCCGGTTCCCATTGGAAGCAAAGCAATTTGTTGGATAACGAAATCATCCAACTTTCCTTTCACGCGAAATGTTTTTTTGACGCCAGGTTTGATTTTAGCAGCGATATCCGCTGGAATTGTAATATAACTCCAGCCGGTTTTTTCACCCTGCTTTTCGAATTGCAATATCGTAGCGGTGAATTTTACCACAGAAAAAATTTACGAATTACAATTTACGAATTACGATTTATGCTTGCTAGATGGTTTAATGGTTGGGTTCAAAAATAGTAAGCCCAACAATCAAACGATCAAACCATCTAGCAATCATAAATTTTTAACTCATGATCTTCACCACCATCTCCTTCAACAACGAAGCATCAGAAGTACCAATATCATTAACACCGACGCTTCGCAGATTATATTCATGAAGAAGAAGAAGAGCAGAAGCAATACTCTCCGCTCCATAATTGCGGGCTGTGAGTACATAGTCTTTCACAAACCAGGGATTGACCCCAATATTTGCGGCAATGGTTTTATCATCTTTCGCAGACTGTCCGAAGATCATATAGGCACGGCTGAAGAGTGTATAAAGTGTAGGAAGAACTAACTGAATTGGTACGGCTTTCGGGTTAGCATCAAAATACCCAATTATCCGGATCGCTTTGGGAAGATCTTTTTTTGCCAATGCATCCTGCAGTTCAAAAGCATTGTATTCTTTGCTGATGCCAACATATTTCTCAATATCGTCTTCGGTTATCGTCTTCCGTTCGCCCAGGTTCAGCAGGAGCTTTTCAATTTCGTTCTCAATTCGGGACAGGTCATTTCCAATATGGTCCACCAGTAGCAACAGCGCCTTTTGTGAAATTGCATAACCCTTTGATCTCACCAATTCGCTTGTCCATTCGGGTAATTGGCTATCGTACATCTTTTTTGTGGTAAGTACTTCGCCTTTTTTCTGCAGCAGTTTTGCCAATTTACTGCGGCCATCGACCTTCTTCTCTTTATAAGAAACAACGAAAATGGTAGACTTAAGAGGATTCTCAATATAGGGCTCGAGTTTGTCGATATCCCTCATATGTTGTGCTTCCTTTAACAGCACAACCTGCTTATCGGAAAACATGGGGTAGCGCCGGCAGGCGTTGATCACATCTGGCCAGCTGGCGTCTTTTCCATAAAATATGGTCAAATTAAATCCCTGTTCAGCCTCTGAAAGTATGTGCTGTTCGGCGAATTCCACTACCTTATCTATATAGTAATCTTCCTCACCTTCCAACCAGTAGACCGTTTTGTAGAGCTTTTTCTTCCAGTCGTTAAGTATTTTTTCGGCGGACATAGGGCCATTGCTTTAAAAACGGGCAATAATACGTCAAAAAACTGCGTTCTAGGAGCAATTTTATACACAGCGCAAACCCCCTATGAGCCTGCGTTTAAGGCGGTTTTACAGCCTTTCCTAACGAGTCATTTACCATTTCTGGCATGGGTTTTGAAAAATCTGTTGTCAAATACAGGTTTATGGCTATCGGATAAACCTTTTCCAATTCAAACACATTAAAAAAAACGTAAGCAGTATGAATACCACCAATTATCCATCAGCAACACCGCAAAGCACGCCACCCAGGAGAGATTCGAAGAATCTCATCATTATCCTGTTGGCTGCCGGTATCCTTGGAACATGGGCTTATTTTCTGTACGACAAAAATCAGGGCGATCAGAAAATAGCTTCTCAGCAGACTCAAATTGTAGCACTCGATTCATCTAAAACTGAATTGCAAAAGAGCTTTGATGCTGCTTTAACACGACTCGATTCTCTTACTGGTTACAGCAATGAACTGGAAGGAAAACTTACAGAGCGTAATAAAGAGATATCTGGTCTGAAAGGCCGTATCCGTACAATCCTGAACAAGCAAAATCTTAGCGAGCAAGAGCGCAAAAAAGCTATGGGACTTATCGCTGAATTGAATACTAAGATCAGCGGCATGGAAGCAGAAATTGCTCGTTTGACTCAGGAAAATCAAACCCTGACTCAGGAAAAAACAGTTTTGACTCAGGAGAAAGAATCACTGACTTCAAATCTTCAAACTACAACCGAGCAAAAGGCAGAAGCTGAAAGAAAAGTAGATATTGCTTCTACCCTTCATGCTGGTAACATCGCGATCACTCCTATCAATGAAAAGAGTGGTGGTAAAGAAAAGATCACTTCAACTGCAAAAAGAGTTGACAAGCTGGTTATTTCTTTCGATGTTGACAATCGTATTTTGGAATCAGGTAACACAGAAGTTTTTGTTGCGATCACTGGTCCAGACGGAAAGCCAATTGCAGTAGAAGCACTGGGTTCTGGTAAATTCCAAACACGCGAAGAAGGTGAAAAATTATTCACCGCCAAGGTTCCTGTGGAAGTTGAAGCAGGTAAAAGAAAGCATGTTGAATTTGCCTGGAAGCAAAACAGTCCTTTCCTGACTGGAGATTACAAGATTGAGGTTTATCACAACGGATTCAAAATCGGAGAAGCTGTGAAAAGCCTGAAGAAAGGTGGCATCTTTGGATAGTCTTCAATCCACACACTATAAATGAGAAGCCGCTCTGGGATTTCCTGGAGCGGTTTTTTTTATACCCCCTTTCCCCCTAACGCTTGCGCTAAAGCTTCAGCGTCGGCGCAAAGGGGGAACTCTGGTTGATTTGGCGAATCATCTATAGTTATGTTTGTGTAGAGTCAAAATGTCGAAAAGTTCACGGTCAAACGTAATCAATCATTATTCATTGATCAAAACCTGATAATCCTCGCTCGAGATGTCTGGAAAGTAATTTGGGAGATGGACCTAAGTTCCCCTCCCGATAGCGATCGGGATAGGGGGACAGGGGGTTTATAGTATAGCTCTGATCGAAGCCCGGCCAATATGCACAGTTTTCGCGGTGCCTGGTTTACGGCCTTCATACTGCATATTCAACTCGAGGCTATTTGACAATCGCTTTGTAAAGTCAAGTGTCCAAAGAAAATTCTTGCCAGGCAGCAAGCCATCTAACATGATATAAGCCGCAGGTGAGTTGGTATTCGCAACTGGGTCCTTGGAATTAAATGTAATGTTGTTGAAAGTAAACTTCGTGAGAATCGAAGTATTTTGATGAATATTATACTTCACCTCCATATTCACAGCGTTTGAAACAGATTCTTCATTTCCTCCCTGGGAATTCCTTTTATCTGCAATTCGGTAACCCAAAATCAAACGAAAATTGGAGCCCTTTGTAATATTGATTCCAGGCTCTATCATTCCTTGTTTTATATTGTAATTCTTATTGTCGAATTTGGGATTGCTGCTCGTTAACTTGTTTGTACCAGTCTTCCCGGCAAATGTTAGCGCTATCACTTTGGTTATATTCCACCTGCTCTTAAAATTCCAGTCATTTAATTCGCGGCTTTCATAACCATAGGTTAATAAGGCCTTGCCATTGCTTCGGGAATTATTGATATCGAATCCCCATTTTGAACTAAAGCGGTTAAACGAAAATGTATTGATGAATATGGAACCCAGTGTGATTAACGCAGTGTCATTAATATTTCCTTTGAACGGATTGAACTGTATGCTTCCATCTGCGACTTCTTTTTTACTTATTTGCAATGATGATTGAAGATTTATCCGCGCAATGAACTTTGATAATTTCGGAGCCTCGGTTAAGTTGATGACTGCTCTCGGATTTATGCTGATACTATAGTTGAAGCTGGTAAAACTTGCCTTAATGAATTCATTCGTGGGAGTAAAGATCCGTATGAATTTCGCCTGGTCTGGAAACAAAGCGATTTCAAATTCATTCAATTGTTGAATTCCATCGCCATTATAATCGATCCAGGTATATTCCCCCTGCCCTGCCGGTACTTCGAGATAAGCGAGATCCCTTTTTTGTTCCTGTCCTGCACCCAACTCATACAACAGGTCGCCGGTCAATAATCCTTTCCACTCTTCAATGGAATATTGCACGCGGCCTAATAAACTATTGTCGGCTTTTTGGTTTGTTAGGCCTGGTTTGAGAATTTCCAGCTTACGATAGGTGGTATTGAACCGGAACTTATGTCTTTCACTTTTTAATAATTCGGACCCGACCGTGATATTTTGGCTTCGATCAGCAGCAACAAGGTCCTTTCCTACCGGGTAAGCATCAGTCCGGGTAAAATAACTGATCATGTATTGATTCAGCTTTGTTTCATCGGAACGAAGTTTCACTTCGAAAATCTCAAAGGAGAAGCTCCTTGGCGTAAGCGTATCGGTGAGTTTGTTACGCGCTACGTTTTTCTCAAGCGAATAATTGAACCCGATCGAATGATTTTTCAGTTTCGCAAACTTCTTTGAGATATCTATCCTGGGTCGAAGAAAATAGCCATCCTCCGTTCTTGTGTCCACGTTAGAGATCATGAACATGTTATTAAAACGCCATCCCTTAATATCCTGCACATGTGTCAGTGTATTCCGTATCCCCACGAAGTCATCGCCGCGGACATATCGCGTGAATTGATATTTAAGTGAATTATTCTTCACGTCTGCCAATTGGGTTGACGCCGTAAGGATAGTTTCATCCTGCGGCAAAACCACCAATGGCAAACCCCAGTCCCTGGTAAACTCGACATTCCTCAGGCGTTCCAGTGGCTTAAAATTTGATTCCACATGTTCAAAGGCAAGATCATTGACAAGCTTCAATCCCTTTAAAGAAGAACCAAGGGGGATTGTATTATTGAGCATTGCCTTTCCTGCGAAACCCCGGTTATTACTATTATCTTTTTTTGAGAAGAGATTCACATCATAATAGCTTGTCGCCAGTTCGGTGCTGATCGTCGTCAACTTTCCAATTTTATAATCCATACCCAGGCTTGTCACCTGTAACTTCTTTGGAGTTACCAAAAATGTAGCCGGAACAAATCTTCCCTGTTTGATTCCACCAACAGGCGCTACCCAGCGGTATACTTTTCCATTTGCACCATTGAAATCCGGTATATAGTCGCCCACGCCCTGTCCAACTTCGATAAAAGAAAGGCTATAGAAGGCGCTGTCGGGGCTCGTCGAATAAACGAAGATCGAATCGCTAGCTGTTCCTCCGTTAAAAGTCGTATCTATCTTTTTATAGAGGATCTTGTTCATCGAAAATGTATCAATTACAGCATTCGGGTAAAAAGCAAGATTGATATTTCCACCGATTGAATCCAGGAATCTTTTCTGATTTACATCCAGTTCCTGGTTGATGGGTGAATTCTTCGCGTCTGCATTATTAAAGAAGCCAACTCTCAATTTGAATTTCTCTGCGAAGTTTGTTTCGTTGAATAAATAAATATTTGAATTGAGATAGTTCCGGTCAGCATATTCAAACTCTACCTGTATCCTGCTATCCTTTGTGATCATTCTTCTCGGTGTGAATGCAATCTCTGCAGTATTGTAGTTGATCACGTAATCCTGGTCTTCGCCCCGTTGCAATAAAATTCCATCGATAAAAACTCTTTCAGTATTGGCGAGGACAACAAAAAAGAATTCATTGTTTGCTCCGATCAAACGATAAGGTCCCTGGTTTCCTTCCTGGCCCTGGAAAATATTGCGGGTGAATTTTCCCTTTGCGATTGAACCGCTAACAACCGATTTATTGAAAGTGTTCCTTCCGATTTTGGAAGTGGTTTCAAATGCCGCTCCCTGCATTCGCTTATAAAAATTGAGAAAATAGAGTTGGTTTTGCCTGAGATCAATATCTCCCAGGCTCAATTGCCAGTTATTTTTTTTGAAAGAAAGAAAGATGCGATCAAATTCATTCAATTGTTGCGTGGTGCCATCGGGTTGTATTGGAATATTGTTATCCGTAATCGCCGCGGCGATCTCAATGCTGTCTGCTAAATATCCATTCAATTGCAGGTTGAGGTTAGAAGTAACCACAGCATCCTGGCTATTGCCGAATGATATTCCTCTACCAAAGCTTCCGTTATAGCTGATATTTCCAAAGTTGAAGAAAGATTCATTCCTTGGATCCGTCCCATAATTCGGCGTGAATGGCTGGCCGATGAAATTACTCATCACGCTGTCGTAATTCATTCGTTGCGCAACTGCATTCAATTTTTGAGGAAAGACCCGGTAGAAAATCCAGACACTATCCGTTGCCGGCTTCTGTTTCCAAACCAAAATCGCATTCAATTCATCTATCCGATAAACTGAATCCGGAATTCCATTGATTCGAAAGGTTCGCGGAATAATGCTTAAACTGTCAAAAGCGAGGGAGTCTTTAAGCGTTGAGACCTGTTTTTTTCTGAGGTTGGACAAAGGTTTGTCGACCCGGGGCGTTTGGGCACCGGCCCAATGCAGTGCTGCACAGAATGTGGCAAATATTATCAGAAATCTCCTCAGCACCGAACCGGTTTTGCTTAAATCGTTTAAAGTTAGGATTTATTGCCCTAAATGCCTGTTTTCATGAATTTTACGCAAAATCAAAAACCCCAAAATTACACTCGTTTGCAGCGAAAACAGTTTGTACATTGTCAGCCCAATATGCCCAGTAGAAAAGTCTTAACCCTGCTTAGCCTCATAGCCATCCTAACTACCCAGTGTAATCGCTATGGGTATTATATGAGTCCCTTTCAAACCGTCGACCACCCTTACCGGGCGCATTTGTTGAATGCCGATTCGGCAAAAAAAGCAACTTTTATCAATGTCGCGCTATCTGGAGCGGGATATAACGATGACTTAACCGATGGCGCATGGCTTCTTCAGTCTTCCCTTTATAAAACACATAAGTTCGGAAGCTTCCGGGGTTGGTATGGTGGTACACTTGGATTGGGTCAGTATGATATCGCCGATCTTCATGGTTATAATTCCTTTGGAAATACTGATCCGGAATTCATAAACGCCCGCGCAGGTACCAAGTTTATGGGTGGAATCGGAGCGTTTGGAGGACTTTCGGTAGTCCAAAAAATTGATGAAAAAGCCGAATGGCGGGCCTTGAGTATTGAAACTTCCTACCTCAAAGAATTTGGAGCCTACCTCAATTTCAGAAATCAATTATCCGATACTACTGCGGATGCCTATTACCAGCACAATTATTTTTTGACTATGGCATTAGGCACCGAGTTCGCTACTAAAACAAAAAGAGGCGAGTTTGGTTTCAAGGTAAACTATACCATTGACCTGAACAGGATGACAGGATATTTCATAAGAAATGGAACGTATTATGCTAACCCAAGGCTTTCTTCATTGAACTTTGCCTTTCATTGGGCAAGATACACCCGCAGTTATTTCATGATGATGGGAGGCGGACCATATTCAATTAATATCCAGATGGGAATGAATTTCCGCTTAGGCCATTTGTAATTTTCTAGCGTGTTTTTCTTCCAGGTATTCATCAAAACTCATCAACTTATCGATCACTCCATTTGGTGTGAGTTCAATCACCCTGTTTGCCACAGTTTCCAGGAAAGTATGGTCATGGGAAGAGATCAAAACGATCCCTTTGAAATTGATCATGCTTTCGTTGAATGACTGGATTGATTCGAGGTCGAGGTGATTGGTTGGTTCATCCAGTATCACGACGTTTGGATCCTGCAACATCATCCGGCTGATCATGCAACGAACTTTTTCACCTCCACTCAATACAGAGATTTTCTTGAATGTTTCATCTCCACTAAATAACATCTTCCCTAAAAACCCGCGAAGAAAGGGTTCATCCACATCAGTAACATGTGGCGGCACAAATTGACGAAGCCAGTCCATCAGGTTTAACTCACCATTGAAATATTTTGTATTGTCATTGGGCAAATAAGCCTTGCTCACCGTCGTACCCCATTCAAATTTTCCTTTATCGGCCTTTAATTCTGCATTGATGATATCGAAGAATGCACTTATCGCCAATTGATCTTCTGCGACGATAGCAATCTTATCTCCCTTATTTACGGTGAAACTGATCTTGTCAAACAATGGCTTTCCATCGAGCGATTTAGAAAGATTCTCGACATTCAGGATCTGGTTTCCAACTTCGCGTTGTTGCTTGAAGATAATGCCAGGGTATTTACGATTCGATGGAGCAATATCTTCAATAACCAGTTTTTCCAATGCTTTCTTTCGCGAAGTCGCCTGCTTGCTTTTTGATGCATTCGCACTGAATCGTGCAATGAACTCCAGGAGGTCCTTGCGCTTGTCTTCTGTCTTTTTGTTCTTATCAGACATTTGCCTTGCTGCAAGCTGGCTCGATTCATACCAGAAAGTATAGTTACCTGTATAGATCTTGATCTTTTGGCGATCCACATCCGCGACATGGGTACAAACTGCATCGAGGAAGTGACGGTCGTGGGACACAACGATCACGATGTTTTCATAATCTGCAAGAAAATTCTCCAACCAGGAAATCGTATCTACATCGAGGTTATTTGTAGGCTCGTCGAGAATGAGAATGTCCGGATTTCCAAACAACGCTTGTGCAAGTAGTACGCGGACCTTGAATGCAGCATTGATATCCTTCATCATTGAGCCGTGCAGCTCTTCGCCAACTCCCAACTCGCTCAACAAGCTTGCCGCATCACTTTCAGAAGTGTAACCACCCATTTCACCAAAGTCATGTTCCAATTCACCGGCTCTTAAGCCATCAGCTTCAGAAAAATCTGATTTTGCATAGATCGCATCTCTTTCATGCATGATTTTCCAAAGGCGCTTATGACCCATCAACACGGTATTGAGAACAGTCACTTCATCGAATTCAAACTGGTCCTGTTTCAATACTGCCATCCGCTCGCCGGGAGAGATTTCAATAGTTCCCTTATTTGGTTCTATTTCACCGGAAAGAATCCTCAAAAAAGTGGATTTTCCTGCACCATTAGCACCAATAACACCATAACAATTTCCCTTATTGAAACTAAGGTTAACCTCATCAAACAAAACACGCTTTCCGAAGGAAAGCGTCACATTATTAACTGAAATCATAGTTGTACTCCCTTTGCGGGCGCGAAGGTAGGCATTTTCGATGGAAATTTATGCATTGGCGGGTTAATGGGTTGATAAGGTTGACAGGGTTGACAGGGTTGACAAGTACTTCTCTATCAACCTTATCAACCTTTTCAACCCCGTCAACCTCTACTCCGTGATCCCCTCAAGGGCCAAAAGAAATGCAAATTGTAAGGCGACATCCTTCAGGTAATCAAACCTTCCCGAAGCTCCACCATGACCGACTTCCATATTGGTATAAAGTAGCAGCAGGTTATCCCCGGTTTTCAATTCTCTCATTTTGGCCACCCATTTGGCCGGTTCGAAGTATTGTACCTGCGAATCATGAAGACCAGTGGTGACTAATAAATTAGGATACTCCGTTTTTTGAAGGTTATCGTACGGAGAATAAGATTTCATATAGAAATAAGCGTCCTTGTTTTCAGGATTACCCCATTCGTCATATTCATTTGTCGTTAAAGGAATGGTTGGATCCATCATAGTAGTTACCACATCAACGAAAGGAACCTGGGCAACAACTCCATTCCAGAGATCCGGGCGCATAACAGTGACAGCTCCCACCAATAATCCTCCTGCACTACCACCCATTGCATAAAGGTGTTCCTTCGAAGTGAATTTCTGATTTATCAACGCCTCCGCAACATCTATAAAATCTGTAAACGAATTTTTCTTCTTTAGCATTTTTCCATCCTCATACCAGCTTCTTCCCATTTCCTGGCCGCCACGCACGTGCGCAATGGCATAAACAAATCCTCTATCTACCAGGCTCAAACGACTTGAACTGAATGATGCATCCATGCTGTTACCATAAGAACCATATCCATACAAAAGCAATGGCGCAGTTCCATCCTTTGCAAATCCTTTCTTATATACTATTGATACCGGAACCTTAGCTCCATCTTTCGCATCTACAAAAAGTCGCTCTGTTACATATTGTTTTGGATCGTATCCACCAACCACCTCCTGTTGTTTCATCAACTTCTTCTCCTTACTATCCATATTGTAATCGAAAGTGGAGTTTGGAGTAGTAAGTGAAGTGTATTGATAACGAAGTGTTGTTGTATTGAATTCCGGATTTGCACCTGCATATGCTGTGTACGCAGGTTCTCCAAAATCGAGATAATGTTCTTCACCTGTTTTTTTATTCTGGATACGCAACTTGAGCAAACCTTTTTCCCTTTCGGTGATTACCAGGTGATCCTTGAATACTTCAATTCCTTCAACAAGTACATCTGTACGGTGAGGAATTAGATCTTTCCAGTTGTCGACACCTGTTTTATCGACAGGTGTTTCCATGACCTTAAAGTTCTTTGCGTCCTTATTGGTCATGATGAGAAACTTATCACCCAGATGATCAATATTGTAAAGAACTTCCTTCAATCTTGGCTGGAAGGATTCAAAGCTTCCATTTGGTTTGTCGGCGTCAAGAATAAAATTCTCTGAGGAAAGTGTACCTCCGGTATAAATGATGATATACTTATCCGATTTCGTTTTGCCTACACCGATATAATTGGTCTTATCCTTTTCATGATAAACGACGGCATCATTGGAGGCATCAGCGCCCAGCGTATGTCTTTTTATTTTTTCTGACAGAAGCGTTACGGGATTTTTCTCCGAATAGAAAAGTGTTTTGTTATCATTCGCCCATTCAGAACCGCCGGTTGTTAGAGAGATTGCATCTTTATACAACGTCCCTGTTTCAAGGTTTTTTATATAGATCGTATACTCCCTGCGTGAAACCGTATCCACTCCATACGCCATCAATTTATTATCGGGACTAACATTAAATCCAACAGCGGAGAAATAATCATGTCCTTTTGAAAGTTCGTTGACATTTAGCAACACTTCTTCTGCAGCGTCAAGACTTCCTTTCTTTCTGCAATGCACATAATATTCCTTTCCCTCTTCAAACCGATTGTAATAGTAATAGCCATTTCTAAACACCGGCACAGATTCATCTTTCTCCTTAATCCTTCCCTTCATTTCGTTGAAGAGCTTCTTCTGAAATTCCTTTGTGCCTGACATTACTGTATCGAGGTAAGCATTTTCCGCTTTCAGGTATTCTACCACCTTTGTACTGTCTGGACCTTTTTTGAAATAATCATTGAGCCAGTAGTATTCATCGATTCTTGAATCTCCATGCAAGCCCAGATCCTTAGCTTTCTTTTCAGCAATAGGTGCTGTTAAGTTGCTGGGCCATTCGTAGCCCTGTCGTTTTACCGTGTCTTCCTGGTTACAGGCCATAGCTAAAATTGCAATTATTAAAACAAAACTGAATGATTTTTGCATGATGGGAAATTTATCCGGTCAATTTACAGATTTCAAATCTCAAATCTAAAATCTATCCCCGATTTAAGCGGGGATCAAATACATGAACGGTGGTGTCCCAGCGTGAAAATCGAATACGAATTACCCAGTTACCTTGAAAGCTCTCCTAACAAATCCTCAATATCAAGCGCTTCAGTACCCATCAATATTTGACCTTTGTCATCCAGGGGCCATTTTTCTCTTGGCCGATCCCAATAAAGTTCAACACCATTGTGATCCGGATCATCAAGGTAAATCGCTTCCGACACACCGTGATCAGATGCACCTGTTAAAGGATAATTTGCATCGATCAATCTTTTCAACGCAACTGCAAGATCTTTTCTAGTAGGATATAAAATAGCTGTATGAAATAAACCACAACTATTCACCGGTGCGGGAGAAGCATTCTTGCTATACCAAATATTCAATCCGATATGATGGTGATAGCCGCCTGCAGAAATGAAAACAGCCTGCTTACCGTACCATTGCATTACCTGGAAACCGAGAAGGTCACGATAAAATGAAAGCGCTTTGTCCAGGTCAGATACTTTTAAATGCACATGCCCGATCCTTGTTTGCGGTGGAATGATATAGTCCATCTTTGAAATCTTTTTGTTTTATTGGAAATAAAACCGTCCCTCCCCACAGTATTGGCAGGAGGGACGTTTAATCTTAGGTACCAATTATTTTTCAGAAATCAATCCAGCTATAGCGTACTCTTTATTTAACATTGCAATGTTGCGGATTGAGATTTCCTTGGGGCAAACGGCTTCACAAGCCCCGGTATTCGTGCAGGCACCAAAACCTTCTTTGTCCATTTGTGCCACCATACTAATCACTCTTTTCTTTCTTTCAGGCTCTCCTTGAGGTAATAGCGCGAGATGAGCAACTTTCGCTGAAACAAATAAAAGCGCAGATGAATTCTTACACGCAGCAACACAGGCACCACATCCGATACATGCCGCAGCCGCGAAGGAAGCATCAGCCTGATCTTTAGGAACAGCAACGGCATTTGCGTCCACAGCGTTACCGGTATTTACCGAAATAAATCCTCCTGCCTGTATGATCCTGTCAAACGAAGTACGATCAACAACAAGATCCTTTATAATGGGAAATGATCTTGCCCGCCATGGTTCTACAACAATAGTATCTCCATTTTTATATTCTCTCATATGAAGCTGGCAGGTTGTTGTAGCATGCCATGGTCCATGCGGACGACCATTAATATACATTGAACATGTACCGCAAATTCCTTCACGGCAATCATGATCAAATGCAATCGGATCCTTTCCTTCCTTTATCAATTTTTCATTGAGTACGTCGAACATTTCAAGGAAAGACATTTCAGAAGATATGTCCTTCACCTCATATGTTTCAAATCGACCTTTATCCGTTGAATTTTTTTGTCGCCAGACTTTTAAGGTCAAATTCATCAAGTAATGTTTCATTCAAATATGAAATTTATTTGTACGATCGTTGAGTTGGTTTTGCTACTTCGAATACTAGCTCTTCTTTGTGTAAGGCCCAGTCGCTATCGCCTTTATACTCCCATGCAGCTACGTAAGCAAATTCTGAATCATTGCGCAACGCCTCGCCTTCCGGAGTCTGACTTTCCTCCCTGAAATGTCCACCGCAACTTTCTTTACGATGAAGCGCATCCAGACACATCAATTCCCCAAGCTCAATAAAGTCTGCGACACGATTTGCCTTATCAAGTTCGGGATTGAATTCCTCGATCTTTCCGGGAATCCTGATATCACTCCAAAACTCTTTCTTCAATGCACGTATTTCTTCAATAGCTTCTTTTAATCCTTTTTCATTCCGGCTCATACCACATTTATTCCACATGATCTTACCCAATCGCCTGTGCAAACTTTCGGGCGTTTGAGCACCCTGGATATTCATCAGTTTGTTTATGCGACTTGCTACCGCATTCTCTGCTTCTACAAATCCTGGATGATCAGTTGGAATAGCTGCAGTGCGGATCTCCTCAGCAAGGAAATTTCCAATTGTATATGGTATTACGAAATAACCATCAGCAAGGCCTTGCATTAATGCAGATGCACCGAGACGGTTTGCACCATGATCAGAAAAGTTTGCTTCTCCCAAAGTATACAGACCAGGAACAGAAGTCATTAATTCATAATCGACCCATAATCCACCCATCGTATAATGAACAGCGGGATAAATGCGCATTGGGATTTCGTATGGGTCCTCTCCCGTTATCTTTTCATACATGTCGAAAAGGTTGCCATATTTTTCTTTTACAACGGCTCTTCCCATTGACATTATAGTAGCTTGATCTGAATTCCCAAGGTTGCGTTTTTTAGCTTCTCCATTTCCATAGCGAAGGATTGCATCCTCATAATCGAGATAGACTGCTTGTTTTGACGAACCCACTCCATAGCCTGCATCACACCGTTCTTTTGCAGCTCTTGAAGCAACATCGCGAGGCACAAGGTTTCCGAATGCAGGATATCTTCTTTCAAGGAAGTAGTCTCTTTCTTCCTCAGGAATTTCATTTGGCTTGCGATTGTCTCCCTTTATTTTAGGTACCCAGATCCTTCCGTCATTGCGCAAACTTTCGCTCATCAGCGTCAGCTTGCTTTGATGTTCTCCCGTGACGGGTATACAGGTCGGATGTATTTGAGTGAAACAAGGATTACCGAAATAGGCACCCTTCTTATGTGCTTTCCATATCGCTGTGACATTACATGCCATTGCATTAGTGGAGAGATAAAATACATTCCCATATCCTCCGGTGCATAACAATACCGAATGTCCGAAATGGCGCTCCAATTTACCTGTCACCAGGTCACGGCATATAATGCCCCTGCATTTTCCGTCGATGATCACCACTTCAAGCATCTCGTGACGGGTGTATTGCGTTACATTTCCCAATGCTACCTGTCTTTCCAATGCCTGGTATGCACCAATCAATAATTGCTGACCGGTTTGTCCTGCAGCATAAAAAGTCCTTTGAACCTGTGTACCACCGAAGGAGCGGTTGCTTAACAAGCCCCCATATTCTCTTGCAAATGGCACACCCTGTGCAACACAATGGTCAATGATATTTACGCTTACTTCGGCTAAGCGGTGAACGTTAGATTCTCTTGCGCGATAGTCACCGCCTTTGATGGTATCATAAAACAAACGGAATACGCTATCTCCATCATTCTGGTAATTCTTTGCTGCATTAATCCCACCCTGCGCAGCGATGCTATGTGCCCTTCTTGGAGAATCCTGGAAGCAAAATGCCTTGACTTTATATCCCAATTCTCCCAATGATGCCGCCGCAGCGGCACCTGCAAGACCGGTACCTACTACAATAACTTCCAGTTTGCGTTTATTGGCAGGATTCACCAGCTTGCAATGGCCTTTATAATAGGTCCATTTATTATCAAGCTGGCCTGCGGGAACTTTTGAATTAAGCATACTATTGAAAGTGTTTGAATCGTATTTGTAAATTGCTTTGAGTTATGAGCCTTGAGCTTTGACTCCAGACTCCTGACTCCCGACTCATATCTCATACCCTATCCATCCAAAATAAATACTCAGCGGCATTAACGCAAAAAGCAAAGGAACCAGGATTGAAAACACAATGCCGGCAGTTTTCACAATGCCTATATATTTTTTATTACTTAATCCGATTGTACGGAATGAACTTTGAAAACCATGTAACAAATGCCATGCAAGTGAAATGCAAGCCAACACATAAAGCAGTACAATCCATCCGTTTTGGAAAACCTGCACCATTCTTTCGAAAAGATCGTGAACTTCAGCTCCGCCGTCAACATAGGTTCTCGGCGTAAGGTCCTGGGTAACACGCGAAGGGATCCAGAAATGAGAGATATGCATGATGAGGAACAACAATAAGAGCGTTCCTAATAAACCCATTGATTTTGCATACCAGGTGCTGCCCTTAGTTCCCATTTTGACATGGTAACCCACAGCCCTTGTCGCCCGGTTCTGCACCTCGAGGACATAACCCTGAACTATATGGATGATAAAACCTACGAACAGTCCAATTTCAAGTATTCGTATAACAACGCTTGCACCCATAAAATGAGCGGCCCTGTTAAACATCTTACCATCATCGGTGGGATCAAAAAAAGAAAGGTCGTTGAATATACAGGAATTTAAACCGACGTGAATAACCAAAAACGAAATGAGGAATAAACCGGTCAAACCCATTACAAGTTTCTTGCCTACCGAGGACGTGAGAAATTCAGACCATTTCATTGGAATTATTTTTTTCTGTCCGGCAAGCTCTCTTTATATATAACATTGTCCGGAAGAACTGGTTGAAGAACTACAGTGAAAATTTTGGCAAAAATAACACCGCAAAGCCAAACTTGGTAGTTCATTTAAAATTTTCTGTACCAGCGTATTGAAAAGCGAATAGCAGTACTATTTCCCAGGGGAATCACTTATTCTAAAATCCCTATCTTAGCCCACTAATTGCACCCGCATGAGACATGAAGAGGACTTTGATGCCAACCTGGCCGGTGAGAATGGAAGTGAAGGCGGTAAACCAGGCTGGTTCAAGCGTATTAAGAAAGGCATTCTGACCAGTACTGCCGAGAAAAAGGAAACACCGGAAGGGCTTTGGAACAAATGCCCGGAATGCGGCTTTATCTGCACGGTTACGGAATTACGCGAGAACCTTTTCGTCTGTCCGCGTTGCAGTCACCACCACCGTATAGGCAGCGCCGAATATTTCGAGTTTTTATTTGACAATAACGAGTTCGAAGTGTTATTTGAGAATATTCATGCAAAGGATTTTCTGGGTTTCACTGATCTTAAGTCATACCAGAAAAGATTGGAGGAAACCTGGAACAAGACCGATCTCACCGATTCCATCAGGATAGCAAAAGGAAAAGTAAAAAATCAACCGTTGGTGGTTGGCTGTATGGACTTCGATTTCATCGGCGGGTCGTTGGGTAGCGTGATGGGTGAACGAATCTCGAGGGCAATCGATACCTGCCTGGAAGAAAATACTCCACTGCTCATCATCTGCAAATCAGGTGGTGCAAGAATGATGGAAAGCGCTTTCTCATTAATGCAACTGGCAAAAGTTTCGGGTAAGCTTTCACAACTCACAGACGCGAAGATTCCATTCATATCTCTTTTGACTGATCCTTCATTCGGTGGTATCTCCGCTTCATTCGGAATGCTGGGCGATTTGAATATTGCTGAACCTATGGCCCTGATCGGATTCGCAGGTCCCCGCGTAATCAGGGAAACGATTAAGAAAGATCTGCCTGAAGGCTTTCAGCGAAGCGAATTCCTGCTCGAACATGGTTTTCTGGATTTCATAGTGCCAAGGAAGGAATTGAAGGACAAGCTTGGTACGCTCTTAAGCTTATTCAAAAACTAGGCTGTGCTTCGACGAATTCGCTGGAAAACAATAATCCTTCATATTTTTTTCCCACTTCTTTTAGGTTTTCTGATCTACCTCCTATTCAGAACCCCCTATACTTACCTACATACAATCTTTAAGCTTAAAAAAGCAGTCTTCGTAATACCGAGAAACCTGCCCGGAAAGTTTGTACTTTTTTACCTGCCCGATATGTGCTGGGCATATGCACTAACGGCGAGCCTTATAGCGTTTACCCGTTTAAATAAATACTGGTGTGCAACGATTGGAATACTTGCTATGTCATTCTTTGAGTTCATGCAGGCCGATTTCGTACCTGGAAACCTGGACCTCACGGATGTCGTATTAATGTTGCTAGCCGTTATCTTATCGATTATAATAATTAGAAAGAAATGAAAGATTTCTTTAAGGCAATTTTTATCCTTGGATTTTTCGCGTTTATAGGACTGGCAACAAGCAAGAGGTTAATTCCCTATCCTTGCGATATCCAGATCGACAGATTCCTAAATCAGGATTACAATGGCTATTATCAGGAATTTAGTTCCGATACGGTCATTATCCAGGCTTATATGGATACTTTATGGGACATCAAATCAGCCGAAATCTGTCGACTTCTAAGGGATAGTTGTAAGTTAAACGGAAGAAAGGTACTTGTAATCGATACCACAAGGAATCCCGCGTTTTTTGATACCCGATTCGGGAAGAAGATATACTTCAGACATTGTCAGTAGTGCTGATTCAAATTATAGTAAATGAAAGATTTCATAAAACTCATAATAATACTTTCCTGCTTCGGATTTATCGGGGCAGTGACTTTCATAAAAGAACCGCCCTTCGATCCTTGTAGAGGTTATGTCAACAACCTGCTTTTTGCGGACACTTCGGTCAGAGCCAGTCTTTATGACTTTGTTAATGATACTGTCGTTATTTCAACAATTAAGGATTCTCTTTGGGATATAAAAACTCAGCAAGTCTGCAATGTGCTAAGAGATAGTTGCAAGGTTAGTGGGAGAAAGATTCTTGTGGTAGATCAGGGAGTTATTGATACTTCCCGCAATACCCGTTTTGGAAAAAAGATCTTTTTCAGAACTTGTCCATAAACCTGCGCTTGATTCGATACAAATTGCCAGCCCTAATTCTAAACCATTTTTCAATAAAAGGAATGAAAGATTTCTTTAAGGCAATTGCAATTGTGGGATTGTTCGCATTTTTAGGCATAGCAACTTCAAAAGAAGTCTATGAGCCTTGCGAGGGAGAGATCCGTCATATTATCGACCACGACCTCGCAGTAAAGGGTTACTTGATGCAATTCAGTAATGATACGGTTGTTATCTGGACTAATAAGGATTCTTTGTGGGACATAAAATCGGACCAGGTTTGCAGAATACTGCGAGACAGTTGCCAATTTAATGGCAGAAAAGTTTTGGTAGTAAGAACAGCTGCAGATCCAACACAGGCCGATACTCAATTCGGAAATAAAGTCTACTTCAGGACTTGTCCGTAAATTTGCGCTCATTTACGGAAAAACATGTCAATTCAAAACCGTTCGGCATTTCATGATTATTTCATCGAGGATAAATACGATGCGGGCATGGTATTGGTCGGAACGGAGGTCAAATCTATCCGGGAAGGGAAAGTAAGTTTCGTTGACAGCTTTTGCGTTTTCCATAAAGGAGAACTTTGGGTAAGGAATATGCATATCGCCGAATACAAATTCGGAACGACGAATAATCATATTGTTGTTCACGATAGAAAACTGTTGCTTACTAAAAAGGAATTGAGAAAACTTGAAGCTAAAATGAAAGAGAAGGGATTAACCATCGTTCCGCTTAAGATATATTTCAACGAAAAAGGTCTTGCCAAAATGCAGATCGGTTTAGGTAAGGGAAAGAAACATTACGATAAAAGGGAATCTATAAAGAAGAAGGATGTGGAGAGGGAGATGAAAAGGTCATAAGGACCCAATTATTTACGAATTACGAATTACGATTTACGATTTCTTCAAAATAGTAAGTGGCTTACTCTAAAGTCTGCGAAATGGGGTTCTAGCCAATCGAGAGAAAATCGTAAATCGTAAATTGTAAATCGTAAATCTCCTCATGAACTCTTAAAGAAATCCAAAATTCAAACTCTGGCTTGATTTTTTCTGGTAATTTCACGTATGCATCGGATCAGCCTCGTTTTCATTGCCCTGATTACAGCACAAGTCAGTTTTGCCCAGTCCGTTACCGGCTCCTGGTATGGAAGAGCCGACGTAATGATGGAAGGTGCAAATAACAACTATCTCACAGAATTAATCCTGAAACAGAAGGGAGACGAAGTAGAAGGCATATTTGGCTATTATTTCAAAGACTCCTATCAAAGTTTCTTTATCAGAGGAACTTATGACAAAAAAAACAGGGAAGTATATATCAAAACTATCCCGATGATCTACTACCGTTCTGCAACAAGGAACGGAATTGAGTGCCCGATGAGTTTTATCGGCACGCTTGTAGTATCCCAGGTTAAATCCACATTGAACGGCTATTTCTATTCGGCCGAGGATAAATACAAATACACATGTCCCGAGCTACGCGTCTCAATGTCCGTAGATATTAATGAAACCAACCAGGATAGCGTTCTTCGCAATACCGTCGCAGGGAAGAAATTCTGGAAGCCGTATGAAGAAGATTTCATAGTGAGCAATTCCGGCTCTGAAAAACCATTAACCATCGGGCCTGCTTTGGTAAATGAAAAACCTGTAGTGAAGTTGAGTGAACCTGCGGAAAGAAAGCTGATCCAACAATTTGAACAAAGACAAAATACTTACGGCAAAGACATAGAAATTGAAAGTGATTCCATTCGTATCAGCTTTTATGATAATGGAGATATTGACGGCGACATGATCAGTATTTTCCTCAACAAGACTCCGGTCTTGGCTCGCCAGCCACTTTCGGAAAGGGCCTTAAATATTTATCTCTCACTTGATAGCCTAAAAGAATACAATGAGATCAGCATGTTTGCTGAAAACCTCGGCAAGTATCCGCCCAATACAGCCTTAATGGTGGTTACAGACGGCGTTAAAAGACATGAAGTTTATCTTTCAAGCAGCCTCACACAAAACGCAGCGATTAGATTTAAGAAGAAGAAAGCTTCTGATCCGAGAGTGCTTAAATAGCATGATGGTTTGATTGTTTCAATTGTTTGATTGTTGGGCTTACTATTTATAAATCCAACCATCTAACAATCAACCCATCTAGCAATCTAAAAAAGCTCCTGCTGCTTATTATCCCCTTTCTGTTTCTGCCATTCCATTTGAACCGTTTTCGTGTAGTCTACAAGTTTAGCTCCTACAGTTCTCCAACCCATTACTTCCGTGAGCTTCTCAACTTTGAATTTTGCTTTACGTACCTGGGAACCACGACCGGATTGCACGATTAAGATAGGTTCGGGATCGGTTGTAACTGCCTCAAGGTAGTTACCCTCTCCTTCTTTAATAAAGAGGAATTTATTGTTGAGCGTGGTCGTTTCAATCTTGAACCGCTTGATATTGTATTGAACTTTTTCCATATCAAGATAAACTGCAGATACGATCTTATCCGGATGGAATTTTTCGATCAATAAAACTTTCTCCGGTTCAAATCTACGCGTCAATTCCTGCTCTGATATTTCATAGAAACCATCATTATAGAATACAATAATGCGATCATCAGCATCAAAGCTTCCCAATGGAGTTCCTTTTTCTTCTGTGTTCAATCTTCCAAACTGATCGTCAAACCATAGTTTTTTACCGCTAAGCGTTGCTTTTCCAGCTTCAAGGAATTTCACCGTCCTGATCGGATACTTGGTCACCGTATTACCCAATGAACCGCGACCCTTGATCTCCAACTCTTCAAAATAATACTCGAATTCTTTATTGCGTGCACTACTGCCTGGACTCAACACGATCTTCACCACTTCTGCTTCACCGTTTGGATTGGCAGTGAGATAATGGACTTTAGTTTTCTCCCCGCCTTTACTAAGTTCGTATTCCTTGTCCCGGGTCACCCCTGTGACATTAAAACGTTTTGCATAACTCTTTGTGCCATCGCTATAGATCATGTTGTAGGTCATCCGTTCATCACCTTTCTTGAAGATGCCGACATAAATAATATCCTTGCCGATATAAACCTTCTCTCCTGCTTTAACGACTTTCATAATTCCTCCGCGAGTGAATGCGATAATATCATCCAGGTTGGAACAATCAAACAAGAACTCATCCTTTTTGATACCCGTTCCGATAAATCCATCCTCACGGTTTACATACAATTTGGCATTCGCGATGGCGACTTGCTTTGCCTGGATGGCTTCAAACAATTTGATTTCGGTTTTGCGCGTGCGGGTCTTTCCATATTTCACCAGCAATCCTTCATAGTAAGCAACAGCGAAGTCTACCAGATTAGCCAGATCATATTTTACCTGTTTGATATCTGTTTCAAGTCCCCTGATCTGTTCATTCAATTCCTCGATATCCAATTTATAGATCCGGCGCACGGGCTTTTCCGTGAGCCTGATGATATCTTCGCGGGTTACATCACGTTTCAATTGCTTACGGTAAGGTTTGAATGCATCAGCGATTGCTTCAAGTACCTTGTCCCAGGTAGAATGTTTTTTCTCCAGTTCTTTATAGATCTTTTCCTCGAAGAAAATCTTCTCAAGAGAAGTATAATGCAATTTTTCTTGCAATTCGGCAAGCTTAATCTCCAACTCTCTCTTCAGAATTTCTTTCGTATTGTCCACTGAAATTTTCAGGAGCTCACTTACAGCCAGGAATTGTGGTTTTTGTTCGACAATTATGCAGGCATTGGGAGAAATGCTCACTTCGCAATCAGTAAACGCATAAAGCGCATCAATGGCCTGGTCGGGTATGATACCTGGAGCAAGATCGATCAGGATCTCTACGTCCGCCGCCGTATTGTCTGTAACTTTTTTGATCTTGATCTTTCCCTGGTCATTTGCTCTCACGATGGAATCCATCAATTGGGTCGTAGTAACTCCATATGGAACATCACGGATCGCCAATGTTTTCTTGTCCACCTCTTCGATACGTGAGCGTACGCGGATCTTTCCGCCTCTTTTTCCTTCATTATAGTTAGCCACATCGATCATCCCACCTGTTTGGAAATCGGGGAATATTTCGAATCGCTTTCCACGGAGATGTTTAACCGAAGATTCAATGAGTTCACAAAAATTGTGGGGAAGTATTTTTGTTGAAAGTCCAACTGCAATACCATCTGCCCCTTGAGCAAGCAGCAAAGGGAATTTCATTGGCAGGGTTACCGGTTCGTTCTTCCTGCCATCATAGCTCAGTTGCCATTCAGTGGTTTTACTATTGAAAGCAACTTCCAGGGCAAATTTACTCAGGCGGGCTTCAATATATCTTGCCGCGGCGGCTTCATCTCCGGTACGCACATCTCCCCAGTTTCCCTGGGTTTCGATCAGGAGGTCTTTTTGTCCAAGGTTTACCAGAGCATCGCCAATACTCGCATCGCCATGTGGATGGTATTGCATCGATTGCCCGATGATATTGGCCACCTTGTTGAAACGACCATCATCCATCTCCTTCATTGCATGAAGTATTCTTCGCTGTACGGGTTTTAATCCATCCTCCACAGCAGGCACGGCCCGCTCGAGGATCACATAAGAAGCATAATCAAGAAACCAGTTTTTGTACTGTCCCTGTATACCTGCTTCATTTGCAAAAAAACTTTCTTTCTTTTTCGCTGCTGACATAGTCTAATATCAGATGTTTTTATTTTAATTTTTTTGTGAATGGTGAATGGGAATGTCAATGGTCAATGGTCAATGGTCAATTGGAACTGTTCAAAGTAATTAATATTTCCAATTCACTATTCACTATTCACCATTCACCATTCACCATTCACCATTCACAATTCACCATTTACTTCTTGCCTATCATTCCCAAATGCGTATACTTAAATCCCTGAAATGTTTTTAGTCCATATCCAAACATTCTATCCATACTGGAATGACCGAATAGAATTGTGCCGGCTAAACCTATTGCAGCGTTTTCTAAATAATATCCGGCAACAAGCACAGCCAATGCTAATGCCTTATGGTGAAAAATATTGTATAAAATCGCGCCGACTCTATTATTTACGAGGTATCCAATCATGCTGATGTCAGGAACCAATATTAACACCGGGAACCACCACCATTCATAAGGCAGCAATGAAAAAACAAAAATGCTGAACAGGAACATTCCCAGTTCTTCGAGTTTTATCACTGTATTCATAAACAGCTATTTGATTTTCTTTCCTTCTGTTCGTCCTCCGCCCTGGTAAAGGATCATCTTTTCAACTTTACCCGTGGAATCCTTTATGAATTCAACCTGCGCATCAACAGCTTTCAGGAAAAAATAATTCTCTCGTTCCGCAAACAATTGGAATTGCGGCTGACCGGTTGCCCTTGCCTTCAATTTCCCGTTTTCCAATGTAATCGTCACAATGAAATCAGGAGCTAATTGATAATCTCCTGCATACTGCTGTAATATTTCTTCCGAAACAAAAATCTCTTTACGATCAGTTGGCCAATCAAATGGTCTGTTAAAAACAACCGCTGCAAGATTATTCGTAAAGCCTGTCAGTCCACCGCTGGGTTTATTTGACAACAGAATGATCACTAAATCGTCATCTGGGAATCGAATCAAGTCGGAAACAAAACCAAAAATCCCTCCGCCGTGACGGATGATTTTCCTTCCGTGCAAGGAATCAACGAACCAGCCGTAAGCATATTTGTCTTTGAATGGAGTAAACTCTGCCTTCCAGGATTCTGGCTTTAGCAATTTTCCGGATGTTATCGCACGCTCCCATTTATACAGATCTCCAACCGTTGAATAAAGAGATCCTGCAGAAAATGAGACAGATGAATCAACAATTGTTGCTGGCGTGTTATTCTTTCCATCCATTACAAAATATCCAGTTGCTTTATTTGGATTTTTTAGCGCGGCAAAATCAAATCCTGAATTGGTCATACCCAAAGGACCGAGAATGCGTTCATGCATCAATTGCTCCCATTTCTTTTTCGAAACATCTTCGAGAATAAATCCCAATATCATATAGCCAGAATTGCAATAGCTGAATTTTGAACCAGGCTTAAAACCGAGCGGCTTTTTCTCGAATAAGGAGATCATGTAGTCGCGAGTCTGCGGTTTTATTGCAGATTCAGTCATGAACTTTCCGTCGTTGGTATAATTGTATATGCCGGAAGTATGTGTAAGGAGATGATGTATCGTAATGCTATCTCCTTTGGAATATGAAGGAAAATATTTGATCAATTGATCATCGACTGATAATTTCCTTGCTTCCTGTTGTTGCAGGATGAGGGTTGCGGTGAATTGCTTTGTAACAGAACCGATCTGGTAAATGGTTTTTTCGTCATTCTTGAGACTATCGGCTACATTCTTCCATCCATAGCCTTTTTCCAGGAGAATCTTTCCTTTATAGGCAACCAATACCGATCCGTTGAATTTTCCTTGCTTCTCATATGTGCGCAGCAATTCATCCAATGTCCTGGTGACATCCTGTGCCAGCGCACCAATCGATACCAGTAAAAAGATTAGAATGATCCGGAATCTTATCATCGTTATTAATTCTCCTGTAATTCAGCCGGCTGAGTCGATTTTTGTTTTACTTCAAAATCCTTCATTCCCCTTAATTGGCCCTGTATATCAAATTCACCTCCCGATAGGATCAGCTTTAGCCGCCAAAGCAGGTAAGCATCCCCGGTGGTATGCTTGTTCTTGTGCAGGAATTGGTGGATGATCCTGCTGGCTTTTTGCCAGTCAGCGGTTATATATTTCTTCAGATCAGCGTCATAAAACTCATAGCCGGTTTGAATGAGTTTCTTTCCACCTTCAAGCAAACGAACTCCTTTGCCTTCATTACAGATCTTTGTCCACTCATCAGGATCAACTTCAAATTCACTCGGTGTAACGGGCCTTGCAAGTTTTCTTGCTTTGAGGAATTCTTTTGGCGGAATAGTGCTCAACCATTCAGGATAAAATATCGCTCCTTTTTCATTGATAAAAGGAAGATTGTTCAGGTATAGAATGTAGATCCTGCCCTGGTATTCCTTCAATTGACTGACCAGCCAATAATAACCGCTCACATCATGCTTGTTTTGTGCAGCCCAGATCCAGACCAATTTGCTTTTATCTTCGTCAAGCTTATTTTTTAGATCTTCAATAAGCTTATTATCATCAACATTATCATCCACTGCTCCATCGTAATCTCCACCACTTAAGACCTCCCTCCACCATTGCTTACGATTTTCAATTCCTTCCGCGCCATAAATATTCTGCAATGGTCCAACTGCATAATCATCTTTTACCTGGATCACTTCCCCCGTAAAATTTTCATCCAATGCCTGCGCCTTTTGCAGCACTTCCACATCAGCTTCGTTGAAAACTATATGAATCATTATTTAACTTTGACTTGTTTTTTAAAAATTGCCACTAGCTCTTTGCCTATTGCCCTTTGCTTATTGCCCATTGCCTTTTGCCCATTGCCTCTTACTTCTTCCCCTTCTTCGGCTTTTCCACTTCTTCCTCCACCTGATCTAACTCAACCCTCAAATTATCAATGATAAAATCCTGGCGTTCTTGTGTATTCTTTCCCATGTATTGCTCCAGCAGCTGTTGAATATGCGTTTCAGGCATTAACATCACAGGCGCGTGCTTCATTTCCGGACCAATAAAACGCGCAAACTCATCTGGTGAAATTTCACCCAATCCTTTGAATCGGGTGATCTCTGGCTTGCTGCCCAGCTTTTTTATCGCCGCCTGCTTTTCAGTTTCGTCGTAACAATAGATCGTTTCCTGTTTGTTTCTTACCCTAAACAATGGGGTTTCCAAAACATAAATATGTTCTTTCTTCACAAGATCAGGAAAAAACTGAAGGAAGAAAGTCATTAACAATAGGCGGATATGCATTCCATCCACATCTGCGTCCGTTGCTATAATGATATTGTTGTAACGCAAGCCTTCATATCCATCTTCAATATTCAATGCGTGTTGAAGCAGGTTGAATTCTTCATTCTCATATACGACTTTCTTGGTAAGTCCATAACAGTTGAGCGGCTTACCACGCAAACTAAACACTGCCTGGGTTTCTACACTTCTCGCTTTTGTAATTGAACCGCTTGCGCTGTCACCCTCTGTGATGAATATTGTGCTCTCTTTTGCCTTCTCCATAATGATCTCCTTATCCTTACCAGATGGTTCATCATTCAGGTGATAGCGACAATCCCTTAATTTCTTATTGTGAAGGTTTGCTTTTTTAGCTCTTTCGTTTGCAAGTTTCTTGATTCCCGCCAATTCCTTTCTTTCCTTCTCATTTTGTTCGATCCTCCTCTTTAGCGCTTCGGCTACTGTAGGATTTTTATGAAGGAAGAGGTCCAGGTCACGGGCGATGAAATCACCAACAAAGTTTTTCATTGTTGGTCCCCCCTCATATACATTCTGGCTTCCGAGCTTGGTCTTGGTCTGGCTTTCAAATACAGGTTCCTGCACACGAACTGAGATAGCTGCGCAAATACTTCCTCTTATATCTGAAGCGTCGTAATCTTTTTTATAAAAATCCCTGATCGTTTTCACATAGGCTTCGCGGAAGGCTGCGAGATGAGTTCCCCCCTGCGTAGTAAACTGACCGTTCACAAATGCATAGTATTCCTCGCCATATTCATTGGTATGCGTAAGGGCTAATTCAATATCATCGCCTTTCAAATGGATGATGGGATAGCGTATCTCGTCCGCATTTGTATTGCGCTGCAATAAATCAAGCAGGCCATTCTTGCTGACGAATTTTTTTCCATTATAGCTAATGATCAACCCGGCATTGAGATAACAATAATTCCAGAATTGCTTTTCGAGGTATTCATTGATGTAGTGGAAATTTCTGAATACGGTATCATCGGGAATGAATGTAACTAATGTTCCATTTGAATCCCCTGACTTGGACTCTCTATATTCTTTTACAAGAACTCCTTTGGAGAATTCAGCAGATTTTTCCTTTCCGTCACGGAAGGCAGTAACCTTAAAAAAATTACTGAGCGCATTAACGGCCTTTGTACCAACGCCATTCAGACCAACCGCTTTCTGAAAAACCTTGCTATCATATTTCGCACCCGTATTGATCTTGCTTACAACATCTACCACTTTACCTAATGGAATACCGCGTCCATAATCTCTAATGGTAACTGTACCTTTTTCAATAGTGACGTCGATTTGCTTACCATACCCCATGGTATGTTCGTCTATGCAGTTGTCGATAACTTCTTTGATGAGAACGTAGATGCCGTCGTCGGGACTGCTGCCATCGCCCAGTTTGCCAATATACATTCCGGGGCGGAGGCGGATATGCTCCCTCCATTCGAGGGTTTTAATGCTTTCTTCGTTGTATTCGAACAGGTTGGACTCTTTTTCCTTTGCCATGGTTTTTCTAAAAAAATAAGTAATCAGATAGGGAACAGCTGTGAATCTCAGCGAAATAACCAAAATTACCGCGGATTCACAATCGGCAAATATACCCAAACGGGAGCAGAAGGGGTTTTCGGGAGTTATTCACTTCTGTGGATAATGAATTTGGTTGACGGGGTTGATGGAGTTGATAGGGTTGACAGGGTTGATAAGAAAGTGGCGAGCCCCGTCTTCAACATCCAGGTTCTAGTGCTCTGCTGTTCTTCTGTTCTACTGTTCTTCTGTTCTACTGTTCTTCTGTTCTACTGTTCATCTGTTCTACTGTTCTTCTGTTCTACTGTTCATCTGTTCCTCTGTTCTTCTGTTCAATCCAGGCATCAAGAAAACTCTTCCATTAAGTTGTTCCCTCCGAATACTTCCATTCATAAAAAATTAATTTTCGTCCTTTTTAAATCTTCGTAACTTATGGGTACAAAAATCGCGTGGTATGAAAAAGATTGCATTGATCATGGTGCTTCTCGCGTTTGTAGCAGCAGTAGCCTATGCCAGCATGGCAAGTATAAACCGGACGAACAAACAAAAGCAACAACCCGTGAAGAAAGAACAAAAGGCAAAGGAGAAGAAAGAGAAGAAATCTGAAAAGTATAGAAGCTGCCTGTTTTCATAACTAAAAGGAGTAGAAGAAAAGCTTAACCCTTGTGTAATGCAAGGGTTTTTTGTTTTTAGCATCAAGGGACTTTATTCGAGATCATCATTTGTATTTTACTACCAACACTTGCGATGAATTATTCATTATTAATTATTGATTATTTGAGCTTCGATTACTACCAACTCACCAATTAGCGGAGCAATAATTCAATAATCAATAATTAATAATCAATAATCAGTATTGGAGAAAGCAAAGCAACAGTTGTAGAAAAGATTGCACATCCGACTGTAATAAACAATCATTAAATACCAATATAACATCCTGTTAAAATCTCTCTCCCATACAAAACTTTATTGGCACAGTACTTGCCTAACTCAATATAACCTCGTGATTCTTCTCATGCCGGAGATATCCCCAACACCTTAACTGGTATACGTTATCAGAGCAGCCAGTTTGAACTAGATATTTTTAATCTATAAAATTCACTAGTATGAAAAAAGTGAAATTGAGTATCGTGGCATTGACTATTGCTGTTGCTGGATTTTTTGCTTTCAATAATATCGACTTCGATCCCGGGTCAATTAAAGGTACAGTTGTGCCTGCTGATGCTGCTTTGCGTGCATGGGCAGTGTCCGGAACAGATACCTTGAAATCTGTGATCAAAGATGATGGCGGATTCGTAATCACTGACGCAAAAGCAGGTAGCTACCGCGTTATCATTGAAGCAAAACCCGGTTATAAAAATGCAGCAAAAGAAAATGTAACCGTAGTTGATGGTCAACCAACTGATGTTGGAGAGATCAAACTCGAAAACAATAATAAATAACACACATTTTTCTTAAGCATGTGGTGTTTTTTACTGACAAGGGGCCTTTCGAGGCCTTTTGTCATTTCATTCCCACTCATCCCAATCTTTAGTTGATGATCCCTGCGATTGTTTATTTTCCTGAATATTGATTTCGTCATTAAACCAATCAGGACTCCTAATGCGCTATTTTTTCCTTCCACTAATATTAATGGCCGCGCTTCATGTGCGGGCTCAGAGTTTTGAAAGAACTCACGGAGGCGAAGGATTCGATAGAGGAATGCATATCCTTTCTTCAAACAATGGTTGGATTGTTTGCGGTTATAGCTCAAGTTTTGGTAACGGTAACCAGGTCTATTTGATAAAACTGGATAAGCTCGGCAATAAACAATGGGAAAATAATTACGGAGGCGCCGGTTTTGAAATGGGATGGACAGTAAAGAATGCAGGCAATGGTGCATTTATGGTTCTTGGAATGACTAACAGCAGGGATAGTTTGAACCACGACATCCTGGTGATGAAGGTTGACAGGGACGGAAACATGATTTGGGAAAAAAACTTTGGAAATAAAAAGTACGAGAGAGCTACTGATCTGATGCCGACGGCCGACGGCAATTTCCTGATCACCGGTCAAAGAAATACCAGCTCAGCCAATATTGACAATTACCTTCTCAAGATAGATCCGGATGGAAACCTGGTATGGGAAAAGTCTTACGGTGACAGTCTTTCGCAGCGAACCTTTTATAGTTCTAACACAAAGAATGGCGATTACATTATTGCAGGAATCCATCTGCCTGCAGGTACTTCGAATACGGATATAGTCTTGAGTCGTCTCGACAAGGATGGAAACATCAAATGGACAAAGAATTTTGGTCAATTAAAAGACCATGATATCGTTCATAGCCTGACTCAAAATAAGAATGGCTCCTACACACTCATCGGGTATCGAAGCGCTGACCGTTCCGGATTTCATAATGCATTACTCTTGCAGGTAGACGAGAATGGGCAACTCATGATGGAAAAGACCTGTTCCAATGGCGAGGACCTTCGGCTTATGCATGGAGAACAAACTGCAGATGGTGGCTTTATTGCAACGGGCTTTACCCGGAAAGACATCTCAAAGGAGATCTGGGACGCGGTGCTGATCAAATTCAATTCCCTCGGTGAAAGGGAATGGATCAAAACCTTTGGTACTCCTGATAAAGATGACCAGGGTTATTGGATTGTTGTGAATCCCGATGGAGGCTTCACGCTAACGGGCTATACACACAGTAAAGGAAAGAATGGAGATCTCTGGATAATACGAACTGATGCGAACGGAGGAGTTGACCAGTCCGGTGATAACAAATAAACGAGTTAGAAATTATTACTTGTAAAGAAGTTCATAATACTCATGCGCCATTCTCCCTGATTCGAATCTGAATCGAACATCTCGCATACCATTCTTGGCGATATGCCTCCAGGTTTCAAAATTGTCGTAATAGGTCGGCAATATTTCTTCTTCCAGGATTTCATAAAGCTTTTGCAGATCGTAATCATCCTGTTGCTGAACGGTCATATGCGCATAATCGGCTTTCGGCACTACAAAACCATTATTCCCATGATTGATAAATTCAGGAATCCATCCATCATCAGTAGAGAAATTAATTGCTCCATTCATTGCAGCAGTCATTCCACTAGTACCGGATGCTTCTCTTGGAACGCGTGGATTATTCAACCAAATATCTGCTGCCTGTTTCAATCTTTTTGACAGAGTAAGTTCATATCCCACAAGCACAGAAACATTTTTATAGTTCCTGCTCAGGTGTACAAGATTATTGAACTCATTGATCGCGGGATAATCCATTGGGTAAGGCTTGCCTCCCCAGATTATTTGCACCGGATATTTCTTATTGCTCAAAAGCTTCTCAAACCGCTCCTTATCCCTGGTGATCATCTCAGATCTCTTATAGCCTGCAAAACGTCTCGCCCAAACTATAGTAAATACATCAGGATCATATAATTTGCCTGTTTGATCCGCAACAATTTCAAACGCTCTTTTCTTCAGGTATTTTTTTCGGTCATCCCACCAGGTATCATTTCCCTCTTCCATAGCGCGGTACAATTGCTTATCCGCCCAATACCTCCAGTTCTGAGAATTGGTTATTGCAATGATTGGACAAATACCATCAGTTTTTGCCCACATTTGCCTGGATACCTCGCCATGTAATTGTGAAACACCATTGGCAAGATGCGCGAATCGTAAGGCAACAAGGGAGTGATTGAATTGATCGTCTTCAAGTCCTGTGAGTTTTTTTACCTCGTCAATACTCAATCCGCAGAAATAACTCATCTTATGGCAGAGATGAATATCATGTTTTTCATTTCCTGCTTCCTCAGGCGTATGTGTTGTAAAGACCAATCTCTTCTTTACTTCTTCCTTATTCCCAAATTTTTTATACAGATAGAAAACTGAAGAAACACCATGAGCTTCGTTGAGGTGATATCTTTCGGGATTGAATTCAATCTCATCAATCAACTTTGCGCCTCCAACACCCAACAAAATAAACTGCGCCACCTTGGTCGCAACATTCGCATCGTATAAGCGATGGGTTATTGTTTGGGAAACATAGTCATTCTCCGGAAGATCAGTGCTCATTAAAAACAAAGGAGCTGTCTTAAAAGTTTCCGGGTTTAGGTACCAAACCTTTACCCATACAGGATGATCGTGTATGGTAATTTGAAATTTGATGCCGGTATCTTCAAGAAAAGTATATAATTTTTCCATCCAGGTCACCTGCAAGGTTTGATCCTGGTTGCGCGCCTGGTCATAGTATCCGTACTTCCATAAAATTCCTACGGCAATCATATTTTGCCGCAATTCATAAGCGCTACGCAAATGTGAACCGGATAAAAAACCAAGACCCCCGCTATAGATCTTCAGGGGTTGATGTACCGCAAACTCCATGGAGAAATAGGCTACTTTGCGGGAATAGCGATCATCAATAGTATAGGGTACTTTAAATTGATTAAAGCTCATAGTCTTGTCGTCGGTGTTAGGTTTGCTCTATCCTATGCTGTGTAATCTTTACACAAACAGGGCTGCAATATAACGGGAAAAATTGAAATCAATTGCTGAGGCGATGCGAGTAGGGTTCCGAACCCTACTGATGTGTTCACGGAATACATAGTGCTTTTTTAGGGTTCGGAACCTTCTCTTCAGGGTTCGGAACCTTTCATCGAAGTTCGGGACCTTATGCTTTCTTCGTTGTCTTTGGTTTCGGTTCTCTTTTCTTTGGATAAGTTCCTTCGAAAAAACATTTGATATCCCTGTAGGTTCCGCAACCGCCAACTTCTTTCATGGCAACAGTTGTGGCACCAAAAACAAATTCCAATGAACAGGGGTTACCAGGTTCCTGGAAGCGGACCATTGTTTTCGAAACAAAGCGGGCCTCGCCTTTTAATTCACCAACACATTCGCGTTTGTTTTTTTCAAAGTGAACGAAGAAACGATACTCATTAGGATTTCTACCGTCGCGAACGGATACAAAATTGTATTTATCCTTTACATAATCGCCGGAGAATTTATTCTTCTTTGGTAAAGTATCGATGGGATTGATAACATTCTCGATCATCTCCTCATTGGGTTCTGTCACTATAAGTGTAAGCGAGTTTGCGGCATTATTGAATATGTAGACGTTTCTCTTAAATTTCAGTTCAGTACCCGGTCGCTTTTCTTCCCTGTACGTCGTGATCTGGAATTTCGAATCCAACAGTCCATATGAACTGGTGGAACGATCAAATCCGCTTCGAACGAAATGTTCCAGGTCAACGAATTCCTGGTCTTTATTAAAAACCGCCAGGTAACCCACCCGTTTGTTGCCGCTTTCGCCTTTAATGAATAGATAAGTTTCTTTTCCCTTCCCCTTTTCCTTAACTCTGGCTAATGGATACAACCTGACCTTCGCATTTTTTCCAAAATCTTTTTGTAAGGTAGAATCGGGAATGAATTTGCTGAATACCGCAACTGGCATCAACAATGAATCGGATATTTTTTTGGAAAGATTGGTATCTGCAACACGAAAGGGTGTGCGTTCTTCAGGAAAGAATTCGATAAAATCACCCACTTCCACCGTGGTCTCATCCTGCAGGGAAGCTTTTTTATCCTTACAACTCGCAAAAACAATGAATAAAAGAATTCCCAAATACTTTTTCATAAAATCATCGCTAAGGCCGTTTATAAAAATAAGCATTCACACCCAAGCGGAAAAATTATCTTTTTTTATTTCAATAAAATTTTTAGATTTGTCTAAATTTTAATTTAGACAAGCTAAAATTTCCGCATGCATCCCAAGTATTCCAGCAGCAAGGAGAATTACCTCAAGGCAATCTACCATTTGCAGGAAGCGGACGGTATAGTTACTACCAATGATCTTGCCGCGCGATTAGAAACGAAGGCGGCCTCCGTTACCGATATGCTGAAAAAGTTAAAAGCGCAAAAATTGTTGGTTTATGAAAAGTATAAAGGCTTCAAACTAAATACTGAGGGAAGGAAAATAGCACTGCAGATCATCCGCAAGCACCGCCTATGGGAATATTTTCTGGTGGAGAAATTGAATTTCGGCTGGGATGAGGTGCATGAGATTGCGGAAGAAATGGAACATATCAGCAGTACACAATTAACTGAGCGCCTCGATGAATACCTGGGTTATCCCAAGATCGATCCGCATGGAGATCCGATTCCGGATAGTAACGGGAAATGGACCATCAACAAAAAAGTGCCCCTCCTGCAATTACCATTAAGTAAAATGGCTGAAGTAAGCGGTATCGGAGATCAATCACCTGATATGCTGGACTTACTTACGCATAAAAATATCCAGATGGGAACAAAGCTGGAAATAAAAAAGAAATTTTCGGTTGATGGTTCCCTTGAATTAAAAATTAAAAATCATGGAGCAGTGACCATCAGTGAGCATGTGGCTAAAAACATTTTTGTAAAGTATGATGAATAGAATTCAAACCGACAATTCACTGAGTGAAGTTCACGAATCGGTTGACATCAAAAAGAAGATCGGCTGGAGACAGGCCTTTGCTTTTTTCGGTCCAGCTTACCTGGTAAGCGTGGGCTATATGGATCCAGGCAACTGGGCTACAGACCTTGCCGGTGGAAGTAAATTCGGATATACCCTGCTCTGGGTTTTGTTGATGAGCAACCTGATGGCATTATTGCTTCAAAGCCTCTCATCAAGATTAGGTATTGTACGTGGGAGAGATCTGGCACAAGCCAACCGCGAAACTTATCCGCGATTTGTAAACTTTCTACTTTATATCCTTGCAGAAATCGCAATCATCTCAACTGATCTTGCAGAAGTGTTGGGAATGGCAATCGGTATAAACTTGCTCACCGGCTTGCCATTGATCTGGGGTGTTGGCATAACGGTTTTTGACACGATTCTTCTATTATTCCTACAAAGATTAGGAATAAGAAAGATGGAAGCATTCATCATCGGGTTGGTTGCGATTGTTGCGATATCTTTTCTCGTTGAGATCATTCTGGCAAAACCCAATCCTGTTGAAGTTGTAAAGGGTCTTATTCCTTCTCTTCCGAATTCTACAGCATTATATATTGCGATCGGTATTATCGGCGCGACGGTTATGCCACATAATCTTTATTTACATTCCGCTTTAGTGCAAACAAGGAAGATCCAACGCACACCCGAAGGTATCAAACAGGCATTAAAATGGAATTTTATTGATTCGGCCATCGCACTCAACATTGCATTTTTTGTAAATGCCGCAATTCTAATTCTCGCAGCAAGCGTTTTTTTCAGTACAGGTAGAACCGAAGTAGCTCAATTAAAAGAAGCCCATCATTTATTGGATGATCTGTTGGGGACTTCAATTGCTCCGATTCTCTTCGCTGTTGCACTGATCGCCGCGGGACAGAGTTCTACCATTACAGGTACCCTCGCGGGACAAATTGTAATGGAAGGTTATCTGCGCTTGCGGATCAATCCCTGGATAAGAAGATTGATTACACGCTTGCTGGCAATAATTCCAGCCTGCATTGTTATTTATTTATTCGGAGAAGATGAGGTGGATAGCCTCCTTGTATTGAGCCAGGTCATCCTCAGTCTTCAATTAGGTTTTGCGATTATTCCTTTGATACATTTTGTAAGTGAGAAACGTACAATGGGCCCCTTCACTATAAAACCAATCGTACAGGTTCTTGCATGGCTCATTGCTTCAATCCTGGTTTATTTAAATGGAAGGATGGTTGTAAATGAGATTGGCGAATTCTTTACGCAAACTGATAACCTGCTTTGGAAATCCCTGGTGATCCTGGGTGCACTTATCTTTGTTTCCTTATTAATCTACATCAGCTTTTCACCCTTGTTCAAAAAGAAAAAACCGGCTCCTCCTATCACTGTACATGCCGAAACGGGGGCGTTGAAAAGCCTCGAGCTTCCCTCGTATCGAAAGATTGCCGTGGCTCTTGATTTCAGCGAGAATGATGAAAAGCTATTGGCACATGCGCTTGGACAAGGGAAACCCGATACGCACTATTTACTGATCCATGTAGTTGAAAGTGCATCGGCAAGATTTCTCGGAAAGGACAGTGATGATTATGAAACCAGGAGCGATGAATCAAGATTGAATTCATACATCGCCCAACTGCGGGAAAAAGGTTTTCAGGCAGAAGCAAAACTTGGTTTTCAAAACCGAACCAAAGAAATCGTACGCATCATTAAAGAGAACAATGCCGATCTATTGGTGATCGGAGCCCATGGACATTCAGGTGTTAAAGATTGGATCTATGGAGAAACAGTAAACTCGGTTAGGCATGAGCTGAAGATACCTGTGTTGGTCGTGAATTTTTGATTGCTTGATGGCTAAATTGTTTGATTGTTGGGCTCACAAATTATAAACCCAACCATCTAACAATGTAGCCATCAAACCATCGAGCTACGCACTCTGTTTCCTGATTAAATGCTTTAATCTGCTGAAAGTTTCAGGCTTGATGTTGAGATAAGACGCAAGGTACTTCTGTGGTACTCTTTGCAACATATGAGGATGGTTCTGGTTATATTCGAGGAAACGCTCCCTTGTCGACATCTGCAGTTGTTTGTACATGCGTTCATCTTTTTTCATGAACATGGCTGTCAGCAGGAGTCTTCCCATCTTATTAGCACCAGGCATTTTCTCCAACACTTCTTCCATATCATCATGTGTAAGCGAAACAAGAATGCTTGGTTCAATCGTTTCGATAATAACCTTGGAAGGTTCGCGCCGGAGATATGAGATCTCTGAATCGATGAGATGGCCTTCTGTTGCAAGTTGAAGCGTGGTATCTTTTTTTGCTCTTCTTACATATTTGCGAACAAGCCCCTTTACAACCATGCTTAGGTGTTGTTCAACTTCACCTTCATTCAGGATAATTGTTTTCTTATCAAACTGTCTAACCTTCAGGTAAGGCATTAAAAACTTAGACTGTTCTTCATTAACCGGAAAAAACCGCTGAAGGTTCGCTTGTACATAAGGATAATATGCGTTGTCTATATTCGTCATTTCCTTTAATTCAAATTTTGGTTGACAGGTTAACAAGTTGACAGGGTTGACAAGGAAGAGATAAAGTATTCCTGCCCTGTCAACCCTGTCAACTTGTTAACTTGTCAACCTTTCTGCCGCCTCTACACCATTCCCACCAACTAGCAACTTCAATCTGCTAAATGTTTCTGGTTTTATATTCAGATAGGAAGCGAGCCATTTTTGTGGAACACGCTTCAGTAATTCAGGTTGTTCTTTAATAAACCGAAAGAATCTTTGCCTTGGACTGTAATTGATACTGTCGAGCAACCAGTATTCTCTTTGCACGAGGAAATCAGCCATCATTAACCTGCCCATCTTTTCCCATTTGTCGCCCATGGAAAATAATCTTTCCAGGTTAGCAAAGGTCATCGAAACAACAATAGTAGGTTCGATAGTCTCAACAATATAGCGTGATGGATTGCCCGAAAAATAAGAAACAGAAGAAACAACGATCTCACCTTTTTTTATGATCTGGGTGATCACTTCTTCCTTATCGCGGACAAAGTACTTCCGTAAGAGACCTTTTGTAACGTAGCTAAGATATTGATCCACCTCTCCCATTTCTACGATGCGCACCCTCTTGTCGTAGGTTCGCATTTCAAATAATCCAGAGAGTAAGCGGATATCTTCATCGGCCAGGTCTATGTAACGGCCAAAAAAATCCTGAAACCCTGCGAGCATGTATGCAAGTTAAATCAAGACTGAGTCAGGTTGCGTAAATAATACCGTGAATTAGGGGAAATACTTAGTAACTGGTAGGGTAGTTTGGTTGATCGTTGATTGGTGAATTGGGTTGACCCCGATGACAAAGTCTTTGAATGATATTTATCAACTATACGCACTGAGATATCTCTCCTTGTTAAGTTTTTTAACTTTATCAACCCTATCAATGTTGTCAACCTAGTCAACCAATCAACCAATTAACCAATTAACCAATCAACCAACTTTTCCATAAGTTTGCACACCAATTAACATAATATGGCAAGTAAAATCAAAGTAACCAACCCCGTAGTCGAACTCGATGGCGATGAAATGACAAGAATTATCTGGCATTTTATTAAGGAAAAGCTGATCCTCCCCTACCTTGAAATTGATATCAAGTATTTCGACCTTGGTATTGAATATCGCGATAAGACCAACGACCAGGTTACTATTGATTCAGCTAACGCTATTAAACAATATGGTGTAGGGATCAAATGCGCAACTATTACTCCTGATGAGCAGCGGGTGAAGGAATTCAACCTTAAACAAATGTGGAAGAGTCCTAATGGGACTATTCGAAATATCCTGGATGGTACTGTTTTTCGCGAACCCATCGTAATTAAGAATATTCCAAGACTAGTTACTACCTGGAACCGTCCGATAATTGTTGGTCGTCATGCGTTTGGTGATCAGTATCGCGCAACTGATTTTGTGGTTCCAGGAAAAGGCAAATTGACAATTAAGTTCGAAGGAGAAGATGGAAAAGTGATTGAACACGAAATACATCAATTCAAAGGCGGTGGTGTTGCGATGGGTATGTTCAATACAGAAGATAGCATCCGCGGTTTTGCAAGAAGTTGTATGAACCTTGCCTTACAAAAAGCCTGGCCACTTTACATGAGTACAAAGAATACAATTCTTAAAAAGTACGATGGAAGGTTTAAAGACATTTTTCAGGAAATCTTTGACAAAGAATTCAAAGAGAAATTTGAGAAAGCCGGTATCACTTATGAACATCGCCTTATCGATGATATGGTAGCAAGCGCATTGAAATGGAATGGTGGATTCGTTTGGGCATGCAAGAACTATGACGGAGATGTTCAAAGTGATAGTGTTGCTCAGGGATTCGGTTCACTCGGGTTAATGACCAGCGTGTTGATCACTCCCGATGGAAAGACGATGGAAGCAGAAGCTGCGCATGGTACAGTAACCCGTCACTATCGCGATCATCAGCAGGGCAAACCCACCAGTACCAATCCCATCGCATCAATTTACGCATGGACAAGAGGACTCGCTTTCCGCGGTAAGCTCGACGGTAACCAAGCCCTCATCGATTTCGCAAATAATCTCGAGTCAGTTTGCATTGAAACCGTTGAAAGCGGTAAGATGACAAAGGACCTTGCAATCTGTATTCACGGAAATAAAGTGAGTCATGGTAAGGATTATTTGAATACAGAAGAGTTTTTGGATGCGATTGATGAGAATTTGAAGAAGAAGATGAAGTAAGCAATTGACTGAATAAGGTTATTACTAGTTTATTCTCACTAGCAGAGTCTTTCACATGGATACTGGCGATTTATCAAGAGAAGCCTATAGAGGGATTTTAATTGAGGCTGAAAAATTCAACCATGACCTAACACTTCAGTTCGGATTATTATCGTACGAATGTAAGAACGAACAAGAATATTTGGTTAAAGCAAAACTTTTAATAGAAAAAATCAGGCAGCTGGAGGAATACTATTTTCCAAGGATTTTCTTTGAAATCCTTCCTGATAAGAATGATTTGCACAAAGTTCTTGACAAAATATTAGACAACATTTCCAAAGTAGAAAAAATACCGGAAAACAAAAGGCTTTACGATTTCTGACTCTATATCCAAAGTTGGGAAACAGAAAGTAATAAAAAATGGCTAGCCCTATTGATTTTTTTGAAACGCTTTACAAAAATTTCAATAACCGTAAAATAGATTTGGTTATTGCAAATCTTGCCGACGATGTCAAATGGGCCAATGGAATGGAAGGAGGACATGTTTACGGGCACGAAGGCGTCAAAAATTATTGGACCAGGCAATTTACAATGATCAATCCAACCGTTACGCCATTAGATATTGATGTTGAGGGCGGAGTGGTTAAGATAAAAGTTCATCAGGTTGTGCATGATTTGGCTGGAAAGTTATTGGTTGATGCAATTGTTTATCATTTTTTTTACCTGAAAGAAAACAAGATTGAAAGATTTGAAATTGGAGATGAATCAGTTAATCTAAAATAGAAAAACAAGGAGAATATACCAGCCTGACTTGAAAATTAACCCTTAGTAACCGTGCACCCATTAAAAATCACCTTAAGATTCATAATTTTTATCATCCTGACCATCCTTACCCAGATTGGTGGATTGGTGTATCTTCTATCGCTCTTAACGCATAAACCGATTGATAATCGAATTAAGAAGAGATTTCTTCAATTCAGTCTAAAGACCATTTCCTTTTTAATATTCTATCTGGTTTCGACATTGGTCATTGTGCCGCTGGTTGCTAAGCCATTCGGTCGCACACCGCTTCCATTAATCGAAACAAATAGTTTACAGCCATTGAACATACTCACTTGCTTACTCAACCGACACTATGTTCAACCGGAATTAAAGCAAGCTACCATTGAGGCTGCCCAACAAATCAACAAGAAATATCCCGGAACGACGCTCAATTATTTAGAAGCTAATTTTCCCTTCTTTGATGGCTTCCCGCTGATCCCGCATCTTAGTCATAACGATGGAATGAAATTGGACCTCGCATTTTTCTATATCGACAACAAATCCGGAAAGCAGACCAATGAAGCACCCTCATTTATCGGGTACGGAATAAATGAGGAACCGCGTCCCGGGGAAAGAAATACTACAGATTACTGTACGCAAAAAGGGTACTGGCAATATAGCTTCCTGGGTAAATTCGTTCCCCAGGGTAACAAAGCAAATTTTACTTTTGATGGGGCAAGAACAAAGGAAATGATTAACCTCTTTGCATCAAATTCTGCAATTGAAAAAATATTTATCGAACCGCATTTGAAAGAAAGACTTAAACTCGGCAACGAGAAGATCAGGTTTCATGGTTGCCAGGCGGTGCGGCACGATGATCATGTGCATGTGCAATTGAAATAAATGAGTAACCCTTCACAAAATAGTAAGAAGTCAAAATTCTTAACCGCCGAGTGGAGAAAACTTGCGATCGCTAATTACATAATTGATCCAAAACTATTGCAACCATTTATTCCCTACAAAACTGAACTCGATCTTTGGAATGACCAATGTTACGTAAGCCTGGTCGGATTTCGATTCATCAATACAAAACTGCGTGGCTTTTCAATCCCCTTCCACCGTCATTTCGAAGAAGTCAATCTCCGGTTTTATGTTCGTTACAAAGATGCTGATGGATGGAGACGAGGGGTTACCTTCATTAAAGAGATTGTTCCAAAAAGAGCTTTAAGCTTTGTTGCAAATACTATTTACAAGGAAAAATATATTACGCTTCCAACAAAACACTCCTGGATTTCTGAAAATGATCTGCTGAAGGTTTCCTATCATTGGAAATTTCGAAAAGATTGGAATGATTTTTCAGTTATCGCAGTTAATTCTCCAAAGGCAATCGAAGCAGATAGTGAAGAAGGATTTATTACGGAACATTATTGGGGATATACACAGATAAATGATAGCTGCACATCAGAGTACGGAGTGGAACATCCAAGATGGCAAATCTATCCTGTGAGTGATTATTCGATAAGTGTGGAATACGACAAGATTTATGGAGACCAATTCAAGTTTTTAAATAGCGCAATTCCTGCTTCGGTTATGCTTGCGGAAGGGTCGGAAATATGCGTGCGGGCAGTGAGCAAGATTCTCTAAAATTGTAATTGGTCCTCTTGACATTCAATTGACCTCCCTAACGATTGAAGTTTAAAAAATGAAACCCATGAGACAATTTCTGATCATCTGCGTATTGCCTCTTTTGTCGATGGCCTGCAATCAGAACTCAGCTGTTGATGCCGTAACGCCCTTCTCTTCTGGAAAATGGATAGATCTGAGCTATGATTTTTCGGATAAAACAATTTATTGGCCGACTGCAGAAACGTTTCGTTTTGATACTGCTTTTGAAGGCATAACTCCCGGCGGATTTTATTATTCCGCTTTTAATTTTTGCGCGGCAGAACATGGCGGCACTCATCTTGATGCTCCGGTACATTTTGCAGCAGGTAAATGGAGTACTGATCAGATACCCCTCGAAAACCTGACCGGCAATGCGGTAGTAGTAGACGTTTCGGAGAAAGCAATGACAAACCCGGATTACCAGATTTCAGCCGATGATATTCAGGCATGGGAAAAAATCAACGGTGTTATTACTGACAATTCAATCCTATTCTTCAGGACTGGTTATGGTTCATTTTATCCCAACGCTAAAAAATACCTGGGTACTGATGAAAGAGGAGCAGAAGCAGTGGCCAAACTTCATTTTCCGGGTATCCATCCGAATGCTGCCGAATGGCTTACTCGAAATCGTAAAATAAAAGCAATTGGAGTTGATGTTGCTAGTATAGATTATGGCCAATCGAAAGACTTCAAGACACACCAGGTATTTTATGTTGCTAACATTCCAGGTTTTGAGAACGTAGCAAATTTGGATAAACTGCCTTTGAAAGGTGCCTATATAATTGCCTTACCTATGAAAATAAAAGGAGCCAGCGGTGCTCCACTGAGAATAGTTGCGTGGTTAAAGAATTGATTTTTTACTAGATTCTCCTGCTGTAGAGGGATCCCGTACGCCGAACTTAACTTCACAAACATCCCGCCTCCCCATTTCTGATTAGTATATTTATAAAACAGATTTTAGTACCAGGAAGAATCAAATTACCTAAACCCCTTTTATTAAGATGAAAGTCATTTTCACTCTTGCCGTTTTGGTTCCGGTCTTCAGTATTGCCCAACTAGCTAAACCATCTACGTCAACTTTCGAAGAAAAGAAAATTCAACATCATGTTGAGACTCTTGCTTCGGATTCATTTCAGGGTCGGAAACCTTTTACTGTTGGTGAAACAAAAACGATCGACTATTTAACTACGCAATTAAAAAGCATTGGACTTGAACCAGGGAATCGTAATAGTTACATTCAGGAAGTGACAACGGTTCGGTCAACTTACGCTTCGTCTGATATTACCGTTCAATCCGCCAGGGGTGATTTCAAACTTCTACGCATAAAGGATTATGCGATCAAAGCCGATGGAGAAGACACGTTGATTTCTCTCCAAAAAATCCCGGTTGTTTTCGTTGGATATGGCATCGTAGCTCCAGAGTACAACAGGAATGATTATGCAGGAATTGATGTAAAAGGAAAAGTTGTACTTGTGCTGGCGGACGATGTAGAGCAGGAACAATCATTCCTTGATAAAGGAAAAGCATCGACCAAATATGAAACTATAAAGTACAAACATGAAGAGGCCGTTAGGCAGGGTGCATTATCGTGTTTTTTAATTCTCCCGCCAATTGAAAGCCACATCTTTGAAACGATACAGCCAAGCATGTCAAGAGAAATTCTGATCAATTCGCCACCGGACAATTTAACCTGCTCAGTCAGGGGGGTGATCAGTCGGGAAGCTCTAATAAAGTTATTTGATGCCTCGGGTTTGGATAGCAGCATGTTGATCCAGGCAGGAACTGGCAGCTTCAAGCCATTGGCTATGAACCTTAGCTTTTCAACTACAATTGATATAAAAAGTGTTTATCGAAAGAGCGCCAATGTTATTGGTAAGATTAACGGTAGTGATCATGCGGATGAAACCATTATCTATTGTGCGCATTGGGATCATTTGGGGATCGGCATACCTGACGCAGAGGGTGACTCAATTTATAATGGCGCCAATGATAATGCACTGGGTGTGTCTGTTGTACTTGAGCTTGCACGAGGGTTTATAGCACTGAAGCCTTTACCATCGCGCAGCATTGTTTTTATATTTTTTACTCTTGAGGAAACAGGAATGCTTGGATCGACCTGGTATACACGAAACCCAATCTATCCATTGCAGAAAACTGTGGCGGCAATTAATGTGGATGGCTTTAACAGGTACGGGCGATCAAAAAACATAGAATTAAATGGGCCAGGCAATTCAACGCTCGAGGATGACCTCGAAAAAAAAGTAAAGGGACTTGGTCGTTATATCACTCCAGGTGATCCAGATGAACGCCTCTATTACCGGTCCGATCAAATAAGCTTTGCCAGAGCAGGCATCCCGGCTTTGTTTATTAGCAGGGGGATCGACTACCTCGAAGGAGGGACGGATTACGAAAAAATTGTGCGGGAGAAATATTACGCCTATCACACACCGAATGACGAGTTTAACGAAGGATGGAGGTTTGATGGAACAATAGAGGATATGGAAATACTCTTTAATCTTGGTAAAGACCTTGCAAACAACAGGGTTTGGCCTCAATGGAAATCGGGCTCCGAATTCAAATCCAATCGATAAATAAAACCTGACAAGGAATAGCAGAACTGATAAGAATTTGGTTCAGTTGTATATTTTTACTGCAATACAACTTTTCTTGTCTCAACTGAGTCTAAACTGGTAATAAAATGAAATTTTTTGCTTGCTGGTTTCGGTTTCAGCAGACCGAAAGAAACTAAGGTGAAAATATATAACTTCAACTTGGGAAGTTATTGGCAGCTGCCAATGCATCAGCCAATTCCGATCAGGAAATCCAAAGGATATGCGGGAATGGAATGGAAAAACACGTTAAAATTAAACATCGATCAAACTAGATTTCAATGGAGATTTTTAAAAATGCTGAGGTCATTTGGTTCATCTTAGGGTTTGTATTTTTCGTCCTCGAGTTTGCCCTCCCCGGATTGATCTTATTCTTTTTTGCAGTCGGGGCATGGATAGTTGCAATACTGCTATTGTTTTTTGATTTTTCAATCAATACGCAGATAATAATATTCCTGGCGAGTTCCATCCTATCGATTTTATTATTCAGAAAAAGTTTGAAAAAGATCATGTGGACCAAAAAGCATTCAAATGAAATCCTGGAAGATGAATTTTTAGGTAAAACGGGCATCGCAGAAACATTTATCGGGCCGGGGCAAAATGGTAAGATTGCCTTTAAAGGTACCAGTTGGGACGCCCGTTCCGAGGATATCATTGAAAAAGGAGAAAATGTTATCATTATCGGAAATGAAAGCATTTTGTTAATTGTAAAATCATCCAAATAAAATATCATGGCTACGACCACAATAATCCTGATAGTATTAGCTATTTTTTTCCTGATCGCATTCCTTTCAACGTTTAAAGTTGTACCGCAACGTTCCGTTTTTATAGTGGAGCGGCTGGGAAAATACAGCCGTACCCTGGATGCGGGATTCCATATTCTTATACCCTTTATTGATAAGATCGCTTATAAGCAAAATCTAAAAGAGCAAGCAATTGATGTTGCTTCGCAAATATGTATCACCAAAGACAATATTGCGGTTGAGGTGGATGGAATTTTATACCTGCAGGTAATCGATCCTCAAAAGGCTTCTTATGGCATAGACAACTATAAGTTTGCCGTAGTTCAGATTTCGCAAACTACCATGCGAAGTATTATCGGAAAGATGGAATTGGACAAAACATTTGAAGAGAGAGAAACTGTGAACGGGAGTATTGTTGAAGCAGTGGATAAAGCGAGCGGACCATGGGGAATTAAAGTTTCCCGTTATGAGGTTAAGAATATATCTCCACCCCAAAGTATTAAAGATGCAATGGAAAAACAGATGCGTGCAGAGCGGGAGAAAAGGGCACTGATAGCGGAGTCCGAAGGTGATAAGCAAGCAAAAATAAACAGAGCTGAAGGTGATAAACAGGAAGCGATTGCACGTTCAGAGGGCGAAAAACAACGTCGTATAAATGAGGCCGCTGGTAGGGCTGCCGAAATTGAACTGGTCGCAGTTGCCACAGCAAAAGGAATTACAGAAATAGCAAAATCCATCAATGAAGAAGGAGGAATAAATGCTGTGAACCTTCGAATTGCAGAACAATACCTGACTGAATTTGGAAAATTGGCAAAGACAAATAATTCGATGATTGTTCCGGCGGATCTTTCTGATATCGCAGGAATTATAGCAAGCGTTACTTCAGTATTAAACAAAGCCAAAGTAGAGCCACCATTGTTAGCTAAACAATAACAAGCATGAATGATTAGATTCCCGATTCAGTAAGGGTTGTCGAAGGTTCTTCATACAAATCGATTCGCTACAACCGGATTCGATAAGCCGAACTAATCTTAATAAACATCCCATCTCCCCATTTCTGATCAGTGATATAATCCTTGTTGTTTGTTCCTGTCCTTATTTTTCTGAACAAACCGTAGCCTGGTTCAAGAGTGATACAAATACTCTTAATTGGATAAATATCCAGGTAAACCGAGAGTATATTATCATCCAAACGGAGGTATTGTCCATTGGATAGTCTGTAGCTACTGGTGATTGCACGAAATGTAGATCCCCAATAAAGGCTCTTGCTCAATTTGTGTTCAAAGGTGAGTCTGCCAGGAAGAAGACCGAATAAATAATTCTTATCATCAATTTTCCAGTCACAACCCACCAGTGGGACGACAAACAAACCAAAAAACTCAGTATTCATATAGACTCCAAAACGAAACTTCTGTTGAGGTTGACGAGCATAGGATAGAAATACCGGTCCGCCAAACTGCAAGCTGTTTTTTGCAAATAGCTCTTCAGCATTCCATCTTAAAATCGGAACAATACTTAATGACCATTTCGGATTACTCAATGGCATAATTAAGCCAACCGGGAATGCAATACTCTGTACAGTCGGATAGATATTCTCTTTATCCGCAGAATCAATATTCCATCGATCATAAAATGGACTCAAAAGCAGGTATGTGTTTTCCTTGAGTTTGATTGGAAGATCACTGCCTGCCCAAAGATGAGTATAGGGCGTTGCCGGACTATTATTATTCCGAAATGCATAGGTATAACGAACCTGGAATGGATCAACATAGGGTTGCGACTTAAGCCCGGTTGTAATCATTACGGCAAAACAGGTAATGGCAATGCTATAAGCAGTACAAAGGTTTTGGTTCATGAGTTAAATTAACTGAAAAAGTTAAAGATCTCGATAATTAAACGTTCGCATCTCAACTCGCTCCCCAAATTGAAGATTTTCTTCCTCTCTTCGAAGGCATCGTTTTTGAGCATGAAAACATATCAAATTCGATACTTCTAAAACGAATTACAATGGGAAAGCTTATTGTTTACAATTTCATCTCAGTCAACGGTTATTTCAAAGGACCAAATGAAGACATTAGTTGGGCCAAAGCCGACTCAGGTGAAGAGCAAACATTCGCTGAAGAACAGTTTAAGATGAACAATATCCTGATCTTCGGTAGGGTGACCTACGAATTAATGGCATCGTACTGGCCGACTGCGCAGGCAATGAAGGACAGCCCAAAAATTGCTGAAGGAATGAATAAGGCTGAGAAAATTGTTTTTTCAACAAAAATGGATAAGGCGGATTGGAATAATACACGGTTAATAAAAGAAGATCTTGGTAATGAAATAAGAAAACTTAAAGAACTGCCTGGAAGAGACCTCACCGTACTCGGAAGCGGTTCTATAGTAAGCCAGTTGATATCCTTAAGGCTATTGGATGAATTGCAACTAATGGTCCATCCCGTCCTGATAGGCGGCGGCACTTCACTCCTGAATGACATTATGGGAAAAATAGACCTTAGGCTTCTAAAAACAAAAACATTCAAAAGCGGAAGTGTTGCACATTATTATGAACCGGTATTCGAATAGCAATATGATTCAGAGGAGGCTCAGATCCTTTCAATCTTACAAATAAAACAGCATGCCTTTGCATTTCTCGCGTGTAAGTACTCCACTTCAGGATGCTGGTTAAATATCTCAACAATCATTTCATCTACATCCCTCTCGCCTACCAATTGTGTAAGATTCATTTGCTGATCCCTACTATAACCAATCAGCGATAAAGGAAAACTTTCCTTGTTAGCCTTTATTTCAAAAGGGAAATTGTATACATCCTTATATGGTTCGACATCTTTTTTGTGAATAAATACCGGGCCGGGTTGATTAAACGCATTATCAATTTCAAACGGGGTATGGCTCAAGAGCAATCTTTCATCCTTACCCACTTCAAAAGGTTTCAAGGATACCCTGCATGGACCACGGCCAGTGGCGAGCTGAGTTTTTACTTCATGTCCGAAATCGTCCATTAATGTTTCTTTTATTCTCCTTACATAGTGAATTGCCAACGGAACAACTCTGAAATTTTTCATTTGAATGATTTTTATTCCACAAAACTGCGTACTCCTTTCTCTTTATCCAACCCGAAACTTGCTGAATTGACGTACAAGTAACCGGCTATCATTAATAAAAACCTAACCCGAATGAGTACGGGCTCGTAGTTACTTAGATTAGTATTTCTACGCGTATTCCTTCTTTATCGACGAAATTGGGGGATTTATACGCGCCTACCGTTCACTAAATCACCGCTTTGAGGTATTGACTTTGCCTGTTTCGCAATAGTATCTTAGTATCTAACACAACTATTCCAAAATGAAACCTATCCGCCATTCGCTGGCAGTCCTGTCAGCTTCATGTTTATTTATTCCAACCGTTTTATTGTTCGTCGCAGCTTGTAAAAAAGAAGCCGCAAGTATGGTAGAAATTTCAGAGGTCAGAGCCGGGGGCAGTGTAAAGGCTTATGGCGCTGAATACAACAATACAACTGAAACAATCAATGTATTGACGATTAAGAACAGTGGCGGTTCTGGTGGGGTGCATGTGAAGCTGGCTAAGGATGATGCGGCAACACTGCCACCAAATACAAGGCTGTTACCAGCATCCAAATATAGTTTGGGACCTCTTGAGTTTGATGTTAATCCTAATTCGCAGGCAAGTTTCGCGATTACTGTTATGAATAAAGCTTCACTTAATGTCGATTCTTTTTATGCAGTTCCGCTAAAAATTGAATCCGTTACCGGAGGTACCCTTGCGGCCGATGCAAAAGCCATGGTTGTTGTTTTCGATCTTCGGAATCGTTTGGATGGAAAATACAGAGTTACTGGTACAATGGTGGACATAGCCGCACCGACCTTAACCGGCTACTTTCCGCAGGACGTACACCTGATAACCACTGGCGCAAATTCCGTGACAATGATACCGCTGGATCTCGGTATTCCAGGCCATCTTATTCTTAGCGGTACTAGTTTGAGTTATTATGGCAGCTTTGGACCGGTTTTTACATTTGATAAAAGCTCTTTCAAAATATTGGCGGTAACGAATTCATATGGCCAACCAGCCGGGAATACGCGCTCGGCTGATATAGATCCTAGCGGCACCAACCAATGGAATAGTAGTACTAAGAATATGAGTATCAAATATTATCAGAAACAACCAAACACTGTCACCACAGCACCCTATATCAGGGTCTATTTTACTGAAGAATTTACATATCTCGGTTCACGTTATTAAATTAGGTTGTGTCAGAATCGTATCGCCCGATACGAGTTTAGCAAAGGCCTGGGTTTCTTAATTCCGGTAGAGAATTGAGGCCCGGGCTTTGTTTTTGTGGTAGCCCAATAAATCCTTAGCCATTCGCTAAACGATAGTCAGGGGAAATTGAAAAACTTTACAATGAAAAGGTCAGTGAAGAAGTGATTGCATCTGTTTTGCCGATTGGGCAAGGGCAGGTTTGTATTTACTAAATACCGGCGTCTAGAACACTAAGCCGAAAAATTTATTTATTTCCTGCTGGCCCTTGTTTGTAATTATCAATTCTCTTGAAAATTTGATTTTCTTAAACCATTTCCTTTCCATCATTCTATCCAATAAAATTGCGCCCAACTCTCCTGCTAAATGCGGCCGCCTTTCACTCCAATCGAGACATTGTCTTGTCAGCGGTCTTCGATTGTTTCTAAAATCATTTTTATAAATTTCCAATTCAACCAACCATTTCCAACCCTTTTCTGTAACCGCATAAGCCCCGTCTGATTTTTTGATATATCCTTTTCGTTCTATTGCTTCAACGAGCCTCACGCCTACATAGCCAGCTAAATGATCATAACAGGTTCGACAATACCTTATGCCTGCGGGGATAGACGCAGTTCTAACGGAAGTTTTTGAATTGTTGGTAGCAAGATTCGCTAACGATTCTACAACATATGCTACTTCAGGTTTTGAAAATGAAAAGTAACGATGCCTTCCCTGCAATTCCACTTTAATAATATCCGCCTCCAGCAATTTTGCCAGATGATTACTTGCAGAGCTTGCGGAAATATCTCCTGCAATCGCCAGCTCGCTTGCTGTGTAGGCTCGCCCATCCAACAAATTCCATAACATCCTGGCGCGGGCAGGCTCGCAGATCAAACTTGTGACCAGCACAAAATTATCCTCTACTTCCATAGTTCATTTTTAAATGAAGTATAAATGTAGAAGCTTTTGTTAGTTTGTACAAGTAAAACATAAAAAATGATCGCAGTAATTTTTGAAGCATTCCCTTCAAAAGGGAAATGGGATGACTATCTCCAGATTGCAGCTCAACTCAAACCGGAGTTAAGCAAGATAGAGGGTTTTATTTCGGTTGAACGGTTTCAAAGCATTTCAGATCCTGAAAAAGTTTTATCCCTATCATTCTGGAAAAATGAAGAAAGCATAATGCAATGGAGAAATCTTGAATTGCATCGAATGGCACAAAAAGAAGGAAGAGTTTCAATATTCGACAACTATCGATTAAGGGTAGCTAATGTTACCAGGGATTACGGAAAGAATGAACGTGAACAGGCGCCGTCAGACAGTAAAATTGTTCATAAATAAAATATGAATGAATGAAAGATATTGAAATCATCCTGGAAAACACGGTCGGCCAATTAGCGTTGTTGGGTGAAACCCTGGGTAAAAATAAAATAAGTCTTGAAGGAGGAGGAGTATTTCAAACCGGCAAGCATTCCATTGCTCACTTTTTAATTGAAGATGCAGAAAGAGCAAGAGACGTATTGAAGTTAGTAGGAATCAAGGTTACCGAAATCAATGATGTGATCATTCAAAAGCTAAGACAGGATACACCTGGTCAATTGGGAATGTTTTGCAGAAAGCTGGCTGAGGCAGGCGTAAACATATTAGTTCAATATAGCGATCACTCCAACCAACTGATCATCGTTCCAGACAATTTTGAAAAAGCAAGAGAAGTATCAGAATTGTGGATGAAACAATAGTCATAAAATAAGCCAGCCTTAATCAAAGGCCTGGTCATTCTTAGGATTGTGCGAGTTTTGTAACTTTAATTGCTTTGAGTCAAAAAACAATTTATTGTCATGACTATTCTTCAAATCGAACATAAGGTTCAAAACTTTGACGGCTGGAAAAAAGCATTTGACAGCGACCCCATCGATAGAAAAAGCTCCGGCGTTAAAAAGTATCGGGTCTATCGCCCAACTGATGACGCGGATTATGTAATAGTCGATCTTGAGTTTGATGATTTCATTCATGCTACAAAAACACTTCGCGCCTTAAACGTGTTATGGGGAAATATTGAGGGCAAAGTAATTTTTAACCCCCAGGCAAGGATTCTCGACCTGGTCGAGACAAAAGAATATTGATAAAAATTACTTTCTTGTCTCAACGAGACCGACAAGTTCAATATTATCCCCGTTGGCAAAATACTCGGTAAGTAACGAAGTGTACACCAATTTCCTGGAATCTTTGATGTACCAATTTTGATTAATTAATCTACTCAAGACCCCTGCTTCTACAAAGCTAGGGTCTTTAATTTTTCTTTTTTGAATTTCTCATTGACTAATTTGCAAACAAATCTACCTTAACCAATGACTCGTAACATTATTGCTGCTGTCTCTATATTGTTCCTGATCGGATGTAACGCATCAAAAACACTAACTGGAGAGGGGCTTTATGGATTGTATTCAACCGTTGACAACAAATCTCAGCGCGGATCAATTCTAACTTTGAAAACTGATTCAAGTTTTAGATATGAATATATGCTTGGAGAATGCCAGGACAAGATAGATGGCAAATGGACATATTCCAACAATAAGATTTATTTGAGACCCATAATTGCTGATACAGTAAAACGTCATCAGCCTGCACTTCAAAACATCACCTGGGAAGTAACAAAGAAAGGCTTAAAACCTGACACGGCTATTGACAATGGTTGCTTTAAAGAGGATGCGGTGCACAAAAAGTATTAATACATGCGTTATGAAAAAGTTTTTTCTTTTTTCACTTATGGTGGCTGTTAATTGCCTTGGTCAAGTAACCCTCGGTCAACATGAGAACCACCCCCCGCAATTGCAAACCACCATCAAAGGCATCGAACCTCAACCCTTGCTCGCACAAGCCATTCGCTTAAAAGATGCATTATCCTTTTTAGGCAGCTCTTTATCGAAAGAAGATGAAAAACGACTAACTGACTTGCAGCGTCAAAAACTCACGCCAGAAATAACAACCCAAATCCAAAATATTCTGGATCCTTATTGCCTTGCATTTGTAAATATCAATCCAGAATCAAGAGTAAAAGTTGAAAGAGGTCCGGCAAAAGCCCGGTTAATTCAGAATGGTTGGGTCAGTTACCTGGTTAAAGTAAATAATGAGGCAGGGATTACCGCAGCAATCAGCGCTCAAAGCCCGAATGCTGCAACGCCACTTTATGCACCTTCGTTCGAAGCCAGGGTGGATGAAAAGAAAAAATTGACAGCTGGTCAGGTCGCAAATAGGTTTATAGAAATACAGGTCTATCGAAATAAACCAATGCTTCCGAATTTGTCAGGACTAAAACTGGAATATGCAATCGTTCAACTTTATTGCAAGGATGCGGGCCAACGTGAAGTTGAAATTGGTTTTAATGTTGGACAGGGATCACAGGATATCGGATTTCGAAATACGATCAACATCCTGTTTGATGCCAGTCCATCAGTAAAAGTGAAATTGAATATTAAGGACGTTGATGGATCTCCAACTATGGCCTCTTTTATTATAGCGGATGGGATTGAACGCATTTTGGATGATAGTGTACAAACAATCCGGAATACGGACCTTAGGCTTGGAGGAGCTCAAAGAAATCTGGTTTCAAATTTTGGTGGCATAAGTAGTAAGTATAAAATTCCTCCCACACTAGTGGGAATTTATCCATTGCCTGCAAGAAGGATCGCAGCCTTTGACGAGTATCCTGATTTCTTTTTTCAACCGCAGATCTATCGGTCAGATGGAGAGCATGTGTTATTGCCACCCGGCAAATATGATGTTTCATTTACCAGAGGTCCTGAATACATTCCTCAAAAAATTACACTGGTGGTTCCAACAGGAGTAAAAGAATATTCAGCAAACTTTCAATTGAAACGTTGGTTAAATATGGCGAGTCTTGGTTGGTATAGTGGAGATCATCATGTGCACGCGGCCGGATGCAGTCATTACGATAGTCCCGAAGAAGGAGTAAAGCCTTTGGATATGTGGCGACAGGCGTTGGGAGAAGACCTCAGCATTTCTGCAGTTCTTACCTGGGGACCGAGCTGGTATCATCAGAAAACCTACTTTACGGGGAAGGATAATCCCCTTTCTACGACCAAAAATATAATGCGCCATGATGTGGAAGTATCCGGATTTCCTTCATCCCACGCTGGACATATTGTTTTACTGAATTTGAAAGAAGATGATTATCCTGGTACAACAACGATTGAAGAATGGCCCAGCTGGGGATTGCCAGTATTCAAATGGGCAAAATCACAGAATGCCGTGACCGGGTATGCGCATTCCGGTTGGGGGTTGAGCCCGATAACGACTACTAATGAATTGCCAAACTACGTTACTCCCAAAATGGATGGAATTGGTGCCAACGAATATATTGTGACCGTTGCCCATAATATTGTTGATTTTTATAGTGCAGGCGATACTCCATATCCATGGGAAATAAATATGTGGTATCATAGTTTGAATTGCGGCTTTACAACAAGACTGAGCGGCGAAACAGATTTCCCCTGCATTTTCGATGAAAGAGTTGGTCTTGCAAGGAGTTATTTCAAGCCTGAAGGAAAACTTGGTTATGATTCTTATGTTGACGCAATAAAGAAAGGACGTTCCTATGTTTCCGAAGGCAATGCACATATCATTGATTTCAAAGTAAACGGCATTGAAGCGGGAACAAATGATAGCAAATTAAATCTCGGTGCGAATGCATCCGTAAAAATTACCGCCAAAGTTGTGGCGCTTCTTCCGGAAAACCAGGACGAGGTTGGTGAATCAATTGCAAAAAGCAACCTGGATCAACAGCCTTATTGGAGTATAGAAAGAGCAAGGATTGGGAAGACGAGAAAAGTGAAAGTTGAATTGATCGTAAACGGCTTTGCAGTCGATTCAAGGGAGATTGATGCCAATGGAAAATGGAATGATATTTCTTTCAATTATCCGGTTGATCGTTCTTCCTGGATTGCAATGCGCATATATGCAAGCGCACATACGAATCCCGTTTTTGTAACCCTTAATGGAAAACCAATTCGCGAACTAAAAAGCGCTGAATGGTGCCGCAAATCGGTTGATCAGTGTTGGAAGATGAAACGGGATAATATAAACGTAAATGAGCGCCAGGCTGCCGAAGCTGCATACGAGAATGCGCGGAAGGTTTATGATAAGATCATTCAAGAAGCTTCGAATAAATAGTATGCCTGTTAATCCTCGGCTTGAAAATGAAATCATGAAAATTTAAAGGAGCGAAATGCTTTTGGAGTTATGGTTGCATTGGTCTTTTTTGGATCGAACCCGGATCCGCGTATAAGAAATTGCTCTCCGAATCGATGCTTAACACTGTCAATAGCCTGGTGAAGTTTTATTCCTTCCTGCGTGTCTTCAAACAAATTGATCTGGTAATTACCGGGAATGAGGTGCGAAAAACGAACACCGATCAATCTCACCAATAATCTTCGATCATAGAGTCTAGTAAATAACTCTCTCGCTTTGGTGAGCAATTCATGATCTGATGCTGTATAAGGAATGATCGTCTGTTTGGTCATCGTTTGAAAATCGCTGTACCGGATCTTAACGGTAATGCATCCAGTGAGTTTATTGCTATCACGCAATTCAAATGCAATGCGCTCGGTCATGCGTGCGAGTTCGCGATGAAGAAATCTTATGTCGATGGTGTCTGTTTCAAAAGTATTTTCCGTGCCGACAGATTTAGCATCGTGATAAGGAATGATTGGGGATTCATCGATTCCATTCGCACGGCGCCATAGTTCGATGCCATTCCGGCCAAAGGTATTCGTCATTAATTCAAGTGGGATCTGGCTCAGTATCGAAATCGTCTCCACTCCCATTCTTCGCAAGAGTTCTGCAGTCTTTGGACCGATCATCGGCAATTTTTCAATCTTTAATGGAGCAAGAAAACTTTTTTCGTTTCCGAACTCAATTACCAATTGACCATTGGGCTTTGCTTCATCGGTAGCAACCTTGCTCACGAGTTTATTAGCCGAGAGTCCAAACGAAATAGAAAGCCCGCTTTCTTTAATAATTTTTTGGCGAAGGTTGGAAGTGTAAACCGTTGTACCGAAAAAGCGATCCATCCCGCTCATATCAATATAAAACTCATCAATGGACGATTTTTCAAAGAGTGGAACCTCATCGGCTATAATATCTGTAACAATGCGGGAATATTTGGAATAACTGTCCATATCTCCCCGAATCATCAGCAGCTCCGGACAGAGTCGCCTTGCAAGTTTCGCGGGCATTGCGCTTTTTACGCCAAATTTCCTGGCTTCATAGCTGCAACAAACAATCACACCGCGATCGCTATAGCCACCCACGGCAATTGGTTTGCCCTTCAATGAAGAATTCTTCAGGCATTCCACGCTCACAAAAAAAGAATCCAGGTCAAAATGAGCGACTGACCGGTTCTGATCAAAAGATAACATGAGTTGCTTACCTTCCCGCTACAATGTTACTAAAAATTTTAGCAATGGCGAAATGATTCAGGCCAAAGAAATTTGACTTCCATATACTTTAGTTGAAATTGAAGCCAAGCCTACGTTCTGGCGGAATGTATCAGGGGAACACTCGACAAAAAATTATGGCTTACATTTGCTTCCCCAATCACAAATTCGGGTGGTGGCGCAGCCCGGTAGCGCACTTGTATGGGGTGCAAGGGGTCGCTGGTTCGAATCCAGTCCACCCGACATCGTCCCTTCTCATAAGAAGGGACTTTTTTGTTATAGGCTTTTATGTTACACTCTTGAAGTGAATCAATTCAAAAGCACTATTGTGGGCCCTATTTCTTTGGCTTAGCAGCCGTATTTATTAATTCTTCCAAAACCTTTATGTCGACATCGGCCAACTTATTTATGTAGAGACAACCAACTCCTGTCTTATGCTTACCCAGCTTCTTTAGTTGACCAGCATGCGCCTTAATATCCATAGTAAGATAGAGTGAAAGGTTTGCCTTGCGTGGAGAAAATCCGATCCTTAACCAATCCACTTCTCTTCCGGTTGCTGGGCTTTTATATCTGACATTTCCAAAACCAATTATTGAACTGCCCCAGATTTTGGGTTCCTCCTTTGTAGCCTTTTGCATCATTTGAACTAAAGTGAAGCTGTCTTTACGTTTTTGTTCATCAGGAACTTTATTGATGAATTCATTCACGCTTGCATCTGTTTCCTTCGTTTTTATTTGAGCTAGCTTTCCCATATGCAATGGTTTTATTGTAACTATATGAAGATCTCGCAAAAATTTGCGAGCCTTCTGTAATTTAGTAATTTCCCAAGTAGGGATTCAATATTTCAATTGATTTGATCAGCACTTTATTCTAACCATCCCAAACGCTGGTGCAAAATCAAACTGCCTGTAGAAAGGGGCTAAGTTTTCAGGCGTAATTAATGTTACAAAAACATTGGGCGGCCCATTCTCATCAATCCATTTTGTCAATTCTTTCATCAAGGCAGTTCCAACATGTTTATGCTGCCAGTTTGGGTGAACCATCACGTCTTTTACGTAATAAAAACTCACATTATCCCCCAACAATAAAGCGCAACCGACGATTTCCTTATTATCCAGGTCTTCTGCTACAACCGCGGTCACCACCGGCGCTAATGCTGATTCTCCTTTTGCTCTATCCTTATTTTCTCCCCATCCAACCGCAGCAACCAGCTTGAAATATTCATCTATTGTTGGCTTTCGCGAATGAATACGAATGGACCGAGATAAGCCTTCAGATTTTTTCTCTTTTGAAGATGCAGGCGCAGCAAATCTTAAATAATATCCATTGATGTCCTTTACGACATACTCTGCAAAACCCCAGGGTTTATGTTCCAAAGGAGTTAGGATCTCAACATTCTTTTCCTGATGAATTGCATAAAGCGTTTCAATATTTTTTACCCTGATCCAAATTGAATTCCCTTTGGATTTTTCCGCCAATTCAGGTGACAATGTAAACTGAATAAAAACTCCCTGCCAGGAAACTCCTCCATGGTCAGGCGGATCACCCCAGGTCCATTTTCCTGGGAAGCCTAACATTTCGTGCCAGTAGGTGACTGTTTCTAATATATTCTTCACCGCAAGAATGGGCTCAACATGAGCCAACACAGGCTCGATATCCCGGACATTACTTTCCATTTGGGAGTTTTATTCATATAAATTTACAGAGGAACCATTCAAATAATTCTGTCATAGCCCGAAACTCTCAATATTAAATTTGTATTGAAATTCTGTATCTGATCAAAATACAAATAGCCCATGTGTACCAATCGCAAGAGCCCCACACTCTTCAGTATTCTTTTTTATCTTATCAACTGCTCCTGTGCTGCCGCTCAAACTGATAATATTCAAAAGAATATCGACACGATCTATTCAAAGATTCTAAATCAGCAACGTATTGCATGGGTTTATTCTCCCCAGCAATCCAATGGGGCGACAAAACAAAGGTTTCCGGTCCTTTTTGTTTTAGATGCAGAAGTAAATTTCCATACAGTAGTCAACACGATAAGAATTTTACATAAAGAAGGAAAAGCTCCAAAGCTCATTGTTGTTGGAGTAGGGTTTATAAACCCCGGTACAATTGATGTGAATGCCGAAAGAACGCGTGACTATACTCCATCACACGTTAATTCCTGCCCCTGGCTTGACCCAGGTTCAGTGAAAGCATCCGGCGGAGGAAAGAACTTCGCGCTATTCCTGGAGAAGGAATTAATTCCCTATATCGATGCAAAGTATCCAACTACTACCTCAAGAATACTGATAGGACATTCATTCGGCGGCCTTACTGCTATAAATATTTTCTTGAATTTTAATAAGCTATTTGATTCTTATTTAGCAATTGATCCGAGTATGTGGTGGGATGATCACAAATTATTAAACGAAGTAAAAGCTTCATTGCCCAATTATGACCTTCAACAAAATACAGTCTTTATTGCCGTTGCAAATAGTATGGGAAGAAAGATGTATGCATCGGAAATCATGAAAGATAATAGCGAGAAAAGTTCGCTGATAAAACCAAGCCTTGAACTTACAGATCTTTTAAAGCAAAACAGCCAGAAGAAACTAAACTTCAAGTGGCAGTTTTATCCCGATCATGATCACGGCACAGTGTTTCAACCTGCCGTATATGATGGTTTATTGTTTATTCTGAAAGGAAGATCAATTGAAAATGGTAAGTGACTTTACAATTTTAATATTTTATACATCGTTCTGCTTCCATCCGCCTGCGACACATTAACGTTATACACTCCTTTTCCTAAGTCGGCCATGTTAATAGTATTTAATCCTATCGATAAAGTTGACTGTCTAACCTTGCGTCCTGCCTGATCAAAGATCTCAACAGAAGAGATTCTGATTGTCTGCCCGTTGTTTTGGATCTGCAGCACACTTTGTACCGGGTTCGGACCAATTGCAAATGGAACGTTTTCAAGTATATCTATTCGTTTAATTGCAGAATAGTTTTGCTGCCCATCCTGCTTATTGATAATGATTCGATAAAAATTCTTACCATTTGCAGGTACATAATCGATGAATGAAAAAGAAGTCGTCAAATTACTCGCGACTGCATTCATTTCACCGATCTTTTCCCAGGTGGTTGAATTGCTGCTTCGCTCTATCGTATAACCGTGAACTGGTTCGTCTTTGCTGACTTGCCAATCCAATGAAACTTTACTATTCTTCAATGAAGCAGTGAAGCCTTTAAATGTTATCGGCAGGATATTAACCGGGAAATTGCAGGAAGTCAGGTCCGCCATATCACCAGCCAAATTAGCGACAAAAGTGAGCGACATATTATTTTCCAAACGATACAATCTGTTGTTTGGAGCTGCCGTACTAAGCAGAATCTGCCCGGTAGAGTTTAATGTAATGCCGACAAACTTGCCCGGAGGATTTGTCAATGGCTTTAACTCCTGAACCGTGATACTTGCAACAGGGCTTGTGGGTAAAGGAGCAGCCATTTCATATAAGGCATAGCGTGCATTACTCGAAGGCACCATCAGCATATTTCCCCAACCATCGATGGCGATATCGCCAGATCCATGCATTCTGATGATTGCGTCAACATCATTCCCGAGATTATCCACCATCGTATTGGTGATGAAAGTCCACGTATTTGCAAGAATATTGTAATAGTAGAAATTTGCGCGCGAATCCCAGCAATAGTATCCTGTGCCGTTAGGCGTAACACATCCGACGTACACCGAATAGATTGAAGGACAATTTGCAAGAGGTGTAACAAGATTCAGCGCAGGATCAAATGAAACAAATTCCTGAACGGGGGCACCTGGACTGCTTTTGAAAAAATAAAAACGCTGATTAATATTATTATAACCTATTCCATTTGGTCCGTTTGGTGCCGTAGCGTATGCAGGGTTGATTTGTGGTCCAACAGCGCCGGTAGCTACCGTAACAGGATGAATATTGCCAGTATTGCTCAAGCCATAAATTGTATTGGCCGGGTCAGAACAAATTTGTGCTGAAGTTTGTAACGTTGTTAGCGTTATAACCAGGAGAATTACCTTCAGTTTCCTGCGGGAACAATAGATCAGTTTCATTTTCAATGGGTTTACGATCAACCAATTTCCGCATTAAAGGGAAATACTTATAACAAAACAAAGATAATAGCAGAAAATACTAAGTGCAATAGTATATATACCTAATGTAGATTGTTGAATGTCAGTCTATTATAATGAATTGATAAGTGGGAAATTCATTTGCAAGAGAATCGGTTGGCCGGTCACGTAATTTCCAATTTCTTCCCACAAGAATAACCACGAATTAAAAATAAGCGCTAAACCCAATCTGTATTCCTCCAAGCTTTGATGGAGGATTACCCAAGATGTCGGTTTGCCAATTAAATCGATAATTAGCCCTTAGTACTGTTTGCGCAGTCGGGCGCCAGCTTATTGCAGGAACAATTGAGTAAACATCATCAGAAATATTGCCTCCTGTTGACTTAAATGTTCCCTTGTTCCAGTCCACATATTCTAAGCGGACGGCAACATTAAACACCGATTTGTCAAAACCGAATACGGGGCGTTTATAAACAGGTTGCACAATATCGATGAACCCGCCTTCCTGCTTTCTTCCGAATTGTTCTGTATAAGTTTCCGGGATGTTTACATTTACCCATGCCCATTCTGCATTGATATAAGTCTGGAGTTTTGGAAGCGTAGTATTAAAATCGATTGCAAAAACATCTACCCGCCTTTTCTCATCGAGCGTTAGACCATCTTCCTGGAACTTATTGTAAACTCCACCCATATACGAAACACCCAACTCGCCAATCTTGTTTCTTCTTACGGCAACTTTCCCGGTGAATAACGGACTGCCATTAAAACTTTCTTCAAATCGATCACGGTTCTCTTTTGACGCAGGTAAAAATGTCTTGTTCTCCGAATTAGAAATGATCTTATCATCAAATCCATTCGTCAGGTAGAGTTCATATGCAAAAGCCCAATCATTTTTGTATTGCTTGCCAAATAAACCAACCCCAACATTGCTCCAGGTTGCAGGCAACATTTGCGTTGCCGATATTGGCCTATCGACAAACTCCCATTTGGGTCCGTCATGATTCTGATTAAATGAGCCAATTGGATTCATCACAATACCACCTCTCACATTTAGCAGGGGCGCAAACTCGAAATCAACAGATGCAAATTCTATATTGATCTCCTTGGTTCCATCTTCAAATTCTATTTCTGTCAAAAACTTTATTCTTTTTGAAATTGAAGAGGAAAGAAAGATTGTTAACCTGCGGAATTGGAATTGGTGCCCCTCAGTAATTCCATCTTCACCCAGGTATTGATAGTTCGCTTCCAGGTAACCTCCAATTGCCACGGGTAACTTTCCAAGTTTATTGAATGGCCGGTTATAGATTGCATCAATATTCATTGATGCGCCAATAGTATCCTTTGAAGGTCTTTTCAACAAGGTCGGATCGATTTGGGCAGGAAGCTCAGTAATCAATAAGATCAATAATATTATAATCCCCGTTCTTTTCATGATTGCTTGCGTAGGTCTATGAAGAGCTCATTACTATTTAGTACGGTTACCGGAAAGGTTCTCAAACCAAGATCAGCAGGTCCATTCGTTACTTCGCCTTTGTTGCTGAATTCGCTTCCATGTGCTGGACATTGAAGCATGTCACCTGCTGCCTGCAATTCTGTTCCCTGGTGCGTACATCGCATATATAGCGCAGAATATTCGGTTTCGCTAAAGCGATAGACACAAATCGGATATTGAAGCGCATCGTTCCGTATGATAATAAATGAACGAAATGCACCATCCCGCTTTATTTTGAATTCTTCTTTTGACACCGTTAATCCATTCTCTCCGAGTTCACCGGATAAATACTTTGTCGATGCACAGGAAGGAAGAAATGCCGCAATTACCGATACAGAAAGGCAGGCCGAACACCCATTTAATATGAAATCTCTTCTCTTCATTTAATTTCTTACAGTGATTTTAGAAACTTGATGAGTTTAGCCTTTTCTTCTGCGTTGAGCTGTTGAAAACTGTTTTTGCTTTGGAGCGCTTCTCCTCCATGCATTGTGATTGCTTCCTCAATGCTTTTTGCCCTGCCATCATGCAAAAGGAACACTTGTCCTCCCTGCGAATTTTGAGATAGACCCAGTCCCCATAGAGCCGGGGTTCTCCATTCTGCAGTTGTTGCAGAGCCTTCTGTATAACCATCATCAAGTCCCGAGCCCATATCATGCAATAACATATCTGTATATGGAAAGAATTTCTTGTTCGATAAAGCTGCAATTGAAGAGGGACCGGTTTGTAATTCCGGAGTATGACATTTACCGCAGGAAATATTGAGGAAGATTTGTTTTCCAGCAATAACATCAGCATCATTTTGTATTCTTTGAATTGGTGCTTTCAATGTCTGCAGATAGAACACAACATCCAACACAGTTTGATTGGTTAATTCGGGATCAACTTCCAGGCCATTATAGGTATTATAATGTTCGTAAGTTGAATTCACGCCCATATCCTGGTTATAGGCATTTACGGTTTGTTGAAGCAGATCGTAAACTGCAGCCTTCTTTCCAAATCTTCCAATGTATTTTCCATTTATTTCAATTGTTCCCGGCCTCAGGATACAATATGATGGAATTGAAATCCAGTTAGGCCTACCAGAGATCCCATCATTGTTTGCATCATTCTCATCTGCAAACGCGAGTATTGCTACATCGGTTACTGCTTCCAGTAAGCCCAGCCCCGTATTTGCAGGAGGGGTGAATTTCGAAAAAGTAGCGCCAGCCGGAATTTGTTCCGGTTGAAATCCTGGAACTGCCCTGTTCTGTAGCTGCGGTCCGCCCATTTGCAGGAACTTATTGCCAGTCGCATCAGTTTGACCAAAACGAATGAGCGTGGTAAATGGATGTCCTTTGCCATCGCCTGCATGACAGGTTCCGCAGGAAGTCGCTACAAACAAAGGTCCCAGGCCATTAGTTGTCGAGAATATATCATCATTGAAGGCTATATCCCCTCTTAAGAAGATCTGGTTTTGATCGGGAGTTAATCCCTCAATCGGACCGTCCAATATTTCATCATCAGCAGGCCCTTTCGGAATGATTTTCTGGCAGGCAATACCGCCTGCTATGAAGAAAAGGATCAATCCAACCACAATGAACTTGTTCCGCATCATCGGCTTTGTAGAGTTTTTGACAAACAAAAATAATAAATTAGACTCACCTAATTCATGTTTTAGATGACTTTTATTTATTTTGCAGGATAAATCCACTAAATGCATTCTTTTACTGAGGAGAACTACCTGAAGACCATTTATAAGTTGCAGGAGCAGAACGGTGATACCGTAGCCAATTCTGACCTGGCAAAGGCAATGGCAGTGCATTCGGCCTCAGTTACTGACATGCTGAAGAAGATGTCCAGGAAGAAGCTGATCAATTATGAAAAATCAAAAGGCTTCAGGCTTACAGAAAAAGGAAAGCAGATTGCCCTAAACATCATTCGAAAGCACCGGCTTTGGGAGGTCTTTCTCCTGGAAAAACTGGGCTTTGGGTGGGATGAAGTGCATGAGATCGCTGAACAATTGGAGCATATCCAAAGTGAGTCATTGATAAATCGTCTCGATACCTACCTGGGTCATCCGAAAGCTGATCCACATGGTGATCCTATTCCGAATGCGAACGGCGTACTGGTTAAATCAAAGTCAATACTTCTTTCTGAATTGAAAAAGGACCAGACAGGAAAATTTACAGGAGTAATTGATCACTCCCCGGCTTTTCTTTCTTATTTGGATAAAATAGGCATTGCTCTGGGTGATACAATTAAGATAAAGAATGTTGAAGCTTTCGATAATAGTATAACGTTACAGCTTAGGGGAAAAACGGAGCTCGTAGTAAGCTTGAAAGTCGCAAACTCCTTATTAGTGACTTGACTTTCTCTCCGTCGTTCTCTCTTTTTTCTGCGTCCTTCCTTTTTGAACCTTGTCATTGCAGCCCGGTGCAATGAATGAAACTAATTGAAAGAGGTAACAAGGGCGAGAAATCTGTACAATTTGGGAACTCGCATAGTCTCCGATTCCGCAGATCTCTCGCCCTGGTTGCTTTTGATGCAAGTTTGCCTTTGTTTGCCGGGCTCGAGATGACAAGGTTCGAGGGAGAATTCGAAATGACAAGGTTCAAAAAGGAAGAATGCAGAGGAAGTACCGAAAAGTTTGAGTTATTTCTGGGCTACAATCTTGTTCACCTCATCAAACATTGCACGAAAACAATTCTCCGGAGTATTTCGATTGGATGAGCTATTCCCATAATAATTTCTCATAAACGTAGAAGCCGGTGACCAAACGGTTTCCATAATTCCCAGGAAGCGATCTTTCATCGCCGCAGTTGAACCCTGCCTGAATGAATGCATATCCTTTACTTGTGCAACTCCCACATCAGGATTTCTCCAACCACAGGTGATCACTCTAAGGCCTTTCATCGCAAAATACACTGCAGTTTTATCCGGACGCTCATAATGCCAGTCGCAGATGACCACATCTTTCGGAATCATATCGACCGCGGGAAAAGTATTATTAAAACTTCCCTCCCACATTCCAACTCCGGTTGTTCTTCCATCGATCAAACGGTCTCCCCAGATCCACAATTCCTTTCCTGATTTATTTAAATGATCTCTCAACATCTTTAGTTCGCCAGCAAACAATTCAGCTTTATTCTTACCTGAACATCTCGGACATTTGGCATCACCGATATAAAACACTTCATCCATTCCCGCATGAAAGGCATTGGTTTCAAATACCGAACAGATCTCGTCCATCAATTCAAATACTATTTTATGTACATCAGGATGGAGCGGACAATAACTCTTGCAATAAAGACTATCCTCATTTGGCCATTTATAATTTTGCGGCAATTTCACATGCGGGGTTTCGTCAAACTGGGGATATGCCTCCAGCAATTTTCCTATCTGTCCGGCCCAGGATTGATGCCCGAGTAAATTGATTTGTGGAATGATGCGGATATTATTTTGTTTGCATGCATTCACGATCTTCTTTACCTGTGCTTCAGTCAATGCAGGATTACCGATCAATTCAGGATGTGATTTATACTGGTAATTGTAATCAACCCGAAGTATAAGCGTATTTATTTTCCGGGGAACGAGTTCCTGCTGAATAAAGCTGATGAAAGAATCGAGGACATTCGGCATCGGTGCTGCAATAGCGAGAGCTCTGACGGGAAAAAGGCTATCTATCTTTTGCTGAGCGGGAATGTCATGAATCCCTAGTATCAGCGCAGAAAAAAGCATCAACATCCGACGCTTCATGAACTCCTGATTATTGATTATTAATTATTGATTATTGATTATTGCGGTGCTTCGAATACCCTAATTTTCAAGTTAATAATTAATAATTAATAATCAATCATAAATAATCAGGAACCTCTATCTTCGCATAACTTTTCACAAATGAAGGTTCTCATTCAACAGGCTCGAATTACTGATCCTTCCTCCCCTCTCAACGGAAAAATCCAGGATATTTTAATTGAAGCAGGCATCATCAAAGACATTCAATCTTCGATAAAAGAAAAGGTAGATCAAACGATAAAAGCTGACGGGCTCCATGTTTCTCCCGGTTGGATGGATGTATTTGCCAATTTCGCAGACCCGGGATATGAATACAAGGAAAGCCTCGAGACCGGTGCCGCCGCGGCGGCAGCAGGAGGATTTACGGATGTATTTGTGATCCCCAACACAAAACCGGCCATTGATACAAAATCTCAGGTAGAATACATTTTCCAAAAATCAAAGTCGCTTCCGGTAAATATTCATCCCATCGGAGCTATATCCCGTTCTCTCGAAGGAAAGGAGCTGGCAGAGATGTACGATATGCATTCCAGCGGAGCGATTGCTTTCAGCGATGGCTTGAACCCGGTTCAATCTTCCGGAATATTGCTGAAGGCGCTTCAATATGTAAAAGCCTTTGATGGCGTAGTTATCCAGATCCCGGATGACAAGAGTGTTGGACCTAACGGTCAGATGCATGAAGGAATCATGTCGACAAGACTTGGATTGCCCGGCAAGCCGATGATGGCTGAAGAATTGTTAGTTGCAAGAGATATCAAGCTTGCGCGGTATACTGAGTCAAAGATCCATTTCACAGGTGTGAGTTCACCAAAATCGATTGAATATATCCGCCGTGCGAAAGATGCCGGATTGCAGGTGACCTGCTCCGTTACGCCCTTCCACCTTTACTTTATTGATGAGGACCTTTTAGAGTACGACAGTAACCTCAAAGTATATCCGCCTTTAAGGGGAAAAAAGGACAGAGAGGAATTGAAAAAGGCAATCCAGGATGGAACTGTTGATTGTATCGCCACCCATCACCTGCCGCATGAAAGGGATAGCAAGATGCTTGAATTCGAGTATGCAAAGTTTGGTATGATTGGGCTTGAAACTTGCTACTCAGTTCTTAAATCCGCTTTGCCTGATCTACCGGAGACGAGATGGGTTGAACTGCTTAGCATCAACCCCAGAAAAATTTTTGGATTATCCCCTCTGAGTGTAACAAAAGGTGCAGCAAGCCAACTAACACTGTTTACACCTGGCTCTATTTGGAAACCAAATGCGCAGTCATTTCATTCCAAATCAAAAAATACTCCTTTTATCGGTAAAGAATTTACAGGTAGAGTGATGGGTATTTTATACAGGGATCAGGTATTTTTAACCAATCAAAATTAATTACAATGGAAGCTAAAAAACCTAATTATGGCCTTACTTATGGAGTAATCCTTGGATTAGCCGCTGTTATCTTTACTTTGGTACTTTACTTAGGTGGAGTCAAATGGTTTGTCCATCCGATTGCATACGTTGGTTTTTGTATTCCAATTGTAATTGCAGTTATTGGTGGAGTGAAGCAAAAAAAAGCGCTGGGCGGATATATGAGTTTTGGAGAAGCCTTGAAAACAGTCTTTTTGATATTTGTAGTTGGTACATTTATCTCAACCGTCTTCAATTACGTACTTTTCAATATAATTGATGTTCCTTTTCGTGAGGCCTTAGCGCAGGAAACTGCGGTTGCTCAAGAAAAAATGATGCGTAGTTTCGGCGCATCGGATGCAACGATAGAAAAATCAGTAAATGATACTCTAAGCGGGAATAATTATACAATAGGTAGGCAATTGCTTGGTTACGCTTTGGGTTTAATACTTTGGTTTGTTATCAGCCTGATTATTGCAGCTATAATTAAAAAGAATAAGCCAGAATTCCAAAACTAGGCATTCATGGATGTTTCAATCATTGTTCCCGTTTACAACGAAGACGAATCCCTACCAGAGCTCTGCGCGTGGATTGAACGCGTAGTGAATGGTCATTCTCTTTCCTATGAAGTATTAATGATTGACGATGGTAGTTCGGATAATTCATGGAAGGTGATTGAATCCCTTAATAAGAGTAATCCGTGCTTCAAAGGCATCCGCTTCCAAAGGAATTATGGAAAGTCGGCTGCATTGAATGAAGGATTCCGCCTGGCTAAAGGAGATGTCGTGATCACGATGGATGCCGACATGCAGGATAGTCCGGATGAAATACCTGAACTGAGAAAAATGGTTCTGGACAATCAATTCGATATTGTGAGTGGCTGGAAACAGAAAAGACATGATCCCTTTGAAAAAAGGGTTCCCTCGAAATTCTTCAATTGGGTTACTGCGAAAATTTCAGGTATCGACCTGCATGATTTCAATTGCGGGTTGAAAGCGTACCGCTCGAAGGTAGTTAAGAGTATTGAGGTCTATGGTGAGATGCATCGTTATATTCCATTAATTGCTAAATGGGCAGGTTTCAAGAAAGTAGGAGAAAAAGTTGTCGAGCATCGTGCAAGAAAATATGGCAAATCAAAATTCGGATTAGAACGTTATATTAATGGATTTCTCGATCTCGGCACTATTATGTTCCTTGGAAAATTCGGCAAACGACCCATGCAATTCTTTGGGTTTTGGGGAACACTATTCTTCCTCATCGGTTTTTTAATTTTTCTCTATCTCACCATTGCCAAATTCTTTTTCGACCAGGCTGGACTAACCCAACGGCCATTATTCTTTTTCGCAATAATGATCATGATCATCGGTTCCCAACTATTCCTCACCGGGTTTGTAGGCGAACTCATCGCAAGGAACGCGCCGGGAAGAAATTCATATCTGGTTGAAGAACTCGTTGGCGTTGACTGAGAAAATATTTTGCATTCAATATGCTTTATGGTTAGATGGTTCGATGGTTAGATTGTTGGGCTTACTGGTTGAACCCAACAATCTAACCATCGAACCATCTAACAATCCAATAAAAATAATACACATTGCCTCCCAAGAAAGTAGTCATCATCGGTCCCGCTCACCCGCTTCGCGGTGGTGGTATCACTACTTTCAATGAACGCCTGGCAAGGCAGTTCTTGAGCGAAGGATTCAATTGTTCAATATTTTCTTTTTCTCTTCAGTATCCATCTTTTCTTTTTCCGGGAACCACTCAATACTCGAATGAACCTTTTCCTAAGGATTTGAAAATCTTTCCGGTGATCAATTCAATACATCCGCTGAACTGGTGGCAGATCGGAAATCAGCTAAAAAAAATCAGGCCCGACATTATTGTAGTTCGCTACTGGCTTCCTTTTATGGGACCAGCATTAGGTACAATTTTGCGGCAGGTAAAAAAGAATAAACACACGCGCATCATTGCCATTACCGACAATATTATTCCACACGAAAAAAGACTGGGAGATATTCCCTTCACAAAATATTTTCTTAAACCCGTAGATGCGTTCATCACTATGAGTGGAAAAGTGATGAATGATTTAAGACAGTTTGAACCTACAAAACCAGCCAAACAGGTATTACATCCGCTTTATGATAATTTTGGCGCCTCCATTTCAAAAGAAGAGGCTAGAAAAAAACTTGAGCTCAACGATACTGATCAGATAATATTATTTTTTGGGTTTATTCGCAAATACAAGGGACTTGATCTGTTATTTGACGCGATTGGTGAACTAAATAAAAATCCATTAACTCCATCTAATTGGAAATTCCTTATCGCCGGTGAATTTTATGGAGACAAAAAACCATATCTGGAACAAATCAATAAACTTAATATTAGCGATCGCCTGATACTAAGAACAGAGTTTATTCCTGATAGCGAAGTGAAATATTATTTCTGTGCTTCTGACGCAGTGATCCAACCCTATCGAAATGCCACGCAAAGTGGCGTAACACCACTTGCCTATCATTTTGAAAAACCTATGATCGTAACTAATGTGGGCAGTCTGTCTGATCTGGTAATGAATGAAAAAACAGGCCTGGTATGCGAACCTGAACCAGGGTCAATCGCAAAGGCAATTGACAAATACTTCCAATTAGGCGAAAATTATTTTTTACCCCATCTTCGCAACGAAAAAGAAAAATATTCCTGGTCAAAACTCGTTGAAGCGATAACTGATCTAGCTAATAATGCACAGAAGTAAAGCTCCCTTAAGAATTGGATTAGCCGGTGGCGGAACCGATGTAAGCCCCTATTGCGATCTCTATGGAGGAGCCATATTAAACGCGACGGTTTCACTCTATGCTTATGCTAATATCGAAGCGATAAATGAAGATAAAATTATTTTAGAAGCCCTTGACCGGAAGGAACAACAACAATTTAATTGGGCAGAAGCATTGCCAATTGATGGCTCATTAGATTTACTAAAAGGAGTTTACAATCGAATTCAAAAAGATTTCGGTTTACAAAAAACTGGCTTCAGACTTTCTACCTTTGTAGACGCGCCAGCGGGATCCGGTCTCGGAACATCTTCAACACTTGTCGTGGCAATCATTGGGGCATTTGCTGAAATGGCGAGACTTCCCCTCGGTGAATACGATATTTCGCAACTCGCCTATAAAATTGAACGGATTGACCTGAAAATGGCAGGAGGAAGACAGGATCAATATGCGGCTACTTTCGGAGGAGTCAATTTCATGGAATTTTTTGCTGATGATAAAGTAATCGTAAATCCCCTTCGCATCAAGCAGGAATACTTATCTGAATTGGAGAATAATCTTGTTTTATACTACACTGCAACAAGCCGTGAATCTGCAAAAATTATCGAAAAGCAAAGCAGGAACGTAACTGAAAAAAAAGAAAAATCAATCGAAGCCATGCATCAATTGAAACAACAGGCCCAAATGATGAAGGAGGCCTTGCTAAAGGGTCGGATTCATGAGATTGGTGATATACTCGATTTCGGTTTTCGTCAAAAAAGAAATATGGCGGAAGGAATTAGCAATACACTCATTGATGATATTTATGCATCCGCAAAAAAAGCCGGTGCGACAGGCGGGAAGATCTCCGGTGCAGGCGGTGGTGGCTTCATGACTTTCTATTGCCCGGGCAATTCGAAATACAACGTGATCCAGGCAATCGAGGCGTTTGGCGGGTATGCTAAAAAGTATCAATTCACAAAGCACGGGCTTACGACCTGGACGGTTTGATTAATTGTTTCCTCTTGCCTATTGCTCTTTGCCCCCTGCCCCTTGCCCATTGCCTATTGCCTATTGCCTATTCCCCATTGCTCCGTAACTTGCGCCCCAAACTATCCAATTGAAACATGAATGAAAAGATTAAGCAGATTGTCCAATCATCCATTGAAACCAAAGAAAAGATCCTTAAGAACAATACGATTCTTGAAACGGTTGATAAGCTCAGCATCGTTCTCACTCATGCGCTAAAAAACGGCAATCGCATTTATTTCTGTGGAAACGGTGGAAGCGCAGCCGACGCCCAGCATCTCGCGGCGGAATTTTCCGGTCGGTTCTATAAGGACAGGGAAGCCTTACCGGCAGAAGCACTTCATTGCAACACTTCTTACCTTACAGCAGTAGCAAATGACTATGGTTATGAAGTTGTTTATGCTCGTTTGATCAAAGGAATCGGACAAAAAGGAGATATACTGGTCGGACTTTCCACTTCCGGTAATTCTGGAAATATTATCAAGGCATTTGAAGTGGCAAAAGAAAAAGGAATCATCACGGTTGCTTTCACCGGTGATTCTGGTGGTAAGATGAAAGCAATCAGCGACTATCTCCTGAATGTTCCTTCATCAGACACTCCGAGAATTCAGGAGAGTCACATCATGCTTGGACATATTATATGCCAGCTTGTGGAGGAGAAGTATTTTCAGGACCTTAAATAAGTTTCGTACTGGCAAATGGCACAATTTGCCAATTGCCTATAGCCCATTGCCAATTTAAATGTCAATCACCCAATCCATCATACTTGCAGGCGGCTTAGGCACAAGATTGCGTTCCGTAATCTATGATCTTCCCAAATGCATGGCGCCGGTTAACGGCAGACCCTTTCTCGCTTATGTTGTCGACCACCTGAAGAGAGAAGGTATCAGCAAATTTATTTTTTCATTAGGTTATAAACATGAAGCGATTGTTGAGTTCGTTACCAAAGAATACGGAAAGTCTGGTATTGATTTCTCCATCGAAGAAGAACCACTCGGAACTGGCGGCGCTATAAAACTTGCCGGCAATAAATCCAATGAGAAAAATGTATTGGTCGTAAACGGAGATACATTGTTCAAAGTAAAATTGAACCAACTCAATTCATTTCACGATAAGAATAATGCTGATTGTACCCTTTCTCTCAAACCTATGCAAAATTTCGACAGATATGGAGTTGTTGAGTTGAACGAAAACAATTCAATTAAGCATTTCAAAGAGAAACAGTACTACGAGAATGGCTTGATCAATGGGGGAATCTATGCATTGAACATTCCAAAATTTTTGACCGAAGAGTTGCCCGGTAAGTTCTCATTTGAAAAGGATTATTTGGAGAAATTTAGTAACCAACGGAGGTTCTTTGCTGTGGTACAGGATGAATATTTTATCGATATCGGTATCCCCGAAGACTATCAAAGAGCAGAACTTGAATTCAAATAAAGATGCTGGACTTAAAACAAATTAACAAATCCTGGACTTTGTTCCTTGACCGTGATGGTGTGATCAATCACGACAAACCCAATGACTACGTCTATAATCGGGATGAATTCAGATTCTACGATGATGTTTTAAAGGCACTCGCTTATTTCAACAAAAGATTCGGAAGAATCATTGTCGTCACCAATCAACGAGGAGTGGGCCGCGGTCTGATGACTGAGGAAGACCTGCTGTTGATCCATGAAAAAATGCTCCTTGATATTGACGATACGGGAGGAAGAATTGACAAGATCTATTATTGCACTTCCATGGACAATGAGCATCCCAACCGGAAGCCCAACCCTGGAATGGCGATAGAGGCCCGCAAGGATTTTCCGGACATTGACTTTTCCAGGGCCTTAATCGTGGGCAATAACCTTAGCGATATGGGCTTTGGCCGCAATGCAGGAATAAATACGGTTTTTCTTAGAACCACCAACCCCGAAGTGAGCCTTCCCCACCCCCTGATTGACATGGCCTTTGACAGCCTTCCCGATTTTGCAAAAGCTTTACAGTCAACATAAAATTTTATCAAGGCTTTCACGTTACAACCCTGATCAAACGAGTACCTTCGTAAACCTAATTATGTATCCAATATTGAATCGACTTAACGCTAGCCTTAAATCAATTATACTGGCATTTTGCTGCCTTTTGGCGAGCATTTCCTTTTCTCAAAAGATCAGTCCTGCTGATAAGAATGGACTTCTGGCAAAAGAGGATTCTTTGAAGGAATTATCGCGTAAAATGGTTTTTGGCGAAAGCGCAGCCGAACGGTTCAGATCAGATAGCATCTTTATCAGGACCTTTGTAAGAGCATTGAGAACACCTCAATCCTTTTTTTTCCCTTTTGATTCTTTAAGTATTTCCAAGTTATACGCTCCAGATAGCAGCTTCCGCATCTTTACCTGGCAAATGAAGAAGGACGAATATGTATTGCTTCAAAAAGGCGCGATACAAATGAGAACAAGGGACGGTTCCTTGAAACTGTATCCATTGTTTGACAATTCCATGTTCACCTCAAAACCGAACGACTCCATACGTTCAGCTCAAAACTGGATTGGTGCTATTTATTATAGAATTGTCAAGAAGACCCATAACGGGAAAAACTATTATACACTTCTGGGCTTTGACGATTTCAGTGTGAACAGCAATAAGAAGTGGATGGACATATTGCATTTCGATAATAATGGCCAACCACAATTCGGAGGACAATTGATCTCCTTTAAGAATGATTCCGTTAAACGTCCAACCCAGGCACGTTTTTCAATAGAGTATAAAAAGGAAGCAAAGACCTTTTTCAATTACGATCCGGAGCTCGACATGATCATCGTTGATCATCTTATATCTGAGACCGATGAGCCGGCGAAAAAATTCACCCTTGTTCCCGATGGCGACTATGAAGCTTTCAAATGGGAAAACGGACAGTGGGTGCATATCGACAAACTTTTCAACGACAAACTAAAAGACGGTGAATTCCCTAAGGAAGCATTGCTTTTAGATGATCAAGGCAAGGCCGATGAAAGAAAACTTGAAGAAGCATCCCGAAAAACCTTCGAGAAAGAACAGAATAAGAATAATCCCCCAAAAAAGAACGACCCTCCTAAGAAGAAGACGGGAGGAAATTGATTTTGAACCAATTCAACACTTAAAATTCAATTGAATATTGAATTTGAATATTGGTTGTTGATTATTGATTATTTGACTGATGATTGTTGAATGTTGACCAATGATTGTTGAGCCTTGATTTGAGAATTGATTATTGAATATTGATTATTGATTATTGGCGTGTCGAATATCTCGCACTTGCCAGGGTATTAAGACTTTCGAATTAATCGTTGATTTGAATATTGAATGTTGTATTTATTGCAAATCTTTAGCCATCACGTCCAGCATCCGATTCACGATATTCTTATGCACTTTCGGGCCATAATGAAATCCATCAACAAATGGATGCCCTTTTTCATTTTCAAGAACATCACCGAGAAAAGTGAAGTTCTCAACCGTTGGTGCTTTCTTTTCTAAGATGGGATAGATGTAATTGAATCTTGTATTTGAATCACGAAATACAACGTGGTCATTTACCTGGTTGGGATATTTATAAAATGGTACAGGCTGACAAAAGAAATAAGTCTTGGTACTCGTCATCGTGGCCGCCTTCTTGATATTGTCAATATTCCTAAAGAAATTTTCCATCAGGCGATCACTGTAATCCTTTTCACTTATACCAGCAGGTGTTTTAAATAAGGCTTGAAGCGAATCCTTAAACCACAATTCTTCCATTGAAGGCGGCAGAGCTGAAAAATATGATTTACGGAAATAGAAAGAATAAAAGGATTGGTTGTGATAAAGCATTTGGCCGAACCAGAAATCATTCAATCCATCGAAGAAAACAGCGATATCGGGTTTATGTCCTTCAAAGATCAGGTTTGTGAAAAGCATTAATTCCTGGTAGGTATAGTAATTCGGACAACCGAAATTCAACACCCTGATCGATTTCGCATTCGGAAACCTTTCCTTGTATTGCTGTACAAAAATTGATGGTATCGTTTCAAAATCCGCAACATTGAATCCAAAAGTTGTTGAGCCGCCAAAAAAATAAATCAATAATGTATCATTTCCTCGTCGGATTGATATAAGAATCCGGAACAGACTTGCGAACCCTATTATCGATATTCATCCATGAACCTTTGTAATCTGCATTCTTGAATTCGACCCAGGGTGAATACTCATAACGATTACTCAGTGCAGTTTCTTTCGTAACGAGATCATTGTAGGCATCAGAGGAATCTGGTCTGACCAGCTTTTGCGCTTCGGGATTGTAAGGAGTAAGTTTTGGATAGAAGGCGTGGCGGATGGTCCTCGCCAATTCCAATGTCGCCAGTTTACTATTTCCTCTTTTCTGGTAATAAAAAATACTGAGGATAGCCTCTACGATGATAAAAAGAAAGAATAAGGTTACAAGAATGTATAGAATTCTCTTGCCGAAGGAAACAGGTTTTTTATCCGCCATGGGGTTCTTTTTGAAATAGGCAATAGGCAATAAGCAATAGGCAAATATAACGTTCAAATTTTTATTGCCAACCTGACTGCCGGAGACAAGTTGCCTATTGTCTGTTGCCTATTGCCCATTGCCCATTGCCTATTGCCTATTGCTTATTGTTATTCGTCGAGCTTCAACACGGCTAAAAATGCTTCCTGCGGAATTTCAACATTTCCGATTTGTCTCATTCGCTTCTTACCCTCCTTCTGTTTTTCCAGGAGTTTTCGTTTTCTGCTGATATCGCCACCGTAGCATTTAGCGGTTACGTCTTTGCGTAAGGCCGACAGCGTTTCGCGTGCAACAACCTTGGCTCCGATCGCGGCCTGGATGGCAATCTGAAATTGCTGGCGTGGCACAAGCTCTTTCAGTTTCTCGCAAAGCCTTCTTCCAAAATCCTGTGCTCTTGCGCGGTGAATCAACGCGCTCAGTGCATCCACTTTATCCCCGTTGAGCATGATATCCATTTTCACGATATCACTTTCCCGGTAACCGATCGGATGATAATCAAATGAAGCATAGCCACGCGTCTGGCTTTTCAATTTATCATAGAAATCAAACACGATCTCGGTCAGCGGCATTTCAAAGATCAACTCAACCCGGGTTTGAGTAAGATAGCTTTGATTAATTAATATCCCTCTTTTGCCGAGGCAAAGGGTCATGATATTTCCAATATACTCCGGCTTGCTAATGATCTGCGCTTTGATAAAGGGTTCTTCGATACGATCCAATTGAGTCGGATCGGGCATTTGTGTTGGATTATTCACAATGATCTTTTCTCCCCTCGTGGTATATGCGATAAAACTCACGTTAGGAACTGTGGTGATCACCATTTGATCGAATTCTCTCTCCAATCTTTCCTGGATGATCTCCATATGTAGCATACCAAGAAAACCGCAACGGAATCCAAATCCCAATGCCTGTGAGGTTTCTAGTTCATAGGTTAAGGAAGCGTCATTCAATTGCAACTTATCCATACAATCGCGCAATTCTTCGAAATCATCAGTATTCACAGGGAAAATACCGGCGAATACCATTGGCTTCACTTCCTCGAAACCCTGGATCATTGGGGCTGGACGTTCGGCATTAATGATGGTATCCCCAACTTTCACTTCCTTGGCTACCTTAATGCCTGTAATCAAATAGCCCACATCACCACAGGTCACTTCCGGTTGTGGCTTTAAGGCGAGTTTTAATACACCCACCTCATCGGCTTCATATTGCTGGTCGGTGGATGCAAATTTTACCTTATCACCTTTTTTTATGCTGCCATTCAATATGCGGTAATAAACAATAATGCCACGATAAGAATTGAACACGCTATCGAAGATCAACGCCTGTAACGGCGCATCTGGATCACCTTCGGGTGATGGTATTCGTTCAACAATAGCTTCAAGAATTTCATCAATACCAATACCGGCGCGCCCACTTGCCAGCAGAATATCCTCTGGCTTACATCCAATGAGTTCGATGATTTGGTCGCGAACCTCTTCGATCATTGCCCCGTCCATATCTATCTTATTAATAACTGGAATTATCTCGAGGTCATTATCGATAGCCAGGTAAAGATTTGAAATCGTTTGGGCCTGGATTCCCTGGGTGGCATCAACCAATAATAAAGCTCCCTCGCATGCGGCAAGAGCCCGGCTGACTTCATAACTGAAATCTACGTGTCCGGGGGTGTCGATGAGGTTGAGTATATATTCCTGGTTATTCTTGTGGTTGTAATTGATCTGGATCGCGTGGCTTTTAATGGTGATCCCTTTCTCCCTTTCGAGGTCCATATCATCCAGAACCTGGTCCATCATATCTCTTTCACTAATGGTATTGGTAACCTGCAAAAGGCGGTCGGCTAGGGTGGATTTGCCATGGTCAATATGGGCGATAATGCAAAAATTGCGGATATTCTTCATTTACTTTGCTTCCTCTTTAAGAGGTGCAAAAGTAATTGATTTCAGCGGGATTAAAGGGAGAAACTGACCCGCTCCGGGACTTTTAAAATCTTGCTTTTCAATTCAATTTTGCAGCAAGCTTTGTAAGTTTACTGTCCACCAACCAATAAAGCCAAAAACCAGACCATGACAATAACTGCCACCGGAGTTTCCAGAAAGAACAGCCCATTAAGAACAATCTTATTCGCCGGCCTTACAGCTGGCGTATTGGACATTCTTGCCGCTTTTATCAGCGCATATATTATTAATGGCGTTACCCCCGACCGTGTACTTCGTTTTGTAGCAAGTGGAATATTTGGAGGGGAGGCATTAAGCGGAGGTACCGGAATGGCATTATGGGGATTGCTGTTCCACTTCATGATCGCTACCATTTTCGCAGCTTTTTTCTATCTGGTTTATCCAATTTTAAATGTCAGCGCGAAGAATGTTGTTCTTGTGGGATTGATTTACGGAATCTTTGTTTGGCTGGTGATGAATCAACTCGTGGTTGAATTATCTAATACACCAGAACAGCCTTTTAAGCTTGCTGGGGCATTACGAGGCACAATCATTCTAATGCTTTTTGTTGGCCTACCCATTGCATTGATTGTACATAAGTACAGGAAAAAAATTTGATGGATCGACTACAAGTTCAACTAATTCTTACTGTATTGGCGTTCCGGGGCGATTACTGCTTTAATTAATCGGTAGATCAGGTAACCGACACATGCGCCTATAGTATTCAGCAAAACATCGTCGATGTCTACGCTGCGATAGCGAGTTATCAATTGAAGAAATTCGATGAATACCGACACAAGCAAACTAACCAAAAGAACCGGGAAGAAACTTTTAAGTCTTTTGTATAACAAAGGAAGATAAATGCCCAGTGGTAATAACATCACAAAATTCCCCAATACCTGTTTGTCGGTAAGCTTATAGATTCTAAAGATCTCGAACAATTGAAGATTTACATGGTCACGTCGCACGAATCGCCGCAGCATTCTATCCCATGAACCTTCTGATGAAATTTCGCGGAATAAAACAAAATAACCTGTAAGCGTCAGCACCATGAATATGTAAACGAAAAAGCTTGATTGAAGCAAGAATTGCGCAACGTTTTCCTGGCTTCTTACCCAGGTTTCTCTAAAGTACCAGGTATACAGGATGATCAAAGTGATTGCAAATAATGCCAATCTCCTCGTACCGGCGTGACTATATTCCGAAGCATAATTTGCGCGGAGATAAAAAATAGTCAAAACGATAACAGGAAGCAGAACAGCGATCTTCTTTAATAAACGGACCATTAGGGATCAAGATAATAAATTTTAAATCGGATAAACCATATTGAATATTGCTTTAACTCAAATTATTAACTATTCAGGTGACCAGGCAATTGATAAACCAATACGCGATACCAGTGGTCTCACTATTCACAATTTATCTCCAGTTTCGCAATTCAGTTCTACGGATCAATTTTCAATAGAAAAAATCTCTATCTTGGATAGATCAACCTTTCTGCATGAACGTCACCAAAACCAAAACCTCCCAATTGGGAACAAGAGATCTTTTGGATCACCCCAAAACTTTAACTCACCGGATTCAGTCAATCGATGTTTTGCGCGGTATCGTGATGGTGATAATGGCTCTTGATCATACAAGGGATTTTTTTCTAAAGGTTCAATCGAGCGACGCAACGGACCTGGCGATGAATCCGACCGACATGGAGACAACTACTCCTGACCTATTCTTCACCCGCTGGATAACCCATTTTTGTGCACCAGTGTTTGTATTTCTTACGGGCACCTCTGCATGGTTAATGAGCCAAAAAAAATCAAAAAATGAATTGAGCCTTTTTCTGATCAAACGGGGCTTATGGTTGATCTTCATCGAACTCATTATAGTCACTTTCGGATGGACATTTAATCCCTTCTTCAATGTTTTCATCTTACAAGTGATCTGGGCAATTGGGGCGAGTATGATCGTACTCGGTATCCTGGTCAATCTTCCATGGAAATTCATTATGGCTATCGGTTTGCTCATCGTGTTTGGACACAATCTGATGGATTTTCCCTCAATCAGTGCAGGACTGAAAGGATCTGTATTCGCCGACCTGACTTATTTTTCCAATTTCGCTTTCTACTCCCTTGATCCCTCCAACCCGAATAGTTTTCTCGGATCACGGTTCATCTTAATTGTGTACGCATTCTTACCATGGACCGGATTGATGTGCCTTGGTTATTGTTTCGGAAGGATATATGGCAACGGCTTCGATCCTCAACGAAGAAGAAAACTATTATTGGCAATGGGATCCGCAATCACCGCCTTATTTTTAATTCTGCGCATAATTAATGTTTATGGAGATCCGTTGCCATGGTCTGTACAACCTCGTGGATGGCAAATAACCGTGCTTTCATTCCTGAATGCAAATAAATATCCTGTTTCATTGATCTTTTTGTGCATGACGATCGGACCAGCAATGATCTTACTTGCATTCATGGAAAGCTGGAGAAACGGGTTTACGAGAATTATGAATGTCTATGGCCGGGTCCCACTTTTCTATTACATCCTGCATTTTTATTTACTGCACACGTTAATGGTCGTTGTATTTTTTATGAGCGGGTATGGTACTGAAGATGTCTTTACACCGCCTTTCTTATTCAAACCAGCTGATTTTGGATTTCCATTGTGGGGGGTATACCTGGTGTGGATATTTGTAGTAGTTGCATTGTATCCCTTATGCAAGTGGTATGACCGGTATAAGAGCACTCATAAAAAATGGTGGTTGAGTTATCTCTGATTACTATTACCACCTTAGGTTACCAATCTCAATTCAATACCAAAACAATATTTCTCCATCGTCATTTCTTCTCACAAAGGAGAATTGAAAATTGTACAAAAACTGTAAAAGCGTTCTGTGCTCATTCAAATTGCAATCAAGATTGCTCTTGATCTTATAGATAAAATCCAGGCGGGATATCCATTTGCCGTTCGCAAGGATCGTTGCATATGGGCTAAGATCAGGCATAGGTCGTTTTGTACATAGATATAATTCCTATGCCATCAAGAAACAAGGTGAATAACCTGTGAATATCCGATTCAGTTAATGGGCTTGTCAGTTTCTAATTCAGGATTAGCATCGACTTTTTTTCCTTTGAGATCTTTGTTGGTCACTTTTTCAGATTTGCCTTGTTCTTCCCCGGGAGCTTTGTCATTTCCTTGGAGATCGGCATTCGTGGGTATTGTATTTTTCTTATCCTTCTCTTTATGGGTTGATTTATTCTTTTGCATGACCTTTTTTTGAAAGACTGCACAGAAAATCATGCCATCAAAAAGAAACAAATCAATATTGTAAAATCTGTAGAAAGATTTGCTCGTAAAAACTTATCAAATGTTAAATATATTATCAAATGGTAAACGATATACAAATCAATCTCTAAACTTAAAAACTGGCATAAATTTTTGGCTTCATTTAATACTGTATGATTTAAAAATTCTTCACCACAAAAATTCAAAGTATGAAAACAAAGATTTTTTCTTTCTTATCCGTAATTCTGGCTGTTCTGGTCTTTAGTTCCGCCGCGACTGCACAGGTTACCCAACAAACTGACACGGTAAAGTATGTAATCGTGGATCTGTATACGGGAGATACCGTTGATGTCATTTATGACGAAGTAAAATATGTCACCATCAATAGAAAAACAGGCCTTCCCCTGGATTACTATGTGATCACAAACACAATGGATACTGTGCATGGAATGACAGGACTTGTTGCAAATAACCGATTGGTATTGGGCGAGGATAAAAAATTCAAACTCGATGAAGCAAAAGTTAAGTGGGACGGAACCGAATTAAAGATCAAAGAACCAGGAAAATTCGCAAAATGGGAAGATGGTCGTTTGGTGATTAGAGAAGGAGACAAATACTATATTGAACAAAAGGATGGCGATATTAAGTCCAATGATGGTTGGACAACCGTAAAATGGAAGGGAGACAAACTGAAAATGGAAGACCCAACAAAGAAAACCAAGATCAAAGACGATAAGACAAAGACAAAAACCAAGAACGGAGGAGAGCAATAGGCAATAAGCAATAAGCAATCGGCAATAAGCAAAAAGCAATAGGCAAAGGGCAATTACCTCATTTTTAATGAGCAATTGCCCTTTGTTTTTGCCTCTTACCTTTTGCCCATTGCCTTTTGCCTATTGTCTCTTGCCAATTGCCAATTGCCTATTGCCTATTGTTTATTGCCCATTGCTTATTCCGTAATTTTAACAGCATGACCACATACGAAAAAAAAGCAAGGGCGGAATTAAAGGATTGGCAGAAAAAAATGCTTAGAAAACCTACATTGATCAATCAGGCGAGCCGTAGTCTTCAAATAAGGATCAATCGGCTGATCCCGGAAAAAGTACACCAGGTGATTACGACTACCATGAAGCAAATGATCAAAGCGGTTTTATTTGGAGCTGAGTTGACAACCGGAACCAGGCATCCCATTGATTCGCTTGAAACCTGCGAAGCGGTTGTGATGGAAAAAATAAACTTTTATAGAAAGACCGCCGCAGTTGAAGGAGGGATAACAGGGGCTGGCGGAATCCTTTTGGGACTTGCCGATTTCCCTCTATTGCTTAGCCTTAAATTGAAATTATTATTTGAGATTGCATCCGTTTATGGTTTCAATATTTTGAGCTATAAAGAACGCGTCTATATCCTCCACGTATTTCAACTTGCATTTTCCAGTCACGAACACCGACGCAAGGTCTATCTCAGTATGACCGAATGGGAAGAACAAAGTAAGAAGCTTCCGGAAGATATCAACCAATTCGACTGGCGCAGCCTTCAGCAAGAATACCGTGACTATATCGACCTCGCGAAAATGGCCCAGTTGATCCCCGTAATCGGAGCACCAGTGGGCTTTGTTGCCAATTATCAATTGGTGAAAAAACTTGGAACTACAGCGATGAATGCATACAGAATGAGGCGATTTGAAAAAGAAGGAATTGCCTAAATCATTCACGGAACGATTATTGATTATTAAATTATTGATTATTTAGGGGTCGCCTATTTGCGGTTACAATAATCAATAATTAATAATAAAAACCAATGATTCGTAAACTCAACTCCGGAGAATACCGAATCTATTCCCGGAAAAAAAACGCTAAGACAGGAAAACGGAAAAACCTGGGAACTTTTAAAAGCCTCGCCGCGGCAAAGAAGCACGAGAAGGAAATTCAATATTTCAAACATCACTAATAGGCCAGGAGATTAGGTCCCACTTTCATGTCGTCATCCCCACAAAAGTGGAGACTCCCCTCTTTGGCCGAAAAAAATGAAGTATGAAAACACATAAAACCCTCCTTGAACGATTCTTCAAACAGTATTCTGACGGATTCAATCTCGGTCTCCAGGGCAGGCCCAATATTGATGAGACCGTCAATTCTTTCTCTGCAGTTTTCCTTGGTTCAAATCCAAAGGGGGTACTATGCAAAAAGAATGATGAAAGTTTCAGGGGAGTAATACCGATGGCCTATGAATTCTACAAGAGCATTGGAATTACGAAAATGGAAATAGTGGATTTACAAATAACTGGGCTGAATCAATTCCATTCCATGTGCACCGCAACCTGGCGGGCTTGGTACACTCTAAAAAATGGAAAGGAAAAAACCCTTGACTTCGAGATCGTTTATCTTGTTCGGTTTGAAGCCGGACAACCAAAGATATTTGCCTATATTACTCCGGATGAAGAAGCCATTCTCAAAGAAAAAGGCCTGGTAACAAATGGAGAAACTGCAAAATCAATTCAAGCTTCTGCCAGCGGAAATTAAAGATGCGGTTGCCCTCAGCAATCTGATCAATAGCGCTTATCGCGGGGAAGAGTCAACGAAGGGATGGACAACCGAAGCTCATTTATTATCGGGACTAAGGACCGATGAAGACCAGGTAAAGGAATTAATTCAAAAGCGGGATGCAACAATAATAAAATGCGTTCAGGACAACAAGATCCTCGGTTGTGTATACCTTGAAAAACAAGGACTGAAATTATACCTGGGGATGTTGAGTGTTTCACCCGGGCAACAAGCACGAGGCATTGGAAAGAAGTTACTTCATGCCGCAGAGGCTCATGCGAAATCACTGGGATGTTTTATTATAACTATGAATGTTATTTCAATTCGAACTGAACTGATCGAATGGTATGAACGACATGGCTACGTAAAAACCGGGACCTCGAAACCATTTCCAGTGGATGAGAAATATGGAAACCCTACTCAAAAATTTATTTTAATTGATCTCGAAAAAGAATTGACATCCAATAGTTCAGTTTGAGACTCTTGTTTTTAAATTATAGAGATTATCACTGCAGTAAATACGCTCTTCAATAGTTAAAACCCCATCTTTGATTATTGAAAATCCCAAATGGTAAGTAAAAATTCTTAGCCTCATTTAAAATAACCAGTTAATGAGTCAAACAAGTGATTATTAAACTTGCCGAGTATTTATATAAATTAGAAATTTACTTCCCATTTAATCCAATGGTCCTTTTGAAAAACTATGTCCACCGTCCAAAAAAACCAATTTATCCAAGATCGATGAAAACCAGCAGGCGTCCGAATCCTTTCGAAAAGCGAACATAACTGCGCCTGAAATGATTACCCCGCATTCCGCGGGGTTTTTTCTTTTAAAAACCATCTTCCAACTTATCCTTACATTCGTAGCAAATACCCCCCTGAACATGGATCTGAAACAAAAATTCGATGAGGCTGCTGAAGAAAGCAAGGCCTTATCGGAACGACCCAGTAATGATACCTTACTACAACTTTATTCCTTGTATAAACAGGCCACAGAAGGAGATGTAAATGTAGATCCTCCATCAAATCCCTTCGATTTTGTGAGCCGGGCCAAATTTGAAGCGTGGACTGGATTGAAAGGAAAGAGTCGGGAATCAGCCATGCAGGACTATATCGAGCTGGTAGGGAAGCTCAAGAACTGATCTCGCTAAAATTCTCCAACAAAAACTTATTCACCTATCCTAAAGAAACTAACCAAGGCTAATTTTCTCATCCCGGTGGCGATCGCAATCGCTTACCTGCTGCTGGCTTTGGGAAGCATGCATACGGACGATCTGACTTACGACGAGCAGGACCATCTCAATTACGGAGTTAGCATTTTGAAATTTGATCCTTCCCGGAATCAACGCGGTCGTGACTTCAATACCACAATGCCTATAACAGCATTCAATGCATTGCCCAGGGCCATCGAACAATTGGAAAATCCTATTTTACAAAAGAAGGACTGGGGTGAATCGGATGCGAAGAGCGGACGATACGTTACGATTGCCGCTACCCTCCTGCTTCTATTCTATGTATATTTCTTTGCCAGATCCTGGGGAGGAGATATTGCAGGGTATTTCGCGATGCTGATCGTTGCAATGGATCCGAATATTCTTGCGCATAGCCGGCTTGTGACAACCGATATCTATGGAGCACTTGGTTTAATTGCCAGCTTTTATCATTTGTTTCAATGGCTTGAGAAAAAGAAAGACCTGCATTTTCTCTATTGGACCATCGCAATAGCGGTTGCACAATGTTGTAAGGTCAATAATTTCCTACTCTATCCCTTAAGCCTTGCCATACTATTATTTTATACAATCAGGAATTTCCGGCAGCTTAATTTCTTATTAACAACAACAAGGATCTTCGTTCTTGTCACTATGCAAATACTGATCATCAACTGCTTCTTCTTATTTAATAATGTTGGCCTGTCCCTTGGCGAGTTTGCCTTCAAGAGTGAATTCTTCCAGGGAATTCAAAAAGGATGGATAGGCACTATTCCGATTCCACTTCCGCAACCCTATGTCCAGACTTTCGACCTGGTTCAATTTGAAAGGGAGACTTTCGATGGAGCAGCTTACAATTACCTGTTTGGAGAAATTCGCGACAAAGGAGGTTTCAGCAATTATTATTTTATTATCTGGCTGTTCAAGACTCCACTCTTTACCTTGATTCTTAGCATATCCACAATCGCATATTGTATTTACCGGAGACTCAATCTGATTTCCTTCATAGTTTATTGGGCGCTCCCCGTTTCCGTTCTGTTTATTTTCTTGAATAATTCAACCATACAAAGCGGATATCGCTACCTGCTTCCCGTCCTTTGCCTTACTGCAATAACTGCTGCGCAAACTACAGCCTGGTTAATCGACAGGTTTAAAAAGAAATGGTTGCCCTGGCTATTCGCCGCGATAATATTATTGCCGGCCTTGATCAGTTATCCCAACTACCTCGTCTATACTAATGAGCTTATTTTAAATAAGACCAGGGCCTTTGAATATTTTGCAGACAGCAACCTGAGTTGGGGGCAAAGGAATAAGAAGGTAAATGATTTCCTGAAAGAACATCCAAATTATCTATTTGAACCTGCGAAACCGGTTACTGGGATTATCATAGTAGAATTAAATAACCTTGTTGGAATCACCAATCCTGAAAAATTCAAATGGTTAAGAGATAATTTCAAGCCTTTTGATGATTATGATGGATGCTACTTATTGTATAAAGTAGACTCATTTCCGGTAGCACCCAGGTAAGATTTATTTTGGAGTTTTTGCCATCAGGTTCTTATAAACCTGCATATACTTTTCAGCCACCACCTCGTAGCTGAATTTTCTTGTAGCATCATTCGCAATAGCTACCCTATCAAATTTTGAATAATTGTCTATCATATTCTTCATCGCAGTAGCAAGTCCGTCGATATCCTCGCTTTTTACAAGAATTCCATTCTTGTGCGTCACCGCTTCGGGAATCCCACCTACATCAGTGCTTATCACGGGAAGTCCGCAACACAGCGCTTCCAGTAAAACGCATGGAAGATTTTCAAAACGACTAAACAGTATTAATGCAGAAGACTCCTGCATTTGACGAGCGACTTCCTGGTAAGGCACTTCAGGATGAACAAATATATTTTTGTTCAATAAGCCCGTCGATTCAATTAGGCGGATCAATCCCTTATCATCATTACCCAATAACAACAGTTCAAAGTCATAACCTGATTCTGCAAGCTCGACTGCTGCCCGGATCATTCCTTCAGGGTTCTTCTGATAGTTCAAATAAGAAGGGTGAATGAAACGAAACCTTCCTTCCTTTTTCAATTTATAATAAAAGAACTTCGTGTTAACTACATTTGGAATTACCTGGTAATTGACACGAACAAAAGATTCTGAAACTGTTTTTCCAAGGTGATGTGTCACTGGCAAAAAAACATCCGCCTTTTCGATTATCCTTCGTATCAGGTATTTTATCGCAGGTTGAACCGTATAAATATTTGGGATACTTTCTTTATAGTAGCCGGTCCAATGCTCAGTCAATGCGTAAGGTATGCCATGCTTTTTTTTGAGATCAATAGCAAGTATGCCTGCTTTCATAGCTACATGAACATGGACCAGTTCGGGCTTTCCATGTTCGGCTACAATCTTCTTATAGTATTTTTTTTGAAGCCGTGAAAACCGATAAATCGAAAGTAGTTTCCCCAGATGAGTTCCAAAGCTTGATTTGTTATAATAAACCTTGTAAACAACAAGGTTTCCGTCTTCGGTCTTTATTTCTTTCGTTTTACCAGACGGCAGCGAAGGATCCTTTTCAATAAACAGTACGATCAACTTTTGAAATTCACTTACCGCCTGTGCATGTCTTTCGATAAAATCCCCATTGCTGGTATGCGTATGGCCGGGATACCAACTTGCAAGCCACAATACCAGCTTGTCTTTTTCTTTCTTATTTTCCTGATAATTCATCTTTGAGCCATTGAAAGTCATTCTTTCTAACCAATAAAAACTCCGGGTAAGCTATCCCGGTATCTTTTTTATAAACAGTGAACATGAATATTGCGTATACGAGATAACCGAGACTGCTTCCCATTGCTGCGCCATTCGCACCGAAAGCCGGGATCAAAATCAGGTCGGCAATGACGATTACAGTAAGCGCTAATAATGCTCCATACAAATTATATTTTACTTTATCCCGGCCGGCATAGTATGCAGTTAGCAATGCCTGCAGGGCTAATGCAAGAATGCCTGGTGAAAGCCATAAAAATGCAGAATACATGAGGGCATAGGATTCACCATACAAAAAAGGAAACAGGACCTTTCCAACAGCAGCCAATATGAGCAGCGAAACAAAATAAAAACTGAACAAAAGCCTTCCGAATACGGGAAGCCTGTTTTCGAGATTAGGAATTTCCCCTTTCGCAGTAAGTGGAAAAATCACAGCCGCCATCAAAACCGGAATGGTCATAAACACCTGGCCCAGTTTTGACACCTGGATATAATTACCTACTTCATGATCATTGTGATAATAATCCAAAATCCAGTAATCAACCCGATAGACAAGGAAGAAAACCAAATTTGTCAATAATACCAATGAAATGTATCGAAAGATCATTTTGAATTCCTTACCTGTAGGAATAGTGAAACTGTTAGATGGCTTTTTGAATAAGAAAGAAAGATAGAGCAAGAGACCTTGTAACAAAATGCTGAACAGGTATCCGGCAATTGCAAATGAACTAGCCCTTAAACTTAAATTAGGATTGAATAACAAAAAGACCAGGAAAACTATGAATATACCATTCACTGTGCCGAGTATAATATTGGGCTTCCTGAAATCCTGAGCAGCATAGTACAATGCGGAATAATAGGTATTCAGCAAGACAGAAACAACATATGCTGCAAAGGGCAAAATGGTAAGCATACAATTAAACCCTTTCAGGTATTCGCAAAAGAAACGAGGAGCCGCAATGATGAAGATAATCCCGGATAATAAGGGCCAGATACTACCTATAAAGACAAGTTTGCTTTCACTGATCTTTTCTTTCGAAGCAAAATAAGTTAGGGCAGATTCGAGGCAGACACCTGTGACAAGAATGTATAATGCTAGATCATTTAATAAGAGATAGAATTGCCCGCTTTCTTCCGCGCCAAGGATTCTTGCCATCAGTATGTTGACAACAAAAAGGGAGATCATGTAGAATCCCCGCCAGATCAGGTTTTGGGTTATTTTCCTGGCTAAAGGCATTTGGCAATAGCTCCACCTTCTGGAAAAGGTGAAACAGAGGTTAATTGTCGGGTTTCTAAAAGGACTTACGGTCGTTCAAAAATAGAAAAATTAAGCTTGCCTTTTCGAGGTTGAATTCGGCGATAAATAGATTAGTTGATCCCGATTAAGGATAAACCTGTATAAAGTAGCGTTGGTGGGCGTTAGTTATTCCCAGAATTTGACCGGATAGTTCTGAAAATTGTTTCCGGCCCGGTATGCTGACAGCGTATTTCCTATTTCCTGCAATTGCTGCTCATTCAGCACTTCCTTCACCTTTGGAAACAGCACTCTTTCTTCAAAGAAGATATGATACTGTACGATGCTGGCCAATACATCATAAACTTTATGTTCATCTCCATCTACTCCAATCCTATCAATCAAGGTCCGTATGAGATCATGGTCCCTCCGGATCATATGGAGATAATGAGGACTGAAACTGAATTTTTCCAGTTTGGGTATTAATCCTTCTTCTTCTGTTTTGATATGTTGTTCGAGATCCCTATTCCAATAGGTATAGGCAAAGTCTTTCAGGATTGCCACATCCGTGTTCTTCTTTATCCCCCGCCTTATACGGGAACAATTCTCCAACGCGTCATGATTTTGCTGGACTAATGGAGATAAGCACAAATCTTGTTTCATAGCTCACGATTTGCCTATACCTGTGCAAAGAGCGAGCCGTTTATGAATAATGTGCAGAAATTGTGAAGGGGTTTACTAATCCAGGGCTTTTATAATCTCCACAAAATCATTGGCTAAGAGTGAAGCCCCGCCAACCAGCCCTCCATCCACATCAGGACAGGAAAAAAGCTCCTTTGCATTTTCGGCCTTGACACTGCCACCGTATAAAATGGAGATATTATTGGCCACAATTGGGCCATATTGCTTTGCCAAAACTTTGCGCAGGTGCGCATGCATTTCCTGGGCTTGTGAAGAGCTCGCTGTTTTTCCAGTGCCGATTGCCCAGATGGGTTCATAGGCTACGACTATTTTCATCAGCTGTGTATCCTTCAGATGGAAGAGAGACTCCTGCAATTGAGTTTCTACATAACTGTTTTGTGTACCTGCCTCCCGAATTTCCAATGGCTCACCACAACAAAAGATAGGTGTAATTTCAAACTCAAGGCAACAGTTTATTTTTTCTGCCAACACTGCGTTGGTTTCTTCAAAATACTGACGACGTTCGCTATGTCCCACGATGCAAAATGCTATCCGGATCGAATTTAACATTTCAGCCGAAACTTCCCCGGTGAATGCACCTGATTTTTTTTGATGGCAATTTTGAGCGGCAACAAAATAATTCTGCTCTTCCGCTACTTCACTGCTCGCCATTATGAGGTAAGGAAAAGGCACTGCGAAGACTACTTGCTGATGATCTTCAAGGGTAAGTTTTGCTCCAAGTATATCGTCCATTAATTTTTCTCCCTGCTGATAAGTACAATTCATCTTCCAGTTTGCCGCTGCGATCTGTTTTCTCATAATATTTTTTTAGGACCGGTCAAAAATACTTTTCAAATTCTGTATTTCAGTTTCCGAAACGGCACTGTTTTTTAATTTCTTCCAATTGTTGATGTGCTCCTGCACTTTTTCCCAGGAGTATTTTTGTTTTCCTTCAAATCCCCAGGAAAAATCCGCAATATATTTAGGGGTGAGCCCCGGTCCGAATACATTCGCGCAAATACCAATCACTGTTCCTGTATTAAAAGAAGTATTTATTGCCGAACGAGAATAATCTCCCATGATTAGCCCACATTTCAATCCGACTTCAATAAATGATCGGGTTCGTTTGTGCCACACCTTCACCTGGCCAGCATTGTTCTTTAAGTTCGAATTAGATGTTCCCGCTCCGATATTACACCACTCGCCAATCACAGAATCTCCCAGATAACCGTCGTGAGCCTTATTGGAATATCCCATCAATATGGAATTCTTTATCTCTCCGCCCGCTACGCTATAGGGGCCAATTGTGGTAGCGCCATAGATTTTTGCGCCCATCTTTACAACTGCACCTTCGCCCAATGCAAACGGACCTCTTATAAAAGCGCCTTCCATTATTTCAGCATTCTTTCCGATATAAATAGGACCAGTAGACGCATTTAGAAAACAATGATTTAATGATGCACCTTCTTCAATAAAAATCTCTCTTGAGTTAATGACTTCGACATTTTCCGGAATAAGATCAGAATGTCTTTTTTTCGTTAATATTTTAAAATCTTCCCGAATTGCCCAGTCATTTATGTATATCAGATCCCATGGATAATTTATTGTTCTTGAAGATTCTTGATTGGGATTATCGTTTGAGAGTTGTTCGAAAAATGACTGACCAGGTATTAGATTGACGGGAAACTTTCTTGAATCTTTTTCATTTTCTTTAATAACTGCTCCTTCTCCTATACCTTTTTCCCATTTTTCTTTAATGGTGAGTATGCCCACGCGAAGATTTGAAACCGGGGCTGTTTGTGCGAAGGGATATAAATTTTCTTTTATGGAATGCTCGTCAAGAAATACCCGCTGCATGGTTAAAACTACGAATTCCAATCTAATCCTTTCGGCCCGTCCGGATGAATCCCCGCCTGACTGACCCAGTCGGGCAGGCGTTCGGACCGGTGCCACTGACAGTCATATAAAGAAAAATCCCCTTCCTGAGACCAGGAAAGGGAAAGTATAGCCATGAAAAACAAAAATGTTAACCTAAAAGTACAACATTATTTTTTCTTCTCGTAACGTTTTTTGAATTTGTCAATACGGCCAGCCGTGTCTACCAACACTTTTTGACCCGTAAAGAAGGGGTGTGAGGTGTTAGAGATCTCCAGTTTGATCAATGGATAATCCTTTCCATCTTCCCATTTAACTGTCTCTTTTGTTGGAGCAGATGAACGGCTCAGGAAGCTATATCCGTTACTCATATCCTTAAACACAACAAACCGGTAGTTCTCAGGATGAATGCCTTTTTTCATAATTCTTTGATTTTTAGGACCTTTCCTGCCATTTCCAACGGCAGTGCCGGAGCCATTTTCAATTCTTTTTAGAGGTCGCAAATTTAGGCCAGGCAAGGCTTTTGTCCAAATCTAATTTCGCGGTGGGAAGGGATGGATATAAATGAAAAAAGAAAGCATCAACTTCTTTGGTATATTGGCTTGCGCCTTTATACTTCCGGAACCCGATGCTTTCTGGAACTGTATTCATTCCGTTGCCGAAACTTCCACAATCCCCGGATACATTCATCTTGTTTAGGGATAACTGCATCCTTGTACAACTAAGATACACCCCACGTATATGCGCTTCCAAATTTTTGACGCCATTCTTATTCACTTGTTATTCACGAGCTTATCCACATCACAAAAATGGTTGGCCAAGCGGCTTTTCATACCAGACTTCAATTTCATAACCATCAGGATCCCGAAAAAATACATAAGGTTCACCAGGAACAAATTCTCCTGAGTCAATAATCTGTGCTTCTATTTTAGTTAATGTGTCTTTGATCTTGGAAATATCAACGGGGTCGACTAAGCGAAAACCGAAATGTTGAATTCCACCATTCGATTTCCCTGCTATTGATGGCTTTTCTTCAAATACAATGATATCATGATTGCCCGGAGTTTGGACCTGTGCCCATGTTTCTTCTTCATACATCGGGACTACTCCAAAAACTTCTTTATAAAACTCAACTGTCCGTTTGAGATCTGTTACGGCAAGTGCAATATGCGTCAAACCATAAGTCCTGATCATGTCAATTAGTTTAATCAGTCGCGCATGTTCTCATATTGCAAAGGCACACCGAGGTTTGCATTACGGCATAGCTGGATGATTGACTGCAGATCATCCCTGTTCTTCCCGGTTACACGAACCGCATCATCCATGATTTGAGCTTGTACTTTTATTCCCGAATCCTTGATCATTTTGACAATCTTTTTTGCATTTTCCATCTTCAATCCGTTTCTTACCTCAACCTCTTTCTTTACCAGCTTGCCACTTGGATAGGTCTCTTTGCTTAAATCAAAAGCCTCGGGTGAAATTCCTTGTTTATTTCCCCTGCTGATCAATACATCAATCAATTGACGCATCTTCATGTCGTCCTCAGTTTCAATATTTATTTTAAACTCTTTCCGGTTCAGATCGATCACAACATGTGATCCTTTAAAATCAAAACGATTGGTAATTTCCTTGGTCGTTACATTCACAGCGTTATCCAGCGCTTGTGCGTCAACTTTACTTACGATGTCAAAAGAGGGCATGGTATAGTTGTTTGGTTGAGTCAAATTTAAGTTGAAAAGTTAATTGGTTGTTGGTTGATTAGTTAATTGGATAGATGTTCCGACTCCTGACTCCTGACTCCCGACTCTTGACTAAAAGCAAAGCCCCGACGCTAGGGTCGGGGCTTCCTGGATGCACATGAAACGAAAGAACTATCTTGATTTATTGTTGTCCAGATCCAGCACGGTTCTGCTCTTCACTTGTTCCGGTATTTCTGCGTCTTGCCTGGGCTACGGTTGATTTGCCGAAACGATAACTGAAGGTAAAAGTGATATTGCGGTTATCCCATTTGTTTCTTACCTGCAAGTCTATATCACTGTAACGGGTAGATCCTGCATAACGTTGCCAATGGAAGGGATCGCGAACATTCAGGCGAAGCGTTCCCATATTCTTCAGTATTATTTTTTGGGCACCAACTGTCATAAAGTACATTGGTTCAGAAATACTTAATTGTTCAACTGACTTTCCTCTGTACCATCCACTGAGTTCGGCAGACCATCCTTTTTTGAAACTGAAGTTGTTGGTGATATTGACCATGAATGAGGTATAGCCAAGATCTATGGGATCATTCTTTGCAGTGTAGGAATTATAATAGGTTCCTGTATAGCGGTTATTGAATACATTGAAGAAGATATTCGAATTCCACCATTTCATCGGTTTTAAAGCCGCATTAATCGCAAGGCCCATATTCCTGAATCGGGCTATATTATCAACGGTGAGATAAGTGATCCGCTCCTCTGTATTTTGCTTAAGTATTTGCGAGATCACATCTTCGGTAATGGAATAGTTCAACGTTGTGGTCAAAATGTTTTTCCAGGAATGCCTGAACTCTGAATTGTATGCAAACTGTGGCAATAGATATGGATTGCCCTGGCGATAAGTAAGTGAATCAAGGAACCAGAAGAAAGGATTCAGATCCTGATAATTCGGACGCTCGATTCGCCTGCCAAAAGATAGCGTGAACATGTTATTCTTGTCCATATCATAGTTGACAAAAGTAGTCGGGAACACATTAGTGTAATGTCTGTTGAAACCAGAGTCAATTGCGACCTGCATTCCTTTGGCATTGGTATTCTCTGCGCGAAGTCCAACTTGCGCACTCCACTTTTTCCATTTCTTATTCACGCTTACATACGCAGCATTGATATTTTCGTCGTAAATGAAATGGTTTGAACGGGAATCGGGTACCCATACCCCATTGTTCGGCCTTCTATAGTCTACTTCGTTATCATTAGTAACATAGCTCAGTTTGAATCCGGCTTCCAGCCGCATAGTCTTATTTAATGGATGTACATAGTCGCTTTTGAGCGAGTAGATATCAATCTTACTCGGGATATTTCCTAATAAACGCATGCTACCCAGTTTACCGCCGCTGCCATTATAAATATCGGTTACGAGCAAAGTATTTGATGTATTGTCGTAAGCAACATAATCCAGATCAAAAGTGATTTCACGTCCAATAGAATCAAACGTATGCTTGTAATTTACATTCGCGGAATAGTTGAAGAAAGTCAGGTCGTTTGTTGTATTCGACTCCAGGATCGATTCTACTGTACCATCCGGTTTTGATATTTTCTGCAAACTATAGGGAGTAGGTTTTCCGAAGAATCCAAATCCGTTAACTACCACTCCGATAACATTCTTCTTATTCAGATAATAGTCAACTCCGAACTTCAAGGTGTGGTTGTTATTCAGACCAGTGAATTCGGTATGCGACTGGGAAATCGAATTGAGGTCTCCATTCTTCTCATAAAACTTACGATTAATATACAGATCGCCCATGCCTTCCCTATAGTTGAAATTATAATTACCAAAAACATTCAACTTACCCTTTCGGTAATTCATATTGATGCTTGTCGTCTGGCGCATCGGCGTTTCCAATTTATCATTACGTTCGTAAAGGCTCACAGATCCTCCGATGGTTATACTGCCGTTAAAACCGTCACTCCTGCTTTTTTTGGTTTTGATGTTGACTATTCCCGAATTACCTGAAGCATCATAGCGTGCAGGCGGATTGGGCATGATCTCAATTTGATCCAACGCGGATGCCGGAAGATTTTTTAAATAATTAGCAAGGTCAGCTGATGACAGATAAGTTGGCTTATTATCGATCATTACAATCACACCACTCTTACCTTTCAGACTGATCGCACCCTCGTTGCTAATAGTAATACCTGGTGATTTTTCAAGCACTTCAAATGCAGTTGCACCCGCATTCGAGGGTGCGGCTTCAACATTTATTACCGTTCGATCAATTTTGTTTTCAATCAACGGGCGTTTGCCCGTAACAGTAACTTCTCCAAGCGCCTTGCCTTTCCGTTCAAGTGCCAGATCAATTCCCTGCACCGTTGAATTCGATGCAGTAATTTCAAAAACACTCCCGAGTTTTTTTCCAAAACCTACAGCAGTAACTGAAATCAGGTATCTGCCTTCGGCAATTTTTTCAAATTCATATTCGCCTTGCTTGTTTGAAACTGCAACTTTAGAAAGTGCTGAATCTTTTGCTCTCAATAATGTAACAGTGGCCGCATCAATTGGTGTTCCGTTTCCGTCTTTGATGGAACCGGTAATCTTTCCAATCTTGTTTTGGGCGAACGTCAGTAAAGAAAATAGAAGTAAATAGACAATAGATAGTAATGTCTTTTTCATGGCTTTGTTTTAATGGTCAAGTGATCTGTTGCAAAGGTGAATAGAATTAACTGATCGATTGACTAAATAGTGATAGCGTGCTAAAAATCAGTTTAAAGGGAGTAAAACAGGGCTGGATACATGAACGGAAAAATAAGGCGATGAAAGCCTTTATATGATGGATTGAAATACTGGTTTTTCATTGGGAAAATGCGTCATTTTTCAACGTCGGCACATGCCATTAAAAAGGTTCCGAACCCTCTTCCTGCCTGACTTTTCTAATTGTCTTTTTGGAGGGTTCGGACCCCTTCTTCCCAATAATCCGTCACTAATATTTTGCAAAGATGTATTTCCGAAGAGGTATTTCCTATCCCCAAAACAGGGCAGTTGAAATATCTTTTTCTCGCAGGGCCAAAACTGGCAGAGAAATAAATAAAAAAGCTCCATAGAAATGGAGCCTGATTACGACCAAAACTAACTGCTTATGAGAAATCGCTTATATATTAGAAGGGTTTAGAGATAAGACACTCCACATCCAACCAGGTAACACAGCGCAATTGCTATCAAAACTATTTTTTTCATTTCAGGTTTTCTTATTACAAAGATGCATTTGAAATAAATCGATTCCTATACCCGAAAGAGGGATTTCTATATCCCCAACCTTAAAAAAGATTTGTTGATTATTTACGGTAAAAAAACATTTTTCGATTTCAAGAGGCTCCCGCTTCGGAGGTCCCCCCGCCATAGGGGGGCGGGAAAAAAAGAAAGGGCCCCATAGACATGGGGCCCGACAACCAAAACTAACTGCTTATGAGAAAAACTGTATGACTACTTTTTATAGAAGAAAGTTTGAATCACATGTAAGAAATTCCACATCCTACCAGGTAACATAGTAACAGTGCTATTAGTAAAACTTTTTTCATTGTTCATGATTTAAGCTTCTATATATAAGACTCCAAAAAAGGAAAAAGGTTAACCCGCGGAGTGTTAAAAATTTGAAAATAGCGGGCCCCATAGAAATGGGGCCCGTATTTTAAACCAACTGACATGAGAAAAGAGTTTAAAATCTGATTAATTATTTCCTCCAACTTTCACTCTGTTTTGTTCATCGGTGGCGCCACCATTTTTCTTATTCACCTGCGGCCCTTTTATCGGTTTCCCGAAACGGTAAGTGAATGAAATGCTGGCCACCCTTGAATCACGCCTGTTTTCAAAATAGGCTTCGGTGCGCTGGAATTTGATATTGCCTGTTACCCAATTGGTGTAGAAAATATCACGAACAGTCAAACGAAGTGTGCCCTTTCCTTTCAATACCTGCTTGGTTGCTCCAACGGATGCCTGTCCAAGCGGATTGATCTGGATCTGACCTTCCACTCCCTTCGTTCTATAAAATCCACTCAATTCGGCACCCCAGCCTTTATTGAACTTGAACTGGTTGTTCACATTGAACAAAACATTCGATGCTTCGATATTTATTTCCTCTCCGTATAATTCTCCTTTGAAACGATTGAAATTATAGTTCCCATAAAGTACCGCAGTCCACCATTTAGTAACGGGCACCTGGGCACTTACACTAATTCCAGCGTTTTCTCTTATTCCAATATTTCCGTTACGCACGATCGTTGCATAACCACTTTGCTCAAAAGTTTCTGTAAAGAAATTCTTTGTGCGACCGTAATTTATTGTAGTCGTAAGAAAACCGCCATACATATGACCAACCTCGAAATTCGTACTGTATTGTGGTCTCAGGAATGGATTACCTGATTCATAGGTATAATTATCGAGGAAGAAAAGGAATGGATTCAGGTCCTGGTATGCAGGACGGTCGATCCTTCTTCCAAGATTTGCGGTGAATGTATTCTTCTTGTCAACAGCATAGCTTAGGAATACTGTTGGGAATAAACTATTGTAGTGGTTAGTAAATGAAGAATCTTGTGTTTGTTCATTCCCCAGCTGATTGCCTTTATAGTTTGTGTTCTCAAATCGAAGACCAGCCTGCACACCTAATTTTTTGAACTGTTTACTAAGGTTGATATACGCAGCATTGACATTTTCCTGATACTTGAAACGGTTTGTTTTTGTATAGTCAATTTCCCAATCCTGTCCAATCAGGTTATAATAATTTGCTGCATTATCGGTGTTCACGTAGCTGCTTTTGATTCCCATTTCGAGTTTTAATTCCTTCTTAATTGGATGGGTATAGTCCACTTTAGCTGAATAAATATTAATATTTACCGGAAGAACACCGAGCAAATCTGTTTGACCCTTCTTCACCCAGTCTGGATGAAAGGAAGCATTCATGAAGTTTTGTTCGTTGCTGGAATTATATCGCGCATAGTCAAAATCTGCTGATAATTCTTTTCCAGTTGAATCAATCTGGTGACGTACATAAAGATTAAGGTTACCGTTTTTCCAGGTATTCTTCATATCTCCCGTAGAATAGACTATGGAATCCACAATACCATTTTGATCTTTCAGGTATGAAGTATTATAATTGAAGTTATTTTCAGGATTAATGAAACCGGAGGCTACGAATCCCAGGGTTGTTTTCCTGTTTAGGAAATAATCCATTCCGACCTTGAGGTTAGTGGAAGAATTATTTCTCGGCATGAACGCCACCTGGTCAAACATCGCATCAATTGTTTTGCCGTCATCTTTAAGATACTTGCGATGAATGGTCAATTCCTGAAACGAGTTGTTCTTGTTGAAACCTAAATTTCCAAAAAGATTTACTTTACCATTACGATAGTTCAAATTCAGACTTTCGTTCGTTCTCCAATAAGCGCCTTGTGAATATCCAACGGTTGCGCTTCCATTAAATCCTTTCGTTTTGTTTTTCTTTGTCTTAATGTTAATGATACCCGAATTACCTGCTGCGTCGTATTTAGCAGGCGGATTGGTCATGATCTCAATCTGATCTAGTTGATTCGCATTCATATTTCTCAGCAGGTTCACGAGATCCTGGCCGCTGAGATAAGATGGACGTCCATCAATATAAACTGTTACACCCTGCTTGCCTTTCAAACTGATATTTCCATCCTTGTCCAGTGTAATGCCAGGTGATTTTTCCAATACTTCCAATGCCGTGGCTCCAACATTTGTTACAGATGCATCCACATTCACCACTGTACGATCGATCTTTTGTTCAATCAATGGCTTTCTGCTGGTGATTGTCACCTCTTTCATTTCTTTTGATTGAAGACTCAAACTGATCGCATCCAATTGAACTGCTGTTCCGTTTACGTCAAAAGAGGAGCTGTAGGCTTTTGCATGCCCAACTGCGGTTACAGATACCAGGTACTTTCCCTCCGGGAGATTCTCAAATTCAAATTTTCCACTCTTGTCAGATACCGACATCTTGAATAGACTGGTATCCTTTGCTTTTAAAAGTGATACTGATGCTGCGGATAAGGCGGTTTGATTTGCATCCAGCACGGTACCGTTTACTTTTCCATTTTTGTTTTGTGCATGGCCGACGAATGAGGATAAGGTGAATCCGAGGACAGTCAACAAAGTCGAAATTTTTCTCATGGCTATACTTTCAATTTTTCTCATGGCTATACTTTCTAGATATTGTTTATTACCGTGTTTTAACAATTACAGCCCAAAACTAAGTACTATGTGTTGCATAGTACAGTGCTTTGTGTTGGATGGCTGATTTTTCTGATAACTGGCGCATTTTTCTGACTGAAATATGACGCCCAGCTTGTCTTTTGGTTACAATCGAAATGCTCGTTAAGGACAAATGGTAAATAATCCGGGATCAGCGGGCCTCAAATATTCCCCTCGGATCGGCAGCAAAATAGCCTCAGAAAGTGGCGCAGGACAAGCCTAAATCGGCGAAATGGGCCTGTTTTGACGGTTAACGTAGAAAAGATGGGCGCCAATAAAGGAAGACACAATCAGGAAATTTCGGGTTTTAAGTCAGGTGGTTTTCTTTTGAAGTAGATGAGTAACCCAATGCCTCCAAGGATCAGGGCAGACGAGATGATCTCTGCCTGGGTGGGGTGGAATCCAAATATATCATAATGGTAGTTCACCCTGATTTTCTCAATCAGGAACCGCTCAATTCCATTAACGATAAGGTAGATGGCGAAAAGAACTCCCGGAGTTTTTATTTTCTTTCGAATCCCCCAGAGAAATGCAAAGAGTATCAAACCCATTATCGTTTCGTAAAATGGAGTCGGAAAAACAGGAACTGGTAAATGTTTACAGTAATTATCCCCTGAACAACCATTGATGGTTACTCCCTGCTCTATTACATTATGAGGATATGGATAGGCAACTACCCAATCAGGTAACCAGGACGGCGCTTCGACTGACCGATGCGGAACTTTAGTTAACGTATCGACTTTGAACTCGCCTAAATAAAAACTCTTGTAGTATTCAATAGTTTGTTTGAAATGCGCAGGCTCAACTTTTTGAACTTTTGATTCCGGATTAGTAATATAAGCGCTATTTAGAATGCCCCAATCTCCATCACCACTAACCTGGCACCCTATCCTTCCAATTGCATACGCCAGCATTAAAGCTGGAGCAGCGGCATCGCAGAGATAACGAAATCTGATCTTATGTTTTTTCGCATAATACCAAATGGCAAGCGTGGCGCAAATCAATCCTCCATAGAAGGTTAATCCGCTGAATGAAAGCAAGGAGCCTATCGGATCCTTCTTGAATTCATTCCAGTCTTCCAGGTTATGAAAGATCTTCGCCCCAAGAAAACCAAAAAGGGCTGCATAGATCACCAGGTCCCCTACTCTATCGTGGGGCCATATGCGAATTGTTCTTTCCTCGGTTTTAGGAAGCTTTCGTTTATTCTTTTCCCACCACTTTACTCCTGCGAACAAAATGCCCAACAACAATCCTGCGGGGAAATTTCCATCTGATGAAAAGATATACTGTTGAGGGTCAGTAGCCGTGTTATCCGTGAAGAAAAGGCCAACAATCTTATAACCAAGTATAAATCCCAATACAAAATTCAAAAGAAGCTCAGGTATGCTTGCAGGTTTGCCCACAACGATCTTCACATCTTTGTGTTGCAATAATCCTTCCCTTTGCTTACGCTTCAACTCCCTGGCTAAAACGAATGCCGCAGCAAGGAACGCCAATGCAACAAAGAAACCAAATGAATTCACGAATCGAAGTCCCGATATCTCAATTCCAAACAGATCCCTGAAAGCGTAATAAAGGTTGGGGTACATTGATAGTTTTGATTGTTAGCAAAATAAAGCTGCAATGATAGTCAATAATTAGCAATAGGCAATTAACAATGGGCAATAGGCAACAGGCAAAATGTAAGGGAAAACCCAAATCTGATATTTGGTTGGATACTTCTCACTTGTGTAAGTACATAGCAAAGAAGGCCTGTCAAAGGCCTTCAGCTAAAAAATGCTGTAATGGAAAGATTAATGTCGATAGCTGCACGGCAATTGCCAATTGTCTATTGCCCATTGTCTATTGCTCAACAAAACGTTTCGAACGCTGCAATGAGATTGTGCGCGATCATCTGTGCAGGTCTTCCTTCGATCTGGTGTCTCTCAATGAAATGAACCAATTCACCATCCTTGAAAAGAGCTATAGATGGAGAAGAAGGAGGATATGGAAGCAGACGCTCTCTCAATTTATGGATCGCATCCTTGTCGTAACCAGCAAAACTGGTTGAAAGATGATCGGGTTTTTTATTTGCATTCGCAACGGCCATTAATACTCCAGGTCTTGCTGAACCTGCAGAACAACCGCAAACTGAATTGATCATCACCAATGTGGTTCCTTTCTGGTTCAGTTGGTCTTCAACGTCCTTGGGGGTCAACATCTCAGAAAAGCCATTATCCGTCAGCTCTTCCTTCATGGGTTGTACAATTTGAACGGGATACATTTTCTTTTTTGTTTGTTTAGATTATTAAGACGCAAAATTAGAACAAAAAGTTCGACCATCATTTTCGAATTGAGAAAAGATGAAAGGTTGTCAGTCAAATTGTTGAAAGAATGAACTTTTGTCCGGGTCTTTCGCGGTTTTTGTACAAAATGGCCGAAAAAGATGCAATGGTACAGGGTTTGAAAAAAGAGTTGAAGAACAAAAATCAAAATTATTAAGCTATGACACTCGTAAAATTCAACAATCGCCCTTTGGCAAAGACAATTGACAATTTATTTGATGAGTTGATAGGCAATTTTCCGGCTACCTGGAATAGTGAATTAAAGAACATTTCTTTCAATTCACCCGCAGTGAACATTCATGAAACCGATGATGCTTATCATCTGGAATTGAATGCGCCTGGTCGTAGCAAGGAAGATTTCTCGATCAATGTGGAGCAAGGAGTATTAACAGTTGGCTTCGAGAAAAAAGAAGAAAGCAAAACGGAAGGTTATAAAACCATTCGTCGTGAGTTCGGTTATCAAAGCTTTAAGAGAAGCTTTAACCTGGATGAAAACATTGATACCGAGAATATCCAGGCGAAATATGAAAATGGTGTGTTGAAATTGTTACTTCCCAGGAAAGAACAACCGAAATCACAAACAAAGCAAATCAACGTTCAATAAATTAAGTAAACGTTAAAATACCCCACTGCAAACGTTTGTTTTTTTTATTTTAAGGGTTTACTTCAACAGATTAGCACCACCCCTGCGTTATAGGGGTGGTTTTTTTTAATTCATTTTATTACTTTCGCCCACACATGAGAAATCCTGTAAGCAGTATCCGAAAAATCATCGGCCTGATTGTTCTTTGTAGCGGTATGTCAATTGTGGTGAATGGCCAGGGTGTATTACCCGATACGCTCTCGAAACCTGTGGATAGCATTGCGCTAAACGCAGATAGTTTACATCGTGTAAATTCGGATACTTTACTTCGGATCAGGAATCTCAATCCTTACTTCTCCGTTCATGTTGACTCAACATTATACTACAATCTCGAGATCAATCGGGATGAAGCAAAATACTATTGGTATATCCGAAATTCGCCCGTTGGCCTGAGGATCAATAAAGACAATGGGATGTTGACTTTTAAGGCAGACAAATCCTTTTTCTTGTCTGGAAAGTTGAAATACGATAATGAGTATAAAGTTGTCATGGGTGTACAGAGCCTGGACAATCCAACTGATAAGCTCGATACTTTTTTTTCGATTCAGTTTTATAATACCGATATTATCGCATCACGGGTAAAACCATCCGTCAATTCAACATTGGTAGTAGATGAGGGCGATACAGTTGCTTTCAAAGTGCAATGTGAAAATGGCAATTTCCCGATAGAGAACATCACGTTTTTCGCAAACACACCCCTGAAGAGCTATACTCTTGTAAAAAAATGCGATGATGACTTTATATGGTCACCTCCATTTGATTTCGTAAAAGAAACGGACTCAGGTAAAGTAAGGATACTCACCCTGAGTTTTGTAGGCGCAAATCGATTCATGATAAAGGATACCAGTACTGTAAGGATCATTATTCGCGATGCACTCAACTACCCATTGGCAGTACAGGAATACCAATTGCAGGCAAAGAATATCAGTACTTATATTCTTCAACTGAAATACACTTTTCTACAATTGGATAAGAGTGTAAAGAGGACGAAGAACGCCAGAACCACTTTTGACATTACAGGTTCAACAACCGCATTAACGGGAACTGTATTGGCCTCTTCTTCCAGTCTGGGTGCACAGAAAACCGGAAAGATCCTTCCTGGAGTTGGTGTTTCACTTGTGCCAATAAAAGAAGCCATTGCACCAGCCAAAGTGTTTGATCAGAATCAGGCTTCGCAGATCAGGACTTCAATCAAAAGATTGGATTATATGCTGAAGGATAATTCGCTTGTGGGCGAAAGGGATGCTGAGATCACCAAAAAGACTATCAAGCTAAAGGATGAACTAAAGCAGATCCAGATCCAACTGATCGATATTCCTCTTGAGTTCACTAATGATATGAATGAAGAAGAATTGAACCAATACTTCAATAGCCCTAAGGTTCAGAAGAAATATCGAACCAAGAAATAATCAGGAATTTACTCGCAACCCTGTCTGCGCCTTGTATCAATCAGGTATTGTATCCTCCAACTTCCATTTATTCTCACCAACTGAAATGAATTCACACCGCAGTGGCTGAACTGTCCTTTATAGTAAAATTTGTACGGAGTCCACACTATCGCTAAGGGACCATCGATTTTTACAGTTTCAAATTGGATACGCTCATCCGCATCTCCCTTTGCCAGCCTGCCGATTGATTCTACAAAGCCTTTGACCTGATCTGTCCGTATAACAGTTTTACCATCCTGGCTACGTCCAATTGACTGAAGAATTGCGCTATCAGCAAATGATTCCTTTATTGACAATGCATCGGAATTCTTCATTCCATCAAATAATTTATTGATGACGGCTTTAACAGAGTCTTCTGTAGTTTGTGCATGACTGGTAGTTCCAAGGGTAACAACGAATGTTAATAGTATGGCAATTAGCTTCATTATAAAATGTTTTAACGCTTTCTGGCAATTTTTTGGGAGTAAAAATATAAACCCACGCTCATGAAGTTATCAACTTTTATACAAGTGGCTGTCGTACTCGCACTGATAGCACTTGCCGCAATTGGATGTGCCAGTTCCCGTAATTATCCCGACTCCCGAAGATATCCTTATCCGGATTCGAGAAGGTATCCTGGTGATGACCGAACTGTCATTATTGTGAATCCGAATCGGTTCCCTCCAGGTCATTCGAAAAAAATCTATGGTGATCAGTCGGCCCGTAGGCATGCACCTGGCCATAACAAGAGATATGACAACCGGAGGAATGATGACCGGAGATATGATAGTAGAAGATATGATAACAGAAGAAATGATAGGGATAGATATTCAGGAAAGCATAGTAAAAACGATAAGGACGGAAAGAATCGGAAATATTAATAAAGCCGCGTTTTACTGATAAAACCAGGCTGTTCGACTTTATCAGTACAATTGCAAGACATATGGGACACTGAGAAAGAGGGACTTAATAAAAAGTTATTAACAGCATTGTAAACGCCCTCCTATTTTTATATTTTGATTTTTGCTATCAGTTATTGAGTCCTAATAAAATCCGTGTCTATGAAACTATCAACCGCTGTACAAGCTATTGCCTTTATGATACTTTTGGCAATTGCAGCCAGTTCTTGAAGAACTGCACATCAAGCTCTCCGAGATAACCCTCCTGTAGTTGTTGAGTCTTAAAGACAGGAATTAAGACCAAAAGAAGAATAAAAGTTAGGATACTTAGTTGATCCTCGAATAGGCTTTCAAACTTTAATCTATTAAGTCAAAGGTTATATCTCTAGAGATTTATCAATCTTGTCAACCCAGCATTCCCGTCCCGCCCAGGGCGGGAGGAACAACCCCATCAACCCTACTTCGTATATCCCAAAATCTTCAACATGCTTTGAGCGGTTTGTTCTTTCGCATACACCCAGTCTATTAATTTTCCATTTTTATCGTACTCCACGATAATATGTTTCGGAGAAGGAATTAGGCAATGTTTAATTCCTCCATATCCGCTGATCTGATCCTGGTAGGCCCCGGTATGGAAAAATCCAACATAAAGCGGATCTCCGCCATTTAATTTAGGAAGGAATACTTCATTGACGTGTTCTTCTGAATCATAGTAATCATGGCTATCGCAGGTAATTCCTCCCAGAACGACCCGCTGGTAATCCTGGTCCCATTTATTAATAGGAAGCATCAGGAATTTTTCACCAATACCCCAGGTATCCGGTAACGTGGTAATAAAAGATGAATCGATCATGTACCAGATCTCGCGGTCATTCTGAATTTTTTGGCCGATCACACTGTAGATATGCGCCATGCTTTCACCAACCGTATAGCTCCCGAATTCGGTGAAGATATTTGGCATAGGAACATTACTCCGCTTGCAGGCTTTTTTGATATTACCTACAATTTCATTGATCATAAACTGGTAATCATATTCAAATCCCAGAGAATGTTTGATAGGAAAACCTCCACCAATATTGATCGAATCAAGTTCAGGACAGATCTTTTTCAACTGGCAATAAAGATTGATGCACCTTATTCAATTCACTCCAATAATAGATATCATCCTTGATCCCCTTGTTCAAAAAAATGTGGAGCATCTTCAGTTGGAAGCTGGTCTTCATTACCCTCGATCTTATCAACATAAAATTCCAGAATATCCCTTGCCCGGAATCCAAGTCGTGAGGTATAAAAAGGAAAAGTCGGTTCTTCTTCCGCTGCTACTCTTATACCGAGTTTAAATGGCACTTTAACAGACTTCTTGTACTGCTGCAGTTCATCTTTATTATCCAGTATGGGAATTACATTCTTAAACCCCGAATTCAGCAGACTGGCAATCCGGCTTGTATAGGGCTTCTGTTTGTATCCATTGCAGATGATATACATATCCTTGGTGATCTTTTTCTTTTCGTATAGTTTCTTGATGATCTCGATATCGTACGCATAAGAAGTTTCCAGATGGATATCATGATTCAAGGCTTCTTCCACAACGAAGGAAAAATGAGAACTTTTGGTACAATAGCAATAATAATATTTTCCATCATATCTATGCTTTTTAAGCGCATTGGCAAACATCTTCTTCGCCTTTTTGATCTGCATGCCGATTTTCGGCAGATAGGTGAGTTTCATCGGGGTGCCATACTTCTCGAATCAGTGCTTTTATATCAAGATCATTGAAATGCAGATTTCCATCCTGGGTTACGAAGTCTTCCTGCGGATAATTAAAGGTTTGTTTGACCAGGTCGGTATAGGTGTTGTTCATTTAAGCCAGATGAGTGTATTTGATGGACGTTTCATTATTCACCAACAAAAATAATTTTTTACACCATTCTACAAATAAAAAAAACCGGCCGGCGATTTAACATTCACCCGGAGGTTCGTTCTGAAACCAGTGTCTTTAGAGGTTTATTTAACCGAAACGATCAATTGCTTGAAGCTTTCAGGCTCATTCATTGCAAGGTCTGCAAGGATCTTGCGATCCAGGCCAATCCCTTTTTCGTTGAGCATGTGAATGAACTGGGAATAGGTCAATCCTTCTTCACGAACGGCCGCATTGATACGGGCAATCCACAAAGCGCGGTATTCCCTTTTCTTTAATCTTGCGACCTACATAGGTGTAGGTTATGCCTTTTTCCATAACGTTTTTGGCAACGGTATAAACATTTTTACGTTTACCATAAAACCCTTTAGCTTTTTTAAGAATTCTTTTTCTGCGTGCTCTTGAAGCAACTGCATTTACTGAACGAGGCATATCTTAACTATTTTAGATTTGATATTTTAGATTTCAAATTGTCGTCGTCTTTGCGTACGCGGGGAGCCCCCTCCTATTTAAGTCTCAGGAGGAACTTTACAAAGTTCATATTAGACTTATGAACTTCACCATCCTTGCGGAGGGTACGCTTGCGACGTTTTGATTTTTTAGTTAAGATGTGTCGTTTGAAAGACTTCTGGTGGGTGATCTTGCCTGTGCCCGTCACTTTGAAGCGCTTCTTGGCGCTGGAGTTTGTTTTTACCTTTGGCATTTATAAATGCTTTTTCATTAATCCTTGGAGGCGTTCCCGCACCGGCGGAACCCTTATTGGGCCTCTTCAGAAATTCCGTTTATCAAAAGAACTTTTTTTAACGGGCAGCAAAGATAAGCCGCAATCCTTAATGATAAGCAAAGCTGATAGATTTATTTTTTTGCAGAAGCGGAAAAATTTATTGATTTTGAAGGCCTTATAGTGTTCGCCCGGGCGGAATGTCTTTAACAATCCTGTTAAAACCCAAACTAATTGAACATCGTATATGTTCCGCTGTTAAGGTACTGGTAAACCGCTCAAATATAGCTTTGGCTAACAATCGAAGCGATTTACCGGCATTAAATTGCAGAAATTTGGAGACTTAAAACCCAGGTTATGAAATCGGCTCTATCTATAATGATCATTTCATTTATTACCTTATTATCCTGCGCACAAAATTCAAATAATATGAACGAAGAAATAAAATCGACAATGACTGCGAAGGCTGAACCATCAGCAGCCGCAACAGATACAGCAACTTTCGGGAACGGTTGTTTCTGGTGTACGGAAGCGATCTTTCAGCAATTGGAAGGAGTTGAAAAAGTTGAGTCAGGCTATAGTGGTGGCCATGTAACCAACCCAACCTATAAAGAGGTTTGCACCGGCAATACAGGACATGCTGAAGCCCTGCGAATAGTATACGATCCCAAAAAGATCAGTTTTGACGAATTACTCGAGGTTTTCTGGCAAACACATGATCCCACAACACTGAACAGACAAGGTAATGATGTAGGTACTCAATATCGCAGCGTGATCTTCTTTCATAACAATGAACAGAAACAAAAAGCAGAAAAATATAAGGTCGAGCTTGATAAGAGTGGTGCCTTCAATAATCCTATCGTTACTGAAATAGTTCCGGCAGAAACATTTTATAAAGCCGAGGATTACCACCAGAATTATTATAACGAAAACGGTTCACAACCCTATTGCCAGTTCGTGATCAGGCCGAAGCTGGAGAAGTTTCAGAAGGTGTTTAAGAGTAAGATTAAACATTAGGTTGACAGGGTTGACAAGGTTGATAGGGTTGATAAGGTTAACAGAGTTCATAAGTTGACAACGATATTGGTTTATGCATTTTATCCTTGTCAACCTTGTCAACTTTGTCAACCTTATCAACCGTGTCAACCAAAAAAATAAACCCCCGCGACAGCTCTTGCAGGGGTTTTTGTGGTTTGGTACGGAGGCATTACGAGAAAACGAACTATTTTTTCAGAAGCTTCTGGTTATAGGTTGAATGATCAATTTCTAATACGGCTATATAGTTACCAGGCTTTACCTGGCCTACTTTATTTAATAGTAATGTATTCGTTCCTTCCTGCACATTTAACGTCTCCTGGTGCACGATTCTTCCTGCATAGTCAACCAATTTGAAAGAAGCAGTTCCGGATTTACCAGACTTTACGTTCAGCGTAGCTGTAGATTCCAAGGCACTTGGATAAATCTTAAATGAAGCGTTGTCCTCGCTGTTGTTGCGGAACGACAAGATATTACTATATGTTACCGTTCCATTCAAGCCCACCATCCTCAGGCGGTAGAATGCATTTCCCTCGTTGGGGTTATTATCTGTATAGAAAAAGTTTCGTTGATTGATATCACTCACGTTCGTAGTTCCGATTTTCCTAAATTGAGAACCATTACCGCTGCTTTCGATGTCAATTGAACCTAATCTGTGATCCATTGATAATTCCCATTTCAGGTCAACCTTTTTATTTCTTTCAACACCGCGCAAATTCATCAGGGCCGGCTTAGATAAGAATGAATTCAAATAGTTAAACCGCTGGAAATACACGCTGCGAAGTCGCTGTCTATTTCCACTCGAATTATTTTGAGCACCTACGCGTATGGTTGCTCTTGATGTCGCAGTCGTTACTACAGTAAACATTACCTGCTTTGCCATTGTGTCCACCCCACCATAGTCAATTGCTCCTGTATTTCTGCCAGTAACCCATCCAAGACCGAAATTAACCCGCAATTCTCCACCGAGCATGTTGTAGTCAACGGTGTTTACCGGGGTAAGCTGTATCATATCATATTCAAATAAACTATCACGACCCCAACGCTGACCATCGACATCGATAGGTGTCATTGGAATTTCAATCATGATTGTTGGAGTTAGAGTCCCGCTCAATACAAAATCTATTCTAAATTCTGCATATCCCGAGGTGTTGCCAGGAAGGTCAAGTACTGGTTGAAAAGCTTCATTAAATCCGGAACCACCGTCAATAGAATTGATGGATATGCCCCCGGTTATGGCAGTAATAGTTATAATTGCATCAACGCCACGCTTAACATTAATAAAACGGTATTGAGCTCCAACAGCTCTGTCCGTGCCGCCTATTAGCCTTCCCGTTGAGAAGTCATAATCGGGCACTGCATAGCTGGAGAAACTGAAGATCACCAGGCAGATGTAAAGAATGATCGCAATGATCAGAATTCGGGTACCATTCGTTTTCATAAAACTTCAATTCAGGGTTACAGATCAAAATCGAATGGTTCTCCTAGGTTAAATGGATGGTTTTTTCTAATGGATATTGATTATTTGAGATTTTATATTGCCTTACTGTTTAATTGTTCGATTGTCGGATTGTTTTATTTTTTGCGTAAACGTTTTCAATGATTCAGGATAAGCTACTGCAACAACTCGGGTACCTACTCCAGGCTTAACATAATCATACCTGTAAACCGTACCTATTTGTTTGCTTGTTCCAGAACTTAAAGCGGAAGAATTGAAATAGCAATTAGATTGTGCCTTTGTACAAAATGCAAAGACTAAGAGAAGCAACTGTAAAAAAAGTACAATAAGAAGGAATCGGGTACCATTCGTTTTCATACACAACAATTTTTTCAAAGGGTTCAGAACTTGTTACGAATGGTCTTCCAGAGTCTAAAGGATTTCTTGTTTTTCAACTAAGGGAACTACTTATATCGAAAAGAAATTTTATAGTTCCGACTGCCAAAGTAGACCGTATTTTCTGCAGATGCAAGCCCAGTAAGGGTTTCCAAGGACTGTTTATCAGGGTTTTGTTGGTAATCAATTGCTTAAAACCGAAGATTTTTTGAAAACTTGCGTTAAATCAATCGTATTTTTACGAAAGAAAACTACGATTACGCGTCTCCGTGATGACGAATTGGGAATTTTAATTCACTATTCTTGCTCTTCTTAGTTCAAGAATGTTGAGGCTATTTGGTTTGAACCCTTTCACTCTCGGATTAACCAGGTGAATAACCTGGTCATACCAGAGTGGAACTACAGGAGCGTCCCGCAAAATTAATTGGTCCATTTTCCTGTACAACGCAAACCGAATCGAATCCGATTCAATTTCCATCGCTTCCTCATAGGATCGATCAAACTCCGGATTTCTATAACGGGTATAGTTAGGCGGAGCTGGGTTCTTTCCATAAAAAACGCTTAGGTAATTCTCTGCATCCGGATAATCAGCGATCCAGCTTGCTCGAAAAAATAACGCCTGCGATTTAGCTGTTTGCTCCAATAAAAAACTCTTTTGTACCACTTCAACCGTTGTTCTTATGCCAACATCCTCCAATTGTCTCGAAACAAAACTTGCGAGATCTGCATAAACCGGAATAGTCAATAAGCGAATGGATGGAAGTCCTCTCCCATCAGGATATCCCGCCTCTTTCAATAATTGACGCGATTTTGATGGATCGTACTTAAATCCTTTAACCAATGCGGTATCGAAAGATGGCAAACCCGCAGGAATGAAACCGCTCTCTGCCGGACTTCCGATAGAATTCCTCAAATACATCATCATCTTTCTTCTATCAAATCCATAATTTATCGCCTGCCTTATTTGCCTTAGTCGCAATGGAGATTGCTTTACCAATTCATTTGAACTATCCACTATTATTCCAAAGTATTCGGTATTGAGATAGGAATGTTTATTCAGCAGGATCTTGTTTTTCCATTTTTCTTTCAATTCTCCTTTCTTATTTAGTACTTCATCTTTGAAGGAAGCTTCGATATCATTGATAAAATCCAATTGCCCCTGCTGGAATAAAAGGAACTCTGTTGCGCGGTTATCGTAAAAGGTTACTTTTATTGCATCCAGGTAAGGCAAACGGTTTCCATTTTCCATTTCAAAGTATTTTTCATTCTTCGTAAGGATCAATGCCTGGCCTTCTTCCCAGGATCTGAATTGAAATGGCCCTGTACCGCAGGGATGGCTTCGAAAATCCTTACCCCATTTTTCCACCACTTCCTTTGGAACAATAGAACAATAAACATTGGATAATACTCCAAGTATTGGTGTAAATGGTTTTCTCAATCGCAAACGGAAAGTGGAATCATTTAAAGCAAGAAAAGGCTCAATGGTGTCTACTCTTGTATTAAATATCCAGGATCCGGGGCTGGCAGTTTGCGGATCGATCAAACGCGAGAAACTGTACTGGACATCCGAAGCAACCATCTGTCTACCTCTTCCTCCTGGAAATGCATCGTTATCGTGAAAGAAAACATCACCCCTCAAATGAAAAGTGTAAGTAAGCCGGTCTTCAGACAAGTCCCAGTTTCTGGCAATAGAAGGAGCAATTCTTAAGTTGCTGTCAGTTTCCACCAATGTATTATACAATTGGTGCACCGGCCAGATAACCGCCTGATTTTTTGCGAAAGCCGGATCCAGGGAAGCAATGCCGGTAGGTTCATTATAATGAAATATCTGCTTATCCGCTTTTTTACCAGATTTGCAAGAATATGCCACTACCAGCAATACAGTAAATAGAATAATTTTATCTTTCATTTCCTCTGACCTTAAATTTAGCGAATGAAAAATAGCGAAGCCTGGAACAATTTGAAAAAAATCCTATTTCCGATTTCTATTTTGATTCTTTTAACAACGGGTTCCTGTGTTGCGCAGCCTGGCGCGCCCAAAAAGTTTACAAGACAAGACACATTACGCGGTTCATTAAATGCTGAAAGAACCTGGTGGAATGTTTTGAAATATGAGCTGAGTGTTGAACCCGATTATGATACTAAGACAATTAAAGGAAGCAATAAGATCACTTATTATGATAATGGTGGCTATACCATGCAGATCGACTTGCAGGAACCGATGATACTAGACAGTATCAAAGGCGAAAACGAAGTTTATAAATTCCGCAGGGAAGGAAATGTATTTCATGTGTTCATTCGCGACTCTGCAAGAAAATACAAGATCAAGCCGGGCCCACGTACTATTGAAGCATTTTTCCATGGCAAACCAACTGAAGCAAGAAGACCGCCATGGGACGGAGGATGGATCTGGGCAAAGGATGAAAAAGGCAGGCCATGGATGAGCGTTGCCTGCCAGGGTGCCGGTGCCAGCATTTGGTATCCCTGTAAGGACCATCAAAGCGACGAACCCGATTTCGGGGCTTCATTGACGATGATCGTACCGGATACCTTAATGGCTGTTGGTAATGGAAGATTGAAACAACAATCGAAGGATGAAGCAAAAAAGTTAGCCATCTATCGTTGGGAAGTGATGAGTCCCATCAATAATTATAATATCATTCCATACATAGGCAAATACGTTACCTGGCATGAAGATTACCCTGGTGAAAAGGGTAAACTTGATTGCGATTATTGGGTGCTTGACTATAATCTTGAAAAGGCAAAAACGCAATTTCAACAGGTTCCCAAAATGCTGAAATGCTTTGAGCACTGGTTTGGTCCTTTCCCCTTTTATGAAGACAGTTATAAACTCGTTGAGTCTCCTCATTTGGGAATGGAGCATCAGAGTGCGGTTGCCTATGGGAATCGATTTCAAAATGGATATAGAGGCAGAGATCTTTCCGGAACAGGCTGGGGCAATAAATGGGATTTTATTCTTATTCACGAAAGTGGGCACGAATGGTTCGCCAATAACATAACCACAACGGATATCGCGGATATGTGGGTACACGAAGGATTCACGAATTATTCAGAAACTATTTTCACCGAATGTGAATTCGGAACTGACGCAGGAAGTGATTATTGCATTGGAACCCGTAAGCTCATCCAGAATGATATTCCAATCATCGGCCCATATGGTGTCAATACGGAAGGTAGCGGGGATATGTACTACAAAGGAGGCAATCTTTTACATACCATCAGGCAGGTGATCAATGATGATGAAAAATTCCGCGAAATTCTGAGGGGACTGAATACTACTTATGCAGTCAAGCCGGTTACCAGTCGCCAGGTTGAAGATTATATCAGCAAGCAATCAGGGACGAACCTGTCCAAAATCTTCGATCAATATTTACGAACCACGCAGATACCGACCCTCGAATACCGGATAGAAGCAGGCAAACTTTATTTCCGTTGGACGAATTGCATTTCTGATTTCATCATGCCCGTAAAGGTCAAAATTGATAGGAAAGAAATTATCATTAGACCTCTTACCAAATGGAGTACTTATACTGCAGTAGCGCCGATCAGCAAGATCGAGATCAACAGGAATTACTATATCAACAATAAGCAAGTGAATAAAGTGCCGGCTGAGCTTGAGAAAAAACTTACATCTTTGCAGGCAAAAGTAACCAAACAAGCTTCATGAGCACCATCCGGCGGCAAAGCATAATTTCCACCTTATTGATTTACGCCGGTTTCGCCTTTGGGGCGTTGAACATGTATCTTTTTGCAAGAAAGGATATATTCACTCCTGAAGAATACGGTCTCACCCGCGGTATTACCGCAATGGGAAATTTCTTTTATGGTTTTGCATCTCTTGGATTGCTTTCGGTGATCTACAAATTCTTTCCCTATTACAAGGCAAACCTTAAACCAAAACAGAATGACCTTCTGAGTCTCTGTTTAGTGACGGCACTTGTCGGATTCATTCTAACAGCTTCCGCGGGATTATACTTTGAACCTTTAGTTGTACGAAAATTTTCTGCTAAATCTCAATTGCTGGTCCGTTATTATATTTGGGTCTTCCCCTACCTGTTCTTTTATCTGTTCTTTTCGATTCTTGAAGCATACGCGTGGAGTCTAAAAAAAACGGTACTGTCCAACTTCCTCAGGGAAGGAGGTTTTCGCATAACCACAACAGTTCTCATCTTAATTTATATACTTGGTGGAATTTATTTCGATCTTTTCATCAAGCTTTTCTCTTGTATATACGCAGTTAGTTTTATTATACTGCTCTCCAATCTGATTTATACGGGGGAATTTCACGTCACATTCCGGATCAGCAGGGTGACAAAGAAGTTCTGGAAGAAAATGCTTACGCTTGTTTCCTTTGTTTATTTCGCAACCCTGATCAACATCACAGCACAAAGTATCGACGCCTTTGCAATAGCCAGTTATCTTAACGAGGCGATGACCATGCTCGCAGTCTTTGAATTCAGCAATTATTTGAGTAATGTGATACAGGTACCACAACGAAGCATTATCTCAATCAGTGTAGGATACATTTCGCAGGCCTGGAAGGATAAACATTACGCAACCATACAACGCATATATTCCCGAAGCAGCATTAATATGCTGATGGCTTCGTTGTTTATCTTCCTGATCATATGGTTGAATTTTGACCGCGCGATTGATTCGCTTCATCTCAATCCCGTATACCATGCGGGGAAATGGGTGGTACTGATCCTGGGAATAAAGAACATAATTGATATGGGTACCGGTGTGAACAGCATGATCATTGGCACTTCAATTTACTGGCGTTTTGAATTGTATTGCAGTCTTCTGTTATTGTTGAATATTCCAATGAACATTTGGCTGGTAAAAGAATTCGGGATTGAAGGCGCAGCTATTTCCAATTTGCTAGTATTCACAGTTTACAATCTTATCCGCCTGATATTCTTATGGGTTAAATTTAAGATGCAGCCTTTTACTTTAAATACACTCGGGATGTTGCTGAATGCTGCATTCAGTTATGGAATATCTTATCTCCTTTTCCGGAATATTCCCGGATGGCCTGGAATGATCGCCAGCAGCGTCTGTTTTATAATTCTGTTTGTCTCCGCAGCATTTTATTTCAAATTATCACCCGACTTAATTCCCGTTTGGAAAAGCATGACGAAGAGAATAAGAAGAAAATAATCTGGACCCATGACTCCAGACTCCCGACACCTGACTTCCAACTACCTCACGCGACCTGCGCCAATAAACCTTTTTGCGAAATAAGCATCCCCAAGATCACTGATGGTTACGCCCGAAGACGCGGAAGCGTGTACGAATTTGTTATTGCGGAGATAGACGCCAACGTGCGAAATAACTTTTCGCTTTTGAGTGTAGAAGAAAACAAGATCTCCTTCTTCCAACTCATCTTTCTTAATCCGATTGCAATTGGCAAACTGTTCCTTTGAAGTCCGGGAAATGTTCAATCCATATAATGCGGAAATAAAAGATTGGGAAAACGCGGAGCAATCAACACCCTTACGATCGTTTCCACCAAGACGGTAGGGAACTCCATACCAACTTTCAATGTACTCGATCTGATATTTATTTGTTATCTCTTCAACCGGCACATTTAAAAGAATGGCATATTTAAATTGAAGCGTTTCACTGAATTCAACGGCCAACTTGGGGTGGTCGGCGATCGAAGCAGTATCTTCCCATCGGGTCTGAGTAACCAATCCGTTTCCAGTCGTTTCTTGTTTCGAGCGTTGTTTTTCGGGCTTTATAGAAATGTTTTCGATAAACGCCGGGGAAGATTTAGTTGTTGTGCTGGCATTGCTGGCTTTATTGGATGCGGCAGCGCTTGTAGCACTCCGTTTCGTCGTGCTACAGGACATGATACAGATGATCAAAGGCAATATGATCAGGGGTTTATTCATAGTTATCGTACGCAATGCCGACGCTTCGGTCGGCACCGAGACAGGCTTCGCCGCGTCTCGGCCAAAGCTTCAAAAATAGCAAATAAAGGACCAAAATCACAATTTGCAGATGTTAGAAAATCCTTAGCAACTATTTTTATCAGTTGTAGGTAAGTTTGCAGATGAAAGTTGAAATTTGACGCCTTGACCATGTGTAAATTCTCTCATCTTCACGTTCATATCTACCAAGCTTCAGTCCCTTCGGGACTGTTAATTTCGACGACCACGTGAGGGCTAAATCATTGAAGAATAATTTTTGAACTACTGTGGGTAAGTTTGTGTTAACATTTGAAGTTGATATTTGAAATTTGACGTCTTGATCATGTGTAAATTTTCTCATCTTCACGTTCATATCTACCAAGCTTCAGTCCCTTCGGGACTGTTAATTTCGACGACCACGTAAGGGCTAAATCATTGTAGAATAATTTTTGAACTACTGTGGGTAAGTTTGTGTTAAGATTTGAAGTTGATATTTGAAATTTGACGTCTTGATCATGTGTAAATTCTCTCATCTTCACGTTCATACGCAATTCTCGTTACTTGATGGTGCTGCATCTATTCAGAGCCTGTATAAAAAAGCGATAAAGAATGAAATGCCTGCCCTGGCCATCACTGATCATGGAAATATGTTTGGTGCATTTGAATTTGTTGCCGAAGCATACAAACATAGCGATGAATCGGGCAAGCCGAAAGTAAAACCTATTGTAGGCTGTGAATTTTATGTAGTTGAAGACAGGCACCGAAAAATCATTTACCAAAGAACAGAAAGACGAACGTTATCACCAGGTATTACTGGCAAAAAATGAAACAGGTTATAAGAACCTGGTCAAACTTACTTCGCTTGGTTTTATCGAAGGGATGTATAGCAAGTATCCCCGTATTGATAAAGAACTGATACTAAAAATATCATGAAGGATTGATTGCTACCACCTGTTGCATTGGTGCATATGTACCACAAACCATTCTTCATGAAAGTGAAGAAGAAGCAGAGAAAGAATTCAAATGGTGGCTGAATATTTTCGGTGAAGATTATTTTATCGAACTACAACGACATAATATGAAGAACAGGAAATCATAAATAATACCCTGCTCAAAGTTTGCAAAGAAGTACAATGTGCCGGTGATTGCAACCAATGACAGTCATTATACTGACCAGGAAGATTACAATGCGCATGATATTCTGCTTTGCATCAATACCGGTGAAAAAAAGAGCACACCTGGTTATGATGATTTTGTAAATGATGATGTACACCTGAAGGACAGGCGTTTTAAATTTCCCAACGACCAGTTTTATTTTAAGAGCACGGAAGAGATGAAAACACTCTTCCAGGATGTTCCTGAAGCCATTGATAATACGAATATCATTGTTGACAAGGTTGAGTTACTGAACCTGAAGAAAGATATTCTGCTTCCCGCCTTTCCAATTCCAGAATGAATTCAAGATTCATACGGATAGCAATCTCAATCAATGGGAATACCTTAAGCATATCACCTATGAAGGTGCGAAAAAGCGATATACTGAGATCAACTGCTGAATTGGAAGAACGGATCGATTTTGAATTGTTCACGATAAAAACAATGGGCTTTGCCGGTTACTTTCTTAATCGTAAGTGATTTTATCAAGGCCGGCAGGGATATGGGTGTATTTGTTGGACCGGGCCGTGGTTCTGCTGCAGGAAGTGTGGTAGCCTATTGTATTGGCATCACCAATATTGATCCGATAAAATACAATTTGCTGTTTGAACGATTTTTGAATCCCGATCGAAAATCAATGCCGGATATTGATACGGACTTTGATGATGAAGGAAGACAGAAAGTAATTGACTATGTGGTAGAGAAATATGGCAAGAACCAGGTGGCGCAGATCATTACTTATGGTACCATGGCTGCGAAGATGAGTATCAAAGATGTGGCCCGGGTAATGGATCTTCCGCTTGCCTGAATCGAATGCGCTGGCCAAACTGGTATCCTGATCGACCCGGTGTTGAACTTAGGACGAGTGCTTGCATGCGCCACTGACAGCAAAGGATGGTGAAAAATCACTTGAAGAAAAAGAAGGATTTGGTCCTGATGATATTGAGAATGTAAAAAAGCTTCGGGAAATATATAAGGGAAAAGGAACTGGATAGCCGAAGTGTTGCATGAAGCAGAAAGACTGGAAGGATCGGTACGAAATACCGGTATTCATGCTGCAGGTATCATCATTGCACCAAAAGATCTTACTGAATTAATCCCGGTTTGCACTGCAAAAGATTCTCCGCTTTGGGTCACACAGATTGAAGGAAATATTATTGAAGATGCAGGTGTAATCAAGATGGACTTTCTGGGATTAAAAACGCTCACCATTATTAAGAATGCGCTTGAGCTGATCAAACAAAATCATGGTAGTTCGAATTGATATTGATGCGATTCCGTTAGATGATGAAAAAACATTTGAACTCTATCAGCATGGAGATACAATTGGCACTTTCCAGTTTGAAAGTCCGGGAATGCAGAAATATCTGCGTGAACTGAAACCCGATAAATTTGGTGATCTTATTGCGATGAACGCATTGTATCGGCCGGGTCCGATGGCTTATATTCCAAACTATCATTGATCGAAAACATGGACGGGAAAAGATTGTATATGATCTGCCGGAAATGGAAGAATACCTGAAGGAAACCTATGGCATCACGGTTTACCAGGAACAGGTAATGTTGCTTGCGCAAAAGCTTGCAGGCTTTCAGTAAAGGTGATGCGGATGTGTTGCGTAAGGCAATGGGTAAAAAGCAGAAGTCCGTACTGGATAAAATGAAGAGCCAGTTTATCGAGGGCGCCACGAAAAAAGGATACCCTGCAGAAACGTTGGAAAAGATCTGGACCGACTGGGAAGCATTTGCACAATATGCATTCAATAAATCACATTCTACCTGTTATGCATATGTAGCTTATCAAACAGCCTATCTAAAAGCGCACTATCCTGCGAATACATGGCGGCGGTATTGAATAATGCAGGCAGCATTGAAAAGATCACTTTCTTTATGGAAGAATGTAAGCGCATGGGCATTAAAGTGCTTGGTCCTGATATCAATGAATCAATAAAAGGATTTGCAGTAAATAGAGAAGGAGATATTCGTTTTGGACTTGGTGGATTGAAAGGTGTTGGAGAAGCTGCGGTTGAAAGTATTATTGAAGAAAGAAAAAAACGCGGAGCATTTACATCGATGTTCGATCTCGTCAAACGAATCAATCAACGGGCTGTAAATAAAAAGACATTGGAAAGTCTTGCTTATGCAGGTGCCTTTGATTGCTTTACGGAGTTTCACCGTGCACAATATTTTCATTTGGCACAAGGAGAAGCAAAGAACGGACTTGAAAGATAATTAACTATGGACAGGCAATGCAGGGCATGAATGCGAATAGTTCAAATACATTGTTTGGTGATCTGCCTACAGTAATGGAAATACCTGCACCAAAAATTCCGCCTTGTGAACCATGGACCCTTACCGAATTACTGGATCATGAAAAAGAAGTAACGGGAATGTTCATGAGTGGGCATCCGCTAGATCATTTCAAATTTGAGATCAGGCATTATGGATTAACAAACATGCAGGAGTTCAATGAGATCAAGGAAGCTGTTACGCTTCAAGCCAATCCCCATAAGAGTTATCGCCTGGGTGGATTGGTTGTAGATGCACAACACAGAGTAACTAAAACAGGAAGAAATTTTGGGTCATTCTCGCTGGAAGATTTCAGCGGAAAGAGTGAATTCTTTCTATGGAGCGATGATTATGTGAAATATTCTAATTACCTGGAAAAAGGAAAAAACCTGTTTATTACCGGTTTCTTCAAGCCCAGATATGGAAGGGAAAACGAATTCGAATTCAAGATCAATAATGTATACTTATTAGAAAATATAAAGCAAAAGTTAACCAGACAATTAGTGATCAATATTGAAGCGAGACATGTAAAGGAGGATTTGATCAGGTTCCTGGAAAAGAACATGAAACGTCATAAAGGAAAGTCTGGGCTTAAGATCACGATCCAGGAGCCAAGGCAACAATTAAAAGTGAGCTTATTCACCATGGAGAACGGATTTGAGATGAATGACGAAATGGCTCAGTTCCTTCAAAATCAGCCGGAGCTGGATGTGCAGGTCATTTCGGGAGGTTGATTGGTTGATTAGTTGATTGGTTGACTAGGATTTACCCAATCAACCAATTAACCAATCAACCAATTAACCAAACGTCAACCAATTAACCAAACGTCAACCAATCAACCAAACGTTAAGGAATTGTTGCAGTAAAGAACGCGACGTTTCAGCAGGCATGTGATTTGAATCAATGACAACGTTGCAAAGTTTTTCACAACTTTGTGCCAGCTTTGCGTGTTAAGGTAGTTGGACGTAAATTTGCAACCCTAATATAATTAGAAACCTAAAAACCAATAAAAATCAAATTATGGCTCACGAATTCACAGACGCAAACTTTCAGGAAAAGGTAATGAAATCGGAAAAGCTCACAGTAATCGATTTCTGGGCTGAATGGTGTGGACCTTGTCGTGCCATAGGACCCGTAATTGAGGAGTTGTCGAAGGAATACGATGGTCGGGTAAATGTGGGTAAAGTGAATGTTGACCATAATCCCCAGCTCTCCATAAATTATGGGATCACTTCTATTCCTGCGATACTTTTTGTAAAGGCAGGAAAGGTGGTTGACAAATTAGTCGGTGCACAACCAAAATCGAACTTTGTAAAGAAGATCGAGCAACATATTTAAGGAAGAAGCCTGGTTCCTGAAATAAAATTAGTCCCGCCATAGTGCGGGATTTTTTTTATTTACCCCCTGTCCCCCTAAAGGGGGAACTTAGGTCAGTCACCCAGACTAATTTCTATCATAACGTTATTACGGAATAAAAAACTCCAAGCTATGCTTCGGAGTTTTTAAATTAAATGTGTCTCCCTTTCATACCTGGTAGTCGAATCAAATCAGCGTGATCAATCTAAGTTCCCCCTTTAGGGGGTCAGGGGGTTAATTCGTAAATCCCTATATTTATCTCTACCAAAACTAACGGCATGAATCCTGTCTTAGAGAATCTCCTCCGGGGTTTATTGGGAATGTCATTCCTGATTTTCGTATGCTGGTTATTTAGTTCCAACCGAAAGGCAATTGACTGGAAACTCGTAGGCATTGGAGTCGTTGCGATGGTTGCTTTCTATCTTGGTGTAGCCAAAGTCAGTTTCATCAATGCTTTTTTCGATTTTCTCTCGAGAGGATTTGTACAAATGATCAATGTGGAGATTGAAAGTACAAGGCTTCTTTTTAGTAATCTTATTGAGGTAAGGCCTGATTCATGGGGTTTTATTTTTGCAGTTCGTGTTCTGCCTACAATCATCTTCTTTTCTGCATTATCTGCCATACTTTATTATACCGGCATTTTACAAAAAATCGTTTATGTGTTTGCCTGGTTGCTTAGTAAGCTTCGCATATCCGGTGCCGAAAGCGTATCAACAGCAGCGAATATCTTTCTTGGTCAAACTGAAGCGCCGTTAATGATCAAACCCTATCTCGAAAAGATCAACCGATCGGAAGTATTGTTGATCATGGTGGGCGGAATGGCAAATACGGCCGGCAGTGTATTGGGAGCATATGTATCATTCCTTGGAGCCAAAATGGGTAATCCTGAATTCTATGCTTTGCATCTTCTTACCCAATCAATCCTAAGTGCACCAGCAGCCATCATAGTTGCAAAGATCCTTTTTCCACAGACTGAAGAAGTAAACATGTCTGTTAAGGTTCCGAAGCAAAAACTAGGCGATAATTTTCTCGATGCTTTATCAATAGGTACTACTGATGGATTGAAACTTGCAGCAAACGTTGCAGCGATGCTACTTGCTTTTACAGCTTTGATATTTGTTTTGAACTGGATCCTTGGCTACATTGGCAATCTTACCAATTTGAATGCAGTAATCGCAGCAAACACACCTTATCAAACGCTTTCTTTTCAGATGATTCTTGGTTATATATTTTCTCCAATTGCCTGGATAATCGGGGTAGATAGCGGAGATATGCTGAAAGTGGGCCAATTACTGGGTGAAAAGACTATTTTGAATGAATTCAATGCATTTGTGTCTTTTAGCGATATGATCAGTAAGGGAACAATAACCAATCCCAAGTCTATTTTAATCGCAACCTATTCCCTTGCCGGCTTTGCCAATTTTGCTTCAATTGGTATCCAGGTTGGGGGAATTAGTCAACTTGCTCCAAGTCAACGGAAAAACCTGACCGAACTCGGCCTGAAAGCTTTGTTGGGCGGTACTATCGCCTGTTTGATGTGCGGCTGTATCGCAGGGGCTTTGCAATGAGAATGGATAAAAAAACTTTTGCACATTTTCCCGAATTACGGTTACAACCAGTAGTTGTACTATTGGAATCGCGAGCATCATGAAAATAACTTCGTTGGATTACCTCACCAAAATTTTTTTTATGACGAATCCAACTTCAAACCGACGTCTTTCGGTAATTCACAGATCTATTTTCTTGTGTTGCGTGATATTTTTCAATCAGCGAGTCAAAGTCAACAATACCTGCAAATTGGTTTCGCTGCGGACAACAATCTTCCTACAGTGGACAGTTCCGGCGAATTTGTCTTGCTTACTTTTTCGGACGGCAGCCTTAATAATATATTTGACGATTATAGCATTACTATTTACAAGAAAGAATTTCCGTCGGTTACATTTTTTAATCATCCATTAGTTCCAAAATTGAACCGGGTTTACAAAATTAAGACAACCTCCAACATTGCAAGCCTTTACAGCGCTTTGGTCAGTTATAATCCTTCTTCGATCTTGACTCTGTACTTGCTTAATGATGTCGATACGCTTCTATATACACCCAATGACTATGTGAGTGATTTTTTCCCTTGCAATTACTGCACCCACAGTCCCTCCACATATGCCCTAAAACAACTAGAGTTAATAAAAGCAAGGGATGCATGGGATATAACTACCGGCTCCTCTAATATTCGGATTGGAATCAGCGATATAAATTTCTACCTAAATCATGAGGATCTCGTGGACCAGTTTGTCAATGTACATCCAGGAGCGATAACAAATTTAGGCGGTCATGGTACAATTGTAGCGGGTATAGCGGCTGCAGAAACCAATAATGGAATAGGCATTAGCTCGATTGGTTTCAATTCAAAACTCGTAGCTCTCCCTGTCAATTATAATGCCTTGTTAGACGCTGTTTATACTTATCAGTGTAAAGTCATTAACTGTTCATGGGGAAGCTGCTTTCCAGTAAGTACTCAACAAGAAATAATCAATATAATTAACGATGCAGGAGTCACAGTTGTTGCTGCAGCTGGAAATGGAAACTTAACGAACACTTGCGGAGCCGCAACTGCCCTTGTATATCCCGCCTCTTACGACAACGTAATTTCGGTTACTTCCGTAGGACACGTGTATGATCTTAGCGAAACGCAGAACTGTCCGGGAAACTTAAGTTATTATGGCAATAATAAAGATGTACACAATCTGACCCCAACACAAGGTGGCATACCGGCCACATATTATCACCAACATAATGACAAGGTTGATATTTGCGCCCCAGGATACGATGTTACATCTACGAGATCTTCTACTTTGAGTTATCACAACTGTGAACAAAGTGGAACTTCTTATGCTGCTCCTTTCGTAGCCGGCACAGCAGCACTCATTTATTCAATTAAAGAAACCTTTCAGCCTGACGAAATTGAGGCATGTATAAAATGTACAGCTTTTGATGTATACAGTTTGTCGCAAAATTCCGCGTACGTAGGCTTATTAGGTGCAGGCCGACTTGACGCGCACGCAGCTTTACAAAAAGCCCAAAATCTAATTGCTAAAAAGCCAGTCGACATCATTTGGTCATACGATGACGCAAATACGCTGAGAAGAATTGAATGCGACCCAAATGATATAGGAATTCTTATGGATAACGACGAAATACTTAACAACACAATTTATTGTGAAGCCATACCGTCAAGTTCCACGCCATCCATTTCAAGTTTCCAATGGATAATAAAAAGTTTAGGGCTTGCAAATACCATTAGGAAAACTGGAAACCCAATCAGCATTCAAATACCAAATGACTTCGGTGCACAGGGGGCCTCTTGCTATATTTCTGTAAATGCCAGAAATGACGTGCCGTCGTTATGCAACACGAACGCCAGTAGTTTTTATGGTGAAAATGGCGACTTGGCAATTACAGGGATGACCTGTCCTCCTTATCCAGCTCCGTTAGGCATTCCAAATAGACTTGTAAACAAAGAAACCGATCTGGATGAATCGGTAAAGACCCATTTCAAAATATATCCAAACCCCGCTAAAAAGGAATTGATATTGGAGATACCTGACAACGTAACATTTAAAAACGGAATTGTTATAGAATTCACTACCTCAACTGGGCAAATAGTTAAGACAATAACGGCTTTCTCTAAAAATTCAAGAGTAAATGTTTCAAATTTTAAATCAGGAATTTATTGGGTTACCATTCTTGCTAAAAATAAAAGAATAACCAAATCGGTTATAATTCAATAGACTCTATAACTAACTATAAACCAACGTTTCAAGAAAGAAGCCCGACCGGGCTTCTTTCTTTTTGTAAAAATCTTCGGGCAAATGAATACAATCGATAAAAAAGTTTGAGACTTCAAAAGGCGAATTCTACATTTGTATAGAGGCGTTCACTTTAAACCAATACTAGCTTATGAGGCAAATTTTACTACTTGCTGCAGGGATCGCATTTACATTATTTACTTATGCCCAAACCAGCCAAGAATTGGAAGTTATCACTGGAGAATTGGTCCGAGTAATTCCCTCACTTAAAGATCTTAAACCTAATCCAAACTTTTCACCTAGAGTTACAAGGGATCTGACTGGCACTATCAATAAAAAGAAATGGAAAGACGAAGTAATTGACCATGGAACCAAGGCAACTGGAGATCCTGTAGTTCAACGATTTTTTTTAAATCCTTTAACAGAAAAGGAAAAACAATTAAGCAACAATGAAGAAGTGCCAAGCTTTGGAACAAAGGTGGAGCAAAATTTTGATGGCATGGGTTTCACCAATGTTGCTCCAGCAGACCCCTGCCTGGCGAATGGACCCAACCATGTGATTCAAATGATTAATGGAAGCCAGGGTTCTTATTTTAGAGTTTGGAATAAGACAGGTGGGAATGTAATAGCTCAAACCTACATGTACCAACTTTTTCCGGCTGGAGCCCTTGAAGATTTCTGGGGAGATCCAATCGTTTTGTATGACCAGTTTTCTGATCGATGGATACTAACAGAGTTTGGCGCTTTCGGTTTTGCTAATCCAGCCGACGCATATGTAAATACATTAATAATGTGCGTTTCACAAACCAACGATCCGACTGGAGCATGGTATGTATACAAATTTCAAGACAACACAGTATTCATAGACTATCCTCATTACGCAGTTTGGCCTGATGCCATCTATGGCACATCAAATGATTTTAATACGACCGGAACTGCCTATCTGGGTTCTTCCATAATGGCCTTCGATAAATTAAGAATGATAGCAGGGCAACCAACTACAACAATGATAAGAAGGCAAATGACGAGTTCACAATACACAAAATTTTTCTCAATGGCCCCCGTGAGCATAAGTGGGCCAACCCCTCCAACTGCTGGCACGCCGGGATATTTTATGTATTACCACGACGACAACCGTACAGCAACAACGACTGATGTCGACAGTCTTGGTATTATTACCATGAGGCCTGATTTTGTTACTCCTGCCAATACAATTATAACCTTTGCACAACAAATTGTAGCCGCTCCTTTCAAAGGAAATGTTTGCGGATCCCGCAACTGCGTTCCTTCGGGTGGTACTGCCGGATATGATGCAATTAGTGATCGTCTGATGCATCGTGTCAACTACCGCAATTTTGGTACGTATGAAGCAATAGTAGGTACCCATACCGTAGATGCCAACTTTCCTGCGGCTCCTGCAAATGCCGCGTTGCGCTGGTTTGAACTAAGAAGCACGGGAGGTAGCCCATATTCAATTTACCAGCAAGGTACCTATGCACCAGACGGCAATGGACGTTGGATGGGCGGTATAAATATTAATAGCAAGGGTCAAATTGCTTTAGCATTTAATCATAGCGGCGCAGGAAAATTTGCAGCAATTTATTTTACAGGTAGAAATTCATCAGATCCATTGGGAACAATGTCATATGACGAAGCATTGATAAAGGATGGTGAAGCTTATGGCACATTCGCCAATCGCTGGGGAGATTATAATGATTTAACGACGGATGTTACCAATGATTCCATTTTCTGGTATACAGCTATGTATGGCGCTTCAAACTGGAAAACAAGAGTAGCCTCATTCAAACTTGAACCGCTTCCGTTATTAGACGCACGTCTATTCAGCATTAATAGTCCAGCAGCAGGTACTGCGCAGTGCGCAACAAGCATTACCCCAAATATTACTGTTCGGAATGCCGGTACAAGTACACTCACCGATTTGAAAGTATTCACTCAACTGGATAATAATCCTGCAAGCAGCGCTTATAACTGGACTGGAGCTCTAGCGGCTTCAACTTCTGTTTCATTCAGTCTGCCAACAATAATCGCAACACCGGGTAATCATGTGTTGAAAATATGGAGTTCAAGTCCGAATGGAAGTGTGGATGAAAATATGATCAATGATACTGCAACAGTAAGCTTCAGTATTCTTGCACCGAATCCGGGTCCGATCACTCAAAACTTTCAACCATATTCTCAAACAACGCTACCTGCGGCATGGTTACCGGTTCAACAAAATCCTTCAGATTTGATCACCTGGGAAAAGAATAGCAATGCAGCGTCTGCAACAATCAGGAACGCACGTGGACTCACTGACTCCAGCATGGCAGTGATCAGGTTCTATGACTATGGTGGCGCCGGACAAATAGATAATCTTATTTCACCAGTTGTAGATGTGCTTGATGCAGATTCTATCATGGTTTCTTTTGACCGCGCAAACCGTCCATTCTCATTAACTACTGGTTTCAACGATGAGCTGCAGCTGGTAGTAACTTCTGACTGCGGTGTCACCTTCACCGTTGTGAAAAGATGGAATGTACTTGCAAGTGGTGGTGCAGCCTTATTACAAACAGTGACCGGAACACAGGCTACTGCATATGCACCTCCTGCAGCAGGAACAGCGGTTGCTGATAACTGGAAGAATGAACGAATAGATGTCAAGCCCTTTATTGGAGCGGCAACAGCGATCAGGGTCGGCTTCCGTACAATCAATAGTTTTGGAAATAACCTTTACCTGGATAATATTAATATAGCTCCAATCAAATTGTTGAGAAGAGATGCATTGGTTCGTGCGGTCATTGAACCATTCAACCGTCTTTGCACCCGCAACTTTACACCAGTTGTTGAAATCGGCAACCAGGGTAAGGATACGCTGAAGACGGTTAAGGTAATGTTCAGGATTGGAACGGGTCCGTTAGACTCAGTGATATTCAACGGAAATTTGTTGAGCGGACAGTTTACCAATATAACTTTGAAGCCGATTGCGCTAACTGCCGGCGGTAATTATGTTTTGACTTCATATACAAAGAATCCAAACGGATTGGATGACCAGATACCGGCTAATGATACAACGCGCATAACCTTGACCGTATTCGATCCACAACCAGATCCAGTTAAGGAAGGATTTGAACAAACCAGCTTCCCGCCAGCTAACTGGTCTCTATCTGCATCAGGAAGCGCTTATACCTGGGAAAGAACAACACGTGCAGCCAGCGAACGTACCGCTTCAGCTTTGATTCGCACTCATCGTTTCAATAGCGCAAACAAGCGCGATGAACTGTACTCACCACTTGTACAAATCGGAACTCCGGATTCTGTTTATATCAAGTTTGATGTTTCGCATGCAACAGCGAAATTCCCAGGCAGCACAGCGACCCCGTTAGATACACTTGAAGTGTTACTCACCACTGATTGCGGAAGAACTTTCAGAAGTGTTTATAAGAAATGGGGAGAAGAGCTGTCAACTGTTGGACCGAACTTCCCAATTATCTCAAATGATACACTTGGCTTTGCGCCGACATCAGCTTCACAATGGAGAACAGAATTAGTGGACGTGTCGAAGTTTACTCCGGCGAATAGCAGATTCCAGGTAGTATTCAGGGCAACCAGTAACAATGGTAATAACCTCTTCCTGGATAAAGTTGACATTTCTACCGTAACTTTGCCTGCCCGTCTGAAGCAAATGGGCTATATGATCGCACCGAATCCGTTCGATGGATCATTTGCAGTAAGACACTTGCTTCCACCAGCTAATCTGAAAGGATTACAGGTGACCAATGCCCAGGGACAGGTTGTTGTCAATAGATCGTTTAATGGTAATGCGACCAATTATATAACCATCGATATGTACCGGTTTGCAAGCGGAGCTTACCAGATCAAACTGATCTATGATAACAAGGTTATCACAGAAAGAATCATAAAGAGAAAATGATAAGTTCGATTGAAACAATTCTTGAAAACGAAAAAAACAACGAATTAAGAAGAATAGGTGAAAAGATTATAAACCAACAACGCATATCACCTGAAGACGGACTGCTCCTTTTTGAAAGGGGCAGTCTTTCTTTTTTAGGAGCTCTTGCGAATCATGTACGGGAACGAATGCACGGTGATAAGACCTACTTCAACCGGAACTTTCATATTGAGCCGACCAATGTATGTGTGTTTGCCTGTAAATTCTGCTCTTATTCGAGACTCTACGCACACCGTGATGAAGGATGGGAACTCAGCATGGAACAAATGCTGAATATGGTAAAGAGCTATGATGGAAAACCTATTACTGAAGTGCATATTGTCGGTGGGGTACATCCGAAAATGAATCTTGAATTCTTTGGAGAATTATTAAGGAAGATCAAAGCTCATCGTCCAGACCTGCATATCAAAGGATTTACAGCCGTTGAATTGGATTATATGTTCAGAAAAGCAAAGCTGAGTATTGAAGAAGGCTTAAGATTTTTGCATGAATCAGGACTTGATTCCATACCTGGCGGTGGCGCAGAAATATTTCATGAGGATATTCGTAAAGAAATTAGTGAAGACAAAGTGGATGCGAATGGGTGGTTATTGATACATGAAACCGCACATCGAATGGGAATTCATAGCAATGCAACAATGTTATATGGCCACATTGAAAAGTATGAGCATCGCATTGATCATATGGAAAAATTAAGACAGCTACAGGACAAAACGGGAGGTTTCAATACATTCATCCCACTCAAATTCAGGAACCGGGATAATGATATGAGCAATGTTCCCGAAACAAGTCTGGTAGAAGACCTGAAGACCTATGCCGTTGCGCGTTTATATCTTGACAATTTCCCACACCTTAAAGCATACTGGCCAATGCTTGGAAGGCAAAACGCACAATTGAGCCTTGCATTTGGCGTAAATGATATCGATGGAACGATCGATGATTCCACCAGGATCTATTCAATGGCAGGAGCGGAAGAGCAGAATCCAACGATGAGTACCGAACAGCTCGTTGCATTAATCAAACAGGTTAACAGAAAGCCAGTGGAGAGGAATACACTGTATGAAGAGTTGGTTGAGTTCTAACGTTCAGTTTAACATTGAAACAAGGAGTCTCGAATCTACAACTAATAGGTCAGGATTTGCTTATACCTTGGTAAATGCGTGATTTTCGACACGCCAATAATCAATAATCAATATTCAATAAGTCAATTCTCAAATCAATCTCAATAATCATTGGTCAATGTTCAAGCTCAACATCAACGCCAACGCCATCGGTCAATGGCCAACGGTAAATAATTGATAACCAGTTTCTCGAAAACGAATACAAATAGTATTATCAAATAACATCAAAAGGTAAAAAGCGCGATTAGTAGTATTCCCCTTGAATGGTAAGGTCGCTTTGATTATAGATTATTGTCTGTTGATGTTGAATGATGACTGATGATCATTGATCATTGATGCTGAGCCTTGATTTGAGAATTGACTTATTGAATATTGATTATTGATTATTGGCGTGTCGAATAACAGGGATCTGAAAAGGCCTCAGGACTCAACACTCCGGCAAACTCAACGGTATATTAATCGCCAACCCACCCTCCGCAGTTTCTTTATATTTAAAACTCATATCTCTCGCAGTATCCCACATAGTTTTGATAACCGCATCAAGTGAAACCTTAGCGAAGTCGGGGCTGCTTTGTAAAGCCAGCTGAGAAGCGGTGATTGCTTTGATTGCGCCCATGGTATTTCTTTCAATGCAAGGAACCTGGACCAACCCACCGATCGGATCGCAGGTAAGGCCAAGATGATGTTCCATTGCAATTTCAGCAGCCATCAATGCCTGTCTTTGCGAACCGCCACTGGCTTCGGTCAGTCCCGCTGCAGCCATCGCAGATGAAACGCCGATTTCGGCCTGGCATCCTCCCATCGCAGCAGAGATCGTTGCTCCTTTCTTGAATATACTTCCCAACTCGGCGGAATCAAGAAGGAATTGAATGATCTTTTCTTCAGAATCTCCATCTCCAAAGACAACGAAGTATTGCAATACCGCAGGAATTACACCAGCTGCGCCATTAGTAGGTGCGGTTACTACCCTTCCGAAAGCGGCATTTTCTTCATTTACTGCAAGTGCAAAACAACTCACCCAATCGAGAATGTATTTAAAATTATTTCCTCCTTTGCGGATTGCCTCCAACCAGGAATTGTAGTCTGAATATGGTCCTTCCGGCGATCAGCTTTTTATTGAGATCGAAAGCTCTTCTTTTTACGTCTAAGCCTCCGGGTAAGATTCCCTGTGCATGGCAACCGCGGTAAATACATTCTTTCATCACCTGCCAGATCTTCAACAAACCTTCCCGCGTTTCCTTCTCAGTTCTCCAGATCAATTCATTCTCCATTACCACTTCGGAAATTGGCATGCCCGTTTTCATACACCAGTGCATCAGGTCATCTGCTTTATCAATAGGAAAAGGTAGAGATTGCGTTTGTCCATTACCGTTTTCCTCACCTTCTTTCACCACGAACCCTCCTCCAACGGAGTAATAGGTTTCGGCAATTGAATCACCGTTTGAAAATCCTGCAAGAAAACTAAGCGCATTGGGATGGAAAGGCAAGACTTTCCGTAACCAGGAATTCGATATCCTCGGCCGGATCAAAATCGATTTCATGCTTTTTGGAAAGCACGAGCTTTTTCATTGCAGCTATATCCCGGATCCTTGGAGTAATACTATTCACATCGAATGTGACAGGATCTTCCCCGCACAAACCCAACTGAACTGCGATATCAGTTCCATGACCCCGACCCGTTTTTGCCAGTGAACCATACAGTAAGACCCTTAATGAGGTCACATCGAATAGACGATTGCCTTCCTCAAGCGTTTGAAGGAAACGAAGCGCAGCCTTCCATGGACCCAAAGTGTGCGAACTCGATGGTCCAATGCCAATCTTGAAAATGTCAAATACGGAAATTGCTTCGTGGGGCACTTGGGTGTTTTGCGTAAAATTAGTCTATTCGGTTGACAGGGTTGACAGGGTTGACAGGGTTGACAGGGTTGACAAGGTTGACAAGGTTGACAAGGTTGATAGAGTTGATAGGGTTGATAAAGGTATCTTTGGATTTCATCCCTTGTCAACCTTGTCAACCTTGTCAACCTTGTCAACCTTGTCAACCTTGTCAACCTTGTCAACCTCACTGCACCTCTTCCAGACTTATATCGTAGATTAAGATCGAATTAGCGGGAATTACTACGTTGCCCGCCATATCTTTTCTTTCCGTTGATCCATAACCGAGGGTAGGAGGAATGTACAGTTTTACGCGGCCGCCTTTTTTGATCAGAGGAAGTCCAATCTTCCATCCATCGATCAGGATCCATGATTTGAGATAGATATTCTTGTTTTCTTCAAAAACGGTTCCATTTGTCAGCTTTCCGGCATAACTCACCTGAACGATCGAGCAATACTGCGGATGTTCGCCAGTTCCCATTGAAACGACCTGGTAATACATATTACTACCATGCTTAGTCGCAGAAATACCATTAGATGTAAGGTAAGTGGTAAGCTCCTGTTCCTCGGTTGAGGGTGCGGATTTGTTGATTGTAACCGGTTCGCAGCCCGAATCTTTCTTTATACAAGCGGAAAATAATACAGTCATCAAAAGGAAGCACAAAGCAGTTAACCTCATTGCAGTTTATTTACATGTTTAATGTCCCATTTAAGACAAATCAGGCGTTTTTGTTGCTGCATCTTCCTCCCGTTCCCGGCCTTTTAATTCCAGGTATTGTTGCTCTCTCATTTCCCATTGATGGCGTTTGTGAAAAATCGCAACAAAGGCTGTAATGGCAAGAACTGCGATGATCAGCACAACGGGATTTACCTGCGAAATGGCAACCGCATCAGCCCGCTTATACCAAAATCTGCTTGAAAACACGCTTATCAAAACCGGCGTGGCGAATAGCAGTCCAACCGGTATACCAACCATTAGTTGTTTCAACAGCTTTTTCTCCTTTAAGCGGTTCTCTTCCCAATAGGCAATAAACTGCTTTTCCCTATCGTTCAACATTGCTTTCGTATTAAGTGAAGTTTACAAAATTAGCTCAAGTGGCCTATTCCTGTTTGGTTGCCAGCATTTTATTACTAAATTGTGATTAAATCCAAAAGCCTTGAAAATAGCCTCATTAGTAACCACCTTCTTTTACCAGCAGAAACAACTTAGCCTTCCTGGCATAGGCTCATTTCATCTTGATGCTTCCATTAGTATTCCTGATATCGCAGATAAGAATTTCGGGGAATTCTTTCAATATATCCGCTTCACGCAAAAAAACATTCCTCATCCTGATGATGAGTTGATTGACTTTATCCGATCAAAAACAGGAAAGATAAAGCCGCTGGCTGAATCTGACCTGGACTCATTTGTATCAGATGGGAAAATATTGTTGAATATTGGAAAACCATTTCATATAGATGGAATCGGAACGTTACAAAAAGGAAAGGAAGGACATTTGGATTTTATTCCCGGAGGCCCAATGCTTGAAAAGATAGATATGCATCGGCCTAAGGCTACCGAACAAAAAATAACGAAAAACAAACCTGTTTACGGAGAAGATTTCGCTTCACAGGAAGCACAACATAACTGGCTTCGCAAATTATTGATCGGCGGGGTTGTGCTGGTTGGAATTTCCATTGTGGTGGGAGGCGGTTACTTCCTTTACAATCGTAGTCTCCAGAGCAAAACCGAGACACAGCAGGTTCAATCAGCCCCTGAAATAAAACCGGATTCACTTTCGCAGGTTCCTCCGGATACCAATTCTGTTAAAAAAGATTCCGTTCCTGCTGCACCAATCGTAGCAGCGGGCAGTTACAAATATGTTTTTGAAACGACGGATCTCAAACAAAGAGCTTTAAAAAGATTTTCGGTTGTGCATCAACTTAGTCCCCGGATCTTAATGGAAACGACTGATTCGCTTGTCTTCAAGATCTATACGATACTACCCTCCGTCAGGGCTTCAGATACTACCTGGAAAAAAGATTCGCTCAATATGTGGTATTGGGGAGCGAAACGAATGAAGGTTAAAATAGAATATTAGTAAATGCAAATTCCGGCTTCTTACTGGATTGAAAAATTTCAATTGATCCCGCATGTTGAAGGTGGCGCATATAAAGAAGTGTACCGCTCCCCGATGGTACTAGCTTCCGATTGCCTATCACCAAATTTTTCCGGTGAACGTCATATTTGCTCCAGTATTTATTTTTTATTACAAAAAGGAGAATTTTCTGCATTCCATCGTATGCACAGTGATGAAACCTGGCATTTTTATTTTGGAGATGCGCTAATGATTTATGAGATTGACTTGGGTGGCAAACTGATTGAACACCGGCTTGGCAGTAATCCAGATGCAGGAGAAAATTTTCAATGCACGATAAAAGCTGGAAACTGGCTTGGCGCTAAAGTTATTTCTCCAGGAAATTATTGCCTTTCAGGTTGTACAGTATCTCCCGGCTTCAATTTTGAAGAATTCGAATTAGGGAAGAGAGATGAACTGATTAAAAATTTTCCAGGACATAAGCAGCTCATTTCCTCCCTCACGCGGTTGATTGGTTGACTGGTTCACTGATTGTCCCGAAGCTTTAGAAGGTTGAGTCCTTTCCCAAACAACTAATCAACCAATTAACTAATCAACTGTCACTTCCACTGATTCTCATTCCAGGCTTTAATAGCTGCAATAAGATCAGCTTCTGTTTTTCCGCGATTGCCGTTTGCTCTCATCCAGGCTTCGAGTTTGCCTTTACCATCTCCTAATGCGTCAATAAGACTTCCTCTATCCTTTCGGATCCTTGCAAGATCTCCTCTTGGCAAAGCCACGAAATAAGCCTCAACGGTTTCGAATTGACGCACATTTTCTGCACCACCATATGTGGCATTAGTAACCACAGCTTTCTTGATCTGCTTCAATAATGCAGTTGGACCATCCTGTAATACCTGGTAAAAAGTGTTTTCATCATTTTTCTCGATGGGCAGGTAACCACAACGAAAAGCCATGGTAGTTGTATTACCATCTTTTACCAAATTGATCACAAACTCTTTTACTGGATTCTGAACAATCAGCGCCTGGTTATTATAATTAAAAATAAGTTGGTTCTCGTATACATTAAATTTGAGTGGAAATTTTTCGGCTTTCGATCCATCTTTTAAATATATATTTCCATCGTACCACTCTTCAAATAATAAAGGTGAACCAAGAATTTCTGTATAGCGGTTAGTCACATAAGGGGCACCGCTAACATTGTCGCGAATAAACTGTGCTTGTATCAAAAAAGAGGATGATGAACAAAGTAGTACCAGGAAGATTAGCTTTTTCATACAGCGACATTTGGGGTGAAACCTATCTAAATTTAGCGCTTTTCTTTGACAATCAGGGTAACCTTACTGCTGCTTTTCATTCCGATATTTCGCCTTGAAAAAATAGTACAACGGTATTCCCAGTGCGGTGATCATCAAGCCCAAAATAGAGTTGATCACCGGTACATTCCCGTCGATAAAATTCAACGTATCATTCCAGATGGTGCTTACCACATAAAAGGAAGCGAAGGCAATGAACAATATCGGAACATAGGGATAACCCCAGACTTTATAAGGGCGCGGCAGATCTGGATATTTTTTACGAAGAATTATTATACCAATCGCCCCAAAGAGATACACTACCCAGGCGATGAAAGTGAACATATCGGCAAGCATATCGAAAGAACCACTAAGGATAAGAACAATGGCCCAAATTCCATGGAGCCAAAGTGCATTTCCCGGCGTTTTATACTTTGAATGCGTTTTCCCCGTCCAACGGAAAAAGAGTTTATCCGATCCCATTGCGTAAGTTACCCGCGCAGAAGCAAGAATATTTCCATTTACCGCGCCAAAAGTGCAGATAATAATCAATGCCGCGACAATTGCACTACTAGTTTTTCCAAGTGCAATTGCGATTGCATCTGATGCAACAAGCGATGATCCCGCCATTTGATCAACTGGTAACACATAGAGATAGGCCTGGTTCACCAGCACGTAAACAATCATGCAAACAAAAACTCCGATAAGAAGACTCCTGGGAATATTTTTATTTGGCTCTTTGATTTCACCAGCTACAAAATTTACATTGATCCAACCGTCATATGCCATAAAAGCCCCAGTGAGCGCTGCGATCAATCCCCCAAGTAATTGCCAACTCTGCTTTGGATTCGATGATGGAGTCCAAAAATTCTCAACGTTACCGTTACCCGAAAAAAATATTCCAAATATCAAGGCGCCGATTACAACGAGCTTTATGATCGTAGTGACTACTTGAAGACGAGTACCGGCTTTCGCGCTGCGATAATTTATATAGGTGATACCTGTTGTAAGAGCAATGGCTATTAACTTAACCCCAAAATTCTGTAACGGGTACAGCTTACCAATAAACGGAAGCGGAAATACCAATGATTTCTCTGTTTCGGCTGAAAACCGCGGAAGGTGAAGAAAATAGTCGGCATACTCTGCGCACACAAAGGATATTGATGCGACTGCTGCAGTATTGATCACCGCAAACCCCGCCCACCCGTACAAAAACCCAAAGAGGTCATTGTACATGTATTTGAGATAGACATAATGTCCGCCGCTTTTAGGAAACATCGCTCCTACTTCCGCGTTGATCAAAGCGCCGAATAAGGAAAACAATCCCGCAATAACCCAGATGAGAAGCAACCAAACAGGAGATGAAGTTTGAGCCGCCATGGTAGCGGGTTTCATGAATACGCCCGAACCAATAATACTTCCAATCACAATTGCTGTAGCAGACCAGAAACCAATATTTTTTTTGAGCGCCTCTCCTGCAGACATGTTTACGCATTAAGAAGATTGCATAAATGCTGCAATCATCCTGTGAAAATGATGGGTGCCCTGTTCCCGCGTGACGGAATATCTTCCGTGATGATAAAATTTTGAACGTATCCCACGCTGAACAGCTTCTACTACTTCCTCATCTTCTCTTTCAACTTTATCAAGAGCCGAGCCGGCTCCCGTATTAAGTTTTTCTTCTTTCCAAACATAAGTAAGAAAATTTACTTTGGATAATTCCATTGATACAGGTTGTACAATGTTAATTGACAAACCCCATGGGTAGAAATTAAACATCATGTTTGGAAAAACCCAGAAATAGTAGGCCGCGACATCTTTTCCAAAATCCGGAGAATCCTGAGGCAGGTCAAATGAATGCTCATCTGTTTTAGCAATTCCTAATTGGAGGCTGCTGTATGGAAATAATTCGGTTGAATAGTTACCGAAGTCAATTACGGAGTTCAGGCTTGCATGCACAAATGGTATGTGCAGACCTTCAAGATAATTTTCGCAATAGAGCGACCAATGTGCCTTTACCGTATACTCCCTGCACAGGTCTCTTCTCAATTCAAATTCATGAACTGGCAACCAACCCAATCGTTCGATAAGCTGGCCAAAAAAAATTTCGGCATTGAACTGTGGTCCGATTGAAGTAAACAACCATTTGCCCCATCTGAACAAAGGAAGTTTCTTTAGATCATCTTCAGCAGAAGGGAAATCTTTTACCTCCTGGAATTCGGGCATTGATACGAATTTACCATGAAGTTGAAAGATCCTGCCATGATAACGGCAACGCAAGCGCGAAACCTTGCATGGACCATTTACTACGATCGTTCCCCTGTGTGTACAAACATTACTGATGCAATGAATACTATTCTCCTTATCCCTGCTCAATAAAAGAGGTTCATTTAAATATCCTTCCAATAAAGAAAATGGATGACATTGGCCTGGTTCCCTGATCAGGTCCGTATCTCCGCAGAACTGCCAGGAACGGCTAAATATCCTTTGCTTGCAATCTTCAAAAACATTTGGATCCGTATAAAAGCTCGTATCCAGCGTACGCGCTACTGAAATATCCGGATCTACGAAGAATGATGGCATGTCGAAGCAATTGGCAATTGGCAATGGGCAATAGGCAAATTTCAGTCACTTTAGTTTAATAACAAAAAACTCTGCCTTCTATGGACAGAGTTTTTCTATTAGCATTTGCTATTGTCTATTGCCTATTGCCTATTGCCAATTGTCTATTGCCTATTGCCAATTGTCTATTGCCTATTGCCAATTGTCTATTGCCTATTGCTCTACTCCTGCACAACAACCTTCACAGATTCCTTCATCTCTCCAATCTTTAATTGAAGTACATAAGTGCCTTTGGGAAGATCGTGAATATGTAGGTGTCCGAAGTTCACGCCCGTAAACGCCGCAAGTTGGGTTTGATGAACCAATCTCCCCTGTATATCGAATAACTGTGCACTAAGCTTGCCGGGATCGTCGGCATTAAACCAAAGTTGAATATGATCTCCCTCGGTAACCGGATTGGGACTGATTTTTACAATGATCTTTCTTAATGCGACATCCTGCTTCAGGAGCTTAATTTGGGATAATTCTTTTGATCCATCGAGGTCGACGGTTTGCAAACGGTAATAAGTATACCTTGAATTTGGATTGATCTTCTCGTCACCGAAAGTATAATTCAATCGTTGAGTCGAATTGCCTGCCGCTTTTACCCTTCCAACTTCCGAAAACTTTGCTCCATCTTCACTACGTTGAATTGAAAAATAATCAGCGTTAACTTCTGTTAGGGTTGCCCAGGACAAACCAGCCTTCCCCTTCCCATTAGTTTTTACCGCAAAATTTACCATGGTCACCGGTGCCCCGGCATTCGCCGTAAAAGAAGCTACCATTCCAAAGAATTCATGAGGCGTGCACTTGTAGCTGTAAGTTCCCTGTACCGTAACCCTGTACTCATAAAATTGGGCCGGAACACCCCTGCTTTCATCCCAGGTTGGTGCCCCAGCAGGAATTGTTGTTGAGGTAGATGTATGTCCAACATCAACCCATTCCCAGCGAACTGTGTCGCCAACCGTCACCGTAAAGTTGTTTGGAGTAAACTGAAAACTTGTAATGGTTACAAGATGCTTTGTCCCTCTTCCGATCAATGCAATCAGGAGGAGGCCGAATACCAGCAACTTCTTCATAAGCTAAAGTTTGGTTATTGTCTAATTGTACGTCAAAACTAAAATTGAGGTTGCTCGGTCGGGATTGCCGAAATAAGTTTTCGATGTATCTTCCACCAAATACCGCATTGTGAAAAAGATCATTATTTACCTGCCCATTTTATTGTTAAGTCAGTTCGTCTTTAGCCAAAAGTCAATATCCATTTTTAATGGTAAGAACCTCGACGGCTGGAAGATTCACGGCACTGAGAAATGGTATGTACAGAACGGGGAACTGGTCTGCGAAAGCGGCCCCGATAACCAATATGGCTACCTGAGTACGGACCAATCCTACAAGAATTTTGAATTGACCCTCGATTTCAAACAGGAAGCTAACGGAAACAGTGGTGTGTTTTTCCGGTCTTCGATCGAGGGCGTAAAGATCAGCGGATGGCAGGTGGAAGTTGCCCCGCTTAATGGCCATACCGGGGGTATTTATGAATCCTATGGCAGAGGGTGGATGATCCAACCTTCCGCCGAAGGGGAGAAAGCATTGAAGCCGGGTGAATGGAATACGCTAAAGATCCGTGTGGACGATGACCAGGTTACAACCTGGTTGAACGGAATGCAAATGATCACCCTAAAAGACGAAAAGATTGGCCAGGGAACCGGATTTATCGCATTGCAAATCCATGATGGTGGAGGGATTAAGGTGAGGTGGAGGAGTATTAAGGTAACGCTGCTGCCGTAGAAGTTGGTTGACAGGGTTGATAAGGTTGATAGAGTTGACAAGTTTTGAATCTGAAGTTAAGCTTGTCAACCTTATCAACCCTGTCAACCTTATCAACCGCGGCCCTACGAATTAGAGGATACTATTATAGTACTGTACCAACTTAACAAAATCCGCAGCGTTTCGCATTTTCAATTGTTCCTTAACGATGTATTGCCTTAGCTCATCCTTGTGCAGGGGGAAAGATTCATGCACTGAATTTTTCTCCTTGGGTAGAGTGATCATCGCTTTGTCTTGTAACAAATAGAACTGCTCATCATCATCGGTTTTTTGGGAAACGGAGCCGCCTACAATTTGCTTTTCTTCAATAATTAGTTTGATGAAGAGACGGAGCAGTGTACTCTTCCCATCGAGTAAAACCTGATAGTACGTGTTTTCATTTCCCCGATCAATCGAAGGAAATCCCTTTCGGAAAACCATTGAATCATTCTTTGATTTTCCTTTTGGATAGATCACAAACTCAGTCACTTTGCTTTCAGCTGCAAACGTGTTTCCTTCAAACTGTAATAATAATTGGTTATTGAGGCAGTCGAATTTCAATTTGAATTGCTTTACTATACGGCCACTGGAGAATTTGATAACACCCTCATTCCAGTTACTGAGAAGATAGGGGTTCCCGGATACATTCTGGTTTGCCGGCCGGTCTGGTGTATTCTTAAACCCTTCCACGGTTTGCGAGTAAGCTTGTTGACAGATCATCAGCAGCACCAACCAGTATTTCATGAGCTAGAATTTGATTCAAAAGGTACGAATTAAAGTCGGAGGTCCTCGCTTACGGAGGTCCCTCCCGCCAAAGGCGGGACGGGGATAACGGGAGTCTTAGTTAAAGATGTACCTTGGATAAATGAAAATGAAGGCGAATTACCTTTATTTATTACTTCTTTTTAGTTTCTCATTAACTAATTGCTCAAAAGAAGAGACGCCGAAACCGGCTTTGGAGGATATCCTGGTAGGTTCCAAATGGCAATTAAATAGGCTGTTTATGGAGAATCCACCTGGAACTGGCGCGATTGAATTGACTTATACAAGTTTTAAGAGTTGTGAATTGGATGATCTATTTGAATTCAAATCAAACGGATCATATACCAGTGATGAGAACGGACTTCCCTGTATTCCCGTCAACAATAGTGTATTCTTCAAAATGGGTGGTGGCAACTGGGCAAGTTCGGGGGATACACTGGTGCATATTGAAAGTGGTTTCATGAGTCATAATTACCTTGTTCGCGATTACAACAAAGATTGGTTGGACCTGACTGAAATACTCGAAAACTATGTTGGAGAAAAGGAGCTTTATATCTATAGGTTCAAAGCGGTCAAGTGATCCTGGTTTAATTGTTTGATTGTTGCATTGCTTGATTGTTGGTCTAACAAGTTGGATCATCTGATAAATTATAAAACCAACCATTAAACAATCAAACAATCGAATTATCAAACCATCTTGGGACAAAAAAAATCCCCGAATAAATCGGGGATCCCTTGTAGTATAACCATTAATTCTAATAATCCATTCCGCCCATACCAGGAGCGCCATGTGAATGTGGAGCTTCTTCCTTCTTTGGCTTATCGGCAACTACGCACTCAGTAGTGAGCAACATACCTGCGATCGAGGCAGCATTCTCCAATGCAATACGGGTAACCTTTGTTGGGTCAATTACTCCAGCTTTCAATAAGTCTTCGTATTTCTCAGTACGTGCATTGAATCCGAAATCGTTTTTTCCTTCCTTGATCTTTTGTACAACGATGGAACCTTCGATTCCAGCGTTCTCTACGATCTGACGGATAGGTTCTTCGAGCGCACGCTTAACGATATTGATACCAGTGATCTCATCATCGTTATCACCTTTGACCTTATCCAAACCATCAATGGCGCGGATAAACGCAACACCACCACCAGGTACGATACCTTCTTCAACAGCCGCACGTGTCGCATGCAATGCATCGTCAACGCGATCCTTCTTCTCCTTCATTTCAACTTCTGTTGGCAGCACCAACATTCAATACAGCTACACCACCGCTCAATTTAGCCAGGCGTTCCTGTAATTTTTCCTTATCGTAATCTGATGTTGTTGATTCGATCTGAGATTTGATCTGATTAATGCGAGCCTGGATATCAGCTTTCTTTCCTTTACCGCCAACTACTGTTGTATTGTCTTTGTCTACAACAACGCGTTCTGCACGTCCGAGATAACTGAGGTCAGCATTCTCCAGTTTGTAACCCTGCTCTTCGCTGATCACGAGACCTGCAGTAAGCACGGCGATATCCTGCAAGCATTTCCTTTCTTCTGTCGCCAAAGCCTGGTGCTTTTACAGCGGCAACTTTCAATGTACCTCGTAATTTATTTACCACAAGTGTAGCAAGTGCTTCTCCTTCGAGATCTTCAGCGATGATCAACAATGGAGCACCTTGCTGAGCGATCTTCTCGAGAATGTGCAGGATATCCTTCATTGCACTGATCTTCTTATCATAGATCAGGATATATGGAGCCTGTAATTCTGCTTCCATCTTTTCGCTATTGGTAACGAAGTAAGGAGAGATATATCCGCGATCGAATTGCATACCTTCAACAAGCTCGATGCTTGTTTCAGTTCCGTTAGCTTCTTCAACGGTGATCACGCCATCCTTACCAACTTTAGCCATCGCATCAGCGATCAGCTTTCCGATTGCGAAATCATTATTTGCAGAAATTGCAGCAACCTGTTCGATCTTGTTGCTGTCTGATCCAACTTTCTGAGATTGTGCTTTCAGACTTTCAACAACAGCAAGTACTGCTTTGTCGATACCTCTTTTGAGGTCCATTGGATTTGCACCGGCTGCAACATTCTTCAAACCTTCGGTGATTATCGCCTGTGCAAGTACAGTTGCTGTTGTAGTACCATCACCAGCAATATCAGAAGTTTTAGAAGCAACTTCCTTTACCATTTGGGCACCCATATTTTCAATAGGGTCTTCCAGTTCGATTTCTTTTGCAACCGTTACACCATCTTTTGTTATTGAAGGTGCACCGAATTTCTTTTCCAGTACAACATTACGTCCTTTAGGCCCGAGCGTAACTTTTACAGCATTGGCCAGAATATCTACACCCCTCTTCATTCTGTTGCGGGCTTCGATATCGAAATACAGTTGTTTTGCCATATTACTTAGTTTGTTATTTTACGAATTTGCTTTATGGAGATTTGGCAATGAGCTTCGAGCTTCGAGCAACTGGCTCACAGCTCGTGGCTCATAGCTATACGATAGCGAGAATATCGCTTTCTCTCATGATCATCAGGTCATCACCATCGATGGTGATCTCAGTACCTGCATATTTTCCATAGAGAACAGTATCTCCTACCTTAACAGTTACCGGTTCATCTTTTTTGCCAGGACCAGCAGCAATAACAGTACCGCGTTGAGGCTTTTCTTTAGCGGTATCCGGGATGATTATACCACCAGCTGTCTTTTCTTCAGCTTTTGCCGGTTTCACAATTACCCTGTCATGAAGTGGGGTAACACTAACCTTTTTAGCCATAATTATCAGTTTTGATGTTTAAATGATTTGAGTAGTTGAACCCGGAATCCTCCCGATCCCGATAGCTATCGGGAGGGACCTAGGTCCGGGGTGCGCAAAGGTAATCGAATTGTGTGCCATTTAATCAGTGTCGGAAAAAATTTCAGGTCTATTCGTATAAACACGATACGGGTCTTAATAATCAGGAATTTTTTTCCTGTTTAGCGACAAATTTTCACGGTGTGGCAGACGGATACCTACCCTCCTGTGCCAATTAGTGTTTGGTTATCGGGAGCTATCAAGAACTTTTAGAAGCCGTCCGGAACCCCGACACTGGTTGCCCGTAAATAATCGCGGCGGGTCCAAACCGGTAACCTGACTGGGAACCTTAAATACCCTATCTTCGCAGCCCTAAATAGTTCTTACGCAATGATCAGTAGAAGAAATATCCGTGTGAAAGTGATGCAGACCCTCTACTCTGTGGAAAGCCAGGAAGAATTAATAAAGCCAGGTGAGCCCGTTAAGTTGCTACAGAAACAATTCGACCAAACCCGGCAACTTCTTGTATTCATAATACATTTCCTTACCGAAGTGACACGATACGCTGAAGTAGATGCCCGTAACCGTGCATTAAAGCATCTGCCCTCAAAGGAAGATCTGAATGTGAATACGAAGATTGCGGGTAATGAAGTGCTCTGGAAAATGATGGAACATCCATCCTATAAGAAAGCATTGAAAGAAGATAAGCCTGAGCAGATAGAATCGAAAGATTTGGTTCGGAAGATCTATGGAGAATTGGCAGAAACCGATAAATACATACAATACATCGCACTTGGAGAAAGAGAGGGCAGATCAGAGAAGGAGCTACTTGAATATATTTTTGGCGAGTTGATGTTACCGAACGAATCCTTCCTTAGCCTGCTGGAAGAAAGTTTTACCAATTGGGTGGACGATGGGGAAATGGTCGTGATGCTGGTTCAGAATTTCATCCAAAAACCATCCGGTTATAATTTCCAGGAATTGCTAGGAAAAGAAAAATGGCAGTTTGCAAAAGAACTTCTGGAAACAACACTCAGCAAGAAAGATGTAACGCTTGAATTAATCAAACCGAAGTTGAAGAATTGGGATCCTGAAAGGATTGCCACTTTGGATATGATCCTTATGCGAATGGGTGTATGTGAATTCCTTTTCTTTGAAACCATTCCTCCAAAAGTGACAATAAACGAATATATAGACCTTGCTAAAGAGTACAGCACCCAAATGAGCGGTCAGTTTGTGAATGGGATCCTGGATAATATTCATAAAGAGTTGGTGAAAGACAATAAAATGCATAAAGTAAGCTATAAACCTTCCTGATTTGTTCCAGTTTTTTAGTTTTGTAAAAAAAGTAGAAATGAAAAACAGGTTATTTATCCTTTTAATCGCGGTGTTTGCAGTTTCATGTTTGAATACTACAGATAAGGAGAAATCGGCAGTACACGATGATGCTGTTAAAGCGAATGTTGATAGTGCTGGTTTTACCAGTATTAAATGGATTGATCCCGCACAGAAACTGGGAAAGATCGTCGAAGGGCAAACTGTGCAGGTGAGTTTCAAATTCAAGAATACGGGAGATAAGCCCCTTATTATTCAAAGTGTAAGTCCATCCTGTGGTTGTACCGTTGCCGATTATCCGAAAAAACCCATCGCACCGGGCGAGGAGGCAGAGATAACCGGTTCTTTTGACAGCAAGGGAAGAGAAGGACTACAGCACAAGACTATTTCAGTATTTGCCAACACCAAGGAAAGTCAGCGGCATGAACTGAGCTTCGAGGTAGACGTTCACAAAGCCAAAAGTTAACCAAACAGTTTAAATAAATATTACAATGACAGCTTTAGTTATTTTTTTACAGGCGGCTCCATCCGGCGGCGGCGGAACGCTTCAGTTATTATTATTGGGAGGCATGATTTTAGTTTTCTGGTTATTTATGATAAGGCCACAAGCTAAAAAAGCTAAAATGGCCAAGCAATTTCAACAGAATATGCAGAAGGGTGACAAGATTGTAACTATTGCCGGTATTCACGGCACTGTAAATAAGGTCAATGATGATGGCACACTCATGATGGAAACCAGCCCTGGTAGCTATATGAAGATTGAGAAAAGTGCTATCAGTCTCGAATGGACGCAGAATATTAATAAGGCAGCGGCACCCGTGAAATAATTTACGATACCCAGTTGATTGGTTGACTGGTTAATTGGTTGATTAGTTGATTGGTTGACGAGGAATTAAGCAAAGTTATTATAACCCCAATCAACCAATTAACCAATAACCAGTCAACCGCTCCTAAATCGTAAATTGTCTTTATGTTAAAAGTCGGCCTTACGGGCGGTATTGGTTCAGGCAAAACAACAGTAGCAAAGGTTTTTGAGCTCCTCGGTATTCCCGTCTACTATGCCGATATTGAAGCGAAGCGGATCATGAATGAAGATCCCGAATTGAAAGAACAGATTATACACCTTTTTGGTCCCAAAGCCTATCCTTCCAACGAACTTGACCGTTCTTATATCGCTTCAATCGTATTCAACGATAAAAAGAAACTGGACTTATTGAACAGCCTTGTACATCCCGCAACGATAAAGGATGGGAACAACTGGTTGACCAGGCAAAACTCTCCCTACTCCATCAAGGAAGCCGCACTTATATTTGAAAGTGGTATGCAGGAATACCTGGATTATGTGATTGGAGTATCCGCTCCTGTTGGCTTGCGAACAAAACGATCGATGCAACGCGATGCAGTAAGCGAAGAAGCGGTAAAGGCGAGAATGAATAAGCAAATGGACGAGGAAACCAAATTATCGCTTTGTGATTTTAAAATTTACAATGACGAAGAAAAAGCGGTAATTCCACAGGTCCTGGCTTTGCATGACAAACTGCTGGCTCTTTCAAAAGAAAAAAATTAATGGAAAATTTTCCGGCATTCACGGATTATCTACTGGCCCTGGTGTTCGGCGTGATCATTCCCTTTGCTTCCGGGATACGCAGCGCGGCTGCATTTGAGCAAATGCAGGGTTCCTTCGATTCAGCAACAAAAAGGAAATTCTACTTAGGCAATAGCTTTTTTCTTTTTATCATCGGGTTGATCATTGTCGCGGTATGGTGGCTTCATGATCGCCCTTTTTCCGAATTAGGTTTTACCGCTCCCCAGGCAAAAGAGTTCTATGTTCCCTGGTGGTTATCGGGTTTATTCATCGTGTTATACCTGATGGACATATTTTTTTCGGTAAGAAACAAGGATGAGTTAGAAAAGACTAAAGAACAAATGCAGGATAAGACGCCATTCATGCCTTCGAAATGGAAGGAAATGCCTGCCTATATCGTAATGTGTCTCGCCGCCGGTGTATGCGAAGAAATCGTCTATCGCGGCTTCATGGTAAATTTCTTTAAATACTGGATGAAAGATATTTCATCAGTGGGCACCTGGGCCGTAATTATTCCCGCTGCGCTCTTCAGCTTCGCACATTATTACCAGGGTGCGAAAGCGGTGTTTAAGATCCTTGTACTTTCTCTTCTATTCGGAATGATATTCTGGCATTCGGGTTCACTTTATGTTGTGATAATTCTTCATTTCCTGGTTGATTTGATTAGTGGAATATTGAGTATGAAGTTTTCGCAAAAGAAGGTTGATCATCAAGAAAACAATTAATGAAGATCGGTCGTCTGCCATGAATGACCATGACAGTTATTTGTCGCTAATTGAGTAATTTGATATCTCAATTCAAAATCATGGATCGCCGAGATTTTCTTCAAAACACCGGTAGTCTTGTGCTTGGCACAATGGCAACCAATAGTCTTCTTGCTAATTCCCCATTAGTCAATCCCCAGGCAAAAAAGCGCTTAGCCATGGTCGGTACAGGCTCAAGAGGCATTGGTATGTGGGGCAGGCCAGTGATCAAAGACTTTGCCAATGAATTTGAATTCGTTGGTCTTTGCGATATCAATCCGGGCAGGGTTGAAACGGCGAAGAAAATGTTGAACCTAAATGTTCCGGTTTTTACTGACCTGGATAAGATGATCAAGGAAGTAAAGCCCGATAAATTATTGGTCATGTCGGTTGATGGAGTTCATCACGAACATATCGTCAAGGGATTGCTGGCAGGTGTCGACGTGATCACCGAAAAACCAATGACGATAGACGAACATAAATGCCAGGCCATTCTTGACGCAGAAAAAAAATCAGGAAAAAAAGTAACGGTTACATTTAACTATCGGTACTCACCACATCGTCAAAAGATCTATGAACTATTACGGAACGATGCAATTGGAAAAATCACGTCGGTGGATTTCCATTGGTATCTCGACGTGAATCACGGAGCAGATTATTTCCGCCGATGGCACCGGCTAAGGAAGCACGGCGGAACACTCTTGGTGCATAAGGCAACACATCATTTTGATTTACTCAATTGGTGGATTGATTCGGACCCCGAAGAAGTTTTCGCATATGGTTCGTTGGAACATTATGGGAAAAACAATTCATTCCGTCATACACATTGCCGGCCATGTCCGCATAAAACCGAATGCAAGTTTTATTTTGATATGACGAAGAACAATCAATTGATGCAACTGTATGCGGCAAACGAACAATACGATGGATACACAAGGGATGGTTGTGTTTGGAAAGAAGACATAGACATATTCGATAAGATGGCGGTACAGATCAGGTATGCGAATAAGGTGCAGGTTAGTTATTCGTTGACGACCTATTCGCCCTATGAAGGATATAGAATTGCCTTTAATGGTACAAAAGGTAGGCTTGAAGCCTGGATTAAAGAAAGACAACCATGGAAGGAAGAAGATTTCGATGAATTACAATTGACAAATAATTTCGGTCAGAGAGAGATCATTCGAATTCCTAATAATGAAGAAGGCCATGGTGGTGGAGATGTAAGATTGAGAAAACAAGTTTTCACTCCGGGCGAAGATCCATACAAACAGGCTGCAGGAAGTCGGGATGGATCATTGTCCATTCTCATAGGAATTGCAGCAAGAAATAGTATTGATTCCGGTAAACCGGTAAAGATTGGAGCGCTTACTTCCATCAAACCCGGCGCAAAGCGCACTCCAGTCATAGGTTGACGGGGTTGTTCCCGCTTTCGCGGGAATGCTGGGTTGGTAAGGGAAGTAAAATCCAGCCACTTGTCGGAATTGCACAAAAGCTAATTGGATTGAGACAATCAGTGATAGAATCAAACTTTACAAGATTCCTGTTTTGCAACGTCTCTACATATCAGCCCTTCGGGCATCGCAGAGTCCCCCCGTAAGTTGCATCTAATTCGAAGTGCGTGCTGGGGGAGACTCTGCGAGAACCTCAAAAAGTCTCAAACATCACAAGATTTCTGTTTTGCTGCATTTCTATACATCGGCCCTTCGGGCATCGCAGAGTCCCCCCGTAAGTTGCGTGAATTTTTGGAGACCATGTTGGGGGAGACTCTGCGTGGACGTCGCACTCAACAATTCCCTATATTTATCGACCAAAACAAAAACTTGCATGAGAAAATTTCTGGTATTATCAGGCAGCGTCTTTCTGCTGCTCTCAATCGCTAAGGCTCAAAATGATTACAGTAACTTTCAACAACAAACCCAACGACTAAACGCTCTTGTACAAAGCCATCCTCAACTGGCGAAATTGAAATCACTAGCAAAAACTTCAGGTGGAAAAGATGTCTGGCAATTGACAATTGGAACCGGTAATACGGAATCCAAACCAGCAATTGCAGTGATTGGCGGGGTTGACGGAAATCTTTTACTCGGTACGGAACTCGCAATAGGATTTGCTGAAAATCTTTTCCAGGGAAGTGGTACAGATAGCATCAAGGCCCTGCTCGCGAAAACGACCTTTTATGTTTTTCCCAATCTTAGTCCGGATGCAATGGAACAATATTTCGCCTCGGTTAAGTATGAAAGAAGCGGAAATGCAACCGAAACAGATGATGACCGTGATGGGACATTGAATGAAGACGGCTTTGATGATTTGGATAAAAATGGAAAGATAACCTGGATGAGAATCGAATCGCCTATCGGTGATTATCGAGTTCATCCCGATGATGCGAGAATATTGATCAAGGCCGATCCGTCCAAAGGAGAAAAAGGTCAGTACTTGTTGATAGCAGAAGGATTAGATAATGATAAGGACGATGAATTCAACGAGGATGGTCCCGGTGGAGTTGTGTTGAACAAGAATCTTACCTACAAACATCCTTCCTTCACACCTGGATCGGGTGAATTTCCTGCTTCGGAAAAAGAAGCAAGGGCCTTACTCGACAATCTTTTTGAATTGTTCAATATATATGCAGTAGTAAGTTTTGGAAACAACAACAATCTTTCTTCTCCTCTAACCTATAATGCCGCAAACGCAAACCAGCGGATTACAGCCGGATGGCTGGAACCCGATGTGAAAGTAAATGCGATGGCATCTGAACTGTATAACAAGATCACCAGCATGAAAGATGCGCCAAAGACCAACGCTACTGGTGGCGACCTTTTATCCTGGGCTTATTATCATTATGGTAGATATAGTTTTAGCACACCCGGTTGGTTCGTACCAAAATCAAAACCAGATACCACTAAAAAAGAAAAAGCATTTACGGTTGAAGATGCAGGCGCGAATTACCTGCGTTGGGCTACACAGCAGGGTATCACAAATACATTCACTGACTGGAAAGCATTCCAGCATCCAGACTTTCCAAATCAAAAAGTAGATATTGGTGGAATTGATCCTTTCGTTCTTAGCAACCCACCGTATAAACTTGTTCCTGATTTAGTGAAGAAGCATAGCAGTTTCCTCGTTAAGCTTGCAGGATATCAACCCGAAGTTGATATCGTGAATGTAAAAACAGAGAAGCTCGGCAATGGTCTTACCCGCATTTCGGCAGATATAATTAATAAAGGAGCATTTGCGTCGCATTCCAAACTCGGTGAAAGAAGTTACTGGGTAAAACGAATTTCAGTTAAGCTCAACGGCAGCCAGACGGTAGTGAGTGGAAAGAAAATTCAATTGCTGAATTCACTCGAAGGATACAGTTCACAAAAATTGAGCTGGTTGGTGAAAGGAAGCGGTAAGATCACGATTGAAGCAGGTAGCCCAACTACAGGAACCAAAACCATTGACGTTAACCTCTAAGCATTACTCGTATGAAACTCTCAATAAAAATAATAGTAGTTATTTGTTCAGCGATCCTGTTCTGTAACCAATCCATCGCACAAAATGCAGGACAGATCTTTAAAGCAGCGGGTAGCCCGGTGAATCCGAAGGTGCAGGTAAGCTGGAATAAGTACAATGATCATGCAGGGATTTCTGAGATCTGTAAAAAGATCGCTGCTGCATATCCTGACCTCGCAAAACTTGAATCAATCGGAAAATCATTTAAAGGCAGGGAAATGTGGGTGCTGACAATTACCGATTTCAAGAAAGGCAACCCTGATAAAAAACCGGGAATGTATATCGATGGAAATATTCACTCCAATGAAGTACAGGGAAGTGAATTCGCTTTGTACACAGCCTGGTTCCTGACAGAATCATTTGCAGACACAAAATTCATCCAGGAATTACTTGCTGATAAAGTATTTTATATCGTACCAACGATCAATCCTGATGCGAGAGATAGTTATTTCCATGATCCCAATACGGCGAGTTCTCCACGCTCTGGTGTTATTCCAATCGACAATGATAGAGATGGATTGGTAAACGAAGATGGATATGATGATCTCGATGGAGATAAGCAGATTCTCTTAATGAGAAGAAAGAATCCAAATGGAAGATTCAGGGTTGATCCGACTGAACCAAGAAGAATGATACAGGTAGGACCTGATGAAAAAGGAGAATATGAATTTCTTGGATTGGAAGGAAAGGATAATGATGGGGATGGCCAGGTTAACGAAGACGGATATACATTCGAATACGATCCTAACCGCGATTGGGGCTGGGGATGGCAACCAAACTATATCCAGGGTGGAGCATATAAGTATCCTTTCTCAATTCCCGAGAATCGCAACGTTATGGAATTTGTAATGAAACATCCGAATATCGCAGCGGCACAATCTTACCATAATGCGGGTGGAATGATCTTGCGTGGTCCCGGCGGACAGGAAGATGTCGGAACTTATAACGCACAGGATTTGCAGGTTTATGATGCAATTGCGAAGAAAGGTGAAGAATTGATTCCCGGTTATCGATACCTGGTAGTATATAAAGATTTGTATTCTGCTTATGGAGGTGAACTGGATTGGTTTTACGGAGGAAGAGGAATCTATACTTATTCAAATGAGTTGTGGACTCCATACTTAATGTTCAATAAGGATGCTACCCGTGATCCGCAGGATAATGCCTCTTATCAATTCGATAGATTTCTTCTATTCAAAGATGGATTTGTAGACTGGCATGAATTCGATCATCCTCAGTATGGAAAGATCGAAATCGGTGGATTCAAAAAGAATTTTGGAAGAGCACATCCTGGATTCTTATTGGAAAGCGATGCGCATCGCAATATGGCTTTCACGGTCTATCATTGCTTTCATACACCAAAATTACAGATCGATACGATATATGAAAAAGACCTGGGCGATGGATTAAGAGAGATCACTGCGATCATTTCGAATCAACGGCTCATGCCAACGCATTCCAGCCAGGATCTCAAATTCAAAATAGAAAAACCCGATCAGGTATCAATCACCGGCATCAAACCCATTGCAGGCATGATCGTCGAAAATCGTGACCTGAATATTTCCAGCGAACAAAAATCTGATCCTTCAATTCTGAATGTTCCAAACATTCCCGGCCTTGGAACTGTCACCGTGAGATGGATTGTTTCAGGAAGCGGGAAGTACACGATTACGGTAGATAGCAGGAAAGGTGGCTCTGTTGCGAAGTCCAAATGATCGGAAGATCGGAAGAACAGCGGAACAGATGAACAGCGGAACAGCAGAACAGCAGAACAGTAGATCAGTAGAACAGTAGAACAGATGAACTGTATTGAATAGTATTTGATCTGACATCCCGGTTTCCACATTCCGCTGTTCCGCTGTTCCGCTGTTCATCTGTTCCGCTGTTCTTCCGATCTTCCGATCAAAAAGCGTCATAATGGAACCACCAATTAAAACAATACACCTCTTTCCTATTCTCGATAAAAAACTTATTGAACTACTTCGAGCTTTAACACCTGAAGATTGGAATAGACCAACTGTTGCGAAACTTTGGACGGTCAAGGATGTTGCGAGTCATTTGCTGGATGGAAATTTTCGCACGCTATCGTTTTCGCGTGACAATTATTTTGGACAGATGCCAGAGCCTGGTGAAGAAATTGTTTCTTACCTCAATCAACTCAATGCCGAATGGGTAAAGGCGACCAAAAGATTAAGTCCGCGAGTACTTGTGGATTTGTTGGAAACGACAGGGCTCGAATATCATAAAGAACTCGCATCGCTTGATCCCTTTGAGAAATCAGTATTCTCAGTTGGATGGGCGGGTGAAGAGGAATCACAGAACTGGTTTCATATTGCAAGAGAGTTTACTGAGAAGTGGCATCATCAGCAACAAATCAGGGAAGTGGTTAATAAACCAGGAATTCTTAATGAGCAATTTTATCGTCCTTTCCTCGAAACATTCATGATGGCCTTACCATATACATATAGAAATACAAATGCAGAAAAAGGAACAATCGTAAAAGTAACCATTACAGGAGAAGGCGGCGGAGACTGGTTTCTCATCAAAAATGATAATTGGAAATTAACCGGGAGTTCCGAACAAGTCAAGGCCCACACTGTTATTGATGGAAGTATTGCATGGAAATTGTTTTCGAAGAGTTGGAGAAGAAAGGATGTAGTAGATCACGTAAGCATACAAGGTGATTTGAAATTGGGAGACGTGGTTCTTGACATGATATCAGTAATGGCTTAGTAATCCTACAATCAAATCATATGAATAAGGTAAACCTATCAGAAAAATTATCTCTCATCAAAGATTTCTGGAATCCGCATATCGCCGGTGAACTGAATGGACAAATGATAAAGCTGGTAAAATTCAAAGGTCCATTTGTATGGCATCACCATGATAATGAAGATGAGCTATTCTTAGTAGTCAAGGGAAGTTTCATAATGGAGTTCAGAGACAAGAATGTACAGATCAACGAAGGCGAGTTTATTATTGTTCCCCGTGGAGTAGAACACCGGCCAAACGCTCCTGAAGAAGTGGAAGTTGTCTTATTTGAACCCGCTGCAACGTTAAATACCGGAAATACCCGCAACGAACTGACCAGGGAGAAGCTAGAGCATATATGAACCAAGGGACAAGAGGCAAAAGGCAAGGGGCAAGAAGCAATAAACGCCAGGTTAAAAATCATTAAATTTGGTTATTGCCTCTTGCCTTTTGCTTTTTGCCTCTTCTTAAAACGGGTTATATGAAATCAGCGCTTTTACTTGGACTGTTAGGAGCGTTGTCCTACTCTCCCTGCGGTGAATCAAAAAAAGAGATTCCTGTGGCGAATGAAATCAAGCAAGCAACAACTGTAAAAGAAACAGCCGCCACTATTTCAATCGATTTTCAAAAACAGATTCAACCCATACTGGAAAAACGTTGCAATCCCTGCCATTTCCCCGGAGGAAAAATGTATGAACGCCTTCCATTCGACAAAGCAGAAACACTGCTAAAGCCGGAAGTACAACCGGTAATGATTAAACGTATCAAAGAAGAAGATGAGAACAAATTGATAAGGGAATACTTTGAGCAAACGAAGAACTGAATAGAAGTACAAGAAATATAATAATAAAATTGCCGATGTCGCGGGCACAAGCGCTTCCGACTGCTGTCCTGATTTCGTAAGACGCTGAGAGTGCCCGTCGGAAAGGCTTGCGCCAGGTGCATAATGACGCAGGTTCTGATCATTTCCGATCAAAATTCATCATACAGCGTTCCTTCTTCTCCTTGTTCTACTTCTAAAATAAAATCACTTCAACTCAGCGAGTGCTTGTTTAATCCGCGCCCATCCTTCTTCAATTTTCTCCATATTATTTGCAAACGAAATCCGCAAACATTTTGGATCGCCGAAAGCACGGCCTGTTACGGTTGATACGTGTGCTGTGTTGAGAAGATACATGCAGAGATCATCTGCATCTTTAATGGTTTCCTGTCCATACTTTTTACCAAAATAATAATCTACTTGAGGGAAAACGTAGAAAGCTCCTTCGGGCTCCGGCGATTTCAGTCCCGGTATTTCACTCATCAATTCCATTACCTTTTTCCTGCGACGTCTGAATTCCTTTACCATTTCTTGTGTAGGACGAAGATCTTCTGTAAGTGCTGTAATGGCTGCACGCTGTGTGATTGCCGTTGCTCCACTTGTAAATTGACCCTGTAATTTCTCACAGGCTTTTACAACATCGGGATTCGCTGCAATATAACCAAGGCGATAACCCGTCATTGCAAAACCTTTGCTAAGCCCATTGATGACGATCACGCGGTCTTTAATTTCATCGAAGCTCGCAATGCTTTGATGCGGGCCGACAAAATTGATGTATTCATAGATCTCATCGGAAATGATAAACAGTTTTGGAAACTTCTTAAATACATTCACCAGTTTTCCCAACTCTTCTTTACTATAAAACGAACCGCAAGGATTGCTTGGTGAAGAGTAAATGAATAAACGGGTTTTATCACTCAATGCCTGTTCCAATTCCTGGGGAGTGATTTTGTATTCATTCTCCATACTGGTAGTAACCAGTTTCACTTGCCCGCCACCCAGTTTTACAATTTCTGAATAAGTAACCCAATATGGAGTAGGAATTACTACTTCATCATTTTGACTGATCGTTGCCAATACTGCATTAGCAAGACTCTGCTTTGCACCAGTTGAAACAAGAATGTTCTCGGGTTTATAATCGAGGTTATTATCTCTTTTGAATTTTTTGCAGATAGCATCACGAAGATCAGGATAACCTGCTACCGGAGGATAATGGCTCCAGTTATCGTCAATCGCTTTTTTTGCAGCTTTCTTGATATGTTCCGGTGTATCAAAATCTGGTTCACCTAAACTCAGATCGATCACATCAACTCCCTGGCTCCTCAATTCGCGGCCAAGCTTTGCCATCTTAAGGGTCTCGGGTTCATTGAATGTCTGTAAACGAGTTGAAAGTTGCATTTTTAATTGTCTGTTTTTTCGAGTTGCAAAGCTAACTTATCCCCATGAAAATGGGGACCTTATTTAATCAAATCTAAATTCTAAAATGTTGGTAAGTTGGGAAAATCCTGCTAATGGCTGTTTGTTCATCTATCGTATTCAATCTTGAATGAAGACAAATCGGGTATTCTCGTTCTTTTTCTCTTTAATTCATAATCATAAATTACCCTTCCGAGATTTTTCATGAATGGGAAACCTACGCTGTCATAATCATACTTACTATCATTGAATACGCCATCACTATTGCAAAGAATAGTCGCTGATAATATGAATTCTATATTCTTTTCAAAATCCACTATGTAAGCAATATCGGTCAGGAATCCATAAGCATCACCTACTTTGTTGAAGATCCGGAAAGTCCTTGGTAAGTCTCCCTTTTCATTTCCCCAATACAGGAACTTGCAATAAGCATCCCAGTTATTTACCGTATCATATGGTGGATAAGTGGTTTCAGGCGGGTATTGCGACATGTATTTTCTCACAAAACGATAGTCATCCGCATTCAAATCAAAGCGTTGATCTGCAGGAAGCGACTCTGGAAACAAAACGGCTTTGAGAATTTGATGAAGATCCTGAAGCGCTATCCGGTTTCTTCTTGAAAAATCAAATGGTTGGTTCACCAATTGATCCCCGCGCATAAATCCTTTACCTAAAAATTCTTTGCGGTTAAGCCTGGGCAACTTGCTGGTTCGCATTTGCTGTTCATAGACGAGCGATCCGGATGTATCAATGAATTTCACGGGATTAGTCTGGCGATTCTGTTCTTCTGTGAGAAAAATATTTAATCGATGAATGATCTCCGCATTCGTGAATCCTTTCTTGCGCAATTGTTCATTCAGGTATTCCTGGCCAATAAATTCATACAAACGGTTTGATGCATCGTTATCGCTTACCAGGAAAATTTTACGAATATACTGGGCCACTGATGGCCTTCCTTCCCGGGACAGGGGATCATTATAGACCGGTGTTTGTATTTCGTTCCCTGCCTCAGTGATCATCGGTGTATACTTGTCGAGTCCCTTGATCTTGAGTTCATTCAATTTCTGAAGCGCGAGGAGCGCAATAGGCATTTTGATTGTAGATGCCGGATAGAAATAAGTTTCGCGGTTTACGTTGAAATAGAAATCTGTAAAAACCGGGGAATTATCAGGCCGGCGGTCGATTTGCGTATAAATTATCTGTGTCCTGAAAGAATCTCTATTGTCGAGGATCTGTCCAAAATACCGGGGATATAATTTAAGAATATCTTCAAGCAGGGTATCCGTTCTGCCCGAACCTCTTTGTTTGCTTGCCGCGCCAGTGCCAGGAATGCTATCCTGCTTAATACCGGGAGCGTTCGCCGATTTCTTCGGTCCGGAACAAGAAAGAATAAGACTACCGACGATGATTAAAACTAATCTTAACATATTGGCCTTTCAGTTTTTAGGATGGCCGGATAAAGATCAGGTTTTCCTTCAAAGGCTGGGAATTCCGGTCAAAATTTCTTCGACAAAATAATCGCCCTAATGGTTTATAATTATTGCTTTAAAAATCCTTGTACTTCAGGGGTAAAAACCTCAATTCCAGCATCATTTTGCAATTTCCCAAATAGGGTGAAAACCCTATCTTTGCCCACTCTAAAAAAACAAACATCCCGCAATGAGAGCACTGGTTACCATTTTCACTGCCCTACTGATTGGAATATCCTTATATCAACTTTCTTTCACCTGGTTCGTAAACAAACATGAAAAAGAATTAGACACCAGAACTAAGAGTTATGTAAACAGGACTTTCCCTCGTCCAGAACAAAAATATCCCAACGATAAAGAAGCTCAGGCGCATTATAGAGACTCAATTGCAGGTTTTCAAGAAAGATATCGCGATAGTATTGCTGAAGCCTCAAAAGATAAAACGATCACCTGGTGGGGACAATCCTACCAGAAAGCAAAGGAAAGCGAACTATTATTGGGTCTCGACTTACAAGGCGGCATCAACGTTACCCTCGATGTTGCATTGGATGGTTTGATCAAGGGACTAGCGAACAATGCTAAAGATCCACGCCTTCAGGCTGCCATCATTGAAGGTCAAAGACTGAAATTAAACAGCGACCAGAATTTCATTGATCTCTTTGCAAGCGCATTTAAGCAGCAAAATGGAAATGGCAAGCTTGCTCCATTGTTTGCAAATCCAAACCGCAACAAACTCAGCACAACTGCTTCCGATAATGCGGTGATCGACCATATCAAACAGGAAGCTCAGGTTGCGATGCAGCAAACCTTTGAAGTGTTGAGAAAACGTATTGACAAATTCGGTGTGGCACAACCGAATATCAGTCTTGATGAGGCAAAAGGTATCATTTCAGTAGAATTAGCGGGTGCCAGCGATCCGGATAGGGTAAGAAAATTCCTTCAATCTACTGCTAACCTCCAGTTCTGGGAAGTGTACACTTTTTCAGATCCAACCATTATCAAAGCATATGAAAATGCAGATAAAGCAGTTGAGACCTATGTGTATGGAGCAAAACAAAGGGATACGATTTCTAAAAGAGATTCTTCCGGCAGGATTATTGACAGCCTCGCCAGGGCGGCGGATAGTCTTGCAAACCTGACCAGCCGCAATCCTCTCATGCGGATACTTCAACCAGCCCAACCTCAACAGGGAGAAAGCGGAAAATTGTTGTATCAACCAAATATCGCAAGAGCGTTATTAAAAGATACTCCCACCATCAATAGATATCTTGCCTTACCCACTGTTAAGAGCCTTTTCCCGGCTAATTCAAAATTATTGTGGGGAAAACAGGATCGGGACAAAGAAGGAAAACTCATTCCTGCACTTGATCTATATCTTATCAAAACTCAACCAGGAAAAGAAGTTGCTCCATTAGAAGGTGATGCTATCGAAAATGCTGGCCAGGATTATGACCAGATAGGTAATGTTACTGTGAGCATGCAAATGAGTACTACGGGTGGACGAATTTGGGAAGAGATGACTGGAAGGAATGTTGGGAGGCCGATCGCTATTGTATTGGATGATATTGTTTACTCTGCTCCGAATGTGACTCAAAAGATTTCTGGTGGTAATTCCCAGATCACAATGGGTGCTGGTGGCGGAAAAAACACACAGTTGGTTGTTCAGGAAGCGCAGGACCTTGCTAATATTCTCAAGTCAGGTAAACTCGAAGCGCCGGCGCGAATCGTACAGGAGCAAGTGGTTGGACCGACTCTTGGACAAGAAGCTGTTGAGGGAGGTTTCAAAGCATTTGCAATTGCCTTCGCGGTGATCTTTGTCCTGATGATTGTTTATTATAACACAGCAGGTATCGTTGCAGACATCGCACTAATCTTAAACCTTCTTTTCACTGTCGGTGTGCTAAGCTCACTAAGTGCAACATTGACCGCTGCTGGTATTGCGGGCCTGGTGTTGACGATTGGTATGGCGGTGGATACGAACGTAATCATATTTGAAAGAATAAAAGACGAACTGGCGAAGGGGCATACGCATGAACAGGCTGTGAAGCTTGGTTACCAGCGATCGCTGCCGCCTGTACTAGATGCGCATATTACGACGCTGTTAACAGCTATCATTCTTTTCATTTATGGATTGGGTCCTGTACTTGGATTCGCAACCACACAGATTATCGGTATTCTTCTTTCGTTATTCTGTGGAATCCTTGTATCAAGACTTATTACAGATATATGGACAAAGAGAGGAAGACATTTCAAATATTTTACCGGTTTTTCAAAGCGTATCCTGCAAAACGCGAATTTCAATTTTGTAAAGTATAGAAAGGTCGCGTACGTTATTTCCATCGTCGTATTCGGGCTTGGAGTCGCTGCATTCTTCAATGGATTTAAAGAAGGCGTCGAATTCAGCGGTGGTAGAAGCTACGTGGTGAATTTCCATAGCCCTGCGCCAACCGACAGTGTTCGAAATAGCCTTGAAAAGGTTTTCGGTACCACGCCGGTAATGAAAACTTATGGCAGCCCGTCGAAATTGGATATCACCACTGATTATCGCATTAACGAACAGGGATTGACCGTAGACTCGTCAGTAAAAAGAACATTGTATGAGGGTTTGAAAGCTTATTTGCCTGCGAATCTTTCATTCGAGGAATTCAACACAACCCAATACATTGAACAATCCAAAAAGGTTGACCCAACCATTTCCGACGACTTGAAAAAAGGTGCGCAGTGGGCGACGTTCTGGTCATTACTAATCATAGCATTTTATATTTTCATTCGCTTTCGTGACTGGCGTTATTCGCTGGGAACGATTTTCGCAACTTTACACGACGTTACAGTTATCATCATTATATTCTCTTTCTTTAAAGACATTGTGCCTTTCCCTCTTGAGATCGACCAGCATTTTATTGCGGCGATACTGACGGTGATCGGATTCTCAATGAACGATACCGTGGTTGTATTCGACCGTGTGCGAGAGTACAGTCGCTCGATGAAAGGAGCGAGCAAGGAGGAGGTTATTAATAAATCGATCAATCATACATTGAGCCGAACGATCATGACCTCATTTACGGTATTTCTTACACTGCTTATTCTCTTCCTGGTTGGTGGCGAGGTTACCAAAGGATTTGCATTCGCGATGCTTATCGGTGTGATCACGGGTACCTATTCATCCATCTTCGTTGCGGCGCCGATCCTGATCGACTTCGCAAAAGACAAACCATTGGGTGAGGCGGATTTTATTGACCATACTGATGCTAAGAAGAAGCCTGTATTGGCCAGGAAGGCGTAGGTGTTGGTTGATTGGTTGATTAGTTGATTGGTTAATTGGTTGAAAGGGTTTATAAGGTAGAAAAGTTTGACTAGAATTTGGTCGATGTAAAATATGAGACATCCCTCCGGATTGTGTCTGGGGGGATGTTGCATTTTGGTTGATGCTTAAGGGGTTAGCTAGTCAACTAATCAACCAATTAACCAGTTAACCAATCAACCAGTCAACCAGTAAATTGTGAAAAGTTTTTTCCCCCTTACTGGTTCATCTTTAGCTGCCAATTCTTACCTTTGCACCCCTTGCCAAATTTCCAGGGAATTGGGTAGGGGCGCTGATAAAGAAAGCTCATGCACAACCGTAGGGCCTTTGATATTGCCTTTGTGGGTTTGAAACCAGGGATTCACGAGTTCGTTTACGAAATCAATGATAAGTTCTTTGTAGAATATTCAGAGCAGGATTTCAGGAACTGTGTGGCTACGGTTAAACTTTCACTCGATAAGAAGAATGGCTTTATGCTGCTACTTTTCGAGATTGGTGGCAAACTGGAACTAACCTGTGATCGTTGCGGAAATAATCTTCCGCTTGAACTTTGGGATGAATTTGAAACGGTGATAAAGATTGTGGAAGATCCCCAGGAAATGAATGACCAGGAAGGAGATCCTGATGTCTATTACATTTCAAAGGGAGAAAGCCATATCAATGTGGCCGATTGGATCTATGAGTTCATCAACCTAAGTATTCCAATGCAGCGCATGTGCAGCGAAGAAGAAATGGGTGGACCTCATTGCAACAAAGAAGTGCTGGCGATGCTGAAGGAAATGGAAAAAAACAAGGACAAAGCCGGTAACCCCGTATGGAAGGGATTGGAGAAATTCAAGAATTTGGACAACTGATTTTAATAGCTATAAAAACGTTGAGATATGCCTAATCCGAAACGGAGACATTCACACCAGAGAGGTGCTAAAAGAAGAACTCACTACAAGGCTGAACAAGTTACTTTAACTAAAGACAGCACTACAGGTGAAATCCATGTTCGCCACCGCGCACATGTAAGCGAAGGCAAATTATATTACAAAGGAAAGTTGGTAGCAGAGAAAGCACCAATTAAATAATTCCTTTTAATATAATCATTGCCAACTGCTTTAATGAATATCGGTTTAGATATGATGGGTGGAGACTTTGCGCCGCGTGAAGCGGTGAAAGGTGTTCATCTATACATAACTCAAACCGGCAATCCCGCAAACTTATTCCTTATCGGCGATGAGGCTCAGCTCAAGCCTTTACTTGCAGAATTTAATATTCCTGAGCCCGGAGTAAAAGTTGTTCATGCACCAGAAGTCATCGGCATGCATGAACATCCTACTAAAGCGCTTAAAGAAAAACAGAAATCTTCCATCGCTATCGGGTTTCATTTGCTCGCATCTGGAAAAACTGATGCATTCATCAGTGCTGGCAATACCGGCGCCATGCTGGTAGGCGCAATGTTCACCATAAAAGCTATTGAAGGCGTATTGAGACCAACCATTTCAACTGTCATTCCAAAAGAAAATGGCGGAACCGGTCTTTTGCTTGATGTCGGACTTAATGCAGATTGTAAGCCAGAACAGCTCAATCAATTTGCTGTTCTCGGTTCGCTTTATGCAAAACATATACTGGGCTATGATAATCCCCGCGTTGCTTTGCTAAATGTTGGTGAAGAAGAAGGCAAGGGCAACCTGCTCGCCCAGGCAACCTATCCCCTGCTAAAAGAAAACAAAGCAATCAATTTCATAGGTAATATTGAAGGAAGAGATATTCTTCTCGATAAGGCAGATGTTACCGTTTGCGAAGGATTCACCGGCAATGTTGTGTTGAAGATGGCCGAGTCAATCTATGAGATCACGCATCGCAAAAAGATCCAGCACGAGTATTTTGACCTCTTCGATTTTGAAAATTACGGGGGCACTCCTGTGTTAGGTGTAACCAAGCCGGTGATCATTGGGCATGGTATTTCACATGCGAGAGCATTTTCCAACAAACTCAAGCTGGCACAAAAAATGCTGGAAACAGACCTGATGAACAAAATGAAAGCAAGTTTCAGCTCTAACCAGTAATCGCCTTCCCTTTTGATGAAAACGATCATCGCCTACCTCTCGCAGTACCTTCGATCGCTTCACAAACCCTCCTTTGTTATTATCAGTTTAATGGTTGCCATCCTTATCACCATTAACTACACAGTCGGAATTGAGTCTGCCATTACTAATGAATCTGGTTTCATATTAAAAACCCTGGGTTTCTTCCTGCTTTATTGCTTCATGATCTCCGCATCATACCTGATCCATTTTGCATACAGAAAGGAGGAGTCGCCTATCAATGGCCAATTCTATTTCTTATTAATTTCCTCCTCATTGATCTTTGGGCTGAAGATGACGATGAATCATCCGATCCGCATCATCTCAAATGTATTTTCATATCCCTGGGACCAATACACATATTATGTATTGAGCTGGCCATTAAAATGCGTTCTTGTTCTTATCCTGATTTCATTGATATGGAAATATTTTAAGCCTGAGTCTCCAGTTGCAGGAATGAGCGGGAAGAAATTCAATGCCAAACCTTATTTGATCCTTCTCCTGATGATGGTGCCCCTGATTGGATTTGCCGCAACTCAACCTGATTTTCTTGTCACCTATCCTAAAGTAAAAACCGTTGCATTCATTACACCCTACGTAAATAACCCTGTTCCGTGGAAAGTGCTATATGAAATTTCCTATGGAATAGACTTCATTACCATCGAAGCATTCTTCCGTGGATTTCTGGTACTGGCCTTTGTTCGTTTTGCGGGAGCAGGCGCAATCCTCCCGATGGCTGCATTCTACTGTTCTATCCATTTCGGTAAACCGCTTTTTGAATGCATCACTTCTTATTTCGGTGGGATCATTCTTGGAGTTGTGGTTTATAATACTAAAAGCATTTGGGGTGGATTGATCACGCATGTGGGAATTGCGTGGTTGATGGAGATTGGCGGATGGCTTGGACATATATACCAAGACTAAGTCAATACAAGACTCAACTCTTATCATTCCGGAAAACGCACAAGCGTAGCAGGGGACCTGAGGCGTTTGTAGATTCCTGATTTTCGACACGCCAATAATCAATAATCAATATTCAATAATCAATTCTCAAATCAAATTCATCATTCAGTATTCAAGGAACATTATTCAATTTTCAAATCAATAAGCAACATTAAACGTTCAATGCTGCTCCCACACTTGAAAATTGAATATTGAAATTGATATTGACTTTTGATTGATGATTATTGAATATTGTTATTGAGATTGATTTGAGCATTGATTTATTGAATATTGATTATTGATTATTGGCTTGTCGAATAGTACGAAACTAAAAAGGACTCAAGTTCTCCATTCCCGCCTGACGGCATACAGGTTAGTGTAAAAAAATTAGCAGGAGAAGCCCCCTGCTAAAAACTACAAACTCGTAAGCCGGATTCTGTTTGTTCCCGCTTTCGCGGGAATGACGCTATCATTTATCTGTCCCGAAGATTACTCTTCGGGATCAATCTGCCTACCCACCAGGAGATCCCCGATCAAGTCGGGGAGAAGCGAGCAGCTTCATCACTGGTTTACGTGGCATTTCAGCATGCAAGGTTTACCCGATAATAAGATCGCTCTTACTACCCGTGAGCTCTTACCTCACGTTTTCACCTTTGTCCACCGAAGCTTGCGCCACCGCTAAAGCTTTAGCGCACGCGGTTCGCGAAGGCGGATAGTTATTTTCTGTGGCACTTTCTGTTACCGACGCTAACGGTCGGCACCCGGCTCTTCACCGGTGCATTGCTCTGTGCTGTCCGGACTTTCCTACCCTGTCGCAGCAAGCTGGACGGGATCGATAGCGCGGTTTATAGCGAGAGCAAAGATAGTTGATATGGTTGATAAGGTTGATGGGGTTGATGAGGTTGATAATAAGATGCTTCTCCTACTTCAACCCTATCAACTCTATCAACCTCATCAACCCCATCAACCCCATCAACCCCATCAACCTATGACTATCGCGAAAAAAAGATCTCAGTAGCTCCGAACCCATATGCAGGATGATACTGATTGATAAATGATTTCACCTCCCTGCGTAACCGAAGTATTTCATGTATCTCATCCCGTAGTTTGCCACTTCCTACACCATGAATGGCTATTAATTTAGGCTGATGATGGGCTATGGCGAGATCGAGATACTTTTCGAATACTTTTAATTGAAGAGTGAGCTTTTCAAAATTGTTTAGGCTCTCGTGATCAGGCGTAAGTCGTTCAATATGCAGATCAACCTCATGTTTTGCCGGTTCAAGATTTTGCCTGGCTTTCGATGCATCATAGACCTTATATCCTTTGTGGGCTAAGATATCTAAGTCATAATCATCTTCATGTATCTTATCGGGATAATTGTCGAATAGTTTATACGAAAAGGTTGATTCGCCTTTCTTCCTTATCTCTTCAATCCGGTTGAATAACTGTTTCGGTTTTAATTTCAAAGATGTTTCATAATGCCCTGCTTTCTTTTTGTCGGGCTTAAGCAGCGTAAATTCAAAACTGAAGGCCGGGCTATCATTCAAATCGTCGAAAGGAATATCGTGCAGGTAAAAATCCTGGAAAGGATTGATATCATTGTTCAGGCTGAATTCGGATTTACCAAAGAAATTCAATTGGTAAATGAATTTATATCCGGTTTCCGTGCGATTGATGAGATGAGCCTTTAACTCTTCCACAACATCATCTCCAAACTCGTCAGTATTCATCACAGCTATAAAAGTCAGCCATACTCCATCGACAACTTTTTTTTCCGCAGTTTTTTCCTTCCTTATTTCGTCAATAAAGGTCCTTTCCTTCTTCTTTTCAGGAAACATTTTCTTTTCGGAGAATTGTTTGAAATAAGGGAAATCAAGCTGGTCGATGTAGGCAGGAAACTTCACCCCTTTCACCTCGAGCATCACCATATTCTTATTGATGATTTCAACCACTTCCGCTTCTTCATTGGTGTGCTTTACTATGACCTTATCTCCAGGTTGAAATTTCATTGGGCAAAATTACGGGATGAAATAAGGTTTTCAACCTCGAGGCAGATGTCATACCAAGATTTTAATGAAGAACTCTTTCCTTCAACCTCGAAAACATCATCGATGTTTCGTTGTCCTGGTAACCTTGAGAAAAAGCAACATACCTGTAAAATTCTTTACTACCCGGACTGTGACCACTTATCTTCCTGACAACCTGCTCAGGTACTCCTAAACATAACATTGTGGTTATTGAAGTACGCCTCATTGTATGTGTCGATACTAAATCGCAAAAACGGTATGACAATTTTTTGCCATCAATAGTCTTTGAAATTTCAACTTGCTTTCCTCTTCTTTCTCGAAATTTGGAAACTTCATGAGTATAGCCAGCTCTTTCCATTAGCTGTTTCAAGTATTTACCACAATTTGAATTATTAAAAGAAGGGAGCAATTTACTTTTTAAATGTTTGTATTTCAAAATGATCGCCTTTGCGTATTCTGGAAGCTTTATACTTAAATCGGTTCTGGTTTTCTTTGTACGAATAACCAACCACCAATCCTCGTTAACAATTTTTATGTTTGATCGTTTAAGTCTTATTAAATCGGAGAATCGTAAACCAACCGTACAACCGAATACAAAAAAATCTTTTGTTTCCTTCAACCTTTTAGGTAGTGCCAATTCAAAATCCCTATCATAAATAAGAAAATTTAACTCCTCGGGCATAAGCACTACAATGGGAACTTCTTCCTTCCGGACGTAAAAATTTTTGTGAAAGTCACCAACGTCCAAATGAAGATCCCTATTCAGGTAGGAAAAAAATAATTTTAAGTTTTTAATGATGCTGCCAACGGAATTGTCAAAATATCCCTTGTCGTTATAAAGAAAATCAGTAAACTTCTTATAAAACTTCTTCCAGTAATTCTTTTCTGCTAGTGATTGTCGTTTATTCAGTCGCTTTACAGGAATAATTCGAAGATCAAATTGTTGTAATTGATTAAATTCTTCGATTAATTTCCGAGTGACTTCATAATTAACCAAAGTTCCTATGGAAATTAACCTGCCGCTGGGTTGAAGTCGTTTCCCTGTTTTGCTATCAGAAATAAACTTTTCGAAATACTGCAAAAAAGGTATTGATTTACGGGAAACATTAGCTTTCATAACCAGAAATTTAATACTGCGAGTATCCGAAAAATTGACCAATTATTACCTTATTTGGCATAAATTCGAAGTATTAAAAGTTCTTTGAAACGAGGCGCAGCCTGAACTTCCGGCGAACTGAATATTATCCCTTCGGGATGATGATGCCGGGAAGAGAATACCAGGCGCAGCCGTATCGGTTCGGGTTTAATGGACAGGAAAACAGCTACGAAATCAAGGGATTTGGAAATAGCTATACAGCTGGATTTTGGGAATATGATACGAGATTAGGAAGAAGATGGAACTTAGATCCTAAGCCAGTAACTGGAGTTAGTGAATATGCAGGATTTATGAATAATCCTGTTTGGCTTAGTGATCCGTTAGGTGATACCTCAGTAGTAGGAGCGGGTGGTGCGTATGGACTTGAAATTGACGAAAAAGCAAATAAGCTAGAGTTTTACGGTGCTCAATCTTATAATCTTGTTGGCTGCAATACCCAAGCTCCGGTAAACGCGGGGCAACTTCGGGCATTTACAAATTTCTTAGGAAGATTTAGTGCTACGTGGTCTGACAAAGACGGTCCAGTTACCTTTATCGGATATAAAAACGAAAAGGGACAAACAATTGACGAAGCTATTCTGAGTTTTAAGCGTATAGAAGCTTTGCGGAACGCAAATATAGCAAGGGATTTCTTCAATTTTGTGGAATCCACTTATGAGCAATCACAAACTGACCCTGTTGGATATGTGAATAGCTTGATGATTACGCATTTTACTTTGTATACGCCCGGAACTGGGGGCATACTAGGAGGAAGACCATATAATCCAAGTTTTGTTACGCAAGAATCCATGTCGGGGCTTGGTGCGCTAAAATTTACTTCCAAAATTGCAACAAATGCTAAAGGAACACCTTACCCCCTAGTTTTCGTCCAAGGTTATGGTAAAGTGCCATTTCCTGCGGCACCGTACGCCCCTAATAATTCACAATTGCTTAGACCGGAATTTACCCCTGCTCTTAAGAAAGAATTCAAGGCATGGTGGATTGGGCAAGGCAGGGTTTGGCCAACAGCGCCGGAAGGGAGTATGATAAATATTCATCACATAAAGCCGCTTTCAAAGGGCGGGACAAATGCATTTGATAATTTAGTGCCACTTATTCACCCTGGCGAGCATCAACCATTTACAAATTGGTGGCGAGGTTTTTAAACTTTTTAAACTATGGAATTATATTTAGAGAAGCTCAATCAACTTATTTCCGAAAGTCAAAATGAGAAAATTAAAACTTTTGAAGAGTTAGACTCAACTTTTACTATTAATGTAGGAGCATCAGACAATAGCATAGAGGAATGTGAAAGATATTTCAACTATAAAGTTCCACTTGATTATAAAACCTTTTTGAGAAAATATGATGGATGTGTATTGTACCAAATTGAAGATTTTGCTGGATTTCAATTTTTGAGCACTAAAAAATTAGTTGATGAGAACTCTTTTCAGCGAACAAATTTTGGAGAAGATTGGAGCGAAGATATCATTTTGTTTTGTTTGTGCATTGGCGACGCAGAATACATAGGTTTTAAGGTTTTTAGTGATAAGACATATAAAATTATATACTGCATTATGGATGAACTACCGGATACTTGGAAAGTCATTGACACCTCCTTTAATAACTTTGTTTCAAAACTTATAGAAGAAAAGGGAAGAAAGTACTGGTTATAAGATTTTCAATTGGATTCATAAATTGAAAAAGGAGGCAGTCAAAAAAGTTACAGACTGTATCATCCTGCTGGTTTATCGATACGTGGCTTTTTCCCAAGCTTATCAAGACAACGTAACATCAAGAATGTTTGAAAGCCCGAGAGAAAAAGTTTAGAGTTCAATCATACCCCTTCGGGATGATGATGCCGGGAAGGGAATACCAGGCGCAGCCGAGCAGGTTTGGATTTAATGGGAAGGAGAATGATAATGATGTGAAGGGGTTTGAGAATCAGCAGGACTATGGGATGAGGATTTATGATACAAGAATTGCAAGATTCTTAAGCGCGGATCCTTTAGCGGCCCAATATGCACATTTAACGCCTTATCAATTTGCCAGTAATAGACCGGTGGACGGAATTGACTTGGATGGAATGGAATATTATAATTATAGACTGACAAAGCAAAGCGATAACACTACAAAACTTGAATTGATAGATGTGAAAAGCGCAAAACCGTCGTATGGCGGTACAGAATATTCTCATCATCGAATAGAATACAATGGAACAACATATTATTTCAATGGAGGGAATACTATTAGCCCGTTTGCGAACTCTTTCAAAGCTATTGTACCTTTCGTAGCTGATCCGGACCAGGCATTAAAGGCTGGAATTGTGAAGTCTAATGAAGAGGCATGGGTAGACTGGGGAATTTTTAACTTGCAACAGTCCGTTTTTGAGTTGGCGGGCGCGAATACAACTTTTGCATTAAAAAATGGTACCCTAAGAGTGTACTCAGCCAAGGTGGGGGAATCAACCTCCAATGATTATCGGGGAACATTCTTTGAGACTAATACAGAACTTAAAGGGCAAGTAATAGTACACCACGCAATAGAACAACAAATCGATAAATTGTATCCGAATACCTTTACGAAATCTCAAATTAATTCATTATTAAACCTTCGCGGTGTAAAATTGGACGATAATAATGTCTTACACTTAAGTATCATTAGAAGACTTTGGAATGCATTTTATCGGGACAATCCAACTGCAAATGCTCAACAAATAATTGAACAAGCCACCAAAATAGACAAGGATTATGGTAAACTTTTTAGTCCCGTTGTCAACACTGAGTCGACTAGCGTATCTTCAGGAGGGTTTAATTTTTCTCGTGGTTTAATTTTGATGACAGGAATGGAAGAGCGGGAAGCGTTAAATGAAAAAAATAAAAAGAATAAATAAGTTTTTATCAAGCAAACGAAAATAGATGTCTTATTGCATTGAACCCGAAGTATCAGGCCAGTTGGGACCTAGAACCATAATTACACACACAAGTCATCCTCCCACTGTCACACATTTACATTTTATTTTTTATGGTTGGCTGGGAGATGATTTAATAGAATGTTTTCCAGTCTTCTTGGTTTCTGAAAGTTTGGCACAGTCGTTACGAGATTCCAGTTTGAGAGGTTATAATATCAAGGAATGTGAGATAGAACTTAGTGAGGAATTCCTCATGATGCAACCTAATATCAAATTGCCAAATTTCTATTGGTTACAAATTACGGGTATGAATTTGGACGATTTTTACATTTACAACAAGAAATTGGCTGTAAGTGAGTTGGCGTTTTCAATTCTTTCCAAATTTAATCTTAGCAATGCAGTTATTGCCGATATTTTCTAAAAAATCTCCAGACGGTTGGAAAATTCGGTCTCCTTCGCTTGCTTCAAAAACCTATTCCAAAATTCTTGTTTAGGAGGTTAACCTCAAAAACTTTTCGACGTTGTGTGAAATAATACAAAGCTAATAATGGCCCACTTAGTTGGTAACTTCTTTCTCATCGAAAGCTTTTATAACGGCCATAAAAAACTCTGATTTAGTTCATTGACATATTCATCTGACCTGTAGAATTTAAAAAGATTTTTTCCGCAATATGGACAATATGTTAGAAATCGTGAAGGAACATTTTTTTCATTATCATGATATCCAATTGTGAAGTAAAACCTATATGGATATTTAGGGTCAATCTCAGGAACTTGATTTATATCTATCTTTACTATCCTGATGTTTGGTCTTGCCCTCCTATCTACTTTACAATCACCTTCAAAATTTCGACAACAATATTTCATACTTTTTATTGATTTGGAACAGCAATACTATTTAGTGCCTGTCGAAGATTTGAGCCAGTAAACTCATATGTGGTATGTCTAATCTCTTGGGAACCTATTTTATGAATGTCTTCTTTTAACGTTAACAACCCTCTTTGTCGCAAGTTAAATAAAGCTGAATTTGAGATGTCATATTTCATAACTTGACCACCATTTTTTACATATGTTGCGGCAACTTTGGCATCGTCTGTTAGGAAAAATAAGTTTCCCTTACCCTCCGAACCTGTAGTTCCCCGATAAAATGTTTTCGTTACATCATATTCGTTTATTGGCTTAAATAATCTTACAAAATCATCAACTGTATTCTTCAGTGCAGGATTTGATGCTAAGCGGTAGGATATATTCTTCATAGCATAACTGCCTATAGCCCTAAATCCAAACTTAAAAATTAATCCAACCCCTAACATGTCCTCAACATTGAACCCTCCTTGTTCAGTGTAGCCAGAGGCCATGAAGTTGGCATGAGTGCCTATTTTATAAGCCGCAGCATTCAAGTGTTCGGCTGCATTCTCGTTTAGTCCTTCCCCAACGAATTTACTGAGACTCTCGTTGCTAATCGCGCCTGGAGATATAAATCGCGTATAACCAGCTTCAACTGCCAGCGTCTTTGCAGCAGTGGTGCTTGCTAAAACATTCACATATCCTGTCGACGTGTACCAACCCCCCTTAGTTAGAATTTCTGCTTGAGAAATTGTCTCTCCCTTTGCATTTCTTTCACATGTATACTGTCCTGTGCCTGCTCCTCCGGTGTGCCAATACCAAATTTCTTCAACAACATAGCTACCACGGGCTCCATACCTTGTTTCCTTTGTCGGTAGCTTTTCACCTTCATAATTTCCAACAGCGTCTTTTGGCTCAGCTCCATCCAGGTCAACATTTGCAATCGGACTACTACCTGAGAATTGGTAAGGCGTGTACCACGGATATTGTTGGGTTAAAGGATCAACACTCAAAAATTTTCCAATTCTTGTATCATAGATCCTAAATCCATAATCCTGCTGATTCCCAAACCCTTTCACATCATGATCATTCTCCTTTCCATTAAACCCAAACCTGCTCGGCTGCGCCTGGTACTCTCTTCCTGGCATCATCATCCCGAAGGGAGTAATAGTCTGTTGCGACTCCGTTGATACCGTGAAATAATCTTTCAAAGAACTTCACTTAAAAGTACGCTAATTCGAAATACAATTGGAAAGTGGCAAGGTAACGGAGAGGCATAACCCGTAACATTAACTTAACAAATTGGAAAGGCTGAGATTCAGGTAGAAGCAGAGATGAAAGTAGTTTATTTAAGGATTTGTGTTTTCAACCTTGTGCGGCGAAACCCAAAAAAATACAAAAGCTCTTGAAAATTAAAAATCGTCTTTCAAGGTTTTATATTGGCACTAGATTTTGAACGCAAACAAAGGAGAACGAATCTTTCGGTCCGGTTATTTTTCCAATTGTATAAATTCCTTTATCCAATTTGTAGAAAACTGTCTTGAAATTATTTCATCGGTCTTGGCTCTAATGTACTTTGAATTAATAGGCATACCCCAAACTATATTTTTATAGCATGAATCATACAATGCAAGGAATTGAAAAAAATCTGAAACATACGGTGTAATTATTTCCTCTTCATAGGAATCTATTGACTTTACCCATATACCTTTATTAGTCAAATGGTGTCCGACATAGTTGTAGTCATTGTAAGACGCAAAAGCATGAAGAACAGGGGATAGAATTTTAAATTTAGAAAAAAAATTTATAATCCCCACTCCGACCTTGCTAATATTAGTGCTGTTAATCAAATTTTCAATATCACTGACAGATTTGAAGTTTCGCGCTGTAACAATTAGATGATTATTTATCAGAAATTCATTTGCCTTACGCTCGTCATACATGGGATCGAATTTCTTGTACTTGGCAATAACAAGTTCAAGCGGTGGCATATGCGAATTTATATCGGTAATAAGCTGTTCAATAGTCATGATATTATTGCATTACGTTTTTTCTTTTTTCTTGCCCCTTTTCGACAAATGATTTCACGTTTCCCTGGAGATCATAAACAACCATTCGACTATATCCATCTTTCTCTTGATAAGATTCCCCATACCCCACAACATCGACCCCGACATATTTCTTTTGCTTTTCATCCCATTCATGACTGCTGTACACCCAAAAGTATGCAGTACCGGATGACTCATTCTTATCAATTGACACAACTGTATAATACAAATTTGACTCGATAGATTTGGTAAGAACTCCTAATTCCATTTTGTTTCCAAACTGGTTAATCCATGCATCGGGATTACCGGTAAATAATCCGGTTATTTGGCCTAAAAAATCAACTGCGCCCATGGCTTTATTTACCGTTCCAGCCCCTTTTTTCACAATTTGACCAAACTTATTTCGAACTGTTATTCCCTTAGGATTCTTTTGAGTGGGAATTTTATCATGTTCGCTGCTCGTGATGGGAATCGCAGTTCTTCCTTGATTCATATGATGGTGCTCCATGACATCTCCAAGCTTCAATCCATCAGTCGAGATACCGTTTTTTTCGAAATTCGCTTTTAATTCATTTGTGAATATCGGAGCTTTCCCTTCGGTTAATACTCGACCCTTATTCCAATCGTCAAGAAATTCAGGGTGGTTTTTGATATTGTTTTCCCAGAAATAAAGATAGTTGACAGGGTAGCCATGAAGATTATATGTTGTTTGTACCGTGACACCGCTAGTTCCTTTATAAGTAATCGGGGCCGAGTTCATATCCAAGGTATAGTTCAAGTATTTCTTCGTTATATCCGCTTCCTCAGCCCCATCTAAGTCTATAAATCTTGTTGGCTTATTTCCGGCAAATTGATATGATGAATAAAATGGATAGTTCTTAGCAAGAGGATCAATTGAAAGGAACCTTCCAAGTCTGGAATCATAAATCCTCATCCCATAATCTTGCTGATTCCCAAACCCCTTAACGTCATGATCATTCTCCTTTCCATTAAATCCAAACCGTGATGGTTGTGCCTGATATTCCCTTCCCGGCATCATCATCCCGAAGGGTAATAATTCAGCAATCATTTCGATGAATACAATAAAATAATCTTTCAAAGAACTTCACTCAAAGGTACACTGATTCAAATTGCAATTGCACTCATGCATGGTAACAGAGAGGCATAATCTAAGCTACCTGCTATAGAGATTGGTAAGCTGAGGACTTAAGAGAAACCTGCGACGAAATTGATCAATCTAAAGATTTGTGTTTGTGCAATAAAGTAAAGGCTAATATCAAAAGATGGAGGCCGTCTTTCCCGGTGAAAGTTTCGAGAAAATAAAAACTCGTTAAAAATGAATAAAGCCTCTTCCAAGGCTTTATATTGACACAGGTTTTTGAAAGCAAGGAAAAGAGACTTAATCCTAGAACCCGTTTGGACAAATATTCGCAGTGCTAACTTCAGTGATGAACATTAAATCCCTTTTTCCACGCTTCAAATACGGTGTAAATATTTCGTTCTCCATAAGTTTCTTCAAAAACAGTAGCTGCAATATTTTTAACTACTCTAAAAGGATTGATTTTAAGCTTGCAAGATCTTTTGGCCAATATAGGTTGCCCGAAGTCAGCAAATTCATCATTTGTCTCGAGATCCCATTTAATTTTATTATCCATGCTGATTACTAGGTCTCCCAAATAAATTCCTACATCAAAACAAATAGAAATGGTCCTATTGTCCAAAATATAATCATCGGGTTTTGCGTATGGTTTTAAAGCCGCGGGGATTTGTTCTGATTCCGTCTTAAACTGTTCCTTTGGTTTATGCATCGTCGAAACAGAATTCAATAAAAACATCTCAATTACGCCTAAATTTCTTTCGTCAAGGCAGTCTTGTTGGTTCGAAAAAAGAAACCCGCATAAATTTGCAAGTCTCTCTATCTTGATCAGCGAAAACCATTGATAATAGTCTTGTATTTCCTCAGGGGTATAATCCAAAAAGCTTTTGTTATAATCAACTGGAAGGATTATAATGTCATACTTACTTGATCGTCGCTCCATATTTTATTACCGCTTTGTTAATAATATCTTGCGGGATATCGCCCGCAATTTCGGTCTTAATTCCAGCTTTCTTAAGTTCTTTTAGTAATTCATCCGATGCCCCGACCTTTCCAGTGGTAGGGCTACGATAAAATACCCACGTAATTCGTGTGATCTGGCCTTGAGCAAGTATTTCCGCATCTTTTGCAACTTGATCGACAATATCACCAGAGTAATTTTGAAAACCAACTTTGGCCTCGTACAATTTATCGGTTGTGCCTACTGTAAACCCAGGTGGTATACCGTCCGGTTTTCTTGGACCAATTGTGGTACTTAATGAACTGCCTTTGCCGCCTGGCTTCACAGTGCCGTAGTGCCTTGCCATTGCTGCTTCACCCATCTCGCCCAATGCCTTCGCACCAAAATTATATAACCTTTGTGATGCAAATTGCTTAACCTCATTTGTAATAAACCCTAACCTATTAAACATCAAACCAGTTCCTGCTGTGATAAAAGTATTGGCTAACGCATCTTTCGATCTTTTGTCCTGAGCTTGCCGACCTTCTTCTGTACTAGCTCGATTGTGTTCAAATGCACCAGCACCCTGTGAAGCCAAAAAGAATGCTGTACCCTGCCCTCTAGTTGCATATATATCGACTACTATTGCAGTCGCTATTGGCACAGTTAGAAGCATATTTCTAGCCAGCTGTTGATTCTGCTTCGATGTCTTCTGTTCCCTTATCCAGGCAGGACGCTCTGGATCGTAATCTGCTCCTTTCGCGTAAGCAGGGAGTGCAGCCTCAAGACCATCTAAATCAATATATTGAATTGGACCATTGCTTGCGAATTGATATGGTGTTAGTTCTGGATAATAAATTGCAATTGGATCAACACTCAAAAATTTCCCAATGCGCGTATCATAAATCCTCATCCCATAATCCTGCTGATTCCCAAACCCCTTCACATCATGATCATTCTCTTTTCCATTAAACCCAAACCTGCTCGGCTGTGCCTGGTATTCCCTTCCCGGCATCATCATCCCGAAGGGAGTAGTCTTGAGCATCTACGAAATCGGCGGTGAATTAGTCAATCAAAGAACTGAAATGGTCTTCTATGTCGGCGACATAATTCCCTAGTGTAAAAACAGTTTATTTATCTGCGGCCTGACCAGTCAGCATATTGCTTGCTTGGTGATTGAAAATAAAAAAGTGGTTGGCGAAGAACGACTACTAACGGATAAGAAAGATCTATTCATGAATATGGCCTATTTGAATGAGAAGTTGCGTAAGTTGACGGATTTGGGGAGGATGTTTGTGATTGCTAAGCAATACGCGTATTACCTTCGATTGGCAATCGTTTTCCAGGCAAGCAAACAATAACGAATCCTCTACACCAAACTACTTCTTTGTGGATCTAAATAGTTTAATCCATGAGTTTCGAAAAGCTGTTCTAAAGCATTTACGCCGAGTTTTTGCTTAAATCTTATTTCAGCTTCTGTCACCGGAATTAACCAAAAAAATTTTATGTCAAATTCCCCCAAATGAAGTATTTCGAGATCCGGTCCATCGAGGTAGGGTAACGATATGAATCCAAATTTGCATTTTGAGTTCGATTGCCAAGGCTTTCCGAAATTGACAGTGTGGTTTAGTCCCAGACTAGAAGTATTGTTATGGTAAAATACCACAGCAGTCAAAATTTCAATCAAGTTTGAATCTTGTTGCGATGAGTGGATATGTAGTTCGATAGGTTGACTTCCTTCAGGATAAGACATTCCCGCCGTTGCGTAGGTCCACATATCTCTACCGTTTCGAGGTGCAAATTCCAAAACACGAAAGTTAAATGGTAACTTTTCAATTGGACCTTTTTCCCATAAAAAAATGTCATAATCCGAACCCCATTTTGTACAGTAATGGTCAATTACTCGGTCAGTATAATCTGAATTCTGTGCATTTTTCATCTATCTGCTTTCTTACGAATTTGCAAGTTATATCGTTTTTTCATATCCTTTGAATACTGTGATAATTTACCGCCCTCAGATCTATTCTGAGTCCTCGTTTCGGCCTTCATTTTGCTCCGGTCAGATGCAAAAGCTCTTCTTTGATCAGGTGTCATTATGTACCCAGGTATACCTCCAAATCCATCACCTTCGTAATAGTGCTTGACAAGCGGTACCGTATGATCAACATCTTGAGTTGGTGTTGCGCCCAACGCCTTTCTATCTGCTTGAGTAGGTGTTGGCCCGTAATGCTTTAATCTGTTATACGCTTCGGTAGGGGCAGGCACCGAAGTGTTATTAGCAGAATTATTCCTTGCGGAATTCGAATTTCCATTATTAGCAGCTGTTGTTTGCTCATTTATTTTTTCGTTTGGAGAATTTTTGCCTTTTGAAAATAATCTAGAAATATCTGGGGGTGAATCAAAGTCAAAGGAGCCATCTTGCATCTCATAATTGTAGTACATTTCGTTAATAAGTAGGGTTGTGGCAGTTTCAATCTGTTCCTGAGTTTTTAAATCAACTGGTTTTTCTACTGGTCTACTGGGTAACCCTTTATGCACCCATCCCCAGAATTCACTGGAAGAACTGAACTCTATAGTGGGTGTAAGCTTGCCGACCGTACCTCTTTCGAACGGGATCCCAATTTGATCGTCCCATGGCATCCAAACTTTGATTTTAAACGTGGTTATTAAGTCCCCGTCTGCATTCATAAACCTTGTAGCTGGACTTTGTTTATCGTAAAAACTTTCGAACCACGAGAATTCTCTTGTTTGAACGCCCTGATACTGAAGCGTAGGTTTACTTCCATCTCGATGGAATATCAATAAATAATGGTAAGTTTCCCTGCCGTCAAGATCAACGGCTTGAATAGGAGTATTTCCAGAAAATTGATAAGGGGTAAGGGCAGGATATTGTGTTTGAAGCGGATCAACACTTAAGAATTTCCCAAGCCTCGTATCATAGACACGCATCCCATAATCCTCCTGGTTCCCAAATCCCTTCACATCATTATTATTCTCCTTTCCATTAAACCCAAATCTACTCGGTTGCGCCTGGTATTCCCTTCCTGGCATCATCATCCCGAAGGGGTAACAATACTGATACCACATTAAGTGATACAGTGATTACTGTGAACGTGGGATTCAAGGAGGGTTCGCAATGAACGTGGTTTATTACAGATTCGTGTTTGTGTTCTAACCTACACGCTGACAGTTCGGATGAAAGGGACTTTCCGGCATCAAAAACCATGACGAAATAAAGATAACGTTAATGAAAAAGTACCTTACGAAGATTAATACTGGCATTGGTTTTTGTAATCAAGTAAAAGGGATCGAATCCTTATAACTTAATGAATCGTATCGTAAATGACTTTCCATTCGGTTGAATCTCTTTTGTATTCAATACTTTTATTTGCAATTCCATCATCATTAAGAAACCCCAAAATAACTTGAGAATTACTAACATATTGACAGGCATGTACTTTTATACTATCAGTATTGACTTTTCGAATTAGGGAGACAAATAAAAGAAAATCCTTATAATCATTAAATCTGTCCAAGGAAATACTAGAATTCCGCTTGAAAAGATCTTCCTCTAAAATAACCCAAAAAAAATCCTTATCCGTATCTAGCTTAAAAAAATAACATGGTTTGTCGTAATCATAAGAAATATTTTTTACGTCAATTTTTTTTAAATGAATTTCCGATAACTCATTAGCAAAAAAAATTGCTTTTCGATTTTGACAACTGAAGCAACAAAACAATAAGAAAAAACTTAAAATGAGTTTATTCAACTTTACTAAAGTGAGTTTTGCTCCATGCTGAGATAGTATTGTTTCCATGTACAATTCTGTATTGGTTAATATTCTTAAAAAAAGATAATCCCCGATTATTGTTATGCGAGAAGCTTGTTTTAGACGTTTTAGTAAATGAAAGTTGAGTATTAAATGTTGCAGGAGTTATACCATTTCTACCTAATAAGTGACCTAACACTAATCCATATCCATCTAATGGATCATCAATTCCTTTTGGAATAGTGGTTCCATTTATACCACCAACGTCTTGAAGATAATCCCCATCATATAGTGTTCTTCCAATTCCTTGTAATTGAGACCAAACGCTTCCATAAAATATATTCCCCAAAAAATCATTAGTGAATATGCCAACATTGGGTATATGAGCTAAAACCATACCTCCTAATAAATTACCCTCCGCTTTTATATCATACTCCTCCCCACTTGAAAAATTGCGCCATTTAAGGATATTATTTGGAATTAAAGGTTGGCTCTGCATATCAGCAATTGCAATATTTCTTAAATTATTTAATTGTCCAAGCGTTACAGTAATAACCGCACGGTCAAAGCCTGCTGCGTTATTATTAATCGACAGAATACTTGCAAATGCTTTATTTAATGTTTTGCCATTGTATGAGAAAGAATAATTTGAGGAAATGGTTTGGTATTTTCTTAAAAAATCTGAAGATAACATAGAACCCTTTACATCATCCTTTGAATAAGCTGTAAATAGAGTAAGCATCGTGCTCAAGTCTTGCCGATTCCCAATATAACCGCTCTCACCTGCTATTCGTCCATTCCTATCAATTGACCTTGATTTAACAGTTATTGTATCTGAGCCTGAAGGATCAATACAAAATAAAGGGCTATTTGCAAAAGCCATATATGGGGATTCGTACTCTTTCCTAACTGGGTCTAGACTTAAAAACTTCCCTAGTCTCGAGTCATAAATTCTCATTCCATAATCCAGCTGATTTCCAAATCCTTTCACATCATTATCATTCTCCTTTCCATTAAACCCAAACCTACTCGGCTGTGCCTGGTACTCCCTGCCCGGCATCATCATCCCGAAGGGGTAATGTTTGCGCACGATTTATTGATAAATAATTCAAAGATCTTCAGCCTACCATTTTATGATTTCAAAAGGCAATTCGAATGGTTCTAATGCAAACAAAACCTTTAGTGTGTAAAAACAATAGCGATTAACTTACCGGCAATGATTGTTGACTTTAGAGAGCTCTTTTTTTGATCAGAGACAACAAAAAAAGAAAAAGTTTCTCTTGAGCCTTTAAATCCGGATTGGTCTTTGTCAAAGAAAGCAGCCCGAACTCTTTTATTGAAGAATGAAATGATCAATAAAAAATTCTAAACAAACTACTGAAATCCGTCGCTGCCCGAACCAACTTAATTTTTTCATCCTTTAAGTATACGTTTTTGGATTGGATTTTTGTCAATAATGATTGTTTCAAATTTTCAAAATCAATTTTTTCAATAAATCCGAGTTCAAAATCTATAAATATTTGACGTCCCTTCCAAAGTAAGCTATATCCCCACAATGGTGTTGCCCAACGCTCTATAACAACTTTATTAATTTGGTATTTATTACCTAACGAATCAATAAAGCATGTATCGTCAAATACACGCTTGTTTTTTACCAGATCAATACTACTTCTTTTTAAGGTGTTTTCTCTTTCAAACCCATATATTTCAGAAGTCTTATCTTTCAATGCTAATATTGGATAATGCATTTTTATATTATTTATTTTCATTTCCAATTCCAATTTGAACTGTCCGACTACCGTATGAGAATGTAAACAACTTGGGCCATGTTGGGGTTCCAACCCAAAGTTGTTGTAAGAAACTTGCACCAGGTCTACCTAGAAAATTTTTGCCATGACCAAAAACCATGTGATCTGCCTGAGATGAAAAGGTCTTTAAATTCCACATTTGATTTTTTACTGCATTAGGAATGTGTTTACCAATTGGACCATTCTTATGGATCAGCCAATGATGCAAAGGTTCGCCTGGATTGGTAAATCCATTTTTCAAGTAGTGTGATCTATATCCATTTGCTCCTCCCCAAGCTTTATTACCTAAACCTAAAGCTCCCACTCCACCCTTGGCTGCTCCTTTTGCAATTGACCTAACTAAAAACAAGTCCGACACAGTTACCACAGAATTGACAGCCCCTTTTAGATATCTACCGTTCTGAAAATCGTTTATTGTGTTTCTTCCGCTGCCCCAAATAGGAATCCATCCTTCCCCACCTTCGGCTTCACCTACGCCTTTATCTGCTTCTTTGAATTCGATGGCAAAAACCCTTGATTCATCGCCCATCGCTAATAATTCGGCATTTATTTCCGCTTTAATTTCTTCGGCATTCAGGATTTCCCTTTTTTTCTCAAAAGGATCTTGCATTACTAAATTAGATAAAGACAAATCAAGAGTTCTCAAATCCTCATCACTAAGATCCATTGCACCCAGATTTAGTAATTTTCCAGGTATCAATTTGTTAGGGTTCACCCCCGGGTTTAGTTGCCTAATCTCGTCGACTGAAAGTAGACCGCCACTTCTCTTCGCGATACTTGTATTGATTGAACTCTAAACTTTTTCTCTCGGGCTTTCAAACATTCTTGATGTTACGTTGTCTTGATAAGCTTGGAAAAAGCCACGTATCGATAAACCAGCAGGATGATACAGTCTGTAACTTTTTTGACTGCCTCCTTTTTCAATTTATGAATCCAATTGAAAATCTTATAACCAGTACTTTCTTCCCTTTTCTTCTATAAGTTTTGAAACAAAGTTATTAAAGGAGGTGTCAATGACTTTCCAAGTATCCGGTAGTTCATCCATAATGCAGTATATAATTTTATATGTCTTATCACTAAAAACCTTAAAACCTATGTATTCTGCGTCGCCAATGCACAAACAAAACAAAATGATATCTTCGCTCCAATCTTCTCCAAAATTTGTTCGCTGAAAAGAGTTCTCATCAACTAATTTTTTAGTGCTCAAAAATTGAAATCCAGCAAAATCTTCAATTTGGTACAATACACATCCATCATATTTTCTCAAAAAGGTTTTATAATCAAGTGGAACTTTATAGTTGAAATATCTTTCACATTCCTCTATGCTATTGTCTGATGCTCCTACATTAATAGTAAAAGTTGAGTCTAACTCTTCAAAAGTTTTAATTTTCTCATTTTGACTTTCGGAAATAAGTTGATTGAGCTTCTCTAAATATAATTCCATAGTTTAAAAAGTTTAAAAACCTCGCCACCAATTTGTAAATGGTTGATGCTCGCCAGGGTGAATAAGTGGCACTAAATTATCAAATGCATTTGTCCCGCCCTTTGAAAGCGGCTTTATGTGATGAATATTTATCATACTCCCTTCCGGCGCTGTTGGCCAAACCCTGCCTTGCCCAATCCACCATGCCTTGAATTCTTTCTTAAGAGCAGGGGTAAATTCCGGTCTAAGCAATTGTGAATTATTAGGGGCGTACGGTGCCGCAGGAAATGGCACTTTACCATAACCTTGGACGAAAACTAGGGGGTAAGGTGTTCCTTTAGCATTTGTTGCAATTTTGGAAGTAAATTTTAGCGCACCAAGCCCCGACATGGATTCTTGCGTAACAAAACTTGGATTATATGGTCTTCCTCCTAGTATGCCCCCAGTTCCGGGCGTATACAAAGTAAAATGCGTAATCATCAAGCTATTCACATATCCAACAGGGTCAGTTTGTGATTGCTCATAAGTGGATTCCACAAAATTGAAGAAATCCCTTGCTATATTTGCGTTCCGCAAAGCTTCTATACGCTTAAAACTCAGAATAGCTTCGTCAATTGTTTGTCCCTTTTCGTTTTTATATCCGATAAAGGTAACTGGACCGTCTTTGTCAGACCACGTAGCACTAAATCTTCCTAAGAAATTTGTAAATGCCCGAAGTTGCCCCGCGTTTACCGGAGCTTGGGTATTGCAGCCAACAAGATTATAAGATTGAGCACCGTAAAACTCTAGCTTATTTGCTTTTTCGTCAATTTCAAGTCCATACGCACCACCCGCTCCTACTACTGAGGTATCACCTAACGGATCACTAAGCCAAACAGGATTATTCATAAATCCTGCATATTCACTAACTCCAGTTACTGGCTTAGGATCTAAGTTCCATCTTCTTCCTAATCTCGTATCATATTCCCAAAATCCAGCTGTATAGCTATTTCCAAATCCCTTGATTTCGTAGCTGTTTTCCTGTCCATTAAACCCGAACCGATACGGCTGCGCCTGGTATTCTCTTCCCGGCATCATCATCCCGAAGGGGAAATAGTCGTGAAACAGTTCCAAATAATACGATAGTATAGTTTTTCAAAGAACTTTTCCTAAAGGTACGCTGATTCAAAATGCAATTGCACGTTCGCAAGGTAACGGAGAGGCATAACCTGTCCAGTCTTTTCACGGATTGGTAAGCGGAAGACTCAATGAGGAGTTGCGATGCATGTGGTGTTTTGAGACTATGTGTTGGCCATAAACCACAGGATGCGACCAGCGGATGAAGGCGACTTTACACAGCGAAAAACCATGACAAAATAAAGACTCAGTAAAAATGAAAAAAGCCTCTCTCAAGGCTTTATATTGGCGTTGGTTTTTGAACGCAAGTAAAGAAGACCGAATCCTTCTTGCCATTATCAATTGAAAGATTAAGTCAGGGTCACTGAATCCGCTACTTCTTTTTCTTAACAATAGGATTAATTGCTAGTTTACTCACAACAGTACCTTTTGGCATGCCCTTTACTTGAGTACTTATTTGAAATTCTATATCCCAATAAACTTCCAAGTCGCTAGATTCATAATTAGACAACTCTTCATTACCTCCCAAAAATAGCGACGTTTTTAATCCAATACACCTATTATAATCTAAACCCTTTATTTGCAAGTGAGTAAGAACACTTTTGAATGTATCGGAAGAAAAGAATTGCTCTTTTTTCTCAAACAAAAAATTATTGTGAAAATCCAATAAATTTTCATCCATGTGAAAATCTTGTTGGGTTGCGGGGTCAAACACCAAAATACACTCATTTGATCGTGTAGGAACACAAAATTGTCTTCCCAACCAATCGTGTCCAAATGCAAGGATCTCGCCTTGATACTTTTCAAAATACTCGCCCAGCAAATTAGTCCATTTAATAGATTCTTCAAAAGTATGTATGGTATAAAGACCCTTATCATAAGATTTCCCTCCACAGTCAAGCAATAGTTCCGAATATTTGAAAGGAATATTTTTCATTTCAACAGGTCGGTTTTCTACACTTAAATATTCGATAAATTTAGATTTGAATTTATTGAACATTGTTATCTTATTTTACCGGAATAAATATTTATTGTAACAGTACTTACTCTCGTATTGTCTGGAATATTTCGTATTTGTAAATGCAACTGTTTGCCAAAACTAGAGTTTACACTTCCGTCGAGCCCTTGCAAATTATACATTTTATTTGTGCCATTCAGCTGCAAATCTCTGATATGATCGACGTGTTGACCTTTTGTCAAGGTTCCACCTTGGGTTAGGAATTGCTTCCTTAAATTGCTAGGCCTAGGCTCTGGATTTGTAAGTGTTACTTTTGTTTCGGGATCGAAAGTAAGAGCGTTTGCTTTTTCAAAAGCTGCCTTTACTTGTTCTTTGTTCCAATTTGGTTTCAAATTTATAGACAAGTGCAATGGTGAATGTTCAAAACTTCCGCTCTCAGTTGGATTAACTGCTCTCTGGCTATTTAAGTTAATTGGTTTAGTCAACATGCCTGATTCACCTGGGATACCCCCGAAGGAGAGTGCAACATTGTCTGCCACGGCGCCATAAAAACTTCCTTTTTCACCAGCAGCTAGATATCCTATCGCTCCGAACGGTCCACCCCTAATATTATCACCAACAGCATTATAATAATTTTGAGCAATTGCTTTAACGTTTTTTTCAACAATAGACCTCGTGCCAATATGACCTGTGCCAAAAATATCTGGCATTAGTATTTGCTGTTCTTTAGGCTTTGCAATAAACAAACTATTAGAAGTGGAAAATGTTAGAAATGTGGGAAGTGGTGCTGGAACACAAGTCTCACATTTCCAACCGCCGGATGCGGGATAGTTTTGTAAGTTCAAGGGGCCACCTGCCCTTGCTCCAGTCTTTACATTATGGTATACAGCTTCTAATCCATCCAAATCAATGGCCTGAATCGGAGTGTTTGAAGCATACTGATACGGTGTCAATTCAGGATATTCCTTAATTAAAGGATCCACACTCAAAAACTTCCCAATTCTCGTATCATAAATCCTCATCCCATAATCCTGCTGATTCCCAAATCCCTTAACATCATGATCATTCTCCTTTCCATTAAATCCAAACCTGCTCGGCTGTGCCTGGTATTCCCTTCCGGGCATCATCATCCCGAAGGGGTAGTAGTCCTGTGCCATTACGACATCTGCAGTATAGTAGTCGATCAAAGAACTTCCCGATAAAGGTACGCCGATTTTCTTGTCGCTAATACTGGCCAGTACATTCCCAAGGTGATTGGTCATTTCATAACTGCGATGGCCACGTGTATAATTAGCTGTGACCAGATCGTATATGTTATTGACAACGGTGTCTACCGGCACCACCCACTTATGTACTCCTATTCGGCTGCTACCGTAAATGTATTTTTCAACTTGGTGAATGAATAGACTACCCAGGTCAGTTCCGCCAAATGCATTGTAAATACTCATGATATTTCCCTGAGCATCCCGAACATACCAAGTGTATTCCAACGGGTCTGATACGCCTTTTTTAACAATCTTGCTGATACGATTCCCTGCAGCATCATAAGTATAGTTGATTTTCGTTGTGGGATTCAATGATGTGGAAGTACGATTAATTTCTAGGATCTTTCCATAAACACTCCACTTAATGCTTGTTATACTTTCAGCATTATCCTTCGTCAAATTCCCGATTTGATCGTATTCGTAATTATTATCTCCTTGGGTATCGATATCCCTGATCAGATCCCAGGAATTATTCCCATACCTGCTCGGTGGCACATTATCGATAACATTCTTCAACCTATTTGTGCCCACAGAATATTTATAGGTAAGACTATCCATTATCTGTTCCCAGCCATGTGCATGCCTTAGGTATTTGGTGATATTTCCATTTGGATCATACGCAACCCTTTCCTTGTAATAACCGGGATTACTGATACCGGTCCAGCTATTGCTGCCAGTATTGAAACCGGTCCATGCATCCATACCTGTTATACGATTCAATTGATCATAGCTATAATTATATAATTGCGGTCCACTGCCCAGATCATTAAGCTTTCCTATGTTGACGCCCATGCTACTGATGTTTCCATTGAAGAGGCCGCGATAGGTTGCTCCTAAGGCGGGACCTGCGTTGGGAAATGGAATGGGTCCATTCTTAATGGAAGCATAGTCACCTGAGAAATAGTTTAATTGGAATCCGTACACGTCTTTTGCAGTGTATCTGTTGAGTCCCGTACTCAGTCCGTCTTCGCCCATATCGTTGGCACTTGAAAGATTCATGCTGTTCACGCCTTTTAACCATCCCTGAAGGGTATAAGCATAATCCACTCCCTGAACGGACTGTTCTCCTAATATCATTCTTGCAAGCGGCCCATGTTGGTAATATTCGTAACGAGCATCCATTTCCCAAACCAGACTATCTGAACTGGTCTCAACCCACTTTAAACGATTTTCTGCATCATAAGAATAGCGATGGATGAACATATCTCCCCATCCGGGTTGGTAAATAACCATATTCACTTTACCGCTTATCAGATCATATTTATAAGCCGTCTTTTTAAACCGGTTACCGAGCCCATTCTGATTCATCATATTCTTGATGTGATCAGCGCAGCTACCACAACCAAAATCCTGCAAAAGCGTATCTACGTTCCCATGGATATCATAAGTGTAATGTGTGGCTGTATTGTACCCACCGATTGAAGTATCCGAATAAGTAACAAAACTCACCCGGTTACGTAAGTTGCGTTGTTGAATGATCTTCTTGTTATCTATTCCCGCAAAGCCGGTATAAGGCAAGTCGTAAACTGTTTGCGTAATCTGTTCTCGCCGGTTGTCCAGGTTTATAAGCCAGGTGTTGAGCCCCGAATTGCTCCTACTGATTGCATCAGTCATGTTGCCGTTTTCTTGTGTATTTCTCACCTGACCTACTTCAGTTATCCTTCCCAGGTAATCGTATTTGGTATAACTATATAACTTATTGCTGTCACTCGTGGGAAAGACCTGTTTTGCATTTTGGCTAATTGATAATCTGCCTAATCGGTCATACCAAAATTGTGTCTTTCCTCCATCAGGACTTGACTGGGCCACAACCTGGTTTAAGCTATTATATCGGTATTCTGTAGATAGCAGATGATCTGGTGTCAATTCAGTGTGACTCGATCTTGCTGATTTTACTGATGTACTCCACGCCGCCAGGTTGTTAAACTTGCTTAGATCCATGCCTGCAGGTGGAACTGTCTTTACCAGGTTACCAGCCTGATCATAATAATAAAGCGTATAATGATATTCGTTGATTGCAGAAGTAACTGAAAATTGCTCTTTGTACCGTGCCGCAAGGCATTTGGCAAGATATTTATCCATAAAGCTATACTTTATGGAATCGAGGTATGCTTCGTAACGAAGCGTGCCTGTCCAGGTTGCAAAATTGCTGCTGTCATCGCAGGGACCATATTGCTTTAAGACAACTTCTGGAAATACGGGCTCTACCTTTCCACACAACTTTGGCAAATTGTTAGGTGATGGTGCATTACAGAAGTTTGGTAAGGAAGCGCATTTCTGGTAATAGAATTTGCGAAGTTGTGCATAAGTGAAATTAGTGCCCAGTCTTGAATTAGCGTAGGACGTGAACTGATGGATATACTCGAGTGTATCAGTTGAAACTAAGTCAGCCGAACTGGGGTAGAAACCCATATGCACATTAGGTCCATTCAGCAACCAATACCGACCGATGAGATAAGCTCTGGCTGTGGCACTTGCAGCTCCAGGGGGTGGTGTCAAACCTCCTGCTTGAGCTACTTGCCCACTATCAGTAATTGTAACTCTAGCAACCTGGTTATAGAAGGTGTCAATAAAACCGGAAGGTTCATCAAAAAACCAATTCTCAAAATGCTTCAGTTTAGGTAACTCAAAGTTGAAAGAAAAAAGGTCTTGCTCTCTCATATCCAGCCCACCGAAGATTAATAGTCTTATTTCCGGAAAACTATCCTTGAAATTGGGAAAGTTTTCATACAAATGTTTTCCTGCAATCGAATCAACAACTCCGGGATTTTGGTAATTGGGGATCAGATCATGGCCGACATCCAGACGCAAATATTTTAATCCATGGTTTCTTGCGAAACTTCCAAGATTATTCCTTACAAATGGAGCTATTGAACCCGGATAGGATGCTGCCGTAAATTGAAGGTGTTGTATCGAAGTGATTTGATTAAAGTTCTTAATAGCGCTGGTTCGGTTAATTGTTGAATCCTTTGTACCTATCCAAAGCAATTCAAGTAAATGCTGCGGAAAATAACCTCTCAGGTTTGAAAACTGCGTAGTCTCGGAAGCAGGTCGGAAATCCCTAAAGTGAACAGCACCTATCGTGTCTGTATTGTAAATCTTCAGCGCAAAGTGTACCACTAATTTAGTAATTTAAGAGAGTGTTTCCTGCGTGTTAACTATTAAAAATTAAGACATGGAAACAAAATCTAAGAAGTCTTCTGCAGAGAACTTTGTAAAGGACATTCGTAGCAAAACCAGGCGGATATTTACATCCGAACAAAAGATCCTCATTGTCATGGAAGCCATACGTGGAGAAAACACTGTGCCAGAGATATGCAGGAAGTATGGTATTCACCAGGCTCAGTTCTACCGATGGAATAAGGAATTCCTGGAAGCGGGTAAGAAACGGTTGGCTGGCGATACAACCCGAGAAGCAACCTCAGACGAAGTGGTTCAATTGCGCAAAGAAAACCAACGGTTGAAAGAGATGGTTGCAGATCTGGCACTCCGCTATGATATTGTAAAAAAAAGCTTGAACATTTTGGAGTAAGTGAAAAATGGAAAAAGTATATGAGAGTTACTCCATCAGAGAAACAAGAGATCATCCGGCTCGTTGAGCGTTCAGAACTTGGCGTAAACAGGACCCTAAAGGAGTTGGGCATCCATAAAAGCACTTTTTACAAGTGGTACCGTATCTATGCCGAAAAGGGTATGGACGGTCTTTTGCCAAAGACAAGGACCCGCCGGCAGTGGAATTCTATCCCCGAGCCTCAAAAACAATTGGTCGTTGAGGTAGCGCTGGATCATCCGGTATTATCGCCCAGAGAACTGTCCGTGAAAATTACCGATGAGCAAAAGATCTTTATTTCTGAAAGCAGTGTATACCGGATTTTAAAAGAAAAAGGGTTGATTACCACTCCGGCCTATATACTTCTATCAGCTTCCAATGAGTTTAAAAATAAAACACAGTTCGTACATGAACTCTGGCAAACGGACTTTACTTATTTTAAAATCCTGGGCTGGGGATGGTACTATATGAGTACAATCCTGGATGATTATAGCCGCTATATCATCTATTGGGAGTTATGCAGGAACATGACAGCAGCAGATGTTGAAAGATCTGTCGAAAAGGCGCTAACCATTGCGGGCCTGCAGAATGGTCAAAGACCAAAACTTCTTTCCGATAATGGCTCCTGTTATATTGCTGCAGAGCTCAAAAACTACCTCAATACAAAAGGTGTTAAACATATCCGTGGAAAAGTGAACCACCCGCAAACACAAGGTAAGATTGAGCGCTATCATCGAAGTTTAAAAAATATCATCAAGCTAAATCATTACTTCTGTCCCGATGAACTGAAAGACGCACTTGAAAACTTTGTAAATTATTATAATCACAGACGATATCATGAATCCCTTGACAACGTTACACCGGCAGATGTCTACTGGGGCAAGAAAGATCAAATCCTTCAACGGCGCGAAAGAATCAAAAACCAAAATATGAAAATGCGAAGGGCAATCTACTCTATGGAAAAACTTAGTAAAAATTAATCCTAACCCTAAAAAACTAAAAAATATCTATTAACTTAAACTTCGGAAACACTCACTAACAAAAAGTCCACTTTCTTCTGACGACATACAAAAAAAAGCGTTATCGACGAATATGATTTCCCTTTTCAGGATTATGAAATCGTTGAAGGAGATAAGGTCTTCACTGGTGGGGAAGGTACAAGATTAGGCACAATTGTCTCAATAGACCGCTCCAATCATAAAATTCGAATCAGAAAGGGTCCTTCTTCAAAAGATATCCATCCCCACACAATTTTTACGCATACTGATATTTCAAACGAGGTAAAAGAGCAAACTATTGAAGGAATTGCAGAATGGGTGTTGCAAAACGATATAGACGGCGTAGGTGATTACCGTGCCGCAAGAGACTTGTTGTTAAACCGTACACCCAGAACTTCCGGAAACTTAGGCGAACATGACGATCCACAAAACAAAGCTGTTGATTGGGTTACTCGATTACACCAGGGAGTATTGCCAATTCAAGGACCTCCTGGCACAGGGAAGAGTCATACTGCAGCAGAAATGATTTTGTCATTAGTAAAAGCTGGTAAAAAAATAGGTATTACGGCGCTTAGCCACAAAGTGATAACGGGACTAATGCAAAAAGTAATTAAAGCGGCAGCACAGAAAGGAGTACAGGTTAATTGCATGCGAAAAGTTTCCGAACTCTCTGAAAATCCTGATCCTGCCATTAGAGAAGAATTAAAAAACGAAAAAGTTATAGCTGCTATCAAAAATAACGAGGTGAATATTTTAGGTGGTACTGCGTGGTTATGGGCAAGGGAAGATATGGCAGCAAGTGTCGATGTTCTGTTCATCGACGAGGCCGGTCAATTATCATTAATTGACACTATTGCTGTTTCACAAGCAGCTTCTAATGTAGTTCTGCTCGGCGATCCCCAACAATTAAAACAGCCTCAACAAGGAAGCCATCCTGAGGGCACTGAGGTTTCTGCACTAGAACACGTTTTGAGCGAGCATAAAACAATCCCTGATGATAAAGGCATTTTCCTCGACAAAACATGGCGGATGCACCCATCAATTTGTTCTTTTAATTCAGAATTATTCTATGAGAGCAGATTGCGGCCAAAAGAAGATCTCATCAATCAACGATTGAATGGAATGCCGGAATTTGAAGGAGCTGGTTTATACTATAGAGAAGTTGACCATGACGGGAACCAAAGCTCATCCTCCGAAGAAGCATCTTACATAAAAAATCTCATTAGTCGATTGACCGACGGAACAGTTTTCTATACAGATAGCCAAAATGCAAAAAAGGTACTTTCAATAGATGACATAAAAGTAATTACGCCCTATAATGCTCAAGTTAATCTGTTACTATCTACACTTCCCACAGGCGTCCAAATCGGGACAGTTGATAAATTTCAGGGCCAGGAAGCACCTGTAATCATCTTTTCAATGGCGACATCCACACCTGCCGATGCTCCAAGGGGAATGGAGTTTCTATATAGCACCAACCGATTCAACGTGGCTGTATCCAGGGCAAGAGCAGCCTTTATTTTGGTGGCTAGCCCCAAGTTATTTGAACCAGATTGTAAAAGTGTTTCCCAAATGAAACTTGCAAATGCCTTCTGTCGGTTTCTGGAAATGGCTAAGTAATTCTATTTACCATCCCGCAAATGACTCTTCCTATAGCCATACAAAAAATAAATCGTCAATCCGATTCCCATCCATGCAAAGAACCATACCCATGAAGTGGAAGGGATTTCAATTAATAGATAAGAGCAGGATAATACGCCGAGTATTGGAATGAGAGAGAAATTTTTTATAAAACTTGCGATTGCGAGAATTACTGCCATCAATACATAAACAAGGAATAAAATCTCCTGCAAACTATCCTTACCCAGATTGCCGAAAGCTTCCACAATCCTGCCCCATGACAAATAAATAAAAATTGCGGCAAGCAATGGCACGATAAACTTTCCATTGATATAAGGAAGCTTGAAGCCCCGCTGGACGCTGTCATCCAATTTTGGTAAAGTGAGTACACCGCCTGAAACAAGCACAAAGGCAAAGAGAGTTCCGATACTTGTAAGATCAGTCATCTTTGAGCTTTGCATGAACAAAGAAGGAATCGCAACCAGCAAACCGGTAACAATGGTTGAAAAGTAGGGAGTATGATACTTTGGATGAATCTTACCAAATGCCTTGGGCAATAATCCATCCCGGCTCATGCTCATCCATATCCTGGGTTGGCCCAATTGGAATACGAGTAGTACACTTGTTGTCGCAACAACAGCACTTACAGACACAATATTCTCCATCCATGTCTGACCGATCCGTTCAAAAGCAAATGCGAGAGGATCGTTCACATTGAGCTCACTAAACGGAACCATTCCAGTCAATACAAGCGCGATAAGAATATAAAGAACTGTACAGATCACTAACGAATAGATCATTCCTCTCGGGAGATCGCGCTGTGGGTTCTTACATTCTTCAGCTGTTGTGGAAATAGCATCGAAACCGATATAGGCGTAAAACACCGCCGAAACTCCTTTAAGCACTCCCTCAAACCCATTTGGCATGAATGGAGACCAGTAAGATGGCTTTACAAAGAATATTCCTACAATAATCACCAGGATGATCACCGCAACTTTGAATATCACCATTGCATTGGCGCTTTTCTTACTTTCCTTTATTCCGATATAAGTAAGAATAGTAACCAAACCCACAATTATAGCCGCTGGAACGTTAATGAAGATCCTTGAGCCACCAATCACTGGCGCAGAATTCCATGCGTTGATTATCGATTGCATATCAGCGGTGATGGCCCCGCCTTTTGCTATTGTTTCCTGTGTTGAATTGAAAGCGGATTCTGCCGTTGTTGGATCCACGATCAACCAACCAGGAAGATTAACTCCGATAGCCTGTAAAAGATTATTAAAATAACTGCTCCATGATATGGCTACAACAATATTTCCAATCGCATATTCAAGAATCAATGCCCAGCCAATTACCCAGGCGATCAATTCTCCAAAAGAAACATATGCGTAGGTATAGGCACTTCCCGCAATCGGTACCCGGCTTGCAAATTCAGCATAACAAAGCGCGGAAAAACCACAGGTAATCGCAGTAATAACAAATAATAATGAAATACCCGGCCCGCCGTCTGACGCAGCTTTGCCGATGGTTGAGAAGATGCCGGCCCCTACCACGGCAGCGATACCCATGAACGTTAGGTCCCGTACCGTAAGTACTTTATTCAGTTTGCTAGATGAATGTCCATCACTGATCCCCGCTTCTGCATCCTTAACAATCTTATCAATCGATTTTTTTCGAAAGAGTGAGTTCGACATGCCGGTAGGGTTTTATAATCGTTCAAGATAATGAAAAGAATCAATAGTCACGTTGCACGAGGAATTCTGCAAGCCGCTTCAAAGGGTCTTTTCTCACATTGAGAACAGCAACCTCTTCAAGGTGCTCAAACGCGGTGGTGATGTACTTGTTCTTAAGATCCTGTGCCCATTTATCAACCCCGGAGTCTTTAAAGATCTTAAGAACCTTGTCAACTTTATCATTGGAGTTATTAGCAAGAAGTTTTTTTAATTCGGCTTTCTGCTTTTCAGGCGCAACCTCCAATGCCTGTATCAATAAAAAAGTCTTTTTGTTTGCAAGAATATCTCCACCAGTTTTCTTACCAAACTTTTCCGGGTTACCGAATGCATCCAGGTAATCATCCTGGATTTGGAATGCAATACCAAGATTCCGCCCAAATTCATGCAATAATTGTTGATTCCCCTCTCCTGCTCCTCCAAGCAATGCTCCCATTCTTAAACTCGAAGCCAATAGAACGGATGTCTTAAGTTCGATCATCTTAATATATTCATCAAAACTCACAGATTCCATCTTTTCAAAATCCATATCCAATTGCTGTCCTTCGCAAACCTGTTTTGCAGTCCTATTGAACAGATTGATTACTTTATGAAGAAACCCGGTTCTGATCTTGTTGAGATAGTCATATGCAACCACCATCATTACATCTCCTGCGAGCAATGCTGTAGGCTCACCATATTTTTCGTGGACAGTTTGTTGTCCCCTGCGCAGAGGAGCCTTGTCCATTATGTCATCATGGATCAGCGTGAAATTGTGAAACAGCTCAATGGCCATTGCAACCTGGAATGTATCCGGGTGAATTTCATCAAAGAGCTCATTACCCATCAGGCACATGACGGGCCGAACTCTTTTACCGGCAATAGAAAGAAAATATTCATTGGGATCGTATAGTGAAGCAGGTTGTTCAGGAAAATGACGATAATTGAATTGTTCAGAAAACACCCTGGAAAGCTCTTCATAACTATGCATGCGGGAAATCCTTTTACTGTGCCGAAGTTAGTTTTTCTTTTTTCGTTTACCCTTGTTCCTTTTACCAGCGTGCTGATTTGCTTTACCTGTTTTATGAGAACGATCGGGCTTGGGATGTTTTGGTGGTTTTGGAATCCGTACATAGGGTGCTCCCCCATCTTCTATAATTGAAGTCGCGATCACCCATTCATAATCCAGTTGCCGCTTACTAAGATTGGCTGCAATAACTTTGATCGTAACCTTATCTCCCATTCGAAAACGTCTTCCACTCCGCATGCCAACCAGGCTATAATCACCTTCGATAAGCCTGAAATCATCATATTCGAAAAGGCTATTAATACTGACCAAGCCTTCACATTTATGCTCAACTGTTTCCGCAAAAAATCCGAATGAAGTAACACCGCTGATAACCCCTTCAAATTCCTCTCCCAGGAATTCTTTCATGTACTCAACCTGCTTGTATTTATTTGCTGCTCTTTCGGATTCCATCGCTGCTCTTTCCCTTTCGCTGCAATGCTTACACTTTTGCTCCAGCTTTTTATCAACTTCAATTTCCGACGTGAGTACCTGTTCAAGAGTACGATGCACCAGTACATCAGGATAACGACGAATGGGAGAAGTAAAATGGCAATAATGCTTAAACCCAAGTCCGTAATGCCCGATATTTTCAGTAGTGTACATTGCTTTTGCCATCGTTCGTATCCCTAACTGTTCAAGTACATGCTGCTCTGGCTTTCCATGAACATCCTTTAACATTTGATTGAAAGATGAAGCAATCCCTTCAGGTGATTTTGTATCGAAATGGTGACCATATTTTTTTGCAAACGCAACAAACGGCATCAATTTCACTTCATCCGGTGTATCGTGTACCCGGTAAGGAAAAGGAATTGGTTTCTTTGTTGATTTTATTTTTCCCACATATTCCGCAACAATACGGTTTGCCAGCAACATAAATTCTTCGATCAGCTGGTGAGCTTCCTTACTTTCTTTAATCATGATTCCAATTGGCTTTCCTTTTTCATCCAACTTAAATCGAACTTCCTGCGAAGAAAAATTTATCGCTCCTTTCTTAAATCGTTGTTTGCGGAATTTCTGTGCAAGTGCATTCAAAAGAAGATTTCATCCCTATACAATCCCTCTTCCTTCTCAATAATTTCCTGCACTTCCTCATATGTAAACCGATGATCTGAATGAATAATCGTCTTTCCCAGCCAATATTGTTTTACTTCCCCTTTCGGAGTCATTTCAAATACTGCAGAAAAAGTCAGTTTATCTTCTTTTGGACGCAATGAACAAAGTTCATTGGAAATTCTTTCGGGAAACATGGGTGAAACACGATCGGGCAGATAAACGGAAGTAGCTCGTTCATATGCTTCCTTATCCAAAGCCGTTCCCGGTTCCACATAATGAGTGACATCGGCAATATGAACCCCGATCTCATAATTCCCATTCTTTAATACACGGAATGAAATGGCATCATCAAAATCTTTTGCATCAACTGGATCAATAGTAAAAGTGAGAATATCCCGAAAATCCTTACGGCGTTTTATTTCCTTCTCAGGGATCGATGTGAGGTATTCTTTCTGCTTCTTCCATCACATCATCAGGAAAGAACAATGGGAATCCGTTTTCCATCAGGATCTCCTTCATGGCGAGATCGCCCTCATTTCGGCTATCCATCACCTGCACGACCTGGCCAACAGGCTTTTTATTTTTCTCCCATTCCACGATCTTCACGATCACTTTCTCATTATCTTTTGCTTCACGGAGATTGCTCAATGGAATATAAATATCCGGCATGGGTTTGTCAGATTCCGCAACGAAGAAAGCAAAGTTCTTTCCCATCTCGAGTTTTCCCAGGAATTCCGTTTGGCGGCGTTGCAGCACATCCACAACCTCACCCGTCATACGGCCGCTTTGTTTACCACCACCAATAATTTTTACCCGAACAGTGTCGCCATGTAGTGCAGTATTAAAATCAGCAGGCCTTACAAGAATATCTACCGGAAGATCATCCACCATTACATATCCAATTCCTGAACGCGTAATATCCAATGTTCCCTTCATCATCTGTCCTGATGAAGATTTGTGCTTCGTCTTTTTTTCGTGTTTCCTACCCATTAGGATGTTTTATGAAATTCTTTAATGAATTTAACAATTAAATCATCAAAACGTTTTCCTTCTCCGTTGAGGAACTTCATTTCGATTGGGATTACAAATACCGGAAGATCTTTCAACTCCTGGTCAAACTTTATCAATCGCACAGCATCTTTTTCGGTTGTCAGAATGATCTTACTTGAAGCCTGGATACTATGAAAACGTTTTGCAATTTCCTTCCAGTCGTCGATAGTAAAGATATGGTGATCGCCGTAGAGCATCTCATAATAGGTCTTCGAATTATCCAGCAGGTATTTCTTTAATGGCCGGGGGTTTGCAATTCCGCTCACCAACAAGACCTCCATATTTGCATCGACCCGAACCCTGTGCTTTCTCGTTATATGATATGGATCTCCATATTGAATTGAGGCGAAGAATAATTTCTGTTCTGGCAAGGGATCTATTTCCTTTCTTATTTCCTGCTGTTCTTCCTTGGGAATTTCATCCGGGCATTTGGTAACCACAAGAATATCTGCTCTTTTATAACTTCCAGCTTCATCCCGGAGATCGCCGGTTGGCAAGTACCAATCTCTTGTAAAAAGGTTACTGTATTCCGTCAACAGAACATTCAGTCCTGGTTTTATCCTGCGATGTTGAAATGCATCATCCAAAATAATGACCTGTGTTTCGGGGCGGTCGTGCAATAACTGTGGAATGGCGACGATTCTTTCTTCTCCAACTGCGACGGATACGGCAGGAAACTTATTGTGGAATTGCATGGGCTCATCACCAATTTCCAATGCCGTTGTTTTTTCACTTGCCAATGCATATCCTTTCGTTTTGCGTTTATAGCCCCTGCTCATGATTCCGGTTTTGAACTTATGCTGCAAAATTCCTACCATATACTCCACCATGGTCGATTTACCTGTTCCGCCTGCACTAAGATTTCCTACGCAAATCACTGGAAGATTGAAGGCAGTTCCTTGAAAAACATTACTATCATAAAGCCTGTTCCGGATCCATATGATCAGAGCATAAATTATTGAGATGGGAAATAATAAAATTCGGATCGGCTTGAGTAATGGAGCGTTAAAATTCATACTTACCCGATGGAGTAATGCAAAAATTTAAAGGTACATCAAATTCATCGATGTCCTCAATTGCCGGACCCGGTTCAAAAAACGAAAAACCAATCTTTATTACATCAGGCCGGCAACGCGGAAGATACCTGTCATAATAACCCTTTCCATAGCCTACGCGATAACCTTTCTCGTCTGACATTACCATCGGAACCATTACAAGGTCAAATAATTCCGGTTGAATTTTTTCACCTCCAAGCGGTTCAAGTATTCCATACTTATTCTTGGTGAATAATTCATCTTCGTTGATCTCAAAAGCTTCCATCGAAATTGTCTCATCATTTATTTTAGGCCAGGCGATCCTTATGTCTAATGTTTTTCGTTTAATATATTGAATGCAGGGATCCACATTAAATTCATTTCTTTCAAGTAGTGGATAATAAGAAAGCAGATACTTCACAACAGGCAATTGCATTTGCTCAAAATGCCGGATCATTTCAGCCGACCGGTTTTGTATTTCGGCGGTAGACAATTGAAGTCTCTTTTCTATGAATTCTTTTCGGATCGCCTTTTTGGTCATAATAAGGGTTTCAACCTTAATGCCTGTTCTTTGACAAAATTTTTACCAGGCTTCTCGCAATGCGGTATCGAGCCTAATGAAGGATAGCCGCTCCATTTTACAATTTCAGTCTCATAGTCAAGGTACTGATCATTGAATATCCAACCCATCACTTCCAATCCCTCTTCTTTACAAGCCTTTGCCGTTAAAAGAGAATGATTAATACTTCCAAGATAATTTCTGCTTACCAGGATAAGTTTTGCATTCAACGCTTTTATAAGATGCGTATTGAATTCCGTTTCATTGAAAGGAACCATCAGACCTCCCGCTCCTTCTACGATCAAGTTACGATTTGTTGAAGGAAGCGCCTTGCAAATAACATCAACGGTGATGGATACCCTATCTTTTCTGGCGGCAATATGTGGAGAGGCCGCCATCGTTAGCTTAAACAGTTCCGGATGAACAACCGTTTTGCTGTTTGTGATGTTTTGCTTCACCCAATCTGAATCTGTCATTTCAACTACCCCAGCCTGTACAGGTTTCCAATAATCGCATTCAAGTGCCTCCGCGAGAATTGCAGACACAAGCGTTTTTCCAATTCCAGTACCGATACCTGTGACGAAAATCGTATCCATTTGCGAAGTTTGGCGTTTGGAGTTTGGCGTTTGGAGTTTGGTGTTTGGCGTTTGGCGTTTGGGAGTCCCGATACCTATCGGGAAGAGTTCTTTTAGCGTAAGATACTCCTAAATAGAAATATGCATTAAATATGAGACTTTGACAATGCCTCCCGATAGCTATCCGGACGCCAAACGCCAAACCCCAAACGCCAAACGGTTATTTGTTTACAAAAATGCTGAATATCGTGGTGCCGTAATTGCGAGCAGTCGTAAAAAAAGGAAAGCCTTTGTAATCATTTCTCGGAGTATGTTCCAATACAAACCAACCCGAAGGATTCAGCAATTGTTTTTCAACAATTTTTCTAGGCAAATCATCGATCGCGTCCAATGCATAAGGCGGACCGGCAAAAATAAAGTCAAATTTCTCCCGGCATTGATCAATAAAACGGAATACGTCTGCTCGCACCACGTTGAAGTTTTCCAGCTTTAATTCCTGGGAAGTTTTTTGGATGAAACTATACATCTTCGGATCTTTCTCCACTATTGTCAACTCTTTCGCCCCTCTTGAAGCGAGCTCATAACTGATATTTCCTGTGCCGCCAAAAAGATCAAGCGTTTTCAATGATGAGATATCAAGATTATTCTCGAGGATATTGAACAATCCTTCCTTTGCAATATCGGTAGTCGGCCGGGTATAGGGCATTTTGCCCGGAGGATTCAATTTCCTTCCTCCCAATTCCCCTCCGATTATACGCATAGCGCGAGTTTCATTATCGGTGAAAAGTAATGTGAGGGAATCTCTGCAAACAATCCATTCGTATGCACTTTTTCGGGCATATTCGCATACTCGACAAAAAGAAAGTATTTGTATAGTTCGTGGAATAACGCTGAGTCTTTGTCAACCAGGCCCGATAAATGAAGAGGCACTTTTTCAGGGTCCAGGTCAAGATTCTTGCAAATTGAAAGAAGATAGTAAACTACATCCTCCGGTGTTTGATAGGAATAACTCTGCATAAGCAGTACGGAGTTCTTATCGAAAACTGTTACGACGAATTTATCCGTATAGAATACCGCATGAATCACCGGCATCTCCATGGACTTACGGTCAAGCTGAGATAGCCATAATGAATAAAAATGCCAGTATTTTCCAGAGGTAAATTTTTGCTGTAGCAGGGTGTGAATCTCACGAGGCACACGATATACCGTATAAAGATCCCAACCCTTTATTTTCTCACATAAAATAAGACCCTTATGCGCATTTCCATAAATCAGTTCGATCAATGGCTTGTTGCTTTCAACGTGAAAATATTCCTCGGGCCACAAGCTGCAATCGCAATAATTGTAAATAACCACAGCTTCCTTTACCGGTTCGACCAGGTACTCGTCGTTTTGAAGGAGATCATGCAGGTATTCAAGTGCAGGTTTCTCGGGACTAATATCAAAATGGTACTGCCTCAGGCCCCAGATCTTGTGCGTATGCTTATCATAAATGATATAGCGGAAATAGTTCTCACCAATCTCCATCAACAAGGTGGATTGTTGAATTTGATCGTTGAGTCCTTCCTCAGGTATAATATCGAACGCCGCCCTGTTCATTTGTGGGTCTGCAATGATACGAAGAATTGGCAATAGGCAATGAGCAATAGGCAATGGGCAATAAGCAATTGGCAACGGGCAATCGGCAAATTGTCACTAAGATTTGCTAATTGTCTATTGCCTATTGCCTATTTACTTATTGCCTATTGGCTTAAATTTGCGGTCTTTTCATGAGCAAGGCGCCTGTACATAATAATTTACAAGTCGAAATATCCAACCGGCAGATATTGAAGATCGCGTTGCCGATTAGCCTCGCCATTCTGGTGCCTCAATTGAATTTTATTACCAATAATATTTTTCTTGGGCACTATCCTGATGGTGGAAAGTCATTGGCCATTGCGGGGATCACGGGTGTTTACTACCTGATCTTTTCAGCAATTGGTTTTGGATTGAATAATGGATTGCAGGCATTGATCGCAAGAAGAGCTGGTGAAAACAGACCAGAGGAAATTGGAAAAATTTTCAACCAGGGCGTACTCATAGCGATGATGATCGCCGCAATCGGTATCATCACAACATGGTTGGTCACTCCACAGATTTTTCGTTTGTTCATTTCAGATGAAGATAGATTAAAACAAGCCATCGAATTTTCAAGAATAAGGATCTGGGGTTTACCCTTTCTTTATATCTATCAAATGCGAAATGCTTTGCTGGTTGGAACCAATCAAAGCAAATACCTAGTGATTGGTACGCTGGCTGAAGCATTAGCTAATGTATTGTTTGACTACCTATTGATCTTCGGAAAACTCGGGTTGCCAAGAATGGGATTGAATGGCGCAGCAATCGCTTCGATCATTGCCGAATTCATTGGCATGTTTGTCATTTTCCTGGTTATTCACATGAAAGGGATTGGAAAGCGATTTCAACTATTCAGTGATCTGAAATGGAACAAAAAGAATGCTTCTCTTATCTTTTCAATGTCTGCACCCCTGGTGTTCCAACATGCAATTAGTGTGATCAGTTGGGAATATTTTTTCCTCTTAAACGATAAGCACGGTGAAACAGCGCTCGCTATTTCCAATGCAATGCGAAATGTATTTGGATTTTTTGGTGTGATCACCTGGGCCTTTGCCGCTACTACGAATGCAATGGTAAGCAATATCATTGGCCAGGGTAAACAGGATATGATGAATGTCCTGTTATTCAAGATCATTCGCATGAGTACGGGCCTGGCATTAGTTGTTGCAATAATTTTGAATTTATTTCCGGAGCAGATCCTTTCCGTGTATGGGCAACCTGAAGAATTTACAAGGGCAGCCGTGCCCGTGATAAGAGTTGTGTCAAGCGCACTGGTCATCATGTCATTCTCTATCGTATGCCTGAGTGCAGTTACTGGTACTGGTAATACAAGAATAACACTAAGCATCGAATTCTTCGCGATTGTTTTGTATAGCATCTTTGTTTACCTGGTACTGGACAAATTCTTCCTTTCAATTACTTATGGCTGGATGAGTGAATGGCTGTATTGGACATGCCTTTTTATTCCCTCCTATTTGTATTTGCGAAGCGGCAAATGGAAGAATAAGGTGATATGATCCGAGGGTTGATTTGGTTGATTGGTTGATTGGTTGATTGGTTAATTGGTTGTTCCCGCCTTCGACGGGAATGACGGATTGCTAAGAATTGATCCGGATTCGACAATTCTTGTTCTGCTGTTCTACTGTTCTTCTGTTCTACTGCTCCTCTGCTCCTCTGTTCTTCTGTTCTTCTGTTCATTGGGTCTAGTCAGTGAGATCTTTCAGCAACTTCCTGCCTTCTTCCTTCACCGAGTTGTCATCGGCTTGAGTACTTGGTAATTTAAGCATGACCTGGAGATATGCGATTGCCTTCTTGTCTTCATCATTTCGATGATAGGCTTTTGCGAGTTCAAGATAGTTCAGAATAAATGCCGGGTTTAATTGTTTGCTCTTTTCGTAGTTCCTGATTGCATCATCGAGGGAAGAAGGCGGAAGTGCACCGTAAGTAATTTTAACAAGCCATCTTTCAATAGCATTCAGGTCACTTACTTCATAGTGCCACTTGGCGAGAATATGATACCCTTTGAAATTATTTGGATCAAGTTGAATACAGCGCTCAGCATAATGGCGAATTTCTTTAACCACTTTGATCTTTTCCTTACCTGAGTTCAGCATTGCCATTCTTCCCATGGCCATGGCCATTACAAAATTCGCTTCAGAAGAATTTTCATTTACTTTCAACGCCTGCTCTGCATATTGCTTTGCAGAAACATAATAGTCAGTTTGCTTTTGTTTCGTTGCCTGGCGTTTTCCAAGTTTCGCATATAGCTCGCTGGTCTTGCATAGTGCAACCAGGTTGTTAGATTCAAGCTTGACTAATTGAAGATATTTCTGGAGGGCTTCGTTGTCCTTGAATGAAGTTTCAAATTGTTGCGCCTCTTTCAAAAGAGTTTTTGTATCCTGTGCTTGATTTTCAATAGGCAGGACAAGAATAAAGATCAGTAAGCACGATATTGGACACTTCTTAATCATCAAACCGCTTATACATAGTAACGCCTAATTTACCCTGAAAATTTTCCACAGGGGCTTGTAATTTGTAAATGGATAGGCGTATTTCCCTGGCTCTCGGACACTGATGCTTGATCTTCCGTATGATACCATCTGCCACCTTTTCAAGGAGGCTGTTTCTCACCATCATACGTTGTTTTACAATGCTTAAGAGTTCCTCATAATTGATAGTATCCTCAAGTGATTCAAATTCACTTCCATTGTCGTCGAATTGCACCTCAAGATTCACTTCATACGAACTTCCTGTCTTATGTTCATCTTCATAAACTCCGTGATAAGCATGCAGTATCAGGTTCCTGATCTCTACTGAAACCATTGGCGGCTGGTAATAGTGGATTAACAATTTAGCGAGAACCGGGCAATTGGAGTATTATTTTTTTGAATCGACGATTTGATCGGAAGATCGGATGAACAGCGGAACAGATGAACAGCGGAACAGCGGATCAGTAGATCGGATGTCAGATGAATACGAACTAATTCAGTTCAATATTCGACATTATTTGTTCACTTGCTCTGCTGTTCCGCTGTTCATCTGTTCCGCTGTTCATCCGATCAATTGCCTTTCGCAGAAAGCCATCTCTCCGCATCCAACGCTGCCATGCATCCACTCCCCGCGGCAGTAACCGCCTGGCGATAGATTTTATCCTGCACATCACCAGAAGCAAATACACCCTCGACATTAGTACGACTGGTACCTGGAATAGTTTTGATATATCCTGCTTCATCCATATCCAGCCATCCCTTAAAGATGCCTGAATTGGGTTCATGGCCGATTGCAACGAAAAAACCACTGACAGGAATAGTGAGTTTTTCTCCGGTAACATTATTATGAACTCTTACGGCTTCAACTCTATTCTCGCCAATCACTTCTTCTGTTTCTGTATTCCAATAGACTTTGATATTGGGTGTACGCTGCACTCTTTCCTGCATCACTTTTGATGCACGCATTTGTTCGCGGCGTACAAACATGTGGACATTTGAAACAAGTTTAGAAAGATACAATGCTTCTTCTGCTGCAGTATCTCCTGCCCCTACGATGGCAACTTCTTTTCCACGGAAGAAAAATCCATCGCAAACTGCACAGGCACTAACTCCAAATCCATTCAATCTTTGTTCGCTTTCCAATCCCAACCACTTAGCCGAAGCGCCTGTTGCAATGATGATTGATTCTGCCTCCAGTTCTTTTTCTTCATCGATCCAAACTTTATATGGTTGTTTGGATAGATCCACTTTTGTTGCTAAACCAAAGCGAATATCAGCGCCCATCCTTGCTGCCTGCTTTTCGAAATGCACCATCATTTCCGGTCCCTGAATTCCATCGGGATAACCGGGATAGTTTTCAACTTCGGTTGTAATGGTTAATTGGCCGCCAGGTTGAATGCCCTGGTATAATACCGGTTTAAGGTTAGCCCGGGCAGCATAAATAGCCGCTGTATAACCAGCAGGTCCGGAGCCGATAATGAGACAATGTATTGTTTCCTTGCTTTTATCCATTTTCCATGCACTTGAATTCGACAAAAATAATGTTAGGATCTACACAAAGCGTTATCCTGAGTCATACCTGAATTGAATGTGCAAAACCTACTTGGGTATGATCAATGTACTGAATTGGGCTGCATATCCTCCGAAATAACCCAATCCTCCTCCTTTGATATTGCTCAATACTTTAGTGGGTGAAGCGAAAGGATTGCCGATATTGGCATAACTACTTTCAATGGTTCGCCAGAAATCAAAAGTAGTCTTATCAATATTCGTTAGCTTAAATGTAGCGGTATCTCCCCGGTTGAAAAAGACATAAGTCTCTTCATCAAATTCTTCATTCCGGTCAATTCCTTTATCAATTTGTACACTATAAGTTTTGCCATCCACGATCTGGTCGTCAAACACAGAATTCAATCCGGGATAGAACGGTTCATTATTGGCTTTTGTAAAATATCGGATATAATTACCATAGCCCGGTGGGTCTATTACTCTTCCCATGAATTTTACAAGCTGCGAATCCACTGCTGGTGGCGCTTTTTCCCACCATACGGAATCGACTGTCTTTTCAAGTAGAGGAATCGTCGTGGTAGCAGTATATGTTTTTCCATCAACTATTATTTCGAGCGAATAAGCTCCTCCGAAAGCGCCTGTAAAAGCGGTTCCGAGGTTGGCTGAATCGATAGAATAGAAATAAACTGTATATCCTGATGTGTCGGGTATGGAATACTCTTTCAGGCGATGGGTCAGGGTACCATTTGAAATATTAATCTCTGCATTGTGTATAAAGGAAGAAGCCAGGATATCAACCGAAATCTTACCGAAATAATTCAAACTCCTGGAGAGAATTACAAAAGGCGGCCTGCTATTTTCAATGGAGGCATCTACCACCACCAATGGTTCCGCAGTATCCGGAACGAAGGTGATCGATTTTTCACAGGAAGTAAGAAAAACGATGCCAATCAACAGTAGGTAAGCTCTACGCATATGACTTGCGAAATTAACCTTTTTGCGACTTATGATTGTTAGATGGTGGGATTGTTTAATGGTTGGTTCATACACGTAAGCCCAACAATCAAACCGTCTAGCAATCGTGAATACTAACACTCAACGACTCCAAAAGTTGTAAAAAAAAGTCCCGACTTAAAAGCCGGGACTGAGTTGTAGTTACTAACCAAATAACGTTTGTTGCACCTACCGGACATTAACCCAGATAAGCTTTCAAGGCATTGCTATAACGTGCTTTTTGCAAACGCTTGATCGCTCTTTCCTTGATCTGGCGGATACGCTCTTTAGTGAGATCGTATTTCTGCCCGATCTGTTCAATGGTAACACCATTTTCGCCATCGAGACCGAAATAAGCATTTACGATCTCTGCTTCGCGAGGACTGAGTGATTTCAATACTCGGCGAATTTCATTCCGCAAATGAATCCTTCATTACATCATCATCCGTATCATCTGCTACCTTCCAGCAGATCACCCATCGCCACATCTTCTGCTTCGTGCACAGGTGCATCCAGTGAAGTATGACGGGTGTTGCTTTGGAAAATGTTGTTGATCTCCGTTTCACTCATTTCCAGGATCTCGGCCAGTTCTTCAGTTGAAGGTTCTCTTTCATGTTCCTGCTCGAAAGCCATATAGGCTTTGTTCGCTTTGTTGTAAGTGCCAATTTTGTTTTGAGGCAGGCGGACTAATCTGCCCTGCTCTGCCAACGCCTGCAGGATGGACTGGCGAATCCACCATACAGCGTATGAAATGAATTTAAAACCCTTTGGTTTCATCGAAACGCTGGGCGGCTTTGATCAAACCGAGATTGCCCTCGTTGATCAAGATCGCTAAGTGAAAGTCCCTGGTGCTGGTACTGTTTTGCAACAGATACCACGAAACGAAGGTTCGCCTGTACCAATTTGTCTAAAGCTCTCTGATCACCCATCTTGATCCGTTGGGCAAGTACTGTTTCCTCTTCAGGTGTGATCATCGAAATTTTCGAAATCTCCTGTAAGTACTTTTCTACTGCCTGGGAGTCACGATTGGTAATCTGTGTAGCAATTTTGAGCTGTCTCATATTGACTAATAATAATAATGACTGTATCCTTTTCAGGTACAGATCAACAATAAGATTCTAACAATAATAGACAATAAATGTTCCCGGGAAGTTGCAATGCCTTTGCAAACAGGCTGTTAAGAAAGCCCAATCCGTCCAGAACCGTCTGCAAAAATAACACGCAAATCTGGAAGTTCATAGCGCCTGTTGATAAAACGCATTGATTCTGACTAAAAAAAACACCTATTTGCGTCGAACAATCGATTGTATAATCGCTAAGGTATTGGGCTGAAACCCAGCCCCAGACTGCATTTCAGCGGATCCTATTTTATCATTAGTTAACATAAACCAAAATCCTGACAAATTTTCAAAAAAAGTTTTGTAACTAAAGAATTAGTTATACATTCGTCATAACAACTAAATATTTAGTTATGCAGAAAACTCTTACAAAAGCCGAAGAACAGGTAATGCAGGTGCTTTGGAAATTGGGGCAAGGATTCCTGAAAGATATTGTAGAGAGTAGTTCAGACCCCAAACCGCACTCCAACACCACTGCTACAATTCTGAAGATCCTGGTAGAAAAAGGGTTTGTGGAATTTGAAACGCAGGGCAGAAATAATCTTTACAAGCCGGCCATCAGCAAAACAGAATACGGAAAGAAAACGATCAATCAACTGGTGAAAGGATATTTTGAAGGTTCGCCCGCCAAGCTGGTGTCTCAATTCGTATCCGATAATAAAATCTCAATGGAAGACCTGGAAGAATTGCTCAAACAAATCAAATCATCCAAAAACAATCCACAATGAACCTTATCCTGTTCGTTGCAAAAATATTTTTGTGCTCAGGTATATTATTTACCTATTACTGGTTCTTTTTGCGCAATAAACGCTTTCATCATTACAATAGGTTTTACCTGTTGGCAATTGTGATACTGTCATTAGTATTCCCATTCCTTGATATTTCCATTTCGGAAAATTCGCAAACAGTTAATCCGGGAATGCGCCAGGCGATAGATTTTATTTCAGTTAACAATTGGGAAGCTGGGTGGAATGAAGAATCAAATATTGCCATCGATAATAGTAAACCAATCCTTACCGGTAAAAACATTGCGTTGTTTGCTTATGCCTCAGGATTAGCCTTCTTATTCTTTCTTTTAGTGAAATCGCTTGTTTATATTATTCGTATCCGGAGAAGGTATGATTCCGAATCTATTGGTGATCTAAGATTGTACGACACAACTGAACCCGGAACGCCTTTTTCATTCTTCAAATCTATTTTCTGGAATCACCAGATCAGTTTCAATAGTAAGGAAGGACAGCAGATCTTTCGTCACGAATTATTCCATGTTCGCCAACACCATAGTAGCGACAGCCTTTTCATGGAGCTCGTTTGCATCATTTGCTGGTTCAATCCTTTCTTCCATTTGATAAGGAAAGAACTGAAAGCAATACACGAATTTCTTGCAGACCAATACGCCATTTCCGATAATGACCGGTATGCTTATGCGGAATTACTGGTATTGGAATCCATCCGTCAGAAAAAAGTCGGTTTTGTACACCCGTTTTTTCAAAACAATATAAAAAGACGTATAGCCATGATTACCAAATTTCAAAAAACCCGCTATGGGTACTGGAGCCGCGTGATGGCTCTGCCCATTCTCATTCTACTCTTTTGTGTTATTACTTTGAAGGCGCAACAAAAAGCCTCTATTCCACCAGCTCCCGACGAATTTGAAAAGGCGATCCAATCAATTACCGTCCTTGTTGACGCGGGCCACGGTGGCAAGGACCCCGGCGCATATAGCCCTGATCAGAAGTATGTGGAAAAAAACCTGGCACTTGCAATTGCAAAAAAGATCAGGGACAAAGCTCATGCTTATAACATAAACGTGATCCTGACTCGTGAAGACGACAACGCTCCCGAATTGAAGGATCGTACAGAACTCGCAAGTCGGATGAATGCCGATCTGCTTGTTTCGATCCATGTGGGTTCAGAACCACCGACTGTCGTAAAGGGAACAACTCCAGAAAAAGCGTTCGGTTATGGGATTGCGATTTATAATCCAAAAGCCGGCTCCCCGAATGAAAAACAATCCAAATTGTTGAGCAGTTCTTTACTGCATTCTTTTGTATCCGTATATAATGCCTATTCAGTCTCTAATCATAAGAATTCCGTTTGGGTAATTGATAAGGCGCCATGCGCCGCAGTATTGCTTGAATGCGGTAACATTGCTCACAAACCTGACCTTGAATTCATTTTGAAAGAAAGCAATCAGGAAAAAATTGCCGAGGCAATTCTAAAAGGAATTGTCGCCTATAAATCTACCAATGATGGCAAGCAAGCTTTTAATGAATCCAGCGAAGAAATATATGTAGCGAAAACAGATATATCAGCAGAATCAAATGAACCTTCAACCACGGCTGAAGAAGTGAATGCGGAATTTACCGGAACAATTATCGAGACAGCAGAGCTTGAAAACTCCAACCTTAGCGAAGAAGAGTTTTTGGATATACAAGATGATATAAGGAAATACCTGACCCAACATTTTCTAAAAAACATTCGTTATCCTGCAGCAGCAAGACAAAATAACGAGGTGACTTCGATCTATTTTTCCGTTGAGTTGGATGCAAATGGTAAAATATGGAGCATCGATATTTATAAAGGTGGCGCTCCTAAAGGAGCAGTTGTACAAGATCTGGTGATAGTAGGAGTTGCTGGAAACAAATCTGAACCAATAAAAGAGGTAAAATCTGTAGCACACGATATTTGGGAACAGGAATTAGACAGATCAATCAAATCTTTTGAACCGCCTGCAAATGTTGAAAAGATAAAACCGGAAAAGTATTACTTCCGGGCAATATTTCAACTCAGTAATGAAAACCAGCTCACCAATGTTTCACTTGAACCCGTCAGAATAGTAGGAACCCAGGTAATTGCTCCTGTTAACGTTAATAACAAAGTAAATGTCCAGACAAAACAAAGTGATCCGGTTGTTGCAGTCGGTCATCCGATTACTTCAGTGAAGAGTACTGCCAAAGTTAATTTGACGAATGTCGAAACTGTTCCAGTCGTACAATTGAATGCTGAATCTTCTGTAAAAAATTCTGTCAATCAAGCAGTGGTTGTGGAAGTACAGAAGATAGTTCCTCCCAGAAACGAGCCATTACCTATTGATATGATCCGCAAATTCAAGGTTGGAGAAACGACATTGGATGTAGTTAAGCAGCAATTGGGGCAGCCCTCGAATCAATTCATGGACGGCGATTTTGAATTATTGTCCTACTATGGAAACAATGAAAGACTCATAATGACCTTTAGCCGGGAAGATGGTCTATTGGTGAATTATTCCTATTTCCTGGATCGGCGCACGAAGTCGACTTTCAGTTATGATGATGTGAAAGATATCAATAAGGGTAGCACCCCTTTCAAAGACATTCTGAAAAGATTTGGAAAACCTTCAGAGATACGTATTGACAACTATACGGAAAGTTGGGCTTACTTATCTGATAGTGGTCGTCTGACCTTAATAACAAATGATAAGGAAAATCCGATCGTGAATCAAATGAGTTTCGATAATAAATAAACGAATCCTTCCCTTTGAACCTTGTCATTTCGAGCCCGGTGCAATGATGAAACTAATTCAATGAGGTAACCAAGGGCGAGAAATCTGCGGAATCGGGAAGTGACTGTAATGCGAGCTGCCCTGATTTCGCAGATTTCTCGCCCTGGTTTCTTTAATGCGGAGGTCCTGAGTTATGCCGGGCTCGAAATGACAAGGTTCAGGGGGAGGGGCTCGAAATGTCAAGGTTCAAAGGGGAATGACGCAAGTTTCCACTTCGTAGGAATGACGCGCAAAGAATCGCGGAGGACGCGGAGAATTAGTAAAGAATTTTTTCTTTTCCCAGGTCAATAACCAATTCCTTCTTATCACTCTTCTCAACTCTGCCTATTATTTGCGCAGGAATATCGAGTTCGAGAGAAATGTTTATTAGAGACTCTGCAGAAGCCGCATCAGTGAAGAGGTCCAGGCGATGGCCCATATTGAATACCTGGTACATTTCTTTATTATCAGCGCCAGACGCCTGTTGAATTAATTGAAAAATTATTGGAGGCTCAAATAAATTATCCTTAACGATACGAAAATTATCATGCAGATATTTCATGCACTTGGTCTGTCCTCCCCCACTGCAATGGATCAATCCATGAATTGCATCGAAATGTTTTTCAAAAATGATCTTTAATAATGGAGCATAGGTCCTTGTTGGACTCAAAAGCAATTTTCCAACCGTATGAGCTGTTTTCCCCGCGGAATCGGTCATTTTGTGCGAACCGATATATACAACTTCATCGCTTAAAGATCCTTCAAAAGATTCCTTGAAATTAACAGCGTAATGCTTTGCAAGTACATCGTGTCTTGCGCTGGTCAATCCATTGCTGCCAATGCCGCTATTGTATTCATTTTCGTAAACAGATTGTCCAAAGCTTGCAAAACCAATGATTACATCCCCTGCCTTTATTTTTTCGTTGGTGACGAGCTTGTTTTTTGGCCATCGTGCAGTCATGGTTCCATTAACTGCAATTGTTCTAACTAAATCACCGACATCTGCTGTTTCTCCCCCAAGGAAGTGAATATTTACTCCGAAGGATTTCAGTTGATCAAAGAATTCCTGGCTCCCATTGATCACCTGTTCCAATACTTCGCCGGGGATCAGCGATTTGTTTCGATCAATTGTGGAGGAGAATAGGATATTATCGTGGATACCGACGCATAAGAGATCATCCAGGTTCATAACGATTGCGTCCTGTGCGATTCCTTTCCAAACAGAGATATCGCCGGTTTCTTTCCAGTAGAGATATGCGAGAATACTTTTTGTGCCTGCGCCATCTGCATGCATCAGGTTCACCCATTTGTCATCTCCATTCAGATAATCAGGATAGACCTTACAAAACGCGTATGGGTACAGGCCCTTGTCCAGTTTTTCTGTTGCTTTATGAACTTCTTCTTTCTGCGCTGAAACCCCACGTTTGGAATATAAACTCATCAATGCCGGTTGAGCAGCAAAACTAAATATTCGCGTTTAATCGGCAATTTTCAATTATCAGTTAGCTTTGCACCGTTTTAATATGAAGATTCACAGAAATATTGATGAGTTACCGGTCTTTAGAAATGCAGTAGTCACTATTGGAACCTTTGACGGCGTTCACCAGGGACACCGCCAGATCCTGAATCAATTGAAGGAAGAGGCTGCGAAAATTATGGGTGAAACGGTCATCATCACCTTTCACCCTCATCCCCGCAAAGTGTTGAGAAGTGATAAGCCGCGCATACAACTGATCAATACCATCGAAGAAAAAACAGAATTACTTTCCAATGAAGGGATCAATCATCTTGTGATTGTTCCTTTCACGCAGGAATTTTCAAAACTTACGGCAAAAGAATATGTAGAAGATTTCCTCGTAAAGAAATTTCATCCGCATACTGTCATTATCGGGTATGATCATCACTTCGGGCAGGGCCGTGAAGGTGACTATCGCTTGCTGGAACAATATGAAAAGGATGGGACCTTCAAACTAAATGAAATTCCTGAGCATATACTCAATGCTAGTGGAGTTAGCAGCACCAGGATCAGGGCAGCAATTTTGAATGGGAAAATTGAAGAAGCAAATGAATTGCTGGGTTATCCCTTTTTCTTTGAAGGATTGGTAGTGGAAGGAGACAAACTGGGAAGAAAACTTGGCTACCCTACGGCTAATCTTAAGGTAGAAGAGGAAGAGAAATTGGTGGCAGGGAATGGGGTGTATGCAGTGGAGGTGAGTCTGGAGTTGGTTCCTCCCGCCAACGGCGGGACGGGAATGACGAGTCGGGAGTCAGGAGTCAGGAGTCAGGCGAGATTGAAAGGGATGATGAATATTGGCGTACGTCCTACTTTGGGTGGAACAAGGCGAGTGATTGAGGTGAACATATTCGACTTTAACCAGAATATCTATGGCAAGCGGCTACGCGTGTACGTGAAGAAGCGGTTACGGGACGAAGTTAAATTTGATAGTTTGGAAGAATTGAAAGTACAATTGGCCAATGACAAGCTGGAAAGTCTTAAGGCGCTTGATAGTTGAATATACTTTTCTGTGTCCTTTGTGCTTCCTTGTATCCTCTGCGTCCTTCTCTTTTGAACCTTGTCATTTCGAGCCCGATGCAAAAATGAAACTAAATAAATGAGGTAACTAGGGCGAGAAATCTGCACAATTGGGAAAGTCGCATAATCTCCAATTTCGCAGTCCCGATAGCAATCGGGATCTCGCCCTGTTTGCCTTTGATGCAAGATTGCCTTTATATACCGGGCTCGAGATGACAAGGTGGAAGGGGTGGGCTCGAAATGACAAGGTTCAAAAGGGAAGAAGCGCGGAGGACACAGGGGTGTCCGATATTCAAGGAATATTTACTCACGGAGTCGCTACTCCGTACTTCTTATTTTCAAACTTTGCTTTCTTCCCTTTTACTGTTATTACATAAAGGTTATCATACTGACTATCGGTAAGATCGCCTGCAATGGATTTTTGTCCAGTTAATCCATTGACAATATCATCAACTGTATTACTATGCCCAACTATCAGTACATTCTTCTTTATTGCCCTTAACCGTGCAATAAATTCAGCATTTGGCATTGGTCCATAAGTTGCAATACTTGCTTTGAAGAGGTCCGCGGTAGGTTGGGCTGTTGTACGGGTACGAATGGTATTGGTTGAAAATATCGAATCGATCTTTTTATCCTTCAAAACTTCCCGAAGCGCCAGAGCCCGCTGCTGGCCTGCATCTGAGAGGGGTACATCACTGGTCATATTGGCGGCTTGTGCGGCTTTCTCGGCGTGTCGCACTACATAATAAGTGCGGGCGCAGGACGTTAATAGAATGGCAGAAAGGAATAACCAGGTAAGACTTTTCATGTAGCTCATTTTAAGTAAGTTAAAATTAAAGTTTGATGATCAATTTTAATTAAATTACGTACTACTAACCCAAAATAGCTCCGGCATGAAAACATTATCCGAAACCTGGTTTGCCGACGGATATATCGACTTCGAATTGAAAAAATATACACTCCTGGCCTATCTTCAGGAAATCGGTAAACACTTCAATGAAAACAAACTTTATCCTCAGCTTTCCGATGTAATTTTTCACTATAATAACCTCGTCGCGTTTCGCGAGAATAAAAAGTTCTTACAGGAACAATTCCCGAAACAACTTACCGGTGTACAATTGGAGAAACTCCAAGTGCTTTTTGAACAAATGATCCAGGATGATGAACTCATGCAGGAACTGGAAGAGATCATTAATTATTCCGTTGCCAGGATGAAACGCACGATTTCAAGTGGTACGGAGATCTATGAATTTGTCGAAGACAAATTGAATATTTATCCCGTTGGCTTACTACCCCTCGATATAAATGAAGGCTATTTCTTTCTCAATGAAGGCGGAGGCAGGGAAATCCGGATTTACCAATATCGCCTGAGCATATTCGAAAAACACGATGAAAAATATCGCTCCATCAAAACCGAATATATTGGCGATTGGGAAAGAAATATGGTGAATACGTATGAACTCATAAAGATGGAGCTGATCCGCAGAAGAAAACAATTGCCCAATCCAGCAGTATATTCAATAGAAACAGAATTATGTTTTCCTCTTGATGAAACGTTGCTCCCGGTTGCAAAGAGAAGCCTTGTAAGATACATTAGTACTAATGCCGCATGATTTGATCGGAAGAACAGCGGAACAGATGAACAGCGGAACAGCGGAACAATATAACAGCGGTACGCAAAAATATTCTAACTAATACCTAATAGAACTTATAATTCTACTGTTCCACTGATCTGCTGTTCCGCTGTTCATCTGTTCCGCTGTTCTTCCGATCAAAAATCTCCGATTAGAACGCCTTTTTCTCTTCTACTTCCGTCCCCCACTCGATTCCCTTCGCAATCGCCGGCACTCCATCTTTGATCCATTTCGCGGCTGGCGCGCCTTTCAGATAATGATCAAAGAATTGCGATAGACGAATGGAAAGATCTTTTCTGTTTCTTCTTTCAACAAGGTTGTGATCTTCATCATTGTATTGAAGCATCCACACTTTTTTGCCTAACCGGCGTAAGGCCGTGAAATATTCAATACCCTGGTACCAGGGAACTGCACCATCTTTATCATTATGCATTATGAGTATTGGTGTGCTTACTTTATCTGCATGGAATAAGGGTGAGTTTTTGATATAAAGATCTCTTCGCTCCCAAAGTGTAGCACCAATGCGGCTTTGTGAACGCTCATACTGGAATTGACGGTTCAAGCCGCTACCCCAACGAATACCACCATATGCACTGGTCATGTTCGAAACAGGTGCTCCTGCTCCAGCAGCCGCAAACATTTTAGTACGTGTAACAAGATATGCAACCTGGTAACCGCCCCAACTTTGTCCCTGGATGGCCATCTTGGTCGAATCGACCCATGGCATTTTTCCAAGATATTTTGCCGCAGATACAACAGAATTATATGCGCTTTCACCCGGATCTCCATCCTTGTAATAAATATTCGGATCAAATACCAGGTATCCGTTACTTACGAAATAAGCGATATTAACAGTTGAAGCACTTGGCGCCGGTGTTCTATATGCATACAACCCGTCAGCATTTCTTTCATAGAAATAGAAAATAACCGGATATTTTTTCTTTGGATCGAAATTTTCAGGTTTAAATAAAAGGCCTTCAGCTTCTTTTCCATCAAACATTTTCCATTTCACCAGTTCAACAGTGAGCCAGTTGTAATCCTGTTGCTGCTTCGCAACATCAGTAATCTTATTCAATTGCTTAAGATCATCTGAAACAAATAATTCAGATTCGGATACATCGGCTTTTTGTACGAGATATTTATCAGCCTTCCTTGCCTTCTGCACCTGAATGCTGTTTGGAAGCATGGTTATCATTACAGGCTTTTCATCCTTTTCCAACTTCAACGTATAAACTCCGGCATATTTGGTTTTTTCGTTGAATCCACGGAGTAATAAGGTCTGGCCTCTCCTGATAAATCTCTCTTCCGGATCCGTTCTTTGGTAACGCAGTTCTGTCTTTGTAGTTCTGCCTATGGATTGAGTAAGATTTACCGGTGCTAATTTTCCATCGGGATCCACAACCCAGATATCATAGCGATCATATACCAACACTCCTTTGTCATCCTCAGTCCATCCACCGGTTCCATGTGCAGGAGGATCATCAGGATGATCATCCTCTTCATCATACAATGGAGTCTTGATCCCTTTTGTAATATTTGTCACAACTCCCGATGCAACATTATAAGTAAAATAATTCTTAACTGCCGGATCATACCAGATCACATAATTTCCCTTGGGAGAAAGGCTATAAAAGCTGCGTTTCTTTTCTGCAATTGTTTTCTTTGAACCGTCAACAGTTGAGATCAGGTAAGCGCTTTGTTTAGTAAAGCCCTGCCATTGCATTTCCACCCTGGCCCCCCTGGTTGTTGTTGCCAATACATGATTTGCATTGCCCTCATTGGCAAGAAAAATGTTTTCAACTTCGTCACTTCCCAACGGAATTACCTTGTCGCTGCCTTCATTCAACACAGCCGCATAACTTCTACGCAATTCCTGGGTAGACTGGAGTAATTGTTGTGGTTGGAGATAGTCATCATTGTAATGCCAGACATCGAGGCGGGCAGTTTCAAAATCAACAAGCGTGGTGTCCTTTGGTTTACGGATTGGTGTCAATCCAATGAATAATTTGCTGCCGTCCTTGCTGAAATTCGGGAAGAAATCCGGGCTTACAGTCAATCCTTTTGGAACACCCGCAGTGTTTCGATCAACTCTTAAGCGAGCACTATCCATTCCGGGCTTATAATACCAAAGCTTATAGAACTTCACCAGTGCCTTTGCAACGCTATCCCTTTCTGCAACGAAAACCAGTTGGCTGCCATTCTCATCCATTGTATAGCTCTTCGCATCATTGAATTTCTTCATCACAGTATCCACCTTGTTTTTGGCAATATCCATCCAAAGCAAAGTAGCAGCCGACAATGTATCTCCACTCTTGCGACTGGTTTCGATAACCAAGATATTTCCAAACTTGTTGAAATAATACTCATTCACCAGCTTGAATCTCCTTTCTTCGCCGGTGTAAAGATTGCGGAATACTAATTCAGTTCCCTCTTCAATGGGATCCTCTGCTGGTCTTGCTGCAGGCCTTGTCTCTTTCTTCGGAGCCTGAAGTACAATCAAACCTTTTGTCCTGGCCTCATTTGCTTTGTTGCGAAGACTATCGGCAACACGCACGAGGCTATCCGCCATTCTCGAAAGATTATTCAATTGGGTTAGCGAATCCGGTTGAGTTCTTGGCTTGGGTGGCTCAGGCAATGCTTTCTCCATATGATAAGCCATCCATTGACCAGAATTTTTTTCAGGAAGCTTATAGGATTTTACCCTGCCGATCCGGGTTACACTATCTTTTCCTAATTCAATAATGCCTAGCGAATCCTTTGGCATATCATCAGGTCTCTTCTTCTTTATTCTTGCTTCTCTTGTTTCCTTGAAGAAAGCACGAATGCGGAATACCACGTACTTGTTATCCTCGGTAATTGTAGCATTGTAACCGCGTGGAATTTCTTTTTTCCAGGAATTATCGGAGGATTGAATAACCAAAACTCCATCTCCTTCCTGCGGATTTATAGCATAAGCGAGATAACGGCCATCGGGACTAATCGTACGCTCACCGACAGCTTTCCAGCCATCATAAACCGCATGATCAAGCGGTTTTTTCTGTGACAATACTGAAATAGTAGTAATCAGCGCCAGTAACAGCAGCGAAGTTCTTTTCATTACAGTTGATTTTTTTGGAGTTTTAAAGATAAGATTTGTTGCTGTTTCCTGGTTCCTGCGGCCTTTTTATGTGATAGATGGCTGATTTAATCGGTTGACGGGGTTGACAAGGTTGACAGGGTTGACAAAGGGTTCAATGGCATTCAAAAGTCTTTTATCGAGAACAACCCTGTTAACCTTGTTTACCTTGTCAACCTTATCAACCCTGTCAACCCTGTCAACCCTTCCTTCTGACCCAAACCCTCAAAGTCTGAAGCAGTACGGCTGCGGCAATTATCGCGATCCCAATATAGAAGGAGTAGTCAAGCTGTTCATTCTCTTTATACACAATAAAGGCAAGAATGATTCCATATACTGGTTCAAGATTGTACGAAAGATTGACGGTAAAGGCTGAAAGTTTTTTCAGTGCGTTTGATGATAACTGAAATGCCCAAACTGTACAGAAGAACGCCAACACCAATAACCACATCCAATCTTCCAGGTTTGGGAACCAATAGTCAGATGGAAAAAAGTAATTGAAGATGGGCATTAGTATAGTAACGCCCAGGAATCCGCCGGTCATTTCCCAGGTGATCAGTGTTTCGGCGTTCATCTTTTGCATGAACTGTCGGTTATAGATCGGAAAGAGCGCACCCAATAAGGCACAGAATAGTCCCAGTAGGATTCCAGTTTTATAGCGCAGGTCGAAATGAAAGATGATGTAGATCCCTGCAATCACCATCAATCCCAACAGAACTTCTACAAGTACAAATCTCTTTTTTATTATGATTGGTTCAAAGATGGAAGTGAAGAATCCCACGGCCGAAAAGCAAACCAATGCAATTGATACGTTAGCGTATTTGATAGAAGCATAGAACGCCATCCAATGCACGCCGATGAGCAGGCCGATCAGCGCCATTTTCAATCTATCTGCTGTACTCACCTGTTGCAGCTTTCGCGAAAACATTGCAATGATCCATAACGCCAATGCGCTAATGAATAACCGATACCAAACCAACCAGCCTTCATTTAATGTAATGAGTCTGCCCAATATTCCCGTAAAACCGGCGAGAAAGATTGCAAGATGTAATTGGAAAAAAGCCTTTCGCATGGGAAAGGCAAAGATGCGGAACTTTTACTTTGTTCGTGCGAGCACTTCATCCTTCGAAATGGAAGGGAATACGGAACCATTATTAGTATTCTTCACGCGGTTGTGATAATCCTTAAACAGGCTATGCCATCTTAGTTTCAATACGCCAAGTATTCCTTCTTTCACAATCCCCTTATGCATTTTTGAGCTTCCGTATTTGCGGTCTTCAAATATGATCGGGATTTCCTTAATCTTGAATCCAAGCTTCCAGGCTGCAAATTTCATTTCAATCTGGAATGCATAACCGAGAAAAGTGATCTCATCCAGGTTAATTGCTTCCAAAACCTCTCTGCGGTAACAAACAAATCCTGCAGTGGTATCTCTTACAGGAATCCAGGTGATTATGCGGGTGTATAGCGATCCTCCCTTTGATAAGAAAACCCTGTCCCATGGCCAGTTTACAGTTCCACCACCCTTCACATAGCGTGAACCGATGACCATATCACCGGCTCCCGATTTGGCCGTTTCGTATAAACGTTCAAGATCTTTTGGATTATGGGAAAAATCAGCATCCATTTCAAAAATGAAACGATATCCTTTATTCAATGCCCATTTAAAACCGAAGATATAGGCGGTACCCAATCCCTGCTTACCTTTTCTTTCTTCAAGAAACAAACTTGTTGGGTATTGATGCTGGAGTTCTTTTACGATTGTAGAGGTTCCATCCGGAGAATTGTCATCAATAACGAGAATATGAAAATCCTGTTTCAGGGAAAATATCGCCTTAATGATATTGGCTATATTCTCCATTTCATTGTAAGTGGGTATGATAACAATTTTCTCCAAGACAGTGAAATGAATTACCGAAAATACAATTTTTTTAAGGGTTGATTTTAACAGAATATCCCCAGATTTCCGTTTTTATCCCTTCTTTAACAAGGTCCTGTTGAAGATCTCTGTGAGCTTATGTTTAGTATGCATTGGGAAATCGCCTTTCATCATCCAGTCATAATATTGGGGTTCGGCCTTTAGGACATCGATCACAGAACGGCCTTTATGTTTACCGAAGTTGAAAACTTCAATTCCATTATCCATTATAAATCTCCTCGCGAAATCAACGATCTTTTCTTCACCGGTAATTTTCAATACGCTTTCCACCGTATTTCCCAATTGAGGATACTTCTGTAGTTGGGCAAGCAAGACTTCCCACGTTGCACTCGCATCTACTTCTGCGCTATGTGCTCCGTCAAGGTTCTTATTACAATAAAATTTATATGCTGCGCTTAATGTTCGTTGCTCCATCAAATGGAAGATCTTTTGAACGTCGATGAATCTGCGGCCCGAAACATCGAAATCCAGGCCAGCCCTTAGAAACTCTTCGACGAGCATTGGTATGTCGAACCGGTTAGAGTTATAGCCACCGAGGTCGCAGTTTTCGATGAATTGCTTAATCTCATTGGAAACAGCCTTGAATGTGGGAGCATCTTTTACCATTTCATTGGTAATACCATGAAGGTCTGATGTGATTTGGGGGATAGGCATTTCGGGATTGATCAAACGGCGTTTAACTGTTTGATTTCCATCAACTCCAATTCTAACGATTGCGATCTCGATGATCCGGTCGATACCCAAATTGACACCCGTAGTTTCCAGGTCGATTATTGCCAGAGGCCTTATTAGCTGTAACATTAAATACGGCGAATTGATTCCGCTGCAAATGTAAGTATATAAAACACATTCCGACGTTCCCCAAATCCGGGTAAAAACCATTAGTTAAAAGAAAAATACCGCTTGCATAAGCGGAGAAATTTGCTTTATTTTGGTCATCCAATCCTTTCAAATCCCCCGATTTTCATCCGCTTCCCTTGAATCACCTGGTGATCGTTAAGCCCTTTTGATCCATCAGGCTTAATTCAAATTTTAAATACCACGAAAATGAAAAGGACATTAATCATTGCGTTGATTGCTATGGCAGCGGTGTTTTCTATTACGTCATGCACTACAACAAAGGGCGGATGCAAAGGAACACAAGGACTTGTCGGCTACGGAGGCCGATAAGGACTTATAAGATATTTAGGTTACAAGGTCGCCAGTTGGTGACCTTTTTTTATTGTTGTCCTGTGAAGAAAGAAGAGGCGCAGGCAACCTGAGACCTTTTTAGTTGCGTGATTTTCGACACGCCAATAATCAATAATCAATATTCAATAAGTCAATTCTCAAATCAAGGCTCAATAATCATTGGTCAAGGTTCAATATTCATGGTCATCGTTCAACAATGATTGGTCAACGTTCAGGTGAAGGAAATACAAAACTTTTCAATTGATAATTAAAGTGTTGAATGTTTTAGGACTTACCCTTTAGACTCTATATTGACAACAGTAGGCTTCTGCACTGCAGGATCAATTTCCTTTCTTGTATAGCGCTCTACCCTGCGAATAACAAGTAAGGAGATGACCAGCCAGATAAGACCGAGAGAGAAGCCCGCCAATACATCACTTGCATAGTGGACGCGTAAATAGATCCTGGTGGCTCCGATGGTAAGTATAGTCAGTGAGAGCAAACTTATCAAAATCCATTTCAAGGTTTTGTTCTGTACTTCGTGCCAAACAATATAGATCAGTAGTCCATAGAAAGTAAAGCTCATCATCGAATGCCCGCTGGGAAAACTGAGTCCGCTTACTTCTCTTAATACCGGTATATCGGGTCTGGGACGATTGAAGAATTGTTTTAGTCCCAACATTAAAAACAAGCTACCAAGAGCTACAACAGGTATCTTGATAGAATACCATCGATGCTTTTTTATAAAGAGGTAATAGAAAACAAGAAGAAGATTTGCAGGTATCAGGAACTGATGATTGCCTAAATAAGTTAGGACAGAAACTATTCTCGTATTTGCATCTGTCACATATGGTTCAAGCATTCCGAAGACCATAAAGTCAAAGTCTTCTTTTTTCTGAACAAAGACCAGGTTAACAAAAAATGCGAATACAAAAGCAGAGGCTACAAATAATATCAATATTATGATAAGCTCAATGGAGAGCAGGGAGAGCGTTGCCCAGAATTTTTTGGCTGTGGATGTGATGATTCGTCGCACCTGTTATTGAATAAAAAAATGTGCCAGAGAAAGGCTATGAGCTATGAGCCACGAGCCTCGAGCTTTCAACTGCTCGTAGCTCGTGGCTCGAAGCTCACGGCTTCTTCAAGTGATAGGCTTTCGGCCTGGTAAACGCTCTCAAACCAACATGTGAAAGTGTTGAACCAAATCCAGAATGTTTTCTTCCACTCCATGGCAATGCGGCGCTTACTCTATCGCAACAATTCCAGTAGCCCGTGCCTGCATTAATTTCTTTCAAAATCTTTTCAGCCCGATCCTGGTTGTTGCTATACACTGAAGCCGTCAATCCGAATTCCGTATCCTGCATTAAAGCAATTGCTTCATCATCATCCTTCACTTTCTTAATTCCAATCACCGGACCGAATGATTCTTCCTGCATAATTTGCATGTCGTTGGATACATCGGTTAATACAGTTGGCTGAAAAAAATAACCCACGACTCCAATTCTCTTTCCACCTGTAAGAACTTTTGCGCCTCCTGACGTAGCTTCAAAGACCTGGCCTTCCAGTACATCCAATTGAGCCTTTCTTGCCAATGGACCTATATAAACCCCATCCTCAGTCGGTTTTCCCATTTTCCATGAATTAACCTCCTTCACAAACTCTTCCATATACTTATCATAAATTTTTTCGTGTACATAGATCCTTTCTACTGCGCAACAACTTTGTCCATTATTATAGAATGCACCATCAGCCGTAGCTGCAGCCACGGCTTTCACATCGGAGATATCATCTGCAACATAAAGCGGGTCCTTCCCTCCTAATTCGCACTGGCAGGGAACCATCTTCGCGGCGACCCTTTCATATATATATTTCCCCGTGCGATAACTGCCGGTAAAGAAATATCCATCAAATGGAAGATCTAATAAAACCTCTCCGATCTCAGGACCGCCTACTGAAATTTGAAATGAATTTTCTGGTACACCGGATTCTTTCAATAGTCTATTTATTTCAATTCCCGTCAACGTCGCGTACTCAGAAGGTTTGTACATAACAGTATTGCCAGCGATAAGCGCTGGTACGAATACATTCACTCCAACCAGCCAGGGATAATTCCATGCGGAGATATTGCAGACGACGCCCAATGGTTCATAGACAATTTTTTCATCTTCACTCATCCATTCTTCCGACAAGTACTTCTCTGCGTTTTCTGTCAACCATTTTATTCTGCCCCGGGCACCTTTTATTTCATTCCTTGACTGAGATAACGGCTTACCCACTTCGCTTGTCAATACGGATGCAAGTTGTTCAACATCTCTTTCCAATAAGGAAGCGAATTTCTTCAACACATCAACTCTTTCTTTTAATGGAAGTCCTGCCCATTTTTCCTGGGCTACCTTCAATGATCCCCACTTTCTTTTCAGCGAGGATTCATTGTCTTCCTTTACTTCTTTTATTATTTCTTCTGTAGCTGGATTGATGATCTTCATTTAAGTGCCAAAGATTTTTTTATTTCTGAAATGAAAAGCTCTCGCAGGTTTTTTGATAAGGGTGAATCCTGCAATTCGAATTTATACATGCGCTCAGGATGCCATTGAACACCCAACAAGAATGGTTTACCTTTTTTCTGAGCCCATTCCACCCCTTCAATTGTTCCATCGTCCGAATGCGCATTTATTTTAAGTTCTTTGCTTAGGTTTTTAATCCGCTGATGATGCGCACTGTTGACCTCGAGCTTGTATTCTCTTGTAATATCGCTTAACAAACTATTTGGCTCAATGTTGACTTCATGTTTTTTGTCAACGAGGTTCTCTGCTTTATGATTTTGGTTCAAATTGCCGATATCCTGTTCCAGGTCGCCCTTCAAAGCACAATTCAATAATTGCATACCTCTGCAAATTCCCAATACCGGTATACTATTTTTTTGAGCAAGCCCGAATGCCGCCAATTCAAATAGATCTCTTTCTTTTTGAAATCCTTTTTCAGGAGAATTGGGATAATCGGTTTGAGATGAATTGTAAAATTCAGGATGCATATCCACTCCTCCAGACAGGACCAATGCATCGCAATTCCTCAGTTCATTGAGGTTATTTTTTTCGGCAGACAGTGTAATCACTTGCGGATTCTCCTTAGAAGACTCAAGCCATTTCACATAGTTATTATGTTTTTCTTCCGAACCCGTATAGGTTAAACCGATTTTCATAATGGCAATTTAAAGCGCACGCAAATACAAAGCTTTAAAATCTTCCCGGCTCACTGGCTTAGGATTATTAGGATGTGCAAAATCTGCAATCGCAAGATCCGCAAGGGTCTCAATATGCTCGTCCTTTACACCGATATCTTTGAGATGATGCGGAATATTGATTTTTGAATTAAGATCAAACAAATAGTTCACCACTGCCTTTCCATTCTTTTGCGACAATCCGAGTGTTGTTGCCATTCTTTCGAATTTTTGTTCGAACCCATCAATATTAAATTCCATCCCATAAGGAATATTCACTGCATTGGCCAGGCCATGATGCGTATCGAGTAGGGATGAAAGGGGATGCGCAAGTGAATGCACAACGCCCAATCCTTTTTGAAAAGCAACGGCACCCATCAATGATCCGATCAGCATTTTACTTCTTGATTCGAGATCGGGTTTATTAACTGCTTTTTCAAGAGATTGACTGATCAGCGACATCCCTTCCAATGCAATTCCTTCACAAAGCGGATGCGGCATTTTAGCGAGATAAGCTTCCATGTTATGTGTTAGCGCATCCATTCCGGTTGCAGCAGTAATAAATGGAGGAAGGTCCATCGTAAGCAACGGATCTGCAAACACAATTTTAGCTAGAAGCTTAGGTGAGAAGAGAATTTTTTTCTGATGCGTTTCATCATCTGAAATAATTGCACTTCTTCCGACTTCACTTCCAGTGCCTGCAGTAGTTGGAATCGTGATGAAATGAGGCACATCATTAGTAACGTATACATCGCCACCGATTAAATCATCGTATTTGAATAGATCTTCCCGATGATTTACCCTCAACACTATTGCCCTCGCTACATCAAGCGCGGCTCCACCTCCTATTCCAATTACCGAATCTCGTTTTGATTGATCAAAGATATCCGTTCCTTTATAAACATCAGATTTTACCGGGTTCTTATGGATATCGTAAAATACATCAGCAGATATTCTCTTTAATCTCAAATCTCCCATGATGTCTCTAAAAAATTTTAGTTGAAAGACATTCCGATCGGTGACAATGAGAGGTTGTTTAAGATTGTTTTTTACAAGATATTCTCCCAACTCCTTGCTCGATCCCGGGCCGAAACGGATAGTTGTGGGAAAATTGTATTGGTAGATTTTATCGAACGACATACTATTTTGGTTATTTCTGCCCGACGCACAGGCGTTGATTATAGATTATTGATTATTGGGTCTCTGATTTCGCTAACGGCGGTAGCAATAATTAATAATTAATAATCAATAATCAATAATTGTATTTAGTTTATCTAGATGATCTCAAAATATCGTTTATACTCCCAATCGGTGACCGCCTTCAAATGTTGTTTCCATTCCCATTCTCTTGTGAGTATAAAATGTTCAATAAATTTTTCTCCAAATAATTCATTTGCGATTGGTGAGGATTTCATTTTTCTTGTTGCGTGCTCAAGCGTAAAAGGTAATTGCCCATTGGAAAAATCCTGGTAGCCATTACCAGTAGTTGGGGGCTGCTCAAGTTTTAATTTATGCTTGATACCATATAATCCGGAAGCGAGGGCTGCTGCCATCGCAACATAGGGATTGACATCGGATCCGATCACCCTGGTCTCAAGCCTGCACGCTTTACTGCTATTATTCAAAACTCTTAATGCTACCGTTCTGTTATCGATACCCCAGGTTAATGTGGTTGGCGCCCATGCTCCTTCAACGAGTCGCTTGTAACTATTTATTGTCGGCGCATACATGGGTAAGAGAAAAGGAAGACAATAAAGCTGCCCCGCTGTATACTGCTTCATCAAAGTCACTCATCTTATATTTATCCTTTTGATCATAGAAAAGATTTTTCTTTGAGGTCTTATCCCAAAGACTTTGATGAACATGTCCGCCGCAACCTGGCAAATTCTCATTGATCTTCGCCATGAACGTGGCCATGATGCCATGTCGATAAGCAATTTCCTTTACCGCGGTTTTAAACAACACTGCTCTATCCCCTGCTTCGGGTAGACCAGCATAGAGAATGGCTGCTTCGTATACACCCGGACCAGTTTCCGTATGTAAACCTTCCAATGGAATATTAAATTTTCTAAGGGATTCAAACAGGTCACTAAAGAAATCATTCCTCAATGTGCTTCGTAAAATTGAATAGCCAAACATTCCCGGTGTAAGCGGAGTAAGATTTTTAAAATTCTTTTCGTTGGCGGATTGAGGTGTTTCTGCAAAATTGAACCATTCAAATTCCTGCGAGAAATAAGCAGTATATCCCATCTTGCTGCAATCATTCATTACCTTTTTCAACAATTGCCTTGGGCAGGCATAGGAAGGATTTCCCTTTTCATCGATTATTTCACCAAGAAAAAAAGGAATATCGTTTTCCCAGGGAATTTTCCGAAATGTAGTGATATCGATTCTTGCTGGCGCATCGGGATAACCAGTATGCCAGCCCGTATATTTTACATTGTCGTAAACAACATCTGATGAATCCCATCCAAATATTACGTCACAGAAACCGCTGCCATTTTCAATACATGATAAAAACTTTTCTGTTGAAATATATTTTCCTCTTAGAATTCCGTCGATATCACTATACCCTATCTTAACTTTTCCCGCCGGATGTTTTTTTACGTAGTCAACTATTTCTTTCGAAGTCATAAACCCTTATTATTTATTATCGATAGAAGATTGCACTATCCGGTTCGCGCTCACTTTCCGTTACTGTAAAATTTAAACACGAGATAGGAAATTCCGAGAATCCCCAAATAAATCAATCCCAAGTTAAAATTATAGATCGTCATTGCAATAAATGCAATGGTTGCAATTACAAGAGCTACAATTGGTGAAATGGGATAAAGAGGCACTTTGAAAGGCCTTTCCAGATCAGGCTCTTTCTTTCTCAACTGAAGGAAGGAAACCATCGACAGTATGTACAATGTTAAAGCTCCGAATACAGAGATGGTTATAATTTCCGAGGTTTTACGGGTAAGCAATGCGAGGATACCAATAACCATATTTACCAGCAATGCATTTGCTGGAGTTTGAAACCGTTTATGGATCCTACCCAGAAATGCGGGCGCAAAACCAACCCTTCCAAATTCAAGGCTTGAACGACCCGCAGCAAGAATAATCCCATGAAAGGAAGCGATCAGTCCGAATAACCCAATTGCGATCAATAGACGGTAAAAAAAATTCCCTTCGGGATAGATCTGCGATAGGGCCAGCGGTAAGGGTGAGTCTGATACTGTTCCGTCTGATTTGTATACAACAGCTTCCCACCCTGCAACTCCTATGGAACCGGAAAAGGTAAGGACGCAAAGTATTACGAGGGTAAGAATTGCAAATCCAAAGCCTTTAAGGATGGTCCTTTGCGGGTTGATCGTTTCTTCTGCTACATTGGCCACCCCTTCGATTCCGAGAAAGAACCAAATTGCAAAAGGGATAGCTGCAAAAATGCCTGAAATTCCCCTGGGTAGTGAGTTCTGCTGCAGGTTTTGCCATTCGAACTGTGGAAAAGTCATACCTGCAAACAGCATCAATCCCAACAGGGCAATAATGGTAACGGTTAATTCGAAAAGCGCAGCAATTTTAATTCCATATATATTCAGGCTGGTAAAAATCAGGTAGACTGTGATTGCAATTCCTGTTACAGGTAATTGAGGGAAGAAAAGATTGAGATAACTTCCAAAGGCAAACGCTATCGCTGGCGGTGCAAATATGAATTCGATATTCTGCGCCATCCCTGTTATAAATCCAAGGTCCTTACCCAGGGCCCTGGTCGCGTAGTCGAACGCGCCACCGGCTTTTGGAATTGCGCAGGCAAGTTCCGTGTAACTGAAAGTAAAGGCGAGGTACATCAGGATGACAAAAGCAGTGGCGATTGCCAATCCTAAGGTACCACCCCTTTCTAACCCTAAATTCCAACCGAAATAATTACCGGAGATGACATAACCAACGCCAAGCCCCCAGAGCATTGTCGCGTTTAATGTCCGTCTTAGTCCGGTTGATTGTTGAGTCAAACAGAAAGTTTACTCAATTTATGCGAATAATTCCGTATACTCGATTAGTCAAAGATTCCTATATCCTGTTGATTCAATGCGTGAATTAATTGATCATTGATCAAATATTTTGATATAAGATAAATTCTTTCAATTTATCCACCAATGTGTAAAATCATCCTCCTGTTAATTGTATGAAATTCAAAATCATCCCCAAATCAAACAAGCGTTTTATTTATTTGGCACAATTTTTCGCTTATTCGGTCAGGTGAAGGCTTTTGAGGTCCCTCCGCCGTTGGCGGGACGAGGATGACGACCTTATCTTGACAATTCATACTTATGAATAATCTTCCCCCGGACTCGTAAGACTCCGGGGGTTTTTTTATTTTATATTTTATATTTCAGATTGCAGATTTTTCGATCATTTCCGTTTTTTCTCCTTGCGTTTTGCCCCTTGCCTATTGCCTCTTGTCTTTTGCCTATTGCCTATTGCCTATTGCCTATTGACTTACTCACATTCTTACCCATTCCAGGAAAATCCATTTTATTTGCATTTAATGGCGCTATTCACTACATCATTGAACTCAGGAAGTAATGGCAACTGTTTTTATGTGGGAAATGAGCATGAAGCAGTGCTTGTAGATGCAGGCATTTCCTGCAGGGAAATTGAAAAGAGAATGAAGAGGCTTGGGCTTTCGATGCATAAAGTGAAGGCAGTACTGGTTACACATGAACATTCAGATCATATCCGCGGAATAGCTACATTAACCAGGAAACATCAGCTTCCTGTTTATATAACGCATCCAACTCTAACTTTTGGAGGTCTTCGGCTGGAAGAAGAACTTGTATTTTCTTTCGCCGCTTATCAACCGATCAGGATCGGTCAACTAAGCATAACAGCATTTCCAAAATCACACGATGCCTGCGATCCATATAGTTTTATAATATCCTGCGGCGGAGTTAAAGTGGGAGTATTTACAGATATCGGAATTCCCTGCGAGCATGTGATCAAACATTTCAAACAATGCCATGCCGCTTTTCTTGAAACAAACTATGACGAAGAAATGCTGGAGACCGGATCCTATCCCTATTACTTGAAAAAACGTATCCGAAGTGAACAAGGTCACCTATCCAACACACAGGCGCTGGAACTTTTTCAAATGCATAGGCCTTCTTACATGAGCCATCTCTTTCTCTCCCATCTTTCGCAGAATAACAATGATCCTGATATTGTTTTGAATCTTTTCAATAAGCATGCGGGAAAAACTAAAATCATTCTAGCTTCCAGGTATGAAGAGACGAGAGTTTATCATATCTCTATAGAAACTGTTCCAAAACCTGCTATTTCTTACACACAATTGTCCCTCTCGTTATAAAAAAAATGTCATCTCTCCAGGATGAGAAGATGACAGGTAGTTGATAAAACTATTTCTTTACGGCCGCACTATCAGCCCAGGGAATCTGCTTCGAACGATAGAAGTCAATATCCATTGCCTTCATCCGAGAAGCATGCTTGCCAAGCCTGGTCTTGTATTCATCCCAATTCCTTGCAGATTCTGGCGTCCAGCCAATTTCTGCAATTCCTGGAAGACGTGGAAATACCAGGTACTCGATATCAGTCATGTTTGTTGCCGTCTCTGACCACAATGGAGCTTCAACACCGAGTATGCTCTCGCGCGGAATTCCCGGGGTTTTCGTGGATAGTGCCCAGTTATATGCACTATCGAGTTCTATATAAGCTGCCCAATGCAAACCGATCCTGCTTGTACTGTCGTATTGCATGTCGAGATAAACTTTGGTTGCAGGCGACATGATGATCTTCGCTCCTTTTCTTACAGCTTCCTTTGCATGTTCTGCATTTGCCCAATGCTGGATTACCGTGCTTGAATCAAGATTCGATTGCGCTGCTTCTTCCCAACCAATCATTCTTTTTCCGTGTTTCTTCACTATTGGTTGAACCTTATTGATGAAGAGAAGATAATCGGCCTTTGCTGTAGCGTGGCTTTCATCTCCACCAAGGTGAATATAAGGACCGGGAGTGATTGCAGCCAGCTCGCGAACAACATCATCAATGAATTTATAAGTGATGTCTTTCCTAACACAAAGTGTGCTAAAACCAACTTCTGTTCCTGTATATAATTTTGTTGCTGAGTCGTTACAATTTAATTCAGGGTATGATGCGAGTGCAGCATTAGTATGACCCGGCATATCAATTTCCGGGATTATAGTGATATAACGATCCTGAGCATACTTTACGATCTCCTTATATTGTTCCTGTGTGAAGAATCCGCCGGTACCACCACCCACCTGTGTACTACCGCCATGAGTTGTAAGGTTTGGCCAGGATTTAATTTCAATTCTCCAACCCTGATCATCAGAAAGGTGAAGATGAAATACGTTCATTTTATAGAATGCGAGATAATCGATATAACGCTTCACATCTTCCATACCAAAAAAATGCCTCGATACATCCAGCATTGATCCGCGATGAGCATAGGCGGGATAATCCTTAATCGTTCCGGTTGGAACTCTCCAGGGGCCATCTTCTTTGGAAGTTGATTCAATTTTGTCGGGGAACAACTGACGTATGGTTTGGATTGCCATGAACAAGCCGGCCGGCTCATTTGCTGTGATCTTTAACTGCTTTTCATCAATTACAATGAAATAACCTTCGTTTCCGAGTTCCTGATCCTTAGTTGTGGTGGAAAGTATAATATTATTTCCTTCAGTTGCAGCGGGTAATGCGGCAACTTTCAAATCATAACCCGTTGCCTTGTTCAATTTTTCGGCAAGATAATTCCCAATATTCTGCAACTCGGCCGAAGCTCCTTCAGTATAGATCCCTGAGTTACTATTCAATTCAAATAGTTTACCACCACCAATTACCGATACGGGCTTGGGAATGATTACTATTGAAGTAAGATCAACCGGTTCTTCTGTCTTACATCCAAACAAAAAGGCCGAAATAAGAATGGCAAAAAGCACTCGTGTGAGCATATGATTGATTTTAGGTCCCGATCCCATTGCCGATCCCGATAACTATCGGGACTATCGGGACTTTTGGGATGGGAGGTCACAAATATAGTCGTAACAATGCAATCAATCCAACGAAGTTCTTTAATTTAGCACTCCCTCAAGTCCACTTTCTCCTGACTATCAAAATTCAACCGATTCATTTATTCCATTACTATAAGATATGGATAAAAAGAAACTCATCATTATTGGTGGAGGTACGACGGGATTGATGGCCGCGATGGAACTATCCGATCTGTATGAAATAACGATCATCGAAGCGCAAGCAGAATTGGGAGGAAGGGTTCGTACCATACATAACACAAATACAAACCCCGGTTTGATTGAAACCGGGGCAGAGTTCATTCATGGCAAAGCGCCTTTGACAAAATCCCTGTTGAAAAAGGCCGGAATAAATTTTATATCCGTTGAAGGTGAATTCTACCGGAAAGAAAGAGGAGTCTGGAAAGAACAGCATGAATTTATTGAAGGTTGGGATCTACTGATGAAAAAAATGAAAAAAGTCAAAACCGATCTTACACTAAAAGAATTCCTGGAACAGGAGTTTGCCGGTTATGATTATACCAATTTGCGAAAACAGGTTCGCGCATTTGCTGAAGGCTTTGATATAGCTGACATTTCCAAAGTAAGTACGAAATCCCTGTATGCCGAATGGTCAAAAGGCGAGGAAGAAAATTACAGGATTCCCAATGGCTATTGTGCACTTATTAATTATTTAAAAGAAGAATGTGATAAAAAGGGGTGCAATTTTATTCTCAATTCAATTGTGAAGCAAATTGACTGGGAAGAAAATGAAGTGACAGTAACTACCTCAGGTGGAAAAAAATTCGTTTCTGAAAAAGTACTGGTGACGGTTCCCCTTGAGTTGTTGAGAAGAAATGCAACAAAGGCTTCAATTAATTTTACACCGCCCGTTGATGAATACATAAAAGCGACTTCCTGTATTGGAATGGGATATGTAATTAAAATCGTCTTACAATTCAAAAAAGCTATATGGAAACCAGATACAGGATTCATTTTAACTGATGAAGCCATTCCCACCTGGTGGACTCAACTTCCAGATAAACGATTCTTATTAACGGGATGGGCCGGTGGCTCAAGAGCTGAGATCTTAAGCAAAGAATCTGACAAGGCGATATTGGAAAAAGCATTGATCTCTCTTGCATTCATTTTCGAAACACCACTTGAGGATATAAGGTCAACTGTTCTTCACTCACATGTATTCAATTGGCAAAAGAATGAATTTGCTTTAGGAGGATACTGCTATTCAATGCCTGAATCGATTGAGGCAAGGAAACTTCTAAATACTCCATTATTAAATACTTTATTCTTCGCAGGTGAAGCATTAGACGCAGGTACTTCTCCCGGTACCGTTGAAGCAGCATTGCAAAGTGGAAAGGATGTTGCGGCGAGGTTGAGGAGATGACATCTGCCCCCATACGCAACTTGTACTAACGGGAACTTGCGAGGGCAAATGTCATCTCATACTTAGGTATTACCAACTTGTCAAAGACAATGTAAATTTCTAATTACTGGCAAAGTCCCTACTATTCGACACGCCAATATTCAATAATCAATATTCGATAATCAATTCTCAAATCAAGTCTCATCAATCAACGCTCAAGGTTCACGTATCACCCGGCAAGGATCAAGGGTCAATAATCAAAGCAAGACTCAACTTTCAACACATCTACTCTTCGCGCTTTTTGTCCTTTTTAGACTTTAATGTCCAACTTGGTATTGACTACTGACCGTTGCTCCTTGCCGGGTGAAAATTGAGCCTTGAATAATGATCATTGAACCTTGATTTGAGAATTGACTTATTGAATATTGATTATTGAATATTGGCGTGTCGAATAGTAGGGACTCTCCAAATAATTAGAAATTTCCATTACCACTTCTCTTACAGGTTGGTAAAACCCTAGTATGAGATGACCCAGTAAGTTGTCTTCAATGTAGAGAGCCTGCGGGATCAGATGTCATCTCCCTCACGAAATTTTTTTCGTTATTATCCTCTCTATCCTCTTCAAACGAAAAAAATTTCGCAAGCGATTTTTTTGATTCGCTTGTAATTCAATCATCTATTAATTGGCACTGCAGTTGAACCCTTGAATGGAGTTATTCATTTATCAGATCAATCTATTATTCATTTTAAAAACATCCATTATGCACAACATCGATCGTACAACAAGTGAATTCGAATTCGAAAATGAATTCGAATATGAAGGTGAAGGTGAATTCGAATTTGAAGGCGAAGGTGAATTTGAATTCGAAGGTGAATATGAAGGTGAAGGTGAGTTCGAATTTGAGGGTGAACTGGAAGGAGAAGCCCTGGAATTGGAACTGGCCACTGAACTACTTGGTGTTTCCAACGAATATGAACTTGAACAGTTTATTGGTAAGCTGTTTAAGAAAGTTGGTAAAGGCGTGAGCAATTTCGCCAAGTCAGGAGTGGGTAAATCATTACTCGGCGGTTTGAAGACAATCGCTAAGAAAGCATTGCCGATAGCCGGAGGTGCATTGGGAAATTTCCTTGTACCTGGATTGGGTGGCGCGATTGGAAGCAAACTGGGAAGTGCAGCTTCTAACCTTTTTGAATTAGAGCTTGAAGGTTTGAGCAATGAAGATCGTGAATTCGAAGTAGCACGCAGGTTTGTTCGTTTGGCATCTGATGCTACTAAAAAAGCAACAACTGCAGCAAGAGCAGGGGCTCCTCCAAAAGTTGCTGCTGCAAGCGCACTCAAACGTGCTGCTGCTAGTCATGCACCGGGTTTATTGAGAAAACGTCGCGGCTTTGGTGGTCGTGGTGCTGGTGCAGGAAGAATGGGCGCAGGCCGTCCAGGTAGAATGGGCGCAGGTCGCATGGGCGGCGGACGTATGAGCGCTGGTGGTCGTGCAGGTGCAGGAAGGTTTGCAGGCGGCGGAGCTGGTGGTGGCGGTTATGCTTCACAGGGAGCAGCAGGAAGTCCAATGGATTCCGGAGCAATGGCCGGTGGTGGATTTGCAGGTGATGGTATGGGTAATGGCGCACCTTCAGGAACCTGGGAAAGACAGGGCGATGCTATCGTCGTTTATGGGGCATAGTTAGTATGCTTCACTAAACCTGCCTGGGGTCTGCAGGACTCTATGAGCAGGCAGGTGCTAAATTCTTTAATTACTAAAATGAATCTAAATGAGCAGTCTACACGAATACGAATTTAACCTGGAACTCCTGGGTGAATCAGGCGAGCTCGAATTCGAACAGGAATTAGCGATGGAATTGATGGAAATATCCAACGAATATGAATTGGAGAATTTCCTGGGAGCCATCTGGGATGGTGCAAAAAAAGTTTACAATTCCCCCCAGGGCCAGGCCATCAAGAAAGATTTCGTTGCCGGCGCAAAGAGTTTCGGGAAAAAAATGCTTCCGAGTGTTGGGCGGAACCTCGGTTCCTATTTCGGAGGTAGCACCGGTGGCAAAATCGGTGGTCAGCTTGCAGGAGCGGCCAGCAATTGGTTATTCGGTGAGGTGAACGAACAGGAAGCAATGGATTATGTAAAAGTGATCCGGAAAGCAGCCAATTACCTCAACCGTGCATTGAGCGCAGGAGCCTGGGCACCCCCTAAAGCAATGGTGACACAAGCGATCAATCAATCTGCAAGACCGGTAATAGCACAACGTGGTTATTCAAGTTCACAAAACTCTGGCCAATGGATACGACAAGGAAACAACCTGGTATTGCAAGGAGCGTTTTAACCATTGCAAAAAATGGCAATGGTGTAACAAAACTGGCAGCAATTGGACTTGAGCGCAGGTATCGCAAATTCCTTATCAATGAAGCAATGGCCCTACTTACGCGTTTGCAGCAATTGCAACCTTTCGAATTTTCGATGCCAATGGTGATGGCTGCTGCAATTCCATACGATGCGCAAAAGAATATTTTCGAGTTGATGAAGGCAGGAAAGACTCTCCTGGCTGAAAAGGCAAGAGGCTTCATTACCAGAATGAAATCAAGCAACGGAATTCCATTCGAGAAATGCCAATCGGCTTATTCGGTTTTGAAGCTTCAATTCAATTCATTGCTCGATCAGTTTGACATTTTCGCTGATGTTGTCAGTCAGCGCGGCGAAAATGAAACAGGGATCTGGATTGCGGGTTTGGATATTCTTGCTAAAGATGCAATAGCAACTGAAGGAATTATGCTCAATGCACCTCCGTTGATCTGTTATCTCGATCGTGGTCATGGTGCAGCGATAAGAAGAGCGAGGACCCGATTACCAGGCGGTGATGAAAATCCTGTCGCAGTAATAAAAATTCCCCGCGAGAGAATGGTTGCAAGCGGGATTGGCTCATCACTTGTTCACGAAGTTGGCCATCAGGGCTCGGCTCTACTAAACCTGATCCCATCCATCAAGCCAGAGCTTGAGGAAATGTCAAAACGTGATCCGGTACATAGTGAATCCTGGAAATTACTTAGCAGGTGGATTTCCGAGATCCTATCTGATTACTGGTCCGTAAGCGTACTGGGCATCAGTGCCAGCACCGGATTGATCAGTGTGGTGAGCCTTCCCCGCTATTTTGTTTTTCGCATAGTTGATGATGATCCGCATCCGTTTCCCTGGATTCGTGTAAAGATCAGTGTTGGGTTTGGAAAACTGGTTTATCCCGATGATCAATGGGAACGACTGGAAAGGTTATGGGAAACGATGTATCCAAAGAAAGGATTAAATCCAAAGCTCCTGGCAATGGTAAATAGTATGGAACAAATCATTCCCGCATTCTGCAAAATGATCATGGATCACCGACCGGAATCATTACAAGGAAAAACACTTAAAGAGATTTTTCCAACAAGGGAAAGACAACCAGGGCAATTGCGGCAGAATTACTTTCAATGGAAAGACAAAGTTGAAGAATGGTCAAAGCAACGTCCGTCAGTGGTATTTGCGGTTGTTGGACAGGCCAGAGCCGATAACACAATAACACCGTTTGCTGAAAACCGGTTGCTTACAAAAGCACTTCGGCACTGGGCACTAACCAATATATAGGAAACAAAATCTTTAACAATAAAACTTAAACAAATGACAATAACATATCCGTTACAGATTTTTGACTCTTCAGGAAAAGCCAATTTAAAACTCGAAAACGAGCCAATTGTAGAAGTTGGAAAAGTCCTGAATGCGGGCAAGGACCTTGGGATCAAGGTTGGAGACTCGGTCTATACGCAAGTTAAGTTCAATGCAAAGGATGTTACTGATGGCCAGGGGAAAGCAGTTGATCTCGCGAAATTCGATCAAATGGAAATTGATGAAGTGGAGTCATTCTTTGGCAACCTCATTAAATTCTATACTGATGCGGATGATGATCAAATCAACGGCAAGCTGATCGAGTTTAAATTCAAACTGGGACAACCCACGGAACTCCTTTATCTTTTAGACCTGAGTGGTCTTAGTTCTGGTGAGAAGCGAATCAACCTTGTTGCGCGCTTCAAAGACGGTGGCGATTTTACCAAGGAAAGTTTGATTGCCTCCAATGCCTTTTATCTTCACCAGTCGATCACCGAACATTTTCAAAAAAATATCTCAAACGCAGGAATAGCTGCTGCGGACGATAGCGCGCTGGCAAGAGAAAACGTCAACTTTCCGTCCTTCATGCCTATCGGCTTACAACCCGTAAATCCAGCAATTACAAAAGATGTTGCCCTTTGGGAAGTGATTCGTAATGGAACAAATGCACTATCGTACAATAATTATAGCTCATTCATTGATTACATTTTTTGCGGCGGAATCAATCCGTTCGCAATCTCAAATCCAGCGTTGAAGGATGAAGCTAAATACAGGGAACAATTAAAGAAAACACAGGAGGGTTTGAGCCTGCCATTTAATGCCGTAGAATCATACAGGGCGCTTAAAGTGGCAACAGAAGCTTTTGTTATGGCAACAATCACAGTCAGCGGCGATCTTCCACCTGAATTAAAGAAGGAGTTCGATGCTTATCGGGTGGAAGTCACAAAGAAACTTGGTGACCCCGCGTCTGTGAAGATCTTACCTTATCTGGCACTGGTAAGGAGGAAACTTCCGGATGTAGATTTCAAAACATTGCCTTTCGAGCAAGGTCTCACCGATTACATTCAGAGTAATGACAGGTTAATGGAATCCTGTTATGGCTTGCTAAGTTTCAAACTTCAGTTTCCCTGCTTCCTTGAACTGATATGGAATTACTGGCATGAGGAAAGCATGCTGGTACAGGGTATCAGCACGATTGCAAGAAGATTCCAGAATATCAGAGGCGATGGAGCTGTTGATCCGCTTGCCAATGTTGAAGTAGGTCCTTTACGTCCATTGAATAATTTGCTCTGGGGTTATATCCAGGATGATCAACATCGCTTGAGTGTTCGTCGCAGGGCATATGAATATGATCATCATTATGGAATTACACTTGAAGGAACTGCAGTTAAAGGATTGCGTACAGTTGATAGTAGAAGCAAATTCATCGAAGCATTCCATGTGTTGTTGAATCATTGCGTTAAATTCTATAACCAGTACGATGATACGACAGTTGTGGCAGATGGATTCCCGATCATGAATGCGTTGAAAGAAGTTCACATGATCCTTAGTGAAGGTGCGCATAACCAGTTCGGTGACCTTCCGTCAACAGCAAGAATGGAAATGCTGATGCAGCAATACATCCTGGCAAGACCGGAATTCAGGGAATTCTTACCCACGCGACAAATGGTCGCATATCCTGAACCGTGGATGGACAGAGTTGGTGTATTGAACCAATTGCATGGATGGACTAAGACTAACGTGCTTCATTTCAGAGACCTTGGAATGTTTGGGGAGCAGATTATTCTCTCCATAAGGTTTGGAGCATGGAGTGATGTGATCAACAGGGATCAGGCAGCTAACTGGGCAATTTTCTGGCGGCCACAGATCCAAAACTATATGCATGCATATCGTGCAGTAACAGGTGTTGATCTTACCTACTCAGATCGTGCAATTGATGTTCAACAACCATCCGTTCATTTAATTCGCAAACTTAAAGAACAACAATCGAGCGTAAAGGCTAGAGTATAAACATGATTGACTTTACATCGTCATTATACCTGGCAATGAAGCATGGTAGCTCTGAATTGAATAGTTGGCAACAGCTCACAACAGGTGCGCCGGCAGTATTGAGTGAACCCTACCTGGCAAAGAAGATCGCGCAACAGGTAGCAGAGATGCAAGGATTGGAATCCGCTATTGTTGCGCCCTCAACCCTTCACCTGTACTGGGACCTGTTCGGTTATTTAAGAGAACTACCCATTGCCATATTCATAGATGAACATATATATCCTGTATCGAGATACGGCATTGAGCGGCTGCAGAGAGGAAATATTATAGTGCGCACGTTCAGTCACTTCAATGCCGGTTCTCTTGATGAGGTTATCAAGAAAACGATCCCGAAAGGAATTGCTCCATATGTTTTAACGGATGGCTATTGCCCATTCTGTGGAATTGGGGCACCCATTGATAAATATCTTTCGATAATCAAGCCCTACAAGGGAAGGATCATTATCGATGATACACAGGCTTTCGGAATCTTAGGCGAATTGAAAAACAACAGGAGTTCTTATGGATGCGGTGGTGGTGGATCATTGAAATGGAAAGGAATTAATGATAGTTCTATCGTAACGATCATTTCCCTGGCAAAGGCTTTCGGCGTACCAATGAGTGTACTAAGCGGGGAAGCGAGATTCGTGGATGCATTCAAAGATAAAAGTGAAACAAGAATTAATTCCAGTCCAGTAAGCAATGCCCACCTTCAAGCTGCATCACATGCCATTAGATTAAACCGGTTGCAGGGCGATCAACGCAGGAATAAATTATGGCATAATGTATTGACCCTGAAAAAGCATTTGAGGAAGAAAGGAATTTTCCTGCAAGGCGGAATATTCCCCGTTCAGCATACTAACCTGAACCCTCATAAAACATTTGAATTATTCAAGAAGCTAAAAAGAAATGATATCAAAACAGCATTAGTGGTTCCGCATAAGGGTCAGCGACCGGCTGTTTCTTTTGTCATTCGATCTGATCATTCAATTGAAGAGATCCTTCGACTCGTCGATTGTATCGCAAAAGTGGAAAGGATCTACCAGTTTAATTAATTCAAAATCGAATTTATGTCTACGCTTTTAAATGAAATACTTGCAGAAAGTGGGATTCAGTCTGGACCAATCGCTCCACCACGCGTTCATCAAAAAACCTGTAACTGCAAGTTCTGCCGTAAAGTAAAAAACGCTCCCCCGGGTGCTCATAAGTACTGGAAAGAGAGAAGGAATGCGCGACTCTGTAAACCCAGCCTTCCTCCTGCACCAACTTCCCAATATGGAAACTATCGTGATCCACAGGAACAATTCCTGGGAAGTGTATTAGGCGCAGCCTCTGCACTTGGATCAGGTATTGGAAAAATTGCAAGCGTTGGTTCAGGAATTGGGAAAGTTGTGGGTGCAGCTGGCAAAGCAGGAAATTTGATTGGTAAAGCAGGAAGCCTTGCAGGAAAGGCCGGAAGTCTTGTTGGAAAAGCGGGAGGCTTAGCAGGAAAAGCACAAGGCGCCGCGACGAGACTATCTTCTATCGCCAAAGGGGTTCCAAAATCAAAGATCATCAGTATTGGTAAGCGACAAAGAGCGATACTAAAGAATCAATGGGAGGAAAAATTGAAAAGAGCACGTAGTCCGGCAGTAATTGAACGTTACAAAAAATACTTAGATGTAATCAATAAAAGAAAAAGGCCTTCATGGCATCAGTCAGAAAGAGATCTTCAAACTTTTTTCAAAAGGTTAGGAATGCCGGGCCAAAAAACTTTTCTCAAAGGTCAACAGACAAACTGGGTTCAAACTGCGGATGGAAGACGTGTACCACCAAGAGGAAGTGTAGTTCCTGATATCAATCCGGCGGATTCAATGATTGAAGTAAAGAATTACAATGTAAATAACGAACCCGCGTTGATCAGAGCTTTGAAACGACAAATTGATAATAGAAGAGTCCAGGGTCCGGTTGATCCAGGAACTGGCCAGGTGGTTGATCAAAAAGTAATACTTGATATGCGGGGACAAAGAGCAAGTAAGAATCAACTATTGGGATTATTGCAAAGATTGTCGCAGGCGACTGGATTACCCGAAGATGATTTGCAGGCAGTGACCTGGGAATACGAAGGGGAATATGAGTGGGAATGGGAATGGTGAATGGTGAATGGTGAATGGGCAATAGGCAATAAGCAATAGGCAATAAGCAAAAGGCAACAATAATCAATAATCAATAATTAATAATCAATAATTGCTCGATGTGGAGCGGGCTAAATGATTGCAAACAGCATTATGCCAGTAGAATTATTGATTATTAATTATTGATTATTGATATTAAAAAAAGTCAACAATGCATTTATGCTAATAATAGATGCGCATTGTCATGCGGGTAAAGGAGATGGATTAACGGGTCCGTGGGATACGCGTGCTCCGTTGTCCAACTACCTGAAATGGGCAGCCGATGCAGGAATTCATAAGATCAATTTATTTGCTGCATTTCATTCCGATTATTCGGTCGCGAATAAGGAAGTAGCAGAGATTGTTAATTCAAACCCGCAAAAATTTTTTGGATTCGCCTTTGTACATGCTGTTCACGATCGCGGCCGGGTATTCAGCCTGGTGCAAACTGCTGTTAAACGATATGGTTTTTGTGGAATAAAATGTCACCGTCATGATGCACGCCTTTCCAGGGAAATTTGTGATACGGCCCGTTATTTTTCCTTACCGGTTTTATACGACCCTGTCGGTGAAGTTTCGCCGATCGAATTATTTGCAACGGAATATCCCGATGTCAATTTCATCATTCCCCACCTTTCAAGCTTTTCAGATGACTGGCGTGCACAGATCGCACTTATTCCCATGCTGGAGCGGCATAAAAATGTTTATACGGATAGTTCAGGTGTGAGACGATTTGATTTATTGGAAATGGCTTTCAAAAGAGCCGGCGCCGATAAGATCATCTTTGGATCTGATGGACCATGGTTACATCCGAAAGTTGAGATGGAAAAAATTTTTGCATTGACCAATGACCAGGAAGACTTAAGGAAAATGTTATCGGGAAATTTTTTGAAGCTGACATCAAAAGCAAGAAACAAATCATTTGAACATACGACCAAAAAACTGCCACGGGTTAACAAACCTCAAGTTTTGCACATAAGTGAATACAAAGATCCGTGGCTAGTGAATAGCTAGCAAACAAAAACCAGGAAGTTCTCGCAGAGTCTCCCGCAACATGGAATCCGAATTTGATGCAACTTGCGCGGGGACTCTGCGTCTGTCCCGCATGGGACAATGGATATGTACTTAGCTTAATTTTCATTTATCCAACCTGGCGTTCAAGCGTACAATCATTCAATGTCCCGAACTATCCGCCCTACAGGCAGCGCAGAGTCCTCGCGTAAGAGTACTGAAATTTAGAATCCCTGCTGCGAGAGACTCTGCGGGAACCTCCACGTGTTGCGAGACTCTGCGGAAACGTGTCGGAGGTCCCCGCAGAGTCTCCCCCAGTACGCACTCCGAATTAGATGCAACTTACGGGGGGACTCTGCGTCTGTCCCGCATGGGACAATGGATATGTACTTAGCTTAATTTTCATTTATCCAACCTGGCGTTCAAGCATACAATCATTCAATGTCCCGAACTATTCGCCCTACGGGCAGCGCAGAGTCCTCGCGTAAGAGTACTGAAATTTAGAATCTCTGCTGCGAGAGACTCTGCGGGAACCTCCACGTGTTGCGAGACTCTGCGGAAACGTGTCGGAGGTCCCCGCAGAGTCTCCCCCAGTACGCACTCCGAATTAGATGCAACTTACGGGGGGACTCTGCGTCTGTCCCGCATGGGACAATGGATATGTACTTAGCTTAATTTTCATTTATCCAACCTGGCGTTCAAGCATACAATCATTCAATGTCCCGAACTATTCGCCCTACGGGCAGCGCAGAGTCCTCGCGTAAGAGTCCTGAAATTTGGAATCCCTGTTGCGAGAGACTCTGCGGGAACCTCCACGTGTTGCGAGACTCTGCGGAAACGTGTCGGAGGTCCCCGCAGAGTCTCCCCCAGTACGCACTCCGAATTAGATGCAACTTACGGGGGGACTCTGCGTCTGTCCCGCATGGGACAATGGATATGTACTTAGCTTAATTTTCATTTATCCAACCTGGCGTTCAAGCATACAATCATTCAATGTCCCGAACTATTCGCCCTACGGGCAGCGCAGAGTCCTCGCGTAAGAGTACTGAAATTTAGAATCCCTGCTGCGAGAGACTCTGCGGGAACCTCCACGTGTTGCAGGAAACTCTGCGGGAACTTCCTAAGGAGTATCAATTTTCTTCCGTAAATATTGCAGTGTTCTCACCTCTACATTCAATCTCCTTGCTGCCAATTTCAAATTTCCGCTACAATCTTCCAACGCAATCTCCATCGCCATCCTTGCGAATTCATTTTTAATTTTCAGAAGGTCTTTTCCACTTGCAATGGCGAGGCGAATAGATTGCTGCAGTGTTTGAATGGATGTATCATGTGGAAGACCGATTTCCATCATTACTGGTAGTTCATCTTCAGGAACATCCCCTACTGTTATCATACCTTCTCCTGCATAACGCATTGCGATCCTTGAAACGAGTTGCCGCAACTCGCGAATATTACCAGGATAATCGCGATAAATAAGGTAATTCATAACCGGAAGATCAATTTCTGGCGCAGCAACACAGTTCAATTCCTGCCGAAGAAAATAACGGACCAATTCTGGGATATCCTCCCTTCGTTCATGAAGGGGTGGTAGTGTGAATACTGCCGTTGCCACCCGATAAAAAAGATCTTCACGGAAATGTCCTTTCTTAATTTCTTCCGGCATATTCTTATTGGTCGCACAAATCAAACGAAAATCAATATGTTTCCATGTATTTCCTCCAACGCGCTTGTACATCTTCTCCTGGATCACTCGTAATAACCCAGATTGCATATGCAGGGGAAGATCCCCCAATTCATCCAGGAACAATGATCCTTTATCAGCCAGGGCAAATGCGCCTTCTCTTGTATAAGTAGCGTGGGTGAAAGCTCCTTTTTCATGACCGTAGAACTCGCTTCCCGATAGTTCAGGAACAATGGTTGTACAATCCAATAATACCAACTCGCCTTTTTCTTTTCTTCGATCGAGCGTATGGACCAATCTTGCAGTTAATTCCTTACCTGTACCTGATTCGCCGGTAAGAAGAATATTATTATTCGTGAAATATGAGGCTTCCACCACTTTTCTGAGAAACCGTTTCCAGCAAAGACTATCACCGATCATTTGATGTTTGACCGCTTCGGTCTGAACAATCTCTTCAATGCATTTCCATCTTTTGATCTTAGCTATTAATAATTCAGCCTTGTCATTCCCTTCTTTCCAATCAATACAATCCCTTGCACCGATTCGGATCATTTGCCATTTTATGCTATCCGCCAACACATTTCCAACATTCAACAAGATGACCCGAAAATCTTTTGAATAATATTCTGCAACTTCCTGCATAATTCCTTCAGCGGAAACCTTGTCATGCCAAAGAATCATCACGCATTTGAAATCACCATCAGGTTGATCCACGCAGTCGAGTCCGGAAGCGCCCAATTTCCGCCTCACCTGATCAACTACTGGATGATCCAATGCCTCATTACAAATTAAGTATACCGACAAGTGCTCCATCACGACAGCTCCATTGGTTCATTGCTGAAAAGTAAATACCTCTTACGCATTGCCCGCCTGATGGAGGTCAAAGCGCATCCATTGCCAATTTTTGATTGGGCTAAACCTTAAAGACCATGAGTTTTTTGGAAACCATCGCGTGGGCTCCACAGGAAGTTGGTGTGACTTCACCGACCATAGTTGATTAGCCGGAGCAAGTTAGAAGTCAATAGCAAAGACCGCATTCAAAAGGGCAAATAGTTCACGGGTCAAATTAATTCGAACCATGATGACTATGGATCAATGAGCCTTTGTTCAATGAGGTCGGGATATTAGTAATTACAGGCAGGAATTATTTTTGGGGGACTCGGGAATAAATAATCAATACCCGATTAAACCGAATTACCTATGGCATAATGGCCAAAAGCAGGGAGGAAAAACGAATAGAAAGAACAATTAGCTTTTCCACGGAAAGTTGACTTGTGATTCATATAATAAGGTTTAATTGATTCCGAGGTAATGAAATAAGAACATTATAAAGATACAGTGTTGATACGGCTGTTATATACAGTAATGATGAATTTTATTTATCCACACATCTAATTAAAAACACGTTCTTATGTTAAACGATAAATTTATTAAATAAAAAATCATAATTCATCAATTAAGGATTAACGTTAATTTATTATGATATCATGGAATTTTAATATTCAGAAATCATTTTTACCACAAACCGGGTATTGGTATTTAAGTGACAATCCCGTACATTACACTCAACCTGCTAAATAATCCTTCCCCATTTTTTAATGTTGAACCGTGATTATGCCTGCAGGACTTTCCATTCAGATTTCTTCCGAAGCAAGACCAGATAGTTTTGAAATTGATTTCTTCGAAACGGGAGAATGGTCAAGCGAAATCGAACAACAATTGATCGCCCGGCTCCAGGAGATTTTTCCATTAGTTAGAAAATTGAGCAAAACTTTCCGCATCGTGGTACAGGTCGATGTTACCGATTTCGATCAGACCATATTTCTAATCAATAAGAAGTTAAACCTGCAGATTGAAGTTGAAAACCAAAAATTGAGTCTGCGTGAAATTGAGATACTCGGTTTGATCATGCAAGGCTATACCACTATCGCCATTTCCCGAAAGCTCTTCATCAGTTATGAAACAGTGCGATCCCATCGCAAACATATACTTCAGAAGACTGGCGCGAAGAATACCGCCGCATTGGTTAATTATTACCATCAAACATTTTTTGAGAAATGAGACTGGTGAATGGTGAATGGTCAATGGTCAATGGTGAATGGTCAATGATGAATTGTGAATTGGAAATTGCCCGTAGTATATTGTCTATTGCCTATTGTCTATTGCTCGTTGCCTATTGCCCATTGCCCATTGCCCATTGCCTATTGCCCATTCACCATTCACCATTCACCATTCACCACCGAATCCCCCTTTAGGGTGATAGGAAGCGGCGTCTCTTCAAATCTACTTTTACACTGCACCTGCTGCATTATTTAACTTAAAAATTCTGGCAAATGGCAATCAACATTAATTGGTACAAAGCTCTTCCGGAACAAGAAAAGCAAACCTGTAGAAACAAGCTTGAAAATGAACACAGAGTTGCGCAAAAGCTTCTGGAACAAGCTAAAAAAGTGTACGCTACCGTTGTGGAAGAAGTGAAAGTTTCGTCCGTCGACATTGCTACCATTATCCGGCACCTGGAAAAATGCAAAGAGGAAATCAAGGAGCTTGAAGATGATATGGGAAAAATTTCCGCCTATTCAGGTAGCTCAAGCTATGGTGGAACAACTACCTCATCATATGGCGGAACAACTACCTCAGCAGTTGTAGTTTGCGATGATAGAGATCCTTACCTGGCATTGAATTCAATTTTAGCGAATGGTGTGGTGAATATTCGTCCTGGTGATTTTTGTAGCCGGGCAGCAACAGGTGTAAATACTTTCCAGCAAATCGGCGAAAACAGGAAAAAGGAAAAGGAAGCCAGGGAAGTTAACAGGTGGGTAAATCAACATGCACAGTTTAGCCGGTCAACCAAGAAAGAGGAATCCTTCGAACAAAAGGAACAAAAAGAACCGAGAGAACAGAAAGAGCAGCGAGAACAACGAGAGCAACGAGAACAACGAGATCAAAAGGAACAAAAAGGAAAATGAGCGCAAGAGTTCTTTAGCTGAAATGATCACTAATTTTTAATCTATTCAAAATAATTATATGGATATTATAGATAACCTGATTTTTGCAACAACGCAGAGTGAACTAATATCTGGAGAGTACATTTCCAGTTCACATTATGAATTAACCTTTGAGAGTCTTGAACTGGTGGAGACTCAGCATGGAGGATCTGTCGAGCCAGTGTATAATTATCTCCTGGAAGATAAAATTGCTTATGCGAGTATATTTGATCATTGTGTGATCGAATCTGCAATACGCCAACATTGGTATGATATCAACGGGAATGTATTATCAAATGGAACCTCAGCAACCGGCGGAAATAATTTCCAGTATCGATATGATAACGCGCTTACGGTAAGCAATTTTACCGCTTCCAGTACATATCATATGTTCTATGCATTTTTGTTGGAGAACACCCGAATCGTTCAAATATTTGAAAAAGTGATTGAGAAATACGTGTATGATGAGGAATTGGGCGTTGCGCCTTTTGAAGTTCGGCAATGGTTGCTCAATACTGAAGCTTTATTTTTCAGGGATGGAGGTTGCCGGCCCGATAATATTACAAGTGCAATTCGTCCCGACGCTTACAAAAGCCGCAAAAATGCTTACTATCGGATGTTTGGAACCGACCTCGCAATTGGTGATGTTGATAAAGGAACCGGCGCAAACATGGCTTACTACAAACCAAAAACATCCAACCAACAATTCGTAGTACTTTTTGAAGAATATCTGACTGAGGTCTATTACGCCTATAGCCACTCCAGAAGCACCTGCTGTCATTCTGCTGATCTGAACAACCTTCGCGAATTATCGATCGAGATCAGGGAAGTATTGGCCTGTCGCAGAGGCGGTCGTCCAGGCGGTGAAGTGAATGCTTATGCTTCCACCAGTCTGGCGCGTGAAGAGTTTTCTTCGGTGCTAATGATGAGTTGGCTGGGGCTAATAATCTCCGATAATACTTCAATTGTGGAATTCCTTGGATGCCAATCTTCGAATATTGGCGACCGTTTGCAACGAATTGGAACTAAAGTAGGCATAACAGCACACGCGCAAAGCCAGGCGCTGTTTGAAATGGCGGGTCCTGCAGCCAATATTCTCGCTTTAATTGAAACCGGAACTTATCTTGAAAACATTAGCAATATCCAAACGATGATCAGCAGCCTCAATGAACCCGGCGATCCTACCCCGGACGGTGAATTGATGAGTTCTTTCCTGATCCTGATAAACAATTGGGAAAAGGCAACAGGTCATAAATTAAAAGTCCAGGAATCAAAACATGCTCATCATCATCATGAGGAGGTTGAAGTGGAAAAAATAGCGGTTAAAAAAGTGACAAGAGCATTTTTGAATTAATCGTTTGGCGTTTGGTGTTTGGCGTTTGGTGTTTGGCGTTTGGTGTCCCGAAAATTCGGAAGGCGTTCTGGAATGCGGAGTACATTATAATCAGCAGGACTTTCGCATTAAAGAACGCCTCCAGATAGCTATCGTGACACCAAACGCCAAACTCCAAACACCAAACTCCAAACGATTTTATTTCAAGTCAACCCTATCCACCATCACATCCCAATGTGCGATCAGCAATTCGAAACGATGCTGTTCGTCTTTTATAAACTTTGGTTCATCAGGGTATAGTTGTTTCTTATAAGGCGTTGTGAGGTCAGGATCGAATGCCGCTTTTTCGTTTTTGAATACCAGGACCACCTTAAAATCCCAGCGCGTATCTTCTCCGCTATGGAGTTTTGGTTTTTCTGCAGTAACGCTGATGATATCTCCCTTTTCAATTGCTTTTTTCAAAAGAGGATAGTGATTCACTTTCCATAGTTCAATGAATTCTTCGGCATAGCCCCATTTGACTTTGTAATAGTTTTCAATGGTAAAATATTCTTTACTATTCTGCGCACACAATGCCAAATTGAAATTGGCGAAAAGAACGAACAAGCTTGCTTTTAAAAGTTGGTGCCTTTTCATAAAAACTATTCTTAAAGTTTGAATTGAAAAATATCTCGCTCCAAAATTGATAAAAAATTTCGGAAAAAATTGAGTCCGGCTTTTTATCGCGGGGTCTAAAGTGTATCAAATTTTTATTCAAAAGGCACTAATACAATAAATCCGAGATTCTCAAACTAAGAACGTTTTCATAAAAAATATTACTATTGTCTTAACTGGGTAAAGCCGAACAGGTGATTATACTTTTCACAGTGGATCAATGCAAACTTATAGTCGTACACATTTACCGAAACTGGTATAGTGTACAATTGATTACCGGCTGTTGACTTTAAATCACCCAGGCTTACAAAATTTACCGGCTGCTTTTCCTTGCTAAGATATACTTTCAGATCAGGGCCATTGCTGCTTGAAAAATTTTCCAGTGCTAATTCATACTTAGTACCTGTTTTAAAAATTTTAGCAGTGCCGCTTACACTGCCGTACGGCCCATTCGAGAAATGACCACTATCAATAATTATCGGAGTAGTAGTTGCAGTCTCTTTTTTGCATGCACATAACAGCAATACTGTCTGTATGATGAGAAAATAAATAATAGGACGCATATTATTTTACTTTGATGATGAATGATCGATAGTGGTCTGATAAAATCTTATTAAATGTTTAGTTTGCCGCCAGGCCAGTTGCTCCCGCAGGCAAACCGGTAACCGTCTGGATATTGCTTAAACTGCCATCGTTGGCTACACTGAACGCACTGATACTATTGCCTCCTGCATTAAGTACATATAAAAATTTTGATTCATCGCTTAAAGCCGCATCAATGGGCCCGGCCTGTGTGCTGGCAGACATCGCATTGTTTACACTAATATCACCAGAAAAGACATTTGCATTGAACGTTGAAATATTATTACTGCCTGTATTAGTAGTATAAGCATACTTACCGTTTTGGGTTATTACAACCCAACAGGCTGCGCTTTGTCCTGCTCCAACTGATCCATCTATCAATGAAATAGCGCCATTGAAATGGATTCGATAAGAAGAAAGTACACTGGCACCTGGCGCACCACCCACGGCTTCGGAAATAAAAACAACACCCAATACTCCTTTTGCAAATCCAAATGGTGTCGGGCTTGAAGATGTCTTTGTATGCCTGGTTCCGGGAATCCCCCAATGATTAAGTGTATATGTTGTAATCGTATTGGTGGCTTTTTCTGTTATAACCAAAACTCTGCCACCCCATACAAAGGAAATTTGGGCAGGATCCGTTGCAGCAGCTACACTTAGTGGTCTTGTAGAATTTGGAATAGGGTGCAGTTTGCCGTTATTCAATAACCGGAAACCTGAAATGCTACCATTACCACCGGCATTCAAGACATAGACAAGGTCATGATGTACTGCAATGCTAACCGGTAGTATACCCCCTGAACTCACCGTTGATTTCAGGTTAAGCCCATCGCCGGTAACCTTCAATGAGGAAATAGAATTGCTACCGGCATTCACAACAAGGACTATTTTATCATCATCTGCTAAAGCAACGGCCTCCTGGTTGCCTAAACCGCCACCAGTACCATTTCCGCCAGTTGAACATGAAGATTTCCAGGTAAGTTTTCCATCTTTGGCGCGTCGGTAGACAATCACTTCATTGCCGTCCGACTGGTTACTTGATGTATAAACAAAGCCGTCTTTATCGCCATGATGTCCTCTCCTGGCTCCCGTTAAAGCTTCAGCATCTTCTGAGGGCTCATTTTTTTCCGGTAAACGATCTTTCTGGCAGGCTGCAAAAGCTACCGCCATAAAACTAATGGCTAAGAATTTTTTTGTCTGCTTCATAAACATTTGATTTATCGGTTTAAATAATAGTTGATTATTTCGCTTAGTGTTGACAATGGTTATTCTCTACTGCTTTCTCCAGGCAATAGTTCTCCTATCCGGTTTATCACCAGATCAATCATTTTCAAACAGTAGACTGTGGATGTTTAGTTTGGGAATTTTGTAATACCTATTCTCAACCCTGTACTTATCATTTGCATAGACCCAACACCCATACCTCTCAATGGAATTTGTATATAAGGTTCTATGCGGAAGTAATTTGACTTACCAATTTTATGCTCGTAACCGGCACTTATATCAAACGTAGCGGCTAAAGACCTTGATTTATTTTTATAAGCACCGTTCATCGTATGCTGTACACCACTCATTTCTACCAGGTAATTATTCTTTTCATAGGTAATTATATAGGAAGTAATACCAGCAGAAGTAAATAGTTTGCTTTTATTTCTTTCGAAGAAATCATATTTTACTCTTACAGGAATTTCCCATACAGCATTGTGCCCCTCCAGGCTGACTATTTCCATGCCTGAAGGCATAGCGCTGCTTATTTTATTCATACTAAAATATCTTCCGGAACTGTAATACGGTTTTTTTGCATACAGCAAACCGGTTTCAAGAGATAGATGATTATTAAATCGGTATCCGGTGATGATGCCAATACTATATCCTGTTCCTGCCATTCCCTGATTTTTTACCTCATCAAATAAAACACCGGTTGTCAAACCCATGTACAAACTCTTCGGATGGGGATCTTGCTTTTTGTCAATTGATTTCTCTATGGGTTTTGCATTTTCCATTTGCGCTAGTGAAACATTTTCAGGTGTCATTTCTTTATTTACGGAAAAAGATTCTTGCCTAAAAATTGAAACCGGCACAGTTGATGTACTCCTTTTAGCGCTTGTCAAAAAATCTGGTAGGTTTTGTTCAACAAGCAATGAATGATCCTTTTTTCCCTTGATGTATTCTGCTCCCACCGTTTGCATTTGAATGATGTCTTTATTATTCCCAGTAGTAGTATTTCCAGCTGTTTTATTTGTCATCATGGGAATACTAGTTTCAATTTCAAATACTCGTCGAGAGCTATCAATCATCTCATTGTTTGTAATGATCCCATCTTTCAGGAAAAGAGGCAATAGGAATAAGAGTAAAACTATATATTTCCTGGACTGCTTCTTTTTTGTAGCCTGGTTTTCTACAGGCTTATTTAAAACTGCCCTTGAAATATCATCCCAGCTGCTATCACCAGATTTTAAGGGGTAGTTATCCGCCGCCTTCCGAAATAGCTCCTCCATATTTTGGTTTATATCACGCATAGTTTAGCCTCCTCCATTTTTTTAATACTTTTTTGCAATAGCAACCTGGCCTTTGACAAATTTGCTTTTGAAGTGCCAATTGCTATTTTCAACAGGTCGGCGATTTCGCTATGAGTGTAGCCGTCAATCACGTAAAGGTTGAACACAGCTCTGAAAGATGGCGGAAGTTCCTTGATCAGAATAATAAGGTCTTTATAAAGTAAAAGCTGGTCGGCTTCATGGCTTTTGTCAGGCATATCCCACACATACTCCGGAATGCCGCCAATTTCAGGGAGCATGTTTGATCTACGCAACTCATCAATCGAAGCATTGATCATTATTCTTTTCATCCAGCCCATTAGCATCTTTTCGATATCCTCATCCTTATCAGTTTTGAATTTTGAAAACCCGGCAAACAGTTTCACGAAGCCATCATTAGTTACATCAATGGCCTTCTCATACCTGTATATATACCTGAACACAATTTTTAACGCATAGCCGCGATAACGTTCATAAATCATCTTTTGATATTTATGATCATTGGCAACGCATCCTTTTATAATGTGCTTGATATTTTCCAAAGCCCGGGAAAAAATTAGTTGGTTTAAATAGTTAACATGCCTGCCTGGTTTGGTTTAAAGGGCGGTTGACTTTGGCAGAGACTAATGAGCTGGATACCTTTCTTAAAGCCATTACACTATATACATACGGAGTAAATGGCAAAAGGTTGCAATGACCAATAAAGCCAAAACGGGAAGTGATGAAATTAAAAAGAAAGGCTAAAAGTCAATAGTTGTTTAAAGATCAGGTTAATTTCTCCCTGCTCAGGCTACAATAATGTAAAAAATGAATACATGGAGCTTAATTTGGTTACGATAGAAAATCAGCTGCAAGTGCAATCGCACTCCCAGCCAATGATTAAAATGGCAGATAAACTACTGTAACAGGCTCTTTATTTTTGTGTCTAAACGTAAAATGTTCATATATGAACCAATGGTCAAAACGGAATGGATCCTAATCGCTGCATTGGGTGTGACATCATTAAGTAATTCATAATCATTAACAAAACATCTTATGGAACAAAAGAATTTAGAACGGGAACAAAAAGAGGTACTCAATGCCGTTCTGGCAATGACAGAATCATTTCATCAAAAAGACATCAATCGGGTATTGGCAAGATATGAGAGCAATGCCGTCATAGCTTTTGAACCCGGAAGACCGGTATCAGATATAAATGACATTCGAATGGGCTTCAATGGATTTTTTCAATTAAATCCGAAATTTACCTATTCGGGTCATGAAGTGTTTGTGAATGGAAATCTTGCTATTCACTTTGCACCTTGGTCCATGACAGGGAAAACACCAGATAGAAAAGAGATACGCCAGGATGGGCTCTCAGTAGCGGTTCTCCGTAAGCAACTTGATGGAAGGTGGCTGATAGTTTTTGACAACCCGTTCGGGGCGCATCTTCTTGACAAAAAATGAAACAATGGTTGACAATAACTTTTGCCCGAATCGAAACCGGGCAAAAGTTGTTAAACTACTTGAATTATCAAAAAGTGGATAAATGGAAAATCATTTAGGTATGACCACCCAGGAAGACATAAGCCTTATCGAGTTGGCCTTATCCGGTGACAAAAAAGCGTTGGAGGATCTCATTAAGAGGCACCAGGATTGGATATTCAATATTGCCCTTTCATTTGTCGCAGACAAAAATGACGCTGCAGATATCACTCAGGAGGTATTAGTAAAAGTAGTTACCAAATTAAGCAGCTTCAAAAAAGAAAGCAACTTACGAACCTGGATATACCGGATTGTCAAAAACCATTTTCTAAATATGAAAAGGAGCAAATACGAGACGGTACAGATGACTTTTGATGAATTTGGAAAAAGTCTTGATAATATCGAAGATCATGAGCTATCTGATCAGTATCCGGAATTTGAAAAAAGACTGCTGATAGAAGAGGCAAAATTGAGTTGCATGAAAGCAATGCTATTATGCCTTGACCGTGAGCAACGCATGATTTATATTATTGGCGAGCTCTTTGAACTTTCTGACGTTGTTGGCAGCGAGATCATGGAAATCAGCCGGGAAAATTTCCGGATTAAGCTTCACCGGGCAAAACAGCAACTTTACAATTTTTTGGATAACAAATGCGGATTGGTCAACCGGAAAAACCCATGCAGATGTGCTAAGAAAACTGCCTCTTTTATTAAAATGGGCTTTGTAGACCCAGTTAGCTTGCACTTTCAAAAAGATGTTATTACCACCATCGGCAAGGCCGCAAATCGGAAACGTGAAGCCCTCGATAATCAGATTCTATCTGAATATCGTCAATTATATCAAGACCATCCATTTTTGAAAAGCCCTGAAAATCTAGAATCGATCAGGCTCCTTTTATCCTCGGATATCATGCGTAAAACATTCAACCTTGACGAAGATGATATTGCCCCATCAAAAAGTTAAGCTCGGGAATAAATCTTTGATCGAAATAATTGGATTCTTGTCATTTCTTACCCGAAAAAAGAATTGTCGCATTTACTCCAACAGCATACGAATACTTTTTGCTGTCAGCATTTTCATAATTACTAAAGCTATAACCATTAATAATTATAAAGTGACCCCGCAGGGGATCGAACCCTGGACCCACAGATTAAGAGTCTGTTGCTCTACCAGCTGAGCTACGGAGTCATTGAAGGGAAGTAAATTTAGTGATTTTATTTGCGAGATAATTAATGTACCTGAACCGTAGCCGACCGCATAAACTTCTTCATCTTCCCAGGATTCATCTTCTTCAATTCCTGTACGACAATCTTTGCATTCAGCTCCGCGCCTTCTTTATTCGTATGGGTATGGTCAACCGGGAAGAACGGCTTTACTGCATCAGCACCCATTAGTTCATATTGCTTCGCAACCAAGTCATTTAGGTCAATGAAGAATGCGCCTTCTTCCTTTGCTACCTGTCTCGCCCAACCGGGATAAGTTTCGGATGAACGGACGACTTTTCCTTCCTTCCAGTCATTCCGCGGTATAGGTGAGCATACAATTGGAATTGCGCCTTTGACTTTTGTATCCTTTATATATTTCCTCATATAATAACCATAAGTGTACACTACCTCGTTCATTTTACGAATGGGATTATAAATCTCCTTCGATTCAGTACCGATGCCCCTGATTGTACCTCTCGCTCTTGCGGTATCATCCAATGGCCCGGCATCGTTATGACCAAATTGCATGATTACATAGTCGCCTTTTTTCATTTCAACCATGATGCGGTCCCAACGTCCTTCTGTAATGAATGTTCGGCTGCTCCTGCCACCGATGGCATGATTACGAATGCTGATACGCATAGTGTCAAAATAATCAGCTATAAAGTTTCCCCAACCCCACTGGTTATTGTTACCTGTACCATCCCCGTTGCGCACAGTGGAATCACCAATGATGTAAAAAGTTGGGCGTTCTTTTTTGAAAAGAATAAAAGAAGAACAAACAAAAAATAAAAAGCAAAGTATGTAAGTTTTATTTCTTCCCATTAATCAACATTTACCTATGCCGGTTTGTCAAATATAGTTGTATGAGGGATTGAGCCGTCCTGTTCTATCATAGAGGCCTGAATCGACAAAGCCCAACTTCCTAATGTAGCGCTCTTCTTCAAAGACTGAGAGTACCCGCGCGAGATTTCTAAGTTTTGGAGTTCCTGTTGCGGGAGACTCTGTTGGGACAAAATAAAAAAAACCCAAACCCTCCATACGGAGAAGCTTGGGCTTTTCAATCGTTAATTTATGAACCTGACGAATTACTTTCCGCCTTCGTCGGTCAAAGTACCGTTTTGGATAAATCTTATCTGTACCTTCTTCATGTCATCGGTTTCACCAGGCATTCCGACTAACAGTACAGTGTAAACCTTTTTAGCTTCAACTGTGATGCTGCGATTGGCGTCGATAGCCGTGCCGTTCTTCACGGCAATACTTACTTCACCAGGAGCAACAGCTGCGAATTCGCTAACACTTGCATAGGCAGCATTGTCATTTACTACATTGCTTCCACCTGCGCTAATAGTAACAGTTGGACTGTTCACCGAATCCGTGATCGCATTGATATAACGGATATACGCATTTCCTGAAGTTGAAGACAGGCTGTCGAAATTATCCAAAGCCACTACATTACGATAGGTACCGTTCACCCCCACTACAAATGCCGAATAGTATTTCTCATTCTCGAAATTGAATTCGGTTGAAGCGAGCGGAGTCTCATCCGGATAGTCAAAACTCTCGACGTTTCTGGTGCCGATAAAAATGTTTTGATACAAACCCGAAAAGCTGGTGTAACCCATCGGAGATCGGCTAACCGTGCTTCCGGACAATGCTACTACAACCGATTGTTGATCCGGTGCCAGGTTAAAAGTCATCAGGCCGGCTGAGGGGATATCAACATCATCTCCCTTCTTCATACAACCTGTAAATAATATTGCCAGGCCAATGATCGCAAATCCTGCAAATAAACTTCTGTTGAAGTTCAGTAAGACCTTCTTCATAATTAATATTCCTTTTTTTGTTTTAGTGAATAGTTGACCGCAGGAAGTGATGGTTTCGCTCTAAACTATATGAGTGGGTAAAAAGTGGATAGCAAAATTATTCAAAGAATGTGCAATTATTTTATAAAGGAATGATAAAGGATAGTTAAGCAAATTTTAAAATCCTAATAAATGAAGTTGCTCTATCTGGCAGTGAGAACTTATTCCCCAAAAAATGCGAAACTCTTTTCATTAGTTGCAGCATATTTTTTAATCCTGTAGATCTGAAGGGAAATATGCAGTGGAAATGATCTGGCTCCAACCATTAAATTGTCTGACTCCAACCATTAATGGAGCCTGCCATACTTAAGGGTGGACTAGTTGGTAACACCCTAGTATGAAAACTTCTGGCCCCGCAGTTGCTTTTGATGCGTAGAACCTGTGGGGCCAGATGTCATCTCGCCATATTTATTCCACATTTTTAGCACGTTTCAGGTATAGTGGAGAAATTTTGGTAAATTATGCTTCATAGGTTCTGAACGGAATCAAGACAAGCTGTGAGTACCGTCATTGTTATGCAGGATTTACGATAATAGCTTTGAATTCAAATCAGATACTATGGATACTCACCTCGCGTCTCAACTGAAAGAGCTGCTGGAAGCGGTTCATTACCGGCCGGCAATTTCCCTGATTATGCCATTTGAGCCGAAAATGAAGGACAAGTCAGAACTCACTAAGCGGCTAAAATTTGCCTACGACCAAATTAAGAAAGAAGTCCACCATAACTATAATGACGAACTCGCAGAACTAGTCCTTAGTAAACTGAGAAAACAGGTCGAGAACATTAATTACAGCACATTTAAAAAAACTGTTGCGCTTTTTGTGTCTCCTGTTTTTGAAAAGGTACTCTACCTGGATATTCCCGTGGAAGAGAAAATCATTGTCGATGAGTCCTTCGAGATCAGAGACCTGGTACTTGCGAAAAAAGAAGAGAAACAGTTCCTGCTGGTATCTGTAGCTGCGAAAGCAACCAAAATCTATCTTGTTGACCAGGGCCGTTTCACCATAATAAAGGTTGATGTTGCTGAATATGCCGAAACTATGAAATATGATTTGCCAGAAAGGGTTGCGAATTTTTCAGACCCCGCCAAGCAAAGAGAATTTAATCTGAAAAAATTCCTTCACTATTCTGATAAAGGCCTGCATAGTTTATTGAAGAGTTATCCATTGCCAGTACTTGTGATGGGATCGCAAAAAGTATTGGGTTATTTCAAATCACTCACCCGAAATACCAAAAATATTGTTGGATATATACCTGGCAACTATTCAGAGCTTCCTTCTGCTGAACTGGCAAAAATCATTGAACCTGCCATTCTTGATTGGAAGAAAATCCAAATGAAGTTGATCTTTCAAAAAATGGAAGATGCAGCAGGAGCAGGCAAGCTTGTATCGGGAATCAAAGAGGTCTGGAAGCAGGTTAATAATAGCCGCGGAAAACTTCTCATTGTCGAGAAAAACTTCCGCGTTTCTGCCGAACAAGGATCAGATAAATCAGAGATACTTGAACTCACAAAGCCTTATAATGACTTCTCCTATATCAGAGATGCAGTAGACGATATGATTGAAAAAATGCTTGAAATGGGAGCTGATGTTGAATTCGTTGAAGGTGACGTGCTGAAGGCGTACGGCCGTATTGTTCTTATTCAATATTACTGATTGAAAGGTTGAGTCGCCTGAGGCGGATTGACAGGGTTGATAGGGAACCTTTGGAGGAACTACTACATGAACTGAAATTAATCTCGCGCATTCTGTAAGAACGTAGAAAAGGATTCCAGGCTATCTGCCACAACCGGTTTACCTAATGTTTCAAGGAAATCATCAGGTAGATGTTTTTCTGTTTCGGGATTCAGGATGATTGGATAGTTTCCGTTGGGTTCAAAAAAAACAAAGTTTCCCAATTTCATTAGCTGATAAAGACAATTCGTGAATTCCTCGCCAGAACAAGGTCGATTTATATTTATGGCACTCGTTACCGGCTCCTCTGTTTCCATATAAATTGTACAACCATTCAAGTCATCGAACTGAACATCAAAATATCCTTCACCCTTTGCTGTTATAAATCTTTCAAAGACTTGCAAAATGCTTTCGATAGGAATTTCCTGGAAATCTTTGTTTGAGTGAGCTTGTAAGAAATAATCGTAGGACATAAAAAGACTAAAATTATTTATTTAACGTGTCTTTGAAATTACTTAACAATTGGAAATTTTGTGTGCGAAGGCGCAGAAACTATAAAAAATCCAGCTTTCTAGTTTCTTTTTTTAACTTAGATACATTACAATACGATTTACTTTTATGAAAGTCCGCTATTTTTTACTCATTCTCCTGATCTTCCTTTCGATTGAAACCAAAACAGTAGCGCAGCAAAAGCAGGTTAATGATTCTATTTATCTATCAGCGAGGCCTGATTCAATTCGTTTTGATGCAGCCAGCACAGCCATTATAGTTGTGGATATGCAAAATGATTTCGGAGCAAAGGGTGGAATGTTTGACAGGGCAGGGATAGATATTTCTATGATTCAAAAAGTGATAGATCCAATTAACAACGTGTTGTCAGCAGCCAGGAAGAAAGGATTAAAAATTATCTATCTTAAAATGGGATTCAAACCAGATCTTTCCGACATGGCTGGTACGGAATTTCCAAGTCGGGTTAGAAGAGCTAAAAGATTCCATATTGGCGAAACGGTCACGGCGCCAAACGGAGAGCAGAGCCGCATACTGATACACGATACCTGGAATACAGACATACTGTCTCAACTGAAGCCACAACCAGAAGACATCGTTATTAACAAGAATCGATTCAACGGTTTTTATCAAACAACATTAGATTCTCTTTTGCGTAAGATGGGAAAGAAATACCTGATTGTCATTGGTTGCACTACCAGTGTTTGTGTTGAATCTACCGTCAGAGATGCGAATTTCAGAGGCTACCTGCCAATCGTGCTTGCTGATTGCACTGCAGAACCGGTAGGTAATAACCTTGCAAGAAGTAATCATGAATCATCCCTTACAATCATTCAAACACATTTTGGACTCGTTTCAACATCAAAAGAATTTATACGATCAATTTCGCCTGATTGAATATCTATTCTGCAATAAGAAGCAGTTTTCAACCTTTGAACACTCTTGCAAATATTCGTTAACTTATAGTGACTGAAATTAAACTATGCGGTTTGACAAATTGATAAATTAAAACAATGAGATCCCTGGTTTGCCTGTTATTGATTTTACTGTTATCGGAACGCACGGTCACACAAGACACGTCTTTTGTAGTAAACGCAGGTTCCAGGATAGACGAAGCAATCCCCGCGAAAGATCTCTATGAGTATCCGGAATTTTTAATTGGTAAAGTTATTTTCAGGGACGGAAGGGTTGTTGAAGCGCGGATGAACTACAACCGTTTCACAGATGAGATGTTTTTTATTAAGGGGAATGGAGATACACTTATACTGGACAACGAAGAAACGATAAGGCTTATTAATATTAAGAACGACAGTTTTTATTTTAATAAGGGATATATTCTACTTGTACAATCCAATAATTCAGCAAGGCTTGGCATAAAACATAGTTTCAGACTTGCGGACAAAAGAAGGTCTGTCAGCTATGATGGAATGAGTTCTATATCTTCTGTGCAAAATATCAGGTCGATCGAAGAAGCCGGTGCAAGGCACAGATTAGTAGCTAAGGAACAGATCGTATTATTCACAACAGAATACTATTTTTTTGGCGACAAGTTTGATCATTTCGTTCACGCTAACCAAAAGAACCTGGCTAAACTTTTCCCTGGGTGCAGCGGAGAACTCAAGAAATATTGTAACAAGAATAAGATCGATTTTGAAACGAAGCTTGATCTTGAAAATTTACTTTCCTTCGTTGACTCCACCTGCAGGTAGTATTTTTTTAATCTTAGTTTAATGCATCTCTTTCATCATTTGAGATGTCAGATGGGTAGGCATCATTTTGGTAGGTATCTATATATGTCAATTCTGACAGCAACCAGAATGATCCTGGCAAAGCCTATGATTAAATTATACCCGTCATGAAAAGGATCAATTATATTGTTCGTCCCCTGTATATCGTACTCATACTGCAGGCTTTTTCTTGCGAAAAGATGATTGAATATCTGCCCGAAGAACCGGAAGAATGTCGAATTAAAAGCATTCATTTTTTCGATGGCAGTTCCGAGTATATCGGTAATTTTTTCTACAATAATTGGGGTGATCCTGACAGTGTCATATTTGGATTTGTTGGAACGGGGTTTCCAAACCTGCATTTCAAATACAACAACAGAAGACAGTTAACACAGGCGAAGTTTGTTTACTCAAACGGTGAATACGAAACCTGGCACAAGTTCGGGTATACAAACGGGCAAATTACAACGGACACTGTCTATGTTTGGGGTAGCGATGAGGAACCTGAACCAGAATTCTATTATTCCAAAAACATCAATCACTACAAATATGACAGCGCTGGAAGAATAATTATGCTTATTCTGGACCAGGTATCGCCCGATTATCCGCCGACTGAACTGACCTATGCCTATGATGCAAACGGCAACCTGATTTACGGCGGTGACATTCCATACGATAATTATGTAAACATTCACGTGCTGCATCCGATCTGGCAATTCTTTGCAGAGGATTATAGCCTAAACAATCCAATTGCAGCAAAGGCTTACAATAGTTTCAGATTGCCTTTAGAATTTGATAATTCAAGTCCGGGCTGGGAATTTCCAACGCACAATTTCTTTGGCAGGAGTCTCAATAAATCTGTTATTGAGTACGATTGCCAACGGGCTCTATACCTTACAAAGCAATAGGCAATGGGCAATAGGCAATAGACAATAGACAATAGGCAATAGGAAACATCGAAAAAATGTATAGAATTAGATTTTGTTTATTGCCTATTGCCCATTGCCTATTAAAAAGGAGTCCCGCATTTGCGAGACTCCTGCCCATCGAAACCTTTCTTTTTTAGTGATCCACGAAACTATTTATTCCTTACTTTTTATTTATCTCATTACATCAGAGATTCAAACACAACTGAACATTTAAAGAATTCCGGTAACAAACCCGAATTGTTTTTGCATTCCAATCCGGATAGAATGAAAGCGTTCCACTGAATAATTGGTTTCCTAATGGACCATAGATGCGGCCTGTTCCGCTCATACTTACTGCAGTTGGTTTCACATCTACTTTAATTGTTGCTTTTACCAGTGCGGAATTATAGTTAAAAGTTCCAGTCAGGGCAAAGTTGTTTACCCCCAACATTGAACCATTGATTGCTACACTAAAAATATATAGGTTGAGATTACCGTTAAGCTTTACTCCTGAATTGTTTGCAACTATTTTACCATTCGCAAGATTGAAGTTATGTCCTGCAATAGTTAAGGTACTCCTGAGTGAGCCTGTAATATCTATCGTTGTTGCATTGATCTTTCCCTGCATTTCCACCTGGCCAAATGATGATCCTAAATTGAATTGACCCTTGAAAACAACTCCATTCTTTTTTGAAATGGTTATTGAACCACTGCCATAAGGAAGACTTACGCTACCAAAGCTAATTTGATTGGCAACCACCTTTCCTGAAAGGAAAAAGTCATCACTATTGATTTTGCCTTCTACTGCAATCATACCAACGCGTGGAACGGTTACATTACCCTTCAATCGAAAACCTTCTGCAGGATTGGTTGACAAACTGAATTCCATATTTGCAGTTGGTAATTTGTACCCGTTTCCAAGATCGATTGAAACACCAGCATTCAATTTTCCTGAAAGCGTGAGACCAGCTGTAGTCAATTGACCTTTCACTTCTGCTTTTCCAAGTCCGTAAGGAAGTTCTGTTTTACCATGCAGGGTTACGCCTGAATCGCTGGATAATTTCACGTTGAGCGTATTTGAGATCAACTTAACACCACCCGGCAATTCTAAATTTCCAGTTGCAATACCAGTTAATGAAAATTTCTGAGGAGATAAACTTCCATTTAGTTCCCCTGAAAGTTTGATCGGTCCCAGGGGTAGAGTTGATTTTGCACTAAGGCTTATTCCATTTTTATTTGAGATTAACCTTGCTTTTATTAAATCATAATCACCATAGAAGGGTATGCGCATTCTAACGGATTGCTCAAAGTAACCGGTAATATCTTCCATATTAGGACCAATACTGAAATACTGGAAAAAAGATGGGTTGACAGTCGGTACTTCAGAAAGGTATTTTCTGTAATCTTCTCCAAGAAGTTGAGAAAACACCGGCACCTTCGTTTCAAATCCAAAACGGAGGAATGATGGAATGGGGCTTTTTCCAATTTGTAATTGCAATGTTCCACCGGCGAGATCTATATTGAAGTCTTTGTTGAAAATTTCCTTCCCAAAAATCTTATTTGCTTCAGGCAGCATTCCAAGAATCAAGCCGACTCCTTTCGCACCAGGATCAAGACTACCATTTAAATTAAGCATATAGCCATGGTCTGATTTAAGGGTAAAAAAGTCAATTACATCCTGGAAAGAATTTTTGATATTTGGGACAATAGTACCGGGCTTAGTCAGTGATGAAACAGGATAGTGAACAAACAATTCACCACTTACTTGCAACACAACCGTTCCTGGTATAGGAATTCCTGCTACTCTTAAAAATAGATGTGATGGCAAACTTTCAAACTGATTAAATCCAAATTCCTCTTTGAATTTTTCACCATCGAATACAGTGAATTTATATGGCCTGGACTTGAAAGTACCCTGACTGGATATTCCAAAAATCAGGTTGGGCATGTCGGCATATTTTCCAAGTTTCGATGCTGTAGTACCTAGTTTACCTCCAACCTTTCCCCAGAATTTGGATAAGAAGTCTTCTGCACCATCATCAGGAGTTGGAAACTGAGTCTTAATGAACAATGCCGGGTCAGATGGATCCAAATAAGCGTCAAGAAACTTATATATAATGGAGTTGGCGATGCTCCTTAGCTGGTACTGGCCGTCCTTTTGTTCATCAAACACCTGGAAATGCAAGTACCGTCTATCATCATCCAGCGGGATATCAGTATTGTAAGTTTCCTTGTAATACTTCCCTGTTTCGTACTCGATATGGCTTTCAATGAACTTCCAGGTAAAATGCTTAAGCATTTCGGCGAAGAGGCCAACCTTTGGAAACTCGGCGATGCCCTTCCCTTTGAATGAAGTAATGGCGTCACCTGCACCTGTTTTTACATCAAATTGTCCTCTTCCGATTTCAAATTCCTGACCCTGGTTAGTCTTCACTCTGATAGTGCCGTTGAATTTCATTCCCTCGGCTGTTTTAGTAATATTATCAGACTGGATACTGAATTGGTGTTCGCCGGTTCCAAGATTCTGCCAATTGCCCTGGGGTTCCTGGTGACTGATTTCTTTTTGACAGGATACAACTGTAAGAAAGCACACCAGCAAAACAATCAATCTACTGGTTCTGAAAGGTTTAATAATCGGTTTCATGATTGATGGGAGTTTAAATTTTTTCGATTTTGTTTACTCCCCAAAACTAGATTCGATGCTTGCCGAAGGCTGTAACAGATGTTGCACAGACTATAAGATTTGTTGCACGAAGTGGATTTTGAAAGAAAAAGCGAGATTTTCCGGGTGATCAGGAGAGATTAGCTTTTGCCTGGGTTGGGGTCATACCATATTGTTCAAGGAAGAGCTTGCTGAAATAGGAAGGACTGCTGAACCCTACCCAATATCCGATTTCTGAAATGTTGCCGGCATTCTGCCTGATCATATCCATCGCCCGTTTGAGGCGGAAACTGCGGATGAATTGGGTGGCTGACTGGTTTGTCAATGCGTGCAGCTTTCGATGGATCTGTGACCGGCTCATCCCTACTTTCCGCCCTAATTGGTCGATAGTGAATTGTTCGTCTACCATATTTTCTTCTACAACCTGCATCACTTTCTTCAGGAATGTTTCATCTATTGAGCTCAATGCAACATCGCCGGGTTTGAGCACCAATTCACGATTGAATTTTTCCCGGAGCTGGCGTCGTGATTCGATTAGATTCTCCGCCCTTACCAACAATTCCCGGGGCACAAATGGCTTGGTTAGATAATCATCGGCCTTAGTTTGTAAACCATGCATTTTATCTTCCAGCGCAGATTTGGCAGTCAATAAGATGATTGGAATATGACTGGTATTTTCATCTTTCTTCAGAACCTCACAAACTTCATATCCATTCTTTTTTGGCATCATTACGTCGCTGATCACAAGGTCTGGAATAGTTTCTCTTGCGATTTCAATACCGGCGGCACCATCCTTCGCTTCCAATAAGCGGTATGAGCTTCGAAGAATATCTTTCAGATAATTCATCACAGATTCATTGTCTTCAACCAACAACAGAATTGGAGCTTCTTCATTTTGTATTGGCTCTTCAGTTGGGGCATAAGTTTCTTCCAAATCTTGTTGAATAGGTTGTCTCGTGATCTTTGTTGCCTCTTGCCTCTTGCCCTTTGCCTCTTGCCTTTTGCCTTGCCTCCCCATCGCTATCGGGATGCCTTTTGCCTCTTTTCCAATGGGAAGAATAATTATTATATCGGTTCCTTCCCCTACCCTGCTTTCAACTTTAATTTCACCTTTATGTAATTCAACAAGCTCTCTGCTTAATGCTAATCCGATACCACTGCCCTCATAAGGAACATCACGCGCATTTACACTTTGATAAAAGCGATCAAATACATGCGGAATATCTGATTCAGGAATTCCCTGGCCTGTATCGTGAACAATGATCCTGCAAAAGCCTTCCTGTTTTTTATCGGTGAACGAATTCATTTTTACTTCAATCCTACCCTTATCCGGAGTAAACTTGAACGCGTTCGAGAGGAGATTAATCAGAACAGTTTCTATTTTTTCAATGTCAAAATTCAATTCGAGGTGATCAGGTTCAATATCCATAGCCAACTGGATCTGCCTCGATTCAGCCATGGAATGAAAGGCCATGGTAACTCCCTTAACTACTGAAACCATATCGCGCCTGGAAAGTTCAAGCACAAGTTTTCCAGATTCAAGTTTAGACAGATCCAGTATTTGATTGATCAATGTTAGTAACCTGTTTGCATTTCCCTGCATTACATTCAATTGGTTATTGATCTTTGGATCTTTCGTTTCTGCTTTGATCATTTCAATTGGGCCAAGGATCAATGTAAGTGGTGTTCTGAATTCATGAGATATATTTGAGAAGAAGCTGGATTTCATTTTCTCCACTTCTTGTCCTTTTTCAAACATCTGCCGGTTCTTCCGGCTTCTCACTCGTTGATGATTGTACAACAAGAGTAATAGTAAGGCAATAAATACACCGCCTGCGAGGTATGCGTTCCTTCTGAAATTGGCGGCTGCTTTTTGTTGAGTTAGTAGTTGAATTGTTTGTTCTTTTTTTTCTGATTCATACTGTATCTGCAACTCGTCCATTTGTTTCGCCTTGTCCATATTGAACATGCTATCCTTCAAATGTTCGGATTGAGTCAAGGCATCATAGGCATTCTGAAAATCTCCCAGTTTTTCATACGCCAGGGAAAGATTAAGCAGACCATATCGGTGCTGTCTCAACGATTCTGATTTTTTGGAGGATTCGATGGCCATCTGCGCATATTTTTTTGCTTCAGCAGGCTTCTGCAATTCCAAATAAGTTTCAGCGATATCGTTTAGTGTATGAGCGTCATCAAAATTATTTTCAGTTTGGATCTTATGGGCTTCTAATAAAGAGCGCAAGCTCTCATCCGGTTTGCCCTGCTGCCTTAGTGTGGAACCAATATTACCCAATAGGAGAGCTACATCTTCTTCATACCCCAGCGCCTTTGCCTGATCAAGTGCTACGTAAAATTTTTCCAGGGCTTTTTCATATGATCCTTTCTTCTGATGTGCTACTCCGATATTCAGGAGATTAATGAAAATGCCTTCCCGATCATTGTTCATACTATCAATTTTCAATGCTCTTGAAAAATGATCCGCGGCTTCATCGTATTTTGACGTGGTTAAATATAGATTTCCGATATTAGTAAGTGTAACAGAAATCCCACGCTGATCGTTGATTTGCTCCTTAATTCGCAATGATTGGAAAGTAATATCGCAGGCCTTCAGAATAGTTTCCCGTTTCCTGGCAGATCCTGCCAAAAGAAGTATAACAATTCGCGACATTTTTTTGCAGCCCCAATTGCTCGTACAGCGGAAGGGCCTGATGCAATAATTCTTTTGCTTTTGTAAAATCGTTCTTGCCTTCGTAAGCACGACTTAAGTGATAACAACCCTGCGCAAGCAAAAATTTATCGTTGGCCTGACGCGCCATTTCCATCCCCATTTCAAAAAATATCATCGCAGTGTCGCGATTACCCGGTTCCATTGCGACAGATCCCAATTGGTAAAGGCCCTTGATCTCACCTTTAGTAAAGTTTATACTTCTCGCCAACTGGATCGCCTGTCGTGCATAGTCAGTTGCAACTGCTTCATCACTGTAAGCGGATTCAGATGAAAGTTGAAGCAGTATATTTACCCGGGAGGTATCCATTGAAGATGATAGCAATCGCTTGAGGCTATCAATCCTCTTATTCTGTGCAGCGGGGCTTAGGCTGCAACAAAGCAGTATTAGAGCTATTAGGTAGCGCACTTGATGTGCTTTCGGTTAGGAGTTAAGGTACAAAGAATAAATCTGAGGTTAACAAATTAATGCTGTTGACCGTGCCGGTAATGTTTATACCCTCGATTCATAAAATGTAACTTCAGGAATAAAGCAAGAATCAATCGCAAATATCAACCCAACCAGAGATCATGAAAAAAGCATTCTACCTTCTGATCATGTTCTTATGCCTGGCACTAAGTACAACCGTTTTGAATGCACAAGACCTCAAAGAAGCCGAGATCAGGCGATTAGAAAATCTTGAACGGGAGTCGGTAATGAAAGGTGATTCTGTACCATTATTCAATAAGATCTGGTCGCCCAATATGGTGATCAATACACCTGGCAATACGATTGGAACTGTGGATGGTACCAAAGCACTTTTAAGATCTGGGCGTTTAAGTTATTTGTCTTTTGAACGAACTATTGAAAAAATAACTTTTAATGATAATCTCGCTATCGTAATGGGAGGAGAAGTGATCAAGCCACATGGCGATCAGCAGAACGCCGGCAAAACAGTTAGCAGGCGGTTTACTCATGTGTGGATGTACGAAAACAATTCGTGGAGTATTATAGCAAGGCAGGCGACGATTATCCAAATCGAATAACTAATTTTTACAATTTACAAATTTGGATAGTGAAGCGATTTTGAGAACAACGGTTGGGAAAGGCTTGGCAAAAAATTCGATACGCCGATGATTGTAGCCTTGAAAAAGGTAAATAAGAAGTGCATTTTATCTAAATAATTTCAAAGACCCAATAAAAAAATGGAAAAGCTTTCTAATAGTGAGAATATCGGGTTGTTGACCGAACAGGCAAAGGCCGCATATATATCCGAGGACTTTCAAAAAGCCGCAATGCTGCACAACAAACTTCAAAAGTTAGCAAAAATAATTCCGGCCAACTCAAAAAAACCATTGAAGCCAAGCGAAATATCTAAAGATCCTCTACTTCCGGTGATAACGGATCTTGATAAGACCGCTTATAGTCTTAAACTAAAGGGAAATTACCATAGTGCAATCAAATATTACAATATTGAAATGAAGGTTGCGGAAAATTCACTGGGGAAGAACAATGTCTTATATGCTCAATTGTGCAATAATCTCGGTGACTGCTTAAAGTTGAAGAAAGAATATGATCACGCCATTGATTTCTTTAAACAGGCATTAGATATTTTACGTAACCCGATTAATTCCGAGGAAGGATTAAACCAGCTTGTAGTGCAAAATTTGTTGGATTGCTTTGATGAGAAGTGCTCTAAAGAAGCTCCAGGTCCTGAAGAGAATTTTAGCCGCAGCATAAGTAGCATGAAAACCAAATCTTCTGATTACGCAAAGCCGATTCGAATACGTTTTCAAATACCTGGGCAAAATTTGTCGCCTTCTGAAACGATTTTAACTCGTATTGCAAACAGGGCAAATTCTTATGACTCTATTGGTGACTATAAGAAGGGCATTTTCTTGTATGAACAAAATCTGGAAATTGCTAAAATTATTTATCGTACCGATCCCATCAAATTTTCGATTCATGTGAGAAAATTGGCGTCTAATTATATCAAATTGGGACAGTTAGACAAAGCCGAGCCAATTCTGACTCAATCCGCTAAGCAACTTCGAACATGTAAAAATGAAGGACTCAATGAGCTCATGAAAATTCTTTATTACTTGGCGTCATTATATTCCAAATTGGGAAATAATGATAAATGCATTGCCACGATCTTGGAAGCAATTTCCCATGCTCGAAAAATTTACAATTTGGGAGATTCAGTAATGGTTGAGTGGAGAGAAAATTTGGCAATTGCATACCTCAAGGCTAGTAAACAAAAAGAAGCAGAGTTGTTGATTAACGAATTGGCAATAGTAAAGGGACTGGATAAGAATTGCAAAAACACGAACGATCTTCAGAAGTATGCGAATTTTGAGGTAGCTCTGGGCAAATACGATCGGGCTGAAGCCCTTTATTTCAGAGCGATCGACATCTTAAGAAAGGAAGAAGGTCATTATGACCTTGATCTTGCCATGTGTTTGAGTAATCTCGCCACACTATATCGTGAAAATACTAGATTTTCCGAAGCCGCACTTTTATACGAAGAAGCTTTGAAAATTCGAAAAACCGAGCTTGGTAGGTATCATCCTATGGTGGGTCAAACTCTGGCTCGGCTCGCATTGGCATATTCTGCCTCTAAACGACCAAAAGAAGCACTAACCGCAATAAGTGAAGTTGCATTCTTGGATTCAGCGTACATAGACCTGGCATTTTCGATTACATCAAATCGTGAAAAATTGCTTGCACTCGAATCGGTGACTAATAATATGGACGTATACTTCTCGATAATAAGTACTTATTTTATCAAAGACGCTGATGAAGTATCAAAGTGTTTTGATCTTATTCAAACTAGAAAAGGCGTCGTGCTCCAGGCATTGTCTAATCAAAAACGGAGTTTGATTAGTCTCCGGAACCTGAAAGCAAAAAAAATAATGGAAGAGTTGGCAGAATTAAAAAGAGATATTGGAAGTAAAATTAATGCAAGCCGAAGTAAAGTGCAATCTGCAAAGTCATTTGACAATTTAATCAACCGAGCGATCGAAAGAAGAGATCAACTGGAATCCAGATTGTCGAAAATTGTTCCACCTAAATTATTAACCGCAGAATACAATTTGTATTATTCAAATGTTATTACAGAAAACCTTTCCGAAGAAACAGTTTTGCTTGAGTTTATTCGATACAATCAATTTCAATTTTACGCAGATATTTCCAAAGGCGATAAAGAATCTGAATCCAAATATTTTGTAATTGTAGTAAAAAAAGATAATGGTATTTGTTCAAAACAATTTATTCCTTTAGGTCTAGCGGAGGCGGTTGATTCATTAGTAAATATCGCAAGGGAAGCTATTATCAAAAAGGACAAAAATTACTTAAAGCACCTACAGAATCTTTCAGCTAAGTTGGTAATACCAATAATAGGCCTATTAGGCAACAAAAAAAATCTCATTGTTTCTCCCGATAGCTCTCTTTGCTCGGTTCCGTTTGAAATTTTATTGACTGATTCGGGCCAGCACCTAATTGACAGATATGAAATTAGCTATGTAGGAACCAGCAGGGATATTCTCAAGTTTAACAAATTTGCCGGAACAAGTCTTCCCCCGGTTGTGATTGCAGATCCTGATTATTCCTATGTAGACGAAAATTTAGAAAAATCAACCAACGAAATAGATTTCGTGTTTAAGCCGCTTCCGGGATCTAAGAAAGAGGGAGACTATATTGCCGACCTTTTAAAAGTACCTTTGGTATCTGGAGAAAAAGCAGTGAAAAGTATTTTCACCGAATTATATTCACCTTTAATTTTGCACGTTGCTACACATGGCTTCTTTGAAAACCTCGGTTACACATCCAGGGAAGTTATGGACAATAATCCATTGCTAAAATCAGGTCTTGTATTGGCTGGCGCAAATAGGAAGTCTGACAAGAACTACGGAATTCTCACAGCTGAAGAAATTACATCGCTGGATCTAAGTGGAACTGAACTGGTGGTCCTATCTGCATGCGAAACTGGTATTGGTGAAACTACGACAAGAGAGGGTGTTTATGGATTTCAATATGCATTTATATTGGCTGGTGCTCAACGCCTTATTATGAGTCTTTGGACAGTGAGTGATGAAGTGGTATTTGAGGAGATGAAATTATTCTACAAAAATATTTTAGATGGCCTTAGAGTTGTGGAGGCTTTGAGATTAACAAAATTAGCTATCCGTGAAAAATATCGTCATCCAATATATTGGGGCGCATTTATACTTAGGGGAAATCCAAGTGAAATAGGTAATACAATTTTAAGTACCGCTTAAGTCGGCCCGCGAAATTCTACAAGTTTGGGTGGTGAACCATTTCTGAGATCATTAGTTTGGAAAAGGCTTATTTAAAACAGCGATCTTAACTAAGCAAAAAGTGAATACCAAATCAGATACCTGGAGCAGCGGAGATCCATATGAATACTTCATGGGCAGATGGAGTAGATTGATGGCTCCTGAATTTCTCAAATGGTTGAATGCAGCAAACAATTTGTCCTGGCTTGATTTGGGATGCGGCACCGGTGCTTTAAGTGAAGCAGTTATCCAGAATAACAGTCCCGCTCACCTGTATTGCGTTGAGCCTTCTGCCGATTTCCTGGCAAAAGCAAAGGAGAGACTTGATAATAAGGCGGAATTTCTAATTGGAACTGCAACTGATATTCCGATAACCGATAATAAAGGCGACATTGTTGTTTCAGGTTTAGCGTTGAATTTCTTTCCAGATCTACCCGGTGCTCTCGCAGAAATGAAACGGGTATTAAAACCCAATGGTATAATCGCCGCATATGTATGGGATTATTCGGGTACGATGGAATTCCTTCGTCATTTTTGGGATGCCGCGATAGAAGTTGACGAAAAAGCTAAAACACTGGATGAAGGGATACGATTTCCAATTTGCAATCCGGATAAATTGAAAAATGCTTTTGAAGATGCAAGGCTATCAAATGTTCACACCTCTTACCTGACAGTTGATACTATATTTAAGGATTTTGATGATTACTGGAATCCGTTTTTAGGCGGGCAGGGACCGGCGCCGAGTTATCTTGCTTCTGAATCTTCTTATATAGTAGGCAAAATAAGATTCAACCTTCTCCAGGACTTACCCGTTGAAGCGGATGGCGCGATAAAACTTGTGGCGAGAGCAATTGCTGTTAGGGGAATGCAAGTTGCTTAAATGATTTGTCTCAAATAGATAGCGATACAAAAAAGGCAATAAGCAGTTTGCAATTTGCCATACATTTTTTTTAAAAGAGATTTCCGCTTTGTTTGCCGAAGGCCTTTAACTAAGATAAGGTTAAACTAACGGTTGCAGGCTTTTGGTGGCCCAGTTAGCCGTTATAGAATGAATTTCATTGAAATAACTTTTTTAACCTCTTTGCGTATTTGTTAAAGTTGCCAATTTGTGCTGGCTAATCACTTTATCCGGTTTATTAAGTTTAGCTTTTCCCGGTAATGTCTACTCCCGCGTTTAATTTTTTTTATGCTACAAATTTATTTTACGAAGAACGTATTAATTGCAATGGCCCTTTTGGTCTTATTGACAGGATCTGCAACATGCAAAAAGCAATCCCTTCCCGACCCTGTTTCTGCTATCAGCATTACAGATTTCGAAATCAGATTGGATAATCTGCGAAAACAGTCTAACATTCCCGGCATGGTAGCTGGTATTGTAAAGGACGGACAGGTAATTTGGATCAAAGACTATGGTCTATGAAAATACAGCACAACAAAAGCCAGTTACTAACACTACAATATTTCATCTTGCTTCTCTGACCAAAACCTTTGCTTCCACGGTTATTATGCAACTCGTGGCTGAAAACAAAATTGACCTTAATGCCCCGGTTGCTGATTATGGAATCAACCTGACAGAAAATGGTACTGTCCGTGTCATACACTTATTGACCCATACGTCTCGAAGGTATACCAGGTAGTCAATATAAGTATAATGGTGACAGATACGCTTTGCTGTCAACTGTGATACAATCTGCTACGGGTGGCAACCTTTCATCAATTGGCAGCTGAAAGAATAATCCGGCCTCTTGGATTACAAAATACAGCCCCCAGCGATATGCGGTTAGCCGCACTTGATGGGTTTGATACAATAAGGTTAAAACAAAACACCGCCCAGGGATATGGTTCAAATGGCATCCAAACCGTTGACTATCCGAAAGCCTTCAGTACAGCAGCAGGTTTGATTTCTAATATAGACGATATGCTAAAATATGCAGCAGCTTTTGATGGAAACGTAGTTATTGACGGATGATTTAAAAGCAAAAGTATTTTCCCCTATGATTTCCAATGATGGAAAAACTCTTCCGTATGGATTAGGTTGGTTTATTCAGCAAATGGAAGGAATAAAAATAACCTGGCACTATGGATATTGGGTAGGCATGTCATCTCTGATCATAAGAGTACCTGAAAAAAAAATGTCTTTTGTACTTATGGCGAATAGTGATATGCTAAGTGCTCCCTATCCACTTGGCAATGGTGATATTTGGGTTTCTCCTTATGCAAAGGAATTTTTGAAATCATTTGTTTTAGCTGGTGCAAAGCTTTAAAAATTAAGAAGCCAAAGAATGCTAAAATATTAAAAGCAGTTAATTTCATTTAGTCGCTTTATGGTTACTTACAATTAGTTTTCAACCGAAAGATAAACTTCAACTTCTGCATTATTCCAATCCTTACTTCTTTCATCATAAACTTCAAAATCCATTTTATAAGATCTTGGAATATTAGAAACCCATACTTCTTTCCAGGCATTTATTACACAATCTGGCATTTTCCCTTTTGCATCAATTTTCTGATAAGTTCCTTTGGCTATAGTTAAAGTTTCCAAACCTGGAGGGACTTCTGTATCTGCTTTTACTTTGCAACCGATGAAATATGAAAAAGGTTTGAGTATGGTCACCTTCATATTGATGGTAAACTGCCAATATTTCATCAGTCAATTTGTTAGGAATTATTTCGGCATATTTTCCTTTTTCAAACTCTTGCCATAAGTTTCCACAATCAATACTCGATTGTTCATTTATATTAGTTGTTTTTCCTTTTAGTGCCAAGCCAACTAATTTGACTTCTTCTAATTCGACTGTATTCATAAATAATTTTACATTTATCCCAATGTTATTAAAGAATGACCGCTAACCTAAAACTGTTTCAATTTAAACTTTTCCATTTGGAATCATTAAAAGGTTTGATCTTTGTGTCGCCCCAGTTTACGAACTCCCGCCTGGTTACCGCAACCTAAAACCTAATCTATATGAAAAGAATTAAATTCTTTTTCAGAATATTGGCAGCCCTGCTAATTGTTCAGATCTACGCTTGTGAAAAAATAATTGAACACCTGAAATGGTTACTTGATCAGGGAGGGTTGCAGCCCAGGGTGATCCCGCGATCGGCAATCCGATTGATGGCGCCCTCCAGGACATGGCCGTGGTCATCGACGAAATGATTCGTGTTCGACGCCGGGATGGACAGTGCCCGAGCGAGGAAACCGGCCGCCTGAGCCCGCGTGACGGTGTCATCGGGGCAGAACCTGTTGTTGGCAGGCGGGTTGCACCCAAAGGCGATCCCGGCGGCCGCCAGTCGGTTGATGGCACCTTCGAGTACGTGTCCGTTGTCGTCGACGAACGCATCGATGGAGGTGTCGGGCAGGTTCCGGGCACGGGCGACCATGGCCGCCATCTGTGCACGGGTGAGCACCCGATCCGGGCAATAGCGATCGTTCAACGGAGGATTGCAGCCGAAGGTGATGCTCTCGCCGGCGATCGCCTCGATACCACCCTCGAGAACATGGCCGTCGTCGTCGATGAACGAGCCTCCCGGGGCGAGAGGCGCCACCTGGAACATCGCGAGCGCCAATGCGAAGACTGCAATCTGCGTCATCAAGCCCGACCACCGTAACCCATCACCTTGCCTACCCCAATGAGTCTGTGAAGATGGGCCGGCAAATGTCTCCCCTGCCAGCCCTTCTCGTCATGCTCGCGATCGCAGCTACCACTGCACCCGAGCCCCCCGACACAGTCCAGGTCGTGGTACCGGCTGACTCCCTTCTGGAGCTCTGGACCAGGCGGATGGCCTCGAGCAAGCTGCAGGCGGACCGGAGGAGCACTGGGTCACGATCGAGGTGCCGCTGGAGGGGACCGTCGAGCAGACCCTCGATGCAGTGTCGGAAGAGGTAGGCGAGCCGGTGTTCGAGGAGGCGGTCCTCGAACAGTTCGATCCCGTCGACGAGCCGCTGTTCCCCGAACAGTGGCACCATCACAATGTGGGTCAGAACGGGGGCACTGCTGACGCAGACATCGACACGCCCACCGCCTGGGGGCGCTCCACGGGCCTCCCAATCGTTGTCGCCGTCATCGACTCCGGGGTCGAGCTGAATCATCCCGATCTCGTTGGTCGCATCTTTGCCCAGGGCGTCGACTTCGTCGACGGTGACGACGACCCGAGCCCGGGTAGCACGAGCTCGGATGACGCACACGGCACCATGGTCGCCGGCGTGATCGCCGCCCCCGAGAACGGTCTCGGGACGGCGGGCGTCGCACCCGACGCCCGGATCATGGCGGTCAGGGCCTGCTCGGACGGCAGCTGCAGCACGGCCGACGTCGCCAACGGCATCATGTGGGCGGTCGACCACCACGCCGAGATCATCAACCTCTCGATCGGTGCCATCCTTTCTGACGAAGGACCGGTGGGGGCGGCGGTTCACTACGCCCGGTCCTTCGACGTGACGGTGATCGCAGCTGCCGGCAACGCCTCGCCCGGAGTCGACCTGGACGCCCTGCCTCCCGGGCAGATCCTCGTCCCGGGTGGGCTGCCCTACTCCAACGTCATAGGTGTGGCCGCCACCGACCGATTCGATCGGCTGGCCGGATTCAGCAACTACGGGCGCACCACGATCGATTTGGCAGCTCCCGGTGTGGAGATTCTGACGACCGACACCGGGGGCGGGCACGTGTTCGCGGATGGAACGTCCTTCGCCTCCCCGGTGGTCGCGGGAGTGGCGGCCCTTCTCCTGGAAGCCGACCCGGGAATAGCCCATCAGGAGCTGGTGGCCAGGATCAAGGCGTTCGTCGATCGCCCCGGCATCGTGGGGTCCCGGGTCGAGACGGGACGGGTCAACGCGGGACGTACCTTGACCCGCAGGTTCATCGATACCTCCAACTCGGTGTTCCTCGCCGCCATCGACCAACTGGCGGCGATCGGTGTCACCCAGGGATGCGATCCGCCCGTGAACATCCACTACTGCCCGGAGAACCTCGTGACCCGGGGTCAGATGGCGGTGTTCCTGACCCGGGTGCTCGACCCACCCCAGACTTCGACCGACTTCTTCGTCGACGACGAGGGAGCCTTCTATGAAGATGCCGCCAATCGGATGGCGGCAGCGGGCATCACCACCGGATGTGCCCCCAACCGATACTGCGGTGAACAGCAGATTCCGAGAGGGCAGATGGCCGCCATGCTGTCTCGGGGCCTCGACCTCCCTGCGACCGGCACGGATTTCTTCGTCGACGACGCAGCTTCCGAATTCGAAGGAGCAATCAACCGTGTGGCCGCAGCCAGCATCACGTTCGGCTGCAATCCGCCGAACAACAACCGGTTCTGCCCCGTCGATTCGGTCACCCGGGGTCAGATGGCAGGGTTCATCCGGCGATCCATGGACCTGATCAACTCATAACGAGTCGATACGATCTTCCAACCGATGCATTTCTGCCTGGTCGCACGCAACCGGTTCCACAACGACCGAAACGCCATCTCCATCTATAGGGCGTTGGTCACCGCCGGTCACGAGGTCTCGGTGGTGGCGGTCGACAATGCGGCGCCTGTCGGTCCCGTCGCCTCGACTGTTCCCAACAACTCACCGATGGGGCTCGGTCCCGTCGGCTCCGTGATCCGGAGGGCGCAGCCCCGGTCCTGGCGAGAGTCGGGGATCATGAGAAGGCTGGCCGATGCTGCAGTCGCCACCGGCGCCGAATGTTTCCTTCCGACGCATCCGAATGGGGTCGGAGCCGCGGTAGCGGCAGCGCGAGCCACAGGTGGCACGGTGTTCCGGTCCCCTCACATGGATTGCCCGCCCGAAGTCGATCTCATCTCCCTCGCCCCGCACCGTCCCGATCTCGCCGCGCCGATACGTGGTATCGGCCTGTTCCAGACACCGGATGACAATCGAACGCCATACACCCCGGTCCCCGACCGTCACCATGGTCGGAATGTGATCATCTGCTATCGCAAGACCGACTCGAATCCGGGGAAATACCTCGAGTCGGCTCTTCGAAAGAGCGGGGCACACGTTCGGCTGGAGACCAACGGCATCGACCTCGATGAGGTGGATGCGGACACCGATCTGATCGTCTTCGTCGAAGGCCCATATCCGGCACTCGAAGTCGTCGGGACCACCGGCGTGCCCACTCTGTTCTGGGCACACCACGGGGAGCACCACCTCCATACCAATCTCCGTCTCGCCAACCGATACCGCGCCGACGCCGTTCTCCTCGCCCATTCCTGGCACCTCGCTCCGTGGTTCCCGACCCCGGTCTATCGCTTCCCGTTTGGCGTCGCCACCGAGGTCCTCGATCCGAGCCTCCCTCTGAAGGATCGACCGTTCGATGTCGCTCTGGTCGGCGCCAAGCTCTGGGAGGGTGGCCCGTACGGCAGGCGGCAGCAGATCGTCCGGGAGCTCGAAGCGTCATTTCCCGGACATCGCCTTGCATTCGGTGAGAAGGTCACCGCCGATGTGATGGCCGACATGTACTCCAAGGCACGAATCGTCGTCAACGAAGGTGGCACCAGGCATTTCCCGATCACCATGAGAGTCCTCGAAGCGGTAGGAAGCGGGGCCGTCCTTCTCTCTGATCATCTCCCCGGCATGGAGATGCTCCTCGAGCCGGGAGTGGAATACGCCATGCTGAGCCCGGATGTCGTCGCCGACGTGAGAGAGCTCCTCTCAGACCTGGATGCGATGCAGGAGATCTCTGATCGGGCCTTGAACCGATCGCTTGGCATCAACACATACGACCATCGGGTAGATGAGCTGTTCGAGATCGCGGCGGAAGTCGAGAAGCGAGATATTCCCGCGATCCCGGAACTGGATGCCATGGCCGAGCTGATCCGCCGCGACGCCGAGGTGCAGAAGGTGGTGGAGCTTGGAGCTCCGGAGCTCGCCGCGGCGCTCCCCGATCGTGAGATATGGGGAGCCGCCGAGATCAGTCAGCACCGTCTCCGCCCCCGCAACCTCGAAGCTGCGGCGGTACGCCAGGGTGGAGACCCGGTCCTCATGGAGAAAGTGCTGGCGAGCGCGAGGCGGTACATCTACGTCGACGGTCCGTTCGAAGGGCTGGACGAATTCGTCGAGGACCATCACCCGAGCGCCGTTGTGTCCCAGTTGGGGAGCGCACGGCGCTATGACCTGATGGCGGAGGCGTATCGAATCATGCCCCACGAGGTCGTCGCCGAGTGAACGACGGAGTCCAACCACACAACGTAAACCAGGTTGCCCCCGATCCGGTCGAGGGCAGTGCGGGCTTCGGGTGGCTGTAGTCATCCCCGCCTACAACCGGTCGGCGCTCCTCGCCCGGACGCTGGCATCGCTGGCGCAGCAACCGGACACGTCGGCCTTCGAGGTTCACGTATGCGATGACGGGTCCGATGAGGACATTCGCGGTGTGGTCGAGTCGGTCGATGGCCTCGACATTCGCTACCACTTTCAACCTCACGACGGATTCGGCGCCGGTCGGGCCCGGAATCTGGGCGCAGCTCACGCCAACGCCGACATCCTCCTCTTGCTCGACTCGGACTGCGTCGTCCCTCCGGACTTCGTCGAGCGCCATCGTGCCTGGCACGGCTCGTCGGCGACATCGGTGGTCATCGGCAGTCGTTCCAACCCGCCGGACGAGACATCCGGGGAGGCCGAGCACTATCGAAGCCGATTGTTGCGCCGGTCCGCCGGTCTCCAGCACGGCGGGGAGGCGTTTCGTGCCTTCGTCTCCTCGAACATCTCACTCCCGCTGGACCTTCTTTCTCGAGTTGGGGGGATTCGACGAGCGATTCCGCTGGTGGGGAAGCGAGGACAGCGAGCTGGGATGGCGGGCCTGGCAGGCGGGCGCCACCTTCGTGTTCGATCCGACGCTCGAGATCGACCACCAATTGGACCTCGACTCCGCCGGCGGTGTCGAGGGTAGGAAGGAGGCACGGCGACTCAATTCGGGCTTGATGGCAAGCCTGGTCCCCCATCAGTTCTATCGGAAGCGGCCCCCGGCCGCCATCCCCGAGAACCCGAAAGTGTCGATCGTCCTCTACGACGTACCCGTCGGAGCATTGGAGGCCACCTGGAAACTGCTGCTCGCCCAGCCCCGGACTGATTTCGAGCTGGTCGTGGTCGCGAATCCGGATGATCACGATCCCTTCGCCGGGGCCACCGTCGGCGACCGACGCATCCGGTTCAGCCCCTCGCTCGAAGACGCCACGTCCTCGGCCACCAGCGAATACGTCTGCTACCTGAACGGCCACGGGGCGCCATCCGATGTGCTGTTCTCGGAGATGATCAAGCGGCTCGATCAGCGACCGGAGTATGTGACGGCCACGACCGGCTACGCCTTGCCGACCAATCAGGGAGGGGCGGCGAGGACCCAGAACGGGGCAGCGGCCGTCGACTCGGGTTGGCAATCGGACATGCCGCTTTGCTGGTTCATACGAAAACGCGAGGCCACCAAACTGATGCACGAGGGTGCAAAGGTCGCCGAGGTCTGGCGAACCACCCGCGAATGGGACATGAATCGGCATTGGCCCTCGGCCGCGGTTCGCTTACCCGGACTCGAAAGGGCGGAGCGGCCGGTCGACTTCACCAACGTCCCGCCCGATCCTCTTCGACTGGCGAAGGACCTCGTCAAGAAACCTCGTGACAGCGTGTCCACGATGTCGCGTTTCATGGCAGCCAAACGAAACGGGACCACCTACACACCCGTGTCCAAGGCAGCCGAGGCGGCCCGCTCACCCTCTGATCGCCCCCAGGCCCGCTATGTCGGATGGACGGGTCGGTTCAACCTCGGCGACGACGTGATGGTGGATCGGATCCGAGAGCTGCTCGACTGGGCAGACATCGCCGAGTCGGGAGATCCCCAAGACCTGATCGTCCTCGGCGGCGGAACGCTCATCAACATGCGCACGTATCTCCGCTGGGTGTCTGAACGAGACTCACCTCGGATCGAGAGGGCAACCCTGGGCACCGGGGTGGCCAGCCCCGAATTCTGGGGTTTGACAGAGGACCCGGATCGTTGGGTGCGCTGGCTGACGCAGTTGTGTCTATGTCGGAGTGCGAGGGCCACAGTCAGCGGAGACACTGAGGTCGTGGGGCTACAAGGGTGAGTTGGAGATCTGTGGCGACTCCGCGCTGCTGGTCACGCCGGGTCCCGATGTCGAACGAATAGATGGCCGGGTGGTGATCGCTCCGGCCTGGACCAAGGGAGAGCTCTGGGGCGGCTCGGACCGCGATGTCGTCGACGCTCTGGCCGCCGCGATCGAGCGCTGGAAGCGCGACGGTCGAGAGGTGGTCTGCCTCGCCTCCAGCCCCGAGGACGACGGCCAGATCCTTCAGCTGAGCAAGGCGACCGGGGGTGAGGTCCTCCCCTATCTGGCCGGCTATGTCGAGAATCAGGCAGCCATCGACCTCATCGCCTCGGCCGAAGTGGTGGTCGGAGAGCGGCTCCACGCCTGCATCCTGGCTGCAGCGGTCTCGACCCCGTTCATCGGTATCGAGTATCGCCCCAAGCTGAGGGATTTCGCCGAATCCGTGGATCGCGGAGAGCTCGTTGCCCGGACCGACACCCTGTCCGGGGACTCGATCGTCGACCTCGCGGCAGAAGCGATCAGCATCGGCACGGAAGTCGCCGATGCCCGAGTCGCCGAATACCGGGATCGACTGCGCCAGGCCTCCGCTTCCTTGCAGAAAGCGCTGAGCTGACCGAGTTGGCTCCTCTCAGGATCCTCCTCGTCACCAGCAACGGCTGGGGGCTGGGCCATCTGACCCGTCAGTTGGCCATCGCCCTGGCCATCGGCGACAGGGCCGAGACCACCATGTTCTCCCTCTCCCCCGGCTTTCCCCTTGCCATGGAGTTCGGGATCAGAGGCGAGTACTGCCCCAGCTTCACCACGCAGTTCATCGTTCGAAAGGAGTGGGACAACTATCTCCAGGACCGGTTGACCGCATTCGCTGATGAGGTTCGGCCCGACGTCCTGCTCTTCGATGGCGTGGCGCCCTACTCCGGATTCATGCGCGCCATCGCACAACTCGATTGCGTGGTGGGCTGGCTGCGTCGGGGCATGTGGCGCGAGGGCTCGAACGAGCATCAGCTTCGGAAGATTGGCGGGTTCGACTTCGTGATCGAGCCCACCGATCTCGCATCCGAGATCGACACCGGCGCCACTACTGGCGCCGAGTCTCTCCGGGTTCCTCCGATCAGCCTGCTCGAGGTCATGAGCCAACTCGATCGGGACACGGCGGCCCGCGAGCTCGGCCTCGACCCGGATCGCCCGACACTCCTCCTGACACTGGGCTCGGGTCGGCTAGGTGACGTCGCCGGGCCCGGCTCGACGGCTCTCGACGTGGTCCTGGCTCACCCGGAATGGCAGGTGGCCGTGACCAACTCCCCTGTTGCCGTCAACCTGGTCCCCCTGGTCGATGACTCACGGGTGATCGAGATCAAAGGCGTCTACCCGTTGCTTCGCTACTTCAACGCGTTCGACGCCACGGTGAGTGCCGCCGGGTACAACTCGGTTCATGAGCTGATACCCGCCGGGGTGCCGACTCTGCTGATCCCCAACACGTCGAGCAAGACCGACAACCAAGAGGGACGCGCCCAGTATCTGGCCGACCTCGGCGTCTCCCTCTCGGCGCGTGACGACGACCTGCCGGCGGTGGCGAAAGAGACCGCACGCCTCCTCGACCCTGCCGTACGCGCAGATTTGGTGGCCAGCCACCAGGCGAGCGGCGTGGCGACGCGGGTCGGTGGCGCCACCGCAGTTGCCGCCGAGCTTCTGAAGCCGCCGCAGCCCTCCGGACGTGAGCGGGCACAGACCCACTGGGACGCACCTCTTTCCAGCCGTCTCGCCGGCGCCATTCTCGGCGAGAGGGGCAAGGCCAGGGTCAAGAAGCTTCTCGGCCGCACGGTCCCCGACTACACCACGGAAAGGCGCAAGGTCCGCCTCGGTGACCCGCCGACCGGACCGGAGAGCGACGTGCTCACCCTGGTGATCGCGTCGGATCGTGCCCGAATCGACCCCCGCGCCTCCTACCCAATCGAGCATGTGCTGGCCGGGTCCTCTTCGGGCTACCGGCAACGGCGGCTGGAGATCGTCGACAAGTACTACGAGGTGGTGCCGCCGGAGTCTGCGGTCAGCCCATAGCTCGGACGAAGAAGGTGGCCATCTGGGCCCTGGTCAAGGCCATGTCCGGGCAGTAGTTGGTGTTGGCCGGCGGGTTGCATCCCATGGTGATCCGGTTACTGGCGAGGGCGTTGATCGAGTCCTCGAACCGGTTGCCCTCGTCGTCGACGAAGTAGTCGGTCCCCTCCGGGTTGGCGTATTCGAACGCTCGCACCAATAGTTCGGCCATCTCGTGTCGGAGCAGGTCCTGGTTGGGACAGAACTTCGGTCTCGCTGCACCCGAAACCGATACCTGCCACCTCGATGGCCCTGATCGCAGGTTCGAAGGTAGTACCAGCGACGTCTTTGTAGGGGATGTGCCCACCGTCGGGGAGGTCGAGGGCGCGGGCTATGAATGCCGCCATCTGCCCGCGGGTGATGTGGTCAGCTGGACAGAAATTGTTGTTGAGCGGTGGGTTGCAGCCGATCGTGATCCCCCACTCGGCGATGATGTCGATGTTCTTCTCGTGGACGTTGCCGTCGTCGTCTTGGAAGCGTCCGTCCCACCCGCCCAGAGCGTTGACCAGGAAGGGATACGCATCGATCGGCGTTCCGTTCTTGCGCAGTTCGAAATGCAAATGCGACACCGTCTCGGCAGCGTTGCCTGAATCACCGGCCCAACCGATGACCTGACCCCCGGTGACAGCAATCCCCTCGGCCAAGCCTTCGGCAATCCCCCACCCTTGGCCGTCGGTGTTGGGGACATAAGCTCCGGAGGCGTCCTGAATGTCGTCGTTGAGATGGATGTACCTCGTCACCCATCCTCCACCGTGGTCGATGCCCAGGTAGCAGCAGTCGCCGGGGCCCGAGCTGACCCACTGACACGACGCCGTCCCCAACGGCCAGGACCGGAATGCCCTTCGCCGTCATTATGTCCACGCCCTCGTGCGCCCTGGAGCATCCGGATCCGCGGCAATCACCGAAGCTGTCAGTCAGACGATGGTCTCCGTCCAGCGGAAAGGTCATACCGCTCGGATCGAAGGTTGCGGCGAAGGCGGGCGCGCTCGCGAGGAACAGAGACCCGAAGGCCAACACGAACCCCGCTATCAATCGCGTCGAAAACTTCACGCCGAACCGGTATCGGCGCTCCCCCCCGGACTCTTGAATCTTCGGAAGACGGACCTCCCATCACGCGCTTTGCCAAGTGTCGCCAACGGCGCGTATGGGTAGACCCATGTCTTCCTCCTCTGTAGAGCCGGCAGCGACCCTACCCCATGTCCCCCTGATTCAAACATCGGGTCGGTCCGAGCGACTCAGCCAAGGGTCGGGATAGCGAAGCGCTACTGGTGCCTTCGATTACCGCCGTGGTCCCGCACCCGTCGGGTCACCTCGCTGCGCGAACTGGGGATACCTATGACGGAATTCGGCCGTCACCACTGGATTCGTCGTCGCCCTCAGAATTTGTCGAGCCTCCCATAATCGGCTTGACCAATCCTGCGGCCCACAAGGCTGCCTTGACCGATCGACGCTGTCGTAATCGTGCGAGTTTCGTCCGTTGCGATGTCCCGTCTCGCCGATCAACCTCTCACGATCCTCCGCGAGAGCTTCGAATTCGAGTTTGGTGGCAGCCGTGCTCCGACGGAGGTCATCGCCGGTGCGCCGAAACTCGGACACCTGCAATCTCAGGGTCTCCAGCTCAGCTTCCTTTGCGGTGTCCCCGACAACAGGTCGAGCCGGTTGGCACTCCACACATATGCCACCGTTCTCCAGACGCTCCTGCAATCTGGCGAGTATCTCGCCACGGAGCCCGTAGCCCTCGACGATCACCACCTCTTCATCGAGCGGAATGTGCGCGAAGATCAAGTCGGCGAACTCGGCGCTCAATCCAGCACCCTCGATGTCCAACACGATCTTGCGATAGGACTTTGATAGCCTTGTCACGGTAGGTCTCCAAGAGCTGGAGAATCGGGCGGTCCGCTCTCTCCATGGATGCGACCAGGCGGCGCAGCATCAAGTCGATCTCGACTGTCACGACTTGGCCCCGCCCAAGACCTCGCGCCAGCGAGCTCTTGCCCACCTGGCCCTTTCCGGTGATGAGGAGAACCGTCGGTTTGAGTCTCTGACAATGGACCACCCAACGAGGTACGGGATCCCCGGCCTGGTCGATGCTTCTCCCGAGCACCCGGAAGGCAAAAGGCTCGAGATATCGAGAGGCGAGCATGTCCCACGTCGGGTGAAAGACGGTGCTTTTCCGCTGGGTCCACACTCGAGTCATGCCTCGCTCGTTTGCGACACCGACTTCCAAGATGAGCAGGCCGTCGTCGGTCAGGTGATCATGCAGACGGTGGAGGAATTCTCGAGGTCGATCCTCGTAATGGAGTGCCGACAGCATGAGGATGACGTCGAACTTCTCGGCCGGCAGGTCTTGCCAGGACTGTTCGAGAAAGGTCGGCCTCAGGTGCCCGTGCGCGGGCCTTGGCTATGAACCTGGGGTCCTGGTCGATCCCGACCACCCTGGTCGCACCCCGTTTCAGCGCCTCGAAGACAGAAGAATCCCTCGTTGCAGCCTAAATCGAGAAAGCTCTTCCCCGACAGGTCTCTTGGCAGCTGGATCGCTTCGAGCTTCGCCGCCGAATTAGAGGAACCCTTGACGTCGAATGTTTGATAGCTCGTGCCCGAAATCTCTGCCGCCCCCTAGCGCTCAGGCCGACGTATCGGCAGCGGACAACCGAGCTTAGTTCACCTTCGTGTCATGCCCCGTTTACCGATCGGAGTATCCGAACTCGGCCATCATCTCTCCCAGGCGTTCCTCGATCCGACCCACTTGAGCCTCTTCCAACCTGCCCTCCCACGCAAGCCGTCCTACGACTCCAGGCTTGCCTGTGGGAAAGCTGACTCCGGTCCGTGCCGTTCTCCTCGCCAAACAGAAACTCATCTACGTGCTCACTCGCCGGAAGGCCCAGGAACGAGAAAACGCCCTCGACTGTCGCCACCGCATCCTGGATGAGACCCTCGTAACGCAACTCGTGGTATCTCCCGTCCCCAAGCGAGGTTCCGAAATCCCGCCCATGTGACACGAACACCCGCCATGCCTCGATCGCCTCGTCGAAGCCGAGCCAGCCCTTGGCCAAGATCGACGCGACTACCGCACGCGGATCGCGGATGATGTGGACATATTGGCTCTCCGGGAACAGACGGTCGATTGTCTGGAGAGCCTCAGGATCCAGGTCCCCGTCGGCGTAATGCGGGTACTTGTCGCCCCATCGCTGGCCCGGCTCGGCGCCCAGGTCCCGGTATATCTGCTCCACCACCCCTGGCACCTGGCGCCACAAGCTGTCCACGACCTGGTCACGCGAGGTTGCCAGGAGGCGACGTGCCTCGACCCACCTGTTGAGCATTCGGCTGAATAACAACATCACCCTCGTCTCATTGGTGAGGAAAATCCCCGGATGATGGTCGAGCACCCTGGCGAGGAACGTCGTGCCCGATCGGGGGGCCCCGATCACCCAAAAAGGAGGCCATGGCACTCACGGATGCTCGTTCTCTTCGACCGGCGCAACATCTGTGGTGGTCTGTCCAGCATCCACTCGTATTCGGTCCCGGTGAGAACATCGGCGATCTCGTCGAAGTTGGTCAGGAGCTTGCTTCGAGGGGTGCGTCGCCAGTTCGTCGAGGCTGCGCCCGCATTTCCGGGTCGACACCGATCAGATCGCAGATCAACCTGTACGCCACTGTCGGATCGGTCTCCACGTGATCCTCATACACGAGGTGCAACGCAGTGCGTCGACCCAAGGCGTGATGCAACGCATTTTCGCCGCCCCTTCATCTCCTCGAAGGCCGCGAGCAGGGGCTGACGTGGGCCGAACGGGACCGCATTCGGATCGAGTCGCACCGCGATGTCGGGCGCGGTCTCGGCCGTGCGTCCGATGCCATCACGTCGCCCTCCCGACCTATCACCCCGGAGACCACCCGACGCAGGTAGTTGTGGCGATGGAGGGTTACGTAGTGGGTCACCCCGACCCGTGTCGGTCAGATCGAGAAGACCATCCAGATCCAGCGCCAAGAACCGTTGGTGATGCGACGGCAGGTACTTGATCTCGAAGCCATAGACCTCAGAAGCGTCCGCCTCCGGAGAAACTCGTATGGTGCGAGATCCTCTAACCCGATCCTCCGGCGCACCGTCGGCTCGAAGACCTCCCCGTCCCAATCACCGGGGATGCCGTCCCAGCATCTCGGCCACGACAGTGCTGCCGCAACGACCCACATGGAACATCACGACGGTTGGTTGGTCGAGCGGCACGTCTTGGACTTTAAGACGGTCGACTTGGCTTCCAGGCCGCCTCTAGCCTCGACTACGACCGAGTCCTGCTCGACAGCACCTTCTGGAACCGCCCTGACCCTGTCACCGGCGACGGGGTTTCGAGCCAGCCCGTATCGCACTGGGGCGAAGCCTGTCCCGTCAACTTCGATCCCTCCACCAACCCCTATCCACTGAATTTCGAGAGTCCTGGGGGGAAGTGGTGATCTACCGTCTCCACGGCGGTGCTTGTGCCTAGCCTCCCGTGACACGTGACGGCTCCCATCTCTCAGTGGTCGTGCTGGCCTGGAATCAGCTGGAGCTGACCCGGCGCTGCGTGCGACTCGTCCGGTCGGGAACACGTCGTCGAGTACGAATTGATCATCGTCGACAACGGGTCGACCGACGGCGGCGCCGACTTACGCCGCTGACGCGGCCGACATGGCTGTGATCAACTCGGAAAATCTCGGGTTTGCCGCCGGGAACAACTCGGGACTGGCCGTAGCCACCGGTTCCTATGTGGCCTTCGTCAACAACGACACGGTTCTGCCCGCGGGATGGGATGTCTCGCTCACGGAAATACTCGACACGCAGCTGCAGACCGGGATGGTGCTGCCGGCGGTAACCGCGGCAGGCAACCCGGTGACGGTGAGGAACGAGCCCGGCGAAACCGTCGAGACCTTGCTTCCCTTTGGCGAGTTCCCCAGTGGCGTCGTGGTGATGTTGAGGAGATCCCAGCTGGACGCGTTGGGCGGCTGGAACGAGGAATATGAGCGAGCCAGCGGGGAGGATCTCGACCTGGCCTTCAATGTCTGGGCCCATGGCCTCGACGTGGTTGTCGACAGCAGAGTCCTCGTTGAGCATGCCTCCCAGGCCAGCATGAAGGAGGTGCCCGGTCTGGCGGCGCTCTACCGGAAGAATCTCGAACGGTTTCTCGACCGCTGGGACGCGGGACCCGACGGGCCGATGCTGGACACTGTCGGCCGCGAGGACTATCTCCGCAACCTGGCACGAGCCAGAACAGCGGTGGCTTGGATTCGAAGGATGGTGGCGGCCCGCGACGAGGCGGCGACCCTGATGAAGGAGGTCGAGAGCGCCTCGACCAGGTCCTGGCTCAGACCCAGGTCTTGAGCTCGACGACGAGTTCCCCGATCGATTCGCGCCAATGAGGAAGCGGATTGAGCCCGACCTCCTCGAGCCGTTCCGATGCGAGGACCGAATATGCCGGCCGGCGGGCTGGGGTCGGATAGTCCCCGGTCTCACACGGCGAGATCCTGGAGGGGTCGAGATCGGCGAGCCCGACACTGGTCCGAGCCAGCTCGTACCAAGTGGTCTCCCCCTGGTTGGTGAGATGGAGCAGTCCAGATGCCCCAGTCTGCAGCGCGGCATAGCTGGCCCCCGCCAGATCGGCAGCCACGGTGGGGTTGCCCCGCTGGTCGTCCACCACCGCGCAGCTCCTGCTCCTTGACCTTCCGGAGGATCGTGGCGACGAAATTGCGGTGGCTGCCCGAGATCACCCATGACGTCCGCACCACGAGAGCGCCGTGGCTTGCGGCCAGGGATTCGCCGAGCAACTTGGAGCGACCGTAGGCGTTGACCGGGTTTGTCGCAGACGACTCGACGTACGGCGTATCTGTGGCACCGTCGAAGACGTAATCGGTGGAGAAGGTGAGCAGCGGACGGGAGCGGAGCGCGGCCCACTCGGCAAGCACCCCGACCGCCACCGTATTGATCACGGTGGCCAGATCCTCCTCTTCCTCAGCTCGGTCGACCGCCGTGTAGGCGGCACAGTTGATCACGGTGGCGGGGTCCAGCGCATCGAGGGCCGGGGCGATATCTTCGGGTCGGGCGAGATCCAGGTCAGCCCGTGAGAGCCCGATCGCACCGTCGCCGAGGAGACGGGCGAAGGCAGTCCCCAGCTGACCCGTGCTGCCGAGAATCGCTATTGGGCCGATCGGTGCTCCTCGAGCACTCCCGCGACGTAGTCCCGGTAGGTGGAGTTGGGCATGGCGGCCAAAGTGGCCTCCATCTCCCCAACCGTCACCAGATCCTGTTGAAGGGCAATCTCCTCGAGACAGGCGATCTTGAGGCCCTGTCTGTGCTCGATGGTGGCGATGAAGTTGGCCGCTTCGAGCAGCGAGTCGTGCGTCCCGCTGTCGAGCCAGGCGATTCCCCGCCCGAGTCGCACGGCGCGCAAATTCCCCTCCTCCATATAGGCCCGATTCAGATCGGTGATCTCGAGCTCACCTCGAGCGGAGGGGCGAAGACCTTTGGTCATCTCGACCACCCGCCCGTCATAGAGATAGAAGCCGGGCACGGCCAGATTGGACTTCGGGCGTTCCGGCTTCTCCTCGAGGGAGAGCACCCTCCCATCCCTGGCGAGCTCAACAACGCCGTATCGGAGCGGATCTGAAACTGGGTATCCGAAGACCACGGCTCCTTCCGTGAATGCATCGACGATCTCGGCCAGCCCCAGGGCGCCGTGAAAGATGTTGTCTCCAAGGATCAACGCGACAGGCTCGTCACCGACGAAGCGCTCGCCGACCAGGAATGCCTGAGCGATTCCGCCGGGTTTCTCCTGCACGGCGTAATCGATAGACAACCCCCACGGAGATCCGTCACCCAGGAGCTCTTCGAACCTGGGTGTATCCGTCGGTGTGGAAATGATCAGGATCTCCGAGATACCGGCTTCCATGAGAGTGGCCAGCGGGTAGTAGATCATCGGCTTGTCGTAGACCGGTTGCAGTTGCTTGCTCGCCACCCGCGTCATTGGATCGAGCCGGGTCCCGGCCCCCCCGGCGAGCACTATCCCTTTCACGAGACGGCCTGCTTCAACGGCCGCCACCAGTCATCGCGGCTCCGATACCACTCCACCGTGTCAGCAAGCCGCTCCTCGAAGGAGTGGGCCGGCGCCCAGCCAAGAGCACGGAGCTTCGATGAGTCGACTGCATACCTCAGGTCGTGGCCCTTTCGGTCCTCGACGTACTCGATCGAGGTCTCATCCTTGCCCATGATCTCGAGAAGGCGACGGGTCAGATCGATGTTTGACATTTGGGCGTTTGCCCCGATGTTGTAGATCTCCCCGGTCCGCCCCTCGTCGACGAGGAGGTGCAGGGCAGAGCAATGGTCACCTACGTAGAGCCAGTCTCGCTCATTAGAGCCCGTGCCATACACCGGCACCTTTTGCCCTTCGAGGAGGTTCGTCACGAAGAGCGGGATCACTTTCTCCGGGAACTGATACGGCCCGTAGTTGTTGGTGCAACGGGTGACGATCACCGGGTAGTCGAAAGTGACCCGGTAGGAGAGGGCGATCAGGTCACTCCCGGCCTTCGACGCCGAGTACGGGGAGGAGGGATCGAGCAGGGCCGTCTCGGGGGCGAACCCGTCGGCCACCGACCCGTACACCTCGTCGGTGGAGACGTGGATGAAACGAGGGATTCGATTCCGGGCGGCGGCATCGAGGAGGACACCGGTGCCCACCACGTTGGTGTCGAGGAACACCGAGGGCCCGGTGATCGAACGGTCGACATGGCTCTCGGCAGCGAAGTGGACAACCACGTCGACCGCCTCCATGAGCCTCTGGACTAAATCGGTATCGCGGATGTCCCCTAGAACGAATCGGTGTCCGGGATGTGCTTCCAATTCGTCGACGGTGGCCTTCACCCCGGCGTAGGTCAGGAGATCGAGGTTGGTCACCTCGGCTCCAGGTTCGTTGTCGAGGACGTAGCGGACGAAATTGGAGCCGATGAACCCGGCTCCGCCGGTCACCAAATATTTGCGTGACACCGCCACAACTTACGCAGGGGTGCTGTCGGCCGCAAAAATCGCTCTGCTTGGAGCCGGGGATTGCCGACGGCCGACAAAGCCGCTCCTTAAGCTCGCATGCTGCTTGAAAGGGATGACCTTTGTTCTCGTTTGCGCCAAAGACCTTCGTAAGTACTCCCCTTCCCGCCCACGCCATCGGTCATACATCTGTCCTGGGGTTTCGCCTCTTTGTCGAGATTGGCGTGACGATTGATCTCACCTGAGTCCTGGATAACTGCACTGCAATTCGCTTCTTTTCTCGGGACCCGCCTCGGAAGCAATCGGATATCGATCTCGGCGCAGGACCCCACTTGGATCCACGATTCCATCGCACGTGTGCCGCTGAACGCTGCCGTTCGACCGATCGAACACTCTGACCTTCCCGTATTCGTCGAGCCATGGCGTGTCGGCGGAGGTGTCTCCCTTTCAGGTGCCTCGTTGATCAACAATCCAGGGACGCATCGGCTGTCGGTGGTGGTCGAGAGGGCGCGGATATCGCTGCGATCGAGCCATGCGCACCAACTTCGTCTCCGGCTGAAATCGGAGGGCTGGTTCGCTCCGCTTGTCGGGGCTCTGCCCGGCAGCGACGAGCGATCGCAAGGGGCGATCGCGTTGGTCGAGGATCGTGGCCAGCCGCTGTCGCCGGTGGTTCCGACCCCGGACTACTTCACCGTGGTCGCCTTCATGATGACCTACAACGAAGCAGACATCCTGCGTGCTTCGGTCAGACGACCTTCGATGACCAGGGAATCGGTGTCTATCTGATCGACAACTGGTCAACCGACGGAACCTACGAGATCGCGGAGTCAATGCTTGGAGACGGCGTCGCGGCCTCGAACGCTGTCCTGCGGACGGCCCGCCTGAGTACTACGACCTCCGGTCGATCCTCGTTCGTATCGAGGAGCTCAGCTCGATCATCAAGGCCAATTGGTTCATCAAGCATGACGCGGACGAAATTCGGAGGAGCCCTTGGGAAGGCCAGACGCTGCGAGACGCGATGTATCGAGTGGATGCGTCCGGATTCAACCGTATCGATTTCACCGTCGTCGACTTCCCGCCGACGGATGACGGGTTCATCCCCGGGACCGACTTCATCTCTTACTTCCACCGCTTCGATTGGGCTCGTCATCCAGCTCATTTCGTCCAGCAAAGGGCGTGGAAGAATCGTGGCATACCAATCTCGCTGACCACGGAAGCGGCTCACGTCGTCGAATTCGAGGGCGCGCGCACGTTCCCCTACAAGTTCCTCACGCATCACTACCCGATTCGCTCACAGGCTCATGGCGAGCAAAAGATCTTCCTCGAACGCAAGCCCCGCCTGCTCCCCGAGGCACGAGCCCGTGGTTGGCACAACCACTACGACCGTCACGCCCCGGCAATAGCTTCCTGGCCGGCCGGATGGTCTCAAGTCGTATAACGACCAGTTCTTCTCTCGCTACTTCATCGAGCGACTGTCTGGAGTCGGTATCGAGCGACGAGGGCGCCACACAACGGTTCATCTCGATAGGAACTGATCCGAGTGGAACTCCTAGGCGAAGACCTCCGCTCTCTTGTAGAGATGGGGCACTGGCGTCCTTATCGGACAAGAACGGCTCGCCGTCGAGCGGCCAATCGATGCCGATGTCCGGGTCGTCCCAGCGCAGCGAACGGTCGTGTCTGGGGCGAGTAGAACTCGGTGACCTTGTAGATGACGTCTGCGGGGTCGCTGAGTGCGAGAAATCCGTGAGCAAACCCTGGCGGGACCCACAGTTGCTCGCTGTTGTCGTCGGACAACATGACCGCAGTCCACTCGCCAAAGGTCGGGGATGAGCGTCGGATGTCAACGGCAACGTCGAAGACCTGACCTCGGACCACCCGCACCAACTTTCCTTGGGGTCGAGGGGGAAGCTGATAGTGGAGACCCCGCAGGACTCCCTTTCTCGAACGCGAATGATTGTCCTGGACGAAGGTGAACCCTGGCCCGACGATCTCTTCGAACCCGGCCGCGTTCCAGGTTTCAGAAAAATGGCCACGCTCGTCGGTCAAGAGTCGCGGCCGTAGACGCAGAACCTCCGGAAACCTGGTCTTCTCCGTATCCACGAGAGCTCACACGCTAACCGTGCGTCCTGCTGCCCGATCGGTCTGGAAATGCCCATCGGCCGCGATCCAGTATCCAGACGACGCCGTATTAACCTGATCGGCCCGTGCCCTGCAGCCCCTCTAACCGGGGATCCCGCTGATGTACCGATTCTGGAAACCGATAATCGAGCCGTTGCTGGAGCGCCTCGAGCCCGAGCGTGATCGTTGAGATCGGCTCGGACCAGGGCTTCAACACCGGCAATCTCCTCGAGTACGGCCAGCGATCCAACGCCGTCATTCACGTGATCGACCCGTTCCCCAAGTACGACGTGGACGAATGGCTGGAGGAGTATCCGAAACACCTCGTGTTCCATCGTGCCATCAGCCTCGATGCCCTCGGAGCGGTCAAATCTCCCGACGTCGTGCTCATCGACGGCGACCACAACTGGCACACGGTCTTCCACGAGCTCGAGATCCTCGGGGAGTCCGCCAGGGTGGTGGCAGCTTTCCCTTCGTCCTCCTACATGACGTGGGCTGGCCATACGGCCGCCGCGACCTCTATTACGAGCCCGGTCGGATTCCGGCGCCGCATCGGCATCCCCATCGACAGGAGGGCATGCGGCCTGGCCGCGCTGATCTCGACCCAGGGGGTGGCCTCAACAAGCATCTCTTCAATGCCCGCCACGAAGGTGGCCCACGCAACGGGGTGCTCACCGCCGTCGAAGATTTCATGGACCGCTCGGGACTCGATCTCCGCCTGCTCGTGGTTCCCGGCATCAACAGTCTCGCACTTCTCTATAGGGCGACACTCGATGATCCGGGATCGCCAGTTGCTGACCTGCTCGAGGAGATCAGATCCGGATCGGCCTTGAGGCAGGTGCTCGAGAAGGTCGAGGAACTCCGTCTGGAATACCAAGTCGAGGCGATCGACCGCCAGCTCGAACGGGACAGCGATCGGGCAGTGCTCGTCAGTCGGGAATCGGAGATCACCGAGCTCCAGAAGACCCTCAACTCTGTGACCCGGGAGCGCGATGCCGCTCGTAACGAGGTTGCGCACCTGAATGAGACCGATCCGAACTTTGCGCGCCGATGAGCAGGAGTCTCGCCAGAACGAAATGGCGGCGCAGGCCGACCTGCGCGAACTTCAGACGGTGCATCGTTCCATCAAGCGCGAGTTGGCGACCGCCAGAACGGAAACGGCCGCTGTCAAGCGCCGCTATAACCGACTCCAATCGCGACGATCGGTGCGGTTCGCCCTTCGCGTGGCGAGTCTGGCCGGGCCGCCCATCAGGGCCATGCGCAGGTTGAAACCGGGCAGGTCTCCCGCTTCGGCTGATGCGACGGAGGCCTCCGGCGGGGGGCCTTCGCCAAGAAAGCCACCAACCTCCCGCAGTCAGCAAAAGCTGACGAGAGCGATCATGGCCGCCAGGCCCGGGTCCACGCTCACTGTCGGTCCCTTGGTGTCGATCGTGATATTGACCCGGGACGGAGCAACGCACTTGCGAAGAATCCTGGCCAGCCTCGACGAGTCGACCGCGTACCGCTCGTTCGAGGTGATCGTTGTCGACAACGGCTCAACCGACGACACCAGCGAGGTCCTCGCCCAGGAACGAGGCTTCCCTCTGCGAGTCATTCGCAACGACCACAACAGCTCGTTCTCCCACGGCAACAATCAGGCGGCGGAGGTGGCCAAGGGCGACTTCCTCCTGTTCCTGAACAACGACATAGAGCCCATCAACCCCGGTTGGCTGGGCGCCCTGGTCGAGGTACTCCAAGGCGATGCCTCTGTCGCCGGAGTAGGGGCCGAGCTCGTCTATCCGGTGCGAGGCGATCGCGAAACCGATCTGACGGTTCAGCATTCGGGAATCCGCTTCGATTTCCGGGAGGGGGCGGTACACCCTGTCAACGTCCACGAGCCTGATCCCCTGGCTCCGAGCCTGGCCGACGTCGATCGCGGTACCTGCGGCCACAGCGGCGGTCCTGTTGGTCAGGGCTGAACCGTTCCGCATCGTTGGCGGCTTCGATGAGAGCTATGTCTACGGAACCGAGGACGTCGAGCTCTGTCTCGCCTTGCGGCCGTACGGCAAAATTGTCGTCACCGGACAGGCGGTCCTCTTCCATCACGAGTCCGCAACGCAGAACCAGGTGGCTGCCCAGCTCACCAACATGAACCGGCGCCGCAACCACCAGCACCTCGCAGAGACCCGGGGGCCCCGTCTGACCAGGTCAGTGAGACGCGACATCCTCGCCGGCACCGGGCTCTTCAGCGGGAAGACCTCGCGCACGGTGGCCTTGACGGTGACCCAGGACGATGCGTCGATGGGTTGGGGCGATTACTACACCGCACACGAGCTCGGAGACGCGTTCGCAGCCGAGGGTTGGAACGTGAGGTACATCGAGCGTCACGAGGATGGCTGGTATCGGGTCGACGGGGAAGTCGACTTGCTCATCTCCCTCCTCGACTCATATGACGTCACCCGCGCACCGGATGGCGCCTTCACCATCGCGTGGGTACGCAACTGGGTGGACCGATGGCTCGAGAAACCTTGGTTCGAGGCCTACGACATGGTCATCGCCTCGAGTGAGAAGGGAGCAGACTTCATCTCCCGCCGATCCCGATACGCGCCCCCCAGGATTCCGCTCGCCACAAATGCACAGCGCTTCCGGCCCGGTCCCTCCGTCCCGACCTTCGACTCAGACTATGTGTTCACCGGGAACAAATGGGGCGTCGCCCGCAGCCTGGTTGGTTTGCTCGATGTCCACCCAGGCGAGCGCTTCCAGATTTTCGGGAAGGGCTGGGAGAGCGACCCCCGTGTTTCGCGGTACTGGAGGGGAAGCCTCGACTACGACTTGCTGCCCGATGTGTACCGGTCCTCCAGGATCGCGCTGGACGACACGGCCATACACACTCTCCCGTACGCGTTCATGAACAGCCGGGTGTTCGACGCACTGGCCAGCGGGACGCTGGTCCTGACCAACAACGTCGAAGGGTCGGAGGAGCTGTTCGGAGGGCTGTTGCCTACCTACACCGGGCGCGACGACCTGCGCGCTCTTCTCGATCGCTATCTCGACGACGACGAGGCACGGGTACAACTCACTGAGCGTCTGCGTGACGAGGTGCTGGCCCACCACACCTACGCGAGAAGACCAGCCGAATTCATCCACCAGGCACTTGCACAAATCGAGCGTCCTCGCTGCGCCATCAAGATCGGGGTCCCGGACCGGGACGTCATGCCCTATTGGGGCGACAGTCATTTCGCCTCGGGCTTGGCCGCCGCCCTCACCCAGGTCGGGATGCCGACGGAAGTCCACATCCTGCCCGAGTGGGACTTGCCCGCGAAACAGGCGGTGGATGTTGTGATCCACCTACGCGGGCTGTCGAGCTACACCCCAAAGCCGGCGCACCTCAACATCATGTGGCTGGTCAGCCACCCCAACGACGTGTCAGTGCGCGAGCTCGAGAAATACGACCTCGTTCTGGTTGCATCCCGCAGGCATGCCGAGTGGCTGCAGGGGCAGACTCAGACGCCGGTCGTCTTCATGCCCCAGGCGACCGATCACCGGCGATTCCATCCGGTCGAGCCAGACCCGAAGCTGGCCAACGAGGTGGTTTTCCTGGGCAACAGCCGGGGTCAGAAACGCCCTGCGGTCGACTGGGCGATCGACCGGGGGCTTCCGTTGTCGGTGTACGGAGGTGATTGGACAGGTCGCATCCCGGCGCGTTACCTGAAGGGCGACCTATTCCCGAACGAGGACCTGGCTCGCCTGTATGCATCCGCCAAGGTGGTTTTGAACGACCACTGGCCGGATATGCGCGACCTCGGCTTCGTCTCGAATCGGATATTCGACGTTTTCGCCGCCGGAGGTATCGTCATCTCCGATGCGGTGGCCGGACTCGACGAGTTGTTCGGCGATCTGGTGCCGGTATATTCCGATCCAGAGCAACTGGAGGTGACAGTGAGGGACCTCATCTCCGACGACGACCGGCGGAAGGCGATTTCACATGAGGCTCAGGCTCTCGTTGCCGCCGAACACACCTTCTCCCATCGAGCCGCACAGATAATGGACCTCATCCAACCCCTGCTCGCCTCACGGCCTCTCGATCTGGAGTCTCGCCCGGTCGGCGAGGCAGGGACAGGGACCACGGAGCCACGCGTGCTCGCCGGCCCCTGATAGGAGAGCAACCAGAACAAACTTCAGATCCATGCACTCAGGACATCCGATGATCTGCCGATACCGGTGCTGATGCCCCCCTTCCGCCACGGTCGACTCCGACGGCTCGTCATCAGCATCGCACTGGTCGCCGGGCTGGTCCCGGTTGGTTCCGCCCCCGCCGTAGCCGCACCGGAAAAGCCCACTCTCCTCGGATTCGCCACCGGTGGTGATTTCCGCCAGGACCTCGCCGACTTCAGACAGGAGGCCGGGCGGTCTCCGGCGTTCTACCAGCTCTTCTGGGGGTTGGAGACGAATTGGTCGGCCCCATTCATTCCCGCGCATTCTCTCGGATCTCCAGGATCTGGGGCTCACGCCGTACATCGAGATCGGCACTCAAGACCTCGCCGCGCTGAACAACGGGGGCAAGAGCGCCAACCTGAACGCCATGTCGACCGCTCTCGCCGGCTGGCTCGACCAAGATGCCGGCCGACACGTCTTGGTCGCGCCCCTCCCCGAGATGAACCTGGGCGAGCACCCTTGGGGACTGAACCCATCCGGGTACAAGGCCGGCTACCAACGCATCCGCAACGCTTTGCTCGACAAGGGCCTGACGCCAAGTCAGATCCGATTCGTTTTCTCGCCGAATGGGATCGCCGGTGACTACGAGGCCTACTACCCAGGAGATCAAGTCGTAGACGTGATCGGCTTCTCCAAGTTCAACCGTGGGGACCCCTGGCGTGACTACGAGGCGACCTTTCAGAGACACATCGACCAGATGCGAACACAGATATCACTGGTCAAACCGATCCTGATCACCCAGACCGCCTCGGTGGTCAGCCCGGATCGGGCTGCGTGGCTGACCGAGATGTTCACCAAACTGAAGGCCCACGACCAGGTCATCGGCGCCGTGTATTTCAACCGGCTCAAGGACTTCGACTACCGGGTGCTGGCCAACGGGCAGCTCGACGAGTCGTTCCGGAGGGGTTACGCCACGTGGAGCGCCCCCAATCAGGCCTCATGGATATTCGACGGGAGGATGGACGCGTGGATGAGCGACCGTCAGGCGAGGTTCGGCACCGGTTTTCTCGATGTCCACGGGCATACCTTCGAGGCGGCCATTGGCTGGCTTGCCGACCAGGGCATCACCAAGGGATGCAACCCACCGCTGAATACCAGATTTTGCCCCGACGACAGCGTCACAAGGGGGCAGATGGCCGTCTTCATCGCTCGCGCTCTGAATCTGCCCTCTGCGACCGCGGACCATTTCACCGATGACCAGGGGCAGTTCTACGAAAACGCGGCCAACCAGCTGTTCGAATCCGGGATCACGCAAGGTTGCGGAAGACGTACCTATTGCGGGGGCCAGGCAATCACCCGCGAACAGATGGCGGCATTCCTGGCGCGGACGTTCAACCTGGCGCCGGCTGGCACCGACTTCTTTGTCGACGACCGATCCTCGATCTTCCAAGCCGCAATCAACAAGGTTGCGAGAGCCGGGATAACGATGGGGTGCAACCCTCCTGACAACGACAGGTTCTGCCCGACGGATCTCGTGACGCGGGGCCAGATGGCAGCGTTTCTGCGTCGGTCCCTGACCAGCTGAGACACGAGTTAGTCAGGCGGTTCCTGGCGGTTGTCCCGGTAGAACGGCTTGACGAGAGAGGCGCCTTGCAGCGCCAATCGCACCGACTTGCGATTGCGGAGACGTGCCAACGCGTCACGAGCGCTGTCCCGCTCCTCGCGCAGTGCCTCCATCTCAGAGACCCGTTGATACATGTGGTCGTCGACGGATCCAACCGCCACGTTCTCCAGCCGTGGCTCGATGCGATAAGACCCGTTACTGCTCCGAAATCTTCCTTTCAACTCTTCGAGGTTCGGATGGGACTCTGGAGCCACGACATGGAACGTGCGATCGGCTGTCACGGGCGGGGGCAAGTACTTTGAGCACCGAGGCATACCCACTCGTCAGAAGAAGCCGATAGAGCGATTCCTCGGTCAGCCAGAACGAGAGTGGATTGCCCCAGGATGCGGTGTGCGCCGACAGTATCTCCTCGAAGAAATGGCCGAGATAGCCCTCCATGAGCGTGGTCGGGCGCATCGAGACATGGGTGTCGATGACAGTAAGTGTCGACGAGCACCGACGCAGGAGATCGGCCTGAGCCTCGAGCTCGAGGTGATAGAGGAGTCCCAGAATCGTGATCACGTCGTACCCGTCGGTGGGGAACTGTCTGACGTCGGCTTGAACCCACTCGATGCCAGGGGTCATGGGCATGCGCTCGGTCCTGGCGTCGACGGCGGTGACCTCCCACCCCAACTCCTGGCCGATCAAGGCAAACCCGCCGTGCCCGGTGGCGAGGTCGAGAAGACGGCCGGGAGGTAGCGCGCTGAGCAGATCGCGGAAGATCACAAGGCGGTCGCCGTGGGCGCCGCGTGGCTCATCAGGTCCTTTCGCGTCCAAGAGCCTGCCTTTCGAATCGGAGGGATACCCGAAAGATGGGGAATGGGCTTGCCCCGAGGGTAACGCTGGTCGAAGCACGAGGGAGTCGACCCGGAAGCAATCACGGAAGCAAGCTGAAGCCATAATGAGCCGATGAGGGTCGTGACCGGAATGCATAGATCGGGGACGTCGCTCGTCGCCATGACCCTGGACGCTCTGGGTCTCGACTTCGGTGACCACGATGAGTTCTACGCCGCGGACGAGTGGAATCAGAAGGGGTACTTCGAGAGACGCGACGTAGTCGACCTCAACAATCGGCTCATCACTGGTTTCACCCGGACGCAGGGTGTGGCTTCGTCCTCCCTTGGCAAGATTCGGTACCTGACACAACCTTCGCCCGAGGTCATAGCGGCGAGGGGCAACGTCATGCGTGGGGAGATCGAGCAGACGGCTTCCGATATCGGGGATCTGCATGTCAAGGATCCCCGGTTCGTGCTGACCCTCGACTCGTGGCGACCCCACGTGAGCGAGATCGTGGTTTGCCTCCGCCGTCCGGATCAGGTGGCCCTTTCTCTCAAGCGGCGTCAGCGGGTGCCGCTGGGGATTTCGTACGGCTTTTGGAATTACCACGCCCGAGCCATCCTGGCCATCGCCCACGACAGAGTGCACTACGTGGACTTCGATGTCCTCGCCGGTGAGGCCCCCGAAGCCGAGCTTGCGGGACTCGCCCGGTTCCTGGGCGTCGAAGCCACACCTACCGAGCTGGTCGCAACGTTGCGGGCTCGTTTCGCCCCGACGCTCAAACATTTCGACCCATCTGAGGCCGTTGATCTCCCTTCGCCCACACGCGAGCTCTGGGAGCAGCTGTCTGCGAGGCGTGCCTCACTCGCCAACGGGTGATCAGCGTCGGCTCAGATATCTGGTTGAGCAGTCGGGAGATTCCGGTTCGGAGCGGCTCCGGATGGAAATCCGGCGCCCTGAGCGCCGAGTCGAAGGTGATGTCCCGGGCATTCCACGCGTCCTCGAACGACACCAGCAACCGTCTGCGGAGCACCTTCTCGACCAGGTCGACCACCTGAGCGACCGAGGTGGGCCGGCCCGACACCAGCATCTCGGGTTTTTCGCCCGACGGCCCCACCTCATCACCGTCCTCGCGATGTGACGCCCCACTTCCTCGTCCCCGACGTAGTCGCGGAGGGTGTCCATGGCGCCGTAAAGGGCACTGGGGCGACGTTCGACACCGTTCTTGATCAACTCGGCGATCAGACCGCCACGATGACCTGGCTGCGGGGATCCGTATACCGAGCTGACCCGGTAGATCCGTACCGGGATCGCTTGCGCCATCTCACGGGCGCGCCGCTCCTGTTCCTCCTTGAGGATCCCGTATGGACGCTTGGGACTCATCGGTGAGTCTGTCGATACGCGTGTCAGCCCTTCGTAGAGGCCCCCGGCCGAGCTGACGAGATGGAGAGAGACCCCACCCTCGCCCCGCTGCGTCACCAGGTCGTCGATGGCCTCGGCTGCATCCTCGAAGGCGGCCAACTCGGACTCGCATTCATCTGTCGAGGCCGAGAATCCGGCACGACCCGCCGCCCAGACAACCGCATTGCGCTGCGCCGTCCTCCGGAAGGCCGGCCAGCGCCACCTGCAAGGCCTCTGCCCTCCGTCTCGAATTCCAAGGGATGGTGACTGGCCGAGTTCTGCTCAGGCCACTCGAGGAGAGCCCCTTGGCTATCGCCGAGCCGATCGAGCCCGAGCCCAAGACCAGCACCGACCCGGCGTCGATCGCCCGGGGATCATCGAGTAGAGCGGACACCTGATTGCAGATCTTTGGCGAGACGTTCGTCGCCGCTTCGGTCGACCGCGAAGAACGTTGGCTTGCCCTGTGTGTGGAGGGCGATGTTGGTCACGTATTCGGTGATACCGACCAGCATCAGCGCCAGGATCCCTCCGAACACCAGCGTGACGACCATCAGGGATGCATATCCAGGCACGTAGACCGCCTCTGTGCCGGTCACGCGGCCCACAACCACTCGCAGGGTCAGGAGTAGGGCCAAGAGCACCGCCGTGACCCCGACGATGACGCCGAGCCCCGCGATGCGACTGTGTGAGGAGATCAGGAGCCGACGGGCATGCGCAAGCAGCTTCAAGGGCGAGTACCCGCTCTTTCCCGATTCCTGATATCGCTGATCGACCATTGCGAGCTCTTCCGAGACGAACCTGTCGGTGAACCAGGTAAGAGCGACGTCGAGATAGGTCTCGTGTCCCGAGACGCTGGCTGCCGCGCGGGCGACGGGGCCACGGCAGACGCGAAAGCTCGAGAACTGGGTGATAACCGAATTGCCAGTGATGATCGCCAGGAGCCTCTTGTAGAAGCGGGACATCGCGTCTCTCCACGAGCCATGGACCGGCCCGAGCGGCTGCCCATAGACGACGTCTGCCCCGTTCGTGGCCGCCGAGTAGAGGAGGTGTTCGATGTCCTCTGGCCGATGTTGCAGGTCCTCATCGATGGTGGCCACCCAGTCACCGCTGGAGTAGAGGATCCCGGCGCTGGTCGCAGGATGCTGCCCGAAATTCCGGGCGAGGGTCACCACCTGGACCCACTCGTGACGCGCTGCGAGCACCGCCAGTATTTCCGCCGAGCCGTCTACACATCCGTCATCCACGAAGATCGCTTCGTGCACGCGCACATCCTGGAATCGATCCACCCAGTCGTCACGAAGCTCGTCGAGACGGGTAGTCAGCTCTTCCAGATGGTCCTCGCCTGAATAGACAGGTATCACCACCGATACGTTGGTCATGTCCTGCGCAATGCCATCACACCATCAGTCTCGCAGACGGATGAAGACCCGTGTTGTCGGCTGGGATCGGCGGCAACGGCGATGCGGTAGGCAAGGACCAGGCCGATACCATCCCCACCCGTGTCCAGCAGATCACCGACGGCGCTGTGGCGCGATCGCTGGGTGATCGTCGCCGGATCGGCACTCGCAGGAATCGGCGCGTTTGTCTTCGTCCTGGTCGCCACGCGAAGCCTGGGTCTCGAAGGGTTCAGTCCGATCTCCCAGTTATGGACCGTTTGGGCGATCGCCGCAGCCGTCGTCACGTTCTCGACACAGGTGGTGACAGTTCGCCGAGAGGTCCTGATCGGGAAGACGTCGATCTCTCGTTCATCCGAGTTGATGCCGCTGGTCCTCTTGTTGCTCCTCGTCATCCCGGTTCTCTTCTTGTATCGGGTCCGGATCTTCGGCGAGTCGAGCCTCCTGTGGCCCATCGTCGGGACGCTCATTCCACTCGGGTCATACGCGACCGGAAAGGCGAGAGGATGGCTCGCGGTGCACGGGTCCCCCACTCAGTTGGCTGGCGTCGTCGGTGGCGAGAACCTGGTCAGGGCCGGCATTGCCATAATCCTCGCGTTTCTCGAAGCAGGCCCGATTTGGTATGCCGTGGGCATTCTCGCCGGCTATTCGGTTGCACTGATCGGGCTCTCGGGCCGAACCCCGCAGTCTGCGGTCGATGAGGGGTCGACGTCGAATGAGGATCGTTTGCTTCCCTTGTCAGCTTCGACGGCTGGAATATGCGACCACCTCCTCCTTGTGGCCGCACCCACAGTCCTCGCCACTTCCTCGGGGAACCCGGCCCTCGTTTCTGCCCTCTTCGTGGCGATGGCCGTGTACCGGGCGCCGTACCAGTTCGTCCTCGGGTTGGTTCCGTCGATGACGCGGAGGTTCACTCAGCGGCTTCCCGAGATGTCGCGGCTGGACCTGAGACGCCACGCACAACGCATCGGCCTTTGGACTCTCTTCCTGACATTCATCGCCGGAGTGGTCGGTGTGCTCCTGGGCGAAGCTGTGATCGCTCCAATTTTCGGGGCAAAGGGAGTGCTGGATCCAGTGGATCACGCCTTGGCAGCTGCGTTGACCGTCGTTGCTACCGGCGCCCTGATCTGCTCGGTGGCATTGCTGGCGTTAGCCCGAGCGAAGAGGACCATGGCCACGTGGATCGTGGTCGCACTGTTGACTATTGGTGTCGCCTACGGAGTTGGTGATACACCAACAGCGGTCCTGTCCGTGATGCTCGCTGGCCTGGCTGCGGGGTCGTTGGCCTTGGGTCTTCCACTTCTGGCAAGTCGCGATGGGTCGGTGTCTCACTGACCAAATGAGTATTCGATCACTTGCACATCATGAAACAGATGCTCTTCCACCTTGGGGTAGTTCGCCCGAAGGACCGGATCGACGTTCTCGTTGTTGGTCACCAGAACCGCCCGGTTCAGGACCAACCAGACCCGTTCTCGTCCGTCTGCGATATCGAGGATTATGTCGAAATCGGACGGACGGAGAACCATCCCTTCTCTCTCCCGGTCCGGGAGCTCCCACGGGATACCGACAGTGTCAGCCGGAATGGCGTACTGCTCGAAGTAGCGATTGAAGGGAATCTCGTTGTTGGGAGACATGACAAAGACGACATCATCCGGTCCAGCTTCGGCAGCGACCGCCTCAGCCGCCTCGTCCCATGACGTTTTCTCGAATCCGAGGTGGTATCCGAGTGTGCCGAGCACAGGGATCACCAAGAGCGCTCCAATCGCAAGAATCAACCTGGCTCCGCGCAGTCGTGAGACCGCAAATCCGATAGCGATGACGGTGGCCAGCCCAATCCAGATCAGGGTGCGAGCGAGGAACACCGGCCTTCGCAGGCTGTAGAGCAACTCAGCCAACGGATGGACGACGATGAACGAGAGGATGACCGGTCGGTAGGTCGAGCTCATCCTCCGGATACCGAGCCAGACGAGCGCAAGAACCCCGACAATCACCAGCACGTCGAACCACCACGCCCTGGCGAATGGAATGATCTTGTCCAGGTCTCCCTCCGCCTGGACGGCGAAGTCCCGCAGCAGGGTTTGGATCGTAGGAAATGTCGCCCAGAAGCTGGTACTGACCCGGTCGAGCTGATTGAGGAAACCCGGTATCCAGGTGGCCCATATGGCCAGGCCCAGGAGATTTGCCAGGATCCAATTACGCGCAAATCGGGCAGGTTTCGGCTTCTGCCGTAGCCACCAGATGCCTACCCCCACGTTGGCCGCCAACGCGATGGTGAGGCTCGTGTTGTGCATGTGCAGCGCCAAGCCGAGGGCGACTCCGTAAACCGGCCAGGCCAGGTCGGTCCAGGTGATGGCGCGTCGCAGGCCCTGGCCGTTGCTCCGTGGCATCCAGGCTCGGTTTCGGACTGGCCGTGCCAGGTCACCATCGGGCTCGCTGACCAACTGGATTACGGCGAGAAGAATGACAGCAACGAGAAACGTGAGGATCGCGTAAACACGTGCCTCCTGGCTGTAGTGCACGTGATAGCCGGCCAAGGCCAGGAGCAGGGCGGCAACCAGGCCGGCGCGGCGATTGCCCATCCGGGCGCAGATCGCGTAGACCAGCGGGATCGTGAGCACGCCCGCAATCACAGACGAGGCACGGAACCATTCATCCGAGCGGCTGATTTGCACCCAAGCCTTCATCAGGACGATGTAGCCCGGAGGATTCGCCTTGTTGTAGACCGGGTCGAAGGACCAGAGCTCGCCGAGAGTGAGTTTGGTGAAGTCGGCGGTGTATGCCTCGTCCAGCCACAACGGCTCACTGCCAAGACCGACGATGCGCACGACGGCTCCGAGAAGCGTGATCCCACCGATGGCGAGCAGATATCGATGCTCGACCCACCATGAAGTGGTCGCAGGAGGGAGCGAATGCTCGACGGTGGTCGTCATGACGGCATCATGTCACAGGTCCGCATCCTGACCACAGCCGGGGGCGTTTCCCACGAGTCGAGCCGAACTGTCGCCTCATACCGCGAGCCCGGTAAGGAGCGCCACCAGGTCCGCGGCTCTGCGATCGAATGAATGCCGCTCTCTCACCACCGCGCCCAGCTTCTCGACCAATGCCGCTGTGCCATCCGGATCGTCGAGCAGTCGGTCGACGAGCGGGTTCAAATCCTCCGGGGCGTTGTAGGTCGGCACGTCCGCCAAGCCCGAGCGAGTCGAGGCCCCGGTTTGAGTTCGTCACCGGCAGGGCACCAGCGGCGATCGCTTCGAACACGCGGCTGTTCACTGCTCCCCATCCGACGGTGGTGCGATTGAAGTCGTCCAACACGACACGGGCGCCGCCAATAGACCTTGGGGAGCTCGAAGAAATGCACGGGGCCTTGGTCATAGCGTGCCAGCTCCAACGGGAGCCCGGCCGACTGGCCATGGATTCTCAGCGGGAAATCGATCGGCATGGACCGTAAGGGCACGGTAGACGTCGCGTTCTCTCCCCCACTGGTTCACGGTAGAAACCACCCCGACCCGATGTGCGGGTGGCGCCCCCGTCGCGGCTGGAACAACTCGAGGTCGACTCCAATAGGAAGTACATGGACTGGGCCAGCGAAGAACCGCTCGAGACTCAGCTGCAGCCGCGGGGGAAGAGCAGAGGATGGCGTCGAACCGATCCAGCTCGGGATGGGTGAGCCAATTCATGAACTCGTTCCGTGCCCAGCCAATGACCTTCGGGCCTGGGGCAGACCTGGAGGGCCGGAATGCAGGCATCATGGCCACGAGCCATCGCGGCATCGTGCAATGACTCGTACCAATGTTCCCGGTCGAGATAGCCGACACTGAATCGGCGACGGTGCAGATATCGCCCGAGTCCCGTCGCCACGAACAGATCGCCTCGCCCTTCTCCAAACCTTGTCGTCGACACCATGAACACGGGTCCCTCGTTGCCTGACTCCGGCGGGTGAGCGACCTCGAGCCTGATACTCCTTCCATAGCGGATGCGGATCTCCCGGCGGCGACACTTCGACGAAAACGCTCCCTGGGTCTTCTCTGTGGCAACTAACGGCGGCGCCGGTTTCACCTCCTTCGCCGCAGACAACGGGCGAGCCAGTCGGCGCAAGACTTTGCCCGCCGCCCATGTCTTGCTCTCGTAGATCGACTCGATCCGGCGTTCCGCCTGATTCAAGGCTCGCTTCAACTCACGCGAGCGAGCGATCTCGTCATCCAAGCGGGCGGTCAGGTCGGCACGGATGACCCGGAACTCTTCAATGACCCTGGTTAGCTCGGAATCGACGTCCGGCTCCTGCCGCAGCCGAGAGACTTCATCGCCTTCTGGTGTCGACCGCTCGGGCGGGGCTTCCCCGGGAGGAATGCTCACCCGATCCCTTGGGTTCTCATCTCCTGCCGACGTTTTTTCACCTCGGCGCGGTATTGCTCGACGACGTCTTCGGCCTCGCCCATGGCGACGATCTCGCCCCGGTCGAGCCACGCCGCCCGGTCGCAGAACTCCGCCAGCTGCAGAACCGCGTGACTCACGAAGACGATGCTGCCCGACTTGCTCAAAAGCTCGTTCATCGTGTTCAGGCTCTTCTCCTTGAAACCCTCGTCGCCGACTGCAAGCACCTCATCGAGCAACAGGACCTCAGGGTCGAGATTCATCGCTACGGCAAAGGCGAGACGGGAGAACATTCCAGACGAGTACGTCTTCATCGGGCGGTAGATGGCATCCCCGAGCTCGGAGTATTCAACGATGTCGTCGTAGCGCTCGTCGACTTGTTTCTTTGTCAGCCCGGCGACGAGACCCCCCAGATAGATGTTGCGACTCCCCGAGAGCTCTGCATTGAAGCCAACACCGAGTTGGAGAAGCGTCGACATGCGGCCACGGACCACGATCCGGCCCTCGTCTGGACGCAGGGTTCTGGCCATGCACCGAAGCAACGTGCTCTTGCCGGCGCCGTTCTGGCCGACGATTCCGAATGCTTCCCCTTTCTGCACCTCGAAGGAGACTCCCTTCAGGGCTTCGACCAGTTGCGTCTCCTTGTGGCGGAATGTCGCCAACGACCGGCGCAAGGTTGGGCGCCGGTCGATATAGGGGCGGAACCGGACCGAGACGTTCTCCACTTTGATGGCAGGAGCGCTCACAAGTACCTCACCATCCGGCCCTCGTACTTGATGAACATGGCGATGCCGACGACACCGGCCACGACGCACCAGATCACTGCTGCAATCAGGTCGGCCCTCTCCAGCGGGTACCCGAGCAGTGCGGTCCTGTACAGGGCGATGATGGGGAACATCGGATTGAGCCGGAACAAGCTCTGGACCGTTTCGGACATGCTCGTGAGCATGCCGAGCGGCCAGATGATCGGCGATGTATAGAGCCAGATCCTGTTCAGGTAGGGGATCAGGTTGTTGATGTCTCGGAACGGGACGGCGAGCCGGGCGCTGGCCGCAGCCAACCCAAGGTTGAAGAGGATCTGTAGCGGAAGGGCAACGAGCAGCATGAGGATCTCGGGCCCCGGGACGACGTCGGCAAATGGAATGACGATGGCGTAGAACACCACCAGGGAGGCGAGGAAACCGAACGTCGACTCGAGGAGAAAGGCGATGGGCAGGATGAGACGGGGGAATCTGATGTTGACCAGGAGCTTCGAGTTCGACAGGATCGAGGCCGCCCCGCCGCTCAAGGATTGACTGGTGTAGTGGAAAACGAACATTCCCGAGAGCAGGTAGGCGATGTCGCGCTCGGAGGGAAAGATGAGCCCAAAGATGAAGAAATAGACCAGACCAAGAAGAAGCGGGTTGAGGACCCACCACACCAGGCCGAGGAACGTCGAGGCGTTGCGGGCTTTGATGTTGCCCTTGGCCAGGAACCAGACGAAGTCCCTGCGTCTCCACAGCTCGGACATGTAGTCGCTGAAACGGCGGGCGTAATAGACCGGTGAGGTCGTCGTGGTCATGATCCCGCGCCCACAGCCTCGACGATATGAGCGGCCAGTGTCTCGGCTGAGTTACGTTCGGAATCCAATGTCAGATCCGGGGTCTCGGGTGCCTCATAGGGCGAGTCCAACCCGGTCATGTCACTGATCTCGCCGGCACGGGCGTGGGCGTAGAGGCCCTTCGGATCTCGCTGCTCGCATAGCTCCAACGGAGCATCGACGAACACCTCGATGAAACGCAGGCCCGCCTGCCCATGAGCCTCCCGAACCATCTTCCTGTCCGAGGCGAATGGTGAGATCACGGGGACCAACACGACAAGTCCGGCATCAGCCATGAGCCGAGCCACTTCGCCAACCCGTCTCACGTTCTCGCTCCGTTCCGCGGCCCCGAACCCGAGATCGGAATTGAGGCCGTGACGCAGGTTGTCCCCGTCGAGGACGTAGGCGGCCCGACCAGCCTGCACCAGCATCATTTCGGCCGAGTAGGCGATCGTCGACTTCCCGCTGCCGGAGAGACCTGTCATCCACACGGTCACGCCCTCGCCACCGGTCGCTGCCACCCGGTCCGATGACGTCACCGACCCGCCATGCCAGACCACGTTCTCGGTCACGACCCCTCACCGGTGATCATCCCGGCTCCGACCGTGACGTTGGTCGACTCGTCGACAAGAACGAATGAGCCGGTTTCACGATTGCGTCGGTACTCGTCGAAGAAGAACGGCGTCGTCGACCGCAGGCGCACCCTGCCGATTTCGTTGAGGCTGAGCGACTCAGAGGTTTCGTCCCGATGCAGCGTGTTCACGTCGAGGCGATACTGAAAGTCACGCACCATCGCCTTCCCCCAGCGGGTGGTGTGCTTGATGGCGTACTTGGCGCCCACCTTCAGGGGCGTGCCTTCCGACATCCAGGCCACCATGGCGTCGATGTCCTGGGACGCGTGTGGCTGGTTGTGCGGCCGGCACAGCATGTCCCCACGTGAGACGTCGACGTCGTCGTCCAGGGTCACCACCACTGACATCGGTGGTGTCGCCTCCTCCAAGGGTCCGTCATAGGTCTCGATCGACCGGATTGTGGTCGAGAAGCCGCTCGGTAGGACCATCACCTCGTCGCCTCTCTTGATCACCCCACCGGCGACCTTGCCTGCGTAGCCCCTGAAGTCCTGGTACTCACGCCGGTGCGGGCGGATCACGTACTGGATCGGGAATCTGACATCGATCATGTTCTGATCGCTACCAATGTGGATGTCCTCGAGCAGCTCGAGCACTGTCGGCCCGTGATACCAGGGCATGTTCACGGACTGGTTCACGACGTTGTCACCCTCGAGGGCGGACACCGGTACGAAGCGAAGGTCGTGGATGTCGAGACGCATGGCGAACTGACGGAACTCGTCGACCAGCTCGTCGAAACGCTCCTGGGACCAATCGACGAGGTCCATCTTGTTGACACACAACACCAGATGGGGGACGCCCAAGAGAGAAGCGAGAAAGGAGTGACGTCTGGTCTGCTCGAGGATGCCCTGCCTTGCGTCCACCAGGATGAGAGCGATGTTCGCCGTCGACGACCCCGTGACCATGTTGCGTGTGTACTGGATGTGACCGGGGGTGTCGGCCAGTACGAACTTTCGCTTCGGGGTGGCGAAATAGCGGTAAGCGACGTCGATGGTGATCCCTTGTTCCCGTTCGGCACGAAGGCCATCGGTGAGCAGGGCCAGGTCGACGTAATCGGAGCCGCGCTTGCGGCTGGCGTCCTCCACCGCCTCGAGCTGGTCCTGGAATATCTGCTTGGAGTCGTAGAGGAGCCGACCAATCAGGGTGCTCTTTCCGTCGTCGACAGACCCGGTGGTTGCGATGCGCACCAGTTCGGTCATCAGAAGTAGCCCTCCCGCTTCCGATCCTCCATCGCTGCATCGGCGGTTCGATCGTCGGCACGGCTGGCGCCACGCTCGGTTATTCGTGTGACGGCCACCTCCTCGATGATCTCCTCGACTGACGAGGCGGTGGACTCGAACCCACCGGTGCACGTCATGTCTCCCACAGTCCGGAACCGCACGATGGCCTCGAACACCTGCTCGCCGTCGATGAGGTTGAGATAGGGCGACTCGGCCATGAGCATCCCGTCCCGCTCGAAGACCCGCCGACGATGCGAGAAGTAGACGGAAGGCAACTCGATCCCCTCATCTTCGATGTACTGCCAGACGTCCATCTCCGTCCAGTTCGAGATTGGGAAGACCCGCATGTGCTCGCCCTTGCGATGCCGCCCGTTGTAGAGGGACCAGAGCTCGGGCCTCTGGCTCTTTGGGTCCCATTGGCCGAACTCGTCACGGAATGAGAACACCCGCTCCTTTGCCCGAGCTTTCTCCTCGTCACGGCGCGCCCACCGAAGACCACGTCGAATCGATGCTTGTCGATCGCGTTGAGGAGGGTCTCGGTCTGAAGACGGTTCCGGGAAGCCCGGGGCCCGGTTTCTTCGACCACCCGGCCCTGGTCGATGGCCTCCTGGACCGAAGCGACGATGAGATCGGCCTCGAGCTCGGCCACGATCCGGTCCCTGAACTCGAGCACCTCGTCGAAGTTGTGCCCGGTATCGACGTGCATTACCGGGAAGGGAAGACGGGCGGGCCAGAAAGCCTTTACAGCGAGTCGCAAGGCGAGAGCGGAGTCCTTGCCTCCGGAGAAGAGGAGAACAGGGTTCTCCGATTCGGCTACGGCTTCGCGAATGATGTGAATCGACTCCGATTCGAGGGCGCGAAGATGGCTCGATGGTGATGCTGACACCGGGAAAAGGTTAAAGCTCCCGGGACGGGTAGACATAGTTGGCCGGAGGCGGTTGATGGGCCTAGCGGGAGCCTGACTGGCGCTATCGCGAGGCGAGCACCTTCTAACGTCGCGGGACAAGCGTCGACACGTGGATTCGCCTTGCCACACCAGGAAGGAGGCTGGATGACGTTGTTCATCACGCAGGAGGAACTACTCAGAGCCGAGGCGCAGACCCACGTGTATCCACGCAACCGAATATTGCCAAAGCTGATCGAGTCCGCCGACCAGGCCGTAGCAGCGTCCCCGAAGCTCTTGTCGATTTCGCCATTTTCCAACCTCTTCGTACTGCAGAACGCGTTCCTTGATCTCTCGCTCGCGTCGCTGCTGAGAAGCAACGAGACATATCAACAATGCGCGACCGACCTCGCCCGCCGGCTCGATGATGACGCTTGGCGTCGGCGATCCCTCCCGGAGGAGATTCACGTGGCTTTTGTTCTGATCGGCCTGGCGGTCTTTCTCGACCTTTTGGGAGATCGTCTCGAGTCTGTCGAGTGTGACCGACTTCGTCGCATGATCAGGGAGATGGCCCAACAGCTGGTTGACGCTTCGCGGCGAGAGGAGTGGGGTCGGAACATCCCGAAGCGAAATGCCTGGAACCACTCGGTTGTCCCCTTCTCTGCGATTGGCGCAGCAGGCTTGACCCTGTCCGACTCAACGACCGATGAGTGGGTCGACCTCGCTGAAGACCGGCTTGCGATGTTTTGTCGCGACGGAATCGCCGAGTCGGGCATGACCCGCGAGGGGCTTGCCTATTGCGGATTCGTCCTCAGAAATGCCGGACTCTTCATGCGGGGCTTGCACAATTCTCGAGCAGCCTCGTCACAGCTCGGTCAAAGCACTCCCGCATTCGAAAGGATGGCCAGTATCCCGAATTGGTATGCGGCAGAGATGTTTCCGGGAGGTCGGTATCTGCAGAACGGCAACGATTCGTATTGGGATCCTCACCCTGCCCTGCGTGGCTTTCTCCTGGTATTCGGGGAACGAGATCCCGACCTGTCCTCATATGTTTGGGAACATCTAGTTGGAGCAGCTGGTCTCCAAACCTTCGGACAAGATTTGTCGCTGAGAAATTCGTCGCTCTTCGAATCAATGCTCTGGCACCCGGGATTGCCAGACCAAGGGCTGCAGTCCAAACCGGAGAGGACGGACTTCTACTGCCCTGATGTTGGGTATTACTGCGAGCGATCCGACTGGTCTGACGATGCGAGCTTGTTCTCGTTCAATTCCGGTGAATTCATAGGCGGCATCCACGACCAGGCAGACAACAACTCCTTTACCTTCTTCGCACGGGGGGTGCCGCTCATCATCGACGCCGGCGCCGCGAACAGCGCAGTGGAGGGATCCCCCTCCTCCTCTCTCGGGCACAGCAGCGTCCTAATCGATGGGAAGGGCCAGCGCCCATCGGGTGCGGGACATGGGGTGTCCGGGAGCATCGTTCGTTTCGATACGGGCAGAGAGTCGACCCTCGTGGTGGGCGATTCGACGCTGTCATACAACGGTTCGGGATATAACTCGGTCTTCTGGGCCTTCCGACATTGCGTCTTTGGGAAGGTGCCCTTTCCTCATGTCCTGGTGTTCGATGACATTCGCAAGGATGACGCGATCCATCAGTTCGAGTTCGTCTTTCACACGCCGACGTTCGTGAGGTCGCCGCAAGTCACCAGCGGGACCATATGCGGGGAGATCCCCTTCGAAGGGAGGTCCTGCCCGCTGACGATCGAGGTGTTGAGCCCGCAGGAAATGACAATAAGCACGGAGAATTTCATCTCCCCACGTCAGGACCCCTTCGAAGAGCATCAACTATGGAGGATCGCCACGGAGGCCATCAACCCGTATTTCTCGTCCTGATCTTGCCGGGCGCGGTCGAGAACATCGGCACGTATACAGCAGAGGTGCAGCATCACGAGGATGAGATTCTCGTCGACCTCGCCTTTGCCAATTTCGACATCCACAGGCGCATCCGACTTCAAAAGCAACCCGTCGTGAGAAGTGGAAGCACCACGTGACCGCAGACCTCGACGTCCTCGCAGACCGATTCCGGCTGTGCCGGTCGCTGAACATGTAATCATGCCATCTACGGACAACGTGGTCTGAGGGCAGGTCACTGCTCCGAGCTGATTGTCACACGGCGCTATCGAGGTCAACGCGGTGTTGCCTTTCGGGGGGATTCCGGCGATCCAGAGCTTCAGCACTACTCTCGGCTCGTGGTCGCTG
>CAVSJA010000007.1:0-1224997 GCA_963728145.1 uncultured Chitinophagaceae bacterium | reverse complement strand
AGCGTGCGCGACTGCTCGAACCCGAGCCCGGCCGCCAACGCGCGGAGATCCGCCATCACCACCCGCCGCCCAGGACCGAGGACGATGCTGTAGAGCAGCGCGACGAAGGGCCGGCTCACGACGGCTCCCGCGGCGACGCGCCGCCGTTCCAGCCGGGCACGTTGCCGCGGATGAGGTCGTGGGCGGCCTTGATGCCGCCGGCGATCCCGTGGGCGGCGGCCTCGACGGCGGCTTCGGACATCGGTTTCTCCCTGGCTGCCGGTCAGGCGGTCTCGCGCAGGCCGGCGCCGAGCGACACCCGCTCCCAGACCGCCACCAGCACCAGGATGGCGAGCGCCAGCGCGCCGAGCCCGAGCGAGCGACAGCCACGGGTGCGCGAGGAAGGCCGCGCGCCGAACAGCCCGAGCCCGACCAGGTGCGACAGCGGCGGCCAGCGCGCGGTCAGCGCCTTGAACCAGATGGTTGCCCACCAGAAAGAGCGCCGGCCCGCCGAGGATCGAGGCCGCCTCGCCCCGACGCCCGTGTGCCCGTCGGGATGGGCGATCACAAGCTCGGCGGCCACGGCGCTGACCACGATGCCGGCGATGATCGGGATGTGGGCGTAGGTGAAGGCGATGCGCGCGATCCGCCCCGGATCGCTCGGAGTGCTCGATCAGCCTGCGCGGCGCGCTCCTGGCCGATGTGGAAGTAGAGCCACCACATCGCGACCGTGCCGAGGAAGTTCACCACGAAGGCCGCGATCCCTGGCCCGGTCCACTCCGCCTCGGCGAAGGTCGCGCCGCTGATCAGCAGCGTCTCGCCGAGGCAGATGATGACGAAGAGCCCGCAGCGCTCGGCGATGTGCTCGCCGCGCACGTCCCAGTCGGCGGTGGCGGAGCGCCAAGCCCGGCGTCCAGTAGCGGGCCCACGGCCCGAGGTACTCGATGCCGAGCGCGACCACCCAGAGCGCCAGCCGCGCCTCGCCCTCGCGCCAGCCCGCCGACGATCCAGAACACGCCCGAGGCCGCCAGCCAGACGGCGATGCGCTGGAAGTTCGCGCCGGTGCGCGCACGTCGCCGGCGAAGCACCAGGCGGTGAAGAGGCTGCGGCCGACCTGCATCGCCACGAAGGAGAGCGCGAAGGTGAGGCCGCGCGCGCCGAAGGCCTCCGGGATCGACATCGACATGAAGAGCCCGAGCAGCATCGAGAGCATAGAGCATCAGCCGCACCGGCACCGCGCGCGGATCGAGCCAGTTGAGCGCCCAGGTGGTGTAGATCCAGACCCACCAGACCGCGAGCATCAGCAGCGCCGGTCTCCACGCGCCCCGAGCAGCGTGTAGTGGTGCAGGAGCAGGTGCGAGAGCTGGGTGATCGCGAAGACGAAGACGAGATCGTAGAAGAGCTCGACGAACGCGACCCGCCCCGCCGCGGCCGGGTCCTTGGCCCGCGTCATGCTCCGCGCCATCGCCTCGCCTCCGTCCGTTGCCTCCCGCAGTCCTAGGGCGCGGCGCGCCGGCGCCGGCAACCCGCCGCCTTCCCTTCCCCGTCCGCCTCGCGCTAACGCCGCGCCGCCATGCAGCGCTCGCAGCCCCTGAAAGCCGCCGCCTGGATGATGGGCGCGGTCGTCTCCTTCGTCGCGATGGCGGTGGCCGGGCCGCGAGATCCAGGTCGAGATGAACACCTTCGAGCTCATGCTCTACCGCTCGGCCGATCGGCTTCGCGGTGGTCGTCGCTCGTCGCTCTGGCGCAGCGCCGGCGGCTTCGCCCAGGTGCGGAGCCGCCGCCCCTGGCTGCACGCTCAAGCGCAACCTCTTCCACTACACCGGGCAGAACCTCTGGTTCTTCGCGGTCGACGGCGATCCCGCTCAGCCAGCTCGTGGCGCTCGAGTTCACCAACCCGATCTGGGTGGCGCTGCTCGCGCCCGTTCCTCCTCGGCGAGCGCGCTGACCCGCGCCGCGCATCGCCGGCGCGCTGCTCGGCTTTCTCGGCGTGCTCGTCGTCGCCCAGCCCGGCGCCGCGCCGCTCGGCGCCCGGCCACGCCGCGGCGCTCGCCGCCGCGGTCTGCTTCGCGCTCAACACCATCTACACCAAGCAGATCATGCGCTACGACAGCGTGCTCTGCGTGATCTTCTGGATGACGCTGCTGCAGGGCGCGCGCGAGCCTCGCTCCTGTCGCTGCCCGGCGGCATCCCCGCGCCCGTCCGCCGCCACCGCTGCCCTGGCTCCTCGTCGTCGGGCGTGACCGGGCTCACCGCGCACTACTCGCTGACCTCGGCGCTCGGCTACGCCCCGGCCTCGATCGTCGCGCCGATGGAGTTCGTCCGCCTGCCGCTCATCGCGCTCGTCGGCATGTGGCTCTACGGCGAGCCGCTGCGCCTCGCGATCTTCGTCGGCGCCGCGCTGATCATCGCCGGCAACCTGATCAACCTGCGCGCCGAGACCCGCCGCCCGGCGCCCGAGGCCGGCTGATCGCCTTTTGTTGCGCCTGCGAATGTGCTAGGCCGCGCCGCCGAACGCGACTGGAGCCAGAGACGACCATGCAACTCGACAAGATCTCCGCCGGGCGAGAACCCGCCCTACGACATCAACGTCGTCATCGAGATCCCGGGCGGCGCCGGCGGCGGCTCGCCGGTCAAGTACGAGATCGACAAGGAGTCGGGCGCGCTCTTCGTCGACCGCATCGTCAACGTGCCGATGTTCTACCCCAACAACTACGGCTTCGTGCCGAACACGCTGCACGAGGACGGCGACCCGGTCGACGTCATGGTCCGCACCGAGGTCACGCTGATCGCCGGCTCGGTGATCCGCTGCCGGCTGATCGGCGTCCTGCACATGGAGGACGACGGCGGCCATGGACGACAAGCTGATCGCCATGCCGATCGAGAAGGTCGACCCGTTCCAGGCCGAGATCCAGGACCTGCAGGACCTGCCGCAGCGCCACCGCGAGCGCATCTGGCACTTCTTCGAGCACTACAAGGCGCTCGAGCAGGGCAAGTGGGCCAAGATCACCGGCTGGGGCGACAAGGCCGACGCCCAGCGGATCCTGATGGAGTCGATCGAGCGCTACAACAAGAAGTCCGCGCGCCGCCTGAGCCGCCGCCGCGCCGCGGCGCGCACCGACGCCGTGCGGGCACGGCCGCCGCGAGCGCGGCCTTGCGCCCGGCCGGCGAGTACGCGATAGTCCGCGCGCAAAACCACAACGAACGGGAGACCTGAGCGTGGCGTTGTTGCTCGTCATCATCTGCGGCGCTGCTGTCGATCGTCTACGGCGTCTGGGCCGCGCGGTCGGTCATGGCGGCCGACGCCGGCAACGCCCGGATGCAGGAGATCGCCGCGGCGATCCAGGAAGGCGCCAGCGCCTACCTCCGCCGGCAGTACACCACCATCGCCATCGCCGGCGTCGATCATCTTCGTGATCGTCGCCTTCCTGCTCGGCCTCCCCGTCGCCATCGGCTTCCTGATCGGCGCCGTGCTCTCCGGCGCCGCCGGCTACATCGGCATGCTCGTCTCGGTGCGCGCCAACGTCCGCACCGCCCAGGCCGCCAGCGTCGGCCTCGCCGAGGGCCTCGAGCTCGCCTTCCAGCGCCGGCGCCGTCACCGGCATGCTGGTCGCCGGCCTCGCGCTGCTCGGCGTCGCGGTCTACTACGGCATCCTCGCCGGCCTCGCCGGCTACGCCCCGACCGACCGCACCGTCATCGACGCGCTGGTCGCGCTCGGCTTCGGCGGCTCGCTCATCTCGATCTTCGCCCGTCTCGGCGGCGGCATCTTCACCAAGGGCGCGGACGTCGGCGGCGACCTCGTCGGCAAGGTCGAGGCCGGCATCCCCGAGGACGACCCGCGCAACCCCGCCACCATCGCCGACAACGTCGGCGACAACGTCGGCGACTGCGCCGGCATGGCGGCCGACCTCTTCGAGACCTACGCCGTGACCGTCGTCGCCACCATGGTGCTCGCCTCGATCTACTTCGCCGGCCAGGACGATCGTCTCGACCGTCATGCTCTTCCCGCTGGCGATCTGCGGCATCTGCGTGCTCACCTCGATCGTCGGCACCTTCGCGGTCAAGCTCTGCGCCGGGCGGCACCATCATGGGCGCGCTCTACAAGGGCTTCATCGCCACCGGCGTCCTCTCGCTGATCCTGCTCTACCCGCTGACCGCGCTGATCTTCCCCGGCGCCGATGTCCGACGCCGCTGACCACCAACACCGGCGTCACCTTCACCGCCGACGACCTCTTCTTCTGCGGCGTCGTCGGCCTGATCGTCACCACGCTGATCATCGTCATCACCGAGTACTACACCGGCACCAACTACCGCCCGGTGCGCTCGATCGCCCAGGCCTCGATCACCGGCCACGGCACCAACGTCATCCAGGGCCTCGCCGTCTCGCTCGAGTCGACCGCGCTGCCGGCGCTCGTCATCATCGCCGGCATCATCGTCACCTACAAGCTCGCCGGCCTCTTCGGCATCGCCATCGCGGTCACCACGATGCTGGCGCTCGCCGGCGTCGTGGTCGCGCTCGACGCCTTCGGCCCGGTCACCGACAACGCCGGCGGCATCGCCGAGATGGCCGACCTGCCCAAGGAGGTGCGCGCCACCACCGACGCGCTCGACGCCGTCGGCAACACCACCAAGGCGGTCACCAAGGGCTACGCCATCGGCTCGGCCGGCCTCGGCGCGCTGGTGCTCTTCGCCGCCTACACCGAGGACCTGCGCCTTCTTCGCCAGCACCGCCGCGCCGGGCAGCTTCTTCGACGGCCTCACCGTCGACTTCTCGCTCTCCAACCCCTACGTCGTCGTCGGCCTCCTCTTCGGCGGCCTCCTGCCCTACCTCTTCGGCGGCATCGCCATGACCGCCGTCGGCCGCGCCGCCGGCTCGATCGTCGAGGAGGTGCGCCGGCAGTTCCGCGAGAACCCCGGCATCATGGCCGGCACCTCCAAGCCCGACTACGGCCGCGCCGTCGACATGCTGACCAAGGCCGCCATCCGCGAGATGATCGTCCCCTCGCTGCTGCCGGTGCTCTCGCCGATCGTCGTCTTCGTCGTCATCAACTGGATCGCCGGCGCGAGCGCCGCGCTCGCGGCGGTCGGCGCCATGCTGCTCGGCGTCATCGTCAACGGCCTCTTCGTCGCCATCTCGATGACCTCCGGCGGCGGCGCCTGGGACAACGCCAAGAAGATCTTCGAGGACGGCTTCACCGACGCCGCCGGCCAGAAGCACTTCAAGGGCTCCGACGCCCACAAGGCCGCCGTCACCGGCGACACCGTCGGCGACCCCTACAAGGACACCGCCGGCCCGGCGGTGAACCCGATGATCAAGATCACCAACATCGTCGCGCTGCTGATGCTGGCGGTGCTGGCGCACTGACCCGCGCCGGCGCGCCGCGCGCGCCGGCGACCGCCCGACCGCGGCCGCGCGTCGCTACGTTGCAGTCGCGCAACGGCTGCGCGCTACCTGACCGCCGGATGCCGCGGCGTCATTCCTTGACCGGCGCCGTCGGTGCGATACTCCGAGCCAGGAACGCAAGAATATCGCGATCTCGGGAGGACCGCATGCCCAAGCTCCCGCGACGGCCAGGACCCTGGCCGGCGCGTCGCTCGTCGCCCTCGCCGCCGCCGGCGCCGCGCACGCCGCCGCCCTCGAGCAGACGGTGCCCGCCGACCATCCGCCTGCTCTACCAGGAGGGCCGCTACATCGAGTTCGGCGTCGCCTACACCGACCCCGACCAGAGCGGCGACGGCGCGACGATCCCGCCGGCGTCCTCGGCTCCGGTCGCGGTGCCGCTGCCGGGCAACACCGGCGACGTCTTCGAGGACCGCTGGAACCTCAGCGGCGCCTACAAGGCCGACCTGAACGACCGGCTCTCCTACGCGCTGATCTTCGACCAGCCGCTCTGGGCCGACACCCGCTACGGCGCCGGCACCTTCCCGCGCTGCCGCCGCCGCTGCCCGCGTCGCTCTACGGCGGCAGCATGGCCGACCTGAAGACCTACCAGATCACCGGCGTCGCTCGCCTACGACGTCACCCCGAACGTCAAGGTCTACGGCGGGCTGCGGGCCCAGCGGCTCGACGCCGAGGCCGCGGTCTCCTTCGTCGACGACTACTCGGTCGAGGCCGACGACAAGTGGGGCTACGGCTACCTGCTCGGCGCCGCCTACGAGCGCCCCGAGATCGCGCTCCGGGTGGCGCTCACCTACTACTCGAAGATCAGCTACGACCTCGACACCGCCGAGACGATCACCCGCTCATCACCGGCGTCGCCGCGACGCAGCGACACCGAGACCGACGTCGACACGCCGCAGTCGGTGCAGCTCGACTTCCAGACCGGCGTCGCCCCGAAGACGCTGGTCTTCGGCTACGTCCGCTGGGTCGACTGGTCGGAGTTCTCGATCAGCCCGCCGGTCTACGAGCAGGCGACCGCGGCGCTCCTCGGCGAGCCGCGGCCGCTGGTCGACTACGCCGACGACTGGTGGACCTACAACCTCGGCATCGGCCGCCAGCTCACCGACGCGCTCGCCGGCTCGTTCTCGATCACCTACGAGCCGAGCGTCGGCGGCGAGATGACCTCGCTCGGCCCCTACGACGGCCGCACCACCGGCGACCGCCGCGCTCAGCTACGACTACGGCCAGTGGAACATCACCGGCGGCCTCACCTACGGCGTGCTCGGCGACACCAGAACCTGCTCGCAGACCGACTTCAACGACGGCTCGGTCTGGGGCGCGGGGCTCCGCGTCGGCTACACCTTCTGACGGCGCTCGCCTTGCGCACGCCTCGCGCCCGCGCCGCCGCTAGGCTAGGGCGCGGCGACGCGCCCGCGAGGCGCGCGCATGATCTACGAGACGCCCGAGGACTGGCAGCGCGCGCCGCCACAAGCGGGTCGCGCTCTTCGGCATGTCGGGCCTCGGCAAGACCCGCATCGCGGCGATGCTGCGCGAGGAGGCGGACTGGTTCCACTACTCGGTCGATTTCCGCATCGGCACCCGCTACATGGGCGAGCACATCGTCGACAACTTCAAGCGCGAGGCGATGCGCAACCCGTTCCTGCGCCAGCTGCTGCGCTCGGACTCGATCTACATCGCCTCGAACATCACCTTCCACAACCTCGAGCCGCTCTCGACCTACCTCGGCAAGCCCGGCGACCCGGCGAAGGGCGGCATCCCCTTCGACGAGTACCTCCGCCGCCAGCGCCAGCACCGCGGCGCCGAGATCGCCGCCACCCGCGACGCGCTCGCTCTTCATCGACAAGGCCGAGGAGATCTACGGCTACGAGCACTTCGTCTGCGACACCTCCGGCTCGCTCTGCGAGGTGGTCGACCCGCGACGACCCCGCCGACCCGGTGCTGACCGACCTCGCCGGCGCCACGCTGCCGGTCTGGTTCCGCGGCACCGAGGACGACCTCGAGGCGCTCGACCGCCCGCTTCGACCGGCGCCGAAGCCGATGTACTACCCCGAGGACTTCCTGACCCGCCTCTGGCACGACTACCTCGCCGACGCAGGGCTGCGCGCCCGACGAGGTCGACCCCGACGCCTTCATCCGCCACGGCTTCCGCGCGCTGATGGCGCACCGCCTGCCGCGCTACGAGGCGATGGCCGCGCGCTGGGGCGTCACCGTCGAGGCCGCCGAGGTCGCGGCCGTGCGCGACCCGCAGGACTTCGACGCGCTCGTCGCCGAGGCGCTGGCCCGCCGATGACGCCACGACCACGGCCACGGCCACGACGGCCACGGCCACGGCCACGCCCACCACCACGCACGCCGCCAGCGCCCGCGCGGTCGGCATCGCCGCGCTCCTCACCGGCGGCTTCATGGTGGTCGAGGTCGCCGGCGGCCTCATCTCCGGCTCGCTCGCGCTGCATCGCCGACGCCGGCCACATGCTGACCGACTTCGCCGCGCTCGCGATGGCCTGGCTCGCCTTCCGCGTCGCCCGCCGCCCGGCCGACGCGCGGCGCACCTACGGCTTCGACCGCCTCTCGGTGCTGGCCGCCTTCGTCAACGGCCTCGCGCTCTTCGCTGGTCGCCGTCTGGATCGTCGTCGAGGCCGCCCGCCGCCTCGCCGACCCCGCACCCGGTCGAGGGCGGCATCATGCTCGCCGTCGCCGCCGCCGGCCTCGTCGTCAACCTCGTCGCCTTCCGCGTCCTCTCCGCGCGGCGACCGCGAGCAACCTCAACCTGCGCGCCGCGCTCCTGCACGTCGCCGGCGACCTCCTCGGCTCCGCCGGCGCCATCGTCGCCGCGCTCGTCATCCTCGCGCACCGGCTGGACCCCGATCGACCCGATCCTCTCGGTGCTCGTCGTCGCTCCTGATCCTGCGCTCGGCCTGGACGGTGGTGCGCGACAGCGGCCACATCCTGCTCGAGGCCACCCCCGAGGGCTTCGACGCCGCCGCCATCGCCGCCGACCTCGCCGCCGCCGTGCCCGAGGTCACCGCCGTCCGCCACCTGCACGCCTGGTCGATCACCGAGGACCGCCCGATGGTCACGCTCGAGGCCGTGGTCGCCGCCGGCGGCCGACCCCGACGCCGCGCGCCGGCGGATCAAGGCGCGCCTCGCCGAGGCCTTCGGCTTCGACCACGCCACCGTCGAGATCTGCGTCGACGACCCCGCAAACGCCCGGTTGCCGGCGCCGGGCTGCGCGTCTATCTAGACGCTCTCCGCAGCCCGAGGCGCCCGCCCATGCCGATCAAGATCCCCGCGACCCTTCCCGCCCACGACGTGCTCCGGCGCGAGGGCGTGATGGTGATGTCCGAGGAGACGGCGCTGCGCCAGGACATCCGCCCGCTGCAGATCGGGCTCCTCAACCTGATGCCGAAGAAGGTGCAGACCGAGACCCAGTTCGCCCGCGTCGATCGGCGCGACGCCGCTGCAGATCGAGCTGACGCTGATCCGCATGTCCGACCACGAGGCGAGCAACACCTCCGCCGCGCACCTCGAGGCCTTCTACCAGCCGTTCCGCGAGGCGCGCGAGCGCCGCTTCGACGGCCTCATCATCACCGGCGCGCCGATCGAGCACCTCGACTTCGAGGCGGTCAGCTACTGGAGCGAGCTGCGCGAGATCTTCGACTGGACCCAGACCAACGTGCACTCGACCATGGGCGTCTGCTGGGGCGGCATGGCGATGCTGCACCACTTCCACGGCATCCCCAAGCACATGCTGCCGGCCAAGGCCTTCGGCTGCTTCCGCCACCGCGCCGTCGCTGCCGTCGGCGCAGCTGCTGCAGGGCTTCTCCGACAGCTTCGTGGTGCCGGTCAGCCGCTGGACCGAGGTGCGCGACGAGGACGTCGCAGCTCCACCCCGAGCTCGAGGTGCTGATCCACTCCGACGAGGTCGGCCCCTGCCTGATCGAGGACCGCGCCGCACCGCGCCTTCTACATGTTCAACCACCTCGAGTACGACTCGACGACGCTCAAGGAGGAGTACGACCGCGACCTCGCCAAGGGCGGCCCGATCGCGGTGCCGGTCGACTACTTCCCCGACGACGACCCCGCCCGGCCGCCGGAGAACCGCTGGCGCAGCCACGGGCAGCTCCTCTACGGCAACTGGATCAACGAGATCTACCAGACCACGCCCTACGAGATCGACGGCGTCGGCGCCTGACGGCCGCGCCGGCCGAGGCGCGCCCGCGCCGCTCGCGCCGCGCCCGAACGCCGAGGCCCTCGCGCGGCGCGATCCCGCGCCCTGCGACGCCTTCGGCGCCGGCGCTACCGGCCGCGGTGCCGCCCGGCGCCGGCGCGCCTGCGCGCTCGGCGCGCGGCGCTGCCGGCGCGACGCGCGGAGGTGGCGACGCGCCGCCGTCGACGCCCGGGCATGCCGGCCTCGGCGCGCCCCTGCCGCACGGCCCGAGCGAGCCGCTGCGCGCGGCGGCCGACTTCCAGCCAGCGCTCCGCCCGGTCTCGCGCCGCTCCCCAACGCCCGCCTGCGCGCACGCCGCCTCGCGGCGCCAGCGCGCTCGCGCTCGACAGTCGCGTCAGCCATGCCGGCGGATCCTGCCGCTCGCCGACGCGTCGTGCCGCACGGTCCACGTGCCGCGGACGGCGCCGCCTCATGCCGGGTCGGCACTGCCGCAGCACACGCGCGAGCATGCGTCGCGCCGATGCCGTTCGCCGCGGACGCCAAGTGCGGCCGCATGGCAGACCGAACGAAGCCCTTCGACGGCGGTCAGCGCCGAAGGACAGTCCGCGAGGCGCTCGGGACGCCGACAAGCAGACATCCTCGACCCGCGCTACCCCTACCAGAAGCGGCTCGACGAGGACGACTACGAGAAGGCCTACCACGCCTGCCAGCTCGAGCTCGTCAAGCTGCAGAGCTGGTTCCGCGAAACCGGCCAGCGCATCGTCATCGTCTTCGAGGGCCGCGACGCCGCCGGCAAGGGCGGCACCATCGACGCCTTCACCGAGAACCTCAATCCAGCGCACCGCCCGCAGCGTCGCCCTCCCCGCCCCCTCCGACGTCGAGCGCGGCCAGTGGTACTTCCAGCGCTACGTCGCGCACCTGCCGACCACGGGCGAGATGGTGCTCTTCGACCGCTCCTGGTACAACCGCGCCGTCGTCGAGCACGTCTTCGGCTGGTGCACGCCCGCGGAGCGCGCCCGCTTCTTCGCCCAGCTCCCCGAGTTCGAGGACATGCTGGTGCAGGACGGCATCATCCTCATCAAGCTCTGGCTCGCCATCGGCCGCGCCGAGCAGCTGCGCCAGTTCCTCCAGCGCGAGCGCGACCCGCTGAAGCAGTGGAAGCTCAGCCAGACCGACATCGACGGCCTCTCCCGCTGGGACGACTACACCGCCGCCATCGCCGAGATGTTCGACCGCAGCCACCGCACCGTCGCCCCCTGGACCGTGATCTGGTGCGAGGACAAGCGCCGCGGCCGCCTCGCCGCCATGCAGTCGGTGCTCGACCGCCTCGACTACCCCGGCAAGGCGGTGGCACGCGCCCGACCCGAAGATCTGCGCCGGCCCGGACATCTGCTCGCGCTGATCCTTGCGCGCCGGCGCCGCCGCGTCCCCATCTCAGCGGCGTCGACCCGCACGAGGAGTCCCGATGTCCGCCACCGCCGCCGCCGGCCCGCTCTCCGGCCTGCCCGACCCCGACCTCGACCGCCGCTTCTACGCCGGCGTCCCGCTGCGCCGCCTCGTCGCCTGGATCATCGACGTCGCGATCATCCTCGCTCATCGGCGTGCCGCTCGCCGTCCTCTTCGGCCTCGTGACCCTCGGCTTCGGCTTCGCGCTCTTCGGCTTCATCATCGCCGCCGTCGGCTTCCTCTACCGCACCTCCATGCTGGCCGGGCCGGCGTCGGCCACCCTCGGCATGCGCTTCACCGGCATCGAGTTCCGCCGCGGCAACGGCGAGCGCTTCGACTTCACGACCGCCCTCGTCCACACGGCGATCTACGCCGTCTGCATCGGCACCTTCGTGCTCCAGCTCATCAGCTGCGCCGACCATCCTCGGCACCCGCTACCGCCAGAGCATCGCCGACATCATCCTCGGCACCACCGCGATCAACCGCCCGGCCGACTGAGCCCGCCTAGTCGGCCCGCGCGTTCACTCCGCGCCGAGAATCCTGTTGCCGGCCGCCGACGGCTGTTGTTACCCTTCGGTCACAGAAGGGGGAGACACCGGGCCCGCACATGCGCCACACGCTGCCGCAGTCGCACCAGTTCTACGTGACGGCGCCGCAGCCGTGCCCGTATCTTCCCGGCAAGGTTGAGCGCAAGCTCTTCACCGCGCTGCAGGGCGACGGGGCGCGCCACCTGAACGACGTGCTCTCCCACCAGGGCTTCCGCCGCTCGCAGAACGTGCTCTACCGCCCGTCCTGCGCCGGCTGCGCCGCCTGCCTGTCGGCGCGCATCGTGGTCGCCGAGTTCGCCCCCACCCGCAGCCAGCGCCGGGTGATCGGCCGGAACGCGCATCTCGAGCGCGTCTCGCGCAGCCCCTGGGCCACCGAGGCGCAGTACCACCTCTTCCGCCGCTACCTCGACGCCCGCCACGCCACCGGCGGCATGGCCGACATGGACATGGGCGAGTTCGCCGCCATGGTCGAGGAGAGCCCGGTCCGCAGCCGGGTGATCGAATACTACGCCCCGCGCCAGGGCACGGCCGCCCGCCACCTCGCGGCGGTCTGCCTGACCGACATCCTCTCGGACGGCGTGTCGATGGTCTATTCCTTCTTCGACCCCGACCTCGCCCGCGACAGCCTCGGCAGCTACATCATCCTCGACCACATCCGGCTCGCCGCGCGAGTCCGGCCTGCCGCACGTCTATCTCGGCTACTGGGTGCCCGGCAGCGCCAAGATGGACTACAAGTCCCGCTACCAGCCGCTCGAGATCTTCGCCGAGGGCCGCTGGAGCCGGCTCGGCACCGCCGACACCGGCGCGCTGGTCCGCCGCCGCGGCGAGCGCCCCGCGATCAGCGAGCAGGTCGCCGCCATCGAGCTGCCCGCCACGCGCTAGGCCGCGTCAGGACGGCAACGGGGACGGCCGCCTCGCGGCCGCCGCCATCTCCGGTCGCGGTCATCGGCTTCCCAGCCTGTGCCGCCCCACGAACCTCAGCCAAGCCGCCGTGAAATCTAACCCCCGACATCTTCGGTCGGTAAATATCCTCGGGGGTGAATTGGCCGCGCAGGCCGAGAGGGGGCTGACGGCCCCCTCCCGACCGCGCTGCCGCGCGACGGCCGCCGGAAGCCGCCCAGTCCCGCTCAGCCCTTGGTCCGGTTGCGGATCATGAAGGTGTCGTAGGTGTATTCCGCCACCTGGTTCCAGAGGTAGCCCTCGTTGCGGAACGCCTTGACGCTGTCGATAGATCGTCTTGAAGTCGGCGTTCTCGGCCGAGATCTCGTCATAGACCTCGTGCGCCGCCAGGTAGGCCGCGTCGATCACGTCCGCCGGGAAGGCCTTGAGCTTGGCGCCGCCGGCGATCAGGCTCCTGAGCGCCACCGGGTTCCGCGCGTCGTACTTCGCCATCATGTCGGTGTTGGCGTAGGCCGCGGCGTTGGTCAGGATCGCCTGGTACTCCGGCGAGAGCGCGTTCCACTTCTCGAGGTTGACGAAGAAGTGGACGCGCCGGCCCGCCCTCCCAGAAGCCCGGGTAGTAGTAGTAGGGCGCCACCTTGTTGAAGCCGAGCTTCTCGTCGTCGTAGGGTCCGACCCACTCGGCCGCGTCGATCGTGCCGCGCTCGAGCGCCGGATAGATGTCGCCGCCCGGGATCTGCTGCGGCACCACGCCGAGCTTCTCCACCACCTTGCCGGCGATGCCGGCGATGCGCATCTTGACGCCCTGCAGGTCCGCGAGGCTAGTTGATCTCCTTGCGCCACCAGCCGCCCATCTGCACGCCGGTGTTGCCGCCGGGCATGCCGTAGAGGTTGTGCTTGGCGTAGAAGGCGTTGAGCAGGCTCGTTGCCGCCGCCCTCGTAGAGCCAGGCGTTCATCAGCCGCGCGTTCAGCCCGAACGGGCACCGCCGTGCCGATGCGCGAAGGTCGGGTCCTTGCCCCAGTAGTAGTAGGAGCAGGTGTGCGCCATCTCGACGGTGCCGGTGCCGACCGCCTCGGCGGCCTGCGGCGTCGGCACGATCTCGCCGGCCGGGAACACCTCGATCTCGAAGTTGCCGCCGGTCATCGCCTTCACATGCTCGGCGAAGATCTCGGCCGCGCCGTAGATGGTGTCGAGCGAGCGCGGGAAGCCCGAGGTCAGCCGCCACTGCACCTTCGGCTCGGCTGCGCGATCGCCGGCGCCGCCAGCGCGCCGCGGCGCCGCCGACCGCGGCGGCCTTCAGGAAATTGCGTCTCTTCATTGACAGTCCTCCATGTTGGAACCGCTTGCGCGGCATTCGGGTCAGTTCAGGTCAAGATCCAGCTCGGGCGCCGGCACCTCGAGTCGTCGCCCGCGTCCGGCAGCCGTCAGCCCCTCGAGCGGCTGCTCGACGGCGGCCGGGTCGAGCGTCGGGCGCGTCGGTGATCCAGTAGGTCACCGTCTCCGGCCAGACGATCATGATGCCGACGAGCACCAGCTGCAACGCGATCCAGGGCAGCGACCCCCAGTAGATGTCGCTGTCTTCACCTCCTTCGGCGCGATGGCGCCGCAGGTAGAAGAGCGCGAAGCCGAACGGCGGATGCATGAACGAGGTCTGCATGTTCACGCAGAGCAGGAGCCCGAACCACACCGGGTCGATGCCGAGCGCCGCGCGCCACCGGCACCAGCATCGGCACGACGATGAAGACGATCTCGAAAAAGTCGAGGAAGAAGGCGATGAAGAAGATGAAGATGTTGACGAAGATCAGGAAGCCGACCACGCCGCCCGGCAGGTCGGAGAGGATGTGCTCGATCCAGCGCCCGCCATTCACCCCCTGAAACACCAGGCTGAACACGGTCGCGCCGATCAGGATGAAGACGACCATGGCGGTGATCCGCATGGTCGAGATGCATCGCCTGCCACATCATCATGTTGCTGTAGCGGCCGTGCAACATCCCTATTTTGAAACCTGATTCTGAACTGGGCCGGATATTCCATAATTGGTTCAATGAATCTTTGATGATCTTGAATAAGGTAGTCGCAACAAAAATCAGGAATAAAAATCCTGCGATTGTGATATAAGGATTATGAGCAAGCTTTCGGATTCCCTTCAGTGTTTCTCGTAATTGCGATACGCTTTCCTTACCCAGCATTGGCGCAAGATGTGCGAACAGATGATCACTTAATTTTTCCGGATTCACTACCCAGCCAAAAATCTGAATCAGGATGATTAATATTGCAGGTAGCGCGAAGGTTGCAAAGAATGCGGTGGCAGCGGCCATTCTCAATGGATCATTTTGCCGGAACCCGGTAAATGCACGACTGAGTAAGCGAAAAAAAATGATTAGCCGCATTTCCTAGGTATGATTTTAGTAAATTTCCTGAAAACAAGCCACCAACCCAAAATCAATTTCAGCTGTATTTATACATCACCTTCTCAATTGTTATTGTTGTTGCCGCTGTGATGGCCTATATCAACCAGCGGTTTCTTCGGCTACCTAACGCCATCGGAGTAATGATCATTGCTATAACCATCTCCCTGGCTCTGATCCTGTTCAATAATTTCCAGCCAGGATACTTTAAGGAAAGTTTGAAGATGCTTGATTCGGTTGATTTCAGCCAGGTACTGATCGTTTCTCTTTTGAATTTTCTTCTTTTTGCCGGAACAATCAGGGTTAAAATAACTGATTTAAAATCTCAGCTTGCCCCAATTCTGCTTTATTCCACACTGAGCGTAATCCTTTCTTCATTCATTATTGGGGGTTTGATGTATTATATCCTGCAATTGCTGGGATTAGCAGTGCCCTTCCTGCATTGCTTATTATTCGGAGCTCTCATCTCTCCTACTGATCCAGTGGCAGTGATCTCCATTATGAGGGATGCAGGTCTCAAAAAATCATTAGAAACAAAATTTACCGGTGAATCCATTTTCAATGACGGCATTGCATTAGTCTTATTTTTTACCATTTTAAACTCAATTCGAAACCCGGAAGAATCCATTACACTTCAAAGTATAGGTATCGCTTTTTTGAGAGAAGGAATTGGCGGACTCTTACTCGGTGTTTTGATTGGCTTTATTGCCACAAGGCTGATTAAGACCATTGAAGCATCAACTATCGAGGTGATGATCACCCTGGCAGTGGTAATGGGTGGTTATTTGCTCGCGAGGGAATTGCATGTTTCCGCTCCGTTAACCATGGTAGCTGCGGGAATAGTGGTTGGGAATTATGGAAAAGAAGTAGCGATGTCAGAGATCTCAAAGGATTATCTTGAAAAATTTTGGGAAGTGATTGAGGACATATTGAATGTAATTCTGTTTGTTTTGATTGGTCTTGAACTATTATTCATTGAGAAATTAGAAAAATATTGGTGGATTGGATTGATAGCCGTCTTCATTGTATTAACAGCACGTTTTATTTCGATATGGATTCCCTCTCAACTCGTGCGTCAAAAGATCTCGATGCAAACTGTTCTTTTCCTAACCTGGGGTGGTTTGCGTGGTGGAATTTCAATCGCCCTCGCGCTTACGCTTACCCGTAGCCTTCATCTCGACCTTTTTGTTGTACTCACCTATTGTGTGGTCGTGTTCTCGATTATTGTTCAGGGATTGAGTATTGAACGGTACATTGAGCATCGGAAGAAGAAGAAAAACTAGTTTGGCGTTTGGCGTTTGGGGTTTGGCGTTTGGCGTTCTTAGGCGCAGTCCCTAACATATCCTCAACTCCTCCAATTGGAAGAAAGAACTTTGATAATTGTCAAGGATCTTGCATTAAAGAACGCCAAACCCCAAACTCCAAACGCCAAACGGAAAGTAGTTGCGAACTATTCCGTAAATTGATACCCTCTCCCACCTCAACACTCAACTATGTCAGAAACTAACATTCCTCGTCGTAAATGGCTTAAATGGACTTTTGGAATAGCAGCAGGTACTGCTGGCTCCGCATTTACGTTTTATCGTCTTGATCCAAAGGATAAGGATTGTGCTTTGACTCCTCAACAGGAACTCGGTCCCTTTCCACCGATGAAATCAAGATCTCAACCAGATCATGATGTCGACCTCACGCGGGTAAAGGGACAGGATGCAGTTGCTACTGGTGAAATAATTATGGTAAAAGGGAAGATCCTGGATGATCAATGCAAGGCTGTTGAAGGCGCTGTTGTCGAAATATGGCAATCGAATCACCATGGCAAATACCATCATGAATATGATAAAAACGGAACGCATGATCCGAATTTTCAGGGATGGGGACAAGCAATAACAAATAAAGATGGATCATATCAATTCAAAACAATAATTCCTGGCTTATATACGGGCAGGACAAGACATATTCATTTCAAAATTGCCAGGCGGGGCTATCATGAATTGGTAACGCAAATGTATTTTGATGGAGAAGAAGGAAATAGTAAAGATGGCCTCCTGAATGCGCTGACACATGAAGAACAACAAAAGGTGATCCGTAAAATTGATCGCACAAAGAAAGTCCCGGAAATGATTTTCGATATTAATATTATGGCAGTTGATCAGGCTGGAATACCGCAGAAAGTTTTAGCAGAATATGTAGGTAAGTACGATCTGCATCACAAAGGCACCAAATATGAAGGGATGATAAAGGAACTTTATGGCGCTTTTGATAAAATTGTCGTTGAAATCGGCTACGAGGGCAGGCAACTTTACTTTACGCTTCCTTTCGCGCCTAAAAGTGAAGCACCCTGGAAAGAGAAAGACCTTTTTGCCGCGTCCCAATTTTATCTTGCCGATCTTGGATTTATCCGAAATGCAGATGGCAAAGTGAATGAATTGGCATTTAAATGGAAGGATGGACCAGATCTAAAAGGAACAAAAATATAAGTGACCAAACTTATAGCTTAACGATCTTGTAAATATCAATTGGCGGATCAAAATATTGATTGCTCTCATTTCTTCCGTAAATTTTCATCACTACATCCATCCCTTTGACAACTTTTCCAAAAGCAGCATAGCCTTGCTTGTCAGGATTATTTTCTCCACCAAAATCGAATCCGGGCTGATCGCCGATACAAATAAAGAATTCGGTCGTCGCTGAGCCGGGTTCCAATCGTGCAAGAGAAACCGTACCATTTTTGTGAAGGATCCTTGTCTTATCAGTGCTCTCATGCGGAATGCCTTTGAGATTTGGTCTGATCTTCGAACGGTAAAGTCCACCCTGGATTAATTCTGCCTTTGCTGCGTCCATCGATTGATTGTCTGTATTGAGCACCCGATAAAAACTGGCGTCTTTATAAAATCCTGAATCGATATAAGATAAGAATGCTGCAACAGTTTGTGGAGCTTGCCCGGGATACAATTCAATTTCAATATCGCCAAGTCTTGTTTCGATTCGAACATGAGGATGCTCGTAGTTGCTCGAACAAGAATAGATTGAAATTAATAATATTGTTATTATACTTATTCTTATCATTTGGATCACTAAATGTTTTTTGATTATTTATTATTTATTATTGATTATTAATTATTGCTTCCGCAATCGCCGACAACCTAATAATCAATAATCAATAATTAATAATCAATAATTAAATCAGCAGCAGCATTCTGGCCCACATGTAGGTTTACCATTTTGAATTTCTTCTGGTGTAGCTTCCCGCACCTCATCAATTATTAAATCAAAATGGAGATTTTCACTCAATCCAGGATCAGAAATGGAAAATATTTTCTTTTGACCTGCGGACATTCCTTCAATCGCTGTTTCCAATGCTTGTATAATTTTCCCGGCTCCATGAAGATATTGAATAGGCGGTCGCTCCATTGTGTCTTCAATCACATCTCCGCTATTGTTCTTCATTACGTAACGAAGACTCACAATTTTATTTTCTGTGATGTGCATAGGTTTTGTATTAATTCTTAAGCTTCCACTATTCGATCAACATCGATAGTACCATAAACCGCTTTCACCGTGGCCTTACCTGCTTTCAAGGTTACAGTACCGAAACCCTTTTCAGTTGAAAGGAAACTTGTAAAGTCTCCCAGCTTTGAATCGAAATATAGAGTTTTATCAACCGCATCATATCTTACTCCAGTCAATGCCTGCAAATAACCATAGCTGGAAAGCGCTCTTGCATACCAATGCCCGCATTCGTATTCATTAAAGGGATTGCGCACTTTTCCATCATATCGATCTCTCGACGCTCTCAATATCTCAAGGCCTTCTTTTACATTTCCCATTAACATCAGGTGTGATGCAACCTGGTGTTCGATACCCGTCCATACTTCATCACTGTACACAAAAGGAAGAGAAAGTTTCCCACCCTTGGGCCATGAACATAAGAGTAATCCCCCATCATCACCCAGGGCAAAGGAAGGTCTTTGCGGATTGGCATGCTCACTCAGGTTGCTTTTCAAATTGTATTTGTGCACTGCAACCAAATGTGATTTGACCTTTTTCTGATCAATTGTATCATTCAACCCGCACATCGACGCAATCCAACAACCTAATACACCATCAGAAAGGCAACCTTTTCCATATTGATACTTCGGTCCTTCTTTTTCCAACAATTCCTTTGCTTCTTTTGAGTACTCTCCACCAAAAGATTGAACCGTTGCCGGATTTTTTGCTTTCAGTCCGTCTACCTGTATTTTCTGAATGAAGTATTCTCCATCATACAGATCACTTTCCATAAACTTCTTCCCTTTTGCAGCAAGCTCTTCATACCTGGAAACATTCTTACCAATTGCCTGCCCCATTTTCACCATTGCATTCAATGCTCCCACATAAAAACTATTATGCATACCATCGGGTCCCCAGAATTCGATATCATAAGTATTGTGATGTGGTTCTTCTATCAGTCCCTTTTCTGTGGGATCCCAGGTGTTGATACAATAATCCATACTGGATTTGATCATCGGATACATTTTTTGCAGCCATTCTTTGTCTCCGCTGATCCGCCATTCGCGATGCGCTTTCATGATGCCGCCTAACTGGCCATCAGCTGCTGCATGAAAATCATGTGTTGCTTGTTGTATAGGCAATGTAGCCCTGAAATTCTGATGTCCGGTTTTATCCTGGCTCTCACAAAACTCTGTGTGTCGCAATCCTCTTTCCAATACTGGAAACAAATGCGCAGTGGCTTGTGCATAGTTCCATACATGTGTACATGAACCATGGCAACAACCCCCGCTATCTCCACATCCTTCAAAATTCCACAAACGTCCATCGAATTGGCGCATTACGGTTGGAGACTTAAGTATCGTCAGGTTGGCTGCGACGACTTCAATAACTTCAGGTGGAAGCGTACTTGAATAAAAAGCATCTTTGAATAAAATGGATTTCTTTTTTAAATCATCATATTGATCTCTCCAGTAACTAACTACATCTTCAACCATTTTAAACTGATTGCTGTACCATGGTTTGTAATACTTGCCACTAAAATCCTGGTCATATTTATCCAGTCCAATATCAGAAGGTGAATTGCAACAACCTGAATCAGGATCACATCCCTCTTTTCGTTCACCCATTTTCCCATAGGTAAACTCTGAATCGGGTGTGTACCAGGCAAAATGCAAACGAATTGTTTTTTCCTGTCCTGCACTTAGTTTGAATGGAACATACAATGATGCACCGGGTGCATCCCCATCAACAGGTGCCACAGATTTTACTTCAGCACCCTTCACTGCATTCCATGCCATAGTTAGCGGATCCCACCAACCTCCACGGAACCAGCAATGATCCACAACAGTTGAATTGTCATTGGTGAAAACTGTAAAGTCTGAACGAAAGGGTTTTTCGGTAGTGCCGAGTTCAGTTAGAATAAATCCATTTTGAATAGATCGAATAGAATTTCTGCCTTTATCTATACGAAGAAAATTTTTTGAATTGAAGGAGAAAACGGCATCTATTGCTGTTTTGCCTGTATTGGTAAATTTATATTCCATCGCGCCAACTGGCAAACCCGAATTGTTTTCATCGGTTGGAATAAATGGGCTCCATCCAGTAATCAACACTTTAAGCGGAATATCGGCATCAGTTATACTTAGATTCGCAAAGGGGAAACGAATATTTAATTCTGCATTCTTAAAATGCGGCAACCCGGTAGTGGCACCGCCCAATCCATTGCCTGCATTTGCCTGTCCAAACTTTTTCCAATTAGGCACTGGTCCTTCCAGCAATTTTGCACCATTCTTCAATCCTTTTACTGAAATGGCTGCAAACATTCCCGGTTCATGAAAGATCTCCGGTCGGTTTCGGACAGACATATGCGAAATTGAACCTGTGCCTTCCATGCAAAACATCCCTGCCCCCATTCCACCAATCGGGAAAGCGACCCGATTCAGGTATTCTCCTGTATAAGGTCCATTATACTTTCTTTTTGCCTGTGTTCCCGAATCGGCAACTTGTTTCTCCTCTTTGATCTTTTCAACGTCGCTAACTACAGCCCCAGGAAACAAGGCAGCAGCCGTTCCGCCAAGTCCAATATTTTTGATAAAACTTCTTCGCCCTGATTTCTTATTCATGAAGAAGGAATTTAACTAAAGTTATTTCAATTTTTAAATCTCAAATTTGAAATATGAAATTTCTTCTCTATGGCGCTTATGGGTACACTGGTGAACTAATCATCCGATATGCCAAAGATTATGGCCTGGAGCCTATTCTTGCAGGACGACGTGAAGAAGCATTGAAACCTCTTTCAGCTAAATTTGGTTATCCGTACAAAGTAATTGACATTAATGATGGAACTGCTCTCCGGTCAGCCCTGAAAGAAGTTAAGGTTGTGATCCATGCCGCGGGTCCATTTCAATTCACTGCAAAGCAGATGGTGGAAGCCTGCCTCGATGCAGGAACACATTACCTGGACATCAATGGAGATATCCTGATATTTGAAATGTTGAAGCAATATGATGAAAATGCAAAGGAAAAAGGGATCATGATCATGCCGGGAGTTGGTTTTGATGTGGTGCCAACTGATTGTACGGCTCTATTCTTAAAAAAACTATTACCAGATGCCATCGATCTTAAACTTGCATTTGCAACATTGGGCGGATCTATATCTCACGGTACTGCAATGACGATGGCAAATCGCCTGGGTAATCCAGGTTTGAGAAGAAGGAATGGAAGGATCATTCCTTCGCCATTGGGAAGAAAAGGCATGTGGATTGATTTTGGCGTGAAGAAATTATTTGTAATGAGCATTCCATGGGGAGACATTTCGACTGCATATTTTACAACTGGTATTCCCGATATAGAAACTTTTACGGGAATCTCACCGGGAACTTATCGTATTCTAAAATTACAGCCCGCCTTCAATTGGTTATTACGAACAAATCTTTTTAGGAATTTCATCAAAAAGAAGATCAGTCAGCGGCCCGCGGGCCCATCAGATGAAATGCGCAAATACGCGGTGAGCCTGGTTTGGGGACAGGCGACCAATCCTGCAGGGAAAACCGCTACAGTTAGATTAAAAGGCCCCGAAGGTTATTCACTCACTGCGCTAAGTAGCTTGATCATCGCCAAAAAAGTTCTGCAGGGAATATTTCTTCCCGGCTATCGCACGCCTGCAAATGCTTATGGTGAAGATTTAGTAATGGAAATTCCAGGGGTTGAACGTGAAGTATTGAAATGATATCATCTGCATCGCGGTCTATTGCTATCAAGAACCGGTCCCGTCCCGATAGCTATCGGGAGGACCAAATCTTTGCAGCAAAAACAGCGCGCATGAGATTGCAGCCCTTAAGGCAATGTCATTAAGTTAAGGATTTAATAAGGCAAATTAGCTCCCGCGCTGCCCATTCCTTGTGGGCAAGATTCTTGAGATTATGTTCGCTGGAATGTTTAATCGACCTACGAAATCCTTAACTTAATGACATTGCCTTTCGGGACTAAACGCAGCCAAAAAATTTATTAATGTATTCTGACCCCGAAGGGGTCCAATCTTGGTAGCCAAAAAATTATTTAGTGTATTCCGACCCCGAAGGGGTCGAACAACTCTGCGAATCGCGTTTTCTTGATAATTCGATGCGCTTCCTAAATCGCAAACGAATTAATTGGCAAATTTTGTTCGACCCCTTCGGGGCCGCATTTATTAACCGCAACCCAATTCTACCAAGCTTGAGTCCCTTCGGGACTAAACGCAGCCAAAAAATTAAACTTAATGACATTGCCCTTAGGGGCGAAATCTGAGTGAATGGCACTAATGCATTATTATTCAGTTCATAAATTAAGCAACTTTTGAAATTCCAATATGTCTTTAAACAGGTAAATATTCCTGAAGCTTTTCATTCAGCTTCTTCATAACTTCATTTCATCACAATAAAGAAGGTCTATGAAAAAGATATCCACCATCGCCGCCGTTTTGATGCTTGCAGTTAATGTAAATGGCCAAAAAAATACAACCGTGTCTTTCGAAAAATGGATCAGCCTCCAGGGCGTTGGAGGGGTAATAATGTCTCCAGATGGAAGAACTGTTGTTTATTCCGTTGGCAGCACGGATTGGGGGAGTAATAGCTACGATAACGAACTTTGGCTATACCGTGAAGGAGAAACTCCTTTTCAACTAACGCGCACCGCAAAAGGAAGCAGTTTTGGCGCGCAATTCACGCCAGACAGTAAATGGATCAGCTTTGTTGCGGATCGAGGCGACAAAAACCAGATCTTCCTGATCGCCGTTGCAGGTGGTGAAGCCTTCCCCATTACAAAAGATGAAGATGGAATCGGGAATTATGAGTGGAGCCCTGATGGAAAACATATCGCATTCACTAAATCAGAACAGGATAGCAAGAAAGATAAGTCTGGCAAAGAACGTTATGGTGCATATGGAGTTGAAGGCGAAGAATACAAACTCAATCATCTCTGGCTGATTCGCTTCAATTATGATTCTATTCTGGCAGCAGGAAGAATACCCTGCTATCCTTCAAAAGCAGACAGCGCGAATAAAAACAAAGTTTCTGATTGTGTAAGCTTACCAAAAGCTCAGCGGCTTACAGAGGGAAATTTCACCGTAGGAGGTTTTCGCTGGAACCCCGACTCAAAATCTATCGGTTTCAGTAAACAACCGGATCCTTTGATCAATACTTCAATTCGCTCTGATATTGCCGTCATAGATATTGAAACCAAAAAAATAAATGTACTGGTAACTAATCCTTCGAATGACTTTATAATCGACTGGAACCCCAACGGGAAACAATTTGTGTATTCAAGTTCGTTGGGCGACACACTAACCCAATTTTATAAGAATAACAAGCTCCTTGTTTATGATCTTGTCAATAAAAAAAGTAGCGAGATCGGCGCGGATTTCGATGAAAATAAAAACGTGATAGATTGGAATGAGAATGGAATTTATTTCTACGCAAATCAAAAAACTCGGTCAGGCATATTCCTGATTGATCCGGTAACCGGCGCATGCAAACCCGTAAACACCGGAATGGACCTGCCCGGATTCGGAAGTTTTAATAAAGGCGCTACAAAATGGGCATTATCAGGGAGAAATTTTGATGGCCTTTCAGAAGTATTTGTATCCAATACTGATGGTTCTTTTAAAAAAGTTTCCAACTTCACTGATCAGATCAAAAACTGGAATACACCCATCAATGAAGTGATCGAATGGAAGAGCAAGGATGGTGCAAGCATCGAAGGTGTTTTATTAAAACCAAAAAACTTCGATCCTAAAAAGAAATATCCATTGCTTGTACTCATTCACGGCGGGCCCACAGGAATTGATAGGCCTGAGCCCACTCCTTCTTATGTATATCCGGTTATGCAATGGTGTGAGAAAGGCGCATTGGTATTAAGAGTGAATTACCGGGGAAGTGCAGGTTATGGAGAAAAATTCAGGCAATTGAATGTTCGCAATCTTGGTGTAGGCGATATGTGGGATGTCGTGAGCGGTGTTGAGCACCTTAACAAGCTTGGCATCATCGATACATCCAAAATGGGATGCATGGGTTGGAGCCAGGGTGGGTATATTTCGGCGTTCTTAACAACGAATACCACAATCTTCAAAGCTATTTCAGTGGGTGCTGGTATTTCAAACTGGGTAACTTATTATGTTAACACCGATATTACTCCATTCACACGGCAATATTTGCAAGCAACACCATGGAATGATATGGATGTTTATTTAAAGACATCTCCCATGACAAATATCAATAAGGCAAAAACTCCGACACTGATACAACATGGAGAATTTGATCGCCGCGTTCCAATTCCAAACGCATATGAATTGTATCGAGGATTGCAGGATCGAGGTGTGCCCTCAAGGCTTATCGTGTACAAAGGGTTTGGTCATGGCATCAACAAGCCCAAAGAAAGATTAGCTGCGGTTTGGCATAACTGGACCTGGTTTAATCATTATGTTTTTGGAGATAAGTTAGAGGAATTGCCGGTGGAGTGATAGAGATGACATCTGCCACCACAGGTTTTTTGTAGGAACGGGGACTCACGGGGGCAGATGTAATCTCATACTAAGGACTTATAAACTTGTTGAGGAAACCACAGCCACAAGAATCTCATTATTATTTAACCCCAAACTTAAAAACATGAGAACTCTATTACTATTTTTCCTGCTGTCAATTAGTCTTTGTTATGCAAAAGCACAGGTTGCAAACCCAACTCCTGTAAAACCAGCCAATCTAACTTTAAAGACTATTCCTTCAGCAACAGCAATTACAATCCGGAAGGATACAAGAAATTTACAGGTTCAATTGAGTCAGTTGAATGATTCTTTAAGCATCATGAAAAGAAAACTTGATGGTATAATAGTTTCTATGAAAACTGATTTGGACAGCATGGGTGAAATGAGTGAAGAGGAACGACTTAAGATCCAAAAAATGATGGAAGAAATGCAACAGGCTATGCAGGCTATTAGCAACATGATGAAAAAGGCCCACGATATGCAGAAATCGATAATTAGTAATTTAAAAGCATAAAATAAGCATTAGGTTCAGATCGATCTCCCGGCTTTGCTCACGGAAAGAAATAGATAATTAAAATAAACCCCGCCAAACATGAAAAAGTATCTATTATTCATTTCCCTTGCACTTTTCAATCAGTTACTTTTTGCTCAGGTGTTGAGCGATTCTTTAACTCCGAAAGTTCAATCAACCATAACATCTGTGAAATTACCTCCGTTATCTCCGGAAAAAGTTGGGCTGATCAGGAATGATACCCGGGCTCTTAAAATTCAAATGGATAAACTCAGCGATTCAGTCGGTGTATTAAAAAAGAAAGTAGACCTATTAAATAATTCGGTGAAAGATGGCGCCAGCCAATTGAGTGACGAACTCAGAGCCACGTTGCAAAGTGAATTAATTCGCCTGCAACAATCAATGGAAAGTATGTATAGAATGGCACAGAAGATTGATTCAATCCGCAGATCGGTAATGGGTCATTTTCCGGCAGGACGTTTTTAAATGAGTTTGAGTACTGGATACCGGTAACATGAATTCACTTTCTGCAACAAAATCATATTTTATATGAAATCTTCACTCCTCTTAATCATCAGTATTTTCGTCTCCCTTTTTGTAGCTGGCCAGTTAACTGAGCCAACTGTTATATTGAAGCCAACTCCGGTTTCTGCACAAAAAACCGCTCAATTCATAGAAAAGTTTAATTATCTGAACAAGGATGTTGACCGACTTTATGATTCCGTCACAGTTCTTAAAAAAGAAATGTCCATATTATCAACTCAATTAAAGAAAAAATCAAATCTTGAAGGTCTTAGCGCAGATGAAAACATGCGCATACAACTTTTGATGAGAGAGTTTAGCCAGAGTCAAACGTTGATATCTGGCATAATAAAAAAAGTAAGAGATTCAACGAATTCGCTCTTAATAAGATAATCGTTGGTGTTGAGATAAAATCCTACCACCCAATCCCATAATCCTCTCCGTGATTACTGCTTCCGCCCCAAAAACTTCCATGCTTCCAATCAAAATAAATTGCATTGATTGGACCACTCGTTCGATCATCAAACGTTAAGGTATATCCCATTTGGCGTAGTTCCTTTCGCACCCAATCTGGAGTGGCGTTTTGAACGACAATACTTCCTGGCTTTGGTTTGCGGTCATCAATTTTTTCACCGCCAAGAGAAAGCCAGAGTTGATTGGTATTTACGTTTGCTGCCTCAACAGCTTCCTGCACATTCATTCCAAATTCAACAATATTTAAGAAGAATTGAAGTAGATTTTGATCCTGTGTATCTCCGCCCTGTACGGCAAAAGATAAAAATGGCTTACCATCTTTCATCGCGAGTGCCGGAGTCAAGGTTACTCTTGGCCGTTTACCCGGTTCAACAACATTGAACGGATTTATTGCGGGATCGAGGACAAAACTTTGCATGCGTTGACTCAATCCAACACCAGTGCGGCCTGCGATACAAGCCGGAAGCCAACCGCCGCTCGGCGTAATCGATACAACCCAACCTTCCTTGTCAGCAGCTTCCACAGATGTTGTACCTAGTTTTAGTCGCTCATAATATGCTTCATCAGGCCGTGTATTGCTTGCTATAAATCCTTTCTTGATTACTTCCAGGTATGGATTTGTTTTTCCTTCATAAGGATAAGGATCGCCTGGCGCTGCCTTTCCATCATTCTTCATCATATTGATCATCTTCGCTCTTTCCTTTGCATACTCCTTTGAGAGAAGTCCTTTGATCGGTTCTTCCGGCGCAAAATAGGGATCACCATAATAAAAGTCCCGATCGGCAAAAGACAAATTCATTGCCTGGCATACAGTATGAATATATCGTGCAGAATTGTAACCCATGGTCTTCAGATCAAAGTTCTCCAGGATGTTCAATGCTTGTAACATGGTTGGCCCTTGAGTCCATTGCTGCAGCTTATATACATCAATGCCTTTATAATTTACTTTCAATGGCTCTTCCTGTATCACTTTCCATTTAGCAAGATCTTCCATTGTTATTAATCCACCTTGTTCCTGGCAGCCTCTTACAAACTCCTTTGCGATATCTCCTTTATAAAAACGATCATAAGCAGCATAGATCGCTTCCTTCCGGCTTTTCTTTTTCTTCAATGCCTCCTGTTCTGCTTCCACCATTTTCTTCAATGTTTCGGCAAGATCTTTTTGTACAAAGATCTCTCCCGCTTCCGGTGCTTCACGCTCCTGCCCTAAATGCGGTAAGAATACAGCTTTTGAATAAGGCCATTCCTTGATCCTTCTTTTACCGCGTTCCATCGCATTTGCTGTCTGTGCCTCGATAGGATAACCCTCAGCTAATTGCATCGCAGGACCGAGAACATCTTTTAAGCTCATTGTTCCATATTCGGCAAGCATTGTACACAAACCACCAGGAGTTCCCGGTGTGACCGCCGAAAGCGGACCGTATTCAGGAGGGAAATTCATCCCTTTGCTTTTGAAAAAATCTACAGTTGCTCCGGTAGGCGCCACACCGAGTGCATTTATCGCAATAACCTTTCCTGTTTTTGGGTTATAGATCAATGCCTGGGTCTCGCCTCCCCAACTCAATACATCCCACATCGTGCAAGTTGCGGCAAGCATTGCGCATGCAGCATCAACTGCATTCCCACCTCTTTGAAAGATCGTAGCTCCAGCCGTTGCAGCTAATGGCTTACCGGTAATCGCCATCCAGTGCTTTCCATGAAGAACCGGCTTTTGTGTCTGCTGTGAAATCGAAGAATAAGAAATGAGCAGCGTTACACATAGTAGGATTGCAAGCTTTTTCATAACGGGAGTTTGAGGACTGAAGGTACGAAGAACAAAGAACTAGAGATGGTTTGATGGTCAGATTGTTTGATTGTTGGGTTCATTAAATAGTAAACCCAACAATCAAACAATAAAACAGTCAAACCATCTCTAGTTCATGTTCTTCAGCTTCAAAATTCCCATCCAAACTTCATCGAAATACGATTCATCTTGTAGTCAAAGTCTTCTGTGGTCTCTGTGCAAATAGGATTGTTTAGACAATAACTATAAACCCGTTTGCCTGAAAGTCGTTTGAAATTTAACCCAGCACTTAGGGACAAGGCGTGGTTATTTTTGAGTCCAAGCTTATATCCCAATCCGAGATCATAATAAAGTCCTTCATTATAGTTGATATCCTGGAAACTAAAGTCATCATAGTTTTTTGGCCAGGGAAAATTTATTCCAATATCAGCATAAACGAAGGGACTGTTCCTCCGCTTAAACCAATAATTCCTTACATCAAGAAAAATGGGCACAGAGCGCACGTGATAATAATCGATGCCGATCCCTATGCCCGTGAACCAATTGCCAAAACGCAAACCGTTTATCGTTTGTAAATGAAAGTCAGTATCCGTGCTTCCATCAATCAAACCAATTTGATTGATCGATTGGAACCGGCAACCACAGGAAGATTTTTTTTCTTTCTCCTGTGCAAATGCAATTGAAAAAGGTCCAAGAAATAATACAATTGCAATCAAAAAGCTTTTAAACATACTATTGATTTTTTAACCCAATCCTGCTCAACAGTTTGACATCATTCAAATTCTTATAGTCGAATTGGTATAAACCATCTTTAGCCACCACAAGTGCAAGGCCATTGAATGCGATTACATCATAAGTTTCTATTCCTTGAGAATGGTTCCGCAGCTTTATATCGTTTGGATTGGAAACGTCATAAAGTTTTAATCCGGCCCTGCCGTCACAGATGAATAAAAGATTCCCGTCAATAGAAAGCCCATGCGGATTGATCATCGAATACCTCGTGCGTAAAGTTGGGCTCATCACATTCGCTATGTCTACAATATCAAGTAGATTTTCCGCCTGGCGGCAATTGTTATCCGTGCGAAGGGTTACATAAGCATAGTTATTATCGGCTACAACAGGATCACAGGCAAATGCATGCGTAAAACTGCCCTGCTTTATTGGTTGAAATGGGTTGGCAATTGAATAAATGCTCATCCCGGTATTTGAACCGATGAAAAGCTTATCCTTTAGCGGATAGATCGTTTCAATATTCCACCCTATCGATTGACTGCTATTTAAAGCGGGATCGTTAGTATTCGAAATATCAAAAGCTTTTAATTCAGAATCTGAAACAGTATACAACACATTATTCACGATAGAAAACCTGGCCATCGAGCCTCCCATACCAACTGGTGAAAAACCTGAAGCCCTGCTTGCATCGGCTGAAGCTAAAAAGCAACTTCTACAACTTGAAACCCAGGTGAAACCCATATTACAGTCAATGTTGACTATGGTATCCCTCATTTGCCAATCCACAATAACTTTACTCGTATCTGGCATAAATCCATTTGAATAGCGGCGATAAGGGAACTGATCATCCATGATCTTCTTCACCTGGACATTCAAGGGATCGCTGATATCTAAGGTTACCATGTCATTATATAGATCAGCATACAAAGTATTCCCTTTTGCTGCGAGATCCAGATTGCCTGGAATATCAATAAACGCAATATTTCTGGGTGAAGAAGGATTGCTATTGTCGATCACATGGATCCCCTTATCAATTTCATTCAGGAAAATATAACTGCCCTTGATATAGAGTTTGCCAGGTTTGCTAATCTCTCTGGCAGGATTACTTCGAATATTTGCCCTGACTTCTTCTGTGGTTTTGTATATCGGATTGTAAATAGTATAGGTCCTCGTACAATGGTCTTTTAAGCAACCGTTGAATAAAACGGGAATGAGCAAGAACATCAGCCAGCGTAGTGGAAGAAGATTGCTTTTCATAATAGTCAGTTTTGAGACTGACAAGCAACCAAAACCCGGCGTTGCGTCTTCGGAAATTATTTTTTGAGTAAAACCCGGAAATCAACTCCAAATGAAAGGAGGTGCTTATTCGACGATGCATTTTCCATGAGCTTCGACAATTTGTAATTAAACGAGGGTCCTACCCTGACCGGATACTTGCTCTTGTTCAAAACTCCGAATAAAAATCCTCCATGCAATCCAAATTGAGTTTCATTAAAGAGATTAGTACCCGAATTTCCCTCAAAGTTCATGGCATTGGCTCCGAGCAACCAGCCGACGGACATTCCAAGATTTGCAAAAACCGGGAAACTATTTGATTTGTTGAGTTTGAACTGGGCTGTCACCGGTAATTCAAGGAAATGATAGCGGTTCGTGTATTGACTGGCTTCATCCGCCGTAGTTGAATTCCTGGAATTAAGGAAAATCCGCGTACTATCTTCCCTTGTTTCGGTAAATATCCGGGTATTGTATTGAGCATACCGCAATCCTGTTGAAAGAGCAAATGAATTTGAGAAATTCCTTTGTATGAATCCGCCTGCCGCCCAATAAAATCCAGGTTCAATTGAAATTGAAGAAGGTCTTCCAGCGCTTGATTGAAAATTGCTACCAACATTCACACCCAAACTTCCGTTATCCATTTGGGCCGTGGATTTGAGAAGACTCAATTCGCTATTTGCTGAAGAAGTTCCCAGACTTAAATCAAGACCCCATTGCCATTTAGCTGACCTGTTTTTTTCATTCTTATTTGAGGCAGAAAGCGCGTTCAAATCAACTTCGGGTGTTTGAATAGCTGCTGAATGATTTCCAGGAATAGAAATTCCAACCACCGGACTTGAACCTTTAATCAACGATGGATTTATATTGGCATATTTAATTAAGTATTCATCATTTTCCATCAACTGAACATCGTTTTGATTCCTGGTCAAATCAACATTTTCCTGTCCTCTAGTCAATGGTTGGACCTGATCTCTATCCTTGCTAACAGGGATTGTAGTCTTATCGAAATGTTTATTAATCGATAGCTGAGATTGTCTAGTGCTTGAACTTGTATTCCGGTTTTTCGGAATTTTCACGACTGATTTCTCATTCAAATCTTTGGGACTCAATTCTTGATTTTCGTTCTTTTCCTTTTCTTCATTTTGAAGATTGTGAGTTTTGTTTTCTTCTTTTGTTATGGATGATGTCGATGAATTACTTTTTTCTTTTGTTGGTTTGTTCTTGACAGCCATTTCACCTGAAACAGAACCATTTTTACTAATCAAAAAATATCCGCTTGTTCCGAGGAACAATAAAAGTATCGGAAGCCAAAGAATCGCTCTTCGGCGGCGTTTTTCTTGCCGAATATTCTTTTCTACATTTTTCCATACAGGTTCAGAGGGACGAAGCTTTAGCTCGTCCAGTCTCTGCTGTACATTCTTTTCAAACTCATGGCCGGGCATAGTTCTCTTTTTTTAGGTCAGCATTTTTATGCACTTTCAACCAACTGATCAGTAAGGCACGGGCACGCGAATATTGAGAGCGGGATGTTCCTTCGTTAATGCCAAGGATCTTACCGATCTCCACATGCGAAAAACCTTCTACTCCATGGAGGTTGAAAATTGTCTGGTATCCCGTAGGTAATTGCCGGATCAGATCTGCGAGTTCTTTTGCATTCATCAGGCTTCCAGGATCATCATCCGATACTGGATGTAAACCATTATCCAGGAAAGACAGATCAACCTGGTAACGGGTGTTTTTCTTCAAATAATTGATTGCAGTATTCACCATGATTCGTCTTATCCATCCTCCCAACTCCCCCTCAAACTTATATTGATGCAGATTCTTGTACACTTTGATGAATCCCTCCTGCAATACATCTTCGGCATCCACCATCGACTTGGTATAACGGTAACAAATACCCAGCATACTCTCTGAGTACAACTCATAGAGCTCCCGTTGGGCGCTTGCCTTACCTCTTAAACAGTCTTTGACCAGCCGATTTGAATCCATTTATTAATCGATATCCGTGCTTTGTGAAAGGAATTTGGAATTGGGTATTGGGAATTTGGATTTGGGTTCTCATCCCTAAAGCATTACCGACAGCTGGGATTCCTAATTCCCAATACCCAAATCCTAATTCCTAACCCCAATATCTTGTGACAATCCCCTCAGAATTACCGTTGCTTTCTTCCCAATTTTATATTTGATATTTCATATTTCCCCGCCTTTTGCGGGGCAGGCTAATTTTGCCTTTCTTAAATTTGGTCACAAGTATGATCAGGGATGACATGAAAATTCAGGAATTGCAATCTAAATCACTGACGCTCAGCGAAAGGGATCGAAATAGTATCTGGCACCCATTTACTCCTCAAAAATATATGTCGGATCCCATTCCAATTGTTAAAGCTGAAGGGCTTTACCTGGTAGATGAGAATGGAAATCGGTATATGGATGCCATCAGCAGTTGGTGGGTAAACCTGCACGGACATGCCCATCCATATATAGCAAAAAGAGTTTATGAACAGGCCTTAAAGCTGGAGCAGGTAATTTTTGCAGGTTTTACCCATGAGCCCGCTATCAACCTCGCCGAAGGTTTATTGGGAATTCTTCCAATAGGTTTTTCAAAAATCTTTTACAGCGATAACGGATCCACAGCTACGGAGGTGGGGATCAAGATGGGATTGCAATGGTGGTGGAATGAAAAAGCCTCTAGCTATGAGCCGCGAGCTTCGAGCCAATTCAGAAATAAAATACTTGCCTTTCGGAATTCTTATCACGGAGATACGTTTGGGGCGATGAGCGTGAGTGATAGAAGTGTGTTTACATTGGCCTTCCAGGATAAATTGTTTGAAGTGATTTTTATTGATGCCCCGGGTTCAAGTGAACTGGTAGATAAAATCAAACAACTTCCATTTGATGAGATCGCGTGTTTTATCTATGAACCATTGGTGCAAGGTGCAGGTGGAATGAATATGTATAATGCTGAAGGCTTGAATAATCTTTTAAAGATCTGCCATGCGCATAATATTATTTGTATCGCCGATGAAGTAATGACTGGATTCGGAAGAACAGGAAAACTATTTGCATCTGAATACTGCGAAGAAAAACCCGATATCATCTGCCTGAGCAAAGGATTAACCGGCGGAACTATGGCGCTTGGAGTAACTGCCTGCAATGAACGAATCTATTCCGCATTTCTTACAGATGATAAACGAAAGACTTTTTTTCATGGACATTCATTTACTGCGAATCCTCTTGCATGCACCGCGGCAGTTTGCAGTTTGGAGTTATTGCAAAATGAAGATTGCCAATTGCAGATCGGGCTGATATCGCAAATGAATCAACGATTCTTAGAACGGTTAAAGGCGCTCAGTGTTCAAAATCCGCGATGCCTGGGGACGATCCTGGCTTTTGAGTTAGAATCTGCCAGTAAAGATTACATGAATAATATCAGCAATCTTATCACAGAAAAAGCTTTATCAAAAGGCGTTTATATCCGTCCACTGGGGAATACAGTTTATATCATGCCCCCTTATTGCATCAAAGAAGATGAACTGAACCGTGTGTACGAAGTAATACTTGAAATGATCCAATAAAAAGGGCCCGCATTGCGAGCCCTTCAATTTATTAACCTTGTTAACTTGTCAACCGCGTCATTCCCGCGAAAGCGGGAACAACGTCGTCAACCGAGGGTCTATCCTGAAATCGGAACCTCCACCTGACTCTTATCCCATTCAATGATCATCACATTCTTGTCATTGAAACGTATAGTATGTTGCTCAACAACATTGGAAAGGCTCTTGACAGGAACAGATACTTTCAAGACGTCCTTATCCTTGTTTTTGTCATAGCTGTAAGCGCCCCATTGTCCTAATTGGGAATTCAAAATAACAGTCCATTCCTTTTCATTAGGAATAACAAACATGGTATAAGTACCCGCCTTTACCGGTTTACCTGCAAAGTTGACATCCTTTGTAAAGGTGACTTCCGTAGCTTCGTCAGCTCCAACGCGCCATACTTTTCCGTAGGGTTCAAGTTTACCAAAGATCTCCCTGTTTTTCTTATAAGGACGACCATAAGTAACCTTTACATTTTTGCCTTCCACTGTTTCGTGAGGGCTTTTTCTCTCCTGCCCACAGGCACCGGAAACGATAAATGCGGCAAGTGAGGATAACAACAAAAACTTCTTCATAGTTTTTTCTTTTTAAGTTGGACAATAAAATTAAGGAGTTCAGATTATTCCTCCCCCATTTTTTTCAGGATCTCGAGCGACTTTTCCATCGGCGGCCCTAATTGCTTATCAAAGATTATGCTACCGAATTTCTCCCAGGGATACCATTTTACCCTGAAGTCAAAATACCAGTGTACCACTGTCACTGTTGTGTCTGCTGCAATGAGGTTAAAATGCCCCGAAACGGTATCTGTACCCTTTCTTTTCCAAAGCGTACGAATATTGTCGGGCGTGGATTCGAGCCGATCGATTTCCATCTCTTCAGACGAGAATTTATCAGCTGTAAATTGTTTTTGCCCGAGTTCCGGAGATTTTAACATTTCATTCCAACTCTCCCAGTAACGCATATCTGAAATCAATAAGGCAACCTTGTCCTTACTTGCATTTACATTTATGGCACGCGATACCCTTACCTCTGTAGGAAACAAAAGAGAAAAAAGCAAAATGAGTGCAGAAAAGATCACAACACTTATCAATCCCAGTTTTACAAAACGCATCCGGCAGGGTTTACAGTTGGATCACAAAGTTACTCCCATCGGAACACTTTAATTGCAATTGCATACACCACTACTATCCAGATCCCAAGAATACCCAACTGTTTTCCGCAATCCAGGAGATGCGCCCCTTCAAATGCGACATTTCGCATCGCATCGTTAAGGTGAGTAAGTGGAAGAATATTTGCTACTGGTTGAAGCCAGTCTGGAAAGACTTCTGTTGAGAAGAAAGTACCGCCTAAAATAAACTGCGGCATGGTGATGAGGTTGGCAAAAGGTGGAATTGCACTTTCATTTTTTGAAAGCCCACTCACAACAAAACCAAACCCCATAAATACGATAAGGCCGACCAGGCTTAAGACCAGCAATTCAAGAAAGGTCACCCAACCGTGCACCAACGTGAACTTGAAAGCGAAATATCCTACGGCAAGAATTACGACCGCGGTTATCATTTGAAAGATCACCCTGCTGATCGCTTCACCAAAAACAATAAAGGGTCTGTTTATCGGAGTCGCAAAAAATCGTTTCAATACAAGTGTCTGTCTTAAATTAAAAAAAATGAAGGCAACGCCAAAAACACCTGCGCCTAACAAAGAAAATCCCAGCTGACCGGGAAGAATAAAATCAATTGTGCGATAAACCCTGCCCGGAACTTTTTTAATATCCGGATTAATACTTGCATAAACAGGCTGATAACTCTCCAATCTTTGTATCATCGATTCGAGAATTATTTTCAATACCTGGAGATTTTGCGGATTAACCGCTTCGGAACTTGTGAGATTGACTTTGTATTGAGGAGTATCCGAATTATTTTTTGTGATACTGAGAATGGCTGCAATTCTTCCCTTTTCAAGATCATTATTCAATTCTTCAACGGGCTTGTTGACAATCGTAATCCCCGTTGCATTCTTGAGGATTTTGTACAATTGATTTGTCGTATCAGTATTTGGTGCGAATGCAACCCGAAGATTAATTCTTCCTCCTCCTCCAATAAAACCAAAGACCAAAATAAAAATCAAGGGAAAAACAAGGCTGAATATTACCGCGCTTGGACTTCTGAAAACCGCTCTAAGGCTGGCCTTGGTGATGGCCAGCATGGCTTTGAGTTGACTGTAGTTACCCCCCTTCCCCCTAAAGGGGGTGTCGGATGATTTTTGATTCGTCGTTATCAAGTGAAAAAATTAAAGAGGTTTTATTGCTCCCCATTTGCTCCGACGCTAAAGCTTGCGCCACCGTGCGCCGGCACTGAAGCTTTGGCGTAGGCGCCTAAAGCTTTAGCGCACGCGGTTATCGCAATGTTCAGGGTTGTCAACCTTGATTAGAGATTAAGAAACTAGTGAGTCCCTGCCCAAGGTTGACAACCCTCTATTCTATCGTAAAATCAAAAGGCATTCTTGCTTGTGTTATTCCAAGCATCTTCTTCACGCGTCGGATAGTGTTATAGGTCTTCATTCCCTCTTCACCAAGTTCCTCTTTAATTGCAGTTCTCTTTGCATTCTCGCCATAACCGCCAAAGATCAGATCGAAGACAGATTTTGGATCAGGATATTCACGAAGACGATAGTCCTTCACATTGGCCATGCGTGCCGCACATTCTATTGCATCCTGCAAGCCACCGATACGATCCACCAGGCCCAGTTCCATTGCGCGGCTTCCGCTCCATATTCTACCCTGCCCGATGCTGTCAATGTATTCAAGTGGTTTTCTTCTTCCCTCAGCAACTCTTGACATGAAAACATGATAAATGCTGTCAACCTCTCGTTGGAAATATCTTTTTTGAGATTCGGTTAATGGTTTAGTTATGGAGAATGCATCCGCATCGGGTGAAGTTTTCACGCCATCGAAAGTTACACCCAATTTATTCTTGAAGAATTTCTCCATATTGGGTAACAAGGCAAATACACCAATTGAACCGGTGATCGTATTTGGTTGTGCAAAGATGCTGTCAGCATTACAGGATAAGTAATATCCGCCGGAAGCTGATACGTCTCCGAAACTTATTACAACAGGTTTGTCTTTCCGTGCCAACTGAAGCTCACGCCAGATATTTTCGCTGGCCATAGCACTACCACCACCTGAATTTATCCGGACTACAATTGCTTTCACTGTATTATCAAGTCTTGCACGACGTACGAGGTTTCGATAAGTTTCACTTCCGATCATATCCTGGTCGCCTTTACCATCTATAATATCTCCTTGTGCATAAATGACAGCAATTTTTTCCTTACCGGTTTTTCTGAAATTAGCAGCGTTGGCATATTTCCCGAGCGGTACAAAATTGATGCGGTCAATGCGATCAACTTTTATTAAATTTTTGATTTCTTCTTTGACTTCATCATCGTATTTCAGTCCATCAACGAGGCCAGCTTTGAGGGCATCTGGAGCGAATTGTATTGAATTTTCGTTCGCATATCGATGCAGGGTAGCCGTATCTATATTTCGTGCAGCCGAAGTTTTCACCAAAAAATGCGCGTACAGGTCATTCAACAATTCAGAAGTCTGTACACGATTTGGTTCTGTCATCTTTTCTTCCCGGAAAGGTTCCGTAGCGCTTTTGAATTTTCCGGCAAAAAAGATCTGCGGTTCTATATCCAACCTGTCGAGCATGTTCTTCATAAAGAACAATCGCATTGAGTATCCTCTCCAGTCTACCCCACCTTGTGGGTTGCAATAAATTTTCGTTGCTACATTGGCGATATGATAGGCGTTTTGAGGAATAATGTCAGCGTAGGCATAAACGAACTTTCCACCACTCTTGAAATCGATCAACGCATTTCGGATCTCTTCGCTGGATCCAAATCCATTCATATTGACTCCACATTTAAGATATATACCTTTCACTGCCGAATCCGCTTTTGCGTGCCGGATCATTCTGACCAAATCATATAAAGAAGGAATATCGTATTGATCCTCTCCGAAACCGGCGAGCGGGTTTTGGAGCATGATCTCGGGATAGGGATTGGCAAGATCAACCACCAGCACGGCTTTCGCGCCGGTTCTTTCCTTGGGCTTTGCTGCAAGCCCCATAACATAACCCAGAAAAATGAAAAAACTCATTATCGAGAAAAGAAGCAGGGCAAGGAAGCAAGCCAGTAAAGTTTTCAGAAAGCTATTCATTCACCTGATTATTTATTACAAAATTCAAAGATATTTGGCTGCCGTAAGGTAGACAATTTATGAATAAAGCGTATCTGTTGATAGGCGGCAACCTTGGTAACCGAAGCAAGAACCTCAATGAGGCAAAAGAACGTATTGCCAGAGAATGCGGCAAGATCATCAAACAATCTTCCCTTTATGAAACCGCAGCCTGGGGTAAAACTGATCAGTCTGCTTTTCTCAACCAGGCATTGGTACTGCAAACCGAATTAATGCCTGCCGAACTAATGAAGAAACTTTTGGACATTGAAGAACAAATGGGAAGACAGCGAAAGGAAAAAAATGATCCGCGCATCATTGATATCGACATCCTGTTTTTTGATAATGAAATTTTGGATACGAAATTCCTAACCCTGCCTCATCCACAAATCCAGAATCGAAGATTCGCGCTGGTACCTTTAAAGGAAATAGCTCAAGACCTGGTCCATCCCATATTTAAGAAAACAATTTCAACCCTATTAGAAGAATGCCCTGACAAACTGGATGTGAAAAGAGTGTAATGACTTTTCCACAATCTATTCAATGGGGTATCGATTTCAAATCTAAAATTTGAAATTTCCAATCTGAAATAACAAATGAACTACCACTATATAACCGTAGAAGGAAATATCGGGGCTGGAAAAACAACATTAGCACATATTTTGTCCAAGCATTATAATGCAAGGTTGATCCTGGAACAATTTGCAGATAACCCCTTCCTTTCAAAATTCTATGAGAACCCCCAGCAATATGCCTTTCCGCTCGAATTGTTTTTTATGGCGGAACGATACAAACAGTTGAAGGAACTGCATACAAAAGATTTATTCCAACAGATCACCGTTGCAGATTATCTTTTCACTAAATGTTTGCTGTTTGCGAAAGTTACCTTGCCGGATGAAGAATTCCGTTTATATCAAAAGCTGTTCGAAATCATGCACCAACAGGTTGCGCAACCGGAGATCGTCATTTACCTTCATAGTCCTGTTCAAAAACTTCAACAAAACATAAAAAAGCGAAACCGTTCATTTGAGCAAAGCATTCCCGACGAATATCTTTTCAAAATTCAGGAGACTTACACCAATTACATTAAGCAACATAATATCAAGACCATTTTTGTAGATGCTGCCAACGCCGATTTTTTGGGAAATGAAAAGCATTTGAATGCAATCCTTGATGCTTTGGAAAAGGATTACGGGAATGGACAGCATTATATCAGTCTACCATGAGTTGGCTTCAACGAATCACTCTTATCAACAGGGAATTCACCTGGTTTCTCATCGCCCGGGTGATTTTTATCGGTGGATTGAGAATGACACCTGTTTTATTGGGATGGAAACTATATGATCTTACTGGAAGTAAACTGGCTTTGGGAATCCTGGGCCTGGCAGAAGTGATTCCTGCTCTATTACTTGCCCTTCCAGCCGGAGTTAGAGTCGATAGAAGCAACAAGCATCGACTACTAATCACCTGTATGTTGTTTTATCTGTTATTAATGCTGGGATTATTATTCGTCACTTCCAAATTGTCAATACAATACCTTTCTACTAACCAGGTCAAATGGGGAATTTATCTTCTTGTGTTTGGAACCGGAGTGGTAAGAGCTTATAGCAGTCCTTGTTTCAATGCTTTTCTTGCACAACTGGTAAGCTCAACCGAATTAGTAAGGGCCGCATCATTACAAAGTATGAGCTGGTTGATCGCCGCAGTAGCCGGTCCGGCATTGGGTGGATTGTTATTGGGATATACAAATATAACCTTGGCATTTAGCCTGGTTTGTTTGCTTATTGTAATTGCAATCATTTGTTTCCGACAAATTAGTCCTAAGCCTATCAGCTGGCAACCCGGAAATGTAAAAACCTGGGAAAGTGTAAAAGAAGGATTGCGTTTCGTATTCAGTCAAAAAGCTTTGTTGGGTGCGATGAGCCTCGACATGTTTGCAGTGTTATTCGGTGGGGCGGTTGCCCTATTGCCCGTTTTCGCCAAGGATGTGTTGCATGTCGGTCCACAGGGATTGGGATGGCTCATTTCGGCAACTTATCTTGGAAATTTTATCGCGATCGCCGGCCTGAGTATAAAACCTCTTAAAAGAAAGCAAGGCAGGCTCCTGTTCTATGCGGTGGGTGGATTTGGGCTATGCATTCTCATCTTTGCTATCTCGCGAACTTACTGGTTAAGTTTTCTTGCGTTATTTGCGAGTGGATTGTTTGATGGCATTAGTGTGATCATTCGCGGCACTGTACTGCAGCTATTCGTACCCGATACGATGCGTGGAAGAGTTTCAAGCGTGAATTCTATCTTTATCAACAGCAGTAACGAACTAGGGCAATTTGAAAGCGGAGTAGTTGCTTCTTTAATGGGTACTGTGCCGTCTGTTATCTTTGGAGGTTGTATGACAATATTAGTGGTGATAATTACCTGGATTAAAGCGCCGAGTCTTAGAAAACTGGAATACTAGAAATCAAACCTGGATAAAAGTCAAAGAGTCGAATAAAAGCTCGTAACAATTCTTCTCATTTCACATCAACTTGTGTGTTGTGTATCCGCGGGGGGGTAGCTTTATCAAGTTCCCTGATTTTTTCATCGTACCAATTGATCTGCTTTTCCAACTGCCTGATCTCTTTGCTTCTCGTTTTTACCTCTTCAAAATTTCGATTCCTGTCGATTGTGTAATCAAATCTTTTCCTTTCTGCCCGAAGCAAATTTGTCAAGAGTCCTTTCACATATTTCAAATGACTTATCAACATAGAAAAATAGACTTGTAAATTAAAAAGACCGACTTTGTACAATCCGATTGTCGTTGAAACGAACACGCTTTTTACCAGTTGCAATGTCGTTTTCTTAAGGTTGGCGATATAAAATCTAAATGAAGATGAGCCTACGTTCGGGATCTCTATAACTAATGAATACTAAATTAAATCAAATCCTGTGCAAAAACTACAGTCAAGGCCCAAAAAATTCTGCCTAAATTTTTCCCAAAAAATGAATCAATGCAGATTCCGTCATTGCCCTAATTCATCTCTTAATTTCTCCAAAACATAAAAAGTAATCGGGCAAAAGCTTGAGTTCTTTATTGTGAGCTGAGGCCTTTTGAAAATTACGTCCTCGTCGGTATAAGGAAACCTCCTGCAATCCGATGGCCGGTCTTCATAAATACTGCAGTAGTTATCCGCACCCAGGAAGGGACATGGAGTTGACTTAACGACATAGTCCCCTTCATCATCGATCTTTAAGTATTTGTCTATGAAAGCACTCTCACGCATTTTAAGGAGCTTGCTGATCCGCTTTATATCGGGTGTTTTGAATCTCGGAGAATAGTTTTTACAGCAGGCCGCACAACTCAGACAGTCGATTTTGGAAAATGCCTCCTCATGCAAGCCGGGCAATTTTTTCAGCACCTCGTTTTTACTGGCATGCTTTAGCAAGTGCTGGTAATTGTTTTTCTGCGCACCAGCCTTTTGTTGCCAATTCCGTCCCAAAGTTTCGGGATACCAATCGCCATGGCCTAATTCCTTCTTATTTTGCTGATTATCCATTTATCTTTGATAAGATCGAGGGCATCTGATGTTTGCAAGTTAACGATAAGCGGGCTGGATTGGATTCATTTTTGATAACCTTAGGATATGGGAACACTACAAACGCATCTCATTAGCCTTATTAGTACTCCTTTGTTCATTTTTGTTATCGGCCTGGAAATCATCTTAAACCATATTCACCCACCCCATCGCTTTAACTGGAGGGACAGCCTCAATAACTTCATGCTGAGCATCCTTTCCGGACTAATCGATCTTCTAGTCAGAGGACTCAGCCTGATTGTTCTGATTTTTACTTTTGAACTTAGGCTAGATACTCTGGAACACAATATTGCCTACTGGGTTCTCCTGCTTTTACTTGTGGATATGAGTCATTACTGGCTTCACCGCCTGGGCCATAACTGCAGATTGTTTTGGGCAATGCATGTGAACCACCACTCTTCTGATCAATTCAATTTCACCGTTGGATTCCGGGCAAGTGTTTTGGAACCCTTCTATCGCTTTGTTTTCTTCATGCCGCTTACAATTTTTGGATTCCAACCTATAGATATTTTCTTTGTTTATTCTATGACCGAGATTTGGGCTATACTCACCCACACTGAGAAAGTAAGAAAACTGGGATGGCTTGAATACATTTTTGTCACTCCTTCCCATCACCGGGTTCATCACGCGTCGAATCCAAAATATCTCGATATGAATATGGGAACGGTATTCATATTCTGGGATAAAATATTTGGAACTTTTCAAAAGGAATTGCCGGCAGAAGAGTATGAACCTCTCCGTTATGGATTGACCAGGCCTCTCGAAAAAGAAAATATTCCGCATATCATCTTTCATGAATGGAAAAATATTCTTTTGGATCTGGGAAGAAAAGATATTGGCTGGAAAGTAAAATTCAAGTATCTATTCGGTCCTCCTGGCTGGAGCCATGACGGAACCCGCATGACGAGCCATCAGCTACGCCTGAACGAAAAATGGAAAACCTTAAAAAGCAAGGATCCAACTCAAAATCAGGAACTACCGGGCAAGCCTCAGTCTGAATATCCTTGTGGACAGGCGGTTTGATTAATTTCAATCTTCTGGTTTATTTTTGTCCATCGTGGAGTCGCTAAGAGAACAGATATTGCTTTTGGTGAGTACACCTTTGTACGTCATAATCATTGCGGCGGAAGTGCTGTTGAGTAATTACCATCACAGGAAACTTTATTCCTGGAAGGATACTGCAGCAAACCTCTACCTGCTTTTGATCAATAGCCTTATTGACCTTCTCTTTCGCGTTGTTTATATTGGGATCCTCGCGCATATATTTCAGTATCGCGTATTCGAATTCATGCATCCCGCTGTGTATTGGATCTTGCTTATTCTTGCAGAAGATTTTCTTTACTACTGGTTACACCGGTTTGATCATGAAGTAAGATTCTTCTGGGCAGTGCATGTTACGCATCATTCATCTGAACAAATGAATTTTACCGTGGGGTTCCGCTCTTCAGTATTCCAACCGCTCTATCGTTTTCTTTATTTTATTCCGCTGGCATGGATCGGTTTTCATCCGTTGGATATCATTTTTATTTACTCCGCAACGCAGATCTGGGGAATATTCGTTCATACGGAACTGATCAACAAAATGGGATGGCTTGAAAATTTGCTGGTTACACCATCACACCATCGCGTACATCATGCATCCAATCCGAAATACCTCGATAAGAACCTGGGTATGTTTCTAATTATCTGGGATAAGATGTTTGGAACCTTTCAACCTGAACTGGAGGAAAAAGAATATCAGCCGGTAAAATATGGGCTCACCAAACCCCTCGAAAAAGAAACTCCAGTCTCGATAATTTTTCATGAATGGACTAGTATCGGAAAAGATATCAGCAGGAAAGATATTGGTTGGAAAGAAAAATGGTGGTACGTCTTCGGACCTCCCGGTTGGAGTCATGATGGAAGCCGGATGACGAGTGATGAATTAAGGCAGCAGGAAGAAGGTAATATTTCTGAAACGTCAAGTGAAATTTCTACTGTAACTGTTCCTAAGGAGCCTTCTTAAAAAATATCCCTGAATCCGGTACGGATATACACCATTATCACCAGAGTAGTTCCCGCGATCCACAGTCCAGCCAGGAAAAAAGAAATCAGGAGCGCTTTAGTCACGGGCCATGCACCTTTTTTTCCAATGAATTGATAATAGGCGAGTCCTCTGTAAATACTTTCAAATAGAAAAAAGCCAACTAAAACGTCATCCCCGAACGAAGACTTCAATGGTATAAACAACAATGCATAAAATAACAGAATGAATCCTACAAAATACATGTTCGCCACAAGGTGTTCTGTATAATTCAATTTGCTTCGGAAATAAAATAACCAGAATAACATCGCGAACAAGGGAGTTGCAAAGATGGTTACGAAATTTGCATATTTCGCGAAGAACTTATTCACTTTAGCGCCCCTCTTACCCATTTCAATATCGAGCTTAATTTGTTCCGGACTCCGTGGTGCAGCCGTAGTATTTCCGGAAGGTTGTGATCGTCTTCGATTCATTGACTCCGGGTTATTAAACACTGCAGTCATAAAAACTACAATGCCTGCGATGATTAACAGGAAGTTCAATGGACTGAAGTATTTCTTTCTTGCGCCGCTTATATAAGCACGCGCCACCTTTCCAGGTCTGATCGCTAATTCTTTAAGTAAATGAAAAATACCTTTGTCGGCGTGGGTGAAATAATGAATAGTATCATGCAACAAGTCATGGAGCGTCAATCGATGAATCGCAGTCTTTTGTCCGCACGAGGAACAAAACGACTCATCCGAACGAAGCAGTTTGTTGCAGTTTAAGCAGTTGGGGTTGGTTGGCATTTCTTCTCGGAAATTAAGCATTTTGTCTTAGGAAAAAATTCCAACCCTCCTCCCTCTCCTCCATGTTATCCGTGTTATCTGTGGTCCGCCTTGGGCGGAGCACAGAGCGCCAGCGAAATGCAGTCACGGGAGGAAGGTTCCCACTTTCGTGGGAATGATGGCACGGAGGAAGTTTGAATTTTAGAACCTTATCCACAAGACATCCGAGGCCTTTTTTTCTGCTTTCCGAACATTAACTTTGCGCATCCTAGCCTTAGGAAAATGATCATCCCCCAAGGAGAATAATCTATGAGTATATTTCAACAGCAGTCAAGGGAATTTATAAGCCGTCATATTGGCCCCTCCGAGAAGGAAACGAAGCAAATGCTCAAGACGATTGGTGCAGCCTCTATTGACGAATTGATGAGCAGCACCGTACCGCCGGCGATCCGCATGAAGAAATCGCTTGACCTTCCTGCAGCAATGAGCGAGCACGAATATCTTCAACATATCAAAGAAGTATCTCTAAAGAATAAGGTTTTCAAGAATTATATCGGCCAGGGTTATTATGATACGATAACACCCAGCGTGATCCTGAGAAATGTTTTTGAAAACCCGGGTTGGTACACGCAGTACACACCTTACCAGGCAGAGATCTCGCAGGGACGTTTGGAAAGTCTATTGAATTTTCAAACCATGGCTGCCGATCTCACTGGCCTGCCAATTGCCAATGCGTCATTGCTCGATGAGGCAACTGCCGCTGCTGAAGCAATGACTATGTTCTTCAATTCTGTCAACAGGGATACAGATCATATTGAACGGCCAAAGTTTTTTGTCGATACTGAAATCTTCCCGCAAACAAAAGATGTGCTGGTAACAAGAGCGATCCCCGTGGGAATTGAAATTGTTACAGGTGATTATAAAAAAGCTTCGATTGATAAATCTTATTTCGGAGCAATCGTTCAATACCCCAACAACAAAGGTTCGGTTGAAGATTACCGTGATTTTATTAATAAGGTTCACGATGCAGGTGCATATGTTGCGATGGCAACCGATCTGCTGGCCTTATGTCTCATCACTCCTCCCGGTGAATTAGGTGCCGATGTTGCAGTTGGATCTGCCCAACGTTTTGGTGTTCCTCTTGGTTATGGTGGTCCTCATGCGGCTTTCTTTGCGGCAAAGGATGAGTTCAAACGAAATATTCCCGGACGCATTATTGGTGTAAGCATCGATGCGCAAGGCAACCGTGCATTGAGAATGGCGCTTCAAACAAGAGAACAACATATTAAAAGAGAAAAAGCAACTTCAAATATTTGTACAGCACAGGCATTGTTAGCTAATATGGCTGCAATGTATGCGGTATTTCATGGCCCCGATGGATTGAAGAATATTGCGAAACGAGTTGCAGTATTAACTCAAACAGTTGCTGATGCTATTGAAGAAAGAGGATTTGAATTGGTTTCGCAATATTTCTTTGATACGATTGTTGTAAGAGTTGATGATGCGGCTCCCTTTCATGCAAAAGCAGATCGTCAGCAGATTAATATTCGGTCATATCGACAAAAATCATATTGGCATTTCGCTGGATGAAACAACTACTATTGGTGATCTGTATGATCTAATCAATTGTTTTGAGAATGATAAGGATCCGGTAGCATTTGATATTTCAGAAGATGATGATCACTGAACATATTCCAACCCAACTTACCACGTAACTCTCCCTTCCTTTAACGCATCCGGTTTTCAATACGCATCGCAGCGAAAGCCAGATGATGCGTTATATCAAACCACTGGAGAACAAAGACCTTTCCCTGAATACTTCGATGATCTCTCTGGGCAGCTGCACAATGAAATTGAATGCAGCTTCTGAAATGATCCCATTGAGCTGGGTTCATTGGAGCAAAATCCATCCTTTTGCACCAAATAGATCAAACGGAAGGTTATCAGCAAGTGATCCATGATCTGGAAAAATACTTGTGCACAATAACTGCTTTTGATGCCTGCAGTCTTCAACCGAATAGCGGCGCACAGGGTGAATATGCAGGCTTGCTGACGATAAAAGCCTATCATGAAAGCAGAGGAGATGCACATCGCAATGTAATGTTGATTCCCATCTCTGCACATGGAACAAATCCTGCATCTGCAGTGATGGCAGGGATGAAAGTAGTTGTGGTAAAAGCGTTGGAGAATGGATATATCGATGTTGAAGATCTGAAAGCAAAAGCTTCGCAATACACCAAAGAGCTTTCGGGAATCATGATCACGTATCCCAGCACTTATGGTGTGTATGAAGAAACGGTAAAAGAAATAACTGAAATTGTTCACAGCATGGCGGGCAGGTGTACATGGATGGTGCCAATATGAATGCGCAGGTGGGATTGACAGCGCCCGGTTTGATCGGCGCTGATGTTTGTCATTTAAATCTGCATAAAACATTTGCTATTCCTCATGGTGGTGGTGGTCCTGGTATGGGTCCTATCTGTGTGAGAAAACATTTAGCTCCTTTCCTGCCGGGACATCATACATTAAACGGACAAATAGCTAAAGGAAGCGGAAGAAAGAATTATCATGCGGTTTCTGCGGCACCATTTGGTTCTGCTTCGATATTGTTGATCTCTTATGGTTATATCCGATTGTTAGGTGATGAAGGGGTTAAAATCTCAACAGAATTTGCAATCCTGAATGCAAACTATATGCGTGCAAGATTGCAGAATGATTATGAGATTCTCTATCTCGGAACACATGGCACCTGTGCGCATGAATTTATCGTTGACCTGCGTCCATTTAAGAAATCGGCAGAAATAGAAGCAGAAGATGTGGCAAAACGATTAATGGATTATGGATTCCATGCACCTACGCTAAGCTTCCCTGTTCCGGGTACAATTATGATTGAACCGACGGAAAGCGAAGACAAAGCCGAGCTGGATCGATTCTGTGATGCATTATTAGGAATAAGAGAAGAGATCAGGTCAATTGAAGAAGGAAAGATGGATAAGAAAGATAATCCAATGAAGAATGCGCCACATACTCAATTTGTCATTAATGCAAATGAATGGAAACATGCCTATCAGCGTGAACTGGCTGCTTATCCATTAGAGTATGTAAGACAAAGTAAATTCTGGCCTTCAATCGGAAGAGTTAATAATACTTACGGAGATCGAAACCTTATTTGTACCTGCGAACCAGTAAGTAGCTACGCAGAAGCCTGACGGTGAATGGTCAATGGTGAATGGTGAATAGGTCAAACCAACCAAAAAATTAAAACCCCGGAAATCCCGGGGGTTTAATTTTTTATAACGATGCTATAAATCTTAATCCGTTCACTATTCACCATTGACCATTCACCATTCACGAGTATCACTGTGCGGCTCTAATTACCCGGACAGATGGTCCTCCAACACCAATCACTCCTTCCAGTCCGCTCAGGTAAATCGTATAAGCATTGGCTGCCTGAAAGACGATATTATGAACCTGTGCGATTATTTCATCTGTGCCCGCACGCTTAACTGTTATATTGTAAGCACCCGGTTGTTGTGCTGTAAAGGATGCATATGAAGGGTTCCCAATATTATCTGTGTAAACTCTGGCCGCAGACATTTTTGCCGCTTCAACAAAGAAATCAACAGTACCGGTATTAGGACTGAAGTGAAAGAACCGGATAAAAGCCTGGTTCAGGTTTAGAATTGAATAGTCATCTATGATGCGAAACGCTTTTACGGAGGTCTGGGATTCGTTGTACAAAAGAAGCGTATAGTATTTCGAGGAATCGTAAGTTTCTGCCGGTAAAGAAGCCACGAGACTATCGGACCCGCCTTTCTTAAATTTCACCTGATAAGATTTTGGCTCAAACGGTTCATATAACTGAGATGATACTCCGGGAGCGACAGATTGTGAAACCTTTGAATCATTGAAATAAACTTCCACCGGGGTACTCCATGGCGCCATATGCATCATTCCTACATAGGTCTTCTTTGCGGGCGGGGGATTTTGAACACCTTTTACGCAGGCGTTGAGAAAAATAAATAAACCAGCAACAACCAAAAGCGATAAGCCTTTCTTCATATTCATGTTTAGTATTTAAAAGAGGCCGCATGATACAGAATTTATAGGATGTTTTCTGCCAAAACAACTACAAATTCGCAAACCATGCATGCTAAAATATTGATTACTAATAAAGCTTCCGAAATCCTAAACCGAGCTGATTAAATTCAAAGAGTCCCTATTAGGGTTCAGAACCTTATTTCCTACCTTGACAACAAAACTTCTCCAAATGTTGCAATATGTAGTCATCGCAAGAGACGGAAATGATGACGAATCCCTCGACCGACGGATGCGGGTACGTCCTGATCATTTTAAGGGCGCAAGGGTTTTGAAGGAAAAGAACAACTTAATTCTCGGGGGCGCTATCCTGGATCATGCCGGCAAGATGACCGGTTCGGTGATGATCCTGCAATTCGAAAACGAAGATGAAATGAAAGAATGGTTCGAAAACGAACCCTATGTAACGGGCAATGTATGGCAATCAATAGAGTTGAAGCCTTTTAAGGTTGCCGAAGTTTGAAGTCTTCGCCGTAAATATACATTGCAAGGGATGGAACTTATCTATGGCATAATTATTTAAGCTCTCTCATCCTATGAGCGAGCCTTCATTTATCATTGTAATCGGATCATCAGCCGGTGGACTTAGTGCAGTGACTGAAGTCTGTAGCCAATTGGATCCCGATATCGATGCAGCAGTTCTTATTGTAATGCATTTATCCGGTAAGGGTATCGGGGACTATCTTGCACACAGGATTCAGACCAGTACTACCCTTATCTGCCAAACGCCAAGACAAGAAATGCCCATACTGAAAGGCCATATCTATATCGCTCCACCGAACGAACATCTACTGTTAAAAAGAGGACAGATTCAACTGGGCCATGGTCCGAAAGAAAACAGGTGGCGGCCATCCATTGATGTATTGTTTCGTTCTGCTGCAGTCAATTATACGTCAAGGGTCATTGGAACCATCCTAACCGGAATGTTGCATGACGGTACAAGCGGAATGGATGCGATAAAAAAATGTGCGGGAACAACGATTGTTCAGGATCCGAACCAGGCTGAATATCCAGACATGCCAATGAGTGTTCTTGGACAAATGGAAGTTGACTACTGCATTCCGTTGGAACAATTTGGAAATACTATCAAAGCTATAATGCAAAAAAAACCCGAAAACAAGGCGCCAGATCCTGAACTTGTTTTGGAAAATGTAGCTTCAGAAAGAATGGCAACAGGACCCGATAACATCGAAAAGATTGGTGACAGAAGCATATTTGCCTGCCCCGACTGTGGAGGGAATCTTTGGAAAATTTCCCACGGAAAGATGTTAAAATATCGTTGCCATATAGGACATTCATATTCTGAACCCGATCTATTAATGAAACAAGGGGAAGCAGTAGAGTCAAGCCTTTGGGTTGCAGTTAGATTAATGGAAGAAAGACAATACCTTCTATCAAAACTCGCAGATGACTCGCAGAAAAAGGGGTTTGCCAGATCTGCGACTGAACATGCCCGTAAGGCCGAAGAATTAAAAGGATATATCAACGATCTTAAAGAACACCTCGTTGCGCTTGAGAAAAGCAACGCCACTGATGGGTGATCAGGTCTGTTTGATTGGAAGAATTACATGAAAACTCGACCCCTGCCCTTCCCTGGACTCCACATAAATCTCCCCGCCATGGTTAGTCACAATTTTTTTACACAACGCCAGCCCAATTCCTGTGCCCGGGTATTGACGGCTGGGATTGAGTCGTTGAAAGATGATAAAAATTTGATCGGCAAATTCGACTTCGAAACCTATACCATTGTCGGAAACTGAAAAACCTATATAATCTTCCGACGCATTCCATTTTGAATTTTCTGGCAGTCTATTCCTGGAAACGATATCGGGTTGAATTGTGATTCTTGGAGCGACCCCAGGCTTAGAAAATTTCAAAGCATTGCTGATAAGATTGTGAAACAACTGCTCCATTTGAAGTGGTACCGCTTCAATCTTAGGAAGCTTATCCGCCTGGATCGTTGCTTTTTTTTCTTTGACCACAAGATCCAAATCTATTAAAACATCTTTGACGATCTGATTAAGATCCGTCTTTTCAAACTTCTTTGAGCTTTTTGATATCCTTGAAAAATTCAGGAGGTCGTCGATCAGATTGGTCATCCGCTCTGCAGAATCAGTAATTTTGGTAATATAACCCACACCAGTAACCGGTATCTCACTTTCGAGTTTTTGGAGACGGTCAGAAAATGAAACGATCTTTCTAAGAGGTTCTTGCAGGTCATGGCTGGCCACATAAGCAAATTGCTCCAGTTCACCATTAGACCTTTCTAATTCACGATTGGTTTCTTCCAACGCAATCGTTCTTTGGGTAACTCTTTCTTCGAGTTCTTCATTCACCATTTTCGTATCGTGGATATCGGTACAGGAAGCAATATAGCCCGCAAATTCATTGATTGAGGAATAAGTGGGTTTGGACACTTCCAATATCCATCGGTATTCTCCATCGCGACGACACAGCCTGTACTCAGCTTGAAAAGCCGTACGTTTACCAATGCTCGAACTGGAGACTGCAAGATATTTGTCCAGATCCTGAGGATGTATTTGTTTCATCCACTCCTGATCCTTATCCTGCCCCTCTTTATTGCCGGTATAGTCCAACCAGGATTTATTAAAGAAATACCTTACATTATTGCTATTGGATACCCAGATCAAAACCGGCGCGTTATCTAACATATTCCTCATCCAGGCTTCTCTTTCGGCGATTATCGCCTGCGCTCTGCGATGTTCGGTGATATCTTCGATCGCCAGAAGTATTAGTTGTTGGTCATTTAACTGCTGGACGACCCGCCGCGCACTCAATAACAATACTTTTTCTCCTATTTGCGGAAATACTTGTTTAACCTCGAATCCTCCAAACGGGGAATTTTGTTTCATTACCTTGTCCAGCAATTCACGTAAACCTGGAATATCCCATTGTCTTTCGGCTAATTCGTAAATGAGCCTTCCTTCCGTATTTTCTTCTTTTTCTTTGAAGGTTTTGTAAAATGATTTATTCGCGGATTTAATCCGGAGATCTTTATCAAGGAATAGCACCGATTCCGTGATCGTATTGAACACGGCTTCTGAATATTCGTAAGATGCTGACAACTGCTCGTTCCTCATCTGCAATTCGGAATTGATAGTCATCAATTCTTCATTTGATGATTCCAATTCCTCTTTTGAAGTTTCCAGTTCTTCATTAATACTTTGTAATTCCTCGTTACTCGAAACAATTTCTTCATTCGCGGACTGAAGTTCTTCGTTGCTGGCTTCCTGTTCCTCGATGATGGAACGCATATCTTCTCTAACCGTTTGCAATTCATCCTGAAGCTGCGTCACCAATTTGTCCTTCGATAGGTTAGCTTTGACAATAGTACCAGGCTCCGGCAATTCATTGAATACAACCAAAAAGAGATCCTCTTCGCCTTCGTCCTTCAATGGATGCACCTCAATGGATACATGATGGATCTGATCTTTGACTTTTATTTCAAGACCAGACTTCTTGACGGATTGGCCGGACCGAGTAACCTTATGAGCGGCGTTTTTCAATTCAAAGGCAAGGCCGGCTCTTGCCATTTTTAATAAATTCAGGCTTGCCTTGCCGGGTGAGGGTTCGAGATAAAGACTGGTTGAACCACGGAACATAAGAATCTCCAGATCACGGTTTGTGACAACACTTGCGGGAATATAATTCCTAAGCAGGATTTCATCCACCGATTTTTCAAGATTACCTTGTGCTGATTCTAAACGTTTCTGGATCTTTTTCTTATCCCCCAAATTGTTTCCGGATTCTATATCCGGCCGGTAATTCATTTCGAAGATTGCCTTGCCCGCGACGTCCTTTTTCTTTCCATAAATCTTGAACTTTTTTTCCAATTGGGTAAAGAGCTGCAAAGCAGTGCTAATCGTTTCAGATTTTCCAAGCATCAAATAACCGATATGATTAAGCGCATAATGGAAAGTAGTGAGCAGTTTTTTCTGCAAATAATTGTCGAGGTAGATCATAAGATTGCAGCAACTGATCAGGTCGATGCGGGAGAAAGGGGGATCCTTAAAAACATTATGCGGTGCGAAAACGATAAGATCGCGGATCGTTTTTACGACCCTGTAACCTCCTTCTATCTTTGTAAAAAACTTCTGTACTCTTTTGGGAGAAACGTTCTGCAGGTCATTGAGGTTGTAAATTCCGATCCTTGCCTTGTCGATGGCTATTTCACTCAGGTCGGTCGCAAAGATCTGGACGGGAAAATTGGAAATCCGGTCGCCCAACAATTCCGCCAACACAATGGCAATCGAATATGCTTCTTCACCGGTTGAACATGCCGGTATCCAGATGCGCAATTCTTGCCCGGTTGTTTTCGCTTTAAGAATCTTGGGAAGCAGTGTTTTTTTCAGGTATTCCATGCTGTCAGGATCCCTGAAGAATGCAGTGACGTTGATCAGGAGATCCTGATAAAGGATATTTACTTCAGTTTTGTTTTGCTTCAGGTATTGAACATATTCCTCCAGCGTACCAAGTTTGTAGATCAGCATTCGCCTCATTATCCTTCGCTTCACAGTATTGGCCTTATAATGGCTGAAATCGACACCGGTAGTTTTCCTTAACATTTGGAACATGGCCAAAATATGTTCATTTCCTTTCTTCGTTTCTTCTTCTTGTTCTTCGATTCCCATGAGGGATTTCTCTACCAGGGTGGAATCCTTGCTTAGCCTTTCAACTTCCTTCGCAATTTGCTCAGGCGATAAAACCATGTCAACCACCTGCTCGGCAATGGCCGTCCTGGGCATGCTTTGAAACTTCGCGGACTCATCCTGAGCGATAGTTAGCCCACCAGCGCTCTTAATGGCTTTCAAACCAGCCGTGCCATCATTCGCAGTTCCAGATAACAATACCCCGATAGATCTCTCCTCATAAACTTCGGCCAGACTACTGAAAAACTGGTCAATAGGGTGATGCAAGCCCGGAGATGTTTTTCTTGCATTTAATATCAAAGATCCATTAGCGGCAGACATATCCTTATTTGGAGGTATCACATATACTGTATTTGGCTCGAGCACCATGCGATGCCTGGCTTCCACCACTTTCATTTTTGTGGCATAGGACAGAATTTGGGTGAGCTGACTTTCGTGACTGGGGTGAAGGTGCTGGATATACACGAAGGCCATGCCGGTGGCAGGCGAAAGTTTCTTTAAAAAACTTGTGATTGCCTCAAGCCCACCGGCGGAAGCGCCGATCGCTACAACAGGAAAGGATTCTTTATGGTCTCTTTTTTTTTCTAACCTTTTTACAGGCATCTGTGTTAGCTCACAGGAATTTAATTGGACTTGTTGTCTTCAAATTAAAATTATGAAACCTGTACCTATCCCCGCAAAAAATCTTAGGTTTGAAATTTGCAAAAAGCATTGCCAAATCCAGATGCAGAAATATAACAAGATACTGATCATTGACGACGATTCTGATGATGTAGAGATATTCTGTGAGGCAATTGCGGAAATTAATCCTGCCATCAAATGTGAAAGCGCTGAAAATGGAGAAGAGGCACTAAGGCTCCTAAGAAACCCATTTCATGACCGGCCTGATTTTATCTTTCTCGACCTGAACATGCCAAGAATGAATGGGAAGCAATGCCTTTCAGAACTTAAAAAGGATCCACGTTTGAAAGACATGCCTGTTGTAGTCTACACGACGTCGAAACTTGATGAAGATTTTCAGGAAACCGCCAGGTTGGGTGCAATGCTTTTCATTACGAAACCTACCCGTCTGACTAAACTCGTTGAAACCATCACGTTCGTATTAACTGCGCATCACGATTTCGCATCAAACCCCGACAAGGATTAAAAATTGGTCTGTTCAGACGAATTCATATCTTTAGCCCTTATTAATTTCTATTATGGAAAAGAAAAATCGCGGTACAGTAAAATTCTACAACACCGAAAAAGGCTTTGGATTCATTAAGCATGATGATTCCGAAAAGGAAACTTTTGTTCATTCCAGTGGCTTGTCGCAGCCTGTTAGGGAAGGCGACAAAGTTGAATTCGAACTCAAAGAAGGGAAAAAAGGCATGAATGCGGTAAACGTCAAGAAAATAAGTTGATCAATGATCAACTTATTTCACTGCCGATAATCGTGTTATCTCGGAACCATTGAAGATTCTTGCAAGTCCATTGTCCTGCGATTTCTTCCAGCTTTCTACATTTGGTCCCGTAACAATACGCCAGAAATTTTTTGTCTTTAGTTCCTGATAGTCACCCGTCATTATAAATATCCCGATTAATGAATTTCTTGTTTTGAAATCGATCTTAACCGAAACTTTTGCAAGGTATTTGGGAACAAGGAATTTTTCAATTTGATCGGTAGTCATATTAGCAAGTTCAGGAATTGTAACGGTTTTCGACAATTTTTTTACAAGATTAGCGGAAACTGTTTTTGATCCGGCGGTCCAAGACTTCCCCAGACCAGGACCCCGGTACAATGATTCTTCTTATACAATGCAAAGGATCATTCGGATCACGCCTGCCGGAGAGCTGAAAGCTTGCTTTGAAATTACGATTCTTCAATTCAGGTATTGCTGCCTCATTCCATAAACCGAAGGGATAAGCGAAATAATGAACCGGTTTACCGGTTATGGATTCAAGTTGCTTCGAAGGCTTTTCAATCTGGGTAACCCAATCCTTTTGCTCGTACTTCTTTACATTTTGATGATCCCATGTATGCGAGCCAATAGTATGTCCTTGATCAGAAAGAGCTTTTACCTGTTCGCGGCTCATATAGTTTGGCCTTCCAAGCGAAACAGTCATAATAAAATAAACTCCTTTGAATCCATATTTATCCATTTCAGGTAGAGCAACTGTATATTGTTCCAGGTCAGTATCGTCATAAGTTAACATGACCGGCTTTTCTGGCAGCTCCTCTCCTTTAGCTAGATAATTGTATAATTGATCGGCAGAGATTGTATTGTAACCGCTATCCTTCAACATCTTCATTTGATCCTGAAAAATTTCAGTCGGCACAATATAGTCTCGGGCAGTTTTGGAATCTGTCGGACGCCATTCGCGGATTTGATGATAACAAAGAATGGGTATTTGCCTTCGCTCGAGAATTGTTTTGGCATCTGCTATGGAACGATTTTCAGTTAAAGGATCGGCAGGTTTATTGGTAACCAGGGCAGCTGCTACATTTTTTCCGGAATGGTTGATCGAAGTAGAAAAATCTTCCTTCCAATCATATCCAAAATATAGTAGAATAATAAGGAATACGAGGAATAGGATTCCTAGGAGTACGGGTTTTTTCATGGGTCGGATCTTGCTCTACAATAACGGTTTAAAAGGCTCTTTATTTCGATTTTAAAGCCGCAAATTTAAGGGCAAAATCAGCGGTAAGAGACAAGTTTTCAATGAGTTACGAGTGTCCCTCAAAGAAAGATTGTTCGATTGTTTTATTGTTTGATTGTTGGTTTCATAATTAATAAACCCAACAATCTAACAATCTAGCAATCAAAACATCTCATATTCCGGGTCTACTGCTCACTAATTCTTCACATTCACGGTAATTGTACTACTCAATTTGTCTCCATAAGAGCGGTGCAAAGCATCAGCAAATTGAAGAGTCAATGTATGTTTGCCAGGTTTCAACACCAGCTCAGCTGAGGTTTGTGCTTTTCCAAAATGAAGATGAACTGAATCATTTTTGATCACAACTCCATAAGGAATCGACTCTGGCAGATCTACTAAAATATGGTGATGACCTGAAGCAGGTTTGATGATACCATTCGCCGTATCAACTGCCATGGCATCAACAGCCATTTCAACCTTATAAGGAGATTTTATTGTTTCTCCATCTTTCAGGTTTTTGAAATAAACCTTTGCCCCGGAAGGAATATCCGGAACGCCGGATGGGGCTCCAACAGTAGCTGGAGCAGCGTGTGAGGTATCATGTCCGGCCATTGTATCAGTCTTGGCAGCTTCATCTTTTGTATCAGAACCATCATTACAGCTCGCGAGCAAAATAACTGCGAAGAAGAAAAAAAGCATATGTCTTGTACGCATAACAGGTATTTGTTTTAAAAATTAATGGGAGCCAAAGTTAGTGCAGTTGGTCTTTATGGCCAAGGTTGATAAGGTTGACAAGGTTGATAGGGTTGACAGGGATTGAAATACAAATCTACACGATCAGCCTTTTCACCCTTGTTAACCTTGTCAACCCTGTCAACCCTGTCAACCTCCTCAATTGCGTAAAGGCAAAAAAACTCGACAATGTGATTATTAGGAGAACTTTTCGCTACATTGTATTATCCTCATTGATGAAAACTCCCTTGTCCGCTTAGTATTCTTTTTTTAACCCCAAAACAAACTTTTATGGTAAAACTCTCATCGGCTTTGCTTGGTCTGTTATTTGTCGTGGCCTGCAATTCAGCCGACACTAAAACCGAAGGTACAACTGAAACTGCCTCTACTTCTGAATCTAAAACTCCTCCTCAATCTGAATTTGCTGACGCGAAATACACTGAGGTTGGAAAGAAAAGTATAGCTGCTCTGCAGGCGGGAGATGTGGATGGCTTTACAGCAAACCTCGCAGACAATGCAGTCTTTATTTGGTCTTCCGGCGACAGCCTGGTTGGCAAGCAGGCGATTAATGATTATTGGAAGAATCGCAGGGGAAATGTGATCGATTCATTAACCATCATGAATGATATCTGGCTCCCGATCAAAGTAAATACACCACAAAAAGGACCCGATATTCCTGGTGTATGGCTATTAAGTTGGTATCAAAGCCAGGTAAAGTACAAAAACGGTAAAACACTTGTTGTTGGAATTCATAACGTGCAACACTTCGATGCTAATGATAAAGTGGATCGCATAATTCAGTATTTGGATCGCGCTCCTATTATTGCGGCGGGCGTTAAGTAGTTTCTTTGGTTGACAAGGTTGACAAGGTTGACAGGGTTGACAGGGTTGACAGGGATACAAATCAAAATCCTTGTTAAACTTTTCAACCCTTTTTTATTGCTATGAGAAACGGCTCATTGTCAACCCTGTCAACCTTGTCAACCCTATCAACCTTGTCAACCCTATTAACCCCGTCAACCTACCCGCTCACGGCATGATTATTTAGCTTTTCCCATAAAAAACATGAAGAAGAATTCAGTAAGAACGGCGCCGAAAAGCCTTATTCAATTCAATAATAATAAACCGCGGCCCGAGATCAGGGATAACCTGGACCACAGAGAAGGCGAAGAACAGAATTTCAAAGGAGATGATGTGACGCATAATAAAAAAGCACATCACAACAAAAAAAATAGAAAAAAGAAGTAAACCTCTTTAATCAAACAAACATGTTTTATGGCAGGTAGAAAAACTAAGACTGATACCCGTAAAAAAGAATTCGAAGACGATCTTCAGGATTCATACCGGGATCAGCAAAGATTGAAGCCAGATAAGGCAACACTTGATCTTCCTGAAGTAAAAGATATTCCGGGACAGGAACATATTCATGTTCCTCCATTGGGAGATCTCGCCGACGTGACTGCATCATCTGCTGATGAAGAAGGCAAGGGTGTGTTGGACGAAGTTCCTATCACAGGCAAAGACAATGATGCAAACGTTACTGAAGAAGAAAAGGAATTACTGCAGGCAAGTGCTGAATTCACTCCTGAAGAAGAAGAAATTAATCTTAGAAAAGCACTGCCGGATAACAAAGATTCAGACGGTGAGTCTGTTGAATGAAGCAATTGACCTCAGTGGTGAAGACCTCGATGTTCCCGGGTCTGACCTTGATGATACGGATGAAGAACTCGGTGAGGAAGACGAAGAAAATAATGCCTATAGTGTTCCTGATCAGGGGGAGCGGTCGTGAAGGTTGGAGTCCAAAGGTTGACAGGGTTGACAGGGTTGACAGAGTTGACAAGGTTGACAGGGTTGACAAGGTTAACTGGTTGATTGGTTGATTGGTTGATTACTTGATAAGTATCAGTATGAACCTCTTGTCAACTCTTTCAACTCTGTCAACTCTGTCAACCTTGTCAACCGCACGAATTATCGGCGTCAACAAGCTACCTTTGAGAAACTTCTAAAACAACGAATGGAGAAAAACAAAGAGCAGCAAAGACTGGAGGATAAAAATTGGAAAAAGTGGGGACCATATGTGAGCAACAGGCAATGGGCAACTGTTCGGGAAGATTATAGTGATGATGGCCAGGCCTGGTATTATACTACCTATGAAATGGCCAACAGCAAAGTGTACCGCTGGGGCGAAGATGGAATTGCAGGAATTTCGGATGATCAGCAATTGCTTTGTTTCAGCATCGGACTTTGGAATAAGAAAGATCCTTTTCTTAAAGAAAGACTCTTCGGCCTATCTAATCGCGAAGGCAATCATGGGGAAGATGTAAAGGAGCTATATTACTACCTGGACAACACTCCTTCTCATTCGTACATGAAAATGCTTTATAAGTATCCGCAGGAAGAATTTCCCTATAAAAAAATAGTACAGGAAAGTAAAAAAAGAAACCGCCTTGAAGCCGAATACGAGCTCATCGATACAGGAATCTTTGATGGCAACAAGTATTTTGATATTATAGTTGAATACGCAAAAGCCGGCACAGAAGATATCCTGATCCGAATCACTGCAACAAATCGCGGCCCTGAACAAGCTTCATTGCATCTTATTCCCACAATTTGGTTCCGTAATACCTGGGCATGGGGAGATGATCCCTATAAGCCGGCACTGCATTCGAAGACAGATAATAATATTCAGATTTCTCATCGATCATTGATCGATATGACACTCTATTCTGAATCCTATTCAAAACCGCTGTTCTGCGATAATGAAACTAATGTATTACTTCACTATAATAAAAAGCGAAGAGGTTTTTATAAAGATGGCATTCATGAATTCGTAGTTCATGGGGATGAAAAAACTGTCAACAAAAAAAATGTTGGCACCAAGGCTGCTTATAACATTGAAACCGCTGTTGAACCTGGCGCAAGCGTAAGTATTCGGCTTCGATTGGGTCCTGCAGGAAACAAAAACCCATTTGCAGATTTCGAAAACTTTTTTTCTCAGCGCCAGCAGGAAGCTGATGAATTTTATGGCGGGATTCAGAAAGATCTTCAAAATGAAGATATCAGGCACGTGCAAAGGCAGGCATTGGCTGGAATGCTTTGGAATAAACAATACTATTATTATGATGTGGATGTTTGGATCAATGGTGACCCGGGAATTGCGGTTTCGCAGCACCGTAAAACAGGCAGGAATCACCGCTGGATGCACCTGCATAACGCGGATATCATCTCCATGCCCGATAAATGGGAATATCCCTGGTATGCGGCATGGGATCTCGCATTTCACTGTATCCCTCTCGCAATGGTTGATCCTGAATTCGCAAAAGAACAATTGCTTTTATTGACGCGTGAACGTTACATGCATCCAAACGGTCAATTACCTGCTTACGAGTGGGATTTCAGCGATGTAAATCCACCCGTGCATGCATGGGCTGCCTGGGAAGTGTATCGAATGGATCAGCGAACAAATGGCGGAAAAGGAGACGCCAAATATCTTGAATCAATATTCCACAAACTACTCCTGAATTTCACCTGGTGGGTTAACCGAAAAGATAACGCTGGTAACAACGTATTCCAGGGAGGATTCCTTGGACTGGATAATATTGGTGTGTTCGATCGAAATACGCGATTGCCGAATGGAGGCTATATCGAACAGGCCGATGGTACAAGCTGGATGGCAATGTACTCACTCAATATGCTTAGTATCGCATTGGAGCTGTCCAGGTTCAACCCGGTGTACCAGGATATGGCTACAAAGTTCTTTGAGCATTTTCTTTATATCGCAGGAGCCATGGCGCATATGGGCGAAGGCCGTCATGGCCTCTGGGATGAAACTGATGGATTCTTCTATGACCAGCTCCGTCTTCCTGATAACAGTACGCAACAATTAAAAGTGCGAAGCATGGTGGGTTTAATTCCGCTGTTTGCTGTTGAAGTATTAGACGATGAGCTACTCAAGCAACAACCAGATTTTCGGGAAAGAATGAAATGGTTTATGAATAACCGCCCCGACCTCGCAGGCTTGGTGAGCAGATGGCAAAAAGTAAATGAACAGGAAAAACATTTGTTGAGTTTATTGAGAAGAAAGGAAATTGAAAAGATATTGACCAGGATGCTTGATGAAACCGAATTCCTCGCACCGCACGGAATTCGTTCACTCTCCCGTTATCATGAAAAGAATCCCTATGAGATCCAGCTGGACGGAAATAATTTCTTTATCGATTATACTCCTGGTGAATCGACCAATGATATGTTCGGCGGAAATAGCAACTGGAGAGGACCGGTTTGGTTGCCGCTCAATTATATGATCATAAAAAGCCTGCTCAAGTTCGACTATTATTATATCGACAACTTAAAAGTGGAATGTCCTACCGGATCAGGAAACTTTTTAACCCTAAAAGAAGTCGCAAGTGAACTTGCCAACAGATTGACCAAACTCTTTACATTGAACGAATCGAACAAACGCATACTTTATGGCGATTCAGAGATCCTTCAAAATGATCCCAATTTCAGAGACCATATTATGTTCTATGAATACTTCCACGGCAATACCGGTAAAGGCCTTGGTGCGTCGCAGCAGACGGGTTGGACGGGATTGATTGCTGAGTTGATTTCTCGGAGTTGATTGGTTGATTGGTTAATTGGTTGATTAGTTGTCCCGAAGGTCCTGGAGGGTCTATTTCCCAATTAACTAATCAACTAATCCACCAATCAACTAAAATCAACCAATTAACTTAAACTGAGAAAATAATTCAACAAAAAATTCGCAAATATGCCACCAATAGAAACAATAATAATAAGACTGGCCCTCGCTTTTGCATTAGGAGCAATTATTGGTACTGAAAGAGAATACCTAAGTAAATCAGCAGGATTGAGAACCTTGATCCTGATCTCAACCGGATCTTGTTTGTTTACGATTATCTCAATTGCAATCAGCGAACAGAGTTCCGACAGAATTGCCTCAAATATTGTTACGGGTATAGGTTTTCTTGGTGCGGGTGTAATATTCCAGGCTGGAAACAAAGTGAATGGTCTTACTACTGCCGCCACCATTTGGTCGGTAGCTGCGTTAGGAATGAGCATTGGGGCCGGTTACTATGCAGCAGCCGGTATCGCCTGTGCCGGAATAATAATAACTCTTGTTTTGCTTAACTACCTGGAAAGTTGGATTGACCACTTCAATGAAACGCATAATTATAGGATTGTTTGCACGTATTCACCAGAATCCTTGTCTCATTTTGAAAAACTCTTTCGTCAAAACCACCTGCGTTCCCATAAAGACAAACAAACCCGTACTGGCAAAAAATTCACCGGCACCTGGACGGTGAGCGGAAAGAAAAAGAATCACGATCAATTCGTGCAGCAGATCCTGAAAGATGAATCGGTTGACGAATTTGATTTTTAAGTACCGGATGAAAATCCCTTTTCAATCTTATGCATCCAGTTTGATATGGGTCCTTCCATTTTATTCGTTCTATCGTCCATAGTTTCATCCTGCAACACATCACCCATTTTCAATGCTGCAGGCAGATAGACAAGGATTGCGTGACTTTGATCAGCCATGTATTTTTGAACTGCTTCTGAACCTCCCTTACCCACAGCCTTCCTGATTATGATTACCGCTTCCTCAGCAATCTCTTCCATTCTTGATTCCGCCTCAGACTCAGAAATACCGGCATAATCTGCAACCTTACGGATCGCTTCATTTTCATTGCCCATATAAATATTATGAAGCAAATCATCTGATTGAGAAGAGCTATGCGATAAGTAATTCTGCCCTTCAGGAGTACGGCTGTATTTATACATACCAGCAAGCACAGCAGGAATCGCAGCTTGTGCGATCTTTTCTTCTTCACTGCGTTCCGGATGCTTTGGCTCCTGGCTATTCGGGTCGATCTTTTCTAATTCAGGATAACCTAAATTCTGTGTGATGATTTCAAGAATATTATCAGGCATATAGAAGTTTCCAATAATTATATAATTTTTATGCCATGCTTGAGAAAGTATACGCTTAAGCCTGAATGATTTAGACTTGCCTAACAAGCCCTAACTTGCAGAAAAAATCATTTATGGCTGAAGATTTAATGATAGCCAAAGGAACAAAGACCGAACAATATGAATCATTGATCCCCCAGATCAAAGGACTATTGGAGGGTGAAGCAGATCTTGTAGCAAACCTGGCGAACGTGACCGCCGCGTTGAAGGAACAATTCGGATGGCTATGGGTTGGATTTTATTTGGTGAAGAACGATGAATTGGTATTAGCTCCATTCCAGGGTCCTGTTGCCTGCACAAGAATCAAAAAGGGAAAAGGTGTATGCGGAACGAGTTGGGCGCAGGAAAAAACTTTGATTGTTCCGGATGTTGAAAAATTTCCAGGACATATTGCCTGTAGCAGTTTATCAAAATCAGAAATAGTTATTCCAGTCTTTAAAAATAACGGCGTAGTTGGTGTATTAGACGTGGATAGTGTTGAATTAAACGAATTCGACGAAACAGATCAACGTTATCTTGAAGAAATTGTAAGATTGATCCCATTGTAATTCCATTAAAGCTGCGTATTAATAAATTATCATTCAACAGAAGAACAGATAAACAAGCCTGCCCCGTCGGTCAGGCGGGGGAATTTCCAATTTCCATCGGACGTTTCTCCAATATTTAAAAATTCGTTTTGTCTTCCGTTTCATTCAGACAACCCTCCGATGGAAAATGATCATTCCTTGTTCATCTGTTCTTCTGTTGAATTGAAATTTCTGGACGACGAGAACTCAGGCACTCTTAAGTAGACGAACCCATCCGATGTAAACTGGAAATTCCACCGCCCAGGAACATAATGACAACCATTCAAAAAATTATTTGATCGTTGTTAATAACTCATTGTTTTAAAAATTTTGCCTTGAAAAAAAATTCCTGTAGCTTGTTTCCCTACACCTTATCCCCTTCCAAATCCTTCTCCTTTATCCTCGTTACGAAACACAATTAAACCCATAAACCCCTTGACATGAGAAAATCCATTGTTTCGGTCTTATTGACCGGACTAACGGCCCTTTTTGTATTCGGTCTAAGCTTCTGTAGCAGCGAAGCAGCCAGCCCGGTGGAAGAACTTGCTGCAAAAAATGAGAAAAAAGAACTATCCGTAGAAGAATTATTGAAAAGAGGAAGTTACCTCGTTAATGCTGGAGGTTGCGATGATTGCCATTCTCCAAAAACTTTTGGTCCCGAAGGTCCGGTACCTGACATGAGTAAACGATTTTCAGGGTCGCCGGCCGATGCTAAGCTCCCGCCCATTGACCCTAAAGCAACACAACCTGGTGGATGGCTTTTGTTCTCTTCGGATCTTACTGTGGCGGTAGGTCCATGGGGAATTTCTTTTGCGGCAAATCTTACTCCTGATTCTGCAACAGGAATCGGGGCATGGACAGAAGAGATGTTCATCCAGGCATTGCGCAAAGGAAAACATATGGGTCAGGATGGTGGACGTCCGATTTTACCTCCGATGCCCTGGCCGGGTATTGGGAAGCATACCGATGAAGACCTGAAGGCAATGTTTGCGTATTTCAAATCTCAAACAGCCATAAGTAACCGTGTACCATCTGCAATGCCGCCTACTGAAGTGGAAAAAAAATAAATTGTCCTAGAAACCCTCAAGTAAGAAGGGCGTCCCGCAGGGGCGCCTTTTCTTTTTAGTTGACAGGGTTGATAAGGTTGACGGGGTTGACAAAGTTGACAAGGGAAATCATAGGTTAGCAATTTGATTTTATCGACATAACTTTAAACGAAACATAGAGCGTGCACAAAGTAATATTCGTTATACTATTTTTTTCTGCATCAATTATTAATGTATTCGGGCAGTCGGATACGGTTCATAAGCCATTTGCTATAGTTCATGCAAATGTGCTGAATATGATTACGGGCAAAATAGATGCAGATCAAACAATTGTTATTGAAAACAGGAGGATCAGTGCAGTTGGGCCCTTTAAAAAAGTAAAACTGCCGGCGAATATCAATGTGGTTGACGGCACGAATAAATTCATCATGCCCGGCATGACGGATGCGCATATTCATTTCTTTCAAAGTGGAGGATTGTACACAAGACCCGATGGATTGAATCTTAATTCGGTCTATCCTTATGAAAAAGATCAGAAATGGATAAAAGATAATCTCTCCGATATGATGAAGAGATACCTCGCAGCTGGAATTACAACTGTGATTGATGTTGGAGGTCCATTACGCAATTATGCGATCAGGGATAAGTTGAATAAAATAGATAGTGCCCCAACTGCCTGGGTAACTGGTCCGCTGATCTCAACCTACGAACCACCGAATCTCGACAAAAAAGATCCTCCAATTGTAAAAGTTACAACCGAAAATGAAGCACGCGATCTTGTGAAAAAACAATTACCCTACAAACCTGACTTCATTAAGATCTGGTACATCGTTTTCCCGGGGCAAAGCGCGGAAAAAAATCTTCCCATCGTCAAAGCAACTATTGAAGAAAGTCACGCAAATGGATTGAAGGTTGCTGTACACGCCACTGAACATGAAACTGCGAAGCTTGCAGTGAGAGCGGGTGCAGACATTCTTGTACATAGCGTGGATGATAGGGAAATGGATGCTGAATTGTTGCAATTATTGAAAACAAAACAAACCGTCTACATACCGACATTGATTGTTGCGCAGAATTATAACCGAACCTTCAGCCAGCAATTCAATTTCAATGCACACGATTTCAGAATTGCTGATCCGTTCATGTTGGGAACCCTCATGGATATAAAGCATATCGAAAGAACTAAAATGCCTTTCGATTATAAACGCGTTGGCACCAGGTTTAAAGTTCCAGCAACAGAAGACACCGTGATGAGAAAAAATCTCAAGCTTGTTCAAACCAATTCCGGTTTGATTGTTAGTGGTACAGATGCAGGTAATATCGGAACGCATCATGCATCTTCCCTGCTTGCGGAACTTTTTGCTATGAAGGAATCAGGTTTAAACAATTGGGAAGTGCTTCGCTCAACGACCATCAATGCAGCTAAAGGCTTTGGAAAGGATAAGGAATACGGATCCATTGAAAAAGGTAAGATGGCCGATCTTCTAATACTGGACAAAAACCCTGCGGATGATCTAAATGCCCTGGAAAATATAGGAACTGTTATTCATAGGGGAACTCTAATGAAAGCATCTGAATTGCTACCTGTAACTCCTGCAATTCTTGCTCAACAGCAATTAAATGCTTACAATGCCCGTGATATCGATGCCTTCCTCGAACCCTATTCGGATGATGTGGAACTCTATACCTTTCCCGATAAGCTCATATCAAAAGGAAAGGACGCAATGAGAAAAGGTTATCAGGATATGTTTAAAAATACAAAGGATCTCCACTGCGAAGTAACTGAAAGGATCATCCAGGGTAATACTATAATTGATCATGAGAGTGTAACAGGTTTCGGCCCATCGCCGCTGCGGGCCATTGCAATCTATAAGATTGAAAATGGTAAGATCAGGAAAGTTTATTTCATTCAATAACTTGTGTTATGGCAAGAACACCCTCTGTAATGATACCATTGGGCAGCAAGGCCAATAATTTCGTGCTGCCTGATACAAAAACAGGAGCTTCTGTTTCATTGAGCAAAGCAAAGGGAAACAAGGGAACGGTGATCATGTTCATTTGCAATCATTGTCCATTCGTAAAACATGTGAATGATGAACTCGTTCGCATCGCAAATGACTATTCAGGAAAAGAAATTTCATTTATCGCCGTAAGTTCAAATGATGCTAAACAATATCCTGAGGATGGTCCAGATGCAATGAAGAAAGTTGCGAACGAACTTAAATATCCTTTCCCTTATCTATACGACGAGTCACAGGATGTTGCAAAAACTTACCAGGCCGCTTGCACACCGGACTTTTTTATTTATGATAAAGACCTCATACTTGTCTATCGGGGACAACTGGATTCATCCAGACCAGGAAACGATATTCCACTTACCGGAAAAGATATGCGAGCCGCATTAGATAATATTATCAACAACAAACCTGTTTCTAAAGATCAGATACCGAGTATTGGCTGTAATATTAAGTGGCGGAGTTGAATGGTTGACAGGGTTGACAAGGTTGACAGGATTGACTAACTGTTCTGCTGTTCTACTGTTCTGCTGTTCTTCTGTTCCTCTGTTCTTCTGTTCAAATGGTCTCCCAAACAAATCCTTCATTCTTTATCGGCTGAATCCTCGGTCGGTATCCTGCCGCTGCAAGGGCATTACAAAGCGCGGGGCCAACTGTTGATACACCAACTTCACCAACGCCACCAGGCGTCTCAGTGCTTTCAACCCAATACACTTCAACAGGCGGCATTTCATTGAAGCGCAAAAGCGGATAGGTTCTGAAATTATCCTGTTCAACACGGCTATTCTTAACCGTTATCTCATCCTTGAGTACCTGGCCGAGACCAAATGCAACTCCTCCTTCCATCTGGTTCTTCATACCATCTGGATTGATCACCAAACCGCAATCAATTGCGGCAACAACTTTGGTGATCTTAAATTTCTTTGGGCCTAAGAGTTCAATCTCTATCGCGTGCGAAGTATAGGCATTGGTGCTTGGATAGGCGTGACAGGCTAATCCAATGAAATGATTCTTTTTTCTTGCCGAGGCCCACCCTATTTTCTCGGCAGCAAGTTTCAATGTACCTGCTACCCGCTGGCGATATTTGTTCCAATCCCTATTATCCGACCCAGCTCCTCCTTCTAACAAGCTTAATCGAAAAGCCAGTGGATCTTTCTTTAGTTTATTCGCAATCTCATCTATAAATCCTTCAATCGCGAAAACATTCGCAGCATTCTCCACTCCTCTCAACCAACTGCGATTGATATTAAACTTTTCTCTTGTATAGCCAGTATTGATATTTGGAATATCATACCAAAGGTCCGCATCTGCCCCACCACCGTTTTCTGAAACATTTTTTTCTTCGGGCCAGGTAACAGTTGCAATTGGGGTCGACAAAACATGATGATCCCAACTCGTCAATTTACCTTTTGCGTCCCATCCGGCTTTCAGGTAATGATAGTTGGCCGGTCGGTATCCTTCAAACTTTAGATCATCTCCTCTTTCCCAAACCAATTTTACAGGCTTGTCTATTTGCCGGGCAATTTTGATTGACTCAATCGCAAAATCACAGCGAAGTCTTCTTCCAAATCCACCTCCGATCAGGCTTAAGTTAACTTTGATATCTTTTTTCGGAATATTACAATCTTTGGCAATTATATTCACAGACCAATCTGGTAATTGAAAACCTCCCCACAATTCGCATTTATTGTCTTTCATTTCAGCGATGCAATTCACAGGTTCAATTGCAGCATGTGCAAGCAAAGGACCGTAATAGCTTGCGGAAATGTTGTTTGTCGCGGGAATTACTGCCGAAGGAGCATCTGCCCTTTTAAAAACCTGTTTCTCTGGTTTTCCCTTTGCTTTTGCAGTAAATCTTTTATAAAGGTCAGCGCTGTTATCCTTATTAGATATGCCTTCATCCCATTTTATCTTCAATAATTTCCTGGCCTTCATCGCTGCCCAGGTATTCGTAGCTATTACTGCAACGCCTGCATAAACATTCATTGGTGCACCAGTACCCTCATAGCTAACAACTTTTATCACTCCCGGAATCCGTTTTGCGGCTGCATCATCGACACTAACTAATTTTCCACCCATCACAGGACATCTTTCCACGACAGCGTAAACCATTCCCGGCACAACCAGGTCCATTCCAAATTTTAGTTTTCCAGTAAGCGTGTCTTTGAGATTTGTTTTTCGTTGGTCCTTTCCAATTAGTTTGAAATCCTTAATGTTTTTTAAAGTCACCTGGCCAGGCACCGGCATTTCTGCAGCCTTACATACAAGGCTTCCGTAACTCATGGTTGCCATGGTAACTGTATTAACAACTGTCCCCTTGTCAGCTGCGCATTGCTCTGGTTTGATTCCCCATTCCTTTGCAGCCGCTGCGATCAACATTGTTTTTGCAGTTGCGCCGGCTTTTCGAAGCAGGTCCCATGATTGGGGTGTGCTTTGGCTTCCGCCAGTATCATGGGGATTACCAAAATCTGCAGTTCCAAGGGGAAATGTTCCAAACTCGACGATTTCCACTTTGATATTTTTGAAATCAGCTTCTAATTCTTCAGCGACAATCATGGGTAGCGAAGTATTTACTCCCTGACCCATTTCCTGGCGGGCAAAGTAAACGGTGACCTGGCCGGATTTATCAATTCGTAAAAATGCATTGGGCTGAAAAAATTCGCATTCTTTTTGACCCAACTCTGCCAAACTCTTCAATCCCGGAAATAAGAATCCAATAGTCAATGCCGTACCAGAAAGCGAACTGACCTTAATGAATTGCCGACGATCTATTCTTACTTTTTTCATTTTGAGTAGAAGTATAAATTCACTTATTGATTTCTTCAATTGCCATATTCACTGCCTTGCGTATGCGATGATAGGTACCGCAACGGCAGATCACCTGGCTCATCACTGAATTGATCTGTGCTTCGCTTGGTTTCTTCGTTTGTTCCAATAAACCAGCAAGCGTCATCATTTGTCCAGCCTGGCAATAACCACACTGAGGAACGCTCATTGCTTCCCAGGCTTTTTGAACAGGATGAGTTCCGTCTGTCGACAAACCTTCAATAGTAGTTATGGATTGACCTACGCAGGATTGAACGTTGACCATACATGAACGAGCGGCTCTTTTATTAATTAACACCGTACATGCACCGCAGGCAGCGATTCCGCAACCGTATTTAGTCCCTGTTAAATCCATCAGATCCCGCAAGGCCCAAAGCAAGGGCATATCCCGTTCGGCTTCGATTTTGTAGGTTTTGTTGTTGATGTTCAATTCGAATGTCATCGCTTTTTTGGTTGTTTTTTGAATTCCGATCCCGATCCCGATAATTATCGGGATTATCGGGTCTATAGAGAGGTTCTAGCAAAGTTTACCGATTTAATTCCGGTTTTCCATGTCAATCCGCCATTCCCGTCCCGCCTTAGGCGGGAGGAACCTATCACCACAATCAATTCCCGGAGAAAACAGAAAAAGGCACACTCAAAGCAAGTGCCCACATGAACATCGTTGGATCACCTTCCTTATAAATCTTGGTTATTCCAAAACTATAGATAAGGCGGATCATGATTGCATTTTTTAGAAGGATGCCTGCATTTATTCCTAAAGAAAATGCAAATCGGTTCGCAGCGTTCTGTCCATCGAATTCAATGTCTTGCTTATCTCCATTGTCATAAATATATTTCCCGCTCAAAACGTAGGCAAGTGTCGGGCTTATCCCAAATACAAAATTCATAGTGGATGCATGAACTACATAAAGTGCGGTAAGGGCCAGGGCCAATTGCGTAAATCGCGACACTGTCGTCACGCTCCCGTTCTTTTCCCCGTAACTGCGTTGCATAAACAACAATTCAGGCATCAGGACAAAATTGGCAACTGTATACATCATAAACAATCCAAACGCCCCGCCAAACTTAGTTTGTCCATCGGTACCTGAATAAACGTTACTAATGCCATTCATGATCAGGTAGAGGACAATTCCATATCTGATCATTTCTTCCTTTGATACTTCTGCAAATAGTTTATCCAGGTTTGGATCTTTCAATTCTTTTAATCTTTCTTCAACAATTGCTTTCGCTTCTTCATAACTCATATCCTTCTTTAACTCTGCGTTTGCTGCAATAGATTGAAGTAATGGGGAAACCCTTGTCAACTCTTTAAAGAAAAATTCCTGGTCGTTAGTGCGAATTACATTGTTTACGGAAAATTGCTGTGAGAAAGAAAATATTGGCAATAGAATGCATAGCAATACTGCCAATTGAAGAGGTTTAGGTGACATAAGCAGTAGTTTAGATATTTAAGATATGGAAATTTTCTGGAGAGCCGGGTTGCCGCAAATCAAATATTTACGATTATATGGATGGCTCGATGGCTACATTGTTAGGTGGTTGGGTGATAAATTGTAAACCCAACCATCTAACAATTTAAACAATCAAACCATCCAGATAATCGTAAATCGTGGTTAGCTTTGCTCATGCATTATGTTTCAGTCGAGAATCTCACAAAATCCTATGGCATCAAACCTCTGTTCGAGAATATTTCATTTCATATATCGGAAGGTGATAAGATCGCGTTGATTGCGCGTAATGGCACTGGAAAATCAACTTTATTGAAAATACTCGCTGGAAAAGAAATTGCAGACGAAGGGAAGTCATGGGTGAATAAAGAAGTGACTGTTGCCCTCTTTGAGCAGGAACCCCAATTCGAAGAAGGCCTTACAATCCTCGACAATATCTTTCACCATCAGCATCCTGTTCTGATCGCTATTAAGGACTACGAAGCCATTGTTGATTCGGGTAACCACGAAAGGCTTAATGAGGCATTGATAAGAATGGATGAATTGGGCGCCTGGGACTTTGACGCCAAAGTGAAGCAGATAATGAGCAAATTAAACATCCATCATCTTTACCAAAAAGTTGGGACGCTCAGTGGCGGTCAAAGAAAAAGGGTCGCGCTTGCAAGAACGCTCATCGATATTGGTTTTGAACATAAGCATGTTTTTCTCATCATGGATGAACCAACTAACCATCTCGATGTAGAAATGGTGGAATGGCTGGAGAATTATTTGAACAAGGAAAATGTTACGCTTTTGATGGTTACCCATGACCGTTATTTCCTCGATGCGGTTTGTAATGAAATATGGGAAATGGACCGGAGCAATCTTCATGTCTATAAAGGTAACTACGAAAACTACCTTGAAAAGAAATCAGCCAGATTGGACAGTGAATCGGCGAGTATTGACAAGGCAAAAAATGAATATCGAAAGGAACTTGAATGGATGCGAAAGCAACCAAGAGCAAGAACTGTGAAAGCCAAAAGCCGCATCGATGCTTTCTCTTCGGTTGAGGCAAAAGCAAAACAAAAAATCGAAGACCCCCAGGTAAAACTCCAAATGAAGATGAGCCGACTTGGAGGCAAGACTGTTGAGTTGAAAAAGGTTTATAAGAGTTATGGCGATAAAGCCATTCTCAAAGGATTTGATTACACTTTCAAAAAAGGAGAAAGAATTGGAATCGTAGGAAAGAATGGAACTGGTAAATCAACTTTTCTCGATATACTCCAGGGAATTTCAAGTCCAGATAGCGGAAAGGTAAATATTGGGGACACGGTAGTATTTGGATATTATGCACAACAAGGTCTCAATTGGAAAGAAGATATGCGCGTGATCGAATGGGTGAAAAATATTGCAGAAAGCTTTCCTTTGTCGACCGGAGGTTCATTGAGCGCAGCACAATTCCTTCAACTTTTTCTATTTGATCCTGACCAGCAATACACTTATGTCAGCAAATTGAGCGGTGGTGAAAAAAGACGACTTCATTTACTTAGTATCCTTTTTCGCAATCCAAATTTCCTGATCCTCGACGAACCGACCAATGACCTTGATCTGCCAACGCTTGGTGTACTGGAGAATTTCTTAAGCGAGTTTACCGGCTGCTTGCTCATCGTTAGCCATGACCGTTATTTTATGGACCGCCTTACTGATCATATTTTCATTTTTGAGGGAGATGGAAAGGTTCGCGATTTTCCAGGAAATTATTCAGACTACCGGAAGTCTGATAGCGAAGAAGGTAACAGGAATCAAACAATCCCATCTCAAAAGTTAATTATCGAAGAACCGGCAATAAAAACAAGTACTAAGAAGCAATTATCCTTTAAAGAAAAAAGAGAATTTGATCAGCTTGAAAAGGAAATTGAAAATTTAACCAAAGAAAAAGCACAGGTCACAGAAAAACTCAATACCGGCGAGCTTCCCTTCACTGAGTTGGAACAACTCTCCCACCGGATAACCGAATTAACCAAGCAATTAGATGAAAAGGAAATGCGCTGGCTGTTGTTGAGTGAGATTTCGGGTTAGGTTGATTGGTTGTTGATTGTTGGTTGATTAGGATCAATAGGAAGTGTCTTGTCAACCCTGTCAACCCTGTCAACCCTATCAACCCTATCAACCCCATCAACCCCGTCAACCATTCAACCAAACCCCAATTCCATATCACGCTCATTCACTAAATTTGACCCTTAACCCAAATCAAATACATGAGTAAAATAAAAAGGTCAAACCTCCTGACTTCCATCGCTATCGGGACCTTTGTAATAGGAATTATGGCTTCACTACCGTTAATATCTTTTGCGCAGAAAGCGCCGAAAACTCCCGACCCCAAAGCATATGCGAATACCATCACTGCGGATGATCTCAAAAAGCATCTTTTTACTGTGGCCGGTAAAGAAATGGAAGGAAGAGAAACTGCTACTGAAGGTCAACGCAAGGCAGCAGCTTATATCGAGCAATATTTCAAGGACCTTGGACTTCAGCCAGGCAATAAAGGAAGTTACCAGATGAATTTTGCAGTGACCCAGGATTCATTTGTACGAGCAACCATAAAGCTAAACGATCAAAGTCTTGAATACGGAAAGGATTTCACAGTTCCGTCTAGCCAGATTTATAATGCAACTCAATTATTCAGCGAGCTTGTATTTGCTGGTTATGGCATCACCGATTCAACACGCGACGATTACAATAATATAGATGTAAAAGGAAAATTGGTCATGTTAATCAGTGGAGGACCCGGAAGCCGCAACGTGAATGCTTTCGCCAAGCAAGCCTATGCACTTCAAAAAGGTGCTGCTGCGGTATTACTGATCCAGGGTACGAGTGTGAGTGGAAGCCGCCCTGGTGCAAAGGGACAAATGACCATGTCCTCCGGGTATTCAAGGAGACTCTTGCCAAATATTTTTAATATTACTGAAAAGGTTGCGGAAAACATTCTTGGATCCAGCTTTGATAGTGCAAAAAAAGGAATACTTCCGGCGAGAATTTATAACGCAAACGTTTATCTCCAGGTTCAAAAAGAATCCTTGTTCCTTCAAAGCAGTAATGTGGTTGGGTTTTTAGAAGGGACCGATAAGAAAGATGAATTCCTTGTGTTGACAGCTCACTATGACCATCTTGGCAAAAGAGATACTGTTACTTATTATGGAGCCGACGATGATGGATCTGGTACAGTAAGCATACTTGAATTGGCCGAAGCTTTTGTAAAAGCGAAAAAAGAAGGAAAGGGACCGCGTAGAAGCATAATCTTCATGGCCGTATCGGGTGAAGAAAAAGGATTGTGGGGGTCCCGTTACTATAGTGATAACCCAACTTATCCGCTTGATAAGACCACAGCAAATCTGAATATTGATATGATTGGAAGAATCGATCCCAAACGCAAAGTGGGTGATTCGACAAATTATGTTTATGTGGTTGGAGATGACAAGTTGAGCACGGATCTACGGCCAATTAGCGAAGCCGCCAATAAAAAATACACAAAACTGGAACTGGATTATAAGTATAATGATCCCAAAGATCCTGAACGTATTTATTTCCGCAGCGACCATTACAATTTTGCAAGAATGGGAGTTCCAATTATCTTCTATTTTAATGGAACACATGCGGACTATCATCGTCCAACAGATACTCCTGACAAAATCAATTATAGCCTGCTTGCAAAAAGAGCGCAACTGGTATTCTATACTGCCTGGGATATGGCAAACAGGAATGACATGTTGAAGAGAGATATCCCTCTTAATCCACCAGTTCGCGGGTTTTAATAATTGTTGGCAGATATCTTCGGATTCCAGCTTAGCAAAAACTTCAACCGGGAAGGACTGGAACAATTATTGAGCTAGCTAAGCAATGGGCAATAGGCAAAGGAAAATGTGCAAATTGTCAATTACCTGCCGTCTCTTGCTCATTGCCTATTGCCAATTGCCTATTGCCCATTGATTATTGCTTTTTCTTCCCGCCTCAAGCAACCTCCTTTAGTTGGTCGACGTAATCCCTATCAACCCCGCTATTTATTATTTAAAAACCAATTTTACCATGAAGTCGATTTCAGGTACAGGAAAGCTATTGCTTTCAATCGCGTTCGGTGCATTTATACTACAGGCTTGCGAACATGATGATGCTCCCCTTCCCACTTCGGTGAAAAAATGGGACAATATCACCATTAGCGCAGCGAATGAAGTGCCGGCACCGGCAGGAAGAACAGAGACAGGTACGCTTACCCTTGAGTTACTCTCTGACAATTCCCTCAAGTTTGATTTTCATCTTCACAACCTCGCACCAAGTGATGCCCTTGTGGCCGCCCATATTCATCCGGGAAATGCAGGTTCCAACGGGGGAATTCTGATCAATCTCAATCCGGCATTTAGCGGGCCGGGAGCTACAGGCACAGTAACCGGCTTAAGGCAGGGTCAGGTAGATAGTCTGTTGAATACTCCTGTCTATTTCAACGTGCATTCCAACCAGGTTCCGAGTGGAATTGCACGAGCTCAGCTAGATCATTTAGTTGAATTTGCTTATGATATTAACTTATCAGGAGCGAATGAAGTCCCCGCGGTTACCACCACCGCAACCGGAAAAGCGATACTGCGTTTGACCGATGATAAAATGCTCTATTCAATGGTTACGGTAACTGGCCTCGAAACAAATGATACTTTAACTGTTTCCCATATTCACAGAGGCGCGGCAGGAGCAAATGGACCGGTGAGAATTTTTCTTGCAAACAACAAAGACGAATTTGGTATACCCAGGGTAACCACACTCGTTGATTCATTGTACAATATTTTGAAAAGCGCGGACCCAATCTATGTAAACGCACACTCCAAGCTTCGTGGGCCCGGAGTTGTTAGAGGACAGATCAGGTAGTGAGGTTCCCGCTTTCGCGGGAATGACGAGTCGGAGTCGCTTAGATAACATTATTCCTATAGAATCCTGTTGGAAGTGAATCCAACAGTAACACTTAAAAATTGATATCCGCACCGTAGTAAGTCAGGTCCCCCGATAAATTCGGGGGATTCTTTCATAAATTAAGGTGACCGACCGTTCAATCAATAATTAATAATCATTAATTCTTCAGGCATTATGTCACCTACAATCAGTTAGATCGTTTCACCTTGATCAATTATTGATTATTAATTATGGATTATTGATTATTTAGCCGCGCAAGGCAAGAATCCTGGAGTTATCTTGTAATCCTAAAACAATATCTGAATAGTTTCCCTTCAAAATCAAAAGGCGTTGTTGCGCGGGTGATGTCTTTTATCTCTTTTGCATTTATTTCTTTTTCATCAATTACAAACTTGCGGGAATTGGTGCTGAAATAAATCCTGCCTCCTGGTTTCACTGATAATAAAAGGCGATTGATCAGGTGAACGTGATCGCGTTGAATATCGAGAATATCTTTCATCATCTTACTATTGCTGAAAGTTGGCGGGTCAAGAATGACAAGATCAAAATAATCCCCGGGGAGTTTGTCGAGATACTGCAGCACATCCGCCTTTACAAAACTGTACTTGTGTTGATCCTTTATATTATTGAGTTCAAAATTTTCCTTCGCCCAATTTAGGTAAGTATTGCTCAGGTCAACGGAAACTACCTCATTCGCACCACCTGCTGCGGCATACACAGAAAATGACCCGGTATAGCAAAATAGGTTGAGCACTTTTTTGTCTTTCGCCTCTTCCCTTATCATGGATCGGGTGATTCGATGGTCAAGAAACAAACCGGTATCGAGATAATCGGAAAGATTTACTTTAAATTTTAATCCAGACTCTTCAACAACAAAAGAGTCTTCTTCGTCCCCCACACGTTGATATTGATCATCCCGTCCCGCTTTTCGTTTCCGCTCCTTCATATAAATTGAATCGGGTGGTTTGCCTAAAACTTCTGCTATAATTTGGATACAACGCTCGAGCCATTCTTCATGCAAGCTTTCAGCCATTTCAAACTTCCGCTTATATTCTGCCAAATAGATTTGCTGGTCATACACTTCAATACAAAACGAAAATTCGGGAAGATCATGATCATAGACCCGGTAGCAAGTAATCCCCTGCCTTTTCGCCTGCTTATTTAGATGCCGGCAAACTTTAGCCAGCCGGTTTTTAAACATGATATATTTTTCTTCTGGAAACATTAGCTGTACAATTTTCTATGAAGCCATGCGAAACCGGCACTGGATAAAAGACAAAACCCTGCCATAATCCACCATAGCGTATTGAAATTTGAAAATTCAACAACCTGCGATGCGATCAATGGCCCAAGACTTTGTGCGCTCGCCCACGCAATCGTATAATAAGCAGCATACTGACCGCGATTATAAGATGTACTCCTGGAAATCCAGAAGGTATTCATAAATGGCATTGCAAGAATCTCACCGAAAGTGATTGTTATGATCATTATCGTTGCCAATAATAAATTCCCCTGGAAAATGCTTAGAATAAGGTATGCAAGTCCACATAACATCACACCCCGCGTAATATAAAAAGTGCTGCTTCGTTTCCCTTCGAGTTTAAATACCAGTATCATTTCTACGGCTGCAATGATTACACCGTTCAATGCATTCAGCATTCCAATTGACTGCTCGGAAAAATGCAGGTCATTTCTGAAATAGATTGGCAGATTTGTGAAAATCTGGAAGAAACAGGCAGCGAAAATAAATGTGAAAAGAATAAACCATAGATAAATCTTATCCCGGTTCATCGAATGATTAGGTTCCTGTCCTGTTTGAATTTTTGTTGAAGCCATTTTTCGTTCCTGCTTCGGATGCAAAACGATCCACATCAGAACAGCTGCGAAAATATTTGTAATCCCATCGATCCAAAATAATAGTTCATAGTTATATGCCGCAACAAAGCCCGCAAGCGCGCTTCCAACAGCCCAACCAATATTAATAGCAAGCCTGTTTAATGCATAGGATCTTGTTCTATTCTCTTCCTTACTATAAAAAGCGATTGCCGTTGAATTGGCGGGACGGAATGCTTCATTCACAAAACTCAAAAGAAAAGTAAACAGGCAAATCATTGGGTAAGTTTTCATTTGCCCAAGAACAAAGAATAAAAGCCCTCCGACAATCAGGGTGAAAAGTTGAATTGGATAGAATCCGATCTTGTCAGTTAGCTTACCACTTATATAAGCTCCGATTACAGCACCAAGTCCGAACAATCCCATTACCACGCCCGATTGCCCAATGCTATAGCCCATGGATTGATCGGTTAGATATAAACCGAGAAAAGGAACAACCATCGTTCCGCTCCGGTTAATGAGCATCACTAGCGACAACCACCAGGTTTCCCTTGAAAGTCCGGTGTATGCGCTTTTATATAATAAGATTGTTCGGGCGAACATGCCCAAATATAGTAGGATTCGAGTTTGGCGTTTGGTCCCGCCCCGGCGGGAGAGTTTGGCGTGGTGAAAACACGCTAAAAAATGAGAAAAAAACTATTCTTTTAGGTGGTTTTAATCAATACAGCGTTTCTTACTCGACATACATTTGATAAAAAAATGGCAACTGTAGAACGATTTGAGGATTTAGAGATTTGGCAACTTGCCAGAGAGTTATCTAAAAAGATATTTGAAGAGACCAAGAAAGGAAAACTCTCAAAAGATTTTGAAATAAAAAATCAAATGAACGCCGCAACTGGTTCAATTATGGACAATATCGCGGAAGGTTTTGGTAGAAAAAGTAGATTAGAATTTGTCCAATTCCTGAGTGTTTCAAACGGTTCAGGAAGCGAATTGCAGTCTCAGCTTTACAGATGTCAAGACCGCGAATATATGACTAAGGAAATCTTCGATGAATTGTATGAACTCTCAGACAAAACATGTAGGAAGATTAGTACAATGATCAAATACTTAAACAAAAATCCTACAAAAGGTCAAAAATTTAAGGATCGATCGAATCCAAAAAGTGACGATTCTGTAACCAAGGGAAATTGAAACCAGGTAACCAACGCCAAACACCAAACTCCAAACGCCAAACGTTAAGATCCAAATACTTTTTTCAAAATATCATTAACGCGAGCGGCTGGGTCTTTTCGAATTTTTTGTTCTTCCAAAGCAACCTGATAAAAAAGTCCATTCAACGCTTTGCCGGTTACATAGGTAGGCAAATCGGTATTTACTTTTTTCATTGTCGTTGGAAGCTTGTTGTAAGTTTCAAATACATCTTTCCAGTATTTTGTTGCATCCGTCTTCTTCAATGCTTCATCAATTACCGGCTTAAATGAATCAGTAAGTTCATTCCATGTCTTACCTCTTAAATAACTGGTAGCCGCTGAATCACTGCCTTTCAAAATTCCCATTGCATCCTGGACACTCATTTGCTTAATTGCACCGATAAAAATATTTCCCGCAGATTTTGAAGCTTCTTCAGCAGCACGATTCATGGAAAGGATGGCTTTATCAACCATTTGACCCATGCCAAGATTACGAAGTGTTGATTCAACTTTCTTCGCTTCGTCGGGCATTAGGACTTTTATGAGTTGGTTTCCAAAAAATCCGTCTGCTGCAGATAATTTTTCGGAACTGTTTTTTGCACCAACAGATAATGCTTCCTTCAAACCGGCAATAATATCTGCTTCTGTCAATGATCCACCACTTCCGCCTTTGGCTTTATTCAATAGCCCGCCTGCTTTTTTAAGTAATCCTCCACTGTTCTTGCTCGATTCCTGGGCAACACAACTAATCGCGATAAATAAGGGTAAAAAGAGTAAAAGCTTTTTCATAGTACTTGTTTGACGTATGTAATAACGGAAAAAGGGTTTAAATAATTTGTTAAGGATTTATTTATTTACCCATTCAAAATCAGCGCCTAAGGGCATGGCCTGAAAGGTTTCAATTCCCAGGGGCGGCGGAGGAGCCAGTTTTCTTTCTATGGTATTGATCCATGCGCCATCGACTGTTACGATCGCAGCCAGCTCATTGCGCTTTTTGAATATATGATGCCGGATGCTCCATCTCGTATAATCTGGTCTCGAACGGGTGAGCTGTAAATCAATGGTGACCGGATCACCTATTGTAACCTCCTTTCTGAATACGGCTTCTTCCCTAAAAAGAATTGGTCCGACATTATACTTTAATAATTCGTCTGAGGTCAAGCCATTTTCCGCGAAAAAACTAACCCTGCACATTGCTCCATAATCATAATAAACCGAATGCCTGACATGAAAATTGGGATCCAGATCCGCCCAACGTACTTCAATGCTCTTAATGTAGTGGTCCATCCTTTCCAATTTTGGGCAAAATAAATCAATGAATTCAGAGTTGTTGTTAAAATACTTAACAGAGCCGGCAGCGCCAGTATTTATACTTATTTTTGACGCTTAATTTTCAACTATGCAAAAAGTCTTTCTCATCGTTCTATTGGGTTTAAGCACAGGGGTTTTCGCACAGGGTACTGCAAAAAAAACGACCCCCACGAAGAAACCGGCACCGCCTGTACTCATTATGAAAAACGCGACTGATTCTTTCAGTTATGCCATCGGATTAAGCATTGCGAATTTCTACCGTGAGCAGGGCATTACCAACATAAATACCAACCTTGTTGTAAAAGCACTGAACGATGCGAAACTTAATAAGGCAAAATTGAACGAGGCTGAGATCAATAACTGCATCATGAATGTGATCCAGAAGACAAGAGAAGAAAAGTCTGCTCCAAATCGTAAAGCAAGTGAAGCTTATCTTGAAAAAAATAAAACTCAACCTGGCGTAACGACCACTACGAGTGGTTTGCAATACCAGGTGATTACTACGGGAACGGGTCCAAAACCTGTATCAACAGACCAGGTTAAAGTGCACTATTCGGGATTTTTGATAGACGGAACTCCCTTCGAAAGCTCAGTTGGGCGCGAGCCGATTGTCTTTGGTGTTACCGGTGTTATCCAGGGATGGATTGAAGCTTTGCAAATGATGCCGGTTGGAAGCAAATGGAAATTATTCATTCCACCACATCTTGCTTATGGAGATAATCCTCCAGGGCCTCCGATTCAACCGGGATCTGCGTTGATATTTGAATTGGAGCTGTTGGAGATTGTGAAGTAAGGCGACATTAAGGGCATGTAAGGCAAGGTTGAAAACCCTGGGAGGGTTTTCAACCAGGGTTTTCAACCTAGTCTCCGATATTCGATTTCATTTCTTCAATCTGTTGTCTCGTTCCCAGCACGAGTACTTTCATTTTGGGCAGTATCGTAATTGTTTCAGGCGGGTTGATGAGAAATTTTCCGTCGGCATTTTTTACACCAATGCAGTTGACGCCGGTTTGCTTCCATTTCATTACTTCACGCAGGCTTTTTCCTCTTATGTCTACCGGCAATTGTTCATAGGCCACTGATTCAATATGTATTGATTCGCCCTCTTCGCCCGATAGGTAATCGATGAATTCGACCACATCGGGTTTTGAAACAAGCGTCGCCATATGCGTCCCTCCTATTCGATCAGGCATGATCACATTATTCGCCCCCGCTTTTAAGAGTTTGGGATAGGAATTGCTGTCCGATGCCCTGCTGATAATATGTATCGTTGGATTCAATGCACGGGCTGAAAGAACTATATAAACATTATCAGCATCTGCAGGCAATGTTGTGATGAGGGCTTTTGCACGATGAATACCGGCTTTTCGCAAGACATCATCATCGGTTCCATTACCCTCGATAACTAAAAGGTTTGGATGTTCGGCAATAATCCGCTCAAATGCTTCCGGGTTATTCTCTATTACTACAAAGGTCTGGCTATGGTAACCTAAAGTTTGCGCAGCTTGCTGACCATTCCGTCCAAACCCGCAAACAATTACGTGGTTTTCCAAATTGTCGACTTTGTTCATAATTCTCCGGTTTTTAAAATATTTATTGATCTCGCCATTGATTATATATTGGGTAATCCTGGTTATTGCAAATGCAAATGAGCACCAACTGGTGATCAACAGGAATACAGTGAAGAGTCTACCGGCTTCAGAAAGGGGGCGCACCTCTGTGAAACCAGCAGTAGTCACAGAAATGGTAGTCATGTATATTGCTTCGACCAGGTTAAATCCTTCAATAAGGATATAACCCACCATACCCGAGACAAAAATGATCACAAGGATCAAAATTGGTTGCAGCAATTTCCAGGCAGACTGATTTATGTTAAGCATATTCGATAAAGCCTCAATCTACTAAAAATAGGGATTGGGAATTGGGAATTAGGAATTTGGAGACCCATCTAATTAGGGCAAGCCGAATTGAGAACAAACTCCCAATTACTAAATCCCAATTCCTAATTCCTAATGTCCAGTCCATCAAAATAAATTTGCAGTCCTCATTCCCCTTAAATTACCTTTGGTCACCCTCTAATAAAAGATCTACCGTACAATTTATTAGGCCATTTCAATTGGAACCTTAAACTGATTGTCATGAAAAGTAAATTGTATGGGTTGAACCTCAACCCAACGATGGCTGCGCTATTGCTATTTCTATTTATTTTTTCTTCTCCTCATCGTGTAATCAAGAAATTTAGTTTCAGAACTGTGATTGCCACATCGGGGAGAGAGTCTCCAGAAATGGATGAAATGGATGCTGCCATGAGATTTGAAATCAAGAGAACAAAGGATCCAAAAACAGCAACAATACCAGTAGAGCGTCTTTTGCTTGCCCGTGAACTTCAACAAAAACAATTTGCGCAACAAAAAACGTCGGGTACAGAAGGTCCGGTTCCTGGAGTCAATTGGGCAGAACGTGGTCCAGATACAGTTGGCGGAAGAACGAGGGCGCTACACTATGATCTCAGTGATCCAACAAATAGAAAAGTTTGGGCTGGAGGAGTTGGAGGCGGTCTTTGGTTTACCAATGATATAACCGCTGGTACTCCTGTGTGGACTAAAGTAAACGATCTGTTCGACAATCTTGCTGTCACTTCTATTGCCCAGAACCCTTTTACAACAAACTTGATGATGTTTGGAACTGGTGAAGGATGGTTCAATGGAGATGCTATTCGTGGATTGGGAATCTGGTTTTCAAATAATGGTGGAGCAACATGGACACATCTCGCTTCTACAAACAATTCAACTTTTTACAATGTGCAAGACCTCATATTCGCACCGGTTGGTGGAGGTGGACCCTGCACCTTGAGTGATCCCGGATGGCTTGCTACAACCAGAGATGGTGGAGTAATGAAATCAATCGACAACGGCACGAGCTGGACAAAAGTATTGGGTAATGCTGTTGGGGGTGGAAACATGGACGCGGCTGCAGACCTGGAAGCAGTTTACTATTATGTCTATGCAACACTGGGAATGCGCCATTCGCCCGGTGGAGGAATTTACCGTTCTTGTAATGCAGGAACTGATTGGGAAAAGATATACCAGGCAGATATAAGTGAAGAAAGAATTGAAATTGCACCAGGCCCTTCTGTAAATATAAGCTGGCACATGTATGCATTGATTTCTGGAACCGACAGGAAGATAGCGGCAATCAGAAAAACTGATAACGCAGATACTGTTCCCGCTTCTGCAGTTATCTGGACGCCGAAAAACCTGCCGATGTGGTGTGATGGCGGAGATAGTTCAAATGATTTTACACGCGAACAAGCATGGTATGATCTGATCGCTGCCGTCGATCCAAACAATCACGAACTGGTTTATATTGGAGCAGTTGATCTATTCAAATCTACCAATAGCGGTAATACATGGACCCAGCTGTCTCAATGGGGAAGCGGGTGTTCACAACCATATGTTCATGCCGACGTTCACAATATTGTGCTTACTCCTTCAACCATATTTCCAAATCCAGGTAATGAATGGTTGATTGCGAGTGATGGAGGAATTGTACGAACGACAAATTCCCTGGGTTCATTTACAAGCCGCAATAAATCATATAATGTCACCCAGTTTTACTCATGCGCGATTCATCCAACTAACCCCAATTATTTTCTTGCGGGATCACAGGACAATGGAACGCAACGATTCAATACAAGTGGAATCAACACAACAAAAATGGTCACTGGAGGTGACGGTGGCTTCTGCCATATAGATCGAAACAATGGAAATTTCCAAATTACCAGCTATGTTGAGAACAATTATTTCATATCAACTGATGGAGGGAACACATTTGCCGACCGCAGCTTTAATGCAGGTGGACAATTTATCAATCCAACAGACTATGACGACAATGCTGAAATACTTTATGCAGGATCTTTTGCGGGAGATTACTTTCTTTGGAATGATCCGGCAACAACGACAACAGGCACAATTGTCACAGTTGCAGATTTTGCTTCAGGAGAAGTTACTCACGTGTCAGTCTCCCCGTTGACTGCTAACCGCGTTTATTTTGGATTAAACAATGGAAGCGTCGTCCAGGTGGATAATGCACACAACACATCTCCCACTTCGAAAGTGATATCAACTGGTGGAATGCATAGTGGCTCTGTTTCCTGCATCGTGATCGATCCAGGCAACGAAGATCATATCCTGGTAACTTATTCTAACTATGGAATAACCAGTGTTTGGGAGACCCGTGATGCAAGTGCCGTAACTCCGGCATGGACAAATGTTGAAGGTAACCTTCCGGATATGCCTGTTCGTTGGGCCATGTTTGATCCAAGAAACAGCAATTGGGCGATACTCGCCACTGAACAAGGGATCTGGTCAACCGATGGCCTTCCATCACCAACCTGGGCTGCGACCAATACCAATTTCGCAAACACAAGGGTTGATATGCTGCAATACCGATCGAGTGATAGGTTAATAGTTGCAGCGACACATGGCAGAGGATTATTCACAACAAATATTCCAGCCGCGGTACCCGTAACCTTAATGGAGTTTATTGGTAAGCTCAGCAACAACGACGTGATGCTATATTGGAAAACAGCAAGCGAACAAAACAGCAAAACATTCGATGTTGAAAGATCTTATACCGGGAATGATTTCAAGCCGATTGGTTCTTCAAAAGCAGCGGGCTTCAGCAATTCAATAAAGGATTATCAGTATACAGATCCTGATATTAGTCAGGAAACAAATTACTATCGGCTGAAACAAATAGATGATGATGGAAAGTTTGTTTATAGCAAGATCATTGTTGTGAAAAATCCGATGTTAGTTAAGAATAGGTTCAGGATACTTGGCAATCCAATAAATGATCATATCGACATTCAATGGGGAGCTGAATACAATGGTACTGCTGAATTGTTTCTTGTAGATATGAAAGGAAGCATAATTGTGAAATGGAGTGGTAAAATAAATCCGGGGACGAGAATGCGCATTCCAATTCCCCCAACATTAAACAAAGGAATTTATTCTTTGCAGGTATCGATCAATGGCACAAGAACAGTGTACAATTTGTCTCGTTAAGGCTTAATTCAAGTACGAAATAATTTGCAAATTCCGGCCGGAATTGAGTTGAAAATCTTGAATTTTTTTAAGCTTAACAAGGATTTCATCAAATCTAACTCATTGATTTTCAATAGCAGTACTTAAAATTTGTCAAAATTTCTTAGACCACCCTCACTTGAATTTCTTCGGGTGCTTTTTTCCTTAAATTTGTTTTACCGGTTGCCCGATGGAAATGTAAAAGCACGAGCCCACTCTACCTACCTATTAAATTCAGCTTTTGCTTTCTGCCCATTAAATTCAACCTACTACCCTGTTTACTATTATTGGATTTGTAAAAAACGATTTGTATGTATTCATATGCCCTGCTGGAACCCGGATGTCATTACCTGGTACAGGAAAAAGAAGATACTCCAGTGTTATTGATCAAGATCATCGTAGAATCGGATCTTTGTTTGTTTGTGGAGAAATATGAGGAAACTCCAACGCAGGAGTGGAAGCGTAAAAATGAACCATTGTTTGACATTCTCGAATGCCTCAGCGATGATAAGGTAAAAGAATGGGAAACTGCCTATAACGATAATCAGGAATCTTACTACGAAGAGGAAGATGACGATTAAAGATATCGTCCTCTTTGAAAGTCCATCTCGGAATAATTGATTTCCTTATTTTTTGTATTGCTATCACCCAGACTGGGATCGCCATTTGCGCCGCGCGACAAATAACCGCATGTGGCGATTCCTATGGCTATTAGTGATGAAATATAATAAATAAGGAAATTATCTGTCTTGTTGGCGTTGGACACATAGTAGTCGAATATATAGATGATGATGAAAGTGCCGTAAGCAAATAACAAAGATGCATGAATAAAGAGCATTGCTTTTTCATACATTGAATGTTCAAGCTTTTTAAGGTACCTGGATATTTCCCAGATAATGGTCATGATCACCAACCCAAGCCCAACTGCAAGCATATACTTGAGCGCGTTGTATTTTATCCCATTCATGATCACGCTCACTATTAATAAGGAAAAGTAAACCGGAATTGAAACCCGAAGGAATCGGATCAATCTGGACGATTTCGTAGTTATGTAAATAATGGTGAGGACGATCGGGATATCCATCATGTTATAAAGCACAGTAATAATTTCCTTTGTACGGTTGGAAGCTGAAGGGATAAAGTCAATCAAGTTAACAATGCCGCTAATGGTCCAATAAACACCGAATAAAAAGAAGGCCTTTTTGGTCCATAGTTTCTTCAACAGAACAAGGATCATCGGGATAAAACTCGCAAATAATGCGAGGATGGATACGATATGATACATCTGGTCTTTCACAGGATAAGTCCCGATCCCGATAGCTATCGGAACGAGAAGGTTATCTATTCAAATCGCTTGATTACCACTTATTATTGCATATCATTTTATTTTCAGTAATAGTACCCCGCGGCCCGTTTGCATAAAATACGAAAGCATCAATAAAACTACCCGCCTATCCCTCGGGGTAAAAACTGCAGACACAGTGTTACCTATTGATAATGATTGAGATTGCCATTCAAATAATCTTGTTTTGAAGGTTCTGGTTTATCTTTAATTTCAACCCTAAACAATTTAACGAATGAAATTCTTTGTAATAACCATTCTGTGCACTTTAAGCATTACTATTTTCTTAAATGCCCAAACTAAAGATCTTCCCCAGGACTATTTAAGCAAAGAATTTCATGCAGGCAGGAGGGATTCGCTTCGTGATTTGATGCCTGCAAATTCGGTTACAGCTGTTTTTGCGTACCCGGTGCGAAATTTTTCAAATGATGTTGATTATGTATATCACCAGAACCCGGATATGTATTATTTCTCGGGTTATAAGGAACCAAATTCAATATTGCTGATTTTTAAAGATGAGCAAATCGCATCTGATGGAAGCAAATACAAAGAAGTTTTGTTCGTACAGAAAAAAGATCCCTTTGCAGAGCAATGGACTGGCAAACGATTAGGCGTAACAGGTGCAAAGGAGCAACTCGGTTTTGAAAAAGTTTTTAATGGAGATGAATTCGGAAGTTTTGCATTGGATTTTTCAAAGTTCGAAAAGATCTATTGCGATCAACCGCCTGCTGATATTGCAGATGACCGTTACAACAAAGCGGACCTCTTCGATCTGATCGCGTTATTCAAACAAAAAACCTCGATGCCTGAAAAGCTCAGTATGGATAAACGTTTTTCGGCAAACGCTTATCGGCAATTCACCGGCAAATTGCGGGAGATAAAAACTGAAGAGGAAATTAATTTGCTTAGAAAAGCTGTTGAAATATCCTGCATCGGCCAGGCTGAGGTTATGCGGGCAATTCGACCCGATATGTCAGAAAGAGAAATTGAAGGATTGCACGACTATGTACACAAAAGATATGGAGCAGAAAATATTGGATATCCTTCAATTGTTGGAGCGGGAAACAATGGATGCGTATTGCACTATATCGACAATAATAAAACACGTGTTGGCCAACAGCTGATCCTTATGGACGTTGGCGCGGAGTATCATGGATACACTGCCGATGTAACCCGCACGATTCCTGCGAATGGGAAATTCTCCAATGAACAAAAACAGATCTATGAACTCGTGTATGCCGCTCAGGAAGAAGCATTCAAATTATGTAAGGATGGAAGCAGTTGGCAGGAACTGGAGCAAAAATCAAGAGCGGTTATTCTCGATGGCCTGGTCAAACTCGGAATAGCGAAAACAAGGGAAGAAGCAAATCGATATTATCCTCATGGCCTCGGCCATCATATAGGATTGGATGTTCACGACAGATCCAATTCATCTAGAATTAAAAAAGGAATGGTGATCACAATAGAACCGGGTATTTATATTCCTGATGATAGCCCTTGCGATAAGAAATGGTGGGGCATTGCTGTGAGAATAGAAGATGATGTTTTGATCAGGGAAAAAGATTACGAATTACTTTCTTTTGCGGCTCCAAGAAAGATTGAAGAAATAGAAAAACTGATTGCTGAAAAAAGCCCCCTGGATAACTTTACGCTTCCTCCATTGAAGTCGGCAAAGAAAGGTTTTTAGGTTTAGTTAGGAATCAGGATTCTATAGTTCATTTGTAATAATCAATAATTAATGATCAGTAATCAATAATTGTTTGCGGAACTCAACAACTTACTACGTTTATTGATTATTAATTATTAATTATTGATTATTGGCTCCAAATTTTTTACTCCCGACTCTTGAGTACTGACTCCCGACTTCCGACTCCCGACTCCTGACTCCCGACTGCTTCTAGGGGCTTCTACTTAGCATGATCGTGGGTTTACTTCCTAATTTGACATGCTTTTTCGTAAAACTCCGAATGTCTTCATCGTAGAAAAAACAAGTACTTGATGCGCTTGTACGACCCCTCCCGTAATAACCGAAGTATTTAAATCGAGCGGAACTGCTCTAACAAGGGTAGCTTCCAGTGATTACATTTGTATCAGATCGTTTTAACAATCCAATATCACAAAAGAGCGCCAATATCCACGAAAATCCAAAACCAGTATCCGAAAGAAAAAACTAGAAAATCCAAAATCCAGGATCATTCCGCAAGGGCGGAAAATCGAAAAAACCAAAATCCAAGAATCCGACGAAAAACTAGCTCTTATGAAAACCCAGTCGATATCCTGAAAACCTAACCCGTTAGTCCTTTAAATCCGAAACTATGATGACTAATGGTTAAGCTCGACTGAAATAATTAAGGCCTTTGCTGGTGACCCGGTAAAGGCTTTTTTTTATTTCGTCATTCCCGACTTGATCGGGAATCTTATTGCAGATTGCAAATTTTACTTCTTCCCCACTGCGCTTTGAATGTCGTATGTTTTTGAGTCGAATTGTTTCCCAATTGTCAACCCTGTTAACCTTGTCAACCCCGTCAACCTCATCAACCTTCTCCACCAGTCAACCTTTCCAGCTACCTTTACCGAAACGCCAATTTAATGCGCAAACAAGTCCTGGTTTTCCTTTTCATATTCTGTTACAATTCTCTTCCTGCTCAAAAAATTGAAATCCTTACCTCGGGTACAAAAACATCAATTCGTGGATTGAGTGTGGTTAGTGATCAGGTGATTTGGGTAAGTGGAAGCAGTGGTACGGTAGGTAAAAGCATTGATGGCGGAAAAAATTGGGAATGGATTACTGTGAAAGGTTTTGAGAAAAGGGATTTCCGGGATATTGAGGCATTTGATAAAAAGACTGCGATCATTATGGCTATTGATACGCCCGCGAATATTCTCAAAACTACTGATGGTGGAAAAAACTGGAAGATCGTATATACCAATCGTACCCCGGGCATGTTTCTCGATGCAATGGATTTTTATGATAAGAGCCATGGCATCATAATCGGAGATCCAATAAACGGCAATACATTTATTGCAGCTACGACAAACAAAGGTGAATCGTGGATAGGCTTTGCTAATGTGGCCCGCCCTAATTGTGATTCAGGCGAAGCATACTTTGCTGCCAGCGGAACTAATATCAAATACTTCAATGATAAAACCTATAAAGCAGTTTCCGGCGGATTACATAGCAATTTGCAGGATGGGTTCACCATCACTCCCCTTCCAATTATGCAGGGCAAAGAAACCACGGGAGCCAATTCAATTGCTGCCTGGGATAAGAGTCTTTTCGTAATCGTGGGAGGAGATTTTGCTAATGACAAGAAAGCAACTGACAATTGCGTCCTCAGCACGGATGGAGGTCGAACCTTTAAAACTCCGAAGACTCCTCCCTCCGGCTACAGAAGTTGTGTCGAATTCATCACAAAAAAACAATTGGTCACCTGCGGTACTTCCGGAGTAGACATTTCCGATGACAGTGGAAATACCTGGAGGCAGATCAGCACAGAAGGATTTCATGTTTGCCAGAAAGCAAAATCGGGCAAATCAGTTTTTTTGGCTGGTGGAAATGGAAGGATTGGAATCCTGAAACTATGATTATTATATCCTCGCCTATCATTTATTAAAATGATAATTAATCACACCTGCCTAATTTTGCGTAACCGAAAAACCTACCTGCCGATTACGTCATGCGCTTCTGTTCCGATAATTATCGGGAGCTATCGGGAATCGGCCCAACAATCAAACAATCCATCAATCAAACAATTCAAATCATGATCTCAAGCAAAATCGAAGAGGCCTTAAACCGTCAAATTGACCTGGAAGGATACGCCTCCCTATACTATCTTTCTATGGCATCCTGGTGTGAAGTCAAAGGATTTAAGGGCATTGCCCAATTCCTCTATCATCACTCTGATGAAGAAAGAATGCATATGCTGAAGCTTTTTCACTACATCAACGACCGTGGCGGGCATGCCGTAGTACCGGGATTACAGAGTCCACCCAAGGATTATGCATCTATCCGTGCAATTTTTGAAACTGTACTCTCCCACGAAGTAAAGGTTTCCAATGAGATCAATGCACTGGTTGAGCTTTGCATCAACGAGAAGGACTATACCACGCATAATTTCCTTCAATGGTATGTTGCCGAGCAAATCGAAGAAGAAAGCCTTGCAAGGAATATCCTGGATAAATTAAACCTGATCGGTGACGATAAAGGTGGAATGTACTTATTCGATCGCGACCTCGAAGCTTTAGCTGGCGCAGAAGCAAAGTAATTACTGCCTATCGCAAATTTGCAATAGGCAATAGGCAATAGGCAATAAAAAGGTCCCGCTTATCGGGACCCGTGATGACTTAGAATAGCAACCTCTGCCATTACTTACGAAGCTAAGTCAGGGTTGGATTTAAACCTATAGTAAAATCCCAAACCAGGTTTAGCAATTATCAGCGTAAAAAGATTGGGTTGATTGGTTGATTGGTTAATTGGTTAATTAGTTGTTATGGGTGGATTCACTATTCACTATTCACCATTCACCATTCCCGACTCCCGACTAATTCAACGCCCTAAAATCCACCGGCACCAGCTTACTCACACCCGGCTCCTGCATGGTTACGCCATAGATCACATCCACAGCACTCATGGTCATTTTATTGTGGGTAACAATGATGAACTGGATTTCCTCGCTGAACTGGCGGATCATATTCGTGAATTTACCCACGTTGGCATCATCCAGCGGTGCATCCACCTCATCCAGTATACAGAATGGTGCCGGCTTGATCAGATAGATCGCAAACAAAAGAGCCGTTGCGGTAAGTGTTTTCTCACCTCCGCTTAACTGTGTTATTGAAGATGGGCGTTTGCCTTTTGGTTTTGCAATTATATCAATACCTGTTTCGGCAAGGTTCTCCGGATTCTCCAGGATCAGATCCGCTGTATCATCTTCCGTAAATAATGCCTGGAATACTTTCTGAAAATTATCCCTCACTTTATTAAAGGTATCCAGGAATTGCTGGTTGGCAGTTGCTTCCACTTCCTGGATCGTTTGCAATAGACTATCCTTTGCAGTTACCAGGTCATTCTTTTGCTCAAGAATGAACTCATATCGTTTTCTTCATTTCCGTAAAGGCTTCGATCGCGGTTGGATTTACTTCACCAAGGTTTTCCAAACGCTTTTTCATCCGATCACATTTTTCCTGCAATTCTTCCACAGGCGTTTCAGTCACCCTGGGTTCGATCCAATATATCATCCAGATTGATCCGGAATTCTACATTCAATCTTTCCTTCATTCCTGCCAACTGAAGCTTCAATTCATTCAGCTTATCCTTGATTTCTGCAAGCAAATGCTCAACCTGTTCTCTTATCCTTTACTTTATGACGAAGCTCAGCTTTCTTTTTCACTGCAATTGATTGCGAAGATTATAATAAGCCTGGTCAGCTTCATTTAGAATTCGTCTCTTCGTCTTCCTTCTTTCTCAACAGATCAATCAAACCCTGTTCAGCGGTGGCAACCAATTCCTCACTCTCAGAAATATTTTCAATTGTTTGCTTTAACTGGGAAGCATTTGATATCAATCTGCTCACTCAGATCATTCAACTGGTTTTTCTTGAAGTCCAGTTCCTGCTTCAGGGCATTGATCTTGCTTTGCTGACGGGTAACCTGCAAGTTGAATTCATTGTAAGCTCGAACTTGCCTGGTTATAATCTTCTTCTGAAGTCCTGATAAGCATGCTTCGGCAATGTGCAACTTTTCGCGCAACTCATTCAATAAACTTACGAAATGCATCCACTCAGCTCTTGTACTTTCAATACCCGCGATAGTTTCTTCAAGGATCAGTTGTGTTTCCTGCATTCTTGAATCTGCTACTGCCTGTGACCCGTGAAGGTTTTCCATTTTATTCTGAAGAGAAAATACATGGTTGGTTAAGTGACTAATATCTTCCTGTGCTTCTCTAAGCGCCTGTTCTTTCAGCTCTTCATTAAAAGCAATCACTTCATTATGCTTCTCCTGGATGGTATTCTTTAATTTCCCGACTACAGATTCCTGGCTGGCAATCTCTTCCTGTAATTTTTCCAGATTTTTTGCACGACCGATTTTCTTTCCTTCAAATAAACCAACGCTTCCACCGGTAAGCGAATATTTTCCTTTTACATACTTACCATTCTTTTCCAATACCACAGAGCCATTGCTATTCTGTAAGCGCATCTTCATTTTCGGCAATAAATACATTGCCAAGAAGATGTTCTGCCAGTTTGCGGTATTGTTCATCTACTTCAATTACCTCCATGGCAGGAATGGCTGGCATCCGGTTGATGATAAACTGGAATTTCTGATTCATTGAATTTATCAAGCAAGAAGAAATTCGCTTTTCCTTTTTTGTTCTCATCCAACAAATGAACCGCCTGCAAACCTTCCTGCAGGTTATTCTACCACATAATAGCTGAGGTATGGTTCCAATACATTTTCAACTGCTGCCCGGTATTCTTCCTTTACATAAATAATATCAGAAAGAATCGGTGCAGTATGATTCCAGTTTGGATTGTTATGAAGAAACTTCACACTTTCCGGATAACCTTCCATTGAATCGATCAGGCTTTTCAGCAGATCGTGTTCATTTTTCTTGGCATCCAGTTTACGGTTTTCTTCCGCCAATTGCTGGCGCAAGGTTTCCAATTCAGCCTGGGTTTGCAGTATCTGTTCCTTTGTTTTTTCCTGGTGTTCCTGTAATTGTTCAAGATCGCGTTTTCTACTCTGCAGTTCCTCATCCCTGGTATGTTGATCTTCTTCCAATTGCTTTAATTGACTTTTGCGCTTCACTGATTCCTCCTCCAGCTAGTCGATGCTATCATTGCAGGTTTTGAATAGATGTATCAGCAACGGCTACTTTTTTCTCTGCTTCAAACTGGTTGCGTTGCACTTGCTGATTTTCGCTGCGCAATGATCAACTCCTGCCCTTTTTTCATCAAACATCCTTCTTCTGTCTTCAACTGTTTCGCGGATCTCATCCAGTTGTTGTTCCAAAGAATCCAATCTCAGCTGTTCTTCTTCGACCTGGTTTTGGGTGAACTGAATGCTTTCTTCAATACCTTTCAATTGTCCTTCGCTCTTTTTCAGAAAATCCTGTAGATTCCCGGCTTTTTCTTTTAAGAAATTCAAACGCTGAGCTGCAAGGTTTTTTTCATTTTCTTTGCTGCGCAGCGTTTGCAACAGGTCATTAAAGTCATGCTGCATTTGCTGCAATGCTTTTTCCTTTTCAATGAAACCTAGCTTCTCCTGTTCCATCGCTGCTTCTTCGTTGCTATTTCTGCTTCCAGTTTTATTCTTCTTATCGGTTTCGGTTTCCGTTTGTTCATTCAGTTCTTTATAAGTGAGATTAAAACCTTCCAGTGCTGCTTTTGCCAGTTCAATGCTTACTCCCGATATTCTTTTTTGATCTCGTAATATTTCTCAGCCTTCTTTGCCTGGTTCTCGAGACTCTTCAATTGGTTATTGATCTCGAACAAAAGGTCTTCGATACGGGCAAGATCCTGTTCGGTAGCATCCAGCTTTAGCTTTGCTTCTTTCTTTCGGGTTTTATAAATGGAAATACCGGCAGCCTGTTCCAGCATCCGGCGGCGGCTATTGTCTTTGTCTTTGATCAGGTCATCCACCATGCCCAGTTCAATGATGGCATAGCTGTCGGTGCTTACACCCGTATCCATAAAAAGATTCTGGATATCCTTCAACCGGCATTGCACATCATTCAGGCGGTATTCGCTTTCCCCGCTTTTGTAAAATTTACGGGTAACGGTTACGGTATTGAATTCGGTGGGCAGCAGGTTCCTGGTATTTTCGAAGGTGAGGCTCACTTCGGCGAGACCGCTGGCAGAGCGGGTCTTGGAACCATTAAATACCAGGCTTTCCAGGTTTTCACTGCGCAGGTGGCTGATCTTTTGTTCGCCGATCACCCAACGGATGCTGTCTACGATATTGCTTTTTCCGCAACCATTTGGACCGATAACGCCGGTAATTCCTTCGTCAAAGTTGACGATGGTTTTATCGGCAAAACTTTTAAATCCCTTGATTTCTAAGCTCTTTAATCGCACAGGTTCGAATTTTGGTAATGGACAAAAATAGCCGTTTAGGGCCGTAAAATAATCTGTCTAAAATTTAATGAATTGATAATTATTAACGACTTACTCACAAGCGGTTATAATCATGCCGGGTTAGAGTTATTAAGGGGGTGTTGATAAAATGCCCGGGTGGATTCCCGGTATAATTTTTTACCACTTCATTGTAAAGTTCCCAATTGATGGAAAGATCAAATCCCGCTATCCAAATCATCTGCGCTCCATCAATTCTTGGATTAAAACCATCCGGAGTTGAATTACTTCCTGAATCGCTCTTAAACTCTGGTCTGAATAAACTCATAGATTCGAAAAACCCAATCATAGAATTACCCGCCCCCAATCATCTTTATAGTAATCGAAGAGATCCTGAAACGAATTGCCTTAATCCTTTATTAATCCGTGACTATTCAATTGAACTTGGTAAAGCAATTGACACGATTAATAAGGACCAATTCGCACTGGTGTTAGGAGGTGATTGCAGCATTCTCATTGGCATTATGCAGGCGTTAAAAGGGAATGGAAAATTTGGTTTGATCTTCCTCGATGCGCATGCAGACTTTTATGAACCTGAAAAATCCATTACTGGTGAAGTTGCGGATATGGACCTCGCGATTGTTACTGGTAGAGGCCCGGAAGTTTTAACTAATATCAATAACCGAAAACCCTATGTTGACGATGAACTGGTAATACATATTGGTCAAAGGGATTGGGAAGAAACTAAAAAATATCGCTCACAGGATATCAGGGAGACAAAGATCAAATGCTTCAGTCTTGAAGAAATTAGAACAGGTGGGATAAATAATACTGTAAAGGCGATTCTGACTCATATCAAAAGAATGGATACAGATGGTTTTTGGATCCATTTTGACACGGATGTTCTTTCGGATGATATTAATCCTGCTGTTGATTATCGTTTGCCAGGAGGATTGGAATTAGAAGAAGTCAAAGAAGTATTGAAATCGATCATACAAACGGGTATGATCTTCGGACTGAGCGTCAGCATTTTCAATCCCGAACTCGACATAGATGGCCATTCGTCGAAAAGCATAGCCCATCTTATCGTCCAAAGCCTTGCTTAAAGCAGGCTCGTTTCGCCTTCCAATACTCCCCTCAAACTCAAGGAGATGGACCCCGTATACTGGAACTAGGGAAATTTTTCCCCAAATTGTCCCAAATTTTTGTCGACCTAACTCCTTCATCTGCTTAGAGTTAATTCCTTAGATTTGATCTAAATTAAGTACGTATTTTCCATTCTGTGCGTTATTTTAGTGTTGCTGCCATAACCGTATGAAAACCTATTACCTATTAGACGGAGAGACCCAACTCGGCCCTTATTCACTGAAGGAATTGAAGGCACAATCGCTTACCCCGAATTCAAGGATATGGTGCCAGGAAGAAAAAGATTGGATAAGAGCAGCCGAACTGAAAGAACTTAAGTCTTTTTTCCCTGCAAATATTTTGAATGAGTATCCTCCCGTTCTGGCGAAGCTTAGTAATAAAGAAGAACCGAACCAAAATCCAGCATTAAGGACAGATTCTAACAGGAATGAATTCCCGGAGTTCAATTCAACCAAACAAGCCAATTCCTTTCGCTCAGATACCGCGGATCTTCCTCTTCAATCAGCGATAAGTCCCAAACTGGTAGCTTTTGCACTTGGACTGGCAATTGTGATCATTCTTTCCCTGATCAATTTCTCCGGAGGCACTGTATCTGTAAGTACGACGGGAGCAATTGTTGTGGCTGAGGACGAGCCCGCAAAGACTGCTGATACAAAAACCGCTGCGGAATCGGGTACAGTAAATTCAAAAAAATCTGGTTCGAACGATAAAACAACTGAATCCTCACTCGATCAAAAGAATAAAGCATTCAGAAGAAACTGGAGCGGATATATCAACCACAAAGCAAGTAAATATAAATTTAGGCCACTTGGTGGAATAACGGGCTTAGTGATCTATGTAAATAATAAATCCGAGAGAATTATTGACGAAGTCGTCGTCAAACTCACTTATTACAAAAATGACGGTGCTATTTTCGAAACAAAAGATATCCGATTCAATAATATCCAGCCAAATTCGCAAGACGAGGTAAAAGTTCCCAATACTCAAAGAGGAACTAAGGTCACCAGTGAGATTTCCAAAGTCACTTCGAGATCTCATCAATTCTGTTACAATAATTCTTCTTCAATTTCGAAAACGCAGGCGGATCCGTGGTTCTGTAAATGATGATTGGAATTATGTGATTGTTAAGTTGATCATCTAAAGCCATTCCATCGATCATAACACCACAGTAATAAAAAAATCCTTTGCAGTTTCGTTAACTGTAAATCCATTTAGATTGATAAACTTGATCTCCACAGTCCCGGCTGAAGAAACGCGGGCATATGCAATTATCATTGCAGGTGACAGATCGATTGCAGGTGAAACCATAACTGTTGAGCCCAGCTGAGTATTTGCGATTGGCACTGCTATGACAGTAGTTCCACTGGCGAGCATAGGGGGAAGATCGATATTTACCGTAGCCTTTATAACACTGGTAAGAACTGTGCCAGTGCTTCCAATCTTAACTGTACCGTTTACATCCAATTTCGCAGCAGGAGTCGTTGTTCCTATTCCGGTATTTCCGTCATCCTGAATAAAAACACGCGTTGTTCCGGCGATCAATTGGTTGCCAAAAGCAAATGACAGATCGCTCGTTTCATTAAGGCCGATCATCCAGGCATCAGTTGCAGTTGCAGTGTTCTTAAATGCAATAGTTGCTTCTCCCGGTGATGGACCACCGATATTTTCCATCAATATTCCCTGCAGCGCTCCTCCGTTGGCAGGGTCATTGATTGTAATATGAAGTCTTGCCTGGGGTGCGGTAATCCCGATGCCTACCCTCGTATCGGCGGTCGCACCGTTGATACCGTTAATACTTCCCAAAACCAGGCTATTGCTTGCGGCAACAAAACTTTTAGCGCCGATTGCTGAAGCGTTTGAAAAACTAAAACCACCCAGGTTCGATTTGGCCCCAATAATAGTATTGAATGAACCATCAGCATTTGTGAGCGCCGCAGAGTCTCCAATGAATACATTATCGTTCCCCGTCAGATTCTGTCTGCCACTATGAGCACCAACGAAAGTGTTACTTGCTCCGAGGGAATTTACCTCACCTGCCATCCGGCCGAAGAAACTATTTTCATTACCGGTACTATTCCTTTCTCCAGCATGTGAGCCAAAAAATGAATTGTAGAAACCGCTGGTATTTTCTTGTCCGGCAAAACGTCCAAAGAAACAATTCAAAATGCCTGTCGTGTTGAAATAACCAGCCTCGTTTCCAAAGAAAGAATTGAAAGTTCCTGATGTATTTGAAGAACCTGCATTAATCCCAAAAAAAGAATTGGACGAGCCATTGGTATTATTTAATCCAGCATTTTTTCCAACGAAAGTATTATTTCCTGCAATTGTATTGTTATACCCGGCAGAGTCGCCAAGAAATGTATTGTTATTTCCGGATGTGTTTTGATTACCGCTATGCGCTCCAACGAAAGAATTATTGTTGCCCGATGTAATAAATTGACCAGCCATTCTGCCAAAAGCAGCATTCTCTTGTCCTGTAGAACCATTGATGATATCACCCCTTCCTGCACTTGCACCAAAGTAACTGTTCTCGGTTCCCGTTTTATTCCCTTGTCCTGCAAAGTGCCCGAAAAAGGAATTTAAACCACCGTTCGTATTTTTTTCTCCTGCACTATTTCCGAAAAAGCTATTTAGTTGACCGGTACTGTTATCGTGCCCTGCCATGAAACCAAAAAAGGAATTGGCATCAGCTGTAGTGCTGTTTGTACCGGCGCTCCTTCCCACAAAAGTATTACGTGATCCAGTAGTATTGCTGCGTCCTGCTGAATCACCAATGAATGTATTAAATGAACCTGTGCTGTTTTGATTGCCACTATAGGCTCCAAAAAATGAATTGCTGTTTCCGGTACTTATGAATTGGCCAGCCAATCGCCCGAAGGCGGAGTTCCGGTTCCCGGAAGAACCGTTATTAATATCCCCTCTTCCAGCGCTTGCTCCGAAATAACTATTCTCACTTCCTGTCGCATTTCCCTCGCCGGCGAAATAACCATAAAATGAATTTAAATTCCCTGTAGTGTTTTTCCGACCTGTCTGAAAACCAAAAAAGCTATTCGGCTGCCCGGTAGTATTATCGCTTCCTGCGTTAAATCCAACAAATGTATTTGCAATTGCAGTGGTGTTACTGCGGCCGGCCCGTTGTCCAATAAAAGTATTGAGGGAACCGGTACTATTAAGCAGACCCGCGGAATCACCTACGAAGGTATTTTGACTACCAGTGGTATTACTGATGCCCGAATAAAATCCAAGGAATGTATTATAGCTTCCCTCTGTATTTTCCTGGCCGGCGGAATTCCCAAGAAACACATTCGATTGGCCGGTTACATTGAAAAACCCCGAATGAGTACCAATGAAAGTATTGTTGATGCCGACAGTATTGTTGTGACCGGCGCGAAATCCAATGAAAGTATTATCGGAAGCTGTGGTATTAGCTATTCCTGCGAAAAAACCAACAAAAGTGTTTTGATTTCCGGTACTGTTGTTTTGCCCTGCCGCATTACCTGCAAAAAAATTATACTGTCCTGTTGTATTGAGTTCACCCGCATAAGACCCGATAAAAGTATTGTTTGAAGCAGTATTTAAGGCTCCTGATCGATGACCGATAAAAGTATTATCGAAGCCGTCAATATTGCTATGCCCCGTTCGAAAGCCTATGAAAGTATTCTGTGCGCCGGTTGTGCTGTTTCGTCCAGAACTATCTCCAATAAAAACATTTTTTCGGCTGGTAGTAGGCGTTGTGGGGGACAGGTTGATCCCTGCTCCCGCACCCAATAAAGTATTAAAAAATCCAGGATCAATCTTTCCAACCTGGAGATTATTCACCCGGAAGTTCAATGGCTGGTTATCAGTTGTCCCGAAGAATTGGGTGGTTGGATTAGTACCTCCATTTCCAGATAATTTCCATCCTTTGTCATCAGCGAGCAGGCTTTGCCATTTTAGGCCGTCCCAGTAATAAAAGCCAATACCAGTTCCACCTGTTAGGGACGTATTTGTATTCCATACCAACAAACCCTGGGCCGCAAGGTTTACCGGAGCAGACGAAGTTATATTGGTGAGAGAAACCCGAGGAATCAAAATTCCCTTATCCGTTGCTGTTATATCGAGCATTGCACTGGATTCAGGATTTGCTGTTCCAATCCCGATATTATTTTGGCTTTTAAGCTGAAGGTTGAAGAAAAAAATAAGTACGGTGACCAGGATCTTGCGGTTCATAAACAGAATTTGGATAAAGGTTCAAATCCAATATCCAAATATCTTATCCCCCATTGGGGTATTTTGGACGAAGCAGTTGATTGGTTAACTAGTTGATTAGTTGATTAGGGAAAGTCGTTCCTGGTCAACTCATCAACTAATTAACCAATCAACCAGTCCACCAATTAACGAGTCAACTAATTATTGCGCGTAAACAACAAAACTGAATCGGTTGTCAACAGGATTTCCTGCCAGGTTCAGTGTATGTACTAAAAGATGGCCACTCACGCTGTTGGTACTTGCAAATACAGGTGTGGTGCCAGTGGGCGTTACCAATGTGGCAAACAATTGGAAATTGTAGCTGACTCCCGTTATTTCAATTTCATAGTCACCAACACCAGTTTTTGTTACGGTAATATTTCCGCTGGAGTGACTTATGGTGCCAGTGGCTGAAATGTTTCCGTAAGCAATCGGTAATAGATGAGAAGTACCCGTCGCCGGACGATTTACTTCTCCCGTTACTCTAACCAAACCGGAAGATTCAATATTGCCGTTCACGTCCAGCGCTTCGCTAGGTGGGTCTACACCAATACCAACTCTGCCTGAAGCATCAATCATCATGCGGTTTAAGCCTGCCGTTCCGAAGTACATCGGAGTAGCCTCATTGTTAAAAATAAATGCAGTACCAGCACCATTAACTCCGGTAAGTACTCCGTCTGAAGAACTTGAACCTGTAGCCAAGTTGGTATAGTGCGCATAACAATGTTGAGCCCCAGTGTTGATTTGTAATCTATGAACTGGATTGGTTGTTCCAATTCCAAACGACGCAGTAGTCCCAGAATTAACCAAGGAGGCAGTAATGGTATTGTTATAAAAGAAATCCATTCGGTCGTTTGTAGAATTCAGGACTGATCTTATCTGCCAATCATCCGTTCCTCCTGTATTGCTAAAATGAACAATTGGCCCGGCTGTTGTTGAAGAGTCATGAAGACGCAGGGTTGGTACTGCAGTTGAACTTCGATGATTAATTTGCAGCTTAGCGTTCGGCGCAAATTCGCCGAACCCGGCATTTCCATCTTGTCCTATATGAAAATACGTTCTTGCAGTAAAAGGCGGTTCCGGGAATGAATAATTCAATCTCCAGTAATTAGGCCCCTGCGTTCCTAAATAAGAATCTATGTAAAATCTGGCAGCCATATTATTGGTATTGTAAAATTGGATTTGGCTCAATGACCCGTTTGAAGACCCACCACTGCGCTCACCTGAAGCTGCAATCGCCAATTGGGCACCCTCTAAAGGAACAAAATATTTGTTGTTGACGGTTAGTGAGGCTGAAACAAAACCAGCAGTAGGATACCCGTTAATAAAAAGGAAATTATCGTAGATAAAAAAGGATGTATCCCCCGACATGGTCTTAACAAGGAAATTTTTATTAAAAGCATCCGATCCCTTGATGGTGAGTTTAGCACCAGGTGAAGGTTCGCCAATACCAATATTTTGTGAACTCGAAACCGTAGCCATCAGCGTAAAGGAAGATGCGAAAAATATTTTTTTCATTTTGACCATTTAGAATTTGCAATAACTAAACTAGGTCAAAATAAAAGCAGCCTCTATCCCACAATGATGTGATAGGAAGGTATCGGTTGATTGGTTGATTAGTTAACTGGGAACGACTCAACCTAATCAACTAATCAACCAATCAACTAATAAACTCACTGCTTATACACTACGAAGCAAAACTGGCTATCAACCGCCAGGCCGGCCGTATTATATGTGTAGATGTGTAAATTTCCGCCACCGCTTCCTGTGTTAGTAAGGATCGCACCTAAATTACCTGCCGGAGTTACCACTGTTGTATAGGTTTGAAATTGATAGACCTCGCCTGTAATTGTTACTACATAAAACCCTACCCCAAGGCGGGTAACCGAAATATTTCCGCTGCCAGATTGAACAAAGCCGGTCAGGGAAACATTACCATAAGCAATCGGCAACAAATGTGCAGCACCCGTCGCGGGACGGTTCACTTCGCCAGTGACTCTTACCAAACCAGAAGAATTTATATTACCCCCCACATCCAGCGTTTCAGTTGGAGGATCAACGCCTATACCCACTTTACCGCCTGATTCGATCATCATTCGGGTCGTATTCGAAGTTCCAAAATAAAGATTCGCTATTTCCTGGTTATAGATGAACGCATGACCAACACCATTAATACCGGTCAACAATCCATCTGATGGACCTGGGCCAGTATTTGGATTAGTAAACTGTGCATAGGTGATTTGAGTCCCGGTGTTATTATAAAGTTGCAGGCGGTATTGAGGATTATTAATGCCTACACCTAAGTTTCCATTATTGTTCAAAGAAGCCATCAAGAGATTGTCATGAACAAAATCCATCCGGTCAGCAGCATTGTGTATTGTGGTTCTGATCTGCCAGGTTTCTGCACCGCCGGCATTTCCAAACTGAACAATTGGGCCGGTTGTAGCTGAAGAATCGAAAAGATTCAATGTCGGAAGAACGGTTGAAGTCCGATGATTGATTTGTAGTTTTCCAACGGGACTGAAAGTACCTAATCCGGTACTTCCAGTTTCCGCGAAATACATAAGTGTTTTAAATCCTGAAGGCCCTAAATGATAAAGTTGGATATTGTTTGCAGCGGCAGCTCCTGCATACGCGGACCATGTAAATCTTGCACTAGAATTTATATTAGAGAAATCTAAAGTACTGAATGATCCATTTGCATTAATGCCGGACCTTTCACCGGAAGCAAGAATAACGAGCTGCGGGTTATCAAAAGGAAGAAAATATTTATTGTTAACGGTAAGAGTAGTGTTGGTGGTATTCGAATACCCATTCATGTAATGACGATAGCCACTAATGTACATCGCGGTATCGTCTGTGTTAGTTTTGATCAACAGGTTCCTGTTTAAACCATCCGATCCTTTTATAGTAAGTTTTGCTGCGGGAACCGGTTCTCCAATACCAACATTTTGACCCGTTGAGATTGTGGTAATAGATGCAAGGGTAAATACAAATAATATTTTTTTCATATTAACTGATTATGATTTTCGACAGTTTAGGATTACCAACCACCATCCACTGGATTCCAGAAAAGGAAATTGAATACGGATCATTGGAAACTATAGAACTTCCAGCTAACCAATCAAGAGAGAAACTAACAATACCCAACCTAAAACTATCCAAAATTGGGAATCGGAAGTATTACACATTTGGGTAGTATGGTAGGTGAGATAGGTTGATTGGTTGTTCCTGCTTTCGCGGGAATGACGGGTTGATTGGTTGATTGGTTAACTGGTTAACCAATCAACCAGTTATCTCAACCTACAATTCATTCATCCTTTTTTCCAATTCAATTCATTTCAACTTTTTATTTCTTCCATCTAACAGTAATATGCACCTGAGTTTGAAGAATATCTTGTTTCAAATTTTGATTTTGGTCTAGGAAAGGTTCCGAGCCCGGGTAGCAAAGTGATCAGGTGTAGATGCGAGGGTTCGGAACTTTTACAATAGGCAATGGGCAATAGGCAATGGGCAATCGGCAGCCCCTACCTATTCTCTAAATTTTAATTCACAAGTATCGCAAGCCTTGCCGAGGTTTGTAGTCTCGAATCCTCAATTCAACAGAAGAACAGATGAACAAGGAATGTTCAATGTAGATCGGACGGCTTTTCCATTTAAAATATGGGCTAACGAACCGTCCGATGGAAATTGGTCATTCCTTGTTCATCTGTTCTTCTGTTGAATTGGATTTTGGAGACTCATTAATTAAAGAAACCTTTCGACTTATCGTACCATATGCGCAATAAATCTGCACTCTACTCATCATAGCTTTCAAACAATTTCATCGCGTTCTAGTGTTATTCGCTTGAAGTTTTGCGGCATGTAAGAAAGATAATGTTGCTCCACCCTTATGGAGCATATTGCCCAGCAATTATTAATTATTAATTATTGCACGTTGCCAATTGCCCATTGCCTATTGCCTATTGCTCATTGTCGATTTCTCATTAAATTGGAGTGTGACTCACAACTTATCGGTAAGGGAACTCCAGCCACTCGATGTGCCCCTCCTATGTGATTATTGGTTGAAGGCTTCTCCTGCCTTTTTAACCGGCATGGGTGTAGACCTTGCAAGAGTGCCGGGTAGAGAAGAATTCGCCGCCATGCTTGCCGAGCAACTATCTCAGCCAATTCCAGTGAAGAAATCTTATTGCCTTATTTGGCTGCTCGACGGAAAGCCGGTGGGACATTCTAATATCAATAAGATCCGTTACGGTGAAGATGCCTACATGCACTTACATTTATGGCCAGCCGAAGTGAGAAAAAAAGGAATGGGCTCCGCATTTCGTCAAACTCTCCCTACATTGGTTCTTTGAAAACTATAAGTTGAAGACATTGTATTGTGAACCCTATGCACTGAATCCTGCACCAAATAAGACGCTGGAAAAAATCGGTTTCAAATTCATCAAGGAACATACCTGCGTTCCCGGTTGGCTTAATTTTGAACAACCTGTAAAGCTTTGGGAAATGACCCAGGAAATCTATAACCAGGAACTAAAAAACCTAAAATGAAAATCGTTGCATTCTTTCGGTTTTTATCATTTGTTTTATTTCTTCTTTGTTTCATTGGTTCTGATATTAGGGCTCAGAAAAAATCTCCAAAATTCAGCGTGATCGGTTTTTATACCGCGAGAAATGACCTTGCTCATATCAGCTTCTTACATGAAGCGAACAAATGGTTCTCTTCAATGGCGGAGAAAAACGGATTCAGCTATGATTCAACCAATGATTTCAAAAATCTGAATAAAGAATTCTTATCGAAATACCAGGTTATCGTATTTCTCGATACCCGTCCCGATTCAATTGAACAGCGCGACGCATTTAAAGAATTCATGGATAACGGTGGGTCATGGATGGGATTTCATTTTGCGGGATTTGCATTAAATAAATCTTTATTTCCGCAAGACTGGGATTGGTATCACAATGAGTTTATTGGCGCGGGTCAATTTAAGAGCAATACCTGGCGTCCAACATCGGCAATCTTAAGGGTGGAGAATAAGAATCATCCTTCAACAAAAAAATTACCGACAAGATTTAAGTCAGCTCCCAGTGAATGGTATCGTTGGGAATTTGATTTAAGAAACAAACCCGAAATCAGCATCCTGCTTTCCATTGATTCAAGCAGTTTCCCTCTGGGAACAGGTCCGAAACCTGATGAGATTTGGCATAGCGGCTATTATCCCGTGGCATGGACGAACAAGAACTATCGTATGATCTACATGAATATGGGCCATAATGACATGGACTATGAAAACAAAACGAATAAGCAATTGTCTTATACTTTTGGAAATAAAAACCAGGATAGGTTTATATTGAATGCACTATTATGGCTGGGAAATGGGAAACAGTACAAGTGACCTTATTATCCCTTTCCGGAAAGTAAGTTGACTTATGTTAAAGTAACTTCGAAATAAATTCTCCAGGTATGTCGATTACTCGAAGAGATTTTATTGCCAAATCAGGAGTTGTTGTCGCCTCTTCTGCAATTCCGAAGAGTTTTCCAATAGGTGACGACTCAAAAAAATTAAAGGCGTTATCAGTGGACAGGCTTGTTTTATTAGGAGTTCAGGGTGGTCCATTTATCAGATCTTATTCGTCCTCTCCCGCTGCTAATCTGATTGAGTATAGAGAAGCTCCATTTATTATCGATACCGGGTACGGAATAACTTTTCGATTACTCGACGCAAAGTTTTCTTTGCCAGGAATAAAATATATTTTTATTACCCACCATCACTCTGATCATAATTTAGAACTCGGACCATTATTGTACAATTCCTGGTTAGCTGGACTATCCTCAGAAGTAAATGTCTACGGTCCTACGGGATTAAACCGTCTTCTCGAATCATATTGGGAATCTAACCGGTTTGACATTGAAACCAGAATTGGAGATGAAGGCAGACCAGATATCAGGAAATTAGTCATTCCGCATGAAATAAAAGAAGGTGAAATTTTTTCAAAAGATGATGTGGTTGTATTTGCGATGCGGAATATTCATCCACCCGTTACCGAAAGTTTTGCATACAAGTTTGTGCTTGGAAAGAAAATTGTGGTTTTTTCGGGAGATACAGCCTATTGTCCTCCCCTTGCTGAATTCGCGAGAAATGCAGATTTGCTTGTACACGAAGTAATGTATGGTCCGGCAATAGATGAATTGGTGAAGCGAAGAACGAATGCAACAAAACTTAAGAAGAGTTTACTATCCCACCATACCTTAACTGATGAAGTAGGAAAAATTGCGACTCAAGCTAATGTTAAGACCCTTGTGTTGAATCACTTTGTTCCTCCCGATGATAAATCGCTTACTGACGACGTCTGGAAAAATGAAGTTGGAAAGAATTTTAATGGAAAGATCATTATTGGCAAATCACTTATGGAAATTCCCTTATAGGCTTATATCCTACTTTATTTCTTCAAAAACTCCAGTTTCCTTGTTCTTCTGTACATTATCCCAATTAAAATACCTTCCATTCATAGCAACATAAACACCCGGAGCGAGTGTTTGTACAAAAGCTAGCGCACTACCTATATTGAAGAGTCCATCCGAACTACCAAATTTAATAGGGATCATCGCGCCCGTAAGGACGATAGTTTTTCCTTTTACATGTTTGGCCAATACTTTGGCAGTCCTGGCCATTGTATCTGTCCCATGTGTAATGATGATTTGTTTCTCCTCGCATTGATTACATTGGTGCACGATTAATTCGCGATCTTCATCCGTCATTTCAAGGCTATCAATCATCATCAGGGTTCGTATCTCCACATCCAGTTTGCTTCGACCCATTTCCAGCAGGTTGTGCATATGGGTATCCTTGAAATAAAGCTGCCCGTTCAGTTCATTGTATTCCTTATCGAATGTACCACCGGTAATGAAGATGCGAATAGACATTTGGTTTGATTTGCGGGGTAAAAATAGGATAATAATGAGGTTCCCGATATAGGGTTCCGAACCCTGTAACACCCTGCTTGTAATCGAACGTTCAATACTAGGGTTCGGAACCTTGGTTCGGAACCTTGGTTCGGAACCACTGGCATGATTTTATATGATGGAATCTAAAAATTATGAAGGCCAAGCATTTTATTATCCTACTTTCTATTTATTCCATCATCTCTTGCAATAATCCTGAAACAAAAGAAAAAAATGATTCAGACCTGAGCAATTCAGGAACGACCTGTTATGCCAAATTAGACAGGGACACAATACAGTTAAGCCTGCTATCCACCAGCGATTCCGTTAGTGGAACCCTGCGTTATAAATTGTTCCAAAAAGATGAGAATAATGGATCCATCCACGGAAATTTCAGGGCTGATACGCTATTTGCCGAATATGTGTTTCAATCAGAGGGGATGCAATCTATGCGCGAAATAGTATTCTTGAGAAAAGACGGCTCTCTTATCCAGGGAATCGGACCTGTTGCGGAGCAAGGAAACCGCCAGTATTTCACAGATCACAAACAAATCCAGTTTGATTCCGGAATTGAGCTAAAGAAATCCGCCTGTCCTAATTAATTTGCGCCTTGCAATAAACTATTTGCAATGGCCAAACCCGTTTTCTTTTCCAAACCTGCCGATTTCAGAAAATGGCTCGAAAAAAATCATTCTAAGGAAACGGAGTTACTTGTTGGCTTTTGGAAAATTCATACCGGAAAGCCAAGTATGATCTGGTCTGAATCTGTAGATCAGGCGCTCTGCTTTGGTTGGATCGATGGTGTGAGAAAGGGTCTCGATGAGGATAGTTATACTATTCGTTTCACGCCACGTAAAACTACCAGCAACTGGAGTGGAATTAATATCAAAAAAATTGAGGAGCTTAAGAAAAAAGGATTGATGCACCCTGCAGGGATAGCCGCATTTGAGAAAAGAGATGAAAAGAAATCCAGGATCTATGCATATGAAATGGAAATGATGAAATTTGATCCTGCTTATGAAAAAAAGTTTAAGGCAAATAAAAAAGCCTGGAATTGGTTTCAAACCCAGGGAGATTACTATAAAAAAGTTATGATTAAGTGGGTGATGACTGCGAAACAGGAAGCAACGAGAGAAAGCAGGTTAAAAAAATTGATCGATACTTCTGTCCAGCAAAAGAAAATGATTTAAACGATAAACATGGCTAAAAAAATCAGGTGGGGAATATTAGGTTGTGGAAGAATAGCAAGAAAATTTTCATCGGATCTAAAATTGGTTGAAGACGCGGAATTGATTGCAGCAGGTTCCAGGAGCCTGGAGGCAGCGGAAAAATTTGCAAATGAATTTCCGGTAAAGCATTTGCATGATAGTTACGAAGCATTGGTGAAGAACCCGGAAGTAGATGTGATCTATGTGGCATCGCCTCATGGATTGCATTTTGATCATGTGATGCTTTGCCTGGATCACAATAAACCTGTTCTCTGTGAAAAAGCATTTGCATTGAATTCAAACCAGGCTCAAAAAATGATCGATAAAGCAAGAGCGAAAGGGATATTCTTAATGGAAGCGCTCTGGACTAAATTCATGCCTCATTACAATAAGGTTTTGCATTTGGTGAAGGAAGGACAGCTTGGCACAATTAAAAATGTACTGGTCAATTTCGGCTTCGCTCCCATCCCACCTGTTCCGGCAAGATTATTTGATCCTTCACTTGGCGGCGGTAGCCTCCTGGATATTGGCATCTATAATATTTTTATAACAATTTCGGTTTTAGGAAGACCAGATGAAATTATGGCTTCAATGATTCCAGCTTCTACCGGCGTCGACGAACAATGTTCAATCGTTTTCAAATACAAGAATGGCGCGATCGCGCAATTATTTTGCAGCCTTTCAACCAACCTGGCCACTGAAGCAGATATTTCAGGAGACAAAGCCAGGATCAGATTGACCAGCAGGTTCTATGAGCCCAGCACAACCATTGAATTTTATCCCGGCAGGCCAGAAACAAAACAAATCATTCCTTATGATAAAGAACCCGGATGGGGATACCAATACGAGGCGCGCCATGTTAACGATTGCCTGCGCAAAGGACGCACCGAAAGTCCGATCATGACTCATGCGGATACGATGATGCTGATGGAGATTATGGATGAGGTACGAAGAATTGCGGGGATTCGGTATGAAGTGGATTGAAACACTCAACACTCACCTCATTCCCTAGTAAGAAACGGAGCAGGCAACTTGACGCCTTTGTATATGGTTAATTTTCGACACGCTAATAATCAATAATCAATATTCAATATATCAATTCTCAAATCAAGTCTCATCAATCAACGCTCAAGGTTCAACTATCACCCGGCAAGGATCAAGGGTCAAAAATCAAAGCAAGGCTCAACTAATGCTTAGACTTTAATGTCCAACTTGGCATTGACTACTGATCGTTGTTCCTTGCCGGCTGAAAATTGAGCCTTGAATAATGATCATTGAACCTTGATTTGAGAATTGACTTATTGACTTATTCCTGCCCGACTGCGTCATTCAGGCGGGGATTATTGATTATTGGCGTGTCGAATACTACGAATCTAAAAAGGACTCAACATCTCCCTTTCCTTTTCTCAAATTCATGAGCATCGAGTGTTTAAGAAAATCACCTGCTCTTTGCTCGTTTCTTAAGTTCTTCCACCGGCATGGTGATCATTTGTCCAATTGGTTTGCCATTGCGGTAGGTGATCACGCGCAGGTTAACCGCGTCTTTGGGAACGTCTACCGTTCTGCTGTATTTCGGATAAAATCTATCGGGGAATGAATTATCGAAGCTGTAATGAATATCGAGTCCTTCTACTTCAGTACTCAATTCGAGCGTAATTGAATCCTTCCCTTTTTTATACGAAGCAAAAATAGGATCAAACATACTCTTCGCGTATTTGATCTCCGCAGCATCATAACGATCAAAATGCTTTTCTACCCGCTTGACAAAATCATTCCAATTCCGTTTGTCCTTCGGAGACCAGAGCGCTTCAACTACAGCAAATGCTCTTGGCCAGGCCATGTATTGAGCGTGACGCATACTATAGATCTGTTCCGTCCAAAGATTTGCCTGCCCTCCCTTAATCATTTTTGCATCCACCCCATCAGGAACCGGTTCAAACTGGTAAGATTTATTCAAACGAACTGATGAATACACTGGTGGTTCTGCAATGGCATCACCCTGCATCAGGTCTATGTAGACGAATGAATTTGGAGTCATCACTACCTCATGTCCCAACTTAGCCGCTTCAATACCGCCTTTGATACCTCTCCAACTCATAACAGCGGCATTTGGTGCAAGCCCACCTTCGAGGATCTCATCCCAGCCAATCATTTTCTTGCCTTTTGATTCAATGATCTTCGCTACACGTTTCACAAAATAACTTTGTACTTCGTGCATGTCTTTCAACTTTTCTCTGTCCATTAACTGCTTGATTTGATCATTCGTTTGCCAGAAATTCTTCGCGCACTCATCACCACCCATATGGATATATCCAAATGGAAACAATTGGGCGACTTCTGCAAATACTTTATCTAAAAAAGCATAGACCTTTTCATTTGCCGGGCAAAGCGTGTTATCAATTATCGCAGTAAATCCTCCATTCGCCCAATTCATAAGTTTTTCTCCTGAATTCACTTTATAAGTGCCCGGAGTGCAGCTCAAGTCCGGATAAGAAGCAATCGCTGCAAGGCTATGACCCGGCACATCGATTTCGGGCATAACATTCACAAAACGGTCCTGCGCATATTGAACAATTTCTTTTATATCCTCCTGGGTATAGAACCCGCCATAATTCCTGGGTTCTTCAGGTTCGGGCGCAGAGAACCGGCCAAAAGAACCTACCTTTTTCACATTCCAGGCACCGACTTCTGTAAGTTTTGGATAACTTTTTATTTCGATACGCCATCCCTGGTCATCGGTAAGATGAAAATGAAGCAGGTTGTATTTGTAGCGCACCATTTCATCAATGAACTGTTTCACTTCGTCCTTGGTGAAAAAATGCCTTGAAACATCCAGCAAAATTCCCCTCCAACCAAATCGCGGATAATCGGTGATGCGAACTGCGGGGGCTTCCCAATAATTCTTCTTTACCGGTATTTTGCTTTCGATCTCTTTTGGGAAAAGCTGCAAAAATGTTTGCGCCGCATAAAATAGTCCAGCAGGCTTATTAGCCGATAAAATCGCAAGGCCCGTTCCTGTTTCAAGCTTATAACCTTCATCACCCAGGCTGGGATCCTCCTTCCTGTTCAACCCAATTGATATTACAGTTCCTCTTGAATCCCGCGCCGCCGTAGATGGCTGGATTGTCATCGGATACCCGGTAACTTTCAAAAGATGCTGCGCCAGCCAACGGGCAACCTGTTGAATCTCGGGAGATCGTTCGGGGATTTCGATCCTGGTAAAATTATTCAACTCAAAGGAGCCACCTCTTTTTTCAATCAAAACCGGTTGGGGGATGATGGCAATATCCGCCTGGCCAAATGCAGTCATTGCGAAGCAAACGGCGAATTGGATAAATAGGATTTTTTTCATGGGAACAATTTAGAGAAATTTACCTTAATCTTTTCGCAGCTCCCAGGCCCATATCAACCTTGTCAACCTCGTCATTCCCGCGAAAGCGGGAACAACCTTATCAACCTTATCAACCTTCCCAACTTGTAAACTATTCCTCTATATTTGTACCTTTCTAAAAACGTACTTTTCAAAAAAATACCTGTAATGAGAAAATTTCTAGTACCTACAGATTTTTCGGATACTGCTAAAAATGCCGGACGTTTTGCGGCGCAGATGTTGGCCGGCAAAAATGCAGAGATCGTTCTCTATCATGTTTATGAAAAGATCGCTGCGGGTTCAGACGGTACTCCGCTTACAGAGGATGATGAAGACCGTCAAATCATTTATTCCAATGCACTGGGGAATGTGAAGTCAGATCTCTTAGCGATATCACCAAACCTGAATATCAGCGTGGCTGCGGAAGAGGGAAAGGACCTTATTGAAAACATTGGACGTTTTGTTCGACACAATGGGATTGATATGGTAATAATGGGCATTACGGGCGCTACCCGCGTGGAACAGATCTTCATGGGCAGCAATACATTGAAACTCGCGAAGGAAGCCGTTGCCCCGGTAATGATAATTCCTCCCGACGCGAAGTATATCGAGATCAGAGACGTAATGATCACCAGTGATTTCAAGGATGTAGAGTCAACCACCCCCGTTGCTCCAATTCGCAAAGTACTCGACCTCTTCAAGCCGAAGCTTCATATTGTAAATGTGGACACCGAACACTATGTGGAACTGACTGAAGACTACAAAATCGAAAGAGCTAAATTGGAGAAGTTCTTTAGCGCATACAATCCTCAATTCTCCTTCATGAGGCTTTACGATTTCCAGGAAGCGGTGAACGCCTTTACGGAAGACTACGAGATTGACCTTATTATCACCATACCGCGAAAGCACTCTTTCCTGGGCAACTTATTTAAATCAAGCAATACGAAGAAAATGGCCTATCATAGCCATGTCCCTGTCATAGCAATTCATGAATGAATAGGTTCCATTGAACGGAAGAACAGCGGAACAGATGAACAGCAGAACAGTAGATTAGAAAATTATCAAATTCGACATTTCTTGTTCTACTGATCTGCTGTTCTTCTGTTTTCTGTTCTTCTGTTCATCTGTTCATCTGTTCTTCGGTTCATTTCCTTCGCGAGTAAAAATAATTTATAGTAAGAACGATTATCAGTATCATAAGTCCCCCAAATTCGCGGGTATCTTCCACCCATGGTTTTTCTGCTTTCATTGTTTGAACAAGACTTTCGGCATTGTGTTCTGTGACCCAATCGAGAACCCCGTCTTTCGCAAAGAATAAATACACCGCATAACCGAGATAAACTGCAATGCCGATAAGATATGCTGCCGGATAATACTTTCGGCGGAACGCAAGGAAACAAAGTACGGCTCCATAACCATAGATCGGGATCCATAGCCAGGGATCGGGATCGTTATATTGTAATGCAGCGCTGAAGACGAAGAGTAGAAAGAAGATGAAATTGAATACACGCATGAAGCGAAAATATTCTTATTACTTCAATCTTTCTTCAATCGCTTTTAACCTTTTCTCAAGTTCTTCTATTCTTGATTGTTGGCTTTTAATAAGTTCCTGTTGCTCCTGGATTGCTCTTACTGCAAGGACTGAAAAACCTGAATAGTCAAGCGTATAATATTCTTGCTCAGTGGACGGACGCTGAACCAGGGTTGGAAATAACTTTTCTACATCCTGCGCAATGAAACCGATATGCTTCGCATCGCGGTTTTTTTCATCTATCAAATAATACCTTGAAGGCTTCAATTGAAGCACATCATCAAGCACTGCGCCGATTGACTCTATCTCTGATTTCAACCTTGCATCTGACGCCATAGTATAACTTCCTGTTACGTCATCGAATGTTCCCCTAAGATTGCCATTGAAGTGGAGCAGATAGTCGCCCGTTCCATTTGAAACATAATGTGACCAGCGGTGGTTGCTTCCTCCCGGGTTTGTATTTCGAATGGCCAGTCCCATATTCCCCTGCGAGCCGGAGATATGCGTGATCTCAAATTCATAGACCGGCGTGATGCCAATACCAACTTTTCCATTCTTTAGTACCGTTACTGCGTTCCTCCTGGCAGCATTAGATAAACCATTGCCAATAAGAAATAGCGGATCAGCATCAACCCAGGTCGTATTGTTAGAACTGCTTATAGAATCATTAAATGCTCCTACAACAAAACAGTTGTATGCTTTAGCGTGAAGGTTACTACCAATCGTCGATGAATAAGTTCCATTTGAAGTATTACTACTTCCAATTGCCGTAGTCCACATTCCAACTGATCTAATATCATTACCAAATCCAAAAGCAAAAGGACCGACGGTCTGAACAGTCGATCCCATTCCAAACGAATAATCGCCAGCCGTTACCGCAGTTCCTCTCGCCATTGAATAGAAACCACTTGCTGTAGCTCCATATCCCTGGGCAAAAGAATTAGATCCGCTTGCAAAACAGTATTGACCTATTCCCAAAGAGTTGATGCCGATATTCACAGGATCCCACGTATTCCCAATGGCGCCACTCTCGTAATACAGGTACATTAACGATCCTCTGCTCGGAAACCAGGCCAGAGTTCCCATTGGTCCGATTGGATTTCCTGGAACAGAATCATAGCCGAATACTACCGTTTTACCATGTGCAACATTTAGCGGAGCAATTGGTGTAGGGGTAGCAATTCCAACATTTTGAGAAAACACAGCATTGAACATAATGCAGGAGCATAACAATGCCGCGAAGTTTAGGGTCGATCTAAATTTCATAGACTTGTTTTAGTGATTAACAATAAATCTGAATAGTGAAATCTAAGCGACTAACCGGGAAGTAATCAGTGGTGGGTATAGACGTCAATAAAATATAAGCAGACCTACTTCAATTTCTCTCTTGTTTTCATTGGAAGTTTCGCCTTTACTAACTCATAAGAGTTAGAAATAAAGGATTCCCATTCCTTTCTTGAAAGTTTATCTGGTGCCGTCACAAGAACCCATTTTGCCCTTGCCATATAAGGCGCCGGCATAAACCCTTCTGTTTGCGATAACTCTTCAAAATCTTCGTCGGGAACTTTGAATGCAACTGTTAGTGGTGGATTAAGTCCTGTTGCACAATACATTTTATCCGCAACTGAAAAACACAAATCATTTCCCCATTTAATGTCTTCCCTGGTTCCAGGTAGCTTGAGGCAAAATTTTCTCAGCCATTCTATGTCCATAAACCGCCTAATAAAATAATAAATATAGTGGAAATGCCTTACTATAAATATACCCTTATTGGGGTATGAAACGAATTTGTGAAGTAACTAACTTTAAACGGCTGCTAACACTCTTCCTCACTATAAAATAAACCTTTATATGAAAAAGATCCTAATGCTTTTCTGCTTCCTGGGATATTGCACACTGGTGAACGGGCAAGTGGTCAAACGGATCCTTGACAGAGCTAAAGCAAAAGTAGAACAAAAAGCCAGCAACAAAGTAGATAAAACAATTGATGATGTCCTTGATGGTAAGAAAAAGACTACAGATAAAACCGATAAAACGACAACAGATAAGGAGAAAAAAACTAATTCGGACAAATCAGGTCCGGCAGATGGAACAGAGGATGATGCAGAGCCGGCAAGTTTGAAATCTTATTCTAAATTTGATTTTGTTCCTGGTGAGAAAGTGATCGGCATTGAAAACTTCACAAATGATGCGGTTGGAGATTTTCCTGCGAGATGGAATACAAATGCAACAGGAGAAGTGGTTACTTTGAGTGAAAAGGAAAGCAAATGGCTGAAGTTAAACAGAAGAGGTGCCTACCATCCTGAATTCCTTACTGATTTTCCTGAGAATTTCACACTCGAGTTTGACATTGCCGTGAATAATGATTTCAGTTACTATTCAAATGAAATTTATTTTACAATCACTAATCTTGTGAAACCCGAGGAGTTTGCTAATTATGAAATGTATGTCCGTTGGACCGGGCAACATTCTGTTCGCCTGGTATTACATCCAATAGATGCGAGCATGCAGCGTTCGAGCTCGAAGATCATGGCAACGTCGGATGGAAATTTTACCATACAAAACGATGTACAGGTGAACAACTGGAATGCCAGGAAGAATAATTTTGCTCATATTTCCATTTGGCGGCAAAAACAACGCATAAGGGTTTATGTTAACGAAGAAAAAGTTTGGGACATCCCACGTGCGTTTAGTGCGACTGCCAAATACAATGCCCTGGTTGTGGGCACAGGAGGTTTCCATCAGAACCAGGATTACTATGTGATAAACAATTTTCGTGTGGCGGTCGGAGCTGCTGACACCCGCAACAAGCTCATTACGGAAGGCAAGTTTGTTACAAGAGGTATCTTATTCGATATAAACAGCGCGAATATTAAACCTGAATCTTATGGCACTTTGAAAGATATTGCCAATGTGCTCAAAGAAAATCCTGATGTTAAAGTACGGGTTATCGGTCATACCGATTCAGATGGTGACGACAAAAAAAACCTGGAATTGTCAAAGAAAAGAGCAGAATCTGTGAGATCTTCGCTTGAAAAGGAATTTGGAATTGATGTTTCTCGCATAGAAGTTGATGGCAAGGGGGAAGGCGAGCCCGCCGATAAGAACGATACGCAAGAAGGTAAAGCAAACAACCGTCGAGTAGAATTCATCAAAATCTGATTTATCATTTAAACCAACTATAACCAGTATGAAAAGACTCTTTGCTCTTATGAGCGTACTCGCCCTGATTTGCTGTAAAAGCAAAAACAACAAAATCGACACTCTCGGTGAATTGAAAGAAGTTGCCGAAAAATCCGAGGCGGCAATGCAAAAAGCTACTGACCGCTGGGAAGAAAGAAAGAAGAAAGGCGATACGATCTCTGTACCGTATAAAGATCTTCAAGCCTACTTACCCGAGATCAGCGGATATACAAAAGACGGTGATCCTTCTGGCGAACAAACCAATTTCCCCGGAATGGGATCCTGGTCAAATGCAAAGCAGCAGTATATTAACGGCGATAAACGGGTTGATGTATCGCTCGCAGATTATAATGGTTCTCATGCCACATTCGGTGGATTAACCGCGCTGTATACAATGGGTTTTTCATCCGAAAACGATACCAGGAAAGAAGGTTCGGTAGATCTCGGTATCAAAGATGCAGTAGCTTATGAAACTATTTATAAAAAAGAACCTCGCTCCAAACTCGTAGTCATCGTAGCAGACCGGTTTTTTGTAGAACTGGAAAGTGATGGAGAGAATGACGAAAGTTTCCTTAGAGGAATTGCGAAGAATATGAAGTTGTCCGATCTGGCTTCAAAGTAAGTTTTTGTCATTTGTTCTATACACTAATAGAAAGTTTGAAAAAGAAATCCCCCGTTTGCTACGGGGGATTCTTATTTAATAAATTTTGCTATTATTTTGACTTCGCTATTCTTCCTGTGAATGATTGCGTACCATCGCTTAGCTGAACTGTGTAAACGCCAGTGCTAATTCCAGTCAAATCCACAAGTTGATTTTGAATAGATACCTGCCTTTTTATAACCGTCTGACCAGACGCATTGATTACAAGGAGATTCATATTACCAGCGCGTTGTTTATTGACGCGAATAAACATTTGGTTGCCCTCCACAGAAATGTATTCAATGAATTTTGTCGATACCGCTCGGTTCAAAGTCACCATCTTCGAATAAGTAGCGCGATTGTCATAATCAACTTGTCTGAGCCTGTAGATGGCGTGATTTTTACCAAGATCAACGTCCTTATCTAAAAAAGTGTAACGGGTTCTGGATACCGAATTTTCTTTTCCTGTTACAAAGCCGATACGTCTGAACTCTGCTTCGCCCGGTTGCTTTCTTTCGATTTCAAAGCCCTTATTGTTTTGTTCATTCTCTACATCCCACCAAAGTTTGTTTTGCAATTTCTCTGCTTGCCCGTCAAAAGCGACAAATGTTACAGGCAATGAGAACAACGCAGAAGTAAACATTCCTCGTCCATGGGTAGCCGCCAGAATGGATTTATCAGCATCTCTGAGTTTTATCATGTCGGTTCTTACGTTGCCAAGACCTGTACTATTTTGGATCCATACTGTTGAACCACCAGCCAGCGTTTGTGTTGACCATACGCCTAATTCAGTCGCCAGCACAACACCGCCAATCGCATTTGGTGCATTTCCCGGATCCCATCCAGCGGGAACAAATGCTCCCCACCTTATTGGCATATCGGGCAGGTTGCCTTCAATAGATTGCCATGATGCACCCAGGTCAATAGATTCCCATACGCTATTAACGCCGTAATTTGATACAGTAAGCATCAGGTGACTGGCATTGCCATTTTCAATGTCAATACTACTGATGTAGCTACTGTTGGGAATTGCGGGTGCAGACACTCGTACTGTATCGGGATTGACAGCTGTTGCAGTGTGAGCATTATTTAAATAATAAATCATAGGAGCCTGGCCACTGCCCTGGTAGGCAAACCAAACTCTGTTAGCTGTGTTTGGATCAACTTTGAGCGCTGATATCATTACTGATGCATTCGAAGACGCTGGAATACTAAAAGCCATAATCGCTCCGGCGGTGATATTTTGAATCCTCCTGATATTTCTGCCAACTGCCGCACAATAGATAAGGTTTGCCGTGTTATCGTATTCAGTTGGATTAATAAATCTTCCACCCATAAAGAATGCGCTCACATTGAAATTAGCCCCCGAGTTTCTTGAAATAGAATATTGACTTCCAGTAAAACTTGTGATTTGAAAAGTTGGATCATCCTGATCGATGAAACAAAACCCGCCATCACCGCCTGTTGCAGTCGTACCGGCACCTATACCGGCGGAGTTGAGTATGTGAGATCCGTTATCTTGTGAACCACCCAATGCATAATTTGAACCGCTTGTTGGGTGAATTGCTCCACTATAATATTGAACAGTATTGTATCCGGTATTCTTGTTAGTAAAACTTGTACCATTATTTGTTGTATAATAAATACCTCCATCATTCAGCGCAATGAATTCATTGGGTGCTCCAGGCAGGTAAACGATATTATGGTTATCTGCATGAATATTCGGAATTGCTCCGCACCCACTTGCCCACTGTGTAGCTTGCGTCCACACGCCGCCCGCGTTTGCTGAAGTCATCAAATCGACGCCACCTGCAAAAACTACGTCTTGATTGTCGGGTTTAACCGCAATAATAAGATCATACCAGGCCTGGTTACGCGAAAAGTCTGTTGAGGTCGATGTGCCCTGATCGCACCAAAGCGTAGCAGTATTGTTTATATTAATCCAGGTAGCTCCACGATCATCGGAGCGGAGTATTGTGTCGATCGCGTTGGTCGTTCCCTGGAGTATTGCGTAAACGCGGTTGTTGTTGCTTGGAGCACATGCTAACTCGATACGCAGCCAGAATTCATTCTCCAGTGGATTGGGACTGATATCTGTCCACATACCAACGTTTCCAACATTTACGCCTGCATCTGAACGCCATATCCGCCCAATTGCTGTATCACTTCCTGAAGCATCCTGTGTAGTAGCGTAGATGTCTCCACTTGCCGAAATTTCAATGTCGTATCCCCGGAAGTTTAACGCAGTTGCACAAGTTCCTCCTACCAATACACCAATTACGGTGGTCCAGGTTGTGCCACCATTCGTAGATTTAAGTATACCGCCACGATTACAAAATACTGTGCTGATCGCCGACACATATACATGCCCGTTTGAATAGACAGCAATGTCATTTACATAGGTAAAGTCCGTAACATTGGTACCTCCGGTAGTAGTAGATGGAATCAGACTCCACGTCAATCCACCATCAATACTTTTATAAACTCCAAGCCCGCGCACATTATCGAAATTGAAGAAACCCTCTCCCGTACCTGCATACATTGTGTTTGGATTTGAAGGGTCTTGCGCAATACAGGTAATTGCAAGATTTGCAGATACGGTTGTTAATCTGGTCCAGGTTGGAGCGCCAGCCTTGAAGTTCGTGGTTCTCCACAATCCGCCACTCACGCTACCTATCAATACTGTATTATTGGTCGCATCATTCACGTCAACTAATACACCCCGGCTTCTTCCTCCAATATTATTTGGACCTCTTTCTGTCCAGGTCATCAATGCCAATGGTGAGCTTCGCTGCGATAGCATGATTTGTTTAGCTTGTTCTTCTGCGAGCACCAGTCTTTCTTTGGGAACATAGCCTAACATGGGATCCTTTGTCATTGCTATTTCATGTTCCATTCGTTCTTTCACCTCTTCTTGTTCGTCTATCTCTTTGCCAACTTCGATTGGCTGATCAGCTGTTTCGGCAGCAGACGGCTTTTTGTAAGATTTTTCGGAAAGGAAGATCAGTGTAGAAGTCAAAAGGATAACCACTGCGGAAATTGATACAATCAACCGCTTTCTCATAGTTTTAGTTTTGTAGTATTAGAATTGTTTGGGGTAATATTTAAAGATAGGAAATACTTCAATTCAAAATGAGGCAAAAAGCATGAAAAAGGGGCTTCATAAAAATGAAAAAGCTCCCGATTCAGGAGCTTAATGAAATGAGTTCAATCAGAGACTACCATTTATCTACTTCATCGGCAGGGTTGCCTGGTGCACCATTGCTGCTTGGAGTTTCAATTTCCGCAGCAGGGGCATCAGAATGTTCTGTTTCCGCAGGTTGGTCGTGATTATAAGCATCAAAATCAAAGTCCGGCATCAATTCAGTTTTGACATAGTCAACAGCTTCAGTTAGCGCTTTAAGAAACTTGTTAAAATCTTCTTTGTACAAAAAGATTTTGTGTCTGTCATAACCATTCTCATTGAATTTTTTACGGCTCTCAGTGATCGTGATGTAATAATCATTTCCTCTTGTCGCCCTTACGTCAAAGAAGTAAGTTCGCCTTTTCCCTGCTCGGATGCGTTTGCTATAAACGCTCTCCATTTTTTTGTCATTGTTTTCGTACGCCACTTGTTTTGGTTTTACCGTTGATTAATGGGGAGAAAAATATACGCACAAATATAATATTGTTTTGGAACCAGCAAAATTATAAAAACCCTTTTTATGGCGCTTAACGACCTGAGTAACATAATTGGTACAATGACTAGCTTTCTTCCCTTTCCTTTCCCTGTTGCTGGTGGAGAAATGTATAGTAACCGTTAGCGGCTAACAATTCATGATGCTTTCCGACCTCGACAATCCTTCCTTCCTCAAGCACAACGATCTTGTCGAAATCAAATAGCGTAAAAATACGATGCGTGATGATAATTGCTGTCCTATCCCGTAAGAAAAGCTGAAGGTTTTGAAGGATTTCCTTCTCGGTTTTTGCATCAACAGCGCTTAAGCAATCATCGAAGATGATGATCCTTGAATCTTTGATCAATGCCCGGGCAATCGAAATCCGTTGCTTCTGTCCCCCACTCAATGTCACGCCTCTTTCGCCGATCATCGTCTCGTATTGGGAACTAAAACTTCGAATTTCCCCTTCGACACTTGAAAATTTCGCTGCTTCGACAACTTTATCCTGCGTTGCCTGCTCAACTCCAAAGCGAATATTATTCGCAACGGTATCGCTGAAGAGAAAGATATCCTGCGGCACATAACTTATCTGGTTTCTGTACGCCTGGAGGTCCAGGTTCCGAATATCAATGCCGTCAACACTGATTTTTCCTGAATTTGGATCATACATTCGAAGCAGCAACTGAGCAAGTGTGGTCTTTCCACTTCCGGTATGGCCTATTATTGCAATTTTTTGACCGCGGTCAATTTTCAAATTGAAGTCTTCCAATGCCTTGATTCCTGTATTGGGATAGATGAAGTTTATATTCTCAAATTCAACCTTGCCTTGCAATACAGGTATTGTTGCATTGGAAGGATTTTGGATCACTGGTTCAGTCAACAAAAATTCATTCAACCGTTTTTGGGAAGCCGCAGCACGTTGGATCATGCTGGCTGTCCAGCCAATAGCACTTACGGGAAAAGTGAGCAGGTTAATATATATCACAAATTCTGCGATGGTACCCAATGTTACATCACTTGTTCCCCGTACATACTCAATTCCACCAATCATGATCGTTAGTAGGGTGCTAAGGCCAATCAGTAAACCCATCGAAGGAAAATAAATGGCTTCAACTTTTGCAAGCCCTATCGCATTCTTTTTGTAGTCCTCACTATTGCGATTGAAAAAACCCAACATCGCTTTTTCCTGCACAAAAGATTTGATCACGCGAATACCAGTATAAGATTCCTGCGCATTTGTAGTAAGGTCTGACAATAATGACTGTATCCTTTCGCTTCTTTTATCGATAATGTTATTCACAAAATAGATAGTGATCGCCAGCAATGGCAGGGGAGCAAGTACGTATAAAGTCAAGCCGTGGTTGAGTAGCGAACATAAAGTAAACACTGAAACCGATGGTTGCAGCCAGGTTGATAAAATACATCAAGGCAGGTCCGGTGTACATTCTTACACGGCTTACATCTTCCGCGATCCGGTTCATAAGGTCGCCCGTGCTATGAGTTTTATAGAAATTACTATCGAGCTTCAGGTAGTGTCGGAATACTTCATTTTTCTGATCGTATTCAATATGCCGGCTCATTACGATGATGGTTTGCCGCATCAGGAACATGAAGAATCCACCCAATAGGGCAAGTATTAATAACGTGATACCGGAGTATAGAATCTTGTCTCCCAATCCAGAATCGCGGGCCTCAATGGTTTCGGTCACTTCCTTTACCAAAACATCATAACGTTCCTGTTTCTTATTGATCTCGGAGGTCTTTTTATCAAATTCCTGAGGATCCTTTTCTTTTAACAAAGTAAGTTGCACTTCATCTACCACAAAACCGGTTAATTGAGGAGCAAGTATGCGGAAATAGTTTGATAAGACGATAAAAACGATACCCAGTAAGAATCTCCAGCGGTACTTCCAGAAGTATTTATTTAGAGCCCGAAGTTGTTTCAATCGAAAAATTTGCTCAAGTTAATGAAACATTGTGGAGGTAGAGTTCCGATAGGGTTCCGAACCTTGTAAGACACTTGCAATTTGGTAAGATACATCTTTAAGGTTCGGAACCGGGTTCGGAACCGGGTTCGGAACCGGTTGGGAACCGTGGCCCGGGAATTGGATATCTTACTGCTTTAGCTAATTTCACAGCTCCTGAATCCATGGCAAGAACGAAGTATAGAATCGAACGCAATTTTATTTCCGGCAATACCGTAAAACTTATCCGGAGCGGAAGAGAGTATTTTGACACGATGCTTCAATTGATCAATGGGGCGAGGCAAACAATCCATCTACAGACTTATATCTTCGAAAATGACCAAACCGGGAAGGAAATTGCAAAGGCGCTGATGGATGCAGCCAAACGCGGAGTAAAAGTTTATTTATTGGTTGATGGATATGCTTCCCAGGGAATGGGAAAGGAATTAATAAGAGAAGTTGAAGAAGCTGGAATTCATTTCCGGTTCTTTGAACCCATGTTCAGGGGAAGAGAGTTCTATTTCGGAAGAAGACTGCATCACAAGATACTCGCTGTTGATTCATGTGTCGCTACAGTAGGCGGAATCAATATAGGCGACCGTTACAATGATTTACCCGGCGCGCCTGCATGGCTTGATTTCGGTGTTCGGGTCGAAGGAGCTATTGTTTATCAATTATGCCTGATTTGTGCAAGAGTCTGGAAAGGATATCTTCAGCCTTCCAATTATCCCTCCTGCGAAAAAAATGCTTACACCGAAAAAATTCCAGGAGAAGATAACTCGAAGATCAGGGTAAGAAGAAATGACTGGATGAGAAGGCAAAATCAGATCTCAGGCAGTTATATCGAAATTTTCAAAAATGCCAAAGAAGAGGTCATCATTCTTTGCAGTTATTTTCTTCCGGGCACGGTAATACGCAAGTATATGAAAGCAGCTACCCGGAGGGGAATCAGGGTCAAAGTGGTCACGACAGGCCGATCTGATGTAATACTATCGAAGAACGCTGAACGATTCATGTACGCCTGGATGCTCCGCAATAGAATTGAGATCTTTGAATACCAGAAAAATGTGTTGCATGGGAAATTGGCTATATGCGATACGGATCTTGTGACGGTAGGCTCCTATAATGTGAATGACCTCAGTGCTTATGCGAGTATTGAATTAAATCTTGATGTAAGCAATCCAGAATTTGTCGAAGAAGTGAAAGGCAGGCTGATCAAGATCATGGAGAAAGACTGCATTCAAATCACAGCAAAAGAGTATCACCGTACTACAAATATTTTCAAAAAATTTGTTCGTTGGACTTCGTACCGTATCATCCGCATCATACTTTATCTTGTTACTCCATCTATGCGGAAAGGCTAATTTCCTTTTATGCGATTAATAAGGGCTGTGAAAGTTTCACGGTTCCATTTTGCAAATCTGCCTCGCTGTACTACCAGGTCATTTGCATCGGGATACTCAACAAAATAATGAAAGGCGAATCGTTCGCGGGGATTGTACCAACCTGCAATTTGCCCGAATCGAAGATCATTAAACACAAGCGTATCCTGCCATTTTTCCACCGTATAATAGCCCTGCGAAAAACGTATCAGTTTTTGAAGCTTTTCATCTTCATCCATCTTTTCCAGCAAATTTTCATTCTTTGGAAAATATTCAAAGTCTATCTTTCTCTTCGAATCAAAAACGGAGCGATAGCCGATGTAATATCCATCTTTAACATCAGCTACAACGTACCATAAGAAATTATTGAATGCTATCGGAGTAGTAAAATAACGGCGGTAGGGAATTTTCTGTTCATTAAGCGACTTTGATACATCATAGTTAATTTTCGTCTTGTTGGAGACACAATACAAAAGATACACTGCAGTTAATCCCAATCCAATCACGATCCAAAATTTACGACGGTGGCTTTTCCTGGGTAGAATCAGGATAGCAACAAATGAAATGGTTGGCCAAATAGAAAATAGAGGATCGGCTACAAAAACTGTATTGAACGAAACCCGAACCTGACTAAATGGTTCATACCAACCCACTCCATAATTATTGAATGCATCCAGGAAAATATGACCGAAGATCAGGATGCCAAAAAAACCACACCATTTCCTGAACGAAATATTATGCGGTCGATGAACTCTTTCTGCAATCAACGCAAGAAATGGTGTAGCCATCAGGCAGAATAAAATTGAATGTGTGAATCCCCGATGCGCAAGAAGATTACTGATTGGATCCATCCAGAAGGAAGCAAGAAAATCAATATCCGGAGCGCTTTGTGCAATAGCACCGAGGAACATTGCGCGCTTACCGAATTCCTTATCAACAATTGCATCTCCCAGCACTGCACCGACAACGATATGTGTGAGAGAATCCATTGTTCTTAAGGTAAAATTTCCATGCCAACTACAATAGGCAATTGGCAATAGGCAATAGGCAATTAATAAAAATAACGGACTGCGTCCGCCGAAGGTCGCCTTGAATAGATACAATTTATTGAACGGCGAAGGTCGCCTACGCTAAAGCTTACGCTTGCGCCGAAGCTTCAGCGTAGGAGCACGGCGACCGAAGGCGGAAAGGGAGGGATTCGAACCCTCGATTCACTTGCGCAAATAACGGTTTTCGAGACCGCCCCGTTCGACCGCTCCGGCACCTTTCCAATGGTTATCAAAACTAAGGATAAGGAGTCAATCCAAATACTCAAAAAAACCGGCAAAGGCTAAAACCTTAATGCAATTTGAAATGAAAAAACTAACTTTCTATAGACCAAAACTTATCTTTTTATGAAGAAGGTATTCCTTCTGTTACCGTTTGCGGTTTCAATCGCAATTACAGCAACTGCTCAGGTGAAAATTGGTGGTCCTGGCGACCCGGATATAAATGCAGTACTCGAACTCGCCGGATCAAACAAAGGACTACTATTGCCTCGTTTGGCCCTTGCTGGTACTTCCGACGCGTCTCCACTATCGGCGCATATTGCCGGAATGGTTGTTTACAATACAGCAACCGTTTCGGATATTCGACCTGGTTACTATTATAATGACGGTATACGGTGGATCAGGCTGGCTTCCTTCCATGACAACTGGTCTTTATTGGGTAATTTGGCTACTAGCCCGGCAAGCCAATACGTGGGTACCGCTGATCCTACCGACCTTTCGATCCGTACCGCCGGAATGGAGCGTATACGGATTGCCGCGACAGGTAATATTGAAATAGGAACGTCCTTACTACCGAGTTCGGTTAAATTAAAATTGGGAGGCTCCGTGAGTGGTGACCTCGGCGCATTGATTGGTTTAGATGGTACGATTAATCCCACGGCAAACAATCAGCTCCTCTATTCGATCCGGAATAACCCAATTTTTGGTATCGGATTTACGGTGCAAGATGTCGTGGGTTTGTCGACCCAGTTTACCTATGCAGGTAATGTAAGTTCGCAAGTACTTGGTGAATCGGCTACTGTATTTACAGCCGGATCGAATAGTTTTCCAAGTGTTGTTGCGGGTGTGCATGGCTTCGCCTCACGTAATTCATCTGGTGCCACAGATGGTGGCTACTATGGTGGTTATTTCCGTGCGCAGGCAAGTGGAACAGGGGCCGGATCTGTAACGGATATTTATGCAGTTTTTGGAAACTCATTTTTATCGGGGTCTGGAGCTGTTAGTGTGTCATCACTCGGTGGACAATTCAATTTCATCAATAACTCGAATAGTAATGCTACTGTGCTAGCAATGTATGGAGTAAAAAATCTTATCAATCACAATGCTCCAGCCACCGTTAATTATGCGTATGGAATTAATAATACGATCGCGGCCAACTCCGGTGCGATCTTCACAGAAACTTATGGTTCGCTGACAAACTTTGTTACGAATTCCGGTGGATCACTGGGGAGCGTGTTCGGACATTATCTTGGCTCCATTCCTGCGTCAACAAACCTTACTGATTATCGCGGGATCTTTATTGCAAATATCGCTTCCGGTGCTGGTGCACGACGAGCTTTTGAATATGCCGGCACCGGTACAAACGACCCGGTTATAATCAACTACGATGGCAGCGTACAAATTGGAAACTCTATCGCTGTTGCTAATGCAAAATTGTCCATCACTGATGGGCACCTGCAAAGCGGTCAGGCTACGAAACCACTCATTGTGCCAACTGCGAATATCGGTACTGGTGGAACAGCAACATTGGCCGATGCAACAGATATAGCAGGCATCATCACTCTCGATATGGGCTCGGGAGCATGGGCTGCCGGCATTATTGCAACCATCAACTTTAATAAACTTTATGCAGTGCCGCCGATCGTGGTTATCACGCCCACCAATGCAAATGCAACATTCGGGATTTTAAATCAACGGCCTTACGTCACTTCCACCACAGCTGGGTTCAGCATCATTTTTGGCGCAGCAGCTACCAATGGAAATGCAATGGCCTTCAATTATTATGTTATTGAGACCGTGAATAATTAATTATTCAACTACCGGTTTGCCCTGATAATAATCCAAAATGCGATTGCGCAAAATGAATTCATACTTCGCCTGTGCAAGATTTTCGTTTGCGCGGTCGAGTGCATTCTTCACGATCAGGAATTCAGTTGAGTTGATTACGCCAGTATTGAATCGAATTTCGGCAGCGCGGAATGATTCTTCATAGGCGTTGACTTGTTCGAGCAATACCTTATACCGGTCAAAAGCCGCACTCATATTTTGCCATGCCTGTTCAACATTTTGTCTTAGCGTGATACGGGTATTGGCCGCTTCAAGTTCAGCGTCGCGCATATTGATCTTCGCCATCTTGACCCTGTTACGTACAAAAAAATTGTTGAATATCGGTATCTGCATAAAAAGCCCATAAAAAGTACCACGGTTATTGTCAAGTTGGTCGAAATAAGGAACTTTTGCGGAGCTGAATTGCTGCTCCATTCGAAATACGGGATTTGGTGTTCCCCCGATCTTTGTATAATCACCGGTTGTAGTTTCTACGAGTGAACCTGGTATTGAAGAATTTGCCGCGCTCGAATAGCTCGAATTGAAGTTACCCTGCAATGTAATGCTGGGATAATAATCCCCCTTTATGGCCTTGATCATCCTGTCTGCACTTTTAACTCTATAGTCAGTAGCTTTTACCATTGGCAGGTTTTGAATTCCCAGTTCATATACCTGTAGAGAACTCAAGGGATATTTTTCTGCAGGCAATATAAAATCGCTCGCATCCAATTCAATATCCGGATTGTATGGAATGTTAAGCAATTGGCTGAAATTCAGCTTTGCCGTAGCCAGGTTATTTTGAGCAGAAACGATATTGATCTTATCCCCTGCAAGATTTCCTTTAAGATCAGCAAGCTGATAAGCTCCAACAGCGCCCTCCTTTACAAGAATATCCATCCGCTCGACCTGCTTGGTTGTAACATCGGCCTGATTTTTTGCAATGTCTAATTGGTCCTGGTTGTTTAATACAAGCAGGTAAGCAAGTATAACGTTAAGGGTCAGGTTATCCCTGGCTTGTTGGTAATCCATTTTGCTTGCATCCAGGGCATGACCTGTTTGCTTTATGAAATTTTGTAATTGAAGTCCATTGAACAGCAATATACCTCCTGAAATCCCAACACCCGACGAGGACAACTGTTGATTGATATAACTATTGGTGATCGGGTCGATGGTTCGTCCGGTATTCCACCCGTAATTGAAATTTGCGTTGAAGAAGGGCAATAAATTGGACTTTGCCTGGCTCTTGTCAACCTCTGCCCGCTCCACCCTAAGCCCGTTTTGTTTTACCGGAATATTATTGGCTAAAGCGATTTCAATACTCTGTTTGAGGTTCAGCTTAGAATAAGTTTCCTGTGCTGACACAGAAACTCCCATCATCAGTAAGCAACTAAAGAAAATTAATTTGATCCTTTGCATAATACGAATTAGTAAGTGAAAAATTATTGTCTTTCAATTCTGCCATCAAGCAGGTTTATTATATGTGATCCATAGGATGCGTTCTTTTCTGAATGCGTCACCTGTATAATTGTCACTCCTTCCTTATTCAATTGTTTAAACAGATCCATGATCTCTTCTCCCTGTTTCGAATTCAGATTACCCGTTGGCTCATCCGCCAGCAATAGTTGTGGTTTCGCAATCAAAGCGCGTGCAATACCCACCAATTGCTGTTGTCCGCCGGAAAGCTGGGTTGGAAATAAATCCTTCTTTCCAACAATCTGGAAACGATCGAGCATATCCGCTACCATTGCCTTGCGTTCGGAAGTTTTTATGTCCTGGTAGAGCAATGGCGTTTCTATGTTCTCATAAACCGTCAACTCGTCGATCAGGTGATAAGCCTGGAAAACAAATCCGATATGTTGTTTATATAACTGGGAACGCTGTTTCTCTTTAAGTTTATGAACTTCCCGGCCCATAAACAGGTATTCACCTTCTGATGCATCGTCGAGCATGCCGATTACATTCAGCAGGGTTGATTTTCCTGATCCGGAGGGGCCCATTACAGAAACAAATTCACCCTGGTTTATCACGAGATTAATATCCTTCAGAATAAACGTCCTTGCAGCACCGATATTGATCCATTTTGAAATTCGCTTAAGTTCTATCATTTGTATTTTGTTTTATAAAGATTCATTTGTTTACTCGCTTCTCAGTGCACCTACCGGGTTCTTCAAAGACGCACGAATTGTTTGAATGCTCAATGTCAAAAGGGCCACAAATATCATGAATCCTCCTCCCATCAGGAAAATCCAGATGCTTAGCGGTGTTCTGTAGACATAATCCTGCAACCAGTTACTCAGCGCAAACCAAGCCAATGGTACGGCAAGGATAATCGCAAGCAATACAAGCACCAATAAATCCTTTGATAATAATTTCACCAATTGACCGACCGATGCGCCCAAAACTTTCCGAACTCCGATCTCCTTGGTGCGTTGAGCCGTTGTGTACATTACCAATCCCAACAAACCAAGGCAACTAATGAATATCGCCAATCCCGTCGCCCATCCAAGCAGCTTGGAAATATCCTGTTCCTTTTTATAGAAGGAAGCAATGCTTTCATCAAAAAATTTATATTCGAAATCTATTTCCGGGTAAGTTTCCTTCCAGGCCTGCTCCATTTTGGCAATTGCATTCTTCCAGGTTTTTCCTCCAGGATCGTTTGGATTCAGCAAAATATGATACGTGCCATAGCTATCCGGCTCATTCATATATACCAATGGCGCAATTGCAGAATGTATCGATTTCATGTTAAAATCCTTTATCACCCCAACAATTGTATATCTTTCCTTATCGCCTCGTTCAATAATTTTTCCCAATGCTTCATGCGGGTTTTTAAAACCCAGAAAGGCTGAATACGCTTCATTTATAATGTAATCGCCGGATGCAGTATCAATGGGTGCGCCATATCGACCTGCAACCAATGGGATCTGATACAATTGGAAATAGGAAGAGTCTGCATACTTAACTTCTACCGTTGATTCAATCTCTTTCTTTCCGTCTTTATATTTCATCGTAGTTGAAGACCAACCATGGCTTGCGGGTGTGGATCCTCCAAGAGTGACTTTTGCAACCTCGGGGAATGATTTGATCTTGTTTAAGAGCGCCATCCTGCTATCCTTGCTACGCATGAACCAGGGCGCTTGAATGTTGACAATTGCATCTTTCCTAAATCCCATATCCTTATTCAATGCAAATTGTATTTGCTTGCCAATGGTTATTGTTGAGATCACAAAGAATTGGGCAATCACAAACTGGGAAACGGTAAGCGTCTTCCGCAACCAGGCCTTTCTCGTTTTGGCGGTATTAGTATTAAATTGATTCTTCAGTACAGCTACTGGTTGAAACCTTGTCAACACCAGCGCAGGATAGAATCCTGCCAATACTGTCACAACAAGGATCAGCAATACTGAAAATATAAGGATCTGGGGATGTTGCAGTATATTAAAGCTTAGTTCTTCAGGCATGAAACTTGAAAACAGCTTCAATATGATTGGTCCAATCAGAATTGAAATAATTGTGGCAAGCGAGGTTAAAAGAAAGGTTTCGCCAAGAAACTGAAAGATCAAATTCTTTTTCGATCCTCCCATTGTTTTACGTATTCCTATTTCCTTTGCACGTGACGATGACTGAGCAGTTGTAAGATTAATAAAATTTATACAGGCCAGCAATAGAAGAAATCCTGCAACGGCAAGCAATCCATAAAGCGTAGGTTTATGCGCTCTTCGTTCTGAAAAAAAATCATATTTGCTAGAAAAATGCAGCTGACCCAATGGTTGCAACAAGTTTTCAGTTTTCATGAAATCATTCGGTGAATACTTGTTGCGAAGAGAAACCAATTGCTTTTCTATATTCTTCGCGCTAACATCTTTGTTCAGCTTGATATAAAACTGACAATCCGAATTTACACTACCCCACTCTTCCCAACCCACATTATGCTTTATGTTACTATTGAGGATTGTGCTATGAGAAATAAAATCACTGAAAATAAAGTCGCTTGCCTGAGCAGGTTTTTTGACGATACCACTAACTTTTAACTTAATGGAATCGTTATAATAAATAGTTTGACCCATCGCCCTGGTAATATCATTGCCGGGAAAATATTTTTGAGCTTTTTCTTCATCCAATACAACCTGGAATGGTTCATTCAGGGATGTTTGAGGTGAACCAGCTATCCATTCCCTTTCAAAAAGATTGAAATAATCTCCATTTGCAAAAGCAATTTTCCCCTGATTCTTTAATACTACAGGAGCTCCAGTCCCATCAGGTGAAGGAATACTAACCTTTGCATTTCCATAATTCTGGAAGGCTGCAGATGCTTCCACTCCGGTAACTTCTTTCTTGAATGCTGCAGGCAAAGGAAATGAAACACCCCCATTATCAATTATAGTTCCAGGAAAGTGAAGTGTAGACACCACCCTGTAAATACGATCTCCGTTTTTATGATGCTTATCAAAACTGAAATCATAGTAAACAAGCAGGTAAATCACCAATGATGCGCTGATCCCAATTGCAAGGCCAATTATATTTATAAAGGTGAATACCTTATTACGTTTAAGATTTCGCCATGCTACGGTTAGATAATTTTTGAACATACCAGATACTTATTTATTATCATTGTTTGATTGTTTTATGGTTTGATTGTTGGGCTTAAAAGTATCAACGATCTTGCACTTCGTGAACCCAACAATCAAACAATTTAGCCATCAAGCCATCATTCAGCCCTCAAACTTTTCACCGGATTGGTTATTGCTGCCTTAATCGCCTGAAAACTTATCGTTAACACAGCAATTAGTGCTGCCGCGATTGCCGCCATTGCAAACACCCACCATGAAAGATCGATTCGATACGCAAAATCCTGTAACCACCTGTTCATGCCCCACCATGCTAATGGAAACGCAAGCAATGCTGCAATAAACACCAGTTTCAAAAAATCCTTTGACAACATGCCAATGATACTGCCCACGCTTGCGCCTAATACTTTTCTAATGCTTATCTCTCTTGTTCTTTGCTGCGTCGTGTAGGCGGCCAATCCCAATAGCCCGATACAGGCGATAAATATCGCAAGGGTTGAAAAAATTGTGAATACCCTTTGTAAAGTTTTTTCTGATGCGTATTGCGCCGCAAGGGACTGGTCAAGAAAACTATAGTGAAACGGTGTTTCAGGTACAAATTTTTTCCAGGTGTTTTCTATCCCTGTAATTGCATCTTCAAAGTTCTTACCTTTTATACCCAGGGTGACGAGTCCCGACTGATCCTGGAACTTTTTTGTATTCATCATAACCAATGGGCTGATGTTTTGATGAAGGGATTGATAATGGAAATCCTTTACCACTCCGACAACGGTGTATTGATATTGAGAACCATCCGGCGCATTTAGAAAACCATCAGGAGTAGTAAGCCGGGTTCCAAGGACGGGCGGCTGCAATTGCATTTCTGCTACTGCTTTCTCATTCAATACGACTGCTAAAGAATCTGTTGAAAAACTATTTGAAAAGAACCGGCCTTCTTTCATTTCAAGGTTGAGTGTTTTCGCATACTGGTCGTCTACGATGATTCCTCTGCCTGTCATTGGTTGCTTTGCGCCAACGGGTTGAAAAGTAATACCGAAAAAGGTTTGTCCCCCGGGTATTCCGGAATTACCCGTCACGCTTTCAACTCCGGGAATACGTGCGAGTTCTGTTTTAAAGGCGGTAGTCTGCTCATCCAGCAGATCAGTCCTTTCGATAGTAATAATTTGATCCTTACGGAAGCCCAGCTTTTCGCTAAGCATATAATTCATCTGACGATTGACCATGATCGTGGATATTATCAGCACAACGGAAATGGCAAATTGAAAAACGACAAGACCATTTCTCAAAGCCAATCCAAACCGGTTTGACCGGAACCTTCCCTTTAAAACTAGTATCGGTTTAAAAGAAGAAAGTATAAATGCCGGATAAAGCCCTGCGATCAATCCAACAATGACTGAAAACAGGAATAGTAGCCCGATCTTATCAGGAGTAAGAAAATAAGTAGCCGTGAGCTGTTTACCCGAAACCTGGTTGAACAATGGAAGCAATAAAAAGATCAAAACAATTGCTACGATAATACTGACCAGGCACACAACTATTGATTCGAGAAGAAATTGATAGATCAATGCCTTCTTTTCTGATCCGAATGTTTTCCGTATGCCTACCTCCTTTGCTCTTTCAACAGATCTCGCAGTTGAAAGATTAATGAAATTTATACAGGCAAGGGCGAGTATGAACACAGCAATGACTCCAAAAATATAAACAGCACTAAGGCTTCCATTAGGCCTTAGTTCAGCTTCAAGATCAGAGATCAGGTGTATCTTTTTCATCGGTTGTAAATAGTAACGGTATCCATTGCCTGCTTTCTGAAAATCTTCAAAGCTTTGCCCGAACTGGCGACTAACTTCTCCCGCAACATATTTATTTAAATAAGCCGGGAATTTTGCCTCCAATGCTTTTGGATCAGCCTGGGGATTTAAAAGGAAATAAGTATTGGTAGCAAAATTTATGAAGTTTGGCTGCCGGGTGAATGGAAAACTGTTAACTGAGATCAGCAAGTCAAATAAGAAATGTGAATTGTCTGGCCAATCTGCCACAACTGCGGTAATATTCCAGACTAAAGGTTGATTATTGGGCCCGTCTGTTTCAAAAGTTTGTCCGAGAGCTCCGGAAGCAGAACCATAATATTTTTTTGCGGTGGTTTCATTCACCACTACTGAATTCGGTTTCATCAATGCATCGGTAGCGCTGCCGGCTAAAAAATTACTACTGAATATCTTGAAAAAATTGGAGTCAGCGCTCAATACTCTGCCTTCTTCAAAGCGCTTCTCACCTATTCTGAGAAAGAAATTTCCATTTCCGGCGAAATTGAAAATGCGAACACACTCTTCTATCTCCGGAAACTCCCCTTTCATAGTGGGTCCAATCGATTGCGGAATGATTGCGTATGAAGTTGCACGGCCTGGATACTTTCGCTCCAGCACTATCCGATAAACATTATCTCCCTTTGCGTGATGCTGATCATAACTCAATTCGCTTTGAATGAAAAGAACGATAAGCAAACACACAGCCATGCCCGTTGCCAGCCCAAGAATATTGATCAAGCTGTAACCCTTGCGCTTTAGAAGATTGCGGAGGGCGACCTTAATGTAATTTCTAAACATGGTTTTATAGTTGACAGGTTAACTGGTTGATTGGTTAGTTGGTTAGTTTGTTCATAGGGTTTAATCAGTTCTCAAACTCTTCACAGGGTTTGCCAAAGCAGCCCTTATTGATTGGAAACTCACTGTTATCAATGCAATCGTCAATGCAAGCACACCTGATACAAGAAATATCCACCAGCCAATATTTACACGATATGCAAAATCCTTTAGCCATTCGTTCATCAACCACCAGGCGATCGGAGATGCAATCAATGCTGCAATTACAACCAGTTTTAAAAAATCCCTCGACAACAATCCAACGATACCCGGGATACTTGCGCCTAATACTTTCCTGATTCCAATCTCTTTTATTTTTCTTTCAACCACATAAAGCGATAAACCGAATAAGCCCAGACAACCGATCAAAAGTGATAGCCCTGCAAATCCATAAAATATCCCTTCCATTTTTTGCTCATTCCCGTATTGCTTTTCCACCGATTCATTGACAAATGTGTAGGCTAAGGGAACTTCTGTGATAGATGCCGACCATACTTTCTTCAAGTGATCCAACGCTTCGGTAATATGATTTCCATCTAGTTTTAAAGACAAGCGGTTTCCTCCGGTAGAATAACCGATCATCAATGCTTCAACAGGTTTGTGCAGACTTTCGAAATTGAAATCCTTAACCACGCCAACAACCCTTTGTTCGTTTTCTCCTTTGCCAAATGGTTTACCGATTGCATTTTCGGCATTTTCCCAACCAAATGTTCTCACTGCCGCTTCGTTCACAAGCAGAGATTTTGTCGTATCCGTAAGAAAATCTTTTGAAAAGAAGCGCCCGGCAACAAGTTTCATATTATATGTATCGAAATAACTAGTGTCAACATACATATTGTACAAACTGGTTGAGATCTCCTCTCCTTTCAAATTCTTTGTAGTAGTCCATCCATTTCCCAAACCACCCACTACATTCTGGTTATGTTTGGATACATTGAGTATATAAGGACTTGCCAGCAGTTTGTCGCGCAGCGAAGCATATTGGTTTCTCACAGTGGATTCTCCATAAAATCGAACTTCAACAACAGCATCCCCCTGAAATCCTAAGGATTTATTCTTTATATAATTCATCTGCCTGCTAATGATAAGAATGGAGGCTACCATACCGATGGTCATCGTGAATTGAAAAACAACAAGCCCCTTTCTTATATAATTACCTCTTGTGCTTTGAGAAAAACTACCTTTTAATGCAATTGCAGGTTTGAATGAAGAAAGGATCGCAGCAGGATATATTCCTGCAACGGCAGAAATGAAAACCACGAACCCAAGCACGATAAGAATATTGCCGCCAGACAATGCAAAATGATAAGGCTGACCAATCCAGGACGAAAAAGCCGGTAATAACAATTTCAACAGCACTATTCCGACGATAACCGCAATTCCGCAAATGATCATTGTTTCAAAGAAGAATTGCCGGATCAGTTGAAATTTTGAAGCACCTACTACTTTTCTTACTGATGTTTCCCTCGCCCGCTTTATCGCTCCAGCAGTTGTGAGATTGATATAATTGATGCAGGCGAGCAGTAATACGATTACTCCTACAATTGCAAAAATCTTTACTCTTGCGAGGCTTCCATTATTCCGTGAATCATATCTCAGGTTCGATTTGAGATGAATATCGGTTATAGGTTGAAGGAAATAAGTATAGGACATTTTATTTTCCTTCCATTCCTTTTCAGCTTTCTTTGATGCCAACTGGTTTATCTGCTTTGTCACCGCACCAGGATCAGCAGTTTCCTGAAGTTGAATGTAAGTCAGTGGCCAACCGCCCGACCAACCGTTATCTATATCATACTTCCATTGCTCATTAGCAATTTTCCTCAGATACGCATATGGAACCAATAATTCATACTGAATCTGTGAATTGATGGGAGGATTTTCTGCAATACCCGACACGGTAACGGGGTATTCTCCGTCAAGAATCATTGTCTTTCCAATTGGATCCTGGTTACCGAAGTATTTTTTTGCCAGGTCTTCCGTGAGCACAATCCTATCATGTGTTCGCAATACCTGTGCTGGATCTCCTGAAATCAGTTTAAATCCGAAGAAGGAAAAGAAGTTCGAATCTACGATCGCGCATCCTGATTCAATTTGCTGGTTATTGTCAAGTTTGAGTTTGAATTCATCATAGAACACCCTACAGGCAGATTTTACAGCGGGTAATTCCTTTGGTAAATGAGCTCCGAATGCAGTGCCGGATGGAGCCTGTGAAAATGACTCACTCTCACTTTTAAAGGTGTTGGAAACTCTATAGATGTAATCTTTATTCGGATGAAATTTGTCAAAACTCAATTCCCGCTGCAACCAAACACCAATTACAAGGCAAACGGTGATGCCAATGGCCAAACCGGTTACATTCAGAAAGGTAAAGACCTTATTTCTGGAGAGGTTTCGCCATCCCGCCAGGAAAAAATTCTTTATCATAATAATAGTACGTTTGACATTAATAAATGTTTCAATATTTATTCACTTCTCAACGCTCCTACCGGATTTCTTATCCCTGCCTTCACCGCCTGGTAACCGATTGTTATAAATGCGATGAGCAATGCCAGTACACCTGCAATAATGAATATGTACCAGCCAATGGAGATCCTATAGGCAAAATCCTGTAACCATTTATCCATGAAATACCAGGATATCGGTGCTGCAATGATCAATGCGATCAATACCAGTTTCAGAAAATCCTTTGATAATAGTTTTACTATTGTTGTTAATGACGCACCTAATACCTTTCTTATTCCAATTTCTTTTGTACGATTTAGCGCTGACAATGCGGCCAATCCAAACAAACCCAAACAAGCCAGGAAAATTGAAATACCTCCCGCCCATCCAACGATCCTGCCCCAGCGTTGTTCGCTTTCATAGAAGCGGGCGAGGTTCTCATCGAGGAAGCTGTGTTTGAATGGAAGATCTTTTTCCAATCCACTCCATATCCTCTCCATTTCCGCTAATGTCTTTGAAGGGTTTCCGGGTTTTAGTCGCACGAAGAATTTATATGGCTTATAGCTGGAAAACTGGTGAAACATCTGTGGTTCTATTTCCTCCTTTAGTGGACGGAAATTAAAATCCTTTATTACACCAATCACAACCGGAGTGAGATTCTCCATATATCCTGTCAATGGTTGACCAACTGCATTATCAATCGTCCAGCCCATATCCCTCACCATTTTTTCATTTACGATTACTGAAGTCAAAGTATCTGATGAAATGCGTGGATCAAAATTTCTTCCCCTGATAAGTTGAATTCCCATTGTTGGGAGGTAATCCGGATCAATGAAATACTCAAACACTTCTTTATGTCTGCCCTTGTAATCGAATCCCGACCGGCTCCATCCGGTCCCTTCACCCAAACCAAGCTCGGAGCTCGTTATGCTTGCTACTTGCGGATTTGCAAGCATTGTTTGTTTGAATATGGGATAGATCTTCTCTGCATCTGTACTGCTTCCATCAACCATTACCACATTTTCCTTATTGAAACCGGGATTCTTACTAGTCATAAAATTGATCTGCTGAAGGATTATGATCATTGAAGCGATCAAACCAATCGAAAGAATAAACTGGAATGTTACAAGTGATTTAGTGAAAATATTCGACCCACCTACCCTGATCTTGTGTTTCAGCACTTCTATAGGGTTGAATCGCGACAGGATCAATGCTGGATAACTCCCTGCCAATAATCCAACCAATAAAGTAAGACCGGTCAGCAGCCAATACATTTCCGGAAACTGGCGGAAAGAAAAATCCAGCGATCGTCCTGCCAATTGATTGAAATAAGGCAATAATAATTTGGAAAGAAGCAACCCAAGAATGACAGAAAGTATTGTAAGTAATAATGCTTCAGCAAGGAACTGGATAATTAATTGTTTTCGCATACTCCCGACTACTTTTCGTATCCCAATTTCTCTTGCACGAATAGCTGAACGTCCGATCGCGAGAGTTGTGAAATTGATACAGGCAATTAACAGAACTGCGCCGGCTATACCGAGCAGTATCCAAATGATCTTTGGATCAACAGACGATATACTTCCACCCCAAACTTTGGTATCTGTATGTATGGAAAGCAAGGGTTGCATTCCATACTTAACCGGTGCACCTTTCTCCTTCCAGTAGCCTGCCTTTCTAAGCTCTTCTTCTTCGGTGGGATAATATTTTTTCCTGAAATCCTGCAACCGCGTTTCATCTGTAGCAAGTGTGCTGCCAGGCCTCAATTTGACGAAGGTGAAATAAGAAGAGCGATTCCAGTTATTGACGCTTCGTTTACCATTCCTGGTGGTCGGCAGATATTCGTAATTGCCCAACACTTGAAAAGAAAGTGATGAGTTCGAAGGAATATGTTTAGCTACTGCACTCACAACAAAGGGCGCGAATTCATCAAATAATTTTATTTCGACCTTCTCACCAATTGGGTTTCTGTTACCGAATAATTGAATTGCCGTTTCTTCTGAAAGAACGAGGCTTTGTATTCCTTCCAATGCCGTCTTAGGTTCGCCATATTTTAGTGGAAAACTAAATACGGAGAACATACCTGGATCAGCAAAAGAAACCGGCAAACTGCTAACCTTATTTCCGGTGCGCACATAAGTGTCGCTCCAGCCTTCCTGCATACGAACATAATCTTCCACATCGGGAAGGTCCTGTTTCAAAGCCGGGCCTAGTGGCATAGGAAGATAAACATCTCCTGAAGCTTCGTCACCTTCCATAGCTTCCGTCCAGCGATAAACACGGTAAATATTGTCGGCGTTCTTATGAAAGCGATCAAAGTTGAATTCGTTTACCGAATAGAGTAGAAATAACATAAAACAAGCCAGGCCAATAGAAAGACCAAGAATATTAATGGTCGCAAGCACTTTCTGCCGGCGGAGATTACGAAACGCGATGAGGAAATAATGTTTTATCATGGCAGATGGTAATTTTTATTTAGTTTCTAAACATATATTTTGATTGTTCGATTGATTGATTGTTTGATGGTTGGATTTACTATTTATAAGCCCAACAATCGAACCATCAAACCATATAACCATTTACTCATTCCTTAAACTCTTCACCGGGTTCATCATTGCAGCTCTGAATGTTTGAAATCCTACCGTAATAAATGCAATTAGTAAAGCAGCAATTCCTGCAAGCAGGAAGATCCACCAGTTTATATCAATTCTGTATTGGAAATTTTCTAACCAGCGATTCATCATCAACCATGCAAACGGAGATGCAATCACAATTGCCAGTACAACCAACATTAATAGTTGTGCAGATAGAAGCGCAACAATATTCAACACTCCAGCTCCCAGTACTTTTCTTATTCCAATCTCCTTTGTTCTTAGTTGCGTAGCAAGGTGGGCCAGCGCAAATAATCCAAGACAACAGATCACGAGGGAAAGTACAGTGGCAATACCTGCGATTTTTTGCCATCGTTGCTCCTGCTGGTATTCATTTGCAACACCCTCAACCATGAAAAGATAGTCGGGCTCTGTTCCGGGGTCAGCTTTCCTATAAGCATTGATAAATGCTGTCAATCCTTCTTGCTGTTTGTTCTTATCAACCTGAACCCAGATTCCACCCGTATTCCATTTACTCATGATCAGAACCAACGGTTTAATTCTTTCCCTTAAGGATTCGTAATGGAAATCATTAACTACCCCAATAATTGTTTTAGTTTCCTTATCATGATCGTCTAATGCAACCGAAGCCCCGATCGGATCCGCAAGTCCTGCGGCCCGAACAAAAGCTTCATTTACGATTATTGCTTTAAGCGTATCAGATGGAAAAGAAGCAGAGAAATTTCTGCCTGCTTTTAATTTGATGCCCATTACCGGCAAATAATTTTCATCTGCAACCTGGTGCCAGGATTGTATTGATTTCGGGCCAAACTTTACGTCGTATGTGCCACCCTCAGCTCCGAATGTTATGTTCCTGACCGAAGGTTCATTGGCAAGCTCAGCTTTCAACACTGCCTGGATCACTTTATCCGGCTTATTCCCTTTGTTATAGCTGCGAATTACCTGGTCGGGATTGTAGCCAAGATCTTTAGTGCGGACAAAATCCATTTGCAGGAAATAAATCACTGAAGCGATCACGAAAAATATTGCGAGCGAAAACTGCACGACAACCAATGCCTTTCCGAATAGATTTCGGCCATACAGTTTTTGCCTGCCATATAGAACCTCGGTCGCCTTGAATCGCGACAAAAGGTATGCAGGATATAATCCTGTAATTAGGATGATTCCTACTAATAATGAAACAAATAATAACAGCAGATCGGCATTAAATGCTTCTCTAAAGAGAATCTGTTTACCGGAAAGCTGGTTGAATACCGGCAAAGCGAGATCAGCTATTAGTAAACCAGCGACAAAAGCAATTGCACAAAGAATCGCAGATTCGCTGAGAAATTGGAAAATGATCTGTATTTTATTACCGCCAGTTACTTTTCTAACTCCCACTTCCTTGCTTCTGCGAAGTGAGCCGGCAATGCTTATATTGATAAAGTTGATAGAAGCCATGAAGAGAATGAAAGCGGCAATACCAAGGAAGAGATAAGAAAAAACGGGCTTGCTTTCGTTTATTACGCCGGCTTCTCTATTACCTCTAAATTTTGGGAATGGATTCAGGTGGATATCCGTCATTCGCTGCAATCCATAACTTACCTGGGGATCGAATCCATAAGTCTTTTTAGTCTCTGCAATCTGTTGGGCTGCGTAAGCAGCATGTATCCGATCAAATTTTTTTGCGACAGCATTGAGGTCGGCACCGGGTTGAAGCACGAGATAAGTACCGAGATACGCATTCAGCCAGTTATCATCCGTGAATGAAAGTTGGCCAAATTCCATTGATAGCAATATATCAAACTGAATGGAAGAATTCTTTGGAGCGTCTTTTGCAACAGCTGTTATTAAGCTGGGTTTACCCAGACGTTTCGCTGAAGGATCGCCTGGCAAGCTGATAACCTTCCCAACTACGTCGGTAGAATTGAAAAACTTTAACGCCGTGCTTTCAGATATTACCACATTGGCGGGACTTGCCAGCGCGTTTTCCGTGTCACCATTTAAAAGTGGAAATGAAAAAACTTTAAAAAAGGAAGGATCAACAAAGGACATTTGCACCCTAAGCGATTTCTCGTTTGCCTTCACTTCGCCATAAATATCTCCGCCCCATATTCTTGCATATTCCTTTATCTCGGGCACCTCGGCCTTGAATACCGGAGCCTGAACCTGGCCCGTACCGCCAACAGTATGCCTTCCATCTTCTCTATTTGCAACCAATGTCGTCGTTACCCTGTAGAGGTTTGGATTGTTGGCATGAAATTCATCAAAACTCTGCTCGTCTTTTACATAGAGCAAAGCAAGCAGCATGCATGCGATTCCCAGTCCAAGTCCAATGACATTGATGGAGGAATAGAGTTTATTCTTCTTTAATTGTCGAAAGCCGATCTTGAGGTTGCTTCTGATCATGGTGAATGGTCAATGGTGAATGGTGAATGGTCAATAGTCGATCAATAGTTTTTATTTGTCCGTTATTCAGTTCTTAAGCTTCTTACTAAATTTCTTGTTCCTGTTTTCAGGGTTTGGATAGAGATTAGAATTACAGCCAATAGGAATATTCCTCCGATTGCAAGCAAAAATGGTTGGGCTGTTATTGAAATTCTCGATGCATAATCTTCCAACCAGTTATCCATAATTAAATAGGCTATCGGACAAGCAACACAACCTGCTATGAAAATGACCATCAGAAAATCTTTGAGAAATAATGAAACAATGGATTGCAGGGATGCTCCAAGTACTTTCCTGATTCCAATTTCCTTTGTACGTTTTTGAATACTTAAGGATACCAGGCCAAAAATTCCAAGCAAAACGATCACTAATGCAAGAAAACCGGCGACATAAGCTGCTTTTTTCAACTGGATCTCAGATTTATAAATTTTTTTCAAGGCTTCATCCATAAAACTGAATTCAAAAGAGCTTCCTGGAAGCAGTTGTGCCCATTTCTTTTGAATCGCTTCCAGGGTACCTGGCATATTCCCCGGTTTCAATTTGAATGAAAGAAAGCGATACGTATTGTTCATCATTGGATGAAAGAAGATGATCGGTTGAATCTCTTGTTGCATGGTACCAAAGTGAAAGTCCTTAGTCACTCCCTTCACCGTATACAAAATGTTTTGTCCGGTAGCATTCGCCCAAACCCTTGCCCCTACTGCATCTGCGGGGCTCTTGTACCCCAGTATGCCCGCGGCCCTTTCGTTAATCACGACGTTCAGGCTATCATTGAAATTTTGTATGAATGAACCGGCTTTGAGTGGAATTGTATAAGTCGAAAGATAATTTTCATCAGTAAGAAGCAATGCCATTGGCACAGCAGTGGTCGAATCTTTGCCAGAAGAAAATACCAGCGGTTGTCCGCCATTCATTCCATTAGGAATTTCATACGAAAGTGTAACCGAAGCCACTTGCGGCATAGACCCAAATTCATTTCTGACTGTTTCCATCTTCAACAGACCTGCTCTCGTCCAGTCTCTGGGAACCTGTGAGGAAACGATATAGTCTTTATTGTATCCTAATTCCTGGCTGAAGAAGAAAGAAACCTGTTGAGACACTACCAAGGCGGCCACGATCACAATTGCAGCCATAGAAAATTGAAAACCTACCAATGATTTGCGCAATAGAATATTTTCCTTAACGCTTTGCAATTTCCCCTTAATTGAATCCGCAGTTTTCATTGCAGATAAAACCAATGCAGGATAAATACCAGCTAAAATTCCCAGGATCAAGATAAGCGCAACAGGAATTAGCACAAAAATTAAAGGGAAGGCATTAAGTTTTGGCACTTGCTTTCCAACGATCCCTGCAAAAACAGGCCGACCAATTGAATAAAGTAGAATAGCGAGTAAGGTCGCGAAAAGAACGAGAATTATTGATTCAGTGATGAATTGAATTATGATCTGTTTGCGATGACTGCCCAACACCTTGCGTACACCAATTTCTCTTGTGCGACCAGCAGAATTACTGATGGAAATATTTATAAAGTTTATAAGAGCCATCAAGAGTATGAACAATCCGACAAATGATAATGCATAGAGCATTCGTTTGACAAGGCCATTATTCTTCTGGAGATAGTAATCCGTAAGAGGAATAGGCACTACTTTTAAATTTTGACTGATGTTTGCCGGAGTATTGTCGTTAATGAGTTGTGCTATTGCCTTATCCAGATCGTTTAAACTTGCCCCTTTCTTTAATTCAATATAAGAGGGGATGATAATATTTGTCCAAAGATTAAGATCCTGTCGGCCGAAATATGAAAATGTGTTCGTTGGAATAAAGAAATGGTTATCGGTGTTTTCATTCAGGTGTGTTACTGAATTCTCGGGAGATTTGTCAAAAACACCGGTAATCTTAAAATCCCTTTTTTGACCGGAAAAACTCTGAATAGTGAGAGACTCCCCTACCACATCCGTTTTTCCAAAGTATTTAATTGCTTTTTCTGGTGTTATTACTACTGAATAAGGTTCATTGAGCGCCGTCCTTACGTCACCATGCAATAATTTAAATCCAAACATTTCAAATAGCGTACTATCACCCAACTGGATTGGTTCACGAAAATGTTTATCACCTTTCGAAACGCCCGAGGTGATGCCATCCCAGCGATAAGCATTGACCACCAGGTTAGGATATTTTTCTTTGAGTTGAGTAGATAAGGCGCCAAGGGTAGTAATATCAGGACCAAGATTGCGGTCCTTCCACTCACTCCGCAAAAAATATTGTTGCTCTGCATTTTTCAGGTCCCGGTTAATCCTCCATTCTCCCCATACAAAGGAACCAATGAGAAAGGTAAAGGCAATGCCAATAGCAAGACCAAGTATATTTACTAATGAATAGACTTTATACTTTAGAAGATTTCTCCATGCAATCTTTACGTAGTTTCTGATCATAATTATCTTTGTTGATCACGATCCAAACAGGTAGCCCCTACGGGGCAGGTTCACTATTTTTATTTTGTTCTACAAACAGGTAGCCGCTACGCGGCAGATTGTTTATCTTACGCTTCCAAAAGTCCATTGCCTCTTGCCTCTTGCCTCTTGCCTCTTGCCTCTTGCCTCTTGCCTCTTGCCTCTTGCCTCTTGCCTCTTGCCTCTTTCTCACCATTGCCCATTCACTACTCCGTCCTCAAACTCTTCACCGGATTCATCAATGCCGCACGTATAGTTTGAAAACTTATCGTCAATAATGTTATAATGACTGCCAATAATCCTGCTGCGATATAGATCCACCAACTCACATTAACCCGATATGCAAAATCCTGCAACCAGTTATTCATGGCCCACCATGCAAGCGGAAATGCAATGATTGCCGCCAATACAACCAGTATGAGGAATTCCTTTGATAATAGGGCTACGACACTACCTACACTTGCGCCTAGTACCTTTCTGATTCCGATTTCTTTTGTTCTTCTCGCAACGGATAGTGTTGCCAATCCGAATAATCCCATGCAGGCGATAAAAATTGCTATTGCTGAAGCGATCTTTACAATCGAATTGGTACGTTGTTCCTGGCGATACAATGCTGCTATCGATTCATCGAGAAAACGGTATTCGAATTCCTGGTCAGGTGCTATGGCTTTCCATGCCTGTTTTAAAACAGCAAGGTTTTGTTCGAGATTGCCGGCCTTTAGTCTAACAGTGATCCTCGGTTGAAGAGGGGCTCCAAAGTTGATATTCTCAATCCTCCGAAAGAAGGTATCGGGTTTAATGATAAGTGCCAGGGGTCTTATCCCCGTGTGCAGCGACTCAAAATTGAAATCATCTACAACCCCGATGATCTGGTGGTCTATTTTGCCTGGAAGTTTATTTCCCACTGGGTTCTTTATTCCGAATCCCTTGGCGAGAACATCATTCACGATTATCGAAGACATCTGATCTGCTCCGTTATCCTTTGAAAAATTGCGTCCCTGTTTCAACTTAATGCCCATGGTGGGAAGAAAATCAGCATCCACGGAATTCATCTGAAAATCACGGTAAACATTTTTATCATCAGTATATCCTACATTGATCCAGGGAGTCTCAGCAAAACTCATCACGGATACCGATGATGATACCACTTGCGAATGCTTTGCGAGTTCATTCTTATAAAGCATTCCAATTTCTGTTCCTCTCAATCTTGGTTTATTGGTAGAAACTACAACCACCTGTTCAGCGTTATAACCCAGATCTTTCGTTTGCATGTATTTTAACTGCTCGCCGATGACAATTGTACAAACGATCATGGCTATCGACGTAATGAATTGGCCGGTGATCAGTCCTCTCCTTAATAAGCCCTTATTCGATCCGACTTTCAGCTTACCCTTTAGTACTTCAACCGGGCGGAAACCGGATAATACCAGTGCAGGATAAACCCCTGCGATCAATCCAATCAATACAATGGTAACCAAACAGAATCCGAAGAATAATAAATCAAACTCAAGTACGAGTTGACGGCTTATTAATTGGTTGAATGGTTTCACTAATAGATAGGCAAGTCCCAGGCCTATCACGAACGCGATAAGTGTTACAATGATGGCTTCGCTCCAAAACTGTCGGATCAATTGAATCCGCTCAGCACCCATTACTTTTCTCACACCTACTTCAAGCGCCCTTGTAGCCGACCTTCCGACTGATAGTGTAATGAAATTTATACATGCTACTATTAATATCAATATGCCTATCGTGAGAAGTATATAGGAATACTTTGGATTGCTGGTGGGTTCGATACCTGCGGGTAAGGTAGTATCCAAATGAATCTCCGTCATTGGTTGCAGGCTTACCATGTAATGTCCCTCTTTATAATTCGTTCCATGATGTTGCTTGATCATGGATGGGAATTTTGCCTGTAACTGAGCAGCGTCTACTCCAGGCTTCAATAAAACATAAGTTTCGGGATTCACACTGTACCAGCTCTTCATCGCGCGATCGCTGTACAATAGTTTTCCATTCGCATGTGTAATTATTAAATCGAATTGAATACTGGAGGCCTCGGGTGGATTCTTCGTAACCGCAGAAACAGTGAATATTTTTTTGTCTTCCCCAAATTGCAATTCGACATGTTGTCCTACTGCGGGCTTATTTCCAAAATATTTGTTCGCAATTCTCTCGGTCAGCACAATTGAATTATCTCCGGGATATGGATTCCTTTGGTCACCTACGGCCAATTTGAAGTCGAATACATTAAAGAAAGTAGAGTCAACGATATGCACTCTTTCACTGAAAGCGTTTTGATCAATCTTGACCAGTGTGTTGAATGTGCCCACGCGGCAGGTAGCTTCAATTTCCGGGTAGGCCGCTGAAAGCGAAGGTGCCAGAACGAAAGGAGTCACGATATCGATGATATCATCCATTTCATCATAGTTTTCCTTAACCCATGCACGATAGAGTCGATCGCTTTTATCGTGGAAACGGTCGAAACTCAATTCGCTTCTAACAAATAACATGATCAGTATGCAACAGGTAATTCCGGTTGCCAATCCTAGAATATTGATTACAGTATACTCCTTATACCGCATCAAATATCGCATTGCGATCTTTAGATAATTACGAAACATATGTTACTTGTTTTATGATTGTTGGATTGTTTTATTGTTTGATTGTTGGGCTCATTTATATTTAAATCCAGCCATCAAACCATTGAACCATCTAACCATTCTGCCCGTCTACCTCCCCGGAGGCAGCGACTGCCACAGCACATGCGTGATCATCCATTTTCCATTCATTTTCGCCAGTAAGATGTAATCCGTTCCCCACCAGGCATACAATTTTGCCGATGCTGTTTGATCCTGCACATCGAGCACTTCAACTTTCTTGGCCTGTTTGCCAGCATTCGGATCATTCCTTTTCTTTACTGAATTGGCATAATCCTTCATTTCCTGGAATGACATTGGCTCGCCCGAATAATTCGTTTCATTCTTCTTTTTATAGTAGCCATACTTTACCACCGCAGGACTAATACTTCTAATCAATCGTGAAGTATCTCCAAAATAGAATCCATCCACATAATCCAACACTGCTTCCTCAACCAGTTTCTTGTCCTCCTGTGCAAAGCCATTAAGGCTTGCCAGCAGGAACATCATTGCAAATAATCTTTTCATAAGTTTTTTCTTTATACCATTAATTGATTATTTCCCTTTTGCCCTTTGCCCTTTGCCTATTGCCCATTGCCTCTTGCCTATTGCCTATTGCCTCTTGCCTATTGCCCATTGCCTATTGCCCATTGCCCATTGCCCATTGTCTACTCACTCCTCAAACTCTTCACCGGATTAGCAATCGCTGCCTTGATTGCCTGAAAACTTATCGTCACCAACGCAATAAACACCGCGAGTAATCCGGCGATTACGAAGACCCACCAACCCATTTGAATTCGATAAGCAAAATCCTGCAGCCAATTATTCATGAGCCACCAGGCAAATGGTGTGGCAATCAGGACTGCAATGCCAACCAGCTTGATGAAGTCTCTCGACAACAAACTGACTAATCCGCTGACACTGGCGCCAAGAACCTTCCGTATTCCGATTTCTTTTGTTCTTTGTTCCGTAACAAATGTCGCAAGACCGAAAAGTCCGAGACATGCGATCATAATAGCAAGCGCCGTGATATATATGAAAATTCTTTTGAATTGATCTTCCGCTTTATAAAGCTTCGAAAACGTTTCATCTATAAAAAAATAACGAAAAGGCCTGTCAGGGGAGACTTTATTCCATTTTTGTTCTATCTGTGCAATCGTCTTCGATAGCTCGTTGGACTCAAGCTTTAGCGTGAATAATCTTTCATTAGGAGGGTTATAGAAAAAAGCAAAAGGTTTGATCTCGTTGCGGAGCGAGGAAAAATGAAAATCCTTCGCAATACCAATCAGCGTGACATAGTATGTGGTATCATTTTCAGTTCCAAATTCAATTTGTTTGCCAACTGGATTTGGTCCCAATGCAAGATCTTTTACTGCCCTTTCATTAAGAATTATTGCTCCGGCTTGTCTTTCAGTTTTGGTCGGATCTCCATTTTGTACACTATCGCTCGCCATAAATTCCCTCGAGAAACCACGACCTTCCTTGATCTTGATTCCCATCACGTCCAGAAAATCTATCCCTACGTTCAAAAAATTTACAAGCTGAGCATTCTCAGATCCTTTTGCGTTCAGGCTGGTTGTCCAGTTTTGTCCACCGATCACTCCATCAGCCCCAGACAGTTTCTTTACTTGCGACATTTGAAGCAGGTCGTTCCTGAAGCCCTCATAGCTAGCTGGCGATGGAAGTCTTCCAGCACCTTCAATTACCATGACCTGCTCTTTATTAATTCCCAACTTTGCATTCTGTACATAGTTGATCTGTTGTATTACCACAAATGCACCTGCAATTAAGGCTATAGAAAGCGTGAATTGAAAAATGACAAGGACCTTTCTTAAATTAAATACCCTGTAATTACCCAGCTTCAATCCCTTCAATACAGCTACTGGTTTAAACGATGACAGATAAATTGCAGGGTAAATCCCAGCGAGCAAACCAACAACTGCTGCAACCACTAATGCCTCTGCAAGGAGAATCCTGTTCTCATTACTGAACAATTCCAAATGCTTACCTGTGAGTTGATTCACCATGGGCAGAAACAAACCTGCAAGAATAATTGATACGAATAGAGCCAACAAAGCGGTCAATACGGATTCCATTAGAAATTGCCGAATGATCACTGACCGAAATGCGCCAGTTACCTTTCGAATTCCAATCTCCTTTGCGCGAAGAGAAGACCGGGCGGTTGTAAGATTCACGTAGTTAATACAGGCTATCAAGATCAAAAACAATGCGATGACAGAAAACACGTATACATATAGTCTATCGCTATTTGGTTCCAATTCCCATTTTAACTGCGATGTTAGATGAATATCTGTAAGTGGTTGCGTATAGAAAACATTAGTTGCATTCTCATTATTGCGTTTATACAATTCCTGGATCTTAGGGACAAGCGCATTTATCGAAGCGGCTTCTTTTAATTTAGCATAGGTATAGAAATTATAAAAGCCCCAATTGGCGTCGATATTTCCACCTATTTTTCGAATTGAAATCAGAAAGTCAAAATGAAAGTGAGAGTTCTCCGGGACATCCTTAAGCACGCCGACAACTTTTAATTCGCCGAGATCTGTACGTAAAATTTTCCCCATCGGGTCATCTGTCCCGAAATATTTTTTCGCTGAGGATTCAGTAATAAGTACATCAGAGATGTTTTTGAACGCGGTCTTCGGATCTCCTTTAACAAAAGGAAAAGTAAACACATCAAAGAAATTACTGTCGACACGATAAACTCCTTCTTCATTGAAACGCTTATCTCCATACTGAAAAAGATACCTCGTGCCCCAATTCGGAAAAATCCGCGTTACTTCTTCCACTTCCGGTAATTCCGCCTTCATGGCAGGAGCAAGCGCAGGTGGCGTTGTGGCATCCGGTAGCCTGCTTCCATCATCATTGACAAAATCCTTCACAATTCTATGAATCCTGTTCGCATTTTTGTTGAATTTATCATAACTCAATTCGTCTTTCACAAATAACATGATAAGAAGGCAACAAGCCATACTAACAGCCAGCCCGAATATGTTGATGAAAGAAATGCTCTTATGCTTTACCAGGTTGCGAAGAGCGATTTTAAAAAAGTTCTTGAACATGCGTCAAAGTTTTAAACTTTCAAATAGCTTGATGGTTTTATGGTTTAATGGTTGGGCTTATTTGTATCAACGATCTAACCATTATGAACCCAACCATCTAACAATCGAACAATTCAACAATCAGATTACTCACTCCTCAAACTCTTCACCGGATTATCCACCGCTGCCCTTAATACCTGGAGGGTGATCGTCGCAACAGCAATCAATAATGCTGCTATTCCCGCAACGGCGAATACCCACCAGTTTAAATTGATTCGATAAGCAAAATCTTCCAGCCAGTTATTCATAATATACCACCCGATCGGTACAGCAACCAATAGTGCAATAAAGACCAGCTTGAGAAAATCTTTTGATAAAAGCACCAGTATGCTATTCACAGAAGCACCCATCACTTTCCTGATGCCTATCTCCTTTGTCCTTTGCAAAACGTTATAAGCAGAAAGACCAAGCAAGCCAAAACATGCAATTAGAATAGCAAGAAAAGAAAAGAGTCCAAACACTTTGCCGAATAACATTTCCGATTTGTATTGGGAATTGAACAAGTCGTCAAGGAAAAAATAGTTTATTGGGTCTGCAGGAAAATGTTTGCTCCAAACCTTGTTGACAGAAGCGATGGTTTTTTGAACATCCGAAGTTTCAAGTTTGAGAGAATAATAGGCTCGCGTGTTTGGTGTCAACAGCATGATCTGTGGCTCAATCTGTTTGCGCAGGCCCTCGTGATGAAAATTCTCCGCTACACCAATGATGTTTAGGGTATCCCGATTTCTGCGCAATCTACCCTTGATTGCATCTTCGGGGCTCTTGAAGCCGAGTAATTGGATCGCGGTTTCATTCAGGATTGCCGTCTTATTATCGGTTTTGTATTCCTTCGAAAAATTTCTACCGGCAAGGAGTTTGATTCCATAGGCAGGAATAAAATCATAATCCATTCCCTGGTGATAGAGCGTCACAGCCACCTCATTTTCCGCACCTATCCTTCTTATACCACTTGTCCAGTATATTTCTTTTCCAGCCACACTAGTTGATACAGCGACGGATTTAATGCCTGTCTGTTGTAGCAATTCCGACTTGAATGGTTGAAAAACATTTTGGTAAACCGAATCCACCAAAGATCCAGCCCCTTCCAGCACCAGCGTCTGATTTATGTTGACTCCGAGTTTTTGATTCTGCATGTATCGGAGCTGCTGATATACGACGATCGTTCCGGCAATCAATACAACCGAGGTCACGAACTGAACGATTATCAACCCTTTCCTGAGCAAAAGTCCACTGGAAGTGTTTTTGAATACGCCTTTCAACACTTTCACTGGTTGAAATCCTGATAGAACAAATGCCGGATAAATACCTGAAAGGACTGTTCCAAGAACGAATAACCCAATAAAAATTTGCCAGTACTGCGGAGTAAGGCTCACGCCGGTCGAATTGTCTCTTCCAACAAACGAATCAAACGCATTGATCAGGGCAAAGAAAATTACGATTGAAATAAGTAGAGAAACAAGATTCAATACAAAACTTTCAATTAGAAATTGCCGGATCAGGTCTGTTTTCATCGCACCCATTACTTTCCGTACGCCGACTTCACGGGCACGCTCAACTGATCTGGCAGTGGCGAGGTTGATATAATTGATCCATGCGATACCTATGATAAAGATGGCAACCAGAAACAAAAATGCAACTGCCTGCCCGTTTCCATTTACTTCAGCTTCCTGGTTGACGTTTGATTCAAGGTGAATATTAGTTATTGGCATTATACTCAATTCATGCCGGTAATTGTTGGTCTTGTAATATGCCGCTGAATCCAGGTTTCTCTTAACGAAGGCTGGAAATTTGGCCTCAAACTTCTTTAAGTCGGTTCCAGGCTTTAGTTGGAGATAGCCGTAGAAATCATACCAGCCCCAACTTGTATTGGTTTGGTCAGAAGAATCACCATAAAAACGCAAATTTCTACCGAGCGTAGAATAAGAAACAAGGTATTTTATCTCGAGATGAGAATTTGCGGGGTAATCTTTAAAAACACCAGTTACTTGGTAGGTTTGGGTCATTCCCGGATCCCTTACAGTAAGTTTTTTACCCATTGGTTCATCATTGCCAAAATATTTCTTTGCCATCGACTCAGAAAGCAGGAGCTTATCAGGTGCATCCAATGCCGATGCCGGATTTCCTTTTTGAAGCCGGATATCAAACATTTTCAACACTGATGGATCAGCGAAATATCCCTTTGTCTCAGAAAACTTCGTGTTAGTCGCGTCGTTAGTAAGCATTACTTCCGCATCGATAAGCCGGCAAAAATCTTCCACTTCCGGAAAATCTTTTTTCATAGTTGGCGCTATCGCCGGATAAATTGTAGCGGACTTCCAGGCTAACTTTCCCTTTTGGTAAGAATCCAATCTCAATCTCACAATATTCTTTGCCTCTTTATGAAAATCATCATAGCTCCTTTCAAAAGAAACATAATGAAAGATGAGCAAACAGCAGGTCATGCCAATCGTAAGACCTGCAATATTTAAAAACGCATAACCCCGGCGTTTGCTGAGGTTACGGATAGCTAGTTTCAGATAATTACCAACCATTTTTATTTTATATTTTGAATTTGAATTTGATATTTGCTATTGCTTATTCACTATTCACTATTCACCATTCACCATTCACCATTGACCATTCACTATTCACCATTTACCATTCACTATTCACTCCTCAGGCTCTTCACAGGATTCGCTATTGCTGCTCTGATTGCTTGAAAACTTACCGTCAGTAATGCAATCACTAAAGCGGTCAAGCTTGCGACAATGAATACCCATGGACTCAGGCTCACTTTAAATGCGAAGTCCTGCAACCACGTATTCATTAACCACCAGGAAACAGGAATGGCTACGGCCGATGAAATAAGTACCAACAGCAGGAATTTCACCGAAAGCATTGTGGTGATACCACTCACAGATGCACCCAGTACTTTCCGTATGCTTATTTCCTTTGTTCTATTTCCAATTGTATGTGCAGCTAAACCGAATAAGCCAAGACAGGCAATGAGTATTCCAATAAAAGAAAAGACAGTAAATAGTTTCTCCAACCGATTCTCAAACTGATACTGTCTTCCAAACTCTTCATCAAGGAAGAAATAGGTGAAGGGATGTGTGCTTGTCAATTCTTTCCATTTAGTCTCAAGGGACGTGATCGTTTGACTGATATCCTTTGTCTTTACTTTGACCGTAACATATCCGAAACTGTTCTTTCCATAATACAATTCCATTGGAGCGACTTTTGTTTGAAGCGATGTGTAATGGAAATCTTTTACCACTCCTACTACCCTGCCCCAACCGCCTCCAAAAACATGTCCGATTGCCTCTTCAGGTTTTTTCCATCCAAAAAATGGAAGTGCGGCCTCATTGATCAACACATTTTGTTCATCGCCCGAAGTATCTTCAGCATTTCTTTCATTGATGTTTCTTCCTGCTGCAAGTTTGATATTGTATGTATTCAGAAATTCCTGATCAATGCTCATCAATTGCATGTCTGTTCCTTTTGTTTGATCATTCTTCAATTGAATAAGATTATTTCCTGTGCCTCTTCCCGGAACAGTATTCGTTACGGCAACTGAAACAACTGAAGGATGCTTTTTGAGTTCTTCCCTGACTACGGTGTATTTATCTGCAAGAAAACGTCCACCTGGCGCATAAAGCACCAGCATCTGCTCCTGGTCAAAACCAAGATTTTGTTCCTTCAGGTAATTCAATTGACGCGAAACAAAGATGGTAGCAACAATTATGATTATTGAGATCGCAAATTGTCCAACCACCAAACCGCTTCGTAAGAATCCCGCCGTACGATGGCCGCTAACAGTTCGGCTCTTAAGTGTTTCAACAGGTTTAAAATAAGAAAGGACCAATGCCGGATAAAATCCCGCCAAAATACCGCAAGTAATTGCAACCACAGCTGCGCTTATAAGGAAAACCGGGCTGTATAAAAATGAATTATCGAGGTTTTTTTCCGCTATGGAATTGAACCACGGCAGTGCAAGGACCACAAGAAGGATTGCCAACGTTAATCCAATGAAGCTGGAAACAATTGACTCGGCCAGGAACTGAGTGATCAATTGCCAGCGTCTGGCTCCAACTACTTTTCTTACACCAACTTCTTTTGATCGATGAATGGCTCTTGCCGTCGCCAGGTTGATAAAGTTTATACAAGCGATCAAAAGAATAAAAATCGCTGCCGCGGTAAATATTTTTACATAAGCAATGGAATTATTTTTTGAAAGTTCGTGCCGCAAATCAGATTGGAGATGAATAGAAGTCAGCGGCTGAATGAAATAACGGTAAGCCTGATTATTCTTTTTGATCTCATTTCCTACATATCGATCAGCGATATTGCTGATCTGAGTTTCCAATGCGGCTATATCGGTGCCTGGCTTCACTTTGATGAATGTATTGAATATTGTAGCATGCCAGTTTTCCATCAGGTTCCTGTTACTATCCAACTCCTTCAATGATGCCATGAAATGCGGATGCATGATGGAATTTGCCGGTACATCTTCGATGACCGCTCGTATGCTATATGTCCTGGTGCCCGATCTTAATGTTTTCCCGAGTGCGACGCTATAATCATTGCTAATACCGAAATATTTCTTTGCCACAGTTTGATTGATTACCATGGTATTTGGTTCGGAAAGCGCATTGTCGAGGTTACCAGCCAGTGCTCTATACGGAAAGACCTTGAAGAAATTAGGATCGACGCGATAATATTCCTTCTCAAAAAATTTCTTTTCGTTTCCGTCGGTGATCAGGCGGTCGTCATTCTGAAATTTTAATACCCTTGTCGCCTCTTCGATCTGTGTGTAGTCCTTCAGCGCAGGCGCCAATGTTGCGGAAGTTGGTGCAAAAAGAATGTGAGTTTCATTCTGTGTTTTAATATCAACTGCCACCCGATGAACCTGATTGTGACCAGGCATCCATTTATCATAGCTCTTTTCATCGATAATATATAAAAGGATCAAAAAGCAACAAGCCATACCGATAGCGAGTCCAATCGTGTTCAACAACGAATAGTTCTTCTTTTTTGAAAAATTTCGGAAGGCAATCTTGAGATAGTTCTTAAACATGTTTACTAATTAATGATGGTTCTTTATTCGGACCTTAAACTTTTTATAGGATTACTTATTGCAGCTTTAATTGCCTGAAAACTTACCGTGGCAAGGGCAATCAATACCGCCAGTCCTCCAGCGATGAGGAAGACCCACCAATGAATATTGATGCGATAAGCAAAATCAGATAGCCAGTTCTTCATTGCCCACCAGGAGATCGGGAATGCAATCACAGCAGCAATGAGTACAAGTTTTAAAAAGTCCTTTGACAACAGGGCTACAATACTGCCAATGCTTGCTCCAAGGACTTTGCGTATTCCGATTTCTTTGATTCTTTGTTCTGCAGCATAGGTTGCCAACCCAAACAGACCAAGACATGCAATCAGGATCGTCATCAATGCAACACCAAGGAATATCGTCTGCCTTTTTTCATCCTCCCGGTAAAATGCTTCCCATTGCTTGTCGAGGAAATTGTATTCGAACAAATGATTTGCATCGATCTTTTGCAATACATCCTCCATTTGTTTTAACACAGAGGCCATATTGGCCGTCTCCACGCGTGCAGTGAAATAGTCAATATTATGAACCGGATTTCTTTGATAAGCAATAACCATTGGTCCTATCTTCTCCCTCAATGATTGAAAGTTGAAATCTTTCACGATGCCAATTACCCGCGCACGGTATGGATTTCTCAAATTCACTGCATTACCGCCAAAAGACACCGTTGGAATTTCAATTGGCTGTTCAGTTGGATTGGTTACACCAAGTAATGTTGCGGCTGCCTCATTGATCAGCACAGCAGATGAATCGGATTGGTTTGCGCCGGAAAAATTGCGCCCTGACAATAGATCTACTTCAAATGTTTTGAGAAATTGATCATCTGCACCGATAAAGAACAGGTCCTCTCCATCCTGATCGGTTTTCCCGGCAATTTTCACTTTTATCCTGGGCAAAACCTTCCATTCTCCGGGAACTCTTGATGTTACGCTTACAGTTTGCACACCGGCGATCTTTCCATATTCAGATTTAATTGTTTCAGCGGCACGACGCACAGCTCCACTGTTTATATCTACTACCAACAATTGTTCTCTATTAAAGCCCATATCCTTTGAGCCCACATACTTTATTTGCTGGTAAACGATTACGGTCGCAATGATCATGATGATGGATAAAGAGAATTGAACTACGACAAGTGCTCTCCTTAAAGAAAGATTTCCTTTCCCGAGATTGATCTTGTTCTTGAGTAAGAGGTATGGTTTTAACCTTGACTGGAAGAAAGCGGGATATAAACCGGATAATAAGCCAGCGATGATCACTGTACCAATCATACCTAACCAGATGCGGTAATCTGTCGACCCGTCGAGAACAAGCTTCTTGGCTGAGAATGCATTGAATTCAGGCAATACAAGTTTAACTATTCCCAATGCCAGGATAAAAGCAATTATGGTAACTAGAAAAGCTTCAGATAGGAATTGTTTTATCAATACTTTCTGATCTGCACCAGCTACTTTACGAACTGCGATCTCCTTCGATCTTCCGGCGAATCTGGCTGTAGTTAGGTTCATGTAATTGATGCAGGCGATCAATAAGACAAAGAGCGCTACGATTCCGAACACATACATATGCATGATGTTTCCCTGCTGGTTCGCCATCGTACCTTCGACACCTGTAGAATAGAAATGAATGTCTGAAAGAGGCTGAAGATCGAAATCTGATTTCGGCTGCTGTGCATCGCGTTTGGAATTAACCAGTGATGAAAGCTTGCTTTCAAATTGTTTTGCATCAGTATTCTCTTTCAGTTGCAAATAAGTAACAAAGTTGTTGGATGCCCAGTCATTGCTAATCATCCTTTTGAATCCCTCGTCTGCATAAAAGCTGGATTCGGAAAAGATCAGGTTGAATTGCAAGTGTGAATTGGTAGGAATGCGGATTACCCCGGTCACTTTATATTGGAAACTATCCGTCTCCACCTGAAGAGATTTGCCAACAATATCCGTTCTTCCGAAAAATTTCATGGCTGACTCTTCAGTCAACACAACAGAGCGAGGCTCTTTTAATGCAGAAGCTGCGTTTCCACTTATTACTGGAAAACTAAAGACATTGAAGAACTGCTCATCGCCGATATAAAAGAATTCATAGAAAGCCTGGGTATGGACTTCGTTATATACATTGACTCGTCCAAACATGCTAAAGCGAGCAGCATTAGCAATTTCTGGAAAATCTTTTTTACCCTGTTCGGAAATGTTAAAAGCGGAAGAAACAATCTTTGTTTCTTTTCCGGATGCAGGTGTTCTATTGTCGATCACCCTGTAGATAGAACCGGCATTTCTATGAAATCGGTCAAATGTCAGTTCATCAAAAATGTAAAGGGCAATCAATAAGAAACTACTGAGGCCGAAGGTCAATCCAAAAATATTGATGAAGGAATAGACCCTGTTCTTTCTGAGGTTTCTCCAGGCTAGTTTGAAATGGTTGAGAAACATGGCTATATGTTTGGTGGTTGGCAGTACCAAATTCACAAAGCATACCGGGATTAAGCCGGCTGATTCTCAATCAGTTATATATCTTCATCTACGAAGCTGTTCGTTAATGGTACAGGAGATGTACGATTTCGATACAGTGCGAGGCGTTTGGCGTTTGGAGTTTGGCGTTTGTCGTTCAGGAGCCTACCATTTAATCTGCGTAAAGAGTTCATTAAAAAGCCGTGGATCAAACTGCAACTGATAGAACGCCAAACACCAAACTCCAAACACCAAACGCTATTCAGTTCTCAGGGACTTGACCGGATTTAGCAATTGCGGCGCTGATTGCTTTGTATCCAACCGTTAACAATGTTATAAGCAATGCGCTCATTCCCGCGATGGCAAATACCCACCATTCGATCGTCACACGATATGCGAAGTCTTTTAGCCAATCATTCATTGCCCACCAGGCGATGGGGAATGCAATGATTGCTGCGATGATCACTAATTTCAAAAAGTCGATTGATAACAGATAGACAATACCCGAAACTCTTGCGCCCAACACTTTTCTTATGCCAATCTCTTTGATTCGTTGTTGAGTTGCATGGGTCGCGAGTCCCAACAAGCCAAGGCATGCGATAAAAATTGCAAGAGTTGAAAAAATCCGAATGATCGTTGCAGTTCTTGCTTCTGAAATATACAGCCGATTGAACCCTTCATCGAAGAAAGTATAGCTGAATGGATTGCCTGGTTCAATAGTTGCCCATTTCTGACGCAATCCTTCAAGGGTTTTTTCCGTATTGGTCGTGTTAATTCTAACAGATACCTGGCTAAACCATGCCGGTGCAATGAATAAAAACAGTGGAGCAATTTTTTCATGTAGTGAACGAAAATGAAAATCCTTAACTACTCCGATAATCGGAGCTGGTGCCCGGTTGAATGCAGGCATCTTCATCATTGTACCGACAATATTTTTTACTCCTAATTGCCTGGCAGCTTCTTCATTGATGAGGTATGTACCGGTATCCGTGCTCATCTCCTTACTGAAACCCCTACCCGATGCGATTTCCATTTGATAAGTTTCGAGGAAATCGTGGTCAACAACCAGGTTTCGCATTGCGGGAAGCCGATCATTGGAGATTCCTTCTATTTCAAAAGGAATTCCAAAATCACTTCCTCCCGGGCGGTTAGCTGATGCTGTTACACTGACTACTCCGGGCACCTGCTTCAATTCCTGTTTTACTGTTTCAAATCTCCTGATTGTTTCCTGGTTTCGTAATTGAATGATCAGGATCTGGTCCTTATTAAACCCAAGTTTTTTGTTATTGATATAATTCAACTGCATCCCCGTAACAATTGCCGCAATGATCATGATAATGGATATGCTGAACTGGCAAACCACCAGGCTTTTTCTCAGCAGATTTCCCGAAAGCATGCCTGAAGAACGTTTACCAATGATCTTCGCAGGATTGAATGAAGCTAACACTGATGCAGGATACAAACCAGAAAGAAGGCTGACAAACACAAAAAGCACTAACAAACCAATCAACAACCATTTTCCTGCAAGCCAATTAAATGGAATTTCCTTTTCCAAAAAGTTGTTCAGGTAAGGCAAGCTGATCCATGTCAGTACGACAGCCAGAACTATCGAGACCAAGCATATCAGAATTGTTTCAACAAGAAATTGCCACATCAAAGAAATCCTCGACGCACCATTCACTTTACGTATCCCAACTTCAGTTCCTCTTTTGATTGCCTGGGCGGTTGAAAGATTGATAAAATTCAGGCATGCGATCAGGATAATAAAAAGCGCAAGTGTTCCGAATATATAAACGTAGGTATTATTTGAATTGGGCTCCATCTCCCTGAAAAGATCAGAATGCAAATGAATGCCTGCAAGCGGTTGGAGGAATGGTGTACAAACCGCAGCAGTTGCGCTATCAAGGTGTTGGTCGACAAATGGATGCGCTTTTTGTTCAATAGCTTTTACTGATACACCAGGTTTCAATAGAAGATAAGTGTAAAACTGATTCCAGCGATTCCATTTATCCATATCAGGATGATGATATGAACTTAGGGTTGCCAAAAAATCAAACCTGAAATGCGAATTGGACGGAACATCCTTTATTAAACCCGTCACTTTATACAAATTGTTATCACTGCCAACCGTGAAGGTCTTTCCAATCGGGTCTTCATTGCCAAAATACTTCTTTGCAAAAGTTTCCGATATGATCATGTTGTTCGGAGCTTCCATTGCAGTTTTTGGATCCCCTTTGATCAGCTTCCAGCTAAATATTTTCAACACCGTAGAATCGGCATAGAATCCACTTTCCTCGTAAGATTGCTTGTCGCCATACTTAAATAAACTTTCTCCAAAAAATACAAACCTGCAATACGATTCCACTTCAGGAAAATTCTTTGCCAATCCTGGTCCCCATGGTGCAGAGATCTTGGCAATCCCATTCTCGAAACTTGCTCCGTCAACTTTATTCGCGAGCCGGTAAATATTTTTATGGTTCACATGATACCTGTCATAACTCAACTCATGCTGGATATACAACCCAATTAGCAGACATACCGTAACTCCTACTGTTATGCCAGCCAAATTGATCAATGCGTAGCCCCTATGCCGGTTTAGAACGCGGAGTGCAATTTTTAGGTTTTGTAATAGCATGAAACTTCTTTTATTGGATGAAGAATACGAGTTTCCTAAGTCACTCCACATGCATATAATAATCAATAATTAATAATCAATAATTGATTGACGTGCGACATGCTTATTAATTATTGATTATTACTTTAAACCTATTCAGAACGCAGGCTCTTCACCGGATTACTCACCGCCGCACGTATCGCCTGAAAGCTGACCGTGGCCAAAGCAATTCCAAGTGCGGCAAGGCCCGCGATAATGAATACCCACCAACTGATATTTATCCGATACGCGAAATCATTCAGCCATCTGTCCAATGCAAACCAGGCAATCGGCCAGGCGATCAGATTGGCAATAAATACAAGCTTTATGAAATTTCTTGAGAGCAAGCCAACAACATTTTGCACTGATGCTCCCAATACTTTGCGAATGCCGATCTCCTTAATTCTTTTTTCGGCAGAGAAAGATGCGAGTCCGAATAAACCAAGACAGGAAATAATTATCGCAAGAACCGCAAGTATTCCCACAATCCGGCTCACCTGCGTATCTGCCCGGTATAACTCAGTAAAATGATCGTCGAGAAAGGTATATTCAAATGGATACTCCGGTAAATTTTTATTCCAAACCGCCTGGACATGTGCGATTGCATCCCTTGCTCTTGTTCCGTCAATACGCACTGACATTTCATCAAATCCCCATTGGGTTTGATTAAGCAGGAATAAGGTTTCAATCTTGTGATGAAGCGAATTGAAATTAAAATCCTTTGTAATTCCTATGATCGTGCTGGTTGAATCTCCGCCGCCAAAATGAAATCGCTTACCAATCAATGATGATAAGGGAGCTTTTGGATTATCTTTCAATAATTCTTTTGCCAGCGCTTCATTGACTATGTATGCTCTTCCATTTTCGGATGGATCTTTCGAAAAATTTCTTCCCGCCACCAGCTTTATCTTGTAAAGACTCAGATAATCCGGATCAACAATCGCCCGTGAAGAAGTAAGGTCCCGTGACGGTCCATCTCCAACAAAATGTACGCCGCTTTGATGCAGGTTATTTCCCAGGCGCTGTTGTGATGCAGTCACAGCTGTAACCAGTGTATTCGTCAACAACTCTTGCTTTACGGCGTCATACTTCGCCAGTGTTTTTGAATTCAGCGGGATCAGCATCACCTGGTCGCGATCGTAACCCGGATCCTTATCACGCATAAAATTCAACTGACGTACGGCAAAAATGGTTGCAATGATCAGGAAAATTGCTCCCGTGAATTGTCCAACTACTAAAAGATTTCTGAATCTTCCTTTATTCGTTCCGGTTTGAACCGAACCCTTCAATACCCTACTGGCTTGAAAAGATGAAAGGTAAGCGGCCGGATAAAGTCCGGCGAGGATACCTATTAGCAATGAAGCCCCAATCAAAAATGGAAGCGCCATTGGGTCTGTAAATAAATGCAGTCGAAGATCCCGCTGGCTGAGATTCCGAACATAAGGAAGAAAAAGCGCGACCAATAAGATCGCCAGCACCATCGCAATCAGGGATAATAAAATTGATTCACCGATGAATTGCATGGACAATTGGGAACGGAAGGCTCCAACCGATTTTCTAATACCTACTTCCTTTGCGCGTCCGGATGAACGTGCGGTAGACAGATTCACAAAATTGATGCAGGCAATTGCCAGCACGATCAATGCGATAATGAAAAATATTTTTGTATATCGTCTATCGAACTTTTGATAGTTAAGATAATCATGCGTGATATCGACCGAGTTCGCATGGACATCAGCGAGCGGTTGGAGGAATAGCTCATAGTACTTCCATCTGTCTTCCTGCATGTATTTTTTTAAGTAAGCGGGGAACTTGCTTTCCAACGCAGCGATATTAGTCTGCTTATCCAACTCTAAATAAGTGATCAACCAATTCCCACCCCAGTTTTGCATTAATCTCGCCGTAGGTCGTGTATTGAAAGAAAACAATGCATCAAATTTCAGGTGGGAGTTCTCAGGAACATTGGGCATTACCCCTGTTACCTGAAATAAAGTCGTATCATTTCCATAGAAAGCAACTGTCTTTCCCATCGGATCGCCCTTACCAAAGAATTTCTCAGCCATTCCCTTCGTGAGAACTACGCTATTAGGTTTCTCTAATACTTTATCCCGATGCCCGACCATAAGTTCAAAATCAAAGATTTGGAAGAAAGTAGAATCAGCAAAAAGACCTCTGGGCACTTCGATCTTCTTTTCACCATAATTGAGTGTAACTTGTCCCCAATCGTTTACCCTGGTGAAATTTTTGATTTCCGGGAAATCCTTTTTCAAAGTCGGGCCCATGGGAAACATCGACAACGCTACATTCTGAGGTGCCACCATTCCTTCAAATTTTTGCACTTCATCGAGGCGATAGATATTCTTTGTATGCATTTTATCAAAACTTCTTTCATAAAAAACAAACAAAAGAATAATTATACAAGCCGCCATTCCAATCGCAAGCCCAAGAATATTGATTGCAGAATAGATTCGACTCTTCCGAAGATTGCGCCATGCTGTTAAGAAATAGTTCTTGAACATATATAAGGATTTACTTTTCTTATTTGATTAATGATTATTGATTATTAATTAGAGTCATTCGGATCTTAGAGCCTTCACCGGGTTCGCAATTGCAGCCTTGATCGCCTGGAAACTGATCGTCGCCATAGCAACCAAGAGCGCAATAATAGCGGCGCCGGCAAAAATCCACCAACTGATATTAAGTCGATAAGCAAAATCTGCCAGCCAACTTTTCATTGCCCACCATGCAATTGGAAATGCAACGATGAAAGAAATTAGCAGCAGCAGAATAAATTCCTTCGAGAGTAAACTTATTATACTGCCCACGCTTGCGCCCAATACTTTACGGATACCAATCTCCTTCACCCTTTGTTCAGCTGCATAAGTTGCAAGACCAAGCAGTCCAAGACATCCTATAAAAACAGCCATACCGGTAAAGATCCAAAGCAGGGCACTAAGCTTTTGTTCTGACCGATACATCTTAGCGAAATTCTCATCGAGAAAACTATAATTGATTGGGTATTCAGGTGAAAATTTATTCCATACTTTTTCAATATTTGCAATCGTTTGGCTGATATTCTCTGACTTCAGCTTTACAGCAACCTTCCAGTTTTCACTTGGATAAATCTGAAGGATTACCGTCGATAGAGGTTGATGCAAGCTATTTATGTGAAAATCTTTTACCACCCCAATTACTGTTGCTTTTTTCAAGGAATCACCACTTGCTACCCATGCTGGCCAGTCGAGCCGTCTTCCTAATGCCGTTTCCGGCGTTCCAAGTCCGAGTTCTTTAACAGCAGATTCATTTATAATAAATGCGTTGTCGGCATCTGTCTTCATCTCTCTTGAAAAGTCGCGGCCGGCGATTATTTTCAAACCCATCGTCTTGATATAATCATGGTCCACCATGAATTGATTAGCTCCAAAGGTTTTGCCGCCACCGGGGCCTGGCACAATAACCTGGTCTCCGGCAAAAATATCTCCCGGTAATCCATAGCCTATCGTGGCAGAAATAACTCCAGAAGATGCAAGAATTTCGTTTTTGAATGCTTCCTGGTTACCATACATCTTGTCACCTCTCATCCCGAAATACATGAGCTGATCCTTATTAAACCCGAGATCCTTATTCTGCAGGTAATTGACCTGGCGATAAACAATAAAGGTAGACACGATCAGGAAGACCGATAACCCAAATTGTACCACCACAAGACCCTTTCTCAATAAATGGATCCGGTCGGATCTTCCTCCAGCCCGCAACTTTTTCAGACTCTCAATTGCTTTGAAGCCGGAAATGAACAAGGCAGGATAGATACCCGCAAGCACGCCGGTCAGGATTCCCAGTGAAAGAATGATCAATCCGATTAGTGGATTGGTGAATGGATTGAATTCAATCTTTTTGTCGGTAAACTGGTTGAGTTGCGGCAGCAATGAAACTGTAATGCCAGTTGCGATAATAGTAGCTACAAGTGCCAGCAAGACGGATTCACCGGTGAATTGAAACCATAATTGTTTTTTATTCGCTCCGGCTACCTTGCGAATGCCTACTTCTTTTGCCCTTCTCAACGAACGCGCGGTAGAAAGATTGATAAAATTGAAACAGGCAATTAGCAATACAAACACCGCAATGATCGAAAGCGCATTTACGTAAACCCTATTGCCCTGTTTAGCTATATCAAACCGAAATCCAGCAGAATCCAAGTGAATATCCTGAACATTCTGGAAATATGGAACATAACTGAAATTCGTTTTCTTAGTGATCGGGTGAACATTCTCAATTACGTATTTCTGAAATTTTGACTCCAGTAATTCCGCATTAGCTCCCTTTTTCAATTTGATATAGGTATGGAATTGTTGCCATACCCAATTTTTCAATCTTTCCTGATCCAGGTAGGGTTCAACTGTCTTGAATGGTAAAATATAGGATAGGCCGAGGTGAAAATGCTCAGGGAATCTTACAATCGCACTCACCTGGAATGTATCATTACCTACGTATATCGTTTTATTCAACGCATCCCCGTCCTGGAAGTATTTCTTTGCCAGATCTTCACTGATCACGATATGACCCGGATCGGATAGCGCAGTTACAGGATTACCTGCTACAATCGGCAGGGTAAAAAAACTAAAGAAAGGCGCCTCCGCAAAAACACCCTTATCCTCGTATGCCTTAGCCTTATCAGTGCGCATAAGAGTCTTCTCATAAATATTCATCAGCTTTATGCTTTCTTCTACTTCAGGGTATTGCTGTTTGAGCGATAAAGCAAACATGGGAGGAGTATTTGATTGATTCCCCGTTCCCTCTTCCGTCGTGCGAACATTATAAACGCGAAAGACCCGGTCTCCATCTTTATGAAATCGGTCGTACTGCATTTCATCCCAGACATAAAGACCGATCAATAAACAACCCGCAATACCCAATGTCAAGCCTGCGATATTAATTATACTGAAACCTTTGTGTCTCGTGAGGTTTCGTATCGCTATTTTTAGATAGTTTCTAAACATATTTTTCAATTTCTTTTTAATAAATTGTTTGATTGTTTTATGGCTTGATTGTTGGGTTTACGGGTATCAGCGATCTTGCAATTCATAAATCCAACAATCAAACAATTCAACAATCTAACCATCACTCTGTCTTCAAACTCTTCACCGGGTTCGCCACCGCCGCCTTAATCGCTTGAAAGCTCACTGTTATCAATGCAACAAACAATGCAGCCAGCACCGCGATAGCAAATACCCACCAGGATAATTGCACACGATAAGCAAAATCTTTCAACCATTCCTGCATCATGTACCAGGCTACCGGTACTGCGATCACTGATGCGATCAACACCAGCTTTAAAAAATCTTTGGATAGAAGTCCAACCACATTTTGCAGACTTGCGCCTAATACTTTCCTTATTCCGATTTCCTTTGTTCTTTGCTCTGCAGTGAATGCTGCAAGCCCAAATAATCCAAGACTGGCAATAAGAATTGCCAAACCGGAAAACACCAACACCACCTGTGCCGTATTTCTTTCTTTCTTATAAAGTGTATTGAGGAATTGATCAATGAATGTGAATTCAAAAGCAGAGTTCGGCACCTGCTTCTTGAATATCGATTCTAATTGTTCCATCGTCTTGTTCAAGTTGGATGTAGTTGTCTTTACCAGAAGGTAAGGCCGCCATTCACTATCGTTATTATGGAATCCGTAAGCTGCTATGGGTTTATGAAATGATTCGAAATGAAAATTATCCACCACACCAACTATGATTGTTGTTTTCTCCCAGAATAAATTCTTTGCTTCCTTGCCGATAGCCTGCTCGGGTGTATAGCCCATAAAATCGACCGCTTCCTTGTTCAGGACAACCTGCACCGTAGTATCCTTTTCTGATCTTACTGACGGGAGTGTACTTCCAGCCAGCAATTTCAAACCCAAAACCTTTATGAATTCAGATGTTACCCTGTTCGTTCTGATAAAGGCCCCCTTATCGAGGTCGTCCGGCCTGTAAATCGTCCTTCCACTTCCTCCATTGCCGGGATAGGTTTGCGCACGACATACATCTACAACCGTTGAATAAGACTTGTATGCATTTATCAGCGATTCGATTTCCTGTGCATTCTGCGCCGCTGCTGTGGTGATCGCAACGACCTGCGTAGGTTCGTATCCTAATTTTTTATTTTGAATGTATTTTAATTGTTGGAAAAAAATCACCGTGCTGATGATTAATACGACAGACGCCACAAATTGCACTACTACCAGAGACCTTCTGAATAAACCCGCACCTGAACTCTTTCTAAATGTTGTATGCAATAATTCCTTTGGCCGGAAGGAAGACAGATAAAATGCAGGATAGGATCCGGCAATTAAAGTGATCAACAGAGTCGTGATCAACAATCCACCAATCACATCAAAAGAAAAAATTGAATCAAATGAAAGTGATTTTTCAGCAAGCCGGTTAAATAATGGAAGTCCCCGCCGCTAGAATACCAATTGCAATTAATACCGATATGAGCAACAATAAAGCTGTTTCCAGATAGAATCTGCCCGCAAGTTGAAAATTACTGGCCCCAACAGTTTTGTTAATACTAACTTCCTTGAAACGCATTTGTGACCTCGCAGTGGCGAGATTCATATAGTTGATAGAAGCGATAAGCAAAACCACGATCGCAAGGATGATCAGTATTTTCACCTGCGCTGCATCTCCCACCCTGGTTGTTGATGAATTCGTAATATCGCCCGAACCAAGATGAATATTCGTCAGTGGCTGCAACCAGAATGAAAACCATTGGTCATTCTTTGCCACATTCTTGTCTACAATCTGTTTGAGCTTTTGCTCGATACTGGCAGGTGAACTATTGGGCTTGACCAGGATATACGTCTCATAACTCGCATTACTCCAAACCAATCGTTTATTTGCCCATTCAATAGCTGAAAAAGAACCAATCAATTCCGCATCAATAGTTGAATTTCCGGGAAAATCCTCATAAACCCCACTTACTTCAAGTTCGTACTTGTTATCAATTTTGACCAGCTTACCAATTGGATCCTCCTTACCGAAATATTTATGCGCTGTTGTGTTGCTCATCACGATCTTTTTAGGATCATTCAGCGCCACGGCAGGATTGCCTCTAAGAAATTTTATGTCGAATATTTTAAATAGACTGCCGTCTGCCCAATAAAGTTTTTTCTCAGCAAATTTCTTATCAGCAGTGTTTACAAATGCCGTTTTACCATAATCATGATATAAAAGCCGAGCCTGTTCCTCTACTTCAGGTATTTCAGCCTTCATTGCCGGACCAGTTACATTTGGCGTATTGGCCCAGCGTTCGCTTTTATTGTCGAAGGTTGCCGTAAGTCCAACCCTATAAATCCTGGAAAACTTTGAATGGTACTTATCAAATGAAAGTTCATCCTTAACGTACAGCATCAACAACAACGCGACCGCAATTCCACTCGCCAACCCAATCGCATTCAAAAAAGTGAAGAGACGATTCTTTTTCAGGCTCCTCCACGCAACACGCAAATATTGTTTTAACATGACTTAATGATTTATCGTTTGACTTGTTTAATTCAGACATCGTTTGATTGTTGGATTGTTTAATGGTTGGATTTACTTGTATCAGCAATCTTGCTATTCATAAACCCAACAATCAAACAATCCAACAATCAAACAATATTCATTCACTCCTCAACGCCTTTACCGGATTCCCCAAAGCCGCTCTCACCGATTGAAAACTGAGAGTAACAAATGCTATCAGCAAAGCCGCGATTCCGGCAACCGCAAAAACCCACCAGGAAATCGAGATGCGATAAGCGAAATTCTCCAACCATTTATTCATTGCAAACCAGGCGAGTGGAGAAGCAATCACAATCGCAAGGATGACCAGTAAAACAAAATCCTTAGAAACCAATCTTACGATTTGAAAAGTGCCAGCCCCCAACACTTTCCTGATACCAATCTCTTTTGTTCTTTGAATGATCGCCAGCAATGCAATGCCAAACAATCCCATGCATGATATCAGGATGGCAAGAATCGCCCCACCCATGAAGATCTTTGACATTCTTGTTTCTTTCCGGTACTGGTTATCGGTGTTCTCATCAAGAAAGGACGCTTCAAAATCTCCTTTAGGGTTTATTTCTTTCCATGCTTTTTCAATTCTTGCCAATGAAGCTGGAAGATTATCTGGCTTTACCCGAACAAATAAATAACTGATCTGCCAGTTCGGTCGAACGACCATAGTCAATGGCTCAATTTGGCGATGCAATGATTTAAAGTGAAAATCCTGGACAACACCGATGACCTTCAGTTTTGATCCATCCACATCCAGCATTGCATTCAACGGATCCTTTTCACCTAGTGCATTCGCCATTTGTTGATTGATCAGCACTGCGCCTGTATCTGCGTATTCTCTTGAGAAATCCCGGCCTGCGATCAATTTTATATCTAGTGCTTCGAGATAATCATAGTCAATCCTAAGCCAATGCGTGTTAATGCCCTTATTCTTGTAGTCAAATCCCATAATTGAGGTACTCGAAGAACCATCGCGGCCGCGTCCAAGATTCATATCAGTTGCGGTAACGGCAATGACCTGCGGTTCTGCAGCCAGTTTGGTTCGCATAAGCGCAAGCGATTTCTCCGGATCAATCGTGTTCCCGATGGGAATTGATATTACCTGTTGTTTATTATATCCAAGTGGTTTGCTTCGCAAATAGTTTATCTGATTCCAAACGATGATTGTTGATATAATTAGCAAACAAGAAAGAGTAAACTGAACAACCATCAAGGTATTTCGAAGAAAATGCGATTTACCCGAGCTGAGTTTACCCTTCACAATCTTAACCATATCCAATGTAGAAACAACCCAGGCTGGATAACCGCCGGCAAATAAGGTCACAATCCCAAATGCGAGGATCGTATAAATAATTACCATTGGTGATTTCAATATGCCAACAAATATGGACTGATTGAAAGTGGTTTTATAATATGGAAGAAGCAGGTATGCAATCAGTATTCCCAAGGCTAATGCAAGGAAGCAAACGAGCAATGCCTCTCCCCAGAATTGCCTGATCAATTGCCAGCGTAACGCTCCTACAACTTTTCTTATTCCAATTTCCTTTGAGCGGGTAAAGGATCTGGCGAGAGATAGATTTACAAAATTGACACAGGCAATAAATAATATGAATGCACTAATAATTAGTAAGAGATAAGGATAAAACTTGTTGATACCTGCGCCCGTTCCACTTATTTCACTAAAATGAATATCAGTAAAAGGAATCGTACGCAACCTGAAGTAATCTCCTTTCGCGTCCTTTTTACCCTGATCTCGTTGCATTTGATCAATCCTTCCTTTGAAATACTTTGGATTAAAGGCCCTTAAACTCTCTTCAAAATCGGATGGCCTGGTATCCTCCCGAAGCTGAAGGAAAATTTCGTGAGTCCATGCATCCCAATTGTCAGTGTGTTGCTCATAGTTTGGAAAATGTTCAAATCGGGTAAACATGTCAAATGTGAAGCTTGAGTTGTCCGGAAAATTCTCAACCACGGAAGAAACCTTGAAGCTCTTCCATTCACCGTCCATTTGGATCTCAACCAATTTTCCGAGGGGATTTTCTTCACTAAACAGCCGTTTTGCGCAATTTTCCGTCAACATCAGATCATTTAATTCCTTCAATGGAGCTGTTTTATTACCACTTACAATTGGAAAACTGAACATTTCAAAGAAATCGGGATCAACCGCGCGAATATTGAGATCAATTTCTTTGTCCTTATACCGGACCAGATTACCAGCACTGCTTCCGAAACGAGTGATATGGATGATAGCAGGATATTCCTTTTTTAACGCCGGCGCAAGCGGCACCGCCATTGTAGATGTTCTTTCAGTTCCGTCACGCCGGTATTCTTCCATGTAAACCTGGTATATATCATCCTTATTCTTGTGGAATTGATCATACGATAATTCCTGGTAAGCGGTTAACGACAACAACAATGCCGCTGCAAAAGCTATTGCCATTCCAAATACTATAATTGCGCTGAAAGTTTTGTGTTTCCAGAGATTGCGCCAGGCAATTTTTAAATAGTTCTTAAACATATATAGTTCTTATTTATTATTGTTTGATTGCTTTATGGTTTGATTGTTTGACTTACATGTATCAGCGATTCTGCAATTAATCAACCCAACTCCCGAACCTTCGGGACAAACAATTGAACAATGAAGCAATCATTCTGACCTCAAACTCTTCACCGGATTGACCATCGCTGCCTTAATTGCCTGGAAGCTTACGGTTAACATGGCGATCAATAAGGCAGAAAGGCCGGCAAGCAAATGCCCAAACTGGCATGTTTATCCGGTAAGCAAAATCTTCGAGCCATTTACTCATCATCCACCAGGTAACCGGAACGCTTATCAATATGGCTATGGTAACAAGCTTTAGAAAATCTTTACTTAACATGCCGGCCACAGAACCAGTAGTTGCGCCTAAAACTTTTCGAATACCGATTTCTCTTGTTCTTTTCATTGTGATATATGCTGTCAATCCAAATAATCCGAGACAGGCAACAAGGATTGTCAATATAGAAAACAAACTGATGAGACGCGCCAGGTTCGTTTCAGATTTATATTGAAGGTTAAAATCATCATCCAACATGAAATATTCAAATGGATAGCCGGTAAATCGTAGTTTCCAAAAGGATTCAATTTTTTGAATCGTTGATTGCATATCCTTTCCATTAATCCTGGCTGCCATAAAGCGGTAAGCATAGGAATTAATAAAAGCAAGCACGGGACCAATCCTGGTTTGCAATCCATGCTGATGATAATCTGTCATTACGCCGACCACTCGCCCACTATCCAATCCAGAAGTATTTATCAATTTGCCAATTGCTTCCTCTGGTTTCCAACCGATAAGCTTACACGCAGTTTCATTTAATAACACCCCATGCTTTGCATCAGTGGAAAAATCTGTTGAAAGGTCTCTCCCTGCTATGAGTTTGATCCCTAAAGTCTTTACATAATCATGATCAATTGGGATCACTTCCATGGTAAGCGTTTGCTCACCGGTAAATCCCTGGGGTTGTACGATCTGGCCTGCCCAACCAGTCCTGCCAGGCATTGCCGAGGCTGAACTAATTGAATTTATTCCGGGAATTTGTTTCAATTGTTGTTTGATGCTTTCGTAATTATTGGTGAAATCCCTGTAAGGCAATTTTCGTAGTGGCATCACGAGCACCTGGTCTTTATCAAAACCCAGCTCATAGGTTTGCATATGATTCAATTGCTTCACGGCGATAATGGTGCCGGTGATCAGGATTATTGAAATAGAGAATTGAATTACTACTAATATTTTTCTCAATATTGGTCCCTGTCCCTTATTGCTTTTCTGAATCCGGATGGATTGAATTGGCTGGAGTCTTGAAAGCAATAAAGAAGGATACCAGCCAGCAAGTAGTCCGGTCACTATGACCAATAAGATTACAATTAGGATGACTGCCGGTTTAGTCAATAATTCCAGTGAAAATTCTTTCTCAGCTATTGAACCAATATAAGGAAGAAGGAAATAGATTAATACCAATGAAAGGAGCGCCGCCAGGAAAACCATTAGAAAGGTTTCAATGGCAAATTGCCGTATCAAGGCGATGGCAGATGCACCAATCGTTTTCCGGATTCCGACTTCCTTTGCACGTTCGGCCTGGTATGCTGTAGTAAGATTGATGAAATTGATGCAAGCAAGTAACAATAAGGCCAGGCCCACTAATCCGAAGATGTACAACTGTTTGATTTTTCCCGTTGCCTTGTTGAAGCTACCCAATTGGGAATGCAGGTAAATATCCTTTACAGTTTCCAGTTTGTGACCTACATTATAACCAACATTACGATATTCTTCGCCATTATGCTGCATGGAAAGCGCGGAGATCTTCTGTTCGGCCTTTTTCGGATCTCCTTCTTTTTTTAACACTACATAACAACCCATATCCCAGGTGAACCATTGGGTCATAATACCACCAACCAGCTTAAATGTTGGAAAGGAAAGCAGGACATCAAAGTCAAAATGAGAAGGTGCAGTTTTTTTCAGGACAGCGGTGATCTTGCAGGGCACCGTATCACTTAACAACAGGGTTTTACCCAATACGTCGGTGTTTCCAAAAAACTTAATCGCCATCCCCTCCGTAATCGCAACGCTGTATGGTTCTTTCAAAGCATCCTTCGCGCTACCGGCAATCAGTGGATAGTTGAATGCTTCGAGGAAATCCTCTCCGGCGTAAATGATCTTCTCATAAAAATGTTCGTTGTTGTGTTTGATCGTATGCCCCGAGCCACGAACAGGTATTACTTTGTCTACTTCGGGAATCTCCTGCCTGATCGCTGCAGGAAGCGCCCTGCCCACTGAGTTGAGACTGGCATCCCCAAGATCCTTTGAAGTGTATGCAGTAATAACCCGGTACAGATTTGACGGTTGTGTTTTGTCTACACGCCATTCATCATAGATAAATATTGCAATCAGCCCACAGAAGGCAAGACCCAATGCAAGCCCAAATATGTTTATAAAAGAAAATAGTTTTCTTCTCCATAAATTTCGAAAAGCGAATTTTATTGAGTTACTCCACATAGTAAGTTTATTTATGTGTCACGAATCTTTTGATTACTTATTATTGATTATTAATTATTGATTATTGATTGTTACCGACTCCCGTTAGCTCACAATAATTAATAATTAATAATCAATAATCTATAATTAAGATATTAATGTTATTCACTATTCACCATTCACTATTCACTATTCACCATTCACCATTCACCATTCACTATTCACTCCTCAAACTCTCCACAGGGTTTGCCAATGCTGCCCGGATCGTTTGAATCGATATCGTAATTATTGCGATCAATACTGCCCCAATTCCCGCTAAAACAAATACCCACCATCCAACACTGATCCGATAAGCAAAGTCTTCCAGCCATTTATTCGTCGCCCACCAGGCAATTGGTGAAGCAATGACTACCGCGATCAGCACCATCTTCACAAAGTCCCTGGAAAGCATTGCCGAAACCTGGGTCACGGAAGCTCCCAACACTTTACGAATGCCGATCTCCCGGGTTTTTTGCATGATCATAAATGTGGTTAGACCTAATAATCCCATACAGGCAATAAGGATCATACAAAGTGTAAAGACCCCAAGAATTCTCGAAAGCCGATCCTCAGCTCTGTATAATTCCTCAAATGCCTGATCCATGAATTGAAATGAAAATGGCTTTGCGCTATCATATCGGTCATAGACCGTTTTCATCTGGCCTAAGAGTCGGGGTAAATTCGTATGTGGATTGATTTTCGCAAACAAACAACCTCCGCGTTTACTCCAGCCGGAAACTGTGTCCTTTTCCGAAGTAATTATCAATCCGAGTGATTCAATTCTAGACTGTAACGAATAGTAATTGAAATCTTTTAATACGCCGCCAACGGTATACTGTTCGTCGATCATTTGATCAATTGCACCTGGTTCCAGATCTAGTTTTTCCAATGCTGTTTCATTCAACAGAATCACATCCTTCTTTCTATAATAGAAAGGATCCTTTAGGAGCAATCTTCCATTCCAGTCCCAACAGCTCAGTGAACTGTTTGTCGACTGAAAGGATGGGAAGAAACATCATCTTATCGCTATTCTTTGGCTTCACTCCCATTATATCGTTCCCCGCATACATTGCCGACTGCGAAGTTGCAAGCTGGTTAACACCTGGAATGGATCGAATTTCCGATTGAAAAGCTTCATAATTTTTTCCAATGCCGGAAGAGAAAGGAACCATCACAATATTCTCCCGATCCACACCAGTGTCGGTGTTTTTCAAATAATTCACCTGTTGCATGATCACGATACTGCAAATGATCAACGCGATAGATATGCTGAACTGCAAAACAGTAAAGAATTTACGGACGGAAATACTACCGCCCTGTCGGCTAAGCTTTCCATATAAAATCGCCACCGGTTTAAATGCCGACAGAACTATTGCCGGATAAATTGCCGCGAGAATTACCGAAACAAGAAATATTCCGCCAAAGCTTAACAACACGATGGGATGATAAAGAAAGTCTATATCCAGGTCTATCTCAAGGAATTTAAAAAATGCAGGCTGAAACAAAGTGCAGAGCAAGTATCCTAATGCAAATGCTATCGCCGTAAATGCAGCGGATTCAATAAAAAACTGAATTGCGATCTTCGATCTGCCGGCACCCAATACTTTCCTAACTCCAATCTCTTTTGCCCTTACCGAGGCTCTGGCAGTTGTTAGGCTCATATAATTTATCAATGCAAGCAATAGCACCAATGCCGCCACAAATGGAAATATTCTTAAATATTTAATGTTTGAATAATCGGAATAATTTGCATTGAGATGAGTATCGGTCAATGCAGTTGCCAGGTATGTTGCGTTATTATCTTTGTCGTCGGAGGTGGCATCATGAACCTGTTTCAACCGCGCTTCCAGTTTTTGAACGTCTTCGCGGTCATTTAATAAGAAATAGGTTGCGAATGAACCGTTTTCCAATACCTGTCCCCCGATATGCCGTTTTTCTTCTGGCATTGAATTCATACTTGATAAGGAAGCCACGAAATCAAATCCAATGCTTGAATTAGATGGAGGTCTTTCCGCAACACCTGTTACCAAAAAATCATAAGTATTATTATACCGGAGAATTTTTCCAACGGGATCACTGCTACCAAAATATTTCAGGGCAATAGCCGACGAGATCACAACAGAATAAGGATTTTGCAAGACAGTTTCCTTATTTCCTTTGATCAGCCTGAAGGAAAAGAAATCGAAGAAATTACCATCAGCAAACATGAATTTTTCCTCGGCGAATTTGAGGGATGCATCCCGCGGGTTTTGCAAAACCGTATTTCTACCTTGTATCTTATACCGCAGAAAGCTCTCAACAACTGGCTCGCTATTCTTAATTAAAGGAGCTGTCGGATAACTCATCGCAGGAATAAAAATCGAATCCGACCCCATTTTGATCTTTCCCTGTATCCAAAAAGTCCTTTCAGCATTCTTATGGAAGCGATCGTACCGGGATTCATGAGCAACATACAACACGATCAACATGCAAACAGCAAGACCGATTGCAAGCCCGGATATATTAATTAATGAATAGATTCTGTTATTCGTTAAGTTCCTCCAAGCCAGCTTAAAATAATGTACTATCATAATTATTATATTGTTACTCCAATTGCGTCCCCAGATTATTGATTATTGATCTTGGTTATTGATTATTAATTATTACTTGGTAATCATAATCTTGACAACGAATAGTTAATATTCAATAATCTTTAATAATTAATAATTCTCATTCCGATCGCAAACTTTTGATTGGATTCGCAATTGCTGCCTTAATTGCCTGAAAACTCACCGTCAACAAAGCGATCAAAATAGCGAGTATCGCTGCAAGTGCAAAGATCCACCAGGATATTGGCGCTCGATAAGCATAATCATTCAACCAGTTATTCATAAACCACCATGCAATCGGAGATGCGATAATCAATGCAATGCTGACCAAAATGATGAATTCCTTCGACAACAAGGTAAACACTGAACCTCGCACTTGCACCGAGCACTTTTCTTATGCTGATTTCCTTTGTTCTTTGCTCTGCTGTGAACATCGCCAGTCCCAATAATCCCAAACAAGAAATAAAGATGGCGAGAAAGGCAAAGTAGACCGAAAGCTTACTAATTACTTTTTCATTCTGATATAATAACTGGTATTCTTCATCCGTGAACTGGTGAGCGAATGGAAATGCCGGATTCAATTCATTACATAGCTTTTCAAGACCGGCCAGGGCCGCTTCAGTTTTTCCAGCTTCAATTCGAATCAATACCGAACCCCATCCCTTATTTTCCATCAAACGAATTACCAATGGTTCAATGGGTAAGCGAAGAGAATTGAAATGAAAATCTTTTACGACTCCGATGATCGTTCCTTTCCTTCGCCAAAATGTCAATGGCTTCCCAATTGGATCCTTGTACCCGATTTTCTTTAATGCAGACTCATTGACGATGTATCCTACTGAGTCAGTGGCAAAGTCTTTGGAGAAATCGCGCCCCCTCAACATTTCCACCTTCATTGTCTTTGTAAAATCATATCCAACCCCTGCTTGTGTGAACATTGGTTGCACCGATGGGTCCTTTCCTTCCCACTCAACACCACCGGTAGAATTTTCTATCTGAGTTGGCCGCTGTGTTATCCGGGTTATTTCCATTATTCCTGGCAAATTGAGCGCCGTTTGTTTGAAGACGGTATATTTTGAAAGTAATTCGCCTTCAAGTGGAATAGAGATCAGGTTTTCCCTGTTATAGCCCAGACTCGTTTGTTGAAAAAAGTTTACCTGGTTTGAAACAACGATAGTCCCGATAATTAGTATTGTGGACATGGTAAACTGAAAGACCACCAGTCCCTTTCTAAACCACAACGAACCCGTGCTAAATCTAAAGGACCCCTTCAGCACTTTGATTGGTTGAAAAGAAGAAAGGAACAATGCCGGATAACTGCCGGAGATAATTCCGGTAATCAATGCCAACCCGATAATGATAATCCAAAAGCCTGTTTCATTGGTTGGCAAACTCAAGACTTTTCCGGTAAGACTATTGAATGCCGGCATTAACAATGTAACCACTAGCAAAGCCAATAGCAGTGCCAGGAAGGATAGCAAAACCGCTTCGCCAATAAATTGCCTGATCAAAACGCCACGAACAGCGCCAACTACTTTTCTTACCCCAATTTCTTTTGCCCTTTTTACGGAACGGGCCGTTGTAAGATTCATAAAATTGATACAGGCGATCAGTAAAATAAATATCGCTACGATGCTGAACAATTTTACATATTCAATTCTTCCCCCAGAAATGTATCCATCTTTAAAATTTGAATAGAGATAGGTTTGATCAAATCGTTGAATTCCCATTTCTATTCTAAAACTGCCGTCTTGCTCCTTATTATACTTATCGAGGAATTTCACAATCTTCTTTTCAAAAAGATCTGCGCTTGTCCCGGATTTTAATAAAACATAGGTTTCCGGGCCACTATTCCCCCAATCCTTTAGCCATTCGTTCTGTTCAACAAACCATTCCCAATTGATCAGGTAATCGAATTGATGTGATGAATTAGATGGAAGGTTTTCAAATACTGCGGTTACCTGAAAATCATGCTTGTCTTCTAAGCGAATCATCTTTCCGATTGCGTCTGCAGGGGAATTGAAAAATATTTCAGCAGTTTTTCTTGAGATCGCAAGGCTTACCGGACTATTCAAAGCTTGTTCCACAGTTCCTGCCAATAAAGGATAGCTGAATATCTTGAAAAAATCGGGACTCGCGAAAGTTCCCGGTTGCTTGATTTTCTTTTCACCAAACGAAATGGTATTCCAACTATTCCAGGCCAGACCGGTTGCTGCTTCCACCTCAGGAAAAACTTTTTTCAATTCCGCTGGCATCAGGCCGGGTGTATAATAACCTCCAACAATCTTTCCGTCGAAGAATTGTCGTTCGTAAAATTTGAAGATCCTGTCGCCATTGGCATGAAATGCATCAACTGCTCGTTCATCTTTCACCCAAAGAAGAATTAGAAGACTACAGGCCATACCTAATGCAAGACCCATAATATTGATTGAAGAGAAAGTCTTATTTCTTAGAAGATTTCTGATTGCAACCAATAAATAGTTTCTTATCATATAATAGCATTATTATTCTATTACTTTATTATTACATTGTTTGATTGTTTTATTGTTTGATTGTTGGACTTATTTGTATCAGAGATCTACCTAATTTAAAACCTAACCATCTAACAATCCAACAATCCAACAATCAAATCATTCACTTCTCAAGCTCTTCACAGGATTCGCAATGGCGGCTTTGATTGCCTGAAAGCTTACTGTCAATAGCGCAATCAGCAATGCAGACATTCCAGCTATGGCAAATAACCACCAACTAATATTTACCCGATATATAAAATCCTGCAACCATTTATCCATAAAATACCAGGCAATTGGTATCGCAATAAAACAGGAAGCAATAACGAGTATGGTAAATTCTTTTGATAGCATTGCCCACAGATCCAGGATCGATGCGCCCAGGACTTTCCGGATACCAATCTCTTTGGTTCTTCTTTCTGCCACGAATGCCGCCAACCCAAACAATCCCAGGCAGCTAATAAAGATGGCAAGTGATGCAAATACGGAAGCAAGTTTTCCAATGCGTGCTTCACTTTGGAATTTTCTATCGTATTCCTCATCTACAAATTGATATTCGAAAGGATTATCTTGACTGAATTTCTTATAGACAGGTTCGATACGGCTAAGTGATTCATTTGCCGGTAAATTTCTGTTCAGTCTAATTGTATAAAAATCAGAAACTCTTGTGCGTGGAGAAAAATACACCAAAGGTCGGATAGGGTCATATGGCGATTCCATCACCATATCGTTCACCACGCCAATTACAGTAAATGGATTGAAATTGTACCGAACTACTTTTCCAACAGGATCTTTAAGACCCATAAACCTTACCGCAGTTTCATTCATCACTATAGCAGAAGAGTCAGTTGCAAATTCCTTAGAAAAATCCCTCCCTTCTTTGATCTTGTATCCGATTGTTTTTCCATAGTCAAAACTGCACCAGATAACCCCAATATTCGGTTGAAAGTCTGCTGGCCTACCTTCCCAATCAAAATCCGATTGATTTGACCAAATAGCGGTGGTTGGGCTGGTAGATGCTCCAACATTTTCAATCGCCCCAGTTCTCATTAACTCTTCTTTGAATAATTCCGCCCGGCTATTGTTCAACCCTCCAAGCCAGGTAGTGATCAGCCCTTCTCGGCTATACCCCACCGGTCGATCTTTGGCATATTGGATCTGGTAATAAACAACCAATACTCCAATGATCAGCGCAATAGATACAGTAAACTGAAGTGTGACTAGAATCTTTCTGGGCAAGGATGAATATTTTCCCGAGCGTATCACACCCTTCAATACTCTAATTGGTTTGAATGAAGAAAGAAAGAATGCCGGATAGCTTCCTGAAACAAATGAAGTCAATAAAATAAAAGCAATTGCAAGCGCCCAAAACATCCAACTATTCCAGAAAATCGTGATTTCCTTATCAGAAAGCGTATTGAACCACGATAAACTCAATTGCACCAGTAACAGGCCTATCAGGGAGGCTATAATTACCAGAAAAGTAGATTCAACCAGAAATTGAGTGATCAATTGTTTTCTTTCAGAGCCGATTGCCTTGCGAATACCGACCTCCCTTGCTCGTTTTTCCGAACGAGCGGTACTGAGATTCATAAAATTGATACAGGCCAGTAATAAGACAAATGAACCGATAAGTCCAAACAACCAGACAAACTTTATCCTTCCTCCAATATTCTTCCCGTTCTTAAACTCACCATAAAGATGCCATTTGCTCATTGGGTGGACAAAAGGTGTCGGTTTCGAATTATTCTCAGGATTTTTATCATTGATGAGGTTTTTAATCCGTGCCGAGACATTTTCGAAATCCGTCCCTGAATTGAGAAGGACAAAAGTTTGAAAAGAGAAATTTCCCCAGTTCTCTGCAGATTGTTTGACCCAGGGATTGTCAGCAACGTATAAATCCCAAGTCAGAAAAAAATGAGTCGTCGAGAAATCGCTATTACTCGGAAGATCTTCGAATACCCCTGTGACTTTTAAAGTAGTTTGATTGTCTGCTTTTATTATTTTATTCAATGGATCCTCTTCTCCAAAAACCGCTTTAGCAAAAGACTCAGACATTACGATAGAGTGAATATCTGCTAATGGATTCTTCCCTCCCCTGATCATTTTTAAACCAAGCATACCGAGCAATTGCGGTTCTGTATAGATCCCTTCTCTGTTGATCTTTTTATCGCCATACTCTATTGTATGTCCATAGTTCCAGGAGGCCATCGACACATCTTTGAAACCCGGATACTTCGCCTTCAACTCCTTCCCTATGGGAAAGGGTTGTGAATATTCGGTCACAATATTCCCACTGAAATCAAAATGATTAATTATCCTGCCAAAACGATCATAAGTGGAATGATACTTATTAAAACTGATTTCATCATAGATCCATAATCCTATTATCAATGCAACTGCCATCCCAACTGCAAGCCCCGCCACATTGATAAAAGAATAGATCCTATTCTTGAATAGCTGACGAAATGCGATGGTAATGTAGTTCTTAATCATATTACCCTATTTGGGTGAGTGGTGAATGGTGAATGGTGAATGGTGAATAGTGAATAAACACAGTTACATCTTGCCTATTGCCTATTGCTTATTGCCTATTCACTTCTCAAACTCTTCACCGGATTTGCCATTGCCGCTTTAATCGCCTGGTAACTCACTGTAAGCATTGCAATCAACAATGCCGATAAACCAGCAACAGCAAATACCCACCAACCTATCTCGATCCGGTATGAAAAATCCTTCAACCAATTATTCATAACAAACCATGCGATTGGTGTGGCTATTACTATTGAAATGATGACAAGCTTGAGAAAATCTTTTGACAACATACTGGTCACATTCATTACCGATGCCCCTAGAACTTTTCGAATACCAATTTCCTTTACTCTTTGGCTCGCCGTGTAGGCTGAAAGTCCAAATAAGCCCAGGCATCCAATGATCACTGCGAGAATCGCAAAGCTGCTGAATAGTTTGGCGAATTTTCTTTCGCTCTGGTATTGTTTGTTGAAATAATCGTCAAGGAAAAAATATTCAAATGGGTTTCCCGGGAACGCACTCGTCCATGCTTTTTGTACATCCTTAATTGTTTGACTAATGTTTTCTGTTCGAACACGCATCGAATAAAATTCCCCACCATACAATGTGCAAAAAAACGCAGACGGCTCCAGTGGTTTTTTTAGCGAAACCTGATGATAATCGTTAGCTACGCCAATAACTATGGGATTCCATCCGCCAAACTGCGGAACTGTTATTAGTTTGCCAACAGCATCTGCAGGGTTTCTATAGCCGAGTAATCTGGCTGCAGTTTCAGTAATGATTACCGAAGTGTCCAAATCTTTTGGATATTCTCGCGAAAATTTTCTTCCAGCCACCAACTTCATTTGGAATACATCAAGGAAATCATAGTCCATACTATTTACACGCACGATCACGGAATCATGAGGGTTGCTTCCATAATTCCTTATCATGGCCTTGTATTCACGTTGTTTACCAGGAACAGTAAGCGATGCGGAAACGCTTGAAACTGCTGAAATTTTTCTTACTTCATCTCGGAATTTGTCAATTGCTCCCCTGAATCCCGTTTCGCTCGTGTCTGCAATTCCGGGTCTTTCCAGTACCAATACCTGATCAATATTCACCCCAAGCCCTTTATTCATCATAAAGTTCAATTGCCGATATACGATAAGTGTACCCGCAATCAATGCAATAGATGCGACGAACTGCATTACGACCAAACCCTTTCTCAATACTATTCCACCTGTCGTATTCTTTAATTTGCCTTTTAACACTGTTACCGGCCTGAAGCCCGACAATACTATTGCGGGATAAAAACCTGAAAGAAGAGTTCCAACGATCCATAATAAAGCAATCAATCCCAAAAACCAGGCTTTAGTGAGATATGAAGAATTCAAGGATAAACCTGAAAGTGTATTGAAATAAGGGAGCACTAAAACCACGAGCCCATAGGCTATAATAATGGACAGAAGATTCACAATAGCAGATTCAACAAGAAACTGTATGATCAGTTGCCGCTTGACCGCTCCAACAACTTTTCTTATTCCAACTTCCTTTGCTCTTTCCAATGCCCTCGCAGTGGATAGATTGACATAATTGATCCAGGCAATGACCAATACAAACAAACCGATAATACCCATGAACATTACAAGTCTTGCATTACCATTCGGCTCTGGTTCTTCCGCCAGATCGGAATAAAGATGAATATCTTTTAGTGGTTGAAGCGATATCGTCTGTTTTTCGGTTGATGCCTTTAATTCAGGTTTGTATTTGTCTACAATTCCTGGAAACCTGGATTCAACTTTTTTGATATCCGTACCCGGACGAAATTGAACAAAACTATACATGTCCTTTCTTCTCCAACCTGTAAAATAACGTACGGGTGATCCTTCGTACCGCGTCCACAACGTTTTGTATGAGAACAGAACATCGAATTTGAGATGCGTATTGGGAGGGCAATCCTTAAAAACACCAGTGACTTTTGCCAGTTCGTTGTTGAAATCATCATCCTGTAAATGCAATGTTTTTCCAATTGGATCTTCCTTCCCGAAAAACATTTTTGCATAGGTTTCGGAAACAACCGCTGTAAACGGTTCGGCCAAAGCCACTGACGCATTGCCCTTTACCATTTCATACCCCATCATCGGCAGAAATGATGAATCGGCGTACAAAAATCTTTTTTGCTTGAATGCAATAGGATCAGGCTTTGCATCTTTATAAGTGATTACCACATTATTCTTATATCCCTGGTTATACAAACGCGCAAAGCTGACCACTTCAGGTAGTTCATTTTTCAAAGATGGGCCCACGCCTGGATAGTTTTCTGCACTGGACATTAACAATTCGTTGTTGCGAAACGATTCCAGTTTTACGCGGTAGATGTTTTCCTTACCAGGCACAAAGTCCTCATAGCTTTCTTCAAACTTTGTATACTGGGCAATTAACAGGAATACGGCCATACCGATGGCCAGGCCGAGAATGTTTAAGAAAGAAAAAAACTTGTTCTTATTTAGATTTCTTAATGCAGTCAATAAGAGATTACGTATCATGGCTAAGTTATTTTAAAGTCGGGAGTCAGGAGTCGGGAGTCGGCAGTCTTGAGAGTTTCATCTCCTCACTCCCGACTCCCGACTTTTTACTCAGTTCTTAAGCTTTTCACCGGGTTCGCCACCGACGCTTTGATCGCCTGAAAGCTCACGGTAAGAAGAGCAATTAATATTGCAATTGCTGCTGCCACAACAAATACCCACCATCCTATTTCAATCCTATAAACAAAATCCTTGAGCCATTCATTCATTGCCCACCATGCAACGGGAAATGCAATTATGGCTGATAATAAAACCAGTTTTACAAAATCCTTTGAAAGAAGTGTAACCAATCCTTGTACCGAAGCGCCCAAAACTTTTCTCACCCCAATCTCTTTGGTTCGCAATTCAGCTGTGAATGCCGCTAAGCCAAATAAACCAAGACAGGCAACGAATATTGAGATGATGGTGAATACGCCAATGATCTTTCCCATTCTTTGTTCCGAACGATAGAGTGCTTCAAACGCAGCATCGAGGAAATTGAAGTCAAATGGTGTGTTCGGCGCAAAACTTTTCCATTCACTTTCAAGCAGGGCCAGTTTTTCAGTTACATTTCCCGGTTCCACTCTTACTGAAACATAGGTCTTACCCAGGTTGTAGGTGTTCGAGGTTTTATAAAAAAATGCGAAGGGCTCAACGGCGGTGCGTAAGGATTCATTATTGAAATCTTTCGCAACTCCAATTACAGTAAAAGTTTGGCTATTCCCTGGATAATCCAGGATTTTTCCAACCGGATCTTTCCAACCGATTTGTTTGACCGCGGTTTCATTGAGAATCACAGAAGCAGAATCATTAAATGCAGTTGAGAAATTCCTTCCCTTAGCAATTGAGATCTTTAAGGTAGGGATGAATCTTTCATCTATAATAAAAGAAGAAATCCCAAGTTCACTCAACAACAATTCTTCGCCTTTGGCCGGCATTGGAATGTAGGAATCACCGAAATTTAACCGGGTTGGAATACTTGACGAAATTGAAGCGTCAATCACACCTGGTAATTTTGTTAATTCCTGACGAAAAGCCTCCTCACTACTACCCAGCCGATTGGTATTAGAAACAACGATCACAGCTTCCTTTGTCAAGCCGAGATCTTTTTCCTGGGTATATTTCAATTGCCTGAAGACAACAATTGTTGAAATGATAAGAGCCGTTGAAATAGTGAATTGAAAAACTACCAATGCATTCCTTATTGACAGATTTCCTGTGCCCGATTTAAAAAGTTTTATTCCTTTCAGAACTGCTACCGGCTTTGAAGCAGTAAGGTAAAAAGCAGGATAGCTGCCTGCCATTAATCCCGTCAATAAGATCAGACCAAGAACATATAGCAAAATATTACCGGAAAATAGCAACCCAAGATCAAGTGATTTTCCAGCCAGCGCGTTGAAGGGCTCCAGGAAAAGCGCTACCAAAAATAAAGCGACTATTGCTGAGAGGAGGCTATACAGAATTGCTTCAGCTAGAAATTGTTTGATCAATTGCTTTTTTGCAGAACCCAGGACCTTTCTTATTCCAACCTCTTTCGCTCTTTTGGCAGACTGGGCGGTGGTAAGATTCATAAAATTCACACAAGCCAGAACGATTATGATTATCGCAATTATCGAAAAAATGCGGATATACTTTATATTGCCCAATGTTGTTAATCTTGACACAGTTCCCATACCCGCGGCATACAAATGGATGGAAGTAAATGGCATTAAATGATAGTCCATCTTTCCGCCTTTCTTTACAAACTCTTCGTAAGTAGTCGTGCCTCTGCGAAAAGCATGTTTCTTGACCATATCCGGAAACTTGCTTTCAATTTTTAGAAGAGTTGCCTTATCTGTCGGTACATTTTCACGAAGCTTCACATAAGTACTCATTTGCAACCATGACCAGTTCCAGCTTCGCTGTTTTATTACAGGGTATGCAGACGCTGGCTGAAGAATATCAAACTGAAAAGTAGACTGCGTGGGAATTGATTTTAGTACGCCTGTTACGGTGAAAGGCACACGATCCGTTTCAAACAATAATGTCTTGCCCATTGCATTTTCATTGCCGAAATACTTGATTGCAGTTTCCTCAGTTATCACCAATGAATTCGGCTTATCAAGGCATGTCCTTGCATCCCCTTCCCTCATTGGAAACCCAAAGAGCGTCACGAAAGTTGAATCCACTGCAAGAACACGTGTTTCGGTAAAGGAATTTTCTTTTTGGTTGCCCAGTTCATAACGCACCATCCGGTCCCCGGGTCGATATATTCTTGCATAAGATTCTATCTCAGGATATTCGCTTACCATGGTTGGTCCAATTGCGGCCCCTGTATTCCCGGTTGGAAAGTCAGTTCCATTTTGACTCCCGATCATATTTACCTGAAAGATCCGATCAGGATTTTTTAAAAACCGGTCGTATTTAAATTCATCCTGTACATAAAACATGATCAGAATAACACAGGACATACCAATTGCGAGCCCGGCAATATTGATAATACTGTTTACCCTGTTGCGCTTGATGTTACGCCAGGCGATGAGGAAATAATTTCGGATCATGACCATTCATTTTTTAGATTATCTACTGTGCTGAATTGTTTGATTGTTTTTATGGTTTGATTGTTGGGTTTACGTGCATCGGGTGCCTATCAACTTATCGAACCAACAATCAAACAATCAAACAATGAAACCATCATTCGCTTCTCAAACTCTTCACCGGATTAGCTACGGCCGCCCTGATCGCCTGGAAGCTGACAGTTAACAATGCAATCAGCAAGGCAACCGCACCAGCAACAACAAAAATCCACCAACTGATAGTTGTTTGATAAGCAAAATCCTCCAGCCATTTACTCATTACCCACCAGGCAAGTGGAGAAGCCACAACAATTGCAATAGCAACCAGCACTAAAAAATCACGCGATAGAAGCTGCACGATTCCAGTTACGCTGGCACCAAGGACTTTTCTTATTCCAATTTCTTTCGTTCTTTGTTCAGCAGCATAAACAGATAATCCAAACAAACCCAGACAGGAAAGTAAAATGGCTACAAATGTGAAATAACCAATCACGCTGAAAGTCCTTTCATCATTGGCATAGTTTCGTTGGAATTCCTGATCTAAAAATGAATATTCAAATGGTTCATTTTGATTGACCTGTTTCCAGTTCTGCTCAAGTTTGGCGAGAGCATCACCCAGGTTGGCTGTTGAAAGATTTACCAATACATAATTATAACTAAACCGATTGCGAAGGAATCCAAAAGGCCTGATCTTTTCATGCAAGCTTGCGAAGTGATAGTTCTTTACCACTCCAATAATCTCAAAACGATTCTTTTCTCCTCCGAAATCAAAAAATACTGCCTTCCCAACAGCGTTTTGAGCCGTAAACCCGAGCTGGTGAACTGCTTCTTCATTTAATACCAGTTTGCCAAGCGTGTCGGTAGGGAATTGCGATGAAAAATATCGTCCCGCAATTAATGTTAAGCCCAACGCCTTATGATAATCATCATCAGTATATTCAAGCTTCACAATCTTAGCGTCATTAACTGTTTTTCCTTCCGGATAAAAACCCATATCACGCGCCACCGCAATGCCCGGGTAAGTGGTAGTACCAGCCACGGCCTTTACTCCTGGAATATTATTAATGCCATTCTTTAAGGCGTCATAGTTCCCCTTGGTTGTTTGGTTTCTAAGTGGAAGGATTATCTCCTGGTCTTTTTTGAAACCCAGTTCCTGGTTATGGATATAATTTAATTGACGATAAATAATAACAATTGAAAGTATGAGCGCTATTGATATAATGAACTGGAATACCACCAAACCTCTCCGCAATTGCAGTACCGATAATTTGTTGGTGAATCGATTCTTTAAGACCTGGATTGGATTAAAGGAAGAAAGATAGAAGGCTGGATAAGTGCCCGCGAGAAAACCTGAAAAAAGCGCTAGCAACAGACATAAGGCCCAATAGCCATTATTGAATATGTCTGTGAACTCGAAATGCTTTCCTGTAACATTATTAAACGGCGCAATCAGCAATGCGCAAAGAGCAATTGAAAATAACAATGCGAGAAGACTAATGAATACTGATTCTCCGATGAATTGCCTGATCAATAATTTCCTTTCTGCACCACAAACTTTTCTGATTCCAACCTCGGATGCCCGTTTCGCAGAACGCGCCGTTGCAAGATTCATAAAGTTGATGCATGCGATGAGGAGAATGAAAACAGCAACGCATATGAAAATATAAACTGTGCTCCTTTTACTGTTAATTGCAAAATCAAAGGCAAAGTCGGATTTCAAATGAATATCTACAACAGGTTGCAGGTAGAGTTTCTTCCAAAAGCCGTATTGCTTCAGCTCTTTTCCCGCATATTTCTCAACAAATGCAGGCAATTTTTTCTCCAGCGCCTTTGCATCTGCGGAATTTTTGAGCCGTATGTAAGTAAAGAACATATTATTCGTCGCAAAATCCCTCGGCGTGGCCAGGTATTCGCCGATACCTCCTGAATTAATCGACATGAAAAAGTCACCGTCTATATGCGAACGCTGCGAAGTTTCATTTAAGACACCTGTTACTATAAAATCAAGATCACCAACGCTGCTGCTGATGCGAACCTGTTTATTCAGCACATTCGTGCTACCGAAAAGAGTTTTGGAAAGCTTTTCACTAATTACAACCGTGTTTGGATTACGGAGAGCTGTATGCGGATCACCGGCAAGAAAAGGAAAATTAAAAATGTCAAAGAAAGTAGAATCCACGAAAAACCCCTTATCCTTATAAAAAGTCTTTACATCATTTCCGTTTGTAACGGTAAACAGGTATTTGCTCTCATTCGGTGATACCCAAATTCTCGTCGTAAGATCCACTTCGGGATACTCGGTTTTGAGCGTAGGACCAAATGGAGCCGCGCTGGTTGCAGAGAGGTTTTCTACATCATCTTTCAAAAACCCGGTTCCGAGACGATAAAGATCAGTTGAATGTTTGAACTGTCGATCATAACTCAATTCGTCAGAAACGTAAAGAGCAATAAGAATACAACAAGTAAGGCCAACCGCTAAGCCGGAAATACTGATAAAAGAGTTCAGTTTATTTCTTCTCAGGTTGCGCCAGGCGATGAGGAAATAATTTTTTATCATATATTTTCTTTAGACAGGTTCCGAACCCTAAAAAAGGATCATGAAAACTCATTAGCATCTTACAGGGTTCGGAACCCTTATTATTGGGAAAGTTGCTTTAGTAGGGTTCCGAACCCTGCAACTCCCGAATTAATTACCAGTTTCTGCTTTAGGGTTCGGAACCTATTCACTTCTCAAACTTTTCGTCGGATTCACCACCGCCGCTCTTATCGCCTGGAAGCTTACCGTAATCAATGCAATGAACAACGCCCCCGCAGCAGCAACAACAAATACCCACCAGCCAATCTGTACTCTATATGCGAAATCTTGTAGCCACCTCGAAATGCCAAACCATGCTATGGGGAATGCGATCAATGCTGAAATCAATACCAGCTTCAGGAAATCTTTAGACAACAACCTTGTAATATTTGCAGTACTTGCACCCAAGACCTTTCTCACTGCTATTTCCTTAAATCTTTGCCTGATAGTAAATGCTGCTAATCCAAACAATCCCAAACAGGCAACAAATACGGCAAGGGCTGTGAACAAGGTCAGCACGGATTGCATGTTTTGCTCTGCCTTATACATCTTCGCAAAATCTTCATCAAGGAAAGTATAGGCAAACGGGCTATTCGTTGTTAACCTATTCCAGGTGGATTCAATTTCCTTGATCGTTTCTGAAAGATTAGCGGACTTTAATCTTAATGCAACGTAGCGACTCCAGTCCGGATGAATATGCATGATCAACGGAGCAACGTTTTCATGCAGCGAACGAAAATTAAAATCCTTCACAACTCCGACTACTTTTCCCTTTTTACCAAGTCCCCAATCCAGTTTCTTACCAATCGCATCCTGCGGCGTTTTCCATCCAAAAACTCTAACCGCAGCCTCATTTACCATAAACCCTTCAAGAGAATCCGTCCTGTATTCGGGAGAGAAATTTCTTCCAGCTGCTAAGGAAACCTGGAATGTTGAAAGGAAATTCTCATCAATCGTAACTACTGATTGAGAAGTGATCTCATTCTCAGCAGCGCCCTCAGGTAACAAAGCAATATTGCTTATACCAGATTTAAAGGAAAAATCAGTTAGCGTGGCATTCTCCACGCCTTTATTCTTTAATAATTCCTGTACAATAGTCCTTCCCTTTGGAAGATCGGCGAAACTTAGATCCATTTCAATGAGCTGATCCTTATTCAGGCCGATCTTTTGATTCTGCATAAACCTGAGTTGTTGCAGAATCATCGTTGTTCCCAGTCCAAGAATTATTGCGATGGTAAATTGAAATATTACGAGGCCTTTACGTAAGACGACATCTTTCCATCCGTACCTCATTACCCCTTTTAAAGCGGTAATTGGCCCGAATGCCGACATGAGGAAGGCCGGATAACAACCGGCAATTAGTCCTGCGCCGATAATTATTAATCCAAAGATCGATAAGAATAAAAGATTGCTGATCTGAAGACTCAGCGTTCTACCTGCAAAATCATTAAAATAAGGCAATAGAAACTTCACCATCAGTATGGCAAGCAATCCGGCTATTGCGGCAAATAAAAAAGATTCTCCAAGAAACTGAAAGATCAATTGAGCCTTCCTTGCTCCCACTACCTTTCTCAATCCGATTTCTCTTGAGCGAGTCAATGATTTGGCCGTAGAGAGATTAATAAAATTGCTGCAAGCAATCAATAGTATCAATATCGCAGCTGCGGAAAAGATATATACATAGGTTATATCGCTATTTGGCCTTATTTCCGCATGTATATTCGATCTTAAATGAATTTCAGTGAGCGGTTGGAGTTTAAAATCATACCACATCCCGCTTGTCTTCCGCTCCTCCTCCATTTGTTTTTGTACAAAGGCACTTGCCTTCGTTTCAAGTCTTTTCTGATCATAGCCTTCAGGCAACAACAAATAGGTATAGTAACCATTGTTAAACCAGTTATCTTCTGGCTCACCTTTACGCATATCAGTTATAGTCGTGCGGGAAAGCACAGCATCGAATGTGAAATGAGAATTGTGCGGAACATCGTTTATAATTCCAGTAACCTTTAAGGCAATCGTATCGGAAAAATTCATCGTTTTTCCTAAAGCCGAGGCGTTACCAAAATATTTCTTCGCAGTTGATTCAGTCAATACCACCGAATATGGACTTACCAATGCTTTTGTTGGATTTCCCTCAATTAATGGAAAACTGAATACATCAAAGAAGGTTGAATCAGCATAGATCAACTTGTTATCCAAAAACTTTTTTTCGTTTACTGACAAGTACCGGCTGGAAGAATTAATTCTGACAAACTTTTCCACTTCAGGAAAATTCGTCTTCAATGCTGGCCCCATTGGAGGTGAAGTAACAGCCTGCGGCCGGTCCTCTTTTGGCAGGTGCAATATTTCAGTCAATCGATAGATCCTGCTTGACCTTTCATGAAACCTGTCAAAGCTTAACTCATCCTGAACATACAGAAAGATCAAAATGCAAGACGCAATTCCAACCGATAGACCAATGATATTAATGGCAGAATAGAGCTTGCTTTTTGCAAGATTACGAATGGCTACTTTCAGGTAATTTCTAAACATAATCTTTTGATTTATGTTTTTCTGACCAATTTTCTCAATTGCCCATTGCCTATTGCCTATTGCTTACTCGCTCCTCAAACTCTTCACCGGATTTGCCATTGCTGCTCGTATTGCCTGGAAGCTCACAGTGACCAAAGCGACCAATGCAGCAAGCAGTCCAGCAAGTACCAATACCCACCAGGGTATGCTAATTCGATAAACAAAATCCTGCAGCCAGTCATGCATTAAATACCAGGCTAATGGCGCAGAGATCACAAATGCAATCCCAATCAATAAAAGAAATTCTCTCGAGAATAACATGATGATGCTGCCGACTGATGCGCCAAGGACCTTTCTTATTCCAACTTCCTTTATTTTTTGCACGGCCATAAAAGATGCAAGTCCATACAATCCCAAACAGCTTAAGAAGATTGCAAGTCCCGCAAATATTTTATACAGGTTTGAAAGTCTTTGTTCCTGCGCATAAAAGTTCTCTATTTTAGCATCGAGGAATTGTTCGTTGAATACAAAGTCAGTATAGACCGTATTCCATAAATCACCTACAGCTTTGAGCGTTTCGTTCATTCCTTCCGTTTCTAGTTTGATGCCTGCAACTCCGTAGAAATCCTTTCTTGTGGTAATCAACACCGGCACCAATGCATCACGTAAAGAAGCCGCGTTGAAATCCTTTACAACTCCTACAATCGGTCCCCGCATTTCTCCTCCCCACATTTCAATTTCTTTGTTCAGGGCCTCCTCAGGAGATTTAACCCCAAGCTTGCTTAACAAGGTTTCATTCACGATAAATTCCCTTGCTGTATCGGAAGCTTTCAAATTACGACCGGCGACTAACGGTATGCTGTAAGTGGAGAGATAATTATCATCTGCCCATTTCATATTTGCTCCCCAATTCGTTTCATCCTTTTGATGGTCATAACGAAAGTTCGAAAACCAATTCCCCCGATCTGCAGGGCTTGCATAACTGAAGCTTACTGACTTCACTCCTTTTATTTGCGTTAATTTGTCATACAGGTAATTCAATTTGCTTTGTCCAAGACTATCATCAGGAAAAGAAAAATTGACGATTGCGTTTTTGTCAAAGCCCATCGGTCGGGTGCGGAAATAATCCATCTGCATTACGATGATCAAAGTGCCAATGATCAATCCCTGGGCAATTATGAATTGAAAGACAACAAGCCCTCTTCTCAATGAAAGTCCTTTCTGTTTTCCTGCCTTTATTTTACTCTTTAATGCAGTTGCGGGATTGAATCTCGACAATACCATCGCGGGATAGAAACCCGCGAGTAAAACGATGAGTATCGCAATACTTATTAGGAAAAGAATCAGGGTTGGGTTTTTTAGAAAATCCATCGATAATTTGAGTTCAAGCATGGATGAAAGCCCAGGCAAACTGATATACGCAATAACTGTTGCGAGTATAATTGCTGTAAGTGTTATCAGTGCGGTTTCATTGAAAAACTGCAGTTTCAGTTGACTTTTACTTCCTCCCAACACCTTTCGAACTGCAATTTCTTTGGCTCTGTTAATGGCCTGCGCTGTTGAAAGATTGATAAAGTTCACGCAGGCGATAAGCAGGATGAATGCTGCGATCAACCACAAGGTATTGATCAGGTGTTTTGAAACTGCCCGGCCAATATTATTTCCCAATTCCGTGTCAAAATGTACTTCCGATATCGGCTGCAGGAGTTGAATATTCCTGGCGTTATCTCCGCTTTTATACTTCCGGGTAAACTGTACGAGTTGCGCGTTGAATTGTGCCTTGCTTGTTTTTTCGGGCAGCAACACATAACTCTGATGAGCTGTGGAGATGCTCACCCAATCATCAGCTGGAAGATTCCGTTGAAGCGAAATATAAGATGCAAGAATATCGATCTGAAAATCCGTATTTGCGGGCACGTCTTTCATAACGCCCACGATCTTATACACCTGGTCGTTATTCCTCTTGAATACTTTGCCTATTGCTGATTGCCATGATCCAAAATAACGCTCGGCAGTTGATTTAGAAAGAATCGCTGTATTGGGATCTTTTAATGTTTTATAATCCCCTTCGATCATGGACAAATCAAAGATTTCAAAGATGCTCGGCTCCGCAAAAAACACTCCAAATCTTTCCCTGAATTTCTTTTGCGTTTGACCTGTTTTTTCATCAATGATCTGGATCTGTTCATTTGTAGGACGCAAAAGACCAGTACTTACAATTGAGGGATAATCCGCATGTAAAGCAGTAGGCAAGGGATAAGGAACACCAGCAAAATGATCAACCCCATCTGCACTGTGACCCTCGGTTAGCATACGATATATTCTATCTTTCTTACTATGATAATTGTCAAAACTCATTTCAAACTGTATCACCAGGAAAATGAGCAGACAAACCGCGATCCCTACAGCCAGACCAGCGACATTAATAATGGTGAAATTCTTGTTTCTCGAAAGATTTCTCCAGGCAATTTTGAAATAATTCTTTATCATTCCATTTTCATTTTGTAGACTCTACTCGTCAATGGTGAATGGTGAATGGTGAATAGTGAATAGTGAATAGTGAATAGTGAATAAGTAGTTCACAATTCACAATTGACATTCACAATTGAAATTCACAATTGACCATTCACCATTCACCATTCACCATTCACTACTTGAACGATATGCTCACTCGTCCCCCCTTCACTGAAACAGGCACACCACCACCATTCAGTTTTCCGTCAATACGGTCTTCCTCAACCGAACCGCTGAAATTGCTGAGGTTACCGGTCTTGATTTTCTCACCTCTCAGGTCCAGATCCAGTCCTTTATTAGAAGGAAGTTGCAAATCGATATTCCCTCCTGAATTGCGAACCTTTACATATTTTCCAAGCGTAGTAATTTCAACATCGATATGTCCGCCGCTGGTAGACGCATCGACACTACAGGTCATATCTTTCAAGTCGACACTCCCACCAGAAGTATGAGCTATCAGTTCTCCATCAACTTTTTTACCGTCAATGCTTCCGCCGCTGGTGCTTGCATCAATTTTTCCTTTCAATCCATTCAAATCAAGAGATCCGCCAGAAGTACGCAGTGTAAGATTACCACTGCAATTCTCTGCATCAATACTTCCACCACTCGTTGTAAGTTCTATTTCGTCCTTTGAATTGGAAAGATGGATACTGCCGCCTGAAGTTCTTCCATCCATTTTGCCACTCAGATCATCGATATGGAGACTCCCACCGCTTGTAGTGAATTCCTGTGTACCGGCAAGATGGGCCAGGTGAATGCTGCCACCACTTGTCTTCAGGTCGGTTGATACATTTTTCGCTACAAATACCTTGAAAGAAATATTCAGCGCTTTTTTCCAATTCATATTTCTGTCTTTCGGTTTAGCTATAGCAGTGAGCTTATTCCCACTTGCAGTGAGCGTGATCTCATAGTCTTCTGCGAGTCTCTTTTGAATTTCGTCTTTACTTAGCGATCCTTCACGGTTACCATTCGGTGTTACATACATTTCAACCCTGGGAGAAGCCTCTCCGCCCGTTACTGATATGCTTCCACCAGATGTACGCACTTCAACGTTTTTAATGCCATCCGAAGCCAATGATTTGGTCTGGTATGGAGTTTTGCTGTCCTGGCTCATTGCGCCACCGGCGGAGATGAGTGCGGCTATTAATAGAATGTTCTTCTTCATGATGTTTTTTTGATTATTTATTAATTATTATTTTTTGTTCGTTACATATTGCCTCTTCCCCTTTGCCCCTTGCCCCTTGCCCCTTGCCTATTGCCCATTGCCTATTGCCCGTTGCCTATTGCCTATTGCCTATTGCCCATTGCCCATTGCCTATTGCCCATTGCCCATTGCCCATTGCCTATTGCCCATTGCCCATTGCCCATTGCCCATTGCCCATTGCCTATTGCCTATTGCCCATTGCCCATTGCCCATTGCCCATTGCCCATTGCCCATTGCCTATTGCCCATTGCCCATTGCCTATTCAGTTCTCAAACTCTTCACCGGATTTGCTAATGCCGCTTTTATCGACTGGAAACTTATCGTCAATATTGTTATCGCAAGTGCGCCGATGGCGGCAATTGCGAAAATCCACCACGATAAATCGGTTCTGTATGAATAATCCTGTAACCAACTACTCATAAAGTAGTAAGCTAGAGGCATGGCAATAACAGAGGAAAGAATGACCAGGAACACGAATTCCCTTGAAAGCAAATGCCAGAGATCGAATAAGGAAGCCCCCAATACTTTTCTCACCCCTATTTCTCTTGTACGTTGTTCTGCCATGAATGTCGCTAGTCCAAACAACCCAAGACAGGATATAAATACTGCCAAAATTGCGAAGAATCTAACCAGTCTTCCGATGCGCTCCTCTGCAGCGAATTTTAAAGCATAATCCTGATCCACGAATCTGTAATCGAATGGAGCTGCTGGCACCAGCTTCTTAAACACAGCTTCAATTGCAGGAATTGCTTTTGCGGGCGATAGATCCGGCCTCATCCGGATATTCATCCAGGTCACTCCCCCATTCAATGCGTTTACAAAAAACATTGTCGGTTCTACCGGTTCATAAGGTGAGTCCATGACCATGTCCCTGACAACTCCTAATATTTTGTATGGCTTTGGCTCATTATCCCGCCACTTCCATGTAATAGTTTCACCCACGGGGTTTTGAAGTTGCATATACTTTGCAGCAGATTCGTTTATTACAACACCGGAAGAATCACTGGCATACTCACGCGAAAAATCACGACCTGCGACAAATTGCCATCCCACTGTTTTGCCATGCTCGTGTGTTACGGCCAGGGTTCCAAAACTCTCTTCCATATTCGGATCTCTGCCCTTCCAGTCAAATCCGTTATTGCCTGACACCACTTCCGTCACCCTTCCCATTGATTGGGAAACTGAGGCTGCCATACCCGAGTTTAAAATCGCTGTTCTGAAAATGTCATATTTACCATTAAAATCATCCGATTTCATTTCAATCATTATTAATCCTTCGCGAGTATATCCTACGGGACGGTCTTTGGCAAATTGCAATTGTCGAAAAACAACGAGGGTGCAAATGATCAATGCAATTGAAACCGTGAATTGCATTACAACGAGACTTTTCCTGGGAATCGAATCAAGCGGACCTGTACGAAAAACTCCCTTTAATACTTTAATGGGTTTGAAGGAAGAGAGGTAGAATGCGGGATAGCTCCCTGCCAGCAATCCTGTGAGGAAACAAAAACCAATACAGGCAAGCCAAAAACTAAAATCGTTTACCGGGAAATGCATTTCCTTGCCTGCGAGATCATTGAACCAGGGCAGCGCAAGATTTCCAAGTACATAAGCTATTAGAAAGGAAAAGATAACAAAGAGATAAGATTCCGTGAAGTACTGAACGATTAATTGACCACGTCCGGAGCCGAGAGCTTTAAGAACACCCACTTCCTTTGCTCGCTTTTGCGATCGGGCCGTGCTTAGATTCATAAAATTGATACAGGCAAGGATCAATACAAACATACCGATCATACCCACCAGCCAGACCATTCGCAACGGTTTGTTGTCTGTTAATCCATCCCGCTGAAGTGGATACAAGTGCCAGCTTTTCATTGGGTGGAGGAATACTTCGGGATGGCGGGCAGCATGTTCTTTATACTTGTCGATGTCCTTTATCTTCAGAAACTCCGCGTCTGCGATGTTTCGGTTTACATTTTGAAAATCTGTTTCGGGTTTAATTTCCCCATACATCCGGAGAAAATGATTATTCCAATCATTTGCTGCACGATCTAGTATCCATTTATTTTCTGAAACCCAAAGATCCCAGGGAGAAAAGAATTTGATTGCGTTGAATTCAGCATTCTTGGGAATATCCTCAAATACTCCTGTTACTGTGACGCTAATTTTATTATTGATCTTCAGCAATTGATTTATTGGGTCCGATTCTCCAAACAACGCCCTGGCAGTAGAAGAAGAAAGAAGAATCGAATGCCGGTCCTTCAGTCCGGAGCGGCTTCCCTTAAGCATCTTAAAACTGAACATTTCTGGAGCAGCTTCATCCACGAATAGCCCGGAAGCTGAAAGGTTTTTCTCACCTGCCGAAATAATATAATCCTGATTCCAGGAACTCCTTACGATTCTCTCAAAATTTGTTGCATACGATTCGCGCATCTCCGTAGCAAGAGGATAAGGCAAAGAGCTATTGATGAATGGTCCCTCCTTGATATCGTTTCCGCGAATCAAAATCCTACCAATGCGGTCGTAATGCTGATAATATTTATTAAAGGACAATTCATCATAGATCCATAATCCAATCAGCAAGGCAACAGTTAAACCAATTGTTAATCCACCAATATTGATGAAAGAGCCACCCTTGTTCTTAATCAGGTTTCGGAAAGCCATTCTCAAGTTGAACTTAAACATAAAACACTCCTCTTTTTTATTCTGACCGCAAACTCTTCACCGGATTTGCGACTGCCGCTTTAATCGCCTGGAAACTTATCGTGAACAATGCAATCAAAATTGCCACAACTCCCGCAACAACAAATACCCACCAGCCTATATCAACACGATATGCAAAATCGCGCAACCATTTATTCATGCCCACCATGCTACAGGAAATGCAATCACTGCAGCGATCAAAACCAGTTTCAGAAAATCCTTTGACAACATCTGAACGATACCGCCTACTGATGCTCCCAACACTTTACGAATTCCGATTTCCTTGGTCTTTTGTTCCGCAGTAAATGCTACAAGACCAAATAAGTCCAAGACAGGAAATGAATATTGCCAGGAATGCAAAATATCTTGGAAAGTTTGCTTACCGTATGTTCTGCCTTATAATTACGTGCGATTTCTTCATCAGTAAAAAAATATTTAAATGGATAACCAGAGTTGAACTTATTAAACAGTTTTTCCATGCTTGCAATTGCCTCCTTTGTTTTTCCTCTCTCAGTTCTTACAATAACATTCCCCCAGGGATCTCCCCAACTCTTTTTATGCAAGCGAATGATCAAAGGCTCAATGGGTACATGAAGTGAATTGTGATGAAAGTCTTTCATTAATCCAATGATCTGTCCTGTGTCCCCCCACATCGTCAATTGTTTTCCTACCGGGTCTTTATAACCGATCTTTTTCAAGGCAGCTTCATTGATCAGGTAATTCATTGTATCCCGTCCAAAGTCCTCTCCAAAGTCCCTGCCGTTAATGAGCTGGATACCCATAGTCTTGACATAATCAAAACCAATTGGATTATTTGAAAAGAGAATCAGTCTTGGTGGTATCTTTCCCTGGCCATGTAACACCTATTGTAGAACTGCCCACTTCCACAGGACTATGTCCCGAGGTTGAAACTTCCTTTGATACCTGGTTCTCGTAACAATTCTTGCTTAAAGGTTGCAATACTCTTCGCAAGTTTTCCTTCCATTGGAATGTAGACCAGATTCTCCCGATCAAATCCAAGGTTCTTATTGTGGATGAAATGAAATTTGGCGGTAGATGACAATCATTCCCAGAATGAGGATAATAGACAATGCAAACTGGAATACTACTAATCCTTTTCTGAAATAGGAGGCACCTGACTTGAATTTTAGATGTTCCTTTTAAGACCATTATTGGTCTAAGTGAAGACATGAACAATGCAGGATAAGAACCCGCGACAATTCCTGTAACCACTGTCAATCCCAGTAGAATTGCCCAAAGTTTTGGATCGCCGAATTCCAGGGCCAGTTCTTTCTCGGTAAGACTATTAAATGTTGGAAGTAATAATGCAACGAGCAGCTATGGATACAAGCAATGCTATGAATGCATACAAAAAGAGACTCTCCAATAAACTGTCCGATCAATTGCCTCTTTCCGGCGCCTACCACTTTTCTAACGCCTATTTCCCTGGCTCTCTTTAACGATTTTGCCGTTGCCAGGTTCATAAAGTTGATACAGGCGATCAACAAAATGATAATTGCCACGACCGTGAATATTCGAACGTATTCAATTCTTCCACCTGTTTGTTTTCCATGTTCCCAACTTGAATACAAATAAGATTCTCCATAATTCTGAATAAACAATTCGACATTGCTATCCTTATTCTTGGTCTTGATATAATTTTTGATCTTAGCGTTAACCTTTACCGGATCAGCAGTTGGAGCAAGCATGACATAACAACGTGGACCGTTATTACCCCATTCATGCGCCCAATTATTATCTTTCCACCAAAGCTGGTAGCTCATCAGGTAATCAAACTTGAGAGCAGATTCCTCAGGGATATCATCCAATACACCCGTAACGGCAACATTTTCCGTCATGCCGATGCGGATCATTTTACCTATAGGATCCACTCCTTTAAAATACTTATCTGCAAGTTTTTGGGAAATAACAACTGCATCAGGACGAACCAATGCAGTTGCGGGATCTCCTTTCAATAATTTATATGAAAACATCTTCAAATAATCCTTTTGCACAAAGCGACCCTTTTCCTTATCGAACTTATCGCCAACAGTAAATACTATGTCCGTTTCCCAAAGAAACTGGCTCGCCATGATGATTTCCGGAATATCTTTTACAATATTTTCCGCCAGTATACCAGGTGTGGACTCAAAAGTTGAGATCTCACCATCATAATACTGGTTCTCCATGACCCTGTATAAGTACTTGTCATTTTTATGAAACCTGTTCTTATTGATCTCATCATTCACCCAAAGCATGATCACAAGACTACAAGTCATTCCCAGGGCAAGACCGAATATGTTGATCAAAGAAAAGGTCTTGTTTGCGAGAAGATTTCTCCACGCTGTTTTGAAATAGTTCTTGATCATAATCCTCGTTTACACATATAATCAATAATATTTTCGAAATGTTTCATTTTTACTCAGTTCGCAGGCTTTTGACAGGGTTTGAAACCGCCACTTTGATCGTATGAAAACTCACGGTAATAAGTGTGATCGCCAATACAGCCAGCGCTGACAAAACAAATATTGTAATGCTCAAACCCGAGTTATACGGAAAAATCTGCAACCATTTATTCATAAAATACCAGGCAACAGGAAATGCAATCAGACAGGATATTCCGACCAGCAGTACAAAGTTTCGTGCAACCAGTGTGATGATCTGAGGTATCCCCGCTCCCATTACCTTGCGTATGCTGATCTCCTTTTGTCTTTGTTGAGTTGTGAATGCGATCAATCCTAATAATCCAAGGCAGGTAATAGCGATCGTTATTATCGAAAAGACTGTAAACAGTTTTCCACGCTTCTTATCGGCTGCATATTGCGAATCGAAATCCTGGTCAAGGAATTTATAAGAGAATGAAAGGCCAGGGAATACTTTCTTCCAGCTATTTTCAATATAGGCTAAGGTGCCCTGAAGATCCGTTGGGCTCAACTTAGCCTGCACATTATTATTATACCTGTTATAGGTTAACATCAGGGAAGCAATCGGATTATACAGGGATTTTTGGTGGAAATCTTTCACTACTCCAACTACTTCCAGGTACGCACCTGAAGTATCTCCCGGATACTTAATCTTCTTACCGAGCGGGTTATCGCCCCATCCAAATTCCTTAACCATGCTTTCATTTACAATCAGGCCATGCGAGGTATCGGAGCCAGCATTGGAAAAATTTCTACCCTTCACCAGGGGAATGCTCATCGTATTGAAATAATTCTCATCTACATTATAGACATCAACACCTTTATCAACAAATCCATTCTTTGATTCAACAGTAAACAAATTGAAGTTTATTCCCCCACCAGGAATCGTGCTGGCAGAGCTTGTTTTGAGAACCCTGGGATTAGCCTTTAGTTCATTTCTGAAACTCTCTACCTTGCGAACTACTTCCTGACCACCATCCACATTCATTGTTATGACTAATTCTTTATCAAATCCAAGGTCCTTGTTTCGCATATACTTCAACTGCCCATAGACAACCCAGGTACAAATAAGCATGATCATAGAAATGGAGAACTGGGTAACGACCAGTATCCGTCTCAGCGTGACATTGCTTGAACCTTTCGACAAACTTCCCTTCAATATGCTAAGGGGATTAAACTTAGCCAGATAAAATGCGGGATAGCTTCCTCCCAAAAAGCCCACAAAGAGCATTATCCCTACCAAAATCAAAATCATTTCAGGCTTAACCAGCGAACCGAATGTGATAAACTTCCCCGATAGTGAATTGAATAATGGAAGAAGGAAATATGCGAGCGCCAGACTTAATACCAATGAAATAAAAGTCAAGAGGATTGATTCAAGGAGGAACTGCAGCACCAACTGCGACCGATTAGAACCAGTTACCTTGCGAATACCAATCTCCTTTGCTCTTCGGGCAGACCTGGCCGTGGTCATATTCATGTAATTAATACAAGCGATGAGCAATAGGAATAAAGCAACTGAGGAAAAGATATATATATAGGACATGCTACCCAATTCCTCTGGCTCACCGGTAAAATCTGATTTCAGATGGATATCGGTTACCAGCTGCAGGCCATAATAGATATTGATATTATACTGCTTGAATATCGAAGCCATATACTTATCGTACATGGCTAACATTTTCTTCTCAAGAGCGGCAGCATTCGTATTGGGCTTCAACAGAACATACGTAAAGAATCCGAATCCTCCCCAGTTGCTGGCGAAATCTCGAGGTAGAGAACTCCCAGAAATTAATGCGTTAAAAATAAGATGTGCGTTTTTCGGGTGATCTCTGATCACAGCAGTTACTTTAAAAACCTCAGCCCGATTAGTACGCAGGGATTGGCCAACAGCCGCTTTTCCTTTGCCAAAATATTTTTCGGCAAGCGACTTGGTCAACACGATTGAATTCGGCTCCATCAATGCTGTTTTCCCGTTTCCTTCAAGGAAATCATAGGTGAACACATTGAAAACATTGCTATCCGCATAATAAATCTTCTCTTCGTAAAATTTCAAATCTCCATTCTGGTACAGCCGCCGGTCTGTATTGACGAACCTTACCGATTCTTCAATTTCCGGATAATCTCTTTTTATCTGTGGTCCAAGCGGGAACTGGGTAGCGGTCCATTTCATTTTATTCGTCGGTTCATTGATATATGAAACGACCCGATAGATTCTGTCCGCCTTTTTGTGGAAGCGATCAAAACTCAATTCATCAATGATGTAAAATATCAGGAGGAGACTAAAAGTTATTCCAATGGTAAGACCAAGAATATTTAGGATGCTATATCCTTTGTCTTTCCAAAAATTTCTGAATGCGACTCTGATAAGGTTTTTAAACATAACTCCATTTTTTTCAGTGAATGGTCAATGGTGAATGGTCAATGATGAATCCGCAATCGTCACATGTCAATTGTCAATGGATACTGATTCACTATTCATCATTCACCATTCACTATTCACTATTCAGTTCTTAAACTCTTTACCGGGTTCGAAATCGCTGCTTTTATTGCCTGGAAACTCACTGTCAGCAAAGCAATCAATAACGCAATCGCTCCCACCATTGCAAATACCCACCATCCGATATTAATTCTGAATGCAAAGTCCTGTAACCATTTATTCATGCTCCACCAGGTAATTGGAGTGGCAATTAAAATGGATATAAAAACGAGTCTTAAAAAGTCTTTTGAAAGTAAGCTGGTGATATTTGAAACCGAAGCGCCGAGCACTTTACGAATTCCAATTTCTTTGAGTCGCTGCTGTGAAGCAAAACTTGCGAGTCCCCAAAGACCCAGGCAGGAAATTAACATCGCCATGCCTGCGAATATTTCAAACAGATAAAACAGCCGCTCTTCAGCTTTGTAATAGGTTTCGATCTGCTCGTCCAGGAACTTGAATTCAAATACGCCATTAGGGTAGGCGGTTTTCCATGCTGCTCCAATACTCTTAATTGTTTTGCTGAGATCCCCACCAGCTTTGATTTTAATGCCAACCTGGTTGTACACCTCTGGAAATGTCATTAACAATGTTGGCTCAATGGCATGGTGAAGTGAAGCGGTGTTAAAGTCGGATACTACTCCTACGATCTCTGCATTGCCATTTCCCATTCCCATCCAAAATCGTTTACCAAGCGCCTGCTCAGGTTTCCCAAGTCCAAGCACATCCAACAATTTCTTGTTAACAGTAACTTTTTCAATACGGCTTTCTTTCGGTAAAGTTTCAGAACGGTAAATGGTATCCGATGTGGCTGAAAACCTTCCGGCCAGTAATTGCAAGCCGTATACCTTGTAATAACTATCATCCGCCATGATCAAAGTAAGTGATTGCCGGTTGGGATCATCACCGTTGGTGAGACTCATCATCGTTCCCCAATGACCCGAATTAAGTGGCGTTGCCGTAGCAAATGAGTAGCCGGATAATTCCGGAATAGTTGACAAACCCCTGGTCAGTATCGGTACAGCTTTTGAATCACCAATCGGCACATTGATAATATTCTCTTTATTGAACCCAAGATTTGCATTGCGCATGTAATTAACCTGCTGCGAAATCAGGGTGAGCGCAATCAATAAACTGACAGAAATAGTAAACTGCGCAATCACCAATCCTTTACGCAACAGAGCCGACTTTCTGCCACCTTTAGAGTAAGTTCCTTTCAGGGTTTCTACTGGTTGAAATCTCGAAATTATCCATGCTGGATAAATGCCCGCGAGAATACCGGTAATAATGATACCTGATATTAACGCAGCAATTAATAAGGGTTGATTAAAAAGCTCAAAGCTGATTTGCTTGTCAGCAAGCTGATTTATTAATGGAAGGGTTAGCTTAACTAATAAAATGGAAAGAAGTCCCGAAAAGGATGCGAGCAACCATGCTTCACTCATAAAGTGTTTTACCAATTGTCCCCTAGCCGCTCCCATGGTCTTTCTTACTCCAACTTCTTTGGCTCTTGTTAAGGCCTGTGCTGTTGAAAGATTAATAAAGTTGATACAGGCAAGAAACAATACTGCCAAACCAATCGAAGCAAAAAACCAAAGCCACATCGGATTCACAGCTTGAGTCCAGGGTCCGCCTCCCTGCCATTTCGTTTCCGTATGAATTTGCTTTAAGGGCTGAACCGCAAAATCATTTCGGAAATTTGCAGGCATATCCGGACCTGAATTGATATGCTTATCCGCCATTGCCTTTAAAGCAGTCTCGAGTGATGAAATCTGAAATCCTTCTTTCACTACAACAAATGTTGAAGTACCAGAAACATTTGTCCAAGTATCAGGAGTTGAACCAAGAACCTCATAGGTTCTGGTAAATGCAAGAATTATCGATGCCGGCAGATGAGTGTTAGCAGGCATGTCCCGATAAACTCCGGCAACAGTTATAGTATGATTGGCATTTAATTTAAAGGTCTTTCCTACCGGATCTTCATTACCAAAATATTTTACCGCGATGGATTCAGAAAGTAATGCATTCCCTGGTTTACTTAATGCTTCTTTTCCGTTGCCTTTTATAACAGCCACATCAAATACGTCGAGAAATTGAGGTTCGGCTATTAAAAGCCTTCTCTCTACAAAACGTTTTGCCAGACTGATCTCGATAATCGGCTCCCATGCCGGGTGAGCAGCAGCCACTGTTTCAAGTCCCGGTACCTCCTTTCTCAATGCAATTGAAATCGGAATGGGTGTGGAAAAACTATAGCTTCCTTTCCCATTGCTGGTCCAAACAGAATTGATGCGATAAATCCGATCCGCTTTCTTGTGCCAGGTATCGAAACTCAATTCATGGTTCAGAAAAAGTCCGATCAACAAACAAACACTCATACCCAATGTCAACCCAATCACATGCAGTGCTGTATTGAGCCTTTGCTTGTTAAGGTGGCGAAGAGTAGTTCTAAAGTTGTTCATGGACTATTTGCTATTTACTATTTGCTATTTTACGTTTCTACCTGCCTGCCGGCAGGTAACTTATTGCCTATTGCTTATTGCCTATTGCCCATTGCCTATTGCCTATTCAGTTCTCAAGCTTTTCACAGGGTTCGCAGTCGCGGCTCTCACTGCCTGGAAGCTAATCGTGATCAGTGCCACTGCTGCTGCAACAAGTCCTGCCACCAGGAAGATCCACCATGGTATGTTTATCCTATATGCGAAATCATTCAGCCAGCTTCTCATTGCATACCACGCAACGGGGAATGCAATCAATGCGGCCAATACGACCAACTTCAAAAAATCTTTTGATAGGAGTCCAACGATATTGCCAATGCTCGCACCTAACACTTTGCGAATTCCGATCTCTTTCAATCGTTGACTTATTGCAAATGCAGATAAACCTAACAGTCCAAGACATGCGATGAATATGGCAATAAAAGCGAATACTGTGAAGATTGTTGCCTGTCTGCTTTCGGACTGATAGATCCGATCAAATCTTTCATCCATGAATGTGTAGCTATATGGCGATTCAGGTTGAAATTTCTTCCAGGTTTTCTCCATGTGTTCCAAAGTGGCTGCAATATTTGCTCCCGAAATCTTCACAGAGATGTTGCCATAAAAATTCGGAGTGCGAGGCATAAGCAGTACCATCGGTACGATGGTTTGATGCATGGATTCAAAATGAAAATCATTGAATACTCCAATCAATTGTCCATCTATTCCACCATATCCAAAGGGTTTCCCAACGGCGTCTTCATTTTTTCCAAAACCAAGTTCTTTTACAGCTGCTTCATTGATCAGGAAGCTTGCAGAATCCGTTGTGAAGTCCCTGGAAAACCCACGTCCTGCAACCACCTTTATACCATAGGTAGACATGAAATCCTTGTCTATCATAACATATTTAACAGTCACATTTGAAGGGGCGAGGGTATCTCCGCTTCTAACACGCGCTCCCATTGCGTCCAGTAGTCTTCCCGTGGGAATTCTGCCCGAACGTCCGACATTCTTGAAATTGGAATTGCTCAACAATTCGTTTCTGAATGATTCATAGTTCTCATTCAAACCAGATAAATAAGGCATGGTTACGATATGATCTCTATCGAAACCGAGATTGGTGTTCTGCATGTATTTGAGCTGCTGGAATACAATCGCAGTAGCCACGATCAGAATTATCGAAATCGCGAATTGTGCAGTTACCAGGACCTTTCGGAATGAAATATTTGCCCCACGAGCTTTGAACAATCCTTTCAATACCATCACAGGCCGGAATGATGAGAGGAAAATTGCGGGATATAGACCGGATACGATTCCAATTACAATTGGCACGAAAAACAATGGCAACAAAACCTGCCATCTCATCAGCATTTGAATTGATAAATTCTGTCCTGAGGCCTCATTGAGCCATGGTAATGTTAATGCGGTAAGACCAAATGCAAGAATTATTGCTACAAAACATAAAAGCACAGATTCGCTCAAAAACTGCGAGATCAATTCTTTTCTCTGTGCCCCGACAACCTTGCGCACACCTATCTCTCTCGCACGCAATGCAGATCTCGCCGTCGCAAGATTCATATAATTGATGCAGGCAATTAATAATATAAATAATGCGATGGCTGAAAAAACATACACACGTTTGATATCACCATTTTCTTCTGCTTCATAATCCAGGTGAGAACGAAGATGAATATCAGTCAATTTCTGAAGCGTGAGAGATGTTCCTTCAGATTGTTTAAATCTACTATTAGTATTACGCGGCATATGCCGGTCGATGAAAGCGGGAAACTGGGCTTCCATGCTTTTTATATTAGTATTCTCTGGCAATACCATGTAAGTTAAAAACGAGTTGTTGCCCCAATTGGTCCTTAGATTTTCTTCTCCATAAATAGATGTATCCTTTAGCGTATTGAAGGAGATCAAGATCCCGGGGTGAACATGCGAATTGGATGGGAAGGCCTTGAATACGCCGGTTACTTTACAGGCGATATTGTTATCCAACCGGACCGTTTTATTGATCGGGTCTTCGTTACCAAAGTATTTCTTTGCTATGTCTTCTTTCAGCATGACGCTGAAAGGATCTGTTAGAGCTTTTTTCGGATTTCCTTTTGTCACATCAACCTTGAATACATCGAAAAGATATTCGTCGGCAAAATAACAGTCGTTTTCATAGAATATTTTGTCTTCATAACGAAATGCGGTATTGCCGTTCGACAATAGCCGCGTCATTTTCTGGATCTGCTTGAAATCATTTTGCAACAAGGGACCAAATGGTGGGGATACTGTTCCCAAATGAAGTGAAACATCCTTGGTCTGCGGGTTATTGAATATTCGCGTAACCCGGTAGATATTTTCGGAGTTATTGTGATACTTGTCATAGCTGAGTTCATGAAGAATATAGGTAAGTATCAGCAAACAACAGGTAAGGCCAACCGTCAGGCCAAAAAGGTTGATGAAGGAAATGAATTTATACTTCGTCAAATTCCTCCACGCTATTTTGAGATAATTTCTGAACATCGTACACTGTTTATTATTTCAATTTGCTAACTGTCTTTTGCCCTTTGCCAATTGCCAATTGCGTATTGCCTATTGCCCATTGCCTACAATTCTTGTCTTCTATAAAAAGCCCTATCCAACATTAAGCCATTCGAAAAATGCGACTCCTGTTTGAATCCAATGCCCTTTGATTCATATCCGTCGCCAGAGCGTAAAATAAAGACTGCCTCGAATGGTTTTTCCTTTCCATCTTTGCCAACCACGGTAGCCTTCAACAATGCATCTTCAATCTTTATATCTTTCAAAGCTCCGGTCTCGTTTGTTTTACCATCTTTGGATTCCGTAAATACCCCTCTCCATGTCCCGGACGATTGTTCCAGGGTTAAATACTGGCCCATCCCCTCAAGCTCATAAGTAGCAGCATACTCTCCAATATTTTGCCGGATATCGGGTCGGGCTTCAACTTTCACATCTTTCTTCGTCACAACTCCATTCTTTTCTTTTTGCTTATGTTTTTCCTTACTGAATTCCGACGCCAACTGTTCTGCTTTTTGCTTTGCAGATTGTGCAAACGACGCAAGCCCAAACGCAACCAACAGCATCATCACAACAATGATCTTTTTCATATCTTTTGGTTTATTGTCATTAAACTTTATCTATTGCCTATTGCTTATTGCTTATTGCCTATTGCTTATTGCCCATTGCTTATTGCCTACTCCGTCCTCAAACTCTTAACCGGATTACTCATCGCCGCCTTCAATGCCTGGAAGCTTACCGTTAATAGAGCAATCACCAATGCAAGTACTGCAGCCGCTCCAAAAACCCACCAGGCAATATCAATCCGGTACGCAAAATCTTCTAACCACCTATTCATACTAAACCATGCAATTGGAAATGCAATTATGCTTGCGATCAACACCAGTTTGACAAAATCTTTTGAAATCAGAACAAGGATATTTGATACCGATGCACCAAGAACTTTTCGTACGCCAATCTCTTTGGTTCGTTGAACAGTAGAGAACATTGCCAGTCCGAACAATCCAAGGCAGGCGACGAAAATTGCAAAGCCGGCGAATATGCCGAATACTTTACTGAATAGTCTTTCATCACGATATTGCCTGTTGAAGTGATCATCGAGGAAAAAATAATCGAAAAAATTTCCCGGGAAAAAAGTGGAGTACTTCTGTTTCAATAAATCAACCTTTCCTGCGATGTCCTTTGCCGTCAGTTTAACAGATATCTCACTATTGGTACTGTAGGCAGGAAAGAACATGATCGGTTCTAATGGATAGCGCAATGATTTCTGGTGGTAATCAGCCGCCACTCCAATGATGTCCCATTTCTTGTCTCCGCGCATGATTGATTTCCCCACGGCAGCCTGGGGCGATGCAAACCCTAATAATTTTGCAGCAGATATATTGATTATGATGTTGTGCAGTTTTGCAAAATCCGGATTATGATCTGTAGGCGTGAAATTTCTTCCGGCAATAACTTCAATTCCCATGGTTGGTAAGAAATCATAATCAATGCCGGTATGCCGAACGGTAAAACGGTTCTGTGTAGCCGAATCGGCCTGTCTTACATTGAAACTTCTTCCCATTTCCCCACCGGGAACATTCCAGGATGTTGTCGCGCCTTTGACAAATGTCAATTGCTTCAATTCTTCCTTAAAGCTGTTCATCTTGTCGATGAATGTCGAATCCCAATTGGTGAAACTCGGTGGTTTGATGACCATTATTTGTTCGGGATGAAATCCAAGGTCCTTTTCATTCATATACTTTAGCTGGCTCAATACCACCCAGGATCCAATGATCAGCGCAACGGTAATAGTAAACTGACCGATCACAAGCCCTTTTCTCAGGAATATTCCTTTCTTTGAACTTACAAGTTTGCCCTTAAGCACTGTAATCGGCTTAAATGCTGACAATACAAATGCCGGATAAAATCCGGAAAGAAGAACGCCTGCAATCACAATCAGAACCAGGATTATACTGATGCTGTAACCATTCAAGCCTTTTGTAAAAAGATATGATGGAGATAAATTTCGTTCGAGCAAATTATTGAAGAGAGGTTGGATCAGATAGACCAGCAATAAGGCGAGTAGAATAGCAAACAAGTTGATAATAGCGGATTCCAGTAAGAATTGACTAATGAGCTGCCTCCTCCGCCCCCCTACAACTTTTCTTATGCCCACTTCCCTGGCACGCTCAACCGATCTTGCAGTCGCCAGATTAATATAATTTATCCAGGCAATGCAAATGATGAATAAAGCAATTACCAATAAGCCCCATACCACTGATGATTTTCCTACTATGCCAATCTCATATTCAAAATCAGAGTAAAGATGTGCCTTAGAAAGAGGCTGAAGGTAGAATTTCTCATCACTGCCTGAGACCTTATTTCCACGGAAATGCTTCTCGCTAAATGCATCCATCCTTTTATTAAGTGCCTTGTAATCGGCGCCAGGTTTTAGCTGAACGTAGTGCCAGAAATCTGACTCAGTAAAACTGTAATCCGCTGCTTTCCATCCGAGACTGATAAGCGATTGATAGGAAACCAGGAGATGAAATTGAAGATGAGAATTTTCAGGAACATCCTTGAAAATTCCATCGATTTTATATGGAGCAGAGTCGTTTCCGAGCTTCAGGGCCTTGCCAATATAATCGCCTGCATCTTTTCCTTTATCACTAAATATTTTTTTTGCCAATGTTTCTGAAAGCAAAACCGAATAAGGAGCTTTTAACACGGTGTTTTTATCTCCCGCAATCAGTGGATAAGAAAACATTGAGAAAAAAGAATTCTCAACGTAGAAGATTGAGTCTTCAGTCAGCCGTTTGTCCCCGTATGTAATTACCAGCTCACCTCCGGGTTCGACTCTTGTATTGAGAATCACTTCGTCGAAATCATCATTCATCGCCTTACCGACCGCCGAATAAGTAATAGTACCGTGCTGAATCAATTTACCATTTTGAAAACGATCATTAACTACGCGGTAGATATCTTTTGCATTCTTATTTGCCTGATCATAGCTCAATTCAAAACTCACATACTGCATAATCAATAAACATGCAGCCATACCAATCACCAATCCGGCAATATTGATAGCCGAAAATCTCCGGTGTTTCCAAAGATTACGAAAGGCAGTTTTGAGATAACTTTTAAACATAGTTCTTTATTAAGTCTAATCCCCCAATTTTCAAATTGCTTGATTGTTTTATTGTTTGATTGTTGGGTTGATAAATAGTAAGTCCAACCATCTAACAATTTAACCATAGAGCCATCAATCACTCACTTCTCAAACTCTTCACCGGATTTGCCATTGCTGCCTTCACCGCCTGATATCCCACTGTCAACAATGCAATCATTATGGAAAGAATTCCTGCCATTGCAAATACCCACCATTGAATACTTACCCGATATGGAAAGTCCTTTAGCCAGCTTTCGCCAAGCCACCACGCTAATGGCGCAGCAACCAGAAAAGCGATTATGACCAGTTTCAGGAAATCAACAGATAGCAAACGCGTGATATTAGTTACTGACGCCCCCAGGACTTTTCTCACGCCAATTTCTTTGATCCGGTTCTCTGCCATATAACTCGCCAAACCAAACAATCCCAAACAGGAAATGATAATAGCAAGACAAGCAAATACACTTGCCAGCTTCCCGGTTCTTTTTTCGTCATCGAACTTATTAGCGTATTGTTCCTCTACAAATAAAAAATTGAATGGATATTCAGGATTGTATTTTTTGAAAACTCTTTCAGCAAGTTTTATGTTTTCCGCCGTTGATTTATCCTTGCTGAGTTTTATATGGACCACATTGAACCAGGCTTTGGCACCTTCAATTACCATTGGTTCGATCGGACGGAAGGGCGAAATCAGGATAAAATCCTTTACTACTCCAACAATATGCCAATTGGTTCCATTATCTTCTATGATTTGTCCAATGGGTTGCTTGAAACCCATGAGCTTTACTGCTGATTCATTCAGAATTACAGCTGTTGAATCTGTAGGGAACTTATTTAGATCGAAATCCCTTCCAGCGACCAATTCCATGCCCGCCGTTCTCACAATTGCATCGTCAGCCACAAATCTGTTTACAATTGTTTTATCGTCCTTTGGTTTACCCGGCCATTCAATACCCCAGGTATTGCTCCAACCCTGTGTAATTGGCGCACTTGTTTTAGTGACAGAAACCGCGATACCAGAATTCAGCAATTCATTTTTTATCAGCATATAGTTCTTTTCAATATCACCCTCCATATGATGAAATATCAGGTTATCTTTTGAATAACCCGACTTGCGATCAAGCCCTTTCTGCAATTGCTGACGAACGATTATAGTGGAGATGATCAATACAATAGCGAAAGTGAATTGAATAACAACCAGTATTTTTCGTGGGGTTATTTGAGCATTTGCTGCCCTAAATGTTCCTTTCAATACTTTGATCGGTCGAAAAGAAGATAGATAGATAGCTGGATAACTTCCAGCAAGTAAACCAGTGAATAGGACAAAACCCAATGCAGCAAGCCAGAATTTATAATTGCTATAATCGATTGTAAGTTGCTTATTCACTAAATCATTAAATAAAGGAAGTGCGAATGTTACGATTATCAGGCCGATTACCGCGGCTATGAAAGAAAGCAAAACGGATTCACCCAGGAACTGGCTGATCAAATTGCCCTTTTGTGCTCCCGCAACCTTTCTGATTCCAACTTCTTTGGCTCTTTTCTCGCTTCTTGCTGTACTAAGATTCATGAAATTGATACAGGCGATCAGCAAGATCAATCCCGCAATAATTCCAAATAACCTTACTCCTTCTATTTTACCACCGGATTCTATTCCATCTTCAAATTGACCATAAAGGTGGAGTCGCGATACCGGATAAAGGAAGGTTTCTATATTCGGATCACCTTTATCATATTTCTTGCGCAGGTCTTTGATCTTGGATTGAAGAGACGCAAAGCCTTCTTTATTTTTCAATAAAACATAAGTTGTGGTAGAATTATTCCCCCACTGATCATCATCCCAGACTCTCTTCGTCAGATAAGCCCAGGGAAGCAGGAATTCAAAATCAAATGAAGTGTTGTTTGGAATATCTTTTGCGATGCCAGTAACGGTAAAATTATCTGCGTTGTCAAACCTGATGACTTTACCCATCGGATCTTCATTACCAAAAATCCTTTTTGCGAGTTTCTCAGTGAGGACTATAGAATAAGTTCCATGCAAAGCTGTATTTGGGTTCCCTCTTATTAGGGGAAATGTGAAGACCTGGGGGAAAGTTGAATCAACAATAGTTCCGGTGGCCTTAAGCCGCTTGTCTCCAACGCTAAGCAAAACAGGAAATGACCAATTCACCCTTGCGGTCAATTCGATCTCAGGGTAATCCTGCTTAATAGTTCTCGCCATCACCTTGGGCGTATTGTTCCAGGCGCTCGTCTTTCCATCAATTTTGTACTTATTCCATACCTGGTAAGTACGATCGATCTTTTCATGGAATTTATCATAGCTCACCTCATTCTGTATCCAAAGAATGATCAATGTAGCTGCTGCCATTCCAATTGAAAGGCCAACTATGTTAATGAAGGAGAAACTCTTTTTTGTTTTGAGATTTCTCCACGCGATCATGAAATAGTTTCGTAACATCCGGTCTGATTTTAAACAATATTCACCGTCCCCACTTTTTCTGATTATTTATTATTGATTATTAATTATTGATTATTGGTTAATTGCTGTGTTCAATTAATAATTAATAATTAATAATAAATAATCAATAATCTACTCCGACCTCAGGCTTGTAACCGGGTTAGCAATCGCCGCCTTTATCGCTTGGAAACTCACCGTCAACAACGCAATCAATAAGGCAATTCCACCTGCTAATGCAAACACCCACCAGCCTATATCCACGCGAAATGCAAAATCCTTTAACCATGTATTCATTCCCCACCAGGCAATCGGAAATGCGAATACAGCAGCGATCAACACCAGTTTCACAAAATCTCTTGAAAGCATATTCACGATATTGGAAACATTCGCGCCTAAGACTTTTCTTATTCCAATTTCTTTCACTCTCGCTTCTGCAATAAATGCAGCAAGACCAAACAATCCAAGACAAGCAATAAATATGGCAAGCAATGCAAACGTGAACGCAATCTTCCCGATACGCTGTTCTTCACGATACATCTGATCGAATGATTCATCTAAAAATTGATAACTGAATGGAAGTGATGGAGCCATTGTTTTCCATTTCTTTTCAACCTGGTTCACCAATGATTTGATATCATCCGTACCCACTTTAAAGGAAGCCAGGCCTGTGCTGCGTTTAAGCAAAAAGCTCAGGGGCGCAATATCTTTTTTCAGGGATTCAAAGTGAAAGTCCTTTACGACACCAATTATCGTATAAGGTACCAGCGTCCCATCATTGAGATTAGTTATTGTATAGACTTTTTTCCCAACGGGATCGGGATAACCCAATAAACCGGCGGTTGCCTCATTAATAATTATTGCGGTAGAATCGGTACCGAATTCCCTCGAGAAATTTCTACCCTTTATAATTTCCATTCCCAATGTCGGGACATAATCATAGTCAATATTCCAGTTTTGCATGTTAAACCCGGTCTTCTCATTGAATACAGCTTCTTTTGACCAGGTATTATCGCTTCTCGAAGATGGTACAGGCAGATAGCCGCTAAATGTACCGCTCTTTACTCCCTGTAGTTTCAATACCTCATTCTTAAATGGATCTGCGTTGTTATTCAACGCATACGCATTATTAATTATCAGAACCTGCTCCTTTTTGAATCCCAGATTTTTTGTTTGGATATAATTCAATTGCCGGTAGACCACAATCGTGCCGATGATCAGCACAATTGAAAAAAAGAATTGCACTACGACTAATCCGCTACGTAATCCACCGCTACGACTCCCGGTTTTCAATTTTCCCTTCAAAACTTCGATTGGCCTGAATGCAGAAAGAAAAAATGCAGGATAACTTCCAGCCAATAGGCCAACGATAAAGGGAAGTGCGATCAAAATTGGCAGGATGTTCGGCTTTAACAAGCTGGGGAAACTCATGCTCTTGCTGGCAATGTCATTGAACAGCGGAAGGGCTAACCAAGCTATTAGTATTGCCAGCATCATAGACAGCAATGCCATTAATATAGACTCGCTCAGGAATTGTGTAATCAGGTTCTTCTTCTCTGTGCCAAGCACCTTTCTTATTCCAACTTCACGTGCACGATTAGCAGAGCGTGCAGTGGTAAGGTTCATGAAATTTATGCAGGCTATTAACAGGATCACAATTGCGATAACCGAAAAGATATATACATATTGAATATTTCCTTGTCCCGGCCTGATTTCGAATTGCCTGGCGGAATAGAGATGAATCTTGGTTAATGGAGTCATCGAAAACACTAAATAATTCCCTGCCTTTTCAAAATCTTCCATGCTCTTAATATCCATCAGCTGCTGTGCCTGCGGAACAACATATTTTTCAAGATACTGTCGAAAGTTCTTGTCGAAATCAGCCGGAGCAATCTTCTCTTTGAAAAGAAAATAAGTGTGAAAATTAAAACTCAGGTGAGTACCCCAGTTGTATTGCACATTATCCATCGAAAAGAAAAAGTCAAAATTGAGATGCGAGTTTGACGGGATCTTCTTTACTACCCCATTTACTTTATACAGAGTAGAATTGTTATCATTAGTCTCTAATGTTTTACCAACAGCGTGCACTGTCCCGAAATACTTTATCGCCATTTCGTCGGTCAGTACAACAGTGTTGGGCTCATTTAATGCGGTCTTTAAGTTCCCGGCAATAGCAGGAAATGGAAAGATCTCAAAGAAAGTGGAATCGACATTCGCCAGGTTTGCTTCATTGATAAACTCGTTTCCTTTTTTAATAAGCTTGGCACCATCCGAGTTATACACTCTTGCATACTGTTCCACCTGGGGATAATCTTTCTTTAAAGTGGCCCCCAACATGTCTGAACTTAAGGGGAAGTGCATTTCGGCGCCACCGAACCTTAAATCCGCATTCGCGCGGTAAACGCGATCAGCATGGGAAAAATGCCTGTCGTAACTAAGTTCGTCAATGACGTAGAGAGAGATTAATAAAAAGCAAGAAAGACCGATAGCGAGACCGGTCATGTTGATTAAGGAAAATGATTTGTGTCGGAGGATATTTCTCCAGGCAACCTTCCAATAGTTTTTAAGCATGGCGTTGATTTTTGCAGATCCGATTTGTCGTTTTCATAGGACATACATCCTGATCTGTTCATCAACAATCGTTCACAATCGCTTAACCAACGATTCTTCAGCCATGAATAAGTTGGTGGAGTTTTTTCAGCATGCGAGCCTCCCGACATGTCGGGAAGTAATAGGGTCGCTGTGGGTTTTGAGAACAAATAATTATGTTTTCATGGCTATACTCCCCTTCATCCCCGCGAAAGCGGGGACCTTCTATTAATGTCACGACTATACCATAATATTTTCCATCACTGTTTGACCATCCAGCATGCGGATGATGCGATGACTATAACGAGCATCATGTTCGCTATGCGTAACCATTACGATGGTTGTGCCTGTTTCATTCAAATCAGTGAGCAATTGCATTACTTCATTACCATTGCTGCTATCAAGGTTTCCAGTAGGCTCATCCGCGAGGATCAGCTTAGGGCGGTTAACAACGGCGCGGGCAACAGCTACACGTTGTTGCTGACCACCGGAGAGTTGTTGTGGATAGTGGTTCCTTCTGTGCATGATCTGCATCTTGTCCAACACTTCCTCTACTCTTTTCTTACGTTCGGCAGATTTGAGGTTATTATAGATGAGTGGTAATTCTACATTTTCAAATACAGTGAGCTCATCGATGAGGTTAAAGCTCTGAAACACGAAACCAATATTGCGCTTGCGGAGATCGGCGCGTTTTCTTTCATTGAAATTTGCGACCTCAGTACCGTTGAAGACATAGCTGCCCGCATCGGGATCATCGAGCAGTCCGAGTATATTCAACAAGGTTGATTTACCGCAACCGGACGGACCCATGATCGCTACAAATTCGCCTTCTTTGACTTCAATCGTCAATTTGTTCAATGCAACAGTTTCTACTTCCTCAGTACGGTAGATTTTTTCGAGGTCGGTGATCTTGATCATTCTGGAATTGTTTGTATGTTAGAAATATGATCTATTGTGATAAAATAAAAAACCGGTTAAAAGGAGAAAAATCTGCGTCGGTTGATTTGCTTCCCTCCTCTCTTAAAATTCTTTCAGTACTGTTTTCCTTGTGACTTATGCCTGGACAGGTTTGACGATACAAACTCAATGAGGTCAAAAGACCCATCAACAGGAATGAAACAACAGCCGTTAGTATTAAGGTCTTTTTCATATAAATAAGGTTTATTTCATTTAGACGTTTATACTGAACACATGTTACTCTTTCTTTAAAACTAATTCCTGCATGTCACCATAATTTTCATAACTGCTCGTCACAACCTTATCACCTGGTTTCAATCCATTCAATACTTCATAATTATCCGGGTTCTGACGTCCCAACTGGATTTCTACCTTGTACGCTCTTGATCCGCTTTCATTCAACTTAAATATCCAGTTACCACCTGTTTGCTGATAAAATCCACCCTTTGGTACCAATACTGCTTCTGTTTCATCGCTCAACGCAAGCCCGATCTGTAAGGTTTGTCCCCTGCGGATTCCTTGTGGCACTGTCCCAAGAAATTCCATATCTACCTGAAATCTTCCGGCGGTAACCTGCGTATAAACTTTTTTAATCTCGAGTTCATAATCCTTACCAGCCAGCGTAAAGGTTCCTTTAAGTCCGATATAGATCCTCGAAATATAATGTTCGTCAATATCGGCTCTTACTTTGAAACCGGTCAATACATCGATCTGACCTAAACGAGCGCCCGATTGTTTCGACTGACCAATCTCTGCATCTAAAGAAGTCAACTGACCATCGACCGGAGCTCTTACAATAAGATCTCCAACTTTCTTGCGCATAAGCGAAAGCGTATTTTGCATTCTCTCATAGGATTCACGCATCTGGGCAACCTGTGTTTTTGTTGATGTGGAGTCCTGGCTGAGGATCTGCTCAGTCAACTTTTTCCTACGCACCTGGTATTCATAAAGATTTTTGGAAGAATTGTATTCCTGCGAACCGATCACTTTCTGATCATACAACTGTTTATTCAACCTATATAAGCGCTCTGCTTCTTTCAATGCATTGTCAACATCCGCCAATTGGTTAAGCTGCCTGATCGTATTTTGTTCAGCGTTGTTTCTTGTATTGGTCATTTGAGTCAATACATCGAATACTGAAGTTTCCTGGGTTGCTAAACTCAATTCGAGATCTGTATTGCTTAGGCGGAGAATTGGATCACCTCTCCTCATGATCGCTCCATCTTCTACATATCTTTCTTCCACTCTTCCACCAACTATTGCGTCCAGGTAAATGGTGCTGATCGGAAGAACTGTTCCATTAACCGGAATAAACTCTTTAAAAGGTCCTTTCTTTATTTCCGCGATCGTAATTCTTTCTGTATTTACATTCAGCTTTGTATTACCAGAAGTATAATACCAGGCGAAAAAAATCAGCGCGCAAATCCCAACGATTCCCAGGATCGTCAATACTCTCTTTGTGGTCCATGTTTTTTTAGCAATTACCCGATCCATTTGGCTTTTTCTCTTTTAAAGTAACCTGAACAATTAATTTGTTTCAAAAAAATCACTTTTTACAAAGAAGTCACCTGGTGGGCTGAGCACCAGATGACTTTTTACACATACATGAGAAACTGATGCATATAGGAATAGCAAGAACATGCCAATTTTTAAGGGTGTGGTTCTCAATCCCTTAATAGTACAGCATCTACGAAGACGTTCGTTAATGATACAACAGGTGTACGGTTTTGATACAACTACCCCGAACACCGCTGTTAAAAAATTAATTGACAGTGGTTTGTGAATATGGTATAATTGTGGGTGAAATTCCGAAAAACTCACAATTGCAGCGAGAAATGGCATTCAAAAATGCGAAAATACTGGTAGTGGATGATGACCCAGATGTGCTCACCGCGGTTAAACTGCTACTTAAGACGGAAGTGAATGAAGTGGTGACGGAGAAAAGTCCGGAAAACATTCGCTGGCTACTTTCCAAATACAATTTCGATGTGATTCTTCTGGACATGAATTTCAACAGCACCATCAATACGGGTAATGAAGGAATCTATTGGTTGAAGAAGGTAAAGGAATGGAATAATACTTCGGCGGTGATAATGATCACGGCTTATGGGGATATCGATCTTGCAGTAAGATCGCTAAAGGAAGGAGCTGCCGATTTTATCATTAAACCCTGGCATAACGAAAAGCTCATCACCACTATTTCTGAAGCCTTTAAACGAAAGGGTACCGATAAACAAGCGGCGGCAAGCATGGCTTTAAATGGTGAGAGTTCGAGCGGGCCGCCAATGATCGGCAGGTCAGAAGTAATGCACGATATCTTTTACAAATTGGAAAAGATCGCTCCTACTGAAGCAAATGTGCTGATCCTTGGAGAAAATGGAACCGGGAAGGAGTTAATTGCACAGGCCATTCATGATAAATCTCTTCGCGCAGACAAACCATTTGTGAAGGTTGATATCGGTGCGCTTACTGAAACCTTATTTGAAAGTGAATTGTTCGGACATAAAAAAGGTGCATTCACTGATGCGAGAGAAGATCGCGTGGGAAGATTCGAAACAGCAAAGGGCGGAACGTTATTTCTCGATGAGATTGGAAATATTTCCCTGCATCAACAGGCAAAATTGTTATCAGTACTCCAAAACCGTCAGGTGATTCGCCTGGGGTCCAATGAAACAATACCGGTTGATATCCGGTTGATTTGCGCAACCAATGTTCCAATGACCGAATTGGCGAATGAAGCCCGGTTCCGGAAAGATCTTATCTATCGCATCAATACGGTTGAAATAACGGTGCCGCCTCTTCGAAATCGTGGAGATGATATTGTTTTGCTGGCAAACCATTTTGCAAAGATATATTCTGAAAAATACATCAAGCCCGCGGTTGAATTCGACCGTAAGGCAATTGAAAAACTAAAAGCCTATCATTTCCCTGGTAATGTAAGGGAACTGCAATACACAATTGAACGCGCTGTCATCATGAGTGATGGAGATGAGTTAGTGGCCGACGACCTGATCTTTTCTCCAATTGAGTCCGCAGGTAAATCGAACGAAGAACCCAAGGACCTTAAATTAAGTACAATTGAGAAGAATACTATCCTCAGGGTTATTGAGAAACACCATGGCAATATCACCAAAGCCGCAAAAGAACTCGGCTTAACAAGAACGGCGTTATATCGCCGGTTGAGTAAATATGATATTTAAGAAGAATCAATGGAATATTCTGATCAGGGTCTTCCTGCTGATATTAACTATCACCGGCGTTGCCTTTCTATTGGCAAATGGTTTTTACACTTATGTGATCATCCTTCTTCCTATTATCATCTACCAGATAGTTGATTTTTTCAAATTCCATTTGAAGCAACAGGCGGAAGTAGAACAATTCGTTGAATCTGTCCATTACCGTGATTTTTCCCGCCACTTTGATGTGAAGCATGCTCCGGATGATCTCAAACCACTTCGAAAAGGTTTTAACGAGATCAACACGACCTTCAAAGTGATCAGCAAGGAAAAAGAAATTCAATACTATTATTTGCAAAAGATTCTTGAACTGGTTGATACAGGAATCCTCTCTTACGAACACAATACAGGGAATATCGCCTGGATGAATGATGGATTTAAGAAGATGTTTGGAATTCCCTACTTGAAAACTATCCATTCTCTGAGCCGAAGGGATGAAGCTTTTTACAAGGAGATTCTGGATATCAGGCCCGGAGATCAGCGGGTTTGCAAATACACAAGTGATAAAAGTCCATTCAAAGTTCTTTTATCCGCTACGGCATTCCAGACCGGAGAAAAGATCTACAAGCTCATCGCATTTCAAAACGTGACTGAAGCCCTTGACGAAACAGAAGCCCAGGCCTGGAAAAAATTATTGAGTGTAATGACGCATGAGATCATGAATTCAGTGGCGCCGATTTCTTCCCTGGCGGACACATTGAAAAACAGGCTGCAAAATTCCGGCAGTCAAATTTCCGCGCATACTTCCTTAGAAGATCTTGAACTTGGTATCGACACGATCAAAAGACGAAGCGAAGGATTATTAAAATTCGCCGAGACCTATCGAAATCTGAACAAGATCACCAAACTCAATCTGAAAAAAGTTTATACCTGGGACCTTTTTGAGAGCATTCATCACCTGATGCAACCCACATTGGAGCAGAAGAAGATTGAAATGGAGATCATACTTAAAGATCCCGACCTGATGCTGGAAGCAGATACCAATCTCGTAGAACAGGTATTGATCAATCTCGTTGTAAACGCTATTGAAGCTGTAAAAGACAGGGAAGATGCAAGGATCGTCTTATCCGGTTATCTTTCACAAAATAATAAAGTAATTATTAAAGTTTCCGATAACGGAATCGGAATGCCCGCCCATATTATGGATAAAATCTTCATTCCATTCTTCAGCACCCGCAAAACAGGCAGCGGCATTGGATTAAGTTTATGTAAACAAATCATGATGCTGCATAAGGGAAATGTTCATGTGAGTTCTGTTGAAGGCGAAGGAACGTCGTTTTTCCTGCATTTCTGATTTGCAGGTTGATTGGTTGATTGGTTGGTTGGTTAATTAGTTATTCCCGCTTTCGCGGGAATGACGGTTGATAAGGACTATAACCACGGCACCCGATCCCAATCAACCAATCAACTAATTAACCAATCAACCAGCTGTAGAGCCAATTCCCCAACTACTAGGGTATGTTATTTGGACTAAATACTTAAACTCATAACATGTCTACCTTAAATGATATGACGACACTGAGCACGGTGCTCGAAACGCTTCGTCAAAAGAAAAAGGATAATGAATTCCGTTGGGAAAACGGTTCTTTTACTGCGGGAAGAGGAAAGACTTATAATCCAGAAGATCTTAAAATCATCAAGACCTATCGTTTCGAAGGAGAATCAGATCCAGCTGACTCTTCAATTCTCTATCTCATCGAGGCAAACGATGGCCTCATCGGTTACAGCATCGATGCCTATGGAGTTTACAGTAATCATGACGATGAAGAAGGCTACGATAATTTCATTCGCCAGATCCAGGTTGAAGACAGGGAAGAGCAGTTGATTTTTGAAGTTTAGCTTAATATCTCAATTTTATGTTGCGGGAACCGCTCTTGTCAGTCAATGACAAGGCCGATCCCGTATTTTCCCCCCTTCATATCCGTACTGGCACGGATTTTCTCCTATCTCACTCTTCTTTTGACTATTTTCTCTATCTTCAATCATCTACGAAATTCAATCCACCTATTTAAATCTGCAGTAAAGATCCAGATCCTGCAACAACACTTATCCTAGTTAATTTTTTTTATTGGAACCCCTTAACTCTGAATGCTTTTTATGGAAAGTAGAAGGATACTTTTGTGTTGTGCATTGGTTTTCGTTTCATTAATTAGCCGAGCGCAGGATTGGAAGCAATTTGCCGATAGTGCGAAACATTACAACGATCAGAGAAGCTTCCCTGCCGCGATCGCGAATTATAAGAAAGCATTAGACAAACTCCCGCCTGACTCCGCAAATTCTGATTCACAAATTCAACTGAATACAAGTCTTGGTCAACTCTATCTTGTAACCGGGAATTTTCAAACATCTATTAACTTTTTAGATACTGCCCTAAGCGCGATCCACACACGAAAATTAAATGAAAGCGTATTTTATGCAACTGCAATTGATTTAAAAGGTCAGGATTATTTCTCCCTGGGAGAATATGAACATGCAGAGAAGCTTTGGTTAGAATTAACTGATTTGTTTAAAAGGCTGCGTGGAGAAATCAGTGCTGAATACGCAAGGGGTAGCAACTTATTAGGCACGCTTTACTATACCGTAGGGCAGTATCCTGAAGCAGAATCGTATCTACTCAAGGCAGTATCACTAAGAGAAAAATTTCCAGGTAAAGACAGTGTCGATTATGCTCAAAGTGTAAACAATCTTTCAAATGTTTACCGGGATATTGGACAATTCGAGAAAGCAGAACCACTCGCAGTAAAAGCAAGAGAAATCAGGGCAAAATTGAAGCAACCAAATGCGCAGTACGCCATCAGTTGTATAAACCTCGGTAATCTTTATAGAGAGCTCGGACAGTTCGAACTTGCTGAAACACTATTTCTCGAAGGCAAACAACTTCGTCAGGACATATTCGGTGATAAGCACCCGCAATATGCATTAGTATGCAATATTCTGGCAGATCTCTATCTACTAATGGGAAAAAGAACTGAAGTCGAAGCATTTTATCTCGAAGCGATGGAAATACGACGTGACCGGTTACCAGTTGACTATGCACAATCCTGCAATAACCTTGCAAATCTTTACTTTGATTTGGGCCAATATGAAAAAGCCGAACAACTATATCTCGAGGCGAAGGGAATCTGGAATGAAAAATTAAACCCGGACGATCCTGCACATGCATTCAACCGAACCAGTCTTGGAAAGCTCTATCTCCGCATCGGGAAATTGAAAGAAGCAGAAGAAAATCTCAATGAAGCGAAGAAATTGTTTGAGACGACAATGGGAAAGGAACATCCGAACTACACCTGGACTACCAACGAATTAGCAAAATTATATTGGAATGAAAACAGGATTGCGGATGCCGATGCCTTGTATGCTGAAACATTTGCAATGCAGAAAAGTCAATTAAACAAAGTCTTTCGATTCACTTCAGAAAAGGAAAAACAACAGTACCTGCAAAATATAAAAGGAGCCACTGACGAATACCTTTCCTTTTATTTTAAGAAATTTTCCGCCACCAATGCCTCGAAGGCCTATACGATGAGTCTCCTCGACAGAAATCTCATTCTAAGTTCAACAACACAATTGCGGGAAAATATTTATCAAAGCAATGATAAATCCATTATAAGCGATTTTGAAAAATGGACAGCAATCCGCCAGGAACTAGCTGCCTACTATGCAAAATCGAATTCGCAGCTGAATGAATACACTACAAAGCTTGAGGAAGAAGCAAACAAGCTGGAGAAAGAATTATCGAGAAGGTCAACTGTTTTCAGTCAGACACAGCAATCGAATCCCGATTGGCAGCAAATCAGGGAAAAGCTTGCGCAGAACGACGCAGCAATTGAATTTGTCCAATTTCAACTTTTCAATGGCCAAAGCTGGACCGATTCCGTGATCTACGCAGCATTGCTGATAAGAAAAGATCTGGCTACTCCCCATATGATCTATCTATTTGAACAAAAACAATTGGATTCAATTCTTTCAAATGCTGCAACGACAAATATTTCAACCTTATATCGTGGTGGCGTTGTAAGCAGCGGATCAGGTACCTCCTACTCTACCAAATTGTATGAATTGGTTTGGAAAAGTATCGAAACCCACTTAAACAATATTAACCGGATCTATTTCGCGCCGGCAGGAGACTTATTCAAAATTTCATTTGCAGCGGTTCCATTAAATAGTACAAAGCTCATCAGCGATAAATACCAATTGATTCAATTAAACTCAACAGCAGCCATTCTTGATAGTAAGAATTCAATGTTAGATAATAATGGAGAAATGGTCCTCTACGGTGGAATCAACTATGACGCGAACCCTGAATCGCTTGCAAAAACTGTATCAACGCAGCATTCGACTTACAAAAAATCCAGGGGCCTTCGCGCGGGTACATCAACCACAAGTTTTGATTACCTGGAAGGAACGTTGACAGAAGTAAAAGGATTAGAAAAACAAGCGGCGTCAGCGAAAGTAAAAGTTACAGTTTATACCGGCTTGAATGCCACCGAAGAATCATTCAAATCATTAACTGCAAATAATTCACCGGCAGTATTACATATTGCAACTCATGGATTCTTTTATTCAGATCCCGGTACAGATAGTTCAAAAAAATCAGGTAACATTTTCAGCAATTCAAAAAATCCCCTGATGCGTTCTGGTATATTATTCGCCGGATCAAACAACAGTTTTCAGGGGAAGATGCCGAAGGATCTTGAAGATGGAATACTTACTGCTTATGAAGTTTCCAATATGTATCTCCCCCAAACAAGATTAGTTGTTCTATCTGCCTGCGAAACAGCAAGAGGCGATATCCAAGGCAGCGAGGGTGTATATGGATTACAACGTGCATTCCGGATGGCTGGTGTACAAAACCTTGTAATGAGTTTGTGGGAAGTACCGGATAGAGAAACAGCAGAATTCATGCAGGAATTCTATAAGAATATATTTAGCAGGTTACCGATTAGCGATGCTTTTTATAAAACGCAGACCACAATGAAGAGTAAGTATAGAAAGGAGCCGGAGAAATGGGCGGCTTGGGTGTTGGTGAGGTGATAATAAAAAGTTGAAAGGTTGACAGGTTAATAAGTTGGTAGGGTTCATAACCATAGATCACATGCATAGCAGAACATATATACTTCTCATAATTTCATTTTTGCTTATTGGCGATACGGCGTTGGCACAATGCATCAGCTCCCAATCATCATATCTTGTGCCCGGTTGCGGCAATACCGAAATGGTTTTGAATGCGTCGCAACCTGATGTACAATATTCCATGATCAATCAACGTACGGGCGTAAGGACTGGAGGTAACAATGGTCAAGGAAATGGAGGGAGTGTAAGTGTAGGTCTTGCCACTTCAACAGATGTATATTTTGTACGCGCAAAAAAACCTGGTTGTCCTGATTCTATTGATTTCGGTCATCGCATGATCACAGTTTATCCTCCGCCACAGCCGCAACAAATTATTGGAGGAACTTACTATTGTAGCAATGGTGGTGGGAATGGCGTCGACTTAAGTCTTACGAGTACTGAAACAGGTGTTGAATACGAACTTCTGCTTGATGGCAGTGATTGGTTAGGTGTAACCTTTCAAGGAACAGGCACGAATTATTATATCGGTAGTTTCGGTTATCTCGGTACTTATACAATCAGAGCAACTCGCTTAGGATCGGCCTGTAGCGGAATCGAATTTGGTAACCATGCTGTCACGGGAATACGGTCCCTACCCTTTTTTGATGGATTCAACAACTTCAATCTCTCACCCTACTATTTATGCTGGGATGATATCTATGAAGTGGGTTCAAGTTCCATAAGCTTAACAAATACCTCTTCCTCACCCAGCACCTCACCATATGAAGGATCACATTTTACGTTTTGGAATAGCGCAGATCCTTCATATAACAATACGAGGACAAGAATGCAGTCTTCTGCGATCAATACAATCGGAACATCAAGCGTTGAAGTCGAATTTTATTGGCGCAATAACAACAACCCATCATTCAGTACGGGTAATTATTTGTTAGAAGGAGTTCAACTACAATATTCGCTTGATGGAAATACCTGGACAAATGCAGGACCATTCATGAGCAGGCATGATAATACACTTGCGTCCGGCACATCTCAATGGAAGAAAAAATCGATCATATTGCCTGCGGCAGCAGGAAATAAAAATACAGTCTATATCGGTTTTAGTTTTCGTGCGTTTGGTGGAAACAATTGTGCACTTGATGCGATTACAGTCAAACCAGTAGGAGTTTGCACACCGGTATTTGCTGTGCAAACGCGCGATATCAATCACAATTCCGCAAGAGTGAATTTCTCGGGAAGTGGCAATTATTTGGTTGAGTATGGCCCACCAGGATTCACACCGGGTAGTCTTGGTACAGCAGGCGTCAATGGTACGGTTGTCGCAGGAAGCAACTCGTCAATTCCCATAACAGGATTATCAAGTTCTACCACTTATGATTTATATGTAAGACAAGATTGCGGTGGGGGAACTTATAGTACGAATTCTTCCAAAATAAATTTTACTACTGCTTGCCCGTCATCGACAATTCCTTATCGACAAAATTTTGATGACATCACGTCGTTGAATCCGTCATGTCTACGACTTCAGTCATTTTCAGGCGGATCCTGGTTTTTTGATAACTTTTCGGGTGGATCGTCTTCACCTAATGCATTCTCGCTACAATCTTATGACGATTGGTTCTTCTTGCCAGGATTGAGCATGACGGGAGGAACCAGTTATCGCCTACGCCTCAGATATAAGACAACCGGATCATCTCCCAATATTCAAATCAGATATGGATTGGCAGCGGATTCAACTAGCCAGACACTTGGGCTCTTGTTTAATGGTACTAATCTTACCAATACAATCTATCAACTGGTTGATGTCAACTTCACTCCATTGACCTCCGGAATTTTTTACCTTGGATTTCATGGATCGGGATATTTTGGAGGCCGACTGACAATTGATGATATATCCCTTGATGTAACGCCACCATGCAGTAGCGATATCCCTACCATCAATGTTTCCGCGCTCACAGGCACCAGCGCAAATTTTACGTGGAGTAGTATTTCATCCGGGTATCAATACGCAGTGACCCCATCTCAAATACCTCCCGTATCAGGAACTTCAACTGGTACTGCCGCTGCTTCAATAACAGGCTTAACAGGTTCAACAAAATATTATGTACATGTGAGAAGCCAATGCTCACCAGGCGTATATGGTAATTGGAATAGTGTTGGCTTTATTACAATGCCGGATTGTGCAAGTTCACCATTATTAAATATATGCACGGAGGTCGAAGCAATTCTTCCTGCAGGAACAGGTTATTGGGATTTTGCGGGAACTTATCCTAACAATTCTCTGGGACATAGCACGCCAGGGAAAGAAAAGATCTATCGCTTCACAGTTCCTGATTCTGGAGTCTATTATCTCGACATTACAAAAGCGGATTCATACGGCACTATTGATTATTTCTACAAAAAAACCAGCGACGGATGTTCCAATTTGGGTTGGATCCCAATTTATGCGCATAGCTACTACACACGTATAGGTAACTATGCGCTCGGAATGCTTCAACCGAATACCGAGTATGCGCTGCTTCTCGATGCAGCGGGCACATTCGGTGAGACACAATCGTTTCGCATATGCAAAGCCCTTGTAAATGAACCTTCGGTGTTAAATGAATTTACAGGAAGTAGTCTTCCCTTTACAATTCCCCCCAACAGCAACAAGATTCAATACTTAATAGACGTTGAAGGGAACCTGATCGCTAGTTTTGATTTTTCTGAAATAAACTGGCAAATATCAGGAGTGGGTGCAAGTGTGTTCAAAAGCTCCGGACCAATTCGAAGAAATTCAAATATTGAATACCTTGATAGAAACTTTTCCTTTTATAGGGGTGCATCGTCTGGAAGTCCGGTAAAAATCAGGCTATATTTCGGCAATGCCGAATTACAAAGACTGATTGATGAACCCAATGATGGTATTGCAGACGTGAACACCATTAATGATGTTCGTGTTACGCAGGTTTTCCAAAATAGTTTAGGTGAGGAAGACAATGTGTGGATGGAAACAGTTGGCACGGGCACCTATGATGCCTCTTCTTCTTATATTGAAATAATTCCAATTGCGACAAGTGGAACTCTATACCTGCATGGTGGAGATAAACCGATAATCACAAACGGTGTTGAACAAATGATATGTCCAGGCAGTTCCGCGTCTTTTTTCTGGTTGGGGGTGGGCACTGGTAATTACCAATGGCAAGTCGATGCAGGAAGTGGCTTTGTGGATATTACCGACAACTCCATTTACAGTGGTACTAATTCTATATTTCTGCAAATCAATAACCCACCCAATTCATTTGCCGGATACAGGTACAGGGTGGTTTATACAAGGCAAAACGTAAAATACTATGGCGCCTTACATATTTTAAAGATCGGTACAGAATGGTACGGTGGCTATAGCGCGGATTGGCACGATCCTAACAATTGGTACTGTGGAATTGTGCCTGATGAATTTACTGATGTGATTATATCAGACGCGGGATTTTGGTCACCTATCATTAATGCCAACGCGGTTTGCAGAAGTTTGACAATTAAGGAAGGGAAAACGGTCACTGTAAATGGTGGATTCAAACTTGAAATAAAAGGAAAACAGTAAACAACTTGAAATTTCATTGTACTCACAAAAAAGGAAGGATGATTCTCTTCATCCCTCCTTGCCCTTATAACGAATCACAACCATTGACGCCTTAACCAAAAGTCTTGAAGCATTCGATAAGTCAATTCCACATTTAGGTCAGTGGCAAGATTGACTGTTAAGAGCCAGCCTTGTGACTGGCATGCCTGTCCGCCGGCTGGAGGACAGGATATTTATATTAATCGCGCGCAATTCCAAAAGATTTTTTCCTTCTCTTATCTTGCGTAAATACTCGGCCTGGATGTAAAAACCTGCTGTAGTTATTCCTTTTCTTAGGCTAATATCCGTAAAAAATGAGTAATTGTAACCGATTACAGTATTTTTTTAATAATTTTTTTTTAATAGCTTTATAGCCAACATGTAACCGATTGTATGTCGAGAGAAAAGGAAATCACCATATACGACCTCGCTGCGAAGCTGAATATCTCTATTGCCACCGTGAGCCGGGCTTTGAAAGACGACCCGGTTGTAAGCAAGAAAACCAGGAAAAAGATCTTCGACCTGGCTGAAGAAATGGGTTATCGCTCCAATCATTTTGCACGAAACCTTCGCAACCAGCGAACTGATACGATCGGTGTAATTGTCCCCCGATTGAATAGCTATTTCATGTCGACCGTGATCTCCGGTATGGAGAATGTGGTGAACGATTCAGGATACAATCTTATCATCAGCCAGTCCTCCGAGTCTGCGCTGAAAGAGAAAGCGAATGCCAAGACTATGTTCAATAACCGCGTGGACGGATTGTTGGTATCGCTAGCGTACGACACAGAGAATATTGAACATTTTGATAATTTCTTCAGGAAAAGTGTCCCGATAATCTTTTTCGATCGCGTTACTGACAATAAGGACTGTACAAATATTGTAATTGATAACAGGAAGGCGGCATATGAGGCAACCAGTCATCTGATTGCTCAGGGAAGCAAGAATATCGTTCACATTACAGCGTTGCCTAAGCGAAATGTATACGTGGATCGTCTTCGAGGTTATAAGCAGGCGCTTGCAGATCACGATATCCCATTTAAAGAAGAACTGGTAGTTATCAGTAACCTGAGCCAGGAAGCGGGATTTGAAGCTGGTGAAAAGATAAGCGCTATGAAAAAATTACCCGATGCGGTATTTGTGGCCAATGATAATGCAGCAGTTGGATGTATGCTTGCATTAAAACAATCAGGATTCAGGATTCCGGAGGATATCGCTTTTGTCGGTTTTAACAATGACCCGGTATCAAAAGTTATTGAACCCAATCTCACCACAATAAACTATCCCGGTTATGAAATGGGGAAAGTTGCAGCCCTAAACCTGATCAACCACTTAAATGGCAGTTCTCTACTTCATTCGACCAATACCATCGTATTAAGGTCTGAACTGATCATACGTGCTTCGTCCGTGCGAATCAAACCCTGAAGCAGCTCTTGAAATTATTTGAGTAGAGGGGCAAGCATAAGAAGGATCATGCAAACCATATTACGGAAGTATTCAATTATTCCAAATGAAAAATATTGTAATCGTTGTAACACTCCTCTCCTGCCTGAATGCACTTTCCCAGCAAATTTTAAGAGAAAAGAAACAACCCGGCGATCTTGCAATCGTGTCGGAAAATGCATCCGCAAATATCCTTGTGGATGAGAATGATTATGCAGTAGTAAAGATCGCAGCCAACTTACTCAAACAAGACATTTCAGCTGTCACGACGAAAAAGCCTTCTGTTATTCATAGTATTCCAGCAAAAGCAAAAACCCTGATCATAATCGGATCAATTGAAAAAAGTAAAACTATTCAACGCTTAATTCAGAATAAGAAATTGAATGTTTCAGATATACAAAATAAATGGGAAGGCTATCGCCTGCAAGTAGTATTAAACCCGTTCAATGGAATTGAACAGGCATTAGTCCTGGTTGGAAATGATAGAAGAGGTGCGGCTTATGCTGCTATGGATCTCTCAAGGGAAATTGGTGTATCCCCCTGGTATTGGTGGGCTGATGTACCGGTAAAACAACAAAAGGAATTGCATGTAAGAAAAGACCTGAGCAAATCTGATTTTCCAAGGGTCAAGTATCGGGGAATATTCATCAATGATGAGGCTCCAGCACTTTCAGGATGGTCGAAGGAAAAATTCGGCGGATTCAATCATATGTTCTATGAAAAAGTATTTGAGCTCATGCTTCGCCTTAAATCAAATTATCTATGGCCAGCGATGTGGGGAAATGCTTTTTATGACGATGATAGTTTGAATATTCGTTCAGCAGACAATTATGCCGTTGTGATCGGCACTTCACATCATGAGCCATTGATGCGGGCTCACGATGAATGGAGAAGATATGGGAAAGGAAAATGGGATTATGATAGTAATGAGGTTCGATTAAAGGAATTCTGGAGAGGCGGTATGGCAAGAGCAAGAAATGAAAAGATCGTTAGCGTCGGAATGCGGGGAGATGGCGATGCGCCAATGAGCCGGCAAACCGCAACTGCACTGCTGGAAAGAATTGTAAAAGATCAAAGAGAGATAATTGAAGAGGTAACTAAAAAACCGGCTGCAGAAACACCGCAACTTTGGGCACTTTACAAGGAAGTACAGGATTACTACGACAAAGGAATGCGTGTACCCGATGACGTCACCTTACTACTCTGCGATGACAATTGGGGAAATATTCGAAAACTTCCGAAGCAAGATGAAGCTCCAAGAAAGGGAGGATATGGCATCTATTATCATTTCGATTATGTGGGAGGTCCAAGAAATTATAAATGGATCAATACAAATAATATTTCGAGGGTCTGGGAACAAATGCATTTAGCCTGGGAGTATAAGGCAAGGCAGATCTGGATCGTAAACGTTGGGGATATTAAGCCAATGGAATTGCCTATCTCTTTCTTCCTTGATTATGCCTGGAATCCTGATAAAATCAAGGCTGAAGATCTTCCTGGATACCATGAAAAATGGGCGGCAGAGCAATTCGGAAATGAATTTTCAAAGGATATCGGGTATGTATTGAATAAATACACCCAATTTAATAGTCGCCGTAAGCCGGAAATGCTTTCACCTACTACTTATAGTTTAAATAACTATAAAGAAGCCGACCGGGTATTGAAAGAATATTCAGACGTCAGGAGCAAAGCAGAAAATGTTTATTATAAATTACCCCAGCATTACCAGGATGCCTATTTCCAACTGGTCCTTCATCCGGTGCAGGCAAGTCATAACATTAATCACATGTATGTTGCCGTTGCAAAAAATCAGTTCTATGCGAACCAGCGCAGTGAACAGGCAAACAAGTATGCAGCCGAAGCGAAAGAAAGTTATGAATACGATTCTCTCTTAAGCAGGAAATATCATACCATACTAAACGGCAAATGGAATCATATGATGTCTCAAACACATATCGGATATACGAATTGGCAACAACCGCCTGTAAATAGAATGCCACAGTTGAAAACCCTGTCCTATGATTCACTCATTAGCGAATCAAGAAATGTCGTCTCTACTCCATCAAAAAATTCAAAGCAGCTAGTTCCAAATTCAACAAAGAATCTTTTTTATGAAGAAGATGGATATGTCTCCATTGAAGCTAGCAATTATACCCGGGCCGTGAATAAAGCGCCGATTTCATGGAAGATCATTCCAGATATTGGGAGAACGGGATCCGGGATCACCAGTTTCCCGGTTACAAGCGCAGCCTTAGTACCCGGTGGCAATAGCCCTGTTCTTGAATATGAATTCTATACTTATGATTCAGGCGATTTAAAATTGAATACATATTTCAGCCCGACATTGAACTTTCATAATAATGATGGTTTAAAATTCGCAGTTTCAATCGATGATGAAAAACCACAAATCGTCGTATTGAATAAGGAAGACAACCAGACGGGAATCTGGAACAGATGGGTGGGCGATAATATCATTATCAAAATAACGACGCACCAACTCAATAAACCAGGAAAACATATTCTGAAATACTGGATGGTTGATCCCGCTGTTGTTTTACAAAAACTTGTTTTGGATTTTGGAGGATTGAAACCAAGTTATTTGGGTCCACCTGAAACAAGAGCAGTTAAGTGATTTCAGTTGCAAAGAAGCTGTTATTGTTGATATATCCATGCTCCGGAAGTCGCCTGCATTCCTGAATTGTATCCGCCGGCAATCAGTACTCTTCCATCCTTCAGGGTTGTAACGGAAGGATACATCCATGCATCTGCAAGATCTCCTTTTGCGATATAGAATTTTTTAGAATTGATATTATAGATCTCGGCATATTTTCCATCTCCTGCGATGATAATATTGCCATTATGCAATAGACTTCCTCCATTTGTAATCTTGAATCTCGACAAATTCAACTGGTCATTCAATAAAACGAATTTATTTGTTTCATGATCAAACAACTCACAACTCGAATACCTGCCTCCGATCCTGGAAGCATCATCCGAACCACCAATCACAAGGATATCGCCATTAAGCAGACTTACCGCAGAGTGCTTATTTCTTGGATCGTTTAATGAAGCCCCGCTTTCTACACGATTCGTTTTTGGATCAAAAGTTTCGCATGTATTTAATACCTGGTCCCGCCAGTTCTTGCTTCCACCAATAGTTAATAATCTTCCGTCAGGTAATAATGAGGTAGTATGCCCTGTTCTCGACGTGAGTAATTCGCCTGCTTTTGAAAACTTTTTGGTTACCGGGTTAAAAATGTCAATTGTCTTATTTGCATTTGTCCCTCCATTAACCCCACCTATAATTACAACAAGTCCCTTTTCTATTTGAGTGGCTGTATGCGAAGCCCTCTTCTCAGTCATCATACCGTTAATCGATTCAAACTTCCCGGATTTAAGGTTCAACAATTCAGCATGATTCAAAAATCCATCTTCATTAAATCCGCCGCTTATCAGAATCAAACTATCGCCGATCAGTGTTGCCGTATGTCCCGCCCTCCTTTTTATCATGGATGGCCCTTTGGCAAAATCGTTTGTCAAAGGGTTAAAAAATTCCGTCGTTTCAGTATTTACTTCTTCTCCCCTTACCTCAACAATTCCGCCGCAAAGCAAAACCCTTCCGTCATCTAGCAAGGTCGCCGAATGAGCAGACCTCTTAATCAACATCCGTGGCAATTTGCAGATCGTACCATTCTTTTCATTCTGGAAAAAATATTGACGTTTGCTCCATGTAATCCAGGCTGTCGCGATTAATGCAACAAATATGAAAACAATCACACATTTCTTTCTCATGCGACCTTGTTTTTATGCCGGTAAAACAATCCAAAGAATGCCGCTACTGAAATCATTCCTATGAGAAAAAGCCATGCTTCAGGGAGCGACATTCTTCCCTTATATTGAACAAATAATAAGATATAAATTGGAATATTACCAATCAGCAACAGTAGCAATGCACGCAGCCAAATAGAATTAGGTGCATTCAATTTCCGGTAAACCCAAAGCAGCGGTAAATAAAAAAGAGGGATGCTGATCAATGTAGCCATCAGCAGCAATCCTCCAAAACCCATTGCATCATTTATGCTCGGTTCGTTTTCCGGACTTGCTGAGTAGAACCAGGCCACTAAAAGTAAAATGGCTAAGCCGCCCAACCAGGAAACAAGTGACCAGTAAATGAGACGGAGCCAAAGTTGTTTTAACATAAGCAACTAAAATGAGATTACCCTCACGTTTCCGTGAGGGTAATCTTGAAATCATTAAGGAGTTGTCTTATTCGAATTACTCAATTCTACTGAAACCAAATGCTGAGCTTTTGACATCTCTTTTGATGTGTAATAAAGATTCAAGTGGCTTTTAGCATTGGCTTTCTGAAGATCGAGGAGATCTTTCACCCGGCAACTCATGAAATCTTTCTCCCCCTTTCCATCCGCAAAGACCCATTCTTTCAGTATGCGATTGTTATCATCTCTCACCTGTAAATGACGAGCTTTCCCAATCTGTCCGCAATGATTGTAATAAACTTCCACCAATCCATTTGGATTCTTTGGATCTAACTCCAGATTCTTAATGCTGGTGTATTTGTGCATAGATTGATCAATCACCAGTTTTTTATCTACATAGATCCGGAATGTATCCCCACCAAAGGGAATAAATGAAAACAGGAAGGCGGATAGTGCCAGTAACAAAAAAGTTTTCGTGGCTGCATTTTTAATCGGTCGCATGGCTTATTGTTTTTGATGAAAAAAATAAAATGGCTATACTGAATACAAATCAACGATAAGTATGGAGCGGGAAAAAATGGGTTTGATGAGTTGCACGAATTACTTGACAACTCACCCCCTGGCGCCACCCCCTGTCCCCCTAAAGGGGGAACCTAGGTCAATCATCCTAACTAAACTCTTTCATAGCTGAATTATATAAAGAAAATCTCCGCTTGATTATTCATCAAACAGAGTCTTTGTTTTTATCAGTGAGTTTGACCTAAGTTCCCCCTTTAGGGGGACAGGGGGTGTGATTTACCGGTATCCCGCCGCTTGTATGTCAAACAACCTCGCGTATCTTCCTTTTGCGGCGAGTAATTCTTCATGCGATCCTACTTCCGTTATTTTTCCACCATCAACAACGGCAATGCGGTCGGCAATTCTAACTGTGGAGAAGCGATGAGATATGACGATGCCAATACGGCCTTTTAGATTTTCTTTTAATTCAGCAAATATGCCTGCTTCGGCTTCCGGATCCAGAGAAGATGTAGGCTCATCGAGGATCCAGATATCTGCACCGCGATACATGATCCTCGCCAATGCAAGTCTTTGCCATTCTCCACCGGAAAGATCATGACCGCCTTCAAATAGTCTACCCACTTTTGAATCCAGTCCATTCGGCATTTTCTTTACCAGCCATTCGCTTCTTGAATCACGGAGCGCTTCCATCACTCTTCCATCATCAATAGGAATTCCCGGTCTACCCATTACAACATTTTCGCGGACTGTTAATTCATAACTCGCGTAGTCCTGGAACAACACACCGATACGATTACGCAATACTTCCGGATCCATATCTCTCAAATCAATTCCTCCCATTTTCACCGAACCTTTATCCGGATCATAAAACCTTAATAATAATTTTACCAATGTACTTTTTCCTGCACCATTCTCCCCTACCAATGCGATCAATTCTCCATGCCTGATACTAAGGTTCAATCCGTCAACAGCAGGTTCTGTGCCTCCGGGATATTGAAAACTTACATTTTCAAATTCAATCCCCATTATAGGAGGAGGAGGTAATTGCTTTGGTGATTCAGGAACCTTTATTAATTGATCAACGTATAGAAAAGAGAAATAATCATCGAGGAAAGTACTGTGTTGATCGACAGCAACGAATGTGCTTGAAATCTGGCTCAATGTTCCGGAGACGGAAGTAAATGCGCCAATCACCAATACAACTCCTCCCGCTGAAATAGTACCCTCAACTCCTCGCATTGCAACGAATAAATAAGCCAAGGCAAGTGTAGTACCGGTAACCAGGCCAGTAAGAATTGAGATTTTTGTACCGGAACGATACATTCTTGCTCTTTGCTTGAATAACGATTCGGAGAGATTCTGATGCCTGCCCAATAAATAATCTGCAAGCACGTAGGCCCTGATCTCTTTTGTTGTTCTCGGTTGTGCGAGAAGGTCACCCAGGTATTCCCTTTCCCTTTCCTCAGGAGTTTCTTTGTAAAAATATTCGTAGAGTTTTGTAGTAACTCTTCTTTCCAACAATAATGATAGTACCGCCGCGCCAATTGAAAGAACCACCAATACCCAATGGAGGCTGGCCAGCAATGAAGCCATCAGGATAATCGTAACAATATTTCCTGAAAGTCCCAAAACAGACCAGGTAAGATCACCGGGTCTCCAGGAAACATCACGTTTTGCTCTCGCTAATCGATCATACCAATCCGAATTATCGAAATGGCCAATATCAACCTTCGCTGCTTTTTCTAAAAGCCGACGCTCGGCCTCCAACTGAACCCTACGTACAAAAAGATTTCTTCCATAGCCCATATAGGCACCAACTGCTCTTTGCACCCCAGTCAATACCCATAAACCAACAACTACCGGAATTAAATCCCATATATCATAGTTCAATTGCTTTGCTTGCGAGATCTTATTCACCAGTTCTGCACCCAGCCAAACTGCAATTGGGGTGAAGGTGGCCGTCAACATTCCCAAAACCGAATAACGAACCAATGCTTTTGGGGAAGCTGCCCAGGCAAGGGATAAGCCCTGGCGAAGGTTCAATATCACTCTTCGGAAACGACCAACAGGTTTTTTAGCGGGTGCAGTCATTCATCAAGTTAATTGAAAAAGCAGCAGACATTCTTAATTAGAAAACAAGAGGATAAATTTATTCAAAAATCCCCTGCTTTAACTAAATCCAGGATTCAGATTAGGGAGAAAAACATTTTTCACGCATTTTTGAACCTCAATGCCTGTACAAGTCATGGAGTTCAAAATCGAAAAAACCAATTTGCCTGCAATCCGTGAACTTCGAAATCTATTTCTCCAGGAAACCCGAATGCAATTCGTTTGCGATAAATGCCACTATTATGGTTGGTCGGACGATTATATTATAATGAATGATAGTTCAACCGCAGGTTATGCCTGCGTTTGGGGAACTGACCGCCGGGAAGACCGGGATACTATATTCGAATTTTACCTTTTGCAGGATTATCGAAAGCATGCCGATGAAATATTTCGAAAGTTCATGGTTATCTGTAATGCTTCCATGATCGAAGGACAGACTAACGATCCTCAATTGATCGAAATGTTATACAAGCATTCTCAAAACATCCGGGCTGAAGCAATACTCTTTGAAGACCATTTTGAATCTAATCTTACAATTCCCGGAGCCGCATTCCGCAGAAAGACCAATGAAGATAAGTTGGAGGATGATGACAGTGATTTTGTCATCGAATTGAATGGCGAATTAGCAGCGAGCGGTGGTTTTTTATTGAATTATAATTTCCCCTATGCAGATATTTATATGGCTGTGAAGGAAGCCCATCGCGGAAAAGGCCTGGGAAGCCTGATCGTGCAGGAACTAAAAAAAGAGATCAGAAAGTTAGACCGCGTACCCGCCGCGAGATGCAATATCAATAATCAGGTATCCAAGGCAACTCTTTTAAAAGCTGGATTGAGGATTTGCGGATTTAGGTTGAAGGGTGATTTGAAGGCAATGGGCAATGGGCAATAGGCAATAGGCAATAAGCAATAAGCAATAGGCAATAGGCAATAGGCAATAGGCAATAGACAAGAGGCAATAGACAAGAGGCAAGAGGCAATAAGCAATAGGCAATAAGCAATAAGCAATAGGCAATAAGCAATAAGCAATAGGCAATAGACAAGAGGCAAGAGGCAAAAGGCAAGAGGCAAAAAAAGTATTGCTGGTTGCCGGAGATTTGTAACCGATAAGGTCAATTCTGATTGATGAAAATTTTTGGAACTGCTGTGGCTTCTGGCTGTCCACAACAAGATTCGGTTTCTTCAACAATTGCTTTGTTAAATGGATTTGCAGGACGAAGATCAATTCCGAATCCGCTTTCATGAATTACAAGCGGACCGAATGCAAATTCGTAGTTCACATTCTTTCCTGCATAGACCCAGTATTTTTCTTTGACCTGCATATGGCAACACTTGACGACATCTACTCCATCACCTTGCCTTTTGAAATAAAAATCATTCTGCGCTGCAATCAATGGTATCTGCTGAAATAGGATGTAAGATGACTTATCCTCTGAACGAATATCTATGCCTATATGATCGAGATAAGCCTGGCAGGATGGGAATGAAGATTGTTCCTTTTGCGCAACTGGGATATGAGAGAAGATGCACTTTATTCCGCCAGGAAATCCATACTTTACATATCCTTCCTTTTTATTTTCTACTACAGCTCCTCTGGCAAAAAACAGCTTTTCATTCAGCTTTTCAATATCTGGTACATGAATATGAAAATGGATACTATCCGCTATTTCGAGTTGCGGGAGAAAGACAAAATTATTTTGCTCCAATGAATTTGCCAGGGAGAACTCCTCGTTATTCATCAATTTTTCCTCTTCAAGCATTTCAAGCGCGCTTTGCAGCTGGTTGATTTGAATTTTCATTCGGAAAAAATTGTAAGGTTTCGCCAAATCTACAATATTCCTTCCGTGTTATCCGTGTCCTTCGAGGCCGTCATTCCCGCGAAAGCGGGAACCTCGGAGGACAAGGTCCCCACTTTCGTGGGGATGACGACACGGAGGCAATTGGAGGGAATACGATTTTTCTAATAATTACCTTTTAGTTATCATTGTCTTAGTTTGAGACAATAATTGTTAAACATACTTCTATGCGCAAGTTTTTTCTTTTTGTTTTGCTAGATACGATCTGCTTTGCCACGATAGCCCAAACAAATTTCAATATGCCCATACAAACAAAGATCGAGAATGGAATTATTGAAGGTAATTATGATACAAAATCAGGTGTACAACTTTATGCAGGAATTCCTTTTGCAAAACCTCCTGTAGGATCATTGCGTTGGAAAGCGCCCCAACCATTAGATAACTGGACAGGTGTGAAACCGACAAAGAAATTTGGGCCGCGACCGGTACAAGGAATTGTATTTGGAGATATGAGCAGCCGCTCTGATGGATTGAGTGAAGATTGCCTTTATTTAAATGTATGGACTCCCGCAAAACGCAATACAAAAAATCTTCCTGTACTGGTTTACTTCTATGGTGGAGGGTTTGTTGCGGGAGATGGATCTGAACCGCGTTACGATGGAGAAAGCATGGCGAAGAAAGGTATTGTTGTAGTAACGGTTAACTACCGGTTAAATATATTCGGCTTCTTCGCACATCCTGAATTGAGCAAGGAAGCTTCGTATAAGGCTTCAGGTAATTATGGATTGCTTGACCAGCTTGCCGGATTAAGATGGGTTCAAAAAAATATTGCGGCTTTTGGAGGTGACCCAAAGAAAGTTACTATTGCAGGCGAATCAGCAGGATCAATATCGGTAAGCTATCAAATGGCTTCTCCACTTGCGAAAGACATGATCGCAGGAGCTATTGGAGAAAGTGGTGCTGGCATTAACCCGACACTCGCTCCGGTAAAGCTTTCAGACGCAGAAAAGATAGGATTGGATTTTGCTACAAAAGCTGGTTATCCGACATTGGCTGAGTTAAGAAAATTAAGTACACGCGAAGTGTTTGAATTGTATACTGAATCACGTCGTTTCGGATTTCCTGTTGTGATCGACGGTTATTTTCTTACCGCATCACTCACTGAGATATTTGAATCAAAGAAGCAGGCAATGATACCATTATTATTGGGATGGAATTCTGCGGAAATTCCCGGAGGAGCAGTTATGCAGGGAAAAACTTTCACAGAAGAAAACTATGTCAGTACTATAAAACAGCTTTACCCAAAAGATTATGAGGAAGTATTGAAACTTTATCCTCACAGCAATCCCAAAGAGATCGAATGGTCGGCTACTTCGCTTGCATCAGACCGTTTTATTTCTTATAGTACATGGAAGTGGTTTGATTTACATAGAAAGAACAGTGACAAACCCGTCTATCGATATTTATACAGCAAACTCCGTCCTCCATTGGTCAATCAGCAATTGACACCTGGTCTTGCAGGTGGAACTACTTCGGGTTCATTCAGAATGCCTGAACCTATCGGCGCACCACATGCTTGCGAAATTGAATATTGCATGGGAAATCTTCATCTCGTAAAAGATTATGCATGGACTGCGGATGACTACAAGGTTTCAGAAACCATGCTGAACTATTTTGCCAATTTTATCATCAACGGTAATCCCAATGGCTCTAAATTACCTGAATGGAAAGCAGCAAAGGCAGATGATCCAAATCCGGATGTAATGATCATCGATGTAGAGTCAAAAAATGTGAAGGCGAAGGATGACGCGAGGTACATTTTTCTAGATAAAGCATATGGAAATAAAAAATAGTTTTTCAAAGGTTGTTGGTCGGCTGCCTGAAGGGCGACAGATCACTCAATCAAAAAGGGTCTCGGACACAAGCGATTCCGGCTTAGTCCCAACGGATGTAAGTTGCATTAATTAATCGCCGGAACTGCTTGCACCAAGTGCGTGAAGAAGTAGGTCCTTGGACCATTCTACTGTTCTACTGTTCTACTATTCTACTGTTCTACTGTTCTGCTGTTCATCTGTTCTTCTGTTCATCTGTTCTTCTGTTCATTCAGCGCCAGCCTCCCGAAGCATCTTTTCAATTATAGTATGACCTCTCCTTTTTGCCCACTCCAATGGTTTTGCCCAGGGCTTGCCTGCCTTATTTGGATCAGCACCACGCTTCAACAGGTATTCAACCATTTTTTTATACCCCCATCTGGAGGCAAGTCCAAGTGGAGTTGAATGATACTCTTCTTCTATTGGATCAATTTCAGCGCCATGGTCCAGCAAAAGTTTGGCCTTGTCAATATCCCCTTCCTGTGCCATATCATGCAATAATCTCACCTCATGCCATGTTCGGTGATTAGGATCCATCCCGTTCTTGATCAGGTATTCTGCAATTTTAAAATGTTTAAAATAATAAAACCTTCCCCATTTAGAAACAGGAGGAACACTAGCTCCATGAATCATCAATAATTCAATCAGCTTCAGGTCACGCATATTAGATGGCATCATGAGAATTCCTTCTCCCCATGAAAAGCTTTCATCGTGAGCCAGGTCAGGATGTTCCTGTAGTATTTCCTTCACTCTTTTGTATTGAACTTTATTAACCGCTTTTTGAAATTCTTCCGCAATAGCCGTACGATTGTAAAAAATCTCACCATTGTCACCCTGGTATTTTTGAAGAGAATGATCACTCAGATAATATTTTAAGATGTTGGCGATTTCTTTATAACCTCTTTCCTCCGCCAATGTCAACAGGCTATCTTTAAATGGATAGGTGATATAATGCTCATCCAGCGCTCCTTTCTCAAGAATATATCGTACCATTTCAATATGCCCTTCCCTGACTGCGAAATGAATTGGCGGAGTATAATTGTACTGCGCATAAATGAGACCGGGAGTTTCTTTTACCAGTGCTTTTAATCGCTCCAGGTTTCCTTCCTTACTTGCAGTAAGTGTTTCCCAAACATTGGTAGTAGTGGATCTCTCTCCATTTGAAAGCGACATCTCATATGTAGAGCACATTTCGATGGGCTGCGTCATTGTGCAAAGATAGTCGGGAGTTGGGAGTTGGGAGTCGGGAGTCGGGAGTCAATAATCAATAATTAATAATAAATAATTAATAATTTTTCCGGAAAGAACAGCTTATAATTCATGAGCCGGCTTCACATCGGTCAATTATTGATTATTAATTATTGATTATTGCCCATTGCTAATTGACTATTGCTCCCCCTTTGCGCCGACGCTGAAGCTTTAGCGCAAGCGTTAGGGGGTTGGGGGGTTCAGTCACACAAATAATATCTCCAATTCTCAAACTTCGTATCATATGACGCGAACGCGCCTTTTGTGCGGCAGAGATCGAAACTATAGTTCCATTCGGCGTAGCGCCCTTTCAGTTTGTTTCGGAGATTATTTTTGTCGTAGAGTACAATCACTTCTAATGAACCCCATTCCAGCCATTGACTGAAGGATAGACTGTAATCTTCATTGATCTTATTATATCGGTAATTAAGAACTCCCATGACCTTTGGGTTTGGGATCCGGGTATTATATTTTTCCCGAAGAACATCGATGGATTCAGGATAATCCCCTTCCCTGAATTTATAATCCTCTATCATATTGATCAATCCTTGCGCTTGACGAATCGAAGCATTCCTGCTATATTCACTAATCGGCGTTACAATAAAAAGATTCGCTAGAAATGCAATAACGGGTAGCGTAGATAAATAAATTGGCGTTGGATTGAAGCGTTTGTCATCCTTTCTTCTCAACCTTAAAACGCCTTGAAGAACAAGCCACATCACAGCAATAATAACCAGAGAAACCAAAGTTCCGGTAATCCAACCTTCAATGTAATAGATAGCAATTGCGAATAGACCAAAGATCAAAAAAACAATAACGATGAAAGTGATAGCGAGGAAGTATGGAACCTTCCAATTTATTTTCGTATTAGCCAACTTTCCTTTTCGGATTTCATAAACGATCCAAATTAAGGCAACTGGTACTAACAAGAGTCCGGCAAGGCCAATGGCTTGCCCTAAAATTGAAAGACCGTTAACAAACCGGTTTGGAGGACCCGGCAGAAAAGGTGAGACGATCAGAAAGACCAACAGAATGTTAACGGCAAGTAATTTGATCCAGTTAATCTTTTTCATTCTTAATATTTTTTGATAGAGTTGATCAATCATCCAGCCTGAAAAAAGAAGTTGGAACACATCTTTCGCAAACAATCGTCTCGCTTTATTGATACCATCGATTTCCAATCTACTATTAAATCTTTCCAATAAATCGCCTTCTATATCTTCCAATAGTTCCCTATTGCTGCACCAATGAAGTAATGCAAGGGGAATTCGGGGCGGCCTGGTTTTTTCAGGTTTATGCATATCATTTAAATACTAATGAAGGAATCGCATTCCATAGCGATAATCGCTGGTCTTTTGCTTCTTGTAAAACTTTTTTTCCATACTTAGTCAATTCAAAATACCTTTTCCGCTTCCCTCCTCTTACTTTAGTCGCTTCGCCGAATTCAGACTTAAGCATGCCCTTATTCTCCAATCTTTTCAATACTGTTTGAACCGCACCAACACTAACCTTCCTCTTCATTCGTTTTTCGATCTCCTCAATGATCGCTACACCATATGCTTCTTTGTTTAAAATGGCAACTGTTAGCAGAACCACTTCTTCGAATTCCCCTAGATAATATTGACTCATTGTTTCGATATTATACTTAAATGTAGTTAATATAATTTGAAACCAGAATTTTTTTTCTTATTCGGGTTTGTGAGTGCAAACCCCTTTAGGGGTTTAATCTTTGTAGAAAACCATCCACCATAGGTTCCAAGCTCCGTAGGAGCGCAAGCTGAGATTTAGGGAGTTAGAAAAATTTTTTGATCACGAAAAGATCGAAAAACATTTTTCACTGTAGTTTTTCCAATTTCATCTTTTAAAAACAATTGGCCAACACCCGAAGTTGCTACAAAGATTGAACCCCTAAAGGGGTTCGAACCTATTAAAGCAACATGATGGTGGTTGGGCTTATTAAATAATATAATCGCCAACGAATCTTAACTTAATGACATTGTCCGTAGGTCTTAGTCCAAGGGGGGTGGCGTTTTTCTACAAAGATTTAACCCCTAAAGGGGTTATTCTTGATTGCAAGGTCTATCGCGATTTGTTTCGCCAATAATTAATTAGCTTCTACATAATTTTTGAAATTATCGAGAATGGCTTGCCAACCACCTTTTTGCATTTCAACAGGATTTTCGCTTTCGGCTTCAAATGTTTCTACCACTTTGGTTTCGTTTCCCTTGCCGGAGAATCTAATTGAAACCCTTCTTCCATCTTCCATAGTATAGGCTATGTATTCATTTGGTTTTACATCATCATAAACTCCTGCAAAATCAAAGCCCATGCTGCCATCCTTTGCCTCCATTCTTGAGGTAAAACTACCTCCTACCCTGAGGTCATTTTCGGCACGCGGGGTATGCCATTCCGGTGAAGCAAATGCCCATTTTGTAATATGGTCGGGACCATTCCAGAATTTCCATACTTTTTCAACCGGCGCCTTTACAGTGCTCTCGACCGTAATCTTTGTTCTTTCTTGCGTTGTCATTTTTTTCTTTTTTAATGGTGGTTATTTGTATTTGAATTTGATAAGGCAAACTTAGTAATGATTAGGTTACGGAATGATGTGCAAAGACGACGATTTAGCGGGCGAATTGCGACCTGGGAGCAATGGGCAATAGGCAATTGGCAATTGGCAAATTTTCATAAGTATGCATTAGTCCTTGTCTGTTGCTTATTGCCTATTGCCTATTGCATATTGCCTGTTGCTAACTAATTTTAAACTCTAATGAACAAATTCATTGACATTCACGACCGAAAATTATTAAACAAAATCTTATCGGGACTTTCCCCGAAAATGAAACCTCTGTGGGGAATAATGAAACCGCAACAAATGATCGAACATTTGATCGATTGCGTGAGAGATACTAATGGAAAAACTTTTGCTCCATTTACGAGAAACAAAAAAGAAGCTGAGGCTGAAAAAGAACTGATGGTATATACTGATATGGAATTACCCCGGGGAATAAAAGCTTCTGGTGTACCCGAAATTCCTGCACCATGTGTGTACAAGAACCTGGATGAGGCCATTGCTCAATTGAAAAAGGAATTGGACGATTTTGAAATCTATTTTAAGGTGGACGGAAGAACGGCTGTACATCCGGGTTACGGAACGATGAACTATGAAGAATGGGTATTCTTTCATGGAAAACATTTTACCCATCACTTCAAGCAATTCGGATTGCTAGAAAATTCCTGACTCTACTATCTCAAATAAACAACTCGAAATCTTGCCAATGGCGCCATCCTGGCCTTATTTAGAGTAAGAACCGTATCATTCACATTGTAATTGTCTGCCATAGACAAAACACGGAACAAATCAGATTCAACTTTCATATCCGGGCAAGCCATCCTCGTTGCCGCAACTTTTGAGATCCTGATCCGGTTGTTATCTTTCAATTCATAAGACCCCGTGAGGCTATTGCAGCCTCCATTGCCTATGATCCTGCTATTAAATGCCTTCAATATAATATGCGGCTCTTTATTCAGTTTGTCATTTGCCGCAATAGGTTTCCCATTCAATTCAACCAGTTTCCAGTATTTCTCGAGGATCGGATCATTCAGTTTCCGCAAGACATATTTATCGGCCAGGTCACCCGTATTTCTATTTCCACTCTTGTCCAATTTTATTAATGAATTCTCTGCAACAAAATATTGATCCGATCCTCCTCTTTGATCTACATCATTCAGAGAAATCGTATTCCCTGCATCATTCCAGGTAAAAGTTCCGGACGATTCGAATACAGAATCCAACTTACCCGGGAACTTCGACTGCAACTGGTATTTCATATCCTTTTCCAAAGTAATTACAGTGAGAATGCCTGGGCAATCGGCACAGGGCAGCGTGTCCCTGTAAATTCCATTCCAATCCAGAGAATTCCTGGCATTATGCGTATCAACCTTTGGAGAATCCGGTTGTTTCGAATCAGTTTGAGCCAGCTCCTGCTTATTTTCTTCGGGGGCGTTGCAATTTGTAAGAACAATTGAACCAGAAACTATGCAGATAAGCAATAATAGTTTTTTCATGGAGACCATTTTTTGCGTAGAGAAAACCTGCCTGCCGTCAGGCAGGCACTCAACACTCAATAATCAACACTCAAATAAAGTTTCAATATGCAATATCAAATAAGAAAAATGAAATAGAAAGGGTACAGATCAAAAACACCTATTCGTAGCAACTTTTATTTCTCGCGGACACTTACCGAAATCCTTCGATCCGGTCTCCTCTCTTCTTCACTTGCTGTAGCAGGAATTTTCGCAAACTCCGAGCCAAATCCTTCAGGACTCAATAACTGGTTTGCGTTTACACCGTACGATTTTATCGCAGTAGTAACTGCCTCCGCTCTGTCCTGGCTCAATTTCTTATTCACTGCCTCATCCCCTGTCCGATCTGTATAACCACCAATCTTTACCCTGGCTTTTGGATATGCTTTAAGGATCTGAGCAATATTGTTTACCTGTCTTTGACTTTCGGCAGTAATATTTGCGCTTCCATGCTCGAAGTTCAAATTGTCAAAATCAAACCAAACATCTTTGCCTGGTACACTTGCAGGATTATTGAGAAATATAACCAACCGGTCTTCAATTCCACCTCTCAATGCATCAAGCTCTCTACCATTCGGAAGCCTTACTTTGATTGAAGTTGGAGTAACTGCAGGAGTAGTTGTGGGTGCAGGTACACTCGAAATAGCTGTATCCGTCGGAAGGATTTTTGTACGCCTGTCTCTCGACAAGAACCATAACAATCCAACAGCCAGCACTCCCAGCAATACAAATGGAAGCCAACGCATTCCTCTGCGGGCCTCGCCGGTAACACCAGTAACCACATTGCCCAATTTTTTTCCAATGTCATTAAGATTTCCCAAACCAAATGCACTTGCCAATCCAAGTCCGGAAGGAATTGCCCCAAGGATCCTATCCTTTTGACTCATTAGCATTGCAACAAATCCACTCGTATCCAAATTATTTTGGGTAGCATGCTTTCCGATTGCACCCAGTGCTGCTGGTGTTGCCAGGTTTATTAATGTTGATGCGGAAGATGGCTTGATGCCGGAATAACCAGAAATAAGACTGGTGATATTGCCCAGTTTGTCGCCAAACAGACTTCCAGCCATATTCATTAAGCTGGAAATTCCTCCACCAGTTCCCATTAACAGATTTCCCAGGTTACCCAGGATACCACTACCAGATGCTTGTTTGGCCAAGTCAAGCAAATTACTCGCCTCTGTTCTTCCTGAACCTGCCTTAATCAGTATTCCGGTCAATACCGAAGGAACAACTGCACTCACGGCCTTCTCTATCCGATTTTCACCTTCGCCAAGAGTCGCTGCCGCCTTACTGATCACATCGTTAGTGAAAAGACCATTAACTGTTTCTAGAAGATTGAATGCCATAAAAAAAAATTTTAGAAATGATTTTGTTCAAAAAGATTTGTCAGTAGTTATTCCAATGGGTAGAATTAACCAACATAAAGCACCAGGCATTCTACAGCGAGGGATAGATATGAATTAGCAAAATGAAGACGAATAGCCCTTCAGAACAGAAATGCGAGTCTATTCAATTGTGATGCTGGGAGGCTTAGGCGATCATTACCAGAATGATACAACTTAAGTGTAAATCAGTTTGCTTTTCTAAAAAATGACTTAGGTCACTTTTCCCGGAAAGGTTATCGTCGGGGGTGCTGTTCTATCCTTTTGCAATTTCAATCAATCGCTGCTCATCGAGAATTGTAATTTTTCTTCCTTTTGTAAAAACAATTCCTTCTGCCTTAAATCCACTCATGATTCTGACAACATTCTCTCTTGCCGTACCTACGAGATTAGCGAGGTCATCACGGCTGATACTTATTTCTGTTGGATTGTCTGATTGAGGGTCACCATTAAATTTTTCTCTCAAAATGATCAGTTGCGTAGCCAGTCTTTCTTTCACATTCTTCCTGGCGAGCATACATAGATTTGCGGTAAGGACTGTAAACTCATGACCAAGTGTCTTCAATAAACGTGAACGTAGAATATCAGAGCCATGCAGGACTTCGAGAAAATCATCTTTGGGAATAAATGCAATATGGCTTGATTCGATCGTTGAAGCAGAATCAGGATAACGTTCTTCGGACAAGAGCGCCTGGTATCCGAAAAGATCTCCTTTCGCCCCCAGATAAATTATATGTTCCTTACCGCCGCTGTCCATTTTATAAATCTTCACCTTCCCTTCCTTCACCAGGAATACACCGGTTGGAAAAGATTCTTCCCGAAAAATAACTTCTCCCTTCTTATATACCTTAACGGACTCATTTCTGGTAAGCATTTCGAATTGATCCGAGGGAAAGTTCGAAAGGATGGAATCGCTCCGCAGGTTCCAGTTCTCAATAGGAAAATCTATTTGTACACCCATACCGGGGCAAAATTAGATTTATGAATGCTTTGATAATTTTTGAATCGGACAAGAATTATAAGGTTATGATAAGACTTTGAATACAAGCAAGATTTCTGCTTATTTCTTTGGGAATTTTTAGTTATTCCGCCGATATAAATTCAGTAGTCGCCTTTCTTAAAGGAAGTATGCAGCGGGAGTTAAATGTTTTGAATAGAGAGGCAGGCGAAGTTTTTTTGTAGGCCTGTTATTTACACTTGAAATTTTCGGGCGGGTATGGATAAAATATCTTCATTACTGAAAGAAGAAGGGTGAAGAAACCGAACGCAATTCTTATTGTGTTGAGACAAATAAGACTGGGCATAGCGATTCAGCCAGAATAGGTGTTTCCATTCCAGCCATCCTTTTGTTTCTTCACCTTTCAATTCCGGGGCGGGTACCTGAACATCGAGATCAAATTGTACGATCGAGGGTCGTTGGTTACAATTGCCGCAGTCTTGGGATTGGAGATCCGTCATTACCGCTCCAAATAACAAAGCAGTCAACAACAACTTTGTACGCATACCCTATAATTTGATAAACTCAACTCTTCTGTTCTGAGCTTTTCCTTCGGCAGTTTTGTTTTCACCGACCGGTTGGCTTTCTCCAAGGCCATCTGTTTGCATGCGACTTTCATCAATTCCAAATTCAGTTGATAAAGCGATCCTCACTGCCTGGGCTCGACGTTTAGATAATTCCATGTTAGCCTTGTCATCGCCATCGCTATCGGTATGGCCAATGATCCTGACTTTGACATCGGCATTTTCTTTCAATGCAGTTGCGAGCTCCTTAAGGACTCCATAGGAATCTGGAGTTAATTTATCGGAGTTGACATTGAAGCGTATTCCGGTAGTAGAAAATTTTCCTTCTGTGATAAGTTTATTCCTCGTATCAGGAGCTAATACTTTGAGATTAGAAAATAAAGATCCGCCTTTTGTTTAGGAGAAACAGCTTTATCAACAGCCTGCAACATATTGGCCAAATCAGTCTTAGTACCTGGTTCATCAATCGATATCCCGACAGTACCAGCAATATTAGTTGCTATAGTTTTTTGCGCGTAACAGGGAAGATTACTGCACCATGCTATCAACAAAACAGGTAATAAGGCTTGCAGTTTCATAGATAATTATTTTGTTCCTGCAATGAAAACCAAAAGGTAGAAGATTATGAATCCATAATGGATATTGACTTAAAGCCAATACTGAAATTATGTTTTTTGCAGTAAACGGATAGGGATTTTTTGGTTGATAAAGTTGATCCCGATAGCTATCGGGAGGTTGACAAAGTTAACAAGGGATGACCCAGATAGGTAATAATTCATTCCCTTGTCAACTCCCTTAAACTTGTCAACCTTGTCAACCCTGTCAACCTTGTCAACCTTGTCAACCTTGTCAACCTTGTCAACCTTGTCAACCCCAAAATCCTGATTAATTATCCTCAGCTAATAGTGCAGTAATCCTTTGACCAATTGTTTCTTTTTCTTGTGTGGTGAGATACTGATCGTCCTTGAGCTTTTCCTGGCTTTTTCGCAAAAACAATTTTCCTTCATTTTTCTTTCCGGCAATCTGGAGTGATCGTCCCCGATAATACAAAGCCAACGCATTATCTGGATTGTCTGCCACAAACAACTCCCCAATTAATACCATTCCTGCTGTATCCTTCTTATTAAAGAACGATTGAAACAAGCTTCGGTAGCTATTCATCGTGATTGGTTCGGCCGAATTCTTCTTGCCGTTGTTATATACTTCACGAAAGCCAGCTAATCCCCCTTGAGAAAGGACGTCTTGCAGGAGCGCAAGAGATAAGGGAACGGAAATTCCTTTTCTAAAACTGATGCTATCCACCCCTGAGACGACCCAATTTTCCTGGGCTTCCATTTTCTTGTTTTTGAATTTTGATGAATTCGAAAAACTTTCATTTATAAATTGTAGAGTGAACCATAAAACGGATTCATAATTATTCCCGGCTACCGGAGAAGTTTTGCCCCAACTATTCTTCACCGACTTACTTAAATGCCCATAAGCCAGAAAATACGGATGAATCATATTTTTATATGCTACCAATGTCCGGTCTGAATATTTGTACTCTGCAAACCAATTCAAGCTTCCTCCCGGATCTGCAGGATTGTAAAGATGCAGGATGGGCATCGTTATTGCTTCGACATTATAAAATGGTGATGCGGCAAGCAGTTGCCCGCCGAATTGAGAACCTATACCTCCATCCAAACTAATCACTGATTTCACGGAAGGATTGCGGATCGCTAAACCTAACGCTGATTGTCCCCCGAAACTCATGCCTATCGCCGCTATCTTATTATCGAATACAGAAAATTTCCTTCTCACAAAGTCAATAGCGAATTCGTGATCACGAATTTGAGTTTCTAAACCGATAAGATTTACATCCAAATCTTCGTTCATGTAACCTCTGGTTGGCACATTTACGGCAATCATTCCATGACTAACGAGATATTCTGCCATCATGCTATATTCAGCAGCATTTCCATGGATCAATAAAACAAGTGGAAACTTCCCTGTCTTAATCAACCCATTTTTATCGGCCTTCATCGGTTTTAGCGAAGAAAAAAACTTTTTCCATTCAACACTATCTGCACCATCCATCAAAGGATACTTCAAGAATTCTTTAATGGCTGCTGTACTACTCGTCCATTCTTTAGATCCATCTTTTAAATTCGAAACGAAGATGTATTTCATCAAATTCATTTTTTCAGGGTTTGTCTTTTGAACTGCAGGATACCATACATTGATCTGCAATTCTCTTCCTTTAGCAGTTTTTGATCTTGCTGGCCTCGAATAGTCCGTAATAAAGTAGGATTGAAAACCTATGCTGTGATTGCCGTTATGAATATTTTGAAAAGGCTCCTGGGCAATCAGTAAACTTCCAAACAGCTGCAACAGGCATAATAGAATTATATGATATTTCTTGTTTACCATCATTCGAACAACGTTTCCAAATATACCTAATCAAATGATGGACCTTAAACCACTAACACAGTGAAAGGCACCGTTGTTGGAATTGAAGTGGATTTATTAGTTCAAACGACGGGATTAGTATGACGAATAACCTGTACCAATTACTAAAGTGGATAAATGTAAAGGTCATACCCATCTGGTCCTTTGAACTGATACTTCTGATAGGTTCTATTGGCTTTGAATTTTATCAGATTCCCAACATTTACGTCCTGGTCACCGCCTGGAAATACATGTTTTTCCTCTGGGAATTTGCCTGTAGGGAATAAGACTTCTATCTCTTCTGTTTTTCATAGCATACTTCATAAGTCCCGGCTACATCATTTTTTAACATGTACAAGCGGTCTCTCCAACCCGCACCTCCAGGGTTTGACTTTTCAAACCGGAATTGATATTGTTCCTTGTCTTTACTACCATGTTTTGTAATGATCAATTGATTTCCTTTGATAGAATATGCTCCATCACCCTTGAATCCGGAAGTTTTAATATTTAAGTATTCATAGCCGCCACTGGTGGTTTTTGTAGTTGTCGCATATGCTCCAATAAACTGGTAATTTCCATTTGCTGCAAAAATGTACTCCGTCAACGCACTTCCTCCCATCGCCATCCAATCGCCAATGATCCTTTTCGATATATCCTCTTCCAGGATTTTGGGGACTATAGCATTCTTAACATTGAAGCTGTTGAAAAATCTTTTCCAGTATTCATATTGATGATTGCAGAAACAGGCTATTAATCGGTTATGCCGCCCGGATATCACAATTATTTGACTGCCTGATTTTATTACAAGGGCGGAGCCGTCTTCATAATCATAATAATAACCATCGGGTCGCATTTTATGCATTGGAGCTTCCATCATACAATATTCCAGACCCTGAAGTGTAATACCTTTCGCAATCAGATCTCGCTTTTCTCCTGTATAGCGGAATTGCCAGCCTGCGGGATACATCTGGCTGAAAATGTTCTTTGCATCTGCTTCAAGATTCCCGGAAGAAGCTATTGGTGGAAGAATTGTAATCGTACAGCCATTTTCTACAGTTTGTGATTGCGAAAGAAGAATGTAGGCATTTGTTTTCTGGATATACCAACGTTCTGGTGCGATGAAACTATAATTCTCCCAACTGAGGTTGGTAGTCTTAGTTGAAGTTGCATCCTTATCCATCTCAAAACTCTTGAAGAAATTCTCGACGTCTGCAAGCTGATCCTGTCCCGCAAGATTCACTCTCACCGACATTACCCGATTGAACCCTACAACTACGGCAAGGATACAGGTGTAACTAATGCCTTGCTGATTGATATTCGCATATCCTTTGACTACAGTCCAACCTTCAGGAGTTTTTTCTGTTTCTGTGGTTGGATTTGCTTTAAGCCCTGCTTGCGTTTTCACTTTCGTATTCCATTCTTCATTAAACTCTTTAATTACACTGGCTCCGCCAGCACGGCTGGGATATAAAATTATCTGGCAAAAACTGGTTAATCCATTTGTTGTACGATAATCCTGAAAAGCCAAAACTCCATTGCTGTCCATGCGCTGCCACCCCTTCGGTGGAGTAAAGGACGCAATGTCAAATTTTTCGGTTTGGCCTACAAGTTCGGAACCACCTAAAACTGCTGTTATCATAAGCACAAGTATTTTATTCATATTATTGAGGTTTATAGATGGGGACGTTTTTGTTTACCTGTGTCTCAGGAGGAATTCCCATATACTTATCAATGTTTGCGGTGAGTACGCCGTCAACGGTAAATCCTTTGTTGACTGCGAGGGTAACATTTTGTTTTAATTCCAGTGGTTTTCCCAGGCCTTTTATGTCAAACTCCGATTCGAATAATAATCCCCAATCGATTACCGTATTCGCATCAAAAGTCACAAATACCTGACCTTTGATGCCGAAATCGATGCCCGGCGCGAAGTTGAGCGGCCCTCCGACTTTTGGCGTTGAATAAAAACTTTCACCGGGACCAATAGCGATAGTAGTAGCTCCGCCTGCCAAATGGTCCAGATTGAAAACGATGCCCTCACCTATTTCCAATCCCCAACTTTCACAATCAAATTGAACCTTACCCACAACAAATGGAATTTCTACTCCAATTGGCAATGGGCAGTCAGCTTCTGAAATGGTCAGGCTATCATTTTTTGGTTTGCCCGCAGGATCGGGATCGCACCATCCATTTAATGTAGTCAACTGCACTCGTTCCAATACCCAATACATTTTAAGTACTATCTCATAGAATTCAAGCTGGTATTGTTCGGGAGTGAAGGATGAGAACCGGACCCAATAGAGATAGTCATTCAGGTAACCCTTATACAAGTGAACGATCTTCTTATATTTTTCTTCATTGACCTCCGCAAATTGCGGCAGGTAAGCATCTATTACGGCATTCTTGGCATTACAATAATCCTCATCAAAAGTCGGATCAGGATTTCCTTCGCCAATTTTATCCGCTCGCGGCTCAAAAGCGTCTTCCACTCCTTGCATTAATGTATCGAACTCAATCTTTAATCTCAGTGTCCTTCGCTCCAATTCTTTGAGATCTTTTTCCAACTTCAGCAGTTTGTCAGTAAACTCTAAATGAATGGACACGACCATTGCACCGGCAAAGGGTAAGAAAGGTCTTATTGTCTGTTTCCTTTTGCCGGAAAAATATTCCAGGTTAGCCTTTTGAGCTATGGGCTCTTGTAAATCTTTTAACTTCGAAAATTTCCTTTTCTGAATATCAATCTCTTTTCGGTATTCCTTATGCTGAGCAATTCGCATTAAGGTCTGATCATGTTTGGTGCATTGTAGTGGTGCGGGATATTTATTAAAATTGATATAGTCTGGTTGTTTGTAACGGTGACGGATATAATTCATCAACTTCTTTGCCGAGTCTTTTCTCAATGCCTTTAGCCCATTGAATCCCGCCAATGTGAATGAACTTCGAATTGAATTTTCAAAGCATTTAAAGGCCTGATCCTTGTTGCCTCGCATTTGATAAAGAAATCCCAATGAATTGTTTGCATGATGATGATAGGGCGAAGTACTAAGTGCATGTTTGAGATATTCCTCGGCTTTTTGATGATCACCGAGCGCTAAGTATGACTGTCCAAGATTATTATAGAGCGTACTATTACCATGTTCCTTGCTGATACAAACATGATAGATCGGCACGGCGAGATAATCAATACCACATAAACTAAGAGTGGCAGCCAGGTTATTCAATGTTGTATTGCTCTCTGGTTGTTTCTTCGCTGCCTGTATCGCAGCCAACAAAGCTTGCCTGGGATGGTTAAAGATCCAAAAACCGTAGGCTGCCTTTGTTGCGGTTACGTGATCGCCAAAATCTTTAACAGTCGTACCTGCAAGTGCAGCCGAAATTTTTGTCTCCAGTGTATCCAGGTATTGAACCAATTCCTGTTTTGTATTCAACCTTCTCGCTGCGAGGCTTAATTTCTTTTGATTGGGTGTTGGAAGTTTCAAATCAGGAGAAGCACCTCCTGCCACCGGAGGACCGGGACTAACGGGAACGGTGGGTAAATTGAATTTATAATTACGCATCAAAGAATCAAGGATGCGATCGATATTTTTAATAGTTGGTTTCTTAACAAGAATACTTTTCTGCTGCTGTTGTTGTTGTGTTTTCTTTCCTGCAACATAATCCAAACCCTCTTGTCCGGTCAATCGATGAAGGTTGGTAAGGAATTCTTTTGACCGAACAATAAAGTTCAGTCTCTCAGAAATCCTTTCTGCCCTCTTTATCATCGCAGGTGTAGGAGCTGCTGCGGAAATGCTGGCGCGAGGATACCTTCTTTCAATGACGATCAACTGAAAACTGTTCCGGGAGATGTTTTTGTCATAATAATTCTCATCGATGATCACCAATTGTTCCCCTGTTGTATCCCGAGGATCGAGAAAGCCCTCCCATTTGTTTCCCCATGCTACATCAGAAAGCTCAGAAACTCCAGTTTTTGAATTAGAGTATTTCCTCTTTCTTAGATATGCGATTTGCTTCTTTTCATCATCCGGCATTGAGGCAAGCATTTGCTCCACCCGGGGCACCAGTTCTTTTTCGCCGACACTGACCGATCTCCCTGGGAAACTTGCTTTAATTGCAATGATAAAATTCTCCAGATACTCCTGCTTTGTCGCCGGCCGCCAGGGTAAACGTTTACTATTTGGCAACAGCAAGATCATGTTATTGTATTTAGGAAAGCCATTCACCGGTATACCCGGAATAGGTGATCGAAAAACATAATCATTCCCGTATTTGACCGGGTTCCCCTGAAGAATAAACCTGGCAGAGTTGATCCAAATTGCAATACTGGAAGAATATTCGCCTCCGGGTTCTATTGTACCGGCTTGGGTTGTAAGTAACTCAAAAAATGGAATGGTCATATTAAATACATAGGGACCATTCTTGAACTCAGAAATTCCCCGATAATTTTGAAACACCCCTCCATACGGACCCACCTCAGCACCAACTGGATTTGGATACACGTACTTCGCCGCATCGACAGTCGCATCAAGCATCTTGATGGCCATCGGTTTTTCGCTGTTGGGGATTGAAGAAACCGAATGGGCCGTTTTCCTATAAATGCCTGGAGATTCGGGTGCTCCCCCGGTATAGTACTGCGCAAAACTGAATGGAATTATCAATGAATGAAAGAGGACAAATAAACAGCAAACTTTCGTCACTGCTTTGGGGGTCAGGAGGTATTTGATTATGGCGGACATGTCAACCAAATTAGTACAGCAATACTCACTCAGCAATAGGATAAAAGTTAGAGGTATGATTGAAGAAAAGGTCCAATTCTGGTTAAATACCTTACAAGAAAAATAATTGAAGCGGTTACCGTGGATGAGTTGAAATTTAATTTGAAATCACTCAAAAAGGTTAAAAGTTGTATCTCCACCTCATGTTACCTTAATTCCTTCAAATATTAGATCTGCGCCCTTTGTTACTTATGCGGTCCCGCCTTGATTCCAGCATAACCTTTTAAATCTCTATTATGAAAAAAAATTTACTGTTCGCAGCTATCTTTTGCTCAATTATTCTGCCTGCAATTTCTATGGCCCAGGTCAACCTGGATTGGGCAAGGAAATTTATAGGGTCAGGTGCGGACAATGCTGCAGGTATTGCCGCAGATAATTCAGGTAATGTCTGGATCTGCGGAAACAATAATTGGGGATACAATACCGCTGACATGTACACGCTCAGATACAACTCAGCAGGAACACAAACAGCTGGATTCCTTTATAACAGTCCTTATAATAATGCAGACGAAGCAAGGGGAATTGCCACAGATCCTGCAGGAAATGTGTACGTCGTTGGAAGGGCATTGGTGAATAGCAGTACTTCCGACATTATTATCATAAAATACAATTCGTCAGCAATACAACAATGGGTCAGCATCTTTAACACTCCTCAGAATTATAGCGATGACGCAACTGCCATAGCTGTAGATCCTTCTGGAAATCTCTATATCACCGGGCATATTATAAAAGGGCCGTTTGAATATGATTACCTCACGATAAAGTATAACACTTCGGGTGTATTACTATGGTACGCCACCTATAACGGTACTGCCAATGGAGTTGATATGGCAAATGACATTGCGGTTGATGCTTCGGGAAATGTTTATGTTACCGGTCTAAGCGCGGGCCAAGTAATTAAACGATTTGTTATTAATACCGGCTACGATTACCTAACCATTAAGTACAATTCAAACGGAGTTCAGCAATGGGTACAACGGTACAATGCACACAGTGGTAATGATGAAGCAAAATCTCTTGCACTAGATGCTGCCGGAAATGTTCACATCACCGGAACTGTTTTCATGGCATCGGGTAACACGAACTGCGCCACGATCAGATACAGCACTGATGGTATATTTAACTGGTTGCAGCAGTTCGCAGGATCGGCTGGCCAATATGACGGGGGCAACGCAATCGCAGTTGATGGCGCTGGGAATGTTATTGTTGCCGGCTATAGCTATAATAGCTCAGGCAGAGCTGATGTTCTTACTATCAAATATAATTCCACAGGCTTGCAACAATGGTTGGCCATTCATGATGCCGGTCCGGGAACGCATGATGTTGGAACAGTTATGGGACTTGATCAATACGGAAACACATATGTCGCCGCAGAAACTTCAGTCCCGGGGGTAGTGAATAGTGATTTTTTGACGATTAAGTATAGTGCTTCGGGCGTGCAATCATGGGCAGTCAGGTATAATGGTCCGGAAAACCAGGGTGAGGTTCCGAGAGCGATGGTTGTCGTCAATCCGCCAAGTTTTCCGCCAATTGCAGCCAACGCGAAAATTTATGTTACCGGAATCAGCAATAACGATGTAGTTACAATCAAGTATTCGCAACCAATAGTTATCGCTCCTTCCGCAAGACCCGGGATGGTGACGGAAGAAACATTAACAACATCTAAATTTAAAATAGGCCATACTCCTAACCCCGTTACTTCTTTTACAAATATTCAATTTGAATTACCAACAGATAGCCGCGTAACGATCGACATTTATGATCCAACCGGAAGAAAGGTTTATAGCCTGGTTGATGGGTTTAGAAAGGCGGGTAAACATATAACAAAACTTAATGTTGCGACTCTCGCGGAGGGCACATATTATTATAAATTTTATGCCTGGTCTCGAGGAAAAGAATTCAGGCAAACAAAATCAATAGTAATTCAGCGATAATATTTGGAGGAAGAAATCAAGCTTTATCTTTGCCTTCCACCATTAAACTATAATTTATGGCATCAGTAAACATCTATCTCACATTTGATGGCAATTGTGAGGAAGCATTCGAATTCTACAAATCTGTATTTGGCGGTGAGTTTCCTTATGTAGGAAGATATAAAGACATGCCACCTTCCGAGGAAGGAGGAAAAAACTTTTCTGAAAAGGAAGGGAATAGAATAATGCATATGTCACTTCCGATAGGTAAGGAAACCATGCTGATGGGCAGCGATACAGGCGGTGAATGGGCATCCAGTTTCAAGCAAGGAAATAACTTTTCTATTTCTGTAAATGCTGAAAGCAGGGAAGAAGCCGATAAGGTTTTCAACGGTCTTTCAAAGGGCGGTCAGGTAACCATGCCTATGGACAAAACCTTTTGGGGTGATTACTTCGGCATGTGGACCGATAAGTTCGGCATCAACTGGATGGTGAGTTATAATGAGAATGTACAGAAGCTGGCTTCTCAAGGACAGGCGGCGCATAATTAAGAGGAGGTTGACAAGGTTGACAGGGTTGACAGGGTTGACAGGGTTGACAACGTTGATAAGGTTGAAAAGGGAACAAGAATTTTGTCAATTTTGTCAACCTGTCAACCTTATCAACCCTATCAACCCAAGTAATTAGATAAACCGATTAATGACATTTTCAAGATACTCCTGCTTGCCGCTCTTCAATACAGGTTCTCCATTTTCAATTGCATATGCTCTAAGATCCTCTAGGGATAACTTTCCATCTTCGAATTCCTTTCCTTTCCCGTTGTCGTAACTCGCATACCTTTCTCTTCTGAGCTTTTTGTAATCCGATTTATTCAAGATCATTATCTGCCGTGATCAATGCCCGCGCAAATACATCAATTCCTCCGATATGTGCATGGAACAGATCTGCTGCGTCTGTGGAGTTGCGGCGAATCTTTGCGTCAAAATTGATACCGCCGCCTTTGAATCCACCTGCTTCAAGGATTACAAGCATTGCTTCGGTCAATTCATTGATATCATTGGGGAATTGATCGGTGTCCCAACCATTCTGATAGTCGCCACGATTGGCATCAATACTGCCGAGAAGACCAGCATCAGCAGCCACCTGTAATTCATGAGTGAATGTATGTCCAGCAAGCGTTGCATGATTCACTTCAACATTTATTTTAAAATCATTCAGCAAATCATGCTGGCGCAAGAAGCCGATCACCGTTTCACAATCATAATCGTATTGATGTTTGCTTGGCTCGCAGGGTTTTGGTTCAATAAAAAATGTTCCCTTGAATCCGTTGGTCCTTGCATAATCCTTTGCTGCATGCAGGAATTTTGCCAAATGCTCCTTTTCCCTTTTCATATTTGTATTCAGCAAACTCATGTACCCTTCTCTCCCACCCCAAAACACATAATTCTCTCCACCCAATGCAATTGTTGCATCTAACGCCGCCTTTACCTGCGCCGCTCCATGAGCCAGTACATGAAAGTCGGGATTGGTAGCAGCCCCATTCATATATCTCCTATTGGAAAAAAGATTCGCGGTGCCCCACAACAATTTCACACCGCTTGCGGATTGCTTAATATTCAGATAGTCTGTGATGGCCTGTAATCTTCTTTCATTGTCTTTTACATCATTGGTATAATCAACCGCATCCACATCATGAAAACAATAATAAGGCAGGCCGAGTTTTGTAATAAATTCAAATGCCGCATCAGCTTTATCTTTTGCCCTTTCGATTGCATCTGTCTTCTCATCCCAGGGAAATAAATGTGTTGGTTCACCAAAAGGATCCGCACCACTGCCATTAAAGCTATGCCAGTATGCGCAGGCAAAACGTAAAATATCCTTCATCGGTTTACCGGCCACCATTTTATTTTCATCATACCAACGATATGCTAAAGGATTGTCGGAATCCAGGCCCTCGTATCTGATCTGATCAACGCCAGGGAAGAAATCTTTCCTGCTTTTTGTAGTGGTACTCATAGTTTAAGTTTTAGTTTTTAAGTGTTGGAAGCTCACTATTCTTCCCAACTATAATTTGTTTTTAATCTGATTCAAGGCATCCTCTACATCTTCAACAGGTTTTTTGCAAACCTTATTCGTACATACATAAATCATTGTCTTGTTTTCCAAAAGCTTGTTCTCCAGTAATGGAAGGTTCTCCTCGTCCGTTTCTCCCATCATAATGCAATCGGGCAAATATTCCTTTTGCAGATGCCTGCTCCTTGAAATCGCATCTTTACCAATGACTGCGATTTCATAGGTACCACTTGCAAACAGCCCGGCCAAACCACACCATGCTGCATGATATTCAGGAAATATTTTCAATTTACCTGATACCGCTTCCAACATCTTTTTAGATAGATCGACATAGTCGCTCCTATCGAAAATTATCCCCACGGAATAAAGAACGTTGGCCATTATCGAATTTGAAGACGGAATAACTTCGTCGGCTGATTCTATATTATTTACAACAAGCTTTGAGCCATTTACTGAAGAATAGTAAAACAGCGATGAGTTTTTATCGTAAAAGTTTTTGATAGCAAAGTCGGCAACCCGTTTTGAAAGATCAAGCCAGTGTTTGTCAAAGCTCAGCTGGTAAAGTTTCAAAAATGCATAACTCGTCCAGGCATAGTCATCCAGGAAACCGTCTACGGAAACCTTACCTTCTTTAAAAACTCTTTTCAGGGATCCGTTCTTACCCAGCGCATTCTTCTCAAGGAAATTCGCAATTGCTAATGCTTTAGATAAGTAACCAGACTCGGCTGTGGCGAGATAAGCGTCTGTATAAGCTTTTAACAACATCGCATTCCAGGAAGTAAGGATCTTGGTATCAATGGCTGGTTTGATTCTTTTATTTCTTTCAGCTAGCAACTGGGTCCTTGCTTTATCCAACTGCAGAATAAACTTATCGGTTGATAATGATTTCATTTCCGCATATTCCACAGGGGTTAGAAATGCTGCCAAAATGTTTTTCTCCGTTTTCCAATTACCAGCGGCGGTTATGTTGAAATATTCCCTTATTAAATCCTCATTACCTGTAATCTTTTGGAATTCCTTTTCGCTCCAGGAATAGAATTCACCTTCTCCATTTTCCGTATCGGCATTCAATGAACTATAGAAACCACCATGAGGTGAGGCCAGTTCTTTTTCAAGGAAGGATACGGTGCCAGTTATGATCGTTTTATAAAAATCATTTTGAGTGAGTTGGTATGCATGTGAATATAGGCTGACGAGTTGCGCATTATCACAGAGCATTTTTTCAAAATGCGGAATACGCCATTCGGGATCGGTTGAATAACGGGCAAATCCGCCACCGATCTGATCATAGATGCCGCCGAGAGCCATTCTTTTAAGTGTAGTGGAAGCTGCATCGATGGCTTGCTTTTTACCTGTTTGATAATAGTATTGCAACAAAAACTCCGTAACAACAGGCATTGGAAATTTCAAATTTCCGTGCAATCCACCATTGATCGTATCCAATTTCAGGTAAATACTGTCAAAGAGTGTTTGATAATCCTTACTCGTCAAAATCACATCCTGATTATCTGCAACATTAAAAGAAAGGCTTTCATCAGCGATGCCTTTGGTGAGTGCATCGGCCTGCTTTACTACGAGTTCATGTTTCTCTTTATATGCTTTCGAGATTTCAGTTAATAAATTCTTCCAACTGCCTTTGCTGTAGTAGGTCCCTGCATGGAAAGGCTTTCCATCAGGTAAAGCAAAAGCGTTCAGTGGCCAACCGCCATTTCCCGATATCAGTTTACATGCGTACATGTAGAGATTATCAACATCTGGTCTTTCCTCTCTGTCAACTTTAATACAAACAAAATTTTCATTCATTATCCTCGCCACAGCGGTATCCATGAATGATTCCTTTTCCATCTCATGACACCAGTGGCAGGAAGCATATCCGACACTAACTAGAAGAGGCTTATTTTCTTTTTTTGCAATAGCAAGCGCCTCATCACCCCATTCATACCAATCGACGGGATTATCAGCATGCTGTTGCAGGTAGGGACTTGATGCGGACGCAAGCCGGTTCTTTTTACCTTCATTCTTGCATGCTACAAAAAAACAAATCAACGCTATGGAGATAAAATATCTGATTGCTTCAATTTTTAAAGTGCTTAGCGCGTTCTTCCCTTGTTTTCAAAAACTCTCAACAGGTCATTGTTTGAGCTTACAAGAACAGCCATCCCCGCTTTGGTTCTTATCGTCTTTATGTCTTTAACATTGTACGGAACAAAGAATCCACTTTCCTTTGGTTTTGTAGAAACGAAATTTCCTTTCCCATCTCCCTTCATAAATAAACCAGGCGAGGCATCCGCGGGTGTTGTTTCCACTTCAACATCAAACTTATTTCCCGCAAGTAGGATATCTTTATTGCCATCCTTATCAAAGTCTGCTACGAGAATACCATTCACCGTTGATAATTGAGCTTCCAGCGGGAGCTTCTTTATTGTAAACTTTCCTCCATCATTAATAAAAATAACACTGGAAAATAAATGAGCCTGCCTATGATATGCGGTTTCAATTTCTTCACCCAATATCCCTTTCAGATCGCTTTCTGCAAATGATAAATAGGTAGGGAATTTCTGTGCGATCATCGGACATTGTTGTGAGGTGCATTCACGTCCGCGAATCGGGACCGTGATATCGTTCAGATGTTTGGCAAGAAAAATATCATTCGTACCATTGTTGTCAAAGTCTTTTGCGTAAACCTCGAATGGTTTTTCCCTGCTGGCTGTAAACTTATAATTTTCACCAAGGTTGCCAGCGATCAGGTCTATATCGCCATCGTCATCAATATCGTCAGCAACGATTTTATTCCACCATCCTTCTGTTTTTTCAAGATTTAGTTTGCCTGATATATCTACCAATTTCCCGGCATTGAACTCATAGACTTTTATCGGCATCCATTCTCCCGCTACAACCAATTCCGGTTTCTTATCGCCGTTTAAGTCTGCGGCAACTGCCGTCTTTACCATACCAATAGTTGATAAATCGGGTGCGATATCTTTTGTTTTGTCAATCAGCTTTCCATTTTCATTGATCAACAAATAGCTAAGTGCAGGTTTGGGATATTGATGCGGCAATACTTCGCCTCCGCGGAAAATATCAAGATCACCATCACCATCCAGGTCAAATGCAATAACAGTAGAACCACTGCTTGCAGTTACCGGTAATGATGATTTCGAAAAATTTCCTTTACCATCATTCAGGTATAAGCGATCCTGGTACAGATCAGATCCTTCATTATATTCACTGCCGCCACTCACAACATACAAATCAAGATCTCCATCTTTATCAATGTCAAAAAAGACAGAACCGAGGTCCTCATATTTTTTGTCGGCTTCAAAAGCAGCCACGCTTTGTTTGCTTGAATTTCCCATTTTGCTGAATGTATAAAGATCCGGCCTGATCCTTTGCTCCACCCACAAAAAAATCTTCTTCACCATCGCCATTCACATCAGCAGTCGAAATAAAAGGACCGCTCTTTGAAAATTCATGTGGCAATAAGACCTGGTCTTTATATTCATCATACTTATTCTCCTTATGCAAAAAGGGCTCCGTCAATACTGTTTTGGTAGCTTCGGCAAATGATGTATTAAATGCCGGCGACCCGCTGTAATTTCCTCCCGCAGATTTATAATCAGCTTTCAAAACCTGGTTTGAAGCGACATCTTTGATTGAATTTGCTTTTCCATCCGGCCAAATGATGACGACACTATCAATCTTCGTTGTCTGGCCGACACCAAAATGAACAGTTGGCTCATTGCATGACAAATAACCGCGAACTGTTTTTTGCTGGAAATATTGTTGCAATTTTCCTTCATAGTAAAGAGAGATTTTTGCGCCAATGCCATCTCGATTCTTTTCGGGGCCTTCTAATTTTATTCTGAGATAATTATTCTTTTTGTCTGTCACATTTTCATAAAGCAATGCTTCCTGATCAAGATTATTGATCACAAGATCAATATCTCCATCATTATCAAAATCCGCAACTGCAGCGCCGTTAGAAAATGTACTATCCTCAAAGCCCCATGCCTGGGAAACATTTTCAAACTGCAGTTCTCCCTTATTTCTGAAAAGATAATTTCTTACTTTGATGGGATCGTAGATTTCGATATAATCCTTAAACCCTTTTTGAAACATTTCTTCACTCGAACGGTACCTATGCACATTCGCGTTCACATAAGCATCCTGTTTTTGCAAGATGTCTCCATCAAACAGATCGCGGCGATAGCCATTCGCTACAAAAATATCGCGCTTGCCGTCGTTGTCGAAATCAGATAACAGCGTGGCCCAGCTCCATTCCGTTTTTGCTACCCCGGCCAATTGCGATATATCGCTAAAGAAACCATTTCCATGATTCAGGTGTAAAGCATTATGCATGTACTGTTTTTGAAAGCCGCTATCAACAATTGCCCAAAAACCTTCGACATCCATTCTTGGCATTGATACTTTGGATCGTTTATAATTCTCTGGCAACATCTCGGTCACATAGATATCCTCATAGCCATCATTGTTGATATCCGCAATATCGGCACCCATTGAAAAGAGAGACAGATGGTTTGTCATCGTCTTTACTTCATCTTTAAATGTGCCATTCTTTTGATTGATGAAAATATAATCATTATCCGCATAATCGTTGGAAACAAAGATGTCAGTGTACCCATCATTATTCAAGTCCGCAGTAAGAACGGAAAGTGCATATCCGAAACTGTGATCCACTCCTGCTTTCCGTCCTATTTCAATAAACTTGCCCGTTCATTCCGGTATAATTTTGCCCTGCATTTTTCCTTTGGGTTTCGTTTTCCAGAAACCATTCTTGATAAACCAAGGTAAAATGAATCCGGTCTGCTGGTGAGAAAGAGATCGAGATCATTGTCATTATCCATATCAAAGAATGCAGCATGCTGTGAATAGCCATCATCATCCAAACCATATGCTTTTGCTTCTTCTTTGAATGTGACCCCGGCCTGGACGGAGCCCTGATTAACGTATAACAAATTCCTTCGTTCTTCATCTGTATCTTCAAAGCCTCCTTTGCAAACATAGATATCCAGTAAGCCATCGCTGTTAATATCAATCATCGTCACCCCATTATCCCAGCCCTTACCACCATCCACTCCTGCTGATTGGGTGATATCTTTAAACTTCATTCCACCCTGGTTGAGGTAAAGTTTATTGTGCACTTCATTTCCGGTGAAATAAATATCCTGTAATCCGTCATTATTAATATCGCCAACAGCTACACCAGCTCCATTGTATACATAGGCAAAGCGATCAAAGTAATTCTTATTATAATTCTCATCTACTGCGTTATTGAATGTGATACCACTTTGTTGTGAAGAAATTTTTTTAAAGACCGGGGATAGCGCAGGTAAGGTATCTTTCTTGTCACCGCAGCTTATGAAAATAAAGCAGCAGACAACAATCGTGATACAGCATACTAAAAATGAATTACTCGCGATTATTTTCCTCATCAATCCAGGTTTAATTGAATATTACCTAGTTCCATTTATATAGGATTGGCATTTTTTGAAAACGAGATTACCCACGTTTCTGCCGAGTTTTAATCCTTCTGTGTTTTCCATGGGTATATGATAGCCACCCATAACGCGCGAGATACCTGCCTGTTCTGCGGTTTCTGTAAATGTTGCAAATTTCAGGTAAACCGGTTCTCCCAAATTGTTTGGCTCGGTCAGTTCACCCGGAATTCTTTTTACTTCGATTCCGAAACTATCACTTCCTGTGAAAAGGCGTAGTACTTCCGAACAAGCTCCACTCACCGTACTATGTCCGGAAACATAACTTGGAAATGCGGGACATAAAAATGCATCAGGTGAATATGGCCTCCAATCCTGGCCTTTGATTTCCCCCCATCCCTTATCAGGTCCAGCCCAGCCTTTTATTTTTTTGTCCTTAAATAAGTAATGAACTAAAGTATAAGGCCTGGCAAAATCGTAAGTCATCTTTGTATCCCAGCATGCGATAAATGCATCCATTGCAGCAGCTTCAACCATGAAAAACATTTTTACATCATCATCAAGCGTATGTTTATCTCTTTTTGAAACATCCTGTGAAAACATAAACCAATGTCCCGCCTGCTGAACTGATCGTGGACCATCCCGCATAAATTCAACCAATGCTTTTTGTTCATTGGTTAAATTTGCCTGATAGTTTACAACCTCAGTAACTTCATTTTTCAACTCCTCTGATCCAATCTGCTGGCGGAGTACCGCACCTGAATTGATTTGCAGAATCCAATAGCAAAGGTTTTACCAAATGCCAATGTGCAGTAAGACATGATGGAGCAAATCGTCCTCCCTTGCCATCTGAAAAATATTTCGGCTGCCAGCGTTTAATATCATTCATCGTGTCTGGCGGATTGACAGGATGATAACCTGTATAATCAGAATAGGGTTTACCGTCAGATCCTTTCATGTTACCGGCCTGATTCGAACCATCATTCATTCTTGCTTCAATAACTGTCTTTGCTGCAAGATTTCCTATTCCTTCCGGTGTTGTTGGATCAAGAGAATGATTGGAAGGATCAAATCCAAATGCCTTCATTTTTTCAGTAAGCATTACCGAATCAGAAGAATAATATTCCATCATTGCGCGGTATGCCGCATAACTAATTGCAATCTCTTTATTTCTCAATGTTCGTTCTGATGCAGGACGACGATCCACATTTTGTAAATAGACAGGAACAGCCACTGAATCATATCTTGACCATGCATCAAACACTGCAGTCCAGATGAGGCCCAAAAATCTTGAAGTAACAGTGGGACGCGGAGTGAATTTTTCGGTATTGTTGGCCGTCGCAATCATTGCTATCTCTCCCCACTTATAAGCCATGTTGTTTTCTCCAACCGGCACAGTGGTTGATTGTTCTATTTCTGTACAAGCTGGAACTATAAAGAATAAAAGGAAGAATCTGAAAAGTCTTTTCATAGTAAGCATACTTTACAACATTAAATAACTTTTGAGAAAAAGTTATCATCCACCAAATTCAATGAATTCAAAATTTGTTTCAAAGATACCTAAGGACTGTTTTTTTATGGAATTAATCAACGCCGGTCATTAAAAAATGAAAACCGGGGATGACGATCCTTTTCCCCGGTCTTTCAAAGATAGAAATCACAACACAACAAAAATGTCACCCATTATTAATATCCTGGATTCTGAGGATATGGTGGTCCTTCCGTCACCAGGTCAATCTGTGATTGTGGAATAGGTCTCAACATATTGAAAGGCTGCACGCCTGCGGCGCCTTCAGTATTATATAATTGTACCCTTTCTACCAGCTTCTGCGTTCGCGCAAGATCCCACCAGCGGGTATCCTCTGCAAACATTTCGCGGCTTCGTTCATCCAGTAAGAAGTCTATTGTCATTTGCCCTGCGGTAACCTGTTGCGCAGCAACTGCGATTGCATAATCTGCAGGTGTTTGATTCAGCTTCAAAGCAGCTCTTGTTCTTAGTACATTGATCATATCTGCAGCATCCTGTGCGGTAGCTCCACCTTTAATGGCAGCTTCAGCAGCGATCAGGTACAATTCCGCAAAGCGGAACAAAATATAAGGTCTGTCAGAATAGTCATTCAAATCACCTCTTGTTGAATCATCGAATTTTCTAACGCTTGGATAATAGCTTGCAGTGTACTTATTTACAGAAGCGGCTAAATGATCTGGTTCAAAGATTATTCCTTTGAAGGCTGCTCTCCGCCCTGGTGTAACAACCTGGTCTGCCATCCAAATAGCCGTATCAATTCCATTTATCAACGTACCTCTTGGAGTAGTTGCGCCAGTTGATCCTCTTACTGACATTTGAGTGCTGTTTGAAAGCCATACCGTTTGGAATGTACCATCGTACCTTGAATCTGTAGCTCTATTCGCAAAGGCTACATCCATTATATACCTGGTATTTGGCCTGATCCGCTGAAAAGGCCGTCCATTGTTGATATCTCTTACAGTAACATTGGCTCCGCCGCCAGCTGGATAGTTTGCATTTACAGTGGGATAATTTGGACGCCAGAAGAAATTGGATTTATTTTCGGCGCCATTTGTTGCGCCCGAACCTGGTGCTGAATTCTGACCGAATTTCAAATCCTTGGTATGGTCTATTACCATGATAACTTCTGTACTGTATTCTCTTCCTTCCCTGAACACATCACCGAAATAAGGTAAGAGGTTCAGATTATAGGTTGCTTTGTTGTCGATTAGATTTTTTGCAGTTGCATATGCATTCTGGAAATCATTTGGTTGAGCTGCTGTAGACCAACCTCTCCATAGATACGTTTTCGCCAAAAGAAACAATGCCGTTGCCTTGGTGCCCGGCTTACCTGTGTTTGCAGCCGGAGTATTCGGCAAATCAACAGAAGATTCAGTCAAGTCTTTGATGATCTGCGCATATACATCTGCTAAAGGAGCAGGTGCGTCAGCAGCGGATGCTGATGTATTAAACTCTGTGTGCAGGGGAACTGCTCCAAACGTAGTTACCAAATAATAGTAACAGAAGGCTCGAAGGAATTTTGCCTGGGCCAATAGCTGTGTCTTGGTTGCAGCGGGTATTTCAGCGTCGCCGCCATACTGCAATACACCATTAGCAGTGTTGATATCGATAAATAATGTATTCCAAAATCCCTGGTAGTCGTTTGTATTACTTTTTATCAACGCATTGTTGAAATTAAACCAGTGCTGAACGTCAGCAGCGGCGCCTTTCATACTTTCATCAGTACCCGCGTTGAATAATTGCGTCCATACCTGTGTACCCCATTGTCCACGGAAACTGGAATAGATACCCGCAATACCTCCCTGGATACCATCAGCTGTTGTGAAAAACGTGGGCGCAAAGCCAGTCCTTGGTTGTTCTTCCAATAATTTCTTGCACCCTGTGGCTGCAGAAAGTATTGCTCCGAAAAGCAGGAAGAATATGAAAATTCTATTTTTCATTACGTAGTAATTTAAAGGTTAAAATTTCAAGTCAATTCCAAATGTGAACATGCGGGAAGGTGGAACTCCCATATTCAATGTTATTGCGCGACCCTGAACAGGTGTACCACCAGCCGTTGAGTTCACTGAATTACCCGTTGTATTTCCTTCCGGATCGATAGCCAAACCTTCCTTCACCAATGGTGACCAAAGAATGAATGGATTCTGCGCAGATATATAAGCTCTAAGATTTGTAATGCCTGAATTGCCAAGCAATTTTTTAGAAAAGTTATAGCCCAGGTCAATGGTTCTGATCTTGATAAAGGAACCATCGCGATAAGTGAGTGTAGATGTATAAAGCAATCCATCTCTGCTTGCGTCCGGTTGAGGGAACGCGTTAGTTGGATTTGTTGGAGTCCAGTAATCCACTTTCATTTGATTCACACGGCTATTCAGGAAGAATGGATAGCCATTACCGCCACCATCGGCAGATAAATAGGTTGCTACTACGCTCTGACCAAAACGACCAAACAGCACGATATTCAAATCAAAGTTTTTAAATTCCATATGGCTTGTTAGGCCAGCTACCAGGTCAGGTTGGAAATTACCTAAGATCTGTCTGTCCTCTGCTCCAATTGCGTTATTCTTGCTAAGGTCTTCCAACTTGATATCTCCGGGTGCTGCGCCATAGACTGTAGCCTGTGTTGCTTCGCTTGTTTGCCAGATACCAATCTTGTTCACATCATAGATCACTGTTATCGGATGACCAACAAACCAACCGTTATTTATGTCCTGCTTAAGTCCCAATTGCAAAGCCACAATCTTTTCCCTGTTGAAGAATGCATTGAAATCGGTGCGCCATACGAAACCACTTTGGCTTTTGATATTTATCGTGCTAAGAGATAATTCCATTCCGTGTGATTCGGTCTCACCGACATTTGTCAGGATTGAGTTGGTACCGTTACTACGCGGAAGATTTCTTTGCAATAGGATATCGCTGGTATTAACCTTATAATATTCTATTGTACCAGATACGCGGTTATTAAACAATGAAAAGTCAACTCCAAAATTGAAGCCTGCCGATTTTTCCCAGGTTAGATCGGGGTTAGGGCTTGTATTAATAAGGTAACCATTGGTATAATTGACTCCCGGAGTAGTTCCCTGTCCGAAATTGTAGAAATTGGATGTAAGGCTACCCAGCGTTGTAAAAGGACTGATACCGGCATTGGAACTGATTCCCCAGCCAGCTCTCAACTTAAGAGCATTGATAAATTCCACGTTTTTCATGAAATTTTCCTGGTCAATATTCCAACCCACAGAAACCGCAGGATAAGTTACCCATTGATTGCCTGATGCCAATACTGAAGCGCCATCAGTTCTTACGGTAGCCGTAACTAGATATTTATCATCGAATGAATAGATCGCACGGCCCATATAACCAATCAATGCTGACTCGCTATACGCACCTGCCTGTGCCGTAATCGTATTTACCAATTGCCAGTTATAATCCTGGATAAAATTGGCCGGTACGCCCTGACCGTTCCATTGCTGCGACTGGAATTGATTCTTTTGAACTTCCATTAATGCCTGGGCCTGCAGTTTATGTCTTGTATTGAAGGTCTTATTATACTCTAAAGAGTTATTGATTGTATACTGCCATCCTTCAGCATTCGTCTGACTAAGATTTGATCCGGCTGTAGTAGCATTCGTGTTAAAGACTGTGTTTGGACCGGTGTAGTTGCTGTTAAACGTTTGCGACCAGCCAAAACCAAATGAGGTTCTGAATTTGAGTTCATCGATGATCTTCAATTCACCGTAAAGATTGTACTGAAACTGGTACCTACGGGCAAAAGCTTTGATCAACTCATCGTTGCCGATCGATGTAAGCGGGTTGATCTGGTTGAAATCAACTCCCTGCTGACTTGCCGGCTGAAAATTGATTGTACCATCATCATTATAAGGTTTATATAAAGATCCCAATCTGGTTGCGCTACCATAAGCGTTGGTTCCAATCCTGTCTGAACGTAGCATAGTGTTGAAACTCGTAAAGCCCACTTTGATTCGCTCTGACATTTTATGATCAAGGTTAACGCTGAAAGAGAATCGATCGAGGTTCTGGTCATGGATAATACCCGTTTCCTTATAATATCCAACTCCGAAATAATATTGCGTCCTGTCATTTCCTCCTCTCACTCCAAGATCATGGCTTGTTCTTACCCCGGTTGTCAATAGCAGATCCTGCCAGTCAGTGCTTACGCCTGCTGCCAGGTTGGTTTGCTCAATTGGAGTAAGTTGATAAGGACTGGGCACATTCGGATTGGTCTGGAATGCAGGTTGACCCTGGCGGGCATCTTCCTTAAATTTCGCGTATTCCTGCCCGTTGAAAATTTCCCAGGTGTCCATGGCTTTTGTGATACCGACATAGCCATTATATGTAGTAATGGGTTTCCCGCTTCTACCACGTTTTGTAGTAATAATTATTACACCATTTGAACCGCGGGAACCATAAATAGCCGTTGCCGACGCATCTTTCAAAACGTCGAGACTTGCTATGTTTTCAGGAATGATATCATTGATACTACCTCCATATACCATTCCATCCACAACTACCAATGGATTGTTATTACCGGTGATGGAACGATTACCACGAATACGTATCTCACCGGCTGATCCGATTTGAGTGCTATTACTTACAATATCAACTCCAGCCGCCCTACCTTGCAATTGATTGTATACGTTAGGCGCTTTGATCTCGTTCAGCGTTTCCCCTTTTACTGTTACGGTAGCGCCCGTAACATCTCTTTTTTTCTGAGTACCATAACCTATCACCACAACTTCATCGAGGTCTCTGCCTGTTAAATTCAATGTAACATTCACGATTGCACTGTCACCCACTGTTACTTCTTTCTCCGTGTAACTTACGTGTGAAATGACAAGCACTGCGCCCCTGACCGCCATAATGGAAAAATCACCTTTGTCATCCGTCACCGTTCCAGTGGTGGTTCCTTTTACCGTTATCCCTGCCCCGGCAACTGGTGTTCCTGTCTCACTGGTAACTTTTCCCCGCACCGGGCTCTGGGCAAAAGCCGGTAAGCCGCCGAGAAGTAAGCCACAGAGCAGAAACACACTCAAAGCAACCGACCTTAGCTTCAGCAAGCTCCTTAAAGCAAGTTTTCTTTGGTTGAGAGAATTTTTCATTTTTATCGTTTTGGTAGTATAATATATAATGGTGATGCATCAATAAAGTAATTCGAAGCAGGACAAGCATTCACTACCCATCTCTTATATTGATGCAATACCTCAATCGCTTGTTCATGTTGGTTATAAGTTGTTTTAAGTAGCCAGTAATATTTAAGAAGAAATCTGAAGAATTACTGCGTGAATTCGTTTTGTTCAGAGGAGAAAGTTTAAACTGAGCACAATACTCAGCCCTTGCCATAAAGGAGCGATCTTTCATATAGCAGCTAATCATTAGCACAACAGTTGGTACTTAATTTATATGGCGTTAGTTGGTAATTAGTCCGGCGTTCTGAAAAACGAATATAGGTTTTTTTTAAAAAAATGCAACCGATTGCAATTTTTTGTGTAAAAAATGTGTGTTTTGTTAGAATCGCCGAACTGGAAAGTCCCGGACCGGAAAGCCGGTCCGGCTCAATTACCGCGGGACGACTGAAATTGTTTGAGTAAAATTGCGAGCCAATATAGTAGCTAGCGATTTCATTCAAGAAGATCGGTCACCCGATCTAATAGGAGTTCCCATACCATTAATAACGCTGCATACTACTCCCTGATTTAAACAAAATAAGGCGGAATGCCCATCTTATAAGCAAGGCTCTACAAGGGAAAACAAGGAATCGCCAGTTACCTATTGAACGCTTGTTAGCCAGGTTAATTATTCGGTTTATCATATATGCAAGCTCGTTTCAACAGCCTGATCAATATATTGAAGCGATCATTAAGATCAAAAAACTCAAGCGATTTCATATTAAAAACAGATCCGGTAACAAGGGAATGCAGATCGAAAAACAAATTGGAACAAATTGTTTTTTATGTCAATTTTTTTGCGATTTTTATGCAACCGATTGCAACGATGAAGCCCAAAAAAGAAGTTACAATCTATGATATTGCCCAGAAGCTGGACCTATCCTCAGCTACTGTAAGCCGTGCCTTAAAGAACCATCCTGCCATCAATAAAAACACGAAGAAAAAGATACAGGATGCGGCCAAAGAACTAGGTTACCGGCATAACACCTTTGCAAGCAATCTTCGAAAACAAAAAACAAATACGATTGGTGTTATCGTTCATGAATTGAACAGTAACTTCATTACTTCCGTTTTGGCTGGCATTGAAAAGATAACGACCGAAGCGGGTTATGATCTTATTATTGCTCACTCTTCCGAGAGTTTTGAAAAAGAAGCGGCAAATGCACTGAACCTTTTTCATAAAAGAGTGGATGGCCTTATTGCCTCTCTTGCATTTGATACAAAAGGTCTCGATCATTATAAATCCTTTACCGACAGGTCCATCCCGGTTATATTCTTTGACCGGGTTGAAGAAGAAAGTGAAAGTACCAAAGTGATCATTGATAATTATAAATGCGGTTACCAGGCGACACAACACCTGATCGAACAGGGATGCAAAAGAATTGTGCTGGTCACAGCCAGTCTGAAACGAAATGTGTATGCACAGCGTCATAAAGGATATATAGACGCATTGTTTGATAATAATATTCCATTCAATGATGAACTATGTATTGATAAAAGACCTGAGTGAACAATGTGGCATTGAAGCTGCGTTGGAAATATTGAAAATGAAACCCCTGCCCGATGGTGCTTTTATCACGAATGATTTTTCGGCGGCGGTATGTATGCAAACATTGAAAGACAATGGCATCAGTGATCCCGGACGATATTGCGATCGTTGGTTTTAATAATGATGCCATCGGGAAAATCGTAGAACCGCAACTAACAACCATCCATTACCCTGGAATGGATATGGGAGAAATCGCCGCCCGAAACCTGATCAATCATTTGAAGGGAATTGCAAATATTAAGCATACTCAAACTATTGTAGTCCGATCCGACCTGATAATCAGAAAATCATCATTGAAGAAAAAAAGTTCATCATTAAATTATGTGGGTATAGTATGAAGAAAGAATTGTTTATCATATTCATACTTATTGCCTCCATTTTAAAAGCAGAAGATGGCTATGATCTCTGGCTACGATATAAACCCGTTAATAATAAAGAACTGCTTAATTCAATACCGACACGAATTTTTAACGAATATCTCGATTGGAGGTAATTCGCCAACAATTCAAATAATAAAAGATGAATTAAAAACCGGCCCTGGCAGGATTGGCTGGGCCAAAGACCCCATCATTTGTCATCGAAGGATCAGGCAAGCCTGCATTATTGCCACAGGTCAAAAGAATGAAAAATTAGGACAGGAAGGGTTTTCCATAAAATCGGGAATTGCCAATGGAAAACAAATATTCGCATTACTGCAAATTCAGATATTGGGTTGTTGTATGGAGTGTTTCATTTGCTGCGATTGGCTACAAACACAACAACCGATTTCAAAACTTAATATTATTTCCACTCCAAAATTAAAATTGAGGATACTAAATCATTGGGATAATCTCAACCGAACAGTAGAAAGAGGCTATGCCGGTTTTTCCATCTGGAACTGGCATACACTGCCGGATTATATTGATCAACGATATATTGATTATGCAAGAGCCAATGCATCCATTGGTATTAATGGAACCGTCCTTAACAAATGTAAATGCCAATGCTACGATACTCACGAAAGCCATGGTTGGAAAAAGTAAAGGCACTGGCAGATCTGTTTCGTCCCTATGGAATAAAAATTTATCTGACGGCAAGATTCAGTGCTCCGATTGAAATTGGAAGATTAAAAACGGCTGATCCATTGAATGATACCGTGCAGGTGTGGTGGAAGAAAAAGGTAAAAGAAATTTATGAACTAATTCCTGATTTTGGTGGCTTTTTAGTGAAAGCAAACTGTGAAGGACAGCCCGGTCCGCAAGACTATAAAAGAACACATGCCGATGGAGCAAATATGCTGGCTGATGCAGTTGCTCCTTTTAATGGAATTGTAATGTGGCGGGCATTTGTGTACAGTTCGGGTTCAGACGACCGTTTCAAACAAGCTTATGAAGAATTTAAACCGCTTGATGGCAAATTCAGAAAAAATGTATTGGTGCAGGTAAAGAATGGCCCCATAGATTTTCAACCAAGAGAACCCTTTTCTCCTTTTTTTGGTGCAATGCCAAACACCATTGATGATGGAATTTCAGCTTACCCAGGAGTATCTGGGACAGGGAACACATCTTGTATATGAAGCGCCATTGTTTAAAGAAGTCCTGAATGCTGATACGTATACAAAAGGAAAAGGTTCAACTGTTGCCAAAGTAATTGATGGTTCGCTGAATAATTCATGATTTGAATGGTATGGCAGGTGTAAGCAATATCGGCAACGATATAAACTGGACGCGGGCATCCGTTTGCACAGGCCAACTGGTATGCGTTAGGAAGATTGGCCTGGGATCATGAACTTTCTTCAGAGCAAATCGCAGATGAATGGATAAAACAAACTTTTACAAATAAGAAAAATGCTGTTAGTATTCTGTAAAAGATATTATGATGACATTCCAGTGAAGCACTGGTGAATTATATGACACCGGTTGGGCTAACTCATATTATGTGTAACGGTCATCATTATGGGCCGATGCCCTGGGGAAATACATTAAACCGTCCCGACTGGAACCCGGTTTATTATCACCGGGCCGATAGCACTTGGTATTGGGTTTGACAGAACAGCCACAGGAACAAATGCATTGGCGCAATATAGCGTTGAAGTACAAAATCAATTTAAAGATGTCAAATAAATGCCCCGATGAATATTTATTATGGTTTCATCATGTGCCCTGGGATCATAAAATGAAAAGCGGAAGAACATTATGGAATGAGCTATGCTATAAATATAATACCGGTGTTGATTCTGTGAGATCATTTATCAAACAATGGAACAGCCTGGAAAAATATATTGACAAAGATAGATTCAAGCAAGTAAATCAATTGTTGAACATTCAGTTGAAAGATGCGATCTGGTGGCGAAATGCCTGTTTGTTGTACTTTCAAACATTCTCCAAAATGCCCATACCCTCCAACTATGAAAAACCGGATAAAACACTTGACTATTATAAAAGCATAAGAATTTTATTTGCACCGGGCAATTGATCTAAGAATCATCCGGCAGCATAAAACAATATCAATGAATAATACAAATAAAAAGGTTGCAATTGTAACGGGCGGGGGATCAGGAATAGGATTGGCAATTACAGAAAAGTTCACGCAAAGCGGAATCGAAACAATTATTGTTGGCCGTGATGAAAACAAATTGAATAAGGCCAAAGAGAAACTTGGGCGATCGTTGTCACCCCATGGTCTGTGATCTCAGCGATCTTACATGCATTCCACCTCTTATTGCAAAGTATCTTAAACAATTTGGGCAAATTGATGTACTGGTGAACAATGCCGGCATCAATATGAAAAAAGATTATCCAGGATGTAACGGATGAAGATTTTCAAAAAATAATCACAACCAATCTTACGGCTGTATTCGCGATCAGCCGGGAAGTGGTAAAGCATATGATAGAGCGTAAAAGCGGATCTATTATTAATATCAGTTCAATGGCTGCGCAATATGGTTTACCGAAAGTGATTGCATATTCAGGCAAGTAAAACGGCAATTGATGGAATGACCAGGGCAATGGCGGTTGAACTTTCGCCGAACGGAATTCGTGTAAATGCAATTGCTCCGGGTTTTATCATTACAGATATGACAGATAAAGCTCTCAATAGTGATCCTGAGCGAAAGGCAAAGGTTTTTAACCGTACACCCATGGGTTATATGGGACAGACATCAGATATCGGTGATGCTGCATTATTCCTGGCGAGTGATGCATCAAAATATATTACAGGTGTCGTATTGCCGGTAGATGGAGGGAATAGCATCGGATTTTGATTTGGTATTACACATTACATGAAATTAAACGGATCAACACCAATAAAATGGATAAGATGAAATACCTATTCACATTTTCTGTTCTAGCCACTGGTTTGCTTGCTTGCAACAGCCAGCCGGGAGAAACCAAATCAGAGCAAACCGCAGACACATCTGCAGCAAAAAAGAAAGAATACCTTTCTCAACCATTAGTATCGCATATTTATACTGCGGATCCTTCTGCACATGTATTTAATGGTCGCATATATATTTATCCTTCACATGATACTGCAACCGGAACAGCGGAAGATGATCTCGGTGGTCATTTTGATATGAGAGACTATCATATTCTTTCAATGGATTCTATCGGTGGCGCAGTTACTGATCATGGAATTGCTTTAGATATCAAAAATGTTCCCTGGGCAGGCCGCCAGATGTGGGCGCCTGATGCAGCTTTTGCAAACGGCAAATATTATTTGTACTTCCCAGTAAAGAATAAGCAGGATGTATTTCAAATTGGAGTAGCGGTAAGTGATAAACCCGAAGGCCCTTTCACTGCAGAGAAAGAACCGATCAAAAATAGTTATAGCATCGATCCCGCAGTATTCAAGGATGATGATGGGAAATTCTATATGTACTTTGGTGGAATCTGGGGCGGTCAATTGCAACGCTGGAATAATAACAAATATGATTCAGGTGCAAAAAACCGTGTAGCTGGTGAAATGGCCGCATTACCGCGAATAGCAAGATTGAATGCTGATATGAAAAGCTTTGCTGAACCTGTGAAAGAAATAAAACTTGTCGACAAAGACGGAAAGCTATTTGGAGAAAAAGATAGTGATAAACGATTCTTTGAAGCAGCGTGGGTATTTAAATACAAAGGCAAATATTATTTTACCTATTCAACCGGCGATACGCATTTTCTATGTTATGCAACGGGCGATAATCCCTACGGACCCTTTACCTATCAGGGCGTATTGTTAAATCCCGTTGAAGGATGGACCAATCATCATTCCATTATCGAGCTCAATGGAAAATGGTATTTATTTTATCATGATACACAACTGAGTGGTAAAACACATTTAAGAAATGTAAAAGTGACCGAATTGAAGTTTAATGAGGATGGAAGTATTCAAACTCTTACTGCACAGAATTAAATTTTTCGATATGAAAACGATATTTTCAATTGCTGTTATTTTTCTTTCAATAAACCTGCAAGCGCAGAATACAAAGGGATTAAAGGATTACTATAAGAACTATTTCACGGTTGGGGTTGCTGTATCTCCGCGTGCACTCCAAACCGATGAAGCTGGTCTTATCGTTCAGCAGTTTGGCAGCATGACTGCAGAAAATGCCATGAAGATGGGTCCTATTCATCCCGAAGAAAACAGGTACAACTGGACGGGTGGCGATTCAATTGCAGCATTTGCAAAAAGGAATAACCTGAAACTTAGAGGCCACACGTTGTGCTGGCATAACCAGGCACCTCGTTGGATGTTCACTGATGCAAAAGGTGATACCGTTAGCAAAGAAGTATTATTAAAACGATTGAAAGATCATATTACCGCAGTGGTCACCAGGTACAAAGACGTGATCTATGCATGGGATGTTGTTAACGAAGCGATATCAGACAGGCCTGATGAATTCTATAGAAACTCCGTCTGGTACAGGATCTGCGGCGGGGAATTCATAGCTAAAGCATTCGAATATGCACATGCGGCCGACCCAAAGGCACTTCTGTTTTACAATGACTACAATGAGATAAACCCCGTTAAAAGAGACAAGATCTTCAAGTTGGTAAAAGATCTGAAAGACAAGGGGATTCCTATTCACGGAGTAGGACTGCAGGGACATTGGTCCGTTTACGAACCCACCGAAGAAGTATTGACAGCAACTCTTGAAAAATTCAAAGGACTAGGCTTGCAGGTACAGGTGACTGAATTGGATATTTCTGTTTACCCCAAAGAACATGGCCGCAGGGAAAGAAAACCTGAAGATACCGATGCTACTTATACTGCTGAAAGAGAACAAAAGCAAATACAGATGTATGACATGATCTTTCGGGTGTTTAGAAAGTACAAGGGAACACTAACCAATGTCACATTCTGGAATATTAGTGACCGCAGCAGTTGGCTGGATAATTTTCCGGTACCCGGAAGAAAAGACTACCCATTATTATTTGATAAGGACCTGAAACCGAAGAAGGCGTTTGATGAAGTTGTGAAGTTTTAGGGCACAAGCGCCTCCGACTTGATTCAAAATTGTGTAGGATACTGGAGTTAATCGTCGGAGAGGCTTGCGCCAGGGCAAGAGGCAATAAGCAATTGGCAATAGGCAATAGGCAATAGGCAAAAGTCCAAAAAGCATCAGATAACTGACAATTTATCGCAATGAAAAGAATTCTTTCAATTGCTACATTATTATTTTCAGTTGGTGTAAGTGCACAGAATTACAAATCATTCCCAATGTGGAATCCTGCACTGCCCATAGAGCAACGCGTTGATGATTTAGTAAGCCGGTTGACTCTCGAGGAAAAAGTAAAACAAATGCTGAACGCCACTCCGGCCATTCCTCGTTTGGGTATTCCTGCTTATGACTGGTGGAATGAAGTATTGCATGGTGTGGCAAGAACTCCATTTCGTGTTACCTCCTATCCCCAGGCAATTGGGATGGCAGCAACATGGGATACAAACTCTTTGTATCGAATGGCTGATTATTCGGCATTGGAAGGAAGAGCAGTACATAATAAAGCAATAGAACTGGAAAGAACAAAAGAAAGATATCTGGGATTGACATACTGGACACCCAATATCAATATCTTCCGTGATCCACGTTGGGGTCGCGGACAGGAAACCTATGGTGAAGATCCTTTCTTAACCGCGATGCTGGCAAGTGCTTTTGTTCGAGGTTTGCAGGGAGAAGATCCAAAATATCTGAAAGCAGCAGCATGTGCAAAACATTTTGCCGTTCATAGTGGACCTGAACCATCCCGACATGTAGATAATTTCAATCCCTCCACTTATGATCTATGGGATACTTACCTGCCGGCATTCAAGGAATTAGTTGTAAAAGCAAATGTTGCTGGTGTGATGTGCGCATACAATGCAGTAAATACTCAGCCCTGTTGTGCAAATGACCTGCTGATGAATGAAATTCTTCGAAAGCAATGGAATTTTAATGGCTATGTTACGAGCGATTGCTGGGCAATCGATGATTTCTTTAAATATCACAAGACACATAAGGATTCGGTAACTGCAGCAGTTGACGGTGTCATGCACGGCACCGATCTCGAATGCGGCACTTCCGTTTATTATACATTATATAATGGAGTAAAGCAAGGACTGATATCAGAAGCTCAGATTGATATTTCTCTCAAGAGACTATTTACTATCAGGTATCGACTGGGTATGTTCGATCCACCATCAATGGTTAAGTTTACACAAGTGCCGGCTAATACGTTGGAAGCTCCGGCACATAAAGCTCATGCATTAAAGATGGCACAACAAAGTATTGTTTTGCTGAGAAATGAGAATAACACCCTTCCACTAAAGAAAACCATTAAGAAAATAGCCGTGCTCGGCCCGAATGCAGATAACCGTATTTCTGTTTTGGGTAATTATAATGGTGTCCCTTCAAAAGTGATTTCATTACTTGATGGTTTAAAGGAAAAGCTCGGAAAGAATGTTGAAATCATTTATGAACCAGCTATCAATTTTATAAATGATACCATGCTTGCCTATGAAGATGTATCAGCTCAATACAATTTTGAAGGAAACAAAGGATTTAGGGCCGAATATTTTAACAATCGTGAACTGCAAGGTTCGCCAGTAGTTACAAAAACTGAAAGCAAGATCGACAACTTCTGGCAGGAAGGGCAAAATGTGGTTGAAGGAATAAAGGCAAACAATTTTTCCGTACGCTATACATCTAATTATACTGCATTAAAAGATGGTTATATCACTTTTGAAGTTGAAGCGGATGATGGTTATCGCTTTATTGTGAACGGCAGACCCGTGATCAATGCCTGGCAGCGGAATCGCTGGGGTGCGAGGACTTACAGGCTTGAAACTAAAAAAGATTCAGTTTATAAACTTGTACTGGAATATTGGCAGGGCGAAGGCAAAGCAAATGTAGCATTGCGTGCAGGCAATTTTAAGAGAACAGATTTTGCTGCCATCGCGAATAAGGTGAAAGATGCGGATGTGATCATTTTTGCCGGTGGCATCTCGCCGCAATTAGAAGGCGAAGAAATGCCGGTGAATGCGAAGGGTTTTAATGGCGGAGACAGAACATCAATACTTCTTCCAGCTGTGCAAACAGAATTAATGAAAGCGTTGCATGCAACGGGAAAACCGGTTGTATTTGTAATGATGACCGGTAGTGCAATTGCTATTCCATGGGAAAGCGAAAATCTTCCTGCAATAGTAAATGCCTGGTACGGCGGGCAAGGTGCCGGCACAGCCATTGCCGATGTTTTGTTTGGCGATTATAATCCCGCGGGTCGCTTGCCTGTTACCTTTTATAAAAGTGATAGCGATCTTCCTGGCTTCAGCGATTATTCCATGAACAATAGAACTTACCGCTATTTTCAAGGTGAAGCATTATATCCATTTGGTTATGGTTTAAGTTACACGTCATTCAGATATGATATGCTTAAGCTTCCTTCATCCGCTAATACCGGCAAGAATGTAACGGTGGGTGCAAGAGTAACGAATACCGGTAAACTAAGTGGGGAAGAAGTAGTGCAATTGTATATCGCCTACCAGGGTATTGATAGCAAAGCACCATTAAACGCACTAAAGGGATTCAAGCGTATTAATTTAAAACCTGGCGAGAGCCAAACAGTGTCATTCACATTGACACCGGAACAATTATGTTTGATTTCCGAAGATGGAAGAGACTATCAGCCCAAAGGAAAATTAAGGATCAGCATCGGCGGAGGTCAGTCCGGTGTGAAAAACAAAACGACAAGCAATACACTAATCGGAAATATTTCAATACTATGAGAGCGCTTATGAAATCATTATTTCTTTTTATCGCAATTCTTGGATGCAATTTTCTTTTTGCCCAAAACTCTATCGTGCTGAATGCCGACAAAGGCAAGGATATTATTGATAAGAATATCTACGGGCATTTTGCTGAACATCTCGGGCATTGTATTTATGGAGGTTTTTATGTGGGTGATACAAATAAGACCATTCCGCATAAGGATGGCGTGAGATTGGATGTGATCGATGCATTGAAGAAATTAAAAGTACCCGTGCTTCGCTGGCCGGGCGGATGTTTTGCTGATACCTATCATTGGCAGGATGGAGTTGGGCCAAAAAAGGAACGGCCTTCAATGCTCAATATCTGGTGGGGCAATGTGAAAGAGGATAATAGTTTTGGTACGAATGAATTCTTAAACATGTGCGAGTTGCTGGGCGCTGAACCTTATTTAAGCGGCAATGTGGGAAGTGGTACACCGCAGGAACTGGCTGATTGGATAAAATACGCAACTCATCCAAATGGTAGCAGCCCAATGACGGATCTGCGTCAGAAATATGGAAGACCGAATCCATGGAAAGTAAAATTCTGGGGATTGGGTAATGAAGCCTGGGGTTGTGGTGGAAATATGAAAGTTGAACACTATGCAAATGTGTATCGCCAGTATGCAACATTCATGACGAATTGGAACAACAGCGATGGACTTTATCGAATTGCATCGGGCGCATCTGATGATGACTATCACTGGACAGAAGTCTTAATGAAAGAACTGCCAGCAGGTATGTTTGATGCGTTGGGATTGCATCATTATTCAGTCATTGACTGGAGCAAGAAAGGATCTGCCACAAATTATTCTGAACAGGAATATTTCGCTACCATGAAAAAAGCTTTGTTAATGGAAGAATTGGTGACAAAACATAGCGCGATAATGGACAAATACGATCCTCAAAAGAAAAAAGCGCTTGCGGTTGATGAATGGGGAGGATGGTATGATGTAGAACCCGGGACCAATGGCGCATTCTTATACCAGCAAAACACGATGCGGGATGCAATGATTGCCGGAGCAACACTAAATATTTTCAACAATCATTGCGATAGGGTGAAGATGGCAAATCTTGCACAGGCAATTAATGTACTGCAGGCAGTGATATTGACAAAGGAAGAAAAGATGATCCTCACTCCTACCTATCATGTGATGGAGATGTACAATGTGCACCAGGATGCCACGATGCTTCCTTTGCAGGTTACCAGCAATAAATACATTTTGGGAAAGGATACCCTAACTGCTATTTGGGCCTCTGCTTCGAAAGATAAGAATGCATTAACTCATATTTCATTAGTAAACGTAGACCCCAACAAACCACAAACTGTTTCCATAAATGTAACCGGCGCAAACTATACTACTGTTACAGGAAGAATTCTGACCTCAGACAAATTGCAGAACTATAACAGCTTTGAGAATCCAAACAAGATCGTTCCCAAAGTTTTTACCGGAGCACAATTGGCCGGTTCAAAACTAAACTTAACCATACCGCCATTTAGTGTGGTGGTGCTTGAAATAAAATGAAAAAGAAATTGAGATATATATCGGCTGTCCTTGCAGTCCTGGTCATAGGCAATTCTTGTTTAGGGCAACAGATGAGTATAAAGCGTGACACTGCGCTGACGGTATCATTTGGTAATAACAAACTTCTTACTTATCAATTCAAAACAGTTTATCCTCCGAAAGGAATTGATACGAACTTTAAGCGAAGTGGATTTATTCATCCGCTTTATGCGCCTCATGGTCAGGTGCTAACCAGAATTCAACCACCAGACCATTACCATCATTATGGTATCTGGAATCCGTGGACTCATACTGTGTTCGAAGGAGATACAGTTGACTTTTGGAATATAAGAGGACGGCAGGGTACCGTACGCTTTGCAAAGTTTACTTCACAAAATAGCGGTTCTAAACATGCCGAGTATATAGTTCTTCACGAGCATGTCGTCTTCAAAAAATTCGGCGGCGAAAAGGTTGCGCTAAATGAGTGGCAAACAGTAAGAGTATATAAACCTGATGAAGGAAACAATTACTATGTTGTTGATATATTATCAAGAATGGAATGTGCCTCAAATAGCCCGTTACTGATCGTAGCGTATCGCTATGCGGGCTTGGGCTGGCGGGCAACGGAATACTGGGATAAGGATAATTCCGAAATGCTGACTTCTGAAGGAAAAACCAGAGATAATACTGATAATACAAAAGGCAGATGGATAGTTGTGTATGGCTCACTACCAGGCCATGATGAAGGTGGTATTGTAATGCTATCGCATCCTTCAAACTATAATCATCCGGAACCTTTAAGAATTTGGGATAAGAAAGCAAATGGCGGACGAGGTGATGTATTTGCCAACTTTGCTCCTACCAAAGACAAGGATTGGTTATTGGAACCCGGCAAAACATACACATTAAAATACCGGTTGGTTGTATTCAATGGAAAGTTTGATGCTGCGAAAGCTGAAGAAGCGTGGCAGAAATTTGTGAAAGAAGTAAAATAACAGTTGGAATCATAAACACTTAATTATAAAAACTTATACCGATGAAAAAGAGCAAACAGTCGCGTCGTGAGTTTATAAGCACCACAATTAAAGCATCGGCAATGTTAGCAATTCCTTCTATCGTGCCTGCATCAGTATTCGGTAAAAACGCACCAAGCAATCGTATCAATGTGGCCGCGATTGGCGCCGGTCGCATTTCAAGAGGTCATGATATGCCGGGTGTTTGGCGGCAGGATTATGCGCAACTGATGGCGGTATGTGATCTTGATTCTGTACGAGCTGAAGAGGGAAAGAAATTAGTGAATGATTTCTACACAAAACGTGATGGTAAACCATTTGACGGCATTAAGTTGTATACCGACTATCGCGAACTATTGTTGAACAAGGATATCGATGCAGTGATCATCAGCACACCGGATCATTCACATGCATTGATCGGTGTAGCAGCAGCCCGCGCTAAGAAACATATCTACCTACAAAAACCGGCATCACTGACGATTGCCGAAGGAAGAATAATAAGTGATGTAGTGACTAAATCGGGCGTGAAATTTCAAATCGGCAGCCAGCAGCGAAGCGGAGAACAGTTTCGGTATGCGGCGGAATTGGTTCGCAACGGCCGCATTGGTGAATTGAAAACAGTTTATGTTGGATTGCCTGGTGATCCTGCCGGTGGAAATAAAACAGAGATGCCTGTTCCAAAAAATCTCAACTATGATATGTGGCTGGCTTCAACGCCTGAAGTTTATTATACCGTTGATCGTGTACACCCGCTCTCTGGTTATGACCGTCCGGGTTGGTTGCGTTGTGAACAGTTCGGTGCCGGAATGATCACGGGATGGGGTTCACATCATATCGACAGTGCTCATTGGGGAATGGGAATGGAAAGCAAGTGGCCCGGTTGAGATATGGTGCGATAAAGTAGAGTTTCCAACAAGTGGATTATGGGATGTGCATGGAATTTTCAAAACAAGCGCGAAGTATGCGAATGGAGTAATGATGGTCGTCAGCAATGAATTTCCGAATGGAATAAAGTTTGAAGGCACCAAAGGTTGGATATTTGTTTCAAGGGGCGATTACCAGGTTACATCAAGCGATCCGACAAAGCCAGGTGAAAGAGCAAAAAGACTAGATGCAAGTGATCCGAATTTATTAACCTCAGTGATCGGGCCAAATGAATTTCATTTTACGGTAAGCAAGGAACATCATGGCAACTGGCTCGAAGCCATTCGCGATAACAAGGCAACCATTGCTCCGGTTGAAGAAGCGCATCGCTCCTGCTCCACCTGTTTGCTGCATCATATTTCAATGAAGCTGAGAAGAAAATTGAGTTGGGATCCTAAAACAGAAAAATTCAAAAATGATGCAGAGGCAAATGCAATGTTGAGTAGGAAACAAAGAAAAGGGTATGAAACTGCTGTATAGAATAACATCAATTTTCTTTTTAATAACTATTCTTCAGATGAGTTGCCAGTCTGATAGCAAGAAGGGTGAATCGGATACTGTCAGCAAACCGGTTAGATTGATAACACTCGATCCAGGGCATTTTCATGCAGCGTTAGTTCAAAAAACTCCATATAAGGATGTGGATTCAACAGTATATGTATATGCACCGGGTGGTGACGATCTAAAACTTCATTTAGACCGTATCAATGGATACAATTCAAGAAAAGAATCTCCTACAAATTGGAATGAAGAAGTCTATACTGGGCCAGATTTCTTTGAAAAGTTGCTCGCTGATAGAAAGGGAAATGTTGTTGTGCTTTCAGGAAATAATGAGAAGAAGACAGAATATATTCTAAAATCCCTGGAAGCAGGGTTCAATGTATTTGCCGATAAGCCAATGGCAATAACAACTGAAGATTTTGAATTATTGAAAAAAGCTTTTGAAGTTGCTAAGAAAAAGGAACTGCTGCTGTATGATATTATGACCGAAAGGTTTGAGATCAACACGATCCTTCAAAAAGAGATCTCAATGATTCCAGAAATATTCGGTGAATTGGAAAAAGGTACGTTCGCCAGTCCCGCAATCAGTAAGGAAAGTGTACACCATTTTTATAAGTATGTATCTGGAAATATTTTAACGAGGCCAGCTTGGTTCATGGATGTAAATCAGCAAGGCGAAGGAATAGTGGATGTGATGACGCATTTGGCTGATCTTGTTCAGTGGGAATGTTTTCCCGAACAAGTGATCGATACAAAAGATATAAGTTTCAATACAGCTAAGAGATGGGCAACTGAAATGCGGCTTTCTGAATTCAAAGCGATTACTAAACTAGGCAGGTTTCCATCCTATTTAGAAAAATATGTAACCAATGATTCCGTGTTACAGGTGCATTGTAATGGTGAGATTAATTATAAAATAAAGGGAGTTCATGCTAAGACTTCAGTGATATGGAACTACAAAGCTCCTGAAGGGACCGGCGATACGCATCATTCGATTATGAGAGGAACAAAAACAAATCTTATCATTAGCCAGGGCAGGGAGGAAAACTATCAGCCTACACTTTATATTGAACCTATACTCAATGAAGCGTTTGACCCGACCGAAGCATTTACAAAAATCCAAACAAGATATCCAGGAGTTGAGTTAAAAGAAATTACAATTATCAGCCCTGGGCCCGTTACTTCAGGATATTCCAAATGGCAGGTAATAATTCCAGACAAATACAAAGAAGGACATGAAGCACACTTCGGGCGCGTAATGCAAAATTATCTCGAATACTTAAAAAACAAGAACATGCCAGCCTGGGAAGTTCCAAACATGTTGGCTAAATATTATACAACGACTAAAGCGTTGGAAATTTCTTTAAAGAACAAATAATGAAATACACGATTGTATTGTTTTTAATCGCATTCACCTTGAATGCAAATGCACAATACCCAAGAGTTGATATCCCCGGCTCCGAGGTTAGAAAAATAACTTCTTCGATCGTTACCGGACAGGAATACGAATTGCATATCCTCCTTCCCGGTGGTTTTAAAAACAGTACAAAAAGATATCCGGTTGTGTACCTGATGGATTCACAGTGGGATTTCCCGTTGGTGAAGTCTATCTACGGTGAACATTACTATGATGGTTTTATTCCGGAAATGATCATTGTTGGTATAACCTGGGGTGGCACCAACCCCAATCCTGATAGTTTGCGGGCAAGAGATTATACTCCAACCAAAATAGATCAATTACCACAGAGTGGAGGAGCCGATAATTTCCTATCCTTTATGAAAGATGAATTGTTTCCGTTCATGGAAAAAAATTATAAAGCGGATCCCGTTCATCGTTCGTTAATGGGTTGTTCACTGGGTGGACTGATCACTTTATATGCTTTCCTCACGCATACGGATATGTTCACAGGTTATGCAGCCGCAAGTCCTGCTGTTGGTTGGGACAGAGAAGTGCTTTACAAATACGAGAAAGAATTTGCCGAAAAGAAATTATCAAAACCCGTTAAAGTGTATATGACGATTGGCGATGTAGAAAGAAGTCGCCCGGGTTATGAAAAAATGGCTGATTACTTTATCAGCAAGAATTACGCTAATGTTAACATTCGCTCCAAAGTACTGGAAAATACAGGACACTCCGGCACCAAAGGCGAAACATTTGCAAGAGGCCTTCAGTACATTTTTGAAAAACGAAAGTTCAAGTTAGATAACGCAGAACTCAATCAATTGACGGGGAAATATCAACTGCCAAATGGAAATATTGTTGAATTTAAGAATGAAAACAACCAATTGGTATTCTACTTATCTCCAACAATCAAATACGAATTGTTTGCAGCAAGTCCGACAGAATTCTATACCAATTCAGAGTTCTTCAATCTTTATTTCAAAATAAGCGGGGGAAAAGTTGAGGGGATTGATGTGGCCCGCTACAATGAAAACCTGTTTCTCAAAAAAGTCAATTAATGAGAATCCTCCTCCTCATAACGTTCAAACTGTTAGCTTTTTCACTGTTGGCTCAAAGAGCCGATAGTTTATTATCGGGAGTTTATTATTGGAATAAACTCGAAGCGAAGAAAGAGGAAACCAGGGTAAGAAGACAGGTATTGGAAGGAAAAACATTTGCATTAAACCATTTCGAAATTCATGCAACCACATTGGAACCGGGCAAAGCTCCTCACCCGCCCCATGTTCATAATGACGAAGAAGAATTAGTTATCATAAAAGAAGGACAGGTAAAAATCACCATTGCTGGTAAAAGCAGGGTCCTTGGACCTGGTAGTGTTGCCTTTGCTATGCCCACAGAAGAGCATGGATTTGAAAATGCAGGGAACACGCAAGCCAGTTACTACATTTTGAAATATAAAGGAAGGAATACAATGAATCTGCAGCGAGCGAAGAATGCAGGTGGTTCGCTGATGCTGGACTGGAACGAGCTCAAAATCTCAAATACGGGAAAAGGATATCGGAGAGATTTCTTTAACCGGCCTACATCGCAGCTGGCGCAATTTGAAATGCATACAACAGCCCTGAATGCGGATTCCGTAAGCCATGCGCCGCATACACATGTGCAGGAGGAAATCATTTTGATCTTAAGAGGTAATGTCGAAATGTATATCGACGGAAAACTTTATAAAGGATCTGCGGGTGATCTCTATTTCGTTTCATCTAAAGTTCCACATGCTTTAAAGAATATTGGGAAGGAACAATGCGAATATTTCGCTTTTCAATGGAGGGATTAATTCATATAAAAAAGCCTGCATGAAAAAAACATCGTTATTGCTTTGCTTTCTATTGACAATAATATTTTCTGCCAATTCACAAAAGACAGGAATATTTGACGGCAATGAGGATGTTGGCGATCCTGTCAAAAAAGGAATGGCAAGCTATAATAGCGAAACGCAGGAATACACCATGGCCTGCGGAGGAAAGAATATGTGGGCGAATAACGATCAGTTTCGTTTTTTATGGAAAAAGATAAAAGGTGATTTCATCATCAGTGCGACTGTTCGTTTTGTTGGAAAAGGTGTAGATCCGCATCGCAAAATTGGAATCATCGCAAGAAATGAGCTTACTGCTAACTCGCCATATGCAGACGCCGCCGTTCATGGAGATGGCCTGACCTCTCTCCAATTCAGGCATGCAGATACTGCGCAAACACAACAAATCGTTTTACCCTCCAATGGAGCCGTCAATATTGAATTACAACGCAGCGGCAATACATTTACCTTTTCTGCAGCGACGCCTGGTGAAAATTATAAGACTTCAACAAAAGAGCTTGAATTGAACGAGGAAGTCTACGCAGGTATCTTTATCTGTTCGCATAATGAAGATGTTGTTGAACAAGCCGTATTCAGCAATGTTCGCTTAATCATTCCAGCAGCCAAAGATTTCCGCCCTTATCGCGACTATATCGGAAGTCATGTTGAAGTAATGGATGTACAAACGGGGCATAGAAAAATCTTACACAGCGCGCCAAACTCCTTACAGGCGCCCAACTGGACAAGCGATGGAAAATTTCTTATCTACAATTCGGAAGGTTTATTGTACAAATACAACCTGGCCAATGGTACAATAGACAAGTTCAATACCGGTACCGCTAATCAAAACAACAATGATCATGTAATCTCATTTGATGGAAAACAAATGGCACTAAGTAATCATGTTGGAGAGAAAAGAATTTCAACTTTGTTCATTCTGCCGATCGCAGGTTCAGATAAACCCATACAAATCACTTCTCCGGATTCAGGTCATTCTTACTTGCATAGTTGGTCAACTGATGGAAAGAAATTGATCTTTACCGGCCAGAGAAAAAATCAATACGATATCTGGGCTATTGATATTGCTACAAAAAAAGAAAAACAACTAACCAATACGCCAACATTGGATGATTCACCTGAGTATAGCCCCGATGGTAAATGGATCTATTTTAATTCAGTAAGAACAGGTACAATGAAGCTCTGGAGAATGAAACCCGACGGCGGCGGCCAGGAACAAGTAACTTTTGATGAATACAATGATTGGTTCCCGCATTTTTCACCCGACGGCAAGTGGATCGTTTTTCTCTCCTATCCTAAAGAGATCAATCCAACTGATCATCCCTGGTATCAGAAAATTTATTTGCGCCTGATGCCTGCAAGTGGAGGTGTTCCAAAAAATATTGCCTATGTATACGGCGGGCAGGGAACGATCAATGTGCCCTCATGGTCGCCCGATAGTAAACGAATTGCATTTGTAAGTAATACCCAATTGAAATGATGAAGAATAAGAAGATACTTTACCTATTGATCTTATTTATATCGATTAATCAATCAGAGCTTATCGCACAGGTAAAGCTTCCACGATTGGTACGGGATAGTATGATCCTGCAAAGAGATGCAAATATCAGGATATGGGGCTGGGCTTCAAAGGACGAAAAGATAACAGTAAGATTCAACAATAAAAATTATAAAGCTAAAGCGGATGCAAATGGTAATTGGTCAGTAATGCTTGCTCCATTGAAAGCAGGTGGACCCTATACCATGGATATTACGGGAAAAAACAAGATCACGCTTAAAGAAATTCTAATCGGGGATGTTTGGATTTGCAGTGGCCAATCGAATATGGTGCATCAGATGAATATTCACGATGTCACCTATGCAAAAGATATTGCTGAAGCCAATTATCCGCAGATAAGGCATTTCTGGATTCCTACAATGACAAATCTCCAGGGTCCGCAAGCCGATCTTCCAACGGGATACTGGAAATGGGCGAATCAGGAAGACATACGACCATTTTCAGCTGTCGCTTATTTTTTTGCAAGAAAGCTGTATGAAAAATATCATGTCCCTATCGGATTGATCAATGCAAGTGTAGGTGGTACTCCTATCGAAGCATGGACAAGTGAAGAAGGATTGAAAGAATTTCCTGCTATGCAGGCAACGATTCAGAAAAATAAAGACACGGCTTATGTCAATGGATTGGCAAGAACTGCAAGTCGACCTGCTTCTAACAGGCCGCCGCAGCCGATGGATAAAGGAATGGCAGACGCTGTAAAATGGTTTGATCCTGCTTACGTTCCCAGGGGCTGGCGATCCTATTAATATTCCTGGCTATTGGGAAGATCAGGGTATTAAAGATCTAAATGGAATAGTTTGGTATAGAAAAGAAATTGATATACCTGCATCAATGATTGGTAAACCTGCCAGAGTTTTTCTCGGAAGAATTGTGGATGCCGATTTCTTGTACATCAATGGAAAATTGGTTGGCAATACAACTTACATGTATCCTCAAAGAAGATACCATGTAACTGCAGATGTATTGAAGGCAGGAAAAAATGTGTTTGTAGTTCGTGTCATTAACAATAATGGTAAAGGCGGATTTGTTCCTGATAAACCTTATTGCATGTTTGCAGGTAATGATACGGTTGATCTTAAAGGAACATGGTTATATAAAGTAGGTGAAGTATTTGTCCCTCGCCCCGCTGGCGGCGGGGACCTGGCACGGGCCCTCCTTTCCCAATCAATGCACAAAATCAACCAATCAGCTTTGTACAATGCAATGGTTGCCCCGCTTATCAATTATACGGTCAAAGGATTTCTTTGGTACCAGGGTGAAGCTAATTCAGGAAGAGCCGCAGAATATGCAATTCTTCAACCTGCACAAATAAGAGATTGGAGAAATAAATGGAGGCAAGGAGAACTGCCCTTCTTCTTTGTACAGCTTCCTGGATTTATGGATTACAATTATATCCCTTCGGAAAGCAATTGGGCAATGCTGCGCGAATCGCAATTAAAGTCTTTATCTGTGCCAAATACTGCAATGGCTGTTGCAATTGACCTTGGAGAATGGAATGATATTCATCCAGACAATAAAAAAGATGTTGGAGAAAGATTGGCACTGGCTGCACAGAAAATAGTTTTTGGAGAAAATATTGTCTACTCAGGTCCCCTTTATCAATCTTCAACTGTCGATGGGAATAAGATCGTAATCAGTTTTACCAATACCGGAACAGGATTAATTGCATGTGATGGTGAAGAGTTGTCTGAGTTTGCGATCGCAGGTGATGACAAAAAATTTGTTTGGGCAAAAGCAAAAATAGAAGGCGACAAAGTTATTGTTTGGAGTGACCAGGTAAATGATCCGAAATATGTTCGATATGCATGGGCTGATAATCCCGTGAACCCAAATCTATTTAATCGGGAAAATTTACCTGCATCACCATTCAGAACCGATAAATAAAAAGTGAAAGATGAAACTGTTTCATAACCGCATTTATTTATTTATGGGAATTGCACTTGTTGCAATTACAAGTGTTCTGTTAGCATTCTGTTCCAAAGGCAGTGGAGGTGGTGGTAATCCTCCTCCGCCTCCACCCCCACCTCCACTCGAGGCGGAGGTTACAATCATGGCAGCTGAAACGCACCAGGTGATACAGGGATTTGGTTGCGCAACTGTTTTCAGGCCCCCCAATGGTCCCCTTACTGCTGATGAACTTGATCGTCTTTTTGGTAAGGGAAATGGACAGGTTGGATTAAACATTCTGAGAATAAGAGTAACTGAAGATCCAATTTGGCGTGGATATGAACTTACCAACGCAAAAGGTGCAGTACAACGTAGCGCAAAAGTGATCGCTACACCCTGGAGCCCTCCTGCAAGATTTAAGACGAATAATAATCTCATTGGAGGATCTCTGAAGACCGATAGCGGCGCCGCCTACGCGAGGTTCCTGAATGATTTTGCTGATTATATGTCAACGAATGGCGCTCCACTATATGCAGTGTCTGTTCAAAACGAGCCAGACATCCAGGTTTCCTATGAAAGCTGCGACTGGACTGCATCCCAGATGAAAGAGGTTTTAAAGAACCATGGACAATTAGTGACCAGCACCAAATTAATAGCGACCGAATCTTTTAATAACAACCAAAACTATACAAACGAAGTACTGGCCGATGCGACAGCTGCAGGTAATATAGACATTGTTGCAGGGCATATTTATGGAAGCGGTATCGTTGAAAACACGGTAGCCAAAAATTTAGGCAAAGAAGTATGGATGACTGAACACCTGGATACGAACATTACCTACAATGCCAATTTTGCCACGGCTGCAGAAATTCATAATTGTCTTACGAAAGCCAATTTCAGCGCATATATCTGGTGGTATGGGAAAAGATTTTATGGCCCGATTGGTGAAGATGGACTAATCACTAAGAGAGGATACATGATGTCTCAATTCGCAAAATATATTTCTCCGGGCTCTGTTCGCCTCGGAACAGGTACAAATACAAAACCTGATGTATTAGTTTCGGCATATAGAACCAGCGCTGGTAAGAAAATTATAGTGGCGATCAACAACTATAATTCTATAGTTAATCAAAAAATTACTTTGAATGGCTCTACAGCAAGCGAGGTGATACCATATACAACTTCAGCCGACAAAAATGCAGAAGCCGGAACAAAAATTACCATTACCAATAATGCTTTTACCATTTCATTGCCGCCATTAAGTATAACCACTTTTGTCGAACAATGATTTTAATAATTCCCGTATGAGAAAAGTTTTTTTCTTTTTAATCGCGTGCGGTCTCTCCCATTTTTTGGTAGCGCAGGGTACGAGTATTGATTCGACTAAATATCCAAAGCTGTCAGGGTTTACGAACCAACAGGATCATGATAACATGAAGCAGCAGTTGGGAATTACAAAACTTAGACCCGGCTTCAGTGGCAATGAATCTGCTCCCAATCATGCGAATTATGATGAGTCCCTCGCTAACCCATGTCCACAATTACCAGACATACTGACTACGAAAGATGGCAAAAAAGTAACTACCGCTGACATATGGTGGACTAAGCGTCGTCCCGAAATAATAGAAGATTTTGAAAGAGAGGTTTATGGTCGCGTACCAAAGAATGTTCCGAAAGTTACGTGGACAGTAAAGGTTACCGACAGGGAGTTTGTAGGACGAATTCCTGTTATTGCGAAAATGCTGGTTGGACATGTTGATAACAGCGCCTATCCATTGATCAATGTTGATATTAATATGATGTTGGTTGTACCAATGAATGTTAAAGGGCCTGTCCCGGTATTAATGATGTTCAGCGGTCGTCCTACATTTCCTGCACCAGCACAACCAGCACCTGATGAGATGGAAAAAGTTAATAATGCATTTAAGGAAATGATGATAAAGCAGGATCCGAGTTTAAAAGCAATTTTCGACAAGTATCCTGCCTATTCTCCAATAACAAGACTGCCACCGCCGAATTTCTTTGCTCCCCCTCCAACTGGAGATTCTCCACCAACAGAACAACTACTGGCTGCGGGTTGGGGTTATGTCACCATTGAAACAAGTAGTATCCAGGCCGATAATGGAGCAGGATTGACAAGAGGAATCATTGGCTTAACAAATAAAGGCCAGCCACGTAAACCCGATGATTGGGGTTCATTACGTGCATGGGCATGGGGCGCTGCAAGAGGATTGGACTATCTGGAAACCGATCCATTGGTTGATGCAAAGAAAGTAGGCATTGAAGGCGTATCACGTTATGGCAAAGCCGCATTGGTTACTTTGGCATTTGAACCACGTTTTGCTGTTGGATTGATCGGCTCTTCCGGAAAAGGTGGTGTAACACTTCATCGTCGGTTCTTTGGTGAAGCAGTAGAAAATCTTTCTGGCGGTGGAGGATATCATTGGATGGCGGGCAATTATTTGAAATACGCAACCGATGAATCATCATTTGGAAAAAAGACAGGCTGTGATCTTCCCGTTGACTCCCATGAACTGATTGCGCTTTGCGCACCTCGTCTCACATTCGTTAGCTATGGCATCCCCGAAAAAGGCGATGCAAAATGGTTGGACCAGTCTGGAAGTTATATGGCCACAGTTGCAGCAGGCACAGCTTATAAATTACTTGGCGCGAAAGATCTTGGAGTTTCCAATGATTATATGAAAGATAAAATGCCACCGATGTTAACAGATATGCTTGGTGGCGAGTTAGCATGGCGACAGCACGATGGAGGACATACGGATGCACCAAATTTCAAATTTTTTATTCCCTGGGCGAGTAAGTTATTAAAGTATGAAAGAGTAGCATTACAGTAACCAGCACTAAAACAATATTATGTTTGAGAAAGCACTGATCGTTTTTACCTCATTCCTTCTGTTGACAGCAGATTCACTTGCACAAACGCAAGCACCGCCTGGATTTGATTCGTCTCGCAAAACTGGGCCGAAAGGAAAGATTGATACCATTATGTATCCTTCAAAAACGGTTGGCACTAATCGCAGAGCAATAATTTATACCCCGCCGGGATTTTCAAAAAATAAGAAATACCCGGTCCTGTATCTTTTGCATGGGATTGGTGGTGACGAAAAAGAATGGCTTAGCAACGCCAACCCACAAGTGATCCTGGACAATCTCTATGCGGAAAATAAAATTCAACCAATGATCGTGGTTATGCCAAATGGCAGGGCGATGAAAAATGATCGAATGGAGGGAAATCCCTTCGACAGTGTTAAAGTAGCTGCATTTACAACATTTGAAAAAGATCTATTAAATGATTTGATCCCCTTCATAGAAAAGAATTACCCGGTTCTAACCGATAGGGAGAATCGAGCAATTGCCGGCCTTTCTATGGGTGGAGGTCAATCGTTGAATTTTGGTCTGGGCAATCTGGAAAAATTTGCCTGGGTTGGTGGCTTCTCATCTGCGCCAAATACAAAAAGACCAGTAGAATTATTTCCGGATCCTGAAACAGCTAAAACGAAATTAAAATTGCTATGGATCTCTTGTGGCGATAAGGACGGGCTCATCGGATTCAGCCAGCGTACGCATGATTACCTTCAGGAAAAAAATGTGCCGCATATATATTATATCGAACCCGGAGGTCATGATTTTAAGGTTTGGAAGAATGACCTATACAATCTTGCCCAATTGTTATTTAAGTAACTTTCTTGCTTATGAGGACATTGGTCTGTATAGAACCGGGCAAATTTGAATATTCGACAGCAGAACAACCGCAGTCAGGAAAAGGACGTGCGATTATTAAGATCAAACGTGTCGGAATCTGTGGCACGGACCTTCATGCCTTCGAAGGCACACAGCCTTTTTTCAATTATCCACGAATCCTGGGGCACGAACTTTCAGGTGAGCTGATTGATTTGAATAATGCAGACGGTTTTGAAATTGGTCAAACAGTTTCCTTCATCCCCTATTTTAATTGTGGTGTCTGCATTGCATGTAAGAATGAAAAACCTAATTGCTGCGTGAATCTGCAGGTATGCGGTGTCCATTTGGATGGCGGCATGACTGAATATCTTTCAGTACCTGCTACATCCTTATTACACGGCGAGGGACTTGGTTTTGACGAACTGGCATTGGTAGAACCACTGGCGATTGGCGCGCATGGTATTCGTCGGGCCGCAATACGGCCCGGTGAATTTGTGTTGGTTATAGGCGCCGGTCCGATCGGCCTTGGGACAATGGAGTTTAGTAGAATAGCAGGAGCAAATGTAATAGCTTTAGATATCAATGAACAGCGCTTGCAGTTCTGTAAAGAAAATAATAAAGCAACTCAAATTGTCAATGCAGCCTCACAGAATGTTGTCAAACAACTAATGGAGATAACAAATGGCAATATGCCAACAGTCGTCATAGATGCAACCGGAAGTTTGAAAGCAATCAACGATGGCTTTCAATATATGGCACATGGAGGACGGTATGTGTTGATTGGTTTACAAAAAGGCGATATAAGTTTCAGTCATCCTGAATTTCATAAAAGAGAGGGTAGCCTAATGAGCAGTCGGAATGCGACGAGAGCAGACTTTGAGCACGTGATAAAATGCATACGTGAGGGAGAAATAAAACCAAAAACTTATATTACACATCGGGTGCTTTTCGATGAAGTAGCCGAAGAGTTTAAGAGCTGGTTGGATCCGGCAAATGGAGTGATTAAAGCAATGGTTGAAATGTAAAGAGTATGTTTAAAGTCTTTACCATAATAATATCTTTGTTTCTATTCAATTCTTTATTCGCGCAGAATCGGTTATATCCGAATGAATTTGCCCTGGGTGATGTAACACTATTGGATGGCCCATTCAAAGATGCGCGTGATCTTAATATTCAAACGATATTAAAGTATAAAGTAGATAGACTACTGGCAGGTTACCGCAAAGAAGCCGGATTGAAACCCAAAGATTCGAGCTTTTCCAATTGGGACGGATTGGATGGACATGTTGCGGGCCATTATCTATCGGCATTGGCGATGAACTATGCTGCTGTACAAAATGCAGAATGCAAAAAGCGAATGGATTATATCCTTTCGGAATTGAAAGCCTGTCAGGATGCAAACGGACTAAGAAATCCTGAATGGGGTAAAGGATATGTCGGAGCGATTCCGAATAGCAAAAAAATATGGACCACATTCAAAAATGGTGATTTCACTGCATATCGCGCTGCCTGGGTACCCTGGTATAATATTCATAAAATGTTTGCAGGCTTGAGAGATGCATGGCTATATACAGGAAACAATAATGCAAGAGTCATCTTTTTAAAATTCTCTGATTGGGCTATCAACATTACTTCTTCGCTTACGGATGCACAAATGCAATCCATGCTTGACGTGGAGCACGGCGGCATGAATGAAATTTTTGCAGATGCATATCAGATGACCCGTGATGAAAAATATTTAACAGCGGCAAAAAGATTTTCTCACCGAATGTTGCTTGACGCAATGGCTGCGGGAAAAGACAATCTCGATAACAAACACGCTAATACCCAGGTCCCGAAAGCCATCGGCTTTCAACGCATCGGGGAACTCAGTAAAGAAAAGGATTATGAAAAGGCTGGAAATTTTTTCTGGCAAACAGTTACCACCAACCGTTCGTTGGCCTTTGGCGGCAATAGCAGAAGGGAATTTTTTCCTGATCCTGCGACTTGTTCAGAATTTATTAGTGATGTCCAGGGACCGGAGTCCTGCAATTCTTACAATATGCTCAAATTGACTGAAGACTTGTTTAGGACAAATCCTTCAGCAAAATATGTTGACTATTACGAAAGAACTTTATATAACCATATTCTATCTACCCAACATCCTGTCCATGGTGGTTATGTTTATTTCACACCTGCACGTCCACGGCATTACCGGGTTTATTCGGCCCCTAACCAGGCGATGTGGTGTTGCGTAGGCAGTGGAATGGAAAATCATGGTAAATACAACCAGTTTATATATGCCCATTCGAATGATTCTTTGTACCTCAATCTTTTTGTTGCATCCGAATTAAACTGGAAGCAAAAAGGAATAATTATAAAGCAGGAAACCGAATTTCCCAATGAAGCCCAAACTAAACTCACCATTGCGAATGGCGCCGCAGATTTTACCTTGATGGTTCGTTATCCTTCATGGGTAAAAGAAAGATTGTTAAAGATCATAGTGAACGGTGATACAGTTTCGTCACCTGCTCGGCCCTCTTCATACGTTGCTGTGAAAAGATCCTGGAAGAAAGGGGATGTAGTACAGGTATTGCTTCCAATGCAAAACTCCATCGTGCAATTGCCAAATACACCGAACTATTTTGCGGTAATGCATGGTCCAATCCTGCTTGCCGCAAAAACAGGGACTGAGGATTTGAAAGGGCTGATTGCTGATGATGGCCGATGGGCGCATATCGCAGGCGGAGAAAGACTTCCTTTGGAAAAAGCGCCAGTCATTGTCGACGATAATACTTCTTCCCTTGCAGGGAAACTAAAGCCCAAACCGGGGAAACCATTATCTTTTACAGTTTCTCAGACAAAGTTTGAAAATCCAATAGACCTCGTCCTTGAACCATTCTATAAAATTCACGACTCAAGGTATATGATGTACTGGAAACTGGCACCGGAAGTGAAAACCATCCAGATTGATGCGTCAAAAACTATTGGGGAAATGAAACCATTCTGGTCTTATTTCGGGTATGATGAACCGAATTATACTTACAGAAAAGATGGTCAAAAGCTATTGACAGAACTAACGCAATTAAGTCCGGCGACGGTTTATGTAAGAGCGCACAACCTCCTTTCATCAAAAGGTAATAGCCCCGGACCGGATCTCAAATGGGGATTCACCGACGCGTACAAAGAAGATGCAAATGGCAATCCGATTTATAATTGGACAATTGTTGATAGTATAATAGATACCTATATACATCGGGGCATGAAACCCTTGATGGAAATTGGATTCATGCCAAAAGATCTTTCTATCAAACCTGAACCCTACGAGCATACCTGGAGCAAAGGAGGAAATATCTGGACCGGCTGGACTTATCCGCCCAAAGACTACGACAAATGGAGAGAGTTGGTATTTCAATGGGTAAAACATTCGATTGAACGTTACGGAAAGAATGAAGTAATAACATGGCTATGGGAAGTTTGGAATGAACCCGATATTCCCTATTGGTCGGGAACTTTTGAAGAATACTGCAAACTATATGACTATGCCGTTGACGGACTGAAACGCGCTTGTCCTGAGTGTACGATCGGCGGGCCGCATACAACCAGTCCCAGGAGCGACAGAGCACGCAAATACCTTGTGGATTTCATTGAGCATTGTTTACGTGGAAAGAACTATGCAACAGGAAAAACCGGCACGCCATTACAATATATAGGATTTCACGCCAAGGGTTCACCGGAATTTGTTGACGGACATATTCGCATGAATATGGCAGTTCAATTGAGAGATATTCAACGAGCATTTGAAGCCGTTAATTCTTTTCCTGAATTAAAAAACGTTCCAATTATTATTGGCGAATGCGATCCTGAAGGATGCGCCGCCTGTTCAGAAAGAAGAGACCCAAGATTCGGTTATCGCAATGGAACTGTCTATTCCAGTTACACCGCTTCATCCTTTGCGCGGATTTATGAGTTGATGGATCAGTATAAGGTGAATTTGAAAGGTGTAGTAAGCTGGTCATTTGAATTCGAAGACCAGGAATGGTTTGCCGGATTCCGTGAATTAGCCACGCACGGAGTAAACAAGCCTGTATTGAATGTGTTTCGAATGTTCGGGATGATGAATGGAAATCGGGTTTCGGTTAAGGTTGATAGTGGGTTAACCGCAACAGATATCATTTCAAATGGAGTCAGAGCCCGCAATGATGTCAATGCCATTGCCAGCAGGAATGGTAATTCTGTTTATATTATGGTGTGGAATTATCACGACGATGATCTGGCCGGGCCTTCAACACCCGTGAGCCTTGCTATCGACGGCATTGATACCAGTAAAGTGTTGATCCACCATTACCGGATTGATCAGCAATTCAGTAATTCCTTTGAAAAATGGAAGGCGATGGGAAGTCCACAGCGGCCAGGCGCTGCTCAATACAATGAATTGGAAAGATCAGGTCAATTGCAATTGATGTCCTCGCCGGAATGGAAAAATTTAGAAAAAGGAAAAGCAGTTTTGAAATTCGATTTACCGAGGCAGGGAGTTTCATTAATTAAAATCACGTGGTGACGGGGACTCACCCCTGCCCCTCTCTGCTACGCAAAGAGGGGAAAGTGTAGCACCCGAATGAATTAGCGAGATCACCATTCCGTCAATCGAAAGATAAAGACCATAAGGCAGCTACGACATTATAATATATGATGACTGTTACACTTCCCCCCTCTTTGCGTAGCAGAGAGGGGCAGGGGTGAGTCCAAAAAAATGCGAAACCTAATTATCATATTCTCGATCCTGATTCTTCTTCAAACTCTGCCTACTACCATTGTAGCGCAGGTTAAGCAAGCACACAACCCCATCATTTTTGCCGATGTTCCAGATCTATCGATGATCCGCGTTGGGAATACTTATTACATGAGCAGCACCACCATGCATATGAGTCCCGGCGTACCAATTATGAAATCAAAGGACCTCGTAAACTGGAAACTGGTTAACTATGCTTACGATACACTGGCGAATGTTGATGAATTGAATCTTACCAATGGAAAGAACACTTATGGAAGAGGTTCATGGGCCAGTTGCATACGGTATCATAAAGGTTTATACTACGTGAGCACATTTGCGCAAACAACCAGCAAGACCTATATCTACACAACAAAAAATATTGAGAAAGGTCCATGGAAAGTATCATCATTCAAACCTTCTTATCATGATCATACCTTATTTTTTGATGATGATGGCCGCGTCTATCTGATCTACGGCGCTGGTAAACTAAGATTGGTTGAATTGAACCCCGATGCATCGGGGGTAAAACCTGGCAGTACTGAACAGGTGATAATAGAAAATGCGAGTGCACCTGCTGGCGAAAATATTGGTCTACCTGGCGAAGGTTCGCAACTATTCAAAGTAAATGGCAAATATTACCTCTTCAATATTTGTTGGCCGAGAGGTGGAATGCGTACCGTAACTATTCACCGTGCAGATAAAATCACGGGACCATATGAGGGCCGTCTTGCATTACAGGATTTAGGAGTTGCCCAGGGTGGATTGATCGATAAACCAGATGGAACCTGGTACGCTTATTTATTCCGTGACTACGGTTCTGTTGGACGCATTCCATATTTGGTACCTGTCAAATGGATAGATGGCTGGCCAGTGTTAGGTATTGACGGAAAAGTGCCAGACACGCTTGATCTTCCTCCAAGCAAAGGCTTAATGCCCGGAATCGTATCATCCGATGAATTTAATAGAAAAAGAGGCGATGCTCCATTGCCGTTAGTTTGGCAATGGAATCATAACCCAGATAACAGTTTGTGGTCGGTTAAAAAAAGGAAAGGTTACCTACGCCTTACTACAGGAAGAATTGATACGTCATTTTTATTGGCAAGGAATACACTAACACAAAGAACGATTGGTCCGGTATGTACTGCCACTACATCTTTGGATATCTCGAATATGAAAGACGGTGATTTTGCGGGACTTTGTCTTCTCCAAAGAAACTACGGTATGATAGGTGTTAGAATAACTGGCAGTGAAAAATATATTATAAGGATTAACGCGATTGGAGGTAAGCCTGACGAAATTCGTGCAGAACGATTCTCTTCAAACCTGATTTACTTCAAAGCTGAATGCGATTTCACTGATAAAAAGGACATAGCCCGATTCTATTATAGTCTTGACGGAAAATCATGGGAGTTAATCGGAACGAGATTAAATATGAGCTATACATTGCCGCATTTCATGGGATATCGCTTCGGGTTATTTAATTACGCTTCTAAATCCACAGGAGGATTTGTGGATTTTGATTTTTTCAGATTAGAGGATAAATGAAATGCCCCCGCCGGCTCCCGCTTGTAGCGGGACTGGCGGGGGTTTTATCTTAATTTTTCCCTGACTTCTTGCAGTTCTAAATACAACGTTTCCAATTTTTGTTGCAGAATACTTATTTTTTTAATTTGATCTTCGATCATTTGCTGTTGCTCCTGAACAGCTTTTATCAACAATGGAGTTAGTTTACTGTAATCAATCATCCATGGGTTTGCGATTGGATCATCACCACCCCGATAAACAGCTTGAGGGTAGATCCAGAATAATTCCTGGGCAATAATTCCTGTATGTAGCATTTGCTTGTCATCAGCTTTATAATGATAATCCTCTATCCCAATTTGCATCAGCGTATTCAAGCTGTATTGTGTTGGTCTGCGATCAACTTTTAAACGTGCATCTGAGGTCGTATTATAGAAAGTTGTAACTCCATTAGTTCCTATTGTACCAACAATAGTTCCGTTAAAATAAAAAGCAGCAAGAGAGCCAGAACTTCCTATTGGTTTTGAAAGATTAAGGCTGGCGCCGTTAGCTCGCTGCAAACCAAGGTATACATCTCCCCCATTACATACAACCTCAAAGCCATTCAGGCTGGCAGTACCGTTCCAAAAGTTACCCGTATAGGTTGTTGCACCTGCAAATATGTTAGCTGTGCCGGCTATATGCAACTTTGCAACTGGTACAGATACACCAATACCAACATTGGCATTATCTCCCAACACTAAACTATTGCTCGCTCCAACTTTGGCATTTGCGCCGATAGCAGTTGCGTTGGTTAGATTATTACTTAGCACATCCGCACCGGCACCGATTGCTGTGTTTAAAGTTCCTATTGTGTTTCCACTTAATGCAGCCCGTCCAAAAGCGCTGTTTTGGCCCCCCGTGCTGGACTGGCCAGCATTATGCCCAAAGAAAATACTGCTATCAAGCCGCCCTACCTTTAGGTTATTAAATTTAAAGACGAGTGATGCATTATCATTGGTGCCAATAAAATGAGTAGCTGGATCGGTGCCAGCATTCCCGGTAAGCATCCAGGTTGTTCCGCTTATAATGATCTTATTCCAGGAAGATCCACTATAGACCCAGTAGCCGAATGTATCTGTGTCATATACAAGCAGACCGGCAGCAGGAGAACTGATAGCAAGTCGTTGCGCTGTGGTCATCCGTGGTCCTAATAGTCCTTTGCTCGTACTTTTTATATCGAGCATTGCACTGGGATCTGCGATTGAGCCATCGGTATTTATTGCTATGCTCTGTGAAAGCAAGTTCAAACTATAGCTCAAAAAGATTAAGGTGATCAGATAAAACTTCATCATAGTTTCCGAATTTTTGAGAATGAAGTTCTCAAAGTTCAGTACTAAAGCATTACGACACAATCGCTCATTTTAGTGAAAAACTTTCCGAATCTCCATTTCAAAAACTAATTTGCCAAACTGAGGGTTTCCCCATCATTCATATGTTGATCCAATAAACTAATGGCCTAAATTGAGAAGATGAAAACAGCAATTTTCAGTGCACACAAATTTGAGAGGGACTATTTCAACACAAAAGCGCGAAACCGGCATGAATTAATATGGATTGAAGCCCCGCTTTCTGAAACAACCGCGATAATGGCCAATGGTTGCAGGGCCATATGCATTTTTGTGAATGATGATGGTTCAGAAAAAGTCCTTAAAAAATTGAAGGAATCCAGTATTGAATTCCTTGTCCTGCGATCCGCGGGCTTTAATCATGCAGACTTAAATGCAGCTAAGGAATTAGGAATACGGGTAGCACGTGTTCCTGAATATTCACCTTATGCCGTAGCGGAACATACAGTAGCGCTTATGTTGGCCCTGAATCGCCATCTCATAAAAGCACATAACCGAATCAGGGATGGGAACTTTTCACTGGATGGCCTCACTGGATTCGACATGCACGGAAAAACGGTTGGGATCATAGGCACGGGTAAGATAGGCAAGGTAGTGGCATCTATCGTTCATGGGTTTGGCTGTAAAATCCTCGCATACGACCCTATCCCCGATAAAACTCTGGAAAAGCAATATGCAATTGAATATACTAATGTAGAAAGCCTTTGTAAGAGATCAGATATTGTCACGCTCCACGCGCCGCTTACTGAAGAAACAAAATACCTGATTAATAAAAAGAGAATTGATCAGATGAAAAGAGACGTAATGCTGGTTAATACTTCAAGGGGTGGGCTTGTGAATACAAAAGATGTAATCGCAGGTTTAAAATCAGGACAAATTGGATATTTAGGGCTGGATGTATATGAAGAAGAAAAAGGATTATTCTTTGAGGATCATTCTTCTGAGGTATTACAGGATGATGTGATAGCGAGGCTGATGACTTTTCAGAATGTTTTGATCACGAGCCACCAGGCTTTTTTAACTGATACCGCTTTGCAGCATATAGCGGAGATAACAATCCAGAATCTAAATGATTTTGAAAACCAAAGGGCATGTCCAAACGAAATAGGCATTTAATATCCCGGCTAAGATTAATTTTGTTGTTGCAGATAAAAACTAGTATGCTGCACGGGAATAAAAAATCATCTTCCATGAAAAAGGAATTATAAAATGAAGACCCGTTCTTTATCAATCAAAGTCTCTCCCAATGTCGGCTCGGTATCAGCCGAATGCATTATTCCGGAAAAATCAAAATGTATAATTTCCCTTGCACACGGCGCAGGTGCCGGAATGAATCATATTTTCATGGTATCATTGGCGGAATTACTTTCGGAAGAAGGCATCGCCACCATGCGTTTCAATTTTCCTTTCACAGAAAATAAAAAAGGAAGACCAGATACTCCTGCTGTTGCGCATTCAACGATTCAGGCGGCAATATCCAAAGCGCGGAAAACATTTCCAACGCTTCCTTTATTTGTTGCGGGCAAGTCGTTCGGCGGACGAATGACATCTCAATTCCTTTCTGTTCATCACGATGAAGGTATAAAGGGAATAATATTTTATGGATTTCCATTGCATGCTCCGGGTAAACCTTCAGTTGAAAGAGCGGAACATTTGAAAGAAGTTAAAATACCAATGCTGTTTTTGCAGGGAACTAAAGATGAATTGGCCACCTTGAAATTGATTGAATCCGTTTGTTCTTCCCTCCCGCTTGCTGAGTTGGTAAGGATAGAAGGAGCGAATCATGCATTCAAAGCAGGAAAACAAAATATCCTTCAACTGCTTGCAACTACGACAAAGGATTGGATAGAAAAAATCTTAAAGAAGGTTCCGAACCCTAAAAAGTCGCTATGAAAATTCACGCTGCGCCGGGCGTCCCCGCCCGGCGTCTTCGAAATTCAGGAAGACTGAAAATTAATCATGCGCTAAATTCATCACATTTCACAAATTTCCGAGTGCGCAGAACGCCGGGCGGGGACGCCCGGCGCAGCGTCGATGGGTTGAAAAGATTATTCTATCTACTACTTGCGGCGCTTAATGAAATAATAATAATAAATCGGAATTCCAATCAGCAACGCTGCGCCGGGCGTCCCCGCCCGGCGTCTACGCACTCGGAGGGTTTGAGAAGAGTGATGATTAATTTCGGTCATCCCGAATTTCTAAGACGCCGGGCGGGGAGGCCCGGCGCAGCGTTAAGATACTTCAATCTACTGGCTCATCTCTTGAAGTCGCATATGCTTTACCGTAATCAAGTTTTTTTACACTACTTGCCACAAAGCGGATGCCTTGAAATATATGTTGAATATAAACAGGGTCTAAATAATCTTTTTTGTCATGCCCCAGCGCGGTGAACCAGGCATGTCCCCCATCAAAATCATGAGTCCAGGCGGCAGGATACAATTCAGAAAAATAACCTGCATGTTTAATTATCAGGTCCTTTTCTTTCGTATCCGAAGTATCCAATGTTTTGATATCATGTGCCAATACCGCTTTTGTACCCGGATACAGCTCCTTTGCAAAATAACATTCATCCTCTTTCACCCAATTCTTTGGCAAACCTTGCATTGAAGTGTGACGGATCGATAACTTTCACTGAATATTTTTGAAATTTTGCGTGCCAGGCAAATGTTCCGCCCAACATCATTTTAAACCATTTCCAGTTTCGTTCTGTTCCGGTAACAGAATGAATTCCTACAAATCCACCACCAGCTTCTATATATCGCCTGAAAGCGAGACGTTGAACATCTGTATCAAACACATCATTGTTCGTGCTCGCGAAAACCAATAGCGTATATTTTTTGAGACTCTCCTCTGTCATTATGGAAGCATCAGCAGAAGTATCCACCTTGAACCCATATTGCTTCCCTAGTTTTTGAATACAGCTCACTGCGGCGGGTATATTATCATGCACATACCCCTTCCCATTTTTTGTATAAACAAGTACGGACACTTTTTTCCAATTCACAGCTTGCTGACCATGGGCTTCGCTGGATAATGAATATTGAAAGAGTAAGAAAGAGAGAACGATTGGTCCGAATGGTATTTTCATGCAAAAAAGCTTAAGGGTGAAGGGCGCGTTGGCAGATCATAGGAAATTTAATCATATAATCCGGATTAGAAATAATTTCGAAGGAATAAATATCAGCTATGCATACCGGAAAATCATACAGACTTATTGAATTTCTTCTTTGGACTAGAAGAAACATCTTTTGGCTCTTGTTAATAGGTGCAGTTCCAACTGTATTGTACCAGGCTTTTGAATTTAAATGGTTATCCATTCCATGGCCAGTAGTAGGGTTACTGGGCACAGGTACAGTATTCATTGTTGGTTTCAAGAATGTACAGACCTATAATCGTACCTGGGAAGCCAGACAGATCTGGGGAGCGGCGATGAGCGCCAGCAGGTCATGGGCGATGATGTGTCGGGATTTCATAGAAAATTCCGATAAAGTCAAGGACAATTATTTATCGTCATTTTGCATGGCTTACTGCTATGCGATACCAGCTCAGGACTAAAAGAAATTGGGAAACGACAGACAAACCTCACAATAAGGAGTATAAACGATACTATACTATTCCTGAAAATGAAACAGCATTGGAAGATGAATTATTAAAATACATAACTAAAGAGGAATTGAAAAATCTTCAGTCCAAAAATAACAAAGCAGTTTATTTGTTGAGTTTGCAGAGCGATGCATTAAAAAATCTCTATGATGAGGGATTACTCGACAATTTCCGGTTTATGGGTATGCATAGTGCCTTAATGGAGTTTTGCAGCCATCAAGGTAAAAGCGAAAGAATCAAAAACTTTCCTTATCCCAGGCAAATTGCAACAATCAGTAATTTCCTTGTGAGACTATTTTGCTTATTACTTCCCTTTGCGCTGTTGGGCGAATTTGAAAATCTCAACAATACTGTTTCAGGCGTTCTGAAGGGGAATATGGTCTGGTTTGTTATTCCATTCAGTGTTTTGATCTCCTGGGTCTACACATCACTGGATCAGGTAGGCGAAAGCACGGAGAATCCATTTGAAGGAAGCCCAAATGATATCCCTATTTCGCAAATGAGCCGAAGTGTTGAAATAGATATCAGGGAAATGCTTGGAGAAACTAATTTGCCCGCTGCATTGCAGCCTCGAAACAATATCGTTTTATAAACCCAGTCATTAATTGATGACCGGTACTGACAATATATTCAAATAATCTACCTTGTCTTTGTTCGAAGAACCCTCAGCATCACTTAGAGTTTGGTTTATGGATCGTCGCAATTTCATAGGCAAAGCTTCATACTTGACGATTTTATCTTTCCTGGATTACCATGACTTGTTTTCATCTGGTGGCATTGAAAAACCCCGGGCTATAAGTGAAAACCTGATTCAGGAGATCCAACTCCAGACCAATACCAGCTTATCAACACTCAAAGAATTCTATAATCGAAAACTTGGATTTGAAATAATATCAGAATCATCGGAAAGACTTGTAGTTCTAGCTGGCCTGACGATGATTAGCTTTTTCCGATCAGGCAATGTAAATAAAGGACCATTCTATCATTTTGCATTCAACATACCAGAAAACAAAATCCGCCAGGCCAGGGATTGGCAATTGAAGAGAACTGAGCTGCTCCCTACTCCAACCAACATGATTGATGAAGGATACTCAAATGATATTCGACATTTCCGAAACTGGAATGCGCACTCGGTTTTCTTTTGGGATCCAGCTGGAAACCTCCTGGAATATATCGCAAGACATGATCTCCGTAATGAATCAAAAGGCGATTTCTCAACAAAGGATATTTTGTACGCTAGTGAAATTGCTTTTATTGTCGATGATGTTGACCTGTTTTCAAACGAGTTGAAGAACTCATTCGGACTGCCTGAATACAAACAGGGCAATACCGAATTCCGCGCAATTGGTGATGAAAATGGATTGCTATTGGTTATGAAGAAAGGTCGTGTTTGGATGGGCAATACAAATACGCCAAAGACTCCAGACATTTACCAAACATTGACGAAAATAAAATCAAAGAAAAACTCGAATTGGCGTGCGAAGGATTATCCGTATCAAATCGTAGCGGAACAATAATAAAGCAAGGATCAGTGATTGTAGTTCTAGGATGAAATATTTTTTATGAGTTTTTCAGGTAGGCAATGGCTGTAGGAAAACAAAATCCTCTGAACTCCCATTCAGAGCATGTGTCGGTAAATACCTAGATCAAATTTTGCCATTCAACCTCCTGCGGCTATTTTTGCGCCGGAGAGATGGCAGAGCGGTCGAATGCGGCGGTCTTGAAAACCGTTGACTCAAAAGGTCCGGGGGTTCGAATCCCTCTCTCTCCGCCTTCGGTCGCCGAAGCTTTAGCGTAGGCGACCTTCGCTATTAATAGGTGTCCTTATTCAGGCGACCTTCGGCGGACGCAGTCCGCAATGAATTCGATACAACTCCTTCACCTACCGTGCTCCTACGCTGACCGCGTGCGCTCAAGCTTTAGCGGTGGCGCAAGCTTCGGCGCAAGCGTAAGCTTTAGCGTAGGTGGGCCAATTTTCACCACTTTTTTCGTGTTGTTTTTCACACCATAATCCGGTGTTTTCACCACGGCAATTCATGCGACAGACTCCACCTTTGGGAAAAAGATATGTGGACAGTGTATATCCTCCGGTGTGTTGATCGGAGTATTTATGTAGGATGTACCTCGAATATTACTGAAAGGTTGAATAGACACAGCAACGGAGATGTGAAATATACTGCTTCAAGACTTCCAGTGGAACTTGTTACTTATATCACTTTCGCTGATAAGTACAAAGCGTATGAATTTGAAAAATATTTGAAATCAGGATCGGGAAGAGCATTCATGCAAAAGAGATTTTTGTAAGAAAGAGGTTCACAAAATGTGAACTTCTTAGGTATTAATTATATTTTTGGCACAAACATGGCAACTCTTAAATATAAAGTCATTTCCAATCAGGCACAATACAAAGAGTACACAAAAGCTTTGGAAGCTCTCGTTTTTTCTGGTTCCAAGGATCGCAATGTAAAAGACGAAATTAATTTACTCACTGTGTTGATCGAGAAATGGGATGCAGAGCATAACAGTTTCGACGACCTTGACCCCGTTCAATTGCTTCGTTCACTAATGGATGAACATAGTATGAAAGCAAAAAACCTGGTTGATATCCTGGAGATTGGCAAAGGCTACGTTTCTGATATTCTGAATTACAAAAAAGGATTGTCGAAAGATGTAATCCGAAAACTGTCTGCGCATTTCAAGGTTAACCAAAAAGCTTTCAACCGGCCATATAAATTAGTAGTTCCTGAAAACTCACGTTTACGCAATGCAAGTGTCATGAATACAAAAAAGAAATTGCGTAGTGCATAACTCATCAAACGCAGTCCGTATTGAATACTGAAAGCTCTCCGTATTTTTGTTATGTACAGATTTTCCTGATTCATTTAAATTGATCAATAACACAAAATCCAACATTAATATTTCCTGTATGTTGTTTTCTTGATCCTAATGACCTGACCTCTTAAGAAACAGATCATTTGTCTTACTACAATTATTTCTTCGGTAAATAAGGCATCTGGTAATCGGTCGGTAAGGGAGTAACGTAATTCTCTTTCGCCCAAATATTCCACAGACCGTCAAGCCTGCTGACAATATCAGGATATTTGCCCGCCAGGTTATTCAGTTCTGTGCGATCTTTTTGCAGATCGTACAGTTCCCAATCTTTCCCATGCAAAGCGGTTAACTTCCATTTACCTTCCAGTATACCCCGATTGCCTTCATGTTCGAAATAAAGAATCCGATTTTCAACCGGGTTACCCTGCAACAGCGGCAAAATACTTTTTCCCGCTTCAGGAATGGTTTTTCGTCCCTCAAACTCGGATGGGTAAGATACACCTGCCGCAGCAAGCAACGTCGGCATCAGGTCCACGAGATGTCCCGGACGATTATCAATTACACCGGAACGATTTAGTCCTGCCGGCCAGTGAGCAATGAGAGGCGAGCTGATTCCACCTTCGTATGTAAAATGTTTGTACAATCTCCATGGAGTATTGGAAGCATTGGCCCACCCTGATCCCGCACTGTGAAATGTTCCGGGACCTCCCATCGTTTCAATTTGCTCCCCTTTGTAAAGAATGTTGTTGGGACTTGTGCTGATGTCGAAACCGTAAGGATCCCACTCGGCACAGGCGCCATTGTCTGAAATGAATATGATCAGGGTATTGTTCAATTCACCTTTTTGTTTCAGATCAGCAATCACCCGGCCAATGTTTTGATCCATCACGTCTACCATGGCGGCAAATATTGCCATGCGCCTGGCCAGATCCTGTTGCCGGTCTTCTGGCACATCCGCCCATGCCGGATTTACGCCTGGTTCAGATTCAGCCCAGTCCCAATATTCAGAGCGGGGTGTCAACAATGTTTCTTTGGGGATAATTCCCAGGTCTTTCATTTTCTGGTTTCGCTGCTCCCGGATATTATCCCAACCTGATTTATAGGTTTCGGCATATTTCTTAATCGCAGACTTGGGTGCCTGCAAAGGAAAGTGAGGTGAATTGTAAGCCAGGTACAAAAACCAGGGTTTATCTGGAGTTTCACGACCTTTCTGAAGAAAGTCAAGCGCATAATCAGTGATTGCATTTGTCCCATAAAACTCTCCTTCTTTGTAAGTGCGTACCTCACGACCTTCAGGTTTGCGGATGAAGCGTTTGGGATCCCAATATGTCTGGGCACTTGCCAATGTGCCAAAGTATTCTTCAAACCCGTGTTTAGTGGGATCATTGGTCCCCAGGTGCCATTTTCCTGACATGAAAGTACGGTAACCCGAACTCTGCAGAATCTGTGCTATGGTAACTGCATCATCGGAAACCCTACCTGTATATCCGGGCTGATTTAAGTTTCTGATCATGTGGCCCAAACCGGCACGATGGGGATAAAGACCTGTGAGAATAGAGGCGCGGGATGGACAGCAACGGCTTGTGGTATAAAAACTCGTCATTCGCACTCCTTCGCTGGCCAGTTTATCCAGTTGAGGAGTTTGAATTTCTCCTCCATAACAGCCCAGGTCACTATAGCCCAAATCATCTGCAACGATCAGTAAAATATTAGGTCGCCCATTTTGCTTATTCTTAATAAGTTCATTTTGTTTATTGCCGGAATATGAACCTAAAAGAAACAAAAATAGAATCAGCAGAGTGCTTAATAATGTTCCGAAACGTAATGGTTTTTTGGTTGAAAATTTCAAAAACATTTTTTGAATTGAAGTTTATTACTCAATAAAAAAATTTAAACTGTCAACAATAAGCAAGATTATTTTATCACGGTTTATCCCAGAACACACGTTGTGTTAATCCATCGCCGCCCATGCTCGCAACCGCTGCATTATAGTTGTCAGGGTTTTGGGCTTCCTCAGCATTAGGATAAGCCATACGTCTTACAAAGCCGCCGTTTAAGTTATTGTTGTACATATTGGGTTGCAATACCGGGAACCCGCTTCTTCTCCAGTTAGCAAAACCTTCAGCAGCCGTTTGTCATAGACACGATCCAGTATTGTGTATTGATAAGCTTAAGTGCGTTCGCATCATTATAAGCAATTGCAGGGTGAAGCAAGATAGTTGTTTTTTTCCGCGTCTGAAACTGCGGGGATAAATGTGCCGGGAAATAAGTCCCATTCATCCATAGCAGCTATAACACCGGCTTCATAATATTGTTGAGCTGTTAAACCACCGGTAATCCACCCTCTGAATTTAGCTTCTGCTAATAATAATTGGGTTTGCGAATTAGTAATGAAAAACGCAGGAGCAACAGCACTGGCCATTACGCCGTAATTAAGCTGTGTGTAGTTTTGTCCTCCGCCTTTGGTACCCCTGTAACCAGGATAATTTAAAACGCTTACCTGGTCGTATCCCACCGGAAATCCATATTGGTTAGCTGTTATCGTATCACGTGTGGAGGTAATATTTGCAGGATTGGCATAGCTGGCCCCGATATACTTCAACCTGGGATCACCGGTGCTTTTTAACTGGTTAACAAAAGGCTCAGCTAAATAATAATTAAACGTATTGATGTTCCGCTGCTGGTTAGAAAAACCGTTGGGCACTGTAGCATTATATTGGGTAACAACGACATTATCGCTGTTTGATTGCATTACACCACCGGCAAATGCTTCCTGTGCAATACTTGCAGCTTTGGCCGCATCAATTTTTGAGTAGCGCATACCTAAGCGCAACATTAAAGAGTAACCGATTTTTTTCCAGCGGGCTACCTGTGCGGCTATTAATGCAGGAGTAGAGCTGGTTGCACCACCAAAAAATAAGTCACTGGTTACATACTCATTTGAAGCAGACAAAGCTGCCGTAGCCGTTTTAAGTTCGTTGTAAAGGTCGGCATAGATATCGGCCATTTTATCATACTTAGGATAGTTGATACCCTCAAGATATCCTTTTCCTGCTTCGCTATAAGGTACATCACCGTATGTGTCAACAAGGGTCATAAACGCATACGCTTTCCATATCCGCACCATGTTGTACAGGTTTTTAGCAGCCGGGTCATCTTTAACAAGGCTGATGATCTGTACCAAAGGTTTGATAACACCTGTGTAAACACCCCAACGCGGCGTGTTATACTGATCTATGTCCTCGTTAAATTGAAACCCTGCTGTAGCGCCTGAGTTATAAGCATTCATATATTGTTGTACTATGGTTTGTTCTCCATCCCAATTGCCAACATTCATACCCCGCTGTGCTCCGGTAAATAACAACCCCGGATCAATTTTTGTAATGCCATAAGGGTCCTGGTTTTTTTCTTCAAACCCCTTTGTGCAGCTCACGAAGCAAAGCACTACAGCGAGCGGGATTATAAAACAACTAATTTTTTTCATATAAATAATTTTAGAATTTCACATTTAAGTTAAGCCCAAAGGTCCGGGTAGTTGGTTCAGTATGTTGCTCATATCCTAAGCGGCTGTCGCCTGATGATGCGAATGCTTCCGGATCAACGTCCGGTACGTGTTTCAACAGTACAGCAGGATTCCGGCAATAAGCAGATAGGACTAACCCTTTAACAAACTTTACATTTTTAGTCATAAAGCGGGTAAAGTCATAAGTAAGTGTGATATTTCTAAGTTTGATAAAATCGCTGCTGAAAACAAAAGGATCTGCTATTTGCACAGTACGATAATCAGCATAAAATATGTGCGGAGCAACTGATATTGTTATTCTGAGTTCCATTCGGCAGCACACCATCGAAAACAACTCCATCGCGACCTACTAAAGATGCCTGGCTCATACCAAATCTTAAACCGTTCAATGCAGTTGCTGAGAACAATTTACCGCCAAATTTTCCATCAATATGGATTAATAAGCTCAGGTTCTTATATTGGAAAGTGTTTGTAATACCACCGGTTACTTTTGGATTTGCACTACCATAATTTACCTGAGTCTGCTGAAGCCAAAAGTCTTCCCTGGCTATTTAACATTATCTGTCCCTTATCATTGCGACGATACGTATATGATATCAACTGGTTCATTTCTTTGCCAACATCGTACACCAATGAACCCAGGAACTCGTTTCCTGTACCATTAAAATATACAACCAACTGGCGGGTTTGCCCGGAATTTAGCTCCAATACTTTTGAAGTATTGTAGGCTGCATTTGCCGATATATTCCAGCTAAAGTTTGATGTTTTAAGAGGTGTTCCCTCAACCAAAACCTCTAAACCAGTGTTTTTCAGTTTCGCGACATTAGCTAGTGTACTAGCATAACCCGAAGAGGGTGATAAATCAACGCTCAATATCTGACCAATGGTCCTCTTGTCGTAAACAGCGATATCGAAATTCAGACGGTTATTTAAAGTCCTTAATTCCAGGCCTATTTCCTTTTCACTAACCTCGTAAGGTTCTATTTCCGGATTTGGATTACTTGTGTTAAAAATAGTTCCGATTGGATAAGTACCGAACAGTTGTTGCTCGATTGTGTACGTTAACTGGCTTTGATAGGGATTCACGCCGTTTGCATTACCTGAAGTTGCATAAGTCGCTCTCAACTTACCATAATTTAACCATGACATTCCAGTCAGCAATTCAGAAAAAATGAAGCTGGCGCCCACAGAATAATAGTTGAAAGAGTTTTTCGGGTCAGCGACTATTGAACTTGGCGGCGTAAGCACCGAAAAATAGTCAATACGATCGGTAAGATTCAGGTACAGGAAGTTTTTATAGCCAAGATCTGCAAAAGCATATAAAGAGTTTACCTGCCGTCTGCTAATGCCGTAATTCTGGGTTTTGGTAATACCGTTTCCTATGCTATAAATGTCTCTCACTACAAAGTCTGTCACACCCTGACTGGTATTCTCATTGTTAACTGTCCACATATTACCGCCAAAGCTTCCGTCTATTGTAAAATCGCCTACTTGATGATTGGTCCCCAACAGAAAATCCAAATTCATTTGTTTGTTGAAACTCGTGTTAACATTATAAGTTCCCACCCAGCCGGTGTTGGTACTATTACGCAGGGGAACTGCGGCACCATGTGGAAAATTAAATTCGTTGTTACTATTCCCGACGTCCGCATTTACACGACCCTGTAAGTACAACCAATTAGTGAAATCATACCTAACCGAAACTGTGCCTAGCAAACGATCTCTCCTGGTGTAATTGAACATGCGCCCGATAAAAAAATACGGGTTAACTAAAAGGTTATTAAAGATATTTAAGGCGGCGCCATCAGGGCCTACAACACTCGTTTTCAACGTCTCATTCCAAAGCGTTAATGGCATACGGGTAAGGAAGCTGGTATAACTGGGACCCTGAACACCTACAAGCGGAGGATTGTCATTTTCCTCGTGAGTAAAGTTAACATTCACCTGCAGCGTCAGCTTATCAGTAACCTTGCTGTTGAGTCCTAAGTTAAAAATCTTTTTATGATAACTATTATCAGGGGTAATACCAGTAACATCCTGGTTTGAAAAAGAAACGCGGTAGCTTGTTGAGGCGTTACCGCCGGATAGCGCTATTGTATTGATGAGCGAAATTCCGGTTCTGTAAAATTCCTTGAAGCGGTTTTCACCTGCAGAATAAGGCCTTAAAATTCCATCATACTGTATAGTAGGAACGCCGTCATGTTTTGCGCCCCATGATTGGTTTCCGGATGATATCGCATTAGCCTGTGTAGTAGGACGGATACCATTAATACCGGTACCGTATATGGTTTGGTAATTGGAAAAATCTATTATTTCATCAGCGGCAAAGTTGGAGATAAATTCCACGCCAAATTTCGAATTTTTAGCGCCGCTTTTGGTGGTAATAATAATGGCACCATTTGAAGCTCGTGAACCGTAAAGCGCCGCGGCTGTTGAACCTTTCAACACGGTCATTGACTCGATATCATCCTGGTTGATCTGTTGCAGGTTGTCGCCCTGGTCTATGCCAGGCGCACCCTCGGCACTACGTGCATCCTGATCCATTGGCAGGCCGTTGATTACAATTAATGGCGAGTTAACCTGACCGGCAAAACCCGACTGCCCACGTAAACGAATCCGGGTACTTGCGCCTGCACCCGCAGTAGGTGGAGCAATTTCCAAACCGGCTACTTTACCCTCCAAAGATTTCATCAGGTTGGTAGTTCGGTTCTGGGTGATCTCACCAACTTTTACAGAAGAGGCCGCATAACTCAGCTTTCTTGATTCCTTTCTTATACCCAACGCGGTTACCACAACTTCCTCAATAGATGAAGCTTCAGCAGGCTGAAGCTGAATAGCAAGACTATTACCTTGTCCAATCCTGACAGTTGTAGAGATATAACCGAGTATTGAAAACTCCAATGTTTCACCTTCTTCAGCATCAATGGTGAAAACGCCTTCTGCGTTTGTAACAGTACCTCTTGAAGTACCTTTTACCAAAACTGAAACACCCTGAAGTGGTTCACCATTACTGTTTGTTATTTTACCAGTTATGATTTTAGCAATAGCATTGGTATTTGTTATTATTTCTTCAGGGAGCTTGTTATCTTTTGCATCATATAGGATGATGAGATTATCAACGGCTTTATAATTGATTCCTAAAGGTTGCAGAATCTGCTTTAAAAAATCGGCAACGGTTATATCCAGTATGGAGAAACTTAACTTTCTTTTTACGTCAATAATCGTTGGACTGAAAACAAATTTTGCATCAACCATGGCCTCCACTTTTTCCAATACTGTTTTCAATTGGGTATCGGTAACGGAGATGGAGATCTTTTTATTCAAAACATCCTGTCCCCTTGCACCGGTGCCATATGAAGGGAAAACAGAAACGATAAACAGTATTTGAATAATCATTAATCTCATTGCCAAAGGAGTTATAGCAACAAGTAACTTTTTTTTCATAATTTGTGTTTGGTTTTGAACGTGAATTAATCTGATCGGGCAAAACCTCTCGCCGCTGGCGAGACAGGAAAGCTGGCAATACTGCGAATATTGCCGGCTTTTCTTTTTTGCATACTTTATGTGGGTGTCTTTTTCATATAGCAGTATTTAGGTTAATAATAGCAATCGTATTATTCGCAATCTTTTCCGCTTTTTAATAAGATTATGGTTCCTTTAATTTCATAGCTGGAACTAAAAACAAGACAAATACTTTCTAATTTATTGAACATCGTTTGATCTGATAAATCGCCTGTAAAAAGACAGTTTTTGATTTTCTCATTTTCAAGCACAATCTCCAGTTTATAAGTATCCTCCAGGTCTTTAAGCACTTTATAAAGAGGCGTTTCATTATATCTGAAATGATTGGCAATAACCGGCTGATCAGTTTGTGTTGGGACCGGCGCCGGTTGATCTACAATGGAAGTAACGAAATGACGTTTCTGCTGATAGTAAGTAACTTTCTGGTTTGGCGTAATGATAACTCCATTTGATTTTTGTTCGACTTCGTCAAGGTTGACCTGCTCTCCGTTTTCATATACAGCAACTCTCCCTGTTTTTACCGCTACTTCTATTTTACCATTTTTATTTTGCACAGTAAAGCTGGTCCCTAACACTTGTGTCACTATTTGATTATTATAAACAAAAAAAGGACGGTTTGGATTTTTGCTGACCGTAAATAAAGCTTCACCTTCCAAATACACTTCTCTTTTGTCAGGGGCAAAATGTTTTGGAAAGGCCAGCTTTGATCCCGGATAAACCGAGACAAGGCTTCCATCTTCCAACTGAATTTTTTTTATGCTTCCCGAGTTGTTGATCTCCTCCGAAAATCCCTGGTTGACTTTTGCAATAACCAATGAAGGGGTATCTGAGCTTTTGTTTTTATTTTTAAACACCAGGCTGCCAACTAAAACAACAACTCCGATAAAACCGGCTGCTACCGCATATTTCCACCAGTTGTTTTTATGATTTTTGAACGGAGTGGCAGCAGAGCTCAGATTAGTGGTTGCAGATTGTATTTTATGCCAAAGCCTTTTTTCTACTTCAGTTACATCATCATTTGAAAGAGGGGCCAGTTCATTATCCAATAGTTCATACCACTGGTCAATAATTCGTCTTTCTTCATCCGTACATGAATTATCCAGATATCTTCTTAGTAATTGCCGGAATGCTTTGTGGTGCATATAAATAAATTGATCTTTATAAATAGTCAACTTAACTGGCTATTACCCTAAAAGAAAACTGAACTTTTTTTAAAAAAACAGGAAATGCACAACAAACAGCAGGTCAACCAGCATAAAATCCCTCAGGTAAAGCCGCAAAGCTTTTTGTGATTGGGTAATGTGATATTCAACTGCTTTTTCTGAGACATCCATGATGCGGGAAATGTCTTTATTAGAATGCCTTTCAAACCGGCTCATGCGAAATATGGTCTGTGTTTTTTGAGGTAGGCGATCTATTGCCTTATCAATTGCTTCATTTAATTCTTTAACTAGAAGCGCTAATTCGTTGCTATTATCTTCTGTTTTCCGGCTTTCGCTGATATGGGAAAGATGCGCCTTTTTTGAAATAGAAGATTTAATGTAGTTAATTACCTGGTATTTTACGGAAGTTCCGAGATAGGCCGAAATGTTTTTAATGGAATGTCGTTCTCTTTTTTCCCACAGATCTGTGAATACAGTTTGAATAATGTCTTCGGCTACTTCCTTAATATTGATTTTATTTAATGCAGCATAATACAGTTGTCGCCAATACCGCAGGTAGATTTCTTCAAAAGCAAGTTCGTCGCTTATTTTTAAAAACTTTAGCAGCACTTCATCTGCAAGCAGTCTGTAATCCATAGCAGTTAACTTAACCCGGTATCAAAAAGTTAGTTATACTCCTAAATTATAGATTTATTTTTAATCAGCAGTAAAGAATTATTACTGTTCTTTTACCCTGTAAACCCAGGTAGTGGCGGTACATACAATAACTTAATTTGATGCACACCCGCCTTTCCAGATTGATGGCAATTTTGGTTGCACATCGAATTGGCACCACCAATCCGGCAGCCCCTGCCGTCCGGGCGTGCATCAGCATATTAGTTGGAATTGTCGGCCTGGAGAGTCATCATAAAATAGTCGCAAACACCAATGAATGATATAAAATGCTTTAGGGAAACTAATTAACGCCCGGCCATCTTCGCTATGTCGATATCTCGGGTCACGTCTGCTCTAAGTTTCTCCCAATGAAAGCTGAGATAAAAATTTTCCTTTGACTCTTTTCCACCCTGCTGACTGAAATGCACCAGTGGCATATCGTTATACAATGGGCGGGTTATGGCAATAATACTGTCCCAGTATGAAAGCGCTTTTTCCAAATGCATGATGGCAGTTTCCCTGTTCATTTCACCACCATTCATACGATAACGCTGCAGGGCAATACCCCCTTTTATTTTTTCGGAAAAATGCAAACCGAGATAAGACCAGGTTTTGATGTCCGCCACTTCATACAGTAAGGCCCTATTGTTTTTGGCATCAATATTTTTTACCATCGTCAAAGCCTGGTTGCAATCTTTTTCCAGTATCGATGCCAGCATTGGCGGCAGCATCCTGTTTTTACCAAAATTATCCGGTGATGCGCTGCGTACATAGTCGATTATCGATACATAATCGGTATCCAATGGTTGCCGGTGAATAAGACGGTCCACTGAAATATAACTCACGTTTTTTGTAGCCGTATCAAGCGCCATCATTCCTTCCGTGTATAAAGTGAAATCCCAGCCGCAATCAAAATCAGATGCAATACGCAAAGCAGTTTTGCCTGCCAGTGAGGAAGCGGTCAATAAACTGCTTCCCTTTTTTCCATAGCGATATAGGAATTCCGCTCCGAAAATATTATCGGAAGTATGGGGGTTGTATAATAATCTTCCCCACAGTTTATAAAATAACCATTGCCTTTCAAAAGCATATTGCCAGGGAAGACCAATACTGTCTTTGGTAAAATAATCTTTGGCAGGTATATAGGTTTCCGATCCGATTATATAACCGCCGGAATAAGGACGGGCATTTTGTAAAACATGATCGCGTACAAAAGATGGTGAGCCCCAGCGCAGGCAAAAGAAGTCTTCATTCCTGGCTGTCCAAACTATTTTATAGGCTGTTGGTGTGGGATTGAAATAGCTGTCGTATAGTTTTCCGCCATGCACTTTGATCAGTTTGGTGGTTGAGTGTGCATGCGACCAGTTGAATTTCAGATCAGCCCATATCGGTCCTTCTGTAAAACCCATGGCTGCTTCTTTTTCTATTCCAGCACGGGTGAGCTTTTCGGTTTCAATAGTGGTAATACCCAATGAGCCGGTAGTACTGGAAAAAGGAATACGGTGAATGAGCTTTGATTTTCTGTTGGCAACACGCATGCCTTCGATAATGGTTTCTTTCATCCAGTCTTCACGTTGCTGCGGGGTCATGCCCGCCATGCCTTCACCCAGCGTAAGGCCCATACCGGTAATGTGAGGATATTCCTCCAGCATTTGAGTAACGCATTCTTTGGTATACTGTTTAATGATGGTAGATGTATCGCCCCTTACAAAATAGTCATGGGTCAGGTTATCCATCGCCACGTTATGCGCTTTGGCAAATTCAGGTGTAACAAAAATGTTAAAGGGAACAATGTATATATCGATGGCTCTTTCATTAGCCATACGGGTGATGGAATGAAACAATTTTTGCCACCCTTTCATTTCCTCCTCATTCCAGGGACTTGCTTCCGGAAAATTTTTGGGTTTGATGAGGAAAGTATAGGGATGAAGATTCCAAAGCGTCAGCACATTGAACCTGTTCTCTGCCATCATATCAAGAAATGATTTCCAATAGTTGGTATCGCGGCAGGTCTGATCATGCAATTCCAGCGCATAGCTGTGGCGGTAAGTATCCCATGGCAGATCATACTTGATGGCGCGAAATGGAAGAAATGGAAATTCGGTTTTGGTCTTGTAATCGCGCAACGCAACCCCATTCCGGAGATCTTCAGCCAGTGAAAGGCAACCGTATATCAATCCTCTTTCATCTCCAGCAGTGATGGTAAAGATTCTTCCCACTAATTTTATAGCATAAGATTCCGGCAAAAAAGAGTCCGGGTCAACTTTAAGATTTATGTAGTAATTGTCAGGCAGGCTTTTGATTTGGGATGCTGCATATCGTTGTCGCGGAGAAGTTTTGTCAAATTCAATATTAGCCGATTGCGAAAATATGGTTTGGGCACAGGTAACCAAAACAATCGCAAAGCAACAGGCTATTTTTTTCATGCAATGAAATTATGGAAAAGCAATAAAGCCTTCAACCGAAAGATTGACGGCTTACTCCTGCTGTTTTGTTTTGATTCGAATTACAGTCAACGACATAGCAGGAAGACCATAGTCAAATGCCTTGCTCACTCTGTATGCCGATGTTACAGGAATTATATTTTGAGAACTATCAAATGTGTTTGCCATATCAGCATTGCCTGCCAACACAATCCGCTCCGCAGCTGAAACAAATTTTTTGAACCCTGCCAGGTTTATTTTTATGTTTTTTGTTTGATCACCGGCATTTACGAGTTTTAAAATGATATCACCGCTTTTACTGTCTTGCACACAGGAGCCGGCAACTGCAGAGTCTTTTGTATCTCTTGATATCACATTGCTGAAATAGACATTTCCCTGGTTGGTTGAAAACATTTTTTGTACGTAATAATTAACCGTCGGATAAATTTTTACATTGTCAAAATAGATCATGTCAGGATTCCATTGAGTAAAGCCTTTTTTTGCCAGCAATGGAGCATAAGAAGCCATTGTCACAACATCACCATTACGTTCTAATGCTGTCATATAAGCTGCTTCAGATATAGCATTGCGCATTTTATTTCCCCATGAAGCATATTCACCTACATACACTTTGCTTGCCTTACGATCATAAGCATCGTAGCGATAATGATTGGAGATAAACCATGCAGGTTGACTGTAATAATGTTCATCTACCACCGCGACAGTGAGTTGATTTGCCAACTTCCAACCTTTATCATAATCATCGCCACTATGGAAGGGACCCACTGTTCCGATAACAGTGACATTCGGGTGTTTTGCTTTCACTGCATCATAGATCATTTTGAAACGCTGCTCAAACTCAGAAGTAATCTTGTCTTCATTGCCGATGCCAATATATTCAAGATGGAACGGACCAGGATGCCCGGCTGCAGCTCGTTTTGCCCCCCATGTTGAGGTAACCGGCCCATTCGCCCATTCAATCAGATCCAACACCTCCTGGATGTAATCCTGCATTTCACTCATTGGAATTGCTTTTTGACCCGTGCCTCCAATTCGCCAGGTACCACCGGAATTTTGGCAACTGACTGCAGCAGGCAATACAGGCAATGGTTTTGCACCTATATCTTCACAAAACTGGAAGTATTCGAAATAACCTAATCCCATTGTCTGATGATAACCCCAGATATTCTTTTGTTCAATTCGTTCTTCAATGGGGCCGATTGTATTTTTCCAGCGATACATGTTTCCCAAACCATCACCATGAACCAGGCAACCACCGGGAAATCGAATGAATGAAGGTTTTATATCAGCAATCATTTGTGCAAGGTCAACCCGCAAGCCATTCGGTCGATTCATAAAAGTTTTTTCGGGGAAAAGGGAGATTACATCCAGGGCCAATTTCCCCTTACTGGTGCCGATTATCACTAATGATGCACTATCGTTGCCTGTAGAAGCTGTAAATGTTGTTGTGTACTTCTTCCAATCTTTTGATGAGATGGAAAATTTATCCTCAGCAAGAATTTTTCCCTGCGGATTCTGTAAACTAACTACCAAAGAAATTGGTTCCTTGCTAAGCTGACGTGCAAAAAGTGACAGGTTGTATTTCTCACCTTCTTTTATTGGAATTTTATCAAATCCATTGTTTCTAATGCCCACACCTGTATCGCCAACATGTTCTATATTCAGTACCAAGTAATGCGGATTGTTGGGATGAACCGGGGCATTTGTTTCGATGTTAATTGAGCCATAAGCGAATCCTGGTGTAATGTATTGCCAGAATGAAAAAGGATGCCATTCTCTTCTATCAGTTGGGCTATATTCAAAAGAACGGTTTTGCACTAATTCGGCATAAAGTCCACCATCGGCCGCATAGTTGATGTCTTCAAAAAATAAACCGAATAAATTAGGACTGATCTTTTTGCCTCCCTTAACCATCTTTCCGGCAGTAGATTGCGCTATTGCAGTTGTTGAAATAAAAAAACATAACAAAGCAGTTGTAATTACTGTCATCAGATTATCAGTGCGCCCACGGAAAAAGCAAGAATTCATATTTCAGTTTTAAATAGCCTACTTATTTCTGTAAAGTCCCTTGTCAATGTTTATAAACTGTCGGAATCTCTCCTTTGAAACTAAGCTTTAGTACATAAGCTAACTCTTCAAAAGATCGTTCTGGTAAGTTTATGATCAATCCTTCTTTGCTTTGCCTGAAACTCACTGGTAAATATTTACCGGCAGCAGCATTGATAAGTTGAACGGATTGCAGGTTTTTAATATTGGTACTGTCTGAAGATAATGATGTAAGGACAATTTCTTTTTGACCTTTCCCCCAACCAAGCAATATTGCATAAAGCTTCGTGTTATCTTTCGATCTTGTGAAGCGGACATCCTTTGCATTGCCTTCAGCAGGCTCCTGAAACACACCATGAGCGGCTCCCATTTTTGTTGGGCCTTCACCATATTTTTCCCAGGCACGGGTAGCATACACTGCTTCTCCATATTTCTTAAGCCATGCTCCCATAGAAAGAAGAATATCTTTCTGCTCCCGTGGTATCGATCCATCAGCTTTTGGTGAAATGTTCAACAAGAGATTACCATTCTTACTGATTCTGTCAAGAAAGCCATGCAGTACCTGCTTTTTTGAATAATAACCAATGCCCTCGGTATAACACCAGCTTGATTTACTAATAGCATCGTCGGTTAGCCAATAGTTAACTGTAATGTCGGTGGGGCCGCCACGTTCATAATCCAGTACAGCACACTTAGTATTTAATCCATCCTTGTAAGTTGCGACCACTTCTTTTTTCCATTCGGCGGCTTTGTTATAGTAATAAGCTAAGAAACCAAGAAGAGTGGATTGCGAAATTTTATGAAGGTTGAAATCCTGCCAAATGATGTCGGGTTTATAATTATCAATAATTTCTTTGTGTTTGTTTAACCAAAGCACTTCATTTTTCTCTTTTCCCAATTGTCCATAAAGCATTTGAAGTTTTGGGTCACTTGAATAGGGCACCGAATCATAAAAGCCTGTGATATTGTATGCGTGATGCATTGAAAGGATCACATTCATATTTTTTTTACGAATTGCATCAGTTAACAGTCCTACCAAATCTAGCTTTGGACCCATATCTCCGGCGTTCCATAGGTTAGACTTGCTTGCCCACATGGAAAAGCCATCGTGATGCTCTGCCACAGGGCCTGCAAACCTGGCTCCTGCATCGGCAAATAGCTGCGCCCATTCTTCGGGATCAAAATAGCCTCCCTTTGATTTTAGTGTGGGTGCAAACTGTATAAAATTTCCCTGTTTATTTTTAGCTCCTGTAATGAAGTTGCTGTATGGCCATTCAGATGGTTCACCATAAATATTTATGTGATGCTTATTTTCATTGGAATTTTTAATATGCATGTTGCGGGGATACCATTCGTTTGCAAATGCCGGTACTGAATATACTCCCCAATGGAAATAAATACCAAACTTGGCATCCTTAAACCATTCAGGCGCGGGGTTTGATTTTTCCAGCGAAGGAAAATTGGGTTGAAAATTCTTTTTTTGCGCATGGGTTTCGATTAAACCAGGTATTCCTGTCATTGACAGAAATAGAATCAAAATATGTTTAAATCTCATAACTGATTATTGATAATAGATCAATATTTTATTTCTTTCACTTTCAGGCACAAACGAATATTATTTAAAAAGTAAGGGGGCAAACTGGTACAGGCATCGCCTCCATGTATGCCATTCATGTGCAGTGCCCGGGGATTCATAATAAACAGGCCTGACGGTTTACAATTGGTACAACCATCGAATCTTAATTTTGCAATAAATGTTAAGTTAACGCTTATTGTTATCCTATACAAAGGCCGGCTTTTTTCATTTTCCCTCCCAAATCATAACAAAAACAATAAATCCACGGTGGAAAACTCGGATACCAGGACGAACAGGCTTTCCAGATTGGAAAATAAATTAAAATAACGCGCTAAGACTCCCAACTCTTGACTCCTGACTCCCGACTCCTGACTACTTCTCCGCCGGCTCACCAGTTTCCGTGAACTGCTCACTCTACATTTCCTGTCATTGATGGAAAAAGAAACTTAGTGTAAAACATTTTTATGCGATTCGCTCTTACACTTTTATCCGCTCTAATGTTTTCGTTTTGTTATGCGCAAAACGTCGGCATTGGAATAACCACTCCTGCTGTTCCATTACATATCAGGAATAATGGCTCCGAACTCCTCCGACTTCAGGGCAATGATCCTCATCTAACATTCTTTGACAACAGCGGTGTCATCAAGGGCTTTGTGCTGAATCATGGCAATAACCTGAATATGGGTACTACTACCGGAAATACGACGGGGCTTGTCCAGTTTTACACTCACAACAGTCTTGCTATGGTTCTTGATCCCAATTCACATGTTGGTATTGGCACCAGTTTTCCAGGCTTCAAACTTACTGTAGAAACCGTCGGCACAGGTCCCGGAATTGTTCATAGAAATAGTGATGTAAGCGTAGGCACAGCGGTTGGTCTCGTTTCCGGCAACAACGGCGGGTGGTTCGGGACTTATACAAACCATCCACTATTTTTTTTTACTAATGTTTCCGCTCCGCAGATGGCCCTCCTGCAAAATGGCAACGTTGGGATCGGCACCATTAATCCTCTTGGACGTTTGCATATAAACGGTGGCGGCAATGCGCTGACATTGTCGGGGAACAGCCCTTACATTTATTATCTTGATGCTGGCGGTATAGCTAAGGGATTTTTATGGAATAAAGGAGGTAACAATATGGATCTGGGCACCGAAGTGGGTAATAATTTGGGAGAGGTGAAACTGACAATACGAGGTGTTGATGGATTGACCGTTCAAAGCGATACAAGGGTTAGGGTGGGAACAAATGCAAGTATTTTCAGCGCAGCTGGGCTTGGTTTGCCCAATATTTACAGTTAATGGAGCGCTTGCAATTAAGTCGCCGATCAGCCCATTTCGAGAATGGTCGATAGTTTCCGTAAATCAACCGTTGGAATTCCATAATGATGGTACCCTAAGAGTATGGCTTGACATCAATGGTAATTGGCATGCAGTATCAGATGCAAGTCTAAAGGAAAATGTACAAGACTTTTCGAGCAGTATTACCCGACCTAACAAAACTCCAGGTGTCAACCTATCAATTTAAATCGAGTAGAGGCGGCGATACTAGTTTTGGTTTGATAGCTCAAAATGTAAACGAGTATTTTCCAGAGATCGTCTCAGAAAATACTGACAAGAATGGCAAACGTTTATTGGGAATTAGCTATACTAATACCGGTGTGCTCGCCATCAAGGCGATACAGGAACAACAGGAAATAATTGAAAGACAAGAAAAGCGAATTGATGGACAACAGGAAATAATTGTAACTCAACAAATGAGAATTGATGAATTAGAAAAGAGACTTTCGAAATTGGAAAGTAAATCAAAATGACCTGTTCATACTCCCGACTCCCGACTCCTGACTCCTGACTCCCGACTCCTGACTCCCGACTCCATCTCCGCCGGCTCAGCGGTTTCCGGCAATGGCTCACTCTGCATTTACATGCATCGATGAATAAAGAAACTTAGTGTAAAACAATTTTATGCGATTCGCTCTTACACTTTTCTCCGCCCTGCTGTTTTCATTTTGCTATGCGCAAAACGTGGGTATTGGAATAACCACTCCTGCTGCTCCATTACATATCAGGAATACTGGCTCCGAGCTCCTTCGCCTTCAAGGCAATGATCCCTATCTGAGCTTTTTTAACAACAGCGGAGTGGCTAAAGGCTTTTTACAGGGTCATGGCGATAACCTGAACCTGGGTACCATTGCCGGAAATACAAACGGCTATATTCAGTTTTTTAATAACAATAACCTTAACATGGTTATTCATCCCAATTCAAATGTTGGTATTGGTACCAATGGCCCAAACTTCAAACTTACTGTGCAGACCGCAAACGACAACTATGGACTTATTCATAGAAGTGACAATATAATTGTCGGGTCATGGATTGGTAACAATGGTGGAACTATCGGCGGGTGGTATGGCACGTATACAAATCATCCATTGATGTTTTTTACTAATAATGCCGGTCCGCAAATAACCCTTTTACAAAATGGCAATGTTGGAATCGGCTATACCGATCCGATGAGCAAATTGGACATTAACGGAACGCTTCTGGCATCAAGCAATATTGGAATCGGGACTACAACTCCCGTGGGGCGGCTCCATATTAATGGCAGCGGAAATGCAATCAATTTGCAGGGCACTAGCCACTATATCTATTTTTGTGATGCCTTCAATGTAGGCAAGGGATTTTTATGGAATAAAGGAGGTAATAATATGGACCTTGGTACCGAAGTAGGCAATAATTCGGGGGAAGTGAAATTAACTATAAGAGGTATTGAACCATTCACCGTTCAAAGTGATGCAAGAGTGAGAGTGGGACCAAATGCAAGTATCCATAACATATCTGGGTTTGGCATGCCTAATTTTACCGTTAATGGAATACTTGCGATCAAATTGCTGACAAGTCCATTTTATGAATGGACGATTTTTCCTTCACTTAATGATTTGAACTTCTATAAGAATGGCAACCAGCTAGCATATATTGACAACGATGGGGATTGGAATTCAGTATCCGATGCAAGTCTAAAAGAAAATGTCAAAATCTTCAGGGCAGTATTACCCCACCTAACAAATCTTAAAGTTTCAACCTATCAATATAAATCGAATCATAACGGCGATGTTAGTTTTGGTCTTATCGCTCAAAATGTAAAGGAGTATTTTCCAGAGATCGTCTCAGAAAATATTGACAAGGATGGCAAACGCTTATTGGCAATTAGCTATGCCAAAACCGGTGTGCTGGCGATCAAAGCTATACAGGAACAACAGGAAATAATTGAAACTCAGCAAAAGAGAATTGATGAGTTGGAAAGGAGGCTTTTGAAATTGGAAAATAGACCAAAATAAGGATCTTAGTAACTTTAATACATGCGTTGGGCTCAAGTAATAATCTTTATTACGCTTCTTACAGTTTTTTTTAAACCGTTATCGGCGCAGCAACATATTTTTAAGAACTATACTGTGAACGATGGCCTGGTAGCAAATTATATCCATCGCATCTACCAGGATTCAAAAGGTTTTTTATGGATCGCCACCTGGGAGGGACTTAGTAAATATGATGGCTATCAATTCACCAATTATAATACCAGCAATGGTCTTTCGCATAATACGATCAATGATTTTTATGAATCGAAAGATGGAAAATTATATATAGCCACCAACGGTGGTGGTCTTGACATAATATCCGGAAACAAACTAATACCAAGAGCAATACCGTCTACTGTAATTGTAAACCGTTTCTTAAAATCTCCCGATCACCCGGTTATCGTATCCACGGATGGAAACGGACTCCATGAATTCAAAGAAGGAAAACTTGATAAAACCGGTGCAAACTTTCCCGAAATACACTTATAATAGTATAGCTACCCTGAACGATTCGCTTTTCATTGCCTCCTCAAATTATTCCATCCAGGTTTTGGACTTGAACTATAAATTATATGCAGAACTGGTTGATACAAATTCGCATACTCCCGAGAAAATAGTTTATAAAGATTCCAAAAACAGAATATGGACCGGCACTCACGCGGGCCTGAAATTACTGATGCTGTCTGGGGAAAGAAATAAACCGCTGAACAAAATCAACCCAGGCCTGGCCTTCTTAATTCCAGCCCTCCAAAAAAATAAGATCAACGATATATTCGAGGATGCTGACGGTACCATCTGGATTGGAACAACAGCTGGCCTGGTAAGAATCAACCCTGCTGGCTTTCACCAGCTCATTACAACCAAAGAGGGATTGGTTTCCGATAATGTTACCAGCATTTTCCAGGACAAAGAAAAAAACATCTGGTTTGGCACGACTTCAGGTCTTTCCAAGCTCGTTGCCAATTCAGATATACGCATATACAAAACCGGAAACGGATTATTATCGAATAAAATGTATTTCGCAGCACCGGTAAAAAACAACTATTTATTGGTGGGAGGAGATAAGGGCGTTCAGTTATTTAATAAGGAGTCAGGAAACTTTGCTACAGTTTCCAAAAATGACGATGAGGTATTTCTCAATGTCATTTCAAACAACAAATCACTATTCCTGCTCAACAACAGTAAAATAGTTTCGTTTGATACCGCCTTGTTGAAAATAAGTTACAACAGCCCATTTGATCTTGGTAAAATGAAGCTCCGGCTTTACGCGCATGACAAAAACAGAAATTTATTCGCAGGTAATGATATAGAGTTATATTTTTTGCCTGCGAAATCAACAACAGCAAAACTTTTCTTACAGCGCCGTGTCACTGCACTACTATTCGACAAGCAGGGTTATCTCTGGATCGGGACATGGGATGATGGTCTTTATCGTATTCAGTATTCAGCAGCTGACGATTCATTTAGGATACTTTCAAATGTACACTACCTGGAGAATAAATTTATCCGGTCCTTATTTGAAGATTCAGATGGAAATATATGGGCTGGTACAAGATATGACGGGGTTTACCAGATTGCAAAAGATGGACTTATTTCTATCCTGAATTTTAATCAGAATACCGGGCTAACATCAAACTGGATAACAAATATAGCCGAAGACAGGAAAGGAAATATCTGGCTTGCTTTTTACATGGGCCTGGATAAATTGATAAAGCAGGACAGTAATTACCGAGTTTACAATTTCAGCAGGATCAGTAATTTTTTTACTCCTATCGTTTCTATAGGAATTGATGATGAAGACATAATGTGGCTGGCGACGACTGAAGGCATGGTGCAGGTAACCGATAATGAAATAGACAAACTGCCTCCCCTACCCGTTTACATTACAAAAGTAATTTCATCGGATTCTGTTTATACTGTTGATGCGGAAGAGCTGAAGCTCGATTACCATCATGACCAAATTCAATTTGAATTTTCCTCTCCCGGATTCATAAATGAAAAACAAATTGTATATAGTTATCGCCTGACAGGTGGTTCGAATCCGGAATGGAAAGAAGCCGGTAACCAACATTCGATTTCATTTGCCAATCTTAAAGCAGGTGATTATCGTTTTGAAGTGAGAACCCGCGGATGGGACGGTACCTGGGGTGAACCGGCAGGGTTTTCATTTTCAATAAGTCCCCCATTCTGGGATACCATCCTGTTTAAAACTGTTGCCCTTGCTTTGATTGCGGGTTTAGTATTTTATTTTTTCAGAAGAAGGATAGCTGAAGTAAGGCATGAAGCCGAAATGAAGCGTAAAATTGCCGAAACAGAAATGATGGCGCTCCGCGCACAAATGAATCCTCATTTCATATTTAATTGCATTAACAGCATTGATGCCTTGATCCAAAGTAATGACAAATACCATGCGACTGTATACCTGAACAAATTTGCAAAACTCATTCGAAACATCCTCGATAGCAGCAGACAAAATGTGGTTACAATTTCTAAAGACATGGAGACCCTGCAATTGTATATTGATATGGAACAGTTCAGAAATGAAAATAAATTCACGGTTAATATTGAAGCAGAATCATCTTTATTGCAGGATGATTATAAGATACCCCCGCTGATCATACAACCTTATGTTGAAAATGCAATTTTACATGGATTAAAGAATCGTGTAGACAATGAAGGAAGACTCTCTGTATCTGTGAAGCGGCAAAACGGCCAGATTGAATTTGTTATTGAAGACAATGGAGTTGGTCGCAACAATAGTTCAGTTGGAAAACAAAATGATAAACAATCCTATGGCATGCAGATGAGCAAAGACAGGATAAAGATCTTTAACAGGGAAGAAATTGCTTCTGTTCTTATATCCGATCTTGAAAAAGACGGGAAAGCAGCAGGAACTAAAGTGCAGGTGCTTTTAAATATTCAATAGAATCAAAATGAAAGCTATAATAATAGACGATGAGTTGAAAGGGCGTATTGCTTTAAAGCAAAAGCTGCAGGATTACTGCCCCGAAGTACAATTATGCGGAGAAGCGGCAAATGGAGAAGAAGGTTTAGTTCTCATCGAAAAGAACCATCCTGAAATAGTTTTTCTTGACATTGAAATGCCCCTGATGAACGGTTTTGAAATGTTGCAACAGTTAAAGAACAAAGATTTTCATCTCATTTTTACTACGGCATATGATCAGTATGCCATAAAAGCAATCAAATATGCGGCTTTTGATTACCTGTTAAAGCCGGTGGATATAGACGAGTTGAAATCAACTATCAAAAGGATAGCGCAACATTCATCCCAGCCAAATACTCAGCAAAAACTGGAAGCGCTTAAAGACAATTTTCTTTCAAAAACTGCTTTCAGCAAGATTGCAATTCCTTGTATGGAGGGTTTGCTTTTTTTCAATATTAATGACATTATTCAGCTAGAGGCAAATAGCAATTATACAGCGATCTATTTTGTCAATCATCCAAAGCTGATCGCCAGCCGTACGCTCAAAGAATTTGAAGACATCCTTCCGCAGGACATTTTCTTCCGCACGCATCATTCGCATATCATTAACCTCAATTACATCAAACGCTATATCAAGGGCGATGGTGGTCAGATCGAATTGCAGAACGGAAACTACGTAGACGTAGCCCGCAGAAAGAAAGAGGATTTTTTAAAGGTGACCGGGCGTTAATTCAAGATAGATAAACCGCGATTCACGCAATCAACCGTCATTCCCGTCCCGGCTTAGCCGGGAGGAACAACCTGCCAACTCTGTCAACCTTGTCAACCCTGTCAACCCTATCAACCAACCTCCGAATATTCGGGACAACCAACATACTACTCCGCCCGCAAAAGCTTAACCGGATTAGTCCTTACTGCCTGCCATACTTTAATTCCTGAAGTAATTCCTGCTATAGTAAATAATACCAATACAGAATAAATCAACGTAGATGTTGCAATACCCGCATTCACTCCAAATATCAAATCAAGCAAAAGTTTTGTCAGGGCATAACCGCCATAACATCCCAATGCAGCACCTATTAAAAAGACCAGGAAATAACCACGGTTGACCAAAACGAGAATATGTCTTGCCCTTGCACCGGCTACCTTCCTCAATGCGATTTCCTTCATTCTTTTCATTACGGTAAGAGAAACCAAAGAGAATAATCCAGTAGCTGTAAGCAGTACCGATATAATCGCAAACCAGAAAAAGATCTTGGCAATATTGTTGGTCGTTTGATAAGCTTCCTTTTTTAACTCATTTTGATAAAAACCAGTGAAGGGTTTTGTCGGCAATATCTTTTTCCATGCATCTCTTGCTTTTGCATAAACAAGTTCAACGTTCTGGATCTTTGTCTGCATAACCAGAAACTGGTACCGGTTTTCTTTTCCCAATTTAAAAACAACTGGTTCCTTCGGTTCAAATATTACGTCGAGCTGGAAATCTTTCAGCACACCTATAACAGAATAATATACACTATCAATATAAATTTTCTTTCCCAACGCTTCTTTATCTTTCCAACCATAATTTGCCGCGAAATTTTGTGTAACCAGGATCTGAATTGGTAAAATCACCTTCCATTTGCGGATCAAACTCCCTTCCCTCGGACAACTTAAGATTCATCGTTTTAATATAATCCCGGCCAACCTCCATAAAGTTTGTTTCGGTTTTCTTTTCCTCAGATTCTGCTATCACATTCCGGATAGCCATATCCAATATGACTTCTTGTACCAGCCAGTGCAGTTACCTGCGGAACTGCAGCCATTTCATTTCTAAGCGCAGGAAATGCTGTCGTATCGGTTAGCACAGACACCAACTGTATTTTCTATGTTATATCCGTAATCATAATTTTTTTGAAATTCCGAATTGCGGGCAAAACCAATTCCGGCGATCACAGTAATGATAGCAATGGACAATTGAAGACCCAGCATGATCCTTGAAAACAAATTTCTGCCGCCAAACTTCACTGTGCCACGAAAAATAATTGTAGGATTAAAGCGGGTGATATAAAACGCAGGATAGAAACCTGCCAGCAATGTTGTCAATAATACTGCGGCAATAACAAACAGCAAGAGAGTAAGATCGTTGAAATAATCTGCAACGACTTTTACAGCCGTTGAACATTTGATTGAATGTCGGTATCCAAAAAATATTTAATACAACAGAAAGTAACGCAGCGACAATCACAATAAAGCAGCACTCTAATAATAATTGCATTATCAATTGACGATGTGAACTGCCCATCACTTTGCGCATTCCCATTTCCTTTAATCTTCTGTTGGCATGAGAAACGGTAGTATTTGAAAAATTCAGACAGGCAGAAAGAAAAATCAAAATGGCAAGAATAAAAGGACCATAAGCTGCCGAATCTTCCGGGCGGTCCCACAAAGCATTATTGGGAATATCACCGACCAGTTGCATTTTCGTGCAATGAAATAAGTTTAAAGCCCGAAGCCTTCCAATCCATTCTTGCCTTATTCTGTACCGGCAAATATTTTTCCAATGATTTTGCGATAAGCGGAACATCAGCCTTATTAGGTATTTTGAAAAAAGCCGCATCCAGCATCCAGGACCAATTATCCGGCGCAATCTTCGATCCATCTCCTTGCAAATAATTTTCAAAATTCGTAATGAATCCAAACTTCATCGTGAATTCATAGGAATATCTTTTAATACACCTGTTACCGTAAGCGGCATTTCATATTTTTCGCCTGAATAAAAGATCAGCGTTTTACCTAACGGATCCTGCTTCCCAAAATATTTTATTGCGATCGCTTCTGTTATTAGCACAGAATTCTTATCTGTTATATTACTGGAACCGGCAACAACAGGAAAATTGAACAGGTCAAAAAAAGCCGGATCGGTAAAATGTGCCTGTTCAGCAAAGGCTTCATTTTTATCATATCTCACACTCAATCCACGACTATCATAACGAACTGCTTCAGCAATTCCGGAAAATTCAGCCTTAGCCTGCTTTACAGCAGCCATTGGAAAAATTCCTCTTGCACCATTTGCACCGGATTGAAAGGTCAGTGCACGATAAATATTCTCCTGGTCCTTGTGAAAATTATCAAAGCTGAAACTGTAACGGTAGGTTTGAAATCCCCATACGATCGCTGCTAGTCCAACACCCATTCCGAAAATATTCAATAACGTGTAGCCTTTATGACGCCACATGTTGCGGAAAACGATCTTGTAAAAGTTTTTGAACATAAACAGTCAGTTTATCGGTTAGGTTATAGGACGAATGAGATACCTGAACAGTTACACTGCGTTAGTGGAATTTAGCTTATTCTTCCCGAGAGAGCCCTCAGATTACACTTTAAATCTATGTGTCGGTACCTGCGGTCTGTGGGGAGGAAGTCCAACTTTGTATTGGCTCCGCAAATCGTTTTAGATTCCCTGCTGTTCGTGCATCGGTATGGAACGATCGCATCGCATGTTTGTGGTATTTTCCTCACAGCATCTATCGGGTAACTTTAGTCCAATTCCACTACTGTATCTTACCAAAACCTATCTTATGCGTCGAATCATTGCTCTTTTGGCATTTGTTGCCTTTTGCATTTCGTCCGTTAAGTCCGAACGCAGACTGGAAATCGCTCTGAATCCTGCAATCGCCTTGCAACAAAACACTTCCTATGAGGAAAGATCCTTATTGCTGGGGACGCTTATTCTTATTTATTGAGCTATGACGATGAAACCTTCACACGATTCGTTTATCCTATTGTTGATGGCGTCCAAATGACCTTCGCCCGGTCCAGAAATTCGCTGGTGAATTTTGAAGGGAGCGTTTTTTTCGGTTTAGAGCCACTGAGAGAACCCGCTTATTACCCTCCTGGAATTCAATACCTGTACAAGTTTAATGGCCGTCACTTTAGCAGAATACCAATTCCGGGAAACCTGAGATCTAATTGTGTCGTATATGGTGGGTATCTTTTTTTCTTAAGCAAAGTTTCAACTACAACAAGGCTATACCGGTATTCCGCAGGTGTGGTAACCGAAGTTGTTGGAGCAAATATTCTCAATGACGACGGATATTACTTGCGGGTAATAGAAGGTCACTTGTATATAACGGGTCATCCGGGGCATGAAGGTTGTAATAGCTTCGTAAGACGATATGATGGCACCAATTTCCTGCACCATTTTCGAAGATCTCTATTGGTTACCCAATAGTAGATATATTTCCTGTTCCCGGCACGAATAGGTTATACTTTACCACTCGGGGTAATACGTATACTACTACGACGGTTCGACTGCAAGGGCAGTATATACTAAAACTGAGGACCCTTATAAATCCCAGGATCTGGCGTAGTGAGCTTTACTTCGCCCAACCCCCTGACTTACGAGATGGTATTACAGTTCCTGCGACTATCTACAAGATTTCCGGGAACTGTGACAAGCGTATCCCTACCACCGGGATACCAATTCGCCGATTCGACTGATATAGAACTATACGATAGTACCCTTGTCCTTAATGCGAATTATAGTGACGGTAGTTCCCGTCTATTGCGATACGATGGTATCTCATTCCATTCCTTATTCAATTTCCCGGTATCCGGAACGCCGAGTTCGATTACACTGCGCTAAGGGAAAGCGACTTAATTATACACGGTGGTAGCCCTACCCACACGTATATCTATAATGGTACTGTCTTTGACGAGATCATACTTCCAACGGGTTATATGTCTTATCACGTTAGTCCCTTAGTTAACAGCACGAGCTGTAATTATCTCTGGAATTGAGTACCCGTAGTCGTGAACTCGGTGATGATGACTATATATATGCAAAGGAAAGCAAAAACTGTCCACCACCTCCACCACCACCACCACCTCCTCCACCCGGCCCGGTAGCAGTGATACCAGACGATTTTATGATTCATGAACGATTTGAAGGCGTTGCAATCGGAACAGATAGAGGATGGTGTTGGAATGAAATAATTTTTGGTTGGGATACTATACCCATCTGCCCGGTGCCACCATGCCCGGAACCGAACTACCAGTTACGCATGTTCGATGTTAATAATAAAATCGCATGGTCCGAATCGTTTAACAAGCCGTCAAAGTTCGTAGTACCATTGAAAGACGAGCAAGCATTCCGGACTATTCTTTCTTCCGTTGATAACAAAACGGACATATTAATTTTTGATCCCGATCTTGTTCCTAAAGGAATTGAAGAAATAAAACTATTGATGGTCCCAAAGAAAGGTTTCTTCGTGATCTCCGTATCGACACGCAAAAAGGAATCGGTTCCGTTGCGGGTGGCCTTACTAAATGAAGAAGGAAAAGAAATCTGGATGCAGACTTTTACCGCGCCATTCTCAATGCAAATAACGGCAACGGTACAGAAAGCCGGAAAGACACTGGTGTTTTCGATACCGGATGAGGAGTCGAAATTAGTTACTCAAGCAAAGAATGATAATTATTAGTCAAAGCAACGATTAATTCGAAAGCCTTGATACCTTGGCAAGTGCGAGATTTTCGACACGCCAATAATCAATATTCAATATTCAATAAATCAATTCTCAAATCAATCTCAACAATCATTGGTCAACGCTCGTCATTCATCAGTCAACGATCAACAGTCAATAATCAAAGCAACGATTAATATTCAGCAGGAACCCTACTGGTCGCGCTTTTTTTCCTTGTTGTTGTTATTTGTTGCTGTGATAATACTTTTTGCAGTAATTGCAACTAGTTCTTCGCATTCGTTTCTGAGATCAACTACCAATTTTTCATTTTTTATAAGTTGCTGATGGATTATGAGCTTCAGGCAGACACGGGTCTCCTTAAGTTCTTTTAAGACAACTTTCATCTTATGAATAAAATCATCCCTCGATTCGGCGCCTTGTGCTTCACCATAATTCATCGCGGGTGAACTACCACACCTGACCAGCTGATCGCGTATATAATTGGAGGCTTTTGTGTTGGGTAACATTCTTGCCAGCTCCATTATCCTGGCAGAAAAGCTCACAAGCCTATCCTCCAGATCGTATTCTTTCTCTCTCATAGCTATACTTTTTAAACGTTAAATAAATGTGGGCTACACAGAAAGATTAATACTTAGTCTTTACCATTGAAGTTGGCTGTTGGCGTTGACTATTGAGCGTTGACTAATGAGTGCTGAGCGTTGACTGCTGATTGTTGAGATTGATTTGAGAATTGATTATTGAATATTGATTATTGATTATTGGCGTGTCGAATATCTTGCATTTACAAAGGTCGCAAGCTCTATGCTCCATCTCCTTCCGCAAATAGAATTAATTTAGCGTCCTATACTCATTTGGCGTCTGTCCAACCTTTTGCTTAAATAGGCGGATGAAATGCTGAGGATATTTAAATCCTAATTCATATGCAATCTGACTGACAGTTTTACCATTGCTCAAATATTTTCCCCTTCGCCACCTCAATCAACTTTGATTGAATATATTCCTGTGCAGTTTTTCCTGTTTCTTTTTTTATCAGATCGCCGAAATAGTTGGCGATAAATTCAGCTCACCTGCACACCAGGCACAGAGGGCAAACCAATTGTTTGTGGTTTGTCGGCTGAAAATACTCGTTCAACAAATTTTCAAACCGTTCTAAAATGCCGTTATGTGCGATTCTCCCGCGTAATGAACTGTCGGTCGTAAAAACGAACGCAGTAATTCAGCAGACGTTTCAATATTGGAAACGATCAAGTCTCTTACTGTGTTTGTCGATGGCATGCTCTAGTTCATATTGAACTTTTGAAAACAATCCAAGCAAAATTTTTCTTTCACGTTCCGATAAATGAAGCGACTCATTCGACTGGTAGCCAAAGAACGTATAGTCGTGCATATGCCGTCCTAAAGAGTACCCATGAGTAAATCGGGATGAAAAACGAGCGCATACCCCTTCGGTTGATAAATTTCAGGGTTGTTGACTCCCGCCACCTGTCCAGGACCAAGAAATACCAATGTCCCTTCCTGGTAGTCGTATGTATTACGGCCATATACCAGGTCTCCGCACTTCACATCTTTCAGGAATATCGTGTAAAAACCGAAATACATTTTTGATCCGCTTCTGGGGTTAGCCTTCGACAAATCGACCACGCTCACCAGCGGATGCAGTGTTTCATTATTATTAAAAGCATTGTACGCGGCAATGGTTTCAAATCTACGCATAGCATCCATGGCACTATTGGTGTTTGTGTAAACCAAATTTACACCTTTATTCATCGCTTGATTGTTCAGACTCATGAATCAGCAATTATGGTAGATAAAACCATAATCTGTATACCAATGCGCAAGGAAAACCCAAAGACCTTTACAAGGAAAGTACATTCATAAACTATTTCGGGAATGCTATTAAAGATGAGCTGGTTTCCACAAAACACTCTCAGTTATTGAGCGCCTGGCTGAGTGTTGCAGGTGTGCAGAATGAACTTATCATTGTAAAAGATGCTCCAAATTTTTGGGTGATGTTTGACACTGATGAGGGGAGAAACAAGCTCATGGATTTTCTTAAGAAACGATTGAACTGAGGGCCATCAGGAATATTGGTAGATAAATCCGTAACCTGTATAACATTCAAACATTAAAATGGAAGGACCTTTGTAAGGTAAACGAAGACAAACCATGCAAATCGTAAAACTTTTAATAAATAGCCATATGAAATTATCAATTCTCGGACTATGTTTTCTGCTAATCAGCGTGCAATGGTCGTACGCGCAACCGGCAAAAGCGGATCCTACTCCAGTAGAGCAGGAACTTATCAATCTCTCTAAACAAAAATGGCAATGGATGGCCGACAAAAAAACTGACGAGCTTTCAACGCTGTTTCATGATAAATCCATGTTCGTCCATATGGGAGGAAGCTGGGGAAAAGTATCAGGAAATTGATGTAATCAAAACCGGCAATATCTGGTACAAGAAAGCCGAGGTTTACTCAGCTTCAGTGAATATAATTGGGAATACCGCCATTCTGTTAAATGATATCGACCTGGTGGCAGTTGTTGGTAATAACGAAGTCATTAATCCCTTTATGGTAACAGAAGTGTATGTCAAAGAAAACGGTAAATGGGTAATGGGTTCACTTACGTTCTCGAGACTAATGAGACCGGTTAAACTTAAGCAATAACAAATAGTTGCAACAACTTAAACCAATCAAAAAATATTTAAATGAAAAAAAACTTCCTCGGAGTATTATTAGTCATCCTGATCTCACAATGGTCGCTTGCGCAAAATTCTACCACTGAACAAACTATTAAGGATCTCTCGAAACTGAAGTGGCAATGGATGTCAGACAAGAACGTTGACAAGCTGGGCTCACTTTTCCACGAGAAGTCCAAATTTGTTCACATGAGTGGGACCTGGAAAAAGGATGAGGAGGTGGAAATCATCAAAAGCGGCAGCATATGGTACAAAAAGGGAGACGTGCATGACGTTGCGGTAGAAATTGTAGACGACGTCGTGATCCTTTGGAACCGCATTACCCTTACAGCAGTTGTTCGCGGAGCTGACGCAGTAAATGAATTCACAGTTACTGAAGTCTATAAAAACAAGGGAACGATTGGAACCTGTTAGCCTTAACCTTTAGCAGTGTGCGGGACACCCATCAAATTAAAAAGTAGTTGAAATGGCGGACATAATTGGGCTACAAATGAAAAAGGAACGGAAATGATCAAAGTAAATGAAAAGCTGAAGAAAAGACGTTTAATGAAACAAAATCATAGATAATAATTAAGTACCCAATATTTGAAATTTTAGATTTCTCACAGCCAAGGAATTAGATTAAATTACAGTGAGAGCAATTTATATTTATGATTTGTGATTTCATGTATCATAAGTCATAAATCGAAATTCAAAAATCAATACAGATGGAACAAATCAAACCCACCTACAACAGGCGATCATTTTTGAAATCATCTTTTCTCGCAGGTGGTGGTCTAATGATCAGCTTCACCTGGTTACCCGAGTTAGGACGCGCAGGTGTAAATGCACCGGCAGAATGGGCTGAGTTGACTGGCTATATTAAGATCAGCCCGGATAATATCATAAAAATCATCAGCCCAAATCCGGAATTTGGACAAAATGTGATGACCTCACTTCCAATGATTGTTGCAGAAGAGTTGGAAGTAGACTGGCAAAAAGTAGTGGTAGAAATGGGGCCTCATGACAGCGTGAAATTAGGGCCGCAATATACAGGGGGAAGCAATTCTGTAAGGATGTACTGGAAACCACTACGCGAAGCAGGGGCCGCAGCCCGCCAAATGTTGATGGAGGCCGCAGCTCAAACCTGGGCTGTGCCTGTGGAAGAAGTGACGACTAAAGCAGGAATGCTTTATCATGAAAAAAGTGGTAAGTCAGGGACGTATGGCGACTTCGCAACAAAAGCTTCGGACATTCCTATACCAAAAGGAGTAAAGCTAAAAGATGTAAAGAATTTTAAAATAGTACGAAACTCAAAGAAAAATGTAGAAGGTTCAAAAATCGTAACAGGCAAACCTCTATTTGGATTGGATTATTCAGCCGAAGGAATGCTGATTGCGATGATTCATCATCCACCTGCTTTTGGGATGAAACTAAAATCCTTTGATGCATCTGAAACACTGAAAATGCCAGGCATCAAAGATGTTTTTAGTCTAAAATTATATGAAGATGGTTTCGAACAGGCCGGTTTCGATACACGTACGTTCAACGATTTGCTGGTCGTGGTGGGCAAAACAACCTGGGAAGTAATGAATGCCCGCAAAAAACTAATCGTACAATGGGAACCCAAAGGCGATACTAAAGATACCATGGCAGGCAGAGGCGGAAGTAGAGAGGTTATTGTTCCGGGACAATTGGAAAATTCGAGTACTCAAATTGAAAAAATGCAGGAATATGCAAAAAAACCTGCTCAACAATTAAGAAAAGATGGAGATCCAGAAACGGCTTTTAAAAATGCAGCTCAGATTATCGAACGCACTTATAATGCACCGTTCTTAGCACATAACTGCCTGGAGCCAATAAATTTTTTCGCTCATGTTACGAATGAAAAAGCATTATTGGTAGGACCCTTGCAAGGACCAGGTTGGCCGGAACCTACTCTTGCAAAACTTTTAGGCCTGACGGCCGACAAGATCGAAATTCAGATGACTCGTATGGGTGGGGGCTTTGGTCGTCGAGCATATGGACATTACCTCTATGAAGCAGCACTCATCTCTAAAAAAGTAAATGCGCCTGTCAAACTAATATACACCCGCGAAGATGATATGACCTACGGTATCTATCGCCCGATGTATACGGCTACTTATCGGGCTGCACTGGATGCAAATAAAAAATTAATCGCATTTCATGTAAAAGGTGGCGGCATTCCTGAACATGCAATTCATGCAAACAGGTTTCCTGCCGGTGCGGTTGATAATTATCTTGCTGAGGGCTGGACGATACCATCCAATATTACTATTGGAGCATTCAGAGCTCCGAGATCAAACTTCAATGCTGCAGCAGAGCAATCTTTTTTAGATGAACTGGCAGAAGTTATGGGTAAAGATCCTATTGACTTCAGACTTGAATTGCTCAAGCGTGCAAAGGAAAATCCGGTTGGAAAAAACAATGAGTATGATGCTGACCGATATGCGGGAGTATTGAAACTGGTAAAAGAAAAATCGGGATGGGGTAAACCGGAAAATAAAAAATATTACCGTGGCGTAGCAGCGTATTTCTGCCACGCTTCATATGCAGCTCATGTTGTAGATATGGTGATAAAAAACGGGAAGCCGTATGTTGAGCGGGTTTACAGTGCGATGGATTGTGGAATTGTGGTCAATCCCGATGCAGCCACAAATATGGTGGAAGGCGCCGTTATCGATGGCATCGGAAATTCATTTTATGGAAAATTAAGTCATAAGAATGGGGCTGCTGAGCAAACCAATTTTCACCGGTACAGGATGATACGGCATAGTGAAGCGCCCAGGAAAATCGAAGTGCATTTTGTTCAAAATGATATTGATCCTACCGGCCTGGGAGAACCGCCTTTTCCGCCGGTGTTTGGCGCTGTAGCAAATGCATTATATAAAACCACCAATAAGCGACATTACAACCAACCATTTCTTGACGCATCGGTGCAACAACCAGATTATAAGAAAAGAACATTTTAATTAAATTCTCAACAGTCAATTTCCAAATATGATCAATTTAAATATCAACAAGAAAAACTATGAACTGGATGTAGATCCTAATACTCCCTTACTATGGGTGCTTAGAGATGTAGTTGGTCTTGTGGGAACAAAATACGGATGTGGCATAGCGCAATGTGGAGCTTGTACTGTGCATCTTGATGGGGATGCTGTTCGGTCTTGTGTGACAAAAGTTAGCAGAGCAGCAGGAAAGAACGTAGTAACCATCGAGGGTCTATCTGAAAATAATGATCATCCTTTACAAAAAGCATGGCTTGAGTTAGATGTGAATCAATGTGGATATTGCCAGGCGGGACAGATCATGTCGGCCGCAGTTCTACTAAAGGAAAATAAGAATCCGACAGACCAGGATATCTTCAACGCTATGGAAGGTAATATTTGCCGTTGTGGCACTTACCTGAGAATTCAAAAAGCGATCAAGTTGGCGGCAGAGATGCAACGCTAAGGTTTGAAATGACTAGCCATAATTTTTGAAATTAAAATAATAAAGCACGCAAAATGCATTGCGTGCTTTTGATTTTTTTGGAGGTTCCCGCAGAGTCTCCCCCAGCACGCACTCCAAATTTACATGCAACTTACGGGGGACTCTGCGTTTCGCGATTAGCGAAGAGAAGTATGAAGCATATGCATTTGGAAAATCTGTAAGTGGTTTCTAACATCACAAGATTCCTACATTGTTGGATTCGTAATCGACAGCCCTTCGGGCAACGCAGAGTCCCCGCGCAAGATGCATGTAATTCGGAGTCCATGTTGCGGGAGACTCTGCGGAAACTTTGAAATTGCGTGCTTTTGATTTTTGATATTATCTCCTTCGAACTTTAGACACTGGGCGACAGTTACACCCACCAAATCACTTGAATTAATTCTCAATAATTTACTACATCAACACTTGTTCGAAAACGTTTGAGTAGAAATTTCTGCCAAAACTGAAAACGATTCCAGAATTTTTCATCAAGTTTGAATTACCAATCTTAATCAGTAAAACGACTGCTTATGCCAAATATTCGCTATTTGCGGATAGATTCCCTGTTATCTGCAATCCTCCTGTTGTTCTTGTTTTTTCTCTCGCCCCTTTTTTCTACAGCACAAATGAAAACGATTTCAGGATTCGTCTCTGATGAATCCGGCAATCCTTTGCCAGCTGTTACTGTAATGGTTCAAAAGACCGGTACGACAACGTTGACAAATGAAAAAGGTGGGTATATAATTAATGCAGCCGCTGGAGATACGCTTGTTTTTTCATCCATAAACACTGAAATAGCTACCCTTGTTGTGGGTAGCGAGGCAGTGTACAATGTTGTTTTAAAGCAAAAGATTAATGCATTGACTGATGTTGTGGTGGTTGGATACGGAAGACAAAAGAAAGTAAACCTGGTGGGCTCTGTATCGGTGGTTAATGTGGATGAGAAGATGACCGGCAGACCTCTGCCCAATATTTCTTCAGGACTGAGTGGGCTTGTTCCAGGTTTGTCGGTCATTCAATCTACGGGCATGGCAGGCAGGAACGGTGCGGCTTTACTAATCAGGGGACTGGGTACATCCAATAACAGTAATCCGCTGGTAGTAGTAGATGGTATGCCTGATGTAGACATTAACAGGGTAAACGTAAATGATATTGAAACGATATCTGTATTGAAAGATGCTACTTCCGCCTCGGTATATGGATCCAGGGCTGCCAACGGAGTAATTCTGATCACTACAAAATCCGGAAAAGGAACGAGAAAAACTTCTATCAACTTTACGAGCAACATAGCTATTGAGGTTCCTACCAAAGGCTTTGAGTTTATGGCAGATTATCCCCGCTCTTTAACCCTGGCACAGAGGCGCGCCTCTACCAATACCCTTGCTTCCAACCAACTTTTCAAAAAAGGCACTATCGACCAGTGGATGGCGCTCGGTATGATTGATCCACTGCGTTATCCCAATACCGACTGGTGGAATATTATAATGCGCCAGGGCACTTTTCAGAATTATAATCTTTCTGCTTCAGGTGGCAATGATAAATCCAATTTCTTTGCTTCTGTTGGCATGAAAGAAGAGGAGGGCCTGCAAATAAATAATAACTATAAACAATACTATGCCCGCTTCAATTTTGATTATAAGATCCGGAATAATATGAATACGGGGGTTAGATTCAATGGCAACTGGTCAAAATTTAGTTATGCACTTGAAGAAGGTTTTACCGACCCGGCACCTACCAATACAGCCGGTTTTGATATGCAGTATGCTATTGCGGGTATTACTCCTTATGACCCTGCTACAGGATATTTTGGCGGTGTAATGGCTTATGCAGAAGATCCCCAGGCTTATAATCCCTATACTGTTTATGTAAACACTCTTACCAGGCAGGACCGCCAGGAAGCAAATGCCAGTATGTATTTCGATTGGACCTTTTTAAAAGGATTAACAGCTACGCTGGATTACGGTCTCACCTATTATAACCAATTTAGCTGGAACGCCAATATGCCCAACCAGGCATTTAATTTTCAAACCAATTCTTTTGGCAGCCGGGTATATGTAGGACCCAATGCACCAATTGTAAACAACACCAACACGGGTTATAAAACCCTGCTGAATGCGCGATTGAACTACCAGACTAAATTTGGAACAGACCACGATCTGTCTGCCTTGTTCGTTTACAGCGAAGAATACTGGTACGATCGTTTCCAGGGAAGTTCAAGAAACGACCGGCTCTTTCCAACACTGCATGAAATTGATGCAGCATTAACAGATATACAGAGCACCGGTGGCAATTCAAGTACTGAAGGGCTTCAATCTTATATTGGCCGCGTAAATTATACAGCGTATAATAAGTACCTGCTGGAAGGCAATTTTCGTGTAGATGGCTCTTCTAAGTTTGTTCCCGGACAACAGTATGGTTTCTTTCCTTCCATAGCTGTTGGATGGCGTTTTACTGAAGAAAACTTTCTGAGATCTTTCCTTGATAAATTCTTAAGCAGTGGTAAACTAAGGGTTTCGTATGGCAGCCTGGGTAATAATAGCGGTATCGGGCGCTATGAACAACAAGCAACACTGGCCGCCAGTAATTATATAATTGCGAATAGTGTTCAACGTGGCTTTGTGAATACCAAACTGATCAACCAGGTGCTGTCGTGGGAAGCGACCAATATATTGGACATTGGCCTGGACCTGGGTTTTCTGGATAACCGCCTTACAGTAGAATTGGATTATTACGATCGCGTCACTACGGGCCTTGTCCGCCCTTCAGATTTATCAAACCTGTTGAGCGGCGCTTTTGTAGCTCCCCGAACAAATATTGGCCAGATAAGGAACAGGGGCGTTGAAGCCAATATTTCCTGGCGCGACAAGGCTGGCAATTTTAATTACGGAGTTAGTGGCAATGTCTCCTATAATAAAAACATGTTGGAAGGATGGAATGAATTTATCGCACGCGGAGCCACGAGCGGAGGAGCCAATATATTCCTGAATATGCCATGGAATTTTGTGTACTCTTATCAAGCTATAGGTATTGCTCAAACATGGGCAGACATTTACAATGCGACACCTCAAGGTGCACAGCCAGGGGATATCTTGAGAAAGGATTTAAACGGTGATGGACGTATTGACGGAAATGATCAGAGAGCATATACTAATATTCAACGCGACAGGCCCACCACTTTTTTTGGTTTAAATGGTTATGCGTCCTGGAAAGGAATTGATATTGCAATCTTCGTGCAGGGCTCGGCCGGCAGGAAAGACTTCTGGCTAAATGCATTTAATAATGTCAATTTTAGTGCGTCACGTTATGCAACTACCTGGAATCATTGGAACAACCCATGGTCTGTTGAAAACCGCAGCGGCGCGTGGCCAAGACTTGGAGGAAGCGGTAATAACACTATTACCTCCACCTTCTGGATGGATGATATGAGTTACGTGCGGATTAAAAATCTACAGTTGGGTTACAATTTCCCAAAGAAATTTTTCGGCAATACAGGTGTTACGAGTTTGCGATTTGCAGGGTCAGCAGAAAATCTCTTAACCTTTACTTCCTATCGTGGCCTTGACCCCGAAAAGGCTGGTAATAACAATAACCTTTATCCTATCAATAAAGGATACTCTCTCGTCATACAATTAGTTTTTTAAAAAACTGACATAATACATCATTATGAAAAAAATAATTCAGACTTCAACACTTATCATAGGAATATTTGTATGCTGGATGGTATTGCAAACATCCTGCAGAAAAAACCTGCTGGATCAACCGCCCACTACTGAGTTATCTCCCGATGTTTTCTGGAAGACAGAGGCGGATGCCACTGCTGGCCTGATGGGATTGTATGCGTCGTCGAGACCATGCTGGGATCGTGATTATTATTTTGACGGCCAGGGGGAATTTGTAAGGGCACGGGGTGTTAGCGCAACTGCTGGTAACCTAAGGCTCGGAGATGCTTATCAAAGTTCTAATACAGGCGGTATGTATGGTCCTACCAACTACGGCGCCTTGTTTGATAATATGTACAGATACCTTTACGGTGTGGTGAACCGTGCCAATTATGTAATTTTTAATGTCAATAAAATGCAGGTGGAAGGCGGTTCTACTTCCCCTGTACTGGAAATAATTAAAGGAGAAGCTTCCCTTCTTCGCGGCATGGCCTATTTTAAACTCATCACCATGTGGGGTGATGTTCCTTACTTCACAAATGTGGTGTATGAAAACGCAACATTAGCGAGTATTTCACGAACCCCAATCGGACAGGTAAAAGATTCTATCATGGCAGATCTTACCTATGCGTTTGATAAACTGCCAATCAAAGCCTCACAATTTGGAAGAGCTTCTAAGCCTGCCGCTCTTGCATTACGCGGTAAACTGCAACTTTATTGGGCCTCATGGAAAAAGAATGGCTGGCCCGAACTGGAAGGCTTTGCTCCCAATGCTGCTGATGCAACAGCTGCTTTTACAGCTGCCGCTGCCGATTTCAAATCTGTGATCAATGATTATGGCCTGACACTTTATTTGAATGGTGATCCCGGGTCAATTGACACTCTGGGTAAGGCCGATAATCTTCCCAACTATTATCATCTGTTTACGCCAAAGGCAAATGGTAATCCCGAAATGATCATGGTGTTTACACACGGTGGAACTGGTACCAATCAGGGTGAAGAACTGATGAGGGATTTCTCCGGGCGTTCTCATGAAGGTTCGCAATGCTGGGTATCCCCGCGTTATGAAATTGCTGACCGCTATCAATTGCTTACCACAGGAAATTTTGCTACCAAGATGATTCCAATGAATCCCACCACTAATCCTAATGCACGAACCACACTTAATTCTGCGGTTAACCCATCCAGTTATGGTAGCCGTGATTACCGGATGAAGGCGACCATTCAATGGGATTATGAAATGAGCATTGGTATGGCTTCATTGCAATCTACCGGTTTTGTTCCCTTTATCTACCAGACATGGGCCGGAAATGTAACGATCAATGGTATTAAATACCTTACTTATAACACAGACGGATGTAATTCGGGATTTGTATTCAGGAAATTTGTACGCAACTATGCTGGACAGGGCCGCAGCGATGGTGACTTTGCCTGGCCGGTAATTCGTTTAGCGGATGTTTACCTCATGTATGCCGAAGCTACCAATGAAGCAGTAGGTCCGATGCCGGATGCGATTGACCTGGTTAACAAAATACGCCGCCGCGGTAATTTACCACCATTAGATGCAGCGAAAACCGCTTCCAAACAAACATTTTTTGATGCCATTGAGCAGGAAAGAATTATTGAACTGATCGGTGAGGGTCATCGTTCATTTGACCTCCGCCGCTGGAGGGCTATCGAAAGAGTGTGGGGACCTCCTGGCAATCCTGGTACATGGAGAATTGATACCTGGGGCGCCAACATGCAACGCTATTACCAGAATGCTTCTGATAGGGAATATCAGCAAAATTATATTTTCAGGATACCACCCGGAGAACGGGATAAGAATCCTAACCTAACTCAAAATATACCCTGGAGATAAGAAATCTGTTAACAATAATAAATAATAATTAAAGTATCATAAAAATGAAAAATATTTTTTCAATAGCATGGACGGTTATACTGGCAGCCTGCATATTCCTTTCCTGCAAAAAAGATTACCCGGTAGATGAGGATGGTTTGCTGATTACAGCAAGGGCGGAATGCTTTGTGAGCAATTTTGAATTATTAGGAAGTGATTATGTAACCGTCCGCGTAGGCGCAGTGGTCATCGATACTACACAAAGAACTATCAGGGTAACCGTACAATTCGGTACCGATTTAAAAAACCTCTTTCCACAATTTACATTGGCAAGCGATTGTAAACTGGATCCGAAAATAACCGGCAAGACCGATTTTTCTGATCTGGCAAATCCAAGGGTTTACACTGTCGTGTCCGGTAACCGCCAGATAAGAAAAGCTTATACCATTAATATCACTGTTCAGCCGCGTTGATATTTCTAAAATTAAAACCATTGCGATGCAACGTAGAAAAATATATATAACTAACTCGCCTTTACTGCTGGCAATTTTGCTAATCATGGTTGGATGCAAAAAACAGCAATATGCACTTCCGACAGCAAAAGACGTCCTTCAAAACGATGTAATCAAGAGAACGCAGGGACCCAATATTGTTGGATTGAATATCGAATTTGTTTATGCTATGGCTATCCAGCCGAGCAAAGGCAAGCTGGTTTCCGCAGAGGTGGAAGCCTCAATTGCAGGCGGTGCAGGCACATTCCTTGAAAACAATTCCTATTTTACCAATCAAAGTGGCGTAGATGTTGGGGTTATTATTGGACAGCCATCAATTACCACAGGCACGAAAACCATCGTCACATTTACTAAAGATACTTCCGCTGCTTCACTCCGCTATTTTTATGCGATACCGCCTGATGCTAAGGGCAAATCCGTTAGTTTCAAATTCACTGCAAAAAGCAGCAATGGTGAAACGGTGTCTTATTCAATGGGACCTTATACAATATCAAAGATGGATATGGTGAGGACCCTGGCCGTAAGCAATAATAATCTGGCTTACATTTCAATTGGAGACATGACTGTTTATAATGCGGCGGGGGCTATTGCCAATGCCAGCAAGATCGATCTTGTATATCTCTATCGCAATATTGCCACCAGCGCATTCAACCATGCACTTGTATCTCCTGCGGCAGATACGCAATACCTTCCAGGTGTTACATTGCCGGCCGGAGTCAATAGGAGCACCAAACTGATCAAGGTATTTAACCTGCAGGATTATCATCTTGCGCTATTGCAATTTGGCATTTATATTGATGACGCGGATCTACAGGCACTGAATTTCGCTACTGCTCCGAATTTCGCTATCAACTTAAGAGCGGAAGCCGGCACATGGGTAGAAACGGCCGACGGTAAATATCGCGCTTATATTTATTTTAATTCAGTGAACGGCAATGGGAGCGCAGTCATCAGTATAAAGCGTCTTGCACTATAGTCATATTCGACAAAATGAAAAGCATCTGCGGGTGAAAAAACAAACCAGACCAAAAAATAATTCAATACAGGATATAGCAGAGGCGTTGGATTTATCGCCAGCCACTATTTCCCGTGTCTTAAATAATCATCCGCATGTGCATGAATATACCCGCTCTAAAGTAATGAAGATGGTCAAACGAGTAGGGTATAAAAGAAATATAATGGCATCGGGGCTACGGACGAATAAGACAAACACAATCGGCATGATTGTTCCCCGGATTTCAATGTTTGTTCATGCGGAGATTATAACAACGATCCAGAATGGCTTGCATAAACACGGCTATAATTTGATTGTTTGCCAATCCAATGATTCTGTTGAGATGGAAAAAGAACTGGCAGAGACTCTATTTGCGTCCCGTGTTGATGCGGCTATTATTGCCTGTACTTTATATACCAGCGAATTCGACCACTTCGACGTACTGTCTGAAAATAATATTCCAATAATTTTTTATGACCGGGTGCCCACAAAGCCTTATCCTGCCTTTATTGTAAAGGGGGATGATTTCAGAGGGGGATACCTGGCGTCATCGCATTTGATTGAGTTAGGATGTAAGCGGATTGCTTGTATTTCTGGCCCCATGTCCTGTAATTTATATATCGACAGGTATGCTGGCTTCAAAAAAGCAATGGAACAAAATGGTATTCCGCTGATAAAGGACTATATGTTTTTTCACGAACTGACGGCAGTGAACGCCCGGAAGGATATGCATCTACTATTTGGAAAGAAGCCCTATCCGGATTGTATATTGGCCGCAAATGATTTAACAGCCCTTGAAGCAGTCTCATTTGCAAAAGAAATCGGGATACAGGTGCCGGGAGAATTAAAGATCGTTGGTTATTCAAACGATCCCCGCTCATCAATTGTTACTCCTTCTATTACCACCATCGAACAATTTCCGGCTCAAATTGGTAAAGCCATTGCAGATGAAGTTTTGAAAATTTTAAAGAACGGAATAGAGACGATAGCGGTAGATACTCCGCCCATAATTACGCCCGTCCAGCTAATCAGGCGAATGTCTACTTAATACAATTCAAAAATTATAAAATTAATTATGAAAAGATTGGGATTGGCCATAGGAATTTCCTTTTTAACCCTTTTTTGTTTTAGTCAGAACAAAAAGGAGATGGCAAAATTGATCGAAGAGAATATGAATTTTGCTGCGGAACAATACAAGGTATTAATGAAAAATGTACCTGCTGATGTTATGCCGCGAAATTACGATCCCGCCAGGGGTCAATTGGTAACCAGTAATACCAAATGGTGGTGTAGCGGATTTTATCCGGGTACTTTATTGATGATTTATGATGCCACAAAGGACCCCATAATAAAAACGGAAGCCGAAGCCAGGTTAGCCATTTTAGAAAAAGAGAAAACATATACCGGAAACCATGATCTTGGGTTTATGATGTTTTGCAGTTTTGGAAATGCATATGCGATATCACCCAAACCTGAATATAAAGATGTGATATTTACTGCAGCAGCCTCGCTGGCGACACGTTACCGACCTTCCATTCACTCCATTCAATCCTGGGATTCGAATAAAAATTTTAATTGCCCGGTGATCATCGATAACATGATGAATTTAGAATTGCTGGAATGGGTCTCCAAAAATGGCGGCGATGCCCGATTTAAAGAAATTGCAAAAAACCATGCCCAGTCAACATTAAAAAATCATTTCCGGCCGGATAATAGTTCCTATCATGTTTTAGATTATGACCTTAAAACCGGAACTGTTGCACGCAAGGTAACTCACCAGGGATATTCCCATGAATCCGCCTGGTCCAGGGGGCAGGCATGGGGATTATATGGGTTTACAGTAATGTACCGGTTTTCGGGAGAGAAAGTTTATTTAGACCAGGCTAATAAAATTGCTGCTTTCATTTTACATCATCCCAATCTCCCGGCAGATAAGATTCCTTATTGGGATTTTAATGCTCCGGGTATTCCCAATGAACCAAGAGATGCATCTGCAGCAGCCATTACAGCTTCGGCACTTTTAGAACTTGCACAATATGCAAAAGGAAAAGCAAGAAACGAATACCTTTCTAATGCGGAGATAATCATAAAAACACTCTCATCGCCCGATTACAGGGCTGCAGTGAATACTAATGGTGGATTTTTATTGATGCATAGTACCGGCCATAAACCCGGAGGATCTGAAATTGACGTTGCCCTGACTTATGCTGATTATTATTTTATCGAAGCATTGGCCAGGTATAGAAAATGGTATTTAAAATGAATCCTTGTTTGAAGTAGAATCCCTTTCTATCAGCGTGGATTTAAAAACTATATTCTCTTTTTTTAATTCAAACGTTTTCTTATCCAGTGCTTTAAACATAATTGAAGCAGCTTCCCTGCCGATGTCAAAAGCAGGTTGCGTTATTGTACTTAATGAGGGGTTTAAAAAAGCCGCTGTCTTCAGATTCGAAAAGCTTATTAGTTTAACATCTTCAGGAATGGAAAGTTTAAGTCGCTTACATATATCGTAGGATAAAATGGCATAACGTTCCACAGAGGCAAAAATTCCATCCGGCCTATTCGTACTAAATAATTCTTCCAACAATTTATAGTCCCTCTCATCACTATTGGTACAATGAACAACCATTTTTCCATCAAACGGAAGTCCATTATCCTTTATCGCATTCACATAGCCTTGCATGCGCTTATTTCCGATTGACGTACTTTCAGAGAACATGAGGTGGGCGATCTTAGTACATCCTTTCTCAATCAGGTGCTGTGTAGCCTTGTAACTGCTTTCGTAATCATCCGTAGTAATACAAGCCGTGTTGAGTTGTTCATATACGCGATCGAAAAATACAATCGGTAATCCATGATCCTGAAACTCCTTGAGATGACCATAATCTTTAGTGCTGCTGGATAGGGAAATGAGCAATCCATCCACCCGCCCACTATGCAAATGCTTTATGAAGGCAACTTCTTTTTCAACTGCTTCATGAGTTATGTAAATTAACACATGATAACCTTTTTCCTGTGCAATGGACTCAATGCCGTTAATAGCAAGAGTAAAAAAATTATTGGCAATTTCAGGGATAACAACTGCAATTATTTTGCTCTTGTGCCTGCGCAGGCTGCTGGCATTCGGGTTGGGTTGATAATTTAATTCATTAGCAAGAGCGATAACCCTCGCTTTAGTCTCTTTACTTATATCAAAGCTATCACGCAAAGCTTTTGATATAGTGGAAGGAGATAGATTTAATAATTTTGCCAGCTTTTTCAGGTCGACAGACTCCATAATAAAACCCCTCAAAAGGGGAAAGCTAACAACTAAAAGTCAGAACTCCCAAAGAAAACAACAGGGTAAAACATGGGCAGGCTCTATTCATGATGGAGTTGGCTCATACACAAAAGAGAAAGAGAAAGACTTTACTGTGCTTAAAATAAAAGCGGTTATTCAAGGCTTTGTTTTTATTTTCCAAATTCCATAACTACAGTTTTCCCTGCTTTTTCAGCTTTAGGCAGATCAATAGAAATCGTACTTTCTTTCTTCTCTTTATTCCATATCCAATGCCAATTAGCGGAGGCATTGACTGGAACATTCACAGATAACCGGAGGGAACTCAATTTCTCGGTAGGATCAGAAACGGAAATTTCATCGATAGTTCTTCCTTTTAATTTAACCATTAATATGCAAGGGCTATCAGAAGCAATAATCAAATTATTTCCCAGTTTGATATTGCCAGGTTGATAAAACACTACTTCACTAATGTTCAGGCTTTTGCTTTGCACTGCCTGTATTTTGGTTGAATTTTCCAGGATGACTATGTTTTTTGTTTTACTATATAGCTCCAGCGACGATGACGAAATTCCAGGCACAATAATGTAGGCATAACTTGCGGAAGCTGGTTTTTTACCATGATCCAACCATAAAGTAAAAACATCCTTTTGCACGGGTTCTTCACTAGCTCTCGATTGATGGGTAATTTGCCGCCAATTACCGTTTAAAGTAGAATTATTAATGTTTGCAGAAACTTCAAAAGGGAAAAAATAGCCAACGCTATCATGTAATACCCAGGAAACATTCTTTAACTTACTTTCTCCCTTGCTCAATATTTGGGGCAGATTTTTTGTATTAACAACGACATCTTTATTTAGTAAGCATTGATTCACTGTAGTTGCAACAGGATACTCAGCATCGGAACTAATGCCCGCGCCAAGACATACATACTCATGATCAAAGAAGAACCAGGCTTTGCGGGCTTTAAGGGGATCGTGTACGCTTTTAAAATCAAATGTTGCCGCACCATAGTTTCCATTTGATACGCCACCGACAAACTCAGACAATCCTTTTTTTACTATCTGGTTCCAATGTGGAAGAACAGGTTTTTGCACCACTGTCGTTCCCGGGATTTTCTGCCAATCCCATACAGGAAAAATATCAATATATTCTTTGCCTGTTCGCGATAAAAAGTTTGAACCATCAGCCAAATGATGGTTTTTTAATCCTTCTTCATTGTAAGGTTCTTCTACATTATTTTGGCGCGAAGAAAACATGCGGACCGAGGCAAAATAGTTTTCACGTTGATGAACAAAATAGGAAGACCACCAATAATAGCCGTTCCATGTTTTATCCGGCTTTTTTTCACCTCTTCTGATTTTTATGATCTCTACTAATTCTTCTCTCCTGTAATTAGAGGACGTTAAAAGATTTTCGGGGATATTGGTATCCTCAGGCCCAAGATCTCCTTTCCTGCTAAGGTCGCGATTTTTTGCGCCAGGGTCAGGATAGATGCTATATGCCATAGACTTGCAAATGCCATCCAGGTAATAATCAATTAACAGTTTTAGTGCTTCATCCGGTAATTTATATACTGTTCCGGCTGTTATTACAGTCCAATAAGCAAAAGTGCTTACGTAATTGGTACCATAACTATGAATTGACGTTACGTTATCAACGCGGTGATGGAAACTGAGATCTGGTTTTATTCCCCTGTCTGTGGTAATTTTAATTTGGTCAGCCATCACCTTCAGGGCACTCAGAACAATAGAGTCGTTTCTTTTAAAAAGTCCTTGTTTAACGATCAATCCTGCAATAGGTACAAAATCGCCACCTGGCCTGGCACCGACACCGGTAAGACTTGCCCGGCTTGCTATTCTCGTCCCTTCTGTTTTTTGTTTATCAGTTAAATCATCATCTAAGATCAGCAATGTATTAATCATCATAGTGGGAGTCCCCATTTCATTCCACCACCAATTCTGACTAATAAAATCATGTGCAATCCAAAAATCCAGTGCCGAGGAAACCGTTTTTTTTACTTCAGCATTTTGAAAAAAATTTGTTCCTTGCTTTTTATAAGCTCTCGCCAGAAACAGCATGTTTTCCAAATGAGTACTATGTTGAAAGCCAGTTCTTGTGGTGTCCTTATAATTTATTCCCGGCCAGCTACCATCAGGATTAATAGATTGAATAAGCTTTTGTATTGTTTGTTCGTTAACAGGAGGTTCTAAAAGATCATTAATGATTCGCTTCCTTATTATTTCCAGATCGGGGGAGAATTTAATTTTTTCTATTTTATCCAGGGTGTTATAACCAAATAAAATAACAGAGACAAACGCTACCCAAAAAAAATTCTTCGATAACTTATTTTTCATTTCCAGTCTTTTAAAGGTTGAATCTTTTTAGTTGCATTGCTCAGCGTTTTTGCTGGTATCAATTTTACATTGAAGACGGTTTTTGAATGTGCTGGAACGGTAATTTCAAACCCAACAAGGGTTGTTCCCGGATTAGGAGCATCATAACTATTTGGCGGGTCCGTTGACCAGCTTTTCATTACAATTTCGGATCTTGCTTCAACCTGTAGTATGAGCTTTTTGTCCTTTTGTGTTAATTCAGCTCTGTTGTTACCCGTAATTTTTACTGATGCCGGAGTCAGCATTGTCCAGCGAATGGTTGTACTACTATCCAGCGTTTCAATTTCGTCACGGACCACCACATAGCTTTTGTCAACAATAGCAATACCGCGAATTGCTTTAGCCACCTGCCCTTTGTAGATTTCGGTTAAATCAATAACTGCATTCATAAAAGAGGGAGTAGTGCCTGAACTTGTTATGGGAGCATGGCCTGTTACTTTTTGGTGCTGGTTGTTTATGGTGAGCGTATTGTGTACAAGGTTTGTTAAACGAAAAACCGTCCAGCGTTGGGCGTTCTGCGTTCTTCCGAAAACTTGTATGCCTTTTGACTCCAGAGATTCATAATCCTGCATACCAAAATCCATGGCCCAACGAACGCCATCGGCATCCATAACAAAAGAACCAATATCCATATGTGCGTGATTAACAGAAACAGAGCCCCCTTTCATTCCAACATAAATCGCATTTGTATCTGTCCATGATGTACGCATTAACGCAACAGGGCTTTTGCCATGTCCAATCCACATCGTTGATGTTGGTGGTACGATTTTATACATATCAATAGCATTGCTCCATAGAATAATTGCTGGCAGCAAACGATTATTAATATGTGTTTTTGGATTTTCATTCAGGTAATTTCTTTCTACCCATAGTAATGAAGGATCTTTCATTTTAGCAGCAAGCCAAAACATTGCAGGATGTAGTCCTGCGTTACTTCCTGCATCAGAGTAATTGAAAGGTTTGCCTGTGGTGCCTGTCATGTTTTCCAGGTAGCGGGCAGACGGTAAAAATCCAGGCATTTCGCTTAATCCAAAATCTTTTCCAAAAAGTTTTTCAACAGCGCTAAGGAACATCACATTAAAACTGGTACCATAGCCCCAATAACCATAACCTTCAGGATACGCCCCATCCGGAGCATAATCTTTCATAGGTAGAACAATAGCATCTATAGCACGATTAATAATTTGTTTTGCCAAAGCGGGGTCGTCTTCATAAATGGCCATGGCACCATAGGTCATACCGGCATTACACACCTGGTTCCAATTATGCTCAGCCTTTAGCCAGCTATTATATTTTGAATCCAAAGAAGGCTCTAATCCTTTTTTCAAAATGGCTTCTTTAATAGCAGCCCTCGAAGCAACAGATAAATGATCATATAACCAATCGTAACCAATGGCCACAGCCATCGTCATTTCTGCTACATCTAAAAAATGAGTAGGGTTCCAGTCACTGAATCCTGCAATAGCCAACAGTTCTTTTTCTCCTCTTTCAGCATATTTTATATCCCCGGTAATGCGATAAGAATAGGCTAGAAAAAACATCCTGCGTATAGCTTCCCTGGATTTATCAAGTAAGCGGCGTCCTATCTGGATTCGTTGAATAGGAGCAACTGTTATTAAGTTATCGGATTCATTTAATATAGCGTTTTGTATATTACTCCATGTAGAATTGGCGCTGACATTTTTCTTTAACGCGTTTTCCTCCCCTTTAAAAAGTAAAATCCTCGGATGAGGGGGAGGTTGAAAGGAATTTCCTAAGTGATTTGTTTGAGCGAAAACAGATCCATTAATAACGATAAGATATAGCAGGCTCAGCAAAAAAAGTTTTTTACGCATATGGCAAAGGTTGGCTCTTATTGGGTTTGAAAAATCATGCTATCCGCAAAGAAATAAAAAGCAGTATGACGGATAAACAACGTTATTCAAACGACTCGGGAGACTGAAATAGCAAAATCTTCTTAAAGCTGAAAATTAATTATTTTCGATACAATCCCCGCATTTGTATTTGTTATCAGCCTTAGTTTTTGCGAAAACGTTCTCGTAAATAGTTGCTTGAGTCTGCACTGAACTATCCACAAATCATTTTCGGGTATCCTACTTGCGTGACGCCCGCCTAAATGACGCCCGTCCGAACGGATTCATCCGGGCGGGCAGTCGGGCAGGCAGTCAGGCAGGGAATCCCGTACTTCTGTCACCATAGCATTAGCTACAGTGACCTTTTTAATTAAAAAGATCCCCGCAAATGATTTGCGGGGATCTTTTATTTCGCGGAAACAATCCGCAACAGTTTAATTCAGTTGTTGTAGAGCAAAATTGATCGTGTTAGATTTTATTCTACTAGCCCGTCCGAACTTACTCATCCTGGGGCCTATCGATTAAATTAAGATTGCTCTAAAAAGCCTTCTTCTCCATCTTTGGTGGTTCCGGCTTTTTATATTCTTTCGTTTTCAATAATGTTTTTATTTCCGCAATTGCTCTTTGGAGTTGTGGATCCACACCACGTGCCATTGAGCCTAAATTCTCATCTACAGGAATATCCGGGTCTACACCGTGACCTTCTTTGAACCAGGTTCCATCAGGATTATACATGCGGAAGCTGGGAGCTGTCACATTACCACCGTCTATAAGTGGTGGTGTACCTGAAATGCCAATCAATCCACCCCATGTACGTGTTCCGATTAGTGGTCCAAGTTTTTTTCTACGGAAATAATCAGGGAAAGCATCTCCACCAGATCCGCTCCAACCATTCATCAGCATTACCTTCGGACCAAAATGAGCAAAGGGTGGCCAGGGCCATGGACTACCATCACGGATAGCCCAATGAGCAAGTGGATCGCGGTTTAGCATTTCAATGAAACGATCAGGTATTTGCCCGCCATCATTGAAGCGTTCATCAATGATCAATCCTTTTTTCTGCCATTGTGCATTGAACTGACGGATCAGTTCGTTTTGACCGTCAACGCCGGTGCTGGGTACATAGATATAACCTATTTCACCATTGGTAGCTTCCGAAACTTTTTGTGCCATGTCATTGATCCATGCAAGATGACGTAAACGATATTCATCACCCATCGTTTGCACAGTTACTGTTTTTGCACCATTGAAGGAAGCCTTGGTATTATAAGTAATCTCAACAGCTTTATTGGCCAATCCTTCAAATGCCGCATACGGATCCTGCGCTGTAGTAAGAGGTACACCATTCACAGCCAGAATATACATTCCTTCCTTTGCATCAATCCCTGAAATATCCAGCGGTGAACGCGCTTCGGCATCATAAGAAGCGCCGCGGATTATTTTTTTGATCTTGTAGTATTCGCCATCTGCTTCGTAATCTATTCCAAGATATCCGGTGTTTTGTGTTTTGGGTCGCTCAAGATCACCACCACTCAGGTAGGTGTGCGATGCATTCAACTCTCCTATCATTTCAGCGATTACGAAATTGGCTTCTTCACGTGTGGTGGCTCCTTCCAGCATTTTGCCATAGCGCTCCCTCACCTGGTTCCAGTTCACACCGTGCATACCGGGATCGTAGAAATAATCCCTTTGAATACGCCATGCATCAGCAAATATTTGCTTCCATTCGGCAGCAGGATCAATCATTGTTTGCATTTCAGCTACACGCAATGGCTTTTCAAATTTCTGATTCTCTGCAGGAAGAATGATCGCAAACTGGTTGTTTTGCCTTGCTGCCAATATTTTTCCTTTATTATCCGAGAGCGCATAACTATTAGCATTCTCAAGGATCGTCTTTTCTTCGCGCTTGTCTATATCGAAAAATTTGATTGCACCCGGACCTGATGTGCCTGTGTTTTGGTATTTCATGTAAATGATCTTACCCTTTGCAGCATTCAATTGTCCGTAGTTGCCGGCGGCTAATGGTAATATCACCATTCTATGTTCGAGCCCGTCAAAATCAATCATCACATTATTGGCCGAAGGCAACGGTTTTACTTTTAAGGATGTATCCTTTCGCTCCTTCTCTGCTTTATTGATCAATTCTTCTTTTTTGGCTGGTGCGTCCAGCTTCATAGCAACAGTATCATTCTTCGGCGTAAGCAGGGACGGAGTTGTTTTCAACAGCGCTATAGCAGCTACCTGTCCTGAGTTTGCATATATGAATGAATTATCAATGCTGCTGTATATCGGTTGAAAAGATTGGGATGTTAGCAGGTAAAGGTATTTGCCCTCCGGATCGAATACAGGACTATAAGAACTATAAAAGCCGGATGTAACCTGGTGTAGTTTTTTATTACTGTAATCATATATAAATACCGCCTGCTGATAGTTATCTAAATCCCTGTTGTACGCGAAGTAACGACTGTCAGGCGACCAACGCACAGTGAAATTGTTGACAGCTCCATGCATCATCCGAAGACCTTTGTCGATCTGCGTTGTTTCGCCGGAAGCCACATCAACTAATTGAATTTTCATGGCCTTATCAATGAAAGCAATCTTCTTGCTGTCGGGCGACCAGTAAGGAGAATACCTGAAACCCGCACCATAATTCGTAAGTTTTCTTTCTGAACCTTCCACATCCGTCTGCATAACATACAATTCGTACTCGCCGGATTTATCGCTCCAGTAAGCAATAGATCTGCCGTCTGGTGACCATGCCGGGTATCGTTCAGCAGACCCGGATGTATGTGAGAGGTCTTTTACAAATCCATTTTCCGCAGGAACGGAAAAAATATTGCCGCGCGCTTGTATCAAAACCCTGTTGCCATCAGGACTCAATGACAGCGACTGAATATTTCTGTCTGCCGTTTCCAGGCGAGGCTTGAGCAATGCTTTATCAGTAACGAGACTAACAGTAACGGCTTTTGGCTGTAGCGTAGCAAATGGAAGAATGTAAAGCTTACCTCCCGCTTCGTATACAATGTCTTCAGGTCCCTGTGAAGGGAAGTGTACATCAGTTTCATTGTATTTAGTTACTTGCGTCAATGCTTTACTGGCTACATCATATTTCCATATATTGGTGCGTTGCTCTGCACCTCTGTCGGAAAGAAAATAGATACTGTTTCCGTGCCACATGGGAAAATCATATGGCGCATCGTCTCCAGCAGAAATATTTTCAGAAGTCTTATTGGCAAAATTGTAAATGTGAATATCCGCGACATTTCCGCCCCGATAGCGTTTCCAGTTGCGCAAACGCTCCGTTCTGATAACAACTGCGATCTGTTTTCCATCTGGAGAATATGAACCGTATTCAGCATATTCCAGTGGCATCTTTTCAGCGGGCCCACCTGCTGCAGCTACAGTATAGAATTGGTTAAATCTGGCCTTTCCACTTTCACGGCTGGAAGCAAACAATACTTTATTTCCATCGAGCGTCCAGTCCACAACTCGGTCGGGGTAACCATGGCTGGTAAGGCGGACTGGTACACCTCCGGTGCTTTGGATAACGTACGCATCCGCGTTGCCATCATAATTTCCTGAGAATGCAATACTTTTTCCATCGGGGGAAAATTTCGGAAAGACCTCGACCCCGGCAGGTGAACTGAGTTTGACAGCATTACCACCAGTTTTTGGAATCATCCACAGGTCATTGGCATAAGTAAAAACAATATCGGTCTTGGATACATCAGGGTATCTGAAAAGACCTGCATCTATCTGGGCAAAAGCACCCATCGATGCAATAATTGGCGCAAGCAAACCGATCAACTTTTTCATATTTTTTATTTGGGAGATGAATATAGGAAACCTGCAACAGAGACGGGTTACCGCTGATAGATTTATTTTACCACCCGGGCTTACTCATACTGAGGAAATAAATTACATTCGGGCATAAAATTAACGCGGGAAAACCGCCTCACTAAAGCATTTTTTATGGATAATATGCAGAAACTTAACGCACTTAATAAAATTGCTCGCGAATTAGAAGATATAAGTAATAGCTCAACAGCCTTATTAAAAAAAATTGCCCAGGTTGAGGCCGAGAATATTAACCTCGGTAATAAAATTTTGGAGCAAAAAATCCCCGATATATACGGCCATATGGATAGTGTACAATCAGAAACCACGGCCTTAATAACCGAATTCACAGAATTTCGTGACGATTTTGTTACAAAAAATAAATTAAATGAAGGCCCGGAACCTAATGCATGAGTAATCCTTCCACTCTTTCCACCGCCTCCAGCAAAACACCCGCCCTTTAGCGAGGGCGACGGGCTGTAAGTCAGTGGATTTCGATCCTGCTGTACTTATTATCTTTTCAAAACGATGTATTGATAAGGCTCGATTGTAATTTCTTTACTCAATAAAGTTTTAGAACCGGTAAATACATCTTTCCATTTGGTATTTTCTAATTCGGTGGGAATTTCGTAGGTAATAGGTTTATCTCTTAAATTAGACATAACTAAAATCTTCTCTGTTCCCATTTCTTTAGTAAAGACACATACATCATCGCTGTTATAAGAATTTAATGTTCCCCTTCTGATAGCTTTACTTTTATTCCTGAAAGCGATAATCTTTTTATATTCTGACGTTACATCCTGATTGTTTAGATCCCAATTTATCGGCGTACTCTTGAATGGGAAAACCAGTCGGAACGGAGTGCCTACTTCCTGTCCATTATAAATCATCGGAATGCCTTTCATATATGCTACAATTACGAAGGCAGCCATAGAACCCTTTTTACCTCCGAATAGGTCCAGGGGTGTGCCATCTGAACTATTCACATCATGATTTGTAAGATATCTTACTATCCCCTGACCTTCCTCTGCAATACCTCGATATTCCCTTATGTTTAGCGAATCAATTGATTTTACCGACTTTTTATTTTTGTAAATACTTTTTAAGTTCCCGAAGAAACTAAATCCAAAATTATAGTCAAAGCCAACGGCAAAATGCTCGGGACGGCTACCTTCAGCAAGCAATAATAATTTATGGTTTGAAATTGTTTTTAATGAATCAAGCGCCTGCTTCCAAAAATCAACCGGTGGACCATCAGCATAATCACAACGAAAACCATCAATATTGGCTTTATAGACCCAAGATTTCATTGACCTTATGATGGCTAAACGCAACTCTTTGTTATTAAAGTTTAGTTGTGCTACATCTCTCCAATTTCTAGGATATTTTATATTTCCCAGAGAATCCTGCACATACCATTCTTTGTTTGCTATCCAGGGATGGTCCCATGCAGTGTGATTGGCTACGATATCCATCAAGACCGCTATTTTCAGTTTATGAGCCTTATCTATGAGATTTCGTAAATCAGCCAATGTCCCAAATTCATTACCTACCTCATCATAATCTTTTGTAGCATACGGTGAATTAACGGACTTAAGCACGCCAACCGGGTATACAGGCATCAGGTAAACTACATTTACGCCTAAAGCTTTTATGGAATCTAAACGGGCAGTAACCGCTTTTAAATCCCCGTCTTTGCTGAATGATCGCATATTTACCTGGTACATGGTTACATCCCTACGATCGGGAACATACTTGAAAGGCTTACCATATTGAGGGGGATAGGGTTGATTTTCCTGCGATTGCGCATTCGATAATGCGGGACTAACCAAAAAAAATAATATCAGATTGAATAGGTGGCTTATAATTTTCTTCATAATACGTGAACTACTTTTTTAGAATAACTGTGCTATATGAGGAAATCATTACTGCACTGTTTTTCACAGTGGCTTCTTTATTCTTAAACACAAATTTGTTGTACTCTCCAAGACTGGCCGGTAAGTTAATTGTGATATCAGCCTGAGAAAGATTATGCAGAACTAATACTGACTCATCATTTGTTGATCTTACAAATGCGCAAATCTCGTTGTTGCTGAGGCTTATCGGCTCCAATTCACCATAAGTCAGCGCTCTATTGTTGTTACGTAGTTGAATAAAAGTTTTATAATGATTCAAAATTGAGTTCTTTTCTTTTATTTGTTGTGCTGCCGGAACAACAGATGAGTCTGCACTATATCTTGGCGCAATCCAGGTTGTTCGTGACTTGTCATTGGTTTTTACGTCCCAGATGAAAGGCTCTCTTATATACTGGTCAGGTTTTTTGCCCTGCATGCCAATCTCTTCTCCATAATACAAATAAGGTGAACCCGGGAGCGTGAGTAAAAGCGAGGCCGCCATCTTGGCTTTATCCATATTATTATTTACAGCACTCATGATACGGTTCTGATCATGATTAGTCAGGAATGTTGCATCAACATAATCGGGATTTATTGATTTATAAAAATCCCTGATCTTTTTATGATTGATAGTAAGTGAATCTCCACGTTCGGTGTTCACCGCTTTCGTGATCGCATTTCCCATATCAAAATTGAATAAAGCCGGTAACCCTTCCATATAAGGTCCTACAATTTCAGCAGGCGCCCATACTTCACCAACGAGATAGACATCTTTATTTGCCTTTTGCATCTCGTTACGGAAATAGACCCACCACCTGTGATTTTCCTTCGGCCTGTCATCAGGAAAAATATGACGTGCTGCATCGAGCCTGAATCCATCTACTTTAATTTCTGAAAGCCAAAACCGGCCAATTTTAAAAACTTCTTCCCGGAGCTTAGGACTATCGAAATTCAAATCAGGCATATTGCGGGTGAAATAGGCATAGTATAAATAATCGCTTAAACTGTCTATTTTATTCCACCGGTTTCGATTACCTGAATCGCCTGCTATTATTCTTCCCGGAACCTTAGTTTGAGGATCGTCCTTATGGGTAAATACATAATATTCCCTGTAAGGACTGTTCGGATTTGCGATAGCATCTTTGAACCACGGATGTTGACGACCGGAATGGTTAATCACCATATCCATTACCACTTTGATATTTCTTTTATGCGCTTCTTCTATGAACTTCTTGAAATCATCCAGCGTTCCGTAATCAGGATGGATATTATAGTAATCTGACACATCGTATTTGTGATAAGTGGGTGAAGGGTGCATGGGCATCAGCCAAATGCCTTCAACTCCGAGCTCTTTAAGATAATCCAGCTTCGATGTCATTCCTTTGATATCTCCTTTCCCATCGCCATCGGAATCAGCAAAAGCCAGTACAAAAATTTCATAAGTAATGCCTCTCGGCCATGCGCTCACATTTGCAGTCTTTTGTGCGCTTAGTTTTACCGAAAAAAAGATTAGAAGTAATAAATGTGAAAAAAATTGTTTACTCATAATATTTATATTCTAATTCAATTTAATAATTTGAAGCAAGAAATTTAGGAATATGAATACTTCAGACGCAACTATTCAGCGTGTCGCAAAAATGACTTTCGCCTCGGTTTATCCGATGTATGTTACAAAAGTAGAAAAGAAAGGAAGAACCAAGGAAGAATTACACAAGGTCATCGAGTGGTTAACAGGCTTCAACAACAAGAAGCTACAAGAGCTGATAAAAGATAAAGTAACGTTTGAAACATTCTTCCAACAAGCCAAACTAAACTCCAATGTGCACCTCATCACCGGGGTGATATGCGGGTATCGTGTGGAAGATATCAAAGATCCTTTTATGCAACAGGTTCGGTATTTGGATAAGCTGGTTGATGAACTGGCGAAAGGGAGGAAGATGGAAAAGATCCTGCGCAATTCGTAGGACAGGAGAACAGAAGAACGGAAGAACAGATGAACAGAAGAACAGCAGAACAGCAGAATAATCTACTATTTGTTTATCTGTACTTATACTCCTGACTCCTGACTCCTGACTCCCGACTAACTCCGCAATACGCCACTTGGAATCATCGGCAATGTAGTCAAGCCGATGCCCGTGGCATCCACTATTGCATTGCGGATCGCAGGTGCAATACCAACGATATTTGCTTCGCCTGCACCGGCGGGTGAGATATCTTTTCGGTTGATCAGGACTATTTCAATTTTTGGAATATCACTAAAGCGCGGCACACGATAGGCAGAAAGTCCGCAATTAAGGATTTTCCCATTCGAAAATTCAATCGCTTCGAACAAAGCTCCTCCAAGCCCTTGCACAATGGAACCCATCACCTGGTTTTCCAGGTGCTTCGGATGAATGATCGCACCACATTCAAATGCCTGTGTAATGCGAACTATTTTTACTTCCTTGTCTTTATTGATCATTACTTCGGCGCAACAACCAACGTAACCACCTTTTTCAAATCCTCCTGCTATACCGTAACCATGACCGGGAGTTTTGGAGCCATTCCAGCCAAATGCTTTTGCTGTTGCTTGAAGCACTGCTATAAAACGTTCGTCGTCTAAATTTTTAATGCGAAACTCAAGCTGGTCCATTTTAATTAATCTGGCCAGGTCGGTCATATGACATTCGCGTGCAAAAACATTTGCAGTTGCAGCTAAACCACGATATGATCCCTGTTTTAATGGTGTATTGGATGGAAGGTGTACGATTTGTTTGTTACTGACTTTATATTGAGTTTCGAGGCCAGCGCCGCCTGAATTGTAGTTATTAAACTTCCATGCTGTTATGGTACCATCTTTATTAACGCCGGCACTTACTTCAATCACCCCGCCTGGTCTGAAATAAGCCCAGACAAATTCTTCTTCTCTTGTCCAAACAATTTTAACCGGCTCTCTTTGCTTCGAGTGCCAGTCGTGCAGCTTCAATGCCAGCTTCACCACTATGTTTTCCTCCATATCCTGATCCTGTATCGGGCATGATTACACGAACTTTCTCTTTATTTATTCTAAAAATTTCGGCGAGTGACTCCTGAACGCCAAATGGACGTTGTGTTCCGGTCCAGACAGTAAGCTTTCCATCTACCCACTCAGCTATTCCTGCTCTTGGCTCCAGTGGGACATGCGCTATATAATCGATGTTATATGTGTTGGAATGTTTGAATTCGGCTTCGGATAACCCGCGTTCTACATCTCCTTTAGTATTGCCCGAATTTCTTCCGCCGCCACCACCTCCGCCTCCGGTGGATCTATTCTTTACGAGATAATCAAATATATTTTTGTTGGATGGTTGATCTTTGTTTTCTTCCCATTTGGCTTCAATAGTTTGCAAAGCTTTGTTTGCAGTTCTTACATCCGGTGCTGCCACACCAACAAAATCTCCATCCTTCACTACAATCACACCAGGCATATTGCGCGCTTTTGTAAGATCTGCTTCAACCAATTTTGCACCATATGAAGGAGGTCGCAACACTTTACCATACAACATACCGGGCAACTTCATATCCGAAACATATTGATGTTTACCGGTGATCAAACTGCGATCATTAATCCTGGGCACCGATTTTCCAGCAATCTTCCAATCCTTTGGTGGAATCAACTGAACGTTATCAGCAATCGGCATCAATAGTTGCTTACCCTTCGTGAGGTCGCCATAGTTTATTTTTTTATTTCCTGTTTTATCCAGGATCATCCCATTTTCTGCTTTTAAATTGGTAACCGGAATATTCCAGATTTTTGACGCCATTTCCCGTAACGCTTCCCGGGCCGTTGCAGCAGCTTTACGCAATTGTGGGCCCATTTGTGGAGTAGTAAGGCTGCCAAATGTACCTCTATCGTAAGGCACGAGATCTGTGTCGCCCATGATCATGGTAATAGAAGCGATCGGCACCATCAATTCTTCCGCAACCAATTGCGACAAAGATGTACGTATGTTCTGTCCCACCTCCACTTTACCTGTGTAGACGGTCACCTTTCCATCTTCGCCAATATGAATCCAGGCGGCTACTTCGTTTACGGAAGCATCGGGCGTTTCAGTGGATAACGTTTTGTTCCTCCAACGAAAAAATATCTCGCAACACAAAGGCAACGACTAAACCTCCACCGTGAAAGTTGAAGAAATTTACGCCGGTCCAATGCAAATTGAAAGTTTGGTCGAGGTGGCAATTCATCGTTTGTTGGCTCAAAGGGATGAGATAATTTATCCGAATCTTTCATCGTGCGTGATTAAGATTTTGAAGCAAGTTGAATGGCTTTGACAATATAGGGGTAGGTTCCGCAACGACAAATATTCCTGTTCATTGCTTTTATAATTGCATCTTCTGAAGGCGAAGGATTGTTTTTCAACAGTGCTACCGCCGACATAATCATTCCCGAGGCACAATAGGAACATTGAAAACCATCGATGGCAAGAAAGGCCTGCTGCACCGCATGCAGTTTTCCATTTTTTTCGAGACCTTCAATAGTGGTCACTTCTTTGCCGACAACGGATCTAACAGGAATATTACAAGATGGTGAGGGACTACCGTTAACGAGTATCATACAGGCACCACAAGCTCCTTCGCCACAGCCATATTTGCTGCCGGTTAAACCCAGGTAATCACGTAACACGGTTAATAATTCAATGTCAGGATCGACATTTACTTCCTGTCTTACACCGTTAATAGTTAAGACCATGATCCAGGTTTTTTGAAGTTATGATATTGATCAGTAATGTTGTTCTAAGAACTGAGCTAGTTTTTCAAGATCATGCTTTTCATTAAAGTTAACATTGTTTTCTTTCAAATACTTCACAAGAATGTTTTCCTTTTTTGGAAAAAAAGACAATAAATTCTTCTTACTGGCGGGGACAAATCTGTTATACATATTTCCAAAGTAATATTGTGCTTCTTTTCTTAACACGATGTCTTCTTTTAGAACTATCTCGTAGGTGCCGTATCCACTAGTTCGTGTACTATAAGAAGTGACGGCGAACGTTCTGGCAGGTATGTTGTGAGCACCAATCTTTTGGATATCTGACAGTCTCCAAATTTTTCTCTCGGCTAGTTTCAAAATGCTATTGCTTGCCACCAGCCTTATATATCCGTCAACGTAATAAAATGTGTCTTTGTCTAAGACAATGAAATTGATGGTCTTTTCGGCGTCTAATGCAAGCGTATCGCCTTTGGGATCAATAAACAGCATTTGGTCACTAAGGTTATCGTAATTCATCATTGCATTTGCAACTATGCCACTTTTGAAAAAAACGCTCCCCTTTATGAATTCTGCGGAAAAAAATATCTCAGTTGCGATAAGAACATCCTTGATCCTACTGCCTGCTTTAATGGTGACGAGTGTTGAATCCTGTGCCCTTAAGCTGGAGTAACCTATCAAAATAAACAATAACAATAGGCGTGCCTTCATGACAATATGTTGAAATTATATAGAATAATTTATTTGATTTATCATTTACCAAACACGTTTTGCCTTAAGCAACTTCTTGCTTCCATTTTTTACAATACTCAACTGAATCCTGGAAAAAATACCGTTTTTTAAAATAACCCCTGACCTAAAATACAGCAATTATATGTAGGAGAAACGAGTTTTTCAAGGCATTTTCATAGATAGCACAGGTATTAATTAAGGAGAAATGGATCCTCCATACAATACCTTACCTCAAAGAGTATACACTATTGGTGTCCGTGATGGAATTTATAGATTAAATAGCTACGATGATGGCCAGACGAACGAATACCATGTAAATAACTTTGGCTTTAGTTTTCAAATTCAAAACCAGTTTAGACTTTCTGACAAAGTTTGGTTACACCTCACTCCTTTCATGGAGCCTGACTATGATGGGAGTCAGAATATTGGAGGACTATATATCGGAGTTATTCTAAAACAAATTTAATTAATGCTTTTAACAGAAGTGGTTAATTTCAAACGAAATAGTCTCGAACTACCATTATCGTTATCCGCAATGGCCATAAGCGTGATTACACCTTTATCATCCTTATTCAAAACGTCAAGCGACTCAATTTTTTCTTTCAAACTGCTTCCATTTCTGCGTTCCAAAAGGTAGGAACCTATTATTTCAAATTCTCTTATCGAATAGATGCAAATAAAACTTCCTAATATAGGACCATCTTTCGTCCAATCGGGGGTATCCTCCACAGAAGCGGAGAATATAAGTACTGAATCGTTTAATGAGCATGCTCCTGAAAGTCTTGCTTCTTTATTTTCGATCCTTGGCATCCTGACACGGTGAAAGAGCACTGGAGGAAATGAAGAATCTGGTTCAAACAAAAACTTTAGAAAATCATTTAAAGCAATCTCAAAAACCATATTATTACCCCTGTTGCAAAGAATAAGGCTCTCCCCCATCACCGTTGAACCTTCCAGGTTCCATTGCATGGAATCGGTATTAGTCAATCGCTGCAATTCTTCATAGAATTGATGCAGTGAAACAATTTTCTGATCGCTATTATCATCAATGTTAAAAACCAGGAGACTGTCTCTCGCATCAATCTGGCTTCCTGACCCAAATGCGAGCAAATACCTCCCGTCATTCCAGTTCACAAGCGTTGCGGATTCAAAGTCATGCTTGGTATCTTTTGGCTCACGATTCTTACTGGACACCATACCCGAAATCGGAAGTTTTTGTTGCTTAAAGTTTTCGAGGTTTAAAAGGTAAACCGCTGTTGCATCATCTCCGATAATAAAAGCTGTGTCATTCGTTAATACCAGGCCGGAACCAGACGGTATATTGTCGAAAACTTTTTGGGATTCGATAGACAAATCACTCTTGGCTTCATTCTCAGAACAACTAAGAATCGAAATAATTACTATCAACGAGAAATACAGCGGGGAAAATCTTTCCATTACTTGTTAGACTAATATTTCGTGCCAGAGCCAACCTATTTCTTATCCTCAACCGCATTTACCAATCTTCTGATCGTTTCCATCGTCCGAAGGCCTGGCCCGCGTACAATATTCCATCCGGTGAATACTGCAACGATATTATACTCCGGAATCACCATTGGCCACTGACCACCAAATCCAGAACCAGCCCAAACATAACGGGTTGGATTGTCGGCATATTGAAATAACCACCACTTATAACCATATTGAGTTCCCTGGCCAACTGAAATTGCCGGAGTAACGGAGTTTTTTACCCAATCCTTACTTATTATTTGTTTGCCGTTCCAATTACCTTCCTTTAAAAACAAATAGTAAATCTTAGCAAGGTCATCGGCTCTTAAGTATAATCCGCCCTCCGTATCGGGAAGTCCCATTGGAGTTCTCTTCCAGTAAAATTGTTGTATCCCTAGTGGCGAAAAAAGATATTGTGCAGCATATTCCTCTATATCTTTCCCTGTTGCTTTTCTGAATATATGGGATAGGAGTTGTGAAGCGCCGCTATTGTATTCAAATATTTGCCCAGGTTCAGCCTCCATCGGTTTATCGATAACATATTTTGTCCAGTCAAAGCTTGCCTCCATTATAGTGCAATCATTTTTTGGGTGACTATATGGAACTGATTCATTCCAATCAATACCTGCCGTCATTGTTAGCAAATGCTTTACCGTCAATCTGCGTTTTCGTTCGTCAATGTTCTTTACTTGCTCAGCATCAAAAAAACTTAAAACAGGACTTGATATATCTGGAAAGTCGCCACGCGATACAGCAACCCCGATAATTACAGAAGTAATGGTCTTTGTTACGGACTGCAGTGTATGTAATTCAGTTTGGTGATAATAAGGATGCCACCAGGGATTATAATAATTATACTGGCTGGATGGATCGAGCGAATTCAGCCCACTCTTTTTATTCATGCTGTCGCCGTAGATCTTGTAATAGTCGCGAGTATATGTCTTCTTGTAAATTAGCTTGCCATTGCGGGTGATGAACATTGCATCGATGTTTCCGTTTGCACCACTGGAGATGAGATCATCAATTTTCTTCAAAGAATCCGCATTCATTGATTGCGATTTCGGCGTGGCAACTGGCCATTCTTTTGTCGGCCATTGCTCCTGAGCGTTTGTTTGCAGAGCAATTATAATGAATGCAAAAAGTATTTGCTTAGGTAAAAAGAACTTCATAAGTCAGTTTTCATAAAGATATTTCTTTTGAAATGATTAACTTGATAATCTCATATGAATGGTAGTATTGATACGGTAATTCCAAATTCTAAAACCCACCGGATGAAAAAAGTTTATTTCTATTTCACTGCATCCATCGTGATCTCGCTCATGAGTTGCAGTAATGAAAAAAATGAAATTTCAGTTGAAGCAACCAGAACCGAAATTCGGGACGCGGAAAAAGCATTCGAAACCATGGCGGCGGAAAAAGGAATCGCCGAAGCGTTTTGGTTTTATGCAGACTCCAATGCTATAATAAAAAGGCAGAATGATACTTTGATACACGGTAAAGAAGGAATCAAAAACTATTATTCAAGCGATTTTTACAAGAATGCAACTGTAAAATGGGCGCCTGATTTTATTGATGTTTCCATCAATGGCGATATGGCTTATACCTATGGTAAATATGTCTGGCGATCGAAAGACAGTACAGGTAACCCAATCGAATTCACAGGCGTGTTTCATACTGTATGGAAAAGACAAAATAATGGTGATTGGAAATATGTTTGGGACTGAAAGCAAGAGGCAAAAGGCAAGGAGCAAAAGGCAATAATCAACTGAATAATCAATAATCGGGAATCCATAATCGTAGGCTATTTGTGATATTTCTTTACCCTAGCCTCTTGTCTTTTGCCTCTTGCCTTTTGGCCCTTGCCTCTTGCCTCTTGGTTTCCAAAGCCTCTCGTGGTTTCGATTTGTTTAAAATCAAAAGTTTCTGGAATTATTTGGCGGTCTAATTAAATTAGTATCTTTGCTAAATATTTTAGTAATTTGATTTTTAATGGGTGGGGAGAATGCAAATATTATCGCGCAATTAAAAAAGGAGATTCTTCCCCTTCATGGTTTTAAATCCATAAAGGGTAAAGAAAATTATGATCTTGGACTTGGTCCAATCCGATTCGCATTTCCTAATTCCTGTTTTCCCCTGGGTGCCATGCATGAGTTTTATTGTGATGAAAAAGAAAATACTGCCGCTACATCCGGATTCATTTCAGGAATTCTATCCAGGCTAATGATTGATGGAGGCACTTGTATTTGGATAAGAACTGCAAAAACCATCTTTCCTCCTGCTCTCAAATCTTTTGGCATCGATCCTGAAAAAATAATTTTCGTGGATCTGAAAACGGATAAGGATGTGTTTTGGGTTACTGAAGAAGCCCTCAAGTTTGATGGACTTGCCGCTGTAATTGCTGAAATACGAGAATTGGATTTTAAAGCGTCGAGGAGACTTCAATTAGCGGTTGAGCATAGTCGTGTGACCGGTTTTATTATTCGAATCAAACCAAAAAGTCAAAATATCACTGCATGTGTTACCAGATGGAGAATTAGTTCAATTCATAGCGGTTCTCCAAATGACCTGCCAGGTATAGGTTTTCCCAGGTGGAATGTAGAATTATTAAAAGTAAGAAATGGGATCCCAGGAACCTGGCAGATGGAATGGATCAACGGAAGATTGAAGCCCATCGAAAAATCAATTATAATTATTCCAGAGGAACAAAAGAAAACGGGATGATATGGCTAAGCGGTATGTTTCTCTGTGGTTCCGTCATCTTAAAACGGACTGGTTGACCCTCCGTCAACCTCAGCTTTCCAATAAAGCATTGGTACTTTCTACTCCTTCACATGGGAAAATGCTGATCACTGCAACAAATTTCCTGGCTGAAAAAGAAGGAATCCATTCAGGTATGGCGCTTGCTGATGCGAGAGCGATATTTCCTTCCATAGAAGTAATGGATGATAATCCTTCCCTTCCTGAAAAATTACTACGCAGGATTGCTGAATGGTGCATTCGATTTTCTCCATTCGTTGCAATCGATCAAACTGATGGTTTGATCATTGATGCTTCTGGATGTTCACATCTCTGGGGTGGAGATGAACCCTATCTTAATGAGATCATCAAAAGATTAAAGGATCGTGGATATGAAGTTCGCGGTGCAATGGCAGATACGATCGGTCTCGCCTGCGCTCTTGCCCGATTTGGAAAAGAAAAATTAATCATTCCTCCCGGTTATGATTTGGAAGCGATCCTTCCATTACCTACTGCTTCCCTTCGGGTAAATCCTGAAATCACCGTACGATTGCACAAACTGGGACTATGGCAAATCAAAGATTTTCTAAAAATGCCCCGGTCCGCATTGAGGCGAAGATTCGGTGTGGAATTATTGGAAAAATTGGATCAGGCGATTGGGATTAAGGAAGAAATCATTCATCCAATTCAACCCATCGAACCCTACCAGGAAAGATTACCCTGCCTTGAACCGATTGTTACTGCCACTGGAATTGAAATTGGATTAACCACCTTGCTTGAATCCTTATGCACCCGACTACAGAAAGAAGGAAAAGGAATTCGTAAAGCAAGTTTCAAATCTTACCGGGTTGATGGAAAGATCGAAGAGATAAAGATTGAAACCATCCGTCCTTCCTGGAATGTTATTCATCTCTTTAAATTATTTGAGATCAATTTGTCAACTATAGAACCCGACCTGGGAATTGAATTATTTATACTGGATGCCCCAATTGTTGAAGATGTTTCTTCTATCCAGGAAATAATCTGGAATAGATCCTCAGGTTTGGAAAATATCGGTTTGGCTGAATTGTTAGATCGATTGTCAATAAAGATTGGTTCAAAAAATATCTATCGATACCATCCTGACGAGCATTATTGGCCAGAACGATCGATCAAAAAAGTTTTTAGTCTTGCAGAAGAACCTCCATCCCCCTGGAAAATCGACAGACCCAGACCAATTCAATTATTACCAAATCCTGAACCCGTGGAGGTCACAGCTCCTATTCCGGATTATCCTCCAATGCTTTTTCGATACAAAGGGAAACTTCATAAAGTTATGAAAGCAGATGGTCCAGAGCGTATCGAACAGGAATGGTGGCTGAACAAAGGAGAACACCGGGATTATTATAGTGTGGAAGATGAGGATGGAAACAGGTATTGGCTGTTTCGGTCAGGACATTATAAAGGAAGCAAAACATTTCAATGGTTTATTCATGGATTTTTTGCTTGAGTATACAGAATTACAGGTCACGACCAATTTCAGTTTCCTCCGGGGTGCCTCTCACCCTGAAGAATTGGTATTGCAAGCAGTCGCCCATGGTTATAAAGAAATTGCAATCACCGATCGCAACAGCTTTGCTGGTTTGGTTAGAGCACATGCTGCTGCCAGGAAAAACGGAATACGGATTATTCCAGCCTGCCGGCTTGATCTGATTGATGGGCCCAGCCTGCTTGCATTTCCAAAAAACCTTGAAGCCTATTCGAGATTAAGTAATCTGTTAACGATTGGAAACCTCCGTGCAGAAAAAGGAGAATGCCATTTGTATAAATCAGATGTATTTGAATATTCTAAGGATATAATCTTTGTTATTATTCCCCCGGATTCATTGAATGATTCATTTGAATTTGAATCCGTATTTAAAGATTCAATACAGGAATATAAAAATGCTTTTGGAAATAACTTTTATATCGCAGCATCGCGAAAATATATGGGTGATGATAGCAAATATTTATTCCGGCTTTCAGAATTATCCACCGGGTTTCAAATTCCAATGGTAGCAACCAATGATGTACATTATCATGATCCCGAACGAAGGCAATTACAGGATATTCTTACCTGTATCCGGGAAAAATGCACCATCTATAATGCAGGATTTCGCTTACATCCAAATGCAGAAAGACATTTGAAGTCAAATGATGAAATGCTACGATTATTCAGGCAATATCCGGATGCAATACTTCGAACACAGGAAATTGCAGATGCCTGTCAGTTTTTCCCTGAATGAATTAAAATATGAATACCCGGAAGAAATCACTACGGAAGGACGAACCCCCCAGGAAGAATTGAGCTATCTTGCCTGGAAAGGAGCGTAAAGAAATATTTGGAGAAATTCTTCCGGAAAAAACCATTGCAGACAATAAATCATGAACTTGTTTTTATTGAGAAAATGAATTATGCCTCTTATTTTCTCACTGTATATGATATTGTACGATTTGCAAGAGAAAAAGGAATTCTTTGCCAGGGCCGTGGATCTGCAGCGAATTCAACCGTTTGTTATTGTCTCGGTATTACTTCAGTTGATCCAACCAAATTTGATTTCTTATTTGAACGATTTATTTCTTCGTGCACGTAATGAACCTCCGGATATTGATGTGGACTTTGAACATGAACGAAGGGAAGAAGTGATGCAATACATCTATAATAAATATGGCACGGGACAGGGCTGCAATTGTTGCAACCGTTACACAACAACATCAAAAAGGAGCGATCAGGGATGTTGGCAAAGCAATGGGTTTATCTGTTGATACGATCAACGGTTTATCCGATGCGATTTGGGAATTTACTGATGAATGGTTTGAAGGAAAACGAATTAGCGGAACAGGGATTGAATCCGGATGATAAACATCTGCAAAAAGTTTTACAACTCACAAAACAGTTTATGGGTTTTCCCCGGCAACTTGGTCAGCATACAGGTGGTTTTGTGATTACGAGTGGAAAATTATCTGATCTATGCCCGATCCTGAATGCACGAATGGAAGACAGGACCTGTATTGAATGGAACAAAGATGATATTGATGCACTTGGATTTTTAAAAATTGATGTGCTGGCGCTTGGCATGCTCACCTGTATCCGCAAAGGCTTTTGATCTTGCAAAACAACATTATGGACTTGATCTAACGCTGGCAAATATTCCACAGGATGATCCTGCAGTGTATGAAATGATCTGTCATGCAGATACGATTGGTGTTTTTCAAATTGAAAGCCGTGCACAGCAATCCATGTTACCCAGATTAAAGCCACGATGTTTTTATGACCTGGTAATTGAAGTAGCCATTGTACGTCCGGGTCCGATACAGGGAGATATGGTGCATCCTTATTTGCGAAGACGAAATGGAGAAGAACCGGTTGAATATCCTTCAAAAGAACTGGAAGAAATTCTGGGACGCACATTGGGTGTTCCCTTATTCCAGGAACAGGCAATGAAGATTGCAATTGTTGCTGCAGGATTTACACCAGCAGAAGCAGATGAATTACGACGAAGCATGGCAACATTTAAAGCAAATGGAATGGTGACGTCAGTTTGAAGAAAAATTGATCAATGGAATGATGAGAAGAGGATATACACAGGAATATGCCAAGAGTGTTTTTAAACAACTGGAAGGATTTGGAAGTTATGGTTTTCCGGAAAGTCATGCAGCAAGTTTTGCATTGCTGGTATATGTTTCGTCCATGGATAAAATGTTATTATCCCGATGTATTTGCCTGTGCATTACTGAATAGTATGCCGATGGGTTTTTATCAACCTGCGCAAATTGTTATTGATGCAAGAAAGCATGGAGTTGAAGTAAGACCGGTTGATATTAATTATTCGGATTGGGATAATATGCTGGAAGAAAAATCAGGTAAATATTGTGCGCTGCGTCTGGGTTTCCGGCAGGTAAAGGGATTGCGTGAAGAGGATATGAAAATTCTTGTATCGGCAAGGAAAAATAATATATTCAAATGTAAATGAGTTGCGTGATGCGGGTGTAACAGATAGCGGTTCTCGAAAAATTAGCAGATGCAGATGCATTTCGATCAATTGGACTTGATCGCCGGCAGGCATTATGGGAAGTTTCAGCAAAAGACAGGCCAGTTGCAATTTTTGAAGGTCAGCCTTCAGCAGATGCAATCAGATGAGAAATGTATCGCTACCTCAAATGATCAATTTCCGAACATGTTGTTCATGATTATGCAGCAATCTCTTTATCCTTAAAAGCGCATCCTGTAAGTTTTGTCAGGGAAAAACTAGAACAGCTTCATATTCTTTCAACAAATGAATTAAATACTGCTGTAAGATGGTCAGCATGTAAAAGTTGCCGGTCTTGTTTTGGTGAGGCAAAGACCCGGCACAGCCAAAGGTGTTTGTTTTATGACGATTGAAGATGAAACAGGTTTTGCCAACCTGGTTATTTTTGAAAATTTATTTGAAAAATTCAGGAAGGAAATTTTACAATCAAGATTGATCATGGTAGAAGGCAAATTGCAGGTTGAAGGTGAAGTGATACATGTTATTGTAAGTGCCTGTTATGATTTTTCAAAATTGCTAAGACATCTGACTATTTCAAAAAAAGAAGATATTCCAATACTTACACTAGCCAGACCTGATGAAAGATCTCTCCCACCTGGTTTAGAGCAACGTGCTCAAATACAAAAGAAACCTCCTGAGAAAGTTTTTTATGAGGGAAGGAATTTTAGATGAGGGAGATGACATCTGGCCCCAAAGCGTCTATGCATTAGAGCACCTTACAGGGCCAGATGTAATCTCATACTAAGGACTTCGCAAGTAATCAGAGACTCTCTCCCGTGCATCAAAATTGGTGAGACCCTAATATGAGATGACATCTGCCCCCGTATGTTTTCTCAAATACAGAGAGCATGTGGGGGCAGATGTCATCTCAAAAGAAAAGACCCGGCGAACCGGGCCTTTCCATTCTCTTCTTCTCCCTACGCTGGCATTGACCAGATCAGGTTCAATGGGTATACTCTCAGATTCTTTGCAGAAACACCCCAAGAAAAAGAGAACAAATAAAATAACCAAAAAACTATGCCACGATGATTTATGTCTTCATCAATTCACACCTGTCGGGCACGGCAATTTATTCACCTATTCCATAATAAAACTTAAACATAAAATTATGAAACCTAAAAAACCAAAGGATCGCCAACTTGATGTGCCCCAGGAAGCCAACCGGGATAATCATATCAATTTTATAGCATTGGAAAACAATGATCCCGATCCTGCAGATATTGAAGATGAAAAAACGCTCGAAGAAAAAATTGAAGAGAAGAAAAAACGAGTGAATAATCGGACAAAAGAGCATTAAAATTTGCTGAGAATCCTCCACGAATAAGCTATGAGCTGTGAGCTACAAGCCCCGAGCTTCACCCAAAAGAGCTCGTGGCTCGCAGCTCATAGCTCACGGCTTCACTTAACAAACTCATCTTGGTAAACTGGATTTCCATTTCCATCTTTTAATCGCACATAGTCCACCGCCGCGGGTCCATTAAAATGATACAAGAGGCCTACAACCTTTCCAAAATCCTGTTTGAATGATAAAGTATACGCAAGCTGGCCATCGAGATAGATCGTTGCGGTTTTTGCAGCTACCTGAATTTTCAGATCCTGCCATTCGAATAAGTTTCTACCAAAAACAGAAAGATCCGAATTTAATCCCTCCCGAAAATTCTCCCCCATCTTTATACCGGCGTTTCGCTCACATCCCCTTCCCATCAAACGCACGAAAAAGATATGTTCCTCGGTTGCAATCACAATTTCAGAACCGGGGCAGATTTGTTTACTGATGCTATCTGCCCTGAACCTGGTTTCAATAGTAAAATTATCACTGTTGATATTCCCGAATTCCCGGACATTAAAATAGCTGAAAACAAATTCATTCTCCGTCTTAACCCCGGATTCCTCAAGATCTTCTTTGGTCAGATGCAAGTTTCCATCCTTAACCATCTTATCTTTTTTCACATACATTGGTTGGCTATCTGTGAACTGATAACGCGCCAAAGGCAACCAACCATCCGTTGTGATATGTACTTTGACCCTCTTAATTATAGAATCGTTTGCAATCAACTTTGCGCGATGAAAACCGGGATATAAATAAATATTCGAATAATAATGTTCTTTGGGATCGATCTTTACTTTTTCCTCATCATTCCAGGATTGCTGGAAGAAAAAGCTATCAGCTTCTACATTGCTTAGGTCATAATTAAAAATGATGGTGCTGGGAACTCCATCTGCAACTGTTTTATTCCCAGTAAAGGTAACTGGGCCTTTTATGATTGGCTTTTTCTTTGACTCCTGTTTTGTTTTGAATCCAATTATCCAAATTAAAGCGGGTCCAAATAATACGAGCCCCAATATCACCCAACGAAATACAATTCCTTTTGGCTTATTCTGTACAGGAAGCAATTCTTCTTTTACCAAAAGATGCTCCTTCATTTTAAAGTCCTGCCAGTCTTTGTACCCGAGGATTGAAACCAGTGCCTGGAGGGTGGAAGGATGTGGAGTCTGATCATAATCGTCCTTCCATAATCTTTTCAAGGTCGAAAGGCTGAGTTTGATTCCTGATTTTTCTTCTATCGCATCGGCCAGACCTTCAAGATCGCGTTGCCGGGGCTTGCCATTCCCGTTACCGAAATGGAATCTTTCTTCGATCAGCTTTTTGCATATAATAATATAGTCCCTTTCGCCATTGATCATGACCGTTAATGCATTTGAGCTTTAAATGGCTGTAAAATGGCCCGCATATGAACATGAATTTCCTGAATTCCTCTGTTTATTGCAAAACATAATTTAAAATTATTGTCATGAAAACATCAATTGCCTTTTGCGGATTTCTCTTCCTCGCAACCGCCTTCAGTTCAATCGCTCAGGCCGTTAAAGCCCCCATGTCACTTGATAAATGGGAAGTATGGGGCAAGGCACCGACCGTGGAAAATTATTTGGGTAAGGAATGCTTTTTGGTCAACCAGGGTGGAATCTTTCTCAAAGATGTGGAACTGCTCGACGGTGTGATCGAAGCAGATTTTAGCGTCAGCCCGCAAAGAGGGTTTCCCGGTTTTGCGTTCCGCTATGTCGACACAAATAACTTTGAGAATTTTTATATACGCCCCCACCAATCCGGCAACCCGGATGCTACTCAATACACACCGATTTTCAATGGACAGGCTGGATGGCAGTTGTATCATGGGGAAGGATATTCAAAAGCCTTCACTTACAAATTCAATGAATGGCATCATTTGAAGATCGATGTCCATGGGCTCCAGGCTGAGATCTATATTGACGATATGCAGAATCCCTTGATGAAAGTGACGGAACTTAAACGAGAGTGGAAAGCTGGGAAGATGGGAATTGTCTCCGGTTCTCCATTTCGCGTGGCCAACTTTCAATATACTAAGAAACAAGGCAGTCCACCGGTTCAACCTTCAGTGCCTCCAAATGGCAAAGATGGTGTTATTACCAAATGGCAGGTATCGAATGCATTGGATGGGAAATTATTCAACCAACAATTTCAACTAAAGCCAGATATTAAAAGTAAAGTCCAATTTACTACACAGCAAAGTGAGCCTTCGGGCACAATTAATCTTGCTAAATTCATTCAACCGACCGATACGAATAGGTCAATCATCGCCAGAATCGACCTCGAATCTACAACCGATCAGATGATCGCAATGAATTTCGGATTCAGTGATTTTGTAACCGTCTATCTCAACGACCAACCAATATTTTCCGGCGCGGATAATTTCATGTCTCGCGACTATCGATATCTTGGAACGATAGGTTACTTCGACAGGATTTATCTACCGCTTAAGAAAGGAAATAATGAAATTTGGTTCCTGGTTTCTGAGAATTTCGGAGGATGGGGAGTAAAGGCGAAGTTTGAGAAGATGGATCAAATTACATTGAAATAGAACTTATTTCTCCCATCTGCCTAAGTTTTTTAAGATACTCAAAAAAAGAATTTTCCTTTAGAATTTATAACTGTAACCAAGCCGGAAAACCTGGGTTTCGTAATAGTCCGTACTGATATAATGAAAGCCATTGCCAAACACTTCTTTCTTGTAGTTTAAAGTATTGGCCAGATCAGTTACATTGAATATCAGCTCTCCTCTATTCTTCTGAATATTCTTTTTTATGCCGAGGTCGATTGAAAAACGACTAAAGGTTTTCCCCTGCGGCACAAGGTCTGGCGCCTGGTATACTGCAGAAAGTTGAATGTCCAATTGTTTAGGAAGGTGAAAACTGCTATTCAGCTTTAGACTACCAGAAAAAATCTTTCTTTTCTCATCGTGAAAAACATTTGGGACGGGATATTTATTGACTGAAGTAAATGAATCAATGACATTCTGATATCCATTCACGTTCAGATTGAATACGCCCCAAGCTCCTGCGTTTTGGGAGAACACAAACTCAAATCCTGTACTGTAACTCTTTCCCGCGTTCTGGAATATATTATAAATAAGCGGGCTGCCCGGCACTATGCTTCCAATCCGGATGATGGTGGCGTCCATCCGCTTATGATATACAGATGAAAAAAGATATCCGTGATTCCAGTTGGCCTTATATCCCAACTCAAAACTATTTGTGAATTGAGGACGAAGCGCAGGATTTCCAACTTTGATAATCTCTACATCATCGTACTTGGGAAATATCCGGATATCGACCTCATTCGGCCGGTCAACGCGGCGATTATAGAAAAATGAAAAACGGTTTCGTTCATTTAGTTTGTAAACCAGCCGGAGATTCGGAAAAGGTTGCACATAATCATAACCGTCACTTTTATATACAGGATGCTTCGGATTTACTTCATACTTTATGTCCGCATACTCAATTCTCAGCCCCGCCTCTAATTCAAAATTGTTACTCTCAAAAACATAATTCCCATAGATAGCAGGAATCATCTCTCCATAATCTGCCCTTCCACCCGCTGTAGTATCCAAAGGAGAATTGATACCTGGTTTGAATTGCATATTTACTGGAATAGATCTCCTTCGGAATTTAAAACCTGTCTCAATACGTCCAGACCTATATGGTTGAATGTAGTCTATATTAAAATCAAGTACATGCTCATCAGAAATCAATTTAAATGAATCAAGCCCTGTATAAGTGGGTAAGACATTGGTAAAAAAATACTTCTCATCCTCGCGATGAAAAGTATAGTTGAATCCTGTATTGAGCAGTCTGCCTGGTTGTACAAACTTATGTTCCCAGTTCGCGGAAGCAATTACCGTTGTCTTCAGTTCATCCTCCAGAAATTGCCAAAGCCTTAACCTTTCAGAAAGTTCCCAATTAAAAAATGGCTCGTCGCCCCTGTCCAGTATTTTTTCACTGCCAAACAAACCTGAAACCGTGAGCGTGTTTTTCGAGTCAAGAAACAAGTCGGCCCCCGCTTTTAATGTTAGAAAATTGGTAGTCCGGTTTCTTTTGGTTTGTTGCCTGATTGTATCTCCACTATCATAAAACCTATCAACAAATTCATTCTTATTGAGAGTTTTTGTATACAGGTCGTCTGCCTGCAGAAAGAGATTGATTTTTTTCCGGCGGTAATTGAGTGATAAACTGGGATTGATCTTTGGAGTAGCAGTATACTGTTCTGAAATCGACGGATAGTTTTCCTTCTTCACCCATAGTGCTCCTAACCCGCCAAATAATCCTGCTTTTCCGTGAAATCCCTCCTGCTTTTGTTTCTTAAAAACAATATTGATAATCCCCGCATTCCCGTTTGCATCATACTTTGCTGAAGGATTATTCAGGATTTCGACCTTTTCAATTGCTGATGCAGGAATATTATCCAGTCCATTCTGCGAACCGAGTCCTGTTAATGATGTTTGTTTACCATCCAGGAGAATTAATACTCGATCGTTTCCGCGTAAAAGGACTTTTCCATTCTGGTCTGTCGTAATTCCCGGCAGCGTTTTCATGGCTTCCAATACCGAGCCGCCCGATTGACCGATATTCTCGGAAAGATTAAAAGTCTTCTTATCCATCTTCGATGATACAGCGTCCTGCTTCCCGGTAACCGTTACTTCGCCAAGCATACCATTGGATTGAGTAAGGTCTATACTTCCCAACTCTAAAAAACTACTGAGCTCGCCAACAAGCACAGATACTATTTTTTGCTGATATCCGACATTAGAAATGAATAGCAAGTAAGTGCCAGTGGTTATATCTGGCATAGAAAATCGTCCATCATCGCCGGAAATAGTTCCAGCAACAAAGGCACTATCTTTTGCAGATTTCAGCGTAATACTTACAAATGGTAATGGTTGTTTATTCTTCGAATCCTTAATTATCCCCGACAAGATTACCTTACGGGTTTGGCCATTCGTATACTCGGGTACAATTGCAAGCGAGATCAAAAGAATCAAAATGATTTTCATTCTTTCAGGAAGTCTTAGGACTTCAAATTTAACGAAGGTCCGTTCTAGTAAGCATAATTCTCCAAAAACAAACCGAAATATTGTCGCAACTTTAGTGGAGCTCGGATCTCAGAAACACCTATTCCAGCTGCTCCTATTAGAATCCAAATATTTACCTTCACTCTTGAATTTTGTTACGGGACCTTATCATGAAGAATCAAATTATTTCCTTCAGGCGATACATTAACTCGTTACGCAGACCTACCAAAGACTCTAACACAAAACTGATGCGTAAAAGAGGTGAAGATCTTTCTCAATTCATTTTTAGAGACGCAAGAGAAGACGAAATCATACCTCTCGCTAACCTGCATGTTATAACCTGGCATCAAACTTATAATGTAACTCCCAAGCCTGAGGCATGGAAAATAAGAGAGTCGCAATGGCGGGAAGAATTCAGGAAAGATACCGGGAGGTGGTTTTGTATTGTGATTGAAAATCAAAAGGGCGAACTAGTAGGTTTTGCTAAAGGCGTGAAGCCACCGCCTGAAGAACATCCCGATAACCTGGGGAACCTCAGCAAGATCTATTTGCTGAAAGACTATCAACGAATGGGCTTGGGCCGTAAATTACTAGGACTAACAGTGCGTCGATTCCTAAAAATGGGAATTAAGCAAATGGTGCTCTACGGCGAAGCGTCAAATCCTTCTTGCGGATTTCATGATGCAATGGGCGGAAAAAGATTGTGCGGCGAGAATGGAGTATTCACCGGGAATTATTCCTGGGATGATTTGGAGAAACTTGCTGCGATTACACCGGTTCACTGAAAATTTCAAATGAAATGAAGAAAGCTGAACAGTTGGACGCTCTCTTTCAGGAAGCAGTAAATGCAATTGATGTTGGTAGACTCGATGATCTGGAGAGAATTCTTAAAGAAAATAATTTCCTTGTCGAGAAGCGATTGACTTCGCCCGGCAAATGGCTAACTGAAAAAGTCGGTGGAGCAACAAAAGGATTTTTCAAAAACCCCTACCTGCTTTGGTTTGTTGCTGAGGACCCGGTAAGGAATAATAACCTCCCAGCAAATATTGCTTCAGCCGCTGCAATCATCATAAACTTCGCCAGGGAACAAAAAGTAAAGACCCTTCAAAAACAACTCGATTATGCATTAATGTTGGTTTCCTGGTCATGGGTGGCAAAAGAATCCGGAGTACAAATTGCATTAATTGACGTTCTTGTTGATGCGGGCGCTTCTCTTGAAGGAACTCCTGATGCGGCATTGGTCAATAGCAATTTTGAAGCGGCCGATCATCTTGTCAATCGCGGTGCCAAGCTTACGCTGGCAACTGCGGTTAGCCTTGGCCGTTTTAAAGAAGCGAAAGAATTGATTAACCAAACTCCGGACAAGGATAGGCAAATGGCCTTTACAATGGCGGCCTTAAAAGGTAAGGCCGATGGGGTAAAATTCCTTATGGAGAATATTCCTCAGATCGATATTAATAAGAACAAATCCGGACTTTATGAACATGCCAGCCCTGTCCACCATGCGGTCGATTCCGGGTCTCTCGAGGCAGTCAAACTCCTGGTAGAAGCCGGTGCCAACCTGAAAAAGAAGGATAAGATTTATGAAGGAACGCCCCTCGATTGGGCTATACACTTAGGTAAAAATGAGATAGTTGAGTATTTAAAGGGGAAGGAATAGAAGCAGCGAATCCTCATCAGGATTTCGCGATCCGTTAGAAGATTTTAAAGTCGGATTCTGTTAGCCCCGGAGAAAAAATTCCCAGGCCATGAAACCCGCTCTGGCCGGACTTTGCTGGGTTTTCCACGAGGCGGAAAATTCATTGTTATTCCATTTCGAAATTCGTAATTTCCAATTATCGATTGCTCACCAAAACATTCGCTGTATGAACAAAAAAGTCGCCGACGTTCTTCTCCGAAAAGGGAGTACAATTAGATCTGTTACTCCTGATTCCACCGTGCTCGACGCACTCAAGCTGATGGCCGAATTGAATATCGGCTCAGTAATGGTTATGGATAATGGCCAGTACCTGGGAATTATGACTGAAAGGGATTATTCACGCAAGGTTACACTTAAAGGAAAATCTTCAACTGATACGCCCGTGTCGGATATCATGTCTTCAGATTTTCCAAGAGTAACTGCAAATGATTCGATTGATTATTGCATGCAGCTGATGTCGGAAAGAAATATTCGCTATCTGCCCGTGTTTGATATAGACCTGGCAATTGGTATCATTTCAATCAATGATGTGGTTAAGGAAACAATACTCTCACAACAGGAAACTATTGATCAGTTAAAAGATTACCTGCACTCAAGTCTTTAGTTTAATATAGCCTTACAAGAAGAAGCCCGTTCAAGCAATTGAGCGGGTTTTTTTATTTTATATTTTCTATTTGGGATTGCATATTTGAATTGGCTATTGTCGCTCTGCGACGACCACTAAATCGCCAATTTCAACCGTAATTGGAATCATACCTAACTGTACAACCGCTTTCTTGCCGCGAATTTCTTTCACTTCGCCAACCTGGTGATTTTTTTTCATCAGCACTTTATTACCAATCTGAATATCGCCCCCAACTTCCTGGTACTTTGAATTGATCTTTTTCTTCGCCTTCTCTCCTCCCTGTTCCTTCTTTGGTGGAAATAATAAGACCCGCAATTGACGCATCAATTCCTTTTTATTTTCCTTGTCTTCTGTCTTTTTCCAATCAATCGCGATCTGCTTCAATTTCCTTTCCATATCCTTCAGATACGCGATTTTTTCTTCAGTCATTTTATTCTGATGTCTGAGTAGTTCAATTTGTTGTTGGTGCTTTTCCTTATCGAGCAATTGCTCCATTTCTTTCTTAAGACGTTCATTTTCCCTGAGCAGCTTATTTAGCTCCTTCTCCTTCATTTCAATTTCACGTTGATCCTGCTCCGCACGGTTCAAAAGTTTATCCAGGCGAAAATGTTCCTCATCAACCAGCTTGCGTGCTTTACCAATCAATAAAGGATCCAAACCAATTCTTTCCGCAATAGAAAATGTGTATGAACTTCCGGGTTTACCAACTATCAGCCTGTATAGTGGCAAAAGATTAGCTTCATCAAAGGCCATTGCTCCATTAATAATACCCGGCGTCTTGTTCGCCATTACTTTCAGGTTCAGATAATGCGTTGTCACAATTCCGACAGCATGTTTTCTTGCCAATTCATCAAGAATCACTTCAGCAAATGCGCCACCGAGATTCGGATCGCTTCCACTTCCCAATTCATCAATAAAGAATAAAGTCTTTCCATTGGCATGATCCATGAAGTATTTCATATTCTTCAAATGGGAACTATAAGTGCTCAATTCAAATTCGAGACTTTGGGTGTCCCCGATATGTATCATCAATTGTTTGAAGATCCCAAACGCGGAATCCGGATGAACCGGCACGAGCAATCCTGCCTGGATCATCAATTGCAACAGACCAACTGTTTTCAACGTAACCGTCTTTCCGCCTGCATTCGGACCTGATATGACAAGGATCCTGTTCTGTTCATCCAGGTTAATGTTGACAGGAATCGTTGGCTTTTGAGCTTTCCTGTTATATAATAATAACAGTGGGTGATAAGCCTGCATCAGGTGAACATGCGCCTTGTCGATTAGTTGTGGATAGTTTCCACCCATTTCATTAGCAAGACGGGCTTTCGCTAGTATAAAATCATATTCACCACTGATCTCGTAATAAGTTTTTAATAATGGAGCGTAAACAGAGAGTTTTGCCGTCAATTCTTTTAAGATCCGGTACACCTCTCTTTTTTCTTCACCTTCTAACGAGAATACTTCATTGTTCAGTTCAATTGTTTCTTCTGGCTCAACAAAGGAAGTGCGTCGCGTATCACTTTCTCCTAACAGTATTCCTCTTATCTGTCGCTTATGTTCGGCATACACTGCAACAACTCTCCTGCCATTTAAAAAAGCTTCCTCGGTTTCAGCAACATATCCAGCCTTATTCCATTTCTGTAAAATACGGTCAAATACTCTCCTCAATTCATTTCTTTTCCGATAAAGGTTCATCCTGATCCGGGACAATTCCTCCGATGCATTATCCATTACATTTCCTTTCGGATCCAGGATATCATCGATCAATTCTAAAATGACTTTCTCATAATATGTATCACGGATCACTTCCGCCAAACCGGGATAAGTTTTTCTTCTTTCTGTATCAAACCAACGGAAAATATTCTTCAAATTATCAGCAAGCGCACGGATCTCCATGATCTCTTCTCCATTCAACAAAGCACCCGGTATTCCAAGAAGTTTTAATTCTCTGTCAAGATTTGGACCCGGGTCGTTTGGAAAATACTGACCTGATTGAAGCAGGACTTTATATTCATTGGTTTGCTGAAGCGCAAGTTCGATGAGATCTTTCCGGGTATGAATGATCAATTCTTCGGCCCTGGTAATTGCATAGTCAGTACGGCAATAACCAGCTAACAGGTTTTTCACCTTATCAAATTCCAGTTGGATGATGGAAGATTCCGGGAATAACTTCATAGTGCAAATTATCAATTTTGTTAATTGCCTAATTCTTTTACCACGGAGGCACGGAGACACGGTTTTTTCTTCCTAAAATTTCAATGCTACACTGGTAAAAAGAAGAAAACCGTGTCTCCGTGCCTCCGTGGTCGAAATTCTTGCGCACTTGTTACCTCTATTATAAGAAGGACCACCAGCTTCAAACGAATCCCTTATCTTTATTTTTCATCTTGTTAATTATGAAAAGACTCACAATTGTTTGTATAGCTATCGCATTTATCTTCTCTATTGGATGTTCCCAACGGTCGGGTAAACCAAGAGTCCTGGTGTTCTCTAAAACTGCGGGTTATCGCCATTCATCCATTCCCGATGGCAAGGCCGCGATCATAAAACTGGGTGCAGAGAATGGATTCCTGGTTGATACCACAGAAAATGCGGAAATGTTCAATGAAGATTCACTAAAAAATTATTCCGCAGTCATATTCCTGCACAGTACAGGAGATTTACTGAATGGAAAACAGGAAGCAGATTTTGAAAGGTATATCCAGGCCGGAGGCAATTATGTGGGTATTCATGCTGCATCTGATGCGGAATATGATTGGGGCTGGTATGGTCGATTGGTTGGTGGATATTTCCTGAGCCATCCTGAACAACAGGAAGCAGTACTAAATATTACTGATAACTCGCATATCTCTACTAAACACCTTCCGGCTACATGGAAAAGAAAAGATGAATGGTATAATTTCAAAAAATTGAATCCTGAAGTAAAAGTATTGATGACCATCGATGAGAAATCTTATAAAGGTGGAAAGAATGGCGACAATCATCCGATGGCATGGTATCATGAATACGACGGTGGCCGTTCCTGGTATACAGAATTAGGGCATACGGAAGAATCATTCAAGGATGATAATTACCTCAAGCATGTCCTGGGTGGTATTCAGTATGCGATCGGCGATAACAAAGAACTTGATTATGCAAAGGCAAAAACAGGAAGAGTTCCCGAAGAAGATCGATTTACCAAGAACATGCTTACCGTGGGAACCTTATATGAACCGACTGAAATGACCATTCTCCCAAACCTCGACGTGCTCATCGCTCAACGACGCGGAGAGTTCATGTTGTACAAAAACAGTGACAAATCAGTCAAACAGGTTGGTGCTTTAAATGTCTATTTCAAAACAAAAACAGATGGTGTGAATGCGGAAGAAGGGCTGCTTGGCTTACAGGCTGATCCTAATTTCGATAAGAATCATTTTGTATACGTTTATTATAGTCCCAGTGATACGTCCGTGAACAGGCTTTCCCGTTTTAAATTTGAAAATGATGCACTAGATCTAAAGTCTGAGAAAGTTGTCCTCGAACTTTATTCCCAACGGGAAATTTGTTGTCATACAGGCGGTTCGATTGCATTTGGAAAGGATAATATTCTTTTCGTTTCTACCGGTGATAATTCCACGCCTTTCGACGAGCCCAAACAAAAGTATGTGAACCGTGGCTATGCTCCTTTGGATGATCGGAAAGGCCATGAACAATACGATGCCCGTCGGTCTTCCGGAAATACCAACGACTTGCGCGGAAAGATTTTAAGGATTAAGATCAATGAAGATGGAAGCTATGAAATCCCTGAAGGAAATCTCTTTCCAAAAGGAACTGCGAACACCAGACCTGAGATCTATGTAATGGGTAATCGGAATCCTTACCGAATTGCAGTAGACAAAAAGAATAATAATCTCTACTGGGGTGAAGTTGGTCCCGATGCAAATGCAGATAGTTTGGGTACAAGGGGCCCGCGCGGTTATGATGAAGTTAACCAGGCAAGGCAGGCCGGATTTTATGGATGGCCATTATTTGTAGGTAATAATTATGCATATCACGAATATGATTACGCAACGGGTAAACCTGGAACAGCACTCGATCCTGCAAAACCGGTTAACAATTCAAGAAATAATACCGGGCTTCAGAATCTACCTCCTGCACAACCCGCATTCATCTGGTACCCATATGGTGCTTCTTCTGATTTCCCTCAGGTAGGAACTGGTGGTCGCAATGCAATGGCTGGACCGGTTTATTACACTGATATGTACCCGAAGGAAACGCGTTTACCGGATTACTATAATGGCAAACTGATAATTTATGATTGGATCCGTGGTTGGGTTAAAGCTGTAACTATGCGACCTAACGGAGATTTCGATAAGATGGAATCCTTTATTTCAAATGTAAAACTCAACTCTCCGATTGATATGGAAGTTGCACCGAATGGAAAGATCTATATTCTTGAATATGGAAGTGGTTGGTTCAGCAAGAATCCGGATGCTGGCCTCGCCGTTATCGATTATATTGCCGGTAACCGCGCACCAAAAGTTTCCAACCTGGCGGTTGATAAAAATTCTGGTGCACTCCCTTTCAAAGTAACTGCAACAGTTGAAGCCGTTGACCCGGAAAAGGATAAAATGACATATGTATGGGATCTTGGGAATGGTGAGAAAAAAGAAACAACCGAACCAAGAATAGAATATAGTTATGAGAAATCAGGCGACTATACAATTTCCGTAGATGTGAGCGACAAGGATAAGGCAGCAACAAAGAGTGAACTGGTTAGCGTGTATGCTGGAAATGAAACTCCTGTTGTTTCAATCAATATACCTGGTAATAAGACATTCTATTTCCCTGGCAAGACTGTTGAGTATTCAGTGAGCATTGATGACAAGGACGATCCTGCTGAAAAGGATGCATCCAACCTTGTGGTATCAGCTGATTATGTTGAAGGAACCGATAAAGCCGGCTCTTCCCAGGGCCATAAAGTTCTTACCGGCGCAATGATTGGAAAAAACATAATGCTTTCCCTGGATTGCAAAACCTGTCACAAGATTGATGAAAAATCGATCGGACCTTCATATACGGATGTTGCTAAACGTTATGCAAAGGATCCGAATGCCTCGAATTATTTGACTGATAAGATTATCAAAGGGGGTTCGGGTGTTTGGGGAGAAGTTGCGATGGCTGCGCATCCTGATTTGAAGGAAGTAGATGCGAGAATGATTGTCGCATGGATACAAACATTATCGGGCACATCCGATAAGAAATCACTTCCGCAATCGGGATCAATACAACCGACTTTGGGCAAACCAGCGAAGGACAATGGTGTTTTGGTAGTCTCAGCTTCATATACCGATAAGGGTGGAAATAATATCAGGCCGATGACCGGAAGCAATAGTGTTGTATTGAGAAACAACAAGATGTTTTTCCAGGGTGTAACTAAAATGGACGGATTCACAGGAGTTGATTATAATGGAATCCGGTTCCTGGTTACGCCAAAACCAACAGGTTGGTTCAGCATTGATGGTATTGATCTAACTGGTATTAATTCTGCCACTATTATGGTGAACTGGCAGCTGGCTGCAGTATACGGTTTTCAATTCGAACTGAGGTTGGATGCCCCAGATGGGAAAAAAATTGGCGAAGCAACACTTCCGGGCAAGCTTCCAACAAAAGGACCAATCGGCTCGCATATTTTGCAAACAAAACTGGAACCCGTGACAGACGGCAAGCTGCATTCAATTTACATTGTAAGTAAAGTATTAGATCCGAACGAACCGGCACAGGTGGTTTTGCAGTATGTGCAGTTTAATCAGAGGTAGTATTGATGGTTGACAAGGTTGACAGGGTTGACAAGGTTGACAAAGTTAACTAGGCTTATAAATAAACTCAGCCAAAGCGGTAACCCAATTAACCCTGTCAATCTTGTCAATCTTGTCAATCTTGTCAATTTTGTCAACCCTGTCAACCCTGTCAACCTTGTCAACCTTGTCAACCGCAGCCTTTTCAACATCAACCCATGTTACACTTCAGCCACGAAGTATTCCTCGAAGTGGCCCGGCAGCTCAGCTTTACACGGGCAGCTGAAACTTTATATATAAGTCAGCCGGCAATCAGCAAGCATATAAAGAGCCTCGAAGAACAGTATCATATTACACTTTTTGAAAGAAAAGGAAATACCATCGCGCTAACCGACCAGGGCAATCTTTTGTTTGAATACTTAAAGAAGGCTAAAGAGTTACAGCGGCAACTCGAATTTGACATCAGCAGCTTTGCCGACAAAAAACAAGCGAGGGGCTCACTGATTGTAGGTGCAAGCACGACGGTCGCACTCTATGTAATTCCAAAAGTTCTATCTGCTTTTCACCAGACAATATCCCGAAATACAATTGAGACTGGTCAACCGGAATTCAGAGAATATATTGAAAGCATTGCTGGACCATGAAATTGATTTTGGCGTTATGGAAGGAAGGAATAAGATCACTTCAGCCAAATATCAATATTTCATTAGCGATGAAGTAATCCCTGTTTGTTCAAGTAAGAGTGTTTTGGCAAAAAAGAAGAATATAAAAGTGCAGGAGCTGAAGGATATCCCTGTAGCCCTCCGGGAAAGAGGCTCGGGGACCCTCGCTGCAGTAGTGGAAGCTTTGGAAAAATATGGCTTGAAAATAACTGATTTGAATACGCGGATCATTCTCGGCGGCACTGAAGCATTAAAGAATTTTGTATTGAGTGATACCTGTTTGGGCTTTCTACCACTTCGTTCTGTTCTGGCCCAAATAAAAACCGGTGAGTTGACACGCATCAGCATTCCTGGCCTGAAAATAAGCCGCGAATTCTATTTTGTTCAGCGCCAGGGCTCAGAACATGATAAGATCAATAATCTTTTCATCAAACTTGCTTTACAACAGTATAACAAAAAGTTATAGCTTATAAGCAATCGCTATTTGCATTCGTTATAATAGATAAGTAGTTTTACTGAAACTTATCTATGAAAGCGGTTAGTAAGCTTAGTTTTGTCACCCATTTACAATGTTCCTCCTGCGGGGAGCATTATAGTCTTCGGGAGATCCAGCATTTCGCAACCTGCTGCAACAAACCTTTATTGGTTCGCTATAAACCTCGACCAGGATTTAGTCAGGAAAATTTTTCAGGTGAGTCTCAATCCATGTGGCATTACCGAGAAATGCTTCCCGTGCTCGATGAAAAGAATATTGTGAGCCTTGGAGAAGGAATGACACCTGTATTCCCGTTAAGAAATTTAGGAAGCAAATATGATATTCCGAATTTATGGCTGAAGGATGAATCAAATAATCCAACGGGTTCATTTAAGGCCAGGGGATTAAGTGCAGCAGTTTCAAAAGCAAAGGAATTAGGAATAAAAAGATGTATCATTCCGACCGCAGGTAATGCGGGTGGCGCGATGAGTGCCTATTGTGCAAAGGCGGGAATCGAATCTATTGTAGTAATGCCCAGGCATACACCGAAACCTTTTAAAGATGAATGTGAATTTTTCGGCGCGCAATTGATCCTTGTTGATGGTTTGATTAGCGACTGCGCGAAGAAAGTCGCCTCGATAAAAAAGGATCTTGAATGTTTTGACCTCTCAACTCTAAAAGAACCTTATCGCATTGAGGGAAAGAAAACGATGGGTTATGAGATATTCGAACAATTCAATGGCGAATTGCCGGATGTTATCCTCTACCCCACCGGTGGTGGTACCGGATTGATCGGCATATGGAAAGCATTTAATGAAATGATACAAATGGGTTGGATCAAAGGCAAACTACCGAGGATGATTGCCGTTCAGGCAAAAAATTGTCAACCAATTGTCGCTACCTGGACTGGTGCTCAACCCAATTGCCTGCACTATTCCGGTTCTCCTTCAATTGCCAATGGACTTGCCGTACCGCATCCTTTTGGCGAAGTGCTAATTTTAAAAACTCTTCGCGAATCGCGTGGTTTACCAATCGCCATCAGTGACGAGGACATGCTCCAATCCGTCCGCGAAATCGCTAGCGACGAAGGCCTATTCATTGCTCCCGAAGGAGCATCGCTCTTGAAAGCAACGCTGGAATTGATTGATAAAGGATTCATTGAGAGAAATGAAAAGATATTGTTGTTGAATACAGGAAGTGCCTACAAGTATTTGGAAAATCTTGTGTGATGCGGCCCAAAATGAAGAAGATGCGGCAGACAACTTGAAACCTTTGTAGATGCGTGATTTTCGACACGCCAATAATCAATAATCAATATATTCAATATTTCAATTCTCAAATCAATCTCAACTATCATTGGTCAACGTTCAACATTCATCAATTAACGATCAACAGTCAATAGTCAATAATCAAAGCAACGATTAATATTCAGCTGGGAGCGCTACTAGTCGCGCTTTGTTTCCTTTTTGCTGCTATTTGTTTCAGCAATATTATTCTTTGCACTAATTGCAATTAGTTCTTCGTATTCGTTTCTGAGATCAACTAACAATTGACAAGCTTATCCTCCAGATCGTTTTCTTTCTCTCGCATAGTTATACTTATTTAACGTTATAAATGCGGCTACACAGGAAGATTAATACTTAGTCTTTACCCTTGAAGTTGACTGTTGAACGTTGGCTGTTGGCGTTGATTGATGAGTGCTGAGCATTGAATGCTGATAGTTGAGATTGATTTGAGAATTGATTATTGAATATTGATTATTGATTATTGGCGTGTCGAAAATCTCGCATTTAAAAAGGTATCAAGTTGCCTGCTTCATCTCATCTCATCTCATCTGCCCTACACAAGAGGTTCCTGCTGACTTAAACAATGAAAGCTTCCCAGCCCCCAAATAATTTCGGTTGAATCGATGCCAATTACTTCACGGTCGGGAAAAGAATCTTTGATAATTTGGAGCGCTTTGTCATCTTTCTTAGAATTAAATACAGGAACAATGACTGATTTATTGGCGATATAGAAATTTGCGTAGGAACAGGGCAGTCGCTGATCTTCATAGAACAATTCATCCGGCATGGGCAATTCAATAATATTCAATTGCTTTCCATTTATCAAACGCATCTGCTTTAGCTGAGCAAGATTTCGCTGGAGCAATTCATAATTATCGTCATTCTTATTTTCTTCCACAACAGCAATCACGGTGTCTTCATTTACGAAACGAACCGTGTCATCGATATGCCCGTCGGTATCATCGCCCACAATTCCTTCATCGATCCATAGGATCTGCTCTACTCCATAATAATTGGTCAGGTAGTATTCAATTTGGTCCTTGTTAAGTTGAGGATTGCGGTTTGGATTCAGGAGACAGGCAGTTGAAGTCATTAATGTTCCCTTGCCATTAAATTCAACGGAGCCCCCTTCCATAATAATCCCGGGATGAAAAACCGGAATATTGTAATGCTTTGCGATAAGAGTAGGAACCACATCATCCAAATCATGAGGAGGATATTTTCCACCCCAGGCATTATAATCCCAATCTACAATGACTTTTTTTTGCTTTACTGCAGGGTTTATCAAGAATGCTGGCCCATGATCACGGCACCAGGCATCATTGGTTGGATGAAAAAAGAATTCAACTTTTGAAAGATCAACCCCTGCTTCTTTAAGACAAATCATCGCGAAAGATTTCATTGCCTCATCATTCACGTTGATGTTGACCTTCTCCCCTTTCGTCAGTTCTTTTACAAACTGGGAATAAAATGGAAAAATGGTATGAATCTTTCCCGGCCATGACGCTTCCTTATGGGGCCAGCTCAGCCAGGTAGCTACGTGAGGAGCAAATTCTGCAGGGAAATAGTATCCCTGCGATTTTGGTGTATTATTACGTTCCAATGAAAATTGAATGTTAAGTGTTGAATGTTTCAGGTCTCTTCGTCAATAAACCTTTTTGTGATCGGCTGATAGCTATCTATCCTTCTATCCCGTAAGAAAGGCCAATGTGTTCGGTATCGATCAGTTTTAGCAAGATCAAGTTCGATTACATGCACCTCTTCCTTATCATGCGACGCTTTGAATAAGATCGAGCCAAATGGATTGGAAACAAAGGATCCGCCCCAGAATTTCATTGCACCATTTTGCTCCAATCCAACACGGTTTACACTAACCACATGTACGCCGTTTGCTACAGCATGACTGCGTTGAATGGTTTGCCATGCATTGTATTGTTCTGTATTGGTTTCCTCATCCTGCGCCGTGGCCCAACCGATAGCGGTCGGATAAAATAAAACTTCTGCTCCCATCAATGAAGTGATACGTGCAGCTTCAGGATACCATTGATCCCAACAGATCAACACACCTATGTTTGCAAATTTTGTTTTGAAAACCTTATAACCAAGATCGCCCGGAGTGAAATAGAATTTTTCGTAGTAAGCCGGATCATCAGGAATATGCATCTTCCTGTATTTCCCCAGGTATGAACCATCAGCATCGAGAACAACTGTTGTATTATGGTAGATCCCTTCTGTTCTTTTTTCAAAAAGGGAGGCAATGATCACAACACCCAGTTCCTTTGCCAGTTTCCCCAATTCCTCCGAGGAAGGACCGGGGATCGGCTCAGCCAGCTTGAAGTTCTCATAGTCTTCAACATCGCAGAAATAAAGAGAAGTGAACAATTCCTGCAAGCAAACCACCTCGGCTCCCTTCTTTGCAGCTTCACGCACTTTATCCATCGCCTTTTGAAGATTCGCTGCCTTATCCGCCGTGCAGCTCATTTGAACTAAACCAACCTTAAGTGTTGACATGGGCAAAAATTGAGTGGCAAAGATACACGGAAGGTTGAAAACCCTGGTTAGAGACTCTGAAATTGCGTGGAAACTCACAGGGTTTTCAACCTTGTCCTGTCAACCATTCCGTGTAACTTAGAAACATGAAAATCTACAAAACCCTCAATGGAATAGTTATCGAAAAGAATGCCGACTATTATTTCAAAGAAGGCATGGACTGGGATAATTTCATCAATTCTGACCCATTGGCTGATCATATTGAATCTGTATTACCAACTTTTAAGAGGATAAGTAAAGATGATTTCGTTCAATTAAAAATACTTGCACCTGTATCCAAACAGGAAGTTTGGGCCGCTGGTGTTACCTATTTAAGAAGCCGTGATGCAAGAATAGAGGAATCAAAAGATGCGGGTGGCGGAACCTTTTATGATAAGGTCTACTTAGCTGAAAGACCCGAATTATTCTTTAAGGCCAGTCCCTTTCGCGTGGTGAATCCCGGAGAACATGTGAGGATAAGAAAAGATTCAGAATGGAATGTCCCGGAACCCGAGCTAACGCTATTTCTGAATAACCGGGGAAAAATAGCAGGCTACACCATCGGGAATGATATGAGTTCAAGAAGTATCGAAGGTGAAAACCCACTTTATCTTCCGCAGGCAAAAGTTTATGACGGTAGCGCTGCTGTCGGTCCTTGTATCTATGTATCAAGGGATGGATTGCCTTCCGAAACGCTGATTACAATTTTAATCGAAAGAAAAGGTGAAAATGTATTTGATGGGCAGGTTAGAGTAGACCGGATAAAGCGCGACCTGAATGAACTCGCTGAGTATCTTTTCAGGGAATGTAGTTTCCCAAATGGATGTTTTTTGATGACGGGAACTGGTGTTGTTCCTCCAAACGAATTCACTTTGCAGGAAGATGACCAGATCTCTATTTCGATCGATAATATTGGAACCTTGAAGAATGTAGTGTCGAGCTAATGTCAATTCTATCTTCTCAAGGCTCCTATTGCTGTTGATAAATTAAATGCAGGGCTCAATTCCGGATTTATTTTTTCCCTTATTTCTTTTTTGTAATGAAGCACGATCACACCCGAGCTGAAAATTCTTGTCTTGAATAAATTCAGTGAAGGCCATGTGGAGGAATTTTTGAAAATCGTCTTACCCTTTCCCAGCACGACCGGATGCACCCAGAATAAATAATCATCAATTAAACCCGCCCTGGTAAGTGCATTTACAATTGTACCGCTTCCATAAATAATCATATCTCTGCCGGAATCTTTTTTTAGTTTCCTTACTTCATTATTTATATCGTCGTTGATTAATCTTGAATTATTCCATTCGGGTTTCCCCAATGTTCTTGAAAAGACAATTTTATGATAACTGTTCATCATGTCCGCAAATGCAATATCAACCCTTGGATAGGATGAGTCTATGCTTACCGACCCCCAGTATTTTGCCATTGCATTATAAGTGATCCTGCCGAGTAAGATCACGTCTGCCATTTTCAATTGGTCACATGCAAACTCGGCCATCTCTTCATTCCAAAAATTAAAATGCCAATCGAGCTCACAGTTCGGTCCCGCCATAAAGCCGTCCAGGGTAATATTCATGGATACTATTATTCTTCGCATCAGTGTTCATTTTCTTGTAGACAGATCAACAGTCCCAACCATGTTAACCTTGTTAACCATGTCAACCTTATCAACCTTATAAACCCTGTCAACCCTGTCAACCCTGTCAACCTTGTCAACCTTCATAGACAACCTTAATCTCCTGTGATAGAAATAATATGAAGCGGCAAAAAAAGCGATTGGCAAAATCATGAACGCCCAGGAACCAGCTGGTTGACCAGAAGCGATGATCAAATAGGTTGCGCCGATAAGATCAAAGAACAAACCCGCATATGCCCATTCCTTGAGGCGTGCGAAGCCTGGAACCAGAATCGCAATTACGCCCAATGTTTTTGCAATTCCTAAGAATGGAAGCAAATATGCAGGTAAGCCCAATTGCCTGAAACCTTCAACGGCTACCGGTAAAGAGAGGATATCGGGAATTGCGGAACCAAGCATCATAAAAGAAAACAAACCGGTGAACACCCAATACAAAATCTTTGTCTTTTTCATTTTTGATAAGTTTTAACGGTTAATAGTTTTTAATCCTTTTGTTGAAACAAAACTAATTCCGATCATTTCATTTATTCCTGTGTGGTTGCGACAAAATCAGGGGTAATTGCGACAAATGAATCAGTTGAGAAAAATCACGTTAAAACGAAGCAAAATGAGTTTGGTTATCTTGCTTAAATGCCTGTTAAACATTAATTAACGTGAATATTTCCACTGGAGGCTGTGCAGGAAGAAAGGATTTAGTGTAAATTGAATTCCCATTAAACCTGAATAAAGCTTTATCCATTTTAAAAACAAACGGATGAAACATATTTCAATCCTTGTTCCAGGCGAGGCGGTGCCCGCAAGCATTTTCGATCCACTCTATATGTTTACCGCCGTAAATAATTTCTGGGAAGCAGAAGGAAATACTTCTTTGTTTAAGGTCCAGTTAGTTGGACTAACGAAGGAAGTTTCATTGAACCGCGGAACCTTTGTTGTGAATACCGATCTCCAAATAAAAAATTTGAAAAAGACGGACCTGGTGATTGTTCCTGCATTATCTGGAGATCTTAAAACAGCGCTTCAACAAAACAAGGAATTTTTACCATGGATCACGGAGCAATATAATAATGGTGCGGAGGTAGCCAGCCTTTGTATTGGGGCATTTATGCTTGCCTCAACAAGCTTGTTGAATGGAAAAAAATGTTCTACTCATTGGATATATGCAAATGAATTCAGGGAGATGTTTCCTGAAGTAACGCTGGTTGACGATAAGATCATCACGGAAGAGGACGGTCTTTATTCCAGTGGCGGCGCAAGCTCTTACTGGAATCTCTTACTCTACCTGATTGAAAAATACAGTAGCCGCGAAATGGCGATTCGTGCTTCAAAATTCTTTGCAATTGAAATAGACAGGAAAAGTCAGTCCCCATTTATTATGTTCAATGGCCAGAAAAAGCATAGCGACGAGCCCATAAAAGAAGCGCAGGCATTTATTGAAAACAGTGTTTCCGAAAAAATTTCTGTGGAGGAACTAGCACTCAAATTCGCAATAGGTCGAAGGCATTTTGAACGCAGATTTAAAAAAGCGACTAACAACACTCCGGTAGAATATATCCAGCGGGTAAAAGTTGAAGCTGCAAAGAAACTTTTAGAATCAGGAAGAAAGAATGTGAATGAAGTAATGTACGATGTGGGCTATTCAGATACAAAAGCTTTCAGGACCATTTTTAAAAAAATTACCGGCCTTTCACCAATCGAGTATAAAAACAGATACAATCGTGAAGCTGTTACTGCATAGTCGGGAGTCGGGAGCCGGAATCAATAATTAATAATTAATAATTCTTTCGGTATGGGCCTGCTCACAATTAATGAGCTCGCTCCACATCAAAAAATTATTGATTATTGTCTATTGCTATCTCCCCATTTGTCTTAAGAATGCGACATGCGAAGCTACTGCGTATCGAACCCTTGGGTATTCGACATAAGTCACTCCGAATTCGGAACAGGTTTGCTTAATGATCTTACTGATCGCAGGATAATGTATATGTGAGATCTTTGGAAAGAGATGGTGTTCAATCTGGAAATTCAACCCACCAACAAACCAACTTACCCATTTATTATTTGTAGCAAAATTTGCCGTGGTTTTGACCTGGTGAATCGCCCATTCATTTTCAATCTTACCGGTATCAACATCGGCAACAGGGAATTCGGTATGCTCAACAGTGTGTGCGAGCTGGAATACGATACTCAACACAAATCCGGCAACCAGGGTGAAGATCAGGAAACTGATCAACCAGGATGAAAATCCCACCATATAGATCGGAAGGCCCATGAAGAGGAATAAATTAAATGCTTTGAATGACCAGAAAACCAAATGATCGCTAAGCTTCATTTTCTTCAATGGCATGTTACCAATCTTGCCTCTGAAATACTTGGTGTAGTCAAGAATGAATACCCAAAAGAAATACAACATTGAATACAAAACCCAGAAATATATATGCTGGTATTTATGCATTTTATATTTCTTCTGTGTTGTGCTCATCCGCATCCAGGGTTGAATATCGATATCATCATCCACTCCAGCCACATTCGTATAGGAATGATGGATGATATTATGCTTCATATTCCACATAAAGCTGTTCCCTCCAAGTACATTCAATGAAAAGGCCGCGAGCTTATTCACCCATTTGTACTTGCTGAAACTTCCATGTGCTCCGTCATGCATCACATTGAATCCAATCGCCGCTACAACAGCACCAAGGAGGACGCTTTCAAAAATCTGGAAGAAAAGATTTGGAGTGAAAAAAACAAGGTGGATGTATAAGAAAACAAAGACAACCATCAGAATAACCGCCTTAACAAAAAGCTTATAGTTGCCGGTGGATGATTTTCCAACTTCTTCAAAATAATTGCTGATACGTTTCTTTAGTTCGGAATGAAAGGTATTGGGGATATTGGAAAATTTGGGAATTGACATTATGCTATTTATTGAATTACTTGACTATTAAGAAGCTGCAAAGCTACCCCATCTCCATCAGAATAACGCAGGATTCGACTTAAAATTTGCACAATTAAAAGAAAACTGAATAGAATTGTGGAGTTGAAGACCTGATTATCAACAAATATTTTGAATATGTGAATTATTAACCTGGCAATACTACTTCCTGTTAGTTTTTATGAGGCGGAAGAGTTTCAGGTTTCCACAAGAATCAGCGCATCCAAATCGCGAATGCCAATCTTCTTTTCGGTGATGAAACCTTCTGCGTATTTGACTCCTACTCGTTTGCCCAACATTCGGGCACGAGCTATAACACTGTCGAGAAAGTCAGGAGTGGAGATATAGGTTTGTGGACCTTCATCTCCAGATTTACTATTATAAAATTGAGTGTTGTAAGCTTCAATAGCTTTCATTCTTTGTTCGAATGAATCGGATATATCAACGAGCAGATCAGGTTCATGATACCAATCCTGCATATAGTGTAATACCTGCTTTGGCCTCCAGCGCTGCTGCAGTTTCCCATTCTCATCCTTTGTTTCAATTTTTACAAGGCCCGACAGATAACAACTATCCGCGATAAGATGACCTGCCCTGCCGTGATCGGGATGACGATCATCGAGGATATTAGACAAAACGATCTCTGGTTGATACTTACGAAGAACAGTTATTAGTTTCATCTGATGTTCCTCATCATTTCTGAAAAATCCATCACGCATTTTCAGGTTTTCTCGAAACGAGACACCCATCATCTTTGCCGCTTCCGCTGACTCTTTGTACCGGGTTTCAACTGTTCCCCTGGTACTTAATTCGCCTTGCGTTAAATCAAGAACAGCGACTTTTTTGCCTTTTTTAATTTCGTTTATTATCGTTCCTGAGCAGCCCAACTCCACATCATCTGGATGAACGCCTATTGCGAGTATGTCTAGTTTCATAAGCATTAGTATCTTCAAATGTAAAGGGATTTTAGATTCCCGATTTCAGATTTCGGATTTCCTTAGGGATTAAATAGCTCATTATCCACCAAATAGCCCAGTTCAAAATCCGGATTCTGAAATCTGCTCCCGAAATCTTCGGGACTAAAATCTTACAGTTACCTTTGCGCAAATTTTTAATATGTCTAGTTTCGAAGCGATGGGCCTCGATGAACAGTTGGTGAAAGCGGTTTCGGCCCTCGGTTTTGTTAATCCCACCCCTATCCAGGAAAAAGCCATTCCCTCACTTATAAGCGGCACTCGCGATTTTGTAGGACTGGCTCAGACCGGTACAGGAAAAACTGCAGCATTCGGTCTTCCACTACTTCATATAATCGAATCAGAAAAAAAGCATCCCCAGGCGTTGGTAGTTTGCCCCACAAGGGAACTCTGCATGCAGATCGTAACTGAAGTGGAGTCCTTCAAAAAGTTCATGCATGGTGTTCACGTACTGGCAGTGTATGGCGGTACTTCTATTAGCATGCAGATCCGGGATCTGAAGCGTGGTGTACAGATCGTTGTTGCTACTCCCGGAAGATTAATTGACCTGATCGAAAGAAAAGCAATAAACCTTGAGCAGATAAAATATGTTGTATTAGATGAGGCAGACGAAATGCTGAACATGGGATTCCAGGATGATATCGAATTCATTCTTCAGAATACTCCGAAACGGGAAAGCACCTGGCTGTTCAGTGCAACCATGCCACCCGAGATCAGGAGGGTTAGCAAAAAATATATGAAAGACCCGTTAGAGGTTACGGTAGGTAAAGTAAATACAGGAAATAAAAATATAGATCACCAGTTTTTTGTAACATCAGCTCAACATCGTTACAGTGCATTGAAAAGACTGATCGATTTTCATCCCGGTATTTATGGCTTGATATTCACCCGTACCAAGGTAGATGCCCAGGTAATTGCAGACAAACTCACCCGTGAAGGTTATGATATAGATGCATTACACGGCGACCTTACTCAACAACAAAGAGATAAGGTAATGGGTGAATTCCGCGAAAAGACCTTGCAATTGCTGATCGCAACTGATGTAGCAGCAAGGGGAATCGATGTGCAGGGAATAACGCATGTGATCAACTATGAACTGCCGGATGACCTTGAAGTATATACGCACAGGAGCGGAAGAACCGGAAGAGCGGGCAATACTGGTGTTTGTATGAGTATCGTTCATGCAAGAGAGATTGGAAAGCTCAGGGCAATTGAAAGAACAATCCAGGCGCCTTTCCATAAACTGGAGATCCCCACGGGAAAGGATGTCTGCCGCAAACAATTCTTTCATTTCATGGATAAATTACTGGAGGCCGATATTTCGCATAGCGGATATGAGACATATGTTCCGATGCTTGAAGAAAAGTTTGCATCGGTGAGTAAAGAAGAAGTGCTCACACGTATCGCTGCTATGGAATTCGACCGTTTCCTAAAATCCTATGAAAATGCAGAAGACCTGAATGTTCGGGATAGAAGAGATGGACGTGATGCAAGAGATGTCAGAGATCGCAGAGTTGGGGAGGGTGTAAGTAGAAAAGATACGCGTGGTAGAGAATTCAAAGGTGGTGCAAGTTACCAGCGACTATTCGTGAATCTTGGCACAAAAGATGGCTTTTATAAAGCCAGCTTTCTTCAATTCATTCTTGATCTCAGCGATCTCCGAAAAGAAGTGCTGGGACGTATCGACATGAAGGAAATGAATAGCTGGATCGAGGTTGACAAAAATGCCGCACGACAAATGATCGAAGCAATTGATGGAAAGAAATATAAAGGAAGGCGGATCCGGATGAATGAAGCGAATCGATAAAAAGCCTTGAACTATGAGCTACGAGCCACGAGCTATTGTCAATTGCCTATTGCCCTTTGCCTTTTGCTCATGGCTCGTAGCTCAAAGCTCGCAGCCTTTTGGTCATTTGGGCTTCCTAAAGTAGCTTCGCCGATCCCGAATCAAATCGTAAATCGCATCCCGATAGCTATCGGGACTAAAATAACAAATAGTCTATGGCATACGATGTAGTAGTAATCGGTAGCGGTCCGGGTGGATATGTGGCGGCGATCCGCGCAGCTCAATTAGGATTCAAAACAGCGATCATTGAAAAAGAAAGTCTTGGCGGTATTTGTCTGAACTGGGGCTGTATTCCTACCAAGGCATTGCTGAAAAGCGCGCAGGTTTATGAATATATCAAACATGCGAATAGATTTGGAATTGAAGCAACTGGACAGGCAGATTTTGGAGCGGTAATAAAACGCAGCCGTGGAGTAGCCGATAAAATGAGCAAAGGAGTTCAATTCCTGATGAAGAAGAATAAGATCGATGTGGTAATGGGATTTGGAAAACTGGTTGCCAAAGGAAAGATCGAAGTTGCAAAGCAAGATGGAACAAAACAAACTGTTGAAGGCAAACATATCATCATTGCAACGGGTGGACGCAGCCGTGAATTGCCAAGTATGAAAATCGATGGAAAAAAGATCATCGGTTATCGTGAAGCAATGGTATTGCCTCAGCAACCAAAATCATCATCGTTGTGGGTAGCGGTGCAATCGGAGTTGAATTTGGTTATTTCTATAACAGCATGGGCACAAAAGTTACCATCGTTGAATTTCTGCCAAGAATAGTTCCTGTAGAAGATGAAGAAATCTCAAAAGAACTGGAGAAGATCTATAAGAAGAATGGCATCGAGATCATGACCAGCAGCGAAGTAACCTCTGTTGATACTAGCGGGCCTGGTGTAAAAGCAAAAGTGAAAACACCAACTGGTGAAGTAACCCTTGAAGCTGATATATTGCTGAGCGCCGTTGGTGTCGCAGCAAATATTGAAGGAATAGGTCTGGAAGAATTGGGAATTAAAACTGATAAGGGAAAGGTCACTGTTGACAAATATTATCAAACCAATGTTCCAGGCATCTATGCTATCGGTGACTGTGCACCAGGACAGGCACTGGCACACGTGGCATCCAAAGAAGGAATTATTTGCGTTGAAGCAATTGGCTACAACGAGAAAAAATACAATCATAAGCCAGAACCATTGGATTATAACAATGTTCCGGGTTGCACCTATTGTTCTCCTGAAATTGCATCTGTTGGATTTACAGAAAAGCAGGCAAAAGATGCTGGTTATGAAGTAAAGGTTGGTAAGTTTCCATTGAGTGCATGTGGTAAAGCATCTGCAGCAGGACATACCGAAGGATTTGTAAAAGTGATCTTCGATGCTAAATACGGCGAATGGCTGGGCACGCATATGATCGGCTATAATGTTACGGAAATAATTGCTGAAACTGTTACTGCCAGAAAACTAGAAACCACCTACCATGAAGTACTAAATAGCATTCACCCGCATCCAACGATCAGCGAAAGTGTTAAAGATGCGATTGAAGTTGCGTACGGTGAAGCGATTCATATATAGTTCCGATATAGGATCCTGACTTTCGTGGTCTCGAAAAGTCAATTCAACAGAAGAACAGATGAACAAGCCCGCCCGGATGACGGGTCGGACGGGGAATGATCAAGTCCCATCGGAGGAGTTGTCTACTGAAAAGTGCCTCAGTTGCCGTCGTCCCGACATTTCTATTCAACAGAAGAACAGATGAACAAGGAATGATCAATTTCCATCGGAGGGGTTGTCTACTGAATGAAACGGAATCGGAAGGTCTTTTCATCATTTTTTGATGAGGAAAAAACTTAAAATAATGAGGATTTTCCCTTTTCGCCGTTGGTAAGCCACCTTAGCTTTGAGGCAATGGAAAGAGAATATAATTTGAACGACCGATTGGTTAAGTTCTCGGTGGTAGCTTTAATGATCGCACGCAAATTTCCCAAGAACCCCGTTGCGAACCATATAGCTGATCAGATTCTCCGAAGTGGATCAGCGCCAGCCCTACATTATGCCGAGGCTCAGGCTGCTGAATCACCAAAAGATTTTATTCATAAAATGAAAGTCGGTCTTAAAGAATTGCGAGAAACATTCAATTCGCTAAAAATTGCGAAACAAATGTCCTGGCTTCCAGAAGAAGAGTTCGAGTGGGCGCTCGACGAAAACGATCAACTAATTGCAATATTCTTTACATCCATTAGAACTGCTCAAAATAATAATGGCGAAGAAATTGTGAAGAAGTTGAAAGGCAAAAAGAAAGAAAGTGACGATAACAATTCTGATGAAGACAAAACGAGTCCTAAAAATATTGGCGAAACGTCCGATGGAAATTGATCATTCCTTGTTCATCTGTTCTTCTGTTGAATAGAAATTTAGGGACGACGGAAACTCAGGCACTCTTCAGTACACAACTCCTCCGATGCGACTTGATCATTCCTTGTTCATCTGTTCTTCTGTTGAATAGAAATATCGAGATGACGGACCTCTGGATCTATTATCTCGCCTCACCCTTAATAATCTTAACAGTTTCTCTGCGACCATCAATCCTCACAAAATAAAATCCTTCTTTAAGATTGCTTACGGTGAGTTGAACAAGTGTACTGCGGATGATGGTTTGCAACACGCGTTGACCTAAATGATTATGCAGAGAGATTGTTTTACCGATCAGGGTCTCATCTGCTCCCAGATCGATAGTGATAGTTTGGAATGCAGGATTAGGATATGCTTTAATGTGAGTAATTACTGGATTTTCGGTCTCTGGCTCCTGGTCAGGAATTTCTTCCCCGCTGCATCCGTTGGAACTAAGTAATGCATTCCTGGGACCACCCGGTTGAAACAGTGATCTCATTTTTTCACGCTGACCAACGGTAAACATATTCATACACTGATCTGAAGTAAGATCCATATAATTCATGTACATATTACCACCTGTTCCTTCATTGCTACATGAAGCAACCGTTCCTGAAGGACATCCCTGGCTTGCCATTTTTTGAGGAGGCGTATCGTCTACCCAATCATTACCGCAATATTGATCACCCCAGATATGCCTTAAACCTAACCAATGTCCAATTTCATGTGTAGCGGTTCTTCCTTTATTAAATGGTGCTGCTGCAATTCCTGTTGTTCCAAATGCCGTATTCCTGATCACGATTCCATCCTTCAGTTTTGATATTCCTACCACGCTTGAGTAACCGATTAATCCGCCTGAGGTATTTCCTACCCAAATATTGAGGTACTTGTCGGCATCCCATGCATCATCACCACCCTGCGAAGAGAATTTGATCCTGTCATCGCTGCCAAATGCAGCAACTCCGGTTTGTTTTCGGATAATCCCCGAGGTTGGTTTTCCTTTAGGGTCAATATTTGCCAATTCAAATTCAATTGTACAATCTGCGGCAAACTTTTGAAAGACAAGCGGAGTAGTCGATGCATCCAGGTTAGTTCTGCGGAAATCATTATTCAATGCTTCAATCTGGGATTTCACTTGTGCCTCACTGATATTATGTTCAGTTTTATTATAGAGAATATGAATAACCACCGGGATCTTTATCACCGGGATTGTACCTCCAGCACCTGAATTAATGGAATTCCGAATCTCTTTATTTAAAACATTCGAGGAAAATGATTCAATTTCTGCGATGCGTTGTGCGAGTTTGGGATCACGTTTAATTTCCTGCTGCTGGTATTCGTGAGAAACGCATTCCCGCTGCGAAATTGCAGCATAGCAAGTGAGGCATAGCAAGACAATGAGAGGTAAAATCCGCTTCATACTAACGACTCCTTTTTGTGGCTACCGATCATGGGCCGTATCCGAACGCTGTTAGACGCGCGGCTTTGGCCGTGGTTCTCATACGGATTTGTCTTTGCCTTAAAGAGGTAATGAAGTACGGATCAATCAGAAATAAGCGAAGCCATCAGGAGATATTGGAATTCCTATGTGAGAGCTGATATTAAATAATTGGACCAACGAAATAAAGGGGCGACGGTTTGAGACTTATAAATGAGCCACCCTTGGGGGTAAGAAGGATAAGTGTTGAGGTGGTATTCAGGTGATAAGCTATTGTAAAACAATAAAAAAAAATTAACATTTCAAAGAACCTGACAAAAATTTGTACTTTATTTCCAATTAACTTGCCTCCTAAATCCTGATCTGCCCCAGAATCATGAAAAAACTCGCAGTTAGTCTTTCGATTTCAATCCTTTTATTTTCATGCAATAGCGGTGATAAGCCCGGAACGGATAATGGAAACGGCGCAGTAACCGCGGCGGCTCCACCTATTATCGCGTATGGCGTTATAAACGGCTATCCCCATGATACTGCTTCGTTTGTGCAAGGACTTTGGGTACACCAGGGTAAGCTTTATGAAAGCACTGGAAGCCCCGCAGAACCTGATAATAACGGCTCCTGGCTGGGTGAGGTAGACCTGAAAACTGGAAAAGCCCAAAAGAAAGTAACGCTTCCGGATGACTTTTTTGGAGAAGGAAGCACATTGATCAACAATAAGGTCTATTACCTCACCTATCAAAAAAGAATTGGTTTTGTATATGAATATCCTTCCTTTAAAAAACTCAGGGAGTTTTCCTATGCCACGGAAGGATGGGGATTAACCAACGATGGAAAAAACCTGATCATGAGTGATGGTTCGAGCAGCCTTTATTTCTATAACCCGGAAACATTACAGGTTCAAAACATACTGGGCGTGGTCGATAACAACGGACCCGTGCCTAATTTGAATGAACTCGAATATATCGGTGGATTTATCTATGCCAATCAGTGGCAAACAAACTATATCCTCAAAATTGACCCCAATTCAGGCAAAGTAGTAGGAAGAATGGAATTCGATTCACTGGATAGAGAAGCAAGGGCAAAATATCCGCAAGCTGAATACCTGAATGGTATTGCGTACGACAGCGCTGCAAACAGGATATATATTACCGGGAAAAAATGGCCCACGCTTTATGAGATCAAGCTGCAATAATCAGCGATGCGAAATGATATAGATCAGCGAGCTTGATTTGTCTCTATTGAACAAGGTATTCAGGTTTGAGCCAAGACCTTTTAATCCTCCACGGATCAAAGTCAACTTTCTGCGCTTGTATTTTTCACTCAACATACTTACATAAAAGCTGTCGAACCACATCGGAACAGTTCTTTCAATTCGCAGTTGATGCTTTTCAAGGATCACCTGCATTGATCTCGGTGAAAAATGATAAAGATGCCGCGGAACATCATAAGCCGCCCAATGTTCTTTATAAGATTCCGCATCTGCAGAAGTATAGTTTGGAACCGCAATGAATATTTTTCCGGTTGGCTTAAGAAGTCTTTTTATCTGATCAAGGTATTCGTGCAATTGATGCACATGTTCCAGCACATGCCAAAGAGTAATTGTATCAAATATTTCCGCTGGCAGTTTAAACAATTCACCTGAAGGAAGCAGATTGATCTTGTTAATTGAATAAGCAGTTTCCCTGGCAGCCTGGTCGGGTTCAAGACCGGTTGCCTGCCAACCATGTTGCTGCATGAACGATGCAAATGCACCTGTACCTGCTCCAATGTCGAGCAATTGTCCCGTGGATTTGCCAACTGTTTTTGAAATAAGTTCCAGCTTAAGCTTTAGTGTCCTCTTTCTTACAAGGTGATAGAGACGATTGATGATACCCTTACTGGTATTAGTGTGCGAAATATATTGCTCCGACTTATAGTACTTCCCTATTGAACTGGAATCCGGGATATTTTGAGTAAAACGGAGATTGCAATATCCACAAACCCATACGGGAAATTCTTCACCACTTACAGTAAAATCCTTTACACTGAATATTCCTCTGATATCCGTGCTTCCGCAACCGGGGCAAATGCTATGAACAATTATTGAATTCAAAACTTTTTAAACAGGCTGCAAATAAAAGAAAAAATAACAAGAAGGAGATTAGCGGGCTTCAATTCTTTGGCGATTGCCAGTTGAATTCAGCTCTAAACCATTTTTATAAAGATGAAAGAATAGTACGATCAGCGCAATTGCTGCAAGGATCATTGCATAAACCCACCAGGATTCCTTCTCCACATGTTTAACGTCGCTACTGCTCCCGAGCCATTCGCTCATATCTCCACTATTGATCTCACGATCCCCAACTAAAAGCGTATGTCGGGCATCGCTATGAATAACTTTTGTAGCCGGAGCAGGATCAAGCCAGCTATTTACCACAGATTGGGGCTCAAAAATTATTTCCCCGCTAAGGTCTTTTTTCAAGACTCCCACACCTGGAAGAGTTACCGGATGATCTGTTTTGATCTGGTTTCGCAGATCGAAAGCCCATTCATTGTACCAGCGCATGGCCTCATAATCTGCCATCGCTTTTTGGTTCGACAGGTAACCGAAAAACTCCTTATCAGGAGCATCAAAATATTTATCGAAACCAAATTTAAATTTTGGTGGTAGCAATCGCTTGTTGGGAAAATCAACTCGCGCCGGGGATCTTTCCACAAATATTGTCCCCAGCCCCGGTATGCTGATGCTTTTATGCTGCAGCAGGTAACTATAGAGAACCCCGTTCATTCGCGCAAGGTAGGAGGAAATAGGCAATGGGCAATGAGCAATAGGCAATAGGCAATTGGCAAATAAGGTGCATACATCCATTCACCATTGACCATTGACCATTGACCATTCACCATTCACCATTCACCATCACTATTTCTGATTAAAAGAGTAAGTTATACCACCCAAAAGATTAAACCCAAACACCTCATACTGGTGCCAGCGTTCGTAGCGGTTGTTCATGATATTATTGAATTGAAGCCAGAGGTTAAAGTTCTTATTGATGCGGAATTCTGCTCCGGCACTTAGATCGAAACCGGTCTCACCCTTGTATGGCTGTCCGTCCTTCCCCAGGTATTGGGCACCATCGAATGCCCAAAGATCGCTTCTTAACCAAAGGTCTTTCATCAATTGCCAGCGTACTCCGGCATTGAATTCAAGTGGCAATAATCCCCATGCCCGATGCTCTTTATCCAGGTTTGTGAATTGATTAAAGTTCAATGCTGCGGTCAATGAAAGTTGTTCGCCTTTTGAATACGCAACTTCACCATGCACCTGCAAAGCTTCAAGCCTGGGTTCGTAGCGAATATTGAAAGTCTTTCCATCACCATTATCATTCACAAATAATGGCATATTCCTGTATTGCTGGAAACCCACTTTGGCTGAATATGTGAAATGACTTCCCACAGAACCCTTGAATCCTGCATAGCGCTCATCAACCCTGGTATTGAAAATAGAATCGGGTTGAGCGAGCCAGGGATTAATGCTTGCGAATCGCTGATATGACCCTTTGTTATAATAACCAATCCATCCCAACTGGAAAGTAAATCGCTGATCATTGGTAGTGATATCTGCCATTACATTGGGAAGCATTTTGAATTTCCTCGCATCCCATGAAGGGCGAAGACCACCATGTATGAAAAGATTTGGCGTCTTGAACAACACCGCTGCAGAGATATAATAAAGATTATTTTGTCGCGCAATTTTTGTTGCACTATTACTACGCTGGTAATTGGTGAGCATTGCAGTTGCGCCAAGATTGAATGCAAAACTTTGTCCAAAAGTTTTCTCCAATGGAAGATCAAGTACTGTATTTGATTCTTTACCTTTCAGCGACTTATTATCGCCAAATACACTTACCCGCAAGCTCGGATGCCAACTCAATCCATATTCTGTTGGTACGGTATTCCTAAAGTCGATCTTTCCTTCAATGGTCTGAAATTTTTGCCTCAACTGTTCTTTTGAAAATTCAAGACTATCGGGTTTATATCCATAAAGAAAATAATCATCGCTTACAAAACCGAGCCTTGCATTCCATTCATGATGTTTTGGAGTAATATAGCTTGCTGCTGCTCCTACGCTCGTCAGGCTATTCTTTTGATACGGCCGGCTTCCCTTCGATGTATAATGATTTGCGAATAAATTGAAGAAACTTGATTTTCCATCACCGAAACTAAATCCTGCCTTTATGTAGGGCTGATGAACATTTCCAATCCCCACCTTTATAAAATTGTTGTATTGCCATGCCACAATTGTATCCACTTCCAAGGCTACGGGCTTCAATTCTGCAGGCTGATAGGCGAAGAATAAATTCTGTGATGGAATATTATAAGTTAACCTGGGTCTGGTTGTATCGACAACAGGAGGATTGGCATTGAAATTAATCTTTGCCGATTCCCTCAATACCGGTTTGAATGTCGACGTAATATCAATCGACTTCGGCCTCGATGTATCCTGCGCAATCGAAACGGAAGTAATGATCAGGAGAAAAACACCTGACAGCAAAAACCTTGACATATTTCTATTTATCATCACGCTTTCCAAATTCAGTTTAATAGAACGAACCCTTGCCTCTTGCCTATTGCCTCTTGCCTATTGCTCTTGCCTATTGCCTATTGCCTCTTGCCTATTGCCTCTTGCCTATTGCCTCTTGCCTATTGACTCTTGCCTATTGCCTATTGCTTATTGCTTACTTGCCTATTGCCTATTGCTTATTGCTTATTGCCTCTTGCTTATTGCCTCTTGCCTATTGCCTCTTGCCTATTGCCTCTTGCTTATTGCCTCTTGCCTATTGCCTCTTGCTTATTGCCTCTTGCCTATTGCCTATTGCTTATTGCCTATTGCCCATTGCTTTCCTCGCCCTCAACCTTACTCTCCTTCTTCTCCGCCTCATTCACCTGATTCAATTTTCTCTCCGCTTCCTGCCTTAATTCTTCCACTTTGGCTTTTTCTACCACACTCTGAAATGTTGCCTTCGCATTGAAGTAATCTTTCTGTGCGAAATAGATATCACCAAGAAGAATATATGCCTTCGTTACCCACAATTCATATGAACCCGATTTGTTGACCACTTCAAATGCTGCTTTCTCCGCATCGCCCAATCGGGTTTGACTAAAGAAGCAATGCGCGATCTCATATCTAGCTTCTGCGCTATACGCTGATTTGCTTAGATTAATTACCGAACGATAAGCCGTAATCGCTTCCGGACAATTGTTATTGGCCTGGTGTGAACGAGCAATGGCCATATTCGCCATTACCTTATCATCCGTACCAATTCCCTTTTGAGTCAATAATTCCTTTGCATTCTCCACTGCTTCATCCCATTTTTGCAACTGGAACTGGCTACGTAATAATCCTCTCATTCCTTCCAGTTTATTTTCCTGCGTAGTTGCAAAATCTTTCAGCTTCGCAAAATATTTTTCTGATTTGGTGTAATTCTTAATGTCGAAGAAGTTGATCCTCGCCGCATTTAATAAAGATTTCTCTCCAAACTTGTGCGGTACCCTGTCAGCAAGCGTTTCATAACCTGGCGCAGCTTTCGCCCAATCTTTTTGATTGAAATAGATTTCACTCTTATAATAAAGCGCTTCGAGAGAATGTTTTCCTTCGGGAAACTTATCCAGGTACTCTTCAAACTTCTTCGCAGCAACAGCAAAATTTCCATTGTTGAATTGAACCTCTGCTTCCTGGTAGGCAAGTTGCTCTTCCTGTGTTGTGGTGATCTCCTTACCCATGCTACGTGCGAAATTGATATACTCATTGGTCCTTCCTTCTTCCACATAGATCACTTTCGCATTTTCTAGTGCTCCTTCGGCTTCGGGAGAATTCGGATACTGCTGAAGTAATGCAGCATAATTCTTCAAGGCATCCTGGTTATTCTCCAAATTATAATAAGCAATACCAAGACGCAGATATGCTTTTGGTTTCAAAGAAGAATTCGGATCTGTGATCACATTCTTTAAATAGGGAATGGCTTCGCGGAATTGTTCGTTGGCGAGATATGAACTGGCGATCTCCATGTTCGCATCAGGTATCAGGCTTGATGTTGGGTACTTTCTGCTGATACCGGTAAGCAAATTCACTTTCTCTCTGCTATTATTTATTCCAAGGATCATCGCTTTCTGGAAAGTCGCATAGTCACTCGCGGGCCAGGAATACTCCAGCACCTTCTCATACATCGAAAGCGCCTTTTTATAATCCTTGTTCATGAAGTGGCAATCCGCGATTCTCAAATAAGCATCCTGATCCATTGCAGGCGAGTTGATCTTTACAGCGGATACTACCTGTTCAAAGAATCCGAGTGCCTGGCGATAATTTTCCTTCCTGAGATAACAATAACCAAGGTTGTATTTCGCATTGGTGGGATTTACTTCGCCATTAACTGCACCGCTTTTCAGGTATTCAAAGAAATGGCGAATGGCATCATCCACTTTATTCAAACGATAGGCGATCTCCCCTTTCCAGAATTGAATAAAGGGGAACACTGAATTGTTCTCGGGCATAACCTCCGCCCTGGTAAGATGTTCATTGGCGGAAATGAGCATTCCATCATTGATGAGCTCTGTAGCACGCCCATAAAGGATCTTTGGATACAATTTCTTTGCTATCGGTGAGGGCGACTTGATCTCTTCGAGCAAAGCCAATGCATCTTTATAATTATTGGTATTAGTAAGTACGTTGATCAGTAATTCGCGAGCTTCGTTATTGTATGTTGAATTGGGATAGGACGCGTGAAATTTTTGGAGTTCTGTCAGGGCTTCATCCTGGTAACCCAATTCATAGGAAAGCTTCGCATAATTATATAAGGAGATTTCGCGCTGTTCCTGGTTGCTGCTATTGGATGAGCAAAACAGGAAGGCATTTCTTGCATTTGCTTTTTGACCGGTCTTCAGGTAAGCATCGCCCAAATAATACATGGCGCTTTGAGCAAGCGAGTCTTTATTTCCGCCCAATTGCTTAAATCCTTCAATTGCCTTATTCCAATTTCCGGTTTTATAATAACTGTATGAAAGCTCGTACAGATCTTCCCTGGTTACTTTTTCCGTTTTTTGTACATAACCTTCCAGGAATGGAAGAGCCTTGTCGAATTGTTGCTGCATGAAATACCCATGACCTACCAATTGCTGCATTTCTTTTTCATAGATCAGGTTTCCACGTTTTAACTTTTTTTCCGCGTATTCGAAAGCCTTTTGCTTATCGTTCTGCATGTAATAAATCACCGCAATATAATATGGTGCCACCTGGCCGTAGTTCTCATGATCCTCAACTACCGTAAACGCATCGAGTGCGTCTTTGTACTTCGCGTCATAAAATGAAATAAATCCATAATAGTAGTTCGCATCGGCATAATTCGGATCATCCTTCACCTGGCGGATTGCATCGAGCAACGGTTTAGCCTTATCAAATTGCTGAGCAACAAAATACCCATAGCCCTGGTGAAACTTCATGTCGGCTATTTCGCGGTTGCTGAGGTTGTCTACATTCACCGTTTCGTAAAGATCTTGCGCCTTCACGTAATCCTTTTGCCGGAAATGGTATTCTGCCAAATGAAAGGACATCATATCCACCCTGGCTTCATTATCCTCAAGATTGATGAAATCCCTGGCCTTGCCTTCAGCGCCTTGTTCATTTTGCTTCAGGCCGCAGGCAATGGTATAGAATTTAATTTCCTGGTAATTGATGGCATTATTGCTCCGATCGGTTTCCCTTTGCTGCAACGAAAGATCTTTCAGTAATGGATAGGCCAGGCTGTATTGTTCACGCTGGAAATATTCCTTTGCCTGGTGAAAATTCTTTTGATCGTCGTTGAGGAAACGGGTTTGCTGTGCGGAGGCGAATTGCAGGATGCCGGTAAAGATGAGAAGTGCTGTTATCCGTATCATTCCAATATCCTTATTATTCGTAAACGGGTTAAAGGTTCTAAATATTTTATCTTCAACCAAACATCGTTCCAAACACCTGTGGATAAGTGAGTCAATTAACAATTCTTTCTGAGAAAGTATTCTCAAATCACTTAATTGTGTATGATTTGATGGTTCGATTGTTGGATGGTTTGATGGTTGGATGGTTTGATGGTTGGATCGCTCAATTGTTCGATTGTTGACTAGCATCAGAAATACTGCTATTATTTCCAGTATTCCAGAAGTTTTATATTTTGGAGAAAATTCTAACTGCTTATGCATAGTTCTTCGTTGATCCAACTTTCATTGATCATTCTTGGACTGATCGCTGCGATAACCGGAGTGCAGGTTCTAATGGGTAATTTCTTCGGTATCGTTGTTTATGGTTTTAGTTCGTCATATGATGGTGTAACTACTGGTGCAATCCTTGCCTTACTATCAGCGGGAACTTATTTTCTGATTTCCTGGTTCCTTATTTCCCGTTCAAAAGATTGGGCAAAGGGAATTATCAATATGACCAGAGTTGATCCCAATTTCTCTGTCATTGCCGAGCCAAAGCAGATCTTGTTTTTTTTGTTCGTCTGCATTGGCATATATACCCTGATCAAGGAATTCCCGACAGTAATTCAAAAATTATATTATGAATTTTCCACCAAGGCAGCGGGAATATCATCCGTACTTGATTTTGACCATAGCCGGTTACCTGAATGGCCCTCGATCCTGTTGAATAACTTGCTGCCTGTTCTATTAATTCTTTTGGCAAAGCCACTTTCGAATTATTTTGCATTAAAAATGGCAACGGAGTCCACTATTGAGATCAAAGAAACACAGCCAAACGAATAAATAAAATCAATTATCAGCATTGTTTATCTCGGAAACACAACTAAGAGTCCGCTACGCGGAAACAGATCAAATGAACTATGTCTATTACGGTAATTATCCGCAATACTTTGAGGTTGGGAGAGTGGAAGCGATTCGTCAATTGGGTTATACTTACAAAACGATGGAGGCAATAGGTGTGATCATGCCTGTTGTGGAATTGCATATAAAATACCTCCGGCCAGCTCACTATGACGATCTCTTAACGATTAAAACAAGTCTAAGAGAAATGCCAAAGGATCATCGTATCGAATTTTACCAGGAAGTCTATAATGAAAACAAAAAGCTCCTTACCAGTGGAAGAGTCGTGCTTTATTTTTTGAAAGCTTCAACAAGAGAAAGAACTACTATGCCGGAAGAATTGCAGCAAAAGCTTCAACCTTTTTTCAACTGATCGAGAATTCTAAACAGTTTCTTATTTAATTCTGAAGAAGACCCATTGTAATTATTTACAATAATTGAGAAAATATATTCCTTCCCGTTAGTTGCTTTTTGATATCCTGCATAAGACCGTACCCCTCCTATTGATCCACTTTTCATTTTCATGCCATTGATTTCAGGTAATGCATAATAAAATGAGCTGAACCATGGCCGGCCTTTCGCATATTGAAGTGCTTTTGTAAGTGAGTTTGCGGTTACGCGGTTTTGTGGAGAAAGACCGCTGCCATCGATAATATCAATCGCGGATTGCTCAATGCCGATTTTTTCAAAAAGATCTTTCACGAGTTCAATGCCCTTCTCAGTTGAACCAATTTGTGCCTTTTCTCTGGAAATAGTGCGAATTAATGCTTCTCCATAAAGGTTAACACTGCGTTTGAGAAAATGATAGTTGATGCTATCAAATGGCGGAGAATAATGATCCATTAATAAACGGAAAGTCTCAATGCTATCTGGATGCTTTAAAAAAAGGAAATGCCCATTTGTATGAAAGAATTTATTATTGTCGAGATAGTCAATGATTGAATTAAAGAATAATGAAGTTCCGTCATAAGAACCAGAGATCGTAAAGCTGTCTACACAACATGGAATTGTTCCTCTTACATAAAGTTTAGCTTGCACGGGTTCAAAGTAGATATAAGCATTGTCGCCACTCCCTTTGGTCCCGGTTTTTAATTCATTTGTGAATTGATCCCCAATTAATGGCCGTGTTGAAATTATTCGAACAGAATCACCAGATTTGTTCGAAGGCTTCATTACCAGATCGTATTGGTTCTCGTTCCAATTGAGATCGTAATGACCGGCCCCATAATAATTGCCTATATCTTCCCAAATCCATCCATCAGGTATTGCATTCGACTCAAATTTGTTTTTGAATATGATTACACCACCCACTGAAGTTTTTACATCCTTATCTTTAAATGCACGCATAATTGCTTCGAAAATAACAGCTGGCTGTGTGGTTGGGAAACGCCATGAGCCAAAAGTGGGATCTCCTGATGGCAAAATACCAAGCGCACCATCTATCCACAGCTGACCGGACAAATTCGTAGTCTCTAAGGTTTGAATATCCAAAGCTTGTTTTATACCTGAAATCCTTACCCAACAATTCAAAGGCCGCAATACTTGTAAATACCTTTTGCGTACTTGCCGGCGCTAATCCTATTTCGCCATTTCTCTCATAAACCGGTTTTCCAGTTGCTGCATCAATTACGGCAAATCCGATCAATCCATGCTTTAACTGTGCATCTTTTTCTAATTGTTTGACAGCAGCATCCAGTTTTGTCTTTATCGTTTGTGCTTCCGCGCTTATAATAGCTACAAAGCTTAGGGCAACTAAACAAATTTTTTTCATAATGCCATCCTTTAACTTTGTATCAAATTTAAACTTCTTCATGAACCGCAATCCTGTATTGGCAACGATTATTACCATCGGCGATGAATTGCTGATCGGGCAAACAATCGATACCAATAGCGCATGGATGGCGCAGGAGTTGAATAAGATCGGCATCGGTGTACACCGTCGCGTTGCGGTTGGGGATATCTGGAAGGATATCTGGCAATCTCTGGATGAAGAGATCAAATTATCAGATATCGTTCTTATTACCGGTGGATTAGGGCCCACCGCTGATGATATTACCAAGCCCTTGCTTTGCCAGTATTTTGGAGGAAAGCTGGTCGTGAATGATGAAGCACTGGCGAATGTGAAACACCTTTTTGAAAATGTTTTCAAACGACCGCTGATAGAAAGAAATCTGAAACAGGCCGAAGTACCAAGTACCTGCAAAGTGATCCAGAATAAAAGAGGTTCGGCACCGGGTATGTGGTTTGAAAAAGATGGAAAGGTCATCGTATCTATGCCCGGTGTGCCGCATGAAATGAAAGGAATGATGAGTACGACCATACTTCCAACATTGCAGGAACGCGTTCAATTGGAGCCGATTGTTCATCGCACATTACTAACTGCTGGCATCGGTGAGTCCTTTCTTGCGGAACGAATACAGGAATTTGAAACAACCCTTCCTTCAAATATCAAGCTTGCCTATTTACCAAATTATGGAATGGTAAAGCTTCGACTCAGTGCAACGGGAAATGATCCGAAAACAATTGCAGAGTTGGAAGCACTCTTTGACATGCTGAAGCAACAGGTATCTGATGTTATCGTTGCAGATGAGGATATCAGTCTTTCTGAAGCAATCGGTCGCATTCTTACCAGGTCGAAGAAAACAATGGGAACAGCAGAAAGTTGTACAGGTGGATACATTGCACACCTGATCACTTCGGTTCCATCTTCAAGCAATTACTTCAAAGGGAGCATAATCGGATATGCGAATGATGTAAAAGAAAATGTGCTGCATGTTTCGCATAATACTCTTAACAATAATGGAGCAGTGAGCGAAGAAACAGTGATTCAAATGATCAAAGGCGCATTAAGATCATTGAGGACCGATTATGTACTTGCCACTTCAGGAATAATGGGTCCCGATGGCGGTACTGCGGAAAAACCTGTTGGAACGGTATGGGTTGCGGTGGGCAACCAGGAAAAAGTCAGAACCCATCAATTTCATTTTCGATTCGATCGCATGCGGAATATTGAGATGACTGCCACGAATTCGTTGAATATGCTGAGGAAGTTTATTTTGGAGAATGAGAATAACTAGGACAGGGTTTTCAACCCTTGAAGGGTTGAAAACCCTCAATTCCCTACCTTTGGCAATCAAATTGTAAATCCTTTATGGCAATAATCGACTTGGTGATGCCTAAGCTGGGTGAAAGTATAATGGAAGCCACCATTCTCAAATGGCATAAGAATCCCGGCGACCAGGTAAAAATGGATGAGACCGTATTGGATATCGCTACCGATAAAGTAGATAGTGAGGTTCCCAGCACCGCAGAAGGCGTGATCGAAGAGATTCTTTATAAAGTAAATGATGTAGTGCCTGTTGGGGCAGTGATCGCCAAAGTAAAGACCGGAGCTGCGGAGCCGGCGAGACCCTATACTCCACCTCCAACTCAACCTCAGGCACAGGTAAAAGAAAGCCGGACTGAACCAGCATATCATAACGGTAATGTAAAACCGTCTTCAAACGGAAATAAGTTCTACTCTCCTCTTGTTTTGAATATTGCAGCAAGTGAAGGAGTGAGCATGAGTGAGCTTGAAACAATTCCCGGAACAGGCAATGAAGGAAGAGTTACCAAGAAAGACATTCTCGAATATGTATCGAGAAAGAAAAGCGGAAGGGCGCAGGTACATACTGGTTCTCCTCAAGCTGAGCGGCAACAGGAATCCATGGAGATCGAAAGGCCTTCAAATCTTCCAACTACTTATACCGGTAACGTCGAGATCATTGAAATGGATCGCATGCGAAAGCTTATCGCCAAACATATGGTGGAAAGCAAGCATACGAGCGCACATGTCACCAGTTTTACCGAGACCGATGTAACCAATATGGTCATCTGGCGGGAAAAGATCAAGAAAGAGTTTGAGAAAAGGGAAAATGAAAAAATAACTTTCACTCCTCTTTTCATTGAAGCCATCATAAAATGCATTAAGAAATATCCCTGGCTGAATAGCAGTATCGACGGCGATAAACTGATCGTAAAGAAAGATATCAATATCGGAATGGCCACTGCCCTTCCAAGCGGAAACCTGATCGTACCCGTTATTCGCAATGCGGAACAATTAAATCTTGTCGGATTAACAAAGCAGGTGAATGCGCTTGCAATTGCCGCAAGAAGCAATAAGTTGAGGCCTGATGATACTCAAGGGGGAACTTTTACTGTAACGAATGTGGGATCTTTTGGTAGCTTGATGGGAACTCCAATCATCAATCAGCCACAGGTAGCCATTCTTGCAGTAGGAGCAATTAAGAAACGTCCGGTAGTAATTGAAACGGACCAGGGTGATTCAATTGCAATAAGGCATATGATGTTTCTGTCGCTTAGCTACGACCATCGAATCATTGATGGGGCACTAGGTGCTACTTTCCTCAATGCAGTTGCAAAAGAATTTGAAAACTTCAACGGCAATCGGGAACTGTAAGCAATAGGCAATAGGCAATAGGCAATAGGCAATAAGCAATAGGCAATAGGCAATAAGCAATAGGCACTAGGTAAAACCTCGATAATTAATTAATAAATAAAAAACTCCGCTTCTACTACAGTACTGTAAAGCGGAGTTTTTTACTTTTGACTGGGTTTTTTATTTAGTCTTTGCCCATTGCCTATTGCCTATTGCCTGGCCTATTGCCCATTGCCTATTGCTCATTAGTCTTTCTTCACTTTCTTCTCCCCTGTTTCTCCATCAACCTTTACTTTCTTGTCGCCGTCCTTAATTTTATAGTCACCGTCTTCTTCTACTTTTAATTTATAATCTCCATCTTTCAGTTTGAATTCGCCATCGCCGTCATATTTGTACACACCATCGCTTACTTTGATCACATGACCATTGATCACTTTACCTGTTGGACCGAAGATCGTGTCCTTTGATTTGGTGTCAACATAGATATAAACTGGCTTCTTAGTTTCCGCATTCACCATTTTTCCCGTTTCGGGATCTTTTTCGATAATTACCTTTTCGCCCGATTGGAGGTCCACATATCTTTCCTCTGCGTTATCACAAGCCAAAGCGAATGAAAATGCCACAGGCGCCAGAATTAAAATCAGTTTTTTCATGATAGTTTTTTTTCGCTGAACTAATGCAATCACCGAGCCACCACTATTTTGAATGCCCATTGCCGACTTAATTCCCCACTAAATTCCCTTTCCGTGTTATCCGTGTCCTCCGTGGCTGCCTTTTTCTGGCGCTTTGCGCCAGATTGCGGCCAGGGAGGACACGGATAAAACGGAGGGGATTCTAAATATGCTCCGAAACGAACGTGGAGAAGTTCTGTGGAAAATTTTACAATTCCATTATAGAGAAATACTTGTGTAATTGGCTATCCGATAATATCTTCGCGTCGTTAATTTGAGTTCTAAGTAAGTGAACGTCCTTTCTGCTAGGCAAATTCTGCTAATAGTTAGTCTTCGCTTTAATCTGTTCTCAAGTATTTTTGATCTTTAATTTTTTTGTTGATGAACATTTTCGTTTCAAATTTAAGCTTCGCCGTTCAGGACGAAGACCTGAGAGAGTATTTTGCAGAATACGGTGAAGTTAGTTCTGCAAGAATTATCATGGACAAATTCACGAATCGCAGCCGCGGCTTTGCTTTCGTGGAAATGCCGGATGAGGCAGCAGCCCAAAAAGCGATCGCCGAATTAGATGGCGCTATCGTTGACGGCCGCACTATCAAAGTAAACGTTGCAAAACCACGCGAAGAAAGAAGCAATGGCGGTGGAAATAACAACAGGCGTTCTTTTTCCAACAACAACAATCGTTGGTAAGAATACCCGAATGATTTAAATAAGAAAGAGCCCTGGAATTTTCCGGAGCTCTTTTTTATTTTATCGCGTAAAGGTTAGTTATTCAATAATTCGATCAGCCTTATCAATCCGTTTTCGGAGTTCAGATCCAAATCGTTTTCCTTCGTCAATTTGTTTATTGAATTATTATAAGAAGGTAATGCTCTATTGACGGATTGCCTGTCCTTTTTTATTGCAATCAATTCACCCGTCTTATTATTTTGGATGAACAATTCTTCTTTTAAGTCATAATACTTCCTAACTGGTTGGCTGTATTCATATTTTTCCCTGACGATTTTGGAAACATATTTTAACAATTGCAGATTCTTTCCATCGGCCAGGACCTGGTAAAAACTTTTTAGTGTTCTTTTTTGTTGAGCGGTATAGCCATTCCGGAATTTCACGGTGCGGGTCTGCCCCTCGTCACTATACGGAAAGCTGAATTCGCTTACCGGATCGGCAAATGTGTAAACCAGGTTGTCTTTCCTGAAATACAATTCGTTTTCATGAATATTGAACTGTAATTCTATTTTAGTTATCGCCTGCCCCTTCTCAAAATTCACAATACCGATGTTCCAACTTTCTGAAAACATCGGGGATCCTTCAACATCCATTTTACTCTTGAAAGTAAAAGGCTTCCCGTTTACATCATACGCTTCAATAAAATAATTGCTGGAATTGTTGGTGGTTTGAGCAAAAACGGGCAAACACAAGAGGCACAAACTAAAGAATGATATGGACTTCTTCACTATCAAGGGATTTAACGCCCAAAAATACCGAAAGTGAATCAATGAATAAAGCCTCAATAGTTAAGAGGAATAGAATATTGGAAACATGACGCGTAAAGCTGCAAAATGCTTAGTTTACCCTGATAATCTCAGGTCTCTTCACAAACTGGCGGTTATACTTGAATTTTATATTCGTATTGACTTCAAATTTCCACGCTTGCCTTTGAAGATTTCCTGAAGGGAAATAGAAGGTTTTTAACTCAACAGTACCAAAGATCAGGCTTTCGTTTCTTATCCGCATTCCGCCTGCGATGCTGCTGTAAAACCGATGCTCTTTTAGTCCCTCAGGGTTTATATTGAGATAACAAATATTTCCAGAAATAAATGGGGCGAATCGGAATAATAGAAGAGACCATGGCGTATAAAAAACTGTTTCTGCTTTGAATGAGGCCCGCCAGTCGCCTCCCCAAAATCTCGGCTGCCTGAATTCAGGCAGACCGAAATCGCTTTGCAGGAATAATGGTTCATGAATTGCAGTAGTATTTAATTGACGCGCAACACCAGTACTTACAAATGATCTTTGCTTCCATTTTCCAAGACTTAACAGCCTGCTGAAATAGTCCAGGTTCAGGAGTATATCAACATCTTCGATTCTTCCATCTCTAAAATAACCACCCGCACGAACTTTATAATCGAAATAAGATTGTTTCGAAGTAAAATAAAACCGGTGAAAGTCTAAACCAAGATAAGGTCGCGAAAGGTTTTCCTTTATTGTCCAACCTGTATTTAATGAAATATCTATACCCTCGGGCACGTCCTCGGTTCTTCCAAATCCATAGACATAACTTGTACGATAAAAATTCTGTTTAAGGATTGAAAAAGATCCGAGTACAGCGTCGAGATTTGCAAAATAGTAATTGGCTCTTTCAGAAAATTTTTCTGGTCTCTGGAAAAACTTGCGTTGCGTTAACCGAAGTCCGACTAATTTTCTAAGACGCTCATCCCTTGAATCGCTTTGAAATTTATTAGCTCTTTCATTCAATACAACCCAGGAGTCGAAGAACCTGTATTTGTATTGGAGCTCATTTTTGTATGTCGAGTCCGGGAAATAAAGATTTTTTCCTTCATTCCAGGAAAAGTCAAGGCCATAGGTCCATCGCATATAGGAATTTACCAATGGCCTGAGCAGACGCATGTAATAAGCCGTTTCTTCCCTGGCCTGGCTGCCATACGCGCTTTGAAAGTTTTTATATCCCAAATAAACATCTATAAAACTTCCACCTATGTTTCTGGATAAATATTCTGCTCCCAAACCCCAGGGTTCTCTCCTTTTCGCATCGTATAGTCCACTTATGCTTATCCGGTTTCCCGTTCCAGCTAAATTCTCCTCCTCCAGTGTTGCACTATAGGCCTCGACATTGTGCATGCGAAATGATCCGCCAATGGATAGAACGTCTTTAGTAAGAACAAATATGTCGACAGAATCATTACTGCCTTCCACTGGTATTATCCGAATGCGGGCATCACGAAGAAAATCCTGGTCGTGAAAATGCCTTTCATTTTCTGCCAGTAAGAATGGACTAACCCGATCATATTTCCTAAAAAACAGGTTTTTCCGGATTACATAATCCCCAGTTGTATTATGAAGAAAGTCGGCAAGATTGGTGAGTATATTCCTGAACTTTTTTGTTGTGTCTGTAATGGAAGTACCGAATTGAAGGGAATGGACCCTGATATTGCGAATGACTCTTCCCCTAAATCGCTCAAATATTTGATCGGGCCTGAGCAGAACAGCGGAGTCAGAAGCCTCCTGATCCGCCAATAAATTCTCAGCGAGATTTCCAATGATGCCTTTTTGCTTAAGGATAAAGCTGTCTATCCCCTTACGCCTGGAACTGTCTTCCTGGGCGAAGGTTCTTCCTGCAATCCCCATAGCAATCGGGAGCAGGAGGATCAGAGCAAAGAGGTTTCTTTTTTGAAACATTTCGGTTAGCTTCCGCATGGTCTATTCCACCTGGTCTAAATACAAAACGAATACCATCCGGAAAAAGATACGGGTAAATAAAAAATCCCTCCACATGGTGGAAGGATTTTAACAATAAAGCATTCCTATTGCGGGACTAAGCCCTTTGACGAGTTACTTTTTTCCTTTTAGCCAATTTAAGCGCATCCTGGATCGCTTTCTTCAAATTGTCATAAGTTGGCTTACCTGTGAAAGGTTCATCATTGATAAAAAATGCCGGAACATCCTTAACGCCTCTGTCCAGTCCTTCCCTCAGATCATCCTGAACCTGCCAGCCATAGGTTCCATTTACCAGATTATCGAGGAAATGTTTGTTTGAAATACCAGCCTCTTTGGAATGCAGTTTCAAACTTGTAGTACCGAGATTACGTCGGTTATTGAATAAGATGCCATGCATTTCCCAGAATTTTCCTTCCTGGGCCGCAGCAACTGAAGCCTCAGCTGCCTTCAGACTACGCTGATGGATCTTCGTTAATGGGAAATGACGGAAATTGAACCTGATCTTTCCTTCAAAATCTTCCATTAATTGCTTCACCACTTCGTTCGCCTTGGCGCATGCTTCACTCTCATATTCACCAAACTCCATAAGAGTTACAGGTGCATCAGGATCACCCACAAATACATCCTTTGGATCAATAATCTCTACTACCTCTTTTTTGAAAGCCATAAAATATACCTCCTTTTATGTTCGCGATTTTTCGGTTTCCCTGGCCCCGAAAGCTTTCGGGGTAGCCTGGGCTTCATTCCGAATGACTACTGTATTATCAAAAACATCGATCAAAACCGGCTGGGCTCTGTCGATATCGCCCGCCAAGATACGTTTACTCAACTGATTTACAATCTCCTTTTGTATCAAACGCTTCAAAGGACGGGCGCCAAACTGCGGATCATACCCTTGTTCGGCCAGCCAATCCAGCACATACTCACTGAATTTCAATTCGATATCATTGGCCAGGACTAATCTCTTAAGATTTTCCAACTGGATGTTAACAATGCCCTTAATTTCATTTTTGAGCAAAGGTCTGAACATTATTGTCTCATCGACCCTGTTCAGAAACTCTGGACGGATGGTTTGCCTCAGCAAATTCATCACTTCAACCTTTGCCTTATCCGTCAGCTCTTCCACATTTTTCTCGTTCACGTTTTCAAAAGCCTCCTGGATGATATGGCTCCCAATATTGGAAGTCATTATGATTATCGTATTCTTGAAGTTAACTACCCGTCCCTTATTATCTGTCAGTCTACCGTCATCTAAAACCTGCAACAAAACATTCCAAACATCAGGATGGGCCTTCTCAATTTCATCCAGCAATACAACACTGTATGGCTTGCGGCGAACCGCCTCTGTCAACTGGCCTCCTTCGTCATAACCTACATACCCCGGAGGCGCTCCAACCAACCTGCTCACCGTATGCTTTTCCTGGTATTCACTCATATCGATCCTGGTCATCATGTGCTCATCGTCGAAGAGGTATTCTGCAAGGGCTTTCGCCAACTCGGTTTTACCCACACCCGTCGTCCCCAGGAATATGAATGATCCAATTGGTTTTTTTGGATCGGCCAGGCCTGCCCTGCTACGTCGGATTGCATCGGAAACTGCAATGATTGCTTCATCTTGTCCAACAACTCTTTTATGTAATTGTTCTTCCAAATGCAGCAATTTTTCCTTTTCCGTCTGTAGCATTCGGGATACCGGTATGCCGGTTGACTTTGCGACTGCTTCGGCAATATCCTCGGCATCTACCTCTTCTTTTAACAATCTCCTTCCCTCACTCATAGAGCCAAGCAGCTTAGAGTATTTGTCGATAATCTGCTCTTGTTCCTTCATCTTGCCATACCTGATTTCCGCAACCCTACCATAATCTCCGTTTCGTTCGGCCTGCTCAGCCTGCAGCTTCAAACTTTCCAATTCAGCCTTAGCGGCCTGTATTTTTTCAACCAGCTCTTTCTCTTCCTTCCATTTTGATCTGAGTGTGTCGCGTTCAACTGAATGGTTAGCGATATCGGTATTCAATGATTTTAACTTTGCGTCGTCTCCTTCCCTTTTGATTGCTTCCCTTTCTATCTCCAATTGGCGGATCTGCCTTTCAAGAATATCCAGCTCTTCCGGCATACTGTTCATTTCAACACGAAGCTTTGCCGCAGATTCATCAATGAGGTCGATTGCTTTGTCAGGAAGAAAGCGGTCAGTTATATATCGATGAGATAATTGCACCGCTGCGATGATTGCCTCATCCTTGATACGCACATGGTGATGCGCTTCATAACGATCTTTTAATCCCCGAAGAATAGAGATCGCATCTTCAACTGAAGGTTCCTCGATCATCACTTTTTGGAAGCGACGCTCAAGCGCCTTATCCTTTTCAAAATACTTTTGATATTCATTGAGCGTGGTTGCTCCTATCGCTCTTAATTCTCCACGGGCCAATGCCGGTTTCAGAATATTTGCTGCATCCATTGCACCTTCACCTCCACCCGCTCCGACCAATGTATGAATTTCATCAATGAATAAAATGATCTCGCCTTCACTATCCTGAACTTCTTTAATCACGCCCTTCAGTCTTTCTTCAAACTCACCTTTATATTTCGCACCTGCGATAAGCTGACCCATATCGAGGGCATAAATAGTTTTTGTTTTTAGATTCTCCGGCACGTCGCCATTAATTATACGATGCGCAATGCCTTCTCCAATTGCAGTTTTACCAACACCCGGTTCACCAACTAGCAATGGATTATTCTTTGTTCTGCGCGACAGAATATGAAGTGTCCTCCTGATTTCTTCATCCCTGCCAATCACGGGATCAAGCTTGCCCTGTCTTGCGAGTTCATTCAGGTTACGGGCATATTTCTGCAGTGTATTGAATTGGGTTTCCTGTGTTTGGCTTTTGATCGTGTCGCCTTTCCTCAATTCTTTTGTTGCCTGCACTAATCCTTTTTCATTCAGACCTGCATCCTTCAAAAGCTTTGCTGTATTGTCACTGCCTTTAAGAATTCCAAGTAACAAATGTTCAGGAGTTACAAACTCATCACCGAATTGTTTCAATACAGATCCCGCAGCCAATACAGCTTTGTTTGCTTCCCTGCTGATCGATTGCGCATTTTCTCCTCCTGAAGTTTTCGGAAGTTTGTTTAATGCTTCCTGTATTTTATTTTCAAGCAGGTTGATGGTAACATTATTTTTCTTCAATAAATATTCAACTGGTGAATCCTCCTGATCAAGTAAAGCCTTGAGGATATGTTCAGTTTCTATATTTGGATTCTGATTATTAAAAGCAAGCTGCTGCGCATTTTGAAGCGCTTCCGTCGCCTTGATCGTGAAATTTCCAAGATTCATAGTATTTAGTTTTATATCTGGAAAGAAGGCGGGTGCCTGATTCAATAATCTCTATTCCTTTAACAATTAGGACTACCCTTTTTAACCTAATTTCCAATAACTTTAAATCCTATACACAAATCCCAATCCAAGCCAAAATTTCAGTAAGTATGTCATTATCAATCCCAAGAACTTGCCTTAAAGTCGGCATCCTGGCCTTCTTCCTGTTATTCTGGCTGCAAAATTTCAGCCAGTCCAAAAAGAAGCAACCCCCAATGCAAGAGGCTTTTGGAGAAGTGGATCAGATCCTTGAAAAAAACCTGAAATCGCTGGGGAATAATGTGGTCGCGGTAATTTATAAAGACAGCCAGATTGTTTACCAGAAAGAGATTGGCGAGTATTTCAATATTAAATCCCAAGCTCCTATTGCAAGTTGTAGCAAATGGTTGACAGCAGCATTGGTGATGACCTTTGTTGACCAGGGCAAACTTGACCTCGACGATCCAGTAAGTAAATATCTCCCCATTTTCGATAAGTATATGAAGAGCTATGTCACAGTTCGCCATTGTTTGTCGCATACTACCGGCATTGAAAATGACAAGGGAAGATTTCTCCAAAAAAAGAAGTTTGCTTCACTGGAAGAGGAAGTGAATAGTTATGCAGCAAAAGAAATTTCCAATAATGCAGGTACAGAATTTCATTATGGAAGTATCGGCCCAACGATCGCGGCAAGAGTTTGTGAAGTGATTGGGAAAAAAGCTTTCGAAAGACTTGTTCAGGAAAGAATAACCAGGCCACTTAAAATGAGAGCCACAACATTTACAAATGATGATGGAAGTTCGCCTAATCCTTCCGGCGGCGCGAAATCAACTGCTGGCGACTACATCAATTTTCTCGCAATGATACTTAACAAAGGAATGTTTGACGGAAAGAGAATACTCAGTGAAGAAGCTGTTGCCGAAATGCAAAAGCCACAAGGAAATGGTGTTCCTGTAAAGTATATCCCAAAGGTTGCGGAAGGTTATGAATATGGTTTGGGAGAATGGATACAGGAAAAAGATGCGAAAGGAATTGCAACTGTAGTAAGCAGCCCAGGATTATTCGGAACCTGGCCCTATGTAGATAAGTGCCGCAACTATGTAGCGATCATCTTTGTAAAATCATTGATCAGCGAACAAAAGAAAGATATTTACGCATCAATCAAAGAAGCAATTGACGCGCAGTTACCGGCGAAATGCCAATAGGCAATGGGCAATGGGCAATAGGCAATGGGCAATTGACAAATACTCGATAATTAAATACATAAATAAATAAAAACTCCGCCTCTACAGTATCGTGGAGGCGGAGTTTTTTATTTATTTAACCGAGTTGTGTCAATTGCCCATTGCCTATTGCCCATTGCCCATTGCCTATTGCCCATCGCCTATTGCCCATTGCCCATTGCCCATTGCCTATTGCTTATTGCCTATTGCTTATTGCCTATTTCTTAATGTCCCGGCGGCATTGCACCTCCATTCTGCTTCGGCGCATCGGTAACATCAACAATCTCCACATCGAACATCAGGTTATCGAACGGTTTGATTGGACCTGGACGGGGATTGCCGCCATAAGCAAGCATTGAAGGAATATAAAGTTTTCCCTTGCCACCCTTTTTGAAAAGACGAAGACCATCATCCCATCCTTCAATCGCGCCCGGAGGTTGTGAGCCAATCACGAAAGAATAGGGTTCTGTATGTTGAAACTTGGGATCGATATTACTGTCAAAAACTAATCCGGCGAATGTTTTGCCGGTGTATTTAACACTTACCTGTTTACCGGAATCAACTGCCGGTCCATCCCCCGGATTTTCAATCAACACAAAAGTTCCTTTCGGCGCGCGCTGTGTTTTGATATTGTTTTTCGCAAGATAATCTTCAATATTCTTTACCTCCCTAACCCTAAGTTTATTAATCTCATCCGCCTCATCTTTAGCTCTTGCCTCTTCATTGGGTAAAATATCCAGCACTTTAAAGCTGAGCACAATCTTATCCTTACGTTTGATATAAGGAGGCATCCTGGAAGGATCTTGCTTAAAAAGTGTATCAGCGAGAAGAACTACAACGGCGCTATCTCCTTTTCTCAACAATGGAAATATTTCCGCAGCATTATACACGGGACCAAGGCTATCAACCGGTGCATAAGTTGGAACACCTGAATAAGAGCTACCCAGTAATGAGTCCCGAACTTTGGAAGTAAAATGTACTTTCAAAAAATCTCCTCTCTTTCCTTTTTGACTCTTTCCATCAGTAGTGATCTGGTACAAAATGCCACTTCTTGTTTTCTTAAATCCAGTTTTGCCGCAAGACCCCAACACGAACAAGGCGATGATGCAAAAAAGGAATAGGTTTACTTTTTTCATGTTTGTTTATTGTAATTGTAAGGCGTTTTCTTTTAATACTTTTCTAAAATGGTCAACTGTTCTTTCCAGGGAATCGCTGCTCCTTCCTCCCGATGCATTGAAATGACCTCCTCCCTCAAAATACTGGCGGGCAAAATTGTTTACATCAAAATCACCCTTACTGCGGAAACTCCATTTTCTTTCCTCATCCCTGTCTATCACCAATGCAGCCAGTTTTATGCCTTGTATGCTTAGCGGATAATTTACGAGGCTTTCTGTATCCCCGGTTTTTATTTCAAAGCGCAAAAGATCTTTCTTTGATATTGCGATCAATGCAGTATTGAATTCATAATAAACATCCATGCGATGCAGCAGAACAAAACCGATGAATCGGAGCCGGTTTTCCAGGAAATTATCATAGATATTTTCATGGACGGAGGTGTGTTGCAAACCTCTTTCCTTCAGATCGGCAACCATTTTATGTACCCCAGCATGGGCAGAAGTGAATCGGAAGGAACCTGTATCCGTCATCACACCGGCATACAAACATTCAGCAATGCCTGTTGTGATCTTATCTGAATGACCTGATCCTTTAATCAAGTCGTAGATCATTTCACATGTGGAACTTTTTGATGTATCACTAAGGCCATAGTCAAATCTCTTTTCATCTGGTTGTTGATGATGATCGATCAGGATCTTCACAGCCTTTGCTTCTATCAATTTTGGCTCCATATTACGTGTACGGAGAAGCACATTGAAATCAAGGCAAAAAATCCATTCTGCATTGTCGATCGCTTTATCGGCTTTTTCCCTTTCTTTTTCAAAATCGATCACCTTATCGCAATCGGGCATCCAGAATAGCCATCGCGCCCAGTTAGTGGGTGAGATTACAGTTACCTGGTGACCAAACTGCCGCAAGAAATGATAAAGAGCCAATGAAGAACCCATAGCGTCAGCATCGGGTTTCTGGTGCGTTGTGATAACAACGCGCCGCGGTTGCAAAAGCAAGGGATATATTTCCGTAAGAGGCCTCATGAAAGCGGGGGCAAAGGTGCGGAAAAAAAGCCAATAGGCAATAAGCAATAGGCAATAGGCAATTGGCAATTAGCAAATCAGTCCGAATGTTCTCAGAACCTATGCCACTCTTTTGTCTACTGCCTATTGCCCATTGTCTATTGCCTATTGCTTATTGCCTATTGCTTATTGCTTATTGCCTATTGCCTTTTGCCTATTGCTTATTGCCTATTGCCCATTACCTTTGCCGCCAATTAAAAAATGAATATGAGCAACAGAACTTTTACAATGATCAAGCCTGATGCAATGAAAAAAGGTCATGCAGGTGCGATCATAGATAGGATGATAAAGGAAGGATTTAAAATAGTTTCCCTGAAGCTGACTAAGTTGAGCGCCGAAAAAGCTGGAGAATTCTATGCTATACATAAGGAAAGACCATTCTATGGTGAATTGGTCGAATTCATGAGCAGTGGACCGATCATAGCAGCTATATTGGAGAAAAATGATGCAGTTGTTACATTTCGTAAACTCATTGGTGCCACTAACCCCGCACAGGCTGAAACTGGAACAATTCGCAAACTATATGCTGATTCAGTTGGTGAAAACGCAATCCATGGAAGCGATAGCGATGAAAACGCAAAGATTGAAGGAGATTTTTTCTTTAGTGGTTTGGAGAGATTCTAGATGAGTCGGGAGTCAATAATCAATTAATTATTGATCGTTTGCTTATTGTTTGTTGCCTATTGCCTATTGATTATTGCTTATTGTTCCCGCGGGTCGGGCGCTCATATCATTCTTCAACGGCTTAACGGTGTATCCATTCTTCCTCAGCAAGTTGATCACTCCCTGATCTCCGGGCAGATGTCCTGCTCCTACGGCAAATAAGATACTTTGTCCGGCCATGAAGCCGGGCATAAAATTTACCCAACGACGATTGCGGCCATAGAGAAGAAGGTCCATGTATTCATCCATTCCCGGATCGCTGACACGGATAAGAGAATCCATCCGATTAAGGTCCTGCTTCTTGTAAACATCTACCATTTCGGATGTAGCGCCAACATAGTGATCCATACTATCTACATATTTCATCAGTTCCTTTGCCTGCTTTTCGTATGGAATGCTATCAAACAATCCGGCCTGGAATTGCGCACTCTCTAATCCTCTAATGTCTTTTTCGTGTGACCTGGCTTCTTTCATAATGACCATTTCCATTCCATTCTTTTTTTCACAATCCAATACCTGTTCGCCGATCAGGCTTGTTACCAGGATTGGTTTGTAACGATTGATCATCGACATTGGGAAGATGGGAACCTTTTTCTTCATGAACGCTTCAAAGCGACTGTATTCTTCTGCAGTTAACAGGTCGGAGATCTTTACGCCACCATTCATCTGCAGGTATTTCATTGCTCCTAGCATTTCCTGCAGATTGTCCATATCCAGTTCGAAATAGATTTTATCAACGTTCTTAATGATCTCTTTCATGTTTGTGCTCAACACTGCGTCATCTTCGCAAAGAATATGCATGGTTCCAAAGAGATAGGAAGGCTTCTTTAAACCCTTTCCGCTGATCTCATAAAGCAGGGTATTAAATGTCTTTACCGACGCCTTTGACTGTGCCGGTTTGCTCTTTGCCGCGGGTGCCTGGGCCGGGCCGGAAACTGCGGCTATACTGCACAGTATCAATGCGAAACTTCGGGTCAAAAAATTTTTTATAACCATGGCTAAGTGTAATTACTTAAAACGACTTTTGTATAGTGAAAATTTTGGATATTTTTTCTCTACTTTGACGCAAAAATTCGCCAAAATGAAACCCCTTGCAACCCTCCTGGCACTTATTGTGCTTACTTTAACGTTACAGGCCCAGCGGGACAAAGATATACCCGGATGGGGCAAGATCGACAAAGCAGACCTGGAATTAAAGCAATGTGATTTTGAAAAGGATGCTGACGCCATGATCCTTGTTGAAAATGCCGTCGTGGAATATCAACGTGGTAGTCGAGACGTTTTTGCGATGAAAAAAGAATTCCGCAGCCGCGTAAAAATCTTTAAGGAAAGTGGGTTTAAAAACGCAGATATTACGATTCCTTATTATAGCAATGATACATATGAAAAGCTGATCGATGTTGATGCGGTTACCTATAACCTGGATGCATCAGGAAAAATTGTTGAAACAAAGGTTGATAAGAAATCATTCTTCAGACAAAAAGTGGATGGCAACTGGTCAACAGTCAAATTTACTTTTCCAGAAGTAAAACCAGGTTCGGTTCTGGAATACCGTTATACAATCGTAAGAGAAGCGTACTCAGATATTGACCCCTGGATCTTCCAGGATGAGATTCCAACCAGAGTAAGTGCGCTGAGAATTTCCTTTCCAGAGTATTTCGTATTCACCAGTCAAAAGCTGATTAGTATTCCAATAGAAGAAAAGAAAGAAGAACTCCGTCAGACCATCTCGATATCCGGCGATGCTATAAACTATCGCGCTGATGAATTCTATTATAAGATGAAGGCCGTACCCTCACTCAAAGTTGAGCCCTATATGGGTGCTTACAAGGATTTCTTGCAAAGAGTAGAGTTTCAATTGTCGCAGGTAGTTTACCCAAATCAGCCGGCACAGGATGTGAGGAATACCTGGCCTTCTTTAACCAGGACATTGTTGGATGCCGACTACTTCGGTGTGCAAATCAAACGTAATCTGACAGTTCCCGATGATTTGAAAAGGCAAATTACCGCTGCAAAATCCGATAAGGAAAAAATGTTAGCTATCTATAAGTATGTTCAACGTACTATGGAATGGAATGGTGCGTACAGCAAGTATTGTGAAAGTGCTAAGGCTGCCTGGGATAAAAAAACAGGAACAGTTGGCGAGATCAATATAGTTTTATTGAACCTGCTAAAAGATGCGGGCCTTACAGCTTATCCCATCCTCGCCAGCACCAGGAATCACGGAAGGATCATGACTGCCTTTCCCTTCCTTGATCAATTCAATGAAGTGATTGTTTATGTTGGCGTCGGTGAAGAAGTATATATCCTCGATGCTTCAAAGAAATATAATCCCGCTCATCTCATCCCGAATGATGTATTGGGAACAGAAGCTTTTGTTGTCGACGTGGCGAACAATGGCTTTGTTACCCTGTGGGATAATAGCAAACTCCAGAAACATATGGTGGCCATGGCGGCAACTGTTGATGATAAAGATATTCTCAGCGGGGAAGTAACCCTCAACAGCTTTGACTATGCGAAGAATCCACGACTCCAGGCATTGAAACAAGGAGGGCGGGATAAGTTCATGGGTCAATATATCAATAAGAGTGCGAGCAATTTGAAAGTCGATACAATTGAATTCAAAAACATGGACGAAGACGGAATGCCCCTTGAGCAAAAGTTCAAGTTTTCCGTTCCGGTAACTTCAAGCGGAGACTATAAATATTTCACGTTAAACTTATTCGCCGGTTTGGATAACAATCCATTTACCGCTGACAATCGCCAATCTTCAATTGAATTCGGAGCAAACCAGCATTATACAATGGTTGGTAGTGTCGCTATACCTGAGAATTGCGTTTTCGAACAACCACCAACCAATGTAATGATGATCATGCCCGATACCAGCATTGTGTTCCGCAGGTTGATCGAGGTTAAAGACAATCGGGTGAGCTATCGCATTACCCTTGATTTCAAAAGGCCATATTACGAAGCGCAGGAATATCCTGAATTCAAGGATTTCTATAAGAAGCTTTTCGCAAGATTGAACGAACAGATCGTATTTAAAAAGAAAACAAGTCCTAATCCCTGATCTTTCTAAATCATTTGCGTCATGAAAAAGATCCAATCCCTTTTTATTGCTATTGTTTTAATGGGCAGCCTGAATGCACAGGACAAGCCGCAGTACGCCGTTTTTTTGATCCCTGATAGTCTGCGCACCAATGTGAATTCCGTTATTCGCGAAGAATCAGATTACCTGGTAATCACCAACCCTGGTAAAGGAAAGCAAACAATTAAGCGTGTGGTTACTATTTTGAATGAGAGAGCCTCATATTGGTTGGAGTTCGAGGAGTATTTTGATAAATTCCGAAAGATTGATGATATAGAAGTCAATCTATACGATGGCTTCGGGCATTTCATCAAGCGTACCAGAAAGAGAGATTTTCAACAACAATCAGTTGGCGATGGTATTTCATTAGTAAATGACGATAAGATAATCCACGCACAGCTGCGCACCGATAAGTATCCTGCTACCATTGAAATAATGTATGAGATAAATTTTGCCGGGATCCTGGAGTACGAAGACTTCTATCCCCAGTCCCCTTCAAGTTCCATTCAAAACAGAATTTATAAGATCACCACGCAAAAGACAAACAAGGTCCGTCACAAGAATTATCGTTGCGCTATACAACCGGTGATAAAAGAAGAGAATAATCAGGTCACCTATTCCTGGGAAGTGAAAAATGTCAAAAACCTACCCAGGGAAACTGGAGCTGCAGCTGAAGATTTCCCCCATGTTATTATTTCACCCAGCTTATTCAGCATGGATGATTACGTGGGAGATATGAGTAGCTGGGAAAGTTTTGGGAAATGGCAAACCAGCCTGATATCACAAACAAATAAATTTCCTCAAGAAAGAATTGCGTTTTATCGCAACCTTGTTAAAGATGCCAAATCAGATGTGGAAAAAATTCAGATTCTTTACGATCACCTTCAGAAAAATTACCGTTATGTAAGTATTCAGTTGGGAATTGGCGGCTGGAAACCCTTTCCTGCCAATTTTGTAGAACAGAAAAAATACGGGGATTGCAAGGCATTAAGTAATATAATGCAGGCGATGCTAAACGCAGTTGATATTAAAAGCAATTATGCGATAATCAATGCCGGTGAAAATAAAATGCCGGCGGATGAAAACTTTCCATACGTATTTGCCAATCATGTGATTCTTTGCGTACCTCAGGGAAAAGATACCGTGTGGCTCGAGTGTACCAGCAGAACACAGCCTTTTGGAAGGCTGGGGCCTTTTACGGAAAATCGTAAAGCATTCCTGATAACTGAAACGGGTGGAAAGTTGGTTTCGACACCAAAGAGTCAAGCCATCGATAACACTATTTCTACCTATAGCGTAGTGCAACTTGATGAAGATGGTTCTGGCTCTGCTAATTTCCGGATGACTCACAGTGGTCGTTTTACAGATTATATTTCGCATTATCTCCTTGAAGCGAAGGAAGAAGACAAAAAAGAATTTCTATTCAACCAGGCTGATTTTAAACAAGGTGACGATTTGAAAATTACCGCTAACGCCGCAAATCGTAGCGAAACGATAATGCTAGAAATGAAGTATGAAAAAGTACCCGACTTTACTGCAGGTTCAAAACACTTTCTGAGTCCGAGGATGTACAAATTCTGGGATCAGGCATTACCAAAAGTCGAAAATCGCACGACAGATTATTATTTTGGATTCCCCCAAGTGCAAACGGATACAACCATTTACAAACTTCCAGAGGGATATGTAGCTGAAACTCTCCCCAAGCCTGCAAGAATTGAATATCCGCTTGGTGTTTATGAATCAAATTACCAGTTTGATGCCGCGAAGAGGGAATTGGTCACGACCTGCAGAATAACAATAAAGAAAAATACCATCCCTCCAGATCTGTACCAGGATGCAGCGAAATTCTTCAGCGATGTCATCAAAGAACAACAACAGAAAGTGATTGTAAAAAAGAACGATTAACCAGAAGTATAAATTACATAAGGCTCTGATATGAAAACGCTGTTAACCCTTTTGTTTTCCATTCCTATAGCTTATTCATTTGGTCAATCGAACATTCCTGTATTTGGTGCGGTCAGTTCAGAGGAACGCAATCTGAAAGAATGCAGCTTTGATAAATCAGCAGACGCGATCGTCTTATTGGATTTTGCGCAATCGACCCATGATGAAGAGCATGCCCTGATAACCACAAGACGTATAAAAATTAAAATCCTTAAGGAAGGCGGAGTTGATGCAGGCAACAGGATTATAACCTATCAGCATGCTAATGGTTATGAAGAGATATCAGAGATTGAAGGATTCGTTCACACAACAGATGGAAATGGCGTGCCATTTACAGTTCCACTGGATAAGAAGGCGATTTATCGAAATAAGGTCAATGAGTTTTTTAGTGAAGTAAAAATCGCATTACCCAATATCAAGGTCGGAACCATCTTTGAATACAGCTATATTAGCCGCAAAAAACATTGGGGCAACGTAAGTGATTGGTATTTTCAACGCCAATTGCCAACCTTATATAGCAAATACGATCTCAATATTCTTCCTGGCGCAGCTTTCCAATACAAGATATTTAAGAGTCCCTTACTACCGATAGATGTTCAAAGTCCCAGGGGCGAAGGCAAAATCAGTTTTGCAATGGCCAATATTCCAGGTCTGAGGGAAGAACCATATATGGATGCACCAAGTTACTATATCCAACGAGTGGAATTTCAAATTGCTGAGTATATGACTTCCTATGGGTCAAGACAAAAAACGATGACTACCTGGGAAGGTTTAAGTAGGGAACTGTTGATTGATGCGAGTTTCGGAAGAGCCATTGAAAAGAATCTTGGAAAAGATATCGACATTTTGAAAGAAGTTTCTTCTTACACATCTGAATTGCAAAAGATGAAGGCGATCCATAATTTTGTTCGAAGGAATTTTACCTGGAACAGAATTCGTTCATTTTATGCAATAGACGGGATAAAGAGAGTATGGGATAGAAAAGGCGGTACTAACGGAGAAATCAATCTTACCCTGATCAACCTGCTAAAAGATGCAGGCCTTAATGTAAACCCTTTGCTTGTTTGCGATAGAGATTTTGGCAAAGTGAGTGCGGATTACCCATTCCTTGGCCAGTTTAGTGAAGTCGTCGCACACGTTTCCATTGGAAGCAAAACCTATATACTTAATGGCATTGATCCTTTAACACCTTCGGAAATGATCCCTTTTGATTTACTGAATACGAACGCGTTCTTGCTTACAAAGAAGAACCCTACAATGATCACCATTAAAGATGATCAACGCTTCCTGAAAAGCAACTTAAATGCAAGTTGTGAATTAGGCACAGATGGTGTTATAAAAGGAACGGTGTTTGCAAGTAACTTCGATTATTCCAGGTTGAGCCGCGCTTCATACTATAAAAAGGAAGGTAAAAACAAATTCACCGAAGGATACCTGATGCGCGAAGGAACTGACCTGGCTGTCGATAGCCTTCTCGTAGGCAATCTTGAAATTGATTCCTTGCCTCTTGAACAACGCTATAATTTCACTGTATCTACAACCGCTAATGGAGATTACAGAATGGTAAATCTTGATTTATTCTTTCCTTTTGATAAGAACCCTTTTCTCGCAGATATCCGCTTTACCAATATAGATTTTGGATCACCAATGAATCATGTGGTGACTCAGCAAATTAAAATTCCTCCAGATTTGAAGCTGGAGAGTTTACCAAAAGCGCTGACATTGGTGATGCCGGATAACAGCATCAAGCTTTCAAGAACGAGTAGTTACGATGATAAAACGAACACTATCTTAATACGCCAGGGATTAGAAATCAAACGGCCTGTGTTTACAGCGGACGAATATCCTTCAGTAAAGGAATTCTTTAAGAAGATGACGGATTTGCTGAATGAACCGCTGATACTTAAATCGAAGTAGCATTTGCCGCGATGGCTTCTTCACCATAAAGCTGGCCTTTGAATTTTAAAGATGGCGATGGAATTAATTCTCCCAATCCTAATTGATCCCATTTTGCATCCACATTGGCAATAGTCTCATCATCCGCAACAATAATATTCGGCCAATCCCTTCCAAAATTGTCCATCTCTTTTGTTTTGATTGTTCCATCCAGGCCCATGCATGCCCATTGCCTGCCAGCTATAATATGAGAATTGCGCTGCGCCAATATGCTGTCTCTTTTCGGATCGAGATTATTGCAGAAACGCCATAATGCAATGGGAAGGTCCTTTGCATTTACTGTATGCTCAACATAGAGGATTATTTTTATGGATTCCATTTCGGCCAGTTCCGCGATTTGTTTATGCAATTCTTTGATTTGTCCGAGACGGTTCTTCCTGGCGGAAATAATCAAACAGGGAATACCCTGTTTTGCCAATGAAAAATTCACCGCCGCGATCTCCGGGAATTTTGATTTAAGCAAATCTTCGTCCAGTGTTGAATTATAAGTTTCCCAACCGAAATTTTCATTAAGCTCTTCTTCCGTTTTAACCGTACCGTCAATACACATTTTTCCGCCAAAGCCCAGTTTGCTGCAACTGTGATCTAACACATCCATTGGTCCCTGCGAGAAATAAATATCAGTAGCCGGGTTCAGGTTTTTAAAAACTGATTGGGCCAAACTCTTATAGTTTTGAATTTTCACCTCTTCACCTGCAATTACAAGGATCTTATTAAACATCATTTGCCCGGCTCCCCATAACGCATTCATTACTTTCTGTCCCTGTCCTGCATAATCCTTTTTGATTTGCGCAATTACAAGATTGTGAAATACACCTTCGACTGGCATATCCATGTCCACCATTTCAGGCACCATGGTCATTTTTATTGGCGCGAGGAAAATCCTTTCTGTTGCTTTTCCTAGCCAGGCATCTTCCTGCGGAGGTATACCTACTATTGTTGCGGGATAAATTGCATTCTTTTTATGCGTGATCGCAGTGATATGAAACTTTGGATACCAATCGGGCAATGAATAGTAACCGGTATGGTCCCCAAACGGTCCTTCCCAAATCATTTCTTCATTCGGATCGACATAGCCTTCAATTATGAAATCTGCATCCGCAGGCACTTCAACATCTGGTTGGGTAATGCAACGAACTAACTCAACTTTTTTCTTTCGCAAAAATCCAGCGAGCATATATTCGTCCACATTCTCCGGCAAAGGAGCAGTTGCCGCATAGGCATATACCGGATCTCCGCCCAATGCAACGGCGACGGGCATGCGCTTTCCAAGCTTTTTGTATTCACTGAAATGTTTGGCGCTTACTTTATGTTTATGCCAATGCATCCCCGTCAGAGTGGGTCCGAACACCTGCATGCGATACATGCCCACATTTCTGATCCCTGTATTGGGATCCTTGGTATGAATTACCGGGAGTGTGACAAATGGACCCCCATCCTTTGGCCAGCACGTAATTACAGGAAGCTTATTGATATCTGGAGAATCTTTCCAGACAATTTCCTGGCATTCCCCCCTGCCGCTTTTTGTCTTTGGCATCCAGCTTCCAAACTGGTTCAGCTTTGGCAATAGCTTCAGTTTGTCGATAATGTTTTCCTTTGGGGAAGATAAGAGCTTGAACAAATCTTCAATCTCTTTTGCAATATCATCGAGCCTTTGAACACCAAGGGCAAGACACATTCTTCGCTCACTTCCGTAAGCATTCATCAATACCGGAAAATCGTAACCGGTATTTTCAAATAATAAAGCTTTGCCCCCACCGGATGTCTTACTTACACGGTCCGTGATTTCAGCCATTTCCAGTCGCGGATCTACGTACGTCTTTATGCGAACAAGCTCATTATTCCTTTCCAGTACGTCAATAAACTCCTTTAGATTTCTATATGCCATCGCGTGCGTTGATTTACAAACAAGCTGCAATTTATTCAATCAATAATCAATAATCAATAATTAATAATCAATAATAATCAATCATCAATAATTCTGGCGTCATCAGCGATTCCCAATTCATCAAGCTATTACCGATTATTGATTATTAATTATTAATTATTGATTATTTGCATAAAAAAAATGGAGCGGTCAAAGCCGCTCCATCGTCTATCTGGTGCTACTAAAACTTAGTTTTAGAGCCCATAACTATAAATGAAGAGTTGTATTCTTAAAGATTTGTTGGACATGCCAATCTTTGCTTTCCCCGTGTTGCCCGCATACCACTACGCCCATTTAGTCCAATGAACAAAGTTATTCCCTGTGTATAATACCAATCCTTGTACTTGCTTCCACCACGAATCGTTCCATCCGCAGGGTAAACCGGATCACCATGACCTGATTCATCAGCACGATAAGCCATATCAACAGCCAATTGACCACGCTCACTTAATAGAGTCGCCTGGTCAACATAAGTCTTGCTCACATCATCCAGGTAATCGGTAAACAGTTTACGAAATCCCAATTCATATGCGACAACAACATTATCGCTCACCCTCCACTTTAGACCGGCTCCGAAAGGAAGATTTAGCTGAGTTAAAGAATAAGGTTTGCGATCAGGGTGTGTTGATAGTCCCTGCCCCTCGGTGCTCAATGGCTTTAGAAAAACTTTGTTGCCCACTGTATCGAAAGCATATGGATTGAAATGGTAAACTCCCAATCCTGCGAATGCATAAGGAGAGAATTTTCTTTCATCGAGATCGAACAACGTGTATTCTGCAACAAGATTTCCTTCAGCAATCTTTGTATTGAAACTTAAGTTTCTGAACCGGAGATGTTCTTCGTTCTTTGCATCAGTAGCGCCAACCTGGGTAAAAAAGAAATTAGTTCTCAGCGCAAAATGTGGATTTAAATCATATTTAAGTCCAAATCCTAATCCTCCATTGGATTGATCAAGGGAAAAGTATTTGCCCTGCAGATCGCCCTGGTAGCTTGTAATTCCTCCAGATAATGTGAGGTGCAAATTTTGTTGCCCAAACCCAATAACCGGAAGCAGGAGGCACAGAAGAAAAAGCTTTCGCATGTGTACGTCTTTTGGTTGATTTGTTTTGTACGGTGATGGTTTTCAGGAAGGAAGATCGGACCTGGTCTACGGCAACGGAGTTGCAGGTTTGGGTCACCTATAGAACGCAAGGATTGAGCCAAATAGTTGTTAACGGAAAGCAAATGTGTAAGTTTTGAAGCGCGGAACTTAGTTTTGTAGGCATAACTACTTACCAAAACTTCTCATTATGAAAAAAATCTCCATCATCGTGACCATTACTGCTCTCACTCTCCTGCTTAATTCCTGCTCTTCATCAGACGAGTTTGTTATCAAGGAGTCTGAAGTTCCTAAGGCTGTACTGGATGCATTTAGGGCGAAATATCCGAACGTGAACGTGGATGAATGGGAAGCTGAAAAGGAAGATGGAGTCTTTTTCTTTGGTGCAGAGTTCAAGGTTGATGGAAAGGAGATGGAGGTCCATATAAGCCCGGATGGAACTTCGGTTACGGAAGAAAAATAGCTGTGAGCTGTGAGCCATGAGCTGCGAGCTTTAGATATTTTTTAGAAATATAGCGTGAGAAGCAACTCACATCATATAAGCATTAAAGCTCGCGGCTCGCGGCTCGTAGCTCATTAGCTTTTTGTTCTCGTGTCTTAATCCCCACCTTCTTCGCATAACTGACTTCGATGGAAAAAACGCCAAACTCTTCCACCACTTTACCCTGCATACGATAAAATCCTTTTCCATTCACCTGTGTACGTTTTACAACCGGGGGAAAGAATATCGTGTCGAGCCAATTTCCCGCTGAATCCAAAAAAGTATGAAAGATCATGGTCTCGTTGTGGATAGTGTTAACTGGCTTTGACGTGACGAGATAGCCGAGTACCAATACTTCTTTTCCAAGATGATTGCTGATCTCAGCCGCGGGAATGTAAGTGGTCAGGTCATCATCGGCAAGTTCAAATACATTGCAAAGAGGAAAGCCCAATAGTTCAATTTCATCAATCGCGTCATCCAGCGGGTTTTGTTGCAAAATGGGTAAGCGAAACTCCAATGGCTTTTCTTTGAACAAAGAAGCTGCTGTGGAATGATTGCTGTTTTTCTTTTGAAGAAAGTTCGCTTCCCATAGTAATTCCTTTTTATTCTTACCGGTAAACCGGAAGGCGCCAATTCGAATAAGAATATTCAATTGCTCCAATCCCGGGCGCAACCTTTCAATGAAGTCCTGCAGGTGCAAATAGTTTCCATTCCTTGTTCTTTCGCATATCAAATTAGTACAAAGCTTTTCCTCCAATCCGTCAATATGAATAAATCCCATATACACTGTTGTTCCATCGATATTGGTAAGCCAATCACTTTCATTGCAAGATGGCGCGTGAATACTCACGCCGGTTTTTTTGAGCTCGTGGAAATATAATTCCCTTGCATAAAACCCACCGAAGTTATTGATCACGGCTACCATGAATTCTGCAGGATAATAGGTTTTCAGGAAAAGACTTTGATAACTCTCTACGGCAAATGATGCCGAATGTGCCTTTGAAAATGAATAGCCGCCGAAACTTTCAATCTGTCGCCACAGCTCTTTTGTTATGTTATCGGCGTAACCATATTCTTTGCAATTCCTGAAAAACTTTTCCCGGATCTTTTCAAACTGATTCCTGCTCCGGTACTTACCGCTTATTGCCCGACGCAGCACATCTGCTTCGGCCATATCCAATCCGGCAAAATGATGTGCAACTTTGATCACATCTTCCTGGTATACCATTACACCATAGGTTTCTTGTAGCAATTCCTTCAATTTCGGATGCAGGTATTCAAATCCATTCGGGTTATGGTAACGGTGGATGTATTGTTTCATCATTCCCGAAAGCGAAACTCCGGGACGAATAATGGATGAAGCAGCTACCAGGGTGATATAGTCATCGCATCGCAGTTTCTTCAATAACTGCCTCATGCCCGGACTTTCAATATAGAAACAACCAATTGTATCTGCACTTCGGATCTGATCCGCGACTTTTTTATCTTTTTTGAATTTTTCTATATCGTGAATGTCAATTGAAATCCGCCTGTTCCTCTGTACGATCTCCATTGTTTCCCTGATATGACCCAATCCCCGTTGCGAAAGAATATCGATTTTGAACAAGCCGATCTTTTCTGCAATGAACATATCGATCTGTGATGTATAAAAATTCTTTGGAGGAAGATCGGTGGCCGTATAAGTATCGAGAGGTTCTTCCGAGATCAATATACCGCCCGCATGTACACTCAAATGATTCGGAAAGTTTTTCATCAGACTTCCATAATAAAGTATTTGTCGTTGGATCTTGTCCCCTCTCAGATTTGTTCCTTCCAACTGATCGATCTCATCTTTTGGCAATCCAAACACTTTTCCCAATTCGCGGATGATTGCCCGCATTTGAAAAGTTGTATAGGAACCTAACAGACAAACATGTTCTTTTCCATAGCGCTTGAAAATATAATCAATCACTTCATCCCGGTCCTTCCAGGAAAAATCGATATCGAAATCGGGAGGAACGCTGCGATACGGATTGAGAAATCTTTCAAAGTACAGGTCAAGCTCTATCGGATCCACATCAGTGATCTTTAAACAATAGGCCACAATTGAATTTGCCCCACTTCCTCTTCCTACATAGAAAAATCCCCTGTTCTCTGCATAGCGAAGTATATCCCAGGCGACAAGAAAGTATGCATTGAAGCCAAGGTCGTTGATTATCTTCAATTCCTTTACTACTCTCTCCTCTGCTATAGAATTATTCATGCCATAGCGTCTTCGCAATCCATCGAAGGCTAATTTCTCCAACAACTTCTTATCATCATTCCTTGTGGCTGAGTAGATCTTTTTAGTTTTATCGGTGTTGAAGTCGATGGAGATCGAACAATTATCCAACAGCTTCATCGTATTGGTTACAATACCAGGATAATCGCCGAATGCTTTTAATAAGGACGATGGGGGCAGAAAAAATTCATGCTTGCCTGCTATATCCTTTTCCTCCTGCTTACTCAATACAATATTCTTGTCAATTGCCCTCAACAGGCGATGCACATTGTAATAGGTCTTATTCTGAAATGTTACAGGTTGCCGGATCACGAATTTCTGCGAATGAGACCGGATATCCTTGCCAAACAATTTGTTGAGCTCCGAGCTTTCAATGCCGATCAATTCATGCGCTGCCAGTTCACCCGGTTTATATAAACCAAATGGATAGATCACATAGACATCTGTTGGCAGCTCAGGTTTTGGCGGGAATTCTTTTTTCTCGTGCAGGTGTTGTGATATAAAGCGATTGATCGACTTAAATCCATTGTTATTCTTCGCAAGCAGCAGATAAAGTAACTGGCTGCCATTCCTGATCTCCGCGCCAGCCACAGGCTTGATCTGATTTTGCTGGCAGAAGTCGACAAAATCCCAGGTATCGCAGGTATTGTTAATATTGGTTAGCGCCAATGTGCTCACTCCAAGCTCCGCGGCCTCCTTTACCAACTCTTCGGTTCCATAGGTTCCGTATTGAAAGCTGAAATATGTCTTGCAATTCAAATACATGTGTCGCCGGGCTAATTGTTAAAATCCTTAACACAAGATTACTAAAACTTTTAGCATTATTTCGTGATCGCGGTCAAGAATTTCAGGCAGATTTGGACAAAATATGCCGCTGAAATGATAGAATTGATTATACCTTTGCCCGGCTTCAAAAAACGTCATCTTTATACCCTAAATCTGAATTCAGTGAGCGCAGAGGAGTTAAGGCAGAGTTATTCAAAGTTTTCCATCGGACAGTTGCTGGAAATTCTCGATAACAAATTCGAACATACAGAACTGGCAGTAACTATTGCTATTGCCGAGCTTTCAAAAAGAAATGTAACTGAGGAAGACATTAAATCCTACAAAGAGAATTTAATCAATCAGGCTGAAATATTTGTAGATCGCAATATTGTAGATGATTTGAACCTGCTTCAAAAGCACTTGTTCTACTTCTTGTGGGTGCCGGTTTTGAATACCACATTCAAGCAAAACTTCGCTGAAGACGGGTATGCGCTAAAACTAAAACAAGCGAATTACTACGCTCTTCTCGGATTCATATTTTTTGTGCTGAGTGTTATTATTTCCATTCAATTCAACTTTCCTGTGCTGACAACATTGGCTATCTGGCTAATTGGGATAATTCCCGCTTATGCATTTGATGAACTATTTAACAGGCAACAACAAATAAAAAGGTTGATTGCGAAGTTCAGCAAACATGAAGATGATTTAGTTGAAAAGTTTCCTGGCGAAAAGGAGTAGTTTTTAGTTGATTGGTTAATTAGTTGATAAAGCAAAGGGTCAATGAAAATTCTTCATTGACCCTTTTTATTTATGTTGAGACTTAGGATTTCATCCCCTGTCAACGTAATCAACTAATCAACCGTCATTCCCGTCCCGCCAAAGGCGGGAGGAACAACCAATCAACCAAAACTTACTCCTTCAAAGACTTGAGAAATTGAACGCTTTGAGGAACCTGGATGATCACGTTACTGCTTTCATCTTCTATGAAGTAATGTTTAATGCCGATTCGCTTTGCTTCTTTCAGGATTGCAGGAAGATTCAATTCGCCTGTTCCGAGTGGAACATCATTCTCAGGAGAAGTAAGGCCGGTGAGATCTTTGGGAGTACCTTTTTTCATGTCTTTGACGTGCATCAATTTCCAGCGAGAGCCATATTTCTTCATTAGTGCAACCGGGTCACCGCCACCGAAATGAATCCAGAATATATCCATCTCGAACGAGACATAGTCAGGATTGGTATTATTGATGATGTAATCGAGCAAGGTTCCATTTTCATGTGGTTGGAATTCATAGCCATGAGCGTGATAACAAAACGTCAGACCATTTTCTTTTAAGATCTTTCCTGCTTTATTGAAATCTTCTACTGCTTTCTTTGCATTCTCCAAATTGAAACTGCCATTGGTATGTGGAATCCAGGAACACATTACATATTTCGCGCCCAACAATTTTGCACGCCAAACCACCGAATCAGGCGCTCTTGCCAATAACTCATAGCCGGCGCCGGTAGACGGGATACTTAATCCTCTCTCATCACAAAGTTTCTTGAATTCAGTAGGATGCATTCTTCCTCCCCCACCCTCAATTTCCGTAAAGCCCATCATTTTTATTGTATCAAGAGTTTTTACAGGATCAACTGCAAAACTTCTTCTAAAAGTATAAGTCTGCACGCCAAAGGGAGCTGTGTACAATTGCTTTTGCGCAAAAACAATTTCCGGGGTACATAAAACAATTACGATCAAGCCAACAAGAATCTTCTTCATTAGTCAGGTTTTTATCATTTAAACCAACAATCAAACCATCAAACAATCAAGCCATCGAATTCCTCTTCAAAAACTCCACCGCATAATTAGCCGCTCTCGCAGTAATCGCCATAAAAGTCAATGTAGGATTCTGGGAGCCGGTTGATGTCATGCAAGCTCCATCGGTTACAAACACATTTTTACAGGTATGCAATTGATTCCATTCATTTAATAAAGATGTTTTCGGATCCTTTCCCATTCTTACCCCACCCATTTCATGAATATCTGAACCGGGTGCTGATTTAGTATCCTCTGCCTTTATGTTAGTGAACCCAGCTTTTTCAAACATTTCTTTGGATTGATTCACGTAATCTTCCACCATCTTATCGTCATTCTCGCTCCATTCGCAAGAAAGGATAATTTGAGGAATACCATATTTATCTTTCAGCTCATTGTGAAGACGTACATGATTTTTTTCAACCGGCACGCATTCACCCATCATCCAACTGCTAATATGCCACTTACCTAATTCTGGGCTTAGTAAGTTTTCTCTTAACTGATCCCCGATCATACCTGTATTTGAACCGGAACCTCTTCCACCTGCAATGCCGATGGCATACCCGCGCAGAAAATCTGCATCCTGCTGGAATACATTTCGGAATCGCGGTATGTAGCTATTGCTTGGGTTTCTTCCATCGGTTTTTTTGTCTTTGAATCCTTCAAATTGCGCACTTGCCTTGCCCCGGTAGTTATGCCAGGAAAGATATTTTCCAAGCAAACCATTATCATTACCCAATCCATTCGGAAATCTTTTCGAAGTGGAATTTAATAATATGGCATTGCTGTTAATAGTTGATGCATTTACAAAAATGATCCTTGCATAGTATTCGATCATTTGCTTTGATTCCGCATCAATGATTCTGACTCCTGTTGCTCTTTCTTTTTCCTTGTCATAAATTATAGAATGAACAATGGAATGTGGACGGATCGTAAGATTTCCCGTTTTCAAAGCCCAGGGAAGTGTTGAAGCATTGCTGCTGAAATAAGCGCCAAATACACAACCACGGTTGCACATGACCTGGTTCTGACATTTACCTCTGCCTTGCTGTACATGTATCGGTTGTGGATTGGTGATATGAGCTGCTCTTGCCTTGATCAAATGCCTGCCGGGGAAATTCTTTTCCAAACTTTCTTTAAAAAACTCTTCAATGCAACTCATTTCGAAACCCGGCATCACTTCACTATCGGGTAGTTCCGGCAATCCATCACGATTACCCGCGATGCCTGCAAATTTTTCGACATAACTATACCAATGTTCAATGTCTTTGTAGCGAATTGGCCAATCAACTGCAAAACCATCTCTTGTTGGGCCCTCAAAGTCATAGTCGCTCCAGCGTTGAGTTTGCCTTGCCCACAATAATGATTTACCTCCCATATGATAGCCTCGCACCCAGCGAAATGGTTTTTCCTGGATGATGGGTTGTTCATCATCCTTCAATGCCCAATGCAAGGTTTCTTCGCGAAGTACCCGGGCGTTTTTGAATTCAGTTCTTTTATCAAGTGGAACAGTTCCTCTATGCTCAAATTCCCATGGTGCTTTTGACGCGGTGGGATAGTCTTTTATATGTTCAACATTACGTCCACGTTCAAGTATAAGCGTGTTTATTCCATTGTCGCAAAGTTCTTTCGCGGCCCAGCCGCCACTGGCACCGGAACCGATAACAATTGCATCGAAGGTTCTTGCTTTTATGGAATCGTCAGGCATTCGATTAGCTATTTACATTTACGCAACCATAGTAATGACCAGGTGCGACCTTATATCCCAAATGATCCTGCATTACTTTTTGAGACGTGGTGAATCCCCTTATCGTTTCGGCTTTTAAATAATCAAAGAATTCTTTTTCTTCTTTTGTTTGCGATGTTGAAAATTTAAGCAGCATTTTCTCCCGCTCCTGTTGACTGCATTTGGAAAACGCTTTGCCAAACTCCTTATCGGAAGAAAGATTTAGAGCACTCAATTGCTTTTTGATATTATCCTGCACTGGTTTCTCACAACAATCGTCGATGAGCTTTTGTAAATACTTATCGACTCCAACCGACAATGCACCGATTGAATTACCTGCGGGGATAATGGTGTCTGCCACACTGGCCAGGAGAGTTTGCTCTTTAGAAGTAAATGAGCTTTGATGAGTATCGCTATCGCTGATTCCGCAACTAACCATCCATTGAGGAAGGGAAATGAGTCCGATAACAGTTATCGCAGTTGATTGAATGGCTTTGCGGCGATCCATGAGTTGAATTTAATGAAAAAATCGCGATGATAATTATCTTGATCCTTTCTCTGTGTGCATTTCTTTATAATCCTCTGCGTCCCCATTCTATAATGATCGTCATCCCCGCGGTGCACTTCATGAAGCTTACGACGAAAGGCAACCAAGCGGGGATCCCCTACCAACAAAATAAAATTTCCTACAGGGTTATGCCATGAGTAAGAATCGATCGTCGATCAACTGAAAAGCAGTTGGTAGGGGATTCCCGCTTGGCTTTCTTCATTCATAAGGACCCGAAGTGATCCCGCGGGGATGACGATCACAAAGAGTGAAGTCGCAGAGGAACTCAAAGTTTTAATGAAACCTTCTTCCCCGTAGCAATTGCTTTATAAATCGCATCTATAATCTTCAAATCCTTCAATCCTTCTTCCCCATCCACCGGAACCGGGGCCTGTTTGCCCCTGAGAATTATGTCAGCCATTTCATCCATCTGAACTGTTTGGTGTTCTACATGTTCATGAGTCAATTCTCCTTTATGTGTACGTCCCTTAATTGGTCCATACGCCGTTGATGGCTGCATTTCAGCGAAACCTTTTTCACCATTGAGATAAAAGCGGTCGAGGTTATTCATACTGTAGGTAGATAAGCAGGAAGCAACCGCTCCACCAGGGAACCCAAGTTGAAATTGAATGGTCTCATCCACTCCTTCTTTAAACTTCACGGGATCGGTTTTTGTTTCCTCTGCAGTCACCCAGACTGGTTCCTCACCAATCATATAACGCGCTCCATTGATCGAATATATGCCGATGTCCATCATCGCTCCGCCACCAGCAAGTTTTCGATTCAATCTCCATTGGGTCGGATCACCAATACGAAATCCAGACAAACCCTGGAAGAATAAGATCCTTCCGAATTCTCCATCCTTTCTCATCCGGACTATTTCCAGTGTCTTTGGTTCAAAATGCAACCGGTATCCAACCAGCAGTTTTACATTGGCCTTCCTACAGGCGTCGACCATTTCCTGACCTTCCTTTGCATTTATGGCCATGGGCTTTTCGCAAATTGCATGCTTACCTGCTTTAGCGACGCGAATAACCTGGTCATGATGGAGTCCATTTGGCGTGATCACGTAAACTGCATCAATATTTGGATTGTCTTTTATCCGGTCGAAGTTTTCATAATTGTAACAATTCGCTTCAGGAATCCCATACTTCTGTTGCCAGGCACTGATCTTGGATGGAGTGCCACTGATCACGCCAACAAGTTTTGCCTTTTTGCATGCCTGCATCCGTTCTGCTACCCGGGTTCCATAACTCCCCAATCCCATAATAGCCACGCGAAGCAGCGGCTCTTGAATTTCATTCCTTTTGCCGGTTTCCTTTGAATTGTTCAATCCTAAGAAAGATAATCCAGCTAAAGAAACCGTAAGGTTTTGAAGAAAGTTGCGACGTGTTGCCATCTTTGAAATTTTGATAAATGAATAAAGTATAGCGCAGCAATCGGGGAATGGAGATCACGCAATTTTCTAATTTTATCGGATACAAACCAAAAAAATCCTGCCAGGTGGGCCAAAGAACATTATTTGAAGATGCGTTTAAGACAGAAGCGGGCCAGCTAACTGAAAACAGGGTTGCAATTGAGAATCTTTGGAAAGAAATAGCAAATGCCTACTCCAAAAAAGGAAGACATTACCATAACCTCGCCCACCTCGACAATTTTTTCACTGAACTGTTGCAAGTAAAAGAATTGATCAAGGACTGGCAGACGATCGTTTTTTCAATCGCTTATCATGATCTTATATACAATCCTTTGAAGCAGGACAATGAAGAAAGAAGCGCTGAAAAAGCTTCGAATAAACTCGCATTGATCAATGCGCCGGATGATCAAAGAGATAAATGCAGGAGACAAATACTTGCTACAAAGGGACATCAGCTTTCCCCAGATGTTGATACCAATTATTTCACGGATGCAGACCTCGCTATTCTTGGGTCGGGTTTCGAAGAATACGATGCGTACACAAGACAGATCAGGAAGGAGTATAAATACTTCCCTAACCTTATTTATTCTCCGGGCAGAATGAAAGTACTTCAGCATTTCCTGCAAATGGAAAAAATATTCAAGACTTCATTCTTTGCAGATAAATACGAAAAACAAGCGAGAATTAATTTAACCAGGGAACTTAAAACCCTATCATAATGCTAAATAATATTGGGCAATACTTGCTTCAATTAATTTTTTTTCGTGCGTATTGAGAATTTTACCTTTTTATTACTTAAGCATCCCGATTGTGCAGAACCCGGTATCGACCTATACCAGAGAATTTTGTAACAGTTATAGGTTATTTTTCAAAATAACTATTCCCTCCTTCGCATGTTATTTGCTGCATTTAGCAGACCATAATCCCGCGAATCGCGGGATCATTTTTTCTAATCAAAAAAAATCAAATGGCAACAATTCAGAAGATCACGCCAAACCTATGGTTTGACAGGCAGGCGGAAGACGCGGCTAAGTTTTATACTTCAATCTTTAAAAATTCAAAGATTGGAAGAGTTAGCCGTTACAGTAAAGAAGGGTATGAGATACACAAAATGCCTGAGGGGACTGTGATGACCGTTGAGTTCGAATTGGAAGGTCAAAAATTCGTGGCCTTGAATGGCGGACCCGTTTTCAAGTTCAATGAAGCCGTATCGTTTATTATTAGTTGTGAAAGTCAGCAGGAAGTCGATTATTACTGGGATAAATTAACCCAGGGTGGTGATACGAGCGCCCAGGTATGCGGTTGGCTTAAGGATAAATACGGCTTGTCCTGGCAGGTAGTACCAACTTTCTTAACCGATCTGTTGTTAGACAAGGACCGCAAAAAAGCAGATCGTGTAATGCGAGCAATGCTTCAAATGAAGAAGATAGACGTAAAGACGCTGGAACGTGCGGCAAGAGAAGCAGTCCCTGCTTAATCCCGTTTTAATCATAGTATCTAACGGTAAAAAAGCGTTAACGCGGTATTGCGGGTTAACGCTTTTTTAATGGCATGGTTTTGTTTATACCATTTCCCTTTTCTATAAATTGCGAGGATTTTTTCAACCTAAAAATTCTTCAGCATGAGAAAACTGGTTTTGTTCATACACAGTTCACTCGATGGATTTGTTTGTGGACATAATGGAGAAATGGATTGGATACATGTGGATGAAGAAATTTTTGATTATGCAGGCGGACGGACGGATCGTTCGGATACGGCTCTATATGGAAGAAAGACCTATGAAATGATGGAAGCTTATTGGCCAACCGCTGCTGACCTGCCCAATGCAAGCAAACACGATATTCAACACTCGAAATGGTACATGAAAGTGCCTAAAGTGATTCTATCCAGAACCCTGAATGATTCGAAACTTAAGAATACAAAGGTGATCAGGGATAATATCAAAAAAGAAATCGGACAACTGAAGAACCAACCAGGTGAGGAAATCATAATATTCGGAAGTCCCTCAGCATCGCATGCATTGATGAAGGAAAACCTGATTGATGATTACTGGATTTTTGTTAATCCGGTTTTGATTGGCAACGGTATACCCTTATTTAAGAATATACAGGAAAGAATTTCACTCCAGTTAAAAGAAACCCATGCATTCCAGTCGGGTGTGGTTTGCCTTCATTATGAACGAGCGTAACAACGGCACCACATAAATTAGTTTTACCTTAATTTTACAGTCCTAATCTATTGTTTACCCTAAATATTTCCCCTTTGAACTCGATAGAGAAAAAATCGAAGCTTGAGCAGCTCCACAGAAAAATGATTGAGGAGATCCAGGACTATGCGATTGTTTTATTAGATCTGGATGGGACAATCCTGACATGGAATAAAGGAGTAGAGAAGATCAAGGGCTATAAACCAGACGAAATAATCGGGCAAAACTTCAGCATATTATATATGCCCAGCGACCGCCAGGAAAACCTACCTCAAAAATTAATTGAACACGCCAAAAAAGAAGGCCGGGCCAAACATATCGGAAGACGTGTGCGAAAAGATGGTACCGTCTTTTGGGGCAGCATTGTGATCACTGCGATTCACGATGAAGAAGGCGAAGTGGTCGGATTTACAAAACTGACAAGGGAACTCCGGGACAATGAGATGGATTAATGCTTTTGAAAGGGCGTGAATATGCGAAGAGATGATCGGAAGAACAGTAGAACAGATGAACAGAAGAACAGATGAACAGCAGAACAGTAGAGCAGTAGAAGTAGTTATATCCCATTCTTCTGTTCCTCTGTTCCTCCGTTCTTATGTTCTTCTGTTCATCCGTTCAAAATCAACATTTATGTGGAATACAAACACCTACTGGTTCGAAATCTCAATTGTAACCATTTTCTTTCTTTTGGGTCATATTTATTTTGGGCATTTCGAGGAAAGGAGTCCGAAATGGAGAAAGTTGTTGAAATACATTTTGACCATCGGCATCATACTTACGCTTTCAATACTATTTGGCAGAACGGTTGCAATGGTAGTCCTGGGTCTGGCAACTCTTCCGGTCATTTACATTCACGGCGTTTTATTACCTAAGAAAGGCATTAACGGCTGGACAGGTGAACCGAAAGGACGGTATTATGATTTCAGGGGCTGGGATAAGAACATTTTTGGTGAGGAAAAGAAATAAGACAAATTCATTAATTCCAAATAACTACACCTTCATTCGCCTTAATTCAATTTCAGGTTTCAAGCCTCTCTATCCCTTGCATTTTTGAACAAAAAAAGTGTTAGTTTAAGGTATGAGTTCGACACGCCAGCTTACGGCAATCGTATTCGCCGATATTGTCGGGTACACTGCCATGATGCAGGATGATGAGGCGCTCGCCCTTCAACTCCGGAATAAATTGCAAAAAAAACTCGAAGAAGAAGTGGTGCTCCATCATGGCCGAATCGTGGAATTTAAGGGTGATGGCGCGCTTTGCAGCTTTGCAAGTACTATCGAAGCTATAAAAACATCAATCGCTTTGCAACTCGCGATGCAAACGGATCCCCTCGTGCCCTTGCGGATTGGGATCCACACTGGCGATGTTATGATACAGGAAAATTCGATTTATGGCGACGGAGTCAATATTGCTTCGAGAATTGAATCCCTCGCGCAGGCAGGATCCATCTTAATGTCCAGTAAGGCCCATGACGATATAAAAAACCAGAAAGACATTCAAACTGTTTCGCTTGGGAAATATGCGCTAAAAAATGTAAAAGAACAAATAGAGATCTTTGCGATCAGTAATTCTGGTATCCAGATACCTTTAGCGTCTAGTCTCGAAGGCAAGGGAGAAATGGTGAAACAAAAAAGCATACTGGTATTGCCTTTTGTAAATATGAGCAGTGACGCCGAACAGGAATATTTCAACGATGGGCTTACGGAGGAACTCATATCCAACCTGTCAAGATTGAAAGAAATGAAAGTGGTTTCGAGGACAACTTCTATGAAATACAAAGGCACAAAACAAGATATCCGGACAATCGGCGCTGAAACCGAATCTGCCTATATCATGGAAGGAAGTGTTAGAAAGCAAGGCAAGAATTTAAGGATCACTGCCCAGTTTTTGGATGCCAATAACGATAAACATCTATGGTCCGAAACGTACAAAGGAACCATCGATGATATTTTTGATATTCAGGAAAAAGTTGCGGGAAAAATTGTAGATGCATTAAGATTGCAATTAACCCGCGATGAAAAGGATTTATTTCAGAAACGCTACACGGAAAATACTGAAGCTTATCAACTCTATCTGCAAGGCCGTTTCTTCTGGAATAAAAGAAATGAGAAAGCGCTGAAATCAGCTATCCTGTTTTTTGAACGCGCAATCCAAAAGGATCCAATGTATGCATTGGCCTGGGCTGGTCTTGGAGATAGTTATTTCCTGCTGGCTGAATACAGTGATATTTCCCGCACAGAACTTTTGCCAAAAATATTGGAGTCAGTAAACAAAGCACTGGAGATTGACAACAGTCTTGCCGAAGCCCATACTACCCTGGGCATTTTACATATGATGTGTGAGTGGGATTGGATAAAGTCAGACAGGGAATTTAAACTTGCGATTGAGCTAAGTCCGCGCTACGCAACAGCCCATCACTGGTATTCAGAACTTCTATTGATTAGGGGTCAGGTTGCAGCGGCATTCCACGAGATCTCATTGGCCGTTGAACTTGACCCGGTTTCACAGGGAATATTAAAGGATAAAGGAATTTTCTATTATTATACCCGCCAATACGATGAAGCAATTGACATCGGTATAAAAACTCTGGAGCTGGACCCGAAATTCGCTCCAGCCCATCGTCTCCTCTCACTTGCATATCTGGGCAAAGGCATGATCGATGAAGCAGCTGCTGCAAACGAACAGTGGGGACTAGGGACAGGGAATAAAGTGAAAACAAGAATAGCGCTTGCTCATATCTATGCTGTCGATGGACGGCAGAAAGAAGCGGTGCAAATAGTTGAAGAGGAAGTTAGGAATAACAAGCTAACCGATAACGATTATCGGGGGATTGCGCTTGTCTATACAGCACTTGGAGATAAGGATCGGGCTTTTGAATGGCTTGAAAATGGTTTGGAACGACGTGAGGAATCCCTGTGCAATATAAAAGTTGATCCCAAAATGGATAGCCTCCATTCTGATCCCCGCTTCTCAGAAATATTGGAAAAAATAGGCCTCTAAAATCAAACGATTGGATAGGAACCCAAATCGAAGTATTATTATTTCAAGGATAGGATCAGAATAAGTTTGAGGAGAAAACCGGTCACAGCTAATATCAGGATCAGAAAAAGTATTAACTTATAAAAAATAATCAACCAGGTTAACACCCTTGATCTTCCATCTTCACATTCCATCCTTCCCGCTAAATCAATTTATTGACAGTTTCATTTACTACAAGGATTTTAATCCAACTCATTCAATAGATCGATTTTTGCCAGATGGAAATATCAATGTGGTTATCGACCTCACTGAAACCCCAAAATATATTTACGACAATGAAACCCTTCAGCCAATTCAAACCTGCAGAAAAATTTGGTTTTCGGGGATAAGAAATAAATATATCAGCATCTCTTCAGGAAGAGATTGCGAAATGTTTGTAATCAATTTCAAAAAAGGGCGGTCCTACCCTTTCGTTCAAATGCCTTTGGAAGAATTGACTGATATGGTTGTTGATGGCGAACTTGTACTTTCCAATGAGATCCTGAATATGCGGGAAGAAATTCTTTCGTTGCCATTGGTGAATGAAAAGTTTTCCTTCGCTGAAACATTTCTATGTAAACAGTTTGGGAGGAATTTCGAGCTCAACCCGTTTATAGATTACGCAGTTAACAGAATTGTTCAATCACCAGCCAAACTAAGTATTGAACATTTGTCGCATAAGGTTGGTTATTCGCAAAAACACCTGATCCGCCTGTTTAAGGATCATGTTGGATTGACGCCGAAAGCCTTTCTTAAGGTTGAGCGCTTTCAAAGAACCATCCAGGAAATCGAATCTGCGAAAAGTATTGACTGGTTAAACCTGGCAATGGATACGGGTTATTATGATCATGCCCATTTTATCAATGACTTCAAACTCTTTTCCGGTCTCACACCACAGCAATACTTACACTTAAAGAACGACCAGCTCAACTATGTGCCGGTTGGTTAGGTAAATTTTTTCCAATGAATGGTTGGGAGTATTTGGTATTTTGGCCTTGAGTAAATCAGGAAACTTCCAGGATCTAATCTTAAACAAACTAACATGAAATTATTGCCGTTTATAACCATCATTTCGATCGTTTCATTTTCCTGCAATGAACAAACTCAAAATAAGTCTGACAATGGAACAGAGGAAGGACTTGCAATCGCGTATAATGTCGCTGTAAAAGATAGCGCGGGGAAATCGAACTATGAAGTCTTTACGATGAATCTTGATGGAACGAATAAACAGAATATTACAAAGCACCCCGATGTTGCCTGGACATATATGGCAGATGAGGATCGACTGTATTTTATCAGTGACCGGGATACCAGCTACCGCTGTTTTTTTCTTTATGAAACTGACGTTAATGGAAATGGCATCAGGAAAGTCTCCGATCTGCGTCTTGAAGATAGCTGGATGGACACGAGGAATGATGGTAAGGAAATTGTTGCGGCTGGCAGGTCAGGAACCGATCGTTATCAATTATTCATTATAGACAAGGAAACCGGAAAATACCGGCAGATTACAAATGATACGGCCGCATTGCATCGCGACCCCGCATTTTCGCCAGATGGGAAACAGATCGCCTTTGTTTACCAGAAAAATAAACGTGATAAAACTCAGAACGAAGAAATATACTTAATGAATCCGGATGGAACCGGAATGAAACAGCTCAGCAATTATCCGCAAAATGATATTTCAAGAAGCTCATTTGGATATAAGGCAGGCGCCACTCATTGGCACCCGAAAGAGAATTTCATAACCTATATTTCCATGCAGGGAGGAAAGCATAATATTTTTGCGGTCATGCCTGATGGATCGAAACAATGGAGGATAACAAATAACAATTTTTCCGAAGGATGGCACGATTGGAGCAAAGATGGGAAATGGCTTATTTTTGACATGGCGAACCAGGATGAATCCCAGTATCATATTATGTTGATGAACTGGGAGACAAAGCAAGTAAAACAGTTGACGGATACAACACATAAATACCAACAATCGCCGGTATTCTTGAAAGTAAAGAAATAATCAAAATTGTTGATATGCCCCCCACCATTGGAAATGGGAAGATCTGTTATCTAGAGATTCCCGCGACGGATGTAAACATGTCCTCCTCATTTTATCAAAACGTATTTGGCTGGAAAATGAGAAAACGTGGAGACGGCAGGATCGCTTTCGATGATGGTGTTGGTGAAGTAAGCGGAGCATTTGTTCCAGACCGGCCTGTTTCTAAGGAAACAGGCTTATTAATTTATGTTATGGTGGATAGTGTTGAAAATACCATTAGGTCAATCCAATCAAATGGCGGAAAAATTGTACAACCAGTTGGCCAGGACGCTCCAGAGATCACTGCAAGATTCAGCGACCCTGAGGGAAATATTTTGGGTTTGTACCAGGAACCGTCGATGAAGCAGGGTTGATAAGGTTGACGGAGTTGACAAGGAAGCGTTTCTTCCCAATTACCTAGTCAACCTTATCCACCCTATCAACCCTGTCAACCTCTTAAATAAAAAAGCATCGTCTGTCAGGATTCAATCCTGGACAAACGATGCTTCATGAAATCTCAAAACCATTTATTGTTTAAGCAATTTTTCCTTCCTTGAGATTATGCCATCACCTATTTCAATGAAGTAAACTCCTTTTGGCAAATGACTGAGTGCGTCAATGCTGAAACTGTTTGTTCCAGGGAGAACCAGTTTCTTATTCCTGAAGAGAACCTGGCCGGCAGTATTAAAAAGAGTGAGCTGAATTTCTTTTTTCGAATCACTTTGGTATTGTACCTGTATTACTTCATTAAAAGGATTCGGGCCAATCAATAGTTTTCCAGTTTGTTTCAAATTGACCGTTAAAATCCGGCTATAACTGAAGGGACCATTTTGATTGATTACCTTCAAGCGATAATAATATTTTGAAACTGTTGCGGAATTAATATCATCGTTTACGAGATAATTAAAGTTTCCATTTCCCTTGGAGTTTACAGATCCAATTGATTGGAAATTCTGGCCATCACTGCTTCGTTCAACAATATATTTAGTTACATCTTTCTCTTCTTTTGTAAGCCAGTTCAGCTTCACAATATTGCTCGATAAAGAAGCCGACAAATCAAGTTTTCTCAACGCCAGGTAATTGCTGGTCATGAAACCAAAGTCGATATCATAATTGTTCTCAAAGCTACTGGCAGCCGCTGTGGATCCACCAGGGTTAAGAACATACTCAATATTTATAGCATTGTAGGAGCCATCACTGTCAATTTGTGGAGTTGTATTGTGTATCCAGGAAAGCACTAGACCCGCAAGCTGTGGCTGTGAACCATTGATCTCAACTTTATACTCAAAGCCGGGGAGTATACCCGAATTCGTTGCACTTACGCCTATCCATGATATTGGCCTTCTGTTATCGTGTACAAAACTTCCATCGAAGTAATAGTGTCCATTTGCATCAGTAGTAACCATCCATGTTTGATCATCACCGTTGCCATAAACTCCATTGGCACCGGGGCTTCTCAATACAACTTGTAAACCAGCGATACCTGGCTCACCCGCATCCTGGCTTCCGTTTCCATTTAAGTCTTGCCAAACGCGATTTCCAATTTCTACAGATTGCGCATCAAACAATATTTCAATATCACCTAATGCACAGGCTTTACCCATATTCGTAGGATCATTCGGAGCACTAAATAATAATTCCATTCGCCCGGACATATTACCCGCATTGCCGCCAAGATTAAAATTCTTTATCACTCCGTTTGAAAACCCGCGGGAAACTGGGTCAATACCCGTCATGATCACTTCATTGTATCCCGGAAGGATTGCGACACCACCATTACTTTTTACATAGTGGCTCGTAACTGTACCACCGACGTTAAACGGTGCAGGTACTCCAGTAGTAGTAAAATTCTGATTATAGTAGTAATAGCGTCCTCCGGGTCCATACGTTCCGCCCCAGGGCGTTCCGGTCATACCGGAAAAGCTTCCGGTATTTGGAGGATTGTTTGGGGTTAATCCAAGCGTTGTAGTAGTCGTACCAGCACTCGTAACAGCTCCCCCATTTTCAATCGTCCACGAATTCGATGCGGTCTTACCTGCTCGCAATATTTCACCTGAAGAAAGAGTACGATAAGCTTCACCGGAAACATTACCTGTTTCAAATAAATTCAAATACCCGCCCTGGTCACCAAAGCGGTCGCGTAATCCAATGATCATCGATCCGTCGATATCAAATGTGATTTTACTCAGCATGGGTTGGGGATAATAAATACCTGTCGCGTTATTACCTGTGGTTGCTCCAATCAAACCAGAACGAAGCGGACCTCCTATTGAAATATCACCATTGTTTTGCCAGGCACACCAGTAATTGTTACGGTGTTCATACCTGTAATCGGCATTTCCAAATCCCCTTCTATATGAAAGTGGGAATCGAAGTACTTCGGTGAATGTATTGGTTGCAAGATTTAATTCATATACGATACCTCTCATGTTGGCAGTGTCAGCAATATTATGCGCTATTGTTGTTTCAGCAGATGAAACTCCGCCGACATATAGCCTGCCTTGATGCATGCTCACCGCCATCGGATGCCATGCTGTTCCAGGCACAAGAGGATCGGGGATGATCCAGGACCCAGTGACATCTGCGCTGCTGAATGAAGCTTTTAAAGGGTTACCAATATCGATACGGTATAAAGATTTATCGAAAAGATTCACGAAATAGAGGTCTCTACCATTATTAGCGAGGGTCATACCGCCAATTCCAACTTTACCAACATTCGCAAATACTCCATCATCAGTACTCACACCTCTGCTATCAGTAGGTAATGCAGTTGTTCTGGGGTTTGGACCTATATTAATTCCCAATGCGGTTACATCCAATAACAAGGAAGGGGTACCCGGAACTCCGTTCGTAGGAATCTGAACCTTGTAAATCGCACCCATTCCATTTGGACCAAATCCCACATGTCTTTTAACATAAGCAGCCATCAACAATGTTCTTGATTCTTTCTGCCATGTAAGACCGAAAATTGATCCGAGGTATTGATTCTCTACCCTGCGTGAATTACCGCCATCATTACTTAGATCGTATGGGAAAACATAAAGATTGTTATTTCTACCTGGGGCGTTCCCTCCCGATGTTGCCAATGCATCACCATTGGTCGCTGCAGTGGTTGCAACGTAGGGATTATTGTTATCAGAAAGTAGTTTCTTGTTGGCTAATCCAAAATTGATATTTACTGCAGCGACACCGCCTGTAACAAACTGAATATTGCTGCGAGCGGCCGCAATCCTTTTGGCTGGATAATCACCAGTTGGAAGAATAAATTCCAAACGTACTGGCGTACCCGAAGGAATCTGGGCCGGGCTGAAATTATAATTTCCTAAAGCATTTGTAGTGGCAGCTGCGAGAAGTGTATTTACCGCATTATATGCTCTTACGGTAATTCCATTTTCACCTGGTTCAGTTGGATTGACCAGATCACGCATTCCATTTGAGTTAACATCGCGAAACACCAAACCCGAAACCTGGGCCTGGCCATTTGCACACAGCAGGACCCATAGGGACATAACAATCCACTTCACCGGGTACCAATTCGTTTTCATAAAGGGTCGAAATTTAAGCTCAATACATTCGTCATGACTGCGTCTTATTCATTCATTTTCAACGCTTTATTTATCCTGACGGATTCACGGAATACGATCAATTATTTGCAGTAATCCTGAATCAGCCGTAAAAGTACCGGCCATTCCCCATTATTTATAGCTTTCCTCCTATTCTTCGATGAATGGATACTTTTTCTCGACTAATGAGTTCTATGTGGAAAAATAAGGTATTACCCTTATTGCTTTTGAGGGAAATAATTCCAACTTTCTTTCGTTACGTCGTACCTAAAATAATATACAGTTTCCTGTTTTTCTCTTGGAGCTATGAGATTATAATTGAATTCGATTCCATGCACTTCCAGGTTCCCATTTTGGTCAGTCATTATTCTTCTCACCTTATCATCACCACGCGGGCCCAATTCCTCAATTGTAAAAGCTTCTTCTGGCTTGCCAACAAACCTTCCTTTCTCTGACAACAGTAGCGAATAAATTTTTGAATCGCGCCCCGATCCAAAATACAATTTGCGTTGGCCTGTGATATAACTTATACCCATTCCCATTACATCAATGCCAACCAATGCATCAACCAGCTTTTTGGTCTTAACGTCGATTGCATACAGTCCACCCCTCTCAACAAAGCGATCCGATCCTGAAACGGTAGAGACGTAAAGAACTCCAGCCTCGCATAAATAAACCATCCCGATTATACCGTAGGCATTATTTGATGTTATTGAATCAGGCTCGGGTAAGCGGATGAAGTCTTCCATTTCGGCAGTAAAACGGTCTACCCTGTAAATTGTATTTTGGTCTTTAATGGGATTATTCAATGTATTAATGAAAGGCGCTGGCGATGTAAAAATATTTCCCGATTCATCCAATACTATCGGTGCCAGCCAACCGCCTTTCGACCAGGAAGGATGTTGATAAAATTGAAGGTTGGGTTGATCCGCTGGTCCAGTGTTCTCAACCAATACCAATCCCATCTTCCTGATCTCGGATGTACTGAAAAAACTTCGCGATGGATTGAATTGCGCAACTGATCTTACAAATGGTGGAGTAGCCTTACAATTGTTCAATTGAAATTCAACCTGTTTTTCTTTACAGGAATAAATTGATACTAAAATCAAACAATATAAGAGCAGGCGATTCAATTATTCTGTTTTATTTTATTGGAATAAACATCGGCCCCGCGAAACAGGGATAGGCTTTTGTTACATAAATCCCATTTTGTAACATGGATTCGGCCCAACAATATTCATTTCCTTCCCTATTGTCGTTTTTTAGTTGTGCTACATACCATAATACAAGCGAAGCTTTTTCTATGTTCTCCGGATCCGGTTGAATGAATTTTTCCGGCCCTTGCTGATAATCGGTATTACAACAGGGACCAATAGTTGAAAGATCATTTTCACCTTCATCCCGCTCTTTTTCCTGGCGCGTTACAAAAACATAGGAGAAATCTCCTTTTCCTCCATCTTTAAACTGACCTCTTCCCGGCTCAATCCAATATCCGTTATTCGCTCCATTTAGCTTGTACAGGTATCCTTCGCTGCTATAGTTGGTTAAACTGTTCTGCGCCATCCATTGTTCTTTTTTCCAAGTAATCCAGTTCTTTCCATCCCAGTTTGCAAAATCATTCTGCTCACCTGCGAATGCAATTCGAAAAACGGGGCGATAAGTCCCATCACTCCCGCAACCTCTTCCATTGCTTGCAGCCGAAACACGAAATCTTCCATCGTTGTAAAACTCATAACGCTGAACGTAATTATAATTACAGGGCGTTGGCCAACCTTCACTGCGGAATACCTGTTCAAGTACAAAACCAACTGGTAGCCTTTGTTCATCAACCAGTGTTTTCACCTTTGGGATCTCCCAGGCAATCACTGCAGCCTGGCTGAAATAAGGACAACCTACCGCATCGCTATAACCGAATCCATCCGTGCCACTATAGCTTACGTGCCAGTCAACCAATTTCGCATTGCGCAGAATCGGCTTCCCCTTAAATGAAACATCAGAAATACGCAATCCATCACTGCTGGTCAATAAATATTTCATTGACCATCCATCCTTTGCCAGGGCCTGTTCCTGTTCACAATAACAGGAAGTGATCTTATCATCCTGCAATTTTCTTTCCGTCAGCTGAGCTGCCGGACCGGTGACTCCAACAGCTGTCCAACGTACTCCTACCAGTCGATGATCGGTGAGATCGACAATTGCCCAAAGGGCTTTATCATTCTTAATAAATGTTGGGGCCACGCATAAATGCCGGCTTCTTTCACATCGACTTCTGTTTAGTGCAGTTTGCGTACCAGCCATCAATGCGTCTTTCTCTCCGGGCTTGAATCCAAGCGCAGACTGCACTTCAGGGGAAGAAGTAGCAATATCAATTGCAAGTTTTTGTAAAAATGCGGGTATTGGTGGTTGTGATTGTGCCTGATGAAACCTGCTCAGCACTTGCTGTCCTTTAACATCAACGATCGCATAAGAAGCCAGGTTCAGTCCATAATTATACAGATCAACCCGGAACAATTGTTTTCCAGCTGTTGGTTCATTGATTCCTGCTAGATCACTTTGACGCGCGGGATAAACACCAAACACTTCATTTCTGAAAGGCAGATTGTTTTCGGGATTGCGGACATATTGCACCAAACCGGGATCGTTCAATGCAATTAACTGAGCAAGTTGCTGATCATTATTCAAACTATCTCCGCAAAGCAATACGGGTAGTGGATTTTTTAACGCCTCTTTTATTTTGCTTACCCTTTCTTCCACGAATGGAAAGGTTTGAAGACTATCGGCAGAGAGCAAAACTGATTCGATGGCGTTTGCATCATAGCCAGGTAACCTTTTTTCAGCGGTCTTGCCAACAGACTCATTACAGCTAACTAAAAAAATCAGGCAACAACCCGTCAACAGGCTGTTGAATGATTGAATGAAAAGATTATTTTTTTGTTTCATCCTCATAAAAGGGATTACTATACAGTTTATTTTTTGTTATAGACGAATCATTCAGACTGAACAGAAAACTAATTAGTGCTCTTCTTTCGTTAGCAGTCAGACTAAATCCATTTATTAAAGGATGTTTATATGGATTTTTTCTTCCATCTCCGTTTATTGATCCACTTAAAATACTTCGTCCACCGTCCTCATACACTTTAATGACTTCTTCCAGTGTTTCTGCGCTCCCATCATGAAAATAAGGTGCAGTAAAACTAAGGTTGCGCAAGGTTGGAACCCTGTATTTTCCCTTATCGTTTTGAACTGCGGTCTTTTCAAAAAGACCCTGATCATATTTAGGATAGTCACCCCTGCCATTAATATTGTACAAACCGGTATTGAAATAATAATCAGGATTGCCAAATGAATCGAGAACTGAAGGCGTTGAAAAATTAGTTCCTCCATGACATTTACCGCAATTCAATTTAGAGGAGAAAAATAAAGACATTCCCAGTTTTTCCTCTTTACTTAAATCATGCTTGTTCTTTTTGTAATCGTCATAGGGAGAATTCAACGAAATAATTGTCTTTACAAATGAAGCCAGGCAATATTGAATGTTTTTTACGTTGATGGGGTCCTCTGAACCTGGAAATGAAGTCTTCATTTTAGTGGAATAGAATTGATCCATTTTTAACCGGTTCAATATTTCTTCCGCATTACCCTTCCAACCCAGTTCAATCGGATCGGTATGAAACATAGGGTTGTTAATTTGTTCCTCAGGAAATGACAAGAATGGATCTGCAGCAGTGAGATGCTTATTGAAAACAAGATTGATCAGTGGGGAAGAATTTCTTTGGTGAAGATCTCCAAGAGCTCCGACCGAACGCCGGTAACCATCGGTAAATGAAAAAGCCGGATCATGACAACTTGCGCAGGAACGGGTTTGATTAAACGAAAGCCTGCGATCATAAAACAAATACCGGCCGATAGACGCTTTCTCCTCGCTAAAGGGGTTTTCGGGTGAGAGATAAATGCTATCGCGAAGATCCTTTGGAAGAAACGAGATATATTCTTTTTTCTTGATTCCTTCAGTAGTGAAGATAAAAAAACAGCCCCCAAGGCATAACAGGGCTAACAGGATATAAGCTTGTTTTGGCATTCGCGGATGAGTGGAAACTATTTCACAATTTAGTCAGAATCTATAAAAATCTTTAATTATGAATTATTAACCCCGAATTTTCAATATTTTTCATGGCCAAAGATTGAATTGAGCAAAAATTAATCAACAATCAATCAGACATGCAAAAGACCATAGCCTTAATCCTGACTATAACCTTAATCACAAGATGCAGTAGTCAAACAATCACCAGGCTTGACAATACAAAAATTCCTGCTGGAGACCTCGACAAAAAAATACAAAACCTTATAAGCAAGGCAAACGTCCATGGAATAGCAGTAAGTGTTTTTAATAGAAATGAAATTATTTATTCAAAAACCTTTGGATATAAGCGATTCGACACAAAAGAGCCGCTCAGGCCTACAACAAACATTTACGGCGCTTCTTTAAGTAAGGCTGTATTTGCTGTATTGGTTTTGAAATTGGTTCAACAACGAGTCATCGAATTGGATAAACCTTTACAGCAATATCTCGATAGTCCGATTTATCAATTTAAGCCCCATACACGCTGGCATGACAACTATGCCGATCTTCAACAGGACAGTTTGTATAAGAAGATAACTGCAAGAATGGCCTTATCGCATACCAGTGGTTTCCCAAACTGGAGATGGGATAATCCTGACCAGAAACTAAGGGTGAATTTTACACCAGGTTCAAAATATGGTTATTCAGGTGAAGGGATGGTTTACCTGCAGGTTGTATTGGAAAAAATGCTCAAGCAACCTTTGGATAGCATGATGAACAAAATTATTTTTCGCCCGCTTGGAATGAAGCATTCGGCTTATTACTGGAAGCCCGACTACGAAACTGACTATGCCTTGGGACACAATAGCGAAGGAAAGGCATATGAAAAGGACAAGGATAATGAACCAAGATCTGCAAGTACCCTCGAAACTACTTTGGAAGACTACACTTTGTTCGCAAAAGGAGTGCTTAATAATTCAATAATAAGTCCCGCTTCAACAAAAACCATGTTTACTCCGCAAATGCGGCTTAGGAGTGTTCAGCAATTTGGACCGCTGAGGTTTAAAGACAGCACCCTTAATGATAAGATTGAATTGAGCAACGGGTTGGGATGGCTTATTCTAAAAACTCCATACGGCTTTGGCGCATTAAAGGAAGGACATGGGGACGGATTCCAGCATTACATTATTCTCTTCCCACAAAAAGGGTTAGGAATACTTATTATGACCAATAGTGATAACGGCGAGAGTATTTTCAAAGAATTACTTGAATATGCAATCGGCGATCAGTACACACCCTGGTACTGGGAAAACTATATTCCTTACAATTATAAAAAATAATTCGGGCGCGGCAGCTAATGAGTAATTTTGCATAGCGGTATGAATAACTTCAAAACAATTGTATTTCTCTTGAATCTCGCTCCTGCACTGGTGTTAGCACAAGGAATGAAGATGAGTGAAAAGATTGTACTAAGCCAGGGATCCCGAAACAATGCGCTAAGCGTAGTGGAATTCAAGAATAAAGCGATGGATATTATTGCCTCAAAAGGCAAAGTACAAACGATCCATTTATTTCATGCAGACAGAGGAAATAAAAAGGGCGAGTTTCTTCTTGTGGCAGACAACAATAATGTATCAGGCGGTTCAGATATTTCCGATCCGTTTTCATCTTTCACAGGAATCATAAATGATGCAGGATCCTTTACTACTTATCAACTGATCGGCGCTGACAAGTTTGGACCACTTCCTAACACTGGCATACTTGGTATTCATTATATCAAGGTCAGGCCGGAAAAAGCCCAGGAATTTGAAAAATTTGTGACGGAAAAACTTCATCCACAGCTCGGGCATGTTTTTCCGGATATGCAAATGATGTATTACAAAGCATTGGCCGGAAACAAGAAGGCAGATTTTATCCTTGTTTTTTCCATCGCATCACCAGCCGCCAGGGATAAGTACTGGCCGGAAGGCAAACCAGAAACGGATTTGTTGAAGGATCGATTCAAGCAATTTAACGCACTTGCTGCTGAACTTGAACCTTTCCTTATACCGGATACTTACCTGGAAACAAAATCAGGAGGAGCGGCCGCAATTTTTGAAAGCAAGGTTTGGACGGATTTTGTTCACCATAGTTTTTTGAAATAAATTTCAATCCCGATACTCCCGATAGTCCCGATAGCTATAGGGATCGGGAGCATATATAAATTTGGATCATTCTGTTTTCTAAAATTCATTCGCATGAAAGCATATACTTTAACGATTCTGACTTGTCTGATCGCATTGATGGGAATCTCGCAATCGAGCGATAATCCACCAGCCGGTTTTGTGTCGCTATTCAATGGAAGGGACCTTACAAACTGGAAGCTACCTGAAGGTGACAATGGTCACTGGAAAATATTGGATGGCGTGATCGATTATGATGCGGAGAGTGAAGCGAAGAATGATAAAAATCTCTGGTCGACGAAGACCTATGGAGACTTTATTCTTTATGTGGACTGGCGAATAAAGGGTACACCCTGGAAGAATCAATTTGTTCCTTTTATTCTGCCAAGTGGCCTTCATAAAAAAGATGAAAAAGGTAAAGAGATTACGATGGTAGTGCCGGATTCTGATTCGGGAATTCTTTTAAGAGGTGTTGGAAAATGCCAGGCCAATATCTGGAACTGGCCCATCGGATCGGGGGAAGTATATGGATACAGAATGGATGATAAAATGCCTCCTGATGTCCGCCGCGGCGTAACTCCCAAAGTGAACGCGGATAAAAACATCGGGGAATGGAATACTTTCAAAATTACCATGAAGGGGGACCGAATGACAGTGGAGTTGAATGGAATTGTGGTGATTGAAAATGCACTTCTCCCTGAAATTCCGAAAGCCGGACCAATTGGATTGCAGCATCATGGAAGCAAAAAAGATGGAGACTGGGTTTCACCTCCGAGTTTAGTTCAGTTCAGAAGAATTTATATCAAAGAACTTTAAAACGAAAAGCAAGCAGCGGTTCAGCGGTCAAATCTGTCAGAATCCTTAAAGCAAGCACAATGAAAAGCCTATTGTACATGTGCGTGGCTGCCATTTGCCTAAGTTCCTGCATAAAATCACTTTGTGCCGACGAGGATGTATGTAAGGACCTGAAAAAGGGTTTAATTATCAACAACGAGAATCAGGTTAAGACTTCAATCGAGGAAATGATCGCAAACCTGCATTCAACAAAATATACTGAAGACAATATTGCCGCGCTGATCGGATCAATCAAATCGAATTGTTCGGTAAGAGCTTCGGTTGATTGTTTCAATTGCATAAAGACGCTGCCATCCATGACCGAGATTTATCTTACCGTCGGCGCTGGCGTTACTAAAATAGTTGACCTTAGCTACGATAATAGCAACACGATCGTAGTTAAAAGACTGCATTAATGTACATACAGACAATCACAAAGCCGCTGACTATGTTCTAAGTCTTTAGAAATCTTGCTTTCCCAATCGATGCTTATTTTTTTCCCCCGATGGCATCATAATTGTGCACCTTTATTTAAACTCTCCTATGTCATTCAAATCATGGATTTGGATTGCCCTGCTTGCTATTGTTTCCTGTAACAACAACGAGCACGCAAATAATAGTCAGGATAAAACTGATTCTATGGATACACTAGCAACTAAACCACCGACCAAGATAAACGGACCTGCGGGTTCAATTTATGTTGATGATGGAGGAGATGGCGGAATGCCGGTATTATTCCTTCATTCATTTGCTGGCAGCTCAACAAATTGGAAAGAGCAATTGAATGAACTGAGAAAAACAAGAAGAGTTATCGCCATGGACTTTCGCGGACATGGTAAATCAGATATTCCTGCAGATAATGATTACTCAACTAAAACCCTGGCGAATGATGTTTCAGTAGTAGCTGACAGTCTTGCCCTGGGAAAATTTGTTTTAATTGGACATAGCATGGGCGGTTCTGCCGCGATTGCTTACGCTGGCGAATATCCGCACCGGGTTGCAGGTTTAGTGATGGTTGGTACTCCCGGTAAAATGCCAGAAGAAATGTCAAAGCCCATCATTGCATCGCTTGAAGCCGATACTTACCAAAAAGTGATGGATGATTACATGAAGAAGCTATTCACGAATGCAAGACCCGAAACTCAAAATGAGATTAGCGCTGAAATGAAAGACAATTCAAAAGAAAAAAATCTAAGCATTATCAGGTCGGCATTTCAATTCGATCCTTTGCCTTCATTAGAAAAATATGATGGACCGAAATTGATCATATCCGCAACAGCCGAAAAAAATCCGAATTCACTGGCAAGTCAGAATCCCAAAGTAACAAATAAGATCATTGATGGAACCAGTCATTGGGTGCAAATGGATAAGCCGGAAGAATTCAATGCCATCCTGAAAAGTTTCCTTGATACCGTAGAGCAAAGAAGCGCGAAAAAATGAATCTATTTGTTCAGGAGAAATAGAGCTGATATGGGAATACCCGGACCAATAATACTCATTGAAGATGACGAGGATGACCAAAAGATCTTCTCAGAAATTGTTGGCACCTTGAAGATTAAGAATAAAATGCATTGGTTCACAAATGCTCTCGATGCATATGCCTATCTCCAGGAAAGCAATGAACAGCCCTTTATCATATTTTGCGACATGAATCTTCCCAAGCAGACTGGTATTGAATTCAAAAAAAAGCTCGATGACCATCCCGTTCTCCGAAAAAAATCGATTCCATTTTTATTTTATACCACTTCGGTAAGCCCGGCGGCAGTCACTAAAGCCTACACTGATATGACCGTACAGGGCTTTTTTGAGAAGCCAGGAAATTATAAGGAAATGGAGAATCTGTTGCGGATAATATTTTCGTACTGGCAGGTATGTAAACATCCTAATTCGTAGGAGTTTTGGTTGATTAGTTGATTGGTTGACTGGTTGATTAGGAAGACAAGCGACTTCTTCACCTAGTCAACCAATCAACCTATTAACCAATCAACCTGCTAAAAATCGGTTACCCTCCTGTTAAAAATCCGGGCCAGGTTGGAAAAATCAACTCCCTTGTTTATTTTCACGCGATGCTTAGGAGAACCGCGCCGCTGCTGCTTTTGATTGCAATTAGCCAATCTCTTTTTTCACAGAACACTGGCATCCGTCCGTCAATTTCAATCTCGATCGGTCCATCAATTCCGTTAGGCGATTTTGGGAGATATGATTTGAATGAGGGTTCCTCGGGATTTGCAGGAATCGGACAAGCGCTTAATGTTAGTTATGTACTTCCCTTCCATAAGAATTTTGGGTTGGTCCTGTCTGTATCGGGTCAGCGAAATCCTTTAAATACTAAAAAGCTCGAATCAGAATTTAATGAAGGAGTCTTTCAGGCTGCTGTTTATGGAACAGGGGCAATACCAATATTTGTTCCTCAGCCCACCCAATACATAAAATTCGAACACTGGGATTTCAAAAAAGATTCCTGGTTAGCAGGAAATATTATGGCTGGTGTTCAAATGAATAGCGAACCTATAAACAACAATGTTATTTTTTATAGCAGGGTTTTAATCGGAGTGAATTACCTGTCGTTGCCAGATATAGAAGGAAAAACCGAGACAGATACTACAATAGCGACATTCACTCAAACTGGTAGTGATGGATTTGGGTTTATTTTTGGATTTAGTGGTGGAATAAATTATTCGATTTCGAAAAAATCCTATCTATTGTTAAATGTTGGATGGATCGGAACGGCCGACATCGTATTGAAAGATATAAAATCTACCATGACTGTCGCGATCAATCCAGGAAGTCCGGGAGGTTCGTATTCCTCCAGCTATCGAATGGGAGATGGCATACAAAGTATCCAGTCATTAAATGTTACATTCGGAATCGGGTTGAAACTATGAAATCCACTTTATTGATTCCCATTAATCCTGAAAGTCCCGTTTACATTAAGAATTGATCCGGGTTCAAGAATAATTTTCGCGCATTGAATCAATCCCATTGCAGGAGTTATATTTACTGTATGCCCGGCTTTAATCGTTACCTGGTCATCTAATTGAGGAATACAATTGCAAGTCCATGTGGTTGTTGCATTCCATGCACCGTTAGTTAATGAAACCACATCCCTGTTTAATATAATCACTGCATAATCTTCAACCTGTCCTGCTCCTCCCCCGGCATCTCCATTGATATGACAGGATGTTGGCGAAGGCGGTGAAGGATTATCGGCTATTATTCTTAATCGTAAAGGAATTCCTGTGACGATGCCTGTTGAAGGGATGGTAACCGCGACGGTCTCCTCACCATCTAAAACAGATAGCAACATTTCTCCCGCGTCATCAAAATCACCATCATTATTATAATCGAGATATGCTCTCAGCCAGGCGGGATTAAGATATGAACCAATCACCGTCAAATTTACTAGCTGACCTTTAAATACTGTCGTGCGTTGATTACAGGTTCTATCTACATATTGGGTACCGTCGGCTTCACTGGAATTTGAATAAACATTCAGTGTATTGAATTGCAATCTTTCGATTCCATAATAAGGCGAATGCCCAAAGCTTGCAGTCGGTATGCACGCCGCAGAGGGTGCAAGAGAAGGCGAACCATTCAGTCCACCGGAACTCATCAAACCACTTCGAAAAGCAAATAAAGCCGCGCGGATTCGCTCTTTCTGCAGCGGTGTAAACATTCGTGGACAGTTGGTATAATTCATGTAATTATTCAACACTGTATAACCATGTCCTGCATCGGCGACCACATAGGGATTACCAGTGCAACTATTGATTGTATTGGCGCAATCAAATTCAACCTTAGCAGGTTCCGTGTCACAGATCCGGTCCCCATAAAATGCACAGGAATCGGTGCGCGGACAAACAGCTCCAAATCCATCCCCTTCGAAAGTATGAAAGAGTTCAAAATAGTGACCCAGTTCATGTGTTAAGGTTTCGGCCTGGCTTCGCACTGAATGATATTGCAAAACAATTCCATCAACTGTTGCATTGTTATATTCTCCGAAATACGCATAGCCACCCGCAAATAGCTGTCCATCGATGCGGTTTACGATCCAGATATTAATGTAATCTGTATTTGACCAGCGACTCAAAGCTTTTACTGTTTCTTCAGGCACGCTACCGGGAACATTGTTATAAGTGATACCACCAGCGGTATAGTTGGGAAGGCTGCTTCCATTTACGCGATTGATTCCTGAAGTCCCACTGCAATTTGGTGAACGTGTAGCAAGCTTGAATTGAATCTTAATATCTTCTCCGCCAAAAGCGGATCCGTTTTTCCGGAATGAATCATTTAAGCCTTTGATCATATTGATAATGCTATCGTCTGAAGGATTTTCAGCAATGCCGACAGGCGAACCGGTATGAATCACATGAACAACTGCCGGAAGCGTGTATACATTATCGTCAACCTCAAGTTGGTCCTTTTTTAATTGAAATGATAGCAATTCCTGCGCTCTTCTTATCGCTTGCGCAGAAATCTTATTATTAGTTATCAACGATTGCCTGGCGAGATCAGAATGACATCGGATAACCCCCGACTGACCGTAAAGAAACGAAGACGATAGTGCGGCAACAAGACTCATCGCGAAGGCGATCAACTTTCCCATGGTAAAGGCTTAGGTGTACTAAAGTTAGGGCAGAACAGAATCCATTACGATCAATACGCCGGGATTTAAAAAATTTTGATTTAAAGGGCATCGGTTTTGAACCAATTTACCCAAATCGTTTTTTCCTGTCTTCCGTGACTGGTTTAGTTTTTTCCTCCAGGTTAACTAATTTTAAGGCCTTGAGTCGATTGCTTTATGCTCATATTAGAATTTTAAAAGCAACGCCACGTTATGATTCATTGTCCTAATAAAAATTGATTAATGAGTACCTTATTAAAAATGTTTTGTTGCGGATCGATCCTTTTCTTTTTGGCATGCGACGAATGCAGAAACCTCGACTGCATTTCTTCCGATATCGATGGAAATTTTCGCATCATCAGCGATACTTCCGGGAAAGACCTTTTGTTCGGACCCAATAAACTCTACAATAAAGACAGTATAAGATTCTTTTCAATAAACGGTACGGATACGGTTGCCTTCATGCCGGAAGCGGTGCCTGTAGTCGGAACTCCAGACAGTGCACTCCGTGTTTTCTTTAATCCAACCCATGCAACAGCTTATATGCTTTTGAGCGATGGTGATGTTGATACCCTTACAATCACATCGGAATCTTATGAAACTGATTGTTGCGGCAGGATCACGAACATCAAAAACTTTAGATTTAATAATTCGGTTGATATTCCTGGTCAGCAGGTGGTACATGAAATACGCAAGTAACAATTGGCAATAAGCAATAGGCAATCGGCAATTGGCAAATCTTGCGCAAATAGTCTATTTACCGTCGCCCATTGCCTATTGCCTATTGCCCATTGCTTATTGCCCATTGCTTATTGCTCAGCTACAACAACAGCGATTCGATCTCCTTCCTTATTAACAGCGAGCCTGGTAATCCCTTTCAGGAAATCTGTATTGCCGGGAACATTCACCGGTCTCCAGGGATTCTTCTTTACGATATCAAATGAATAGATCTTTGTGCTATCGCTCATCAGGATCGTCTCTTTATTCAACCAGCAAAGATCTTCACGCCCCGTCATTGTTGGAGCGAGGTCTGCGACAACTCCGGTTTTCGGGTCATAAGAACGGATCGTCCAATCTTTAGTGGAATTTTTTTGTACAAAACTCATCGTCTCTGTTCCTGGAATTTTATGCAGTGACCTTCCAATATTGTTGGCGATGATCTTCCCTGATTTGTTACTGATATTATAGTGCCAGAGCGCGTTTGAATCTCCCAATACAAATAACAAGACCTCACTATTACTGATCCAGGAATGGTAGCCAACTTTTAAGTTATTGACCATCATGATGGGATAGCCGCCAATAATTGGATATTTAACAAGATCCTGCGCGCCATTATCACGTTGAACGATGCACGAAATAAATCTCCCATCGGGTGTTACTGTTGGGGAATATTCCCGATCTCTTGTCTCAACAAATAAGTCGCTCTTCTTGGACCTGATTTCATACCACTTTATATTACTTCTACCACTATCGTCAAACGAAGAAAAATAAACAACCGCCTTATCAGGATTAAAATGAGGTTGATTATCGTAACCCTTGTGATTGGTTATATTAACCGGATTGGACAGATTGATCTGCTCTCCCCTCTTCTTAATTTCCATAAGATAGATCTCAGAACCAGACTGGGAAAGGCCGAATAGCGGAAGCATCAATAAAACAGTGAGGATTTTCATATGATGAATTTACGAATTACGTCCCGAAGCTTCGGGTTACGATTTCTTCAGGTGCGCATCCCTATTGCCTTAAACGACTTTCAAGCAAGTTTAGTAAGTGTAAAACCTTAATAAATCGCAAACAGCAAATCTAAAATCCTAAATATAATTCCCGCTTTTCGGAGGTTCCCGCTTTCGCGGGAATGACGCAAAAAAAAGCCCTCCTGAGATCAGGACGGCCTCTAACGATTGCTTGCCATATAAAAAAAATCTTACTTCTTAGCAGCAGAAGTATCAACTGGCTTAGCCGTTGTGTCTACCGGCATAGCCGTTGTGTCAACGATAACAGTTGTTGTGTCTTTTGTTGCATCTGCATCACCAGCATTGTTACATGCTACGATCGCACCAATTGCAAGTACTACCAGGAGCTTTTTCATTTTAACCGTGTTTTGATTTGTTAACAAATGGTTTTGTGTTAATACACAACGGCTTAAAAAGTAACCCCGTTAAAGAAAGAAATTTAAAAATAATTTTCCCCGAAATTTGCCCACCTCCTACCAAATATTAGAACGGGCCGGGAGGGTTACTTCCTTATTAATTCGGTATTAAATAACGGTTACCAGCGTGAAATCAGACCCGAACGAAATCGCCCTACTGGAAGGATTAGCTAAAAATGACCGGCAAGCGGCAGAAACCATTTACCGTCAACATTATAGCATGGTGCAATCGTTGGTGATCCACAATAATGGGACGGCCGATGATGCCAGGGATATCTTTCAGGAAGCCATGATCGTCCTTTATGAAAAATCCCGATCCAGCTCCTTTGAACTAAACTGCCAGCTCAAGACCTATGTTTATTCAGTCTGCCGGCGCTTATGGCTGAAAAAACTGAGTCAACGACAAAAATATCTGCCGGATTTGAATGGGGCCGAGGAAACGGTGCAGGTAGAAGATGATATCGAATTACACGAGCAGCGGAATGGAGAGTTCCAGGTTATGGAAAAAGCCTTGTTGAGTTTGGGCGAACCCTGCAAAAGCCTGCTTGAAGCATTTTATCTGCAGAAAAGAAATATGAACGAGATCGCAGGTAGTTTTGGTTATACCAATGCAGATAATGCGAAAAACCAGAAGTACAAGTGCCTGATGAGACTAAAGAAATTATTCTTCGCTGTTTATAAAAATAATGTGTAATGGAAGACATTCAATTGATTGAAACAGTAGAACGCTACCTCCGGGGTGAAATGACCGCCGAAGAAAAATCTTATTTCGAACAGCTTCGCACCACCAATCCAGAATTGGATCAACTGGTGGTTGAACATACCATGTTCCTCGACCGACTTGGCGAATTTGGAGAAAGAAAGAACTATCGCGCTGGTTTACACGAAATACACAACCAATTACTCGAAAGCGGAGCAATCAAAGAAGAAGCACCAAAAGCAGTTGTAAGGGAACTCTGGCGCAAGTATAAACGCGTTATGGCCGTTGCTGCCTCTATTGCAGGAATCACCACGCTGCTTATAGCAAGTATGGTTTCTTATTATTCTCAAAAAGCGAATTCTGAAGAACTTCAGCAATTGAAAAGGGAATTCAAAACTGAAGCCGCAAGGAATAAGAATGAAGTGCTGAGAGTAGTAGATAATAAGATTAAGGAATCAAAAGCACCGGAGAATACTCCAATTCGTTCAGGTGGTACAGGGTTTCTTATCGATGGTAAAGGATATCTGGTAACTAATGCCCACGTTGTTGAAGGAGCAAGTTCAGTTGTGATTCAAAACAAAAATGGAGAAGAATTCCGTACGAATGTTGTCTATATTAACCCGCAAACCGATATCGCGATTCTTAAAATAAAGGATGAGGATTTCAAGCCTGTTGTTAATCTTCCATATTCGATCCGTAGAACTGGAGCTGAATTGGGCGAACAGTTATTTACACTTGGTTATCCCCGTAAAGAAATAGTGTACAATGAAGGTTATATGAGCGCGAAAACTGGTTATAATGGTGATACCCTTAGCTGCCAGATCGGTGTATCCGCAAATCCCGGTAACTCAGGCGGACCTGTATTCAATAAGAATGGTGAAGTAATCGGCATCATTAATACTAGAGAAAAACAAGCGGAAGGAGTTGTATTTGCAATCACCTCAAAGAATATTTTCAGAACGCTTGAAGAGATAAAGAAAGAAGATACTACTACACGCGCTATAAAACTTAGCAACAAATCCCTTGTAAAAGACCTCGATCGCGTTCAGCAGATCAAGAAGATTGAGGAGTTTGTGTTTATGGTGAAAAGCTATTAATATTTCAAAATTTGTCCCCGACTTGATCGGGGACCAAATTTTGAAATAATCAAGCGACTTTAAGTCGTTGCACAACTGCTAATACAGATTCTGATAGTATTTTAAAATCGTGATGAACGTGAAGTGGTATTTCTAAAAAGCCTCCTGGTCCAAGGCGGATTACTTTGTCTCCGAGATAGCATTCGCATTCTCCCTCGAGTATCATAAAACATTCCAGCAGGTCATCATGTACTTCATCCGGATAATCGGTCTTCGCCCAGATCAGCGTTTGCTCCAGTTTTTCATCACTCCTGATCACCTTTACAAAAATGTCGGATTCAAGTTTAGATGGCAATAAGGGTCTGACCGCCCTTAACCAGTTTTCTTTATTAGAATATTTATTTAACACCGGCAACTCCAGACTATCCATTTTTTCTTCCCGGTTAATATTCTCGAGTAATTTCCAGATCTGGTCTTTTAAATGCGGAGCCGGTTCCTTTGATAATGCTGCTGAATAATTGAATAATGCTTCGCGGATCTGTGAAAGTTCTTTCATCAATTCAGGATACTGATCGCAAAGAGCTTCCACCTGCCTGGCTTCCTTTTCATCCAATAATCCCAGGCAATAATCCGAAAGAATACCTGATTCAATATATTGTTTAACGTTCATCATTCTCAAATCCTCGTCTTTAGCAATTGTAAGGCAAACCTCGTCCTGGTCTTAACAGTTCCCAGGGGTATCTCCAGGATCCGCGAAGCCTCATCCTGAGTATAACCCTGGAAGTAGATCAGATCAATAATATCCCGGTATTTGGGTTCCAGTTTGCTCACCTGGTTTTTTATGCCTGAAATCTCCGGGTTGAACCCGGTAGATGGTACCGCCGAGGTATATTCGGAATCCAGGCCGTTTTGGTTTTTTTGTCGTTGTTTATATATTTTACTTCGCAGATAATCGATCGTACTGTAACGGGCAATATTCAGCAGCCAGGTACTGAAAGCTGCCTTTTCAGGGTTATACTGTTCGATATTCTTCCACACTTTCACGAAAGTTTCCTGAACAAGGTCTTCAGCCACCCCTGTATCTCCAACAATCTTAAGGCTCATTCCAAAAATGATAGGAGCGAATTGGCGGTAGAGTAAGTTAAATCCCTCACGATCGCGTTTTTTGATCAACTCGACAATATCTGCCTTAGCGGAAACAAGATTGCCCTGCATATAAAACAATAAACACCGAATTTATATTAAACAAGTGAATGATGGGCTTGATCGAAGTGATTATTAATAATGATAATTGATAATTGACTATTTGGTGACTCACAGATCAGCTTCCTCTATAGGAAAACAATCAATTCTCCAGAATTATTTCCACAAATCCTTTGGATACTCCCCTGCATTCACGAGTTTAGCAAGACTTGCTCTCACAATAGGTGCATCTTCTTTATAGGTGACGCCGAACCACTGCGCAGATGTTGGTATTACCTTGATTACTCCTTCCCCATCCTTGATATATCGGTCTGCTACTATCGGTATGAAGAATTCAGCTTTGGGATTGCCGATATTTTTTTCGAGGAATTCGTTGAAGAGTTTTTGAGAATAGGAAAAGATGGATTGATCGAAGCACCAGAAATTCATTGAAGCCTGGGCATCGATGGGAAGAATGCGGGGCTCCTCACCATCTTCACAAGCGATATTGCCGCCCTGTAACGAAATATTCAATCGTTCACGTATCGAAGTAAGATTGTTCTTCTTATCCACTTCACAAACTCCACGATTAACTGTGCCATGACCGGATAAAGTCTTCAATAATTCATAACCAATAATGGAATAGATCCGTGGACTGCAATCGGTGGTAAGAAATGCCATAGCTTTTGCAAAAGCATCTCTTCCATAAAAGTCATCCGCATTGATCACCGCAAAAGGCTCCTTGATCGCATCCTTCGCACAAAGCACAGCATGCGCCGTACCCCAGGGCTTGCTACGATCTTTAGGAATGGTTATTACACCTGTGAACGCATCCAATTCCTGGAACACATAATCCATTGCGATCTTTCCCTTCCATTTGGGTTCATAGAGCTCTTTAAAATCTTCAACAAATTCTTTGCGAATAATAAAGACCACTTTGCCAAACCCCGTTCTGATGGCATCATAAATGGAATAGTCCATGATGGTTTCACCAGAGGGCCCAAATCCTTCGATCTGTTTCATACTGCCATAACGCGAAGCCATACCGGCAGCAAGTATCAACAGGGTTGGTTTCATTAGCTTAATTTTAAAAATCAGGCACGAAAATAAAGAATTAAGCTATCAAAAGAAATGCCGCAGCCACCCAGCATAGATTCCCTGGTCGATCTGGAAAAAGCAACCATTGATGAGTGGAAGGACAAAATCTTCACTGAAAAAAAAATTTCAGTAAAAGTTCTTCGACTGGATAAGATCCACCCGGTGATCTCAGGGAATAAGTGGTTCAAACTAAAAAATTATTTGAGCCGTGCCATCAATGAAAATAAAACTGGGATCATTTCTGCAGGAGGTACATGGTCAAATCATTTAACAGCTTTAGCATTTGCTTGCAAAGAACTTGGCATTCCATCTGTCGGAGCAATAAGAGGTGAAAGGCCATCCGAATATTCTTCGACGCTGAAAGATCTTGAAACCTGGGGAATGCAATTGGAATTTATTCCGCGCGATCAATTCAGGGATGAACAGGTTTTATCAACTCAAATGCTGAAGAAATATCCAGGTTATTTAAGGATACCGATGGGTGGCCACGGGTCCACAGGCATCGAAGGGGTAAAAGAATTGACCAGGATCATCGATTTCGCAAATCATGATTATCTCGCCTGCGCAGTGGGAACTGGAACATTTCTTACAGGGTTGCTGGAGAACAGCAATCCTAACCAACAAGTGTTAGGCATATGCAGTCTGAAAGCGAGTCCTGATTCACTCATGATCGAAAAGACAGTTGAATCTTTTTCTAATAAAACAAACTTCAGGGTCTTTTATGAATATCATTTTGGTGGATTTGGGAAGGCTGATGGCACCCTGATCAAGTATATGAATAAGCTTTTTAATGAAGCAGATATTCCAACCGATTTTATCTATACAGCCAAGCTGTTTTTCGCGATCCGGGATCTCGCCGCAAAGGATTTTTTCTCTTCACAAAGCCGTGTGCTGGTTATCCACAGTGGTGGATTACAAGGCAACCGCTCATTGCCTGTTAAAACCCTTGAATTTGAAGGATAAAAAATTGTAGGCCTTATATTTGCACATCCAAAATAGAGGTCTAAGTAATGCGTTATACTGGCATGGGAAGGCTCCGGGTTTTAGTAATATTGGTATTGGTGATGAACCAGGCATCGGGGCAGGATACGCTACCGAAATTTTCTGCCTCAACCCGTGGAAATAACAAGATCATAATCGGATGGTTTAATGAATACCCCAAAGTGAGCCAGATCAGTATCCAGCGCTCGCTTGACAGCACCCGCAATTTTAAGACAATCCTCACGGTTCCCGATCCATCCATCCCCCAGAACGGATTTGTCGATACAAAAGCTCCGTCGAATTTTATGTTTTATCGCCTCTTCATCATTTTGGACAGCGGCAAATACCTCTTTACGAAATCTACACGTCCAAAATGGGATACATCAAAACAGGTGGTTCAGACGCCAGTTAAGCCCCCGGTTCAAAACAAACAGGTTCAGATATCGCCAACCCTGAATGAAAAAGACCGGCAGGAATTGAAAGAAACCCTCCAGGGTATTCAGAAGGAAGAAGAAAAACCAGTTGAAGAAGTCAAACCTGAAAAACTGTTTACTATAAAGAAAAGAGACACCATTCTCTTCACCGTATCAGAAAATAATTTCAAGGCTTTCAGGGATTCATTGGTGTACAAAACAAAAGATACTCTCGTATTCAAGAATATCGATACAATTCTTATAAAGCCATTTGTTCCGAAAGAAGTGTACAAACCGAGCATATTCGTATACACTTCTAAAGATGGAAATATTTCCATCGTGCTTCCCGATGCAATGGTCAAATCCTATTCTATCAAATTCTTTGAAGAAGATAATTCACCGCTCTTCGAAGTAAAACAAATCAAAGAAGCATCCTTAGTGCTGGATAAAGCCAATTTTCTTCGCTCCGGCTGGTTCCGTTTTGAATTGTATGAAGATGGAAAGTTGAAGGAGAAGAATAAATTCTTTATTCCCAAAGATTTTTGAGGTCAATGGTCAATGGTGAATGGTGAATAGTTGATAAATTGCGTGTTCCCCTTTGCCTCTTGCCCATTCACCATTCACCATTCACCATTCACTATCTTCATCTCAAAAACTTCTTCAAAAGCAGCTTTCAACTTATCCTTCACTTCCTGCAAATCAAGTTTTCTTCCTAATTCCTTTTCAAGTGAAGTAACCTGCTTATTAGCGATGCCGCAGGGAATAATATGATTGAAGTAACTTAAGTCGGTATTGACATTTAATGCGAAGCCATGCATGGTGATCCACCGGCTGCAACGAACACCCATTGCACAAATCTTTCTTTCCTTTCCTAAAACCTCAGGATCTAACCAAACCCCTGTCTCACCTTTTGATCTTTTTCCTTCAAGTCCATAGAAGGCGAGCGTCTTTATTATTACTTCTTCGAGATTGCGCAGATACTTACCAATATCAGTGTAGAGTTTTTCAAGATCGAGAATTGGATAACCCACCAGTTGACCAGGTCCATGGTAAGTGATATCTCCTCCCCTGTTTATTTTGAAATACTGGATATCCTTGCTTACCCTGGCTTCTTCATTAAGCAATAAATTTTCTTCCTTACCACTCTTTCCCAGCGTATATACGGGAGGATGCTCTACAAAAAGCAGGTAATGCCGGGTTGAGAGTTCTTCATCTTCAGCCAATTCCCCATTTGCAGACTGGGCCTGCTTTAAGCCCGCCTTTGCACGAACATTTTCCTGCAGAAGTTTTTCCTGGTAATCCCATGCACTCTGATAATCGCAATTGCCAAGGTCGCGGAAAATTAGGTTTTGTCTCAAGACCCAAATTTACGAAACGAGATCATAATCCCAATTGAACAGAAGAACAGATGAACAGCAGAACAGTAGAACAGTAGAACAGTAGAATTGACAATCGGACCTAGTGGAACTGTCGGATCATTTACTAATTATTACAAGTTATATCTTTCTGTTCTTCTGTTCTTCTGTTCTTCTGTTCTTCCGTTCCTCTGTTCTTCTGTTCAAATCGCCCTATCTTTACCCCAAACAAGTCTCATGTCAAAGAAGGACCCGGAAAACGGATTCGAACCAGATGAATCGGCGGAGGGATCGGAGGAACTCTATGAGAGATTTTCCATCAAAGTTGACAAGGGCCAGGAGCCGATGCGCCTCGATAAGTTTCTTGTAGCAAGAATTGAAAGCGCTTCGAGGAATAAGGTACAAATGGCCATCGAGGCGGGCAGGGTATTGATCAATGGCAAACATGTGCAACCAAATCACCGCATCAAACCCGGAGAAGAGATCATCGTTTATTCGGACAAGGAAGTACAGGGAGAAGAGATCATTCCTGAAAATATTCCACTCAATATCGTATTTGAAGATGATGATATCCTGATCATCAATAAGCCTGTTGGACTGGTTGTACACCCCGCGAGTGGGAATCCATCAGGAACTTTGATCAACGGTGTAGCATATCACCTCTTACAACAAAACAGCACGCTTACCGAAGATCAATTACCCCGATTCGGATTAGTACACCGGATTGATAAAAATACCAGCGGATTGATGGTCCTCGCAAAAACAGAAAAAGCCGTGAGTAGCCTGGCCAAGGAATTTTTTGATCATACCGTTCATCGTCACTATATCGCCCTGGTATGGGGTGATGTGTCCAACGAAAGCGGAACTGTTGTCGCCCATGTTGGCCGTCATAAACGTTTTCGCAAAATCTTTGATGCCTATCCGGAAGGAGAATATGGTAAAGATGCAGTGACGCATTATAAGGTACTGGAGCGTTTCGGTTATGTGACGCTGATACAATGTGAACTTGAGACCGGTCGTACGCACCAGATCCGCGTTCACATGAAGCATATGGGCCATCCCCTCTTCAATGATGAATTATATGGGGGAGATAAGATCGTAAAAGGAACGGTATTCAGTAAATACAAGCAGTTCGTAGATAACTGTTTTGCAATTTGTCCAAGGCATGCGTTACACGCAAAGACGATCGGATTCAAACATCCACGATCCCGGCAGCCTGTTCTTTTCGACAGCAGGATCCCGGAAGATATGACTGCGTTGATAGAAAAATGGCGAAATTATACCCGCACGAGGATTAATCACAATTGATCAGTCAGTGAAGTCGAATAGTGTTGCGGTAAAGATGGACTTTTCTCTTTTTTTAAAAGCGACGTCCCAGTTTCCATTATAGCGTAGCAAGGAAGGCACTGTATAGTCTTTAAATTTCGTCATTTCCACTTCCATCTGCACATCAAAATCATAGACGCCTGCATCGTAACTCAGGTCATAATTTCGTCCGAGTATCTCCCAATCATCTATGCGGAACCAGGTTGTCATCTGATTGATAACTATTTCATCCTTCTCTGACTCACTTAAGTCATTCCTTACAGTGATGCTGAACACATAGCACAACTCTCCTTTATACTGCTCCATATCGATCACGAAATCGTACAGTTTAGCAACATCATCATCAAACAAAGCGATCTTATTACCGATAAATGGAAGTCCCGGTATCTTTTTACCAGGATTGAAGAAAAGCATTTTCAATTGCTCCTTATGCTTTGCCATACCGCTTTTGCCCCTTGTATTGAACTCTGAATTCCCCACGATATTTGTTTCTCCGCAAATGGTATCATTAGCAAAGAACAATCCGGCATACATTTCAGCCGTATAGTAATTGTAATTGTGCTCGCGATCGAAAAAATTTCCCGTGCTGCTTTCTTCCAACACCTTCATCCATCGACAACCACGGGAAGTTTCTTGTTTGGTGCGACTCTTCAATGATGCCTTCACATTATTCTTCTTATCAAAAATCTGTACATCATTGAGTGAAGTATAGCCCAATACCTTCAGGTTTCTAAAAGCTTTGTAAAATGTTGTATCGTTCTTCACACGCTCAATAAATGCAGCCACATTCAGGTTATTACGCACAACCACTTCCCTCAGTGTAACCACATTCTTTCCAAATACTGCAGTTGAATCCTGCTGTGCGTGAAGAATAACAGGGGTTAGTATAAAACAGCTAAGAAGAAATATAATTATTCTATTCATTGCGTGCTTCGTTGGAAGCAGTAGTCTACGGTTGAGATTATGATTGCTTGATGGTTTGATTGTTTGATGGTTGGGTTTATTAGTTGGTACGCGCCTTAGTTTTTGATTGTTGTGATCTAATAAAGAATTAAGCCCAACAATCAACCAATATAACAATCAAACAATCATTTCGCGAATACCATTTTATAATCCACTTTAACCTTCCCTTTCGAAATATCGTCCAATTTGCCTTTTAGTAATTTCCTTTTCAATGGTTTCATATGATCAATAAAGAGTTTTCCTTCGATATGATCATATTCATGCTGAATTATCCTAGCAGTTATACCATTAAAAGTTTTGATATGCGGTTGGAAATTTTCATCCAAATACTCAAGTGTAATAATTTCTTCCCGGGCAATATCTTCTCTTATTTTCGGAATGCTAAGACAACCTTCATTGTACATCCATTCATCACCGTCCAATTCCCTCAGATGTGCATTGATGAATACCTGCTTGGTACCCGGCTCATCGGGATACTTGCCCTTTTCATCATCTTCCTGCCCCGCAAAAACCTGCGTGCTATCGATCAGGAATAGTCTTATGTCGCGGTTTACCTGCGGTGCGGCAATACCCACCCCATTACTGGCATACATGGTTTCCCACATATCATCAATAAGCTTTTTCAGATCAGGATAATCCTGATCGATGTCCTTACACATTACTCTTAAGATAGGCGCGCCATATGCGACAATAGGCAAAACCATAAGCTATTTCAAATTTGATATTTGATATTTTAGATTTTAGATTTTAGATTTTAGCCCCGATCTGGTCGGGGATCAGTCCCTGACCAGATTGGAGTTCCTCACCTAAAATCCTTCCAGAACTTAAGCTTGCAAAGATAAATGATGACCTTCAAATGCGAGGAAATCTGCTCCCCGATCAAGTCGGGGACTAATCCCCGCGAAAGCGGGGACTAAAATGTATTAAGGTAGTCCTGTAGCATAATTGTGGCTGCTATTTCATCAACAAGCCGCTTATCCTGCCTTTGTTTTTTCTTCATTCCCATATCGATCATTGCCCGCGTGGCCATCTTTGAAGTATATCGCTCATCCACCGTCTTAATTGGAATATTGGGGAATTCCTTTTTTAACTTTTCGATAGCTTTCCTTACCGGCCCGGATGCATGCGTATCTGAATCATCAAGGTTTTTTGGCTCACCGATCAGGATCAATTCAACCTGTTCTTTCGTGAAATAATCTTTCAAAAAAGAAAATAATTTCGGTGTATCCACAGTGGTTAGCCCGGTGGCAATGATCTTTAATGGATCGGTGACGGCTATTCCGGTTCGTTTAAGGCCATAGTCAAGTGCGAGTATTCTCATAATGTCCGTAAAATAGCTACCCTCCCATTATAGATTTGTTAATGAAAATATCGGTGATGACAAACAAAGCAAAAATGACACTTGCAATTCCATTCGCCGTCATAAAAGCAAGATTCACTCTTTTGAGATCATTTGGCTTGACAATGGAATGTTGGTAATACAGCATACCGCCAAAAACAGCTACACCAATCCAATACTACAATCCAAATCATACTAGATTCCAGCAATCAATACGCAAATAAAACTTAAGACGTGTAGAAATCTTCGGAAATCATCAAACGCTTTACTTTGCCTAAAGCAGCCGGTATAGAATATAGCTTTTGTGAACGATCGAATTCCTCATCCTGCAAGGCATAAATAATATCAAACCCACTTACCCAAAACAATACCGTCAATGAAAAAAGAATTGGTAACAAATCAAACTGACCTGTTACGGCCAGATAAGCACCAATTGGTGCCAGTGATAATCCCAACCCAGAATATCAAATGGCAAAGAGGTGTAAATCTTTTTGTATAACTATAGCCAAGCACAACCAATAATGCCACCGGTGAAAGATAAAAGCAAACGGATTAATGAAATAACAGACAAACAATAAACAGCAAACTGCAAACGATAGTAAAGAGTAATGCACTATTGGCTGAAATAATTCCTGCAGGAATTTCCCTGATTGCTGTCCTTGGATTTTTCGCATCAAACTGCCGGTCGAGATAGCGGTTAAAGGACATTGCTGCGCTTCGTGGCAAAGACCATACACAAGAACACCTAAGCAACCAATTTCACCAATACTGATGCTTACTATTGGGTCAGACCAAATCCTGAGCCTGTAGGTACTCCAGCTAAGAGTCCATACTCCTACACCATCTACCATGCCAATCCTAAACAGAATCCAATCATCGCAAAGGGCATCGCAAAAATCGTATGGGAAAATTTGATCAGGCTGAGGTAGTTCTTGACAGCTTGCATTCTGCGAAGTTATGGTTCGGAACCCTAAAGAAGAATCTAGCCAGGTTCCGAACCCTAAAGAGGCAACTTCGAAAGTAGTCCTGATACTTACAGGGTTCGGAACCCTAAATGAGGAAGCCGCATATAAAATCGAAGCAAGGGTCCATTTCAAGTTAGGGCGTTTCAATAGGGTTCCGAACCCTGTAATTCCCAAATAACTTGCATAGATTCTTCTTTAGGGTTCGGAACCACGCATCAATGAGTTCGGAACCATACGTTGACGCACCAACTCCCACAACACAATCCCGGCAGCAACTGAAATATTCAACGAATGCTTCATTCCCATTTGCGGAATTTCTATGCAGCCTGTACTTAGTTTAATTACCTCGCTATCGACACCAGTCACTTCATTTCCGAAAACAATTGCGAGTTTTTTGTTGGAAGAATCGAATTTATTCAGCGGTACGCTTTTTTCAACCTGCTCGATGGACCATATCTCATAACCTTCATCCTTCAATTGAAGAACGGCTTCCTTCGTTGTAGGAAAGTATTTCCATTCAACAGTATCTGTTGCACCCAGGGCTGTCTTTGTAATATCACGATGCGGTGGCCTTGGCGTATAACCACATAAAAAGATGCCCCGTAAAAGAAATGCATCCGCTGTCCTGAATACTGATCCGACATTGTGCATGCTCCGGATATTGTCCAATACCACTACGATGGGAAGCTTTTCCGCTTCCCGGAAGGCCTCAGGGCTTTTCCGGTTCAGTTCATGCATTTCCAGTTTGCGCATAAAGTTTTCTTTTTCAGCTTTCAGTAAGGTTAAGCAAAAATAATTCACAATGTGAAACGGGCTCCAGAATACCCTTCAAAAGAATTTATATTTGCCCTTCATGGGTAAGAGCAATGCCGATACCCCACTGATGCAGCAACACCGGGCGATCAAACAAAAATACCCCGATGCTATCCTGCTCTTTCGGGTGGGTGATTTTTATGAAACTTTTGGAGAGGACGCCATCATCGCTTCACGGTGCTGGGTATTACCCTTACCAAAAGAAATAATGGAGCCGCAGCTTCATCCGAACTGGCGGGATTTCCTCATCATGCCCTGGATACCTATCTCCATAAACTGGTGAAAGCAGGTTATCGCGTTGCCATCTGCGATCAGCTGGAAGATCCGAAACTGGCAAAAGGTATTGTCAAGCGCGGCGTAACCGAAATGGTCACACCGGGTGTTGCCACTAATGATAAACTTCTTGAACATAACAGCAATAATTTTTTAGCGGGTATCCATTTTACTGATGATGATATTGGCATCGCTTTCCTGGACATCTCCACCGGGGAATTCTTTGTTGCGGAAGGAAACCAGGAATATATCGACAAACTATTGCAAACGCTCAAGCCTGCGGAAGTTATTTTCCAACGTAATTATCAGAAATTTTTCAAAGAAAACTTCGGATCAAAATTTTATACCTATACGCTTGAGAGTTGGATTTTCGATGAAGCCTATAGCTAAAGAATGTTTGTTGAAACATTTTCAAACGCATTCGCTGAAAGGTTTTGGTATTGAAGAAATGCATTCGGCCATCATTGCTGCAGGTGCGGTTTTACATTACCTGAAAGATACCGAACATCCCAACCTGCAACATATCACTTCCATCCAGCGCATCGACCGCGAAGATTATCTGTGGATGGATCGATTTACCATTCGCAACCTGGAATTGATCGGAAGCGGACTTGACTCCAATCGCGATAACGGGACCAGCCTGTTGAAAGTGCTGGACAACACCATTTCGCCAATGGGAGCACGAATGCTCAAACGTTGGATCGTATTGCCACTGAAAGACCTTCATAAGATCCAGGAAAGACTTGATCTGACGGAATTCTTCATCAAAGAAACAGACCTTCGTTACAAGGTTTCGCAGCATATCAAACAATGTGGGGATGTAGAACGATTGGTAAGTAAGATCGCATTGAAGAAGATCAATCCGCGCGAAGTATTGCAAATCGCAAAAGGTCTTCAACACATAGAAGCGCTTCGTGAAATAATCGCAAATACGGAAAACGAATACCTGAAAAGAATTTCAGATGCACTTAATCCCTGTCATTATATAAAAGAAAAGATCCTTAAAGAATTGAATGAAAATCCACCTGCACTGGTTTCAAGAGGGGGAGTTTTCAGGGAGGGAGTAAACTTTGAATTAGATGAATTGAGACGCATTGCACATGGAGGAAAAGAATACCTGGTGGAATTACAACAAAAAGAAGCCCTATCCTACCGGTATTTCTTCATTAAAGATTGGCTTCAATAATGTGTTTGGTTATTATCTCGAAGTAACCAATCTCCACAAAAACAAAGTTCCGCAGGCATGGATGCGTAAACAAACCCTGGCCAATGCGGAACGATACATCACAGCAGAACTAAAAGAGTACGAGGAAAAGATAACAGGAGCAGAAGAGAAGATACTGAATATTGAGCTGGAGCTCTATGACAAACTATTATTGGAATTGCAGGATTATATCGCACCGATGCAGGTGAACGGAAATGTGCTCGCCGTGCTGGATTGCCTGGTTTGTTTCTGCCAACAATGCCCTTCACTACAATTATAAGAAACCTGAACTGCATGAAGGAACTGTTCTCAATCTGAAGCAAAGCCGGCATCCGGTGATTGAAAGGAATCTTCCGGCTGGCGAAGCTTATATATCCAATGATATTTTCCTGGATCCATCAGCTCAACAAATAATTATTCTTACCGGTCCGAATATGAGCGGTAAAAGTGCATTGCTTCGACAAACCGCTCTGATCACCCTGATGGCGCATATGGGAAGTTTTGTTCCGGCTGACCAGGGATTGATTCCAAGAACAGATAAAATATTTACCCGTGTAGGCGCTTCGGATAATCTGAGTGGTGGTGAATCAACCTTCATGGTGGAAATGAATGAAACGGCGAGCATCATCAATAATATCACGACATCAAGCCTGATCCTGCTGGATGAGATTGGAAGGGGAACTTCTACCTATGATGGAATTTCAATCGCCTGGAGCATTGCCGAATACCTTCATAATTCTCCGCAACAGCCAAAGACACTTTTTGCCACACACTATCACGAGCTCAATGAACTGGAAAATAAATTTCCGAGGATAAAGAACTATCATATTACCAATAAGGAAGTTGGCAATAAAGTAATCTTTCTTACGAAAGCTCGCGCCTGGAGGCAGCACTCACAGTTTCGGTATCCATGTGGCGAAGATGGCCGGCATGCCCCCTGCCCTGATCCAGCGGGCAAATGAAATCCTTCGTCAACTTGAAGCCATGCACGAAGGGGAAAATATTGGGGTGGAATTAAAGAAGATGAATGCCGATAAGCTCCAGCTTTCCATTTTTGATGCCCATAGCGAAACCTTTGAGGAAATGCGCCGTATGTTAGAAGGGATCGATATCAACCGCCTGACCCCGGTGGAAGCCCTTTTGAAACTCAGCGAAATCAAGAATTTGCTGAAATAAATTGACGGTCGATCCTAAGGGGGTTAACATAGAATTTTTCCTGCGATTTCTAAAACCGTATTATATTTGAATCAAACTAAAACTGCTTATGAGATTGCGCAAATCTTATTTCATTCTTCCTGTGCTCTCCATAGTCCTTTTTTCCTGCTCACAGGATCTTGATACAACCATACTTACCCGCACAGCCCTTCCAATCGAAGGTGCCCAGGAAGTGCCAGCAAAAAGTACGGCAGCTAACGGTACGCTCGATTTCGCTTACAATAAGAATACAAAAACACTTTCGTATACCGTTAAGTGGAATTCCCTGACAGGACCCATCGTTGGTTTTCATATCCATGGAGTTGCAACGAAGGGATTCAATGCTCCCATTGTTCAGAATTTCTCAGGTTATTCAACTGCGCAAACAGGAACATTCTCAGGAACGTTCTTCGTTGACGGAGTCGCAGTAAAAGAAGAAGACCTTTTGCGAGGCGCTTATTATGTAAATATTCATACCAGCTTGAATCCCGGAGGGGAAATTCGGGGGCAGATTTTGTTTGAGTAGCCTTTTGTCGCCAGGGTTGGTTGACAAGGTTGACAAGGTTGACAGGGTTGACACGGTTGACAAGGTTGACAGGGTTGACAAGGTTGACAACGAACGAATAAAAAATAAAAAAGGAATAATGATAGATCATCATTATTCCTTTTAATTTTTAGAATATCTTAAGAATTATCTTGTCAACCCTGTCAACCTTGTCAACCTTGTCAACCTTGTCAACCGTGTCAACCCTGTCAACCGTGTCAACCCTGTCAACCTTATCAACCTGAACCGAGCGGCATCAATACTTCACATCAACATAAAACTTATTTATAGCCACTCCTAGTTCCGATGCAGCGGCATCACTGATGCGTAAAGAAAGGCCGTTGCTTTCTTTCATTTCCGGTAATTGTCCAAGCACTTTTGCGTAGACTGATTTATTTGTAGAAGGGAAAGTCACTTTTACAATTGTTCCAATAGGAACATTATTCATCAATGCATAATATTTTCCGTCGTTCCATCCGCTTGTACTCCGAAATACTCCTGCATTTCCGGTTGAACTATTGCCCGCCTCCCTATAGGAGGAACGAAAATATCCTCCTTTATAATTGGACGGATTGGTGCTGGAAGTATTAGAGGTCGTTATCGTTTTTGTTTCTTGCTGGCTTTGCTGCACACTGTTATCTACTTTATCGGGCACAACCTTCACTTGCGGGAGAGGATCCCTCGTCACCACATCTTTCTTGGCATCAGGAACTACGATCGGCTTTACAGCCATCGGTATCTTGTTTGTACCCCTGGAAGCAAGTACAGACTGAGCTTTCTTGACCTTTAACCATCCCACGATCACCTGCATCCCTGGTCGCAGGTCTTCATTGGTAACATTATTCCATTTTTCCAGATTGGCCGCGGGAACATTGTGATTGCTGCTGATCCTGAACATCCATTCTTTTTCAGCCACTGCATGATAAACCGGAACAAAAACTTCGTCAGCTGCTTTAGCGCCATCCTGGGAGAAATTAGTTTGTTTCAGCGGGATTTTTAATAGCTGACCGATCGCCAGGGGCTTGGTCAATGTGGACTTATTAAAAGGCGCGATATCTTTTGGACTAAGGTTATACAATCTGCCGATGCTATACCAGGTTTCCTTGGCTGTAACCTTATGTTCAAGGTAAAGATTTGGTGAGCTGCCGCGCACCATCAGTTTTTGCGCAAAGCCCTGTGCGCAAATCAATAATAATAATATAGTAAGAGGTAATACCCTGAATTTTGACATGGGCCGCGATTTTAAGGATTATGCAAATATGCCGATTTTTTTTGGTTCTGGATTGGAGCTAGGAATTGGAGTGGGATATTGGGAGCGGGTATTGGACCTCAATCCTAATATACTCTTAAAAATCTGGAACTGCAACTGGCGCAAGCCCCTTGCCTTTGCCTTTTGCCCCTTGCCTCTTGCCTTTTGCCCCTTGCCTATTGCCTATTGCCTCTTGCCTCTTGCCCATTGCCCATTGCCTACCTCATCCTAATCCTCCACTCCTTCGGGTAGTAATTGTTAATTCTATTCTGCAAGATCTTCACCCAACCCAGTTTCGCGCCTACATACTCAACAACTGCCCATCCCCGATGGTCACTGTCTATGGAAACTTCTTCTCTTCTCAAATATTGCAGTGCCTGGTCCTGCTTTAACGGTATTGCAACAATTCTTTTAGAAATAGCGGGGCTAAATGCTAAAGCCGGGTCGGGTATTAGTTCTTTCCCTGCGAATTTTCCCATTCTTAATCCAGCCTGGCGGACATAAAGATTAGATGCAAGTACCGGTTGGATAAACGAAGCTATTCCTGAAGGAAATGCTAAAACCTGGTCTCCATATCGAAAAAATACAAATGCAGATGGATCCTCCAGCCAATCACTCAGCATAGATTCTTCATTGCGTGTTAATTTTTCCAAAACAGTTTTCTTTGGATTTCTGAAAGATGGTTCTTCATCATTCCCTTTCCTGAAACAAGCGATAAAAAATCCCTCACCCATTATTTGATCCGGCCAGAAACGATAACCATAGGCCCGATGCTTAGCCGATATCGTTTCCTTAATGCCAATCCCCTCTTCAATTTTCAATTTCAAATTTGAAATTTCAAATTGATCCATTATCCAATCAATAATATCCTCATTTTCTTCCTTTGAATAAGAACAGGTAGAATAAATCAGTATGCCTCCGGGCTTCAAGGCTGGGAAAATATCAGCAAGAATCCGTTCCTGTCTTTGCTGACATAGTTGAACATTCGCCTCACTCCAATGCTCAATCGCTTCCGCATCCCGTCGAAACAAACCGCTTCCGCTACAGGGAGCATCGATCACGATGAGGTCAAAAAATCCATTCAATGGAGCAAAATCTTTCGGATCGTTATTGGTAATGATAAGATTTGCTGCGCCCCAACGAGTCATATTTTCTTCGAGAATGCTGACCCTTGATTTAATCACTTCATTACTTACCAATAAACTATCTGGAGAAATCAAAGATTGGATCAATGTAGATTTTCCACCCGGTGCCGCACAAAGATCGAGAACCTTTAATGGCTTACTCAGGTCAAGAGTTTGACGAACTACTTCTTCCAGAAACATTCCTGATGCTTCCTGTACATAATAGTACCCTGCATGAAAGTATGGATCGAGAGTAAAGGATGGTCGCTGCGAAAGATAAAACCCCTGATCTGACCATGGAATCTTCTTTGCAGACTTGAAATTCGAAATAGCAAACTGTAAAGGATCAGTTGCTTTGAACTTGTTCACCCGTATGGATGTAACCTGTTCCCCGGATTCATGAACCTCCTTAAAGGATTGCTCTTTGAAGCTTTCAATTTTCTTTAGTGAATTGATCAAGGAATCCGGTATCCGCGTCATGTTCCGGGTTTGCAGATTTGTTTTTGGATAATGCTTTTACAAGGGCAATGATAAAGAAAATATGGCCGAGTATGACAAAGGTCCAGAAACTATAGAAACGGATGCGATAGACGATCAGAGTATAGTGGTATGTATTTTCTTCATTATAATTAGCTCGGATTATGGTGGTAATGATTACGACAATAATCGGCAAGAGCACAAATGCGAGCACGAGGCAAATTAAATGAAACCAGATCCAACGAAATTCTGTGATCTTATTCCTGAAGACCCAATAAGTAATCCATTCTACCAGTACAAGACCGGGCCAGAGTATTGCGTAGAAATAAAAAAGGCGAAGATCCAGTTCGGGGTTTAGTGAATCCTTTATCCTTTCCAGGTAAAAGATCGTTGCCCATTGCATTGCCGTTACCATTAACAATACCGCGAAAAACACCCAGAATACTACATAAAATTGTCTGGTGTTTTTGCTTGAAATCATGGCTTACTTACTTACCCGAAATTAACGATTGCCGCGCTTGTTCTACTGTTCCGCTGTTCTTCTGTTCTTCTGTTCTTCCGATCAAAAACCCCGCGCTTGCCTCAACTTTACAAAGGCATAGTCACATTAAACCAACAAAATCCATTAATGGCTCTTTATTTCAGCCACAAGATCCTGAAGCACTTTTTTCGCATCACCGAAAAGCATAGACGTCTTCGGTCTATAAAACAAATCATTTTCAATACCTGCGTAACCGGGTTTCATACTTCGTCTTGTTGACGATAACGGTCTTTGCTTGTTCAACATCCAGTATGGGCATTCCATATATTGGCGAGGAGGGATCAGTTTTAGCAGCAGGATTAACCACATCATTGGCACCAAGTATCAATACCACATCAGTTGTTTTGAATTCATCATTCGCATCTTCCATCTCCAGCAATTTATCATAGCTCACATCTGCTTCTGCGAGCAAGACATTCATATGTCCCGGCATACGACCCGCAACAGGATGTATCGCGTATTTAACCTGTACACCTTTTTCCTCAAGCAATTCTTCCAACTCATGACAAATATGTTGAGCCTGTGCAACGGCCAAACCATATCCCGGAACAATAAATACTTTATTCGCATAGCCCATCACGACAGCTGCATCGCTCAGAGAAACCTCTTTATGATGCTGCCCCCCTTGTTTTTGTTTCGCCCCCGCCCCGGCGGGGCCACCGCCTCCGCCTCCAAATGAACCGATCAATACATTCATCAATGAGCGATTCATTGCTTTACACATTAACATCGTAAGCAATGTGCCAGCAGCACCGACAAGTATACCTCCCGTGAGCATTACTTTGTTATCATAAAGGAATCCGCCGCATGCAGCTGCAACACCGGTGAAGGAGTTTAAAAGAGAAATCACTACAGGCATGTCCGCACCTCCGATTGGCATTACAAAAAGAACTCCATAAAGTAGAGAAAATGCCAAAATTGAATAAAACAAGATCGTACTTACTCCGAATAGGTCTTTATGACCTCAAAAAATAAACTGTGTAGACAGCAACTCCAATCGCTGCTGTAAGTAAAAGCAGGTTAACAATATGTTGCCCCTTAAATGAAAAGTCTTTTATCTTTCCATTTAATTTTCCCCAGGCAATCATGCTGCCGGCAAAGGAAACGGAACCGATAATAAGTCCCGCCAAAATAATAATCAACTGCCCCGGTGAACCAGTTGTTTTCGCGCAAAAGCTGAGCATAATTTCCCCCCTTCCTGGTCGTAAAATATTTTTGAAGATGGCTAAACTCAACTATTGATATCAATGCCGCACAAGCACCTCCCATTCCATTGAACATACTCACCATTTCCGGCATTGCAGTCATCTTTACTTTCTTAGCCGCAAGTGTACCAATGATAGTTCCGATTACCAATCCTCCGAATATCCATCCATAGTTGCCCAGCTTCTTTCCATCCTCATTAGTATAAAGAAAGATTGTCCCTACTATCGCCAGCGCCATTCCACCCGCAGCAATCAGGTTTCCTCTGCGCGCCTTAGCCGGATTTGAAAGCATTTTCAAACCGATGATGAATGTCACCGAGCCGATCAAATATATTAATGTAAGCAGATTTGATTCCATTTCCTGGTTTGGTCTTTAGGGTTTGGATGGTTTCTTTTTAAACATTTCGAGCATTCGGTCGGTTACTACGAATCCGCCAACTACATTTAATGTTCCAAGTATTACAGCTAAGAATCCAAGTATTAATGCGAGATAATTGTCGCTTTCGGCTTGTCCCATCACGATAATGGCACCAATGATTACAACACCATGAATCGCATTCGCACCACTCATCAACGGAGTATGCAATACGCTTGGAACACGCCCGATCACTTCAATTCCTACGAATATCATTAGAATTACGATGTAGATCATTTGCTGATGCATCGTTATCCAGCTAAAAAAATTTTCCATGCCTATAATGATTTTACTCTTTCGTGAATGATTTCCCCATTATGCGTAATACATGATCCCTTGACAAGATCATCTTCCCAATTCAGATTTAATTTACCGTCTTTATCAATGATCAATTGTAAAAAATTCAGAATATTCTTTCCGTAAAGTTTACTTGCATCCGCAGGAACTGATGATGCAAGCGAAGAATTACCAATTATGGTTACGCCATTCTTTATTACTGTTTCATTGTCTTTTGTCAACTCGGTATTTCCTCCTGTTGAAGAAGCAAGGTCAACGATTACACTTCCTTTGCGCATGTTGCGGATCATCTCTTCTGTAACCAGGATTGGCGCTTTCTTACCAGGAATCTGCGCGGTGGTAATAACAATATCAGATTTCGCAATGCTTTCAGCGATCCTCGCCTTTTGCCTTTGCATAAATTCTTCCGTCTGTTGTACAGCATATCCTCCTGCTTGCGATGGATCTGCTGCTCCCTCCACTTCAACGAATTTTGCACCCAGGCTCATTACCTCTTCCTTTACCGCGGGTCTTGTATCAAATACTTCAACTATCGCTCCCATACGTTTCGCAGTTGCAATGGCCTGCAATCCTGCAACACCTGCACCGAGGATCAACACTTTTGCAGGCGCAATACTTCCAGCTGCAGTCATCAGCATCGGAAAATAACGGCTATATGCATTGGCTGCATGAACAACAGCTTTATATCCGGCGATATTTGCCTGAGAACTCAGCACGTCCATACTTTGTGCACGGGTAGTCCGGGGTAACATATCCAAACTAAATGAAGTTACACCGGCCCTTGCCCAATCACCCATTACTGAAGAATTGAATAGAGGTTGAAAGACGCCTAGTAATATTTTAGATTTGAGGTTTGAGATTTCAGATTGAGTTGGATTCTGAATTCCCAAAACGATATCCGAATTGCTGATTATTTCTTGTCGTGAAGAAACCTTTGCACCAACTTTTGTATAATCTTCATCATTGCTGAATGATCGTTCACCTGCGTCTTGCTCAATTAAGACGGTTATTCCTTTCTTGGTGAGGGTGGAAACTGCATCGGGTAATAAGGAAACTCTCGATTCGAATGCGGGCTCTTTCAATACTCCAATTGTCATAGTTCTTTTCTGAGGATATTATTCCGTTTAAAACGCGGATGAAGATAGTGATTTTTAAAATCGTATCTGATAATGCTGCTTTTCCCGTATCGACTCACGGAACACAATAATGCCCAGGAAAAACAAATCAATGGAAACTCTTACATTTTCATTGGAGCAAATTTCCTTCCACGCCGCTTCCATTTCGCGGCTCCAATGAATATCGTCAAAGATCAGTATGGTCTCATTGTGGAGATTCTTCAACAGGAGCTTGAAATAGTTCAGGGTTGGTTCCTTTCGATGATTTCCATCAATAAATACCAGGTCAAATGGCTGACCGCTCTGCAATAAAAACGGCAGGCTTTCATCAAAATTGCCTACGATCTGCTGAATACCGCTAATCCCCAGGTCTTTGAAGTTGTCTTCGGCAATAGAAGCGATCTCCTTTGATCCTTCCACAGTAACCACATTTGCGACCGGATTACCCATCGCCAGATATGATGTGCTTATTCCAAGCGAAGTTCCCAATTCAAGTATACGTCCGGGTTGGTAATGATTGACAAGGCGGAACAGGAACTGTCCATATTTAGGAGATTTTACAGCATTTCTCGCAATTGAAGAAACGGAACGCTTACTTGATAAAGTTTTAGATGAACCCGCACCATAATCCTGAATCTCCAGAATCCTGTTATCGTTGAGCATCCGATGCCGCAACGCTTCTACCCTATCATAAACATAAAAATGCCGGTGATCATTCAGAATTTTTTCAATAAAATCAAATACAAATGGCGAATGTATTCCATGCCCCTTGCCGTTGGAGGCAGAAATGTAGTAGTGAATGTATTTGATTGCGAGTTGAATTCCGTTGTACATGCTTCATATTTGTTATCATGGTTTGATTGTTTAATTGTTCGATTGTTGGGCTGATTAGTTGGTAAATTCATTTTATTTCTTGAGGGTTGTGATCGAATGCTGAATTAAACCCAACAATCAAACCATCGAACAGTCAAACCATTTGCTTCCTTTGCCAGACTTGAAAACTATAATCATATTTATGTTTAGCATCCGCTTTAAAATCCAATTGGGACAACAGCTTCCATTCTTTTTCATCCAGTGCGGGGAAATAGGTATCGCCTTCTACGGTTGCATGCACACGTGTGAGATAAACGCGGTGTGATAGTGGCAATGCCTGTTTGTAGATCTCTCCTCCCCCAACAATATATGCTTCCTTTGCGTCAGTGTCTTCTGCAGCTAGCATTGCTTCATCGAGACTTTGCACCGGTTTTACTGCATCCGCCTTCCAATCCTTTTGCCGCGTAATTACAATATTCGTTCTTCCTGTCAGCGGCTTTCCCAATGATTCAAATGTTTTTCTTCCCATGATCACCGGCAATGCCCAGGTAGTGTTCTTGAAGAATTTCATGTCATTTGGTAAATGCCAAAGCAGATGATTGTCTTTACCAATCACATTATTTGTCACTTGCTGCAACAACGATAGAAAGATTCATATCAATGTTCTGTGATTTGAAAACTCCAATATACTATTTCTCTGTGTCCTCTGTGCTTCTTTGTGTCCTCTGCGTCGTTCCCCTTTGAACCTTGTCATTTCGAGCCCGGCAATAAAGACACTCGCATCAAAGAAAGTAGAGCGAGAATCTGCAAATAGGGACTACGCGACTCTCCAATTGCGCAGATCTCTCGCCCTAGTGCTTTTATGCAAGTCGATCCGCTAGAGGACACGGAGCTCGAATGACAAGGTTCAAAAAGGAAGGACGACAGAGAAAATTCGAAATTACATTAAACTGCCACAGGTGCTTTGATTGCAGGATGAAATTGATAATTGTCAAGAGTAAAATCTTCAAACGTAAAATCGAAAATGTTTTTGATTTCCTTATTCAATTTCATTTTTGGTAATGGATAAGGCTGGCGGGTTAGTTGCAGTTTCACCTGCTCCAGATGATTGCTGTAAATATGTACATCCCCGAAAGTATGAATGAATTCTCCGGGCTCCAATCCGCAAACCTGCGCAATCATCAAGGTCAATAAAGAATACGAAGCAATATTGAATGGAACACCCAGAAATACATCCGCACTTCGCTGGTATAATTGACAGGATAACTTTCCTTTTGCAACATAAAATTGAAATAAAACATGGCATGGCATCAAGGCCATCTTGTCCAGCTCGGCCACATTCCATGCATTTACTATGAGTCTCCGGCTGTCGGGATTCTTTTTGATCTGTGCAATCAGATCACTGATCTGATCCACCTCTTTTCCTCCTGCCCCTTCCCAACTTCTCCACTGCTTTCCATATACAGGTCCAAGTTCACCGTTTTCATCGGCCCACTCGTCCCAAATGCTTACGCCTTTTTCTTTCAAATAGGCAATATTGGTCTCCCCTTTCAGGAACCACAATAACTCGTGAGCGATACTTTTCAGATGAAGTTTTTTTGTCGTAACAAGAGGAAATCCATCGACAAGATTGAACCGCATCTGGTAGCCAAAACAACTGATAGTTCCGGTTCCGGTACGGTCTTGCTTCTCTACTCCATTATCCAAAATATGCTGCAGCAGATCCAGGTATTGTTGCATGAGCGCAAGTTAACGAAAACGCAGAGTAGCGACATCTAATGATTTGGTTTTGTTGGAAAACTGTGAACAACACCTTGACTCCAGTATTCTTTATATTTGAAAATGAATCAGTCTAAAATGAACAACGAATGCGGCACTTTGTAGCATGCTTGATTACCCTCGTTATAATTAACGCTTGCCATCCAAAAGTGATGCGACTTACCTGTGAGAGCCTTACTCATTCGCAAAGCGATTTGCTTACCGGTAAAATTGAAAAGGCAAATTCGGAACCATTTTTCTTTGAAGGAGAAGGCACATTCAATTTGTTTACGGACAGTGCTAAAATCAAATTTCTCCTTGTCACAGGTGACGGTTGCAATGATAAGACGGATAGGATATACGTTACATTTTCTGACGGAGAAACCAAATGGTTTAACAATACGCTCGAAGGATGCGATGGTTATTGGCTTTTTTCTATATCGAATAAGGAAGAAAATAATCTACTGACATATTTTGCCACGACTAGAATTCGAACAGTAACCGTGAATGACAAAAAATTTCAGGTTGGCCTATCAGATGCAGAAGCGATAGCCAAAACAGTTGAGTGCCTCAGGACTTACATTAAATAACCAAAGTGGACTGTACTGGGCTCGAACCAGTGACCTCTGCTCTGTCAAAGCAGCGCTCTGAACCAACTGAGCTAACAGTCCGGGGGGAGCAAATTTACGATTTACGAATTACGATTTGCGATTTGTTCAGGTTTGGGTTTTCTCACTTATCATTTAACGACTTGATGATATGTCGTCAAATCAGGACTTCAACAAATCGTAATTCGTAAATCGTAATTTTTAAATCATTCTCGCAGTTTCACTCTCAATACATACATGTCGGCGGTTATGTAAAGAGTTTTATCATTATCAGCTAATGCCACATTACTACATGCTTCCGGAATACGAAGCTTGCCGATTTGTTTTCCATCTTTATTAAAGATCCAAACACCACCTGGGCCGGTCGCAAAAATGTTCCCGTTTTTATCAATCTTCAATCCATCAGGCAATCCCTTTTCATTTTTTGATGCTGGCGTTGCGTCAAACAAGACCCGTTTGTTAGTCAATGTATCTTTAACACCCAGGTCAAACATATACCAGACTGCATCATTGGGATCTGAATTGGCAACGATCAGATGTTTTTCGTCCCTTGTGAAAGCAATTCCGTTCGGTCTTGTTATAGAATCGACCAATAACTCAACTTCTCCCGTTGGCGTTAATCTAAAAACTCCCTGGAATGGAATTTCCTTTAATGCGTCATCCATATTTTTTTCCAATCCATAGGGCGGATCAGTAAATAAGAGGTCCCCGTCACTATTGTACACTAAGTCATTGGGGCTATTCAATTTTTTTCCATTATAATTATCTGCAAGGGTTACAAAATTTGGTTCAGGCCTCTTCAAGGGTGTAGTCATCACCGCTATTCTCCGGTCCCCATGCTGGCAGAGCACAAGTCTTCCATCCTTGTCCAAAACTAATCCATTCGAACCCGGCTCGCCAGTTCTCGGCGTAGTTCCTGTATAACCGGAAGGGGTAAGATAAAGTTCTGGCCCATTTTCCTGGGTCCACTTGAAGATCTTGTTTGGCGGTATATCCGAATAAAGCAACATCTTTTCAGATTCAACCCACAAAGGGCCCTCTGTCCACTCATGCCCTTCGGCAATGATCTCAATTTTTGCATCCTTATTAATTATGGAATCCAGGGATGGATCCATCCGGTCAATGATGCCGATACTTTTCATTGTTGAAGTTTTACAGCCGGCAATGAATAATGCCAGGGCGAGAATGACCATTCGCATAAGCAGTATGAATTATTCTGTTGAAGGTATTACTTTAATTTTCTCCAGATCTCATAAATCGGATCGCCCCTTGAACTTAAGCCACTATGATGCCAGGCACCATCTTCCACTTTGCCGTCAAAACTTAACGAAGCACCCACACGCGTACTGTCGCGGCTAAAGAATTCAATATTCTCAGTATACTTTCCATCTTTGAAAGTATAAGTGCCCCCTCCGGTTCCAAAAAATTCTTTGGTATCCACATTTATTGCGGCCCATTGAAACCGTGAACCAGAAAGGATCTTAAGCGTTCTTCTTGGATTTAAAGGCGACTCATTGATTTGATCTCCCTGTTTACGTCCGCTAATTCTCCATGTGCCCGCAAGTGCTCCGTCACCTTTATCTGTTTGTGTGAAGTTTATATCACGGCCCTGCATCCTAAACTTAAGAGTGGATCCGTCTAATTTTAAAGGAAATTCAATCATTGTTCCTATCGGATCCTTAACCTTCGAATTGAATTGCACCTGGACCTTCAAGGTATTACCATTAAATTCATACGGTCCACCCCAGGTATAGTCGAATTTTTTATTCGCTTTATCATAGAGACTATGTACAAAGTAACCATCGACAAAGCTAAATACCTGCTCCTGGCTACCTTCTTTAGCATGCCATGCACCATTCAACGTGGGCTGAACTAATTTAAATGAAGTAAATGAGATCGCGAGAAATAGAATAGCGTATTTCATACAGTAGCATTTTATGACTACTGTAAAAATAATTGATTCGACTTTATTTTATGCAAAGAGAATTTTTAGGGGTATTCCTCGATGGCTTCCTGAATTTTTTTGTTTGCCTCATCGGCTTCGATCGCAAGTTTCAATTGCTGGTGCAGGTTGGAAAGAAGGCTTTGCTTTCTTTCGATGGTATCTTCAAGGAATCGCACCTGCTCCAGTGTTTTTTCGAGCTGCGGATGAAGTTCATCCAGCAGGTTCTTATGTTGTTCTACTTCCTGTTGCAGCAATTCCCGCTGGCGATTCCATTCCAGTGCAGATTGTTCCCATTCGTTCAACCTGTTCTGAGTTTCTGAATGAGATTTGAGCAATTGTTCGCGTTCTTCTACGTGCTGACCGAATTGCATTTGAAGTTGCTGAAGATTTTCCTCCTTTTGCTGAATAGATAGATGGAAATCTTTTTCTTTCTCAATACGTTGTTTTAATTCTTCTTTATGCAGATTTATTGAATGCTGAAGATCGTAAACCTGTTGTTCAACCTGGTGAAAACTCCGTATCCGATGATCCAATTGGTTTTGTAAGAAATCTATATGAAGCGACTTTTCCCTCAACAAATCCTGTAGATAATTTACGTCCGGAGAATTTGATCTGTTTGATTGCAATTCTTCCTGCGCTCTTGCTAACTGAGCTTGCAATTCCTCAACGCGATGATCTGCTGTTGGCGCATCTGAGAAGCGATTTTGCTGGACCTTTTCTAATAGTTGTTTGTTTTCATCTTCCAGCTTTTTCTGAACCTCGTGCAAACTTCTCAACTGTTCAGTCAGCCTGTCTTTTTCATCAAAGAATTCCTTCTCTTTATTCTCGATTTCCTGGTGATAATTCAGATGCACATCACGGGCATCGGTGGTTGCAAGCTTTGCTGATTCCTGCAATTCCTTTACCTTATGTTCCAGCTTTTGAACTTCATTTGCCTTAGAACTGTTTTGTTGATCCAACAGGTAAAGTTCTTTTTGCAATTGCTCGATCACTGACTGAAGCCGTTGGATTTCCAGTCCTTTTTCTCTTACCAGTTTATTAGCTTCTGGATTGTTTGAATTGACTTCCATAAACTCGATTGCCTGGTTCAGTTGTGCGATCTTCAATTCGTATTTCTTCACCTGTTCGTGCAAATTGATATTAGAAGTATTTTCCATAACCTTCGAACCATTTGGGGTTGATGAATAAAAATGAGAGCCTTTATTTAGTTCACTGTTTATTGCTAATGATCTTTCGGGTTTATTTAAAATATGCTTATAGTTCCTGAATAGAGGTTCGTCTTTTTTCTCAGTCAAGATCTTGGATAGATACAATTCACCCGGTATTTCGCTGGCATCTGTCTGTGATTCAGACAAGGCGGTTTTTCGTTTGTTCCGGTAATGCCAATAGGTTACAATCAGCATTGATAAGATCATCATAGGTACACAGACCCACATTACAATTTTGAGAAATTGTACAAACTCAAATGAGGTAATATTCAGCAAAAGCATGGCAAAACTTTTTTGCGTAGAGTTATTTCATGATACAGACAGAACAAATAGACGTACACAATTCTACAATAAAGAGAGTCGAAACCAGTCAGCGATTAATGCAGTGAAGAGTATTTAATCAGAACCCAATCCACATGCGATCATCCGCGGAAATCCGCGAAGTTTCTTCCAAGAATAATACCAAAACCATGATAAGCAGGCACTTTAACAAGATCATTTTTCCACAAGGGCCACGGCGGGCTCATCCGAATTGATTACGTCCGGGCGGGCCCGTCCATCTTTCTTCTTGCCAACTCTTTTCTGATCAGGGCAAGCTCGCGCCCCGTTTGTCCGCCAATGGAGGTATTTTCCTGCGCCCGCCGCATGAGGTAGGGAATGACGTCTTTGATCGGCCCGAAAGGAAGGTATTTACTGACGCTACATCCCGCCTTGGCGAGGTTAAAGCTGATATTGTCGCTCATGCCGTAGAGCTGAGAGAAATGGACATGTGGATGATCCAGGGGAAGATCTGCTTTCTGAAGTAGCTCTGTCCCCAATAAATTGCTGTATTCATTATGCGAGGCTATGACTGTGGCTATCCTATCGATATGTCCAATACAGAATTTGACGGCTTCATTAAAGTCCCGGTCTGTCGATTCCTTATCAGGTTGTATGGGCGATGAATACCCCATCTCCTCCGCTCTCTTCCGCTCCTTTTCCATATAGGCTCCCCTTACCAGCTTCGCTCCAAGAATGAAATTGCGATTAACTGCTGCTTCATGACAGTCTTTGAGAAATTCAAGCCGGTCATGACGGTATAGTTGCATTGTATTATAAACTACAGGATGAGTTTTATTGAATTGATCCATCATTAAGATAGTTAATGCATCCACCGGATCCTGTATCCAGGTTTCTTCAGCATCAACAAAAACACCGACTTTCTTGTCCATCCCGGTTTTACAAACTGCATGCATTCTGTCGATCACCTTTTGCCATTCCGCTTTTTCCTCAGCCGATAATTGCTCCATTGCATAAGTATACCTTTTCATCAGCGTTCCTTTCCCCTGGTGCATCGTGGTATCCAGTTTTTCCAATAAAGAAAAACGGGCAAAGCCAGTAACCTTCACACTCATGAATGGAATATTCGGTTGTGTAGCAGCGTAATTAATCACACGAATAAATTCTTCTCTCGCATGATCGAAATTCTCCTCTCCTTCTTTTCCTTCCACACCGTAGTCGAGGATCACCTGTACATGATGATGACCGAGATTCTTTGCAACTCCTGCCGTCTCCTCAAGCGTTTCCCCGCCTACAAATTGTTCGAAAATTGTACTGCGGATAATTCCTTTGATGGGAAGACCCACACGAATTGCCCATGGGGTGATTTTTGTTCCGATTTTAACCAGCCAGGCATAACCCATTGAAGAAAAAAGAAAAGCGCCCTTCTTTAATTGTTTATCGGACTTGTGGACAAAAGCGTTCTCAGTATTCTCGAATGAAATACGGGAATGGGAAGCAATCATAGGGGGCAAATTTATGGAATCGGGTTGAAAAGGTTGACAAGGTTGACAGGGTTGACAGGGTTGACAAGGTTGACAAGGATATTTACTGCGCCAGATTTGTTCGAATAGCCTGGATATTGAGTATTGGAGTCTAATTTCGCGATTGATTATTATCTTGTCAACCCAATCAACCTTGTCAACCTTGTCAACCTTGTCAACCTTGTCAACCTTGTCAACCTTGTCAACCTTGTCAACCTTGTCAACCTTGTCAACCCAGTCAACCTTGTCAACCTTGTCAACCCTGTCAACCCTGTCAACCCTGTCAACCCTGTCAACCCCGTCAACCTGTTAACCTGTCAACCAATGCAAATCACGCACACCGACATTTGGAAATTCAGTATTCCGATGGAACCTTTTACTATCGCAACAGGAACTTCACATTTTGCGCAGAATATTTTTATTAGGGTGCATACAGATTCAAATATGCATGGCGTAGGCGAATGCTCAACCTTTCCCATGATCACGGGCGAAACGCAAAACACCTGCTTTGAAATGGCAAAGGATTTTGCAGCGATTTGGAAGAATAAAGATCCATTGGCAATTGAAGAAAGGACGCAGGAGTTGCATGATTTCGCTGATTTCAATTTTACTATCAAGAGCGCATTCGATATGGCGCTGTTTGACCTTGCATCAAAGAATGCCAATCAACCCTTATATAAATTTCTTGGAGGAAAACAAAAACAAATCGAAACTGATCTCACCATCGGTATTGGTGAACCGAAAAAAATGGCAGAAACGGCTAAGGATTTCATTCGTCGTGGAGTTACGATGATCAAAGTCAAATTGGGGAAGAAAGTTGAAGACGATATTCTCCGCGTTAAACTAATCAGGGAAGCCGTTGGCGATTCAATCATCCTTCGCATCGATGCCAACCAGGGCTGGAACTTTGAAGAAGCCAAAAAAGCATTGACCGAAATAGGTAAATACGATGTTCAATTCTGCGAACAACCCATGCGGCATTGGGATGATGATCGATTGCCTGAGCTGAGGAAACTTTCTCCCATCAAGATCATGGCCGATGAAAGCGTTTTCGATCATCACGATGCAAAACGATTAATCAAAGCCAATGCCTGCGACTATGTAAATATCAAATTCGCGAAATCAGGCGGTATTCTTGAAGCAAAAAAGATCAATGATCTCTGCGAGAAAAATAATATTCCCTGCATGATGGGTGGCATGCTCGAGAGTCGGATCGCCCTAACCGCCTTCGGACATTTTGCGCTTGCCCATGATAATATCAAATTCCATGATATGGATACCTGTTTACTCGGACATAAGCTTGATCCAATACAACAGGGAATACAATTCAATAAATTCACCTTAACTGTTCCTGAACTGCCAGGCATTGGCGCTGAAGTGGATGATTATTTTTTGAAAGACTTAGTACATGAATCCATTTGAACGGAAGAACAGCGGAACAGATGAACAGCGGAACAGCGGAACAACTGGAGCAGATGAATGTAAAACAAATTCACTAAGGCTCATTCGACATTCTGCTGTTCTGCTGTTCTGCTGTTCCGCTGTTCCGCTGTTCCTCTGTTCCTTTGTTCTTCCGATCAAAAACTTCGCCTTTCCGCAACCCTGTAAATAGTAAAAAAAGCTACACTTTCTCTATCCCCTCTATCTTTGCCGAAATTTTATTGAATGTCCCAAAAACCAAAAACCTCAAGCGAGTCTTTTGTTGCCATGACCGAACTCGTCTTGCCCAACGATACCAATACCTTTGGAAACCTCATGGGCGGCCGCCTCATGTACTGGATGGATATCGCTGCTGCTTTATCGGCAATGAAACATTGCGGTGCTCCTGTTGTAACTGCTTCCGTTGATAATATTTCATTCGAAGCGCCGATCAAACTTGGAAATGTTGTACATATCGAAGCCAAAGTATCAAGAGCATTCAATACTTCAATGGAAGTACACCTGAGTGTTTGGGGAGAAGATGCGATCCATCAATACAAATACAAAAGCAACGAAGCCTACTATACATTTGTTTCCCTCGATCCCAACAACAAGCCTCGCCCCGTTGTGCAAGTAATTCCCGAAACAGAAGATGAAAAAAAATTATTCGATAGCGCATTAAGAAGAAGACAACTCAGATTGATTCTGGGTGGAAAGATGAAACCAGATGATGCAGCGGAATTGAAGGCGTTGTTTGTGAAGGATTAGATTAATTACACTTAACCACGTTTCAACTCGTCGGCTGTGCCGGGCGTCCCCGCCCGGCTATTCGAAAATCAGGCACTGTGTATTGAATGATGCAAGTTGCGTTAGCAATTAAAAATATCTTCATTACGTAAAAGCCGGGCGGGGACGCCCGGCGCAGCGCGGAAGAGTCGGCACGATGCTAAATATCACTAGTTTTCGTCTTCTTTAATCCAATGATGCGCGCCCTTCATCATGCTGCGCCGGGCGTCCCCGCCCGGCGTTTCGAAAATCAGGAACTAAGTATTAAATGATCCAAGTCGTATAAGCATTTACAAACATCCTCATTGCGTAAGAGCCGGGCGGGGACGCCCGGCGCAGCGCCGATGAGTCAGCAAGTTGGTGAGTATACCTGGTCTTATTTCACTTCTTTAGTCCAATGATGTGCTCCCTTCATCATAAAATCCTTACTCTGTTCAATCGCATTCATTATTTTGGTCATGATGATTTCCGCAGGTGCATCGTAATCTATTTCGAGAGGTTCTTTGAACGTTACAGACAATTCAGAACCCCTCTTCTTAAACTTCAATCCTTTCTTATTGAATGCACGCCAGAATCCGCTGATCACTACCGGTACAACAATCGGTTTGTTTTGTTTTATGATCAATGCAGTTCCTTTTCTTCCCGGCGCAAATGGCTTTGTAGTGCCTTGAGGGAAGGTGATCACCCAACTATCAGATAAAGCCCTGGTTATTTTTCTTGTATCAGAGGGATCCAGTCCTTTTCGAATTTCTGCTCCATCCGTTTTCCATGTTCGCTTAACTGTGAGTGCTCCTCCCAATGCAAACAATCTGCTGATCCACGAGCCTTTCATGGTTTCTTCAGCTGCTACATAGTAAACATTCGTAAATGGATTGAGCAAATAGTAAGGAATGCCCAATTTGTTTTCCTTTCCCCATTTCACTGCACAGAAAATATGCAGAAAGGTGATCACGTCCGCAAAATAAGTTTGATGATTGCTTACAAACAGCACATTTGATCTTGGCAAATCCTTGATATGTTCAGTACCGCTAATCTTTAACCGATTCACCATTGCCAGTCCAGGATAAGACACAATCCCGATAAATGCATAAATGATCTTTCGAACAATACGCACATTTTTTATCCTTTCCCAGAGTGAAGCCATGATTTAATAGGTTGACTGGTTGATGGGTTGATAGGGTTGACAAGAAATTCGTTCCAAATTCCTCTGTTCCTCTGTTCTTCTGTTCCTCTGTTCTTCTGTTCTTCTGTTCTTCCGATCAAATGTAATTTAGTAATTAGAATTTATCTTTGGACATGCCCATAGACACCGTAATATTCGACATGGACGGACTGCTTATAGACTCAGAACCGCTTTGGCAGGAAGCAGGAATGGAATTATTGAGTCAGCATAGTATCTCGCTCACAGACGAACAATACCATAACACAACGGGTCTAAGAACTCCCGAGTGGATTGATCACTGGTTCGCTGAATACAATATCGATAAATCTTTTTCACCTGATGCAATCACATCAATTCATCAGCTTGCCATCAGCAAGATTGGCGAAAAAGGAATCGCAATGCCGGGAATAGAACATATCATGCAGTTCTTCAAAGAAAGAAACTTCAAAATTGGTCTTGCTTCTTCTTCACCAATGGAATTGATAAATGTGGTTACACAAAAACTCGGCATAGGAAAATATTTGAACGCATCTGTTTCGGCAGATCGTCTTCCTTATGGTAAGCCCCATCCCCAGGTTTTTCTCGATTGCGCAGAAGCGCTCTCGGTTAATCCGAATCAATCCATCGTCTTCGAAGATTCTTTCAATGGAATGATCGCCGCAAAAGCAGCCAGAATGAAATGTGTGGTTGTCCCCGCTACCGGTTATTTCAATTTAGACAAATGGGCCGCCGCCGACCTTAAGATCGAATCTCTCGATCAATTCTCCGATAAGCATCTTGTACAACTTCAATAAAAAAAGCGCCCCGATTAATCGAGACGCTTTCGCTTATCATTAGTTATGACTTCGGAATTGCAAAGACTTAACGCCAAACTCCAAACTCCAAACGCCAAACTGTTTACTTGCTTTCTTCCGTTCCTGGAGTTCCGCCTTGCTCTTCTTCTTTCAGCTTCGCCTTAATCTCAGCCAATGCACCCAGATCACCAAGTGTAGCTTTTTCAACCTTGCTCTGGATATTCTTCACGGCTTTCTTGGTCTTATCAGCTTCTACCTTGGCTTCCTTACGCGCAGCTTCTTTTTCTTCTACCTTAGATTGTTCCCAGATACGGGTATGCGAAACAACAATACGCTTTTCATTGCGATCGAATTCGATCACCATGAATTGCGCGGTTTCATCAGCTTGTACCTGTTTTACCATCTTCTTTCGTCAGGTGACGGTTAGGAGCAAATCCTTCCAGTCCATATTGCAATTGAACCAATAGCACCTTTATCATCTTTGCGGATAATAGTTCCTTCGTGAATAGTACCAACAGCGAAAGTATCCTGCAGTGTATTCCAGGGATCTTCTTCGAGTTGTTTATGTCCTAACTGCAAGTTTGCGGTTATCCTTATCGATGCCGAGAATAACTACGTCGATATGACTCACCAACCTTAGTGTACTCAGAAGGATGATTGAAACGCTTCAACCAGCTCAGGTCGCTGATATGGATCATACCACCGATACCAGGTGCCAATTCAACGAACACACCATAAGGAGTGATATTCTTCACCAGACCCTTATGACGGCTTCCTTCAGGGAATTTAGTTTCGATTGTGCTCCATGGATCTTCGCTCATTTGCTTGATAGACAAGACTCATTTTGCGATTTCCTTTATCAAGCGTTACGATCTTAGCTTCATGCTCATCACCGAGTTTGAAGAATTCTTTAGCATTGATCGGAGTATTAGCCCAGGTAATTTCACTTACGTGAACAAGACCTTCAACACCTGGCATGATTTCGAGGAATGCACCGTAATCTTCAATATTTACAACTTTACCTTTCACAACAGAACCTTCATTGATAGTTTCAGGAAGAATATCCCATGGATGAGGAGTAAGTTGTTTCAGACCAAGACTGATACGTTTCTTCTCGTCATCGAAATCCAAGTACCACCACTTTCAGTTTCTGATCCAGTTTCAATACTTCGCTTGGATGACTGATACGTCCCCAGCTGAATATCAGTGATATACAAGCAGACCGTCTAAGCCACCAAGATCCATGAACGCACCGAAATCGGTGATATTCTTGATAGTTCCTTCAAGAACCTGGCCTCTTTCGAGTTTGCTCATGATCTCTGCACGTTGTGCTTCGATATCGCTTTCGATAAGTGCCTTGTGAGATACAACAGCATTCTTGATTGCTTCGTTGATCTTAACCACTTTAAATTCCATTGTCTTTCCAACAAACTGATCGTAATCAGTAACAGGCTTAACGTCGATCTGTGAACCTGGTAAGAAGGTTTCCATTCCAAATACATCAACGATCAATCCACCCTTGGTTTTTGAAGTAACAGTACCGGTAATAACTTCACCGGTTTTGTGAACTTCAACAATTCTTTCCCATGCGCGGGTAATGCGGGCTTGTTTGCGGCTCAGGTTAAGGTGACCTTCCCTGTCTTCTTTTTCAACTACCATTACTTCCACTTCATCACCGATCTTCAGGTTTTGCAGGTCACGGAATTCGTTGAAAGAAACCAGTCCATCACTTTTAAAACCGATATTGATTACAACATCTGTTTTTGTAAGTGCGACTACGAGTACCTGTTACTAATTCACCATCTGTAACTGCTTTGAAAGTACCTTCATACACGTCATCATACTTTTCTTTCTCTTCTTTGGTGTAAGCAGTAACATTACGTTTGTCAATGCTCCAGTCGAAATCATCGTGAGCAGTCGGAGCGGCTTGCTCGGCAACAGGTGCATTTTGTGTCGCTGTAGCTTCTGCAGTTGCAGTGGGCTCCTGTTCATCAGCGTTTAATTGTTTAACAATAAAGTTTTCAAACATAATAATACCCGATGGTTTTTATTCGGGAGCGCAAAGATAGCCAGAAAAACATGAGCGATTGCATTTTTTTATGCCAATATTTATCTGAGTAACAGCCAGTTGTGAGGGGTCTACCATTGGGCTGCTTCAAATTACTGATATTCAGCAAAAAACATTTGAAAGGCTTTCATTTTAAGGGAATCAGTATTACTTTCACAGCCTCCCAAAGATCCCATACCTCGAATATCCCGCTTACCAATATTCCATTATTTACTGAAACAGAAAACACAAACGGAATATGCTATTTCATCCATTCTCGAGGATATTAGGGATAATTATCATTGTCTTGTTTATTGGCAAGGCAGGATCTGCACAAACAACATTAATCAATTACGGTTCTTCCTGGAAATATTGGGCAAATACTGCAGCCAATGCTCCAACGGCAAACTGGAAAGGTAGCGGTGCATTTGATGATAGCGATTGGCCATCCGCTGTAGGAAGAATCGGATTTGGAGATGATGGTGAAGCAAGTTGTATTCCTGCCGGATGTGGATCAGGCTGTATTCCTGGAAGCTGCGCTACAAAATTTACGACTACTTATTTCCGCACGACTTTAAGTATACCTAACGTCAATGCTTATCTAGGATTCCAGATCAATCTTATTCGCGATGATGGTGCCGTCATCTACGTAAATGGCACCGAAGTATGGCGGGATAATATGCCTGGTGGAACAATCGACTACAATACGTTTGCGGCAGCTACAATGAATGAAGGTGCACCGGAAGCTGAAGTGCATATTTCTCCTGCAATTCCTGTCTCTGCATTTCAAAATGGAAATAATGTAATTGCAATTGAATTGCACCAGATCAATTCAACAAGTTCCGACCTTGGATTGGATGTACAACTACAGGGTCTTACTTCAATCGCGGCAAATGAGGTAATCTATAAGTGGTCTGGTGCCATCACCTCGAATTCAGCAAAAGTGAATGCAAAGCTGACCACAAATACAACGCAGGCCAGATTGATAGTAAGCACAAGTGCTGATTTGTCAAATCCAATCTTTGGACCATTCGTAACAGCAGATGCAACCAATAACCGTATGGCTGCAATGAGTGTTAGCGGACTTGCACCAAATACACAATATTATTATGCTGTAGAATCAGATGCTGAAGTTGACAATTCCGTTGATGATATCGGAACATTCAAAACAATCCCGATAGGCGCTTTCTCATACAAGTTTACATTGGGCTCCTGTCTCAATTCGGGCACTAATCATTTATTGTTCAATAGAATGGATGAGAAGAATCCACTTTTCTTTTTATCAATGGGAGATTTTCACTACGACAACCCGAATTCAGGCGCAGATGTGAACGTGCATCGCACACCATATGAAAACAATTTATTATCAAGATCGAACTATATCAACTTCTTCAATAAATATCCGCTTGCTTATGTATGGGATGATCACGATTTTTCAGGTAACGACTCGGATTCAACCGCTGCAGGAAAAGCAAATGCACGCAGGGCTTACCGTGAGTACGTACCGCACTATCCATTAGGAACTCCGGTGGCAGGAACTAATGCACCAGTGTACCAGGCATTTACTATTGGAAGAGTACATTTCATTTTAACGGATCTTCGTTCAGCTCGAAGAACTCCGACTATGATGGGTGCAATTCAAAAACAATGGTTCAAGGATCAATGCATTTATGCAAGGGATAATTTCCTGATGATCGCCTGGATGAGTTCTGTTTCTTTTGGCGGCAACCAGGCTGACAACTGGGGCGGATTCGGTGCTGAACGTACCGAGCTTGGTAATTTCTTCCGCGATAACAATATCAGGAATATGTTTATCATGAGCGGTGATGCACATATGGCCGCCATTGACAATGGTACCAATCACGACTTCTCCACCGGCTCAAATAATGCCAATGACTATCCGGTTATTCAGGCTGCAGGCATGAGTCAGAACGGATCTACCAAAGGAGGTACTTATAGTGAAGGCGGAACTTTTCCAAACCCCGTAATAACCACAGGTCAATATGGTGTGGTTGAAGTTACTGATCCGGGCACCAACCAGGTTTGTATCACACTGACCACATATCGCGTAACAAATGCCGGTGTGGAATCTCAATTGGCTACCTATAATTTTTGCCGTTTGATGAATGCAACAGTTCCAATTAAAATTCTTTCATTCTCAGTCCGTGCGTCTCAAAATGGAAAAGCTGCTGGTGTAAACTGGAAATCGGAAGAGGCAAGTGATTGCGATCGTTATATCATCGAACGTAGCAAAGATGGAGTCTCCTTCGCTCCTATCACGACAGTTCTTTGCAAAGGACGTTCCGTTCAATCTTATCAATTCGAAGATTTGAACACGAATAACGGATGGAATTATTATCGCATTAAGTCAGTCCAAATAGATGGAAAGGCTGAGTATACATCGATCCAAAAAGTCTACCTGACCGGAAAGATGGGATTAAAGATCAGTCCGAATCCCGTTCGTACAACGTTGAATCTTTCATTGGAAAATGTACCGGGTAATGAGCAGGCGAGATATATAATCTATAATATCAAATACAGAACGATGCAGCAGGGTAATATCAACCTGCAAGCGGGAAGTAGTAATCTAAACATACCGATTCAGAATTTCCCTGCGGGAGCTTATATATTGCATTTGGTGATTAATGGAGTGGAGGTGAATAGGGAGTTTATTGTGCAGTAGTGACTCGCCCCGCCGGCTCCGCCTAAGGCGGACCGGCGGCGGCTTTGGATATTGCAGTTCCCGCAATCCACCCACTCGTCCATGCATGCTGAAAATTAAAACCACCTGTAATCCCATCCACATCCATCACCTCTCCAGCGAAATATAAATTAGGGACCAACTTACTCATCATAGTATTCGGATCGATCTCATTCAACCTCACTCCACCCGCCGTTACAAACTCTTCCTTAAATGTAGTTTTTCCTTTTACAGAAAACGGTTCTGCGCAAAGGTTAGTGATTAACAGGTTTTGTTCTCTTGATGGAAGATCGCCCCAGCGTGTCTCTTCCTTAATGTGTGATTGTTCCGTTAAATAATTCCATAACCGTTGCGGTAGACTGAAGGGATTCTTGCTGCTGAGCTTTTGAGAGGCATTCGTAATTCTTAGTTCGCGAAATTTCTCCATCAGGCTTTGCTGGTGATACTCCGGTACCCAATTCACCTTGATCTCGAAATTATGACCCATTGCTGTCAATTCCCTGGCACCCCAGGCGGAAAGCCGAAGGATCAGAGGTCCACTCATTCCCCAATGCGTGATCAATAAGGGTCCTTTCTCTTCAAGCTTTGTGCCCATGATCTTTACTGCAGCAGACTCAACCGAGACACCCATTAATTCTGTAACTGCGTTTCCTGGCATATTGAAAGTGAAAAGTGAGGGCACAGGCTCCTCGATTGAGTGGCCTGTATTTTTGATCCAATCAAATTGATGAGATTTTGCAAAACCGCCGGAAGCAACACACACAAATTCTGTAACTAATTCCTCCTGATCGGCAAAACGAATCCTCCAAACCTCTTCCTCTTTCAGCAATTCCTTTACTTCCCTGTTCATCTTTATAGTAACTCCATACTTATTAGCTTCCTTTAAAAGACAATCAATTATCGTTTGAGAATTATCCGTTACAGGAAACATTCTTCCATCCTTTTCAGTTTTCAACTCCACTCCTCTTTCTTTAAACCATTCAACCGTATCATTAGTAAAAAACCAATGAAAACATTTCTTTACAAAATTTTGCCCACGGGGATAGTTAGCCGACATCTCTTGAATATCAAAACAAGCATGTGTCACATTGCATCGTCCACCGCCGGATACTTTTACTTTAGATAAGAGCTTGCTGGTTTTTTCTACTAATACCACTTCCAACTCAGGATTCAATCGCGCCGCATTAACAGCACAAAAAAATCCGGCAGCGCCTCCACCAATAACTAATAATCGCTTTCGGCTCATTATTATTCTTTAAATTGACAGCTTAATCCCACCGGGCGTTGTCAAACCGGTGGCAAAACTAAAGGCATTTGTTCTATCGCCTGATAAAATTTCTTGCAAGCATCGGTATGCCGCTATATTGCCGCAACAGGTGGATGCACTGCGAATCCCTGAAAAACCTTGAAGGTCCCGCGATCATCGCATCCAATCATCCCAATTCCATGCTCGATGCCGCCATCACCGGCTTGTATTGTGGTCAGCCCATTTACTATACCATCAGAAGCGATATGTTCAATATCGCTGCATTCCGGACTCTACTGAAATGGATGAATGGAATTCCTTTTTACCGGCAAAAAGATGGAAAAGGACAGTCGCGCAGTAATTTTTCTACTATAGAAAAATGTATTGAAATATTAAGGAACGGTGGGATCATTCTCATCTTTTCCGAAGGAGTAAGCGAAAATGAATGGAAACTAAAACCCGTAAAGAGTGGCATCGCTTCCATGGTCTGGGATTGCCGGAATGATGAATATTTAAAGAAATCATTAAGAGTTCTTCCACTTGGTATCGCCTATGATAATTTCGAGAAAGGTCACAAAACGATTTATATAAATTCAGGCGAACCTATTTTGCCTTTCCACAACAAAGGATGGGAAACCGAAGGGGAATGGAAAAATGAATTCAAAGAAGTGCTATTCGATAAAATGCTTCCCCTTGCACCGCAATTTCATTCAGACGATATTGAGGGATGGAAATTCATTCTGACTAACTATTATCAGACGCCAGATTGGAATTCATCAAATACAATTGAAAAGCTCAATAAACTTGAAACAGCTTCTACAAAAGAAAAACTGCCTTCCGGACATCTTCCGTTAAAAAAAGAAAGATTTTTACGCAACTGGATATTGAGCTTGCTACTTTTCCCAGCCGCAATTGCAGGTTATATATTGAATGGATTTTTTTATATTCCTTTGAGATCTTTTGCAAAGGCAAAAACAAAAGGAACAATATTTTTTGATTCCGTTTTCTTTGGATCGGTCATCCTTTTGTATCCAATTTACTGGCTAATCGCAGGGATCATTCTAAGTTTTACCATTCCTTATGGATGGATATGGTTTATTGTTGCACCCCTTAGCGCATGGTTCGCGATCGAATGGAATTATAATATCTCTTCGCTTGTGAATTATTTCAAGACCTCGGGAGAACAGAAAGAATTATTGAAGAACTTTTTCAGCGCTTAATACAGTATTATAATCTGAACGAAGATTGCTGTTTGCCTTTTCTGCTTTTTCTATTTCAATAAAAGAAGAAAGTATATCAGCTTTTACTTTTCGTACACAAACGGTATGTTCATAATGCGCGGAAACTTTACCATCCTTGGTGCGAACAGTCCAGCCATCATCATCATACCAAACATCCTTCACACCCAGATTGATCATGGGCTCGATCGCGATCACCATTCCTTCATTCATTTTGGCGCCGGTACCTCTCCTTCCATAATTAGGCACTTGTGGATCTTCATGCAAGCTTCTGACCCAAGTCCATGACCCACCAATTCACGGACCACGCCATATTTGTGGTGCCTCTCACAGTATTCCTGGATGGCATATGAAATATCTCCTACCCTGTTACCAGCTACTGCTTTTTCTATTCCTTTATATAAAGAATCTTTGGTAACGGTCATCAATTTCATTGCTTCATCGCTGACATTTCCGATCGCGAATGTATAAGCGCTATCGCCGTGATAATTATTCTTAAACACTCCGATATCAACTGAGATGACGTCTCCATCTTTCAACTCATTTCCATTCGGAAATCCATGCACTACCGCATCATTTACCGAAATGCAGGAAGCAAAAGGATAGCCTTTGTAATTCTTGAAAGACGGCAGAGCTCCATTATCACGAAGGAATTCCTCCGCAACCTCATCCAATTCACCTGTCGTAATTCCTGGCTTGAGGAGCTTTGCCACTTCGGCAATAGCCTTTCCGACCAGCAATGCACTCTGGCGCATTATTTCAATCTCCGGCTTCTGTTTTATAGAATCATGATCTATTGTTCAAATAAAAAACCTGACAATCGTTTTCAGCAGCTGTCAGGTCGTTATAATTCATTAAAATCTTTTTACAATGGATGAAGTAGACACTGGTTGACGTCCCTGTATCCGTCCACTCTTCATCAATCCATCGTACTGGCGCATCAACAACTGTGTTTCGATCTGCTGTAATGTATCCAAAATCACACCAACCATGATCAGCAGTGATGTTCCTCCGAAGAAATGAAGCAAATCCCTGCTGTAACGCCAAGACGTTGTGCAAATCCTGGAAGAATACCTACAACTGCCAGTAAGACCGCACCTGGTAAAGTGATCTTATCCATTACGGAACCGATATAATCTGCGGTTGGCTGTCCTGGTTTAACGCCCGGAATAAATCCATTGTTGCGTTTCAGATCATCGGCAATCTGCTTTGGATTAAATATTAAGGCAGTATAAAGGAAGGTAAATCCAATAACCATTACAGCATAGATCACCATATACCAGGCGTTGCTGTGGATCGCTGAATATCCTGCGCAAGACCCTTTGTTGATTCAAAATTCGACAAGAGGGTTGGAAGGAACATGATCGCCTGTGCGAAGATGATTGGCATTACACCGGCGCTGTTCACTTTCATTGGAAGGAATTGTCTTGCTCCACCGAATTGCCGGTTGCCAACAATCTGTTTTGCATATTGAACGGGGATCTTTCGAACGCCCTGGATCAATATGATCAATCCCATAATGATCGCGATCAGGATCGCGATCTCGATTACAAATATCAATAAACCACCACCACCGCGGTTGGATCTTTGACACTGCCATTCCTGTACCAGATGATTGTGGCAAACGTGCAAGGATACCCACCATGATGATAACTGATGTACCATTACCCAAACCTTTATCTGTGATCTTTTCACCAAGCCACATTACAAACAATGTACCTGCTGTAAGAATAATCGTAGTTGATAACCAGAAATAATCCCGGATAAGCTTGAATGATGGCTTCTGCTATAACCGGGACTGTTCAGGTAAGCCACATAAGCGCTTGCCTGTAACGACCGTAACAGCTACGGTAAGATAACGGGTGTACTGGTTGATCTTCTTTCGGCCGCTTTCTCCTTCCTTCTGTAGTTTCTGGAAAGGAGGATAAAGGATGGTCATCAACTGCATGAAAATCGAAGCAGAGATATAAGGCATGATACCCAGTGCAAGAATAGATGCCTGTGGAAAATGCACCACCTGCAAATGCATCGATCAATCCCAGGATTCCACCTCCAGCAGCACCTGTCAGGTCAATCTTGCTAGCGGATCGATACCCGGTAATACGATATGTGTATCCAAGCCGGTAAATGGCTACAGGAGCATGATGGTAACAAGGATCTTGCTCCTCAGCTCGTCAATGCTCCAGATATTCTTAAGTGTCTGTATGAATTTTTTCACAGAATGCTGCTAAATTTTAGTGATATGCCTTAAACAAAAAGGACGCATTGCAAATGCGTCCGGCAAATTACATAAAATTACTTTACTATTTCCACTGAACCGCCTGCTGCTTCGATTGCTGATTTTGCTTTTTCGCTGACTGCATTGACCTTGAAAGCAAGTTTGGATTTCATTTCTCCATTTCCCAGGATTTTCACTCTATCAGTTCTGCTGATCAATCCATTCATATATAAGATTCTCCATGGAGAATTCTTTCAATCCATATTTTTCAACCAGTTGCTCAATCTGGCCGAGATTGAATACTTTGTATTCAACACGGTGCGGGGTTTTTAAATCCACGTTTTGGGATACGACGCTGGATAGGCATCTGACCACCTTCATGTGCCATTTTGTTCTTGATAACCGGCTACGTGCTTGGTCCACCTTTATTACCTTTTGTAGATGTACCACCTTTACCGGAAGCTTCACCGCGACCTATTCGTTTTTCTCTTTTGTGTTGCACCTTTTGCAGGTCTGAGATTGTGTAATTTCATTTTAATTGATTTTATACTCACGGGGAATCACCCCTCGCTTTTGAATTGGCAATCGGCAATGGACAATTAGCAAAGTTATTTCCAATCTCTGTATTCTTGCCTATTGCTTTATTGCCATGCTATTTAAATTATGCTTCCTCCACTTTAACCAGATGGTTCACTTTGCGAACCATACCAAGTATCTGTGGTGTTGCTTCTACTTCCTTCGTGGCATTCATCTTGATTCAAACCCAGTGCTACCAGCGTTTGTCTTCTGGCGTTCCGGTCTGTCGATACGGACTCTTTACCTGTGTGATTTTTATCTTTTTCATATTCAATCCCTCGGGTTTTGATTTTAGTTGAATTTCATGAGGCAATCTGTATTCCGCGAGCATCCCGAGTCTGCAAAGCGAATTATCCGTTAAATACTTTCTTCAGGTTCAAGTCTGCGTTGCTTGGCAACATGTGATTGGCTCACGCAGCATAGCAAGCGCTTTGAAGGTTGCTTTCACCACGTTATGCGGATTGGCAGAACCAAGTGATTTTGCAAGTACGTCGGTAACACCGGCACTTTCCAAGTACAGCACGCATGCTGCCTCCGGCGATTACACCGGTACCATGAGCAGCTGGCTTGATCAACACTTTGGCAGCACCTTCTTTTGCCAGCTGATCATGAGGAATTGTTCCGTGCATGATCGGAACTTTGATCAGGTTCTTCTTTGCATCTTCAATTCCTTTGGTGATTGCTTCCTGAACTTCTTTTGCTTTTCCAAGACCATGACCTACCACACCATTTTCATTTCCTACAACAACCAGAGCAGAGAAACTGAAAGCACGACCACCTTTTGTAGTTTTCACCACGCGGTTGATAGAAACCACTTTTTCTTTCAATTCCAGGTCGCCGGCTTTTACTCTTGTTTAAATTAACTTTTGACATTATATGTATTTACGAATTACTATACTGATTTTTATCGAGATTAGAATTTCAATCCACCTTCTCGTGCGCCATCTGCAACTGCTTTCACACGACCATGATACAGATTACCACCACGATCGAAAACTACATTCAGTCAATCCAAGATCAGTTGCTTTTCGCGCAATAGCTGCACCAACCAGTTTGCTTTTCTCAGCTTTGTTCACCTTCTGCGCAGCAATATCTTTGTCCTTGGATGATGCAGAAGCAAGTGTTTTGCCACTTGTCATCATCGATCAGCTGAGCATAGATATCTGTATTGCTTCGGAAAACAGACAAACGTGGCTTTTGCGTTGCAACACCCGCTATTTTCTTGCGGATACTGTAGCGGATCTTCTGCCTTCTGATTGAGTTTCGTGTTCATTTTATCTTAATTTGATAATTCAACTTATTATATATATAGATGATAATCTCAGCAATTCGCAATTCACCATTCACCCATTCAACTTATTTACCAGCTGCCTTACCAGCTTTTCTCCTGATATACTTCACCTGAATACTTCACACCCTTTCCTTTGTATGGTTCAGGCTTACGTAAGCCGCGGATCTTTGCTGCTACCTGGCCGATCAATTGTTTGTCGATACCTTCCAGGCTGATCGTTGGGTTCTCTCCTTTTTCCTGTGCTGTTGCTACCTTCAGTTCTTTAGGAATTTCAAAAATGATATTGTGAGAATAACCTAAAGAAAGATCAAGAAGATTACCCTGGTTGGATGCTTTATAACCTACACCCACCAGTTCAAGTTTTTTCTTATATCCTTCAGTTACACCTTTTACCATGTTTGAAACCAGTGAACGATACAAACCATGCATTGCACGATGACGGATCTGGTCAGTTGGACGTGCTGAATTCAACCTGGCCATCTTTCACTTCCACGTTAATATCCCGGTCAATAGCCTGCTTCAATTCACCTTTGGGTCCTTTTACAGTAAGCACATTGTCGTTTCCCACTGTAACCGTAACTCCTGCGGAATTGCTACCGGTTGTTTTCCTATACGAGACATATCAATTAATTATTTAAGTTTATGATTTAATTCATTCTGACCGGTCAGCCTAGTATAGGTTCGGCTTAATGTATCAGAATTATTATCTGCTATAGCACCTTAGCTATTAATAGATGTAACACAAAACTTCACCACCTACATTCTGCGCTTTGGCTTGCTTATCGGTCATCACACCTTTAGAAGTACTGAGGATAGCAACACCCAAACCATTCTTCACTCGTTCTGAATTCAGCTGGGCTTGCATACTGGCGCAAACCCGGACGGCTAACTCTTTCCAGTGATCTGATCGCAGGTTCTTTCGTCTGCGCATCATATTTCAATGCGATCTTGATCACACCCTGTTTGTTGTCATCCTCAAATTTGTACTTCAGGATATAACCCTGGTCGTACAGAATCTCAGTCATACGTTTTTTAAGGTTTGATGCAGGGATCTCCACAATGCGATGACCTGCCATTTGTGCATTACGAATTCTGGTCAGAAAATCTGCTATAGGATCAGTTACCATAATTATTTCAGATTGAAAATTTGATATTTATTATTTAATCGCTGCAGTTTGCTTGTTTGCTTGTTTGCTTCACAACAATCAAACAATCAAACAATCCAGCAATCTACCAGCTTGCTTTCTTCACACCAGGAATTTTTCCAGCCAGTGCCATATCACGGAAGGCAATACGACTGAGACCGAAATAACGGATATATCCTCTTGGACGACCGGTTAACTGGCAACGGTTCTTCAAACGTACTTTTGAAGAATTCTTTGGAAGTTCATCCAAAGCTTTCCAATCACCTGCTGCTTTTAATGCTGCACGTCTTTCAGCGTACTGGGCTACCATTTTTTCCCTTTTTCTCTGCCTGGCTTTTACTGATTCTTTTGCCATATTGTTTTTTTATGATTTAACTATTGACCGGTAAAACAGTCAATTTATTCTGCGTCTTTTTTAACGTTTCGGAAAGGCATTCCCATTTCTTTCAGCAATTCGATAAGCTTCTTCGTTTGTTTGTGCTGTTGTAACGAACGTGATATCCATACCGGTGATCTTATTCACCTTATCGATATCGATTTCAGGGAAAATGATCTGCTCAGTAACACCCAGCGTATAGTTTCCACGGCCATCGAATGATTTTTCATTGACTCCTTTGAAGTCGCGTACACGTGGTAAGTGCAGTTGCAATCAGCCGGTCAAGAAATTCATACATCTTCACTCCACGCAAGTGTAACCCGTGCACCGATCGGCATATTCTTTACGCAGCTTGAAGTTGGAAATATCTTTCTTCGACATGGTGGCAACTGCTTTCTGACCGGTGATCTGTTGTCAGTTCATCAACTGCAATATCAACCAGTTTTTTATCAGTAACTGCGCCGTTCACACCACGGTTCAGGCAGATCTTTTCCAAGCGTGGAGCCTGCATTACGCTTTTGTAACTGAAATGTCTTCATCAAAGCAGGTACAACTTCTTTCTTGTACTTGTCTGCTAATCTCGGAGTATATTTTGTTGTGCTCATGATTCAATTATTTAATCACCTCCCCAGATTTTTTTGATACACGAACTAGTTTACCGTTTTCGCGGTCCGCTTTTAATCTTGGTTGGCCTGCTCCGGATTTCGCATCCCAAGCATTACATTGGTAATATGGATGGCTGCTTCTTTCTTAACCAATACCACCTTTGGTATTCTGTGCAGAAGGTTTGGTATGCTTGGTAACAATATTTACACCTTCCACCAGTACACGGGCATTTCTCAGGATATACTTCCAGCACTTTGCGTGGCTTTCTTCAGATCTTTATCATCGCCGGAGATCACCACTACGGTATCACCTTTTTTGATATTGAACTTGGGTTTGAATCTGTTACTCATTTTATTATATTTGTCTCTTTGAGACTATTGTCTGTTGAATCAGTGCATATAGCATATTTTTACAATACTTCCGGTGCCAGAGAAATGATCTTCATATATCCTTTATCCCGCAGTTCCCGGGCAACTGGTCCGAAAATACGCGTACCTCTTGGCTCATCAGACTGGTTCAACAACACCACTGCATTATCATCGAAACGGATATAAGATCCATCTTTACGACGCAATTTGTTTTTTGTACGAACGATAACCGCTTTGGTTACGGTTCCTTTTTTAATACCACCGGCAGGGAATGGCATCCTTTAACAGTAACCACGATCTTATCACCGATCTTGGCATAATCCTGGCCGCTGTTTCCCAACACACGGATACACAACACTTCTTTTGCACCACTGTTATCAGCTACGTTTAATCTGCTTTCTTGCTGAATCATTTTATTTAAGCTTTGAGCTTTCGGCCTCAGCTACGAGCCTCTAGCAATTAAAACTTTATTTAACTCTCGTGAACAGCTCGTAGCTCATGGCTCACAGCTCGCAGCTTATTCTTACTTCGCTTTCTCAACCACTTCCACCAGTCTCCAGCGTTTTGTCTTGCTCAGCGGACGGGTTTCCATGATCTTTACAGTATCGCCAACGCTGCACTCGTTCTTTTCATCATGAGCATGGAACTTGGTAGTCTTCTTTACGAACTTACCATAGATCGGGTGCTTTACTTTTCTTTCGACAGCAACGGTAATGGTTTTATCCATTTTGTTGCTGGTTACGACACCGGTCCTTGTTTTACGCAAATTTCTTTCGGACATTTTTTTTGATCTTTCAGCTATTAGCTTCGAGCTTCGAGCTTTGGCTAACAGCAATTAAATTTTGTTTATTCTTAAACTGCGATTTGTGAACTGAGCTCGTAGCTCGTGCTCACAGCTCGCAGCCGTATTCTAAGCTTCCCTGCTTTCTTTCTCTGCAATTCAGTTTTCAAACGGGCAAGATCCTTGCGCAGATCGCACGAATGCTCATTGGATTTTCCAATGGAGAAATGCGCATGAGCGAACTCCAGCTTTTTCAAGACGCAGTTCATCTTCCTGGATCCTTGCGTTCAGATCCTTTTCATTCAGATCCTTCAGGCTCTTTACAAAATCAATTTTCTTTGACATCTATCAATTGAAATTTGTACTTGTTATGCTGTTTACGCACCGATAATCTCTGCGGATAACAAACTTTGTTTTGATCGGCAGTTTCTGCGCAGCAAGATCCAAAGCTTCTTTTGCTACTGCTTCAGTAACACCATCCGCTTCAAACAGGATACGTCCTGGTTCAACAACAGCAGCCCAGAATTCAGGGTTACCTTTACCCTTACCCATCCTCACTTCCTGTGGCTTACGGGTAATTGGCTTGTCAGGGAAAATCCTGATCCAAACATTTCCTTCACGTTTCATAGCACGGGTCATTGCCTGGCGTGCAGCTTCGATCTGGCGGTTGGTCAACCAGATTGGTTCCAGTGCTTTCAATGCAAATGAACCGAATGAAATGGTTGTCCCTCGTTTTGCCACCTCCCGGATACGGCCTTTCTGCGCTTTCCTATGTTTCGTTCTTTTTGGCTGTAACATATTTTAAGCTTTGAGATGTTAGCTACAAGCTTCGAGCAAACAGCATTAATTATTTTTTTTCTTCGCTCACAGCTCGTAGCTCAAGGCTCGTAGCTGTATTCGCATTATCCTCTCCTGTCTCTTCCACCACCACCGCCGCCACCTGGCCGCGTCCGCCGCCTCTATCTCCACCACCTCTTCTGTCACCGCCACCACCGCCTCTTCCTCCGCGGTCATCACGACGGTCACGATGTTCTCCACCTTCTCTTCTGTCTCTTCTGTCACTTACTTCACTCTTACCACCAACAAAGTTTGGATTCAGATCTCGCTTGCCCAAGATACTTCACCTTTACAGATCCATACTTTGATACCGATCTTACCATAAACAGTCAAGTGCAAATACGTTTGCATAATCGATATCCATACGGAATGTATGCAAAGGAGTACGTCCCTGCTTGATCTCTTCGGTACGTGCAATTTCAGCACCACCCAAACGTCCACCAACTTTAACCTTGATTCCTTCAGCACCCATACGAAGTGCAGAAGCAATTGCCATTTTAATGGCTCGTTTATAGTTGATACGGTTTTCGATCTGGCGGGCAATCGTATCACGCAACGATCTTTGCATCCAGTTCAGGACGACGGATCTCCAGGATATTGATCTGTACATCATCCTTACCGGTCAGTTTCTTCAACTCTTCCTTGATACGGTCAACTTCTCCACCACCTTTACCGATGATGATACCGGGCTTGGAAGTATGAATGGTAACGATCAGTTTATTAAGCGTACGCTCAATAACGATCTTGGAAATACCACCCTTGTTGATACGAGCATTCAGGTAAGTCCTGATCTTGTTATCTTCGATCAACTTGGTAGAGATAATCTTTTTTGTTACCATACCAGTTGCATTCCCAACCGCGGATGATCCCTAACCTGGTACCAATTGGATTTGTTTTCTGACCCATATTATGATTTGAGTATGATTATCTATTATTGTTTTAGTTATCTACAATCAATGGTTACATGGTTGCTGCGCTTGCGAATGCGATAAGCCCGACCCTGTGGAGCAGGAAACATTCGTTTAATGCTGCGTGCCCCATCAACGAAAATTGTTTTTACAACCAGGCTCGCATCAGCCGCGCTCTTGCCTTCATTCTTCTGTTCCCAGTTACTTCACTGCAGACTCAACAGCAATTTGTGCAAAGGTGTTGCAGAATGTTGTGGATGATGCTCCAGTAATGCCAATGCTTTTTCCACTTCCATTCCACGAATCTCATCAGCCAGCAAACGCATTCTGCGTGGTGATGTGGGATAATTTCTAAGTTTAGCTACTGCTTCCATTTTATATTCATTTTAGTCGGTTGCCGGGATTCAGGAGTGGACTCTGACTCCCGGCTCGCATTAAGCGATTTATTTATTATAGCTACTTTCTTACTTGAGTGTCCTTTGAAGTTCCTGGTAGGTGCAAATTCACCTAGCTTATGTCCTACCATGAATTCCGTTACATAAACCGGAATGAATTTATTGCCGTTGTGCACTGCGAATGTATGTCCTACAAAATCCGGAGTAATGGTAGAACGACGGCTCCAGGTTTTGATAACACGCTTTCTTGGTTTTGCCTTCGTTGATCGCAATCATCTTTTTCTTCCAGCTTTGCAGCTACGTAAGGACCTTTTTTAATTGAACGAGCCATTTGAAATATTTACGATTTACGAATTGTGATTTACAATTTGCTAATTGCTAATTGCCTAGCTTATTTGGCAAGCTTCTTTCCGTTCTTCGTTTGAATAATCAGCTTATCGCTCCCTTTACTGTCGCTTACGTGTCTTCAATCCTTTAGCATACTTACCGGTACGGCTCCGTGGATGACCACCTGAAGCTTTACCTTCACCACCACCCATCGGGTGATCTACAGGGTTCATCGCAACACCACGGGTACGTGGACGAATACCTTTCCAACGATTACGACCTGCCTTACCCATGCTTCTCAAGGTTATGATCGCTATTGCTAACCACACCAACTGTAGCATAACAATTGATCAGTACTTTTCTCAATTCACCGGAAGGCATTTTCAATACCGCATATTTATCTTCCTTATTGGTCAGCTGTGCAGATGTACCTGCACTGCGAACCAGTTTGCCACCCTGGCCAGGTTGCATTTCAATATTGTGAACGTTGGTACCGAGGGCATATTTTTCATCTGCAGCGCATTTCCGATTTCAGGAGCAACATCATCACCAGCAATAACTGTCGCTGCCAACCTGCAAACCCTGCGGAGCAAGGATGTATCTCTTTTCACCATCAGCATAATTCAACAACGCGATGAATGCGGTACGGTTTGGATCGTACTCAATAGATGCAACAGTTGCAGGTATATCTTTCTTATTTCTTTTGAAATCGATCAATACGATACATCTTCTTGTTTCCGCCACCGATATAGCGCATTGCTCTTCTGCCCTGGACGTTTCGGCCACCGGTTTTCTTTTACTTTTCAAGCAGAGCTTTTCTCCGGAGTATCGCTGGTGATTTCGGCATAAGCATTACCAATTCTCCAACGAGTTCCGGCTGTCATCGGTTTGTATTTTTTTAGTGCCATGTTATCTTCTATTTATCTGCAATCTTTGCGGCTTGCCGCCATTCTTATAATAATTGTTATTAAATGTTTGCGTACAGATCAATTGTTTCTCCTTCTGCCACCGTTACATATGCTTTCTTATAAGCAGGCTTCACGACCGGAAATAAATCCAGCTTTGGTAAAACGGGTTTTAGTTTTTCCGGGAACAACCACGGTATTCACATCTATAACAGTTACACCGTAAAAATCTTCAACCGCTTTTTTAATCTCCAGCTTATTTGCTTTTCGGTGCTACACGGAAAGCATACGTGCTGCGCTGCGTCCGAAAGCTTATTGCTCTTTTCGGTAACGATTGGTTTTATTAATACTTCAGAGAGTTTCATCATCTTGAATGATTTTTAATGATTAATTAGCGTTGATCTTGCTTTAACTTCTTCTGCAATGGACTTTGACTGCACTTTCTGTCACCACCACTACATCTGAATTCACGATATCATAAGTGTTCATATCGTTGAACTGGTAACCATTCACGTTAGGAAGGTTGCGGAATGACAGGTAAAGATTCATCATTATCTATCAGCGGTAAGGAACAATACTTTCTTATTGTCTGCTTTCAAGCCTTTCAGAATGCTCGACAACATCTTTTGTTTTTGGTGCTTCCAGGTTCACGTCTTCGAGAACCAGCAGATTGCTTTCTTTTACCTTATGAGAAAGCGCAGAACATTTTGCCAGTCCTTTTACTTTACTGGTTCAGTTTGAAATCGTAATCGTGTGGTTTTGGTCCGAAGATGGTACCACCACCTTTATATAAGGGGTTACGGATATTTCCTTTACGGGAACCACCTGTACCTTTTTGACGATGCAGTTTCTTGCTTGAACCCTTTACTTCCAAACGTGTTTTCACCTTATGTGTACCCTGGCGCTGTGCAGCCAAAAATTGCTTCACCGCGAGATAGATCACATGATCATTCGGTTCTACACCAAAGATCTCTTCCGGTAGTTCAACAGTACGACCGGTTTTCTTACCTTTTATATTTAAAACATCTACTTGCATTTGTTTCAATTAAAGTTTACTTCTGGATATAAACAATTGAACCGTTATGACCGGGAACTGAACCGCTCACCAGTATATAATTCTTATCAGGGAAGATCTTAACAACTTTCAGGCTCTTGATCTTTACGCGATCGCCACCCATACGGCCTGCCATGCGCATTCCTTTGAATACACGGGATGCATCGGATGAGTTACCGATAGAACCGGAGCACGCTGACGATCGTGCTGACCGTGTGATTGGCCACCCACTCCATGAAATCCATGACGTTTTACAACACCCTGGAAACCTTTACCTTTTGAGGTTCCAACCACATCAACATTTTCGCCTTCAGCGAAAATGTCAACAGTGATGGTTTCACCTAATGCTTTTTCAATAGAATAATCGCGGAATTCTTTTACAAATTTCTTTGCAGCAGTATTTGCTTTCGCGAAGTGATTTTTTTCGGCTGCGATGGTGTGCTTTTCGTTCTTGTCGCCAAATGCTAATTGGATAGCATTGTATCCGTCGGTTTCTGTTGTTTTTACCTGCGTGACAACACAAGGACCAGCTTCAATGATGGTGCAGGCGGTCTGCTTACCATCAGGACTGAAGATGCTGGTCATCCCAATTTTTTTTCCAATAATTCCTTTCATTTTATTATAGTTTGTGCCTCTCGAAAGGTTGAAGAGACAGTGCAAGGTGATGTAAGGCTAGATGCGCACATCAGGACTTCAATCCCCGTTTGCTGTTGACCTTTTCTTTTATTCACCGAAGCCTTGGCGAAGGTGAACTTCGCTGCATGCTTTGTATCTCTGTTGATGTCCACCTTCGCCAAGGCTTCGGTGGATGAAAGAAGTACCAACAGTAAACTAACCTCGAAGGGCTAGTTCATATTTTAGTTTATGAATTACCTGGCGTTTCGCAGACAATACCCAGCGCTGCTTTATTCTCCCACCAACGGCAGGAAAGTTTACAGATAGGTTATAAAAAGAACTAATGAAAAAACCCTGTCAGAATTGTTAACCCTGACAGGGTCTTTATCATCTTATGCTTTGATCTCAACTTCAACACCACTGGGCAGATCCAGCTTACTCAGCGCATCCACCGTACGGGTAGAAGAAGTGTAAATATCCAGCAAACGCTTATGCGTCGCTAGCTGGAACTGCTCACGGCTCTTCTTATTTACGTGGGGTGAACGCAATACGGTAAATATCTTTTTACGGGTAGGTAAAGGAATTGGTCCTGTTACCACTGCGCCTGTACTGCGTACTGTTTTCACGATCTTTTCGGCAGATTTATCTACCAGATTGTGATCGTAAGACTGTAATTTTATTCTGATTCGCTGAGACATAATTGCAAATCCCATTTTTGAATTGGGGATGCAAAGGTAGGTTCTTAGAGAATACACTCAAAGAAAATCTCAATTTTTCTCAGTCAAATTTGAAATTTTAACCCAAGTTCAATCACCTGGGCCCGGGCGGGCAGTGTTCCTTCAAATATTTAGTATAAAGGGCAGAAAGATGTGAACCCGTTCCCTCGCCTTCAGAAATACCATGGGTCCTATTTGGATAGGCCATAAGCTGAAACTGCTTTCCATGCTTTACCAGTTCATTTACAAGCATCTCGGCATTATTATAATGGACATTATCGTCGCCAGTCCCATGGATATACAGCAGATTTCCCCTCAGATTTTTGGCATATGTGATTGGCGAGCCTTTGAGAAAATCCTCCCGGTTTTCCTGGGGCAGACCCATATATCTTTCCTGATAAATATTATCATAGGTTAACTGGTTGGCCACCGCAGCCACGGAGATACCAGTTTTATATATCTCCGGATACTGAAACATTAGGTTCAGCGTAGCCGATCCGCCACCACTCCATCCCCAAACCGCAATCCTGGAAGTATCCACAAAAGCCCATTTCAGGATCTCTTTTGCAGCCATCGCCTGGTCGCTGATATTGACCAACCCGATCTTCCGGTAAACGATTTTTCTCCAGGCCCTTCCTTTGGGAACCGGAGTTCCCCGATTATCAATCGAAATATAGATATAGCCATCCTTCGACATACTTCCCTGGTAAAGGAAATTACCCTCCACTCCAAACTGGTCCGTAACATTCTGTCCCCATGGTTCGGTGTACACATAGAATACAACAGGGTATTTTTTTGATGGATCGAAATTGTCGGGCTTCACCATCCATGCATCCATCTCTACATTTTCAGACGTGGTGATCTTGAAGAATGAAACTTTTGATTTGGTTGAATCTGCTTTTGATACGGCTTCATTCGCTTTATTTTCTCCATTGATACCCTTGTGATCACCGATGCTGATAAACTCAGTAACGGGTTGAGTATAGTAGTTTGAAAAACTATGGCGTGCAAAGGATGCATTGGGCGAAATATCGTAATCATGAGTTCCTTTTTGGTTTGCGGGCGATACGCGTTCAGCTTCACCGGAGCCATCCAATCGAATGCGATAGAGATATTTTTGCGTTGCATTAAAGGGTGACGCATGAAAATATACATATCCGCCTTTTTCATCAATGGCAGCGATCTCTATCACATCATAATTTCCTTTTGTAACCAATGTTTCAGATTTTCCATCGCGGCTTATACGGAATAGATGTCGCCAGCCATCTTTCTCTGATGCCCAGATAAATTCCTTTCCATTATTGATCCAATCCCATCCACCATAACTATAATCATTATCCCATAACGGCAGGATGTCGATCCATGCCTCATCCTTCTCTGTATAAATCGTTCTGGAAACTCCGGTACTGGTGTTGCAAAGCATCAGCCTGCTTTCATTCTGTTTGCGATTCAGTTGCTGAATAATAAGTTCTGTACTGTTCGCCGCCCATTCCATTCGGGGAACATAGGTTTGCAAAACTGCATCGGTAGGAATAACCATCCATTTCGTTTTTGCCGTACCAATATTCACCACTCCTATTTTATAAGGTGAAGGTGGTTCACCTGCAACCGGATATTCTACCGGAACTAGCGCTTGGATAAATTGAATCGGTATTATTGATCATCAAATGATCCTTTGTCTTTCTTGCGTCAATTTGCCAATAAGCGATCTGCTTGCTATCGGGTGACCAGCGAAATCCGTCGCGGCAAAAGAATTCTTCCTCATAAGCCCAATCAAATGTACCGTTGATCATTTTTCGATTTCCATTTAATGTTAGAGGCTTGACGATTCCGGTTTTTAAATCCTCAACATATAAGTTGTATTCGCTTACATACGCGACTTTGCTACCATCAGGAGAGAATTTTGCAAACATTAATGAAGAAGCCGGTCTTCCCTTACCCAGTTGCTTAAACGAATTGTTACTTAAGTCAAGCAGCCAATAGTCGCCTCGGGTATCAAGTCTCCAAACTTTTTTTGTATTGGTATAAACAAGAAGTTTTTTATTGTCATTTGAAAAGAAGAATCTCCTTATTGTAAGATTTTTATCCTGGCCTGCTGGCGTCAGCTGGCTTTTGGTTACGATTACTTTTTTAGCGTTCTGAGGAAGACTGTACTCAACAACCTCCCCTCCTTCTGCCCGATAGTAGCTGTTTCCTTCCTTTGACCAGTTTATGGTTTGAGAATACCCGAAAATGGATAATAAGAATGCAAAGGTAGTGATGGACCAAGCGATTATAGTTCTTTTCATGTATTTCAATTAAAGGCGGAAAATTAAGGATTTACTATTCACGACACTGCTCCTTTAATCACTATTTCCTTTTCAACCCAACCGGACAGTAATTGCTCTCGTAACAGGATTTAAATAATTGGCCCGGATTTTAATTATTCCATGCAAAGTCTCTCCCTTCTAACCTTCGAATCGTAGATTCACTAAATCCATTGGCTCGAAATTTGCTTTAAGGAAAGTATTCCAGGACTGTGAGTTCGAGCAAGTACAGTTCTAATCTCCTATCGGACAGCCACACTGCCATTCCCGTCAAACACCTGTATTTGATTGCGAACAACAAAACCACTCGTATGAAACGATTACTACCTTTCTTAGGACTTATTCTGTTTTTCTTATTGACCTTTCTGGCCTGTAAAAAAGAACAGAGCAGGGATCAAAACGAAGAAGTTCTTCTCGAACAACGTCAGAATTTTTTCCAACTTGATTCAGCGGAATGCGGTGCACCGGTACAAAAAGATCTTTGGGACGAATCAATGGTTGCAGATCGCGGTGATCTTTCAATAACTAATGATGATAGCAAAATTATTATCCGGTATGCTTCTAACGGAATAAACAACGTAACAGTACAAAAGATACATGTGCTTTTTGGTTCGCGTGACCACGTTCGGCAGAGAATAACCGAAACTAATCTATGGTTACCTTGTGATGGACCTGCACGTCCAGATAGAACAAAGATATCCGCTGCGGGGTCTCTATGGGATTCGATACAAATTGATAATTCAAATTTCCAGTCAGACGGATGTATTTTTATTGGCATTTGGGTCACCCTGGTTAATGAAGGAGGATTCCAATGGTGCACATTCCCTGTACCATTCGATGAAAGCATTAACGGAATTTCTGCATGGAAATCTTACCTGAAATATTGCAGGCAAAGCTGTGATACGGCTGTTGTTTGCGGTGAACTTCGTACACATACTCCAGGCGGCTGGGGATCCAAACCGCATGGTAATAATCCGGGAACATATTTGCATGATAATTTCGCCGATGCATTCCCCAATGGACTCGCAATAGGATGCTATCCAAATAATTTTAATGTTCGCTTTACTACTGCACAGGCAATCACTGATTACCTGCCTGCCGGTGGCGAACCTAAGAGTATTAAGAAGAACTACACCAATCCAAGGACCCGTGATCTGAAGAATAGCTTCGTGCATCACCTGGTAGCTCTCACACTAAATGTCGGTTTTGACCTCTTTGATGAAGACTTTAGCGAATCAGGGGTGAAGCTTGGAGATATGATTATCAATAAGGGTAAATTCAAAGGATGGACCGTTAATGAATTCCTTGCAGAAGCTAATAAAGTATTAGGTGGATGTAGCACGAGGTATTCGGCTAAAAAGATGATTGAAACTCTGGCAGATATAAATGAATTCAGTAAATGTGGCGATAGAGATCATAATGGACCTAATGGTAGTAATGATGGTGGCGATGATGATCATGATGATGATGACGATGACGATGACGATGACGACGATCATGACGGTGATCATGGCTGTGATTGTGATTTCCTCGTATGCCCTCAAGAGAGATAATCAATCCGATCTCAATAAAAAACAAATCCCGCTGGCGAATTGCCGACGGGATTTTTTTATCCGGATAATATAGCTCAAACTAAGAAAAAGAAGCCTCAAAAATTCGCAGTTCTTTTTCTTAATTATAAGTATTTTACCTATGAAAACTGCGGTTTTCCGCAGTCGTTTTTTGTTTTTCCGAAAGCTTGGATTTGAACAAGTTTTTTGCAATTTTTAGCCCGTCCAAACGGATTCGTCCGAGCGGGCAGCTATTACCCCCGACCCTGAATTGTTGAATCGATCCTGATATTCCTATTGAATCTTCAGTGATAAGTACGTATTCAATTTTAAACAAAAAATCTTATGAAAAACAGACTATTAGCTTGTAGCATTGGTATTGTCCTTATCGTTATTTGTTATTCCTGCCAAAAAGAAATCAGCAACAACAAAACAGGTGAAATTCCAGGTGCATCCAGTTCTTTGAATGGTGCATCCAGTTCTTTAAATTCAGTAGCAGAGGAATGCGGAATTTTTAGAACGCAAACTCCAGGTGGTTGGGGAGCTCCTCCAAATGGAGGCAATCCCGGTGCATATCTTCATGCAAATTTTGCTGCTGCATTTCCTAATGGCTTGTCTATCGGTTGTTATCCAGCGGATTTCTATGTACGCCTTACATCCGCCCAGGCAATTACTAATTATATGCCAGCCGGTGGCAAACCTCGGACTTTGACTAACAGTTATACCGATCCTGCAACCACCGATCTTAAGAATACATTAGTGGATCATGTAATCGCACTTACGCTGAGTACAGGATTCGATAATTATGATCCAAACTTTGGACCATCAGAAGTAAATCTTGGATTCATGGTGATCGCTTCCGGAGCGATGCAGGGTTTGTCAGTAAACGAAGTTCTTGCCGAGGCAAATATGGTAATTGGCGGTTGCGGTGGAAATTATTCTGTCTCTAATCTTGTTAACACCTTAGATCAAATAAATAACAATTTTGTAGATGGAAATGGCAACGACAATGGATATCTGCTTTGCCCTGGACCAAGAAGAATTACTGAACGATAAATAAAAAAGGATTTCCTGATAAATAAAGAATCCCGTCCCGGCTAATCCGGAACGGGATTCTTTTATAAATCAAATCTTACTTCTTTGAAATCTTTACTGCCCCCAACAGGATCTTTTTCCCTTCGTCAAATATCGATAACAGGTAGATACCACCCGGGAGTACGATTCTATTCAGGTTGGTTGAGCTACGTCCCACTACCCTTTGCTTGTACATCAATTGGCCATAACTGTTATAAAGGTTGATCGAATAGGTCTTACCAGTGCTCAACCCATTAATGAGGATCTCCTGATCAAATGGATTTGGATACACGTTGATGATTCTGTTTGGATTGTCGGGATCAATGATGCCTGTGGACTGATCGCGAATGAGTTTAATGCTATCGGTATTAGTTTGGAGAATATAGCAGGTTTCACTTGTCTTCATTCTCACATAGATCCAGTTCTCTCCAACTGTAAGTGTTGACGGATCGAGATTGTAAGTATTGCTATTTCCTTCTGACTGGAGAATTGTATTAAAATTCCTGTCCTTAGCGAAAGTATATTTCGGCGATAGTCCGCCACCGACTGCATTACTTGCAATAACAACAACAGGTGTAGCGAGGTTCACAATGGTTGTGATATTGGCACTCACATTAACTTCAGGTATTACAGCTTCTGATACGAAAAAGTTGTGTGTAGTTGTCTTCGATCCCGAAACATTGCTAAATTTCACTGTGATTGCGTGTGATCCGGGTGCAAGCGTTGATACATTGAATCCAAACGTGCTGTCTGCTCCAACGGATAATGCAGTTCCATCCAACTTAACTTCTACTGAAGTTCCTGAACCATTAGCTGGCAAATTATTGATTTTGCCTGTTTGCACGCCAAACGTATTGCAATAAACAGCAGTCAATCCACCAAGAATTGGATCCGTTGGTGGAGCAATTGGATTTGGTTTTATAATAGTAAACTGCGTATTGGTCTTAACAGGCAGGTTGAAATCAAAATAGATCGACGCACTATTTTTTACTGAGTCACCAACCGAAAGACCAGCAACAGGCATGATCTTGTATGAAACATAACCGTGACTTAAGGTCTCGTTGATAATGCTGTCAGGCAATTTGATATTTGAAAAGGTCCATGTTGCATATTTACCATCCTTCAATGTGAATTCATAAGGATGACTTGCCTCAACCATTTCGAATGAAGTAATGTCAAGCCTGCTTTCCAGTGTATCTCTTATTACAACATTGAAAGCAGTATCATTCCCGGTATTCTGAAAGCGTATCGTGTAGTTTAAAAACTCTCCCTGATCATATTCGCCTTTATATAATTCTCCACTCTTGGTTTCATTCTTATCGTTAGGGTCGAATGCCCCGACTACCAGTAATGTCAAACGCGATTTATTGTTTGAAGGACGAAGATCGGCAGTGGAATCAATGTAAGCGAAAGATTCAAGTCTGTCGCCAATATTTACTGTCGGTGGGGCCGCTACGATCATTTCAACGGTGATTATGACGGATTCCCTGGGTGAAAGACTAGCGATATTCCATTCGATAGTATCAGCTGTAATATTCAACTCGGCAGGAATTGCTGAAAGATATTGTAGCCTCGGGTCCTTGACGAGTTTAACTTTCTTGTTTGTTAGTGTATCAGTTCCCGGATTTTCGCAAATCAATGTAACCGTTAAATTAAATCCGGGACGAGCCGCAGTTGCAAAGTTAAGTCTTACCCTGTAATCTTTTTGCCCTGGTATGGGTTGAAGTGCAAATGAAATACTGTCGGTGTTATAATATGTGCTAAACTGTGTATTGATTGATGCCGGCACACTTTGATAATATGGAATTGTTGTAAGAACTTTCGTTACGTAGGCCCCAGTGTCAACCTGATTGCGGAAAATATTACCAAAGGTGGTGCTTGCAGAAGAACTTGTGCCTTTTTTACTTTCAACAACTATTTTGTTAATGAAAGGTTCGTTGGCATCCTTTGCGCCATTTAGATTATAATCGGCATATACAGTTCCCTTTATTGAATTGACTTTTCCCATTTTCACAATCCAAAAGTCATAATCACCGTGATTACCTGAAACATCGCCGTTGCTTGACTTTGAATATCCAGCAGCTACAAATTCGTAATCATTAAGGGATACTACAGTCTCAAGCTGATCATAGCCACTTCCTCCAATAAATTTCTTCCATGCGACATTCCCTGAGTTATTAACGCCACATATAAAACCATCCATTCCTCCATGAAGACCTGTATTGCCTGCAGTAAGATCATCATCGCTTCCACCGACCCAAATATTAATGTTTTCATTGACAATTGCATATGCACTAGGCCCTTCCGTGTGATAACCATTTCTGAATATGGTTGAACCCATACAAAACTCAAAATTTGAAAGTGTTTGATGAAGCGGGCGATTAGTACTGGCTGGATTATCAAAAAACCTGATTTGATAAGCTCTCCAATTGCCATTTGATGGATAACAACCAATGGCGTCGAAGTTGACATGTACGTAGTTGTCATTTGTACGACATAATTGGACTCCTGTATTTCGTTGTCCTGGGTTTAACTTCCAGATCATGGAATAATTGGAATCCATCTTTATTACATAACCTCTGGGAGGATTTCCTCCTCCAACTCCAAAATCTCCATCGTCGGAACCAAGGGTAGCTGCTATAATTAAACTTTTATTATTCGACTCTATAATGTCCCAACCCTCATCATGATCAATACTACCGAGGCATTTTTGCGTAATGATCGACCCTGCATTGGTTAATTTTACCAACCAAATGTCTCGTCGATTCCAACTGGTAATGTATTCATGGATACCAGATACGTCGCCGTTGTCAGAATCGGTGCTTCCAATCACGTAATAATTACCATCAGCAGCTTGTAAGATGTTTCCTGGTTCCTCTTGAAAGCTTCCACCTAATGATCTTTGCCAAAGAAGATTACCGTATCGATCTATTTTTACAACCCAGATATCAGTTCCACCATGAAATCCGGAAACATCACCGTTGTTGTTAGTTTTGGTGCTGCCGATGCAGAGATAATTACCGTCTGACGTGTGTATTACGTTCCTAAATATATCTTCACCAGTTCCACCAAAGCTCTTTTGCCATTCCATAGCACCATCAGGAGATAATTTTACCACCCATGCATCCGAAGAATCAGTGCTTCCATGATGCCCTGTTACGTCACCATCATTGGATTTAGAAGAACCCACAATGATAAATCCGCCATCATAAGCTTTGATTATTGCATTGGCTTTGTCGGCCTTTGTTCCACCGAAACTTTTTGACCATAAAATTGAAGGGGGCTGCTGCTGACCGGAGGCTAGTAGAAAACTAAACAGTAAACTGCTTAAGGTTAAGATAGATTTCAAACAAGTTAATGATCGTAATTCGATCAATAATTTTCTCATCGGGCTGTTTAGAAGTTTAGAGTCATAAAGGTAAATCTTTAGTCAAGGAACTGCAAGGGAGATACGCTTGTAAACTCCTTGATGGTTGGGGTTTCCACTTAGCAAATAAAAAACCCTCCATCCGGAGGGTTTATATTGGTAATGAGATGATTGATGTATATTATCCTTCCACCTTCGCCTTGCCCTTCACCTTGGCAATCACTTCTTCAGCGATATTGTTTGGTGCAGGAGCATAGTGACTGAATTCCATAGTCGAAGTTGCGCGTCCGGAAGACAAGCTTCTCAACTGAGTTACGTATCCAAACATTTCACTCAATGGAACTTTTGCCTTGATCACCTGTGCACCTGCACGGGTATCCATACCCTCAAGCATACCACGACGGCGATTAAGGTCCCCCGTTACATCACCCATGTATTGTTCAGGAGTGATCACTTCAACCCTCATGATCGGCTCAAGCAATACTGGTTTGGCTTTTTTCGCTGCTTCACGAAAACCACCTTTCGCGCAAAGTTCGAATGACATAGCGTCGGAGTCAACCTGGTGATAACTTCCATCGAATACTCTAACCTTCATATTCTCTACAGGGTAACTGGCCAGTACACCGGTGCCCATTGCTTGTTCAAATCCTTTTTGAATAGCAGGGATATATTCGCGGGGGATTGATCCTCCGAAAATATCATTTATGAATTGGAAATGTTCATCCGGGTTTTCTTTCAACCATTCCGGATCAGCAGGTCCAAATTCAAAAATGATATCAGCGAACTTACCTCGGCCACCTGTTTGCTTTTTCAATACCTCTCTATGTTCAATACTTGCCTTGAATGCTTCTTTATATGCAACCTGCGGGGCACCCTGGTTAACTTCAACTTTAAACTCTCTTCTCATTCTATCAACAATAATCTCCAGGTGTAATTCTCCCATTCCTGAAAGAATTGTCTGTCCTGTTTCTTCATCGGTCTTAACCCGGAGCGTAGGATCTTCTTCAACAAGCTTTGAAATAGCCGTTCCCATTTTATCAACGTCTGCCTGCGTTTTGGGTTCAACAGCAACAGAAATAACCGGTTCAGGAATAAACATGTTTTCCAATGTGATTGGAAAATCCTCAGTACAAAGTGTATCTCCTGTCTTTATCTCCTTAAATCCAACTGCCGCACCGATATCGCCTGCTTCAATTGAATCAATTGGATTCTGTTTGTTTGCAAACATCTTCATGATACGACTGATCCTTTCTTTCTTTCCACTTCTTACGTTTAGTACATAAGAACCCGCATCGAGTTTACCACTATACACGCGGAAGAATGCCAAACGTCCAACAAATGGATCGGTCATGATCTTAAATGCCAGTGCAGCAAAAGGTTCTTTTACATCCGGCTTGCGAAATAACTCTTCTCCAGTTGAAGGATCAGTTCCTTTGACCGCTTCAAGATCCATAGGGGAAGGAAGATAACGGCAAACCGCATCCAATGCAGTTTGAACTCCTTTATTCTTGAAAGAAGAACCGCACAACATTGGAACGATGCTCAGATCGATAGTTGCTTTTCGGATCGCTTCATGCATTTCATCTTCGGTGATCGAATTCGGATCATCGAAGAATTTTTCCATCAGTTTGTCATCATATTCTGCAACAGCTTCAACGAGACTTGCTCTCCATTCATTTGCTTCTGCAACCAAGTCTTCTGGTACTGGTATTTCATCGAAAGTCATTCCTTCTGTATCCATATGCCAGATGACCCCTTTCATTTTGATCAGGTCAACAACACCTTTGAAATCATCTTCTGCACCGATCGGCAACTGAAGAGGAACGGCTTTTGAACCGAGCATTTCCTTTACTTGTTTTACCACATTAAGGAAATCAGCTCCACTTCTGTCCATCTTATTCACGAATCCGATACGGGGAACATTATAACGATTGGCCTGGCGCCAAACAGTTTCACTTTGAGGTTCTACCCCGTCAACTGCAGAGAACAAAGCAATCAGTCCATCCAACACGCGCATTGAACGCTCAACTTCTACTGTAAAATCCACGTGACCCGGCGTATCAATGATATTGAAAGAATATTTTTTTGTATTGGCGTCAGCCTTTCCTAATACAGTAGGAAAATTCCACTGACAGCTAACAGCAGCTGAAGTGATCGTAATACCTCTTTCTTTTTCCTGTTCCATCCAGTCAGTGGTTGCTGCACCATCGTGCACCTCTCCGATCTTATGGATCATTCCTGTATAGCGCAGGATCCGCTCAGTAGTAGTGGTTTTTCCGGCGTCGATATGAGCCGCAATTCCAAAATTCCGCTGAAATCTTAAGTCTGCCATGATTATTGAGAATTGTAATTTTTAAGCGATTGTGCGCGAACCTTCTCTCAAGCTCCCTTTTCGGGTTACTGCAAGGTCCTTAAAACGGTGCGCAAAGGTAAGCAAAAACCTCAGAATCTGGATGGTTAGGATATGGTTAATTTCCATTGTGGAAAACCTCAAAAGAAAGATCCCCCCGGCTAATCCGGAGGGATCCAATGCAGTAACAACCTAGGATTTGATTAGTAAACGAAATTTAAAGCTGTTATGTCACTGGAAGTAAATGGCCTGTTTGTGCCATTTCCAATACAAGCAAGCATCCAGGAACCAGAACTTGGCCCGGTGGGAGTTCCCGGGATATGAATTGCACCTACAGAAGATGCACCTTCATTAACTGGAGATCCTCCACAGCTATAGGACCTGTTCATAAAGTCGGTATGACGGAACCCGATGCAATGACCCACTTCATGAGCGATAATACTTGTAACGGTATTAATATTCCAGGTGTCAAGATAGCTTCGATTTACTTGAACAGAACTATAAGGATTTCCTGAAGAAGATGGGAATCCTGCTGAGGCAAGATAACCTGCACCGGAAGGTGCTGACCTGATCACAATGTTCCCACCTGAAGTAACGCGGGACATAGTGATCCGCAATCCCCGCGCATTGTAACGGGCAATGGCCGCATCAGTTGCGGTAATATAACGGGAAGGCAAAGACGAAGAAACACGAATAGTGATATTGCGCGGAAGACCGCCAACTGTATTCGTAGTTCGGTACTGTTCTTCATCACCAACTCTTAGGAATAAGGATTCTGGTTTACTATTCAAATGCTCTTCAGTAATTACAATATCTCCTTCGACCAGATAACCTTCCTCATGTAGTTGAACATTTTTGTTCGTGAATCCAAGTGCATAGATTTTATCTAAAACATCCTGCGAGATTTGTTGTTTTTCTTCAGACACTACAGCGTCTTTTTTGCATGCAATTAAAACAAAACTCATTGAGAGCAGGACAAGGAAAACTTTTAGAAGTATTTTTCTCATACATGTTCTTGTTTAAAGCGTTTGACAATTGGTTGAGCTGTTACTGCAGAAAGAAATTTCCGTGCGGAAAAGTTTCCTAATTTACTTCAATTGGATAATTCAATCCAAACAGATTTATGAACTTTTGGCAAACCGGAGTTACTGTATCGGATACACGAAGTTCTGACCCAGGGAATTTTTTTCCACGCACGGTGAAGAATTTACGAAACGCTGTTTCGGAAAAATACGATTCAATATCCTGGAGTGAGAAAACCCCATCATCCCTTTAGATTGGTCATTGGCGAAAAATTCGTAGTTTAAATTTCTATGAGAGCGCTCATCGTAAGCATTATTCTATCATGTTTCTGGGTATTTTCGGTATCCGCACAGCAGAATATCAATGCCTATAGTTTTAAATTGAGCCCCTCTGCAATTGAAGCAAGCAAAAAAAATCTAAATCAGTTTCAAATATTCTGGATCCTTAGCGACGATACACTTGCATTAAAAAGACATTTCGATGACAATTCTTCTCGCATAAGTCTGTTGAACAGTTATCCGTCCATTGGATTGCTTGTCGTGCGTTCGAGTTGGAAGTTTATCGATTCTCTCCTTCCTTCGAAAATGATCCGGTTTGTTGACATGCCAAGAAAACCAATAGAAGAATTAGCTGTGGGGTCGATCGATAATAGCGTTAATCAAATCAATCTTGTCCACAATAATCATGCTTTCGTCACAGGTCAGGGCATCGTAGTCTCGATAAAGGAAAACAGGTTCGACTCATCGGATATTGATTTTAAGGGCAGATACCTTCCAACTACATTAGCTTCTCCACAATTAACAACGCATGCACTCATTATGGCCAGTTTGATTGGAGGTGCAGGTAATACTTTTTATTCAGGTAAAGGTGTTGCGCCGTTTAGCACGTTGAGTTCTTCGAGTTTTGCAAATTTGCTTCCCGAAACTGATGTTGCATATCGCCAGTATAATATCGGTGTACAAAACCATTCTTATGGAACGGGCATCGAAAATTTTTATGGCGCGGATGCAGCAGCTTACGATGCCAGCTTGATCGCTAATCCATCATTGTTACATGTTTTCTCAGCGGGCAATTCAGGAAATCTTGCAAGCAATTCAGGCACCTACAATGGCATTACTGGTTTTGCCAACCTTACCGGAAGTTTTAAAATGGCAAAGAATATTCTTACCGTCGGCGCTACTGATTCATTTAATAATGTCGCGCTGCTCAGTTCAAAAGGACCGGCATATGACGGAAGAGTAAAACCTGAATTGGTAGCATTTGGTGAAGAGGGTAGCTCAGGCGCTGCTGCCCTTGTTTCCGGAACTGCTTTACTGCTCCAGGAAGCGTATAAAAAAGTTGTCGACACACTTCCCTCTTCTGCATTGATCCGGGCTCTTCTTATCGGAACGTCTACCGACCCGGGAAATGAGGGTCCTGACTATGCATACGGCTTCGGTATCCTGAACGCAAATGCTGCACTTGGAAAATTGATTGTGGATCATTTGGGGATGGATCTGGATTATATGGAAGGTTCAATTGACCCAGGTGGAATTAAAGAGTATTTTCCAATATCACTTCATCCCCTCACACATAAAATAAAACTAACATTATGCTGGAACGATCCCCCGGCTTCGCCTAACGCTCCAGTTGCAATCGTGAATGACCTGAATATTGAGTTGATCAACATTACTACCGGTGAAATCTGGTATCCGTGGATATTAAGCCGGTTCCCGCATAAAGATTCATTGTCGGCCCCAGCACGCAGAGGAAAAGACAGTCTCAATACGATTGAGTTTATCAGTGTAACTAATCCTCCACCGGGATATTATAAGATTCGCGTGATTGCCGATTCCCGGACGGTGTCGAAACAAACTTTTTTTATAGTACCATCTATCGAGCTGGTGGACATGTTTGGATGGAACTATCCTGCCAGAAGAGATAATCTCTTTTGCAATGAATCAGCGGTGTTGCGCTGGAGTTCCTCGTATGTGAATCAGACCGGCCTACTGGAATACAAATTGGGAGAAACTGGTAGTTGGCAATTGATCGAACCTTCTGTGGATCTTTCCAAAAAATATTTTCGCTGGTCCGCCCCAGATAGTTTTACCATCGTCAGATTCAGAATGACCATTAATGGAAAAAGCTATGAAAGCGATGGTTCCACAATTTCAAAACCACTCAATATTAAAGTTGGATTCAATTGTCCCGATTCGTTCTTATTGTATTGGAATAAACCCCGGGGCATTGGATCTTATGCTGTGTATAAGCTGGGAGATTTTTTTCTTGAAGAATTCAAAAGAGTGAGCGATACTTTTATCGTTGTAGGCAAAGCAAATAACAATGTTTTGCATTATACGGTTGCACCAGTTATTACGACAAACTTAACGGGCATTAAGGATGAAACTTTAAACTACAGCACGCAGGGGGTCGAGTGTTATATCAAGAGCTTCCTGGTCAACCTGGATCTGTCGAATGCAATACTATTGTTGAACCTGGGCACGCTTTACCAGGTAAAATCAATCGAGGCAGAAAAATTGAATGGCGCTCAGTTTAAACCCCTGCAATCAGTAAACATTTCAGGGCTTCAATACTCATTAAACGACAACACGCTTCACAAAGGCGGAAACACCTATCGTATCAAATTAGTATTAACTAACGGGAAGATTATTTACAGCAACCCTGAGACAGTCTATAATTTCGGCGATTCAAAATATCTCATCTTCCCAAATCCTGCTGACAGATCGCAAAGATTAATTATTCATAGTAAAGATCTCGATCCATCAAGGCTGGTGTTATTCAATTCCCAGGGACAAAAAGTTTTGGAAAAAGAACTTCGCGACGCAGTAGAAGAGATTCCACTTCACTCCTATCAAAAAGGAATCTATTTCTATATCATATATAAGAATAATAAGAGAGATCACCAGGGAAGCATTGTGATCCGCTAACACTTAAAAACAAAAATCCCCTCCACATTGACGTGGAAGGGACACACAAAGCAAAAGTTTTTTTTCTTAGATGCGGAAGTGAGCAAAAGCCTTGTTTGCTTCTGCCATTCTATGAGTATCTTCTTTTTTCTTGAATGCTGCACCTTCTCCTTTAGCTGCTGCAACAATTTCATGTGCGAGCTTCTCAGCCATGCTGCGACCATTTCTCTCGCGGCTATACCGGATCAGCCATTTCATGCTCAGGGATATCTTTCTTTCCGGGCGAACTTCAGCTGGGATCTGGAAAGTAGCACCGCCGATACGACGGCTTCTAACTTCAACAGATGGAGTAACATTGCTCAAAGCTTTTCTCCATACATCATATCCATTTTCGCCAGTTGTCTTCGAAACACGATCCATCGCTTCATAAAAAATATTGAAGGAGGTGTTCTTCTTTCCCTGCCACATCAGGTTATTGACAAAACGGGTTACCAATATATCATTGTATCGGGCATCCGCAGCGAGAGGTAATTTTTTGGCTTTTGTCTTCCTCATTTATACTTATTTGTAATATACTTTTTTATTTTTTACCAGCTTTATCACGCTTAGTTCCATATTTAGAACGGCTCTTCTTCCGATCTTTTACGCCTGCAGTATCCAAACTACCACGAACAATATGATAACGTACTCCAGGTAAATCCTTAACACGTCCACCACGTACCAACACGATCGAGTGCTCCTGCAAATTGTGACCTTCCCCGGGGATATAGGCAATGACCTCAACTTTATTAGTCAAACGAACTTTCGCCACTTTGCGAAGCGCTGAGTTTGGCTTCTTCGGCGTTGTGGTATAAACTCTTGTACAAACTCCACGGCGGAACGGACAGCTATCCAAAGCCCTTGATTTGCTTTTTGCTTTGATAATCTCTCTTCCTTTGCGAACTAATTGCTGAATTGTTGGCATTCTCGACCTTTTATTTTTGGGAGGGCAAAGGTAAGGGCTTTTGCCTTAAATCGGATAAAACGGCCGAAAAAATCTTCGCCGATAAGTGTTTTAACGAACCAATGTCACCGTTCCCTTCAGATTTATCTGCCTGCCCGAATCCTTTTCAGTATACTGAACAGTCCAAACATAGGTTCCCATGGGTTGAGGTTGGCCGTTAAGCGCTCCATCCCAACCTTTTAACTGGTCATTACTCTCATAAACCAACTGCCCAAACCGGTTGTAGACGCGCATAAGGTATTTAGTTACCCCAATCCCATACTTCGCCCGGAAGACCTCATTGGTCCGATCGCCATTCGGGCTGAATGCATTGGGAACTCCCATCGGACATGTCTTGAATGATACCAAAATGCTATCCCGCTTCACCGTACAATTGTCATATACCTGGACATGATACAAACCGCTTTGCTTTACAGTTATTTTAGTTCCTGTGCTCCCATCCTGCCACAAATAATTCAACCCGCCCTGGCTGATCTTCGGACTTAGGATCAATTGTTCTGTTTCGCAGATAAGGGTATCCTTCCCGAGGTACACGGAGGGAAAAGGTTTATCCATGATCAGGACGGTATCAGACCAGGAACAATTAGCAGGATTGGTTATCCTAAGCCAGTATGAACCTATAGCATTCACGTTAATTGTTTGGCTTGACGCGCCATTACTCCATTGATAACCCATCCCCGCGATGCCCGGATCCAGTAAGATTTGTTGACCGGTACAAACAATTTGATCAGGCCCGAGATTGAAAAGAGGTTTATCGAAATAACTAATATCAGTCGTATCTGAAAATACACATCCCGCAGTCGCAGTGACCCAATATCTTCCGGCAGTGGTGATTGAGGTAGTGTTTGACCTGCTACCCGTGTTCCATCTATACTTCACATCTGCGTAAAATGGAACGGACAAAATTAAACTATCGCCTTTACAGCCTGAACCCGTCGGAGGCAGGTCAACCGGCAGGTTACCTGCATATACTTTTTTCCTGACCGTATCGATCGAACAACTTCGTGTAAGGATTAATGTCACATCGTAAAACCCATGCGCGGGATACAAATGAGTCGGCGCCAGGCTTGTTGATGTATTATTTGCGCCTGATCCGGGATCACCGAAATTCCATCTTGTCGAAACAACATCACTGAATGATCTCAAACGAAAGTTCAAATTTCTTGTTACGCACCCTGTTGTTGAAAAATCACTGGGCGCATAATTCGGATCGAAATAAGTGGGAATGAAATTTGGCAACCCAAGTGCACACTTTGAATTCAATTTATGCTGCGCATATTGAAAATCGCATAATGGAGATGGGTTGTTAGGTTGATTGATCACGGATAAACTGGAGTCGAATGAATTCGTAACATAAATCTTTTGATCAGGGCCCAATTGTAAACTACCTGCATAAGCATAGTTCAGTTCTGCTACAAGTTGTCGCGAATTCATAATGTCAGCAACTGTTGGATTGTTCAGATCAAATTGATAGATCTGGCTTTTGCTGCCACCATAAGCGCAATAAACATAAAGAAACCTGCTATCGGGAGAAAATTCAACTCCATAGGGACCAGTTTCAAAACCACTATAACCGGGTGGGGAAACCGATAACCGAACTGCGTTCGTTATCTCGCCGGTAAGACGATTGAAATTTCCCAGTTCGACATAATTGACACTCCATCCATGTGCTGCAGCAATTCTTGTTGAATTCGGAGAAATTTTCATGCTGCCCAGGGTTCCCCATTCTTGTCCATCCAGGTTATTTGGTGTCGAACTGATCACCGGGTCAGGATCCAATCCATTTTTATTTATTAGAAAACTATAGAAGAAGTTTGATTTCCATAAACGAACCGTTACCCAGACATCTTTATTGTTGCAATGCAGTACAGCCGTTATCTTTTCCGTTGTTGGTCCAGCGAGAATTCGGTTCTTTAGCGTCACTCTTCCCAGGCCATTATTCGATTTGATATTTACAATGGAATATGTAATTCCTCGGGATCCCCCATGGTAATCGACGGAAAAAACATAATACAGTGAATCATTGCCCGGATGCGGAACGATTAAAGAGGATTGGGTGCTTGAAGTATTACCGTTTAATCCTGTACCATTGTCCATTATTTGATGCCTGCTATTCCAGATCACTTCTCCATTTGTATAAAAAAGTAATCCCCCATCCTTATCAGAAATACTTGCCGAACCTTCCGGCGTATTCATGGCACTTGAGGCCAGGTTATTTGGAGCTCCGCCGCCAAAATCTAACCCTGCCTTATCTCCGAAATACCAGATCGCAGCTTCCCGCTGCGCACTCGCAGTCAGCGCAATCAAATAGCAGAGTATGTGCAGTAGTTTTCTCAATGCAGCTATAAAGCTATAAACGTAACAAATAAAAAAGTGGTTGGCAACTGAGTTGATAAGGTTGATGGGGTTGAGGGGGTTGATGGGGTTGATGGGGTTGACAAGGTTGACAGGGTTGACAAAGTTGACAAAGTTGGCAAAGTTGACAAAGTTGATAATGTTGATGGGGTGATACAGATAATCAAGTTGTCAATCTTATTACCTTTGTCAACCTTGTCAACCTCGTCAACCTCATCAACCCAATCTTAAAATCGTTCGCTTTTACACCTTAAACATCCAGCCATACTGGTCTGGCAGTCGTCCTTCGCGGATTGCAGTTAATCTCTTTTTCAACTCCGGTGCGGTTTTCCATTGTTCAACGGGGAAATTCATCACAAAATCTTTGTACTTCAACTCCTTTATCAAAGTGATGGTTGCTGCAGTTCCGGTTCCAAACACTTCGTAAAGGATTCCGGCACGGTAAGCATCAATAATATCATCAATACTCAAGGGTCTTTCTTCCACCTTAAATCCCATATCGCGCAGAATAACCATCGCACTGTCGCGAGTCACTCCAGACAAGATAGTTTCTGATTTAAGATCAGGCGTAATTGCGCGATCCCCAATGATGAAGAACACGTTCATGGTACCAATCTCCTGAACATACTTGTGTTCGAATGCATCTGTCCACAATACCTGGTCATAGCCTTTCTTTTTTGCTTCTGCTGTTGCAAGCATGGAAGCGCCATAATTACCGGCCGCTTTTGCAAAACCAATTCCACCAGGAGAAGCGCGGGTATATTTTTCTTCCACATAAATACGCATCGGAGCAGCGTAATACGGCCCCGTCGGACTTAAAATGATCATGAACTTATAATGCTCTGATGGCTTTACTCCGATCACTTCATCTGAAGAAAACATGAATGGTCTTATATAAAGCGAATGATCTTCTTTAGCTGGTATCCAGTTTTTATCCAGACCGACTAATTGCCTCATTCCCTCCATAAAAAGATATTCCGGAACAATCGGCATCTGCATTCTTTCTGCAGAAATATTGAATCGTTTGAAATTGTCCTGTGGTCTAAAAATAAATGCATCCCCGTTTGAATCCTTATATGCCTTAATACCCTCAAAAATCGCCTGCCCGTAATGCAACGCAGCGAGTGAAGGATTTAGAACCAGGGGTTGGTAAGGTTTGATTTCGATATTCTTCCATTGCCCGTCCTCAAAGTCCGCCTCCAACATATGATCAGTAAAATATTTTCCAAAGGGGATGTTTTCCAAGGGGATATCGTGTAATTTGCTCCTTTCTATCTTGGTCACCGGAATGCTATAAGTATCAACCATGTATATCAAATTTGATTTGCAAAGAAACAAACAAAGTTTCGCCTCACAAAAAAACCAGCCATCTTTTGCTAACAAATGTTAGCAGGAATTTCTATAAAACGAGATATCATTCTATTTTCTTATGCTCCTAAAAATAAGTTTGCCAAAATAAAAATATGAGCCTGGAAAAAATAAATCTCCCCGGCGCAGTATTGGCCGGATTATATAAGGATAAACTTGTAGTTCCTGCTGAACAAGTTCTATTAAAAACAGGGACAGACACCAGATCAGAACCAAAAAAGAAGTCAGGATATAGATCATTGGGGGAAAATGGAAAGCGGATCCTGATAATGGTAAATTATTCAAATATTGGTTTCCTTCCCGAGAACGACCTAGAGTTCCTTACAAAAATGTTGGCGGCTTGTAAATTGAATCTGGGAGACGTGGCAATCGTAAATCATTCAGACCAGCCCCTGGCTTTTGATAAGTTGAAGAAACAGTTCAATCCTGTTGTTTCGATTGCATTTGGCTTTGAACCTGAAATGATCGGCTTACCATTGAATTTTCCGAATTTTCAATCGCAGGTTTATGATTCATGCACCCATCTTTATGTTCCTGCGCTTGAGGACATAACTGCAGAAACGGAAAAGGGAAAATTGAATAAGAGCAAACTTTGGGTCTCCCTTCGAAATATATTTAATGTATGAACAGTCATGATTGAGTTGATCTTCGCGACAAACAATGCGCACAAGGTTGAGGAAATGCAGGTCATTATTCCTGCGTCATTGAAGGTCATTTCCCTTAAACAAGCGGGAATTAATATTGATATTCCCGAGCCTTTTGACACCCTGGAAGAAAATGCAAAGGAGAAATCTTCCGTTATATATAAAATGACAGGCTTAAATACATTCAGCGAGGATACTGGTTTGGAGGTTGAGGCGTTGAAAGGCGAGCCCGGTGTGCGAAGTGCCCGCTATGCCGGGGAAGAAAAATCGTTCGGGAAAAATATTGAAAAGTTGCTGGCCAACCTCAAGGGGAATAAGAACAGGAAGGCCCGGTTTAGGACTGTCATATCACTGATCTGGGAAGGGATAGAATATTCTTTTGAAGGGGTAACAAATGGGGTTATAGCCGAATCACCAAAAGGAAGCAAGGGATTTGGGTATGATCCGATTTTTCAGCCTCTTGGTTCTGTTAAAACATTTGGAGAAATGGACCTTGAAGAAAAAACTCAATACAGCCACAGAAAGAAGGCGGGTGACAAATTGGTTTTATTTTTGCACAATCAATTGGCTCCCACTACCTGAATTAAAAAGTTTTATTTATAAAGTTTGAACCCGATAAGCAACCATAACATTTCCGAATCCGACTTGATTAAAGGATGCATAGAAGGCGATAGGCGCATGCAGGAAGAATTGTACCAAAGATTCTCACCTAAAATGTATGCAGTCTGTTTACGCTATGCCAATAATTCCGAGGATGCACAGGATCTGTTACAGGAAGGCTTTATCAAGATATTCCGGAATTTACACCGCTTCAGGGCTGAAGGTTCTTTTGAGGGGTGGATAAGGCGGGTATTCGTAAATACAGCCATTGAACACTACCGTAAGAAGTCTGCCCAATTAAGCAGTGTTAGCGAAAAAGAAGAAAACACAATTGAGGACACTGATATAACCGCGCTGGATAGCCTGGCAGAGCAAGATATCCTAAATCTTATTCAGGAACTATCCCCTGGTTATAAAACAGTATTTAATCTTTACGTCGTGGAAGGCTATTCACACAAAGAAATCGGGGAGATGTTGGGCATAAGCGAAGGCACAAGCAAGTCACAATTGGCGAGAGCAAAGGCGATCCTTCAGAAGAAAGTCGCACAATACCTAAGTCAAACGCAAAAATCCTTTATCCGCTAATGCCGGCCAATCTCCACGATAAACTAATTAATTTCGAAGTCAGCCCCCCGGCCACTAGTTGGGAAAATATTTCTAAACGACTGGACGAGGAGTTTGATGTTGCAGAGATACGTCTGTCCCAAAAACTCATGGATGCAACGACAACGCCTCCAGCCAATCTTTGGGAAGATATAGCAGCCGCCATTCCTGCGAGGCAGGAAAAAAAACGCATCGCCCGTGTAATTCCAATGACATGGAAACGAATTGCAGTTGCTGCAGTTCTGTTAGGTTTCATTGCTACAGCAATTATCTATTTTGTTAACTCGGGAACTGAAACTCCTAATGTTATTGTTGCGATCAAACCACCTAATCCCGATTCAAATAAAAAAGCAGCACCTGAAAGAACTCAGGAGCCAGTGATTGTGAGGCAGCCGCTGATTGTTCCTAAAACCGCAAACAATCCAACGGCTCTTAACGATACTATTGCGAACAATAGCCTCGAAGGACAGGGACCAGGAGAACTTGTGTTGAATAGAGGTACAAGCAACGCTGGGGAACCTGCGAATCTAAAGTATTCTCATACCGGCTATATCCAGTCGATAAGAAATGTTTCGCCTATCTCTATAAATGGTCCTTCGATTCGCGACAATAACGGAAGAATAATAATGGATCCTGATTTGGTAACTGCACCTGGCGATAAGAATTATATCATTGTTACAGCTCCTAACGGAGAACAAACGAAAATCTCCAGCAAATTCCTTTACATGCTCTCCTCCCTGAATGAACCTGACCAAAAGGATTACAAGGATCTGCCGAGCTGGATCAGGGCTGGTTGGAAAAAAAGATTCAACGGATGGAAGGAAAAGATTCAGCAATCCTCTTTTGTACCTTCGGCCGGTAATTTCCTTGACGTATTTGAATTGAATGAACTGATCAAGGATAATCAATAACCCGGATCTCTTTTCTATTATTCTAATAAGTCTGATTGCTTATGGCCAGAATTAAGGTCGACCTGCCTGATTCGTTTTCCTTTCAAACTGAAATTCCTATTCGAATTACTGATGTCAATTATGGTGGACATGTCGGGAATGATACCATTCTTTCGGTCATACATGAAGCCAGGGTACAATTCTTAGGACATCACGGGTATGAAGAATTGAAAATTGAAGGGATTGGCCTGATCATGAGCGATGCCGGTATCGAATACAAAGCAGAATTGTTCTATGGTGATAAAATAAAGGTCTCGGTTGCTGCGGGTGAATTTTCAAAAATCGGATTTGACCTTTTTTATAAGATTGAGAAAATAAGCGAAGGCAAAACTATACTAGTTGCATCAGCGAAAACGGGAATGATCTGTTATGATTATGGCCTGAAGAAGATTACAGCTTTGCCCGATGCCGTGAGGGACAGGTTGATTGGTTGATTGGTTAATTGGTTGATTAGTTGATTAGTTGATTGTAAAAACTTAATCCCTGTCAACCTTGATAACCTCATCAACCCTGTCAACCCAATCAACCATTCAACCATTCAACCAAATCCTCCAGCTCTCCTCTGCCTGCAAGATCAGCATCTCCATTCCATTTTGAACTAAAGCGCCATGCTGTTCTCCTTTCTGAAGAAAAATTGTTTTTTCAGGGTTATAAATAAGATCAAAGAGATAGTGACCAGAAGAAATAAACTCATATGGCAATGGAGGATAGTCATCCACATTCGGAAACATTCCCAATGGAGTTGTATTGACGATCACCTGATTTTCTTCGATAATGGATGCGTTCAGATCGGCATAAGTGTAGGTAGAACCTTTATGAAGGGCCCTGCTTACAATCTTGAATGAGATTCCCAGTGTTTCAAGCACAAAACAAACAGCCGCCGCCGCACCACCATTGCCAAGCACCAATGCAGCTTTATGGTAGGGCTTTAGTTTTTTTTTGAAACTTAGTTCGAATCCAATTATATCTGTGTTGAATCCATAGAGCTTTCCCTGTTGAATGGAAATCGTGTTGCAGGAGTTTAGGCCAGGTGGAATCGCAGTTGAATCATCAAGGTATTTGTAAACAGACTGTTTGTAAGGTATGGTTACATTCAATCCTTTTAATCCGGGAGTGTTTTGTATCAGGGAAGGAAGCCTGTCTATTGTTTCTAACGGATAGGCATCGTAACTACAATCTTTAATTCCTTCTTTCTTAAACTTCTCCCTAAAATAACCCGGAGAAAATGAATGACTCAATGGGTAACCGATTACCCCAAACCGTTTCATTGAACAGTTTCTTTATCAAGAAAAAGATGAAAGGTATCACCACGAAGTCCAAGGCGCATCGTTTCTAATGGCAATACTTCAGTGGAAGCGATATTACCAAGGTTAACATTCGCGCCGAGCAATTCAATAAAATAAAGTTGTTGTGATTTTTGCGGAGCTTCCCAAATAATTCGATCTCCGGGAATCTGTGTGAGGATTTCCTGGACCAATCCTTCCCTAACCTCCCCGCTGCCACGATAAATTCCGACATTCCCTGATTCGCGAGCTTCGGCAATCACGTACGCAGAACCTGCATTCAATTCTGCACGCATCAATTCAATCCACTTATATGGAGGAATGATATGCGCCGCATCCTTGCTTCCTACCTCGCTCAACACGGTGCCGTATTTAGTAAGCTTTTCAATATATCCGCATTTCTCTGCGTGCGGAATTGTGACTGAGCCATCACTTACTTCCATATAGGAAACACCATATTCTTTACAGACACTGATAAAATCCTTGAATTGATTCCTTACCAGGAAGGCTTCAAACAAAGTTCCTCCAAAATAAACAGGGATATTAAAGGAACGATATACCTCAATTTTTTCACGAAGGTTTGGGGTTACGAAAGAAGTTCCAAAACCCAATTTAACAATATCAACATGGGGATGGGCGACGCTCATGAAGTTTTGGACTTCCTGGATGCTCAACCCTTTATCCATAACCATAGTGATGCCGGCCTTACGTGGTTTCTTATTCCGTTCAGGGATCTGTGTCAGTGAAAAATTCATTCGGTCGGTTTTATTCTCCATAAAATCGCTCAAAAATAGGGAAGAAAAACTTAAAGATGGGTTTGAATGGTTTTGATGGTTTGATTGTTTAATTGCTCGATGGTTGGGCTCATTAATGCGAGATGCTTAAATAATTTGAATCCAACCATCAAGCAATTAAACAATCAAACCATCATCAAATGGATTTATTCCGCTTGTAACGGGCAACGATATCCACTACCTGCTGGTTCTGTAATATGGATGGATTTAATTCGACAAGTTTCTTTAAAAGTCTCGGCGCCTTGCTCATTGCTTTTTCAAGCTGTTGCAATCCTTCCTTCGATTTTCCCATTGCAAAATGAACCGCACTCAGGTAGAAATAGAACAATGGTTTGGACTCAGTTGCTTTAAGCGCCGCTTTAACCTGCTCCAATGCTTCATCATAAAATTCTCCGAGGTACAAACAACGGATCAACGCTTCCCAACTTGAAACGTTACGCGGCCGCTGCCTCACCACAATGGAGAAGTACTGAATCGCATCTTTAAACTCTCCCAATTGCATTTTGCATTCACCCATTGCGAGGTTGTACTCAGGTTGCTGCCTTTGCATTTGAAGAGCAGTTTCTAATTGCTTAACTGCGGTTGTCCACTGTCCTTCGTTGATATAGGTACAGGCGATCTTATAATAAAGTTTGCTATCCTCAAGATTTAAGTGGGAAGCTTTACGATAATAGAATCTTGCCTGCGCATAATTCTTTAGCCTGTCATAACAATGTCCGATGGCTTCATAGATTACATCTTCAGGACGACTTAATTCCAATACTTTTTCAAGCGCTTCAATCGCATCCTTGTATTTACGCAACCGGATAAATGCATCTCCCATATTTCGATATGCATAGTCGAATTTCTCATCAATAGCTACTGCATATTTATAGGCATCTATCGCTTTTTCATACAGTTTCAATCCCTGGTAAGCTGCCGCCAGGTTAAACCATGCCAGTTCACTGTATGGGTATTCATCAATGATATGCTGATGCAACTGGATGCTTTCTTCATTTCTTCCAGTGAAATCGGTCCAGAAACAGACCTTGTATAATGCCTCTTCATTATTGGGATCCTGCTCAAGGATCAGCTTGAGGCAATCGAATATCTTATCAAATTCTTCGTAATCGTCGTAAACGTCGGCCAATTCGAATAATAATTCAAGCTTTTCTTCCCCTTCAAATAACTTCAACGCGTTTTCGAGCAGCACGACAGCTTTCTCCTGCTGATCAAGCGCCAGGTAAGCATCCGTTTTTAGAATATAAAGGTTGATATCATTGCTATCAAGCAATTCCGCATGTCCCAGGATATCGAGCGCTTCCTGATAACGTCTGGTCGCAATAAGAAGATCGGCTTTTTTGATCTGCAGGCCCGATGAGTAAGGAAAATGTTCGGTGCCTAATTCAGCAGCTTCGAGGGCCTGCTGGAGGTCTTCCACCTCATCGAAATAATCGATGATCTTTTCAAAGGATTCCTCATCAAGGAAGGAATGACTTCGGCCTGCCTTCAGATTCTGGAACTGCCTGACCAGTTCCCTCATTTCCTCTTTGTTCGAGTGGAAGGGTTGTTCACGCATGAATTTAAAAGGTTTGTGTAAAATATCTTAATAGCCCCAGTTCGCCAAGTTTAATTTACTAACGATTGTTGAAAACCCTGAAACTCAGCGCCTTTCTGGGTTTTCCGCGTGAGCTAAGGGTTTTCTTTAGAGAATTTTCCTAACTATTTTAACAATAAATCCGTCTTTGCTATGGAATCTGTAACAATTACGCGTCTAATTCGTTAAAAGAATTATAAGATTAGGTACAGACGGTTAAAAAGTTCCAAAAATTTTTCGATATTTTTGTGTTGAATATGCAGGCTAACTCTACGCTTAAATTTAATCACATGCTTAAGAAATCCCTCATCAGTTTTACCATGGTCGGGGTGGTAGCGCTTGCATTAGCCAGTAATGGCGGTGGTGACAAGAAGAACACTCCGAGGGCAAAAGCTGAATACACGACAGCAAGGACAATGAATGGGTTAACGATGAAATCGGGTCCGGTTTTTAGTGGGAGCCGCCTGTACAATACTCAGCGTCAATCCAACGTGGTACAGTATAATAGTGTGCTTACTTACCGTAAGGGCAACACTACATACATCTTACCATACAAATACAAAATGAACACAAAGCCAACTTTGAGATCAAACATGCAAGTGTTAGATTTGAAGATTCCGTTGAACAAGTAATTTAATTCCCCAGGTTCATTTTCTTACTTTCTTCGTAGGTCATTTCGCGGTAACCAGACTTTGGTATGTCAAATCTTGAAGCCTGTACAGGGTTGAGATTTATTTTTGAGATAGTATACCTGATCTTGATATTTCCCTGTGATAATTCCCATTCCAGTGGCAGACCATTCAGGTTTTTGAACATATAATCATACTCTTTATTCTCGGGAACAATATCTGTGGTGTAGTAAACAGTGAAAGTTGTACCATCACTTAGTTTTGCTTCGGCCTTTGTAGATTTATAACCGGCAATGGTTTTTGTTTCATCTGTATTAGTAAAGCTTATTCCTTCATAACGCTTATTTTTTTCTCTCCAGTTATCTGCATTCATTCGGATAAGCAGTTTTTGACCGCTTACCTCACGGAGAACTACAGCCGTACCGTTCTTGGCGTCCTGAATTGTACTGGATGAGAAAAGCGCACTTACAATATCAGAGCGACTCATATTGCCCTTAATGTATATGGTGCTGGTAGAACCATCGAAAGCATCTGCCATCTTTGGTTCCTTATTTCCCGTTGTGATCTTTACGTCATAGCCCAACATCAGCTCAGACACTTTCTTCTGGGCCCAAAGGGTATTCGCGATCAGAACCAGGCTAATCCCTAACCATAATTTATTACGCATAAAGATGTTATCTCTTTAATTATAGAAAAGACGTGTCAGAAACACCTAATCGTTGTCTAAAGTAAAAAAGACCTGAGAAATTTAAGGGTCTCCGCAAGGTTTTTTTAACGTTGATTTATCAATTGTATTTTAACCCCTATTTCTTCTGCCCTTTCTGCGACTGAACCTTTTTCTGGGCTTCCTGCATTTGCTCAAAACGCTCCTGCCATTTGGGCTTGGTTTTAGGCTTTTTGCGATTAGCCTCCAGTTTGGCCAGTATTTTATCGTGATCAATAATATAGTTCTGGATTACCCATTGCAGTATCAGCGTAATTACGTTTGATACCGTATAATACCAGGTAAGCGCCGAAGGCAAACGGTTAAATATGAAAAGTAATATGAACGGGAAAATATAAGGCATGTATTTCAAAGCCGGATTGCTCTGATCAGGCGTCATATTCATATTGTAAATGGAAATAAGGAAGCTTGTGGCTGCGGCAGTCAATGTAAACAAGCTTAAATGGCTTCCAAATCCCCAAACGTGAAATGGGAACTTAAGGATTACATCATAACTGGAAAGATCATCTGCCCATAGGAAGGGCACGCCACGCAAAGCGATATTCGAGTTAAAGAAACTATACAATGCAAAAAAGATCGGAATTTGCAATAAGGCAGGAATACATCCGCCCAATGGATTCACTCCCGCTTCCCGGAATAATTTCATTTGCTCCATTCCTACTGCCTGCTGGTCATTTCCCAATCTTTGTTTCATCTTCTCAATCTCGGGCCTAAGGGCTTTCATCTTGGCTCCACTTAAATAGCTGGTATAAACCAGGGGCGATGTAACCAACCTGATGAAAATCGTTAAAAACGCGATCACCAATCCAAAGCTTCCAATAAACTTATTGATGAAATCAAACACCGGCATCACTATGTATTTGTTGATCGGGCGAACAAATGCATAAAAGTCACGTCCCAGGTTTACGATCTTATCCATTTCCGGAGCAATAACCTTTGCTTCTGCTTTCAAAATCTTGTATTCACTCGGTCCATAAAACAAATGCATGGGAAATTCCGCGCTAGCGCTTAAGGGCAGCTTTGCCTGAAGGTTTGTGACCACATCGGCAATTCGTTGGGAACTATCGGATGTTTCACGAATAAAACTTACATCTCCGCTTGCAAATTCTTTTTCTGCAACAAGGGTTGAATTGAAGAATTGCTGCGCAACACTTGCCCATTTCACTGGTGATTCAAATTTCCTTTCTGTTTTGGATTGGATATAATCAAAGTCATTATCCTCATAAAAACAGATATTAGTCTGTTGCCTTTCATAAGTCGCATCCTTTTCATGTTGCATCGGACGTGATTGCCAGTTCAGGTTGAGTGCACCTTGCGACAACAATTTATCTGCACCATCCATTTTGATGGACCAGTCGATCATATAATCATTCTTCCGAACAAGGAACTGATGAGTCAATACTTCTCCTGATTTCCCCGCGAGTTGAAAGACAACTGTAGTTGAACCATCTGCATTCTTTGTTACAACGCCTGGACTGAAATACAATCCCCGGTTTGAGCAGATGATTATTGCCAGCATTAATTGAATAAGTGATATTATCGAAGGAAGTTCCGTTTAGGATTACGTGCTTACCGTCTGTCGAAGTATAATTCTTTAATTCAACTTCGCGCGGCTGTCCACCTTTATTGCTGAAGCTGATCTTGAAAACATCGTTTTCTACCAGCAGTTTCTTTTCTTCGCCTGAAAGTGGAAAGCCTGTTGTATCCAGAGTCACAATTTTTGCAACAGTATCTTTTGAGCCGGATAAAGTATCCTGTTTCTTCTTTACATTTTCCAGGGAATCGATTTGCTTTTGTCTTTGAACCTGCAGATCCTGGCTGCTTTTTGTAGAAAAATATAGGTATAGAAACAATAGCCCAGCTAATAAAACAAAACCAATAACCGTATTGCGGTCCATCTTCATTTTACGAGATTTTAGAGAAGCTGCAAAGATAGGGGTTTGAAGAGTCAGAGTCGGGAGTCGGAGTGAAGAATCTGGGGTTGCATTGACCCAATAGTAATAATAATCATTAATTATTCCAGATTATTAGTTGGATCAATTGGATTGCTCCGCATCGGTTGGCGAGCTACTGACAATCGGATGACCTTAAAGTTCAATCCCAATCCAAACAACTGACTGACCCCGACTCAAATCATTTCACTTTGAAGTAATGGATTCTTTACCGCATTTTTTTGTTCCGCATAATCCTTTGCGGCCTTGATGAAATGTACAAAAATCGGTTGAGGATTTTCTACCGTGCTCTTCAATTCGGGATGGTATTGCACGCCAACAAAGAATGGATGAGCGGTTAATTCAATTATTTCGACTAAATCACTTTCAGGATTTTTTCCACTGGCAATCATGCCGGAGGATTCATACTGATCCATGTAACGGTTATTGAATTCCCAACGATGCCTATGCCTTTCATTTACCATGGGCTTCCCATAAATGCGGCGGGCAAGAGTTCCTTCTTTTATCGCGCAGGGATAAGTTCCTAAACGCATCGTGCCGCCTTTGGCAGTAATCTTTTTTTGTTCCTCCATAAGATCGATAACCGGACTTTCCGTGTTTGGATCCATTTCGGTGGAATGAGCATTTTTTATTCCAAGCACATTGCGTCCAAATTCAATCACTGCCATCTGCATTCCCAGGCAGATTCCAAAGAATGGTAATTTATTTTCTCTTGCATATTTCACCGCAATGATCTTTCCCTCCACTCCCCTATGTCCAAATCCCGGAGCAACAAGCAATCCATCCAGGGCTCCGAGTTTTTCGGCTACATTTTCCTGTGATATAAACTCGCTGTGCACATTTACAACCTGCACCTTGCATTCATTCATCGCACCTGCATGTACAAACGCTTCCAGGATTGACTTATATGCATCCTGCAATTCAATGTATTTTCCGATTAAGCCAATTGTAACCTTGCTCTTGGGATATTTCAATTTATCCAGAAACTCTTTCCATTTCGAAAGATCAGGTTCATGAAACTGAGTGATCGCTAATTTTTTCAGGCAGATGAGATCGAGTCTTTCTCTCATCATCGCAAGCGGAACTTCATATATCGTAGATGCATCTGCCGCTTCAATCACAGCCTCCTGTTTTACATTACAGAAAAGCGCAATCTTCCTGCGGATCTCCAGCGTCAACGGCTCTTCGGTGCGACAAACGATCACATCCGGATGAACTCCCTCCTGGCTCAGCATTTTTACGCTGTGCTGCGTGGGTTTTGTCTTTAATTCTTTTGCTGCTTTTAAATAAGGTATCAGCGTGAGATGTACAACAACGGTATCTTCCTCTGGCAATTCCCATTGCAATTGACGAACTGCTTCCACAAAAGGTAAACTTTCAATGTCACCAACTGTACCACCAATTTCCGTGATCACGATATCATACTTTTCATCCTGGCCCAAAAGCTGCATTCTTCGTTTGATCTCGTCGGTTATATGAGGAACAACCTGTACTGTTTTTCCAAGAAAAGCGCCTTCTCTCTCTTTATTTATTACAGTCTGATATATTCGACCTGTAGTAACATTATTTGCCTGTGAAGTATGAATATTCAGGAAGCGTTCGTAATGGCCGAGGTCGAGATCTGTTTCAGCGCCGTCTTCTGTTACAAAACATTCTCCGTGTTCATAGGGATTAAGCGTACCAGGGTCAACGTTGATATAAGGATCGAATTTTTGGATAGTGACGCGGAGACCTCTTGCCTGTAAGAGTTTGGCAAGAGAGGCAGCAATAATTCCTTTACCTAATGAAGAAGTCACTCCTCCCGTAACAAAAATATATTTGGCCATGGTATATTATTAAAAATTCATTTATCAATTAAAATGAATGAGCCACACAAGACTTTCCCTTCCTGCGATATCAAGGCCAAGGTTTAATCCCATTTCGACCAAACTTCAGCCTATCGAAATGGTAGAATTTTATAAGTAATGTTCAAAAAAGGCAACCCACCCGTTGACCTGTGGAAATCCAATAATGTAAATGGAGGAGTAATTCCAGAAGGTCATGCAAACCTAAGAAAAATTTACGATTTACTTCCGATAATAATAGGGACGATTTTCGAAATGTTGATATGTTGAGGAATACTTTTAACGGAAAGGCGAGTATCCATATGCGCGTGAGGCGTCGAGTATGTTTCGCGTTGAAAAACAGGAGCTAGCAAGTGAACCGGTAAACACAGCTCGTATCCCGAACCTTCGGGACGAAAGTTCGGGAACGAAATTCCGTTGGGCGTCAATCCCCGATGAGTCGCTTCAATTTTTCCTTCACATTCTGTCTCACTGGTTTGGGTATGATGGCTTTGAAGAAAAGTTTAAGTCTTCCATCCATTCTCTTCTTCATTTCATCCTTGATGTGTTCATCATGCATAGATACATAATAACAAGGAAGTTTACAGGTTTCCAGGTATCCTTCCGCCAGTACTTTGACTCTGTAGTCCATAAACAATTTCACCACCTCTGGAAAATCCTCATCAACGAAGCGATCCTGTTGCTTGTAAAATAATTTACTATCGCGGATATTGACGCTGCTGAAATGGTAGATCACCAAAGGAAAATCATTATTCACGCGAACCTTATCATTCTTCCATTCAACTTTTCGTTCGTGGATATTCCAGTAAGCTATATTATATCCGGGATTGCGAATGATATAAACGGAATTAAAAAAGACTGGAACCAGGTTTACCCATTTTTGGTCTACGAATAATCCTTTTGGAAAATCGAATGTGCAATAATGTTTGAGTCGTTCACTCCACCACGCAAGAAATTCACGGGTTATCGGGCTCATCTTTAATGAAAGAAATCCAAGGTTGAAAGTTCCCGTCGCGAGGTAAGAGATCTCCGATGGATTCTTTCCATCCAATGGCATGGGATGAAGGATATGTGGCGTAAGCAGGATATCATAAGACGCATGCAGCGTATCCAGGTCTGTGAGACGATCATACACCAACATGTCCGGATCCACGAAAAGAATCTGATTTACATCAGGAAAACGCTTATGGAAATAATTAAAGTAAAAGGGCTTTACGGAAGTATTGAATTCGGCGATGGAGTACTTCTTTGCCATCTCGTCCAATTCTTGCAGACCGATTTCAGCGCAGGGGATAACTTCATAATCCTGGTAATACTGACTGATCTCAGGATTTAGTTTATCAACGAGTCCGATAAAGAAAGTGTATTCAGGATTGTGGTTGAGAAGCGATTTACCGAGCGCTCTTGCAAGTGACAGATAATTATTAGAACAGATTGTAAATGCAATTTTCATAAGAAACAATTTCCTCTTCTATTCCGCGGGCCTATCTTGGCGCTTGAGAAACCACAAAAATAGAAGTTGGCTGATTGTTCGAAGAAAAAGTTTTAACGCTCTGGTTGCTTTGCGTTACAGTTGGATTGTCCTGACCTTTATTGAGGTGTAGGAGTACGATTATTAATATCTCTGCTATCAGCACAAAATGGCTGATCTTTTCGTTTTTCATAGTTACCGGTTTAGGGGTTTTTCTCTATGATATGGATTGGTATATCGAAAACGAAAAAAGAAAATCTTTAGTATATCTACAAGTCAATCAACGAGTTTTTTGAGGTACTGGGCGAAAGATTGGCAGAAAATGGGCCTTATTTTCAATCCTTTGCGATTTTGTCGTAACTGGCCACAATGCCCTTTATCAGCGATGAGCTGAAGCCCTGATGTTCCATCTCATTGAGGCCTGCTATCGTACATCCCTTAGGAGTAGTAACCTTATCAATTTCCTGTTCAGGGTGAGCGCCTTTTTTCAACAATAATTCAGCTGCTCCCTTTACAGTTTGTGCTGCAATTAAGCTTGCTGTAGCTGCATCAAAACCGATCTGGATTCCTCCCTGGATATTTGCCCGGATATAACGCATCGCATATGCGGTGCCGCAAGCGCCCAAAACGGTAGCAGCATCCATTAACTTCTCGTCGATCCATGCAATCTTTCCCAATTGGCTGAAAAGATCTTCGATGAATTTCAATTGATCCTTTGTCGCCTCATGTGCAGCAAGACAGGTCATGCTTTCCTGTATTGCGATCGCAGTATTTGGCATCGCGCGGATCACCGATAATTTTTTATCCGTTTTACTTAGTATATGCGAGATGCTGATACCGGTAACAACGGAGACCAATACGTGATTTTTAATTCTGAATCCATGATTCAATTCCTGCAATATCGCATCAATCTGGAAAGGCTTTACAGCAAGAATGACGAGGTCAGCAAATTTCAATGCTTCAAGATTATCAGTTGATAGCTTTACCTTTTTTTGTGCGAGATATTGAATTGGATTCAGGTTACGCCGTGTAACCATGATATCTGCCGGCTTTGAAAAGCCACTATTGATGAGCCCTTCCGCGATGGACGCACCAAGATTTCCCCCGCCTATAATGGCGATCTTTTTGCTCATAGTACTTGCTTTGTCTTGTGTGCTTCAATTTAAGACAAATTGCAGGATCAGTTGTAATACCGCTGCTGTGAGAGATAATTTCTTACATAGTCATCAATTCCTGCTTCGAGCGAATGGAATTCTTCCCCATAGCCCGCATTGCGAAGTTTTTTCATATTTGCTTCAGTGAAATACTGATAGGTATTGCGTATATCCTCAGGCATATCGATATACCTGATCCTTGGTTCCTTATCGAATCCGTGGAATGTCGCTTTTACCAGGTCATTGAAGGTTCTTGCCTTTCCTGTGCCCAGGTTATAGATTCCGCTTTGAACCTTCCCTTTGGCAACTACTTCCATGAACCAATAACAAACCTTTACAACATCTTTCACATAAATGAAATCACGCAATTGTTGACCATCCAGGAAATCCGGACGATGGGAACGAAAGAGCTTAACTTCAGAAGTCTCGTTAATCTGTTTTGAAGCATGAAAGATCACGCTTGCCATCCGACCCTTGTGATATTCATTGGGGCCGTACACATTAAAGAATTTCAAGCCTGCCCAAAACGGCGGATGAACTTCCTGGTGAAGTACCCATTTGTCGAATTCATTCTTAGATTCCCCGTAAGGATTCAATGGCTTTAAGCGATGGCAGATTTCGTGATCATCATTGTATCCAAATTCTCCTGACCCATAAGTTGCAGCAGAACTTGCATAAACCAGGGGTACTTGTTGAACTGTGCAAAAATCCCAGATCTTCCTGGAGTAATCCACATTAAGGTGCTGGTGAACTCCGTAATCGAATTCAGTTGTATCTGTGCGTGCACCAATATGAAAAATAAAATCTATTGAAGGCTTATTCGTAAATAACCAATCAAAGAATTGTTCGCGTTCAACTTTAGTTAGGAATTTCTTTCCTTCCAGATTAGGCAGTTTATCTTTTCTGGAAAAATCATCAACCAAAATCAGGTTACTATAACCCTTGTCATTCAAATAACCAACAAGGACGCTGCCTATGAAACCGGCAGCGCCGGTGACTACTATGGTTGAGTTCTTTTTTATGGTTGATTGGTTAACTGGTTGATTGCTTGATTAGTTAGCTAGTTGACTGGGTAGTTAACTAATCAACCAATCAACCAGTTAACTAGCAACCTAAAAAATTAAAGCGAAGTCAATGCATGCTCACTTTCATGGCCAGCTAACAATTGACTGATCGCGTTATCATATTTCTGCTTCCAGGAGCTGATATTACCCCAGTCTTCCCCGTCTACTTTTAATTCTCCACCTGTAACCATCCCGATCTTTTCAAACGGAATTCCTTTGGTCGCTGCTTCGAATGATTCAAGTTTCGAAGCATTCACGCTAACGGCTACCCTGCTTTGTGCTTCACCAAAGAGGAAACCATCTTTACGTACGGAAGGATTGGTCTTAATATCAAATCCCAACTCATTATTGAATCCGCTTTCCACCAAAGAAATAAATAAGCCGCCCTCACTGATATCATGTGCCGATTCTATCAATCCTTTTTTGATCAATTCAAGTACTTTCTTTTGCAACGCAAGTTCTTCATCAATGTCAAACCGGGGCGCAGGGCTATACTCAATTTTTTGAACCTTATGAATATATTCCGAAGACGCGATATCATCGCTGCTTTTTCCTAATAAATAGATCAGGTCATAGTCTGATTTGAAATCCATTGTCATTTTACAATTCACGTCATCGAGTAACCCAACCATGCCAATTGTAGGAGTTGGATAGACCGCGCCATCCGGATTTTGATTATAAAAACTCACATTGCCACCTGTAACAGGTGTATCAAATTTGCGGCAGGCTTCTCCCATTCCCTTTATTGCTTCTACAAATTGATAATAAACTTCGGGATCATACGGATTTCCAAAATTCAAACAATTGGTTATCCCTAATGGTTGGCCACCACTGCAAACGATATTGCGCGCTGCTTCTGCAACTGCGATCATTCCACCTTTATAGGGGTCTGCAAAAACATATCGGCTATTGCAATCCGTTGTCAACGCAAGACCTTTATCAGTTGGCTTTGCAATAACTATCGCAGCATCACTGGGGGCATTGGTGGAAGCATTTACTGTTCCCACCATACTGTCATATTGCACATATATCCAACGCTTGGAAGCAATATTGGGAATGCTGATCAATTGTTCAGCTACTGCTTTTAAATTTTTGGGAACAGAAATCTTATCAGGATTGAAACTCTTTATCTTTTCAAAGTAAGCAGGCTCCTTGAATTTTCTTTCGTATTGTGGAGCACCTCCACCGAGAACCAAATCATGCGCAGGGAGCTCTGCTTCTAACTGACCATTCATATAGAACCTGAGAATGCCATCGCCGGTTACCTCTCCTATTTCACTGCAGGGAAGATCCCATTTTTCGAAAATCTTTTTTACAGGTTCCTCTTTTCCTTTTTCAACTACCATCAGCATTCGCTCCTGGCTTTCACTTAATAAAAGTTCCCATGCCTTCATGTTCTTTTGACGTGTGGGAACCTTATCGAGATCTATTCGCATTCCAACTTCTCCTTTAGCGCTCATTTCGGATGTCGAGCATATAATTCCCGCAGCACCCATGTCCTGCATGCCAACTACAGCGCCAGTGCGAATTACTTCCAGGCATGCTTCCAGCAATTTCTTTTCCTGGAAAGGATCACCCACCTGAACTGCCGGTAATTCTTCCGTACTTTCTTCAGTTATATCTGCAGAAGCAAAAGAGGCACCACCAATTCCATCCTTGCCCGTGGCTGAGCCAACAAAGAATACGGGATTACCAATACCCTTTGCGGTTGCAGAAACAGTTTCACCATTCTTTAGTATACCAACACTCATTGCATTTACGAGCGGGTTGGTATGATAACAATCTTCAAAATAAATTTCACCTCCAACAGTTGGTACACCAAAACAGTTTCCATAATGGCCAATTCCATGTACCACTCCTGCCAGCAGGTGTTGGGTCTTTGATTCTTTCAAATCACCGAACCGAAGTGAATTGAGTGAAGCAATAGGTCTTGCACCCATAGTGAAAATATCGCGATGAATTCCGCCGACTCCGGTAGCCGCACCCTGGAAAGGTTCGATAGCCGAAGGGTGGTTGTGTGATTCAATCTTGAATACGACTCCATAACCATCCCCAATATCCATCAGGCCGGCATTCTCCTCTCCTGCTTTAACGAGCATTTTTTTCCCCTCACGAGGTAAAGTCTTCAACCATTTAATAGAATTCTTGTAACTGCAATGCTCACTCCACATTCCACTGAAGGCGCAGAGTTCATTGAAGTTTGGGGTACGTCCAAGTTTTTTTTTGATTAATTCGAATTCCTCTTCAGTCAGGCGCAATTGTTTCGCCGTTTCAACAGTAACTTCCATAGATTTTTTGCGGGTAATCTGAGAAAGATCAAAAGTACGAAGCACTGTGGAATCTTCTTTATAATTTTATCGCAGCTTACTAACCTTTTATGACCATTGCCTTTGTGCACAATAACCGCGCATTTCTGCCGGAGATAGATGCTTATATCCGGTTCTTCACCAACTTTAATGTCGAATGCCTTGTAGTAAGCCAGGATGAGATTGGCCTTACGCATCGCAATGTTGAATGGAGATTCATGGGTACTGATTTCACAAAACCAAAAGAAGGCATCATCCGGATCCATGAATATGGTTCGAGTTCAGTGCCTCCAAATCATAAATGGAAGAACTGGTTTAAACGTTTTTTCAACAGTCAACCGGATTTCCGGATCTACCTGAATGAATATGTGAAAAAAAGTTATCGCTTTCGGGATCGAATTCCTTATGGTTTTCGGGATATGGGCATTTCTCCCGAATGGCTCAATCCTCCAACTTATCCGATTGAAAGAAAATATGATTTTATTTATACCGGCGATCTATCACCCAGAAGAAAGCCCGAAAAGTTGTTGAATTGTTTTGCGAATGGAAAAATGCAGAAAAAGACAATTCTACTTCTCGGAAGGGATTATGACAAGCTAGCGGCAATTTACCGAATGTACAACAACATAATTTTTGATGGGCCTGTGTCACATGAACAGGTAAGGGAATATATCCTTCAATCTTCTTACGGAATAAATTATATCCCAATTGAAGAACCCTTCACGCAACAAACCTCAACAAAGTTCCTGGAATTTGCTGCTTGTAATATCCCGATCATTTCCTCAAAATATAATTGGATAGAAAAATTCCAAAAGGAAAATGGCGGGAATTACTTTTTCCTGGAAGAAGATCTTTCAAACTTTTCCTGGGAAAATATTCGGCGGCACAGTTATCAATCTCCGAAGATTGAAGACTTGACCTGGGAAAATCAAATCCGAAGTTCGGGGGTGCTGGAGTTCTTGATGACTAAGTATCCTGCCACCATAAAGTCTGTCTGATTAAAAGTAGATGGTTTGATGGCTGGATTGTTTGATTGTTGGGCCTACAAATAGTAAACCCAACAATCAAACAATCAAACCATCCAAAATCAATCCGGGAGATCGCGATTAAGAGTATCAGTATACTCATCAATAACCTTGCTAATCTCAAACTTTCTTATAACTAATGATCGGCCGTTTTTACCCATTCGTTTTCGTTCTTCTTCCGAAAGATTGATCATCTTCTCCATCTTATCAGCAAGGTCAAATGGATCGTTGGCATTTACGATATAACCAGTAGAATTATTTAGCACAACTTCTTTGCATCCTCTATTCATTGAAGTAATGATTGGCAATTCCATTGAAGCTGCTTCCATCAGGCAGCGAGGAACGCCTTCGCTGTAAAAAGATGGAAATACAAAACAATCAGCTTTTCTTAGAAATTTCCTTACATCAGGTGCAAATCCGCCATAGTGGATCAATCCCTCTTTTTCCCATTTATTGATATCTTCCTGGGTTATCGAATCAGGGTGATGTTTTTCGAAGAAACCGACCAACTCGAACCGAACATCATAGTTTTTCTTTTTTAGTATGCGGGCCGCGTCGGCAAACAATCCAATCCCCTTGCTCTTAAGCAGCCTTGTGCTCATCAAAAAATTAAATGGACCATCCTGGTCACGACCCATTGCCGGATCGGGAGAAAAATGTTCAGTATTCACTCCTTCCCCGGGCAATACTTTCACCTTTTCAATTTTCACCAATCTTTCTGTGATGAAGACCTTAGCATCCTCATTATTCAAAAACCAAACTTCGATCGGTTTCCTGAGTGCTTTGCGATAAAGGAATTTTACCACCCGGTATAACCAATTCCTTTTCGCAAATGGATAACCTAATCCCGTAATTACAGCTACAGATGGAATGCCGACAGCCGCCGCCGCCAGGGAACCGTAAATATTCGGTTTGGCGACAAAGTGAAAAATGAAATCCGGCCTGTATTCATTGTAGAGTTTTTTCAATTGGCGGTAAAAGCCATAATCCTGAAAGGGGTTTTCCGTCTTGTTATCAAAATCCAATGTGTGAAAGCGGCAACCCTCCCCGACCAGGTATTTTGAAAACTCGTCATCGGGGGCGAGCACCAGCACCTGATATCCCTGCTGGATCAAATGACGGATCACATCCATCCTGAAATTGTACACGGACCAGGCGCTATTGGATACAAATGCGATCAGTTTATTTGGTCGGGATTGATCAGCCATTCTCAAATATTAACCTCAAATTTATAGATTTGAGCAGTAAACCCGGAAGAAACCTGATCTATGCCTGTTATACTGGCCGTAATACTTTTCTATTTATTGTTTGTTTTCCTAACAAGAAGATTGCTTCTTAGAAAAAACATTTCTCTTTCTACTTATGAGATCCTGATCGCGCTTGGGATTAAAGTGATAGCAGGATGCGCTTATGGTTATATTTTCCTGAATTATTTTGGAGGCGATGATACCTGGGCATATCATCAGCAATCCATTGGTGAATATGATAAAATGATCCACGCACCTTTGGAATTTTTTAGGGACCTCACGCCTGCAAGCGCAATTAAGGGATCGACCAACGGATGGCAGGCTATTCAGTATTATATAATGGATCTCGAAACCTGGCTGATGCTGAAACTACTCGCCGTGTTCAATATTTTCAGCAGGGGCAATTATTACGTGAATGTGGTTTTCTTCAATGCATTTGTGTTTTGGGGACATTACTGGTTGTTCAGTTTAATGGTCAGAAAATATCCGGCTAAACGAAGAATATTTTTTATTTCTATTTTCCTGTTTCCACCTGTCGTATTCTGGCTGAGTGGTATAAGAGGCGATGGCCTGGTATTCTTTTTCATCGCATTGCTTTTTCTTCAGTTTTATCGATGGCTGAATGAAAGAAGAAGATTTGCTATCATTTTAGCGATACTTGCACTAACTGGTGTGCTGATCTTCAGAAACGTTCTTGTACTCTTATTAGTCCCCTGCCTGCTGAGTTGGTTCGTTTCGTCAAGGTTTGGCTTGAAACCGGCGAAAGTATTTCTCATCACTTATGGTATTTCTATTCTTATTTTTTTTGGAACACTATTTATTTCTTCAACGAAGAATCTCCCTTCCGTAGTTGCACAAAGGCAATATGAATATTTCAAGCTGAAAGGAAATACAGTTTTTAAGCTCGACAGTCTGAAACCGAATGTTCCTTCATTCGGGCAAGTGCTGCCGCAGGCGATCAATAATACTTTTTTGAGACCCTATCCATGGGAAGCCAAAGATCCGCTTCAAATAATGGCATCGTTGGAAGTGATATTATTAATTCTGCTAAGCCTCCTGTTCATATTTAGAAAAGAAAAAGATTGGAAAATTACTGTTACCGATCCTTTAATCCTTAGTTTTATCTTCTTCGGGTGCTCTTTGTACCTCTTTATTGGTTACACGGTTCCCTTCCCGGGGGCCATAGTTCGTTATAAAACAATCGCTGAGCTTCTGCTAATTCTCGCCCTTGCCTCCGGAATACGCTGGAAAGTAAATAAATAAGTAAAAATTATAATATTTTGTTTTTTGGTGTTTTTTCAGTTTTTATAGTCGATTTTACCGGGTTTTCTCCACATTTTCCAAAATTAATCCACAAAATCTTCTCGAGATAGCGAAAAACCAGCCTGTTTTTCGTTTATTTGCTGAAAGACAAAAAATCTACTAATGGAATCTTTACGCACCAAAGTAATCAACGATCTTTCCAACCAAACAAACGGTAACGGTATGGAAATCTCTGGTACTACCAAGATCACGACTTTGTTCAGTGAGAATGTGTTTACCATGAAGACTGCACGCACCTTTCTGAGCGACGAGGCTTTCAAGAGTCTTGCGACCTCAATCAAAGGCGGTAAAAAAATCGACCGTGCAGTAGCCAATCAAATTGCAGCTGGCATCCGCCAGTGGGCAGATAGCAAAGGCGTGACTCACTTTACGCACTGGTTCCAACCCTTAACCGGAACCACAGCCGAAAAGCACGATTCATTCTTCACAATTAAAAGTGACGGAACGGGCATCGAGGAGTTTGACGGAGCGGCATTGATCCAACAGGAACCAGATGCTTCTTCCTTCCCAAGTGGTGGCATCCGTGCAACATTTGAGGCGAGAGGTTATACCGCGTGGGATCCATCTTCTCCTGCATTCATTATGGAAACGGCGGCTGGAAGAACACTTTGTATTCCTACCATCTTTGTTTCTTATACTGGTGAAACACTCGACTACAAGGCACCCTTGTTGAAATCGCTTGAAGCACTTAATAAATCGGCAGTTGAAGTTTGTAACTTTTTCGATAAAAACGTTACCCGGGTAGCCGCAACTTTAGGTTGGGAGCAGGAATACTTCATGATCGATGAAGGATTCTTTAATTCAAGACCAGACCTGGTAATGAGCGGACGCACTGTTTTCGGTCATGCGCCGGCGAAAGGCCAGCAATTGGAAGACCACTACTTTGGTTCCATCCCTGAGCGCGTTTATGCTTTCATGAAAGATTTTGAAAATGAAGGGTATCGTCTTGGTATTCCTCTTCGCACACGTCACAATGAGGTAGCGCCATCACAGTTTGAGTGCGCACCGATCTTTGAGGAAGTAAGCGTTGCAGTTGACCATAATACTTTATTGATGGATATTATGGACCGCGTAGCGCGCCGTCATAAATTAAGAGTACTGTTGCACGAAAAGCCTTTTGCTGGAATCAATGGTAGCGGTAAGCATAACAACTGGAGTATGGCAACGGATACCGGAGTTAATCTTCTTGCTCCTGGTAAAACTCCAAAGACCAACCTGATGTTCCTTACTTTTTTCGTTAATACGATAAAAGCGGTTCACGATTATGCTGATGTTTTGAGAGCCTCTATTGCTTCAGCTGGAAATGATCACCGCCTTGGAGCTAACGAAGCCCCACCTGCAATCATCTCTGTTTTCATCGGTCAATACCTGAATAAGGTTTTGCAGGATGTTAAACAACGGGTAAGCGGAAAATTCGATGAGCAGGATGAAGCAATCTTGAAACTTGACCTGCATCGCAGCATTCCTGAACTCTTATTGGATAATACGGACCGTAACCGCACTTCTCCATTTGCCTTCACAGGAAATAAATTTGAATTCCGCGCTGTGGGTTCTGCTGCAAACTGCGCGAATGCAATGACGGCACTGAATACAATCATGGCGGAAACCCTGAAGAAATTCAAGAAAGATGTGGATGCCCTGATCGAAAAAGGAGAGAAGAAAGAGATCGCGATCATGCATGTAATCAGGGAATATATTGTTGCAAGTGAAAAAATATTGTTTGAAGGGAATAATTATAGCGAAGAATGGCATAAGGAAGCGGAAAAAAGAGGTTTGCCTAACGTTAGTACAACTCCGCTTGCGCTTGACTCCTATGTTACTGATAAGGCAAAGAAGTTGTTTGAATCAAACAATGTATTGACCCATGTAGAGCTTGAAGCAAGACATGAGATTGAATTGGAAAAATATATTAAGAGAGTGCAGATTGAAGCCCGGATCATGGGTGAGCTTTGTACAAGTCATATACTTCCTTCTGCGGTGAAATACATGAATGTGCTGATCAGCAATATTAAAGGACTGAAGGAAGTTGGACTGCCTGAGGCATCTTATGCTAATCAGAAGCAAATCCTGGAGAAGATCGCAGAGCACACTAATAAAGTGAGCGACCTTGTTGAAAAAATGATTGAAGCCAGAAAGATTGCGAATGCGATTAAAGATACACGCACCATGGCAATCGCTTATCAAAGCCAGGTAAAGGATAAATATTTCGATGATATCCGTTATAATGTAGACAAGCTTGAACTGTTGGTTGATGATCAATACTGGTTGTTGCCAAAATATCGCGAAATGCTCTTCTTGAGATAAAATAGGTTACTGACATGACAAGCAATGGCCCTTACCCGTTTGGGAGGGGCCTTTTTCGTGAGACCATTTGAACAGAAGAACAGATGAACAGCAGAACAGTAGAACAGTAGAACGGAAGAACAAGTACGACGGCTTGTATAGTCGAGAGTCCAGTTCCTCTGTTCATCTGTTCCTTTGTTCCTCTATTCACTTGAGTTCGACCCATTCGTTGTTGCGCCATGGGTGATCGCTTTGATAAAAGGTTGAGTATCTGCATTAAATTTTTCGTGATCTATACAATAATCGCATAGGCCTCACGGTATTGCAAAACCCGGGATTGGATTGTATTTTGAGCCTTCGCATCCCAATTGGGGAACGAAATATTAATCCTTAACACGATATCTTATGAAAACGATGCTTCGTTTAGGCTATGTATTAATTGTAGCGGCTTTCATCAATTCATGTACAAAGACAGCAGATGCTCCTGTGGATCCAGGAACTGATCAACCAACCATTGTAGCGCATCTCCACAACACAGTTAATGAACCCTTTTCAGCGGTGCTGGGCACCGAAGCTGCGACCTTCAAAACCGGCAGCAGGGTAACCATTTTTGTAGGGGTTCAAACCAAAGCTGAGGAAATCGATGAAGCGAGTATTTCATTAAGAGATGGCGATTCGCAGGAAGTTCTTGCAACGGCTGCAGGAAGCGAGGTGATGGATGTAGTGATGGTTCCAGGTTATAATCCGGGAAGAGAAGACAATATCACTTATTATTTTGTTTCATTCAACCTGGATGCAGGATATGCCCACCGCAATATGGATATCATTGCGAACATAAACGGCCTGGCAACTTCTGCGCAGATTCAAATGTCAAAAGCTTTCATAGTCATTGAATAAATTACTAACCCAAACAGACCCGTTATGAAAACAATTTTTCGATCCTTTCTATTCCTGATGATGGTTGTTGCAGTTTCTTCCTGCGAGAAGTACAGCGGAGTTACAAGTGATGAAATGATAATTAAAGAAGCGAGGATCCAATCAAAAATTTATCCCGTTGTTTCGGAACCTTACCAGATGATACTGGGAAAATCAGGATCAATATTCAAGACCGGTGAGAAGATCTTCGTCCTGATACCTTACCAGATCATCAATGATGTAATTGTTTCCGGAACATTGGAAACATCGGACGCTCAATCGGGAGGAGTGATCAATACCTGTGAATTGAAGCTTTCTACCGATCCTCAATTCGCAAATATCAGCATCCCCGAAGAATTGGAAGGAACGCTATACATGATTGGTGTCATTTCAATAAATGATGATTACCTGACTAAGCTCATTAATATCAGCGCCTCGATAAATGGGGCAAAAACTTCCTCAAACGATATGATTAGCAACGCATTTGGCGTAACGGAATAAATAGTTTCCCGAATTTAAACCCCGCTTTTTTAGTGGGGTTTTTATCTGGGTTTCTTCTTGTTAGTCTACCTATTACGCCTTACTTTTACCGCGTTTCCGATTCCCCCTGAAAAATTGTTTCCTGGAAAATTCCATTAAACTTTTAATTACCTCCTTTTCCTGCTGAAAGTAGACCGTCCGGATATCAGGGTGGAGTGTGCTTACTAAATTTTTATGTGTTGAATGAAACGGCTTAGTCTATTTGCAGGATTATTATTCTCTTTACTTTATTCAAAAGGCCAGATTAAAGAATCATTTTTCCCTGTGCCGGAAGGATGGCTACTTTCCCAGGGATCTGCTTTTACTAATGTCAATAGCAACCCGGGCCTGGTAATTCCCCCCGGAACAAATCAACTGGTTGCTACGCCGATATTGACAAGAGTATCCAACCCGATCAGAATTTGTTTTACTATTTGGGCCTATTCTTCATCGTTGACTAACGCATTACAATTTCCATGCGGAAATTTTACTGACATCATACTCGTAAAATCTTCAGTAACGACTATTGAAGAAGCGTTGAAACAGGATAATATTTTATTAAGAATAAATAATTTCAATCTTCCAACTCTTGGTGGAAGTGCGTGCTTTGGTTTGAGTTTACCCGCCTCTTTTACGGCTTCAGAATTCAGAATCGTGTTTCTCTTTCATGCAGCATGTGACCAGGGCTCATTAAATTATGTGATCGATAATTTTAAGATCGTTGGATTAGATGAGGTTTGTACAAGAGCAAACTGTCCGCCTACAGCGATGGATGATAATTTCATTCGATCAAACAATGGAGATCTTGAATTCAATGCAGTATTGTATGGCAGGAATTCAATTTATGGTCCGGTTCCAGGCGGATATGCCTTTGATGTGATCGGAACAGATAATGATCCAAACAATGATCGTTCAAAGTTGAAATGGGAAATGGTTTCGCAACCGGCGAACGGACTTGTAATTCTCAATGCAGATGGGAGCTGCACGGTTAAAAGAAATAGTGCCACAGTAACGCAGTTGGTTTTCCGTTACCGGGTTAGCGATCCGGGAGCTGACGGCGTTGCCGCGACGCTTTCAGACAATCTTTCCGATTCTGCGATAGTTACAGTTAAATATCCTTCCTCTTCCCCAACACCAGAAAGTATTGACAACTTTACAGCATTCCGAAATGAATCACAGGTTACCTTGAGATGGACAACAAATTTTGAATCGAGCGTCAAGGGATTTGAGCTGCAACGAAGCAATGGAAATATGTTGTTCCAAAAAGTAGGTTATGTAAACAGCAAATCAATCGACGGTTATAGTACAGTGCCATTGAACTATGAATACACTGAGACAAACAATTCCAGATCGGTGAATCTTTATCGCCTTGTTCAGGAAAACAGAGATGGAACTAATTTGATCTACTCAATTATTGCAGTAAGGGGCGATGATGGAAGAATTGAAACTATCGTTTTCCCAAACCCTAGTAATACGGGCAAAGTGACCGTTATTTTTGAAAACTCAGAAGAAAAAGAAATTTCACTCACTGATATTAATGGACGGTCAATCCGCAAATGGTCATCGATCAAAGATGAAAACCTTTTAATAGAAAAACTTCACCCGGGAGTTTATATGCTTTGGATCAGAAAAAAGAATTCTCCGGAATTTATTGTAAGAAAACTGGTGGTAAAAAGATAATAGGCAAGTACACTAAACTTTTGGCTTAACCCCATCAATTCTGGCTATTGCCCATTGGAGCGCCATTTCGAATTGTTGTCTTTCGCTGAGATTTGTATTGTCCAGTTCGATAGCATCCTCTGCTTTTCGCAATGGACTTACCTGCCGGTGTGAATCGATATAATCACGCATTTCCAGGTTCGCCCTTACTTCATCTATCGTTACGTTTGGGTTTTTTTCATAGAGTTCTTTAAAACGGCGCTGAACCCTGATCCCATTATCAGCTGTCATAAAGATTTTAAGTTCTGCATCCGGAAAAACCACGGTACCAATATCGCGGCCATCCATCACGATGCCTTTCTTCATTCCCATTTCCTTCTGCTGCGTTACTGCAAATTCCCGTACTTCGGGTATCGCGGCAATCTCACTCACCTTTTCCGCAACTAACAAGTCCCGGATCACATACTCTACATTCTCATTGTTCAGGTGCATTTCGGTTTGACCTGTCTTATGGTTTGAAATGAATTCGAGTTTGATACTTTTCAAAGCTTCCTTTACCGCGCTATGTTTTGTCCAATCAACATGATTCCGCAATAAATAAAGTGTGATGGCTCTGTACATTGCTCCGCTGTCAATATAAACATAACCCAACTCCCTGGCTAACTGTTTCGCCAAAGTGCTTTTGCCGCAAGAAGACCAGCCGTCTATGGTTATGATGATTCTTTTCATTGCATGCAAAAATAAGGTTGATTAGTTAACTGGTTGATTAGTTGATTGGGAAAAGCTTTGTTAACCGTATTGCCTAATCAACCAATCAACCAGTTAACCAATCAACCAAAAACCCCGCAATTGCGGGGTTTCGTTAACTATTTAGCTTCAGATTTTTCCTTAGCTGGCGCCTTCAGGCTGAATCTCAGTTTGGAATTTTCTTTATCCAGATCTGCGATCATTACATCACCTGGCTTGATATTCAGGTTCAGTATCTCTTCTGCAAGAGGATCTTCCAGATATTTCTGAATCGCCCTGTGCAGCGGTCTTGCACCAAATTGCACATCATATCCTTTATCGGCGATGAAGTTCTTTGCTTCTTCAGTCAACTCCAGTGAGAAACCAAGATTTGCCAAACGTTTCATTACACCCTTCATCAGGATATCGATGATTTTGAAGATATGTTCTTTTGTAAGCGAATTGAAGATCACCACATCATCGATACGGTTCAGGAACTCAGGTGAGAATGTTTTCTTCAATGCTTTTTCAATAACTGCTTTATTAGCTCTCATCCTGGTTCTGCGTTCGTGGCTGCAGTTGCAAAACCAACACCTTCACCAAAATCTTTCAACTGGCGAACACCAATATTTGATGTCATGATGATCAGGGTATTCTTGAAATCAACTTTTCTTCCCAAGCCATCAGTCAACTGACCATCATCCAGCACCTGCAACAGAATATTGTAAATATCCGGGTGAGCTTTTTCAATTTCATCCAGCAGGATCACAGAGTAAGGTTTACGACGAACTTTTTCAGTCAACTGACCACCTTCTTCATATCCAACATATCCCGGAGGTGCACCGATCAAACGGCTCACGGTAAATTTCTCCATGTATTCACTCATGTCAATCCGGATCAGCGCATCTTCACTGAATCGAACATATAACGTGCCAGTGCTCTTGCCAGCTCGGTTTTACCAACACCGGTAGGACCAAGGAAGATAAATGTACCGATTGGTTTCTTTGGATCTTTCAATCCAACACGGTTACGCTGAATAGCTTTCACCACTTTATCGATCGCTTCATCCTGGCCAACTACCATTTGCGCTCATATCATCAGCCATCTTGCGCAGCTTCTCGGTTTCTGCCTGCACCATTCGTTTTACAGGAATACCCGTCATCATACTCACCACTTCTGCAATTGCTTCTTCATCGATCGGGTAACGTTTATGTTTGCTTTCTTCTTCCCATTCATTTTTTGCTTTTTCCAGATCTTCCTGCCAGTCTTTTTCTGTATCACGCAGAGAAGCAGCTTCTTCAAACTTCTGGCTCTTTACTACTTTATTCTTTTCATTCTTTACATCTTCTATCTTCTTTTCAAGATCAAGGATATTCTTGTGGTACATTGATATTCTTCAGGTGAACACTTGCTCCTACTTCATCCATCACATCAATGGCTTTATCCGGAAGCAAACGATCAGTAATATAACGATCACTAAGTTTCACACAGGCATCAATTGCATCATCAGTATAAGTTACATTGTGATAATCTTCGTATTTGGATTTGATATTGTTAAGTATCTGAATAGTTTCATCCACAGTTGGAGGATCAACCATTACTTTCTGGAAACGACGATCCAATGCACCATCTTTTTCAATGTACATACGGTATTCATCCAGGGTAGATGCACCAATACATTGAAGTTCGCCCCTTGCCAAGGCAGGTTTGAAAATATTTGATGCATCCAGTGAACCGCTTGCTCCACCTGCACCAACGATTGTATGAATTTCATCAATGAACAGAATCACATCACGGTTCTTTTCCAGTTCATTCATGATCGCTTTCATTCTTTCTTCAAACTGACCACGGTATTTTGTACCGGCAACCAGTGCAGCAAGATCAAGAGAAATCACTCTTTTATCAAACAATACCCGTGATACTTTTCGTTGAACAATACGCAATGCAAGTCCTTCAACAATAGCTGTTTTACCCACACCTGGTTCACCAATTAGTATCGGGTTATTCTTTTTACGGCGGGAAAGGATTTGCGATACTCTTTCAATTTCTCTTTCACGACCAACAATCGGATCAAGTGTTCCACTTTCAGCCAGTCGGGTAATATCGCGGCCAAAATTATCAAGTACAGGTGTTTTACTTTTTGCAGTTCCAGCGGAACGGGATTTTTGCTGTGAATATTTCTTTTCTTCATCAAAATCATCATCATTTTCATCGGCATATTCACTGCGCACGTCATTGCTTTTAACAACGCCTAGTTCATTTCGGAAAAGATCGTAATCCACGTCGAATTGATTTAAGATTTGAGTAGCAATGTTTTCTTTGTTCTTTAGGATAGAGAGCATCAGGTGTTCGGTTTCGACGGTTGGGCTTTTTAGAGCCTTTGCCTCCAGCACCGTTACACGAATCACTTTTTCGGCCTGCTTGGTCAGCGGTAGACTATTGATGTTGGCAATATTCTTACCGGTTTTATCTTTTACTGCCAGTTCTATTTCTTTCCGCAGTTCGTAAAGATCAACATTAAAGCTTTTCAGGATGCGGACAGCAGTATTATCACCTTCCCGGATTAAACCCAGCAGCAGATGTTCGGTACCGATAAAATCATTTCCCAGCCGCAAAGCCTCCTCCCTGCTAAACGAAATGATCTCCTTTACCTGGGCTGAAAAATTGTTATCCATTATTTATAATTTGTTGTGTGTTATACAATAATAACAAATATTTTTGACTTGCTCCGCCGCTTTCTTATTAACGGCTGTTAACAACCAATAGTGTATGCAGGTCAAAATTGATACCAAGGAAAAATTCCATGCCATTACGATCAAAGAGCCCATTCTTGCTGCTAATATGACAGCAGATTTGGATGAATGTTTAGTGCCTTTGCTTCAATATGACGTTAAAAACGTGGTACTTATTTTAAAAGACATCACAACTATTGAAGAAGCTGCGGGAGAACATTTAGTCCGACTACAGCAAAACTTCTACGAGCAGAATGCTTCCTTCGTGATCTGCGGGTTACAACCTAAGGTTGAAAAAAGCCTGGACCAGGCTAGTTTACTGGAATTGTTAAATGTCACTCCTACTGAAAGCGAAGCCTGGGATATTGTGCAAATGGAGGAGATTGAGAGGGAGATGTTTGGGGATGGTTGAGAGTCGGGAGTCGGGAGTCAGGAGTCGGGAAAAATCAAGCCTATAATCTGTTAATGAAAAAATTTGCCGTCATAGTTGCTGGAGGGTCTGGTATGCGAATGCATACGTCAGTGCCGAAACAATTCCTGGAATTGAATGGGAAGCCTGTGCTTTGGTATACGATGAATGCATTTCTCGAAGCATTCGATGACCTGGAGATCATTCTTGTTTTACCGGAGGCACATATGAACACCGGTCTTTCAATCACAAGAACAACATTAGATCCCGACAGGATCGGAATTACTCCTGGAGGCGAAACAAGATTTCATTCAGTAAAAAAAGGATTGGATCATATTCATCAACATTCCATCGTCTTTGTACACGATGGAGTACGATGCCTTTTAACGCCTGAACTAATTCAAAGGTGTTACGATATGGCAATTGAGAAGGGAAATGCAATTCCTGCCATTGCAGCTGTAGATACGATCCGGATCGAAACATTTAGCGGCAACGAACTTGTTGATAGAGATAAAGTGCGCATTATCCAAACTCCACAAACCTTTTACAGCGATATTATCAAAGCAGCGTTTGAACAGGATTATGAAGATGCTTTTACAGATGAAGCGAATGTGGTTGAGCGATTAGGAGTGAAAATTCACCTGGTAGACGGAGAACCTACCAATATAAAAATCACTAGGCCGATTGATATATTGATTGCGGAAAAGATACTGGAAGAAAGAAGTTTGGGGAATAGGGGTTGACAAGGTTGATAGGGTTGACAGGGTTGATAGGGTTGGCAAGATTCACAACATCAATAAGCTTGATTAAATTATTAAGGTTGACTAAGGAAGCGATTGTGTATTTCCGAGTCAACCTTGTTATTATTGTTAATCTTGCCAACGTTGTCAACCCTGTCAACCTTGTCAACCTATCAACTTGAGAAATTAGCTCTTCAACAATCTCGCCCACCAGGGAAGACGATTAATGCGCAACGCAGGATAAGTTTCATGAACGGCGCCAAAGCTGCTATAGAAATAGGCGAGGTTTCGAAGGTCGGAACCTTCAAAATCGAGTAAAAGGTTTTTACCGGCGTTTTCAAAAATGAAACGATCAATCAGGTAATGAGAAGTGCCCATCGCCTTTCCATTTGGATGATTTCCCACAAGAATATAATAGGCACGGCCGTGAGAATAAAAATATACACTTGAAGCAAGTAATTGTTGATCCTTCGTAAGCACGCCATAAGTGCTCGCCATTTCTTTCTTTTGCAAAAAGCTGAACAGGGACTTGAAGCGGTCGTAATCTTCTTTCAACGGACTTCCTACATTGGCCATTTGCTCTTCAGATAAGGTGATCACCTGATCGATGTCGACATTTCTTATACAGACGCATTCAAACTGCTTCGCTTTCTTCACATTCCGACGGATATTGTCGTTATAGCCTTTATAAATATCTTCATAGGTCTCGCTCAGGTCCAACACGTAATTATTTCGCATTATCGAAATCCCATCAGGGAATTGAACCTTGTTGCCCGCGTTGAGATCTATCTCTATCAATTTGAATTTGGATGGAATGGCCTTGATGAACTCATTGATAAGCGTTGGATTCAGTCGATTTCCAAAAATCCCCAATGATGCAGTGAATGCAGGTTCATACAAATAATGTATCCCAAACTTTTTATTCCATGTCAGCGGCATTACCGCTTCATAGTCTCCGTATACCAGTGCATCCCAATTCCTTGCCATATGATCCAGGTAATAGGAATACGCATAGATCAATCCATTTTTTGAATTGTCGATACAGACATTCCATTTATCCTTGTCAATATGCTGATGGGCCAGGTAATGAATCGAGGGTTTCATGATCACAAAGGAAACTTGTTGTTGACAAGCTTTCGCAAATTAAGACGATGAATATCGAAGCTGAAGGAAATTTTCCTTGAAAATTTATTTTCTTCAGGAACGGTCTTCAAATTATCGCTGAATTCCTTGCTATAAACAATCGGCGCATATACATTCAGGAGGTTTTTGAAGAGTGATAGCTGAAGTCCGCCTACAAAAAGAAACCGACTCGTTTCGGATTCGCTTTCCCAGGCTTCAGCATACGTGCCAAAATCAAAGAATATCCGCAAGGGTATAAACTTTGGAAGAATGGAACTGGGAATAGATGTTGAAAAATTCATCGATGCAATCCAGTTATCGGACCTACCCTGCAAACCCTGAAAAAGATCAGTTCTTAATTTCAAGCCGCCATCACGCAGCATGATTTGCTGACTCATGAATCCGTCATTCTCATTTCTTCCGAGGAACGCGTTGCTATAAGTATAGTCTTCAGATCCTCGTACCGCTGTTAATTTGGGTTGGTATTGAAATGTTGCGAATTCCTTTGATACCGATTGCCCGCCGATATATCCGAATTTTGCGGCGAAAAATCTGACTGCCAGTCCCCCACCCTTTGCATAGTTCAGAAAATAATTTGCATTGGCATTGAAGCGATAAAAATCCTGCGCCTGTTGTAATTGCAATTGAACATCGAAAGGATAAAGCGCCCGATAATCAGTAACACTCCAGGTAAGTTGATTGAGATATCGCTTTGCTATTTCGCCTTCCGCAGGATAGAAAACAGAATCGGCCTGTTTCATTGAATACTCAAAACCCTTTTCACCTATAAGGAAGGTTCTAAATTCCAGCCAGCGTTCACGAGTGCTGAGTGCATGTTTTTCTTTAAATGTTATCCGGATATATGGAGCGAGCTTATAGAAATTTCCATTTACTTTCATTCCGTTACTATCTGTACCACTTAAGGTTGAAAATCGCGCAGCAGTCAGACCAATATCAAATCTTGATAATTTTCCGTCCGAATACTTTGAATAAGCAGCATTGCCGATTCCATTCAATGAATTGCTACTGGTTCCATAGAGTGGAGCGACAACAAACTGAAAATTGGAAGGGGGAAGATTGTAATTATGAATAACGGCCCCAAACATTAATCCATCATACTTATTGTAACCGAGCGCCGGGAGGAAATTAATATAGTGTATTGAATCTGTCTTTTTAAACCCAAAAAACAGAGCCGGTTTGATCTTTTTCTTTGCCGGCGGCGCAGGAAATATCTTATGTTCTTCATTCAATGCAGCTTTGAACTGAGCTATATCCTTCTCTCCTACCTTTTCTAATACTTCGAGAAAATCCTCCGGCCCTGGGTGCTTGAATTTCCATTGTTCAAAATAAGCTTGCATTGCGGCATCCAATTTTTCCCTGCCAAGATATTTTTCAAGTTCTTTCATCCATACGCTTGTCTTGTAATAAGCGACGAGACCATAATTATAGTCCGTAAATATTTCCGAAGGAGTTTCAATGGCTTGATCCTTCGTTTTTTTGGCGAGCGTATTTAATAACATGGATTGCTCATTCAGCTGGCTTGATTTCGGATACTTCCAATCCTTATACCGCTCATCGTAATAAGAATTGATCCCTTCATCCAGCCAGGGATGAACACGTTCATTATTTGCGAGGATTCCATAAAACCAATTGTGCCCTACTTCGTGTTCGATTACGTCATCGAGACTTTGTTCATCCTTCATTCGTGTAATTGAAGTGATGGTTGGGTATTCCATTCCACCCGGAAAACCCATTGCAGACTCAACCGCACTCACAACATTATATGGATACTCCCCAATCAGGTTCGACCTGAACCGAAGAGCATCTTTCACAAAAGCCACGCTATTCTTATAAACGTTTTTGTTTTCAGGGTGATAATAAGACCAGGCATCAATTACCCTTCCCGAAGCAAGTTTGATAGTATCATGATTGACCACAAAATATTTATCAGCAAACCATGCAAAATCGTGTATTCTGTCCTGTTTGTATTGTAATGTTTTGGTTGTCGAAGATGATTTGATGTTATTGTCTGGTTTCGCCTTACTGGATGGTTTCAGGAATCCAGGCGATTTTTTGATTGTTTCGACCTGGTCAAACGATGAACGGGATTTCAACCAGCCTATCTCGTCTGCATTCTGCAACTCACCAGTTGCAGCGACAACATAGTTTGATGGAACTGTTATCCTAACATCAAATGATCCGAATTCGCTATAGAATTCTCCCTGGTCGAGATAGGGCATCGGATGCCAGCCATCGCGATCATATACTGCCGGTTTGGGAAACCATTGAGTCAGCTGGTAGGATTGTCGAATATGGCCACCTCTTGAAAAGTTATAAGGCAGCTTTACATGAAAGGGTGTGGTTATTTCAACGGTTGCACCAGGTAAAAGAGGCTCTAATAAATGTACTTTTACAACATCAATAAATTGAGGATGATCTTCCACTTTCAAAGTAGAATTCTCCGTACGAAAATCCAATCTGTTTATATAGCCACGCTGCTCCTTGTCTGAAAAATAAAAATCGGTCCGGCCATTCTTCAGCAATTGTTCACTAAAGGCTGTATTGTCACTTTTGAATGCATTTGGCCAAATATGAAACCAAATGAATTTAATGGTATCGGGAGAATGATTTACGTACTGAAGCTTTAGAAATCCATCGAGGCTATGGTCGTTATCGTTCAGCCTTACATCAATAATATACCGGAGGTCTTGTTGCCAATAGGATTTTTGGGCAAAAGCAGTCAGGGAAAAGAAGAAGAGAAAAAGGACTGAACTGGTATTTTTCACGAATATCTCTTTGATTCGAAGATAACGCATTGAGAGTCTTTATTGGTATATGGATCTTGAAGAAAGCTTCGAGCTGTGAGCCGCGAGCTGCGAGCCATTTGCTATTCATGATATCTCAGAAACACAAGCTCGAAGCTCGTAGCTCATGGCTCGAGGCCTATCTGCCCTTTCCCCAGGAAAATTATTCGTAAGGTGTGCAGCATGATCTTCAGGTCGAGAGCCAGTGAAATATTCTCGATATAGATAAGGTCATACTTCATGCGCTCGATCATTTCATCGATATTCTCAGCATAACCAAACTGAACCATGCCCCATGAAGTGAGTCCGGGTTTTACTTTCAATAAATATTTGAAGTAGGGTGTTTTACCCGCAATCTGTTTTAAATAGTATTCCCGTTCCGGCCTCGGACCAACAAGGCTCATTTCTCCTTTTAATACATTCCATAGTTGCGGAAGTTCGTCCAATCTCCATTTCCGCATGGTTCTGCCCCAGGTCGTAATGCGGTTATCATTTTCGGATGAAAGCTGCGGTCCATTGGATTCCGCATTAGCAACCATTGATCGGAATTTATAAATCGCGAACTTTTTTCCTTTATAGCCTACTCTTTCCTGTGAATAGATGATCGGGCCCGCTGAAGAGAATTTTACCTTAATGGCAGTATAGAGTAATAAAGGTGAAAGAATGATCAGGCCAATCAATGAAACCATTACATCAATCACCTGCTTAATATTCTGTTGCCACTCGGGCATCAATCCGGTCTTGATATCCATTAAAACCGCTCCGAGAACATTGCTGGTTTTTACAGAACCTGAAAGAATATCCAGGATATCTGGAACAATCTTGACTTCCACATCTTTTTCACCAAGCATTTCAACGATCTTCTGCACATGCGCCTTATCCGATTTTTCCATAGCGATCACAACAAGACGAATATTCTTTTCATCCAACACCTTTTCGAGATCTGTTAAAGCTCCGAAGTTTGGCAGGTATTTGTTTATACCGTTTGTATTTAGATTGTCGTGAAGGAAGCCGCTATAATGATAGCCGGCTCTTTGCAATCCATCGCGTGTATCCAGAAATATTTTTGCGGCAACTGAATTTCCTCCAACGAGTAAGGCATTGAAGCGAATAACGCCTTTATCAATCTGGTTTTTGACAAGTTTCAAAATAAACCACCGGCCAATCCATGTAAAGAAGAACTGTGCCGCCAGGTAAATGAAGAAGGCCTTATAATAATAGGTATAAAGTTTTTGTGGGTCATTGATCACGATCATGAAGAAAATAAGGACGCAACCAATAATGCTTCCAATAAATGTTATAGTAAATTCATTCAACCTTGATTTGCGGTAGAGGGAGTGATATGAGCCTAAAAGAGCATAGAAGATCAGCCAGGCCAGGGGTATCAGGCTCAATCCCCACCAAAACCTGTCATTCAAATAAATCCTTCTTTCCAGGGTAAGGATCTCTCCCAATAAGTATCGACGAACAAAGTAGAGAACAATCCATGCAAGAATGGCCGCGACATAATCACTGACCACGTACCAGACGCTATGGATTTTTCTGTTTGAGGGCATTCTGCTAATTACGCAATAATACTATTGTTTTTGATCTTTTGAAGGATCTGGTGCGCAACATCCATTGCACGAAAGCCATCAACCTCAGAAACGATGGTTGGCGAATTGTTTAGGATCGAATCCTTGAATTTTTCCAATTCAAGTTTGATTGCATTTACCTCAGGTATCTGGGGATTCAGTATCGCAATAGTTCTCTTACCCGATGGAGTGTCAAGATCGAAGGAAAATGCATCGAGATCCTGCATACCTTTTAGTTTGATGATCTCTGTTTTCTTATTCAGAAAATCAATTCCGATATAGGCATCTTTCTGGAACAAACGCATTTTTCGCATTCGCTTCATGGAGATGCGGCTTGAAGTAAGATTGGCAACACATCCGTTATTGAATTCTATCCTGACGTTTGCAATATCCGGTGTATCGGTCATTACGGCTACCCCACTAGCTGAGATAGTTTTCACATCACTTTTAACCATACTCAGAATGATATCAATATCGTGGATCATCAGGTCCAGGATCACGCTTACTTCCGTGCCGCGCGGATTGAACTGAGCCAGCCGATGTACTTCGATGAACATCGGACTCAGATTGAGACTTTTTAAAGCGAGATAAGCAGGGTTGAAACGCTCCACATGACCTACCTGCAGTTTGACATTGGATTCTTTCACAAGTTTTACTAACTCGCGTGCTTCATCCATATTGTCGGCAAGCGGCTTTTCGACAAAAACATGTTTTCCTTTTCGGATCGCCCATTTGCAAAGATCAAAATGATGATTAGTGGGGGCAATAATATCAACCGCATCAACCGCATCCATCAATGCTTCTTCATCGAGAAAACGGGCAAGCTGATATTTTTCCGAAACTTCCTGCGCATTGGAATTTGACGGATCGAAGAATCCAACGAGTTCGACTCCTTTTATTTCTTTCCAGTTGTTGAGATGAAATTTACCAAGGTGACCAACTCCAAATACACCGATCTTTAGCATGCAGGTTATTTATTGGCCGCAAAGATAACCACCACGGGCCGTGGTGGTTATTCTTTTTTTTACCAATATGATCGGGTGATGTTAATAATCCAGAGTCTAGCGCAAAAGAGAAGATCTCTTCAAATAAGTTGGATTTGAAGAATAAATGAACATGCAGGATCCTTCCTTGATAACGTCAATTAACGCATCTGAGATCTCAGTCGGTACAGCAGGGCAACCCTGGCTGCGACCGATATATTCCTGGTTATTGGTTTCTGCAAAGGTCTCGCTCACATAATTAGCTCCATGCACAACGATTGCGCGGCGCATCGCATTATTATTAATACCATACTCCAGGCCCGTTAGCTTCAATGAATATCCGTTGCTACCATTATAGGTATTACCAGTTATATAAAACCCCAAACTGGTTTTGTTGGAGCTTGGCTTATTGGAAAAAACCGTTGCCATATCTTTTCCAGAAAGTCGTCCATGTGCCACAAGGCTATTAAATACCAGTTGTTGGTCGTCAAGGTCAATTACATATAATCTTTTATTCGTGCTGGGTTGGCTGAGGTCAGCGATAGACAGAACCTGGTTCTGGACCTTGCCTCCTTTGATGAGCTTTTCCATTCCCTTCAAGCCGTATTCAAATATCTTACGGTCGAGACCGATTGATTCCAGCTGAAGGCTATCGTAAATGCTTTTGTGTTCGCTGAAAAACGAGGTTTCAGACGCCGGGGTAATGGCCAGCCTGTTCTCCATGGTTTCGGAGAAATAGCTTTCAACATTAAATGCGTTGGCTTTAAAAGAGGTTAAAGCAAAGAAAGAAATGATTGCTACAAAAACCAGCCTACTCCAGTTTTTACGCTGCATTGGTATTAAAATTTTTAAGGTTATAAAATATGCAGTTGGATAATGGACTTTAATTCGAGGGAGCAACGAACAGAAACCGTACCAAAAACTATTAAAGACATCCCCAGAAAACCCTGATCCCTGAACGTAATTCTGAAGTGCAAAGATATCCCGCGACGAGGGATATTTTTGTTAAAGGGTTCTTCAAAATATGAATTTTAAATGAAAAAGTAAAGCCCATTTTTGATCTGATTACCAACCAATTACAATGGCTCATCAATCTAAATCCTTAACCATGCGTAAAGGCTTATTTTTCATTGATAAAGAGAAGCACTTAGGGCTTGAAGTCAGTCCGTCTATTTACCCTTTTGGTGCCCGCAAAAAAATTTTTTCGAGTGTAAAAACGAGTAAGAACGTTCCTGTTTCTTTTGCCAGGTACCAGGATTGCCTCTAAGAATTTTCTTATCGTTCTTCCTTAATGAGATTTTGGGCACCGAGTTTCCCAATATCTAAATCCAATTGAAGGATTTCAATAAGATGATTAGTCCTATTCAAGCAATAAAATCCTATTGTTAAGATTGATTAACTTTCCAATACATCTTTCTTTTTTCCTCTTAATTCAGTAAAAATGGATTCCAAACATTCATTTGATCGTCGTCGTTTTTTGAAGGGTGCGACAGCAGCGCTTGCACTTTCTGCCCTCGGTCCAGATGCGCAGGCCTTTTTAAATCTGCAAAAGACCTGGAGGGTTGGATTGATCGGTACGGGCTGGTATGGGAAAAGCGACCTATTTCGATTGATCCAGGTGGCGCCGGTAGAAGTAATTGCATTATGTGATGTCGATAAGAATTTATTGAATGAAGCCGGTACGATGGTAAGCCAGCGACAAAAATCAAAGAAGGTTCCAAAACTTTATGGAGACTATCGGAAGATGCTTGGCGAAAACCAATTTGATATTGTGCTGATTGGTACGCCCGACCACTGGCATGCATTGCAAACCATCGATGCAGTAAAAGCAGGCGCTCATGTTTATGTACAAAAACCAATCAGCGTTGATGTAATTGAAGGCGAAGCGATGGTTGCGGCCGCACGTAAATATAATAAGGTGGTACAGGTAGGAACCCAACGCAAGAGTACTCCTCACCTGATCGACGCCAAAAAGAATATCGTTGATGCAGGGCTATTGGGGAAAGTGTCGCATGTAGAAATGTGCTGCTACTTTCATATGCGCAATAATGGAAATCCACCAGTTGAACCAGTGCCTGATTTCCTCGACTACGAAATGTGGACCGGTCCTGCTCCTCTCAGGCCTTATGATGGATTGCCTCATATACGTTGGTGGCGTACGTTCAATGAATATGGAAATGGTATTGTCGGAGATATGTGCATTCATATGTTTGACACCGTGAGATGGATGCTTAAACTTGGTTGGCCGAAGCGGATCAGTTCAACAGGCGGTATTTATGTACAAAAAGAAGGTAAATCAAATATAAGCGATACGCAAACGGCATTATTCGAATATGATGAACTGAATTGTGTTTGGACTCATCGCACCTGGGGACCACCTGCAGATCCTGACTATCCCTGGTCTTTCACATTATATGGAGATAAAGGCAAACTTAGAGGCAGCACGATGCAATACGATTTTACTCCCATTGGAGATGGTCAAAAAATTCATAAGGATGTTGTTTATGAAAAAGAAAAATATCCTGAAGACCTAACTGAACCCCGGATTGAATTGAATGCAGCACCTGCAACAAGACTACATATGCTCGATTTTCTTTCGGCAATTGAAAACAAAACGCGTCCGGTTGCAGATATTGAAGAAGGTCATATATCAACTGCCTCATGCATTCTTGCAAATATTTCGATGAATTTGAGTGGAAGAGTGCTGGTGTATGATCCGGCAAAACGAATTGTTGTAAATGATCAGGAAGCTACTGCACTTTTAAGGAGAAAATACAGAGACCCGTGGAAGCATCCTGAGGTGTAGCAATAAGCAATAGGCAATAGGCAAACGGGTTGATTTGTCGACTGGCTGATCGCGGAAAAAAACTATCACAATCGCCTATTGCCTGTTGCTTATTGCCTATTGCTTATTGCCTATTGCCCATTGGCTATTGCGTTCACGGTTTCTTTCCCTGCATAAGCTTTTTCCAATTCAGCAATAACAATTTTCTTCATCTTCATCATAGCCTGCATCACCCTTGCTGCCTTGTCAGGATCCTTGTCTAACATCAGTTCAGTAAGTCGAACTGGAACTACCTGCCAGGACAAGCCGAATTTATCCTTCAACCAACCGCACATACTTTTTTCACCACCGGCAGAAAGTTTTTCCCAGTAGAAATCTACTTCCTCCTGATCCGCGCAATTCACTACAAAAGATATTGCTTCAGTGAACTTAAAATGCGGCCCTGCATTCAATGCGACGAACTCAATTCCTTCAAGTAAAAAAGTTGCCGTCATCACGGATCCTTCAGGCCCGGGACCTGCTTTTCCATAGCGTGCAATGGTCCCAAGTTTAGAATTCTTGAATACAGAAGTATAAAACTTAACTGCATCTTCTGCCTGAGTATCGAACCATAGGAAGGGATTGATTTTATGCTCGATCTTTGGTTTATTTGTTGCCATTTGATAAAGTTTATTTTTAGTTTGATTCTGCTAAGTTCTTAACGCGTTCGAGGGCTTTTGGCCAAACTTTTTCGAAGTATTCCTTTTCCATTTCGCTTACATCCATATCAATAATCAACTTGGTTCCCTTACCCGCCTCTTTTAAAGTATAATTTTCTTTAGCTCCCTGCCAATCCTTTACAGCGTCACTGGTAGTGTCTTCAACTCCATCTTTTACTATACCCTGATGTGCGAAGGACATGAATTCGTTTGGACGCTTTGCATCAACCTTGCTTACCATACCCTTGCCATCCGATGCAAGAAACAAGACCTTGGAGCCTTCCTTCCAATCATCCGTTACCGCATAGGATCCTTCCATAAATGCGCTGGTCCAATCCCTATAACTCTGATCTCCCCAAAGTACATTCCATACTTTTTCACGGGGAGCATTGATGTCGATTGAAAAATTCATTTTTTGCATAAAAACAGGTTTTAAGATTTTCCGTTGGTAAATTCAATACTTCAAAACTATAATTTAGTTTTTTAATTTCCGGGGTGTAAAACGGACCAATTCAGGGGGTTAATGCGACTAATGCATGAGATGGCTATCGTTATGTTTTTCAATTGCTTTTCAGACGAAGCGGTGTGCCAGAGGACAAAGAGGAATGAATTCCTCCGCGGCTCCGGAGCGGACTAAATGTCCGATTAAAGGTTTGTGTTGACTGAAAAATATGTACGTGGCAATTCTATTCATACTCACGATAAGCACCAAACGTAGCCAATCTGTCTTCGCCTAATTGCAAAGGAATGGGCAAGAAAGGTATATTCCAAAACAATCGTTTGATATTTGATTGCAAACGTTTGCTTTATTTTTTTGGTTGATTGATTAATTAGTTGATTAGTTGACTGGGAAATTCCCCGCTCAACAAGTCACCTAATTAACTAGTCGACCGTGAACCTCCCGAAGCTTTGAGACAACCAATCAACCAATCAACTAACCTTTCGCCGGGGTAATCGTCGTAAGCACACAAAGCCAACTCCCATTTCTCTTTAGAAAGACACTGGTCGTCCATTCGTAGAAACTAAATGGCATTTCTTTATAGGTTCCCGCACTGGTTCCCTTACTGGTGACAACAGCGGTGTTATCGTAAATTTCTACGCGAAGATCTTCGAAATCCATTTTGCTGTGCTGAAGGTCTCCTGATCTTACTAAATCAAGAAAGTTATTCTTTGAATTGATTCCATCTGACCCAACGATCACCCAGCTATCATCCATGTAGCGACTCATTTCGTTCACATCGTTGGTTTCAATTGCTTTATCCCAATCCCTTCCCACTTGCATTAGCTCATGAGTCGTTTCAGAAATTGTTGTATTCATTATTTCGCCCTCCGATTAGTACTGAATTTAAAACTATTCTATCTAACGCCATTATTGTATAATTTGGATTTGACATTTTCGCAACCTCTAAACTTTCAAATTGTCGCATCCGGCCCCAAACAATGTCGCCTTAACACCTCAATAATTGTTATTGTGCATTATACTTTTGTATGGAGTGCCTGGTTTGCGGAAAAGTTCTCTAAAATTATTCTTTCATATAATTCAATCTATATGGCAAATTCAATTAAAAGAGTACCGGCAAAAACCATTGATGAATACATTGCAGATTTTCCTGATGAAATAAAGGCGAGACTGCAAGAAATTCGGTCAACAATACGCAAGGCTGCTCCCCAGGCCGATGAAACGATCAATTATGCGATACCAACATTCACCCTGAATGGAAATCTTGTACATTTTGCAGGTTTTAAGAATCATATTGGGTTTTATCCCGCACCATCAGGTATTGAAGCATTCAGGAAAGAACTATCAGTTTACGAAGGAGCAAAGGGTTCGGTGCAATTCCCCCTCGATAAACCCCTTCCTTTAGCGTTGGTAACAAAAATTGTAAAGTTCAGGGTGAAAGAAAATCTCGACAAAGCAAGCGCAAAAGTCAAAAAAAAAGGCTAACGACCCCGAAGGCCTGCCCTGTGGGGTCCAATCTTGGTAGAATAAAATGCGATAATATTTTTGAGGACCCCGAAGGGGTCCAACCTCGCGGTACATTAGTCCATTGGCGGTTTGAAGGTGTATCGCACATCAAATTCAACATGCATCTTCAACATCGCATGATTTTCATCTTGCATGACACGGTTTTGATATTCCTTCTGATTCATTATGTATTTCACCACGCGATCGATATCTTTTTGCCGTCAAAAACGTTTTGAATTGGTTGAATTGACGAATTGAATTTGAACCTAATTCTCTATTGAATCATTAAAAACCTGATTTGCCAGGGATGTTGGACCCCTTCGGGGTCCTCAAAAATTTCACGCATTTTGTTCTACCAAGATTGGACCCCTTCGGGGTCATTCCAAAGCAAAGTTAAATTGAATGTTTGCAAAATGTGATTCAACGCCGATTGTCTTGGTCAAGATTGGACTCCCACAGTGCAGGCCTTCGGGATCATTCCAAAACAAAGTTAAATTGAGTATTTGCAAAGTGTGATTCAACGCCGATTGTCATGGTCAAAGATTGGACTGCTTCGGGGTCATTCCAAGGCAAAATCTAATTGCATCCAGATAGCCTTTCATGATCTTTCACAGCAGGAAATAAGATTTATTAATTAAATTTAAACAGGTCAATCCACTATTTTACAAGCCCAGAAGAATCAGTTTATCCGTACATTGAATGAATATTATTTAAGGATGAACCGACTGCTTCGCGGATATTATTTGTTTCTATTCGTTTGCATAAATTCATTTACCTATTCCCAACAATTACCAATAACCGTTTATTCTTCGAAGGAAGGTAACTCACGGCTTGGAAACGCAAGCATTTTTCAGGATAAGCAAGGCTGGATCTGGTTCATAAATGGATACGAAGTAGTTCGCTACGATGGTCAGCGGTTCAAATCCTATCCTCCAAACCAGGAAACCAATATTGATTACCTGTTTGGCCTTATGGAGGTAAACGATGAAATCTGGGTATTGGGTGATCCTAACGCAATGAAAATCTCCGGTGATTCTGTTTCAACACTTAAGATCATTGACCCGGCGCTGAGCTTTCAATTCTCTTTGCGGCATCGGAACAAGACTTACCTGCTTGAACAACTTGGGATATATGAATATGGCGAAAAGTCAATAAAAAAAATATCAACCGGGATATCAACCAAGTTCGCTTCTCACGCAGGTTTGATTCCATTTAAGGATTCCTTCCTGCTTTCCTACGACCAAGCCGGGAGACCAGTAGTTTTCAATTTGAATAATGGTTCATCCACGATAATCGACATGCAGATCACCGATATGCAAAAGGATGGAAATGGAAATATTTTTATGTTGCTAAATGGGAACAGTTTCCATCGATTGAACCAAATTACCCCCAAAGGTTCAGGCTTTGAGTTGATGACTTCACCTTTTTTTATTTCGGGGGAGAAAAGCACAAAATTTACCAGGTTCCAAATTGATCAGTCCGGAAATATTTGGGCAATCGAACCATTGAAAAGGTTGGCAAGGATTACTCCTGACCTGAAAATAAATTCCTTTACCGAATCCCAAGGACTACCTGGATTAGTGTTCCATGATCTTTTAATTGACCGGGAAAACAATGTTTGGGTAGGCTATACGGGTGGTGCATGTAAGATCAACAATGTACTTTGGGAAAGATTAACAAAATCAGAAGGCTTATTATTGAATCAAATCACATTCTTAGTTAAGGACGGAGAAAATATTTTTTTAGGTTCCCAGGACGGAATGCAGGTTTACAGGGATGGACAGGTTTTCAGTCTTACCCAAAATGGCGAATTATTTAATTGCAATACGTTATTGAGCATCGGCAACAAACTTTGGTATAGCAGGGAATCTTCACTTTTTTCAGCGACACTCGACAGGAAATCAGCAATAATCAATGAAAAAAAACTTACCACTCTACCGTATCGCATCAACGAGCTGAAAGTTGATAATAAAGGTACCCTCTTCATCGGAACTACCAGAGGCCTGTATGCATGGTTTAAAGAAAGAATTATTAACCTCATTTCGGATTCAGTACATATCAGAAAAATGATTGTTGATAAGCGAAATCATCTTTGGCTTGGACAATTCATAAATTCGGTTGATCATTATACCGTCCACTATAACAATGGTGAATTAAACGTAAACAAGATAGAAACCGTGAAAGCTCCGGAGGGCATGCTTCCCATCGAAAAGATCCGGGCACTTGAGGAAGATGAAGCAGGAAATATTGTTATCGGTACCAGATACAATGGTTTGTTTCATGTTGAGGTTAAAGACGACATGGCTGCCACCATTTCTCACTTCAGCGTCAAAGAAGGACTGAACAGCAAAAACATTTGGGGAATTTCGAGAGGGACTGATGGAAGGATATGGATCTCTACAGCAAAAGGAGTGAATAGTATCAAATACACAAAATCCGGTTGGGAGATTGCTGATGAAGGCAGGCAAAGGGAAATCTTTGGAACCTCAGGTGTTTTATTTGACGAGGTGCGGAATTGGGTTTGGGTTGTTAACCATCCGGGAGTTGTCTATTTTGATGCAAGCAATAAAAGATTCGATTATCCATTCAGCGCGTTTATTTCAGTCAGAACTCCAAATTCTAAAAAATTTCAAGATGAAAAACCTGGCAGCAGCTACGCATACACAGAAAATAATTTCAGCTTTGAATTATCTGCAAATACTTACCAAAACGAAAAGTCGATTCAATTTTCTTACAAGCTTGTAAAAAATGGAGATGAAGAATGGTCTGTGCCATCGGAAACCCCAAATTTAAATTTCTTTTCACTCAACCCTGGTAAATACGAGTTAAGAGTGAAAGCGGTGAACACAAATAATCAATGGAGTAGTAATGAAGCCAGTTACGGATTTACCATATTACCTCCGTTCTGGCAGCGGTTATGGTTTATTTCTCTTGTCGTGCTCCTGGCCGTATCCGGCATTTACCTGATCTATCGTTACCGGATCAGAAGAATGAGAGAATTATTTGAAATGCGGCAAGTGATCGCCAGCGATCTTCATGACGAGATCGGTTCTTCCCTAACCAGTATTCATATTCTTTCCAAAATGTCGCAGGTGAACGTCAGCCAGGATCAGGAAAAGGCTCATTCATTATTGGAGAAAGTAATCGATCAATCCAGCCAGATCCAGCAAAACATGAGTGATATTGTTTGGGCTATCCGCCCGGATAATGATAAAATGGAAAACATGATCCTTCGCATGAGGGAATACCTCAATCATTCGCTGGAACCAAAAAATATTGTGATCGATTTTACCGCTGAAGAAAAATTAATGGGAGAAAGTCTACCCATGGAACATCGAAGGGATCTCCTGTTGATATTCAAGGAGGCAATAAATAATATTGCTAAATACTCCGAATGCAAAATGACAAATATCCGGTTGCACCGTATCGATGGCCATATTCGGATGCTGATTGAGGACGACGGGAAAGGATTTGAATTAAATCATTCACGGACCAGCAGCGGACTAACGAATATGGAAAGAAGGGCACATTTAATGAAAGGATCGATCAGGATCGACTCTGCAGCGGGGAAAGGAACGCGTATTGAATTGCTGGTACCCATCACATGATGATGTGAGACAAATTCTCTGTATTTGATTCTAATTTGTGAACGACATGAGAGCAAGAATCCTGTTTTATGATGATAGTGAGACCCTGCGGCAAAGTTTGGGTGAATTGCTGAACGGGGAAGCAGACATGGAATTTGTTGCAGGATTTCCAAATGCAGAATCCATTGAGAAAGATATCACCACCCTGGAACCTGATGTTATCCTCATGGATATCGATATGCCAGCAATTGACGGAGTCGAAGCAGTGAAAAGAGTTCGAAAGGTCAGGCCGGAACTGCCCATTATTATGCTCACCGTTTTTGATGACAATGAAAACATCTTTAATGCCATTTGTGCAGGAGCAAGCGGGTATATTCTCAAACGTTATGCGTTGTCTGAAATAGCCGGCGCAATACGTAATGTACTCACCGGAGGGGCGCCCATGACTGGCGTCGTTGCCAAGAAAGTATTGCAGATGATCCCGATTGCCAAAGACGAAACAAAGAATAACAGTGCGGGCCTTACAAAAAAAGAATCCATCATTCTTGATCTTATGGCAAAGGGTTTAAGTTATAAAATGATCGCAGCCGAATTAAATAATAGTCACGATACTATCAGGCATCACGTAAAGCATATTTACGATAAACTCCATGTGCATTCAGCCACCCAGGCTGTTTCGAAGGCTATTAAGGACAAATTGGTGTGAGCATCACATCAAGATGGGATAAGGACTTCACCAACCGGCTTTTAGATTTGTGTCTATGAAAATATTTCTCCTTTTAATCGCTTCTGTTATTCAAATTCAATTATTCTGTCAGAATATAGGAATAGGTACAACCAGTCCGGTTGGAAAATTCCAGGTTAACCATAGATCAACATCTTTATCGCCTGGAATTATGCTTTTGGATTCAACGTCTTCGGCATCTGGCACAATCCGTTTCAAAAATATTCTCAGCACTCCCTTTATCGAAATGAGTGGCTTTTCCGGAAGTCCCACCGCTAGTATGCATCAATACCTGGATATTCGATCAGATTCGGTCTTTATAGCAACATTTCGTGGAAATGGCAATGTAGGAATCGGAACACTCTCACCAAGCGCTAAATTGGACGTTGTAGGTAATGTCAGACTAAGTTCCCTCGCAAGTGGAAGTACCCGGATTGTCCGTGTGTCTTCGAATGGTTTTCTTACAACTGTAGATACTACAGGAGCTCTAAGCATAAGTCCAAAAGCATTCACCAAGAATTCATCATCAGTTTCGGAGTTATTTGTCTCGGACGAAGAACGCGTATATTCTCAAGTTGGCACCGTCGTTGAAATCGGTGCCCCGGTGAATCTACCGGATGGAGCGTGGGTAACCGGTGTTCAATTTGTAAGCCAGGACAGGGTGGCATCAGACCTTCAGTTGACCTTTTTGTATTCTGTAAAAGTAGGTACTGGAATTGCACCATTGGCAACCATTACCACCTCCGGGGCCGATGTTGCGATACGAACATTCAGCACCACGATAGGCCACCGGGTAGATAATTCGAATCATTTTTATTCTATTCGAGTAGCTCCAGCCCCTGGCAGTCAGTGGGAAGGGTCTGTATTGACCGTTAGAGGAGTTATAATAACGTATGACTATTGATCCTGAAAACCTTTACTTACTATGCGCAAAATAATATTTACGATTTGCCTGGTTGCTTTCTTTGCATCTTTACACGCACAGGTTGCGATCAATCGCGATGGAACTCCAGTATCGGACACATCAGCAATGTTAGAAATTAAGAAGGCGCTGAAATCGAAATTGAAAGTACGATCAACGAGTTTACAGGATACTTCCGTGCTTGAATTGAGTAACCGCAATACCGGCAATAATTTTGGAACCGATTTCTTAATATCTGCAAGAAGAGAACAAGGAATTTACTTTACAACGACCTCGGATCTGCTTAGCAATATCAATGATTCATTGTTGACGCTTCGCACCAATGGAAATATCGGCATTGGAAATAAGAATCCACTGAATAAACTCGATGTCGCCGGAAACATAAATCTGACGGGTACAATAAAAACAAATGGAGTCACGGGTCAACCGAATCAAATTCTCGGCACAAACAGTTCGGGAAATCTAAGCTGGATCAATAAGGGAGAAATCAGTTCAAGTTCCGGTGGCAATGTAGGATATGGTTCATGGGGTGATTGCAGCATCAATAATATTGGCGAATATAATCCCGTGGGTGACAGCACCGGTTTGCCAGGAGATTATTTTGGTGGCAGCGTGGCTGTTTCGGGAAATTTTGCAATCATTGGTGCTCCATTTGACGAAGTTGGGGCCAATGCACACCAGGGTTCCGCTAGTATCTATCGCTTTAATGGCACCAGTTGGGAATTCATGCAAAAAATTACTGAAGCTGGCGGAGCAGCGCTTGATACATTCGGGTTTACAGTAGCTATCTTCGGAAACTTTGCGATCGTAGGTATTAAGGGCGACAACGTTGGGACAAATCCCAATCAGGGATCGGCGAATATCTACCAGTACAATGGAAGCTCATGGGTATTTCTGCAAAAACTAATTGACCCAACAGGAGCTGCGAACGATGGATTTGGCAATAGCGTTGCCATTTCGGGAAACAATGCTGTAGTAGGTGCTATGCTTGATGATGATGGATCTTCAATCGATGAGGGTTCAGCGGCTTTCTTTCTATTCAATGGCAGTACTTGGGTATTTACTAACAAGGTAACCGGACCAGGTGGTGCTGCAGGTGATCATTTCGGATATTCCGTATCCATTTCAAATCAATACGCGATAATAGGCGCTCCATTAGATGACGGTTTGGCATCAAATTCTGGTTCCGCAACTACTTATGACTTTAACGGCTCTACCTGGTCGCTTATGCAAAAACTAAGTGGTGGCTCAACGGAATTGGCAGATGATAATTTTGGATCAAGTGTTTCAATTTCAGGAAACTTTGCGATTGTGGGAGCTATTAATGATCACCTCGGAGGAATTTTATCAGAAGGATCCGCAACCATTTATAAAACGAATGGTAGTGTATGGATGACAATGGTAGAAGTCACCAACGGCTCCACATACAATGATTTCGGAACTTCTGTTTCAATCTCCGGTAATTATGCAATCATTAGCTATGAGAGTGTAATACCATTTGGAGGCGGATCAATAGGCGCAACAATGATACTTGTGCGAGTCGGGGCTTTCTGGCAAAGGATACAAGAATTCGGAGACCCGTTTTCCTTCCCCAATAATGGATTCGGAGCATCGGTTGCAATTGACGGCAACAACAAACGCTTCCTTATTGGAGTGCCGGGTTTTGGCGCCGTTGGTAAGACAGTGTTTGGGAAAGTGAATTGAGGGTGGAGAACAGGAAAGGGGGTGACTGGTTGATTGAGTTGTTCCCGCTTTCGCGGAAATGGCGGGGTTAATTAGTTTACTGGTTGACTGGGAAAGAACAGAAGTACGGAAGAATTCCCGCGACACAAATAGCAGCATTTCATCAAGTAATTATTCCTGTTCAGGTAACAAGTTTGAAATAGCCTTTAGGTGGAATTAATTTCATCCAAACAAGGTCTATGAGTCGCATCGGTCCCTTCATTCTTCTCCTAATATTTTCGCTTTGTTTGTCCTCAACAAACGACAATACTTACAAATGGAAAATGGAAAGGCGGCCTGGGAGTGGAAGATTCCCGGAAAATTGGAAGAAGGGGAAATGGCCAATGGGAATTGTACCTATTGTTGCTTTTGAAGACAAACTATACATCATCGGTCAAAGGTTTACCTGGATTTCTGATGATGGACTTAACTGGAAGGCCAGACCGAAAACCGATTGGGGCGAAAGACATGGGATGAGTTTTACTTTCTTTAATGGAAAGCTCTGGATGATGGGTGGCATGAAGAGCTGGGATAAATTTTATAACGATGTATGGTGTTCGAATGATGGATTTAATTGGCAACAGGTTAAAGTAAAAGCTGAATGGTCTGAAAGAAGAAATCACTTCGTGATCGTACACAATAATAAAATGATTCTATACGGCGGCGCTATCTCTTCAGGTAAAAAAGATCAAACACCCAGGGAATTTTTTAATGATATATGGTCTTCAGAAGATGGAAAGAACTGGAGCAGGGAAACTGCGAATGCTTCCTGGACTCCGAGAGAACCAGAGATCGTAAAATTTAAGAGCAAACTATTAATGATTGGTGGTCCCGACAAGTCAGATATCTGGTCATCAGATGACGGATCAAATTGGAAGCTGGTCGCTGAGAGAACTCCATGGAAAGGCAGATTAAATTTCGGTCTCCAGGTATTTGATAATAAACTATGGTTTTTGGGAGGAAGAGAACATAATGATGTATGGAGTACGAATGACGGAATGAATTGGGTCAGGCAAACATCTCCAACACCCTGGTCTACCCGAACAGCAAAACATAGCATCGTATTTGCCAACAAACTCTGGGTATATAGTGGTAAAACCGGCAGAGATGATAGTTGGTCGGGCGAGGTTTGGGCCATGAGTAAATAAACTGCAAGCCACTGCCACGGACCACGTATCCCTCAATTCGGGGGTACGAGGCTGCTGTATGTATTTGCTTTTGACATTTATCAACCTGATCAAAAAATACTCTGTAACTTATTTCCTTCTGTTGTAGTCTTACTCAAAATTTTTTACATGAGAAAGTATTTGCCAATAGTATGTGCATCATTACTGATGTTCGCTTCCGTAGTCGCGCAACAACCAAGAACAAAAGTTGTGCTACTCGGCTGTTTTCATTTTGACAACCCGGGTCTCGATGTTGCTAAATTTGAAAATGCCAATATACTTTCTGAAAAGCGTCAACAGGAAGTAAGAGAGGTGTTGAATAAATTGAAGGAATTTAAGCCTGATAAAATATTTGTCGAAGCTCCCGTTGAATCACAGGCCAGACTGGATAGCAATCTCTCCAATTACAAATCCGGTTCGTTTACACTCAAAGGATCGGAAACTCATCAATTAGGATTCCGGCTTGCAAAGGAATTAGATCTTCAGAAATTATACGCGGTAGACTACAGGGAATCGGCATTCCCATTCGATAGCCTGATGAAATCAGCAACGGAAGCCAGGCAGTTTAATTTGTTGGAATACATCAAGAGGTCTATTGACAGCATACAGAATCTTTTCAATGAATCCTTAAAGAAAAATTCGATCCGCGAATTGCTGCTTGCACAAAACACAAAGGAAGGAAATGCGTTCGCGGTTGGCGTGTACTTTGATTTTCTTATTGCTGGTAAAGAAGGAAACCATGTCGGATCTTATCTCACCAGTGAATGGTGGAGAAGGAATATGATCATCTATGAAAATATTCTTAAACGCCTTAATGGAAAGGAAGAAAGAATTCTGGTGATCTTTGGTTCGGCACATACTGCGTTGTTGGGTGAAATGATGAAATACAATAAGAATATAGAATTGGTACCCGTTAACATGGTACTTTGATCCAAATGAATTTTGGGGCCAAACTGATACATAAAACAATAAGCACAGCTGGTTAACTTTGCTGCTCATTAATCTTATCAATCATGAGCGCAATCGGTAAAACCCCATTAATTAAATTAGAACGGCTTTCGGAACCAAACTCCGCGGACATATATGTAAAGTATGAAGGTGCAAATCCAACAGGCAGCATGAAAGACCGAATGGCTTTGTCAATGGTGGAAGGCGCGGAAAAAAGAGGTGATATAAAGACTGGAGGAACGATACTCGATTACACAGGTGGAAGTACGGGAAGTTCTCTGGCGATGGTTTGCGCAACAAAAGGATATAAAGCATATTTCGTATCCTCTGATGCCTTCGCTGAAGAGAAGCTTCAAACGATGCGAGCATTTGGCGCGACACTGGAAGTCTTCCCAAGTGAAAATCGAAAAATAACAGCGAAGCTAATCGATAGCATGATTGCAAGAGCGAGAGAATTGAGCAAACAACCCAATACGTTTTGGACGGATCAGTTCAATAATGTAGATAACCGAAATGCCTATCATCAAATGGCGCGGGAAATTATTAGAGTGTTAGGAAAAGATATAAACGAGTTCATCATGGGTGTAGGTACCGGCGGTGCATTTTCGGGAAATGCAGAGGTCTTCAAAAAAGAAATACCGGGCATTCGTTGCATCCCGATTGAACCGTTAAATGTGCGTGCACTTTCAGGAGGAGATAAATCGGGTACGCATCGGCTTGAAGGCATTGGATCCGGATTCGTGCCTTCAATTTGCAGGTTGGATCTTGCAGATGATATCATCGCCGTTTCTGACCAGGATGCCTATGAAACTGCTAGGAAACTTGCCAAACAGGAAGGTATATTCGGAGGTACCACCGCTGGTGCAAATGTGTGGGCCGCAATTCAAAGGGCCAGGGTAATTGGCAAGGGCAAGACGATTGTAACCATTATCCCGGATTCGGGATTGAAATATCTGAAAGGTGATTTATATGCATAAACATTCTAAATTTTGGCTGGATTGACCATTTATTTGGTTTTATTTGTCCTACCTTCGGTTCATCCCTCTGATCCTTAGCCTGAAAACTAAACAAGTCCATTTGAGTTCTCCATCTAAGTTTTAAAAAAGTTCGTTCCGTCGCGTATTCTTTCTGATAATTTTTGCAGAATAATTTGAATTGCCTTGCAGCAAGGGAAACCTGCATAGTAGTCTTTTGTTACGCTCCCTCATTTCTGTCCACACCAACAATTAAGTTATTAGTCAGCGATAGCTGGCTAAGTATTCTCAACCGCGCAGGCAATTCAAAACAGTAATAAAAAATTACTTGCGTCCATTTTAGTATTAAAAACCTAAAGCAAGATGAAAAGAATTTTTATGCTACTTCTGGCCTCCATGGCTTTTAGTAACCTTCTTATTGCACAAGATGAAGAAAAGAAGAAAACCATGGAAATCTATGGATTTATCATGATGGATATGGGTTATAACTTCAACCAGATTCATCCGGACTGGTTCGACGTCGTAAGACCCACCAAGCTTCCATCCTTCGAGAATGAATTCGGAACTGATGGTAACTTTTTCTTTTCAGTACGTCAAACAAGGCTTGGATTTAAGAATTACTTTCAAACAGGTCTCGGAGAGTTAAGGACACATTTCGAGTTTGAAATGTTTGGAACAGGGGTGGATGCAGGTCAAACAACAATTCGTTTACGTCATGCGTATGCGGAGTTAGGAAAATTTGGAGCGGGACAATACTGGAGCCCGTTCATGGACATTGATGTGTTCCCAAATACAGTTGAGTATTGGGGACCAACTGGCATGGCTTTCTTCCGTAACGTTCAACTTAGATTCATGCCCATCCAGGGACCTACAAGATTGACGATTGCATTAGAAAGACCGGGTGCAAGCGCAGATCAGGGTATCTATTCGGATCGTATAGAATTAGGGGATGTCAAACCCAGGTTTCCTCTTCCTGATCTTTCAGCTGAGTACCGGAGAGCATTTGGTTTTGGCTACATAGAACTTGCGGGTATTGTAAGACAGATAGAATGGGAAGATCAATCACCCACTCCTTTTGATTTAAGCGGTGATGCGCTCGGCTGGGGTTTGAACCTGAGCACCAATATTAATATCGGGAAGAAAACGGTGTTTAGAGGTTCCTACTTATATGGTGAAGGAATTCAAAACTACATGAACGATGCCCCGGTAGATATTGGTATAAAAAATAACCTTAGTGATCCCATGAGACCGGTTATTGGTGTAGCACTTCCCGTTACCGGCATCAGTGCATTCATTGATCATACCTGGAATGAAAAATTCAGTACAGCGATTGGTTATTCTTCTATTGACATCGACAATTCCGATGCACAAGCTCCTAGCGCGTTTAAAATGGGACAGTATGCAGTCGGCAATCTTATGTGGTATCCATATAAGAATGCAATGATGGGTGTAGAATTTCAGTGGGGAACCCGCGAAAACTTCAGCGATGGATGGGACACCGATATAATGAAAGTTCAATTCTCTTTCAAATACAATTTCTCGCAGACTTTTTATAATAAAGACAACTAAATAAAATGGGTATGAAAAAGACATTCTTCTTTGGGTCCCTGCTTTTGTTACTGGTCGGAAATAGCAACATATCGAATGCGCAGGGCAAAACTGCTCCTGCCAGTAATCCTGCAGTAGACTACCAGGCAGCTATCGACAAAGCATATGAAAAGAATAAAAATCTGAAAGAAGGAAAAAATGCTGATTATATAAAGGAGTTGGCAAATGTGGATCCTAATATTTACGGAATCGCCATCGTAACAATGGACGGTAAGGTTTATACAAAAGGAGACCTCGGTTCACGGGTCTCAATTCAATCTATTTCAAAAGTATTCACGTTGGCTAAAGTAATTGACGAATCAGGAGCCAAAGCCGTAATGGATAAGATTGGAGTTGATGCAACAGGATTGAGATTTAATTCTATTGTCGCTATCGAATTGCAAAGAGGAAAGGAGATCAATCCCTTAGTAAATCCCGGAGCAATTGCATGTGTAAGCATGATCAAGGGAGCAGATTCTGCCGCAAAATGGAAAAATGTGCTTCAAACTCATTCCGATTTTGCGGGAGCACCATTGTACTTAAATGGACCCGTATATATAAGCGAAGCCGGGGACAATTTACGTAACCAGGCAATTGCACACCTTCTTTTGGCTTATGGCAGGATGTATTTTGATCCCGTACAATCTACTGATGTTTATACAAAACAATGCGCCATTAATGTAAATGCAAAAGATCTTGCAGTAATGGCCGCAACTCTTGCTAATGGAGGAATCAATCCCATGACGAAAAAGAAAGTTGTTACACCCGAAGCAGCGGCATTTACAATGTCGGTAATGTCCACTGCCGGATTGTATGATGATTCAGGACAGTGGTTATTTGCAGTTGGACTTCCTGCAAAGAGTGGCGTTGGAGGTGGAATTATTGCTGTATGCCCGGGTAAATTTGGAATTGCTGTCATCTCCCCTCCATTAAATGCTGCTGGCAATAGCGTAAAAGCACAGATGACGATTTATGATATCGTAAAAGAATTAAAAGTAAATCCTTACCTGGTACAACCTAAATAAAAGTAGATAGGCGTGAAAATAATTTCTGGCATTTATCGGGATCCCATGGGTCATACTTTGGGGTCTTGCAGATAATTTGTATGGACAGGGAAGCAAGACTGCAGACAGCATTCTGTTCAACGATGTTCATTTTCATCTTACGAATTATATTCAAAAGGGAGTGCCGATAAAAGATTTTCTGCAGGTGATGGGAAACAAAGTGGGCAGAGTTGCACTATTCGGCATTCCCTTACAACAGCAATGGGCATATAATGTAACAGGCGACTTTGCGCCGCGGTATTATTTGGATACTGATGCGCCTCTTTATTATTATTCGTTTACAGACGCGATGATCGCTATGACCTATAATTCGTTGAATGCGGAACAAAAAAAGCGGTTTGAACCAATGATCACGGGGTTCAATCCAACGGATATGTACGCAACGGATCATATCCGGCGAGTATTGCTGATGTTCCCAAATACATTTACTGGGATTGGTGAGTTCACTATTCACAAAGAATTTGTATCGTCAAAAATTGCCGGGGGCGTTGCCAGTTTAAAGGACCATGCTTTAGACAGTATCTATGATTTTGCGGCAGAATCTGGATTAGTTGTATTAATGCATAGTGATATCAACAATCCTTTTCCAAAATCGTATACGCAGAATTACCTCAGCGATATGAAAGAACTATTCCGCCGGCATCCAAAAGCAAGTATCATTTGGGCGCATTGCGGTTTGGGGAGAATCGTCAATCCTATCGCGGACCAATTAAAATTTATGGAGGACATGTTGAATGATCCTGGTCTTTCACATGTAAACTTTGATATTTCCTGGGATGAAGTTGCCAAGTATTTTATTCAATCTCCAAAAGCAACTGAACTTGCTGCGGCAGTTATCAATAAATTTCCTGATCGCTTTTTGCTTGGAAGCGATGAAGTAGGACCAACTAATCAGGTTGCATACCTTAAGGTTTATAATATGTATGCACCACTGTGGAAACTGCTGACCCCGGAAACCTCCGAAAAAGTGCGTAAGAAAAACTTTGATAGAATATTCGATGCGGCTAAAGTGAAAGTTCGAGCATGGGAAAAAGCAAACGCCGGGAAACAGTTTTAGAAGTCCTGGTAACGGAGAAAAAACACTCAATAAACCCCTGTGTCATGATGGAGGTTTATTGAGTGTTTCTGCATAATGAATAATCTTTTTTTGATGAAAGGCATAACTGAGTTGCGTTACGGAAACCTTGGCAGAAAGCTCTTAACGAGTATTCTCCTGATAGTTTCATTGAATCCTCTCCTGGCTCAACAGTACAATTCCGATAGCTGGTTATCGAAACAGCATGGAACAGTAACTTTTATTCCAACCTGGGGACAGAGGAACTCAATGCTGATGACTACCTTTTCCCTTTTTCCAAAATGGGAGTTCACGCTTGCTGCATATTTGTACAATAATGATGGCGATCCACTAACTGATGATGGATATTCATCTACGATTTATGCCAAGTACATGTTCTATGAAAATGCTTCAAAGACCGGCGGTGCAGCGGTAAAACTTGGAACAGGCCTATTCCCGGGCACCCTGGATGGAGAAGAAAGATCAAAAGACGCCTTCCAAACTTATTGGATGAACGCTCCTGCTACAATTCCTTTATTTAATAATAAAGTATCCTGGGATTTAATGCCTGGAGTTAGTATGACCAGGAATTTTGGAGCGCAAGAAACCACTGCCTGGAATTTCACCTACTCTACACGGTTAGCGTGGTATTGCTTTGGCCCTGAATTAGGAGTCGTTGGGGAAGTCTTTGGAGCCGAGGGCGAGGCCGCAGCGATACCAGAATACAAGATTGGCCTTCGCTGGGAACCCACCCAACATTTTGTGTTAGCAGCTACATATGGCCAGGAATTTGGTGGTACGAATGGTGCAGGATTTGAAATCGGTATAATGATATTTACACCGCCATTTGCCTGCATTGGGGGCTGCGATCCTACCAAAAAGAAGAAGAAATTCCTTGGTATCTTTTAATACCAAAATCTATTGATTGAGTATATCAGATGATATCAGGCGATTACTTATAAGCATGATGTTTGTTTGGATATCTTATTCTTCATTTGCTCAAAAAGATTCTGTTTCTAACTGGTCGTTTTCACTCTCCTCTTTTTTTTATTTCGTTCCGCACGATGTTAACTCAGTCTCATTGATTGGTTATGCCAATTACAAGCGATGGCATTTTGAAGGCAGGTATAACTATGAAGACCGCAATACCGTTTCGTTATTTGGTGGATATCGGTTTGAAACAGGTAAGAAGTTTCAGTTTGCTGCAACTCCCATGCTGGGATTTATAGTTGGTAACACAGATGCCATTGCACCCGGGCTTGAGTTGGAAGCCAGTTATTGGAAACTTAGTTACTACTCGGAAACTGAATTCGTGATTGCTTTTCTAGGAAGAGAAAGCAGTTTCTTGTATGTGTGGGGAGAACTGACAATAAATCCTGTATCGACTCTGAACCTCGGCCTCTCCTATCAAAAGACACGTCTTTATCAAACCGAATACGACGTGCAGTTAGGCCTGCTTGCTAAGTATAGTTTTGGAAGATGGACTCCCACGATCTATTATTTCAATCCCTTTACTGATAATGATTTTTTGATCTTTGCGTTGAGTGTTGATTTTTGAAAGAAATGATAAGAAAAATTTTATGAACTTTATTCTCCTCAATGGTTTGAATGAATTGGGTTCTTATTACCGAGATCATCTACTTTCTTATACTGGTAGCTGTATGCATCCGGATTATCTATTATACTAATCACCCGGCAAAAACCCTGGGGTATCTCCTACTCACCATATTTGTGCCAATCTTCGGCATGATATTCTATTTTACATTTGGTATTAATTACAGGAAGAATGAAATATACAGCAAGAAGATAATCGAAGACGATACGCTTTGGCAAAATATTAAACAGGAAGTGTATTTAGATTCAAAACGAACCTTTTTAACCCTGGATAAACCTCTGCGACCAAACGAACATCTCGTAAAATATTTGACCGGCCAAATGAGTCCATTGACTTCTGGAAATTCGGCAAGTATCCAGGTAAATGGCGAAGAAAAATTTCCAGAGGTTCTTAAAGCGTTGGAAGATGCAAAGGACCATATTCATATGGAATACTACATTTACGAAAATGACCAGATCGGTGAGGAGATTGCCGAAGTACTTATTCGAAAAGCGAAGCAAGGAGTAAAAGTGAGATTTATCTATGACGATTTCGGTAGCAGGAAGATCCGTAAGAATATCGCAAGAAAATTGAGAGCTGGGCGGGTTGAAGCATATCCATTCTTTAAAATCATATTTATTGCGCTTGCCAATCGATTGAATTACCGCAACCACAGAAAGATCATCGTGGTAGATGGTAAGAAAGCATTCGTTGGTGGCATAAACATCAGCGACCGATATATCAACACAGGAAAATATGCTTTTAAGAATAAAATTTTTTGGCGTGATACACACTTGATGCTGGAAGGTCCGGGCGTTCACTATTTGCAATACATTTTTATTTGTGACTGGAATTTCTGTTCAGAAACAAAACTGGAAAATGTACCTGGTTACTTTCCCGCGTTTTCAAATCAGGAACCCCATGGAAATAAATTGATCCAGATCGCGGCAAGCGGACCAGATTCTTCAAGTCCTGCAATCTTGTATTCACTTTTATATGCGATTTACCAGGCCGAAAATGAAATTCTCATTACTACACCCTATTTTATTCCAGAAGATAGTATCATGGATGCAATCCAGGTAGCCGCGCTTGGTGGAGTAACGGTTCGTTTACTTGTTCCTGAAAGATCCGATTCGAAATTGGTAGAACTGGCTGGCTGTTCCTATTATGATCAATTGCTGGATTCGGGCATCCAGTTGTACATATATAAAAAAGGGTTTATTCACGCAAAATCTGTTGTGGTTGACAGGAAGCTTGCCATCATAGGTACCGCAAATATGGACTTCAGAAGTTTCGACCTTAATTTTGAAGTTAATGCCTTCGTATATGATAGAGAACTTGCCAATTCGCTGGCAAATGTTTTCGAAAACGATTTAAAAGACTCGGAATTGGTTGACAAATTAAAATGGTTTAACCGCTCCATACCTAGAAAACTTTTGGAAAGAACAGCTCGAATGGTTTCGCCATTACTGTAGACCGTTAGAACAGACGAACAAGGAACAAGGAATGATGAATGTTGAGCTAAAGTCCGATCAGTATTCGTCGTCCTTATTCCCTGTTCTTCTGTTCATCACCTCCGCCTTCCTCCTCCTCCACCACGCGCGCCCATTGATGGTCTTGAATAACTTTGACGATAATTATTATTTCGCATATTGCCTCTGTCTCGTTGGTTCATACTTCGGTTCAAATCGTTTCGATTCACGTTATTCGAAGCGCCACCCCATGTATTATTATTACGTTGCTGCCAGTTTCCTTTGTTATCGTTCCTGAACACATTTCCGGCTCTGTCTGTATAAACGTTATTACCCATTTTATTACCTGCTCTATTCGTCGGATTGGTAGTCGGACGATTGCGGTTTACATCTTTGGTAGTTGCTCCTTCTCTTCGGTTGTACATATTATTATTAACACCCGCTGGACGGCTGCTGACACCTGAACCCGCTCCTGCAATAGGTTGACTAACGCTGGGAGGTCTCGTTCCCGCACCTGGCCGTTGGTAGCCACCACCGCCGCCGTATCCCGGTCTGCCATAATATCCACCATGCCATCCCCAACCCCCACAAGGCGGACGATACATTGGTGGACCCCACCAACCAGCTCCGTAATATCCGCCACCATAGAAGCCCACACTCATCCATCCGAAACTGAAACTCATTCCCCAATGCATACCCCATCCCATCCAGGGATTATAACTGAATCCAAAACCATAAGTAACAGGGCGTGGATAATAGTAAGCGCCATACCAGGGCATATAATAAAAGCCTGTGCCGTATACTACCGTTGGGCCATAAACGTAGCATCCCATGTAACCGGGTGTATAACCCATATAAACATATTCGGGAGTACTCTCATACACGTATACATACTTGGTATTGTAGGAATGATCGCTTGGTGGAATTTTTTCAACGTCCCCGGGCCTTTCATTAGCAACTATCCATGGACCCTCGGCCTTATCGCTAACAAACCAGATCCCATTATCAACCGCATAGTATTTTCCGTCTGAAGAACGAATGACGGTTATATTACTATTCTCTGCCACTTCAAGCTCAGTATTCTCGATCTTCTTAAATTTCGGTTGCCCGTCATAGGAAACACTGCATTTCGCGTTCTTACGATCTACTTTGACTGTTTGTGGAATTTGCGCTTCCATTATGGCCTCTTCTGCTTCAGGAGTGCCGGCAACATTAGCCAGCACGCCGTCCTTCTCAGAGCCAGGAGGAATTTTCGCGAAATCAGCAGGTAATTTATCGCTGGGGTTAAATATCCATGGTCCGTTTAAATTAGGTGCACTATACCAGCGACCCGAGACCAGTATAAAAGTTTCCTGTGTATTTACATCTTTGAATATTTCATCCAGGGTATTATCAGCATAGAGAAGATTTGTTCCTGCAATCACTTTATAGGTTGCCACTCCTTCAGTTTGTATCAATTCAGTAGGTTCTGTCGCAATAATTACTTCGGTCGGACCCTTTGGCCTGTCTCCTGGTTTTATACTATCTTTCTTTGCTTCAGAGTCTTTAATTTGTTTATCCAGCTCTTTGAGTTTCGATGGCAGGGTTTGTACATAACTGTACTGGCTCGTTACGGATGAAGAAGAATGCCAGAAACTTCCTGCATACAAATAGAATTTTCCGTCGTCTGGGAATTTGAACAGAAGGAAGGGTGTATTGATCACCCTTTCCATTTTCAACTTATCATCCATCTTTATATTCGGTTGTCCATCTATAAAAACAAGGGTGGATGGTTTCGTAGTATAGATAATTTTCGGAGGATCCATTTTTAAAGCCGAATCATTGATTCTTTGTTCTGCATTTACTGAAGTGATCAGTTCATCCAGTGAAATTTCCAGGTTCCATTTAATGATTTCCGACTCAATCAACGCGTTCAACTGTGTTATTGTCTCCGGCTTTACGCTGTCAGCAAATCTTGCATTGGTAATCTTAATTGATTCCAGGCTGGCTGTGCGGCTATCTTTTTCCGTATGCAGCGTTGCCACAAACCACATGGCACCAAAAATCGGTTCTGCTGTTGAATTTTTTCTTACCGAAATCGCACAGCGGCCCGTCAGCTTCACACCGCTATAGGATTCTGGTTGTGGTTGATAAATAGTGATCTTACCTCCTCCTGACTTTGCGAGTATTTCTTTGGGCCAATTATTCTGAGACAAAGCTGATCCATTATGCAAAAGCAGACCAAAAATTACTATTGCGACGGTAAGATTCTTCATAACTTATGAAAATACTCTTTATAAAATCTGCTTTATTAAAACATCTTCATCCACCTTCACGCAACCCTACAACCCAACAATCAAACAATCAAACTATAGATCTATTTCTTCATCAACTTGATTTTCTCCAACTCTTTTATCAAACTTGCGGTATATCCTTTACTGAATTTTTGGATATCGGAAGGATTGAAAAGCTCCGATTGAATAGACCACATTAATTCTTCGGATGCCACATCGTAAAGATTACTCTGCATGAAGTAATTTTTATCATGGGCATAATAACTGGGTTGGACAACAGTTTCATAAGTGTTATTATAATAGCCATAGTAATTTCCAGCATAGGAGTAATATGGTAGCATTGTATAAGACGACTTACCGGGCTCATAGCGAATGCTTTCGTCCTTCCTTAATAAAGAGGCGACAAAGACAGCATCGCATCCACTTTCTTTAACTTTCGCCACAACTTCTTCCTTTGTTGGTTTTTTAGGATTATCGAGCGAGATGGGTAACAAATCATAGCTTTTTACTGCTTCATATCCTCTGGACGTAGCTACAGCTGCAAGATCATTTTCTAACTGAGTTCTCGCCAGAATATCTGCAGTCATCACGACGATAAAAACTTTATGAAATTGTTTCCCCTGGATCTTTTCTTTATTTACCCAAACGCCTGTCGATTCTTTGGACGATTTACAGCTAACAAGAAAGAATCCAATAACAATAACCAGTAACCATTGATGTTTTATCATATATAATAGTCTTTTGTTTATACAGTCATTTGGCTTCATCCAATTCTCCATGCATTTTTAGGATATGAAAGCCGTAAGAATTCAAATTACTGGATCACTTGCGGTGCGAATTTTCCGGGGAGATAATTTAAGTTCTGGCTCAGGCTTCCATGTAATTCTGTGGGATATTGTAAAGGTATAGAACGGAATCGAAAACCACGGGTTGATTGGCGGGCCAGGGCCTGGCACTTTACAGTTAACTGTAAAATCAACGAGTTAGGAATTTATTGTACCTTAATAACTGAAAGCTTGCCCTGAAGCTTAATACTCACCTACCGAATAACGGCTAATTACCTTTTATAGTAATGGTTGATAGGTTTTCGTCGATGTTGACAGGATAATATGTTGACAAAGAAATGATTCCTAAGGCTTATTAGCGTTTACGTTTTTTTCCTGCCGACCAGCAGAATCAATAGCAACCTGAACAACCCAAACAAAAGTGTATGAAGAATCTCTATAGTGCTCTAAAGGCCATCGTCAGCGTAATCGCCATTCTTATTTTCCTGGCAGGAGTGACCTTAACTGTTCTTGGCGGATTTGATTTTGTACACGCATTTACAAACCTTGCTACCGCAGATAAAGAACATTTTGTGGGTCTTACGGGGGTCAGTCTTTTGCAGGCTATCGACCTGTTTTTGATTTCGATCGTTTTGTATGTATTTGCACTTGGTTTATTAATGCTCTTTGCACGGCCTGATGAACAATTTCCAATAAAACTTCCGGAATGGTTAAGGATAAAGAGCTTCATACAATTGAAAATGATCCTGTGGGAAGCAATTCTTACCACGCTGGTGGTGTCTTATTTAGCCAACCTGGTTGAATTGAAAATTGATGATAAAGAAATAGGTTTTGAAACCCTTTATATCCCCGGTGGAATCTTTCTTATCGCCATAAGTCTGTTCTTTCTCAAAAAAGGGGAACATTAAAATTCATTAAAATATGGCAATTGGACTTAATTCTTTGAAATCCGTATTAAATAAAAGGAATAACGGGACTGGTATAATTCTCTTTCTCTTTTGTTTATTCTTATTGATTATATCCCCGGGCAATTCATTGAACGCTCAGCAGGATTCCTTAAAAGTGAATAACGATAGCGTCAAGCAAAGAGACTTCATGGATGTTTTGAAACATATCTTCAACAAAAAGGATACAGTTCCGAAACCACCCAAAAAACGAAACATATCATTGTTACCTGGCCTCGGCTATAACCCAAGCTTTGGGTTCCTGATTGGCATAACAGTGGCGGGAGGTATTCAATTGGGGAATAAAGAAAACACGACCTACTCTGCTTTTAATCTTGCAGCATCTGTTACTACCAAAGGAAACATTACACTGAGGGCACGTCATAATATTTCATCACCGGGGGATTTATGGAACTGGCAAGGAGATTGGCAGATCACTAATATGGGTGTTCAAGATTATGGTCTCGGAATTCCCATAACTAAATCCAGGGGATTTGCATTTAATGAAGTTTCAACAAAAGAAGTCGATAGTTCATTTCCGATCAGATATTCCTATGTGAAGCTGTTTGAAAAAGTTTACCGGAGCATTGGGAAACATTTTTATGCCGGAGGCGGTATCAGTTTTGATATGATGTTTTCCATCGACGACAAGAAGCTTTCAACTATTCCGAACACTCCTCACCAAAAATATAGCATCGAACATGGATTTGACACGACGCAATATTCGGCCAATGGATTCATTATAGGTTTTCTTTTTAATTCCCGCGATCATCCAAACAGACCGTATAAGGGGCTTTATGCTGATATTAGTTTTCGTTTTAATCAAACCTGGTTGGGTAGCAAGCAGAACTCCATTCTTGCGATGTATGATATAAGAAAATACTGGAGTTTGAGCAAGAGAAATCCCGAACATGTGATTGCATTGTGGCATTGGGCAACATATACATTAGATGGCGCAATGCCCTATCTCCAGCTGCCAGGCACAGCGGGTGATATATACCAACGAAGTGGAAGAGGCTATACATTCGGGCGATTCAAGGGTCCATCCTTCGCAGCTTTTGAAATGGAATACCGATTTCCGGTTACAAGCGACAAATTATTCAGCGGCGTAATCTATTTTAATATGCAAACTGCCTCAGATGACAAGGACCTCAAAATTTTTGAACGATGGGCACCGGCAGGTGGAATCGGTGTAAGGATACTTTTCAATAAACATAGCAGAACCAATCTATCCCTTGATTTTGCAAAAGGGAGGTATGGATCCCTGGGTCTTTTCTCAGGATTGAACGAAGTCTTTTAAGTAAATTTAGTAATACAATACCCTGGGCTCAACCAATGAGGAAATGGATCAAACGTGTCGCGGTTTTCCTGGCGGTGATTGTTCTTTTGATCGCCGCGGTAATCCTTTTTATCCATACACCCTGGGGCAGGTCGATCGTAAAGAATGAAGTCCGCAAATACCTTATCAACCAATTAAAAACTCCCGTCGAAATTGGAAACATCAATTATCGACTCCCTCACTGGATACAGGTAGAAAATCTCCTCATATTGGATAAGAAAAAAGATACTTTGTTTTATGGCGGAAGTATCCTGGTGAAAATGAAAATGCTGAAGCTGCTGAATTCATCCATCGATATCAACACCGTACAGCTCGATAGTATTTTCATCAACCTCTCACGTGAATCGCAGAGTCCTGATTTCAATTTCCAATTCATCATTGATGCATTTGCAGGTTCGGAGGACACAGCCACTGTGCTGGATACGGCAAACGCCTCCAGTCCTTTAAAATTGAAAGTTGATCAGGTTTCTTTAAATCAAATTCGATTCAAATTTCAGGACAGGAAAGAGAAGCAATACTACACGGCTCATTTGGGAAGATTCTATTGCAAAACCATTCAATTAAACCTGGATAAAAACGCTTTCCATGTAAATGAAATTCTAAGCACTGATTTCGACATCAGCATGATCGATTCAATCAAGACAGTGATTAAGCCCGTTGGACCAAACGAAAATTCACCTTATGAACCACCTTCAATATTTGTCGCACTGGAAAAACTGGGAGTTAGAAACTTCAAGCTTGCCTATCAAAAACCACTGGACCAATTCGATTTAAGCGTGGTTCTTGATACGATGCAACTGGATCGCAGCTCGATTGACATGAAGCAGCAGGTTTTGAATGCGCATAGATTTCTGCTCCATGATAGCAAGATTAGCTTAAGCACATGGGTGAAGGAAACGAAGTCTTCAAACGAAAAGGAATTCGTTCAACAAAGCGCGGAGGCCGCCAAATTAAAAGCAAGCCTGGATTTTATCGACCTACAAAACAATTCAATTACTTATCACAATAAAGCGGTCAAACCTGCTAATGGTTTTGATTATAATCACATCGAAGTACAGCGCTTGAATTTTGCGTCAAGTAAAAACAATCTGAATGGAAATAGTTTTAGTACTCAAATTGATTCCTGTTCACTGATTGCAAACAAAAAGTACAATTTAAAAGGGTTTCGTACAAATGCCAGTTATACTGACAGTATTTTGTTAATCAGAGATCTTGAAATTGGATTCAACCAATCTGCCTTAACTACTCGTGGCGATCTTGCATGGCAATTAAAATCTCCAAAAAGGTCATCGAGAGAAAAATTCAATTGCAGAATTCAAAACTCCTCCATTGCGTTTGCAGATATTTTGCTTTTTCAGCCTGATCTCAAACAGTCCTTACCCATTAACTTATCCGAACCCGACAAAATAACCTTCTCAGGAAACCTTCGTGGATCTTTAAATGATTTTACTCTTGACCGGTTAAGAATACAAAGCAGGCAATTCCAGTTTGAAGGCAATACAAAACTTGACCTCAATAGTAAAACCGAGAATTACTTTGTAACGATTGATCAATTAGAGATCCAAAAGAAAATTCTTTCTCCCTCATTTCAGGATGAATTGACAAAGCAGAATATCAGCCTGCCCGATCAAATCTCTGCAAGCGGCCAGGTAAACGGCACATTTGATAAGGTTATCGCAGATCTGAAGTTGAATAGCGACTATGGGGAAATAAAGATCGTTGGTAAAGTGGCTAACTTCAAGCAAACTGAAAATCTTGATTACAATGTCACAGTCTATCTCCATGAGATGGAGACAGGCAAATGGATCGGAATGGATTCCGTTTTAGGAAAGATTACGGGTCAAATAACTGTTAATGGAGCCGGGATCGATCCTAAAAAAATGAATGGAGCAGGAGAATTCAAGATTAATTCTATGTTGATCAATGGATACAATTATTCAAACGTTGATATCCGGGGCACGTTATCGGAAGCAAAGTTCACCGCAAAAGGAAATATCAAGGATTCCAATCTTTCGTTGATTCTTGATTTGAACGGGAATATGTCGGGAAAATATCCTGCTATTAAAGGAATCATTGATATTGCAAAGATCGATTTGAATAAACTGGGATTTACAAAAGACACCGTTATACTTTCTACAACGCTCAGCATTGATGCGCCGTTTACAGACCTTGATAAACTGGAAGCAAGCTTGTTTGCAGACAGCAATGTTTTAGTTATAAATGGAAAGACGATAGTTTCAGATAGTGTCTGGTTGATCGCAAGATCTTCACCTGACAGTGCCGCGCTTAATTTGCATAGCCGGCTTGCTGATGTCAACTTAAGTACAAATTATTCATTTAGTATAATAGCCGACGAAGCGCAGAATATTTTTAAGAGGGTAAATCCTTTAAATGACTCTCTGAAATACGAAAACAATGATCATCGCACAGTCGTTAATGCAACGGTAAGCCAGCACGAAATTCTCAACATATTTATTCCCGGCCTTAATCTGGACGAATCAATAACAATACACGGCCAATACGATGGTGGTAAAAAAGACTCCTTTCTATTATTTGACGCAAACGTATCAGGGCTAAACTATAATAAAGTTAAAATTGAAAAGCTGAATATTCTTGCGAATAATAAAGGGGAAGCAATTCAATTGTTTGTAAAAGCCAATGCAGTTCATTCTACCGGTGATACACTTTATAAACCCAGCATCGATGCGCATTGGGAGAATCAAATAATAACCGTATCATCCCAGATTCAAGACAAGAATGGTGAAGCCGCCTATGCGATCAAAGGATCCGCTCAATTGGAAAATGAGACCACAACTATCAAGCTCCTCGATGACCTTACCATCGATCATCAAAAATGGAAAGTACCCCAGGATAATATGGTATTGATAAGAAAAGATGGATACATTTTCCAAAACTTTTCTATTATAAACAAAGAGCAGCATATATATGTCAAAAGCAAGGATCAGCAGAACATCTCCCCAATCGAAATCAGGATTGATAGTTTTGAGATCAGTGAGATCCTCGCACTGGCATCTTTGAGTGACACCGCATTAGCATCGGGCAGTTTATCCGCGGCAATCACAATAAAGCAGCCGATTGAAAAATTTCCCGAATTCACCGGAACTCTTGGAATAAAGGATCTGGCAATACAGGCAATTCCCGTTGGGAATCTCGAACTGAATTCCCGCTCAGTTTCTGAAAAACTCGAATTATCAGGAAATCTCAAAGGCAATACTGACCTCAATTTCTCCGGGAATATTGATCCCGCCGAGGGCAATTTCGACCTGAAAGCCCGAATAGAAAAGCTGAACATGAAATTGATTCGCGAATTTGCAAGCGATTTTCTTACAAGAGCGTCTGGAAATATTTCTGCCGATCTCCATTTAACGGGTTCAACGACAAAACCGCAACTCAAAGGATTTATCAATTTCGATACTACGGCGTTTGCATTGACAGAGCTCAATACAGTATACCGGATCGATGGTCAGAAAATAGAAATTAACTATCCCGATGTTCGCTTCAACAATTTTACTTTAACAGATACTTCCGGCAACAAATTAACAGTGGATGGAACGGTAAAAATGATCAACGCAAGTGAATATGGATTAAATATTAACGCTAAAACCAAGGATTTTGTCGCGCTGAATTCCCCTCGTTATCCAGAAAGTACTTTATATGGCAAGGCAATCCTGGATATTGACCTTGCCCTGAAAGGAACAAGCCAGGAACCGATCATCGAAGGCAGGGGATCCTTAAAAGATAAAAGCAGTGTACACTACATCTTATCGCAATCCAAAAGCGATTACACAAATAACGGTAAGGGCATGATCCAGTTTGTTGACCTCGATACCTTACTCAGTCCGGAAGAAGAATTGGTAAAACTGGAGTTGGATACAGCAAAAGCTAAAAGATCATTCAAAGGACTAACATATAACCTAAACCTCGAAGTAAGCAAAAATGCAGAATTCAGTATTCTCATTGATCCGGCAACCGGTGATGAGCTACTGATCAAAGGCGAAGCCAATTTAAATGCTGGAATAGCAGAAAATGGATCGATGGGAATTACAGGCACTTATCAACTGCATTCCGGCTATTACAATATGAATACTAAATTCCTGAGAGGAAAATTCCTACTTGTGGATGGAAGCACGATCATTTTCAATGGTGATCCCGCGCAAGCCGATGCTAATGTTACGACAGAGTATGAAATTGATGCAAGTGCTTCAGGACTCCTAAGACCGGTAGAACAAGAGCAATATAACAGTTCTAAACGACTGCCATTCATTATCGTGCTCACAATAAAAGGTCCTATCTCTGAGCCCGAGCTTGCATTCGATATTAAACTTAAAGAAGGCGCAACGGGTATACCCGGCGCACTAAAAGGTGATGTTGAGGAACAACTCCTGATCCTGCGCAATGATGTAGCGGCCATGAACAGGCAGGTTTTCTCATTGTTGGTGATGAATCAATTCACTGTATACACCACTGGTGATTTTGCATCTTCCGATTTAAGTCCCGATGTGGCATTGAAGCAGGGAATGAGTCAGTTCCTGGCGTCGGGAATGAACGAAATAGCTGGCGGACTTATAAAAGGGGTTGATGTAAATGTAAATATGGATAGTTATAAAACGAGTGATGCACAAACGAAGACGGATCTGGGCGTTGAAATTTCCAAAGACATGTTAGACGATCGGCTGACAGTAACAGTTGGGAAAAATTTTACTTCAGGCACCAGCTCGGACCAATACCAACATTCAGCCAATCAATATATACCCGACGTGACGACCTCTTATAAATTGTCAAAAGATGGAAGATACCAGGTAAAGGCATACAGGACCAATGAATATGACGCTGTAGTGGAAGGATATTTCACAGAAACCGGCGTTGCTTTTACCATACAACTGGAGTATAATCTCTTTAAGCAAATCTTTCAATCGCAGAAGAAATTACAGAAAGAATAATTGTGAAACCATTTTATCGCTATACCTGCGTAGCCCTGATAACTCTTCTATGTTATTCCTGTGGCGTAAAGCGATACATCCCGGCGGGTAAAAAGCTATACTACGGACCGGAAATACAGGTTGAGCGAGCTACGGGGGTGAAAGAAAAAAATTCTTATTTCAAAAATAAACTAGCAGATATAACCTCGCCTGAAACAAACAAAATGTTATTGGGTGCTCCCTATAAGGTTTGGTGGTGGTATGTAATTGGCAAACCGAAAAAGGATAGAGGATTTAAGGTCTGGTTGCGTAAAAAACTTGGGGAGGAACCTGTTTTCGAAGAAAAGGTCAATCATCATTATAACGCTAAAAACATTGAAGGCTGGTTGGCAAACACTGGTTATTTCAACAGTGTTGCGATCGGCGACACCGCTTCCAAAGGTTATAAACTAAAAGCGATATATAAAGTAAAGGTTGAACGCCCCTATACTTTTAGCAAGATTTTTTGGAGACTGGATAGCAGTAAACTCTCTACGGATATCGTCCGGTTACCCAGGGATGAAAAATCACTCAAGCCATCCAACCAATATAATGGAGATAGGATCAAAGAAGATGCTGCGAGAACGATTACCAAATTGAAAGCCTATGGATATTATTATGTGAAGACGGATGATATTGTTGCGTATGTTGATACAAATCATAAGAACTTCACTGTTTCTTTAGCATATGGTATAAAGCCACAAACCCCTGCCATCGATCGCATAGCTTACAAAATAAACCGGGTGACCGTGGTTGTTGAAAAAACAAACCTTACGGAAATACCCGATTCTTCCACCGGATTGGTTGAAAAAAGGGAAAATGTCATCATAATCGATTCAGCAAAAAAATTCCGGTCCAGCATTTTTCCCAGAGCAATGACTTTTCGTCCAGGCAATTTGTATTCGCTCCCTGAACAAAGCAAATCACTCAACAGACTAAACAGTTACGGAGTATTTAAATTTATTAAGACTGAATACAAACGCGCTGACACAAGTAAACAGAAAGATTTGCTGGACGTTACTTATTATACTAATCTTCAAAAAAGAAAAAAACTAGAATTTGAATTGGGTGGATTTTTCAGAAGTAATAATTATAGCGGTGTACAGACCAGTATAGGCTGGAAACACAAAAATCTATTCCGCGGCGCGGAGGTATTACAATTAAAGCTCACTGGTTCGCTTGAAATCGGGGTAAATGATTCGCTGGAAAAAAATAATAACTGGAGACTGGGTGGAGAAGTGTCATTGACTATTCCAAAATTCATTGCTCCCTGGGTAATGGGAACAAACTTTTATTATATTCCAAAAACGCGTATTGTTTTTAGTTATGATTGGGTAAGGCGGCAGGAACTGTACACACAGAATTATACCCATTTTCGATATGAATGGACCTGGAGCGACACCATTACAAAATCGTATACGCTTACTCCCATTAGCTTAACCTATTACCAATCTAATGATTTTACGGATAGTTTCTATTTACGAGCAGACCAGGATGATAAGCTATACTACACAATACCACCTTCGGTGATCCCAGCAACCGGGTTTCAATACCAGGTTAACAATGCTACTTCTCTCAAAAAGAATATTTTCAATTTTTTCGGTGCGATTGAAATTAGTGGAAACGTTTTGGGATTGATCAAAGGAAACAACGGCTATTATTCAACCAAGATTGGCGGTGCATACTTTATGCAATTTGTGAGAACAGAGCTTGATTTCCGTTATTCCAGGAAACTGGGTACCGACCTCTTTTTGGCTAACCGGATCATTGTTGGAGCGAGTTATCCATATGGTAATTCTGCCTTTCTTCCATTCAGCAGGCAATTCATAATCGGGGGTGCAAATAGTCTTCGTGGTTTTCTGCCTCGCCAGATTGGTCCGGGCGCAACAAAAGCAACTTCCCATCAGCAAACAGTTTATCCTCAAGTGGGCGGTGACTATAAACTAGAACTTAATACGGAATTCCGCTTTCCGATAGCTGGTTTGTTAAAGGGGGCGACATTTATTGACGCGGGAAATTTCTGGATGAAGGATACGGTGCTCTATACCCCAAAAGGAAAATTGTCAAAGGATTTCTTAAAAGAAATTGCGATGGATGTTGGAATTGGCCTGAGATTAGATGTAACAGTACTTGTCTTGCGACTGGATCTCGGCGTTCCCATATACAAACCCTTCCTGGAGCCCGGCGAACGATGGGTAATCAATGATATGAGATTTGGCGATTCCGACTGGAGAAAAGAAAACCTGGTATTGAACCTTGCCATTGGATATCCATTCTGATAAATAAGGTTATTAACTATTAAGACCGGAAAAACTCTTTAATGCGTAGATCCCGATCAATTCATAAAGCGATTGCTGGGTATTCATTTAATACTACTATTTATTTATCTAAATAGTTTTTCTCAAAACGATAGTGCGGTAACCAAATATGATACGATGATAAGAGCTGCGCAGGAAAGAGCGTTTGCAATGCTGATCAAAGAAGATACTGTCACAGCATCAAGTTTTTGGCCGAATATCAAACCATCATTGTTTTTTGCCAATATCCGAAAGAATATTCAATACCCCGCAAAAATCAACCAGGGTAAGGCGACTAACTTTTGCGGTTATGCGGCATTTACGCATATACTACTGAAATATCAACCGGATACTTATACCCGGCTTATCCTTTCTTTTTATCGAACGGGGAAAGCTGATTTATATCGAAGGCAGGTCAAGCCTTCTCAACGAGTGAGAGAATCAGCGGGTTTGTTAAAACGAAAGGGCGAACTGGATATCCTGCATGCAGATCAACTTTGGTTTTTAACGATGGCTGACACGTACAAAGGCTATCTCAACATATTCGATCACAAATACAAGATTGGAGATGAAAATACATTTTGGGCAGCCACCAACTATGGAAAGTTCAACAGAATGCTTAGGGAATTTGGAGACTATAAGGTTAAGGGAAAAGGGGTCTGACATGATGACGGCCCTGGAAAAAAGATCTGTTTGGCTATTTGGCCCAACAACTGGACTACAGGTATCGTAATGATGTATATCAACAGTAAACTGACACATCCCACCAAATACTCTTTCTTCCGTCTGCCTGCACCTACACATTTTGTTGTGCTGTATCAATTGTATAGAGAAGGGGATTTGATTCAAATAAAATATTGGGACTACGGTTTGAAGACGGAACAGATAATGACGAAGAAAAGATTGAAGAAAATGACATTTGGAATTTCAACAATAACTGAAAAATGAAAGCCTATTTCATATATACTTGTTTCTTCGTGATTGATTTTCGGGCTCTGGTCCTGCACCGGAGCTAAGAAAAATCGCAAGTCCGCTGAGTATTACCAGCAAAACAAAACTGCCATAGTTGAAATGAAGAGTTGGTATGATAGCCTGTACCGGCAACAGCCTTTTTCAGTTGGCTTTACTGACAAGACCTTTACCTATTACGTAATGGAAATAACAACCGATACCCTTCGATATATCTACAATACAGAAAAAAGCGAACAGAATCTACATCAAACTATCGGAAGGTTCAGGTACGATACCTCCTTACTAAAAAGACTTGCAATAAGAATGAAAGAGATCAAATGTCTATGGCTGGATAAGGCGACATATTACCTTGATGAAAAAAAAGACACCGCCACTTTTCTATCGTTCAAATCTGTTTCAATTGAATACCCTTTTGTTGAAAATAAATATTACGTGCTGCTATTCCTTCACCGTTCTGTAGATATTCCCTTAATGAATGCAAAGGTGAAAAAAGGCGATATCGTGAAAGTGGATGAGTTGGTTTATTTCGGTATAGCAAATAGGTTTAGGTGAGGTTCCGAACCCCAATAGGTTCCGAACCCTAAAAGTGACTTTGAAATCAATGTCCTTACAGGGTTCGGAACCCTACTAATTACCTAGCAACAATCATAAGTCTGGAATCTATTTTTTTGCCTTCAATTACAAGGCTATAGCTATAGGTTCCTGATGTCAGCAGCGCAGTATTTATATTGATTTGACCGCTCCCCTTAGTATTCAGAGAAATTGTCTTAATAATTTTTCCTTTCATATCACTAATAACAACTGAAGCACCGGAAATTTCATTCGGAAGAAAATAACGAATAATGGTGCTTGTTCTGGATGGATTTGGAGTATTCTGCTCCAGGCGGGCAGAAGAAAGGTAAACAGTCTCATTGCTCTTCCTATCAGTCTTACTATTCAACAAAAGCTCATCATTGTTCTTTAATAGCGCTTCCAGCTTTTGAATTCTTTGTTCCAATTCTTCATTTTTCTTACTCAACTCCTGAACAGCTTTGACCAGTGGAACAACAAAATCACCATAGCGCAAGAGAATAAAAACCGTTTTCACTTTCAGGAGCATCAACGCCACTGAAATCATAATTGATTTCTTTAGCTAATTTTTCTACTTCCTGAGCTACAAAACCAGTGTAGACAACCTTTGATTTGTCTTGTCTTGCTTTTATTTCCTGGTCGGTTGGCCCTGTCTTTAATTCCTTACTCCTTGAAATATTGGGTGGAGAATTTAATCCATTTGGTGAGGGAAGATCAAAATCGTTTTTTACATCCGGGGTGGCGGCCTTAATGATATTTTCAATACCATCAATATTCAATGTATAGGTAACAGGCCTTAATTGAGTAATGAAATTCAACCCGGGAACATCCTCTTTTATATTAGTTTTATATCTTCCATCAGAAAAATTACTCCAGTTGGCATAGCCCCCAATTGAAGTTACTTCCGGGTTACCAACAACTACCTGATTATTCTCGAAAGCATAAGCACGGTAACCAATCGCGGTAAAGTTGGCTCGACTATCGTTTGCATTCGCTTCTGATCCTAACAGAGTTCCAAAAGCAAAATTACCCCTGGAACTACCAGCGTCTGTTCCAAGGACTGTATTGTTAACACCATTTACAAGGTTCGATAAAGCTCTATACCCTATTGCGGTGTTATAATAGCCCCGGGCATGGAGATACAAAGCAGAAGCGCCTACTGCTGTATTATAAATTCCAACCCTATTTTGAGTCATTGCTCCCGCACCTATTGCAGTATTCAGGATACCTTCAATATTATTAAACATTGCACTGCTTCCGATAGCTGTATTAGCATATCCAGTCGTATTAAAGACTAATGCGAAAGTTCCAAAAGCAGCGTTATGGAACCCCTCAATATTATTCCCTAAAGTATTGGCTCCGAAAGCGGCATTATAATTTGCTGTATTTGCTGCCAGGGAAAAACTTCCAAAGGCTGAATTGTAATGACTTTCCGTGTTCTTGTTCAAAGCATAAATACCAATGGCTGTATTACCCTCGCCAGTAGTATTACTATGCAAAGCATTAGTTCCAAATGCAGAGTTAAAGAAACCTGTTGTATTACTGAATAATGCCTCAGCACCGCTGGCTGTATTTTGAAATCCGGTAGTGTTATTGATTAACGAATAAGCCCCAATAGCGACATTGTCAAAACCTTCGGTATTTCTAAATAGTGCTTGATAACCAACTGCAGTAATTCCATTTCCCGTAGTATTAGCAGATAAGGAATTATAACCTGTCGCAGTATTTCCAAAGCCTGTCGTATTGGAAGCCAAACTCCAGGCACCTACGGCAGTGTTTGAATGTCCTTCCGTATTATGATACAAAGAATTGAATCCGAATGCAACATTATTATTTCCATTGGTGTTTCCCGTCAGGGAAGCATATCCAAAGGCGGAATTATTATATCCGTTTATATTTCTTGCCAGCGAAGTATTGCCAAATGCTGAATTAGTAAAACCTGTTGAGTTGTCCATTAATGCCTGGTAACCGGTAGCCGTATTTCCCCATCCAGTTGTATTGTTAGTCATAGTTAAAGCGCCCAAAGCAGTATTTTCGGATCCATCCGTATTACCCGCTAAGGAATAGGCTCCAACTGCAACATTATTGTTTCCGGTTCTATTTCCCACCATGGAAACAAAGCCAAAAGCTGAATTGAAACTACCATAATCGTTGTTAACCATAGCATAATAGCCGTTGGCTGTATTACCTTGTCCTGTAGAATTAATAAACAAAGCATTTGTACCAAAAGCACTGTTATATGTTCCAGTAGTATTGTAGTATAAAGCAGAAGCTCCAGTCGCTGTGTTACTATGTCCTGTGATGTTGTTGGTCAACGCGAAAGTTCCAATAGCTACATTGTCATGACCACTTGTATTCCGCAACAATGTTTCTTCACCCACTGCAGTATTTAATTTCCAGTAGTATTTCCTATTCCGGCCGAGCTGCCGATAAATGTATTCACTATTCCTTCATTGCTCAGGAATCTTTTTCCATCCAAATAAATACTTCCTGTCAGATACAGATTTTTCCAGGAATGATTTAAAGATCCGAGGTTCCTTTTGTTAGGATCATCGGGTAATAAGCTCAGTATTTATTGAAGTCTGCAAAAGGTTGGAAAGATTTCTGTTCGCGAAATTCGGACCATTCTCGTGTTCAGGTTTTTTAGATTTATCAACTCCAAGTGATACAGTTTGAGCATTTGATTTTTGCGCATAAGCATTAACGGCACATGCCATTAATACCAAAACTGGCAAGTAATAAGGTTTCATAAAAAATGGTTTTGATTAAAAAGTTAGGAGGATGACCGAGATCATAGGTAAACAAAACCAGAAGAGATCAATAGATACCTGCTATTAACAATGCCGAGACAAGAATAGCTTTTGTAAAGGAGATTAGATATGTGAGTAATCGCAAAAACCCCGTGGAAAGTCTAATTACAAGGATAAAATATAACTTTCGGTTGGCATCATTTTTATTTTAAATCAATATAATGAATGAGTTATTTCCACCAGAAATCCTCCTACCGCCCGGATTCAATTATTATCCAGCCTTCCTTACAAAGAAGAAGAACGAAAATTGTACAATGAAATTCTCAAAATTGAGATCAAACCAATGATCTTTCAGGGATATGAAGCAAAGCGAAAAGTTGCCAGCTTTGGCCATGATTGGAGTTTTACTCACCGAAGGCTAAGTCCCGGAAAGGAGATTCCAAGGGAATTTGATTTCTTGCTTGAAAAAGTGGGAAAACAAATTGGAGTTGCACCGTCTAAATTCGCAGAATTGCTGATCACGGAATACCCGGTGGGATCTGTAATAAACTGGCATCGCGATGCACCACCATTTGATTTGATCGCAGGAATATCCCTGCTTGCAAAATGTAATTTCCGTTTAAGACCGTACGATAAGGAAAAACGAAACAGGAAATCTATTCGCTCACTCGAAGTGGAACCGCGTTCATTATATACGATGAGCGGGCCTGCACGAGAGGAATGGGAGCATAGTACCAGCCCTGTAGAAGACGTTCGTTACTCAATTACGTTGAGAACATTAAAGTAGCTATGCGAATTGCACCGCAAATTCTCTCTTCAAATAATTCCTGAGTTTTTGGTGAACAGCATCACTCAATGGAACAAGAGGAAGACGAAGATTATTTTCAATAAGTCCAAGTTCTGTTAAGAATGCTTTTACGCCTGCAGGATTATTTTCAACAAACATATGATCGTAACCTTCAATTAATTTATCATTCAACTTTTTTGCTTCGCTGAAATCTTCTTTAAGGGAAAGCCTCACCATTGTACTGAATTCTTTCGGAAAGCAATTTGCAGCAACACTGATCACTCCCTCCATGCCGCAGGAGATTTGTGGCATGGCTAATGCATCATCCCCACTTACTACGAGGAAATCCTCGGGCTTGTCACGCAATATCTGCATGCATTGTGCCATATCTCCACTCGCCTCTTTTACTCCTGCGATATTATCAAGCTTTGCAAGTTGAAGTACCGTTGATGCGGAAATATTTCTACCTGTTCTTCCCGGAACATTGTATAAAAGTATTGGTTTGGGAGAAGCTTCTGCCAATGCTTTATAATGATAATACAGTCCTTCCTGTGAGGGTTTATTGTAGTATGGACTGGCGCTCAACACCGCAACGGCTTTGTCTAAGGGAAATGTTTCAAGATCATCGATCAATTCATGTGTATTATTTCCACCCACTCCAACAACTACGGGAACCCTTCCCCGAACTCTTTCATAAGTAAATTGAATGATCGCAATCTTTTCTTCTTTGCTTAATGTTGGTGTTTCACCTGTAGTACCCAATGTGACAACATACTCCACTCCCCCATTGATCACAAAATCGATTACTCTTCCGAGTGATTCGAGGTCAATATCGAAATTGGCTTTGAATGGAGTAACCAATGCAACTCCTGTACCCCTTAATGTTTGACGAAGAGACATATACCTGAGATTAAATCAATGCTAAATTACAATAACTAAAACAAGGTCCACGGGACAAGTTCCGCAGGACTACGCCGGTAATTCTTCCCAGAATCCCATCCGGCCGAATTTAACAATCCGTTTTCGGATCCGCTCTTCAGGATCAATGGCTTTCAATTCCTGGATAGCATTAAGAATATAAGGTTTTAACAATGTTGCAGCTTCTGTATAGTCCCAATGGGCACCTCCGACTGGTTCAGGAATGATATTATCAATGAGTCCGAAATTCAGCATATGGTCGGGAGTAAGTTTTAATTGTTCGGCAGCTTTTTCCTTTTGTTCCCAACTACGCCAAAGAATCGAGCTGCAATTCTCAGGCGATATAACGGTATACCATGAATTTTCCAGCATGAACACTCTATCCCCAACACCAATACCCAACGCACCACCCGAAGCGCCCTCGCCAATTATGACGCATATAACTGGAACCTTTAAGCGCATCATTTCATAGATATTTCTCGCGATCGCTTCACCTTGTCCACGCTCTTCTGCTTCCATTCCAGGATAGGCCCCAGGTGTATCGATTAATGTAACAATAGGTTTGTTGAATTTTTCGGCAAGCTTCATCAGTCGCAATGCTTTCCGGTATCCTTCAGGGTTAGCCATTCCGAAGTTGCGCAATTGACGCATTTTTGTATTGATACCTTTTTGCTGGCCAATGATCATAACAGTTTGTCCATCCAGCGAACCAAAGCCACCTACCATTGCCTTGTCATCTTTGATATTGCGATCGCCGAACAATTCCACGAAGTCCGTAGTAAGCTTGTCAATGTACTTCATCGTGTAGGGCCGATCCGGGTGACGGCTCATCTGCACTTTTTGCCAGGGCGTAAGATGTTGTGTGATCTCTTTCCTTTTTTCGAGTATGGAATCCTGTAACTGTTTTATTGAAGTGCTGTAATCGATCTTAGGATTTTTTTCGGCAGACTGTTTCAACTTTTCTATCTCATCAAATAAGTCTTTAATCGGTCTTTCAAATTCCAGAAACTGCCGGTTTTTGTCTTGGGGCATATGTTGACTTAATATTAAGTAAGGCTGTAAAATTAAGGGTTCTTGGTTAATGCAAAATAAAACTCAAGAAATTGGTAGTAATACGATTACACCGAAGGATTTCTCCTAATACCAGCTAATCATTTTGACAAATTTTTTTGCCCGTGTTTTATTAAACAAGTCCGTCTTTTTTTGGGCATACCCGAAAATCGTTTGCTTTAAAGTCGCAGTAATTTTGAGTCAATTAAATTTCCCATCAAAAATCAATATTATGAAAAGAGCGACAATGATCCTTGGGGCGGTTATTCTTATTACTTCCACATGCTTTGCACAACGGACAATTAAACCTGGAATCGGCGTTAATTGGACGGATTTTTCGGAGAAGGCTTCAGGTGATGCAAAATCAGAAGTCGGGTGGCAGGTAGGCGGAAGTATTGCGTTTCAGAAAAAGAGATTGTATTGGGAACCCGGTGTGTTTTATGTAGGTAAAGCGACTGGATATTCTGGCGATTCAGTAACCGGCGACTTCGATGCAAAGATCAATGGGGTACGCATTCCGATAGCGATAGGATTAAGCGTGATCGGTGATGTAAAGTCTGGTATTGCATTGCGTGTTTTTGGCGGGCCATCTGCGTTTTTTGTTACAAGCGTTGGCGGTATGAATAAGGACAACGTGGAGACTTTCCATTTTGGTTTATTTGCTGGAGCCGGTATCGACTTTTGGAAATTGTTTCTCGATGCGTCCTATGAATGGGGAATGACGAATACCCAAGAAGATAATGCTACGCCCGATCTTGGTAAACCAAGAAGTTTGTTCCTGACTGCTGGTTTGAGATTTTAGAAAGACTCACCCTTAATACCCCTCCATAATAGTAGAATAAGAATCATTTCGCGACTGTAAAAACAGCCGCATGTAAATCTTTTATTCCTCCCGCAACTTGTTTATGTAGTCACTGAGTTCTTGTTCCAGCAATTTGCGGGCATTTTCAAATTCATCAATCGATTCAATTTTTTCCGAAAATTCTTTCTTGAATTTCTTCAAAAACTTAATGCAGGTAAAATAATCTTCGCAAACTGAGCGGAAGTGATCATTTTTCAAATACAATTCTCCTATGTATTCCTGTTGTTTGGGGAACATTTCTTTAATTAAGCTTAGTTGAATATTCAAAGGCTCCATGCGAATGGGGATCATTGGCCAGCGTCCTTTTTAAAAAAATAAAAACAAAAAAGCTTTACTCATTTTAATCAAACAGCCTGAAAAGATCAAAGTAACAGATCTGTTCCAATCGTAATAGTGGTACCTGTTTGTCCTGGAGTGTATAGTCCGAATGTTCCTCCAGCTGCAGTCTTATCAACGTGCATTACCTGCATATTCAAACGCCAGGTTCTGTTTTTAAGCGGATAAAGATTAATTCCCCCACCCGCTTCCCAGGGATTCCTTTTGAATTCATCCCGGAAATAGGAATTAACACCATAGAGTATTAGCTTATTTGGAATAATCATCTTTGAAATCTGCAGACTATAACCATAGTCACGTAGTTCTCCTAAAGGCAACGGTCCATCTGCCACAAATTTTGAAAGTTTTCTTCCATACAATTCAAGCTGCACACCGAATCCTTTGTACTTAGCTCCGAGATCCACCGCAAGCATATCGAAATTGGCATTGTCAACCGTTACTCCATCAGCTAAGGCACCGGTTTCAAAAAAAAGCACCCCATCCGTCATCCTCACCTGGGTATTATCCGGAGATGGCGTACCTGTATTGTTGAAGCGATCTTCCTTGCTATGACAGAACGACGCCCCGAAACGTGTTGCGACCTTATCATGATACTCCAGGTCGCCAATTCCTTCACGTGGTCCAAATTCTCCGGTTGTCGGGAACCAGGTGAGGGAAATGCTCTTGGAAAGATCACGAGTTAGCTTGGACGCTTGTATTCCCAGCGTACTCAAATTATTCCCAAGCATCAAATGGTATCTAAGTTTTCCAATTTCTCCGGTAGCCCAAAGCCCATGAGTAAATCCGCCTCTCAATGCATCTTCACCCATTGTTCGGTCGGTCGAAGAATAGAATGGGAACGGACCCTGTAAAGAGCGAATACATAAGTTCGGACCTACACCAATACCAAGTCTGAAGTATGGGCTAAACAAGTACTGAAGGTTACCATAAACCAATGTTTGTTGTGTTGTAAAAATGGTCCATACAGTCGCAGTATATCTCAGCTTTGGCGTACCTACCCAACCGGAAAACCAAATCATCACCCTATGCCAATAAAAATCATTACGTCCAACAAATTCGCGCTCCCTCCCTAAATGATCCTCCCATGTTTGGTGACCAGGAAGTTGATTAAGGTAACGGGCCAACATGTATAGACTAACATTCAGTGATCCGAACTTTGTTCTCACCAAATCAAATCCCCTTCCTGGAGTGAATTCGCCCGAAGCAATATTTTTATAGGTGGAGTCATATTGGCCTCTCTTAAAATACACCATGGTTTGTGCTGTATCTAACGGGGTAGTATTTTGCGCATAAACAGTCACGTTAAATACAAATATGATAATGTGACAAACCCCTAGAGAATATAGAAATCTCTTCAATACCATATGATTATTATTCAATGAATAGTAAAACAGACGTGAATTCCACCCTCAATAGATTGGATGATTAGAAACCCATTGAAACTAAAATTAGAGTAATGCCTTGGGGGAATGACTTAACCAAACCGTTTAACAGTTGTTTAGAACTATAGTTTACCGTTAAGTAGACAGGTGCTCTAAATAGCAGCCAAACTTAGTGGCCTCGAATTATCCTGTTTTACAAACTGTGGGAGTTCTTTTAATTCAATACTTACCAGTGAAGAGATCTCATCCTCCATTTTAAAGAGGTTGGAAGAGGTTAGTTTTCTTTCGTAAAGTTTGCTCCATAACAACATGCAGGAATTTGCCTCGACGATCTGGACATAAACCCTGATATTATTGTTGAGCAATTGTATACTGCCTGCAACTAAGTAATGCGCCCCAACTTTCGAAGCTATTTCTTTAAGGTCAGTTATTTTTTGCGATAAGGACCGCAAGGCCTGGTAACTGACCACGGAAATATCCTGTAAAGGCATCATTGATTCAGTAAGGCGGAAACATAATCCGTCGGAGAATGAACTTAACGTTGGATTACTATCCAGGCAAAGAAAAGGCATGACAGCTACTACTATTGAATCGTTGAATTCTGTTTTCCTAATGTGATTGGAACTGTACTTATTGAGCTCATTAATGTAGTGGTTGTTTTTACGGTCGCTGATCATCGGCACATACTTTCCTTTTGGAATATAGATCTGAATATCATCCAATGCGCCCTTGTCTTCATAAAAATGACTTAAAGCTCTTCTTAATCTACCGGCATGTATTCTTACGATGCCATTTTCCTGGGGCTTGAAGTCCCGCGGTTTGTCAAGCACGTTAACTGCGATCGTGTATTCTTTTAACCGATTGGAATTTCCTTCGAGCGTTTCATTAACAATAAAACCAAGAAAGCGCTTAAGGATCCTTGATTCAGAAAATAAGGGATCATTTAAGATTCTTTCCAATTGTTGTTCGATTGCCTTGCGGGAAAACGGATGCGGGGATAATAGAGAACTGCTGATCATGATTGATTTTTTTAATTTTGGATGATGTATCCACGTTTTGGACAAACACTGGATCAATCTGAACATGCAGGGAGGGGTGATGTGGATGATGGGGGTTCCCGCTTTCGGGGTCCCCGCATTCGCGGGGATGACGTTCGTAGGACTAATATGCAATTACCGTTAAATTCTGTTAGAATAGCAATCGACAAGGGTTGAGTTTGCCAAGAATTATAAGTTTCTGCAGAAAGAAGGCATTTATTTTTTTATTATTGTTGCAGATCAACTTTGATCGTCCGCCTGATTCAATATAGATACCCTGCTTCACGGGTTTTTCAGCATTCAGCACTTATTACAAATTATCATACTTAATGATCATTAAAACCAAAATTCTCGATCATGGAGCCTGGAAAATACTGGATAAGCTTGCTAATTTTAACAAGTGCGTAAGAAATATAAACTGCGAAGGTGCAAAGGCGCGGAGGATGTGGCCGCGTTTCATTGGCTCTCGTATATGCGCCAATCAGATGGTACGGGTGTTTTTGATTTGAATGCATTTGGATCGAACACTGAGGTAACAGTGCTAAATATCAAATGGCAACTGTTTTTGCCGGACTTAAATACAAGGGATTAGCACTGGATTTCGATTACTTCTGATGACCGGTTATTACAGAACTGAGGTGAAAAATTATGATCGAGTTATCGAAACAAGGAGACTAATTAATGAAACCCTAAACAATTACAGAAGGGATTTTGTTGCTCATTTTCAGAGCAGGATTTAAAGAAGAGTTTATATAAATGGTTTTAGATTCCCCGGAAATAGGGTTAGCTTTAAGTAAGACAATTCAGCCGATTGAAAAAGTGGTTCTTGATATTATTATTAGCTCCCGGTTTTCAGCTGTATGCCCAGACAGGACCTTGTATTCTTAAAGATCCAACTGTCAATCTTGATTTTGGGCGCGGCGAAGCATCGGAATTGAACGTCAGTAATGGTTATTCTTACCGGCGAGTTGAACACACCTGTCCATCTGATGGTCACTTCACTTATACGCCATATACCAGTGAATGTTTCCGGGGAGATTGGATAACATTAGATGAAGATCATACAGCTGGTGATCAATTGGGAAATTTCCTTTTAGTAAATGCTTCTTATCGCGCCGGAGAGTTCTTCAGCACAATGGCAAGAGGATTAACCCCGGGCAAAACATATGAATTTGCTGTTTGGATGGTAAATGTTTGCAAGCCCAGTGAAAAATGTCCCTTCCCCCTCCTTCCGAATATTACGATCAAACTGGAATCGGTGACCGGCGCAGTCGTTTCACAAATGAACACAGGTGATCTTCAACGTTATGGCCGTGCGCAGTGGACGAAGTATAGTATGATGTTTACACTACCTGCAGGTGTCAATACACTTGCGCTTACCATGGTGAATCATAATCCCGGTGGTTGCGGAAATGATTTTGCAGTTGACGATATTACATTCCGTGAATGCGTGCCCCCTCCTCCACCGATCACAAAGAAAGAAAATCCTCCCCCAAAGAAAAATGCTACGACTACAAACCCAGCACCGAAAAAAGCAGTCGCTGCTGCTCCAGTGGTAAAGAAGCCGGCTCCAAAACCATCTCCAAAGCCAGCAAATAACACGGTTAAAACAACTCCGAATAAGAAAGTTGAAACGAGTACATCATCTCCAAAGCCAGATCTTGCAAAAGCAAAACCGATCGACAGTCCTGCATTGCCGGTTGTAAAAGCACCAGCGTACAGGCCACCACCGCCACCGGCTCCATTAACAAACAGAACGAATTCTATCGTTAAAAAAATTGAAGTAGATCCCGGAGAGATCATCATCAACTTATATGACAACGGAGAGATCGATGGAGACACGGTCACGATCTACCATAACAATGTAATGGTGTTATCTCGCGCAAGATTGTCGCAAAAGCCAGTCACGATCAAAATTGCCATTAATCCCGAAAGCCCTCATCATGAATTGGTGATGGTTGCAAATAACCTGGGATCTATCCCACCAAATACTTCTTTAATGGTCGTAACTGCAGGATCCAAGCGATATGAAGTATTCATTTCCTCGAATGAACAGAATAATGCGAAAGTGGTGTTTGATTTAAAATAGAAATTGTTTGATTGTTGGATGGTTTGATTGTTGGACTGACAAGTTGATCGATTTCATATTTTTTTATCATTAATGATCTTGCCAACAATAAACCCAACAATCAAACCATCCAACAATCAAACAATTGAATATGTCGGCACATCATTTATTGAATTTCCACCCCACACTAAAATTAATAACATAATCAGTTTCATTACCTTCTATCGCGGGACGATTATCATAGTTAATTGTAGTGCCTAATTTGAGATAAAAATCCAACGGAAAATCATATGAAACATTTAATATAATGTCGGCACGCATACGGCCAGATTCGGTAAGACTGGGATATACATAAATAGTATTAAATAAACTCAAGTCACCAATATCAAAAAGGTTTAATTCCGATCCGATAAAGGCTTCCATGGTATTCCGGTTCTCCTTTTCCGTTGTAAAACTTTCGTTGTTGGATGCAATGCCACCGCTTGCAGCCCAATATGACTTATTTGTTTGCCATACAAAATTTCCTGCTCCCAATTTGCCGGTTGTTCTCAAATCCAGGGCTTGCTCTGTATTGGAGAGAAAATCAACTGAGGCAAAGACAAACCATCCTTTACCAAAAAGATATTTGGCAGAGAGCCCACTTTCCGTTCGCCTGGTTGAAGTAACACTATCCTGACTTGAACGGATATCATCATAATAGACATCAAACTGCCACCTGTTGCTTAAATAGCCAAGCGAACTTCGCATACTGTATTGTCTTAAATTATTGGCCTTTGTCAGGTTGATCCCAAGATCTATACTTCCATAAGCTCTGCTCCAGAAACTTGATTTGACGCCTTTGAGATAAACAATATCAGCCAATGTCGTTTCCACGGTGGTGCCTTCAATCGTGGTGATAATGATTTTATTTTCCTGATCACCTGATTGAATTGAACCGCTATGCCTGTCACGGTTGTCCAGCGTGATTATAAAATTTTGTTTGGAATAGATTTTCTTTATCCCCGACCACTCAACTGCAAAATCGCTTTTCGAGTAATCGGTCTCAATTGTCATTACTCCTTTAGACATCGATTTAATTTCGCCGACGATTACATTGTTGTTCTTCAATATCAGTGAATCAGTTTGTGCCCAATTTGTTATTGGGACAATCAGCAGAATTACTGATAGCATTTTAAGTACTCTCATACTCAAGATTTTTGATGCTTGAAACTAATGAACCACTGAGGAGGGATACCAGTACTTAAAGGCGAATAGTTTCCGGGGGAAAGCTTTGTCGATAGGTAAATTGATGGAAACTGGCCGCGAATCTAAACAAAAAAACAAATACCAGCCCGAAAGAATTTAATCAATACCCTTTCCATTCATAGAAACCACTTGCCAATAATTTCAGGATTGAGATATATTTTTGGAAATTGTGCAAGTCTTATTCAATCCATAACCGATCCGTAAGCTTACCATAGCTATTTGCGATCTGAGAATTGTCTATAGATGATATGTACTTGTTTCCATAATCCACGTAAAGTTTAGGCTATGAATTCCAGAATAATTCTATTACTGACTTTAGTATGCATATCCGCCAGATCTTTTTCTCAATGGGAAGTTTCTGTTGGTGCCGGTCCAAGTTTTCCGATGACGGGCTATGGCGAAGTTGTAGAAACGGGAGTTGTAATATTTAATCTTACTGGAAAGTATAGATTCAAGTCAGGCCTGGCCGTGGGCGCAGTGACTCAATATGCGCGATTCTCAAAGGATAAAGACCCAAATGACGATTATCATGGCGCAAAAATCTCTGTAGCTCCTGTTGTTTTCAACGCCGAATATGAATTGAACAAGAAAGGAAATTTAAGACCTTATGTAGCCGGGGGAATAGGAATATCTTTCTTTTCAGTTTCCTATAATAGTTCAGCAACCAGTATTGATGATAAGCAAATCAATAATGTAAGTTTCACAATGATGCCTTTAATTGGATTAAGATACAAGGTGAACGATCATCTGGTTCCTTACCTGGAAACGGGCTGGATGCTAGTTGCCGATGGTCCACCACCCGGATTTCCTCAATCAGATAAGTTGACCGGGTACAATTTCGTTACATTGGGCCTCCTGTACAGATTTTGACCTTTATCAGCTGTCAAGCTAATTGCTGGCAGTTAATACCATGGTGCTTGAAGGATACTCAGTATTTATATCATCTTCAGCAGTGATGAAAATCTTCTTTGGTTTGGAAGTAGTCGTAGCTTTTAATTCTCCTTTTTGGGTCTTGGATATTATAGTGTTCGAAGGCTTAAGCTGTCCCAGCTTCTTCAGACTGTTATCCTCTCCTTCCATCCAAACTACGTAGGCAGCTTTTGCAGGTGTTAAATTCTTTGCCGGGGTGAGATGGACCGTCTTTACATTGATGATGTAATTATTGTTGTTGTCTTGTTTTACAGCCACCTTTCCTCTGGCTCCGGGCACAATCTCCGAACTTGAAAATGAGAATTTTTTTGCACAGGCCGTGAACAAAAAAGCCACAAAACAAACTGGGATCATGATGGCGCTCTTAGTCATAGAACAGGGTTTAGAAGTTTTAGAATAGCAAGGATTCGATAAGTCTTAGCATTTTGACGATGTCATCACAAGGGCCGTTAACAACACAAGATACTCCGAATCCTTTTCACACATTCACTTCAAAATTGAGGCCAAGGCAAACGCCAAGCATTGGCCCAATCAGAGAAATTTCACCTCCCCGGTATGCAGGTCGTAATACGCACCTATAATCTTTATTTCTCCTTTATCAGCCATTTCCTTAAGGATCGGGCTTTTTGCTTTGATCACTTCAATTGTATTGACCACATTTTTTATCGCGACCATTTCAACAAAGGCTTCGTTTTTAGACGATTTCTCTCCCGAAAACTCCTTTGATTGGAAAACAGCGGGAGTTATTTTAGAAACCATTGCCGTGATATTGCCCAGTTTCACGTCATCAATAGCCGCTTTGATAGCGCCGCAGGCCTCATGTCCCAGAACCAATACCAACTTGGAGCCGGATACTTTGCAAGCAAATTCCATACTGCCCAGTATGTCTTCGTTAACAAAATTTCCGGCAACCCTTGCCACGAAAATATCACCGATACCCCTGTCAAATACATCTTCAACCGGGATGCGGCTGTCAACACAGGAAAGAACTATCGCTTTTGGATATTGCCCTGCAGTTGCATCTCTTACCATTGCTGAATGATCCCTGGAAGTAATATCATTGGCCTGAAATCGCAGGTTACCTGCTTTCAAGAGTTGAATGACAGTATCTGGTGTCAATGCTTTTTGTTCTTCAGCCTTCAAAACTTTCTCTCTTAATGGTTTAGTAACTGTGTTGGCTGAATCAGGTGGAGAGCTTGTTTGTTGATTATCGGAAGCATTGTTTTGGCAGCTTGCAAATACACCCAGTGCAACAAACCATAGCAGCATTCGATAAAGGTTCCGCATAATTGTTAGTCGTTTATAGTTCATGTCACATAGAAATTAGCAATTACCATAAGAAAGCGGTCACGGCCAAACCAACAGCGATGTAATTAAAATTTACCTTGTCTACCCCCAGTGAAGTGTATGCATAATTGCCCAGATTATCGATAGAAGTTAATTCCAATACTTCAAAGTCCTGCTTTGTATAATTATAGTCAGCATATACTTTAAGTGCAACATTCCTGCTTAATCTTTTCTGAACGCCAATTCCGGTTTTCCAACCGAAGGATGATTTTGGATCATATCTTAATACAGGTATTTCGGTGGTTCCAAATTCGTCTTCGAATTCTTCCCGGATCTGGGCGATGACATCACCCTGAGCACCTGAGGCGCTTCCACCGGTGATTTTTGATGTTATGAACCAGTTATTTCGTAAGGGGAGGCTAAAATATGGTCCTGCATAAATGCTGCGCAAACCCATCGGTTCAGTATAAACGTCTTCCGTAACTGTGGCAAAGTCAGGGTCGTCAATGGTGAAGTTAGAACTCATTGGAAAGCTGACAAATGACCATTCACCACCGACACCTATATTTTGATGAAAAAACCAGGCTCCTTCAAAACCAAGGTTAAATCCATTTTCAGCTTTTACCTTAGTACTCTTGTCCGTCAAATCCTTGCTAACGGCATCGGCATAACCGAATTTAATTTCCAGGAAGGAAGGTCTGCCACTAACGGGTTTGCCCGAAGGATCCGCCAATGGCGGATTGAAACCTTTTTCTTTATAAATCTTATCTGCAATTAAATAACCTAGTTCTGTTGACAGGATACCAATACCGGCGCCGACTAATACATCAGATATCCAGTGCCTGTTATTCAATACCCGACCAAATCCAGTGGCTACGGCTGTGGCAAAACCGCCGACGCTGTACAAACCAGACCTGTACTGTCCATATTCTTTGTGTAAGAAAGTTGCATTAGTAAAGGCGCTGGCCGTATGACCAGAAGGAAAAGAATTATTAGCAGAACCATCTGGTCGCTCCACTTTTGTAGTATACTTCAGCCCATTTACTAAAATTCCCATAATGGCCATTGAAAATCCATACGATATCGTGGCTCTTTGTACTGAATGCTTTCCTTTCACTCCTGCTGCATTTAATCCATATACGGCAGCAGCCGGCAGGAACTTAGTGTAATCATCAAAATGTTTTTCGAAATCAGGTATGTACCGGTTTCGGGTTTCACGAATCCCATCGCGCTTAGACCATGTTAATGCACTTGCAGTAAAAAATGCCGCTGGCGCAATCGATATTCGTACCGCTTTAGAATTGTACCATTTTTGTTGCGGCAGTGAATCATTAAGCTCGTAGAACATATTGTTTTCCTGAGCTAAGGATTGAAGATTTGCAAAACCGAAAAAGTACAGGAAAAAAAGACATACGTCTTTCATAAAACCGATTTTGAATTTGCAGAACACTACATTAGCAAATAGTTGGTGAGTTTAGAAAAAACTTGACTAAAAATCCTGTTTACTAAATAACTTTCGATCATCATTCCGATTATTATGATATAAAAGATGGAAACGCCGATTATGAACAAGATCAAGGTCGTCCTGTAGTATGCCTCTGCATTTTCTTTAGGATATTTCATATTCAAAACACGATAGATAACTATAATGTATAAGGGAATATGTACTATTGTGCCAATTGCCAGCAAAATTTCAGCAAAATAGGGTGATTGAAATGACTTGGGAACCCACATGGCGGCAACATTCAGCGCAAAACCAAGAATGATTCCGTTAAGAGTAATTAAAGGTTGCCGGTATGTTTGAATCTTGTCCATGATAGTTTGCATATAGTATTAACTGATAAACTTTTTTATAGCCGCACTGCAATTCATAAATGTACAATGCGGCTTTTTTCAAGGTTAATCAATTTTTGAGTTCAATCGCCTGCACTGGGTAATGATCAATTTTTTTTCAAAGCAATTATTCTTTCGGCCTCTTTGATTTCTTCATTGTTTTTGGCTGTCAGTTTAGGCGGAATCATCGCAATAGTTATTTTACGGATCTTCCCGGTAAACTTATTATCTCTTTCTTTATAGTCTTTGGAAACATTGGTCTCATTATCCATTCCTACATCTACACCTTCATCCCCCGAAAATGCGAAAGGAACAGTTTTGGGAATTTGTCCTTCAGCAACTTTCTGATCATCCACGTACAAAATGCATTTGCCACCAGCAGCTGGTTTTTGAGAATCCGGGTCGAACTCATATTTTATTGTATGTCGTCCTGCTCCCAATGCTTTTGCTGATCCGATATTTGTCCATTCAATTCCAAAGAAATTATATTCATGGTGTGGTTTTCCTCCTTTCATGTATAAAACCCATCCGCCAAACCGACCCGCCTGCGCAATAATAACACCATTGGTATTGCCATCTTTTAATTCAACATCAGCGGTGATGGTGTATTTGCGGCCCTTAACATTCATAAATGCGTTTTCAGAAATTCCAGTCATGCCCTCATAGACAGTTAAGGAAGTACGTGGGCCCATGAGGTCAGGTCGACCAGCAATTGTGGCATTGAACCGTTCAGACCTTCGGTCATCAATTGGGAATACACGATTTTTTGTGGCTTCTTTTTTAAATACCTCCTGTAGCTCTTTCAACTTTTCGGGATTCTTTGCCGCAAGATCATTCGCTTCTGTAAAGTCTTCATCTATATTATATAATTCCCAAACATCCTCAGAAATTGGAGGAAGCGGAACCATTAGCCAGGGAATTGAGTGGCGGGTACAGGCTACCCAGCCATTGTGATAAATTCCCCTGTTGCCGAACATTTCGAAATATTGAGTGGTATGCCTGTCGGCTGCTTTTGCGTCATCAAATGAAAACATAAAGGATACACCACTGAAGGGTGTTTGCTCCGTACCATTTACCGATTTGGGGAAGGGTAAACCCGCAGCTTCCATGACAGTAGGTGCAATATCCGTTACATGTGTGAATTGTGATCTTACCTCAGCTTTTGCTTTAATACCATTGGGCCAATGAACAACCATTCCATTACGTGTACCCCCAAAATGTGATGCAACTTGTTTTGTCCACTGGAAAGGCGTATTTCCCGCATGTGCCCAGCCGATAGCGTAATGAGGAAATGTATTAGGACTGCCCCAATCACCAACATGATTCATCATTTGCGAAGCGTTTCCAATAATACCATTCAACGCCATCATTTCATTGTATGTACCTTCGGGTCCTCCTTCGGCACTTGCACCATTATCTCCAATAATATAAAAGAATATAGTATTATCGAGCTCTCCCATTTCTTCCAACGACTGTACCAACCTTCCTATTTCATGATCGGTATGCTCGGCAAAACCGGCAAAGGTTTCCATTTGTTTTGCAAACAGCTTTTTTTGTTCAGGAGTCTGGTCGTCCCATGCTGGAATTTCTTTAGGACGGGCTGTGAGTATTGCATTCTGAGGAACTACACCCAATGCCTTTTGCCTTGCAAAAGTTTCTTCCCTGAGCTTATCCCAACCCTGGTCAAATTTCCCTTTATATTTTTCGATCCATTCCTTAGGGACGTGATGCGGTGCATGCGTCGCCCCTGGCGCAAAATAAATATAGAATGGTTTATCGGGCGTAAGAGATTGCTGTGCACTAGCCCAATTGATCGCCTGGTTGGTCATATCCGTTGTAAAATGATAATTGGGATCATGCGGAGGTTCCACTCTTACTGTGCCATCATAAATAGCAGGAGCCCACTGGTTGGTTTCACCCCCAATGAATCCATAAAATTTATCAAATCCGGAACTTGTCGGCCATCGATCATATGGACCGGAGACAGAAACTTCCCATGGAGCAGTTTCATGATATTTCCCAAAAGCTGCCGTACTGTAACCATTTAATCTCAACATTTGTGCAAGTGGAGCAACGCTATTGGGACGGACACCAGTATTGCCCGGAAACCCGGTTGCAATTTCCATGATGGCACCTGCATTATTCAAATGATGGTTTCTTCCAGTAAGTAAAGCAACCCTTGTTGGAGAACAAAGGGCTGTAGTGTGAAAGCGATTATATTTTAATCCATTTTTCGCAAGTTTTTCAACAGTTGGTTCATAAACGGGGCCACCAAATGCGCTGGACTGTCCGAAGCCTTCATCATCGATCAAAACAATTACAACATTCGGCGCCTTCGCAGGTGCTTTTACTTCAAAACGTGGAGGTGCTTTTGCATTACGGGCATCCAATGTTGTGTCAAAAGGTATATCTGGTTCTTTAATCGGAAGTATGGAGCGGTCCATACCATCCCCAGCACTTGCTATTCCTTTTGTCTGGTCCGTTTGAGACTGGTTACAGCTAATGTAGATGCCAATCATTGCAGCAACAGCAAAGCTCAGCATCGTAATCCTTGTTTTCATTTTACTTTTATTTTATTTTTTTTAGCCCAGTAATTTCTTTTGCGAATGAGTGAATTCAATATGCGGAGGTAATTAAAAATGAAACGCAAGTCTTATTACCGGTCCGAACGTATTGACATCGTATAGAAATCGGTCATTTCCAGTTCCATTTTCATAATCGACTCCAATAATGCGATAGCCGACCATTAGTCCAAATAACTTAGAAATTCGATAAGCCACATCACCTTGAAGTTGCCAGCTGAACTCTGATCCCAATCCAAATCCGCCAATGTCCGCACGAACCTGGAATAACCAATCCGTTCCTGCAGGAAATTTAAAACGCGTAATAACGATGGGATCAACCCAGGTTTTGGTAAGGTTCGCGCTTCTATGACCGCCGCCACCGAGAACGGTGCTATCGACATCCATATCTAACCTGGATTCAATGTTATACAACCTGAAGCCGATTCCCGCTTCCAACCAGGAATCAAGTTTTCTTAATCCTGCCAACTCCCATACCAATTGTTGTACATCCGCTGCACCACGCACTATACCTCTTTTACCTTCAATAGCCTGGCTAAGATCCATGTATATAATATCGGAAGTAATTGCCCAACGATCATTATAGGCTTCGGCATACAGCATTGCACCAAATTGCAGCTTGCTAAATATGTCATCCGCATTTGCATTGACTTCCGCATCGGGCAATTGACCGATGCCGGTGGTTCCGTTCATATTTGGAAACATTAGGTAAGGGTGCAACAAAAATTGCCAATTACTTTTTTTGATAGCAGAATCCTGCGCAAAGGATGTGCATGAAAAAAAGTAAAAGGTAACAACCAGGAAAAGACATCTTCCCCGGTTTGATTGAATGAAACCTGCACGATCAATCATGTCATTTTTTTTAATCCTCTCTGAAAGGGCATCTTTTCCATATCAAATTCTATTTTCTAACCTTTCTGCTTTTTTAAATAACAAAAAACCAATAGCTAACCGATAGCAAAAACGATTTTCTATTGCCTACAATACCGGCTTCTGTTCTGAACATCCATCTCTTATTCAATTGAAATTGGCCGCCTATCAACATATTCCATTCCTCTGCGTTCTTTTATCGAGTCCCTGGCTAATAATAGCAGATCCATCTGTAGCATCCAATCTTTCTGTGATAGGAGTTAAAATGGAGTCTGCGATTTGTATTTTTTGCCGGTCTATGGGATTAACCTCTTCATAATAAAATGAATATTGGTTATACTCATGTAAAAACAACTCAATAACTAATGGATAACTAAATAGATTTTCTAAAAACAGGCATCCGGAAAAGAATCAAGTCCAGTTAGGTGCGAAACCAGATCAGTAAGTAATATCCCTTCTAATGAAAGGCCATCGGAGCTTAAAATGCGTATCTAAGCGCTGATACAGTCTGAGATTGGCGACTAATCCTCTGAAACATAAAGGGAGAAATCATAAACAAGTACACAGTCCAAATTACACTAAAAACCACTCCATTCAATTTGAAATAAAAAAGAAGCTTGCAAAGAATTATAAATCCGAAGTAGTTGTTTGCAAAAAAATTGCAGTAATGCCTGAGATTGATGGAGCTTCCACTTAACATAAATTATTAAATTATTTGGCTATTCCTCAGCTAATTCCACCAATTGACCTAGACCATGAAGCCAAAAAAATTAAAATATGGCTTTCCAATTTGGAATCTTATTCATAACAAAACCTTTTAGAAAGTATTAAATTGACTGGTCTGGAGAAACTGTGGAGATTACTTATCTCAAATTCAAAATGCGATAGATTAATATTCATTAATCCAAATCGATAGGAGAAATCTTATTCACCCAATCAAGAGATTTTTTCATGAATCGTGGTGCTCTTAATCGCCATCCAATGTATAACTGGAAGTAAGTATATTCTTTAATTAGCCTGGAGACATCTTCAATCTTATGTCCATAGTTTCTGTAGCGGGATTCGAGACCTGCAAATAATCTCCCGTGATTATAACTAATCGCGGTTTGCAAACTATACCCTGTGATGAATTTGGTTCCTTGCGACAACACGACTTTATTCGAATCATTTAGCGCAAGGGATCTAAAGATATCAATGCCAAAGCTTGGCCCGATTCCGAGGGTAGCTGAAAACTTCTCTGAGATAACCCAGGTACCTGCCACTGGCAACAGCAGGTTGAGGTCCGTACTATAAGTGCTTTCTTGTTGCAATCCTGCGGTTGCTGATTCGTTGCGAAACTTAAATGTTGCAATTTGGAAAGATGGTAATATCGTTACAGCTGATCTGCGTTGAATTTGCGTTCCTCCTGTTAAAGCCGCAGTCGAAAACTTTGGGTTCACATTATATCGCAATAACATGCTGAAGTACCCGATTCTCAAATCAGGAAAAACGAGATAAGGGGAATCAGGGAGAGAAGCTTTCAGCTCGGCACTGTTCCTTAGATAAAAACCCTTAACGGAACTCAGATCAATGGCAAGGTTGAACCGATGCATGTTGAAACTTGTCCTGAAATTGAATATGTTTGATTCACCTTTTTTACTGTCATTCTGCCCGGAATTTAAAAACCCAGGTGAGAAGCCAATGCCAAAACCCAAATAGCGATAGCTGAAACCGAAGGAAAGATTGTTGACTTGATTTGGCGCAAGCACCAATCTGAAATCCTCAGAATACACTAGCGTATAGCTCATCTGATTCGCGCTTATTGTGGATTGCAAACTGAGTAAGGTATCCAGGTGTTCGATATAGGCTGAATCTTTGGATTTCATAACCTTGGCTTGTGCAGTATCCTGGCTTTCCTGTCCAACAACCGTTGAAAAAGACGCGAATGACACTAAGGAAATTGCAATTAAGTAAAGAAAAACCCTCATCCCGACAGATTAATAGTGTACTAACGTTTTTAAAAATTATTCATTTTATCGGGACAGGGAAAAACTTCTTTGCCAAATTATATTGAGCGGAATTGCATTAGAGTTGTTATCGAGCCTCAATTGTTAATTGAGCAACCGGAAATCCATCCGATTTTGCAGTCACCTTGATTAAGCCCGGATGTTTTGCTTTTGATCTGATAATAACCAGCGCAAGCCCATTAAAAGCATTACGTTCTTTTGAAGAAAACGAAACAAGGTCTGCCGGATCACCATTATCTGTTGCAACTATTTCACCCGGTCCGGATATTTCGAACCTGATCTTATTAGCAGCTTGAGGAACAATTATTCCTTTGTTGTCTAATACACGCACTGTAATAAACGAAAGATCTTTCCCATCTCTACTAATCTTATTCCTATCCGCATTGAGCTGAAGAGTTGCAGCATTGCCTGCAGTTCTCACAAGATCCGTTGCCCATCGGTTGCCTTTTTTATAGGTGATCACTTTTAATTCTCCTGGTTGATAAACTACATCATCCCAACGGAACCTGTATTCGTAGGCAGATTTCTTTTTTCTTCCTAAAGACTTATTATTTAAAAACAATTCCGCTTCATCTCCTGAAGAATAAACATGCACCGGTGTTATTTTGCCAATACGATCAGGCCAGGTCCAGTGTGGAAGAATATGCGCTATTGGGAAATCCGGAAGCCAGCGGGATTGATATAAATAAAATCTATCTTTTTTAAAACCTGCAAGATCGATGATACCACAATAAGAACTTCTCGCGGAATAATAAGGCGTTGGCTCACCCAAATAATCCCAACCCGACCATACAAACTCTCCCGCTACATATGGGTGCTTGTCCTGTGAGGCAAAGACTTTATCAGGCGATGCACCAAATGCTGCCGTGTACAAATCGTATGCACTTACATATTTTCTTTTTGAATCTCCTCCCGTACTATCACTAACGGGGGCGCTTATCCCATCAGTTACAGGAAATATATAAGTGCCCCGGGTACTTAGGGCTGATGAAGTTTCGCTACTTACAATTAATTTATCAGGGAATTTTTTTTGGAACGCAGGATACAATGGCGAAGTTTTGATTCCTCTCAGGTGAGAATACGCTGGCGCATCCCGAATTCCTTCCCCCTGGTAATTCAAACTTATAAAATCCATTTCCTGCGGAAAGGGCATATCTGGTTTTGCATAGTTCATAGATGCTGCGGATGGTCTTGTATTATCTTCTTCCCAAACAATATTGCGTAATTGCTTTGCTAATGTTGCGCCTGTATCTGAAGTATATTGTTCACCTACTTCGTTACCAAAACTCCAGGCAATGATTGAAGGATGATTTCGGTCTCTCCTGACGAAAGATCTTGTATCGGCTTCATACCAATCCTTAAATATCAAATGAAAGTCATGTGGAGTCTTACCTCTTTCCCAGCAATCAAATACTTCGTCAATTACGAGGAATCCCATGCGATCAGTCAGATCCAGTAATTCAGCCGCAGGTGGATTATGCGCCATGCGAATGGCATTACATCCCATTTCTGCAAGTATCTCCAATTGTCTTTCCGCAGCTCGCGTATTAAAAGCAGCTCCAAGCGCACCCAGGTCATGATGCTGGTTCACACCTTGAATACGAACAGCTTTACCATTCACAATTATTCCCTTTAGCGGATCGAATTGCAGGGAACGGATTCCAAACCGGGTTTCATATTCATCTATCAGTTTTCCATTTTTGGTAAATACGCGAGTAACTGCCACATATAGATTTGGTTTTTGCAAAGGTGGCGGTCCCCATAACAATGGATTTTTTATTGTAACTGAATTTTCAAGTTTCAATTTTGATTCCGGAGCCATTGCCAGATATGAATTTGGAAATGCAGCAACTTTTCTTTCTTTAGTTCCCCGTTTATTTAGAACGTAGATTTCAGTAACTATGTTTAGTAGTTGATGATAAGTCGATTTGTTTTGTACATATAAATCAAGGTCAATAGTAGCTGAGGTACTTGAAACATTTTTTGTCTTGATAAAAGTTCCCCATTGCGATATATGCACCGGATTTACTTTCACAAGCCATAGATTCCGGTAAATACCAGCACCAGGATACCAGCGGGATGAATTTGTTGGATTATCCAGTCGTATTGCTAACTGATTTTTTTCACCGGGTTTAATATAAGGCGTCAGATCAAGACGAAAAGAATTATAACCGTAAGGCCATCCACCAACGAGATTTCCATTGAGCCAAACCATTGCATAAGACATGGCACCGTCGATATCCAGGTAAATGGTTTTACCCTTGTCAGAAGCTGGTATATCTAAACTTTTTCGATACCAGGCGACTCCATGAACAGGAAGTCTTCCCATGCCGCCGCCAACGACCGCGTTACCTTCTTTATAAAAAGGTCCTTTAATTGCCCAGTCATGAGGCAGGTTTACCGATTCCCAGGCCTCATCACTAAAACTATTTTGTACAAAAGGAAAATCACTTCCCGGCTTACCATCGGGACGTTGATAATGTTTTGCAGAGTCGTTGATGAAATCATTTGCGGTCGGTAATATCCATCGCTTTAAAGCATTTTCTGAAGTAAGCGCTGCATTATTTTCTGAAGCCCTTGTATCTGCAACAATATCATCTCCGTGATTCGTGATAGTAGGACGAAGGTCATAGATCAATTTATCCGGTTCGCTTGAATAGCGCATGAACTTCCAACCTTCATTAATACTGATCCGCACACGGGAAGCCGTATCGGCCATAATTTCAGTACCCGAATAGGATGAGTTTGATTCGTCAGTATTTATTAATACAAGAGCAGAAGCAATTACAGGAATAAATAATACTCTGCTTAGAAAATTAGCCACTGTGCCAGCCGGATAAAGGTTCATGAATCTTAATCTTATTAATTGAAACTGGTCGTAACGAAAAGTACGAATGTTCTTTGGCAGTTAGAACGGAGTAAAAAATGGTATCAGTCAAACTAATCAACCAGGCGATTTAATCGTTTTTAAATTTAATCTTTTTCGGATAGGATTGAAAATCTAAGCTAACGTATGCTTCTATAGACTATTCAAACCACTTTATCTATCCTACCTTTTTCATTTCTCCAATTCTTCAGCGTCTTTATAGTATTTTATGAAGGAACGACCGCTTAGGTTTACCGTAAAATTTTTATCCTTGAGGTTTGATGCAGGCCAGGGAATCGAAAAATTACTACCTTAGAGTTTTCCTTGGTCAATTTCCTACCCGTAGTGCCAATTCGCCTCCAATAAGTCTGTATTCCCACCGCATCGCATCAAGCGCTGGAATTCGAATGTTGCAAAGACATTAAAAAACAGACAGCAATGGACTTATCGCTTAAACTTATAATTACATTTTTAGTACCGTTGCTTGCGGTATTAATCGCTCTCCTGATTGGTCAGCGTTATGGACGATATCGTGCCGGTAGATCGGCCGCGGCAGACCCGGGTACTGTTAGTTCAGCGGTGACTGCTGCCTTCGGCCTTTCAGCCTTCATGATCGCATTTACCTTTCAAATTGCCGCAGACCGATATGATCAACGAAGGGAATTGCTTGTTAAAGAAGCTGATCATATCCGAACCGCTTTTTTACGCGCAGAATTATTAAACGAACCAATTCGGTCGCAAACGAAAAAATTATTGATTGAATTAGTCAATTCAAGGGTTGACGTATCAAATGATCCCTCAAAAATCAGCAGCCAGAATATCCGCACCCAACAAATACTGGATAGTTGCTGGAGCTTTACTGTGGCCCTTGCGCAAGAAGACAGGAGTTCGGAAGTATATGCCCTTTACACGAGTTCTATCAACGATCTTTTTTCAAGCTACAATGAGCGGCTTACAGTTGCATTAGCTTATGACATTCCGAAGGCGATATTCCTTGTATTAGGCATCATAACCATCCTCTCAATGTTGGCCCTCGGTTATCAATTTGGCATTGCAGGGAAAGGTAGTGTTAGAATCAATCTGTTGCTGGCGGTCGTTTATGCTGTGGTCATGTTACTGATTATTGTACTTGATCATCCCGAAACAGGCCTCGTCAAAATAAATCAACAACCCTTGATCAAATTGCAAAAGGATTTAATAGAAGCCAGAAAATAGAGGATTTTATTTCTTAGAAATAAAATCCTTTACGATCTTATTAAACTCCGCAGGTTTATCAATAAATACAGTGTGACCCGCACCGGGCACAATCACATAATTTATTTTTACGGCTTTATTCAACTTTTCGAGTGCCTCTTCTTCCCCTTCTGCTCCAATAAATAAAATGGGCTTATCAATCTCTTTTAATAGTTGGATCCACTCGGCATCGCTATAGCTGAAAAAAACGGCCAGTAGTGTCACGGCACTAGTGGTGGATGTCATTAAACAACCTTCTTTTACTTTTCGCAAGTAGTCTTCACTAACTGGTGCTTTAAACAACGCTTTTGCGAATGCGGTTGTTGTTCGATCACGATCATGCAATAGGCTCTTCATCATTCCGGCCAACCACTTTAAAAATCCTTCAGAAATTTGAAAGGGCGGGTCTACTGGAATCATCCCTTTGAGAGCTGGGCTGTTGAAAAGTTTGCCATAATAATAAAGCATTGGCCCAGCCCATGACCAACCAATTACATAGTAGGAAGAAAGTTTTAAATGATCAACCAGTTCTTTAACATCCCTGGCTTCTCTTTCAAAGTAAAGACCCTCGGTTACCTGCCCGGATTTACCTTGTCCTCTTGGATCTAATACGACCACCATATTTGTCTTAGCAAAATGCTCGATCTGCAGTTCCCATATTTCGGCTGTCATCGTCCAGCCGGGAATAAATACCAGGGCTTCTCCATTTCCAGCAACAAGGTAACGCAAGCGAACACTGTCGCTGGTTAGAAAATATTTCTCCTTGCAACCGTTGGGAATCTTAAACACGGGAAGTTGTGCGAGTAAATAATTATTAAAAAATAGAACCAACAGAGGAACGGCCAGGCAATTTTTTTTCATTTGGTTAAGTTGAATGGTTCAAGTGAATGGATATTATTAGCCAAAAAAAGTCGAAAATCAGAGCAAGAGTATTGTACTAGCTTCTTTTATTTCTTAGAAATAAAATCCTTGACGATCTTATTAAACTCCGCCGGTTTGTCAACAAACATCGTATGACCCGCACCGGGGACAATTACATAATTTATTTTTACTTCCTTATTCAGCTGTTCATGCGCCTCTTGTTTTCCATCCGCGCCAATAAATAAAATGGGTTTTTCAATCTCTTTCAATAGTTGAATCCATTCCGCATCGTCATAGCTAAAAAATATTGCCAGCATGGTTACGGCACTGGTTGTGGTTGTCATCTTGCAACTCTTTATTACTTTTTGCAGATAGGTTTCGCTAACCGGCGGCCTGAATAAACCTTTTACAAATTCTGCAATTGTTCGATCGCGGTCTTGCAAGAGTCCCTTCATTCGTTGTGCCAGTCTTTGCAGAAACGCGTCGGTAATTCTCAAAGGCGGATCTACTTCTACAATTCCTTTTAAGGCTGGGCTATTATAAAGTTTGGCATAATAATAAAGCATTGGTCCGGCCCAGGACCAGCCAATTGCATAGTAAGCAGAAAGCTTTAGATGATCCACCAGTTCTTTAAGATCCCTGGCTTCTCTTTCAAAATAAAGGCCTTCGGTTACTGCATCCGATTTTCCCTGTCCTCTGGGATCTAAGGCGATCACCATATTTGTCTTTGCGAAATATTCAATCTGCAATTCCCAAATTTCAGCTGTCATCGTCCATCCAGGAATAAATATCAGGGCTTCTCCATTTCCGGCGACAAGGTAACGCAAGCGAACACTGTCGCTGGTTAGAAAGTATTTTTCTTTGCAGCCGTTTGGGATCTTAAACTCTGGACTTTGAGCAGGTAAATCACCACAATAAAGTAGAATGAAGAAAAGCGTGAACAGGCAAATCTTTTTCATATTGGCGAGGTTTAATGCTAAGTGATAACTATCAGCGCCTGTCCTTTTTGTAATGCTATTGATACATATGTGTTCCTTTGTACAATATATTGATCGCGTTCCCTTCTAAAGTTATAACGGTCGCGGGCAGATAAGAATCCCCGAATCCGGGGATACGAGCCCCAATACTCAGAACCTAAACTCTCTTCTTGCTGCCCAATTTGGTAAATTAGCGAACGAAACTAGCTTTAGTGATTTATTATAAACAGTACAATTATTTAAGACTATGCTCACAGAAATTCATCCCAAAATACCAATGCGTGATAAAGCCGTAACGAAAGACTTTTATTTAAACAAGTTAGGGTTCCAACAATTTGGCGGCGAATATGACGACTACCTGATGGTTCAAAAAGACAATATACAAATTCACTTTTTCCAATTCTCCGATCTTGACCCTAAGGAGAATTACGGACAGGTTTATATCAGAACAAACAATATCGAGGAATTGTATCAGCTGCTGATAGACAAAAAAATAGACATACCTCAATCAGGACGTTTACAAAGCATGCCCTGGAAGCAAAAAGAATTTTCATTGCTTGACCCCGATAATAATTTACTCACCTTTGGACAAAGCATATATAGTGTCAGCGAAATGGATCAAACGACAGGAAGATGAAAGTATTCGTTACAAGAATAATCCCGGAAGAAGGAATAAACCTACTTAAAGAAGCCGGCTGCATAGTAAATGAATATAACGGCAAGGTAGAATTGACGCAAGAGCAATTGATCGATGAATGCATGCGATCGGATGCATTACTCCATGCTGGTACGAATAAAATAGATGCGAGCCTTTTAAATAGATGTAAACATCTTAAAGTTGTCTCTTTATTATCGGTGGGATATGAAAAAGTCGATATAGAGGCTGCAACCAAACTTGGGATTCCGGTAGGCAATACACCTGGTGTATTGAGCAATGCAACCGCCGATACAGCTTTCTTATTAATGCTGGCTGTTTCAAGAAGAGCTTTTTACCTGCACAAGAAGATCGCGAAAGCTGAATGGGGCTTCTATGAGCCAACCGCCAATCTTGGCATTGAATTAAATAATAAAACTTTGGGCGTATTTGGCCTGGGGAAAATTGGATTGGAGTTGGCAAGAAAATGTAAGGGAGCATTCAATATGAATCTGATTTACCACAATCGAACTACTAACCCAATTGCTGAAAAAGAATTAGGAGCCGTCAAAGTTAGTTTTGAAGATTTACTGCAACGAAGTGATGTACTCTCTTTACACTGTGCATTGACCCCTGAAACGGAAGGAATTTTTGATAAGAACGCCTTTCAAAAAATGAAACCATCTTCGATCTTCATAAATACAGGACGAGGCAAGCTTCATAACGAAAAGGATCTGCTGCACGCTTTACAAAATGGATTGATTTGGGGAGCGGGCCTCGATGTCACTAATCCCGAACCGATGGTCAGGGACAATCCACTTCTCGATATGCCCAATGTGGCAATCTTACCGCATGTAGGTTCGCAAACTATTGAAGCAAGAACTGCGATGTCAAAGATTGCTGCGCAAAATGTATTGGCTGGATTGAGGGGTGAGCCCTTACCATATCAGGTAATTTGATTAGTCGTTTCGTGTATATTCTTTAACTTTCTAAAAGTGCAAGCACAATTTTATACCCCTCATCCCCTGCTCAGGGATTGTATTCAATGCATCATGGTTATTGATGCAATGGTTGATGCATCTGCGGGCCCGGTGGTAATTCCTTATCCGCCCACTCCTCAAAATTCTCTGTTCTTTTATATTAATGACCAAATACGCGTTCAGTTTGATGATGCAACTGGATTTGTGTTGACAACCCCGCAGTGTAATCGTAGGTCCGCAATTGACTCCTGTCAAAATTGATATCAACCAAAGCCATAAGGCGGTGCGAGTGGGTTTTCATCCTGGTGGCTTGTATCGTCTTCTTGGTTTTTCAATGCATGAGATGATCGATGGGAATTATGATGCAGCAGATGTTTTCGGCAAAGATATGCAACGAGTGCGCCAGCATTTACAGGAAGCCGATAGTTTTGATGCGATAAAAGATGTTGTGGAGCAATTCCTATTGCAACAACTGCACAGGCTCAAACCCATTCTCCCTTTTGACCACGCGATGCTGCAATTGATGAAATATGATGGCAATATGCCGATAGAAGAAATTGCTTCCCTCTCCTGTCTCAGCCTCCGGCAATTTGAACGGGTATGTAAACAACGTATCGGTATGCCTCCAAAATTATTTGCCCGAATTATTCGTTTTTCAAAAGCATATCGCCTCCGCGAAAACTTTCCGCTTAAAAGCTGGACAAGCATAGCATATGACTGTGGCTATTTTGACCAAATGCATTTTATCCGAGATTTTAAAGAGTTTGCCCTTGTGTCACCCGGTATCATGGAAAAAGAATTGCAGCAGTTACCTGTACGTCTGCAGGCCTCCATGCGGTTATAATGTCGTTTTTGTACTATTTACCTGCACTCAGAACGTTGAATTTTGATTTAAAATTCAACAACATGAAATCTTATTCTCTTCTTTGCGGCATGCTCCTTTCTCTTGCCATCAGCCACGGGCAGAGTCATGACAAGTTAAATGTTCTGAACGGCTCAGGAGTAACAACTTATTTCAGTAAAGGTCATGATCAACGGGCTAAGCAGATCACGACGAGAGTTGAAAACGTAATAACCTATTACAACGATCTCATTAAGTTCAAACCATCAGTAACGTTATTAATTCTCAGTAAAGCTGATTGGAGCGATTACACGAAATTCCCAGTGTATGGAATGCCACATTACAATAGTAATGACACTTTAATTATCGCGGCTGAGGACAATGAACTCTGGAGAAGTTTTCTTTCCCCGAAAGATTTGCCCGAAGAAATACGCAAACAGGCAATGCAGATCTATGGCCAGTCGGATAATTCCCTAAGCATGCAGGCTTTTTTTGATCTGCTTGCCATTCATGAATTGGGACATGCGTTTCATGGCCAGGGAAAATTGCAAATGCAGCGTAAATGGATGGGCGAATTATTCTGTAATATTTTATTACATACTTACATCGCCGAAAAAGAACCCGAACAATTGCCAGCGTTAACCTTGTTTCCAAAAATAGTGGTGAGCGGCGGCACAAAAAATTATAGAGTACACAAGTTTACAGGAACTCGAAGAAAATTATAATGAGATAGGCATGCAGCATCCGCAGAATTACGGGTGGTATCAATGCCGATGGCATGTTGCTGCTTCAACTATTTATGATACGGATGGTAAAGCCGCTTTCCAACGGTTATGGTCAACCTTAAAAACAGAACAGGGAAAGTTGGATGACCCAGCCCTGGCTGATTTACTGCAAACCAAAGTAGGGAAATCTTTCGCCGACGTATTGTTGCGTTGGGAAACAGATATGGTCAAGTGATATTGAAGACGCACTCAATTACGCCTGACTGTTACCCGGAGATAAGTTGCAGGAATCGATACCGCATTTGCGTTTACGCTTGTATTCTGAGTTTTAAACAATGTTTCTAATTCGCGTTGCAGGTCTACAGCTTTCCCGTTCTTTTCAGCGGCTTCAAAAGCATTCATAGTGGGCCCGTAATAATTCTTAAAATTCTCAACGAATTCAGTTGCGGTGTATGGAGCATTAAATATGAAAGAGTCACGTACGAATGAAATATTTTCTGCAGGAATTCCAGCCTTACCGAAACGTTCGATCACATTGCTTTCAACTCCCCAGGTCATTGGGCTGATGAATCCTTCAGGAGGAGCCGGTGTATAGGCAGAACTAATTCTCAATATTTGAGCTACCAAAGTTGGATCAGCAGGAATCCAGTTGCCCATCACGATCCGGCCGCCTTTTTTCGTAACACGTACCATCTCGCTTGCCACATCGAAGGGCTTTGGTGCAAACATGGCTCCGAATATGCTTACAACAAGATCAAAGCTCTCATCTTGTAGTTCATTCAGGTCGGTCGCATCGCCTTCCTGGAATCTGCAATTATTAAGTCCTTCGTTTATTGCACGAATGTTTCCCGCCTCAACAAGATTCCTTGCAATATCCACACCCGTAACTTTTGCACCAAGTTTGGCAGCTGGTATAGCCGTAGTACCATCCCCGCAACCAAGATCGAGAACATCCATACCCGGAGTAATTCCCAATTTGGCAACGAGTTCAGCACCGCTTTCACGCATGGTATCTGCAATACGCGTAAAATCGCCTTTCTCCCATAACACTTTATTAGGATTTGTTTGAACTGTAGTAGGATTCATGTGATTTTCTTTTATTCAGCGAAAGTAATTTGATCCCGCCAGTATTGAACTAATTCTTTGGTGAACGGTTTAGTGAAAGTACAGATATTTCTAACCTTTAAAATGCAGCTCTGGCGATCAAGTTTCACCCGGCAGGGGGATTGTGGGCACTTCCTTGTGATTCTATTTTTGATCCTTCAAGATTCAAAACTAAAATCATATCTATATGCGATTCGAGTCTTATTCAAAGCTTCAGCTTGTAGCTTTTTTTATTATTCTTATTGCAGGATGTAACAGTGAAGATCTATCGAATAATTCGAACCCAACGGATACGACATCAAGCAATCAATCCACCAGCTACACTCCTTTTGATGCTTTCAAGGGTGTACCGAAAATATCGCCCAACTTATATAAGCAATTGGCGGACACGTTAATCGTCGGGGTTGTGGTTGGTACTTATAAACCAGGCGATTCTTCCATCATGCATGCTCATCCTGATTTTGCTCATTTATGTATTGGAAGGTAGTAGTGTTGAATTAAGCTGGAGATTTCTTTTTATTCAGCGAAAGTAATCTGATTACGGCGGCATTGAAGTAATTCTTTAGTGAGCGGCTTAGCGCATGGTTTTTATTTACACACTTTATAATATAACTTGCCTGATCTGATCCCGATAGCTTTCTGAAGGGACTATCGGGAAAGTTTCACCCGGCAACGGGGATTGCCGGTACCACTCATAATTCTATTTTCGGCTCTCAGGTTTTTAAAACTAAAATCATCTTTATATGCGATTCACATTCTGCTCAAAGATTCAGCTTCTCGCCATTTCCGTTCTTCTTACTGCAGGCTGTAACAGTTCCGACCAAACGAATAATGCGAACACATCGGATACAACATCAACCGATCAATCGGGAACCACTAAGTATACTCCTTTTGATGCTTCCAAAGGTGTAACGAAAATATCGCCGAACTTATATACGCAGTTGGCAGACACATTAAACGTCAGGGCTGTGGTTGGTACTTATAAACCAGGCGATTCTTCAATCATGCATGCCCACCCTGATTTTGCCCTTTACGTATTAGAAGGCAGTAGTGTTGAATTAACCGGAGAAGATGGCAATAAGCAAACTATTGAATTTAAAAAAGATATGGCTGTTGTATTACCTGCTGCAACCCATTCGGCAAAAAACGTTGGAAAGACGACGTTGAGATTGGTGGTGGTGGAAGTGAATAGACCGAGGGAGTAGCGGTTAAGATTAATTGGATAGAGTCTATTATTGTTTACTTCCTCCACTTATCGCTTCGAGTGAAGCTCTTATATCTTTCAGCTATTTTTCAAGTCAGTCATTTTTTAGTCGCTATGTGCGCAAAGTTTTGGGCGTTTCGCCGAGTGAATATCGGCGGCGAATGATGGATTTGTAAAGCTCTTTTTGTTAGGCTTGCTATGGAATTTTCACGACTTAAAAGATCGCCTTGCAATAGTTTAAGAAATCGGGATGTTTTGATTTTCTTAACTTTGTCTGTATGGAAAACAAAAATGTGCGGTCAGGTTTCCGAGTTCAACAATGAACTAAAGTTGAAGGGCTTTAATGTATTTCAGATAGAAGCTGATGGCAACGCTACAAAGATTTATAGCAGAAAGGATTTTTATAAAATTTGCCTGACTACAGGCAAAAGTATAATTCATTATGCCGATAGAAGTTTTGAGCAGGAAGGCACTATTTTGTTTTTTGGCAATCCGCACATTCCTTATTCCTGGGAGACAATTTCCACCACTTATGTAGGCTATACCGTTCTTTTTTCAGAAGACTTTTTCAAAGCATCTGACCGTTCTGAAAGCCTGCAAAATTCTCCTTTATTTAAGATTGGTGGTACACCTATTTTAAAGATTGATGAGCAGCAGCGGGAGTTTCTAAATACCATCTTTCGCAAGATGATTGAGGAGCAAAAGAGCGACTATACCTATAAAGATGACCTTATACGCAACTACATCAACCTGATTATTCACGAAGCATTGAAACTGCAGCCTTCAGAACATTACGACCAACACAAAAATGCAGCTTCACGTCTTACTTCTGTCTTCCTTGAACTGCTGGAAAGACAATTCCCTATTGAAAGTGCAGATAATCCACTTGCAGTTAAAGACAGCACAGGATTATGCAAATGCTTTGCATGTGCATGTAAACTATCTCAACCGTGCAGTTAAGGAAGTAACCGGCAAATCAACAACAACTCATATTACTGAACGCATCGTTAGCGAAGCCAAAGCTCTCCTACAGCATACCGCCTGGAACATTGCCGACATTGCCTATGCACTTGGTTTTGAATACCCTACCTACTTCAACAACTTCTTCAAAAGACTCACCGGAACTAATCCCAAAGTCGTTACGGACTGCAGGAAGTTTGAAATTCTTAATTATTGGTTTGATAATCGTTACCAGTGGGCTTATTTATTGTAGGACCTTTGTGGTATGGTATCAAATCAGCATAGCAAAGACATTTTTGAACAGTTACGAAACGGGGAAACCATCCTGCTCCAACGACCCGGAAGCCTATAAACTGCGGGAGGCTTCTTTTGCTACCAAGAAATTATTGGTTCAGCTAAATAACTCTTCTGATCCGGCAGAAATCAGGGACTTACTAAGTCAAATCACAGGTTCAGAAATTGATGAAAGCGTTGCTGTATTTACACCGTTGTATATCAACTATGGAAAGCATACCAAAATCGGTAAAAACGTCTTTATCAACTTTGATTGTGTCTTCCTTGATCTGGGTGGAATTACCATTGAAGACAATGTATTGATTGCTCCGAAAGTCAGTCTGTTATCCGAAGGACACCCGGTTTCCTCCAACGAAAGACAATCACTTGTTCCTGGACATATTCACATCAGGAAAAATGCATGGATTGGTGCAGGTGCAACAATACTGCCCGGCGTAACCATTGGTGAAAATGCAGTAGTAGCAGCAGGTGCAGTCGTTTCTAAAGATGTACCTGCAAATACAGTTGTGGGTGGCATACCAGCAAAAATTATTAAAACAATTAATTAAAACAATTAGATATATGAAAAACATAGCAGTTGGAGCCTTTCTGTTACTTCTTATAGTAGGACAGGCTTATTCGCAAACCACACAAAGTTTAAACACAAAAGAACAAAAGATATGAAGCAGATAGAAGAACAGACCATTATACTTTTAAGCTAAGTGATAAGGTGACAAGGCAAAAAGTAACGTTCAAAAACCGCTATGGAATTACATTAACAGGTGACTTATACCTTCCGAAAAACAGTGGCAACGCAACCTTTAGCAGCACTGGCTATCAGCGGTCCGTTTGGTGCGGTAAAAGAACAATCATCAGGACTTGTATGCTAATCAAATGGCAGAACGTGGCTTTGTTGCGCTTGCATTTGACCCATCTTATACAGGTGAAAGTGGTGGCGAACCAAGAAACGTAGCTTCTCCGGACATCAATACCGAAGATTTCAGTGCAGCAGTAGATTTTCTGGGATTACAAACTTCTGTTGACAGAAACCGCATTGGTATCATTGGCATTTGTGGTTGGGCTGGTTTTGCTTTGAATGCTACCGCCGTTGATAAACGCAGTTAAAGCCGTTGCTACCACGAGTATGTATGATATGTCAAGGGTAAATGCAAAAGGGTATTATGATAAGATGACCGCTGAAGAACGTACAAAGATGCTGGAGCAAATGAGTGAGCAACGTTGGAAAGATGCAGAGAAAGGAAACACCGGCTCCATCCACCAGTAATCTACCCGAAAAATTGCAGGGCAACGAACCGCAATTTGTAAAAGAGTATTTCGACTATTATAAAACTCCACGTGGTTTTCATCCTCGTTCAATTAACTCAAATGGTGCATGGACAGCTACCAATGCGTTGTCTTTTATGAACATGCCACTCCTGACTTACATCAAAGAAATTGCACCTCGTCCGGTTTTATTGATTGCAGGTGAAAAGGCACACTCCCGTTATTTTAGTGAAGATGCTTACAAGGCAGCAGCCGAACAGAAAGAGTTGGTGATTATCCCAAATGCAGTTCACGTTGATTTGTACGACAAATTAGATGTTATTCCTTTTGATAAACTGGCTTCATTCTTCAACAAGAACCTACAAACGGATAAAAGAGCACAAGCCAGTCATACACTGGAGAAACTACTTCTTCAGGGACAGATAAGTAACACATTAAACTGAAGCAATGAAACGAAAATTTATAATAGGCTTTGCTTCTTTGCAGTTCTCATCATCCAGGGCTGTAAAGAACACGCCTCCAGGCAAAGACGCTTCGGCCGAATTAAGGCGAGCCATTTTTCCAAAAGGTGAATTAGGTCCTGCCGAAAACTTTACGGGCAAGGCCTGGAATATTGGGCTGGTTGCAAACGATACATTTACAATACTGTTGTTGGAAATGTTTATTTCGAACCGGGTGCACAGAAGCAATTGGCATACTCATCCAGCTGGTCAGATACTGATTATAACAGACGGTGTAGGTTACCATCAAATAAAAGGACAACCTAGGCAAACAATCAAAAAAGGAGATGTAGTAAAGTGTCCGCCGAATGTTGAACACTGGCATGGAGCAAGTCCTGATACCGGATTACAGCAGTTATACATTATTCCTAATACAGAAAAGGGAATTGTTTTGTGGAAACAGAAAGTAACGGATGAAGAATATAGGGATTAATACGGCGCAGATCAAAGAGCCGTGGAAAAAAGTGCTTAACAAAAAAGCTCGATAAAGGTATGTAATTGACCCAGCAACAATTTAATCGTAATATTCAAATTTAGAACCATGGTATATTCCCTTATAGTGATGTACTCAGTCCTAACAATTTTTTTCAGTTGTTCATCTTGCGGTAAAAATGAAAATATGGTTGCAAACAAAACTGATACTGCAAATAACCGGATGAAAATAAAGATCGGTTCAAGCACTTTCAATGCAACACTTCTTGACAATCCTACAGTAACAGAGTTCAAAACACGGTTGCCATTGATCGTTACTATGAGTGAATTAAACGGAAATGAAAAACTTTATCGTTTCTCAACTAGCCTTCCAACCAATTCATCAAATCCTGGAACGATCAACAGTGGTGATTTAATGATTTACGGTTCTAACACACTGGTACTTTTCTACCAGACCTTTCCAACATCGTATAGCTATACGAAGCTCGGCCATATCAACAATGCATCGGGACTTGCCGCAGCGGTTGGATCAGGAGATGTGACGGTTACTTTTGAATTAGAGTAAAAAACTTATAACAAAAAATATCGGAAACTGTAAGAGGATTAAATTAAATAAAAAAGGAAAAAGTGTCCTTTAGGTCTTATGAGCTAATTGGATCGCGTAATGCAATTTTTCCGCAAGAAGTTCTTTTGGCGGAAACTGAGGTAAATACTCCGAAACCCGAATTTGCCCTCTTTTCAATTCTAGTAATTCAATTTGTTCTTGTTGTTTTTGGGAGCAAAGGATTAATCCTATTGGGAATTCCTCTCTTTTTTTTCGTTCGAATTTGTCGGACCATTTAAGATAAAGTTCAATCTGCCGGGTTTTCCATCTCTCCTTTATACTCAGGTGAAGATAAAAAACACGTTTTACCTCATCTTTATTGATTTGAAGGTGTGAAAACAAAAAAGCCTGTAAAATTTACATTTTACAGGCATTTGAGTGAATTTGAGTAGTTACTCTGCGGACCGGACGGGACTCGAAGGACGTCCAACAAGAAGTTTTTTTAATAAATTACCCTTGGCTAAAACCCATTTTCCCCTATCTTTGCCACCCGAAATTTCGGGTCTAAGAACCGTAGAAAGTTATTAGTGAAGGATCGGTAGTTCAGTTGGTTAGAATGCTGCCCTGTCACGGCAGAGGTCGCGGGTTCGAGTCCCGTCCGGTCCGCTAGAGTCAATCTCAAAACAAATCAAAAGCCTGCCAATCGTTGAATTTGCAGGCTTTTTTGTTTTTGTACGTTGTCAAATCACTCCAACTCGCTCCAAAAAAATACTATTGTCTGCGGTCATTGATGAATTACCCTGTAAATCCCGACATCTTTCTTGACCTTTCCAACCCAGGACAAAAAAATAATTGAAAAATAAATTTGCGCAGCCAAATAACTGCATTACATTTGCAGTCAAATAACTGCATAAATGGAAATTCGTAGAGATGTATTTCAGGCAATTGCAGATCCTACACGTCGGGCAATATTGTGTTTAGTAGCAATGCAAGCAATGACCCCCGGTGCCATTGCTGAAAAATTTGACTCATCAAGACAAACAATTTCAAAGCACATCCAAATATTAAATGAATGTCAGTTGCTGAAACAAGAGCAAGCGGGACGAGAAATTTATTACCATTTCAATCCAAATAAAATGAAGGAAGTAGCTGACTGGTTAGCACCATTTACAAAAATGTGGGACGACCGATTTAACCGATTGGACAAAGTATTAAACAAGTTAAAATCTAAATAGAATGACATCAAATAACAAGACACATGTAATTGCCGAGGTAGGCAAACAAGAATTATTCATTATCAGAGAATTTGATGCGCCAAGAGAATTGGTATTCAAAGCATTTAGCACACCTGAAATAATGGTACAATTTCATGCGCCATTTGGATTAAATATGAAATTCAATTATGCTGATTATAAAAATGGTGGTTCATATAGCTGGACACACTCTGATAATGATGGTAACATTTTTTGCACTTTCAAAGGTGTTATACACGAAATGGTTTCACCTGAAAGAATTGTTCAGACCACCGAATTGGGTGGATTACCTGAAGGTGGTCATGTTGTACTGGAAGTATTGTCATTTGTAACCTTACCAAATGGCAAAACTAATTTGACAATACAAGATGTTTGCCGTTCTACCGCTGACAGAGATGCAATGGTAGAAGATGGATTTGAAAGCGGTGTTGCCATTATATTTGAGCAATTAGATGATTTAATACAAAAAGGGATTTAATAATGAAAATGCATAGAATAATTTATTGCCTGGCTTACAAAACAAAATGACCAAAACACAACGACCCGACAAACTTCAATCAGAGTAGAATAGAAAATAAAATAATAGACAAAGTATGGCAAAAGTAATTTTAGGAATGACAATGTCTCTTGACGGGTATATTCACGATCGAAACGGAAGCGTTAAACGCCTGTTTTCTGACATGGTTTTAGGTAACATACAAGACGAGTCAATTCAAAATAACGAACTTATGCAGGAAGCTATTAATAATACTGGCGCGGTGGTTATGGGTAAAAATGCTTTTCTTATGGCTGACAACCCCGATTCATATGCTGACACATACGAGTTTCAAGTACCCATATTTGTTCTGACGAAGAATGTTCCCGACAAAAAACCAAAAGAAAATGAAAACCTGACGTTCACCTTCGTTACTGGAGGTATTAAAACTTCAATAGATAAAGCTAAAGCTGCTGCTGGCAACAGGGATGTAATTATAATTGGTGGGGCTAGTACTGCACAACAAGCCTTACGAGCAGGCTTGGTTGATGAAATTCAAATTGATTTAATGCCCGTTATTTTGGGTAAAGGTTTGCGACTTTTTGAAAATATTCATACAGATGTTATTGAGATGGAAAAAGTAGTAGTCGTAGAAATGCCTGTCAGAACTCACCTTAGATTTCGAGTTCTAAACAATCAGTAGCATAAATGAAGTAGAAACAGCGAACCGCTAACCGTGGGCCTGCTTTAGGAGGTCCTGAACCCATCCCCTTCCTGGATTTTCGCTTTATGCAAAAAGGAAATATCGAAGATTTTGACGGGCACACCTGCGAAATTTTCAACATGTACTTAAGCAAATTCCCAGCATAAGAATAATCACAAAAAACTAGTCAAGATGAAAAATTCTATAAAAACAAAAGTGTTATTTGTCTTTTCACTCCTCTTCGGTTTACTATTCATCAATACAGGGCTTAACAAGTTTTTAAACTATATGCCTGTTCCCGAAAATTTACCGGAAGGATTAGCAAAAGAAATGAGTGCATTGGTTCAAATAAAATGGTTGATGCCGTTAATCGGGCTGGTAGAGATTGTAGACGGGATATTCTTCATTCTGCCAAGAACCAGGACATTGGGAGCTATCATCATTCTGCCGGTGATGACTGGTATCCTGTTAACGAATATGGTAACAGATACCAGTGGCCTGCCAATTGCACTTATTTTATTTGCTATTTTGCTTTGGGTAATTTTTGAAAATAGGAAAAAGTATTTGCCATTGGTGAATTAAAAAAAATGTTGTAAAAAATAGCGAATGAACTTTAATCTCCCCGACAAATTGAGTTTGCTAAATAACACGCTTTACTTCTTCAAAAAACATTTTGTGGCAATAATGGGACTTGGGCTTATTGCAGCTTTGGGAAGAGTTATTCAACTCGGGGGATTTGGAGAAATAGCTAATTGGATGGGCATTGTTTTGGAAGTAGTCGTTGAATCAACCCGAATATTACTTTTTTTGTATGTATTAGGCTTAGCAAATATTCGAAACGGAGTTTTGCGAATTAAGCATCTATTAACGCATAAAGAAAATCGAAAGAAGCTTTTGACTACTGCAATTCAGAAATTGAGGAAGCAATGGTTTTCAATTTCTCTAAACATAATTGGATTTTTACTAATCGCAGGGACTATAAATTATTTAATAGATTTATTAGCTTATGAAACATGCCTTTATCTTACTTTAAAAAACGACGGTGTGTTGGCTGACACTTCGTCAGAATGGACAATATTGTTATTTTTTAAGAACCTAACTGTAATTCCTTTGACGTTGATTTTTAATACAGTATTACTTCTTTGGTTATCAAACAAATTATCGAATTACAGAAAAGCCACACTTGCTTAACAACAAGTACAGTTAACATTGGGTTCCCGACGTTGTCGGGAACCCCTACAAAACTACACAAAGCCTCGAACGCTAGCAGTCATTGTAAAACGACACCTTGCAAGCTTTGAAAAGACAATCAAATGACACCAATATTTTTTGCAACACAAAAGGAATTTAGAAAATGGTTAGAAAGAAACCACAAAAAAGAAACTGAACTATTCATTGAGTTTGACAAAACTGATAAAAATGCAATCCCCGGATATAAAAAAAATGATTGATTATCGTAACCAGGCTCTTTGGCTCGGAAAGCATTGTTTTTGGTTCGATCTACGGCATGGATAATTCTCTTAATGATACCACATTAGTAGCTCACTATAGAGTTTTACAAATGCCAAATTGAATTCTAATAACATCAGTTCGGAGCGGGAAGATTTTCTTAAGAGCTAATTTCAAGCTTATATCCTTTGCCGCGTATAACAACAATTTTGATATTCGGATCAAATTCCAGTTTTTTTCTAAGTTTTGATATGAACATATCCAGACTGCGGCCTACTATAACACCTTCATCCTCCCATATCTCTTTTTGTAGCCGGCTTCGCTCTATAGCCTCGTTAGGAGACAACGCGAAAATGCGCAGCACACGGGTTTCAGTTCTGGTCAGGTCTATTGTCTTTCCATTTATCATGAGCTTACGAGTCTCCGTGTCGAACGACATTGAGCCCAAAGTGAACATATCAGTATGCTGACTGTCAGGTAAGGCCTTCCGCGGCTTAACAGATCTCAAAAAAATAAATCCAACAAATGCCTAAAAATAACAGACTGCCCAGAAGATATTCATTCTTTGCTGTAGTTATACCCGTTGGTTTAAATTTAATGTTGATCATGTAACATGCTATGGGTTGCCTTCTTCCTATACAGGCTACAATATCATCTTTCTTATTTTTTGATATAGCATATCCATAGGCTACACTGGCATTGGCACAGTTCAGTACGTTAACAACATAATCACGTGCCAGCGGGTCTTTGGCCAACAAACGCTGAGTAGTATTGACGAGGGAGTCTGGTTGAAAAGTAAGATCGTTCTCAAACCTGATCTGGTATTCATTTTCGGCGATCTTTTTTACTGGAAGTACCCGTGATGTACTATCCCCCGACTGCAAGAGTATTTCATGTCCGATCCTGCGGAGTAAAACTTCCCTCCTGGCGATATCAAAATCGTCACTGCCTGTCATACTGAAAGCCACAGCAGATTACAGAGATAAACAAGAGTAATATCAATCCGAACAGGTACTTGCGTTTCCCGGAGAGGAGATTTCGGCTATCAGGCATACTAGTCACGATTTATTTACAAAGGTTACATTTTTATTTACAATCCAAATCTCTCGAGCCGAAAGATATCAAAGTAGATTCGCTGAATCAAACGTCAACAGGATATGAAAAATAAAGGAAACGTTTTATTTGGTCTGGTTATGATTGCTTTCACCTCTATGGCATCTGCCCAGGACAAAGCCAAACAAATTGATGAGCTCATGCGCAGGTACGTAGACAATGGTCAGTTCAACGGAACGGTGCTGGTGACAGATAATGGAAAGCTGGTCTTTAAGAAAGGTTACGGCCTGGCAAATATGGAATGGAACATTCCCAATGAGCCCGACCACAAATTTCGGCTGGCTTCACTCACCAAGCAGTTTACGGCTATGCTGATCATGCAGCTGGTAGAACAAGGCAAACTCAGGCTGGATGGGAAAATTACCGACTACCTGGCCGATTACCCCAAAGCGACGGGCGATAAAATTACCCTTCACCATCTGCTTACCCATACCTCTGGCATTCCCAACTATTCCGACCTTCCTGACTACAGAACGTTTGAGCGCAATCGATACAAGCCTGCCGACCTCATTAAAAAATTTTCAGAGCTTCCCCTTACGTTTGAACCAGGCTCTGCTTATGCTTACAGTAATTCAGGTTATATATTACTTGGAACTATTATCGAAAAAGTTACCGGTAAAACCTATGAAAAAGTTTTGCAGGAGAACATTTTTACACCCCTACAGATGCATAATACCGGCTATGATTTATCCTTCAAAGTCTTATCCAAGCGGGCCTCCGGCTACCAGCGATGGAATTTAATTTATGATAATGCCGCCTACATGGATATGTCTATTCCTTATGCCGCCGGTGCCCTGTATTCAACTGTTGAAGACCTGGAACTTTGGGATCAGGCCTTGTACACCGATAAGCTTCTGTCTGCCTCCTCGAAAGCCATCCTGTTTACACCTTTCAAAAACGGTTATGCCTACGGCTGGGGGGTCGGCAAAATTCAGGCTGGTCGATTGAGAGATTCCGTTGAAGTGATGGCACACCAGGGTGCTATCAATGGCTTCAATAGTTCGCTGATCCGGATTCCAACAAACAAACAACTGGTGGTATTACTCGATAATACCGGAGGCAGTAATTTAAGTACGATACAAACTAATATCATAAAGATATTGTATAACCAACCCTTTGACCTGCCTAAAATCTCCGTTGCATATGTTCTTGGTTATGCCATTCAGAATAATTCTTTGGCAGACGCACTGAACCAGTATGAGAAGATTAAAAAGCAGCCTGCTTATAACGTCAATGAGCAGGAGATCAATCAAATGGGATATAATTTGATGGGTGTCGGTAAAATCAAAGAAGCTATTGCGCTGATGAATATTAATGTAATACAGTTCCCCCGGTCGGCCAATGCCTGGGATAGCCGGGGAGAAGCCTACATGCTGAATGGTGAAAAGGCAAAGGCCATTCTGGATTATAAAAAATCGCTCGAGCTGGACCCTTTTAGTATGAATGCCATCAGAAAATTAAATGAGTTGGGAGAAAAAGTTCCCGATCCCAAAGAAGCAATAGTGGAGGACAAGATACTGGATACCTATGTTGGCAAATACCAGTTGAGACCTTCTTTCGTGATTTCGATAACCAAAGAGGAAGGGAGGTTGTATGCACAAGCTACCGATCAACCCCGCCATGAATTATACGCGGAATCAGCAACCAAATTTTTCATGAAGGCAGTTGATGACAGAATCTTATTCGTGAAAAATGAGCAGGGCAGTCCGGAAAAGCTGATACTTTTCCAGAATGGGCAAGAGATGCCCGGCAAGCGGATCAATTAATAGAAAATATATACTGTGATAAGATACGCACACATTTACACCTCGTTCCTGATACTTGTTTTTCACACATCCTGTGGAGGACAAATCAATCGAGACGTCCCACAAGAAAATAGCAATCTCGAAACCAAGGACACAGTCCCTTCCCCCGGATCTAATGAAACATATCACACTAAGTATGAGTATACTGACTCTACTGGTGCGAGGCTGATAATACAAAACGGCTTCCCAAGAGGTGGAACAAAATACACTGACCCTAATGGCGAAGTATATGGTTATGTTGTTTTTTGGACCCGGATAATCAATGAAACGGATAATCCTATTGAATTGAAGATCGACTTTCCTCTAGATTCATATGAGGTTCCGTCTTTACCTGGTAAATACTTTAAAATATTGGTTCCTCCCGACGCAATGACACGTGATAAAGAAAACTTGTTTAATTATGGCCTGACCAATTTAGAATCTTTTTTAGATTATAGTATTCATAAACCGTCTTCGTTGAAAAGAACGATTAATCCAAAAGAATCGGGTGGTTTTTATGTCGTAATTCTTTGCTTGATTGATGGAGCACATGGTACCATGCGAACAGGACTTAGCTTAAAAGGGCAAGATCTTTTTTATAGAATTAAAGTTGATGGATCAAATAGTAAAAGTAAATCAAGCGATAAAGAAATTCATTGTGGAAGTATTAATTTAAATCTTAAGTAATGAAAAGAAATTATGAAATACATACACTTACATACTTTGTTCTTGATGTTTGTTTTTCACACCTCCTGTGGACAAAACCAAACAAACTCACCACAAGATAATACTAGACAAGGATACACCGAGTCTCAACTTAAAGAGGCGGCCACCACCAAGGGGGTGCCTGTGGGTATGGTTCGGCATGTAAGGAAAGCCAGGAACGGAGACATTTTGATTGCTTCTTGGTTAGCCGTGTTTCGATACGACGGAACATCTTTTACCAATCTAACAGGTAAAATAATTTCGCCCCGCTTCGCCAGCTTCTGGGATGTTCTGGAAGATCGAAAAGGAAATCTTTGGTTCGCTTCCCTACTTTCGGGTGTCTATTATTACAATGGGAAATCCTTTCAGAATTTTACAACAAAGGATGGGCTTCCCAGTAATGGGGTTAAAAAAATTTATGAAGATAAAGCCGGTAATATTTGGTTCGCCACTGTAGGTGGAGCAAGCTGTTACGATGGAAAATCTTTTCGAAATTTTACAACGAAAGACGGACTTCCTAATAACGATATTAATTCTATCATGGAAGACAAAACCGGGAAATTATGGTTTGGCACAAGAGGCGATGCCTGTTTTTATGATGGAAAAACATTTACCACTTTAACCCATAATGGCAAAACTTTCAACAACGTTTGGTCGATAATCGAAGATAAAAAAGGCAATATTTGGTTTGGTGTCAATGGCTATGACCCTTCCTGGTATGGTCTTTGGCGCTATGACGGCAGAACCTTTACTAAGGTATCGCAGAGGGGGGCTTATGCAATAATCGAAGATAAAAAAGGAAACATCTGGACTACTGGTGAAGTGAATCCGCAGGTCTGGGCACTTTCACGTTATGATGCAAAGTCCTTGTACAATAAAATGCCCACTGTAACAGAAATTAAGTCAGGAGGAAGAATGGAGTTTTTGGGGATACTGGAAGCTAACGATGGGAGTATTTGGTTTGGAGCTGCAGGCCCTGAGAGTGGAGTGCATCGTTATGATGGAAAGACCATCACGCACTTTAAAAGTAAAGAGGGTCATTAAATAGTTAAATTATGAAATACGCACACGTATGTACTTTGTTACTGGTGTTTGTTTTTCACAGCTCCTGCGGACAAAACCAAACAAACCCACCACACGATAATCTCAAGTCCAATGGCCTCTCCGAATCTCAACTTAAAGAATTGGCTACCTCCAGGGTGCCTATGAGTCAGGTTCGGAATATAAAGCAAGCCAGAAACGGAGACATTTTGATTTCATCTTTCTTAGGCGTGTTTCGATACGATGGAACATCTTTTACCAATCTAACAAGTAAAATAAGTTCGCCCAGCTTCTGGGATGTTTTGGAAGATCGAAAAGGAAATCTTTGGTTCGCTTCCAGGGATTCGGGTGTTTATCTCCTGCCTTCAGGGCAAACAAACTTTCAACATTTTACAACTAAGCAGGGGCTTGCCAGTAATTATGGCGCTACTCATCTTTATGAAGATAAAGCCGGGAATATCTGGTTCGGAGGAGGCCGTTACGATGGGAAATCTTTCCGAAATTTTACAACTAAAGAAGGATTTCCCAATAATATTACTACAATCATTGAAGACAAAACAGGGAAATTATGGATTGGCACAAGGCGAGAGGCCTGTTATTATGATGGAAAAACATTTACGGTTTTCAGAAACAAAGACGGTGAAGCCTTTTACAATGTTTGGGGTATAACCGAAGATAAAAAAGGCAATATTTGGTTTGGTGTCAATGGTGGGCGTGCCAACGGTCTTTGGCGCTATGACGGCAGTGTCTTTACTAAGGTATCGCAGAGAGGTGTTTATGCTGTAATCGAAGATAAAAAAGGAAATATCTGGACTACTGGTGAAGTAAATCCTGGCGGAGGGATCTGGGCACTTTCACGTTATGATGCAAAGTCCTTGTACAATAAAATGCCCACTGTAACAGAAATTAACTCAGGGCCACCAGCTATTTTTTTCATGGCGCTTTTTGCAGCTAACGATGGAAGTATTTGGTTTGGTAAATCTGATGGAGTGTATCGTTATGATGGAAAGACCATCACGGACTTTAAAGATAAAGAGAGTCAGAAATAAAGTAATAGCCAACCATTTTAATATGGAATTGTGCTTCAGGCGATACATTTTTCGGGCCGACATTCTTACCAGATGGATTTTTTATCTGAGCTTTTGAAAGTAAAAAAATAACAAACGGATTAACAATAACCAGGTAAGCCATGACCGTTGCGCGTCATACAAAACACCCTTACAATGAAAGTGAAATTGGAAAATCAAAACATTTTTATCCTTTGCTGGACATTTTTGATGGCTGTAACAATCTCCTGCAATAGTCAAAGTCAATCAAATAAGGAAAATCAGATACTTCATTCTAAAGATGACAGCATAAGGTTGAAATACACAACAGGGGTTCGTTCAATTTTAGAAGATAGTAAGGGAAATATTTGGTTTGGTAGTCACAATGAAGGAGTGTGTTTGCTTCATAATGAGGAGCTCCAATATTTCACAACAGAAAACGGACTAAGTAACAACCAGGTAAGGAGCATTTATGAAGATAATAATGGCATAATCTGGTTTGAATGTGGCCAGGGACTAAGTATTTATGATGGTCAAAAAATGACTGTATACAAAGACAGAAATTATAATTCAAAAAACGCGTGGAAATTAACTGGTAGTGACCTTTGGTTTAAAGGCGATGAAACTGTTGGTTACAATAAACTTGAAGGGGATCCGGGAGTGTATCAATATGACGGAAAAAACCTTTATTACCGCACCTTCCCAATAAAACCAAAACCAGGAGAGGAAAACAGCTATTCAATTTCAACACCTTTTGTAAAAAGTAAAAATGGAATGGTTTGGTTTGGAACTTATAGAGTATTGATTGGGTATGATGGTAAGCAATTTAAAATGTTTAATAATGACTCATTAGGATTAAATGACACAACCGAATTTTTGCATATTCGATCCATAATGGAAGATAGCAAAGGTAATCTATGGTTTGGAAATAATAGTGGTGGCAGTGCAATTGGGGGCATCGGAGTATTAAAATATGATGGTAAAGAATTCCTCCATTTTACAAAACAACACCAATTAAGAAAAGAAGACACCAAAGGTAATTCCCTGGACAGAGTTTTTTCCATTGGAGAGGATGCTTCAGGGAATATTTGGTTTGGGACTGTAGAATCTGGTGTATGGAGATATGATGGCAATTCCGTGAAAAATTTTACCAAAAAGGATGGTCTCGATGGTGACTTTATTTGGATTATTTACAAAAGCAAATCAGGTGAATTGTGGTTTGGCGGAGGTCCCAATGGTGTGTATCGTTTCACTGGCAAGTCTTTTGAACGAAAATATTAACTAAAAGTACGAACGCACAACATCGGTTTGGCAATACTGGGGCAAGGGTACTATAGGTTTCAATTTGAACCAGGAAAGGACGAGTATATAAAGATAATAACCAAGAATAACCATCTGGTTCTGATTGAAGTATGGAATGGAGCAGAAATTACTTTTGAGCAGAAGTCCGAATTGGAATTTTTTAATGAATCAAAAATTACCCGCTCAGGTTTACTAAAACCAAAGAAGGTGCCATTACCCAAGTTCTTTTGTTCAATTAGGATTTGTGGAAGAAGGCTGATGATTATAAGCCATAATTAAAGCAGCTGTTAGAATGATTTCAAATCAAATAAAGACTTTCGAAGGTTATTATCGAAGGGAAAATTATAAAGTCTGATGCATGGACCTAACGAACAACACAATTTTAATCACAGGCAGGGCAAACGGTTTAGGGGAAGCAAAACGTGTTATTTAAATTGGGTATAGAGAAAATCTATCTGTCCTTCTTCTGTTTGTTTAACGCTATTACTCCACTTCATCCATTCCGTGAAATCATCGGGTAAATTATCTTTTAATAGACTTTTGGTAATGAGCCAATACTCATGCAGAGGGATATCATTTTTCAACAATTGGTGAGCAACAATAATATCCTTGCCAATTAGCTTATTAAAATTTTTCACTTTATAGCCCATGAATTCTCCATAATGGGTGATCACTTTTAAAGACAGGCCAATGGCTGATATGCAGGCGTTGCATTTACAACCACAACGAGTTACCCCCTCCTTTAAATGTTTGCGGAAATTGAAATACATTATTTCTACCTGCCTGTAGATTATCCTTAAATCTGGAACATCTCCGAATTTATAAAATAAAATAGCGTCGCCTTCCACCTCGGAAATTTCAAGCTCCATCTGATTTGAATCTATGAGTGTTTCTAACAACCCCTGAATGATAAGTCGGCTGTGCGTGAGCTCAGTATCGTTAACCAGCTTTGTAAAGCCACTTATGTCAGGAATTAAAAGCAATCCTTTGTTTTCCACTCCGATAGGTTTAATGCAACAGAATTAGGGGAGTCTATAGAAATTATCCCTGCTTAAGAAGTTGGATCTCCGCGTGTATTTTCACCCCATCGCCTACCACAAGTCCGCCAGCTTCCGTAACACCATTCCAGATCAATCCAAACTCCTTACGACTGATTTTCCCGTTTACTGTAAACCCCGCTTTTGTTTGGCCATATGGATCTACCATAACTCCGCCGGCGTCAACTTTCAGGACAATACCTTTTGTAATATCTCTTATTGTAAGGTTGCCGTATAAATTACCTCCACTACTGTCACCTTCATATCGTGTGGTTTCAAAAACTAGCTCCCCGAATTTTTCCGCATTGAAAAAATCATCTGAACGCAAGTGGTTATCTCTTGGTTCATTATTAGTGTCAATGGAATTAAGATCGGCCGTGAGCTTACCTGCAAAAATTTTTGTAAAATCTTCTCCCTCAACTTCAATGGTCATATCAAACTTTCTGAATCTTCCTGTGACTGTGCTTATCATCAGGTGTTTTACTTTAAATAATAGCTCGCTGTGCGCCGGATCAAGTGTCCATTTTGTCGCTGTTTTTGCTAACGTTTCTGTTTTCATTTGTTGAATATTTTTTATGGTAAAAATTTTAGAATTTTAGTTGTGTAGTTACCCCGATAAAAATAATGTCCTTACCTGTGCCTGCAGCTTTCAAATAATCACCTGCGTCAAACCATGTAAACTCGCAGCGGAAATAAAGAAAATTATTGGGGGTGTAAACCAAATCAGTGGACAATTGCGTTCCAATAAACTTGTGTGGATTATTTTTACCCGAGTATATCAGGAAAACGCCAGGTGTATAAATACCGTCATTCTTGCTATACCTCCAGAATATATCGTAGTCAATATTTAGAAATAATCTATTCTTTAGCTCAAAAGCTAATGAGGGATGTATGTCAAAAAGATTAATTGGCCCTATCAACGATGCAAGGCCAAAATAGCCGCCCCTGGGAAATAATGGATTGAACGTTTGCAATTTTTTATCATCATAAAAAGCATCTCCACTTATCCATTCAGTTTTGAGTCCTAGTTCAGGCTTTAGTTTTGTATTACTGACCTTATATCCCGTGTTTACAGAAAATGTCCAGGCAGCAATGTTCTTTTCATCAAAACTTCCAAATTGATAAAGTCCTTCTATATCATACCGAAAGTTGTTTTTGTTGCTCCATATCCTGCTGCCGATAGAATGCCGTAATTCCTTTCCGATACCATCATCAAAGGATGTTTTACGCTTCCAAAGGCCCAGATAATACAAATCGATGTTTTTGAAAAGAGGAAGTTTATTGTTGACAAAATATGCACCCCAGAATTTAGTATCCTTATTACAATCATCGTCAAAAATTCCCCGTTTGGAGCGGACATAATGTGAAAAAAACAATTCGGCCTTGAAGTTACTTTGAGAATACACCAGTTTTGCTGCATCAAAGGATTGACGATTATTTGGACCATCTCTTACAGCTACCAATCTTTGTGATCCATAAAGTAATTCCTGGCGACCAATTCTTACGGTAAACGAATTCTTATTTAGGGGTAACGCTATATCAAAAAATGCCTGGTGAAGATCGAGTTGGTTTTCGTCAACCGGCGATGGAGGAGTTTCCTTACCATTTGCGAGACTGCTTTGGAGTTGAACAAAGATTCTGAAATATTTTCCAGCCTGTAAGTCAGCATGAACTAGATACCTTGTAAGAATATAACCATCTCTATCCTCAGGAGCTTCACCCCAATCTTCATTTTTTGCGTAGAAATATTGGAACCGGATATCTCCTCCATAGCTCATAAAAGTGTTTCCAGTTTTCGATAATGGGGTATATTTCATCCTGCCGTACCAATCTTTTGCAGTATCCCCTTTTAAAAAGGAATAGTCTTCATCATACCTCAATGACTTAAAAGGAGGAACATTTTGGGCAAAACTGTTGTTCGTGTAATAAAAAAGTATCAGTATTGAAATAAGATATTTCATGATTTAAAACTTACGGATAGTAATGACTCCGGAAACTATTGTTAATACACAGAGTATCCTTATCGTTGATAACCTCCATAATACTTCACAGGACTCCACGATGGAATTACTTCAGGCGTTGGGGAAACAAGTTTCAGATACTCCCCCTCACCGTAAACAGGTTTGCCATTTATGATAGTCAGGAGCGAATGAATGGTTCGTATATCGTCGATTGGTATTGTGAAATAATCCTTGTTCAATATGACCATATCGGCATACTGACCTTTGATGATTTTTCCTTTTAGTTTTTCCTCGCCATTCATCCAGGCGCTTCCTGTTGTATACAATTGCAATGCTTCAAATCTTGATAACACATCTTTCACTGGCCAGAATTGATAACCGCCAATTGTTTTACCTGTAGTGGCCCAATGCAGGCACATCCAGGGGTTAAATGTTGAGATTCTCGTAGCGTCTGTTCCGAGACCAACTGGAATCTCCATGCTCATCATTTTTCGTATAGGTGGGAGCTGCCTGTTTGGTTCACCATACAATTTTTGATAGAGTTCTCCCTGGAAATACATCCTGAATTGGACAGCAATACCACCGCCTAATTTTTTTACACGCTGCAACTCACTGTCAGTAATTGTTTCTGCATGATCAAAACACCAACGAAGGCCGTTAAATGGAATTTCTTTATTTACTTTTTCAAATACGTTCAGCATTCTGTCAATGGATTCGCCATAAGTTGCATGTAGACGGAAAGGCCAGCGATTTTTTACAAATAGTCTGATTATTGGTTCAAGCTGGGATTCCATACTATCCGACAAAACAATTCTCGGTTCTAAAAAATTTTCAAAATCTGCGGCACTTGCTACAAGGTTTTCTCCGGCTCCTTCAACGGAATAACCATTAGGAACAAGCATATTATCATTCTTTTTAAGCTGAGTTGTCTTTACCCAATTCTGATAATCCTGGTATTCCTTTCCATGAACCTGTGCGAATAGATAATATGCTGTTCTTAATGTGAGCTTACCTTGTTTCGCGAGCTCTTGTGCTACGGTATAATCATCAGGATAAAACTGTCCACCACCACCGGCGTCTATGATACTCGTCAATCCATACTTATTGAGCTCATGATAATACTGAAGAGTCGAGTTTAATCTTTCTTGATGATTAAGCTTGGTTGTGAGTGCAAGCGTTGTATAGATTGCCCGTGGTGTTGTTTTGGCATAGAGCATTCCAGTTGGATTTCCTTTGTCATCAAGTTCCACTAGGCTGCCTTCATACTTTGTATTCTTATCATATTTTAAAACTTCTAAGCCCTTCTTATTTACAAAAGCTTTACCATAGAGATAAGTAATAAAAACGGGCTTGTCAGGAACGGCTTCATTAATTTCATGAATAGTTGGCTGCCTTTTTTCTTCAAACTGGTATTCATTCCATCCGCCTACTACTTTTATCCAAACACCATCAGGGGTTCGCTGCGCCTGGTCTTTCAGCATCTCCATTGCTCTCTTTAAGGATTTCACTCCGTCCCATCGCAGTTCTGCATTATAGTTTAAGCCCTCCCGAATAGCATGAGTATGGCTGTCATTTAATCCAGGAATCAATGTTCTTCCTTTTGCGTCAAGCATTAGAGTGGCGTCGCCTTTATAACGCCTAACTATGGTCGAAGAACTGCCGACGTCTATTATGATTCCATCTCTAACTGCCACCGCCTGTTTAAACTCGCCGGGATTGACCATTGTAGCAATTTTCCCATTGATAATTATCAAGTCGGCCTTTTTTTGACCCAAGAGAAATAGCGGAATTATTATAGATAAAGAAAAGAATAGCCTGGCCATCTCGATATTTTTAAGTAATCGTTAATGAACCTATTTTCCTTTCGTAGTACTGATATCCTTAAATGCATTCGGGATGTTGAAGTTGAAATGAAGCCAGTAAAAAAGCACGTACCCTTTGTCATAGTCCTTCATGGTCACTGTTTGCTGGGTTTGCTCCATCGTAAGTCCCTTTTTTACGGATTCTTCCACATTTTGCTTGAGTGCCAGGACATAGTCAATCGTATATTTAATACCGGCCTTGTTCGTGATTCGTCCATGTCCAGGGATGACGATCGCATCGTTCGGAAGCATATCGTATATTTTTTTCAGGTTATCCGCAGGCTCCAGAAAGAAGCCGTCAAACAACCAGGGAATGGTGGGACTTTCTGCGATAAAAGGGTTTCCAGCCCAGAATACTTTTGATGATGGCATCCAAACAAATAGATCGGCGGGTGATTGCGCGGTACCGATGTTTATCAGTTCTACTACCTTGCTGTCTCCTAAATCAACCGTTAGTTTATCATTTTTCGTGATGGTTATATCTGCAGGACGATATTTCGCTTCTTCAATGCCCCGTCCTTTTCCAAATAGCATCAACATAAACTGTTTGATGTTTTCGAAATTTTTCCCCAGATTTTCTTTTGCAAAATCGTTCTGAATAATAATTGTGGTGGATGGTAAGAGATAGTTGGTAAAACAGTGGTCTCCATGATCACTCGTATTTACTGCGTACAAGATGGGTTTATTGGTCACAGACCTAATTAGTTTTAGTGCCTGATCAAATAATCTTTTGTTTAGAAAACACTCAATCATCATAACACCCTTGTCACCGACAATAAACCCGCCTGACGTAGCCTGCGGAATGCCTTTTGTAGTTTCACTAACAGCAGTATTAGGCTGGATCGCGTATACTCCCTCAGCAACCTTAATTAATTTCAGTTCAACCTTATTGGCGTCCCAAATAGGAACCACCGGTGGTAAAGGAAACTGCGCCTTCGTTGTGGCTTGATGAAAAAAAGAAAAGCTGAGTATTAAGCTAAGTAATTTGATGAACCTTTTCATGTTAGTTGTTTTTATCATTTCTTAATGAGCTAACTTCGGAGATGTAGTTTATTTTTTTTGATTCAGTGGGTCATCATTAGGATTAACATAGGTTACCCCAGAGGGTCCATAACCAGTAATCGCAACAATTACCGCCTCTTTGCCAGTCATTGCAAAATGATTCTTGTCCCGAACCTCAGTGTAGATACTTCCAACTGGTAACCTTTTAAGTTTTTGTTCATCGAACTTATCGCCATAGCCAAAATGCCACGAACCGGCCACCACGCTGCCCACTCGATCATCGGGATGAAGATGAGCTGGTACTTTTGTATTAGGTGCAACTCTTAACAATATGGTATATAATCCTTCTTTTGAGGGATCTCCGTATATAACTATTATCTCTACCGCACTCAAATTCGAAGAGCCTGGTGCATGTGAACGGGATGATTTGGTATTTTTCATCTCTTGTGGCGTCATTCGTAATTCAGTGGTATCAACTTTTTGGGCCGAAGCTCTATAACTGAACGCCGTTATTAACACGATAAAACTCAATTGAACTTTATAAGTCCGGATTGATTTTATCAAATTATATGCTTTCATAAAATCAGTTTTAGTTATTAGCAGTAAAGAAATCCACCAAGTCTTTTTGCACTTGTTCCGTATTTTCCTGAACAATCCAATGACCAGCTCCTTTTATGTTTGATCCCTTCACATTTTCAGCTACCAATTTGCAATGATCAACAAGAAAAGCTGCGCCAAAATATTCCCCGCCCATAGCAAGCAGTGGCATTTTTAGTTTCTTCTTCATGAACTCAACATTATCAATTGCATCCTGGGTGAATACACCAAACCAATGAAAAGCACCGGTCGTTGCACCCTGCACTGAATAAGCCCTGATAAATTCATTTGTTTCCTCAGCGGTGAATGCATCTTTTACGTGTGCAACCTGCGGCCAAAAATTGGTAAGAAATAATTTTTCCTGACCGGCTACCAGTTCACCCGACGTAGGGAATGCAAAAAAACCAAACCACCAGGCAGAAGCTTTGACCTGGCTCCATACCGGTTCCACCCCAGGGAGTAAGGCATCCATAAGGGCAAGCTTGCTGACCTCATTTGGGAATTGCACTGCATAAGCATAAGCAACCATTAACCCTATATCATGACCCGCAAGATTTATTCTAGGATATCGAAGTTTCTTTACCAGCTCATGGATATCAATTGCCATCGTTTTTTTATCATATCCATCTGCAGGTTTATCTGATTCACCCACTCCCCTGAGATCAGGAGCTATAACTGTAAAATGTTTTGCCAGCTCAGGTAACAAACGATTCCACATATACCAATTTTGTCCAAAGCCATGTATCAATACCAATGGCTCTCCCTTACCTCCAATTACATAATGAATGTTTACGCCATTTACATTTGTGGTTTGATGACTAAAGGTTGCCGGAGGCGATGCGGGTTGAACAGCTGTATTATTAATTACATCAGAAAAGCTGGACTTGGTGGAGTTTTGTGAATCGTTTTTTTCACTATTACATGCCGATATAAAAGCAATAACTAAAATCCAGGATAATAGCTTCTTCATAGTTGAAGTTTTAATATTGTTTAATATTTATTCCTAGTGCTTAAGCATTTCCTGCGCATACTGTACGCCGATTCCATAAGCCCCGGCATATCTTTTTATAAGGTCGTTAGTAGCCTTATAAGTCTCCTTCCTTGACCAATCGCGTTGTAGCTCCAGCAGATACTGCACAGAGGTGATAGGTTTAATACCTGCCTGGATCATACGCTCCACCGCTCTTTCATGGGCTTCTTTACTCACATCAGCACAAGCGTCAGTAATGATATATACATCATACCCTTCAGTTTTGGCAGACAAGGCAGGGCCAACAATGCAAACGCTTGTCCACAGGCCAGCAAATACAATTTTCTTCTTCCCTTTGCCGGTAATGACTCTGTATGCATGAACATCTTCCCAGGTGTTCATCGTAGTTCGATCAACATATCCTGAGGATGCTTGCGGATAAAACTCTTCAATTTCAGGAAATACAGGACCACTGAATGATCGCTCAGCTACAGTTGTAACAACCGTCGCCACGTTAAAAATCCTTGAGGCTCCAGCTACAATAGCAGTATTGTTTCTCAACTGATCAATAGGCATGCTTTGAGAAGCAAACGCCATCTGGCCTTCATGGTCAATCAGTACCAGCGCATGATTATTTGGATTAAGTAGTTCCGGAGAAGGTTTTTGTGCATTCAATGAAAGAATTGTAATAGTTGTTACAAATAAAGCCGTCATCGTTTTAGTTGCCTTTTTCATTTTTTGATTTTTAAAATTTCAGAAAATATGAACCTTAGTTTTACAAAGGCACCTTTTCTTTATAATTTTCCGATCCAGTTAAGTATATAATCCGCATCTTCCTTCCATGTCGGTTGGCCTAATACAAAATGATTTCTTCCCTTGAATTCTTTATAGTGAGTTATTGAATTGCTCTTTTTATATTTTTTGTAATTAGCGTAATTAAGAGAAGCTGGAATTGTATGATCATCGCTCCCAGAAGTCAACAGTAAGGGTGCATGTGGGTTTTCAAAATTCACTTTTGCCGCTTTTGTGATAGTATCCCTGACTATTAGCTTGGACTCTGGAATTGCGAATTTGTAATAGGCTTCTTTTTGTGCATCACAATCCATTCCATTAGTAAAAGCATATTGCCATTGCCTAAAAGACATTAGAAAAGACTTTTTTGTAGGCGTAAAAAATCCAAGCGGGCCCCAGCCAACTTTTAAAAATGAAAATTTAAAAGTGAAAATGCCTTGTGGTGGAACTGAATGAATAGCAATTCCTGCTGTCCCCAATCCTCTTTGTAATAAAAGTTGAACTATCAGACCTCCGATTGAATGACCGATCAGGATTGGTTTGTCAAGTAGTTCATTCGTAATGACTGCATAGTAATCTGTGAGAATTCTCAATCTGTTTGATGCGATACCTGCGGCAGGATACCGGTTACGTAATTCCTCTGGACTGGCATCTTTATGTGGCCATGGCGGCGCAAGAGTTGTATAACCCTTGCTCTCAAAATATATTCTCCACTCATCCCAACAATTATTACCAACAAATGCACCGGTAATAAATAAAACCAATTTTTTTGGAGAGGTAATCATTTGGCAATTTGTTTCCTGCACTTAGTCCAGAAAAGTGCCAATAATGCAAATGATTAAAAATCAAAGCAACTGAAAAAATTGACAGCGTTCATTACCGTCATATTTCACGGTTCCTTTAATAATACCACGAAATATGACGGTCAATTATGTACATTTAGTTATACTTACTTATCAAAGTGCGACTGAAAGAATGTTTAACTTGCTTCCTGAAATAAGGCAGGAATCTTGAAGCATTACTGAGGTATCTTTCTCAACCAACATGTCAATGATTTTAAAACTACTTTTTGCATCCATTTTCTTCACCCTTAAGTTGACATCTTTAGGACAATCAAATTCAGATCAGGCTAAACAACAGTTAGTAAGAGAGCTTAAAAAAGATTTACCGGATAGTACCCGTCAAAAATCTTATTATGAATTAGCAAAATTATTTTTTTTTCAACCGGGTAAAGACAATGTATATCTAGACAGCGCTTTATATTACCTGCGAAAGTCAATTTATTTATCAGATTCAACCAATCCAGCCAGTGTAGCAATAACCAATAAGAGTCTTTGCTTTCTTGGTGAGATATATTTTCAAACAGGAAATTTGGATGAGGGGAAAAAACATTTCACGATGGCGTTGAATAATTACCAAAAAGCCGGGAATAAAATAAAAGAGGCGGAAACATGGCACAGACAAGGTGCAAAACTATTAGCTATCGAAGCTGATTGGGAATGTTTACAATCATCTTACGAACATGCTATCAATATTTATACTCAATTAGGGAATTATTCAAGAAAAATAGATGCAGGGGTTGAATTAGCTCATTTTCATTTTCGCTCGAATAATTCACCGCTTGCAGAAAAAGAGCTACTAAGCTTAATAGAAGAATCTAAAAAACACGGATCCTACAAACTACCAACTGTGTATTTTAATTTGGCGCAGGTAAAAAGATATAGCGGTGTTATTAACGAAGGGTTAAACTATGCGCTGAATGCTGTAAAAAGTATGGAGCAAAACAATGATACAGCCGAGGCCCATAATTTCTATGGCGAGCTTGCATTGGAATACCAGGAACTTGACAAGCCAGATGAATCCATCTATTGGTATAAAAAGTGTATTGAAGAAAGGGTGAAGAAAAATCCTCCTCAATATGTTATTTATAGAACAACCTATTTAATGGTGGCTCAGATGATAAAAATAAGAAAAGAAAAAGAAGCTCTAAGTATACTTCAAACGCTCGAAAAATCTAGCCCTCCAGATGGTCCAACAGAAAGTGCAATACTTGCTCAATGCCTGGCATACTGTTATAATACGGCTGGACAGTATGCGCTAGCGGAAAAACATTTCTTATCCATGGTCAAAGATTACAGCAAAGAGGAAAGGAATGGGGAAGTGTTATTTATCGCCAATTGTGACATTGGAAAGTTCTACGTAAGTCGCCAGGAGTATGCAAAGGCCGAACAATATCTTCAAAAAGCGTTTGCATTAGCCGTAGCTCCAACTGTATCCAGAGTTAAAGATCTGCATTTGTTAATGTTCAAAGTGGATTCTGCAAATGGCCATTTTACGTCTGCAATTGATCATTTTCAAAAGTATAAAGCACTCAATGATTCAATTTTTAACCAGGCAAAAAGCAAACAGATAGAAGAACTGATAATAAAATATGAGGTGGAAAAAAAAGATAATGATATTAAATTATTTGAAAAAGAAAATAAACTGCAGTTTGGAAAGCTAAAGCAGGCTACCGATACACGGAATTGGATATTAGGAGGAGTTGTCTTGTTGTTAATCATTATGAGTTTACTGTTAAATAATTCCCTCCTAAAACAGCGTGCAAATAAAAAATTACAGATTCAGCAAACTGAAATTGAAAAGAAAAATGGGGCACTTCAACATTTGGTCCTTGAAAAAGAATGGCTGGTTAAAGAAATCCATCACCGTGTAAAAAATAATTTTCATATCGTGATGGGTTTGCTAGGAACTCAATCTCAATATTTGAAAACAGAAGAGGCTATTCAGGCAATGGCGGAGAGTCAGCATCGTGTACACGCCATGTCACTTATTCACCAAAAACTCTATCAGTCAGATAGTTTGTCAGCTATAAATATGACTGACTACATACATGAGTTGGTAGAATATCTTCGTGATAGTTTTATTATTCGTCAATCTATCCAATTTAATTTGCAAATTGATCCAATAAACTTAAATCTCTCGCATTGTATTCCGTTGGGATTAGTATTGAATGAAGCCATTACCAATTCGATCAAGTATGCATTTCCGGACAATAAGGAAGGAATCATTCAGATTACATTTAAATATGCATCTGAAAATCATTTGTTGTTGACTGTGAAAGATAATGGAATTGGATTACCTCGGGGTTTTAATATTGAGAACTCAGGCTCAATGGGCATGAAGCTAATGCTTGGGCTTAGTGAGGATATAGATGGAAAGTTTGCAATAATCGATCATGATGGCACAGAGATCAAACTTGAGTTTATTTATGACCCGGATACAACTATTGGATTAACACAAATGAAATCCAAACTAACTAATTCGATATGAAAGAAAAAATACTTATTGTAGAAGATCAATTTGTCGAAGCAGATTATCTCCGGCTAATGCTGACACAGGCTGGTTATGGTGTTACAAGTATTGCCCGCTCAGTATTACAAGCACAGGAAATGATCATAAAGGAAAGACCGGATTTTGTCCTTTTGGACATATTTCTGAAAGGAAAACTTACTGGAATTGATCTTGCAAAACAATTGACAGAGGATAATATCCCTTTTGTATATCTGTCTGCTAATTCAAATGAAGACGTATTGAATGCGGCTAAAGCCACCCAACCATACGGTTTTTTGGTTAAGCCGTTTAGAGAAAAAGATTTGTTGATTACCCTTGAAATTGCAAGGTATCGCCACGAACACAGTCTTGAATCAAGATATCGCAGGGAAGCTGAGCTACAAAAGGATTTGAAAAATATTATCAGTGATCCAGTTAATTGGGAAAAAAAGCTTTTGAAAATCGCAATGATCCTTCAGCCGTATATTCCATTTGATTTCCTGGCCGCAGGATTTGACAATATAGGACAACCCAACTTTAAGGGCATGTGTTTTTTAAGAATTGGTTTCAATGAATATCAAATAATCGGGATAAAAGAATTATCATCTATCACCGGAAAAACGACAGAAGAACTTATCGCACTGCAATCAAATAATCCGAAAGAGACAAATCCAATATTTTATGATGAAGAGGCATTTAAAAATATCTGTAAGCAGCCTTCTTTAAGAAAATTATTTGCTGATACCTTTCAACTGAAATCACATCTTGAAATGCCTATGAATATTTCAGACGGAAAGACTTTCAGTTTTTGTTTGTACAGTAGAAGAACGGATGCATATAATGCAGACCAAGTTGATCTGTTTGAAAGGATTCAATTACCATTAATTAATAGCATTGAACAAATCTTGCAAAAAGGAAAAAGCGATGCATTGGTCAACCCGCTAGTCAATCAACCTAAGACAACTGCAAATTCTGGTATTGTAGAGGGATGTAAAAACATTATTGGTAAGGGTCATCTCTTGCTCAATGTATTTGATCATGTCACGCAAGTAGCACCTTCAGATACTTCTGTTCTGATTATGGGAGAAAGCGGTACGGGTAAAGAAATGATAGCGGATTGCATCCATAATTTCTCTCCCCGAAAAGGGAAACCGTTTGTTAAAGTTAATTGCGCAGCATTGCCTTCTACGTTAATAGAATCTGAATTATTTGGTCATGAAAAGGGATCATTCACCGGTGCTACTGATAAACGATTTGGTAAGTTTGAAAAAGCTGATACAGGGACTATATTCTTAGATGAGGTTGGAGAGATGCCGATAGAGTTGCAAGTAAAATTGTTGCGAGTGTTACAGGAAAAGGAGATAGAAAGAATCGGGGCAAAAGACGTTACTAAAGTTGATGTCCGTATCATCGCTGCTACTAACCGCAATCTTGAAAAAGAAGTTGCTGAGGGGCGTTTTCGCCTTGATTTGTATTATCGGTTAAATGTTTTTCCGATAATAATGCCACCGCTAAGGGAACGTAAAGAAGATATTCCCGCGCTAGCGTATCATTTTATGAATCATTATAATCACAAGGCGGGAAAAAAAATCAGCGGATTATCTGATAGCATTTTGAATAAGATGATGGCTTATAATTGGCCAGGTAATATTCGTGAGCTCGAACATTTAATAGAGAGGAGTGTGTTGCTTGCAAAAGGTACAATCATTGAGGAAATATTATTGCCTATAAACGAAAAAAAGAACTTGCCATCTGATATTGAGGAAACCCGCCTAAAAACCATTCATGAGAACGAGCGGGATCATATTATTTCAGTATTGAAAAAATGCAATGGCAGAATATGGGGTCCGGGAGCTGCTGCTGAAATATTGAATATTCAGCCGTCAACATTAAAGTCCAGAATGAAAAAGTTAGGAATTAAGAAAGAGTATATTCAATAGCCTCATGTCAAAGGAATCTTATTTTACCGCTCTTGTCCAAAGATTCTCTGTAAGGCTTCGGCTTAATTCCCGATCTCTTTAAAGAATTGGATTCAATTCTATCGAAGCAATTTCTACTTGGCTTTTCTTTCCACGTAAAGTAATAGCTCCCAGGGACTGAATCCAAAATGAAGGGTCTAACTTCATTTTCCAAAGTAGTTCGGCAGAAACTAAGAGAGTTTTGTTATGTTCGTTGCACAAGTTTTGAATCCTTGCTGCAGCGTTAAGAACATCTCCGTGGTAAGCGATGTCACGCTTGATCTCACCTATTTCAATGGCAGTCACTATACCGCCATGAAGTCCAGCTTTAAACTGCGGTAGAAAACCATAATTATTTTGATAGTAATCAACCCTATTATGGAATTGCCGTTGGCAGGCAAAGAAAAACAGAATACAAGATGAGTTCCGGATACCTTCCTTCATTTTCCAACTGAGCACGATTTCATCGCCTACATACTGATAGATTTCCGCATTAAAGGAAGAAACTACCTGGTTAATATCCATAAAGCTATCCCGGATAAATGCGCTGTATTTTAAATGACCTATTTTTTCGGCAAGTGTTGTGGATGATTTTAAGTCCATAAACATGAATATTCGTTCTTCTTCAATTGGAGTCTTGTATTTACCCAACAGCAATGGAAGTAATATTCCGGGTCCATATTTTTTATTGACCTGAATAATGAAATGAATAATTATCGTCATGAAAAAATAATAAATGACTGTTAGCATAAAGACATAAGGAGAAAGATTATATGGGATAAGCACCAGAAGCATTATCAATAGTCCTAAAGAATAGAAGATTCGCAATAGCATAAACTTCCCCAGAGCGATTTTGTTAAGTCGACTTTTTTCAAAATAATAGTCAATCGTCCCAAGGCAAGTTCCATAAAGCAACCCAAATATAACTTCGTTTGCAACTGGAATATTTTCTGTCTGTCCCATTGCCCGTTTTTGTAAATGCAGGATCACGGCGAGCAAAAGATTCGCCATGATCCAGAAATTTACATGGGTCGCGATTCGTGTTAGCAAAGGATGCCTTGAGGAGAACTGTTGCGCTGCATTTGTATAGTCTAATTTGTAAGGCATACATTAAGATGCAAAAAATTGCTGATCCATTCCCATACGGAACGTTTCTGCACCCACCTGGTTACGATAGGCAACTGTAGCTTTGGCATCCTCACCGGCGGTATACCGTAGCTGATCTTTTCCATCTGTCGCAGCTTCATAAACCACCTCCGCAATTTTCTCCGGGGTCGAGTAAGTTGCCACAGTCCTAGGATCGGTGATCGCATTCATGACTTTCTCAACATAACCGTCATAAGCTTCGTGCGCGGCTGTCTCAAAAGAACGTGTAAAGAAATCGGTTTTCATACCTCCCGGAGAAAGGGTTTTGATGCCAACTCCGAATCGTTTCAATTCGAAATACATGCTTTCGCTCCAGCCTTCCAGAGCCCATTTGGTGGCATGGTACATTGAATTAAAAGGTACGCCTATCAATGCGCCGATCGAAGTGGTATTAATGAACAGGCCCGCCCCACGCTCGCGGAAGTAGGGAACAAATGCTTTTGTCGTGCGGATTGTTCCCAGCATATTCGTATTCACCATTCGAAGGATTTGTTCTTCGCTGAATGCTTCCAGCGGACCTGCCATGCCATAACCAGCATTGTTGAATACCACATCGATGGGGCCAAGAGCAATTGCTTTTTTTACGACTTCCTGAATTTGGGTGGGATTGGTCACATCAAGAGCTAGCAGTGTTACTCCCGGTAATTTAACGAGTTCAGTTTCTTTTTCCTCGTTGCGCATTGTGGCGATTACATTCCATCCTTTGGATGAAAATAACTTTGTTGTTGCTCTTCCGAGACCGGTGGATGTACCGGTAATGAAGATGGTTTTTTGATTTGAGTTCATAATTGTGTTTATTAATGTTTATAATGTCATTGCACCATCAACAGGTAGCACCGCTCCGGTGATATAGGATGACGCATCGGAACAGAGAAAGCTCACAACTGATGCGACTTCGCTCGATTCAGCAATGCGGTTCATTGGGACTTGTTTTTGGTAGTCCTCTTTGGAATTAGGTGTGCTGTTGATCACGTCCTGGAATAAAGGTGTAGCAATAGACCCGGGAGCGATAGCATTTACCCGGACACCTTTTGAAGCATATTCTTTCGCAGCTACCTTGGTGATTCCAACAATTCCCCACTTACTAGCAGAATAAGGTGAATACCCTTCGAAGGTCATTAATGCGGCAACGGATGTCATATTGACGATCGACCCTCCACCTGATTGAACAATGGCAGGTAACTGGTATTTCATACCGAGCCAGGTGCCAGTTAGATTAATATCTATTACTTTCCTCCAATCTGCCAGACTACATTCAGCTGTAGTGCCAACCCATGGAGAGATGCCGGCATTATTAACTGCGAAGTCAAGCCGTGCAAATTCTTTGAGTGCCCGGTCAACAGTTTCTTTTTGCACAGATTCGTCGGCAACATCGCCGACCACAATAATTGCTTTGCTGCCTAATTTTTCAACCTCCCTGAAGGTCTCTTCAAGCGGGGCTTTACTGCGACCGTTGAGAACTACGTAGGCTCCCAACTTAGCAAATTCAAGAGCAGTTGCCTGCCCGATTCCTTTTCCTGCGCCAGTAACCAGCGCTACCTTTCCAGTGAATAATTTTGTGTTCATTACAATTGATTTTGTTAGAACAAAGATGGTTTCCCGGAAAGGGCAAATTGTTACAAGCATCGAAGGAAGAAATGCAAAATCCTAAGATGCATAATTATTCTTGCGGTAATAAATGGGCGAGATATTCGTGTACTTCTTGAAGTAGTTGCTGAAATGAGGGGCCTCGGCAAATCCCAACCGCCAGGCGATTTCTTTAATCGAAATATCGGAATTGCTTAAGAGGGATTTGGCCTCAGCGATCGTTTTCTCCGTAATCCATGCTCCGACTGGTTTTCCGGTCTTACTCTTGATGATAGTATTTAGATAATTAGGGTGAAGATGGAGTGCTTCCGCATATTCCTGTATCCTGAAAACTTTATCCACAATACCTTTTCTAAGATTTCGGTAATGAGTCTCCAGCATTCGTTTAAAGTCCTTTACAATCTGTGAACTTCGGTTTCCTTCTGTAATTGGGTTGTAGTCGTTCCAAAAATATTCCCTTAGCTTAATCAACATGATCATACACAGATGGCCAATCACTTTAAACCGGTAAGAAGAATCACTATTGAATTCTTTAATGAGTTGTTGATACAATAGCTCGAATTCCGCAAATTGAACTGGGTCCAACGTCTTAGGCGGGACGATCTCAGCAAGAAGAAAAGAAAATTCTTCAAAAATATTGGGATGGACATGTTCTTTCAAAAAAGACTCTGTTAAGGTAGCCATATAAAGCTCCTTCACATCCCTCAATACCACACGCTTCAATTCCCCTGGATTATTGAAATAAATCGAGCCAGGTTTTATTTCGAAAGTATAATAGTCCGAATAGGTGGTTCCATTGCAATCTTTCGCGAAAACAAAGGAAAAGAAATTAGCCCGGTAAACTGGCCCTACAAATGTCGCATCAGTACCCAGATTAATATTTGCGAGATTGCAGATGAAAAATTCTGAATTTTCATCCAGCCGATCAATCGAAGCTCCGAGATTTCTATACAGATCGTAGATTCTGTTTAGTACCACTGGTTTGCTTCCTGATTTCATTATTTTAAAGGTATAAAATTCGGCACTGAATCCCTTAACGGTAGAATGAGAAGGGGAGTTTGAATGCGGTAACGATACTAAAAACGAATTTCTGAATCAGTTCCTGAAAATTAGACTATGTTTTTTTATCTTTGAACAGATTTGCAGTTACTCGATAGCAGGGAAGAATAGTGAGCGATTCGTGGAGTACAATTCCAGAGATATTTGCAAGAAATTGATTCAAAATAGAATGCGGACTTAGGTTCGAGTCCCCCTCCGGTCCGCAGATACAGTCCCCTAAAACCCGCTCTGGTAGCGGGTTTTGTCGTTTTAGGTTCATTCGACCACCGGTAGTGTGCGTTTTTGCTGTATATAAAACCTTGCTTGTTTGTGTGATTGTTTCCATTGTTTTATTTCTATTTGCTTAAGAAATTTAATGCCGCTTCAACAAATTGATCGTGGTATTGATAATGTGAACCATGACCTGCGTCAGGATAAACAATCAATTTTGCACCTGGAATGTTTTTAGATAGATTGATTGCATTAACAACAGGAACCAGTAAATCAGACTCTCCTTGCACAATGAGTACTGGTTTTTTGATGTTCTTAAGTTCGTTAAATGCATCAGGATTTGGTTGGGCCCAGGCTAATACCGCTTTTAGTCCCTGTGTGGCGCTTTCACCGGTAACTGGAGCATCCCTGTTTTCTGTACGTTTTATAATCCTTTCAAAAGCCAGTTTGCCCGCAGCCTGGCTCGCAGGAGAAGATGTAAAGTGAGATACCAAAAAGGACTGTTCCGGAGTTAAACCTACAGTTTGCGATAACAGATTGGGAAGATTGGAAAGACCTTCAGCACCTTTTGGTCCGGTACCGGTAAGGATAACTTTATTTACCAAACTGGGTTCGGTCAACAGTATTTGTTGGCTGATAAAACTGCCCATAGAGAATCCAAATAAATTTACCTTTTTGTATCCGAGTGATTTTATAAATGCAACTGTACCCCTGGCCATCTCAGGAATGTTATCGGGTGTCTTTCCGCTTGATGAACCAACACCCTGGATATCGAAAATGATCACCTTGTATTTTTGAGCGAGACCATTAGTGACAGCAGGATCCCATTCATCCATGGAACTTCCTAATGAGGCGATCAACACCAGCGGAGTGCCTCCTTTATTACCCAATACCCTGTAAGCAAATATTGTTTTACCAGCAGTGACAAACTGTGTTACAGCGGTTTGATGAAAATCAGTAACGCCTGAATTGTGGCCGTTGCCAGGTACACCATCCTTGTTGCAGAAAGCCATGCTGGCTCCGAGGAAAGCAATCAAAATTGCTGCTTTCATTACATTAATTGTTTTGATCATTGTTTTAATTTTTAGATTGTTTGAATAATTAAGTTTTTTAGTTTCCGATAGGTTCAGTTTGTATTGTAGTTTCAACATTTAAGAGTCGGCTGCAAAGCTATTGTTGTAAGATGCCCGTGGCAATGACGAAATGATGCGATGTGTTGTATTAGCGAATCCTTTATCAAACACAGAGCCGTCATGCTTGTAATGCAGCGGCGGCGTATGTGTTACTGCCATTGCTTAGCTTTTGAGATCAACGAAGTGATTTGAATGCTACTCTGAGTTCTTCAGTAAAAACTTTAGGTTGCTCCCAAGCCGCAAAATGACCGCCTTTATCAAGCTTGTTATAATGGATGAGTTTGGGAAAGGCTTTCTCCGACCAACTGCGTGGTGCTGTATATATTTCATCGGGAAAGGCACTTACTGCAACGGGGATGGTAATATGTTTTACATCGAAAAATGCCAACTTGCTTTCCCAAAAAAGACGACCCGACGAAACCGCCGTATTCGTTAGCCAGTATAAGGTGATATTGTCCAGGATGTCATCCCGCGTAATACCTTCAGACTGCCCGTTGAAAACGCGAACAATAAGTTCATGACTGCGAGCGTCGTGGTCAAGTATCCAGGCTGCCAGCCCAATGGGAGAATCTCCAATTCCGTACAATGTTTGGGGACGTGTACCCATCTCAGTTGCATAGCCAAGTCCATTCTTAAAGAAAAAGTCCAGCTGTTCAAATGCTCGTTTCTCATCGGCTGAAAGGCCGGCTGGCTGCGGCTCCCCAAACTTCAGTACTTTTGAAATGTCTGGTGGTACAGTAGCAGCCATATTAGTGTGGATGCCGAGTAACTCAGGAGGTGCCAGCAGAGCCATCTGTTCATTAATTGCATCACCCCAATCGCCGCCCTGGGCCACAAATTTTGTGTATCCAAGGCGCTTCATAAGCACTATCCAGGCACGCGCTACACGAATGGGATCCCAACCAACTTGCGTCGGCTTACCCGAAAAACCATAACCAGGTATAGATGGTATCACGACATCAAAAGCATCTGCAGCCTTTCCACCGTAAGCAACAGGATCCGCGAGCGGCCCAATGACCTTTAACTGCTCTATAATAGAGCCAGGCCAACCATGTGTAATAATTACGGGTAGCGCATTGGGGTATTTCGAACGAACGTGTATGAAATGAATATCCACTCCATCTATTGTAGTCATGTATTGTGGTAATGAGTTGAGTCTCGACTCCACTTTTCGCCAATTGTACTTAGTCGCCCAGTATTTGGCGAGAGCCTGCATCGTAGCAAGCTGTACACCTTGCGATTCATCCTTGACCGTTTCGCGATCGGGCCACTTGGTTGCTAAAATGCGGCGGTGCAGATCGTTAAGTTCTGCCTCAGCAACATGGACTTTGAAGGTGCGAATTTCTTCACCAGCCTTAAGTTTGGCAGACGTCCCCGGTTGCGCATTGCCTATTACTCCCGGCATAACTAAAAAACTTGCTGCTGTTATTCTTCCTAGAATAGTTTTACTCTTCTTCATAGTTGAAATTTTGTTTGAATGAAATTGATGGATTGATAGAACTACTTAGAATTGTTCTTGAATTATTGCTGCAAAGTTCCTGCTGCTCCCGGCGTGTAGCAATGGCTATACCATTACAATTGTTGTATGAATTATCCCCTGAAGAATTTTTAGAATCGCTTCTCGTCCATTTTTAACCTTATTTACTTGTACAAGTTTTTGCATTAACTATCCATTGGGAAAGGTTATCAGCCAAAATAACTTTGTCATCGTAAGTGATCTAAGTCACAGAATCGATTGAAGCGATTTAATAACCATTAATGAAAAAAATGAAAACAATAGTGAGTTATATATACGACATTCTCCCAATCGTGGGGTATATGTTCAAATTGATATCCAAGGTATAGATTTGTCGCGATCAAACCCGGTAAAAAGATAAGCGGAAAAAATCCACAACTATTAAGGAGGAGCAAGTAACCAAACAATCTTAAACATTTGACATTTGAAAAATGTATTGGACATTGGAGGAGGCTTTGCCAGAATTAATTTGGCAACACAGATTGGAGATATCCGCCGAGATTCTGACCTTTTTCTTGAATGCACGAAGACTCAAGAATTCCAATTGTGGACAGCTGCTGCAATGGAGCATGACTTTTAGACCTCGGAAGGAAAATTGGATCTTGCGCGCAAGCTGAGCGAATACTAGTAACGATGGAAGATAGATCATGTCTCCTTCCCTCTTTGTGAATATCTACTTCAATTTGAAAAGGCATCTGCTGCAACAACTGCATCTGCAAAAGCTTTAGGAGCTTCTTGCGGAGGATTGTGTCCAATGCCACCCGAAAGTAACTTATGAACATACTTCCCGGTAAACTTTTTCGCATATGCAGAACTGTCAGGATGAGGCGCACCATTTGCATCGCCCTCGAGTGTGATTGTTGGAATTCTGATATCAGGGGATTCTGCGAGTCGCTTCTCTAAGCTATCGTATTGGCGTTCGCCATCTGCCAATCCGAGCCTCCATCGATAGTTGTGAATCACTATTGAAACATGGTCAGGGTTATCAAATGCCGCCGCACTTCGATTAAACGTTTCATCCGAAAAATTCCATTTCGGGGATGCAGTTTTCCAAATCAGCCTGGCAAAATCACGTGTGTACTTACTGTATCCTTCTCGTCCGCGTTCAGTGGCAAAGTAATATTGATACCACCATTGCTGTTCTGCCGCTGGGATTAGTGGCACCCGACCGGATTTTTGATTGCCGATTAAATATCCACTTACCGATATCAATGCTTTCGCACGTTCTGGCCATAGGGCCGAGATAATATTAGCCGTGCGTGCACCCCAGTCATATCCAGCAAGAATCGCGCAATTAATCTTTAGTGCGTCCATGAAAGCAATGATATCTGCGGCTAAGACAGATGGTTGACCGTTTCTAAGTGTAGCATCTGAAAGAAAATTGGTTGAACCAAAGCCTCTCAAATAAGGGACGAGGACACGATAACCTCTTGCAGTCAGCAACGGCGTTACTTCTTCATAACTGTAAATATCATAAGGCCAGCCGTGCAGTAAAACTACCGCAGTACCATCGTCCGGCCCGGACTCAACGTAACCCATATTTAGAACGCCCGCATTAATTTGTTTAATTGGACCGAAGCAATTATTTGTATGCATAATTGATGAGATATTGGTGACGTTTTGGTTTTGTAATTCTTCATCTGCTAAACCTGCGAGGGACAAAGCCGCTGCACCAAAACTCATCATTGCATCGTTAAGGAATTCGCGACGGTTGTACATTTTTTTTCATTTTTTGTTTTATAAAAAAAGAGGACGTGGTTAGAACGTAATCTTCTATACTTCTTCAAGTACACTACTCATGGGTTAACACTTTTTTACGGTTGAATTGAGAATCACGAGAAATTAAAGCTGTCTAATAATTCGATTCTGATTCGCAATTCAATTTCCGAGCACCGTTTCATCTTTACTCACTAGCCTCATTTATTCTATTATGTATTGCAATCGCCCTGAATCAAATTTCATTTGTTTTGTCGTTCATATCTTCTCAAGCCCTGTTAAATGAAACGCCAATCGACAAATTCAGGTTTTCCTTTTTGAAGTCTGTGAAATTTGTACCGGCAATCATTTTAAAAAATCGGCTGAAATGAGCGCTGTCAAAAAATCCGAGTTCATAGGCAATCTCCTTCATTCCAGAGTCAGAAAAGCGAGCCATGCGTTTTGCTTCCAATACTACGCGTTGCCTGATATGATGTCCTGCTGAGATAACTGGTGGTTTTCTTAACAATCCTATTTAAGTAATTTGCAGTTACACCCAATTGCGCTGCATAACCGCCTACCATTTTCTCTTCCCGGAAATTTTTATCAAGCAATTCCATAAAACGCCTTACCAACTCCGTTTCTCTTGTTTGACCAACACTCTCAGGAATTTCTTCCAATTGCCTGCTCAATAAAATGAGGAAGATCCTGAAATACCTTTTTATCAGCAGAGTCCTGAATGAATACTGGTTTACGTATTCTTTCATCATTTTCAGGCTTAGGTCCCAGATTTCCTTTTCGATTTCTTTCTCTACACGAAGCGGCCGGCACTCATTAAAAAGCTGGTAAAGGCTGGATTGAACTGAAATATCGAACTCGTGTTCACCCAAATTAAAGAACGAATCAGTAAAAGAGAAAACAAAACCTTCCATATCCGGGTCCAATGTAAACCGGTGAGCCTGGTTTGGCTTCAGGCAAAAGATCATATTATTCCCAACGGGATGCTCCTCCAGATCAACCAACAATGTTCCCTTTCCATTAGTTATCCAGACAATTTCGTAATAGTCATGGCTGTGAACTGATTCGTTTAACTCGTCCGGCTGCTCTGCAAGATCTTTGATGGTTTGTATTTTAAATGGACATATCCCATTGTCGAATTTCACCAGCGGAATAATCGATGCCTGTTTCATAATTGTAAGTTTTATGCCCTTGTATTTCGAATTGCGTACGGGATAAATAAATTCACCAGAAACTTCTTGCTGTTGCGTTGGCAAACTCCGTGAGGAGTCGAAGTACTCACCAAACGCACTACCCGATATGTCTGCGCTGCAACAACTACATCAATTAAACCTGCAGCGTTTCAAAATCCTGTTCGGGGTGATCTTACCTTGTGGGAATTGCGATAGGCCGCATCGGAGCAGCGCTGGCACCTCTTAGCTTTAGCGAAGCCGAGATAAATGCAAACTCATATACTTTGTCTTTCGCCAGCTCTTCCAGGTCCATTTGCTCGATGAACATCACACCCTTTTCTGCAAGCAGGTAAGTATGAACTGGTACCCAATTGTCTGTCCGTTCAGGAGGGAAGGCTTCAAAACTAAGATTGTCAGCCCCCAGGAGCATCACTTGTTGGTCTTCAATTAACCAACGAACAGCCTCAAGGTTAATTCCGGCATATTGATCCAAAAATTTACCTGCATTTTTATAGTGCCTCGCCTGGCCAGTCCTTATCAGCACAACATCTCCTTTTCTGAGTGAGATTTTTTCACCCGCCAGTGCTTTCTGAAGATCGTCTTTGTTAATTCTGTAGTTAGGCGGAAGCTGCTCAAGGCCTTTTGACATAAGTACATCTATTAATATACCTCTCGCAATGATGGGGGGTATAACTTCGGCTCCGGTTTTCTTCCATCCTTTGTCACCCAAATGCTGATCGGCTGAATAGCCATTCCATATTTTACCATTTAAGCCAAAGTGATTCAATGCATCGATGTGCGTTCCCATGTGTGTATACATGGATATTGCATCCCCTGTATAACTTACTTTTTCATTCATATCGTTGCCAAGGCCGTTTGGGTTCCCCACCACAGTGCCTCGTGGTGTATGTGTCAACCAATATTGGTATGGGGGGTCTCCAAGGACATGGAAACTCGGCATTCCAACAAAATACTCCACACTCAGATCGTAGGTTTTACCATTACGTATGCGGCTAAGGATTTCGGCTTTGGATTGCTCTGTCATCATGTTTAACGTCCCAATTTCATCATCAGGTCCCCAGGGGCTGATGCCTGCTTCTTCAGAACGTTGAGCAGAAATAATTTGGAATGAAGACAATACCAGGGCGACAATAAAAAAACGTTTCATAGCTTTATTTTTATTTAATGATTTGTTGCATTTAAAGTGCAGCAAGTAACATTGCAAAGTTCGCCTCGATAGTTGCCAATAAAAATGAAGTATATTATGAAATTCCATTGAACTACTTCAAGATGAATACGGACCTATTATTTGAGAGCATCGAAAAGTATATTTCATTATCGTCATCGGAGAAAAGTCTGATAGAAGAGAAGGTGCGGGAAAGGAAATTGAACAAGGGCCAATTTCTTGTTCATGAGGGTGCTGTTTGCCGCGCAACAGCCTTTGTAAATAAAGGAAGCTTGCGGACTTATTTTATTGACCTAAAAGGCCAGGAGCATATTGTCCAGTTCGCTATTGAGGGATGGTGGATCAGCGATTTTAGCAGTTTTATAATGCAAACGCCAGCTACTTTGTGTGTTCAGGCAATCGAAGAAAGTTCAATTCTTGAATTTCCTTATGAGAATCTTGAAATGCTGTATGGAACCGTACCTGCGTTAGAAAGGTATTTCAGATTGATTACACAACGTGCATATGTGTCATTTCAACAAAGGGTCGTACAGTATATCAGTATGTCTGCTGAAGACCGTTATCTCGCTTTTCAAACTAAATTTCCGAAACTCGAGCTTCGTATTCCTCAGAAACTGATTGCTTCTTATTTGGGGATTTCAGCTGAATTTTTGAGCAAAATAAAAAAACGCTTACAAGAAAAACATTAGGCTGCTAATACTGCGTTCATTCAGTGCGTAGGCCCTTCACCAGATTGGCAGGCGACTGCAGTATTACGTTTCGTATAGATGAAGCGGTTGGAAGATGATTACCCTAACAACCACAGCATTCCAACTTTCAATAAATTCCGGCTATTACAGAGTATTGCATCAAAAAAACTTAAATGCAAAAATGAAGTCATTGGCAGATACCGTTTGGAACGCGATTTTTATTTACATTTAAACAAGATTTGCAGTTACTTTACGATTTAGTGAGTTCAATGAGCGAATCGTGGAGTACAGTTTTAAATAAGTTTGTAAGAGATTGATTAAGAAAGAAATTGGCGGATAGGTTCGATAACCGTCCGGTCCGCTAAACAAAAACTCTTCCCAAGAAGAGTTTTTTTATTTGTTAGTCAAATACCAGGAAGAATTCAGGGAGCCTGGCGACTAATCATATTGACATGTTGTTTTAAATTTGGGCCCTAAATTTTTTCCAACACGGAATCGATCCTTTTGCACTCATTAACTGTCGAGTCTAAGACTAGAATATGAACGATACTGGCAATACTACCAGAAGTCTTGTGTTTGACCGATGACTACACCCTGAGACATAAGAAATTTATCAGTTGTTCCCACCATTACTACTTTAGGGTTTGTAAGTAATCCGTTAGGAACAGCATACTGTAACGTGAAATTTCCATATGTGGGATGTACTCTCCGAACTGATCTTTAAACTCGAGCTGCAATGAAACGGATTCAATTTTCCATGCATCCAGTGTAAAATTGGGCATGTAATAAATGATGAACCTCAAACCCTTGGCCTGGAGATTGGTGAGGGTGAATGCATCTGCCGCTGTTGTTTCAGATTTCGTCAAAGGAAATTCAAACAGCGTAGGTAATTTTTATTTCACTTTTAAACTCATTGTTTTGGGGATGGAATAGTTGACGACCCTTCCCCCAGATTCCATCATTTTCATCGACAGTAACCATTACTTTCGAAAGTTGTTCCTTATTGTCGTTGCCGGTTTTGACGGTAACCTTTGCAGCGGTGATTGTATATACGGATTCGGAAGGTACTGATGCCGGCACTAACTTTGCCGGTACTGTTTTATTCTTTATTGGAACAGTTTTTCAACCTGTGCTATGGCGATTGGGGCAAAAAAACTTGCTGCCATAACAAGAAAGATTGTCTTTTAGTAAACTACTTTTAATAATGATAGTTAAGTAAACAGCAGAAAAAATATTTTTTTCTCGTTAATAGGAAGTGCATGGTTTTGACATTTGATCATTACTGTAAACCTAAATGCTCCGGTAAGTCAAAAACCCCTCCCCTTTAAACAGGATATTTTAATCGGCATTAAAAATCACGGAAAAAGGGGAAGAGGCTTTCCGTGATTTCTATTTTCTTTGTAAACTGGCATCTAATGCCAATTCTGATAATCCGAACATCTTATTCTTTTACAATAACGGGTTGAGCCCTCCTCACAGTACTGTGAGGGAATAAAACAAAAACCCTTCTCAGGAAGAGTTTTTTAATTTTGTTTGCACGATGGTGAATTACGCAAACATGATTTCATTAAAATCTCTGGTTATTCTTTTATTGCTTACGGATTTGTTTTGCAATAGAAAACCTGCATATGATATAGCCGGAGCTGGTGGAGCACTTACTGTGTGGCTGCAGCAGTAATGGCACAGCCTGCAAACCTTCAGCAGACAGAAAAAATAAAAAAAAATGAAAAAAAAATTTGCGAAACCGAATGGCTGCACATATATTTGCAACCGATTAGCTTCGCAAATAAAAATTAAACAAAATGAGACGAGACATTTTTCAGGCAATTGCCGACCCGACAAGACGGGCAATTATCACCTTAATTGCATTGCAGGCAATGACACCGAATGCCATTGCTGACAATTTCAACACCACCCGGCAATCTGTTTCTAAACACCTTCGAATACTTACAGAATGCGAACTGGTAAAACAGGAACAACAAGGCAGGGAAATTTACTACTCACTTGAAATTGAAAAAATGAAAGAAATAGATAAATGGATAGAACAATTCAGAAAGATTTGGGAAACCCAGTTTCAATCAACTTGACAAAGTATTATCAACAATTAAAAAACAGAAAAAATGAAAACAATTTGCTATTTGATTTTACCGTTGACAAAGCAGCGAAAACGGTATTCATAACAAGAGAATTTGATGCTGACCTTTCGCTGGTATGGGATGCTTTTACCAAAGCAGAAATCCTTGACCAATGGGTGGCGCCTAAACCCTGGGTCATCAAAAACAAAATTTATGGATTTCAAAGTTGGCGGGCGAAGATTTTATGCGATGGTAAGCCCGGAAGGACAAGAGCGCTGGGCAATTCAGAAATACACTTCCATTAGCCCAAAAACCAATTTCAAAATGTTTAATGCTTTTGCGGACAAAGATGAAAATCCTGAATTACCGGGTTCTGATTGGGATTACACTTTCAGCGAACAAGCCGACGGGCCAGTCGGACGGGGAAAGACAAAAGTGAGCATTACTATTTATAATGAATCGCTTGCCCGTATGGAGAAGATGATTGAAATGGGCTTCACAGAAGGATTTAAAATGTCAATGAACAATTTGGAAAATCTGTTGGCAACTTTATCGAAAAAATGATTGCATGTTTCTGACTTGCACTTATGCGACGAATTTTACTCCCGCCTTGGCGGGACAAAGGCGCGGAGCATGTTAAATATGAAGTACAAGGAATATGTTGGCTTGTCTGGAGACGAATGATAATCGGACAGGTATGTTTAGTGATCTTTGCTCAAATCCCTCCGAGACTTTGTCCCGGCTTGGCGAGAGTAAAATTCTTGCGGAATTCAGAATATGAAAAGGAATGAATTGATTAAAACAATTGGTCGGCCGCCAAAGACGGATTGCCGTCGGCGCAGCTGGACAGTAGTCAAAACAAATAAGAAAGTAACGAATTTAAAAACTTAAAAAATAAAAATTATGGCACTTATCAATCCTCACATTAACTTCAACGGAAATGCCGAAGAAGCATTTACCTTTTACAAATCAGTATTTGGCGGAGAGTTTGCAAAAATTATTCGTTTCAAAGACCTTGCAAGTCCTGAATTCCCGGTAGCAGAAAAAGAAGAAAATAAAATTATGCATATTGCTTTGCCTATCGGTAAAAGTAATATGTTGATGGCAAATGATGTTCCGGAAATTATGGGAAGAACAAACGAAAATGAGAACAGAAGTAAAATTGTAATAAGTGCAGAAAGTAAAGAAGAAGCAGACAAATTATTTAATGGGCTTTCAGCAGGAGGACAAATAGAAGGGCCTATTGGTGATAGTCCCTGGGGTTCATATTTTGGTTGTTTTAGAGACAAATACGGTATTGAATGGATTGTGGAATTTGACCCAAAACTAAGGGGCAAGTAACTGGCGGCTTTGTATTATCAATAAATTAAAATTTAAACAGCGTTATGAAAAATTTACTCAAAACACATAATCCTCTTAGATCAATACTACTAATTGCAATTATGTTTATAGCGTCTTCATCAAGCGGGCAACAGATCAAGCCTTCCAACAGTGGTTATGCACCTGTTAATGGCATTAAAGTTTATTACGAAGTATATGGTGAGGGCAGGCCTTTAGTTTTACTGCATGGCGCTTTTTATACAATTGATATGAACTGGGGACAATTGATACCTGAGCTGTCAAAAACCAGAAAAGTAATTGCCATTGAAATGCAGGGACATGGGCATACACCGTTTTCAGATAGAGAATTATCGATTACTACTTTAGCAAGTGATGTAGAAAAAGTGATGGATTACCTGAAAATAGACAGTGCAGATGTAGCAGGATTTAGTATGGGCGGCTCTGTGGCTTACCAGTTTGCTGTACAAAGCCCTAAACGGTTAAGAAAATTAGTGATCATTTCTTCTACTTATAAAACCAATGGTTGGCTACCCGTAGTAAACGGTGCGTTTAAAGATTTTAAGCCTGAATTTTTTGATAACACACCACTAAAAACCGCATACGATGCAGTGGCACCTGATAAAACAAAATGGAGAAAGTTCTTAGAGCAGATGTTTGCTTTCGCCAAGGTACCATTCAACGTCGGTGACTCCAATATTGCAAAAATTGCTGCGCCTGTACTGATCATATCCGGCGACAATGACGGAACGGATAAAATAGAGTTGATGAAAACGTATCAATTGTTGGGAGGTGGTGTTTCTGCTGACCTGCAGCCAATGCCAAAATCGCAATTGGCCATTGTTCCTTCGCAAGGGCATGTGAGCCTGATGATGGAGACAACAACAATTTTGAATTACTTAAATAGTTTTTTAAAATAACTTAATGGTTCTGCATATCGAATAGTAAAAAGCCAAAATAAGCAACCCGTAATTTTATACTTATATGAACGTACAAGAACAAATCAAAGAGTATATTACCAGCCAGCCTGAACCAAAACGCAGCGACATGCAAGAGCTGCACCAGCATCATTCTGAAAGTAATGCCAGCATGTAAATTATGGTTCTTAGATGGCAAAGACGACAAAGGTAAAACTGTTTCTAATCCTAATATAGGATATGGATCTTACACCATAAAATATGCTGATGGAACAACCAGGGAGTTTTATCAAATTGGTTTGAGTGCAAACACAACCGGGATCTCTGTCTACATCCTTGGTATAAAGGATAAGACATACTTAGCCAAAACGTATGGAAAAAAACTAGGCAAGGCAAGTGTGACCGGGTATTGCATCAAGTTCAAAACTCTAAAAGATATAAACATTGATATACTTGAAGCGGCAATACGATATGGGGTTGAGGCTACTTCCCGGTAGCTATCCATCGGCCGCCAAAGGCTTGCCGTCGGCGCAGCGGGAGAAAAGGTAAAGCCGCAGACAGGTAAATCCTGATCGATAAACCTCTGAGTAATGCATTTGGTGTATCTTGATTCAAACCTGACTTCTAATTAGTTTATAAATGAAAAAAATACTCAACATTTTTCTTGTCTTTTTTGCTTTACAATCTGCCATTGCACAAACCCTTTCGCCAACTATAGTAAAGCATAGTGGCGTTAATTATGAACGCCTGGCTCAAATTGATACTCTATTAAAAAAATATGTAGATAAAAACTGGCTGGCGGGTGCAGTTGTAATTATTGTTAAAGACAACCAGGTAGCCTATTACAAAGGACATGGATATTCAAATCTTTCGACTAAAAAGCCAATGCCGGCTGACGCTATTTTCAGGATAATGAGCCAGACCAAAGCAATAACAAGTTTCGGAATTATGCAATTGTTTGAGAGGGGGAAGCTAGGACTTGACCAGAATATTTCCGATTTCATACCCGAATTCAAAAATCCCAAAGTGATCAAAAGCTTTAATCCTTCAGATTCAAGTTTTACCACTACCCCGGCTAAACGAGAAATTACATTCCGGGATTTATTAACGCACACATCGGGTATTGACTATCCTGCCATTGGTACTGATACCATGCAAGTTGTTTATACTAAAAATAATATTCCCTCCGGATTGGGATATTTTAATGAAAGCCTGTTATCTAAAATGAAGGCATTGGGAAGCTTGCCGCTTCTCCATAATCCAGGTGAGCGATTTACCTATGGGTTAAATACTGACTTACTGGGATGCCTTATTGAAATAATAAGTGGAGAGTCGCTGGAAACCTATTTCCATAAGCATATTTTTGAACCGCTTGGCATGAAAGATACCTATTTCAATCTGCCAGCAACAAAGGCCGCCCGGCTTGCAACCGTGTATACAGAAGGTAAAGATCAAAAAATTATTGAGTGGTCGCCCACATTTAGAAGTCTAGATCCTAAGTATCCGCTTATTTCCAAAAGTTATTTTTCAGGCGGGGCGGGATTGTCTTCAACAGCATTTGATTATTCTATTTTTCTTCAAATGCTGCTGAACCGGGGCAGCTACAATGGCAAACAAATTTTAGGAAGGCGGACCGTTGAACTGATGTTAAGTCCGCAGTTACCTGATAATTTTTTGGGTGATGACAACTTAAGCCTTGGGTTTGCATTAACATCCAAAAAATCTGCTAATTTAAACATGCGGAGTGAGGGTTCATTTGCCTGGGGCGGATATTATGGTACAACCTACTGGGCCGATCCAAAAGAAAAAATGATTTGCTTGATTATGACGCAGCAGACGCCCAATTCTCACTATGATTATGCAGATAAAATCACAAACATTATTTATGGAAGTTTGAAATAAATAAAGGGATTAAGACTCCTATCTTTGACCTGACAGCAAACAGTTTTTCTAATTCTGCATGGCAGGAATACACTTCAACATTTGGGCAATCATTATCCTGTTCGGAGCAGCACAGGGATTATTTCTTGCTTTGTATCTTTTTGCTAAACCCCAGAACAGAGATGCAAATAAATGGCTTGCCCTTTTGCTCACCGTTATTTCGCTTCACCTGATTGAATACGCAGCCGACATAGCCGGAGTAACACTTCAATATCCAGTCTTTATTGCCATCACCTACCCTTTACTCTTTTGCGTGGGTCCGTTCTATTACATCTATTGCCGCTACCTGTTAGACAAAAATTACAACACCAACTTCAAATCTGTATTGCACTTTTTGCCCTCACTCATCGTGTTGCTTATGATGATGCCATTTTACAGCATGGCAAACGAAGACAAAATCAGTTTTATTACAGGGCTTTCAACAAATGGAACAATAAAAATTCCAACCGGACAACTTGTTTTCATGGGTGCTCATGTTGTACAAACGGTTGCTTATATTTTTGCTGCTTACAAATTCATTGGTAAGAAAGAAGAAGAGCTTAAGAATTTTTCGTCCGATGTTTTTGTTCTCAAAAAATTAGAATGGTTAAATGCTTTCAGTTTGTATTTCTCAATTTATTTACTGCTTTATTTTATTTTGGTAGTGCTGCTTACTTTCATCAACTCTTTTCAAATTCAGTTAGATTATATTTTGTTGCTCATCACCTCACTTTCCATTTATGCAATCGGGTATTCAGCCATCAGCAATCCCGAAATTTTTAAAGCCATCCCCGAATTTGAGCTGCAGTCATTTGAATTAGATAAGAAAACACCCGTCAATGAATCAAGAAACTCAAACCAGTTTCCTGAACTGAAAGAAAAGTTGTTGAAATACATGGATTCAAACAAACCATACCTGAAAAGTGATTTGAAAATTTCAGAGTTAGCCGATTCACTCACTGTTCCCTACTATCAACTTTCGCAGCTCATAAATGACGAGTTTCTGGTCAACTTTTACGACTTCATAAATAAATATCGTGTAGAAGAAGCCAAAAAATTATTGATTGAAGACAGAAACAACTATAAAATTCTTGCTATTGCCTACGAAGTTGGCTTTAACAGCAAGGCAACTTTCAATCGGGTTTTCAAAAAATTCACCGAACTCACTCCATCTGAGTTCAAAGAAAAATTTTCTCCGCAATCCGATGGAACAATTCCTTCAGAGGCATAACTCTCTGATTAATAATCAACTTTCAAATTGATACGGTTTATTAAGACCTGTTTTTTCAAAAAACAGGTATCAACTTCTTAATTGAGGCGAAAATCCCGTTCTCACAACTGCATATTTGCCAAACAAATTTTATATCGCCATGGCAAGCATGACTAAAGTAACCATCACCATCAACAAGCCGGTTGAAAAAGTTTGGGAACTCTTTATGAACCCCGACAATCTCAAAAACTGGCTGACTGGATTCGTTTCAGCTGAACCTATTTCAGGAAAAGCTGGCGAAACAGGAAGTGTAAGCAAACTGAAGTTTATGGAAAGAGGAAAATTAGTTGAAGTAAAGGAAACAGTTGTGGCGGCAACACCAAATCAACAATACAGTTTTGAAATGGAGCATAATGCATTTCATGCCAAAACTGATGTACGGCTGGTTTCATTGGGAAACCGGACAGAGTTCATTCAAACAGTTGAGTTTTTTCCAAAAGGCTTTATGATGAAATTAATGATGCCAATAGTAAAAGGTGCAATGAAAAAACAAATGGCAAGCGAATTAATCAATCTCAAAAATTTCATTGAAACAAAATCTTAATCAACAAACGGCATGAAACAAAATAAATTTTGGCTTAAACTAATTGGTGTTGCAATTCTCCTTCATATTATTCTCATAGCATTAACCATACTGGAAGTTGCTATTTATTCCTATCTGATTGCCCCCAATAAAGACGAAGGATTTTACAAAGCACACGCTCAAATTTCAGGCCCCTGGGTTTCAGGCATCTTTGGTTCCTTAATTATTTTTCTACTTGTCAGAAATTTTATCAAGAAAAATAACGACCGCCACCTTACTTATACAATTGCACTTCCATTAACCTATATCGCAATGGATATTCTTATGCTCCTACCCTTCAAAATCAATTGGAGAGAATACCTTCCCATACTTTTAATGGCTAACGGAGTAAAAATCGCGGCATCATTCTTAAGTTATTTTATTTACAAACCACCAGTCAAAAAATAGCTATGGCATTTAAATACTTGTCGCAATTAGCCCCCTGATTGTCGCATACACACTCCCAATAGGATAGTTTTTTCACCGAGATTGCAGAAAATCAAAGCGCACTTTATGCGAAAAATAATTGTCTTATCAATGATTACATTAGATGGAGTCATGCAAGCACCTGGCGGGCCTGAGGAAGATACGTCAGGCGGTTTCAAATATGGCGGTTGGACTGCACCGTATGGTGACGAAGTCTTTAGTAAGGTGCTGGAAAAAGAACTGAAACCAGCAGATTATCTTTTGGGTAGAAAAACATTTGAGATTTGGGCCAACTACTGGCCAGAACATGGAGACTTTTGGCCGGGTATCAATGAGGGCACAAAATATGTAATGTCCAACACCATAACTAAGTCAGATTGGAAAAACTCAGTTTTCATCAATAGCCTGGCAGATATCAAAAAGATCAAAAATTCCCCCGCCAAAGGCGGGGCTGACATTCAGGTTTGGGGCAGCAGTGAGCTCATTCAACTACTACTTAAGAACGATTTGGTGGACGAACTCCGGCTCAAAATTTACCCTTTGACTCTGGGTAAAGGGAAAAAGTTGTTTGACAATGGCACGATTCCGGAAGCATTTAAATTAATAGAGAGTACTGTTACAACAACTGGAGTTATTATTGCAAATTATAAGCGAGCAGGTGAAGTCAAGACGGGTACTGTTGAAGTTTAAGAAGAAATCCGACCTGCCTACTGGCAGTATAAGGTTGATAGGGTTGACAAGGTTGGTAACAGTTTTGGACTTTGTCAACCCTTTCAACCCAACTTTGTGAGAAATGGTTTCATCAGGTAGATGAAGGCCAAACTTCTTCTTTTATTTCTGCGACAACCGAAGAAAATGACTATCGCTTATTGTGAAGGGTAAGTAGTCCTTTTAAAAAAGCTTTCCATTGCAGTTCCGATACACCTGCCATTGCACCGGTAGCTACTACAGCATTCCGGATCTTGTCTTTTAATGCAGGATTTTCAAGGTTCGCGGTTTCATTTCGCCCATGATAGGAAGCTCTTACTGCTAACGCCTTTCGGGTTATAATAAATGTCGAACTGGCACCTTCAGCGAAAAAATGAGCGACCCCTTTTTCCGGTTGTTCAGGATTTTCGCAGACTTTCACTGTCATCGCAAAACTTTCATCTGCGTCCCGATCAAAATTTTCCTCAATTGTTTCAACCCTAACCCAATCAAGACCATCACCGGCTGAAAGCCCGGGTGCGGGTAGGTCTATCTTGATATAATCTCCCGCAGACACTCGCTTAGGCTCTGATAAATCTTCTACATCAGCGGCTTCGAAATCGGCAGCCACAGCACCTGTAATAGTTTTCCAGATGGCGGGATTAAGTAATCGCTCACGTGCTGCAGTATATGTGCTTACCGCATCTTCGTTTGACCCCAGTTCAATTTCTTCAAACAGATCTACTTGTTTTCCAGTTTCATTTTCGGGTATGATGTCCTGTTTCATGTTTTTTAATTATTTGTCTTTTATTTCAATCCACACCGGTGCATGGTCGCTTGTCTTCTCCCAGCCACGTACATGTCTGTCTACTTCCGCCTTTTTAAGTCGCTTCACAATTTGAGGACTTAGTAAGAAGTGATCAATGCGTAACCCGGCATTTCTCGCATAAGCGTTACGGAAATAATCCCAGAAGGTATAAATCGTTTCGCCCGGATGCAGTTTACGTAAGGCATCTGTCCATCCCTGTTCGATCAATTTCTTAAATGCAGTCCTCACCTCTTTTCTGAATAGTGCATCGTTCACCCAGCGTTCTGGCTTGTACACATCCAGCTCAGTAGGCATTACATTGAAATCGCCGGCAAGTATTACCGGTATTTCTTGTTTTAGTAGTTTTTTCGCGTGACTGGTGAACCGTTTAAACCAATTCAGTTTATAATCGAATTTGGGGCCGGGATAAGGATTACCATTTGGCAGGTATAAACAGCCTATCACCATATTATTTATCGTCGCTTCTATGTAACGACTATGTAAATCTTCCGGATCACCGGGTAAAACGCGGCATCGTTCCATGATCTCATATTTGGAAAGTATCGCTACTCCGTTCCAGCTTTTTTGTCCATGCCATATCGTATTGTAACCCGCGTTCTTGATTGCCTCAAACGGAAATCTTTCCTCCGGCGCTTTTAATTCCTGCAAGCAAGCTACATCCGGCGCAGATTCCTTTAACCATCGCAATAGAACCGGTAGCCGTCCGTTAATTCCGTTTACATTGTATGTCGCAATTTTCATTTATACTCTTTGCATTATTTTTCCCGCTAATTCCAGGCTTGCATTCTCTTTATTTCCAGTTTTCTTTACCATATTAGTTTTTGAGGTTTAATTGAATCATATTATCACACGTTTTTTAGTATTTTATTTAAATTTATTCCTTTACCCAGTACCGGTTTGAAAATATCGCCTTCGCTTTTTATTCTTTCCATCGTATTGGCAATTGTAAAGTCTTTTATTTTCAACCCTTTCTTTACCTCTTCCCAATGAAGGGGCATTGAAACCGGAGCGCCGGGCTTAGGACGGAGTGAATATGGAGCGGCCAGTGTTGCCTTTGGGCGGTTTTGCAAATAATCGATATATAGTTTTCCTTTTCTGTTTTTAGTCAATCGTTCGATGCTCGTGAACTTCGGCAGAAGATGATGCACTTGCGTTGCAATCACTTTACCAAAGAGTTGACATTGGTCATAATCGTATCTTGCGCCGAGTGGAATATAAATGTGAATGCCTGTAGAGCCAGAGGTCTTTACATAACCTTTTACGTTCATATTATCCAGCACTTTCCTGGTCACCAATGCCGTTTCGATCACCTGGTCGAAGGTATTTTTTTCAGAAGGATCCAGATCAATCAGGCACCAGTCAGGATAGTCTTCTTTATGTATGGTACTGTTCCAGGGATTCATTTCTATCGCCCCGAGGTTCGCCATGTACAAAATTGCAGCTTCATCTTCCGGTACTAAAAAGTTTTTCTTTTCACCCTCCGATGTTGTGTAAGGTTCCAATTTTATCCAATCGGGAGCAGTTGCCGTAACGTCTTTATGATAAAAACTTTTTCCATCAATTCCATTGGGGAAACGATTCAGTGACTGGGGACGGTCCTTCAGGTAAGGAAGAATATAAGGGGCAGCCTGGTAATAATAATTCAGCATATCCCGCTTAGTATATTTTTCCTTCGGCCAATACAACTTGCTTAGGTTTGTAAATTTTAATTCGTGCCCATTAATTTCCCTTACCTGTGTCTCATCTGTTGGATTTAAAAAAGTTTTACGGCTTTTGTCTGTCACTCGTCTCGTGTAAGGGGTGGCGATGATCTTTTTCTTGCTAATTGCTTTTTCTTTCATAACGTCCTTCGCTTTTTTATCCGTTCGCATTCCTTCAAAGGATGGATGACGCAAAACACCATCATTCGTTATTTCAGTGTAACTCACTTCGCAAACAAGCTGTGGTTTAAGCCAGGTTACACGAGCCGTTGGCGGATTGGGTTGAAAACGCGATGGCTTATTTACATCCGGGGTTACAGTAAACGGAACCTTATCCGTTTTCAATTTTAGCATCGCTGATAATATCTCTTTCTGCGTATTAGCGTTAAAGCCTGTTCCAATCTTCCCCATGTATTCGAGTCCTCCTTTGTCATACACGCCAACCAGCAACGAACTAAATGCTTTGGACGAGCCTTCATTTTGTGTAAAACCACCAATCACAACTTCGTGTCTTTTATTTCCTTTTATTTTCAACCATAATTTGGTACGCTCGCCTTCCGTGTAGGTACTATCCGCTTTTTTGGCCATAATGCCTTCCATACCTATCTGCGATGCATTTGCCAATAATTTAGTTGCTGTAATTTCAAAATTCTCGCTGAGGCGAATGATATCTTCCGGGGGCAAGTTCTTTTTTAATATCGCCCGTCTTTCAATAAGCGGTATGTTTTTCAAATCGTATCCGTTCAGATATAATATATCAAAAACATAATACACTAGTGAACCATCAGCTTCGCTACGCCAGTTTTGCAGTGAACCAAAATGCGCTACCCCACTGTCATTCAGCACGGCTATCTCGCCATCGACGATAGCAGTAATTTTCCATTTCTTAAGGGCCGCGGTTACCGGGTAAAATTTTTCGTTAAATGATTTGTTGTTCCTTGAAATCAAATTCACCTTCCCTTTATTGAGCATGGCTATCGCCCTGTATCCATCCCATTTTATTTCATATATCCAGCCCGCTTCGTCAAAAGGCTTATCCACCAATGTCGCGAGCATTGGCTTGAATGATTTGGGAAAGGCAGCTTTTTGTCCGGGAGTTTTATTAGCCATTATAATTCGTGGTTGTGTTGGCTATTAGTACAGCTTACACCATAGTTATAAATACTATACCAGTGTTTAAGGCAGCAATAGGTGGCATACCATTTGAACTCGAGACCTGACTTCGGTCCCTCGAATTGAAATGTCTGTGGGAATAAATTCCCCACGTGGCATAAGTAAGACGATATGAAAAGAGAAGTATGATTATGTCAACCGGTATTGTACGGATTGGAATAAGCAACGGTTATTTGCCGGGCAATAAACTTACATTCCCGCCCCCGTATCAGTTAAAAAGCCGCCTTCATTATTACAGTACGCTGTTTAACACCGTTGAAGTCAATAGTTGTTTTTACAAGACACCACTGCGTTCCACTTATGAAAAATGGGTGAAAGATGTACCCGAGAATTTCCGGTTTACCTTAAAGCTGAGTAAGGAAATTACCCACTCTAAGGAACTCAGTGGAGATCTTACCTGCATGAACAGTTTTCTGCAAGCTGCAACTGGTATCGGCAATAAAAAAGGCTGCCTGCTGATCCAGTTTCCCGGGAAGATTACTATAGCGCAATACAATCAGGTAGAACAGATTCTCAGACAGCTCCGGCAGTACGACATTGCCCATGAATGGCGAACAGCTATCGAGTTCAGGAACGTGAGCTGGTATATCGGTGAAACAACAGAACTACTGAATGAATATAAAGCTGCCATGGTTCTGCATGACTTTTCCAAAGCGAAAAATTCAACAATGGTGAGCAATGCGAGCTTCGTGTACATACGTTTCCACGGTCCGATGGGCAATTACCGGGGCTCGTATTCCGAACATGCACTGGATGAGAAGGCGGAACTGATAAGAGGATTTCAACTGTCCGGGACAGAAGTGTTTGTCTACTTCAATAATACAATCGGCAGCGCGTTTGAAAACGCAAGATATCTTCAATCGAAGGTTAGCAAGGATATGCTTCAGATAACAACACGAAATGAATGACTGATACCCGATCACATTTATGTGATCTCCATTCTGACTCATTCAAAAGTGCTATGAATGAAAATTGTTAAAAGCAAAGCCGGTACGAGTACCGGCTTAATTTGATTTTGTTTTCTTTCCTAGCTGTTTTTTTCTAGCCTTTTTCTTTTGATGAGCCTGCTCGTGCGGCTGTTGGCTTATTCGTTTGCTACCAGCATTCTTTTTTTAGGATTATAAATGATACTAGTATTTAAAGTTGATAAATATTATGCTGCCCATGGATCCAGCACTACCTTCACACAATTATCTTCTTTCTTCTTAAACATTGAATAAGCTTCTGCAACATTGGTTAGCGGCAAACGATGTGTAATTATGTCATCGAGTTTCACTTTGCCTTCCTTCACAAACTCGAGCAGCTTATCTATATGTTTATGTGCAGGAGCTTGTCCAGCTTTCAGTGTGATGCCTTTATCAAAAAATTGCCCAATAGGAAAATTGTCATACGTCGTGGGATATACGCCAAGTACTGAAACGATACCACTGCGTCTCACAGCGCTCATGCATGCTTCCAACACTTTCGGCGATCCTTTTTCTATATTGATCACCGCTTTTGCTCTATCCAGGAAATTGCGGTCGGGTTCAAAACCGACTGCTTCTACACAAAGGTCTGCTCCACGATTCTCAGTTATGGAGCGAATGAAGTCAATCACGTTTTGACCATCGCCTTCCCATAAAATAGTCTCGGAATTGGCGGCTTTTTTTGCCATATCGAGACGGTATTGCAAAGTATCCACATTAATAACTCTTCCCGCGTTACGTAACCAGGCACTTTTTGCCGCCATAATGCCGACAGGACCGGCTCCGTAGATCAAAACGGTTTCACCTCCTTTAAGCTCGCCCCAATCAATCCCTGTATAACCGGTTGGAAATATATCTGTAAGAAAAAGAACCTGTTCATCGGATAACTTCTCTGGAACTTTTCGGGGACCATAATCTCCATAAGGAACGCTTACATACTGAGCCTGGCCTCCATCATAACCACCATACAGATCAGTATATCCAAATAAGGCTCCGCCTTTTTCTTTTAATAGTCCACCTTCCGGACCATAGTGTTGAGGGTTACTGTTTTCACAATTGCCAGGAACATCATGATTGCAGAAAAAACAATTTCCACACGCGATTGGAAAGGGCACAACCACACGATCTCCTTTTTTCAGGTTCTTTACTGCTTTGCCGGTCTCTTCAACTATGCCCATAAACTCATGACCGAGCACCATAGGTCTTGGCTGCGGTATTCCGCCTGAATAAATATGAAGATCGGAACCGCAGATGGCTGTTGCCGTTACTTTTAAAATAATATCCCTGTCATCTTTAATAGATGGATCTGCCACGGTATCACAACTGATCTTTCCAGGAGCATGAATTACTGCTGCTTTCATTATTTTTTATTTTCGGTTACAGGTTCCTGTTTTTTCTTCATCATATCTGCTGCCTTACTCTCTGGCATCATATTGCTCATAGCAACGTCCATTTTATTTTTAAAGCCAGAGATCACTTTATCATCGCCGCGCATTAATGCATCGAAGCCGTCTTTCGCAACATCAGCAGGATCGGACAGTTTATCTTTATCCTGTACGGTTTTGGAATCTTCCATTCCGGCTTTATTGAAAAAGTCGGTATCCGTTGCACCGGGCAGCAATGTGGTGATGGTAATATTCTGATCTTTTACTTCGCTGCGAAGAGCTTCGGAAAAAGATTGTACAAAAGCTTTTGTTCCGTGATAAACAGAATGCCAGGGACCCGGCGATTTACTCGCGATGGAAGAGACGTTTAGAATTTTTCCTTCGCCGCGATCGAGCATATCCTGGAGAAACAATTTGGTTAGTACTATCAATGCCCCAATATTTAATTGTACAATGGATAGCTCACGACGTATGTCGGTATCAGCAAACAAGCCATACTCACCCTGACCAGCATTATTGACAAGAATATCCACTGTTATATTTTTTTTGCTGATCTCGTCATAGAGCTCAAAAGGCGCTTCAGGGTCGAAAAGATCTTTAGCTATAGTAACAACCGTCACGTTTTTTGCTGATAGCTCTTTTTTTACATTGGCCAGCTCGCTTTCATCTCTTGCCACGATGATCAAATTGCGATTGTCTTCGGCAAAGAGTTTTGCAAGTTCGTATCCTATGCCCACGGTTCCTCCTGTGATAAGTGTATAATTTGATGTTGCTTTCATATGATAATTTTTGTACTACTTAAAATCGATAGCCGGGTATGCCGGCTATCGGTTAATGAATTATTTATTCTTCTTCATCTTCTGCTGGTTCCATTTCAGCTTCCCAGTTAATACCGCTTTCGGCAATCGTTGTCAGCCCCTGATCGGTTTGTTTTTCTTCATCAAGCGTGGCTTGAAGGATTCCAGCCGCTTCATCATTGCCCAATGTTTTTGCAAGTTGCACCAACGTGCCATAGGCTGAAATTTCATAATGCTCCACTTTCTGAGCAGACATGATAATACCGGCATCTCTTGTCATACTACCATCTTCTGTGTCTTCCACCACAGATTCGCCTTCTTTAATCAGCCCTTCCATTCCATCGCATTTCTTCGCCTCCGGTTTTTTGTCAAATAGACCAAATACTTCTTCCAGTCTTGCCACATGTTCCTCTGTTCGGCCCAGGTGTTCTTCAATTGCCGACTTTAATTCTTCTGTCGTCGCAGCCTTTTGCATTTTCGGTAACGCCTTGGTAAGCGCCTTTTCCGCCCAATAAAGATCTTTTAATGAATCAATGAATAATTTTTCCAATTGTGTATTTCCATGAGCTGCCCCGGATGCAGTTTTTTTTGCGTTTCTTTTGTCTGCGGGTTTTTTTATTGCCATCACAATTAATTTATTAATGAAATTTTATAGATGCATTTGACGGTTCAAACGATATGCCAGTGCAAGACCAGCTGTTCATACCAAATTATGCTGCTATAAGGGGGAAAATCTTCTACCCTTATTTTCACCCGTTTATTCGGAGCATCAACAGGTTTAAACTCTATGGATTCTTGTGACTTTAAGAATTATTTTTTGGGAGAAAGTATAACGCAGACATCGGAACCTTGTGGTAAATCTGAAATCTGATGGGCTGAAATCATCCCGCGCAGGCACGAATAAAAAAAGAGTGTATCAATTATTTGATACACTCTTTGGGTGAGTGGGGTGAATGGTGAATGGTGAATGATGAAGAGTGGATAGTTAATCGTGAATAATGGAGAATCTATTCACCATTGACCATTGACCATTGACCATTCACCATTCACCATTCACCATTCACTATTCACTATTCACTACTTAACCGAATAACGCACAAACTCTCCATACCCAATCGTAGCCATTCCCGGTATACTCTGTCCATATCCCAAACCAACGGAAGGGAAAGCCTGATATTTTTTATCACCGACATAAATATCCGGTGCGAAATCGTAAGTGTCGTTCAGTTTGAGCGTATCACCGAACAGCGTCACAATTTCTGCAGCGGTTACAGTATAATTTGCCGGTAATGACGTAACATCGGCTTTGTACAGTTTTACGTTTGCAGCAGAACCGTTTTTCCTGACAACAACATCAACCTTGTCGGGTGGCTTTGCCCCGGCAAAATAAAGTGATACTTTGAATTTGCCCAGAGAAAGCAGCCTGGTTGGTAAAAGTAATGGTGCCAGTTGTGCCGCCTGTTGCAGTGTTGGTTGTTATTGCGGGCACATCTTCTATGCCAATTCTTTTCGGGATAGCACCATCGTCTTTGCTACATCCCGTGAATGTAATAACAGCTCCAAACGCAATCGCTGCTAATATGTTTATTTTTCTAAGTTTCATAATCTATTAGTTAATTAAAGTTGAACAATTAAGGTTGCCAGAATACTTTAAATGATTCAGGTACCTTCTGGGGCGGTGCGTTTGAGTTCAACGCGATCTCATTGTTGCTAAATGGCAAAGACCATGGATATTGACGGTCGTTTGATACCGGTGTTACTTTACCGTCGGGACCAGTTACACTTGTAACAGTGCCTTCAGGCGCAGGTGCAAACAAAACAGGATATCCTGTTCTCCTGTAGTCGGTATAGTTATCCACCGGGTTCTCGATCCTGTTTATCCATTTTTCGAGTCATGATTATATTCCAATTTTTTGGCGTTGTCCCCTAACTCATAAGCTGCGAGCACGGCATTTTTGTAAGCAGTGGTAGCAGGCAGTGTTGATATAACAGGAACTGTTTGCGCAGCACCGGCAGAACCTGGCTTAATATGAGTGCCAACAATAAAATCAACCTGGGCAAAGGATGCATCCAACGCTTTACTGAAAGCAGCTGTTGCATCGCCGGGCGCTAACCCTAATAGAATTAATTCAGCTTCCAGGTATAAGCGGTCTGCATAAGTAATAAATTCATGCGGACGGGCACCTGTTCCCGCATTCTGTGCACCAATTGAGTTTACGCTTTTTGCGGCACTGTCATTAAAACGACCACCTGCAGGATAAAGACCCAGGAGCGAGTAGGTCTGACTGTTAGAACCATCGCGGCATGGTCCGTTTGAACCAAACAGAATGGAAATGAAACCACCGTCACGGAATTCAGTACAATTTTCAGGTGTAGGATTTGACACCACCAAGCGCTGATTTCTGGTTATAGATATAGTAAGGAATCCTTGGATCAGCGAGTCCGTTAAGATGTTCGGATTTCTACCTTTCATGATCTCGTACAACCAGGGGCTGAAAAGCTGACCACCACGCTGTGTAGCGTTATAGTCACCGAAAGCCGGGTGCCTGTCATCCGTAGCACCGATTGGGCCATAAGGCATCATAAAACTTTCAGCCTGGGAATTGATCAGGGTACTGGGAGATGCCAACAATGCTGTCACCTGTGCCTTAACATCCTGTACCAGTCTTACCTGGGTATACAGTTTAAGTTTGATCGTATTGGCCGCTTTTATCCAGTTGGTGGTATTTCCTTTATAGATATAATCATCGTTCCCGGGTTTTGAAGCATTGGGAGTCGTATTGTTGATATCGGCGATACCTTCATCTATCATTTTAAAAAGCTCAGGATAGATATCGGATCCTTTATCAAACTTTGGTTGTGTAATCCCTTCTTCAAACTTGTTGAACTCGGAATAAGGAACATCGCCATAAACATCTACCAGCATGCTGAACGTGTATGCCTTCAGTATTTTGGCAATGCCTGCATATACAAAACGATTTTCTTCAGGTCCCCGCTGAATTATCACATTCAGGTTGGCAATAGCAGAATATAAACCCTCCCATCCGGCTGCGCCAGCGCCATACCTGTCTGCACCTACGCGACCGGTGACCTGGTGCGTATAAATTGCCATACGTACTGCCGAGGCCTGAACCCAGAGCCAGGTTGTTTGAAATATTACGCTCAGCAGCACTCAATACCATCGACAACTGTACGGAGGATGGCGTAGGACTGTTAACGTTTTTGTTTACATCGAGGAATTTTTTACAGCCGGTCCCTATTGCTACGAGGACCGTTATCGCCGTAAAAAAGTATATAAAATATTTCTTTCTCATAATTAAAGATTTGCTTCTTTAATATTAGAATGTCACGTTTAAATTGATACCGAACCTTTTTGTACTTGGTGCACCGCCGGTTTCAACACCCTGTGTATCCGCTACCAACCACGGAGTTGATATCCGGGTCAAACCTTGTATACTTGGGTATATTAGGCGCGAGGTACCAAAGATTGCGGCCAGCAAGTGATAAGGTTGCAGCAGTTATTTTGGCTTTGCTTATCCATTTTGTGGGGAGGCTGTAAGCCAGACTTACTTCTCTTAACCGGTATACAGTGCCATCGAATACTGCATATTCAAATGCACCGTTGGTAGCAAAGCTTGCACCAGTACCTGCCGTGAAAAACAGGTCATTGGTGGTAACTCTTGTCTGGTTTTGTACTGTTTTACCATTCACCATCATCGGCGTATAGTGATTCAGTCCATCTGGACCGGTAACAGGAGTCGGGTTTCCATAAATACCTGTGATAACACGATTTTTCTCCCTGTCTTCAGTATCCCTGGTTGTACCCCTTCCCAACATACTGCTGATGGTTTCAGAGTAGAAATCACCACCTATAGTCGCATCAAAGAGCACGTACAATGTAAATCCTTTGTAAGTAAAAGTATTGTTAATTCCAAATTTGAAGTCGGCATTCGGATCTCCAACCATTCCCTGGTTTGGATCAAGGAAAGGCATTCCTGAAGAAGGATTGATCAGCAACTGGCCATCATCCGAACGTGCAGAATATGATCCCCGCAAGTAACCATATGGCTTTCCAGCTTCAATCCAGTTAAATCCACCCAACTGATCTCTTGTGAGACCCTCCACTAATTCCTCAACTGTATTTATGTTTCTTGTAAAAATACCACGTATATCCCACTGGAAATCTTTGCTACGAACAGGGGCTTATATCCAGCGCCACTTCCCAACCAGTATTACGGATCTCACCGAGGTTGGTGAAGAATGAGCTGTAACCTGTTGTCTGTGGCAGACCGATCGCATAGATCAGATCGGTAGATGTTTTGTCGTACCATGTTACTTCCAGACCAATTCTACCTTTAAAGAAGCGTACATCAGTACCAACTTCCAGTTCAGTTGTAAATTCAGGTGTCAACTCAGGATCATAGGTAGAACCACCTCTTGTTGCCAGGGGCTGACCGAGAAAACCTGAAGCGTTCAGACCAAAAATAGGTTCGCCATTATGAGGTGCAGCATCGTTACCAACACGGGCATAACCTGCACGGATTTTACCATAGTCAAACCATCCGGATTTAAGTTTGAATGCGTCTGACCAAACGAGTGATCCGGAAACGCCGGGGTAGAAATATTGCGCATTCTGATAAGGAAGTGTTGAAGTAAGATCTGTTCTTCCAGTCAGGTTAAGAAAAGCAAAGTTTTTATATCCTACAGACGCATCGGCGAAGAATCCAACCAGTCTTCTTTTCGTTCTGGTATCACCTTGAAATGTCTGCCTGCGGGTATTGGTAAGATTAAACAGGCCCGGAACAACGAAATCAACTCCGTACACCTGTTGAGCGCGGGTGTTTCTTTCGTTAACATCGCTACCTACGTTCAAATCCAGGGTCCAACTCCTGTTCGCAAACTTGGGAGTAAATACAGCAACGATTTTACCCTGAATCTTCCTGTTGCCTGTTGACTACTTCGGTAAGTGTACCTAACGTATTATCGGCACTTCCGTAAGAAGATTTGTCAATGATCTGGTCTCTGAAAAGTGCATAGTTGTTAACGCCTCCATTGATATCTACCCTAACCCAGCTATTGAATTTGTAAGAAGCCCTGAGGGTTGCAACCAGGCGATCATCGATTGAAGTAATTACATTGTGGTAAGCACCCCATACAGGATTTGTATATTGTCCATCATTGAATCCGATCTGTTGACCTGACCTGTTTTCAGAAGGCCAACCAACGATATCCCAGTTCCTTGCCATTGTATAGGTACGGCCCCACTGTGATATGAAAGCTTTGAGCCTGACCGATGAAGCCTCCGATCTGTTTAGACCTGGTATATGCTACACTTGCGCCCATGGTCAGATTGCCCACAGAGGTTTGACCACCCACACTGAAATTGTTTTTCGTGTAGCTTGAATTGGTAATATATCCATCCTGGTCAACACGAGATAAGGTGACGTTGAAAAGTGAATTTCCCTCACCGCCGTTCATACCGATGGAATGTTCCATCAGGTTACCGGTATTGAATAGTTTGGAAACGTTATCTGGAACAGCTTTATATGCAAGGCGCCCGTTGGGAAAGAGCTCAGGATAAGAAGCATACATAGTAGCCCATGTAGTTGCAGGAATAGAATCTATTCCAGATGCAGAAGTGCCAATTACCAGGCCACCCGCATCATAGATAACACCTCTTCCGAATTTAGCTCCCCAGGAACCATTAGAAGATTGTGCTCTGAAGTTCGCACCTGCACCATAAGTATTCTGGAACACAGGTATGTCAGCAATCTTTTCGACACTATATCCTCCTCGATAACTTACATTGAGTGATTTAGCACCTTGTCTCGGATTACCGGATTTAGTAGTGATAAGCAACACACCATTGGCCGCTCTTGAGCCGTACAACGAAGCAGCCGCAGCACCTTTCAAAACGTTGATAGATTCAATGTCGTTAGGATCAAGATTATTTATACCCGAACCGTAGGTACCTCCACCAGCTGAATGGGTTTGAAGTATTTACAATGGGATTACTGTAAGGAACTCCATCAACTACTATCAAGGGTTCGCCTCCACTAAAAGAAGATACACCCCTTATCTGTACTCGCGTAGCTGCACCCGGCGCACCCTGTCCAGCCCGGATGTCCACACCAGGTACTTTACCAGCAAGTGTGTTCAGAACATTGGGTTCCGATTTCTGCAGCATTTGGTAGCGGGATCAACTTTCGATACAGCATATCCCAATGCTTTCTCCTGACGTTTAATACCCAATGCTGTTACGACTACTTCAGATAAATCACCTCTGGCAGTAAGCAGTGACATCTATTGTGGCGCTTGTTCCTACTGTTACTTCCCTGGTAGCAAAACTGACACCGGATATTTCCAAAACATCTCCTTTCGAAGCAGATATTTTGAAATTACCCTGCGCATCTGAAGTAGTACCTGTATTTGATTTTCCTTTGATGACAACTGAAGCAAAAGGAACGGGAGTTCCTTTTTCATCACTGATCCTGCCGGATATGGTCAGGACCTGTGACTCACCGGCGATGACAAAGCATAGCATTGCCAGTAAGAAACTAGTTAGTTTTTTTCTCATGTTTGTTTTGGTTTGTAGTGGAAAAACCTTTAAGCGAAACTCAATTTAAAAACATTTATCTAAAAAAAATAAAATTCTTGTCCCTAACGATATTGGTCAGTGGTTGAGTCGAATAAAACCCAGAGGAAATGGAGCTCGAAAAGACGTCTAACGTTTGACTATCAACAAGATTCAATTCACGGTTGGTAGCGTCTTTTTGGCGTGATCACAAATGCAATTATACGTCCCGGAATACTACCTGGATATAATCTACAATAGACAAATGGAATCCAAAACAGCTGCATTAATATTAAAAAAAACCTATTGAAGCAAAAATTGGAATAATGGAGGCGTTTTTGGGTTATCCCGCAGGTTGACAAGGTTGTTCCTCCCGCCGTAGGCGGGACGGGAATGCTGGGTTGATAAGGTTGAGGGTTAATGCAACTCAATTGACAAAGCTATTCTGCCATTGAAAGAAATAGGTGGGTAACCGTTCAGAATTGGTGACATATTAACAATCTCTTGTCTTAGGTGCGTTGCAGATTTTCTTTTTTTGGTCGTTGATAGCTTGTCGAAACAAACAATATCAAAACAACAGCTCACATGACTTTCAGCCGAAATGCATTCTTTTTTCTCCTCTTCATCATTTGCATTAGCCCGGTGGTAATATGGAAATTAGTTTGGCTTTCAAACACTGCGACAACAAACGGTAAGGTTTTTTTTGTGGGTCATTCATTGAATCTGGATGGATCAATAAGTTCACATCTCGTTATCCTTTTCCTGCTGGGAAAAGATTCAATTAGCTTTCAAGCTCCGGCGAGCATACCGTTTAAGGAAGGAGATGCTGTGCCTGTGAGATATACGCGGGATAACCCTTCTAAGGCAAGAGTCAATTCTCCTATGCGCATTTGGGGAGATGCAATAGTTTATGGCATTTGGCCAATTTTGGTTTTGCTGGTCATCTATCTAATTCCAAACTCGATGGACCCGCTAGTACCACGAAAAACCAAGGTCCGGCTTGATAGAAAAAATTTTATCAAAATAGTTCGATGTTAAGTTTGGTCAGTGAATAATTCTCTTTCTTTGCCTTAATACAATTTGTGGAAATGAAGAAACAGATTTATTCTTCTTTGCTTCTTGCAGTTATTCTGAGCCATTGCGCCTCGGAAACGAGTAAAGAATCTTCAGAAAAAAAATCATCAGGCAATCCAATTTTTGCCGGTTGGTATGCCGACCCGGAAGCAACCATTTTCAACAATCAATACTGGATCTACCCTACTTATTCTGCACCCTACGAACAACAGGTTTTTATGGATGCATTTTCGTCTGAAGACCTGGTGAACTGGACCAAACATGAACGCATCATTGATACATCGTCGGTAAAATGGGCCAGGATTGCTATGTGGGCACCGGCAATAATTGAAAAGGATGGAAAGTACTTTCTATTCTTTGCCGCAAATGATATCCAAAATGAAGACCAGCCCGGAGGCATTGGCGTAGCGGTTGCTGATAATCCTGGAGGACCGTTCAAAGATTACCTGGGCAAGCCGCTCCTGCACAATATTGTCAATCGCGCCCAACCTATTGACCAGTTTGTATTCAAAGACAAAGATGGACAATACTATATGATCTATGGTGGTTGGGGACGCTGCAATATCACTAAACTTAAGAATGATTTTACCGGCTTCTTACCTTTTGAAGATAGTTCGCTGTTTAAAGAAATTACACCAAAAGGTTATGTGGAAGGACCGATCATGTTTATCAAGAACGATAAATATTATTTCATGTGGAGTGAAGGCGGATGGACCGGTCCGGATTATAGAGTTGCGTATGCCATCGGCAATTCACCCTTTGGTCCCTTTGAAAGAATTGGTACGGTCTTGCAACAGGACACAGCAGTTGCTACAGGCGCGGGTCATCATTCAATTCTACAAATGCCTGGCAAAGAAGAATGGTATATTGTTTACCACCGGCGACCATTAGGCGAAACGGACCGCAATCATCGGGTGGTTTGCATCGACAAGATGGACTTTGATGAAAATGGTCATATCAAACCTGTAAAAATAACCTTTGAGGGTGTCGTGAGAAATTCGTTGAAGTAGATGAATTTGCCGGCTTCTTTAGTTTCGTGCTGGTCTTTCCTTTGTAGCAATACCGTTCTCAATCTTAGTAGATCACCAACTCGGGATCAAGCCGGATATCGCGTGCATATTCTACTTTGCCGGGTGAATAAGCCGCTTGCACATGCACGTGAGGAGTTTGGGTAGCGCCTAAGTAACCAACTATAGCATAGACGGGTCCGAGAAATTCCGTTTTGCTCCATTTGGCATTTGTTTTTATGTCGGGCCCAAAACCTTTCGGTTTGCCAGTAGCCGCCCATTGCGCCGGCGTAGCAATTACTCCCGCTTTGTCTTTGGGAAGGTAACTATCTGTTATAAGATGGAGATATTCCACATAAATAGTGAAGTAGTCGGTGCCGCCCGATTGCTTCGTGTATTGATAGTGGCAAGCAACTCCTACAATTCCGCCATACGAGTCGTCGCTATCAGGCTTCCAGGGTTGAGGTTTAATAATCCCCTCCACAAGTTGCGCATCGCCTGAAAGAGGAATACCAAGGCCAGTCAATTTCTTGTTTGCTTTTTTATCGATTGCACGCACTGTATTCAAAGCGGATGCCGACAACACCGGGTTAATTGCAATATATACCGCTGCGCCTCTTCGCGGATCGTTGTAACTGCCGTCGCCACCTTTCGGTAGTGAAATGTCTATGCCCAAATGCGCCGAACGGCCGCTTGATTTTCCTTTTTCCGAGGCGTCGCGATAAAAGCCATCCATGATCGTACCGCCTGGCACCGTCGTTCCCACAGATTTTTGATAAGTATACCTGCTGAGTTCCTTCGTTTCTTTTTTTCTCCTTATTTCGCTTAACTCGAAATCAATTTCCATGAATCGGTTCGACATGTATCATAGTTTTAAGGTAAAAGGTATACGTTGCTATACAGCTCTACAAAATAGTAGTTGCGATAAGTAGCTTCAGTTTTGTGTTTCTCAGTAAAATCAGCCTTTGGAATTCGTTTGATTAAACCGGCGTCGCCTGCTTTAATGAATGCACGGTTGCCCATATCGAAACGATCACTGTTGTCAGTTATGTACAGTGCGCCATTCGGCAAGCTCTCCATCTTTATGTACACTTTCTTATTGGCGTTTTGATAAGCATTAAGGTTTTTGCAGAAGCTCTTAATGATCGTTGCTACATCACCGTTAGATGTTTTTAATTCGCTCCAACGAATACCGACAGGCAGCCAATGACTGAGGTGCACTGCTAGCCGTACAGAGTCCGTCGGCCATTTGAATGCCTCGGCTGGTACTGCTTTCATCCTGATTTCCTTAAAGATTTTTACCTGCGAAGCCGTGTTTTCGGCGGCATAAGTTTCCATGGCAGTGATCATCTTCGACAATACTTTCGCGTCCCAGCGAATCTTCTGCATGGCAGCTTGCCCAGTAACTATTTTTTTATCCGTCGTGTCGAGGTACAACACATCCTTATTACGGACCGTCATTCCCACTTTTAGCAATTCATTCGAGAAGCCAGTACTGCTGGCAATCGTATTCTCATATACCTGCACGGCGCCTCCGGCGCGCATACTGAATCCCCAACCAATAGTTACAATTTGATCGTCGTAAGTATTGATCGAAGAAGCTCCTCCTTCGCTAAAGAGTTCTTTCCTTATTTCGTCGTACACTTTTTGGTGAGCCGGATCGCTTACGCCCCAATTCGGAGTGGGATCTGTTTTTGAGTTACCGAGATAAGAATACCCACCGAGAAATCCTGTAGTACGTTTCAAACCGCTGGCTTGTGTAATTGCAGCTCTGTTTTCAGTAACCCAGGCTGCTGCCTTTGTATCGTAATCTGCATTTCCCTTTCCAAATTTATCGGGCCAATCGAAATAGCCGGCAGACATCTGTACTCCATAGTATGATTTTGATCCCGCACTGGTGGTTCGATCCCAGCGTGCTTTTGTTCCTCGTATATCGTAATGAACAAATGTATTATATAGTCCTATCCCTCCCTGCTTCATCTTGCCCGCAGTGATCAAACGTTCGATCGTATCACGTAATGCTGTCGGCGTCACTCCGGCTATCTTTATATCTGCAGCCATCCCGCACAAGTGCAGGCTATTCGCTTCGCCACCTACTGATTTATTATGTTCTACTGTGCGGTAACCTGAAGTGACGGTAATCGCTTTGCCTACTTCGGTTCTCAAAATCTCCAATTGTTCCATTACTTGCTGCACATTTCCACGAATCGATTCGGGTACCGGTGTTTTTGCGGCATCCTTGCAATTGAATTCCACCAACGCAAAATTTGTTGTATTTGCATCCTTTGCGTTGTTCAATTGGCAGAATGATGGCACCGGAGTGTTGACCGATGCAGACCTCGAGATAAGATCCTCATCAATCTCCCTTTCATCATTCATAGGATTTGCCGAAAGTGAATAAGCCGGTTCGTTGAAAGCACGGAACCAATTCGGGCTTTCGAATGAATGAGCTTTTGCTTTTTCCTTATTTCGCGCCTCTACAATTGGTTCCTTTTTTTTCTTTTTCTTATCTGTATCGGTCAGGTCTCCCTGAATTTCTAAGAATCGGTTCATATAGCAGCGGGATTAAGCGTTTAAGAAATTCTGACGCCCTTCAATAAGCGATTTAAATGTGTTGCTCAATTTCGGGCTCAATGAATAACTCTGATTGCGGTCATCTTTTTTAGCGATAAACTGGTAACTGCCCAAAACAACAAATTCTTCGGTCTTGCCGCCCACTACAAAGAACAGACGCGCATTCACAATACTTGCCAAACCGATCACATTAGCTGGTTTGCTGAAATTTATTCCGGTAAGTATATCGTCCACCTGTCTTGGCATTTTGAAATGATGTGCTGCGTTGATTGCCTGTTCGCCCTGCAATGTTTTATCAACTGGATGCAGGTAAACGGCGGTGATATCTTTCCGGAGATCGAGCAGTGATAAACTTTGCGGATCAGACATGGATTTCGTTTTAGATAAACTTGATGGATAGGGAATTGCTTTCGGAGTGGGTTTGTCCGGAGTAGCACGTTGATGCACGGCTCCTGTTTCTTCCCACCAGGCTCCAGAACTGTTGGCCCATACCAGTCCATTGGATGCTGATACGGCAACACCCCAAAAGTCGGCCAGTTTCTTTAATTTCTTGGCCCCATCTTCTCCTGCTCCTGTATGACAACCTCCCAGGAAGACTTCCGCTTTATCGGTAAACTTGCCTTTAAGTTTCTTAAGATGGACCTCCCATTCAGGATTACCGTTGATTCGCTGCGATGCAGCAGGAATTTCACCAGCACCCACACTGATATAGCCATCAGTGCCATGCCCGAATATTTCCAACCGTTCAATCTTTTCATTTTCTTTCAATGCACCCAGTATCTTGTTCACCATATCTTCCACACTTACCGGTCGCAATGCATCGGGTGAACCCTTGGCGCGGTAGGTCAGGAATTTAGATGAATCATTGGATGAGTTTTCTACTACAATGATTGTTTTTGTCTTTACCGTCACCCCCATACCGCCGGCATAATAATCGTCGTAGGAACTGGCGATTACCTGTTCTTCCTCGCGATAATAATCAGTCGCACCAAAGGAATTTGCCCAGAAGGATTTTGCGGTAGCAGGTTCCAGTTCTTTCTTAATTTCATCGGTCAGTTCAGCAAATCCTTCTTCGAATTGTGCATCGCTAATCGATTCCACACCGTTTTCCATTTTAGCGATTGCTTTCGAAAGTTCTTTGATAGTGGTTTTTGTTGCAGTGATAGTATCATCCGCACCTATGCCCAGGCGACCTGCAACAAACTTGATGTACGACTGTGTGTTGTTCTCATTAGGCGGCGCATATTGCGCAAATATTTTTGTAATGGTATCGCGGCCGCTCTTAATATAGGTTCGGAGTAGCATGATGAGGGCGCGCACACCATATTTATAATCCGTGAATTGCTCAAAGCGCTTATCAGTATTCTTCAACCTTGGTATTTTGCCTTTCCAGTCATTGGCGTCATTAATTTCTATATTCCCAGGGTTATTGTTCCGGATACCACGAGGAACGTTGAATGCGCGTGTATAATAACTTTTGCCCACAGCAAGTTTGTCTTCTTTTTTCTTTTTGCGCGGCAACACATCGTCCTGTAATTCAAGAAATCGGTTCATATGATAATTTTTATGAGTTAAAAGAATCAGTCGGTCTAGTCAATAATTTTCGCCACTTCGAAATGCATTCCGTCTTTGTTGGAGAAATGGCCGCCCCAGTAAAATCCATGCTGTGCGGCAATTTCAACAAGCTCACGCGTGCAACCTTTTTGTCCAAGTAAAGCCGGCTCTACACCCAGTGCATTCCATCCTGCATTGATGTCGAACGCGCTACCCCAGGCATGATTGCTCAATGAAGTTCCGCAGCCACCCCCCTTCAGTTTTTTGTAACGGGGAACAAATCCACCATCGAATGTTATGATTCGATCAAGAAGCTTGGCATCTTCCCAGGCTTTCCACAATCGTTGCAATTGCTTGCTGGCTTTTTTATTGAAGCGTATATATCCAGACGATCCATTCGATACTCCTTTCAATTGGGGTATGCTAACATTTTCAATATTGGTGCTTTCCCAATTACCCTTCATCCGAATTTCGCAGTTGGATGCATTGGGAATATTTTCATATTCAAACGTTCCGAATAATTGTTTGGTGATTTCCACTGTGGGTTGGGTAAGATCTGCAGGCGCGGCGGGCCAGTCCTTAGTTGTTTTGTCAACCACCTTAACTCCAAATGCTTCCGACGATTGCTGGATACTATCAAGATCTTCCAGGAATGCACGTGTGCTTAGTTCTTCAGAGTCACTTGAAACTTTTTCGGTTTGCCCGCCCGGATGACCCGTTCGGACGGGCGTGCCACGTGTTGCCAGTTCTGATTTATTAATATTTGACTCACCCACAATACGTTTGTTTTCTTCTTCATCAAACATATCGAAGCGTTGTTCCAACACATAATTGCCGAGGTCGAATGCGTTGGCATAGTTCATGCTTTTTGCAATGGCGTCGAAGATGTTTTGATTGCCGGTGGTTGGCGGAGTTGTCGCTGCTTCATCTGTTGTGGGACTCGTGGTTTTTTGTTCTTCATTCTTCTCCATCATCTTCTTCCAGAAATCATCTTTCTCTGCTTGCTTCGGTGCAGGCTCTTTATTTTCTGTTGTGCTAAAGATGGATGAAAGATCGGCTGCTATCTCGGTATCCGATAAGGTGGTCGCACTCTCCTCTCTCTTTGCATTGGCTGCCCAATCGAGCAAGCCCGGCTCTTCATTGTTTTCTGTCAGAGAAAGAACAGTTTCGTATTCCGGTTCTGATGCCGATTGCGACAACATGAGTAATTCTTTATTGATGCTGTATTCGTCTTCGCCATCATCTTCAACAATTGAAAAAGTCGCGTCTTCGGTTATTATTTGCTCGGGTGAGTCAACCTCCGACTGCGAAAATGAATGATACCAGGCGCTTCCCGAAAGGATGATGGGCGCGCCATCGTCGTAATAGCTGAGTGATACTGCTGCCGCTATTTCTTTCTTTTTTTCTTCAGGATCTACCGGTTTCTTTTTTTTCTTTTTAGTCTCGCAGCGCTTGTTGTACCTGGTAAAAGAATCTTGTATCTGGAAAAGCTGGCTCTTATTACCCATATTAATTGTTTTTCTGTTCAATATTCATTTTAAATACGGCATAGGGGTCAAGGGTTAATACCAATTCATTTTTGCCTGGTCGGAATGTCTCCTTCTTCAACTTCACTTCCACCAACGTGGGCTGGTGCGATATCACCTGTGTCAGCTCATCGTTAATAATAGCGACCGGCGAAAAGGACTGTTGCACTGAAAGATTTTTTCCATACAATGCGAGTACAGGTCCCGCATCACTTTTTGACACGGATATCTTTGTAATTATGGGCGGATTCTTTGCCCTGCGCGTTTTTTCGATAAGGTTGGAGAGATTTTTATAATTGATGCCCGAGCTTCCATCGCCTGAACTTATTTTTTCGATATCTATATTTTTCTTTTCCATTTTCTCTAAGTCGTTTACTGAGCTGACTCCAATTTTCTTAAGCCTTTTCCTGGTGCCTTCATCAATTCCGTCGATAGCGTCGATCCTAATATCATTTTTTGAAACCGGCACCCTTGAAGTTTCGCGAACCTGCTGGTCTGTTATTGAACCGAGCTGAATGGAAACCTTGGAAGCACCCGCCTGCCCGGCCTGCGCGGTAATGAATCGCACATTGTCGCCATCGTAGGTCGGAAATATCTGCAGGTCAAGCCCAATGTCTTTTACGGCGTAGGTCAACGGTTTATTGATGGCCTTTACAGCAAGTGTTTCTCTTGCTTTATCGAGCTCAACGATCAGCGAATCGAGAAATGATTCAAGATTCCAGGTTGTATTTTGTTCCCGGGCTACTGGCATAATTATTCATCTAATTCACAGGTGAATTTTATTTGGTGAAATACTGGCTCAAAAGATGTTTCAATTCTGTAAAGCGGCGGCGTAATTCCTAATTTCACTCTCCCTTCGGCCGATACGGCCACCTGTAATTGCACCGGCATATCCAGATGGATACTCAGCAGACTCATTGAAATACGCTGCCGCTCATCATACTCTGGCGCGAATTGCTGTTCATCATACTCGGGTTCGAATGGTTCTACCAGGTCTCCCACCATTTCGCTCAGGCTCATCATTGACTCGTCAACGTCAATAGATTCATCGATTGATCGATTCAATGATGATTCATCAGTGAATTCATCAATGAATTCATGATCCATGTTTTGATCAAGCGGGTTCATACTTTTTGTTTTTCACCGGTGGATTCAGGGTAACGGGTGTCAGCGGGGCTTTTTTGTCGAATATTATTTTAGCCCCATTGATCAGGATCTCCTTATCCTCGTGAGCCAGTGAGAATTCTGACTGGTACGATAAATCGGGAACTATACTGAATGCTGTTTCCATGGAATTAATTTTTGGTTCCTATGAAATGTATAGATGCAGGCTTTACAAATACAGCCTTTTCATCGATAAAGTCGAGCACATTGCCATAGGGATTGATCGCATTGGCTTTCTTGAAATTTATTTCGAGCAGGTCCACTTCCGGGTAAACCCACAACATATTTGTTTCATCGCGGCGGGTTTTAAATTCTACATGACCAATGCCAGCGCTTTCCAACAATTTCTTCGCTTCCTGTCCCCTTATGGCATTCAATTGTTTTTCGGGAAGTGCAGGAAACTTCGAAATTTTTGGGATCAATGCATTCAATGTTTGAGGCGATAATTGCAAGCCCGATTTGATCTTTATGAAATCATCGTCGGCTTCGTATTCGCTGTCCGAAACTTCTTTTCCTTTTTTCAAAAGTGTCTTTGTTTCGATTTGATTATTTCTGGGAGAAGAAGGTTCATACTGCATAAAATATTTGCAATCGATGTTAGTTCGTTTGCGACCTGCTGGTGAACGGCCTTCCCATATCTTATGCCAGAACTCGCGATGTTCGGTGATATTGTTCAATGGTATTGCGGATTTTATCACCGATTGCGTGCCATCAAACAAGTAGCCCGAAGTCATCATTATGGAATGGCATTTCCTTGTTCCTTTCACTTGTTTATTCTTATCTCTCCAAACCAACGTAAAACAAACAAGCAAATCAGTATTGACCTGCAAATTCTTTATCTCCTCTGTGCTGAACTGAAGACTGTCTACAATGGCGCCTGTTTGTACATCGGTTAGCGGGAATTTTTTGTCGACTAATACATTTTTATCCTGGCTGGTTCGTATTTGCACTTGTATGATGCATTTTGGAATCGTTAGTTTTTCTTTTTTTGAACCTTGCACGGTTACGGCAAACCGAATTCCTTTTTCTGCAACGTAAACGCATTTTTGAGTGCCATTTACGGCAACCGTTTTGGCACCTGCAACTTCCAGATTAAATCGTCCATCGTGCTTGAAGGGAATGGTAGTCTTTGCAACGCTGGCGGCTTCGTCAATTTTTTGTAACATCAATGCCACTGCAGGATCAGAACTGCGATATTGACGATGATGGCCATTCTTCGAGCTGAGTATTGATGAGGTTTCTCTTAGCTCCTTTGCCACTGCCATGGGTAAGAGTCGCGAAAGTGTTTTAGCTGCTTTATCTGCAGAAGCCTTCTTCTTATAATTTCCGTTGCAATTAAAGATCGTAAGTCCATCTCGTTCTTTAGTATTATGCGAAAACTGCAAGCTCAAAGATTTGAGATCGATATTCTCTACCTGCTGCTCAATTTTTTCCTTCATGGAATCAAGCATCTTCTTCCGGACGTCTTCCTGCAACTTCATAAACTGGTTCTGCACTTTATCGGCAAACTCCTTAGTCTTCTCCTGGGTTTCATCCATTACACTATCGTTGCTAAGCGATTGCTCAATCGCCGGGATCACCTGGCACAACGCGGAGGTAAATGCACCAATGCTTTGTGCTACTGATTGCTGCTGACTTGGTGCCTGCTGCGCAGGTGGTTGATGAGTAAGAAGATTGTATTGTGAAATCGCGTTGATCATGTCTTTAATTACCGGCTGGTTGATATCGCCTTTAGGTATAAGCGCTTCCACGAAACGTGCTTGTTCTTTTTTCAGGTTCAGAATTCCTTCCTGCGCAGTCTTCATCGTATTGTTAGTTTGATTACCAACTGCGTTTACCATATCTGGTGTGGCAAGCGATAACAATGCCTGCCAGAACATGGGTTGTGAATAGTTAGTTGATTTGGCCTTTACATATTCCGATGGCCTGGTTTGCACCAATAGTTTTTTAATCGATATGATATCGTTTACGGGGAGATGAGCAATTCCATCTGCAAGCGCTGCATAAAGCTTTTCGGGATTTGTTCCTAAAGCGGCAATGGCCTGGGGGCTGATTATTTTTTCCAATACGGGTGCAATGATGGGCAACATCTGCAATAATCCAGGTGATGCAGTTGGTTCCGTAACTGATTTTTGTCCGGACATATTTCCTTTCTGCGTGAACTGGTCAATCAATCCTTTGATTGCCTGTATGGTTTCGGGCTTAAGTAATTCGGCAAGATTGGGTCCACCTCCCTGAACAGGTGCTTGTGCATTTTCACCGCCACCTCCACCGCCCCCGGTTGGAGCTCCGCCGCCTCCCAATAAGCCGCTTACCATTGGAAGTATTTTCCCAAGTATACCTCCCAATCCACCGGCCCCGCCGCCGCCGCCCGCAAGACCGCCGAGTAAATTACTTGCTACAGGCAGGATCTTGGAGACGATCGGCAACAGCGACGCAAAGAACATTGCTTCGCTCATCTTCGGCTCGCTGAAACTTTGCGGCACCCTGCCTGTTACCTGATATGATGTAGACATGCTGAATAATTTTGGCAATTTGATATCGGGCAAATCACCCGCATCATTTCTTACAAATAGTTTCGGTACAACTTCCACTACTTTGCTAAAGCTTGCCCCCTTTCCATTTTCATCGCGATAAGTGAACAATTGAATGAACCGGCTGTCGTCTACGAAAAGTGACGAATCAAGAGTGATTTCACTGTTGGTTCGTAACGGATTGCTGACTGCTCTTCTTTTTATTCCCGTTTTCTTTTGAATCTCATCCACGAAGGGTACTCCATTCTTTTCCGTCTTGCTTTTTCCAATCACAAATTCAAAGAAGGGGGATGTACCCGTATCCAACAAGAATTGAAATTTGCCGGACAACCTATCGAGTAATTGTAAATGTGCCAGGGCCATTGCTCCCACTATTTACCGGGTGGTAATGCATTTTGCTGTTGCGGACCTCCTTGCTTGCCTGGACCGCCTGCAGCACCACCTGCATACATTTGCGCGAAATTGTCGAGCTTGAAATAATCTGTCTTGAATTCAATCTTCACTTTACCTGTAAGATTGGCTTTTAATTGATCCGTATTCTTACTATTGGCAGAAGACACCATCACCTTCGATTTGGTTTTATTGCCACCAATACCGAAAGAACTAAATATACCGCCGCCAAATCCGCCGCCGAAATTGGATGTTTCATTCACTGTTGCCATATCGCTGCGGGTTGCTTCGCGATTAGCTTGTACATCGAATATTACACCTGCTTCAATCAATCCCTTCTCTACAACCAGGCGAGTAACACCCATTAGCAATACTTCGCGCAACAATGCCCGGTGTTCTTGCGCCATCGCAATCTTTGCTTCCATGATCTTTGCCTTCACTTCGTTGTCTTCCATATCCACTTTGCCGCCGTCTGGTTGAGTGAGTGTGATCTTACCACCATCCATGGCGATATTAAACTTGTCCGACTGGTTCTCGGCGAGATAACCAAAGGTTTCATCATCCTTAGCCGCCTTAACAAATTCAGTTACCGGCTTGGAAGCTTCTTTTAACAAGCGCACATATTCCTGTGTTTGCGCGCGCATAACAACTATGTTGGCGTCGAATACACCCTTGATCAGGTCTTTTACAAACTGTGGGAAGTCGACACTATCAACCAAATCTTCGAATGCATCTACTGTATCCTTGAATCCTTTTTCATGCCGGCGGTCATCTATTTCCCTGCTCGCTCCTTTGGTACCCATACCAGATGAATAGGCATCCTGCCTGCGCATTTCACGAGCGGCGTTTTCCTTTACCAATGCCTGGTAGATATCTTTTTGTTCAGCAATATCCATATTACGGAAGGCATTGCTCATCGCCAGCACCTGCTTTGCTTCGTTTCTTGCCTTTGAAAATATTTCTGGAGTTAATTCAGCCATGATATTTTATTTTATTTTGTTTACCAATTGTAGTTGCTAACTCAGCCACGCCTCAGTTAAAAGTCCCAATTATCATTTTTTTCCGAGCTCTCATCATCGGCATCCTCTTCGGGATCTTCTTCATCTTCACCACCCAGCGGCTTGCCATCAATTTGTCCATTAGCAACAATGAATTCTTCAACATCGGTGATCAATTTGCGGAATGCCTCATCGGTAAACTGTGATTCATCAAATGCAGCAATTGCCGAGAAGATGCTATGCCCTTTGATAGCGATGGTTTTGAGCGCCGACACATTTGGAACTGTGTTGAACATTTCTGCACAGATGCGTTCCACCACCTTCCACATATTGCGCTGATAACCCTGTCCAAGCTGACTTACCACTTCTGGCTGGCGAATGATCTCTATCGCACTTTGCAATTGTGCATACATTTCCGGGAGTAAACTCTTGATCATACCCGTCATGAACACAGAAAGATTGTACTGCAGGTTCTTGATGGAATTGTAGATACCCACTTTCGATACGAATTCTTCTGCATTGCTCACTTCTTCGTATTTCTGGATATACTTCACTGTTTCCTGCATCAGTGAATTCCACAATCTTGAGAAATCGGTATTGACCACGCTGTTTTCAAGCACCTCGGCACTTCCCGTATTGAACACGATCTTATAGAACATGCTTCTTTCCTCTGCAGTCATTCTCTCCTTACGCAGCTTGTAGTAACGGTATAGCTTAGTTGCTGTTTCTCCATGCGGAATATCGAGCTTGCCTTTGCTCCAGGCCATGATGATTGCATCGGCCACGCGAAGAAGTCCCATATCATCGCTGAGTACTTTAGTGTAGAACAATACGGCAGCACCCATGATATGCGCACGTTCGATTGCCTGCTCCTCGATGGTTTCGAAATAATCTACTTTATAATCGAAGGTATCAACCGATACATCAGAATAAACATTCTTCAGTGGATCGTTGAATCCACCTGTTAATTTCTTTGCCTGCGCATAGGCCAGGGCGAGATACTCATCAAAATTCGCCGCAGACGTCGTTACCTCAGCTGCAGTTACTTTGATGCCCATTTTGTACAAATGGTCCACCATCTTGTTCTTGATGTCCGGCGTAATGTTTGACGGATCCACTTCTCCTTTCAGGATATATACATCAACGAGGCTGGGCAATGCACCATACTTAGTGAGCTTGGTGAGTATGTTTTCAAGAAATGCTTCCGGTTGGCCCGATGAGAAAGGTATTGTCGCATCGGAGGCCATCGACTTGAAAGTATTCAGGTCGATATCGGTGGGATCGAATTTATTTTTCTTGAAGAAACTCTCGGCTATTGATTCGTTGATCAGCGATTGTGTTTCTTTCGCATAAGTAACTACGCGACTGAATAATCCTTCAGCATCCTTCACATTATCTTTGAAGCGTGCCTGGTTGAGGCAATAAGTATATATCGCCACGTTGGAGAGCAGGTAGCGAAGATTGTTATCGATGCTGCTCTTGCGAAACTTGCTACTCACAGTACCAATGATCGCCGACAGTGAGTCTTGACGCAATCTTTCCTCGAGCCGAAAATTCTTAACGGACTTCAGATCGTCGCGCGTAATTTTTTTAAATTCATCCTTAACAGTGACACCACTGATCAGATCTTTAAGATTAACCGGAATTGGAGGAAACGGACTGGCTGCAATGGGGTTAACCGGCGCTGTAGCCGCCCTTCCAGCTGCACTACTTGCAGTTGCAGTCACCGGGTCAGTATATGATAGCAACTTGCGAAGGATATTATTTTCAGCTTCCACCACCAGCCTGTCTATTTTCATTGCGGGCGGGTTGATGTAAAAATCAGATTTTACAGACGGCGCAATCAAATCGATGAATTCGAGATTTTCTGCAGCAGCGATATCACCACCGTTGCGGAAGCCGGACAGAAATCTTAAGTCATTTGAAGGCATAGTTATATTTTTTTATAGTTTTTAATAATGGTAATCGATATACTTGATCGCATCCAGCAAGTTGATCTTGCCGTAGCCATATTTTATGTCCTTATATCCTTTGAAGTTCCTGTCGGCAGTGACTTTCAATATGAACTTCAAAAATTCTGGTTTTAGTTTTTTCCCTTTATTAAGTGCATATGATTTCAAGAGCGCAATGCCACCGGCTACAAAAGGTGAAGCTTGTGAAGTACCAGACGCGAATGAATAACCGTGATGCAATCCCGCGCTATAAATCTGGAAACCTGGAGCAACTAACGAGATATGTCTACCATAGGTAGAAAAACCTGTGATATTGTCGGAATAATCTACCGCTCCCACAGCAATTACATTAGCCAACGCGCCGGGATAATATTTATCGGTGGTTCCATCATTGCCAGAAGCGGCCACAACAGTTACGCCTTTGCTGAGTGCGTAGTGAATCACCTCTTTGTGCGGAAGACCACCGCCGCTATGTTTTACACCCAGGCTCATATTGATGATTGTAGCACCATTATCTACTGCCCATTTAATACCAGCGCTTATGTTATCGATTAATCCAGCGCCTACCAATCGACCTTCACTATTCATTGCGCCTAACACCCTTACTGGAATGATTTTGCATTCAGGCACCACACCCATCGGCATCTTGTTGCCGCGTGCTGAAATGATGCCGGTAACATGTGAACCGTGGCCTACTTCGTCGAGCGGTTCGGTATCTTCTCCGAGAAAATCGCCTATGAACCGATCGGAGCCATTGATGATGTCAACGAAATCCATTCCGGGTAACATGGCATGGTTAAATTCAGGATGCGTATAGTCGACACCGGTATCGAGCACCGCTATTTTTACTTGTGGGTTGCCTTTGGTAAACAATTGAGCTTCCTCGAGGAATATTTGTTCCGAGGCTTTTCTGGTAAATGTTGCTTGTGCAACTGCCAATGAATGATCGGGAAGCTGTGTAATGCCAATTTCGCCCGGGTAAGCTTTTTCAACGAGTGGACTTGTTTTTATTTCTTCGATCATCGCATTTGGCAGTTCGCAATCTCGTTGGGCAATAATGCGGTAAATGCGATCGAGACCGGCTTCCGCTTCTTCGGCACTCCAGGTATTATTATTCTTTGGTTTGAATTCGTGCGTTACAAAGCAATCGAATTTATATTTCCGGAGGATCTTGTCGATCTCCATACCGGTGGTTTCCACAGCGGCCGACCTGTTTTCAATAAAATCGCCCCAATACGGTGCATCGATTGATGCGACTCCTGGTTTGAACTTTATGATGAAATGAGGTTTCATGATCCTTCGTTACTTAGCGATTCATCGGGAAATAACTTTTTCAACACCGGTAGAACATTTTTAAAGTGATTTTTATCACCTGTTCGCCATCCAGGCACGCCCTGTCCCTGGCAATTATGACAGGATGGGTTTTCGCCCCAGCATTCCGCGCAGGATCCCAATGCTTCTGATAGTTCAACATTAAAATCAAGTAAGAGCTTTTTATCCTGAGCATTTAGCGGTTGAGATCCTGTCGCATACTTCAGTTTATCTTTTAAAAGGGCCACTTGTTCCATTAACTTCTTATTCTGTATCCGGAAACGTCGCATGATCTCCACGCTGATTGCTGTTTGCCGACTTTTTACTGATAGCTCGTTGTTTTGATTTTGGATCGATAAGTCTTGCTCCTGATGTTCACCTTCCAACCTTTTCAAAATGCGCTTCAGTATATCAATCTGAACTTGGTTATTCATGTATCTAGTATTATTACCAAACTATAAATGGTATTATTACTAAGTCATATTTATGCGTATGCGAAACCATTACCAAAACTAACATTGAAGCATGCCAAAGACAATCCCGATTAGTAATGATATTTATCTCGTATCCCTCATCATAATATATTACTACCACTTACTAATCTCCCCGATTTGAGGTATTTTTAAATGGCATGCAATAATGTATATTTAAATTTCAATCTGGTACCTCCGTTCCGAAAGACTGCTGATTAGAAATATTCACCAATAACCTGTAAGAGTGTGGACAAGTCCCTGCTGTTGAAAGAAGTCAGTACTTTTATTAAGGAGAACAGTCCCGATTTAAGCTCCGTATTTGCTGAGTTGAATATACTTGAGGAAAAGAATAATCCCTCTTCTTTATCGGGAAAGCTAGGTAGTATAAGGGAATATCTGCCCTTGAGTAAATTGCTGCAAACTATTACGCGTCTCGAACAGCGATTGGATGCAGTCGAAAAGCAAAATGACAATCTTCTTTACTTTATTCATTTTATCTACGAGAACTTCAGTGAGTTGGCAAATGGCTATTTTCCATCCGCGACTTCAAATGGAAAAAGCCGGATGACGCATAAGACCGATTCACTCACCACTATGAGTGATAACCAGTCATCACCACGTCTTACACCTCGTGAATCGGAAGTACTCGAATACCTTGTAAAAGGATTTGGGGTGAAAGAGATCGCAGCAAAATTATTCATCAGCCGGAATACCGTCATTACGCATAAGAAAAACCTTAAAGAAAAATTCAATGCGCGCAATACGGTGGACATGATTGCAAAGGCGTTTCAATTTAACAGCGAAACAGCGTTTCGATAAGGCGCTGGTGAGAAATCTGTTGAAGTTGAAAAAGGGTCTAAAAGTTCAGAAGATATTCACTGCCGATAATCAAAGATTAAATTCAATAGTCACCATTGTTCCTTTGTTTACTTCGGAATGAATATCCAATTTTCCCTTCAGGTAATTTACACGCGACCGAATATTTGTCCAGCCAGCGCCCTCATTATTCTCCAATGCCACCGTATCAAATCCTTTTCCATTATCTTCTACAATTATACTTAATCGTTGCTCGTCTCTGATGATTTGTACAAAGGCTTCTGTTGCTGACGCATGCTTCAGAATATTATTCAATAATTCCTGGATAATGCGATAAATAATGATCTCAGCCGACTTGTCTGGCAATGTATCAATTCCAAGTGATTGATATTTTACCGTGAGCAGTTTGGTGGTATTGATCGTATTACAGTATTCTTTCACTGCTTCATCGAGACCAAATTTTGTGAGGACTTCCGGCATCATGTTGTGTGCAACACGTCTCAATTCCCGGATCGACGTATCAATCATGTCCAATGAACGTTCAAATATGGCCATATTGTCTGGAGTCACCACCAAATTAGTTTTCATATTGCTCAATGAGAATTTTACACCAGATAGTAATCCTCCCAGGCCATCGTGCAGGTCTTTGGCTAAACGGCTTCTCTCTTCTTCCTGGCCTTTGAGCATAGAATCAACGGCAATCAGTTGTTTATCCTTTTCTAATTCCCTGATGCGTTGTTGCTGCAGTTCATCCTGTTGCTTTGCTAATAACTGGCGATGACGAAAATTTCGATAAACCAATACGGAAAGGATCAGTAAGGCCGATAAGGAACCAATCAAAACGTAATTGAACGTTGATTTTTGTTTGATCGAAAGAAATTGTATCTGTTTGTCTTTTTCCAACTGCAGTATTTTTTCCTGTTTCTTCTCATTCTGGTATTGAGCTTCGACTTCGGCAACCTTTTCACTGGTCTCTGCTTTGAACAATGAATCGCTTATCTGAATTGTCTTCGAATAATATTCACTGGCAAGTTTGTAATTCCCGGCGCCTTGTTCAATCTCGGCCCTAGTCTTGTATATATCTTTCAGATCAGTTCTTGTTCCCACCTCGTTAGCCAACTTTTCCGCCTCCAGGATATATTGAATGGCCTTTCCATCCTGATTAAGCTTATGATACACCTGGGCGAGTGCAGTACAGATTGTACAGAGATGGTACTTGTTGCCCATTTGACTTGCATAATGATACGATTCCAGGTATTTTTCTAATGAAGAAGGAAAGTCATTTTTCTTAATGTAATAATCACCCATATTGTGATAAACCGTTGCAACCTGGTCAAGGTCTTTATTTTGTTTGGCCAGGGGTAAGGCTTTCTCTAATAATTCATATTGTTTTTCAGGTTCATCAAGATAACCGTAAGTGATGGCAAGGTTCACCATTCCATTTACCAAAGAATATTTATCGCCGATCTTTTGGGCCAGTGCAATTGCTTTATTTCCGTATTCTGCGGCTTTGTAATGTTCCTTTTGTTCGTCTAATAATCCATTTATGTTGGAGTATAAAATAGACAGGTAGTTTTGATCAGCACTAGTTTCCCAAATTCGCGCCGATTGCATATAATAATCAATTGCTGTAACGCGGTCTTTCTTATGCAAGTAAGCATTTCCTATATTAGCAAGAACCCTGGCAACCCTGACGGTATCGTTTAATAGCCTCGCATAAGGAATTGCTTTTTCAAAAGCCATGATGGCGCTGTCCATTTTATTCAGGTTGATATAACAAACACCTATATCATGATATGAAGACAAAATCACCCGGTTATTCTTTATCCGTTGGCCAATGTGCAATGCCTGCCTGTAATATTCCATACTTTTTTGCGGACTTGATATCTCAATGGATTCGCCTATTTCCAATAACGTAATTGCTTTTGTTGAATCATTAGATGTAGAAGCAAGTTTCTGGAACAGACTATCAGGAATTTGCTGTGCCCTGAGGATATTACCTGCTTGCAATAGTTGCAGGACGAGCACAATAATTAGATATGATCTTGAGGAAGCCATGAATACACGGTAGCGTTGTGTTTTTAAAGGTGGGCATTCTTCTTCATTAAATCAAAGAGTCCCTTCAATATACCGCTTTCAGGGGATTTATACCGCAACTCAACAGAACCACTGTTTCGGGTGAGTTGGTTCTTAGCACTGACTGGTAATTTCACATTGAAAGAATAAAGTACATGAAAAAAACACTGGTTATAGTCTTCTCGCTTTGGTTGGGTTCTTGCTTTTGTCAGGAACCCTGCAATGAAGAACTCACCTTGAGTGTAAAAGGCAAATGGATAAAACGTCCAGATGCCAACATGAAAACAGGCAACCTGGCAGCGATCACGGGTCGCATAGATAAAATGCAACAACTGCTTCAGGCTGCATATCCACAACCAATGGGAATTGAAGCTGGTTGGTATCGTTCGATGGAAGGTTACAATTCGTCAATTAATAGTAATTCAACATCATACGTTTTAAACGCACTATTCAAAGCATACTATTGTAATACCAATGTAAATAAGATGCTATTGGGCACCGAAACCGGCACCTGGTTTTATGTGTGGGCTAATAAGTTTAGTTGGTTTGTGCAGACTGTGGAAGAATTCACCATACATAATCAGCCGGTTTATCTATTAACGCCAAAGGAAGGAGAGTTCAGGGGCTATCCACTTTATAAAGGAATTAATAACCAAACTTCAAATACAGGTACGACGTCTTCCCGTGCCATTATTATTACCAGAAAAAGTGAATCGCCCTATGTTGCTGTTACCAGGAAGCAATACCTGCTGGCATTCCTGGCTTATAATCAAAAGAAATTACCAGAGGAATTAGCATCCATTGAAAAGAACACTCCTGTTAAGACTGATGAACAGGAAGAGGCCAACAAAAAAATTCAACTAGAGAGAATAGAAAAAACAACCCCTCCCGCCAGAGTTGCCAGGGCCAAGGAATCTTTTCTGCAGAATTATGTTACAGACAAGCAACGAAAAGAGAAATGGATTGCCGATACAAAAAAAAGATATGAAAACGAAATGAGACCGGTTCAGGATCTCCTGGCAAATGGTCAGCCACAGGAACTCGAACAACCAGCCATTCTGAATGCAATCGATATGTATAGTTTCAAAGGATTTAGTTCAGACGCAAAAGGTGGCCGCCAACTGGTGAGATTAAACCCTGATTACTTCAACAGCAAATTGCCCGCCTATGTTCCCCAGTTCTTAGTGGTGTACTGGAGATGGGACAAAGGAAAAGCCGAAGAGAATTTTAAAAATCAACTGGAAGCCAATTTCAATTTTACCGCATTACAAGAAATGATTGACAAATAAATCAATAAAATGAAAAAGCAATTTCAAATTTCGAAAATACTTCTGCAGCTTTTGTTCATATTTACTGCACTAAATGGCGCTGCACAAAAACAATTCATTCATGTTTCGACAAAGGCAAACAATTCCTGTAATGGTGACTGTACGCTGCTCGACGTTCCTGAGCTTAATAACAATCGGCTAGCTATTATTTTCGTAAGCCCGGTACTAGTCAATGGAGTGAATGCAAACCCACACCCGATCGGAGTTTATTATGTAGGCAATAAATGGAATATTTTCAACCTGGATCAAACGACGATACCCGAAGGAGCCAAATTCAATGTGGAATACTTTACAGGGGCTGACGCTACACATTTTCAATATTCAATCAGGAATGAAGATGTGCAAAAGGACGGTTCTGCTTTCATTGAGCACCAGTCGCTAAACAATAATCCTAATGCACAACCGCGTTTATTTCCTAGTTGGGTTCCCGACGCGAAGGGAGTTGCTAATCGAGATGAAGTAAACATTCAATACAATAAAGAAGCAGGTAAATGGGCCATTAGCAATGTCAACAAGAAGCCGTTGTTTGGGAGAGCTGCTTATAATATTAGAATCAATTCTTCTGGAAAGGGCAATACTCAAACGGCTACTTACAATGCTGTCCAGATTAAAGAACTGACTACCGAAACGAGTAAGGGCGGAGCTTCGGGAAATATTTCACTTATGTATATGACTATTTGGGTTGGAGGAACAAAAATGGCAGGCGACGATGCCCTTGATGGATTTCGGGACAAGACGAAAATACAGGCTTTTGAAATGGGTGTGTCAAGTATTACCAATGAAAAGACGTCGATTAATGGGAGACGGGCGTATGAGGTCTTCACTGTCAAAACTCACACTGGTTTCCCAGCCACGCTTCCGCTTTTAGATGCTTTTATTAAGAACCAGGATATGGTATTCCTCATCGAGGCTTTTTCACCTGATGGTGCCGGCAAACATGTAGTCAACTACACCATGAAGCTCACCGGCGCGCGAATTGCCAGTTTCAAACAAATGTATGAGGATATAGGTCTCCACCAGGGAATTAATGTTAAAAAGCACTATGATGAAATCAAAATCACTTTTACAAAAATTGAAATGGAAAATTCAACAGGCTATATGGTCGTCGATACAAAATAATAAACCTCATCAACCGGTAGTATAATAAAAAGTTTTTATGAAAATAGTATTGGTCAGCTTGTTCTTGCTTTCTATATCTGTGCAGTTCGTGACAGCACAAGTTTCGCAAGCCGACATTGACAAGATGATGAAGCAGCAACAGGAGCTAATGAAAAAATATGGAAATGATTCAGCCAGGGCAAAAGCAATGAAAGGTTTGGTTGATCAGCAAAAGCAGGTGAGCGATGCAATGAAAAACCAACAGGGCAATTCGGGCGGAAACAATTCCCTGTATGCCGCTGATCCCGGCTCCTATGGTAATGCTGACAACTGGAAGTTTCCCGAAAAGAATACTGCTCTTCTTGCCTCTCTTCCAACAAGAGTATTAACGAAAACAGAATTAGTTAAATTCTTAAATGATTTATATACTGAGCTTTCAAAAATATTAGCATCGGGAATTCAATCCTCTGTTCAATCCCTTGCTGCGAAATATAAAAATGATGGAAGCAAGATGGGAGATCTTGCACTTGGGGGTTGGTATACTGATTACCGGGAGGAAGCTTTGTTGCTAATAGTGAAAGCAGCAGCAAATGAACCTGACAATGGAATTTTACTAAACAATTGTGCTGCCCTTCTGGAAATGAGTGGTATCGAACACAAAGCCATCCCGATTCTCAAGTATGTCTTACAATCCTACCCTGATAACAGCATGTTACTAAATAACCTTGGCCAGGCTTATGCCGGCCTGGGAGAAACAGATACTGCGATGGTTTATTTAGGTCGTTGTATTAAACTGGAACCAGACCATCCTGAAGCCTGTAATACGGTTGCACAAATTGAAGCCACAAAAGGGAATACAGAAAAAGCAATTGAATATTTTGAAAAATCAATTAAGAGCTCTTATACCAAGACCGCCGAACTTAAGCTGCGGAAAATAAAAAAGGGTTCGAAAATCGTTCCATTGGTTAGACCTCGTGTCAAAATTCCCGAATACTTTAACCAGTTTAAATACCAGTTGCCTGCTCAGTGCACAAAGGTGGAAGATGCAGCAGTTTCAAAAGCAGAGCATGAAGCTTTCAGAGCGACGACTATGAAACAAGCGCAGATGTTTGGAGCCAAGTATAAGGAGTTGGCGCTAAAGAAGGAACAGGAGGTGATGCAGCTTATGCAATCAAATGGAACAGGTCGCATCTTAAGGAAGAATGAATTTTTAGCGCAGCCTTACTATGAATTGTGTGGTATAATGGCGAGGGATATTGGAGCTGAATATGGAAAGGCAAGAGCTGATCTTTATTCACGGGTCGATAAAAAATATTATGAAGAATACAACCTGCTCGAAAAAGAATATACCAAATTAAAGCAGGGATTAGACAAGGGTTTCGATCAACGTGCAGACGAATGTTGCGGCGAAGGGAGAACAACTTCCTGTTGTCCCACAACCGAAGAAAAATGCATCGCTTATAATAACCTGGCCAATCAATACCTGCCAAAGTTTGCTTTGATAACAGAAGAATGGCAGAAAAAAAACCAACTTGTTTTCACTACTTATTTTGATGAACTGGTGTATTGGCAATACCTCACGCTTAATCCCACCGGTGCAGATAATTTCAAAATACAGTATTATGTATTGATCCAGGAATACCTGGTGATGCTTGGTAAAACCGGGAGCAGCAGGATCATTGAACCCTGTGAGTTCACTCCAGTAAAATCCACCAGGGAAACTAACGCCATTGGTGAAATGGATTGCCCCCTTGATATTGAACTGGGAATCGGTGTAGGTGAAGTGCAATTGAATTGCGAGACATTTTCATTCAGTATAGGCGAAGGAGTGATATTCGGGTTTGAGAAAAACTTTAAGACAAAACAATCGACGCTCAGTTTTGGTGTAGGTGTACAGTTAAATCTGGGAGTAAAAGTTGGTGCGGTCGAGGCAAAAGTAAGCGCAGCCGTAAATGAGTCAATTTTTATTTCATTTGATGGCGAAAACAAATTTTCAGATGGCGGATTAAAATTCGAAGCAAAAGCTACCAGCGGTCTTGGAGAAAATATTGTGAAGGTGAACGACAAGTTAAATGTTGGGTATACGCTTGGCGTAAATTCTGGCTGGAACTTTAATGAAGGTTTTCTAAAAGGGAAACTTGGACCAGCTCCTCCAACCCAGCTAAACAAAAAAGTTTCTATCTATAAACCGAAACAAGGATGAAAAAGATATTCCTTCCACTTCTTTTCAAAATATATAGATGAAAAAGATCAGCGTTCTGGTAGGCATTTTACTTCTCTCTTTTGCTCATGTGCTTTCTCAACTAACCCAGGCAGAGATTGACAAGAAAATAAAAGAAGCACAATTGGAAATTGAAAAGATGAAAAAGGATCCAAAGTACTCTGAACTTATGAAAAATATTCCCAACCTGGACAGCTTGATGAAGGATGAAAATGGGAAAAAACCGGCAGGCGCAAAGAACAAGACTTTAAAACCAGACAACAGAACCTTACCAGTTAAAAACAGCAAGCTTCTTTCGCAGTTGCCGAAAAAGACATTAACCACCAATGAACTTAATACCTATCTCAAAACGCTTCACACACAGCTATTGCAAAAGATAATATCCTCATCAGCAGATTCAGCAAGGCATATTGCCAATCAATTTGGAAATGATGGGGAAAAACTTTCTGGCGCTGCCATCGTTGCCTGGTATAGAAATGATGCGGAAGCTTCGGTGTTATTGGCTATCAAAGCTGCTACCCTTTCATTGAATGATAATACTTCCCTTAATAATTGTGCAGCCATACTTTCAATGGCAGGTCTGGAAAACAAGGCCCTACCAATTCTTCAGGTACTATTGCAGCGCGAACCCAACAGCAGTACGGTACTCAACAATCTCGGGCAAGCTTACACCAGTCTGGGAGAGGTGGATACGGCTTTGTTTTATTTTGGCCGTTGTATAAAAATTGCCCCTACACATCCCGAAGCAAATAATACGTCGGCAATTATCTGTATGAAAAAAGGGCAAACGGAACTTGCAAAAAAACATTGCTTACAAGCCTTGAAAGGAGGATTAAGCAATGAAGCAATAAAAACCTATACCCATTTATTTCCGGGACAAAACGTGTACAAATTAATAGATGAAAAGCCCTTCCGGTCATATCCGTTTAATGAGCATGATTTTATTTTCCCTGAGCAATGTGAGACAATAGAGGATGCTCTACGCATTAACACAGAACTAAAAGCCCTCGCCGCGATGTATCGCGCTATGCATGATAAACTGGAAAAAGGCTACATAGCTGAACATATAAGTACAGCACAAAGCAGAGCTGACAAATTTGGTAAAGATCCAATGAATAATCAGGAACTGGTTGAATCCGCTACTGTGTTTACGCGCAGAGCGGAATATGCGTTTTCAAAAATCACTATCCCCCTGACACAAGAGATCCTTAACATTACTCTTAAGCATGGCAAGGAAGTCTTCAAGCTCGAAGCGGAATTACGGGCAAAACATGATGAGTTGTATAAAAATCAATTGGCAGAATCAAAGGCCTGTGATCAGAATAATATATGCAATACAAAAGTGGTTGCAAAATACTGCGGCCTCTATAATGAGTTATCCAATCAGTATCTACCCGTATTCGCCGTGATCAACCGGGATTATGTAAAAAAATCGTGGCGTTTGCATAAAGAAATGTTTGAAGCATACAGCGTGTATGCAAGAGTCGCGATAAAAACTGGTACCATACTCAAGGCATCCAAAGAGGCAGAGCGGATGAGTATGATTATGGCTCCGCTAATAGATGGAATTATTTTGGATAATGGTTATAAAATTATTTATCGTGATCTTCTTTGCGGTCGTATGACCGATAAAGAACTAAAGAGAATAGCGGAACTGGAAATAAAAGAGAACTATAAGTGCAATCTGAATGTGGAAATACCGCTTGGCGTCGCAAAGATGACTTTCAATTGTGATGAGTTTGAAGTTGAAGGTGGTGAAGGAATAAAAGTAAAATACAATAAGAATTTTCGCTCAGGACAAACGACTTTATATGCAGGACCAGGAGTGGGTGTATCTATCCCTGGATTTGAAGCCAGCGCCACACAATATATGTATGTATGTTTTGATAAAAACAATAAACCGGTAGATGCCGGAACGCAAGGTGAATTAGAACTGGATGTGAAAGGCGTAGTCAAGGGAGATCAAAAGATCATATTTAAGACAAGTATAAATACAGGCGTAAAATTTGAGCCTGGCCCCTTACAATCATTGACGGATGTTCTTCCTTATGCATTCAAATAATAATTGCTGATTGAAAAGGATTTCAATTTTAACGCTTTAAAGGAAATGTGAGACAAGTGAATAAATTTTAGTTATGAAAAAAATGATCACCCTCTTATTACTTACTGCAATCATGCAGCAAGGCATAAGTCAAACCGAAAAATTTGACATCGCCACCTTTACTCTCCCAAAAGACTTTAAGAAAGACAGCAAGGCCGGGGTCGTAAATTATACAAATGTAAATACGACCAACGGCAGCTTTTGTGTAATTGCGATGTATGCAAGCACCACAAGTACTGGGGACGCTAAAAAGGATTTTGAAAAGGAATGGAAGGAACTGGTGGTAACTCCGTATAAAGCAGAACCCAATCCTGAGACGGAAACGAAAACAACAGCTGAGGGTTGGAAGGTGACCTCAGCGGCGGTACCTATAAAAATTGATGGGAATAACATGTACGCAGTTTTGTCTGTGGCCAGCGGCTTTGGTAAGAGTATAAGCATAAGAATCTTTCTGAATGATGAAGCTTATAGTGCACAGATAGATGCCTTATTTGCAAGTATGCAGTTAGATAAAACAAAATCTCCAATGACAAATAATAATAATGCAGCTGTAGTTTCAACAAATAGCAGCGCGGGAAAATTTGGGTTAATGATATATGTCGCTCCGGCCGGATGGAGTCACCAGGTATTCCAGGACGGAGTTGTTTTTAAACCGCTGGATCTGCCAGCAGAAGAACACCTGGCCATGCAAATCATGCAACCGATGAATTTTGCAGGCAGCATGGAACAGGCTCTTGCAAAAAGTTATGATGAAGCTGCGGCGATGTATAACTCAACGAAGATGCATTATGCCGGAGGTGCAGAATATCAAAAAACCGAAGCAAAAAAATCATTTAATGGCTGGGAATATATTCAGGGCAAGGGTGGCGTGCAAGTTGAAAATGGTACGCCATATAAAACAGAACTGGGGCTCGATTTGTTTGTGGTTAAGATCAATAATCGTTTCGAAAGAGTAGCTGTGCTAAAATCAAGGAAGAACTGCAATTTGTCAAGATACTATTCCACTGACCGGTTGAGTTATCAGAATGCGATTGACAATTTCTTGTACTCCTTACAATTTACTGATGGTAGTGCACCAGTTTTAGCTCCAGGTACAATAAAAGGTGGTGGTATTCTTGGCGTATGGCAAGGCATTTCTCTCCAAACCTCCGCCTCATCTGGCATAAGGTATAATGTTTTCACTCCTATTTTCTTAACCAATGGGCAAGCGTATTTTGGACCTAAGTTTCCTAATGCAGGGCTAGATGGTTTCGATTCCCGCATACCAGCCGAATTGTACCGCAGAGATTGGGGCACTTATACATTCAGCAATGGAGTTGGCGTTTTAAAAATGCCTTATGGAAATATTCCATTGCGTATGGATGGCGACAAACTAATCATCACACCCAATCAAACCGACCACCGGTTTTTTCAATTGCCTTCTGTAGATGGAGCAAGGTTCAACGGTATTTATAAAATGAGTGAAGCATATGGAAAAATTCCTGTCATCACTTTCACTGCAGATGGAAAGTTTAATGACAACGGCGCTGTAAAAGTTTTGTATCATGAATACATTGATTGCATCAACCCGGCGCTTGCACCTGGCTCTGGCACTTATGAAGTAAAAGATTTTACAATCCACTTTAATTATTCTGATGGAAGAAAAATAAAAATTGCTTTCCTGGGAACGGACTATGACAAAAGCAATCCATCGCCGTCTATCCTTTACATGAGTTTCGACGATAATCCGATGCATAAGCAATAAGCAACCATTCAGGTATTATAAAAAAAATCCGGAATTCATCCGGGCAGGACCCTTGTATCCCTATCCAATAAATGAACATAATAAATTAAACCAGAAAAAATGAAAAAGAAATTATCTATCGCAAATGCCCTCCTTATTTTACTTTCCATTTTAATGATATCCCCGGCAATGGGACAAAGAAAAAGAGGCGAACGAGACGCGGGGGAATCCCTTATTACACAGGATCAAATAAATAAAATTGCTGAACTGGTAAGACCAATAAAGGAGCAGTTGGAAAAACAATTAGCCAATGATGAAACCTATAAGGCCTACGAAAATGACATTCGTGAGCTGAACAGTGCCAGGAGTTTTGATGATAAGAGCTCAATGACTAAAAAGATCAACGAAAAGTATTCAGGGTACTTTCAGAAGGTATGGGCAGCAGCAAATGTGGACGAAAAAGCCTATCAGTTAAAAATAAGATCAGTCTTTCCTCCCGATTTGAATGATCTCATTAAGTTTGAATCTTTTCTTGTTTTCACACTAATCAAATCCGAAGTTCCTCCTGCTCCTCCACCAACAGAGCCACCGCCACCCGACAAATGCATCGACGTTTGTTCTATGCTGGCAGGTGAAATTACTGGCACCTCCGGTTTAATTGCAGGTGGTGGTGGAGCCTATGGGAATTGCTTTGTAAGAACAAATGCATGGTCAGCCGTGATGGGTGGAAATAATTCAATATTTGGATACCTGAGACATACTATTACGATTCCCGGCACCTTTCCGAGTGATTCCCGCAAGCTCCGGGTTAAGAAAACCTGGGAGTTAGCCCAGGAGGCTACCACATTCGCAGTATTGGGTGGCGGCTATGCAGAAACGAGATCAAGAGTATGGAATACTTCTGAATACATGCTGGTGTATTCACCGGTGATTTTCGGTAGCCATTCCATAAAGTTGAAAACAATGAGCTTGAATTATTTAATAGAGAAGAAAGATGTTGCCCTTTCCATGTTTACAAATTCAGCAAATACCTTTTCCGTTTGGATAAGCGGAAACTGGAGTTATTCCTCCTGTAATTCTATAAAATGGAGCATTTGTGAGGAAAAATAGAAGCAATAGGCAATAGACAATAGGCAATGGGCAAATAGGCAAGAATTCAAAAAAGAAGCCTTGTTTGTCTATTGCTCATTGTCTATTGCAAGTTGCCTATTGCCAATTGCCCATTGCCTATTGCCTATTGCCTCTCACCTCTCCCACCTAAGCCTTGCAACATTATCGGCAATCAAGATTCCGCATCGGAGTCCTTCTTCATTATCAAATTCATAATGAATGCCACCATATAATCTTGATATCGCTGCTTCCTGCGCAGCCTGGTTAAAACTGCTGAATGAACGTGTACTGAATCCATATGGCAGTTTTGTACTGTCGGTAAAAGCAAAATGATTTCCGAAACGAAGGGATAAGATCCTTGCCGTAGCGCCCGAAAATGTGGAGTGTCCTGAAGTATACGCCGGAAATGGCGGTGTGCCGATAAAAGAGGACCAGTTGGGATCAATGTAATTTCGAATATACGTAACCGGTCGCATCAGGTTTTGTTTGAATTTGGCGCGCCAGCAAACCACAGCTGCATCATTTAATGCAATCCCAACTTTTGCCAACAACGCCGCGGCCTGGCCAAGGTTTAGTTTTTTATTTCTTATCAATTGAGCCGCAATAGAAATATTGTGCCCGGGTGGTGAGAACGTTCCTCCACCATCAGCCCAAAAATTTGCTATCTCTTTCTGCTCTGCTGTGAGATTGTTGACCGTTTTATAAACCAGGTTAGCAGCTTCATAAAAACTGGAACCAGCCGCAATTGAAAATTCAAGGTGAGCTGTTGGATCAATTGGCCCAGGTCCATTAGCTCGCACCATTACACGGTTATTTCCCCAATTGGGTAGCATGGCGGGTTGAAAAAGAGGCGGCGTCGGAACCCATAAACCGGATCCAACAGGTGGAATATATTCCGGAGGAAAATTATTCAGGTAAGCCTGGTGCCCACCGTCCGTTGACGACCATATGAATATTGCATCTGCGATCGCATAACCAAAATCACGCGAACGGTTAACGATTTCTGGGGGAAAGGGTGTAGAATACAAATTAAAATTCGATGATTCAAGGGAATCAATACTCGCAACGCCAGCTGGAGATGCATTTCCAAAAAGTTTCTTTATGATCCTTGCCATTGCTGCGTTTGCGCTGAGGGTTGATGAATAAATCCTGAATCGTTCTCTCTTTGGCAAACCATTCAATCCATTCAATTGACCAGCCATTGTCGGAAAGAAAAAGCTGCCTCCAACAGCGGATTCATATAAGGCAGTTCCTGTATAACCTAGCTCGCGGGCAACAATAGGTGGTGTATGACCCGGAGTAGCGATAATTAATCTATTCATCAAATTGTACCAGCTTACAGCGACATAGGAATCAAAAAAAACTGAATTTGGGGTGAACTCTCCTGCTAATGATTGTGTTGGAATTTCAGAAACGGGTTCCTGATCAATATCCTTTCGACATCCAGATAGAATGATAACCAGGAATAAACCAATAACAAGCAGTTTGTCGGATTTTCTTAAAAGCTTTTCCATTTGGCAAAGTTTTGATTGTTAAGATGGTTGTTTTTTCCGGGAGGTGATTAGGGGCAGAAGTACTAAAAACGTGCAGTCGAACTGCCGTTTTGATTTCGTTACAAAATCAAACTCTCTATATCATACCGTACGATAAATGTCCTGGTTTAGATTCAGGAGATAACTCAACTCCTGGCTGGGGAAATAAAATAAGAGTTTTAAAATATTAACCTTGCTTTCCAGATCAGGGAGTAGGGATTCTTGCAACTCTGCAAAGATTGCAATGAATAAAAATGGGAATTGGAGACGAACTGGCAATTAAGTTAAGAAAATATCACCAAATAATCCAGGTCTTTTTATCCGTACACTTTTGCTGAGATAGAATTATTTTTTGGGAGGGCAATGTATAAATACATTCAAATATCTAAGCACTGGTCCTGGTACCAGATAGTATTGCTATTACTCATAATCCGCAATCTTTATCAGTTTTTGAACATTGAGTACAATTATCTTTCGCCCTTTTGTTTCTAAAATTTTATCTTCCTTAAAGTCAGACAATAGCCTAACTACATTCTCCCTTGCTGTTCCTACAAGATTTGCCAAATCAGCTCGGCTAAGGTTAATTTCAACTGCCATGCCTTCCTCAAAGTTAAATTTATACTTTTCCCTGAGTACAATTAACTGCAGAGCCAATCGTTGCCGCACAGACTTGTTTGCAAATACTGAAAGACTATTGGCAAGCACCGCAAACTCATGACTGAGATTTTTTAATAATCGTCTGTTTAATATCTTTGACTTTCGCAATGCAGAAAGAAAGTCCGTTCTAGGTATAAAAGCAAGTTTACTTTCTTCTAACGCTGCTGCCGAATCAGGATATCGATCTTCTGAAAGAATAGCGTGATAACCCATCAACTCACCCTTATTTGCCACATAAAAAATCTGTTCCCTCCCATCCCTATCTAATTTATACTTTTTGACTTTCCCTTCAATTATATAAAAGATGCCGGCCGGATAAGTTCCTTCCCAAAAGATATTTTCTCCTTTTCTGAAAACTTTTTCTGTCTTATTTGCCATGAGGATCTCCAATTCAGCTGCAGGCAAATCTGAAAGAATAGATTCTCTTTTAAAGCTCCATTTATCAATTGGGAAAATCCCTTTAATGCTCATAATTATAGACAAAATTAGTTTTTACAAAATTGATAAATATCAGTTTTTGCCCTGCAAAGGTTTACCGCACCGACAATACTCACAAGGTACCTTTGCAAAATGAAAAACTCAAAAACTAGCATATAAGGATGTCTGCTAAACACAGGACCAAGAGTAAATTGACTTTCAAGGCGCCATGGAGTTAGTTCAGAAATTTAGATAATCCATACCCTATTCTTATTTCAGTTTTAGCCATTCTTCACTAACACCAAACTAATGACCATACAAAAATATCAAGAGTTTGTTTAGTAAAAAGCAGGAACTGCTGTTGCTTTTGAAGATGTAAGGCTAACTATTGCAGATCAGTCGAATCTTTGAAAGAAAAGAAGCGATAAAAGTCTTCCTCTTCCGAAAGTTTACTATCGGGCATTGGAGCAAAATATAAACGTCATTTTGTATTTGAGAAAGTTGATAAAAAGTAAAGTGTAAAATGGATATACTAACAACTGAAAAAAAGCGTGGATACTTTTGGGGCATTTACAATCATAAATGCTCGCGATGCAGAACGGGTAATATGTTTCTTGACAATGGCTCCTACAAACTCAAGAGCTTTATGAAAATGCACAATCATTGCCCTGCTTGCGGTCAACGAATGGAAATTGAACCCGGATTTTATTATGGTACAGCATACGTTAGTTATGCAGTTACTATTGCATTTTCTGTTTCTTCTTTTATAGCCTGGTGGATACTAATCGGGTTTTCCTTGTCCGACAATCGGCTATTCTGGTGGATAGGAACAAATGCAGTCCTTCTAATAGCTCTCCAACCCTGGTTTATGCGCTTATCAAGAACTATCTGGTTATCTTTTTTTGTAAAATATAACCCTAATTGGAGAACCGAAAGATCCGAGATAATTAATTCCTAGAATCCCAATCTTTTTACACAGAATAGAGTTTCCACTTCCGCCCAATAAAGAATAAACTCCAAGATTTAATGTAAATAGAAAATATATGCATTCACTAGAGAAAATAAATCGGGCCGAGAAATGGCTTAGCTCTGACATTGAATTTGACAGGCTGTACCCTAATTCAATACAAAATCTCGCAAGAAAACATTGGACTCCGCTACATATCGCGAGAAAAGCTGCCTGTTTTCTGGCAGTAGAAAACAACGTCCAAATTTTAGACATTGGGAGTGGTGTTGGGAAATTTTGCCTGGCTGCGGCTTATTACAAACCAAAGGCTTTTTTTTCAGGAGTTGAACAAAGGCAAAGATTAGTTGAACATGCTGAAGTCGCAAGAGAAAGATTGCACCTTTATAATTCCTCTTTTATATGGAAGAATTTTACACAGATAGACTTCACCCAATATGATCATTTCTATTTCTACAATGCTTTCTACGAGAACCTTAATCGAACTGATAAGATAGATGATAGTATTTTATATTCCCCGGAGTTATTTAGCTATTACAACCGATACTTATATAAACAACTAGAAAAAAAACCCGCCGGTACAAGGTTAGCAACTTTTCACAGCCTTGAGGACGAAGTGCCTCCCGGATTTCATGTGGTGAGTACAGACATGAATAGCACCTTAAAGTTCTGGATTAAAATATGATCCGGTACGCAAACAAATAAATATGATCAAACCTATATCTGAAGAGCTGAAAGATCGTAGCGAATCTCTTTGTGAATTATGTGTTTCGCAAAATGCAAAAGTCGCTTATGCTGTTAGTCCAAAAAATAATGACAGCATTGAAAATGAAGCGGCTCTTTGCGACGCCTGCCTTTCTGAAATAAACAGTAAAACCGCGTCCTTACACTGGAGTTGCTTAGCTGGAAGCATTTGGAATGAAGCACAAAGTGTGCAGGCATTAAGTTACCGCATTTTGTATGGCTATAAGGATGAACAATGGGCCAGTGAAATAATGAACTCTGTGGAGTTACCGGAGGAAGTTATTAACTGGGCGCTTAGCGTTTACGAAACCCAGGAAATACATCGGGATAGCAACGGTAATGCTCTGGCTAATGGGGACACCGTGGTGCTAACACAGCAATTAAATGTAAAGGGAGCAAATTTTAATGCCCCAAAAGGAACAATTGTAAGAAAAATAAGACTGGTACCAGAAAATACAGAACAAATTGAAGGTAAGATCAATGACCAGACGATTGTAATACTCTCAAAATTTGTTAGAAAATCATAACTAGCTTTTAAGGTCAATAGTCTCACAACAGTGTTATCGCAGATGCATCAATATGCTTCGTATAAAAATCCTAAATAGAAAAAATCATCCTTTTACTCATAAAATCAAAGTGTATGGAGTTAGTATAGAAGTAATACTAATTACATCTTTTGTTTTGATAGTGCTTTTCCTGATTGCCGTGTACCTTAGAAGGCCCGTAAATAAAGGGACACCAGCTCCAGAAACTAAAGTTTGCCAATTAAAGTGACTTATGTCATAAACAAAAACAGCAAGCAATACGAATGTTTAGGCCAAAATTGTTCGACACGCTTAAAGGCTATAATCGGTCTCAGTTTTCCAAAGACGTGATGGCTGGGCTAATAGTTGGTATTGTTGCGTTGCCTTTGGCGATCGCTTTTGCTATTGCAAGTGGCGTTTCACCTGAGAAAGGTTTATATACTGCCGTAATTGCCGGCTTTATTATTTCAGCAATGGGTGGCAGCCGCGTACAGATAGGTGGCCCAACTGGAGCATTTATTGTTATTGTGTATGGGATTGTGGAGACTCACGGAATAAATGGTTTAATAATCGCCACCTTTATGGCTGGTGTTATGCTCATCATAATGGGCTTTGCAAGATTGGGGGCCATTATAAAATTTATCCCGCATCCTTTAATCGTTGGATTTACTAGTGGTATTGCGCTTATTATTTTCTCTTCTCAAATGAAAGATTTCTTTGGTTTACAGATGGGGGCCGTACCTGCTGATTTTTTTGAGAAATGGAAGAGTTACACTCATTATTTTCAATCCATAAATTTTCAGGCTGCTTTAATTGCCGTTTTAACGGTTGTCATTGTCTTATTATGGCCAAAAGTTACACATAAAATACCGGGCTCCTTAATTGCCATATTGGTTACTACAGCCACCGTTCAGTTATTACATTTGCCCGTTGAAACTATTGGCAGCAAGTTTGGAAATATTCCGTCTTCTTTACCAACTCCGGCAATACCTGAGTTGGACTTCTCTACCATTAAAAACCTTGTGCAACCCGCTTTCACTATCGCATTGCTGGGAGGGATTGAATCTTTGTTATCGGCAGTTGTAGCTGACGGAATGATTGGCGGTAATCACAAATCCAATGTTGAGTTGGTAGCTCAGGGCACAGCTAATATCTTTTCATCCATCTTTGGAGGAATCCCCGCAACCGGAGCTATTGCCCGCACTGCTACCAATGTAAAAAATGGAGGCCGAACGCCAGTTGCAGGAATCGTTCACGCACTTACGCTACTTCTCATTATGGCATTTATCGGCAAATGGGCCGCCTTAATACCTATGGCGACATTGGCTGGTATATTGGTTATAGTAGCCTATAACATGAGCGAGTGGGAAAGTTTTACAAGTATAATTAAAGGCCCGCGAAGCGACGCGGCGGTTTTGCTCGTGACTTTTTTATTGACCGTAATTGTGGATCTCACCGTGGCTATTGAAATTGGAATGATACTGGCGGTATTTTTATTCATGAGAAAGATGATTAAGTTCAGTGATGTGAGTGTGCTTGCAAAGGATTTTGTTGAAAATGATATTGAAAAAGATAAAGAGCCAATAACAAATTATACTATTCCCAAAGATATAGAGGTGTTTGAAATTACAGGGCCGCTCTTTTTTGGTGCTGCCTATAAATTTAAAGATGCAATGAAATTTATAGAAAAGCCACCCAAAATTCTTATCATCCGAATGAGACAGGTACCGATCATTGACGCTACCGGAATTAAAACGATTAAAGAAGTATATAAAGAGTCAAAACACAGGGGAACGAAATTAATTTTATCTGAAGTTCATAGCAAGCAAGTATTAGAAGAGCTAAAAAATGCACGTTTATTATTTGCTATTGGGAAAGCGAATGTAACAAATACATTTACTCAAGCAATAGAAAGAGGTAACGCGATATTGAATAAAATGTGAAATTCAGGTATTTCACACACTTTTGTTATCCTAAACTATCAACAAAAACAAATGCGCAGCATGGCCAGCCAGGATTTCATCGTTATCAATTTGGTTTTCAGGTAAGGATTCTTTCTTGCATGAAGCAATGAGAAAAAACGAAGCACCTATAACAATGGTGCTAATAAATTTCAATTTCATGACTCTTTAATAAGTTTAATGAATAAGGTGAAAAAATTTGCAGACGCAAAAGTCACCATATCATATAAATTGTACAATAACCAATACCGTTATAAAAAATAACCACGATTGGGGAGATAATAAAAAAATTCGGGCATTCAGGACTTAATTCTTGTGAATGCCCGAAGATAATACCAGGAATATCCATTTAATTTATCGACCCTAACTACATCACAATAAACAAACCTGTTTGTTCATTTATACTATCATCATTAAACGAACTCTGCGGAAAGTTTTAATTGCTTGTCTTGAGCTACCTCTTCTTCCCACTCACCTGCATGAATATGTCCGCATCCGCCCTGTGCAGCTGGATGAAAGCTTCCATCCGTTTTATGCACCAGGAAACCCATGTGACCGGGATGACGATTGGGAGGCAACCCAATATTGGCAAGAGTTTCTTCGACAGACTTATACATTGTTCCAATCTTAAGCATACTACGAGCTTCTTCAGCCGTTGCGATTCTACGACCCAATTCTTTTGCCATCCGCACATGTCGCTCAATCATTTCAATAGTGGTCATCCGTACTCCTTTTGTAGTGTTCCAGAGATTGTCCTCAATACCGGCACGGGTATGCTGACCTAATGCGATCATCAATGCCGAGACAGGATGAGTATGCCTGAACGTACTCTGGTAGGTGAAAAAAGATCCATGAGGTGTTCGACGTACCATCTCCATCAGATCGAATGGATTCACTCCACAAACTCCTCCCGCACCTGTGCTGAAAAAACCGTTTACTGGTCCTGTATAATAACCCCTGCGAATGAGTCGCTCTATTATTTCGAGGCTATGGATATGACCAAGTGCAAAATAAGGTTGGATGCCGTTCTTAACGAGACGTTTGACATGCTCAATGTAGAAATCAGGAGTTCCATCGGCGACCAAATTGGCCATAGCGTGAATCATCGCAGGATTAGTAAACCTTGTTCCTCCAAAAGCATCATCCACTGGATGAATTGCAGTCAGATCATAAAGCGATGTTCCCATTGAAACCGTAACCTGATCAGGTTTGGGGTCAAGCTCAGCCAGCTTGTGACGTGCATCGAACGTTGCAAAGGATGCTTCTTCTTCTCCTGACGCAGGTGCAAACGAGATAGAACCTCCTATTTGCAGGATCATTTTTGGTACTGCCTTTCGCACCCTGGCAATTTGCTCATTGTATTCCTGGAAGTTTTTTGAAATATGGCCCGTTTTCGGATCGCGGACATGAATATGCAAAATGGTAGCCCCCGCATTATAACAATCGACTGCGATCTGTGTTTGCTCCTCCCAGGTTAGTGGCAGTTTCTGTTCTGGGGGGATATCCTGAGGCATCCACATTGGTCCATATGGCGCTGCAGTAATCATGAGTGGCGCCTGGTTTTCCGGCAATAATGAATCATCGGTGAAATACATAAATTATAGTTTAACGGTTAGAAAAAATTGAAACGATTGATATTCTAGAACGCTAATTATACTTGTTCCATTTGGTTCCTGATAGTTTGCACCTTCTTGCAATTAAAAATGAAACCCAAATCTTAGAAGAGGTCCAAACGTATTGACATCATATAGAAATCGTTCATTGCCACTTCCGTTTTCATAATCAACTCCAATAATTCGATAGCCAATCATAGCCTCGAATAACTTTGAAAAGCGATAGCCCACATCACCCTGAATCTGCCAGCTAAACTCCGATCCGATTCCAAATCCACCGATATCTCCGCGGAACTGAAATAGCCATTTCATTCCTGCAGGAAATTTAAACCGCGTAATGACGATGGGATCCACCCAGGTTTTGCTAAGGCTCGCACTCTTGGGAGCTGCGCCGCCTCCAGCATCAATTTCTAAACTGGATTCTATATTATATAACCTGAAACCGATTCCCGCATCCAGCCAGGTATCGAATTTTCTTAATCCTGCCAGTTCCCATACTAATTGTTGTACATCGGCTGCGCCTTGGACAATACCTATTTTACCTTCAACAGCCTGGCTGAGATCCATATATATGATATCAGAAGTAATTGCCCAGCGATCATTGTAGACTTCAGCATACAGCATTGCACCAAATTGCAATTTGCTGAATATGTCATTCGCATCGGCATTGACTTCTGCATCTGGTAACTGACCGATTCCGACTGTTCCCTTCATAGCTGGAAACATCAGGTAAGGTTGCAACGTAAATTGCCATTTACTTTTTTTGTTTGCAGAATCTTGTGCGAAGGATGTGTTTAACAAAAAGCTAAAGCTCACAACCAGGAAAAGGCACCTTCTCAATTTTGCTTGTATGAAAACTGTACAGTTAATCATAAAAACAGGGCATCATAAAAATTAATTCAAAATAGTTGCAAAACCTGCTCAGTAAGCAAATCCCTTTTAATGATAGACCACCGGAGTTAGTAAATGTAAATCACCTGGTGTTGGCACAGGCTGTTATTGGCGACTATTCCTCTGAGAACTTCAAGGGAGAAAACACAAAAAAAACGTAGTACAAATTACACCAAAATCTCTCTGGTCACCTTTTAATGAAAATAAACCCTGTCAAGAATTATAAATACGAAAAAGGAGTTTGCCAAAAAATCAAATTTATGTTGGCGATATGTGTAGCATTCGCTTAACATAAATCTCCCCAAATAAAGATCTCATAGTGTAATTCTGAAAAACCCGATTGGCCGGTAGGTCAAGAAACGAAAAGATTTTTTCCTATTTGATTTTTTATTCAAAAAACTACATCAGTCTGGCGGAGAATCAAATGGAGTGGCTTATGGTGTCTGAATAAAGCAGACAGGCTGCGATGTAATTCAATTAATTCTACTTCCATCACATGAAGATGGGATATTAAAAAGGTTCCCGGCAATTTAGATTTGTAAAGGAACACTTCATCTACAAACTATCTGCTATGCGAACAAAATCTCTAATACTTTCGCATTTCCCGTCCGACCTGTCATTGTTAAGAGTTGTCATGTTTTGGGTCATCCGGGCGGTCCTGTTTTTCGTTTCCATCCTGAGCTTGCCGAAGGATCTATACTCTCAGAATGTAGGCATAGGAACCACAACACCTGCCGGAAGATTGCAGATCAACCACCGCTCCTCAACCATTCACCCGGGAATATTATTACAGGATTCAACGACGGCTCAATCAGGGCTGATAAGATTCACCAATGTTGCAAATGCAAAATATATGCAACTCTGGGGATATTATGCGGGAAGTTTCAGTGTCGGGCAATACCTGGATATTTCATCAGATTCAACATTCATTGCTACTTTCAGAGGGAACGGCAATTTCGGAATTGGAGTCCTTTCACCTGTCTATCGATTGGATGTGAATGGCGTGATAAACTCCTCTTCACAATATCGCCTTAATGGCAAAACTGTTTTACGTTGGGGTGATCTGATTGGAGGCCTATACAGAAATCTCTATGCAGGAGATTCCTCCGGGTTTTCAAATACAAGCGGATTTGCCAATACATTTATAGGTGGGGGTGCGGGACTTGAGAATATGAGTGGATACCGAAATAGTTTTCTCGGAACAATGACGGGAAACAAGAATGTTGACGGCAATGATAACACCTTTATCGGGAGTTCCGCAGGATTGAATTCGAACGGGTCGCAAAACACATTCATCGGGAGCTCGGCTGGAATAAGTAACATAGTTGGTTCAAACAATACAATGCTTGGGAACCACGCAGGCGCAAGTTATTTTTCTGGACACCAAAATACTATGCTGGGGGCATTAGCTGGATACCAGAGTGAATCAGGAATATATAATGTATTTGTAGGGTATTCCGCTGGTTCAGAGAATTTATCGGGCAGTAATAACACACTATTAGGGGCCAATGCGCAGGCTGGAGGGATCATTTACAACAATGCAACTGCAATCGGCTATCGTGCTTATGTTACGCAAAACAACAGTATGGTATTAGGTAGTATCAATGGAGTAAACGGAGCCTCGGCCGACACGCGGGTTGGAATAGGAACAACAGCACCAATTGAGAAACTGGATATTGTAGGAAACATAAGACTTAGTGGTGAAGTAAACAATCCGTCAACAGGAACCGCAAACCTTTTGCCGATTGCGTTCGGTACCATTGCTTCGACTGGGACTATGCTTAGCGGCAGCGGAAATTTTACTTCAAGTAGAACGGCAGCGGGATCTTATACTATAGATATTACAGGTCATAGCTATGGTTTTTCTACTTATACAACTGTAGTTACTGCTGTCGCGGGTCCGTTTGTTCCCAGTACTACCAGCGCTTCGGGCAATCTGCTTGTTCGCTTGTATGATTTATCAGGAGTTCTTGCAGATGGAAACTTTCATTTTGTTGTTTATAGACAATAATATCATTCACATTGCGCTTAAAGTATTTACAGGATTACCAAATGTGGCTCCAAAGGCAGGAAGGCATCACCAATCGCAAAAATCTTTTGGCCAGTTAGATTATTTCAACGCGGAAATTTCTGCTATATGTATTACATTTCATAGATGAAATGTATTTATGTAATACTTGCCTTTATATTGATTTCAGCTCATGGCTTTTCTCAAGCGATCTTATCATATAAAAATCCTAAGCTGCCAATTGAAGAAAGAGTAAAGGATTTGCTGAAGAGAATGACGATTGAAGAAAAATTCTGGCAGCTGTTTATGATTCCTGGTGATTTGAAAGAAGGGGCAGAAAAATACAAGAACGGAATCTTTGGCTTCCAGGTAAGTACGCAGGGCAATGCTGATGCAGCAGGCCAGCTACTGAATTATTCCGGACGTTCTACAGCTTTGGAAACTGTAAAAAAGATCAATGCCATTCAAAAATTCTTTGTCGAGAAAACCAGGCTGGGGATACCCATCATTGCATTTGATGAAGCTTTGCACGGTTTGGTGCGGGATGAGGCGACAGCTTTTCCTCAAGCTATTGCTCTAGCTGCCACCTGGGATACTTCATTAATGAAACAGGTTGCCGATTGCATTGCGAAAGAAACAAAGAGTCGCGGCATCCGGCAGATCCTCTCTCCTGTTATTAATATTGCAGATGATGTGCGATGGGGAAGAGTCGAGGAAACATACGGTGAGGATCCATTTCTCTCTTCGGAAATGGGTGTTGCCTTTGTTTCGGCATTTGAAAAAATAGGAGTTGTTACCACGCCCAAACATTTTTTGATAAATAATGGCGCAGGTGGCCGTGACAGTTACCCGATCGATTACAATGAGAGATTATTGGAAGAAATTTATCTCCCACCCTTTTATGCCTGCTTTAAAAGAGGAGGATCAAGAAGTGTAATGACTTCGTATAATTCCATAAATGGAAGTCCCGCCACGGCGAATGACTGGCTGCTGAATGTGAAATTAAAAAAGCAGATGGGTTTTAAAGGGTTTGTCATTTCTGACGCATCTGCTGTTGGCGGAGCAAATGTGTTGCACATGACCGCCAAAGATTATCCCGATGCTTCTGCCAATGCTATTAATAACGGCCTTGATGTTGTTTTCCAAACAAGCTATGATCATTATAAATTATTTATTCCTCCTTTTTTGGATGGACGTATTGACAAAAAGAAAATAGATGAAGCAGTTGCGAGAGTGCTCCATATAAAATTCCAACTGGGATTATTTGAACAGCCTTATATCGACGAAATAGAAGCAGGTAAATGGAATGGAATTGCAGAACACCGTTCCATTGCAAAAAAAGCTGCATTGGAATCAATGGTATTGTTGAAAAATGAAGGCAATGTTTTGCCTTTGAATAAAAACCTTAAATCCATAGCGGTAATTGGCGTCGATGCGATGGAAGCAAGACTGGGTGGGTACTCTGGCAAGGGAAACAATAAGATTAACGTTCTGGACGGGATAAAAAATAAACTGGGTGATCAGGTAAACATTCATTTTGCTCCGGGTTGCGGTCGCAGTGATCAGGAGTATTCTATCATCCCTTCTGAAAACTTATCTGTTACTATCAATGGCAAAAAGGAAAATGGTTTGCAGGGAGATTACTTTAATAATACGGGTTTAAGCGGTACACCGACTTTGACAAGGAATGACCGTGAAATAAATTTTCGATGGACCTTATATTCTCCCCATCCGGATATCAACTATGATTTTTATTCAGCAAGATGGACGGGAAAACTGAAATCGCCTGAAACAGGAAAATTCAAAATAGGAATTGAAGGAAATGATGGTTACCGGCTTTATCTCGATGGAAAACTGCTGATCGATAAATGGAAGAGTCAAACCTATAGCACTAAACTTGTCGATTATCATTTTGAAAAAGATAAAGAATATGAAATCCGTGTTGAGTTTTATGAATCATCAGGATCTGCATGGTTTAAACTAGTATGGAATATCGGCGTGGAAAATGACTGGATGATGAAAATAAATGAAGCAGCTGACATTGCCAGTAAATCAGATGCAGTTATCATTGTTGCTGGTCTTGAAGAGGGTGAAGGACTTGACCGTGCCTATCTGAATTTGCCGGGACGGCAGGAAGAAATGATCAACAAAGTATCAGCTACAGGAAAACCCGTGGTGGTTGTTTTAGTAGGTGGCAGTGCTATAACCATGAACAAGTGGATAGATAATGTTCCTTCTATTCTTGATATCTGGTATCCGGGAGATGAAGGAGGTAATGCAGTGGCTGATGTCTTATTCGGAGATTACAATCCATCGGGTCGTCTCCCGATTACGTTTCCTGTGTTTGAAGGACAATTGCCGCTGGTGTACAATCATAAACCCACAGGTCGTAACGATGACTACTTAAATCTGAACGGGCTTCCCCTGTTTCCATTCGGTTATGGTTTAAGCTATACAAAATTTGAATATGAAAATTTGAAGTTCAGTAAGCAAACAATAAAAAGAAATGATTCTACATTGGTAAAGTTCCGAATAAAAAATATCGGTAACCGCGATGGAGATGAAGTGGTACAATTATACATCAGGGATATGGTTTCATCAGTCGCGCAGCCTTTAAAACAACTAAAAGGATTTCAGCGTATTCATTTGAAGGCAGGAGAACAGAAGGAATTATCCTTTCTCATCACTCCTGATTTACTAAAAATTCTCAACGATAAAATGAAATGGGTGGTAGAGCCGGGAGATTTCAGGATCATGATTGGTGCTTCTTCAAGAGATATCAGGTTAAGAGATATTTTGGAAGTAGTGAAATAAATCGAGGGATTCTTTTTATCAGATGCAAGCCGAGATTGATTCGAACTAATCGAAACTATTGTAATTATTAAAAGTCTCTTCTTTCCCAGGCAGTAATTTTTTAGTATTCCCGTTTTGCAATATTGACTGAAGACTTTTTCCTGCAAGTTTGCCTTGTTTGGCTTCGTAATGAATTTTGTTCAAACCACTGGCAGTATACAGCGCGCAAAGTGGTTCATAGAATTCTCCAGACTGAAAAGCATAAAAATCATTGCCACCGTTTTGGTAGGCATCGAGGAGTAAGTGCAGTGTGTCTTGCTGAAGATCCGGCATGTCGCAAGCCACGACCAAAAAATCATTTCTCGGAAATCGAAAGTAGACACTCAGTAATCCTTTCAGGGGACCCATGGCTGTGGGCAAATCTGTGATCAAGTGTCCTTTGTCGATGTGGGGTCGATAGAGTTCTTCCTGTTGTTGACTTATGGAGTAAACAACAGCTAAATTCAGCATTTCAAGTTTGGCTCCAATTTGCTTTGCCCAAATGGAATCCATTGTTGGCATCAATCCTTTATCCTTTCCCATTCTCCTACTTTCTCCTCCGCAAAGGACTACTCCGAGAAGATGTTGATTATTGCTCTGATAGTTTTTTATCACTATGTCCAAGGTTTTTACCTGGTGAGACTATATCACGAACGAGTTGTTTCAATTCCTTTATCTCCGGGAAGCCGCCCGACTCTTTCCTGTCGAATACTTTTTTATCGTTAATGAAAATCGTATAAAGGCCGTTCACATCGCTGGGCACAAGCGTTACCGATTTCAAATCCCCGGCAAATGTAGTCAGGAATTCCTGGGCCATGTATGCAGCCCTTAACAGCCACCCACATTTTGGACAATATTCAATCGTTAGTGTTGGTTTCATTTTATTTAAGATGAATGGAACTGATGAGGAATTTACAAAATTCTGAGTACAATCTCTATTCTCAAACAACCAATAACCAATAACTGGCAACCATTAAGTCTAACCCCCAATCTCCAGCATGCTCAACTCACTTCCAAGAAACCGTAAGTTCTGCTTTTGATTCAAGGCCTGTTGCAATTTCTTTTGTAAGGTCTGATCATTCGCATGTAAGATTGAAATCGGATCATTGGTGCTCAGGCATCCGTATACATTTCCATTACTGTCCAATCGCAGTCGATCACAATCTGCACAAAAAGGCTCGCTGTTGTTGGCTATAATGCCAAACGCCTGACCTGTATTGGTTCTCCAATAATTGGCTGTAGAACCAGCTGTCCTGGGCAACCTGGAAATGCTATATTTCATTGAAATGGTTTCAAGCATCTCATGTTGTGAAAAGAAATATTGATCCGAATTTTTGTGCAGGTGGCATCGGGGACTCGGAACTGATAATATCTATCCTGTTTCCGCTACTTGCCTGATGGAAACGGAAGTTTGCTTTATAGATCTGGATTTTTTCAATTCAACGCTCAAAGTCAATCACGATTTCACATACGAACTGATGATGTTTTTTGCATCGGAATTGAAAGAATCAGAGAAACGAATGCGCAACCTGGCACATATGCCTGTTAAAGGAAGAGTGACAAATGCGCTCCTGGCCTTACAAACAAAATTTGGAACAAGCCCGCAAGGGCATATTGACATCCACCTCAGCAGACAGGATCTCGCCTCTTACATAGGAACAACCTATGAAACCGTTTTCAGGGTCATGAATGAACTGGCAGAGGAGAACGCCATCCGCGTGGATGGAAAAAATATATTCATCGAGAGTGAAAAAATTTTGAAGCAGCATTCTCAAAATGAATGATCGGAATTGCCGTTAGCGATTTGTTATTTCTTATTTCCTGCCTGCCGGCAGGCAGAGCTATTTGCTATTTAGATCGGCAATAAATGTACCTCCATTTGCTGTCCCTCTGCAAATTCCATCTCAGATTCCGGTAAAACTACAAAGCAATTCGATTTTGCAAAGGAGATCAAACGGTACGACTCCTGAGCATCCAATATCCTTACCTCAGTCCCATTATAATATCCCTTCAGGAAATGAGTCAGTACTGTTTTCTTTGAACAAGATTTGGCGAGGGGAGCATACAATGTTTTTAATCGCATAGGTTGCAGCGTTAGCCATTCCAGGGCTTGCAAAACATATTCATAAAAACAGGTTAACACCGAAGATGGATTTCCGGGCAGCCCGAATACCAGTTTATTTTCTTTTGTGCCGAAGTACAAAGGCTTTCCCGGTCGTTGTTTGATCTTATGAAACAGTTTTGTCACTCCGCAATTCTCTGTCGCTTGTAAAACAAAATCATAATCTCCAACACTGATACCACCGGTAAGTAAGACTACATCACTTTCTTTTAATACTACTTTCAATAGATCCGTCAAAATATCAAGATCATCATCTGCCCTGGAGATTTTTATATTTTCAAAATGCAAATGCTTGAGAATAGCAGATAAAGAAAATGAATTAGCATCATAAACCTGGCCGGGCTCCAATGGCTGACCTGGTGATTGCAATTCTTTTCCGGTAATGATGATGCTGATGACTGGATTGGGTATCGTCATTACTTCTGCTATACCGATACCAGCCAGAAATCCAATTGCAGCTGGAGAGAGTAAGCTTCCTTTGGGCAATGCCAGTTCTCCTTTGCTTATTTCAGATCCCTTCCGTCTTACGTTTAGACCTTTTTCAATGAGTTTATCTTCAATAATCAATTGATTATTTTGGATAGATGTTTTTTCCTGCATTACTACGGTATCTGTTCCCGGCGGAACAGGTGCCCCGGTGAAAATACGTACCGCTTTTCCAGGCGAGATGGTTATGGATTTAGTACTTCCTGCTTCCACTTCTCCTTCAATAATAAACCTGCCTTGCTGTTCCCAATCCTCAAATGCAAATGCATATCCATCCATAGCGGATTGAGCAAAGGCCGGAATGTCATGAGAAGCATAAATATCCTCAGCCAATATTTTTCCCGCCGCAGAAAGCAAGGGCAATCTTACCGGTTTAAGCGAACTCGTGTTCTCTTCAATTATTTTTTTGGCTTCGGCAATGGAAATCATTTTTCAGAAATGTTGATCCGAATTTATTTGTTTGTAAGGTGATTGTACTATATCATCTTTTTAAAATTACGACTAAACTTTTATGTGAAATTATCAATACAAGAATCCGAATGAAATTAAGCTAACTTAGTACCTACTCCCCTGCCTATGGAGTTAATTGCTTATTTTGGATTATTCAACGGCACCATGGTAATGTTGCTTATCATGGCGTATTCTTTTCGTCGTAGCATCAACAGGATCTTCCTTGGTTTGTCCATATTCTTTATATGGTATACGTTGTTGGTAGTCTTGTTGACCCTAACAAAGCAAATACTCAACTTTCCTGCGATTCACAGAACCGGTATCATCACAGCCTATCTTGCTATTCCATTTCTTTATATCTACAGCCGGAATACTTTTTACCCGGGCAAATTGTGGCGAAAAACAGATTGGATCTTTTTGCTGCCTACTCTTGTCTATCTCATAGACTATATGCCATTTTTCATAATGCCAGCTGAACAAAAAATTGCTATCCTGCGTGAAAATCTTACGAACAGCGAAAGAATGATTTTGACTGACGAAGGATGGCTTGGCCTCACGGGATTATATTTTCCATTTGCATATGTATGGATTGCTATTATCATGTATTTCCAGGTGAGGTTGATCATTTTGAACCGGAAGGTTGAATCCGGATTCAAATCCGTTCATAACCAAAGACTTTTTAATTTCATCGTTACTATAACTCTTTTATATGTTCCTATTTTCATTCCCGGAGTATTTGGCATCCTGTTCAGACTATCGTGGTTCAATTCCGACTTCGTCGCGCTTAGTTTCGGGTTAAGCTTATCGGCAATCTCGATTTACTTGTTCATTTCTCCGCGTATCTTATATGGTTTCATTCCGGAAAAGAGATTCAGCGTTGATATTGTAGCAAGATCACTGAAGGAAAAGTCACTTCAAAGCATCCAACCTAACGAGTCTCAAATTGAAGAAAAGGCGCTGACTGAATCAAAAGAAAATGTAACCAGCGAAACTGATAATTCTCAAGCAACCATCTCTGATGAAGAAATTGCAGCTGAAGTAGAGATCGTGCTTAAACACATGATAGCAAACAAACCATTCCGCAAGCAGGGTTTTACTATCCAGGATCTCTCTAACCAAACCGAAATACCAGTTTATCAACTTTCACCCCTGATCAATGGCTCTTTCAAAATGAATTTCGCTAATTGGGTAAACCGGTACAGGGTTGAATACTTTATTGAACAGGCTCAGGCAAATCCGCAGTTAACCCTCGAAGCACTTTCTAAAGAAGCAGGTTTTATCAGTCGATCTACATTTATCAATGCATTTAAGAAAGAAAAAGGCCTTACTCCCAGGGAATATTTGAAAGGAATTAAGCTGACAGCCTGACAAGGTTGTATGTCAGCCTACAAAAACAGGAAAATAATCTTTCACTACAACTTAGACTTTAGGTTTTCTTACTACTCTTAAAAGCCTCTTTTCCAGCAACTCACCAAAATGTTCTGATTCCTTAATGAAGAGATTTGTTCTATAATCCTAGTACAAAACATTCCACTGCCACCAATTCCTTTCCTCACTCTTCTACCTGATTACATTTGCGCCGCTTTTCAGATTTACAGTGAAATTCCGCCCATTGAATTCCCGCAAAAAATGCAGCTGATCGATTCAGTTCAGCTCCAACAAAGCGATAAGATTAAAGAGCAACCAGTCAGAGCAAACTGATCGGTTGAAGAAAAAGTGCAAAGGTTATGGTTCTGATGATACACGCTAATCCGCCTCTTTGATTCAATCAATCCAAAGTCGCTTTTTTCATTTCTGATAGAAGCCCCTAATTAATTCGATACCCAACCAGGGGAAATCGCATTTGCGATTTTTCCCTGGATGAAAAACTAAGTTCTGAATTGAAAATAACTATGATTATCAAATGGGCATTTATCAGTATGAATTTCTATTCAATTAATAAATGCTTTTTAAAACTTAAACATCAATTTTAAAATGAGAATTTTCCACCCCTGGTCTTCAAGAAAAAATGCAAGCATATGGTTGCTTGCCTTGTTAATAATTGCTTTGATTTATTCATGTAAGAAGTCGGACAATGATCTTCAGCATCCGCCGGCTATCTCTTACCAACAAAAAGTAATTAGTATTCCTGTCGATGAGACAATGATCCCTGTTCGCCCAGATAGCACAGGTGGTCCGATTAAAGAATATTCAATTCAACCATTGTTACCAAAAGGTCTGATGATTGGTAAGGACAATGGTGTTATCAGTGGTAAGGCGAGTGATACTCTGACTCCAACAAGATTCGTAGTTACCGCTATGGGTCCTGGTGGAAAAGACTCTGATACGCTTACGATAGCAATCGGTACTGTTGGATTTAATTATGGTGCGTCTGGCGTATTCACATTTGAGAAAAACTCAACTGTATTAAGCACTACACCGATATCGCCTACTATTATAGCAGGTGCCTTCAATCAGTTCTTCTTAGCCCCTTCTCAGGACAATCTTACAACGAGAACGGGTCTTACGTTTAACCCGCAAACCGGCCAGGTTTCCGGCACTCCAACTTTACTTACTTCAACTACAGAAGTACCGACGCCGATTACTTATACAGTTACCGGTATCAGCACTGGAAACAAAGCAGCTTCAACTACAATAAGCTTTATAATTAATGATAAGAAGCCGGCCTTCACTTATACATTTAGCGGTTCGTACACCGTAGGAACTGCCGTTGGTAATACGCTTACCCCGACCAAATTTACCAGTTCAGGTAATATTGTGAAATATCGTCTGGCGCCTAATAGTCCTGCATTGCCAGCCGGATTAGTGTTGGATAGTTTGTCTGGTAATATCACAGGTATTCCAACAGCTGCGGCAACTGAAACAATAATCGTACGTGGATTGAACACTGGTGGATATCAGGATGTGAATGTGAACCTACTTGTTAATGCCACTGCAATCGCTCCACAGGTTCGTTATATGATGAGCTTGTTTTCTGGAAACGTTGTCGACACCCTTGCGCCTTCTTTGATGTCTGGCAATACAATCTACCTTACTAAATCTCCGGATGCATTCGGTGGTGTAAATGTTTTCCTGAATCCTGTTTTAATTGCAGGCCAGGCAGGGACAGCTGCTAGTTCATATGTTGCAACCCCTGCATTTGTTAGCGGTGCTGCTAATGAGAACATGACCCTTTCAACCAGCAACGGAATTACTTCTGGTATTCCAGGACAATTCACAGCTAACAGCACGCCAACAAAGACAATTGCCATTGCAAATGCCGTAGGCGGAGGACCTGCAGGCTCTTTCACTATGAATATTGTTGCAAATAGTGCATTCTTTACCTACAACGCAGACGGTGGTAAAGGTGTAACACTTCAAAACATTTACTATTTCTTACAAGGTACAGAGGTGAAGACAGCGAACGGAACCTATCCTGGTTATACGGATGCGGGTTTAAGTCCTGTTGGTGGAACTGGTGTGGTAAGCTATACTATTTATCCCTCAAATGCTAATTCACCTTCGTTCTCTACTAGCGGGTTGACATTTAATACAACCACAGGCGTTATTAGCGGTACACCTTCAACGAGCACTTTTACTCTCAGCACCCATGTGTTCTGGGATTATGTAATTGTTGGTAAGAAAGCCGATGGAAGCTTTACTCTTTATAAGATCAGAGTAAAAATTTACAAGTCCGCAGCTGAGTGGAGTCTTTAATCACCAACAATTAAAATTAATTACGAGAAGTCCTCCGACCCCGCCGCAAGGCGGGGGACTCCTCTTGACAAAAAAATTATATGAAGAATAGATTACAGCAAATAACAATTGTACTGTTGATTATAACAGGAATAATTGCTTGTAAGAAAGGTGGCGATGGACCTCAGACAACGGAATTCAAGCCAATAACTTTCAAGTTCGGCGTTGATGCAACGGCTATTACCATTGAGCATGCAGAGCAAGTGTTGAAAAACATGCCGCGTAGCTGTGACGTTACACAATTAGTGGCAACTGCTGTTCTTCCTACAGGATACAGCATCAGCCCCGATCCTTCTACTGCTAAAAACTATACCAGCGGAATTACTTACACAATCACGACCAACGAAGGAAAGACATATACGATGAAGATCACTGCGCCGGTATATGATGCAGTTAATAATCCCTACGGAATCTATACTCCAAAGCATTTGAGTGATATACGGAACGGTTTGAATGATAGCTATGTATTGATGAATGATATTGACCTTCCGAATTTGAATGCAACTGATGCCGCAACAAGTGTGGGCATCAGCGACTACGCTACTTACGGTTGGTTTTCTATTGGTACCGCTTATGTAAATGGCGGACATGTGATATTCAGAGGTACCCTCGATGGTCAAAATCATATGATCAGGAATTTCACAAGCAGTTATAGAGGAAGCAATGGGAATCCCGCTGGTATTGATGCCGGCCGTAACGGGAAAAGTTATGATGGACTGTTTGGATATGCAATACGTGCAAATTTCAAAAACCTGGGTATCCAATTGGCAGCTGGAGGGATAAACGCTTTCGAATCCCAGGGGAATGGATATGGACCTGCGGGTGGTCTTGTTGGATTGGCAGACTCCTCCACCATCACAAATTGCTATGTAACGGGTAATGCTTCAATTACAGGTTCACAATACACAGGTGGTTTAATTGGAAAAGCTTTGCATTCTACCATTAGCAAATGCTATTCGGCATTGACGACGGCTGGTGGAACTTATGGCATAAAATCAGGTACTGATGCAGGTGGTTTAATTGGATGGGCTTTGCTTAGCGAGATTTCTGACTCTTATTCCTCTTCTTCCGTGATAGCGTCAGTAAATGTCGGCGGATTAATTGGAACTATAAACACCTCAAGTGTTAAAACAAGCTATGCTTCCGGAAATGTGGCTGAAACTGCTTTAAACGAAGTTGTAAGTCTTACGGCCTCGAACAGCCTCGGAGGACTAATTGGTTCAGTAACTTCTATTTCTCCTGCTTCGAGCATTATTCAGAATAGTTATGCAACAGGTACAGTTTCTGGAGCCAATGGTAGCAATTCAAGTTTCCATCAGGCCACTCGTATAGGAGGACTTATTGGACAAATTACTTCCACCTCTGGGCCGGTTTCAATTACTTTCAGCTACGCTTCAGGAATTGTTTCCCGCGTGCATACAAGTTCTACAGTTCCTTACCTCATTGGTGGTCTTGTAGGTACTACAAACAATAATGTATTTATCTCGAGTTCCAACTGCACAAATTATTGGGATAAAGAAAAGTCCGGTCAATCCGTATTAGGCGGAGGCAATGGTGCTTTGTCTACGGATAATGCCTTTACTGCAAATGGTAAAACAACTGCAGAAATGAAGGCACAATCCACTTTCATCAATTGGGATTTTTCATCTGTATGGACTGTGGCAGCCGGAACTAATAGCGGTTACCCTTCATTACGTTCAGTTATAAAGTAAAACGATTGTATTCCTGATTAGTTGATCAACTAATCAGGAATACATACAAACTTATATGAAGAAAGAAATTATTTTCCTGGCAGCCCTTTCGGTCATCTTCATTGCTTTTCCTTTTGTTTCGCATGCGCAACAAGGAAAAAAGCAACAAGTTGATACATCCAAAATTCCTGCATCTCAACGATTGCAGAATTGGGAGGACAGCAGCACAGCAAAGAACCTGGAAGCTGTAGTTGTAGTTGCTTATGGCGCGCAAAAGAAATCATCTGTAACTGGTGCCGTTGCACAGCTTTCTGAAAAAATGATAGCAAAACGACCTGTTACCAATATAGCAGATGCCCTCGCAGGATCCGCACCTGGCATTCAAAGCACTTTAGGCGGCGGACAGCCGGGAGGTTCACCCAATATTCGCTTACGTGGTTTTGGTTCTATATCTGCAGGAAGTAGCCCATTGATCGTAGTTGATGGAATTGTGTATGATGGAGATCTCGCTAGCCTCAATGCGGCAGATGTTGCTTCTATGTCCATGTTGATGGACGCTGCCTCGGCGGCTTTGTATGGTTCGCGTGGTAGTAATGGAGTTATTCTCATCACTACAAAAAAAGGTAGCAGTAAGGACAAGAAACCATCAGTGCAATTCCGCATGTCGCATGGTATCAATGAGCGCATGCTTCCCGAATACGGCAGAACTAATGCATACGAATATTACCCATTGATGTGGGAATTTTACAGAAACGGATTAACTACGAACCAGGGTGGATTTCTTGCCAATGCTATTGCAAAAGAAAACATCAAGTCCTTATTAGGCTATAATCCATTCAATGTAGCTGATAACGAAATTGTAGACATTAACGGTAAGCTGAATCCCGAGGCGCAGTTGCTATATGGCAACGACCTGGATTGGGAAAAAGCGGCTACACGTAAAGGCTATCGCCAGGAATATACGTTGTCTTTTAATGGTGGAAATGAAAATGCTGATTACTATGCATCCGTTGGATACATTGGTGAAAACGGATATACCACTAATTCCGATTTTAAGCGTTGGAATGGTAGGGTAAATGCTAATGCAAGATTGACTTCTCGTATAAAAGCCGGATTGAATGTTTATGGTTCAACCACCACTACCAACCAGACTCCAGCTTATGGAACAGGTTATATTGTGAACCCATTTTATTTTTCCCGCGCAATGGGTCCTATCTATCCCGTGCATGCACATGATGGAACCGGAGCATTTATTCTCGATGAACATGGGAATAAGATCTATGATGACGGTGTTCATGCAACTGGCAACCGTCCCTTCGCAACGGGCCGAAATGCCATAGCGGAAGGCGAGCAAAATGTGAATTATCTAACCGGGCAAAGTTTTGGCGCCCGTACCTATATTGATATTTCCATCCTGAATGATTTGAAGTTCACTTCCAATCTCGGAATGGACCAGGAAACCAGTGAATCGTTCAATTACCTTAATCCATTCATTGGAGACGGTGCACCTGCCGGAGCGCTAACAAGAGGTAATGGTACTGTTAAGAGTTATACGTTTAACCAGTTATTGAACTACACGAAACGTTTGAATGGCCACAGTTTCGAAGCAATGGCCGGACACGAAAACTATGACAGGGAAAGCAGCGGTTCTTCGGTATCGGTAAGAGGTCAGATTTCTCCCGGAAAATCCATGGAACTAGGTAACTACAGCACTGTATCCGCAGCGCCTGTATCCAGCTCTGTAACAAAACGCGTGGAAAGTTATCTCTCGCGTGTTAATTATGATTATCGCAGTCGCTATTTTGCTAGCGCTTCGTTCAGAAGAGATGGTAATTCCTTCTTTGCTGAAGATAAGCGCTGGGCCAATTTCTGGTCAATAGGTGGCGCATGGAGAATAAGTGAAGAGGAATTCTTTAAAGTTCCTTTTGTAAATGAACTAAAGTTCAAAGCATCGTATGGTAAGGTTGGAAATGATGCTGTAGGCGCCTATGCATACCAGGGTGGATACTCACCAAATAATAATGCGCAGGAACCTGGCTATATCCAAGCCGTTATTCCAAACAGAGATTTGACCTGGGAGTCGCTGGATAATCTTAATGCAGGTATTGAATTCTCACTGTTTAAATCCAGGATTTCCGGTTATGTACAATATTATAATAAGAATTCTTCAGGTCTCGTGTTCGCTGTACCACAACCGTTATCGAATGGTGGTACACCAGATGGAGTCTTCTTCATCTGGCAGAATATTGGAAGCATGTACAACCGCGGAATTGAAGTTTCTCTGACCGGCGCTGTAATACAGCGTAAGAACTTCGATTGGCAAATGACCCTCAACGCTTCGACCCTCCAGAATAAAATTACCAAAATGCCTGAAACAAATAAAGAAATTATCTCAGGTACAAAGAAACTCTCGGAAGGACATTCAATCTATGACTATTGGTTAATTACATACGCTGGTGTAGACGCCGCAAATGGTGATGCATTATATGAATTAGATCCCAAAAACGCATACAACGATGGGTATCCATACGATTACCCGGATAAAACTATTAACGGTAAAAAATATACCACTGCGGCTTCACGCGCTAAATATGATTACCACGGATCTGCAATACCAGACCTCTATGGTAGTTGGAGCAATAACCTCCGCTACAAGAATTTTACACTCGACATGCTCTTCACTTATCAATTAGGTGGACTCGCATACGATGGTGTATATGCAGGAATGATGTCACCCGTATTTGGACAATCAATGCATAATGATATTAAAAACCGCTGGCAGCAAACAGGCGATCAAACAGATGTTCCCCGCCTTGACTATGGCCGCACCGGAGATTTTTACAGCGCTTCCAGTAGATGGCTTACCAGCGCAACATCACTAACGATCAATAATATAAATCTTGGTTACTCATTTGACCGCTCAGTGTTACAAAAATTAAATATGAAAGGACTGCAAACTTATGTTACAGTAGAAAATGTTTACCAGTTTTCAAGCCGCCAGGGAATGAATGTACTGCAATCCTTCAATGGAACTACTGGAGATGTGTTCTTACCTAGGCGTGTTTATTCTTTAGGTGTAATTGCAAACTTATAATTCAATTTATGCGGACTATAAAAAACATTAATATCATTTTGATTTTTGCTGCGCTGAGCTTGCTCACTGCATGCAGTAAATCTTACCTGGACACACCTGCAACGGATCGCATTGCCGAAGACCAGGCACTGACCACTACTGATGGTTGTTGGAAATTGTTAAACGGTGTTCACCGAATTCTTTATTCATCGCATATGGGACGCCAGGATATGGTAGGCCAGGGAACCAATATGATGGATATGGATATCATGGGCGATGATGTCACCATCTCTGCTGTAAACGATTGGTACCTCTACCCCTACTTGTGGCTGAACAGCCATAAGAATCCGGGTTCGGCTACCGCCTATTTCAACTATTTCTTTTATTACGAGATCATCAATAACGTCAATCTCATTATTGATAATGTAGAAGCTGCCAAAGGAAGCGATCAAGACAAGAAAGCAATTCTTGGACAAGCGCATGCATATCGTGCGTGGGCTTACTATCAAATGATTCAATTGTATGGAGAACGATATGATGCTGCAGGTTCCAACACGGGCCCTGGTCTTAGAATTACGCTTCATTCTCAAAGCGAACTAAAAGCTCGCTCAAGTGTGAAGGTTGTGTACAACCAAATCAATGCAGATCTGGATAGTGCAATCTTTTTGTTGGATGGATATCAAAGAGCAAATAAATCTCACCTGAATAAAAGTGTAGCGCAAGGTATAAAAGCGAGAGTGGCCTTAACACAACAGGACTGGAATACTGCAGTAACCATGGCAAAAGCAGCCCGCAATGGTTATATGCTTATGGATTCTACAGAATATATGTCTGGATTCAATGACTATAAAAACCAGGAATGGATGTGGGGATCACACCAACAGGAAAACCAGACAACTTACTTTACTTCCTTCTTTGCTTATATGTCATGCAATTTTCCTGCACTGAATATAATCATCTCACCAAGAGCTATACAGGATACACTGTACAAACAAATTTCAGTTTCCGACGTTCGCTGGCAGTTGTGGGATTCAACTGGTACAAACAAGAGCTTTCCCGTGCCGATGGATGCATCCGGAAAAGAAGTTGGTAACAGGGTAAAGTTTATGCATAGAAAATTCAAAGTACAAAATCCGCAATTAAGTATTGGCGATGTACCGTTAATGCGTGCTTCGGAAATGCATTTAATAGAAGCAGAAGCATACGCGCATATGGGTAATAGTGGCGCCGCCGCGGCGGCGTTGTATGAGTTGGCGAAAAAAAGAAATTCAGCCTATACCCTTTCCACTGCATCTGGTTCGACTCTGTTAAAGGAAATCTTAATCCAACGTCGCATCGAGCTTTGGGGAGAAGGATTTCGCTTTTACGATTTGAAACGCCTGAACCAGCCATTAGACAGGAGTAGGCATACATTTTTACCATCGTATCAAAAATCTGTGCCTGCAGGAGATATCAAATGGCAGTTCGCCATTCCCCAGGCTGAGATTGATGCGACAAGCGGTGTAATAACACAAAACCCATTATAAACATTTCAAACTTTCAAACGATAATAATGAAAAAGATAACATTAAACCTTTCAAGCCTTTTGGCAGCAATAATTCTGATAACAGCAGTATTGATCCAGTCTTGTTCTAAAAAGACTGATCCCCCTCCTCCTCCCGGTGGTGGCATTCCGGGTGAGACAGAAACTATGAAATTTATTCCCGATAGCTTGTTCAGGGTTTACCTGAAAGCAAATGTATGTCCCAATGCATTTGATGCTACCGGAAAGCTCATTGATATTACACATCCCGAAGTAAAGAATTTTGCAGGAACCATGACCATTGATTCTATCAACTGTCCCCGTCCATTTGTTGCGTCTTTAAAAGGAATCGAGTATTTCCAAAAAATGACAAAGCTCATGGTATGGAGCAGCGCTATCGATTCATTGAGTTTCACTAAAACAATGGCCCTGGATACCGTTAGACTCTATAGCAATCTGGATTTGCAATATGTTAATCTCATTGGCCTCACCAATATGCGTTTTTTTAAGGCTATCGCTATGCCTGTTGTTTCTTTGAATTTATCTAACCTCCCAAGCTTAGAGTATGTTACCCTGCAGGCAATGGGTAGATTAGAAAATTTGAATATCCAAAATGATGGGAATCTGCGTCACCTGATTACAAGCAGTCTTACTTCTCTGAAAACAGTGAACACCTCTACTAATCCGGAACTGCGCAGGTTGTTTCTCCAATATGGTTATGGTCTAAATTCTTTGGATGTAACGAATAATCCAAAACTAAGGATGCTTATAACGAGCTATTGTTATAATCTATCAAGCGTAGATCTATCAAAAAATGACAGCCTCAGGATGGTCAATTTTGATGATTCGAATATTGACAGCGTTGATTTCAGCCACAACCCCGAATTAATTTCCGTGGCCATGTTGAGAACTCCTTTGAGAAATTTGAATTTTTTAGCTAACCCTAAGCTTATATTATTATATCTGGATGGCTGTGCTCAGTTAAAAACTGTGGATTTACGCGCACAAACAAGCTTTGATGGCTATATAATCGATAACAGCAAATACAGAAACATGTCCGATGATGAAATGTACCAGATCGTTCAAAACGGTTTTGTATCACCGGTCCAGTCGGCCATATATCCTATTCAGTCACCGGCTACGAGAATAGGAGTTAATGGAGCCACCATGAACCTGTTCGGTGGATTACGTTTGCCCATATACCAGGATGCAGGTGCCCTTTCGCTGACAAACGTAAAAGTAAACGATGCGATAAAGGACAACTACTCCCTCGTGATGTCGAGAAGGGTATTGGGAACAAATCCTCCGATTGTAACAGTATATGGATCTGATAAAACAACTATTCTCTGTAACGATTATGATCCTCTCGCATTTAAATGCAATTAATATAACGATTGCTTGCCGTATTGAATTAATGTACAACGCAGCAGGATTTTAAAAATAGTTTATGGTAAAAACAGTTAATCATATAAAGCTTTTCTTCTTTTTTCTTGGCCTGGTTGCCATTGGAATCACCAGTTGCAATAAAGAACCAGAGTATACCCCTGTTTCGTATAGCAACACGGTTGTAGAAGAATTTTGGCTTGAGAAAACAATAAGCAACCCCAACCTGAACAGGCCCTACCAGGCCATGGTCATGGGCGACACCGCAATCCACCTGCTGGTAGATTATGGGACAGATATTACAGCGATCGAGCCGACGATCATTTCAATGGCAGACAGCGTCAGCCCAAAAGGAAAACAAAATTTTACCAACCCGATTCAATATACTTTATGGGCAAATGGTAAGTCCGCATCGTACACGGTTAGTATCACGGTTTCTCGCATACAGTCACCAGTTATAACAACTATTGCAGCGGGCTTTAGCCACATCATGGCAATAAAAAATGACGGCACCGTATGGGTTTGTGGCAATAATTTTTCAGGCCAATTGGGACTGGGAGATTATAGCAGCAGAAATGTTTTCACACAGGTTCCAATTTTTGATGCAGAGCAGGTATTCACGGGCGATGCTGCAACCGTTATCAAATTAAAAGACGGTACTGCATGGGCCGCTGGTAACCAGTATGGACAATTAGGCTTTGGTCATCGAAAAAGTATTGCAACTTTTACCAGGCATCCATTCCTGGATGACGCAACGCAAATCGCAATTACATTCGGAGAAGTATTTGTATTGAAGCCGAACGGAACAGTCTGGGGAGCTGGAAGAAACTTCGGCAGTATCCTGGCACAGGGCGATGCGGATCCGCGCGCTTCATTTGTGAAGATTCCGATAGAAAATGTAAAAACTCTCAACGGCTGCGGCTCAGATATCGTGGTTCAAAAAACCAATGGCGAGATTTGGGGTTGGGGCATTAACATTGGTGGAATACTGGGCTTAGGTGATAACCTCCCAAGGAAAACTCCTGTTCAACTCCCCGCTCCAGCAGCGAACATCATTAAAATTTTTGTCGGAGGCAGCAATATATTCTTAATGGACGATGCGGGTAAGATTTGGACTTCAGGATCTAATGCTAGTGGCCAATTGGCTCTTGGTGATATAAACAATCGAAATTCTTTCACGGAAGTATCATTTTTTAATAACAAATCGATAGAAGCTATCATCCCGCACCTTGGTGCGAACAGTTTTATAGAAACGAACGGAGTTGTATGGAATGCAGGTAGCAATATCTCAGGCTTAATGGGTCTCGGAACTATATCGTCATCGCTATATACTACTCCGATACAATTACCAAACTTCAGCGCAAAATCATCTGCCGGTAATGGCGGTACTGCATTTGCGTTAAAGGCTGATGGCACATTGTGGGCATGGGGTTCAAATGCATCGGGCGCACTGGGAACAGGTACCGGTATAACAGCCGTATCATCTCCAATTCAAATAAAATAAAACATTTCAAAATAGAATAAAATGTATAAGAAGATCCTAACAATATTAAGCATTTCGACAATGTTTTGCGTTGCAGCTGTGAATGCACAGTTGTATATCGGAATTGAAGCGGGAGCGAATAAAAATTATTTCGTTTCTAACACAAAAGACAAACCCTTCTTTGATTACCAGCCTTCGAATGGTTTTTCGATAGGTGTGCCCATTCGCTATTCATTCCCCTCATTGTCATGGTTTGGCGGCATCCAGGTTACTCCTTCATTTGTACAAAAGAATTACCGGATAGAAAGAAGCGGTTATTATGAACCGATCTATCAGCAAACGGATAATAGTTACCTGGAATTGCCGGTGATGGCACAGTTCCGTTTCGGTGGTAACATTACCAAAACGCAAACCCTGCATGGTATTCTGAATCTTGGAGGGTATGGTGGATACTGGCTCATGGGTAATGTAAAAGGACGGACTTTGTCGCCAATGGATCCAAACAACTTTCAATCTTATGATGAGCCTTATACTTTTTCTGACGAAAAAGATAATCGTTTTGAGTTAGGTGGACTGGCAGGCGTCGGACTACAATACATGCCCAATAAGAAATATGCTATTTCAATTGAAGGGAGATACACTGCATCCATGACGGATCAGCAAAAAGCGTATTCAGAAAACCAGACTCCGCGATACAATGATACCTATAGCATATTGATGAGTGTACAGTATCAATTGCAGAACCTGAAACTCAAAAAAAATAAAAGCTCTAAAAAATAAAGGGCAAAGGGCAACCTGCCTGCCGGCAGGCAGGGAGGCAAAAGGCAAGAAATCAACTAATAAAAAGAATGAAGACTTACATAAAATATTCAACAAGCAGGCTGGCAAAATTTGCTGCGCTTTGCTTGATCCTTGCTGGACTGTTCTCCTCCTGCAAGCGCGAAATACTTACGCGTGAACTGCTTTCGAATTACGAAGCAAATAATTATGCAGAAGTGTTTAAAGTGTTTTGGGAAGGAATGAATTCCAATTATATGTTTTGGGACCAGGAGACGGTTAACTGGGACAGCATGTACCGCGTGTACAAGCCGAAGTTTGACTCCCTGGACATGCAGCCTTACACCGATACAACGCAGAATCGTTGTTTTCAATACATGGCTGATATGACAAAGGATTTGAAGGATGGCCAATATGCATTACAGTTTTGGGCAGGTGGTGATTATTATTTTGAAAATCAGTTGTACAAGCAATATATCAGTTTTATGCCAAAATTATTGAGAACGCAGCGGGTACGTGAAGCACTGCCTGACACACTGTTTGATTATATCATTCAGCACAACTATTTGAAGAACTTTGATTATGGAATTTACTGGCATCCGGTTACCCAACAGCCCTTCCAAATTATAACGGGAACATTAAGTAAGGGAAGCAAAAATGTTTTATATACCAGTCTCAACACGTTTGCACTCAAAGAAAGCTATGACTACAATTATTCCGCTCGTCCAACCCGCCCGGTAATCAAAAACCTGTTCGACAAGGTTCACAAATCCAATTGCGATGCGTTGATCATTGATCTGAGAAACAATCGCGGTGGAAATATGCAAGACATCGACTTCCTTGCTGGTCAATTTACTTCCAAACCTGTTTTATTTGGATATTCCCGTTATAAATCAGGAACAGGCCGACTCGATTACACGCCGTTATTACCAATGAGAATTACCCCACAAGAAGGAGCCAACGATTTTAAAAAGCCAATAATAATTCTGACTGATATCTATTCGGCAGCGCTTTGTGAATCAGTCATACTTGCTTTCAAAGCGTTACCCGAAACAACTGTTACTGTTATAGGTGAGCACACTTATGGCACATCAGGATATCTTTTGGGTGATGATATCGCCAATGGCGGAAGTTTCCAGGTTGGAAATTTTGCAGCCGTGAGAATGTCTAATACTGCAGTAATGGACAAGGATGGCAAGTTTAATTTTTCAGGAATCACTCCTGAGATTGAAGTAAAGTATGACGCAACAAGTATAAAGCAAATGCGCACTTCAGGTGTGGACATACAAATGGAAAAAGCGATACAATTCATTAATCAATAGAAGGAGCACTTCTCACAATCTTATTAATTATGCGTATACAAAAATATTTTGGCAGCATTCGAAACAGATCGCGTTATGCGATTGCGTTGCTGCTAATTTGCTTCCTGATGGTAGGTTGCAGAAAAGAAGTTACGAATGAACGCGTGACTGGTTACTATGGCAAATCCTATACGGAAGTGTTTGAAGCCTTTTGGAATGGCATGAACTCCAACTATATCTTCTGGGATATAGAAACCGTTGACTGGGACAACATGTACAAAACTTATAAGCCCCGTTTCGAATACCTTGACAAGGTGAACAAAAATGATCCACAAGCGGTACGGAAAGCGGCACAGACAGCGGTACAATACCTGGTCGATATGACCAAGGACCTTTCAGACTCTCACCTCGACATAGCATTTAACGGAATGGCCTCATTTATGGTTGCCAACTACCAGATTCAGGGAACCGATTTTATGCCTTCTTCGCTACGCCATCAACTCCGCGGCGATAGATTTCCAATTCCCGCAAAAACCTTTGAAGAAATTATTCCTAAATACTACCTGACAAAAGCAAAGGTTGGAACTGATCTTGGAAATTTCCGGGTTAATATGGGAATCATTCCCCGCAGTAATAAGAACCTGCTTTATTTACATTTTACATCGTTCCAGTTAATAGGTCAATACCTGACTAATAATTCGACTGCAACACCTGTGAAACCCGTGCTTGATGAATTTTTTCGCTATACGAAGGATCCTTCAATTGATGGATTGATTTTAGACCTCCGCGGAAATCCGGGAGGAGCCGTTGCAGACCTGGATTTTCTGATTGGAAAGCTCATCACCTCACCCGGTCATTTCTCTTATACCCGTACTAAAAACGGAAGCGGCCGATTGGATTTTACACCCTGGGTTAAAGGTTATGTGCATCCGCAACCGGGAGGGACGAATTTTACAAAGCCCATTGCCGTATTAGTTGATCAGTATTCCGTGAGCATGTCGGAAATGACCTCTCTTGCAGTAAAAAATATTTTCTCTAAATCAAAGCTGATTGGTGAAACCACCTGGGGTGGCACCGGTCAGATTCCTCCTGGTGATACACGCTATCTGGGCGGACAATTCATTGCTGCCAACTTTGCAAAAGTTTATATGGCCGGCGTTGAATTCAGGGACAAGAATTTAGTGAGCTATGAAAACAAAGGAATCGTACCCGATATCAAGATCGCATACGATCCTGAAGCAATCAAATCTAACATTGATGTGCAGTTGGAAAAAGGCATAGAATACTTAATTTCAAAATAGAAAAACATAATTCCACACCTGCACCCCTTGAATAGCTAACTAAGCACGCCCCTTGAATAGCTAAACCTGCCCCGCCGATGGCGGGGCTTTTTATTGTTGCCAGGCCACAACCTTCGTCAGGTGCTTCTGGTTATTCACCCTGTATAAATTGTTTCGAAAAATTAAACTTGAAAGTAAACTGTATCTTATTTCCTATTGAATGAAACCCATCGCTAAAATTATCTCTTCTTCCATATTGATACTCGACTGCGAACATCATAACATATACAGGAGAATAGCGCAAATTGATTAATCCGTATTGGCCTTTTCTAAATGCATTGGCTGATTGCAGGTCGGTATTTGAAATTGTTTCCATTGAATATCCGACTGCGGTCCTCAATTTTTTATTCCAGGTTATTTCAGCAAAACTGAAAAAGCCCCATACCGGTAGTGGCTTTCCCTGCAAAGGCTGCGAAGGATTTCCCGGCTGGCTTTGCAAAGCTATATCTGCAGGCGCATCCGCAATATAGTTTTCTATCCCTTCCCCATAATACACCCTGGGTTTTCAAAGTTAATTTATCACTGGCTTTAATTACAAGACTAAGATTTCCTCCCCAACCCAATGCACTCCCGCTCAGATCGTAAATTGAAGGACCCAGGTCCTTCCACTTTATACTCTTCGCAATGCCTGCTATTTGTATATATCCCCATTCCCTTTGATGTCTATACTGTGCTGTCAGATTCGGCAAATTAAAAACAGGTTTTATATTTTGAATCTCGATACTATTTGTATAATCCCCGCCATCGGCTTTACCACCAGGTCGTTCCAACGCAACGATCAATCTTTGTTTTTCATTTTCGATTGGTATGTAACGCAACTGGACATTAAGAAAGAATACTCTTGACAGCGGTCCCCAGTAATCCAATGTTTCCGGAAAAACATCGGGATCCATAAAGGCTGAGGGAGTCTGTCCAAATCCCAAACGACCTAATTGAGCATATGCATTAATTACATGAAGTGTCGTCTGACCGGCATCTTTTCCAAATCCAATAAAGTCAAAATCAAACTGCGTTTTCAATTCTCCCAACTGCGTGTGCGTGCTGCTTTTAAAACCCAGCTTGGTTTGCCGAACACTGAAATAGATATTACCGCTGGGGCCAAACTCATTGTGAAAGGAAGGAAGTTTCGTTGGCCTCATTACATCATACCAATCCGGGTGAATGGAATTAAAATCATATACAATATCAGTATTGATGGTCCCGTATATCTCGAAGCTGTTTTTTTTCTCCTGGGTAAAAGAATAAATGGGGAGCAGGACTAATAAAAAATGAGAAAGAATTTTTCGCCTGATCTCCATACAGCATTTTTACAAACCAGTTTTCAAAGTGTTGCAATATTTTTCCAGAAACGCTCCAGGCTTTCATCGCCTCCAAACAAGGTTGTAAATATGGTAGAGTCAGCTAACAAAATATCGCCTGCTCTTTCACCGGAAGGCGGCATCCACAAAAACATATTGAATTCTTTATTCCCCGCTTCGATGAAAGGATGTGGTTTAGAAAGATCAATAGGTTGCTTCGCCAATACACGAATCAAATTGGTATCATCTGTGGTAACTGCATAATGCGGAAGATGCATATGAAAATTAAATGTGCTCACACCATTCAACAAGCCACGTGTATCCAGATCTTTTTCAATTGAAAGCGGTGTGAGTTTATTCGTCCCTTTGATGGTCGCGGGCCGGAGACCAAATCTATTTTCAACAGGAACTCCAAGCCCTTTCATTAATGATCTTGTGTATTTGCCAAAACGTTGTTGTCTTGGTACTAAGGGATCACCATGATGCGCATATTCCATCTTTCGTTCTTTCAAATTTTCCGAAACACCTACGTCATGATGAGGTCCAAGAATCAAGCAGGTTCCTTCTCTTTTTAAGAATTGCTTTAGTGCTTCAATTTCTTCAGGTGAAGCTTCCTGTTCAGTGACCATATGATCCAAACCGAAAACCATCAGCGTGTCCGTGTCTGCAAGCACACGTTCATCCAATGGCAATCGTTGACCAGCCTGGTCAATGCGTTGGTATACAGAAACGGGGTGTCCGGTAACATCACCAATTACCTGCTGAAATCGCACAATACTCAGATGAAACAATTCCAGGGTTCCTGCAATTCCCTGAAGGAACATTTTTTCAGAATATTCAATCGATTCGAAATTCGGCCATAATACCCGGCGAACCTCGGTCATTGTTGAAAAACGATTATCCATCTCAGTTATATCCCGATTCGCTTCCCAGGGATAACTCCAGGTCCAATAAACACTGAATCTTCTTTTTCCGGGAATATATTTCCTGGGAACAAGAAAATGATTGTACAAGCGCGGCGAAGGTTTATTAGTTGTACTCATAACTGATTGTCTCTTTATAAAATTAAATGCGGCGCTTATTTCAAAGAAGCAAGATATTGTAAGCCTTTAATGCCTGGCAGAAAGAAATACGCTCCTCCTGTCACATTTGTAAAAGCAGGCAGCCCTTAAGTTTCTTTTTGATTGGTCTTTTTGGAATCACCATATCTAATGATCCATCCTGTAGTCCTGCAAATGGATCTCTCTCATTCAATTCTTCAAATTCCAGTATCATTAGCCCATACAGAAATTAAAAATTCAAACTGACGGGAAAGATCAGCGCAACCGGCAAAAACAGCAATACCACGATTGGCTCCATCATCAGGTGCATCATCGGGAAGATAGGGACCATATGTTCCGCCTCTTCTAATGATCAATCTCCTGTTCATAATCTGGGAAACCTTGTTATCCCTGACATTCATTCTTCGGATATGGGACCCAACAGGACATGCATATCCATGCGGATCCATTTTCTCGTAATCAAAATTGTTATTCCTTTTATCATCAAAGCCAAGCTCACGATCATCTTTATCGGGACATAAAACAAGCGGTGCTCCTGTTTTCCTCCAGCGCCCCATCATTTTAGCAGCCACTAATTCCTGTTCCTCAACAGTTTTTCCATTTGCCTTTAAGAAATCCCGGAACCTGCCTACATGTTCCCGCATTTTTCGATAAGCCAGAAAACTTCCATTCTTTGAAAGGATCTCGGGCAATGGCAATTGAGGTATCAGCCCGGTTTCATCAGGATAACCCAGGAAGAATTCGCCGGGTTTGCTAGGAGAATGCGAGCCCGGAGTAGCTTCAATTCCCATTCCTTCGATTAAGGGTGTCGTGAGGCGGTCGCGATATCCGAAATGTTCGTGAACATAGTCAAATGGAGGAACGGCTTCGAGAAGAAGTGTTGACAGAATTTCTACTCCAGGATTTTTATCAAGATAGGCCTGATGCTCCTTAATGCAGCGTTCCCTTTCATTCTGATCACGAGCAAAAAGTATAACTACTGCATGAAGATCTGGACTGGTGATATTATCTTCCCAGTGATCCGGGTGATTCGCTCCTGTATCACCGAGCATAGCTGCACGGGCGGCCATTCCTTGCTTAAATGGTTCGGGAAAAGTAGACAGGGAGTTATTATCTAATCCAAGCTTAACAAGTCCATTATAGGTAAAGGCCAGCGTTACCCATCGCATATCTGCCTCACTACCCTCCATAACCGATTTTACAGTCCCTATTTTGTCCACTAATGCGGCAATCCAGTTTCGCCCGCTTTCCGCATTTTTGAAGGTCATGAAATTATACTGTGCGATCGTAGCATTGGGCCTGGTCAAAAGATAATGCTGGATATCATCTAATTCGAGCATTTTGGAGACTGATTTTATGTTCTATAAACAACTCTTATTGCATTTGATCGAGCATTTCAGAGAAAGCAGCTTTTAACTTTAATGCACTTTTGATCTCATCAGCTGAAACAAATGGATACTCCCCATATTCAAGAAAACTATTGCATTGGTGTTCACGTACAAACTTTACGAATCCCTGGGGATTCGTTTTCCAATCCAGGGGAAATCCTTCCAGGTTCTCAAAGACTGTATTGATCCCTCCTATAGTAAAAAGTGCAACGGCATCTTCAGTGTATTTATCGAAGTCTGTATCAAATATGCCCTGATACATGAATCTTGTATCATTGTCAAAAAGAACCCAGCGCAGGTAATGCAACTTGAGGGGCGCAAGAAAACTGGGATCTCCTTTTATTGCCTCCGAAATGATATTTCCGTGATTTCTTATAATTTCTGCGCGCCCGGGAATTACATTGGCAATGATTGTAAAACCGTAGTTGGCAGGAGTCTTTGGCCAGATAGGACCATATCTTCCCATTTGCCATTCCTCACTATGCTTCGGAATTGCGACGGCTTTTGGCGTCATCCATTCATGCTGTTTCATGTTATTCTAGATTTAATTATTGATATAAGAATACTGACAAAAGGAATTGTAATCTTCTTCTATGTTTTACATTTTAACAGGTGCGAAGTCAAATGATACCAATACGAAGAATTATAAATCCGTTTGTCTTAACGAATGGGATCCTTTAAAGCATTCTATTTTTCAAGAATTGTAAGTTGGTGCAAAAAAACCCTGCCTCTTTAAAATTGTGATACAAGGTAGGTTTTGTTAGAAGTATTTATTCATGCGGGGGCCGTTTTACGGATAAATGGAGGTTCAGGGAATTTCTACGAGTTGCACTTTGATGAGTTCGCCGCAATCCGTAAGCATATTCCATCAAACTGGAAAATAAAGATAAAACTTCGCCCCTTCTCCTTCTTTGCTTGAAGCCTTGATAAAGCCGTCATGGTTTTCCATTATCTTTTTGCATAAAGCAAGTCCGATACCAGTGCCAGCATACTCATGCTTTGGGTGTAGCCTTTGAAAAAGATTAAAAATCTGATCCTGGAATTTGTCGTCAAAACCAATTCCGTTATCAGCTACAAGAATTTGAAGATAATTTCGATTTTGAATTCCCGGTATTATATCTTTCAAACCCTTGTACGTAATAGTTTGGGATGATAGTTCAATTATTGGATCTTTCTTGGAGAATTTGAGTGCATTGCCCAGGAGATTATAAAATAACTGTTGAATCTGAATAGGATCTGCACTTATCACTGGAATATGGCCAACAATAATCTTTGCTTTTTTTTCTGCAATCAGCAGCTCGAAATCGATCAGGATGCCTGAAATGATTTTATTTACATCCGTATCAACTATTTTTTCGGTGCTCCAGGTAATCTGACTGTAAGCCAAAATACCCTGAATTTGATCGCTCATTCTTTGCGCGGAATAATTGATCTTTTGAAAATATTTTTCAACAAGGTCCTGATTGTTGTAATTTTTTTGCACCACTTCTACGAAAGTTCTGATTTTACGCAACGGTTCCTGTAAGTCATGAGAAGCCACATAAGCAAATTGTTCCAACTGTTCATTTTGGCTCTCCAATTCTTTAAGATATTCGTTTAATTTATCCTCTGCCACTTTTCTTTCTGTCAAATCACGCGTAACTTTTGAGAAGCCTATGAGTTCATTATTTTGTCCATGAAGTGAGGTAATGACAATATTTCCCCAGAATTTCGTACCGTCTTTCCGTACGCGCCAACCTTCATGGTTAGCCTTTCCATTGTCAATAGCAGTTTTGATTAGGTATTCCGGCAATCGAATTGCCTGGTCTTCCGGGGAATAAAATATCCGGAAATTCTTCCCTATAATTTCCGATTCCGAATATCCTTTTATTCGTTGCGCGCCGGCATTCCAGTTGCGGATATTTCCATCCACATCCAATAAGATGATCGCATAATCTACTACCTCGGCAATCATTTTATGATATTGTTCTTCGCTTTTCCTAAGGAACTCATTACTTTCAGCCAATTGCTGCGCAAGAAGTCGATCTTTATCTTCGGCCAGTTTACGCTCAGTTAGATCACGAGTGACTTTGGTGAAACCAATAACGTCCCCGCTGGAATCATGCAGAGCGGTAAGGGTGATGCTACCCCAAAATTTTGTTCCATCTTTTCGCAAGCGCCATCCTTCGTGAACGGCTCTTCCATTCGTTGATGCCTGATTTAATAAGTATTGAGGCAATTTATCCGCGCGATCTTCCGGTAAATAAAACATTTCAAAACTCATTCCCACTGCTTCAGTTTCGGCGTATTGCTTAATCTTTTCCGCACCCTTATTCCAATTTTGTATTATTCCATCTCTATTCAACAAAATGATCGCGTAGTCCTGCACCTCCTCTATCATTTTGGAATATAATAGATTTCGATTGTCCAGTTCGGTCAGAAAACGAGTATTCATACTAAGGTTCTCACTTCCCCCACTCATGGAATAGGATTTCGTTTGAAAATATTTGTCAGAGATTCGATAAGTAAGGTGATACTTGGGGGTTTAACGAGATAGTCGTTCGCGCCGAGTTCTTTTGATCTGTCAACTATTTTTTTATCAGAATTCGTCGAATACATTATAATTTGAGAGTCCTTCAGATGATGCTTTTTCTTAAGTTCTATCAGGCAATCAATTCCAGACATTTTGTGCATGTTGATATCCAAAAAAATATACCGCGGTAGAAAAGACTTGTCGTTAGTTAGCCTTTTAAGCGCCTCTGTACAATCATCTACAACGACGCAACTAATAGTTGAATCAACTTGTTCCAGTGCCATTAAAAAAATCTCCTGATCATCCAGATCGTCATCTATTAATAGAAGTTCCGGGCGCATTCTCGAGTTAGTTTGGTAAATAAGATTTCTTTCCCCTGGAGGAAAAATAGTCCGTGCCTTGCCATGCTAATATAGTAACTCTTTGGAAATATTATTGAAGTCTAAAATGTTGAAAATGAGAACAGCTTTAAACTCCACTCGCCTTTTACCCGTCTGATCGATAGACTTGCCAGTTCATGCAATCTGAGTATAAGGAATAAAGTTGATGCTCAAATGCGTGTGATAATTATCGACGTTGCCGGAAATTCAGAATTTTCATTAATCAAACAGCCCGGAAAAGAGAGTAACCATTTTGGTCAAAACAATTTTTCAAAAGGTAAAACTTACAAAGTATTACTTTATGCTGATAGTAAATTGGTACTTTGGCAGGAGATCGTATATTAAAATTTTCCCCAATTTCATAAAAATAAGGCAGTCAAACCCTTCAAATGCCCGTAAAATCTACATTTTAGGGGTATTCTTGCTATAATAACTTAGCCCGATTTTTTTAGTAAGATCCTTAAAAAATTCTTTCCTTTACTGTCCCGCAAAATTTAACCTCAGGTTGACCCTTCCTAAACTCTTTCGTTAATCGTGAAAAAGCACAATAGTTAACTTAAAAACTATCAACTATGGCACAAAATGAAACATTAGCAAGCGAATCCATTTTGCAAGGTTACTCTGATCAGGAGAAGGCTGCGTACCTGGCCGCCATCGCGTCTATTGCAACAGCGGATAAGCAGGCAAGCCCGGAAGAACTGGAATATATAATGAACTTATGTGAAGGAGCTAACCTCACCGGGACAGAAACACAAACAGTACTCAGCGCTGCTCAAGAAACTTCAGGTGATGAATTAAAACGCTCCCTTGATATTCTTAAGAATAGCGAGTTGAGGTTTTCGTTGGTCACCGACCTCATGGCCTTTGCCAAATCTGATAATAATTACAGTGAAGCGGAAAGCCAATATGTTCATGGCGTTGCTCAGTATCTTGGTGTGGATCAAAAGCAATTCTCACTATTAAACCAGTTTGCTGATAATGTAAAGCCTTCGGAAGTTCCTGCACAAGCTGTTGCCGAAACAGGTTTTCTCGGAGGCTTAAAAGAAAAAATGCAAAAGGCCGGGATTAACCCCAATTCTTTGGTTACAGGGTTGATTGCGATAGCGGGACCGATCCTGCTTTCGAGAATGTTCTCCAGGAGAAGAGGTGGTTCAGGCGGTGGCGCGTTTGGCGGACTTGGCGGAATTCTTGGGGGAGCCGCAATGACGGGCGGTATTGGATCTTTAATTGGTATGCTTGGTGGAGGAAGAGGAATGGGAAGCACCGGCGGATTACTTGGTCGTGTACTGGGTGGAAAATTCTAACTAACGGAATGACATCTTCTCTTTTTCAGGATCTTGGCTATCTAAATAGGAGAAGATGTCATTCTATTTACAATCCTTCTACCCTAAACCAATCTAAATCCGCAAATCCAGCATCATTTGTTTTGCGCCTACTCGTGCAAAACAAACCAAGTTTTGCTCCTACCCATCGACCGGGCTTGGCGGTTAATGCTTCTCCACATGGTTTGAACGTTTTTCCATCCTCACTGTAACTGAATTTGCATTCAGCGCCCTGCGTCACTGTTACACGCAAATAGATTTCTGAACTATTAATTTTTTCACCATCCTGTATTGTTGGTAGACTTCCTTTATCTGCGTTGATGCATCGGCTAAAGGAAAGATAATTGCCATCCGGTTTCTTAACTAATGATAAAAATGCATAGTCAGCACCAAGTATTATCAATCCACATCTTTCTTCGTCCATTCTTGGCTTGAATGAGAGTTTTGTCGTTGCAACAAACTCATCAGCGGGAAATTTTTGCATCAACAGATTAGGAACTTCCCAATAGTTTTTTACAGTGTCAGATATTGGATAAGAAAACAATCTAAGTTTGCCATTGAAAGGAAATGCCCAATAAAGTTGATCATTGGCTTGCCACTGCCATTGCAAACCGATTTTGTTCTCATTAAATTCATCCGAGTCTGCCAGTGTTTGTATTGGATAAGTCTTACTAACATTTGGTTTCTTATGAACCATCACTGGCTCACCCTTTCCATCTCCGTCTTTATCGCTTCCGATCATAGGCCAATCATTGACCCATTTCATCGGTTGCAAATGAACTATTCTCCCGTAAGCTTCTTTATCCTGGAAATGCAGGAACCAATCTTCACCGGTCTTTGTATCAACCCATGCACCCTGATGCGGTCCATTAATAGTTGTTGATCCCTGATCCATCACGACCCTTCTTTCATAGGGCCCATAAATATTTTTGCTTCTCAAAACTAATTGCCATCCTGTAGATACACCACCAGCGGGAGCAAATATGTAATAGTATCCATTTCTTTTATGAAACTTCGGTCCTTCAATAGTAGGATCGAGATCATGACCATCATACACCATCACTCCCTTGTCTATCGTTTTATTCCCTTCTGCATTCATTTGTTTAATTACAAGAATGCTCTTAATGCCAGCACGACTTCCGGCAAATGCATGCACGAGGTAGGCTTTTCCATCATCATCCCATAAAGGGCAGGGATCAATTAACCCTTTTCCGCCTTCAACTAATACCGGATCAGTCCATGGTCCTTTGATGTTTTTTGATTTGATCAGGTAAATTCCAAAATCAGGATCGGGATAATAAATATAAAATTCATTTTTATAATAACGGATAGCCGGAGCCCAAACACCATTGCCATGTTGCACTTTATTAAAATGATCGAAAGGAGGTTGTCGTTTTAATGCATGTCCAATAATCGTCCAGTTCACCAGATCGTTTGAATGAAGGATCGGCAGACCTGGAATATGATTGAAGCTTGATGAGATCATATAGTAGTCATCGCCAACCCTTATTGCATCGGGATCGCTATAGTCAGCATTGATAACAGGATTCTTATAGGTGCCATTCCCGTTATCTGCCACCCAGACTTTAGATTGTTTTTGTGCAGATGCAAAAAAGAAAATCGATAAGCAGCAAAATAGAATTGAAACTCTAATCACTTTATAATAATTGTGTAATTAACTTCGATATCATTCTAATTTTTAAAGAGTTTTCTTAAGAAATTATCAATATGTTTTACCGTCGGTTCAAACCAGGGATGGAACAAAAGAAATGAATGTGGCGCTCCTTCAAAGGTTTTTACTTCGGTATAGATCTTATATTGATCAAGGATCTTTATATAATCGTCCCGTCCAGCATGCATTCTATCAACTGAACTATTCAAAAATAAGGTTGGGGGCGTGTGCACTCCTGCATGCGTGAGCGGTGACGCTTGCTTCCATAAGTCAGGATTCTCCGCTTTCGAATAACCGAACCAATAGGTTGCCGCGGAGGTTCTCTTGCTATCATCACCTTCACCTGATTCAGGATGAATAAAAGCCAATATACCGTCAATATCGATCACCGCATCTACCCTACTCGAAGTATTTAAGTTGCACTGTTTTTCTTCAAAGTTCGGTTTTCCGTTAGTTGTTCCCATAAATGCAGCCAGTTCCCCTCCTGCAGAATGTCCTGCCACAACTATTTTAGCAGTATCAATATTGAATTGATTCGCATTTTGTCTCACCCACCTTATTACTGCCTTAATATCGTGTACTGCTGCCGGGTATAAGGCTTCTGTTGACAAGCGATATTCCGGAGTAAAACAAACATAACCCAGGGTTGCCAGCTTTTGCGCCATTGCATAGTGCATGGTTCGGTTACCCGATCTCCAGCCACCGCCATGAATTATTATTAAGGCAATTCGCTTTTTCTTAGTTTGTTTTTTTGGATAGAAAACATCCATCGAAAGTTTTCGCGCATTCACTTCACAATAAACAATATTCTTTTTTGTGGAATACGAACGGGAATTTAATTCGGTAGCTATCCTGGCTTCTGGATGTGAATTAACTGTATTAGCATATGCGCTGTGTAGGGAAAATGATGTGTCTGGTTTTTCAGTGATGCCCGCACGAGATTGAGAGAATGCAGTATACGTCAAAAAGCAAGCAAGCACTAATAATATTGCGTCGATCTTTTTCAATTATGTTTTTTGGATTCCTTTGAGGAAATAGCAAATTAAATCTTTTTCCTTCTATTGGAGCAGAGTTTGCTCCTTGGCAGATTTAATTGTGATCTACGCGGTTTTATCAATTCAACCATCCTTCTTCACGGTTCATACGCCCAGCCACTTTGAAATTGCATAGCTTTCTTATATTCAGAGAATAATAACCGCTGTTTTATGAGAATACAACTAACCCTATCCTACATAATTGCATTCTTTGCATTGAATTTGATAATGGGTGAATTACATGAACAGGCGCATATTAATACCGGATATTTTATTTGCGGTTGCTATGGACCGCGTGATTTCAATGTATGGTCTACTTGCGAACAATGCACTGTTCCCAAATGGTCATTCCTGGCAACGCTGGCCGGGCCATTATTCTCTTACAGCATGATGTGGCTGGGTGCATGGTGGATCGCAAAAAGCTCTAATGCCAGGATGAAGGTGTTCGGGTTTTCATTGTTGTTTGCCAATCTTCCTTTTGCCCGGATCTTTACTGCCCTCATGGGCGGTGGGGATGAAAAAGTCGTGATACAAGCTATTGCAAGCGATATAAATCCATTTGTCACTAAAATAATTGCAGCCCTGCTGGTAACCTTGATCTGCTTGCCCCCAATGATTATTGCATATAGAAACTTAATTACGCGAAGGCGCTTTCTATGGGTAGCAGGCTTCGCTATCACTCCCTTGATCTATGGTATGCTTTATCACCATATGTTCTTAAACTGGCTACTTAAAAAAGGAATAGCAGCTGACAGCAAGATCCTGGGCACGCCAACTCTTGTTCTTCTTCACTTCCTGCTAATGGTGCTGTTATTGATACTTTTCGGAAAATCCTTATTCCGATCTGATAAAACAGATATTCTTACGAAGGGGGCACAAAACTTTTTTCATCTGCGGAAGGTCCATAAATAGATGGTACCGGGATATCATTTAATCGCATATAAACGGTTAACTGACCGCGGTGGTGAACCCAATGATTTAATGTAGTACCTATATCACTGATCTTCGGGGCCGAATAAATTATTTGACCATTAGCCTTCAGCGAAAATTTTTCCTGCAATTCTTCATCATTTGTCGATTTCAATGCTTTTCTCGCTGCTTCCATATTGTCTTCAAAGTGATCCACCATTTCTTTTGTAGCCTTTGCTTTGAAATGCGGGAAGGTAGCCAAATCAATTTCTCCATCCGTAATCATGTATTTAACCCATAATGGAATTTCTGCCACCAGTAAAACCAGATAACCCATGGTCATGGATTTCGCATGTGGTTTGAATTCATATGAGGACTCGGGGATCTTTTCCAGGCAGGCACGGGTAGCTCTATATTCTGTATTCAATTCCTGCAGGTAATACTGCGACCTTGAGTTTGTCATAACATTTGTTTTTCACAAATTACTTGAAAACTGCATGTCTTGATTAATTTCACCTGGACCAATCCTGTCATTTATTTGTAACTCTTCAGAATGTAGAATTGTTACTCAACCTGCTTGGTTTAGTTTTGGAAGAAGTTTGATGGTGTGTTTTTGGAGTATTAATTTCTTACATATCTAAATCGATTTTTATGGTAAAGAAATCAATTCTTGCTCGACTGGTCGCAAAACCAGGCAAAGAAGAAGAAGTCGCTCAATTTTTAAAGACTGCATTGGCCCTTGCAGAAGAGGAAAAGGGTACGATTTCATGGTACGCACTGCGCATTGACAATAGTACTTTTGGAATCTTCGACACATTCAATGATGATCAGGGCCGCGATGCCCATCTAAATGGACCAATTGCAAAAGAATTGATGTCAAGAGCTTCCGAGCTTCTTTCCAAACCTCCGACAATTGAGAAAGTCGATATCCTTGTAGCTAAAGAACGTGAGGAGGTTTCGGCTTAATATTTAAATGGTTTGATTAGTTGATTGGTTTGCCCCTAAGCTTCGGGACAAACCAATCAACTAATCAACCAATCAACCAAGCTTCAGCTCACCCGTTTAACAGCCGGCGGATTCCAACGACCATCTATTACCTGGGCCTTGGGTGCGTATAACCTCATTGTCATAGCAAGACGTCCGGTCTTTGGTGCAGGTAACCAATTCGATTCTTTGTCTGCACCCGGACTTCCATGTTGAATATAAAGATCAAGCGATCCGTCAACATTAAACTTCAGATCATCCCGGTCACCGATTGCGAATCGATTTAGAGAATTGGCAACCTGAAATCCTTCTTCATCATACATTGTCAATGACCAAAATGCATCAACAGGCGGAATTTCTTCTTTATTAAAATGCAGAACATATTTATTCTCGGCCGAGACTGGCTTTCCATCTGCGTCGACTACATTAAAAGGGTATACGGCATCTTCGACCTGATTGGCGCCAAGACCAGCTAATGCAATAATTGCACGCTTCAGATAAAAGTTACCATAAACACCCATGCTGTCTGTGTTCATTTGCCAGCCATTAACAACACGAGCAAGTGTTGGTAATTTATCCCGCATCAGTTTCAATCCGGCCGCCGCTGCTTCAACAAGTTGATCTGCACTGACCTTGTTACTGTCAAAATTCTTCCCTGGCTCAAATCCCAGGCGCTTCATCCTCGCCAGAATTGACCAGTCGCTGTGGTGAGCTGGATTTTGTTTCATCAGCTCCGCTCCATACATAAAATACTGAAGAGGCGCCATATCATTTATTAAGTGCAATGGTTCTGTTTTAGTGTCGACTGAAGGATCAATTTTTTGTTCAGCTTTACGCGGAGTTTTACCCCAATCTTCAAGAACTGTGACTTTATATCCATTCTGAACCTTGTGCACTGCTTCGTAATCCTCTACTCCGTTGGTTTGAGTGCGCCCAATGATCCATACAAAACTTGTTGGTGCATCGATTTGTTCAACACCCTCAGGAAGTTTTCCTTGCCATTCTGGAGGCACGAGCCCAAAATTCGCAGCAGCAGTGCCGTTAGTTCGTTTCCCAGGCACAGCAAATGCATCGGTCCACATGTCAAGCATGGGTAGCATGAAATAGCGGCCACCAGTATCTGCTGTGGAAATTATAACCGGTCCATTGTTGAGATCGATCCAGGCGCTTGAATAAAGCGTATCGAAGTTTGGACGAACAACATTCCGCATTTCGGCGGTTGGAAATGCCCGCATATGCGTGAATGCATTTGCCGGGCCACCCACCGGACTTTGACGGGGATCGATATTTGTCATTTGTTTTCGCGTGAGGTCCATCAAAATAAGGGGATACAAATAGATATAGGCTTCTTGCACAATTGCGCGTGCTTCAGCCTGAAGGGTTGAAGCTGCGTCTTTGGTTATAGACGTAGTACGTGTTTTTTCAACTGTTGTTGTCATAAAAACTTAGTTTTTATTAGTTAATGAAATTTCATTTTCGAGACCCTAACTCTTACCTCATTGGAACTGACGGCGATTAATCACTCATAAAGACACTTTTCAGCGGAGAATACCGGAAAACCGTAAAGGAATTTGTGGAAATAAGATCCTCAGCGAAGAGCTAGGGGGACCCGGAGCGCACTGTCGCGGAACGATGGGAATTACTTGAGATTTTATTCTAAACTATAAAGAATTATAACGGAGCATTTGTTATATTTTCCTTAAGCTGCCAGTCGTACTTGCAGAAAAAATCCGATCCCAAAGAAAATGGCTGATAAAGATGAATTATAGATTATTGGTCCGCATTACAACCTGCATACAGAAGAAGTAAAATTTCTCTGATCGGACTGCCACAATTGTGTTCACGGATGTGGACTTACTTATTTAACTCCTTTCAGGTTATTTGTACCCTGTTTCTTACAACAGTCGGACGATCCCGAACAGGTATCATTCTTTTTCACCAATTCCTCCACTATGCGCTGAAGTTCGTCTATTTTATTTCTCATTTCTTCGTTTTGTTTGTTTAATTCCTGTATCGCCGCAAATGCTAATCCTGATGCATCAACTGTGCTGATTGATTTATCCTCGCCTTCAACTCCAAGATTGAACAGTTCTTTAAACTGCTGAGCGGTGGGACCGATATGTGTTTCCTTCACTAATGTGTGCTTATAATTCCATTGTGTTATATGCAACTTTGATATCTTCTCCAGGAGCTCTTTGGTATCAATCTCTGTAAAATTCTCTTTTTTGTTTACGTCGGAAGTATTTGTCCAGGTGCCCCCTGCAGTGAGAAATGCACCATTACCATTTGTGCCATTCGTGCCCACTTGAAACACCCCGGCCGACAGAGTTGAACGTGCAAAAGCCCAACCTATAACTGAGCCATTGCCAAATGCCATTGTGTTGCTGCTTCCTACCAATGAATTAAAGCCAATTGTTGTGGAGTTGTTTAATGCTGGTCCGCCTACTTCTGAACCAAAGCCAATAGCAGTATTGTTGCTGCCGGTGACATTAATGGTCATAGCAATTCTTCCGATTGCCGTATTGCCGTTTCCTGTCGTATTATTGGCGAGCGCATTCTGCCCGAATGCTGAATTATTATCACCTCCGGTAGTAGCACTCAAGGCAAGATGGCCTGCAGCAGTATTACTGATGCAATCAACACAATTGTACATACTAAATTGCCCAATTGCTGTGTTTTGTGCACCAATGGTGAGGCTTCTCATAGATCTTGAACCAACCGCGGTATTGGAAATACCATGCACGACGAGCGTTGCACCCGAACCATTTAAGAATAATGCAGAATCGCCGATTGCAACCAATCCATTTCGATCCGTATTTGAAAAAAGCGCTCTTAATCCAACAGCGGTATTGCTGACGCCAGCGGAGTTGTTGTACAGGCTTGCAAATCCAATCGCGGTATTGTCGGATCCCGAACTATTTAAAAGTAAGGCGTAAGCCCCGTTTGCGGTATTTTGAATACCATTAGTATTAAAAACTAAACTGGTGTACCCTGTCGCGGTATTTGAATGCCCTGTTGTATTTGATATCATCGATCTGTATCCAATAACAGTATTGGCTCCACCCGTAGTATTTGAAAACAGCGCTTTTGACCCAATTGCGACATTTGGAAAGTTGCTGTTTTGAGTGAACAGCGCCGAATCTCCGATCGCTACATTAAAACTTCCAGTTTGATTACTGAAAAGAGCAGCTTTACCAAACACAGTATTTGAAAATCCCATTGTGTTGCTATATAAAGCATATGCGCCTGCTGCCGTATTTGAACTGGCTAACGTATTAAATCCCGCATTCAAACCGATGGCGGTGTTGGCAGCTCCAAAAGCATTATTTCGTAGTGCAGACGTCCCAACTGCAGTATTATCGGAACCTCCCTGGTTTAATGACAATGAGTGCGCTCCTATCGATACATTGTAAAAGCCGCTAATATTCGAGAACAACGAATTTAGTCCTGCTGCTGTGTTTTCCACCCCGATAGTATTTTCAGTAAGCGCACTGGTACCGAGGGCTGTATTTCCGTGAGCAGTGGTATTACTGAATAGTGCATTAAAACCTAAAGCTGTATTCCATACGCCGGAAATATTTTCCCGAAGTGAGGATACCCCAACGGCAGTATTCTGAGAACCGGCTTCATTAGCAGACATAGAGTAAGCACCAATGGAAGTATTCCAAAAGCCTTGTGTACTTGCCCCCAATGCCCAGAAGCCGAGACTGGTGTTTTCATAGCCTCCCTTGTTAGCCGCCATTGCGAGATATCCAACCGCTGTATTCTGAAAACCGCTATCATTATTGGTGATGGCACCCAGTCCGATTGCAATATTTGAGTAACCAGTTTTATTTTGCATAAGCGATTGCACGCCAAGAGCGGTATTCGACTGACCTGTAGTATTCTCTAACATTGAATAAGCTCCGATTGCTGTATTGTTACTTGCAGTCGTGTTACCACCCAACGCAAAATACCCCAATGCAGAATTCCAGGATCCTGAAACATTAAATCGAAGCGCATTATGTCCAACTGCTGCATTGTAAAATCCGCTATCATTGGTAAACAATGCATAAGTCCCAACTGCTGCATTGTAAGAACCTTTCGAATTTGTTTGAAGTGATCGCATACCCATGGCCGTATTTTCAATGCCTGTTGTATTGCCGAACATGGCAAAGAAACCATTTGCAGTATTTCCACTTGCTGAAGTATTTTGAAAAAGGGCACTGGTTCCTGTTGCCGTATTGAAATTACCAGTAGTGTTTGAAAACATCGAACTGTTGCCTAAGCCTGTATTTGAAAATCCCCTTGTATTTGAATACATCGAATATGCACCGACAGCAACATTGAAATTTGCTTCGCTGCCTCCTGTGGCGCCAACACCATTCATTTGTAATGCTGAATCGCCGATTGCTACTGAATTATTTCGGTCTGTAGCTGAACGCAGCGCGCCACTGCCGATTGCAATATTGGCAGTGCCGGTTGTTAATGCGGCACCTGCATTTAATCCGATTGAATAGTTTCGATTTGTTCCATTTAACTGCCCGGCAAATCCATTATTTAATCGCAAGCGCAAGGGTTGATTATCTGTTGTACCCAAAAAATTTGTTGCTGGATTCGTTCCCGCATTTCCGGTAGTGCCCCAACCATTGAGGGAAGTGAATACCAATTGCCAGGACGGAAGAGCCGGTGTGCCATTATTGTAGTAAAACCCTGGTGGGTTATCCGTTTGAAACACAATTAATCCCGTTGCCGGATTTACAATAGCATTTCTTTGCGCAATTGTCATTCTGGGAATCAACAATCCTTTGGTGGTGCTTTGTACCTGCAATTGTGAACTGGCATCGGGAGTAGTTGTGCCAATGCCAACACTTTGTGACCAGGACTGGAATTGAATAGCGAACAGCGCGATAACGGAGAACCATAGACTTTTTTTCATACTACTGGCTTTGTTGAATTAAAGTACCCAGTAGTGGATTAAACGGCGGAAACTAATTATCGAAAGGTAGATTCAGATGAGCCTATGGTTACTTTGTAGGTGCTGTAGAGTTTGCTGAATATCTGGCCGGCCCGGAACAAAAGTGACCGTAACAGCCCGGCCAATCAATACACTATCAGGATTTATCATTTGCCATCCGTCAGCATATTGAAACTTATAATTTTCATTTCGCAATACAGCCCAGCTTCTTCCAGTGTAACAAGTTTTAAACGATCCAACAAACTATCCGGAGCTTTGGCCTTCCATCAGGAAATCGTTCACCCCTTCCATTCAGGCGTTAATGCAAGAAGTTGTTCTTTTGAAATTTGTATTCGCTGGCCATTAGTCCTTGTACCTATACTAACCAGCATTAAAAAACCAAATTAAACTTTTAGGCAACGCATAATATTTGATTTTAACGATGATATATTTTTATTTTGCTGTCACCAATTCTTTCTCCTTTGATTCTGGTACGCCGCCAGGTTGCCGGTTATGCCACCAGCTTGCTAATGTTGAGCCGGTAATATTCATTAATGGACCAAATACTGCGGCGGCTAATCCAATTGTGGCAATTCTTCCCATCTCTTTGGCAATACCTGAAGCAAGCCCTGCATTTTGCATTCCTACTTCTAAGGCAATTGTGCGGCAATCGCGTTCCGGCATTCTGAAAAGACGGCCTGACCAATAGCCAAGAAGATAACCGAACATGTTGTGCACTAAAACGACACCAACCAAGGCTGGGCCAATGGTTAACAGACTTTCTCTTCCGGCAGCGGTTATAATGGTAATGATAAACGCAATTCCGGCCATCGAAACTATCGGCATCGCTTTATCCAGCCATTGTGACTTTCCATGTAGAATTTTATTAAATATCAACCCTGCACCAATTGGTATAATGATCATCTTTATGATATCCCACATCATTTTTAAAACATCGATTTCAACTAACGCACCTGCTAACAGTTTCATCAATACTGGTGTAACAAAAGGAGCCATAAGGGTAGTGATACCGGTAACTGTGATCGATAGCGCGAGATTGGCTTTCGCGAGATAAGACATAACATTGGAAGCAAGACCACTTGGGGAGCATCCGATCAAAACAATTCCTGCAGCTATTTCAGGAGAAAAATTAGTCATTGATGCCAGTGTAAACCCAAGCATTGGCATAATTATAAATTGGCTACCTACACCAATCAGAACGCCCTTGGGTGTTTTGATCACACCGGCAAAATCATTTAAGCTCATCGAAGTACCCATGCCAAACATGATAATTTGTATCAACGGAATAATCAAATTGCTTAATTTAAATCCACCCCATTCCTGAAAATAACCCGGATGATACATCGCTATAGTTACTGCGGCAAAAATGATCAAGGTGAAGAAAAGACCCTTCAATAACTTTTTGCTACGAAATGCAAATGCCAGCCCCACAAAGAATAGACTCAAAAACCATCCAGCCCAATTATGATTGCCCATTACCGTTAGAATAATCCATAACACAAGGCAGCCAACCGATAAGCTATAAAAAGCATAAGAACGATTAAACATATCGTAAATGATTTTTGTTTACTAACTCCATTCCCTATCGTGCGATCTTTTATCATTCCATTCCGGTGTTGGAGCGAAATAAGTTTTATCGCTGGGATGAAGATGTTTCTTCAATTCTTCCTCATTCAGTTCAATACCCAATCCGGGGGCAGTGAGCGGTACAGGAGCAAAACCTTTGTCAACTAATTTTCTTCCGTCAGTTGTTTTCACCAGGCCCTCCCACCATGGCAGATCAACTGAATGGTGTTCCAGTGCAAGAAAATTTTGCGTTGCAGCTGCACAATGCACGCTGGCCATGTATGAAACAGGTGTACCGGCCTGGTGCATTGCCATCGCAATTCCCTTTTCCTCTGCATAATCACCAATTCGTTTTGTTTCCAACAATCCGCCTGAAGAGGCAAGGTCTGGATGTACTATATCAACAGCGTGATCATCGATCAGCGGTTTGAAGTGTTCAAGTAAATAAATGTCTTCTCCAGTAAGCGTTGGGGTTTCCAGTGCGTCGCTGATCGTCTTGTGTTGTCGTGTATACTGCCAGGGCACCATATCTTCCAACCAGGCAAGACGATACTTTTCCAATGCTCTTCCAAGCCGGATCATATTATTCATATCAAAATGTCCATAATGATCCGTCGATAGTGGTATTTCGTTTCCGACTACGGCACGTACATCTGAAACGCGCTGCGCCAAAATATCTAAACCCTTTTCGGTTATTTGGATACCTGTGAATGGATGTTTTGTATTAGCATAAGACATGTAATCTCCCTGCCATTGCTGAAGTGCAGGACCCCAGAATTTAGCGTTCACTAATGTATCTGGAATATTTCTCAACACTCCAATAGACACATCCATCTTTAACCAGCTATAACCCTGGTCAACCGTTCTATATTTTACTTTTCTTTTGAATTCTTCCAGATCCTGTGATTCGGGCGTATCCGCGTATATTCTGACAGAATCTCTATATCGACCACCCAACAACTGAAAGGCCGGCACGTTATATACTTTACCACAGATATCCCATAAAGCCATTTCAACCGCGCATACCCCGCCTGCTGCACGAGCCTGTCCTCCAAATTGCTTGGTTGCTTTAAAAACCATTTCAACATTGCATGGATTCAAACCAAGTATGCGACTCTTCAGCATTAACGCATAACGCGGATCAGCGCCATCTCTCACTTCGCCTAATCCATATACACCCTGGTTGGTATCAATACGTATGATCGCCGTACGACCCAATACCGTTGTAACACAGTATCGCATATCCGTAATCTTCAGATCGGCTGGCCCCGAATAGCGACTCACCTTTTGCGTACTTTGCGCAATCAATTCTTCAATTGGAGCACCAAACAATGCTCCTCCCAGTGCAATCCCACCTAATGTTGATTTTTTCAAAAACGAGCGACGACTATTTTCATGATCTTCTACCGCGTTCACTTCGTTTTCTCTTTCTTTCAAATTGAATTTTGCAAGAAATTTTTGCGACGGTGTCATAATAGTTAGTTTTTTTAATTAATATTTTATACAGTTTGCTCTTCGCCTCCTCCTCCGCTGCCCTACGGCGGACACGTCTTGCCCTTTGCCCTTTGCCTTTTGCCTATTGCCTATTCACCATTCACCACTCACCACTCACCCCTCCTCCGCTTCGCTACGGCGGGCAGGCATTCACCAGCTACGATCCTTCATAAACTTATCCAACTCAGCTCTCGACATCGGCAGTTTACCGGGATTATCATCCAGCCATTTCAAAAAATCTTTTTTGATCTCATCTGTCCATTGCGTGTCAATTTGTCCGGGTGTATATTTTCCTTCCCGCAGTCGTTGATGACCAAAAGCATCTCTCAATGCAATGAATTCGGCATTTATTAGAACTTCTTCCAAAAGATGTGCAGGAATAAAAACAACGCCACCTTTCTTAGCGAGTACAACATCTCCCGGTAAAACGGTTGCTCTTCCAATTCGAATAGGAACATTAATACCGCCGAGCATCATCTGTTGTATATATGAAGGATCATAACCTTTAGTCCAGGCATTGAACCCATTGATTTCTGAAAGACCTTCCGCGTCTCTGACAGAACCATAAAAGATCACGCCCCGATGTGATTTTGCATAAATGGCATTGCCCAGGTTATCGCCGATCAATGTACCATCTGCAATTTTTCCATAACTATCGGCCACATAAACATCCCCGTCTTTCAATACATCGATTGGCCATGAATTCGTAGCACCAATTCGTTTTTCGTTCTTACCAATGTCTTTCATTATTTTGTCGTAGTCAGGCCGCAATGGTAGATACTGAGCAGTTACTACTCTACCTGTCATCGCCGAATCAGGAAATAGAACCATCCAATCGCCTTCAAACTGGTTTTGATATCCCTTATTACGCAGTATGCCCCATGCTTCTTCGAGCCGAACCTTCTTTAATCGTTGCAATAAATTGTCCGGCACTTTAGGCCTTCCGTCGGCACTTCGTTCTCCTTTCCATTCAGGAGTATACCCTTTTATCTGTTCTACAGTCAAAGTAACCTGTTGCGAATAACCGGAGATAAACGCAAACATTACGATAATAAAAACCAGAAGTTTCTTTTTCATACAATTGATATATTTCATTAATAATATCAGGCTTTTTTAATAGCAAGAGCCTCTTCTCGTTTAAGTGTTGTTGAATGTCTATGCTGCAGCTCTGCAATCGCTTCGAATTGATCGTATAAACTGACACTTAGTTTTTCAAACACATCAAAATAACCTGCATAAATAGAATGGTTTTGCTTCTGGGGTTTATACTCATCAGGCAACTCGACTTTCTGCGCTGCTTCATCAAGGGATTTGTAGATACCCATTTCAGTGGCTGCAACGAGAAAGGCACCAAAACTTACACTATGGAAATTGGGTCGCAGTCGCACAGGCTTATTAAACATGTCAGCAATCGTTTGCGTACAAAAGGGAATCGTACCAAAACTTCCGTTGATGGAAAGACTTTTTATGTTACGATGTTCTTCCAGTGTTTTACCGATGCTGAATATTTCATACAATATACCTTCGATAGTTGCCCTTACAAAATGTTTTCTTTCATGTTTGATGTTGAGACCAAAATACATTCCTCTCGCATTGGCATTCCAAATTGGAGCTCTTTCTCCGAGAAGATAAGGAAGGAAAAGCAAACCATCTGATCCAACGGGAACCTTGGAAGCTTCAACAATCAGTTCCTCCATACTTTGATCTATGTCGAATGGATTTTTAAAATCACCAAACTGACGGGTAAACCAATCGAATACAACTCCCCCATTATTAGTAGGACCACCTGATACATAACAATTCTCGGTAAGCAGGTAATTGAAGAATCTTCTTCTTTCATCCTGCAATACTTTTCCACCCATTACCCTTACGGCTCCGCTGTCTTCAATAGTAATTGTCGCCCTGCCTTCTTCATTAACACCATCACCCAATATCGCCATGCAACCATCGCTTGACCCGACAATTATTTTCGTGTCGGCTGACAAACCAAGAGAAATTTGATAGGCTTTTTTCAATTTACCTGCAGAAGCAAAAACAGGTGTCAATTCAGGTAACATGTCTGTAGTAATGCCTGCAAAATCCAATGCATCCTTTTCCCATTCGATCTTGTGTATATTCAACAAGCCCGTAGCGGAAGCAATGCTGTAATCTATCAGGCATTCGCCAGTAAGTTGCTGTATGATATAACTTTTAATGGATAAGAACTTGGCGGTCTGATGAAAGCGTTCTTTGTCGCTGTTTTTGAACCACGAAATTTTCGTTAACGGCGACATTGGATGCAAGGGTGTGCCCGTAGCATTGTAAATGCTTTTGCCCAGTGAAGAATTTTTTAATTGCTGCGCTTCCTTATTCGCCCGATTATCGGCCCAGGTAATAGCATTACCTAAGGGATTACCGTTTTTGTCAACCGCCAGTACGCTATGCATGGAAGAACTGAAACATATGCATTCTACTTTATATTTCTTCGGACGTATCTTTTCATTCAGGAGATTCTTTAGAACGTATAACATTGTAATAAAGATTTGCTCCGGATCCTGCTCGCTACATTCAGGTTCAGGATGAAAAGTAGGAATATAACATTTCAGTGACCCAATTACATTCCCTTCCAGATCAAATGCATATACCCTTACGGCATTTGTTCCTATTTCGATGGTGATAATGCTTTTCATTTGTCTGTCTTTACTTATTATTAATAGGCCAGGTGGCTCATACATTTTTTATTTTTTCTCGTGCAAATGATTTTTTCTGAATTCACTGGGTGTATAGCCAGTTAATTTTTTAAAGGTTGTTGAAAAGTGTTGCGATGAATAAAAGCCTGTATCCAGTGCAATATCAGTAAGGCTGATCCCCGGTCGCTTCAATAATTTGATAGCTTCCGAAATACGGATATTAATCAGGTAATTAATTGGAGAAAACCCTGAATAGTTTTTCACTTTTTCATTGAATAGTGTGGTTCCCAATCCAACCAAGGCAGCCATTTCCTCCACTGTCCATTGATGTGAAAGATTTCGCCTTAAGGTTTGCTCCAGGTTCATAAATGACTTTGGAAAGTCACGGCCCGGATTGCTTTGCCGGGTTAAATGCCTTGTTATTTGTATAAACAATTCATCGATCAAATGATTAACACTGGCATGATAACCGATCTCCTGGCTAAACAATTCTATTTGTATGTTCTTGAGTATTCGACCTGCTTCATTGAATTTGAGCAAAACGGGAGAAACATTCAATTGCAAAATTTTTCCTATGGCAAGACTTTCATTTTCAGAAAGGCTACTCCATTTTCCGGTAATTATTTCCCCGCTCTCCAACTTTTGAGTGCTCAGGTGTATCCATGAAAAAGAACCGATACCCAGCACTCCATTCTCGCTACCGAACGCCTGATCAGGAAGTATTAAAGCTACATCGCCAGGAAAAAGCACATGATGTTGATGATTAATACACCACTCAAATTTTCCTTCCATTACATTATAGATCCTGATGCCGCCTGCAGAACTTACCCTGAACGAATCCAACTGTATAGATATATTCTTCTTGATGCCCAGCTCAAAAATATGCGGAAAGGGCCGCAATTCTTTTGAATTACCCTGCTGAAGTACAAATTGATTCATGCAAGCATCGCCGGTTGTGGTCCTCCTGCTTTAAAACGCATTTGCGTTTCGCAGCGGGAGAATTATATATCAATAATTCATGTGTATAAAGAAAGTGAATTTCTTCCATCTAATGGTACAAAATTCAACGGTGGCCTTTAATGGAAGTTTTTGTTTGTCAGTATAGATACTTTCAATATATTGTAAAAAAACAGTCGGATTCAAACGATTTTGTTATAACAAAATTTCTTCACCAAAACGACTTGCTTTATGAGAGAAAATCGAAAGCCTGTATTCAATTCAGGCTTCACCAAACTGCTGCTTGCGTCATTTCTCTTTTTTTGCGCCACTAAAGCATACTCACAAACAGTTACAGGATCAGTATCGGACGGAACCGGGAAAAAACTTTCCGGAGTTTCGGTTACTGTTAAAGGTACGACTGTTGGAACCACTACCAATGAATCCGGCAACTACAACGTCGGTGCAGGGGGTAATTCTACGCTGATCTTTAGTTATGTTGGTTATCTCACCCTGGAAGAATCTGTCAATGGAAGAAGCGTGATAGACGTTATGCTAACGACAGACTCTGCCGCCCTTGATGCAGTTGTGATCACTGCATTAGGTATCAGCAAGCAAACAAGAAGTATTGGGTATTCGGCTACGAATGTTAAGCCCGAAGAACTCAGTGTGAACAGAACAGCCAATCCGCTCAATTCATTGCAGGGAAAAGTAGCGGGTTTGAATATCACAACCCTGGGTACCGGTCCTGCAGGTACTTCTAAAATTCGTATTCGCGGTCAATCTGCTATCACAGGTGGAGGCAGTCCGCTTATTGTAATTAATGGTATCCCTATCGACAACAGCAATTTCAATAATAATACAGTTGGTGTTAACGGGGGCGGCGTATATGCAGATGGCGGCGATGGATTGGCCAGCATCAATCCTGATGATATAGAAAGTATGACCGTATTGAAAGGTGCACCAGCGGCAGCACTTTATGGCAGCCGCGCTTCCAATGGAGTAATCATGATTACAACCAAGACCAAGGGCAAAAGCAAGGGTATTGGTGTAAGCATCAACTCCAATTACATGAGCGAAACACCACTCGACTTTACAGAGTATCAAAGTGCATACGGACAGGGAGAAGGCGGTGTACGTCCAACTACAGCAAATCCTACATCTGGCCAATGGTCATTTGGAGAAAAAATTACGCCGGGGATGACGCATATACTGTTTAATAACTTAAGCGTACCGTATGTAGCACAGGGAAGCCGCATAAAGGAGTTTTACAGAAACGGTTCAAATTTCTCCAATACTGTTTCATTCGAGAGCCTTGGTGAAAAAGGTGGTCTGCATCTTTCTTTGAATAATACAGACAATAAGGGGATTACTCCAAATAACGAATTCAACAGAAAGATTGTGAATCTTGGATTCAATTATAATCTCTCTGATAAGCTAAGCTTTGCAGGAAATATCAACTATTCAAATGAGAAGAACGAAAACCCGCCGAATATCGCTAACCAGGATAATTCAATCCCTACCACTTTAATGGCAATGTCCAATACGATGCCATTAACTGTGTTGAACGAAAACAAATACAATGCAGCCGGTAATGAATATATCTATTCCCGGTTCATGAATCGTACGAATCCCTATTGGATTTTGGCGGAACAATTTCATATTATAAAAAGAGACCGGATTTTTGGAAATGTATCTGTTAAATACAATATACTGGATTGGTGGTGGGTCCAGGGTCGCTTGGGACAGGATTACTATAGCCGTGATGAAGATGTAAATAACTTTCCAACAGGTCACGCTTCCCGTGCAGCAGCCCCGGTAGGATTTGTAAATGGGGTATTTACCCAGGAAAATCGCCGAAGCAGGGAAACGAATTTGGATTTCTTAACAAGCGCAACAAAAACATTTGGAGACTTTGATGTTACACTCACAGCCGGTGGTAACCAACGTCGGAATCGCCTTGATATAAATAATACACAGGTAACAGACTTTGTTGTAAGAGGACTTTATACTGTACAAAACGGTAGAGCAAAGAATCCAACTTATAATCTTTTTGAATTCGGAGTTAATTCTCTCTATGGTTCTGCAGAAGTTGGATGGAAGCGAACATTTTATTTGAATGGAACTATAAGAAAAGATTGGTTCTCTACTTTGTCGGAAGAGAATATGGGCGTCCTTTATCCATCGGTTTCCGGTTCTTATATCTTCTCAGAAACATTGGGCGATGCACTTCCCTGGTTGTCATATGGAAAAATCAGAGCCGGATATGCTGAAGTGGGAAGTGACGGCGACGTTGGCCCATATGCGGACCAATTGTTCTATAGTATAAATGCAAATCCAATAAACAACCCGGTTGGTACACCCGTCACGGTCGGAACCAGCGGAGCTACTTTGCCAAATCCTGATCTAAGACCGATGACGGTTAAAGAATTTGAAGTGGGATTGGAATTGAGACTATTCAAAAGCAGGGTTAGTCTTGACCTGGCATTTTACAAGAAGACAACGATTGACCAGATCTTCACAGTACAGATATCGGATGCTTCAGGTTTCGTGAATACAAGAATCAATAGTGGTGAAAGTTGGAACCGGGGTTTTGAAGCATTAGTATCTGTGGCAATTGTAGAAAACAGGAATTTCAGATGGGACATATCAGCAAACACTTCTTACAATATCACCGAGGTAGTTAGCATAGCTACCAGCAAGCCCGGCGAAAGAGCTACTATTGGCACGCATCCATTCAACGGGGAAGTGAGAGTGGTTGTTGGCGAAGAAATGGGCCAGATCGCAGGATTTGGATATTCAAGAAGCGACAAGGGACAAATGGTCTTCCAAAGCAATGGCTTACCCTTACGTACACCCGATTTTGTTTTATTTGGAAGTGGCTTACCCAAATGGGTGGGCGGATTTCTCAACACCTTTAACTACAAAGGACTCAATCTTACCGTGCTCATCGACTATAAACTCGGTCACAAGTTGCTTTCCGGTACAAATTTCAATGCTATACGGCACGGTTTGCATACAAGGACATTGCAAGGACGTGAAACAGGTTTTGTTACCGGTGATGGCGTTAACCAGGCCGGAGGCACAAATACTGCCCAGGCAGCTGTACAAACTTATTGGGAACATTTACGTTCACAACAAATTGTTGAATCAGTTATCTATGACGCCGGGTACTGGAAGGTTCGCCAGGTGACGCTTGGTTATGATCTTACCAAATACATTCCAGCAAAGTGGCCAATAAAAGGACTTAAACTTGATTTGGTCGGAAGCAATATCCTGATCATAAAAAAATGGGTGGACAATATAGATCCGGAAACAGTGGGTTATGGTGTTGATAACATGATCGGCCTTGAATCACCTGGAGTTCCCAGTACCAGGGGCATAGGCATAAACTTAAATATCAAATTTTAATGCAGAAACTTATGAAAAAGATATATAAGTATATTTTGTTGATCATTGCATTGGGCACTGCTGTTTCGTGTGAGAAAGGATTGGAAGGACTCAATGTGAACAGGGTAAATCCAACTACCCTTGACCCCGTGTTGCTTTTAAACAATGCTATTATCAATGCGTCATATCCAACAAGGACACAGATCTATGAAATGGCGATTGTTCAGCAGTTGGTGACACCCAATGGTGGTGTTCTTGCCGGAGGCAATTTTAACCAGGATAGCCGCGATGCTACAATCGGAGGAATTTGGGGGGCATATTATCAGAATGTGATTAAGTATACGCATGATGTGATTTCAAAAACAAAAGACGTACCGGCAAGGAGTAATCTTTATAATATGGCGCGCATCTGGCAGGCCTACGCGTTTATGGTTCTCACCGATACCTATGGCGCAATTCCCTATACAGAGGGCGGCGCCGGCTTCACTGACCAGATATTCCTACCGAAATATGATCAGCAACAGGATATTTATCCAAAACTGATACAGGAATTTACCGATGCATCTGCAGCCCTAAATGCTACTGGAACAGTTGAAACTTCAGATGTATTATACGCCGGTAACATTACACGTTGGAAAAAATTCGGCTATTCCTTATTGTTAAGAGCTGGGATGCGTCTAAGCAAGATTGATCCGACAAAGGCCGCGCAGGTTGTACAAGCCGCTTTTGCGGGCGGAGTGATCACTGCCAATTTAGACAATGCAATGATGAGACATGATGCCAATTACCTGAACCCAGCTGGTAATATGCTTAACAGTACCGAAGCTGCAAACTTTTATCTCGTAAAATCATTTGTAGACACCTTAAAGAGTAATAACGATCCAAGGTTGCCCGCTATAGCAATCCGCTATAAAGGCGCAACTTCAGGAGCAACTCAAACTGTTGACAGAGGCAGTACGCTTCCCGTAGACCAGATAGGCATGCCGATGGGATACGATAATGGAACCATCGTGGCTCGCGCAACTTCAGACGGGCTCGCAAGTTTTTACGATTATAGCCAGGTTGATAGAAGAAGAATGGCAAAAACAGCTTCCCCGATGTTTTTCGTTACTGCTGCACAAACCAATTTGCTTCTTGCTGAAGCAAAATTCAGGGGTTGGATCACTACAGGTACTACAGTTGCTGAATTTTTTGCCAATGGCATTGCAGCTCATATGGACCAAATGGCACTCTACGATCCTGGTTCTGTAGTTTCAATCGCGGCACGTGATGCATATATACTGGCACACCCGCTTATTCCAGGAAAAGAATTAGACCAAATCAATACACAGTACTGGATCGCTTCTTTCTTAAATGGTCCGGAAGCATTCGCGAATTTCAGGCGTTCGGGTTTTCCGGCTTTGACACCTAATCCTTACGGACAACCGAGTAATCCAGATGTGCCGAACGGAACATTTATCAGGAGAATTGGATATCCTACATCAGAACTATCAGTAAACACAGAAAACGTAAATGATGCAATAGCAACAATGGGGCCTGATAAACTAAGCACACGCGTATGGTGGGATAAACCTTGAGTTTTTCTCAATAAACATAAGCACAAGATAAAACCTTTGTGTCTACAAAGGTTTTTCTACCCCTTCTCAGATCATGTCGAAATGATTTGATCAATCTGAGTGAAACATTTTAGTGTTAGTTTAGTCCTTTATTTCAGGCTATTCGTATAGTCGGGCCGTAGATAAAATACCATAATTGAAATGGAAGAACAAAAAAAACTGCGTAGTCGCGATTGGTTTGGCCGCAAGGATAAAGACGGAATTATTTACCGTAGCTGGATGAAGAACCAGGGTATGCCGACAGATATGTTTGATGGTCGTCCTGTCATTGGCATTTGCAATACATTCAGTGAACTGACACCCTGCAATGCACATTTCCGCGATATTGCTGAATCGGTAAAAAGAGGAGTGCTGGAATCAGGTGGGTTTCCTTTAGAGTTTCCAATCATGAGCCTGGGCGAAACATTATTGAAGCCAACAGCAATGCTGTTTCGCAATTTGGCCAGTATGGATGCAGAAGAATCGATTCGTGGCAATCCAATTGATGGCGTAGTTCTTTTGACCGGTTGCGATAAAACAACCCCATCAACCATCATGGGCGCCTCCAGCGTGGGCTTGCCAACTATCGTGATGCCGGGTGGGCCCATGCTGAATGGAAGATACAAAGGGCAAACAATAGGCTCCGGCACGCATGTATGGAAGTTTGATGAAGACATGAAGACAGGAAAGATGACACAGGAAGAATGTGAGTATGCTGAAAGTTGCATGAGCCGTAGTATTGGCCATTGCATGACAATGGGCACAGCCAGTACCATGGCTTGCATGGTAGAGTCGTTGGGACTGACTTTATCTGGCGTAGCAGCTATTCCTGCTGCCGATTCAAGAAAAAAAGTGATAGCTCAACTCAGTGGAAGACGAATTGTAGAAATGGTTAGGGAAAACTTAACTATTGATAAAATACTGACGAGAGAAGCCTTTGAAAATGCCATCATGGTAAATGCAGCAGTGGGCGGCTCTTCCAATTTCGTCATTCATTTAACAGCAATTGCCGGAAGGATTGGTGTTGATCTGAAACTGGATGATTTTGACTCCGTAGGTAGTAAAATTCCATTGCTTTTAAATCTAATGCCCTCTGGTAAATACCTGATGGAAGATTTCTTTTATGCAGGCGGCCTTCCGGTTATCCTGAATGAATTAAAAGACAAGCTTCATAAGAAAGTTGTCACGGTAACAGGCAAGAACCATCACGATAATATCAAAGGGAATACAAGCAATTACAATAATGATGTGATTGCTTCTTTTAGTAAACCATTTATAAACGAGGCTGGATGCGCTGTAGTAAAAGGAAATCTGGCATTGAATGGCGCCGTGATAAAGCCATCTGCTGCCACGCCGGCTTTAATGAAACATAAAGGAAGGGCGGTGGTATTTGAAACCATCGAGGACTATCATGCAAGAATAGACGATCCTGCGTTGGACATCGATGAAAACTGTGTAATGGTATTGAAATACGTTGGGCCGGTTGGTTATCCCGGGATGCCTGAAGTAGGGAATATGGCCTTGCCAAAAAAGATCCTTGAAAAAGGAATCAAGGATATGGTTCGAATAAGCGATGGAAGAATGAGTGGCACGGCCTATGGAACAGCGGTGTTACATGTTTCTCCCGAATCTGCAATTGGTGGAAATCTTGCGCTTGTTCAAAATGGTGATATGATCGAGTTGGATGTGGAGAAAAGAAAATTACACTTGCACGTGTCCGATGAAGAATTGGCAAAGCGTCGTGCTGCCTGGACTCCACCTCAAACCCGAGCAAAACGAGGCTACGTAAGCATGTACATAAAACATGTCATGGGATCAGATACAGGCGCAGACCTTGATTTTTTAAGAGGCAATTCCGGCTCTGTAGTAACGAGAGATTCGCATTAATAAGTTATTTCTTCGTCAACCCCGCATTCCCGCGAAAGCGGGAACAACCCCATCAACCCCATCAACCTTGTAATCACGGTCCCTAATCACTTCCGCACAAACTCCCACTCAGGTACCGCGGTAAATTGATGTTCCTTCTTTACAATTTCCTCAAACTTTCTTACCAGGTCGGGTCGTCTGTCAGCAAGATCACCTCTCTCCGATTTATCGAATTTAAGATTGTATAATTCCCAACGGGCATTTGGATCACTCTTCATATTCGATTTCACTCCCTTCCAGTCTCCCAATCGAATTGCGATCTGTCCTCCTTTTTCAGGGAATTCGAAATAGAGATATTGATGCGTCTTTTGTTTTGATCTATTGCCTAATAACTCAGGTAAAAAAGAAATCCCATCAATATTCTCAGTTTTCTGATTTGTCAATTCTGCAATCGTTGCAAACAAATCATATTGTACAGAAACAAGGTCACTCGTCGCACCAGCAGCAATCTTACCGGGCCATCTTGCAATGAATGGAACGCGAATACCGCCCTCATACAAATCCCGCTTTCTGCCTCTTAAACCCTGAGTCAAATTGAAGTATGCAGCATTTACTCCGCCAACATCGAAAGTTGTTCCATTATCACTGCTAAACATGATCAATGTATTATCATCCAATCCCAATTCTTTTATTTTTTGCATGATGATACCAACCTGATCATCGAGGAAGGATATCATGGCAGCATAAGTGCTCAATGGATATTTTGTAGATGCATATCCTCTTTGTCCGTAATATGGCTTTTCATCAAACTGACCGATATATTTTTTTACATATTCTTCCGGAGCCTGCAATGAAACATGCGGCAAAGTGTAAGGCAGATACAAAAAGAAGGGTTTACTTTTCGAGCGTTCAATAAAAGCCAAAGCTTTCTCCGTCATCTTTGCAGGTGCATATTCCTTTCCTTTAAAATAATCAAAGTCTGCATCGGTTGCCTTTGTTGAATCAATCGGCATGTGAACATTCAGCCAGGGTTGATTGAGTGTATCCCATTTATCGTTTTCCCAAAGATGAGAAGGATAAAAATTATGGGCCTGTTTTTGATCGAGATAACCGTAATAATAATCAAAGCCATGTATTAAAGGACAACCTTCCCCGTCCCCCATTCCCAATCCCCATTTACCGATCAATGCGGTTGAATAATTCTTCTGCTTTAAAAGGTTGGCAACTGTGAATTGACCCCTTGGCAAAGGCATTTGTCCACGTTCAGCAGTATCCGAAAATCCACCTAGTTCAAAATTGCCTCTTATTGGCGAATGACCAGCATGCTTTCCCGTCATCAACATCGCCCTTGCCGGTGCGCAAACAGGACTGCTGGTATAATGTTGGGTAAAGCGCATTCCTTCCCTAGCCATCCGATCCAGGTTTGGAGTTTTGATCTTTTGCTGGCCATAACAGCCCAGTTCACCGTATCCCAAATCATCGGCATAGATGTAAATGATATTAGGTAATCGTGGTGTTTGTTTATCCTGCGAGAAGCCAGTTAAGACATTGTATAGAAAACACACCATTAATATGAGAGGTAAGGACCGATTCTTTATTTGCATATTATTATACGATAGATAATGACCCTTATACGGGTTAAAGTTACCCAATAGAATCATAGCTTATATAGATAGCTGATACTTATAACATTTACTTATTCACTAAGTTTGAGCATATGCAAAAACTTGCTGATCATTCCATCCTTCAAATATCAGGAAGTGATCATAATGGAGGTTGAGAATTCGCTAGAAAAAATTTTCCGCATACTAATTTATTAAAGTCTACTTTAGTGCTCCTTACCCCTATATCACTATTCCCACCCTTTAATTTTTAATTGTAAAAAAAACTCAATCATGAAACATTTCCGGTTTCCTTTTATGCTCCTATTGGCAGCAACATTATTCATTGTAAGCGCCTGCAATGATGGTGGAAGTAAAGACGAAGCAAGCGCTGATACCACTGCAAAGGCTAGCCCAGATGCCACTGTTCCGGCGGCAGTAAATACTATCGTTACTACACCGCAATCCATGATGGTAGCAACGCACAAAGTGGCAGATTTTGATAAATGGAAAGCCTCGTATGACGAACATGATTCCATACGCCTGGCCAATGGTGTTCACAATTATGTAATCGGACGCGGATTACAGGATCAAAATATGGTTCTGGTATCAGTGAAAGTCGATGATATGGAGAAAGCCAAAGCATTCGCTAAAGATGCCAGCCTGAAGAAAGCTATGCAAAAAGGTGGGGTAATTGGCACACCTACTTTTTCTTTTGTTACTATCGAATGGCAGGATACCGCAACAATCAGTGCACCCTTCAGGTCCAGGAGCAATTTTGTAGTCAAAGACTGGGATGCCTGGCAAAAGAATTTCTTAGAAGGTAAACAAGAAAGGTTGGACAATGGCATTATTGACAGAGCATATGGGCATGATGCATCAAACGATAAAAACGTGGTGCTTGTGACTGCCATCACAGATACCGCAAAGGCCTTTGCTTACTACAAATCAGATGCATTGAAAAAAAGAAGAGAAGCAGGGGGCGTGATCGGCGAGCCGAAACGGTTCCTATACCGCGTGATTAAACGATACTAATATAAATGATTCACGATCAGAAATCACTTATAAGGTGCAAGCGAAAGCTGCACCTTTTTTTATTTAGAGACGGTCTGCATTTCAATAGTACAGTTTCGAATCCTACTACAACAACTCATCAGCTTGTGAAAACCGTACTGGATTCAGAATTGTTGATTTAAGATAATATTTGTTTCCTATTCAGGATTTTCGACGACTAATTCTGCAATACCTGGTTATTTGCGTTATCTTTTGGTACAACGGTTTATTGGCTCAATTTCCGAAATACATACTCCATTGTTTTGATGCCATGGCGTAACGCCAGGTTAACGGTACTGCATTTTCTTAAACGTAAATCTTACAGCAATGAAAAAGGTTATTACTCTTTCAGGCAGGATTTTATTCACTGCCCTCTTATTCACGGCCTGTCAAAAGGTCGATCTATTCAAACATGGAGGTGGAAATGGAAATGAGAAACATACCAGGGATTTCTCTGCGGAAGTAGCAGAAAAATGGATACAAATGCAATTAAGGATCATACAAAGTGGTCCCGCGTTGCCGACACTCCAGGGAGTATTCATGGGTTATGCGGGAACAACGCTTTATGAATCTGTACAGCCTGGTATGCCCGGCTTTAAATCACTTGCCGGACAATTAAATGGTTTAACAAGTTTACCAAAGCCGGTTAATGGTAAAAAGTATCATTGGCCCAGTTCAGCAAATGCTGCAATGGCATCAATCCTTCGAAGTCTCTACACAAATGCTTCCGCAGCACTAAAGCTTTCAGTTGATTCATTAGAGAACGCCCTGAAAACACAATACCTCGCAGACATAACGCCGGAAGTTTCGCAACGTTCGGCAGATTTTGGTAAATCAATTGCAACTGCAATTTTTGAATGGTCAAAAATCGACGGCACATACGATGTAAACCCTGTGTATGTTCCTCCGGTTGATCCGGGATTATGGGCCCCAACCCCTCCAGGATTTGGAGCAGCCGCGCAACCCTACCTGGGTGGCCGTCGCACTTTCGTAAGTGGTAGTTTGAATGGAACTGATCCACCCGCACCTCCAGCTTATTCGGAAGTTCCGAATTCTCCTTTTTACAATATGGTAAAGGAAGTTTATGACGTATCACAAACATTAACACCCGCACAAACTGCAACTGCAATTTATTATCGCGACGTTCCTGGATTCCAGGGAGGTGGTGGACATTATCTTGCGATCATGTTGCAATTGATACAGGCAGAAGATCCTCAATTGGATTGGGCGGCTATAGCTTATGCAAAAACCGGTATTTCACTTGCTGATGCATTGATCGGTTGCTGGAAAGTAAAATATCAGTACAATTTGATGCGTCCAATAAAATATATACGTGAAGTATTGCTTCATCCTGAATGGAATCCGGTATTTCCGACTCCTCCGCATCCCGATTATCCTTCGGGGCACTCAACTGGCGGTGGTGCGGTTGCAGTGGCATGGGAGAGTTTGTTAGGAAAGCACTATTCATTCACCAATCATATTTATGATTACCTGGGAATGCCAACCCAACAATATGCTTCTTTTAATGATATGGCAGTTCAAATCGGACAGTCCAGAGTTTACGCAGGAATACACTTCACTTTTGCGTGTGAAGAAGGGAATAAACAGGGAAGAAAGATTGCAGAGAACATTGAAAAAAAGTTGAAATTCCATTGAGTTGATCGGATAAACTCAAGGAAGATTTGCCAATAGATTCTTAGCCGGTAATGTTTATTCATTACCGGCTAACTTGTTTACAAGGCTCTTCCCTAATCAACCAATTAACCAATTAACTAATTGACCAATCAACCTCCCGAAACTTCGGGACAACCAACTAAGAACTCTTAGTCCCCTGCGCCTTCTTTATTTTCTCCACTACATACTCAGCATATTGCTGCCGTTTTTCTTGTCCCATTATCGCATCCAGCTGAGCACTCCGTGCTTCCGTTACTGCCTTTGCATACTTTTCCTTTGTCGCATCATCCTTACCATAGCGGTTGATCCTGTCAAGTGTAGACAGGTAACAGATATTTACGTTATCAATATCATCCGTTTGGGTTTTAGTCATGCCCAATGTTTCCTTTAAATATTTCTGGTTATCGGCCCTGAATGCTTTCAGCTTCATTACTTTTTGCTCATCCGTTAACTCCGCCCATGTTTGGGCGTTTATCCTGGTGAGCGCAACAAGGCAAACGATGATAAATAAAATTGCTTTTTTCATTTTTCCTCATTTTAGTTTTTTAAAGAATAAATCTAAACAGAAGACCCTCCTCGAAGAATTAGAAAGCTATTTTGCTTCCAGAATTAGGTTGTAACAAAGCAAAACCTGCAAAGTATATCTGTTGCCTGCCAAAATTTATAATATCATACTATTCCGATAGATAATCGCTACTTGCCGTTCTCTAATTGCCAATCTTGATCATAAAGCTTTGGCTTAGTTTCCTTGCATCTAAAGACAAGATTCTTATGGGAAGAAAACTGATCTTTTTTTATTCTTTGGGTTGACATCGATAAACTTTATATACGCACAGACAGGTCCGTCGGAATTGGTACAAATAATCCTCAGAATAGCGCGGCACTGGAGATCCAAACCAGTTCAAAGGGACTCTTACTCTCCAGAATGACGACTGCGTTCTTTACCCTTCACCGCCAGTAGTGATGATAATAGAAAAAGCAAGAGGCTGGCCCTTGCTTTTTGTCATGCTAGAAAATAATATTTTAAATCAATTACTGCTTCAATTGAATGGTCACTTTACCCAGCTTGCCATTAAACCTGGCGGCATGTTTGACTTACAAAAAATTTCGGATCATTACTTATCATCCAATTTTCCAATGAAAGGAATCTCTTCCAATAAAGCAGCGCGAATCTGACTTAGCAAATATGCTTCCAGTTGACTGAATTGAGCTGCAGCTTTGAAACCAGACTTCAATTTCATTTTGTCATAATAAGTTACAATCAGTTTATCCGTCTGACTTTGAAGCGAAAAGATTTCTTTCATCAGCGCATCAATTTTCTTATCATCGTTGGTTTCATACTCCTTGGCATATCTCTCCAAGAGGGCAATTCGTTTTTTACCAAGAGATTTACGGGCAGTTTCGTATTCATCGTATAGTTTCCAGAATTCAGTCTTTTTAGTTCCTTCCAATTCGATAAAACTTGCCATGATTTCCTTTTTTTCTTTTCCGTACAAGCCCTGAATGATTTCTATGTCCTCCTTGTTACTTTGAGCTTTGATTCCAGTAACGAATACTAGTGTAGTCAGGAGCAAAATGATCTTTTTCATAATTGATTGATTTATGTTTTTGGTTTTGATTGTGATTGGTGAATGGTCAATGGTAAATGGTCAATAGTCAATGATTTTACGCACTACTCACTATTCACTATTCACCATTCACCATTCACCGTTAGGAGTGATGTCTCAAGATTTTTTACGGCGATGGATGGTTAGCCTTAACAAAATGGCCCTCGGGGTTGGAAATGTGCATCTTTCAGAACTAATACAGAGAATTTTGGGCGATTGATCCATACAAACTCAAAGGGAGAGTTCGTAAATAAGAATGCTGCACAATTTAAATTAAAATCCTTCCATTCGGCATCAAATAAGAAAAAGCTTGCCAAGAATTATATATCCTAGATAACAGTTTACAAAAAAACCGGAAATGACTGGAAAATTGGCCAAATCCGGATTAAAAGATATTGACGGTTTACTGTGCTTTTTTGATCAGGTGGGAAATTGATTCTTGTCTGCCTGAGGCTAAACTGGATGGAATAATAAATATGAAGATACCTTACCACAGCTTTTTGAGTAAAATAGTCAGGCCTCCAAGCGCAGCTCCTGTTACTAATCCAATGAGCGGACCCATGATCAAAACAAAATATTGAGGTTTGAGGGAACCGGTATTTTTAAACCGTTCCTGGTGATTGGGATTATTAGTAAGATATTGATCAAAAAAACTGGATTGAATTATTGCATTCAAAATTCCCCATGCCAGGCCAACTATTAGCGCATGAAGAAAAATCTTATTGTCTACATTTTTTGAAAGGACAAGAGCGCTTATGATTCCAAAAAGCAACCAGAGAAAAGGTTCAAGCTTTCCGGTATATCCTTTAACGGACAGGAAGCCCATAACCGCACCGAAAATTGAAAGCAGCAGGATTAAGAGCCAGTTCATAAAACTTATTTCGGTTTTGTAACAAACCCTCTTTGTAACAACCCACTATCCGCAAATTTAGGAACCATAATATCATCGTGACTTACAATTATAGTAACTTTTTCATTCGTCATCAGATCATGGATCCAGTTCAATTGCCGGGCGATTGTAATGGAGTCCTCTCCCAGCCTGCTGCGTTCGCTTGCTGGTTTTTGTTTCGCCTCGGCCGCTCCCTGGTAAGTCCATGTAACATCACCAACAAAGAGATATTCCCTCGCATTTTGAAGTTTTACATAGATCATGATTTCGCCTTTCGTATGGCCGGGAGCTTTGATTAAGACAATGCCGGGTGCGACAGGGTGAAAGTCTGCAAAATCTGCAATAACATAGTTATTACTCTTCTCTTCGGTTAGACCTATCTCCGGCATTTGCGGTTTGCTGATAAGAGAATTGACCTGATCGCGTGTCAGAATGGTTTTTTTTGGAACCGCTTCATTGTTGGTATAGATCGATCCTCCAACATGATCCCCATGCTCATGCGTAACTACAATAAGTTTTGCTCCTTCAACAGCTTGACGAACTAGAATCAGCCTTGGTTGAATCAAATGGTTGCGGCCCGTTCTTTTCAAAGAATTTGTGAATGGCACGATCCATTCCTGCATCGATCATTATCCATCCATCAGAATAGCGTACCTGAAAAGCAGTACGTGCCATCGTTGCGGACTCATTTCCACCACCTTCAACCAGATCACTCCATTTTCGGATACTCTCGGCATATTTAATATACCCGATCGAAGTCGGCAATTCCCCGGAAGTTGTGGTTGCAGCAGTCCTTACACTATCCAATAAGTTTTTATTGTATTGGATTTCCGTTTTACCAGAGAGTCCTTCATCTTTTTTACCTGGTTTGTCAGAACAGGAATTCAAAATCACCACTGCAGAAAGGAGATAGATTGGATGCTTCATACAATTTTTATTTTTGATCCTGAATGTGATGCGGAAATTATCAAAAATAAGTTTTAATTATACGAAGATACCAACCCAGGATTTATGCCTCAGGAAATATTCATTTAGATATTATTTGGATGGCGGCACTTTGCCACAAAATCTTGCCGATTTTTATTTCGAAGCTATCTGTACCAATTGGGACATTTATTACCGCACTTTCTGCTGTCCATACTATATATGCCTTATCCTTATTAACAATCATCTGCTTTATTTTTAAACTTGTACTCTCTTTTGGAAAGAGTGTAAAAGCGTAAGAAAAAAAAGATCTTATATCCTTCAGTCCTTTAATAGCTCCCTCTGGTGTCCAAACCTCAGATTGTTCTGTATAATCTTCCATTATTCCCTCTATGTCATTCTTTCCAAATGCTTCCAAATGATGCTCAAGAGTTTCTTGTGCTGTGACTTGCAGTGTTTCCATATAAAAGTATTTTATTCATAACTGGTGAACTTATTAATCTATCCCAAACGCAAATGTTGTCATACCTCTGCCGGAATTCATTGAGTATGAGTTGAGAAAACCGTATTCCCCTTTTCCAAGATCGCCGATAATGATTATCTCAAACGTCCCCTCTTTGACTTTCTTGAATTTGATTTCAACTGTACTTCCCCCTTTTTGACCGCCTCCCATCCCGCTGTATTGGCCCATCGAGGCCTCCCGCCTACCTTTCCTTGAATCAAATCGGTACAAACTTATCGTCATAGCAGGATCCATCGTGGATCCGCCGGACATCGTAATCACAAAAGAAGCGCCTTCCGGACTGATACGATTAGCAGATTTATCGCCATCAATTACATAAGCGACAGAACCACCACCAATTAGTTTCATTTTGGACTTCATTTCTGCGCTGGTTTTTTCCAATGGAACTAAAATAGTGCTAGCCTTATCATAATAGTATACTTCGTTTACAAATTCCGGGACGGGAATGGTATCCATTGTTTTTGCAAACAGTACGGTACCAATTAAACAGCAGAATATTGAAAGCATTATTTTTTTCATAACAATATGTTTAAAAGCGATATCCAAGGTAAAATTGTACAACGTTATTTTTTATATCTATACTTGGCAAAAAAGAAGGTGGCGGCGTTGTAGAGGATGGAGGTGACATTTTAAACATATCACCAAAACTTACATTGTACCTCGCTCCCAGCAATATGCCTTTGAACGGATAAATTTCGAATCCCGCTGCCCCGCCAAGACTCACACGGTTTTGAAATTTCGTCAGGCTGGCCATAGGACTCGGGTCTGTGCCTCCCTGGTTCGAACTGGTATCCGCTTTGGAATTTAGGAGGTAGGCAGTCTGCATTCCAAATTCCAATAGAGCAAACTTCCCCAGCTTGATTCCCATGAGTGTTGGTATCAAAATGTAACTCTGATCCACAGTCCCTGTATTAGTATTCGTTTTGAAATCGAAACCCTGCTTTGAATACGCCAGCTCCAACCTGTAAGAAATCAAGCCCCGCGATGGTTGATTAAGGAATGCTCCAATCATGTATCCTGTTTTGTTTTTGCTGTTGATTGAAGATGCTCCTGTAACATTGGCGAAATTGAGGCCCGCTTTCAATCCTATACCTATACCGGTTTTTTTGTCTGAGGATTTGCTTTTAGATTTATCAGCTTTCGCGTTTTTGGACTTATCATCTTTCCCACTTTGACTGAGCGCTATTAGTGGAAATAGCATTAATAAAAGGAGTAATTTTCTCATAATAGTTTTTTCTAAAAGTAGCGTGGAAGGAAGGGTGGAAGCAATAGTAGTATTGTTAGAAATCGTTCCTTAATGGCTGATAGATTGGTAAAAAGCGGACTGCAACTAGTACAAATGGGTGAAGGAAAAAATACCTCTAGTTCCGAAAAACTTTGTTGATCGCTTCCGTGCGGTTTTTAACGTGTAACTTCTGGTAGATATTATGAATATGCTGTTTGACGGTATTTACAGAAATACTTAACACGATAGAAATCTCTTTATACAAATGACCTTTTGCTAAGAGTTCTAGTATCGTATGTTCTTTATTGCTCAGTAGCTTTCCTTCATCTACCACCTCTTCATTTTGTTTCTGATAAAACTCGATGATTTTTCGGGCGATTTGTGTGCTCATCGGCGAACCGCCCTCGTGAAGCTCGATCAGAGAATCAACAATTTTCGCCAAAGAAGTCTTTTTGAGAAGATAACTACTCGCTCCTGCGGCCAGAGCCTGGAATACTTTGTCCTCATCTTCATATACGGTGAACATCATGAATTGGGTATTCGGGCAATCAGCTTTCACTTTTTTTATACAATCTATCCCGCTCATTCCGGGTAGATTGATATCCATGATCACAATATGCGGTTGCCAGGCAGGCAATTCCTTCGTTGCCATTTCCGCGTTTGCATATGCTGACAACAGCTCAAAACGATCGTCCATGGCTAGAACTGCGGAAATGCCTTCCCTTACATCTTTAAGATCTTCCACTATGCAAACCTTTATCGGAGCCATGGTACAAAATTAATTGATGGTTTCAAGCAAAAAATAGTATTAAAGTTATTCTTAACTAAGCGGAACGGTAAATTCCACTGTCACCCCTTCCGTGCTCATAATATTCAAAGTTCCCTTTAATTCACTGATCCTTCTTTGCATGTTAATTAAACCGTTGCCATTCTGCCTCATGTTTTCACTTTTTATTCCCTTGCCATTATCACTAATGCGAACATATAAACCGTTAGCTAATTTGAATTCGATGAGGACGGCCAAAGCACCTGAATGCTTAACTACATTATGCAGGCTTTCCTTAATCGTAAGAAAAATATTTCTTCTTATTTCGCCGCTAACAAATTTCCCAGGTATAGATGAGGGCAAGATCACTTTACACTCCAGGTTGTTTTCCTCGCAATACTCCATAGCATAAGCGCGGGTATAATAGATCAGAACTTCGAGTGTATCATTCTTCTCATTCATAGCCCAAATGATCTCATTCATTTTCTGTGCAAGGTCATTGGAGTTGTTGATAAGCTTTTCAGCGTCGGACTGCGTTCTGGTATTGAAACTTTCACGTTTTACTTTTTCACTCAGGAAACGGATATTGGAAAGCCCCGCACCAAGATCATCATGCATTTCACCTGCGATTCGCTTCCTTTCAAGCTCAATCACCTGTTGTTTCTCCAGCAGCATCCGCTGTTTCTCTATCTTTCTGCGAAAATAGCTTCTCACGAACATTGCCGTAACCAGGATTGCAGTACTAATCAATAGAATCCTGAACCACCAGGTTTGCCACCACGGAGAAAGAATTTCAAATTGAAACAGATCTTCCGTAACGGGATAAAGTCCACTGGGAAAAGTGGCTTTTACATGTAACGTATAGTCACCTGGGGCGAGATTGACCAACTTGATCTCACTATTCGCTGAAGGTTCACTCCAGGAATCGTTTGTACTTCCTTCCAACAGATAACTGAAATGGGTTTGTTTTTCATTGATAAAACTTGGCGCGGCAAGGTGAAAATTCAATTGATTTTCCCTATAAGAAAGGTATACCTTGGTTTCCCTGCTGCTGATCGTGTCCTTTCCCGCCCTGATTTCGGAAAAAGATATTTTTGGCTGGAATTTTTTTGAAAGAGAAGAAGTGGGTTCGATTCTTATAACCCCGGCATTAGTGAAGATCCAATGAACGCCCTTTTTGTTTGTTTGTATTTTCGTCACATATTGGTAAAGGTTGTTTGCGCGGGTAATGTTTTCCACTACTATTTTATCATCTTTTATTTGCACCTTATCCAAACCGGTAGGTGTGCAGGCCCATATGATGCCTTCTGCGTCGCAATGCAGATAGGTAATGAAATTGTCTGATAGGCCGTTTTTTGCAGTAAAATTTTTCCTGGAATTTACATTGCCTTTTTCATCAAAAGAAAAACGAACGAGACCGTGATCACGAGTACCCACCCAAACATTTTGGTGCTTATCAACCGCAATGGAGCGTGGTGCTATTTTGACCAGCTCCTTTTCGTACAATGCTATCAACTCCAGATAATGTTCAGGATCTTCAGGATGGATTCGAAAGTGAAAAAGTTCTCCTTCTCTTGTTGCTATCCATAAGTTATTGTCTGGAACAATGACGAATTGGTCAGCAAGACCTCCAAGCGGATACGATACAATTAATTTATTATCGACAAACACCTCCAAATCCTCAGTAGAGATAAGCAAGTTCCCATTCTTATCCTGCAACATACAACTGATGCCTCTATAATTTCTGTTGCGGACGCGATAGACCGGGCGGGGAATGAGAATATCCCCGGCAGGAGGAATTATGAATTGACACAAGCCATATTTATCAAACAAAAATACTTTGCCAGACCTCCCAACAAGTATTCTGGGAAACAGGGTTGATTTGTGGTGAATAAGGAATTGCTTCGACACATTTCCTACTTGCAGTAAAACCTTTTTGTGATCCACATCCAGGAACCAGGAGGAATCACTTCGGCTGTCTGAATAAATATCGCTGACTACGAACCCTGGCTTTAAAGCCGTATATGATTCAAAATTGGGACTCGACAGTTTGCTGAATCCTGTTTCCGTATTGAGGAACCAAATAATATTTTCCTTGTCCTGGAATATAGATGAAATTGAATTCACGGGAAGGCCATTATGAATATTAAACTCTTTTGTTTGACCTTCTTTATCAAGTCTAAAAACACCATTAAAAGTAGAAAGCCACCAATTCTGTTGACGGTCAAAGTAGATATGGCTTGGGTGAATTTTTTCAGCCGCTTTAAATGGCGCAGATAAGGGTTCTACAAGAATATTATCTTCCAGAAGAGCCTGTTCATTTAGTTTTCTTACTCCTTCTCGTGTCGAAACCAGGATTTCTTTTTGAGGGGATTGTATGACATAGAAAAAATCAGGAGGTTTTTTGCTTATGATTGTTTTATAAGATTTAAGATCGAATATTACTAATCGCGCTGCTGCCGCAAAATTGCGTGTTGATGGGTCGGTAATAATGAATAGCTTACCATCTATTTCAACGCCTTTGACAAAATAATTATTAAACCCTATTCCATTTTCATCCTTCAGGTTGATCCTGATAAATCGATTATCCTTAAACCTATAAAGACCATCATCAGCTAGAGCATAATAGTAACCATCGCTGCACTTTAATAACTTATTTATTACGGGATAAAAACGGTCGGCGGTTACTATGTCCTCAAGTTTCCCATTGGAAAGGCAATGAATTTTATTGCTATTTGGAATGATCCAGATTGAATCTTCCCCCATTTCCACTACATCATTCACCATACTCACCGATAAACCATTATCTGTTGTATAATTGGTGAACCTGGCGCCATCGTATATGCTTAATCCACCAAATGTGGTAATAAATAATCGCCCCTTGCTGTCCTGGTACATAAAGCGGCACCTGTTGTTGACGAGCCCATCCGTTGGAGTATAATTTACAAAGGGATGTACTTGTGCGCGAGCAGAAGAACTATTCAACTGAATGAATAATATCAGGATAAGGAGGCCGGATCGCATATTTAAATTTAACGAATTAAGTGCAATGCAGATCCCGCCTTATCAACCAATAATTTTAAGCAATATCAAATTCGGTAGGTTACTCCTTCAAGAGCAAGATCTGTATTGGGAAAGATCTCTCGTGCTTCTTCTTCAAATATCTCCAGCTTATCATATTTCGAACTAAAATGGCCGATTAGTAGTCTTCCCACTCCGGCTTTCTTTGCAATTGTTGCTGCCTGCACAGTGGTTGCATGAAATCTCGCTGCAGCTCTTTCTTCCAGTTCTTTTAAATAAGTAGTTTCGTGATACAGTATGTCAACGCCTTTCACTTTCTCCACCAGTTCCTCATCATAAATTGTATCCGCGCTATATGCATAAGATTTTGGACGAGGTGTTGCCTCGGTTACCCATTCGTTCTTAATAAGCTTACCATCCTTGCTTGTATAATCTTCACCTAACTTCAAATGATCGTAAAACGAAGAAGGAACCCCATGAGCTATTGCTTTTTCAGGATTAACTCTACGAGCGGCTTTCACCTGTTCAAAACGAAACCCAAAACAACAAATACGGTGTTTGGTTGAAAAGCAATTTACCCGAACCCTGTCGGTTTTCAACAATTCGCCTTCGTCATTTAGTGAATGGAAGTGTAGTTTATATGGCAGAACAGTTCCAGCCGCTTTAAATTGAAGGTCGAGAATATCTTTTAAGGGTGCTGGCGCATACAGATGCAGGTCATGCTCGCGATTTAATAAACCCATGCTGTTTAAGAATCCGGGAAGACCAAAGTAATGATCCCCGTGAAGATGAGAAATGAAGATATGATTGAACCGTCCCCAACGGATCTTATATTTTGTCAATTGCATTTGTGTCCCTTCACCGCAATCGACGAGAAAAAGATGATCATCAAGAGTTACCAGTTGTGCAGTAGGATGCCGGTCAAATGCAGGTAATGCAGAGTTATTTCCTAATATGGTTACGCCCAACATGACTGACCGGTTGAATAAAATTAATGGCTAAAATGAAAAGCAGGAGGGTCTCGCTGCGTCAACGGTAGCAAATTACCCAATTCAATTCATTATTGAAAATCAATAATGCCGGAGTGTATGAAGAATGCCGGAAAGATAACTACTGCCGAAAAGGTTAAGGTGAATCAGCAATGGATAAAGGTTACAAATCTCCCATTGCTGCTCATGGTTTTTGGGTAATGGGAAACTTTCCTGGTAAGAATCATAAAACTCCTTTGCAAATCCGCCGAACAAAGTAGTCATGCCGAGGTCTATGCTGCGATGACCAAAATAAATAGCGGGATCGATCAATACCGGCTTATTATTGGTATCGCACATGTAATTCCCGTTCCACAAATCGCCATGTACAAGCGAAGGAGCTTCTGTTTCAAAAATTGCCGGCAATCTCGTATACAAGCCTTCGAATAGCTTTGTGACCTTTCCATCGATGAGGCGCTTATCCATGGCCATCTTTACCTGGGGAATGAGACGATGCGCAATAAAAAAATCAACCCATTCGGGCGTGTATTGATTGCTTTGTGGCAAGGCACCCATGTAATTGTCCTCATTCAAACCGAAAGCCACCGATGAAAGGCGGTGCAGTTGCGCAAGCAGCGTTCCGAATGTCTTCCAAAAATCATCATTGGGCAAACCCTGCTCAATCCATTCGAGAACCAAAACCTGGTAATCATTTTTTATAGAATACAATATTACTCCCGGCACACGGATGATATTTTCCGCAGCGAGCAGCATTAGCCCATTCTTTTCTTTTTGAAATAAAGCTGGAAAACGCTTTACCGAATTGATCTTGCAAAAAAAATGTTCCCCTGAATCGAGTAAAAGTTGATAGCTCAGGTTAATTGACCCTCCGCTAACCGGGATCAATTGAAACCTGCCAACCGGCTTTCCAATGATTGGTTCAAGTGAATCGCGGATATGTTCCTGAACGATATGCGGTATCATGCAAAACTTTAGCGGTAAATAGCAATTTCATTCAGGCCATCACTGCTTTTGGCGGCACGATACATGCCCGCACTATTCATTACCATTGCCGGTATTCCATTAGCATCGACGCCGATCATTCCCCCTTCTCCTCCAATGGCAACAAGCTTCTTGTTCACTACTTCTTCCATCGCTTCCTGCAGACTTAATTCTTTATATTCCATTAATGCGCTCACATCATATGCTGCAACGGTTCGTATGAACAATTCACCATGACCTGTACACGAAATTGCACAGGTCTTGTTATTCGCATAATTGCCGATTCCGATAAGTGGACTATCTCCCACCCTTCCGTAATCCTTATTCGTCATTCCGCCTGTCGAGGTTGCTGCTGCGAGACCGCCATTCTTATCACAGGCAACTGCGCCAACAGTCCCGAATTTTTTGTCCCTGTCGGGATTAACCGGTTCATTGGAATGATCCAGTGTGTAATCGTCAGTGTTCTTTACGGCCTGCCATTGATTGTACCGGAATTCCGAATAAAAATACTCATCAGGCTCCATTTTGATCCCCTGCTTATGCGCAAAATCATTTGCCCCCTTACCCATAAGAAAAACATGCTCGCTATTGCGCAGTACTTCATATGCTAGTTCAATGGGATTTTTAATGTTCCGAACTGCAGCTATTGCTCCTGCATCCAATGTTTTTCCATCCATGATTGCAGCATCCATTTCCTGGGATCCATCTTTTGCAAAAACGGAACCTCGTCCTGCATTGAAGAGAATATTATCTTCCAGGCTTATAACGGCCGCCTTGGTTGCCTCAACTGCAGAACCTCCTTTCTCCAATACCTGGTAGCCGGCATCCAGGGCATCCTCTAACCCTTTCAGGTATGCGGATTCCTTTTCCTTTGTCATTTTATCTTTCCGGATTGTGCCGGCCCCCCCATGAATCACTATAGTATATCGCTGCATAACGCTGTTGCTGAAAATTTAAATCGCGACGACCGCGACCTTAAGAAAGCAGGGCCTTACACTCCTGCAACAATCTTTCCTTATTCACCGGCACTGTTCCCACTTCCTCACAAACAAGTCCGCCGGCAATATTGGCCACTTCAGCCATGGTATTCACATCCTTTGTAACTGCATATAGTAATGATGCTACCGCAATCACTGTATCACCTGCGCCGGAAACATCGGCAATATTTCTTAAGTGTGAAGGAATAATGCGAGCCTGAGAATCCTGTTTATAGAAAACTCCCTTTTCGGAAAGAGTGATAAAAGAAATACCATGGTTGAGTTTCTGTTTCAATTTCTCGTGAATATCTTCAAGCGCTGGCTGTTTGATATCATCAATCAGCAGGTTGAGTCCATCCTTTACTTCCTTCATATTCGGTTTGAAAATATCGACTCCCCGGTATGCGAAAAAATTCTTTCGTTTGGGATCAACCGCTGTAAGAATATTGTTTGTTTTGCAAACAGTGATTGCTTTCTCAATCAGTTCAGGTGTTAGCACTCCTTTGTTATAGTCTTCAAAAATGATTACGGCCGGCTTTTCTTCACGAATGAATTGATCGAGATTTTTTAGCAAAGCATTCAAATCTGAATTGCTCAAATCGCTGGTAATCTCCGAATCAAGACGCATCATCTGCTGATTCCTGCTGATGATGCGGGATTTATTTGTGGTAATTCGATCCCTGCTCTTCAATAACCATTTGGTACTGATCTTATGTGCATTGAACAATCCATTCAGAGTAATTGCATCATCATCATCTCCTGTAACCGAAAGAATAGACACTGATGCTCCTAATGAAGAAAGATTCAATGCAACATTTCCAGCCCCACCTACCCTGTATTCCTTTTTGTCTAATGCAACAACCGGTACAGGAGCCTCAGGAGAGATGCGGTCCACATGTCCCCACCAGTAGGTATCAAGCATCACATCTCCGATCACCCCGATCTTAATTCCCGAAAAGGATTTAAACAGTTTTTCAAAGTCCATCGCCATGAGATTCTGTTACTTCTTTCTTGTAGAAATGGCAAGGTAATAAAAAGGAATGCCTAATAAAACAATCCCCAATCCTATGCCCGCAAATTTAGGTTTCATCATTATCAGAAACACGCAAAAAGTAAGTGCAAGTATAATATAGATTATCGGTAAAACAGGATAACCGAAAGCCTTGTATGGACGCTCGGCATTTGGCCTGGTTCTCCTTAAAACAAAAATGCCAATGATCGTTGCCGCATAGAACAATACGACAACAAAAGCAATCATGTCTAGAAGATCATTATAGCCACCGCTTAAACATAAAATGCTTGCAACAATGCATTGTAGCCATAAAGCATATTCTGGTACAGCATTCTTATTCAGCGTTCCTGTTTTCCTGAAGAAAAGTTTATCGTTAGCCATCGTGTAATACACCCTCGCCCCCGCAAGGATCAATCCATTATTACAACCGAATGTGGAGATCATAATCATGATTGCGATAACATAGGATCCATTGGGACCAAAAATTGCATTCGCAGCAGCAACACCTACACGTTCTCCTTCGGGGAAGGCAATTCCCTTTAATGGGAGCACATTCAAATACATCAGGTTTGCGGTAACATAAATGATTGTTACAACCAGTGTTCCGATAAAGAGGCTTAAACCAATATTACGCTTAGGGTTTTTTATTTCGCCTGCTATGAAGGTTACATTATTCCATGAATCAGAGCTGAAAATAGATCCCACCATTGCTGCAGCAATAGCGCCAATCAATGCGGTTCCGGTTATTGGCAACCATTGTCCATTAGTTATGAACTTGCCATTCGTATCTCGCTCCAATTGTGTTGCATCCCATGCGTTCTGCCAATTCTCCCCCCAAAAACTATGTTTAACTAACAAAAAACCGAGTATGATCAGACCGAACAACGATAGAAGCTTGACAGTTGTAAAAGTAGTTTGAATGATTTTGCCGCCTTTGATCCCTTTCGTATTGGTATAAGTAAGAAAAACAATGAGCGCGATGGCTAGAATTTGGGCTGCTGAAATACTAAGGCTCCAGCCCTCCTTTGCTGCATTCCCGATTGTGAACAGAATATTCGATTCGCCCAGTTCTGGTACCAGGTATGCAGTAAACCTCGCAAATGCAACAGCTACTGCTGCAATTGTTGCTGTTTGAATGACTGCAAAAAAGCTCCATCCATAAAGAAAGCCCGCCAATGGATTAAATGCTTCTTTCAAATAAACATACTGCCCGCCGGCTTTTGGGAACATCCCGCTCAATTCACCATAACTAACGGCAGCGGTTATAGTCATGAATCCGGTGATCAACCAAACGGCGATTAGCCAACCGGAACTACCAACGAAGCGGGTAATGTCGGCACTAACTATAAAAATGCCGGATCCAATCATAGAACCGGCAACTACCATTGTTGCGTCAATAAGGCCTAAGGATGGCTTAAATGCAGTTTTTTCTTCGGTCATTTATTGAGGAAATTAGGCGGGAAGATAAGGATTTTAGGTTCAATGGTTGATTGGTTGATTGGTTAATTGGTTGTCTAGTTAACCGGGAGTTTCCCTAGTCAACTAATCAACCAATTAACCAATCAACCAAAATTCCGTATAGTCGTGGACTTACTTCTTCTTACTGGCTTTATACTGCGCATTAAGGCCTGTTATTAATTCAGAGGTGACATCGTTAACCGAGTCCTTGTAGTAAATAAGATTATTGGGTTGGTATGCGAAAATATATGTGTAGCCCTTCTGCTTATTGAAATCAATAAGGAATTCTTCAACCTCTTTACGCAGTTTAGTCATCAGATCTACCTGCGTCTTTTGCAAATTCTGTTGCAATGAATACTTTGTTTGTTCAAAATTTTTCTGCATCTCCTGCGATTCCTGCAATGCAGCGTTGTATTCGGCTTGCGTCATCGTATTTTTTTTCGCCTCCCATTCCATTAACTTTTTCTGGTTCCGTGCTGCGAGGTCGTTCAACTTTGCGGTCATGGTGCTTTCCTGTTCAGCCATCTGACTTTCTGCATCCTTAAAATAGAGGTAATTGCTCTGGAGCGAATCAATATCGAAATAGCCTATGCGAATTGATGCTGTATCCTTCTTTGTCGTTTGGGTATTGATTTGGTCCTTGAGCTTTTTTGTCCCGGAGAAATCGAGGTAATAAAGAACTCCAACAGCAATCAAGGCAATAACACTAAGAATTGTAGAAATATTTCGCATCCGGGAAAACGTTTTTTGCAAGATAAAGTCTTATCGGAATACAAACTGTTAAAAATTTTAACGGAAAACTACTACTGAATTTGCGTTGAATCAAACTATTAATCATCCCTCCATCCGTGTTATCCGTGTCGTCCGTGGCCGCTTTTTCCTGGCGCTCCCGCGCCAGTATACTGCCACGGAGGACACGGAAGACACGGATTGAAGGATAGTATTTTAGGAACCTCCTTAAAAAAAAATAGGGAGCAGTTGCTCCCTATTTCGGCTATTGAATTAAGATAGTTATTCTTCTTCATCGAAGCTCATTGCTTCGCGGGTTGTTTGCAGCAATTCATATTCTTCCTTGCTACCCACGATCATGTTCTCGAAGTCACGCAATCCAGTACCCGCAGGTATCGGGTGCCCTGTGATAACGTTCTCTTTCAGGCCGAGCATATCATCGCTCTTGCCCTGGATGGCCGCTGAGCTCAACACCTTCGTAGTTTCCTGGAAGGATGCTGCAGAGATCCAGCTTTGAGTTCCCAATGATGCTTTGGTAATTCCCAATAACACCGGTTGAGATGTAGCTGAATTCGCATCGCGGTATTCGACAAGCTTTTTGTCGGTTCTCCTCAACAGGGAGTTTTCTTCCCTGATCTCACGGAGGCTTGCGATCATACCTGCTCTCATCTTTGTGCTATCACCCGGCTCTGCGATAACTTTCTTATCAAAGATCCAGTCGTTTTCCTCGATGAAATCGAAGCGGTCAACCATATCTTCTTCTAGGAAGCGGGTATCACCCGGATCCTTGATCTCTACCTTCTTCATCATCTGGCGAACGATCACTTCAATATGCTTGTCGTTAATCTTTACACCCTGCAAACGATAAACCTCCTGGATCTCATTCACAACATATTCCTGTACGGCAAACGGGCCCTTGATTGAAAGAATGTCCGCTGGTGAAACCTGTCCGTCGGACAATGAAGCACCGGCTTTGATAAAGTCACCATCCTGTACAAGGATTTGCCTTGTCAACGGAACCAGGTATTTCTTTATCACACCATCTTTCGCCTCAACAATGATCTCCCTGTTACCTCTCTTGATCGCGCCAAATGAAACAACACCATCGATTTCGCAAACGATAGCTGGATTACCTGGATTTCTTGCTTCAAACAATTCTGTTACTCTTGGCAAACCTCCCGTGATGTCACGCTGCATACGAAGCGTACGGGGGATCTTCACCAATACCTGTCCTGCTTTCACATCGTCTTCTCCTTCAATAATAATATGCGAACCCACAGGAAGGTTATATGTCTTAACTTCTTTCGAACCTTCAACAATCAATGAAGGCAATTTTGTTTTATCTCTTGTTTCGATAACCACTTTCTCGCGGTGACCGGTTTGTTCGTCGGCTTCTTCGCGGTAAGTAACACCTTCAATAACTGCTTCGAATTTGATCCGACCTGCGATCTCGGCAACGATTACGTTGTTGAATGGATCCCATGTGCAGATTATATCTCCTTTCTTTACCTGCTGTCCGTCTTTCACAAACAGTGTAGCGCCGTAAGGAACGTTATTGGTGATGAGAAGACGATCATTACGCATATCCATAATACGCAACTCGCCTGTACGGCCGATTACGACCTGGATCTTTTCTCCCTCATTATTCTCGGTGGTAACAGTACGTAATCCGTCGAATTGAACCGTACCGTCAAACTTCGCGATCAATGATGACTCAACAGATGCAGAACCTGCAACACCACCCACGTGGAATGTACGAAGCGTTAACTGCGTACCGGGCTCACCGATTGACTGCGCTGCGATGATTCCCACTGCATCCCCTTTCTGTGTAAGATTTCCTGTTGCAAGATTCTTTCCGTAACATTTCACGCAAACACCTCTCTTGCTTTCGCAGGTCAATACAGAGCGGATCTCAACAATCTCGATAGCCGCATCCTCAATGGCTTTTCCGATGTCTTCAGTGATTTGATCACCGGCACGAACAATCGTTTCATCCGATCCCGGGCTGTATACATCATGAAGGGATGTACGGCCAATGATACGATCGATCAATGGCTCAACGATCTCTTCATTATCTTTTAATGCACTTGTTGCAATACCGCGAAGTGTTCCGCAGTCTTCTTCAGTGATTACGACATCTTGTGCAACGTCAACCAGACGACGCGTAAGGTAACCTGCATCCGCTGTTTTCAAGGCAGTATCCGCAAGACCTTTACGAGCACCATGTGTTGAGATGAAGTAATCCAATACGTTCAATCCTCCTTTAAAATTCGAGAGAATTGGGTTCTCGATGATCTCACTTCCGGAAGAACCACTCTTTCTTGGTTTTGCCATCAATCCACGAATACCGCAGAGCTGTTTGATCTGTTGCTTGGATCCACGAGCCCCACTATCCAGCATCATATAGACGGAATTGAACCCCTGTTTGTCATTGCTGAGTTCACGGATCAATGTTTCAGTAATACGGGTATCCACGCGGCTCCAGATGTCAACGATCTGGTTATACCTTTCGTTATTCGTGATAAGACCCATATTATAGTTATCCCAAACCTCATCTACTTCGACCTTTGCCTGATCCAACACATCTTCCTTGATTGAAGGAATGATGAGGTCATTGATATTAAATGAAAGTCCTCCCTGGAACGCAGTCCGGAAACCGAGCTGCTTGATATCGTCCAGGAATTTCGCAGTCTTCGGAACGTTAGTGATCTTAATGATATCACCAATGATCTCACGAAGATTCTTCTTCGTCAACAAACTGTTTATGAATCCTACTTCTTTTGGTACGTGCTGGTTGAAGAGTACGCGTCCCACCGTTGTTTCGATCAGTTTCTTGTTCAACGCACCATCTGAGGCGTCGCGAACATAAACTTTCACCTTCACGAATGCATGAAGGTCAACACTTCCTTCATTATAGGCGATCACAATTTCTTCAGGGCTGTAAAATGCCTTGCCTTCTCCCCTCACCCTTTCCGCGTCGGTTGATTTCTTGCCCTTCGTGATATAGTACAGTCCAAGTACCATGTCCTGTGAAGGCAGGGTGATCGGTGCACCATTCTGCGGGTTAAGAATATTGTGAGAAGACAGCATAAGCAATTGTGCTTCCAATACGGCTGCATTGCTCAATGGAACATGCACAGCCATTTGGTCACCGTCGAAGTCGGCGTTGAACGCTGTACACACCAATGGGTGTAGCTGGATCGCCTTTCCTTCGATCAGTTTCGGCTGGAATGCCTGTATTGATAAGCGGTGCAGTGTCGGGGCGCGGTTCAACATAACCGGATGCCCTCTCAAAATATTTTCAAGTATATCCCAAACAACAGCTTCCTTGCGGTCTACCAGCTTTCTTGCAGACTTTACTGTTTTTACGATACCTCTTTCAATCAATTTGCGAATGATAAATGGCTTGAACAATTCAGCAGCCATATCTTTTGGAAGTCCGCATTCGTGCAATTTCAATTCAGGTCCAACCACGATAACGGAACGGCCAGAATAGTCCACACGTTTACCGAGAAGGTTCTGACGGAAACGTCCTTGTTTTCCTTTCAATACATCGCTGAGTGATTTCAACGCGCGTCCACCTTCTGCTTTCACCGCATTTGATTTACGGCTATTGTCGAAGAGTGAATCCACCGCTTCCTGCAGCATACGCTTTTCGTTACGCAGGATCACTTCAGGTGCTTTGATTTCCAACAGGCGCTTCAAACGATTGTTACGAATGATCACGCGACGATAAAGATCATTCAGATCAGATGAAGCAAAACGACCACCATCTAAAGGCACCAATGGTCTTAATTCTGGTGGAATAACAGGAATGTATTGCATTACCATCCATTCAGGACGATTAGTGATTCTTCCATTTGCTTCACGGAATGCTTCTACAACACTCAAGCGCTTCAACGCATCTGCTTTTCTTTGTTGAGAAGTTTCTGTTGCTGCGGCATTACGAAGACTGAATGAAAGTGAATCGAGCTCGATTCGCTGAAGCAGGTCATGAACCGCTTCTGCTCCCATCTTCGCAATGAATTTTTGAGGATCATCATCCGGCAGGTATTGATTTTCCTTCGGAAGATTCTCCAGTATTTCGAGATATTCTTCTTCTGTTAAAAGATCACCGGTTTTAAGGCTTTTATCTTCCCTGATACCTGGTTGAATTACAACAAAGCGCTCATAGTAAACAATGCTCTCCAGCTTTTTCGAGCTAACTCCCAGGAGGTAACCGATCTTATTCGGTAAGCTCTTGAAATACCAGATATGCACGATCGGCACAACCAGTTTGATATGGCCCATGCGCTCGCGGCGAACTTTTTTCTCCGTAACCTCAACACCGCAACGGTCGCAAACAATGCCCTTGTAACGAATACGCTTGTATTTACCGCAGGCGCACTCATAATCCTTAACAGGGCCAAAGATCCTTTCGCAGAACAAACCATCTCTTTCAGGCTTATACGTACGATAGTTGATTGTCTCCGGCTTCAATACTTCACCATAGCTGCGCTCCAGGATAGAATCCGGAGAAGCCAAACCGATAGTGATCTTTGAAAAAGTCGACCGGGGACGATTGTCTTTTTTAATTGCCATTTAATTCCGCTTTTAGCTTTGAGCTACGAGCTTCGAGCCCGTAGCTATAATTAAAAAAAGATTATTACTTCCATGCTCGCAGCTCGAAGCTCACGGCTCGTAGCTGCTTCGCGCACTATTCGAATTTCAGATCAAGCCCAAGACCTCTCAATTCATGGACTAACACGTTGAAGGATTCAGGAACTCCTGCTCTTGGAATATTGTCACCTTTAACAATGGCCTCGTAAGTTTTTGCGCGACCAATGATATCATCTGACTTAAGCGTGAGTAATTCCTGAAGAATATTCGAAGCACCATAAGCTTCCAATGCCCAAACCTCCATCTCACCAAAACGCTGTCCACCGAACTGTGCCTTACCTCCCAGCGGTTGCTGAGTGATCAGGCTATAAGGTCCGATGCTTCTTGCGTGCATCTTGTCATCCACCATGTGGTGCAGTTTGATCATATAGATCACACCCACCGTCGCTTTCTGGTGGAATTGCTCTCCCGTTTCACCATCAAACAGGAAAGTATGACCGAAACTTGGCAAACCTGCCTTGGTGATATGATCAGCAATTTCTTCAACAGTAGCTCCATCGAATATGGGCGTTGCGAACTTGATACCGAGTTTCAATCCAGCCCAACCCAAAACAGTTTCATAGATCTGTCCAAGGTTCATACGGCTTGGTACACCAAGTGGGTTCAATACAATATCAACTGGAGTTCCGTCATCCAGGAATGGCATATCTTCTGCACGCACGATCTTCGCAACAATACCTTTATTACCATGACGACCCGCCATTTTATCTCCCACTTTCAGCTTACGCTTAACAGCGAGATAAACTTTGGCAAGCTTCAATACACCAGCAGGCAATTCATCACCAATTGATATATTGAACTTCTCGCGCTTGTATCTACCCAACTCTTCGTTATACTTAATGCTGTAGTTGTGCAACAAGGTATTGATCTGATCATCCACTTTGGCTTCACCTGTCCATCCCAACGGATTTACGTTGAGGTAATCAATTGTTGCCAGGTTTTTTGCATTGAACTTCGCACTTTTTCCAATCATCACTTCACCGAAGTTGTTTGCAACACCTGCAGATGATTTATCTCTTAATAAAGTCTGAAGCTTATTCAACAACAGCTCTTTCAATTCTTCCTCATTCTTCTCATGGATCTTTTCCAGTTTTTCCAATGCTGCTTTCTCACGGATCTTTGTGTTCTTATCTTTCTTAGCACGTTGGAAAAGTTTCTTCCCGATCACAACACCTTCAACACCATTTGGTGCTTTCAGTGAAGCATCTTTTGCATCACCTGCTTTGTCACCAAAGATTGCGCGAAGCAATTTTTCCTCAGGAGTAGGATCGCTTTCTCCTTTCGGAGTGATCTTACCAATCAGGATATCTCCTTCCTTGATCGCAGCACCCATACGGATGATACCATTTTCATCAAGGTCTTTCGTTGCTTCTTCAGAAACGTTTGGAATATCCGGTGTCAATTCTTCTTCACCTAATTTGGTGTCGCGTACTTCCAATTCATATTCAGAAATATGAACTGAAGTGAAGAGATCTTCACGTACTACCCTTTCATTAATTACGATCGCATCTTCAAAATTGTAACCCTTCCATGGCATGAATGCAACTTTCAGGTTACGTCCCAATGCGAGTTCACCAGCCTGTACTGCATAACCTTCAGTAAGGAAGTCTCCACGCTTCACGCGCTGTCCTTTCTTAACCGCAGGTTTTTGATTGATACAGGTTTCCTGGTTAGTCTTAATGAACTTGGTCAGCCTGTATATTCTCAGATCATCTTCGAAGCTCACCAAACGATCAGCTTCTGTACGATCGTAACGAACATGAATTTCACTTCCGTCAACATATTCAACAACGCCCTCACCTTCCGAAAGGATTTGTACACGTGCATCACGTGCAGCCTTGCCTTCCAAACCGGTTCCTACAATTGGATTCTCCGGACGGATCAATGGCACTGCCTGGCGCTGCATGTTTGATCCCATCAACGCACGGTTGGCGTCATCGTGCTCAAGGAATGGAATCAATGAGGCGCTCAATCCAACGATCTGGTTGGGCGCAACATCCATATATTCTACATCATGTCTGTCGAGGATCGGGAAGTCACCGGTTTGACGGGAAACAACCTTCTCTTCTACAAACTCTCCTTTATCATTCAATGGCGCACTTGCCTGCGCGATCTTGGCAATATCTTCTTCTTCTGCGCTCAGGAATGTAAGTTTCTTCAGATCTACTTTACCATTGTCTGCTTTGTGGTAAGGCGTCTCAATAAAACCCATTTCATTGATCTTCGCGTGTACGCATAACGTCGAGATCAAACCGATATTCGGTCCTTCCGGCGTTTCAATTGTACAGAGACGACCATAGTGGCTATAGTGAACGTCACGAACCTCGAAGCCCGCTCTTTCACGGCTCAAACCACCGGGACCGAGTGCGGAAATACGACGTTTGTGTGTGATCTCACTCAGCGGATTTGTCTGATCAAGGAACTGCGACAACTGTGATGTACCAAAGAAGGAATTGATCACAGATGAAAGCGTTCTCGCATTGATCAGGTCAACAGGAGTGAACACTTCATTGTCACGTACGTTCATTCGTTCACGGATCGTTCTTGCCATACGTGCAAGACCTACGCCGAACTGAGCATACAACTGCTCACCTACTGTACGAACGCGACGATTGCTGAGGTGATCGATATCATCAATCTCAGCCTTACCATTGGTGAGGCGAACGAGATACTTGATGATCTCGATGATATCTTCCTTGGTCAATGTTTTCTGATCCAGCGGAGATTCGAGATTCAGCTTGCGGTTGATCTTATAGCGACCAACTTCACCGAGATCATAGCGCTTGTCAGAAAAGAATAATTTATCGATAATACCTCTCGCAGTTTCATTATCCGGAGCGTCAGCACCGCGCAATTGGCGATAGATATGCTGAACCGCTTCGAGTTCACTATTAGAAGTATCTTTATTTAATGTGTTATAGATGATCGCGAAGTCTCCCCCAACATCTTCTTTCTGCACGAATACACTCTTCACATCCATTTCGCTGATCATTTCGATCGCTTCGTCATCAAGAACAGAATCACGCTCGAGAACAACTTCGTTTCTTTCGATAGATACAACTTCACCAGTATCTTCATCTACGAAATCTTCTACCCAACTTCTCAATACACGTGCAGCGAGACGACGGCCAATATACTTAGAGAGAGGTTTCTTCTCCGCCTTAACTTCATCCGCCATTCCGAACAACTCGAGAATGTCTTTATCTGTTTCGTAACCGATAGAACGAAGCAAAGTAGTAACCGGGAATTTTTTCTTTCTATCGATATACGCATACATCACGTTGTTGATGTCTGTCGCGAATTCCATCCACGCACCTTTGAAAGGTATCACACGTGCGGAATAGATCTTTGTTCCATTGGGATGCAATGACTGACCAAAGAACACACCGGGTGAGCGATGCAATTGCGATACAACTACACGTTCAGCTCCGTTGATCACAAACGTTCCGCGCGGAGTCATGTATGGAATATTTCCAAGGAATACATCCTGGACGATCGTTTGGAAATCCACGTGCTCCTCATCATTACAGCTCAATCTCAACTTCGCTTTTAAAGGAACAGCATAGGTCAATCCTCTTTCCATACACTCTTCGATCGTATAGCGAGGAGGATCGATAAAATAATCCAGGAACTCGAGAACAAAAATGTTTCGGGTGTCAGTGATGGGGAAGTTTTCCTTAAACACTTTAAACAACCCTTCATTGTTACGTTTGTCCGGAGTGGTTTCTAGCTGGAAAAAGTCTTTAAAAGATTGGATCTGTACTTCGAGCAGGTCAGGAGCTTCGGCTAAGTTTTTAATTTTTCCAAAGTTGATCCTGCTTTGCAATTTTGTTGAAGACATATGTGTTATAACCGGTTTTAAAGATGTCGAATTGGTCTATAGACAAAAAAATCCTTCTGGCAATTCTTACATTTTTTCAAAAGAGAATTTCCAAAAATTTGATTAACAGGTAATTACATTGATTTTGGCCATTTAGTAATACCCTTATGCTAATTAGCCCGATTAAAAGGGAGGGCAAAGGTAAGGAATTCGAACGAACAAACAAGCGGTCCCCTTCCGCAAATTCCAGACCGAAAAACAAAGTCCCGGCTCCTTCATAGGCGCCGGGACTATCTAAAAATTCAGGATTCTTATTACTGTATTTCTACATCAGCACCAGCTTCTTTCAGCTTAGCTACAAGTGCTTCAGCATCAGCTTTGCTCACGCCTTCTTTAACTGGCTTTGGAGCACCATCAACCAGGTCTTTTGCTTCTTTCAGTCCAAGACCAGTAAGATCTTTAACGATCTTAACGACATTCAGCTTATTAGCACCACTGCTTTTCAGGATCACGTTGAAAGAAGTCTTTTCTTCAACAGCAGGAGCACCGCCACCTGCAGCAGGACCTGCTGCAACAGCTACCGCAGCAGCTGCCGGTTCGATACCATACTCTTCTTTCAGAATCTTTGCTAATTCGTTTACTTCTTTTACAGTAAGGCTTACCAGCTGTTCTGCAAATGCTTTTAAATCTGCCATAGTTTTAAATTTTTTCCGCCTTCATTTCATATCAAGATCCGGCGGAGGGTTTAAAAAAATTTGTCTCTGATTTTACCTCCGGCCAGGAATACTTAGGATTTATTTATTTGCAAATGTGAAATCAGATTAGACGCTGCTCTGCTGCGCTGTCTTCCAAAGCTTTCACCAACGCTGCCAGTTTGTTCCCTGCATTCAATGCCGCTGATGACATTTTTAGCAGGTGATTGCAACAAGCCAGATGATTTCACCAATAAGATCATTCTTGCTCTTGAGTGTGGTAAGGACTTTCAGTTGATCATTACCCGCGAATACATCCCCATCAATGAATGCTGCTTTCAATACAGGCTTTTCCGTGTTAGTCTCCTTACGGAAACTTGATGATGATCAATGCAGGCTCTTTGGCATTTTCACTGAACAATAAAGCAGTTACTCCGTGCAAGAGAGTCAAACATTCCGGTAAACCTCGTACTATCGAGATTTTCCAGTGCTTTTTTGATCAGGGTGTTCTTAGCCACCTTCATTTCTACTTTCTTGTCTGAAGCAGATCCGGCGCAATTTACTTACCTGCGCAACGGTTAAGGCTTCTGTATTGGTAACATAGAAATTGTTGTATTGAGAGAATTTCTCTTTCAACACTTCAATCACTTCGTTTTTTTGATCTTTTGTCATAACAAATTATTTGTCATGATCTGCTTAACAGAATTAGTTCATTAAGAGTTTTAGTGTCGATTTCAATGCCAGGGCTCATGCTGCTAGCCATGAATACACTTCTCAGGTAAGTACCTTTTGCAGAAGATGGCTTTGCTTTGATAATCGCATTGATCAGTTCATGGCTGTTTTCAGCAATCTTATCAGGTGTAAAGCTTACACGTCCGATAGAAGCGTGAATGATACCTGCCTTATCAACTTTGAAAGCGATCTTACCACCTTTTACTTCATTAACAGCAGCAGCGACATCATTGGTAACAGTACCAGTCTTTGGGTTCGGCATCAGGTTACGAGGACCTAATATCTTACCCAGCTTACCAATCTTAGGCATTACTGAAGGAGTTGCAACAATTACATCAACATCCACCCAACCACCTTCGATCTTTTGAACAAATTCATCGAGACCAACAAAGTCAGCACCTGCAGCTCTTGCATCTGCTTCTTTATCGGGAGTGCAAAGTACCAATACTTTTTTAGTTTTACCGGTTCCGTGAGGTAAGCTTAACGGTACCACGGATCGCCTGGTCAGCTTTTTTTGGATCAACACCCAAACGGATATGCAGATCAACAGAAGCATCAAATTTGGTTGTGTTCACTTCCTTAACCAATGATGAAGCTTCTTTCAGTGAGTATAGCTTTATTTTTATCAACTTTAGCTTCGACTGCTTTTCTTTTTTTGGAGATTCTTCCCATTGTCATTCAGTTTTAGAATCGGTGAGTGATTAATTGTCCCACGGAGCTTTACCTTCAACAGTAATTCCCATGCTGCGGGCAGTACCTGCAACCATGCGCATAGCGCTTTCAACGGTGAAGCAATTCAGGTCAGGCATCTTATCCTTTGCGATATGCTTCTACCTGGGACCAGCTTACCTTACCAACCTTTGTACGGTTGGGTTCTTTTGAACCGCTTTGCAATTTGGCAGCTTCCAGCAACTGAACGGATGCGGGAGGAGTTTTAATAACAAACTCAAAAGACTTGTCGGAATAAACAGTGATTAATACGGGAAGTACCTTTCCCATTTTGTCCTGCGTGCGTGCATTGAACTGCTTGCAGAATTCCATGATATTAATACCCTTGGAACCGAGATGCAGGACCTACAGGTGGCGCAGGATTGGCCTGGCCGCCTTTTACCTGCAGCTTAACGAAGCCGGTAATTTCTTTTGCCATTTTTATTGATTTATTGGTTCTAGCGATCTTTCCATCCTCTTGCCGAAGCCGTTGGAGTACTTGATCTCCCAAATTCCTCATCCCGTCCCGATTGCTATCGGGATTATCGGGAAAGAAAAACAAAGAACTTTCTTTGGGGAGCGCAAAGGTAGGGGAAATCACCTAACCGAACAAGCCTTTTTTTGTTCGGCGTTTGGCGTTTGGCGTTTGGAGTTTGGCGTTCTTAATTTACAACATCAAGAATAATCGCCAGCAATCGGGTCCTTAGTGTGCTTCAAACGCCAAACGCCAAACACCAAACGCCAAACTTTCATAAATGATACATCGCAGTTTTAATATTCAATTTTTCTCCGTAGCTTTTACTTTCATTTAACCACAATCTCATTTTGAATTTATTCGACTATTAAAAACTCAACACCTTATGGCTAAAGCAAAGAAAAAGTCAGCAAAGAAAAAAGCTGCTCCAAAAAGGAGAGCAGCAAAAAGGCCTGCCAGGAAAGCTAAAAAAGCAGCTCCAAAGAAGAAAGCCAAAAAGAAAGCAGCTCCAAAAAGAAAGGCAGCAAAAAAAGCCGTAAAAAGAAAAGCACCCAAGAAAAAAGCACCCGCAAAAAAAGCTAAAAAGAAAGCTGCGCCGAAAAAGAAAGCAGCACCGAAACAGCCAGCCGCTGCAGTGAGACCCGCACCTGCTCCTCCAAGAGAGCCAGTTCAAGCACCAGCACAGGAACCAGTTCCTGAAACCCAACCTTCAGGTAATTGGGGAGGTGGAGATTCAAACAGTGGTGGCAATAGCGACCGTGGCTTTTAAATAATTTTATTGGTTGAAACCAGTCAGCTCCCAATTGGGAGCTTTTTTTTGGACTATTCAAAACGCATTCATCACCTCAATCACCCGGGCAATATCAGATTCATTATGACAAAAAGAACATGGTAAACTCAACGTAGTGCGGTGGATGGTTTCCGAAACCGGAAAGGATTTTCCTTTATACAATTTGCTTAATGCTTTCTGTTGGTGGGGCGGCACAGGGTAATGGATTTCTGTTCCTATATCGTGCTTCTTAAGATGCTCTCTCAACTTATCTCGTTGTTCATGCCGCACATTGAAAATATGAAACACGTCAAAATGATCCTTGTGTTGTTGCGGCTTAATAAAATCATCCTTTAGGTTTTCAAAATAGAGGGCGGCAAGTTTTCTTTTATGTTGATTGATATTGTCAAGCTCTCTTAATTTGATACGTAAGAATGCAGCCTGCAATTCATCCAGTCTTGAATTATAACCTACTCTTTCATTGTAATATTTAACCTGCGATCCATAATTGCGCAATTGTTTTATTATTTCAAAAACATTTTCATCATTTGTGATCACAGCTCCTCCATCACCAAGAGCACCGAGGTTCTTCGTTGGATAAAAACTAATTCCTGCAACAAGACCAAATGTCCCGCACAGTCGGTTTTTATAACGGGCTCCATGTGATTGTGCGCAATCCTCTACCAATGCAATTCCTCTATCCTTAGCCAGATGTATTATTTCATCCATCGGGCAACACTTGCCATAAAGATGAACAACAAGTATCGCTTTTGTTTTTGAACTAAGACAAGGTTCTATAGTTCTTGAAGTCAGGTTATAAGTTGCAATATCAGGTTCAGCAAGTACGGGAATGAGATTATTATGGACAATAGCGAGAATGGTAGCAATATAAGTATTCGAGGGAACAATGACTTCCGACCCTTTCGGAAGATCAAGAGCACGAAGCGCAAGGATAAGCGCATCGAGGCCATTGGCAACTCCTATACAGTATTTTGAATGATTAAAATGAGCGAACTCCTTCTCAAATTCCATTACTTCTTCACCTAAAATATACCAACCACTGGCGAGTATTTTGTTGAGGCATTCTTTATATCCGGCTTCCCATCGAGCATTAAGTTTTTTCAGATCCTCATACGCTATCATTGACTGTTTCTTTGTACGGTTCGTAAATGTAATCGTCGGGATTAAAACATTCAGAAGCGAAGACAAGTAGAATGGCATTCTGTGTGAACGAATGCATGGCGTGCCAATCGTAAGTTTCCAGCAACAGGCATTTGGAAGGACTATCGAGTACATAATCCCCCTGTTGGTTTCCGTCATTATTGGAAACAATACATGCTCCCTGGATGCAAATAACCGCCTGGCGAGTTACATGGTGGCGATGTCCTCCGCGAAGAGCATCAGTTGCTGCATTAATAAAAAAGACTCGTCTGACCGGAAATGGAAGTAGTTCCTCGAGGTTGTCAAGGACGGTCAGGCTTCCTCTGAAGTCAATATATCTTGGGAGTCGGACGAGATGAGCCATAGGTGTTTTCTTGTTGCAGGAATTATTTTCAACGGAAATTGGGTGCGGCTACATAAGAAGATGGGATAGCTAAGATAATAATTTCGTATTTATTAAATCTAATATTTTAACATCCACGGTGAGATCGAATTTGCGGGCAAAAATATCTGTGGTTCCGGCTAGTGAGGGGAAATCCTTTACAGTCAGAATTTTTGGGTGCCAACCCCCCTCTGACCAATCTATATAGCGATAATTGTTATTGACAACCATTGCTCTAAACGAGGAATTCATTATCAGGGTATTGAAGAGAAACTCATCCGGGCCCCAGGTTTTGCGGAAAAAATCCCTGACCTTATTATTCTCCCTCAGGAATTGAATAATATAAGTTGCAGCTTCGGCCGTTATAGTCCAGTACGCCCCCTGCAGACCCCCATACAAGGTATAAGGGAATGGCAATTTTCGTTTTGGCAACACCGTTGTAAGAAACTGGGCAAGCCTGTAACTTCCCTTGAAATTAGAGTCCTGGAAATGGTAGTTTTCGTATCTCATTCTTGCTCCTTTCCACCATTCCGAAGGAGCGGTTTCGCATGACAGAAAGCTTTTCCCCTTATTTGCTTCAAAAAAATCATGTAGTTCCGACATTGGTTTTAGTGGGTAACATTGACCGCTTATATGATTGATATAATCGTACTGGATTCCTGATGTGAGAGCTTGTTCCATTCCTTCCAGCAAAGCTTCGACCATAGAATAGCCTGCCCATTTTATATCGAATCTTTTTTTGACCAGGTAAACATTGGGAAAGTTGAAAAGAAACTCATACGGTTTGATATCAACCTTTTTATCTATGTGGAGATAGAAATGAAAACCTGGATGACGCATGGCGCGTAACAGCATTTCCGCCAGTTGGGGTTGTTTATACAGCGTTATTATAGTAGCCATCCTCATAAGAACAGTAAACTCCAATATAAAAAAAAACAACCACAAATAAATCTGTGGCTGCTTTCTCGATAATTTTTATTTGATAGCTGAGATCAGGAGATCTTTTCCACCTGCATATAGTTCAATTCAACCGGTGTTGAACGACCGAAAATTTTCACTGTCACTTTCAGTTTCTTCTTTTCATCATTCACTTCTTCAATAATACCATTGAAATCGTTGAAAGGTCCTTCAATGATCTTGATGGTTTCACCAACGATGAAGGGCTCGCTCATGCTAACTCCACCAGCTTCAGCCATTTCATCCATTTTACCGAGCATCTTATTCACTTCGGCCTTGCGAAGTGCGATCGGATTTTCTTTCCCAAGAAAATGAATTACGTTGGTAGTATTCTTGATCGCATCGCGAAGATCATCAGATAGTTTTCCTTCCGTAACTTCAATCATTACATAACCCGGATAATAGTTTCTTTCACGCATCACCTTTTTACCATTCTGCACCTTGTACACTTTTTCTACCGGCAGAAATACCTGCTTCACGATCTCACCCCATCCGCCACGGGAAATCTCCTTATCCAGGTATTCTTTCACTTTGCGTTCCTTACCACTCACTACACGTAACACATACCACTTGGTTTCCTGTTGTTGATGTTGCGTGGTTTCCATTGTTGGCATTTTCCATTATAGAAATGAATGAATAGATTAATTTAAAACCGCACTGTGACGCAAGATCCATTGTCCACACGATCGCCGTAATAAACAGCGTTGCCACCAACACAATCATTGTTGACTGCTGTAATTGAGCCCAGGTAGGCCAGGTCACTTTTTCAAGCAATTCCCTGTACGATTCTCTGAAATAAGTTGAAACTTTGTTCATTTGTTTCAGCTTTATAAACAGTCATGAAAACCTTGATTATGGCAATTATTCTGATATTTCAGCACGGGCACTAGGATTCGAACCCAGATCAAAGGTTTTGGAGACCTCTATTCTACCGTTGAACTATGCCCGTAAAAACTAACTGGCCACAAGTTAGCTGCTGTGACACTCCATCAAGAAAGCTAAAAGCTATCCCATTTGACTGAGACAGCTTTTAGCAATATGTCGCAAAGATATAAATCTTTTGCAAAGCCAGGTCCAGCTCGAAGCGGACTGAACTTATTTCAGAATCTCTGTAACCTGACCAGCACCTACTGTACGTCCACCTTCACGGATTGCGAATTTCAATCCTTTTTCCATCGCGATCGGCTGGATCAACTTAACAGTCAGCGAGGTATTATCACCAGGCATAACCATTTCAGTTCCTGCAGGAAGTTCAACTTCACCAGTTACATCCGTAGTACGGAAGTAGAACTGAGGACGGTATTTATTAAAGAATGGAGTATGACGTCCACCTTCTTCTTTGCTCAATACGTAAACTTCACCTTTGAATTCAGTGTGAGGTGTGATAGATCCTGGTTTGCAGATTACCATACCACGACGGATATCTGTTCTTTTCAATACCACGAAGCAGCAAACCGGCATTATCTCCAGCTTCACCTTCATCAAGCAACTTGCGGAACATTTCAACACCAGTTACAGTAGAAGCGAGCGGTTTATCCATCAAACCAACGATCTCAACTCCTTCACCAACTTTAACACGACCTCTTTCAATACGACCTGTAGCAACAGTACCACGACCAGTGATAGAGAATACGTCTTCAACAGACATCAGGAATGGCTGATCAACCGGACGAGGAGGAAGAGGAATATAAGTATCAACTGCATCCATCAACTCGTCGATTGCTTTCAACCCATTTTTCTTCACCAGCCAGTGCACCGGTTGCAGAACCTTTGATGATTGGAGTATTATCGCCATCGAATCCGTAGAAAGTAAGCAATTCACGGATTTCCATTTCAACCAGTTCAAGTAATTCAGGATCATCAACCAGATCCACTTTATTCATAAACACCACCATACGGGGAACACCTACCTGGCGTGCCAAGAAGAATATGCTCTTTTGTTTGAGGCATAGGACCATCTGTTGCAGCCACAACCAGAATAGCGCCATCCATCTGTGCAGCACCCGTGATCATATTCTTCACATAGTCAGCGTGACCTGGACAATCCACGTGTGCATAGTGACGGTTAGCCGTCTGATATTCAACGTGAGCTGTATTGATCGTGATACCGCGTTCCTTTTCTTCAGGAGCTGCATCAATTTCATCATATTTTTTTGCTGTCTGCCAAACCTTTCTTAGCCAGAATGGTGGTAATTGCGGCAGTCAAGGTGGTCTTACCATGGTCAATGTGACCGATGGTACCAACGTTAACGTGAGGTTTATCCCTCTTAAAGGTCTCTTTTGACATCGTTATCTGTTTTTAATTGTGGATTGACAATCTTGTTTTAAATCCAACTTCCTAATTCAAAATTAAGTTTCAAATCTGAAATGGAAGCTTATTCATATCTGAACTCTATATCTAAAGTCTAAATCTCTTCTTTAGTTCAAACTCAGAGCCGTTGATCCCGCCGTTAAAGGGATTGAACCCTTGACCTTCCCAATTTCATCGGATGCTCTACCTCCCGATAACTATCGGGAGAGCTACAACTTCTATTTACGAACTTTCAAATATCTTTGAGCCGTTAAAGAGAATTGAACCCTTGACCTCTTCCTTACCAAGGAAGTGCTCTACCACTGAGCTACAACGGCCGGTTGAGCCGTTAAGGAACCTGATCATGCTCTGCTTTTGAGCTCAACGGCTGAATGCCCGAATGGCAGTCTATATTATTACTACCCAACTGCAAACTCAAATGAGCGGGAGACGAGGTTCGAACCCGCGACCTACAGCTTGGAAGGCTGTCGCTCTACCAACTGAGCTACTCCCGCAGAAAACTAATAGGCAATTTGCAATAGGCAAATGAGCAAATTAGTGATTGCAATTTCAAAATCACTGCTTAAAGAACTTTACGTTTCATTACCAACTTGCATATTTGCCTATTGCAAATTGCCTATTGGTTTTTTGTGGGCAGAGGAGGATTCGAACCTCCGAAGTCGAAAGACAGCGGATTTACAGTCCGCCCCATTTGGCCGCTCTGGAATCTGCCCAGCTGAGTAAATTAAATGAGCCAGAGAAGGGACTCGAACCCCCGACCAGCTGATTACAAATCAGCTGCTCTACCAGCTGAGCTACTCTGGCAAATCATGTCCGCCTTCACTCAGCTGTGGCGGATTATGCAATAAAGAACTACCCCCATTTTTTTGGGAAGGCAAAGGTAACGGAATTTGCCAAATCCAAAAATTTTGCGTATTATTTTTTTACTTGTATTCAGCGCGTTGTAAGTGAAAAACAGAGTTGAAAAGGTGACAAGGTTGATTGGTTGATTAGGAATCGAAAATTGAAGCAAAGTCAATAAAATAAATTATTCAATGAAACCATAATCAATGGTATTCGCGATCTGTAGTTAATTATAACTCTCAATAATTTGAATATTGATAAATAAAAAAGACCTCCGATTGGAGGTCTTAAAAAGTTTCTATGCTGCTTGTTTCTGTTTCTTTCGTTTTATTTGGTTTACGATCGAATCTAATGCGCTATCAAAAGATTCTTCAAAAGATTTAGAGGAAGATTTAACAAAGAACTCGTGTCTGGGAACCTGAACTCTGATCTCTGCAATTTTATCCTTAATCGTGTGAACCACATTGTCCAGCTTCAGGTATATGTCAACCGAGGTGATGCGGTCGTGAAAGGTGTTTAATTTTTGCAATTTTTTGTTTACATAATCTACAAGTTTTAGATCGGCAGTGAACCGCACAGTCTGAATGTTAACGTTCATAACTATTGCATTTAAACAGTGAAACAATAAATAAAGAACTGAGGTAAATTCTCATTTCTGTATTGGATTTTAATCTATATGAAGTTAAAAAACGAGGCCAGTTTTTCCAAATAAAAGTTGGCCAAAATTCATGCTTTCGGATGAGCTTTTTTGTAGACTTCCTTCAACTTTCCAATTGTGTTATGGGTATAAATTTGCGTACTTGCAAGGCTTGAATGTCCAAGTAATTCCTTAACTGCATTCAGATCGGCTCCATTATTGGTCAAATGCGTGGCAAATGTGTGACGAAGTACGTGTGGGCTTTTTTTATCTAATGTTTTCACACTGTTTCCAAGAAACCGATTCACCAGCAGATATGCATACTTTGGATACATTTTTTTCCCCTTCTCGGTCACCAGCAAATAACTATCCGTTTGCTCAAATTCTTTTTTCTTTAAGCCCCGGTAATCTTCTATGATGTCAAGAACAGCCTTGTTCATAGGAATGATCCGTTCCTTATTCCCTTTACCCAATACCTTGATCTGAGATTTTCCAAAATCAATCTGCTTTTCCTGAAGTAGAATCAGTTCACTAAGACGCATTCCTGTTGAATAAAACATTACGATCAGTATTCGGGCATTGAGCGACTTCCAATCTTCTGATGATTGTTTAAGATTTTCCATCAATAGAAGGATATCTTCTTCCTTTATAAATACAGGAAGACGCTTCCCCACTTTCGGAACCGATACATGGGACATCGGTGTTTGTTGAATCAAACCGGAACGTACATGAAATTTAAAAAACGATTTGAGCGTAGAGACTTTTCTATGAATCGATTTCGGGACTATTCCGTCCTCCATCAGCGATGCAAGCCAGCTTCGCACATATGGAGAATTGATCTCGCCGATCTTTAATGGGCCAAACTGACCATCGAGATAACTGAAGAATTGTGCAAGATCATCCTGGTAAGAACGAATGGTATGGAGGGAATAACGCTTTTCAAACTTGAGATAGTCAACAAAGGATTGGACAACTGGAGTGTAAGCAGCCATAAAATAGAATAGCTACAAAGATATTGTTCTTTGTAGCTATGATATACTAAAGTTGTTCAGCCTTATTGTTCAATCTTACCACTCGCGATCTGCTGCTTGTAGACCGCCTTTAAAACCTGGTTACGGCGCCTGACCGACGGTTTGATAAATGATTGGCGTTCTCTCAACTGGATAAGGATCTTAGCCTTCTCAAATTTCTTTTTGTACTTTTTAAGGGCCTTGTCAATATTTTCGCAATCCTTTGAATCGATAATTAGCATAATTAGATTTTCCTTTTAAGGTTCGCAAAGATAACAGCCATTTTTCAATTTTGAAAACTTAACGCTAAAAAAACGATTTTTGTGGATATGTTCACAGGGATTATTGAAACGACCGGACTGGTTAAGGATGTGATTGTCAACGGATCAAACCGGGTTTTCTGGGTGGAATCTACCTTGTCAGGAATAGTTCAAATAGATCAAAGCATCTCGCATAATGGGGCCTGCTTAACTGTTGATGAAACTGGCGCCGGAATTCATCGGGTAACGGCGATCAAAGAAACCCTTGAAAAAACGGAACTGAATAATTGGAAGCCTGGGACAAGGATCAACCTGGAACGGTGTCTGACCCTGCAGGATAGGCTCGATGGGCATTTTGTACAGGGACATGTTGACACAGTTGGGGAATGTATCGAGATCAAAGACCAGGGTGGTAGCTGGAAATTCAGTTTTCGCTTTCCAAAAAAGTTCGCCAAGCTGTTGATTGAAAAGGGGTCCATTGCTATAAACGGCATCAGCCTTACTGCATTCGATGTGAAGAAGTCGAAGTTCTCAGTAGCGATCATTCCTTATACCTATGAACACACATCTATAAGCGATTTGAAAAAGGGGAGTCAGGTGAATCTTGAATTCGATCTTATAGGAAAATATATACAGCGTTCACTTAGCTTAAAATAAACCCATCCCCTATTACTTATGGTGTTGCAAAAAATAATTGACAGATATAAAAGCCAGCGAAAAACTACCTATTTAAATAGCTTAGATCGTTATCAATTCAAATATGCATTCCTGGGAACAGGATATCATAGTATTAGCAATCTTTATCCCTGCCTGGAAAATCTAAACGTTCCTTTGAAATACATTTATTCCCGGCAAGTTGGTAACGCAAACAAGCTCAGTCAAAGATTCCCGGGTTGCATCGGAACGGATTCTGTCAAAGGAATATTTGCTGATCCGGAAGTGAGAGGCGTTTTTATTTCTGTCAAACCCTTTCAGCACTTCGACCTGGTGAAGCAAGCATTTCAATCGAACCAGAATGTTTTTATCGAGAAACCTGTTTGCAATAATTCACGTGAGCTGGCAGAATTGATCCAATTGCAGGGAAATGCTATATGTCTTTCGGGTTTGCAAAAGCGTTTTTGCCTGATCAATCAATTACTAAAAAAGTTCAACCTTCAGAAGAAGACAATTTCTTATTCTTATAGATATTGCACTGGTAATTACCCGGAGGGTAATCCAGTATATGATTTATTTATTCATCCGGTGGATAATGTAATCCAACTCTTCGGAAGGCCGCGAACCTTTACGATTCAATCATCAAAAAAGAATTCGGGAGTAACCTACCAGTTGTTGGTCATTCACGACAGTGGCGTCAATGGAATGGTTGAACTGTCAACAAATTATTCGTGGAAAGAGACAGTTGATGAAATGGTGATCAATCTTGAGAATGAAACGCTCAATGTGAATTATCCTAATGAATTGACGGGAACCGGTAAACAGTCGAGTGTTGCAGGAATTCCGCTTGAAAAAATCATGCAGCAACCCGTGATCAAAAAGATCTACTTTGACAATAAGCAGTTTTCCTCATTGCTTGAAACAAATAATCTGGCAATTCAGGGCTTTTATCCTGAGATAAAGCATTTTGTTTCTCTTGTGGAAGGAAAAAGAAGCGACAACTATGGTCGGTTGGAAACTTTAGCAGGGACCTATGATTTGCTGGACAAATTAGTCGAGAGCTAAGTGTAAGATTACCTGCCTGGTCAACCAATCAACCAGTTAACCAGTTAACTCCGATCCTTAAAATACTCTTCATACGTCTTGGTGGCCGATGCCTCCCATTGATAATAACCAAATAATTTGGACGTAATTTTTCTCCCAAAGAATTTTTCAAAACTGCGATGTAAGATCACATCGTATTTTCTATGGAAATTAAGCCAGCATTGATTGCAGTTGTGTACATAATGCTTGTGAGTCTTCTGTGTGGCTTTGCTATTAAATACGGCATCCAGGCTCTCATTCATTACATTTCCCAGCATAAGGTTCAGGTTCTGGCAAATGGGTACATCACCATTGGGAAGAATGACCAATGTATCAAGAATGCTGTAACAACGCATCTTGAGATTATTCTGGCGCCACTCATTATATAATACCAGGAAATCGTAATTCTCTTTAAAGTCTTTAATGATTCTGGGGATCTGTGCCGTGAAATCTTCAAACAGTTTTTTCGTATCGTGTTTTGGAACCGATAAAAGTTCACTCTCTGTTATCTCACGGGCCTTAAGGGCTTTTGTTTTTTCAAACAATCCCGCATTTTGCATTTCTCTCACATCTTTTAATTTCAACGGATCGGTTCCCTTCTTCTCTCCTATGTCAGTTTCATGCGCTTTATCGATCGTATCGAAAAATGCGATATCATTATAAATACCAACCCGCATATCGATACCATATTGTTTGCAAACTTTTGCCACATGCTCCATATCTTCAAAATCGTTATACGGTGTAAGGGTGAACATTACTGAAATGGGCAATAGATTCTTTAAATTCTCAATTACTTTAATCACGCTGTGATAACCTGGCTTACCCCGCATATGGAGATAGGTTTCCGCATCTCCGTCTAAAGAAATATATAAGTGTCTTGGAGGAAATTTTTTAACTGCTTCAATAAGTTTCTCCGGTTGGAGGCAATTGCTCAACAGATCGAAATTGGGATGGTTTATAGTGAACCATTCCATTATCTTTTCCGCATCGGGATGCAGCATGAATTCGCCGCCTTCCAATCCGATGCTCGTTCGCGGTGTAATGCATTTGCTCTGCATGATTTCCACGATCTTCTCAAACGATAAATAATGGATGGGACGTTTTGCCCAGATGAGGCAGTGTTTGCAAGCCGAGTCGCAGAGATCTGTGGCATAGATCATCAGGGTGGACAATTTCTTATTCCCAGGGAAAACCTGGTTATTCGCAAACGTTAGCCCCCGATTAATATAATTTGAAAATTTATACATAATACCACGAAATCTTCCGATCTGCAAATATACGCCTATGGCCCGTCCGACCGGTTCATCCGCGACTGAATGACTCCCGTACTGGTCATCCGGGCGGTCTATTTCCAGGGAGTGCTCAAAGGCTTTAACTCCTTCTTATTCCAGTACCAGATCTCACTACCAAGGAGTAAGGTCCCTTTTTGAATCCGGAACTATCGAACATAATACCGTGTAAATTCCTATCGATAAACCCTAGGTTTCCCAGGCGCAATAATTAACGTGTCTCCCCTCCATTCTGGTACTATTTCCCCGGGAATTGTTTTATAATCTTCCCACTTCAACCGGCTGATCCGCTTTATTCGCGAAGTATCCAATCTATTAATCACCAGGGCATCCTCAAAGCCATGTCGGAAGATATAGGCACCATTATATTCATCGGGAACATTCATGATCAGGACAGATTTCCCCGTATCCTCGTTGTCCTTCAACATTTCCTAAAATATTCTCCGAAATAGAAGAAGCTTTGCGCCAGTTCAGGTTGTTTTTCTCAAGAAAATAAATATTGTAAAAAAGAAGCAGCCCAGAAATAATAAAGAGCCATTTCTTTCCTGAATTAATTCAGTTACCAGAAATGCTATTAAAAGACAAACAAATACCGATGGAAAATAAAGTAGTCGATCACTCTCTGATGTTCTCGTACTTACCGGAAAGGTAAGAGGCACCACAAGCGAGATTAGCAAAAACGTAACTATCAAGAAAACAGGAACTGATGTTTTTTTCTTTCTAATATAAATCCAGGTGGATAACAACAACCCAATCAGGAGAATTACAAACAATATAGCCAGCAAGATGGAGTTTTCAGCAGGTGGCAAAAACAGTCGACCGGTTATCCGCAAAAAGTTCGACACATATTGCATTACACCCTGATCAAACATGCCATCTGCATAACCGCCTACTATTCCTCCAGATACTGCTCTTCTAATAATAAAATGCAATAAGAGCGTAAATGACATGCTGCTTCCCCAAAAAATCAAGCGCTTCACCGGTCGCTTGTTGCTCCATGCAATGAGGATAATGATTAAAGGCAGTAAGAAAATGGATTCATAGGCTGTAAGCCCAATAAAATAAAAAAGATTTACGTAGAACAGTCTCCATCCAAATCCTAAATTACTAACTAAGACAAGCAGAGCAGAAATTCCAAAAAAGCCCGCCAGTAAAGAGGCACGGCCAACACCCCAGACCACAGATTCGTTGTGAAATGGATAAGTTAAAAAGAGGAATGCGACCAGCAGTGAAAAATAGTACCTGTTGGTGATTGGCAAACCTTGCCAGCGCTTACAAAATAAGTAAAGGAAAAAGCTTCCAAAAACATGCAGCAATAAATTGAATCCGGTATAATAGATGCCTTCGAAGCCACCCATCCAATAATTGAAGTAGAGCGTGATGTCTGAAAGGGGACGGAAAAATCCTTTGATGAAAACCACGCCATCCAGCGCTACTCTTCTCATCACCAGGAAATCATCAGAGAGTAGTCCTTTATTAAGAACAGGAAGATAGATGAACAATCCAAGAATTAATAAGCCCAAAAAAACTGCAAGATCAGTTTTGATGAATCGGGGGGTTGAACGATCATTGGACGAGATACTGGACATGATTAAACGAAAATATATTTTATTTTAGTAAGGCTTCTAATCTCGACGCAATCTTTTGATGTGCCGAAGATTTAAAATGACCATCCAAAATATAGAAATCATCTTTATTAAGTACACCGGATAGGTCTGCAATAACCAGGTTGCTGCCGAAATGCTCTTTATATCCTGGCAGGGCTGCAAGCTTCTTTACCTCGTTTTGAAATGCATTTTTATTGATAAATTCCAAATCATCCCCGGCAAATACGATCACTTTTGTTTTATTGAAGTCAATAGAAGACGACTTAAGAATATCGGCAAACATTTTTGCATCGCGCTCTGGTTCTATTGGCAATCCAATTACTGAAGGAGGCCTTCCTAAAATTGATTTTGCCGTTTCCTTGAATAAATATTTTAATGAAGTGAGGAAGATCCTGCCGGGGAAATATTTCTTGTTCCATGCGTCCCGTCTCCCTAAGGAATCATAGGAATCTTTTGAAGAAATCCTCAATTTTCCACCGTTGTCAAAGAAGGCTTTGTTTTCTTCATTATCATTCGCGCAATACTGGATCACGATATACTTTAATGCGCTTGTATCCAGTTCCTTCAATCGTTTCATTTCCCTTGCTGTTCCAAAGGAAGACATTCCTGCATTCAATACATTCTTACCAGTTAGTTTTTCCAATTGAGATGGAATTGTTTCATCCTGGTTAATACCCCAACCCAACATGTAGGAATCGCCAAGGCAAATGATTTCCGGTGAACTCAAAGATTTTTCATCGTCCCTGAATCCTTTATTATTAGTAACAAATTCATTTGAAAATTCGCGATTGATGAATTTGCAATTATTGCCGGGTTTGAGATTGTAAAAGAAAGATGAATCGTATTGACTGCATTCCGGAACGATCTGGATGATCTTACTATCATTGTGTGCGTAATACCAAACATAACCTGTTCGCAAAAAAGAAGGAATTGAGGAAGGATGGTTCATCCAATACGAGGAAAGTAGTTCAAAGCAGGTGACCAGCACGATCACTGTAGCTGTACTCCACCATCCTACTTTTACCTGTTTCTTTTTCCTGAATATGATATGGAGAATGATGGCAATAAACAGCCAGATGATGATTGCCACCTGTAATGAAGAAAGCAGGCTCTGATGAAAATAAAATGTCAACGGGGATTTAGCATCGAGTAATCGCATCAACACCTGAAGAAAGATCACCGCGGCGATTGTCCACAAGATTTTCTGGAAGAGACGCATAGATAGGTTTTAATAAAAATGGTAATGCGTCAATCACACATTACCATTTCCCCCAGGTTTTGATTAGGGTTTACCAAACATTTTCGAGGCTTTCCTTATCATAGGTAAAACTTCTGTCTTTATAATAAGTATTTCCTCTCGGTTTCAATTTAATCGCATTCTTCTTCGCGAGTTTTTGGAAAATTGACATCGGAAACACAACGAGGAAGAAGATCAAAGTGAGGATTACCCTACTCATCACATAACCCAACGCGTGCGCCAGCTTCATCCATGCCCAATGGATCTTTTCAGCAAGCCAGGGAAATAATATTCCAATACCGCCTATTACGAGTGAGGCAATTAACAAATACCTGCCTGCTTCGGGGTTCTTATTCTTGAAAATAAAATAGAACACCACCAGCGCAAGTACCAACACCAGTATCGTTTCAAGGACCTTTGCTCTTTCCTTTTTCATATTTTTTTATTTCGGGAACGAGATTAAAAATATCAATACGTTCATGCAAGCGTAATGCCGCAGGAAATTAAATTTCTCCTTCCAACAATCCTTATTACTAGAATAAGGTATAGATAAATGGAGCCAGAGCTGATCCACCACCAAATATCAATAACACACCCAACAATAACAGGATCACGATTACTGGTGCTAACCACCATTTCTTGCGCGCTCTCAAAAAGCTCCAAAGGTCTTTTAAGAAATCCATAATTTTTAGTTTTTATGAGAAGGGTACATCCTAATAATGTATCCCGTTAACTCTTTGTTGATGATCTCACTCACTTTTACGGCCCCTTCTTCAGTAAAATGGATCATGTCATAAAAATATCTGCTGCTCTTCGGTAATTGGACTGCCAAATCTATTAAAAGAATATTGTTCTTTGCCGCAACCGACCTTGTAACATCATTATACAATTCCAGGGTCTTCCACCAGCTAAGGCCATTAGCATCTTTGAACAATTTGTACTTCTCAAGATCGGTTCCGGTCAGGCTATCCATTCCCTTTCCAAACAATGCAGGCTGCGTTACTAAAACCAGTTGGATCTTCTGCTGTTTGCAAATACTTACTACTGAATCCAATCTTTCCAAGTACCCGGGTAAATATTTTGCTTGATGCTCCTTCAACCTGGCTTGCATCTCCGTTTCTGAAACGATTAGGCTATCATAGTTCTTCAGGTTGAGCCAAACATCGTTCAATCGATTCGTCTTTGCTCTTTTTGCCCTCAACAGGTTCGCGAAAAGGTTCACGAGTTCACTGTTCTTGGTAAAAAAAGAAGCGAAAGAACCGTAAGTACCTTTCATACTGAATTTGTCTGATGCGGTAAGGTCATTCCTTCCCATATCATTTACACCTGTCATCATCAGTATAATCGAAGGATTCAACTTTACGAGGTAATCATTCATTAAAATGATATGCCCAAAGGTTGAATGACCGGCCAGGCCAGCATTATTGAACCAAACATTATTTAAAGAACTATCAATTCTAATTTGTAACTCGTCTGTCCAGGTTTTTCCATCATTGAGATAGGTACACTCGGTCGTACTTCCGCCCACTGTAAACACTGTGACCCAGTTATTCCTACCTTTTGGCATTTCCGGACCCCGGAATCCCATTGAATTTTTGGAATGAATGATCCGATTCTCCAGGACAGGTATATCGTTGTTCTCAATTTCATAGCGGGTATTGATCCGCAAAACGATCTTCTCTCCCTTGATCCCCGTTGGAAAAGGATTATAAATCCTCAATATGATCTCTAAAACAAGAGCTACTACTATGAACAGGTAAAGCACATAAAAAACCCTTTTCAATATCTTCTTACCTGTTGGTCGCATAGAATTAGTCCAGCGTAAACTCATTACGCCAATCATCCTTCTCCTTCCACTCTGGCTGATTCCTCTTATCAAACATATAATTACCCACAAGCAGGTAATCCATATCCGTGCGCATAAAACATCTATATGAATCTTCAGGAGTATTTACGATCGGTTCCCCCCTTACATTGAAACTGGTATTTACCATAACCGAATAACCGGTATGCCTCTTAAAAGCCTTCAACAACTTCCAGAATCGGGGATTGGTTTCTTTATGTATCGTTTGTAATCTCGCAGAGTAATCGATATGCGTTACAGCGGGAATATCGCTACGCAGGAAATAAAGCTTATCCAATAAATTCTTCCCGGCGAAATTGGCCGGATAGGCAATTTGCCGATCTTTTTTTATTGGTTTTACAATAAGCATGTAAGGTGAAATGTCCTTGTGCTCAAAATAATCTGAAACATCTTCTGCAGGCACGACTGGTGCAAATGGCCTGAATCCTTCGCGGTATTTGATCTTAAGATTTAATTTCTTCTGCATTTCCGGGTTACGCGCATCTGCAATAATGCTTCTCGCTCCAAGTGCACGAGGACCAAATTCCATTCTTCCCTGGTGCCAGCCAATCACATTCCCATCAGCAATTAGTTTGGAAACTTTTTCCAGCATGGCATCTTCATCATCAAAATGTTCATATGGTCCGTTGTATTTCAGTGCAACTGCCTTTACTTCCTGGTCCGACGCTTCAGTTCCGAGATAAGATCCTTTCAGGCTGTCCATTTTGCTGCTGTCTACACTTCTCTCATGACCAAAATATATATGGTAAGCTGCTAAAGCGGCGCCCAACGCACCACCCGCATCACCGGCAGCGGGTTGTATGAATATCTGCTTGAATATCTTAGCATCATCTAATTTTCCGTTTGCAACACAATTCAACGCAACACCGCCAGCCATACAGAGATAATCTGCCCCGGTAAGGCGTTTAGCCTCTTTCGCCATATTCAATACTGCTTCCTCTGTCACTTCCTGGATTGCCAGGGCGAGATCACATTGTTGTTGCTCGAGCATTGATTCACCTTTTCTTTTTCCAAAACCAAATAATTCTTTCCACTTATCATCATGTACCATGCGAAGGCCGGTCGCATAATTAAAATATTCCTGGTTAAGGAAAACTGATCCATCTTCTTTAAGGTCGATCAATTTTGTTTTGATCAATTCAACATATCTCTTCACTTCAGGTGATCCATGATTACCATAAGGGGCAAGACCCATCAATTTGTATTCACCCGAATTCACTTTGAATCCGCAGTAATAAGTAAATGCAGAGTAGAGTAATCCCAATGAATGGGGAAAATCCAATTCGCGTAAAACAGTTATCTTATTTCCTTCTCCCGAGCAAATTGAAGCCGTTGCCCATTCCCCTACTCCATCGATTGTAAGAATCGCTGCCTTCTCATATGAACTCGGATAAAAAGCGCTGGCTGCATGAGAAAGGTGGTGTTCCGGAAATAATAGTTTTGCTTTCTTCTTGTCTACTTTTTCGATCGTGTCAAGCGAGTCATAGATCAGCTTCTTAAGAAATAATTTTTCTTTGAGCCAAACAGGCATTGACATCATAAAGGATTGAAGTCCTTTTGGTGCAAACGCGTAATAAGTTTCGAGTAAGCGTTCGAATTTCAGAAGCGGCTTGTCATAAAAAACAACCGCGTCAATATCATTTATTGACCTTCCAGCGTATTCGAGGCAGAACCTGGCTGCATTGACTGGAAAAGAGGGGTCATGTTTTTTCCTGGTAAATCTTTCTTCCTGGGCAGCCGCTATTACCTCACCATCTTTTACTATTGCCGCGGCAGAGTCATGATAAAAAGCAGAAATCCCTAAAATTGTCATCACCTTTCTTTTTGAGTTTAGAGGAAACGTTGACTACCAAGTCATTACACTAACGGTTTTCTCACAAAAAAATTTTATGCAGGTATTGGAAATAGAACTACGTAGTTTGAGGCGGCTAAATTATATTTTTTTTCCTATCAGTGCAAGCGTTGGGAATAAAATAGGCAATGGGCAATGAGCAATGGGCAATTGGCAATAGGCAAAAGGAAATCATTAAAGAACTTCTGCTCCAGGGTTAAAAATATTATTACGATATTGATTTTTGCCTATTGCCAATTGCCCATTGCCTATTGTTTCCTTATCGCATCAGGTACATCTTACCATATCCATTGTTGAAGAACTGATCGGTCTTATCTCCCTCAGCCTTGTATTTCTCCATTGCTTTACCATGGAGTGTGGTTACAACCCTATAGAGATATACACCATTGGCCAAACGCTGACCAAACTGATCTGTTCCATCCCACTTGAATTCGGTAATATTTCTTCCAATATGCAATGGGCCCAATTCAGCCTTGGTGATCTCTCTTACGATCTTTCCGGTCACCGTCAGAATCTGGATCTTGATATTGCTTGGAATTTCACTTCCTGTGATCGTAAACACAAAGGCGGTTGAAGTTGTGAACGGATTCGGATAGTTCAGCAGGTTCGAGATCATCGGCTTGCTGATAACACGGAATGTAACACGGTACTCAATTTCTCCGGCTTTGTTTCCGCTGCGGTCTTTTCCTTTCACGATCAATTCATACTCGTCCCCGTCCGCGCTTATTTGGTTCATGAATTGAGGATAGAAGTCGATTGTTGCTGTATTGTCCTGGCCAGTAACTGCAGGAACGAATCTCAATGTATCATTATCGAAATTGAAACTCCTCAGCGTTCCATCAGGATACCTTACCTGGATGGATGTAAGCGCTGTATCGTTAAGCAAAAGGAACTTGGCATCATCCTTCAACTTGATAAGGATATGCGGCTTCGCCGAAACGATATCGCGATTGAGGATATGAACTCCATCGAAGGTCACATCCAGCAATGGATTGACCTTATCTACCCTAACATAGAAATTCCGGTATAAGAAGTTATTATAATGGTATTGCTCTGGTTGATCATTGTCAGGATTAATATCAAGGAAGATGATATTGTGCTCAGGGTAATCCTTGGTTTCGATATTGAAACGAACGACGATAGAATCTCCACTTACAATTGCTCTATGCTTCGGCAACTCAAATGGATGCGGAACATTATTCTTGTCGAGAATGATGTATTTCACCCTCAGACTATCGAAGGCGGTCTTGCTGATATTTTTAAATGCAACCGAGAAATTCAAGGTCTCGCCCAATTCAAGTGTATCCCTTGTAGTAAAGTGAATATTCGGCGCAATCGCACCTTCGGGCACCGGTGAGTAATAAATTCTCCAGTACTTCAGCTGGTATGGCGTAAGAGTTACCGAATCGAGGTTTCGCATTCTCAATCTCAGATATGGGAATTGATTAGCATCCACGGCGGATACATCGAAATTCTGCGTTGTCTTATCTATTGTGTACAGTACTGTTTCATTATTGGCGCCGTCTATTCCGATTACATCTATTGTAGGATTATCCTCGCTGGGATCCTCTTTTGAATATCCACGCCAAATCACTTCCTTCCATGCTTTAGCAGGTCCAAACTTCGGAGAGGAAATAATTCCCACAGTGTCCGGCGTATTTGCATCCTTATTCAAAATAACCCTGTCAAAAAGTCCCTGCGAGAAGGCGAATGCTGGTACGAAACCATTATCACCTTTCTTGTAAATAAATACCCAACATCTCGGACTATTGATTGAATCTATTTGGGTAAAGCCCGCGGCAAGTAACTTATGGTATAAAGAGTTATTGGGTCCCCACAAAGAGGTATCTGCGGCCCAGGTTGAAGATCTCGAATTATTATTATGATAGTCAAAGCTCCTTACCACTACGAAATGGCCAGTTGGAACAGAATCCATCATATCCATCATTAACTTCCTGCTTGCAGCCGTCATGTATGAGAATTCAAAATTGTAAAGACGACCGGAAGCACAATTTGCTGGACCACTACCGAAGCGGAAAAGATTGTTATTGCTTGCATCCACGTTCTTCCAGGGCTTAAACGTTACCGGGTCGATAATGCTAAACACAAGTGAGCGGCCAACGCAGGCGCTTCGAATAATTGCATTTCCATTCAGGGATATCGAGAAATCATCGTCATTGACACCTGAAGTTGGATACATCGCGTTCCTACCAAAAATGTTATTTACGCGCAAACCATATTCCCATGTCCTCGAGATGGAATCGATCTGAATCCTTGTTACATCAGACTTCGCATGCTGGAAGAAATGCGATTGGTTGAAACCGTCATTAGGACCGGCTATATAGATGAATGAGGAACTATTCCAATGATAATCTCCACCTGGAACCGGAACAAGCGAAACGCGCCAGTAATAAACAGTGCTATCCAGGTAACTTATTCCTGGTACAAATTCAAGTACTCCACCAATAGAGGTAACAGTTTTGCTGACCTTCATTGACGAATTGAATTTTTCCGTGGTGTCCATTTCCATCAAATAGGATTTCTGAGCACTAAAAGGATTTGCCGTGGAAGCAAAGAGTTTTTGTGCCGCATCATTCACTATCGCGTATGTATAAGGATAAACAGGTCTTGCCTCATCTTCAAAAATGAAAAAATCCTTAAACGCAGAGTTATTGTTCTCCGCCATCTCATCGATCGCGAGTTCAGGATCGAGCGTAACAGTGATCCTGTTTTGTCCTTTGTCCCTGGTACCGATAAGGGGCACATTAAGCGTCAATGAATCTGCGTACCGGATCCCTCTAATCTTACTTTTGAAAATAATACCAGTTGAGAAATCAGGATAAGTTTGTTTTACTTCAACCATTACAGAGTCAGGAATTGCCTTACCGATATTCACCATTTTGATCTTTACCTGAAAACTGTCTTCGGCTATTGAGATAAATGAAGGATTCAATTTGATCAACGGCTCTTCAATAATATAGTCTGGTTTTGCCTGAACACTCAGTCTCAATGCTGGGTCGCCATGAACTGTAATCTCTTCAGCATGCATTCTCGCATAATAATCGAACATACCAGTCGCATCCATCATACCTTTTAAGGCATCGCGGTTAGTTTCTCCAATCGTTTTGCCGTAATCGGTTTTGCCGATGATGCTATAAAGATTATTGAGGTATAAGTTTAAGTAATTGACAATTCCGAAGTGAGTACTTGCTACAAAAGCGATGCTTCCCCTTTGTTTCGCCAGTACGAATTTTTCAGAAAGTGTTTCATTTACTGAAAAACGTTGCGGATAATAAGTAAAGAAATTACCTGCATTACAACCATTCACGAAGAAAACAGGATATTTTCCCTGGTTGTTATATGCATTGGGATTGTCAAGATTGAATTCAAGCGTAGTCGAGGAAGAGTGTCCGAAGTAAGTAAGCATGTTTATTCCTTCGGTAAACAAAGACTGGATCTTTTCAGTTGTCAATTGTTCAACAGGGTTAGTAGAGGTCTTACAGAAGGTAGTCACCTTTCCACCAAATAGCGTATCCTCTATCAATTGCTTATAAACCCCCATATAATTACACAACACAGTTCCGAGGTATTGGTCACTTGCTCCGGTTACATGGACTACATTTTTCATCCATTCCCGTCCAGCCAATGTATTGGGCGAATTCAGCTGGGCGTCCTCATATTCCATTACTTTTTCCAAATAATCTTCGATTTCCTTTCCTATTACAGCAGATAAACGACCAATAGCCAATGTTGGGACAGGATTCAAAAGATCAGGTGAAGCCAGCATATTGTCCGAAGCAGGTGAACCAAAGGTTGGCACCAGATTGAGTCTGTCTGTGACAGGATCGGTCTCAAAAATCCGGCTTTCGTTATATGCCATTCCTCTTCCAATCAAAAACACATTTTTAATTTGTGAGGGGTAAACAGCTTGAGCATAGCTTAGAAAATTCCTCACCGAAAGCGGATGATTCTTAATTCCAAAGGCGAACTGGTCAACCAGCTGTTCCACTTCCATTACTTTCACATTATATCCACCACCTGCAGTGGAAGAACGATATGCGCGATAATCATCAACCGGGTTGTTTCCATGAGTTCCGGTGTACAGATTTGGATGAGAAATGATCAGGTAATCGCCCTGGTTTGCGGCGTCGTTAAAACGAATAAATGTTCGCTGGGTCAATCCCGCTATATTGGCAATATTCGTGGGATCCTGACTCACTAAGGCAAATTTGGTTTCCGATGTTGAAGCCGGCAAAACAAATCGGACCAGGCCGGGAACTGTTATATCAGCAACGTAACGAGTACCAAAAGTCAGATCGTATAAAACAGGAGCTACAGCTCCATAACTAAAATCAGCGATTTCAAGATAGTATCCATCATTATCTGCCGGTAGGGAAAACTGAAAATTCGTTTGCCCTCCAAACTTAAACTCCCTGGGATATAAAAGTTCGTAATAAGACATTACAAGACGATCAGTTGAAACAGGAGATGTATTATTTGTCTGGAAAGTGGCCAAACTTGAGCTGATCAATGCAGTTGGAATTTCTACCTGTGTGTGCAAATCATTAAAATAGTCCATTATCGAGTCCAGCACCACAGTACCATTGACCCTTAACCGAACACTACGTGGATTCAATGCGCATCCGGCTGAGCCGAATTTTACAGTGGAGGTCGCCGGACCTGCACTCGATACATACAGGTTGTTCAGCGTATGAGTTAATGTCGTTGCAGGGCTGACAAAGGAACTTGACCAGAACTCACCTTTATCATACGATGAAGAAAATACATATTCGCCAACGACAGCTGCAAAACCTGCATTGATCCTATTCTTAAAATTCAAATTTGCAGAGTACATGAAATAGGGTTCAACAGGCAATGAATTTGAAGCAACATCATTTGGTCCGTCAAACACCCTGAAACCCGATTGATTCGTATTAACACTGAGAAAATAAACTGCTGTATCGGTTATCAAGCTAATTGCTTGCGAGTGCTGGTAAGCTGGATCACGGTACATTGCATTATCCGGTTTACCATCATTTGCTTTACCCCAAAATTCGATAAATCCGTTTGCGGGAAGCACTCCACCGGGAACAGATGGATAATAGGGCACCAGTTCACCATTGCGCCATAATTCAAAGAATTCAACTGAAGTATTTCCAATACCAGCAGCATCTAAAGCAGCTTTAGAAATTCGATAAACTCCGTCCTTTCCTACCTTAAATTTGTAGTAGGTCTGGTTATGTTTGATCCATTCATTGTTATATTGCTGACCAGTAGCAGTTAACCCTGCCAAGACCAACAATAAAGTAACAAATCTCTTCATAGTTAAGTATTTCATTGCTCTCATGGGTTCGGGTTATTTTTTCTCCTTTTTCTTCAGGTTCACTTTCAACGATATTACATGAGTATATAACGGATTAGCCTGGTTAGCCAGGTTAGTAAACGCGTAATCGATGGTCACGTTAGAAATCTTGAATCCTGCACCTATACTTGGCTGATAGATCCAGATTTTCTTTGTGTTCGTGGTATCGTCGTCATCCAATGCTTGCTGGAAATTGTTTATACCAGTGCGCACGTACAGGATGTCTTTCCAGGATGCTTCTAAACCAAGTTTCGGATCGAAGCTTACTACATTTGTTCCGATAACAGTATTTCTTCGGCCGTCGAATGTAAGGTCAATATTTGCTTCGGCCAGCAGGTTCATATTCTTATTCAGCTTGAAATTGTACCCACCACCGATAATAAGTTTTGGTGCAGTAAGCTCAGTAGACTTTACTGGAATTTCATTCTGTGTTACATAAAACACTTCACGCATCTTTTCATTGAGGTTATAGGACCATGCATTGAATGTAGTAGTAACATCACGTGCAACGGCTCCCAATCTCCATCTGCCTGCAACAAATTGAACACCCGCATCAAAGCCAAAGCCCCATGCTGAAGCGAAGTCACCCGCTTTGCGGTGAATGACTTTTGCATTGATACCGCCGTTTAACTTCTTGCCATTCTTTAAACTTACTTCCTGTGCAAGTGAAAACAGAAATGCATAATCAGCAGAAGAAAATGTTTGAATATTGCTGAAATTGATCGTACCATCTGGCTCTACAAGGAAGATTGTATTGGGGATATCGTCTACGGCAAAACGAAGAACAGAAATTCCCAGAACACGTTTATTATCTTTGAGGGGAAGTGTAATATTTCCGTAATCGTATTTTCCTATTCCTGCGAAATATTCCGCATGCATAAGATTAATCTGCGGATAGTCTTTAACGTTAACAAGGCCTGCTGGATTCCAGTATCCGGAAGTACCATCACTTACTGAAGCTATTTGGGCACCGCCCATTGCAAGGCCTCTCGCACCTGCGCCGATATTTAGAAATTCGTTAGAATATTTCCTAAACTGAGCGGATAAGGTTTGAGATAATACGATCAGGATTACCAGGATTTGGATACGTTTCATGTATACAATTTTCGAAATAAGCAATTCCATGTAACTACTACTAAATTCATTTGGATATTGAATCACCGGGGAGATTTGAATACAACTTACCTCTGATTATGAAGCACTTCTAACCGCCCAGGGTTAACTCTAATTAACGAATTTGTAACGAAATTATTGCATTCCCGAAGTAAACCTACGTGTAATTCTTACTTTTGCACAATCCGTTGATTTACCATGCTATTTACAATGGGTCGAACTCAGTATAATACGAGATTTGGGACCTAAAAGTTGGCAGCGCTAATTCCTAAAATCCCAGTAAATAATGGTTTTCATTTATCCGACAAACCCCAAAGCTTGATTATGAACCTTGTTGAAGAATTAAGATGGAGGGGCATGTTACATGACATGACCCCAGGTACAGAAGAACATTTACAAAAGGAAATGACCACTGCTTATATCGGCTTTGATCCCACTGCGGATAGTCTTCATATTGGCAGCCTCGTCCCCATTTTATTGCTTGTGCACCTCCAAAAATCGGGGCATAAACCAATTGCTCTCCTTGGCGGAGCAACCGGAATGGTTGGCGATCCCAGTGGCAAAAGCGAGGAAAGAAATCTTTTGAGTGAAGAACAATTAAACCGTAATCTCCAAGGCGTTAAAAAGCAGTTAGAAAAATATCTTGACTTTAATCCATCGCTTCGAAACGGCGCAGAAATGGTGAATAACTATGATTGGTTTAAGGCCATCGGTTTTATCGAATTTCTCCGTGATATGGGCAAACATATTACAGTAAATTATATGATGGCCAAAGACAGCGTGAAGAAGCGTTTTGAAGAAGGAACGGGCATCAGTTATACGGAATTTGCTTACCAATTGATGCAGGGATATGACTTTTACTGGCTTTACAAGCATAAAAACTGCAAGATGCAAATGGGAGGAAGCGACCAATGGGGTAATATGACTACCGGAACTGAATTGATTCGGCGCAAGGCAGCTGGCGAAGCTTATGTATTAACCTGCCCCTTGATTACTAAAGCGGATGGTGGAAAATTCGGCAAAACTGAGCAAGGAAATGTTTGGCTCGATCCGCAAAGGACAACCCCCTATCAATTCTATCAGTTCTGGTTAAATGCTACGGATCCTGATGCAGAGAAATGGATCAAAATCTTTACATTCTTGAAGAAAGATGAAGTGGAAAAACTTCTTACCGATCATGCAAAAGATCCTGGTTTGCGAATACTTCAAAAAAGATTGGCTGAAGAAGTAACTCTGTTCGTGCACGGGCGTGAAGAATATGATAAGGCAATTGAGACAACAAAGAAATTGTTCTCAAATCAAACTGCTTCAGCTGATTCATTGAGCGAACAGGATCTTGAAGAAATGGAAGGAGTTATAAAATTTGATTTCCCTCTTGAGAAAATAATAAATGGTATTGATGTGGTTAGTTTTCTTGCTGAATCGGGAAGCTTTTCTAGTAAAGGAGAAGCAAGAAAGATGGTTCAGAATGGTGGTGTAAGTATTAATCGCGAAAAAGTGAGTGATGTTTCAATGCAGATTTCTAAGTCGCAACTTCTTCATGATAAATATATCCTTATTCAAAAAGGAAAGAAAAATTATTATTTGATCAAAGTAAATAACTAATCTCTGTGTCTGAGTCCTTCCCTTTTGAACCTTGTCATTTCGAGCCCGGTAAATAAAGTCACTCCGGGATAAAGGGAAAGTAGGGCGAGAAATCTGCACAATTGGAGACTCCGCGTAATTTCGAAATGAAGCAGAACTGCCGATTTCGCAGATTTCTCGCCCTTGGTTACCTCATTCAATTAGTTTCATTCATTGACCGGGCTCGAAATGACAAGGTTCAAAAGGGAAGTTATTCGACGTCTACTTGCTTCGGAATAACCGATCCTTCCTCAGCTTCCATCAAGAATTTTCGTTCTTTGATCAGATAACCATTTCCTTTTTCGCAGAAGTGTACAACGAGATTTTCCACGCTGATTGGGTTTCCTTCGGGTATATCCGCAATATTGGAATGGCGTATATCGTGGCCATCGATGATGATCACCAATCCGCTTCCGATCGCTTCCATTTTATTTCCTTCGGTGATTAGAATCCCTGTATCCTCTCCCAGCCCGATTCCCAATGAAGATGGGTTTGTTGCTATGATTTGTGCAAGCCGGCCGAATCTTCCTCTTTTCTCAAAATGTGAATCGATGATGATCTTATCGTTAAAACCGAGTCCGGCAGTACTTTTCACCGCGCCTTTCAAATGTGCACGGGTTGCATTTCCTTCATAGATCATTGTCGCACTCATGGCCATGGCACCCGCAGACGTACCCGCGACAACGATGTCTTCAGTCAGATATCTATTTTGAATGATTTTTAAGAATTCGGTTCCGCCAAAGGTTGCGCTTAAACGCAATTGGTTTCCGCCACTGAACATCACGCCATCGCAATGCCTGATCCGCTCCAAATATTCATCATTCATTGCATCGGTCCTTGTCCGGATATGCATCACTCCGATATTGGTGCAACCAATTCTTCCAAATGCATCCAGGTAATTGTTTCCTATTTCGTGGGGAATGGTTGAAGCAGTAGTAATTACTTCAATTCTGTCCTGCGGACCACCGGATTCCTGGACAATTCTTCGCAGAATTCCCAGTTCAAAGAAGTTGAGATTATTCCGTTGTATTTCACCTTTTTCCAGATCAGTACCCTTGTCCTCGGCTCCGCCGATGGCTATAAGTTTTCCCTTAGGGATCGACATGAATTTTAACGAGTTAGTTCAGCAAATATAACGGGAAGAGGTGAAATGAATTGTCATAAATGCAAATTCATTTTTGCTTACGAGGCAGCCCTGATCATTTTCAATACGTCTTTCTTTGCAAGTCTTTCTTCTTCCAGATCGTAATCATTTTGCAACCCCAACCAGAATTTGGGTGAATTCCCGAAGTATTTGCTAAGACGTAGTGCAGTATCTGCAGTAATCCGGCGATTCCCTTTTAGGATCTCAGAGATTCTTGTTTGCGGAATTCCAATATCTTTAGAAAGTTTATATGCAGAGATTTCCATTGGAACTAAAAATTCTTCAAACAGAATTTCACCAGGATGTATGTTTTTAAGTTTACCCATATTTGTGCTTAATGATAATCAAGTATCTCAACTTCAAATGCATTACCAGTCTCCCATCTAAAAATGATTCTCCATTTGTCATTAATTCTAAAATCCCTTGAGTTTGCCAGAAAGTTTCTCGAGGCGGTTAGATGGAGGTGTCTTAAGGTCAGCCAATTGCTAGAGCTATTCAGCATTCTCAGTTTTCTGCGACCTATCTGCTGAATCTCTATTGGCAGTCTTTTTATTCTATTTCCCAGCCAAATATCTTCTGTATCCGAATCACCAAACGAAACAATCATACTCCCGCCTTACGATACTAACGCCAAAGGTAAGTATAATAATTGAGAAAAAAAGATTTCTTAAGTGTAAAAAACCTAACGGGTTGGCCAGGCGTGAAGGTATATCAAAAACTACTCTTCGCAAACTTCTCAATCCCTTCAACCAACACATCTAAGTCCTTTGTTGTAGTATAAACATTCGGAGTAATCCGCACACCTTTGATATTCTCCCATTCAATTCCAACTGCATGCACCTTATATTTCTCGAGAAGGAAACTATCTAGCTCGGATGGTTTTTTACCTTCAACAGCTACCAGGCCAATTGCGCAACCAAAACCTGCTTTCATTGAAGTGCCTAATTTAACCTTTGGAATGTCCTTCACTTTTTGCATCCAGTAATTCTTGAGATAGAGCAATCTTTCCTCCTTTCTCTTACCTCCTATCATCTCATAAAATTCAATTGCCTTCTGTGTGGCTTGCTCAATAAAGAATGGCCTTGTACCAAGATGCTCAAATTTGCGGATATCGGGTTTCTTTGGATCATCGCTTGCAAAAAGCGGATAAATAGTTGGGATCTTATCTTTCTTTACATATAACAATCCGGTTCCGATACTTGCGCTTAACCATTTGTGTAAACTGGTTCCAAAATAATCCGCTCCGAGTTCAGGAATAGTGAATTGAAATTGAGCGAAGCTATGTGCTCCATCAACCAATACATCAATTCCCCGCTTATGTGCTTCATCTGCTATTTTTCTTACTGGTGTGATCTGTCCGTTCCAGTTGATCACGTGAGTTACATGTACAACTTTGGTCTTTGAAGTAAACGCTTTGATATATTCATTCGCCATATAATTCACATCCTCACTCGGCAATTCAAGATTTATCCAAACCAATTTGATCTTATCTCTTTGCTCACGCTGTTTCCAGGCATTGATCATATTTGGATAATCCTGCTTGGTCAATACCACTTCATCACCCGCTTTCAGATCAAGTCCAAATATTACAGTTTCTAATGCTTCAGATGCGTTTCGATGAATGGCAATCTCTTCCGCATCACAACCGGCAAGTTTTGCAAGATTTTTTCTCAATGGCTCACGTCCCTGGTCAAGAATACGCCACATGTAATAGCTAGGTGCTTCATTGCTATAATCGTGATAGCGTTTCAATGCGTCCTGCACAACTTTCGGTGAAGGGGCAACTCCTCCATTGTTTAAATTGATCAGTCCCGAAGAAGTAGTATAAGATTGTTGTACATAGTACCAGAAGTCTTCATCAGCCGCGAGTTGATCTGGTGGAATCATTGCAGTTTTCTCCAATGCACGATTCAAATTCCGGCTCCATGCAGGTTGTGTTAAAGATGCAAGGAATGCAGATGCAGAAAATACTCCGGCTTTGTTAAAAAAGGAACGACGATTGATTGACATGATCCCTAGTTATACTTAAATGTAGCAAAAAAGATCAAGCCCCTGCCTGACTATCTTAAGAATGGATCAATAAATCCTATGTCCGGAAAAACTGGTATTGGTTGTGGAAATTGTTTGGGTTGTACCTGATTGCTGCCTGACCCTGACTCTTAAAACATCTCCAATATTTAATTTCAACGTTGAACTGAAACTAATCGTTCGCGGCTGATCATTTATCGTTGCTTCTTTATAGTCAACAGATTCTTCAACCTTAGAACCGTTGAGTTCGAGCAACACAATAGAGTGTGCTATTCGTGCTGGCTGCAAGACTCCATTGGATCTTTACATTGAACTGATACACTCCATCTGCAGGAGAAGTAAAGTTTCCGTTCGATGAATTATAGGTAGCGATATCATCAAACTGCTCCATATCGAATACTACAGTTGTTTCCACATTGTCCGCAAGATTTAGTGGCGCATTTTCCAATGACGCATGAAAACCCGAATTATGCGATGGAAGGTATTTCCAGGAAGCTAAGCCTGAAGCATCTGAGGTGAGTACTCTTTTATCCGCCTGTGTACCATCGGTAATTTTTACATTTCCATTTACCTCAAGATATGCAGTTGGGGATGTATTAATGTTGATCCCAACCTTTCCATTTGCTCCGGGATAACCTCCGGAATTGCGGAAGAGGAATTCCCTTGCAGCAAACTCAAGACGGTCGTCCAGGCCCGTTTCTCCGATAGTTACATTATTCCCATCCCCGATCTTAAGAAAGCGATTATTAGCTGCGGAGGACCAGGCATTTATCCCGATCTTGATATTATTATCCACGTGAAGTTTCTCCTGGGGCGTAGAGGTTCCGATGCCTATATTCTGAGCATCGACGGATACACAATAAAACAGCAGCAACACAGCGGCCAATTTTCTCATTTTCCTACAGTTTGGCGAAAGATACATATTTATGAAACAACAGGCAATTGGCAATGGGCAATAGGCAATAGACAAAAAGCAATAGACAATGAGCAATAGTCAAATTACGGAATGGCTGATTTATTGGTTGCCAGTTGCCAATTGCAAATTGCCTATTGCCCATTGCTCATTACCTATTGCTTATTGCTGAGAAAAATGGCTTAAATTGAAAAACAACTCTCTGCTATGAAGATTCTTGAAATTAAAGTTCTGAAGGGCCCGAATTACTGGAGTGTTCGCCGTCCCAAATTGATACAGATGAAGCTCGACCTGGAAGAAATGGAGCAGCATCCCACGAACAGTGTTCCGGGTTTCAGGGAAAGACTTGAAAAACTTACTCCCCTCTTTATACGAACATCGTTGCAGTGTAGGCAAGCCCGGTGGTTTTTTTCAACGCGTTGATGAAGGAACCTGGATGGGTCATGTGATTGAGCATATCGCCCTTGAACTTCAAACACTGGCAGGAATGGACACCGGTTTTGGAAGAACACGGGGCAGCTGGAGAAGAAGGGGTTTATTATGTCGTCTTTAGTTATATGGAAGAAGACGCCGGCGTATATGCAGCAAAAGCGGCGGTAAGAATTGTGCAGGCCCTGGTTGCAAGATACAGCATTACTCACCTTGATGAAGATATTCAAAAGCTAAGGGAGATCAGAGAAGATACCCGGCTTGGACCTTCTACCGGTTGTATTGTTGATGAAGCTGCAAAAAGAGGAATTCCCTTATATCCGACTGAATAAACAAAGTCTCGTGCAACTAGGTTATGGTGTTCATCAAAAAAGAATACGCGCCACGATTGCATCTACCACTTCCAATATTGCCGTTGATATTGCCTGTGATAAAGAAGAAACAAAAATCTTTCTGGAAGCAGCTGAAATACCAGTGCCAAGGGGAACAGTGATCAGAACCGAAGAAGGATTGAAAGAAGCAATTGAAAAATTCGGTTATCCGCTGGTGATAAAACCGATCGATGGCAATCATGGAAAAGGAAATACCACCAATATTAATACCTGGGAACAGGCAATAAAAGCTTTTGAAGCTGCCAAAAGTTATAGCCGCAGTGTGATTGTTGAAAAATTCATCACCGGTTTTGATTTCCGTTGTCTCGTTATCAATTACAAATTCATTTGTGCAGCATTGCGTACTCCTGCCTCCGTAGTTGGTGATGGAGTTCATACCATTCAATGGCTGATCGATGAAACCAATAAAGATCCACGGCGTGGATATGGTCATGAAAAAGTATTGACACAAATTACCATTGACCAGTTCACTCAAAAAATGCTGGATGACCTGAAATATACCCTGGAAACAGTTCCGAAAAAAGGAGAACTGGTTTTATTAAAACCAACAGCTAATCTTTCTACCGGTGGCACCTCGACTGATGTTACCGATGAAGTGCATCCGGCGAATATTTTTATGTGTGAACGCATTGCCAAGATCATTGGCCTGGATATCTGCGGTATTGATATCATGGCTTCTGACCTTCGTTCACCCATAACTGAAAACGGCGGCGCTATACTGGAAGTAAATGCTGCGCCGGGATTCCGAATGCATATTGAACCAGCGGAAGGATTGCCGAGAAATGTTGCAGAACCGGTTGTTGATATGTTATTTCCAAAGGGAAGTATTGGAACGTATTCCCATCATTGCCATAACAGGCACGAATGGAAAAACAACTACAACAAGATTAACAGCCCATATTGCAAAGAGCGCGGGCAAAAAAGTTGGTTATACAACATCTGATGGTGTATATATCCAAAACCAACTGATGATGAAAGGTGATTGCACCGGTCCCGTCTCATCTACATTTGTATTGAAAGATCCTACCGTTGATTTTGCTGTGCTCGAATGTGCAAGAGGAGGAATTTTGAAAGCCGGTCTGGCATTTCAGAATTGTGAAGTAGCAATTGTGACCAATGTTGCAGCCGATCATATTGGGTCTGGGTGGTATTAATACGCGTGGAGCAAATGGCAAAAGTAAAAGCTGTTGTTCCTGAAACCGTATTTCAACATGGATATGCAGTGTTGAATGCGGATGATGACCTGGTCTATGCAATGAAGGATGATTTGGATTGCAATATTGCTTTATTCAGCATGGATGAAAACAATCCACGCATCAAAGAACATTGTGACGAAGGCGGACTTGCCGCTGTTTTTGAAAATGGATTTATAACTATATGAAAAGGCAACTGGAAGATCAGAGTGATGAGTGTAAAAGATATTCCATTGACTTATGAAGGAAAAGCAGTTCATAATATCAAGAACTGCTTGCCCGCCGTCCTGGCCACTTATTTATTCCGGGATATCACCATTGAAGATATCCGTTCAGCAATGACTATCTTTTGTTCCTTCTTCCACTCAAACACCTGGACGATTGAACTTTTTCAATTTCAGGCATTTCACCATGCTTGCTGATTTTGCTCATAATCCGCATGGATTGAAATTGCTTTGCGATTTTGTAAGCAAGCTGGAATATCCTTATAAGATTGGCGTCATTTCAGGAACCGGCGACCGGAGGGATGAAGATATCCGGGAGCTCGGAGAAATTTCTGCCGGTTATTTTGATGAGATCATCATCCGTTGTGACAAAAATCTTCGCGGCAGAACTGCTGATGAAATCATTAGTTTGTTAAAAGAAGGGATTGACAAAGTAAACGCACATGTTCCCACGACGATAATTGCGAACGAGAACGAAGCTCTGGAGCATATTTATGCCAATCCGCATCATGGCGCGCTTTATACCATTATGTGCGATGTGGTTGCAGGAGCATTGGATAAGATCAGGGAACTAAAGGACCGGGAACAGAAGGAGCAAGCGTTGGAAATCAGTTCATAAGTTTCTCTTTATTTTTCAAAATGTGTTTGGGCGGAAAACGCTGAACCCGTATTTTTGCACCCCATTTAGTCCCGGCTTAGCCGGGATCCAGGATGCCCGATAGTATAATGGTAGTACGACAGATTTTGGTTCTGTTTGTCGAGGTTCGAATCCTCGTCGGGCAACGAAAAGCGAAGGAAAAACCTTCGCTTCTTGTTTTTTGTAATTGAACTCAAACCGCATTTGAAATATGTTCAGAATCTTCCTTGCCCTACTTCTTATAATTGGATTTATTTCATGTCAAAAAGAAACCAGCATTGACAATCCCGACGATCTGGTAGATCCGATTCCCGGCGATTGTAAATTGGTGAAAATGGTGCAGGGCCTTGATGATCTCACCGACACGGTCTTTTTAGTAGAAACCGATAGTAAAAACAGAGTTGCGAAAATAATTGATAGTGAATTCAACTTTTCGCATGTTGCCACCTACGATGCAATAGATAGGCTTGTTAATGTAAAAACACAGGACTACATTGATTCAGATCTCGACTTTAGGTATGATGCCAACGGACGTGTAGTTTCTGTAAGTTATGCATCTCCCGTTAGAGGTTATACATACGTCTTTGAATATTCGACTGGCAAAAATCCGGTAAGGGCTCGCTACAACTGGACCTATTCCGGTCTTCCGACTTTTGCCGGCACAGAGCATTATCAATTTGATACAGGCGGAAATTTGATAATAATCGATGATACATCAGACCAGGGGCAGGTTAGGCGCACGGAGTATATGTACAACTTAGAAACAAACCCAATACCCAGATCACTGCTGCAATTTGAATTCGGTTCAAGCATGACTTTTTTTAATGAGCGAGCTATGTATTTTAGCAAGAATATGATTACTGAATGGAAAACCTTTTATTTAGGAAAAACACAAGAGATTGCTCAGGTCCGGTATGAATTAAATGACAAGGAGCAGATTTCAGTTCTTGAACAAGAATGGATTGATCCAGATGGCCTGGAACCTAGCACTCTTTTAACAATGCGTTTTTTTTACGAATGTAAGTGATCGATATCGCTTAGATTTGTATAGCTATTCAATCAACCAATCTAATTAAGGCGGGGTATATGCCCCGCTTTTTTATTTATTGATTGAATTAAAGTTTATGAAAACAAAACTAACCCTTGCCTTTATCGTCTTTATTTCTGTGTTATTAAACTGGGTACCTGCTATCGGAAAGCTCTTCATCTTGAAGACTAGCAATAGAATTCCGTTCGACTCGATATTGCATGCTGTCTATTATTTTTTAATTGGAACCTTATTAGTAAATATTCCATGGGTTAAAAAGAAAAGTTTGTTTTTGAGTCTCCTTGCTCTATTCATCTTTTCCTTATCAATTGAAATTATTCAAGGCTTCATTCCCGGGCGAAGTTTTTCAATAACTGATATTGTCAGTAATTTTTTGGGGATCTCTGTGGCTTACGTACTACAGCGTATAGTTAGAAGACCTAAGGCGCAGGTCACTTAGTATTTCTTTCACAAAAACTGGAAACATATTTGTGCTTTCGCAATTACTATGAAAGTGACCAAGGCCCCAGTGTTGTTTGCGATATTGATACTCATATCATCATTCGCTTTTGGTTCCCCAATTTCAGAAAATGTAGAACCGACTCCGGCGACGATCAGCCCCACATTGATATTTCCTGTTGCCAGTAAAAAAGCATTTGTAGGCAGTTTTTGGGGTGCCGCAAGAGAAGGCGGTGTGAGAAAACATGAAGGGATTGACATTTTTGCTAAGAAAGGAACTCCTGTTGTTGCCATATGTGACGGTATTGTTGCCGACGTTCGCAGCACCCCAAAAGGAGGAAAAGTTGTTTGGCTGAGATCTGTCGATCATTCCTGGACAGTTTACTACGCGCATCTAGATCAACAAAAAGTTAAAGAAGGTCAATTTGTAAAGAAAGGTGAATTGATCGGGACCGTGGGCAAGACAGGAAATGCGAAATACACGCCTGCTCATTTACATTTTGGCATTTATACTTATAGCGGGGCCGTGAATCCATACCCCTATGTGAAAAAATCGCCGAAGATTGCCAAGCCATATAGCTCGGTCCAACCGAAAGAACCACTGACAGTTAAAAAAACTTTCCCTCAAACGAATGAAGCCAGCACAATTGAACCATTTGACGAAAAGTATATTTGGAAATCTATCGATGTTCCAATGGATGCCAGTGCAGATTACTATGTAACCATCGACAAAAATGTGGTTAGGTTGCAGGATCAGGCTTTATATGTAATCGGTAAATGGCAAGATTGGCCAAATAAAAAATATCCTTACCGAATCGTTCTGAACACTAAGGAAATTCTCTTCGTAGATCCCAAAGGGAAAGTGATATCAAGCAATGGGAAGATGGTCGGTTCTACTCACTTTGATTTAAATTATGCAAAACCGGATTGAGTATTTGTGAGGTTTCTTGCACCGATTTTTGCTATTAGGTGCTTGCCCAGGTAAATCCTTAGCAAGTATGCGATCAAAATTACTCCAGCCTGCGTTGAGGTATGCATCCAATCACCTGAAAATGCCGGAACTATTTTTCTAAGACCTAATCCCAGGAAAGACGCATGCGTAGCTGCAAAAGCGATCATAACACCATTCAGGTGTTGACGCAACCACCATTTCTTGTCAATAATTTTTGCATAGGCCAGCTTCAGCATACCGAACCCAATTACGACACCAAGAGTGGAAAAAGAAAACAGGAGAATTTCTTTTACAATTAAAGGTGATTGTGTTGACAGGTAGAAAATGAATAATCCAAAGGCGATCATGAAAAATGCAAATCCTTTAAAATAAAAATTTCGATAACTGTCAACATCTTTTCTTTTGCGTATTGAAAAAAACATCATGATGACCGCAGAAATGGTAACAAAAAAAAGATAGAGTACGGTTATCGTTCTTTGCCAATCACCCTGGAAATAAAAATGAAGGATGATCGGGATCGTAGTCAACAAAACAAGACAGATCGAAACCAGGTAAATACGTCCAGCTTTTACATGCGGACGGGATCCTTTGCGGAAGGATGCGGCAAACCAAAATGATATCAATGCAGAACTTCCGGCTATTGCATGGAATAGCATGATCCGGCTTATATTATCAAACATGATTTAGGAATTTTGATTAAGCAAGCAGATAAAATTAGAGAACCGGAGAAGCGAAGTATAGAAGAAAAGTTACTTCCATATAATAGTTTGCTGGAGACAGGAACTTGGCATTACTGAGCAACAACCAGGCCCGCCCGGACGAATTTAATTTGGGCAGACACGTTGACTCAAATCCGTTCGGACGGGCGTTGTTTTAGGAGAAAGTCTTTTGGACGACTTGTTAGAAATTCAGTGGGGGTGAAACCGGTAAACTCTTTGAATTCCCTAATGAGATGGCTTTGGTCAGAAAATCCAAATTGAAATGATAGACCTGCCCAGTTTGGACTTGCAAGGATTTCCGGATGACTAAGAAGATTATTTATCCGGTAAATACGCTGGACGGTTTTGGGATGAAGTCCGCATATCTGACGAAATATTTTCAACGAATGTTTATAGGAATAACCCAGTAGTTGCGGAAGTTCTTTTTTGATATTGAATCGGGAGGTTTTCAAAAGTGTATCAATTCGTCGCCAGGAATTGGGTACAGCTTCGCATCTTTTCATTTTTTTGACGACCCAGGCATGCATTGCCATGATCAACAAAACCGGATCATCGATATCTCCCAATTCTTGCCATAAGTCGCCAATTTCCTTTCCCAGGACATCCCGACCAGAAAAATTTCTATCAGTAATCTCATCTCCCGGCATCTTAAACAAATGATGGAATCCAAACAAACTAAACCGCATTCCGGCAACGAAGAAAAGTCGGCCCGGAAAGATTTGAAGGCAAGAACTTCTTAATCCCGAAATAACTGTCTGCTTGAAATTAAAATCGTCAGGAGATTGCAGGATTGCCCGGTTCACATCCCCCAGGTTGAAAAAAAGTTCTACTTCATTGTTCGGAAATACACGTTCGATTGAGAACTCAGGTACTCCCTTCCCAACCAAGAAATGGTCAACATAAATATTTACCGGATATGCGGGGTGGAATTTATAATAACAGATACCCTCGCTTTCCATTTTCAACCATTCGCCGTTTAGCAATTCTTTCATGTTTGCGAATATTGAACCGAGCAGAATAATACCCACCCGATCAAATTCCGGCAATCCGTCATATTAACTCCTACCCGAATTTGGTGATATCCTGATAGACGAAATAATAATAGCTTATTATTCTTGTTCAGCGTACCAATCCCTTCATCGCCTGCAGGAATAAGGCCGTAAGCATCATTACAAAACTTCCAATCATACAAACGGAACGCATCGCAAATCCAAAAACCGAATTACCCCGCAGTTCGTCAAAATTCTCAGGAATATTTTCCGGTGTAATGCTTTGCATCATCTTGTTAAAAGGAAAATTGAAAACGGTCGCGATCCAGAAGTCGACCAGGACAATTATAAGGGACAAGCACAGAAATACAAATGGCAGCTTGAAAGATTGGCGAAAGAGATAGATACCTGTAACGATAAAAAAAACTAACAATATAGACCCGAAGATGGGCATGCGGACACTCATATATCCATCCAGGGATTGCCAGTAAAGAACTAAATGTTCAGCAGGCGTCTTTCTCAATGTTGGACCAAAACCCATAAAATTCAGAAAACCGATTCCTCCCAGGAAGCCTGTGAGTAAAGTGGTTATGAACAGAAATACTGAGGATAATTGCATAATTTTTTTCTCAAAGCTCCTTTCAAAAACAATGAAATGAAATGGTAGAATAGTACTACTAACCGGATTTGGTGATTGTTCAATAGAGAAAAGAGAAGGAGGTTTATATATAGAAACCAAAACCTTATCTAAAAAAATCATGGGAAGCGCAATCGCCTTGATGCGTTCTGCAAACAAAGTCAGCTCCTATATTGAAAAGTATATCAAGCTTGCCGGCGCAGAACAAAAGGAAGAAGTGTTGGGTCTATTCGATCAGATGCACCAGGTATTTCCGAATTGGGTATTAGCCACCTGCCCGGTGATGCATCCCGATATCTGCTATATTACCGAAAACGGATCCTCAGTTTTTGGATATTCGAATGAATTTCTTTTACGGAATAACAAACCGGATAAATATTTCGCTCTTGTTCATGAAGCGGATCAGGATGATCTCTGTGAATGTTTTAATTATGTACACGAATACCTGTCATCCGCCCTACCCGAAGAACACCAGGATTACCGCACGATATTTCATTACAGAATAAAAAAATCGAACGGAGAATACATTTATCTCCACGACGAGAAAGCAACCTTTAGTCTGAATGGCACAGGTAATGTTTATTTTACGCTCTTTCGGGATATAACAACCGAAAAACCGTTTAGCGGAGTCAAGGTGGAATTATTTAAGCGGAATAGCGCCCCTTTCAAAATCTCAGAATTCAAACCTTCCGCGGAACGCAATCCCTTATCACGGAGAGAAGGTGAATTGGTTACGCTAATACGCCAGGGACTTAGTACAAAACAGATCGCAGGACAACTCAAGATCAGCCACAATACTGTGCGGAATATAAAAAGCAAATTGTTTGAGAAGTATAACGTCAGTAACACAATTGAGTTACTTAATATGACGGGTTAGTTTGGTATTTGTTATTTGAAATTTGGTTCAGAAAACTTCCGATAGCTATCGGGATAGGTTTAAAATTGAGGAAGTCTGTCATTTTCTTTTTTCGCTCCTATCCGTTCCCGATAGCTATGCGAGAGCTTATAGGACTCAACCATTTTTTATCTTCCAAAATATATGTCCTTTCGTTCGAATTGCTTGTCAGTAAGTGCAAACAGGAATGCCTCAAGATCTTTCTTCTCCCATTCGGTGAGTCCGAGTGGTTTTGCCAGCGCTGTATCCCTGTTTATTGATCCGGGTATGATCTTTTCCGGATCATTATAGAATTCGATCACCTCCATCAAAGTCTTGAACATACCGTTATGCATGTAGGGCCAGGTGACGCCGATATTACGAAGGGTTGGAGTTTTGAATTTGCCGATATCTTCTTTTAAATGAGTAATGAAAGCCCGCCCGCTATCATTAAATTTCTTTCCATCAAAGAGTCCGATATTTTTAAATTCACTCTGGGTGAAGTCTGATCCAAAATGACATTGCGTACATTTTCCTTTACCACTAAAGACATCAAATCCTCTCTTTACATCGTCACCTACCAGATCAGGGCGGTCATAAAATTTCCAATTGTCGAACGGACTATCACTTGTTTCTAATCTTCGTTGAAATGCGGCGAGGGATTCTGCAAGGGATTGTGCTGTTGGATCAGCATTGAAGAGCTTCCTGAAATATGCACTATATGTTTTGCTTTTTCGCAAACGCATCACTGCATCTTCAATAGCGAGATCCATTTCATCCGGATTTTCGATAGGCGCTAAAGCCTGTTCCTCCAAACTCTTTGCGCGTCCATCCCAGAAAAAGAATTCCTGAAATCGCATATTCATGCTGGTGGGCGTATTGCGAACACCAGTCTTACCGCCAACTCCAATGCTGAATATTGCCGTGTCTGCAAAAGCAAATTCCGGTTTATGACAGGAGCCACAACTGATCGTGCTATCGCGCGAAAGGATGGGATCAAAGAACAAGAGCTTTCCCAAATCCGATTTATCCTTCGGTTCGTATTCCTTCACCCAGGCCTGGGTAAACAAAATACCCAGGCTGCTGAGCAGGAGGATCAAATATTTTTTCATCGGTGCAGGATTATTTAACTCTTCCGAGAATTGTACTCTCTATCGCATACTTCCTTCGTTCACATACATCTTCAATTGCCTTAAATCGCAGAGAATCTGAATTGGCAAAGAAGATAAATTCATATGTTCCTGCTTCGAAGTCACATCCATTGTCTGTAATCTCTAAAACTTTTCCCTTGACGGAGTAGATCCCATTGATATAAGGGGTGTTGTTTCTATAACTCTCGAATTCGTTATTTGTCTTGAATACTACACCGGTTACATCTCCATATTCAGAAGGTTTAGTTTCCCATTTTCCAACCAATGGATTATTCATGGTAAATGCCATAAAGGCGATTATGAAGGAGATACCCAAATAAATTCGCATAATATAATTGTTTAGATAACGTCAGGGCAAGGTTTTCAACCCTGGTAATATGGTATTGTATGATCAAAGAGACCGACCAGGGTTGAAAACCCCTTCCGACCCCTATTTCACTCTCCCAAGAATTGTTCTTTCCATTCCATTTTTTCTTTCCGTGCATTCATCTTCTATGGCTTTAAATCGGAGTGAATCAGAATTGCTGAAGAAGATCAATTGATACTTACCTGTTTTTCCTTCGCATCCATTGTCTACAAATGACAGCACTTCACCCTCCACGCTGTATTTTCCGCTTACAAAGGGTTTTTTATTTACGTAACCTTCGAATTCGTAATTCGATTTGAATACTACCCCGGTAACATTCCCTTTCTCCGAAACTTTTGTTTCCCATCTTCCAACAATTGGGTTATTGACTGTAAACGCCATCGCGGCAAGCACAAAAAAGGAGATCAAATAAATTCTCATAGTATAAGTGTTTAATTAATGCAAACTTGGTTTTTTAAGATGCAGGGAGCAATGGTATAATTGTACTATGCAGGGTTGTCGACCCTGCGTAGGGTCTAACAAATTATTACGCACTACCCAGGGTCGACAACCCTTCTACCCAGAAACCATGAAAGACACTACACAAATCGGGTATAGGAAATTAGAACAGGGTTTTCAACCTTGCGAGTTGCCACGGTTTTCAACCTTGCGTAGTGCATTGTGAATAGTAAAACACTGACCAAGGTTGAAAACCCTTAACTTTCTTTAAAATATCTTATCATGAAAAAATCTCTTGTACTTGGACTCATCATCCTCTTCGCAACAGCTATCCATGCCCAGGACTGCAGTAAATATTATTTCATGCAGGAAAACAAGACCGTTGAGATGACGATCTACAATAAGAAGGGAGATCCGAGTGGGAAACAGATCTATAACATAAACGAAGTAAGTAATTCCGGCGGTACTACTACAGCCAATGTCAATACTGAAATGTTCGATAAGAAAGGAAAATCTGTTGCAAAAAGTTCGGGTAAGTATGAATGTAAGGGAGGAGTGATATTGGTGAATATGAAAATGATGATCCCTTCAGCCCAAATGGAACAGTTTGGAAAAGCTGATGTAAAGGCAGATGATGTATATGTCGAATACCCGTCTGACATGAAGGTCGGGGATGCATTGAAAGATGCCAATTTCAATATGGAAATGGACCAGGGTGGGTTGAAGCAGACTTTGATTTACGTTGTGAACAATCGGAAAGTGGAAGGAAAGGAATCAGTTACTACAACAGCTGGTACATGGGATTGCTTCAAAATATCCTTTAAGGGCAAACTAACCATCAAAACTGCCGGCATTGGAATTCCATTAAATGTTGAGGGACATGAATGGTACGCCCCGGAATTTGGAATTGTGAAAACGGAGAGTAAGCAGGGAGGTACTGCGATTACGTCAATCAAATAAAGTCAAGGTTGACAGGGTTGACGGGGTTGATAGGGTTGACAAGGTTGACAAAAAGAGTAATAAGTTTTTTAAGAAAGTCTCCCTTCGGAGGCTTTTCGCTTTATAGTAGTAAGATCTTTATCCTCAGTCAATTTGTCAACCTTATCAACCCTCTCAACCTTGTCAACCTATCCTCTTAGGTTCTTTCTCAATAATCTCCCAGAATTGCCTCACTCTGGCAGTCCAGGTATTTTCTTCTGCGACTTGCATTCTGGCTTTTACTTTTTCAGGGTTGTTCTCTGTAATTGCTTTATCAATAGCAGCAATAAATTCTTCGTGGGATCCTACGACATAGGCGACTTTATTAAAAGAAAGAATGTCTTCTGAAAAGTCGGTCGCGATCACTGGCTTTCCTGCTGCCAGGTATTCATTGATCTTAAGCGGATAAATACTTTTGGTAAGAGTATTCTTTCTGAATGGAATAATTGCGCAATCAAAATATTGCAGGTAAGATGGCAATTCAGTAATATGTTTCGGACCAGTAAACACTACATTCGGCAATTTATCCAAACCAATTTCCTTGTGTTCATTTGTTTGAATTGGACCAACAAGAACCATTGTCTTATCCTGATGGTGCATCGCAATCTTCTTCAGCAATTCAAAATCTGTACGATATTCAATGCTTCCGGTAAAACCGATGATTTTGGTATTAATATTTTTTAGTTCTTCTGGCCTTGGTAATTTTTCATTGACCGCTTTATTGAATATACTCGTATCAGCGGCATTTGGATGAAAATGAGCATTCGGCGAAAACCTGGACATCAATCTCGTCAACTCCTTAGAAGTGCAAAGCGTATAATCGAAATTGGAAACGATTTTTTGTTCCAGCCTTGTGCCGTGACGGTTTGAATAGGCCACCTGGGAAATATCATCCATGGATTGATAAACCGAGCGAATGGGTTTTATATCGGGAGGAAGCTTCTGAAGGAAATAGGGATCAAAGAAATTGAGGTAGATAAAATCTTTGATCTGATACTCACTTATCAATTGCCGGATCGCTCCCAAAACTATTTTGTCGTTGATCTTCGCGATTGAATTATAAACGAATCCTTTCGGGAGAAAATTAATCGGGAAAGTGAGCTTAGAAGTAACTACAGTTAAATTTGGAGGAAGTGATTCAGGATTGCTGTAAATATTCTTTCCATTTATTAAAGCTTTCTCCCTTGCCTTGACCGCCGCGGATTGGTTTTCCTTATAATAATCCCGCCATGAAAAGGGATGCTCAACATAAAACACCCTGTTATGCCTTGCGAATTCTTTGGCAAGCGATAAAGCAGGTGATGAAATCGCAGAATCCCAGCGTGAAAGACTAAAACATATAATATCGCAATTCCTGTTTATTCCCATCGATCAGGAGGCTTGCTTTAAATGATCAAGGCATTTCTTCAAGCTCAATTTCCAATCCGGTATATTAATTCCATATGCTTTCTGAATCTTACTTGTATCCAGCAGCGAAAATGCAGGTCGCTTTGCTGGGGTTGGATATTGTAAAGTTGGTATCGGATTCAATTTACATTCGCTTCCAGTCAATTCTTTTATTTCAACTGCAAAATCATACCAACTTATCCTGCCTTTATTACTAAAATGATAGATGCCCGCCTGCCATTTATTGCTTTTTATGATTGCCATGATCGCCTTTGCAAGATCTGCTGCATAGGTTGGCGCTCCAACCTGGTCGTTTACTACATTCAATTCCTTCCGTTCCTTCATCAATCTGATCATCGTCTTTACAAAATTCTGTCCGAACTCAGAATAAACCCAGGCTGTACGTATTATAATGGAGTCGGGATTATTGGTAACGCTCATTATTTCCCCTTTCAACTTCGAAGCACCGTATACACTTATCGGACCCGTTTGCGAATCTTCTTTATATGGCTCAGGTGAATCTCCTTTAAATACATAGTCGGTAGAAATATGAATAAATCCTGTACCATATTGTTTGCTTACTTCAGCCAATACAGCAACGGATTCTGCATTTACCAGGTAGGCGAGATCCTGATCGGTCTCTGCTTTGTCAACTGCTGTATAAGCAGCACAATTAATACAAAAGGCTGGACGATGCTCGGTAAAGAAATTCTTTACCTTTTCAAAATTATGGATTGGAAGTTCTTCCCTGGAAAGAAAATGAAAATCAAAACTGGTTTCATTAATAGCGAGAACCCTGAATTCCTTACCCAATTGACCATTAGCGCCCGTAACCAGGATTACCTGTTTAGCCATAATTATTATTAACCTTCAAAACTGAAATTATTTTTACAGTCCCTCAACTGTGGAAGCACCATATCCTTATCCGATACGACTACATCCCCTTCCGGGATTTTCCAATCGATCCCCAAGATAGGATCATTGAAAATAAGACCAGCTTCGGATGCCTTATTATAGAAAGCATCGCATTTGTACAACACTTCAGCAGTTTCACTCAACACAGCAAAACCGTGGGCAAAACCCTTGGGTATATACAACTGCTTTTTATTATCCCCGGATAATTCGATAGAAAAATTTTTACCATAAGTTGGAGACCCCTTCCGGATATCAACCGCAACATCGAGTATTCTACCACTCAATGCTCTTACTAATTTGGTCTGCGCATACGGCTCAAGTTGGTAATGCAATCCACGCACAACTCCATAAACCGATCTGGATTGATTGTCCTGCACGTAATCGTCCTTTAATCCCTGGGTAAGAAAAACTTTATAATTATAGGACTCATAAAAATATCCCCTGGCATCTTCAAAAACGACCGGCTCAAAAACATATAAACCAGGAAATCCTGTATCAACAAATGGCATTGACTATTTTAGATTTTATATTTTAGATTTGCGATTTACATTCCAGTCAACCTTGTCAACCTTGTCAACCTTGTCAACCTTGTCAACCTTGTCAACCTTGTCAACCTTGTCAACCTTGTCAACCTTGTCAACCCCGTCAACCCTGTCAACCCTATCAACCTATCGCTGAACGTACTGCTCATCATAATACTTCTGGTAGTCCCCACTTGTGACATGCTTCACCCACTCCTCGTTATTCAGGTACCAATCAACAGTCTTCTCCAATCCTTCTTCAAATTGCAATGACGGTGACCAGCCAAGTTCTTTATTCAGTTTCGTTGCATCTATTGCATAGCGAAGATCATGACCGGGACGATCTTTGACATAAGTAATGAGTTTGGCTGATGTTCCTTCTGCCCTTCCCAATTTTTTGTCCATGATCTTACAAAGCAAGTGCACGAGTTCAATATTCTTCCATTCATTGAATCCACCGATATTATAGCTTTCGCCTATTCTTCCTTTATGAAAAATTGTATCAATAGCTCTTGCGTGATCGTCGACAAAAAGCCAATCTCTTACATTTTCGCCTTTACCGTAAACAGGCAGGGGTTTGCTATTCCTGATATTATTGATCATTAATGGGATCAATTTCTCAGGGAAATGATGAGACCCATAATTATTTGAGCAATTGCTCATGATCACCGGCAAGCCATAGGTATGATAATAGGCCATTACAAAATGATCGGATGCTGCTTTTGATGCTGAATATGGTGAGTGAGGATCGTAAGCAGTTTCTTCAGTAAAAAATCCTTCTTCGCCGAGGGTTCCATACACTTCATCCGTGGAAACATGATAGAATAATTTTCCCTCGCTCTTTCCCTTCCAGTGATTCCTGCAGGTATTCAACAACACAACTGTTCCCAGTACATTTGTTTTTACAAATGCTAAGGGATCCAATATTGAACGATCGACATGGCTTTCCGCAGCCAGGTGAATCACTGCATCGAACTGGTATTGATTGAACAGTTCTTCAATCTTTTTTTCATCCAGTATATCGGCACGCTCGAATTGATAATTGGGTGAATGTTCAATGTCTTTCAGATTCTCCAGGTTGCCGGCATAGGTCAGGGCATCAACATTTACAATTTGATAAGAAGGATATTTTTTGACAAATAGCCGAACAACGTGCGAGCCGATAAAACCGGCTCCACCCGTGATCATGATCTTTTTTGTGTAATTGGCCATTATAAACTCCAGTATTTTCTGTTTTTAATTTTTCCTTTGTACAATCCTTTCAGGTCAACAACCAATCCATTCTCATGCGTTAGTGACTTGAAATAATTGTCATCGTGCTGCAGATAGGGTTTGTGAGGCACCGTCACGATCACTGCATCATATCCATTCTGTACATTGTGTGAAAGCTTCACACCATATTCCTCCTGCACTTCTTCCGCAATGGCATATGGATCTTCAATATCCACATGGATATTGAATGCCAGCATTTCTTTTACCGTGTCAATGATCTTTGAATTGCGGATATCACTCACATTTTCCTTAAATGTAACTCCTTTTACCAGCACTTTGGGCTCTGATGAATTTCTTAACACATGTGTTATAACTTTTCTCGCCACATAATTGGCCATATCATCGTTGATAAAACGGCCTGCAGTAATCACCTTCGCGTCATAACCAAGTGATGATGCCTTATACGTCAGATAATAAGGATCAACACCAATACAATGGCCTCCAACAAGACCGGGTTGAAATTTTAAAAAATTCCATTTGGTACCAGCAGCTTCCAATACTTCATAAGTATTAATTTCCATCCTATCGAAAATGATCGACAGTTCATTCATCAATGCAATATTCAGATCCCGCTGTGTATTTTCAATGATCTTTGCTGGCTTCGGCCACTTTAATCGAAGAAGCACGATGCACACCTGCTTCCACAACCAATTCATAGGTCTTTGCAATTTCATCCAAAGATTCCTCATCACAACCGGAAACAACTTTTATAACGGTTCTAAGTGTATGTTTTTTATCTCCCGGATTAATTCGTTCAGGAGAATAACCAAGTTTAAAATCTTTAACAGCTTTCAGGCCAGAAAGTTTTTCCAATAATGGAAGACAATCCTCTTCTGTACAACCCGGATAAACAGTAGATTCAAAAACGACATAATCCCCTTTCTTTAACACCTTACCAATTGTTTCTGAAGCACCTGACCAGGGGCCGGAGATCAGGCACATTGTGTTCATCCACCGGTGTAGGCACTGCGACAATAAAAAAAGAAGCGTCCCGCAACACATCGAGTGAATCAGTGAATTGAATATCACATCCTTCAAATGCATTCTTTTCCAGTTCCTTGCTCGGATCGATACCTTTGCTTCATCATTTCAATTCGGTTTGCATTGATATCAAAACCAATAACGGATATCTTTTTTGCAAATTCCAGTGCAATGGGAAGTCCGACATAACCTAGTCCGATCACAGCCAGTTTTGCTTTTCTTCTCGATTAATTCCTGGTACATTTTCGGATGAATATTGAAGATTGAGCTATTAATTCATTTACCTCATTTGCTGCTCACGAATTCCTTTGGATGTTTATTCAATTCTTCTGGTGGAAGATTTGAAATATTCATAAGTGATTTTCAATCCCTCTCTCCTGCGTACTTTGGGTTCCCAGTCCAATAATTTCTTTGCCTTAGTAATATCCGGCTGTCGTTGTTTTGGATCATCAACAGGCAATGGTTTATAAATAATTTTTTGTTTAGTGCCGGTCAAAGCTATAATCTCTTCTGCAAATTCTTTCAGTGAAATTTCATCAGGATTGCCAATATTCACCGGCAAGTGATAATCGCTCATCAGCAACCGATAAATACCTTCGACCAGGTCATCAACATAACAAAAACTTCTTGTCTGGCTACCATCACCAAAAACAGTAAGATCTTCTCCACGCAAAGCCTGCCCGATAAATGCAGGTAATGCTCTTCCGTCATTCAATCTCATTCGTGGACCATAGGTATTAAAAATCCGAACGATCCTTGTTTCCAATCCATGAAAAGTATGATAGGCCATTGTGATCGCTTCCTGGAATCGTTTCGCTTCATCATATACTCCACGTGGTCCAACAGGATTTACATTTCCCCAGTATTCTTCGGTTTGCGGATGCACCATGGGATCACCATAAACTTCAGATGTAGATGCCACCAGAATTCTTGCATTCTTTGCTTTGGCCAGCCCAAGGCAATTATGGGTTCCCAATGAACCAACTTTCAATGTCTGGATGGGAATTTTCAAATAATCGATCGGGCTTGCAGGTGAAGCAAAATGAAGAATATAATCCAGTTCGCCCGGAACATGAATGAATTTGGAAACATCATGATGATAAAATTCGAAATTGTTCTAATTTGAACAGATGTTCAATATTCCGCAGATCGCCGGTGATCAGGTTATCCATTCCAATAACATGAAATCCTTCCTTTATAAACCGATCACATAAATGAGAACCCAGGAAACCGGCTGCGCCGGTAATTAATACTCTTTGTGTAGCCATGCAGTTTTATTTGTGGTGTGTTCCATTCGTGGGAATGGCTGTTTCTCTGCCTACGCTTTCATAATAAAATCCCAATTCTTTTATAGCATTTGTGTCAAACAGATTACGGCCATCGAAGATCACTTTGTTTTTCAGTGCTAGTAACGATTTTCAGAAAATCAGGTGTTCGGAATTCATTCCATTCCGTGGCAATGATCAAGGCATCTGCATCCTTTCAAAGCATCATATTGGTTCTCTGCATAATTGATCTTATCGCCCAATAATGTTTCTACATTATTCATTGCTTCAGGATCATATGCACAAACCGTTGCTCCTGCTGTAAGCAATGCATCAATCATGTATAATGCCGGTGCTTCGCGGATATCATCAGTATTTGGTTTGAATGCAAGACCCCAAAGTGCAAACGTTTTTCCCTTCAGGTCATTATTAAAATATTTTTTAATCTTGGGAATTAGATGCAGCTTCTTGTTCCTCATTTACCTCCATTACGGCATTCAATATCTTGAAATCATAATTTACTTCCTTTGATGATTTCGCCAGTGCCTGTACATCTTTTGGAAAACAACTTCCGCCATAACCAATGCCAGGAAACAAAAATCGTTTTCCAATTCGTTCATCACTTCCAATTCCCCGACGAACCATATCCACATCAGCTCCCAGCTTTTTCGCAAAGCTGTGCGATCTCATTCATGAAAGAGATCTTGGTTGCCAGGAAATGAATTAGCTGCATATTTGGTAAATTCAGCAGATCGTTCATCCATAAAAATAACAGGATTACCCTGGCGAACAAAGGTGCATACAAATCGCTCATTACTTTCTTTGCCCTTTCTGATTCAGTGCCAATCACTACCCGGTCAGGTTTCATAAAATCTTCCACGGCTACACCTTCCCGTAAAAATTCAGGATTAGATACTACATCAAATTCACCTGAATAATTTTTGGCAATAGCTGCTCTCACTTTTTCAGCAGTTCCAACAGGCACCGTGCTTTTATCAACTAATAACTTTATAATCTGTCAATTAATTTTCCAAGATCATCTGCAACACCTAAAATATATTTCAAATCAGCAGAACCATCTTCACCGGGAGGTGTGGGCAATGCGAGAAAAATGATCAGTGCATCTTTGATACCTTCTGCAAGATTTGTGGTAAAATGAAGTCGTTCTTCTTTCAGGTTACGCAAGAAATAATTTTTCAAGTCCGGGTTCGTAAATAGTGATCTCTCCATTGAGTAAGCTTATCGACTTTATTCTTGTCAATATCCACACAGGTAACATTATTACCGGTTTCTGCAAAACAGGTACCGGTTACCAATCCAACATATCCAGTTCCAACAACAGCAATTTTCATCTTAGTTTTTATTAGGTTTAGGTTAGGTATGATAATGTAAATGATTATAATATTATTGATGAACTCCAAAACTTTGTCACTGATATAATCTCAGTTGCTCCTCATCCAGTTCGGTATGCATCGGCAAGAGATCACCCGTTCGGTTAGCCAATCGGTAACCGTCAGATTGATCGTCAGCTTCCACAAAATGCTTCAAACATTTTTTGCCGATGTGCCGGTACCGGATAATAGATCATGGAAGGAATGTCCGGATTCTGCCAAGAAATGCATTCAATCCATCTCCGGTCAACGCCATCCAGTAGCAAGGTATACTGGTGAAAAACATGATTGCTATACGCAGCCCTGTAAGGGTGTCGTGATTTTTGGATGACCGGCAAATGCCTTGTCATAAAAATCAGCCGCCTTTCTTCCGGGCCGCAATATATTCATCCAGATGTTTCAGTTTTACATTCAGAATAGCAGCCTGTATGGTATCCAGCCGGCTATTGCATCCCACCATATCATGGTAATATCTCTTTGACTCTGGCCATGATTTGCAATCATTTTTAACCTGTTCGGCTAACGTCTCATCATCGGTGAATATTGCTCCACCATCTCCATAACAACCCAAGATTTTTTGAAGGGAAAAATGAAGTAGCACCAATTGTCCGATAGTTCCTGTCTTCTTACAGTTTTGCCATCATTGAACGTATAATCGGATCCAATTGCCTGGGCATTGTCTTCAATCTACGTTTATGCTTCTCCGGTTGGCAATTTCCATGATCTCTTCCATCGGAGCCACATTGCCATATAAATGAACCGGAACAATCGCTTTTGTTTTTGGAGTAATGGCCTTTTCCAACTCTCTCGGATCCATGCAAAAAGTCTTTGGATCTACCTCCACAAAAACAGGTGTCAATCTCAGCAATGCAATAACTTCTGTGGTTGCGATATAAGTAAAAGAAGGAGTAATTACTTCATCGCCCGGTTGAAGGTCAAGCGCCATCATTGCGATCTGAAGGGCATCAGTTCCGTTGGCACAGGGGATAACATGATAAACCCGAGGTACCCCGAAAGGGCCTGGGCAAAGTCCGTAACTGCGTTACCCTGAATAAAGGCAGCATTATCGATCACCTCCTGAATACCCTTATCCACTTCAGGCTTAATTTTGTGCATATTGCTGCTTTAAATCAACCATTTGTATCTGCCGCATAACTACCTTTTGATTCCAAAACGGGCACAAACCTACATGAAAAAAGCGGGATGCGCAATGCTATGAACAGGCAACCCGCACTTATAAAGAATGATTATACATTTGCTAACCAAAAAATAATCCATTTGCACCTTTTTTTCTATAATCTCCTTCTCCGGCTATACCGTATTACCGTGAAACTTGCTGCAAATTGGAACCCTAAGGCAAGATTATGGGTCAATGGACGTAAGGGAATATTTCCAAAATTGACAGAAGCCTTTCCCCAAAAGGTTTCCCCACTTATTTGGATTCACTGTTCCTCACTTGGGGAATTTGAGCAGGGAAGACCGGTACTTGATGGCATCCGGAAAGAATATCCGACCAGCAAGATCCTCCTTACCTTTTACTCTCCTTCAGGTTACGAGGCCCAAAAAAATTACGTTGGTGCAGATTATATTTTTTATTTGCCTACAGATTCAAAAAGAAACGCAAAGAGACTTCTTGACATCGTCCAACCCCAATTTGTTTTGTGGATCAAATATGATTACTGGTACTATTATCTTTCAGAATTGAAGCGTCGAAAGATTCCCGCTATCCTCGTTTCTGGGGTATTTCGAAAGGATCAACCTTTTTTCAAATGGTATGGCCGCCTACATCGGTACATGCTGGAAAGTTTTTCGCATTTGCTCGTACAAAACGAAGGCTCGAGGGATTTACTTGCCAGCCTTGGCTACACTGAAAATGTTACGATATGTGGAGATACCCGCTTTGATCGCGTCGTTCAGATCGCATCACAATTCACTCCTTTGGACGGTATTGGAGAATTTTGTGGAGATAAGAATGTTGTGGTTGCAGGAAGCACATGGGATGCGGATGAAGAAGAGCTGGACCACTATGCAAACTCCAACCCTCAAATAAGATTTATAATTGCTCCGCATGAAGTGGACGAGGAACATTTGAAAGAAGCTGAAAAGTTGTTTAAGAATAGTGTGAGGTATTCGGAGTGGATGAGCAATAAGCAATGGGCAATAGGCAATAGGCAAGCTGAAACCGTAAATGAAAGAGAAGAAGCGAATGTTTTGATCATTGATAATATCGGAATGCTATCGCGTCTTTATAAATATGCAACGATTGCTTACGTGGGTGGAGGATTTGGCGATGATGGGGTGCACAATGTTCTTGAAGCAGCGGTGTATGGTAAGCCTGTTGTGTTCGGACCTGTATTTGATAAGTATATCGAAGCAATTGAATTGATAGACGAAGGTGGTGGATTTACTGTTGAGAATGCGTTGGAGCTGGAAAAACTATTTGATGAAATATTTTCTGATAAACAACTTTATAAAGAGTCGTCAGAAGCGTCGAGGAATTATGTTTACAGGAAAAAGGGCGCAACTGATAAGATCCTTCAGTTCATTCAGGAGAAACGTCTTTTGACCAATTGATAGAAGTGGCGGGTAATTTCTTTGTTATCATCCCATCCCAACTTCACCTTCAATTCCCTTTCTATCCAATATTCTGCTTCGGGGAAGATGCGGAAGCCATTTATAGTTTTAATACTGCGTTCATACATGGTTTCATCACCACGGAACAGCTCACTGATGAAGACATAACGGTCATTAATTCCAATCGCTTTTTTTAAATCGCGGACAGGCGAATCCGTTAGAAAATGACCTATTTCCTTCACTTCTTCTTTTAACTTATCATTTAGTGAAGATTGGGTGGATCCTATCCATTCGTTCAATTCCTTGGGTCCCGGCTGGTGCGCGAGGGTCGGAACTTCAGTCAAAGGATTAAAAGAAGGCAGTTTTTCTTCCTGGACTTTTGGGGTCTGGTGATTGCCATTTTTCTCAATTACCTGTAAGATTTCCTGCTCTTTTTCGATGGGAAAATTTGAAGGATCTGAGCCGGAATATTTTTTCACCGAAGGCATTACAACGGCTACCTTAGAAGTGCTCAAAGTCTTCCCAGACGTGGACGACAGGCGAATAAGCTCCCCCTGGATCAATTGAATGGTAACCATTAATTGAGCCGGATCAGCGTTTTGTGCAAATTGTTCGTTTAATTTGCCAATTAGTGTAGCTAAACGTTCCATGATATTGGGTACTTTTTGGTTTGGCAGGTTTCGGTTTCCTAAAATTAATCAATTTTCATTCCGTTTTTTAGCATAGCATGTTTATAGAACCTAATCTTTCCGGGGAGCGAAGGGGCTGGATTGAAGTGATTTGTGGCTCAATGTTCAGCGGCAAAACCGAAGAATTGATCCGCCGCCTGAAAAGAGCGAGGATCGCTAACCTCAAAGTGGAGATTTACAAGCCCAGGATCGACGTACGGTACGATATGCAGAAAATTGTTTCCCATGATGAGAATGCTATCGTTTCCACCCCTGTCGATAACTCTCAGACCATTTTACTTCTTACGCGTGATGCAGATGTAGTTGGTATTGATGAAGCTCAATTCTTCGATGATCAGATCGCCGAGACCTGCGACCAATTAGCCAGGCGCGGAGTTCGGGTAATTGTTGCGGGACTTGATATGGATTATATGCGTCGTCCATTTGGACAGATGCCGCAACTTTTGGCAAAAGCTGATTTTATTACCAAGCTGCACGCGATCTGCGTAAAATGTGGAAATATCGCTAACTACTCCTATCGCAAATCGGACCATTCAGAGCAGGTGGTGGTTGGGGAGATGGATATTTATGAGCCGAGGTGTAGAGTATGTTATCATGCGGGAGGATAGAAACACTCAATATTCAAGGAAATAATCAATAATCAATAATTAATAATCAATAATTCTTCTGGAATGATGTTGCTTGCTATCATTTAGACCGCTCCATCTCGAGCAATTATTTATTATTGATTATTAATTATTCCTGCCCGACTGACGTCAGTCAGTCGGGGATTATTGGATGCGGGTCGAGCGTTATTGAAGCTGAATTAAAATGAAAAGGTCAATTGATCACATATTCGCCTTATTCAAAAAAGATCTTCTTCTTGAGGTCCGTCAGCAGTACAGCTTTTATGGAATCATTCTTTATGTGGCTTCGACAATCTTTGTGCTTTATCTCGCAATGCAACAACCGGAAGAAAAGGTTTGGAACGGATTGTTTTGGATGATCCAATTATTTATTTGCGTGAATGCAGTTGCAAAAAGCTTCCTGCAGGAAAGCAGGGAAAGAATGCTTTATTTCTATACGATCGCAGGACCAAGGGATTTTATTCTATCAAAACTTTTATTTAATGTGGTCCTGATGGTGGTGATGAGTTTATTGAGTTTATTATTGTTCCGGATCCTGCTGGGCAATCCCCTCGAAAATGAATGGAGATTTCTTGGGATCACTTGTTTGGGCGGTATAAGCCTGAGCCTCGTATTCAGTTTTCTCGCCGCAATTGCAGCCCGTGCCGGTCAGAACGCGGCAATGATGGCAATACTTGGTTTTCCTCTTATAATTCCTCAGGTTCTTTTGTTGATGAAAATCTCGAATACGGCTTTTTCCGAAGTATTTCAGCCGGGCCTGGGATGGTTGGTCGCAGCACTTGCAGGGTTGGATATTCTTGTAATTGCGCTGGCCATCATTCTTTTTCCATTTCTTTGGAAGGATTGAATTTCTTCGACTCTTGTTTTTAATTTCTTAGCAATTGATCAACAATAACTAAGTATTGTTGATTTTTGGATATTCCCATCCTTTATTTCGGATTTCCCCTAATTTTGCCCCACTTAAAACGTAAAAATGGGAAGCTGTCAGAACGGAGCATATGTGACTTAAGGTTAACTCCTGACTACCGACTCCCGACTCCCGACTAATCATGCGCCTTAGCTGGTGGAAAATATTATCGGTCATCTTACTGGTTTACGCTTTTATTGCTGGTTTCCTGGTAAAACTTCCGCACCAGGTTGCTTATGAAGAAAGCAATATGTACGAGACCATGCGGAATTTTTTCTTTCATGTGCCCATGTGGTTCAGTCAAATGGCGCTGCTTACCGTCTCAATTGTTTACTCCATCCGATTTCTCCGCAAACCGGGTATAAAAAATGATTTGATCGCTTTGGAATTTGCAAGGGCCGCAACAGTCCTGGGTTGCCTGGGTTTAATTACCGGAGCCATCTGGGCAAATTATACCTGGGGAAGTCCGTGGAGCAATGATCCGAAGCAAATCGGAGCTGCCATTGCGTTGCTGATCTATTTTGCCTATTTCGTATTGCGCAATTCCATTGTTGATCTGGACAAAAGAGGAAGAGTTGCTGCGGTCTATAACATCTTTGCCTATTTCATGTACATACCATTGATCATGATCCTTCCCAGAATGGTTGAATCACTTCATCCGGGTGGTAAAGGCGTTGAAGGTAATCCCGCGTTGAGTGGCAACAGCCTTGATCCGGCAATGAGAATGATCTTCTGGCCTGCGGTTCTGGGATGGACATTATTAGGAACATGGATTGCTACACTATGGATCCGCACCGGCCTCTTAATTGAAAAAAAACACGATTTTAAATGAAACAAATCCTGGCCATTCTTATTTTGATGGTGATCTGTAGCACCAGTTTACTTGCACAAGGCGGTGAAAACATCAACGAAGCAACAGGTTTGAGAGCCGATGGAAAGATCTATGTGGTAATACTTGTTGTAGTAACTATTTTGTTAGGATTGTTTCTATATGTAATAAGGCTCGATAGAAAGATTTCGAAATTGGAGAAAAACCAGCCATGAGCTTTGAGCTGCGAGCTGCGAGCTGCGAACAAGTTTGTCCAGCTCACGGCTCGAAGCTCAAAGCTCGAAGCTTCCCCCATTGCTTGTCATATTAAAAAATAAATTTAGCTAGTCATGTCAGAGTACAGTTTTTTTGGCGCGGTTGAGAAGAGTTTCGATAAAGCCGCTGCGTTTACCAATTGGGATCCGGGAATTTTAGAACAGATCAAACAATGTAATGCGGTATACCGGATGCATTTTCCAGTTAAGATTGGAGATAAGATTGAAGTTATTAAAGCCTATCGTGTTCAACATTCGCATCATAAACTTCCCTGTAAAGGTGGTATCCGTTTCGCCATGTCGGTAAACCTTGATGAAGTGATGGCACTCGCGGCGTTGATGACCTACAAATGCGCCATCGTAAACGTTCCATTTGCAGGTGCAAAGGGTGGTATCACCATCGATCCTAAGAAGTACACTCCTTACGAACTGGAAAAGATCACCAGGAGGTATACATCTGAACTAATCAAAAAGAACTTCATTGGGCCTGGTATTGATGTTCCTGCTCCAGACTATGGAACAGGCGAAAGAGAGATGGCCTGGATCGTGGATACCTATGTAAGCATGCGTCCCGGCGAGATTGATGCGTTGGGATGCGTAACCGGTAAGCCAGTCACACAGGGTGGTGTTCGTGGAAGGCGTGAAGCCACAGGGCTTGGAGTTTTCTATGGATTGCGCGAAGTGTGCAATGTGGAAGATGTAATGAAAAAACTTTCATTGTCCACAGGTGTTGAAGGCAAACGTATCATCGTCCAGGGGTTGGGAAATGTGGGTTATCACACTGCAAAATTTTTCCAGGAAGCTGGCTCAAAAATCGTTGCACTTGCTGAATATGAAGGTGCAATTTTCAGTAATGATGGATTGGATGTTGATGCCGTTGTTGAACATCGAAAGAAGACCGGGTCAATTCTGAATTTCCCCGGTTCAAAAAATTTCGATAAGAGCAATGACGCCCTGGAAATGGAATGTGATATTCTCATTCCTGCAGCGCTAGAAAATGTTATCAATGGTGAAAATGCTCCCCGTGTCAAAGCAAAGATTGTTGGTGAAGCAGCCAATGGTCCTTTGACGCCGGAAGCCGACGATATTTTTACAAAGAATGGTGTGCTGGTTGTTCCGGATATGTATCTGAATGCTGGCGGAGTTACTGTAAGTTATTTCGAATGGTTGAAAAACCTTAGCCATGTCCGTTATGGCAGGATGGAAAAAAGGTTTACTGAAAACCAGAATACCCAAATGCTTGGTCAGATTGAGACTCTCACCGGCAAAAAGGTTACCAATAAGCAAAGGGAACTCATTCTTCACGGACCAGAAGAAGTGGACCTTGTTCGAAGCGGTTTGGAAGAAACCATGATCACGGCGACAATGGAAGTGATGAATGCATGGAAATCAAATCCAAAGATTCCGGACATGCGCACGGCTGCTTACATTGTTGCGATAAATAAAGTAGCGACTAGTTATGCGGAGCTGGGGATATTTCCTTAAGTCATCGGGTTGATGAGGTTGATGGGGTTGATGAGGTTGATAGGGTTGAGAAGGTTGAAAGGGTTGAAAGGGTTGACAGGGTTGACAGGGTTGACAGGGTTGACGCGAAAATTAAGTTTGTAATTTATTTGCTTTATTATTAAATATCTAATCTTATCAACTTTATCAACCGTATCAACCTCATCAACCCCATCAACCCGAACTTCGGGACTTAAGTATTGCAAGTATTATCACTCCTTCAACAACTCATCAACGGTCGCATAAAAATTCCTCTTATATTCTTCATAGTACTCCTTCGCTCCTGGTCCTGCAAATCCTGTATGTAGTTTCTTAACAGTGCCGTCTTTGCCAATGAAGATAGTGGTGGGAAATGCTTTTATCGGTGTTATTTGAGGTAATGTTTTTTCTGTGCGTAACGAATCGCTTACTCCCACACCGGTAATAAGCATGGGATAACTTACATGATGCAGTTGTTGAAATTTCTTCAGCGTTTTAAGTGAGCGCTCAAAGTCAGTGCCGTATTCATAAGCAAGGGAAACAATTTCCACTCCCCTGCTTTGATTCTTTTTAAAGTAGTCACTGAGAAATGCGGTTTCATCCATGCAGTTGGGGCACCAGGATCCCATGATTTGTACAACAACAACCTTGTTTTTAAAACGATCATCATTAATCGAAACCCAGTTGCCGTCGAGGTCTTTGAATTTGAAGTCTAATCTGCTCTCTCCATCCTTTAGTTGAGGAGTGCTGGATCCTTCAGGCAATTTTGCATTTGCATCCCTGACGGCAGCGAAACTTTCTCTGCCACCTATACCAGCATAAAAATATCCTGATAGGTTTGAACTTACATTAATCCCACCCCGGAAGAAATAAGCATGCGCGCCATCAAAAACTGAAAGAAACATAGAATCGCCAGTAACAATGCCTTCCATGTAACGATAATCTCCATTCGGCGTTATAACGGTGCCGTTTAATTTATTTTCTTTCTGTTCAAATTCTGCAATTGCCATACGGGTAGTACCATTTGGCCTGGTAAGCATCATTCTCCATCGACCGCTGAGATTTGCTTTTGAGTTTCCGAATTTTTGACTGAATCTTTCTTTCTCGCCTGCTTTTGCAAAAAATGGCCAGTATTGTATTCTTGCTGCTGTTCCTTTGATCCAGGTTCCCTGAAGGCTTCCATCCGGAAGGATCTTTGTTTTAAAGGAAGATTCAAATACCGGCAGATTGAAGTTCAGAGAATCGCCTTCGCGAACAATATCCTTTAGCAAAATCTTCTCCTGGGCATTGGTGATATACAGCTCCAGCTTTCCATTTTTCATGGATGAATGCAGGTTGAAGATTACATGAACCGAATCTTCTCTTTGTAACATTGCTCTCCAATCCTTAGGCAGCTCCTTTGGAGCTTGTCCACTGGTCCGGAGAAACGAAAACAAAAAGATAAGAAAATAGAGTCCCTTCATATTGAGCTTAAGGTGAGCTTAAAGCTGCAATATGCATTAAAAAAGGTTAACAAGTTGACAAGGTTGACAAGGTTGACAAGGTTGATAGGGTTGATAGAGTTGATAAGGGGCTAAGTTTTACCTTTATCAACCCTATAAGTTTTTGTCAACCTTGTCAACCTTGTCAACCTTGTCAACCTTGTCAACCCTATCAACCATTCCTACGGAACCACTGTATAATTGGGAACATAAGATTCCCTACGAAGGATCGTCAGCATATCTTTCTCCAAACTAACCTTTGGGAATTCGACGATCCGACCCACTTCTTTTCCTTTCTCTTCTATGATAATAGTTGGGACGCGGATAATATTCCGTCCCGCTTCTTCATGCTGCGGACTCTGCTTATATGCTTCCGGCAAATTGCTCAACATGATCAATTGCAATTGTTTTTCGGGAAAGCCGCAGCAATCCAGCATTTTTAATATACGCGGAACTTCTCTTTTGCTGTCACCACACCAGGTGCCGAGGAAAATGGTAATGGTTTTTTCCTTCAGGAGTGGTTTAATAAAAATGCAGGTAGCTGAATCCACGATGTATTCGTCATAGTTTTTCTGATACCATTCACTGAAAGGAATTTCATTGAGTGATGAGCGCGTGCATTTCCCTAATAACATCTCATTGCCTCTGGTATCCTTGCTGAGTTGATTTAATGTTGACGATTGTTGTGTTTTCTTTGAAACAGAACAAGCTGATAGAATAGAAATCGATATGATGAAAAGAATTGTTTTCATAATTAATCATTTTATTGGAACATTATAGAATTCGAATCCTTTCTTCGTCCTCTTCCTGCTTCCCTTTTGAACCTTGTCATTTCGAGCCCGGTCAGTAATCGAACTAATTGAATGAAGTAACCCGGGCCAGAAATCTGCACAATCGATGGTTCCGTTTAATTTAGAATTACGCGGAGTCTCCAACTGTGCAGATTTCTCGCCCTACTTTCCCTTTATGCTAAGGGATTAAAATTGCCCGGGCTCGAAATGACAAAGTTCAAAAAAGGGAAGCGCGCAAAGGAAATTCATTAGTTCGGAAATGCTGATTATGCCGGAGGATGAAAAGCCGGCTCAGGAAATTGGTTCAATAAACCTGAAGCGCAGATGATATGATTTGTATAAGGAATAGAGAAATTCAATTCATTAGTGATCGTAGCAATTGTAGTAAAAAACTCGGCAGGTTTTTCTTTAATCGGCGTTGCAGCAAATCCATCGGATCCATCTTCCCCAATCATTTCGATCAGGTATTGGTCACAACCGCAATCCGTCGCTTGTTGCAAAATCACCTTAGCCTGCACTTCACAATAAAGATATTCTGCAACCTTTCCATACTGAAGGCTGAAGAAAACAAGAAGTACTGTTATGGCTGATACAATTCGACGCACACTCTAATTTAAGAAATGGTTTCGAACCCTACAAGTAGTTCCGAACCCTAAAGAAATAACTCGAAATGCAATCGGAGTGTTGAAGGGTTCGGAACTCTATAGCTGGGACTCCGATATTAGGGTTCCGAACCCTATGAAACCATGAGTAATTTGAACGTTGCCTCTTTAGGGTTCGGAACCACCCGATTCCAGGGTTTGGAACCTATCTCTTAATTTGAAATGGCATCTTCAACCTCAACTTCTCCCAAACAAATTCCAGATTTCCCTTATACTCACCCGTTTGATCAAGGACATACATCAATCTTTCCTGGGGCTTATCAAGCGTATCTGGTATTATTTTCCATCGAAGAACATCATCCTTTTGATCATATTCATCCGTGAGATGTTGATCCCAATTCTTATTTAGGACAAGAGTCCAGTCCGACTGCCCGGGGATAGCAAAAAAGCCGTATTTGCCAGGAGGAACGGTTTGGTTATTGATAATTAGTTCCTTGTTAGTTTCTATTGAAGTGGCCGAATGTGCCCCTGCAACCCAAAGCTTGTCAAATGGAACCAATCCACCCCAAATCACTCTTTCCCTTACTGCAGGAGAATGATATTTTATATTGATCGTAGCAGTGTTGATCTTTTTACTTGCATAAGCCTTCAGACTACCCTTTGAGGTGTCTTTTTCATTTGAACGCGAAATGACGACAGAACCATCCGTCTTTGATGCTCCATGCTGATGTTCTTCACAAGCAGTAAGGCTTCCTAACAATATCATACTATAGAATATCTTTTTCATGCGTTCGAATTTTATTTCTTTTTATAAACCGGCGCAAGATTTTCCAACATGTCGATGGTCATTTTTGGAAGATCGTATTCAGGTTTCCAACCCCAATCCTCCCTTGCCACTGTATCATCAATACTTTCAGGCCAGCTTTCAGCGATTTGCTGGCGATAATCGGCCTTGTAGTCAATTTTAAAACCTGGTATTTCTTTTTTGATCTCCGCAGCAATTTCTTTTGGAGAAAAACTCATTGCAGCTACATTATAAGAAGTGCGAACTGAAACTTTACTAGCCGGCGCTTCCATCAGGTCAATCGTAGCTTTTATCGCATCGGGCATGTACATCATCGGCAAATAAGTATCCTCTTTAAGAAAACTTGTGTAGTGCCCTTCTTCCAATGCCTCATGATAAATCTCAACCGCATAATCCGTAGTTCCTCCACCGGGCGCAGATTTATAACTGATCAATCCGGGATAGCGCAAACTTCTTACGTCAAGGCCAAACCGTTTATGATAATAATTACACCAAAACTCACCGGCATACTTACTGATCCCATAAACAGTGATCGGCTCAATCACCGTTCGCTGAGGGCAATTCTTCTTTGGAGATGTTGGACCAAACACTGCGATTGAAGAAGGCCAGTAAACTTTCTGGATCTTTTCTTCCTTGGCTATATCTAGCACATTAAGTAATCCCTGCATGTTCAGATTCCAGGCGAGATTAGGATTTTTCTCACCTGTTGCAGAAAGTATGGCCGCCAGCAAATAGATCTGTGTAAAGTTCTGGCGAATCACCTGCACGTGCAGCATTTCCTTATTCATTACGTCGAGGCTTACATAGGGCCCAGTTCCTTTCAGCAGTTCATTTTCTTCTCTTAGATCTGAAGCGACCACATTTGCATTTCCATAGAGTTTGCGCAAAGCCAGGGTCAACTCCACTCCTATTTGTCCGCTAGCTCCTATAACCAGAATTTTATCTCTAACCATAAACTTAAAAAGTTTCGCAAACCTAATTAGATTTTCAATCATTTAGTGGAATTCGTCAGACCATAAGGAACTCCAGACTCCTGACTCCCGACTCCCGACTGACTCCCTATCTTTGCGCGATGGAAAAATTTCTTAAGGATATTTTTGCGGGACAATCTTACGATGAAAATAACTTCTTCCTCATAGCAGGGCCCTGCGTGGTGGAAAGTGAAGAGCTGATCATGGAAGTAGCAGATAAAGTTTCTAAAATCTGCAAGAACCTTGGGATTCCTTATGTATTTAAATCCTCTTACCGCAAAGCCAATCGTACCAGCGGTTCGTCCTTTAGTGGACTTGGCGATGAAACCGCATTGAAGATGATCGATAAACTGAGGAAAAAATATTCCCTGCCGGCGACTTCCGATATTCACGCACATGAAGAAGCGGCGATGGCAGCTCCTTATGTAGATATACTTCAAATACCTGCTTTCCTTTGCAGACAAACTGATCTATTGGTTGCGGCAGCTGAAACGGGGAAGATTGTAAACGTAAAAAAAGGACAATTCGTAAGTGGTGAAGCAATGAAGTTTGCGGTTGATAAAATCAAGAAGGCAGGAAATCAAAAAGTCACGCTTACTGAAAGAGGAAATTCATTCGGATACCAGGACATGGTGGTTGATTATCGGAATATTCCAGTTATGAAAGCTCACGGTGTTCCGGTGATTATGGATTGCACGCATTCACTTCAACAACCCAATCAAAGTTCCGGGATAACAGGTGGCAACCCTCAGCTCATTGGTACAATCGCCAAAGCAGCGATTGCATGCGGTGCTGACGGATTATTTATCGAAACACACCCCAATCCTGCCGTCGCAAAAAGCGATGGAGCAAATATGTTGAGATTGGATTTGTTGGAAGACCTCTTAAAAAACCTGGTCAAAATCAGGCAGGCGTTGAAATAGGCAATTGGCAATAAGCAATGGGCAATTGGCAAAAGGCAAAACGCAAAAACTAAAAAGTAATTAAAATAAAAAACTCCGCCCTCACAGTATTGTGGGGGCGGAGTTTTTATTATTTGTATTTGATTGCGTTATTATCTAATTTTCTTTTGCCTCTTGCCCTTTGCCCTTTGCCTCTTGCCTTTTGCCTTTTGCCTATTGCCTATTGCCCATTGCCTCTTGCCTATTGCCCATTGCCTATTGTTCCCTACAACTCTTCTTGCCAAACTGGATCACAAGTCCTACGCGAATTTGCAACAAACGAAGATTACTCTCGAAGATCTCAGCTACCTGATGCTCGTGGATAGCCTGGGTACTTACGTTGACAAATCTTGAAACGAATGGTTTGCTGTCAGGAGACAGAGGATCATTATGATCATGCTCTTTGAGATGCTTTACATTCAGGTATTCGAGTTTCCCTCCATAAACATTGGTAACTGCTAAATCCAGCTTATAAGAAGCGCCGCCAGGTTTGCGTTTCTTTTCATTGAGTTTTATTTGCACACCCGCGCCGTATCCCCAGGCGAAAGTATGATCGTTAAAGGCATTTTCATTTTCCAAAGGTTCGCAACCCATGGGATCATCGGGATTTTCGACATATACGTCAGTATACAATTTATTGTAACCGCCGATCAGGTGCAAGTAGGGAACAGCATTCCCTTTTACGGGAATATCATATCGAAATACTGCATTCACAAAACCAATATTGCTGGAATATCGAACATCAGTCATTGTGATCGTACCGTCTGTGAATTGAAATGTTTGGTTGATCGTCTTCTCCGCATAGTTCCCAACCCCGGCTTCGATACCGACAACGAATTGCGGGTGTTTCTTTATGGGGAGGCGGTAATTAAGTGTGAGTACCCCCTGGTGTGCGGGTTGAATATGCTTTGCCATGTCTTTGAGCGGAACACCGAGGCCGTAGCTCAAACCCATTTCAAACTGGGAACTGGCATAAAAAGATGAAAATAGTAATACTGCTGTGGGGAGTAAATATTTTCTCATAGCCGTTATTTTAATGAACTGTATTAAAGTTCAAAAAATAAATTCTTACGGCAATAATTTCTTTGTTAATAATTGGTGAAGGTAGTTACTCATATTTCACCCAGTTCCTGCGGAGGTTGAGCATTGATTATCTGCCCGCCGGCGGTTTTATCCCGATAACTATCGGAGCCGACGCTCGCATGAATAATCAATTATTCCTGCCTGCCGGCAGGCAGGAATAATTAATAATAAATTCTTATTGAACCAACTTGACCGTATCAATTATGGTTACTTTTCCCGCAGTAACTGCAATGCCAGCTTTTATTTCTTTATTGTAGGTAGTATCGGTCGGAAGATAATGTACATCATATGATCCGGGAGTTAGTCCTTTGATAAGATAACTACCGGTAATATCAGTGAATGTACTTGCTGTGGTATCTGATCCCTGAATGGCGAATACGGCTGTGGTAACAGCAATTGGCTGAAGGTTACCAGCAATACTTCCACCCACAGCATTAAGCACTGTGCGGATCACCGGCTTCAAGATAAATTTATTGCTACCAGTTACTACAACTGACCTTGCTGCTTCGAAGTCAAGCAACATCGTATAAAGTATACCAGCATCAATATTTTGTTGAATGTTCAATTTCAAACCGCTTTGTTGTGCACTTGGAGTTTCAAGTGGGTAGCTGACTCCGTTAAGCACAATTGTATTATTGCTTCCAAGAACAAGACGGATCCCGTGAAGACGCCCGCTGGGTATATCAGCGCTCGCCAATAAGGTATCTTTGTCATTAACAAGATCAAGCAAATTGTAAATTCCAGCATTTACGCCGGGTAAACTTTGCCAACCATTGACATCATCTCCTGTAACGTTATACAGCACATCCTGGATATCGAGATTAATAGCGTCATATGCGGCTGGATCGTCGGTCAACCGAATTTCCAGTTTTGCATTGCCGCCCGCCGTATCACTTTTATCTGAGCAGGAAATAATCAAAAAAGAAAACAGAATAGTTGCAAGAACTACAAAGGAAAAATACTTCTTCATGGTACCGTGATTGATTTCACATCCTGTTTAACCAAAATCGGGCCATTGTGAATAGAAATACTGAGAAACTTATGAACAAAGAAAGCTGGATGGCTTGATGGTTAAATTATTAGGTCAATGAATAGTAAATCCAACAATTAAACAATTCAACAATCAAACAATCGTGTTTATTCGTACCGCAGCGGGTTTCTACGAAGGTTTTTTATATACCGCTTCATATTCATCCAAAATGCGAGAACAAAATAGATGATCAGGGGTGAGCCCATAGTGAGAAAAGAAATATACACGAACCAGGTGCGGATCCTGGCGGTTGCAATGCCCAGTCTTTCTCCTATGGCAGTACAAACACCAAAAACCTGCCATTCGATGAAATGCCGGAAGCTGTTCATGGTTCAAAAATATAAAATTTAAACAAAAGGGACAGTTTAGGGTTTTAAATATAAGCTGCCTTTTTTATTAACTTCGCGGCATTGAGAATCAGTTCTTAAACGATTAATTATGGCATTTGATATCGGAATGATCAAGAAAGTGTATGCGGCATTCCCCGAACGCGTCGCTACGGCCAGGAAAATTTTGAACAAACCATTGACCCTGACCGAAAAAATCCTCTACGCACATTTATGGCAAGGACAGCCAACGGTGGCTTATGAAAGAGGAAAAAGCTATGTGGATTTCGCCCCGGATCGCGTTGCCATGCAGGATGCTACGGCTCAAATGGCCCTGCTGCAGTTTATGCAAGCCGGAAGAGATAAGGTAGCCGTTCCTTCAACGGTGCATTGCGATCACCTTATCGTGGCAAAAGAAAATAGCGTGGCCGACCTCCAACGTGCAATGAATGAAAGCAGTGAAGTATTTGATTTCCTTGCTTCAGTGTCCAATAAATATGGTATCGGGTTCTGGAAACCAGGCGCGGGTATCATTCACCAGGTTGTGCTGGAGAACTATGCATTTCCCGGTGGAATGATGATCGGGACAGATTCACATACCGTGAATGCCGGTGGCCTGGGAATGGTTGCAATCGGAGTTGGTGGTGCTGATGCCTGCGATGTGATGGCCGGATTGCCCTGGGAACTAAAATTTCCAAAATTAATCGGCGTTAAACTAACGGGTAAGCTTAGCGGCTGGACAGCACCAAAGGATGTAATATTAAAAGTCGCCGGAATTCTTACAGTTAAAGGTGGAACTGGTTCTATCGTTGAATATTTTGGAGAAGGCGCCCAGGCAATGAGCTGTACAGGTAAAGGAACTATCTGTAATATGGGTGCAGAGATCGGGGCAACCACTTCAACTTTTGGGTATGATGAAAGTATGAGTCGTTACCTGAAAGCAACTGGCCGGGCCGAAGTGGCTGCAATGGCAGATGCGGTTAAGGAACATCTCGCTGCTGACCCTGAGATATATGCCAATCCGGAAAAATATTTCGATCAGTTGATTGAAATAAATCTGAGCGAACTGGAACCACATTTAAACGGACCATTTACTCCAGATCTTGCTACACCAATTTCTAAAATGAAAGAGGTAGCGCTGGCAAATAACTGGCCAACCCGAATTGAATATGGCTTGATAGGTTCCTGCACCAATTCTTCCTATGAAGATATCAGTCGTGCCGTTAGCCTGGCACAACAGGTAAAAGATAAAGGATTAAAGATTAAATCTGAGTTTACGATAACTCCGGGTTCAGAAACGGTACGATATACCATCGAAAGAGATGGATATCTTGATACCTTCCAGCAGATCGGAGCAACGGTATTCGCAAATGCCTGCGGACCCTGTATCGGAATGTGGGATCGTATGGGCGCGGAGAAACAGGAAAGAAATACCATCGTTCACTCATTCAACAGAAATTTTGCAAAAAGAGCGGATGGTAACCCAAATACATTTGCCTTTGTGGCATCACCTGAACTGGTAACTGCATTAGCAATTGCAGGTGATCTTACATTCAATCCACTTACTGATTCCCTCATCAATGAAAAAGGTGAGAAAGTAAAATTGGATGAACCCACAGGTTATGAATTACCTCCAAAAGGATTTGATGTAGAAGATCCGGGCTTCCAGGCACCTGCTCCAGATGGCAGCAAAGTGCAGGTGATTGTTGATCCGCAATCAAAAAGGTTGCAACTGCTTGATCCATTTACGCCCTGGGAAGGAATAGACCTTAAGGGACTGAAACTATTGATCAAGGCAAAAGGAAAATGTACTACGGATCATATCTCCATGGCTGGACCATGGTTGAAATTCCGCGGTCATCTGGATAATATTTCCAACAACCTGCTGATTGGCGCAGTAAATTTCTTCAACGATAAGACCGACAATGTAAAGAACCAATTAACTGGTGAATACGGAACTGTTCCCAAAACTCAGCGCGCTTATAAAGCGGCAGGTGTTGGAACAATTGTGGTAGGCGATGAAAATTATGGTGAAGGTTCTTCAAGAGAACATGCGGCAATGGAACCCAGGCATCTTGGGGTAAGAGCCGTATTAGTAAAATCCTTTGCAAGGATTCATGAAACAAATCTTAAAAAGCAGGGCATGCTTGGGCTGACCTTTGCTGATAAAGAAGATTATGAAAAGATCCAGGAAGATGATACTATCGAAATTAATGGATTGGTTAGTTTCAGTCCTGGTGTACCACTGCAAATCGTATTGCATCATAGCGATGGCAGGTCAGAAGGGATTTTGGCCAATCATAGCTATAATGAGCAGCAGATCGAGTGGTTTAAAGCCGGCGGCGCTTTGAATATTATCAGACGCGAATTTGCGGGGTGAGGTTGATAGGGTTGACAAAGTTGATAGGGTTGACAAAGTTGATAGGGTTGACAAGGTTGATAGGATTGATAAGGTTGATAGGGTTGATAAAGGACTAAGTTTTTACCTTTATCAACCCTATTAGTTTTTGTCAACCTTGTCAACCTTGTCAACCTTGTCAACCTTATCAACCTTGTCAACCTTGTCAACAGCATGAAGCCATTGTTCGCCATATTATTAATTATTGGATATTCAACTCAATCCTTCTCCCAAAAGAATAAACTCAATGTCATTGCTTATTACTCTGGTCATTATTCAGGAATTGATGGTTACCCAATAGAAAAGCTCACGCATATCATTTATAGTTTCGTGCACCTGAAAGGAAACCGGATCTCTGTAGATAGCAAAGGAGATAGCAATACGATCAGAAAACTGGTATCATTAAAAAACAAAAATCCAAAGCTGAAGGTCTTGCTTGCATTGGGTGGATGGGGAGGATGTAGAAATTGTTCGCCCGTTTTTTCCACTGCTGCCGGGCGTGAGGAATTTGCCGTATCAACCAAACAGATTCTCGATTACTTTAAAGCTGATGGGATCGATATTGATTGGGAATATCCTGCCGTAAAAGGTTTTGAGGGCCATCCTTTTGCCCCGGAAGACAAAAAAAATTTTACAGAACTGGTGAAAGAACTTCGAAAAACACTAGGTGCCACAAGGGAGATAAGTTTTGCAGCCGGCGCATTGATGGAATACCTGGAAAACTCCTTTGAATGGAATGAACTTGCTCCTTTCATCGACCGTGCTAACTTAATGACCTATGATCTTGTAAATAGCAGAAACAAATCTACCGGGCATCACACACCTCTTTACTCAACAAGATTCCAAAAAGAATCGACAGATAACGCAGTGCGTTATCTTGAATCCATAGGATTCCCAAGAAATAAAATGGTTATCGGCGCTGCGTTTTATGGAAGGCTATTTGAAGGAGTGGACAGTATCGGTAATGGATTGAATCGTGTGGGTAAATTTAAAAACTTTATTACATACCTGAAACTATTGCCGCAATTCAATACAAGCGATGGTTTCAAAACTTTCTGGGACGATGAAGCAAAGGCTCCCTATGCCTATTCTCCATCAAAAAAAATATTCGCGACCTTCGACAATGAACGGTCGGTGGAAATCAAAACATCCTATGCAGTTGAAAAGGGATTGAATGGGATAATGTTTTGGGAGTTGAGTCAGGATAGAAAGAAAGGAGGATTTGTGGATGCGATTTGGGGGAAACTTTGAAGGGGTTGATGGGGTTGATAAGGTTGACAGGGTTGACAAGGTTGACAGGGTTGATAAAAGTTGATAAACTTTGAAGCTACTTCAACAACAATACGAACTAATACAATCAGCACGCGAGGTTTTGCTTGACTATTGCGCAGAGCTAAGTCCGGAACAATTAATTACTCCGGTTCCAGCGTTTAATAACAGCAGCGCTCGATATTTATTAGTTCATATCGCCAATACCTATCAATCCTGGCTTGGGAATTTCGCAATGAATAAGAATTATCCATTTCCAAAAACTGAGGAGATCAATGGCCTCGAAGAAATAATAAAACAATTCGATGAAGCGAATAAAACCGTTGAAGAATTCCTGAATCGGTTCGGTCCTGAAGAAAAGATATCGGGAATAGCAGCCTTTAAAAAGATCCCGATGATAGTAACTGCCCTGCATTTATTCACCCATGTTATCACACATGAATTCCATCATAAAGGGCAAATTCTATCCATGACGCGGCATTTCGGATTTGTTCCTGTTGATACTGATGCACTGAGGTTTGGGTGATTGGTTGATTGGTTAATTGGTTAATTGGTTAATTAGTTAGTTAGTTGACTAGGATTAACTTCCCGAACCTTCGGGACAACCAATCAACCAATCAACTAATCAACTAATCAACTAACTACTCGCACAACTGAATAACGTCAGTCGACTTTGTACTGAATTGAATCTTCGTAACCTTATTGGCCTTGTTGAAATAAAGGATCAACGTACCGTAAGAAGTTTGGTAAGCATCCCAGGTATCATCCTTGAGTTTAGGATGTCCGAGCGTATTGAATAAAGAAGTTCGGCTAGCATTAAATAGGGCTGGCGTAAGTTTCCCCTTGAAAGTCGGACTCAGTTCTACGTAGTCTCTGCCAGTGAAGAAACTAATACCCTTATCCGAAAAAAACAGACCGCCGCCGCATTTACTGGCGGAAGTCTCATCTTCGGCCTTTGTAAAGCAGGGAAATTTTTCTTTGAGTAGGGCATAAACCCAATCAGGCTTGGTGCCATTTACCTTACCGTTGAGCAGGTCTACTTCGAATGCCGGGCAAACAACTTTTGTTTTAAGCTGAGCCTCAGCTGAATTAATCAGGAATACAGTCAACACGAAGATTAGGAGTCGTTTCATAGATGGCGTTTTAATTGCTATCCCTATAAAGAGCAAAATCCTTGCCTTATTGTATTAAAAGGGAGATAAGTTAGTGAGATATGGTTGATAAGTTGATTAGTTGATTCCCATTTTCATGGGAACAAGTTGGTTGACTAGGGGTTACCCCGAGTTTCCTGGCTTTCCTACAGGCCCCCTGTTAGTGCGTCCCATTCAACCAATAACCATTCAACCAGTTAACCTATCAACCTTCCGTAATCACGGGACATCCACTTAACCAAAACGCCCTATCTTTATCGTCAACCTAAAACTGCATGAGAATTATTATTGTATTTGTCCTACTTAGTATTATTGGCTGCTCAGAAAATAATCCCCCGCAATCTTCAATCAACACTATTGATTCCCTTTTTAGTTCCTGGTTCAAAGCAGATGAGCCTGGCGGGGCAGTTTTGGTAGTTAAAGATGGTATAGTTATTTACGAGAAAGCGTATGGCTTAGCAGATACCAAAACCAAAGAAGCGATCACAACCAAAACATTATTCAATGTCGGTTCGATCAGTAAGACATTCGTTGCCTACGGGATACTCAAACTGGCCAAAGAAGGAAAGCTTTCTTTAGAAGATCCGGTATCAAAATACTTCCCCGGTTTCGCAAACAAGGAAATAGCAAATAAGGTAAAGATCTATCACCTGCTTACCCATAGTAGTGGCCTTCCCGATAGCCGCAAAACCATAAAGGATAGTGTTTTCTATTTAACCGCAAAGGATGAGGAGAATTTTGCGCCAATCATGCAAACCCAGCAATTGAAGTTTCAGCCGGGAACGAATTATGAGTATTCAAACCCGGCATTTAATGGACTGGCTTTGATCATCGAAAAAGTTAGTGGCATCAAATGGCAGAAATATATAACTGATAATATTTACAAACCCGCGGGAATGACTGCTTCCACAATCACGGATGGACCACATCCAGAATCAGGAGTATCTCACGGCTACCTGTATGTAAATGGAAATTTTATCGAAAGGGATTATATGGAGGAGCCAACATTTGCTGCTTCCGGAAATGGAGGTGTATGGAGCAGCGTGGAAGAACTATGGAAATACGAGCAAGCAGTGCAGGCTAATAGTTTTCTTGATAAAGAATGGATCGATAAATCCAGAACCATTTATCCGCTGACCATCGGATGGAGTGACAAAGAACCTTCATTTATGGGACTGAGCTGGTTCATTACAAAATTCGATAACCAGTCAATGATCGGGCATACGGGATCGCAGGGAGGTTTTATAAGTGATTATCTCTGGTTACCCGAAAAGAAAATATTTTATGTATTGCTTTGCAATACCCCGAAGGACATTGAAGAATTGCGGAGACAACTGTTTAAAGTGTTGCAACTTAATTAAACAGGAAAATGTTCATCTATTACCGACTACTGATTATTAATTATTGATTATTAATTGTTGACCTGATGAACCACGGCAACCCAATAATCAATAATTAATAATCAATTATCAATAATTGTTACAAACAGAGTAATAACCATTATATGAAGAATCTCCTATTAATCATTTCGACAATTCTCACTTCCCTAACTCTATCAGCCCAAAGTAATTTGCTGATCCAAACAAGCGAAGTGCATCACCTGATGCAGAATTATGATTCAGACCGCGGAAGTTTAACGCGTTTCTACACCGTGCCCAATTCTCCAGAAAGAAGAGAACGTTTCAAGAAATTTTATGAAGATTACTTAGGGGAATTGAATGCTCTCAACTTTGAAAAAATGAGTCAGGGCGGCAAAGTTGACTACATTCTATTCAAGCGGAGGATTGAAAGTGAATTGCGAAATATTCAAACAGAAGAAATAGAATACAACGCAATAAAAAAATATTTAGCCTTTTCTGATTATATCTACAACCTGGAAAAATTGCGTCGCAGAGGCACATCAATGGACGGCGCTGAAGTAGCAAAAAGCCTGAATGATTTACATAAACAAATAATTGCAGCAAATGCTGCACTAAAGAAAGAACAACCGATGGATCGCGCTTTGGCGATGCGTGCTTCGAATGCTGCAACTGGTTTGCAGGATGCTTTGAGAAACACTTACCAGTTTTATAAAGACTACGATCCCTTGTTTACCTGGTGGGTGGAAAAACCTTATCAGAAAAACGATAGCATATTAAAAGTTTATGCGAATGCTTTAAAAGACAAAGGAGCAGATAACCCTTCTCAAAAAGATGATGGAAGCGGAATAATTGGTAACCCTATCGGAAGGGATGAACTCATTCGTCAATTGCAATTTGAGATGATCCCTTATACACCGGAGGAATTGGTTGATCTCGCAAACAAGGAATTTGCCTGGTGTGATGCGGAAATGCTGAAAGCCTCCCGTGAAATGGGCTTTGGCGATAAATGGAAAGATGCATTGGAAAAAGTCAAGAACAGTTTCGTTCCTCCGGGGAAACAGCCAGAAGTTATTCTTCGGCTCTACAATGAATCAATTTCGTTTATTAAAAAGAATGATCTTATCAGCATACCACCAATTGCTGAAGAAACCTGGAGAATGGGAATGATGACACCGCAAAGGCAATTGACAAGTCCATTCTTTCTTGGCGGTGAACAGATCCTCATCTCCTATCCCACTGATGTGATGAATCATGAGGACAAGTTGATGAGTATGCGGGGAAACAATCCGCATTTTTCGCGGGCAACAGTTCATCATGAATTGATCGCTGGCCATCATCTGCAAGGATTCATGAATAACCGTTATAAGAACTACCGCAATTTCAATACACCATTCTGGACCGAAGGATGGGCACTGTACTGGGAAATGATCCTTTGGGATATGAAATTTCCTGAATCACCTGAAGATCGCGTCGGAATGTTATTCTGGCGTATGCATCGTTGTGCCAGGATCATCTTCTCGTTGAACTATCACCTTGGCAAATGGACACCACAACAGTGTATCGATTTTCTTGTTGACCGTGTGGGTCATGAGCGAGCGAACGCAGAAGGTGAAGTGCGCAGATCATTTACTGGAAACTATGGACCATTGTACCAGCTCGCATATATGATGGGGGCATTGCAATTCTATGCTTTGAAAAGAGAATTGGTCGATACTAAAAAAATGACCTACAAGCAATTTCATGATGCAGTGATGAGGGAAAATGCAATGCCTGTAGAAATGGTGAGAGCGATATTGACTAATCAAACGCTGAACAAAGATTTCAAAACCAGCTGGAGATTTTATGATAAGAGAGGATTCTGAAGTCAAGGTTGATAAGGTTGATAGAGTTGACAAGGTTGGCAGGGGCATATTCAGCCTCCCGATTGCTATCAAATCAACCCGCAAATAAACCTAAATCGCATTATCCCTTTCAATAACCAAATATGATCTCTTACAATAACAAAGACTGGTTCACTTTCCTATTCCGCTTTCATAAAGCTGATACACTAAGAAAACTTTCTCCCTTAATTATAACTATAAGCATTTATTGCGCACTTATTGCATGGCTCGAATTGGAATACCTGAAAATTTCCGATACCAGTAAGATCAAGAACCTCTCACAAATGCATGCACTGCTCAGCTTCGTAATCTCAATGTTGCTGGTATTCCGGACAAATACAGCTTACGACCGATGGTGGGAAGGACGCAAGCTTTGGGGCGGGCTGGTAAACAGTTCGAGAAATCTTGCAATAAAACTGAATTCGGTATTGGATCCTTTGGATGAGGGTAATAGAAAATTCTTCCGAAGGATCATTCCTCTCTATGCTTCAAGCCTGCATCATCACTTAAGGCAGGAGATTACCAGGCTTGCAATCGATGAGCACGAACACCCTGAATTAAGTCCCCTGGATAAGAATAAACATGTTCCAAACCAATTGGCATCGCTGATAATGCAAAGAGTTAACCGGCTTTATTCCGACGGAACTATTAAGGGCGATCAGCTCATCATTATGAATAATGAAATCCAATCGCTCACTGATATTTGCGGAGCTTGTGAAAGAATAAAGAATACACCGATACCGTTTTCATATAGCGTATTCCTGAAAAAATTCATTTTCTTTTTTGTTATGACTCTTCCGCTCAGCTTTGTATTCACCCTGGGCTGGTGGTCTATTCTGGTAGTGGCGTTTATCTTTTACGTGCTGGCAAGTCTCGAATTGATAGCGGAAGAGATCGAAGATCCATTTGGAGGAGATGAGAATGATCTTCCCACATTAAAACTTTCGGAAAATATCAAAAAACATGTTGGAGAAATACTTGAGTAAAGATCGGGAACCCAAACGCCAAGCCGGGTATGCACAATGATAAAGTACTAATCTTTCTATCTCAATACGACGAAAAAGTGTACAAGCTTGCTACCGAGCTTCGTCAAATAGTTTTGAAAAATCTGCCCGAAATAATTGAAGTATTAGATGGTCCTGCAAAAATGATCGCTTATTGCTATGGTCAGAAATATGCTGATCTTGTTTGCGTGATCATTCCCTCTAAAAAAGGACTGAAACTTGGCTTCAATAGAGGAACTGAATTACCTGATCCCCAAAAAATGCTCGAAGGAAAAGGGAAGGTCTCGAGATATGTTGAAATAAAATCAGCAGACATTATCAAATCGGTTGCACTAAAAACTTTGATCAAAGAAGCATTGAAAGCTTATAAGTTAAGATCAACTTAAAATGAGAATGGCATAATCAAGTTAACATTTGGTCGGAAGCAAAGTTTTGTAATTTAATCTATCCTTTCACTTAAACTTTAGCTTATGAAACCAAAATTTCTACTTGCGCTTTTACTACTTTCTATAACCTTACATGCACAGGATCGGCAGATAAATATCGACGCCAAATACTTAGAAGTAAACAAAAAGTTTCTTTCCTCAATCGGCATTAATTTGAATATGTCCGTAGGAGAATGGCAGGATTTGTATGGTCCCGCTTCTGGGATTTTTTACGAGGGGCGTTGGCTTGCCAGTAGTGTTATTTCAATTTACGGGGATGCAGGATACGGTTATATCTCCGGGCAGGAATATGACGGTTTACATCACCTGTACCTAATTCCCGGCATACGAGTAAATATAGTGGGCAATTTTTATTCCTACACGGGTATGGGTCTTTCTATTTTAGCACTCGACCGACAAAGCGAATCTAGTTTGGGTTTCGACCTGGGATTGGGTATCGATTTGGTAACCTCCAAGAAAAAGCCTCTTGCAAATGGAATCCCGGTGCTCGGCATTCGCGCTGGACTAATGTCATTTAAGTTTGATGGAGAATACAGCAACTCGATAGGTATAAAACTGGTTATGACACTTACTAAAGCAGGGAATGGCAATAAATAAAAACAATTTAAAGTTGCCTGCCTGATTCTAATCTGCATTTACAATTTTTTCCACGAAAACCATATAAAAAAAATTGATTGAATAAGTCAAGCCTTCAAATTTACAGGAAGATAGAACTTTTGTATCTTGACTGCGACTTATGGAAAGATTAGAAAAAAGAGGAAAAAAATTAAGGGTATATCAAATAAACCAGGGTGGTGTCGCAATCCAGACAGGAAACCCTACACAATGAAATAAGCTGGTCGAGAAGACTCCCTGGTGCCATTATTTTCCTATATAATAAAAATTAGAGAATAATATCTCATCAAGAATTCCTCCCTGAGTATTTCCCACTAATTTTCACATTTTCATATTTTCACATTTCCTCATAAAGTCCATGGTTGTAAAATACCACGATATAAAATTTTTTCTTGTTGCCATACCATTTATTAATGCGCTGATCTACTACCTCACATATCCGGTAATTCGATTTGATAGTCATACATGGATTACTTTTACCATCGACACCGTTCAGGGTTATATTGCCTGGTTCGCGTTAAGGTCGATCATTCTTTGGCTGGATAAAAAAATGCCTTATTCGGATAATCCATTAAGGCGAATTTTGGTGCAGATCCTTCTAACCACTGTTATTTGCCTGGGCCTGATTGTTCTGATGACCATTCTCACCGCCTGGATCCTTCGCGGATCGCCCAGGGTCATTACCAGTTTTTTCACTTTTGACCTTCTTATCATCTTCGGCTGGTTTCTAATTCTTAATGGCGTGTATATCGGGATGTACTACTACCAGCTTTGGAAACATTCTGAGCATCTTCGCCAGGAAGAAAAAAAGATCCGAAGCGGGGGATTCACTGTAAAAAGTGGAAAACAGAATACCGTGTTGGAATTCGATGAGATCAGTGGTTTCTATGTTGAATCTGACTATGCAGTACTCATTTCCCGCCAGGGCAAAAAATACCTGCTTGATCTGTCACTCGACAAGATCGAAAAATCATTGCCCGAAGAAAAATTCTTCCGGGTTAACCGTCAATTCATATTCAACCGGAAAATTCTCACTGGATTCGAGCGGGCTGAGGACGGCAAACTGAATCTTCAACTCTCCGATTCCGGAAATTTCCCCGACACAATCCAGGTAAGCCGCATCAAAGCCGCTGCATTTAAACGCTGGTTTATGCCAGATCAAAACATTTGACCGGAAATTCTGCTACATTTCGGCGGATTAGCCCTCCTAAAGCTTGGAAACGAGCGGCTGCCCGGACTAGTTTTGGAACAAAAGAACAATTATGCGCAGTGTCAAAATCATCATCGTTTTATTTGTGGCCGCATTTAATTGCGCGGCACAACCTCCTCAATCTTATTCAAAAGCTGCAGCGGTAAGCTCTGTAATGAAAAAATACACGGACCAGGGGATTCCGGGGCTTTCCATTGCAGTGTTTACAGAAGAAGGTAGCTGGAAACATGCAACGGGCTTCGCAAAAACCGAGACCAAATTGCCCATGACTACCGGCCACCTCCAGTACACCCAAAGCGTTTCCAAGACTTATATGGCAGTCGTGATATTGAAACTATCTGAACAGGGAAAGATCAAATTGGATGATCCGATCACTAAATACTTACCGGAAAAACACAGCAGGTATATCAAGAATGCCAGCGAGATCACAGTAAGGATGTTATTGAATCACCAGTCAGGTGTGGCTGAATACAATACAAACCCGGCATATGTTGCCGATTTCCTAATGCATCCAGGTAAGGTAACCAAACCTGAAGCAGCATTAGTTTACCTGGAAAATGAGAAGCCCCAGTTTGCTCCAGGTGCTGAATATCGCTACACCAATACCAATTACCTTCTGCTTGCATTAATGGCAGATGCAATTACGGGTGATCATGCGGTTTTTATTGAAAAGAATATATTCCAGACTCTCGGGATGAAGAATAGCTTTTATAGAGGCAGTAAAGGATATTTAACTTCTGATCGATTGCCGGATTCTTATTGGGATATGCTGAATGAATTCAAACCAGTTAACATCACAACGATCCAACGCACCAATGTAGCTTCAATGATCGGGGATGATGGCATAGTGTGTACGCCTGAAGATGCAGTGATCTTTTTAAAAGGATTAATGGAAGGAAAGTTGCTTTCCGAATCTTCGATGAAACTGATGCAAACATGGGTTAACAATAAATCGGGAAAGCCTGCATATGGAATGGGTCTCATACCTTTTGATCTGGGTGGTATTGAAGGTGTTGGTCACGGCGGCGGTGGAATTGGTGCCGGATGCATGTTGTTCTACGTTCCAGCTAAGAAAACTTATATATTCCTCGCCACAAATCTCGGCGTAGTAATTGGAGGCCCTATGCCGGAGAAGGTCGGTGCGGCGAGAGATGAAATCCTTGCGGCGATTCTGCAATAGGTTCCCGCTTTCGAAGGTTCCCGCTTTCGCGGGAATGACGGGTAAAAGAAATCCCGTCCTAGAAAAAACGGGATGTGATCCAAAATCCTATGAAAAACCAACTATAACTACTATGCGTTAAGAAAAATATTTTTAAAATAAGGCTCAATGGTTAATGGCGCATTGATAAATCAAAAGTAATACGCAGAATCATCAAAGTAAAGCAATGATGAGTGTGTTGCGCAAATGGCTTCGTGAACGGTAGGAAAGGCCAGACAATATGTATTAGGGATAGAGCCGTTCAAAAATGGCGGTCAGCCGCTGATCGGATTTACTGCTTGTTTTTAGCTGGTTGATCTTTTCTTCAATGTTTTTTAGCCTGGCACTGAATACGGGATGAGTGCTCAGAAATGAATTGGGTTCCTCATCCCCTATCGACCCCTGGAGTATCCTCATCAGCTCAAGCATTCCGCCTGGATCCAGGCCACGGGTAGTCATCAATTCCATTCCTTTATTGTCAGCATCCGTTTCCAGTGAACGGGAATAGCCAAGACTATTTAGTGCATTAGCATTTTCGGCAAGAAATGTAACGATGCCCGAATCATTGCCCAGCAACATCATCAGGAACATATTACTGGCGAGACTTCGAAATAATTGACGAAGAGAATGGCGGTATGTAATATGAGAAGCTTCGTGACCCAATAATGCCGCAAGTTGTTCGGGCGTTTCTATTGCCATCAAAAGAGAATCGAACACAACTATATTTCCACCAGGAATGGCAAACGCATTTTTATCTATTGATTTTACAACTGTGATCTTAATCGGGTATCCAACTTCATAGTTTAGCTCCTTATAGAATTCATTCAAGGCATCGGTGCGGGGTTGATCAATTGTATAACCGGTTTTGATTGATTCATACATTTGGTTGCCAAGATCGATTTCGGTCTCTTTCGAGAAATTTATTGCAATCCTTTCTCCGATCAATGGAACCAACCAGAAATATGCGAGTAGTATCAATCCAAGAAATACTGAAAAAAATATAAGGACCTTATTCCGCGTTTTACCCAAAGTCTTATAATACACCCCGCCGACAAAACGCTGCTCTTTGAAGTTCTTTTTTATCGCTTGTAAGAGTTCCTGGTCGCGCACCAACAACCTTTCCGGGTTTCCTTCTTGATTCCGGTATCTCAATTGTGCCGAGCCAGTTGCGTCTTCTTCCAGGGATTCAATGTTCTCAGCCAACCAGTAGACGTCTTTTTCCATTCCATTCTCATCGCGAAAACGGATACTCAGTGTTATAGTCGAAATGAAAATAGTCGCTGGAGAAACTCTTCCAGCAGCATCGTAGTAAGTCGCCTTGTAAGTTTGGATACTCATCACAGCGAAATTAAATGGAGGAATCTAATCAGCGAAACCAGAAATAAAAATTAACTAATTTCCCCAAATGCATGAGTATGTTTCAGGCTTAGAAAAAATTTTCATAAAAAGCGGCAATAGAGAGGAGGCAGCCTGGGCAAAGGCCTATTTGAGAAATCAATTTGAGTGTTTTGGTATCAAGACTCCACTGAGAAGAGAGTTGTGCAGGAATTACATGAATAGCGATCTACCGGCCTATGAAGAATTGCGTGAAATTGTAAAGGACCTATGGTGCCAACCACAAAGAGAATTTCAATACTTCGCAACAGAATTATTATCGAAATACAGGAATGAATGGAAGGAAGAATTGATCGAACTTATGGAATTCATGATCATAAATAAAAGCTGGTGGGATACGGTTGATCATATTGCGACCGATCTCACGGGCCCTTATTTCAAAATGTTTCCAGCACAGGTCAGGAAGGTAACGGGGAAATGGAACCGCTCGAAGAATATCTGGCTTCAAAGAAGCAGCCTCATGTTTCAAAAAGCATATAGAGAAAAAACTGATACGGCCCTCTTATCGACTTATATACTCAAACTATGCGGATCCCAAGAATTTTTCATTCAAAAGGCAATTGGATGGTCGTTGCGCGAATACTCAAAGACAAATCCGAAATGGGTTAAAGAGTTTGTTAAGAAAAATCAATTATCGAATTTGAGTGCGCGAGAAGCGTTGAAGAGAATTTAGCGTCCAGAAACTTTTTATAACTGGTTACTTCTAACATTCTTTCCCAATAGTAAATTGGATAGATTCCAATAGTCATAAATCACAATTTCGAAGATCGACTTACAATGAATATAAGACTTGCACATGTTTTTGTGCCGGGTTGGGTAACATTGCCTAACTAAGGCTGTCCTTTGACCTAACGAATTTTTAGACTCAAATTAACAGAAAGAAATTCCTTTTTCTTCGGGGAGTTAATAACTTGACGGAACGGAACAATATAGGGAATTACTTCAATGCCAAAGTTGTTTGTAACTATAGTTGCCTTTATAAGCTTCCTGAACTGCAACGGTCAGGATTTTCCTAACCACCCCGCTTACATAAATAATAACAACCAAATTGTTCATTTTCCTTTAGAACAAGTATCACTTTTTACAAAAGAGGGTGTCGGTAGATCAAAAACATATGTCATTTTGGATTCTATTCATTCAGCAGTTAGAATTAAAGAAGGCCATGAGATAAACATATTCTTTAAACCAGGACAAATTTCAGATGACGAAAACCCAATTGCTTCGTATAGGCTATTTCAACTCAACATTAACAACGTACAAAACAACCGTAGGTTTTTATACATTTCCGAAAAATCTAAATTATTAGATAGATACACCAATTTCAATATGGGTTTGCCGATTGAAGTTCGTAAAGTTGACAGTGAAAAACTTTCCCTTACTTTTCGAAATTTAAAACGCGGTGAGTATGCATTGCAAATAGGCAAAACAATATATTCATTTGGAGTCGATTAATTAATCCCACTTTTATTATATCCAATCGATACTGGAGCCTTCATATTTCCCCACCTACACAAGGACATGACCGCCAAGCGAGAGAGATGGGTTATTCGGCAGGTAACTAAGAGTATAAATAATTATACTAAATGTTTTCAACATCCCCAATAAGGGGATTTAGTTAGCGTTATTCACTATTTTGCGACATAATTCAAATGAAACCACAGAAGTTCCTTTTATTCGTACTTATTTGTTTTTTGATTTTCCAGTCCTGCAAAACCAGCAAGAAGGCAACTGGTAGCACGGAAACTGCTACACGTTATTTGCCTTCTCTTCCAACTTCGCAGATAAATGTTCCAATCAAATTATATATGCGTCCATTGCTGGCAAGCATGGATTCAATGACGGCAAAAGAATTCACCAACGAAAAATGGCCGAACTATGCGCAGACTTCTTGTGATTTTCGATACAAGTATCGCTTCGTTCGTTCTCCTTTCACAATTAGTTGCAGCAATAATAAAGTAACCATCGGCTTCAATGGTAATTATCAGATTGCGGGAAGTCAAAGTGTTTGCGCACTGGGGAAACAAGTTTCTCCATGGATTAACGGAAGTTGTGGTTTTGGTAGCGAACCAATGAGAAGGGTTGAAGTAAACATTGGCTCATTTCTCGAGTTTCTGCCAAATCACCAGGTTCGTACCACCACAAAACAGGAGTCATCGAGAGTTGTAGATAAATGTGAAGTAACCATTTTACAGCGGGATGTTACGCCGCTGGTAATGGATAGCATCAAAGCATCCGTAAATAGTTATTGCGCTGCCTTTGACAATTATGTGCAGGTACTGAACAGTAATTCATTGATACGAGAATGGAGAGATGGAGGCAATCGCGTGATGCCAATCAGCAAGTATGGCTTTTTAAATTTGAATCCTTCAGGTTTGAGGATTGGAAGGTTCAATATGAACCGGGATACGCTTTATTTTTCCATCGGGTTCTCCGGCATTCCGAAATTTTCATCCGATAGCGTAAAGTTGATAAACAACGCCCCATTGCCACAGATAGTTGTTGGAGAAAATAATGGTGCAATTTCAACCTATCTCGATGCCATTTATGAATACAGCTTCTTCAACAAACTATTGAACGATAGCTTGAGGAATAAACCTTTTGATGTTGAAGGAAGAACATTTGTTATCAAGGATATTAATGTTAGTGGCAGCAATGAGGGTAAAATCAATGTTGACCTTTCCTTCACGGGTAATCGAAAAGGAGTTCTGCGTTTGAGTGGCACTCCTGTATTGGATACCGCCACCCAGGTGCTGTCAATGCCTGATATCAGTTTTGCGTTGGACACAAAGGATATCCTGGTCAATATGGCGAAGGGTCTTTTGCGGAAAAAGATCATGAAACAGCTCCAAAACCAATCGGTATTGGATATTGCCGCCTTAATTGAGAAAAATAAGACACTTATTGAGGCCCGATTGAACCAACAGGTCGGACCCTGGATCAGTTCTACCGGCAAACTGAATCAATTAAAGCTGGTCGGGCTTTTACCCCAAAAAAACCATATCCAGGTGCAGGCCTATATAAATGCCCGTATCGAGATGGTTGGATCAGCACCTTCTTTCAGCCTTTCAAGCTTCTAACTCCTTCAAAATAAAATACCATATAAGGCAACCCCTTTTTGTCGCTAGACGTAACTAGTATCGGAGCGGGAAATAGTGTAATTTATAGGGCTTTATGCGCCCAAAACCAGGACTCTTGCTGGAGCACAATAATAAAATAACCACCTTGTTGCATGGCTGTAAGGGAAACGACCGGAACAGCCAGAAGGAACTCTATTACCTGCTACGGAGTTTTGCAATGAAGATTTGTTATCGCTACACTGAACGATTTGAAGAAGCTGAGGAGATCATGAACGAGGGTTTTGTCAAACTGTTCAAGAATATTCACCAGTTTGACGAAGAAAGGCAGCCAGACATGCTTCTATCCCTCAAAGGTTGGTTTAAGAAAATACTAGTCAATACCTGTATAGATCATTACCGGAAAAAGCAATCCTCGGTGAACGGGCATATGCTTACGTCGGAATCCGAAAATATCCGGGACCATAGTGAAACGGGAGTTGATGTTTTAAGCTATAAGGAAATAATTGAAGCTGTAAGATTACTATCGCCAGCATATAGAACCGTGTTTAATCTTTTCGTGATCGAAGGTTTAAGTCACGAGGACATATCGAAAAAGCTTGGGATTTCAGTTGGTGCATCAAAATCCAACCTATCGAAAGCCAGGGAAAACCTTAGAAAAATACTATTGAATAAAACGCATTTCAACCTTTATGTATCCCCTTTCTGATAAAGACCTTGACCGTTTGAGTCGTGAAGCTTCCGACCAATACGATGTAGATCAAAATACATCGGGCTGGGATAATTTGGAGCGCAGTCTCAACAAAGAGTTACCGGTGCAAAAAGAGAAAGAAAGAAAACGCTTCCTCTGGTTCCTGCTATTATTGGTGATGATCACGGGAGGTGGTCTCTTCATCATGCTCCAGCAAAATCCTGAACCCGGAATTGCTACAAATAAATCCAACCCAGCGGAACAAACTGCTGCAGTAAACAAGGATCAAAATAAGATTGCAGCCAATGAACAAAAGACTAAAGCTCAATCCCAGGATTTACTTAAATCAAATAGCGAAAAAGATAATTTAAAGATTGGTGAAAAGAATCCGACCACACCTGGCGAAGAAACAGTCGTTGTCGATGACAAAGCAAGGGTTTCCCGTAAATCTGTAAACCAACCCGGACAAGAGAAATTCATTCCTTTGACGAAAAGAAATAAGGCCTCCGGTCAAAAGCAATCAGACCCAATTGTACGCGATAAAGATGAATCAATAAATAAACAGAAAGAAAGCAACAAGGAAGAATTGGTGAAGTCAAATCCTGATCCGGATAAACAAGCCGGAAAAGCTACCGTTCCTTTAGTTGACAAGAAAGAAGAAGCTGCAATTACTGGTAAGACAGAAGACAAACCGGCTGAAATTGCAAAGACGGAAAAGAAGGCTGCAGCTAAGAACAATTCCAAACAAAACAACAGCAGGTTTTCTATCGGTCTATTGACAGGGATCGATAAAAGTTCGGTCCATAATGTAAGTGATAACAACTTTGGTTATAGTGTTGGTTTAACTGGCCAATACAATATATCGAAGAGATGGTCAGTCAGCACCGGGTTGATCTATACCAAAAAAGAATACACTGCTGCCGGTGATGATTATCACCCACCAAAACATTACTGGACCTACTACGTAGATCTGAAAAAAGTATCTGGTGATTGCCAAATGTTGGAAATACCATTGAATGTTCGATATAACATCAACCAAAACACGAAAAGTCAATGGTTCGCCAGCGCGGGACTTTCTACTTACTTTATGATGAATCAGAATTACCGCTATTACTATTATTTCACAGGGATGCCTAGTGAAAGAGATTGGAACCGTTCGGACGATACTACCCATTTATTGTCAATCGTAAATCTTTCAGCTGGGTTTGAGAAATCGATATCACGTACACTATCCATACAGGCAGAACCATACTTGAAGATCCCATTGAGTGGAATGGGTTTCGGCCAAATGGATATCAATAGTTATGGTCTTTACCTGACATTAAAATATTCTCCGATTAAGAAAACGACTGCAACCAAAACAAAGTAAATAACATTAACCGCATTTTGTATGATGAAAACAGCACTTGCCTTCGTGCGGCCGGTAACGACTATTCTTTTAGCTGGACTTGTATTTTTTGCCTGTAGCAAAGGAGGAGAACCTCCTCCAACGCCCAATCCCTGCGCCGGGGTGACCATTACCGTTAGTGGTACTGTAACGGATGCGGATATCGGGCAAAATAATGGAAGCATTGCTGCCTCAGCAAGCGGTGGATCTGGATTTACTTTTAGCGTCGATGGTGGCGCTTTTCAGGGATCAGGTACATTTAATAATCTCGCCAAAGGCAATCATACTGTAACTGCGAAGGATAACCGCGGATGTACCGGGAGCAAGGGCTTCACAATTGCTGAAAAGGCTGCCTGTACAGGAATTACTATCACAGTTAGCGGTGCTACAACAGCATCGGATCCTTGTTCAGGAACGGGAAGCGTTACAATAACAGCAGCAGGAAGCACCAATTTTACATATAGCCTGAACGGGGGAACTTTCCAGTCTTCGAACACATTCTCAAATGTGGCAGCTGGAAATCATTCCATCACTGCGAAGGATGCTGCTGGTTGTACCGGAACAGCACAAGTGACTGTGGCCGCAGGGGTCCAGGGTCCTCTCTTTACAGCAGTCAAAGGAGTTATTGCTGCCAACTGTGCAATCGCCGGATGCCATGTTAATCCTGCTCCAACAGGTGGATTGAATTTCGCTGATAATTGCACGATAGTTCTAAATAAGGACAGAATTAGGGACAGAGCAGTGGCTTCCGCAGGTACAGCTCTTCAAATGCCTCCGCCACCAAATGCTGCTTTGAGCCAGGCTGACAGAGATAAAATTACTCAATGGGTTGTTGCGGGTGGAAGGTTTACGGATTAGGTGGAACTTCATTACTTAATGCATAAGATTCATTTTAATAAAAAATGCCCCGGATATTGGGGCATTTTTTAGTTAGTTTATTTCATTTGGAGGTAACTTAACTAAAGGTTTGCGACCTTACGAAGAGCATGATGAGTTATTAAATTTCCAATTAAGGTCGCCAACCCCTACTGAAGGTTTGCGACCTTACCAAGAGCGTGATGAGTTGGTAAGATTCTAATTAAGGTCGCCAACCCCTACTCAGCATCAAACCACAACTTCTTCGAATCATTCCACACTCCGTTATAGTTAATGAAGAGTTCCTCCCCTGCTTTTATAAACCTGACAGTTTTTATGGACATGGTTTGGGCATCATGATCCATTTCATATTCGCAATTGGAAACATAAGAATGGTTGTACAGGGAGATATATCCTAGTGCAACACATACCTCTCTCTTTTCGCCTCCCCATTCGAAAATATAATCGTGCATCACGGTCTGATCAAGAAGATCCCGGTCTTTTGCTTCCATCACGATTACCGGTGAAGTTTCGACGATTGTATTTTCGTTAAGATCTTCCGAAGTAAAGACACCGCGACCCATTCTATTGGTACCATCAATATAAAGACATGGGAGGATCATTTGGCAATGATTGTGAATGGTGAATGGGCAATAGTGAATTGTATCAGGCAATTTACTATTCACCATTCACAATTCACCATTCACCATTGCCCATTCACCAAGGAACGGTAAATTTGCGCATGAGCTTGGATCCCGAACAACTTCATATCAGGGAAAGTTTTTTGGAACTGTTCGAAAGGAATGAGTTCTCAGGAATGCGCGAATTCCTCGACGAGCAGAATATCAGTGATGTTGCCGAACTCATTGATGAAATGCCGGAATTCGCTCATGTGATCATTGGAAATATGAGTCTCCACCGGGCAGTAAGCGTGTTCAAGATCCTTGAAACTTCCATTCAAAAAGACACCATACGCCATCTTCCCCCTGCAAAGACAGCGGAATTATTAAACGAACTGCCCGCGGATGATAGAACAGCGTTCCTGGAAGAATTGCCCAGCGAGGTTGTAAAGGAATTGATCCGCCTGCTCAATCCCCAGGAACGAAAAGTTACCCTTTCGCTCCTGGGTTATGCCGAAGGAAGCGTTGGCAGGTTGATGACGCCTGATTATATCGCCGTACAGGTGGATTGGACTGTTGGAGAAGTATTGGAACATATCCGGAAAGTGGGCAAGGAAATGGAAACCATCGACGTAATTTATGTGGTAAACGATAAAGGAGAATTTCTGGATGATATCCGAATTCGTGAAATTATTCTTGCCAGCCCCGAAAAAATCATTGGAGATATTATCGACAATCGAACTGTAACCTTGCATGTGAATGATGACCAGGAAGTAGCCAATAAGACCTTTAAGATGAATAATCGGGTGGCCCTTCCAGTTGTGGATGATAAGAATATTTTATTAGGTATCGTAACCATCGATGACGTATTGTGGGTGGCCAACGAAGAGTTCAGTGAAGACATGCAAAAGATCGGAGGTACGGAAGCCCTGGACGAGCCCTATCTCGAAATGCCCTTATTAAAACTATTCAAGAAAAGAGTGGTTTGGCTGATCGTACTTTTCCTTGGAGAAATGCTTACGGCCACGGCCATGGGCTATTTTGAAGATGAGATAGCAAAAGCCGTCGTGCTTGCTCTGTTTGTGCCATTAATTATTTCAAGTGGAGGCAACACGGGTTCCCAGGCATCTACATTGATCATCCAGGCAATGGCAGTGGGTGAATTAACTATTACCGATTGGTGGAGGGTTTTGCGAAGAGAGATAATCCAGGGATTATTGCTTGGTGCAGTATTAGGAGTGATCGGATTTCTCAGGATTGTCTTATGGTCATCCGTTTTCCCGGAAGTATATGGTGAACATTACCTGATGATCGGGCTTACCGTTGGATTCTCTCTGCTTGGCGTTGTGTTATGGGGAACATTGAGCGGTTCAATGCTTCCGTTGGTATTAAAAAGATTAGGCGCCGACCCTGCAGCAAGTTCTGCTCCATTCGTTGCCACGATGGTGGATGTAACAGGACTTATTATTTATTTCTCCCTCGCCTTCATATTCCTGCAGGGAACTCTTTTATAAAAGAGAGAGCCCGTCCTTTATCAACTGGATTAAAGTTGCGGAGGGCTCTCTGCAGTAACAACCGTCCTTAGTTCAGTTTCCCGATCTTTCCTCTTGCAACAACGCTGTCTGAATTGAAAGCGCTGAAGTTGACCCTGATAAAAGCTGTATGTTTAACAATACTGTCATAATTAAATGTCTTATTGCTTCCATCCGTCCATTTGATCTGGCTGATATTTGATGTCTGGCCAGATACTGGTCCTCCGGTCCCGGTTATGTTTGAAAGATCAATAGCCACATTTCCTGGATTATCAGGACTGCCATTATAGATCTTCATCACATGTACCGTGTCTTTCTTTGAACCACTCAATGATACTTTCAAATCAAAAGAGCTTGCTGATTTTTCAGTAATACGGACCAATGCATTAATCCCTGAATTTCCATTAGCCGGAATTGAGTATTCCGTATAACGGGGTCCATCATCTTTGTCACAGGAAATAAGGAAAAGAGATAAGCACGCGGATGCCACCCAGCTCCGGTTCATTAATCTGAATTTCATTTTGTGTTTTTTTTAATGATTAATAGATCCAATCTAACAGCGCTGCCATTGGATGTGCATTGACCTGACACCACGAAATATTTGATCGTTGCATTTCGTTTTCTTAAAGTTTGGTCCCGCCTATGGCGGGAGAGTTTGGGGTTTGGCGTTCTTTAGATGTAGCATTCGAAAGAATTTGAAACACCCGTTTTTGGAAAAAGGATTAATAAAAACTTATAGGCATTTTCGAATTAATCAACGCCAAACACCAAACCCCAAACTCCAAACGCCAAACTTTCGATATGTTTGCAAAATCTATTGATTAACCACCATATTCTATGTGCGGAATTGTTGCATACATCGGTAAAAGAGAAGCTTACCCGGTTATATTGAAAGGGTTGAAAAGATTGGAATACCGCGGCTATGATAGCTCCGGAGTTGCACTATTGAATCACGGACTCAAGGTCTATAAGAAAAAAGGAAAGGTTTCTGAGTTGGAGGACAGCCTGATCGGGCAGGATGTAAAAGCCCATATCGGTATCGGCCATACCCGTTGGGCTACTCACGGAGAACCCAGTGACCGCAATGCCCACCCCCATCGCTCCGCCAATGGCAAACTCGCGATGATACATAATGGTATAATCGAAAATTATCACCAGCTTAAACAGGAACTCCTTAATAAAGGCTACAGTTTCACCAGCGATACCGATACGGAGGTATTATTAAAGTTTATCGAAGATATCCAAACGAATAATGAATGTGGACTGGAAGAAGCGGTTCGTGTTGCATTGAAACGCGTCGTGGGTGCTTATGTGATCGTGTTGCTCGACCAGGAAAATCCAGACGTGTTGATTGCCGCAAGAAAAGGAAGCCCATTAGTAATTGGTATTGGCAAAGGTGAACACTTTCTGGCTTCCGATGCATCGCCCATTATCGAATACACCAAAGAGGTAGTTTATGTAAACGATTATGAATTGGCCATCATTCGTCCGGATGAATTAATCCTGAAGAATCTTGGAAATGAAAAGATCACACCCTTTGTTCAGAAACTTGACCTGGAACTTGCGGCCATAGAGAAAAGTGGTTATGACCACTTCATGTTGAAAGAGATCTTTGAGCAACCGCAAACTATTTTTGATTGCCTGAGAGGAAGGCTGGACAATATTGCAGGAACGATTACCATGGCTGGCGTCCAGAATTATATTGAGCAGTTAAAGAATGCGCCAAGGATCCTGATCGTTGCTTGCGGCACGAGCTGGCACGCAGGACTGGTTGCTGAATACATCTTCGAAGAACTCTGCCGCACTCCTGTAGAAGTAGAGTATGCATCAGAATTCCGTTATAGAAATCCTGTAGTTCACAAAGGAGATGTAATTATTGCAATTTCACAAAGTGGCGAAACTGCAGATACATTGGTGGCAATTGAAAAAGCAAAAGAAAACGGAGCAATAATATTTGGAGTAGTAAATGTTGTTGGATCATCCATCGCAAGACTTTCCCACAGCGGCGCCTACACGCATGCAGGACCTGAAATTGGTGTGGCGAGCACCAAGGCTTTTACTGCTCAATTGGTGGTATTGACAATGATCGCTTTGAAAGTCGCTCATGCGAAAGGAACAATAGATGAAAAACGATTCCGGCATCTGCTTGATGAATTGCACGAAATACCCGAAAAAGTAGCCACGGTTCTAAAGACCAATGAAGCAGTAAAGAAGCTTGCTGAAAAATATAAGGATGCAAGAGATTTTCTTTATCTCGGCCGTGGATACAATTTTCCCATTGCCCTCGAAGGCGCATTAAAGCTGAAAGAGATTTCCTATATCCACGCTGAAGGTTATCCTGCTGCTGAAATGAAACATGGTCCTATTGCATTGGTTGATGAAAGCTTACCTGTAGTGTTTGTTGCTACAAAGGATTCTTATCACCAAAAGATCGTGAGCAATATACAGGAGATAAAGGCGCGAAAGGGAAAAGTGATTGCTATAATTTCGGAGGGAGATGAAATGATCAGCAAACTGGCAGATGATGTAATTGAAGTACCCGAAGCCGACGAAATTGTTGCCCCGATGCTAAGTACCATTCCCCTTCAGTTACTGGCCTATCATATTGGCGTGGCAAAAGATTATGACGTTGATAAACCCAGAAATCTCGCAAAAAGTGTTACAGTAGAATAGTTACCGGTACTTAGGTGTAACTTCCATCATAAAATTCGCATTAAACTGATCCGATTGTCCCGATAGTTATCGGGACGGGAGATAAATGGAAACTATATCCATCATGAATGTCATTAAAAAAAGTCCGTTGAATAGCCTTGGGTACAATTTTATTCCCGCTGAATACATCCCGCGTGGAAAGAATGAATACTACCTGCGCAATCAACAAAATAGAAGCGGCATACATTATCGTCACCTGACAGCATATGAAATCGAAGTATTAGTAAGGAATCGCAATACTTCAGATGACTGGAATAAGATATTGGTAAGCGATGCATTCAATCCCGAACTTGTACAGGATTGTCATTTTTTTGGGTTGGTTAGAATTGGAAAGCTTGAACCCTATTATCTCGAATTTCATAATCTCAAAAGGCCTGTAGGTTTGTACAACAGTACGATCATCAGTTGTGATTTTGGAGATAATGTGGTTGTAGACAATGTAAACTATCTCTCCCATTATATTGTAGGAAGCGAAGTCGTTTTGGTAAATGTGAACGAGATTGCGTCTACCGATCATTCCAAATTTGGAAATGGTATTTTGAAAGAAGGTGAAAAGGAAGATATCCGCATATGGTTGGAAGTTTGCAATGAGAACGGAGGTCGAAAGATCATTCCATTTGAAGGCATGCTTCCGGGAGATGCATGGTTATGGACGCGCAATCGACAAAACACCAGGCTCCAGAATAAGTTCAAAGAATTTACCCAGAATAAATTTGACCAGCGAAGAGGTTATTATGGCCAGATCGGTGATCGCACAGTGATAAAAAATTGTCGCATTCTTAAAGATGTAAATATTGGTACAGATGCCTATCTGAAAGGCGCCAATAAAATCAAGAATGTTAGTATCGGCTCCACGGCAAAAGCGAAAACACAAATAGGTGAAGGTTGTGAATTGGTTAACGGCATTATTGAACAGGGTTGCAGAATATTTTATGGTGTGAAAGCTGTTCGATTCTTTCTCAGCTCGCATTCACAATTAAAATATGGAGCGAGATTGATTAATTCTTATCTCGGCAATAACTCCACAATTTCCTGTTGCGAAGTGTTGAATTCATTGATCTTTCCTTCGCATGAGCAGCATCATAATAACTCATTTCTTTGCGCGGCATTGGTACAGGGTCAAAGCAATATGGCTGCAGGCGCAACCATCGGTTCAAACCATAATAGCCGCAGTCCGGATGGTGAATTGATTGCAGGAAGAGGTTTCTGGCCGGGACTTTGTGTAAGCCTAAAACACAATTCGAAATTTGCTTCGTTTTCGATCCTTGCCAAAGGAGATTATCCCGCAGAACTCGATATACAAATTCCGTTTTCACTGGTAAGCAATGATACAAGCAAGGATGAATTGCTGGTGATGCCCGCATATTGGTTTCAGTACAATATGTATGCATTAGCAAGAAACTCCTGGAAATATATTGATCGCGACAAACGCATTGATAAAACACAATTGATCGAATTTGATTACCTGGCGCCGGATACCATCAATGAAATATTGCATGCAATAACCTTATTGGAGCAATTCACCGGCAAAGCGGGTCTTCAGAAAAAAGGAATCAATGGACGGGTAGCTTCGAAAGAGAACTGCATTCAAACGGGGAAAGAATTACTTGAATCCAATTCAGCTTTACTCAATGAGCTCGATATTTTTGCAGAAGGCTTTGAAAACACTCAACGGGCTGTACGCTTGTTGAAAGTGCCACAGGCTTATGCCATATTCAAAGATCTCATCGCTTACTATACAGTTCAACAGGTTCTTTCATTAATGGAAACGCAAAAGGTCAGGACCATTGATCAATTAAAGGAAAAGCTTCCAGCAAAGTCCACGCTTACCGAATGGGTGAACGCGGGAGGGCAATTAATTCCCGTATATGAACTTGATAAATTCCTCAAACAAATAGTTAGCGGAAAAGTTAAGGGCTGGAATGCCGTGCATGGTTTTTATACTGCACAAGGAAAGAAATATCCTTTGGATAAACTTAATCATGCATTGGCTGCATATAAACAGGCATTCGGGATTTCTATTCAAAAAACTATTACAGGTGGGTTCGCCGACCTGCTCAAGATGAGTCTTCGCACCAGGGAGTGGATGATGAATGGCATTAGAGAATCCAGGGAAAAGGACCATCAAAATCCTTTCCGTAAAATGGTTTATGAATCTGAAGAGGAAATGAACAAGGTCGTTGGCAAATTGACTGAAAATTCATTCATCAACCAGGAGGTGGAAGGCCTGGAAAATTATAAGAAAAAGATACAGCTGATGATTAAGAAAATGAATCCTAAAGCAGTCGCGTAAAATGTCGTCACATAGCTCTTCTCTGCTTTCCCTTCCCCTTTGAACCTTGTCATTTCGAGCCCGGCTAATAACGATCCCTCCGCATAAAGGGAAGTAGGGCGAGAAATCTGCACAATTGGAGACTCCGTGTGATTTCGAAATGAAGCAGAACCGCCCATTGTGCAGATTTCTCGCCCTGGTAACCTCATTCAATTAGTTTCATTATTGCACCGGGCTCGAAATGACAAGGTTCAAAGGGAAGGGGCGTAGAGAATTGTTGAATATGATTCTAACTTATTGCTTCACCACTTTCACATTCAATCTTTCCTTATTCGTAGTTACATTGATGTAGTAGATACCTCCATTGAATCCCATAAGGTCAATTGGAATTGTATTTCTGCCTTCATTCACCTGGACCTTCAACGTCTTCATTAACCTGCCCTGCGCATCCATAATATTCAATTGCGCCTGAGTTTTTTCTGGCGACATTAAGACAAGTGTGGTTGGCCCCTGTGTAATCGAAGGCCATGCAGTTAGTAATTGAGCTCCTTCTTTTTGATAGAAGAGAGATACCGTTTTGCTGAAAGATTCTTTACCATTCTTTTCAATTATCCTCAAGCGATAATAGTTAATGCCAGATGTAAGTTGCGGATCGGTGAACTGGTATTGAGATGAACCCGTAGAAGTAATAGTTCCTATCGAACTGTATTGTCCGTTTCTTTCAGTAGATGACTGTACCTCGAAAAGATCTACTTCCTTTCTTGAATCAACCTGCCAGTTCAACAAAGCTTTTTCTTGTTCTTTCTTCGCAGTGAAATAATCGAGATGAATATTAGGTGAATTAGCTTGTGCACTTGTGCTACCAAGTGTAAACGGCCCGATTCCGTCGGCTTGAACATAAATGGTACCATTAGTTACAGTTCCCGTTGTGCCATCTCTGCCTTCATTCAACCAATCCTGTCCGTCGAATCGGGCAACCACCAGACTGCTGAAATCAGTAACGCCACTATAGGGTGTTAGCTTAAAACTCAATATTCTTCCGACACTTGGCCCTTGTACCGACCAGTATTCGACTGAACTAATATGGTCCATGAATTGAGTTAGGTTATTTCCGTAATCCGCCTGCGGGTTACCGGGAAGATATGTAACAGTAAAGACGTCGGTAAAATTTCCAGCGGCAGTCATGGTTAATGTCGAATATCTCCCAAACCTTCCAACATGATACGTGAAGGCATGTTCGCCTATCTTTCGTAATGGACCATCTACATATGAAGTCGAAGAACCCCCTATCAAATTCGTATTTCTTTGCATCGTGACGATCAATGCAGAGGTAGAACTTAACAACACCCCTTTCTGAAGGTGAAGTGCACCGCCACTTTGGATTGTTGTCGCTGCGGTCAAAGTCACGCCGGTTTGGCTGCCGTTATTAATTCTTAAAGTACCATCCACAATTACAGGCAAGCCAGGTCCGGTTATTTGGGGTAACGAACTCTTGAATTCAAAACTATTAACGTTTTGGTTGTCGTAACTCCTGCCGCCATCTACCTGAATATTTCCGCCAGGCTCTGTTGTTTGTAATCCGAATGGCGAACCGGCAACCAACCATCCTCCATTTCCCTGGTAATAAGCCTGCCCAACAATTTTACTTATTTCATCAAAAGCGAGTGTGCCCTGACCCGCCAATTGCACACCTCCTCTGTTTGGAGCGGGACCCGTTAGTGGTCCGGTAAAGCTTATCACTGCTTCATTTGAAAGAAAAAGTTTTCCTGGCGAATTCGTTGCTCCAACTAAAAGAAGTGATCCAAGAGATTTATTAAAGAAGATAGTATCAGTGCTGAAATTGAATTGTCCGGTATCACCAGTTGTTGTGCAGTAATTGGTCAAAATATTAAAAGTTCCGTCTCCCCTACAAACCTGGCAGGTTCCATCCTTCATATCTACATTGCCGCTACTATTTAACTGCCCACCTGAAACAATTAATTGACCACTATTCATGATGATGGGATTGATTCCAACATTACAGGTTCCTGCAACTACAAAAGAACGTTGAATACCCATGTTCACAGCAGACGTGATCTTCATTGATGCACCCCTGGCAATTTTGAAACTGCAATTGAATATGCTGCCGCTATAAAAAATCTGTAATGATGTGCCGTTCGCAACAAGGAAGGGATTTTCTGATTGAGAGGTCAAAACTCCATTGTCAAATACAAATAGATTCCCTTTAAAGCGAAGTTCATTGTCTGGCTTTAGATTGACTGTGCCAAGATCAAGAATACCTTCTGTTACGATCAGGTCACCATTAACCTGGACGAGAGAGGTAGTACCAAACGCGAGATTGTCCTTTACTGTCAGGTTTCCTCTTTCCACTTCGAGGCTTCCACCAATTGTCAGATTAAGCGTAGCGGTACTGGTCAACCGAAAACTCTGCCCAACAGTACCTGTTTTCTTTATAATAAAATTTCCCTGAATTGTGTTGAGCGTGGCATTCTGGTTCCAGTTGCCACCGAGATTTCTTTCATAATTGATCACGAGATGGCCCCAGTTAATTGAAGGAAGGCTGGTGGTATTATTCACCCAATCCCTGATCTCAACTTTAGAATTCGCATTAAAGATCTCCGTGCCGCTGAAAATACTTGATCCGGCGCCTGAACTTACTGAGAATGGATTATTATGAATATAGGTTGATCCATTGTCGAGTTGAAAATTACCCGTAAGAATAATAAGGTGATTTGACTGAAGGACGGCTCCCGTTTCAATTTGCAATGCAGAACCCGGTCCACCAACAGTCCAGTTGGCGGTTGTGACCATCACATCACCGGCTTCGATTACAAATAGATCTCCGTTATTAGTAAACGAAGTTGGGCTAGATCCCACGCCACCGCGATTACTATTCCAACTCGATAGGTCGTTCGGAGAAAGCGAACCGAGGGAGTAGTAAGTGTTAGCAGAGATGTTAGCACATAACAAGCCGGTCAGGGCAATAACCAATGCAATACGCTTCATTCATTCCTGTTTTACGACTTAGGCAGTTTAAACTTTAAGCCTGGAGGACATTGATAGTCTTGGCAAGAGGTATTGGAAGTTTTAGGGATTGATGAACCTTAGTGTCTTGGTCCGAAGCGGTGAAGATAATCCAAAAATGTAAAAAATGCCAGTCTGTAACTGATTTACGGGAAGACTTAACCTGGAGTTTCCAGCTTCAATAAACTCATTGAAAATTTTCAAAACCCTACCCTTTTGATCGGTAAGAAGGAATCTGGCTTGTCCACTTTTTGGACTGCGGATAGAAAGCTTGAGCCGGCCTGCCGCAGCGTCATAAATGACCCCGTTTAATTCGAATTTTGAGGACCTTCGATTTATAGCAACGGCATTACTGAGATCAAAAGATCCATCCATTTTCCCCAATTTCAAACGATATAAATCAAATCTCTGGTCAGAAATGGGGAAACTGTAGTTTACCTGGCCCGCTCTAATCGGAACTTCTGCTATATTCTTGAAATTTCCCGGCGATCCTGAAGCCTGGACGCTTAAACTTGTATATCCGTTTGGGACCGGCAATTCCCAATTAAGGAAGGGGCCGACCACACTTAGAAATACTCCCGAGGGCAATGGATTCTGGCCCGCCTGGCTGCTGGCCAACGTAAAGACTGTCTGACCACCTGAAAAGCCATAGTCATTTCCAATTACAGATCCATTAGACCCAGCTGTGCCGGTCGTACCCGCATTTCCGGCATCAGTCCAAACACTGCCAATCAAAGAAGAAACTCTTAACCCGCTCAGGTCAGTAACACCTCCACTATTTACATTATTGAAGGATAATTCAATTTTTGAAGATGAAGAGGCAGATGATGTTATGGTCCAGTATTCAATGCTTGAGATATGATGAATGCCTGCACCTAAGGCTATGCTTAGTGAATGTGGATCTATTTTGAAAAACTCAATAGTAAAATCACCGGTCGCATTTTTCAATCCCAACCATCTTTGAGTAATTCCTTTTCCTACAGGAAATAAAAAATTGGCAGTTGTAGATAACCCCAACTTGCGCAGCGGTCCATTTACAAAAGCTGATTGATTCATACTGTCTGCTATAATTGAACAACCAGCTTGAAGCGTAAGAAGATTTGCAGCGGAACTCGTTAACCTTCCCTGTACCAATTCAAGTCTATAGGGCAAATTCAATGAATTCAATAAGGTAGCGCCTCCAGGATTATTGATGCGGACTGTGATACTGTTCAGGATATTTCCGCTTACCTGTATATCCTGATTCGTTGTTCCATTTAACTCAATGATTGGAAAACCAGTTGATGTTTCGGTGAGAACTCCTTGTTGATATAAGCCTCGTTTTATTTTAACAGTATTATTGTTTGGGTTATTCGCAAGATTAAAAACTCCATGATTCGTCAGTTGTTCATTGATGAAAAGATCGGCGGTTAAATCAAGACTATATGTTACTCCGGTTCCAATGAACAAACTTCCATTGATCGTTAAGGGTTGTCCCCCACCCGACAGATATGTTTTTGGTACTCCCGCCGAAGTCGATTTCAATTCCAGATTGCCGTAGGTTCTTCCACTAATTGAAACAGTATAGCTACTTGCATTGGGAACATCAAATTCAAAAGTTCCATTTTCTGTACCTGTAGCTTTCGACAATCTACTCACGAATGCCGCATGACCGGTAGGTGAATTTTGAATAAACCTCGCTCCATTTAAAATGTATAATGAGTCTGCAATGTTGATCACAACTCCTGATGGCGCTCCGGATGAATTGACAAATATCGCTCCACTGAATAATTTTATTCCTGTTGCACTCAATGCAGGGACTGCAGTATTGGAATTGGGAATTCTTAATTGAATAACCGACGCGGATGAGATGACTAACCACCTTATATTAATTGTTGCATTTCCGGAGGGAAGCGAAACATTGTAATTCCCTGCGACAAAACTATTATCGAATACGACACTATCGGCAGGCGAGGGTAAGATATCATCTGTCCAATTGGAGGCTGTACTCCATTGCCCATCTCCTGCAGACCCATCCCATTTTTTTACTTGCGCATCAACCGAACCTGTTAGAAGGTTAACGACGATAATGAACAGTTTTATCTTCCAGACAAGGCTGTCTAGGGCAATTCTCTTACACATTGCTGGCTATACTTTCCTACAAAGTAAAACACCCTTCCTCTTTCGAAGAAGGGTGTTTTTCCCATTTTAAAACGTTTTTTATTGCCTGATGAAGCGTATAGTACCAACTTTCTCACCATTCATATATCCAGTTACCTGGTAAGCTCCTTTGGGAAGAGTTTGCAGGTAGAGCCAATTATCCTGGCTACCCACCGCTACAGCAATGGATTGCTTTTGCAAGAGTCTTCCCTGCATATCAGTGATAAACAATTGCATATTTCCCTTTACTGAAGAGCTGATCGACAATTTTGCCGTGCTGGTTACAACGGTCGGGATCATGGAAGTGAGCAATGTTCCCTTAGTTGCGTTAAATACTGCTACGATCCTGCTATAAGTTGTTCGACCATCCTTATCTAACATGCCCAGGCGATAGTAGGTTGTAGACTTCGGTAAGCTATTGTCAACAAAACTATAATCGGTTTGGCTGATTCCGGCAACCACTGTTCCAACACTTGTAAAGTTGCGGCCATCGAGCGAACGCAATACTTCAAATTTCTCAGGATTGCTGTTTGCGCTGATCTTCCAACTTACTTCAGCGTTATCACCTGCCAGTTTACGCGCATCAAATGTGAGCAAGTGAATTGGCAATGATCCGGCGACACCAAATCCAAAGGTGAAAAACGATGAAATACTTGTTGGTCCGGTGCGAGCTGAACCCGTTGTCGAGTTTCCAGGAGTGATTTGTCCACCCCCCCCAGCTCCTGCAGAATAATCCACCCAATCGACTCCATTATGACGTGCAACTACAACCGCATCTGTAGCAGTTGCTCCCGGTACAGCTGTGCCAATAAGTGACAATTGATAACGAGCATCCACTCCACTGAATACAGAGAGAGCCCAATATTCAAGATTCGATACTCCATTCAAGGGTGGCGCTACCGATAGGTCTGAAAATGCAGTGTTGAAATATTCTGATTGGTAAACAGAAGGCGTTGCTGCAGTTGGAATGAATTCCATTCCATGATAGGTCGTTCCCTTTCCTGTTGGAACAAGATATGCAGATGTACCTGCTGTCGCACGACGGACGGGTCCATTTACAAATCCATTATTATCTGGTGCATTGATCACCAATGCATGAGTTCCTGTGTTGGCGATTGTAAGAATATTCGCAGCAGTAGTAGTTAGTCTTCCTTTATTACCACTATTGAAGCTGATCTTTCCAACAGTTAGCGGAGCAGCGAGTGTCGCACCTGCTGTGTTGTTCAGTCTCAGCGATACTTCATTATTTGCGTTGTTGATTACCCCTGTTGAAGTGATGATCTGATTACCGGCTCCATCTAATTCCAATACATAAAGATCAGTAGTTGTACTTGTCACGTTTCCTGAGCTTCCAATAGTTCCGGCCGTGTGATTTACGTGACCTCTTACTCTTAAAGTAGTGGGGTTATTGAGGACATTATTGCTTATCTGAAAATCAAAACTTGTTCCACCAAAATTCAAACTACCGTCAACCTGCAGGTAGCTGATTTTATTGACGTTGGATGCATTTCCCAACGCAACTCTTGAAGTTCCACTTATATCAAAATTCCCGTTAACAGTGTAGTATAATCATCACCGGGTAACGCACCGCCATTTGCGGATAAAACGATATCCTATTGTTCGTATTAAGGAACTGAAGATTTCCTTTTATAACAATATTGTTGGTTAAGCTCCAACTTGCAATCGCTGGAGAAACCGCCGGGCAATTGAAATACCAGATTGCCAATATCATTAGACGTGCCGATACTTGATTGAGGCAAGACTGCCGGTTGCATCCGGTAACTAAAATAGTTGCATTGGCTATGCCATGTTGCACGGGGACTATTGCCTCCATTTCTATCTAGCCAAAAAACAGAACCACTATTGAAGAAAAATATTCGTGTCCCGAATTCACCGCGTTGAGGACTGAACGTGCCATCTCTAAATTGAATTGTACCATTCACATCGATTCGATTTCCTAAACCACCGACTCCGCCGGAATCACGAAACGTGCACCCATTTGCAACACCAGGACCACCCGCAAAATACCAGGTACCATTAACCAGTCCCTTTGCACCGGGTGCGAAAGTTGTGGTGAAATGAATCCCGTTTGTTGCTGTGCTATCCACAAGTCTGCTTCCGGCGTCAATCCGCAAGCCAGGTGTTACTAAACTGGTGCTGATTAAAGTTATATCAGGGAAACCACTACCAGAAGTCACAACAAAAAGCCTGGCTGTCACTGAATTTGTAACTGTGAGCGTATTGAGAGAGATCACATCCACATTTACATTGACCAAAGCGTTTTGATCAAACGTTACATTAAATCCGGCCCCGTTTGGAACGGTTTGGCCACCTGCGCCTCCACTAGTTGCAGCCCAGTTAGCAGGATCATTCCAGTTACCACCGGCTCCGCCCGATGGACCAACCCAAAACCTGTTTTGTGCATGAAGTAATGTGACAGAGGACAAGCATGCTACGATGAAAACGTAGAATTTTTTCATACTGAACAAAATTTTTAGAGAAAGAATGCACAGGAAATGGACTACAGAGGTTTTCGAGTAGGAATCTCAGCTTGTGGTCAGAGCTACCAAATTACAGCATTTACCTTTCCCGCACAAGGGTCGGCAAAAAAAATTGAATGCCATGGATTAACCAAATGAAAAGTCCCCCGTAATACGGAGGACTTTTTAAGTTAGTTGCCTATTCTTACGGTAACGTCCGACCTAATTACTTCTTAGCAGCGGTTGTGTCAATTGGCTTAGCCAAAGTATCAACCGGCTTTACAGTAGTGTCTACAGTTGCGGGGGCACCAGTTGAATCAGGTTTAACCTCTTCACCACCACCATTATTACAGGCTGCAAGAACTCCTGCTACCGCTAAAACGAGAAATAATTTTTTCATGTGGAATTGCGTTTAAAAGTTGATTTATAATGCGCGCAAAGGTAGATTCTTTTTTGAATTCGCCAAATTTCAGACACTTGATTTTCTTGCTTTTATATTGTGCAAGGCCTACTTTTTACGGAAGAAAAGCCGGACAGGTACCCCGGTAAAATCGAATTGTTGCCTAAGTTGATTTTCAAGGTATTGACGGTAAGGCGCCTTGATGTCATCGGGATGATTGCAGAAGAATGCAAAACTGGGAACTGTAGTAGGTAGCTGCGTTACATACTTAATCTTAATAGGGTTTCCTCTTACTACTGGCGGATGATGGGTTTCGATCGCCTTCAGCATTACTTCATTCAGTTTTGAAGTTGCCACCTTCCTTTTCTTGTTCTCATAAACCTGGATTGCGGTTTCAATCGTCTTATGGATCCTGGTCTTATCCTTTGCGGAAATAAAGAGGACAGGCACATCCGAAAACGGAGCAAGTCTTTTGTGAAGTTCTTTCTCATAATCCCGGGCTGTATTGGTTTCTTTTTCCAATAGGTCCCATTTATTCACCAACACCACTATACCCTTGCCTTTTTTTGCCGCAAGACCAAAAATATTCAGGTCCTGTGCGGTAATCCCTTTTTCAGCATCGAGCATTAATAAACATACATCCGCTTCATCCATCGCCTTGATTGCGCGGATCACCGAATAGAATTCAAGGTCTTCATGCACTTTGGTCTTTCGCCGGATGCCTGCTGTATCGATCAGTACAAATTCTTTTTGAAAAAGATTGTAATGCGTGTGGATTGTATCTCTTGTTGTACCTGCGATTTCACTCACAATAGTTCTTTCCTGCCCCAACAATGAATTGAGCAATGAAGATTTGCCAACATTAGGTTGTCCAATTATCGCAAAGCGTGGTAATTGCTGCTCCGCTTCGGTTTCTTCTGATTTCTCTTCGGAGATCAACTCTGTAAGCGCATCTAACAGTTCTCCTGTACCGCTTCCGCTTATAGATGAAAGGAAAAAAATATTGTCGAAGCCGAGGCCATAGAACTCAGCGGCTTCAAGCAAACGTTCGTGATTGTCTACCTTATTTACTACGAGGAATACCGGTTTTGAAGCCTTTCGCAATACATCGGCCATTGCTTCATCAAGATCAGTTATTCCTGTTACTGTATCTACAATAAAAAGAATTGCATTGGATTCTTCAACGGCAATCATCACCTGTTTGCGGATCTCTCTTTCAAAAATATCCTCACTTCTTGGTACAAAACCACCCGTATCAATTACGTTGAATGTTTTGCCATTCCATTCCGCAATACCATATTGGCGGTCACGCGTAACGCCACTTGTATCATCCACGATCGCTTTGCGCTGTTCCAACAAACGATTGAAGAAAGTGCTTTTGCCCACATTAGGCCTACCCACTATTGCTACGGTGAACCCCAAAATTTTGAAAATTTAGTCCGGCTGAGCTATTCAGACGGGGTGCGAAGGTAAGGCATTGACGCCAAGGGAAGGCAAAAGAATCGTTAACCAGCTAATCGCTTTCGCTAGAAGGCATTGTAATAAGAAACGATCTTCAGCGAGTCTTCGTAACTCTTACATTTTATATTTTGTGATTTAGAAAAACAAGTGACAGCTAAGACCCATACCCATATTCCTTTAGATAAATCTCACTATCCCGCCATTTGGGTTTCACTTTCACAAATAATTCCAGAAACACTTTTTGACCAATGAATTCTTCAATATCCTTTCGGGCGGAAGTACCTAATTGTTTGATCATTTTTCCGCCTTCTCCTAAAAGAATTCCCTTTTGTGTTTCGCGTTGAACAATGATATCGGCGCCAATCTTTATTAATGTAGATTTTTCAGCGTATTCACGAACGAGAACGGTTGTATGATAGGGTATCTCATCCTGGTACAATTGATAGATCTTTTCACGAATGAGCTCTGAAACAAAGAAACGGGTGGATAGATCAGAGATTTCTTCTCCTTCAAAGAAGGGTTCGCCTTCGGGGAGATATTTCAGGATTGCTTCGAGAAGTTTGTCAACACCTTCATTTTTCAACGCGGATATTCCCATTACCTCTTTCGCATAGGGCTTACCGGTAAAAAAATCGATGGCTTCTTCCTTTCTCTTTTTGCTTTCTCTATCAAATTTGTTTACGACAACAATACAGGGAACCTTTAAATTCAATTTTGAAAATATTTCATCAACCTCATCTAAATCTTCATTGATATCGACAAGTAAGATCGCGAGATCAGCGTCTTCCAGTGCGGTTTTAACTGCTTGCATCATTTTTTCATGCAACTTATATTTCGGTTCGATGATGCCTGGAGTATCTGAAAAAACGATCTGGTAATCTTTTTCAGTCAATATTCCTTTTATTCGATGCCTTGTCGTTTGCACTTTCGAGGAAACAATTGCCAGTTTTTCTCCCATCAGCGCATTCAGCAATGTGCTCTTTCCCGCATTGGGGCGTCCGAATATGTTTACGAAACCAGATTTCATTTCGAAGTATCAAAAGTAAAAACAAAAAATCCCGCCGAAGCGGGACCTTACTGTTGCGAAGGGGAGGATCGAACTCCCGACCTTCGGGTTATGAGCCCGACGAGCTACCGCTGCTCTACTTCGCGATTTAAAGATACATCATGAAAAAGACATTGTTGATTGTTTCTTTCGTAATGTGGGCGGCAAAAATAAGAGTTATTTGCTATAAAGTCCAAAAAGAAATTTTTTTTAACAATCAAAATTAAAGCTGGCCCTTGTAATGATTTGTCAATGAAACTTCCACCTATTCTTTTGGTTGAGTTAACTGTTAAGAATTTTTTTTAAAAAAAAGCGCGGCGTAGATACGTCGCGCTTATACCCTATATAATTATGAACAATTAGCCTTTTCTTGATATGCTGCTTGCGCCGCTTGATTTGTGATCACGGATCATTCCTTCACCTGAATAATAAATACCGCTTGCGCCGCTTGCTTTTGCATTTAATTCTTTGTTGACAGTGACTTTGATACCCGATGCGCCTGAAGCATGCGCATTGCAATTATTTGTAGTAAATCCATATCCATCAAAATCACTGGCACCACTTGCTTCAACTTCGAGATGATCGACCTTGCCTTTAATATTTACATCTGATGCACCACTTAAATCAACCTTCATTGTTTTTGCGTTAATCTCTCCTTTGAAATCACTTGCCCCAGAGAAATCCATTACGAAGTTGGCATCCGGCGAATTGATCGCTCCGGTAACGACTACATCACAAGCTCCTGATGCTGACAAGCTATTCAGGGTTTTGAACGATACATAGGCTTTCAACTTTTTGTTCCCCATGTTCTTCCACCAATTCGTCTTGTCATCAAACCAGATCCTTAAAACGCCGTCCTTCACTTCAGTGCGAATCTTACTCCTGTCTTCCGCTTTTGCAGCACTTACTGCTACTGCTTCATCTTCATCCTGTGAAAGATAAAGGTCGAAGGCATTGGAAACCTTAATGCCAGTAAAACTTCCTACCTGGCGGGCTTGTGCATTGGCATCATTAACAGTAACCTTTTGCGCAAAAAGCGAGATGCTAAAAAATGAAACAATAAATAATGCAATAAACTTATTCATAGTATTAGTATAATATTAGCCTTTCTTTGAAACGCTACCACCACTGCTGGTCCTTACGTTCCTGATCGATCCATTGCCTTTGTAGTTTACATACCCACCACTGCTTGCCTCAACTGTCAATTCCTTATTCACGGTAACCTGGACACCTGCACCACTGCTTAGATCAGCGGAGCAGTTTTCGACCGTAAGATCATAACCTTTAAACTGACTTCCACTGCTTCCGTCAGCAATCAATTTACCGGAAACTGTTCCGGAAATTTTTATAACAGACCCGCTGCTCTGATCAACCGTCATTTCTCCTACTTCTACCTTTCCATTGAATGTAGCGCCACTGGATGCTTCCATATTAAGCCTGGAGGCCTTGATTACTCCTTCAACATTCACAGTTGAACCCGAAGAAGCGCGCACTCCATCCAGTTTCACAAAAGAAACATAGGCACGCAATCTTTTCTTCGAGATGTTCCGAAATTCCTCACGAAGTTCCTTCCACCAATCGTAATCGAAATATATTCTCAACTCACCATTCACGACTTCAGTTCTTATTTTATCGCGGAATTCCGGATCATTTGAGCTTACAGCAACCGCTTCCTCGGTTCCTTCAGTAAGCATCAATTGAATTCCGTGCGAAACTTTTATAGCATGAAATCCTTTTACGTCTCTTTTAACCGCATTGGCGTCATTAATTGTTTGCGCAGTTAACAGGTAGGATGCAAACAGACCTACCAGGAAGAATACCAATTTTTTCATGATTAGTTTTTTTTCGCTAAATCTTAGAACAAAGACCTGCTTTTAAATTATATGTTGCATCAACCTCTTTTGCTCACGCTGCTGCCTCCACTGGAATTCGTATTTGTGATTGCAGCATTGCCTTTATAATCAATATCGCTTCCGCCGCTCGCATCGGCTGTTAGTTCTTTTGTGACAGTTATTTGAGCATCACTCCCACCGCTCGCTCTTACAATTGCATATTCCACTGAAAGCCCATAACCGCTAAAATCGCTTCCACCGCTGGCGCTGATCGTTAACTTTGAGGCAGTACCTTTTATATCAACATCAGATCCACCACTTTGATCAATAAAGAGTTCAGTAACTTCTACTGCACCGGAGAAATCGCTCCCGCCCGAAATATCCATCTTAAGTGAGGGCGTTTTGATTACGCCAGTTACAATAACATCAGCACCGCCGGATCCTGCGAGCCCGTCGAGGGTTTTAAATGAAACATATGCCCTTAACCTGCGATCACGCCAGCCAAAACGCCAATTATCATCGTAGTATATTCTAAGGACCCCGTTTTCGACAACGGTCTTAATTTTTTCCCTGTATTCGATTTTCGAGGCGCTAACCGCAACAGCTTCTTCATTACCCTGGGTAAGGTAAAGATCAATTCCATCTTCAGCCTTAATCGCATGAAACCCTTTCACAGAGCGGGATTCAGCATTCTGATCATTGATAGTCTTTTGCTGTTGGGAGTTGCAGGCTACCCCTATAAGAACGACAATAGCGGCGAGCAAGCTCTTCTTCATAAGTCTTGTTTTGTGGTGTGACGAAGAACTACTCCTTAAAGTTACAGGTTCCTTAAAAAAACTTTTGCTCGTATATTTGTCGTCCCGGCTAAGCCGGGATCAGATTCCCGGGGTGCTTCCCGATAAGATCGGGGTGCTGAGATAATACCCGTAGAACCTGAACAGGGTAATGCCTGCGCAGGGAAGGTAGAAAAACGCATTCCTACACTTCTTCGCAGCATTTCTCTTAAACCATTTTTTCAGATAAAACATTAAAAATGAAAAAATCGTTTTTGGGGATTTGCTTTGCTTTATTGACTTATTCTCTTTCCGCACAAACTATTGCGGGAAGAGTAACCGATTCAGACGGAAATCCCCTCGCCTCGGCGACAGTCGAACTGGACCGGTTAGCCAGCACCATAACAAATGAGTCTGGCGATTTTGAATTCAAAAAATTAAGGAAGGGCAGTTATTTATTGCGGATCACATCAATCGGATTTAAACCAATTGAAGAATATGTTCAAACAGATTCCGCCGTTAAGGAATGGAAAATGGAAAGGCTGAACATCTTCATGCAACCGGTAGAGATACGGGCCACGCGTGCGGAGGACAAAGCACCATTTACCAAATCCAATTTGAATAAACGGGAAATTGAAAAACAAAATCTCGGACGTGATCTTCCATTCATTTTGGATCAACTTCCATCCGTTGTTGTGAATTCAGATGCGGGTAATGGTTTTGGTTATACCGGTATCCGTATTCGTGGAAGTGATGCAGCAAGAATTAATGTTACACTTAATGGCATTCCTTATAATGATGCCGAATCACAAGGAACATTTTTTGTTGATCTGCCCGATTTCGCATCTTCACTGAGCAGCATACAGGTGCAACGCGGAGTTGGTACTTCTTCAAATGGCGCGGGTGCATTTGGTGCAACAATCAATCTTGCAAGTAATGAGGTGCTAACAACGCCTTATGCTGAATTGAATAATTCATTTGGATCTTTCAATAGCTGGAAACATACAATAAAAGCAGGAAGCGGTTTATTAGGTGATCATTTTACTATTGATGCAAGGTTTTCACAATTGAACAGCGATGGTTATATCGACCGTGCCTCAAGCGATCTTCAGTCTCTTTATGTTTCGGCAGCATGGTTGAATTCACGCAGTTCAATTCGTTTAAATGTTTTTACCGGTAAAGAAAAAACTTACCAGGCATGGTATGGCGTTTCGGAAGCGGATTTGAAAACAAACCGCACGATAAACTATGCCGGAATGGAAAAGCCTGGTACACCTTATGATAATGAAACAGACAATTACCGCCAGGATCACTACCAATTATTCTTCAATCATCAATTCAATAAACAATTAAGCTTTAATACGGCTTTCTTTCTCACCAATGGAAATGGTTATTACGAACAGTACAAGGCTGATCAGAATTTTTCTGATTATGGATTGCCTGACCAGGTTATAGGAAATGATACGATTACTTCGACTGATTTGATCCGGCAACTTTGGCTGGACAATCAATTCTATGGTCAGATCTTTTCACTTCAATATAAAAAAGATAAAAATCAATTGACATTCGGGGGCGGTTGGACAAGATATGATGGAAATCATTTTGGAGAAATCATCTGGTCAGAGATTGGAATTCCCTATAAATATCGCTGGTACGATCACGACGCATTGAAAACAGATCTCAATTTCTATGGAAAATACCAACGTCAATTTAATCCGTACCTTCTTTTCTTTGCTGACCTGCAATACCGAAGGGTTAAATATGATATTGACGGATTCAGGGACAACCCAGCGGTTATGATTGACCAGGATTGGGATTTCTTTAATCCGAAAGCGGGTATTACTTATTCAAAAAATGACTACCAGTTTTATGCATCTTATTCATTAGGCCAAAAAGAACCGAATCGCGATGATTTCGAAGCTGGTCAGAACCAAATTCCAAAACCCGAACAAGTCCACGATTTCGAATTGGGGTTTGAAAAAAGAAATAGTCAATCACAATTTGGCGCTACCATTTATTATATGGTCTATAAAGATCAGTTGGTGCTAACCGGAAAAGTGAATGACGTGGGAGCCTATACCAGGACCAATATTCAAAATAGCTACAGGCTGGGAATAGAAATGCAAGGAAGGTCAAGACTCAATAACTGGTTACAGGCATCGGGAAATCTGAGTTTGAGTAAGAATGAAATAAAAGACTTCACCGAATTTTTCGACGACTATGACAATGGCGATCAAAAAAATATCCAGCATGGCAATACAGATATTGCATTTTCACCTGCTGTAACGGGTTCCGCAGTCATATCAATTTATCCTGTAAAGAATGCTGAGATCGCATTGGTTGGAAAATACGTTAGTCGCCAGTTTCTCGATAATACATCAAATATAAACCGAAGCCTGAATCCTTTTTATGTTCAGGATGCCAGGTTCAGTTACTCGATCAGGAAATGTTTTGCAAAAGAAATCAATCTTGTTTTATCGGTAAATAATGTATTCAACAAAAAGTATGAACCGAATGGATATACATTCAGTTACCAGTATGGAGGATCGATGATCACGGAGAATTATTATTATCCGATGGCAGGAACGAATTTTTTGGTTGGGCTGGGGCTGAAGTTTTAGTCGGGAGTCGGGAGTCAGGAGTCAATACAATAATCAATAATTAATAAACAGTAATCAATAATTCTAATGGCATGAAGTTGTTAACTATCAATTAACTCGATCCACATCGAGCAATTATTGATTATTATGCGTGATTGTTCCCGACTCCTGACTCCCGACTCCCGACTCCAGATTTCCGCCTACAACGAAAACAAGTCCAAACTTCCCTGGAGTCTCAACCTATAAAAATCCAATCCTCGTTTGTCTCTGCGTTTTGATTTTCGCGAAATGACATCTGCATAATTCAAAATATTGAAAGCTTTCATAAATGGAGCAATCTCGCTGAATGTCGAAGGATCTATCCCGTACCCTTTTAAAAACTCTTCACGGGCATCGATTGAAAGATCGTGAAGTGCGATAGAGAGATCCCAATAAGGTGCAATATTTGAGCAGCAGTGTTCCCAATCGATTATGGCAATGATCTTTCCATTATTATCGATCATCACATTTTTTAACCGAAGATCCCCATGGTTTAAGACAGGAGTCGTTTTCCATTTTTCCATTCTTTTTACCAACGACGAAAGCTTTTTTGATTGCGTTTTGGTTAGCATTCCATTCTCCGTTAGGATCTCCACGCGTTGGTGAGCATTGAATTCTTCCAGCAGATATTCTCTCCAGTTCTTGTTTTTGGTGAGCCTGTTCCTGGACCAGTCGAAATTGTTACCGTAATTATTGGTGTGTATGGTATGAATGAGTTGAGCGTAATGTCCTACTTCGAAGAGTATCCTTAAACGATCCGGGTGATGTGTCGCGTCACTTCCTTCCAGTTTTGTTTGAAGCATATATGGCAAATCGATCACTTCGTTTCCCACTTCAAGAATTTCTGCAACCGGTACGCCGAGCTTCTTTACTTTGTCGACAGCCCATTGTTCTTTTTGAAAATCCTTGAACCTTGATGCGGCGCCGGCTATCCTCACAATAAAGTCTCCGGAACGGCATTTCACGTCGAAAACAAAATTGGTAAGACCTGCCGGTTTGAATTCAATCTTCTTTGGTTCGGAACCGAAATGGTGGCGAACAATTTTCTTAATCAGTGTTATTTTCTTTCTGACTTCTGAGGCTGGATGTTTTCGCATTATGATTGTATAACAGTTTTCTGCATCAGGGCCAATTGTCCCAGCAATTCTCCCAATTCAGCAGAACCCTGAACTTTAATAGGGGGCAGCGATCCCTGGTATTGCAAATATGGATTACCTACATGCACCGCCTGGCCAACAGCAGTTAAAAATGTATCCATTTCTGAATCGCCGGCCCCGAGTGAATGATTTAATTCAAATTGAAGATGCTTCGAAATTCGTTCAGCCCCGAAACGTTTGTCAACACCTTTATGGGTAAAAAAATTATGTCGCTTGGTATGTTGGTAAGCCATCAATTGATCCTGGGGAATATCGATCAACAAGAATACCATGCAAAGTGGCTGAGATCGCAATTGTTCCTCCAGCAAATCCCCGTTGCCTGAATAAACAGAAGCGGCGCTCAGGTATTTATTTCTAACATGTTCTATTTTTTCCGGAACCGGCGTCCAGATGATCTCACCAGCAGTCCAATCCCTGGGATAATAAAACACCAAAAGATTACTCACTTTTTTTGCGAGTAATTCATTTACAATTTTCATCACCTCCGTAATCTCATCCTGGTCCAATGGAAACGCTTCAATTTCTTCATAAGCAAATGATCCATTCTTTCCCTGGTTGATATATCCCAGTTGACTTCCATTCATCAGCACGGTTGGAATCGGCGCATTTGAAATGCTATACCATTCCATCGCAAAGGTTCGCATCACTGACAATGGAAAACGAAGCGTATTCAAAACTACCGGCCGTCCTAAGGCATATATTTTCTCTAACCCCAGTTCAACTGAATTGGGGATCATATGTTTTCCATGAAATTCGTGAATTGCAGTTCCATCCAGGTCAGTAACTACTCCACCTTTTTCTGCAAATGCTGATTGATTAAAGAAATTCTGTAATTGGATGGATTGAGATTCTGATATCGCCATTCTATTCCATTGTTAATACTTTAATGATAAATCCATGCCGCCCAGCGCATAGGAAGCGCGAATTGGATTAGAGGAAAATAATCTACAAGTTTGCGTGAACAATAGGCAATAGGCAATAAGCAATTGGCAATAGGCAAAGGGGCAAGAGACGATGGTATTCCCGGAATTTGGAGAAGTAGATAGGAATTTCGGTGACAATAGCCAATAATTGCAAGACTTATAATTGCGGCCATCATAAACAAGAATAATCAAACATTTTAGGAATGAAGATGCCGATCTACTTTTTAGATTCCTGCACTAGTCAACCTTTTAAGGGTAATCCTACTCCCGTTTGTATACTTTCTAATGATTATCCTAAAAAGGTTTTACAATCGATAGCAACAGAGATGAATCAACCAGTAACAGTTTTTATTCTAAAAGAAACTGAAGAATATTATAAGATCCGGTATTTTACTTCCACAACCGAAATACCAGCCTGCGGACATGGAACTCTTGCAGCGGCAAAGCTCTTAAATGTAATTGACGGAACTGAAAAAATTGAATTCATCACTGCAGAGGGATTGAGAATCCCGGTAAAAATCGAATCAGGATTAGTTTGCATTGAATATCCGGTTTTCAACCTTCACGAAACGAGAGTGGACAGGAAAATTCTTTCCGCTATTGGAATTGAAAAATACGTTTACGCAGGTGCTACAACTGAACTGCAAATGCTAATGATCGAACTGGATGATCCCTCATTATTAAGACAAGTAAAGCCCGATTTTATCAAACTCGTTAATTCAGATTCAGAACTAACGGAAGTAGTGATCACTTCTATTGCGGACCGGCCCGAATACGATTTCCTGCTTCGTTCCTTTTGTCCGTGGATAGGGATCGATGAAGATCCGGTAACGGGATCTGTACATTCATCCCTGGCTCCTTTTTGGAAAAACAAATTAAAAAAAGACCCACTTAGGGCCTACCAGGCTTCTTCAAGAGGTGGAGAAATACAGGTATCCGTTACTAATGATAAATCTGTATCATTAAAAGCCGATGCAATCGTTATTTTCAGAGGCGAAATCGAGCTATATTTGTAAAACGCAGTTTTATTTTTATTTTATTCCCATGAAAAAACCACTCCTTATTAATTCTACTTCTCATTCCACCGTTCGCATATGTACAGTTAAACATAACGTTACCGCAGGTGACTATGAGCAGATTCAAATGTCCGGTAATTCCGTGATCTAACCAAACCGTTTTCCACACAACGGATGTCCGACTTACCGAAGTAAAGCAACTAATAAACAGATCCCAGCACAATTACTCGACAGCGTCACCCTGGTTTTTATCGTCGACTCGCTTCACGCTAAGGATACTCAAGAGAAGATACTTGTTGAACTATGAACCGAAAAAAAGCAAAGAGTTCCAACAGTTACAGTTGAACAGGATCAAAAGGGCATTCGATCCAAAGCAAAAGAAAGCCTGTACTTTATTATCACACGGAAGAAGTAATGCCTCCTCCTGATAGCCCCACCTATTATCGGCGAAGTGGTTTTATTCATCCTGTTTATTCCCCCGGAGGCAAAGGTACTGAACGGATGACTTTCCCGCTGGCCATGCTCATCAACACGCGATATTTTCAGCGTGGACCAATACAACCTATAAAAACAATTTGTTGACTTCTGGAACCAGCATCAGCAAACCGGTACTGTAAAGCATGTGGACTCATGAATGTAAAACATGGTCCTGTGTGCGTTGAAGTTACCGCATTGCTGGAATACATGAGTTTTCAACAGGGCGTGGTTTTGCAGGAACAATGGAACTACAGAGCTCTATCCATTTCACAGACTATTTCTTTTCGACATTGAATCCGAGCAATATAATCCCAATGATGATACGGTCTACGTCAACAAATATCATTATGGCGGTCAGGCATTTCGCGGTTCGAAATATTGGAACCCCGATGACAAAACCAATTACAAAGGGAACTGGAGAATTCTAACCAGTGAGGGAATTCGTGATTCGTTGGCAAATCACACGCATGCAAAATGGGTAGATGCTTCAGGAAAACTGGATGGACAGGTGGCAGGTATTACAGTATCTTGGTCATCCATCAAACTATCGCTACCCACAAACAATTCGCGTTCATCCCACAATGCCCTATTGGGCATTTTCTCCGATGGTGGAAGCTGCATTTACAATCAATCAAAGAAGCTACTATCGTTCAAAATTCCGGTACTATGTCCACAACGACACCCCTGACAAGAAAATGATAGACAGAATTAATAATGATTTTACAGAGCCCCCAATTGTAGAATTAAAATGACTAAGCGAGTAGTCGAAGGAAGAGGTGAGCGGACAACTTGAGACCTTTTTGAATACATGATTTTCGACACGCCAATAATCAATAATCAATATTCAATAATCAATGCTCAAATCAAGGTTCAATGATCATTATTCAAGGCGCAATTTTCACCCGGCAAGGATCAACGATCAGTAGTCAATGCCAAGTTGGACATTAAAGTCTAAGCATTAGTTGAGCCTTGCTTTGATTACCTGCCTGCCGGCAGGCAGGTTGACCCTTGATCCTTGCCAGGTGATAGTTGAACCTTGAGCGTTGATTGATGAGACTTGATTTGAGAATTGACTTATTGAATATTGATTATTGATTATTGGCGTGTCGAATAGTACGGATCTAAAGGTGAGCAGGCCGTCTGAATTTTCTAAGAACTCCGCACATTAGCTTCTTCCAAACATTTCTGTCCAGCGTAGCATCCCACCGGTAAGATTTTTTACATTGCTGAATCCCATCGTTTCAAGGATCAAACATGCCTGTCCGCTGCGGTTGCCGCTACGGCAATAACAGATCACTTCGCTGCTTTTGAGATCATCGAGTTCATCCGCTTGCATAGATTGTATCTTTCCTAATGGAACCAATCTTCCACCGATATTGAAATCTGCATTCTCATTCGGTTCACGAACATCAACGAGATTGAGCTTCTCGCCTGCACTTATCCGGGATTTTACTTCTTCAGCAGTTATGGTCTGCATAAATAATTTTTTTAGTACTCGCTGCCTGGAACAGCACTGGTTGTGTCTACTTGTCTTACGGGCTTGGTTGGAGATAACCACAAATCCACCAATTGTCCCTGCCTGATACGATTATAGCGACGATCGATGGTAAATCGTTCAGGCCTTTGCCTTACTACGAATGCATTTAAGGTATCACTTAATTCTGTATCCGGTGTTTCGGGCAGCACTGAACTTAGTACAAGATTATTTTGCTGGAGCACCATCTTGGCTTCAACATAAGTTAATCCGAATAGATCTGGTACAGGAAATTCCGTCTGTCCAAGTCCACTTCCTAAAATGAGATCGATCTCGCTTCCCATTCGAATTTTTGTTCCGGGTTTGATTCGATCTCCATTATATACCTGTTCGAGCACAGCATTCCGGGCGAAGTCCGATTTATAAAATGTATCCCCTCTCTTAAGCCCATATTGTTTCAATACTACTTCGGCATTACGGAAACTGAGTCCTTCCAGCAGGGGCATTTCAATGGTTGGTGCAATAGCGCGATTGATGGTTAGATAAACTGTTCTGTTCACTTTTACATTGGATTCTGCTTCTGGAAACTGCCTTAATACTGCAAGTGCCTTTGCTGTATCATTATATACTGAATCCTGTATCTCCACTTCAAATCCCTGCTCTTCCAGCAATTTCTTCGCATCGTCAAAGGATTTGCCAGTTACACCGGGTACAGTTAGTGTTGCTCCATGTCTTGTAAGCCACCTCAGGGAAAGCATGAAAAGCAAAAGCAGGATGACGATAATAACTCCGCCGAGCAGGATATGCATCCATAACGGCTTTTTTTCCATTAATTTTAATGCGCGCAATTGGGTGTTTTTTATTTAAAGTTTTATGGTTGAGCCTTATAAGTTCTCTTTGCCCCTTGCTTATTGCCTATTGCCCTTTGCCTATTGCATTGCCTATTGCCCTTTGCCTATTGCTTATTGCCTATTGCCCTTTGCCTACTGCCTATTCCCCCTTCCCTTCCTGCTCAACGCTTCCTCGATCAATGATGAATAAAAATCCTTCAGGCTCCACCCCATTATCTGCACTTGTTGCGGCACAATACTCGCTTCACTTTGACCAGGAACTGTATTGATCTCAAGAATATAAGGTTCACCTCTCGCTTCATTGTAAATAAAATCTATCCTTACAACTCCCCGGCAATTGAACAATTCAAATATTTTCTTTGCGGTGTTCCGGATTTTATCTTCAATTCCTTTGTCAATCTTTGCAGGTGTGATCTCTTCGCTCATTCCCTGGTACTTTGCCTCATAATCGAAGAATTCTTTTTTAGTGATCACCTCCGTGATTGGGAGTACGATTACTTCTTTATTAGTTCTAAAAACACCTACTGTAAATTCCCGGCCAGCAATAAATTCTTCCACCAGCACCTGGTCATCTTCCTTGAATGCTTTATCCAATGCCGCAGGCAGATCCTGGGTCTTTGTGACTTTACTCATCCCAATGCTCGATCCGCCATTATTTGGTTTGACGAACACCGGGAGATTCAACTGCTTCAAAATTGAGTCAGCCTTTACGGGAATATCCTTGAATAAATGCAAGGAACGGGCCGTGTTCACCCCGCCAAACGCCGCAACGGCCACAGTATAACTCTTATTAAAAGTAAGGGCCGAGGTAGCGGCATCGCATGAGGTGTAAGGCAGTCCCATCAGGTCAAAATACCCCTGGAGCTTACCATCTTCACCTGGAGTTCCGTGAATTCCGATCAAAACCGCGTCAAAACTTATCTTTTTTCCACTTATGGGAAGGGTGAAATCATTCCGATCGACTGCTATTTTTCCGCTGCCATTCTCATAGAACCAACCATTTGGAGTGACGTCAATCTTATAGACCTGGAATTTGTCCCTATCGATATTCTTTTCAATCGTGATTGCGCTTTTGTAGGAGATAACAGCTTCGCTTGAATAGCCACCAGTTACAAAAGCTATATTGGGTTTCATGGATGATGAAAAATTTCAGCAAATAAACGAAAACTTAGCTTAGCCCGGAACTCCGGGACAGATTAAAAGCCATTCTCAATCCAAAATGGCAGTTGAAAGGATTATTAAGAAATATTTAGGGAGAAAAGTTGAACTGCGGGTTCCCGCTTTCGCGGGAATGACGGCTTTCGGAAGTCTCAGTTTTGGAGGGCCCCTCTTACGCAGGGATGACGAACAAGCCTGCCCCGTCGGTAAGGCGGGGGGAATATCCAGTTTACATCTGAGGGGTTCGTCTACTAAAGAGTGCCTGAGTACTCGTCGTCCGGAAATCTCGATTCAACAGAAGAACAGATGAACAAGGAATGATCAATTTCCATCGGACGTTTCTCCAATATTTTTAAAACTCGTTTTGCCTTCCGTTTCATTCAGTAGACAACCCTCCGATGGAAATTGATCATTCCTTGTTCATCTGTTCTCCTGTTGAATCGCATTTTCGAGACTTCGAGCCTCATCGCGCTAATCGAAATAGACACGCAAATAATAAATAATAAAGGTGAAGGAAGTTCCCCCTTCACCTTTTTACGACGGGAAATATCACCCGCCAGAATTAAGTAGCACTAAGGCTACATTCACTATTTGTATCTATGATTCTGAAAGTTAGTACAGATTCAAAGGCGATTCCAAATTTTACTGCTATTTTTTCGCACATTTTTATAACTATGCCTAAATATGCAACTTAGCCTTCTTCGCCATTAATTCATCAACTGTTTCGCGGTACATTTCATCTGGAACGCAACAATCAACCGGGCAAACTGCAGCACATTGGGGTTCTTCATGGAAACCCTGGCATTCGGTGCATTTATTCGGTACTATATAATAGGTATCAACAGCTACCGGAGCATTTTTTTGTTCGGCATCGAGTACAGTTCCATCCAGCAAGGTGAAAGGACCACGAATGGTGGTACCATCAGCGATTGCCCATTCCACGCCTCCTTCATAAATCGCATTATTGGGACATTCCGGTTCGCATGCCCCGCAGTTGATACATTCTTCTGTGATTTTTATTGCCATTACTTATAGGATTTTAGTGGATTGATTACAACTATTTTTGCAAAAATAATTCGGAATGAATTTACAACAACGCATCGGATTATTAGAAAAACTCGGCAAATATATTTTATCGGATAGTGTTAATTGGGAGCAAGTTAAAGAGCGTGCATATCAACATAATAAATGGTTCGTTCCTGAATTCATTTCCCTTGCATTGAAGAATATTGCCGAAGAATTTCTTCAAAAAAACAAGCTTGTGCAATTGGCTTCACAATACAGGATTCCTGAAAATAATCCAGCTCCAAAAAACATCGGGATCGTTATGGCAGGAAATATTCCCCTCGTGGGTTTTCATGATTTCCTTTGCGTTTTTATTACAGGAAACAAACAATCGATAAAGCCCTCATCAAAAGATGATCTATTACTCCGGCACCTCACCGATCAATTAATCGAATGGGATAGTGAAGTATCAACATTGGTAAGATTCTCTGAAATGCTGAAGGGTTGCGATGCTTATATTGCTACCGGTAGTAATAATTCTGCCCGCTATTTTGAACAATATTTCGGGAAATACCCACATGTCATCAGGCGGAATCGAACTTCTGTTGCCATTCTTACCGGTGATGAAAGCCGGAAAGACCTGGAAAAACTCGCCGATGATGTACACCAATTTTTTGGCCTGGGCTGCAGAAATGTGACTAAGATCTACGTTCCGAAAGGCTACGATTTTATTCCCCTGCTTGATGCTTTTAAGAAGTATGATTGGATGGCTGATCAAACCAAATACAAGAATAACTACGACTACCAGCTCGCCGTGATGATTCTGAATAAAGAATACTACATGAGTAACGAATCAATCCATTTACAGGAAAAAAAATCTGTATTCTCCCCCATCAGCCAGCTCAACTACGAGTTTTATGAGGATATAAACAGTCTTGAACGCAGGTTAGAAATCCAGGAAGACATCCAATGCGTTGTTGGTAAAGGCCATCTCCCATTCGGGGAAGGACAAAAACCTGGCCTGACTGATTTTGCAGATGGCGTAGACATGCTGAAATTTTTACTGGAATTGAAGCCAAACCTGAAGGCAGGCTGAAAAATCGTCCTGCCATTTTTTGTGACGGTGCAGCTTTTTAGCCATGCCGCTTGCCAAAATAAAAACGGCAGAATTCTCATAAAGGCTTTCTTTTCTTAGTTTTGTATGGGGATCTACGAAGACTTTAGTAAATTTATTGTTAAACTGAATTACCGGTATTAGCAGATTGACAGCTCTGCTGTTAATTTGATGGAGCAGGCATGTATTTTGAATATTGATTTACACAATAAAAACGTTTACATAAAATGAAGATTAAGCAAATACTTTCGGTTGTACTGCTCAGTGCGGTTACAACAGTGGGTACCCTATGGGGCTATCAGCGCTTCATACAGAAAGACACTTACGTTTATCGTAGCGAAAATAGCCAACAAGGAAAAACCCCTCTAAACTATGCCGGATTCAATGGAGTAAATGGCGAGACTCCGAGTTTCGATTTCACTGCTGCAGCCGAAGCGGCCACGCCGGCTACAGTGCATATAAAAACAAAAGTTACAAGAACAGCTACAAACAATCTTCCACGCCGGAGTCCTTTTAGTGATCTTTTCCCTGATATGGACCTGGATGATTTGTTTGGAGATCGTTTCCGTTCACTACCGCAAAACGCATCCGGTTCTGGTGCGATCATTAGCGAAGACGGATACATTGTTACCAATAATCACGTGATCGCCGGTGCCGACGAGATCAATGTAACGCTGAATAACAAACGCAGTTTTAAAGCCAAATTGGTCGGTGCTGACGCAAGCAGCGACCTGGCTGTGATCAAGATCGAAGCGAAAGCTTTGCCTTTCTTGCTATATGGAAATTCTGATGATGTGAAAGTTGGTCAATGGGTGCTCGCTGTGGGTTATCCTTTGACACTTGAAACAACAGTTACAGCAGGTATCGTGAGCGCTAAAGGAAGGACATTGGAGATCAACCGCCGTCAAAGTGATTCTCCGGTTGAATCATTCCTTCAAACAGATGCGGCCGTAAACCCAGGTAATAGTGGTGGTCCACTGATCACGCTCGATGGAAAATTAATCGGGATCAACTCAGCAATTGCATCTCCAACCGGAGCATATGCTGGTTATTCTTTTACGATTCCTGTAAATATTGTAAAGAAGATAGTTGCCGATTTGATGAAGCATGGAACAGTGCAAAGAGCTTATTTGGGCATTGAGTATCCTCGCGAAAATCTTAGCGAAGAAGTAAAAGCGCAGAATGGAATTAAAGAAGGCGAAGGTGTATATGTGTTGAATGCAAGAAGCGAAGGAGCTGCAGCAGCTGCTGGAATTAAGAAAGGTGATGTGATCACCAAAATCAATGGTGTTTCAATATCATCAGGAGCAGAAATGGTAGGACAAATCGCGACTTATCGCCCTGGGGACAAGATTTCAGTGACTTATAAGAGAGAGGGAAAAGATTATAGTGCGAATGTGACGTTGCGTAATTCAAGCGGCACCTATGATGTGGTTAGAACTTCTGTTCTCGATCGCGTAGGCGCCGAATTGGAAACACTCAGCAAAACCGGAGCTAAGGAACTTGGCGTTAACGGGGGTGTGGTAGTAAAGTCTATCAGCAACCGAGGACTATTCAGCAAAGTCAGGATCCAGGAAGGATATGTGATCATTAAGGCCGATGGAAAGGAAATAAAGAGTGTGGATGATTTCAGGAAAGCGCTTGAATCTGCAAGTGGAAGTGTAAAGCTGGAAGGAATGTATCCAGGTTATGATGGGATCTATCCCATTGTTCTGAACCTCAACAATACGAACTAAGATTATTACAAAATATTTATATGGGCCCCTCCCGCCGCTGGCGGGAGGGGTTTTTATTTGTTGTGATTTGTGAATACCTTAAAATCCCAGGCATGCATTTCTATTGAAAGGCCGGGTATTACTTCAATTTTCTGGTTAGTGAATAACTCCTTGAATTCTCCATAAACATAGCCTTCGGGTAATTGGACGAATAAATGATTTGGTGAAAGATTCAATAATACAAAGACATCTTCATTATTCTTTCGGCGTACAAATCCAAAAACATATTCATCCACATTTGTTTTCATGACCTCCGGCTTCTTTGATCTTCCCGCAACAATGGCTGGATGTTTTTTGCGCAAATTCAAGAGCCGTTTATAGAAATCAAACATGGCTGGCTTTTCGCTCCATTCAATCAGGTCCTTGTCAAAGAATTTCAATCTTTTTTGATTCGGCAATTCCTGTCCGCTATAAATTAACGGTATACCATTCCATAACACACTGAAAACAGCAAATGGCTTTGCAGCTTCTCCGTATTTTTCATACTCAGTGCCATTCCAACTGTTTTCATCATGATTGCTGGTAAAGAATAGATGAGAAGTTTCTGGGGGATAATCTTTATCATATCTGACCAACAGATCCTTTAGATCCTGAAGTTTCAATTTTCCATCGATAAAACTTTTTGTAGAGTGCATCCATTGCCATGCATAACAACAATCGAATACATCCAGGTAATGGCCATCCTCGGTTTCGGCTAACCAGAACAAAGGTTTTAATGCATCCAATCTGGTCCTTGCCTCACGCCAGAAATCCAGTGGAACGAGATGTGCCATATCGCAACGAAATCCATCTATATCAAATTTCTTCACCCAAAAACTCATGGCTTCGATCATGCTCTGCCTCATTTCCCCATCATAATAATTCAGATCGATCACGTCGATCCAACCATGATTGTCGTAGAAATTTCCCTGGGCATCCTTCTTGTAGAACTGCGGTTTTGATTTTGTCCAAACATGATCACAACCCGTATGATTGGCCACCCAGTCAATGATCACTTTTAATCCAAGCTTATGCGCTTCATTTACTAACGCTCCAAAATCATCAAGCGTACCAAATTCTGAATTCGTGTTCGTAAACTCAGCAGCGGCATAATAACTTCCCAGGGTTCCCTGCCTTTTTTCAACGCTGATCGGAGTAACCGGCATGAACCAAAGTGTATCCACTCCCATTTCCTTTATTCGTGGAAGGTGTTTGGCAAATGCAGCAAAAGTTCCCTCAGGCGTGTACTGCCGGATATTAACTTCGTACAGATTAGTAATGCTCTATCCAGTGAGGAGGCTGTGAATCGACGCTTGTTTGAGTTGCGGTTGATTTGGTTGATAAGGTTGACAAGTTGATTAGGTTGACAAGTTAAGACACAACACACTAATAGAAAACACATCCTGCATCCCATTTCAATAATCTTTTCAATGTTTTATCCCTATCAACTTATCAACCCTATCAACCCGCTTCCCCAATAACAACCCTGTCAACCTTATCAACCCTAACACTTAACTTTGCGGCTACATGAAAACATTCCAGGTCCCGCCAGCGTACCGAAGTCCATTGATTACGGCGGTAAAGAATAAAAGAAAGCAGCAGGATAAGATGAAAAAAGATTTCACTCCTGCCCTGCTTGATTTTGGCCCACTCAAGATTTACTTAGCCCGTCATTTTGGTTTTTGCTATGGCGTGGAAAACGCGATCGAGATCGCATTCCGTACGGTTGATGAAAACCCTGGCAAGCGAATCTTTCTTTTGAGCGAAATGATTCACAATCCGATTGTGAACGCAGACCTTGAAGAAAAAGGCATTAAGTTTTTGCAGGATACCATCGGAAACCAATTAATTCCATTCAGCGAATTAAAGAAAGACGATATCGTTATTATTCCTGCTTTTGGTACAACCCTTGAAATGGAAGCTCGCTTAAATAATCTCGGCATTTCAACCGAAAAATATAATACTACTTGCCCCTTTGTTGAAAAAGTTTGGAACCGAAGCGACCAGATTGCGGAAAAAGGATATTCAATTGTGATTCATGGCAAGCCAAAACATGAAGAAACCAGAGCAACATTTTCCCATGCTTCTTCAAATGCTCCTTCGGTTGTGATAAATGATATGAATGAGGCAAGAGAGCTTGCTGAATTCATTATTGGAAACAAGTCAGCGGAAGAATTTCATAAAAAGTTCAAGGGACGTTATTCGGCAAACTTCAATCCCGACAAAGATCTTCAACGTATCGGTGTAGTAAATCAAACTACACAATTGGCAAGCGATACGCAGGCAATTGCTGATTTTTTAAAGCAGACAATGATCAATCGGTATGGTTTGACTCCGGATACCGTTGAAGAAAGGTTTGCAGATACCCGGGATACGCTTTGTTATGCAACCAACGACAATCAATCCGCAGTAACTGGCATGCTTGCCGGTTCGGCCGACCTTGCAGTCATTGTCGGCGGTTACAATTCATCCAATACAACCCATCTGGTTGAGATCTGTGAACAATTACTACCGAGTTATTTTATCAATAGTGAAGAAAAATTAATCTCTAAGAAAGATATCCTGCATTACAATTATCATACAAAACAGGAATCGCTTACGCATAACTATCTTCCTGAAAAATCTCCCACCAAGATTCTCCTCACAAGTGGAGCTTCCTGCCCCGATGCAGTGGTTGAACGCGTTATCCGCAAATTGGCGGGGTTCTATGATGCTGAGGGTAGGTTTGATGAGTTGGTTAACGAGTGGAATAAGCCGTGAGCTATGAGCTTCGAGCTTTGACCTTTGACCTTTGAGTCGAAAAAAGCTCGTGGCTCGAAGCTAAAGGCTCACGGCTCATTAAACCTTTGCAATCTTTTCCAATCTATACCGCTTTGTATAGCCATGAAAAAGTTATTGTTCATCCTTATATTACTGATGAGCCTCAAGGTCATTGGGCAAAATCGCCCAAATGCAATTCAACGTTGGCGCGAATTGAATCTTTCTGCAGAACAGAAAAGACAAATCAGAATGATCATCCTGAAACAAAGAATTCAACAAGAATTGGATAAGGCTGCTCTCGATCGCATTCTCACCCCTGAACAAAGGAAGAAGCTAGAGGAATGGAAGGGAAGTAGGAAGAAGAAGAAGAAGAAAGTCTGATAGTATTGGGTTGATTGGTTGATTGGTTAATTAGTTGATTGGTTAATTGGTTAATTAGTTAAAGGGTTGACAGAATTCGAGCGATTGTACAATTACCCTCCCGAAACTTCGGGACAACCAATCAACCAATCAACTAATTAACCAATCAACCAACACTACACCATCTTGAATGATTCAAGAAACTTGGTGTTAAAATTTCCTTTGATAAAAGCCTCATTTCGCATCAACTGTTGATGGAAAGGAATAGTTGTCTTCACACCTTCAATTACGTATTCACTCAAAGCCCTGCTCATCGTATTGATGGCTTCATTTCGTGTACGCGCAACGGAGATGATCTTTCCGATCATCGAGTCGTAGTAAGGAGGAATAGTATAGCCGGCGTAAGCATGAGAGTCGATTCGTATGCCATGTCCACCGGGCTGGTGTAATACAGTTATTCGTCCGGGTGATGGACGAAAATCGTTATATGGATCTTCTGCATTGATACGGCACTCAATGGCATGCATGGATGGTTCATAGTCTTTTCCGCTTATCGCTTCTCCGGAAGCGATTTTGATCTGTTCCTTGATCAGGTCAAAATTGGTTACTTCCTCTGTTACACAATGTTCAACCTGGATACGCGTATTCATCTCCATGAAGAAAAAATTCCTGTGTTTGTCAACAAGGAATTCGATCGTACCCACGCTTTCATATCCGATCGCGCCGGCAGCTTTTTTTGCGGCTTCTCCCATTTTTATACGGAGCTCTGGTGTCATAAATGGCGAAGGGGATTCTTCAACCAGTTTTTGATGACGGCGTTGAATAGAACAATCGCGCTCACTCAAATGACAAACCTTACCATAGCGGTCACCCGCAATTTGTATTTCGATATGACGGGGCTCTTCAACAAATTTTTCCATGTAAATTCCATCGTTCTTGAAAGCGGCGCCGGCTTCAGCTCTCGCGGTATTATATGCCCTTTCCATTTCATCATCGCCCCACACAACCCGCATTCCTTTACCACCTCCGCCTGCGGTTGCTTTTAATATCACGGGATATCCAACTTCTTTTGCCAGTCCTTTTGCCTGTTCAATGTTTTCCAACAAGCCTTCACCACCCGGTACAACAGGAACACCCGCTTTGATCATCGTTTCTTTCGCGGTAATCTTATCTCCCATCGATCTTATCTGATCCGGTGTAGGTCCAATGAATTTGATATTGTGATCACCGCAGATCTCTGAGAACTTAGCATTTTCAGCAAGAAAACCATAACCCGGATGTATTGCATCCGCGTTGGTGATTTCTGCCGCGGCCATGATATGTGGAATATTTAAGTAGGAATCTGAACTAGCTGCTTTTCCAATACAAACTGCTTCATCAGCAAAGCGTACATGAAGACTATCTTTATCTGCCGTTGAATAAACCGCAATGGTTTTAATACCCATCTCTCGACAGGTCCGGATCACACGAAGCGCAATCTCTCCACGGTTGGCTATTAATATTTTTTTAAACATGGAATTCTAATTTGCGAATGTGCTCATCTGATAATGTGATAGTGAAAGAAAAAGCAAACGCAAGAATTATCACATTATCACATTGTCAAATTAACACATCAATTAAGTGGGTTCAACGAGGAATAGCCCCTGGTCGTATTCAACAGGTGATGCGTCTTCAACGAGTATCTTAACGATCCTTCCCTTCACTTCACTTTCGATTTCGTTGAAAAGTTTCATGGCCTCAATGATGCATACAGGTTTGCCTGGAATTATTTCATCACCTACTTCAATAAAATGAGGTTTACCAGGTGACGGACTTCGGTAAAATGTTCCGATCATTGGGCTTTTAATAGTAATAGTATTGCTGGGAGCAGGCTCGGCTGATTTTGCTTTATCCGGAGCTCCTGCCGTAGGCGGGGGAGCATAAGATGCCTGCTGCTGAGGCTGAATAAAGGGTTGAGTGGATACGGGGGCGGCAATCAGGTTTTGAACGGGTTCTTCTTTTTGCTTGATCGTTAGTCTAAATCCTTTCTCCTCTACAGTCACTTCACCGATGTTGGATTTGTTGATCATTTTGATCAACTCCTGAATTTGTTTGAAATCCATCGTGAATTTTTTAAGGTTATCGGTTCTTTTTTTGCTCAACAGGCGGCTAAGATAAGTGAAAGTTTCTTATTAAATATTGGTTGATTGGTTGATTAGTTGATTGGTTGATTAGGTGATTTGATAATGTAAAATCGTTCGAACATTGTCAGGTCTTCCGTCATTAACCAATTAACTAATCAACCAATCAACCAATCAACCAATCAACTTACCTACTCCTTCACCCTTTCAACATACTCACCAGTCTTAGTATTTATCCGGATCATTTCACCCTCGTTCACAAACAAAGGAACGTTTACAGTTGCTCCGGTTTCAACTGTTGCCGGCTTTAATGTGCGGGTGGCCGTATCACCTCTTACGCCTGGTTCAGAGTAAGTGATCTTTAATGCGATTTTATCGGGAAGCTCAACGCTCATGGGTAACTCTGTTTCTGTATTGATAAGTACAGATACTTCCTGGCCTTCTTTCAGGAATTGCGGTGCATCCACAAGATTTTCCTGTACGGCGATCTGCTCAAAAGTATCCGTATCCATAAAGCTATATCCTGTATCATCTTTATAAAGATACTGGTAGCTCTTTCTTTCAACTCTCACCGGGAAAATATTGTCGCCGCTATTCCAGGTTTTTTCAATGGAACGGTTATTGTCAAGCCCTTTCAATTTAGCCCAAACCTTTGCGGCTGCACGGGCGGTCTTGTTTTCACCAAACTCTACTACTGTGTAAAGACTTCCTTCCAGTTTAAGGATCATACCCCTGCTGATATCAGATGTTGTTGCCATATATCTATTGCAAATTGCCTATTTCGATATTTATAGATTTCCGTTTTACGATCGGGATTAAACTCACGATTAAGGGGGGTGCGAAATTAAGGCAATTTAGGGAGGGGGACAAATTCAGAAGGAGATTTGAATGTCACGAGTTTCGGGAGATAAAGTTGAAAAGGTTGACAAGGAATCTTTTAATGATTGTTTATTCCTTGTCAACCCTGTCAACCTTATCAACCCTGTCAACCCAACCTACGAAGACAGGAAGTTACCGGATCCGGCAGTCGCTCGGAACGGAAATAACGGGTTTTAAGAAGTTTTAAATTACCATTTGAATCTTTTCTGTAAATATCGATTTTGATATTGGTGCCATGAGTGCCATTACGAGGGGCGATATTGAATGTTCCGTTTTCAAAGGAAACTCCCTGGTCCGAACCATCCATTTGCACAAGGATGTCTTTCAATTCAATGCCTTCAACGCTAATATTAATTGGATTCTTGATGCCAATAAACAGGCAATTCCGTTTACGGGCTTCTGCATATATCTTCTCCATCATTTCAGGAGTTACGGCTGTTGGTGGAAAGAGATAAGCATTGTGATTATCCTTATTTGACAAACTGATCGCATTGACGACTCCTCCATTCCGGTCGAGATTGTATTTTTTCAGCTCAGCTTCATTGACACTGAATTCGATTAAATGGGACTTGTTTTTTCTAAGCCATGACTCAAACTCATTCTCACGTCATTGGTCAGGAATTTTTTGTCAACCATGAAGACCTTCTTTCCTTTAATGTCTTTAACAAGGTCCCATTGTTTTACGTCATTCCTTGCCGTTATGTGATCCCTGTATTTGGTTTCCGCCTGATTAATTGTTACGGGTTTTTTCGTTTTAATAATTATAACTCCGTTTTTTCCCTTGTCCCCATACGCTTTGATTGCTGATTCACCTTTCAGGACGTCGATTGATTCAATGGTGGTGACATCTATCTCGTTTATCTTTTTTTCATCGGTTTCCTTGCCGTCGACAATTATCAGTACGTTTTTCGAAAAGCGTACGGAATGGTCCCGAACAATTGGTTCAACTTCTCCCGGGTGGATGAGTTTCAAACTCGCATCGATCTTAATATCCTCTAAATTCCCTTCGGTTACTGGTACAGGTGCGTCTCCTGGTTTGGCAGGAGCGGGCTTAGAGTTAGGTGGGTTTCGTAGCTTGGGAGGAGCGACCTTTGGATCAGGTAAATTCGCATCCTTGCCTGGAGCAGACTTTGAATTAGGTAAGTTTGTTTTTGAAGGAGCAGACTCAGGCGTTGGAACAGCTTCCACTCCAGGCGCAGATTTTTTCGGACTAGCGGGAGGTTTACCTTCAATTACCGGAGTACATGGAACCATATCCTCTAAACGTCTTCCATATTTTTTTTCAAAATTGTTGAGGTCTTCATTCACTTTGAGATCATAGGTCTCGGTTTTTCCGTCTTTGCGTTTTATAGTGACAGTATATTCTTTCACATGCACGCCGTTGATTGCTTCGGGATAATCTTGCACAGGTGGCCCAGGTGGAGGTGGCGGTGGGGGTGGAAGACCATTTTTTGTTTTGGTTGGAGGAGGTGCTGGAGGACCATCATCTAATTTAGAAGGGGGAGGTGGCGGCGGAGGGGGAAGTATACTTTCAAGAGTCCGATTATACTTTTTCTCGAACCTCGCCTGATCAGCATCGCTGTTCAAATTATAAACTTCCTTTTTTCCGTCCTTAAGCGTAATTGTGGCGACAGAATCGATAATCCTGATTGATTTGAATTCTTTTGGAAGTCCAACGGTATCGGCTTCCATAATATCAATAAATTCTATTGGAGATAGTTTCTCAATATTTGGAATTGTATCCGATTGTTGTTTGCGGAAAGCAAGCAATAATACCAACACAAGTGGAACTATAAACAGGAATTTTACAAGATGCAGTCTCGCACTGCGCAATTTGTTCATCATGGCTATACGTTTTTTGAGTGAAGAGAAATTAAATTGATTTGCTATACTGAATTGCGACACTCCAATTACTTTAAGTAGTAAATATTGATATTGTTTTCTATCTATTCCATTCCGCAACACCTTATCGTCTGCAATAAACTCCAGATTCTGACGAATGGATCTTCGGATCAACCAGGCAAAGGGATTATACCAATTGAAAATGCACAGTAACTCACCCCAGATCATATCTACGCTATGCTTTTGACGGATATGTATGAACTCATGCCGGATAATCTCTTTCAATTCTTCTTCAGCATGCAGTTCCTGGTTGATAAAAATGGAATTGCCGAATGAGAAAGGAATGATATTCGCATCAATCTGGTAAACCTTTATCGGGTGATCCAGCAACAATTTCGCTTTTGAACGAATTCTTGAAATTGAGAAATACTGCACCGCCAATCGCATGAACATGATCAGTATCCCTGTGATCAGACATAACAAACTCCAATCCCAAACTCCCCATTGATTCACGCTAATTACCGTTTCTCCAACGGTGTACTTATCGAATATTGGAATGAATTGAACAACCTGGCTCGTGTCCAGTTGATTCTTTTGTACGAAGGGACTTATATCTATAAATGCAATCAGAAATGCCAAAGAAGAATACAATAGAAGATACCATCTGTTCCAATGATAAAATGTGAGTCTCCGCAAAAACCCTGCATAGAAAAGATAAACCATCGCCAGGCTTATGGAAAACTTGATACAGTATTCGATTATTTCAGGCATTGCTTATTTAATATTTTTTATTTGCTATTTGCTATTTGGGATAACTTGCCTCTTGCCCTTGCCTCTTGCCCTTGCCCTTGCCCATTGCCCATTGCCCATTGCCCATTGCCTATTGCTTCTTCCCCTCAATCATCTTAATAATTTCCTTCAATTCTTCCGGGCTTAATTTCTTTTGCTCAACAAAAAAGTTCACCAACTCTTTATAGGAGTTATCAAAATAGTTTTTCACCACTCCGCTCATGAAATTCTTTTTGTACTCGGATTCATTTAAGATGGGACGATACAAATACGCGTTACCTACCAGACGGCTTTCGAGATAACCTTTTTTTTCAAGATTCTTGATCGTCGACGCTAAAGTGGTATAAGGAAGAGGTTCATCCAGGTTCTCTAAAATCATCTTTATATTCCCTTCGCCGGTTTTCCAAACAGCCATCATTGCCTGCTCTTCCTGCTGACTCAATTTTTCCATTCTTACGAAATTTTCGTAAACCTACGAAAATTTCGTAGAGTACCAAATTTATTTTCCCTTATCAAATGTGAAATCTAAAATCTGAAATAGCTTGGAGTGGATTTTGATATTATCTTGCCATGATTATGAAGAAGCTATTTTTTCTAGGATTGATGCTGATCAATGTCGCGGTATTTGCTCAAACTCAGGGGCAAGCACAGGTTCCCGCTTTTAAACGTAATCCCACGCTACCCCCATTACAATTGTTGAAGATCGACAGCAGTTACATTACGAAAGAAAGTTTGAAGAGCCAGGATGTGATGATCATGTATTTCAGTCCCAAATGTGATCATTGTATTCAGCAATGGAAAGAAATGACGGCGCGGATGGATGAATTGAAAGAATTCCAGATTGTGATGGCAACTTATCAGCCTTTTGAAGAGATGCTGGAATTCTACAAAAGCTATCAATTGAACAACTACAAGAATATTTTAATCGGAAGAGATGTAAAATTCGCGCTTCCTCCTTTTTATGTGATGAATAATCTTCCATATTTCGCGCTCTACGACAAACAAGGAAATTTGATCAAGACATTCGAAGGGAATGTGAAGGTGGATACGCTGATCAAAAGCTTCAAGCAACACCGCCCATAATAATCAATAATTAATAATCAATAATCAATAATCAATTATATCAATAATCAATAATTCTGACGTCATTAGTAAATTTCAAATGCATCACGCACACCATTATTGATTATTGATTATTAATTATTGATTATTGGATTCATCCCCTTTAGGGCGTTGGGGGGTTTTCTATTACCTTTGCCGCCTAATTATATTTCAATGAAAGTAACTGTAGTAGGCGCTGGTGCTGTAGGTGCAACCTGTGCCGATAATATTGCCCGCAAGGAATTATGCCAGGAGTTGGTTTTACTGGATATTAAAGAAGGCCTCGCAGAGGGTAAGGCGCAAGACATGATGCAAACCGCTACCCTGCTGGGATTTGATACCCGAATAACTGGTTCCACCAATGATTATTCAAAGACTGCTGGTAGTGATATTGTGGTGATCACTTCCGGAATTCCTCGCAAGCCGGGAATGACCCGCGAAGAACTTATCGGTACCAATGCAGGTATCGTAAGGGGAGTATGCGAAAACCTGTTAAAACATTCTCCAAAGGCCATCGTGATCGTGATCAGCAACCCGATGGATACAATGACCTATTTAGCTCTGAAGAGTACTGGTCTTCCAAAGAACCGCATCATAGGTATGGGTGGCACATTGGATAGTGCAAGATTCAAATATCAACTCAGTCAACATTTGGGTTGCAGTCCGGCAGACCTGAATGCAGTCGTCATAGGAGGTCATGGTGATACAACCATGATCCCATTGATCCGCTACGCAACATGGAACAGTGCGCCGGTTACAAAGTTTCTTTCTGCAGAACAACAGAAACAAATAGTCGCAGATACGATGGTTGGAGGTGCTACCCTTACAAAACTTATTGGTACATCTGCCTGGTACGCTCCCGGAGCTGCAGGTGCAGCGCTTGTTGAAAGCATCGCAAGAGACGAGAAAAAATTATTCACTTGTTGCGTTTCACTCGAAGGTGAATACGGTCAAAAAGACATTTGTCTTGGTGTACCTGTTGTGATAGGAAAATCAGGATGGGAAAAGATCCTTGATTTCGGATTGAATGAAGAAGAAAAAGCATTGTTTAATAAGAGCGCCGAAGCGGTGAGGAGTATGAATGAGGTGCTGACGACTCTGGCGTAGTGGGTTGACAGGTTAACAAGGTTGACAGGGTTGACAAGGTTGACACGGTTGACAAAGTTGACAAAAGAGGAAATCGAAAATGATTTCCTTTTTTTATTATGGATTCGTAGATTTCCCATTCAACCCTGTTAACCCTGTCAACCCTGTCAACCTTGTCAACCAACCATTTCAAGAAAACCAACGTATTCCTCCCTGTAGAGCCCTTTCTACAAAGCGTCTTAATCAATCAAGTATTTTAAGAGGCATTTATTTTGCAGTAAAGATTTGAATCTTCCCTTTTCCCTCCCGTATTAATCTAAAACAAGCGACCCATGGTGAATATTTACGCACGCTATCATGGAACTTTCCGGTTCCTGGTCATTACTTCTTTACTTGTATTTTTATTTTCTTTTTTGATCGGCTTTGCTTCTGCACAACCAAGGTTGAGCTTTAATCCTTTGATCACCTCAGGTCTCAGTTCACCCCTCGATATTGTAAATGCCGGTGATGGGAGCAACCGATTATTTATTGTACAACGCGGAGGTCAAATAAGGATCTATAAAAATGGAGGATTAGTAACAGCGCCCTTCCTGAATATCCAGGATACAATTGTTTCAGGAGGGGAAAGAGGTTTGCTAAGCCTGGCATTCCATCCCGACTATGAGAATAATCGCTATTTCTATGTTTGGTATAATCGTACCGGCACAGGAAACGTTACACTGGCCCGTTACCGTACCAGTCTCGCCAACCCTGATTCAGCCATGCCCAATTCGGGAGTAGAAATGATCAGTCTTCCTAAACCAGGTGGTCAGACTAATCACAATGGTGCCAAACTCATTTTTGGTACTGACGGATTCCTGTACATCGGAACTGGCGATGGAGGCGGCGGTGGTGATCCTGCGGAAAACGCACAAGACAGCAATGACCTTATGGGAAAGATGTTGAGATTAGATGTAAGCAATTTTAATACTCCGCCCTATTATACCAGTCCTGGCAGCAATCCTTATACGGGCAATCCCGAATATCCGGGATGAGATCTGGGCTTTTGGACTTCGTAATCCATGGCGATGGAGCTTTGACCGACTTACTGGTGATATGTGGATCGCAGATGTTGGCCAGGGATTATGGGAAGAAGTAAATGTGCGCACGCCAGCTCAATCCGCCGGCACGAATTATGGTTGGGATTGCTATGAGGGTACAGCATCTTTTGAACCTGCCACTTGCCGCGCAGCTTCCTTTTACACTCCGCCGATTTTCGCATACCCACACAATAATATGACCGGTGGATTTTCGGTTACTGGTGGATATGTTTATCGCGGCCCTGGTTTTCCTTTGCTCACCGGTTATTATATTATGGCTGACCATATAACCGGAAGATTGTGGCTGATCAATCCGAACGGAAGTGGTGGATGGAATGTTTATACGCAAGCACCAACAGCAGGATCAGGTCAGATTGCTGGCTTTGGCGAAGCGGAAGATGGGACATTGTATGCCGTTTCATTGGGCGGCGCAGTCTACATAGTGGAAGCGAATTCATTAGTTCCTGTACAACTGCTGGAATGGAAAGGAACCTGGGTTGATAATGATGTACGATTGAGTTGGCAAACAACCAGGGAAGAGAATTTTCAAGGATTCGAAATTGAATTCAGCAGGGATGGATTGAACTTCATCAAACAGGGATCTGTATACGCAAAGAATCTACCCAATGGAAGCACTTACTCCTTCGATCATAAAGTTCCCGGCAGTGAAAATCTATTTTATCGGTTGAAGATGATTGACCGGGATGGACGTTTTGAGTATTCATGGATTGTTTCTCTCAAAAAGATTGGAATTACACAGATCTATCCTACGATTATCGAGAATGGAGTTTTAAACATTAGTATCAATGAACCCTATGATTTAATGCAGGTAGTAAACCTGAATGGACAGCGAGTGCTACAACGCACCTTAAATGGCCAGACAGGAAATATCAGCATTAGCTTACCCGCCACATTGAAACCAGCTACCTATCTCGTGCAATTATTAAGTAAGGAAAAAAGATTCCAGCAAAAAATAATTATTCGATGAAAGGTTAGAGAGCAAAAGAAAAACCCCGCCCGTGCGGGGTTACTTATTTCTGATCAGATGTCTTGATAGTTTGATGGTTTAATGGTTGGGTTTCTAATTGGTAAGTCCAACAATCAAACCATCTCACCATCCAAGCTCTACCCAATCGTAATCACCCAAATACATTTATATCCATGATCCGAAACATAGATCAGTCTTCCCAAATTCGCGACTGCAACCCCACCGACCTGATCCATACGAATGGAAGCTGCGGCCATTTCATAAAAATCGCCAGCGGTTACGAAAAGCGGATTGGGAAAAAGCCAGGATCCTTCAATCGGAGGAAGGAATCCACCTCCACGAAACCGGTTTGTATTGAAATGTCCAACGCCTGCTAGAGTAATCACAACTCCGGAAGCCGTTACTCTCCTCAATGCTCCATTGGTACCATCAGCCACATAAAAGTTTGTGCCATTGGTTGCGATTGCTTTCGGAAATGAAAATTGTGCACCGGTTCCTGTTCCGTCATCTAAACCCTCAAAAGATTCTCTGCCCGCAGGCCTTGAGGACGTGCCATCCGAATTTATCCTCGTCACTCCCTGGATAAATCCCGAACTACCGCCCACATACCAGATATCGTTGGCCGGTGATACCACTAAACCCGCAGGCATCGCAGATTCATTCTCCGAGGTAATGGCTTCAAACCGGCTTCCGGGAACACTGGTTACTACTCCTGAGGGAGTAATTTTCCTTAATTGAGAACCAAGACTGGCATCTGTAAGTTCGCCAACATAAACATTCCCCGCAGCATCTAACGCAAGGCCCTGACCGACTTCGCTACTTACAAAATCATCTACCCGGTCGTTTCCAAAATGAAAGCTGGCGGCTGTACCTGTTCCATCAACATTTCCCTCAACACCGCTTCCGGCGAGAATTGCTACCGTGGTAGGGCTTGCCATATTAACTTCAAGCACGCGCTGCGCTGTTGCATCAGAGAGATACATTTTATTCGTGCTGTTATTAATTCCAATCCCAACCAATCTTCCAAATTCGGCTGCTGCGCCAGCGAATGTCGATACTTCTCCCATCGGGGTTACTTTCAGCACAACGTCATTAACATCACGCTGGTCAATCACATAAATATTTCCTGAAGCATCAAGCGTCATTTCAGCGGGCATATGAAAAGTTCCATCCGACGCTCCACCGCTAAACCCTGTGAGGATGCGACCTCTTACCGTAGGTCGATAAGGAAGGAAAACATTACGAATAGGGAAGACCTGGATACTTACTCTAAGTGTTATTGTGAGGATCAACGGTTGGATATAATTCATTTGAGGTACGCGAGTAATAATAAAATCTGGTCCAACCGAGTCGATTGGAGCTATTATTTGATCAAAGATTACTACGCCTTCTTTCTTCAAGTCGATCTGTTGTTGTGCGAATTTTTTGAACTCATCTGAGACCATTTTGATTTCTAATCCTGCATAAAGACCCACTATCGGTTTCCCGTGGAGGTCCTGGAATTTCACATTTAATGATGGGTTCTCTTCGGGAGGAAGTTTTTGGCAGCCTGCAATCAATAAGGCAATGATAACAATGAATAAAAATGTGCGTCGCATAGGAAAAAGTTTAATGAGGTAAGAAAAATAAATCGCGAAGAATACGCGATTTTCAATGATGGTAAAGCTAAATCATTAAAGAGGCGATTCATGTACCACTTTTGGGTAGTGAGTGTGACAATCTGAAGACCAATAAAAACCATTGGAAAAAGCTCTAATGATGAGAGAAAATTGAACCGAGAAAAATACCTGGTATTCAATCTTGATAAAACTAATGATCAAAAAGAAGATTTCTGAAACATGATCATGTGGTGAATGGTGAATGGTGAATAGTGAATGGGTGAGCTTGCCTGTCGGCAAGTGGTCATTTTCCAATTCGTTCGAATGCTCCTTCAACGATTTTATCAACGTCTTGAAGCTTCATGCACTTAAAATGTCCGCGCGGGCATCTTCTTGTGCCATACTTACTACAAGGTTGGCAGGAGAGACCGGGAACAAGAATATTTACGTGAGGTTTATTACTATTTGGTTCAAGAAATTTCGATCCGTAAAAAGGTTCAACGTCCAGTTTGGGCGAAGTAGCCCCCCAAATGGCCATTACCTTCTTTTGAAATGCGCTTGCGATGTATTGCAATCCTGTATCGTGAGAAATTACAAGTTTGGATCTTCGCACGAGATCTGCAGATTCATTCAAATTGAATTTACCACAGGCATTATAGATCTTGCCCGGATCTATTGAAGAAACTTCATCTGCGACTTCCTTATCTTCCTTACCACCAATTAAAATAATCGGATGATCAAGTTTTTGACAAAGTTCTTTTAGTTTGAATACGGGTAGTTTTTTCGTCGCGTAAGAAGCACCAATTACTATGGCGACATAACCTGCATGATGAGATGCAGGAATATCTTCTTCCTTCACTATATCTTTCTCCGGAATAAAATAATCCAATCCTCCCCCATCGTCCTTTACACCAAAAGCTGTGATCGTATCAAGACTTCGTTGTGTAATATGCCTTCCCGGCATAAGATTGATATGGAGTTTCGTCAATAGAAATTTTTCCCAATCCAGCTTATCAATTGTGTGAGAAGGTTTGTTTAATGCACGTTTTACCTTTCCCGAGCGGAAATTTTTATGCAGGTCGATCACATAATCATAATCCTCTGCTTTCAATTGTTCAATAACAGTATCTAAGTCTCTATCGAAATAAAAAAATTTATCGATATGAGGATTGGCTTCAGTAACTGCTTTGAAAGATTGTTTGGTAAGAAAATGAACCTCTGCACCAATCACCTGCTTCTTCAGGCAACGGAATACCGGCGTGGTTAGCACGATATCACCAATGGATGAAAATCGGATGACGAGAAACTTCATTTCGCAATTTAAGTGCGGAGTCTGGATTAACTATGGTAAGCTTTCAACAATTTCCTCTTTATCTTCCTCAACATAGTTCAAATCCTTGTGAAAAGTCTCTTCAGTGAAATAAGCCGCGATCAATGTGATCACCATTACAATTACTCCAGTTACAATTCCTGCTTTCAACAAAGGCCAGCCCAATGATTTTTGAAACGTGTTTACAAAAAGTAAATTGATCAAGGGAAGAGATCCTCTTACCATATTCGGAATTGTTGTTGCCGCAGTGGCCCGAAGATTTGTCCCAAATTGTTCGGCTCCCATGGTAACGAATATTGCCCAGAAGCCTGTACTAAACCCTAGAGCGGTACAAACCGCATACATAGTTGAATTATTCGTATTCCAACTGCTGAAGAAGAATATCCCCGAAAGAATGGACAAAGCGTAAAAAATATAAAGAGCTTTCTTGCGGCTTTTGAGCCACTGGCTGACAAATCCAATTAAAATATCTCCGATGGCGATACCAACATAGGCAAACATTATCGCGCGACCGGAATCCAGCGATTTATCGCCATATAATTCTCCTGCGAATCGATTGCTAAGATTTACCAGTACGCCAATTACAAACCAGGTCGGTAAACCAATCAGAATTGCAAGAATATATTTCCTAAACCTGGTACGGTTAGTGAAGAACATTGTGAAATCTCCTCGCTTTACCGACTGTTGCCTCACCTGCTTAAACATTCCTGATTCAGCAACACTGATACGGAGGAATAACAATAAAATACCCAATCCTCCACCGATTTTGTAACATAAGCGCCAGTGTTCGGGATCATTACTGATTTTAAAAATGAAATACGCAAATACGGCACCAAACAACCCAATACCGGCGACCAGCGAGGTTCCAATCCCTCGCTTATTTTTCGGAAGAAGTTCACTAACCAATGTTATTCCAGCGCCTAATTCGCCCGCTAGTCCAATTCCAGCAACAAATCTTGCCGAGGCATATTGATCAACCGTTACTACAAAGCCATTTATAAAATTTGCGACGGAATAAAGTAAAATGGACCCGAAGAGGACCGATAATCTTCCTTTTTTATCTCCCAGTATCCCCCATATGATTCCTCCAATCAACAAGCCTATCATTTGCCAGTTAATGATCTTGGTGCTGGCGTCGAGCATTTGGCTATCGGTAACACCAATTGCGCGAAGGCTTGGTTCACGTACTATTGTGAAAAGAAGCAGGTCATAGATATCCACAAAATATCCTAACGCGGCAACAATAACAGCAATATTGAAAATGGAATGAGGTTTCGATTGCATATGGAATGGCAGCGATGATTGATTATGCGATATTCTGTTTTCTCTTTCCAAAGAAAATTTTCCAAAGCACCGGTGCGGTTGTGACCGCAATGATGATAAGCACGATCATTTCCAGGTGATCTTTTAACTCAAACCCGAATTGCTTCAATACCCATTTCTGTGCGAAATGGCCGGCAAAGACCATGCTGACCACCCAGGCAATACAACCAACAATATTGTAGAATGCAAATTTCTTTTTATCCATCTGCACGATACCGGCAACAATCGGCGCAAAAGTTCTTATGATAGGAAGAAATCTTGCAAAGATGATCGCTCCTCCTCCATGTTTCTCGGAGAAATCATGCGCCTGATGGAGATATTTTTTCTTGAATAGCCAACGATCCTTCCAGGAATACATGGTTGGCCCGATCTTTCTACCAAAAGTATAGCCAACGGTATTACCCAAAATACCGGCAATTGTGATCAACCCTACCAATATTAGCAAATCAAGCCATTCATTCCCCAGGTGAACTAGTCCGAAAATTTTCAGGAATTCATTTGCAAGGTTTGAGCTGTAAATGCCCGCGACAAAAAGAAGGCTATCGCCGGGAAGAAAAAATCCTACAAATAATCCTGTTTCAGCAAAAACGATAAACAATAACAACCACAGTCCTCCGTACACGATATAGAACATCGGATTAAAAAGATCCTTCCAGGTAAAATTTTTCCTGAGTTCGACGATATCATGATTTTTTATTGAACCCCCTGCAAGAGTGCGGATTTCATAACCTTCATTGGTGATCACCAACGAATCAGCGCTATTATAAGGTACTGTTACAAAACCCTGGGGATCGGTTTTATAAACATTGGTTATGCCTCCACTGCTGATTTTAACCTCATCCACCGGTGCCTCATATTGGTTCCAGATTTTTAAGCGAATTGAATCCTGTGAATAAAGTCCAATCGATACCAATAAAAACAAAATGATGCTAATGATTCTTTTCATGATTCCTAATGAATATTATACTTCCTGTTATTCAAATAATTATTGATTATTTATTATTGATTATTAATTATTGGGTCGTTTAGTATTGATAATAATAAATAACTAATAATCAAATTACGCACTTGCTTCAACAGCCTGTTCCGGCCCTAGCTCTCCTTCCCATTTACTTACAACACTTGTCGCGAGTGCATTTCCAACCACATTTGTCGCACTTCTGAACATATCACAGAAATGGTCGATAGGCAGGATCAATGCTACCCCTTCTGGGGGAATACCAAACATAGCACAAGTCGCTAAAACAATCACAAGGGATGCACGAGGCACCCCGGCAATTCCTTTACTGGTTAACATCAGAACCAGTAACATTGTTAACTGCGTTCCAATGTCCAGATGAACATTATAGGCTTGCGCGATCGCGAGACTGGCAAATGTCATGTACATCATGCTTCCGTCGAGGTTAAAGGAATAACCGAGTGGAAGAACAAATGATACGATCCTGTCCCTGCAACCAAATCTTTGCAATTCTTCAGTAAGTTTTGGAAAAACCGCTTCGCTACTGGTCGTGCTGAATGCGATTAGTAAGGGTCCTCCAATTCTCCTTACCAAATTGAAAATTCTTTTTCCAAGGATAAGGTAGCCCACCAATAGCAGGATGACCCAAAGAAGAAATATGCCCAAAAGAAAATAAATGAAATACTGAAAGTAGAAGTTGAAAATCCCTAACCCTTTTAAGGCAACAACCGCCGATAAGGCACCAAAAACGCCAATTGGCGCAAAATTCATTACATATCCAACCATCTTTAGAATGATATGCGACAGCACATCGAGGGCTTTAATGATCGGTTTGGCATAATCTCCCATCGCTGCGCAGGCAACACCGAAGAATATGGAGAATACCACTAATTGCAAAATTTCGTTGGTCGCCATCGCTTCAATCAAACTTCTTGGAACAACATGCTCAACAAATTTTTCAATCGAAAACTGTTGATTCTTTGTCATCAGGTCTTTTACGCCTTCCATATCGGCCTGCCCTAATTCGATATACTCACCTGGACGAAAGACATTAACGAGTAGCATTCCCAAGAGAAGTGAAACCAGCGACGCGGAAACAAACCAAAGCAAGGCCTTACCACCTACTCGTCCAACCGCTTTTAAATCGCCGAGTTTTGCGATACCGACAACAATAGTCGAAAACACCAACGGCGCAATGATCATCTGCACGAGGCGGATGAAAATATTACTGAGAAGCTTTATGTTTTTGGAAAAAGTCGCAATAGTATCGGGAGAAGCCATTCTGTGAACCAGGAATCCTACCAAAATACCCAAGACCATTGCTACTAAAATGTATATCGTGAGCCTGTTTCCTTTTGTCATAAGCAATCTTTATTACTGGCAGGATTTTATGAATTGCCCGTCCGACCGTCAGCCGGCGGGCCGAAAATCCGAAAAATAACGATAAGGCGAAACTTTTAATGGTTAAAATCCGTATTTAAAAGATTTGACCTGTAATATGAATAATTCTTTATTTTACGCCCTTATTTCTCTTAAACACAACCAACTGTTATGAGTTTGTTTCGAAAAAAATCACTCAGTTCTCTATTATCAATGGCTACTGATTCAGATAAAGGATTAAAGCGGACACTCACCGCTCCAAATCTTGTAGCCCTCGGTATTGGTGCCATTATCGGTGCTGGTTTATTCGTACGAACAGCTGCAGCAGCAGGCGGACATGCAGGTCCCGCGGTTACTATTTCCTTTATAATTGCTGCAGTCGGATGTGCTTTTGCCGGTCTTTGCTATGCGGAATTCGCTTCAATGATCCCCATCGCCGGCAGTGCTTATACTTATTCTTATGCTACCATGGGCGAGTTGATCGCGTGGATAATCGGATGGGCGCTCGTGTTGGAATATGCGCTTGGCGCCGCCACCGTTTCTATTGCATGGAGCCAGTATCTAAACCAGCTTTTAGGAGGGGCTATTCCATATGAATGGTGCCACTCGCCTTTTGAAAGCCTGGTCCAACGACCGGGTATAACTGAAGCTATTTCGGTATCCAGCACCAAGGCAGGCGATACAGTACTTAGTTCCGGAATTGTTAATGCTCCAGCACTTCTCATACTGTTGATCATTACATTAGTTCTGATCAAGGGAACAGCTGAATCTGCAATGGTGAATGCAATCATTGTATTCGTTAAGGTTGCCATCGTTTTGGTATTTATCGCGATCGGCTGGGGCTTTATGAGTCCGGCTAACCACGAACCCTATTTTATTCCAAAAGGAGATCCTGGCTCAGGTTATGAAGGATTCTTCAACCATGGCTGGGGAGGGGTATTGAGGGGCGCGGGAATTGTATTCTTTGCATTCATTGGATTTGACGCGGTATCAACGGCAGCACAGGAAGCAAAGAACCCAAAACGTGATATGCCAATAGGCATCCTGGGTTCATTGGCGATCTGTACAATTCTTTACATTCTCTTTTCCTATGTATTGACGGGTGTTGCGCCTTATACCGATTTCGTAAAAGCAGGTAAAGAAGCTTCTGTTGCATATGCGATCGATAATTATATGGCAGGCTATGGATGGTTGTCTACGCTTATCACCGTTGCGATCTTAGCGGGATTTTCTTCTGTGATCCTCGTAATGTTGTTGGGACAATCAAGGGTATTCTATTCCATGTCGAATGACGGATTATTGCCTAAGGTTTTCTCGACACTGCATCCAAAGTTCAGGACGCCATATAAGTCAAACATGCTCCTTTTCCTCTTCGTTTCACTTTTTGGTGGATTCGTTCCGGAAAGCGTGGCTGGCGACCTTACCAGTATCGGAACCTTATTTGCTTTCGTTGTGGTGAGTATTGGTATCTGGATCATGAGGGTAAAGAACCCCGAAATTCCGCGTCCATTCAGAACACCAGCTGTTCCGATAGTTTCCACATTGGGTGCATTGATTTGTTTGACGATGATCATTTCATTGTCGCCGGGTACACAATTAAGTGCATTGATATGGATGGTAGTAGGCTTAATCATCTATTTCGGGTATAGCCGGGCGAAGAGTAAGCTGAATACTTAACAGGAATTCAACAATTAAAATAATAGAGCCGTTACCTAACTTTAGGAACGGCTCTCTTTTTTATTCGGAGGAAGAAATATGCAACCTGCCTGCCGGCAGGCAGGTATGCAATATCAAATTTAAAATAGTCAATGCTTCGCGAAATCTTCGATAAGATCGGACGTGAAATGGAAAATTATTTCCAGAAAAATTCACTTAATGCCAAAGTGGTTATTGGTTATTCGGTGAAAGAAGCGGATAAGAATGCAGTGTACCTCGAATTACAGGATTATGGCATTGATCCGCTTTTAAAGAACCAATCGCGCAGCTTTGATGAACCGTCCTCGAATTATTCTCATATCATAATATTTACCGTTCTGCCATCCGCTTCTTCTTATGAAAACAACCTTCAATTACTGGAAACCTGCGTCCGGTTTTTTGATGATCACCATTTCTTTGAATTGTTAGTTAATAAGAAAGAATTCGAACTGGCCATTTCCCTTAAATCCAGCAATCCTGCTGAAATCAATCAATTCTGGATAGCTCGGCAACAAACCCCGAAGCCGGTTTTGTTTTATTCTGCACGAGTCTCTGCTATTTGATAATTGATATTTTAGTCCGCGATCAAGTCGGGGATTAGATTTCACTACTATTTGTAACCTGCCTCTTAAATGTTATTTTTGCAGCCCTGCGATAGAAGATTTGTTGACCTAACCGCGGATGATCTAACCAACTTTAAACAAATCTGAAATCTGCAATATAAAATCTAAAATAGCAATGGGACGGATCTTCGAAGTAAGGAAATCAACCATGTTTGCCCGATGGGACCGGATGGCCAAGCAATTCAGCCGTATCGGAAAGGAAATTGCTATTGCAGTCAAGTCCGGCGGACCAGATCCCAATACCAATCCTGCATTGCGTCGATGCTTTGCAAATGCTAAAAGCGTGAACATGCCGAAGGATCGCGTGGAAGCAGCGATCAAGAGAGCCCAGGGCAAGGACACGTCCAATTATGATGAAATTCTTTACGAAGGTTATGCGCCACATGGTGTTGCGATACTTGTAGAAACTGCAACTGATAATCATGTAAGGACAGTTGCTAATGTCAAAACACATTTCAATAAAGGCGGTGGCACACTAGGCAATAGCGGATCAGTTTCTTTCCAATTCAAAAAAATGGGTGTATTCAAGTTGAAGCCAGAAGGTTTAAGTGTGGATGATCTTGAATTGGAATTGATCGATTTTGGTTTGGAAGAATTAGGTGAAGGAACCGGTGAGAACGGAGAGTCAGTGTTAGTAGTTCGCTGTGCCTTCAATGATTTCGGCAACATGCAAAAAGCGCTTGAAGAAAAAAAGATAATTCCTATCAGTGCTGAAGTTGAATGGATACCGAGTACAACTGTTCCTGTTAATGACGCACAAGCTGAAGATATAAGTAAGTTAATTGAGAGATTGGAGCAGGATGAGGATGTGCAGAAAGTGTTTCATAATATGGGGTGATTGGTTGATTAGTTGACTGGTTGACGACGGTTGGTTCGACCTTTGCCCTGCCTTTTTGAATACGCTTTCAAAATTTGATTATAGATACACCCGTTGTTGGAAATGAATTAAGAATCATTAATTCTTCTATCCCTTCCTCCAATGAAACTTGTTTTCCCAATAATCTTTGTGGTTGAATTTTTCCGTTACGAATCATTTCAAGCATTGAAGGATACTCATGCGCCTGCATCCCATGACTACCAATAACTTCAAGTTCGTTTGCAATCACCGCACTCATCGGCAATGGTGGATTTGCTTCCTTTCCCGCCAGAAGACCCAATTGAATATGTTTGCCTTGTTTTCTTAAAGAAAGAATTGAATTCCGACAGGTCTCGCGGCTTCCTAATGCATCAACAGAAATTGATGCGCCTCCTTTGGTAAGTTCACGGACAGCATTGGGGACATCCGGAACTTGTTTTGCATTGATGGTTTCAACTGCTCCGATACTTCTCGCGAATTTTAGTTTCTCATCATCGATATCGATTGCAATTGGTTTAGCATTGAATGCTGCGGCGATCATGATGGCAGAAAGTCCTACCCCGCCACAGCCATGCACCGCGATCCAATCACCTGCTTTTAATTTGCCCTGCCTTATGATTCCTCGCCATGCTGTGATGAAGCGACATCCTAATACAGCTGCAGTTGTATATTCGATTTCTTCGGGAAGAATTACAAGGTTATTCTTGGCATAAGGAATTCTCACATACTCCGCGAATGAACCCCATCCGGTAAATCCAGGTTGATAATAATTATCGCAGATCTGTTGTTGATTGTTGAGGCATCGCGGGCAATAGCCGCAACCCAAACAAAATGGAAGCGTAACCCTATCGCCTGTCTTAAAGTTTCGAATATTTGAACCGGTTACTTCAATAGTACCGGCTAATTCATGGCCGGGTATATGTGGGAGATGAATATCGGAATCATGCCCCTGCCAGCCATGCCAATCACTGCGGCAAATTCCGGTTGCCTGCACTTTTATTACAACATCATCAGGTCCAGGTACTGGATCCGGCAGATTTTCAATCCTGATCTTTTCCTTGAATTTGTCGTAATAGGCGGCGCGCATTGCACTAATATAAGAACAGCGGGGAAAATACTGCGCATAAACTGGGGTAAATAAAGGGAATAACTGCAATGGTACAAGCTTTGAATTAATACGCTGAGATTTACTAATCAAAAACATATTAAAGTGAAAACAATACTTTTCGCAGCTATCGCGCTGCTGATCAACACCGCAGTAGGGGCCCAAAGCGTAATGCTTCGCTTTGAAGGCACCAATAGCTCAACCGGAAATCCCACTCACCTTGCCGCTGAGGTGGATGGAACAATCTACTATTCTTACAACGCTGATCCTTCTCAAAACTCTAAAGTAAGACAGCTTGAAACAAAGAATTTGAATTGGGGAAACCATCGTATTGCAGTTTACAAAGTAGATGAGAACGCCACGGTGAATACCAGCATTGATGTTCCAGTCTACACCAATACTTTTCAATTGAGGAATGGATATGATATGGTCATTGCAATCCGCAGGAACGGAACGGTTGCTTTTACTGAGAAGAAATCAACTACTTCAAGTTCAGGTATTGGCACGGGTCAGACCGCAATGTCATTCACCGAGTTTGATAAGTTGCAGCAATCGGTGAAATCAAAATGGTCGCAGACATCAAAATACAATGCGATCAAGGCTGCATTTAGTAATAAAGCGCACTATTTCACTACTGATCAGGCAGGACAATTGTCATTATTGGTTAGTTCCGAACCGAGAAGACTTGAGCTGATCAAGCTTTCCTATCCAAGGATTACTGATCCTGAAAACTTTACGGATGTTACTGACCTGTTTAGCTCAACAACTAATAAAAACAATATCCAGAAGTTTATTGCTTCCAAAAATCCAGGGACGGTCACTGAGCAATATGTGAACCGAACTCCAATGACTGATACGGAATTCGACAAGCTACAAACAAAAGCGAGTCTCCATTTCCGTCAATCCAGTGTGGTAAGAGATATCAAAGATGCTTTGAATAATAAAAACAACTATTTCACAATTGGACAGGTCCGCACACTTTTATCGATGGTGTCAAGTGAATCTGATAAGCTGGCCCTGGCTAAACTCGCTTATCACCGTGTAACGGATCCAAATAGCTTTAACCAGGTATTTGATGTGTTCTCAAGCCAGAGTAGTGTAGATAATTTGAATAACTATATTAGAACGACAAGATCATAGCACCCCCTGTCCCCTATCCCGATAACTATCGGGAAGGGAACCTAGGTCAATCATCCTCTTTCAATAAAAACATGCTGTTTGAATAGATCAAGCAGCATGTTTCATTTTGTTAGTGCGATGGATCTAAGTTCCCCCTTTAGGGCAATGTAATTAAGTTAAGAACTTAACAAGGCAAATTTAATCTCGTGCACCGGGTCCCTGCGGGACCCGGTGCACGAGATTTGGTTTACAGGAATTTAAACCCTGTAGTAATCCTTAACTTAACGACATTGCCCTTAAGGGGGACAACGGTTGTTGGATAGGTAATTCTATATTTTCTTCGAATACTCTTTCAGTGTCTCCTTTTCCTTCTTACTCAAACTCCCTATTCCAGTCTTATTAATTTTTTCCAGTATTCGGTCTACCTCCTGTTGCTTCGAAATTCTATCGGCATTATACTTATGATCGATATTGTAATACTTTGGATGTTGCTTGAAAAAATAATTATCAATGAGTAAAATATGCGGCCTTGTAAGTATCAGGTAAATAAAAATGAGCGTGGGAACAAGTATGATCGTTATGGTGAGCCAGTTATTTACGAGTGCGGGTGGGTCAAACAGTATTCCGACAAGCATTCCAACTAACGCGCCTCCCAAATGTGCTTCATGCCCGATATTGTCCCGTTTTGATTTGATGCCGTAGATCGAAACTAACACGAAGATCAAACCGAATAACCACCCGGGCATCGAGATTGGTAAAAAGAACAAGCCCACATTCATTCCCGGAAACAAGGCAATCGATGCGAATATGATTCCGGAAATTGCACCCGATGCTCCAACTGCAGTATAGTCACCATTGTTCCGGTGAATGAAAAGAGCTAACAAATCCCCGCCAATCAGGCTTGCAAAATAAACCAATAGAAACTGGAAGGAACCCAAATAGGATTCAACCATTCCACTGAATGCGCCCAGGGCAATGGTATTAAAGATCAAATGAAACCAGTTCACATGCAGGAATCCGGAGCTGATCAACCGGATATATTCTTTATAGACCAGTATTCTTTCCACCTCGAATTTGTAACGATCGAAGAAAGCAGGATTGTTGAATCCTCTGATCGAAATGATCACATTCAGAATGAGAAGCAGCAGACTGATGACACCGGTGCCGGACATGCTAAAGGAACTTTATTTAATAGTAATTTATTGATGATTTTTTATTTCGCCAATTAAGTAATTTTTTCCTGAATGGTCGCTTCAGTTAACAAAGTAATAAGCATATGTCCCCGCTGAAATGAAAAGCAGGACATAGTTATTTGCAGTATGAATTTTCCAAATCCCGGATGCAGAAAGCAAACTGGCCAAACATAAGCGCGCCTAACCATTATATATGCAAAAGCAGAAGTATTAAAGGCACTGGTATTTTGTATGTGGCATGCTCCATCCACCTCACACCAGGATATTTTGACAAATCGACCAAACAACAATGTTTTATAAATTCCTATTTCCTGGTCAATCAAAATTGTGTTGAAAAGATATTCGGAAACATGTACCTGTTTTCCTCCCTCGTAATTAGATAATATTCATCAGCGATTACCGCAATTCACGATTGTTCCGTTGTCCACCACTTCTCTACTTTCCTTTTTTGGAAAAACGAAGAGATCAAGAATAAGAAGCGCCATCAACATAAATGCGATATGAGGAACGATCCTATGAGAGAAGAGGAACTTCATTCGAGTTAGCGGTTGTTAGCTCCTCAATATATGGAATTAAGAGTGAAGTCAAACAATGAAAAATCATACAATTGAAGCGATTAGAAAACTATTGGGAATCTTTCTTGAAGACTTTTTTGGTAATTCCTTAACAAAGAAAACAAGGAAAGTCAGGAATAAGAACAAGGGCAATAATACCATCCAGGCCGATCCAAATACAATGTATGTGTCATGCAAATGGATATCAATTGTCGAATTTCCAAGACTCCAATTGAAAAGGAAGTAAGCAATCAATATGGTAGCAACAAGGGAAACAGGAATCCAAAGCAATTCCTTCAATATGGTTTTGAGCATAATCGGCTTTAGTCCCCGAATATATTGTCTTTTAGAATCGGATGCCCAATAACCAATAACCAATAACCAATTCCTTTAATACCCCTTCGCTGGCTGGTAACAAACCAGCATCACGCCAAGCGGGAATGTTTTTGTTTTTACCAGTTTAAGTGCCGGCGTATGCATTCCTTCGCGGAAAAATCGTTTCCCTGTTCCTACCATGATGGGATGTACGAGAAATTGGTATTCATCGATAAGAGCAGTACCCATCAGAGATTGTACAAGGGTTGCGCTTCCGTCAATGAGTATCTGTTGGCCGGGTTGATTTTTTAGCCGGCTGATCTCTTCTACGATATTGTTCCGGATTATTGTTGTATTATTCCAGTCGGCCGATTCCAGGGAGGAAGAAACAACAAATTTGGGAACACTGTTTAACTTTTCCGCAATTCCCATTTCATTGTTTTTGAACTTCGACCAATAGGGTGCCAGCATTTCATAGGTCGTTCTTCCATAAAGCATCGCATCTGATGCCTGGACCATGCTCTGGATATATTCAATTTTTTCATCGCTTTGATATGGATGAAACCACTCATCCATACTGTCTCCGTCGAAAACTCCATCCAGTGTTATCCATTCCTTCACTATTAACTTCCTCATGGGTTGAATTTTAATGCCCGACTTTCTGGTCATTCATCGAGGTTGCCAGCCTATTCCCTTTCGACATACAGCAAAAGGTATGCTAACTGACCCCGAAAGTGAATAATTCAACCAATTCTTAATTTTTTTTGTCGGAACGAAATTCCAAAGACGATCCGTCTATATCACTGGAATTCCCCTTTCGTATTTCGATCGGTAGATCTGCATGTTAATGGCAGTCCAGGTTTGGTCCTTTACCTGCCGCAACAATTTCTTTTCGGGATTAATGACAAAGCCGACTTTTTCATAACATTTAATCGCACCAAGGTTCCAATCGAAGACGTTTAGTTCAATCAGGTCTTTGTCAAGATTTGCAAAGGCATAATCCAACAATAGCTTCATGATCTTTGGGCAGAGTCCCCTGCCCCGGTAAGCTATTTCACCAATTAAAATTCTGCCAAGTTTTGCGGAATTTTCCTGGAGGAATATTTCTGCGTGGCCAATTCCTTTATTTGTTTCATCATCTACAAGCCGAAAAGCGATCCTGTTCTTATCGCTAAGAGATTCGTCCAATTGTTCGGGCGTTAACGGAAACTTAAACAAGGGACCGGCGAATTGCATTAATGCTTCTTCAGTTTCCACCCAGGAAATAAGATCGTCGTAATGCTGCTTGTCAAAACGTTCCAAGTAGATCATTTAATTTGCTTTTACTAAGAAATATCGTGCAGTTCTAAACTCAATGCGGCTGGGATCTTCCACAGTTGTTTTCACAAATTGCGAATAATAAACTTTCGCCTTCCCATAATTATTTGACTTTTCCGCCGCAAGGCCTGCACCAAACAACCCATTAAACCTGTTTGGATGTTTTTTTAAATCTGCCTCGTACGTTTCGAGCGCCTTATCATAACGGTTTAATTGCATTAAAAGATCAGCGAGCAACTCACTCGCAGGAATGATTTCACCGGGAGTTACCGGTGCCTTTTCAGTATTGTCTTCCATTTCTGCCGCAAGGGCCATTAATTTCAACGCCTCTTCACTATTTCCTTTTTGGAATTGAATCCATGCCTCGCCCGCTTTGATCTGAATATTGACCTGGTTGGCTTTATAAGCATCCTTTTGATCAAGCAGTGTTTCATGGAGCGTTTTCAATTCTTTTAATTCAGCTTCTGCCTGAATGATACTGCCCGTATGAACATTTCCCAATAACCTGGCAAAGTGAACTATCGCTTTCTGCCAGGGAAACTTTTGCCAGGGGAAATCTATGGGATGAAATTCCATTACTGCGGCATCCTTCCACATTCTATTTTCCAGGTAATACCTTGCCGGCATTGCGGCAAAAGCATAAGCTACCTTGAAATTCTCGGGATAGACCATTGTAATTGCTTTGAGGTAGTCAAGTTGTTCTTTTGCTTTTTTAACTTGTCCCTTTTGCAAATAGGAATACATCAGGTAATCCAATGCATGCAGTTCTTCATCCCAATGACCTTTGATCCCTGCACCTTCAGCATAGCATTTTGCTGCAGCTGCCGATGCTGAATCTGACTTGATTGCTTCATCCCATAGTCCAAGTCTTGTGAAAATATGCGAAGGCATATGCTGTGCATGGGAGGAGGATGGCGCTATCGAGGCATATTTCCTGGCTGCATTTAAGCCCAGCTCGGCAAGTTCAGGATAATCATAGCTGTGTATGATATAATGCAGGATCCCTGGATGTGATGGATGCTTCGCATACAGATTGTCCAGAATTGAGCCCGCCTTCCGTTGTTTAGCAAAGGTTTTATCCGAAAGATCTGCTGCACCATCCAATGCCAATGCGTAAAATATCGCTCCTTCAATATCACCAGGTTTATCCATATATAATTTTTCCATTGCCTTTTCATATTTCAGCACGCGGCTCCAGTGATCAACATGTTTCCAATCATCAAAAAAAGTCGCAATCGCGTCAATATAGGCAGATTCTCTTTTGGTCTTTTTATCCAACTCCTTTGCAATCTTCACCGCTCTGCTTCCCTTTTCAAGTTCTTCTTTCGTTGGAAGTGTTGGCCATACCTGGTGAAAGTTACTCATGGCAATACCCCAATAGGCCATTGGAAATTGAGGATGCTTATCTATGACCTTTGCAAAAGCCTTTTCGGATTCGTCGTATTCAAATGAATGAAGTAAGGAAAGTCCAAGATCAAAGTCTTTTTTTACTTCATCCTGAGCGATGAGTTCGAATTCCACGGTTCCGAGTTGCAATTCGCCTGGTCCGCAAACTACTATCTCTCCACGCTTCAAATTAATTGAGTCAATTGATGCTTGGGACACCTGGTTATTAACCTGGCTGCAGGAACAGGACATCCATACCAAATAGGAAATGGCAAAAAGCCTAATTGATGAGACACGCTTCATAAGTTTTCATTTAAATAGATGATGATATCCATTTTTCATTTGCTAAAACTACCGAAGTATCAACCTGTCGTTCAGGAATTGACCAGTATTTGCGCAATAAATTATTTTTTTCTTCCGTCGAGACCAGGTGAAACCCATGTCGCTCGTAAAAATCAATAGCCCAATTCGCATCTGCCCAGGTTCCAATCAAAACAGGTGTAGTTGCTATACCTCGAAGGTATTCCAGCAACTTGCTTCCAATTCCCTTACTTCTGCTGGTAGTACGGACATAGGCATGTCGTATCAGCGTAACATCACCTTTTAACTGAATTCCCATTACGCCAAGGATCTTATCGTCCTCCTGATAACAATAGAATTCAACCCCCTCTTCAATCTGCTTTTTCAACTCCTCTTCCGGCATGTACGGATCATGCCAACGATCTTCGGGTATTATTCCACGATACGCCGATGCCGCATCGTTGATGATGGCGTAGATATGGTCGAAATCAGTTGGTTCGCACTTTGCAATCATGGGGTGAATGGTCAATGGGGAATGGTCAATGTTTGAAGATTATTGATTATTGATTTTTGACTATTTACTATTAACTCCCGACTCCCAACTTCAGATCAAACTTAGGTTGGTTTTTTCAGTTGTTCGTTTATAATGTGTTGTTATCTATGTTTATGATTAGAAATCCTTCATCTACGTCATTTAGTTGCGTCAAGAGTTCACCATCCTCGGTAAAGATGGAAGATTTACCTCCACAATCATATCCCCCGGATTCGCCAACGCAATTCGCGAACAATACTATCATCGAGTAATTCTTAGCGATTTCCGAAAGGCGGGTCAATGTTCTTTGCATAGCATCTTTCGACTTCACTGAACTGGAAATATAAAACTCCGCTCCGTTTTTCTGCGCGTTCTCAGCATGTGCCGGCACAGATAATTCATAACAGATCGACAACGCGATATTGTTACCCTCGCCAACAATCCCATTTTCATTTTGGCCGCTTACAAAAAACCTTTCTTCATCGGGGTGGATATATTTTTTGTTATAAAGATGCCGAGGGGTATTTGGACGAAAGAGGATCATGCTGATAGTAATACCTGCATTGTTGCGAATCGGCATTCCAACGCCGATGGTCACTTGATTCGAATTACTGATTTCCTGGAATACATCAAATCTGGGATCATCGATTTCGGTTGCAAGTTTATCAGCCAGTTCGGGTTCATAACCTGTTATAGACAATTCAGGAAATATAATGACGTCCGCATCCTTCGCAATTGCGGCATCTAATAATTTCTTGTGATTTTCAATATTAGTTTGAATATCTCCCCTGACCGGTCTGGTCTGTACCACGCAGATCTTCATCGGATGGTTTAATAGCTAATAAATTTATATCATTTTCCCTAATCGCCGCTAATCAGGATTTGAATTCAACGATCACAGGCACATGATCGCTGTATTTTACCCAAAATTCATAATCGCCTATTTCAACGGAATGGAGTTTGTCGATCATATCTTCTGACGCAAAGCAATAGTCGATATGATAGGGTTTGTTTTTATGACGATACATATAAAGGGTCGGATGTAATTCTTTCCCCTGTTCTTGCTGATAGTGCCGGTGATAAGCGCTATGAATACCTTTTTTCTCCAATAGCTTCACCACCGTTGAATGATTGCCTTCACGACGAGGCAGATCCCAAATCGTATTGCTATTGAAGTCGCCAACAAGTATTGTTTGTTTTCTTCGGAGCAGCCGGCTATAATGATGAACAGCCTTCCATACCTGGGTCACATAAGTACCATCAGGATCAAGCGGATTATAAGCCCAAATTGCAAAAAGGGTGAATCGTATGCCCGTGGAATTGCTAACAGAAATCGGAATGATCGTTCTTAGTTCGGGGTTATGTTTTTTATGAAGCTTGAATCTAAGTTCGCCATAAGCAAATATTCCCAATCCTTTGTTTTGATTTGATCCGAACCAAAGCCAATCATTTGGTTTAGGATTATTGTCTGCAAAGCTCATTTTGTCAGGATGTTCGCATTCAGGAATTACAAGCACATCTGGCTTATACTTATGCACCAGCTCCGCCTTCTTGCGAAAAGCCATATTGCAATTCCAGGTGATGATTTTCATGCAGACAAATATGACAATTTAGTTCCCGTGACTCGTCACTTCTTTAGGAAATTTATCGACAATAAGATTCAGGTTAATGCCATGTTCAAGCCAGGCTTTTAATCCATCCACGACGGTTGTAAATCCGCCGGTAGAATCCCTGATCGCGTCAATTAGTTCATCACCTGTTTGCGCGAAGCCATAATGTTTTATGAAAATGTAAGTTGAACCATCGCTCAGGGATTTAAAGTCGAAATCAACTGTAGTAACCGGTTCATCCCAATCGATGATGATCTTTTTGTTTTTCTGAATTTCCTTCACTACTACTTTAGTGGACACATTATACATTTCCCATTCCCAGGTAACTGTTTTACCAGCTTCCAGTTTTCCCGAGCTTTTAGTGAACCAGAAGTTTTTGGTAATTGAAGGATCAATGAATGCTTCGAATACTTCTGTAACAGGTTTCCGAATACGCATTTGCGCGGACGCGTATTGCGTCTTATTAATTGTAGCCATAGAATAGGTTTTACATTTAATGCAAAGCTGGTTCAATTTTCTTATCCGGCAATTGAAAATTTCCTCACAGTCTCTTAAACCTGAGATAGATTTTTACCGAGTCATTGGAATAAAGTGAAGTTTGCAGAACCAGGTTCTTACTATTCAGATCAATTATATTGTACACAACAGGAAATTTGTATTTGTATTCATCTAAATGATAAAGGAATTGAATTTGGTTACTATCGAGCATTTTCCAGGTACCGTGCGTTTTTCCACCCACATGCCAGCCTGGAGTAACAGATGGACGATCCGGGCGAAGGTCCATAGTTACAGTTGAATCTGTTCGTATTGAAAAAAGGAAAGTATCACTCTCGGAAACACCAGGTATTAAAGTACTATCCGCTTCATAAAGCCATTCGCCTACTATACTCCCTTTATTACTCGAACTTCCAAGGCAAGCAGAGAAAACAACTACAATAAACGCTATGTTTTTAATTCCCGGCATCGGTAAGTTTTGTTATTTTGAATGGAAACAACCTGTTAAATACGAACGGACATTTTGTTCTTCTTTTAAATTATACTTAAAACGAAAGTCAATCGCAACTTCATTAGCAAATTGAGAAAATAACTTAGTCATCTTAAACAGTGAGTTCCAATTATTCTCAGTTTGCTGATCAGAGTATGTTTGCAATATAAATTCATATTCTTCTTTGCTTAAATATTCTTTCATAAACTTACCAGCCTTCCCAAATAAAACGGAAAAATCGGTTTTTACACCGACATACCATTCAACAATCTTCATAAACATCGGCCTCACTACAGTTTCCATCATTTCTTTAGCATAGGTGATTTCATCCCGCAGGAGTCCTTTCGCGACATAGGTAGATACCCACCAAAATTCATTGCAGGTGTCCTGGAATTCTTTTTCTGTAGGTTTTTTTATCAGATAGTCATAATCGGTGGGCGTTGGCAGGTTTTGAAATAGATTGTCCTTATCCAACCAACATAGCGTCAGACTATCGGGCCAATAATCCTTACTGACTTTATTAAATGGAAATAAAGTAAGATCAATCCTGTTCCCGTCTTTGAAAAGCATTAAATAACCAAATCGATCATCGCGCTTTTCGCCAAAACTCATTTCATCCGGTAGTTGCATGATGACGGGCTCGCCAAAAACTTCTACCCAGCTGTGATCGTTTATGAATGTTTGTAATTGATTAACGATGTAAACGATGTCAAAATCCTGGTATGCGTCAGGTGGGATCTTGAGGTTTGCCCGGGAGCCATTTAGTAATACCGCTCTGATCCTTTCGTCATTCTTCGCGATATCAAGGATTAATTTTTGAATCTCTGACGCACTTCGCATCACCCAAAATAAACCATATTTTGAATTTTTCGCGTATTGGCTTCGACCAAAATAATCACCCCAACTCCCGATATCTATAGCGACAAACAATCAAACAATCTAACTATCACTGCCTCTTCCCTTCCAACACCTCAATCCTCTTCTTCAGCTCTTCGATAATCTTTTGTTGTTCCTGCACCGCTTTCACTAACGGTACCACAAATTCAGAATAACGCAATCCATAAACTCCTTCCGCATTCTGCGGCTTATCGACTCCACTGAAATCAATACCCAATGACTTCGCCAACTGCTCCACATCCTGCGCGACAAAACCGGTTTGCCTTTTTTGGACCGGCTCGGGCATGAGCCTGGTTATAGAATCTGGTTCCTGTTTTTGATGTCTATTCAATGCATGAACATCCACGATATAGGATACCGGACGCAATGCCATAATAAAGGAAATACCTTTTACATCTTCCTGTACCTGCTGTTTAAAACGCCCATCAGAGAAAGTGGTCCAGCCAACCTGGCCACCGATAGAATTCACTGTTGTATTACCTACCCGAACTTTATTGCTCGCATCCACAACCGCATTTGCACCGATTGCGGTCGCATTAAAAAGGTTACTGCCGACGAAATCGGAGTTGTACCCGAGCATCGTATTGTTATTACCAGTTATATTCTCATCACCCGCTTGACTTCCGATAAATGTATTAAAACTGCCGGTGGTGTTTTTAGTCGAGAAAAATTGACTACCTAAGAAAGTATTCTGTGTGCCAGTTGTATTATTACTTCCGGAATAGGTGCCGGTAAAGGTGTTGAGATTCCCGGTTGATCCCTGACCTGATAAGTATCCTATGTACACATTATTCTGACCTGTTTTGTTGTGATTTCCGGCGTATGCGCCGATAAAGCAATTTTGGCCTCCGGTAGAATCATCGTAACCGGCCTGGTATCCGAAATAACAATTTGAAGAACCGGTTATTTTATTATGCGCCGTAAATGCTCCCAAATAACAGTTAGCGCTGCCGTTTTGCGTGAGATAACCGGAATAAGCGCCCACGAATGCGTTGTAACCGTTAAAACCACCTCTGATGGATCGTCCAGCCATTGCCCCCACGAATGTATTACGTATTGAAGAATCATTGCTATACCCCGACCCAGAACCAATAAAGGTATTTTCCGCTCCGACAACATTACTAAATCCAGAACTTGCGCCAACACCTGTATTATGGTTTAAGGCAAAAAAGGCATCGTTGAGGGTAGAATAAAATGAGGAATCCCCGATGGCTGTATTGTACTGATTGAATCCGCCAACCAAATTGTGCAAAGCATGATTACCGATTGCGATATTACCCCAACCGGTTGTGTTATTATAAAGCGCACGATAGCCCATCGCAATATTATGTCTTCCGGTAGTATTACTTTCGAGCGCTTCAAAGCCAACTGCGTTATTAAAACTTCCAGTATTGTTGGTGAATAAAGCGTGGAATCCTAGAGCTGTATTGTTCGACCCGGTTGTATTGAAATAAAGCGCACTCGCACCAACTGCAGTTGAGGCGCTCATGGTTGTATTGGTAAACAAAGCTCCCCAACCAAGAGCAGTATTGGCCGAACCCGTAGTATTAGATTGCAGGGAAATATTTCCAATGGCAGTGTTGTTGTCACCGGTTGAATTGAGTCGCATGGAATTAAAACCAATGGCTGTGTTTGCAAAACCGGTAGTGTTGGTATAAAGGGACTTGGAACCAACTCCTGTGTTGTTTATCCCTTCTGCAGCTGAAGCACCTAAACCATTGTTCATTAAAGAAGAATCCCCGACCGCAACTATATTTGACTTCACGAAATTGTTCATCAAAGCCCTTGTACCAATTGCCACATTACTCGAGCCCGAGCTATTGAAATACCCTGCATGCGAACCCGTAAACACATTGTGGTTTCCTGTTGTGTTGTTGAATCCCGTGTACATTCCGACGATCGTATTATCCGACCCATTGCTTGCCTGCCCGGCATAGTTCCCCAACATAGTGTTATAAATTCCAGTAGTGTTGTCTCTACCCGCATTATTGCCCAGGTAAGTATTTCCTACCCCAGTTGTATTAAGCATTCCCGACTTTGATCCAATAAATGTATTTCCATGTCCCTGATTCTGCATTCCTGCTTCTTCTCCCATAATACATGCCCACCAACCCTGGTTGTTTGTACCGGCGAGATAACCAATGATTGTATTGTGATGGACAGGAACATTGGTTTGAGACAGCGCCCCATAACCTACAATAGTATTGTTCGTTATTTGTGAGTTCACATTGATCGCCGCGCTATCACCAATGATGGTATTGCTCATTGAACTTACTTGCATGGTTAACCCGGCCTTGCTTCCAAATAACACATTCTTATTTATTGGATCGATAAGGCCGGAACGAATATTATTTACCTTAAACTGCAATGGATTGTTATCAGTCGTCCCAATATAATGCAATGCAGGATTGATCGCATTATTGCCAGTTAAAGTCCAGCTATGCAGCCCCGTTAGGAGTTTCTGCCATGATCCACCATTAAAGAAGTAGAAAACCTGTTCGGTCTGATCGTAAACCAATAATCCTGGAGGTGGCAGAATAATCCCCGTTCTTTCGCCTGTAGTCAATCTTGGAATAAGTAATCCTTTTGAGTTTGAACTCAGGTCGAGCAGGGCATTTGAATTTGGAACTGTTGTTCCAATACCGATACTTTGAGCAACTGACTCAAAAAGGAAAGAGTAAACAACGATAAAGCAGACAATAGCTTTTCTCATAAAATGCGGTTTTAAGTTTTTCCGTTCAGAGGAAAGGTGTTATAACGCACAAACCTGGCCAATCAAGCCAGGTTAATTGTTATCGGAAACTACATTAAAACAGATGGAAGTGTTTTCACTCAAAAGAGTGAATTGTTGAGGGTCCCGATACGTATCCTACGGGAAGATCAGGAAGATTCATACAATATTTCAAAGTCAAAAACTACTTTGTATCATTCCTTATTTTTTCGGATAGCTTCCTGATTAGATTTTTCAGAGTCGCTTTTGCTATTTGCAGGAATTGGCTTACTACCCGGGGTGCATCCTTCAATATAAGCATGCGCAACGGTCCCCGCCTTTACTTCAAATCCCGGAATCATTCTTACCGCATGACCTGCATTATAGGTAACGCTTGTTCCTTCTCCGCCCTGAATGAAACGCCCCGAACGAATACTGTCTGATGCCTCAAAGTATTCATGACCGTAAATAGGCGTCGCAAGAAAAATCGGGCCGTGATTGACAAAAGGTGTACAACCACCATATGCTGTAGATTGCCACAAACCCATTCCAAATGTTGCTGCGGTTATATAACCATTCGCCTGATCAAGATAAAGATCTGCAACTTTTACATTCGGAAGGCCACTCATAAACGGTGTCCATCCCTCAGCGGAAGTAAAAAGGTAAACCCCTATATCTGTTCCCACATATACTCCATAATAAGGTGTTGTTTGCAAGGCAACGCAAAGTACCGGTACATTTGGTAACCCTGTCGATCGGTTCGTCCACGTAAAGGTGTAATCCAATCCTGCATTTTTGTTTCCTTCAAAGACCTTTACACCGCCGGTAAAACCACCACAAGTGATCCAGATTCGATGGGCATTTGAGGGATCTACTGCAACTTGCGTAATTAGGCCAGTTACTCCCGCAGGAAGGTTAATTGTATTCCAGTTTAATCCTGCGTTTATACTCTTTCGAATAGCAAATCCATCCGAAATAAAAATAATATCCGTATTGGAATATGCAATTGACATTGAATTATGAACTCTGGTTCCTCCGGTAGCATAGCGTACCCATGAACCAAGCGTTCCATTCGTAGTAGATTTAAAGCAATCCCGGTAGACTGCATAAACAACATTCGGGTTGATCGGATCCATTTTTAAGGCCTCAACAATAAACGCCCCCAACGTATCCTGACATCCACAACCAATTGTTGGTGTTACATCCGCAGACGTTGCGGGTGGTGAAGCCGGAAAACCAGTCGTTGAACGATAGATATAAGGATTGGCTGCATTCATGAAAACGTTGTTGGAATTGGTATAGTTGATGATCTGTTCTCCGGCATCACAACAGCCTACGTGTTCGTAAGTTCCGGGAGTGTATTTGACCGCGCCGTTATCCTGTGTACCTCCATAGAATAACTGTGGATCTTCAGGCGTGCCGTCGAGATCATAGAACTGCAACACATTAAGATCGAATGAAGCGAAGCTCCAGTCGGTTCCTGAATTAGTTGTTTTAAATACGCCTCCATCAGATCCTACCCAAACTTCGTTGGTACCTCTGCTTTCAAGGGCGTGAATGTCTTCATGAACATATTTCGTTCCTCCTGCATAAAACCAGGCCACTGCGCTACCACCCCAATTGGCACCGCCATCAGAAGATTTCCAAATGTTTATTCCGGCAGCATAAATCAATTCCGCGTCAACTGGCGATGCGGTTAGTGAAAGGACATACCACCATTGGTTTCCCCCTCCGCCACCTACATTATAACTTATGACATCCGGCGTTGAAGAACGCACAGTGAAACTCGCTCCGCTGTTAGTTGAACGGCAAAGGCCTCGAAAACCTGAAGCTCCTGCAAATATTGCATACACATAACCTGAATTGGCCTGGGTTACGGCCAATTCGATGCGGCCACTCAATGTTGGCTTGGAAGGAGTATAAGAACCGTTTGCAACGGGAGTCCAGGTATCTCCCGCGTTCGTGGATACATAAATGTCAGAACCACTGGAGGCATAGCAAGTATTGGCATCTCCGGGTTTGAATTCAACATCAAAAATAGTTGGCCCCACTAATTCCTGTGTCCAGTCTGCACCTCCATTGGTCGTGCGATAGATACCGTTATTAGTAACTGCGATCAACAGGTTTGGGTTCCCTGGAGCCATTTTCAATTCAAACCCGACTTCATAAACGGCCGGATCAAAAACGAGATCTGTTTCAAACCAATTTGCCCCACCATCGGTTGACTTCAATACACCAATCGACGGAAGATATCCGGAATCGCCATCTCCGGTGAGTATATAGATTATGTTTGGATCGCTCGGATGTATTGCAATGCCACTTATTCCAAGAAAGCTGATCCCAATAGAAATGCAAGACCAGCTGCTTCCTCCATTTGTAGTCTTCCACAATCCTCCTGATGGTGAGCCTGCGAAAATAGTATTTGACGAGGATGGATGAAAGGCGATGCAATTGATTCTTCCCGCCTTGCCCGTAGTTACTGTATTCATGGGGAGATTGAACCAGTTACCTCCGAGGCGAAGTGGGGAAGACGAATTATTAACTTCCTGTTGTTTGAGTGCTTGCCAATTCTTCACTGCGTGGTTGGAAATAATACCATCGGGGCTTACGCGATAACGCATTTCCTCCAACCAACGTTGATATTGTTTCCAGCCTGACCCTTTCCCTTTTGGATTTTGCTGGTACCATGCTTCCATTTGCATGCGCGTATCATCCAGTTTCTGATTTTGAATACCGTTTATTTTTAATTCACCAAAATTCTGCTTCTGACCCGACGCAGATATCCCAATAATCAAGAAGGAAAGGAAAAGAAATTTCTTTTTCATATAAATGCATTAAGAGTTTGGAAATCGATCAGCGATTGTTTTTTTGACAAAGCTGGAGCAACCGATTGTTTTCTTCTTTTAACTGCTTAATGGATTTATCCTGTTCGATTAGGTAAAGCGTGAGTTCTTCTATTTTTTGCAGCATTTTGATCTGTAATTCACCGACGTGAAATCCCCCATTCTTTTCTACTTCTGCTGCTGCTGGCATTCCCGGCAGATGGTGATATAGTTTTATGTACTTATCAACTTCACTTATTGCCGGAAGTTTATAATCGTTATCGAATACAAAATCCGGCCAGTCAGAAGTCAATTGGACTTTCATTTCTTCACACATGAGTTTACCACGAATGGAAAGCTTGTATCCCGCAGCAGGGATAAAATTCCCCCCAATGATTACTGAGCCCCCACCGGCTGAATTTACTGCCATTACATCTGTCGTTCCGGCACCTAAAATAATTCGGTTGGTACCCCCCGACGCATAGATTCGTACATCTCCTGCGCCACCTCCACCTGTAGCCACGCCGATCTTCAAGCGATGTGTATTGTTCCCGATCTTGAAATCTCCTTCAGTCGTGGAAAGGTCCCACTGACCTCCGAGTATTTCAAGCCTGGCATCAGGAAGCACAGTTCCAATTCCTATTCCTACATATCCGTTACTATGAAATGCAGTATTAAAGTTTGTATTCGGTGAAATCGTTATAGGTAAATTCGTCCCGAAGGCTGAACCCACATCAATGCTGGTTGTGCCTCTGCTCCAGAGATAACCCCGGTAGTCAGTATTTTCATATAAACTGATAAATGGGCTTACACCTTCAACCCGAAGAACATGACTGCCTGGACCCTTCAAGTGTAACGGTGTGGAAGGAGTTAGTGTTCCGATCCCAACATTCTGCGCCTGAAGGTGGCAAATGAGCAACGTGCAGACAATTGAAAGAAGTTTTCTCATAATAAAAGGTTTGAAGCTTGAATATTTGCTTCAATAAAGTTGGAGAGGAATCATTAATCAAACAATTACACATTCGGGCCACGTGGAAATGTGGTAATGTGATAATGTGATAATTTGATAAATGGCGTCAAGAGTGCAAATTATCCTGCTATGATGCATTTTCACATCATCACATTATCACATTACAATTTCAATCCAATTTCACAATCTTATGCTGCAACGCTTTTGCAACTGCTTCAGTGCCGCAATTGACGTGTAGTTTGTGGTAGATGTTTTGAAGATGTTTTTTTACAGTATCGACACTGATGGAACATTTGTCGGCGATCATTTTGTAACTATTGCCGCGGACCAGCAATTCAAGAATGCTCTTTTCCCTTTCGGTAATATTGAATTTGTTCTCTGTGCCCGTATTCTTTCGGAAATGCTGAAAGACTTTTTGCGCAACGAAGGGGCTCATCGGTATGCCTCCTTCCATGAGTTCATGAAGTGAATTTATAAATTTAACCGGAGAAGTATTCTTTAATAAATATCCATCAGCCCCCGCGCAAATGCAGTCGAAGATCCGGCTGTCATCGTCAAATACAGTGTACATAATCACTTTCACATCCGGGAATTTGGACTTTACTCGCTTTACTCCTTCTATGCCACCAATGCCAGGCATATCAATATCCATGATCAGGAGTCCCGGCAATAAGGTTTCAACCTGCTTAACGACTTCATCACAATTGTCGTATGATCCGGCTACTGAAAAACCACTACCCTCTCCTAATAACAATTCGATGGACTGCCTTAACCGGGCATTATCCTCGTAGATCACCAAGCTTGTCATAATATCGAATGTAGGTTGTTTCCGTTGGAAAGGCAATTACACAAATGGGGTAGAACGTTTGGCGTTTGGCGTTTTGCGTTTGGCGTTTGGAGTTTGGCGTTTCGGGTTGTTTACCCGGATATTGCTGCCAATTTTCAATTTTACATTTTATACAGACATATTCAATAGTAATGATACTCATCGTTCAACCGAACGCCAAACGCCAAACCCCAAACGCCAAACTAAATCTTCATCGTCAATCTAACCACTGTCCCCTGGCCTGATTGACTTTCGATGGTAAAATCTCCCTTCCATTTATCTGCTCTTTGTTTCATGTTATACAGTCCGTTTCCTCCCGAAGTCTCGGGAGGGGTTTTGTTCGCATCAAATCCTCTTCCATTGTCTCTTACTACTAAATTGATCGAATGGCTGTTCAACTTAACTTCAACCAAGGCTTGTGTTGCTCTGGAATATTTCACAAGATTGTTAATTGCTTCCTTGAAGATCAGGTAAAAATCCCGGCGTTGATCCATCGGCAACGTTACCGCCTGGGTGATCACAGGGAATAAAAGATCTGCAGAAATATTTTTTCCTTCGAGCATGTCAGCAGCATAACGTTTCATCCTGATGAACAAATTTTCGAGATCATCATATCTTGGATTGATATTCCAAACAATATCCGAAAGCGATTCGCTGATCCGTTGAATATCCTCTCCGGCTTTTGATAGATACAGATCAGCTTTGGTTTCATCTTTCATATTCCGCTTTGCCAATTCAGTCAGGATATTGATATTGCTTAGCGAAGCACCGATATCGTCGTGCAGGTTTCTCGATATATTGTTACGCACTTGCTGTAATCGCATCAACTGGGCTATACGGTAACGGTATAATGCATAAAAGCCAGATGCAACAAGCACAATCAGCAATGCAATAAACCATGGTGTTTGCCAGAACGGTGGTCTGATCTCAAAAGAGTATTCTGCAATATTGTCGCTCCATCTTCCGTCCACATTCATTGCCCTTACTTCGAAGCGATAAACGCCAGGTTCAAGGCTGGAATAGTTTACAGAGTGAACAGCCTGTGGATCGGTCCATTTTTCATCTCCCTTCTTTACCAACCGGTATGAATAAGTGACAGCCTTTTCGTCGAGATAAGTATTGGAAGAAAATTCCAGTATGAAATTATTCTGTATGTGGCTAAACGCCGAATCATTGTTCTGACCAGTAGACTGTCCATCCAGTAATACATTAGTAATATAAACAGAGAACGGCGCCGTGTTAAATGATTCTTTAGAAATCAACCGCTTCACTCCGGGGTGAGTTGCTACCCATACAGAATTATTACGATCGACATAAATATTAGCGGCAGAATAGATCTGGTGGATTTTACTAACATCCTTTATCTTGAATTTTCCATTTTCCCAGGTTCCGAAGCTAAGTCCCAGGGCGGTACCAATCCAAACCTCATTTTTGCTTGTGACATCGACTCCCCAGATAGAATTACTTTTCAATCCATCTTTTTGATTGAAATGAAGAATCGAATCCACACGATCATTCTTCATAATAATATAGTATACTCCATTAAAGCGCGTGCCAACAACAATATTTCCATTTTCGTCCTCCGCAAGAGCGCGGGTAGATTGTAGTGGCAGTTCTCCGACTGGCATTTTCTCGAGGTAATCTAATTGCCTCAATTTGACTTCCTCCTGGTTATACTCGACGGCAAAACGAAATAACCCTCCTCCAAAGCTGCCCGCCCAGAGGTTTCCTTGTTTATCCACCATCAATTGCCGGAAAATCGCAGGGTTTATTTTGAAATAAAAAAGTTGACGGCCATTCCATACTGAAATACCACCTGGAACCGAGATAAATAATGAACCATGTTTATCTTTTGCCATCTCAATCCCAGCGCCGTTCAATCTTGTAAGCAGTTTTTCATTGGAGGCCGTAAATTCATCCTCGTTTATTGATGCCTGGTATAATGAAGTATCTCTTGTATAGAAGATTTTTCCATCAACTTGCTCGAGGAAATAACCGTGAAGAGTTTTATCCTTCAACCTGATTGCCATTAATCGCCCCCTATTGAATAAATTGAATCCGTCCTGTGTGCCAATGAATACCGTACTGTCCTTCTCACCATCCGAAAAGAAAGTAGCATGATTGAAACTTAATCCTTCCCTGGTTGTATACCGCTCCCAACCGGATTGCCTGATCTTGGAGATTCCACCGTTAAGCACTACCCATAAAAGACCTTCTTTATCAAGCATAATTTGATTAAACCAGAGACTGGGCAATCCATCCTTTTCGGTAAACGTGGCAACCTGTTTATTTGGTGAAAGCCGAATCAATCTTTTGAATTGTTCTGTAATCCACAGATTACCCGAAAGATCAACTTCAAATATGGCAACATGAGTTTGCCGCCAGGGTAGAGTGAAATAATGTTCAGCTTCTGCGACCCAGTTACCATTTCTTTGAGAAAGACCCTTCAAAACGTAGATCGCATTCCCCTTGCCATGGAAAAAGATTCTGCCCAAATGATCTTTTCTAATCAGTTGAATAAACAACGGGCTAATATGATACTGACGGTTTTTTACATCGAATATTACCAGTTGAGTATTCGAATTGAACGAAAGTAGCAAAGAATCGTTGTAAGGAATTATTGAAGCGTTAACCCTTGCGAAATTGAATGAACTGTCAATGATAAATTCCTGAATTGATCCGTTTTCAAAATAATACAACCCAGCATTAGTGAGAATGTATTGCCTCCCATTGAAAGTAAGAGCTTGCAATATTTGCGGCAATTTGTGTGTACTATCAACATAAACCAATGAGTCACCCACCACTTTGAACGGATAAGGATAAGATAGAGCCCAGATCTCATTTCCTATTTCCATTACCTGGTAAGAGAATTCAAGACGATACTTTTTTTGCGGGTAATAATTCTTGAATCGATGTCCGTCATACCGAATAACATGGTAACCATCAGTGAACCATAACCATCCTTGCTTATCCTGGAAAATGCTGTTGGCACCGATCACCGGTGCGCCGTCGGGTGAGCCATAGGAAGTAATCGGCAAATGTTGCGCAGATGCTCTCCAATGCAACAGCAGCAATATCCATAGCAAGGCGCTTCTCATCGGGGTAGTTGTTGGTATCCTAAGTTATGAATAAGCCACGAGCTCCCGATAATTATCGGGAGAGCTGCGAGCCTCGAGCGTATTGTTTAGCTCGAGGCTCGCAGCTCATACCTCGTAGCTATATTTGCCTAATGGACTCCCAGCCAATCATTCTCTTCGATGGCGTTTGCAATCTCTGTAGCGGCAGTGTCCAATTCGTTCTCAAAAGAGACAAGAAAAATCTGTATCGATTTGCTTCACTTCAAAGCAAGCCCGGTCAGGAATTTCTAAACAAATTCAAGCTGCCAGCCAATACTTTCAATTCATTTGTACTGATTGAAGGAGATAAAATCTATACCCGTTCGTCTGCGGCCTTAAGAGTTGCAAAAGATCTCAAAGGATGGAAATGGCTTTACGCATTTCGTTTTGTTCCAAAATTTATTCGTGATGGAGTGTACAACCTCATCGCAAAAAACAGGTATAGATGGTTTGGCAAGAAAGAAGAATGTTGGGTGCCGAGTCCGGAATTAAGAGCGAGGTTTCTTGACTAAGAGATGGTTTGATTGTTTGATGGTTTGATTGTTGGGCTTACTATTCATGAACCCAACCATCAAACAGTCAAACAATCAAACCATCAAAAGATTCAACCATCAATTTCAAGTTCTCCCTTCATAAAGAACACACACTCCCCCGCCATAATAACTCTATCTCCCAAAAACTCGCACCACAGTTCTCCGCCGCGGGGCGAGAGTTGAAGTGCATGCATCTTAGTCTTTCCTAATTTCTCAGCCCAGTAGGGAATTAATTGAGAATGAGCTGAGCCGGTTACGGGATCTTCATCAATTCCGGCGATTGGCGCGAAGAAGCGGGAAACAAAATCAACTTTATCGCCTTTTGCCGTGATTATAACTTTTTCACCAATCTTTTTCATCAACGTGAAATCCGGAGAACAAGTTCGAACAGCTGCTTCGTCTTTTAATTCAATCAACACATCACGGCTGCGGCAAACATTTATTATTTGAGGATTTCCTAATGCTTTGGTCAATTCGGTTGGATAGTCGGGATGGGGCAATGGCTTCCATGCAGGAAAATTCATCCGGATCTTGTCCTTTTCTCTTGTAATCACCAATACACCGCTCTTACAATCAAATTTCAATTCAGGTTTGTCAAATCCAAGAATATTGTACAGCACGTATGCAGAGGCCAATGTCGCGTGTCCGCACAAATTAATTTCCAATGCAGGCGTAAACCATCTTATTTCATAATCTGCACCATTCTTTGTTGAGGAAGCAAAGAACACCGTTTCGCTGAGATTGTTTTCCAGCCCAAGCTTTTGCATTAATTCGTCATCTATCCATTTATCTAGTGGAATAACTGCAGCGGGATTACCTGAGAATAGTTTGTTGGTAAAAGCGTCGATTTGATAAAGCGTCAATTTCATACGACGAAAATATCAAATTATCGCACGACTAACTCAGGCTGATGGAAACACCGGCCTGAGCAAATATTGGGAAAGCTACACTATTGCGATTTTTTTAATACAACTTTGACTTGCGTAAACCTGTATGCGGCTTCAAGAAACGCTACATAATTCGGCCACATCTCTTTTCTATCATAATTCTTTTTGTAGACCTTTTTTGTATTTATGGTGAGCTTTTCGCCTTCCAATTTTGCAGTCGAAACAAAAGCACCACTTTCGTTATCTACATCGAAATTCAGATCCTGCAAGCCCTCCACCGTATAACCTTTTGGCAATTGCAGGGTGATTATATTAGAGAGGGTCTTTGCATTGCTTATCCAGATATCAGTTTCTCTTTGTTTGATCTCTTTTTCTTCCAGTTTGATCTGCCCGCCAATAAGACGGCCAATATCAAGTAAATAGTTCCTCCCTGCTTTATTGACCAGCTTCTTCAACGAATAATTTTCCTTAAATGAAAGAATTGGCGACTCTTCATAGCGTCCATCCTGCAATAGTTCGAATTTGTTGTATTTATCCACTTCCACTTCATCTCTTTCAATCATTTTTTGCAGGTGCTCCAACTGAGTTTTTCTTCTTTCTTCTTTCTCCGGATCAGAATATCCAGGATCGCCTTTCTGCTTTTTAGGATTTACTACATAATTCTTAAAATCCTTATTAAGATAATCCCTGTCGAAGTGCGCCAGTGTCATGATACTATTCTTTTCAAGACCGGAATAAAAACTGGTTCTTTCGATATTCAGCAGGTCCATTGCTTCGGGGATGGCAACAATTGTTTCCTGGTTGATGAAATTTTCCTGGAAAGTTGTTGCTGGAACATTCGTTTTGTAGTAGCCTTCTGACCTGCCCAGACCGAATGCATACCCTTCCGAACCATCAAAGGTGCTATTGGGGTGTGCGAACATGTCGAAATTATCAAAGGGGAAAAGGAAATAGTACTTATCTCCCTTTACACGTAAAGCCAGATCAAGCTCTTCCTCAAACAGGAGGTCATTCCATTTGCCAAGATATCTCGGCATTACAGTTAAGACCTCTACGTTCAGGTCTTTTTTCGCGCAGGCATGATACAATACCGCAGCCCATAAAAGTTTATTTACGGTAACTACATCTTCCTTGCTCGACAATTCTTTTTTGGAATCCTTAATTACGGAAGTCTTTGTACCGCCAAATGCTCTTGCGTTCGCCGATTTGATCTCACCCTTATAATAACTTTCCAAAAATAATTTCCTGAATGCGTAATAGATCTCCCGCACCGTTTGGTTTGGCGGAAGCTTATCCTTTGCATTATTCTTTAAATATTCATGAATATCCTTCACCATTGCTTCAATTACCGGTGAGGTATAATATTGAAGCGAACTGTACATGGTTTTCAATTTATCCAGGCTAACCGATTCAGTGCTTGCTTCTCCTTTTTTTCCAAAAAGTGTATTACCTAAACCGCCACCCGTATACACAATTTTCAATTTGATAGTAGGCATATTCCGGTACTCATAGTTCCAACGCTCTTCACTCGACTTTGGTCGATTCTTATCGATAATAAAATAACTTACCAGGGTTTTCTTATCCGATGCTTTTTCAAACCCGCCATCTCCCTCTCTCAACTTCGGAGCGCCATTGTAGGATTTGAACATGGCATTCGTTCCCTTATCGAGGTCGAACTGGAATTTTTGATAAAGAACAGGATAGCTATAAGCAAGCGTGAATATATACGGAGTGAATTCGCCCTGTCCTTTTTCCAAGCTAACTTCCACTGCGGAAGCGTATTTATAATCGACAATATCCCCAACTTCCAGATTGGGAATAGCAATTTTGAAATAACTACTGGTATTACTAAAATAAATGGGGCGATAGATATTGTCTACGTCCTTGTTCACTTCAATGGACTTACTCATATCCACGGCTTCAACCTTCCCATTTGCCTTGATGATATTATAAGAAATCTCGGTACGACGGCCATAGGTGACAAAATAGAACTCCGAGAATTTTTCCAGGGCATTCTTGTCCTGAAGGCGGATTCGCTTTCGTACATACTCTTTAATCGTCATCACATTGCTCATTGCTTTTCGCACATAAGCATAGTCGATCTTCTGTGCAAGGATCACTGCACTTTCCTTCGACCATTGGTCGGGGACTTTTGTTTCCTTGAATTCAGGTTCTTCACCTGCTTCCTGGGAGAAAGAAATAAATGAGCCTGAAATAAAAATGGCAAGCAACAGGCAGACTTTACGCATAGATCTTGAGTTATTTTTTTACAAGCACAACCTGGTCATTATAAAATTTGTTGATGTTTTTTACAAAGAGATTCCAGGAATCGAAATCCTTTTTCTTCAGAATTGGCGTATGTACCGCGATCTTTTTTGTGTAGAGGATATTATTTCCTTTAAGTGCAAATGAAGCTTCAAAGGAATATTCAGTATTCTTCAATGAAACGGGATCAGGTAAATAATCTGATTTATATCCTTCCGGAATTGCAAATTCTACCTGGGTAGTTACGAAGATCTTATGCCTGAGCTCATAGTCGCTTTTTCGTGTGGAATCGAATTCAAAGCCGCTCAATTCCTTTTCCCAATCGAGATTTACATATAATTCATTTCCGGCTTTCGTGATTTGATGATTTGCCTTTATGTCAAATGAGATGTGCAATGGTTTTTGACGGTCTTCCCAGGTTGGCTCCTTTATATTCGAGATAGATACGTTCTGGTTATTCGATTTCAAATAACTCTGCAAGGCGTCCTGCTTATTATCATTCCGGATGGATTTGTAAATATTCATCAGGCTAAGCTTTGCCTCCCCGTTTGATGTAGTAGTGCAGATTCCGGAAAGTGCATCTCCATCCACTTTCAGTCTCATTGTACTTTCCACTTTGTTTTTCTCTGCTGGAAAATCGGGTATCTTATCGATGATGTATTTATCTCCGTCTTCAATTAATACCTGTTTACCCTGAATGCGATGAGCATAATCATTCAGCGGCATATTCTCTTCTGTACCATCAAGGAAATAACGCTTGCCATCTATGATTACGGTACAGATCATATGATTGTCAACGGCCAGCGATGGAAGTGTATAATCATAGGGAAGATCGGCAGTACCGATCCAGGTTAACCTTGCATCAAGGCCTGCAAGTTTCAGCATTTGAGCGAGCAAATTTGCTTTCCCTTTGCAATCACCATATTTATTCTTCAATACATTTTGCGCGGCATCCGGCCTGAAGCCCATGATCCCATTTTCAAATGCGATATAACGGATATTGTCCTGTACCCAATAGAAAATAGATTCTACTTTTTCCAGTTCTGTTTTCTTATTTGCCGTGAGTTGGTTGACGATGGTTTTTAATTCATCAGGTTTATTTCCTATCTCTTTTGTGAGTGAATGATACCATGCATAGAGGTCTTTCACTGATTCAAACAATACGGTTTTCTTACCGTTTTGCGTGAAACTCTTACTTACTAAGATGATATGGGGAAAGCTTTTTGCCCAATTGGGTGAACGATACTCTTTTTCAAATGCAGGAATATTCTTCAGTTTATACGTGTATCGTGTAAGATTATTTGCCGCATCCTTCTCAACCTGTTTTTTTATTTCGTATCCCTGGAAATTGAATTCCCTCAATTCTGCTTCCAACCAATCAGGCACGTAGAACACGACAGTTTTCTCTTCCACGGGCACCCGCTCATGAAAGTAAACTGAGGTAAGATATTTTACATCCTTATATTTTCTTTCATAAGAATAGGATACCGGAATTCCTTTCGTTTCTAATGGAACCGCAGCCACACAAACTTTCGCGTCACTATGAAAAATACCATCACTTTGGTAATCCATACACTGCAATCCGATCTTGACGGCTTTTGACTGATTGCTCAAAGCCTTTACGTTTTCGATCACCGATTGATCATCATAGAAGATCGCATCTGTTGTCTTCAAGAAATCTTTTAAAGGAACCAGTGTTTGAGACAGACTTGAATTCACTCCAACTTTTGATTCGCCTTCTTTCGACGTGAGGATTGTAAAGCGATATTCTTCACGTGCTTCGATGGCAATGATCTCCGTCTTTGGATATTTCGTTTTGAAAGCTGGAACGGAAGCGGCATAATCGGTGCTGACCTGAGCATTGGTTTGATTAAGGCAAACACACAATACTCCTGCCAGGAGGATCAACGAATTCAGGGATTTTTTCATTTGCAATGCGGCGGATTGATCTAAGGGATTAACGAATTTATATGAAAAACAATTGTCTTGTTACGCCAACTGTCCAGCATATTTAACACTCTAAGGGATATCCCTTACTCCGCCATCATTTCCCGGATGGTATCGATGATATCTTCAGAATTAGGTTTGCTGAAATAATCCCCGTCGCTGCCGTAGCTGCCGCGATGAGCCTTGCCGGTTAGTGTGCGGGGAACAACGTCCAGCCAGCGATAACCGCCCTGTTTTTCCATTACTTCTGTAAACATGTAACCGGCTGCTCCCCCTGGCACGTCCTCATCTATGAAGAGAATTCGATTGGTCTTCTTTAATGAATCAAGGATCCTATGGTTAATGTCAAATGGAAGAAGGGTTTGTACATCTATGATTTCACAATGGATCCCTGATTTTTCCAGTTTGGCAGCGGCTTCCTGTACAATTTTCAGGGTAGAACCATAAGAAACCAGTGTTATATCTGTTCCTTCTCGGACGACTTCAGGAGTTCCTAACGGAACATAATAGTTGAGGAGATTGGAAGGTAATTTTTCTTTGAGGCGATAACCGTTGAGGCATTCGACCATGATGGCCGGATCGTAACCCGCAAGTAAAGTATTGTACATTCCAATTGCCTGTACCATATTTCGCGGAACACAAATATGCAAGCCCCTGAGTGTATTCAGCATCATTCCCATTGGTGAGCCGGTATGCCAAATACCTTCAAGTCTGTGACCTCTTGTACGAACAATCAATGGACTACTTTGCCTTCCCTTGCTTCTCCAATGTAAAGTGGCCAAATCGTCTGACAACGGCTGAAGTCCATAGATCAGGTAATCGATATATTGAATTTCGGCGATTGGTCTTAGTCCGCGCATTGCGAGACCAATTCCCTGCCCCATTATCGTCAGCTCTCGAATGCCGCAATCGAAGATCCTGTTCGACCCATATTTTGCCTGTAATCCTGCGAATCCCTGGTTTACATCGCCGATCTTTCCAACATCTTCCCCGAATGCAAGAACTTTTAGATTCGACTGGAACAATGCATCAAAATATCGATTCAATATTTCATAACCATTTACTGTTGGCGAATCAATTGAATATTCTACATGCGTTCCTTGTATCCGCATCGGACTTTTAGATGATTCGTTATAAAGATGAGAAGCATAAATATGATGGCCTTCCTTTCTCAATTCTTTATAATAATTGTGAAGCTCAGTTGAAGACCTTGCTTTTCCAGTAGCTTCCATAGCTTCATGCAGGAAATGCAAAACATCCCTTCGGGAAGGTTCGCGGTTACCAGACAGTTCTTTCCGGATCGTAGAAAGTTCTTCAATATTTCCCTCCTGTGCCCCGATCAATTGATCCACTAATTGAATCGTTTTTTCAACCTGTTGCTTTACCGGCTCATTGAATTTTTCCCATGCATTCTTCCTGCAATTCCTGACAAACTCTTTCGCTCTAACCTCAATATCACTTAGTTCTTCCTCATTAGCTAATTCATTCTCCAATATCCATTCCCTCATCTTTTTTATGCCATCCCAATCTCTTTCCCATTGCAAACGCTCAGGTGATTTATAGCGTTCATGGCTACCTGAAGTAGAATGACCCTGGGGTTGCGTCACTTCCTCAACATGAAATATTGCAGGCACATGCGTGTCTCTTATTTTTTGGATCCCGGCTTCAAAAACCTCACACATCCCTGCGTAATCCCATGCTTTCACTTTATAAATATCAAGGCCATTAGTTCCTTCCTTTTTCTGCATTCCTCTCAATGCTTCCGAAATGGAACCTTTTGTTGTTTGAAACTGTCTCGGTACGGAAATTCCATATCCATCATCCCAAATAAAAAACGCCAAAGGAACCTGCAGTACACCAGCCGCATTTACAGTTTCCCAAAAATGTCCTTCTGACGTTGATGCATCTCCGATTGTACAAAAACAAACCTCATTTCCATAATTACTGAGACTTGAAAATTGCCCAAATGTGGGTTCATTCCGGAACAATTTCGATGCAAGCGCAAGACCCAGGGAACGTGGAACCTGTGCAGCAGTTGGGGCCATTCCTGATGCAATATTTTTTCTATTTACTAAATCGAGCCATTCACCATCCGGGCCAATCATCTCACTTGCAAAATGTGAATTCATTTGACGCCCTGCACTATGCGGATCATTTGCAGGATCAGGATCTGCATATAATTGAGAGAAGAATTCTTCTATAGTTACCTCTCCAATTGTGAAAGCGAATGTTTGATCCCGGTAGTAACCTGATAAAAAATCACCAGGCTTAAAGAACTTAGCCGCAGCGATTTGTGCAATCTCTTTTCCGTCTCCAAAAATCCCAAATTTGGCCTTACCCGTAAGCACCTCTTTTCGGCCAGTTAGGCTGGTTTCCCGGCTCTCTGACGCAAGTCGGTAATCATCCAGGACTTCGGCCCGAAAATGGTCGAAAGAAAGCTTATCGCTGGCAAGAAGTTCATTTGGAGTTGGTTCCATTTAGCAAAAATAGGGATACTAACATCCATTTGCCGGGCATGTTAAAAAATTGTCATTAGCGTGAAATTTTGTTGGCTTTTACAGCGTTAAAAATGTATTTTTGAGACAGTTAAACAGGTATCCAATATGAAGAAAATCTTAGCCCTTCTGCTGGTCGCATCCGCTGTTTTTAGCGCATCTGCGCAAACCAGCATCGCTGAGACGAAGCCCGCGGCCGATGTTTTGTTTTTAAAACAACCCAGTTATGATTTTGGAAAAATCCAACAAGGCCGTCCCGTCACCCACTTATTCGAAATTGTAAATACCAGCACCCAACCAATACGCCTGGAGAATGTAACGGCAACTTGCGGTTGTACCACTCCTGAATGGAGCCGCGACGCGATCGCACCAGGTGCAAGCGCTACTATAAGAGTAGGGTATAATTCAGCGGCTGAAGGACCATTCAATAAGACCGTTTCAATTATTTATAATGGTGGGCTTATTAAAAACATATTGATTTCAGGAAATGTTTACAAGGCTCCGGCAACCCCGGCACCGGTAAACCCGTCATTGACATTATTCAAAGTAAATACTCAATAAAAATCGGCAAATATGAAAAAGTTCATGCTCGTTCTTTCTACTGTTTTGTTTACAACCGTGCTCTTTGCTCAGAATGCTACGCAAAAGAAAGCTGACGACTATGTGAAGTTTAAAGAAATGACTCATGATTTCGGTAAGATCAAGCAGGGCGTTCCTGTAACTTATGATTTCGCATTTATTAATGTTACTGAGAAACCGATCGTAATTGAATCCGCTACTGCATCCTGCGGTTGCACTACTCCCGTAAAACCTGAAGGAGCTGTTGCGAAGGGTAAAGTAGATAAGATCACTGCCGGCTTTAATGCTCAGGCTGTAGGTCCTTTCAACAAAAGCATCTATGTAAAAGTTGCCGGAGTTGATGCTCCAGTTGAGATCAAGATCACCGGAGAAGTGCTGACTGAAGTTGACTTTGTGAAATACACTAAAGAGAAATCTGGAAAAAAAGGATAATAAATTGATCAGTTTATATTCGAAAGCCTCCCGAAGTATCGGGAGGCTTTTTTATTCACATGGTTCGATTGTTATATTGTTTGATTGTTGGGTTTATTATTTGTGAAACCAACAATCAAACAATCCAGCCATCAAACCATTTCACATATCATACTCCGCCGCCTTAATTATAAAACTCACATCGTCCACCCCTTCCCCATCAACCCAAATTTGCAAAAGACCCGAGCCCTTATGGGAATGATATCTTTTTATCCAGGCGGTGGCTAATCCGTTTTCATCCTTTGCTAAAACAAGATCGACCTGGTTGGCCTGCAATCCAAGTGGAGCGGTCCAGAATGGAGGTAATCCTCTTTTGAGTCCCTCTTCGGTTGCGAAACATGGATAAATGCCGCCGAAGGAACGAAGGTCATTGTGTTGACCATATTTAATATTGAGTACTGTATCGGGATAGAGAAAATTGAATCCTGTAAATCTCTTCCCTACTGTATCAACTTTAAATGCAAGTGGATTTACACCAAGCATAACAATTCTTCCACCATTGCTGAGGAATTTTCTCAATGATGAAATGGATTGGGGCGGGAAATAATTTGCAGCGAAAACGATAACCGTTCCAATTGCGGAATCATTTTGATTTAGCAATTCAGTCAATCTTGCCGCTTCCACTCTTCGATATCGTTGTTCAACGAGATAGTCCCTCACCTTCACATCGATACCATAACGAAAATGAATATTTACCCCCGGTTCCCAATAAACAAATCTTCTGATTGAAGGGGATGAAGGTTTTATTTCAGCCAGGCTGCTGAGCGAATAAAAATACCCATTGTCAGTTCCAAAGAATAAGGATCCACCAGAAATAATCGGTGAGGAAAAGATCTTACCCTTTGCCTGGAATCCATTCAATCGTTGACCGGTCTTCAAATCCAGGCAATACAATATTCCTTCACCACTTCCTATGTACACCTTATTGTTTTGTACAACAGGCGATGACCAAACAATATTTGCTGTACGATGTTTCCAGATCTCCTTTCCTGTGTTAAGATCAATAGCCTGTACAAATCTTCCGTCGGAGGTTCCGGTCACAACTATATTGTCAACAATGGCTGGGGAAGATATAACCCAGGAAACCTGGTGATCCATCCTCCATAATTCCTTTCCGGTTTTCTTGTCTACCGCGTAAAGAAATCCATCCCTACAACCGAAAACTATGATATCATTTTTTATTACAGGAGAAGAAATGATTGCACGGCGGTCGAATCCAAAGTCCTCATTCTTTAAACCATTGCCAACGGTTAAAAATCTCCATACTTCCTTGCCAGTATTAAGATCAACTGCATAAAGTATTCCATCCGTGTCTCCGAAGTACAGCAACCCATACTGTACATAAGCAGTACTTCTTACAATTCCTTCTGATTTGAATTTCCAGGCTGGTTTACCTGTATTCTGATTAATCTTATAAACATAGCCGTCTTTGGCGCCGATAATAATTTGGTTACCGATAAGTGTTGGGGAAGAATAATAATAATCAAAACTCCAGTCGTAGGGTTTTGATTCACCGAATTCATATTTCCAAATCATCTTCCCTGTTGATGCATTTAAAGAGTATAGACATTGCTGGTTATCCGAAAAATAAACCATTCCATTTTGAAGCGCGGGCGAGGAGTTAATCGGATACTGGCTCGTAAATAGCCATTTTATTTTCCCTGATTTCTTGTCAAGCGCATAAAACTTTCCATTGCTTGCTCCGAAATAAATATTGTTTTCATTGGAAGCTGCAGTTGAACGGATGGGACCACCGGCATTAAAAGTCCAGGACTCTTTTCCAAATACGCCTGTATTTGTGGATTTGGACTCAGATTCTCCCCGAAACATCAGGGGCTGAGCATTCGCATTATAATTTAATGCGAGGGGGAATAAAAAAATGACAGCAGTCTTGATCTTCATAAGCTTTTTGATCGGTTGAGTGGGTTTGATAGTCTAGTTTGTTATGTCCAAATATTAAGCGATTATCCTTCCCGAAGCGTCTTTTTTATTTGAATGGGAGTTCTTTGTATGTCAACTATTCGTACACCTACGCAAAACCTCAATCCACCAATGGTTTTCAACCCATGAACGACAATCAGGCGGGTACCAACGAAAATGCGTTTTCGAGGTTTATAAATTCATCTTAGAATGCATGGCCGGCCCGGAAAAGATGATTTGAGGCCGGAGTTTTATCTTTGGCAGATGTTATCAATTTCAAAACGCGGTGAGCTGATGCCGCCCTCGCCTATCAGAAAACTCGTTCCTTTTGCCGAAGCGGCAAAGAAAAGAGGAATAAAGGTTTATCACCTTAATATTGGTCAACCCGATATTGAAACTCCTCCCGCCATACTTGACGCTGTTCGTAAGGCAGATATCAAGGTTTTGGAGTACAGCCATAGCGCGGGAAATGAATCTTACCGGAAAAAACTCGTAAAATATTATAAAGGAGTGGGTATTGATATTACTCATGAACAGATCATAATAACTACAGGCGGTTCCGAAGCGATCATGTTTGGATTTTTCTCCTGCCTGAATCCAGGTGATGAAGTCATAATTCCAGAACCTTTTTACGCAAATTATAATGGGTTTGCCTGTGCTGCCGGCGTAAATGTAGTTCCTATTACTTCACATATTGAGAATGGATTCGCACTACCGCCAATTGAAGACTTCGAGAAAGTGATCACAAACAAAACAAGAGCCGTGATCATTTGTAGTCCCAATAATCCGACAGGCTACCTTTATAGCAGGGAAGAAATGGAAGCCTTGAAAAAGGTCTGCCTAAAGCACAATCTTTATTTATTCAGCGACGAAGCCTACCGGGAATTTTGTTATGATGGAGAATATGTAAGTGCGATGCATCTTGATGGGCTGGATGAAAATGTATTACTGATGGATACGATCAGCAAACGATATAGCGCATGTGGTGCAAGGTTAGGTGCACTGGTCACAAAGAATAAAGAAGTGTATGATGTTGCAATGAAATTTGCACAAGCGAGATTGAGTCCTCCCGGCCTTGCGCAGATCATGGGCGAAGCTGCAGTTGACCTTCCGTCAAATTATTTCGAAAAGCCAAAGGCCGAATACCTGAAGCGACGTGATATTCTTGTCAATAGATTGAATGCAATGCCGGGTGTATTCTGTCCATCTCCTGGCGGTGCATTTTATGCGATGGCCAGGTTACCGATTGATGATAGTGATAAATTCTGCCAATGGTTATTGGAATCATTCTCACACAATAAGCAAACAGTAATGCTTGCACCGGCCACAGGATTTTATGGAAGCAAGGGCCTTGGATTAAATGAAGTTCGTTTGGCCTATGTACTGAATACAAAAGACCTCAATAACGCCATGGATTGTTTGGAAAAAGCATTGGAGGAATATCCGGGAAGGATATCACATTTAACCTCATTAATAACGGAGAAGGAAAAATAAGTTTCTCAAAGCCGCCAATTGAATCTAAGCTGCAGAAGTCGGTCTTGCTGAGATATACCATAGGTAGCTGCCACTGAAAACTTGTTGAATGGCGCTATGATAATTCCTCCACCATATCCGCTATGCCATTGATTTGATTTTTCGCCATTCAACCAAACTCTTCCTATATCATAAAATCCGAGCAATCCAGCTTTGCCGTTGAATACAGAGCTTTTGAAATCAACCAGGTATTGCAATTCATGGTTACTATAAAAACTCGTATTACCCCAATAGCGGTCCCTTCTGAACCCACGCAATGACCAAACTCCACCAAGTGGATTCATTTGATAAAATTCCGGTTCACCAGTAACTGTTGAAGCACCCGTTCTCACTCTTGCAATAAAACGTTTGGATAAGGGAAGATAAAATTCAACGACACCTATATAACGCGTGTAATCTCTTGAAGATTCCTCCAGATTTCGACCATGCTCAACATTTCCATAAAGAATCAATCCCCTGGTAGGAAGATTAAGATCATTTATGCTTGAATACATCAGACTCAGTATTCCTCCCCCAAAATGATTTCTTATAAAAAGATCCTTTCCATCCTGGAATTCTTTAAATACAAATCTCCCGGTATCACGGATGATATCGACAGAACGGTAAAAAGGACTTACACTGAAAGTAACAAACCTTCCAAATCTCCTATTGAGACCAACCCTTACCATTATCTCTTTTGAACGCATCCGGTAATAGTCGAGGTCATTGACTATTTCGGTCGTTTCGTTTCCGAGACCGAAGAAATTCGTCCAGCGAACCAGGTCATAGTTTCCAAACAATTCCAGGTTCCATTTCCCGACGAACTTGTTGACAAATCCCTCATAAGTAAAACTGAATGCTTTTTGCGGAATGGAATAACGCAGATGCAAAGCATGGAATGAAGCGAAGGGATCACGATTCCATTTATAATTGATCATTTTGTATCCAACACCGACATATAATTTATCGGAATAGTCGTAAAACAATTCCGGCCGAATCCCTTTCTTATCGTATAAAAATGCATTATATCTATATGCAGGCCTCGTTGGATCATTATCAGTTAATTTCAACACGGTTTCTCTTGAAGTAATGATCTCGTTTTGATGATCATCATAAATAAAAGCCTTCTTCCCGTTAGCTGATGATTTATCCGCATAAATATCCTTGCCTCTTCCACCAATCAGCCTCACTGTGATTCCTTTCTTTACTTCACCGTCGATATGATAGATATCATTTGAACTAATCCCGTAAATGCGGATTTCCTTTGTTTCTCCGGTAAAGAATTTTCTTGAGTAAAAAGGAGTCTTGCTTACGTTTCCAGTCGTATCGATACTATAGAGTTTTACGGTGGTTTCATTATCGTTCATGCGAAGCACTTCGAAGAAATCCTGTGAGAATGTACCCGGGATATCCACTTCTTCCGCAATGAATCGGTAGTATTTCTCAGCATATTCGATGAGGTGATCTCTTCTGGATTTCAATTTTGTTATGATCTCTTCTCCGGAAATAGGAAATACTTCTGGTGGAAGTTTTTTGACTGAGTTCTCAATTACCCTGTCAGTTAACAAAGCTTGCAAGTCTTTTGCGATACTGGTCCAATCATTTAAGACCATTTCGTTCGCCAGTCTTCGATCAAGATTTCTTGCCTGAAAATTGAATGCGTTAACATTCTTGATTTCTTTCTCAAAACTTTCCAGGTAACTCATGTTTGCTGCGGACTTTGCAAGGCCAAGCAGCAGCCCATCAAATTTCGAATATGCCTGGTCGCGATCGCGGGGTATTGGCCGGTAAATGGTTTTATTTTCTTCGTTGAAACTCGCCCAACGCCATTGATCTTCATGCCTTCCCCAATCTCCAATAAAAATGTCAAAAAGTCTGGCGCGTATATAAGCCCGTTGATCGACTTTATTATCGCTTCCTGATAATAACTTTCTCAATAATTCTTCTGTTGAAATAATGAGTTTTGAATTGCCGAAATTGGACGCATCTTCCCAATTTCCCTCGGGCCTTTGTTCGAATAGATAAAGTTTGTTGCCGAATTCAGCACCGAAGCTTTGCAATGCTGCCTGGGTTGGTACATAAACAATTGTCGGATTAGCATGATAGATCTTCGCAGCTTCAGCCATTGAAGGAATTGTCAACGCTGCATAGGGATGTCCAATCGATCCCTGGTCTTTAATTATTTTATCTGCGATGGTGCCCTGGAAAATCTCAGGTAATGCTTTACCAAAATCTTTGTCGATACTCCTCAACACGTACTCCCTTTCATTAACGCTTCGGAGTTTTAATGATTTGGTTTGCCTTCCGCCACCCGGTTCATATGGATGCAATCCGCCGGCTTCAGATTCCAGGTAAAATTGTGGAATTCTTACCGGAGTGCTCCATTCTTTACGATAGTGTTTCCCCCAAAGAGATTGGTGAAGCGAGGATCTTTCATACTGTTTACCGGCAACAACCGTCTGGTAAGCCTTCCTGGTTGAATCAGATGGAAAACCCTGTTGAGCTTTGGAATGAAAGCAAAGCACCAACATCGCGGGTAAGAAGCAATGTTTTAGCATAAGGTGAAGGGCATACCGTTTTCTCATTTACAAAGATCCCCTTTATACATATAGAGAAAAAAACCTGCCATGGGGGAAGACAGGCTGAATCCGAGGAAATTGTCACCCAACAACCGCATTCTCATCCCAACTGCATATATAAGCAGTTTCAGCTGGTTTTATTGTGGTTGAAATTCTACAAACTGGAATTTTAACTGGATTTAGGGAAGTGTTCGGGAACTGCCTTGGGCGGGTATGCAAAACCCCCGACACTATCGCCGGGGGCCGCTATATGGATATAAGAATCGTTGGTTTTTAACCGAACCTTGAATTCAAATTAAATAATCAAAAACTGAAAAAAATCACTTTTAGTTATAAGATTGAACCGAGAGAAAATAATCCGGGTCCAATGAAAAATACCTATCAATCGTAACCGGCGTTTCTCCTAATTCGATTTCCAAAAATGATTTTGCCTGACGGATTTTCCAGAGATATAATTTCTTCGCGTTTGGGTTTTCGAAAAATATCTCGGGTAATATTTCGGGAAGTAATCCATTCCAGCAAGCTTCTTCTAATTGTTCTTCCTGGTTAGCGCGTCCTTCGCCGGAATCAATTTTTTCGGCCCATTGTCTTTCCGCAAAACTGGTCCCCGTCATAAGTAATATTTCCTGCTGAGTAGAGTTTGTTACCATATCCTGGGATTTATTGTACCTACATATTTGACGTAAAAACATGCGCCATGTAACATTATTAGAATAAAAATTTCTGTTAAAGCATGGAATGGAGGAGTTTAGGAAGTCGACTTTTATTTAGGGAGACATTAAACCTGGCGTGAGATTATGTTAAGAACTGTGGTCGTCTCTACCACAGCTAAGCTAATAGAAGGGATCCTGAAACGATATTAAGTACTACTGGAACAAAGCGGGTAACTACTCCCTTTTTATCCATGATCCAATTTGAAATCCAATTCCCTCAACCAGTTTTTCTGCATCTTTGAAGGCTTTTTTCAGGCTCATCGGTTTGTCCATTATGGAAAACGTAGCGGAAATACCAAGGGAAGTTAAATCCTGTGGAGAAAGTTCCAGCGTTCCGCAAACAAGAATGATCTCTTTATTAAAATGAACGGCTTTCGATGCCACACCCGCAACTACTTTTCCCGATACTGTTTGCCTGTCGACTTTTCCTTCACCGGTAATTACTAGGTCTGCACTCCGTATCTTTTCGTCGCCATTACTGAATTCCCATAGCAATTGAAAGCCGGGGTATATTTCTGCATTAAGAAAAGCCATACACCCGGCGCCCAATCCGCCGGCAGCTCCTGCTCCATTAATAGTTGAAAAATCAATACCGAATTCCTTTTGCAATATTTCACAATAATTGACCATCCCGGTTTCAAGTGCTTCAACCATTTCATGATTCGCACCTTTTTGCGGTCCATATGTTCTTGTTGCACCATGCTCACCACACAAAGGGTTCTTAACATCAGTGGCAACTATGAATTTCGTCTGGCCAAATTCAATCTTATGTCTCGTATCTATCTTTTGAATATTCACCAGGCTTCTTCCAATTGGTAAAAGCTCCTTTCCTGTACTATCCAGGAATTTATATCCCAGTGCAGCGGCCATACCGATGCCGCCATCATTGGTGGCGCTCCCACCGGCTCCGATAACTATCGTTTTTGCACCTGCTTTCAATGCAGCTTTTACTAATTGGCCCGTACCAAATGTTGAAGTATCGGAAGGATTATAAAAAGATGGAGTCAATAATTGTAAGCCTGATGCTTTAGCCATTTCAATGAATGCAGTTTCTCCATCTTCAGATAGTAACCAGGATGCTTTTACCGGATGAAATAATGGATTGGAAACTTCCAGCGGAATTTCCTTTCCTTTAGAATAATGCAATATCAATTCCGACCATCCCTCTCCCCCATCCGCCATTGGCAATTGAATGATCTCAATACCGGGATTGGCTAAACGCAATCCTTTTTCCAATGCATTGCATACTTCAAAGCTCGTTAGTGAGCCTTTGAATTTGTCTGGTGCTAATAGAATGCGGGAGACCACGATTAAAATTATTGATTATTAATTATTGATTATTGATTAATTAGACTCGGCAACAGAGTAATGACAATAATCAATAATCAATAATCAAATCATACGGCGTGATTGTAGACAAAGAATAATCAATAATTTTATCAATCATGGACGTTTCATTTCTGCAGGTTTCAATCTTCCTGATTATTGGAATTGCTGTCATAATTTTCTTAACAGCAAAATATCATGTGCATCCATTTTTCGCATTGATGATTGCTTGCATTGTTGTGGGTTTGGGTGTCGAGCTGCGAGTACCCGAAATCATTGGCATCATGAAGGATGGATTTGGGAATGTGATGAAATCATTGGGATTTATTATTGTGTTAGGAACTGCATTGGGGATCATACTGGAACATACCGGAAGCACCAGGGTAATCGCAAACTATATTCTAAATCGCACCGGTGAGCGACACGCGCCGTTGGCAATGAGCATTACCGGTTTTGTTGTCGGACTGCCCATTTTTTGCGATTCAGGTTATATCGTATTGAGTGGAGTGAATCAGTCCCTGGCAAAACGAGCCGGTGTATCAATGATCGTTATGGCAACTTCCCTGGCAACGGGATTGTATTCGGTGCATTGTTTGATCCCTCCACATCCCGGGGCCGCAGCTGCGGCCAGTTTGTTAGCAGTTGACTATGGCAAATTGATAATGATCGGAATCATTGTAGCCATCCCCGCTACAACAGTTGGATATTTATGGGCCAGGTATACTGGCAAAAAAATTCCGGAAGCTAATGTTGAAAAGGAAATTGTAGATAAACAAGAAACAAAAGAATATCCATCAATTGTCAAATCCCTTTTACCGGTTATCGTTCCGATTCTTTTGATCGCAGTGAGATCATTCCTTGTGAAAGAAGGAATTGATTACGGTTATTGGATGAGTGCATTGTTTTCTTTAGGAGATCCGGTCATCGCCCTGGCAATTGGTGTTTTGCTTGCAATGAATTGCAAAAAGGGCTGGACGAAAAAAAGTCTGGGTAAATTATTAACGGAGTCGGCAGAAAAAGCCGGTGGTATACTCGTAATTATTGGTGCTGGTGGCGCCTTCGGCGCGATACTCGCAGCAACAAAGATTGGCCAGCATTTCAGCGAGTCGTTAGCATTGGGAAGTCTTGGGATTTTGTTTCCTTTTTTACTTACTGCAATTTTGAAAACAGCACAGGGTTCTTCCACCGTTGCAATTATTACTTCTTCTTCAATCGTACTCCCTTTATTACCTGCATTGGGATTAGCAAATGGGAATGGTCCTCTGCTCGCAGTTTTATCCATGGGCGCCGGTTCAATGCTTATCTCACACGCAAACGATGCATATTTCTGGGTGATCGCAAAGTTTTCGGGACTGGAAATGAAACCGATGCTGAGAGCATATTCCGTCGCAACGATCTTCATGGGACTGATATCCATCCTGGTCATTTACATCCTGTCTTTCTTCCTTTTATGATATATAATAATGGAGTGCTTAACGCTAAACTTTAAGTTGTACCCAAACCCGATTTTGATTATTTTTGCCACCCTTTGGCGGGGTAGCTCAGGCGGTTAGAGCGCAGGATTCATAACCCTGAGGTCATGGGTTCAACTCCCATCTCCGCTACAAACGTTAAGCCCCGATGGGGCTTTTTTATTTCTTAAATATTCGCAGGATTCTTATCCGCCTGAGGCGGACATGGGTTCGCTACAAAGATTGAGCCCCTTCGGGGCTTTATAAAGATTGACTCCTTTCGGGAGTCTTTTTTTTGAACAGACAAACAATATTAGCCAGTAGCTGATTAATTTGATTGCTCTGGTCTCTAAGTTCTGCTGTTCATCTGTTCCGCTGTTTATCTGTTCTTCTGTTCTGCTGTTCTGCTGTTCTGCTGTTCATTTGATCTAAAAAAAAGGTCACGTATAGAAATACATGACCGTCCCTTTGAATTCGCCATATCCATATCTGATACCACACCTACATGGTTCGTTGAATTATTTTATAGTTGAACGTTTTTATAATTAGACCCATTAATATTCTTCAATCCATCATACTCCGTGTCTTCCGTGCCCTCCGTGGCAGAAATCTCATTATTACTTCGGAGAAATAAAAGGCCACGTATAGAAATACATGGCCGTCCCTTTGAATTCGCCATATCCATATCTGATACCACACCTACATGGTTCGTTAAATTATTTTGCTAACTGTTTAGTTTTAGAGTTGAACTGATAATATATTCCTCCTGAAAAATTCGCACATACCACAACTGCATTCGGAGGAACTCCAGTGCTTGCTGCTGTCATTGGTTCAAATCCTGCATCCGGATCATTATACACCGACGGAAAAAACACCTGTCCCTGAAAACGAAATCCCACTGAAGGCGATATCGCTATTCTCGCTCCACCCAGCACCGAAAGTGTAAACCTGGTGACGCAAGGATAAGCATCCGGATAAAGAACTGACATACCCACCAACATTCCTGCAAACGGCTTCACCTTCTTTCTGCTGAAATCCATTGTCGCACCTGCCAACAAAGAATGCAATGAAGCTGTTCCCAATTCGACCAACCTGTCTGGATTGCTTTTCTGCTGATCGAGCTCCGAACTTTGGAGGTTATATTGCATTTCGATATTTACATTACCAGGAAATCCTTTAACACCCGGTAATATGAATGATGCAAACACACCATAATTCGGACTTTGTTCAAGTTTATACTTTCCAAAGTTTCCCTTCAATGTCGCCGGTACGGAATAACCAGCATACCCGGTAAGTTGGAAAGTTTGTCCGCTCGATGAAGCGACCCAACCCATGAATAAGAGAACTAGAATTGTTTTCATCGGCACGCCTTTAATTAATCACCCGAGAACACAAAACCGATATTGATGCTCAAATAAGATTGCGCGTCAAGATCACCACCTGCGAAATTTGCATAGTATTTAACCCCAAGCATAAACGAAGCACCATATCCCGCTTTCATCTGAACGCCTAATTCAGGACGAAGGCAAAACTGCCATGCATCATTGGTAAGCCGGTAAAGTCCGAAATCAGTAGCTCGTTCAACATAAGTTGTACCGATGCCCAGGCCAAAATAAGGCATTGCCTTTCCACTGCCGGTAGTTTTGAGCCATTTCGCCTGAGCAAGAAGCGGAACGGCGTTGGTATAACGGTATTGAACACCCGTAATAGTTGCTGTTTCACTGGTATATGCTTTTGAATCCGAACGCTCGTAAAAAGTATGCCAGGAAGCTTCAAGACCAATATCGAGGTTTGGCTTCTGACGTTTGTTGAATTCCAGTGATATTCCACGGAAGCTTGTCGCACCTATATAATCTTTCAGATCGCCCATTGGAAATGAGATCGGATAACTTATCACAAAATTCCCTCCACCCTGCGCCAATATCGCCTTAGATCCGAAAACAACAATCAGTAGCATAAATAACTTTTTCATATACTAGCTGTTTACTTAATGTTTTAAATAAGGAGATTGTGCATAAGCCTGATCGATTGCAGCCTGTGCCCTTGTTGTAATATTTGCTGTACCACCTTCAGCCAATCCATTGAATATAGCCGTCCAAACTACAGGCGCATTAGTATCCCCCTGCCCTATAGCCTTCGGATCAACCATTTGAATCAGGATAGAACCTGACCGATAGCCTGTGACATAACCCGGGTAATAACAACAGGGATAGTACCAACCCCATGGGGGATAGTATCCACCGTACCACCAATCCCAATACCACCAATCATAATAATAATATATGTTCGTAGTAGTCATTGAAGAGGCCAGAATTAAAACATCCGGATTCTGACCAAGCTCTACTTCAGTGTATCCGTAAGCGGTCATATTTGTTCTGATCTGGTTTAGGATAATGTCACCCGTGGCTTTAGGCAGAAACTCAGGTTTCCCATTCCCGTCTGGATCGTTTAAATTCTCTCCAGTAATCTTAATTACACTGTCGGGCAAAGAATAAGTGTTCTTCGCCTGAAAATCAAACTGACTGTAATAATTGGTGTAAACGAGGTCAAGTTCGTCAATATACTCTGCACCCTTAGGATAACAGCCTGCCAGTATAATTAGTGATACGAAGAGTAACGCCTTGTAAATTTTAACTGACATAATCAGGAGTTTTATTAGTCAAATTATTTAGATATCTCAAAAACCGGCGAGAGATTCAGAGGATAGTGTAGTGTTCGTGGGGTGAATTGATAAACTAAAATTACATTTCCAAAAACGCTAAACATAGAAAAGCAAAGCATTATCAGCTAAAAATCATAATTCTTTGCACGGATTAGAATTCTTGGCGCGAGTAGACGAAATTCTTATCAAATGCCCACGATTTCATTACACGCGTACTGAATTCTTGCGTTTACCTACACGCCTGCAAAGAAATCTTCCAACTATATTTATAGAAATTGGCCGTAACTGTAAAATTTGAACGTTACCTGAGATTTCTGTGACAATCAGAATTTGTAGGTAAGACCGATTGCAACTCCAAAGTCGCTATTTGTGGGTCCCTCTGGGGGTTTTGAGTCATAATTGAAGTATGGATTGATCGTCCAATAGAAATCTTTGACCAATTCCCAGGAAAAGTTGAGATCGCCTCCATATCGCACTCTATTCTTTTGAGTTAAGCTATAAAAGACTGATTGTATGACACTAACCTGGAGATTTGGCTTTTGGTATTGGAAATAATTATAGCGAACAATGAAAGGTATCTCTAATAAAAAATTATTGCTAACGCCTAAGGTACTTTTCTCCTGGTTGAAGGTTATCCCACTTATAGCCAATAACTGCATGTTCTTTCGTACAAGTAATTTATTTCCACCGCCAATCAGCTCCTGAAATCTTCTTGCGATTGATAACTCCAGGTTTCGTTCATACTCAAAACCGATGGCAGCAAACCAGGTTGGATTTAGAATTAGGGCCGTAAAAAAATCGGCGTTTTCTCTATCTCTTGAAAGTTTACCTGAGTCAAGGGAAGCAATTGCAGACACAGAAACCTGATATTCGGCTACTTCTCCTATATAATATACAGCTGAATTAATATTGAATTGCCCAAAGTCGTTGGACTTTGTATACGTGAATCCTGCCCCAAGATTTCCATTGAGCCGGGACCAAAATCCTTCTTCGAGCGCAGTAACCGTATTAATATCCAATATATTCATATTCACTATGGATGAATCATCAAGCGAAATGCTTACCCAACCATCTTCCTTACCTTGCTTTAACACTCCGTAATAAATAATCTTCGAGTTTGTTTCAATCTTAAACCGTTGAGTCGCACTGATCCTACGGATCCTGTACATTTTCATATTGACAATTCTTACCGAATTATCATCAATGGTCAATACGCCAAGCCTGGCGCCTTTGATATTGCCAATAAAGACCTGGCCCCTGAATAAGACAACCGTATCCAGCTGGGCATACGTATCCAGGCTCATCAATCGCATCACAACCAAAATCAAAATTCCGAGACCTTTGAACATATCCTGATTTTAAACTCAACCCATGGACAAGCTCACCAAACCATAATTATAATATATGGTATAAAGACACCAGCGGGAACTTGGAACCTGAACAGAGATATTTTTTTTTGCCAAAAAAAATGAGATATCTCAATTTTTTTTTTAACACTGGATTGTTTAGCTACAAATTGCAGTAACTTTCATTTCCCGAATAACCCTTCCGTTTAGTCATTCCCTTTCTTAATAGTACACACCTCCTGGTTTAGTCGATCAAACCATTTTGTCATTATTGAGCCAAGTGTCAACATCAATCAAAATAACCGGTATGCTCAAGGAACCAAACGAAGGGGATTTACTTGAAATGATCAGCAATAAGGATAGCCAGGCATTTACTCTGCTTTATAAAAAATATTGGGACCCTTTATTAAATTTCGCCACACATTTTCTTAAAGATGAGGATAGTTGCGAAGAAGTAGTGCAAGACTTATTCGTTCACCTACATACCCGCCATTCTCCATTGAAAATCCGTACATCGGTTTCTTCCTATTTATATACTGCACTTCGAAACAGGATATTCAATCACGAACGGAATAAAGCTGTTTATAAGAAGCATATCTCAATAGCAGGAAAAGTAGAAGAAGGAAGCCACAATAATGTAGAGCAGTTCATAAATTATTCAGAGTTGCGAAAAAAAATTGATCATTCTCTGCGCAAAATGCCGGCCAAGTACAGGGAAGTTTATGTGCTTCATGACCAACATCATTATACGATAAAAAGAATTGCATCCCTTTTGAACCGACCAGTAGACACGGTGGAAAAGCAGCTGAGAAAGGCCGTCTCCTTGTTGAGAGAAGATCTCAAAAGGATATCGTGACCCTTGAGATAGTTTTGAGATATCTCTATCATTCACCCATTACAGATATCTCAAATATTTGGCCGCAGTTGGCGGAAAGTTTCTTTCCGGCGTGTCTTTGATTAGAGTAATTATCCCTCGTCGTAATAATACCTGGTTAAGCACCCGATCCTACGTGTCGACACTAATTATAAGATCAAATGCGCAAGAGCATCATTGCCGGAAAGAATTAGTTTGTAAATAAACATTCGTAACAAATAAACAATCAGGTATGAAAAAATTTCTTCAAAACAGTTACTTGCTTTTACTCATTCTTTCGGCCTGGTCTTGCGGGCCTGCTTTAAAAGTAAATACAGACTACGACAAGGCAGCGGACTTCAAGAAGTATAAAACCTTTGCCATGTATACTCCTGAAAACATCAATGACGCGATTAGTCAATTGAACAGAGACCGCGTCATAGCTGCTATTAAAAACGAAATGATCAAGAGAGGATATCAGGAGTCTACCACTTCACCAGAGCTATTGGTAAACGCCGTCGCTATTTTCCAGGACAGAGCCTCTATGACTGCAAACACCAACAATTATGGATACGGAGGGGTATATCGCCCTTACTACTGGGGTGTAGCAGGAGGATCAAGCACCACAACTTATGATGTCCGCCATTATAAAGATGGCTCATTGATCATTGACGTGATTGATGCGGCGGCAAAAAAACTGATCTGGCAGGGAACAGGTAATAAAGAAATAGATGGGCCGATAAAAGATCCGGACAAAAAGATCCCTGAAGCTGTTGCTATGATTATGGCAAGCTTCCCGCCGGGCGCTGCAAAAAAATAATCATGACTTCAAAACCCAATTATTCACCCAACCATTTTGCGATGACTAGCGTGAGGAGAAAATTCACAGATGAACAGAAGCTGGACATCCTGCAGCAAGCTAATAAAATGGGGGTTACTGCTGTATTGAGGACCCATGCACTCTCCTATAGTGTTTTTGCAAGGTGGAAACAGAAATTTATGAGACCCGATTTTAATTCTGCACATGCACTTCCAAATAAGACAAGATCGGAAATAAAACAGCTCACTGACGAGAATATGCGACTCAAAAAAATAATCGCCACGCAAGCATTGGAACTTGAAAGAAAGGATGAGGAATTGAGAAAAAGTCATGCTTTAATTGGAAGAAGGTAATTAGAAAGTATTTAATAATGTCTTTAAGCCGCTTGTTAAAAAGTCTTAAGTCTATTATTAAAATTTAAAATCAAGATTTATGAAGAAGCTTATTATCCTGGCGGCTATCCTGGTGGTATCCGTCTTTGCATTGAATGCGCAAGTTTATTCAGAAAAAACAATTACAGGCGTTTCAAAAATTAAGAAAGAACAAACTCCCCAGGCAGTAATTGACACATTGAATAAACGGTTCCCTGATGCAAAATCAGTCGAGTATTATAAAATCCCAAAAGACGCGGCGCAGAAAGGATGGCAAATCACAGAGGAAGATAACCTGGAAGGTGACGAGGTAGATTATTACACTATTAGCTTTAAGAGGGACGATATGAAGTACTATGGGCTCTACAATAAGGATGGAAAATTGCTCAAATCAAAGGCTGAAGCAAAGGTTGGTACACTTCCCGATCCTATCGTGACTTCCTTGAAATCGTTGAGCGCACAATACCCGGGTTATAAGGTTACTTCCAAAACTTATTACAAAAACCAAAACTATTCTAAAAGCGAAGAATATTTTGAAATAATTGCGTCGGATGGTAAAGCAAAAAAGACATTGATCTATGATGCGAACGGAGCTTTGGTAAAAGTTAAAGATTAAAGGAAGCTACATCATGAAATCGCTAAAACCCCGCAAAATGGGCAAGCCCTGGCTGATCGGATTTATTTGTCTGATCAGTCAGGGATTGTTTGCTCAATATTCTGTGAAAAATATCAACGACAAACACAAGGCTTACTATGATAGCCTTAAGAGTATGAATTATGACAGGGTGTTTCCGATTTGGGGCGATAAAGTATATAAAAAAGGGTTTGATATTCCCTGGCCGATAGGAATCATGATCAATAATTTTTATGGTAAGCAGGACATAGATATAACCGATATTAAAGTTGGAATTGTTGAAGGAGACAGCACAAAGGGCCCAATTGACTTGAGCCAGGTTATAGTCTTTGAAAATGTAAATGCAAAGGCCTATAATTTCAACGCGAGGGTTGATTTATGGGTGCTGCCCTTCCTTAATGTATATGTGCTCGGTGCCTATATGCCTTATGCGAGCACTACGGTAACGCTGGCAAAGCCCGTCAAGTTCACCACAACTGCCGAGCAATCCGGATGGGCATATGGAGTCGGATTTATGGGAGCCGGTGGAGTTGGGCCAATTTGGTTGCAAGCCGACGTAAATTTCACTTGGGCGGATATGGAATTACTCGATAATAAAGTATTCACAAAAATCGCTGGCTTTCGTGTGGGACATACTTTCCCAATAAAAAGCGATCCACAAAAGAATTTTGCGATTTGGGTCGGCGTGATGGGGATATTTATTAATAATGAAACTAAGGGTAAAATTCCATTGAATGATTTACTTCCCGACATACCCCCCGAAAAGATTGATGAAATCAAGGATAGCTACAACAATTGGTACACTGGTCTGACACCTGTGGAGAAAAAGGTTATCGACGCAATCGTCGCAAGGCTGGAAGAAGGTCATAATGGAGGGGGCAGGGATGATGTTTTTATCACTTACGAAATGAACAAAGCTGTGAGCCAGGCCTGGGCAGGAGTAGTCGGGGCCCAGTACCAATTTAGCAAAAGATGGCAATTAAGATTAGAAAGCAATTGCATCGGAAACCGTTTCTCAATGTTGCTATCTGCCAACTATCGTTTTCTTGGTTTCAAAAAGAAAAAATGAATGGCATCTAATTCATAACCATTAAAAGAAATTCCACTATGAAAAAAAAATTATTCATACCAGTTGCAGTTTTCGCGGTGCTATTGATCAGTTCCTGCGGAACAAATAAAAAATTACAACAGGCGCAAACCGATTTGCAATCTGCAGAAAATCAAATCAAACAGCTCGAGGAAAAAAATGCGTCATTAAGCAAAAATGTCGATGATTTAAAGAAAGAAGTTGCAAATGTCGATAGTCGAAACAAAGCGCTCACAACAGAATTCAATAGTTATAAAAAAACCTGTGAGGAGAATGAAGAAAAGCTGGCAGTCATGCGCGAGATCCTCATGGATGAAGCTGAGAATCTGGCGCGGCTTGAAGAAATACTGGATTCAGCGCTTGCTGATTTCGAGGATAGAGGAGTGCATGTTTATATGAAAGGTGGCCTTTTATATGTGAGTCTTGAAGATGATGTCCTTTACAAAACAGGAAGTGCCAAACTTGGCGAGTCAGGTAAACAGGCATTGGCTTCGTTGGCTAATGTTTTGAACCAATATCCCAAACTGAAAGTAATCGTATTGGGAAATACTGATGACGTAAAGTCAAAAAAAGGTACTGATAACTGGACCCTTAGCACTGAAAGAGCTAACGGTGTGGTGCGTACGCTCAGGGACGATTACCAAGTGGATCCCACTCGTCTTACTTCAGCGGGGAAAGGAAAATACAATCCCATTGGCGATAATAACACCTCGGAAGGAAGGGCGAAGAACAGGCGCATTGATATAATTCTGAATCCGGATATTGACCGCTTATGGAGCTCAATTAAAAGAGGAGAACAATAATTCTTTTTAATACTTCCGTACTACATTAATCAAATTGGCAAATAAATTCTGGGGCAGGATAGAAATGTACCTGCCCCTTTACCACAATTAGTGGATTCAACAGGATTTTCAATAAACTCGTACGCCGCCCGCACAAATGACAAATCAATCCTTAAAAACCATAATTGGCGAGTCAGCTTGACCACCAATGCACTGATGAGAAAAAAGCCAGGGTTAAAAAATTATTAAGCCCGATGACCTGGAGCCTGGAAAAATTTAAAAAAAAAGGAAAATGCGGAAAAACTTAGCGCCGTTTTTCTTTACCATCCTGGCAATTTCGGTGATCAACAATAGATGTAATGATCAGCCTGCAGCTGGGAAACCGGCAAGGGATAGTATTGCTATTGCAAAAGAACCCTTGCCATCCTGGAACGATGGAGATTTGAAAACAGCCATCATCGCCTATGTAAAAAGGGTTTCTGACTCAAGTTCACCGGATTTTATTCCTATCACCCATCGTATCGCGACTTTCGATAATGACGGCACTTTATGGGCTGAACGTCCATATGTACAGGAATTGTTTGCTTATTACCAGGTGAAAGAGATTGTCAAAAGAAATCCTTCGCTTGCGCAAACCCAACCGTTCAAGGCAGTATTGGAAAGTGACAAAACTTTCTTTGCGAAAGGGGGAGAAAAAGCCCTATTGCAATTGGTGGCTTCCACCCATTCAGGGATGACTCAGGATGAATTTGAAAATTCAGTCAGATCCTTTTTTGAAACGGCAACTTACCCTCGGCCAAACCTGCCAATAAATAAAATTATTTACCAACCCCAACTCGAATTATTGAAGTATCTGCACGATAATGGATTCAAAGTATTCATCTGTACGGGTGGGACAGTAGAATTCGTAAGAGGGATATCAGATCAATACTATGGCATTCCAAAAGAACGGGTGATTGGCACCACATTCAAATACAGATTTGTCGATAGCAATCTGAGCATTCTTCGCGAACCTGCCCTTGCACACTTTAATGATAAAGAAGGAAAACCGGTGAGTATTCAACAAAATATCGGCCAGCGACCGGTATTCGCATGTGGAAATGAGGGAGGAGAAGGTGATATCGCCATGTTGAGTTACTGTCAGGGAAATAAGTATCCATCGTTTCAAATGATCGTCAATCACGATGATTCAACAAGGGAATTCTATTACCAGGAAAAATCCAACGCCTCATTGAACGCCGCAGCAAAAAACAAATGGCATGTGGTGAGTATGAAGAATGACTGGAAGAAGATATTTCCGGATTGATGAAGATTCGGGAGTAGGGTCAAGGTATTTGAGTTTTCATTTAGTAAGAATTTTTTCAAGAGCAAAAAATACATATGTGGATTAGGGTTTGCAATAAGATTCTGGGGGTTATCTACCTCCTTCTGGTATACTGTCATTCATTTGCACAAGACAAACCACAAAATGCGCAGGAGTTGGCTGACAAATTATCCAACCCTGTCGCCAATATGATCAGCGTTCCATTTCAGAGCAATGTCGATTATGGAATCGGTCTATACAATGGATCTAAGATAACGCTGAACTTTCAGCCAGTTATTCCTATTTCTATTGGGCCAAAGCTCAACCTAATAACAAGGTATATTATACCAATCGTTGATCAACGCGATATTACCAGCGAAGGCAGCTCACAGTTTGGCTTAAGCGATGCTACGATCTCTGCATTCTTTGCTCCCAAAGACATTAAAAATGGATTCATTTGGGGAGTAGGTCCTGCATTTCTGGTACCTATTGGAACAAATGATTTTCTCAGCACGCGCAAATGGGGAGTAGGGCCAACCGTATTGGTATTAAAACAGGCAAAAGGATTGACCTATGGTTTCCTTGTAAATCAGTTATGGTCATTTGCAGGTGATGAAAACCGCAACGATATCAACCAGATGTTCCTCCAACCTTTTTTTGCGAAGAATTTCCCAAGCGGTGCAGGCTTTGGCTTGAATGCAGAGATCACATTTAACTGGGAAGCCGGTGTAACAATGGGTTTTCTTAATCCAATTGTTACGGCCCTCACTAAACTGGGAAAGCAACCCATTTCATTAGGTGTAGGTCCCCGCATTCCTTTCGGTGGTACAGCAGAAACAAAGCCTGATTTCGGAATACGGGCGGTATTCACTTTAGTGATCCCAAAGTAAAACCATGAAAAATGAAGAAAGATAGAAACAGGAATTGTTTAAATGTCTTAGTCAGGTGGATTATTTGTATGCTTTGCATTATGACGTCGCTTTTTTATTCCAATGCTACCATAGCACAAACTGATACAACAAAGAAAGAACGCCAGTTTAAGAATGTTGTTAGGTACAATCTATCAGGCGCACTGCTTTTTGGAATTGACAAGTATATTGTTTTGGGATATGAACGATTGTTGACACCCAGACAAAGTTTTTCAGTCAATATCGGGAAAGCGGCGCTGCCAAAGCTGACCACCATAATCACTGATAGTTTTGAGCTTTCCCAAGATCTAAAAAATACCGGCGTCAATGTTTCGATCGACTATCGCTTTTATTTAGCAAAAGAAAATAAGCACGCAGCACCACATGGACTCTATATCGGGCCGTATTACTCGTTTAACAGTTTCTCCAGGGAAAATCGCTGGAAATTTGTCAATAATAGCACTGGCAATTTTGTAAATACAAGTTCAGATTTAACAATACATACTATTGGATTTGAATTAGGCTATCAATTCATTCTCTGGAAAAGAATGACGCTCGACTTCCTGATGGTTGGACCGGGTTTAGGCATATATAAATACAAGGTAAACTTTGATCACAACCTTGATCCTGATAATGCCGAGCAATTGAAAGAAGGGTTAATGCAACTTTTAACACAAAGATTTCCGGGAATGGATTATGTGTTTTCTGAAAAGCAGTTGGATGCAAGGGGCACATTAAGCACTACCACCTGGGGATATAGGTATCTGATACAGATAGGTTATGCTTTTTAATAGGCTTTTGGCTAAAGAAGGTCTTGATTCCTTCAATTATCAAAATCTAAAACGGATCTTAAGAAATTATAATGGAATCAACAATAAAAACCGCACATCTCTATTTGATCACCATTGTGGCGTTATTTGTCATAGTTACATTTTCGACTGAAATTGTTGGAAATGAAAATCCCAATGAGTGGACGCTGATCAAAAAGAAAAATGCAATTTCCTGCGGAATTCCATCGTCATTACCTGTTACCAGGTCTCTTCCACTCACCTTAACCTTTTACAACAATCATAAACAGACAAATAATGACTCAAGACACAATCATCAAACAAAAGATAGAAAGGAGGGAAATGGTTGCTCGCATAGCTGGGCGGCCACGGGATCCCTGTGCACAATTAGTGGTCACAAACGCCGGCAAATGAAAGTAATTGTTTAGGGATAATGGAGTAAGATTTATTTATCAACTTAATTCTTCAAAAATGGCAAACAAAAAAAATGGAAATCAAAAACCGAACATACTCTTCATCATGGCCGATGATATTGGATGGTTCAATGTCAGCGCTTATAACCACGGGATAATGGGCTATCAAGACTCCCAACATAGACCGCATTGCTAAAGAAGGTGCGATGTTCACTGATTTTTACGGGCAACAAAGTTGTACTGCAGGAAGAGCAGCATTTATTACGGGGCAGTCACCCATCAGAACTGGCTTAACAAAGGTGGGTGCGCCTGGTGCCACGCTTGGGCTAAGTGCAGAAGATCCTTCTGTTGGTGAATTCATGAAGAATTTCGGTTATGCAACAGGCCAGTTTGGTAAAAATCATCTTGGTGACCGAAATGAACATCTTCCAACAGTACATGGTTTCGATGAATTCTTCGGTAATCTCTACCATCTGAATGCCGAAGAAGAACCTGAGTATCCAAACTATCCAAAAGATCCTGCATTTCGAAAAAGATTTGGTCCCCGTGGTGTGCTTAAATGCAAGGCTACTGAAAAAAGCGACGAAACTGTTGATCGAACAATTTGGAAAGGTTGGAAAGCAAAAAATAGAAAACACCGGACCGCTTACAAAAAAGCGCATGGAGACAGTTGATGAGGAATTCATAGACTCAGCTCTCGATTTTATTGGAAAGAAGACAAAAGAGGGTACCCCGTGGTTCTGCTATTTTAATCCGACAAGGATGCATGTATTTACTCACCTGAAACCTTCGTCAGTTGGTAAAACAGGACTCGGTCTTTATCCAGATGGCATGGTGGAACTCGATGGCTTATGTCGGCCAGTTGCTAAAAAAACTTGACGATCTCAAAGTAACTGACAACACAATTGTTGTTTTCACGACCGACAATGGTGCCGAAGTATTATCATGGCCGGATGGTGGTGCTACTCCATTTCGCGGAGAGAAGGATACCAACTGGGAAGGCGGTTGGAGAGTGCCCTGTGTCATGAGATGGCCTGGTGTCATTGAGCCCGGTCGTGTAATTAATGATATCTGCTCCTTGCAGGATTTTATACCAACATTTGCCGCTGCAAATGGAGAGCCTGACTTAGTGGAAAAAGTAAAGAAAGGATACAAGATCGGTGATAAGACATTCAAAGTGCATCTGGATGGCGTTAACCTATTACCCTTTCTTTCAGGTAAAGAGGAAAAATCCCCGCGCGAGGGGTTCATTTATTGGAGCGACGACGGTGAATGTATGGCTATACGGATGGGAAGGTTCAAAATAGTTTTTGCCGAACAGCGTAGCACAGGCCTTGATGTATGGCGTGAACCCTTATCACAAATGCGCCTTCCCAAGTTTTTCGACCTCCGCGCCGATCCATTCGAACGTGGCGAAGAGAGCTTCAAATACAATGACTGGTTCGTAGAAAATATACCACTCCAGTATTTGGCGCCAGCGCTGCTCACCAAATGGCTGGAAAGCTTCAAAGAATTTCCACCGCGGTCTAAGCCTGCAAGCTTCAGTATTGACCAGGTGATGGAAAGATTAATGCCCAAAGAAGTGGGTGCAGTTCCTAAAAAAGAAAATTCCGAATCTAAAGGGAAAAAGGGAAAAATAGTACTCGCGGAATCGCATAATTGAATAAGATAAAGATTCATACAGCCGTGCAAATCATCGGCTGTATGAATTGGCTTTTTTGAAAATATAGAAAGGCTACGGAACTAGCGAACAAGATTTCTCCTGGAAACGAATAAGTGGTGAAAAACATTAAATGAAAAATTATGGCAAAAGAAAAATCAAATCAAAAACAACCAAACATCCTTGTTATCTGGGGAGATGATATCGGAATATCCAATCTCAGTTGTTATTCGCATGGCGTTATGGGATATCAAACTCCCAATATTGACCGGATTGCCAAAGAAGGAATGATGTTTACAGATTCTTATGGTGAGCAATCATGCACTGCCGGAAGATCTTCTTTTATTACAGGGCAAAGTGTGTATCGTACGGGATTGTCCAAAGTCGGCATTCCAGCCGCCCCGGTTGGTATGAATGATGACCTGGTCACTATTGCAGCCCTCTTGAAAAATCAGGGATATGTGACGGGTCAGTTTGGTAAGAACCATCTTGGTGACCTGAACCATATGTTGCCAACCAATCATGGGTTCGATGAGTTCTTTGGAAATCTTTATCATCTGAATGCAGAGGAAGAACCGGAAATGGCTAATTATCCAACGGATAAGGATATTCCTGGTTTCAAGCAAAAATTCGGCCCCCGCGGTGTCATACACTCATGGGCAACCGAAAAAGAGGACTCAACTGAAATGCCGCGTTGGGGAAAGGTCGGGAAGCAAGAGATTGAAGATACAGGCCCATTGAACAAAAAGAGAATGGAAACCTGCGATGATGAATTCAAGGTTGCAGCTACAAAGTTCATCAAACAGGCCAATAAAGATGGTACACCTTTCTTCGTTTGGCTGAACACCACTCATATGCACTTCATCACGCATACAAAGAAGGAAAGTCTGGGTCAGGCGGGGCGCTGGCAGTCACCCTATCACGATACAATGATCGACCATGACAAACTAGTTGGGGAAATGTTAGACCTCCTTGATGAGCTGGATATTTCGGAAAATACCTTTGTGATGTATTCTACCGACAATGGGCCGCATAGAAACAGTTGGCCCGATGCAGGCACTACTCCATTCCGGAGTGAAAAAAATACAAATTGGGAAGGAGCTTTCCGGATTCCACTGCTTGTACGCTGGCCTGGTAAGATCAAGGCGGGGTCAATTTCCAATGGAATTGTCCAGCATCACGACTGGTTACCGACTTTTCTGGCAATGGCAGGCGAACCCGATATCATTGACAAATTGAGAAAAGGAGTCAAAGCCATCGGCAGAACATATAAAAATCTTATTGATGGCTACAATCTTCTCCCCTATCTAACCGGCGAGGTAAAAGAAAGTCCGAGGAAGTTTTTCTTCTACTTCAGCGATGACGGGGACGTGCTGGCGATACGATATGATAACTGGAAGTTGGTGTTTATGGAACAACGCCTCCAGGGAACCCTTGGCGTTTGGGCAGAACCATTCATCCGGCTCCGCCTTCCGAAAGTGTTCAACCTGCGCACCGATCCATATGAGTTTGCTGATGTCACCTCAAACACATACTGGGATTGGGTATTGCACAATGCCTACTTCATCTATGCTGCCCAAACGGCAGCCTCGAGGTTTGCAGATACGTTTAAGGAATTTCCGGCCGTGCAGAAGCCCAATACGTTTACCATTGATGATGCAATGGAAAAAATGTCGGAAGCAGCGATAGGAAATCACTAACAGTTTAGTATAGCCGGGATCTTGCTGGTCCCGGCTATACCATCTAAAACTAATGTTTCATGGAGGAGGGCGAACATACCGGTAAAGAGCAAATATTGAACAGTAATGATCTTGCTTTTGAAAGAACCGTGCTTGGCGAGAACAGGACGTTGATGGCATGGATCCGAACAGCTATTTCCTTAATCTCTTTCGGTTTCACCATCTACAAGTTCTTCCATGAAACCGTCAAGACGCGATCAGCAGAACAGTTCTTAACCCCAAGGATAACCGGAATGATCATGATCGGCTTTGGTCTGCTCGCTCTTTTTTGGGGGTTAGCAGAACATAATTCGATGATGAAAAAATTAAGGAAAAGTTATCCGACAATAGAAAAGTCTAAGGCAGGCGTTCTCGCAATTCTGATTTTGTTTTTTGGTCTTGCATTGTTTTTAGCGGCGTTGTTCAGACAATGATAGTAAAGGAGTTAACTAAAATGATTTATAACAGTTAAACCAAAAGATCTATATAAAATGGTTGAAATCACAAATCAAAAAGAAGAGACAAAATCGGTTAACCTGGATAGAATGGTTCTCATACCGGGTGGAAAATTCCTAATGGGGTCCGATAAATTCTATCCCGAAGAAAAACCCGTACATAAAGTAACTGTAGACGGATTTTATATAGATAAATACGAAGTAACAAATGCAGACTATAAAAAATTTGTCGATGAAACTGGTTATTTAACTGTCGCGGAACGGCCATTGAATCCTGCCGACTATCCCGGAGCAAAGCCTGAATTGTTGGCACCGGGTGCATTGGTTTTCAAAAAATCTCAGGGGCCTGTAAATCTAAAGAGCTATTTCAACTGGTGGCAATGGGTGCCAGGAACAAGTTGGAAACATCCATTGGGCCCGCAAAGTTCCATTCTCGGAATCAAGGATCATCCGGTTGTACATATAGCTTATGAAGATGCAGAAGCCTATGCAAAATGGTCAGGGAAAGAATTACCAACAGAAGCTGAGTGGGAATTTGCAGCAAGAGGTGGATTAAATGGAATGAATTTCACCTGGGGAGATGAAGATGAGCAGTTGACTAAACCAATGGCAAATACCTGGCAGGGTGAGTTTCCTTATCAGAATTTATTAGTGGATAAATATGAAGGTACGTCACCGGTAGGTTCGTTTGAACCTAATGGTTATGGATTATTTGACATGGCAGGAAATGTTTGGGAATGGACAAGTGACTGGTATGTGCCCCATCTGGATGAAAGTGCTAATAAAGTAAAAACCTGTTGCACCACGCATGTTAATCCAAGAGTGACGTCCCCCAACATGAGTTTTGATCCAAACCAACCACAAATTAAAATTCCAAGAAAAGTAGTGAAAGGCGGTTCGCATATTTGCGCGCCGAATTATTGTTTACGGTATCGGCCCGCTGCCCGACAACCGCAGATGATTGATAGCGGAATGAGTCATTTAGGGTTCAGGTGTATAGTACGAAACAAGTAAATGTTCATCATTTCAATAAATAAAATAAGAGTAATACCAGAAATTATTATTTCTAACACTCAAAACCTCTTGTATGGAAATCGAAACAATTAAATCCGGTTTTTCAGAGGCTGTTGACTCGATCGACACCAAACTGAAAGACTCTGTTTCATTTCTGAAGAATATTAAAGAAATGAGCCAGGATAAACTCAAAACATTGGTAAACGATATCCTTGGCCTGGCGCCATTAATTGATGTAACGGGCTTTAACATGAAAGATGTTAGTGTTGATGTAAATATCCCGCCGGGAATATCGCTTCAATTCGTAAAGGAAAAAGAAGTAGATCCCGGAACTATTGAAAAATTAATGGAGGAAAACAAGGATAAGAAAATTCTTATTCTAATCGTACAAGGCTTGAAGAAAGCCGATGATTTACAGAAAGGGATGAATTTATCTCATTATCTCTTTCGTGGATTATCAATGAAGATTGGAATTCCTCCCGATATCAGTTTAAAGTATACCAGGAATGTAAAGGAAGAAATAACCATCGACACAATACCTATCGAAACAAAAAATATGTGAAAACTGAATTTGCCTAAATCGTGGCAATCCGAAACCTGTAGGAAAGATGAAATCCCTCCCGATAGCTATCGGGATCAGGAACTATTGGGAGAAATATGAAATATTAAAAACTGTGTTATGAAAAAAAACAGGTCAAGCGGATTCATGTTGGCACTACTACTGGTAGTGATCACCTTGGTTCATGCGCAACAGAAAGCTCCTGTTAGCGCAGAAGAAATGGCAACAAAAACTACAGAATGGATGAAGACAAATCTCAATCTGAGTGAGGACCAGGTTGGGCAAGCGAATGAAATAAATCTGAAATACGCCAGAAGGAATATGGACCTGAAGAAGAGTTCACTCAACAAGAAACAAAAACTTCAGACGCTCAAGTCGAATGAAGATGCAAAAGAAAAGGAACTGAAAAATATTTTAAGCGCCGACCAATATAAGACCTGGCTCGTGAAGAAGGAAGAGGTAAAGGAACAGCTAAAGGAAAACTATAAAAAGAATAAAACTTAACCCAGGTGAACAAAACAAAGGTATGAACGAAGTCATTGAAAGCATCAGGTCCGGTCTTTATTCAGTGGGGGAATTGGCTGAACTGATATTAAATGCCCTTTCATTGTTAACGATTATTGTAGGAGTTATTCTTTCTTTCATACGGAGCAATCAGGAGCGACAGATTTTCAAAGGTCCGCACCCTCGTCATACCATCTTCCGAAGAAATTTTGGCGGATGGTTGGTTGTTGCACTCGAATTTCAACTGGCAGCAGATATCGCCGGGACCATCATCTCCCCCACCTATGAGAAACTCATCATTCTTGGAGCCGTTGCGGTAATCCGCACCTTCTTGAATTATTTCCTCGTAAAGGAATTAAACGAAGAAACAGAATCATTAATTATGAAAACAGAGAAAACAGAAATGAAAATAGAAAAATAGTAACAGCATGAACCTTAGGGCGAAATATGCAATTTAAAATTTCAAATATGAAATAGTATGCCCATGCCTAAAGACTATACCCGTCAGAACCTTCAAGGAGTTTCCTTCAGGGATAAAAACCTAAGCTATGCGAATTTTTTGGAGAGCGATATCCGCGGAGCGGATTTCACCGGTTCTGATTTGACAGGAGCAAACTTCACGCAGGTTAGAGCTGGAATAACTCCAATGAAAAAAGTATTCATATTTATTGGGGCATTGGCGATCTCTGCATTCTCCGGTTATATAGCCATGCTTGCGGGAACTATTGTCCAGGGCATGATCGCGTCCAGCGATAAAAATTTGAAGATTGCAGGAATTTCAACATTAATAATTGTGCTCCTTTTTATTGTTTATGCATACTGGAAGGGGGGAGGTCATGCGATAAAAACATTTATCCTGCCAATAATCACTGTTGCGATAATAGTCGGATTGATAGCTTATTTTTCAGGATTGGGAACGGGGCGAGGAATGCTGTACCTGGTTTTAGCATTGATATTAACTGTACTAATGTTTATCGTTGGAACAATTGCAAGAACAACCGCCGGCGCTCTTTCTAATATTTTGTTCATAATTGTTGCATTGTTTGGCGGGTTTTTCGGAAAAACCCTAGGTGGCGGGATTGGAACAGTGATCATGGCGATTAGTTGCGCCCTGGTGAGCAAGCGAGCGTTAAGCGGGGCAAAGGGTTTTGATTTCTTGCGGAGTGCTGCATGTTGGATCACCTCCCGTTTCGGAACCTCATTCCGCAATTCCAAACTTACCGAAGCGAATTTTTCAAAATCAGAATTACATAACTCGGATTTTAGCAATGCAGATGTTTCAACAGTAGAATGGGGTGATTCGAGAAAAATGAATTGCATCATCAACGAAAACTGGATGAAAGGCGATGGAAGAAAAAAACAAAAATAAAAATCCTTTGGAAAGCAATTTGGAAAATGATCAACCCACTGATCTTCAAAAAAAGATTGAAGAAAAAATAACGGGCGATGAGAAAACGCTTCAAGGAGAATCGCTTTCAGTAGAACTTTCCAAGGATCGCACGCAAATGTCGGAACATCGTACGCGAATGTCGGAGCATCGTACCGGCATGTCTGAACATAGAACGGACCTGTCTGAAACAAGAACGGATCTTTCTTACCAAAGAACTGCACTTTCTTATGAGAGAACGCTGATGTCCTGGGTGAGAACAGCCACATCTATGATTTCCTTTGGCTTTACCATCTATAAATTTTTTGAGGAGTTTCAAAAGGATAATACTCAATCAAATCGTCTCTTATCGCCCCGCATATTGGGAATGATCATGATTGCCTTTGGGTTTCTTGGATTATTACTTGCACAAATCCAACATCATATCGCTTATAAGAAACTGAAACAGGATTATCCTGAAATTCAACGCTCTCTTTCATCCATTTTGTCAATATTAATGCTTGTTATTGGATTGATTCTGTTTCTGGGAGCATTATTCAGGCAGTGAGTACAGCTCGTTGTAGTTTACGAATGACTTTTCGCAACATCATTGATAAAATAAGGAGGTATTGTGTCTTCAACAAACAAAGGAGGTAAAACAAGGTTTCCAGACTCATTAGTTCTATGAATCTGAGTGTTTTGGGGTACGGGCCCCATTTTACGGTAACAAATGATTATTTCACAATAATTAAATAAATTTCAAGCCGCATTTAGCTCAGAAAATCCCTCCTATGAAAAGGAAATAATAAGACCATTTCTCTTTCCGCCATTTCTTGCCTTTTACTCGCCTTCCCATGTTGGAATGAAGAGGACTATTTTCCTCCGGAACGATTAAAACGTCAATTGTTTAAACAAATACTAATTAAAATGAAAAAGTTCTTCTTTCTCACGCTGTCGATCGCGATTACAGGTCTGGCATTTGCTCAAACTCCAACTCAACCTGCGCCGGAAAAAGCCAGGATCAATGGCTATGCAAACTATGTATTCGATGATAAGTTTGATTCTTATTACGACCAGTATAACTATTACAATGGAAAAATCAAAGGAGGTTTTCAGTGGGGAGTTGGCGTGGAATTCATGCTCAAACAAAACTATTCCCTTGAATTGAGTTACCTGAACCTCGCTACCACAGCTCCTACTACCTATCAAGGCGGCATAGGCAGTACACTCAAAAATGAAAATTTCGATATGAACATAGGGTATCTCCTTCTGGGAGGAAACCGCTATATGCAAAAGCCTGGCAGTAAAGTGGAAGGATTTGGTGGATTGGCTGCCGGTGCGGCATTTCTGAGCGTTACCAATCCTTCAAACGGTAATAAGAACAGTGCCACAAAATTCGGTTGGGGAGCCAGGTTAGGTGCAAATATCTGGGCTTCCGAAAAGTTTGGAATTAAAGTTCTGGCCCAATTGTTATCAATCGCACAGGGTTTTGGAGGAGGTCTGTATTTCGGCACTGGAGGCGCAGGTGCTGGAGTGAGTACGTACTCCAGTATTTACCAGTTCGTGCTAGGAGGAGGGCTCACCTTTAAAGTTGGGCAATAGTCCACACTGGCCAAAAAGTGTGTATTAAAATGATCCTGATCTGCATCCCGGCGATCTTGATCTGCCTGGGTGCTTTTTTATAGAAATATCTCAATAGTCAAAAAATCCGCGCCTCACTCGCGGGCAGAAATAATTAACAACAAAAATGCCTGCATGAAATACCAGGCAACCTTATTGGTTTTGTTAACCCTGGTTATTTGGCAACTTGAGGCGCAGGAGCTTGAGCCGAGGATTTATGCAGCATTGCCAAAGAATTTGAATTCTGTGGTTGCTGTCTATGCATTGCAGCGGGGAAATATTCTTACGGATCCTTCCCTACCGATCTCAGGCGCTAACATTACAGTGAATAATATTTCAGCAGCCTATATCCGCACATTCGCAATATCCAATAAGCTTGCGCGAATTCAGGTCACAGTTCCATTTACAAAGATCGCGGGTAACCTGCAGATAAATGGTCGTGACACAAGCGGCGCCAGGACAGGATTTGGTGACACGAGAATACGATTCAGCATTAATTTGAGTGGTGCACCTGCATATGACAGAAAACTGTTTGTCAGTTATACTCAAAAAACAATTTTTGGAGTGGGTTTGGTTACAAGTGTACCCACTGGCTTATATCATCGGGCAGCAAGAATTAATATTGGAAGTAATCGTTGGGCGTTCAAGCCAGAGATCGGTATTTCAAAGAGATTCGGACGATTCTATGGAGAGGCCTATACGGGTGTCTGGTTCTTTACAAATAATAAAGAATTCCTGGTAACAAAAATTCTTGAACAGGAGCCGGTGTTTGGTATTCAGGGACATCTATCTTATTATTTCAAGAATATGATGTGGGTTAGCGTGAACGGTACCTGGTTTAACGGCGGAAGAACAAGGGTCGATGAAGTCGCAAGAGATGACCTGATGGATAATTGGCGATTTGGAGGAACCTGGGCAGTTCCACTGGGAAAAGGACATTCGGTGAAGCTGCAGTTTCATGTCGGTGCATTTACTGCTTCCGACTACCATTATAATGTACTTGTATTGGGATATCAATTCATATTCTATTAAATGCTTATACCCTTTTGATGTGTGAAAGAGGTGGATGGCTTTTGAATGCTATCGTGAAAGCTGCCATATAAAACTTAATTGATCGGATCAAATAGCATGAGATGAAAAAAATAATTGGCGTGCTTTTATTGTTCTTTATGATCAACCATTCCAGTGGACAGATTGTGATTGCGCTTTTGTTTGGTGATAAATTGAATAAAGGCAAACTTGAGTTTGGACTTGTACTTGCCGGATCCATAACCGATATTACCGATATCGAAGCAAAGGGAAAACCAGGGTTCAACCTGGGGATTTACTTAAACTTTAATCCAACTAAAAAAATATATATCCATCTCGAAGGCATTGCGAAGGGTTCATTTGGCGCGAAGGATATAGCTCCCTATCCAATAGGTAATGATTCTCTCGATGCCTTGCTTTCAACCGGAACGGTGCTCAGGAAGATCCAGGGTTTCAGTATGCCGGTCATAGTCCGATACCGGATCACAAAACTCTTCTCTGCAGAACTGGGTGTTCAGCCGAACATGCGACTGAAAGCGCATGATATTTTCAAGTCTACGGTAAATGATAATGACCTGGAGTACACGAAAAACGTAAAAGAGGAATACACCTGGCTGGATTTTGGATTTAACGCTGGAGTATTCTACAAATTCAAAGATGAAAAAAGAAGTATGGGCATCGGTATCCGGTATTTTCATGGGGTGACGGATATCTATAAGACAAAGGCAGGCACGCAGGCGAATACGGCTATAATGTTTAATGTAACCATTCCTGTAGGTGTGGGTAAGGCGCAGGCGCAGGAAGCAAAGGAACAGTCGCAAGTAAAATAGTCTACTACCGAAAGGTTCTGTTCATCGAAGTGTAACGCATGAATACAAAAAAGTTTTTTCTATGTTTATTTTCAGGAATATTTTTTTTCCTGACTTTATACGCTCAAAAGCGGAAAAAAAGTATATCGCTCAAAGATTCACTCGATCAGGCATTTGATCTAAGCGATTATATCATCGATGCAAAAGGGTTTGTTCCGATACCATATATTACTACCGAACCGGCGCTGGGTGGATTTGGAATCGCTATCATTCCCGTTTTTATCAAAAAAAGACCGCCATACATTGATTCCGTAAAAGGTACAATTCGAAGAACACCTATTGCGCCCGATATCACGGGAGGCGCATTAGTTTATACCGCTAACAATTCATGGATAACAGCGCTATTCCGCACAGGCACCTTTGTTAAGCCGCGGATCAAGTACACGATCGGCACCGCTTACGCGAATATCAATATCTCTTTCTTCAGAAACTTCAAACAAACCGGAGAAAGGGAATTCAAAGTAAATATCAAGGCTTTTCCAATATACCTGCAGGCTACCAAAAGGCTTCAAAAATCTTACTGGTATCTCGGATTTAAGTATTTGTTTCTAAAAACGGACGCAAGCTACATTGGTGACAAGCTCCTGGATAGCCTGGGGAAGGCATTTGAAATGAAGAGCACCATTAGTCATTTGGGAGGTATCCTGGAATTAGATAACAGGGACAATATATTTACTCCGGACAAAGGTGTCAAGCTACATGGCGACGCCATTCGCTCTGATGATGCTTTAGGTAGCGATTTTGACTATTGGAAATTTAATTACTATCTGTATAGCTATTTCAAACTTTCAAGAAAATTAATTGGAGGATTGCGAATTGATGGTCAGCAAACGACCGGTGATCCCCCTTTCTATATGCTCCCCTATTTGGATATGCGAGGACTGCCAGCAGTTAGATACCAGGGAAAAGCGGATATACTTACCGAAGTAGAGTTCCGCTGGGACTTTTACAAAAGATGGAGTATGATGTTTTTCTCAGGTACTGGCAAAGCATTTGATGATTGGAGTGATTTTGGAAGTGCTGACTGGATTGTGAGTTATGGTACAGGTTTTCGATATTTGCTGGCAAGGAAATTCAAATTACGTGTAGGCATTGACGTTGCAAAAGGACCTGAGACCTGGGCTTATTATATTGTGTTTGGATCGAATTGGAGAAAGTAGGGTTGAAAACCGTGGGAAGTGACTTACTAAATGCGAGCGACCTCTGCACGGTTTTCAACCAAAAGAAGAATCCCGCCAAAAAACGGGATCCTTTCTTTCTAAACCGCCGCTTGAAAAGCCTCCTGTTGCCTCCTTTATTGTTTTAAAAACAAAATTATTATTTCAATCAAACCATAACCTAAGTGAAATTGGTAATTCTAATGCTCAACTCCTCACTTAAACATGGCTATACGATAAACCGGACCAATCCCCACAAATCTTTTTTGTTATTTAAAGATAGAATGCAAAAAGACAATTCAGTGATTGACTTTCTCATAGACTGCCAAGTTTTACAATCTTATTCAGGTTATATCGCTTAAACAGAATTGAGAGACTTCAATTCCTTTAAAACATGGGATAAAGTCAATTTTTTAATTCGCTTGATTGAATAGTTGGAAGAATAGATCTCAATAACAAATCATTTTTTTGAGTGTAGTCGTTTTTCTTAAACTCCTGCAACCGATTGCACATAGTTTGGTAGCGGTTGAAATAAAATATAATTGAAATTCACAAAAAAATATTCATTCGAGTTTTGAACATGAAACAAAACTTCAAATTATGATTCTTGCAAAAAATTTCATCATTGTGCCCATTCCGAAAAATATTCGAAGCCATCGATCCTGCTATTTTACTCAGCGATATATCCAACGTTAATAAGAGATTCTCCAATCCAATCAAAGTTCCAAAGCGGAGTTGTTGAAAGCCAAGATTTGTAAAATGGGGAAGTTGAATTCCGGCTCTACCCTAATATGGAGCCATTATCCTATTTAACATAAACCTAATTCACAGCATTAGATCCCCCTTACCTATATTCTTAAGATAATCGGATGGCCGTTGGCCGGTGAATTTCTTGAAGGCATCAGCAAATGAATTCCTGTTGTTGAAACCTGACTGGGATGCCAGTTCTTTTAAACTTGGGAGGGTGGTCTTGGTATTCTTGATAAGTCCTTCGCAGTAGCGTATCCGGTACCTGTTGACATAATCGTTGAAATTCATGCCCATAACCTGGTTCATAAAGGCAGAAAGTTGATAAACCTGGATTCTCAGATCTTCTGCCATATCCTTCATGTGGTAGCCTTTAATTAAAAAGGGTTTCTTGCTGTCCATCAACATGGTCAGTCGCCATTTCAGATCCTCGATGCTTTCAGCACTCAATTGAACTTCAATGCTCTTAGGTTTTTTCTTTTCACCCAGAATCGACCGTAAATATCTAAAGAATCCCTTTTTAGCCATCTCCTATAATCAATAGTTTAGCGAGGCCTCAATGAAATATCAGACCAGACCGGTGTAGTCCAACAAATAATGGAAGGAAGGGAAACTATGAAAGGATTGGATTTGGTTTTATCCGCTATAGGTGGGGAATCAACCGCTCATAAAAATAACATGAAAACAACAGTAGTCACGACAAAGGCGTGTGTTTCCTGTAAAGAATTTTAATTCTTGCCTCTGTTACAAGAAAAAGTAAAAAGATAGCTGCCAATTTTTATAATTCTTGAAAGCTTTGGAAGTTCCTGGCGTAATCCGAAGGGGTGCGGCCAGTAAACTTCTTAAACGCCGTTGTGAAAGTATTCCGGTTACTGAACCCGCATTTGGCCGAAAGTCCTTTTAGATTGAGGTTCGATACTGTTCCACCATGGATCAGTCCTTTGCAGTATTTAACCCTGTACCTGTTTAGGTAATCATTGAAGTTGCTGCCAACCTGTCGATTTAACAGGGCTGATAGTTGATAGGCTGGGATCTTCAATTCGTCGGCCAGCCGCTTTATATTAAATCCCGTTTGAAGAAAGGGCTGCTTAAGCTCCATGAATTCATCCATTTGCCTGATGGTGTTGCGCATTTTTTCCTGGCTCCAATTGACGGAATGTCCGTTTTTGTTCTTTTTAGTAGGCGCCTGGAAAAGTCGGAGAAAAGACTGTAATCCAATTTTCATAAAAGAAGGTTTGATGGTTATTATCCGATTTTATTAATCAGCTAATATAATGTGGGATCAAATGAATTCCTTGAAAATTGGATGTTATCCTGAATAAACTTCCAAATGTTAACACGTAAATTATATGTATAAACGAAAATCAAAAATCGTTTTATCTGGTAACAATTTCTTCAAATAGAAAATCATCCATTCATACAAAACAAGTAACCCTGGCTGTTGCACGAACAGACGTTGATTACCAACCGACCAACATAGTAGAATATCCGCCGTTTATCCCCGACTCACATTATATTATAGACATCTATCAAAAAGGAAATTAATATTTGGAAAAGAAGAACAGAAGAATTAAATTACTATAGCATTCAAGTTTGTCCCTGTAATAACTGCGAAAACAAACGATTGCAACTTATTAACCCACCCCAATCCTGCACCTTAGTTTTAAATATTCGCCCCTGAGCTCCTGGATTTTTTTTGATAATTGCCGATGCATAACTTCAAATGAGTTATCCATAGCATACCTGGAGACGGTCAAAACGTTCTTTAAACTTGTTATTCAACCTGAGGGGAGATAACTGTGCCGTATCGCAATGGGAGATCAAAAGAGTTGTTTGAAAAGAATGAGATTGATTTAAATCAGATGCAATCGGTTTCATTGTAAACTGTTAGTAATTTTTTACAATAAGATATTATTTTGGAACAGTATTTGGAAATTTTCTTGCAGCCAATCACCGAACAAGTTTGTCATTAACAGGAATAATTGAAGCCGAAGTATATAATTACGGTATATTTGATCAATAAAGAAAATTTGAATTAAAAGTATTGATAGATGTATTTATCCAGGAGGGCGCCTGGTTTGATTACATCAAATAACCCACCCGGTTGAAATATTCCAACGTAGATCGCTATCCGCACATTTTGAACTAAGGTTATTGAGGGCTCTGCGAGGACGATGGTGAAAAAGCAGATTTGTCATTGAGAAACTGAACTGTTTCAAACGATCAAAATAACTTCTATGGGAGTTAATGCCCTATTCTGCTTTACAGTATCCATCATCGGATTAATTCTGATTGTTATCCTGTTGTTTAAACACAGTCAGCCATCCACACGCTGGCTGGCATTTTTGTTATTTATCCTTTCCTCTGCATGCTATTTTATTTATCTTTTTGAGAGTAGAAACATCCTCGCGGTGCCGTTCTTTTTCAGGGTTGGCCCACTGATGCTCTACTTCGCGGCGCCTGCGCTCTTCTTTTATGTCATGTATTTATTGAATGAAAAACGATCGCTGAAATGGCGGGATGCGCTTCACTTACTGCCTGCGCTTATTTATTTTATCGACTTTCTTCCGTTATACACAAGTAGTAACGATCAAAAAAGAGAATTACTTAATTCGTTATTTCAAAATGAAAGACAGGCTATTATGTTCAGGGAGGGTTGGTTTATGCCAGATGGATTACACTATGTGTTGAGACACGTGATAAGCCTTGGATACTTCTATTACCTGGCTATGCTTCTTCGAAACATCACGCGACCTGATGTGCGCAAACTAGTTCGGAATCTGCAAATGCGCCAATGGCTAAAATTGGTACTGATTCATTTCTTTTTATATGCTGTTTTCGGGATAATCACTTACTTTTTTGCTGCTTCCAAATATTCATGGCTCGCTACAGTATGGGTATCGGTTGCAATTTTTGCAGGATTGACAATGGCATTATTGCTAAGACCCGCGATTCTTTATGGTACAATTATTCTAAATGGGCATAGTTCAAAACCCAAAGTGAATACCACGCATGATCAGTTTCCTGCACAGGTTCAATTAAGTCTGCGGGAGTTCATGGCGAACCGACATTATCTTAACAAGAATATCAAACTAAAGACCGTAGCAGACAAATTGGGTATTCAACCCTATATTCTCTCTGCTTATATCAACCAGGTTTATCATATGCGTTTCAATGACTTGATAAACTGGTGCCGGATCCAGTACATAAAAGACGGTTTAATAAAAGGACAATGGAACCTGCTTACGCTGGAAGCCATTGCCGAAGAAGCCGGTTTTAGCAACAGGACAACCTTCCTTACCGCGTTTAAGAAGTTTACAGGCGTGACGCCAACAGCATTTCTTCACGGAGACCGACCTGAATCGCAGGAGCAGCTTATCGATATCGGGATTCCGATGAAAGTAACTCATTGATCAAAATGTGTTGCTAAACGTAGACCAAACGATTATTTCATATTTCAAGAAATTTACTATAATTGAGATGGAAATTGTTTCAAAAAGTCGTCAAAGGATCAGACTCTAATACCTGGAAGTATTCAATTTGCTTAAGGTGTAGACTTGTATTGATAATTGCTAAGAGCTCATAAAACCTCCAAAACAACGAATATGGGACTTGATGCCCAATGGTGCTTTGTAGTTTCCATACTTGGATTTGTGCTTATCGCCGTTTTAATGTACAGGCACAATCAGCCATCCATCAGGTTCCTGACATTTTTTGTGTTTACTTTTGCGTATGGCTGCTTTGGACTTTTCCTTTTTGTTACCAGGCACTACCTTGATGTCCCATATCTATTCAGAACAGGTTGGCTCTTGCTGTATATCAGCGCCCCCAGCCTTTTGTTTTATATAAGATACCTGGCAGACGAAGACCGACTATTGAAATGGAAGGACGCGTTCCACCTGATTCCTGCATTTGTATATTTTATAGATTTCCTGCCCTACTACGCCAGCAGTAACGAGCACAAAAGACAAGTGCTACTGTCAATATACCAAAATTTGCCAGACGCTGTATTATTCAGAGAAGGTTGGTTCATACCGCCAGGGGTTCACATTTTCGCAAGGCATGTTATAGGACTTGGATATGCAATTTATATCGCCTCATTGCTTAGAAATCGCAAAACCCCCGAGATGGAAAAACTAATGAAGAATGCAGCGATGCGAAAATGGTTGCTGCTGCTTTTGATCAATTTCTTTCTTATTACTGCTTCAGGTTTCGCTGTTTATTTTATTGCCCACACACAATACCCAATGCAGGCCTTGCTTTGGACTTCGGTGATCATCTTCTTAGGTCTTGCTCTTACACTACTGTTAAGACCCGATATATTGTATGGAACCCAATTGATGAAACTGATTCCAAAACCAAAGGGTTCAACACAGCGGGATCAATTTGCGAATTCTATTGATGAAGGTCTGCGACGACTCCTTCAGAATAGACTATATCTACAAAAAAACATCAAAATAAAAAACCTGGCAGATCAGTTTGGCGTTCAGCCCTATGTTTTATCTGCATATTTAAATTCCGTCTACCAAATGCGGTTCAATGATCTAATAAACTGGTGCAGGATACAATACATAAAAGATGGCCTAATCAGCGCTAAGTGGACACTTTTAACGCTGGAAGGGATTAGTGAGGAAGCTGGATTCAATAATCGAACAACGTTTCTTGCCGCGTTTAAGAAATTTACAGGTGTTACCCCAACTGCTTTTGTCAATGGCGCCCGTGATGAAATGACCGAGAAGAAGATTTTATCTACGTTACATGAATTCCATATCAACCTAAGGGTGCAACCAGAAGCTGGCGAAAAAGGCAGCCATTGACGATACAGTTAACATAAGAGCCTAAGATATGGAGGTTAATATTCATGGATTTTGGTAGTCCCTGCATTAAATAATTAATACTTCACGCAGAATTGTTAATATTCAAAAGCAAATTAGAATAACAATCCTTACTTCGATTTCTGTTCAATAATATTTTAAAGTTTTGGCAATCCCTTCACTTCCAATTTACTTTTAAGATAAGCTGTAGCTTAAATTGTATTTAATTCATCACCCAGGGTCAGGTGAAAGGAGTAATGGCAGTTTAAGATTGAATTGACCAATGCCTCAACCACTATCACAAATAAATTAAAGTATATGAGAGCAGTATTGAGAAAGTCCTGGATCGCCTTACTCATTCATGGTGGATTGAATGTATTGGCAGCATTACTAGTCGTTTTACTTTATTCTACGCAGAATATATCGTCGGCAGTATTGGTGGGATTATGTACACTAATCTCCGGTATAATACTTTTTACCTGTTTCTTTTACGCCCGTCATCGCTCGATACCAGTAATATTTATTGGTATGATCTCTACAATGGTTGGATGTTGGCTGGTTATGTTTTCTCCTGATGGTCTTAATCAAATCAAGTGGATATTGGGAATGTATGCTGCTCTATTGGGGCTGATCACGTTAGTGCTTGCTTATAAAACATGGAAACAGGACAGGGAAGTTCGCATCCAGCTTGACGAATTTGAAAGATGGTATTAAAATAATTCTTATAGACCTTTTTTGATTTCATGGGGCGTTTATGTAAAGGTGGTTTTGGTTATTACTAAGGTTTCAATCCGGCGGAAGGTCCCAGGAGAGCCAGGGGTTTTGTGATGCATCTTCTTAAGAAGCATTATATCAGGGAGTGACTAACCGCCGGATTTGAAACCTTTCCTTTTTAATACTCCATTCCTGAGTTTTTCGCTATACCGTAAAACGGTCAGAAGTTGAAGTCCCAATTCGAAAATTATTTACCTTTTCTCCACAGTCTTACCATCATTATTAATTTTTCATGTCTTCAATTCGCTGCGCGATTCCTTTTTGCATGGCAGCTTCTGTTGATTGTCTTCGATTAGAACAGGAGTTGTTTGAAATACGGAATTGCGACCCATTTAATTACATAATTCCTGGAATCGATGGAAGTCTCGAACAGTCAAAAGAAGAGAGAAAGGCTTGAACTTAGAAGCACAATTATGCTTGCAATTGCAACAACTGCAATTACCTGGTGTACCTATCAGAGTAATTTATGGACAGGAATCGAGCTATTCAAACTCGCAGAATCAAACAGGAATTCCAGATTAGCGCAACAGGAAACTATATTAGCAGCCCAACAACAACAGCTCAATGCGGAAGTGGCAATCAATTTCATGAATGCCGCTCTGCACAACGATCAAAAAGTAATAGACTACTATTTGAATCGTGGCAAATCGGATCTTGTTAAGGTCATGAGTGAATGGCTTGCAATGGATCCCCTGAACAATAAATCTGCCCCACCCCACCCTCTTGCAATGCCTGGTTATAACAAACTCCGCATTTCCTTAGTGGCCAAATCGGATTCCTTTACGCGGCAATCCTCAGCTATCTGGGAAGAAGCAGAATACGCAAATAAAAACGGGGACAGCTATGTATTACTTACGGTTATATTAAGCCTTGTCTTGTTTATTGGAGCAGTTGCTACCAAAATGGTCAATCTAAGACTTGCATATCTGCTCGTAAATTTCTCGGGGCTGATTTGTCTGGGAATTCTCATTATTTTGATATTTTTTATGCCGGTCACCCGTGGTAACTGATCTCACAAACACCGGAAATCGCCTTTCATTTAATTTAACTTCTGCGTAACCGACAAAGCTTCTATCTTTTAGATGGATTTATTTTTCCAGGGCCGAAAGCAGGATGAAGGAAAAGACTTCTTATGGCATGGGAATTGAGCATAAACCAATTACACTGACAACATCTCTACACGTCATTATTTATTTTTTTAACTATTAAATTTCAGCGTATGAAAAAGTTATTGCTGTTACTGGCAATTACCGGCCTTTTTGCAACATCGTCGTTTGCCCAGGACAAGACCAAGGACATGCAGAAGGAAAAAGCAGAATGGGATAAGAAAGTAAAGGAAGAATTAAAACTGAATGCAGACCAGATCGTTAAATACGATGCGCTAAACAAAGAGTACAGCGACAAAATGAGCGTGATAGGAAATGACGCTAGCCTGACAAAAGAAGTTCAAAAAGAAAAGAAGATGGCATTGAAAAAAGAAAAGGAAGCAAAATTGTTTGAATTCTTAACTCCGGAGCAACAGACAAAATATAAGGAGTTGAAGGAGCAAATGATGAAGAAAACCACCGCGAAGACATAAAGGTCCAACCATGACAAGTAAGGTTCCGAACCCTGAAGCCACCAGATTGAATTTCAATGGGGACTATCGGGGTTCGGAATCATTTTTTAGGCAACTCCCTGCCGCCCAATCGCGTAGTTAAGAAATTACCTTAAATTGCTATAACTAATCAATCTCTCTGCACACCAAAAATTACACTTCTCATGAAAAAGTTTTACTTCCTCATCGCAGCATGCTCTGCCATTCTGCTGCTGGTGAGTGCGAATCGGTCAACGAATCCTTATAATTTGAAAGTCGGCACGCCCGAGATCAAATCGATCAATGCCCTGGCATTTGGTCCAGATGGTATTCTTTTCATCGGGGATTCAAAGACAGCATCAGTATTTGCTGTTGATACAAAAGATAAAACACTCGTTGAAAAAGCAACTGCCGTTGAGATCAAAAATATTGATCAAAAAATAGCTGCTGCTTTGGGTACGGAAGCGAAGAATATCAGCATTCGTGATGTTGCTGTAAATCCGATATCCAAAAAAATCTATTTCGCAGTTCAGAGCGCTGATGGCACATCGGTACTTCTCAGTTTGGATGGAACCAATATTCAATCAGTAAGCCTTAAAGAAATTCCATTTAGTACAGTATCAATTGCAAACGCTCCTGCCGAAGATCAGAAAGATCGCGGAGGTCGTCCTTTACGCGACCAGGTTATATCAGACCTCGTGTTTGCAGATGGAGCTGTAATGGTGAGTGGATTATCCAGCCAGGAATTCAGTTCAAGTTTCAGAAGAATTCCTTTTCCATTTGCAAATAAGCAAGATCAATCAACACTGGAGATCTATCATGCAGCACACGGACGCTACGAAACCAATGCACCAATCCGCACATTTACAACTGCTCAATTAAATGGAAAGAAATATTTGGTTGCAAGTTATACCTGCACTCCGCTTGTTCTTTTCCCAATGGATGAACTCCAGGCCGGCAAACACGTTAAGGGACGCACGGTAGCTGAATTCGGAGCAGGTAACTCACCCATTGATATGATCTCAATGAAAAAAGGTGAGGAGGAGTTCTTAGTGATGGCAAATTCCAACCGCCCTGTAATGCGGGTGAAATACAAGAATATTGAAACTTATGCGGGTTCTCTCACTGAACCTATTAAAGAAAGTTACGCAACTGCGGGAGTTGAAATGACTACACTTCCAGTTGTAAATGTTTTGCAAATGGACAAGCTGGATGATGGCAATGTGATATTGCTTCAACGCAGAGCCAATGGTGATCTTGATCTCTGGACAGCACCAGCAAGCAGATGGTTATAAAATTGAGAGCAGATACATATAGGGTTCGGAGCCTATACCCTTCCGGGTTCCGAACCTTTTTAATTCTATTGGGTTTTATATTACTGGTTTTTCTATCCTGCAAATCGCCTTCAGACCGGGAATCTGATCTAATAATTCATTGGGACAATAAAAAGCCAACCGCAATTGTTATTCCCTTTGTCCCCGAAAAACATATTTCTGCCGACTTGCTTCGGGCAACCATTTCAAAACAAAATAACGGTTCGGAAACAACTATACTGGGCGAATGGAAGATCAATGATGATTCCATTGTATTCAAACCATTGATTCCACTTACTCGCGGACTGAAATATCAAATCTTATTTCGCAACAAAAAGATTGGGGAGATCATCGTTCCATTACCCGATGCCTCATCGGCACCTGTGATCACCGGGATCTATCCATCTGTTGACACTGTTCCTGAAAATCTCTTAAAGATCTATGTCGAATTTTCAAAACCTATGGCTGAAGGAAATTCAAAGGGTAATTTCAATTTGATAAAAAATGGTAAGGACACCCTTAACCAGGTCTTCCTCGATCTGCAAACAGAATTATGGAACAGGGAACAGACAAGGCTTACCATTTGGCTGGACCCGGGAAGAATAAAAAGAGATCTTCAACCAAATATTTCACTTGGAACTCCCTTGAATAAAGGTGACAAATATGAGTTAGTTGTCGGCTCAACCTTATCTGATGCCGAAGGAATTGCCTTAGGCAAGATCTATCGAAAAGACTTTATTGTAGCTAATAGAGATAGTACGATCCCCAAACCCGAATCCTGGATCATTCATACTCCAAAGCAAGGCACAGCCGATCTGTTAAGAGTAGAATTAAACGAATCCTTGGATTATGTTCTACTGAATAATGCGATAAGAATAATTGATTCAAAAGAAAATCCATTGGAAGGAAAAATTCAAACCACCGATAGAGAAACCGTCTTACTCTTCCACCCTGCTTCAAAATGGAAAGCTGGAAAATATTTTCTCGAAATAGAATCGAGACTTGAAGATCTTGCTGGCAATAATCTCAATCACCCGTTCGACCGCGATATTACAGTGAAAGAAACAACAAAGCCCCAGGCAGTTTTCAGAAAAGCCTTTGTTGTTAAATAGTACTCATCAAAAGAAAAATGCCATCTTAAAATAAGATGGCATTTCTATTATTACTTTATCAACTTGTCAACCCTGTCAACCCTGTCAACCTTATCAACCCCACTAAGGAGTATTCGTCACCTCCAACACAGTACCCGTCTTCACTGTCACCGTAGCTCCTGGTCTTACTGTCAATGACCGGACCTTAACATTAGCATTCGTTCTCGGCATAAATGGAACACCTGGAGGAATAACAACATCACTTGTTTCTGTTGGAACAGTACCGCAACTCCAGTTTCCCGGAGTTTCCCATTCCAGATTTACATTACCTACCCAGGTATTGATAGCCCCTGCACAAACATTGGCATAAACTGTGAAAGTGTCCGCGATACATTGGAAATTATCTCTTACTGAGTAATCAGTCTTTCCTTCTGCGGGTGTAACCGTGACACCCTGAGTAGTTTCTGTTGTATTCCACAAATAATTTCCTTTCCATGATGCAGAGAAAGAAATATTGTCTCCTACCACGACAAAGAAGGTATCTTTTTGATTCACATCCTGGAACATCGTGAATTGATCGGCGATGATTCCATCTCTCCTGATAAACTTCGCATCGAGGCGGTTTGAATCCACTTCAAAAAAGAACATTCCACCGTCATCCTGCGCGAATGGTAATGCATTGTGAGGATAACCTGCTTGCACTCCACCATCAGCACCAGCGCTTCCGGCAACAACGTACACTGTTCCGTGCTGATTTTGTCCAGACTTGTACATATAAGGACAGGAGTTTGCTGAATTATCATACTTCGCGCTTGAATTGCTTGCAGTATGCAATTGAGCATTGAAGTTGGCCTCATTCACGTTTGGATCGCCTGAATTGGTCTTATAATATCCTTTAAGTAGATAAGAACGCTCATAATTATGACTATGTCCGCAGATCACGAGATCAACTCCGTAACGCTCGAGGATGCGAATGAAATTCTCGCGCATACTGATCAATTCACCTTCGGAGTCTGAGTTGTGACTTCCCTTTGTATAAGGAGGATGATGCCAATAGGCAACAACCCATCTCTTTGTATTTGCGGCAAGATCTGCTTTTATCCATGTCACTTGAGCGCCCAGCGTATCATACAACCTGGTGTTCGTTTCTTCTCCATAGGAATCCAATGATAAGAAATGAACATCCCCGATATCAAATGAATAGTAAGCCTCTGTCCCGGATGGCACGCCACCGCATTCTCCATTACTTGGCAAGGTGAACATGTTGTAATAAGGAATATTATGATCATCCTGGCGGGCGCCGCTATTCGCATAATCGTGGTTTCCTGGAGCCGGGTACAATTTATGGTTCTTCAAAATTGAAGAGCCATAGGCATTAAAGAAACCTGTTGTAAACTCGTTATCTGTTCCATTTTCATAGGCGTTATCTCCAAGAAGTATCCATGCATCGGCCGCGTCTATATTATTATCAGCTAGGAAATTCTGGTACCGTAATAGCGTCTGCGTCTGGAATGAATTATCATTTCTTCCGCAATCTCCAAACGCAGCAATTCTTACTTTACGACTTCCTGCTGGCGGAGCCAGCACAAAGAAATTGTCGAAAGTTCCCTGTAATGGCTCAGTAGAGGAACCAATCGTATAATAATACTTCGTATCTGGAATGAGATCGCTCACGCGAATGCTATGCTCAGTTGTAATCGTGGGATCGTTGAACACGATTGGATAAGTACCCAGTTCTGTTCCCAATTCAATCCTGGAATCAGTTGCGGTATTCGTTCTCCAACGAATGGTAAGATCCGTCTGATTCCCCATTTGCAGATAGGGACCACGTGTGAGCAAGTTTCCACCTCCAGAAATACTTGATCCCAATAATTGCATGCGGAAGGAAATATCAGTACTCACACCGGGCCGTTGATGAATTTCTACAGCAATCGTATTTGATCCATTGACGAAAGCAGACGGTGGAATATTAAATACAACAGGCGTTGATTCATTGGCATCCGAGATTATTGCTGTTGCATTGGTAAGGTAGTTAGGTGTACCGGCAGGCATATTATCTCTTGCAACTTCTACGCCATTTACATATACAACAACACCATCATCCCTCACGACATTCATGATAATATTGTTGTATTGGGATGGATTGACAATATTAAACGTCTTCCTGAAATAAGTGGTTACAAATTTGTTATTCTCATCCACACCAAAACTTACTACGGTAGCCTCATCTCCATCTCCATAACCCAATTCACCGGGGCCGCTACTCCAACTGGCATCATTAAACGCAGGCGCCTGCCATGCAGTACCCTGGTCAGAACCATTATCCCTGTATTTCCATATATCCGAATAATTCATCAATACTGGGGTAGATGGCCCGCCGTTACCCACTAATTCCAATCTGAAAGACAAATCACTACTGGTTACCAAATCCTGATGGACCTCTACTGCAATAGTATTATTGCCGGAGACAAAGTAACTACTCGCAATAGGAAAGATATGAACCTCCGTTTCCTCTGCACCTCCAATATTTGAAGAAGCGAGAGTCCCCTGGGTTACCGGCCCGGCGGGCATATTGCTACGTACTACTTCCACTCCGTTGATGTATACAATGGCACCATCATCACGCACCATGTTAAGCGTAAATGATGAGAACTGTGAAGGATTCGGAATATTGACAACTTTGCGGAAAAGAGTAGTGATGTATTTATTGTTCGCATCAGGCCCGAAGCTTACAACCGTAGCTTCATCACCATCGCCGAAACCCAATTCTGCGTTGCCATTCACCCAGCTTGCATCATTGAATGCAACAGTGTTCCAACCGGCAGGGTATGTATCATTGTCGAGATATTTCCAGTTGCCATTGAAAGGTATGAATGTAGTTGGCCCAGCCATACCAACAGCCTGCAGGTTAAATCCAAGATCTGTACTGGTGGGACCGCTTTGATGCACTTCTACTGCGATGTAGTTATAACCAACAGTGAATGCCGAACTTGCAACACTAACATTAACTACGGAATCTTCGACATTTGCGGGAGCGACAGTACTGTGACCTACTGTACCAGTGCCGACATTGTTGCGTCCAACTTCTGTTCCATTAACATATAAGACAAAGCCATCATCCCGCTCGACGCTAAATACGTAACTCGCGAATGCTCCTGGATTAGCCACGTAGATTCTCTTTCTAAAATAGGTCGTGATAAATCTACCTCCCTCAGGTCCACCATTAATTACGGTAGATTCATCGCCTTCACCAAAACCCAGTTCACCATAACCTAACCTCCATGAACCGTCGAGAAATGTTGAAGTTTGCCAGTTGGCTGGCCTACTATTAATGTCCAGATATCTCCATGAAGAGCTATTCGGAATAAGGATTGCACCTGCGACATTGCCAATTAGTTCAAGGTCAAAAGAAAGATCTGAACTGCCGGCATTGACCTGGTGCATTTCAACTGCAATTACATTGGTACCGATAGCAAACACACTATTCGGAACAGTAATAATAATTGTTGAATCATCCACTGCAACGCTATTTGCGAATGTATTGTGATCAATAGGCCCTGCAGGCATATTGCTTCGCGCAACTTCAACTCCATTGACATAGATCAGGCATCCGTCGTCGCGCTCAACATTAAAACTGAAACTGGTAAATGAACCAGGATTGGAAATATTAACTGACCTCCTAAAATAAGCGGTCCGAAATTTATTGGCACCATCCGGACCAAAGGAGATGACTGTAGCTTCATCTGCATCACCATATCCCAATTCGGCAGAATCAGATAGCCAGGCCGCATCATTGAAACCGGTTGTTTCCCAACCCGCAGGTCGCGAATTTTGATCCCAATATTTCCAGATGGACCGGTACTGAATAAATGTAGTTTGGGAATAGCTGTTGATAAAAGCGAAAGAGGCACATGCTAAAAGCGTGATCGCTTTCAGCGAAAGTCTTAACTTCATAAGCACTGTTTTGGAAGTTTTAAAGTAGGTGTTTTTACCTATAATTAAAAGTAAAAACCCTATTATATTATGCTTCGGGAATTACTAAGATAACCCTCACAAAATGAAGGGCTTACAATTTGATCTAAATCAAATGGCCGGTATGAACGGAAAAGCGCTGACAATTGCTATAACCCTTACCGTTATTATATGCTGCGGCTTCCTGTTACCGTTGGAAAGAGAAAACAATAAAAAAATCAATGAGATTTTCGGATTACAATTGGAATTGGTTATAAAAAAACTTACTGATCTCAAAAAATCATCAAAACAAAAAGCAACCCTCCAGGTTTTACAAAAACAGTTCAAAGAGTCAAGGCTTGCATACAAGAAAGCGGCAACGATCATCGAATATTTCTATCCATATGAATCAAGATCCTTAAATGGTCCTGCATTGCCGAGAGTTGAAGACGATAACCCGGATAAATTATTTCCTCCAAATGGATTCCAGGTAATAGAAGAATTGATTTTCGCGAAATGGAAATCTTCCTACCGCAGATTGGATGCGGAATTGGATGGCATGCTGGTATTATTAATCAGGTTTAAGAATCAATCCAATCGTGAATTGTTACTCACTGATCACCTAACCTGGGATGCTATACGCAATTCGGTAATCAAATTGACAGCAATGGGTATTAGCGGTTTTGATTCACCCATTGCACAATATTCTATGCCTGAAGGGGCGGCTACACTAGATGGGATCCAACAATTAATAAAGGCGTTCAGTCCACAAACAAAAGACGAAAAAGATTGTCTTTCCGCCTTGAACAGTTTATTATCCGATGGGATAGTAAAATTGAAAAAAAGTTCATTTAGTTCATTTGACAGAATGAAATTCATAAGAACAACAATAAGTCCCTCCTATTCTTTAATTATAGAAAACACACAACTCTTTGGAGCAACCCTTCCAAAAGAAAGGAGACCGGTGAATCTTGATGCTAAAAGTTTTTTTGACCCCGATTTTTTTGATCTTTCCTTTTTTTCACCCAATGAAAGATATCGCTTAACTCCCGAAAGAGTCCAACTGGGTAAAAAGCTCTTTTATGATCCTCTACTTTCAGCAACCAGGAATCGCTCCTGCGGTAGCTGTCATAAACCAGAGCTTGCATTCACAGACGGATTGAAGACTGCCCTTGCTGTAGACGGACAAACATATTTGAAAAGAAACACTCCTACCCTAATTAACTCTGCGTTTCAAACCAAACAATTCTTTGATAGCAGAACAAGTGTACTTGAGAACCAGTTGAGCGATGTAGTGCATAACCAGGAAGAGATGAAAGGATCTTTAAAACAAAGTGTAACCGATCTTCGGAACGATTCGAGTTACAAGAATCTATTTAAGATAGCCTATCCAAATGATGAAATCGCCGGTGAGTGAATACAATATTGCCAATGCGATCTCAAACTTTACCCGTTCCCTTGTTGCGCTCAATTCGCGCTTTGATCAATACGTGAGAGGAGATAGTACAAAAATGTCTTCCACGGAGATCAGGGGTTTTAACCTGTTTATGGGAAAAGCAAAATGCGCGACCTGTCATTTTATTCCATTATTTAATGGATTAGTACCGCCGGAATTCACGGAAACAGAATCAGAAGTTTTGGGAGTACCAGTAAATAAGAATCAAACGAATACCAGCCTTGATCCTGATTTGGGAAAATTTAATTTCACAAAGGCAATTATACACAAGCACTCTTTCAAAACTCCTACACTGAGGAATATTGAACTAACTGCTCCTTATATGCATAACGGAGTGTACTCGACACTGGAAGAAGTGATGGACTTTTACAATAGAGGCGGTGGAAGCGGACTAAAGATTGCACCAGAAAACCAGACCCTGCCAGCTGATCAATTAAAACTTACAAAGAAAGAGATAAATGATGTGATTGCTTTTTTGAAAACGTTAACAGACAGTGGGAACTGATATAGTTTGGGGTTTGGAGTTTGGAGTTTGGCGTTGAAAGTGTAACACCAAACCAGAATACAACGAAGCTCCTGCCAATAGGGTCCTTAGAATGGAAAGTCAACGCCAAACCCCAAACTCCAAACGCCAAACGGTCCGACTATTTTAATCTAATTTTAATTTCCTCCATCTCCCCAAGCTTTTAAGTTTAATAATTTTGCCGTTCTCAAATTGAACTAATGCAGGACGATTTAAACATATTATTGGTAGAAGATGAAAAAAAGATAGCCGATGCGCTCCAAATGGGGCTTACGGAACAACAATTCAATGTTGAATTAGCTTATGATGGATTGATTGGAAAGAAACTGTTTGAGACTTATCCATTTGATCTTATCATTCTTGATATTAATCTCCCGGGAATGAACGGTTACGAACTTTGCAAATACATTCGTACACGGAATGAAAAAGTGCCGGTAATCATGCTTACTGCATTGGACACAACCGATGATAAAGTGGAAGGATTTGACACCGGGGCCGATGACTACATTGTAAAACCATTCGACTTTAAAGAACTATTGGTTCGCATTCGCGCATTGTTAAAAAGAGTACATAAACAAGTTCATACTGGAAATCTCTTGAAAGTTGATGACCTCGTCATGAATCTCGATAGTAAAGAAGTAAGCAGGTCGGGAAAAAGCATTCCACTTACGGCAAAAGAGTTTCAACTGCTTGAGTATTTTGTACGAAATAAAAATCGTGTTGTTTCAAGGGTCGATATCGCACTAAATGTTTGGGATATTGATTTTGAAACGAAGACCAATGTTATCGATGTATATGTGAATTTTCTGAGAAAGAAACTTGAGAAGGACGAGGGAAAACGGTTGATTCATACTCATGTAGGAATGGGTTATATTCTAAAAGATCCTCAGAATTGAAAATAAAATATAAAATAACATTCCTGTTCACGGTATTGGTAACCATCATCCTGATGGTAATAAATCTATCTGTCTATTACCTTACTTCAGCAGAAAGTAAAAAGATATTTGACAAGAGACTCAAGAGCAGGGCAAGCAGCAATGCGCAGATCTATGACTATTTCGGGGACACCAGCATCAATATGCTGCGAAGGATCGATTCAAGTGCCCTGGCCCTATTGCCTCAAAAGAGTGTGATCATATCTGATACGAGTGGAAATATTCTTTATCGCCATGAAGGTCCAAACGCAGAAAAGTTACAGCTCGATGCTGCGATGATCCAGGATATCCGACAATCCGCCGAAAAATATTTTCAAATCGGTCAAAGAGCTGCCGTTGGTTTATTCTATCCTTATAGAAACAATCCAATGGTGGTAGTCGTGGCGGCATTTGATGAAGATGGACAATTGAGACTCGTTGAATTGAAGCAAATCCTGGGGATCAGTACATTGATTGGAATGCTCATCACGCTGGTGATAGGCTCTATCTTCTCCTCGCAATTAGTACGACCTATTAAGAACATTATTACCGAAGTGAATGATATTTCTTCCCACAATCTTTCCAAGCAATTACGCGTCGGTAATAGTCACGATGAATTAAACCAGTTGGCCAAAACATTTAATGATTTATTGAATCGCTTACAGGAATCCTTCAATACACAGCGAAGATTTATTTCTAATGCTTCACATGAAATTTCCACGCCGCTCACATCTATATCCAGTCAACTGCAGGTGACTCTAAATAAAGAAAGATCTGCCATCGAATATCAACAAGTGCTTCGTTCGATACAGGAAGATGTTGACCAGATGCGTCAATTGACGAAGGGCCTCCTGGAAATTGCGAAAACAGGAGGAGCTCATGGAAGCATTGAATTGAAAGAGTTGAGGATCGATGAACTGATAATGAAAGTAATCTCTGAAGTAAAAAGAATGAACCAGGATTATGAAGTTGATATCCAATTCCAGAATTTTCCGGAAAACGAAAAGCTTTGTATGGTATTTGGAAATTGGGACCTCCTGTACAGCGCAATAAAAAATATCATTGAAAACGGATGTAAATATTCTCCTGACAAACGATCATTTGTGGATTTAAGTTTTGAAGACGGATACGTGCAGGTGCAGGTTCAAAACAAAGGAGATGTTATAGCTGAACATGAGATTGAACAGATCTTTCAACCTTTCTATCGCGGAGACAACACGACAGAAATCAAGGGCTTTGGACTCGGGCTTTCACTGGCAAAACGTATTATATCAATCCACAAAGGCCAAATAAAAGTAGATTCCGGACCAACCGGCACATCTTTCTTTATCATTCTACCTTCAGCTGGGAAAATATAATCTTCAATTTTAATGAGCTTTTAATCCCGGATTAATTCGGGTTTAATAATCGCAACGCATATTTACACTTTGAAAAATTATCCTAAACCTGGAAAAAATTTTCGATGGTAAGTGTAATAATTCCCGTGTTGAACGAAGAAAAGACAGTCTCCAGCGTCGTGACGTTTTCAAGAACGAATCCCTATGTTTCCGAAGTAATCGTTGTGGATGATCAATCTACTGATAATACGGTAGGAGAAGCAAGTGCTGCAGGCGCGACAATCGTTATCAGTGCACAAAGAGGTAAAGGCACTTCTCTGCGGGACGGCATCAATAGAGCCAGTAATGAAATTGTAGTTTTCCTTGATGGTGATATTAATCCGTACCCGACTGAAACGATCACGGCGATGGTTGAACCGCTTCTTCATGATGATTGTGATTTTGTAAAAGCAAATTTTTCAAGGAATGCAGGAAGGGTAACAGAGCTTGTAGCAAAGCCGTTGCTGACTTTGTTATTTCCCGACCTCGCAAAATTCAATCAACCACTGGGCGGTATGATGGCTGGGCGAAAGCAATTCCTTTCTGCAATAGATTTCCTTCCAGATTATGGAGTTGATGTAGGAATCCTTATTGATATGTGTCGGCTGGGCGCAAGGTTGAAGGAAGTAAGAATTGGATATATTCAAAATAAAAGCAAACCGTGGCGTGGGCTAGTAGATATGAGTAAAGAAGTATCTGGAGCGATCCTGCATAAGGCGTTTCAATATAATATTTCGCCTGTACAAAGGCCGTCCTCTATTGAAAACAAAAATGTTGAGTGGCTATGAATGGCAGTCCGGTTCGGTCACGAAGGATGGTGGTTTTCGATATGGATAATACCCTGTTACAGGATCGTTTCATCGACGTTTGCGCGGAGCGATTTAAGTTTACGCAGGCGCTCGTCTTGATCAGGCAAATTGACAAAGATCCGGTAAGCATTACAAGACGGATTGCCTATTTCCTGAAGGGCCTTTCCAAAAAAGATTTAGTCGAGACATTGGAAAGCATTCCCCTGATTGAAGATTCCCTTTCAGTGATCGAGGAATTAAGACGAAAATCTAATATTATTGGAATTATAAGTGATAGTTATCAACTGATCACTAAGGTGATCGCTGAGAAGATCAATGCTGATTTTTACCTGGCCAATGAGTTACAGATCGAACTGGGAACGGTTACAGGTCAAATACTGATCCCCTCCTATTTTCATTACTCGGAAGAAAGCACCTGCAAACACCAGGTTTGTAAAACAAATGCGTTGCGGTTTATTACGAAAAAATATGGAATGATGATGGAAGACTGTGTTTATGTGGGCGATAGTGCAAATGATATCTGTGTGGTACAACATGCCGGTCTCGGCGTTTCTTTTTGTACGAAGGATGAAACCCTGAAAGGCGTAGCAAAGCAGTCGATTGAAAAAAAAGCATTTGTGGAACTGTTACAATTCATTGAAAAAGCAAGTTGATTTGATACAAAATAAATTGGAATTGGTAACGACTAGATTAAAAACTGCTCATGCAAAAACTGTTCAATAATATTCTCCTACCGGTCAGTCTGGATAACTGTGCGCTTCCTATAATTGAAGAGGCAGTGGAATTTTCCAACCAACTCAATTGCAATCTCCACCTTATCTTAACTACGGACTTTTCTTTTTCGCTTGTCAAATCCCTGTTTTATAATAAAGAAGAGTATGAACACGAAATCAGGAAAGCGTTAAGGGATTTACACGCGAAAATTAATTTTAAGTTGAAAGATGGCCTGGTCTTATGGACCACTTATGGCAGTGGAGACATTCAAAAACTCATCGCTGACTATTCCTTTCAACATCAAATTGATCTCATTTGCCTAAGTCATAAAAAAAAGGGCATTCCTATTCTCTCAAATGAACTCGATCCATCCATACTTTCAGATAAATCGAATTGTCCGATCCTGACGCTGAAGCATTTTCCGGTTGAACCGCGAAAAAAGAACATTGTGCTACCGATCGGTCAATCACTTCCAGTAAATAAATTAAGAGTGGCATCCTACCTGGGACGGAGTTTCGATTCGACAATTCATTTGGTGTCATGCAAAAACAAGAACAATCCGCCAGACGAATTCACTTACCTGGGTAAAGCATACCGTGTTTTAAAGGACTATACCGACATACCGGTAGTCTGCAATTCATTTGAAGGAAAAAACCTGAATGAAATTACGTTTGACTATGCGAAGAAGATCAATGCGGGACTGATCGTAATGAACCCGGACCCTAAACCCTTTTTCCAGGGATTCTTCACCAGGCTTCTCTCTGGTTTTTATTACAGTAATCCCAGGATACCGGTATTAACAGTATCCTGATTTTTTAAGATTCAGTATCTACAACATGTTTACAACTAAAAACAACTAAAGCGAACAAAACTATGTGCAGACTTGTCTCAACCCTTGCCCTGATCTTCATTGCGCAAACCTCATTCGCGCAAACAATTGATGCAGGCCGGAAATTTATTTACTATGAACGCTGGCAGGCCGCGCAAAATCATTTCGAAGAAATAATAAAAAAAGATCCAACCAACGAAGACGCATATTACTGGTTGACGCGGGTGTTGTTAGAAAAAGAGAAAATTGCAGACGCAAAAAAATTGATGCAGCAGAGACGGGCATATCTTACTGATCACCCCAAGGATAAAAAGGGAAACCTGGATATCGTTGCGGAAGCAGCGATTCTATACAAGGAGAAGGATTCGATTGCAGCTCGAAAATTGATTGATGAAGTGATTGATAAAACAAAATCCAAAGACGCTGCGATTCTTACTCAAATTGTTTCTGTGCAACTCGGTTCCCGTTCTACAGACTACGCATTCATGCTTGACTTATTGGAAAAGGCAGAAAAAAGAGAAAAGAATGACCCTGAAATCTCATTATTAAAAGGAGATATTTATCGTTGGCTGACCAACGGAGGAAAAGCTGTGCAAGCTTATGAAGAAGCCATTGCCAGGCAACCAAATAACGCAAAAGCTTCTTACAATATTGGTAAGATCTATCTGACCCAGAATAACGTTGAAATGTATTTGCGCTATTTCAATAACGCGATCAGCATGGACCCGCATTTTGCTCCACCGTATTATGAGTTATATTATCACAATTACTATAAAGACGTGAACAAGGCAGGAGAATATCTCAATACTTATATTGCAAATGTTGATCCGAGCATCGAAAACGATTATTACCTCACCGATTTGTACTATGCCTCTTCAAAATCAAAGGAAGCTATAGAAAAAGGATTGGGTCTTTTAAGGCAGGAAGGAGAAAAAGCAAAGCCGCGTTTATACAAGTTGATTGCTTACAGTTATGAGATGTTGGGAGATTCGTCAAAAGCACTTGAATACATCGAAGACTATTTCAAAAAGGAGGTGGATACTAATTATGTAGCTAAAGATTTCGAGTTAAGGTCGAGATTGCTGGCAAAGATTCCTGGAAACACAGAGAGAGTGCTGGCAGATCTCGAGAAAGCACTTAGTATGGACACGCTTTCAAAAAACAAAATCGAATATGTTTCGGCAATCATTGGGATCTATAAAAAGGAGGGCGACAAACACAATCAGGCGATTTGGCAAGGAAGGTTGTACCAATTAAAAGAAAATCCATCCAATATTGACCTATATAATTGGGGGCTTGCCCATTATCTGGCTGGAGAATTTCAACAAGCCGATAGTGTATTTCAATTCTACTCAACAAAATACCCTGACCATATTCATGGGTATTATTGGCGTGCTAAATCCAATGCAATAATTGATTCATCAATGGAAACCGGAGCCGCAGTTCCACTTTATGAAAAAGTAGTTGAGTTAGCCTACGCAGATTCAATAAAGAACAAATCATTTCTTATTCAGGCTTACGGTTATCTTGGCGCTTATGCTGCCAACGTTAAAAAGGATTATGAACTCGCTTTGCACAATTTTGAAAGGATACTCTTGCTCGATCCGCAGAATTCCGATGCGTTGCGATACAGCGAGATCCTTGAAAAGCGTGTGTCAACAGAACCTGAGAAGTAAGTATTCTTAAAGGGAAGCCCGACCGGTCATCCGGTCGGGCTTATTTTTTGATCTCGTATTATAAAGTTATCTCCTCTTTTCAAAATAGGGCAACTCATCTCTCGATATATCTTCTTTTTGTTGCCAATAGGCAAGCGTAACCACATTCCCTTCCTTTGAGCGAAGCAATCTTCCAAATATCGCATTGATAGGATTAAAAGTGATATCTGTAACACCTACTGTATATGTTTCAGGCAAAGGCGGCGCGGGTGGCGGAGGTGGCGGTGTTGGCGGTGGTGGAGGAGGTGGCGAGGCTGCTGCTGTTGAAGGATCATTGCCGATTGCTGATAGATCAGGAGTTGAAGTTGCAGCAGGTGCCGCCGTTGATGGAGGTACCGGTGCCGCTTTTGGTGGCGGACTCGGAACTGCAACAACGGTATATCCATTTAATTCCAATAACTCCCGAAGAAACGCGAGCCTTTCGGGCTTGACATTCTTCTCGACAATGCCACACTTCACATTGCCTAATTCCTCGAAGAGATGATTTTGATTTATAGCCATTTCTTAATACAGGGTTGATTAGTTAACTGGTTGTTCCTCCCGCCGATGGCGGGAGGAATAACCAATCAACTTGCTAACCGTAAAATATACTCATAGATCGGACCGATGACACCGACAACTAAAGATCCTACAAGACAAATTGCCAATCCAAAGTTCGCTTCTTTGCCTGGATTTATTTTTGCGATGGGCTGGCTATTTTGATCCATGAAAATTGCTCTTATAATTCGTAAATAGTAATAAAGCGAAACAACCATATTCAATGCCACGACAAGGATAAACCAGACCTTTGCATTTCTTGTGCCCGCTCCCGAAAGGATCAGGAAAAATTTTCCAAAGAAACCCGCGAGTGGTGGAATGCCAGCCAGAGAAAACAAGCAAAGAGCCATTACCCAGGATAGCCATTTATTGTTTTTATAAAATCCCTGGTAATCCTGGATGGTTTCCTTTCCCGTTGCTTCTGAAACTATACTCACCACCCCAAATGCACCCAGGTTTGAAAAAACATAGATCAGGATAAAGAAAACCACTGAAGCAATTCCCAATACATTACCTGCAGAAATGCCCACAAGAATAAACCCTATTTGTGATATTGATGAAAAAGCAAGAAATCGCTTGAGATTGTTTTGCCTTAAAGCGAAGAGATTGCCAATTATCAGGGTAGCCAGAGTCAATATTACGAGCATCACATAAGTAACTTCTCCAAGTGGTTGAAAGACTTTATACAATACGGTAATGAATATGAATGCAACTGCGCCCTTCGATATCACTGATAAAAATGCAGCAACGGGGATCGGCGAACCTTCATACACATCGGCCGTCCACAAATGAAAGGGAACGACAGATAGTTTAAACGCAAAGGCCGTAAAGAAAAATATATAGGCAAGCAAATCCAGGGGCTTGCCGGTCAATAATTGCGGAATCGCTTCGAATTGCAGGCTTCCAACCAGCCCATAGATCAATGAAATACCAAACAATAGTATTCCGGAAGAAAATGCGGAGGAAAGGATCATTTTTGTTGCTGCTTCAGAAGATATTTTCTTCTTGAGATCAAAATTTGCCATCGCAGCGATTGGAATAGTAGAAAGTTCGAGTGATAGATAAAAAATAAGCAGGTTTCCACTTGAGATCAGGAAGAACATTCCAAGTAATGCGGAGAACAATAACATGAAGAATTCAGGAAGTGCCTGGTGCTTTCTCAACCATTCATAGTTTAACATAGAGATCAACAGGGTGCCCAACAGCAAAATATTTTTCTGGAAAAAAATCAATGGACTTGTTACAAACATGCTGGCAAATAAACCTCCTTTCGTTTCGCCGAAAAATGGCAAGACCAGGCTAAGTGTCAACAATAAATTTACCAGGCCAAGCAAGGTCTCGTTTCGAATTCCTTTACCCAGCTTGATAAACAATAGCAGGAAGATGATGAAGGTGATCATCAACTCCTGCCGCATTAGTATGAGAAAGTCTGATATCATAAGACCCTTTGAACAGAAGAACAGATGAACAGTAGAACAGCAGAACAGCAGATCAGTAGAACAGAGGGAACTGAAATACAGTTCGAGATTCCTACTTCTTCTGATCTACTGTTCATCTGTTCTTCTGTTCATTTCGTGATTCCAACTTTATTAATCAAAACTTCGGCACCAGGCCGAATAAGTTCATTCAGCCAAAATGGTGCGATTCCTATTGCAATAATTCCAGCAACCAAAATGATTGCTGCAAGTCGCTCATTCCAACGCGCATCTTTCAATGAAATGAATTGATCTTTTATTGGACCCATTCCGGTTTGACCGATGGCTCTCAGTATGTAAACCGCGGTGACCACAATCGACATACAAGCCGCGACGGTAACAATTCGATAAATCGTATCCGGATTTTGCCATGCGCCCATGAAAACGGTCATTTCTGCAACAAACCCGCTCAAACCCGGTAGTCCCAATGAACAAAGACCCGCAATAAATAAAATCGTAATAATAAAAGGCATCACCTTCATCAATCCACTCATTTCTGCCACCTTCCTTGTATGCGTCCGCTCATAGATCATCCCGATCACGGCAAAGAAAAGGGCTGTCATCAATCCATGGGATACCATTTGCATCACTGCACCAGTGAATGCAGTCTGGGTTAGTACACCGATACCCAGCAATACAAAGCCACAGTGGCTAACCGAAGAATATGCATTGATGTATTTCAGATCCTTCTGCATCATTGTAGCGAAGGCTCCATATAGAATTGCGATTGCCGCAAGAATAATAATGTAAATGGAATATTCTTTTGCGGCCTCGGGCATAAGAAATGTCGCTACACGAAGGCAACCATATCCTCCGAGTTTCATGCTAATTCCGGCAAGGAACATAGACCCTGCAGTTGGAGCTGACGAGTGTCCATCCGGCACCCAGGTATGAAGGGGAAACAATGCAGTAAAAACGCCAAAGCCAATAAAAAGCAAGGGAAAATAGACCAATTGATCTCCCATTGTAATGTTTTGCTTTGCCATTTCCAACATATTGAATGTCCTCGATTCAGCAGGCATGGCAAAATAAAGTCCGAGTAATCCGACAAAAACAAGCGCCGATCCTCCCATGAGCATTAATGCGAGTTTATTTGCACTGTATTCTTTCTTACCGCTTCCCCAAATACCAATCAACATATATTTTGGAATCACTGCGATCTCGAGGAAAAAGAAGAGTACAAATAGATCGAGAGATATGAAGAATCCATATGCGCCCCAGCCAAGAAGAATAAGTAATAGATAGAATTCCTTAACCATTTTGTCGACTGTCCAAGATACCAGCACACCCGCGAGTACAACCAATGCCGTAAGCAAGATCATTGAAGCAGCAATTCCATCAACTCCAATATGAAAATGAATATTCAAAGAAGGAAACAAAGGATATGTTTGTTGGAATAAGATGTCTGACGGATTTCCCGAGCTCTTTTCCTTCCAAATTGCAACCAATAATACTAATGCGAGGATCAATTGAATTGCCGATCCAACCAAAGAAAACCACCTGACCTGGCGGTCATTTCTGGCCAGCAAGACAAGTATTGCGGTCAATAGCGGAATTCCAATAAGCAGTAACAGGTTCACTTGTTAATTTTAATTTTGTTCGTTTTCATGGGTCTGGTTGACAAGGTTGTTCCCGCTTTCGCGGGAATGACAGGTTGACATGGGAATTCATTCACTTCACTATGTAAATAAATAACAATACAAGCCCTAGCGTTGACACCAGGAACCAGATCGCGTAATGCTGCAACTTTCCTGATTGTAGCTTGCGTATGCTCTCGGATATCCATTGCGTGGTTTCTCCCCCTTCGTTCACAGCTCCATCTACTACGTTCTTGTCAAACCAGGCTGCCGGCGTGGCGATCAAATTAAAGATGATCTTCTTTGTGATAAAAATATAGATCTCGTCAATATAAAACTTCTTATATGCCAGCCTGTATAAATTGCCCATCGATTTCGTTATGGAAGCCGACCTGTTATTTTCTTTTTGGTAGAGTAAATACGCGATTAAAATGCCTGCTAATGCAATTGCAACCGGAGCTATGGAAAACTGAAGATGCAAAGCTGTATCCAAAGACTTTTGTTCTGCTGTAACATAATTTGAAAATGGAACAAAGCCTGCGATCAAAGTCATTAGGGCAAGAAAAACAAGCGGAAACAGCAAAGTAATGCCACCTTCCTTGTGATGTTCTTGTTTGGAGTGAAAACTTTTTTTCCAAAATATGCTAAAGTAAAGACGGAACATATAAAATGCAGTTAGACCAGAAGTGATCAATGCAATATAAAATATCGCTTTGTTCGATTCATAAGCCGCCAGGAGAATTTCTTCCTTACTAAAGAATCCGGAAAATGGAGGAATACCGGCAATGGCCAGGCAGGCAATTAGGAAAGTAAGATGCGTAATCGGCATATACTTTCTTAATCCACCCATATCTCTTAATTCATTGCTATGGACATAATGTATGATCAACCTGCTCCAGGAATAACAGTGCCTTGAAAAATGCATGTGTGAATAAATGAAACAGTGAAGCTGTATAACCTAAACCGTCTTCTCCATAATAACCCGAAACCCCTAGTGCAAACATCATATATCCGATCTGCGACATGGTAGAATAAGCCAATACTCGTTTAATATCTGTTTGTGTACAGGCAATGATTGCGGCAATAAGCGCTGAAGATGCGCCGACCCATGCAATTAAATCCTGGCTGGTTTGCCCTACTAATGCATACACAGGAAATAAACGTGCTACAAGATATACTCCGGCAACAACCATCGTTGCAGCATGGATCAATGCAGATACAGGTGTGGGGCCTTCCATTGCATCAGGCAACCAGATATGCAAGGGAAACATTGCGCTTTTTCCCGCGCCACCAATAAATACAAGCGTCAATCCCCAGGTGAGTGCAGAGATTCCAATGAAGGAAGAACTAACCGCAGTTTTTAATTCATTGCTCTCCGTATCAGTCAATCTCTGGATCAGCGTATCAAAATCGAGTGTTCCCGCATAGAAAGAAAGGATCAGGATGCCGATAAGAAATCCAAGGTCTGCAAAACGGGTAACAATAAATGCTTTTTTGGAAGCAGCAACCGCAGAAGGATGATCATAATAAAATCCAATCAGCAAAAAAGAAGATACTCCTACCAACTCCCAGAAAATATAGATCTGGAAAATATTGGAAGAAAGCACCAGGCCAAGCATCGAAAAAGTAAACAGCGATAGAAAAGAAAAATAAGTTGCGAAGCGTTTCTCTCCTTTTAAGTAACCAAGACTATAAATGTGAACCATCAGGGAAACCAATGTCACCACTACCATCATCATCACCGATAAGGGATCCAGGATGATGCCCATATCAATTGATAGCTCCGGGGAAAATTCAAGCCAGGTAAATCTTGGAAGAACAATAGTTTGATACAGGTCATCAACCTTTCCCGTAACAAAGAAATAATCATAAGCGGTGTAAATGCGAGTACTGTTGATCCCAGCAATAGCACGGTGCCAACCAATCCTGAATATTTTCCAATCCATTTGCCAAACAAACCGAGCAGGACAAAGCCTACAAGAGGCAGTAAGGCAATTAGCGCTATGGTCAGAATTTCCCCCATTGATCAATATTTCATTTCTTCAGCCGAATCGACATCAATCGACTTATGACTGCGATAAAGATTTATGATTATTGCAATAGCGACAGCCGCTTCTGCAGCAGCAATTGCGATAATAAATAGAGTAAAGAATACACCGTCCAACCTGTTTGGCCAGAGATATTTATTGAATGCTATAAAATTGAGATTGACACTATTAAGAATTAATTCTATGCTCATCAACATCGTGATCAGGTTTTTTCGGGTGAAGAACCCGTATACGCCAATGAAGAATAGTGCGGTGCTTAGAATTAAAATATGATATAGTCCTGGTGTCATAATACCCCCCGGCCCCCTAAAAGGGGGAGCCAGGACATGCAGGTTGTTATTTAAATAAAATCATCTCGTTCCGAATAGAATCAATACAAACGAATAGTTCATTGCTCCCCCTTTAGGGGGTCCGGGGGTGCCTTAATCGCAATCACGATACACCCAATCATTGCCGCCAACAATAAAATACTGATTACCTCAAATGGCAGCGCTAATCCACTTTTCTCAATATCGAGCAACTGTCTTCCGATATTGGCAACCGACGTGTCGGCTGTAGCTCCTGTCGTCTTTTTGAAACTATAGTTTATGATTTGTACCAATGTCAAAGCAAGACCACAAAAGGCAGCAAGGGCAGAGAAAATCAGTCGTCCTGCCTTTTGCTTTGGTAGTGACTCGCCCGCCTGTTGTGTAAGGAAAATAGAGAAGATGATCAGCACTACGATGCCACCGACATATACAACTATCTGCACTGCCGCAATAAATTCATATTGAAGCCAGAAATAAATTCCCGCAATGCCAATCAGTGAAAACAACAAAAAGATTGCTGAACGGAAGATCTGTCTTGAGCTTACAGCTCCGATCGCACTCAACAGTGTCAGTGCAGCCAGCAGGTAAAATATGATCGTTGATGCGTTCATTTATTCGACACCATCCATAATTTTTGACCCCGGCTTATTCAGCACTTTCGTCAACTGGCTGCGATCATATACACTATGTTCAAAAGTCTGCGCCATTTTTATGGCATCGGAGGGACAAGCTTCTATACAAAGATTGCACATGGTGCAAAGCTCCAGGTGATAGACAAATTTGTCAATTGCTTTTTTCTTTTTTCCGTCTGGGGTAATATCGAATTTGGTAACTACTTTAATTGTTCCATTTGGACAAGCAAGCTCACAGGCCGTACAACCCGTACAGCGATGTTCATTCTTTTCATCATGCGGCATCACCACTTCACCTCTGAATCGTTTTGGAAGATTCAGCGTATCCCGGTTATCAGGATATTGCTGCGTGATGATCTCCTTATGATGTGTGAAATAATATCCCGTCCGCCTCATGCCTTTCAGCAATGAGCCAACCGCACCGAAAACTTCTGTTATATATTGTTTTAAGAACATGATTGTTTTATTGTTTTATTGTTTGATTGTTGGATTTACTATTTATCAACCCAACCATCTAACAATCTAGCCATCTAACCATCTTTTCAACTAAAAATGCCATCCCATAATCGCCATCAACGTGATCAATAATAAATTCAACATGCTTATCGGCAATAAATATTTCCATTCCAGATTTAGCAACTGATCGATCCGCAATCTTGGAAATGTCCAGCGAAACCACATGATCACAAATATAAGGAAGAATGTTTTTCCAAAGAACCATATACTGGAAGGAATATAATCCATTATTCTGTTGAATCCTTCCCAATTCCCAATATGCAATGGCATCCATCCTCCAAGAAATAAAGTTGCCCCGATTGCACAAACAATAAATATGTTCACATATTCTGCCAGGAAGAACAAGGCAAATTTCATTCCTGAATACTCGGTATGAAATCCCGCAGTAAGTTCCGATTCTGCTTCTGCAAGATCGAATGGTGCCCGGTTGGTTTCGGCTGTTACAGCAATGATAAAAATCACAAATGCGATCAAAGCAGGAATATGGCCTTTGAATATCCACCAACCATTTGCCTGTGATGCGATGATTTCGGAGATCTGCAAACTTCCTGTTAATACTACAATTGAAATAATTGATAGTCCTGCAGATAATTCATAACTCACGATCTGCGCACCGCTGCGCATAGCGCCCAGCAAGGAATATTTATTATTGCTTGCCCATCCCGCCATTAAGATACCGATCACAGAAATAGATGAAATTGCAGAAATATATAATACACCGATATTAATATCCCAGATTTGAAAATCCTTTGCAAATGCAATTGGCGCCATTAATAACATAGATGCGATCATTACAATAAATGGAGCCAGGTTGAATAAAAATTTATCTGCTCCATCCGGCGTCATTCCTTCCTTTACCATTAGTTTTAGCGTATCCGCCACGGTTTGGAACATTCCCTTCGGTCCTACCCGGTTTGGTCCAAGACGGATTTGCATCCATGCTGAAACTTTTCTTTCCATTAAGATCAGTACCAAGCCCAGTATGGAAAAGAGTCCAATGACAAGGATCGCAACGATCAATGCCTCCAATACCAATGCAAAGGTTGGATTGAAAGTTCGCATTCAACCAATCATCAATAGATTGCGATATGTCATGTAAGCTCCACATATTTCAGATTTCGCCCCTACAGGGCTTGTTTCCTTTTATATATTTTGGTGCTACCAAGATTTCACCCCTTCGGGGTGAGGAAAACATTCTATCTTGCTTCGCGAAATCATCTCTTGCCTCTTGCCTCTTGCCTATTGCCTCTTGCCTCTTGCCTACTTGCCTCTTGCCTCTTGCCTATTGCCTATTGCCTCGCCATTCGCCGTTCACCATTCACCATTCACCTATCAATATCCGGTATCACCAAATCCAACGATCCCATCATCGCAATCATGTCTCCGATCTTTTGTCCCCTGGCCATATGATCCAATGCACTAAGGTTGGAAAATCCCGGTGAACGGAATTTGATTCGGTAAGGTGTTGTTCCTCCTTCACTAACGATGTACACACCAAATTCCCCTCTTGCTGTTTCCACTCTTGAATAAAATTCTCCCTTTGGTAATTTCAATACTGCTTTTGTTTTTGCCTGGAAATCACCTTCAGGAATATTATCGATCAATTGTTCAACGATTGAAAGTGATTGCCGCATTTCCTTCATTCGAACCAGATATCTCGAAAAACAATCGCCTCCCGTTTCAATGATCTCTTCAAATTGAAGCTTGTTATAGATTTCGTAAGGATATAGTTTTCGGATATCACATTTTACACCACTTCCTCTTGCAGTTGGCCCTGTACAACCAAATGAGATCGCATCTTCCTTTGAAATATATCCAACTCCTTTAGTGCGGTTTTTAAAAATTATATTGTCAGTCACCAATTCATCATATTCATCTATTTTTCCTTTGAAATTTGTTATAAACTCTTTTACTCTTTGTTGAAAATTGGGATGAAGATCGAACATCACTCCACCGGGAACCATATAATTCATGGTTAGTCTTGCTCCGCAGGTTTCTTCCATGATATCATTGATCATTTCTCTTTCCCGGAATGCATGAAAGAAAGGAGTTAATGCTCCAACATCCATTGCCATCGCTCCCCACCACAGCGTGTGCGAAGCAATCCTGGTCAATTCATCCATCAAAACCCTGATCACCTGTGCCCTTGGCGGAACTTCTATCTGCAATCCTTTTTCAACACAAAGCGCGCAACCGTGATTATTGATATGAGAAGAGAGATAATCCATCCGGCTGGTACCATAAATGAATTGCCGGAAAGAAAGACTCTCACACATTTTTTCTATAGAACGATGAATATATCCAAGATGCGGCTCTACTTTTTTGATCGTTTCTCCATTCAGTGTAATAACAAGGTGAAGCACGCCATGCGTCGAAGGATGCTGTGGTCCTATATTTATTACAAGGTCTCCTTGTTCTGTTGTGCCTAGTTCCTGAATCATATTCTACTGTTCTTCTGTTCTTCTGTTCATCTGTTCTTCTGTTCTTCCGTTCCTCTGTTCTAAAGCTTTATCATGTTCACCGGATCTTCATAATCCTTCCTCAATGGAAATCCTACCCAATCATCCGGAAGAATCAGCTTGCGCAGATCCGGGTGATTTAAAAATATTACACCGAATAATTCGAACACTTCTCTTTCGTGAAATTCTGCAGTTTTCCAGATCGGTTGTGCCGAAGCAATCTCCGGATTATTCCGATCCAACTTTGATTTTATAACTATGTTATGCCGATGCCTGGTTGAACTTAAATGATATACCATTGTCAGGTGTGTTTTCCAATCCACACAGGTGAGGCAAAACAAATAATCGAAAAAGAATTCCTCCTGGTTACGGAGTTTTGTCGCGAACGAAAACCATTCTGATGGCTCAACAAATGCATTGATCCATTCTCCACCCTCTTCAAATGCCAGTGTCGGGTGGAGCGTAGTAAGCGAGGTTTTAAGATCTTCGTTAATCATTCAGGTTTGATTGTTGATTACTGATTACTGATTACTGATTATTGATTATTAATTATTATTTTCTAAATCGTGATGACTTCAATAACCAATAATCAATAATTAATAATAAATAATTAAAAATTTGAAATCAGGAATCTTTTTTTAATGTACCATCAATATCAATCCTTTCTCTTCTCCCACCATTCTTAATCTTCTGTTGCAACGTAATTAATGCATGTAATAATGCTTCAGGTCTCGGCGGACATCCCGCGACATATACATCAACCGGAATTACGTGATCCGCGCCTTTAACAACTGAATAAGTGTTATAAAAAAATGGACCTCCGCTAGTCGCGCAGGCTCCCATTGCAATTACATATTTGGGATCTGCCATTTGATCGTATAGACGTTTTAAGACCGGAGCCATTTTATTTACGATCGTACCTGCAATAATTATTACGTCTGCCTGTCTTGGTGTTGCTCTTGCCACTTCAAATCCAAATCTCGACCAATCATATTTGGCTGCAGCGGTCGACATCATCTCAATCGCACAACAACTCGTACCAAATACCAATGGCCAGAGCGAATTACTCCTGGCCCAATTGATCACGTCATCAAGAGTGCCAGTTAATATTCCTCCACCAGGTGTTTGATGCACCTGGCCGGGAAATTCTTGAGCCTTATTGTTGGCGTCGTTCAATTATTGATTATTGATTATTAATTATTGATTATTACTTTTTGCCTCTTGCCTATTGCCCATTGCCAATTGCCCATTGCTCCTCAACTCCACTTCAACGCCCCTTTCTTATGTGCATACAGAAATCCCAAAAACAGAATGAATAAAAACACTATCACTTCAACAAATGCCAGCCAGCCTGCAGTCTTTGCGACTACGGCCCAGGGATATAAGAAGATTAGCTCTACATCAAAAATGAGGAAGATCAATGCGAAAAGATAATAGCCGACATTGAATTGGATCCAGGTCTTGCCTCTGGTTGGTACACCACACTCATACGGTTCGAATTTCTGCTTGTTTTTAGATGCCTTCAATACCAGTTTCGAAACCAGCATGGCAATGCCGGAAAATGCAACCGCAGCGATGATCAATACAATCAGTGAACCAGCTCCCATAAGTTTGATTTTCTGGTTATTCGGATGTGGAAATTAACTCTTCAATTTAATGAAAATATGAGTATGTCAAACACTAAAATTGAGTCTGATCAGTCAAATCACCGATCTGAGTATAACGCGTTAATAACTTAGCAGTTTGCGTAGTTTTTCAATGACTTTTTGAGGGTTGGGGAGCATGGCGGCTTCGAGACCGATATTCATCGGCACCGCGGGGAGATTTAATGCACCTAGAACCTCAACTGGCGCATCCAGGAATTTGAAACATTTATTAGCGATTCGTCCGGCAAGTGATTCAGCGAATGAATTGTTTTCTTGCTCTTCGGTGAGTATAAGACAACGCCCATGTTTTTGAACTGTCGAATAAATCAGTTCTTCATCTAAGGGAAATAGCGTTCGGAGGTCGATTATTTCAACCTGTCCTGGGAGTTTCGTTGCAGCAGCTTTTGCCCAGTAGACACCCATTCCATAGGTAATGATACAACAGGTCTCTCCTTTTGATAATTTGTTTGGATCGGCATTCATTGCGATGGATCCTTTACCAAGCGGAATAATATAATCTCTAGATGGTTCAATCGTTTTTGCGTCTTCCGTTCCAGGAACCTTGCTCCAGTAGAGTCCTTTATGCTCGAGCATTACAACAGGATTTGGATCAAGGAAGGCTGCTTTCATCAATCCTTTCATATCTGCAGCGTTGGATGGGAAAACAACTTTTATTCCTTTAATGGACAATAATGTTGTTTCTATGCATCCGCTATGATAAGGACCACCACCTCCGTATGCACCTACGGGAATTCTGATCAATGATTGAATCGGAAATTTTCCGCAACTCAAGTAACAACTCTTTGATAGTTCGGTTACGAGTTGATTAAATCCCGGATACACATAATCGCCGAATTGTATTTCAACGATCGGCTTTACGCCAACTGCGCTCATGCCTGCAGTTGAACCGATGATATAGGCTTCATGAATGGCCGTATTAAATACCCTGTGATCCCCGAATTTTTCTGCAAGCGTCGCCGCTTCGCGAAATACACCCCCTAATCTTCTCCCTACATCCTGTCCATAAAATATTGCCTCTGGAAATTCTTCCATGATCTCCCTGATCGCAAATAATCCAGCGTCCACCATGATCACTTTTTCTTTTCCTGCAGGTGATCGTACACCCCTTTCTTCTTTCACAGGAGTAGGAACGAATATATGATCTTCTACTTTTTGTGCTGAGGGTTCCGGTGAATTGACTGCTTTTTCAAATTCACTGGCGATATATCCGGCTGCTTCTTTTTCAATTTGCAGGATTTGATCTTCACGTATACCATTCTCCAATAACCGCTTTCTGAGTTTGGGACCAGGATCGTCTTTTAAATGTTTGTCCCAATCCTCAGCGCTTCGGTAAAATTCCTTTCTTACGCCGCTTGTATGATGTCCAAGCAATGGAACTTTTGCTTGCACCAAATAGGGTGACCGATGCTGCCTTACATATTGTATGATACGCCGCATCGAATCATAGCTTTCTTCAAAATTGCTTCCATCGATACGTACCCGTTCGATACCGGGAAAGCCTGCTGCATAATCGTAAGCATCCATTACTCTTGCCTCTTCAGCGCTCACGCTTATGCCCCAACTATTATCCTGTACGAGATAAATGATCGGAAGCTTTTTCAATACCGCCACCTGGAATGCTTCACTGACCTCACCTTCTGTAATACTTGCATCCCCCAATGAACAAACCACCACTGGTAATTCACCTCCGTTCGCCTTTCGAAGAAATGGTGATTTAATTAATTCAAGGTATTGGATGCCCTGAGCGATGCCGGTTGTTGGAATCACCTGCATTCCCGTAGCACTACTTTGATGGATCATGGTAGGCTTATCCTCGCCACGATAATTCGGGTGTGAATAGTATTCTCTCCCGCAAGAAAAAATATCTTCTCCCTTGGCGAGCAATTGCAACATCAATTGATAGGGTGTAAAACCCAATCCTAATAAAATACTTTCATCGCGGTAGTAAGGAGAAACAAAATCAATGGGTAATAGTTGGAACGCAGTTGCCAGTTGAATGGCTTCATGCCCTCGGGAAGTTGAATGAACATATTTGCAGATCTGACGGTTTGCTTCATAGGTCTCCGCCATATTGCGGGCCATGCACATCATGCGATAGGCTTTCAGCAAGATATCCGGATGGACCATAGCAAACGTTAGAGCGGAAAGTCAACTTTGATGGTTTGATTGTTAAAATTGTTTGATTGTTGGGTTTACTATTTATGAACCCAACCATCTAACAATACAGCCATCAAACAATCTATTTATTTTTTATTTAATCTCAACTTGGAGTAAACTATCATCCTCAATGAACCCTTCCAGTTCATCTCCAACAACACATTCGCCAACACCTGCAGGTGTGCCGGTAAAAACGAGGTCACCGATGTTTACTGAAAAGTAATTTGAGATATACGCGATTACCTTGTCAAAATTGTTGATCATTAAGTTGGAATTTCCCTGTTGAACCAACTCTTTGTTTTTGTAAAGGCAGAAATTGATATCTTTTTTATTCTTTATGTTGGGAAGCGGGATCCATTTTCCAATAACTGCAGAATTATCCCAGGCTTTAGCTTTTTCCCAGGGAAGTCCTTTTGACTTCAATTCCTCCTGCACGTCTCTTGCAGTAAAATCGATGCCCACGGAAACCGCATCATAATATTTACTCGCAAAGCGGTCCTGGATATATTTCCCATTTTTGGAAATGCGCAAAACAAGTTCACATTCGTAATGCAGTTCGTTGGTAAATTCAGGGTAATAAAAAGGGGTATGTGACTGCAGTAAAGCGCTCTTGGGTTTCATAAAGATAATCGGTTCATCCGGAATTTCATTACCAAGCTCTTTGGCATGAGCCACATAGTTACGGCCTACACAGAATATTTTCATATTCAATAAGAGGGTTTAATGAAGAATTGTTTTCAAGTTTCATGGGCCTGGAAAGACCTGTGGGTACGATTCACATAGGAATATTGAATATCAAAATATTAATTCAATATACTTTCTTTTTGCGAAAATAAAGATTCCGCATTATAAATCATAGGCTGATCTCCAATTTATTAAACTCGCTCATGGTTCGTTCTAAGCCCGCTGTTAGAAAACTTTCAATAATGTCTACAGCTTTTTGAATCTTAAATTGCACTAATGGCAACTCCGCTTCCGTCCATTCTCCGAGCACATAATCAACCTGCGATCCCTTTGGATAATCATTGCCGATCCCAAACCGAAGTCTTGGATATTGATTGGTGACTAACGATTCTTCAATACTCTTTAGTCCATTATGCCCGGCAGCACTTCCTCCTGGCTTAAGTCTAAGCTTATTCAAAGGAAGGGCCACCTCGTCCAAAATCACCAATACGTTATTTAATTGGATCCTTTCTTTATCCATCCAGTATTTGACTGCCCGCCCACTAAGATTCATATAGGTGGTTGGTTTGATAATAGTCAAGTTCTTACCCTTCCAGTTAAATTGAGCGACACTAGCCAGCCTTTCTGAAAAAAACAGACCCTCATGTTTCGAAACAAACGCGTCCGCCACGTCAAAACCGATATTATGCCTTGTTTTGGCATATTCGGCTCCAATATTACCCAGGCCAACGATCAGGTATTTGGTCATTAACTGATTTTGAGCGCCAAAATTATCGGTTACCAGCCAATCTGCGGTTAAGATTTATGGATAGGAATAGGCTGTGAGCTATGAGCTTCGAGCTGTGAGCTGTGAGTTCCCGATAATACAAGAAAAAAAATTTGTGATGGACACGGAATACACGAAAAGAAAACAAAAACATTTCCTTGTTCTTCGCGACCGCCAATAAAAAAGCTGCGAGGTTTAGCTCGCAGCTCAAAGCTCTTGGCTCTCTCAATAGTTATCGGGAGCTTTCCTAGTCTTTCTTCTTCTTTCCACCAGCAGGAGCTGCAGCAGCGGGGGCAGCAGCCGCGGCCGGGGCACCAGCAGCAGGAGCAGCAGCACCGGCAGCAGGAGTTGCTCCAGCGGTTGCTTCTTCTACCTTAAGCTGACGGGTAATTACTACTGAAGCAATTGGAATACGGGGAGAATTGAGTATCTCATAATGTTCAACCTGCACATCTTCTACCCGGATATTTCCATGCAATTGAAGTTTGGTTAGGTCAACTTCAATATTCTCGCGTAAATACTTTGGAAGAGTCTTAATCTTAAGCGATTTCATTTTTGTGATCAGCTTTCCTCCTTCTTTTACACCTTCGGGCACACCCGAAAATTTCAAAGGAATGTCCGCAATCACTTTTCTGTCTTCACGAAGCTCAAGGAAATCAGCATGAGCCAGCCTGTCATTGATCGGATCGAATTGAAGATCCTTCATGATGCATTGGTGGCTGTTGCCATTCAATTTAATTTCTGCTAACTGGAAATCGGGAGTGTAAACAAGCGATTTAAAAGCCAGCAAGGGAGCAACAAAATATACTTCCTGCTTACCGCCATAAATTACACCAGGCACCAGTCCCTGAGAGCGATATTGTCGGGTGGCTTTTTTCCCGGTATCGGTCCTCAGTTGTCCTTCGATTGTAATTGTCTTCATCGTTATTTGATATTTGTTATTTGAGATTTGCTATTGAATCCCGAAACTTTGGGATGTCCATTTTGTATTGCCTTTTGCCTATTGCCTCTTGCCTTTTGCCTCTTGCCAATTGCACTACTTGCCAATTGCCTATTTATTCCTACGTTGACTATGTATAAACAAACCAGTGATACTTCTATTCTCGTAAGCGTTTCGAATTGCTACTGCGAAAAGTTCTGCAACGCTGAGCACTTTCATCTTTGCAATTTCTTGTTTTAATGGAATGGTATCGCAAACCACTAATTCTTCCAAAACACTGTTCTCAATATTCGCATATGCATTCCCGCTTAATACCGGATGCGTACAAAGAGCTCTTACACTTCTGGCCCCTTTCTCCTTCAATAGTCCTGCTGCTTTGGCCAGCGTTCCTCCCGTGTCGCAGATATCATCAATCAGAACCACGTCCCTGTCTGTCACATCTCCGATCACCACCATGCTCGCTATTTCATTTGCCCGCTTGCGATGTTTATCGCAGATCACCATTTCCGCATTGAAATAACTGGCTATTTCCCTGATCCTGTTTGCACTTCCTACATCGGGGGCCGCAAAGGTAAGGTTTTCGAGCTGTAGTTGCTCTATGTAAGGGATAAAAATTGCCGAGCTATCCAGGTGGTCAACGGGTATATCAAAATAGCCCTGGATCTGGGGAGCGTGAAGATCCATCGTGATGACCCGGTCCGCACCGGCCGCAACTAACATATTGGCGATCAACTTTGAACCAATTGCTACCCGGGGTTTATCCTTTCGGTCCTGGCGGGCATATCCAAAATAAGGGATCACCGCAATGACCTTGTATGCTGAGGCCCGTCGGGCAGCATCGATCATCAGTAAAAGCTCAATAATGTTTTCTGCGGGCGAGAAAGTGGATTGCACAAGGAAGACCATATCTCCACGAATACTTTCCTGGAACACTGGCTGGATTTCACCATCGCTGAACCTGGAGATGGTTACTTTTCCGAGGCTGCCACCAAACTTGCGTGCTATTTTGTCCGCCAGATATTGAGAGCCCGTGCCTGAGAAGATCTTGGGAGATGTTTGCATACCGCTTTGAAATGTGCGGCGAAGATAAAAAAGGGAGAGAACAAGGGACTACACCGGGCAAGAAAACTTTTCAATAATGAAAACATTTCATTGCCCGATGGGCCCGATCAACGAAAAAAATGGGAAAAAAACTATTTCGCTACCGTCAATAACACTTGCTGGCTATTATTGAGCGATGCAGTTTTGTTTTCAGTATTGCTATCCTTAGCGCTCAAACCCTTTGCTGGAGTATTGATCGCATGAAAGATTGCTGAACAAATAAAGATCGAGAAAAAAAGCGCGGCGAAGTACATGCCGATTGCGAAAAGGAATGGTTGGTAGCCACCGATCGCTGCTAATGTAGATCTGCGTTTCATTGGATGTGGATTTTGTTTTTCAAAAGGTTCGGATTTCCCGGCTTTCGCGTAATAACGCCAATCACTGGCTCTTATTACCTGAAATGTTAACCGGGTGTTATAATACTAATATAATAGCAAACATCGAATTATGCAAGAGCAGAACCAAACAATTCGACAATGGGCCGAGGATGATCGCCCCCGGGAAAAGCTACTTCGTAAAACACCGCGGGCTCTGAGTGATTCCGAATTACTTGCCATATTGATTAACAATGGGACACGTCAAAAGTCGGCCGTCGACCTGGCCCGGGAGGTGCTTTTGCTCGGGAAAAATAATTTGAATGAACTTGGCAAGGTCTCGGTCCGCGAGCTGACCCGGATTAAGGGTATCGGCCTGGCCAAGGCCATCAATATCGTGGCCGCCCTGGAACTGGGCCGCCGCCGGCAGGCCGCTTCTTACCTCGAGAAGCCCCATGTGAGCGATAGCCGGGAAATCGCCAAGTACCTGCAGAGCCTCCTGAAAGACCATCTCCATGAGGTCTTTGCCGTGGTCTACCTTAACCGGTCGAACCGGATCAACCATTTTGAGATCGTTAGCCAGGGAGGAATCACAGGCACGGTCGCCGATCCTCGTATAATAATGAAGAAGGCGCTGGAGGAAGATGCCACCAGTCTAATCCTTTGTCATAATCACCCTTCAGGCAGCCTCAAGCCCAGCCGTTCAGATGAAGAACTAACGCAGAAGATTAAGCAGGCAGCGATGTTTTTTGACATTCGAGTGTTGGATCACATTATTGTAAGTGAGCAAGGTTACTATTCGTTTGCGGATGAAGGGATATTGTAGAAGTGATCAGAAAACCTGAGTCCTTTGTAAGTTCTTGTTATTCGACACGCCAATAATCAATAATCAATATTCGATATTCAATTCTCAAATCAATATCAACAATCAACAGTCAACGCTCAGCACTCATCAGTCAACGCCAACAATCAACGCCAATATCAACGTCAACAGCCAACTTCAAGGTAAAGACTTAGTATTAATCTTTCTGTGTAGCCCACATTTATTAACCTTAAAAAGTATAGCTATGAAAGAGAAAGAATATGATCTGGAGGATAGGCTTGTCAGCTTTTCTGCCAGGATAGTGGAGCTGGCAAGGATGCTGCCCAACACAAAAGCCGCCAATTATATACGCGATCAATTGACCAGGTGTGGAAGTTCACCTGCGATGAATTATGGTGAAGCACAAGGCGCCGAATCGAGGGATGATTTTATTCATAAGATGAAAGTTGTCTTAAAAGAACTCAAAGAGACCCGTGTCTGCCTGAAGCTCATAATCCATCAGCAACTTATAAAAAATGAAAAATTGGTAGTTGATCTCAGAAACGAATGCGAGGAGCTAGTTGCAATTACTGCCAAGAGTATCATCACAGCCACAAATAACAACAACAAGGAAAAAAAGCGTAACCAGTAGCGTTCCCTATTGAATATTGATTATTGGCTATTGGCGTTGACTGATGAGTGCTGAGCGTTGACCAATGATTGTTGAGATTGATTTGAGCATTGATTATTGAGCATTGATTATTGATTATTGGCGTGTCGAAAATCTCGCACTTACCAAGGTATTAACGCCTTCGAATGAAATTCGTAGAGTCTACGCCTGCGCGGTCGGCCCTCCCCTCCTGAACCTTGTCATTTCGAGCCCGGCGAACTGATGCAACTTTGCAATACAGGTTTGAAGGGCGAGAAATCTTTGTAATTAGTAACTGATCGAATTTCGGAGAGTTGCCTATTTCGCAGATTTCTCGCCCTGGTCGTTCTTATGTTGATTGCCCTTATGCGCCGGGCTCGAAATGACAAGGTTCTGGGGAGGGCGGCTCGAAATGAAAAGTGTAAAGGATGAGAACGAGAACTTCCCAATGAAGTTATATCATGGATGCTACGCTTGTGCGGTTGGACCACCGAATGTCATCGGTATTTGTACATCCTCGAGGTCTTGGATCTTACCATTAACAGCTTCAAATCTCTGTATGTTTTCACTCAATGCTTTCATGAAGCGCTTTGCGTGTTGTGGAGTAAATATAATTCTCGATTTTACTTTGCTTTTTGGAGTGCCTGGCATTACGTTTACAAAGTCAATAACGAACTCTGCATGTGAATGCGTAATGATGGCGAGATTGGCATACGATCCTTCGGCAACTTCTTCGGATATCTCAATGTTTAACTGGTTCTGCGGCTGGTGCTGATTTTCCATTTTTAGTGATTGAAACGCAAAAATAGGGAGAGAGTTCCAGTTACTGATTAATATACTTTATCAGGTCTCCTGCGGAACGATCATCGAGTTTGTCATTATGTACTGCAAAATACTCGTTGATTTTATCCGCGTAAGCTGGCAATGCAGCGGAAATAGCTTTTTTGGTAAGCTTAACTCTTACGTGAGTATTATCCGGCATCATAAGATAGTATTCGATTTCATTCTTCATTTTATCCGAATAATCTCCATTAAAAGTTGTCGCGTAGTCGTTCTTGTTTGCTTTTATGGTTTTTACCGTCCTCAATTTCAACAATTGAACCCGGTCCTTTTTTAGTTCCGGATCATATCCTAAAGACTCGAAGAAGTATTTCAAATGAATAGTTGGCGCACGAAGAAAATAATGTGGCTGACCGTTCTCCAAAATCATAAATGATTTGAGAAAATTGTTGTTTACAACAATTGCCGTGTCTCTCCACTGTGCATATAATTCGTGTTCCTTAAAATCAAAATTGAAAACAAAAGGATTGCCTAGTGTCACATCCTGCGGATTTGTTGCCGTACCGGCAAGCCATACATTGGAAAAATATCGTTGAGTTCCTCCCAATCCTGTAAATTCATTCAACTGCCCCTTTGCGAATTGAGAATGCGTTTGCAGCATGAAATTGTTGAAATTATTTTGGAGTTGAATATCGGAAAGTCCAGAGGTCTCAAACCTTGGCGCAAGTAATGCGTTGGATTGAGTGTAACCAGAAAACTGAGAAATTACCAGAAAAACAACTGTAAGCAGAACAAGTTTTTTCATCATTTTATTTTTAACGTATAAGCATCCGCGTCAATTTCATAGCTGTCTTCAAAAATAAGTTTTTAAGGCAAGATTTCCGATAGCTTTTTCCTTAAAGAATCCCCATAAATCGCTTTCGCAATAATTCTTCCATCGGGGTTAATAAGGAAATTAAAAGGGATGCTGTCGAACTTATAGGCCTTGATAGCTTTCCCTGTCCATACATTCGGATCATTCATTTGAGGCCATTTATATTTGTCTGCGATAATTACCTTTTTCCAGTATTCCTGATCAGGATCAAGAGAAATACTTACAATGGTAAAATTCCTGGATTTGTACTGATTCCAGGTTTTGAGTTTTTCCGGACTTAAAGCCCGGCAACTTGAACTCCATGCAGCCCAGAAATCAAGCAAAATATATTTCCCTTTTAGAGACGAAAGCGAGAATTGATTTCCTGACGAATCAGCAAGAGTCAGATCCGGAGCCAGATCATTCACATTTAACTCTTCCTCAAATATTGAAATATAATCGTCGGTTTCTTTCTTTAAACTCTTAATGCCGGGATGAATAGGAAATCGGTTATGCAAGCCATTGATTAGTTTCCTCAAACCGGCGTAGTCATTTCCATAATCTACTGCATTAAAAATATACAGCGCGGAGGCAGGGCTGGAAACTGTGTCCACGAAATCCCTATATGCTTTTTGTTGTTCGGCAATATTTCCTTTTGAATAGATCCCACCGAATGTGGACGAGTTTTCCACATTGACATTTGTTAAACGCATCTTCGTGAGAAAGTCATGAAGCGTGTTGGTAGCCTGTGATCGTTTAACGTTTGCAGTATCTGGATTAAAGAAGTCTATGTAGATATCCACTTCAGGTTGGTCATTTATGAATACAATCTTCATTGGAGAATTGGCGATCCTGACCTGGTACAGGTTCTCAACACTGTCATTTATTTCAAACGAATGTGTCTCCTGCCTCTCTTTGATAGAAGCAGAATCTATTCTCCTCAGTTTTTGATCAAGTATGGGTATCGCTTCAAGAAAAACCCTTTGGTTATATGCATTCTCCAGGTGAACGTTAACCTTTGTTGCCCTGATTAGCGTTTTTCCAGATTCGTTAGAACAACTAAACAGAAGGAGAATAATTAAGAATCCAATTAGGCTGCGAAACATTTTTCAAAACTATCAATTAATAAACAATGACCTTGTCAGATAAATATTGAAATAAAAAGGGCTATTCCTTCGAATAGCCCCTTCGTTATAGTTGGCAGGAGTTTCTCATAATCTTACCCACTTTTCGTAGATCTGTCTTGACCTCGTAGCATCATTCGTACCGTTATATCCGTAATGCAGCCAGAAAGTTTTGGTTGCAGGATCATAACTGTTATTATAGGTTGTATGTACCCACGGAGCTGTGCCAGGGGCAGGTGCCGGGAATGGCAATCCGCCTGGATTATCCGCTGACATCAATCCAGAACCAGGTACTGCAGGAGCAGCTCCCACACCTTCCCAGTTAGAAACGGCTGTACCAGCAACAGTAATTCTGAAGGCCCAACCTGCAAGGTCACCAAGCTGCCCTTCCACTCTGTCGCCTGCAACGGTAGCGAAATACTTCGTTGCGTTAATAGCACGTGGAGCGGATGGGTGATGGAAATAGCCGGTTACAGTATAGTCATCCTCATAAATATTCTTAAGGAGGATCGGAGTAAGAACTGTTTGATAGTTTGTAGCAACAGTTTCTCCGGAGGCATCAGTGATTGTGAATGCCAGAATATTTGCTTTAGTAGCATCTACCTTATCAGGGAAAATCTGAACTGGAATGTATGCTTCTTGCGCACCAGCCGGAATAGTCACCTTTAAAGAAGGAATAGTATATGCAGTTGCGTTCAACTTCACCCAGTTGCTACCGAATGTCGTGTTGTAAGCCGCAATTGCTGCATCATCTTCCTTGAAAGTTACATCCACGCTTTTACCCAATGGTTTGCTCCAGGAAACTCTCGCATATACCCTCAATTCATAAGGAGCCGGGCTGATTTCAAGTGCAAGTGGAGTAACTGAAGAAGTGCGCGGGAAATTCCCGTTCGGAACAAGCACAACCGGCTTGATCGCATTTTCAGTGTAATCTGTGACAGGAGTATCTTTCAAGCACGAACTAAACAGCACAGAGCTCATTCCTGCGACTACTGCTATGTTTAAGAATTTTCTCATTTTATTTTTTCTTTAATTATTTATTGTCAATAATTATTATGGCATCCACCATATTTTTCCAGCAAACTGGTCACCTGATTTACGACCCAATTGAGGAACATTAACTTCATTGAGGTTAAGTTCTCTTTGAGGATAAAGCAGGCGGACAGGAATAATCTGTGATGTTCTACCAGGATTTTGAGAAAGATCCAGGTAAGGATAAGTTCCAGCACCGGTTTTACCCGCTGCGTATACTGCCGGATCAGGATCAACCTGTGGAGCACCACCAGTAAAACGACGGAAGTCATTCCATGTTTCCAGGTTAGCAATTTGATTCAACGCCAGATATTTCTGGAACACCAGCGTGCGCATTTTTGCGACTGGTGTAGCAGCATCATCCCAGCTCACATCAGCATTGTTTGCTGCGTCCTGGTCAGCATACCATGTATTGAACGCAGTTGTTGCTGCTGCCTGGCTTCCACCAGTATTCAACCACAGGAATGATTCTTTCACAGCATTCATATATGCAGTCTTTGCATCGCCGGGAATCAAACCACGAGCGATAGCTTCAGCTTGAAGGAAAAGACTCTCAACTGAAGTCATGATCCAGAGAGCTGCGTTATAGCCCTTAATCAATCCTACAGATGAAGCTGAAACTGCGCCGGCAGTAGCAATACCACCAGGCTGAGATACAAAATTTGCGGTTTGGAAAGGATACGCAATGTTATTGATCGGAAGACCATATTGGTTACCACGATGAGTCGTAGGCGCCGGTTGTGAGAATGGCTCTGGTGAACCACCAGGAACCGGATTTACTGTTGGCTTATAAAAATTACCGAGTCTTGGATCCTGGTTGAGCTTATAGTAGTTCATCGCTACTACGTTTGCTCTCCAGAAGTCTGTTGCAGGAGTACCCGTTTGCGTAAAACCATATGTTGCATAAAAAGCATTTGGTTTATCCTGTTGGTAGCCCGGATTCAAAGCAGCATTCTGACCTGAACCAAGGAAGCCTGTACCCTCTGCTGTGATCTTTGCGATTTCAGCAGTGATGTACGCCGCACGATCAGCGCGATTTGCCTGGTGCATCAGTAAGCGAAGCTTCAGCGTATTTGCAAACTTAATCCACATCGTCTTATCGGCATGGAACATGATGTCTGCATCATGAATCCTGACATTTTCAGACTCAACAGCATTCTTTATAAGCGCTATAGCAGAGTCAAGGTTCTTCATTGCACCCTCGTATACCGCCATGCCTGGATCATACTTGGGTCTGATTACTGCGAGACTTTTCAACGCTTCTGAATACGGTACATCATTATATAATTGTACTGCTTCGGTAAAAGCAAGCGACTTCATAAGCTTGCCGATACCCTGATAGAAGGTTTGGTTTGTTGCCCCACCCTTCGCGTCCATGAATTCGAAGTCATACGCGTTGTTCATCAGGTTTCCAAAACGATCCGCAGCGAAGTTGGTCGTCAATTGATAACCTTGTTCTTCAGTTGAAGGCGCATAGTTTGCTCCCGGAGCTGTATAACCAACCCAGTTACCTACAAAGCCATAGGCAGTGGTGGTACGGTTGGCAGCAGTCAATAAGGCCGCAGGCAATACCAGGTCTGGAGAGATATTGCTCTCCACGGCAGTATTCGGGTCCTTATTGATATCAAACCAGGCTTTCTTACAACCACCTGCAATAGTGGCGAAGAGAACTGATCCGAATAATATTTTTATAGTTACTTTTTTCATAATTCTAACTCTTTAAGTTGATTTTAGTTTAGAATGTCAGGTTCACATTGAATCCCATCAAACGTGTTGGCGGAGTCTGGTTAATTGTTGTTGTACCAACAGCGTTTCCGGTTGTGTTTGAGAACTCAGGATCTGTCCACTGGTTGGTGTCCGGACGAAGCGTCAACAGGTTTCTTCCGATCAGCGCAACACTTGCTCTCTTAACAACTTTGCCATCACCCAGCCATTTTGAAGGAATATCATAGCTCAATACCACTTCACGAAGTTTCCAGAATGAAGCGCTTGTGTAATAGTTAGTATTAACATTACGGAAGCGAGCCGCCTGTAAGAAGTCGTAGTGTGCATTGGTAACTACGATATTGGTATTGGGAACATATTTGGAACCATCCCAATAAACTGAATTCGGGAACACGAAACGCTGACGTGCATTGGTTGCAGAAAGCGCATCGATACCAGTAAATCCAAGTGAGAAACCAACAGAGTTGTAGATATAATGTCCACCACGATATTCAGCAACTGCTCTGAGGGTGAAACCATTCCAACTTAAGATCGGTATTCAAACCAACGATATACTTTGGATTTGTTCTTCCATAGATCTTTAAAGCTGGATCCTGGTTTGGATAACCGCTCGCCGGATCAATGATCACGCGACCAAGTGAATCCCTTAACCAATCAGTCAACTTATGAGTATAAGCGGGATAACCCTTGATCACATAAGAAGTATTTCCGATTCCCAATTCATTCAGGTCGCCATATACTTCATTAACCTTACTGTCATTAATGCTGAAGTTACCGCCGAAGTTCCAGGTAAACTTACCAGACTTAATTACTGGGGTAAGTTTGAGGTCGAATTCAAATCCTTTGTTGACAAACTTTGCTGCGTTCAACAAGGCATTGGTAAATCCTGTGGCTTGAGAGATCTGTACAGAAATTACCTGGTCGTTATTGTCTTGATAGTAATAGGCAGCTTCGAATGAGATCCTGTTATCGAGGAATGCAAATTCAGCACCTACTTCATATGATTCAACAATCTCAGGACGAATGAATGGATTGTTGATCACATCTCCTGCAGTGTATCCTGGCAATGAACCGTAAGGGAATGCACCCGATACTGAGAAGTTAGATTCCAGTTGATAAACACCGATGTTAACGTTACCCGCTTTGTTCCATGCAGCTTTCAACTTAGCGTATGTGAGAGTCTTGTTACTTCCAAGAGAAGAGATAGCATCTGTCAATACAACAGCTGCGTTCACACCTGGATAGAAGTAAGAATTCGCATCTACAGGAAGACGGCTGTCCCAGTCATTACGGCCAGTGAATTCTATAAATGCCCAGTTCTTATAGCTAAATCCAACACTACCGAAAGCAGATACGAGACGAGTGCGTGAATTGCTTTCACCAGCACCAGGCTCACCTGTACGGTTGCCTACGTTGAACAGCGTCGGGATAACGAGGTTGTTACCTGAAACTGAAATGCTCTTAGAGTATGTCTGGCGAACGAGGTTACCAGCAAGAACTTTCACTTCGAAATCACCAAATGTTTTTTCGGCAGTTGCGATCAACTCGTTGTTAACGCGGTTGCCGAAACCACTTCCGTCACTTACGTTTGCTGTAACGTTACCAGTTGCGCTGATTGACCTTCCGCTATGCAAAGCATACTCAGAATAGAAGATCGCGCTACGGGTATTCTTGTTAGTTGCATTTGAAATGGTCATACCGAGACGATCAGTAATCGTGATCCAGGAAACGGGCTTAAAGCTCACTTCCAGGTTTCCAAACAGATCATCGCTGCGACCTTCACCTCTATATTGTCTCAAATCCTCGTATGGATTCGGATAATAGTCATTGAAAAAATGGTTGTGATTTGACCAGTTGTCATTCACAAAATCTTTATACCTGGTCAATGGTGCGTTATGCGGAGTATTGATAACATACCAGTATGTGGGGCCAGGCGAGTTTGTGATATCGTATGTACCCAATGTATAGTTCAGGTTAGCACCTATGCTTACTTTTCCGTACTGACGGCGGGCATTGAGACGGAAAGAAGTTCTTCTTGCCTGATCATCTGGAACTACACCCTTAACTACTACATCCTGTAAAGAAAGATAAAAGCTTCCTCTATCATCTCCTGATGAAATTGAAATGTCATTCTGTAATGTAAGGCCGGTATTGAAGAATTCTCTTTTTTCTCCATCATTTGATTGGTAAGGAACTTTTTGAATGTTACCATTCTCGTCGGGACGACCAATGATTGTATCTCTTCCATCGAATCTTGCACCCCAGCTTTGGTTCTCGATCGGATCGTAGATACCATCACCAAATGAGTTATAAGAAGAACCGCTACCAAACAGTGTTTGGAAATCCGGAAGGATCGCGAGTTTTTCAAACAAAGTCGTATTACTTACATTGATGTTCGGTCTTGTTCTGCTTCCACCTTTTTTAGTGGTAACAACGATCACACCGTTTACACCATCTGGACCATAAAGCGCAGAAGCGTTTGCACCTTTCAGTACGTTTACGCTTTCAACGTCATTAGGGTTAAGCGAGTTCATAAAACCAAGGTTCATCGGAGAACCATCCACAACAAGCAATGGTTGGTTATTACCTGTAAGTGAACGAATACCACGGAGGATGATCCTCGTATCAGCAAATACACCATTATTAGCTGTTGTAACATTTAAACCAGAAACCTTACCAACAAGTCCATTCTGTAAATTGGTTGGCTTCGCTTGCGATAGTTCCGAACCCTTAACCCGGGCAACAGAATAACCAAGTTCTTTAGGTTGTTTTTGTACACCCAAAGCGGTCACAACTACTTCCTGAAGGTTGCCGGCTTTTTCGAGTCCTACATTGTAGGTATTGCTGCTACCAATCGCAACTTCCCTCTCCTTGCTTCCAACCGCAGAGATCACTAATACATCTCCAGTCTGAGCTTCGATTCTGAAATTACCATTGGCATCTGTAGTAGTACCCTTTGTGGTACCCTTGATCTGGACGGACGCGAAGGATATAGGGTCTCCTTTGTCATCCTTCACTTGCCCGGTTATGGCCCGGGTTTGTGCAAGTGCAAATACTGAGGCCAGTACCAGCACTGCAAGCAGTGATAGAGTTTTTCTCATGTGACTGTTAATTTTTAATTTTTGGAGGCGTAAATATATGAAGTTTTACTTTCCGTCAAATTATTGTTAAAACAGGGTCGGAGGCAGAATAAGGTTACTTGTAGACAACAAAAAATCTTATGATGCTGCAAAAAAAGGGTATTTTTTTACCAACCCAATGCAAATTGAAATTTTAATTCTGGAAAATTTTGACCGTCTGTACCAGATATTGCTCCATTGGTACCAAGACTGTGGCCTGCAATCGTTTGTGAAGCCTTAAACCAGAGGTCTATATTAAGTTTATTCTTCAATCGACACAATCCTTTAATGTCCAGGTGCAGGTTTATATATAAGCGGTATCCCCCGCCAGAAAAGGACGGGATGGAGTTGCTAAATGCGACATCGTTCTCAAAAGCGTAGATCCTGCTATCGTAACTATCAGATTCAAAGTATTGAAACCTGAAATTGCCTGAATATGTCTTCATCAGCGGTTTATATATGAAATCCGTAAACCAGAGAAAGCCGAATTGATTCCGGTCATTTTCTTGAGTGATACATAGAATATTTAGACGTTGACGTATCAAAATCGCCTCATTCAGCCGAAAGTTCAATTGAATTCTCCAATCTTTCTTCACCGGATTGATCAATTTAGTAAGCGGTTCATCACTGCCTGATTGGTTAATTGGCTTTGATTCTGTCTTAAACCTCGCATATAGCTCCGTTTGTTTGGATGGTTTGTAAGTTACCTGAACGAGATAGTCATATCCTTCGCTTGATGAGTTCACTCTAAACTTCAACCAGGGAAACCGATAAATATCATAGTACGCATCGATTGTCCATCCACGAAATGGCCTTACTGAAAAACCTGTGTAGAATCCATTTTCGTTGATGGGTAGAGTCGTTTCTGTAAACGCATTCGAAAAGAAACTTTGATAGGCAGGATGAATTCTTCGATAAAGCAAGGAAATATCAACCCTCCTATCCAAACTTATCAATGCTCCATGAATAGTTGCCGGTTTAAATGTTCTGTTATTAATTGCAAATTCAGCGAAGAGATGAATGTTCTTAAAGGTGTAATCATAATCAACAGAATAATTAGATAACCGATTTCCTGAAAACGCATAAATATTATATGGTTCAGAATCTTTCAGTATTGGTCTATTAAATGCATAGTGTACTGAATTGAGTCCAATCCGCCATTGATCTCTTATGTATCGCAGTGCAAGACCGGCAGAAAACATCTTCAATTGATTACGATCCTGTAATTCATTTTTTGTACGATGATAGCCTGAATTGGAAATGGAACTGATAAAAAATTGCGAGCTGTCTTCTTTAAGATTTGCACTCAGGATTCGCATTGAACCAAATGCCAGTAAGTCCCAACGTTGCTTTCTTAGGTTAATGGCTGCACCGCGATGAAAGGCGTATTCCGCAGCGGAATTATAAGGCCTGACCATGTCACCTTCTCTTTTAATCGCCATAACAACGGCAGATTTTTTAAAGGCCATATTTTGCCATTGCAATAATCCCTGGCCAAGATTAATAGTGTAATCGCCGACTGCCAATGATTTCATAATTCCCACTTGCCTGACGAAGAAATGAAATGAATAAAAGTCAAACCCTTTCTTCTGCGCTCCTTTAAAGAATTCTTCACCCGCGTCTTTATCAGCAGAAAATCCAAATTGAAGTGTACGCTTGAATTGATATTTGTACCGGATCCATAATCTCATTGGGCTACCCATATAGGCAGAAGAAAGCGTATCTGGTAATAAATACTCCGCAGATTTTGATAGAGGAATCCCAAACCGAAGCAATAGCTGATGATTCCCTCCTTTCAATCGATGTAATAAGTCTGTAGTAATTCCAATTTCTTCCTTAATAGTAACGAAGGGAAGTATTTTCCGAATGAGTTCAATATCCCAGCCGGGAATGGCCTGTATCTCGTAAATACTGATAAAGTTTCCAAATTGTCTTCGGTAAAGAATGAAATTGTTCAATTGTAATTCGGTGAACAATTCCAATTGTCTCAATTCTTCAACTGAACATTTATTGATATTGATTTGATGTTTTCTGAAATATTCAAGTTGCTGAAAAGAATAGTCATCTTCTCTTTCACCGTCTTCGCGTTCAGCCTGGTTCTCCAACTGGATCTCTTGTGTTTCCTGTGAATAGCCCTTCCCAACAAAGAGCAAAATCAATATGATGAATACTGATTTCATTCTTCATTCCTTACTTGAAAAAGTCAACGATAACGCCGGACTAAAACCCAATTGCGGATGATAAGCTGCAATGCGTTTCGATCCTAATTTTTTTCAATTGATATCCAAAAGCCAAATAGGGAGAAGCAATTTGTGTTTGAATTCCACCTTGCAGAAAGAACTTCTTTCCAAAAGAATAATAAAGGCCTGCATTGAAATTGACCGCTCTCTCTTCCTCCTTGATCATTTCAATAGCGACAAAAACATTTTCGGATGCTTTATAACCTAATCCAAATCGATAGATGCTTGGAAACTTTTCCATCTTGTTATTTCCAAATCTTCCACCAAAGGGATTTACAAGAAGAATTGCGGAATGAATTCGATCTGTGACCTGCCAGATTGAACCTAATTCATATTGAATAGCATTCGCTTTACCGTAACCGTTAATTGTGATAGACGTGTAACTGAATCGAATTCCCAAATCAACCTTTCCAAGATTCTTTCCATAGATCAATCCGGCAGAGCTTTGGTTAAATTCCGGAGACCCGAAATACTGAATGGTAATACCAATTCCTCCAAATGATAGCGGAAAGCCAATTGATCCCATCGAATTGTTCAATCCTTCGAGGAGAAATCTTTTCTCAGTATAGACTGATGCGCTGAAGCTTTTTAAACGGCTGGCGGAAGCGGGTTGCGCCAACAATAAACTCGCATCTCCATCACCTGGTTTGAAGCTCCGGTTATGAATTGCGGGTATCCCCATCTGGCCAAAAGTGAATTGGACCGAAATGATCAACAGCAACAGAGTCTGTCTCACAAAAACCACTTATTTAAACGCTTGAATTAATGTACAACCCGACTTGGGAGGGATAGAGTGTAATGATACCTTTGCAGCATGCAAATATTGGATGGACAAATCGTATCGCAAGCTACAAAAGATGAACTGAAAATAAAAGTCGCACAACTGAAAGCCGAAGGAAAGAAAATTCCTCACCTTGCTGCAATCCTGGTTGGAACCAATGGCGCCAGCGAAACTTATGTCAGCTCGAAAGTAAAAACCTGTGAAGAGATAGGGTATAAATCAACGCTTCTGCGCCTGGAAGAAGATACCAGCGAAAACAGGTTATTATCTATTATTGAAGACCTGAATTCTGATCCCGATGTGGATGGAATCCTTGTCCAGCTTCCACTTCCCAAACATATTTCTGACGAGAAAGTGATCAATACGATTGACCCGGAGAAAGATGTGGATGGATTTCACCCGGTGAATATTGGAAAGATGGTACAGGGTCTTCCTACATTAGTTCCGGCAACGCCACATGGTATCATGTTGATGCTGGATCATTATAAGATTGAAACAAAAGGCAAACATGCGGTGATTCTTGGCCGAAGCAATATTGTAGGACGACCGATGAGCATTTTACTCAGCAACAATACTAATCCGGGAAATTGCACGGTTACGGTTTGTCATTCACAAACAAAAAATTTAAAAGAATTCTGTCGCGAAGCAGATATCATCGTGGCTGCATTGGGCCGGGCTGAATTTGTAACTGCCGATATGGTTAAGGAAGGAGCAGTAGTAATTGATGTGGGCATCACCCGCGTGCCTGATCCAACAAAGAAAAAAGGATACTCACTAAAAGGAGATGTAAAATTTGATGAAGTTGCTCCCAAATGTTCCTATATCACTCCCGTGCCCGGAGGTGTCGGGCCGATGACTATTGCTGCATTGATGAAGAATACGTATAAGGCTTGTGTGGCTAAGAATTAGCTGTGAGCCACGAGCTGCGAGCTACGAGCTATTTGTTTAGAACTTTGAGTTGTCAACGAAATAATCAATAATTAATAATCAATAATTAATAATTGATCGATGTGTAGTGAGCCGATTTAAAATGAGCAACATCATTCCAGCAGAATTATTCCTGCCTGCCGGCAGGCAGGGATTATTGATTAATAATTATTGATTATTGGCTGAGATCTTATTAGTGATCATTTCTTATTAGTTCAATTTGGAAACACTAACAAACAATACAAAAACTCTACTTCCAGTAATGGAAGCTTTTTACACCTTGCAGGGTGAAGGCTTTCATCAGGGAAAAGCTGCGTATTTTATTCGGTTAAGTGGATGTGATGTCGGATGTACCTGGTGTGATGTGAAGGAAAGTTGGGATGCATCGAAACATCCTTTGTTGTCGATCGATGATATTGTTGAACAAGCCAAACAATATCCCGGACGAATGACGGTGATTACCGGAGGAGAACCATTAATGCATCAACTGGATGAATTAACTGGTGCATTGAAGAAGGCCGGCTTTCAAACCAATATCGAAACCTCAGGTGCCCATCCACTGAGTGGTGACTGGGATTGGATTTGCCTGTCACCAAAGAAATTCAAATTTCCTCTGCCGGATATCTCTCCAAAAGCCCATGAACTTAAAGTTGTCATCTTCAATAAATCCGATTTTGAATGGGCTGAAAAATACCGCGAATTGGTATCACCCGCCTGCAAACTCTATCTCCAACCGGAATGGAGCAAAGCAGATCAAATGAGTCCATTGATAGTTGAATATATCAAACAACATCCGGAGTGGGAACTGTCTTTGCAGATACACAAATATATCGGCGTCCCATAGAACGGAAGAACAGCGGAACAGATGAACAGCGGAACAGCAGAATATTGCATGGTTAGTATTTGATCTAACAGCTCCCGGTTTTTACATTCTACTGTTCCGCTGTTCCGCTGTTCCGCTGTTCCGCTGTTCTGCTGTTCCGCTGTTCTGCTGTTCCTCTGTTCTTCTGTTCTTCTGTTCTTCCGATCATCCCTCCGCGTCATTCTTACCAACCCTTTAACGATTGCCATCCCTCTCTTACCACCAAAAATTCGTCAGCCTCCAAAATCCCTCAAATTCACTAAGTTTGAAACGATGAAAGCCCTTTGTAGCCTATTATTAATGGTATTCCTGGCGGTAGGAGCCATGGCCCAATACAACCCCGATAAAGTTCACAAAAAGGCCCAGGCACTTTATGAGCCAGCCCTTGATTATGCCCGGGATGGAAACTATCCGGAGGGCATCCGTATATTAAATGAAGCCGTCCGTATCGACCCCAAGTTCCTCGATGCTTTTTTGTCGATTGCGGGCATGTATGGTGAGATGAAGCGGTATGATTCCGCCATCATCAATTATCAAAAAGCAAAGGCAATTGATTCAGTTTATTTCAAGGATTATAATCTCCCCTACTCCATAAATCTTGCTGGTAAAGGTGAATTTGAAAAAGCAGTTGGCGCAGTAAATGATTTTCTCACCGTTCCCAACCTGAATGAAAAAAGTATAAAAGCCGCGGAGTATAGACGAAAGAGTTATGAATTCGCGATTGAGTTTAAGAACAAAAATACATCGGGATATAAATTCGAACCGCGCAACCTCGGCGATAGCATCAATTCAAATGTTTCAGAATATTATCCAACAATTACAATTGACGGAAAGGAATTGATCTATACCCGAAGGGTGAGAAATTTTAATGAAGATTTTTTTGGATCTCTTTTAAAGACTGATCAATCCTGGGGAACTTCTCGTGGTCTTTTGGGTAATATCAATACGCAATCAAATGAAGGCGCGCAAAATATTTCGCAGGATGGTCAATGGCTGATCTTTACTGGTTGTAATTTCCAGGATAGTTATGGCAGTTGCGATCTTTATATTTCGTATCTCACTCCCGATGGATGGAGCACACCTGAAAATTTAGGATTTACCGTCAATTCAGAATTTTGGGAATCGGCGCCGTCTCTTTCACCTGATAAACGTGATCTATATTTCGCAAGTAAACGTCCGGAGGGTTATGGCGGAACTGATATCTATGTTTGCCGCCGTCTTCCAAATGGACGTTGGACCGAACCAACCAATCTTGGCCCGGAGATCAATACAGCAGGTGATGAAAGTTGTCCCTTTATCCACGCAGATAATCAAACCCTGTATTTCACTTCGAATGGGCATCTCGGTTATGGCGGGGACGATCTCTTCATTGCACGCAAGGGACCGAAAGCTGTTTGGATAAAACCCCAGAACCTCGGTTATCCAATCAATACGATAGAAAACGAAGGTAGTTTGATTGTTGCAGCTGATGGCAAAACCGCCTACTATGCAAGTGATCGCAGTGATACTCGCGGTGGTCTCGATCTCTATACATTTGAATTGAGAGAAGATATACGTCCGGCTAAAACACTTTGGGTAAAAGGAAAAGTTTTTGACAAGAAGACAATGAAGGGATTGCCTTCTGCGGTTGAACTGACTGATCTCGCATCAAAGGAAGTTATGAGTAAGGTTCAAACTGATGAAACAGGTAATTATTTAATCACGCTTCCAATTGGAAAAGATTACGCATTCAATGTGAACCGTCGCGGTTATCTTTTCTTTTCCGAGAATTTTCCGTTGAGCCAGCGCACGGCGGATTCGACTTATAATATTGATATTCCGCTTCAACCGATTGAAGCCAATGCAACAGTCGTATTAAAGAATATCTTTTTTGATACAAAGAAATATGATATCAAACCCGAGTCCACAACTGAACTGGATAAAATAGTCATGTTCATGCGGGATAATCCCACATTGAAGATCCAGATCAGCGGGCATACAGATAATGTTGGTAAGGCAGAAGACAATCAACTACTCTCTTTCAATCGTGCCGAAGCTGTTGTAAAATACCTCACCGTAAAAGGCGTCGATCCCAAGCGACTCAGCTTCCAGGGATATGGGGCAGCGCAGCCGGTAGCCGGGAATAATACCGAAGAAGGGAAGGCGAAGAATCGGAGAACGGAACTAAAAATTACAAGCCAATAACCATTATTGATTATTGATTATTAAGGGTCATTCCACGACAGAATCAAATTGATTATTTGCAAAATGTGGATTCTGTTTAGCGATCCTGAGTTTTTGGAACGACCCCGAAGGGGTCCAATCTTGGTAGCAAATCGTGATAAATTTTTTTGAGGACCCCGAAGGGATCCAACCTCGTGGCACATTAGTCCATTGGTAGTTTGAAAGTATATCGCACATCAAATTCAACACCTGCATCCACCAACATCGCGTGATTTTTTGCAGAAAAATTCCTATTGAATCATTAACGGCTACCAAGATTTGACCCCTTCGGGGTCCTCAAAAAATTTCACGCATTTTGCTTTCTACCAAGATTGGGACCCCCACAGGGCAGGCCTTCGGGGTCATTCCGGAGCAGAATCAAATTGATTAATTGCAAAATGTGCAATCTGTTTAACGATCCTGAGTTTTTGGAACGACCCTTAATTATTAATTATTGCACCCCTTATTGGCGAAATGCCAGTAGTTCGAGATCCAATAATAAATAATCAAATTTCCAGGTGTAAGCCAGACAGGAATAATTAGTAATTTCGATCCTACACGCAAGCACCAAAGGTTTTATCAATTGAACCAGGATCTCCTATACCAGCTTGCGCTTATTAATGTTCCTCATATCGGTTCGGTACATGCGCGAATATTGGTGGATAAGTTGGGTTCTGCCGAGGCAATTTTCAAATCATCAAAAAGCCATTTAGAAAAGATTGAAGGGATTGGTTCGATCCGGGCGAAACGAATAAAGGAATTTAGAGGTTTTGATGTTTGCGAAAAAGAAATTGCTTTTATTCATCGGTACGGAATAGAAACTTTCTTTCTTACCGATAAAAAATATCCGCAGCGCTTGCTTCATTGTTATGATCCACCGAGCCTGTTGTTTTATAAGGGCAAAGCAAATCTCAACTCTTCAAAGATCATTGGGGTCATCGGCACGAGAAGCAATACCGACTATGGTAAACAACAAACCGAAAAGCTGATCCGGGATCTTTCAACCGAACAGGTTCTTGTCATCAGCGGCCTGGCATTCGGAATAGATGCGATTGCACATAAAACAGCAATAAAAAATGGCTTGTCCACAGTTGGTGTACTGGCGCATGGGCTCGACCAGGTTTATCCACCTGAACATACCAATCTCGCGAAGGACATGATCCGCAAAGGCGGTGGACTCCTTACAGAATTTCCCAGTCACACAAAACCGGATAAACATAATTTTCCAACGCGCAATCGAATTGTAGCTGGATTATGTGATGCAATTATTGTGATTGAAACGGGAGTTAAAGGTGGAAGCATGATCACCGCAGAACTTGCGAATGGATATAATAAAGATGTGTTTGCCTATCCGGGGAAAGTCAGTGATGCAAAAAGCACAGGATGCAATCATTTAATCCAACAGAACAAAGCGATATTATTAAGTGATGCCGAACAGTTGCTTGAAATATTGGGTTGGAAAGAAACAATCAAGAAATCTGTTCCGAAGCAAAAAGAATTATTCATTCAATTAAATCCCGAAGAGAAAATCATTGTCGATATGCTTCAGGAGAAAGCCACTCTGCATATTGATGAAATAAAAAGATTTTCTAATCTGAGTAATAGTACAGTAGCTGCAACTATTTTGAATCTCGAACTGAACAATATCATCATTAGCCTTCCTGGAAAAATTTATCGGCTCGCGAACTGAGGTGCAGTTTGCAAACACTCGTGGACTCTTGCGCCCTCATGATCGTCATCCCCGCGGTGTTGTTTCAGGAACTTACGAAATGAAGGAGCCAAGCGGGGACCCCCTACCAACAACATATCAGCTGCGCTTCAAGAAAGTATTAAATCGAAAGAGCAGACCTTACAATCGACTACACATTAGCTAAATTTCCTGCGCAGTTGGTAGGGGATCCCCGCTTAGCGTCATCATTTCAGAAGAACATGAAGTTATCCCGCGGGGATGACGATCATAGAGGTAAATATAAAATACTCCTTATCTTCGCACATGGCAACACTAATTAATCCCTCTCCATCTAAAAAATCATCCAAATTTTTCGGCGAAGGCCTGACCTTCGATGACGTTCTGCTGGTTCCGGCATATTCCCAGGTTTTGCCGCGTGATGTAAGTATCAGCACTCAACTAACAAAGCAGATCACCCTCAATATTCCAATGCTTTCGGCAGCAATGGATACAGTTACAGAAGCCAATCTTGCAATCGCTTTAGCAAGGGAAGGCGGATTGGGCATTCTGCATAAGAATATGTCGATTGAAAAGCAGGTGGAACAGGTAAGAAAAGTGAAAAGGAGCGAAAGCGGATTGATCATTGATCCGGTTACACTCAATAAGGATTCGACCATTGGAGATGCGCTACGATTGATGAGGGAAAATAAGATCGGTGGAATTCCAATTGTAGACAATACTAAAAAACTGGTTGGCATCCTGACCAACCGCGACCTTCGCTTTGAAACAGATTCTCGTCGCCCAATAAGCGAAGTAATGACTTCAACAAACCTGATCACTGCGCCAGCGGGTACTGATCTTAAGAAAGCAAAAAATATTCTCAGCCAACATAAGATTGAAAAACTACCGGTGATCAAGAAAGATGGAACACTGGTTGGCTTGATTACCTATCGCGACATTCTACAACTTACATCTCATCCAAATGCTGTTAAAGATAGTTTCGGCCGATTGTTGGTGGGCGCCGCATTAGGGATAACAAGAGATTTAATGGAAAGAGCTGAAGCATTGATGAAGATCGGCGTTGATATTGTTTCACTGGATAGTGCTCACGGTCATAGCAAGGGCGTGATCGATTCCCTGAAATCATTGAAGAAAGGGTTTAAGAATCTCCAGGTAATTGCAGGTAATGTTGGGACCGCAGCCGGTGCAAAAGCATTAGTTGATGCGGGTGCAGATGCTGTTAAAATAGGTATTGGTCCAGGATCAATTTGTACTACAAGAATTGTTGCTGGTGCCGGTGTTCCTCAAATCACTGCGATCATGGAAGCAGCATCTGTTTTAGGCAAGGCTGGAATTCCTTTGATTGCGGATGGTGGTATCCGTTATACCGGTGATATGGTAAAAGCGCTTAGCAGCAGGCGCAAATATCGTGATGATGGGATCTGTGTTTGCAGGTACAGAAGAAAGTCCGGGCGAAACCATCATCTACGAAGGACGAAAATTCAAACAATACCGCGGGATGGGTTCAATGGGTGCAATGAGTTCGGGCAGCAGCGACCGTTATTTCCAGGATGTTGAAGAAGATGTAAAGAAATATGTTCCCGAAGGAATTGAAGGACGCGTTGCATTTAAAGGAAGCCTTACCGAAATAGTTTATCAATACACTGGCGGACTAAGAGCAGGTATGGGATACTGTGGAGCCAAGGATATTCGTGAATTACAGAAGGCGCAGTTTGTAAGGATCACTAATGCGGGAATGAAAGAGAGCCATGCGCATGATGTAGAAATAACCAGAGAATCACCCAATTATAGTCGTTAGGTGGAAGTTGCATGAAATGAGAGTGCCTGATGATGCAATCAATTATTAATTATTGATTATTAATTATTGATTATTGGTACAGATAAAATTGCGAATTGATTAATAGTGTAATTTCCAAATACAAATCAATTTCTAACATTTTTGAAGAAGGTGCCAATGATAACCACTGACAAGCAAAGGAAATAGAGAAGGCGATAATTGGCGTAATGTCTAAATTATTAGCACCACTTGATTTATCCAAGCGCAACCAGTCAATTTCGCCTGTTGAATTAGCTCAAATGCTCCCTTCCATCCCGAGAGATGAATTAGTAGAGGCACTGAGAAATATGGATGGGGTTCATTTCTTCAATTCAGAATTACAAATTCCAACTAAACGTTTTAACTAATCATTTGTTCGAGCTTGCCTCCACTGAAATAATTAATAATTAATAATAAATAATCAATAATTGCTGGCCCTAAATCCAAGCATGCAAATAAAAAGACTAATTCTAATTTCGCTTCTTTTCTTCGGGACTTCATTAGTCGTCCAATCCCAGGATACTTGCAATCTTCGGATAAGTTTGCTTACCTGTAGTCCGGGTGAAGATTTGTATTCATTATTTGGACATACGGCAATTCGGGTAACGGATAAAACTGCGGGCATTGATGTCGTTTTCAATTATGGCACTTTTGATGATTCCAATCCAACTGAATTTTACTGGAATTTCACAAAGGGGTTAATGCGTTATGCGCTTTCAGCTTATCCAATGCAAGATTTTGTGATGGAGTACCAGATGCAAAACAGGGGAGTGATTGAACAGGACCTGAACCTAAGCTGTGCAGAACGAATTAAACTTTTTGACGCGCTTAAGCTAAACCTTCGGGAAGAAAACAGGTTTTACAACTATTATTTCCATACGGATAATTGTACAACACGTGCAAGAGATATCATTGTAGAAAATACAGGGAATCAGGTTGAATTTAGAAATATCCTTCCTCCTAAAGTCCCGAGTTATCGGAATATGATCCATGAATACCTGGATAAGGGTGGTCAATACTGGAGTAAGTTTGGAATTGATATTTTATTGGGTGCAAACCTAGATAAAAAAGTAACTAATGATCAGGCAATGTTTCTTCCTGATTACTTAATGAAGGCATTTGATTCAGCAAGCATTCGTTCACAAGCTTTGGTAAAGGACAAACCGGTCGTAGTTCCCACGCCTGAAATAAAAGTTCCCAGCAGTTGGTTCAGGCCTGAATATCTTTTTGCATTGCTGGCGATACTGATCCTTGCCTTGGATTTCTCAAAAAAAGCGTCTGCAAAAAAATTCCTTAAAGTTTTTGATGTTTTCTTTTTCTTTTTACTGGGATTGCTTGGTGTTGTACTTCTCACAGTTTGGATCATACGAATCGATGATGTGTGCCGGAATAACTTTAACCTGCTCTGGGCACTGCCAACGCATTTAATTATAGCTCCATTGATCAACAGTAAAAGAAAATGGGTTAAAAAATATCTACAGTTCACCTGCATTCTGGCTTTACTAGTAGCATTAACCTGGCTATTCATTCCTCAGCAACTGAATTTAGCCGTGGCTCCGATCCTGGTTATTATTATCGCAAGAACTTATTCTCGAGTTACCTTTTCCAGGTTGCGAGTACCGGCAACCAGTAACTGGAAGCCAGAAACAGGAGACTTGCAACTCGCAACCGGAACATCGTAAATTTGAAGATGGAAGAAAAGACGATCAACATCGGGGAAAACCCGCTGTACTACCGGGTTATTGGCAATGGAAAAACAGTATTCCTGATCCATGGTTTCGGTGAAGAAGGAAGTATTTGGGACAACCAGGTTGAAGCATTGAAAAATGAATATCGATTAATCATTCCCGATCTTCCGGGAAGTGGCCGTTCACACATCCAAAAGGATATGAGCATGGAAGGATTGGCCGCTTCGATCCATGAAATCATATTGAATGAGCCGGCAATCGTGAGTCAAAAACCCATTATGATCGGCCATAGCATGGGTGGATATATAACTCTTGCCTATGCTGAAAAATATCGCGGAAGCCTGACCGCAATTGGCCTGGTCCATTCCAGCGCTTTTGCTGACAATGAAGAAAAGAAAGCAGCCCGCAGAAAGAGCATTGAATTCATCAGGGAACATGGGGCCGTATTATTCATACAACAAACTCTTCCCAATCTTTTTTCGGAAAAAACCAGGACAGAAAAGCCTCAAATTGTAGAGGAGTTGATTGAAAAAAATACCAACTTTTCAGCTGAATCGCTCGTACAATACTATGATGCTATGATGGCGCGTCCGGACCGGACCCAAATCGTGAAGGAATTCCCAGGGGCTGTACTCTATATCATTGGCCAGCATGACAATGCAATACCATTACAACAGAGTCTGCAACAATGCCATATGCCCATTGTGGGCTATATTCATATCCTTCGGGATTCTGGGCATATGGGAATGCTGGAAGAACCAGCCCTTTGCACCCGGTTTCTGGAGAACTTTTTACACGAAAGTGAAATTGCTAACCCTTAGCTGCGTTATAGCAGTATCTGAATGAAAAAACTGATCCCCATAATCTTATGCCTTTTTGGAGCTGTACCCTCGTTAGTCGCTGAGCATATCAAGGGTGGAGAGCTTTATTATGTCTATATCGGGCCCGGTCCTTCTCCAAATACTTCGGAATATCGAATCACGCTTAAGCTGTACATAGATTGCCGGGCAACCAATCCAGGACAATTAGATACGCAAGTTCCATTTACCATTTTTGATAAGACTACTGGTACTCAGTTCGGGGATACCGTCATAGCCCGGATGTCAGATGAACGCTTTATCAACTTCGATCCCGCAACTAATCCCTGTATCGGCAACCCTCCAAGCGATGTTTGTTATCGAATCCGTTGGTTTACCCGGAATGTCATTCTCCCAACCAACACTATGGGATATACGATCGCATATCAGCGATGCTGCCGAATAAATAATATCGTTAATCTAACGCCGCCGAGTAATGCTGTTGGAGTCACTTATATCGCAGAGATCCCAGGTACTGGTATATTGCCGGAGGCGTACAAGAACTCAAGCCCAACTTATGTGACCAACGATGCGGCTGCGATATGTATTGGTAGCTTTTTCAATTTTAGTTTTGGTGCAGCAGAACCGGATGGTACAGATTCATTGGCTTATGTGTTATGCGGTGGTTTTGCCGGGGCTACTCAAATAAATCCTAATCCTCCCAAAGCAGCACCTCCTCCATATCCGGAATTGAGTTATCGTTTTCCTTATAACAATTCACAGCCATTGGGAGGGCAGGCAACCATCAACCCGCAGACGGGTATGATCACAGGAATTGCTCCAACTACTACAGGTCAATTTGTAATAACAGCTTGCGCTTATGAATACAGACAAGGTGTATTGATCAATATTCATCGTAAAGACATTCACGTAGCTGTTTCGGATTGTATTCCGCTCAAAGCAGTTTTGAAACCAAATTATTCTTATTGCGATGATTTCTTTGTCACTTTCGCCAATGAACAGTTGAACCCATCAGGATCAGTTTATATTTGGGATTATGGTGATAACACCAAAAAGGATACCACCAGCAATCCATTAGGAACGGTTAATCACCAGTATCTCGATACCGGAACTTATCGTGTGCAGTTGAAAGTTATTCTCGCTGGTCAATGCGTGGATTCAACCATAACAATGGCAAGAGTTTATCCAGGGTTCTTCCCCGGATTCACTACGATAGGGACCTGCGTGTTGTTGCCATTGCAATTCAATGATACGACTGCATCCAGGTATGGCGCAGCGAGTAAATGGAGCTGGAATTTTGGAGATGAAACTACAAACGCTGATACATCCAGTTTAAAAAATCCTTCCTGGAAGTATAATTCAATTGGCGTAAAGCAAGTGCGATTGATCGTGGAAAGCAACAAAGGATGTCTTGACACAGTCTTTGCAAATGTTGAAGTACGCGACAAACCTCCAATAGCGCTTCCATTCCGTGATACGCTCATTTGTAGTATCGATACCTTGATGTTGAATGCGCTTGGAAATGGTATATTCTCCTGGGGACCGAATTATAATATCATCAACGCAAATTCTCAGACACCGCTGGTCTATCCAAAACAAACGACCTTCTATAAAACCACCTTGAATGAGAATGGTTGTATCAATACGGATTCCATACGGGTAAGGGTAGTTGATTTCGTGACGCTGAATGCTGGCGGGGATACAACGATTTGTACAACCGACACGATTCGATTAAATCCTACTGGCGATGGTTTAAAATATGTTTGGACGCCTGGAAACAGTCTCAGTAACCCGAATATCAAAAATCCTTTGGCTACTCCACTAACTACAACAAGATATTTCGTAACCGCGAGTATCGGTAAATGTGATGCGTTTGACAATGTGGAAGTCCGGACCGTTCCTTATCCCGGGTCAATTGCCGGAGAGGACACAGTCATTTGTTATGATGATACTGCGCAATTGAATGCAAGGATAATCGGAACGGGATTCGAATGGAGTCCCACCAGTACGCTCAGTAGTGGAAATATTCTGAATCCGACTGCATTTCCTTTACGAACCACGACTTATATGCTGAGGGCATATGATACCCTGGGCTGCCCGAAACCTGGAATATCGACGGTAACGGTAACAGTTCGACCAAAGATCCTGGCCTTTGCAGGAAACGATACTGCGGTAGTGGTTGGACAACCTCTTCAATTGAGGGGAACGGGGGCCCAATTTTTTGAATGGATGCCATCGACTTACCTGAACAACTCAGGGTCACAGACTCCAATAGCAAATCTCTCAGATAATTTTACCTATCAAATGCGGGCTTTCACGCCGGAGGGATGTTTCGGACTCGACACCATCAATATCAAAGTATTTAAAACAGCTCCTGACATCTTTGTCCCCAACGCTTTTGCACCAACTGGTCGTAATTATGTATTGAGACCAATCTGCGTGGGAATTTCCAGTATGGAGTATTTCCGTGTTTTCAATAGATGGGGTCAATTGGTTTTCCAAACCTCGCAAATGGGCCGCGGATGGGATGGAAGAATTGGCGGCCAACTCCAGGGAACTGGTACCTACGTTTGGATGGTTAAAGGAACAGACTTTACTGGGAAAGTGATAGTTAAGAAGGGAACAGCTACTTTGATCAGATAGCCCCATTTGAGCGGAAGATCGGAAGAACAGCGGAACAGATGAACAGCGGAACAGCAGAATAGTAGAACCAATGAACAAAGAAGTCAAACAATTCCAAAAAAACGAAAATAACGAACATTAAAAAATACAAATCAACCTTCTTTTATTCTAATCTTCTGTTCCGATGTTCCGCTGTTCATCTGTTCCGCTGTTCCGCTGTTCATCTGTTCCGCTGTTCTTCCGATCTTCCGATCAATTGCAGTTGTGATTCCAGAATAAAATAGGTAAATTCCAATATCCCTCTCTAATTCCAATATCTCTCTGTCGCCATCCCTATCCGACAACCACAGAAAGAATTGCTCCGTATCGTGAATGGACCCGCATGAAAGGACTGGCTATTATATTTTTACTCTGCTTAGGAGGATTGCATGCCGTATATGGAAGACATATTAAGGGTGGTGAGATAAGTTATGTTTGGTTGGGGCCTGGACAAACAAGTAATACAGACCGCTACGAAATCACGCTTCGATTATTCCTGGAATGTAATGCTTCTGGTCAGCAACTCGATCCCGATGCGAATATTGGGATCTTCCGGGTAGGCAATGAAGTTGCCTTGTCCGGCTCTCCTTTCATTTTTCCATTGGTAGGTGATGAATTTATCAACCTTGGTCATCCGAATCCTTGCATTTCGAATCCTTCCCCTGTTTGTTATAGGCTCAGAACATATAAGCGGGTACTTGAAATTCCAAAAGACCAGTACGGTTATACTTTCGTTTTCCAACGTTGTTGCAGGATCAATGGATTGGTGAATCTTTCACCAAATGGAAATATAGGTTCTTCCTACACCCTTCGAATGCATGGTACAGATGATGTTGGTGCAAGTGGAAGCAATTCCAGTCCCTCTTTTTCGGTAAAGGACACCATATTGATTTGCCAGAATAGACCTTTTCAACTTGATTTCAGTGCAGAAGATCCGGATGGTGATTCTGTTTCTTACGAATTTGTTGATGCTTATTCTGCACCAGGAGGCGGGGGCGGATTTATAGATCCTATTCCACCGAGTCAAATCACTTATGTCTCTTATGCAAACGGCTTTGCAGGGTCGATGCCATTGGGTAATAGAGTGAATTTAAACCCATCAACGGGTTTGATATCGGGTGTTGCTCCGGGTGGTGGCGACTATGTAATTAGCGTTAGCGTGAAGGAATGGCGCGGCAATCGTGTGATCAGCGAACATCGAAAGGACTTTAATATTCGCGTCGATAATCAATGCGATCTTGCCGCGGCCCTATTGAATCCGACTTATAGCAATTGCGATGATTTTTCTCATTTGTTCCAGAACGAGTCTCCTCCTTCTTCATTGATCCATTCTTATCACTGGGATTTTGGTGTAACTGGATTGACTAATGATACTTCAAATCAAGCTACACCTACTTATACTTATACTGATACCGGTGTGTACACCATCAGGCTTTATATTAATAGGAATGAACAGTGTTCTGATTCATCAACTGCGCAGTTGAATGTGTTCCCGGGATTCAATCCCGATTTTACCGCGATAGGCTCGTGCATTCAGAATCCTTATTTATTCGCAGATATTACCACAGCTACCTATGGTGTTATTAATAAATGGGAATGGGATTTTGGAGATCAATCAAGCACTTCAGATAATTCAACAACGCGAACGGCAAGCTGGCAGTACACAACGCTCGGACTTAAAAATGTAAGCCTGAAAGTATCCAGCAGTAAAGGCTGCGAGGAAACATTACTCAAAACAATAGAAGTAAGAGATAAGCCACTTTTAAATCTTCCATTCAGGGATACATTGATCTGCAGTATCGATTCCCTGAGACTGGTTGCGAATGGTCCGGGAATTTATGTCTGGTCTCCGAAATATAATATCATTGACGATAACAGTCCATTTCCAACAGTATATCCAAAAGTCACAACCTGGTACAAAGTTGATTTGAATGAGAACGGATGCATAAACAGAGATTCGGTGCGGGTGCGGGTTGTTGATTTTGTAACATTAAACGCGGGTATAGATACAACAATTTGTTTGACAGATTCAGTTCGATTGAATCCTTCGACCGATGGATTGAGATTCAATTGGACACCGGCAAATAGTTTGAATAATCCAACGCTCAAGAATCCACTGGCCTCTCCTACTGGCACAACCGATTATTTTATAACTGCGCATATTGGTAAATGCAATGCGACGGATGCGGTACGAGTTCGAACGGTTCCCTACCCGGGGTCATTCGCGGGTGAAGACACAATTGTTTGTTTTGATGATACTGCACGACTAAATGGAAGGATACTTGGCTCCAGTTTCTCCTGGAGTCCTGCAAATACGTTAAGCAGTGCGAGAGTATTGAATCCCTTTGCTTATCCAAGGCAAACTACAACCTATACACTCCGGGTCTTTGATACGATCGGCTGTCCGAAGCCTGGATTGTCTACAGTAAGTGTTGGTGTAAAACCGCAAATATTTGCCAATGCTGGAAATGATACGGTAGTTGTGTTAGGCCAGCCTTTACAAATGAGAGGCACAGGCGGGGAATTGATTCAATGGTCTCCTTCTACTTATCTCAGCAATCCAAATAGTCCCAACCCCGTCGCATCGTTGCCGGATAATTTTCATTACATCATGAGAGCCTATACTCCAGAAGGCTGCTATGATCTCGATTCTATCAATATAAAAGTCTTCAAGACCGGTCCGGATATTTTTGTACCAAATGCATTTGCACCAAGTGGTAGAAATAATGTACTTCGACCAATACCCGTTGGTATTTCTCAATTCGATTTCTTCCGTGTCTATAACCGATATGGGCAACTCGTCTTCCAAACCTCACAAGCAGGCCGCGGATGGGATGGCAATATCGCCGGCCGTCCACAACAAACGGGTACATATGTATGGATGGTGCGAGGAATTGACTATATGGGGAAGGTTATCTTGAAACGCGGGACAGCTATTTTGGTTCGGTAAGGCTCATTCCATGAGACCCAATTGAACAGAAGAACAGATGAACAGAAGAACAGCAGAGCAGTAGAGCAGTAGAGCAGAAGAACCGAAGAACGGTGCTCTTTACTTTGGTAATCTATTATACTGCTGTTCCGCTGTTCCTCTGTTCTTCTGTTCTGCTGTTCTTCCGTTCTTCGGTTCTTCTGTTCTTCTGTTCCTCTGTTCTTCTGTTCTTCTGTTCCTCTGTTCTTCTATTCATTTCCGTAGCTTGCGTTATCAACAACCTACTATGGGAAAAATTGTACTAATCACTGGTGCGACTTCTGGATTCGGCAAGGCAATGGCTGAGAAATTTGCAGGTAAGGGATATGATTTGATTCTTACAGGAAGAAGAAAAGATCGATTGGAATCGCTGCAACACGATCTATGTAATAAATACAATGGCGCGGTTATCATTTTGAATTTTGATGTGCAGAACAGGAAAGAAACTTTTGATGCTATCAATAAATTATCTGAAGACTGGCGGTCAATTGATATCTTAATAAACAATGCCGGTCTTGCAGCAGGACGAGAATATTTTGATGAGGCCTCAATCGATGATTGGGAAGCCATGATCGATACCAATTTGAAAGGATTGCTATATGTTACGAAAGCTGTATTACCATTTATGATCGCGAGAAAGCAGGGACATATCATAAATATCGGCTCTACGGCAGGGAAAGAAGTGTATGAAAAAGGAAATACTTATTGCGCGAGTAAATCTGCAGTAAACGCCATCTCGCAAGCCATGCGAATTGATCTTTTGAGACATAAGATAAAAGTAACCGCCATACATCCAGGCGCAGCCGAAACTGAATTCTCCGTTGTTCGATTTAAGGGAGATAAGAGTCAAGCGGACAAAGTGTATGAGGGATACAAGGCCCTCACAGCAGCCGATGTTGCTGAAGTCACCTACTATTGTTGCTCCCTTCCCGCCCATGTCTGTATAAATGACCTGGTGATGACCTCAACAGCCCAGGCCAATTCGTTTTATCTGCACAAAGAAGGCTAAAGCGCTGAGAAAAAGCTACTTAGCCAAAATGAATTTTTTCAACGGCATTTGAATTTCCAGGCTAATTGTTTAATTTTAGAAACCTTAAAAACCCCGTATCCGTAAAACCAGGTTAGTATGAAAAGCTTCCTATGTAAGATCCTTTCGCTTTCACTATTTATTGCAATTACCAATTCTTTATTGGCTCAAAAAGACGTGATCAAACAGCAGAGCTGTGATGTTAACCCCTATCAGCAAACTGTTGACAGTCTGAAAAAGATTTTCTCTACCGAGGGCTATACCATCCTTCGCGAAGCTTCCATGCAAATGGAAAGCGCATATGAAATGCCTATCATTCTTCCCATGACAAAGGGTACACTATATCAATTCGTCTTCATCGGCGACCCAAGCTCACGCCTGTACGAAGTGCGCATGTTCGATTGGAATGAAAGGCAGGTTGTATACAAAAAGAATATGTGGGGCGATGTGGATGGAAATATTATCTCCTATGCATATGCTCCCCAGTTCACCGAATATCACATGATCAAACCTGTGCAGGTGAATAAGAACAAGAAGAAGCTCTGTGGATATGTGATGTTGTTGAAGAAGAATCCGCCGTCGGGAAACCCACAATAATTTACGATTTACGAATTACGATTTACGATTTCATTACTATTGGTGGCTTTAGTTTATAACATCCGACTCAGTAACGTTATTGAGGCAACGAAATCTGTATCTGCATTCCCGCGGGCGTCCCCGCAGAGTCTCCCCCAGCACGCTCTGCGAATTAGATGCATCTTACGGGGGGACTCTGCGTTTTCGCGATTAGCGAAGAAATGTAAGCAGCATTTACAATGAGAAAATCTGTGAGTTGTTTCCATCGTCGCATAATTCCTGAATTGTTGGATTCCTAATTGTCAGCCCTGCGGGCAAACGCAGAGTCCTCGCGTAAGAGTCATGAAATTTGGAATTCCTGCTGCGAGAGACTCTGCGGGAACCTTCATTATATAATGATGTTGAAGAAGAATCCGCCCGCGGGAAATCCGCAATAATTTACGATTTACGATTTCACCACTATTGGTGGCTTTAGCGTATAATATGTTTCAGTAACGTTATTGAGCCAGCGAAATCTGTATCCGCATTCCCGCTCTTGTGTTTGTAATTGGAGGTGATGTTGAGATCTTAGGCTCTACTCTTCTTTGTTCAAAGTAGAAGATGATCTTTACGCGATTACTAATTACGTAATCTATTGTTGGATTAATGAAGATCACTTTTTGTCCGGCGGTTGCGAGCGCCTGATCCTGGTCGAGACGGCTATTGGATGTGATCTCGTCTCGGATACTGAAATCGAGTCTGAAGCTTGCATCATTCTCCAATGGTTTGCCTTTCCATTTAATAAAGGAAAATGCTCCTCTCTTTCTCCAGCCCATGCCAACCACAAATTCGGTACTGCGTGCTTCACTCAACTGGAAGTCGATAAGGCTTAAACTCAATTGCCTTGATTTCCGGTATTCAAATCTTGCGGTCAATTGGTTGGTGAATTGCAAATCAACATCAATCAAAGGAGCAAATTGCTCGCTGATTGTAATATTCGGGACAAGGAAATAAGGAATAAAGTTTCCGGTGAGTGTATCAATGAATCCGGGATAATTCAAACGGAATGGATCCTGGAATAAGAGTGCTGAATTATAGCTATTCATGCTCAGTGTACTATTATAACCGTGCGATACACTGAAGTTGGTGAATACCTTTTCCATTCCCTTAATTCTTGTCAATCCATTGTAGGTAACGCGCCAGTTTGGTCTTGGCAATATTCCCCCGAAAGGATTCGATTTAATATTCGGGTTGGATTGCTTGATCAATGGTATCGTATTCGGATCTTTCTTTGTATAAGCTGCAAGAAATGCGGGTAATAATACATCCTGAGAATATTTTCCATAACCCCTGTAATACCCATCGCCGGTTGGAATTGGTACACCACCACTTTGAGAATATGGATTCAGCTTCGCCAATCTCAACGATACGGCCTTTCGATTTTCTTCAAATTGCTTGAATATTTCAGAAACCTCATTTGCATTTCCTTGTCCAAAAAGCGTCTGGAATGAAATATAGCTCACACTAAAGCTACCAGAAGTATAAGGACTCAATCTTGCGAAGTTTCCGGTATAACCAATCGTATCCTTGAATAATTCGCTGTACATCTTTCCAAAACTCTTGTCCACGTTTACGTCGATAGTAAGATCCCGTATTGGAATCAATTGCGCAGTAATACTGAGCTTCTGCGTATAGTCCTGCCTGTTTTGGAAGTTGAATTCCGGATCACCGGTTATTAACCCTTGTTTGGCAAAATCATTGATAAAGCTGGTATCAGGTTGTTTACCGAAAACATAACCCCATCCGGGTGCATGCGATTGAAGGTTCATGCCCATGATCTTGGTGCTATCAGTATAACCGTAGATCGTTGAAGCAGCATTCTCAGAATAATTAATGCTGATCCTTTTTACCGCGGTAATGATTCTTCCCATAAATTTTACGGGACCACTCAATACCAATGGCTGTGTCTTATCTTTTTTCTTCTTTTTACCCTTGACTAGTATCTGGTTGGTTTACCGGTGGAGGTGCAGGCTGTGGCGGTTGCGGCGGCGCATCCTCTTCCACCGCTCGAAAGAATCTCGATTTCAAATAAAGCCGTGCAAAATCTAATTCTGCATTCAGGCTTTTTTGTTGGGTATTCGCAATAGAATTACCAAGATCTCTTGCAATGATCGAAGCAGCTAAATAATTATAAGTACTGTTATAGCTGGCTCTTACCGTTGTCCAATCAATTAATGGTAGTTTATTTGTTGGAAGCGTGTACGAGAAGCTCGCATTCTGCATAAAAGAGATCGTACGTCCTCCTTTCCAGAAATTATCCCACATACGCTTCTTCTCTCCATTATCCAGTCTTCCTGAATCTTCATCCACCCATGATTTATTCGTTGCGCTATAATCGATATTAAATGATTTGGTCAAATCCCAACGGAGATTGTAGATTCGATCAAAGGTGAAGAACTTATCAAAGGTTTCCGGCAATCCAAACTTTGGTCCACCCACATTCCTTGGCCTGAATGCACCGAATTGACGATTAACATCCGCACGGAATCCAAGCAGCGAAGGCATCGGATTGATATTAAAATCCTTTATAAGAGAGTACCAGGGTGATTTGGATTTGATAAATCCTTTGAATGGTTCCCAATACTTGGGCGTAGTGGTATAATTATAACCAAGTCCTGCACGATGACGGGTAACCTCATTGTTTTCAATAAGAGGATTGTGTTGCTCTTCCTTATACAATGAATAACTAAGATCAATATTTTCTATACTCCAAATATGCTGCTTCTTACCGCTAGTATTCAACTTTCTCACGTTCGTAAAGTTCACAGTCTTGATCGTTCGCACATCGACGGCATCATCTCTTATCGAGTCCCGCTTATCGGCCGGGGCAGCATTGAGTTTATCCTTGAGCTGGATATCGAGGTCATAGGGATCATATTGCGGAGAAGAAACTTGTTTTTGAATGCTTGCATAGAATGGAATGGATACTCCGGCCTTTTGCGGAAGCAATTTTCCAAGTTCAAGGCTTGTAGCGATATCCAATTGGGTATAGTCTTCCCTTGATCTTTCGTTGATTCGTTGCTCAAGTGTACCAAAACCAGTACTGCGTGCAGCACCGGAAATATAGAATGTACCCAAGATCAGCCAGTTTCACATCGACTCTTCCTAATGCAGCCCATCCACCTTTTTCATTCAAGTCAGACAATCGAAGCTCATTGAACCATACTTCCGTGCTCACTTCTTCAACACTACGGTTCTCTACCCCAATAAAGAATACCCGCACTTCACCGAGGTTGGGATTACCGAGTATCGCATATTCCTTTCCGTCAGGATCGGTGACCTTGTAATAATCAGAAACTGGTCCAGAATTATTTCGTTGCACTTTTAACTGTATCAGTTTTTCAAGTGCAAGATCGAGCTTGTTCTTTTCGGGCCAGATTAATATGGGATCAGAAGTCCCCCAGGGAGTAATATCCAATGGTATCCTCACCTCATAATAATTATTGATCAGGTCATTTCCAAAGCGAACGACTCCATACAGTTCATTGTTCTGTACATCATTGCTTGAATTCACCCCCTCCGCATGGATATACATTTGAAGTCTTCCATACTGTCGCAGGTCGAGATTCATTGTTTTGAAAACACCACGGCTATCCCTGTTGAGTAGATTAGTGACCTGAAGGCTCATTGACTGTTCATTCAGTAATACGTTTACATTATTATTACTCAATTGAGTTTGACGAACAACATCAGGTGGAGTTCTGTAGGGAATTGGTCTGCGACTCGCATTCTCTTCGATATTTACGGCGAGCTGGTTTACTTCAGTTGGTGTATTCGCAGGAATCGTTTCATACACGCCTGTAGTATCGAGATTGTAGGTAAAGCTTCTCCACTGATTACGCACCAATTCCAGTTTTGCAAAACGCATCACAACGGAATCTGCAAATCCATTCAAGGAACATCCGGATAAAACGAATGGATTTGAAATCCGGAATATCACCCACCTTGTCCGAATATTCAGCAATAGGAATCCTGAACAGATACCATCTTTCAGGAACACCGCCACTAGGAGTAAATTCTCTTCTATCTGTAATGAAATTTGTACCTATGCGCATCAGGGATCTGTGCTCTGGCGAAATTCAATCTTATACTGGAAATATTCTTCAAGTTCATTCAGTGTATTGTCGCGGTTGAATTCTTCCTGGTCAGGATACAGTGTAAACGCGCTGACAAATTGCTGATCGCCCGCCACCGGTGAATTTCCCTGCGGATTATTGATGTTTTTATATCTTCCCAAAATACCTACCTGGTTCTGATCATAGACTGCATCGCGATAATTTTTGAAATCATCAATTGATGGATCGCCAATAGCTTTTTGGTAAGCAACAGAATTCACTCCAAACAATGCCTGGATATTGGTTATATATTGCTGGAATTTCCTGTTTTCAGCATCATTATCAATCCATCAAATCCGGCATCCTGTAATGGTCGGTCCAACGGATCATTACTGAATGCCTTTGTTACCTGTATTGGGTTAGCGGAACCTTACCCCAAACGGTAGAGGAGTCTTCATTCGCTTTTGTCACTTCTCCACTGATACCATTTTCAAAAAAACGTTGACCATCGCGAAGTATATCTTCAGAAATATTTCCAAGGTTAAAATACAATTGACCGCCTGTGCTGGCCGGATGTTTGAGAAATGGATCCTGTACCCAGAATTCAATGAACTCAACGTTACCTGTTTCAAAATCGACCTGGTCAATACCACGCATAATACCTCCCCATCTTGTTTGGGGATTCAACAATTTACCATTCGGATCAACAGAACCCGGGCGTGAATCAAAATTGTAAGGGCCTTTATCTGTCGGATAATAAGCAAGGTCGAAGGTGACCAACTGTGCCTGGCCATAATCGGGTGTGCGTGCAGGATAGATCTCCTGAACATTGATTGGGCGGATGCGGGGATCAGTAAAATCTTCATATCCTTTCACCGGATTATTGGGGCTTCTTTTATCCTGCAACACCGGTTCGATATTATACCATGCAACTTTGGCGCGATTGAAACCATACTCTAATGAGTCTATCGAGTTTGCTTCAGGGAACATTGACGGAGTGGATGCAAGGTTCCATCCCACCAATGGAAAGCGGAGATCAATGGAGTTGCGGGTTCCTTCGAAATCATCAATAAATATTAATCCACTACTTCCTTTACCAATCTGTGGCGGGTGACCTGGATTCAGGTATGCGGCTTCACCATAAGCGGTGATCGTACTCATTTCGGTTGTAGTGTAGAAAGGAAGTTTGTCCAACCATCTTGTCATCTTCGGAAACTCGCTTCGATAACTGAAATCAACGCCATACATGTTATTGCGAATCGGATCTTCGTTATAAGATGTTTTTGTAAAGAAAGGGCGTTCACCTAATCGAACCATCGTTGCGCCCAGCGTGAGTGATTCTCTCGCCGTATTTTTCGCCATGTAATCGAGTCGAAAGCCCAGAAAGTTTCGCTGCTGTATTCCGATTCCCGCATTGTTTTCAAACTGAACGTTTACCGGAATGCCTGAATTGAGAATGGCCTGGTTCATCATCTTTACTGTTCCCAGGTTATAATCGATCGTATAATCAACATTTTCTACCAATGGTTGTCCCCCTGCAGAAACTGTAACAGAACCAGGAGGTACGTTAAAGGCTCCTAATGATATATCGCCTATTGATTGCCCTTTTGCATAACCACTGATGATATAGCGGTCAAGGTTGGCAAAAGTTTTCGCGATCTCCTTTATCGTATCGTATAATGGGTAATAAACATACTTATCCTTTAAGCTTTGCGGGCTACTTGAAAAGGCCAGTGAATCGAGGTCCTGACCAAAAGGTTCAAGCAAAGGAAATATGATGCGTCCCTGATGAGAGATCACTGTAAAACCTTCTAAATAGTCGAACACCCCATCTGGCATGGGATCATTCCGGGCATTCAACCGGTCGAGATTTAATATCGTGATCAATGGCACTCCTGTCTTATCCCCTTCAGGCAAATATCTTTTTTGACCAAGGCTTGGTTCTTCGTATAGTACATTCAATTTGAATCCATCGGCTGTAAAGCTGCTCAGGTAACTTCCATCTTTTGAATGCAAAGAATAAACGTTCTTCATCATCAGGTCCCAAAGCGGAAGATTGGTTCTTTGAGAAGTTGCTTTCAGCAATTTTAGAAACAATACTTTTTGTTGACCTGCCTGATTTGTTTGCGTTGTATCCGGAGGTACATCCTGGGAAAATTCACCAACTGTATAAATGTCCATTGTAGCTATACTGAAATGCTACGCCTAATACTTCGTCTGGTTGCAATGGTTGATTCAAAGAAAGAAAACCTACCTGTGGATTAAAATAATAATCCGTTGGACTCAGTTTTCTTGCAAATGTTTTTTCAAAATCCTGAACAGGTTTTAACGAAAGTGAATTCAGAACAGTAGTGATCTGTGATGAATTTCTACTTGCCGGATTATTGATGATCCTACGATACAGGTCATTCGCATCATTAAACGCGAATGGTTGATTGGTCAAAGGAGTGATCGATGGGTTGAATGGATCGGGTTCACCAAGATCCATTAACGCTACGATATCTCTGGTATCGGTAGTTGAACCATTTCTATTCGTGACCCATACTTCCATTCGAAGGATCTGCACCTGCGAATTTACTTTTGGAAGGTCCCGCATTGCGTGATTATAATTCTGACGGAAGTATTGGGCTAGCAGGAAGTGACGGTTCTCTTCGTAATCGTTTGCTTTGAATTCAAAATATGTATTCGTACTTCCACCCTGTAATCCGAGTGATTGGCGTGGAGAACGTTGATTAGCAATAACACCGGTAAAAAATAATTTTCCAAATTGCAATTGGGTTTTTATACCGAATAACTGCTGGGCTCCTGGTATCAGTGTACCCTTTGTGGCGAAGGATGTATTACCCACCTCAATTCTTTTGATGATCTCATCCGACGTTCCGGTATAATCCAGTTTGATTTGGTTTTCGAAATCAAAATTTGCAAGCGTATTGTAATTGATCGGAAGTTTCAGTTTGTCGCCAATATTACCAACCACACTCAGGTTGGCATTCATATCGAAATCAAAGCCGCCGTTCTTCTGGCGCTTTCGGGTAACGCAGGATTCTTGATATTTTGTCCCTGGTATCCGGCAAGAATGTCAACATTACCCTGGGGTTTGATCTCAATCTTTGGAACTCCATCAACGCTACCGAATATGCGATTAAATAAACTGTTGTAAAGGTTCATCTTTGGACGAACCAGTTTACGATTGAGGCCACTCAGTATATTCGAACGTTTCTTGAAATAATCGATCTCATCCTGGCGACCGCGCAATTGCAGAAACTCATCGAAACTGAGATATGTCGGCTTCCGGAAATACTGGTTACCTACTTTCTCAATGATATAGTATTCTTTTGTTATCGGATCATAGATGATCGAATCAGAAATATTCGATGGATCCTTGAGGTTAAAAGAGGTCCTCCCGGGATTGGAAAATTTATCGCCTCGCCGGTCATGAATTGGGAATCTAAGGGTATCGCCTCTGCTGGGGCGTTTTGTAGTATCCTGAAAAGGCGAATAGTCTGCCTTAACGGTTGAGATAAACACAACCATCACGGCAGTCAATACAACCGAAAACTTGAATATTGAGTAAAACTTGAGAAACAACCTTTTCTTAGCGAATTAGTGAAGTAGAGTTCCGTTCCGATAGGCTTTTAGATGGTTTTAAGTGCTTTCTTAATGATTTCTTCGACCTGGTCGAGTCCCGGCTCGGCTTTAAGTACCTTATTCACAGCCTGTTCGCCAGTGTTTCGCGCTATGCCCAATGCGACCAGAGCATTTAACGCATCCTGTTCCAAAGAATTGTTAATCAATGTCGAAATATTTGAATCAGTGGAGATTTTACCCATTTTATCTTTTAGTTCTAAAATGATCCGTTCAGCCGACTTTTTGCCGATGCCTTTAACGGATTCGAGCACCCGGGCATCTCCGGTTGCAATCGCCCTCACAACATCTACGGATTTCATCGAAGACAAGATCATTCTGGCCGTTGCTGCACCCACACCAGATACACTGATCAGTTGGGTAAAAAGCTCTTTTTCCTGTACTTCAAAAAACCCATAAAGGGTATGTCCATCTTCCTTTATTTGAAGGTAAGTATACAATGACCCCTTTTCAAGATTTTGGATCCGGGAAAAGGTATTCAGACTAATCTGCAATTCATAACCGACCCCATTCACATCTACAGTCACGGAGGCCGGTGTTTTATTTACAAAGTTGCCCCGGACAAATGCGATCATGGGGGCGAAAATAAGGAAATGTGAGAATAGGAATTTGCGAATTTGTAAATGTGCAAATCTGCGAATAGATGAATACCCTAATTCGTTGGGATTTTATGATTTAATTCAATCAATTAAGCCAGTCCGAATCCAAATAGTTGGGCTAAATCACTTCATTTTCTCTGCAACCCGCCATGGCGGACACATTCGCGCATTTGGTTTACTTTTGCTCCGCTTCAACAAAAAATCTAATGACTTCAAAAATCACTGCAGCCATAACCGCGGTTGGCGCTTATGTACCAGAAGATAAATTGACGAATGCAGACCTGGAAAAAATGGTTGAAACTTCTGACGAATGGATCCGGACAAGAACTGGAATAGAAGAAAGGAGAATCTTGAGAGGAGCGGGCAAGGCGACTAGTGACATGGTTGTTCCGGCTGTAAAACATATTCTCGAAAAAAGAGGGATTGGTCCACATGAAATTGATTGCATGATCGTGGCAACAGTTACGCCGGACATGGTTTTTCCTGCCACTGCAAATATTGCCTGCGATAAATTAGGAATAAAGAACGCCTGGAGCTTTGATCTTTCGGCCGCCTGTTCAGGATTTTTGTATGCCTTAACCACCGGGGCGGCCTTGATAGAAAGTGGGCGATATAAGAAAGTGGTTGTTGTTGGTGCGGATAAGATGAGTGCAATTGTTGACTATACAGATCGAAACACTTGTGTGCTTTTTGGCGATGGAGCCGGTGCAGTATTATTGGAACCTAACCATGATGGCTATGGTATTTTAGATAGCATTCTTCGCAGCGATGGAAGTGGTGCTCCATATCTACATATGAAAGCAGGAGGTTCATTGAAACCTGCAAGTCTTGAGACAGTAAAAAACAAAGAACACTTCGCCTACCAGGAAGGCCAGGCCGTTTTCAAATTTGCAGTAAAGGGAATGGCCGATGTAAGTGCGGAATTGTTAGAAAGAAATCATCTCACCGGTGATGATATTGCATGGCTGGTTCCTCACCAGGCAAACAAACGAATCATTGATGCCACAGCAAGCCGCATGGGACTTACAAATGAAAAAGTGATGCTCAATATCTCCAAATACGGCAATACGACAGCGGCGACCATTCCACTTTGTCTATGGGATTGGAGAAAACAATTGAATAAGGGAGACAAGATTGTGTTGGCTGCGTTTGGTGGTGGATTTACGTGGGGAGCGACGCTGATAAAGTGGGAGTACTAGGATTCTGAATTTAGTATTCCCGAAATTTCTATTCAACAGAAGAACAGATGAACAAGGAATGATCAATTTCCATCGGAGGGGTTGTCTATTGAAGGAAACATTGGTGAAGTTGGGAGTATTAGGATTCTGAATTTAGTGTTCCCAAAATTTCTATTCAACAGAAGAACAGATGAACAAGAAATGATCAATTTCCATAGGAGGGGTTGTGTACTGAAGAAAACATTGGTGAAGTTGGGAGTATTAGGATTCTGAATTTAGTGTTCCCGAAATTTCTATTCAACAGAAGAACAGATGAACAAGGAATGATCAATTTCCATCGGACGTTTCGCCAATATTTTTAGAACTCGTTTTGTCTTCATCAGAATTGTTATCGTCCCTTTCTTTCTTTTTGCCTTTCCACTTCTTCACAATTTCTTCGCCATTATTATTTTGAGCAGTTCTAATGGATGTAAAGAATATTGCAATTAGTTGATCGTTTTCGTCGAGCGCCCACTCGAACTCTTCTTCTGGAAGCCAGGACATTTGTTTCGCAATTTTTAGCGAATTGAATGTTTCTCGCAATTCTTTAAGACCGACTTTCATTTTATGAATAAAATCTTTTGGTGATTCAGCAGCCTGAGCCTCGGCATAATGTAGGGCTGGCGCTGATCCACTTCGGAGAATCTGATCAGCTATATGGTTCGCACCGGGGTTCTTGGGAAATTTGCGTGCGATCATTAAAGCTACCACCGAGAACTTAACCAATCGGTCGTTCAAATTATATTCTCTTTCCATTGCCTCAAAGCTAAGGTGGCTTACCAACGGCGAAAAGGGAAAATCCTCATTATTTTAAGTTTTTTCCTCATCAAAAAATGATGAAAAGACCTTCCGATTCCGTTTCATTCAGTAGACAACCCCTCCGATGGAAATTGATCATTCCTTGTTCATCTGTTCTTCTGTTGAATAGAAATTTAGAGACGACGGAAACTAAGGACCTTTAATCCCCTTCAGTAGACAACCCCCTCCGATGGAAATTGATCATTCCCCCGCCTGGCCGACGGGGCAAGCTTGTTCATCTGTTCTTCTGTTGAATAGAAATGTCGGGACGACGGAAATTACGGAACTTTAATCCCCTTCAGTAAACCTGTCCGATGAAAATTGATCATTCCTTTTTCTTCTAATGCTCAGCCTTTTTTTCGCGTAAAAATTATAAAATCTGTTTGAGGTAATTTTTCCAGCCCCAGTTGACGAAGCATGTTAATGAGTTGGCCACGATGATACGTACCATGATTGAATACGTGGAGCAACATTTGAAAGATCGGCTGTTTGAACGGTTCTCGTTTTGTAGTATAGTACATGAAAACATGATCAATTGCCGCCTGGCTGGCGTTTTGGATCCATGTTTCCCATAATTTATTTTGATGCAATAACGCTGTAGCAACATCGCGGGTAGTTCCTTTGAAATTATCACTCGGGCGGGTTACTACTTCGTGCAATTTCATTCTTTGCCACCACATGCTTTCAGCATCCCACATATGTAATAAAGTGGTGTGAATAGATTTGAAACTGCTGGGAACCTCTTTGATAAAATGCTCTTCGGGCAATGTTTGCAGGCATTCCAGGATGCGTTGATTTGCCCAGATATTATAAGCTGCAAATTGAAGCAACAATTCCTTCATAACTCCCGGAACAAGGGGTTTTAGGTTGTCGGCGATTAGTTTTTCAGACACAATTTAAATTTAATGCAAACGGAATTCAAATGTACTTTTGGACCTGATTTTTAAAATTCACTATTTCTTTTTACAATATGGATAAAAATTTTCCACTTACCGGTTTTAGTTCTTTGGCCATTCATTCCGGACATGAACCCGACCCCCTTTATTCGCACCTGACACCGATCTATGCTACCTCAACTTTTGTTTACGATAATGCCGAACAAGGCATGCGCCGTTTTAGCGGAAAGGAAGAAGGATATATCTATAGCCGCTGGGGGAATCCGACTTTCACTGAAGCCGAACAAAAGATTGCGGCAATGGAGACATTTGGAATTGCTGACAGGCAGGGTAAAGCGCTGGAAGTTACGGGGTACCTGCATTCTTCGGGTATGGCTGCTATCTCGGCTTTATTCCTTAGTACGCTGGTTAAAGGAGATAAGATCCTGTCGCATTATTCCTTGTACGGCGGAACCCAGGATATGTTCAACTCTCTTCTTCCCGGCCTGGGAATCGAGGGAATCGTTATCGATCTGCGCGATTTGAATAAGGCCGAACAGGCTTTGAAAGCGGATCCTGCCATTAAAATGATCTATCTCGAAACGCCGGCTAATCCAACTATTCAATGCGTGGATATTGATGAGCTGACAAAGCTTGGTAAGAAATATGGAAAGATCATTGCCTGCGATAATACTTTCGCAACACCCTACCTGCAACAACCTTTTCGTTACGGTGTTGATTTCATCATTCATTCCACAACGAAATTTTTGAATGGACACGGTACTGCAATCGGTGGAGTTTTTTTGGGAAGAGATATTGAATTCATGGAAGCCCACGCTTACCGCGTTTATAAAATGCTTGGCGGCAATAGCAATCCCTTCGATGCATTCATGCTCATTAATGGAATGAAGACGCTGGAAGTAAGAATGGAAAGACATTGCCACAACGCAATGGAAGTCGCGAATTACCTTGAGGGTCATCCTGCTGTTGGAAAAGTAAATTACAATGGACTGACCTCTCATGCAGATCATCATGTTGCCATGAAGCAAATGAGACATCCCGGCGCGATGATGAGTATCGAGTTAAAGGGAGGATTACAGGCTGGCATCAATATGATGAACAAACTAAGAATGTGTACACGCACTGTTTCTCTCGGAACCTGCGACACACTGCTCTCGCATCCCGCATCTATGACACATTACAGTGTTCCCAAAGAACAAAGAGAACGTTATGGTATAACCGATGGATTGATAAGAATGAGCATTGGGATGGAGAATGTGCAGGATATACTTACGGATTTGGAACAAGCGCTTAAATAGTTTGGCGTTTGGAGTCTGGCGTTTGGCGTTAGTTAGGTGCGATACTCACTCCAATATTCAAGCTTCCCCTTATTTGAAGGGGTCTCAACGCCAAACCCCAAACTCCAAACGCCAAACGCATCACCTTCTTTGAAAATGCAACTCCTTCACTTTTCCGCTACTTCCGCTGTATCAGTCAGCACCATCAAATTGTTGACATTGCTCTTAATGATCCAGTCTTCTTCGATCTCCAATAAAACAACCGGTATTCCTCCACCCATCCAATGAAGCTCCAACTTCTCCTTTCCGCTATCGGTGAACTTTGACCAGGTGCCTGGCGTGGCAATTGACTGTACGGTTGCGGTTAACGATCCATTGCTATTGAAGTTGAAATTATATCCGTTATAGTTGGAAGTTTTGTTTTGTCCATCATCAATAAACAGGTGTACGGTCCAATTCCTTCAATACGTTGTTTAGTGGATCATTATTGGTTGAGCAAGCAGAATAAATTCAAAATAGAACCAGGGGTAAGTAAACTGATACGAGCTTTTTCATTGCAGAAATTTTAATTGTTCATTGACTGGTTAACCACGAAGTCCACTCCAACTCTTTAACCTCTACAAATACAAATCCCCTGCCTAAACAGGGGATTTGTGGAATTCTTTCAGCATTTAGGCATTATTTAAGATTGTACTTGTGCTTGTAGCGCTCGTACAATTGCTTATGCTTATCAGTGAGATTGATCTTTCTGCCTTGAATGAAAGCATCAGTCACAATACTGCTCTTCATATCGAGAATATCACCTTCACAGATCACGAGGTTTGCATCCTTACCAGCTTCGATAGAACCGGTACGACTGTCGATGCCCAGGATCTTTGCAGGGTTCAGCGTGATCGCAGTCAATGCTTCTTCTTTAGTTATTCCATAAGCCGCAGCAGTACCAGCGTTGAAAGGAAGATTTCTTCCACGGTTTTGCGAATCATCGTCATTGATTGCATACAATACGCCAGCTTGTTGAAGTGCTGTTGCAGATTTATATGGTTGATCAACATCATCATCAGCCAGGGTTGGCAATGCATGTTGCTGACCAAGGATCACCGAGATATTGTTTTGCTTCAACAGATCGGGGATCTGCCAGCTTTCACTTCCACCAACGACCACCACATCGAAGCCAAATTCTTTTGCAAAGTCAATTGCGACAAGCATTTCCTTTACAATATCGCAATGCACAAAGAACTTTTGTTTCTTTTCAAACAAACCTCTTACTGCTTCAAACTTCAGGTTAGTTTCAGTTTTATTTGCCTGTGCAAAATATCCTTTCGCCTGGCGGAAGAATGATTTTACATTCTCGACCCTGTCCAATGCATTCCTCAATGCATCCGCAGCATTTGGTTGTTGCTGTTGAGCAAAGAATTGCTGGAAAGGATTTGGACGGATCAGGAGATTAGGCATATTAAAGTGTACCCCATTGTCCATTGAATAGCATGCGTCCTCCCAGTTCCAGGCATCGAGCTGAACAACGGAAGAACGTCCGCTGATCAATCCACCTTGCGGAACAGAATTCACCAGGAGGATTCCATTGCTGCGAAGCGTATTGATAATTTTTGAATCTGCATTGTAAGCGACAATTGAACGAACTGAAACGTTCATGTCCCCGATCTCCGACGCATCATTCATCGCCCGACCGGAACCGCTTCCCATTTCAACAAGACCAAGTGAAGAATTGGAAAGGATCAAACCGGGATAAACATGTTTTCCTTTTACATCGATGAAAGCTACGTCAGATTCTGTAATATTCAGGTTTGCTCCAACTTCCAGAATCTTTCCATCTTTTATTTTGATCATGCCATTGTTGATCACCTGTCCGTTGCCCACATGAATGGTGGCATTGCGGATCAGTAGCAACCCCTTGGCTTCGGTAGTAGGATAAACATCATCCTGCGCGAAAACCAGTGCGGCTGGCAACATTAATATCAATTGAAATAGTATCTTTTTCATTTGCATGTTTTTAATTGTTTTACTTCATTTCTTCAGCATCGATAACCAATAGACCATGGTTGTGCAGGTGATCTTCGCAAGTATGCATGATCGTTACAGTTGGCTGCGCGGGTTGAGTTGGTCCACCGCTTCTCTTTTCAGCCAGCATTTTCTGAATTAAACGATTTCGTTCAACGGCGACCTGCTTACGCAATTCTTTATCTTTTTCGCGATCGAAATAGACAATACCATCTACAATAGTCTTTTCTGCCTTTGCATAAATGCTAAGTGGATTATCGCTCCACAACACGAGGTCTGCATCTTTTCCAGTCTTAATACTTCCAATCTTATCATCAACATGCAACATTTTAGCAGGATTGATGGTTACCATTTTCAACGCATCCTCTTCACTCATTCCTCCATACTTCACGCTCTTTGCAGCTTCCTGGTTCAGGCGACGAGCCATTTCAGCATCATCCGAATTGATCGCAACGTTTACTCCAACTTTTGTCATGATCGTTGCATTGTATGGAATAGCATCCTGTACTTCGATTTTATAAGCCCACCAGTCGCTGAATGTTGAAGCACTTGCTCCATGTGCTTTCATCTTATCAGCTACTTTATATCCTTCGAGAATATGTGTGAAAGTGTTGAAAGTAAATCCATACTTCTCTCCCACTTTCATTGCGGCATTGATTTCGCTTTGAACATAAGAGTGACAGGTGATGAAGCGTTTTTTATTCATGATCTCTAACAATGCATCCAGTTCGAGATCTCGGCGTACAACTGTCCATGGATTGACCGGCCCTGCTGCCTTCTTTGTTTTCAGATCATTCTCAACTTTCTTTATTGCATTCTGATAATCGCTTGCACGCTGGAATGCATCGGTGAGAACCTGCTCAACGCCCATACGTGTATCCGGGTACCGATTGTTTTGGTTGGATGTAGTACGTTTTACGTTTTCACCAAGCGCAAATTTGATGAAGCCATCAGCGCCTTTAAATTTCAATCCGTCATCATTTGCACCCCAACGTAATTTGATCAGCTGGGTTTGTCCGCCAATAGTATTTGCAGAACCGTGTAAAATATGTGAAGTGGTTACTCCACCGCTTAACTGACGATAGATATTGATATCATCAGGATTGAGATTATCTCCAATCCTAACTTCAGAAGTTACCGATTGCCCACCTTCATTAATTGATGCAGCTGCAATATGTGAGTGTTCGTCGATGATGCCCGCAGTCAGATGTTTACCGGTACCATCAATCACTCTCGCACCTGCATCACTCAGGTTCTTTCCAATCTGAACGATCTTTCCCCCTTTCACGAGTACATCTGTATTCTCCAGTTTGCCTTCAGTTTCACTCGTCCAAACCGTAGTGTTCTTAATTAGAATATTTTCTTGCTTTGGAGCCTCATCCCAACCATAAGCCAGGAAAGGATAAGTGACCTTGCCCAAACGCGGATTATCTTTTCTGCGAGCTGTATCCGGTTTAACTTCTGCAACCTTAGTCAGTGATGCAGTCCATGTGAGTTTATTGCCAACCGTATCAACGCCGATACCATTCCATACCCCATCATTATTAATACCACTGAGGCGGAAATTTGTTCTTCCTCTCCTGGATGGAGCGAAATTCAATTTCACCTGTTTGCCATCAAAAGTAAACCTGCCGGTAAGCGTATCAGTTCCTTTAAGTATAGTGGCGGAGCTTGCAGATTTCACTTCCACAGTATAATTCGTCGCACCCGATGCTGTGTTCAATACAAGGTTGTAAGTTCCTCTTACATCCGTCCATGCATCTTCCTTAACACCATACTTTTCTCCCTGGATCCAGTTTTGAATGATAACTGTCTTTTCATTGAACAGTGGACCACTGGTGATGAGGAAATTTGCGAGCTTACCTTCATCCAGTGATCCAACCTTATCATAGACATTTAATAAAGTTGCGGGAGTCTTTGTTAAAGCGTCAAATGCTTTTGCTTCACTCAAACCATAATCCATTGCTTTACGAAGATTAGCCCAGAATGTTTTCACGTCGCGGAGGTCAGCCGTAGTCAAACAGAAAGGGATATTCGCTTTTTCAAATGCTGCCGGATTAGCCGGAGCCAATTCCCAATGTTTCATATCAGAAAGCGATACAAATCGCGCGTCATTGGGATCTTCCACATCCTGTGCCTGCGGGTAATTCAATGTAAGGATATAGCTGGCTTTCGTAGCAGCAATATCATTGATGCGCTGGTATTCGTTTCCACCTCCTTTGATAATGTATTGTACGCCGAATTCATCTCCGATACGGTCGGCGCGAACCCCATTCCATTTATCATTTGCATCGAAGATCTGCGGAAGGTTTTGCAGATCATTCCAATTCTTCAGTGTTAGATTCACTCCTTCGCCAGATGGATTATTCTTATACCATTGTGCGTCGATGAAAGTTTGACGAAGCAAGGTAATTGAACCCATCATTGAACCGGGATAAGATTGAGTAGAAGTTCCCTTAGTAAAAGAATAATGTGCGGAAGCCCTGTCCTTCACAATTACAATATTTTCTTTTTCATTACCCAGGGTTGCAACTACTCCGGATCCTCTCGCAATACCATCCTTTTGATGGCTGAGTACAGTGCCAAAACCCTGTTCACGCAAGGGTTTTGCTCGGTTATCATCGACGTTGAATAGCCTTGAGCCATCAACATCAGTTCTTATTGCCTGGTTCCAACCATAAGCTCCTTTTTGATTGGATGCCAACTGGGCTGGACCGCCGAAACCACCACCGCCACCGCCACCACCCTGTGGTCTTTGCAATGAAGGCATTCCATAATCGGAATAAATATCAATCAGTGAGGGATAAATGTATTTACCGCTGCAATTGATTACAACAGCATCTTTCGGAATGTTAACTGTCGTGCCCACGGAAACAATCTTGCCTTCGCGGATCACCAGTGTGGCATTGTTGATGGTAGTTTGCCCATCCTTCACCAGCGTGGCATTGGTAAACGCGTAACAGTTGTTGCGTTTATCCATCACACCATTTTCGGGAAATGTCGATTGCGCATGAATGGTCTTACCAAAAAGCAGGAGCCCTGCCATTCCTGCGAGGAATTTAATTTTTCTCATTGTTAGTACACTTTTAGGTTGCGAAAGATAGGAAAGGATTTACGATTTACGCCCGAAAATTCGGGATGGTTTTACGATTTCTTAAGAGCCGGCGAAATACCTTGATTGAGTGGTAGGAAGCTGAAATCCTGATTCAGCCTGTGTTTCAAAGAAATCGTAAATCGTATCCCGAAGGTTCGGGACGTAATCGTAAATTTGAATATGGCCATTCCCAATTTCGGAGTCTCTCCACGTATCGACCAGGTGGGCGTTGAAGAAAGAGCTGCCCGTTTTACCAAAAGAAGTATAAAGAAAGAATCCAAGATGAAAGGTTTGAAGCTGGTTCTCAACATGATCGATCTTACCACACTGGAAGGAAAAGATAGCCTGGGAAAAGTGAAACAACTTTGTTATAAAGCCATGCATTTGCATGATTCTTATGCAGGTTTGCCCACAGTTGCCGCCATCTGCGTTTATCCTTCGATGGTGAAGGTTGCTAAAAAATCGCTTGAAGGATCGCCGGTAAAAGTTGCTTCTGTGGCTACCGCATTTCCCAGCGGCCAGGCGCCAAGAGATGTAAAGATCCGCGATACAAAATTCGCCGTTTCGGAAGGAGCTGATGAAGTAGATATGGTGATCTGCCGGGGTAAATTTCTTGCGGGTGAATACAATTATGTATTTGATGAAATTGCTGCAATAAAAGAAGCTTGTGGCGAAGCAAGGTTGAAAGTGATTCTTGAAACGGGTGAACTGAGCACATTTGATAAAGTGAGAAGGGCCAGCGATATCGCCATGCATGCCGGTGCTGATTTTATTAAAACATCAACCGGCAAAATTCAACCGGCTGCTACCATGCCTGTAACATTGGTAATGCTTGAAGCGATCCGTGATTTTTATTATGAGACGGGAAAAATGATCGGAATGAAACCAGCAGGTGGCATTTCAAAATCAAAACTGGCCTTGCATTATCTGGTAATGGTGAAAGAAGTATTGGGAGAAGACTGGCTGAACAATCAATGGTTCCGATTTGGCGCAAGTAGCCTGGCCAATGATGTACTGATGCAAATAGTGAAGGAAAAGACGGGAGTTTATCAGAGTCCGGATTATTTTTCAATCGACTAAGAATAATCAATAATCAATAATTAATAATCAATAATTGTTAAGGTATTAAGGATACCCGATAAACTATAAAGTCTCGCATATTCGATCAATTATTGATTATTGATTGCTGATAATAATAGATAATGCCAACAAAGAATAAGACAAAATCAAAATCAAATCCTTCTCCCAAACTCAAATTCGATACTGGTTGGGAGTATGCTCCTGCGCCGGAAAGCAAGAGCCATATTAAACTGAAAGATCAATACGATCTTTTCATTGGGGGAAAGTTTGTAAAGCCACAATCAGGAAAATATTTTGATACGATCAATCCTGCGACTGAAGAAAAACTCGCAAGTGTTGCAGATGCAAATACTGCAGATGTTGATAAAGCGGTGAAAGCCGCAAGAAATGCATATGAAAAGGTTTGGAAAAAAATGCCGGCAAAAGAAAGAGCAAAATATATTTTCCGAATAGCAAGGATGATACAGGAAAGAGCAAGTGAATTCGCAGTGATTGAATCGATGGATGGCGGTAAACCAATAAGAGAATCTCGTGATTTTGATGTGCCGCTTGCAGCGAATCATTTCTTTTATTATGCAGGATGGGCTGATAAACTGGAATATGCATTTCCGAATCGCATTCCTGATCCATTGGGTGTTGCGGGACAAATCATTCCCTGGAATTTTCCATTATTGATGGCAGCCTGGAAAATTGCTCCCGCATTGGCAACAGGAAATACTGTTGTATTAAAACCTGCAGAAACAACTCCATTAACTGCATTGAAATTGGCTGAGATAATCCAGGAATCTGGATTGCCGCCAGGTGTTGTAAATATTATTACCGGTGCCGGGGCTACAGGTGCGGCTATGGTTAATCATCCTGACATTGATAAGATCGCTTTTACCGGTTCAACTGAAGTTGGAAAAATCATTCAACGAGCCATTGCCGGTACGAGTAAAAAAGTAACGCTTGAATTGGGTGGAAAAGCGGCCAATATAATTTTTGAAGATGCCCCGATTGACCAGGCTGTTGAAGGAGTTATCAATGGTATTTATTTTAACCAGGGGCATGTATGCTGTGCAGGTTCAAGATTGTTTGTACAGGAATCGGTCTACAAAATTGTATTGAGGAAATTAAAAGATAGAATAGAAACACTAATTGTAGGTGATCCTTTGGATAAGAATACAGATATTGGTGCAATCAATTCACAGGGACAATTAGAAACGATTCATAAATATATCAGCATTGGTCAGAAAGAAGGTGCTGAAATGTTCCAGAGTTCATGTCCGATACCGAAGAAAGGTTATTTCATGCGTCCCACATTATTTACCAATGTTGCGCAAAGCATCGCATTGCACAGGAAGAAATATTCGGCCCTGTACTCGCTATTCAAACTTTCCGCACCGATGATGAAGTGATTGAAAAAGCGAATAATACGCCTTATGGTTTGAGTGCAGGAGTTTGGACAGATAAGGGATCCAAGATCTTTAACATGACTACAAAAATGAGAGCCGGAGTTGTTTGGGCAAATACATATAATAAGTTTGATCCTACTTCTCCTTTCGGTGGATATAAAGAAAGTGGATATGGAAGAGAGGGTGGGCTACATGGTCTGAGTGCTTATTTAAAAATCTAAGTTGAAATGGACAAAGCGATTCCAAAAAATAAAACTTCATTCAGTACGAACGGGCAAACGAAAAAGAAAACGTCGAAGCGGGTTGATGTGCTGAAGACCTATAAGATCTATATCGGTGGACAATTTCCCCGTTCGGAATCCGGCCGGTATTATGTTCCCACTAATTCGCACGGCGAACAGCTTGCGAACATTTGTTTGAGTTCCCGAAAAGATTTTCGGGATGCGGTTGTGGCTGCCCGTGGGGCTTGGAAAGGTTGGGCTGAAAGGGCCGCATTCAATCGCGGACAAATTCTTTATCGAATTGCCGAAATGCTGGAAGGAAGAAAGGCGCAGTTCATTGAGGAATTGATGAAACAGGATTCTACAAAATCAAATGCTCAGAAAGAAGTAAATCTTGCTATTGACCGTTTGGTTTACTATGCAGGCTGGTGCGATAAATATCAGCAATTATTTGGAACTGTAAATCCTGTTGCCACATCGCATTTCAATTTTTCAGTTCCTGAGCCAACTGGTGTAGTTGCAGCGGTTGCACCGCAGGATAGTTCACTATTAGGCCTGGTATCAATTATTGCTCCCGTAATTGCAGGGGGCAATACTATAATTATACTTGCATCAGAAAACAAGCCTCTTTGCGCGGTGAGCTTTGCTGAAGTTTTGAATTCTTCTGATCTGCCCGGCGGCGTTGTCAACATTCTTACGGGCAACCCTGCTGAATTGGTTACACATTTCGTAACCCATATGGATGTGAATTCAGTCATCTATTGCGAGCCCGATCCGCAAACGCAAAAGGATATCCAGGAAAAGTCGGCGATCAACGTAAAAAGGGTCCATTTCCATAGTTCCGTTAATTGGTTCACCAGCAAGGGTCAATCGCCATATTTCATTATGGATACGCAGGAAATCAAAACTACCTGGCATCCAATTGAGAATATAGGTGGTCAAGGGTCTAAATATTAACAGCTTGTTCTGATCCCAATGGTAGGATTTTTGAATCTTGAGCATTAAATTAAACCTGATGAAAGGAGCAATTGTTGTTCTACTCGCTTTTTTTGCATTCAATGGCTATGCGCAGGATTCAAGTTCTGTTGTAGTCCATAAGGATCCGCGTCTTGACCTGCTGGTGAAAAAGCATATCGAGATCAACGAGATTAACACCCGCGAGTCACGTCGCTTCGTACAGGGTTTTCGCATCCTGGTGGTCAGTACAAATGATCGTACAAAGGCAATGGATGCAAAGGCAAGAGTCTATCGAAACTTCCCCGAGCTTAAAGCTTATCTTTTATATCAATCTCCATATTTCAAATTAAAAGTTGGAAACTTCCGCGATCAAAAAGAAGCGGACTATTATCTCAAAAAGATCCAATTTCATTTTCCCACCGGTATTTATGTTATTCGTGATATGATTGAAGTGAATCCGGATCGGTCGGCGGAGACGGAGTGAGTGTTAGAGAGGTTGACAAGGTTGACAGGGTTAACAAGGAGTTACCTATGTGATTTCTAACCTCATCAACTTTATCAACGTTGTCAACCTTGTCAACCTTGTCAACCCTGTCAACCAACTTCGGGACTTCTTGACTAAATTTGGCCAATGAACGAACTCCAACACCGGATAAAACAATTAGCCAAGAAATACTGCAGCGAATTCATTGAAGTACGGCATCATTTGCATGCAAATCCAGAATTAAGTTACCAGGAATTCGAAACCTCTGCATTCATTCAGAAGAAGCTTCAGTCATTTAATATTCCATTCGAGATCAAAGCTACAACCGGTGTGGTTGGATTGATCAAGGGGAAAAATCCTGGTAAACAAACTATCGCCCTAAGGGCTGATATGGATGCTTTACCGATACAGGAAACAAACAATGTTACCTATAAGTCGAAAAAAGATGGCATCATGCACGCATGCGGACATGACGTGCATAGCAGTTGTTTGCTTGGAGCAGCAAAAATCCTGGCCGAAACAAAAAATGAATGGGAAGGAACAGTGAAACTGATCTTTCAACCCGGTGAGGAAAAGAATCCGGGCGGAGCAAGTATAATGATAAAGGATGGAGTGCTAGAGAATCCTGTACCCGAAGCAATATTCGGATTACATGTACATCCGCAACTGGAAACAGGTAAACTCAGTTTTCGCCCCGGGCAGGTAATGGCCAGCGCCGATGAACTTTATATTACTATTAAAGGGAAAGGTGGTCATGCCGCATCACCGCATATGACGACTGATAGCATATTGATTGCTTCGCATTTGATCGTTGCCTTGCAACAAATAATTAGCCGGAACAAGGATCCATTGAATCCATCAGTGCTTTCTATCACATCTTTTCAGGGCGGACATACAACCAATGTGATTCCGCACGAAGTAAAATTGATGGGTACCTTCCGGGCATTGAATGAAGAATGGCGCTTTCAAGCACATGAATTAATCAGAAAACAAGCTACTCAACTAGTAAAAAGCATGGGAGGAGAAATCGATATTCATATTGATATCGGTTATCCATCGGTGTATAACAATGAAATCTTAACCGCAAACGCAAGGGAACTCGCGGAACAATTTGTAGGAAGAGAAAATATTGAAACCACTGAAATGCGGATGGGTGCTGAGGACTTTGGTTACTATACCAAACAAATTCCCGGATGTTTCTTTCGCCTGGGAACGGGCAATGCATCCAAAGGAATTAATTCAGGCGTCCACACCCCTACTTTTAATATTGATGAAAATGCCATTGAGATCGGCATGGGGATGATGGCCTGGATGGGTGCCGGGTTGACTTTGAAGGGATAAATTTATTTTAACATTTCCATTTTTAATCAAGTACGGGGTTTTGTAGTCTAAAAGAAAACAAGACTATGAAAAAGTTCTGTGCAATAATGGTTTTAGGCATGATCAGCTTATCAGTTTCCGCTCAATCTATTCGTGAAAAAATTGAGAAGGCCCACAAGGATTCCGCAAATAAAGAACGGGCAGCGAAAGCCGATGCCCGTTTGATTGATAAGAGAATTATTTCAGATAGCTCGAAAATAAAATTTGCAAAAAGTCGCCGCAGGACCCTAAAGCCGCCGTCAGGGCTTTAAGCCGCTGACGGGGCGTTCAATCATTCCTTTGAATGAATTCACATCAAGTGCCTTGTTTCCTTCAATTACTTCCGGTCGTTGGTATCCCTGCTTTGCAGCTCCTCCAATTACTTCTTCAGTAATTAGTCCGAAAGCTCCGGTTTCAAGAAACTTCAATACGCTTGCAAGGCTTGCTTCATTGCGATCACCCCAATCTTTATTTAATCCATCGGCCACTTGCCTGTCGAGTGTCATACCGGTATAGTAACTGCCTTCCCCGTTCTTATTAGTGCTTTTGAATGAAATAGGGAAAACATACCAGTCACCCACGGGAATCGGGAAATACCCTACAGGTTTTCCATAGGTCTTCGCCGCACCAACGAGTTTTACATCGAGATATGGTTTGAGATTATTGATAAGCAATTCACTTGCTGACGCAGTTCCACTTCCTACAATAAAGAAAACCCTGCTCAGGTTCAAAGTTCCCAGCTTTTGGAATTTCGTCGTGCTATTGTACATCGTGTACTTATCGTTATACTGTTGGTTCATCATCACTCCACCGTTCGCAGCACTGGTAGCGAGATAATTTGCCAACCGATTTTGTACACTAACATATCCCCCACCGTTATAACGAAGGTCGACGATCACGTCACTTACATTTGCCTGTGTGAATTCATTGAATATGCGCTGGAATTCGTTATAGATCGCTGAGGTATCTCCAAGGAATGAATTGAATACAAGATATCCTGCCTTATTTGCGCCAACAGTATAAATCGTGTCGAGGAAAATTGGATTCTCCTGGAAAGTGACACCTGTAAGTCGCATATCGACGCTACTGCCGTCTGGCTTAATAAAGGTGAAATCAGTAGCGGCACTATTGAAGACATTTTGTACAATGAAATCGGCATTGCCGGTAGTCAAATTGGTATTCCCGTTGATCTTCGAAATTCTCCAGCCCCTGCGAACACCTGCCAACCCGGCAGCGGACTCGTCTTCCACAAATTTTACGCGAAGATCACCTTCCGCATAAAAGAACACGCTCATTCCAAAATCATGGGTAATTCCGCCGCTCACATCATCCCATTCGGCTTTCTTAATAGCAAAGCTCCAGCGATCGACCGGCGCTGGAAATCCTGGTTCAACGCTATATTGGCGAATGGCTGCCATTATCTTGTCCGGATCACTATAATTTCTCGCATTAAAATTTGCAGGGATTTGCGAATACCATAAATAAATGTCTCTTGAAACAAGAAGCGCAGTATCTTTTACTTTGTCTGCAGCTGAAGGCGGAGCCGGCGGAGTTCCTCCGCTTGTTTCTTTTTTACAGGAATAAAGAATCCCCATTCCAAGCGCTGCAACGAGCAAAATCTTGTAACTCATGTATGTTATTGATTAATTGATTTTAAAAAGGAAAGACGGCAAACCTATCATCAATATTTTATCCAAACTATAGTTTGAAAGCTGATTTAACAACTCCTTAAATTGCAGGCCGGGCCTTACCGGCTTCCAAACTGTTAACTTGGTTCAGCAAACTCCTTCTGTAATGGAAAAGTCATTTTTACGCCTCGTACGAACAATTCTCTTTGTATTAGTTGCGACCCCAATTTTTGCGCAAGAGGGTCAGGATGGATATGACAAAATGGAAGTAATGATCTCCATGCGGGATGGAGTGAAGTTGAATACGGTGATCTTTCAACCAAAAAACAGCTCAACTACATATCCTTTTCTATTTTTAAGGACCCCCTATGGTGTAAGTCATACCGGAAATCCTCTGCGAAATGATTACATAAAAGATATGGCAGCCGATGGCTATATTTTCGTTTACCAGGATATCCGCGGAAGATACAAGAGCGAAGGGAGATTTGAAATGCAACGTTTCACCCGCGATAAAAAAGACTCAAAGGCCATTGATGAAAGCACAGATACCTATGATACGATTGAATGGTTGTTAAAAAACATAAAAAACAATAACGGCAAGGTTGGCATGTATGGTATTTCCTATGATGGTTGGACGACTGTGATGGGTGCAATAGACCCTCATCCTGCATTGGTCGCTGTTTCGGAACAGGCATCTCCTGCAGATATGTATATCGGCGATGACTTCCATCATAACGGTGCATTCCGGCTCAGTTATGCCTTCGAGTATGCATTTATGGAAGAAGCCGGCAAAACAGATAGCCTCTTTCAATTCAAGACCAATGATACTTATCAATGGTATCTTGATCTTGGCCCGCTTTCAAACGTCAATAAAAAACATTTTCACAATAAGATCCCGACCTGGAATAATTATGTAAGTCATCCCAATTACGATAGTTTCTGGCAAAAGCAATCACTCGACTATCGGCTTGATTCACCACGCGTGCATATTATGAATGTTGCCGGTTGGTGGGACCAGGAGGATTTTTACGGACCACAAAGAGCTTACGAACTCTGGGAGAAAAAAGATCAATTTAACAAAAATCATATTGTCATTGGGCCATGGAATCATGGAGGATGGGCCTGGGGCCCGGGTAATAAATTAGGTAACCTGCAGTTTGGTTCAAATACAGGAGAAAAATATCGTAAAGAAATTCAGGCGCCATGGTTTGCCTATTATTTAAAAGGAAAGGGTGATGGAAAATTTGCGGAAGCCATCACTTTTCAAACCGGAAGCAATGAATGGAAAACATATGATGACTGGCCTCCTGCGGAATCCATGAAAATGAATTTATACATGCATCCAAATGGAAAGCTATCGTTTGACAAACCTGTCGAAGCTGGAATAAACCAGGCCGATAGTTTTATTTCCGATCCATCTAATCCGGTTCCTTATCGGCCGAGGCCAATTCAACCAACTTATGGACAAGGCTCCAAGTGGTTTACCTGGCTTACCGAAGATCAACGATTTTTAAAAGGACGTTCAGATGTTTTGAGTTGGCAAAGTGATCCGTTGAAAAATGACTTAACGGTTACAGGCGATCTGTTGGCTAAATTATTTGCATCTACGTCCGGTACAGATGCAGACTGGATCGTAAAATTGATTGATGTCTATCCGGATGATCATGTAGATCCAAAAATGAAAGGCTATCAGTTAATGATCGCCAATGATGTATTTAGAGGAAGATATCGCAAGAGTTTTGAAAAGCCCGAATCGGTAAAACCAGGAGCAGTAGAATCTTATTCAATCGATCTGCATAGTATCAATCACGTATTTAAGGCCGGACATCGCATAATGGTGCAGGTGCAAAGTACATGGTTCCCTATCATCGATCGAAATCCGCAGAAGTATGTTGCAAATATTTTTCAAGCAACAGAATCAGACTTTATCAAAGCAACACATAAAGTTCACCGAAGCGTGGAGTTTCCTTCGCATATTGAATTGTCGGTAGTGAAATAGTGAATGGTCAATGGTGAATAATAAACTTTGCCCATTGCCTATTGCCCATTGCCCATTGCCTATTTAACTTCTTCTTTATCTTTTATAACAAAACAAACCTTCTCCTGTTGCTCATCTTCGGGGTTGCCGTATATTTTGAATTTTCCGCCTTTGCTTTCCAGCTTGAACAACATTTTCGAGGTTCTTGATTCACCATTACTGCGATTTATTTCTGCGTCAGTTTTATAATCAATGGTGCCTTCTGAATAGTCGGCATTCATTTTACATTCTGTCTCCTTATGCACACCCTTAAGCGTAATTTCCGTACCATCCGGAGTAGTGATCATAACAATTATGCTGTCTTTTGAAAGAGTAATATTTACGCTTAGGGGAAGATCATCACCCTCTGATCCATCCGGAGCAACCTGATGCGTTCTTTCTGTTGTCATTTTATACTTCTTAGTGCATTGCTGTGCACTCGCAACGGCTGCAGTTGCCAATAAGATCAGGGTGAAGAGGTATCTTTTCATAAAAATGTTTTGAAGACTCAAAGTAGGACTATTTCGGGAGTCGGGAGTCAGGAGTCGGGAGTCAGGAGTCAGTCGCAACATACAACAAACAATAATCAATAATCAATAATTGTTACAGCATGATGAATTTGAAAATTCGTGATGTTCCTCGATTATTAATTATTATTTATTGATTATTGATTATTGTATTGACTCCCGACTCCCGACTCCCGACTCCTGACTCCTGACTCCTGACTACTGACTCCCGACTCCTCATCCCTGACTATCAGACTATTTCGTAATTTGCGGCCCTGTTTGCTTGGGAAGATCGATGGTAAACACCTGAAAGGGTGCCGGATATGTTTTTACCTGACCTTATTCCCTAACGGAAAATTTACACATGAAAAAAGAACTTAGAAGAGAACAGGCACTGGAGTATCATTCAAAAGGAAGACCGGGAAAAATTGAAGTAGTTCCAACCAAAGAAGCCAAAACTCAACGCGACCTTTCACTTGCCTATTCGCCTGGTGTTGCAGAACCCTGTAAGGAAATTGCCGCCAATCCTGAAAATGTTTATAAGTACACAGCCAAAGGAAACCTTGTTGGAGTGATCAGCAATGGAACGGCTGTTTTGGGTTTGGGCGATATCGGTCCTGAAGCCGGAAAGCCGGTGATGGAAGGAAAGGGCGTATTGTTCAAAATATTTGCAGATATCGATGTATTCGATATCGAGATCAACGAAAAGGATCCGGAAAAATTTGTACAGATCGTAAAAGCGCTCGAACCAACATTTGGCGGAATCAACCTTGAAGATATCAAAGCACCTGAATGTTTTTATATAGAAAAGCGGCTGAAGGAAGAAATGAAGATACCGGTGATGCATGACGACCAGCATGGCACGGCCATCATCAGCGCTGCCGCATTGCTGAATGCGTTAGAAATCCAAAAGAAAAAAATTGAAAAGGCAAAGTTTGTCGTGAATGGCGCCGGTGCCGCAGCAATGGCCTGTATTTATTTGTATGAGGCATTGGGTGCAAAGCGAGAAAATTTTATCGTATTTGATAGAAAGGGTGTGATTCATAACGATCGCACCGACCTGGATGAAAACAAAGCTAAATTTGCTTTCCCCCGCAAACCAGATCTCACTCTCGCGGAAGCATTGAAAGATGCAGATGTATTCATTGGCTTAAGTATTGGAAATGTTCTTACCGAAGAAATGGTGAAGAGCATGGCGAAGAATCCTATCGTATTTGCAATGGCCAATCCTGATCCCGAAATCAGTTGGGAAGCGGCGACCGGTGCCCGGAAGGATATTATCATGGCAACGGGTCGAAGTGATTATCCCAACCAGGTAAATAATGTACTGGGATTTCCCTTTATTTTCCGCGGTGCATTGGATGTTCGTGCAACGCAGATCAATGAAGCAATGAAACTGGCTGCTGTAAAAGCACTGGCTGAACTGGCAAAAACTCCTGTTCCTGATATTGTGAACATTGCTTACAATGAAAAGACCATTTCATTTGGTCCGAATTATATTATTCCAAAACCACTTGATCCAAGATTATTGTCTACGGTAGCTCCGGCCGTTGCCAAAGCAGCAATGGAAAGTGGTGTAGCGCATACTACCATTACCAACTGGGATCAGTATGCGATTGAGCTTAATAAACGGCTTGGTTTGGATAACCAGATCATGCGCATCCTTGGTAATAAAGCCCGTCGTGATCCAAAACGCATTGTTTTTGCAGAAGCAGATAATCTAAAAATATTAAAGACTGCGCAGATCATTTTTGATGAAGGAATTGCTTATCCAATTCTATTGGGTAATGAAAAGAAGATACGTGAGATTGCTGCTAATAATAATATTGATATCGAAGGTTTACCCATTATCGATCCGCAGGATGAAGAGCAGGAAGATAAACGAAAGGAATATGGTGAACTGTTCTTTGCAAAACGCAATCGCAAAGGGATTAATCAGTACGAATCGAACAAATCAATGCGTGATCGTAACAATTATGGTTGCATGATGGTGGAAACAGGTGATGCAGATGCAATGATCTCTGGCCTTACAAAGAATTATGCAGAAACAATTCGTCCGGCGATACAGATTATCGGAACGGAAGAAGGAGTAGAAAAGATTGCGGGGATGTACCTGTTGCTTACCAAAAGAGGACCCTTATTCCTCGCAGATACTACGGTAAACTTTAATCCAACGGCTGAAGAACTTGCTGAAATAACGCTGTTGGTGGCAAAAGAAGTAAGACATTTTAACCTTATCCCGCGTATTGCCATGTTGAGCTATTCCAATTTCGGCAGCAGCAATTCTCCGGAAGCGCAACTGGTGGCAGAAGCAAGAGAGATCGTGAAAAGAAAAAATCCATCACTTATTGTTGATGGAGAAATGCAGGTGAGTCTTGCCTTTAATAGTGATCTACTTAAGGAAAATTATCCTTTTAGTGAACTGGCTGATAAGGATGTAAACACCCTGATCTTCCCCAATCTTGCTTCGGGTAATGTGGCATATAATTTATTGAAGGAAGTAGGCGATGCAGATGCGATTGGACCGATCCTGCTTGGATTGAAAAAACCGGTACATGTATTTCAACTGGGTAGCTCCGTTAGAAGTATCGTTAATATGGCGCTGATCGCCGTGATCGACGCCCAACTAAAATCAAAGACCTCCATCGACGAGATGATTAAGAAGTCACCGTGGTGGAAGAGGTTTAGGAAGGCGAATAAGCAGGTGTAGGGTTGATGGGGTTGACGAGGTTGACAGGGTTGACAAGGTTGACAGGGTTTACAAGGGATGTTATCTCAATAATATAAAAGTTCTTACGTTATCAACTAATCAACCAATTAACTAATTAACCAATCAACCAATCAACCAGTCAACTAAATAACCATATCATCATAAACAACTAACTTCACTCCACAAAAAACACTAATCCTACGTGACATTCTTTACAGAATTTGGCCGGTACCTTTTGATGATCAAGGGGATGTTCTCCAGGCCTGAAAACATGAAAATGTACTGGAAGGAATTGATGCACCAATGTTCCGAGATTGGTATTGGGTCCCTTGGCATCGTAGTAATTATCTCAGTTTTTATGGGAGCGGTATCTGCACTACAAACCGCTTATCAATTGGTAAGTCCCCTTATTCCCAAGACTGCGATTGCACAAATCGTAAGGGATACGGTAATCCTGGAATTTGCTCCGACACTTGTGTGTATTGTGTTGGGCGGTGTTGTAGGAAGTAAGATCGCGAGTGAATTGGGAAATATGCGGGTAAGTGAACAGATCGATGCGCTTGAGATCATGGGCATTAATACAAAGACCTACCTCGTACTTCCGAAAATACTCGCGGCATTGATCATGATCCCATTACTCGTCATCGTATCAACTGCTCTTGGAATTTGGGGTGGCAGGCTTGCTGTTGTGTTTTCAGGCATCATGTCGGCTAATATGTTCGACAGGGGCCTGTTGGAATCTTTCGTTCCTTATAATGTTGTCTTTGCCATGGCAAAAGCCTATACGTTTGCCTTTATTATTTCCAGCATACCGGCTTTTTATGGATATCACGTTAGAGGAGGAGCGCTTGAAATAGGAAGAGCAAGTACAAAGGCGGTAGTCGTGAGTTGTGTTGCAATATTATTTGCTGATTATATACTTGCCGCGTTACTATTGGATACTTAAACCACCGGATATCGAATGATTGTATTGAAACATATCAAAAAAGGATTTGGCGACAGGATTGTGATTGACGATGTAGACGCTAAATTTGATCCAGGTAAATGCAACCTCATCATTGGTGCAAGCGGTAGTGGAAAAACGGTATTGATGAAGTGTATGGTAGGTCTGCTTACTCCTGATAGCGGTGAAGTGTCCTATGAGAATGAAGAATTCTTTCAGCTAGGCAGTGAAGGGAAAAGAGAGATCCGCAAACAGATCGGCATGCTATTCCAGGGATCAGCGCTTTTCGATAGCGTAAATGTTGAAAAGAATGTAATGTTCCCGCTCAATATGTTCACCGACTGGAAATATCCTGAAAAACTGAAAAGAGTGAATGAAGTATTGGATAGGGTGAACCTGAAAGATGCAAATAAAAAATTCCCTTCAGAACTAAGTGGCGGTATGAAAAAAAGGGTTGGCATTGCCCGCGCAATCGTATTGAACCCGAAATTTCTTTTTTGCGACGAGCCAAATTCCGGCCTGGATCCTCAAACCTCACTCCTGATCGATAAGCTGATCAAAGAGATCACTTTGGAATACAATATCACCACCATTGTCAACACTCATGACATGAATAGTGTGATGGAGATCGGAGATCACATTATATATATGGATGAGGGCAAGAAACAATGGGAAGGAAATAACAAAGAAATTATCTTTAGCAAAAACGAACGCCTTAATGAATTCATCTTCGCTTCCGAATTCTTAAAAGACGCCAAAGACATGCGCATGCTCGAGCACAGCGGTAAGATCGCGAATGATCGCGATATGGATGAGCTCTTGAACAAATAGTAATAGGCAATGGGCAATGGGCAATAGCGAGCTTGTAAGAAGTCATTAAAATTATCTAACCAATTTATTCACATTTAACTTTAATTGTTATCAATTCAATTAACCGAATTGAGGAATTATTAGGTAATTCGCTTTATGAAGCATTCGCATATTGTATTTGTTGTTCTTCTTGGGTTGGCTACTATGCTCATGTCGCACGAATTCTGGTTGCAGCCTGATAAATTCATTTACAAGGCAGGCGATGATGTGAATCTTCGATTGTTGGTTGGGGAGAATTTTGAAGGTGAAAACTGGACGGGCAATAACCAAAGCGTTCAAAGCTTTCACTTGCATCTTCATGATGTAACTGATGATTTGAGTCCCCAGGTGAGTGAAGAAGTTGGCGATTCACTTCAATTTTCAATACATGAGGAAGGAACTTATATGATCACATATAATTCCACCAATAAACACATCGAGTTAAAGCCCGATGAATTTCTCGCTTATCTGAAAGAAGATGGAATCCAGGATGCAATCGATTATCGAAATGCAAACAATGAAACGGATTCGATAGGGAGAGAAAACTATCAACGCAGTGTAAAAACCCTTTTTCAGGTAGGCGATCATATCAATAGCATTCATAAAAAACAAACCAACCTACCGGTTGATATCATTCCCTTATCAAATCCATATAAATTCAAAAGAGGAGATACCCTCACAGTCAGAATTCTTTTCCAAAAAAAGCCACTATCAAATTCGATGGTTAAGGTCTGGCACAGGGTAAATAACGAAACCGAAAAAATTGAACTGGTTAGCAATGAAAACGGTGAGGTCAGGTTTCATGTAAAGGCAATCGGATCCTGGATGATCAGTACGGTCAAAATGATCCGACTTCCCGATGGCAACGATGCGCATTGGCAGAGTTATTGGGGATCGCTGACTTTCGGGTACACCAGATAACAAATAGGCAATAGGCAATAAGCAATAGGCAATAGGCAATAGGCAATTGTCAAATCAATTCGCGAACTTGTCAATTAATCCATTGCCCATTGCCCATTGCCCATTACCCATTACCCATTGCCCATTGCCTATTGCCCATTGCCTATTGCCCATTGCCCATTGCCCATTGCCTATTGCCCATTGCTTATTATCTCTTACTTTTGCCGCAATCTTTAAAACGATGAGCATTTTTGTAAATAAGAATTCAAAGATCCTTGTACAGGGATTTACCGGAACTGAAGGGACATTTCACGCAACGCAGATGATTGAATATGGAACCAATGTAGTGGGTGGCGTTACCCCGAATAAAGGAGGAACCCAGCACCTCGACCGGCCCGTATTCAATACAGTAGCGGAAGCAGTGAAATCAACTGGTGCAAACGTAACCATCATCTTTGTTCCACCTGCATTCGCCGCGGATGCGATCATGGAAGCTGCTGATGCTGGCATTGGCCTGGTGGTTTGCATTACTGAAGGAATACCTGTACAGGATATGATTAAAGCAAAACATTACCTGCAGGGAAAAACAACCCGATTGGTTGGACCTAATTGCCCCGGTGTGATTACTGCCGATGAATGCAAAGTTGGGATCATGCCTGGTTTTGTATTTAAGAAAGGAAGAATTGGTGTGATCTCGAAATCGGGTACGCTTACTTATGAAGCATCCGACCAGGTTGCAAAGGCTGGATTAGGAATCTCAACTGCTGTTGGAATCGGTGGTGATCCCATCATTGGCACCACAACAAAAGAAGCTCTGCAAGCTTTCATGGCCGACCCCGATACTGATGGAATTGTAATGATTGGTGAAATCGGTGGCGGGATGGAAGCCGAAGCTGCTCATTGGTACAAAGACAACGCAAAGAAACCTGTCATAGGATTTATCGCCGGACAAACTGCTCCTGCCGGCAGAAGAATGGGTCATGCCGGTGCAATCATCGGCGGTGCCGATGATACCGCTGAAGCCAAGATGAAAATTATGGCCGAATGCGGCATTCATGTTGCACAAAGCCCGGCGGATATTGGGATGACTGTTGCCAGAGTGATGAAGAAGTAGTCGGGAGTCGGGAGTCGGGAGTCAATAATCAATAATCAATAATTCTTATGGCATAAAGTTGCTCATGAATCATTGGCTCGCTCCACATCGAGCAATTATTGATTATTGATTATTAATTATTAGTTTATAAAAAAAGCCAGCGAGAACGCTGGCCTTTTAAACGTAGAGTAAAAAATACCTATCTATAGCTTCTTACGTAATTAGATAATTCTTCCTTACTCCTGCTGAACGAAAACACATCATAGATCACGTGGTAGTTGTTTTTGTCTACCGTGTTGCGGTACGCGAATTTCGCCAGTTCGAGTTTATTGTTCTCGAATGAGAAATATTGCAATACCCTTTTCACCTGGTCTGAGCTGAACTGTTGGCGATCAAAACTATTTCTCGCCAATGTAAAGCGCGTGTCTTCGAATCTTTCCCTGCTTAAGGTTTGAATAAAGGTTAAAAAGGAGCGTTCGTCCATGGGTCTGCCATATGCATCATCCCATCTGCCGTCACGATCGTCACGATCGTCGCGATCCTCATAATCACGGTCACGTCCGCGGTCTTTGTCCCATTCGCGGTCATTGTCCCAACGGTCATCATCATCCCATTTCCCATTACCATTTCCTATTTTCCTTTCATCGATCTCAACGCGATTGTTGCGATTGATTTCCATGCGGACATGGGTCCTGGGTTTTACACGAATGGAATTGTTGTAAATCACACGTTGAACCCTTGTTCCGAAAATATCACCAAACACTCCCCCACCACGGGTCTCAGTGTAGATCTTTACACGGTGATTCCCTGGAGCAAGATTGCGCAAAGTGAAAGTCCGGCCGTTTTCATAATACCTACGACCATCGATCTCGATACGGATGTCCTGGCTACCTGAGTTGAAAATACTAAGGCTGCCATCGCGGTCTTTGTTTGCATCTTTGATCTTGTCTGTTGTGTTGGCCATGGTTGTTAATGTAACCAGAGCTGCAACTAAAAGTGTAAAAGATTTCTTCATAGTTTTAAATCCTCCTTAAGCCATCTGAATTAAACCAACAACAAAAGATTAATCGGCTTTACCTAATATATCGTTAAAGACGTGTGGCTTATGAAATTTCACCACCTGGTGCATCTGCTTAATGCAATTCAATTAACTTGTAAAAAATTTGGAATGGTTTTTAAAAGAATTTTATCCTTTATCCTTGCAACCTTTTGCTGGTTTTTAACAATCGCTCAGCAGCCCAGTTCCTATGATAGGGCATGGAAAAAGATCGATACGCTGATCCTCGAAAAAGGATTGACTGCATCGGCAATGACCGAAGTGAATAAACTCTATTCACGTGCTAAGGCTGAAAACAATACGGCTCAGCTTATCAAGGCTCTGCTTTACAGGATGGGATTGCAAAGTTTAAAGGAAGAGGATGCTGCAATAAAGAATATAAATAGCATTGAAAAGGAAATCAGCACAGTCAAGGAACCTGCGAGATCCATACTGAATAGTTTTGCCGCCGAGATATACAAGAACTATTTAAATGAAAACAGGTGGCGACTGTACAACCGTACTTCTACCGTCAATTTTAAGAAAGATGAAATTGCTACCTGGGGATTTGAAGACCTACATAAAAAAATAACTGAACAGTACCTGGCTTCTGTCCGGAACGAAAAGCTTTTACAACAAACCAGGCTTGAATCTTTCAATCCTATTATAATACCAGGTAATGTTCGTCAGCTCCGCCCTACTCTTTATGACTTGCTTGCACATAGGGCGATTGATTATTTCCGCAATGATGAACGTGACATTACGAAACCGGCCTATGCCTTCGAGATTGATCAACCCGAAGCATTTACATCCGCAACAGAATTCGTCAGGATAAATTTTTCAACCAGGGATACATCCTCGAATCAGCATAAAGCACTCTTGCTTTATCAAAAACTCATTGCATTCCATCTCAGCGACACTAAACCGGACGCATTACTGGATGTGGACATTCACCGATTACAATTCGTTTATGATAATTCAACGGTTGTTGAAAAGGAATCGATTTACGAAGCTGCATTGAATGCGATAAACTCGAAGTATCCAAATTACCCTGCAGCATCCCAGGCGCTGTATCTCCTGGCTGAATTGCATGCGAATAAAGCAAGCCGTTATCAACCTTTAAAAAATGATAGTTTTCGTTATGAATATGTAAGATCAAAGGAAATTGTTGACCGTGTCCTTACACAAAAGGATTCAAGCGAAGGAAAATCAAATGCAAGAGTACTCTTAAACAGGATCCTCGAGAAACAGTTAAGTATCCAAACTGAAAAAGTAAATGTGAACGGTCTTCCATTCAGAAGCCTGGTGCAGTACCGGAACATTTCTCAGTTGCATGCAAGAGTCATTCGCATAGATAAGAGGATGAGAGATGCAATGAGCACTAATTACTGGGAAGAGAATTACTGGAAGCAATTTGTCGAAATGAAGGCTACAAAATCATTCACCCAATCTCTTCCGGCCACAAACGATCATCAACAGCATAGTGTGGAGGTCAAGATTGACCCGCTCGCATTCGGTGAGTATGTATTATTAGTGAGCGTGAACGAAAACTTCTCGCTGAAAGAAAATTTATTAGCCGTTCAGTTCTTCCATGTCTCCAATATTGCCTTCTTCAATTCAAAAAATGATTATTTCGTTGTAAACAGAAATTCCGGACAACCATTGGCGCGAGCTGATGTGCAGGTTTGGTACAATCAATATGATTACAACCGCGGCAGAAATATAAAGACCAGGGGAGAGAATATTATTACCGACATGAACGGATTCTTTCGCATTCGGCCTTTCCAGGCGCAAAGAAACCCAGGAATGATGCTTGAGATAACTACAAAGGACGATTATCTGTTCCTGAATGAAAACGTCGCCAATTATGTTTATGACGGGGCGCCACCTCCAAATCGTGATTCAAGATTTGCCTTTTTATTTACTGATCGATCGATCTATCGCCCAGGCCAAACGGTATACTTTAAAGGGATAATGGTAAATAAAAACCCTGCCACAAGGGAGAGTTCTATCATATCAGAGCTCGCTTCAACAGTTTATCTCTATGATGTGAATGGCCAGAAGGTGGATTCTATTGCTGTTCGAACAAATGAATTCGGCTCTTATTCTGGAAAATTTACGCTACCTGAAAATCTTTTGAATGGAAGATTCTGGATCCAGGACAAGGTCACCAACAATACCCAGGATTTTAATGTTGAAGAATACAAAAGACCAAAGTTCTTTGTACAAATTGAAAAGCCTGCCGGCACTTACAAACTGAATGATTCAATTTATGTGAAAGGGCAGGCCAAAGCCTATGCAGGAAACAATATTGATGGTGCATTGGTCAAATACCGTGTAATAAGAAGAACAAGAATTCCTTTTTATTACGGTTATGAGCGAAGAATATGGCCGCCTTCAAAAGGCGAAGAAATGGAGATCGCCCATGGTACTGCAATTACCGATGCAAACGGACTATTCCTCATTCCATTTAAAGCTCTACCAGATAACTCAGTTCCTAAATCTAACCAACCGGTCTTTTATTATGAAGTAAGCGCCGACATAACTGATATCAACGGAGAAACCCGTAGCGGTAATACTTCTGTCTCAGTGAGCTATCAGGCAATTCAATTGTCAATGGATATTCCCGATAAACTTCCGGCGGATAGTTTAAAAGGAATACGGGTAAGGTCTACAAACATGAACGATGTTTTTGAAAAAACAAATGTCAACATCAGTGTATACAAACTAAAAACACCAACCCGTGTATTCCGTGACCGTTATTGGGAGCAACCGGATCAATTCATATTTACAAGAGAAGAATACTATCGCCTATTTCCTCATGATGTTTACAAGGATGAAGATGATGTGACCAAATGGGCAAGGGAAAAAAAAGAACTCGAATTCAGCGATACGACCTATGCCAGTGCCGGTTATTCAAAAGGCAATTTGAAATTATCTCCGGGATGGTATTTGATCGAAGCTGTAACAAAAGACAAATATGGAGAAGAAGTAAAAACTCTAAAATACCTTGAATTAACAGGCGCTACAATAACCAATCCCAATGCTTTTGGAGAGTTGATATCTGATAAAAATATACTTGAGCCTGGAGAAAAAATCAATTACCAGATAAGAACCAATCTGGATAGCGTCTGGTTAATCCATCAGATCAACAGGATGAACAAAGATAGTTCACGAAATTTCTTGAGGTTTAATCGTAATAGTCAATCATACAATATAACAACCACTGAATCTGACAGGGGTGGAATCGTTCTGGACCTGGTTTTTGTCAAATACAATCGATTCTACACTTCAAGCCAGTTGGTTCAGATACCATTTACAAATAAAGATTTGACGATTACATACGCAAGCTATCGGGATAAAACACTACCAGGTTCTGAAGAAAAATGGAAACTTAAGATCAGTGGATATAAGACTGACAAAGTGATGGCAGAATTATTGACAGGTATGTATGATGCCTCACTGGATCAATTCAGACCCCAGGAATGGAGAAAACCAGATCTTTTTGAAGAATTTGGCATTAATCGCTCGCCATGGGTTTCGGTACAAAACTTTATAGTTGTCAATTCAAATGAGAAATCTTTTTATACATCCGCGACAAACACATTCCAAAAAGAATATGACCACCTGATAGTAGACAATTATTGGAATGCTATTGGCTCCATTGGATTTTTTGATCTTTTTGCTACAAGACCAAGGCATATGAAGTTGCCAAAACCCATGATGGATGAAAAGCAGCAACTTGAGGGAAGAGTTTCTGGCATTGCAGCTCAGAATTTAGATGCAGGTTGGAGTGAACTTAAGAGGGACTCGGCGCCCCCAAATGCGGACGGAATAGATGACCGATTTGATAAACAAGCAGAGCCTGAGGTAATCCAGGTCCGCAAAAACTTCAACGAAACCGCATTCTTCTTTCCCGATCTCAAAACAGATAGCACAGGCGCAATCGAATTCTCATTCACCATCCCCGAAGCATTGACCGAATGGAAATGGATGAGCCTTGCACATACAAAGGATCTTGCATTTGGCTATTCCGAAACAAAGATTGTTACGCAGAAAGAATTAATGGTTCAACCCAATGCACCAAGATTTCTTCGCGAGGGAGATCGAATTGATTTCAGTGGAAAGATTGTGAACATGAGCGATAAGGAGTTGACTGGTCAGGTTGAATTGCAATTGATCGATCCAACAAACAATCAACCCGTGGATGGTTGGTTCAGGAATTTCTTTCCGAATCAATTCTTCACTGTTGCTGCCGGACAAAGCAGCCCGATCTCATTTACAATTGAAATTCCTTTTCAATACAATAAACCTGTCACCTATCGCGTCATTGCGAATACCGGAAAGGTTTCCGACGGTGAAGAAGCGAGTCTGCCAGTTCTAACCAATCGCATGTTGGTGACCGAAAGCCTGCCTTTGAATATGAGAGGCAATGGTACAAAGCAATTCAAATTTGAAAAGCTTCTTCAAAGCGGTAATAGTGAATCTTTGAATCATCAGGCCTTGACTGTCGAATACACCAGCAATCCTGCCTGGTATGCAGTACAGGCCCTTCCCTACTTGATGGAATATCCTTACGAATGCGCAGAACAGGTATTCAATCGCTATTATGCGAATGCACTGGCTTCAATGATCGCGAATAGTTCGCCAAGGATCGCAGCGATCTTTGAAAAATGGAAGACATTGGATACTGCAGCACTAATGAGCAATCTTCAAAAGAACCAGGAATTGAAAGTCTGTACTCCTGCAGGAAACACCCTGGGTATTGCAGGCCAAATCAGAAGAGCAACAAAAGAAAAATATCGCCTTGTTATTTGATATGGTTAGAATGAGCCGCGAAATGGAGTCCTCACTACGCAAACTACAGGACATGCAAAGCCCGAATGGTGGTTTTGTATGGTTCAAAGGAGGACCGGATGATCGATATATTACTCAGTACATTATTACGGGAATCGGACACCTGAAGAAGCTGAATGCATTGCCAAAGAATAATGGAGCAATTACGCTTATGATCCAAAGAGCAGTTGTCTATCTCGATAGAAAAATAAAAGAAGATTACGAGAACCTGGTCAAGCAAACCAAAATCAAGCCAGTACAAGGTGGATTGAGTGATTTCCAGATCCAATTCCTTTACATGCGAAGCTTTTTTAAGGAAATGCCAATTTCAGGTGATAACCTTACTTCACATACATATTACAGAAAGCAATCCCAACTAAATTGGGTCAAGCAATCCAAATACATGCAGGGAATGATTGCCTTGTCTTTGTTCAGAACAGGTGACGTAAAAACTTCAAATGATATCATTGCATCCTTAAAGCAAAACGCGTTGTATAGCGAAGAAATGGGCATGTACTGGAAGGAATTCAATTCAGGTGGATATTACTGGTACCAGGCTCCTATTGAATCACATTCATTATTAATAGAAGTATTTGCAGAAGCCGCCAAAGATGGAAAGAGCGTGGATGAGTTGAAGACCTGGCTACTCAAACAAAAACAAACGCAAAACTGGAGAACCACCAAAGCGACTGCAGATGCATGTTATGCGCTGCTATTGCAAGGCAGTAATTGGTTGACGGTTGAACCGGAAGTGAATATTCAATTGGGTAGCACAGTGAAATTTTCTTCAACACAAGGCGCTGAAGCTGGTACGGGCTATTTCAAAAAAGTAGTTGAAGGCAAATTGATAAACCCTGAAATGGGAAACATTTCAGTTTCTCTTTCATCTGATCAAACTCAACCGACCACTTCATGGGGCAGCGTTTACTGGCAATACTTTGAGGACCTGGATAAAATAACGCCATCTTCTACCCCACTTAAATTGACAAAGAAGCTATTTGTCGAAAAACATTCCGATCGTGGATTAGTATTGCAACCGCTGAATGAAGGAGATGCATTGAAAGTTGGGGACAAGGTGAAAGTGCGGATTGAACTTCGTGTTGACCGGACTATGGAATACATACATATGAAAGATATGCGTGCTTCATCGCTCGAACCGGTAAATGTGATCAGCAGTTACAAATACCAGGGCGGACTCGGTTATTACGAAACCACAAAAGACGCGAGTACTAATTTCTTCTTTGGTTATTTACCAAGAGGAACATGGGTTTTCGAATATCCGCTCTTTGTTACGCATACGGGTACGTTTAGTAATGGAGTTACAACTATCCAATGCATGTACGCACCGGAGTTTACGAGTCACTCAGAAGGAATTAAGATAAGGGTTGAATAACACCTTGCTGAGATCAATTCAGGATTCCTCTGCGTCCTCTGCGCTTCTTTGTGTCCTCTGCGTCCTGAAAAGCCTGCACTTGAGTCACTCTGCAATACTAATACTCTAATTGCATAAGTCTTTTGGACGCAGAGGACACAAAGAAGCGCAGAGGACGCAGAGAAATACAGTAGGAATTGTTATGTATTTGCTGGTATTTTTGCAAGATGTCCTTCGACTTTCTAATTATTGGCCAGGGAGTTTGCGGAACATGGCTTGGTTATTACCTGCAAAAAGCTGGTTATTCTTTTTTAATCATTGATGAACCACAAAAATCATCTGCCTCTAAAGTTGCCGCAGGCATTGTAAATCCAGTTACCGGTAGAAGAATTGTAAAAACATGGATGATCGATGAAGTAATGCCGTTCATTGTTAATGCTTATACTGATTTCGGAAATGAATTTGGCATCGAAGCAATCTCACAAAAAAATATTGTCGATTTCTTTCCCTCAGCGCAAATGCGCCTGGCTTTTTTGGATCGGTATGCAGAGGATCGTTCGTATTTGTCACTAACCGATGATGAACATAAATGGAGAGACTATTTTAATTACGATTTAGGATTTGGAATGATCCAACCAACCTGGTTGGTGAACTTGCCGGAGATTCTTCCCCTTTATAGAAAACACCTGTCAGCAAACAATTTTCTTCTAGAAGATAAATTCGAGCTTCAGCAACTCCAACTGAAATCGGATCATATTCAATACAAAGACCTAAAGGCTTCCCATATCATTTTTTGCGATGGGATCGCTTCTGCCTCAAATCCATTTTTCACAAAACTTCCATTTGCGCCAAACAAAGGCGAAGTGTTGTGGATAGAGATGGCTGATTTTCCCAAGGAGAATATTTTTAAGAATGGGATCAACGTCGTTCCTTGGAAGGATGATATCTACTGGGTGGGTTCTTCTTACGAATGGGAATTTGAGCACGACCAACCAACGGAGATTTTCCGGGAAAGAATAACAGCTATATTGAAAAAATGGATCAGGCCTTCATTCAAGGTTTTAGATCATCAGGCTTCAGTGAGACCCGCTACTCTTGAACGTCGTCCATTCGTAGGGTTTCATCCAGTGCATGAAAATATCGGGATCTTCAATGGAATGGGCACAAAGGGATGTTCGCTTGCTCCCTGGCTTGCTAATGATTTTGTAAACCACCTCAGGTATAAATCCAAAATTCAACCTGAAGCAGATATAAAGAGATTTACAAGGATTCTATCAAAACAATAGCTTTAATACCCATCAAAAAGTATTGACACCATTATATATTTTTGTCGGATTCATTTAAACTCCTTAACTCCACTGCCATGGCGAATATGAAAATGTATTGCATTCCTGATCGTTTTCGCAAATTCGAAAACCTGCACATTGTGTTCTGGTTATTCAAAGATATAAGTTGGGCTATGTTATGGAAACCGATTGGAGTAATGATGCTCGCACCAACCCTGATCCTGGCAATCCTGATCACTATAAGAACGAAAAAATTGAAATCGGAATTCTTTCACAATCTCGCTGTAGTATTCTGGATCACGGCCAATGGTTACTGGATGATCGCCGAATTCTTTTGGCCGGATCACGACTTTCTAAGGTATTATTCGGCTATCCCTTTTGTCATGGGCATATGTTGTATTGCGTACTATTATCTTGTCGAATTGCCTAAGGAAAAGAAAACGGAGAAACTGGTTTCAATAACGATTGAGGTTCCCGGAGACAGTGTTGCAGTTGGCGAGAACGGAGAAATAATATTTTCCTAAGCAATCATTTTGTCAGCCTTTCAAATTCAGGCGCGTTCCGCGAAGCGGAACGCGCTGCTCTCCCCACGGTTACGCCGTCATTCCCGCGTAAGCGGGAATCTTTGTATTCATTGATTTTTCGTAATCGCACGCAAATTCGCGGCATCAAGATGTTTGCTTTCACAAGATTCCCGCTTTCGCGGGAATGACGACGCGTAGAGGGGGTAACCATGCGTTCCCCCCGCCGCTGGCGGGGCGGGAACGGCACGTACGTCCAATAAAAAAAACGCGAATCAAAGATTCGCGTTCAGTAGCACACTGTATCACTAAGTTCTTACAAACAAAAAAGAAATCGTAAATCGTAATTTGTAATTCGTAAATCCTCCTATGCTGCCATCTTCTGCGAACTCACAATCACCAGCGGATCCTGTCTCAATAAATTGCTCATTGCCTTGTACAACTCAGGCAACTCATGGCGAAGGCGGATGGGATTTTCAAAAAATACTTCAACACTCACTGCCCAAAACTCGTGGTAGTTTGTACCAGCATAATCGCCGAGAATATTCTTTCCTCCCGTTTGCATTGATTCGAAGATCGGCCTTGCAACTTTAGAGAAGTTCTTGAATTCTTTTTTGAAATGTTTGTCCTCTTCAGTTTGTGTAATGAAGTTTACATAAGCCAATGCATGTCCCATTTCATGAAGACCAACATTGCAATTAGGCGTCTGGCCGCGAAGACCTTTCTGGAAATTATCCCAGGAAAGATAGATACCGCTATGGTCAACATGACCCTGGAAAGGTCTTGAGTAGAATCCATAATGATAGTCATCCTTCAAAATATAGATATCTCTGAAATAGTTTAGGAGGAATTTATCCAGTCCAAAAGTCAATTGAACTGCAGTTGCGCTGACAAGGATCGGCATTTCTGCGCTTTCGTTCACCTCAATATAATGAAACCGCTTTGCCTTTCTGAAAAGGTAAGTGCGGAAGAGGAATTTTCTCTGTTCTTCCAGGCTTAATCTTGTGTAAAACCTAAGCTGGGGGGCGATAATTGAATGATAAAAAGTTTCCTGGGCGAGGAAGAGCTTATACTGACGCTTTACATATAAACTGTTTATCCACCCACTTACAGGTCCGTGAAGAAGTATTATCCCCGAGACCACTATTAAAATGATCAAGATTTCCATAAGGCTCATTTGTCTTTTTGTGAATCAGGTACGATTCAAGCCTATGGTCTTGCAACGGAAAATGGACGTTCTAGGTCGGTCTTAAGGAAAAAGGAAAGTTACGGGTAGTTCAAAGGGAGGATATAGCCAGTTACAAAATATAAAGAAAAATTCGAAAATGGAAGAGGGCGTTGAAAATAAAATCCGGGAAATTTTTAGCCCGGTATGGGCATAATAATGAAATCCTTGGCCATAGGGTCCTGGTTCAAAAGAATGCATAACCCCTTATACAGTTCAGGTAATTGATTTTGAAAGGTTTCAGGCCTTTCAAAAAAGTTCTCGACACATACTGCCCAGAATTCATTGTAGTTGGTTGTGGCATAGGTTCCCAGGAAAACACTCCCATTCTTTTGAATATCATTGAATATCGGCCTCGCTATTTTTGAGAATTCAAAGAACCTGGCCCTGAATGCCGGGTCAAGTCCATCATCCACTGAAAAGTTTACATAAGCAAGAGCATGGGCCATTTCATGCAGTCCAACATTAGACCCATCCTTATAATCTTCAAACTGCTTTGAGAAACTATCCCAGGAAAGATAGATACCGTTATAGTTCACATGACCTTCGAATGGCTGCGTGGAGAACCCGTAGTGATAGGACCTCTCCATAACATAGATGGTCTTAAAATGATCAAGCAGATAGTGTTCCAATCCAAAGGTTAATTGAATGGCAGCCGCACTAATTAACAGTGGCATCCGCTCATCTGATTTTAAACCGACATATTCAAAGTTCTTGGACTGAATGAATTTTATCGTCCGCTTGAGGAATTCGGCCTGCATATCCCCGGAAAGCTTTCGATAATAAGGGTGACTGTACCGAAGAATCAGGTCATACTCAGGACCCTTTTTGGCAATTAGCTTTTTATACTGGCGTTGTTTCTCCCTTTCCCAAAGCAGCCTGACCAACGGGGGCAGTACTGCGATAATCACTATAATTAAAATGATCCAAATAAGTTGGATCTCGTTGTCGGGTTTTGAGGGCTCAATTTTCCAGAGCTCAGGAGGAAGCAATGCACGAATGCTGTCGGGCAAGTTTTGCAATGAAGACACCGTAAACGTATCGGTGGGAGTCGATATGATAATACTGTCCTGGGGCATCTATGCGGGTGAAAATACAGATTTTAGGCACATTCTCTTTTCGGTTTTCCATTACATTTGCAACTCATTGAAAAATATATCTGGATGTATAGAACGCATACCTGTGGGGAATTGAATATGAGCCAGCTTGGTAAGGAAGTGACCCTTGCCGGCTGGGTGCAAACCATCCGCAAATTTGGTAGCATCACCTTCATTGACCTCAGAGACCGTTACGGAATTACTCAGTTATTGTTTGGAGAAGAGCTTAACCAACAATTGGATCAGCAGCCTCCTGGCCGGGAATATGTATTGCAGGCCAGGGGCATTGTTTCAGAAAGAAGCAGCAAGAATAAGAATATCCTCACCGGGGATATTGAAATAAAAGTGAACTCCTTTACGATTTTGAACAAATCGATAACTCCACCTTTTACCATCCAGGATGATACCGATGGTGGAGATGACCTGAGGATGAAATACCGCTTCCTTGATCTGAGAAGAAACTTAGTGAAGAAGAATCTGGAATTGCGTTATGCGGTAAACCGTGCAGCGAGAAACTATCTCCATGAAAACAATTTCATGGATATCGAAACTCCTTTCCTGATTAAATCGACACCCGAAGGTGCAAGGGATTTTGTTGTTCCATCGAGAATGAACTCCGGGCAGTTCTATGCCTTACCTCAATCACCCCAAACTTTCAAGCAATTGTTGATGGTAAGCGGTTATGATCGGTATTACCAGATCGTGAAATGTTTCAGGGATGAGGACCTCCGGGCCGATCGTCAGCCTGAATTCACGCAGATCGACTGCGAAATGAGTTTCGTGGAGCAGGAAGATGTGTTGAATATGTTTGAAGGGATGGTGAAATATATCTTCAGGGAGGTAAAAGGAATTGATTATAAAGAAAAGCTTCCCCGCATGAGTTGGGATGAGGCCATGTGGAACTATGGTAATGATAAACCAGATATCCGGTTTGAAATGAAATTGCTGAACATAAAAACAGCTTTCAATTCGGTTGAATCATTCAAGGCAGCGGAAGGTTTATTAGCAGGAACTGATTTCAAAGTTTTCAATGACGCGGAAACAGTACTTGCAATCGCTGTTCCTAAAGCCAGCGAATACACGAGAAAACAATTGGATGAATTGACCGAATGGGTTAAGCGTCCACAAATCGGTATGCAGGGATTGGTGAACATAAAATATAATACCGATGGTTCCCTGAAGAGCAGCGTCGACAAATTCTTTACAGAAGATAAACTCAAGGCGATCGCAGAAGCTGCATCTGCCAAGCCTGGCGATCTGATTTTGATCCTTGCAGGCAAAGAAGAAAGAACCAGGAAGGCGATCAGTGAATTGCGCTTAGAGCTTGCTGAAAGGATGGGATTTCGTAAGAAAGATGAATTTAAACTCTTATGGGTACTTGATTTTCCCCTTTTCGAATACGATGCCGAAGAAAACCGTTGGGTGCCGAAACATCATCCATTTACCTCTCCCAAGCCTTCCCAGATTGCAACCATGATTGACAATAGCCCGGTGATTTCAAATCCGGCTGAATACCTCAAGCATCCTTATGCAAACATTAAGGCAAATGCATATGATATGGTATTGAATGGAAATGAAATCGGTGGAGGTTCAATAAGGATTTTCCAGCGTGATTTACAGGAAAAGATGTTTGATGCATTGGCGATGAGTAAAGAAGAAGCGCTTCATAAATTCGGGTTCCTGCTCGGTGCATTTGAATATGGAGCACCACCTCATGGTGGAATTGCATTTGGCTTTGATCGACTTTGTGCGATCCTGGGAGGAAGTGAAATCATACGCGATTTCATGGCCTTTCCGAAGAATAATGCTGGAAGGGATGTGATGCTGGATGCGCCGGCTGCGGTAGATGAAAAACAATTAAAGGAACTTAAGATTAAACTGAATCTCTAGTGTCCTTAGCTAAATCATCCCGACAATTAAAAAGGCTCAAATATCTTATTGCTGCATCTTTCTTTATTACAATCTGCACCAGTGTGTTGATGTTACTTAACAGTTCACGTGGGTCTACCATAGCTACTCTGTCAACATTGCTGTTCCTGGTGATAGCTCATGGTCCGAATCTGATGCATATTTTTATGTGCCATTCATTGTACAAAAATTATTTCCCACAGAAGGAAGTACCGCGTTCTTTCTTTATATCATTTCATATTGTTTCAGTATTCGCCTGGGTCGTATGTGCAGGCATGTTCTTTCTAACTGTGGCCATAGTAATTAGCCTTTTAGGAAGGGAGGAAAAAATTGAACTGTGGAATGTTTTTTCAATTTTAGCATTTGCAACAACTGCTTTACTTGTTTTTATAATGCCTTTTCAATTAATGGCAGCCTACAAACTCCTTTCAATGATTCAGGAAAACCACAAGAAGCGCTTGCTGGAAAGCTTCAATTAGTTTTTTATTGTATCCTCCCATCCGTATAATTTTCAGGACGGGAGGATACAGGCTCGGGGGTTATCCGTTGATATGCACGTCTACTTAATTTCCTGCAGCCATTTTTTTGCACTTGCGCGAACGATTTCTGTTAATTCTTTACCACCACGAAACGCCAGCTTCCAGTCTTTTGATTTTTTTTCATAGACAGGATTAACAAACACTTTAAGCTTGCCAACTTCCTTTAATTCAGCATTGAAATCAACATCGGCCGTTATATCAAGGATTTCTTGCAAACGCTTTTTTATCAAATCCTGTGGGTTTGGAGGAAGGATGGTTTCTACTTCTTGAAGGTCCTTCTTATATTTCGCTATTATTGCATCATTCATTGCCTGATCCTGTTTTATCCTGTTCTGTATTCTCTTATTATTTGGATCATCCAAAGCTTTTAATTCCTTCTTGAGGTTTTCAAGTGCAGCCGGAACTCCATTTTTGATTTTTGGATTTGGGTGATTTACGTTGGCCTCCGTCTGTTTTATTTGTTGTTCAATTATCGCTTTTTCGGAAGCCTTGATTTCCTCGACATTGATTGGCAACAGCTGCGGTTCAGCGGGCTTACGCAATTTTTTTTCATTTTCGTATCTGCGCTTGTACTCTTCACTTGCTACGTATTTTTTTGCATGAGCTATCAGGTCATTTAAAATTTCTACGCGGTCATTTTGTGCAATATTTTTTGCATTCTTAACATAGTATCCAATATTGCCATTCCGAACACTATGATAAATAAAAGCATTTCCATCTGTCGATGTAATGCCCAATTGCTTCCATAGGTCATCCGCGAACCTATTCGTTTTCCACGCTGCGGTAACAATGCAAAGCAAACTGGCCAAAAAAGAAACACTGATGAATTTGAAGGCAACAATCAAAAACTTTCGATGTAATTTTTTCATTTTTTAATGGTTAAGGTTAAGAAGACAATACGTTAATGCTATAATCAGAGCCTTCCCAATTTTTACGTACATTATCTGGATTATTATGAAAACTCTTCGTGCTGACTAATCTTCCACATGCTCAATTCTCAATTTTAAAATAGCTTCTTCAATTGAGGGATTGTCCGGTGAAAGCTCCTTTCCATTTACCTGGGCGTCGTACACAATTTTTTGTTTATTCCTTAAGCGATCCTTGCAGATAAAGCTGTAAGTAGACACTGACTGAATAATATTCGTGATATCTCTGGCAGCCAACATTGCTTCATTCATTTTTTCAATTTGTTGAGGCGTCATCTTAGAAGGATCTTTCGCGCCCTGGTTGGCGGCCATGAATTGCTCATACTTTTCCTTCATCTGTTGTTCCATTTTAGCCTGCAACGCGGGATCGTTGGCCATTGCCTGCATTCTTTCGACATCCATAAAACAGGTTGAATAGATTGCATAAACCGTCTTTGAAGGGGAAATTGTTCTTCCCTGGATATTCCAGGATTCTTCACCGTCTAACGGAAAGAATCCATGCAGCAGGGCAGTATCTTTCTGTTCGTTACAGAAATCTAATTGAAGACTGGCAGGGTACGATTTCCAATTCCTTGTTCCGGTATAGGTTGCTGCTAAATCAGGCGTCTTCATTTTAACCTCATCCAGATGAAATTTCATTTTCTGATCATCCGGTGAAAGCAGTGTCCATTTAAGAACGCAATTGGAATCCGGGATGGACCCAAATATGTTCTCGCCTGTCATCACTGCAGCCATAACAGTTCCCTCCTGGCTAATTTTACCCCGGGCATCTACATAGACCTTAAATTGATTAATCTTCAAAAAGTCCAGGAGACTATGTTCAAATTTCTGAGGCTCTATTCCCAGTAATTCCGCAGTGCGGAACAGAGTCACGATCCACCGGATATTAAGGAGCACTCTATAATCTCTTTCACTTTTCGCCTTTGAAAGAAAGCGCATTCCTGATTCAACGGATTTAGCTGCAATTTGTAATGCCCCTGGAAAATTGGGAGTGATAGTTAATCCCATTAGCTGCTGTTGCCTGAGGAACTCGAACATTAACTGGGTTACGAATGGAAGTTTGGTTTCATCGTTCTGGTATTTGTTCCAGACCAGAAGCAGTTTCTTTCCCAATCGATCCATGATTTTCTCAAAGGCCTCAAACATTTCTTCTTCCATTGTCCGGGCCACACTGGAATCATAAGGCAAACGATTGGCTCTTCTGGAACCGAAATAACCGATCACTTGCATTGCGCGGGCAAGATTATCTCTTTCCTTGTCCATCCATTGCATAAATGCAATACTGTCTCTTTTGAATGCAGCCTGACGGTCCTGATCGCAGGGATAGCAATAGTCAAATCCCACGGAAGGAGGAGACAGTGTTTCAGTGATTGGGGATTGGTTTTTAACAAAATTCAATACTTCATTGTATGCGCTAAGAATGTGAGGAGGAATTTCTTTGGATAAACTGTTTGACTGTCCCCTTCCATTTTCAACCCCCAGTTCTATGGAATTCTCGCCAAGTTTTTCGTACCTGGAGTTTACTTCATCTATTGATTTATTAAGATGGTAAACAAATCCTGCCTGCAGAGGACCCTTCGGCGAACCAGTGATCAATCGGGCCAGTTCGGTTTTACGTTGATCAATTCGTTTGAGCTCTTTTGTTAGTGCTATGAGAATATCTTGTTTCGGTGGCGTGTTTATGTCTACTTTTCCTTTCGAAGGTTTGTAGGAAACTGTCTGCCCAGATGGAATAAATACCGTCGTATCATTTAGCTTTTTCCCCTTGTACCATAATAATTTAAATGAGGTATCAATTACTTGAGCTTCACAATTCTGGCTACAATACACAAAAAGAATCGAGCACACCAAAATATTTATGCGACGGGAATACATATTATTGAGGTTTGATAAATAACTTATCCGCAACTCTTTGCTAACCTTTCAGTATGCCTTTTTTGAAATTTGGATCATCGGAGTGATTAAAAATAAACTATGGGAAAGGGCATAACAATAGCATGACCGTTCTATATCCAAGGTGCGCTAGTAAAGACTTTTCTAAAGTATCAGGAGACTGCTATTCCGCAGAGGCAGATCAGAAACTCATTGGAGAAAAAATCGAAAAATATAATGATCGACAAACTGGCCTTTACTTTCTACCATAAACTTTATTAATTGCCTCTGCCCGGTTTTGTACATGCAGCTTCTCATATATTTTGTGAATGTGCTGACGCACGGTATTGGTAGCAATATTTAACTTATCCGCTATTTCTTTATAAAAAAGACCCCGTGCTAAATGCTGCAATACTTCATTCTCCCTTGCCGATAGCACATCAAAGTGATCGGTTGATCCTGTATTGCGCATCCTATCCAGCACCTTGCGTGCGATTTGCGCACTCATTGGAGAACCCCCTTCCTTTAAATCAACAAGCGCGTCACATATCTTATCTACCGGAGTTTTTTTCAAAAGGTATCCGCTTGCGCCAGCCATCAACGCGTCAAAGACCTTGTCATCATTCTCATAGATTGTGTACATGATGAATTGCGTAGCAGGGCATTCATTTTTTACTCTCCGCAAACATTCAATACCATCCATTCCAGGAAGATTAATATCCATGATCACGATATCAGGTTGCCATGCCGGTAATTCTTTGGTTGCTGTTTCGGCATTGCTAAAAGACGCAAGCACCTCAAATCGCTTGTCACCAGACAACAGGCTTATCATGCCTTCCCGAACGTGCCCGACATCTTCAACAATGCAAGTTTTTATTGGCTGCATAATATGAAAATAAATATCCTGCCTTCCTGGACAATAGAACAAACGTACTAAATTGTTTCAGGTTCATAATTTTTGCAAAGGAACTTTAATTACAATAGAAAGACCTTTGCCATTTGACATTACAAATTGACCACCTATGGAATCTATACGTCTTCGCATGTTTATCAAACCATTGCCAGCTGATTGATGACCATTTTCGGCATGCGGGTAACCCTTACCGTTGTCTTTAATCATTATAGTTACCTGATCCGTTATGTTGGCTTGAAGTTCAACCTGGGTTGCTCCGGAATGCTTTACGACATTATGAAGACTTTCTTTGATAGTTAAGAAGATATTCCTGCGTACTTCACCACTTACAAAAATAGCAGGAATGTTTTCTGGAAAATTATCCAGGCACTCAAGCTTATTTTCCTCGCAATATTCTTTGGCATAAGTACGCGTATAAAATAAGAGATCTTCAAGCGTATCATTTTTCTCATTCATGGCCCAAATGATTTCATTCATGTTTTCAAACAATTCACCGGAAATATTGGCGATTTTTCCAATTTCTTTTTTAGCGGTATCAATTCCTGAACTTTGTTTTACTTTTTCACTGAGAAAACGAATCGAAGTGAGTCCTGCACCCAGATCATCGTGCATATCACTCGCGATACGTCTTCTTTCCTTTTCAATAGCCTGACGTTTTTCCAGTATATGCCGTTGGTTTTCCAGTTTTTTCCTCACATAACTTCTCACGAATAAAGCAGCGATAGCACTCGTAACAATGATGACCAATGCATTGAACCACCAGGTTTGCCACCAGGGTGGAAGGATTTCAAATAAATATCTTGTTTCCGTATCCGGATATAAACCATTGGGAAAATTTGCTTTAATATGGAATACATACTTTCCGGGAGCCAGGTTGATAAATCTGAGCATAGCTTCTGTGGACGGTTCACTCCAATCATCAGTCTTGCTTCCTTCGAGCCAGTATCTGTAACGAGTTTGTTTTTCGTCCATAAAAGTGGGAGCCGCCCATCTGAACATTAAATCATTTTGGCTGTAGAAAATTTTAGGGTTTTCAATAAGAACATCCATCGAATCTCTTCCAGCCCTTACTTCAGCGAGTAGAATTTTTGCCCGGAAAGACTGAGGGCTGGTTTCAGATGATGGATTAATTTTAATGATCCCAGAACTCGTCAGTATCCAATGTTCCCCACGCTTGTTGCTGTTAATCTTCACTACATTTTGATAAATATTATTGCCACGTGTAATATTCTCAACAACCCAGTTTCGATTTTTTAATTGGACCTTATCCAGCCCCACTGGGGAACAAGCCCAGATATTGCCTGCATGATCTCCATGTAAATAGAGGATGCAATTATCAGATAGCCCAGTTTTAGTTGTTATCTGATGTCTTAATGTAAGATTGAATTGCTTGTCAACTGCAAAACAAAATAATCCAAGATCACGAGTTCCGATCCATAAATTGCCGTTAATGTCCAGAGCAATAGACCGCGGACCGTTTGGAACAATTGTATCGTAAACTTTCAATAATTCAAAGTAATGGTCAGGTTCTCCAGGGTTTATGCGGAACAGAAAGAGCTTCTTTGCACGGGAGGTTATCCATAAATGTCTTTCAGGAGTAATAACAAACTGGTCGCCAAAATAACCAAGCGGGTAAGAAACCAGTTTACTATTTGGCAAGGCAACATTGATATGGTCATTAGAAAACAGGAGGTTTCCGTAACCATCCGGTAAAGGAAAGTTGACTGTTGGTACGCCCTGCATTGAATCCCGGTAAGTCTTGATCAAATGAGGGTTTATTTCCTTTTTCTTTTTCCCGTCAAATTGATATAATTCAAAATAACCGGTGAGAAAATTCTTATTAATCCCTGGAATAAATCTGAATAACCAATTGGATTTAATGTTGATTGAATACTCTTTTAAACCGTTTGGATATTGCATGATTAGCTTTCTCTGAAGCTGATCTACAAACCAAACCGTGTCATTTTGGTTGTCTGTATAGAGATCGAATGCAGTAAATCCAGGTTTCATCTGAGGATAAAATTCAAATTGCGGATTTGATAGTTTGCTGATTCCAGTTTGGTCATTGACAAACCACATTATCTTTTCGTTATCCTGAAACAGGGAATGCTGCCGGTTTACCGATAAACCGTTAGCTATTGTATAGAGTTTTCCCCGACCCTGCTGGTCAATTTTATAAACGCCGTCCTGTATTGCCAGCCAAAAATTCTGCTGGTCATCATAGTAGAGAGCATGTGCAATTTTATCTTTTGCCAATTGATATGGAAAAGGAGGGACAGCGAAGGAAATTTCTCCGCGCTCGAGTGCTGATTTGTCCAGGCTTTTTAATCCTTCATTTGTACAAACAAGTATATCCTTTTGCGGCGACGCAATAAGCTCATAAACCTCGGGAGGTTTTTTACTGATAATGGTTTTGCCGGTGTTTAGATCATGTATTATCAGATAGGACGGAGAAGGAAAGGAACCAAATGTCGGATCCGTAACCATAAATATCTTGCCATCGATTTCACATCCCCGGCTGAAATATTTGTTTATATCCCGCCCATTCCCAACATCCAGGTTGATCTTTACGAAGCGATTATTCTCAAGACGAAACAATCCTTCATCGGCAAGGGCGTAATAATAATTATTACTGGCTTTGATTAATTTATTAATAGTTGGGCTAAACCCATCTGAGGGAACGATATCCTTCAACTTTCCCCCTACCAGGCAATGGACCTTATTCAAATTAGGCATGATCCAAATGGAATCATCACCCATTTCCATAACATCGTTGACAACATTCGCTGCTAGTCCATTTTCAATGGTGTAATTGGTAAACCGGGCACCGTCGAATACGCTTAATCCCCCGAAAGTAGCTATGTATAACCGGCCCTTACTGTCCTGGAACATTTGTCGGGCGCGTGCGCTAACCAGACCATCTTTTGGAGTGTAATGGACAAAGGGGTATTGCTGAGCCAGTAGATAAATCGGTTCGGGAAGGAGGGCAGCCAGCCACAATAAAGCAATCACACACCGCATACTTAAAAATACTTATTTGTCGGGAAATGGATACAGATTGAGAATTAAGAAGCTTCCTTGAATATCCTTAAAAATCATAAGAATAAGTTACTGGAAAGTTTCGATTAGTTTCTTAATTTAATTTTAGTTTACATCCTTTCAATTGTTCTAATCAAAATATTTGAAATCCGAAAATTATCATAACGGGCTAGCCATGCGGGTTAAAACAATCCTTTCAATTACGTTTATTCTTTTAGTAAGTGTGATCGTACTGATCTTACGCAGACAAGGGCTACTTAATTATTCATCCAGGGACACGGTAATGATACTTATGATTATTCTTGTATTATCACCTATCATGTTGCATACTGCAATCCTGTATTCGATTTGCATTAATCAATACCCCGATAAAGAAGTTCGGTGGAGTATTAGGATCATATTTCAAATTGTGTCTGTGATTGCCTGGATCAGTTTTGCTTTTCTTGCTTTCGGAATTGCTGCACTGATCATTATGATATTAGAAGACGAGCAACGGCAAAACTCAATACGTCAGAGTATTCAGGGAATAATCTTTCTTGTTGTTTACCTTTTACTTGTAATTATTATGCCCATTCAATTAATTGCCGGTTATCATTTCGTTGCACGCATAAAGAAAAACCACGCCTCATTCTTGCTAAAAAGCTTCGAGTAGCCTTATATTTGATACCCTATGCCCATCCGTTGGAAAATATTCAAAGCCATTGCGGTCCTGCAGCTCATCTTTGTAACCTTTAAAACGTTCACTTCTTTCGCAGCATTATTCTTTGCGGAACGATTTCTCTTTCCAATTCTTGATATTTTCACTTACGGGCTAATGCTCGCTTTTGTAACGCTGGGTTTTACAGTGGTCAATTACAATTTCCCCGAAACACCGTTGTCGACCACACGAAAAAGATGGTTTAACTATCTTTTTCTCCTGAATTTTCTTCTGATTGCCGTGTTATTTGCTAAGGCCATAACTGACTGGGGATGGGTTAACGTAATTACTGAGCGTGAATTTGTTAGTTTAGGTACATCGAAAATTTACTATTACTTTCTTTTGTTTCATAGCACCCTGATTTTTCTGATCCACCTATACCTCATTTACTCCATGTACAAATTGCGGAAGGAAATCTACAGCAACAGCGAAGAAACATGGGTCAGGGAGTTCAAAGATGAAACTAAGAGCTGATTTCCCTGAAATTGGGCCAGGCTTCGAAATTTTGTCCACCAATAATGATAACGGCCTGAAATTTGAAGTTGTTAAGCATCCCCTTTGGCCAACTCCCTGCCCAAACCAACCGTATTGTTATTATCTAATCTCCTCCCCGCGGAATGAATTCATGGTCTAACGACCTTATGAAACCAAGCGGGGACCCCTACCAACAACATCAAAAAATGAAAACAATATGCGCAGCGTAAATCCTATTTACCCTTTGTTTACAAGAATAATTCCGCTATTTATTTTATTCGTCCTTTCGTTTTCCTGTAAAAAAGATGGAAACAGCGTTGACTATGATGCTGAGGTTAAGACCGAGCTTGCTTATGGCGGGGATCCAAGCCAAACACTCGATCTCTACTTGCCGGATAACCGAACTCAGGCAACGACTAAACTAATAATCATTGTACATGGTGGTGGCTGGTCAGATGGAGATAAGAAAGATTTAAACGGATATGTAAGCGCAATACAGGCAAGACTTCCCGACTACGCAATTGCAAATATTAACTACCGACTGGCAAAGAATGGACAAAATCTTTTTCCTGCACAGGAAGAAGATATTAAAAAAGCTGTTGTGTATTTAATGAATAATGCTGATAATTATGGATATCGTCAAAAGTATGTTTTGTTGGGTTTAAGCGCGGGTGCTCATCTCGCCTTATTGCATTCGTACAAGCATCCAGTACCCTACCGGGCAAACGCAGTGGTTTCATTTTTTGGACCCACGGATCTTTTTGCACTATACAATAATCCACCAGGCGCCTATACGCCGGTAATGCTGCAAAATGTTACCGGTACTACGCCAGTGTTAAATCCCGGTCTTTATATGCAAAGCAGTCCAACCAACTATGTAAATGCGCAAAGTTCTGCAACACTCCTGTTACAGGGTGGCCGGGATCCGTTGGTACCTGTTTCGCAGGCAGAAATGCTTAAAGCAAAGCTTGATGCCAACCGTGTACCTACCAGTTATATTTTTTATGCGAATGAAGCACATGGATGGATAGGTTCAAGCCTGGAAGACAGCTTTAACCAGATCAAGGCCTTTCTTGATGCAAATGTGAAATAACGAATCCGAAGGATTTTTTCGACAAAACTCTTGAACTACCCAATCTCCCAATCAACCCTGTCAACCCTGCCAACCCTGTCAACCTCATCAACCTCATCAACCTCATCAACCCTCGCGCTCTCCGTATACAAAGAAAAAATACCCGGCACCAATAATAATAATTGAGAAAACGCCGATCCACGCGGCTACTCCAGGCCGTTGGTCCTTCCCATCTTTTATATATTGTTCGGAGCGATTGATATAGCCGTAGATACCTGGATAACCAGGATTTGATTTACTCAATTTTTTAAAACGACGCAATGCACGTGAATAATAAGCTTTCTCAAAAAAACCGATAGCCTTATTAAATTCAAGCGTGGCCTTGCTCTGATGAGGTTTCACTTCTTCCTCTAATAAAAATTCCCTGAGTACGAGCGTTGGGATGGCAAAATTCAATCCAGGAGCAAGCGTTCGCGCATTGTCATCCAGGCTTCCAAAAGTAGTAATGCCAATCACTTCCCCGTTTTCATTGCAAACAGGTCCGCCGCTGTTTCCATGATTGATATTCGCATCCATTTGTATCACCGGCCAGCCCTTGATTGATATTTTCAGGGCGCTGATGATTCCCTTGGTTAAAGTAGGTTCGAGGACTGTTTGTTCCGACAGAAATTCATTGTTAGTTACCGCGGCAGGAAAGCCATAAACATAAACTTCACGCCCGACCTGTACCTCGTCAGAGGATGATATTCTGATTGTAGGAAATTCCTTATCTCCATTCATCTTCAATATGGCCAGGTCCTTGCCAGGCATGGATTGACCCATAACCTTTATTTCAGCGGGGATATCTTTAATGATTGTGCCCGGATTTTTTTTCTCTTCGGTTACCAGTACAAATACGTCCTTCTTCAGGTTCTCCAATGTGATCGGCATGATCTGAGAATACACATTGGCAAACGTTCTGAATAGTGTACTCCTTTGCTGATCAGAAAATTTTACCGCCCATGCAGATTCGATTGCTTTGATATTTGTTTCCGTGATCTCGCGGAATGCTGATAAGATGAAGCGGCGTTTGATAAAAGCATCGTCTTCATCCACCACATGGCAATTGGTGACAACGTATCCATCCCCGGTTATTATAAAACCAGTGCCTCTTGCAGATATTTTTTGTTGATGACGGAAATAATTAAAGGTACTCTTGAAATAACTCTTTGCCTTGTTGTTGAATTCGCGTAAAACAATATCCAACTGCTGCTCGGAACTCAGTCTTCCGCTATCAGGAGTGATTCGCTGGATCGAATCCAATAATCTGTTAAAAGCTAAATTGTTTATTGTGACCTGGCTGACATTCACTGTTGCGGAAATATCAGTGCGGATCATCACGACCGCTGCCCTGTTTCTGCTATACTGCTGTGCAACGGTAAGTTCCTGGGCTGTAGCGCTTCCAAGATAAGCCAGCCAGCAAAGGCCAATCAAACCCCTCAATCCTATTTTCATACTATTGGACATGTAGTCTATATGCTAAAAAACGTAAACTTATTGTAGTATTGTCTGCAAAAATAGGTGATGCGTCCGGAACAGACTCCACTTGCTGAAAGATTAAGACCTGTTAAATTAGATGATCTGGTTGGTCAGGAGCATCTTACCGGTAAATTCAGCATACTAAGGACCAGCATTGAAAATGGTAAAGTTCCCTCGATGATTCTTTGGGGACCGCCAGGAAGCGGAAAGACTACTATCGCTCATATCATTGCCAACACACTTAAAGTTCCATTTTATACCCTAAGTGCGATCAGCAGCGGCGTGAAAGAAGTTCGCGAAGTGATTGAGCAGGCAAAATCACAAGATGGAGTTATTCTGTTCATTGATGAGATCCATCGCTTCAACAAAGGACAACAGGATGCCCTGCTCGGCGCAGTTGAAAAAGGAATCATTACGCTTATCGGCGCAACAACAGAGAATCCATCGTTTGAAGTAAATAGTGCCTTGCTCAGCCGAACATTGGTTTATGTATTGAAGCCTTTGCAGGAAAAAGACATGATTCAATTATTGAATCATGCATTGGAAACAGATCTCATTCTTAAAGAAAAGAATATTGACTTAAAAGAAACGGCCGCAATGATCAATTTATCCGGAGGAGATGCGAGAAAATTGCTAAACCTCCTGGAGATCGTTATGAATGCTGAGTCAAAGGGAAAACAAAAACTTATAGTCACAGATGAACTGGTGATGGATGTTGCTCAAAAGAGGATTGCGCTTTATGATAAAAGTGGCGAGCAGCATTATGACATCATCTCAGCGTTTATAAAATCAATTCGTGGAAGCGATCCCAACGCTGCAGTTTATTGGTTGGCACGAATGATTGAAGGTGGGGAAGATGTAAAATTCATTGCAAGAAGACTGGTAATTCTAGCCAGTGAAGACATCGGTAATGCAAATCCCACTGCATTGGTATTGGCGAATTCAAGTTTTGAAGCGGTAAATAAGATCGGGTATCCTGAATCAAGCCTTATTCTGTCGCAATGTGCAATCTACCTGGCATCCTCACCCAAAAGCAATTCTTCTACGGTTGCAATCGGGGCTGCAATGTCTGCAGTTAAACAACACGGTGATCAACCTGTGCCCTTGCATATTCGTAATGCGCCAACGCGATTAATGAAAAGTCTCGATTACGGAAAGGGTTATCAATACTCACATGAGTACGAAAACAATTTCTCCCAACAAGAATACCTACCCTCCATTCTCTCAGGCAACAAATTCTATGATCCCGGAAAAAATCCTAGAGAAGAAGAACTTCGAAAATTTTTGAAATCGCTCTGGGGAGACAAGTATCAATATTGAAATAACATTTACAAGTTTCAACCAACCCGATTTTCACAGGTAGCCCCCTACGGGGCACGGGAATCGCGTTTAATCCCGTTGCTACAAACAGGTAGCCGCTACGCGGCAAAATATTGGCGATTGATTGCTTAATTACGGTAAATCTCGAATGAGTCTCGCTTTGACTCATTAATGATAGTTGTTTAAGAGCTCGGTACGAATGCCGCGTAGCGGCTACCTGTTTGTAGCAAAAAATTAGAAATGATGAACATGCCCCGTAGGGGCTACCTGTGAAAATCGTGATGCCAGAAACAAATGACCGTAGTCTTATTGCGCGTTCGGATTGTATAACAACGGAAAAAACTGCCCTTGCATCTTCTCGCCTTTCGGAACTGGCGGCACGCCTTGCAGCAATGGAAGATCATCATCCGAACGAACTCCATCTGCAAATACATTGATGACAAATGCACGACGTGCCTGTTGACTTTTATTTTCACCGGATCCATGAAGCGTTAAAGAATGATGGAATATCGCTTCACCTGCTTTTGTTTCAACCGGAATAGGATTGAATTCCTTTTGCTGTTCAGGACTTAGATAATCCACAATTCCCATAAGGTCTCCCGCAAGAGCTGGTTTTTTTAATAAGCCCCATTTATGACTTCCTGGCACATATTGTAAACAACCGTTCTCCACCGTTGAATCATCCAATCCGCACCAGCAGGTAAGATGCGCGACAGGTTTTGTTCTTGTCCAGTAAGAATAATCCTGGTGCCATGCTACAACTCCACCCTTCTTTGCAGGCTTGCAGAATAATTGATCATGCCAGAACCTTACGGGTTGATTGTCCAACAATTGACTGGCCGCAACAAGGAAACGCGGGTTCCATAAAACATCATGATAACCTTCAGCGATCCTCCATGCTCCCAAAGCATGAAATAAGATCGTTGATGGATCAGTTGATTCGTTGGAGTGAAATTCGTAATACAAATGATGTAATGGATGGGAAGGATCAGCGATTTCATCCAATTCTTTCTTCAATCGCTCTATTTGCCAATCTTCCAACATCTTTATGCCGGCAAGAAAACCATTCTCATTAAAAAATTCAATCTGTTCTTTGCTTAATTTATACTCTTCAAGATCCTTTCGATTGATCTTTTTTGGAAATAGATCACTAATCAATTCATGCACACTGCTTAAATCAGTTATTGTTTGCATAAAACGTATTTTAATAAATTTAATCGAATTTTGGATATGCCAACTCAATGGATCTGCAAATCATTTGATCAGTTAAGCGTCAACGAACTGTATGCAATATTAAGATTACGGATTGAGGTATTCATCGTTGAACAGAATTGTGTGTTCCAGGATGCGGATGATAAGGACCAAAAATCGTATCATTTTATGGGTTGGATCGGAGATGAACTGGCTGCTTATACCAGACTTGTTCCGAAAGATATAAGCTATGATAAACCCTCCATCGGAAGGGTGGTTACCTCGCCAAAATACCGGCGTTCCGGGATTGGGAAAGAGCTTATGATCAAGTCTATAGAATCTGCGTATAAGCTTTGGGGTAAGCAACCTATACAAATAGGTGCTCAGATATACCTTCAAAAGTTCTATGAATCATTGGGTTTTATTGTGTCTGGACCAATATATCTTGAAGATGGTATTGAACACGTAGAAATGCTACTCTCCTAGCGTATTTACCCTTATATAAGGCCATCATATCCAATTGATTTCAGAAAAATTATCCACTGCACACACAAAAAAAAACATTTCAGCGTTTCTTGTAAGTATCTCCAGCGTTTATTATTTTGGATGCTGGAATCCATTGACCATCTGAAAACTAAATCTAATATTCCATGAAACAAAGGCTACACAAATATGTGTGGAGGTGTCTGTTCGCCACGCTTTTTGGTTTTATTTCCCTACCAACATTTAGTCAATACGGAGAATCTACTTCATTTTTTGAAGCAGGTATCACGTTAGGTCCATCAAACTTCCTTGGTGACCTTGGTGGTAATATGGGAAAAGGAATGCCATTCCTGAAGGACAACAACTTTCCAATGACCAAGTTTATGTTTGGTGCCTACCTTGCATACCTTCCCAATGAATGGTTAGGCTTCAGACTCCAGGCCAGCTTTGGTAGACTGGAAGGTGATGATGCGGTCATCAAAGGAAAGGGCGGTTATGAAGAAGCGAGAAAGATTCGCAACTCCAACTTTAAATCACCCCTGACAGAAGCCTTTCCTGGTAGCAGAAATTTATCCCACTGTTTTCTTTGAATACGAACCAACTGATATTTGGCATAAACTCCGTCCTTATGGATTGATCGGTGTGGGTGCATTCAAATTTAAACCAATGGGATCTGATCCGGTTACCGGTAATTGGGTTGAATTGAAGCCACTTCATACCGAGGGTCAGGGTTTTGCAGAATATCCTGATCGTAAGGAATACAACTTAACCCAGTTGAATATCCCAATGGGTGCTGGTGTGAAGTATTTCCTTAGTGAAGTAACAAGCCTTAGCCTTGAAGTAATCCACAGAAAAACTTTCACCGATTATCTCGATGACGTAAGTAAGGATTATATCGATCCTGCATTATTCTATAATTATCTTCCTGCATCAACTGCACCATTAGCAGAAAGGATGGCCAACAAAACTGGTGATCCAAACGGAAGTAATATCAGGTATTTCCCTGGTCAGAAAAGAGGAACAGGTAATAATAATGATGCGTATTATTCATTCAATTTCAAAATAGCATTTCGCCTTGCCGGTAGCAGTGACCGTCAATGGAGAAATTCAACGCGTTGCCCGGTTAATTTCTAATTGCTGCGAAGCAATTGTACAGGCAACCGTATAAATTTTTTGTGATCCGTACCCTTTGAAACGAGCTTTAAAGAGCTAGCGCATGAAAACAATTGTACCCCTAAGAAAACTGATAGCCACCCGTGTGCCCATACTTGGGTTGGCTCTTCTTTTCCTGGGTTCAATTCCCTCCCGTGCAAACCATGGTTTGCCGGGACCCACCTCATCGCAACGTGATACCATCACGGTCCAGAAAGACACGAAAAGTAAAAAACACAAGATCAAACTTTATCCGAATGCCAGTCACCAGGTGCTATTCTTTAGCGCCAATGGTGAACAGGGCAGGATCTATCAATTCTATCTTTTCGATCTGGAAGGAAGGCTCATAAAGCAGGCGAATATCCGTAACAATCAGACAACCGTATTAAACAAGATTGAAAAGGGAAATTACCTTTTCGAAGTATTCAGTGATGATGAGCGAATCGAGAACGGACTAGTGATCGTTCGCTAAAATGATACTATAGTTCTTTAAAATTAAGACCAATAAGCGCAGGGAAATTAGTTTAATCTAATATCCGGTTGAGTCAAAAACCTGATCCGTTCCCTATTATCAAGTACCCGATAACGAGATTCTATTAATCACTCCCTGCTTCTGCTTATTGGTGCTGTATTTCGAGGAAGGTTGTCCCGATAGCTATCGGGAGGTTAACTGGTTGACTGGTTAATTGGTTGACAAAGTGGACAAGGTTGATAAGGTTAACAAGCTAAAATTTTGTTCCTTATTCAATATCGATGCACTTTCTTCGTTATTCAGATACAAAAATATTCTGGTTAATCCCCAGTATCCTCAGTAGCCGGCGATGAGTAATTGCCGGCTACTTGTTTTTATGGATTTCCCTACCTTCACCAAAACGTCTGCTCATGAGAAAACTACTGCTTTTCATAATCACTCTCTCTTTTGTAGGATGTGAATTCAAAGCGTCAACAAAAGAAACAACAGAAACAAAAGAAACAAAGGAGCCAGAAAAAAAATCTGATAGCAAGATCAGGAATGGTATCGTATTAAAAGAGGAAGGTATAAAGGTTGACCAGGCATTCCTCATAGATCACGAAAACAATCTTATTTCCGGAGAGAATCTGACAAAGGTTAATCAACCATTAAGAGTTCGATTAATCATCGATTCTGGCCTGACAGCCACAGATGGAAAAGTACTTTTGGGCGCCTCAGAGAAAGTCGTGACCAGTGATGGTGACGTAGTTCTCGACGAAGAGGATCTGTTTGCGACCGTCGGTGCAGTACCCGAAAAGGATGCAAAAATTTTGTCGCTGAGTGTAGTGATAACCAAGATAAGCAAGCTGGTAGATTTTTATGAAGTCAAATTCCGGGTTTGGGATAAATCCAGCAACAATGCGGTGAGCGGCAGTTTTAAATTCAATGTGGAATAATTAATCCAGGAAAATCGCAGCGACCTCCTTCCAATCATTCACTCGCGTATAACCGGTAATATTTACATTGTGTGCGCTAGTGAATAGGTATTTTTTGCCAGGGAAATTAATGAGGTTTCGTACATGATCATCAATCATGTGATCGCCGCTGATTACGCGTTTGTCGCCACATAATACGAGCTGTTTCCAGGTAAGAAAAGGAAAATGCTCCAGCAGCCAGTCAAATTTATCTCTTAAGGAATTCGGGAATTCTGTAGCAGCCGATACAATGAATATCTCATAGCGTTTATTCATTTCGTTGATCACTTCGATGCTGTCTTTCATCACTGGCAGGTTGCGAAAAAAACCCGGACCTATCAGTCTTTCTCTTACGATTGTCTGATGTTGTTCTGGAAACCCTTTGATCCATGAACCACCCAGCATTTTGTTGTGATCAACATCCAATTCATACTTCTCCTTATACCAACGGATCATTTCGCCCATGGGATCAGCGATAACCTCGTCCATATCTATAATGACACGCTCCATTTCGAGAATTTACGATTTACGATTTCTTCAGGTGTAATGTTCTTCATTAATCAAATAGTTACTTTATGCAAATAATTAGGGAGTTACACTCAAAGAAATCGTAAATCCTACCCCGGATTTAATCCGGGGGTAAATCGTAATTATTTTAATTCGGGTCTTAAATAATGCGCAGTGTGGCTGTCTTCTAATTTGACCAACTCCTCCGGCGTACCTTCAAATAGAATCTCTCCTCCCCCATCTCCGCCTTCGGGACCAAGATCGATGATATGATCTGCAACCTTGATCACATCCATATTGTGCTCGATCACCAAAACAGTATTGCCGCGATTCACCAGTTTATTCAATACGTCGAGAAGATGTTGGATATCTTCAAAGTGCAATCCGGTTGTTGGCTCATCGAGAATATAAAATGTTTTACCCGTATCCTTTTTTGCAAGCTCGGTTGCCAACTTCACACGTTGTGCTTCACCACCACTTAAAGTGACGGCACTTTGTCCAAGTGTTATATACCCCAGGCCCACTTCATCCAATACTTTTATTTTTCGATAGAGATAGGGAACATTCTGAAAGAACTCAACAGCTTCTTCCACGGTCATATCCAATACATCGCTGATTGATTTTCCTTTGTAACGGATCTCAAGTGTTTCTCTGTTGTATCTTTTCCCCTGGCATTTTTCGCAATGCACATAAACATCAGGAAGAAAATTCATTTCAATTACCCGCATTCCTCCGCCTTCACATACATCACAGCGACCACTCTTTACATTGAATGAAAAACGGCCTGCATTATATCCGCGGATCTTTGCTTCGGGAACGGATGCAAACAATGTTCTTATATCTGTAAAGAAACCACAATAAGTAGCAGGATTACTTCTTGGTGTTCTTCCAATCGGGCTTTGATCAATCTCGATAACCTTATCTATATGCTCCAGGCCCTTGATCGTTTTATACTCCAGTGGAGTTACCCTGGAACCATAAGCATGCTTTGATAGAATAGGATACAATGTTTCATTGATCAATGTTGATTTACCGCTTCCACTTACACCGGTTACCACAATAAATTTTCCCAATGGAAATTTCACATCCACATTTCTCAGGTTATTTCCCTTCGCGCCTTTCAATTCAAGGGATTTTCCATTCCCTGGTCTCCTTTCAGTTGGGACTGGAATTTGCTTGAGCCCATTTAGATATGAAGAAGTGAGCGTATCCAATTTCAAAACATCACCAGGATTTCCAGCTGCCACAATTCTTCCTCCATGATAACCTGCTCTTGGGCCCGATATCGATCAAATGATCGGCAGCCAGCATGATATCCTTATCATGCTCTACTACCAAAACACTATTACCAATATTGCGCAGATTCTTCAATGCTTCAATCAGTCGATGATTATCCCGTTGATGTAGCCCAATACTGGGTTCATCCAAAATATAGGTGATTCCCTGCAGTTGTGAACCGATCTGCGTTGCCAATCGTATACGCTGGCTTTCCCCGCCACTCAATGTTTTTGATGGACGATTCAGCGTGAGATAAGTCAATCCAACATTCAGGAGAAACTGTAGGCGCTCTCTTATTTCTTTCAAAACATCTTTTGCAATTGTTTTTTGTTTATTACTTATTCTCAATTCTATTCCATCCAGCCAGGCAGCTAAATTGTCGAGATTCATTTCACTCAGCTCAGTAATATTCCGGTCTGCCACTTTAAACCATAGGCTTTCTTTTTTCAATCTTGCACCGCCACAAGACTCACAGGGTTTCAATTGCATGAAACTCTCAGTCCAATCACGCAATCCTTCACTATATCCATTATTGAACCAGCGTTTGAGCATATTCACAATCCCTTCATACGGCGCTTGTGGATCCCATTTTGCATTTTCAAAATCCATTTCCGTCTCAGTTCCTTCTTCATTGCCGTATAAAAGAATATTTAGCGATTTCTTGTTTAAACTCTTGATCGGTGAAGTCAATGAAATCTTATTTTTTCTCGCCAATTCCTGCGCCTGCCTGTATACATAGGCATCTCTTTCTTCACCCAGTGGAGCAATTCCTCCTTCACTTATACTTAATTCCGCATCAGGAATAACTGCTTCCATATTTACCTGGAACATTGTTCCCAACCCTTTACAGGAAGGACATGCGCCATACGGTGAATTAAATGAAAAGGAATTTGGTGAAGGTTCTTCATAACTGATACCCGTGTCCTCACACATTAAATGACGTGAATAAGATGCAAGCTCTTTTAGTGCTTTAGGCCGATCTGGTTCTACCTCAACAAACATCAGGTCCTTTCCCATCTTCAGGGTTTGTTGAACACTTTGACTGACTCTTAACCTGAATTCATCGCTCACTTTTAATCGATCTACCACTACTTCAATATCGTGCATCTTGTAACGATCAACCTGCATTTTCGCAGTAATATCCTTTATCTCTCCATCGACTCTTACTTTTAAAAATCCTTTCTTTCTTATCTCTTCAAACAATTCCCGGTAATGTCCTTTACGGCCACGTACCAATGGAGCAAGCAGCGTGATCTTTTTGTCTTCATACTTTTCAAAAATATTGTTCACGATCTCCTCTTCACTCCACTTCACCATTTTCTTGCCGGTATTGTAACTATAGGCCTCTCCTATTCTTGCATACAGCAAACGCATGAAATCATAGATCTCGGTGATAGTTCCAACTGTTGACCGGGGATTTTTATTCGTAGTTTTTTGTTCAATGGATATAACCGGTGAAAGACCGGTGATCTTGTCTACATCAGGTCTTTCCATATCTCCAATGAACTGTCTTGCATATGCGCTGAAACTTTCCATATAGCGGCGCTGGCCTTCTGCATATATGGTATCAAATGCAAGGGATGATTTACCGCTTCCGCTGATTCCGGTAATTACAACCAGTTTATTCTTCGGAATGGATATATCGATATTTTGAAGATTATGGACCCTGGCGCCGTATACTTCTATTGTTTCCTCAGTCAGGTTTCCATTTTCCGGGTTCTTTACAGACATATTGTTTCTCCTCAAAGGAGGACAAATTTAGCTAAAAGAATTAGCATACTCCTGATCTTGTTTCTGATGTTTTCCTCCTCTGCGCCCGTCCGATCGGATTCATCCGGGCGGACTTATTTGTCCTCCGCATCCTTCCCTTTGAACCTTGTCATTTCGAGCCCACCCCTTTCACCTTGTCATCTCGAGCCCGGTATATAAAGGCAATCTTGCATCAAAGGCAACCAGGGCGAGATCCCAATAGCTATCGGGACTGCGGAATTGGAGATTATGCGACTTTCCAAATTGTGTAGTCCCGATAGCTATCGGGATCTCGCCCTGCTTGCATCCATTGTTAGTTCCTCAATTGAAACCGGGCTCGAAATGACAAGGTTCAAAAGGGAAGAATGCAGAGAAATGATTAATTAAGAATTGAAATCGGATTTGAGTCGTGAAAAGATCATGAGATCAATATACTTCCCATTTCTATTTACTTCACATTGACGCAAAGTACCTTCATGAATGAAGCCAAATTTTTGAATGATTTTTATGGATGCGGTGTTGCCTGTTTCTATTTCTGCTTTAATGCGGTTTAGATTAAGGTCGTTGAAGGCATAGTCCATAATATAAGGTGCTGTTTCAGCAATGATACCTTTGCCGCGATATTCAGGCAATAACCAGAAACCCCACTCAGCCGAGTGATAGAGGAAATTGATGTCGTATAAACCCATTACTCCGGCAAATGCATTTGTTTCCGTCCACACAATTACCCAAAATACTCCTGTTTGAAATTCCCAATGATTCCTATAGAACTCCATTTGATTTTCTACTTCATCAATTGTAGAATAATGAATGGGCATGAATTCTGTTACGACGGGATTGGATAGTCCTCTTAATATATCAGGCTTGTCCTCCGGAGCTATTTGTCTGAGCAGGCATCGATCTGTTTTGAATTCAGGAAATTCCATTGAAAAAAATAGAACAATCCATTTATAATATGAAAGACTTGAACGGAGTTCTGGAAGCTGTCCTCGTTATTCCGGTCAGACGAGTCGTCTGACCGGAATAAAAATCCGCATTTTCCGGCAAAGAGCCAATGTATTTTCCTCACAAAAAAAAAGAAAAAAACATAGGCAAATGGGGAAAAATTTTGTCGAAATGAATTTATCTGATGAATGCGAGAGAGTCTTCTGACTTTAGCGGCGTTATTCCGGTCAGACGAGTCGTCTGATCGGAATAAAATTCCGAATTTCCGGCGAAAATGGCAATGTATTTTCCTCACCAAAAGAAAGAAAAAAACATTTTAAAATGGTGAAAACACGTTGGAATTATGAAACCACCTATTAATCACTAACTCTTATCCAAAGCCTGCCGAATATCCGCCAGTATATCACCAATATTCTCCAACCCCACTGAAATTCGGATAAGCCCCGGCGTAATCCCGACTTCCTGCCGCTCTGCTTCTGTCAACTTTGAATGCGTAGTTGAAGCTGGATGGGAAGCAATACTCCTTGTATCTCCGAGATTATTCGTCATTGAAATCATTTGCAATGCATTCAGGAATTTTCGTCCCGCATCAATACCGCCCTTAATCTCAAACGTGATAAGGCCTCCTCCATTTGACATTTGCTTTTTTGCAATCGCATATTGCGGATGGGATTCAAGAAATGGATATTTTACCCAGGAGATCTTTGGATGACCTTGCAATTGTTTAGCTAATTGCATTGCATTGTCTGCATGTTTGTCCATTCGAACGAACAACGTTTCCAGGCTTTTACTCAATACCCATGCATTAAAAGGACTTAATGATGGGCCTGTATTTCTCACAAATAAGTAAAGATCATAGATCAATTCTTTCTTTCCGACCACAACGCCACCCAGCACTCTTCCCTGACCATCGATGAATTTTGTTGCGGAATGTAATACCAGGTCAGCTCCCCACTTAATAGGAAGTTGAACTGCCGGTGTAGCAAAACAATTATCAACTACAAAAAGGATCTTATGTTTTTTACAAATTGCCGCAACATATTCCATATCGATAATATCCAGTCCCGGATTGGAAGGAGTTTCGATATAAAGAAGCTTTGTATTGGGTTTGATCAATGCTTCGATTGAAGCGGGATCATTCATATTGAAATAAGAATATTCAAATCCCCACTTCGGCAGGTACTTTGTTAGAATCGTATGCGTGGATCCGAATACTGCTGATGCGGATAGAATATGATCTCCTTTACCGAGAAAGGTCATGAATGTGGCAAATACAGCCGCCATTCCGGTTCCTGTTGCAATTCCATCTTCGGCTTCTTCCAGTTCACAGATCTTCGTGATGAACTCATCTACAGTTGGGTTGGAAAACCTTGAATAGATATTTATTTCAAGACTATCATCGGCAAATGCTGCGGCCATATCTTCTGCAGAATCATAAACAAAACTGCTGGTAAGAAATAATGGAGTACTATGTTCCATCTCAGGAGTGCGGTCAGTTTGCGTACGCACTGCCTTTGTTTCCGGTTTATGTGACATGAAGCGAAGATATTTATGATTTACGAATTAATCCCAATCCAAGATAATAGCAAGAACTAATAATCAATAATCAATAATCAATAATTAATAATTGATCAAATATGAACGAGCTCAAATTTCGACGATAGGCTCATTCGTCAATAATTATTGATTACTGATTATTAATTATTCTTGGGGAGTTAAAATTCAGCTTTAACGCCATTAACCAACACCGACCAGGTGAATCGTGTACCTGCACGACGAAGTGTTTCTGCAACTGAACAATATTTATTTATAGAAAGTTCAACGGCTCTATATGCTTTTGAAGGATCAACTTCACCCGTCAGCTCAAACTTAATATCAACTGTTTCCCATATAGATGGCTCTTTGCCTTTTTCACGTTCACCATCTACAAAGATCTTTAGTGAATCATATTGCTGTCTTTGCTTTTTCAGAATGCTAACCACATCTATCCCGCTACAACCGCAAAGTGCAGACAATACGGTATGCATGGGCCGGAAACCCGTTGCACCACCGCCCTGGTCCACCGGAATATCGATCGTCATCACATGTCCTTTCTCGTCAGTAATCGTAAAGCCAAAATCACCGTGCGTACGCTCAGCATTCATTATTGCCATGGATGTTTTTTGCGAAGATACAATCGTTTGGCGTTTGGAGTTTGGCGTTTGGCGTTGTTTAAATGTAAGATCCCTATTACGTTATAAGTATATAATAGTGTAACCCGGGACGCGGCAGCATAACGCCAAACTCCAAACTCCAAACGCCAAACTTTGGGCGGGGAAATCAAAAATTAATTTTTACGTCTCAACATCGGAGCTTATATTTGTACCAGTTCTTTACACCTACTTATCAAGAAAGGCTGAGGGAAATGGCCCGCAGAAGCCTTGACAACCTGTTTATCCCGCCATTGGCGGGACGGAATAAGGTGCCAACTCCATCTCCGAGGAAATATTCGGGGACAGATAAGTCAGATCAAAGCTTAATAAATCAACTTAATATAAAGCTCATCTGACCATCGGATGAGCTTTTTTGCTTTAAAGCCCTCCGACTTTCTTCGATAATTAGCGTGTCAGAACCACTGTCTATTCATTCATCTTAAAAATGTCTAACATGTCACGCGCAAAAAAAACTAACACTCGTTCGACAAAACCGGTGTCCATTAACGGAAATTTTACAAATTGGATTTGGAATTTGAACTGTTTGTCTACTAAATTTGTAGAGTACATTAAAAACAGTTTCTTGACAGCCAGATTCAATACCTGCACTTTAGTAACTGCCAACACTTCTTCTTGCTCTTGTTGTTGTATGCCATAGGCATACTTAAATCATACCCCCATTTTTGGCTATTTGCCATCTTCCTTACCTAAGGCATATTTGACCGATTATTTAATTCAACAACAAAAAAACTTTTTTCTATGAGCAATCTTCGTTTCGAAACCTTACAGTTACATGCAGGACAGGAAATAGATCCGATTACTCGTTCAAGAGCCGTTCCCATTTATCAAACAACTTCCTATGGATTCGAGAGTACCGAACATGCGGCCAATTTGTTTGGACTTCGCCAATTCGGTAATATCTATACCCGCATCATGAATCCGACAACGGATGTTTTTGAAAAACGCATCGCGGCATTGGAAGGTGGAGTTGCCGCATTGGCGACTTCTTCTGGCCAGGCTGCGCAGTTCCTGGCACTGAATAATATCCTTACAGTCGGAGATAATTTTGTTACTACTTCCTATTTATATGGTGGAACCTACAATCAATTCAAAGTTTCATTCAAACGCCTTGGTATTGATGTTCGCTTTGCGGACGGAGATAATGTAGAAAGTTTTGTTCCGCATATTGACAAGAATACAAAAGCTATTTATCTAGAAACAATAGGTAATCCTCGCTTGAATATTCCTGATTTCAAAAAATTCGCCGAGCTCGCGAAGGAATATGATCTGCCGTTGATTGTTGATAATACATTTGGCGCCGGTGGTTATCTTTTCCGTCCAATCGATCATGGGGCAAATATCGTTGTACACTCAACTACCAAATGGATCGGTGGACATGGTACATCAATCGGTGGAGTTATTATCGATGGTGGCAATTACAATTGGGCTAATGGAAAATTCCCTCAATTCACTGAACCAAGTGAAGGTTATCATGGTTTGAAGTTCTGGGATGTATTTGGTGAAGGGAATCCCTTGGGTCTTCCCAATATCGCGTTCATCATTCGTGCAAGAGTAGAAGGCTTGCGTGATTTTGGTCCCTGCCAGGCTCCATTCAACTCATTCCTGAATTTGCAAGGCTTGGAAACACTTTCATTACGTGTACAACGTCAATCTGACAATGCATTCGAACTATCAAAATGGCTCGAACAGCATCCGCAAGTTGAATTTGTTTGGTTCCCGGGGTTAAAGAGCAGCCCATACCATGAACTGGCAAAAAAATACCTGACCAATGGTTTTGGAAGCATTCTTCAGTTCGGTATTAAAGGCGGATTAGAAAACGGACGCAAATTCATCGATTGCTTGAAACTGGTGAGCCACCTGGCAAATGTGGGTGATGCAAAAACACTGGCTATTCACCCAGCTTCAACAACTCACGAACAATTAACGGATGAAGAACGTAATGCATCTGGTGTGTTATCTAACCTGGTACGCATCAGTGCGGGCATTGAACATATAGATGACATAAAAGCAGATTTTGAACAAGCATTTGAGAAAGTATTTGCTAAAGAATTGGTGAGCTAAATACAGTTTGGCGTTTGGGGTTTGGAGTTGGGCGTTCTTAAGGTGTAAAAACCTGATTTACTACTTAGGAACTCTAAAGCAAAACAAAAAACTCAGCGACCCAACCCCAAACGCCAAACACCAAACGCCAAACGATTCGAATGACTTCGATCTTTACACATATCGAACCTTTCACGCTCGAAAGCGGTGCTAGACTCGAGGGTTATCATCTTGCCTATACAACATTGGGCAAGTTGAATAAGGATAAATCGAATGTGATTTGGGTGTTTCATGCACTGACGGCAAACAGCAATCCTGCCGAGTGGTGGCCCGGTTTGGTTGGAGAAGGTCGGTTCTTTGATCCTGCAGAATATTTTATCATTTGTGCAAATAAACCAGGAAGTCCTTATGGAAGCATTTCTCCTTTAAGCACAAATCCCGCAACAGGAGAACCTTTCTATCATGATTTTCCCGTGTTCAGCATAAATGATATGGTGAAATGCTACCAGCAATTGAGAAAACATCTTGGAATCGAAAAGATCTTTCTCGGCATTGGCGGAAGTACTGGTGGAATGCAATTGCTCGAATGGGCGATCGATGAGCCGGAAGTGTTTGAACATATCGTTCCAATTGCAACAAATGCGGTTTTATCTCCATGGGGAATAGCTTTTAATTCTTCTCAGCGTCTCGCAATCGAAGCGGATGGCACCTGGCTGCATCGCAGTCCGGACGCGGGTCAGAAAGGAATGGCTGCGGCAAGATCAATTGCACTTCTTTCTTACAGGCAATATAACGGTTACGGTATCACGCAACCAAGGGATAAGGCATTTGTGCCGTTAAGTCATGACGTCGTATTTGCAGCAGATAATTATCAACGATACCAGGGTTTGAAATTAGTAAACCGATTCAATGCGATTTGCTATTACCGCCTTACACAGGCTATGGATAGCCACGATGTAGGTAAAAATCGCGGAGGAATTGAAAAGGCATTACAACAAATCAAAGCGCACGCATTGATCATAGGCATCAATTCAGATATACTTTATCCAATTACGGAACAGGAATACCTGCAAAAGCATATCAGGAATTCGCAATTGCTCGCAATTGCCAGCGATTTCGGTCATGATGGCTTCTTGCTAGAATATGAAAAGATTGAAACATCCCTAAGGAATTTCATACAGCATAGATCATTTCATCATTTAAAAGTGGTAAACGAATAAAAAGTTATGGAAGCGCACAAACAATTGACGATCGGGTTATTTGGATTCGGAGTAGTCGGCGAAGGCCTTTATAGAGTACTTCAACAAACCCCATCCTTGAAAGCAACCATCAAGCGAGTATGTATCAAGCATCCGGAAAAGAAAAGAAATGCACCTGCCGAATTATTTACTACAGACAGGGATAGTATTTTGAATGATCCGGAAATAAATGTGATTGTGGAAACGATCAACGAAAGTGAACCGGCCTTTCAAATCGTATCTACTGCATTAAAGAATGGAAAAGATGTAGTGAGCGCAAGCAAAAAAATGATCGCCGAACACCTGACTCAATTGTTGCAATTGCAGGAAGAGACTGGCAGATCGTTGCTTTATGAATCTGCTGCCTGTGCTTCAATACCCGTGATCAGAAATCTCGAAGAATACTATGATAATGACCTTTTACATTCCATACGAGCAATTGTAAATGGCTCTACCAATTTCATTTTGACAAAGATCTTCGAAGACAAACTCGAATTCCAGCAAGCGCTGATCCTTGCCCAACAACTCGGTTTCGCGGAAGCAGATCCTGCGCTTGATGTTGAAGGATATGACGCCGTGAACAAATGGACCTTCCTCCTCACACATGCATATGGTATCGTTGAATCACCTGAAAACATTGTGTTCACAGGAATTCAGAATATCCAATTGGGAGACGCGGTTGTTGCCAGGGAAAAGCATTACGAAATAAAATTAGTGGCGCAAGCGAAGAAATTGAATAATGGCAAGGTTGCTGCCTTCGTTTTACCTCAATTCGTAAGGCAGGATGATCATCTTGCATTCGTAAAAAACGAATACAATGGTGTGGTGATTGAAAGCGGTTTTGCGGACAAGCAATTCTTCTATGGCAAAGGCGCCGGGAGTTTCCCTACTGCTTCAGCGGTACTAAGTGATATCTCCGCGCTTCGTTACGATTATCATTATGAATATAAAAAATTATATCATCATCCGCCGCATAATTTAACAGATGATTTCTATATAAAAGTCTACCTGAGCTTCGATGACCTGAAATACATTCCGAAAGAAAAGTTTGAAGGAATAGAGGAATGGCATGCGCAGGAAAAACGCAAATATCTTGTCGGTATACTCCCCTTCAGCGAATTGAAGAATGAAACCTGGTGGAAAGAAAACAATACATCATTGATCCTTGCACCAGACCCAATCATTGAAGATATTGAAGTGCGCAAATTGAAAAAAAAGAGCCTCGAATTAGCCGGGGTAGTTTAAATAAATGAGCAAGCTGTCTATCGATACACTGAAACTGGAACTGAAGAACGATTCAGTTGAGGATGATCTCGCAAAACTTGCGGAATTATTCCCGGGTGAAGTTGTTTTTTCAACCAGTTTCAGTTTTGAAGATCAGGTGATCTCTCATATCATTTTCAACGAGAAACTGAATATTGATGTGTTCACCCTGGACACCGGCAGATTGTTTCCCGAAACCTATTCCACCTGGAATCGCACGTTGGAGAAATATGGACAGAAGATCATACCCTATTATCCCCATGGAGAAACCCTTGGTGAATTTGTAAAAGAAAAAGGCCCAAATAGTTTTTACGAATCAGTTGAGAACAGAAAGGAGTGCTGCCATATCCGGAAAGTCGAGCCTTTACAAAGAGCATTGAAAGGAAAAAAGATCTGGGTCACCGGTATCCGTGCAGAACATTCACCAAACCGTAAAGATCTTACAAAGCTGGAGTGGGATGATGCAAATCAGGTTATTAAATATCATCCTTTGTTATACTGGACAACTAAGGAAGTGAGTGATAAAATCTTTATAGATGATATTCCTTACAATCCATTACACGATAAAGGGTTCGTCAGCATTGGTTGTGCGCCTTGTACCAGAGCGATCAAACCTGGTGAGGATTTTCGTTCAGGTAGATGGTGGTGGGAAGACAGCAGCGGCAAGGAATGTGGCTTACATGTGCACAATCAAACGACCGTTAGCTAATAATTGCTTTTTTTTGTACCAAAACCCTATTAGTTTAGTAGACTAAATACAGAATATGAATCATTATCAGTTGAATTACCTGGAACAGCTCGAAGCGGAAAGTATCCATATTCTTCGTGAAGTGGCCGCACAGTTTGAACGTCCAGCATTGCTTTTCAGCGGAGGAAAGGATTCTATCACCATGGTGCACCTGGCAAAAAAGGCATTTGCTCCAGGTAAAATTCCATTTCCATTGGTTCATATCGACACCGGCCACAATTTCCCCGAAGCGCTCGAATTCCGTGATTGGCTGGTAAAAGAAGTTGACGCAAAATTGATCGTGAGAAAAGTTGAGGATACCATTAAACAAAAAAATCTTGCCGAACCAAAAGGAAAATTCGCAAGCCGCAATTGGTTGCAAACATATACCCTGCTCGATGCAATTGAAGAATTCAAATTCGATGCCTGCATCGGTGGTGGAAGAAGAGATGAAGAAAAAGCGAGGGCAAAGGAAAGGATCTTCTCAGTACGCGATGAATTCGGCCAATGGAATCCAAAGCTCCAAAGACCTGAACTCTGGAATATATATAATGGAAGAATTCATAAGGGCGAGAACGTAAGAGTATTCCCGATCAGCAACTGGACAGAGCTGGATATCTGGAATTATGTACGGGAAAGGAATATAGATCTCCCTTCCATCTATTTCTCACATGAAAGAGATGTGATCGAACACGAGGGACAATTGATTGCTGTATCTGACTATGTGACCATTGACGAAACCGATATCATCCAAAAAAAGAATGTTCGATATCGCACTGTTGGCGACATGACCTGTACAGCAGCCGTTGAATCAAACGCTGCAACATTGGAGGAAGTTGTACGGGAGATTGCAGCAACAAGAATTAGTGAGAGAGGTGAAACAAGAATTGACGATAAGGTTACAGAAGCGGCAATGGAAGATAGAAAGAAGAATGGGTATTTCTAGAAGCAAGAGGCAAAGGGCAAGAGGCAAAGGACAAGAGGCAAGGGGCAAAAGACAATAATCAATAATTAATAATCAGTAATTGATGGATATTTTAAGATTTATAACTGCAGGAAGCGTCGATGACGGAAAAAGCACACTAATAGGCAGGTTGTTGTACGACAGCAAGAACATTCTTATCGACCAATTACAACAACTCGAAAAGCAAAGCAAGAATAAAGAAGCCGGAGAAATTGACCTGGCCTTATTGACGGATGGTTTGCGTGCCGAACGCGAACAAGGCATTACGATAGATGTAGCTTATCGTTATTTTTCTACCGATAAAAGAAAATTCATTATCGCCGATGCACCCGGCCATGTACAATACACAAGGAATATGATCACGGGCGCTTCGAATGCAAACCTGATCATTATTTTGATCGATGCAAGATTTGCTGTGATTGAACAAACCCGTCGTCATTCAATAATTGCTTCATTATTACGCATTCCACATGTAGTAGTAGCCATCAACAAAATGGATCTTGTTGACTACTCCCAGGACGTTTACAATAATATCGTAATCGAGTATTCGGCAGTCGCACGACAATTGGGATTAAAAGATGTTTCCTATATCCCAATCAGTGCATTACTGGGAGATAATATTGTTGACAAATCTGAACGATTATCCTGGTACGAAGGGAAGGCCTTGCTTCAATACCTCGAGGAAATCGAAATCGAACGCGATATCAACCATAATGACTCAAGATTCCAGGTGCAATATGTGATTCGTCCGCAAAATGAAGAACTCCATGATTATCGCGGCTATGCCGGGAAAGTCATTAGTGGAATATATAAAAAAGGCGACCAGGTGAAAGTGTTGCCTGCCGGTCATGAAACAACAATTTCCAAATTGGAAGTCGCGGGTAAGGAAGTTGAAGAAGTATTTGCGCTGCAAAGTGTGGTTATTCACCTGGAGGACGATATTGATATCAGTCGTGGAGATGCAATTGTTAGGATCGACAATCAACCTATAGTTGCAAATGAAGCAGAAGTATTGCTTTGTTGGATGGATGAAAAGCCATTGCAGGCTGGGAATAAATATTACCTGCAACATAATAGCCGGTTGGTAAAAGCATTGGTAAAGGATATCGATTTCAAACTCGATGTCAATACGCTGCAACAACAACCCGCAGAAGGTCAGGTTAAGTTGAATGAAATAGTAAAGGCAAGATTGAAAACCATTTCGCCATTGGTATTCGATCCTTATGAAATAAATAATGCGAATGGAGCGGCAATCCTGGTTGACGAAACCAGCAATAGCACGGTCGCCGCGGTTTTATTCACAAAAAATCAATAACACTTAAAATCTTTTTATGTCGGAAAGTGCAAGGAAGGGAAGAGTAATACTCGCTGGAGCCGGACCGGGAGATGCAGACCTTATCACATTGAAATTACAGCACCGGCTAGCCGAGGCTGAAGTAATCATAGCTGATAGATTGGTAAACCCTGCTATAATAGAAAACAACGCCTCAAAGAATGCATTGGTCATCCAGGCAGGCAAGCAGGGATACAATGAATCTTCCTTTGCGCAGGAAGATATCAACGATTTAATCCTGCAACATGCACTGGCAGGAAAAACAGTATTGAGATTGAAAGGCGGGGATGTGGCTTTCTTCAGTAATGTGCTGGATGAATTAAAAGCAGTTTCCGAGCATGAAATAGAATTCGAGATCATTCCGGGTATTACCGCTGCTGCAGGAGCATCCGCTTACGCTGGTATTCCATTAACTGCAAGAGGTTATTCCCAGGGCGTGCAACTCGTTACTTATAACCCCAACAGTTTGTATAACCCGGAAAAATGGAAATCTCTGGCCAGCTCGGGAGACACACTGGTTTTCTATATGTCGGCAAAAAATATTACCGATCTCACAGAATTGCTTTTGCGTTATTCAAAGAAACCTGCTACGCCATTGGCAATTATCGAACAGGCTACTACTGAGTTTCAACAGATACATCTAACCACATTAATAGATTGTGCGGCTGAATTTGCAGGTAAAAACTTCAGCTCACCGTCACTGGTGATTGTCGGAGAGGTTGTTCGATTGCACGAACAATTCAACTGGTACAATAAGCAAGAAAAAACTGGTAGCGTTTTTAAAGAATTGATAACCGAATAAATTCCTAAAGATGCTGGCGGAAGCTAGATTGAAAATATTGCAAGACCTGATCAAAAGCGCATCCAAGGAGGAGCTCCTTTGGATCAATGGGTATTTGAATGGTCTTGTTGCCAATGGTAACGGGCATGCTGAAGCGGGTTTGGCAACTGGAGCTGTAAATGGATCGGCTACAGTTACCGCAGTCAGGACTATCAGTCTGGTTTACGGAACAGAAACCGGTAATTCCAAACGCCTTGCCACAGCCTTTGTAACTGAGGCCAGGAAGAAAGGCATCCATGCAAAGCTCACGGCAATGGATCAATACCGCCTGACTGATCTTTCAAAGGAAGAATACTTGTTCATCGTTGTTAGTACGCATGGCGAAGGCGATCCACCAGATGCTGCAAAGAAATTTTATGATCACCTGCATCAGAATGAGCTTTCCTTACCAAAACTAAAATACAGTGTACTTGCACTTGGAGATACCGCCTATCCCCTATTCTGCAAAACAGGCGAAGACATCGATATAAAATTGAAGCAATTCGGAGGAACTACAATTGTTCCCATTCAAAAATGCGACGTCGATTATGATGAAGATGCGGCCAACTGGTTCAACCTGGTTTTGTCTGAACTTGAAAAAGGCAATAAAACTATAGCTACTACTCCATCTCAAAATGGAACTTTTGCAAAAAAAGCCGGAAAGAAATTTTATGATGGAACCATTATCACGAATATCGATTTAAACGATAAAGGATCGCTAAAAAACACTTACCATATTGAAATTGCTACAGATGAGACTGTCGAATATGAACCAGGAGATGCTTTAGCAGTAATACCGCTCAATAAAAAAATTATTATTGACAGGATCATTTCAATTTCGGGCATTGATCCCAAAAAGACAATCAAAACTGCTAAGCATGAAGGCAGTATTGAAGAGCTGTTGACAAACAATCTCAATATCTGCTTCCTCTTAACTTCTACAATTAAAAAATACGCAACGATAACTCAACAGGATATTCCTGATACTCGTATGGATCTTGTTGATCTATTAAGAATTTATCCGGCAAAGGAAGCAGCGCAGGTAGAAGAATTTATCGAAAACCTTTCTCCAATTGCGCCACGCCTCTACTCTATTTCATCTGCGCCTGCTGTGCATAGCAACGAATTGCATTTAACGGTGAGTCGAAATTCATTTCGTGTAGAAGATGAGCAAAGATTTGGATTGTGCAGTGAGTTCCTGGGAGAATTGCCTGTAGGTACAGCCATCACATTTTATATTCATAAGAATAGGGCATTCAAACTGCCTGCTTCAGATAAAGATATTATCATGATCGGCCCGGGCACTGGCATTGCGCCTTTTCGGGCGTTCCTTGCCGAAAGAGATGCTACCGGTGCTCAAGGAAAAAACTGGTTTTTCTTCGGAGAACAACATTTCCGTACCGATTTTCTATACCAGACCGAAATGCAACAGTATTCGCAAACTGGCGTCTTGTCCAAAATCAGTCTAGCGTTTTCCAGGGATCAGCAGGAAAAGATCTATGTACAACACCGTATGCTGGAAAATGCCTATGAATTGTACAAATGGATAGATTCAGGAGGCCATGTCTATATAAGCGGAACAAAAGATCCGATGAGTGTCGATGTTGAAAAGACTCTATTGAAGATATTTGAGGAGCAAGGAAATAAATCATCGGAGCAGGCAAAAATATATTTAGACGGGCTAAAGAATGAAGGTAGGTATCAAAAGGACGTTTATTGAGCTATAAGCCTTGAGCTACGAGCTTCGAGCGAAAGCTCATGGCTCAAGGCTCATAGCTCGAAGCCGAATTTCAAAATATGAGCACAGCCAAAAATAATCTCTCTCCCATCGAACGGATCAAGCAGTCCAGCGATGCTTTGCGCGGCACGCTGAAGGAAAGTTTGAAAGAACCGATCACAGGAGCTTTGCAAGAGGATGATCAATCCCTGATCAAGTTTCATGGATTGTATCAGCAGGATGACCGCGATAGAAGAGAAGAAAGGTCGGCTAAGAAACTGGAATGGTTGTATTCCTATATGATCCGTCTTCGTTTACCCGGGGGATTTCTAAAACCCGATCAATGGATCGGATTGCATCATATAGCTGGTGAACATTCGACGGGTGTGATCAAGATAACCACAAGACAGACGATCCAACTGCATGGAATATATAAATCAGCAGTCAAGCCAACGATAAAAGCATTTGATACATTAAAGCTTGATTCAATTGCTGCTTGCGGCGATGTGAATCGAAATGTTATCGTAAGTGCGCATCCGGCTTTTTCCGCTATTCACGAAGAGATTTTCAAGTATGCAGAAACGATTAGCCAGATGGCTTTGCCAAAAACCAGGGCTTATTACGAGATCTGGCTGGATGAAGAGCCCTTAGTCGAAAAACAGAAAGAAAAAGATGATCTCTACCAGGATCGTTACCTGCCAAGAAAATTCAAGATCGGCATTGCCATACCGCCAAACAATGATATTGATGTTTTTGGGAATGATATCGGTCTAATTGCAATTGTAGAAAACAATGAATTAAAAGGATTCAATATTGCCGCAGGTGGAGGATTAAGCACCACTCATGGCAATCCGAACACTTATGCAAGGCTCGCAACCTTACTAGGTTTTATTCCTCCCGGAGAAAAAACATTAAAAGCCGTTTACGAAATCATCACTATTCAACGGGATTATGGAAACCGCAGTGATAGAAAACTTGCGCGTTTGAAATATACTATCGATAGAATGGGTATTGAAGCATTCAAATCAGAACTCGAAAAACGCTGTGGCTTTGCGTTAGAACCTGCAAGGGAATACAAATTCTCCGAGAGGAAGGATGCTTACGGCTGGCAACAAAATCATGAAGGCAAATGGTACTTCACCTTATTCATAGAAAACGGACGAGTACTCGATGATGCCGGAACTCCATTGAAGACGGCATTATTCGAAGTCGCTAAAACTGGAAAAGCCAATTTTCGATTTACAGCTAATCAAAACCTTATCCTTTCTGATATCCTGGAAAAAGACAAAAAAGAAATCGAATCCATCCTAAATGAATTTGGAATCATTGTACACAATGAAAAGGCAAGCGAGATACGAAAAAGCGCTATTGCCTGTGTGGCATTCAACACCTGTCCTTTGGCACTGGCAGAAGCGCAACGGTACCTGCCTTCATTGATCACAAAAATAGAACCGATACTGGAAAAGCACGGATTGTTTCAGGATGATATTAGCTTGAGAATGACCGGATGTCCCAATGGTTGTGGCAGACCTTATATAGCCGAAATTGGATTGATTGGTACTGCATATGGGCTTTACAACCTTCATATCGGAGGTGACCGTTTAGGAGAAAGATTAAATACAAAATATAAGGAGAACTTAAACGAAGAAGGAATATTAACTGAATTGGATAGGCTGTTTGACAATTATTCAAATAACAAAAGCAATGGGGAAACATTTGGAGATTATGCAAACAGGGCGCTGTTAAAACAGGGCAATTAACCGCGGAGGCGGGGAGTGCGGAGGAAGTAAGGGGGATCCCTATTGGATTGTTATCAGGATGGAATTGCTTACGACGAACCACAATTGACGCGAAGAATTTTAGGGATACTTTTTTTTCTCCGCCCCGCGGTTAGGGTTGGTGGGGTTGACGGGGTTGATAGGGTTGATAAGGTTGATAGGATTGCGAGAATTAGAATCATGGAATAAATAAAAATAAGATGATCGATTATCAAAACATATTGAAAGAAAAACTGGACTTGCTCAAGCAAACGGGTGCCTACCGGTATTTTCTTGAAGTGAATAAAAGCGCTCAACACTTTCCTCAATTCTACTATAAGAATGAAGAAGGAGTACAGCGTTCTGCGATTAACTGGTGCAGCAATGATTATTTGTGCATGAGCACCCATGAAGAAATTATTTCCAAGCTTTCGTTCACGACACATAGAAGTGGATCAGGCAGTAGCGGAACAAGAAATATTTCCGGCACAACGGTCCATCATAAAGAACTGGAATCAACGTTGGCCAACTGGCACAAGAAAGAAAGCGCTTTATTATTTAATGGAGCTTACCAGGCAAATGTTACCACGCTTCAAACCTTGGGAAAACATATTCCTGGTTTGATTTTCATTTCAGATGAAAGAAATCATGCCTCACTTATCGAGGGTATGCGTGCGGCGGGAAATGAAAAGAAGATCTTCAGGCATAATGATATTCTCCATTTGAGAGAGATCCTGAAACTTCTTCCTGCTGACAAACCAAAATTGCTTGTATTCGAATCGGTTTATTCGATCGAAGGCACAATAGCACCTGTAAAGGAAATTATCAGCCTTGCAAAGGAGTTTAATACGCTTACCTATGTTGACGAAGTTCATGCGGTGGGTCTTTATGGTGAGAATGGCGCCGGAATATTTGAACAGGAAGGATTGCAGGATGAGATCGATATACTCAATGGCACATTGTCCAAAGCAATTGGCGTATTCGGAGGCTATATCGCTGCGTCTTCCACTATTGTTGATTTTATTCGCTCCTACGGAAGTGGATTTATTTTTACTACATCCCTCCCACCCGCTGTTTGCAGCGCGGCGAATAAGAGTATTCAATTAATTAAGCAGAACAAAGAATGGCGTGATGAATTTCATGAAAGAGTAAAGCTCTTACGCGATTGCTTAAATGAAAATGGAGTGGAATACACGGCTAATTCGTCCCATATCACCCGTATCCCTGTAAAAGGCGCGGATCGCTGCCGCAGTATTGCTAATCAACTTTTACAGAAGCAGGGAGTTTATCTGCAACCGATCAACTCTCCCACGGTGCCTGAAGGAGCTGAATGCCTTCGTGTGATCACCACTGCGAAACATCAACCAAAACATATTCATCATCTGGTATACAGTCTTAAAAAAATAGTATATGGTCATTCGGCTGATAGGAAGGAATTCCCGGCTTTCGTTATTGCAGATTGAACGGGTTAAAAAGAAGATCGAGGAAGCATTTCCCGATGCTATCGTGCAAATCATTGCACGTAGTAGCCGGGGCGATGCATTCGAGGATATCCCGCTGCATACGCTTGAAGGATCGGATTTCTTCACGCAGGATATTTTCGAAGCGCTTGCAAAAAATGAAGCCGATATAGCCGTGCATTCACTAAAGGATATGAGCTCGGAACATTTCTTTGGCAACAATCAATTCGCCGTCGTTGAAAGAGATGATACCCGGGATGTGGCCATTTTTAATAAGCAGGTGCAGGAGAAGATCAGAAAAGGCGAAACAGTAATTATTGGAACCTGTTCACCAAGAAGGGAACAAATGGCGATTGGCTTTCTTCAAAAAGCATTGCCACAATTGGGAAAGTTTAGCATTGAAACAAAAAGTATACGTGGAAATGTTGATACGAGATTGAGAAAACTTGACTCGGGTGAATATGATGGAATAATCCTCGCAACAGCAGGCTTGAACCGCTTGCTAAAAAGTGAAAGCGATTCTTCAGGAATTGAGGAACTTTTGAAGGATAAGAAACTAATGATCCTCCCCTTGATTGAATGTGTTCCCGCACCCTGCCAGGGCGCAATTGTAGCGGAAGCACATCGCTCAAATCAAAAAGCATTGAATGTTCTTAAGCAAATAAACGATCGCCAATTGATGGAAGATTGTGTGCAGGAGAAAAACAGGGCAATGCAATATGGCAGCGGTTGCCTGCAACGATTTGGTGTTACCACAATAAGTGCTGGCAATAAACCCTGCCTTTATGCAGCAGGCGAGAATTCAAAAGGTGAATCCTTTAATGACTGGTGGGGTCTTCCGAGACTTGTGGTAGACAATAAAAAGATATTCAGCAGTACGGATTATATGGGCAGCTTCTTTGATTATACAGTACGTTCTTCGGTTGAACCCATCAAAGAACCTGTGGCTTATATCGCGAATTATAAAGGATTGAACAATGAAAAGCTGATCCGTTCACTTGAGCTAAAAAGGATCTGGGCCGCTGGAACCCGCACCTGGCTTGAATTAGCGAAGGAAGGGCTTTGGGTTGAAGGCTGCGCCGATGCATTTGGATTGGAATCATTGGAAACAGTTTGGTCGATGCCGCTATTAAATATTAAAAAGCACAATGTCCGGATACTTACCCATGAACAAGCTTCGACCAATTGGGAGGAAAAAGGATGGAAGACAAGGATTAGCTATTCACTCAAGGAAAAAGCAAAAGCAAGCCTTTCTGTCCTGGTGCAACAGGCCGATCTTATTTTCTGGACCAGTTTTCAGCAATACCAGCAATACAAAACGATATTGAAGAAAGACGTGATTCAATTATGTTCTTCCGGTGAAACCGCGGAACTCCTGAGAAAGGATGGTGTTGATCCGGTTGTATTTCCAAATATTCAAGCATTTCAACAATGGAGGAAAATTTCTATCCCCTCACCAGGCGTCGCCTGAGGACGGATACACATATACGTGAGTTGACAGCTTCGGTGAGACTATCTCACAAGGCATTTATTCAACCATTATTTGTAGAAGAAGGGATTGCAGGTCCAAGAACGGTGGTTGGTCTGCCTGGAGTTGACGTGGACAATTCCGATTCAATCTTATATACGATTGAAGAAGATATCAATAGAGGAATAAATAAGTTCCTCTTATTCCCTGTTCCTGCTACAAGGAAAGAAAAGGATTTTGATTTCTCATTTGCCACATCAGTGATAAAAGAAATTCGCCAAAGGTTTGGTACAGATATCTGGATTGCATCGGATTTATGCCTCTGCAGTTATACCACACATGGGCACTGCGGGATTCTCAACGAAGAGCAAACAAAATTGAGCAATAATAAAACAGTGGAGGTATTGACAAAGTATGCAGCGCTTCTCGCAGATGCGGGCGCCAATTGCATTGCACCCAGTGATATGATGGATGGACGGATCAATGCAATTCGTCAAATACTCGATGCGCTGGGAAAAGAAGAAGTGAGCATCATGAGTTATGCGGCTAAGTTTAGTTCACAATGGTATGGTCCTTTCAGGGATGCTTGTCATTCCGCGCCTAAAGGAACAACATTGAGGAACAGAAAATCTTACCAGCTTTCTCCATTTAATTCAAAAGATGCAATTGCAACTGCATTGAGAGATGAAAAAGAAGGTGCAGACATATTAATGGTGAAGCCGGCCGGACTGTATACAGATGTCATCGCAAAATTGAAAGAGCTCACGCTTAAGCCAATCGCAGCTTATCATGTGAGTGGCGAATATGCAGCAATCGAAACGCTTGCGCGCCAGGGTTTGTTAGAAAGAGATGCAGCCCACCTTGAAACATGGGCCGCATTAAATCGAAGTGGAGCTGAGATCATTATCTCATACGCATCAAGATTTTCAAGAAAATGGATTGAGGAAGCAAACGCTTAAAACAATACAAATGATCAGTGAAAAAACCAGGAAGGAAAAGGAATTGTTGGCGGAAGAAGCAAAGAAGAATCAATTGTTTCCCGTTTTTCTGAAACTGGATCAATTGAATACCCTGCTTGTTGGTGCAGGTAATGTTGGATTTGAGAAATTACATGCGTTGATTTCCAATTCTCCCAATGCAAGAGTAACAATTGTTGCCCCTGAAGTAAGAGAAGAAGTAAAACAGCTTGCGTTCAAACATCCATCCGTTGAAATTCATAAACGCAGATTCGAAGAAGCTGATCTGGATGAAAGGGACCTGGTGATCCTCGCTACCGATGATCCGGGATTACATGAAACCATTCAAACACTCGCAAAAGATAAAGGTGTACTGCTAAATGTAGCCGACACGCCAGATCTGTGCGATTTCTACCTCGGAAGTATTGTACAAAAAGGAAATCTCAAAATCGCCATATCTACAAATGGAAAGTCTCCTACAACCGCCAAACGCATCAAAGAAGTTCTGCAAGATGCTTTGCCGGGTGAATTGGACCAATTGATAGAAAATTTGAATAAGGTTAGAAATAAACTGAATGGAAATTTCGAGTATAAAGTAAAAAAATTGAATGCAATCACCAGCGCCCTGGTTAATAAGGATAGTCTGGACAAAGAAAAACGCTGGAGAAAGATCGCAACTTATTCGTTGATCGGTTTTGCATTGATGCTTATCGGCCATTTTATTTTTTCCTATCTGCCACTATCGGCAATAGGCACCGCAACCGTTGATCTCTACAAATCTCTCGATAAGAATTTTGGCTGGATGGTCCTGGCCGGCTTCCTTGCCCAAATGGTGGATGGCGCATTAAGCATGGGCTATGGAGTAACCAGTGCGGCAATTCTTTTATCGGCTAATGTTAGCCCCGCGGCTATCAGCGGAAGCATTCATACTGCTGAAATGTTTACTACCGGTGCATCGGGTTATAGCCATTATAAGTTTGGAAACGTTAATAAGAAACTCTTCAAAGCACTCTTGATTCCCGGTATTATCGGTGCAATACTCGGGGCAATATTGCTTACGCAATTCGGAGAAACACACTATCAATATATCCGCCCGCTGATGGCCATTTATACTATGTTCCTTGGAGCGAAGATCCTGATCACAGCGTTCCGGAATTCCAAGGTTCAAAAGAAATTTAAACGCTATGGATGGTTGGCCGGAATTGGTGGATTCCTGGATTCATTTGGCGGTGGAGGATGGGGTCCGATCGTTACCACCACGCTGATCGAGAAAGGTAGAAGCCCTAAGTACGTGATCGGTTCCGTTAGCCTGACTGAATTCTTCGTTACCCTCGCAAGCGCGTTCACCTTTTTCACTTTGATCGGAGTGAGCCACTGGCAGGTTATCGTTGCGCTGGTTATTGGTGGCTTGATCGCGGCACCCTTTGCAGCGAAGCTTGCAGGAAAATTCCCGAAGAAGATCTCATTTATTCTTGTTGGAGCAATGGTAATCGTTTGGAGTATAAGAATTCTTTGGACGACGTTTTAACCCGGGCAGCGGTTGCAAACCCTGCCGGTGGTTAAAAAGCTGTCGGAGAAGTTTCAAAATAAAAATTTTTTTATACATTTAGTCTATCAGATTAGTAGACTAATAAAGTAAAAAGGAGTTATGAGCAAAGCAATCAAAACAGCACTGGCATTAACACTGATCTTTAGTTATTCAATTACATTTTCGCAGGAGTCCATTATAATTGAAATCACTGGCCAGGTTACTGACCAGGAAAAACGTGAACCGCTTGCCGATGTAAGCGTTCATATCAAGGGAACCGTATCAGGCACAATAACTGATAATGCCGGAAATTTCAAGCTTCGCACCAAACAAAAATTTCCGTTCACTCTTGTATTCACCTCAGTTGGCTTTCAACCAAGGGAATTGGAAGTAAAAAGTATTGAATCCAAATTGCAGATTGCATTGGTTACACAAACCGTCCTGGGAAAAGAAGTGGTGGTAACTGCTTCACGCGTGCCTGAAAGCATACTGAAATCTCCGGTCGCTATTGAGAAGCTCGACATAAGAGCAATTCGGGAATCCCCGGCTCCTGGTTTTTACGATGCACTGGAAAACGTGAAGGGAGTGCAAATGACAACATCAAGTCTTACATTCAAGGTTCCAAATACGAGAGGATTCAATATCCCAAACAATTTTCGCTTCATGCAATTGGTAGATGGAGTAGATATGCAGGCAGCTACATTGGGAGTCCCATTGGGTAATGCGATTGGCCCAACAGAACTCGATATTCAAAGCGTAGAAATCACTCCCGGTGCAGCCTCTGCGCTTTATGGAATGAATGCCATTAATGGTATGGCCAACCTTATTACAAAGAGCCCATTCCTGCACCAGGGATTGAGTATCTATCAAAAAACCGGAGTAAATCACGTGGATGGAATAGATCACAATCCAAGCATCCTCACTGAAACAGCATTTCGTTACGCTAAAGCATTTAAGAATCGGTTTGCGTTCAAGATCAATGGAAGTTATTTCCGCGGTACGGATTGGTTGGCCAATACAAAGACAGATCAGAATCCTAATAATCTGAATACTGCCAACCCGGCTTATCCTGAATTGTCTGGTACAAATAACCCGGCCTACGATGCCTGGAATCGTTATGGAGATGAAAACAATAACGCCGTTACCATAAATGGCGTGAATTACCAGGGAGCTGCGAAAACATTTATTCTCAGAAGAACAGGATACTGGGAAAAGGACCTGGTTAATCCCATCGTGGACAATTTAAAATTTGACGCATCTCTTCATTATCGAATTTCCGAAAATGCGGAACTCAGTTATGGGTACCGCATTGGAAAAATGGACGGCGTTTTTCAAAGAGGAAATAAGATCCAATTGGATAATGTAGTTGTACAAAATCACCACCTCGAATTGAAAGGATCCAATTATTTTGTACGGAGTTACATTTCAATTGAAAATACCGGTGATTCTTACAATGCAAAACCCATGGCGGATAATCTTCAGCTCACACATTTATCCAATGCCGCATGGGGAACGAAATACAAAGCGGCTTTACAAAATGCGTTGAACAATGGTGAAGAGCTTGCCAATGCGATGAAGATTGCAAGACAGGCAGCGGATGCCGGAAGAGTTGAACCTGGTACTGCTGCATTCGAAAGATTGAAGGATACTATTAGAAAGATCAATAATTGGGATCATCTTAATGCCGGCATTGCAGGTGCTCCGCCTACTGGTGGCGCATGGTTATTGCAAAAAAGCAGGGTTTATCATACCGAGGCACAATTTGATTTTGGTGAGAGAATAAAATTCTTCAACTTATTAGTGGGAGCGGATTTCAGGATCTATGAAGTGATTCCTGATGGAAATAATTTCGTTGATTTTAGTCGTCCTATTGATGAAAGAAATAAACCAGATAAAGATGGAGGTTTTGGTAGTAATGTTTATTATAAAAAATATGGCGGATTCGCACAGGTCACAAAGACATTCTTCAAAGAAAAACTGAAACTATTCGCATCTCTACGATTTGATCACAATACCGAATTTGACCCCAAGTTCAATCCCCGCGTTGCGCTGGTGTACACAGTCGCAGAGAAACACAATTTCAGGGCATCCTATCAAAATGGATTCCGTTTCCCTGCATTATTTGAAGCATTGTCCTTCGTTAACAATGGAAACGTCAGACGTGTTGGAGGCCTTTCTTTTATCAATGAAGGCCTGGGATATTTGGACAATTCCTACACGCTGGCTTCTGTCAATACTTTCAATGCTGCAGTGAATAAGGACGTTTCCTCTGGCATGACACAGAATGATGCAGCATTGAAAAATCGGGCGCTGCTTGACGTTACCAGTCTCTCTCCCACCCGACCCGAGAGAATCAACTCCTTTGAAATTGGATACAAAAGCGTTTTACTAAATAACCGATTAGTATTGGACGTAGATGCCTATTTCAATAAATATGACGGATTCCTTGGGCAGGTTGAAGTGGCTGTTCCGAATTCGGGTACCGTTGGATCTGACGAGTCGGTAACAGACATGCTTGCGTCAAATCGTAGCAAGCAGACGCGTTATCGCGTATTCACCAATGCAAAAAATGAATACCGCAATTATGGCTCTTCATTAGGTATTACCTGGAATTTCCACAAAAAATGGCTGAGTTCCGGTAACATTAACTATAATAATATTATCACTAACAAAGAATCAGATGTATTTCTGACCGCATTCAATACGCCGAGTTGGGCAGTGAATTTTTCTCTTGGCAATAGGGAGATTGCAAAAAATCTCGGATTTAATATAGTTTGGAGATGGCAATCAGAATTCAAATGGGAAAGTCCGCTGGCAAATGGAACCGTGCCCAGCTATCATACTTTCGACGCCCAGGTAAGTTATCGCATGCCAAAGATCAAAACAACTATTAAGACCGGCGGATCAAATATCTTCAACAACCGATATATCCAGTACGCGGCAGGGCCAACAATCGGCGGATTGTACTATGTCGCGATTACCGTGGACGGCTTACTGAATAACTAATTTCCTTGAATGGTTTTTCTGATCAGGAACAAATCGTTTTATTTGTTCCTGATCTAAATTGAATGGATATGATAAAAAAGCTGGCGTTTGTTATTCTTGTTCTCTTTGGCTTTCACAGTGCCGGGCACTCGCAAACAACGCCTGCAAAAACGACCAGTTATGTCGAACAGGTCTGGTTTGGATATTTTAACCAGACCAGGTTTAGCAAAAATTGGGGAATGTGGGTGGATATTCAATTGCGAACAAAGGATGATTTCTTTGACGAGTTTAGCACATTCCTGGCAAGGTTCGGCGGCACCTATTATCTCAACGATAATACCAAACTAACCCTGGGTTATGCATTTGTCAATCATTTCCCCGGGGATAATCACCAGAATGTTTCTCAACCTGAACATCGTCCATGGCAACAAATACAATGGCATAATAAATACTCCAAAGTTAGAACCATGCAATGGTTCCGTTTGGAAGAGCGGTTCAGAAGAAAGATCCTGAATGATGATGAGCTGGCAGAAGGTTATTCTTTCAATTGGAGGTTTAGGTATAATTTCTTTCTCCAGGTACCATTCAATAAAAACGGACCTGTTCCAAAATCTTTATCCCTTGTTGTGAATGATGAATTGCATATCAATTTTGGAGAGCAGATCGTCTACAATTATTTTGATCAAAACCGTTTCTTTATCGGTCTCAGTTACCAGGTCAATACAACAGACAATCTTCAATTCGGTTATACAAATGTGTTTTCGCAAAGCTCATCGGGCAATCAATACCGCGCGATGAATGGAGCAAGACTATTTTATTTTCACAATCTTGATTTGAGATGATTGCTGTGCCGGCCGTCCCCACCCGGCTCTCGAATTAGGAGTAATTGAGAACCGAAAAGAGACTATTATATGCTGGCATGCTTCATGTGCAAGACCCGGGCGAGGACGCCCGGGACGGCATAAAAAAAGGTCCCCACGAGCGGGACCCTTCATTCTTAATGGCAAGCAATTAGCTTTGTGGGTTCGGTCTGGTAAAAGTGTTGTTTTTATCCGGTATTTAAAACAATGTGGATTCATAGCCGGACTCAAAAATCTTCTGTTAAGAGTTTTTACTTAGAAGAAATGATAGATGTGCAAACAACGATCTAGTTTCAGGCAAGAGTCTAAACTCCAGAAAGAAGAGATTCTTTTAAGACTAAGAAATCTGGCTTTATAAATTCTGCCTTTTTCTTCGCATTCTTGCTCGGGATTGTCAGAGCTGGCAAACTGTCCAACTCTGATACTGTATTCTCGATCACAGGATCGAATTTCGATGAGTGAGCAGTTTCAAGAAAGATTCCTTTTTCGCCTGGATGAGTTGCCAGGTACTCCTTCAATGCCCGGAATCCTACGGCTCCATGAGGATCCATTATGTACTTGTAATCTTCGTACACTTTCCTGATGGTTTCTTTAGTCTGTACATCACTAATGCTGTAGCTAGTGATCAGCTTATGTAATTCTGCTGTATCCTGGCCGAATAACTCAAGTATCCTTACAAAATTGCTCGGATCGCCGACGTCCATTGCATTTGAAATTGTTGAAATTGTCTCTCTTGGTTCATATTTCCCATTCCTGAAAAATCGAGGGATCACATCATTTGCGTTTGAGGCTGCAACAAAATGTTTAACGGGTAAGCCAGATCGAAAAGCCAATAAACCTGCTGCGATATTTCCAAAATTGCCGCTCGGCACAGAGATCACAGGCGGATTGGCCTTATCCTTCCATTGCTTGTATGCAAAGAAATAATAAAACTGTTGAGGTAACCAACGCGCGATATTGATAGAATTAGCAGAAGTAAGGTAGAGCCGCGATTGCAATTCTTTATCATTAAAGGCCTGCTTCACCATTCTTTGGCAATCATCAAAGCTTCCTTCTACTTCAAAAGCATGAATATTTTTTCCGAGCGCAGTTATTTGTATTTCCTGTAAGGCACTCACTTTACCAGATGGATACAGAATGAATACATCAACCCCATCCACTCCATAAAATCCGTTGGCAACCGCTCCCCCTGTATCACCGGAAGTTGCCACTAACACTGAGAGTTTCTTTTTTTCGCCCTGTGAAAAATAACCAAGGCAACGGCTCATGAACCTTGCCCCAACATCTTTGAACGCAAGTGTGGGACCGTGAAATAATTCAAGCGCTGAAATATCATCGGTAACCTTTACCAATGGTATTGGGAAATTGACGGTTTCTTTAACGATTCTCTTCAAATCCTGCTCAGGAATAGAATCGCCGATATAAGGTTTGATTACATTGTATGCGATTTCATCTTCTGTTAATTCCTCAATCAGTTTAAAAAAATAATTGTCCAGTTCGGGTATAAACTCAGGAAAATATAATCCGCCATCAGGTGCTTGCCCGCGTATTGCCGCCTGGCGAAAATCAACAGAGGGAGAATTTCTATTTAAGCTAAAATAATTCAAGATTACTATTTTTGTCTATTGCCTATTCACCATTCACCATTCACCATTCACCATTCACCATTCACCATTCACCATTCACTATTCACCACCTTTATTCCGTTATTATTGACTGTGCTCACATACGTCTTATATTCAATTCCTATCTGCTCAAAGATCAATTGCATTTCTTTCTCCACGTCTTTCGCAATCTTTTCCGTTTCGCATAGCATAAAGATCGATGGGCCACTTCCGGATATTCCTCCGCCTAATGCACCTGCTTCTTTTGCCCTTTGCTTTAATTCATAAAAACCAGGAATCAAAATACTGCGCACCGGCTCAATGATCACATCTTCGAGTGAACGGCCAATTAATGAATAATCTCCTTTGATAAAGCCCGCAACGAGTCCCGCAATATTGCCCCATTGGCGAATCGCATCTTTTAGTTGAACTTCCTTTCTAAGGATCTGCCTGGCATCTGAAGTCTTTACTTCGATCTGTGGATGTACAACTGCCACATACAATGGCGGAAATGAAAGCGGAACGATATCGAGTGGATGAATTGAGCGGATCAGCGTTATACCTCCATAAATACAAGGTGCAATATTATCGGCATGCTTAACTCCACTTGCCAGTTTCTCCCCATGCATTGCAAAACGAACGAGATCTTCCTTTGAGAATTTATCATTCAAAAGAGAATTCGCTGCAACAACCGCCCCGGCAGAGCTTGCAGCGCTTGATCCAAGGCCGCTTCCTGGCTTGATATTTTTTCTCACGCTAACATCAAACCCAAGACCAACTCCTCCCTCTTCCTGCATTGCTTTCAATGCCGCACCAATAACATTCTTTGCAGGATCAGTCGACAAATTATAGTCATCTGCATGAACGATCCGGATTTGCGAATTTTCGCTGTTTAATTTTATTTCAATTTCATCATTGGGATCGCTCAGAGCCATCCCTAACACATCGAACCCGCAAACCAAATTAGCAACAGTAGCTGGCGCAAAAACTTTTATTGTCCCTTGCTTCAGAGGCAAATCAGATGACTTCTTATGACTTCCAATTTCTTCCATTAAATATCTTATATCTTGCGTTGTTAATCTATTGCCTATTGCCTATTGCCTATTGCCTATTGCCTATTGCCAGTATTGCCTATTGCCTATTGCCTATTGCCTATTGGCTCGTTGCTCTCAAAATATCCGCAAAAACCCCGCTTGCCGTTACTTCCGCTCCCGCCCCAGCACCTTTGATAACCATCGGTTGCTCTTTATATCGATCAGTAAAAAATAAAACCGCATTGTCCTTTCCGTACAAATGATAAAAATCATGCTGAGGATCGATATGCCTTAAACCAACGCTGGCTTTTCCATTATCATATCGGGCAACAAATTTCAATTTGGCTCCTTTGCTTACTGCTTCTTTATAGATCTTATTGAAATGCGCTTCCTCCCTGGCCATTGCCTTATAGAAATCATTTACTGATCCGTGGAAGCAAGATTCAGGAAGAAATGAATCATTGCAAATACTTTCCATCTCCAACTTTTCACCTGATTCACGAGCAAGGATCATTATTTTTCGCATTACATCTGTACCGCTAAGATCCAATCTTGGATCCGGTTCTGTATATCCTTCATCCTGCGCCTGCTTCACTACATCGGCAAAACTTCGCTCACCATTATAATGATTGAAGACAAAATTCAAGGTACCACTTAATACCGCTTCGATACGGTTTACTTTATCACCGCTTCTCAACAGATCATTCAACGAACCGATCACCGGAAGCCCGGCACCGACATTTGTTTCAAATAAAAACTGGCAATTGTATTCTCTTGATCTGTCCTTTAACTTCCGGTAATTTTCATATGCGGAAGATGCATGCAACTTTATTACATGCAACAACCGAAATGCTTTTAACCAGTAAAGCTTCATAAACTTTGGCGACATCTTCATTTGCGGTAACATCAACAAAGACTGAATTTCGAAGGTTTCGGTCTAGGATACCTTTCACAAATGACTGAAGTTCCATTTGCTCTCCTTCTTCCATCAGGGATTTCCATTTAGAAAGGTCAATTCCTTCATCGCTGAAAAGCATTTTGCTGCTATTGGCCAATCCAATTACGCGAATTTGTAACCGCAGATGCTCCTGCAAATAATTTAACTGTTGCTTCAGCTGAGCCAGTAACCGGCTACCAACATTTCCAACACCGGCGATAAATAAGTTTACCTGCTTATAAACTGGTTTCAAAAAATTCTTCATGCAGAATATTGATTGCCTTCTTTACATCACCTGCAGCAATAACCGCGGAAATATTTCTTTCAGATGATCCTTGTGCAATTGCACGGACATTCACTCCATTCCTTCCTAATACCCCAAACATTTTCCCGCTAATACCCGGATGACTTTTCATATTATCTCCAACCAATGCCAATATCGCCTGATCTTTTTCAACAAATAACGGCTCAACTTTGCCGGTTTCGATTTCATAAGAGAACAGCTCGATCAACGACTTCTTTGGCTTTGTCGGCATGGGCTCCGTCCACGGCTACGCAAATTGAATGTTCGGAAGAACTTTGTGTGATCAGGATCACATTGATCTTCTCCTGTGCCAATGCTTCAAATAGTCTTTTCGAAAAGCCTGGTATGCCAACCATGCCACTTCCTTCCAGACTTAACAATGCAATATTCTTCATACTCGAAATCCCTCGAATATTGCTTCCGTTTTTCTTTACTACTGTTTCGATGAGGGTTCCATAGTCTGATGGAGCAAATGTGTTTTTGATCCAAACCGGAATATTTTTTTTCATCACCGGCTGGATCGTTGGCGGATAAATAACTTTCGCGCCAAAATGAGAAAGCTCCATTGCTTCCTGGTAGGAAATATCAGGAATGATCCTGGCGTTCGCAACCAGTCGCGGATCCGCCGTCATCATTCCGCTGACATCTGTCCATATTTCCACAGCTCTTGCGTTCAATACAGCGCCAAGAATTGCGGCCGTATAATCCGAGCCTCCACGGCCCAATGTGGTTGTAATTCCATTTTCATCAGAAGCTATAAAACCGGGAACGATAACCAGCTTCCCCGCCTCAGGAAAGAATTTATCAGCCCGCACCTGGGTTTCTGTAAAATCCACAACTGCATTTCCAAAATTTGAATTCGTGTGTATCAATTCCCTTGAATCCTTCCAAACCGCCGGAATATTTATCGCCTGAAGTTTTGCTGCAAAAATCTGAGATGATAACAATTCACCATAGCTCATCACCCTGTCCTTTGTTCTCGCAGATAGTTCACGAAGCAAGAATACACCATTACAAATATCTTCGATCTCATTGCATTGTTTCTTCACTAAACTCAAAACACTGCTTTGTCGTGTAACTGGGATTAGTTGCTTCACCGCTTCCAGGTGACGTTGTTCGATCTCCCGCAAATTCGTTTTGTAATGTTCGTCCCCGTTAGACGCCGTTTCTGCAGCCGCAATTAAACTGTCCGTAATTCCTCCCATCGCTGATAATATAACGAGGATGGAATCTTTCTTCAGTGCTCTTCAATGATAACAATAGCCCTGCCCATGTTCTCCGCATTTGAAACTGAAGTGCCACCAAACTTTAAAACCTGCATATATATAATTAAAAAAGATTAAAGAATCAGGAACCATGGTTCCCCAAAAAAATAGCTTTCGCCCAGGTGATGATATGGTAACTTACAACCCTTAACGGGTTGTTGTACCTGTAATAATAGTTGTGGAGGTAGTCGTGCGAACTACAGTGACGCGGTAGTAGATGATATTTTGTTCGGACAATCGCACTTGAACTGTATAGGTCGCTAAGATAATTGTCGGAATTCATATAACAATCGTTAGTCTGGGGAAATGTTTGGCGTTTGCCGTTTGGCGTTTGGAGTTTGGTGTTTGGCGTTTAGGTCGCTGAATATCGAAAGGACTCCTGCGTTGGCAGCCTCTCAACGCCAAACACCAAACTCCAAACGCCAAACGCGAAACCCAAACAGCGCTTAATTCAGATTTTAACCGTAAATTCAAACCCCGCTTGCTGTATGACTGTTATTGTATTAAACATTAATTAATATGGATCATAGTTCCATTAGAGGATTACAGCAATTCAGAAATCAGGTCGGCATTAAGTTTCAGCTTTACAACAGTCTGTTTACTTCGCTTCCTTTTCATCGGATCGAAAGAACCGGCATCACTCTTATCGCTCCTATTGAATATCTGCGAAGAAGGATTTAAGAAGAAATTAAGTCCGGTGCAGATCATCGAAGAATTTTTTCAAAAACATACCACCTATACATCGGAACAGGAAAAACTTGATTTGCTATTTCGATTTGTTCAATACGTAGAAAGGCAGGTAGTATTGTTTGATGCGCTGGAAGATGCTGCATTCCGGGAAGTAAATGATATGAATGGGATCGGAACGTTGAAGCAACTTGAAACCGACGTGATACAGCGTGGCTATGAAAAGGAACTTTCGGAAAAATTGCACGACTATGCAATACGATTAGTGTTGACCGCACATCCCACTCAATTTTATCCCGGGCCGGTCTTAGGCATCATCAACGACCTTTCAAAGGCACTGGCAGATAACAATACTAGTCTTATAAATGTGTATCTGCAGCAATTGGGAAAAACTCCTTTTCTTAATAAACAAAAACCGACTCCCTATGATGAGGCCGTGAGCCTGATCTGGTATCTCGAGAATGTATTTTATGCGGCAGCCGGAAGAATAGTTTCTTTTTTGAAAAATCAATTCCCGGATGCCGTTAGTACAGAACACCGGGTGATCGCAATGGGTTTTTGGCCGGGTGGAGACCGAGATGGTAATCCATTCGTAACGGCTGAAACAACCCGACAGGTCGCAGACGCGCTCAGAGGAGCGATCATCAAATGTTATTACCTGGAAGTTCGAAGACTTAAGCGCCGACTGACTTTTAAAGGAGTCGATACTATACTGAACGAGCTCGAAAAGCAACTATATGATAACATCTTTATTCCCGGTCACCGCACCAAACTGACAAAAAAGGAAATACTGGATGCATTACAAAAGATCAGGGATATTTTGATCTACCAGCACAATGGACTCTTTCAACATCTGGTAGACAACCTGATCAATAAAGTAGAGATCTTCGGCTTGCACTTTGCATCGCTGGATGTAAGACAGGAAAGTTCGGTTCACAATACAGTATTAGAAGCACTTGCCGAGAAAACGGGAATACTTCCTGAAACCTATCCCTCTCTTAGTGAAGAAGAAAAGATCAATCTTTTAAGTTCTTCAGGTGCGGACATCGGAGTACACAATTTTGAGGAAGGCATTGCGAAGGAAACACTTCAAACAATAAAAGCGATAAAGGATATTCAGCAGTATAATGGAAAAGCCGGTTGTCATCGATATATCATCAGTCAATGTAATAGCGCATTGAATGTTATCGAAGTGTATGGGCTATTTCTGCTTGCCGGCTGGAAAAAGGAAGAACTCAATATTGATATCGTTCCTTTATTCGAAACAATAGATGATCTTGAAGCAGCTGCTGGGATCATGAAAACACTATATTCAAATAAAACTTACCGGGAACACCTGGCAAAAAGAAGTGATCGGCAAACTATCATGCTTGGATTTTCTGACGGAACAAAGGATGGTGGTTATTTGATGGCCAACTTTGGGATCTATAAAGCAAAGAAAGAACTGACCAGGGTATCGAGAGAAGACGGTGTTGACGTTGTGTTCTTTGATGGCCGCGGTGGTCCCCCCGCGAGAGGTGGAGGAAAAACGCATAAATTCTATGCATCGATGGGTAAGGACATTGCGCATAATGAGATTCATCTGACCATACAGGGACAGACGGTCAGTTCAAATTTTGGGACAATTGATTCAGCACAATATAATATGGAGCAATTGTTGAATGCGGGCATTAGCAACGAAATTTTTTCTACCCGGGAGCGAACATTAGATGAGGATGAAGAAATTTTATTGTCAGAGCTTGCGGAGGAGAGTTTTCTTGCTTATCAAAAACTGAAGAACCATCCCAATTTTATGGAATATCTTGTTCAGGTTAGTCCTCTGAAATTTTACAGCGAAACCAATATCGGCAGTAGGCCTGCAAAGCGCGGCGGATCTTCGCGTATTTCATTAAAGGACCTGCGGGCGATACCTTATGTGGGTGCATGGAGTCAATTAAAACAAAATGTTACCGGTTACTATGGAGTCGGCAGCGCATTACAGTCGCTGGATAAAAAAGGTAAGCTTTCGGCAGTAAAGAAGTTTTATCGCGAAAACCTGTTTTTTAAAACGCTTATTGACAACTGCGAAATGGCGATGAAGAAAAGTTTTTTCCCGCTTACCGAATATTTGTCGAAGGATTCCAAATACGGTGAAATTTGGAACAATATTTACGAGGAATATGAACTGACTATGCGGTATTTGTTTCAGCTTTCCGGTAAGAATGAGTTAATGGCCGATTATCCTGTTGAACAGACGAGCGTGACCATGCGGGAGCGTATCGTTCTTCCAATTACCACTATACAGCAGTTTGCTATGGCCAGGATAAGAGAACGTGAAGAAAGACTAGCGCCTGCTGCAGAGAAAGAGAATTATGAGAAGCTTGTTATTCGCTGCTCATTTGGAATTATCAATGCGGGACGCAATTCTGTATAGTTACCCCCCAACCCCCTAAAGGGGGAACGACAAAAAATCGAAACTCCGTTTGACCATTTATCAAACGGAGTTTTTGTTTTTAATTAATTCGATTGACTGGGGTTCCCCCTTTAGGGGGACAGGGGGTTTAGTGTGGGGGATAAAAAAGCCCCGCATAGAAATGCAGGGCGTTCAATCATTGTTAATTATACCCTCAAACTATCTTTTACGTTACAGTTTAGTAACGTCTTTGATCTCGATTGATTCTTTGTATTCCACTACGATCTCCAGGGATTTTTTTGCTTCAGATTTACCTGCAGCATAGACGAAATTTAATTTGGACAGATCATTTCGTGAAATACTCACTGTTCTTGTAAAGCTCTTCGTGTTAACGGTTTCAGAGTAAATATTATTACCCTGCTCATCACGGATACGCAACTGCGATCTTCCTTCTTGTGGTTGCTCTGTTACGATTTCAAATATGAGGTTCTCGCCAACTCCACCGAGGAGTTTGACATTGATTGTAGGCTTTTCTTCAATCTTATTAACTACGCGAGCTTGTGCGTTTACAGAATTAACGCTACCGACTGCAGCAACAAATAAACTTGTTGCGATTAAGGCTCTGAGATTCATCTTGTGTTTCATTGTGTAAGATTTAATTATGAATAATAACTGTCTAAGCTGTTTTATTCCCGCCTTCGACGGGACAGGCAGCGGGCAATCATTATTACAATAGTTATCGTGTTAAAATAATACTACTGCAAAGCGAACATTCATTAGCATTGTTGCGTGAAAGCAAACTGCAATCGAGCAGGAAGCGAAATCGTTTGAAGATCAGGAAGAAGAGTCAGACCGCTCTTCAATATTCCTTTTGTGTTAATACGACACAAAGGTAAAAGGTAACCTCGAGAAATAAAAATTCTAATGTTAAGAATTCATCAATATAACGGTCTTGCTTATTCTTTATTGAGTGATAACAATTATGTACGTAGAAAGTTTACGATTGTTAGTATACACAATCGTTTGCATAGTTCCGAACCTTGGTTCCGAACCTTAAAGAAGTAATTAGAAAAGTAATTAAGATCTAACGAGGTTCGGAACCCTATTAGTCGGAAACTCCGAAATAGAGTTCCGAACCCTGTATCCAAACCAGGTTCCGAACCTTAAAGAAGCAAATTAAAAAAGTAATTAGAATGTTACGAGGTTCGGAACCCTATTAGTCGGAGACTCCGAAATAGAGTTCCGAACCCTGTAAGAAGCCGATTAATTGTAAGTTTCATCTTTAGGGTTCGGAACTTAGTTTCTTCTTTAGGGTTCGGAACTTAGTTTCTTCTTTAGGGTTCGGAACTTAGTTTCTTCTTTAGGGTTCGGAATTTAGTTTCTTCTCTACGGCTCGGAACTAAAAAGCCCCGCATAGAAATGCAGGGCACTCAACGATTGCTTGCCATATGAAAAAGTTAACCCCCTGTCCCCCTAAAGGGGGAACTTAAGTCGAGGTGCAAAATTATTTTTGATGTTTGCCTATGAATAAATTCTTCAAGAACATTTTTGTTTCATTAGAAACATTGACCTAAGTTCCCCCTTTAGGGAGACAGGAGGTATTATTAAAACGAATAAATCGTCGCAAATAAAATACTCGTCGCCTTACTTGCAGGCGCTCCATCCTTATTTACAAATACATCTTTACTCGCTGCGTCAATTCTGAACTCAGGAATAAATGTGAATCCTCCCACTTTGAAATTTGCAGATAAAGTCGTTGCAAAAATATTTCCGCCTTCTGGCGCCATGCTGAATACTTTCAACTGGTTTTTGTCACTGAATAATTCACCGCGCAATGTCAGGCCAAACCAGGGTTGAGGATCTATGTTGAAGTATAAGGCCGAACCCCACCAGCTTTTTGCATCCACATTCTTTTCTCCATCCCAACTCTTGGTTGAATTTACTGTTCCGTTAAGACCAACGCTGATTTCATCACTAAACTTCGCCGTTAGTACAGCGTCGAACTGATTTCCTTTGGAAGTATCAGGCGCTTGGCCCCCAACATAATTCAGAAAGAGTTTTACATTATCACTAAAGGCGAGACTGTATTGTGCGAGCAGGAATTTTTTGTTGATCTGTCCATCCGGTGGCATTCTGAAGTCTGTCGCATTTGAAATACCAACCATGAATCCATGTTTTCCTTTTGTTAGCTCGGCTTTCAAGCCAGTATGTGTGAAAGGCCCATTGGTAAACATGTAAGACATACTGTAGTTCCGGTTCAATTGCGGATCTACCAGTTCATAACCTACATGTGTAGCCCAGGAACCTGCTGTGAGTTTTATCCACTCAGCCGGAGAATAGCTTATATAAAGTTGTTTGATGGCCTGCGTGATACCTTCGTCGTTATAGGCGAATTCCTTGGCCCTGGTACCGAATCCAAGATCTGCCACAAAGCCGACCTTTTCACCCTTGTGCTCAATTTTTACACTGGCCATACCTAGCGCGAACGCGTTATGTGAATTGGTAAAGCTGGTATAATTATTTGCCCTGGTTTTAGCGAAATCATAACGATAGTAAAAATCTGCGGACCCCGTGAAAGTTAGTAAGGGTTTCTTTTCAGCTTCAGGCTCTTGGACTGATTTTGTATTATTGGAAATAGAGGTGTCGACTGCTACCGAGGCCTCTTGCGCAAAGGAAAGAACTGTCAACCCTGTGGCAAGAATTGCCACAAATAATTTTCGTAACATTGTAATAGATTTTAAGTGTTAGGAAAGGGTACGGCGATGAATTGTTAGCGCAACTCATCATATGCTGTACCTTTTCTATTTATTTGGCGAATTCTTCTGTCTCAATTAAGGTCTCATTTATCTTCCCATTATCAGAAACCAACAGCGTTCCCTGCAGGTATTTTTCATTGTGCTGGGTAGCATCCAATCCCAATAATTCTTCTTCACTGCTAACCCGGATCGGCAAAATGAAATTGATGAACTTGAAGATGATATAGGAAACAGCAAAGCTATAACCTACTGCAATCGCCATTGCTTTCAATTGTGTAAAGAAGAAAGCAGGATTGCCATAGAACAAGCCATCATTGCCAGCTCCATTGACAGCCTTGGTTGCAAAGATTCCTGTCATCAACATTCCCACCATACCACCTACACCATGACAAGGGAATACATCCAGCGTATCATCGAGTGTGGACTTTTGCTTATAGTATACGACTGCATTAGAGATGACCGCTGCAATCACTCCAATAAAAATACTTTGAGGTATCGCAACAAAGCCCGCTGCAGGTGTAATTGCGACCAATCCAACCACTGCACCGATACAGAAACCGAGAACTGAAGGTTTCTTACCACGAAGAACGTCGAAGAACATCCAGCTCAAACCTGCTGCTGCAGCTGCTGTATTGGTTGTTGCAAAAGCAGAAACTGCCAAAGCGTTTGCACCAACTGCGGAACCTGCGTTGAAACCAAACCAACCAAACCACAGCAAACCGGTACCGATCAATACATATGGAATGTTTGCTGGCGGAATTTCTCTTTTCTCCAAATGCGACTGACGACGTTTCAAAACCATTACACCTGCTAATGCAGCACAACCTGCGGAGATATGTACAACTGTACCTCCGGCAAAGTCGAGTGCTCCCATTTTAAAGAGGAATCCCTCCGGATGCCAGGTCCAATGCGCAAGAGGTGCATAAACCAGGATGCTGAACAATGCAATGAATAGAATATAAGAAGTGAATCGTATTCTTTCAGCGACGGCACCAACAACCAGTCCCGGTGTGATGATCGCAAACATCAACTGGAATAAAGAGAATAATGTTAACGGAATTGTTGGAGCAAGACTCCAGGGTGCACCGGAATTAACACCTTTAAAAAATAGGTGTGTTAGCGGATTACCGATAAAGCCACCCACGCTTTCACCAAAGCAAGACTATAACCAACCACCACCCAAAGAATGCTAACTACTCCAGCTGCAACCACACTTTTAATCATGGTAGAAATCACATTTTTTCTGTGAACCATACCTCCGTAAAAGAATGCAAGACCTGGTGTCATTAAAAAAACCAATGCAGTGGCTACGATCACCCAGGCAATATCTGCAGGTACATATTTGCTTGTGTCTGCAAAATCGGCTGCGGGTGAAATGAAGATTGATAAAACTGCAAGTGCTAATAAAACAATGAAGGGGCTACCATTGTTTCAACTAGTTTTCATGCCTTAAAATTTTGATTAAACATTAGGATTTATCCTTATTTGAATCGAGACAATATTAAAATAATAAACCTTTAGAACTAATCTGCATAAAATTTATATTTTTTTAAACATAACACGACGTTAATAAGCTATAAACTACATGTTTTTAGGAATCTTATATAGATGTTTTTATGTTTTTCAGAACTAAAGATTTTGATAACGCTATAATTTTCTGCTGATTCCTAGGATGAGATTGCGAAAACTTCAAAAAACCGTCAGATTACGATTTGCGGTTGTTATCTATCAGGACGGGACGTAAAACCGCCCAAAGGCGGTTTTAGTAATATTTATTATAGGCTTAATATTAGATAGCTACCAGGTTATCATCTTTCGTTTCCAGTATAGATGTTCCTCCGAGGTACTCGATCTACCTTCCCGTGCGGCTTCCCGGCCTTCACTGATTGCCCAAACAACCAGGGACTGACCACGGCGCATATCTCCTGCTGTAAAGACTTTTGGAATACTTGTCTGGAATTTAGTTTCACCAGCTTTAACATTTCCACGTTCATCCAATTCAACACCTAACTGTTCAACAAGTCCTTTCGGTCTGATGATAAGGAAGCCCATAGCCAGTAAAGCCAGGTCGCATTTAATTCTTTTTCAGATCCCGGAACTTCCTGGAATTGCGCAGGCCGACCATCTGCAGTAGAAGCTGTCCATTCAAGGGTCGACCATCTTTCAAAGCCTTCAATTTACCTTTTCCATCACCAACGAATTCCTTGGTTGCAATGGCCCATTGACGATCTGATCCCTCTTCCTGGGTGGATGAAGTTCTTAATGTCATTGGGTAGCTTGGCCAGGGCATAAAAAGAGTGCGATCATTCGGTGGTTTGGGTAATAGCTCGAATTGCTTAAGCGAAACAGGCCATGCCTATTGGAAGTACCTACGCAATCGGTTCCGGTATCACCTCCACCAATCACCACCACATTCTTTCCTGTTGCCGTATATCCTTCTTAAAGACATTGCTTTCAATAGAAGCATTTGCTAATGGATCCTTTCCCGCAACGCTTTTGTTCTGCTGTTTCAGGAAATCCATAGCGAAATGCACTCCTTCCAAATCCCTTCCTGGAATTTTCAAATCTCTTGGAACGTTGATCCAGCCGTAAAGTATTGCCTGGTATTCGCGAAAAAGATCATTGACACTCACATTCACTCCAACGTGCGCATGTAACGAATTGAATGCCTTCTTCTTCCATTAATTTCACTCTTCTGTCCACTACCCATTTTTCCAACTTAAAGTCAGGAATACCATACGTCAAGAGTCCGCCTGCTGCATCATCACGCTCAAAAACAGTTACCAGGTGACCGGCCTGAATTCAATTGCGCAGCTGCAGCCAATCCTGCCGGACCAGAACCTACAATTGCGATCTTCTTACCCGTACGCACATTCGGCTTCTTCGCTTTTACAAAGCCCTTATCAAATGCTATTTCGATAATATGTTTTTCGATCTCCTCAATGGCAACAGCCGGCTGATTGATACCTAGTACACAGGCGGTTTCGCAGGGCGCAGGACAGATCCTCCCCGTAAATTCAGGAAAATTATTTGTGGAAGAAAGGATATCATATGCTTCCTTCCAATCTTTGCTGTACACTGCGTCATTAAATTCAGGAATGACATTTCCGAGTGGACAACCGCTATGACAAAACGGAACACCACAATTCATGCATCGGGATGCCTGTTGATTCAATTTCTCATCAGAATATCTCGCGATGAATTCATTGTAATTCTTCAATCTTTCCTTGACCGGCAGTTTGTCCGGCAACCTCACGCGAGAATTCTAAAAATCCTGTAGGTTTACCCATGTATTATTAATTGCGTTTATTTCACCTTTGATTATTTATTATTGATTATTAATTATTGATTATTGACGTGGCTGGTGAATTTTAATAATAATTAATAATCAATAATAAATAATCAATAATCAAAAAACTCTAGCGTACACTCGCAGCCTGCAAAGCTTTCTGCTGTTCCAATGCTTTCTTATAATCTTTCGGAAACACCTTCACAAAATTCTTCTTCTGATTTTCAAAATCATTCATTATAAAACATGCAACTGTACTGCCGGTATATTCACAATGTCTGCTGACCATTTGACGCAAACGATCATAGTCTTCATCATTCAATGGATCCAGGTCAACCATTTCCTTATTGCAATACTCATAAATTTTGCATTTGACATCGAAATAACGTAGAGCGATTCCGCCACTCATGCCAGCTGCGAAATTTCTACCCGTATCACCAAGTATAACTACACAACCAGCGGTCATGTATTCGCAACCGTGATCGCCTACTGATTCAACAACGGCATTCACGCCAGAATTTCTGACACCGAAGCGTTCGCCTGCTTTTCCACGAATGAATGCTTCCCGGATGTTGCTCCATAAAATGCAACATTACCAATGATGATATTTTCTTCAGGAATGAT
>CAVSJA010000006.1:0-1023913 GCA_963728145.1 uncultured Chitinophagaceae bacterium | reverse complement strand
TCAATAATCAGCAACCACGGAGGCACGGAGAACACGGAATATTCTCCCCTCGGCGGACAATAATAAATTCAACCGTGTCTCCGTGTCTCCGTGGTTATATTAAACCGTTGCCGGCTTTTTCTTTTCTTTCAACGGCTCTTCAACAGCAGCTTTTGATTTTCAGGTCTGAGACTTCTAACGGTCTTGCCTGCCTGCCAGAGTTCGCTTTCCCTTAATTCTTTCAATTCAGCTTCGAGTTTTTCTCTATAATCTGGTTGACTATTTGAATCAATCGAACGCTGAGATTCTTTTCCTGCAGCAACACTATCGTAAAGCTCATTAAATAAAGGTTGTGTGGCATCTTTGAATTTCTTATACCAATCCAATGCACCACGTTGTGCAGTAGTAGAACAATTGGCATACATCCAATCCATTCCGTTCTCTGCAACCAGTGGCATCAATGATTGAGTTAATTCTTCAACAGTTTCATTGAATGCTTCGGATGGAGAATGTCCGCGCTGGCGCAATACTTCGTACTGTGCAGCAAAGATTCCCTGGATCGCACCCATTAATGTTCCTCTTTCGCCGGTAAGATCGCTATATACTTCTTTCTTGAAATCTGTTTCAAATAAATAACCGCTTCCGATTGCAATTCCCAATGCCGCTACTCTTTCAAACGCACGTCCAGTTGCATCCTGGAAGATGGCATAGCTGCTATTCAATCCACGACCCTGCAAAAACATTCTTCTCAATGAAGTACCTGATCCCTTTGGTGCAACAAGGAATACATCCACGTCCTTCGGTGGAACAATACCCGTTTGATCATTAAACGTTATTCCAAAGCCATGAGAAAAATAAAGGGCTTTACCAGGAGTAAGGTGTTTTTTAACGGTTGGCCACAATTGAATTTGTGCCGCATCGCTCAGCAGATAACAGATTATAGTTCCTTTTGATAGTGCTTCTTCAATATCGAAAAGATCCTGACCGGGAACGAATCCGTCGCGGATCGCTTTTTCCCAGCTTTTTGAATTTCTACGTTGTCCAACGATAACTTTAATACCATTATCGCGTTGGTTCAATGCCTGTCCCGGGCCTTGAACACCATAGCCGATCACTGCAACCACTTCATCCTTTAATACCTCTTGTGCTTTGGCAAGTGGGAACTCTTCACGAGTTACGACGTTTTCTTCCACTCCACCGAAATTTAATTTTGCCATGATGATTTGTTATTGATGATTATTATTGATTGTTTGATTGTTCATCTCCGTGTTCGTATCTCAGTTCTAAGCTCGCCCAGTATTGTTTGATTGTTGGGTTCGACTACATACTGAATACCTCTTCCTGCTTATTTAAAAATTCGTTTTCGACTAATTCTTCTCCGGGCTCTTTGTGTTCGAATTCTTTTAGTTTTTCATGGAATCCGTTGCTGGCTTTGATGATGGCCACGCGGGCACTGCGAACGAATTCGATGAGTCCGAAGGGTTCAAGTACTTCAACCAACTTCTCGGTTTCTTCGCGATGACCACTGGTTTCAAAAATGGTATAGTCTTTACGGATCACAACAGCTCTTGCACCATATTCACGGAGCAGGCGTTCTACTTTCACTTTCTCAGCAATTTCATCAGTTGGAACTTTATATAATGCCAACTCCTGCCATACGATTTCATCAGCAGTATTGAAATAGGCTTTCAAAACTTCCACCTGCTTTTCAATCTGGCGGCAGAGTTTGCGAACCACATCTTCGGTTTCGTTGATCACAATCGTGAAGCGATGAATACCATCTACCTCACTCGGAGAGGTATTCAAGCTTTCAATATTGATCTTTCTGCGGGAAAAAATAATCGCGATCCGATTCAACAAACCAATCTGGTTTTCGGTATAAACAGTCACCGTAAACTCCTGTTTTGTCGTCGAACTCACAACTGTCGTTGCTTTCCCGTTTGTCTCAACACTTTTCATGATTTAATTTTTTAGTTTGCGAATCCGCGTTAACCTTGTCAACCTTGTCAACCTTGTCAACCTTGTCAACCCTGTCAACCCTGTCAACCTTTACCTACTTCAGCCTAATCTCAGAAACACCACATCCCTGCGGCACCATTGGGAATACATTGTTTTCCTTACCCACCATTACCTCTAATAAATACGCTCCTTTATGATTCAGCATTTTTTTAACAGCATCCGTAAGTTCTTCCCGCTTACAAACGCTTTGTCCTTCGATACGATAACCCTTTGCTACCATTACATAATCAGGTGAGGCGATATCCACAAAAGAATATCTTTTATCATGGAATAATTGCTGCCATTGGCGCACCATTCCGAGGAACCGGTTATTTAATATTAGAATCTTTACATCTACTTCGCTTTGCATAATGGTGCCCAATTCCTGTATTGTCATCTGAATACCGCCGTCTCCGATTATCGCAATTACCTGTCCGGTTGGATCACCAAATTTTGCCCCAATCGCAGCGGGTAATGCAAATCCCATGGTACCAAGTCCGCCACTGGTAATATTGCTTCTTGTTTGATTGAATTCTGCGTATCGGCAAGCTACCATCTGGTGTTGTCCCACATCGGTCACAATGATTGCATCACCCTTTGTTAGTATCATTTATCAGCTTGATCACTTCACCCATTGATAACAATCTCCGTTGAAGGATTCATCTCTGGTATGATACAGGTTTCTTCCTCCTGCTTTTTGAATTCACTGAATCTTTGTAACCAGGCGGGATATACTTTTTGTTCTACCAGTTCGGTTAATAAAGGAAGTGTTTCTTTGCAATCTCCCCATACGGGAACAGTTGCTTTTACATTCTTATCCACTTCTGCGGGATCAATGTCAAGATGAATAACCTTTGCCTGCTTGGCATATTTATCCAAGCGACCAGTAACACGATCATCGAATCGCATTCCAATTGCTATTAATACATCGCATTCATTGGTCAATACATTTGGACCATAATTGCCGTGCATGCCCAACATACCAACAGCAAGTGGATGATCAGTGGGAATTGCGCTCATACCGAGAATAGTCCAGGCTGCAGGTATACCGGCTTTTTCAATGAATTTTTTGAATTCATTTTCCGCACGCCCGAGAATAACGCCTTGTCCGAAGATCACAAATGGACTTTCTGCTTTATTGATCAGTTCTGCAGCTTTTTCAATAAATTCCTTTCTTACAATTGGTTTTGGACGATAGCTGCGTATATGATCGCATTTGGTATAGCCAGTGAAATTGAATTTCTGTAATTGAGCATTCTTGGTAATATCGATCAATACCGGTCCCGGGCGACCGCTTTTTGCGATATAAAATGCTTTTGCAAGCACAGAAGGAATTTCATTGGCATCCGTTACCTGGTAATTCCATTTTGTAACAGGTGTAGTAATATTTATTACATCAGTTTCCTGGAATGCATCAGTGCCTAACAAATGTGCAAACACCTGGCCGGTGATGCAAACTACAGGTGTACTGTCGATCATTGCATCAGCAAGTCCGGTAACTAAATTCGTTGCACCCGGACCACTGGTTGCGAATACCACTCCCACTTTTCCAGATGTCCGTGCATAACCCTGGGCTGCATGAATAGCTCCCTGCTCGTGACGCACCAGGATATGTTTTAATTTTTCGTTGATAATCATACAATGCATCATAGATCGGCATGATCGCACCGCCAGGATAACCGAAAATGGTTTCCACATCTTCTGCTATCATTCCATCTAGTAATGCAACAGAGCCAGTAACCTCTTTTATTTCTGGCTTTGGCTAGCGCTGGTGTCGTCAGTCTTTCTTTGTTTGCTGTAACAGTTTCCATAATAATCAATAATTAATAATCAATAATCAACCTGCCTTCGACAGGCAGATAATTAGCTGTCAGTAACACATCCTTCCGATGCATCCTTCACCGTTTTTGCATATTTGTACAAAACTCCTTTCTTAACTTTTAATTCCGGTTGCTTCCATTTCTTTTTTCGTTCTGCTATTTCTTTATCATCAACTTTTAATGTGATCGTATTTTTTGCTGCATCGAGTTCAATTACGATCATCATCCTTTACCAATGCAATCAATCCACCGTCAAATGCTTCAGGTGTGATATGACCGACAACAAAACCATGCGTACCTCCGCTGAATCTTCCATCGGTGATCAATGCAACAGCTTTTCCCAAGTCCTGCACCAATAATGCGCAGATGTTGGTTTCAACATCTCCGGCATTCCGGGTGCACCTTTTGGACCAACATTGCGTATCACGACCACATCACCGGCCTTTATTTTACCTGAATTGAATTCCATTGATCAATTCAAACTCTCCATCGAAAACTCTTGCGGGTCCTTCGAAACGTTCTCCTTCTTTACCTGAAATCTTTGCTACGCTTCCTTTTACTGCAAGATTTCCATAAAGGATCTGCAAATGACCGGTTTTTTTAATTGGATTTTCAATTGGGTGAATGATCTTTTGTTTATCAAAATCCAGATCTGGTGCACTAGCGAGATTTTCTGCAATTGTTTTTCCAGTTACTGTCAAACAATCGCCATGCAACAATCCTTTCTTCAATAAATATTTCATCACTGCAGGCACTCCGCCATATTCATGCAGGTCCTGCATTAGATATTTTCCACTTGGCTTAAAATCGGCCAACACTGGAATCTTGTCACTGATCTTTTGAAAATCATCCTGAGTCAACTTCACATCAACTGTATTGGCCATCGCTATCAGGTGCAGAACTGCATTTGTACTACCACCCAGGGTCATGATCACCGTAATCGCATTTTCAAATGCTTTACGGGTCATAATATCCCTTGGTTTAATATCTTTTTCAAGAAGCAATCGAATTGCATTCCCTGCATCAAGGCATTCTTTTTTCTTTTCTTCACTCAATGCGGGATTTGAAGAAGAATAAGGCAAACTCATTCCAAGTGCTTCGATAGCTGATGCCATTGTATTTGCAGTGTACATTCCGCCGCAAGCACCTGCACCCGGACAGGAATTCATTACGATTCCTTTAAAATCTTCATCACTTAATTGTCCCGCGATCTTTTGTCCCAATGCTTCAAATGCTGAAACAATATTCAGGTCCTGCCCTTTATAATGACCCGCAGCGATCGTACCACCATATACCATAATAGCCGGACGATTCAATCTTCCCATTGCCATTATGGAACCGGGCATATTCTTATCACAACCTGGCAAAGCGATCAACGCATCATAATATTGCGCGCCGCAAACTGTTTCGATTGAATCAGCAATAATATCGCGGCTCACTAATGAGTAACGCATTCCATCGGTACCATTACTTATACCATCGCTAACGCCAATCGTATTAAAGATCAATCCAACCAAGTCATTATCCCACACACCCTGCTTCACCAGCTTTGCCAGATCATTCAGGTGCATATTGCAGGTATTGCCATCATAACCCATACTCACAACACCAACCTGCGGTTTTTTGAGATCTTCTTCGGTTAAACCAATACCATATAGCATAGCCTGTGCTGCAGGCTGTGTTTGATCCTGTGTAATCGTTTTTGAATATTTGTTTAATTCAGCCATTCTATTATGCTTCAACTAATGAAGCCTTTTCTTTTTCTATTTGATAAGATTCTTTTACTATGGGTTTTTCAATAACCAAATCTTTATAAGCCAGTTGAATTTGTCTACTCAATGTATCATTCCAGGCTTTTGGAAATTTATAATCATCGAGACTTTCCCATCCGATCACTTCAGCTGCAGTGCCACAGAAGAATGCGGCATCAGCCTGTTTCAATTCATCCAATTTGAATAATTTCTCTTCAACTTCGATACCCAATGCCTTACACAATTCCAGTACCGTAGCACGCGTAATTCCGGGAAGAATATTCCCTGCAGGCGGAGTAAATAATTTTCCATCTTTCTCATAAAACATATTCGCACCAGGACCTTCAGCTACAAAATCATTGATATCAGTAAGCAATCCCTCATCAAATCCTTTCGTCTTTGCTTCCTGGCTTGCAAGCAATGAATTCACATAATGTCCCGCAGCCTTTGCGTGTATTTTGAATCCTTTTGGATTTGGACGCTGAAAGGAAGAAGTCACAATGCGAAGTAGTTTATCTCCAAGAAACGGAGCCATTTGCCAGGCTTCAATAACGAGAAAGGATTTTTCATTTTTCGCAAATGTCATATTAGCCGGCGCATAAACAACCGGGCGGATATATGCATCCTGCAAATTATTTTTTTCTAATATGGCATAAGTGAGCTCAGTCAATTCGGCTGTGCTCCAATGATAGGGCATATTCACAGCTTCAGCAGAAGCTTCAAGGCGATCGTAATGTTCCTTTGCTTTGAAGATTCTGGTCTCTCCATTCATGTTCCGGTATGAACGAATCCCTTCAAAAACAGAATACCCGTAATGAAGCGACTGGCTATAGAGATCCATTTTCGCCTCAGTGGCCTTCACGAATTCACCGTTGTGGTAGATTATTGTTTCGTTATTGTAGTATGTCATCTTTTTTGGTTGATAAGGTTGACAAAGTTGACAAAGGGATGAGTCCTTGTCAACCCTGTCAACCTTGTCAACTTGTTAACTATATAATAGTCGACTTCCTCAATTCAATATTCGCCTGATTCACTGCTGCCGGTATACGGTTCGCCACGTAATCGGCGATAAGGTCTCCGATAGTCGAGGTGAAATAAAAATTCACGGGGTCGATGTCTTTTGTAACAAATCCATTTTGAAGGGTCCAGTTCACGGCTTCCCTGACCCTTGCGGATTCTTCTTTTAATCCGAAATGATCAAGCAACATTGCTGCTGATAGAATGGATCCAAGGGGATTGGCAATGTCTTTTCCGGCAGCCTGCGGGATAAGATCCATGAATGGGTTCAAAAAGCGCTGCACCTTTACCGATAGATGCGGAGGGCAATAATCCAAGTGAACCAGCCAATACACTGGCTTCATCGCTGATAATATCACCAAACATATTTTCGGTAAGAATAACATCAAATTGTTTTGGATTCAGAATAATTTGCATCGCTGCATTGTCAACAAACATGTAATCAACTGTTACATCAGTGTATTCGGCAGCGATCTCCTGAACAACTTTTCTCCATAACCTGGATGTTTCCAAAACATTGGCCTTATCAACAAGAGTCAGTTTTTTTCTTCGTTGTCTGTGCATGTTGAAATGCGAGATGGGAAATCCTGTTCAATCTCCTCTCTTGTGTACACGCAATCGTCAGAGGCCTGTGTGCCGTTTTCTGCATTAATTCTTTTTTCCCAAAATAAATTCCACCTGTCAATTCACGAAAGATGATAAAATCAACTCCTTCGAGGATTCTTAGTTTTCAGCGGTGATAAATGATGCAGGGAAGGATAAGTTGTGACTGGGCGTATATTGGCAAACAACTGGAGTGATTTTCTCAGTTTAAGCAAACCTTGTTCGGGTCTTACTTTAGCTGTAGGATCATTATCATATTTCGGATGGCCAATAGCGCCGAAGAGAATCGCGTCACTATTCAAACATGCTTCAATGGTTTCATCAGGAAGCGGATTTCCTGTTTTATCAATTGCATCTGCACCCATCAGACATTTAGTATAATGAAACTCGTGACCAAATTGCTCGGCCACTGCATTCAATACTTTTACAGATTGACTGCGTAACTTCTGGGCCAATACCATCGCCTTCGATTACTACAATGTGTTTATTCATAATTTTCTCCATCCTTTATGTACGTATAATAACGGATCGTTTTATACGACTGGCGCTTTAGGATAGAGTTCTTTTTCAAACTCAACTATCTCTTCGCGCATATTTAATAAAAAGTCCATATCATCATACCCATTCAACAGGCAGGTTTTTTTATAGGAATTGATTTCGAAATGATTCCTGGTATCCTGTTCCGTTTATGGATAATGGTTTGGTTTTCCAGGTTTACTTCCAAATCAGTTTTGGGATCTTTTTCGATCGCCTTAAATATTTTTTGAAGAAAATCTTCACTCACCTGCACAGGTAAGAGAAAATTGTTCAGCGAATTGTTGCTTGAATATATCTGCAAAAAAACTGCTCACGACTACATCAAATCCATAATCCTTGATCGCCCAGGCCGCATGTTCTCTCGAAGAACCACAACCAAAATTCTTTCCTGCAACCAGGATCTCGTCCTTTATATTTTGGATCGTTGAGTGGAAAATCTTTTTTCGGTTGATTTTCATCGTCATTCAAATACCTCCAGTCACGAAACAAGATTCTTTCCAAATCCATCCCTGTTCGTTGCTTTTAAGAAACGTGCAGGAATGATCTGGTCAGTATCGATGTTTTCGATTGTGATTGGAACCGCTGTTGAATGTGTTATGTTTGCATTTTCTTGCTTTACTAATTTGTAAGTTACTCGCTATTAATTCAATAGTCAACCTAATTCGGGTTTTCTAAAATATTCCCTCACATCTCCAACCTCTCCAGTAATCGCCGCAGCTGCCGCTGTCAACGGACTTGCCAAAAATGTTCTTGCATTTGGTCCTTGTCTTCCTTCAAAATTTCTATTTGAGGTAGAGATACAATATTTACCTGCTGGAATTTTGTCTTCATTCATTCCCAAACATGCAGAGCAACCTGGTTGTCTCAAAATGAATCCTGCTTCTTCAAATACTTTATCTATGCCTTCTGCTCTCGCTTGTTTTTCTACCTGCTGGCTTCCGGGTACAACCCAAACATTCACATCATCAGCTTTTCTTTTTCCCTTTACAAACGATGCAACCAGCCTCAGATCTTCTATTCTTGAATTAGTACAACTACCAATAAAAACATAATCTACTTTTTGTCCCTTGATCGCCTTGCCGGGTTGAAGTCCCATATAGTGCAGCGATTTTTCAAAAGACTGTTTTTCTTTTTCGTCGATTTGATCCAATGAAGGAATTTTGCCCGTTACGGCCATACCCATTCCAGGATTAGTGCCATAAGTAATCATCGGTTCGATATCTGCCGCATCGATATGAATCTCTTTATCAAATTTTGCATCTTCATCAGAATATAATTCTTTCCATTCTTCAATCCTTATGTCCCATTTGCTCATTTCCGGGCGAGAATAATCTTCCTTTCATATAATCAAATGTTGTTTCATCCGGAGCGATCAATCCACCACGTGCACCCATTTCAATACTCATATTGCAGATCGTCATTCTTGCTTCCATGCTCAGATTGCGGATAGCTGAACCAGCATATTCAACAAAATATCCTGTGGCGCCACTGGCTGAGATCTGTGAAATGATATATAGAATGATGTCTTTACTCAATACTCCTTTATTCAGTATCGCCTTCCACATTGATCCGCATCAGCTTCGGTTTGGTTTGAAGAAGACATTGAGTCGCCAAAACCATTTCTACTTCGCTGGTACCAATCCCGAATGCGATTGCACCAAATGCGCCATGGGTCGAAGTATGGCTGTCGCCACAAACAATGGTCATTCCCGGTTGAGTAATCCCTAACTCAGGACCGATCACATGCACGATACCCTGGAAAGGATGACCGAGACCATACAACTCAATATTATGGTCTGCACAATTTTCTATCAAATGCCTCTACCTGTAAACGGCTCAATTCTTCCTTGATGGGAAGATGTTGTTCCAGTGTGGGTACATTATGATCAGCAGTTGCAACAGTTTGGTGCTGGACGAAAAACTTTTATACCTCTTTTGTTCAAACCGGTAAATGCCTGGGGGCTGGTGACTTCATGAATAAAATGTTTGTCAATATATAATACAGCAGGGCCTCCGTCGATTTGTTTTACGACGTGTTTGTCCCAGATCTTTTCGAAAATTGTTTTGCCCATGTTTTCTTTTTAATAAAAGCGTGGTGCAGACGCACCACGCCAAACAAAAACTACGCTCATGAGAAATAATACTCCTTTATGAAACTTCAACTACCTCCGGTTGTACTAAAGCGGCCAACTGACGCAGATCTTCATCCTGCACTTCTTTCTTCTGATCGGCCACTTTTAAGAATGCTTCATAGAGTGAATCGATATCATTCCTGTTGAATGGAAAACCCAGTTTCATGCAAGCGATGTGCCAATGCACTGCGTCCGCTTCTTGCAGTTAAAACGATCTTTGATCCATCTGCACCAACTTCTTCCGGATTAATGATCTCATAAGTCAATGCATCTTTCAAAAATCCATCCTGGTGAATGCCAGATGAATGTGAGAATGCATTGCTTCCTACAATAGCTTTATTTGGTTGAACCGGCATCCGCATCGTATCTGATACCAGTCGGCTCATTGGATTTAATTTCTCTGTCCTGATCCCTGTATAAAAACCGAGATGCTTGTGTTGCTTAATGATCATCACCACTTCTTCCAATGAAGTGTTACCAGCTCTTTCACCCAATCCATTGATCGTACACTCCATCTGTCTTGCCCCACTAATCACATCCTGCAATTGAATTTGCTGTAGCCAAACCAAGATCATTATGACAATGACAACTGATCACCGCCTTATCAATATTGGGAACATTGTTTATTAAGATAAGCGATCTTTTCTCCATATTGATAAGGAAGACAATAGCCAGTTGTATCAGGAATATTTACCGTAGTAGCTCCGGCTGCAATGACCGCTTCAATAACCCTTGCGAGATATTCATTATCCGTACGACCTGCATCTTCCGCATAAAACTCTACATCATCAGTAAAATTCCTTGCCCACTTCACACATTGAATCGCTCTTTCGAGAATCTCTTCCCTTGTTGAATTGAATTTGGATTTGATATGAAAATCTGAAGTGCCAATACCTGTATGAATACGTGGTCTCTTTGCATATTTCAAAGCCTGCGCTGCAGTTTCAATATCTTTTAACACCGCGCGGCTTAATCCGCAAACACTGGCATTTGTTATTGCCTTAGAAATTTCTTCTACTGATTTAAAATCACCTGGAGAAGAAATCGGGAAACCAGCTTCGATGATATCTACACCAAGTTCTTCAAGTTGTAATGCCAGTTCGACCTTTTCATTCGTATTCAGCTTGCATCCGGGAACCTGTTCCCCGTCTCGAAGTGTTGTATCGAATATGAAAACTTTTTTATCAGGCATAAAACTCGTTGAGTAAGGAAGAAAAGCAGGCTGTTTATGTTTTGTGTTGCTTGCTATATGTTATGCTGAACAACCTGCTATTATGAAATTAGGTTAGCTGACCGGGCTAATAAAATCAAAAAAAGGGGTATTTTACAGTATTTAAATGATATAAGATTCTCTGAAACTCAAGCCAGACAAGGCTTTTAACGATATTTGATTACGATGCCCAACAGATCAACAGACCCATTATTTCAACTTATAAAATCGCTTGAAAAGTCGGAAAAAAGGAACTTTAAGCTCTACGTAAAACGACATTCTGGCGGGAATGACCTAAAAATCGTAACGCTTTTCGATGCGCTCGATAAAATGAAGCTCTACGACGAAGCCATATTGCTCGCTAAGAACAAGAATATCAAGAAACAGCAGCTATCTAACATGAAGGCACACTTGTACAAACAAGTGTTAGCTAGTTTGCGTCTCATAAAAGATGAACATAATATTGATATCCAGCTCCACGAAATGATGGATCATGCCCGGATCCTCTATAATAAGGGACTTTACCTCCAAAGTCTGAAAATGCTGGACCGAATGAAGGTGCTTGCGCGTGATCATAACCAATTCACTTATTTGCAACAAGTTTTGTTCTTCGAGAAAAAGATCGAAGCGCTTTATATCACGCGTAGTATGCAAGATCGGGCAAGCCAGTTATCGGGTGAAGCAGATGAAGTGAATGCACGACTATCATTGATTTCGCAGCTATCTAATCTTTCGCTTGAGCTTTATAGCTGGTATATCCGGCACGGGCATGCGAGGAACGAAGAAGATATTAAAGCGGTAAACAACTTCTTTGAAAAACATTTTCCGGATCGTGCAAGGCATATCAATGGGTTCTATGAAGAACTTTATCTCTATCAAAGCCATTGCTGGCTGGCCTTTATCAAACAGGACTTTCTTCTCTACTATCGATATACCCAAAAATGGGTTGGCCTGTTCGATCAGTACAACGATATGGTTGAAGTAGAAACAGGACATTTTATAAAAGGCATGCACAATCTTTTGGGAGCTCATTTTGATTTGCAGAACTATGATAAATTGACCGAAGACCTTGTGCGTTTTGAAAAATTTTCCCAAACCAGGCTGGTAAGGAATAATGAGAATAATCGCATTCTAACTTTTATTTACCTGAATATTGCAAGGATCAATAAACATTTTGTTGAGGGAAGTTTTGCAGAAGGAACCAAACTGGTCCCGCATATCATGGAAAGACTTGGGGAATTGGAATTGTATCTGGATCGTCACCGTGTATTGATCTTCTATTATAAGTTCGCTTCACTTTATTTCGGCAACGCGGAATATGAAAAATCGATTGATTATTTAAATAAGATCATTAACTGGAAAGTTGATCTCCGCACCGATCTTCAATGTTATGCCCGTCTATTACACTTAATCGCTCATTACGAATTGGGAAATTTTGATTTGATGGAGTATCTCATCAAGTCAGTTTATCGATTCATGGCCAAACTTGAAAACTTAAGTCTTGTTGAAGAAGAGATTTTCAAATTCCTTCGTCGTTCATTCCGCACTCCACCCAAAGAAATCGGACGAGAATTTGAAAAACTCCTTGAGAATTTGAAGAAACAAGAAAGAAATCGCTTTGAAACAAGGGCCTTTGTTTATCTCGATATTATTTCCTGGTTGGAAAGCAAGATTCAAGGCGTACCAGTTGCGACAGTGATAAGAAAGAAATTCCTGGAGAGAAGGAAGAAAAAGAATGTGGAATCGGCCTAGTCCTTTGAACAATTCGTTTCAATATATGATTGCTGCGTCGGGCGTCCCCGCCCGGCGTCTTGCACAGCTAGGGACGTTGTGTGCTAATGCGTGGTGTAATACTTATACCAAACTATTTGAAGACGCCGGGCGGGGACGCCCGGCGCAGCGCTTAGTGTTTCGATAATTTTTGATAAACCAGAGTTTAGTTTGGGAATCTTAATCCTGATAAAATTTTCTAACACGACGACGCTACGCCGGGCGTCCCCGCCCGGCGTCTTCGAAAATCGGGTTGTTTTAAAGGCGTCAAGCTGTTAAACCAGATGAATTTGCAAGTTTTCACCGGGCGGGGACGCCCGGTACGGCTCCAACCTTTAAAATGGCTGGCCGTGCGTTGCCCGAATTAGCCTGGAAGAGATGGAAGGAAATCGATTCATTGTTTTCAAAAAGAAGGACGTTGTTCTATTCCCACCAAACATTTTTTGTATCTGTCTTCCCCACCAAAGTCGTCCATTGAATTCTTCTTTCCAGGTATTCATATACTGGAATTCCATTTCCTGGCGGGTGATCTGTTTTTTTAAATACAAATAGATTTTTTCAAAAGCAAGCTGACTTCCTTTCAAGGCCATGCTCATTCCATTGCCGCAAAGCGGCGTGATCATTCCTGCAGCATCACCGATCATTAATACATGATCCACCAATTGTGATTTTTTTCGGAAGCTGATCTGAGAAATGGTAAGCGGTTCATCGTAACAAAACGTAGCACTGGAAAAGATCTGCCTTAATTGGGGATTTTGATAGAGGATCAGTTTTTCCATTGCTTTGATTGAATTACCTGCGGACTTCAGGTTTGAGGCAGTAGTGAGATAACAAAAGCAAGATTTATCAGCTTCTATGCGGGATATGCCACAATAGCCATTGTAAAAATTATGCAAGGCGATCAAGTCGGATTGCTGGGGATAGAGAATATGATATTTGACGCCAACATAATTATTCAGTTTTCCTGTTTTCTCTTTTATGAATTCACGATCCCATTTCACATCGAGATTACTACGCTTTCCATAGCTACCAGCAGCAACCTTGGACGTATAATTGCTTTTGTCTGTTGTAATAACAAACTGGTCATTTATGAATTCAATGTCCTTTACCTTGGTTGAAGTAAGCACATTTACTCCTTTTTGTACTGCTAAACGATAGAGTGAATGATCTAGAAGGTATCTGCTTATCCCAAATCCACCTAGTGGAAGTTCAAATTGAAAAGATTTCCCATAGGCATCCGAAACTTCCAGTTTTGTAATCCTTGGTAGTTCCCATTCGGATAATGGCAGGCCAAGTGATTCAAGAAAATCCCAGCTTTCAAAACTGATATACTCGCCACATACTTTATGAAAAGGATATTCTTCTTTTTCCAGTACCAGTACATTGAAACCAGCATAGGCCGATTGGATCGCCAATGCCAATCCGGCCAGGCCGCCACCTGCAATTGCAATATCGTATTGTGGTCTATCAGCCATTTGGAGCGGTAATTAAATAACGAAAAGCCCATTTCCATTGAATCGAAACGGATTTCAATCCACTTTCATTCCTCAACCATTCCCAATCCTTTCTCTTAAATCCTCTAGCTACGCTTAGTGGAGCGTCATTCTTAACAAGCCTTGAATGGGAAAATACACTTGTTAAGAATTTTATCGAGTAATAAGCCAACGGATGACGATGCAGATCATTGATAAAAAATCCCTGGCTGCTATTTGCCCCCATCCATTTCAATTGGTCAACCAATTCTTGCTGCGTAAAATGATGGCAAAACAGGCTTGAAAAGATGATGTCTGGCTTATCCGAGAATTTCATATCGCGATAATCGCAATTCATCCATTTAATCGGCTCATCCTTCCAACGCATCGCCGCATATTCGATGCATTCTTTTTTTATATCTATCCCGATACATTCAATTTGTAAATTATTTTTCTTTGACCATCGAAGCAACATGGCAAGATTGTCTCCGCCGCCAGAACCAATCTCACACACTTTTATTTTTTTCTTTTCAGCAATTAATTTTTTGAAGCCTGCCCGGGTAATTGAATGTCCGCCAAGCCAGGTATTAATGGTATCTAATTCCTGCATATTCTTTTTGATTTCAGAAAATGGGATATCCTCTGCGTCGAGCAGTTCCTTTTCATATGATCTAAGGGTGAAATTCATTGGCCAGACGCGATAAAGGTTTCCATCGTCAACCCCGGACCGAAAGCAACCCCGAAAATATGACCGATATCTTTTTCTGTTTCGAGGATTTCTTTCAGTACAAATAAGATCGTTGGAGATGACATGTTTCCAAAATTCGCCATCACTTTTCGCGAAAATCGAAGATCGCATGGATCAAGCTTCAGTTGTTGTTCGATCGCGTCGAGGATTTTCTTGCCACCGGGATGAATGCACCAATGTGTAATATCTTCTTGCTTCAATTGATTTGCCTGAAGAACATTTTGCAGAAGCGCGGAAATATCCTGTTGAATAAGATCGGGAATATAACTACTGAGCGACATCAAAAATCCTTTGCTGCTGAGTTCCCAGCTCATATCGGCCTTGCCTTTGTATATAATTTGAGAATGAAAATTCTTTAACCTTAGCCCTGATCTTCCTTTCATTGAAGCGGATACGAGTATCGCCGCACTTCCATCTGCAAAAAGCAAACTGCTTGCTGCATTGTCAGTATTGAATTCCTTTTGAAAATGGATAGTGCATAGCTCAGTTACCGCAATCAAGACATTTGCCTTTGGCGATGTATCGCAGATCAATTTCGCCAATTTCAGTGCATGCACCGCAGCATAACAACCCATGAAGTTTACTGATGTTCTAAAGATATCAGCCGGAAGTCGTAAGCATTCCGCAAGTTGAAGATCCAAACCTGGAGCACTCATTCCCGTACAACTTACGGTAATCAGATGCGTGACCTGGTTTGAAGACAAATGTCCATCCATGCAATCTCTCGCCGCTTTGAGCGTGAGCGGCAAGGCATTCTCGCGATATAATTTCATGCGCTCATCAAGCAGAAGAAATTCTTCCCGATCATCGTTTGGAAATACTTCCCATTGATCTTTTGGAAGACTATAATCAGGAATCACTGAATATCGCTTTTCAATTCCGCACTGTTTATACAAATATGCAAGTTTTCTCGACTCGGGTGCATTCAGTTTATACATCGTCTCCATAAAGCCGAGGATATCCTTCTGTGCATGTCCATACTGCGGAACTGTAGTTGCTATTGAGATTATTTCAGCCAAGCTGTCGAATTAATAATAAACAAATAAAGCCAAGGTTAGTACAGGTGCTAGCGAGCCAGTTCATTCTCATAGTGTTCCTGAAGTTAGCTACACCATCATTGTGCCACACCTTAATCAACCACCATAAGAAGAACAGGATCACAGGAATAAAAAATCCCTGAAGGACCAGAAAATAGATTGATTTTCCATTGATCAGGTAATATTGGAATAAGATCCCAAAAGCGACCAGGTACATCAGCGCGCAGAAAATGAAGGTTCCTCTTTTGCCGAGTAACATACTGATGGTTGTCACTCCGTCTGCCTTATCGGCTTTGTGCTGATAGACCTGGGTGATGGGGTAAAATCCCCCGATCAGGAAAACCGCAGCGGCCAAACCCTGCCAGGGTGGGTTCGTAGAAAAAAAGAAATCTGCGCCATGAAACACCATAAAAAACACAACTGCTCCCTGGTTCAGGGTCACTATCACATAACCAATTACGGGAAAACGCTTCAGGCGGATGCCCCGGTAACTATAGAGCCTGGAGCTGACGATGTAAACTACAACAGCTAAAGTAAACCAAAAGGAGATGAATAAGGATAGCAGAATAGCCAAGATATCCATGACAATAGTTACCCGAAACAATTCCCGGGTCGGCTGCATCGGTCGCTCCAACCCACCAATACTCTCCGTATCCCGGTCCATGAAACTATTATATCCATTACTCGAAGGATATACCAGGAAATGTATGATGAAGAAAACCAGTAATGCTCTTGGCCAATGAATCTTTTCCAAAAAGCTGAGGGCAAACCAATAAACCGGCATCAAAAAATAGGAAAAATGAAAGCGGAGTAGTTGTATGGTAGATGCTTTGAACAAACTAGTTGTAAAGGATAATTAGAATTCTTTTATAGTTGACAGTCCCGATAATTATCGGGTGACAAAGTTAACAAGTTGACATGGTAGGTAGGTTTGATAAGAGTTTAACTAATAGCTGCCTCTATCCATAATCAACCTTTTCAACCCCATCAACCCTATCAACCTTGTCAACCCTGTCAACTTAATTTGGGAATTCTACTAAGTTCGCTGCACGAAATACTGCTTTCATTTTAATTTTTAATTAAATGACGCAACACCAAAACGTCCAGGGAAAAAAAACAAGAACTCCTTTGCATTTTTCCGAGAAAAATAATTGTAACTTTTATAAGAATTTACTTTTTAAGCATTTCCCTACCACTGAGGTTAACTCCGTCTCCCTATCACCCCTACCCTTTTTGAAATTTAAGGTTGTTAAATTCAACCACGAAAAGCCATTAATGAACCTTTAAAAAAGGAGGAGAATATGCGTCAACATGCATCGCCGCATATCAATTCAAAGAAAAAAAGAATTGAGTTCTATTTTCAACACGATTGTGCCAGACAAATCTCATTAGTAGGAAGTTTTAATCATTGGGCACACGATATTACTCCACTCAAACCCGGACCAAATGGAGTATGGAAAGTTTCTATTCCGCTGTTGCCAAATGGAAAGTATTATTACAAGTTCTTCATTGATGATCGCATGTGGGTTGAGGATGTAGAAAACCAGCACAGAGAGCCAGATGGGGTCACCGGATGGAACAGCGTTCTAATGGTTGAAACCAATCCTTAGCCCCCAACCCCCAAAGGGGGAGCAACAAACAGATTTAGCTATTTTCAAATTAAATCTACCGCTTATGCGAAAATAAGCGGTAGATTTTTTTATTTCTCCCCCTTTAGGGGTTGGGGGGTTAACTATTATTATAAGTCTTAATTACTGGCTCTCTTATCACTTTTCCATCGGTACTGTAATAATATATGGTTGAGGCAATGTCTTCCGCCTTTACCCATTTCTTTGGATCAGCTTCGGGCATTGCCTTGCGGTTTGCCGGTGTATCGATCGTGCTGGGAACGATGACGCTTGTCACTACATTAGTTCCTTTTGCTTCGTCATTCATCAACTCGGCAATTCGAAAGATGAGAGATTTGCCAATGCTGTACGCTACCATTCCTTTCGCATACCTTGAACTTAATCCTGGTTTCGATCCAATCAGAAAGATCCTTCCCTCTTTTGCTTCCATCATTTTCAGAAATACGGGTCTTGCTACCGCATAGGCGGTTTCAAAATTGAGCGCAAGTTGCTTCTTAATATCGGCGAGTTTGGTATCTGCGATCTTTCCCATTGCAAAACCACCAACGGTGAGTACGGCAACGTCCAGTTTTTTATACTGATTGATAAAATCCTCCACGGCCTTTTCATTGGAAAGATCCAAAACCTCCTTCTTGAAATTAGTATTATTGATATTCAAAGGAACCGGATCGTTCTCGATAACCGTTCCCACAACATCAAAACCTTCATCCAGGAATTTCTTAACCACCGCCTGTCCGAGATTTCCAGATGCTCCCGTTACAATACAAGTTTTCATGCAAGAGAGTTTGCTGCAAGATAATAAGATACGAGTTACCAGTTCCCGGTTACCAGTAACCTGAAAAAACTTACCTTAATGCGACTTTATCAATTTATTGATATGAAAAAACTAATTGTTCTTCTTCTAAGTTTTTCATTGGTGGTTCAGGCATTTGCCCAACTCAGAGTCAGCCCAAACAAACGGTTTCTTGTTAAAGCAGACGGTTCTCCGTTTTTCTGGTTGGGTGACACAGCCTGGGAATTATTTCATCGTCTTAGTCGTGAGGAAACAGATAAATACTTAAAGGATCGCGCAGACAAACGATTTACGGTTATTCAAGCTGTTGTACTTGCAGAATTCGATGGATTGCACACTCCAAATTTTTATGATGAGATTCCATTAGAAAATGATGATCCTACGAAACCAAGGGAAGCATATTTCCAGCATGTAGACTATGTGATCAATAAAGCGGCTGAGCTTGGACTTTATATCGGTTTACTGCCGACCTGGGGAGATAAGATCGACAAACTTACCTGGGGTGTTGGGCCAGAAGTATTCAATACCGACAATGCAAAGGTTTATGGGAAATGGATCGGAAACCGTTACAAGGACAAAAAGAATATAATCTGGATACTTGGTGGCGACAGAAGGCCTGATTCAAAAAATGGAGTTGCCATCTGGAGAGCCATGGCCAGTGGAATTGTTGAAGCGGCTGGTGGTAATGACAAGGTCTTAATGACCTTTCACCCTCAACCAACCAGTGTTGAAGAGGCTGGTTCATCTCATTGGTTTCATAATGACGAATGGCTGGACGTAAACATGTTTCAAACCGGACATTGCAGGGAGAATAATGTATATGACAGAATACAGGTAGCATACAATAAGACTCCAATCAAACCTGTACTCGATGGAGAACCGATTTATGAAGACCATCCCGTTTGCTTTAATGCAAAGGACCTTGGTACATCAAATGCTTATGATGTAAGAATAAGCGCCTGGCTCGATGTATTTGCCGGTGCGTTCGGTCACACCTATGGTTGTCATGATATGTGGCAATTCTATGCAGCCAATCGCACGCCGGTGAACGGGCCTAAGAATTTCTGGTATGTGGCACTTGATCTGCCCGGGGCAACACAAATGAAATACCTGCGTAATTTGATCGAATCCAGGCCGATGTTGGATCGCGTCCCTGATCAATCGATAATTACAAACGCACTGGGTGTGAGTGACCGGATACAGGCAACGAGAGGAAAGGACTATTTATTTGTCTATACCACGCAAGGAAAACCGATAACTATTAATATGGGTAAGATATCCGGCAAAGAAGTTGCTGCATATTGGTATAACCCTAAGAATGGAGAATACAGGGAAATCGGGCATTACGCCAATACCGGTCAACAAACTTTTACTCCATCCTCGAGTGGTTACGGTCAGGATTGGGTACTGGTGATTGACGATGCGTCTAGGAATTATTCGATGCCTAAGTTGTGAGGTTGATAGGGTTGATAGGGTTGACAGGGTTGACAAAGTTGATAGGGTTGAAATGGTTGATAATGTCGACTAATTGAATTGTTGTTCATTAACCTTATTACCTTTGTCAACCCTGTTAACCTTGTCAACCCTGTCAACCCTGTCAACCCTGTCAACCCTGTCAACCCTGTCAACCCTGTCAACCCCATCAACCTCATCAACCCCATCAACCTTGTCATCATGAAAAGCAGAGCCCATTTCAAGAGTCATCCCCTTCATCCCATACTTGTCAATTTTCCGATAGCGTTTTTTGTAGGTACTCTTCTGTTTGATCTGTTAGGTGTTATAATTGAGAGACCAGATTTCTTTTATATAGCTTATTACCTGACGATTGCGGGTATAGCATTTGGCTTATTGGCTGCGATCCCAGGAATTATCGACTACATCTATGTCGTACCACCCAGAAGCTCCGGGAAAAAACGGGCCACACAACATGGAATCACCAATGTTGTCATGATAGTTGCTTTTGGAATTGCACTCTATCTAAAAAAGGCAACTGATACTTCCATTTACATCATCATCGGAATTGAAGTTGTTGGAAATATCCTGCTGGGTATTGCAGGTTGGATGGGAGGAACATTGGTTTTCCGAAACCAGATTGGAGTTGATGTCCGTTATGCGAACGCAGGAAAATGGAAAGAACTTTATGTTGACAAGACGGATGGCCCGATACCGGTAGCTTCCATTGATGAATTGAAATTGAACCAGATGAAACTTATTCATGTAAAGGGCAAGCGAATTGTTGTGTGTAAAACACAAAATGGTTATGCTGCCTTCGATGATCATTGTCCGCATCGTGGCGGCTCATTGGCTGGCGGTTCAATGATTTGTGATACGGTACAATGTCCATGGCATGGTTCGCAGTTTGATGTGAATACCGGCAATGTGAAAGCAGGACCAGCCAAAGAAAGTATCAAAACCTATACTGTAAAAGAAACTGGTAACGAAGTATTCCTACATTTGTCTTAAGAATAAAAACAACAATATGGAAAAATTTATCCTTTTATTCCGAGGTGGTGTGCATCATGCCTATAATGCAATGGAGTCAAAAGAAGGAATGGACCATATGCAAGAATGGATGAGTTGGATGGGCGGAATGCAGCAAAAGGGTCAGCTATTGGCGGCAGATCCATTTCTTCCTACAGGTAAATTGATTGTTGGATCTGATAAAAAAGTAAATAATGGGCCTTATGCATCTGGTGGAGAACAAGTGGGTGGCTATGTAATAGTCAATGCGAATAATCTGGAGGAAGCGACAGAAATCGCGAAAGGCTGTCCAATCTTCAAAGAAGAAGGAAAAGTGGAAGTGCGTCCAATCCAGAAAATGGAAATGTGATTGTTCTGGAAATCTTTGATTAGTTGTAACTGATTCAGAATTATTATTAGTTTTGCGGAAATCCTAAGAACCCTATATGGCAAAGATTCTCTCAATTATCTGTTCACTCTTTTTTCTTCTCTCGTCCGCGAATGCGCAAAATAAGAATTCATTTTTGATAAGTTTTGGCCCTTCCTCGAACGGATACGGATATCCAATTGGACTTGGAGCGACTGCGACCAACAGCATCCCGACCACAAATCTCTTTGTGGAATATGGTATTTCTGATCGCATAACCCTCGGCGTTTACGGAGCATATTCAAATTGGTATGATGAATTCGTCGATCCCCAGGTTGGTTATAAAGATGAATGGAAAGGAGTGGATCTTGGTGTCAGGGCAACTTATCATTCGGGGCCATTGATTTTTAAGAATCTCGGATTTTATCTTACCCCTTTTATAGGCTATACACATCGTTCTATGGTATACGACAAAACAAATATCTATCGCGACGAATTGAATTATAAAGTTGACGCTATAACCGTTGGGGGCTTGACAGGCCTTCGCTATTGGTTTCTTCCATTTTTTGGAGTGTATGCCGAAGCTGGTATATCCAGAAAATTCTTCATTGGAGGTGGGGCAACATTTAGAATTTTGGGGAAAGACAAGTAAAAACCGTGAGGAAGGTTGAAATGAAATTGTTGACACATTTCTAAATACAAAGTTGGTAAGATAACCTAACGCTTTTGGTGATATTTTTCGCATCTATTTCTCCTTACAATTGCAATAGATTGTTAAAACAAATTTATTGCTATGAAATTCACCAATCTATTAATTCTCCCTGCTATCTTAATGGGGACGCTCCATTTTATTTCTTGTAAAAAGGATGACATTAAAAACAATAGTTGTCGGATTGTAACAATTACTGAAGAGAGTGGCTCGGGATCGGCGCTTGTACATAATATCACATATAACAATGATGGTAAAATTTCCACCTTGCAATCGTCCGGCACATCGAATACCAATAAGGTATTTAATTACACCGGCAACACCATTATCGTAACCACAAGTGGAAATAACAATCCCCCAAGGAAGGATTCGATTACATTGAACAGCCAGGGAAGACCTGTGAATATTCGTCAATACTTCAGTGGTACTAATTTCGATAACTATGTTTTTGAATATGATGGCAGCGGAGAGTTGCTGAAGAACCAAAAATTAAGCAATGGTTCAGCTACTCCTGAAACAACTATATATACTAACCAGAATGGAAATATTGTAAGCATCAAATCCCCCTTCTCTACCGTCAATCTGGAGTATTTTAACAATAAATCAGTTCAACAAGGGGATTATCTTGATATATTATCATTCATTAGTTATAGTGTAAGTATTTATCCGCATAAGAATCTGGTAAAATCGATTGTTTCGGGTAATACAATTACGAACTACGATTATGAATTCGACTCAGAAGGTCTGATAACGAAAGTAACGGCAACCGGAAGTTCTGGTGGTGGGACCTTAACTTATCAATACCAGTGCAATTAATAAGAATGGACGCTGGAAGTTTAATTTCATAACATTTTCCGCTAAATGGAACTATTTTCGGGATAGTGCAGGACAATTCTTTTGTAGCAAAGGATATTTTTAGTTGCCAATGTAGAAATTAATGGAGCGGATTTTCAAAAACATCCTACGCATATCAAGTCTCAGCTTATTAATAACGTCATTGCACGGTTTCTCACAAGAGTTATATCCCATAAAGCTTTCCGACAAATTATGGCACAACCAGGAACTTGAACTTCGGTATAAACCTGATGGACGAGACTTCGTGATCACAAATGGCAATCGCCTTTTTACAAGAGCTCTATATGGTACGAATACTGCTTTTCGGGTTGAAGCAGGCGATCGGCCTGAATTTGCATTATACATGCCCGGTATGGGTGGCAATTTTAAATTAGGAATTAGTACTAACAACCAAAGCAAATGGCTGACACAGGCAAATAAAATTACAGCTCGTTATCGCCCTGGCGCGATGCTTTATACCATTGAAGACAGTTTGCTGGGTAAGGGCAAACTCCAAATCGAAGTGCTGGCTCTTTCAGATGCAGATGGTTTTGTGACAAAAATAAAATTCGAAAACTTATCGAAGGCAGTTGATTTGTATTGGGCATTTGGCGGTGCTACCGGCAGGAGATTCTCTCGTGACGGAGACATGGGTCCTGACCCCGAATCAAACTTTTATCTTAAACCCGAAAACTGTAAAGACAATATTTATAGCGTTTCTGAAAAAGGGAAATTCAATTTAAAATACGGTTCAGGCACACAAGTCCGGGAACTGGAGGGAATATTCTCTCCAACCGCTGCTCTGAAAACCGCTGATGCAAAATTTCTTAATTCGCCTCGCGAACTCTTCCAATCTGATGCGGTAGGAGCACCAGTCATTGTTGGAAAGATAACAGTTCGCAACAATGAAGTGAATTTCTTTTCTATCTATAATCCCTCCACGAAAAAGACGATAAATTATAACGATCTGGCTTCGGTGTTTGAACAGGCAGAAATAGCAAGACGACAAATCGCTGACCGGGTCATCGTTTCCACACCAGACCCTTACATTAATACTATCGGTGCAGCATTAAGTATTGCGGCCGATGCGATTTGGGAAGCACCATCCTATTTACACGGTTCTATCGGATGGCGTGTGCGACTAAATGGTTGGCGTGGTGCTTATACAGCCGATGCGTTAGGCTGGCGCGATAGAGCGAAAACACATTTTAATGCCTATGCATTATCGCAGGTTACTACGCCTGCGGGTGTATCAATACTTCCGGATACAGCCATGCATTTTTCGCGCAGCACGGAAAAGTTGGGAATTGGCATGTTCAGCGAAGGCTATATCAGCCGCGATCCAAATGGTGCAAATCTGCGCGCCCACCATTACGACATGAATCTTGTTTACATAGATGAGCTCCTTCGGCATTTTGCGTGGACAGGCGACACAAGCTTTATGCGCAAAACATGGCCTGTAATAAAAAGACATTTGGAATGGGAAGTAAAAAACTTTGACGCCGATAAAAACAATCTATTTGATGCCTATGCGGCCATCTGGGCGAGTGATGCTTTGCAATACAGCGGTGGAGATGTAACGCATACTTCAGCTTATAACTATCTCGCGTTTAAAAGAGCTGCAGAAATCGCAACACTATTGGGTGAAAACCCCGAACCGTATCGCGTAAAGGCAGATAAGATATTGCAGGCTATGAATAAGGTCCTTTGGTTGCCGCAAAAAGGAAGCTTTGCCGAATTCAAGGATGCATTAGGAAACAAATTACTGCATCCTGCAGCGGCGATTTGGACCATCTATCACAGTGTTGACTCCGAAGTGCCTGATAAGTTTCAGTCTTATCAAATGATGCGCTATGTAGACAATGAGATACCGCATATTCCAATCAAAGCAAAGGGATTAAATGATGAAGGCTATTATACAGTCTCTACTACCAACTGGATGCCGTACATGTGGTCCCTGAACAATGTTGCTTTGGCAGAGTCGATGCACATTATTCTCGCAAACTGGCAAGCCGGTCGAACTGATGAAGCCTTTAAATTATTTAAGAGTGAAGTGTTACAATCTATGTATCTCGGTGGAAGTCCGGGAAACATCGTACAGATCTCCCGTTTCGACGCTGCCCGTGGTGAGGCTTACCGTGATTTTGCTGATCCTATTGGCATGTTTTCACGAGCATTGGTTGAAGGATTGTTTGGCATTGTTCCGGATGCATTAAATAAAACATTGACCATTCGCCCAGGGTTGCCCGCGGCTTGGAACTATGCTTCGTTTTCTACACCAGATATTTCGTTTGATTTCAAAAGAACTGGTAAAACGGATGTCTATACAATAGAACAAAGACTTCCGGTTACTCTCAATTTAGAATTTCAGGCCCTCGCACAAGGACAGGTGCAAACTATTTTGGTGAATGGTAAGGCTGCTACCTGGAAAAATATTGATGATGCAGTGGGTAAGCCCGTTATAGAAATCAATATACCTGCTGCAAAAAAATATTTGATAGCCATCCTATGGAAAGGTGCCAAGCCTGTTTTACCATCGAGTGAAAAAACTTATACAAATGGAAGTTTAGTTTCAGAAAGTTTTCCGAATGCCACAGTGTTAAAAGTTTTTGATGCACAAAAAGTATTGACAGACGTAAAGACTTCAAACTCTGGTTTTCTTGGAAGAATCAATGCTCCCAATGGCAATTACACCGTGTTTGTTCATTTGAAACAGGGAAACCTATCCTGGTGGATGCCGATTTGCTTTAAAGTGAAAGATCCAATTGAATTGATCCACGCAAAAGACCCGGAAGAAAACAACAATGTATTTCGCCTTCAAAATAATACGGGAGAAAATATAACTGCATCGGTTAGTGTGAACGATTTTCGAACATCGGCTCAAGTTGCTGCAGGAAAAACCTCTGGAGAAATCACAATTGCGGAAACTGAATTGATCACAGGAACAAACAATTTGAAGATTGTTTATGCAAATGGGAAAACTCTCAATACCCACCTGATAAACTGGAATGGCAAAAAACAAAGTAAACAGGAAACAGTAGAGATATCTTCTTATTTCAATGATAGAGTTACTAAGATTTTTCAAAACAAATATCTTTCACCACGTCCCGATGCCACTACCTTGCAACTTCCATGGCAAGGCATTGGGGACTGGCCGCATCCCCATGAATCCTTTGTTGTGGATGATAGTGGACTTCGAAACCTGGCCCATGACAAGAATGAAATTTTACTTCCACAAGGCATTCGTTTTAATACACCGGGACCCGCCGAAGCCAACAACATATTATTTACTTCTCAATGGGACAATTATCCACATGAAAAAACGATTCTATTGTCTGGAAAAGCTTCACATGCATGGTTTTTAATGGCAGGTTCTACCAATTCAATGCAAAGTCAATTGACGAATGGCCTGATTCAAGTTCAATACACGGATGGTACGATAGATTCGCTAGTTCTTCGCAATCCCGAAACCTGGTGGCCCATTGACCAGGATTATTACACCGATGGTTTCGCTTTCAGCTTGAAAATGCCAAGGCCTATTCGTGTGCATTTAAAGACTGGCGAGGTTGTAAGTGGGGAAGAATCGAAAATGAATTTCAATGGCAAGAAAATCGTAGGTGGCGCAGCTACAGTACTTGATATGCCGCTCGATTCATCCAAAACTTTAAAAAGCCTGACATTGAAGACGATTGCCAATGATGTGGTTATTGGGTTGATGAGTATTACGTTATCACGTTTAGAGTAGCTCTCGTTAAGGAAAAGATGTTGATCGAACTGACTATCATTTTGTCCATTAGCTATTATACCCTACATTTGCAGCCCTGCTTAAAAGAACGGGAGGTAGTTCAGCCCGGTAGAATACCTGGTTTGGGACCAGGGGGTCGCAGGTTCGAATCCTGTCCTCCCGACTTAGCTAAAATGCAAAAAGCTCATCTTTTGATGAGCTTTTTGCATTTTGCGATATTAAGGTTACATCTCTGGATTCTTCGCGATGCGCGGAAGGGATTCGATCTTCCTGAGCCGAAACAGAGTTACTCCGGAATATCTATACTGTTGGCATGGAAACCTCAAAGAAAAAAGGAACTATGAACATTACTTTGACATTCATAATTCCTTGTTTCTTGTGTCAACCTTGTCAACCTCGTCAACCCTGTCAACTTCGCGGTGAGGGAGGGATTCGATCCGCCTGAGGCGGAACAAAGTTACCCTGCAAAATATATCCTGCTGGCGTGGAAACTGCAAAGAAAAAAGGAACTATGAATATTTCTTTGACATTCATAATTCCTTGTTTCTTGTTTCAACTTTGTTAACCTTGTCAACCTTGTTAACCTTGTTAACCTTGTCAACCTTGTCAACTATGTTAACCCTGTCAACTAAGCGGTGAGGGAGGGATTCGAACCCTCGGTACAGAGTTACCCGTACGGCAGTTTAGCAAACTACTGATTTAAGCCACTCATCCACCTCACCGTTCGATTAATTTCAGGGGTGGCAAAAATAAGCCATCTGCCTTAATTGTACAACTTGAAATCAAAACAAAAAACCCATCCGATAATTCGAATGGGTTTATCTCAATTATTTTATCTCTTTACATCGCTGCCAACTGCACTTTTTGCTGCAATTCCATCACACTTTCCCTGAATATGCTATCCGTATCCATCAGGTCCTTTACCGTTTGGCAGGAATGAATCACAGTGGTATGATCACGGCCACCAAAATGTTCGCCGATGGTTTTAAGTGAATTTTTTGTAAATGCTTTGGCAAGATACATAGTGATCTGCCTTGCCTGAACAATCTCTCGTTTGCGGGTTTTTTGCAAAAGCTTATCGTAAGGCACATCGAAATACTCGCAAACCATTTTCTGAATGGTTTCGATAGTAATTTCTTTACTGACTGGTTTTCACAAAATTTCGTAAGCACTTTTTTTGCCAAATCAAGATCAATTTCTCTCTTATTCAGCGAAGATTGTGCCAATAATGATATCAATGCACCTTCCAGTTCCCGTACATTACTATTAATATTATAAGCAATATATTTTACCACTTCTTTTGGCATTTCCAACCCATCATTCTTCATTTTCCTTTCCAGTATCTCGATCCGGGTTTCATAATCCGGCAATCTGCAGATCAGCGCTTAAGTCCCCAGCGGAAACGGCTCAATAATCGTTCCTGCACACCTTCCAGATCTTTTGGTGATTTATCAGAAGTAAGTATTAGTTGCTTGCCGCTTTGATGCAGGTGATTGAAGATGGCAAAGAAAGCATCCTGTGATTTTTCAGCACGGTTGAAGAACTGAACATCATCAATAATCAATACATCTATCAACTGGTAAAAATGGATGAAATCATTGATCGCATTATTACGGCCATGATCCATGAACTGGTTGATGAATTTTTCAGAGCTTACATATAATACAACCTTATTAGGATGCATCCGCTTTGTACTTCATTTCCAATAGCCTGGGCCAGGTGAGTTTTACCCAAACCTACACCTCCATATATAACCAGTGGATTGAATGAACTGGCTCCGGGTTTTTCGGCAACGGTTTTACCGGCACGGCGGGCTACCCGGTTACAATCACCTTCAATAAAACTGTCAAATGTATAAATATGATTCAACTGCGGATCGATCTGCATCTTTTTCAGACCCGGAATTACAAAAGGATTCTTAACAGGATTATTTATGATAAGAGGAAAATCCATTTCGTTATTTGAAAAAGTTTTATAACCATGAGCCGGAACATCCATCGTAAGTGGTTTGTTTTGATGATTACCACTATCAACCATGATGCGATATTCCAGTCTGTGCTTCTTTTCCCAATTCGCTCTCAAAGTCTTTGCCAATAAATTTACATAATGCTCTTCGAGGTATTCGAAAAAAAACTGGCTTGGTACCTGGATAACGAGAATATTGTTTTTTAACTCAACCGGTTTAATGGGTTCGAACCAGGTTTTGAAATGCTGCCATTCAACAATGTCCTTGATTATCTTCAAACAATTACTCCAAACTTTATCAAAAGACTTAGCCATTATTTCAATAAGCAGTTTATAAATCTGAGTTAAGTTGTGTTTCCTGCTCACCGTTTCATCTTCAACATCTGTGTATTTTAATTCAAAAAAAATTACGCAGGGGGACGAATATCAAAATTTTTTATTGAAAAAAAAATTTTTTATTCACCCCTTTTTTAATGGAATCGACATTCTCTAAGAAATTGATTTTTTCGGAACTTTTTTTGAAAAAAACAGTTTGGTGATCGAAGTTTTTCCGTATAACAGATATTGAAAGTTGGATCAATTGAACTAAACAATCAATTGCAAAATCAAATTTTAATTATGCATTCCTTAAGAACTTTGCTAGTGCTGCATCTCAGGTCTTGAAAGGATTTCAGAAGGATAATGTAAGCTTTGTTGATTTGACCTTAACCAATTTTTGTTATCTATTACCGTTGCAATTGAATTAACCCTTCTTGTTGAAGATACAAATTATTCATTAGCTTCAAAGAGGAATAGATTTTTTTTTTGTGGTGATTTTGAATGTCACTTATTGGCAGGGAGGACTTAATTTTTAGATAACTGTTTGTAGATTTTGGTTGACAGCTTTGTATGCCGTTTTGGTTGCAGTTGATTGGTTGATTGGTTCACTGGTTGTTCCTCCCGCAGCATGCGGGACGGGAATGACGGTTAATAAGATTGATAGGTTGAAAAGTTGATCAGGGGCAAGAAAACCAGAAAAGATCAAAATTGATCGATCTGGTACTACATTAACGTTCAACTCCCGACAATTACAGCGATTGTTAACCAAAAACCGCATCCAAAGGGACCAGAAAAATAATTTGCTACTTTAATGAGAGAGAATTTTCTTTGTAGAGCTAAAACAACGCTTATGAGAAAGCTGTTCCTCACTGGAATATTTGTATCTATATCTATAATTGCCCTGGCCCAGGGTAGATTCGGGATAAAAGCCGGAGTAAACTATTTCATCCTTTCTTCCGAAAATTCAAAAACCGCTGACTATAAATCAGGTTCGGCCGGGTACTTATTTGGAGGTAGTTATGAATTAGCGATCAATCAAAGTATTTCTATTCAACCCGAGATAAATATTTCAAACCAGCGGGCAACCGAGGATTATTACGGAACGGATATCCATCTTAATTATATCCAGGTGCCCCTCCTTTTTAAATACACTATCAAGAACTCAAAGGTTGCGCTCTATACCGGTCCACAGTTGGGATTCCTGAACAACGCTGATTATACAAAGGCAGATGGAACTGCCGGTTCGACAAGCGACTTTGTCCAAACTGATTTTGGAGTTGCCCTGGGTGTGGGACATGTTCCCAACAAACCGGGAATCACATTTGATGTTCGCGTTTACCAGGGGCTTAGTAATGTGATTAAAAGCGAATATACCGGCGGAATTAAGACCCGTCCTTTCCTGCTGGCCGCAACTATCGGCTATATCTGGGGAAACAAGAAATGATATTTACACATATGGAAAAAGAAAGGGAATTCTTTGAATTCCCTTTTTTAATTTGTATGTCCAAGTAATGCAAAAAGAACTCACTCTTTTATTATCCCCGTCGGAGGCCGCGAATGAAACAATCGTAAAAGAATTCGCAGCTTCATCCTTAGGCTACTCTACAAAATCAATTAAAGGTTACCAGATAAGAAAACGTTCGATAGATGCCCGAAAGAAACAGCCCATGGTGCGGCTTGAACTGAATCTATTCATCAACGAACCATTCCACGAAAGGGAAATCCAAATCATCCGATTGAAAGATGTCTCAAATGCCTCAAAAAGCGTGTTGATAGTAGGTGCCGGTCCTGCCGGGTTGTTTGCCGCAATTCGTTTATTGGAAAACGGGATAAAACCCATCTTACTTGAAAGAGGCAAGGATGTTCGTTCAAGACGCCGCGATCTTGCTCAGCTCAACAAGGAAGGTATTGTAAACCCTGATAGCAATTATTGTTTTGGAGAAGGGGGCGCGGGAACCTATAGTGACGGTAAGTTATATACGAGAAGTAAGAAAAGAGGCGACCTGGACCGGGTGCTGAACATTTTTGTACAGTTCGGAGCAAGCGAAAACATCCTTTACGAAGCCCATCCTCATATCGGTACCAATAAACTTCCACTAATCATTACCGCTATGAGGGAAAAGATCCAGGACGCGGGAGGCATTTTCCTTTTTGATAAAAAAGTCGATGACCTGATCATCGAAAATGAAAAGATTGCGTCGGTCAAAACATCCGATGGTCAAACTTTCAAGGCAGAGGCAGTAATTCTTGCCACGGGACATTCGGCAAGGGATATATTTCACATGATGCATGAAAAGAACCTGCAGGTGTTTTTCAAACCCTTTGCACTGGGTGTGCGGGTTGAACATCCGCAGGCATTAATCGATACAATACAATATCATTGCTCACCTCGTATTGCGCACCTGCCTCCTGCTTCTTATAGCCTGGTTGAACAAGTTGAAGGAAGAGGAGTATTCTCATTTTGCATGTGTCCGGGTGGAATCATCGCTCCTGCTGCAACAGCAGCTGGCGAAATAGTTGTAAACGGGTGGTCTCCATCAAAACGAAATAATCCTTTCGCCAACTCTGGCATTGTTGTTCAGGTTGAAGAGAAGGATATTGCTGAACATAGAAAGAAATACGGGGAACTTGCGGGTGTCCATTTTCAATCTAAGGTTGAGCAACGCGCTTTTGATTATGGCGGTGGAAACCTGGTGGCACCGGCACAACGTTTGGTGGACTTCACAAAAAAGAAACTCTCAACCGATTTTCCTGATTGTTCGTATTTGCCCGGAATAAAATCTGCTCCATTGAATGAAGTATTGCCAGCATTTGTATATAAGGCTCTCGCCAATGGGTTAAAGGAATTCGGGAAGAAAATGAAAGGCTATTATTCAAATAACGCAGTAATTCTTGCAACTGAATCACGCACATCTTCTCCAGTTCGAATACCACGCGAAACAAATTCCCTACATCATCCGCAGGTGGAAAACCTTTATCCCTGTGGTGAAGGAGCTGGATATGCAGGTGGGATAATAAGTGCGGCGATGGACGGAGAAAGGGTAGCAGGGGTTATCGTGGAGGTTTTGAAGGGGAGAATTTAGTCTCCACACGTAAAAATTATTGATTATTGGTACAATAAGGCGAAAGGTTTCTTTAATTAATAAATCTCGAAAATCCAATGCAACAGAAGAACAGATGAACAAGGAATTTCCAATGTAGATCGGAGGCTTTTCCTACAGACGAACCGTCCGATGGAAATTGGAAATTCCTTGTTCATCTGTTCTTCTGTTGTATTGAGGATTTGAGACTTCGAACCTCATCGCGCTAATCGAAATAGACGAAACCCTCCCATGTAAATTCCTGTTCTTCTGTTGTATTAAGTTCCTTATTCTTTTGTTGAATTGAAGATTCGAGACTACAAACCGCGGCTTTATTGCGTATATGGATTATTAATTATTGATTATTGGGTCTCTGACTATATGAAGGTCGCCAGTCAGCGGAGCAATAATCAATAATTAATAATCAATAATAAATAATGAGGAAATTAGGTTGAAGTATCTATTGATTGATTTGCGCCTTTTTGGCAATTAACAGGTCCTTCTGGAGCAATCGATTTTTTTTAAACGCCTTCAATTCCTGTTTACACTTCTCCTTTTCCTCTTTACTCATTGGCGGTTGAAGAAGTTTGTTGAGATCAGGCTTTCCAGCATCGACCCAGGCAGTGTACCAAAAATCAGCGACGAGGTTGGCAGATTGAATTAATCTCTTGTTTATTGAACTACCAAGACGCTTATTGTATTCCTTTGCGAATTCTGAGGTATAGGACCTCACTTCCCGCCCTCTTCTTACTTGTACACGGTATTTCGTCGAATCCGTGAATCCAACTGAAGCATCTCTTTCTTTTTGTAATACTTCGTTTACCATCACAAACGATTCTCTCACTACATTCCAGATGGCCTGTTCCGGATTCTTCAGGTAGTTTGCCCGATGTTTGCTCTTTAGGTCGTAGTTCGTTATTTCAATTTCAGGGATCATGGATTCCCATAATGAATGCAATCCTCTTTGATTGGTCAATTGGCCGTCGTAATTCATTGTCGAATGCAGGGGAACATTGGCGTCGCCAATATAATGGGCAAGGTCAGCAGCGTAAAAGATAATACTGTCTCTATCCGAATTCCTGAATGCGCGGCTCAAATTGTCTTTCATTCTGATCACATGGTAAGAAACATAACCATGTTTCAGTAAACTATCCTTCGTGTACTTCTTCACGGCTTCATCCCAATTGGTAGGCATTTTCCATGCTGCCGAATCTCCAAAGAATTCGAAATTGATATAGTGTTTGGCATCTTCTGTTGAATCTTCATTTCTCCGAAGGTCTGGACGCACCGAATGCTTAACCAGCGAATCCATATACCGGAAGAAAAATGGCTGAATGGAATTGGGCAATTCGTAAATCGCCAGCTGATTAATTGTACGATGAGCTAAAAAACCCCAGCTATTCAAAATTGAGAGCAGCAGCACGAAAATCAGTGATCTGAACAGGGTCATCGAGCGTAATTTGGTTGCGAATTTAGGTGAGATTGTCTGAACCACGATTTTAAACGATTAAACTGATTGAACTGAGGTGATTTCCCGGTTGCATTGGGACTCTAACAGGATATTCAGGCAAATCGCTTAAAATCCTGGTCCAGACAACTGTAACAAATCCTCCGAACCACCTACTAATCCCCTGAATTTGACCAAAACAAAATCCGTTAAAGAAATTACATTTGATCCTTAAAAGTTTCTCCGCATGAATATCCTGGAAGTACGGAATCTGAAAAAATACTACGCGACGCAAAAAGCTGTCGATGATATCAGCTTTACCCTCGACAAAGGCAGCATATTCGGTTTACTGGGCCCCAATGGCGCAGGTAAAACGACATTGATACGCATGATTACGGGGATCTTTTTCCCGGATGAAGGAGAAATCATTTTCAACGGAAAGAAATTTGATCCGGAAAATGATGTAACGCAGATCGGATATATGCCAGAGGAAAGAGGCTTGTACAAGAAGATGAAAATTGGCGACCAGATTGTTTACCTGGCCCGGTTGAAAGGACTGAGCAAGAGTGAAGCATTGGAAAAAGTAAAATACTGGTTCAACAGATTCGAAATGCAAAGTTGGTGGAACAAAAAAGTAGAAGACCTGAGTAAGGGTATGGGACAAAAACTTCAATTTGTAACAACAATTTTGCATGAACCCAAGCTGATCATCCTCGATGAACCTTTCAGCGGTTTGGATCCTATCAATACCAACCTCATCAAAGACGAGATCTATAATCTTTCGAAAAAGGGTGCATCAATAATCTTCAGTACGCATCGCATGGAGCAGGTTGAGGAGATCTGTGACCACATCATTTTAATGAATAAGGGAAATAAGATACTTGATGGTAGCGTGAGAGGAGTTAAACAACAATTTAAAGAGAACCTTTTTGGGATTAGCGTCGAAACTGTTCCCCCAAGCATCGTTAGCCCCTATTTCGATGTGATCGGTAAAGAAGATCATGAATTGGTAATTAAGATCAGGGAGGGATATAAGCCGAATGATGTACTGCAATATTTCATTCAGCAAAATGTTTCGATCGCGCAGTTCCATGAAAGACTTCCTTCACTCAACCAAATTTTCATCAAGCTGGTTGAAGGAACGCCACTTTCCCGTCAATTTGAAAAAATAAACGCTTAAAACAGTTCTAATGAACAAACTCGGCATTGTTGCAAGAAGAGAATTTCTTACAAGAGTTCAGAAAAAAACATTTCTGCTTTCAACGATACTTGTGCCTTTATTGATCGTCGGTTTTTATACGCTGATCATTTTTGTTGCGGTAGATGATTCCGATAAATTATCCATCGCTGTTAAAGATGAGGCTAACGTTTTTGAGGGAAAACTCATTGACAAAAGTAATGACGTTACCTATGTCTTCGTGAGTGTTGACACTTCTTCACTTCGGAAAAAAACCGAATCTGGTGAGTTTGACGGTTACTTCGTTGTGCCTGCGGGATTCAACCTTAACAACAGAGACTCCCTGAAGATCATTTCTAATAAAAAAATCGGCTTGATGCTGAGAAACAATGTAGAAAATCCAATTAACAGGGCTTTGGAAGAAAAAAGACTTTTGGGCTATAATATTTCTCCAACGACTCTTGATAGCATCAAAAAAGAGAACCCGGTATCCTTTTCAACTATTAAAGGAACAAGTGGGACGAATACAAAGGAAGGAGTCAGCTATGGTGTTGGATTTGTTTCGGGTTTCCTGATCTATATTATTCTCTTCATTTACGGAACGATGGTTATGCGGGGCGTGATGGAAGAAAAAGTTAGCCGCATCGCTGAAGTCATTGTGAGTAGTGTGAAACCATTTCAGTTAATGATGGGAAAGATCATTGGTATTGGTGCGGTTGGACTCGTTCAATTCTTCATATGGGGTTTCCTGGTTTTATTATTACAATTAGTACTGCCCCTGTTTATTCCTGGCCTCTCGGAACAAATGCAAAGCCAGGCGACCATGCCGGGTGGCGTGGGTATGGCTCAGGTAACCCAGCAGCAAGGAGGGATAGAGGCCGTAATGAGTCAAATCAACTTCCCGCTTATCCTCGGCTGTTTTGTATTCTATTTCCTGGGAGGATACCTGCTCTACTCCTCACTCTTTGCAGCAGTTGGCAGCGCTGTAAATGAGGATCCACAGGATGCACAAAGCCTACTCTTACCCATTACAATGCCCATCGTATTTGCAATGGTGATCATGATAAAGGCCGTAAACGATCCTAATAGCGGACTTGCAGTATTCGGAAGTTTATTCCCGTTCACCTCTCCCATCGTTATGATGGCAAGGATAGCTCACGGAATCCCTGATGGAGTCACATGGATTCAATTAATCACCAGTATGCTTCTCTTAGTTGCCGGTTTTCTCTGCACCACCTGGCTTGCAGCAAAAATCTACCGAACCGGTATATTATTATATGGTAAGAAGGTAACGTGGAAGGAGATGTGGAAGTGGGCGTTTAGGAAGAGTTGATTGGTTGATTAGTTGACTGGTTGATTGATTTATTGGGTTTATAAGTAAAGGATTATTAGCAATTAGATATGCTCCTGCCCGTTTTGATGTGCTTTCGCGGTTCAGTTTTGACATTGACCTTCCTTAGCTTAGCTAAGATGAATTAATCATCACCTTCCTTAACTTTACCGCTTCCAAAAATTCGCCGCATGAGAAAAATGTTAATCCCGACGTTCGTCCTATTATTATCATTTTCTTCCTTCTCGCAAACCATCATTCAAAAAGATCCATTAATTGAGAAGATGGTTGCTGAGGTTAATGCCGACAGCTTGAAATCTTACATTAATAAACTGGTAAGCTTTGGAACAAGAAGCACATTGAGCACAACCACCGATCCGAAAAAAGGAATTGGGGCCGCAAGGGACTGGGTCGTTTCAAAATTCAGAGAATTTGCGGCCAATAGTAATGGCCGATTGACTCCTGAACTGGATAAATGGATTCAACCAAAAGATGGAAGAAGATTGGATACCGCAATTGACATGGGTAATCCGATGGCAATATTAAAAGGAACCGATCCTGCTGATCAAAGAATATTTATGATCAGCGGGCATCTTGATAGTCGCGTAACAAATGTTATGAACCGCAGCAGCGATGCACCGGGTGCAAATGACGATGGAAGTGGTGTGGCGGCATTAATGGAATGTGCAAGAATAATGAGTAAGCATGGTTTTCCCGCCACCATCATATTTGTTGCATTCAGTGGTGAAGAGCAGGGATTATTGGGCGGCGAACATTTGGCCCAAAGAGCAGTTGACAGTAAATGGATCGTCGAGGCGTTGTTGAACAACGATATCATGGGCAGCAATAACAGCAATGAAACTAATATCATCGATAATACCCGCGTAAGAGTATTTAGCGAAGGCTTGCCTGCATTTGAGCTGGATAAAAAAGCAAATAATATTCGTAGTCTAGGTTTGGAAAATGATGGCGGTTCCCGTCAATTGGCCCGTTATGTAAAGGAGACAGGAGAGCGCTATGTGCAAAACCTTGAAGTAGTATTGATCTATAGAAATGACCGTTATCTCCGCGGAGGTGATCATTCAGCTTTTGTACAAAAAGGATTTTCCGCAGTCAGAATAACTGAGATGAATGAAAACTACGAACATCAACACCAGGACCTGAGGACAGATAAAGGCATCCGTTATGGCGACCTCGCAGAGTTTATGGATTTTGAGTACCTGAGAAAGAATACTGCGCTAAATCTTGCCTGCCTTGCTAATCTTGCAAAAGCACCGGCGATGCCGCAGGAAGTAAGAATTGAAGTAAGAGGCCTGAGCAATAGCACACAACTGAATTGGAAAGCACCTAAATCAGGAAAGCCAAAAGGATATTATATATTGATGAGAGAAACCTACCAGGGCATTTGGCAAAAGAAGTTTTATACGACGCAAACAGAAATAAAACTCCCCTACTCTAAAGACAATTACTTTTTTGCAGTTCAGTCGGTAAGTGAAGATGGTAACGAGAGCTTACCAGTAATTCCAACAGCAGGAAGGTGAGTTCCTCTATGTATTATATGGCCGTAGTTGCTCCTGAAGAAATTGATAGCAAAGTGAAGAAATGGAAGGATTACATGAGAGAACGGTTCGGTTGTACGGTAGCGTTAAAATCTCCTGCGCATATTACTTTGATTCCTCCTTTCTGGCATGACAGTAGTTATGAAGAAGAAATGAAATCCCTGTTAACCGGTTTTGCTAAGGGAAAAAAAGAGTTTTCCCTGGAACTGGAGGGTTTTGGCAGCTTTCCGCCGAGGGTTCTCTTTGTCAAGGTGCAATCTTCTGATAGCCTGGAGACATTAAAGGGACAGCTCGAGGATCATTTAGTTGATAATTCTAATTTACCCGTTAAGAAAGAAACACGGTCCTTCCATCCTCATATAACCATCGCCAATCGTGACTTGATGAAAATAGATTATCTCCCCGCCTGGGATCATTTTAAAAACATGAAATATTCAGCCAGTTTTACGGTAAAGGATGTTTCACTGTTAAAGCACGACGGGACCAGGTGGCAAAAAATCTTTACAGTAGATTTAATTTAAGTGTTGAACGGCGGCAGTTGTTAAATTTTAAGAATTCAGCATAACGGTTGCAACATTTTACGAAAGACATCGTATTTTTATACGAAGCCACTCGTATTTATAATGTAAAACAATAATGTATGAAATTTGCCGCTCCGTTTAAACGTTGGGCAATCCCCACCCTTGCTATCCTGTTCTTATTTACTTTGATTGCCTGGAACAATAACCAGCAAACACCTACACCCAAGAATCTTAAAGAAGACACAGTACCAAAAAAGAAAAGCGGTCGATTACCTGGTGATAAGGATCTTGACAAAGAATTGAGAGAGCTGGAGAAAGCCAGGCTTGAAGTCGAGAAACTGAAGGATTTTGATTGGGAAAAGATGAGAAAGGAACTGGACGAATCCCTGGAGAGTATCGACATGGACAAGATGATGGCGGATATAGAAAAGTTCAGTGAGCAGGATATGGTGAAGATTGAAAAGGAATTGAAGGAAGCTTTGAAAGAACTCGATTTCGGCAAGATTGAAAAAGAAATGGAGCAGGCAATGAAGGAACTGAAGGAGTCAGGCCTGACAAAAGAAAATGAAATCGATTTAAAGAAAGAAATGGAAAAGCTGAGAAAGGACCTGGACCGTTCCAAAAAGGAGATCGAAGAAGAATTGAAATCAAAGAACTGGGAAAAAGATATGAAGAAGATGAAGGAAATTGATATGAGGCAGATGGAAGATGAAATGGAGAATGCAAGAAGGGAAATTGAAAGAGCGAAAGATGATATCGATCTTGAAAAGCTGAACATGAAAGATGAAATGGACAATGCAAGAGTCGAGATCGATAAAGCAAAGGAAGAATTAAAAGGCTACCAGGAAATGATCTATAGCATGGAAAAAGCAGGTTTATTCAGTACCAAAGGAGATTATACAATTCAATATAAAGATGGTGAGTTGTTGATCAATGGAAAGAAACAAAGTGCAGAAGTAACAAATAAGTACAAGAAGTACTTTAAGAAAGACACTACCATCAAGAAAGAAAACGGAGATTTTAATATAGACATAGATTAGTTTTTCTCATGTATGCACGCGGGGCTGTTCTCAGCTCCGCTTTTTTATGCCATAGCTAGAATAAAGCGATCCCTTTTCAGGAATCGCTTTTTGAATAAACTGAATTATCCACTAAAAGAAAGATCCCTCCCGACGATAGTGTCGGGAGGGATCTTTCTTTATTTAAACCTAAATTTTTTAATTATCCCAAAGGCGAAGCAAAGGATGAAAAGCTCCATCTTCTTCTTCCTCGATATCGAAAGTAAGTTTTAGTGTAATTCCTTCACGGATCACAACGCCTTCTTTGCGATAAGTTTTATATCCTTTCTTTTCGAGAGTGATAGTTACTTCACCGGGGTTCATTTGAGGAACTTTGAAATTTCCACTCGCATCTGTAGTAAATTCCTTTTTTTCCTGGGTCTTTCCTGTTCCGGTAGTAATTAAAACGGTAACTCCCTGTATGGCTTTTTTCGAATCAGCATCAGAAACAAAACCGTTGATAGAAGGATCTCCTTTCTTGTTTTCAATCTCATCATTTGCTTGTGCGAAATACGAGAGGGGTAACAGAAGACTCAGCAGCAGCATTTGTTTCTTACTTCTCATAATACTTTTTTATTGGGTGAGAAATCCGCAAACCACAGCTCCATCTTCGAATTGTAAAGACAACCAATCCTCACAATTTGTTGCATTTGAATGGAAAGGTAAATAGAATTCTGTGCATTCAATAATATCAGTTGCACGAAATTTCAGTATATCAGGATTCACCGAGGTCTATCTCGGTGTTATCTCCTATGTTCAGGCTGCGGCTTTCTCCTTTCACTTCCGTATCACTACCAATTAAAGAATGTGTTAATACGATATCGTAGAGATCAGCAAAGGCGCCGATAATAGAGTCCTTAATGATGGAGTAATTGATGGTCGTCTTTTCTCCTATAGTAACGTTTGGACCTATTATAGAATTTTTAATATCTGAACCGGAAGCGATGCTTACGGGTTGAATAATAATTGTGTTTTCAAAATGATGATCCGGCGCAATCGTACCACCGAATTTTTTTAATAAAGTGGCATTTGAATCGAGCAGGGTTTCTTTCTTACCACAATCGAACCAGTTTTGAACCTTGAAGGATTGGAACTTTACACCCTGAGTGATCATGCATTCAATCGCATCTGTAATACTGAATTCCCCACGACTCATCACGTGATTACGCATATTATTTTCAATGCAATTGAATAGGATCTGGCTTTCCTTTATGCGATAGATCCCAACCAATGCCATATTGGATTTGGGTATTTGAGGCTTTTCAACAACACGGGTAATGAATCCCTCATCCCCTATCTCTGCTACTCCAAAATCACGTGGATCATCCACCTTTTTAACCCCGAGAACTGAACACGGGATGTCCAGCACTTCTTTTACATCATACTCACAAATTGTATCCCCAAGCACGATAAAGGTTTCATCGTCTCCAACGATATCACGCGTTAATTGAATCGCATGAGCGATGCCATGCCGATCGCCTTGTTGAACAAAATGCGCTTTAAGGCCTGGATATTTTTCTTCTACATAATCCTGGATCTTGTCACCCAGGTAACCCACAATAAAGATGAACTCTTCAATTCCCGCTTCTCGCAATTGGTCGACAATAATGCTCAGGATTGTTTTTCCCGCAAGTGGTATTAGTGCCTTGGGTTGGGTATATGTATGTGGGCGCAGCTTTGTGCCTGCACCTGCTACAGGGATGATTGCCTTCATAACCTTTTTTGAGAGCTGCGAGCGGTGGCTTGCTCTAAAGCGAACGAAAATAGGACTTTTTAAATAAAGAAACTTACGATTGAACCTGACCTTCTTATGTCCTGCACCCTTATTTTTGCAGCACCATGCAAAAAGATAACCTGGTCTTTGAACTTATTCGAAAAGAACTCGATCGTCAGCGTACCGGAATTGAATTAATCGCCTCAGAAAATTTTACTTCACTGCAGGTGATGCAGGCAATGGGTACGGTTCCAACCAACAAGTACGCAGAAGGATATCCGGGCAAGAGATATTACGGAGGTTGCGAAGTTATTGATGAGATCGAAACCCTCGCCATCGAGCGTTTGAAGAAAGTATTTAATACCAGTTGGGCTAACGTCCAGCCACATAGTGGAGCGCAGGCAAATGGGGCTGTTTTTCTCGCATGCATGAAACCGGGAGAAAAAGTGCTTGGACTTGACCTGAGCATGGGCGGGCACCTGACCCACGGTAGTCCGGCCAATTTCAGCGGCAAGACTTACCAGGCTATTTTTTATGGAGTAAAGAAAGAAACGGGAATCGTGGATTATGATCACCTGGAGAAAGTTGCCCTGGCGGAAAAGCCGAAGATGATCATCTGCGGTGCATCGGCCTATAGCCGGGATTGGGATTACCAACGAATTCGTAGGGTAGCGGACAAGATCGGCGCAATTCTCTTTGCGGATATCGCCCATCCTGCCGGCCTGATCGCAAAAGGATTAATGAACGACCCATTTGAGCATTGTCATGTTATCACTTCAACTACCCATAAGACTCTTCGGGGTCCCCGTGGTGGCATCATTATGTTGCGCCATGATTTTGACAATCCATTTGGAATAAAGGATCCAAAAGGTAATACACGCCCAATGAGCGCATTGCTCGACCTAGCTGTATTTCCCGGAACACAAGGCGGCCCGCTTGAGCACGTTATTGCAGCGAAGGCAGTTTCTTTCGCTGAAATACTGACGGATGAATACACGCAATACGCCAAACAAATCATGTCGAACGCCGATGCGATGGCAAAGGCATTTGTGAAACGGGACTATAACCTGATCAGCGGTGGCACCGACAATCATTTAATGCTGATCGATCTCCGCAACAAAAACCTCACCGGTAAGAAAGCCCAGGAAACCCTGGACAAAGCACAAATCACTCTCAACAAAAACGCTGTGCCTTTCGACGATAAATCTCCATTCGTAACCTCCGGTATTCGTGTGGGCGTTCCCGCCATAACCACCCGCGGAATGAAAGAAGAGCATATGGAAACTATCGTTTCACTGGTCGACCGCGTATTGATGAATATCGATGATGAGAAAACCATCAACGAGGTGAAGACTCAGGTGAAAGAATTCATGAAACAATTCCCTTTATATCCTGAGTTGGGATGAGAACGTTCAGGACAGGGTTTGCGACCCCTGTGAGTTTCGAAGTTGGGTTGAGCACTTGAGGACAAGGTTTTCAACCCTGTGAGTTTCCCTATTGATTCGAAATTTCCGAACAGGGTTGAAAACCTATTCAAACCTTGGCAAGGTTTTTTATTGCATTTCTATTTACCAAATCCCCGAAGCACCGACTAATTTGAAAAGGACAGGCATGGTTTTATTACCAAAAGCTGTCAATTCATTATTTAAAGGACAAATGGCTTCATCATGAAAAGGAAACTCATACAATTGACTGGATTGTTAATCATTATCGGTGGCATTCAATCAACTGCCATCGCACAAGGTCTGCAGAATGCATCGCTCAACAAAAGCGATCTGCTCGCTTATGCCGAAACCATGTTCAACCAGGAGAATGGCGCAGGGTTCTCTCCTTCTACACCCGACGCAGTTAACATAAGAGTGATAAGAAACTTTAAGAAAGAGTTTACTGGCGTCGACAGTGAGACCTGGAGCATGTTGAGTAATGGATGCTACGTGGTTAGATTTACCAGGAAAGACATCCGTCATCGGGTTGAGTATAATCAAAGGGGGCATTGGCTTTCAACCACAAAATTTTATACTCAGCAATATCTTTCGCCCAATATCAGGCAACAGGTGATGAGCTCTTACTACAACTACAAAATTTTCTGCGTTGCGGAAGTTACAGTAGGCAACCGCGCTGCATATTATATAACTCTTGAAGACGAATCATCCTGGTTAAAGATCAGGTTGATGGGTGAGAAGATGGAGGAGTTGGAGGTCTATAAGAAAGGATAAATTCACCCAAAAAGGGTATTTTAATCCAGTTCCGGTTCTATGATATTTGCTAAATAACTTTCTTCTTGTTATTTGCTCAATCTTAGTAGCAATTCAATCCTAGTAGCAACTATTTCTGCTTTCGATCAGAGCCAGACCCGCTATTGCCAGGGTCAAAAACCGCACATGAGTAACGTTTCGAATTAATTTAATCATTCAGTAAAACAATTGAAATGAAAAGCGGAATCTCGATTCTGCTCGCAGGCGTCTTGTGTGCGGCAGTAACCAATAACAACCTATATGGTCAACCTATGAAGGCAGATTTGTTGAAAAAAAATAGCCTTGTCTATATTGAACACGAGTCTTTAAGAAACCCCGGAACCCCTTTCCACAAAATGATTGGTCCGAGAAGAGTTAATCCTAGGGCGCTGAAGAATTTTCTTGATGAATACAAAGAATTCGACTCAGTCCGCTGGTATCAGAGCGACATGGGTTCTGTAGCTTCATTTATTTGGGATGAAGTCCAGATCCTTACCTATTATGATAAATATGGAAACAGATTTGAGAAAAGGAAAGTATATAAAGAAAACAGGCTGCCCATCGAAGTTCGGAAACTGGTGAAGCGCCGTTATTATGATTATGAAATAATCGGTGTTGTAGAATTAGTCAAGCCAAAGCAAAGTATTTATATGGTGACGATGGAAGATAGAACCAGGTATGTACAGGTGAAGGTAATAGATATGGAAATGGAGTTAGTAAGGAAGTTCTTTAAGAGTAGTTAGCTGTTGACTATTTTATATTTATATTTTATATTTCAATACACGCCCCTTCCTCTACCATGAATTTGGTAGAAGGGTATTACTTCTCCCACTTAACTCACTAATAGCTGGGATTGTAAACGGTTTTAGTCAAAAGTATTTTTGTCACTGTTAGCGTTAACAAAATTCTCCCTTCAAAACCGCATATCTTTTTAATCATCAATTTAAAAATTACTAAAATGAAAAGCAGATTTTATACACTGCTTGCAGGAATAATTTGCATAGCAGCAACCAGCAACGATCTTAGAGCGCAGCATACTCAGGAAGATCTTCCGGGGTACGAAACAAAGTCAATCATCGAAATCAATAATTTGAGTCGAATGGACACTAGTTCCAACAAATTGATCGATACATGGGATGTTCACTCAAGAGCATTACGACTTTTTGAGAAAGATTATAAAACCGTCGAAAAAGTCAATTGGTTCGTTATCGAAGAGGGTTACATGGCAAAATTCACGGTCGACGGTGTCGTAAACAAAGTGTACTATGGAAAGAATGGAAACTGGATTGGCTCAACGCAACAATACAATGAAGTAAGACTTTCCAAAGAAGTGCGTCATATAGTTAAAAGGAATTATTACGATTTTGAAATTAGCACTGTGGTTGAAATCGAAACAGCCGGCAAGATTGCTTATTACGTAGTGATGCAAAATAGTGCGGAGTGCCTTAAAGTGAGGGTTATGGATCGGGAGATTAAGGAACTGGAAAGATTCAAGAAAAGCAAATAAGCTATGCCATTAAATTGATAAGCCAAGTCAAAATTTGAATTAGGAGCAAATTTCTATTTGGCTCTTTTTCTTAACCAATAAAATAAGGTAATCAACAGAGCCAGTCCAAGTCCCAATCCGACCCATTTCCAGGGATTGCTTTTTGAAAATTCGATTTTCTCCGCCTTTCCAGACAAAATCGGACCTGCCCAGAAATAAGGCAATGACTTTTCTTTTGAAGCAGTCCTTAAGAATTCAAGTTTAGCTTTTTGTAGTGCGATATCTGTCGGGTGGCCTTTGGAGAGATATTTGTAAAACAGCTCTGTTATTTGATAAGTCGATTCGCTTTCAACGGACCACAGTGTGGTAACCGCCGCGGGAATGCCAATAGCTGCAAATGCTCTATTGAAACTAAAAGTACCCTCACCTTCGTAAAATTGCCCCTTACCGGTTTCACAGGCTGAAAGAATAATCAATTGTGTCAATGGCTTGCTTTCAGGAATTAATTCAGACAAATAAAGAATTGAATCTGAAAAATAGATTACCGGTTCCTTTGATTCGCCACTAGCTGAAGCGTGTGTATATAGTTGAATAATTCCATAATCAGAAAAACGGTTGAGAAAATTACTCTTTGTCGCCTTATCGCCGGTATATTCATCTGCGCTGTGAAAATATGCCGTTAGCTTTTCCAAAGATTGATCGCTTCCTCTCAGTTCAGCTAGAGAAGCATTGGCTTTTGTAAATCTTATCGGCGCAAAACCGAGTAAATTTCCACGTGAACCCGAATTGTTAGAATATGAGTTCAAAAGATATCTTGCCGAGTAGGTATAACTCACTGAATAATCTTCAACAAAATATTTGGGTGATCCTGCCTGATTCGTAATCAGTATTTCAAACGGAAAGATTTGAGCGTCGGGAGAAACGATCAGTTTGCCGGCTGGAAGATTAATTCCCTGAAATAAGAATGCGTATAGTTCACGACACTTTTGAATTGAATTATCAATATCTGTAACAGAATTTGAGGGAATAGCGATTCCATTCTTCAATTGTTCCAGGAGTATTGCATATCTGTGCTTGTCTCGCTGATTGAAATAAATATTTTCTTTTGTGATTATCATTGAATAAAATGCAGAGTCACCAACAAAGAGCTCGACAAACGTTCCACTTCCAGCAAGTACCTTATCCCGAACATCAGTTATTTTGATCATCGCTGTATCAAGATAACTTTGATAGTACAGGGGATTATTTTCTCTCAATCGTTGGGTCAAGTGCTTCAATTTTTCCTGGTTACTTACCAAATCGCCCTGCAGTTTTAAATATTCGGACGAAGATTGACCGATGTGTTTCAGGTTTTTTGCTTGTTTTTCGATAAGATCTTTCAAGGCTTTTTGTTCAAGGATTTGATCATTGTTAAGCCAACGTTGATCATTCAGTTGTTCATTTAAAAGAACGGCCCTGCTCTTTTCCAGAAAATAAAAAGCTGTTTGTTTTTGATCCGATAAATAACAGGCCTCGATTGCAAATTCATAAAGGCGCCTGGAATGGCTTCGCCAGAATAATTTTGTTTCGGGTTCGGAATAATCAGTCTTTATTCTGGACAATGCATGATCTGTAATAGTGAAGATTTTTATTGCTTCCGTGAGCGAATAAGCATTTCCTTTTGATTTATACTCCTGAAGCCTGGCCTCCCCATTATCCATTAGTAAACCAGTAATATATTCTATCACTTTTTGACTTAGGTCGTCATTTAGTTTAGTTAATAATTCCCTTGATATTTCCAATCCTAGTCCCAGCTTTTCAAATGCAAACTTGTAATAACGAAAGGCTGCATCAAAGTCCTGTTTTAGCACATAGGCATTGGCAATTAAATTAAGTATATAGATCGAGTCGACTTTATCACAGTAACTGAGCGCCTTTTTACAATACCAAAGAGCAGAGTCCGGCGTGTTGAGGCGTTGATTATAAATAAGTGCCAACTTTCCCATCGACTGGATATATCCCTTCGCATACCTGGCCTTCAGATTTTCTTTACAAGATTGAAGGTAATAGGCTCTTGCGGCATAGTAATCACCCTTCAAATCGTACACGTGACCAAATAGATTATAAAGCACGCCCAGGTTATCAGTGTGGTTTATTTTTTTAAAAAACATCAACTTCTCCTTCACTAATTTTTCCGCCTGTTGAGTTTGCGAGAGGAATATCAACCCATCAATCCGATACGTAAAGTTGTAAAAGTCAATATCAATGCTGTCATATCCCGGCTCTTCCAATTTTATGGAAGAGGCGTAGGTAGCATTATAGTACTGACCCATTTCTCCATAACGGACGCAGCCCGGATAATCACCCATGTAAAGAAGGTGCTTCGTCTTTTGCCCTATCACCAAACAGGTAATTAGATAATTTGAATTCACACGCCGGTCGATGGCCATACAACTGTCAACTGCCTCAATCTTGAGCTGAATTTGTGAAGTCTTGTCATAGTAATAAACAAGGTTGTAATATGCGTCCAGCAAAAGTTTGCCCTGGCGGATAGAATCGTCGGTGATCCGGCGAGCAGACTTAATCGATTGATACGTGAAATTGATTGCCGAATCAATATCGCCCAATGAAAAGAATGCTACGCCTGTAGCTCTTAATAGCTTCGTTTCAAGTGAAAGATCTCTATTCGTGCATTTCCTCAAGAGTTCAGAATAGTCGATCAATTTGGACGAAAGAAATTTCAGATCAATACCTGGTTGATTAATCCTGGTAATAGCAGCCAAAACTGAGTCTTTGATCGGGCATTGACCCTTGGCCCTACATAGAAAACCAATTAATAAGGGCAATAGTATAGTAAACCGGACTGCTCTCATGACTTGAATTTAAGCAGAAGGGATAAGCATTGGTGCCCATAGGTCCTTCGGTAAATGAAAATTATGGCCTATTGATTTAACAACCCACAGAGTATTTCTAATTGAGCCAGCTCAATAGTTCTCGGACCGGGTAAAGGAGGACATTTCGGATCAGAAACGGAATCTTTTAAATAATATACCTTATGCACAATAACTGAAACAGCGTATTGCAAACTGTCTTTAACCGTTTGATTAAAGGCTGCTGTAACGGTTCGATGTTTCGTAGTATCGCTGTATGAGCTAACATACTTTGACAAATACTCTTTGATTTCCTCCAGATACTCCCGCCTTAATTCATAGGAGGCTTTTGGATGAAAACTAATATTCACCGTTAGCCAATTGTTCAAAGTGTCCCTCTTGATAGCAGTTTTTTCTTTTCCTGATTCTCCCTCATTGGGATTACAGGAACTAATGATTACAAAACTAATCAGGCCAATTGCGAAAAGGATGTTGGTGAGTTTTTTACGTGACATAGTAGTGGTTTGATTTTTTTATACTAAAGTTTGTAGATTGACGACATTTATCCTCCCTTTTGTTTACTACTTTTTTGATCCTTACCACCACTTTGTTCTTTACCACCATTGTCTCCTTCCATCCTAGCAAACCGGTCTTTCAACTCACCCAAATAGTTTACAAAAGATTTCTCACTCATAATTTCTATCTCTTCTGAATTTGTTCTATTTAGGTAAAATTTGTTCATCTCTTCCTCGGGAATTGTAAACCACACTACTTCAACATTCAAAGGCAAGACGTTAAGTAATCTGACACCTTTTGATTGATTTTTTCGCAATTGTCTCATTAATTTTCTGAGTATTCAACCACCCATTTTCTCACCCTCAATATCTCCCGTCTTATTTCCAGAACTCTCCAGGCGTTTCTTCCGTTCAAACAGATAGTGCTTATACTTTGCCTCTCCCATTAATTCTTCGTCTTTGGGATCAAAGCGAGTTATCAAGCTGAATCCATCCTTTCCTGGTTCATCAAAATGAATCCATACAGATTGAACATTCAAGGATGGTACCGCTAAAAAGCGAATCTCTCCCTTAGTTTCGTCTTTCACCTTTTCTTTAATTTTCTCAAGAGCTTCATAGAAATCATTTATTCTTTTAACACTTATCATTGACTCCAGTAACTGCGGCTTTTTTTTGTTCGGGTCAAATACGTGAAAAGCAATTGGACCGTTGTTGTCAAATTCAAGTACTCGCAGTGATGACGGTTTAGCCGGGAGCTTTGTAGCCTCGCTTATTTTGTCAAATTTTATTGAATATCCAAAATGGAGATCTTTAAACTTGGGATCAAGCAGTATTCTTTCTTTGGGTTTGGATTTGTAATAGGCCTCAATTTGCGGCCTTACTTCCATAATAGGTTTTATCAATTCTTCATGTTTTGAAAAATCCTGGAACCACATAGCGTTTAGTTTCCTCCAATTGGTTTCGTTGTCTTATAGGTCTTTAACCACCGGCCTTGACGCTCATACCTCTTGAATTTGGTATAAGTCATAAGCTTGTCCTCGCCGTCAGGATCGCGGACATAAACCATTTTCGTGCCTCGTCCTATTCCGCCAACTCCGTAAAGGGCAACATAATGACCTGCGTTACTATTATCCCACTCTATATATGCGCACACTATTTTCCCCGCTTCAATCTGTTGTTTTATTTCGCTCCATAACATTATTCTATTGAGGAAATCTTCAAAATTATTTGTCTTCTTGAGTGCCTCGCTCAAAAACGCGTATTCGTTGCAAGGGCTACCTGAAGAATTTCTACAGCAATCAACGCCTTTCACCATTCCTGCTACCGTACATTGACTTATTGAAGGCTCAGGCGTATAATGATCGGAAACGGCTTTTGCAGTTGCGGCCCAACACCAATTATGTTCAGTTTGTTCTTCCATCTCAAAAGGCAAAATCAGTTCAGACATTTTATCTTATTTGGTGGTACCTGCGATAATTTGATGAATCATGAAAAGCTATAATTTGGAATCTTCCGTTCCTCCATCGTCATCCTGGCTCGCTTATAGTTTGACCAGATTGTAGCTATCATCAATGTAAAGACAATTCCTGCAATAATCCAAAACATCGAATCCCATCTGAAGGATCTATCAAACTGAATAGGATCTGTTTTACCGGCCAGGATCGCAGAAGCCCAGTAGTATGGCATCTGTTCTTCCCGAGTTCCGGTTTTGATGAATTCAAGTTTGGCTCTTTGTAACGCAATATCAATATCAGTTTCTTCCAAGAGGTGTTTGTAAAATAATTCTGTTAAACGATAGGTAGATTTATTTTCAACTCGCCATAGATTGGTAATTGAAGAGGGAATTCCCAGGGCCGCAAAGCCTCTGTTAAAACTAAACACACCCTCGCCGCCATGCCATTGACCTGTTCCCGTTTCACAGGCAGACAATACAATTAGCCGGGTTACCGGCTTCCTGTCACTTACGAGATCAGACAGGTATAGAATGGAATCGGCAAAGTATATTTCAGGCTCTCCTTCTCCTTTACCATCCGATGCGTGGGTATATAATTGAAGGACCATGTATTGGCTGAACTCTTTCAAAAAGTTTTCTTTTGTCGCACGTCCCAGAGTCCTGCTCCTTCCTCTGGGAATGCTGGACTGCAATTTTTCCAGAGATTCATCACTTCCGGCTAAAGAAACTTGTTTCAGACTCGAATTGAAATTTACAGGCGCTACTCCCAGAAAATTTCGGGATGTATTTTCGGCTACCGGATCAGCCTGACCGACGAGTAGTCTTGCCGAATGAGAATAGCTGACGGGATGCGCCTCGATTAAGTACGTAAGCTTTTCTCCATTAGCATTAGTCAACAATGCTTCAACCGGAAAATATCGGCTGTCTGGAGACACAATAATTTTTCCTGATTGGGGCGGTTGTTTTTCAAAAATTAATCGATACAATTCATTGGAAGTATTTACAAAGCCTTTGAAATCCCTGTTCAACAACTGGCGATCAGACAAGTATTTTACATATTCATCAATACTTTTGTTGAAGCTCTCCTTTCTCAACTTTTGGAGGAATAATTTATCTGGAGTTATGGTCAACACAAAAGCTGAACTATCTCCATCGAAAAACTCAATTAATTGTTCTTTGTTTTTGGCCAATTGCTGTTGCACGGTCTTTAGCAGATCACTTCCGACTTCAAAATAACCCTGTTCATATAATGGATTCTTAAACTTGAGTTTGTTTTCGATCTTATCCAATTCTTTTTTTGTAACGACAAGCTGTCGTTGAATTAATGCCTTTTCGGGTGAGTCCAGCTCTAACGAACCGAATTTCTTTTCCAGTTGAGCAGCATCTTTTTTTAGTTGCGCCTGCGTGGTTAAATCTTCTTCACTTATAAGTTTCTGCTCTTTAAGTTGGTCATATAACAACACTGCACGGCTTCTTTCAAAAAAATAAAAAGCATCTTCCATATTTCCATTGGCATAGCAAGCATCAATAGCAAGTTCATACAACTTTCTCCTATCGCTCAGCCAAAATAATTTCGATTTAGCATCTGATTGATCTGTTTTGATTCTTTCAAGAAACTGATCTTCGACTTTAAATATCTCAATGGCTTTAGTAAGATCTTTTAAATCCCGAGTGACTTTATATTTTTGTCTGTAGGTTTCTCCTTTATTAAAAATTAAAGTGACGATATGCCCCCTTTTTTTACCTCCTAAGATTTCATCAAATGATGATTGCAGCAAAGCAGACTCGTTAATTCCGGTTTCTATCTGATCAAAAGCTTTCTGAAAATATTGCAAAGCAATATCATACTTTCCATCGTTAAGAAATACGTTACCAATCCGACTGTAAATGCTTAATGTTTCGACCGAATCTTCCTTGTCCTTATGTGGTACTGGATAATCGAGAGCCTTTTTGAAGAATTGAAGCGCCTTATCTTTATCATTTAGATACTTAAAGTAAATTTCAAACCCAATAAGATTTAGAGTGGCCTTACAATTTCCCGCCTGGCCTGGCGCTTGTGCCAATAATTCGAATGACCGATTGTAATGGGCCAGCGCCTTTTCATAATCCTTTTCTCGCAGAAATACGTCACCAAGCATTCCATACACAAATCCAATATCCCCCGGTTGCGCCATATTACTGAATTCCGTGACTTTGGTTTCGAGGATTTTTTTTGCCTGATCTACCCTTTTCAAGGCAAGAAGGGCATTGACTTGCCATTCCAAACTACTTTTTGCATAGTGAATTCCATCTGCTTTCTCATTTGCGTTTCCTTTTTCTGCATATTCCAATGCAAGCGTGGCACAGAGACTCGAATAAGTAATACAGTTATTATAGTCTCCAATGTGAAATGCGTGCTCGGTCATTTGATACAATGCAGACAGGCAATGGAGATCAATATATTTCAGACGCATTGCAATAAACGCGCAACTATCCAGCGCTGTCATCTTTTCAGATGTCCTATTTAATGAATGATTCAATAGCGAGACCTTATAGTACGCAGGAACCAAATCTCTGGGCTTTGTAGATGGATCATTAATATGTGCCTCTATTAGAGCAATTGACCGTTGGTAAAGTTCGATTCCATTTTCAAAATAAGATGCACTGTCGTAAATATCTCCCATCCTGCGTAATACCAATGTGTGAGTTGAGTCAAAATGACCATTGCATTCCTTCAACTTTGTTTCATATTCAGGTAATAGTTCGATCCTTTTTGCAGGAGCTAAAGATGAAGAATCCCGAAGTTTGGTGAGTTCGACTAATAAGGGCTTGATCTCAGCACACTTTTCTTGTGGTGGGAGCCCGCAGGAAAACAAAAAAAATAACAATATGATGCTATTTTTACTCATTCAGGTTTTTAAGCGTACAGATTTTTGCGACTTTAAAATAGATCAGTGGTATCCAATATAACCTGACATAAACAATAAGGTCAATCGAATTCTTACCCACCGAGTTGAATTCAGAAATACTTTTAAGTTTTTATCGTTCGAAAATCAATTAATCAACTCTACCTGGTGGCGGAGGTGGTGGTGGAGTCAGATGTTCTCCGCCTGGTTCCTCTCCCGGTTCGCCGCCTTCATGATGCTCTCCATTATGACCGTCTTCAACCGGATCAGGGTAGATGTAAGCATATACATCGTACTTTAATGGCAATTCACTGCCGTTGCTTCGTTTTTCAAATTTGAATTTCTTAACCACATGGTTTGTTCCATTTTCTGCCGCATAGTCTGCAAGCCATCCTCTTACTAAAACGCGAACCTTTTTTTTCAAATCCTTAATTTTTTTATCATCTTCAGGATCGCTTACAAATTCTATAGGTCTCCAGTGCTCGAGCCAATTAATTTCTGACATAATCAAAGTTTTTTGTTTTACTCAAACAATTTAGATCAACGATTCAAATGAATTATCTATGAATAATGAACCGATCAATCATCTTATCAAAAGAACCACTATCTGGGCGGCGGCGGCGGCGGTGGAATCAAGTGTTGTCCGGCAGGTTTTTCTCCAGGCAAACCTCCTCCACCTGAACCTTCGGTTTTTTTCAGTACCTGAGGGTTTGCAGTTCCAACCGGAGTATTACTGATTAATTCCGGGTTTCCAACCACCTTGAATTGCGCAGTGCTTATGCCAATAGGTACGAAATCGAAATCTCTTAACTTGAATTTTCGCCCATTTGGATCAACATCATTGATCAATTCCACCCAGGCTTTTATATATTTTTCAATTCTGGGTTTATATTCCCGTAGTGTTGCACCATTTCTTAGCGGAAATACCATTTGATGCCACCCACTCAGCCATTCGTGAGTGGGATGTGCATGCGGAGTGGAACCTTTTGTATTATCTGAAGGAGCGGGTTTAGGAGCTTGATGGGTCTTGTTCTCTTCTGTCATATACAAGATATTTGAAGTAAATAATTGTTTTAAATTTCAATCACTCGAGTTCAGATTTTAGATTTCATCATCTTTTGGTGGTGGAGGGGGTTCGGGAGGAATTAGGTGTGTTCTTGGAGTACCATTTTCATCCACTTCAATACGTCTTTCAACCCCTGGAGTTAAGAGTACGAAAGGACGGAATGCGGTTGGTCCCGTAGGATTTTCGCCAAATGTCTTTATTTCATATTTCTGTTTTTGAGCTCTCGAAGGATGACTATTGTAAAGGGATAACCAGCTGTTTAGATAAACTCTGACAAGACCTTTGTACATTTCCTTGGAAGTTGGGTCTCCAAGCTCAATTTTGGTTGGCCAATGTTCCAACCAATCAATATTGTCAAGTCCGGATTGCGAAGCCGCTGGAGGTGTGTTGTAAGTAGTATCATCTGCCATAACTAAAGTTTTTAAGGTGAAAAAATAGATTCAATTCTATTCATTAAGGCAGGACCTTTTCAGCAGGGTAAGAAGGGATCTGTATGTATAGCAGTATCAGAATTTATCAAGCCACTTCCTGGCGTCATCACTTCCATCCAGATTGAATTCAACAACTTGCATTAGCTGTTTTTTCGCGAGGTCGGAATCACCGGATTGATTTCTTTTTAAGAGGGTAATTGCCTGGAAAAATAATCCAGGGTTGTAGACTTGTCCTTTTATATTCTCCAATTGCTTAAAATAGTCCAGTGCTTTATCGTATTGCCCAAGCTTTAAATAAATAATGCCAATATTTTTCTTTACTTCTGAATTCACTATCGGGCCATTTCTATCGAGATCGAGGAATATCTTCAATGACTCATTTAACTTTCCGTCATTGTATAATGCTATCCCCTTTTGTAAACTATCCTCTTCACCACTCATTGTCGTGCCACGCAGCTCTTTAAATTCCTTATTTATATAACGATCAGCCATCTCCGCCGGCGTACTGCCATTCCCTAACAATAAAAAACCCGCCATAAAAAGAACCAATACCGATGCTGCCGCTGAATACATCCAGACCCTCCTGGAATTTCGCATTGGCCTTACGTTGATCGGCTCCGACGCTTCTTCAGATGTTTCATCCGATTTGAAATTCCGGAAGCGTTCTTTCCTTTCCGATTTTGCCTCATCCTTCAACACATTAATCGTCGCCACATAAAAGGCCACTTCCTCCGCAAAGGCCGGGTCGTCTTTTAGTCGCTTTTCAAACTCCTTCTTTTCATTGGGACCGGGGCTACCCTTGAAAAAATCATCGATATAACTTAAAGCATTGTTCATGGACGGTTGTCATTTGGCCAGATAGAGTTGCCTTAACTTTTCGAGGCAACGTAAACGGCTGGTTTTAACCACATCTGAGGATTTATAATCCATCAGGACGGCAATTTCTTTGTCAGCGTTTCCTTCGGCTGAAAGGGTGAGAAGTCTGCGGCAATTTTCGCCCAGTTCATTCAATTTTCGTTTCAGCAAATCCAGGTCCGCCTTCTCTGCCAGTTGTTGGATTATAAGCTTTGCCGAGTCCGACAGCTCATGTAAAACATCCGGAAGAGATACAGTACGGTGTACGCTGTACTTATTGGTCGACTTTTTCCGGATAAGGTCAACACATTTGTTATGAAAAATCTGGTATAGATATGTCTTTAAGGAAGATCTGCCTTCAAAGGAGCGGTTGGAAATGGATTCGATCACAGATAATATGGCGTCGGAGTACGCGTCGTATGCTTCATCATATGTAATAGAATGCTTCCTTGTTGCGTCGTGCATCAAATAAGCATACTGTTCAAATAGTTGATCCTCGCCTCTCCGCCTAGTGATACCGTCTTGCAACAAGCTAAATATTAAATCCTGCTCAGTAAATCGTGAGGCATTTTCAAATCCCATAGCAGGTGGACTTAATCTAAATGTAAGAAAAACAATACCCTCTCCCAAATAAATTATTGTTGTTTCCCTGAGTGAAACTTCATACGACCAATAGGTTGACCTTGCTTTTCGAAACAGCAAGTTTGACTTTCATCAATAATAAAAATACACTAATCATGAAAAAGGTATTAAACTCGTCCCTGGCCGTTATCCTTATCACCGCGATGATAAATACGGCTAGTGCCCAGGGCAATAAAGCCCAACCCCAAAAAGTAAACTTTGACAAAAATTCTGTTGAACACAAGGAATCCTCGAATTCCTCCGCCTTTGTAAGTTCAATGAACAGCGCTGAAGTGAACAAAAGAGCAGTAAAAGACTTTGAAAAATCCTTCAAAAACGCTGCTTCCGCTATTTGGTATCCAAACGGTAAAGGTTTTACAGTTCGCCTAAATGAAAATGGAACGAAAACAAGTGTGGACTATGACAAAAAAGGAAATTGGAAAAGCACCGTTAGTTACTACGGAGAAGATAAAATGTCAAAAGACCTTCGCAAACAGATTAAGAGCACCTATTTCGACTATAAGATCAACCAGGTGATCGAGATCCATACATTAGAAGGTAGCGCTTTCATCGTACAGCTCGAAGATCAAAAATCATTTCTGAATATACGCGTGATCGAAGGAGAGATGAACGTGCATGAAGAAATCCGCAAACAGAGATAAGATTTGAACGTTCCCGTTCCAGTCTGCCTCAGGCAGATCTATTAAATAGCCGATGGCTTCTTTCGATAATCCCTAAACCCTCCGCCTTTGATTTATTCAAATGGTTGGAGGGTTTTTTTGCTTAATCGGCTAATCTGCCCGACGGGATAAAATTGAATGGTTTGATGGCTAGATTGTTCAATGGTTGGACTTATAAATAGTAAAACCAGCAATCAAACAATCTGAACAATCAAACCATTAAATTGGATTCAGTCGGACAGACTTGTGGTATATTCCAAAACTCACCTATTTTTGGAAAATTTTTCACCTCATGCTACAACGAATCCAATCTTTCTGGTTATTAATTGCATGTGCCACTTCTTTGCTCACACTCAAATTCCCTGTTTATTCGGGAAATCAAATCGGAAAGGACAATATCAAAAAGTTCGTTGTACTAAATGCACATCCAAATCTTCTTATTTTGATTCTTACGGTGATCAATGCCCTAATGGCTTTCTTTGCAATATTCATGTATAAGAACAGGAAATTGCAGTTGCGCCTGGCAATATTCGGGATCGTGTTTTCAATAGTAAACATCGTGGTCTATTTTTTCGAAACCCGCAATTTTGTACCGGATGAAGGAAAAGTTGCCCTGGCAGCCGTTATCGCTTTATCAATCCCGGTATTTTTTGTACTTGCCGCCCGAGCAATTTATGGCGATGAAAAATTAGTGAGGGACTCGGATCGACTGAGATAAGCAATGGGCAATAGGCAATAGGCAATAGGCAATAGGCAATAGGCAAATGAACTCAATTCTAATAGTTCAATAAGATTAAAACGCTGGAATTTCCGGCGTTTTGTTTTATATAAATTGTAAATGTAATTTGCCCATTACCTATTGCCCATTACCTATTGCCCATTACCCATTACCCATTACCCATTACCCATTACCCATTACCCATTACCTATTACCTATTGCCTATTGCCCATTGCCCATTGCCCATTGCCTATTGCCCATTGCCTATTGCCTCTTGCCTATTGCCCATTGCCCATTGCCCATTGCCTATTGCCTATTATCTCCCCGTTTCTACTTCGTATACCTTAATCATTTTTCCGTTTGGTAATTTTTCATCGATCACTTTCAGGCGAATTGATCTTCCATCTTTTTCGTAGAGGGTGTGTTGAGCTTCTTTAAAATCGAATTTATGAGTTGATTTGAAATTCGCATTTAATAAATCCTTCAGAATCCTGCGATAGTCTCTTTCACTATAGGTGCGATAAGTGAGTAACCTGCTTTTGACGTTTTTTACCTGAACATCCATATAATTCACGGATCGGACCCAGGTTGGTTCGGTGCCTTCATTTACCTGTATGCTGGAATAATTGTAAATACTACTCGAAGAATCGATTTCTTTCTTGATCAACCGGTACCCTTTTTGCATAAGAACGGTATCGATCTGCTTTGCCGGCATATCCAGGTAGGAAATTATCTCCGGCACACTCAATGATTGAGTGAAAGCAGGAATACTTAAAATGGCCAGGACAATTAAAACGTAGAGTTTTTTCACACTGCAAAGAAACTATTGCCAATGCTTTGGTTATGTTAAAAACTTAGCGGTATGACTGTTCTTAACTTTCTTCAATCCAGTTGGGGTTCCGGCATATACGATATCTCCTCCTCCATCACCGGCTTCAGGCCCAAGATCAATCACCCAGTCAGCTGATTTGATTACATCGGTATTGTGTTCAATAACAAGTATGGAATGCCCCTGCTCAATGAGGGCATTGAAAGAAGTCAATAGCTTCTTGATATCATGAAAATGCAGACCGGTAGTAGGTTCGTCAAAAATGAAAAGTATATGCCCCTGCGCCTTGCCTTTACCAAGAAATGATGCCAGCTTTACCCGTTGCGCTTCACCACCTGAAAGCGTATCGGAAGATTGACCCAGTTTTACATAACCAAGTCCTACACTGCTCAGCGGATTAACCTTTTTAATGATGTCTTTTTCTTCCCAAAAAAATTCAAGCGCTTCATCAACACGAAAGCTCAAGCACCTCGTAAATATTTTTGTCTTTGTATTTTACTTCTAAGCACTTCTTCCTTAAACTTCTTACCATCGCATACTTCACAGGTCAGGTGTACATCAGCGAGGAATTGCATTTCAACCACCTGTTCTCCTTCCCCTTTACAGGTATCACAACGTCCACCATCCACATTAAAGGAAAAATGTTTTGGCAGAAAACCGCGAATCTTGCTCAAGGCCTGCCTGGAAAACAAATCTCTTATTTCATCATAAGCCTTGATATAAGTAACAGGATTGCTTCGTGATGATTTACCAATTGGATTCTGATCTACCATTTCGATCTGGGTGATATAATCGATATCTCCAGCAATGGCCTTTGTGCATTCCGACCTTGTCAACAAATTCTCCTTTTATCTTTTTGTAATGCCGGATAAAGAATCTGCTTAACCAATGTCGTCTTCCCACTTCCACTTACACCGCTCACCACACATCAACACATTTAATGGAAACTCTACGGTGATATTTTTCAAATTATGTTGCTGCGCAGCTTCAACGGTAATTGAACGATTCCATTTGCGAACATTTTTTGGGGCATCAATTGTCAATTCTCCTTTCAGGTATTTGCCGGTTAAGCTTTCTTTATTATTAATAATAACATCATAGTTTCCACTTGCAACAACCTCTCCACCCAAATGAGAGGCAAGCGGACCCATATCAATTATATGATCCGCTTCACGCATCATCATTTCATCATGCTCAACTACTACAACCGTATTACCCAGGTCTCTCAATTCCTTTAAGTACGCGAATCAATCTCGCCGTATCCCTGGAATGCAATCCAATGGAAGGTTCATCCAGTATATATAAGGAATTGGTGAGATTGCTTCCTAATGAACGGGTCAATTGGATACGTTGACTCTCCCCGCCACTTAAAGAATTTGCAAGCCGGTTCAGGGTTAAATATCCAAGCCCTACATCCATTAATGTCTTAAGCCGATGATTGATCTCCAATAAAACCCGTTTGGCAACCTTACTGATCAAATTCGGTTAATTTTTCCTGAAGATTTGCAAACCATGCGCTCAATTCATTTACCGGCATTTCACAAAGCTCACCAATATGTTTATCCGCTAACCTTTACATAGAGGGCTTCTTTTCGTAACCGGTAACCATTGCAATCCGGGCAGATCGTTCTGCCGCGGTATCTCGACAACAAAACCCTGTACTGAACTTTATATAGATTCTGTTCAACTTCTTTGAAGAACTCGTTAATGCCATGTGCAAATTCATTCCCTTCCCATAAAGTCAGGTACTGTTGCTTTGTCAGTTCAACAATTGGTTTATGAACGGGGAAATTGAATTTCTTTGCTGCCTTGATGAATTGGTCTTTCCACCAACTCAGCTTCTCCCCTCTCCAGGGCGCAACTGCACCTTCATAAACGCTTAATCGCCTGTCAGGTATTACCAGGTCGGCATCAATACCCAATACCTGGCTGAATCCCTCGCAGGTTGGGCAGGCACCAAAAGGATTGTTAAATGAGAAAAGATTCGGAACCGGTTCTTCAAATACCATTCCATCCAGTTCGAAACGGTTGGAAAAATGAAGTTTCTTATTTCCATTGATCTCAAGAGTGATCGCCCCTTCGCCTTCATAAAATGCCGTACCTATAGAATCCGCAATACGATGTTTATCATCCTCATCAAATTCCTTTACCAATAATCGATCGATAAGAACATAAGTTTCGCTATCCGGTTTCCAGTTCTTCATTTCCAGAAGGTCCTCAATGCGAACTATCTCTTTTTTATATAATCTTGAAAATCCTTTTTGTAATAACATGTTCAGTTCTTCCGCTGGCTTCCTGTTTTTATGCTGGGCAAAAGGAACGAGTATTAGAACTTTATCGCCATCCTTTAAACTACTGATCGTTTCTACCACATCCTTTACATCGTCTTTCTTTACCTCCCGACCTGAAACGGGTGAAATCGTTTTTCCAATCCTTGCGAAAAGCAATCGCAGGTAATCATAGATCTCGGTCATACTGCCGACAGTAGACCTTGGCGTGCGGGTAATAACTTTTTGTTCAATTGCAATTGCGGGGCAAAGTCCTTTTATATAATCCACATCCGGCTTTACCATTCGCGCCATAAACTGTCGTGCATATGCGCTTAAGCTTTCTGCATACCGACGCTGACCCTCCGCAAATAGGGTATCGATAGTAAGTGAAGATTTGCCGGAACCGGATACACCGGTTACTACAACCAGTTTATTCCTGGGAATTTCGACTTCAACATTTTTCAAATTGTGGACCCGCGCTCCTTTAATATATATATTACCTGAGGACTTTGATTTCCCGGGTAAGATCATTTGACTATTATCAACCGCTGTTGTTTTGCCTGTGCTTCCCATAAAAAGAAGGATAAAATTATCGTAAGAACCCCATACCTAGGTGTTCCTATTTAGTCGTTATTGGCTAAAAAGTTTAAAAGTTTTATTAAAGTTTGGATTTTTGGAAAAAGTATATATCTTTAGACAGTAATTTGTATCCAAAGGAAAACTATACATAATATAAACCAGCACTGCCTATAGCTCGATCACTTCTACTCAGAAAAACCGTTCAATTTAAATCCATAAATAAATATCCTATCACCTTCAAAACCGTAGAAGTTTATGAATTCTCACTACGTAAAAAAACCGATCATGAACTCATCCAAGATTTCCAGGATGGAAACCTGTATGCCCTGGAAACACTCGTACTTCGTCACAAAGACAAAATGTACACTTCGATTCTGTTCCTGGTTAAAGACAAGTATCTCGCAGAGGACATTTTCCAGGACGTTCTCATCAAAATCATCGACACTATCCGTGGAGGCCGTTACACCGAGGAAGGAAAATTCCTGCCCTGGGCAATGCGTATTGCTCACAACCTTTGTGTGGATCATTTCCGCAAAGTGAAGCGCACGCCGGCTATCAAAACCAGCGATGACCGCGACATTTTCGAAGTGATCAATTTCACTGAAGATGGAGCTGATGTAAAGATGATGAAGCGCCAGAGTCACGACCGGGTACGTCAAATGCTTGACCTGTTGCCGGATGATCAGCGTGAAGTGATCATTCTCCGTCATTATGCTGATCTCAGCTTCAAGGAAATCGCAGCACTGACCAACTGCAGTATCAATACGGCATTAGGCCGCATGCGGTACGGACTGATCAACCTGCGTAAAATGATGATGCAAAAGAAAATCGCTTTATAATTGGAACATTATTTACACTGATCTGTAGGGAATGGAAACCAAACTAAATTCAAGAGTAACAGCTTAAAAGTTCTTGTCATTCTGGCCCTCCATCCGACCCTTTTCTTTCTGAATTGCTTGCTTATGTCGGAAGGCTGGAACAGAATGACGCCTAATTGAAAGGTCCCTTAAGGCAAGGGACCTTTTTTTATTTGCGATTGGGCCCCCGATCAAGTCGGGGGTTAGATTTGCGATTTATTCAAAACTGTTGCTGAATACCTGAAATTCAGATTGCGCCGCTACGCGGCTTGGGTTGTGAGGGGTGAATTGCGTAGCTACAAAGATTGAACCCCTACGGGGTTATAGGAATACAATCGCGATGCTTAGAAAAATTATAAGTCTACGAATTCGTTTCAATTGTACCAACTCAATCCACTATTTGACTTTTTTATAGGCCTCCAGGCCGGCTTCCAGCCATTGCGCAAATTCTGTTGCGTTTGGTGTATAGGTTTTTGTGCGGGTTAATATCCGTTCCTCCGGACTGATGATGGCGTACTGCGGTTGCGACACTGCATCGAAATTTTCGGATTGAAATGTTGCCCATTTGTCTCCGACCGTTACGATCTTTTTCGTCGTAGCAGTTTTCGTCTTGTAAACAAATTGTTCAGACGCTGGCAATAGCCTTCTTTCGTCTACATATAGCGATACTACAACAAACTGATTTTTCATCAGGTCGATCACGCGCTGATCGGTCCAAACATTTTCTTCCATCCGACGGCAGTTTACGCAGGCCCAACCGGTGAAGTCGATCAATACCGGCTTGCCCTTTTCCTTCGCAATTCGAATTGCCTCCTCATAATCCCTCAAAGGCTCGAGGCCTTTTTCACAATTCACCGGATGACTGTATAAACTATAACATAATGGCGGCGGGAAACCGCTAATAAGTTTCAAGTTTGCCCATTTGGTATTGCTGAGCCCTGGAATTAGATAAAGTGTTGCTACAGCAAACAAAGCAATAAATGCAATTCGGGTCTTGCCGAATTTCTTAACCGGGCTATCGTGCGGGAATTTTATCTTTCCAAAAAGATAAACCACAATTAAGATTCCAAGGATTACCCAGATACCGATAAAGGTTTCTCTTTTCAAAATACCCCATTGCTTAACCAGGTCTGCATTCGAGAAAAACTTTACAGCCATGGCGAGTTCGAGAAAACCCAATACAACTTTGACCGAGTTCATCCAACCACCTGATTTCGGCAATGAATGAAGCCAGCTTGGGAATAATGCAAAAATTGCAAATGGTAATGCGAGACCAAATCCAAATCCACCCATTCCAAATGTCAATTGCATTGGACCTCCGTCACTACTTAATGCTCCAACCAATAAGGAACCCAGGATCGGACCGGTACAGGAAAAAGAAACTATGGCAAGTGTCAATGCCATGAAGAATATGCCTGCAATATTTCCAAGCCCTGAGCGGGCATTTACTGTATTTGCAGCGGCGCCTGGCAACGTGATTTCAAAATATCCAAAGAATGAGATCGCAAATACTACAAAAATTGCGAAGAAGATAAGGTTAAGCCAAACATTAGTGGAAATATTATTCAATATTTCCGGATTATTTCCACCAATAAAATGAAACGGCAGGCTCAGCAGTATATATATGAGAAAGATAAAGAACCCATACAGTAGTGCATTTCCGACCCCTTTTTTACGATTGCCAGCCTGCTTGGTGAAAAAAGAAACCGTTAGCGGGATCATTGGAAATACGCAAGGAGTAAGTAGCGCAATGAAACCTCCCAATAATCCTAATAAGAATATTCCCCATAAACTTTTACCGGCAGTTCCATCATCTCCAGCATTACTTACTGGATTATTCAAGTCAAAACTCGCAATCTTGATTCTTGTGGTTGTGGTGATTCCACCTTCTAAAGGAACCGTGAAGTCTAATGTTCCAGGATAAAAAGCATCTCCCTTTCCATAGAAATATAAAAGCTTGCCCGAAAGACTTGCAGGAACAGCAGTTAGGAATTGAATGTTTGCTGTTATCGTGAAAGGCCCCTCATAGATATTAAATGAAGCATTATCGAAAATGGGGCTGACAATTTTTTTTGTTTCGCCTTTTTGCTCAAATGTTGGAACTACTTTTATTGAAGAATCGCGGAACTCAAGGGTTATCGCTGGAGCATCGTTGATATTCTGATTCGCAGCAAACAATTGCCAATTAGCATTTCCATTACTGGTAAAAACAAGTTCGTAAGTTTTATCGTCAATCTTATTGCTGCTGGCCTTCCATTGGTAAGCCGTATCCTGGGCAAACACTCCGGCAAAGAAGAAAATTCCTAAGAAAAAGAATAGAATTCGTTGAACCATTTTCAGGACTTAAAAAAAACGAGTTCCTGTTAGAAACTCGTTTCATAAAAAATACGGTGATCTTCCTTCTGGCCTTTTAGCCTCCGATACTTAATGAGAATTCAACTTCGGAGGGAGGGAGACATTGACTATCGTTGCAGACCATGAACTCCACTTTACCTGTAACATTTGTTTTTACATTTCCGCGGAGCTTGATCGTTTGAACAAAATTTACGGACTTTTCATAATAACGGACATCAGATTTAAACGCCTCTTCATAGGTCTTCTTCACTTTGCCGACCTCTTTTACCTTACCATCAAGATTAATCAAGGGATTTTTAGTAAAAGTGAAGGCTGTTGAAAAGGGCCCTTCACCCCCATCCTGAGAATACATATGCCAATTGCCGTTGATGGTGGCTGTCATATGAATCTCATAAACATTTTCAGAGATCTTTTTAGCAGTGTATGACCATTTAACCTGCTTATTAGATTGCGCTACGGCTAAATGGGTGATAAAAAGGACTGATAAAACCGCGAATAAATGCTTCATAAATATTGTAATTCCGTTGCCAAATAACTCAAAAGGCGACCAAAATTCTATTAATTAATCCTAATAATTCTTTAAATATGGACGAATTGGACAAATCAATTGACCAACTGGGCTACTGACTCCGGATTCGCTGATTTTCTGCCCATTACAAGGGTCTCCAGGATGATCCGTCCGTCCACATTTCCAAGCGCCTTTGAGCAGGCACGCTCAGGGTGGGGCATCATTCCAAACACATTCCTGCCTTCATTACAAATACCCGCAATATTCCGGATCGCATTATTCGGATTGGCTTCCGGAGATATTATACCCTTTTCATCACAATAATAATAGATCACCTGTTTGTTTGCTTCCAGCTTATCAAGTGTATTGTCGTCCGCATAATAACGACCTTCCCCATGAGCCACCGGGATCATCAATGGCTTATCAGAACCTATGCCTTTCAGATAAACATTCTTACATACGAATTGCTGATGCCCATTACGGAGTAAAACTCCAGGGAGCAAATGAGACTCGCAGAGAATCTGGAATCCATTGCAAACACCGAGAACTTTTCCACCTTTATTCGCAAACTCAATTACACTCTGCATCATGGGACTGAACCGGGCGATCGCACCGCAGCGGAGATAATCTCCGTAAGAAAACCCGCCTGGTAAAACGATGCAATCCTGGGTGCTGAACATACTTAGGTCCTTGTCCTTGTGCCAAAGCATGATCACCTCCTGACCAAGATCATGCTGGAGGGCATCCTGCATATCCCGATCACAATTAGAACCCGGAAAAACTACAACGCCAAATTTCATGATGAATTACAGGTTTTAAGGAGGCACAAAGATAAAATTTATGAGTTGATTGCCAGTCTAATAATATTGAGTGTGCAAATAATTAACATATATCGCAAATCCGAAGATAATCCAATGCATTACAGCGGGGAAGGTTCGGTTGGTAGGGAAAAAATAAGCAGCTGCATGAAAACCCGCAAGCGGTATAATACTCAGTGACCAGTTTACATAATCAGTCTCCCGGTTGAATACTATAAGTAACATGGATATGATCAGGAAAAGTAACAAAAGGCTCCAGTTTTTTCTTACCTGGATCAGCATTTTGTTGAGGTTGTTTTGAACAAAGTATCCTCCAATAATAAACGGCAAAACAGCCAGTACAATACTTACTGTATATACCGGTAATGGCATAGGCGGAATGGTAATACTGATCTCGGGCAAAATTGTTTTCCAGGAAAACTTGTTAGTTAGATATAGAATGATCGCAAGAAAATAATATGGTGTGGTTACCCCAAGCAATGAAACCACCCATTCTCTGATTTGAAATGCCCGCATGATATAGAGCGCGAAGAATATCAGCAACACAAATACGATTGCCGGTTGGTATAACAAGGTCACAACACCCATTATGAATCCAATATTGAAAATTGCGGTACCGGGTTTGTTTGTACTGTACAATAACATCATCCTGTGAAAGGCCCAAACGAATAGTGCATTAATCAATAAAGGAGCTGAAAAAACATTCCATTCCGGTATGAGCGAAGTGATCAGCATATAACTCATTCCCGGTAGATAGTTAGACTTATGAAACATTTTATGCAGGTTACAGATCCGCGTAAACAGCGTGGCCTGCATATAGATCAAAATAAAAGCAAGAAAAGAATAGAAACCTGGAGAAAGATTGAGCTTCTCCATGAAATCCATCAACACATTGTAGAGGTAATGGTCATCGGCTACCCTTTTAGGAAGGGGCGGATGAAGGAATAGGTTAAACTTCAGTACTAATCCATAGATCAGCAGCAGTAAAGCGTTGGCTGAATTTTTTTGTCGGAAAATTCCCGTCACCGGCGGTTGGTTATTTAGAAATCAACTTTTGCGAATGTAAGATAGTTTCGATATTGGCAAGGAACTATCATTGTTCTTGAGCTGATCTGCTTCCCGTACCGCGGCATGAATTCAATTCCGCGTTCCAAATTTTTTAATGTCGGATATCGGGTAATCTTTCCATCTGCGGCAATGCTCTGATTATTCAGTAGCAAAGTTCTTCGCTCATATTGATTAAACAGAAAATGAATCTCTCCACCGGTATTCATTATTTGATGACTCACGAGCGCGTCACTCTCATCATCAAACTGATTTTTTGGAACCACATTACTCCATTCCATCGTACCGGTTTCGTCCAAAGAAAGGATCAGTATATTCTCTGCATGAAAACGGGTAGCTTGTGAACTGCCCCATCGGTTCCAGGGAGAACTCCATGCACTATAATACGGTGAATAATAGTAATAATCAAGAGGAGATGACCATGGATTATTCCAATTCAGGTAATCCCAACGGTTAAACGAAGATCCTCTTGTTGTAGTATACATGGATTCACCTATCAGAATATATCCGCCATCTCTTTTTGTTATCACATTGGTGATAAAATAATCGTTGAAAGCAAGTTTCAGGTTTGCATCAGGTCCTTTTGCGAGTTTCCTTAACTCCTCATTGAACGTCATCGTAGATTGCCTGATAATCGAATCGCTTCCTTTATCCCAAATAGCAGAGAACAATCCTTCAATACTTCCTTTTTTCTGCTTATAATAAAGGGCATTAAACACAACACGCTTGTTCGTATTGTCTACTTTTATTTTGACTTCATCAAGCGTATAATCTTCAGGTTTAATCGGGAAGATCCTGAAATCAGGTAAATCAACCTTCTTGACTACAAACCGCAGGTCGGAGATAAAATCGTTTCCGCTTCTCCGGATAAATTTTCCAAATACCAGGTCACCTTCATTTGAAAGAAGGAAATCTGTGAAATACTCGTTGCGCTCAACCATTTCAAGGGTCATGCGAGCTTTGTCGAGCATCCTCAATTCATTGTCGAAAAGCAATGTAGTAAATACGAAGTTCTTTTGATTGCGGCTATTGATCTTGAAAATGCTGATCCGTTTCTTGTCTTCACTGTATACGGTGGTATAGATCTTATTGTTTGCCGCCCAACCGATTTTGGTTGTGTCCAGCTCGATAGGCTCGCTAATGCGTTTACCTTGTCCATCTAGCTTAGCGGCCATGCAATACACTACGCCTTTGCGTTGGAATTGATAGATCAACCAGCAGAAATCTGTATAAGGAACAAAATCTACATTGATCCACCTATCCTCCATGTACGGCTGCTCCACTCTTTGGATCAGCTTCATCTCATTATCGTACACGCTGATCGCATTTTCTGCGCGGTTATTTTTGAAAACGAGAATATTCCCCCCAACTCTTCCTATGATTTCGAAATTTGTGGTCCGGCGATTGTCTTCTTTTTCGGGCTCAGAGTAGAAAATCTTTTGAGCCTGAGCGGCGAAAGGGATCGTTGCCAAAAAAAACAGCATCCAGGGTAAAAAATGTGTTCTTTTCATTGTAATATGGAAAGCTACTTACATGCCAATTTAAGGATTAGGGAAAGGCGGGCCAAACTTTCCATGTAATTTAGGATTTTTTGCCAGTCTCGACCTTTCCCCAATTCCTGATGATCAATTCTTCCTAATTCCACAAGCTGGTAGTGGCTAAACAATAAATCCTCAATTATTTAGTTTTTTTACGTATACCTTTGCAGAGTTCCCTCCGCTAATAGTGGGGGGATTATTTCTGTTATCAACCCTTTGATAACGTACTACAAGTAAACAGAACCGTGGGCAAACATACCAATAGAGTAACAGCAGCGGGGTTATTAGTTGCGTTAGGAATTATTTACGGTGACATCGGAACTTCCCCACTTTATGTATTTAACGCAATAGTCAAGGACAGGGAAATCACAGAATTCCTGATCATCGGAAGTCTCTCCTGTATCATCTGGACCCTTACACTTCAAACGACAATAAAATATGTTTGGTTAGTCCTTAGGGCTGATAACCGGGGTGAGGGTGGCATTTTTGCATTGTATGCATTAGTGAGAAGGCAGAAAAAATGGCTGATCCTTCCTGCGATCATCGGTGGGGCTGCTCTTCTAGCAGACGGAATTATCACCCCACCAATTTCTATCATGTCTGCCATTGAAGGATTGAGAGAATTGAAACCGAATCTCGAACAGGATCTGATCGTTTATATCGTTTTGGGAATAATTGCCGCATTTTTCTTCCTTCAGCAATTTGGCACCTACTCCATCGGCCGGCTGTTTGGACCAATAATGCTCGCCTGGTTTACCATGCTCGCTGTTCTGGGTATTGTACACCTTTCAGATGACCTGCACATTTTCAAAGCGCTTAGTCCTACCTATGCAATTGAATTCCTGATAGAATACCCGAGTGGGTTCTGGATATTAGGTGCGGTATTCCTTTGTACTACCGGAGCCGAAGCTTTGTATAGTGACCTTGGACATTGCGGAAGGGAAAATATCAGGGTTTCCTGGATTTTTGTGAAGTCTTGTTTGTTGTTGAACTATTTAGGCCAGGGTGCATACATGCTTTACCATCTGAAAGGCCAGGTGATCAGCTCCGTACCCGGAGGATTAAAGGAACGAATGGGCATAAATGCGTTCTATGATTTGATGCCTCAATGGTTTGTAATCCCTGGTGTCGTAATCGCGACCAGTGCAGCGATCATTGCGAGTCAGGCTATGATATCCGGGTCCTATACTTTGATCAGTGAAGCTATGCGCCTGAACCTTTGGCCGAAACTGAAGATCAACTACCCTTCAGAGGAAAGAGGCCAATTGTTTATCGCAGGCATTAATGGAATGATGTTCGTTGGTTGTACAGCAGTTGTTTTGTTTTTTAGAGAGTCTGCAAAAATGGAAGCGGCTTACGGTTTGGCTATCATTATGACCATGTTGATGACAACCGTACTCTTTTCCAACTATCTCGTCTCACGCCGTATAAAATCGGGATGGATTTGGCTATTTCTAACGGTTTACTTAACGGTGGAGATATCCTTCCTGATCGCCAACCTGGAAAAGATCCCACACGGAGGTTATGCAACAATTATTGTTGGCGGTATCATGTTCCTGGTTATGTACTTCTGGTTCAGAGCACGAAAAATCAAAAACCGCTATGTTGAATTTGTGAGGCTCGAACATTATATTCCGCAGATCCAGGAATTGAGCAACGACAAATCAGTTCCAAAATATGCTACCCATCTTGTTTACCTGACCAGTGCAAATAATCCAAAAGAAATCGAACATAAGATCATCTATTCTATACTGAACAAGAAACCAAAACGCGCCGATATTTACTGGTTTGTACACGTTGATACGATGGATGATCCCTATACCAGCGAGTACATCGTGGATCATATAATTCCGAATGATATAATTCGGGTTGAATTTCGTCTTGGGTTCCGGGTAGAACCAAAGATCAACCTGATGTTCAGAAAAGTGGTGGCCGACCTGGTGGCGAATAAGGAAGTGAATATCCGTAGCCGTTATGAAAGCCTGGAACGTAATAATGTGGTTGGAGATTTCCAGTTTATTGTGATGGAAAAATACCTTAGCCAGGATAATGATCTTCCTTTCACCGAAAGAGTGATCATGAAAATGCATTTCATGGTCAAGGAATGGAGCCTTTCTGAGGAACGCGGCTTCGGCCTGGATCCTTCAAATGTTACCATCGAAAAATTCCCACTCATTGTTTCCCCAGTACCGAATTTGAAGTTGAAGAGGATTTGGGAGATTGAGTAGGTTGATAGGGTTGACAAGGTTGACAGAGTTGACAGGGTTGACAAGGGTCAACTAAGTCGATTGCTTTTCCTTGTCAACTTGTTAACTTTATCAACCTCATCAACCTTATCAACCTTGTCATCCTTGTCAACCTTGTCAACCTTGTCAACCTTATCAACCTTATCAACCTTGTCAACCTTGTCAACCTTGTCAACCTTATCAACCTTATCAACCTTTCAACCCTGTCAACCCTGTCAACCCTGTCAACCAAAACTAATTGCCAACATTCCTCTGGTATATAATAATCGGAATAGTTCTGCTACTCGTGGTCATTTACTTCGCCCAGGAGAAATTTATATTTAAACCAGAGAAACTACCGGTTGATTTTGAATTCAAATATGATATTCCGTTTAAAGAAGTGAATTTCGATGTAGAGCCCGGAGTGAGGATCAATGGACTGCATTTTTACAGGGAAAATCCAAAGGGCCTGATCCTCTACTTCCATGGAAATACAAGGAGTATTAAGGGTTGGGCGAAATATGCAAGGGATTTTTATCGCTACGATTATGATGTAGTACTGGTAGATTACCGGGGCTTTGGTAAAAGCACAGGAAAACGCAGTGAAAAAGAAATGCGGGATGATATGCAGTATGTATATGAAGTACTCACCAAAACTTATCCGGAACACCATATGATCGTATACGGAAGGAGTATAGGAAGTGGGTTCGCATCAAAAGTAGCTGCTGATAATAAACCACGATACCTTATTCTCGATTCACCTTACTATAGTTTCAGAAAAGTAGTGGAGAGATTCTTACCGATACTTCCTGTGAAATTTGTACTTCGTTATCACTTACGAACCGATAAATGGATAAGAAAAGTGAATTGTCATACTTATATATTGCATGGAACCAAGGATTGGTTAATTCCGATTCACCAAAGCGAACGTTTGCAAAAACTGAATCCAAATAAAATAACATTGATACGAATTCCGGGTGCGGGCCATAATAATCTACCCTCATTTTCGGAGTATCATAATTTTGTGAGGGATATATTGAAGTATTAGTTGATTGGTTAATTGGTTGATTAGTTAATTAGGGTTGAAATATGAATCGAAAACGAATATTTAAGTGGATTAAGATAATACTGATCATTTATTGTTTGGTTGGAATTGCGTTGTATTACCTGCAGGATAGAATTCTCTTTCATCCTGTCGCATTGAACAGGGACCATGAGTATCATTTTAATATTCCCTTCAAAGAATTGAATATTCCTTACACCGAGACCTCTAATATCAACGTCATTCAATTTCAGTCTTCGACCGATACAGTAAAGGGTGTGGTGCTTTATTTCCATGGAAACAAAAAGAACATATCCTGGTATGCACCCTATCCACCGGAGTTTACGAAGCATGGGTATGAAGTATGGATGATTGACTACCCTGGTTATGGAAAAAGTACAGGCAAATTCACCGAACAAATGTTATACGATTGGGCATTGCAGTTATATAAACTTGCGCGGGCAAGATTCACCCGCGACAGCATAATTATTTATGGAAAGTCAATGGGTACAGGTATTGCGGCTCAATTGGCTTCCGTCCGGGATTGCAAGGGATTGATTCTTGAAACACCTTTTTATAGCATGCCTTCATTAGTCAGTACCTATTTTCCAATTTATCCGGTGAAAAGGATGATCAATTTTAAAATACCAACCTGGGAATATCTTCAAAGTGTAACTGCACCGGTCGCCATTTTTCATGGCACTAATGATTGGATCGTACCCTATCGCAATGCAAAAAGACTAATGCCTTTTCTGAAAACAGGGGACCAATTCATAACCATACAAAACGGGTCTCATAATAATCTTCACGGGACTCCACTCTTCCAGCAAAAACTCGATTCCATCCTCAGTAAATGACAGTTCATATAACAATTCAAGCAATAAATGTAAAAAATATTTGCCTTTATGTAAAGTTTACTTTACTTTTGGTAAAACATTATTTACAATGAAAACAAACCTCTTACTCCCCGCCAGATATAAGAAGATCGGGATCATACTGTTTATCCCCTCTCTGGTCCTCGGAATCCTTTATCGTTTTTGGGACTTTAGCCTGGATTTTTTGACCCTATCCTTTTCGACCAAAGTAGGTAGCCAGCCAGGATTAAATCTTGATGAAATCATCAATCTCACGGATGAAGTTGCCCTTTCCGGGCTGATCATCAGCTTATTTTTTATAGCGTTTGCAAAGGAAAAACAGGAAGATGAATTTATCCATCACACTCGCCTGGAATCATGGCAATGGGCAGTTCTTATCAATTACGCTTTGCTGTTTATAGCTGTTTGGGCCGTACATGGAATCGAATTTATCGATGTAATGATGTACAATATGCTCACCGTGTTGATCATTTTCATTATCCGCTTTCATTATGTTTTGTACAGAAACAGAGTATCCACCAGTACAAATCCTGCGTGATGAAAAACAGTATAAGAGTACAACGAGCAATTCACAACCTGACGCAGCAAGATCTTGCGGAAAAGATCGGTGTTTCAAGACAAACGATCAATGCAATTGAAAGTAATAAGTATGTACCATCAACTGTGCTGGCGCTGAAAATGGCGAGGTTGTTTAAGAAAAATGTGGAAGAGATATTTGAGTTGGACAAGGAGGATTGATTGAACGTAAAAAATTCAATACAGAAGCAGTGTGCAAGGGTGAAACTAATAATCAATAATTAATAATCAATAATCAATAATCAATAATTTTTCTGCCGTGAAGTTGTTCAAGAAAAATAAGCTCGATACACTACGAGCAATTATTGATTATTGATTATTCGCCAGTTTGTTTAGATTTCTACCGACTCAGCAAATCGTATCGGATATCCGTTAATATCCTGTATCATAAATTCCCGGATTCCATATTCATAGGTTTCAATTGGCTGAATAATTTCAAGTCCTCTATCCCGGACTTCTTTATAAACTTCATCTACAGCTGTTACAAAAAATATCAGGCTTAGTTCTTTTGGCTTCTCAAATGGCTCGATTGTTTTTCCAAATAACACACGAAGTTCATCTCTTTTGCAGCCGCCATCGGTAACCGGATTCCCCCAGTACCATTCTTCACCAAAGCCTAAATGCTCCTTGTACCATTTGACGGTTTCCTCCACATCCTTTACTGGGATATGAGGCGAGACCTTCCAAAATTTCTTTTCCGACATGTTTATTCCTCCAGCGAGACTTTATTCTTACCGACTTTCAATTTATGACCGGCACCAACTTTGAGCGCAAAGTTTTCTTTTTCGTGGCTAACGGGAAAACCAAAACAAACCGGATAGTCATATTCTTTTATATGGTCATGGATGATCTCATATACCGGTTTACCATATGGCCTCTCAGTATCTTTTGTTTCAGTAAACCCTCCAATAATAAGGCCCGCAAGCTTATCCAGTTTACCGTTTCGTTTTAACTGGATAAACATACGGTCGATATTATATAGGTATTCCCCGATATCTTCGAGAAAAAGTATTCTGCCTTTTGTTTTGAGATCAGAAACAGTACCGGATAAATGGGCGATCAGCGAAAGGTTTCCGCCGACTAATTCACCCACTGCCTGTCCACGGCGATTGAAATCATGAGCCGCATGTTGGTAACGGACCCTTTTGCCTTCCAACGCGTTTTTAATTGAAGCCACATACTCATTCTTTCCTCCATTGTCATTGAAGGCGGCAGCCATGGGCGCATGCAGACTTGCAATCTTGAAATTGGAGTAAATATGTGAATGAATTACCGTAGCGTCACTAAACCCGATGATCCATTTTGGTTTTTTCCTGAACTTTTTGAAATTAATCCTGTCAATCATGCGCGAGAATCCAAATCCTCCCCTTGCACAAAGGATGGCTTTTACTTCATCATCAAATAACATCCGTTGAAATTCTGCAAGGCGTTCTTCATCCGGTGCAGAAAAGTAATTCGTAGACTCACTCCCAAGCGTTTTACCAACCTTCACCCTATAGCCCCATTGCTGCAAAGTTGTGATACAAGCAGCCGCCTTCTCATAACTCATATAACCACCAGGGCAGGTAATGCCGATGACGTCAGTCGGTTTGAGATACGGTGGTATTCTAACCATTTATGAATTACGATTTATGATTTACGATTTGTTCCCCAATCAACCAGTTAACCAATTAACTAATCAACCTTCTTCAAGGCAATTTCCCGTAAAATACACGAATCCGGCTTCACTTCCAGCCGGTGTGTGGCTCCGCATTTTAAGGCATAGTTATTTTTTTGATGGCCGACTGGAAAATCAAAGCACACTGGATAAGAGTAGGACTTAACCTTTTCCAACACGATTTCCTGAACGGTCCTTCCAAATTCCTCGCCCGGATCATCGGGCTTTACCTTGAAGCCACCCACGATCAGGGCCTTCAATTTTGAAAGCTGACCCGCGCGCTTCAGGTGCCAGAACATCCGATCGATACTGTAGAGATATTCGCCGGTGTCTTCAACGAATAAAATCTTTCCAGCAGTGGAAAGCATGGATTTAGTACCAGATATCGTTTCAATCGTTTTCAGGTTACCCCCCACGAGCGGACCCTCGGCAATGCCGGTTCTGTTGAAGGGATTGGGGTCAAAACCATAATGCAATTTTTCTCCAAGCAATGCCTTTTTAATGGAAAGGATGGTATCCATTTGAATCGGGTCAGCCACTGACCAATCATCCGGGAAGCTATTGCACATCTTCGAATGGATGGAAGCAATGCCATAATTACTATTGACATGCGAATGAATTACCGTTACATCGCTAAAGCCGATGATCCATTTTGGTTTTTGAATAAATTTGTTGAAGTTGAGCTTATCGATTATCCGAACAATTCCATAGCCGCCCCTTGCACAAAGTATGGCCTTCAATGAAGGATCATCCAGCATCCGCTGAAGGTCAGCCGCCCTTTCTTCATCGGTGCCACCGAAACTATGATCCCGTTTTCCTACCGTTAAACCGATCACGCATTGTAAGCCCCAGGATTGGATCTGGTGGACAGCCGGTTCAATATCTTCCCTGGTTATAAATCCAGCTGGGCAGGTAATCCCAATTCGATCACCTGCGTTGAGGTATTTCGGGATCTTAAAAATCTGCTGCTCCTCACCGTTATTACTGCTGCTTCCTCCCGCAATCGGCGGGACGGGAATGGAAAAACCGGCAAGCAACAAAGAAGAAATAAAATCTTTTCTATCCATCGGTTGAAATTACAATTTTATCGGCCTAAGCCTTTAATGCCCTTTGAAGTTTTTCAACGCCTTTATTCACTTTCAAAATTCTTAATCTTTTCCCAACCTTTTTTGCCTAAACCTACGTCAATGGTTAGAAGAACTAAATTTCCAATACTATCTCTTGGATCAGCACTGGAACGATATAATAGAAGGATGCAAACGCCAGGACCTGCCAAAACAGGAAGAATTGTACCGTATCTGCTATGCACCGATGATGAAAGTTTGCATCCGGTACAGTCGCGATAATGATGAGGCTAGCGCATTGTATAATGAAGGAATGCTCAAAGTTTTCAATAGCATCGGGCAATTCAGGGATGAAGGGGATTTTCAGGGTTGGGTACGAAGGATTATTGTGAATACCTGTGTTGATCATTGTCGCAAACAAACAAAGTTCAAGCACCAGCCACTTGAAGCTATAATTGAAAATAGCGTAAGTGTTGATCCAGACATTTATCAGCGTTTATCCGGTGCCGATGTAATCGCTTTATTGCAGGGATTACCCAGGAATACGGCTCTTGTTTTCAATCTTTTTGTACTGGAAGGATATAAGCATGACGAAATAGGCCAGATCCTGGGGATCTCAGGAGGTACATCAAAATGGCATCTCAATGAGGCCAGGAGATTGCTAAAGGCAAAACTTGAAACGATTTTAAAAAAAGAAGTTTATTCTGATGCGATCTGAACAACAACATATAGATGATTTTGTCCGCAACAAGTCGGAGGAATTCAATCCTGACCAGCGGGACGTACAGGCAAACTGGCAACAAATGCGATCCATGCTCAGCAAACCACCGGGAAAATTTCGTATTACAAAAACGAGGAAACTGATCAGGTATGTCGGTGGAATCGCGGTTGTAACTATTATTACCATTTCTATAATTCAGCTCAGCAGTAAGAAGAATACAGTAGCCACAAAGAAAATTGAAACAAAATCAAATGCTGTTACCGTTAAACCTCCTTCTGATCCCAAAAACAATACCGTTGCAGTTGTTAACAATAAGAATGTAAGTAAAACTGTAACAGTTAAAGCATCTGTTCCGAAATCAGCAGCCAAAAACCAGTTGCCTAAAAAGACAATCAAACCTGATCCTGTTAAAAAGTATGCTGAACCAGCAATTGCAAATAGTCCTGAAATCAAAAAAGAGAAAAAGCCGGATCCGTTGCTAATACTTGAACAGTTTTATGCAGAACTAAGAAAAACACCAGAAGAGTTTTTTATCAGTGCGGACAGGGATACAGTATTGAAAGCAAAAGAAGGAACAAGATTGACGATTCCTTCAAAAACTTTCGACAAGAAAACCGGTACGATCAAGATCATTCTCACTGAATTTTATAGTGATGAGGATATGATCAATGGAAAATTGAGCACTACTTCTAACGGCAATCAATTAGTAACCGGAGGAATGTTGAACGTCAGGGCTGAAGCTGATGGCCAGCCCGTCAAGATCTCGCCTGATAAAGCCATTACACTTGAAATGCCTACTAAGAATTATGATGAGAAGATGCAGCTTTTTACAGGAAGCTTTAGTGAGCCAAAGGAATACTCTTACCTGGCATATAATGAACCGAAAGACACAGTGGCGAGAGTTAGAACTGAAAGATCTACTGAAATAATCAACTGGATTCCGGCAGGCCAGGAACAAAGTTTGTTTGGAGCCGATGGTCCAAGATTATTTAAGGTACCGGATATTGTAGGAGAACCTTACAAGGTTCGTTATGGCAAAAAAATCACCGCTACCTTTTTGATTTCGCGTGATCTTGAAATGAGCAACAAAGAAGTAAAGGAAAAATTGAAGCGATATTCTTTATACTACGATAAGATCAAAGTGCGTAGGTTAATATTCGGACCAAATTTTCTGCGATTTGGAAAAGAAGAGGTCCCCTTCATCAAAGGCGACTCAATTACAATGAAGTTTGAAAGTGCAGTACGATTAAAAATGGTATCCAGGGAAGACAGCATCCGATACCGCCAATTGCTGTACCAGGATTCGGTACAAAGAGAAACGCGCAGGCAATACCTGACCAATTACAGATTCGAAGTAAAAGATCTTGGTTGGATAAATTGCGATAAGCCATTTCCCGGCCAGGGACGGCCGGTAGAATTCACAATTAATCTGGGAGAAGGTGTCGAAGCCGGAAATTTTGTTACTCAACTGGTCTTTAGAAGATACAGATCCATGGCCGCGCCGGTTTCGTATGGTGGTAACAAGGTTCGATTTCGGAATATTCCTTTGGATGAGCCGGTTCATCTGGTTACCGTGGGAGTAATCGATGGCAAAGTGGTTAGCTGCATAAAAGCACTGAACGTAACGAGAGAAGAAATTACCGATCTTCCACTTGAAGAAACAAACTCAAAAGAGTTCAGGAAAAATGTTGCTGAACTGATCAAATCAATTCCCAGATAAAATTATAACCATGAAAAAATTACTTTTTGTTTGCCTGATGGCAGGCTGCCAGTCCCTATTTGCCCAGAACATCGACCTTTCAGAAATTGAATCTCTGTTAACGACACATTCAATTGATAGTATCGATAAACTGTTGTTGAATAAAGGATTTCAGAAAGTAAAAATTCAGGGTGGTGCGCCGGTAATGGGATTGCAATTAAAAGAAGGTTGGACTTTTCGCTCAGGCCAGAGTTCCGAAGCCGCGGGTGTCACCATGCTCGGACGATTTACAGATACGTCAGGAAAAACCTTTTACCGGCTTCAAACTTCCAACCCTTTTTTCTATGCGCATTTGATGAATCAGCTCCCGCAGAATAATTACAGCTACCAAGGAGCAATGCCCAAAGAGAAAGAAGCCGGCCTGCTGTTTAGCAATAATAGGAATGAAATTATCATTCGCATTACATCAGATTTCCCGGCCCCGTATTATTACCAAATCAATATTGGAGAAACGGTGTCAGATATAGGTTACTTTAAGCCGAGAAAAGCAGTAACAAAGATTGGAGCTGTGAAGAAAACAGCTCCAACAAGGAAAACAGTTCCAACGAAGAAAAAGGTAAAAACCATTCCTCAGTATTAACATCAATAAGAAGGAAATAACCAGGGCTTGCGATAAACAGATTTGATCAATGCATTTGCAGCGGCATTATTTCCAAAATTCCTGGTTGCTTCATTCCAGTCTAATCTCGAGTTGGTGCGCAATGCAATATTGCCCATATGCGCCATGATCGCAACCAATCGTCCATTTTCAATTGTACATGCAGGATCTTTTCGCGATTTAATACATTCCAGGAAATTCTTCATGTGCTCAAAATGATTTTCACCACCACTTTGTTTAGGAATCGCTGGTACTTTATATGATCCATTTTCATTCTCGGGAAATAATTCCCACCCATCGCGGTTGGCAACCAATGTAGCATTGTTGCCAATAAACGCTAATCCATAGGATCGGCCATAAGGACCGTTTTGAGTTCCGGCTGTATGTTCCCAATTGATCACATAGTCTTTCATTTGCCAGGAGACACTCATTGTGTCAAATGTTTCATGAGCCCGATCGGGAAAAGAAAGATTACCGCCAGTTGCTGTTGCGGCTAAAGGAATATAGTCAACATCCTTTGGCCATAATGCCATGTCTAATAAATGAACTCCCCAATCTGTCATTAGTCCTCCGCCATAATCCCAAAACATTCGCCATGAACCGTGAAATCTTGTTTTGTTGAATGAACGTTGCGGTGCGGGGCCCAACCAAAAATCAAAATCAACCCCTGCAGGTACGGGTTCATCCGGAGCTTTCGGTTGTCCAACGCCGTAGTTGAAGTTCCCCCAAACCTGGACTTTTCTTAATTGCCCGATCTTACCTTCTTTAATAAAGTTTATGGCATTTTTCCAATGATCACCGCTTCTTTGTTGTTGACCAACCTGAACTACGCGTTTGTGTTGTCTTGCGGCCTTTACCATCACTTCACATTCGGCGATACTATTAGCAAGCGGTTTTTCAACATAAATATCTTTTCCCGCTTCACAAGCATATACAAAGGGCAGACAATGCCAGTGATCAGGTGTTCCAATAATTACTGCGTCGATATCTTTATTATCAAGAAGCTTTCTAAAATCTTTATACTTAACTGGAGCTTTACCTTGTCTCTTCTCAACATCCGATGCTCTTCGATTTAATACTTCTTCATCAACATCACATAGTGCAACACATGCAACACCCGGTTGCTTCATTGCATTTTCCAGGTTGCCGAATCCCATGCTCCTTGCGCCGATCAGTGCAACATGGATTGTCTCATTTGCTCCAGGCTTCCTTGCTTTCGCAGATGAAAGTAATGGCGCTGTTGCGAATGCTGTTCCGGCGATAACCTTCCCGGTGTTTGATAAAAACTCGCGTCTCGTACTGGTCATATTGTTTTGAGGATATTTTCTCCTGACTTCAAAGTATGAGTTTTTCCTTTCCAAAGAAATCTTCCTGAGGTTTTGGCGGGTAAGTTGATTACTGCATCGAGCTTATCGCCACTTAATTTATAATTCACCTGTATCTCGCCGTTAGGATGCGGCATTGTACCTTTTGCTTCTTTCAGTTTTCCAAGCTTTGGTTCGATCTTTACTTTTTGAAAACCTGGCGCATCACTATCAATTCCCAATACGATCCGGAAGAATTCAATATTCGGACTGGAACCCCATGCATGACAGTCCGAACGCGAGGCATTGATATCAGACATCTCCGCCCAGGTTGTCATTCCCATTTGCAGATTCATTCTCCAGATATTCAGCCAATCCAGGTATTGATCACCGAATCCCGATTTGGCAGCCGCGAGATGTACATAGTATTTAAAATAAATCGTGGCCTCAGCCATTGATGTATCCTTTAGTAATTTCTCCGCGAGGCCGGTCCTATCCTTATCATTTACTACCGAAGTAAGTATTGCAATAGAATTCACATGTTGGCTGAACAAATCTTTTTCTGTCCGATCTGCAAACATTCCTTTTGATTCAACCCAATACTTTTTCCGGATTGTCGCCTTTAGTTTTTCTGCAGCAGCTGTGAATTGTTTGTGATAGTCGGCCATCCCTATTCGTTTTTCCAATTCAGCTGCTAATTGATAAGCCCATAGGAGTTGAAGATCCAAATTTGCACTATATCCATCGGCACCCATTGGAGCAAATCCATTTGCCCAGCCCTTCTCGTTTACCCAATCAGTAAAATTCCAGTACGGAAGGTTTCTTAATGAACCATCTGCCTGTTGAAATTTGCTGAAGAACCAAAGTACCTGTCGGATGCCAGGCAAATATTGTTTTACGAAATTTGAATCGGGTCGATAGCGCCAATAATCGTGTACCATTCCAATCCACCATAATGAAAATGGTGGGATCTCCTGCGCGTTTGCAGTTGGATAACGACTTAACGTTAATCCCTCAGCCATCCTTGATTGATCCATCTGACGAATTGCATTTCTCATCATTCGATCATCGCCGCTATTGAATAAGGAAACTAATGCCTGTATCCTGGTGTCGCCAACATACTGTAATTGCTCATAGTAAGGACAATCCATATAAGTTTCCACAGCGCAAAGACGAGCTGTTCTCCAACCTATTTCCAATATTTTCTGCAAACTTTCATCTGATGCCTCAAAGCTTGCTTTCATTTCAAATGGATAACCGGTAAAGACTCCATAGAGATCATTGATGGTAAGTGGTTGTTCCTTTGTTTCAATTTCCAATTGCAGGTAACGATATGTTCTCCACCAAAGCGAATTGAATTGCTGTTTATCTGCACCATTTGAAATGATCCTATCCTTTACTCCAACAAAACGCTTTCCATCGATATCATCCCGGTTTCCCTTTTGCCGCTGCGAACGCCAGTCTTTGTCTTTCCCCTCATCTACATATAGCGCTTCCGCATAACCGAGTGTAATTTGCGCATCCTTTCCTTTGTTGAATTCCAATACAGGATAAGCATTAGTTAAATAAGACTGATCAAGGAGTATTGTAGCCTTCGTTGAAGGAGGAATAGTAAATTCAGATTGATTAGCGGGAAATCCGGTTGGTACAGCGATGCCTTCTGCCTTGCGAACCTTTTGCAATCGTTGTTGTTTCAATTCCATTGCCGGGATCTTTGATGGCACCAGCATCCATCCCGTTGACCAATCGAAAGCACCCTTCGGTAATCCACTGAATAATTGATTTGCAAATTGCCAGCCGCCATCATCAAATCCATTTTCTTTCCAACCAACTATTGACTGGTTATTATCGATCAGGTCCCCAGGACCTGCGACATAATAACTGTAAATGATCACAACGGGCAAAGGTTTATACGAAACATCTCTCCTACACTTCCAGGTTCTGTTTGTATTGACGATATCCTCGTTCGTTGAATTTCCCTGCACAATAAATGCAGTCTGTAATGAAATTTGCGCCTCTGGTTTCATATCCGCAAAATTCCAAACAACTGCAGCAATCGTATTCTCGCCGGTATTTAACAATGGTGCTATGTCAATCGTTTCATAATTCCAATGAAATAGATCGCCACGTGAAGGACCCAGGCCAGCAAATTTTCCATTCACGTAGAGTTTAAAGCGGTTATCTGCGGAAACGTGAATTATGAATGAAGATGGTTTGGATGAGAGGTTAAATTTCTTCCTGAATTGATAAACACCGTAGCCTTGCGCAGGTTCATTTGGTACAGAAATCCAGAAGGCCTTCCATTTACTATGTAATAAAGATGGATCCGGACTCTGGGATTGTAAATATTTAAACGCAATGAATAAAAAAATTAAAAGGAACGCTCTTTTCATGAACTTGATTTATTTTACTGTGAACCTGTACTTACCGGAACCTGTTTGAATGGCCACTACTCCATTTGCAGCATTTACCTGAAAATCCTTTTGACCACTCAAGGGCTTATCGCCTTCAGAAATTGCATCTGCGTTTGCGGCAGGAAGATAGATTGTTGCTGTTGTATTTGCCGGGATCTCTATTTCGTAAGTAATCTGCCCCCCCTCTTGTTTCCATCCCGATGCAATCTTTCCATAATAGGTTTGCAATTCCGCGCTTGCGTTTTTCAGACTTCCACCAATGGTAGGTCTTATAGTAATCTTTTTGTAACCCGGCGCGCCTTCTTCTGTATCAATTCCAGCAACAACACGATACATCCAATCACCTATGGCGCCGTAAGCGTAATGGTTAAACGAATTCATACCCGGAGTTTGAAACGTGCTGTCGGGTTTTATTCCATCCCATCTTTCCCAGATAGTAGTAGCACCCATTTTCACCGGATACAACCAGGAAGGATAGGTTTCCTGCATCAATAAGCGATAGGCAATTTCATTTTGCCCAAATCTTGTGAGCACGTGACAGAGATATGGTGTTCCCAAAAATCCTGTAGTAAGATGATAATTGTAATCTTTAATATTTTGTACAAGACGTTCTGCAGCTTGTTGACGAAGATTTTCCGGAAGCATGTCAAAATTCAATGCAAGCACGTATGCAGTTTGTGTTCCTGAAATCAGCCTACCGGTTGAAGTGAGGTATTCTTTTTGAAATGCTTCTTTGATCTTTTGGAGATTCGCTGAGTACTTTGTTACATCATCCTGCTTACCTAAAACCTTCGCAGCATTTACAACTAATTGAGTTGAATTGGCAAAGAAACATTGTGCGATCAAATATTTATCTGTAACCGCGGATCGTCCATCATTGTCATCGAAGGGTCGATAGAAGAGCCAATCTCCAAAATGAAATCCTTTATTCCAAAGCCAGTTGGTAGAATTTGTTTCCATAAATCCAACCCATGATTTCATGCTGTTGTATTGATCTTCCAGTATTTTCTTATCACCGTAAGCGATATACATGGTCCATGGAACAATTGTTGCCGCATCAGCCCAACCAGCAGATCCTCCGGCGCCCGGTCCCAATACATTTGGAACAACAAAGGGTACGCTTCCATTAGGCAGCTGGTCTGACGCCAGATCTTTTAACCATTTTGAAAAGAAATTATTCACCTGCATATTGAAAGCGGCAGTTCTTGCAAAAGCCTGTGCGTCTCCTGTCCAACCGAGACGCTCATCTCGCTGCGGACAATCTGTCGGAACATCCAGGAAGTTTCCTTTTTGTCCCCATTGAATATTATGTTGAAGTTGGTTTAATAAAGCATGTGAACTGGTAAAATTTCCCGTCGGCTTCATTGAAGAGTACAGGGCGATTGCTGTAAAATTCTCTGGCTTAACTTCACCGGGAAATCCTTCGATCTTTATGTATCGAAATCCCTGGAAAGTAAAATGCGGCTCGAATGTTTCAACTCCTCCACCTTTTAAAATGTAAACATTTTGCTGTTTTGCCGGGCGAAGATTTTCAGTATAAAAATTTCCAAACTTGTCCAATACCTCAGCGTGATAAATGGTTATCTTATCACCCGCATTTCCACTGACCTTTAACTGAACCCAACCAACGAGATTCTGTCCGAAATCAATTACCTGCTCTCCCTTCGGGGTTTTAATTAGTTTTTTCGCAGGAAAGTTTTCATGTTTGCGGATTGGTTCATTATAAGTGGCAAGAAGGGTATTCTTTGGAAGATCCTTTACTGTTACCCCACCCCATTTACTATCATCATAATTTGTGTTTGCCCATCCCTGTTTTTCTTCACGTGCATCATATGTTTCACCATTGTATATTTCAGAATCGCGAATAGCGCCCGTTGAAGATTTCCAGCTGCCATCGGAAATAATGGATGCTTTTGTACCATCGGTATATTCAATATCCATCTGGAATAACAATGCGATCTCTTTGCCATAGAAATTTTTGTTTCCCCCGAAACCAATAAAGCCCCTGTACCAGCCGCTACCCAGACTTACCGCGATTGCATTATTTCCGCTCTGTAACAGTGGAGTAACGTCGTAGGTTTGGTATTGAATCCTTTTATTGTAATTGGTCCAGCCGGGTGTCAGATAAAAATCACCGATACGTTTACCATTGATGAATGCTTCGTACATACCACGCGAAGTGATATAAGCGATGGCTGATCTGACAGTTTTGTTTGTTGAGAATTGCTTCCGGAGATAAGGGCTCAAACGCATTTTCTCGTCCTCCGAAAAATCGGCCTGTATCCAGCTTGCTTTCCAATCTTCTGGTGTCAACAATCCAATTTGAAATGATGCGATTTCGCTCCATGGAGAAACCTTTCCTTTATTGTCCCAAACTCTTACCTGCCAGAAATATTTCTTTCCAGCCTGAAGAGGTGTGCCGGTATAAGTGACATGTACAGATTGATCTGAATTGACCTTTTCATTTGGTGCGATTCTAACAAGCGAGCCCCCAACCGAGCCCGCATTACCTGAGAGGCGGATCTGATAAGCCGTTTGCATCACGCTTCTCTCATTCGAGATCAATTGCCAACTGAATCTTGGTTGAACGATATCGAGGCCAATTGGATTCACCAGGTTTTCGCAAAGCAGATTTTTTACCTGTGGCTGCGAAAAAACAATTAGCAGACTCAATTGAAAAATGAAAAGCAGAGGGATTGATTTCTTCATGATTCAAGGATTATCTTATGGTTTTTAGATTTTCTTTTTCAGGTTCGTACAATGCCTTCTCAATTAGTTTCGATGGTATTTTATTTTTGTTCCATTCCGTATGGATCGCCAGGGCCGCACCTAAAGCGGTGCTTTGAGCTACTGTAGCAGCCCAAACTTTCTTTTCAGGAAAAGCCTCAGCTAATAGATTCATATAAATTGAATTCTTACTAAATCCTCCATCCACGAATATATCCCCGATCATTGACCCATGCAATACAAGATTTGTCGACTCAACCTGCCGGCGAATCAATCCGGACATGTGCACGTAATACGCTTCCAAATAATTTGAAAATTCTGATAGACCCGATCCATTGAATAAGGAGAAGTCCGAATTTCCCTTTGATTTCAATTTATTTGAAATTTCCTTATCAAAGCGGATTTGTTTGTAAAAATTCGGATCAAGCTGAAAATGATCGGCAATGACCTTAACTGCATCTTCGTGCCCATAACCTGCAAATAAACGAGAAGCCTTTACTGACTTTCCTTTGTAATCAAGATAACAAAGACAATCTGCACTTAATTCTTCTGCTGTAAGCTTAGTTTGATTAAAGGGGTTCAAACTAATGCACCAGGTTCCGGTCGAGATCAATACAAATGGAACGGCAATGGAGGAAAGATAGGGAATCAGCGCTGCCGAGCTATCATGCAATCCTACTCCCGTTTTGATCCCATTATTATTAATTGATTTGTCGGAAGGAAACAAAGGCGCAAGCTTTCCGATAATCCCTTCATCATTTACCCATTGATGATACTGATTCGATCCAAAATTCCATAATGCGGTATGACAACCAATACTGGTAATATCTGAATATACTTTATCTGTGAATAGCCAACCTAAGTATTGTGGAAGATGTAAAGAGTATTTAATCTTCTGAAAGGTTTCGGATTTTTGTTTCTTGATTCTATAAAGTTGAAGACCTGAATTTAAATTGCCCAGATCAGGAGAAGCAGTTTCAACCGAGAATTTTTCTTCACCCCCATATTGCCTGTAAAATTCATCGTGTAGTTCTTCAGGGAATGGTTTTAAATAATTGTAAAGCGGTGTCGCAGGTTTTCCATCATGTCCAATATTGACAAAACTTGCCCCATAGGCAGAAAAATTCAATGCGGCAATAGAAAACTTCTTACTTATTTCGCTGAAAGAATTTCCGATCCAATCTGTTAATAATTGCAGATCCTCGCACGGATATCCATCTTCATCTTTGATCTCTTCGATTCTCGTTTCCTGCTGATGAACAATTTCATACTGACCGTTGAAGACAAATAGTTTCTTATTCGTCTTCCCTATATCAAATATCAGAATTGTTTCCTGATGAGTCATGTCAAGCAATCTGGGAACCTATAAGTTAAGGAATTGATCTTTATAAACCCGTAGCAACAGTTTGTTTCCCTCTTTCCTTAATTAACTTATCGCGTACTTTATTCTTTCTAAAGAATGCAATTGTATCCAGGGCTCCGCCGCCAGAACGCAGTCTTGCCTCGGCCAGAAGCGGTCTCAAATCTGTTCTGAAAGCATGTTGCAGTATTTCCTGGCTTCGTACCGTATCATTTTGTTGTTGAGCTTCGGCTAATCCCTGCCGATCGATGAATAAGGCCTGAGCATATGACAATAGTATTGCTTCAACGGATTGAAGCAAGTCCTCAAGTGGATCCTTTACATTATGAGATGCATCGATCATCCAGGCAAGTCCGGTGGAATGATCCAATCCTGCAGCATTCATTCCATCTACCAGTTCATTGAAAATCAAGAACAACTGATAAGGTTTAATGCTTCCAACAGTAAGATCATCGTCACCGTATTTCGAATCATTAAAATGGAAACCGCCCAGTTTTCCTTCCATTAATAACAATGCAACGATCTGTTCAATATTCGCATTAGGAAGATGATGCCCGAGATCGACTAATGTGTACGCCCGATCCCCCAATTTTGAAGCATAGAGATAGGATTGGCCCCAATCCCCTACGGTTGTTGAATAAAAATTTGGTTCGTAAGCTTTGTATTCGACAAAAAGTTTCCAGTCCTTAGGACATGCAGCATAGATTTCCTTCAATCCTTCCAATACATTTTGAAATGCTTTGCGAAAATTTAATTGGCCGGGAAAACAGGATCCATCCGAAAGCCATACGGTCAAAGAGTTTGAACCAAGGTCAATTCCGTGTTTAATTACTTCGAGATTGTGATCAATTGCCTGTCTTCTTACTTTCTTATCGACATGTTGCAGGGAACCGAACTTATAACTAAGTTCCTGGTCGGGTTGATCCTGGAAGGTATTTGAATTCATTGCATCGAAACGCAAGCCTAATTGTGCAGCATGTGCGCGGACCGACTTGGCATCTTTCGGAATATCCCAGGGAATATGCAATGAGATTGCACCACTTGAACGATTAAGCGCATGAAGCAACCCTACATCTTCAATCTTTTCTTCAAGGTTGCGTGGTTCGCCTCCTCCACTGAATCTGGCAAATCTCGTTCCTCCAGTTCCCAATGCCCAGCTTGGAATGGCAACCTGGAATTCCACCAATTGTTTGATAATTTTTTCCGCATTCGGTATTTCGCTCGTTGATAAAGCTCAAACGACGCTGATGATCTTTAATCAAGCCACTATTGAATTCCTCCAACTGGTATTTTTCAATGCGCATACAATTCTGTTAAGCGAGGTAAAATACTTCTTTTAATGAAATGCTCACTGGAGAATTATCAGGATTCGTATCCATCATCCCTACCAATGAAGCCCACCATTTTTTCATCACTGGTTTATCAGGTAACTCTTTTAATAATTCCGGCGTCTCAATTTTCATTACACCGAAAAGGTAACCTGTTTCTTCATCAAGAAAGATAGAATAATCATAAATACCGGTTTCTTTTAGTAGATCTTTCAATTCCGGCCATAGTTCATCGTGCCTTTGCTTATAAATTGCAGTCTTGCCGGGAAACAGCTTCATCTTAAAAGCGACTCTTTCCATTTTGTGTGATTATTGAATTGATATAGGTTCCTATCGTGGAAACGCCATTGCCACTCCACCGTCCACATTCAAAATATTTCCCGTTGATTTATTGAGCAAACCACTTACAAGTGCGAAACAAGCATTGGCAATATCTTCTGGGAGAATTATTTCGTTCAATAAAGTTCTTTGCGCATAATAAGCAGGAAGGTCTTCGACTTTAACACCGTAAGCTTTTGCTCTTCCCTCTGCCCAGGCGCCCTGCCAGATCTTACTGTCTGCAATAACCGCATCCGGATTCACTACATTCACCCTGATCTTATCCTTTCCCAATTCAGCGGCATTTAACCTGCTTAAATGAAGCTGCGCCGCCTTTGCTGAACCATAACCGGCATTATTCGGGCCAGATACAAGGGCATTCTTGCTTACAATATTTATTATATCTCCTCCACGATCCTGTTTGCGCATTACTTCAACCACAGCTTGTGTCACTGCAAACTGGCCTTTAACCAATACGTCATATAAAAGATCCCAATCCTTTTCCGTGTGTTCTTCGATTGGTTTTGAAATAGAAAGTCCCGCACAATTGACAACAATATCAAGTCCGCCAAAATATAAAGCCGCATGATCAAGAAGGTCCCTGATCGTTTTTGTATCAGTAACATCGAGGATACCAGAAGTAAATGAATCCTTGTTAAATTGCTTGCGCAAATTCCTCTTTCGCGGTTTCCAATCGCTCTTTATCATTATCGTTTATGATCAGGCAAGCACCTTGTTCTGCAAATTTTTTCGCAATGGCCTTTCCGATTCCGCCAGCACTACCTGTTATTAATGCGATACGACCAGCCAGCGACTTTGGTGCCGGCATTCGTTGCAGCTTTGCTTCCTCCAGCAACCAGTATTCTATATTAAAAGCTTCCTGTCTCGGTAATGAAGTGTATGATGAAATTGCTTCAGCGCCTTTCATCACATTGATCGCATTAATATAAAACTCGGCCGCAACTCTTGCCGTTTGCTTGTCTTTAGCAAAACTGAACATGCCAACACCCGGGTAAAGTATAACGACGGGATTTGGATCACGCATTGCCGGGCTATCGCGATGTTTATGCTTTTCATAATAATCCCTGTACATCCCGCGATACTCTTCAAACTGGTTATTCAGCTTATCCCTAATTGCTTTTGGATCTGAGAGATCTTCGTTTGGATTCAGTTTTAAAACCAATGGGCTGATCTTGGTTCGAAGAAAATGATCAGGGCAGCTTGTGCCCATCGGAGCAAGTTTATCAAGATTGTTTGAATTGATAAACTCCAACACGCGTTCATCATCTGTAAAATGCCCGATCATTCCTCCAACGATCTGTTGACTGGAAGAACACAATCCACGCAATACAGGAGCCAGGGATGAGGCTTGCTTTAGTCTTTCTGTTTTAGAGAGCGATTGAATTTTTTGTCCACCGAAGACTTTTTTCTTCCCAATATTTTTTTGAATGAATTCAGAACATCGTTCAATTACTTCAAGCGTATTTATATAACTCTCATATGCCGTATCACCCCAGGTGAATAATCCGTGTGAGCCCAACATGATACCTTTTATTCCCGGATTTTCTTTTACGCATTGCTCCAGTTTCAATCCGAGATCAAAACCCGGTCTTTGCCATTCTACCCATCCTATCGTTCCATTAAATAATTCCTGCGTGAACTCTTGCCCATCCTTTGATGCGGCTATTGCAATCGCAGCATCTGGATGTAGGTGATCAATATGTTTAAATGGTAAGAATGCATGCAGCGCTGTATCTATGGAAGGAGCTTTTGAATTCAGATCATAGATACAATGATTGAAGAGTTCAACCATTTCATCTTCATGATTAAGTCCACGATAGACTTTTTTCAGGTCATTCAATCGATCCAAATAGAGAGCGGCAAGTCCACTTTTTTTTAAAGTGCCGAGATCACCACCTGATCCTTTTACCCACATCACTGGTGTCGGTACAGTCCGTCAGCGGATCTTTTGCCATCAGCTTACAGGACGTATTCCCTCCTCCATAATTCGTCAGTCGAAGGTCAGCGCCTAAAAGATTTGACCGATAGACAAGCAAGGCAACTTCATCGCCCGCAAATTGTGCAGCTTTTGCTTCATCCCACAGATAACTGACGTGCTTGAAACTTAACGTCCCTATTGCCGCCATATATTAAAATTGAAGTTAACCGCTATGCAATGCATTTCCATATCCAACAACGATCACCGACAATATGATCGTTGTTATTCCTATGGTGATCGTCGTTTTGGTTTTTCTGCTAACGCCACTCCATTCTTTCAATACGACTCCCCACATATTCGCAACGAGAATGATAAACGCCATGTGCAGGATCCAACTGCTTGCTCCATTGCCTAATTTACTTTCGCCCATTCCATAGAAAAAGAATTGAAGGAACCATGTTGTTCCTGCCAATGCAGAAAACATATAGTTCTTTCCCAGCGGCGTGAGTTTATTGGTATAATCTTTAAAGGACCGGTTGCGTGCATTCAAGTACATGCACCAGATAAAATTGGTCAGGAATCCGCCCCAAAGCAAGACCACATAGGTTACATTGTTTTGAAATAGCGGATTGAAACCCTGTTTGACCGCTTCCTCGGCCATTGGCTTTCCGGCTTCGATACCAAAATTAAAACAGGCACTCATGATGCCGGAAAAAATCGCAACGATCAATCCTTTTGTAAGATTAAACTCAGCGACTGATTTCTTCTTTAACTCAGCGGACAATTCCTTTTCTTTCATCATGCCCGCACGACCACAGATATAGATTCCCAACAAACATAATACAACACCGGCCAGAACAATCCTGCCCCAACCTGTACTGAGCAAGTCGTTGAAGGTCACTTTCCCCTCAGCCGGGTAGAAATTGTAATATATGGAAGGGACCAGTGCGCCAAAAGCCGAACAAAAGCCGAGTACAACGGAATTGCCAAGTGACATTCCGAGGTACCGGACGCCCAGTCCATACGTCAACCCACCGAATCCCCAGAGGATCCCGAATAAGAAAGTGTATTTGATGGTTGATTCAGGGCATTCTTTGATTATATCCGCAAAGCCCGGAACGGTGAGCCAGGCTGCGAGGGGTGGAACGAAGATCCAGGAAAAGATGCCGCCGATGATCCAAAAACTCTCCCAATGCCATTTCCTCACTTTTTTATAAGGCATGTAAAAACTGCCGGATGCAAAACCACCAATGAAGTGATAAATAACGCCGAGGATAACTTGCATAGAAAAAATTGATTGATAAATATAAAGAAAGGTGAGTCACCCTTGTTTGGAAATTTTCCGAAAAAGACGGTTTTTAAGTGGTGAAAACAACATTCAAAATGGTGAAAACACCAGTCCCCAACTAAACAAGGGTGACTCACCTTTCTCGGGAGCTGCGATTAGAGAAGGCGTTCGATAAACCAGTAAGCTGAGATGAAAATGATCAGTGCCGACAAGGGATAAGTGACGTATTTCTTATACCAGCTCTTATTGCCAAACGATCGTATGGCCAGAAAATAGAAAGCAAGAATAATGGTGAGCTGGCCGAGTTCAACTCCTACATTGAAGGAAAAAATTGACAAAAGAAAACTATTCCGGGGAAGTCCAATTTCGTTGAGTGAGCTCGCGAATCCCAGGCCGTGGATCAATCCAAAAAAGAATACAATAAGAATACGCCAGGGCTTAAGTTCGTTAAGAATAATGTTCTCTACGGCTACAAATAAAATAGAGAGTGCAATAACAGGCTCAACAATATCGGATGGAAGAACAACAATATTCTTCATGCTAAGAAACAGGGTAATTGAATGCGCTACCGTGAAGGCTGTTGCTTGCCAGATGATCGTGCTTATTCGGGCATTCAATAAACAAAGTCCGATTACAAAAAGGATATGATCGAATCCTTCCGGAATTATATGCCGAAAACCCAGGCTTAAATAATATAAGAAAACTTCATCAGTCGGAGCTTTCTCCATTTGGTAATTGATGGTATGCGCCGACAGTGAAAGAAAAAGTAGTAAGAAAGAAATCGTTAAGCCTAGATTTCTTTTCATTGTTTATTATTTATCAAGACCGCTCTGCTTAATAATCTTGGGTTCTTACTATTCGTCTTCATTGCTTCTTTTAAATAAGATTTAGCTTTTTCAATCTCGCCTGATTTAAAATAGATCCAAGCCAACAATTCATTCAACTCGATATTTCCTGGCCTGCGATTGTATTCCAAAAGCGCATGACTGAGAGCGTTACTATAATCGTCAGTAAGTAAATATATCGCCGCCATTTCTTTATCCGAATAATGTCCTGAGCTGTCGGTATTCATTTCCTCACGCTTTCGCTGGTTAATATCTTTGATGATGTCGTTCGCCAGTTGTTTAGCTTTGCCTGGTTCATTGGATTGAATATACATTTCGGCCTGCTCTTCCCTAAAACCGTAGTCCGGAATTATTTCATAGGCCTGTTTGTATAATGCTTCCGCTTTGGTAAGTTCTTTTTTCGCAGCAGCAATTCTTCCCAATCCCGCAAGCGCATAGGCATAGAGCGGTCTTTCATCAAGCGATATGGTATAATGCATTTCTGCGGATTTCAGGTCTCCGGTTAACTCATATAATCTGCCTAACTGTATCCGGCACCATTCTGTGGATTCCTGGCCAGGCACCCCTGCTTCAACTGCAAGCTTCATTGCTTCTATAGCTCCCGGAAAATCTCCATGAATCTCCCGGAGGTAGGAAATGCGTGAATAAGATCGGATATCCGGACGAATGCCAACCATTTTGTCAGAATTTTCTACTGCTGCCGGATAATTTCCCAATTCAACGTTTGCATCAACCAGTATTCCGTAAACAAATGCACTATGCGGATAAAGCTGACGTGCAGCTTCTCCTGTCACTAGTGCCTCGGAAAAATGGTGCTGCGATAGTTGTACTAACGCTTTATAAGTAAGTGCCTCAAAATTTGATGGATCTTTCACCAATACCCGGTTTACATAACTCATCGCCGCATTATCATAGTAGCCGAAATTACCCGACATCCGCGCTTCCTGGATAAACAATCCTGCCAAACCGATCAATGCTTTAGTATTCTCGGGGTCTTTATTCAATTGCTGTGTTAACGCCTCGGACTGGTTCCTCATACCAATCCATTCAACCGTTTTTGCAGAAGGCCCTTTCCTGTCAAGGAGACTGTAAATCTTTTTTTCATTATCAGCTTTTGAATACTGATACTTCACCAGGATAAAACCCACACTTAAAACAAAAACTCCAATCAATGATGGGTAAATAATTCTCTTTTTCATTTTTTAAAAGTTTGAAACCAAAAATTGATTATTAATTATTGATGATCCTCGCCCGACTGATGTCAGTGGGCGAGGATCATCAATATTAATAATCAATAATAATCACTAGAGGTCAGTTTGATCAATTCCCTCCTTTTACCACTTTGATGCTCTGTTTAACAACTCCATTCTTTACGGCATGTATTAAATATGTTCCATTGGCAAGATTGGCGGCGTTCCAGTTAACAGTATAAATGCCAGGTGCCTGTTGTTGATTCACTAAAACCTGAATCAGGTTGCCCTGTGAATTATAGATCTCGATACTCACCTGTGTCCTTTCTGTTAGAACGTAACGCAAGGTTGTACCGTTAGCGAATGGATTAGGTCCGGCCGTTACAAATAATTCTGGTGGGGCAATGTTCAGATTATTCGTTGGAGCGAGAATAGGCGGTTGTGTATAATTGATCTCTTTCCCGGCGCAATCACAGCTTCCGGGCCAGGGTTGCTGCACATAGGGGAATGAGCTTTCAAATGCCGTGTCATTCTTCTCAACTCCTGTAGTATAGTTGAGTACATTCAGCAATTGAGGTGTAACCGGATTTCCGCCTGGTGTAAAATCATCGTAGAATAAACCAATAGCAGCAAGTACGATTCCACTTACTGCCTGTAGTTCAATCCGGGTTACATCGTCCTCCAATCTACGGCCATTTGGGAAGCCATCCATATTAGGAATGAATTGTAAAGCAGTCGAACCATTATAGGCTGGATCTGTAAGTCCCAACACCGCTGCCTGTACTAATCCTAATGAACTGAATTTTGGATCATTCCTTGGAGTTGGCGGCACTGCCATATTCAATCGAAGCATATCTCCACCATTGGGAAGGAAATTATTAATAAATGGTTTTCCCGCAGCCAATGGATCTCCATTTTTACCGGTAGCAAGTTGATACGGTCTTAAATTCGGTACACCGGTATGAAAGATCGGCCAAAGATCTACTGATCTGGGTTTGTTTGGGCCAGGAAGTAATAAAGTACCCGCGATGGCATCATCAAGTGCCGTTCCGGCTACTGCGGCTGTGCCTTTCAGTGGGAATAATCCGTTTTGCGTATTCCCAAATCCAAACGAACCCAACGAATTTTTCTGAACGCGCAATGGCGTCAATGCTGGCACAGCTCCACCAAAAAATGCGTTGTCCATATAAAGTGCCAGCTCCGGATTGTAATAATAACCGGAAAGTACATCAAAGGCCGAGCCTGGATTAAACATAAGCCCTGCTTCAGCATAGGGAGTAAGTGAATTCCAGAGATCTTTTTGTCCAACCGGAATTACCGCCTCGTTTGCTAAAGGCATTCCTAAGCGGGAAACCTGTACCCACGCACCCGTAAATGACTGCGTTCCGTCTGTATTCAATGTTCTTATTTTCTGGCGACTTGCCGATGCCCAAACACCAATCACATAGCTAGGATCAAGAATATTCACTGCCTGCGCAGGAGTCTTATTATCTTTTTGCAGTGCAGAAATGTCAACTTGTAATGCAATTGTCGAAACATTTTTGCATGCAATCCCATCGACTGATTGTCCACCTGCAGTGCGTGGAGCATCTCCAAGATCGAAGATGCCGCCAAGGTCAACAAAGAAGGGGTCATCAGATGTACCACAAAATACTTTCTCTCCTGAACTTGCAGTTTGAACGGCGTTGCTGCGAAGAGTAGCATAAGAAGCTGCATTTAAACCAACGGGCGATTGAATGGAACGTGGTCCTATATTCGGTGGCGGAACTACGCCATTGGCAACAATGGTTTGAAAATTCACGCCTCCATCCACACTTCTCTCCAGTATATAAGTAGTCTTCAGGTTCTGCTTACCCAACCGGATATTAAAAAATGTTGTTGGATCCTCATTTGTTTTATTAAACGTAAACCGGTACACGATGTCGTCCCCATTGAAATAGGTGTTGTTAGCAACGTTATTATCAATGTGGATTTCGTACCGGATATTTTGGCCAAAGGAATAATAATTCGGTCCTCCCTGCGGCAGTTGGAAAGGAACAAAATTCGCGATGATCGTTACCTTATTCGGATCATCCGGGCTCCTGAACGCGTAAAGGTCTGTGTTATCTGCATTCGGATCGGCCGTGATCAATGGCGCTTCCCGGTGGCTTGAGGCAAATACCTGGACCGGGAATATGTTTATCAGCATCACGATCATACAGATGCCGGCATAAATTTTTCGTTTCATATCGAGTAATATTTTCAATTAATTTATTGTGGACTTATTGTTTTACGATTGCAGTTCCCCGCCATGGCGCTTGCACGTATGGGAAACTTGTCTTGAAAGTGGTATCGTTCTTTTCAACACCTGTTGAATATTGCAGCGTATTGATCAACCTGTTTGTAACAGGGTTTCCATTCGGCACAAAATCATCGTACCACAATCCAATTGCTGCGAGTACTACACCTCCGACTGCCTGCAATTCAATGCGTGTCACATCATCTTCGAGTCTGCGACCATTGGGGAATCCATCCATGTTCGGAATAAACTGAAGCGCAGTAGTTGTATTATATACCGGATCGGTCAACCCAAGCACTGCCGCCTGCACTAAACCGAGAGAACTGAATTTCGGATCGTTTCTTTGCGTTGGCGGAACGGCCATGTTCAACCGAAGCATATCACCTCCATTTGGAAGGAAATTATTGATAAATGGTTTCCCTGCAGCGAGAGGATTTCCTGCTTTATTAACTGCAAGCTGGTAAGGCCTCAGGTTCGGAACGCCGGTATGAAATATCGGCCAGAGATCAACTGAACGTGGTTTGCCAGGTCCTGGAAGAAGAAGCGTTCCAAAAATCGCATCATCTAACGCCGTGCCAGTAACGGCCGAAGTGCCTTTAAGTGGAAATAATCCCATCCTGCCATTTCTGAAATCAAATTGTCCCAGTGAATTAGATTGAATTCTTAACGCCTTGAATGCAGGTATTGCTGGTGCAAACTTGCTTTCATCCATATAAAGTGCGAGCTCCGGATTGTAAAAATAGTCGGAGAAAATCGCGATGTTGGTTAGATCCTGATAAGGAGTAGTGGCATTCCAAAAATCCTTTCTTCCAATCGGAACAACCGCTTCATTGGTTAATGGCATGCCTATGCGAGAAACCTGAATCCAATTTCCTGATTCGGTAAAAGTTCCTCCACCCAATGGATCAAATGGAGATCCACCTTTTGGTGTATTGAGTGTTTTCAATGCAGGCCGACTGGCGGAAGCCCAAATACCTATCACAAAATCGCCATCGAGGATATTTGCAGCCTGGTTGGCATTCTTATTATCCTTCTGCAAAGTAGAAATATCGATCTGCAGACATATTGAATGGATATTGTATTTAGCAAAGCCGTCGCGCACTTTACTATTCTGCCGGGGAGCGTCTCCAAGATCAAATATGCCACCAAGGTCTACAAAGAAGGGATCATCTGCTGGTCCGCAAAAAACCTTTTCCCCTGTTGATGCGGTTGCAATGGTATTGCTGATAAGGGTATTGTAATTCGCAGCATTCAACCCAACTGGCGTTTCAATACTTCTTGGCCCAATATTGTTTGGGGGAACGATACCATTAGCAACGATCGTTGTGAAGGAGGTTCCTCCGTTGACACTCCGTTCGCAATTGTAAATGGTATAAAGATTTTGCTTTCCAAGTCGGATATTGAAAAAAGTTGTTGGATCCTGATTGGTTTGCGTAAATGTAAACCGGTAAATAATATCATCTCCGGGCGTGGAGGTTTTATTATCGATATGAATCTCATACCGGATATTCTCTCCAAAACTGTAAAAATTTGGACCGCCCTGAGGTAATTCTGCCGGAACATAATTGGCGATGATGACAATCTTATCCGGGTTGTCGGGACTGCGGAATGCGTAGAGATCCGTGTTGTCCGCATAAGGATCATCAGCGATCATGGGAGCTTCCCGATGGCTCGATGACATCAAAACGACGGAAACCACGACCACCATCGCGGTAGCCAGCCATTTTTTTTTCGTAACTGTTGTTTTCATTTGCTTTTGTTTAATAATGAACTTTTGATTTTAAATGTGGCTACCCTAAAAACTTATCTTTTGAATTGTAACATCCATTCAAAAATATTTTTGCCTTCTTCCTTGTATTCCGGATTTGTAGCCCGGGTCCAGGCGTCGTGAGCCTGAGTTCCTGCATAACCCGGAAAAATCGTTATACGAGCGGGCAATGCGGGATTAAAAGTTCTGATTGCCTCAATGAAATTTTTCGTTTCAGTATGATCGATCAATTGATCGTTCAGGTTATGAAAAGCCCAAACCCTGATATTACCCATGGCAATGGATTGACTTTTTTCATTTGCATTATAATTAGCAGAGCCGGCTATTGGCACAATAGCGGCAAATCGATTTGGATAGTCTGCTGCTACATCCACCAGTGTTCGTCCGCCACTGCTGAATCCGGTCATATATATACGGTTTGTATCGATACGATAGTTTTCTATTGCGTATTGAATAAATTCAATCACCTCGTGGGTGGCAGGTTGTACAGTGAATTGTGGAACAAGCACGAGCATAGAAACGTCTTCACCATTCACATGAAACAATGGCGGGAATTTTTTTTCGTCCAGTAGTTGGGGAACTGCTTCATTCAGCAAGAGCGGAAGGTCATATGATCCATTTCCATATTGCCCGGCTCCATGTATAAATATTAAGGTCGGATAAAGCTTGTCGTTATCATCATAATTGGCCGGTACCCCGCTATAGAAACCTTTGACAACATCATTGATCGAAACGGTATGTGGAGTAAGAATAGCAGGCTTAGTATCATTTCCCTGATCCTTTTTTTCAGGTGCTTCCAGGTATTTTTGGCACCCCATCAAACAAATACTATACAGAAAAAGACAAAGAAGCCTTCTCATACCCAATAGTTATTGGTGCAATTAGAAAAAATGTAACTGGTTTCGAGGGATTACTTTTTGTGGAGCTACCAAAGAGAGGACAATGAATTTACGTAATTCTTTTACGCGCAGATTTATTTAGAAGAAAACTTTGTAAACGGCTTTGTAAACGGTCTGAGACCCCCCCTAAAAAAGAAAAGGGCCCGATAGACATCAAGCCCGTTACAAGTCCAATATCCTATGAAAAACCAATTAGTATAAAGCAATTTAAATGCCGCGACCATTTAGCCTTTGTTCCGGCGACCCTTCCCCTTAGATTGGGTAGTTGTTTCTACAGTACGTTGTGGATCCCCCAATTCTTTGGCCCTAAGTACCTCAGTAATTGTCCTGACTTCTTCCCGCAAAGTTTCAAGATTACCGAGGGGGACGCCTAGCTCCAAAGCATTTGTGAAATTCCTGATTTTCAGGATGAGCAGTGTCCGCAGTTCGGACACAGATAGGTTAAGCAGTGAGTTTTGTTCCATCGCGTTAATCGAGCACGCATAGACACAAAAATTATACCCCGTCGGGTCATAAAAAAAACACGAAATTCCATCAACCCTCAAACAATTCCATACTCAATCGTTCCTCTTCGAGGTCCAATTCTCTTTCGATTTTCCTGATTACTTCAAGTTTCGCCTTACCATTCATATGTAATTTATTAAGCATTTCTCTTTCAACCCTTATCAATTCTATTTGAAGTTGAATGAACTCGTTAAAGATCTGCTCAGGCGTTTTCGGTTTCTCAGCTCCGAAATAATTTGCGGGGAGGTCAGTTTTTTGAAGCCTGTTAAATCTTAATTCATATTTACTCTTGAGTCTTGTCAACATTTCCGGGTCGATCAACGAAAGATTTTCTTCAATATGGGATATTGCCCGACTCAATATCTGCATTCTTACTTCATACTCTTCGGCAAGTATAGAGTAACGTGGTAGTTTCAATTTTCTGATCAACCAGGGCAGCGTGAGTCCCTGCCCTACTGCTGTAAAAACAATAAAACAAAATGTAAGAAAGATGATCAGGCTTCTATGAGGGAATGCAGTTCCATCTGGCATTAATAAAGGAATAGCAAGTGCGGCGGCCATCGATACAACTCCCCGTATTCCTGCCCAGGTAAAGACTAGAATATTTCTTCTGTCAAAGTGTTCTGTTTCTCTAATTCTTTTACTAAGCATCCTTGGTACCAATGCGGCAGGCACTGTCCATAGAAGTCGAACAATGAACCCAACGAGGCAGATTACAATTCCATAGTAGGCGAGTTCAAGAGGCGAATAACCATCCCCAATCTCCTCCACTACATAACGCAACTGAAGTCCGAGAAGAATAAAGATCAAACCATTCAAAATAAATGTGACTACTTCCCAAACAGCGTAAGCTCGTATTCGAGATTGCGTAGTAAAAATATAGTTGGAACGAAAGGACAAATAAAGACCAGTTGTAACAACAGCAAGCACTCCCGATACATGAATAATTTCAGCAAGAAGATAGGAGGTTAATGGAGTAAGAAAAGTCAACGTCACTTCAACCGTTGGATCATTTACCCATTTCTTATGAATAAGATATAAAACAAATCCAATCACCAGTCCAACCAACACGCCTCCGATCACTACAATAAAGAACTGCAATCCTGCTTCCCAAAATGCAAAAGCTCCACTCAGGATTGCACCCAGGGCATATTTATAAGCGATCAAACCGCTTGCATCATTGATCAGGCTTTCTCCTTCAAGAATGGTTACAATTCTCGGATGCAAACCAAGATTTCGGGTAATTGTAGTGGCTGCAACGGCATCGGGCGGAGAAATGATTGCACCAAGCAAAAATGAATGCGCCCAGCTTAAACCCGGTATCATGTAATGCGCAACCACTCCGATAATTCCCGTTGTGAAAAAAACAAGTCCGAACGCAGCCAAACCAATCGGACGCAAATTCGCCTTGAATTCATGCCAACTTGTAAACCATGCTGCCGAATACAATAAAGGAGGAAGAAATATCAGAAAGATAATCTCGGGTTCGAGTACAATCAACGGCAAACCTGGGACTAAACTGATTGTAATTCCTACTATCAACAACACAACGGGAAATGGAAAATTATATCGCTTGCTGAGTAATGCAAGGAACGCAATTAAAAATAATAGCAGTATGATTATTCCAAGATTCTCCATTCCGGCTGAAAGGTTGACTAGTTAATTAGTTGATTGGTTGATTAGGATGCTTCAGCGTAAAAATCAATATGTATTCGACATTCGTGTTCTGCTGTTCTTCTGTTCTACTGTTCTTCTGTTCTTCTGTTCTTCTGTTCCTTCTGTTCAAATCCCCCGCTGTATCCCCATCTCCAATCCTCGTAGTTCAGCCAAACCTCGAAGTCTCCCAATCGCACTATATCCAGGATAGGTTTCTTTTCGAAGATCATCCAGCATTTGATGTCCATGATCCGGACGCATGGGAATAGAATTTCGAGTTCTTTGCATTAACAATACAACTTCCTTCAACACTGCATACATATCAGTATCACCATCGAGATGATCGGCTTCAAAGAAATTTCCATCCTTATCTCTTCGGGTATTCCTCAGGTGAAGAAAATGGATCTGATCGCCCATCCTTCGAACCATTCCGGCAAGATCATTGTCTTTTCTCACTCCGTATGAACCTGTACAAAAACACAAACCATTTGCCGGTGAAGGAGCAGCCGCCATCAATTCCTTTGCATCCTGTTCAGTGCTTACTACCCTTGGCAAGCCAAGCAATGGAAATGGTGGATCATCGGGATGAATCGCCATTTTTAATCCAAGTTCCGCTGCAATGGGCACCATCTGCTGAAGAAAATAAAACAGGTTTTCTTTCAATTTGTTTGAATCAATATGACTATAGGTTTGCAAAGAAGCAAGAATACCTTCCCTGGTGAATCTTTCTTCACTTCCCGGTAATCCTAATAATGCATTCCTATAGAGAACTTCTTTTTCCTTATCACTCATTCCTTCCAATCTTTTCTTCGCTTTTAATTTCTCTTTCTCACTATAATCATTTTCAGAACCGGGTCTTTGCAGCAGGTAAAGATCAAATGCGATAAATGCAAAACGTTCAAAACGCAATGCCTTGCTTTTGTCGGGCAATTCATAAGAAATATCAGTTCGCATCCAATCGAGGATTGGCATGAAGTTATAAGTAACGACTTTCAATCCGCAGTTTGCAACATTGCGCAGGCTCTCCTTATAGTTTTCGATATACTGTTTATAATTTCCATTATGCTTTTTGATATCCTCATGAACGGGCAAACTTTCAATAACGGTCCATGTTAAACCGGCTGATTCAACTTCAGCCTTTCTTTTGTTGATCTCTTCGATAGTCCATACATCACCTACCGGCACATGGTGTAAGGCCGTTACGATTCCCGTTGCACCGGATTGTCGGATATCCCAAAGACTGACAGGATCCTTTGGTCCGAACCAGCGCATGGTTTGCTCCATTGATATCATTGGTTACTTGTATTGATTGGGCTGCAATTTAGGGATTGAGTTTGGAGTTTGGCGTTTGGCGTTTGGCGTTTGGCGTCCAAACAAATATTAATCATACCTTAATACAATGAAAAAATGCGTTGTTATACTTTTGGCAATTTGTTTTTCGATTAATGGGCAGTCGCAAACAAATAGTTCAAAAACAAATCCTACTCTTCCAAAAACAGTACAATTGACCAAAGCTGAATTGAGTGATAAGATCAAAGGAGGATGGGCAGGGCAAACTATTGGTGTAACTTTTGGCGGCCCATATGAATTTCGTTTTCAGGGAACATTTATCGGCGACTACCAACCGCTTTTATGGTATGATGGTTACCTGAAGCATACCATGCTTAACAATCCCGGCCTCTACGATGATCTTTATATGGACCTCACCTTCGTCGAGACATTTGAAAAATACGGATTCAATGCACCGGTAGATTCATTTGCTAGTGCGTTTGCAAGAGCCGGCTATATGTTATGGCATGCGAACCAGGCCGGCAGGTATAATATTCTTCATGGAATTGGTGCACCTGAAAGCGGGCATTGGAAAAATAACCCGCATGCAGATTGTATCGATTACCAGATTGAGAGTGATTTTGCGGGACTAATGTCGCCCGGCATGCCCAATACCGCATCTGCGATCAGTGATAAGATCGGGCATATTATGAACTATGGCGATGGATGGTACGGTGGAATCTATGTTGGCGCAATGTATTCGCTTGCCTTTGTTACAAATGATATTCAATTCATAGCAACAGAAGCATTGAAAACTGTTCCTTCTCAAAGCGAATTTTATCAGTGCATGAATGATGTGATCAACTGGCATAAGAAATATCCTAAGGATTGGAAACAAACCTGGTTAGAAGTGCAGAAGAAATGGGCCGATGATATCGGTTGCCCGGAAGGTGTATTCGCACCATTCAATATTGATGCGAAAGTAAATGCTGCATACGTATTGATCGGTCTATTGTATGGGAACGAAGATTTTACCCAAACGCTTGAAATAACCACGCGTTGCGGGCAGGATGCAGACTGCAATCCATCTACTGCCGCGGGGATATTGGGAACCATGATGGGATATGAAAAAATACCCGCGTACTGGAAAATGGGATTGAAAGAGGCTGAGGGAATTGATTTCAAATACACCACTATGAGCCTCGACGAGGTGTATGGCATCGGCCTTAAACATGCACTGGATAACATCACGCGTAACTCAGGTAAAATAAATGGAGATCAGATTACGATCAATGTTCAATCTCCCCTTCCTGTTCGATTCGAAAGAAGTTTTCCAGGCTTATTTCCTTCAAACAAGATTCCTGTTAAATGGTCTGATAATAAAGATGAGATCAGCTTTAATTATGAAGGAACCGGCTTTGTTTTAAGAGGAGAAACAGCCAATTGGGGAAGTTCATCGAATTATGTTTTCGAAACTGAATTATATATCGATGGGAAACTGGTTGAAAAGCCTGCATTGCCAGCGAGCTATACAACCCGTAGATATGAATTGTGCTGGAAATATGAATTGCCTCAAGGCAAACACGAGGTAAAACTGAAAATCCTTAATCCCTCGAAGGAACTAAACTTCAGATCTTACGAAGCGATCGTCTATTCAGACCAGGCAAAATCGGGTATCAGGAAATAAAAAGGCAAAAGCAATCGGTTAAGATTGCTTCTGCCTGACAGTTACAAGCACGGTAGTACCTGTAGCTGTTTTTTGTCAAACAAATTGTGAGTGTTTAACACTTAAAATAACACAATTGTGATGCCATGTTAAATGAAGCGGCAATACAAACCGATCGAAGGCCTGATGTGGATTAGCTGCCTCACCTTGTATCGATACATTTGCTCTTAATGAATCCATCTGATTTCCGAAAGGACGCGGGATGGAAAAAAATCATCGATTGCACTTTATTCAATAAAGGCATAAATTTTGTGGCGGTTCAGCGGTACTTTTTGGTTTAGGCTCTGTTTTCACTTAATCTCCCGGGTATTCTCAAAACCTGTATAAACTTACCTTTGTTATTTCTTTTATACTGTGGCGAAAGATTATTATTCCATACTTGGTGTTAGTAAGAACGCAAAAGACGAGGAGATCAAGAAGTCTTTTCGAAAACTCGCTGTTAAATATCATCCTGACAAAAATCCCGGCAAAGAAGCTGAAGAAAAATTCAAAGAAATCAATGAAGCCTACGAAGTATTGAGCGATCCTGAAAAGAGAAAGAAATATGACCGGTTCGGCGAAAATTGGAATAAGATTGACGAAGAACAGGCAAGACGTTACCAACAATACCAGCAACAAGGTGGTCGTGGCAATACTTATGAAGGAAATGGATCAGAATTCTTTGGACAGGAAGGGGATTTCTCCGATCTGTTTGATTCATTCTTTGGAAGAGGCGGAAGAGGTTCCCGATCATCCGGTGGAGCTCGTAGCAAAGCTGGTTCAGACCTGCACGCCGAACTATCTATCACACTTGAAGAGGCATATCAAGGTGCGTCCAAAGTCTTCGAGCTTAACCAAAACAATATAAGGATCAAACTAAAGCCCGGTGTTTATAATGGATTAATGATTCGATTACCCGCCAAAGGAAATCCCGGTGCAAAGGGCAATAAAGCGGGCGACCTGTATATTACTCTCCACGTTTTGCCAGATCCCCGATTTGAATTAGATGGAAATAATATCAAACAAACAATCAACATTGATCTGTTCAAAGCAGTTTTAGGCGGTGAAGCAGAAACAAATACGCTTAGCGGAAAAATAAAGATCAAAATTCCTCCTGGTACACAGCCTGGCAAGGTTTTAAGATTAAAAGGAAAGGGAATGCCGGTATATGATCATCCGGGGCAACACGGCGATTTGTTGGTGACGACCCAGATCAATGTTCCGGAAAACCTAAGCGAAGAACAGAAAGAATTATTCAAAAAACTCCAATCATCATTTGATAAAAGGCAACAACATGCATAACAGTGTAATAGTTTATGGCGATACCGATACGGGGTTTTTCGAACACCTGGAAGATGGCTTTATTGTAAAGAACCTTACACATTACGCCAGTGAATTATTGAGGAAGGGACTTCACAATGATGTAGAATTGGATACGGCTTTGCATAAAGCCATGAATGCACTTACCAGGGCAAGTTTACCCGTGGTAAGGCATTTCAGGGAAGTCTATGTCTCGGAAGAAGGAATGATCAAAAGAGATTGGATGGTGTCTGATCTCGGCTATCGCTTAATCATATTCAATGCAGATGTGTCCAATCCTGTTGTAGCTAAATTGCAAGTTGAAGTCCTGGCGAATCATTTGGTTTGATCCATGGTGAATGGTGAATGGTCAATTGGCAATAGGCAATTGGCAAGGCAACGAGAAATATGCAATTTAAAATAACAAATATGCAATAGCAATGGGAAGTTTTAACGAGTTACTGAAAAAAGAAAAAGCCATTCTCGTGGATTTTTATGCAGATTGGTGTGGTCCATGCAAGGCAATGGACCCGGTGATCAGGGAGGTTGCGAAAAATTTAGAAGGAAAAGTAAAAGTTGTAAAAATTAATATAGATAAGAACGTTCAGGCGGCTCAGGAATTCTCTGTACAGGCAGTACCGACATTTATGATATTCAAAGATGGCAATATCCACTGGCGTCATGCCGGAATGATCGATAAAAGCAGTTTGATGAATAAGCTTCAATCATTAAATTCTGAGCGGTAGACCCTGAGTCACCAACCTAATCTAAACTCTTTTGATTCCCCACAATCATATCTTCTTTGAAATTCTTTCTTCTACGCTACGTTCTGAAGAGTAATTTTTTCTTGCCTCCTGATGAAACCTTATGTTAACCTATCCTGAAAGGTTTGACAAACATTTCTGATTTCCCTATTTGTGGTATTGGGCAAAAGAAAATTGGGCTTAAATTAGGGCGACAATCCCCACCCCCTTAAGTCCTGATTAAATACTTGTCTCCAATGCCAACAAATCCTTCTGCGCGATTAAAACCGCCGGTAAACAAGAAAGAACCACCTTATCGCAAATTGAGAGGTTATGCCTTTGACCCATCGGTATCCTTGCAAATAGATACCGTTGGAATAAACACACTCACTTATAAGGTGGGTTGGGAAAAGCTTGAACCCGGGCCGATCGGTGAGTACATTGAAGTGATTGATTTCGATCCAACGATAAAAAAATACTACAAGGCCGTTGATCTAAACGATATCTATATTCTTGCGCAGGATGGATTAAGTCCAAGCGAAAGCGATCCGCAATTTCACCAGCAAATGGTTTATGCGGTCGCAATGACAACCATAAAGAATTTTGAAAAAGCTTTAGGTAGAAAAGTACTATGGGCAAAGAGACGCCTGGTCGATGATTCGAAATCCGATGAGTACGTTAAAAGGCTTCGTATTTATCCTCATGCACTGAGAGAAGCAAATGCATACTATAGTCCTCAAAAAAAATCGCTTTTATTCGGATATTTCTCTTCCACTCCCGCCGACGTGGTGATTCAGATGCCGGATTCGTTGGTGTTCACATGCCTCAGTCATGATATAATTGCTCACGAAGTCACCCATGCCATTCTTGATGGGATGCACTATTATTATAATGAACCTACAAATCCGGATGTACTTGCGTTTCATGAAGCATTTGCAGATATCGTTGCATTGTTTCAACACTTCACCTTCCCGGATGTATTGAAGCATCAGATCGCTCAAACCAAAGGAGATCTTTCAAGTCAGAATCTCCTTGGACAGCTTGCACAAGAATTTGGATCAGCAATTGGAAACTATGGAAGCTTAAGAGATGCCATTGGTGAGATTGACCCGGCAACCAAAAAATGGAAACCGATAGTCCCAAATCCTGATGACTATCGCAATATTATGGAACCTCATGACAGGGGTAGCATCCTGGTTGCCGCTGTTTTTGAAGCCTTTCTTAATATTTATAAAAGAAGAGTCGCCGATCTTTTGCGCATTGCTACTAATGGAACAGGAATATTGCCGCAGGGAGAATTGCATCCAGATCTGGTTAACCGGCTTGCAAATGAAGCAGCAAAGGCAGCGAGCCATGTTTTAAGCATGTGCATACGTGCATTAGATTATGTGCCACCTGTTGATATAACATTCGGAGATTACCTGAGAGCGATCATCACTGCAGATATAGATCTTGTTGCTGACGACAGCCGCGATTATCGTCTCGCCTTCATTGAAGCCTTTAGAAGGAGAGGTATTTATCCTGAAGGAATTAAAGCGCTTAGCGAAGAAAGTTTGCAATTCAACTGTGAACCATTTTTACAGGATAGTTCACAGAAAATTGTCGGGGTGATGAGTGAATTCCTGAGGGATTACCGGGATGTGATCGCATACAAAACGAAACGGGAAGAAATTTTCAAAATCTCGCAGCTCTTTATTACTGGCGGCAAAGGATTAGAAGAGTTACAAACTAATACAGGGAAAAAAGATCTCAAGGGACTACATAAACGAATATCGTATGATTTTGACGATTGTGCGGAGTTTGAAAAACTCACGGGAATTGTATTCAATTCAAATTGGAAAGATTATGGAGTCAGGACCTCTACTGCATATATGGACAATGCAAAGGGGCCTTCTATCCAAATCCTGAATCTTCGTGCAGTCTCACGTGCGGGGCCAACCGGAAAAAGTATAAACCAGATTGTCTTTTCAATGGTACAACGGGCTGGGGTTAAGGTAAAGAATGGTGAGTTCACAGGCAGTTTTGTACCTGAAGATGGAAAGGAATTTCCAAAGGATGGATTTGAATTCCGGGGCGGATGCACCCTGATATTCGATCTCGATTCAATGAAGCTCCGATACGCGATTTCAAAGCCATTAATAGTTTTGGACGGAGATGATCCGGAATCCCGCAAAATAGATATAAAGAGAATTGAGAAACAATATCGTTATCAATACGACGAAGGATTGTTGAGCATGTCTGAATACAGTAAGTACTTCAGTCCTGACCTGAACAATATCTGGAACGAGCCATTTGCAATATTACATACCCATTAAACCAATTCTTATGGCAGGAAATATTACCAAAGCAGAGATTCGCATGTACCGCCTGGGTACAGGAGATTGCTTCGCCATCAAATTCTTCGCAGGAAATCAATTGAAGTTTAAGTTGATGATCGATGCCGGCACATGGAGTGGAAGTAAAGATGACCTCACGCCTTTTATAGAAAATTTGAAAGAATATTTTGACAATCATGTAAATCTTTTGGTGATTACCCATGAACATAAGGATCATGTACACGCTTTTGATGTTTGTAAGGATCTTTTCGTTGGTAGCAATCCGGAGTTTACTGTTGACCAGATCTGGATGGGTTGGACTGAAGACGACAAGAGTACGAAAGTAAAGAACTGGAAAAAGAACTTTGGTGAACAAAAAATGGCATTGGCAATGGTCGCAGAGCGATTGAAAGAGATCGTTTCAAGTCCTGATTTTGAAAAGCAATTCGCTGAGGAAAGAAATGGATTCAGTATGCTCGGAGCCAGACGCTCATTTGCCAATACGCTTACTGATTTTGCTGATCTTCATCTTTCCATAGATCATGGAGTGTACAAAGGAGGATTGAAGGGAATGGAGGTAGTGAAGAAAGAAATAGCCAATGATAATATTAAATACTTTGGGCCCGGAGATATTATCGAAGATATAGATGGATTGCCGGGGATAAAATTCTATGTGCTCGGTCCACCTCGACTTGTTAAGGATGTAAAAACTGAAGCTGGAGAAGAAGGAGAAAGCTACGCGCACAATAAGGTGCTTGAAGAAAGCGGTGCTTTTTCGGCCGCTATATCCAAATTCGGAGATACGCCTCCTGAATCATTGATTCCTTTTGACAGAACCTTCATTGAATCCGACGACCAACCAAATAAATCAAAAGAACACTATGAAGAAGAGCAATGGAGAAAAGTAGATCACGACTGGCTGTTTGGAGGAGGTCAACTCGCTTTAAGAATGAATAGTCTTACAAACAATTTAAGTCTTGCCCTTGCTATAGAATTTGAAGACAGTAAAAAAATCATGCTCTTTCCTGGTGATGCAGAGTACGGAAGCTGGGCAAGTTGGCATAATATCAATTGGTCAGTTCCATCAACAGATCCAAATAAACATTTAACGGAGGATATTCTGAATCGTACAGTATTTTATAAGGTAGCGCATCATCTTTCACACAATGGCACCGCTCAGAAACAGGGTTTGGAAATGATGAAGCATAAGGACCTGGCTGCAATGGCGACCCTGGACTTCAATATCATCAGCACCGGATGGAAAACTACCATGCCCAATCGGGCAATCATTAAGGAACTGCTGAACCGCACCAAGGGACGGCTCATGATCATGCAGGAAAAAGATCTTTTCTTTGACTTCAGCGAAGCAGTTCCATTAACAGATAAAATCAGGGAAGCCCGGAACAAAATGAGCGATGCGGAAGAAACGCATTTCAAGAAGAATTTCAAGGAAAATGAGTTTTTCCTGCAGTACACAGTATTTGGATAATGTGATTTCGCCTCATTGAATTAATGTGTAACAGTAATTGCTCCTGCATATTGCCTTTTGTCTCTTGCTCATTGCCTTTTGCCTCTTACCTCTTGCCTATTGCCCATTGCCTATTGCCTCTTGCCTATTGCCCATTGCCCATTGCCTCTTGCCTATTGCTTATTGGGGAATAAAGTATACATTTGATACTACTAACCCAGGTGAATTTGGTTGTATTTTTGTGGTATTCTCTTCGCACTGCAATTGCATAAGTAAGTTCCAGAAACAATAGACCCCCTCTCTTGATCGGCATTCTTTAAAGAAAGGATTAATAAAACAATTTAACATGATCCGAACTTTACTCGTATTGATTTTTCTGCTTGGTTCAACGTTATGTTTTGCTCAAAGGAAAAAAAACAAAGAATCCCAGAATTTTAAATTGGAAGAACTTGCTCCAGGAGTATGGGCGGCAATTCAAAATGATCAGTATGGAAAGGCATTCTGCAACGCCGGCATTGTTGATCTTGGCGATAAAACTCTCGTCTTTGATGCCTTCATCAATCCTCGCGCGGCAGCAGAACTAATGGACGTTGCGGAGCGACTAACAAAGCGTCCGGTTAGTTTTGTAATCAACAGCCATTTTCATAGTGATCATATCAGGGGCAACCAGGTTTTCAAACCAATGGCCAACATCATCAGTACTTCTATTACAAGAGATATGATCGCGAAGATGGAGCCCTTGCAAAAAGAATGGGACAAACAAAACGCATCCGTTTTTCTCAAAGCAAATAAAAAAATCTACAACTCTTCTTACGGGATCGATCGTGCTGAACTTCCATTATGGATCGGATATTATGAGGGTCTATTGGAAACAATTGATGATATAGAATTAACCTTACCCGATATGGTTTTCAATGATTCCTTGTGGATCATAGGGACAAAATTGGATGTAAAACTGGTTGAATTCAAGAATTGTCATACCGGCAGCGATGTAGTCATGTACATTCCTTCGTTGAAAATCGCATTTATGGGTGATCTCCTTTTTGTACATCGTCATCCCTGGTTGCCCGATGGTGACCCAATAAACTGGCAGGAACAATTAAATAAAGTGTATGCAGATCTGTCTATTGATACATTTGTCCCTGGACATGGGCAGGTGGGTGACAAAAAAACTGTAAAAGAGCTTGCTGATTACCTTGGAAATGTTCACAAGCTAGCTATTGAATCCAATGGCGATAGCACGCGCACTGCTTCATTGATGCAACAAATTCCTGCGCCATACCGCGACTGGTATTTCACGAGATATTATCAATCAAATATTCAATTCATCATACATACGGCAACGCTAAATCCAAGATAGATGGAATGAAGATGAATCTATCTGCCTTTTACATGTCCTCTATTATTGGTGTTCTTATTTCCTCCAGACGATAACTTTCTACCCTGGCTTGAACTACGGCCTGTATCTCCTTCCGGTGCACCGGGTCGTTTTGCTTTCTTTGAAGGAGTGATTTTATTTTTTGTGGGATTCGCTGAATGATCCGCACCGCCTTTGGAATTTCTTGAATGTGCCATACAATTTTTTAATCATTTCAGATAAAAATATATGCCAAGGCACTTTCAATTACGAGTCCCGTTTTCTAGGAATTCCTGGGAGAAATTTAGTTACATCTGCCGTTCGCATTCGGATTTTTTCCCCTGACTGTCAAGGTTCCCGTTCTAAAATATTTCAGAAAAAACACCTGGAAAAAATTCCAAAATTTTGGGAAAATTTTCCTATATTTGTTAAATACACAGATCGATGAGAAATAAGAATATGGAACGTTTAATTGGGAAATACGGGAAGTCCTTTGGCAGTCCCGTTGCAGTTTTGGTCAGTTCGAAGAAAGGTTTGAAGGCACAAGCCGTGTTTGATTTCATGGCGATATCGTCTTTTACAAATCAGTTCATAGAACAGATCTTGAACAGGTCCATGAAAACCTTTCTCAATTACAAAGAACAAAATACATTGCTGGATGCAGGAATCAGCGAGAAATTGCTCAAACTGTTCTCTCTTTATGATAAAGGCCTGTCCTTATTTGGTTCTATCGAAGAATTCAACAAATGGATGAATGAACCTGCATTTGGCCTTGGCAAAAAAGTTCCGGCTGATCTATTGGACACAATTACAGGAATTGATTTGATCGGTGAGGAATTATTAAGAATTGAGCACGGAGTTCTCGCCTAGTATGAAAGTTTTCAGGATCACAGTCGTGAAATATGCTGATCAATTGTCGGCATCCGGAATTCCGGGAAGATGGAATTCCAGGCATGTTGAAGTTATCTATACGGCGGCTTCACGTGCACTCGCCTGCCTGGAGAATGTTGTACACCGAAACTCCCGTGGTCTGCAAAAAAATTTCCGGATAATTGAAATTGAAATTCCAGACAGTCTTAAGATTGTTGTAATTGACAAAACAAAACTGATCTCCGGTTGGCATAAATATGAGAACATGCCGCATACTCAAAAAATCGGCGACCAGTGGGTCAAAAACAAATCCTCTGCAATTCTCAAAGTCCCCTCTGTAATCATACCTGAAGAGTTCAATTATATATTGAACCCAGCACATGAGGATTTCAAAAAAATAAAATACCTCGGTAGTGAGCCATTTACGTTTGACCCGCGACTCAAGGATTAAATGATGAGAGAAATTCAGTTATATTTGCCGTCCGTTTAAAGGGGGATTAGCTCAGTTGGCTAGAGCGCTAGCGTGGCACGCTAGAGGTCGTCGGTTCGACCCCGATATCCTCCACCTTCGCCCGCCAAAGCATTTGCGACGGCGGGTATTTTTTTGCGGGCTTCGGTGGATACAATCCACAAAAGATTCATGTGAAGTGAGTCTTTTTTGTTTTGAATATAATAGCTCAGTTGGCGTAGCCCCGCTGCAAGCGGGGTGGCACGCTAGAGGTCGTCGGTTCGACCCCGATATCCTCCACCTTCGCCCGCCAAAGCATTTGCGACGGCGGGTATTTTTTTGCGGGCTTCGGTGGATACAATCCACAAAAGATTCATGTGAAGTGAGTCTTTTTTGTTTTAAATATAATAGCTCAGTTGGCGTAGCCCCGCTGCAAGCGGGGTGGCACGCTAGAGGTCGTCGGTTCGACCCCGATATCCTCCACCTTCGCCCGCCAAAGCATTTGCGACGGCGGGTATTTTTTTGCGGGCTTCGGTGGATACAATCCACAAAGATTCACTAGTAGTGAGTCTTTTTTGTTTTGAATATAATGGCTCAGTTGGCGTAGCGCTAGAGCTCGTCGGTTCTCCCGATAAAAATCGGGACCGAACCTTCGTGACCGATATCCTCCACAAAAGATTCACAATTTGTGAGTCTTTTTGTTTTTCATAAATGCTCATTTAAGTTTCATTAAACCTAAAAAAATAATCTCCTGATGCAGCGAATTATTGTTCTTAGGATTCTTTAGAAGAAGGCAATATCTACGAGATTCTATCAGATTAAATCAGCGTTGGAAAAGAAAGAATCGGTTTCAAATTACTTAATTACTTGTTTTTCAAAATATAACTCTACTGGGCAGCCGTAAAATTTATGATCTGTGATCTCATCGTAAATCGATCTACAGAACTGGTACCAGGAGAATATTTTACCAACCTCACTTCAGTCCAATTCAACCCTATTTTGAAGCCCGCATATTCTCATGTTAAAATAGCTTATTATATTGATAATTGCCTGAGTAGTAATGAGAATAAATGAGCCTTAATTGCATATTAATATTTTGGTATAGTGTGGATTTCCTTCAGGGTTTTTAACCTGATAAGTAAAAAAATATCATCCAACCCAAATCGAAATCAATTCACCTGTACCTGAATTTTTTGCAGGATTTAAAAATTAACTGCCATATGGGAAAGAGAATCCTTTCTTCTAATATCTGCAGCAGAAAATTAAGCAGCAGTATTACCTTGCTCCTTTTTGCATTTCTAATTCACTTGCTACCGTTACCGGCTTTGGCGCAATCGTCCAGAATATCCGGCACGGTAAAGGATGCAAAAGGTAAAGGTTTGCCTGGTGTTAGCGTAGTGGTCAAGGGAACAACCACTGGAACTACAACGGACACAGATGGTAGATTTTTTATTGAAGTGCCGGACAAGAATTCCACACTCGTTTTTAGCCTGATCGGTCATATCGAAAAAGAAGAAGTTGTCGGAAGCCGGAATTCTATCCCTATCACGCTAAGTCAAAATGCGAACAACCTCGATGAAGTAATCGTAGTTGGTTACGGGTCCCAAAGAAAGCGAGACGTAACTGGCGCAATATCTTCTATAAATAGTAAGCAGATCACCGAACGGGTTCCACAAAATATCTTCGAAGCCATCCAGGGCTCTGTGCCTGGCGTAGTCATTGGCCAGGAATCAGGTCGACCCGGTGCATCAAGTTCTATCAGGATACGAGGTATCGGCACTATTGAAGCAGGCGCTGAACCATTATACGTGGTCGACGGAGCCCAAGGAGTAAATGTTGATGGGATCAATCCTGCAGACATCGAATCGATCGAGATATTAAGAGATGCTGCATCCGCTGCCATTTATGGTTCCTCTGGAGGAAATGGAGTTATCATCATCACGACCAAAAAAGGAAAAGATGGAAAACCAAAAATAGACCTCCGTTATTTCACAAGCTTTGGCCACCTGTCACGTAAAGTTCCTCAGGCTAATGCTGCTGACAGAAGATTGTTGGATTTGAAAAGAAGTACTTCAGGCACGATAAGCATACCCACGGATTCCTTAAATCCTGGTTACAATGCAGACAACGACTACCAGGAAATGCTCACGCAAACTGCAATACGTAATCAGATGGACCTGGGGATAAGCGGTGGCAGTAAGACCTTAAATGTCTACGCCAGCATTGGGTTGATAAAAGATAAAGGATTAATTATTAACAGCTGGGCAGATATCTTAAGAGGACGCGTAAACGTGGATTTCAAACCAAATGAAAAATTTGGCTTCGGCACGCGGATCCAGGGCTTATATCAAAAGGAAAACAGGATCAATGAAGGAAATACTCTGCAACAAGCCATACAGCGACCTCCGAACTTCAGGATGTATTTCCAGGATGGAAGTTTGTCGGGATTGATCGGAGGAAGACGAAACCCTGTCGCAGAGGCTTTATTGAATAAAAACAATTTTGATATTTATGATGCGAGCATGTATAACTACATCAGTTATAACTTCCTCCCAGAATTGAAGCTTACTGTGGATGCAAACGTTCGACTAACGCAAACGCATAATCTCGTTTTCTTTCCAAAGCTGGTGAGCAGCGCAAACCCGCTTAACAATAGCCTGGAGGATAACACACAAATGGAAACTTATTGGCAGGTGCAGGGATATTTTAATTACAATAAAACACTCGGACAGGATCATACAATTACAGGGGTTTTGGGTGGCGGAGCGGAGCAGGGTTTCTTCCGGGAATCCAATCAATCTGGCTCCAACCTGGTTACGGAAACAGTACTCACAATGAATTCAGCACAAGTAAAGAATCCCGCCACAACATTTGAAGAAAGATATTATAAGTCCTCGTTCTTTGGAAGATTAGGTTATTCTTATAAAGGCAAATATTTGTTCAACAGTAATTTTCGTGCGGATGGGTCTTCGCGTTTTGGACAAGAGAATAAATGGGGATATTTTCCTTCTGCGTCGATCGGATGGCGCTTCTCTGATGAAGGGTTTATGGACTGGGCGAGTGACGTCCTTGATGATGGAAAGTTCCGGATCAGTTATGGCGCAATTGGAAATGACAGGATTGGTCCCTATGACGCGATACAACGATACACTTTTGGAAACAACTATTATAACGGTGTTTCTGGCGTAGGACCAAACAGCACTTTTGGAAATAATAAGCTTACCTGGGAATCGGTTAACCAATTTAATGTGGGCGCAGATCTGACATTCCTGAACGGAAGGTTGAGTTTTTCCGCAGATCTATACAATAAGACAACTGAAAATATTTTATACAGTGCTCCTCTGCCATCCAATACAGGATTCAGTACGGTGAAGGTAAATGTCGGTTCAATTCAAAACAAAGGATTTGAATTTGTCCTGGGCGGTTATCCGATACGAAACAAAAATTGGATGTGGAATGCCTCCTTCAACATGTCTATCAACAACAATACTGTAAAAGAACTGTATCAGGGTACGGATTTGCTGCCCGGCAACCCTAATCTTTGGAAAGTAACAGAAGGTGGCAAGTTGGGTAACTTTTTCGGTTATGTAGCATTGGGAGTATACGCGTATGACCAATCGAATGCCTGGACGCCGGATTATAAACAACAACTCACCCCTGTTTTTGATAACAGTGGGGTATTTACCGGGTACACGCTTGGAGGAAAGCCTTATACCGGCGAAATAAGACAATTAACAACCAATGGCCTGGTTGCGAAAGGCGGAGACATGATTTGGCAAAATACTTACCTCGATAGCGTTATCGATGATAATGACCGGGTAATTTTAGGGAATGCTCAACCAAAATGGATAGCAGGATTTACAAACCTAATTAGCTATAAGCAACTTCAGCTATCATTTATATTTTATGTAAGCTGGGGAGGGAGTATCTATAACAATGCCAGGGCAAACCTAAACAGAAATGTAACTACTAACGTTACCCCGGAACCGCAATATATACATGGAGCATGGTGGAAACCTGGTGATGTAACAATCTGGCCGATTGCACGGAATAACTCTTTAGGTAATGCAAGAGACGCCAGCAGTCTTTATTTGGAGGACGCGTCCTTTATACGGTTGCGGAATGTGAAGCTCACCTACGATTTTCCCAGGAAATTATTGACGAGGTTAAAGATGCAGGGACTACAGGTTTTTGCATTTGGAAACAATTTGCTCACCTGGACAAACTATACCTGGTATGATCCGGAAGCATCTCTTGGAAGTGCGCTTACACCTGGAAATGACAATGGCCGGTTTCCAAGAAAAAGAGAGTATGGCGGTGGTATCAATGTAACTTTTTAAAATGAAAAAAATGAAAAGATTATCAATATACATCCCTTTCTTATTCCTTTGCATGCTGTTGACTCAATGCAAGAAGAAACTTGATCAGCAGCCCATCTCCGACCTTTCAAGCTCTTTATTCTGGAAAACTGCAGAACATGCACTTTTGGGCAATGCTGCCATCTATGACGGTATTCAAAAAACATTCAGCGGCAACGGAAGTTTTACGGAATGGGGCGATGCTCGCTCTGATAATTTCACATTTGGTGGAACAGGTGAAAATCAAATCAACGTCGTACTAAACGGATTAAATGCGACAACCGGTGCAGCAAGCTGGGACAATTTGTACTTAACAATTGCAAGAGCAAATGCGGCAATAAAATATTTGCCGGGCATATCTGAACTATCAGAATTACAAAGGAATAATTACCTCGCGCAGGCTCATGGCGTAAGGGCATATATGTATTTCTGGGCAGTTCGCTTATGGGGCGCAGTTCCCGTTAGATTAATCCCCTACGAGAATATCAATGAATCGCCAAACCTGAAACAAACACCTGCAGATTCTGTTTTAAATAGCGTTATCATTCCAGATCTGATCACTGCAAACACCCTAGTTGATAAAAATGCCACCAACACGTTTGAATTGACAAAAGGAGGTATTCTCGCAATCCTTGCAGAGGTTTATTTATGGAAAAAAGATTATGCGAATGTTTTATCCACCATTGATCAGCTAATCGCGCTAAACAGGTATGCGTTGACACCATCAACACCCGTATTTCTTACTTACAAAGACATATTTATTTTGGGGAATACCAAGGAAAGTGTTTGGACCCTTAACTGGGATTACCTTGTTGATGGAGGGAATGGCATTGGTGGTAGAATAGGATCTTCTGATCAAACTTCGAATTATTATGTCGACAGTGTTCCTCTTATGAAATGGGAAACGAACAAGGCTGATATCAGAAGAGCAATTACGTATGACACCACAGTTGCCAATGCTCTTCAAAGAATCATTCAAGTGTGGAAATATTATCCGATCGACCCTGCTACAGGCAGACCTGCTGTGCCAAGCAGGGCGCAGAATCAGGCAAAACTGCCACTCTATCGATGGGCAGATATTCTGCTGATGCGAGCCGAGGCGTTGAATTGGGCCAATAATGATAAGGCCGGCGCAAGGGCAATTGTAAATCAAATTCGCGCAAGGGCAAAAGCAGGGAATCTGGATTCGACGAAATACAATAATCTGGCTACTCAACTGGATATGGAAAAAGCCATTCTCGATGAAAGACAATTGGAATTATTCGCAGAAGGCAAACGCTGGTTTGACCTGGTTAGAACAGGTAGGGTCATATCTACCATGGATTCGCTGGTACGCAGAAGGCAGAGCAATTTGGGAATCGGCCAAACTGGATTTACTGATATCAGAACAATTCTTTGGCCAATCTCCAGAAGCGCATTGACAAGAGATCCTTTACTGATTCAAAACCCTCCTTATTCAGAGTAAATTATTAAGCAAAAAAAGTAATCATGAAACCGATCAAGATAAATGTTCAAATGATTTGCTGCATCGCTTGCCTTGTCGTATCGTCCATGCTATTTAGCGGCTGCAAAAAACTTTTTGGATTGGAACGCCAGCAAAATGAGGATCATATAGTATCCACCATTGATCCGCATATTAAAAAATCTGCATGGCAATTCCTGAAAGATCGTGGTCTTGGACCGGCCACTGCGCCAAATGACACCATCTTCAAGAGAATGTACCAGGGCATTATTTATTCCGGGATTGACACTAATGAATACACTAAACCCGGAAGAACTTTTATATTTCTTCATAATGATGCCATTAGAAGGCTATCAGGCTCCACTGTAACTACCGACAGTTATTTCGGAAAGTACAAAGTCGGTCCTCCTCCGGGTGTCGCTGCAACAAAATGGGAAGATTATCCAAAGGAGCAGGTAAAGAATTATTTTCTTTCACTTATCGTAGAAGGAGAACATAGTTTTGAAAATGTGTTCCCGGATCCCAAGTTCGTAAAGACATTGCTTCCTCCAAACACTGATCCTTTAAATCCCGAAAGTGAGATTGCATTCAGGGTGCTCAATGACCGTGATTCAAGATTCAGAATTAATGATTTTCCGGGAAGCGCAGTTCCTACTCCCAATCTTGCAACACCGGGAATTCAAGCAAGAACTGCTGGCATTCTTTCAACAAATGGACCAATTCATGTTATCGATAGAGTGCTTTTTTACCAAAGGCAATAACAGATTGCTGTGTATAAATGAGAAATATCGCAGGATAAATTTTCTGCGATATTTTTTTGAATGATAAGATCAATCGAAAAGCATTTCAACTGTTGTGCTTAATTTGTAGAAATGAGAAGGAGATTAGGAATAATATTAGTCTTAATTGCTTGCAGTTTCACCAATCGGGGGCAAACTCATAACAATGATAGCAACCTGAAATTGTGGTACAAACAACCCGCTGCAATCTGGGAGGAAGCTTTACCTCTTGGTAATGCGAAAACTGGCGCGATGGTTTTTGGAGGAGTTTTTACTGACAGATTCCAACTAAATGATAATACATTATGGTCGGGCGCTCCAAATCCCGGAAACACACCCGAAGGTCCTTCAATACTTCCTCATATAAGAAAACAAATATTCGAAGGTAATTATGATAGTGCAACAACATTATGGAGAAAAATGCATGGACCCTATTCGGCAAGATATCTTCCGCTCGGTGATTTATGGCTAAGTTTTCCAATTTCAGACACAGTAACGAGCAATTATTACAGAGAGCTTGACCTGAACAATGCATTGTCTACTGTTAGCTATTCTTTGTCGGGAGTCAATTATAAAAGGGAAACCTTTGTCAGTTATCCGGATAAACTAATGGTGATCCGGCTGACGGCAAACAAGCGTGATAAAATAAGCTTTAGGGCGTCACTGACCAGCAAATTAAAACACCAAACAAAGAGTATAAGTAATGATAAACTGATATTAAAAGGAAAAGCCCCAAAATTTGTTGCAAATAGAGATAGTGAACCACAACAAGTGATCTATGACGATTGGAGTGGAGAGGGAATGAATTTTGAGATACAGCTTAAGATCGTAACCGAAGGCGGTCACGTCAGGCAACAAGACAGTTTGTTGATTGTAACGAAAGCGAATTCGGTGACGATCTACCTTTCAGAAGCGACAAGCTTTAACGGATTTAATAAATCACCAGGAAAGGAGGGAAAAGATCCTTCAATTGAAGCAAAATCCAACCTTACAAATGCATTAAAGAAAAGTTATGCTCAATTAAAAGATGCTCATATTAAAGATTACCAATCGCTCTTCAAAAGAGTTCAATTAGATCTCGGAGTGGAAGTTGAAAAAACAAAACTTCCAACCGATGAACGGTTAAAGCGCTACGCCAATTCACCCAACGATCATCAATTACAAACTCTTTATTACCAATTCGGCCGTTACCTTATGATTGGATCTTCAAGACCTGGCTCAAGGCCAACCAACTTGCAAGGTATCTGGAATGATCATGTTCAACCACCGTGGGGGAGTAATTACACCACCAATATCAATACAGAAATGAATTATTGGTTGGCTGAAAACACAAATCTCTCTGAATGCCATCAACCCTTGTTTGACTTCATGAAGGAATTGGCAATAAATGGCGCAATAACGGCAAAAACAAATTATAATATTAACGAAGGATGGGTCACTCATCATAACTCTGATCTCTGGGCAAAGACTTCACCTCCAGGAGGTCAGGGTTGGTATGATCCACGAGCGATGCCTCGTTGGAGTTGTTGGCCGATGGCAGCCGGATGGTTCAGTACTCATTTATGGGAACATTATCTTTTTACAGGAGACTTGAAATTTTTACGAGATCAAGGCTATCCGTTAATGAAAGGGGCAACTCTTTTCCTTTTGCACTGGTTGATTGAGGATCCTAAATCAGGTTATTTAGTTACCAACCCATCTACTTCTCCAGAAAATACAATTAAAATAAAAGGAAAGGAATATCAGTTTAGCATGGCGAGTACGATGGATATGTCGATCATCCGCGAATTGTTTTCGGCAATAATCAAGTCCTCGGAAATCTTAAACTGCGACCCTGAGCTAAGAGCGGAATTAAAAAAGGCAAAGGAGAAATTATATCCCTATCATATCGGACAATACGGTCAATTGCAGGAATGGTTTGAAGATTGGGATGATCCGAAAGATAAGCATCGTCATCTATCGCATTTGTTTGGATTATATCCTGGAAGTCAAATAACGGTTGAATCCACACCCGAACTGGCTGCAGCAGCAAAACAATCGTTGATCCATCGGGGTGATGTGAGCACAGGTTGGTCCATGGCATGGAAGATAAACTGGTGGGCGAGATTGAAAGATGGAGATCATGCCTATAAGATTTTGAGTGATGCATTTACCTATATTGATCCGCGGGAAAAAAGAGAAACAATGGGCGGAGGCGGTACTTATCCAAATTTGTTTGATGCACATCCACCATTCCAGATCGATGGAAATTTTGGCGCAACTGCAGGAATAACGGAAATGTTGTTGCAAAGTCATGATGGTCAGATTTCACTATTACCAGCATTACCATCTGAATGGAAATCGGGTTCAATAAAAGGAATAAAAGCCAGGGGAAATTTTAGAGTTGATATTAATTGGAAGGAAGCAAAATTGACAAAAGCAACTATTTATTCTGTTGCTGGAGGGAATTGCCGGATTCATACACTCACAGCCGGTAAAAGTTGTTGAAGTAAAATCAAAAACCGCCATTGACGAAAACTCCAATCCGCTCAATACTAAATACGGTCTGCCACCCTTTCAAAAAAATAAAAACACGGAATTGTCAGAAGTAAAGAAAAACAGAGGATATACGATCGAATTCAACACAGAGAAGGGAAAGACTTACACTATTCTTCCCTTATGATTAACTGAGATCAACAAATGAAGAGAAATAAATTCATATTATCCTTCTTCGTTCTGCTTGCCATGAATTTTTCAATTCGAGCTCAGGAATTAAGTTGGACAGAATTGTTGCCAGGTGTTTGGAAGGGCGTTGCAGGAAAGCCGGAATCCTACGACTTGTTAAAAGCTTCCGGCGCCGTTCCCAATAAGACAACTTTATCAAAAATGGGAGCTGTTGAATTTCCATTTTCAAAGCAGGATATAAGTGGCCAGGTGACTGATGGAAAAACATTTCTTCGGTTTCCATTGGAAAAGGAGGAGCAATTGTTTGGGTTCGGATTAAACTTCCAGACTGTATACCAGCGCGGAAAGATCCTCCAATTACATATGGATCATTATGGCGGTCGTGATAATGGAAGAACACATGCTCCAGTTCCATTTTATGTTTCATCGAAAGGATATGGAGTATTCATTAATTCTGCCAGATATTTAAATGTATATGCAGGTACAGGAGTTCGCAAAGACAGCAGGAATTCACCAGTTGAAAGGGATCGCAACACAGATAGGGCATGGACTTCCCGTCCCTATTCGGATGCTGTTGAAATCCTGGTGCCTGCTGAAGGAGTGGAAGTTTATATTTTCGGAGGTCCAACTACGTTAGATGCAGTGAGACGATTCAACTTATTTAATGGAGGTGGCGTATTACCTCCGCGTTGGGGACTGGGTTTTACGCAAAGAGTAAGAACTCTATTTACCGAAGACAGCGTACGAAAGGAAGTGAATGCATTCCGGGAAAAAGGTTATCCGCTTGATTTCATTGGTTTGGAACCAGGCTGGCAAAGCAAGGCCTATCCCGGAACTTTTGAATGGGATAAATCGCGGTTCCCTGATCCGGCTAAGTTTGTAAAAGAAATGTTGAACAACAACATTCGTCTTAACCTTTGGATAAATCCCTATGTTTCGAAACAAGCAAGCTTCTATAGCAAAATTGCTCCCTTTACCGGTTCACATACCGTTTGGGTAGGTGAAGTACCCGACTTTACCATTCCTGAAGCAAGAAAAATATTCTTTGAACAACTAGAGAGAAACCAGGTGGATATTGGCGTGAGTGGTTATAAGATTGATGAAGTAGACGGCTATGATCATTATCTATGGCCAGATATTGCAACATTTCCTTCGGGAACCAGCGCCGAGCAAATGAGGCAAACCTATGCAGTATTGGCGATGAGATATACTGCCGAAATCTATCACAATAAAAACCAACGAACATATGGATTGGTTCGGGGATCAAATGCCGGCGCGGTTTCTTTTCCATATGTGATCTATAACGATTATTACAATCATGAAGACTTTATAACCGCATTAATCAATAGCGGTTATGCCGGAGTGTTATGGACTCCGGAAGCAAGAGCTTCAAAATCTGCTGAAGAATGGTTGAGACGTTTTCAAACTGTTATCTTTTCTCCTATGGCCATGATCAACGCCTGGTCAAGCGGAACTAAACCATGGTCATATCCAGAAGTTGCTGAACAGGTAAAACAGCTTGCGCTACTACGAATGCAAATGATGCCCTACTGGTATTCTGAATTTGCAAAATATCATTTCGAAGGTATCCCCGTCTTCAGAGGAATGAATTTGGAAAATGGATTCAGGCAGGAGATTAAAAAAGAAGCGGGAAGTTCTAATCTCGAAGAAAACCCCTATGTAGAAGCAACCTCAAAAGAAATAAAGGACCAGTATATGGCGGGTGAATATCTATTGATCGCTCCAATCTTTGCCGGACAAAAATCAAGGAAAGTTGTTTTGCCAAAAGGCAAATGGTATGACTTCTATACGGGTGAATATGTTGGCGATGGCGAAGTGCTCACTATAAGTCCCGGGCTTGATAAGATTCCGGTCTACGTGAGGGATGGTGGAATAATTCCAATGATGCCGGCAATGCTCCATGCACCGAAACTCGGAGAAAAGGTTGATATCGAAATAAGACATTACGGAGAAAAGCCAGGAAGATATCTGCTCTATGATGATGATGGAGAAACCTACAATTATGAAAAAGGAGAGTTTAGCTGGAGAGAAATAAAAGTCGAAAAAGATAAAAAACAACAATGGAAAGGAACTATATCAGCATCGATAAATAACAAACCCAATACTATTGGCAAACTGACATGGAAATTCATGACGGTAAACAAATAAAAGAATTAATTGAGAGGCAGAATGAGATTCGTTTTTGTATTGATATCAATTCTCGTGGTTGCCTGTACGGCGCAACAAAAAGCTTCCAACATGAATTCCTCTGCCTTTCAAACTAAAGTAAAGGAAGTACTCCGAAATGATATTCTTGAAAAAGCAGCATGGGCCTTGCAGCAACAACCCGTTACTGTTACTCAGGCTTATTCACCAAGAAGCGCTGGAGGCAAACATGACTTTTTTAGCGAAGGAGATTATTGGTGGCCTAACCCGTTAAGCTGCCGATAGTCCTTACATTCAAAAAGATGGAATGACCAACCCGGATAATTTCGTTGCCCACCGTCATGCAATGATTCGATTGAGCGAGATAATTGGATCATTGGGGTCCGCCTATCTGCTGAACAATGACAGCAAATATGTGCATCACTCAATATTACACTGCAAAGCATGGTTTGCAGACACGGCAACAATGATGAATCCGAATTTACTATATGCGCAAGCAATAAAGGGTCGATTCACAGGCAGAGGCATTGGAATTATTGATGCTATTCATTTGATGGAAGTCGTTCGGGGATTGACTGGTAATGGAAAAGGATCCGGCGATGGATACACGAACTATTGAAGGAGATCAAAAAATGGTTCGATAAGTTTCTTCAATGGCTTACTACCCACAAATATGGAAAGGATGAAATGAATGCCGCCAATAATCACGGTACTTGCTGGGTGATGCAGGTAGCAGCATTTGCAAAATTTACCAATAACCAAAAATTGCTTGAATTCTGCAGTGACAGGTACAAAAATGTTTTATTGCCCAATCAAATGGCCGCAGATGGAAGCTTTCCCACAGGAGCTTCGTCGAACCAAACCATATGGTTACTCCATATTCAATCTTGACGCGATGGCAATGATCTGTCAACTGCTTTCGACGGAAAAGGACAATCTCTGGAACTATAAAACGGCAGATGGAAAATCAATAGAAAAAGGAATTGAATATTTATATCCATTTATAATAGACAAAAGTAAATGGCCACATAAACAGGATGTGATGTACTGGGAAAACTGGCCTGTTGCGCAACCCTTTTTGGTTTTTGGGAGCAATGCTTTTAATAAGGATGAATGGTTTGATACATGGAAAAAGTTGGATCACTCTCCCGAAGTTGAAGAAGTGATCAGGAATTTGCCGGTTAGAAACCCTTTGATTTGGCTAAACTAAATAAGAAATGAAACGAAAAATCATTTTTAGCATCGCATTAATACTGAGCTTGAGAATTGTTGCTTTCGCTCAGCAAGTAAAAATTGACGAGATTTTGAACGATGCAGAGAAACAAACGCGTGTGATGTTGCAGGAAATTCCAAATGCAAAAGGCAATCAAACATCTCAGGATTTGGTATCTCCACGGACATTGGCAAATGGCAACCTAAAGCTTGTAGCCTCCAGGGATTGGACCAGTGGGTTCTTTCCGGGAGTTTTATGGTTCCTTTATGATTACAACAAAAAAGCTGAATGGAAAAAACTGGCTGAACAGTTCACGGCAAATATTGAAAGGGAAAAATTAAACGGTGGAACGCATGACATGGGTTTCAAGATCTATTGCAGCTTTGGGGCTGGATATCGATTGACAAAAAATCCCGAATACCGGGATATTATTATTCAATCAGCAAAGACCTTGTCAACCAGATTCAGATCTACAACAGGTACGATACGTTCCTGGGACCATAGCGGAGACAAATGGGCCTACCCCGTGATCATCGACAACATGATGAATCTCGAATTGCTTTTTGTCGCAACAAAATTTACGGGAGATTCTTCCTTTTATAGAATTGCAGTGACACATGCAAACACCACGATAAAAAATCATTTCCGTTCGGATAACAGTTCTTATCATGTAGTGGGCTATGATTCACTTACCGGACAGGTGATAAAAAAGAGTACACATCAGGGTTATGCAGACTCGTCGGCATGGTCAAGGGGACAGGCATGGGGATTGTACGGTTATACCATGTGTTACCGCTTTACGAATGACAAAAAATATTTGCAGCAAGCGGAAAAAATTGCGGCCTTCATGCTGAATCATCCGAATATGCCGGAGGATCTTGTTCCTTATTGGGATTTTAATGCGCCAAATATTCCCAACGAAGAAAGAGATGCATCAGCAGCAGCCATATTAGCCTCAGGTTTATATGAACTAAGTACTTACAGTAAGCAAGGAAAATTCTATCAAGGGAAAGCAGATAAGATCCTTGAATCACTAACGAATAAGTATCGCTCGCCTGTTGGCGAAAACAGAGGATTTATCTTACTGCATAGTACCGGCTCGCGGCCATCTAAGAGTGAAGTGGATGTTCCATTGAGCTATGGAGATTATTATTACCTCGAGGCTTTATTTCGGGCAAAAACACTAAAGAAAAAGAAGGCCCTATTCTAAAACTTTAATCACCAACAATGAAAACTTATTGCATATCTCTATTGACTTTATGCCTGTTGACTGGCGGAAAACTCTTCGCGAAAACCATTTTTGTATCATCCGTTGAACAACTCCAGGCTGCAATTAATGAAGCAAAAGCGGGAGATATTATCTTAGTGAAGAAAGGCGTTTATACGCTCGAAGAAGATATCGCAATTAAGAACGCTGGCACAAAATCACAACCAATAACTATTGCAGCGCAGGAATCAGGGAATGCGGAGATCACAGGAAAAGGCGGATTCAATCTGGTCAGTCCCGCCGCATACATTGTCATCAGGGGATTTAAATTTACGCATGCTGCCTCAAAAGCGCGCTGTTCCGCAGGTTCATCGTTTTGCAGGTGGACTGGCAATATTTTCGAAACACCGGGAACAGGTGATTATCTCACCATTGCTGGAAATGATCATGAAATAGATTACAACACATTCCAGAATAAGGATTCATTAGGCAAATTCATCGCAATTAAGGGAACTGGTAGCCAGATTGCAGAAAGACTTTGGATACATCACAACTACTTCAAAACGCATAAGAATCAGGGAAACCGCAATGGAGCGGAAGCATTGCAATTCGGTCTTAGTGGTTTTAGTCTTTCCTCGAGCAACAGTATTGTTGAATATAATCTCTTTGAGGATTGTGCTGGAGAAAACGAATTGATTTCTGTAAAAGCATCCAGAGTAACGGTCCGGTACAATACAATACGCAATTGCCCGGCGCAATTCACTCTTCGCCATGGAAATTTTAACCAGGTTTATGGAAATTACTTTATCAATACTCCGGGACTTCGAATTTTTGGAGATGACCACTTAATACATAGCAATCATTTTGAAAATTGCAGCATTGGTATTAACATAGGCAATGGAGGTGCCGAAGTTGCCGATGGTGCACCACTCACATCACATGATCGTCCAGACAGGGTACTGATCATTTTTAATACGCTGGTAAATAATAAAACCAACATCATACAAACTGCAAGGCCAAACGGTTTGGGCTCCACGAATATTACAGTTGCCAACAATATCATACAGGGCGGTGGACCTGCAGCTTCCATCGTCGGTCCTTCTATAAATCATTTCTGGGAAGGAAATATAATATTCAATACAAATGGAGCTGGAGATATGCCTGCTGGAAGCTTCACCAATATCGATCCCAAATTAAAAATGGATAATGCGCGAAAATACCAGCTCGAAAAATCCAGTCCTGCGATTAATGCCGCTAAAGGAAATTATTCGGGAGTAAGCTTGGATATGGATGGTCAATCAAGAAAACCCCCGTTGGATATAGGAGCTGATGAAATTTCAAATGATCCGGTTAAGGCGGGAATATTGAATCCGTCGGATGTTGGAACTGGGGCCGCTAAGAAACAAGGTTGAAAACCCACCCTATTCGCCAAAATAATTGAATAAATAGCGATTTCGTTGCAGCTATTCCGCGCGAATATTCGGTTAGTTGCAATTTGACAAGTACTGATTTCAACCAAAAAAAGATTGATCAGCCTGATGAAAAAGATTTTACTTCTCCTGACATGTTGCTTTTATTGTATCCATTCTCTCTATGCACAAAAAAAATCGACAGAAGAGCGCATGGAATGGTGGAGAGATGCCCGTTTTGGGATGTTCATTCACTGGGGTGTTTATGCTGTACCGGCCGGCACCTACAAGGGACAACGGATCAACCGCATTGGTGAATGGATCATGAATCGCGGAAAAATTCCGGTATCAGAATACCAGGCCTTTGCCAGGGAGTTTAATCCGGTAAAGTACGATCCTGATGCATGGGTAAGAATGGCCAGGGACGCCGGCATGAAATACATCGTTATTACTTCAAAACATCATGATGGATTTGCTCTCTTTGATTCAAAAGCCAGTAAATGGGATATTGTTGATGCCACTCCATATGGAAAGGACCTCTTGAAACCGTTAGCAGAAGCATGTCGCAAATACGGTATCAAGTTAGGATTTTACTATTCGCAGGCGCAGGACTGGAATAATCCTGGTGGCTCAGCAGCAAGAAAAGTTGCAAGTGAAGGATGGGCGAATCCGGATTCCGCAGCGATTGATGCATATACCGCAGCGAATAAAGGACACTGGGATCCTATGCAAACAACAAAAACGATGTCTCAGTATATCGATGAAATCGCTGTTCCCCAGGTAAAAGAATTATTGACCAATTATGGTGAAGTAGCTATTCTTTGGTGGGATACGCCAACTGATATGACAGACGAGTATGCAGAAAAACTTAATGCCCTATTAAACATTCAACCGAAAATCATTACCAATGACCGATTGAAAAGGCCTAACTATCCGGGCGACTATAAAACTCCGGAACAGCGGATACCTAATCTCAGTGAACTGGATGGAAAAGATTGGGAAACCTGCATGACTATGAATGAGACCTGGGGTTATAAATCGTATGCGCATAACTGGAAGAGTACAGAAACATTGGTCCGCAACCTGATTGACATCGCATCCAAGGGTGGAAACTATCTCTTAAATGTCGGCCCGAAGGCAGATGGAACATTTCCAGAAGAAAGCATAAAGATTCTTAAAGAAATGGGTGAATGGATGAAGGTAAATGGCGAAGCCATTTATGAAACCAAAGCAAGTCCATTTGGACTACTCTCCTGGGGCAGGTGTACAACAAAAGAACCAATCAATAAGAATTCATCCAATACCACTTTATATTTTTCTGTATTTGAGTGGCCAGAGAATGGAAAACTCCTTGTACCAGGACTGCAAAACAAAGTGGTATCGGCAAAATTACTGGCGAATGGCATAACTGTAAAAACACGGAATACAAGTGAAGGATTAGAAATTGAAACGAAGGGTGCGGCGATCGATAAGGCCGCAACAGTGATAAAGGTTGAAGTTAAAGATGCAGTTCGCCCTATAACTACTGATCCGTCCACAAAATGATTTAGATCCTATCCAATAGTTCCTGATAGGCATTATTGAGAAAATAAACCATGCTCGCAAAAATAATCCTACTACTTTCCATTACCTGCGCAGGAATATTCTGCTGCGCAGCGGATTTTGACATCACGAAATATGGCGCTATCGGTGATGGGAAAACGCTGAACACCGTATTCATTCAGAAGGCCATTGATGAATGCAGTAAAAGCGGAGGAGGAAAAGTCATTTTCCCTGCTGGAATTTTTCTATCTGGAACGATAGAAATAAAAGATAATGTTGCCCTTCACCTAAAAAAGGATGCGAGGTTGTTGGGTACCACCGATATCGAGCAATACCGAAACCTGGATCCATTTACTGAAGGCTTAGGAATTGATGTGGGTTGGGCATTGGTCGTAGCAGTTGATGCAAAAAATATAGGAATTGAAGGTGAAGGAGCAATTGATGGCCAGGGCTCCAAACTAAAGGCAGAACATATTCTTAAAGATACCCGTCCCGAAGGACAACGTTGGGGACGCCGTCCCTTTCTTCTCCGCATTGTAAGGTGCGCAGGAGTCACAGTAAAAGACATTACACTCAATTACGCAGCTGCGTGGACTTCGCACTATTTTCAGTCAAGAGAAATACTAATAGAAAACGTAAAAATCGTGAGTGTAGGAGTAGCGCATAACGATGGGATCGGTATTGACGGTTGTCAGGATGTTCGAATCAGGAATTGTGATGTGGTGAGCGGTGATGATGCGCTGGTGTTCAAAACAACCTCAAGTAAAATGGCTTGTAAGAATATTGAAGTAAGCGGAATGCGGTTGAAAAGTTCACAGGCAGGTATAAAGATGGGAACGGAATCAATGGCTCCATTTGAGAACATAAAAATCAACGACTGTCATATTTATGAAACCAGGAATGGCGGTATAAAATTATTAACGGTTGATGGAGCACATTTGAGAAATATAGAAATATGGGATATCACAATGTCAGAAGTCAGAACACCGATGCTATTCCGTTTGGGATCGCGATTGAATGTCTTCCGAAAGGATCAGGATAGCAAACAAACCACAGGTTCATTCGAAAATGTTGTCGTCAGAAATATAAAAGTAAAGGCGGCTGACAGCGCACAATTAAAACCTCCTTCAGGAATTCTCATCACCGGAGTTCCCGGTCACTATATCACCAATCTTACTTTGGAAAATATTGAGATTGAACTCCTGGGCACAGGAACTATAGAAAACTCAAGGCAGATCGTTCCGGAAGCAATTGATCAGTATCCGGAAATAAAAACATTTGGTCCCACAATTCCTGCGTACGGCGTTTGGGCAAGGCATGTGAAGGGATTGAAACTAAAAAATATCAGGGTCCGGATAAAGAATAATGATTTGCGCCCGGCCTTTATTTGTGAAGATGGAAAAGATATTCTTGCAACGGGATGGAATATTCCGGAAACCTCAGGTGCCGAGTCGATCATGCGATTAGAGAATGTAGATGGAGCGGATATTGATAATAATTTTATCAATGGACAAGTTGAAGCCTTCGTAAAAGTGGAAGGGGCCAATAGTAGATCGATCCGGATAAAAAACAATAAAGCAAAAGCTATAAAAAAGACGATTGTATTGTCGGCGGATGTTAAGTCTGAATCTGCCGTAGTAAAATGAATTCAGCCAAACCCGGCTAAAATGAAGAATACTTTTTTGCGAACACTGTTCGTATTATTTGTTGGCCTTGCTGGTTTCAGCAATTCTATGGCTCAACCCCCAAGGCAGAGTCAATGGGTTTATGTCAATTCGAAAGGAAAACTTGCTTACAAAACTTTGGGTGGAGGAGATAGGATAATGGATTACTCCCATGCGGGGTATATGGGTGGAGGAGTAAGAATACCTGATGTTCCTGTAAAAATAACCTTGAGTCGCACTGCAGGTGATAATTCTGCACTGATTCAAAATGCGATCAATGAAGTCTCAAAAATGAAATTGGTGAACGGCTTCAGGGGCGCAGTATTGTTAAATTCTGGAACTTATGATTGTGATAGTACCCTTAAAATAAATGCAAGTGGAGTCGTGCTACGAGGAAGCGGTTCAGGAAATAACGGCACAATCATTAACCTCAGGGGAAAACCTCATAATTGTATAGAAATAAGAGGAGCAGTCAGTTCAAAACTTATCGGTGAGGCCACCACTGTTGCTGATAAATACGTACCAGTGGGAACCTATTCGTTTTCTGTAACGGATGCAATCGGATTCAAAGTCGGAGATACTATTCGAATTACCCGGCCCATAACCGATGAGTGGGTGAAATACATGGGTATGGATAAGCTGGTACGTGATGGCAAAAAACAAACATGGATCAGCGGTGAAATTAATACTGAACGTATCATTACAAAAATTGAAAGGAATAAGATAACCGTTAGCGTTCCCCTTAATGATTCGTACGATTCGAAATATACGGGACCGGATGGGGTTAAAGTTCAAAAAATTACAACTACAGGGCTCCTGACCCAAATCGGCATTGAGAATTTCCGAATCAATGCGCCGGCACAATCAGTTACGATCAATGAAGGTCATCATCGTGCGTTCACGATGAGTGGTGTGTCGGACGGATGGGCCAGAAATATTGAAATATTCAACACAGTAAATAGTATTAGCGTAACAGGGCGACGAATCACCGTTGACAATGTCAGTATCATTCATGAAGTACCGACAGTGGGGGCGGCCAAGCCAGCGGACCTGAATGGCAGCGGTCAACAGATATTATTCAATCGATGCAGAATAACAGGTGATAATCTTTTCTTCTTTGGTACTGGCGCAAAAGTTACCGGACCAATTGTCGTATTGAATTCTGTGTTCCGGGGTAACGGTTGGATACAACCACATCAACGCTGGGCAACGGGATTGTTGATAGATGGATGTGAAGTACCTGACGGAGGAATAGATTTCATGAACCGGGGAATAATGGGCTCTGGGCATGGTTGGACAATTGGTTGGGCCGTTGCCTGGAACTGCAAGGCAAAATCCTATCTGAATCAAATGCCCCCAGGCTCGGCGAATTGGGTGATCGGGAGTAAGGGCGAGCATGCTTACCGGGCGATCCCATTTGATACCGTCCCTTATTTACCGGAAGGAATCTATGATTCACACAATGTACCGGTTAGTCCATCGAGTCTTTACCTGGCACAATTACAAGAGCGATTAGGCAAGCAGGCTTTAATAAATATTGGTTATAAGGATTACAGCAAATAATTTAATTCATGCAGTTAAAAAAGATAATCTCTAATAACATGAAAAGAGTATTCATCAAATACATGTTCGTCACTATAATTCTGTTTTGTTCTGGTATGGTGGTCGGTCAAAAAAATAAAAATATTGCTGAATTCAAATCCTGGCCCGACGGAACATCTCCGGAATTCATTGGAAAAAAAGTTGCGAACCGTTTTATTGCGACACCTCATACCAATTTCAACCGTCCGACTCCTCCCCGGACGATAACTTATCCCGAAACCTGCACCTGGTATGGAGCATTGGTTTTTGCAAAGGAAACGGGTGATAAGAAAATGGTTGAACAATTGGCGCAACGGTTTGAGCCACTATTTGGAAGCCGGGATACCTTGATTCCAAAACCAGATCATGTGGATCTTACAGTGTTTGGCGCCGTACCCCTGGAGTTATACATCCAAACAAAAGATCAACGCTATTACAACCTCGGCAAAATCATCGCGGACAAACAATGGGGTCCGCCAGAAGGCCCGAGAGTTAAACCAGAATCCTGGCATTATTATAATAAAGGCATGACCTGGCAAACGAGTATGTGGATCGATGATATGTTCATGATCACAGCCGTACAGGCGCAGGCTTACCGCGCGACAGGAGATACCGTATATATTAATCGTGCTGCAAGAGAAATGGTATTGTACCTGGATACATTACAAAAAGAGAATGGTTTATTCTATCATGCTCCTGACGTTCCTTTTTTCTGGGGACGTGGCGATGGCTGGATGGCGGTTGGTATGAGTGAATTGCTTCGATCTCTTCCAAAAAACAATCCCAATTATAACCGAATTATGCAGGGATACAAATTAATGATGGCATCCTTGCTGAAATACCAGGGCGAAGATGGGATGTGGCATCAATTGATCGATGATCCTGGATCATGGGCTGAAACTTCATGTACAGGTATGTTCACCTTTGCCTTTATTACAGGAGTGAAGAACGGATGGCTTGATAAAAAAACTTATGCCCCTGCTGCACGTAAAGCATGGTTAAAATTAATTACCTATATCAATGAGGATGGGGATATCAGCGAAGTTTGTGAGGGAACTAATAAGAAAAATGACAGGCAATACTATCTTGACAGGAAAAGAAATATCGGCGATCTGCACGGACAGGCGCCTGTATTGTGGTGCGCAACGGCTTTACTAAGAAAATAATTTTTTTAATCATACTGAAAACTTAAAGGGAATCAGAGCAATCAATTGTTGCCGGCTCTCTTTTATAAATTGTTTTGCCTGAACAATGCTAATCGGAATACTACGGTAATTCTGTAAGGTATATTATTTTTCCATTCCACTACATAGTATCAATAAGAAAATCGCATATACTATTGAGTTACTAACTCTTACTTAGTTAAGATCGCTTAACTATTTGCCAAATACTCAACAACATTCCGGTTTAATTAATATTTACTTGTGTTCGAGTTCCTGGTTTTTTCGATTGGTAAACATTGATCATTTCTTAAACTGATGCTATGAAATTGCTCTTCTGCCCATCGACGCGGTTTCGAATGCAAGCTGATCTTTCCTTTTTATTTTCCGGAAAATGTATTTTAATCCTTTTCATTTTAATGCTTATTGGATTAAATATCCAGGCACAAAACCCGGTAATGGTGAAAGGAGTGATCAGGAATCAAAATGAGGATGCCATTCCGGGCGTGTCCGTCATGATAAAAGGAACGACTAAAGGAACTACAACCCAGCTTGATGGATCCTTTCAGATCGAAACCCCGTCAAATGGCGTATTGATTATTACACATACGGGATTTGTAAAGCAGGAAATAAAATTATCGGGGAGCAATCATACCAATTTGTCTATTCACCTGGCGGAGGGAAAAAATAATTTAGATGAAGTGGTAGTGGTTGGATATGGTACAAGGAGAAAATCGGATGTGACAGGAGCGATCGCTTCCGTTAGCGAACAAGCCATCAAAGATATTCCCGCCGCAAACCTCACCCAGGCTTTGCAGGGACAGGCTGCTGGAATTGATATACAAAAGAACGGTGGCAATAGCAAGCCCGGCGCAACTCCCACAATTCTCATCAGGGGATCCCGATCAATAAGCGCTACAAATGAACCATTGTTTGTAGTAGATGGGATTCCTTTTAACGGAAGCATAAATGATCTTAACCAGGATGATGTTGCATCTGTGGAAATTTTGAAAGATGCTTCCGCCACTGCAATCTATGGATCACGAGGTGCGAATGGTGTTATATTGATCTCCACCAAAAGAGGCAGATCCGGTAAACCAACAGTAACCTATAACGTCTATGCAGGGTTTGTAAAAGTAAAGGATGATTACCCGGTAATGAATACACAGGAGTTTTCAGAGTTCAAGAAATGGGCATTGTATAATGGAAGGTTTACCGGAAACAATCGCACTTATTCAGGACCCAATGATTCCACCTTGATACTTCAGAATTTTAGTCCGGAAGAACTGGAGAGCATGAAAACAGGCAGGAGTACAGATTGGCAGAAACTAATTTATAAGGATGGAATGATCATGAACCATCAGCTTGGCTTTACAGGCGGCAATGATTTAACCCAGTATGCAGTTTCGGCCGGATATTTTAAAGAAACAGGAATTTATTTCGGACAGGGATTCCAACGCGCATCGCTGAAAGCAAGCATTGATCAGCAATTTGGCAAAAGGGTTAGGATTGGCATCAATTCATTGAACACATATACCCTTACCGAAGGCGAAGGTGCAAACCCAATGGGCCAGGCATTACGGGCAAGTCCACTGGTTTCTCCTTATAATCCTGATGGAACACTATTAAATGATTTTGTACCCGGAAGCGCCAGCCAGGTTTGGAATCCTTTGGCAAATTTTATAGAAGGAGCGGCAGTTCAGAATAGAAAACGATTCGGAACGTTCACCACCTTATATGCTGAAGTAAGTATTCTGAATGGACTAAAGTATCGTTTTAATGCGGGCGTTGAATTAAGAACCGATGTTTACGGATCTTTTTTTGCCAGCAAAACCACGAATAACTTAGGAGGACTTTCAACTTCAGAAAACAGAACCAATTTCCGCACCAATTATACGATTGAAAATATCGTCACCTATGACAAGGTTTTTGGCAAAGCACATAAACTGAATTTCACTGGCCTTTTCAGCATACAGGAGCAGTCTACCCAGGGAAATGAATTTCGCAACAATACTATAGCTGCGGACGATCTTCAATATTATAACCCAACCTATGGAGCAAATTTGGTTGGAGAAGGAACCGAAGAAAAATGGGATATCATCTCCTACATGGGACGATTGAATTATAGCTTTAACGATCGGTACCTTCTCACTTTTACGCTGCGCACGGATGCGTCCTCCAGGCTTGCACCTGGCAACCAGGACAATCTCTTCCCTTCGGTTGCACTTGGCTGGAATATAATGAGAGAATCATTTTTCAAGAACTCGGAAACCTTTTCCAACCTCAAACTCAGAGCGAGCTATGGAAAAGTTGGCAATACGGCGATAAGCGCTTACCAAACATTGGGAGCATTATCTGCTATTGTTTATAATTATGGAGATGCTACCACCACGGGAGTTTTCCTTTCCAATGTACCCAACCCTGACCTCACCTGGGAATATACATCAACTATAAACCTTGGTCTTGATTTTGGCTTTTTGAATAATCGCATTTCCGGAAATATTGATGTATATAAACAATCCACCGATAATTTGCTTTTACCGCAAACTCTTCCCGCAACATCGGGGATTCCAAATGCAATCGTTACAAATGTTGGAAAGACGGAAAACAAAGGAATTGAACTTCACCTGAGTACTGTCAACTTTGAAAACAGGGGAAGACAAAGCTTTGGATGGACAACCGACCTGAACTTCTTTATCAACCGTGGCAAGATCACCCAGCTGGCTGGCGGAGTGATGGCTGATCCAGCCAATAGCAGGTTTGTGGGCCACCCTGTCGGTGTCTTTTATGATTACAAAAAAATCGGTGTCTGGCAGGCTAACCGTGATGATACCGCATTGGCGATCCTGATGGGACAAACCGTGAATGGTGTAGGTTCGGTTATAGGTAACATTAAGAGAGCCGATTTGAGCGGACCAGACGGAAAACCAGATAATCGTTTGACTGACACCTATGACAGAATGATCCTGGGATCTTCGCAACCCAAATGGGAGGCCGGAATGACAAACCGTTTTGCTTTCCGCGGCTTCGACTTAACCGTTGTTGCGTTTGCAAGATGGGGGCATATGATCAGAAGCAATTTGCATGGTGGAGGATTCGTCAATACATTCCAGGGTACTTACAATAATATCAAAACCCGTTACTGGACTCCCACGAATGGTGAGAATGAATATCCAAAGCCAAATGCGAACAATACAAATACACCTAATAATTCTCTGCTGGGATATTATGAAGGTTCGTATGTAAAGATCAGGACGATCAGTTTTGGTTACAATTTGTCACCATCACTATTAAGAAGACTTGGCGTTAGAGCGGTTAGGGTTTATTCTACTGTTGAAGACCCCTTCATCCTGTTCTCTCCATTTGTAAATAAATATGGAGGAATAGACCCGGAAGCATCCGGAGGTTCCAGCAATCCGGGCGTAGCCACGCTGAATCTCGATACTCCTTCCAACTGGTCGGTAATTTTCGGTATCAATCTATCATTTTAAAAAATGTATATGAAAAAGTTCAACCTGATCATATATACTCTTATGCTGGCAATAATTTTTCTATTTGCCTGCAGAAAGAAACTTGTCGAACAACCCAGATCTATTCTTACACCAGAATTTTTTTCTACTCCACAAGGATTTCAGCAGGGGCTTGATGCAGCTTATGCAAGCACGCGACTAATTTGGGGTAACCAGGATTATTTTACTATTACCGTCATCGGTACGGATGAATTCAAAAGAGGCATAGATGGAAACAGCGATATCAATGTTTACAGCAGCGGCTATACAGCTTCCACAGGAGTGATCAATGCAAATTGGAGAAATGCCTATGTGTTTATTAATACCTGCAACGGAGTAATTGATAATGCCCCAAATGTTCCATTGGGAGATGTTGTTAAGAACAGGATGGTGGCCGAGGCCAGATTCATTCGGGCGAATTGGTATTTTATACTGGTGCAATTCTGGGGAGATGTTACGCTGAATAAGAATTTTCAAAATACACCGACAACTTCAGCTACGCGTGATTCTATGTCTGCAGTTTATAATTTTATAATCGAAGATTTGAAGTTCGCGACTCAATACCTTCCCCAGGGGTTGGTAAAAGATGTGCAACCTGGCCGGGCAACCAAGGCAGCAGCGTTGCATTTATTGGCCAAAGTATATCTCACCCGGGCAGGCTCTAAAGCAGCTTCGTCAACAGATTACCAGGACGCTTACAATACAGCCAAAAGTCTAATTGATAACAAATCAACTTTTGGGTTGAACCTCTTACCTGATTTTGCTAAAATCTATGAAGAAGGAAATGAAGCAAACATCGAAGTAATATGGACATCACAACATACATCCAACCTCGCATTCAATGGACCTAACAATAGTGGAATAGTAAATTTCAGTGCGGATAATATTTTAAACCATATGTGGGTGCCACAATATGAACGGCAACCCGGTATGATACGCAGCACACAGTATGGAAGACCATATATTCGTTGCACGCCCACAAGGTGGATGACTGATACGGTATGGGGCAATAAGGCAAATGATACAAGATACAGCAAGACCTTTCAAACCATCTGGTATGCGAATAATCCAGATAACCCTGGCAACTATCCGAAATGGCCAAATCCATTGCCGGCAGGTGCGCCTCCGGGAGCAATAGCTGGACAATTAAAATTTGGATTTGGAGACACGGCTATATATATGCCGGGAACCGATAGAAGCAATGCACAGATTGCAGCAAGCAGACCCTTACTCATTCCACCACGTAACTATAGTAGCTCTTTATCACCCTACATGATGAAGTACAATGATACTAAACGGGCAAACCTGAATTTCCCTTCTATCAGGCCGGTCATTGCATATCGACTCGGGGAGACTTACCTGATGGCCGCAGAAGCTGCGTACAGAATAGGTAATATGATAGATGCGGCTAACTATATTAATATTATCCGTACCCGCGCCGCTTACCCTACTGGAAATGCTGCGGCAATGCAGATAACGCCGGACGACATTAATATTGATTTTATACTTGACGAACGTACGAGGGAATTATGCGGCGAATTAGTCAGATGGCTTGACCTGGTGAGAACGGGTAAGCTTATAGAGCGGGTGAAGCTGCACAATCCGGAAGCAGCCATTAATATTTTGCCGAGACATATCCTGCGCCCCATTCCGCAGGCGCAAATAGACGCGGTAACTACCGGCACACCCTATCCGCAAAACTCAGGCTGGTAAACAATGGTTATAAATTTTCTCTTATACAGCAAGCAGCAGGCAGTTAGCTGAGGGCAACAAAACCAGTGATGATCACATCACTGGTTTTCCTGCTGCTATTGTTAATTTCTAAAAATAAGATGTGCAATTGACGGAGGATTCGATACCATGAATAAAGTAGGATAACTGAAGGCAATCTTCAGAATAAGAATAGGAATGGTTAAGGTTATAATGGTTAGTATGGTAAAGTACATCACTTCTATGATGTACTTTTTTTATCCTCGCATTGTCACTGCAGTTTTCAATGCTCCTCTATCCAGGACGAGTGATTGTTTTGCTTTCTTTATATCTCCCCCATCAATGGTGATGTCCCGGCTGTCAGATCCTTCAACCAATAAAAAAATCGGAGATGATGTAAGCAGTTTTGTAGCAGTCAATAGAATATCCTTTGAATTAATAAATCTGATCAGCTCTGAATCCTCACTTCCTTTGGCTTTTAATCCAATGATTGTCGCGTCTTCTACATTGTCAAAAATCATTGCCGGCCTGGAATCCTTCTCTTCATACTCAAAGCGTACGTTCTGCAGATGAAGACCTTTTACATTGCGGGCATACATGCCATAAGCAGGAGGTCCGCCTGGGGCGGGATCCCATACACCAAAATATTCGGCCGCAACTTTTGGTACATCCCGCTTGGCAGCCTGTGCTGCAGTTCCGCCGCCGGCATATTTAATATGAATATCAGTAAAACTAATATTCTCCAAAAAATAATCCCCCATAGCATTTAAGGTGATACAGGAATTCTTCTCTCCTTCTCTGACGGTGACTCCAAAATGTATATCAGGATGATCGATAGGTTTGGCTACAACAGTTGCACGGATAGCATTGAATACAATATTCCGGATAAATGGCTTGCTCGTATTTCGCGCTGCATTGTTTTGATTGTTGTTTGAAGGTCCACTGAATCCAATGCCGATCGGACCTGTAACATTCTGCATGATGATATTAGAGAAAGTGAAATTCTCAATAGCCGCTCTTCCTGCACTGATCTTTATCGGGCAACCATAAGTATCATAGATGAGGCAATTGGTAATTGCAATATTCCTGGATTCACCGCCACCAAACCTGAATATTGACCAACGTGTGCTGAAACTACAATTGTTAATGGTAACAAATTTATTGCTGCCAAACAATGCACATGCATCGTCCTGGCATTGTATATCGCAATTCGAGATGTGTACATATTCGCTGTTGTTGAAATGAAATCCATCGTTATTCCTGTTCACTCTATTGTAAATCCTAACTCCATTAATATGGACCTGTTTGCAACTTAGAATACGAAAGCAATGATAGGCGCTGGCAGTAAAAAACAAATCGTTCAACCGAAGATTTGTGCATTGATAAAAGATGGCCAGGTGCGGACGATCAAAATTTCCACCCACACCATTTTGCCCGGGGCCTGTATTGTCCCCTTTACCATTATAAAACGCGAGTCCATTCCCGTCCACTGTTCCTTTTCCTTCTATCGAAATATTTTGACTATTTACCGCGTACAAAAAAACAATATTGCCATTTCCCGGAGGAACTCCCTTGCCTGCTGTATAGTCTTTTCTTTCAGGACTCCCCAATAATTTTCCGGACGCAGCGATATGCAGCGTAACATTTGATTTCAATTCAAGCGTACCCGAAAGAAAATCACCTGACGGAATCAATACCGTGCCGCCCTGATCATTATAACATTTGTCAATAGCTGATTGTATTGCGGCCGTATCCAACGTTTTTCCATCACCCTTAGCGCCGTGGTCACGAACATTGTAAATTCGAGCGCCTAACAAGTTATCAACTTTCCCATTTTTGTGGGGAGCTGCATTTGCTTCGGAACTGATCATTGCTGCTCCCGCAGCAAGCGCAGGAACAGAAACTTTTCCCAGCCATTGGCGACGGGAAATTGAAGAATTAAATTCCATATACGATAGTTAATACAGTTTGTTCTAACCCACTGGATATATCTAATTGTCTATCGGGATCGAGTTCGTCTTGTTTTCAATTGCGTGAGGTATAAAGAAACTGGCTCAAGACCGTCCTGGTTCTGTCCCTCCCAGTCCCCTTCCGGTCTTCCTTGCAAACGGCCTGCATATTTTTCGCCTTTCATGCCTATGCAATAATTCTTTCCCGATACCCATGGACTTTGTATGGCTGCCCTTTTCACCTTACAATTCCAAACAATTTGAGTTACCCCTGCCCAACCATGTCCGCTGCCCCAATTTCCGCGATCCTGTATATTGATCTCGCCATCTGTGGTAATGTTGTCGTATAAAGTACCGGCAGACCAACGATGATGAGGACCGATATCGGCATGTGTTTTTGAAGAAGTACAATTGTAAAAAACATTTGGGCCGAGTGTTCGAGCGCCTGTGACGTAGTCATGTCTACCATCAGTAGTACGGCAATTCATAAACAAATTGAGCTGGCCATTATTATTGAAAGAATATCTTCTGCTTCCCGTTATCACAGATTTATGATCAAAGCAGCCGCTGCTCAGGACTGAAATATTTTTCGAAAGACTTCCAAGATTTACACAACTAAATCCAAAGTATTTCGCATTCACGTTACGGACCCAACCCTGTTCAATCCGGTTAAATGCAATTGCATCCCACGCGTGGTTTTCTGAAGTGTCTGTTTCAAATTCCGATTCGAGATAAATGTTTTCAATACCTACATTTGAAATCCTGCCCTCAAAACTGTATTTATAGATCTCCCCTCCACCATAAATAGATTCCATTGGCATCACGACAGGATTATCGATATGGATTTTTTTGCCCTGGATATGGGTAATAACTCTTTCAAACTGCAAATCATATTCCTTAGCCTGCCATTGACGGGTGCCTCCCCTATCTTCTATCTGATCCATTTTTAAATCCTTTATCCATTGTTCTGTACCTGGTCGAAATAAAATAATCTTGTCGCCTGACTTGAAACCTGTAGCTGAGCTTACATTAAACGAAAAAGAGCCAACAGCTACATAAGGATCTGTGATCTTCACCCGGGTACCTTTTACTTCCGAAATATTACCTTTCCCACTTACATTGATAAGAGAAACCTGTTTTTTAGATAGAGCCACCAAACGTGTACCATTGCTATCATTCCCCTCACCACGCAACACAATGCCACTTGCATTTATTCGAATATCTTCTGCAATACGATAAGTCCCTTTCTTCAACAAGATGGCGCCCCTGAAACCGTTCTTTCCCAATTTCCTTTTCGAAACTTCATCAATAGCAGATTGAATGATTTTTTCACTGTTTCCATCTGGATTCGCGTTGATCGTTTTAACGACAGCTATATTTGGAATTGGTAAATCGCCACCATAATATCCAACCCGGCTAAAATCTGGAATTATATTGCCCTTTTCATCTGGAATATATTTCAGCAAACCATTTTTATCCAACTTGATAAATTTTGATTCCCATTTCGCTGAAGGGGGTTGAAAGGAAAAAATAAAAATGGTGAGAACGACGGATGCAAGTATTTTAAAAGTAGACCGCATAGTATTAATCAGATTTTCATTAATAGGCCTAGAATCCATGCATAATTTCCGACTTTTCTGAGATTAGTGAATGCAGATGCCAGAATTGTTGAATAGTTTGCCAAGACCGCAATCGGATAGATATCATGACAGGAGAACTTAGTATATATTGTACTACTATAATGATGATTACACCCATGCAGAATTCGCCTAAGTTAAAAACGAGACCGCTCATAAAATTATCAATTGTTTTATTCTTCAGTTGGACAAGTTTGTGGTCGGTTGCCCAATCATATAGTCTTCCTTCACAAATTGATCGCTGGACTATTCAACCGGATGGAAGCATTGAGTGGAAGATTGATGGTCGTCTGCCTCATTCTGATCATATTGAAATGAGTGGCAAGAAAGTTTCGCTTTGGATGCAATATGGAGTGGATAGTAGCGGCAAATCCAGTTTTGTAAGAACGATCGTTTTCCCAACTTATCGGCTGCTGCCACAAAGAACAATTGCTCATCTCACTTACAATGTTAATGATGGAGACCTGCCCCGGATACTTATCAATGATCGCCTGTTGAAAGCCGGCGTATACAATGCTGCAGTTGCAAACGATCAACCGGAAACTGTTCTATTTATCAGGCAAAATGGGATCATGGAAGTGCATAGCGTGATTGGCAGAGATAAAAATATACTTCTAAAGCGGAGTTTTTTCCCTTCAGTAGATAAACCCCTTGCAATCGAGAAGCTGATTTTTATCAATACCGGAAAGCAAGCCCTGAAAGTTGAGATGGAATGGCTGAGAAAAGAAACAGCTCCATCCGCCAACAGGATGAAAGAAGGTCCACATAAATTTATTATTTCCACAATCAATGCCGGTGAAAAATCGCTGGCGCCGAATGATTCCATTCAGTTTGCCATCAGCTATCAGGCAGTGCGCGGCGACGAGCCCATAATAGTTCCCGACATTTTCTTAGAAGAAAAAGCGAGAAAGGATCGTGTCAAAGACATTATATCTCTTTTGCGTCTGGAAACTCCCGAAACCGTATTGAACACTATGTTTGATTTTGCCAAAATCCGCAGCACAGAGAGTATTTATGATACCAAGGGCGGGCTAATGCATGGTCCGGGTGGCTTGCGTTATTATGCTGCGATCTGGGCAAATGACCAGGCCGAATATGTGAATCCTTTCTTCGCTTTTTTGGGAGATGAAACAGGTAATAAATCCGTGATGAATTCATTTCGTTTGTTTGCGCGTTATATGAACCCGGACTATAAACCCATTCCAAGTTCGATTATTGATCAGGGTGATGGAACCTGGCATGGCGCAAAAGATCGGGGAGATATGGCAATGATTGCTTACGGGGCAGGCCGGTTTGCGCTGGCTTATGGAAATAAAGATTCTGCAATGGTACTTTGGCCATTGATCGAATGGTGTCTTGAATATCTTAAGCGCAATATCAACGAGGACGGTGTTGTATTCTCCAATAGCGATGAACTGGAAAACCGGTTTCCTGCAGGAAAGGCAAATCTCAATACCAGCTCACTTTACTATGACGCCCTGCTGTCTGCGGCACTCCTGGGTAAACTATTAAATAAATCCCCGGAATTAATAAAAAACTATGAGAAGGATACCAGACAGATTAGGACAAATATTGAAAAGTATTTTGGCGCAACAGTTGAAGGATTTGATACTTATCGCTACTACAAGGGCAATGATACCTTACGTGCATGGATAACCACTCCATTAACAGTAGATATTTTTGATCGAAAAGAAGGTACGATCGCTGCGTTATTCTCACCCCGTTTATGGACCGAAGATGGACTGGCTTCCCTTGCAGGTCACAAAACATTCTGGGATCGTTCTACCCTTTATGGCTTACGGGGCGTGTTCGCGGCAGGTGAAACCGAAAATGCGCTGACCTTTTTACGGTATTATTCTAAGCGAAGACTGTTAGGAGAACATGTGCCATATGCAGTGGAAGCCTACCCCGAAGGCAATCAACGGCATCTATCGGCTGAAAGTGGTTTGTATTGTCGCATTTATACAGAAGGGATGTTTGGAATGCGACCGCTAAGTTTTAACAGCTTTAATTGTACGCCGCGTTTACCTGTTACCTGGAATTCTATGGCCTTGCGAAATATGCATTCGTTCGGAAATGTATTTGACCTGGAGGTGAAAAGATCCGCGCCAGGTATATTAGAGATCACCATTAAAAAAGATCAGCAGGAAAAGAAATATACAATCAAGGAAGGAGGAACATTAAAAATAATACTCTGAGACTCTCCGTAATTGATCATCTTATCGTTGAAATACAGTCGAGGATTTGCCCCATATCTCCTGGAAATAAACGGCATTCTCAACCGATATAGCTGTTGAGTTCTTTAGTTTGATCACTGCGTCATTTTCTTTTGCCTTTACCATTTTTATTCCGGAAATCGATGCGCCAATGACATCGTCCAGGAACAAAACATATCTGCCATCAGTTCTTTCATAGTTGAAGCTGCAATCTTTAACCGTAAGTCCCTGTACATGTCTTGCCCAGAGTCCATAGGAAGGCTGGAGTTTGAGATTTGAAGCATTGTATTGTCCTACTCCCAGCTCGGGTGGATTGGCCGAGGTATCAGATAAGGGATTTCCACCTTTGACCAGAATATTGACATCATTAAAGCTGACGTTTCTGACATAACCAGTATGTTGTCCATTGGGAAGCTTAAAGTTCAACCCACCTTCAACGGAAGATGAATCTGGAAGTTTATAACCAGCAATGATTGGAGTCGCTCTTCGTTGACTGCCGTCATAAGATTTCCATCTTTCCTTTTTCCCGGAAAAGGAACTCCCGGCGTATACTTCCAACACGTCAATACCATTAATAATTATATTTTCAACCAACCCGATATTGACATTTGTTACCAGCAGTTCATCATGTTTTACTGTATCTTCTTTGAATTTGAACCTGGTGGCTTTCGCACCTAAAATACGGCCACGATTGGAAATGGAAATAAAGAAAGGAGCGTAAGCCCTTAGAATTTTTGAACGGGAATGGATCTTACCCGTATGCCCGCAGTTCAGGTGAATATCCTTAATATGTGCACCGTCGTTGGTAGAAATGGAGAACCCTGCCTTATTCGCGCCCAATACATAGATATTATCTACATGGATATCAGTAATATCATCTGCAGTCTCAGAACCTATCTGGAAAAGATTACAATTAGTGTCACCAATAACATTCCTAACCTTGTAATTACGTGCTGGGCGGGTAAAGCCAAGTGAACAATCAGAACCTGGCTTAATAATATCATCAGAGCTCACTTTCGAATAAATATTGAATGCTGTTACGTTATTACAGGCCATGAAATCATAAATATCCCTTGCATTTGTCTGCTGTTGTTTTGCGAAATAAGTGTTGTGAACATTTATGTTGTCGGTCCCCGTTGCTAACAGAACAAAATGCCCGCCACGATCAATTTGCAACATGTTTTCCGTGTTGAAATCCTTTGATCCGTCCTTCAAAATATAATAGGGCTCGTCCCTGACGGAATCATACCATAGATCTTCTTCCCGGTGAATTCCGCCAATCTCCAGGTTAGTGCAAAGTTTAAAGGTGAACATTTTATCAGACCGGTTATCGGGAGCGTTCCTCATCACATTATCACCTGTCACCAGGTTGCCGTTGCCTGTGATATAGCCGTTTCCAATTATCTTAACATTATCGAGCCGTTCGCCGAAGAACATGCTATTTCGAAAATAGTGATGACCTACATCCTGCTTGGTAAGGTAATTCTCCGGATCAGCATAAGGTCCAGTATCTGTTGGAGAAAGTCCAGAGCGATATTTCTTATCACTGAACCAGGTCGATTCGGGTGCATCGGCACCTTTTATGGCTCTGATCGTTGCTCCTTTAGACAGGTAGAGGTAAACGTTAGACTTTAAATGAATTGTCCGGACATTATATTCTCCGATGCTGAATAAGAGAGTGCCGCCGCCAATTTCATTCATATACGTGATCGCCTCGTTGATCTTATCCGTATTGTCGTCTTTGCCATCGGCAACAATTCCAAAACTCTTAATATCCATTTTTCCTGAATAGAAAAAAACCGTATTTGATAATCCTTTATGTTCCCCGCCTTTTACCGATAGTTTAAAACTATACAGTTTATCAGGTTTCAATCCTGAAACAAGAGCCGTAGCTTTATTAGAATCGATAAGGGCACTAGTAAGAGACCAGGATTTACCCTTATCAATTGATTGTAGTAATTGAATAGCAGAACTTCCTTCAATCCGGCTCCATTTGAAACTCACTTGTGTGTAGGTGTCCGACGATTCTCTATAATGAAGGTTTTTATCAGTCACCCTTTCAAAATCGGCGATCTTATTCCGGACAAGAAGCGCCGCGGTTTCTGATCCTGTTCCCGGACTGGTCAAGACTTCAGGTTTTGCTGTGGTATAATTTGCTTTGAAAATATATTTTCCGGTTTTATTCATCCTGACATTTTTCACCACTACGACAAGATCTGGACCATTGGCAGGTCTTAGGTCAAGATGTTTGAAAAGGAGCAGGGTCCCTCCATCTTTTGTTTTCGAGATGGAGTAATTTCCTACTTTATGATAGGGATAATTGCCTCCTACTCTTCCGATCGATTGCGTAGCGAGATCTTTTAACTTTACTGCGCCTCTTCCGATTACATTGACTGTTGTATTATCCGCAGTTAAATTGATACCCGCAGGGAAAAAGATTTTCACCGTTGCATTGGGTGTTCTTTGTCCCGCAGAGAAGTATAAGGTCAGGTCCGATTCTGTTTTGACGGTTTTTTCTTTTCTGTCGAGAACAAGTCTTCCTCCAAGCCCCATTGATTCGACACCTATATGATACATTCTACGGGATTGTCCATCCTGAGATACTACCATCAGTCGATCACCTGCTAAAAGTTTATCATCAGGTTTTTTGCTGCTGTTCTTATCGGATATGGAATATTGCTGGACGGATCCATCCAATGAAGCGATCTGGGTTAACAGGTGCTTTGCCGTTGTTGAAGTTATCACAAGGCCACTATCTTCAGGCGTATCCACAGTGAAAGAATAAGTGCTTCCTTTTGCTACCAGTATAGAATCCTTTGTTATTCTACCGATATGCGTTGCATTCCCCGCAATGATTATTTCAGAAGAGTAAGGCTTGGTTTTTTGAGAAAGAACTGGCAGGCAACCGCAAACAGTAAGTGTAAAGATTATCAAGATTAATTTTTTCCGCATGCTCATTCCGGTAAAATTATAAAAATCAAATCTGCTAAGTCCAAAGGAACATTCTTATACCAAAACAGGCGACCCTAGGGTTGCCTGTTTATTCAATCATTTTAGCAAAGTATCAAATCATCACGCCGTGAGCTGCCCCATGAATTCCCTTTGATAAGTAAGCGGGCTTTTACTGGTTATCATCTTGAAATACTTATGAAAGCTGGTGAAATTATTGAAGCCGCTTTCGTAACAAAGTTGTTTTATGCTCAGGTTATTTTCAATAAGAAGTTTGCAGGCGTGACCAACGCGAAGTTCAATAAGGAATTGGGAATAGGTTTTTCTTGTTCTTGATTTGAAATAACGGCAAAAAGAATTAGGACTTATATTGGCAACACCGGCTATCTCTTCGAGTTGAATGGGACGTTTAAAATTTTTCAGACTGTATTCGTAAATAGAGTTAATCCGATCTCTTTCATCTTTTACGATGTCGTATTTAAATCCAAGAGAGGATAATGTAGTAAGCTGATCAGAACTGGCGATCAGGTTCAGCGTTTCAATTAACAAAACGATGCGTTGGCTGTCGCTTGCCTGCAAAAGACTACCGAGCAAGTTTGCAACTTTCTCCCTGGTCTTGCCTGTGATCTGCAAACCTCGCTTCGCTTTATCCAATATTGTTTTTATGTGAATGTTTTCAGGAAGATCTAGAAACTGACTACCCCAGAAATCTTCACAGAAATGTGCAACACGAACATCGGCAGTAACAGGTGCGTGCTCTTCAAAATAAATATCATCGAATCTCCAGTAATGGGGCATGTTTGATCCTACCAACACAACATCCCCCTCTTTAAATTTTGTAATGCTATCGCCGATAAATTGTGTGCCTTCACCCTTGTTAAAATGGATCAGCTCTACTTCTGAATGATAATGCCAGCGATTATTAATGTAAGGGACAATGTCCTGCCTCACACTAAATGAGTGCTGGGGCTCTCTTGACATTTTTAAAAGTTGAGGTCTCATACAGCAATTTTTTTCGTTATTAAGCAATCCTGAACCAGAAAAAATAGAAAAATAGCAGAATCTGAATTCCAAGTTAGTTTACCTATGAGGGCCATGAAAAAATTCGTACGCAAACGTTTTCGTAACGATTGCGTAAGTAAACAATTGATTCCTAACCAAATAGCTCCGTTTGACTTCGGCTTTTTCGATTTGCTCCAAATCAGGTGAGCTACAAAATCTACGCAATCGTTCCCGGAGTCTCGATACAATCATCCTCCATATTGGAAATGGATTTGATTGAGTCCATATCAATCAGCCCTTTAGCATGCTAAAATTGTTGAATGATAAGGCAAGCGTTTACGGAATATTAAAGAGCATTATAGGTTTATTTGTTATCAGGTCAGCCAGCTTCAGACCATTATAATTAGTGGTTAATTAAAAATGAATGGATGAAAAATGAAATAATTAATGGAAGTTCAACACATCCGTTTTTCCTGAAAATACACCCTGATGATAACGTGGTGGTTGCTCTCAAAGACCTTCAACAAGGAACAAAAATTCACCTCAACAATAAAAGTTTTCAATTAACGGAGAATGTTTCTGCCAAGCATAAATTTTTTGAACAGGATATGCAGGAAGGTGATCCGGTAATCATGTATGGAGTTTTGGTAGGTCGTCTTCAATCGAGTGTGTCCAAAGGCCAGGCCATGACAACTGCCAATACATCGCATGCTGCAGGAAAATACCATTACCGGTCTTTTCAATATCAATGGCGGCCTCCCGATATTTCGAGGTTCCTCGATAAAACCTTCAATGGATTTAAGAGAAAGGACGGACGAACGGGTACTGCAAATTATTGGTTGTTTATTCCCACTGTATTTTGTGAGAACAGGAACCTCGACGTAATAAAGCAGGCTTTATGGAGTGAATTGGGGTATGCGGTTACGGACCGTTATAAAAGATTTACCCGTCAAATGATGAATGCCTGGCACGCAGGTAAGAATATAGATGAACTAAACCTGAATCCAACTGAATCCGATAATCCCGAACGTTACTTTAAAAATGTTGATGGGATTAAATTCCTGAATCATACGGGTGGTTGCGGAGGAACACGCCAGGATTCGGCCACCTTAAGTTCGTTACTTGCCTCCTATGCTGATCATCCCAATGTGGGCGGCGTTACCGTTTTAAGTTTGGGTTGCCAGCATCTGCAGGTTAAGGATTTTTTAGACGATCTCTATAAACGAAATCCTTCATTTGAAAAACCCTTATATATTTTCGAACAACAACAATCACAAAGTGAAGAGCAGCTGATCACGGATGCAATCCGAAAAACCTTCAAGGGTCTTATTGAGATCAACAAACAGGTGAGAGAACCAGCTTCCATTGGCGAGCTATGTATTGGTGTGAAATGTGGAGGCAGTGATGGCTTCAGCGGTATCTCCGCTAATCCTGCAATCGGGCATACTTCGGATCTGCTGGTAGCATTGGGAGGAAAGGTGTTGCTCGCTGAATTTCCGGAATTATGTGGAGCGGAACAGGAACTGATAGACCGCTGCGTCAATGAAGAGACTGCTAAAAAGTTCATTCACCTGATGGAGACCTATGATGCGCAGGCAAGGAATGCAGGTTCCGGCTTTCACATGAATCCCTCGCCTGGAAATATTAGTGACGGCCTGATAACCGATGCGATGAAATCAACCGGTGCATCCAGAAAAGGAGGCACTTCACCTGTGGTCTCGGTACTTGATTATACAGAACCAGCTACCGAACCTGGATTAAGTTTAGTTTGCACGCCTGGTAACGATGTTGAAGCAACTACTGGTAAAGTTGCTTCAGGCGCCACATTGATCCTGTTTACAACTGGCCTGGGAACTCCAACGGGCAATCCGGTTTCGCCGACCATTAAAATTTCTACAAATTCCCGCCTGGCGAATAAAATGAAAGATATCATTGATATAGATACAGGCCCGATAATTACCGGCGAGAAAACGATTCAACAAATGGGAGTGGAAATTCTCGAATTCTGCATAAAAGTTGCCAGTGGTGAAATTATTCCTAAAGCAACCCAATTAGGCCAGGATGATTTTATACCATGGAAGCGAGGAGTTTCTTTGTAAGAATTCGATTAAGGATTCACTTTATATTTCTTCACCTCAGTAGATTCCCGCAATATCAGGTAAGACGGAATGACTATCTTCCTTTCACGTCGGAGTAATTTCTTTTTTTCAATGATCTTAAAAAGAACAGAAGCTGACTCTTTACCAATGTCATAGGCAGGCTGCACTACCGTTGACAATGGAGGGCTGAATAAAGCGGCGGCAGGAAGATTGGAAAAACTGATGACCTTTAGTTCCTGCGGGATTCGGATATTCAATTCTCTGCAAACTTCATAAGTATTGACGGCAAATTTTTCTATTGCTGCAAAAATTCCATCGAGGTTTCGATTGTTTCGAAGGAGCTCCCGGATCTTTTCCCGGTTTGCTTCATCGTCCGGGCCGCACTCAATTACCATCTGCCTGTCCGCGAGTCCATGTTTTGTCAAGGCCTTTACATATCCAGATTTTCGGCCACAGCTGATAGATAGATTTCCTGCCAGGGAAAGAAAAACAATATTATTACAACCGGATTTCAACAGGTGTTCTGTGGCTTTGAATGATGCAACTGCATCGTCGGTAGTGATGCAGGGTACGTCCATACTTTCATGAACCCTATCGAAAAATAGTAAAGGGATACCACCTTGCTCATAAGCTTCAAGGTGTTCAAAACTATTGGTAGTATTGGCGAAGGATATCATTATCCCTTCAACTCGTCCATTACGGAGTAGTTGAAGAATGTCCGCCTCGCGTTTATGATCTTCATGCGTTAAATATATCAATACATGATAGCCTTTTTGACGCGCCACTTCTTCAACGCCATTCAAAACCTGTGAAAAGAAATTGTTTTGTATCTCCGGGATAACAACCGCGATGGTTTTGCTTTTGTTTTTTCTGAGGCTGCTCGCGTGGGGATTGGGCTGAAAATTATACTTAGCGGCAAGGGCTTTCACCCGTTCCTTTGTCTCCTGGCTTATTTCATGGCTGTCCCTTAAAGAGCGGGAAACAGTTGATGGAGACATTTTCAGTTCTTCGGCGAGTTTCTTCAGGGTGATAATATCCATTTTCAGGCAAACTTTTTAGGGCAAATCAGAGGTGTATAATTATAGTTCACGTTTGCGTAAATAGGTCCAATCTTATTAAAGGTGAAGTGAGGTTGGTTCGACATGCTAAAATTGCTGAATGGTAGGGCAATTATCAAATTTTCAACCAAATAAATTTTCTAGTTATTTGTCGCGAAAAGCTATTGTTTAATAACCCGTTGTGCGACAAGTCAAATAAAAAATCATGTACAAGACTGTCTCTGGAGCTTTCCTTTTTGTAATTGCATTTTTACAGAATCCTGGTACTGTTCTGGAAATCATGGACAAAAATGAAAAGTGCAGAACCAAATTAATGAAAGAGGAATTGAAATTACCGGAGGGTTTCAGCTTTTTGGTGCTGTCGGATAGCGTAGGAAGAGCCCGACACATTGTTGTGAACAAAAAGGGAGGAATATATATCAAGCTAGCCAAGCTCTCCAACGGCAAAGGAATATTATATGCAAGAGATAATAATGAGGATGGAAAGATTGATGAAATAAAAAGTTTCGCGGATTATATAGGCACTGGCATTACAATTAAAGATAACTACCTGTATGCTTCATCCAATTCCGAAGTGTTCCGGTATGAATTGGACGAAAATGAAGAAGTACTAAATCCAGACAAGCCTCAAAAAATCATAACTGGATTGATAAATGGAAGGCAGCACAATACTAAATCAATCGTGCTGGATAGTAAAGGGAATATCTATGTGAATATTGGCTCGCCTTCCAATTCGTGCCAAATAATAGACAGAGGTCGGGGTTCAAATGGAAAAGATCCCTGTCCAATTCTGGATTCGGCGGGGGGGATCTGGCAATTCAGCGCAAACAAATTAAATCAAACCTATACGGATGGTATTCGTTATGCAACTGGTTTAAGAAACGTCATGGGATTGGATTGGAACCATCAGATTAATGAATTGTTCGTAATACAGCATGGCCGCGATCAACTGGATATGTTTCCCGAATATTTTACACCACAACAGAATGCTGAAATACCTTCCGAAGAAATGTTTATGGTCAAGAAAGGCGCAGATTGCGGATGGCCTTATTGTTATTTTGATTTTCCACAAAACAAAAAAGTCTTAGCGCCGGAATATGGCGGAGATGGAAAGAAAACAAATCGCTGCGAGGGAGTCGAACAACCTATCGTCTCCTTCCCTGCACATATGGCCCCAAACGCTTTACTATTTTATACAGGGTCAATGTTTCCAGAAAAATATAGAGGTGGAGCGTTTATTGCCTTTCATGGGTCATGGAATCGTTCTCCTGAAAAACAGGAAGGTTATTACGTCGCATTTGTTCCATTTAGAAATGGCAGGCCCAGCGGCCCCTGGGAAATTTTTGCTAATGGATTTTCCGGTGTAGAAACAGTCAAGTCTCCAAGTCAGGCAAAACATCGGCCCTGTGGATTAGCAGAAGGTCCGGATGGAGCCCTTTATGTGAGTGATGATGTGAAAGGAGCGATTTACAAAATCGTATATAGGAAGGGTTAAATAATATTCCTAATAGTTTTAAAATGATGGTCTTGGCACTATATTAGCCCAGTAAAGGAAAGTGTTACCAGAACCCTACTTGATTTAGAAGGCTATTATTCTTAGATAAGTGTTTTATTTATCCCCCCTATTTGTCTGCAAATCCCAAATACAATAAATTGTGTCCCATTTTGGGCAAGTGCCCGGATTCACCCCCTTGATTATTATTGGTTTAAGGCATGGTTAGACAGTAGAAAAGGCTTTAGTCGGCTTGACTTAATCGAACATAACCATGAGACTTACTATTGAAAGAGCCCTGATGGGAAGTATCTTCCTGGCCATCACGGGTATTGCGGTTATTACTTTCCTCTCCCTGAAACAATCGGAACGGGTTCAGGAAACTTCAAGGTTGCTCAGCCGTACTGAACGCCTGCTGGTATCCTCGGAACGCGTATTGTTCGCCGTTATCGAAAATGAGACCGGCGCCCGTGGCTACAGTCTCACCGGAAATCCTGTTTTCCTCGCCCCTTTGAAAGCATCCAAACAGAATATATACGACGAGGCTGAACAAGTGAAACGCTTGTTGGCAAATGACTCACTTCGGAATCTTGTTAATGACTCACTTACTTATTACATTCAAAAACGAATTGAATTTTCTGACCAGTTGGTAAGAACAAGGAATGAGAAAGGACTTGAAGCCGCGTCTCAGATGGTAGCTGCTGGTGTTGGAAAAGATTATAGTGATCGCATCCGATCAATTATCAGAACTATTGCAGGCGATGCTGAAACAACCTTCAATAAACGCCAACTACAAAATGAAAGAGCTGCTAGAAATCTGTCTAATATTATTTTCTGGTTACTCATTGTCCTCATCGCAGCGTTGATCGGATTGATCGTAAAAGCAAGAAGGGATACCTGGTCAAGAAGAAAAGTTGACGCAGAAAAGAAAAAATCGGAAGAAGAGAACAGGAGAAACGCAATGTTGTTGAACAATATCTCTGATGCGGTATTTTCAACAAATAAAAATTTTGTGGTCAGTACCTGGAATAAGGCCGCAACAGAAATGTATGGCTATACTTCGGAGGAGGCAATCGGCAAAACAGTCCGTGAACTTATTGAACCAAATATGACTTTCACACAAATAGAGCAGGACCTCGATTCCTTGCATTGGAATGATTTCCACCGCGACGAATACCAATGTAAGACCAAAAGCGGCCAGCTGCTGGAAGTGATGGCTTCAATAAATGTGATCCGCAGCGCGGTGGGGGATCTTGTGGGTTATGTTGCTGTACACCGCAATATCAGTGAAAGGAAAAAAACCGAAGAAAGAATACGTTATCTCGCAAGCCTCATCGACCAGGCAAGCGATGCAATTTTCTCCCTTGATGCCGAAAGAAAAATAAGAAGCTGGAACAAAGGAGCAGAAGAAATGTACGGATACAAACGTGATGAGGTGATAGGTAAATTAGGAACGGATGTAACACAGGCAAGTTATACGAGGGAAGAATTCAACAGAATTACCGAATCTATAAATAACTCTGGTACATGGAATGGAGATGCTATTCATCGCAACCGTGAGGGTGAAAAAATTTACGTCTATACTGCGATAACGGCTTTGCGAAATCTACAAAATGAATTAACTGGTTATGTACTTGTTGTAAGAAATATTACAGAACGAAAATTGCTGGAGGAACAGCTTCGTCATTTTAACCAGGAACTTGAAGAACAGGTAAAAGAAAAAACTTCTGAGATCAAGGACATATTTGAACGTGTGAACGATGGATTCATGGCATTTGATACAGAATGGAAATTTACTTACCTGAATAAGCGCGGAGGTGAGATCTTCAGAATGGATCCTTCCATGGTAATGGGTAAAGTGGTATGGACAGCTATTCCAGGAGCGGTCGGCAACGTTTTCTATAGAGCCTGTCATAAAGCAATGCGTGACCAGGAATATGGTCACCTGGAAGCATATTCTGATATTTTTCAATATTGGTATGAAGCGCATTTGTACCCTTCGCCAAAAGGATTATCTGTTTATTTCAGGGATGTAACGGAAAGAAAGGAATCTGAACAGAAATTGATCACTGCACAAGAAGAATTATCGAACGAAAAAAACCTGCTCCGGACTTTGATCGATAATCACCCGGATTTTATATATGTAAAGGACCTGGAAAAAAAATACCTGATCAATAATAAAGCTATGGTTGATCTGATGGGCGCGGATTCTGAAGAGGAGACAATTGGTAAGTCAGTGGAGGAATATTTTGACCCGAAGCTAGCAAAGAATTACTCTTATGATGATGAAAAGATATTGCAAACTGGAAAACAGATTGCTAACCGTGAAGAAAGAGTCTTTACACAAAATTTGAAGGAGCGCTGGCTTCTCACCACAAAAGTCCCTTTATTGGACAAGAACAACCAGACGATCGGAATTGTTGGGATCAGCCGGGATATTACTGAACGGAAGAAGAATGAAGAGCTCATTATTCAGCAAAGAGAGTGGTCCAATAAAATAATTGATAGCCTTCCGGGAATATTTTACTTCCTTGATAGTTCCGGGAAATTCCTGAGATGGAACAAACAATTTGAGTTCATTTCAGGATATTCAGCGGAAGAGATAGGTCAAATGCAATGGTTTGATTTTTTTGATAACGCTGAGAAGCAAAGAATTCAAAATTATATCACAGTAGCTTTTTCGCAGGATACCAGCGAATGGGAGGTCGATTTTATAAACCGTGAAAAGAAAAAAATCCCATTCTATTTTACCGTTACTTCTTTAATTTACCAGGGGCAACCCTGCCTGATCGGTACAGGAATAGATATCAGTGAAAGAAAAAAATCCGAACGCTCCCTGGCGGAATCAGAAAAACGGTTACGTACCATCGTAGAAACAGAACCCGAATGCATTAAACTACTGGACCGCGAAGGCATGACGCTTGAGGTCAATCCAGCCGGAATGAAAATGATTGAGGCGGAAAGTCCGGAGCAGGTCATTGGTCGTCCCTATGCACAGCTTATAGATGCGGACTTCCGAAAGAAATTCCAAAAGCTTGTGAAAAATGTTTTTGAGGATAAGCATGGAAATCTCGAATACAAAATTCATGGATTGCAAGGAACCGAGCGCTGGGTAGAAACCTATGGCGTTCCACTAAAGAATGCGAATAGTGAGATCATAGCCTTCCTGGGTGTAACAAGAGATACAACTGAAAGAAAAATAGCTGAACAGAATTTGCGTGAAAGCGAAGAAAAATACCGGCTCCTGTTCAGTAATAGTCCATTACCGATGTGGGTATACGAAATCGCAACGTATCGGATCCTTGATGTCAATGATGCAGCGATCGCTCACTACGGGTTTTCGAAGGAGGAATTCCTGACGATGACGGTCTTTGATTTGCGCCCGGCTGATGAATTTGAAAGATTGATCGATTCAGCGCGGACACATTATAAAGGCATTCGAAGAACGGGAATTTGGAAGCATATCAAAAAAGATCGTAGTCTCATTGATGTTGAGGTAAATTCTCATGATATCATATATAACAATGTGCCTGCGAGACTAATCCTTGCAATTGATGTTACAGATAAAGTAAAAGCGGAGAACGAAATCAAACGAAGCTCAGAACAACTTCGCGAACTATCTGCCCACCTTCAAAGAGTTAGAGAAAATGAACGATTGAATATTGCGAGAGAAATACATGATGAGTTAGGACAGCAACTGACCGTTTTAAAGATGGACGTTTCCTGGTTGAATAAAAAAACAGACAGTACAGACCAGATCTATAAGCAAAAGATTGGAAACATTCTTCATCTACTTGATGGAACGGTACAAACTGTAAGGAGACTTGCCTCGGAACTTCGGCCAAGTATGCTCGACGATCTTGGATTGGTAGCAGCCCTTGAATGGCAAAGCGGCGAATTTCAAAAAAGAACTGGTATAATGGTCGATTTCAAGGGACCTGGCAATGAAGATGGGTTAGAGCTACCCTCAGAAATAGGGATTGGATTTTTCAGGATCTATCAGGAATCTTTGACGAATGTTGCAAGGCACTCGGGTGCTGACGAGGTAAAAGTAAATCTTGACATAAAAAATAATAAGCTAATTCTCAATATAACTGATAATGGCAAAGGATTTGATGTTGAATCAATTAAAACCAAACGGACACTGGGACTGTTGGGAATGAATGAAAGAACTGCAATGATGAATGGGAACTATGAATTGATCAGCAAACCAGGTAACGGCACTACAGTTAGAGTAAGCGTAACATTAGATAATAAGCTTAATTCAGTAAATTGATAAAGTAATCTCTAGCCTATGCGGATTCTGATCGCAGATGACCACAGTATAGTTAGAAAAGGGCTAAAACAGATTCTCGTTGAAGAGTTCCCATTTGCAACTATTGAAGAAACCGGGGATGCTGAAGGCCTGGTAAAAAAAGCGCTTAGCCAGGATTGGGATATTGTGATCACGGATCTTTCTATGCCTGGACGAAGCGGGTTGGATGCTATCAACCAAATCAAACAACAACATCCAAAACTTCCCATACTCATTCTAAGCATGTACCCGGAAGAGCAATACGCCATGCGCGTGTTGAAATCCGGCGCTTCAGGATACCTTTCAAAAGACATGGCCCAGGAAGAACTGGTAAATGCAGTAAGAAAAGTCCTGTCCGGAAAAAAATATATCACACCTACACTCGTTGAAAAGCTCGCGCTTCAATTAGGTCAGGAAAATGTTGGCGCTCCGCATGAACAACTTTCCGATCGCGAATTCGATGTGTTGAAACTGCTTGCTGCTGGAAAATCAGTCAGTGAAATTGCAGCGCTGATGTCACTGGGTTCTACTACCATCAGCACCTACCGGGCAAGGATCATGGACAAGATGAGTCTCAAAAGTAATGCTGACCTTACTCGCTATGCTCTCGAAAATAAATTGATTTAAGATAAGAACTCTCAATTTTTCGCATAAACGTTACCGGAATAGTCTACCAATCTGGCATATTGTTGCAAAAAAATGCAAATTCATTTGTAGTATAAATCCTACAACAATCACGCTCTACTTCTACTTAATGCGTATTTGCTGAATTCTATTTTTGGGGAATTCGAAACAGGTAATTAATCCTGTTAGGCCTTGTCCCCAATGTTACGAATACTAATTGCCGACGACCACGAAATTGTCCGGACTGGATTAAAACAGATCTTACGGGAAGAATATCCATTTGCATTGATTGAGGATGCAGAAGACGGCATTGTTTTATTGGAAAAAGCCCTGAATGCGCATTGGGATATTGTTATTTCTGACCTGGCCATGCCTGGCGTGAATGGAATCGATGCGTTAAAAAAGATCAAAGAAAATTCTCCCGATTGCCCGGTGCTTATATTGAGCATGTATCCCGAAGATCAGTATGCAATTCGGGTAGTCAAGGCCGGCGCTTCCGGATACCTTTCAAAAGATATGGCGCAGGAAGAACTGATCAATGCAGTTAGAAAAGTACTGTCGGGGAAGAAATACCTTAACCCATCAATTGCTGATCAGCTAACAAGTGATAGTGGCAGTCACAGCATGCCACATGATATACTATCGGATAGGGAATTGATCGTTTTGAAAATGATTGGTGCCGGAAAAACCACTTCAGATATTTCGCAGGAATTAAATCTAAGTCCAACAACAGTCAGCACCTATCGCTCCCGCATCCTCGAAAAGATGAATATGAAAAGTAATGCAGAGATCACCCGATATGTAATCGAAAATCACCTCTAGTAGATTCCGTTACGAATTTGTCAACGATGGGTCAAAAAACTCCGGTCCGGGGAACTAATTGATAATGTAAAATTAATGGTAAGCTCATTTGTAGTTCTAATACTACAGGGCCTTAGTAGTATTTAGTACCCGAGAATAGTAAGACCTTCTATATTTCTTTCTTTTCCCAATACCTTTCTTTGTATGGATTTTTTAGACCCATAATGCAGAAGAAGATGAATATTCTGGTAGTGGATGATGTAGAAATGGTAAGACACCGGATCACAGACCTGATCAATGAACTTGACCAGGTTGGACCGATTACGCATGCGGGTACATTCGAAGAAGGTTTGCAAAAACTGGAATCAGTTAAACCCGATCTCGTATTACTTGATCTTAGTCTGCCGGATAAGAACGGGATTGAATTGCTCCGTCATATTTCAAGGAAGTATCCAAAAACAAAAGTGATTGTTATCAGCAATCATGCAAATGAATATTACAAGAATCTTTGCTCATCATTAGGTGCTTTGTTTTTTATTGATAAATCAAAGGACTACGACCTTATCCCCGAATACATTTCTAAAATAGTACAACCAATCTGACATAGCTTTTAGTATTCGCTGTTAATTAAAAGGATTATGGAGAATAACATGAGGAAGCGAAACGAAATGTTTATGGCGTACGTCAATGAAACGTTTCCGAACAAAAACGAATGTTCGCTAATCGATGGGCACCCTCACATTTCGTTTGAAAATACCTTTAGTTTTAAAAAAACAAAACGATCTGCTGGCGCAGCGCTTGAAACCGAAGCGATGGCACTGGAGTTAAGGCATCATGTTCAGGAGGCCAGGCGTAAGGAAAGAGAATTGATCGGTTACGAGCTCCACGACAATGTAAACCAAATCCTCGCTTCCGCAAGATTGTTTCTGGACATGATCGTCCCTTCAAGCCAACAGGATAAAGATATCCAGGAAAAGATCAGTGAATTGGTTCGAAAAGCTTATGAGGAGATCAGGATGATTTCCCGAAAGCTTACCAGTAACCATTGCCTGAAAGACTCCTTAAGCAATGAATTACAATGCCTGGTCGATGAAATAAAGCTCACCAGAAAATATATAGTACAATTCGAACATGATTTTAATGAAGAATTCGTTTCTTCTTTAGCCCGGATCAATTTATACCGCATTGCCCAGGAACAACTGAAGAATGTCCTCGAGTACAGCAAGGCCAAAAGCATTATTATTTCGCTGAAAGTAGTTAAAGATCAACTCCTCTTTTGTATTAAAGATGATGGGGTTGGTTTTGATCAGAAGACTTATATCAAAGGACTTGGTCATACCAATATTTTCCAACGCGTAGCAGAATTAAAAGGTATGGTTGAATTCAAGACTGATAAAGGAAGGGGTTGCTCATTACAGATATCTATCCCAATCAACAATAAATAATTGTTCTAAAGTCCAACTGCTTGCTTGCTTTTATTTTTATGTGAAGAAGGGTGATGACAAGGGTCATACCCGGTTATGGCTCTCTTAATCCCTGAAGGAACCCCGTGTCTACGGGGTTTATTTTTTTTTGGTTGATTGGTTGATTGGTTGATTAGTTGATTAGGTAAATACGTACATTATAATTTGAATCCCTCCTTAACCAATCCACCAATCAACTAATCAACCAATCAACCAATCAACTACTCACCCCAGATCTCATCCTCTCCCTTAAGCCATTTCTTTACTAATTCCGTTGTAACCGATTTGGGTCTTTCGATGGGGAAGCCGAGTGCGCGGGCCCAAATTAATTGTGCAAGTACACCCAACGCGCGGCTCACTGCGAACAATACAGTGTAATATTCATACTCGACCATTCCGTAGTGCATCAACAAAGCACCACTATGTGCATCTACATTAGGCCAGGGGTTTTTAATTTTCCCCATTGATTGAAGAATGGGTGGAACTACTTCATAGATATTCCATACAGTTTGAACAAGCGGATCATCGGGCATATGTTTTTTACCAAATGCCATCTGTGCGGTAAACCTTGGATCGGTTTTTCTCAATACCGCATGTCCATAGCCCGGAACCACTTTGCCTTCGCTTAATGTTTTCTTTACATATTCTGCGATCTGGTCTTTGCCTGGTAATTCAGTATTCAAATGTTCACGCATCTCCATGATCCATTTAACCACTTCCTGGTTGGCGAGTCCATGCAAGGGGCCAGCCAGGCCATTCATACCTGCGGCATAACTAAGGAATGGATCGCTTAAGGCAGACCCAACAAGATGGGTAGCGTGTGCAGATACGTTACCACCCTCATGATCCGAGTGAATGGTCATATACAATCGCATCAACTCCTTGAATTCCTCATTTTCATAACCCAACATATGCGCGAAGTTTCCAGCCCAATCGAGTAAACCATTTGGTTGGATATGTTCTTCATCTTTATACTTGCGACGATATACATAAGCAGCGACTCTTGGAAGCCTTGCGATCAGATCCATGCAATCATCATATACCGGACTCCAGTAATCTTTCTTGCTTATTCCTTTTGCATATTCTTTCGCAAAATTTCCTTCTGTTTGCAATGCCATCACACCCGTCACAAACATGGTCATCGGATGTGCATATGAAGGAAGCGCATCAATTGCATCAAAAACATGGTTGGGCACATGACTTCTTCTTTGCCAAACATTGGTAATATGATTCGCTTCTTCATCAGATGGGAGATCGCCGATCAGCATCAAATAAAACAATCCTTCTGGTAAGGGCTCAGATCCTCCCTTTGCTTTCGGCAACTTTTGTTGCAGTTCCGGAATAGAGTATCCCCTGAAACGAATTCCTTCATTCGAATCCAGTAATGAAGTTTCACTTACAAGGCCGGTAATTCCCCGCATTCCCTGGTAGACCTGGGATAAATGAACTTCACCAATTTTTTTTGTGCCATGCTCCTTGAGTAGATCACGAATTTCCGCCGCTGCTGCATCTGCTTTTTTCTTGAAGAGATCCTTGACAACGCCCATTTGTTTTATTATTTAGACGGGGGCTAAGTTAACTAAGAAAGTTGACAAGTTGATAAGGTTGACAGGGTTGACAAGGGAAAACATGTGTATGAATTTCTCCTTGTTATTTTCTCGCGGTAACTGCTGGGAGTTGTTAACTTGTAAACCCCTTGTCAACCTTGTCAACCTTGTCAACCTTGTCAACCTTGTCAACCTTGTCAACCTTGTCAACCTTGTCAACCTTGTCAACCTTGTCAACCTTGTCAACCTTGTCAACCTTGTCAACCTTGTCAACCCTGTCAACCTTGTCAACCCTGTCAACCGTCACTTCGGCGCCAAACGGTACATGAAAAAAGCAACTGCTCCGAAAATCAAATTCGGCATCCACGCTGCTAGCATAGGAGGAAAATCGCCCTTGGTAGAGAATGTTAGTGAGAATTTGTCCATTATTACAAAAATAGAAGCGGTAACAATTCCGATTGCCAGGTTGAGTCCACTACCGCCCCTTGTTTTGCGGGATGAAACTGCAGCGCCGATCATGGTTAGAATGATCACTGAAACAGCAGTTGCATCGCGACGATAGCGTTCAACTTTATATTCGTTCAATCCTTCTGAACCTCTTGCTTCTTCTGCTTTGATGAATTGAATCAGTTCAGGTGTGGTCATCTTATCCTTAAGATATTTGTCAGGCCTTATTTCATTCGGTTTCACATTCAATGCGATAACCATCGTAGGCTTCATTTCGATGGTTTCTTTCAACCCATCGATCCTTCTCTCCATCACATTCTCCGCACGCCATCCTTTTTTCGCGGTATCCCATTTAATATAATCAGCACGTATATTATAAACCATTTTGTTTCCAGACATCTTTTCCATAAAAAAACCATTATTGGCTGTCTTGGAGCTGGTATCATAACTTCTCAATCCCGCATAGGTATTTGAGTCAAGCCGGACATAATAATTATTTCCCTTGCTATAGTATTGACCGATCTCGTATGAATTTCGGCTATCGATATAGGTTGACTGAAAATTTCCTCTCAATACATTCGCTTTTGGAATAAGGTATTGATTCGCATACCAGAAACTGCCACCGAGTATCACTGCCCCGATCAAATAAGGACGTAAGAAGCGATTGAAATGAACCCCACTTGCAATAATTGCTACAATCTCAGTCCGGCTGGCCATTTTTGAGGTGAAAAAGATCACCCCGATAAAAACCATCAGCGGAAAAATCATCGATATGATAAATGGAACGAATCCTGCATAATATTCAGTAATGATCTGATAAGTGGTTACTCCAGCCTTTACGAAATCATCGGTTTTTTCACTTGCATCAATAACGCATGCGATCAATGACATCATCAATAAGATGAAGAAAGTTGTGAAGACAAACTTCTTTAATATGTACCAATCCAGTTTTTTCATCAGGTGCCCTAGCGCAGGCGCAATTTACGATTTAAGCGGCGTTGTCTGGTGCACGATTTCAGACGATTTAACTGAATATTCTGATTAAAACTATTATTTGCAATCACGCCTCTGCATCCTTCCTTTTTGAACCTTGTCATTTCGAGCCCGGTCAATAAAAATCCCTCGACATGAAAGGAAAGTAGATCGAGAAATCTGCACAATCGGCGATTATGTTTCATTTTGAAATTACACGGAGTCTCCAATTGCGCAGATTTCTCGCCCTAGTTGCCTCATTCAATTAGTTTCATGTATTGTACCGGGCTCGAAATGACAAGGTTCAAAAAGGAAGGACGCAGAGGACGAGATTCCTCCCGCCGGTGGCGGGACGGGAATGACGCACAGAGAACACAGAGAATTATATTAAGTCCTAAATAAGTATATTAGAGATATGAAAAAATCAATCCTCATCGCTTTACTCGCATGTACAACACTAACGCTGTTCTCACAAGACAATAGTTTGTACGAAAAGAAAGAATACATTTCTGGCAAGGATACACTTCGCTACCGGATTCTTTATCCGATAAATTATGATGCAGGTAAAAAATATCCGCTCATATTATTCCTTCATGGTTCCGGTGAAAGAGGAAATGACAATGAGGCGCAGTTAGTGCATGGATCAAAACTTTTCTTAAATGAAGCCAACCGAACAAAATATCCTGCTATCGTGATTTTTCCTCAATGTCCCCGCAGTGATGCATGGGCCAGAGTCGGACGAGATGCCACCAAAAAAGATACTCTGTCTGGATTCGCGTTTCTTTCAAACCAACCCATAGGTAAATCTTTGGACCTCGTGGGAAAATTGCTGGATTCCTTTAAGAATTCCGGAAAGGTTCATGCGAAAAAGATTTATGTCGGTGGGCTCTCGATGGGTGGCATGGGAACATTCGAAATACTCTGGCGCAAACCAGCATACTTTGCAGCCGCATTTCCAATCTGTGGTGGTGGAGATCCCGCCAAAACAGCCCAATACGGAAAGAAAATTCCAGTATGGGTATTTCATGGCGATAAAGACGCTGCTGTTCCTGTTGCCTGCTCCCGCCAGATGGTTGGAGCGCTCAAATCATCAAAGGCTAAGGTTAAATATTCAGAATACCCCGGAGTCGGACACGATAGCTGGAACAACGCATTTGCCGAGCCTGATCTCTTGAATTGGTTATTCAGCCAAAAGAAATAACCGCTGCTCCTATTTTCCTGCTCTGAATCCTTATAAATAGTAGCTTTTCATACTAAACTAACTATGTATGAAATCAATGGTTCTTTCCAGCCTGCTCGCAACCCTACTGGTCTCCACAGTGCTAAGTTCAAAGAGTATCGCCAATCCGGTTTTTCCTGGTAATGCAGATACGCTAAAAGCCCAATTGATCCGCGATTGGGAAAGAGCAAAAGCCTATACGAAAGAATACCTGGACGCAATGCCAGAGGATGGAATAAATTTCAAAGCTTCGCCGGACATCAGAAGTTTTGCTGAACAGATGTTGCACCTTTCTCAGGGCACGATCGGCCTTTCTGCAAATGGAAGTGGAAAAGAGAGATTGTACCAGGGCAAGAATCTTGAGCAGTTAGAAGAGTTTAAGAATAAAGCTGCATTGACCAAAGTTGTGATGGAGAGTTATGATTTTGCTATTGACGGATTAAAAAGTATGGACCCTGCTAAATTTGATGAAATAGTTAAGCGCGGCAATTTTGAAGTAACAAGATTGGGTTGGGTTATGAAAGCATTTGAACACCAAACTCACCATCGGGGACAAACGACAATTTATTTGAGATTGAAGGGAGTGAAGCCGCCGCAGGAGAAGTTGTTTTAACTCAGTAACTTATCACACCGTATTTATCTTACTTCCAATGTCGACCTTTTGAATTAAAGTTAGAAAAAACCCTTACTAATTCTGAAAACTAATAGATACGAGTACTATAGCGTATAAGTGTTTCTTTGTGATTTACAAAAATTCTATTTTTCTGACCAATTTTGTCTTTACAAGTATTGTAAATTGCCAGTATTGCTTAATCACTTGTGCTTATGAAATTGAGAAACCTTGTCTGCTTTATCTTAATTACTTCCTTATGCAGTTTACAATGTCGAAAGTATGAGGGGCCTCCTACCGAACTCCCGCCAATAACCCAAGAAGGAAAAAATACTTTTGGCTGTAAAATAGATGGAAAGATCTGGGTACCTTATTATAGTTGCAGAGGATTTTCGGCTAATCCTTGTGGAGAATTGTTTTCACATGTATTTTCGACGAATGGCAATGCAACTCTACCTCTATCAATAAATATGAATGCTGCTATCAAAACAAAGGACAACTCTTTTAGCGCATTTTCGATACAAACGGGAACTAATGAAGGGATTTTTGACGTTGGAAATAAAATTGATTCAATTACACTAAGCTATTTAAGCCCAACCGGACACCTTTATGAAAACTCATAACTACTATCAAAAATCAGAAAAGATAGAAATTACTAAACTAGACCTTGGCGAGAAGATTATTTCGGGAGTTTTTGAATTAACATTATATAACTCGGCCACGGATTCGATAAAAATTACTGAAGGTCGGTTTGACTTGAAGTTTTCTGTTTGTAAATGCTCGAAATCAAACATCTAGTTTATTAGAGTCTGGTTTTTAAAATAGGAATCATCTCATCCTTCCATTTTTGAAAGTTGCCTTCTAAAATGAGCATCCTCGCTTCTTTCACTAACCATATATAAAAGGCAAGATTGTGTACACTTGCAATAGTAAGTCCCAGGATCTCCTTCGATTTGATCAGATGTTTCAAATAAGCTTTGGTGTAATAATTACTCGTTTCACAATCGATGCCATCATCAATTGGCGAAAAATCTTTTTCCCATTTTTTATTATCGATATTGATCACGCCCTTCGAAGTAAACAGCATTGCATTTCTTCCATTTCGGGTTGGCATTACGCAATCAAACATATCAATGCCCATTCCAATACATTCCAGTATATTCCATGGAGTTCCAACGCCCATTAAATAACGTGGTTTATCTTTTGGTAAGATTCTCACAACACCAATTGCAGATCTCATACATGCTTTCCTCAGGTTCACCAACACTTAAACCCCCAATTGCATTACCGGTTGCATTTTTTGAAGCAATGAATTCACAGGATTGTTTGCGCAAATCTTTAAAAGTTCCTCCCTGTACAATTGGAAAAAGATTTTGCGTATAATCATATTTGGAGCTACTGTTATTAAACTGATTAAAGCAACGATCCAGCCATTGATGGGTTAGATCCATTGAAGTCTTCGCATAACCAAATTCACTTCCACCTGGTGGACATTCATCAAATGCCATGATGATATCTGCGCCAATAGTTCTTTGAATATCGATTACAAATTCGGGAGTGAACAAATGTTTGCTTCCATCGATATGACTTTGAAAGACCACACCTTCATCGCTGATCTTTCTGTTTGCCGCAAGAGAAAAAACCTGGTAACCTCCGCTATCCGTAAGTATTGGCTTGTTCCATCCATTGAAACGATGCAAGCCGCCGGCTTCCTGAATAACATCCAATCCCGGTCTTAGATATAAATGATAAGTATTTCCAAGTATGATCTGTGCCTTCACCTCATCCAATAACTGTTTTTGCGAAACAGCTTTTACGCTGCCCGCCGTACCAACAGGCATAAACATTGGAGTCTGAATTTCCCCATGATCCGTAGTAATTATACCAGCCCTCGCGACTGATCCATTCTGAGATTCCAATCTAAAGCTAAGTGAAGCCATTTAAAGGATTTACCCGATGTCGGGTTACAATTTACGATTTACGATTTGTTGACTCTAATATCACACCAAAATCCAGCTAAACTTCGTTGTTTTCAAAAGGGAAATGCAAAGGTATTGGTCAGATCGAATTGAAGAAATCGTATCCTGAAACTTCGGGACGCATTTCGTAAATCGTAAATCGTATTTCGTAAATTTGCCCCCGCATTTCCCTAAACCGAGGTACTGATTATGGACTTTTCGACGTTGATCGCCCATTGGTGGCAGTGGCTTTTCTATGCATTTTGCATTGTGACATTGATCCAACTGATTTATTATTGGTTTGTTTTCAATAGACTTGCCAATTATCAGTCTCCTTCAAAAGATAAATCACAGCAACATCCCGTAAGCGTGATCGTTTGCGCAAGAGATGAAGCAGGCAATCTTGCAAAAAATCTTCCTGGATTGCTTGTTCAGCAATATCCGAGCACCAATGAAGTGATCGTTGTGAATCACAATAGCCAGGATGATACGAAATACCTTCTTGAGGAATTTAAAAAGACTTTCAAGGACCTTCATATTGTAACCCTTCATCATGAGGCTAAGGGAATTCCAGGAAAGAAATATCCATTATCAATGGGAATTAAAGAAGCCAGGCATGAAATCATTCTTCTGACGGATGCGGATTGTGTACCGGCATCTGAAAACTGGATAAGCAAAATGCAGGATGGTTATGAAAATGGGGTTGAGATCGTTTTAGGATATGGCGCCTATCACAAAACCCGCGGTCTCCTAAATAAGCTGATTCGCTTCGAAACTTTTCATACCGCGATTCAATATCTCTCCTACGCAATTAAAGGAAATCCATACATGGGCGTAGGAAGAAACCTTTCTTACAAGAAAAATCTTTTTCTAAAAAACAAAGGTTTTTCATCCATCAATCATGTTCCCGGTGGGGATGATGATCTGTTCATCAACCAGGTCGCCAACAAACATAATACAAGGGTGGTAATAGACCCTGAAGCAATTACCCTTTCTCAACCCAAGAAAAAATTTACTGAATGGCTGGGACAAAAAAATCGTCACTATTCTACAGCGAAATATTACAAGACTTCTCATAAATTCCTTCTTTCACTATACAGTATTTCATTCTTTCTTTTTTATCCTCTTTTCGTCGCAAGCCTTATCTATTTTGATTGGCGGATTGCATTGGGAGTTTTCGCATTACGTTTTATTACACAGGCGATCATATTTTACAAGACAATGCGCGTATTAAATGAAAAGGACCTCTTTGCATGGTGGTGGCTTCTCGATGTATGGATGTTCTTTTATTATTGCATCTTTGCTCCCGCACTATGGAGAAAAGCGCCCAAGACCTGGAATTAATTACCCGCTACTTTGGTGAGTTTACTTCTGAACAAATTAACCAGTTTAAGCGGCTGGAAGATTTGTACACTGATTGGAATCAAAAGATCAATGTAATCAGCCGTAAAGACATGGATAGTCTTTATGAAAAACATGTATTACATTCCTTAAGTATTGCTGCCATTTTTAATTTCAAACCTTCAACTCATATACTTGACCTTGGCACCGGTGGAGGATTTCCTGGTATACCTCTTGCCATTTTTTTTCCTGAAGTAAAATTTCACCTTGTCGACAGTATTGGAAAAAAGATCAAAGTGGTTCTGGCAGTTGCGGAAGCACTCGGGCTGAAAAATGTAACTGCCGAGCATAGTCGCGTTGAAGATATAAAGAACCGCAAGTTTGATTTTGTTACCTCCCGCGCCGTAGCGCCCCTGGCTGAGCTTTGGAAATGGAGCAGGCCAATTCTTAAAAAATCCCTGGCTCCTGAAATCCAACCAGATCCTGAAACAAAGCCGGGTCTCATTTGCCTCAAAGGCGGTGACCTCTCTCTGGAAATCTCTGAAAGCGACCTTCGCCCCTGCATGGTAGATATTCACGAAATCTTCCCCGAGCCTTATTTCGACCAAAAATACCTGCTTTTTGTACACACCTAATCAACCCTAATCCCAGCAACCAATTAACCAGTTAACAGTCGCCGCACTATCCGGGGGCTCTGCGCAACCTGTTAGTAAAAACTACCACAAAGTGGTATGCCGCTACTGGGGAAAAAATTGAACTTTGCCGCATGGATATATCAATATGTATTGTCGACGACAATAAAGATATCCGTTCGGCTCTGGAGCAAATCATTACCATGTCAGATGGTTACCTGTTGTTGGGTAGTTTTGCCACCGCATCGGAAGCAGTTCAAAAGATCCCAATTCTCAGACCGCAAATCGTGCTGATGGATATAAACCTGGGGGAAGGCCGGAATGGGATTGATATCGTCAAGCAATTGAAGGCCGAGCATCCGGATATACTTTTCATGATGTGTACGATTTATGAGGATGATGAAAAAATCTTTGAGGCTTTGACTGCAGGCGCAAGCGGTTACATTCTTAAAAAAACAGCTCCACATAAATTACTTGAAGCAATTAAGGAATTGAATGAAGGCGGCTCGCCAATGAGCAGCCAGATCGCACGGAAGGTCGTCGCTGCTTTTCAAACGAGACCAGCCGACGCAGCCAATCCAGCGCTCAGTAATTTGTCCAACCGTGAAAAAGAGATCCTGGAACATCTCGCAAAGGGATTGTTGTACAAGGAAATTTCCGCTCAGCTTTTTATTAGTGCGGAAACTGTACGCAAGCATGTGTATCATATTTATGAGAAACTGCATGTAAACAACAGGATCGAAGCAGTCAACAAGTTTTACGGAAGGTGAGAACAAAAATTACCCACTTAAGTGATAGAAAATACCACTTTATGGTATTGGTGGATGTGGAATGCTAAGTTATTTTTGTTCTGAGGTTGCACGTTAGTACTCGTTAATCATTAAGCCTTATCCGGTATAATTTGCTTACCACTTACCGGACTAATCAGAACCCTATTTTCGTAATAAAGGTCGCCCCGTAAGGCGACCTTTTTCGTCATTCCCGTCCCGCCTTAGGCGGGAGGAATCTCTATTTTATATTTTCTATTTGTTATTTGCTATTTGCCTCCCGAAGTTTCGGGATGCCTTTTGCCCTTTGTGCCTCTTGCCTCTTGCCTCTTGCCTTTTGCTTCTTGCCCCTTGCCTATTGCCTATTGCCCATTGCCAATTACCCATTCACCATTCACTACCACGGTATCTCCAATCTATTATTTCTTCTTTCCAAATCAGCCATTCGTTGTGTTGGGTCGATTTCGAGAGCTTTGATATCTGTAAGTTTTTTGTCGATCTCAAAAGTATAAGTCGGATGAGTCCATTTCCATGATTCATGAACGCTGCGGGTAACCGAATTGTCTTCTACCGGTTTTGCACCGAACATGAGATACATTGGAACGTATGCTAATTGTTTGCTGCCATCTTTGAATTCAAGCATCACATCAATGGGCATTGGCATTTTACCAATCCTTCTTAACCTGATCTTTGTTTTGCCAGCTTCCTCCCATAAACTATCGATTCCATAATCAATGGTCTTTGTTCCATTGATCCAGTATTCTTTATACCAATCCAGTTCCATACCGCTTGTCTTTTCTGCAACCCGGATAAAATCATTTACAGTAGGATGCTTGATATCTCCATGCCCAATAATAGTTAAGTAGAATCTTATCTCTTACCTGGTCACCAACAATATATCCTAGTTGAGCAAGGAATACTGAACCTTTGGAATATGATGCAGATCCATATGCATAGTTGGTATTGAAATGGTCAGCATGAGTTGTCATTGGTTCTTCAAAGCCACTTTTTGCTAACCCATAATAGGAACCATAGGAACCCGATTGCTCCAATGGCAGTATTTTAGAAAGAGAATCCATTCGTCTCAAGGCAGCCGGGTTATCGGCCATTCTTTTCTTTGTTACCGTTTCGCGGTAATATGCGCTTACTTCATGCGTTGCAAATTCAGTAAAGCCTTCGTCCATCCAGCCATAGAGGCTTTCATTGGTTCCCAATAACATTTGATACCAGGTATGCATCCATTCATGAAATGCTGTACCGAGACTTGGACCAAACAATAAGTGTTCCCATTGGATATTCCATTCCTCCATCACCTCCATGAATAAATGTATACTGCTTATATGGGTATGGACCATATCTTTTCTCGATAAAAGGAAGAACGACAACCGCCGCATCTGCAATTTCAGTCCAGGCAGCATCATTCCTTGCATCATTTTCCCTGTAGTTATACAATACGTGAATGGTTGGACCATTTGGTATTTGTCGCACGAGGTGTTTGTAGTCCGGGTCTGCTGCCCACATAAAATCGTGAACATTGGGTGCAAGAAAATGCCATGTCAATGTAGATCCAGCGGGCTGTGTCACTTTCGCTCCGGCCGCTTCATATCCATAACCAATTTGGTTTGGATTCTGCAAATAACCTGTTCCGCCAATAATATAGCTTTTGTCGATCGTGATTTTCACATCGAAATCTCCCCATACTCCATAGAACTCACGAGCAACATAAGGATTCGGATGCCATCCGTCCACATCGTATTCGCATAATTTCGGATACCATTGGCTCATCGAAAGGCGAACGCCTGTTTGCGGATTATCTCTTCCACTTCTTCTTACCTGCAATGGTACCTGCGCTTCGAATTCCATATCTATGGTTACTGTAGTCTTAGGCAGGATTGGCTTGGCCAGGTCCACCTGGAGAATGGTCTCCTGTGTTTTGTAGGGTTGCTGAGCTCCATTGATTTTTAATGAAGTGATTTTTTGATAACCAATTTCATCAGGTTTAAGATTAAGTATCCTATCCTTTACACGCGGATCCCAATCAGGAGATCGACCAACTCTGTTTTGACCCAATTCCCTGCTTCTTGCGTCCATCATACTATTGGGCTGAAACGCGTTGAAATAAAGATGATAATAAAGCCTTGTAAGAGTGTCGGGAGAATTATTGGTGTATTGTAATTTTTGTTTTCCGGTGAATCGGTTCGTGTTAACATCCATTTGGATGTCCATGGTGTACTTCACTTTTTGTTGCCAACGATCGGGTTGCGAAAAAGAAGCAACAGAATAGAAAGCTACTAATACCAGAATGAGCAATTTTTTCATTATTCCATTTTTTGAAGGCCGCAAAATACAAATAATCTAATGGATGACGGGTAACTGCGGCCTATGGTGGTTTGTATTAGAATTATTAACTATCCTTTCAAATTGAAACTGAGACTTTAATAAACAAAGAGGCCAACCGATATTCTCGGTTGACCTCTTATAATTCAAGCTATTGGCGTACTATATCGTTATATTATCCTTCAATAATTTCCCATCACTGCTGAACAACAAATTTTTCTTCTGAATATCACTTTTTTCTACCTGTACCTTGAACTGAAGGACATCACCGGGCATCTCAATCCGACGAACTTTCGTAATCTCCCATTCTGAATATTTACTCTTTTCCAGGCCATCTTTTACAGTCTCCGGAATCTCTTCTTCATCGATTTGTTCTTCGGTTTCCTGCCATTCACCCTTGCTATTAAATCGGGCTTCATATTGCTTGCCATCCTCTTCAAAAATTGCCGCGAAACTGGTTACCCTATCCTTCCATTCAACTTTGGTGGCATCAGGATATTTTTCCTTGAAAGCTTCAGTTACGGAAGAAGGGATCTTACGGATCTGACCGTTAGTAACTATAGCTAACCCAACGGCCATTAACAGAAAAAGAACTTTCTTCATATTTTTTCACCTAATAATGCAAAAACTAAACCTCGTATTTCAAATGTTTTGTGAAATCGTCAAAATAAGCAACGAACTCCTCGAATTTCTTCAGAAACCAACCTGGTTAATACTTTCTCAACAGAAAAAAAGAGCCAACAGAGTATCTATGTTGACTCCTTTTAATAGTAATTCTGTTGACCAATATTAAAGCGTTACATCATTCTTCAACAGTTTTCCATTATTATTAAATATTAAAACTCTTTTGTTGATATCTGTTTTTTCAACTACCAACCTGTATTTAACAACATTATCGGGCAGATCCATTTTACGGGCGTCATTTATAGTCCAGTCTCCATATTTACTTTTTTTGAACCCATCCATCACTTCTGCCGGGATCGACGCTACGCTGATCCGAAAATCAGTGCCCTCCCATTTTCCCTTGCTATTAAATTTGGCCTCACTTTTTACACTATCAATAAGGAAGGTGGCTGAAAAATTTGAAAGGTTGTCCCGCCATTCAACGCTGGCCGCGTTCGGGTATCTCTCTTTAAAAGCATCTGTAACTGTCGCTGGGATTTTGCGGACCTGCGCATGAGTAGTTATCGCAATACAAAGAACCAGGAAGATAACTGCAAGTTTTTTCATAATCTATCTAAATTTTACTGCAAATATCAATCCCTTACTTGGAAATTATTGATCTGTACCTGCCAAGATAATCACAATCTCTCCTCTAATTTCCTTCTGGCTGAAATGCCTGACAGCTTCTTCTATCGTTCCGCGAAAGTTTTCCTCATGAATCTTGCTGAGTTCGCGGCTGACTGCACATTGTCTGTTTGCACCAAAATAGATAATCAGCTCTTCCAATGTTTTATTCAGGCGATGAGGTGATTCATAAAAAATAAGTGTACGTTCTTCTGCAGAAAGTTTTTTAAGCATAGTCTGTCTTCCTTTCTTCAAAGGAAGGAACCCTTCAAAAACAAAACGGTTCGTTGGAAGCCCACTATTAATCAATGCAGGAACAAATGCCGTTGCACCGGGCAGACATTCAACCTTTACTCCCACTTTAATACATTCCCTCACCAATAAAAAAGCGGCGTCTGAAATTCCGGGAGTACCTGCATCTGAAATCATCGCTATCGTTTTTCCCTGCAATAATTGATTGATGAGATGCTGTAATACCTGGTGTTCGTTGTGCTGATGATAGGGAGAAAGCGGTCTGACGATCTGATAATGATTCAACAATTTGATACTTGTACGGGTATCCTCAGCAAGTATCAGGTCTACTTTCTTTAATACTTCCAATGCACGAAGTGTAATATCCTGCAGATTGCCAATGGGAGTGGGAACTATGTATAACATCGACTAATTGACAGAGATTTCAAAATACTCCATCACCGGATTGGCGAGTAATTTTTTTGCAGCTTCCTCCGCCACAGTTTTCGCTGCTTCAGGAGATGGTGCATCGATCTGAAGACTAATATTTTTTCCAATTCTAACATCAGAAACCTCTTTCAGTCCAAGGTTCCCCAGTCCACCCATTACCGCCTTACCCTGTGGATCGAGCAATTCTTTGAGCGGCATTACTTTCACTTGTACTGTGTAAGTCATTTCAATTTACGATTTACATCCCCACGAAGGTGGGGATCTGATTTACGATTTCACTCCTTTATAATGATTGTCGACTCTACGATTAAAGGCCAAAGATACTATTATGTATGCAAGGAAGATGATAGGAAACGCAAGCCATCTGAAAAATACAACTGATAATACACCGATCGCAAGCAATATCAGTTTAGGCATATTATTCTTGATATTAAAATCCTTGAACTTTAATGCGATCAGTGGGAGATTGCTAATCATTAACCAACTCAGTAATATTATCAATCCATACCAAATCCATTTATTTGTAAAGATTTCAAAGAGGTTTTGATTATCCCAATAAATTAGTGGAAAGGATGCAACCAGCAATCCAACAGCAGGAGTAGGCATTCCTCTGAATCCATATTGTTGTCTTGTATCAAGATTGAACTTACCTAAACGATAAGCGGCAGCGCAGGCAATTACGAATGCAGGCGTAAGCATCCACCATGAATTATCAAGCGCAGCTGGTTCGTTTGAATAACTCAACCTTAAAAATTGATAGATGATCAGTGAAGGCGCCACACCAAAACTCACCACATCTGCCAGCGAATCCAACTGCTTTCCAAGATCTGATGTTGCTTTGAATAACCGTGCAATAAAACCATCCAGGAAGTCAACAATTGCTGCAAGGAAGATGAATAAGGAAGCCATCCAAATCTCTTCCGGCATAATGATGAATTGTGTTCCCGCTTCATCCGTTACCGCACTGATTCCGGTCTGCAAAGTGTAAACAATAGCGCAACAACCAAAGAAAAGATTGATTAGAGTAAATAGATTGGGGATATGTTTCATGAATTAATATACGAGTGTACGAATGTGCAAATGTGCGAATTAAAGAGCATATAGGAAAATATGAAAATTAGCAAATAGTGTCGTTCATTCTTACCCAATCAACCAATCAACTAATCAACCAATCAACCAAAACCTTACTACTTCTTCATGTATGCTTCAATGTCCTCAGCAGTGATTGGGATTTTTCCCATCAGGTCTTTATTGCCATTCTTTGTAATCCAAACATTATTCTCAATACGGATACCCATCTGCTCTTCTTCAATATATATTCCGGGTTCGACAGTGAATACCATTCCTGGTCTTATCGGCTCTGTTCTTGTTCCAAGATCGTGTACGTCGAGACCCAGGTGATGCGAAATACCATGATATAAGTATTTTCTATAGGCTCTGTTTTCTTTATCCTCATTCTTAAGGTCACTACTTCCGAAGTAATCCAATCTTGAGAAATTGATTAGTTGCTTCTTCTCCAACTTTATCGGTATAGTTAACGATGCTGATGCCCGGCTTCAAAAGACTTTTAGCATAATCATGTAGTTGCAAACAGGCGTTGTAAACAGTTTTTTGTCTGCGGGTAAATTTTCCATTTACGGGAATGGTTCGTGTAAGGTCTGCATTATAATTCCCATACTCCGCACCAAAATCCATCAATATTAGTTCTCCATCCTTTGCAACATTATTGTTCGAAACATAATGGAGCGTTCGTGCACGATCACCGCTTGCAATAATACTTCCATAAGCCGGACCTGTTGCGCGTTGGCTCAGGAATGAATGATAAATCTCAGCTTCAATTTCAAATTCCATTACTCCAGGTTTGATGAACTTCATCAAACGCAAGAATGTTTCGTGTGTTATATCAATGGCTTTTTGAATTACTTCAACTTCTTTTGGAGTTTTTATAGCGCGCAGATTTTTTAATAATCTCGAGCTGCGTTTGTATTGATGCAAAGGATAACGTTTGCGCATTGTCTCGGCATACCGATAATCCCTTACCGGAACAAGATTCGCCTTGCGATCATTTTCATTTGTATTTAAATAGATATTATCAGCAAGATGGATCCAGGGTTGTAACAGTCCATCAAGCGTATCCAGCCATACAATTGTTTCAATGCCTGTCATTTTTCTTGCCTCCTCAGCCCTCAATCTTCTTCCATCCCATTTTTCCTTAAGCTCATTTGGCCGAACTAACACAAGCACTTCACGGAATTTTTTGTCGGGGTTATCCGGGAACAGTACCAACATCGTATCCTCCTGGTCAATTCCGGTAAGCCAAAACAGGTCTGCGTTTTGTTTGAACCTGTGGAGCTGGTCGCCGTTCATGGGAAGCTCATCATTACTATTGAAGATGGCGATGGAGTTCTTATCCATTTGGGCAATGAATCTCTTACGGTTCTGGACGAAAATATCGGGGTCTAATGGCAGGTATTTCATTCTGTATCAGGTTTTGAGAATGGCTGCAAAAATAAAGAAACAGGCATCGCCAAATCAAGAAAGGTGAGTCACCCTTCTTTAAGTGGCTCTAAACAAGGGTGACTCACCTTTGAAAAAAGTAAAAAAATAGGAGTCATTCATAAAATCTAGATAAAGCTTAAAAACTCAAAAAAACCGAACGTTTGTTAGTTTAGTGAATTTCAATCAATTAGCTCTTTTTGTTAGATGAATCGCAATTTAGGCCGATGTTGCTCCGTTGTTTTAGATATCTTTTAAAATTACCTTTGACGCCTCATTAAACCGATTGCTTGCTATGCCCGTTACCGTTAATGCTGCCCCCAGGGAACAGTTGTACCAGCTTGGTATTAATACAGAGAAAACAATCCACTACCAGTTAAATCCAGATGAACTTGTCCAGGATAGTCTCCGGACTGGTGAAGGTGTATTGAATGATACCGGTGCTCTTGTGATCAATACAGGAGAGTTTACCGGACGTAGCCCAAAGGATAAGTTCATCGTTAAGGATGAACTTACCAATCATACGGTAAATTGGAATGACTTCAACCTGCCTTTAGAAGAAAAATACTTTCATAAAGTAAAAGAGAGAATAGTTGAGTACCTGAACCAGCAACAAGAGGTTTGGATCCGGGATGCTTTTGCATGCGCTGATACAGATTTTCGTGTTAAGATCAGGGTTATAAACCAGAAGCCTTGGATGAATCTCTTTGCTTACAATATGTTCCTTCGACCTACTGAACAGGAACTTGAAACCTTCGTACCTGAGTGGACAATACTTTCAGCACCTGGTCTTATGTTGGATCCTGCTGAGTGTGGCACAAGACAACATAACGCAGCAATCATTTCATTTAAACATAAAACTGTTCTGATTGCTGGAACAGGTTATACCGGTGAGATCAAAAAAGGAATTTTTACTGTACTTAACTATATACTGCCTCTTCATCAAAATGTGTTGAGCATGCATTGCTCGGCTAATATGGATGATAAAGGCGATACCGCATTGTTCTTTGGTTTGAGCGGAACCGGTAAAACCACACTCAGTGCAGATCCCAATCGCAAGTTGATCGGAGATGATGAGCATGGATGGACCAGTGATGGCGTGTTTAATTTTGAGGGTGGTTGTTATGCAAAGTGTATTGATCTGAAAGAAGAAAAAGAGCCTGAGATCTTCCAGGCTATCCGCCCCGGAGCATTGGTTGAGAATACCAACTTTTATAGAAATACAAATACGATAGATTTTAGCAATAAGGATATAACAGAAAACACCCGGGTTTCCTATCCGCTTCATTATATCTGTAATGCTAAAGAACCCGCGGTCGGAAATACACCTTCCAATATTTTCTTTCTTACTTGCGATGCTTACGGTGTGCTGCCCCCGATTTCCAGATTGGATCCGGCGCAAGCGATGTATCAGTTTATTTCAGGATACACTGCAAAGGTAGCTGGCACCGAAGCAGGAGTTACAGAGCCGAAATCAACTTTCAGTGCTTGTTTCGGCGCCCCCTTTCTCCCACTCCATCCGGGAAAATATGCTGGGATGCTTGGAGAAAAAATGAGAAAGAACCAGGTGAAGGTTTGGTTGATCAATACTGGTTGGACAGGTGGATCCTATGGCAAAGGAAGCCGAATTAAATTAAGCTTCACCCGGGCTATGATCTGTGCTGCCTTATCTGGTCAATTGGACAATGTTACCTATAAGACTGATCCGATATTTGGGTTTTCAATGCCCGCTACCTGTCCTGGTGTGCCTTCAGAAATTCTTAATCCCCGCAATACCTGGAGCGACAAGAATAGCTACGACGAAAAAGCGCGTAATTTGGCAAATCAGTTTGTAAAGAACTTCCAAAAATATGCATCCGGGGTCACCGAAGAGGTATTAGCCGCGGGACCCAGGGCTATATAAACTTGTTTTTAGTGTTAAAGCTGTCCTCAAAGATTGCTTGCAGCTCCACCCACAACGGGTGGAGTTTTTTTATATCCAATATTTAGCAAATAATTTGAAAGGAGAAATGCAATTTTGCGTTACTGCAATCAACCCGTTTATGATCCCATTTTTGTTGTTCCTTTTATTGCCCCTGACCGAACCGCTTCAATCGCATTTGATTGAATGGAGCAGTGCCCGAAAACTGGACTGGAACGATTTCCAGGGGAAACCTAAAGATGAATCCGACAATGCAGCCTTAACCAGCAGCAATATCAATTTCCAATTCGGGTATGGAAGTGCAGGCTTCAATTATTCCATAAGTTGTCGGTTCGACAAGAATCAATCCTGGGTAAAGGTCAAGAGCGATCACGTGCTTGCACATGAACAAGGACATTTTGATATCGCGGAGATACATGCCCGAAAATTGAATAAGGCTTTGAAGGGTTACAAATACAATCGAAACACAGTAAGCAAGGATGTCAATAAGATTTATGAGGATACCATGCGGAATCACCATGAAATGCAAGGCGTTTATGACCGCGAAACCGATCATTCCAGGAATAAGACAAAGCAGGATGAATGGTACAAGAAAATTGCAAATGACCTGAAGTCCCTGGAACCTTACGCAGACTATAAGAAGTAATTATTCTCTTTCCAAAATCACGAACACTATTGGTTGCTTAAGATAACTTTTCACTTGTCTCCCGCATTGCGAAGCTGGCTGCCATTTTCCCTGGTATTTCCTCATTATATCCATAGCTCGCTCTCCCAACTCATAACCAGGATCCTTTGTCAATTTCAATTGCCCCATGTATCCATGAGTATCAATTACAAATTCCACTTCAGCTTTATAAGTACCGGCAGGGATTTTCGCAGTAACCGAGTCTGGAAGTTCAACATTCATTTTTATATAGCGCGTTAACTTCGGCAGATCAGTATGCGGCCCTATTTCAACCTTGGTAAATATCTTGTCTTCTTGCGCGTCAGCATAATAATGAAGACTAACCATTATTAAAATGGCTATTAGTTTTCTCATCAGCAATAAAATATTGATTGGGATTGCGGAATGAAATTATTCCATAAAAGCCTTGCATTTCGAGGGTCTTTTCAACCCGTCTAGAACAAACCGTACAACTGCGAATCAATCCTCCTGATAATTTCGCCGAGGTGTTCCTCGTTTTCAGGGAATTTGTTTTTGTCAATATCAATTACAAGAAGCGGACCTTCCTTGTAATTTTCAATCCACTTATTGTAGAAGTCGTTTAATCTTTTCAAATAGTCCAGACGGATATTTTCTTCGTATTCCCTTCCTCTTTTTTGTATTTGAGCAACCAATGTGGGAACCGAACCTTTGAGATAGATCAAAAGATCAGGTGGCTGAACCATTGTTTTGAGGGTTTCGAAGAACTGAAAATAGTTATCAAAATCCCGTTTGCTCATCAATCCCATTTCATGCAGGTTGGGAGCGAAAATATGTGCATCCTCATAGATTGTCCTATCCTGTACCACAGTCTCTGTTCCCCGAAGAATATCCAGTAATTGATTTAATCTTGAATTGAGAAAATAGATCTGGAGATTAAAGCTCCACCTGGGCATGTCTTCATAAAAATCGAAGAGATATGGATTGTGATCTACGTCTTCAAATTGAGGGATCCAACGGTAATGCTTACTCAGCAATTCAGTGAGGGTCGTTTTGCCTGCGCCAATATTCCCGGCAACGGCAATATGTTTTGGTTTTTTACTCTTCGCCATACTGACTGTCCCGCCATCCTCGGGATAGTTAAATTTTAATAACGACTAAAAATATACAATTCCATCAACTCACCAATAATCCGACCCAAATAATCAATAATATTTGAACCCAATAGCTTCCCTCACAATTTCCATTGTGGATTCAGCGCTCTTGCGGGCTTTTGCAGCTCCGCTTTCCATCACATTTTTCAAGTACGCTGCATCGTTAAGAATTGACCTGGCTTTTTCCCTGATTGGTGACACAAACCGGATCATATCTTCCGCCAATTGCTTTTTCATTTCACCATACTTGATTTTTGCCTGGATATAATCGTCGTCAAATTTTTTGACGGTAGCATCATCACTCACCAGCTGCATAAGGGTAAAGAGATTTACAATATAATCAGGCTTTGGCGTGTTAGGTTCGGTTGGTCCGCTATCAGTCTTTGCTTTTAAGACTTTCTTCCTGATCAATTCATCATCATCCGAAAGAAATATAGTAGCCAGTTGATTTTCGCTCTTGCTCATTTTGCCTGCACCGTCGAGGCTGGGCACCCTAACCAATTCTTCGCCAAAATTGAAAGCTTCGGGTTCTGGAAATACTTTTCCATAGCGATGATTGAATCGCTTTGCAAAATTCCTCGACATTTCCAAATGTTGTTCCTGGTCCTTACCAACCGGAACAAGGGATGCCCGATGTAATAATATATCTGCTGATTGAAGCACTGGATAAGTAAGCAACCCCGCATTAATATTATCCGGTTGTTGCCTTGCTTTTTCTTTAAAGGTTGCTGTCTTTTCCAATTCACCTTTATATGCAAGCATTGTGAGGTATAAATACAATTCGGGTGTTTGCGGTAAATGACTTTGGCAATAAAGAGCCACTTTCTCAGGATCCAAACCTGACGCGATATTTTCAGAAAGAACCCTTTTCACATTATCCTTGAGCTCTTTGGTATCGGGGTGAGTCGTTAGCGAATGAAGATCAGCCACCATAAAAAAACAGGTGTACTCTTCCTGCATCCGCACGTAATTCCGTACGGCTCCGAAATAATTCCCGAGATGCAGAAATCCAGTGGGCCGTATTCCGCTCATTACTATGGGCTTCTTCTTTTCCATAAGGACGGCGAAGATAAGGTTAATTGGTTGACTGGTTGATTGGGTTGACAAGGTTGACAGGGTTGACAAAGTTAACAGGGTGAGTAAGTGGCTTTCACTCTATCAACTACATCAACCTTATCAACCTTATCAACCTTGTCAACCTTGTCAACCCTGTCAACCCTATCAACCCTACCAGCCCCGTCAACCTCATCAACTAACAAAACATGCCCTATATTTGTCCCATGGAGGTGAATGATAAACTTGTGGAAAAACTGTCCGGTCTGGCGCGGCTCGAATTCAACGAGCAGGAAAAAGAAATAATTAAGAAAGACCTGCAACGAATGATCGAATTCGTCGACAAATTAAATGAGCTGGATGTGAAAGCTGTTGAACCACTTCTGCACATGAGTGATGTGGTGAATGTATTACGGGAAGACAGGGTTGAGGGCTCTATCAGCCGCGAGGAAGGATTGGAAAACGCTCCGGATACCGATGGAATCTATTTTAAGGTTCCCAAGGTGATCAAGAAATAGAATAACCAATTTTCAGATAATAGAATATCAAATATGGCCAACCCCATCATACATCTTGAAGAGATCCGTAAGAGTTATTATATGGGCAGACAGGAATTGCGCGTACTCAAAGGCATTTCCCTGGACATTCACAAAAACGAGTACGTGGCGCTCATGGGTCCTTCAGGTTCTGGAAAAAGTACCCTGATGAATATCTTAGGTTGTCTTGATTCGCCTACCGCCGGTGTTTATATATTGAATGGTCAGGATGTAAGCACGATGCACGATGATGCATTGGCCGATGTACGAAATAAGGAGATTGGCTTTGTATTCCAGCAATTCAATTTGTTGCCAAGGCTAACTGCACTTGAAAATGTCGCCTTGCCGCTTGTATACGCCGGTATAAGCAAAAAGATAAGAACTGAAATGGCGATGGACGTTATTCAAAAAGTTGGTCTTGAAGATAGAAAGACCCACAAACCCAATGAGCTTTCAGGTGGTCAATGTCAGCGTGTGGCAATTGCCCGTGCATTGGTAAACCATCCCTCTATAATTCTCGCAGACGAACCTACCGGTAACCTCGATACGAAAACTTCCGTTGAGATCATGGATATATTTGGAAAGATCCATTCTGCTGGCAATACCGTGATACTGGTTACACACGAAGAAGACATTGCTAATAATGCACACCGTATCGTTCGCTTAAGGGACGGCTTAATAGAAACCGACAAGAGAAAAAGCGGTCATTTAACGTCTGTATAATTTAATAGAGTTTCGAATCCAACTCATACATCATTGTCTTCAAAAATCTATACAAAAACCGGGGATAAAGGAACTACTTCCCTGATTGGTGGCACCAAGGTTCCAAAATCACATCTAAGAATTGAAGCTTATGGAACTGTTGATGAATTGAATTCTTATACCGGTTTATGCAAAGACCTGATCGGCGACGAACATAGTAAACAAATACTCCAGGAGATCCAGGACCGCTTATTCACCATTGGATCTTCCCTTGCCTGTGATCCGGAAAAGGAACCCAAACTCAAAATCCCTGATCTAAAAGAATCGGACATTACTTTATTGGAGAAAGAGATGGATGCAATGAATGACAAACTTTCCCCAATGAAATCATTCATTCTTCCCGGAGGCCATCCAACCATTTCGCATATTCATATCGCCCGTTGCATATGCCGCCGGGCTGAACGCTGTTGCGTTCGACTCGAATTGGAAAAAATGGAAGTGGAGAGCCTGGTATTGAAATATCTCAATCGTCTCAGCGATTATTATTTTGTTCTCGCTCGCTACGCTGCTTCTTTGTTGAATGTTCAGGATATTCCGTGGAAAGCGAGGGTCTAGCTAAGAAGGTTGACAGGGTTGATAGGGTTGACGAGGTTGACATGGGATAAAACGTTAGCAAGTATTTTGTCAACCTTATCAAGCGTATCAACTTTGTCAACCTTATCAACCCTGTCAACCTTGTCAACCGGTGAACTCCGAATCTCAAGCAACTCCGTTAACAATCCTCCCATCCTTCATATGCAAAATTCGGTCACTCATCTGGGCGAGTTCTTCGTTGTGTGTAACAATGAGAAAGGTTTGATTAAAGCTTTTGCGAAGTTCAAAGAAGAGGTCGTGTAGTTCTTTTGCATTGGCGCTATCGAGGTTACCGGTGGGTTCATCAGCGAAAATAATGCCCGGCTTATTGATCAAAGCCCTGGCTACTGCCACCCGCTGTTGTTCCCCTCCCGACAGCGCATTGGGTTTGTTCTCGGTCCGCTGTTCCAGTCCCAGTATTTTTAAGAGGTCCAGAGCATTGTCGACTACTTCTTTTTTCTTTCTGCCAGCCATCCAACCCGGGATACAAACATTCTCGAGGGCGGTGAATTCCGGCAAAAGATGATGAAATTGAAAAACAAAACCAATATGACGGTTTCGGAAAGCCGCAACTTTTTTATCGTTGTAGAAATTGATTGCCTGATCGTTTATCCTCACTTCCCCCTTATTGGGTTGATCAAGGGTACCCAGAATATGAAGCAATGTGCTTTTCCCGGAACCGGAAGGGCCGACAATACTCACAATTTCTCCTTTTTTAACCTCTAAATCCACTCCTTTAAGCACCCAGAGTTCCCCATAATATTTTTGAATATCCTTTGCCGTCAGCATATTATAATAAAGAGGATCAAGATACTACAAAGCCCCCGGATGCTGCCTGAATTATGGGCATCAGTTAAGAAAATGTTCATACCGGCGCTAAAAGATAGATTTGGATATTTCGTTTATAAAGTTACTTTTGCGAAAATTTAAAGGGCGCATATGTTTTGGACACTTGAACTGGCATCCTATCTTGAAGACGCACCGTGGCCCGCCACCAAAGATGAATTGATCGACTACGCCATTCGTAGCGGCGCCCCCATTGAAGTAATCGAGAATCTTCAGGAACTGGAAGACGAAGGAGAGATCTATGAAGGAATTGATGATATCTGGCCTGATTATCCAAGCCAGGATGACTTCTTTTTTAATGAGGATGAATACTAAAATTTAGTTCCGCAATTATTTTACAAGCTTTATCTCTCTAGAAATATTGATTACTGATTATTAATTATTGCTCCACTAGTTAGCAAACAGCCGTTGATTGGAAACCCAATAATCAATAATAAATAATTAAAATAGCTTGGTTACTTCTCCATCTGACTAATTACTCCCGCAGTAACTCCCGTAAACGAAAATCCTCCATCATGGAATAAATTCTGCATGGTTACCATTCTGGTTAGATCGCTGAAAAGCGTGACGCAGTAATCAGCACATTGTTCTCCAGTTGCATTTCCAAGTGGACTCATTTTTTCTGCATAAGAAATGAATCCATCAAAACCTTTTACACCGCTGCCTGCAGTAGTTCGTGTGGGTGATTGCGAAACAGTATTGATTCTTACTTTCTTTTTAACACCATAATGATAACCGAAACTCCTGGTTATACTTTCAAGTAAGGCTTTTGCATCTGCCATTTCATTGTAATCCGGAAACACACGCTGGGCTGCGATATAAGTAAGTGCAACAACACTTCCCCATTCATTTATTGCATCCATGTCCCATGCCGTGCGCAATACGCGATGCAGGCTCATAGCAGAAATATCAAGTGTCTTCTGATTGAAACCATAATCCATCTCCGTGTAGTGCTTGCCCTTGCGCACGTTAAGACTCATTCCGATTGAATGGAGAATAAAATCAATTCCACCGCCAAAATGCTTCATGGATTCTTCAAAAAGCTTTTTCAAATCATCCATATTCACCACGTCTGCCCCGATCACAGGTGCTTTAACGGTTTCAGCTAATTGATTGATAGCTCCCATACGCAAGGCGACCGGCGCATTGCTAAGCACGAGTTGTGCTCCTTCTTCAGCGCAACGAAGCGCTGTCTTCCATGCAATTGATTTGTCATCTAAGGCGCCAAATATGATTCCTTTCTTTCCCTTAAGCAGATTGTTCGCCATAAAATAATTTAAGTTGTTAGTTTGATTTTTTCTCCTGTTCAAGCATTAGTTCATACATGATCTTCTCCCCATAATATGCTCCTACCTTCCCGCCATACTGCATTGCTTCCTGGGTAAGTTGCGGTAAAAGCTGGATGGCTTTTTTTCCAAGATCCGTTTCATAGAATGCGATCAGGCTGTTTATTTCATCCTGGGTGAAATATTTTCTGTATGTCTTAACAAAATAATTCACCAGGTGCCGGTACACTGCCCCATGCTCCAATTCATTATATAACCTATAATAAAATTCTTTCATCATTGGATTTGCCTCTGTGACTCTTTTATCTTCGATACCCTTTGCCATTATTACTCCGATATTCATAGCTCCTGTAGTCTTCATTAGCCGCAGAATATCGGCAGTAAAAGAATCCTGTACAACTTGTGTGGTATCAAAATTCATTACTGGCTTTCTTATCGCATCTTTATTCTCCGGATCGGCTTTCTCGTTTGGATTGGCCCCAATTCTTATTTCCTCTTCTTCGCCTTTTTTAGGTGGCGGTGGGGGCACTTCCTTACCTGAAGTAGATTTCTTCTTGCCAGTTCCGGATTTCGATTGTGCGTTGACTGCGAAAACAAAGAATAATAAGACTGAAAAACAAGTCAGGCGGTTCAATAGGGATTTCATACGATTTATAATTTGGAGCGTAAAAATAAGAACTTATTTAGTTGTTGGAAACAGTCGGTAAATAAGGGTTACTACTAAGAATGTGTATCCAAAAACCAATACTAACACAAGAGCAAAATAGGAAATAAGGTGCAGAAAGGACTTTCTTGGCATCAGCAATTGCTGAAGTTTACGATTAATAAAGAACCCGAGCACCGCCGACACGATGATGATTAACCATATTAGTAGTTTTTGACTGGACATTTTCGGCGGGTAAATATCAGTTCAACAACTCTCTTGCATTCTCCATTGCGGCTGCTGTGGGTTTTTCACCACTAAGCATTCGGGCGATTGCCTGTATCCTTTCCTCCAGGTTGAGTGACCTGATATTTGTTTTAATGGAGTCTCCTTTGATTTCCTTATAAACAAAGAAATGTGCGTCTGCTTTACCGGCAATTTGCGGTTGATGAGTGATACTGATCAATTGCCTGTTCTTTGCGAGGTCTTTCATAATTATCCCGACCTGTTTGGCGGCCTCACCAGAAATACCGGTATCGATCTCATCAAAGATCAGTGTCGGCAGGTCGAGGGATTGCGCAACCAATGATTTAATTGAAAGCATCAAACGACTCAATTCACCTCCTGACGCAACTTTACGGATGGGTTCGAAACGATTGCTTTTGTTACCATCGAAAAGGAATTCGATCTGATCAGAACCAAATTCGCCAGGTTCCGGCAATTGCTGTATTTCAATCTTGAACCTCGCATTCGGCATTCCAACCTTTGTGAGCAATTTGTTCACTTTCTCCTGTACCGGTTTGATCTGCCGCTCACGATTGGCCGATATTTTCTTTGCTTCCTCTTTTACGTCAATATAAAATTCATTTACTTTTTTATGCTTTACTTCAATAGCTTCATCAATATTCAATACCGCCTGGAGTTTTTCTTCAAGTTGAAATTTCAGATTAAGAAGATCTGAGGTTGTTTTTAATCCGTGCTTTTTTAGCAACCGGTAACCAATTGACAATCGTTCATTGATCTCCTCGATCCTTTGCGGATCGTAATTAATATGGTTATCGATATGCCTTGCTTCATCTGCAATATCCTGTAGTTCTATTTGCGCCGATTGTAGACGCTGCAGAAGATCGGGAAGGGTAGGATGTAATTCACGATATGGTTGCACCGCCAGGATCAGGGATTTGATCTGCTGCACCACTGGTTCCTCTCCTTCTTCCAGAACCAATGAAAGTTTTGATAAGCTGTTTCTTATTCCTTCAGAATTGTTGAGAAGCTTTAATTCATTTTCGCCAACCTCCAGTTCGTTCTCTTTTAATCCAATTTCATCAAGTTCCTTAAACAGGAATTTATTGTAGTCAGATTCTTTTTCAAATTGTCTTTTCTGATTCTGCAGTCTTTCTAACTCCTTTCTTTCGTGTTGCCATTGGCTGAATTTCTGACGGTATTGCTGTACAAGTTCCTGGTGACCGGCCAATGCATCTACAACGTTTCTTTGAAAATCGCTCTCACCCAAACTAAGGCTATCAAATTGCTGGTGCAGATCTACCAGGAGCGAGCTCAATTGCCGGAGTTGTTCAAGATTTACAGGGATATCGTTTACAAATGCCCGGGATTTGCCTGCTGCCGATATTTCCCTTCTGATAAGCAATTCCTCTCCGGGATCCAGGTCATTAACTTTCAGGAATTGTTTTACTTCTTTCTTTGCATCGATCGCAAATATTCCTTCCACAAAACATTTCTTTTCCCTGCTCAGCAACACTGAAGTATCCGCACGGTCGCCAAGGATCAGTGACAATGCTCCCATCAATATTGATTTACCTGCACCCGTTTCACCTGTAATAATGTTCAAGCTGTCAGAGAATTCAATACTGATCTCATCGATGATCGCGTAGTTGCTAATAAATAATTTCTTAAGCATACTCTAAGTGACGCAATGTATTATTTATTGCCGATTAATCCTGACCGACTCTGGTAGGAGAATTATACATTATTTCAACAATTCTTTTAAAGCTTTACCCGGCTCCGCTTGAACCAGCACTTGCTTCACATCTTGCAATACCTGCCTTTGCCCGTTGATCGAGAGAGTTTTTGAATTCATGGTCTTTCATGTCGATGCAACGGTTGAACCAACTGATCGCTGTTTGAAAATCCTTTCTCTTTTCATATATAAAACCGATTTGTAACGCCGCTCTTGAAGCAAAATGTTCTTTTCGCTTTTCGCCGAAAAAGATGGCCTGCTTGTAGAATTCGATCGCTTCATCATCTCTTTCCAGGTCATCATACAATCTTCCAACCCTGTATGTGAATTCCAGCTTATCTTCAATGCGTGGAAAATCTGTATGCTTCTTTCCAAACAAAATACGAAGCGCTTCCATGTAATACCCGCCATCATTCAACAATCTGGCCTGCAACAAGATCTTTTCGGGCCAGCGATCTGTCTTTGCTTCCTTTTGTGCCTGTTGATCAGCTTCAGTTTCAAGATTACCATGATTTAATATTTCCTTTCTGTAATAATTTGCCTTGGTCTGATCTCCATGGATATAATAAAACCAACTGATTTTCTGATACGCGTCTTTGACGTAGAATTTGCCTTTGAATTCCTTCAGGAATTTTTCAAAATGAACAACTGCGCCGGAATCAAGTCGGTTCAATTTTGCATAGCCTAACTCGAGATCCCAAATTGGAAGAAAAAAATATTCATTGGATGGATTTCGATTAAGAATGATCTTTTCTGTTTCTGCAGCTTGTTGTCCGTTCAATCGAAGATTGGAGGCAAGAAACGCAAATAAATGATTATCCTTTAAATCCATTTTGTTCTTTTCAATGAATTCAAACACGCCCTTATGGTCATTCTGAACATAGAATTTCAGGTAGAGATAATAAAAAATGCCCTCTTCATGAAACAAGGCGGACCATTCGTCTGTTTTATCTAAAAAACTTTCAATCTGCTTCATCCCTGTTTTTATGTCGCCACGTATTCCAAATAGGTTTGTCAACCATTTGTACCCATCAGGGATAGTTCCGACGGTTACCTGCATTGACCCATTAAATATCAGATTGGGAGAAAAGGAAGGATACTTTTTCAGGTTGTCTTTTATCTGCAGGTAGGAACGACGGAATTCCCAGCCAGCATCCCAGTTCTTACTGAATTTGATCTTCACTGCTGCCCATTGAAAATGTATAATGGATTTGCTGAATAAATAGAATGGAGAATTTGATGGTCCCTGGTTCATTAGTTCCAGCCGATCATCGAGATTATTGATCCTTTTTTTATACTCAGCAGGATCTTCTGTGTAAAAAAGTATGAAGAAATCAATATAGTTCTCCAGGAAATATGGAATGAGATTATCAGGATTTCTCTTTTTTTCCTCGTTGATCAACTTTTGTCCTGCATTCAATTTCAGGTGCGTTATTTCAGTATGAGCCTGACGACAGGTTGAATTAAAATCAAAGACTTTCTCGCCAAGCCCGACTTGCGCCCAAAATAGCAGACAAGTGATGAGGAAGCTTCTATAAGTACGGGTCTCGACCATTATGCAATTTAGTTAATTACCTGCCGGAACGCTAATGCGTGATCGAAGGAGTTCAATTTCAAAAAGAAAGGCATCCCAAATTAATGGGATGCCTTATTAATAGAGTATAGCGGTAATATTTTATTTCACGTCCACTAAATCGAATAAGTCGCGGTCTACAAGTATGCGTCCACAGTTTTCGCAAACAATGATCTTCTTACGCTGGCGAATTTCGCTTTGGCGTTGAGGTGGGATTGCATTGAAACATCCACCACAAGCATCTCTTTCAACAGGAACTACGCCTAATCCATTGCGGTAGTTAGTTCGGATGCGATCATAGGAAAGCAATACTCTTTCTTCAACCTTTTCTCTTGCTTCTGATGCCAGCTTGTTAAAGTGCTTTTCTTCTTTTTCAGTTGAAGCAATGATCTTCTCGAGTTCAGCTTTCTTTGTGTTCAATACTCCTTCCTTTGCACCAAGGTTCTTTTTTGCCTTGTCGAGTCCCTGAACTTTTTCAGCGATCTCTTCATTTGCGTCCTTGATATGCTTTTCAGCAAGTTTCATTTCCAGCTGCTGCATTTCAATCTCCTTATTGATCGCTTCAAACTCCCTGCTGTTCTTTACATTTTCGCTTTGCTTCTCATACTTCTTTATCAATCCATCCGCTTCCTTAATCAGATTCTTTTTCTGGTTGATGAATTCCTGGATACCATTTATTTCTTCTTCAATACGAGTTTGCCTGGCATGTAATCCCTGGATCTCATCTTCCAGGTCACTCACTTCCATGGGGAGTTCACCCTTCAGGACCTGTATTTCATCAATTTTAGATTCGATTTTCTGTAAGCTTACAAGGGAGGAAAGTTTTTCCTCTACGGAGTAATCTTTTACTGTACTCATAATTTTTAGAAGTAATAAACCGGGTTGGTTGAATGGTCCGGTTTAAGGACGGCAAAGGTAGGGAATTTTTGCTGCAAAAGGTCAGCGAGAAGGTCGATGGTAAACTGCTCGCTTTCATAATGGCCGATATCGCAAATCATTATTCGATCGTTGGCGTCGAAGAACTCATGATACTTCATATCAGCGGTCACATATGCATCTGCTCTGGCGCTTAAAGCTTTGGAAACGAGAAAGCTACCGGCGCCTCCACAAAGGGCGACCTTTTGAATATCCCGTTTTAAGAGCCTGGTATGCCGAACGACTGAAAGCCCAAATTGTTTCTTGAGTAGCCTGAGAAATTCCTCTCCATTTATCGGTTTCGGCAGGTCTCCGATAATGCCCGACCCAATACCTCTATGTTTATTTTCGAGACCAATGATATCATAGGCAACTTCTTCATAGGGATGTGATTTGATAAGGGCATCAACGATGTCCTGTTCTAACCATGAGTAAAAGACCACTTCCATCTTTACTTCTTTTTCTTCATGTCGCTTGCCCGGTTGACCCACAAATGGATTGGTTCCTTCTTCGCCTTTAAATGTACCTGTTCCTTCATGCGAAAAACTGCATTCACTATAATTAGCAATATGCCCACCGCCCGCTTTGAAAATTGCATCTTTTACTTTCTCCGCATACTCTATTGGCGCAAAAGTGTATAACTTTTTCAAGATCGATGTCTTCGGTGCAAGGACTGTTCTGTTCAACAGACCTAATTTCTCAGCAAGTTTAGAATTGACACCATCAATCACATTATCAAGATTCGTATGAATCGCATAGATCGCGATATCATTCTTAATCGCGGCGATAACTGTCTTTTCAACGTAATTCTTTCCGGTGATCTTTTTTAATCCACCGAAAATGATGGGGTGGTGGGCAACGATAAGATTGCAGTTCTTTTTGATCGCCTCTTCAACAATTTGTTCGGTACAATCCAAGGTGCATAAAATTCCTTTGCATTCCCAGGAAGCATCCCCTGTTAACAGACCAGAATTGTCATAACCTTCCTGCAAAACTGGAGCTGCCCTGGACTCCAGCTCAAAAATAATTTCCCTGATTTTCATGCTTTAAAGTTAAGGCCTCGGTACGCAAAACTCATGAGATGCAACCGAAAGAAGCAACTGTAGTCTGTCCATGCCTCATTAATGGAATTTTAATTTCATATGTCGTGCCTTTGTCGTAAATTCCTAATAATATCCGCGCTCCTATCCTGACTCCCCTCCCTGCTTTTTCAAACAAATTAAATACGCTATATGAAAAAACTAACTCCCTTCCTTGCAGTCCTCCTGCTTGTAAGTTTTACCGCAGTCAATCCGGGAATTACAAAAAAGGAGAAAAAGTATGCGATAGAAATTCTTGAAGAAACAAGAACCGACCTTCAGAATACTGTCGCAGGCCTGTCAGAGGACCAATTTAATTTCAAACCAGCCGAGGATCGCTGGTCAATTAAAGAATGTATTCAGCACATTGTACTCACGGAAACTGCGCTCTGGCAACTAACAGATGCTACGCTTAAGGCAGCTCCGAATCCAGACAAACGCTCAGAGATTAAAATGACTGATGAGGTCCTGGTAAAAGCCATGGAGAATCGGACCAACAAGGTTAAGACGGCCGAACAATTCTATCCTGAAAAGGCTGCATCCATACCCACCGCACTTTCTGCACTCAGTGCATTTAATGAGCAGCGCGGGAAGCTGATCAAGTTTATGAAAAAAACTGATGATGATATGCGTAATCATGTTACGCAAACACCCCTGGGGCATCTTGATTCGTATCAAATGATTTTGTTTATCGCTGCACACAGCAACAGACATACCCAGCAAATCGCTGAAGTAAAAGCAGATCCTAATTTTCCAAAGCAATAAATTAAATCCCTCTAAGAACTGACCTGGCTGATAAGAAAATCTTATCAGCCTTTTTATTTTCCAGGAAAAACATTTCCGAATTTCGCATCCCTCAAAAATGCTTTTTATGACTGGTCATTCAACAGCTGAATTGTATGCAGAATATGAATCTTCGATGCGAAAGATCGCTGACCTTAAGTTTTCTTCCGCAATATTGCAATGGGACCAGGAAACCTATCTTCCTCCCAAAGGAGCACCTATCCGTGGACAACAGATTGCCACACTTTCAGAACTCGCTCATCAATATTTCACAGAAGACCGGTTAGGGGGAATACTAAATGAATTGATGTCAAAAGCAGATCTGGATCCGGATAAGAAACGTAATGTTGAACTCACGCTTGAAGATTACGAGAAACAAAAGAAGTTCACCTCCTCCTTTGTTCGGCACCTCACTGAAGCAATCAACAAAAGTTTTCATAGCTGGATTCAAGCGCGAAAAGCAAATAATTTCAGCATTTTCGAAAAGGATCTCTCAATTGTAACCGAATTAAAAAAACAGGAAGCTGGGTTTCTTGGTTATAAAGATCATCCTTATGATGCGTTGGCAAATGATCATGATAAAGGAGTTACGGTAAGAATGTTGGATCGGATATTTGGAAGCCTGCGCGATCCTTTGAAAAATCTGCTCGATAAAATTTCATCAAGTGAGCCGGTTAATGACGAATTCCTTTATCAACACTATCCTAAGGACAAGCAGTGGCAATTCGGGATGCAATTGTTAAAAGAGCTTGGATTCGATTTTGAGGCCGGCAGGCAGGATATTTCTGAGCATCCCTTCTCCATAAGTTTTAATAGCCGCGATGTAAGGATCACCACTAGGATCGATGAAAAGAATATAAGCGGCATGGTTTGGAGTTGCATTCATGAACTCGGGCATGCATTTTATGAACAGGGTCTTCCTGAATCAGCATACGGACTACCGTTAGGCGAAGCCGCTTCCTATTCAATCCATGAATCGCAATCAAGGCTATGGGAGAATCATGTTGGGAGGTCAAAGGCTTTTTGCGAAAAATATCTTCCTTTACTACAAGAATATTTCCCGGATCAATTAAGAAGCGTCAGCCCTGAAGAATTCTTCAAAGCAATAAATAAAGTAAAGCCATCCCTGATCCGCACAGAAGCCGATGAGCTCACCTATCATTTCCATGTTATGATCCGTTATGAGATCGAAAAGAAATTGATTGAAGGTTCGATCTCAACTAAAGAAATCCCTGCGTATTGGAATGATCATTACATGAAATTCCTCGGAGTAAAAGTTCCTGATGACAAGCAAGGCTGTCTGCAGGATGTACATTGGAGTCATGGCAGTTTCGGATACTTTCCAACCTATAGCCTGGGCAGCTTTTATGCAGCCCAATTCTACCATACAGTATCGGCCCAAATTCCGCTGAACGATCAAGTAAGAAAGGGTGAGGTTCAACCGTTATTAGACTGGTTAAGAAAGCAGGTCCATCAGTACGGCCGAAAGTATCCAAGTGAAGAATTATGCTTGAAAATCAGTGAGAAAGGATTGGACACAGGATACTTTTTGAGCTATTTGCTTGATAAATACAACAATATTTACCAACTTTAATGTGTAAACCGCTATCCGCCATGAAGAATTTTACAAAACTAGTAATCCTTACCTTGATCATGGCCTCTTTGGTCTCCTGTAAAAAGAAGGTCGAAGAGAAAAAGAAGGATTTGGTAATGGCCGCCATTACCTCCGGTGTCTGGTATGTTGAAAAATACCTCGAAGGCACAACCAATCTCAGCGGCGATTTTGTTGGTTATATTTTTAAATTCAATACTGACGGAACTGTAACTGGCGATAAGGCCGGGGACATTTCTAATGGAACCTGGTCGGGCGACGCGGTGAATTATAGCATTACATCCAATTTCACCGGAGCCAACGAACCCGTAACCAAGCTGAATGGCATCTGGAAAATCACAGACAGCTATTGGGATTATGTAGAAGCTGAAAAGAACACCTCCTCCGGTAAAGACATACTGCACCTCAGAAAGAAGCCTTAATTTTCCACTAAGGCTAAATCCGTACGGTTTTTGCGACCTAATAAGCAGGGAAAATTTTTTGCGTCCCGTTTAAAAACTTTAATTTCCCACAGGTTATCCACATCTGAACCACTAGCTTATTTATGAGGAAGCTGAACCAACTGCTTTGCCTTGTGCTTACCATTTGCTTCTCAAGTGGTTCGGTTCATTCCCATGCTCAAATCAATGCAGCTTTTTCCGCGAACTGGGTTGAGGGTTGTGCCCCACTTGTAGTTCAGTTTAGGGACGAATCCACCGGCGGTCCCAATTCCTGGCGTTGGGATCTTGGGAATGGAACGCTTTCCTTCTTACAAAACCCGGCAGGCACCTATTTCAACCCAGGAACCTACACTGTAAAGCTCGTCGCAATCAATGGATCTCAGGTTGACTCCGTCGTCAAAGTAAGTTATATAACAGTCAATGCAAGTCCTGTTGTTGATTTCAGTGCCTCCGATACGAGCGGTTGCTTTCCTTTAAGAGTACAGTTCACTGACATGAGTAATCCCGGTGACGGAAATATCATAAGCTGGTTTTGGGATTTTGGCGATGGGGACACTTCATCAATTCCAAATCCACAGCATGTTTATTTGAATCAGGGCAACTTCAACGTATCCCTAATGGTGAAAAACAGCAAGGGCTGTATAAGGTCAATCTCAAGAATCAACTATGTCAAAATAAATAATGGGGTTAAAGCTGATTTTGATTTTAGTACACCAGCAAGTTGCAGGCCCCCCACGCCTGTGAATTTTACAAACAAAAGTTTTGGAACGGGAGTTCTTTCCTATCGATGGGAATTTGGAGATGGCAATAGCTCGACTTCAGCCAATCCATCTCATGTTTATAATAATGCCGGAACCTATACTATAAAACTCTTCATTCGAAATAATGCCGGTTGCGTTGATTCCATGATACAATCAAATGCATTAACTATCGGAACTGTGTCAGCGAATTTTGATATTCCTTCGATTGTTTGTGCTGGCAAACCTCTTATCATTCCCAACACCAGTCAGCCAGCGCCCAGCGGGGCTTTATGGGATTTTGGAGATGGTACCGTATCAGGTAATCTTAGTCCGTCAAAAACTTATGCAAATTCTGGGAACTACACGATCAAACTGGTAAGTGATTTCGGTGCCTGCAAGGATTCAGTCAGCAAACCGGTGCTGGTGCTTGCAAGACCTCAGGCAAAATTTTCCGCAAAGGATACCAGCGCATGTAGGCCACCACTACTAACCAGCTTCATTCAACAATCTTTGGGTGCAGTTTCATATAAGTGGTTCTTTGGGGATGGCGATTCATCAACACAAGCCGACCCGACACATAATTATACTGGATTTGGAACCTTCGACGTAATGCTGGTTGCTACCAATGCTGCTGGTTGTACGGATACTTTTTTTGTAAGGAATCAGGTTAAAATAGTACCGCCACAGGTAAGCATCATTGATATTCCAAGAGAAGGATGTGTTCCATTCAGCTATCAACCCCAATTGCTAATCAATTCCCCTGATTCTATTATCAGCTATTCCTGGGATTTTGGTGACGGTAAAACTTCAACATCGAAAAATCCGGTGAATATTTATACCAATCCTGGAACATATACTGTAAAACTTTACTTCACCACCGCCGGGGGTTGTACAGATTCGACAATTGCAGACAGTGCGATTCGGGTTGGTGAAAAACCGCTTGTAAATTTTGTTGCAACTCCTCGCGAGGCTTGCGCATTTCAACCAATCCATTTTAATGATCTTTCGCAGGGACCTGTTGGAGATAGATGGTTTTGGGAATTTGGTGACGGCGGAACTGCAAGCGAGAAAGATCCATCGCATATTTATATGGATACCGGTTATTTCTCCGTAAAACTCGTGGTATGGAGCAACGGTTGTAAAGACTCTCTGACAATTCCCAACTATATCCGCATCAAACCCCCCATCGCTAGATTTATTGATTCTTCTAACTGTGACAATAAGTTCAAGCGTTGGTTCATAGACCATTCAATTGACGCGCATTCCTGGTTCTATGATTTTGGAGATGGAACCACTTCAACAGAAAAAGATCCTGTTCATACTTATGCTGCAGCAGGAAGTTATATCGTAAAACTTACTGTAAAGAATGATACCTGCGAACATACCAGTGCCATACAGGTAGTGATTGTAGCAGAAAAAGCAGCATTCAGTGCGAGCGACACGGTGATATGTAAAGGCACCGCGGTATCATTTACCTCTTCGAATCTGCCTGCCAATGTCACCAGTTACTCCTGGAAGTTTAGAAATGTAAATACAAATAATCGATTTGAGGGGCCATCAAATCAAAACATTCAGGTATATTTTCATGAAGCGGGTCAATATGATGTTGAGCTTGTAATTACTGATCGCTTGGGGTGCAGGGATACTTTGCTGAAGCCGCTTTATATAAGAGTTTACGGTCCTACCGCTGACTTCGAGTCATCCACCAATGAAGTCTGCAACAATTCAACGATTCAATTCCGGGATTCTTCAAAATCAGATGGAACCAATCCTATAAGCAAGTGGATCTGGAATTACGGTGATGGCATCGTAGATACATTGACAGGACCTCCCTTCCAACATACGTATATCGCAGCCGGTACTTATTCCGTTCAGCTAACGGTGGTAGATGAACGCGGCTGCTCCCATTCGTTCCAACGTTCAAGTTATATTACTATATCAAAGCCTTTCCCTGGATTCAGTTCGCCCGATACTCTTTCCTGTACAAACAAACCGATACGCTTCCTGAATCAGACAACAGGAAATGGACCAATGATCTATCAATGGGATTTTGGAAATGCCATAGTTTCTGGTCAATTGCAACCGATTGTCAGTTATTCAAATGAAGGTGATTACAATATTAAACTGGTCGTTACCGACCGTTTTGGTTGCAAGGATTCGGTTATGCGTCCTGCTTATATTAAGATCAGGAATCCAAAAGCAGTGTTTACAATGAGTGATTCTGTTGCCACCTGTCCTCCGCTCGTAGTAAACTTTGCGCATCAATCACAAAACTTTGTTTCATATGAGTGGGATTTCGGCGATGGAACCAGATCAAGAGTTAGCGCACCGGTGCATTTTTATACTTATCCCGGAACCTACAAAGCTAAATTAACAGTGGTAAGCCCCGGTGGTTGTATAGATACAATGGTTAGAACAATCGTCGTTCGCGGACCACAAGGCGATTTTACCTATGATAAGCTGATCGGTTGCGAACCAACAACTGTTAAATTCACGGGGATGACCAAAGATCGGGTATCATTTGTTTGGGACTTTAATGACGGTTCAATAGTAGAAACAAACGACTCAATTATTTCGCATACCTATACCCGGATGGGAATCTATCTTCCTAAGATGATCCTTGTTGATCCGCAGGGTTGCAGGGTACCTATCGTTGGAAAAGATACAATCAGGATCTATGGTGTAAATACGAAGTTTAGTTTAAGCCAAAGAATCATTTGTGATTCTGGATTAGTCAACTTTAAGGACTCAACCATCAGCAATGATCTGATAATCGGCTATAGATGGTCGTTTGGAGACGGCAATATTTCGACACAACGTAATCCTTCTCATTTCTACAGGCAATCCGGTAATTATCCGATCGAACTTATAGTCACCACCCAAACTGGCTGTATTGATACAGGAAGATCTGTTGTTCCTATTCAGGTTGTTGAAAGCCCTATCGTTGCTGTTAATGGCGATACGGCGAACTGTATTCCTGCAATTGCAAGGTTTAATTCAACAGTTCTTCGTAACGACCCTGCATCATTAACCTGGAGTTGGACCTTTGGGAACGGCTCGACTTCCTCGGTTCAAAGTCCACAACCTGTTGTCTATAACACAGTGGGTACTTATCCAATTCGATTAATTAGTACAAATTCTTCTGGCTGTAAAGACACGGTATTACATTCATTCCGGGCACATCCGGTACCTATCCTGGACGCAGGTCCTGATAGAGTGATTTGTCGTAATAATACTACTGATCTGTTGGCGGCAGGGGCTGTTCAGTACTCCTGGACACCATCCACAGGCCTTTCTTGCACAGATTGCGCGACCCCAAAAGCAGCCCCACTTGAAAACACCAGGTATTTATTGCATGGGAAAAATATATATGGTTGTACTGCAACCGATTCTGTAATAATAACTGTTAAGCAGCCGTTTAAGATTTCAGTTGGGGACGGAGATACATTGTGTGTTGGAGAGAGTATGGAGCTCTTTGCAAATGGCGCGGAACAATATTTGTGGAGTCCATCGTCAGGACTGGATAATAACCGGGTAGCGAGGCCAAAAGCAAAGCCGAACGCAACGGTAACTTACCAGGTTATTGGAATGGATAATAATAATTGTTTTAAAGACACGGGTTATGTTTCAGTGGTTGTTTATCCCTACCCTAAGGTTTCAGCGGGAGATGATCAAACCATACAGGTCGGTTCATCAGCGGAATTGAAGACAATTCTTTCGCCCGACGTAATCGGAATCCGGTGGATGCCTCCAACCGGACTTTCCTGTACAAGTTGCCCAAACCCTGTAGCTAGACCCAGAGAGACAACGACCTATACCGTGGAAGTTGTGAATAAGGGAGGCTGCATTAGCAAGGACGAGGTCAATTTGTTTGTATTCTGCAATAACAGTAATGTGTTCATGCCGAATACGTTCTCTCCCAACGCGGATGGTAATAATGACGTATTCTATCCAAGGGGAAAAGGTCTGTTCTCCATCAAAACCTTACGGATTTTTAACCGCTGGGGCGAAGTCGTGTTTGAAAGAACAAATTTCGAGGCAAATGACGCCACAAGGGGTTGGGACGGAACTCATAACGGAAAGCCTGCGCCACAAGACGTTTATGTGTACACGATTGACGTGATGTGTGAGAATAAAGTAGTCTTGAATTACAAAGGAAATGTCGCATTGATCCGATAAAGGTTCCTTAAAACCCTTGTGCTTGAATTATTTTCTGACGATACCTTTTGAAGCATTGAAAAAATTTACCTCAGGCATCCTAAGAAGTGCCCTATTTATTCTTATTGCGCTGTGTTGCTTTCAATCATTGAAAGCCCAGGTTCCCGTTCCCGAGTTTACTGGAACGCCGGTTACTGGTTGTGCCCCACTGGTCGTCAGTTTCAGGGATCAGACAACGGGAAACCCTGTGTTTTGGAATTGGGATTTTGGAAATGGATCATTATCCAATGTTCAACATCCCGTCGCTGTTTATATCGTTCCAGGGCGATACACGGTAACACTTGTTGTAAGAAACGGAAACGGAACAAATGCGATTACCAAAACCGACTATATAGTGGTAAATCCATCTCCATTACCTGATTTCTCCGCGAATATCTTAACCGGATGCGCGCCTGTAAACATTCAGTTCACAGATGCATCGCTTGACAATGGAGGAACAATTGTTGGCTGGGAATGGAATTTCGGCGACGGTAGCATTTCCACACAACAAAATCCCACGCACCGCTATGATTCAGTTGGATTCTACACAGTCAATTTAAGAGTAACAAGCTCTACAGGATGCCAGGGGGGATTGGTAAGAACAAGGTATATTCGTGTAGTCCCCGGCGTTACAGCAAATTTTACCTTTACAGAACCAGGTACATGCCGGCCTCCTTTTCTTGTAAGCTTCACAGATGAAACTTCGGCTCCTGGCAACCTGACTTATCTATGGGACCTGGGCAACTCAACTACATCAACTCAAGCTAACCCAATTGCAACTTACACCGCACCGGGAACCTATAACGTTAACCTGCTTGTCCAAAGTGATTTTGGATGTAGCGATACAGTTCAAAAAAACATAACCATCAACGGAACTACGACCGCTATCAATAGCCCGGATTCAGTTTGTTTGAATACAGCAGTAAACTTTCAGAACGCATCTTCGCCTTCACCATTGTCAACTGTATGGGATTTTGGAGATGGCACACAATCCACGAAATTAAATGATACCATTTCTTATTCGGCTCCCGGAACATACACAATCAAACTCATCAATAACTACAACGGCTGCACCGATTCTGCAGTAAAAAATGTTTATGTCCGTCCAAGACCTACTGTCGATTTCACTGGTAACAATCTAATTTCCTGTAGAGCTCCACTTGTTGTTAATTTCCAGGATATCTCGCCAAACGCAACGAATTGGCAATGGAACTTTGGCGATGGAGGAACTTCCACCAACCAGAACCCATCCCATCAATATAATGCGGAAGGACAATACGATGTCACTCTGACGATCACAGACAACAGGGGATGCGTAAATACAATAACTAAACCTGCATTTATAAGAATTCAAAAACCAGCGATCAGTCTTCCCGGTGTTCCAACGGGTGGTTGTGTACCATTTAATTTTTCTCCTTCAGCTACTGTGAATTCGCTCGATGGGGTGGCAACTTATTTCTGGGATTTTGGAGATGGATTCACAAGTACAGCTCAGAATCCATCGCATGTTTATGCAGCTGTAGGGGTCTATACGATAAAATTGAGAATCACAACCACCGGGGGATGTATTGACTCATTGGTGATCGTAGATGGGATCAAAGTAGGAACGCCACCTGTAACGAATTTTACAGCAAGTACTACCACAGTCTGTGCATTTTCGAATGTATCCTTTACAGACATGTCGGTACCGGCAGACGCCTGGCTATGGAGTTTTGGCGATGGTACTTTTTCATCTGATCAGAATCCGGTGCATTCGTTCGCAGATACAGGTACCTTCACGATTTCCCTCATCGCTTACAATAATGGTTGTGGTCAAACTTTTACAAGGACCCAATACATAAGGATATTACCTCCAATTGCATTGTTCACTTCAAATGTATCGTGCAACAATAAACTGGAAGCAAACTTCTTTAACATAACGATATCAGATCCTTCATTGCCCACAACTTATTTGTGGGAATTTGGTGATCCTGCAAATTCAACATCGAACGCAGTGAACCCGGTATTCATATATCCCGCATTTGGAACCTATCTAGTGCGACTGACTGTTACTAATGGAGGCTGCTCAAACTCGTATCCATTAAGCATCAAATTGGTGGGTGATCTGGCAGATTTCTCTGTGAGCAAAACTGCCGCTTGCGTCAATGAACCTCTAACGGCAACCGCTATCAATAGCAACCCCGCTAATGTAGGTGCATATGAATGGTCGATCAATGGAGGCCCATTTGTTGTCGGTAATCGCGATTTCCCCTTTAGCTTATCAACTCCGGGTGCATATTCGATTAGCCTGCGCATAACTGATCTAAATAACTGTACAAACACAAGAACAATTAACCCAGCCGTAAATGTTACCGGCCCAATTGCTAATTTCTCACTTAACTCTAATGGTGGTTGTAATAATACAACGATAGTGTTCAATGATCTTTCCAATTCTGCAAATGCTATTGTAGAATGGTTTTGGGATTTTGGAGATGGTTCTACGCAAACTTTTACGAGTGCTCCATTCACACATCAATACCAAAACCCAGGTACCTACCTTGTTACACTAAGAGTAAGAGATAATCAGGGATGCATGGACACGTTCAGCCTTGCGACCCCGATCCTGATCACTGATCCCAAACCGGGTTTCAGCGCTGACTATCCATTTATTTGCCCGAATACACCAATTACATTCAGCGATTCTTCCAGCGGAGCAGGTTTGACATACAACTGGAATTTCGGAGATGGTACAAGTTCGAATCTAAAAGATCCTGTGCATCTATATACCGGTAGAGATTCCGTATATACAGTAAAGCTTGTAATAACCGATAGCATCGGATGTTCGGACTCAGTGGTCAGACTAAACTATGTTACAGTAAGAAGACCTAAGCCAGCTTTTGACGCATTTGATACAACATCTATTTGCCCGCCTTTAGAAACGAGGTTTACATTCCGTGGCGAAGACTATGAATCTTTCCTCTGGGATTTCGGAGATGGAGATATTTCAACACTTGCGAATCCCAAACATTTCTATAATGGTTATGGAAGCTTCACGGTTAAACTTTATCTGACGGGCTTTGGAGGCTGCCTTGACTCAGCTATGAAGACAGTAAATATTTATAACCCATATACAAGCACCACGCTGCAATACAATCCAATTACATCCTGCAATGACTTGCTGGTAGATTTTGACATTACAACGCCGCCGCATACCCGATTTACGTTTAATGCGGGAGATGGCTTTGTTGATTCCAGCCAGACAAAAATATTCCAGCACCTTTATCAATCGCTGGGCTTTTACGCACCTTACGTCGCATTGCTGGATAGTATGAATTGTGAAGTGTTAGTTGGCGGTCCAAATACGATCCGCATCCTCGGCGCTTTGCCTTTCTTTGGAATGGACAAAAAAGCTTTTTGCGATACGGGAACCATCTTATTCGCCAATTTTACTATTGGCAATGATCCCGTTATAACCAGTGTTTGGGATTTTGGCGATGGTGTTACTTCAACCCAAAGAGATCCTTCGCATACCTATACCGCGCCGGGCACTTACCTTCCATCATTGACTGCAACAACGGAAGCTGGATGCGTAAAGACTTTGATTGATACTGTCAGGATCCATGCAACACCGAATCCAACGATTGTAGGGGACACTGTTGTTTGTATCAATGAATTGATGCCGCTCCAGGGAGTATTAGCTTATCCTGACACCGCAGTAAGATGGGCTTGGAATTTAGGCAATGGAGCCAACTCCACTTTGCAAAATCCTTCCACGAGATATGGAAACTCTGGCTCATACAACATTCAACTTACCGCTACAAACTTGTTGGGTTGTACCAACAATACATCGGCGACGGTAAGGGTTGTGCCGAACCCGGTAATCAATGTACTTCAAAATCCTGTGATCGTGGTTGGAACAGGCATAAACCTTCCTGTCACTTATGGGCCAGGTATTGTAGTTTATAACTGGCTGCCTCCAACCAATCTGGATTGCCCTGGTTGTGCTACACCATTTGCTAATCCGAAAAAAACAACGAAGTATACGATCAATGTAACGGATGTCAACGATTGCCCGGCCTCCGCAGATATTGAAGTTGTAGTGGTATGTAATGAAAAAAATTATTTCCTTCCAAATACATTTTCACCGAACAATGATGGAAACAATGATGTCTTCTATCCAAGAGGTACGGGTCTGACAAGGATCCATTCTCTTCGTATCTTTAACCGTTGGGGCGAAATGGTCTTTGAAAGGAAGGATTTCCCTGCTAATGATCCATCAATGGGTTGGAATGGAACATATAAGGGGAAAAAAGCCGACCTGGATGTTTATGTATACATTGTCGAATGGGTTTGCGAGAATTCAACAGTTGTTCCATCCAGAGGTAATGTTGCATTAATAAGGTAGTCATGGACCAATTTCGTAACAATATAATTTATGCGTTATGAGAAAGCTCTACATTATTGTGGTGGTTGTCATGTGTGCAGGTAATGCCTGGAGCCAGGACATACATTTTTCTCAATTCTTTGAAGCGCCTTTATTGCGCAATCCTTCTCTGGCGGGAATATTTTCCGGGGATATTCGTGTGCAGGGAGTTTACCGCGATCAGTGGAATAGCGTTACCAATGCCTACCGCACAGGGTCATTGAATGCAGAATACAAAATGCCTATTGGAAAGGGCGATGATTTTATGACCACCGGAGTGCAGGTGCTGTATGACAAAGCCGGTACTGTTGGTTTAAATACGGTGCATCTGCTTCCCGCATTGAACTATCATAAATCATTGAGCAGTGAAAAAACTTCTTATCTCTCTCTCGGCTTTATGGGGGGAATGATCAGGAAGTCGATCGATGTATCCAAGATGACAACAGACACCTGGTACAATACTGGTGGAGGGAATATGGGTGAATTGATTGCACAACCGAATTTCACTACCTGGGATGCAAGTGTTGGAATGAGCTACAATACCAGTTTCGGGGCGAACCAGGTGAATAGCCTCTTCCTCGGAGCGGCCTATCATCATCTCAACCGGCCAAAGAACTCTTTCTATCGCAATCCCGACATCGAATTGAGCCCGAAATACGTATTTTCCTTTGGAATGAAATTCAATATTGACGAGTACACTTATTTTACCGTTCAGGCAGATCAATCGCTCCAGGGTAGTTTTAAGGAAACCATCGGTGGTGCACTTTATTCCTATAAGCTTGGAGGTGATCCGGAAAATCCAACCTATACGATACATGGAGGCGCGTTTTTGAGATGGAAGGATGCACTTATCCCTGTAATCAAGATTGACAAGCAACCTTTGTCGATTGCTATTAGTTATGATGTGAACGTATCTCAATTGAAGACCGCAAGTCAGGGAAGAGGCGGATTTGAATTATCTGTTGCTTATATCGGATTTTTGGAGCGGGATAACAGCAGCCAGTATAAAATGCTTTGTCCAAGGTTCTAAAATGCTATCCTAATTCTCAATCAATGTCAAGCATAAAAATTGAACCTGGTCAACAAGCCCCTTCCTTTGAACTTTACAATTCGGATAAGACAAAAGTGAAACTGGAAGATTTCAGGGGAAAGAATGTTCTTTTATTGTTTTTTCCGCTGGCATTTACAAGTACATGTACGGCTGAGCTATGTAGTGTGAGGGATAACCTGGCTACTTATAATAAGATGAATGCCCAGGTGCTTGGAATAAGTGTGGATTCATTGCATACGCTTAACAGGTACAGGCTGGATCAAGGACTTAATTTTCCATTGTTGAGTGATTTCAACAAAGAAGTATCAACGGCCTATGGAAGTCTATATGAGAGTTTCGGTTATGGGATGAGGGGAGTTTCAAAACGCTCTGCTTTTGTGATTGATAAAGACGGGATCATCAGGTACGCTGAGGTATTAGAGAATGCCGGCGAACTGCCTGATTTCTCAGCCATTAACAAAACGCTCGACACACTAAATTGATATTCAAAACGTTAACAATTTAACGAAATCTAAAAAAATAGGCAGTTCGTTAGATTTTGGCTATATAAAGCCGTTTTTTAGGGATATAACTTGTAATTTTGTTTTAAAGGGTATATATTGATAATCGATTGCAAAATATCGTGCATGAAACTTTTTTACTCATTATCCATATTCCTTTGTTTAACTATTACTGCACAAAGCCAGGATAGAGGACCAGGTTCTGTGCCTGAAGCGAACGTAAAGATCATCAAGTTCTATCCCAATCCAGCGATTACTTATATCAATTTCGAATTTCAAAAATCATACGATAAGTCTTACAATTTCCAAATCTTCAACTTTCTTGGAAAGAAGGTTTTTGAATTGAATAATATCAGCCCCAAGACAACAGTAAACCTCACCGATTTCTTTAGAGGAGTTTATATCTTCCAGTTGCGTGATAAGAGTGGAAAGGTGATAGATTCGGGCAAATTTCAAGTTTCAAAGTAGTAGTTGATTGGTTAATTAGTTGATTGGTTGATTAGTTAGTGAACTAGTTGATTGGTTAATTAGGGTAAAGCGATTATTTTCCAACTTTGTCCATAACCTTCGTCAACCCTATCAACCTTATCAATCACCTCTCAAATCACCTGTGCAATTATGAACTTCAAATACTGCGTATTCTCCCATTCCCATACGATCGGATGGTCTGCTGACTGAGTTTGAAAACAAACCTGTCTTAATTTCCTTCGTGCATCTTTAGCCGCTGTTTGAAGTATTTCCTGGAATAATTGAGGTTGAATAAGATTAGTACAACTGGATGTTACCAGGAATCCGCCAGGCTTCAACAATTTTATTCCCCGCAGATTAATTTCCTTATAACCTGCTATTGCTTTTTGAATATTTTCTCTTGTTTTGGTAAACGAGGGAGGATCCAGCATTACTACATCGTATTGCCTTCCGTCCTTACCCCATTGTTTAAGCACATCAAATGCATTCAGGCTTTCAAATTTGACGATGCTTTCGTAACCATTCAGCGCTGCATTTCTTGTTGCCTGCTTAACCGCATTATCAGAAATATCTAAACCCAATACGGAGCGGGCACCATAATGTGCGGCGTGGATTTCAAATGTTCCCGTATATGTAAAGACACCCAAAACATCAGCACCTTTTACAATTTGCTGTATGGCACGTCGGTTATCCTGTTGATCAAGAAAATGACCGGTTTTCTGTCCATTTTCAACGTCCACATAAAATCTTAATCCATTCTCATTAATGATAATCTCAGTTGGAAATGGATCCGACAAAAAACCTTTTTGCTGAGCAAGCCCTTCCAATTCGCGAACAGGCACATCATTTCTTTCATAAATTCCTTTGGGATGAAACAAGCTGTTCAATGCCTTTACGATAGCAGGTTTCCAAACATCAATCCCCAATGCAAGACTTTGGATGACGAAATAATCATTGAATTTATCGATGATCAATTGAGGAAGAAGATCGGCTTCACCAAAAACAAGGCGGCAATTCTCGACATAACCTAATTTCTTGCGGTAATTCCAGGCATCCTCGATGCGTTTGAAAAAGAATTCTTCATTGATATTATCTTGTTTATTCCTTGAAAGGAATCGAACGATTATCTGTGACTTGGGATTGAAATAGCCTTTGCCGACAAATTTGCGATCAATAGTGAACACTTCCGCGATATCCCCTGGATTTGCATCCCCTTCAATAGTGCTTACCTCATTTACAAAAAGCCAGGGATGTCCGTTTAGTACGCGTTGACTGACAGTTTTCTTCAGAATAACCTTCGTCATGAGGTCAATTTACGATTTACCCCCGGAGCTTAATCTTCTTTGTAATATACTCTCCTATCTGTTTTCCATTTCTATTCCCTTCATCACAAGCAGAACGATAGTGAATACCACCGTACACTCTGCTAATCGAAGCTTCATCTGCAGCTTGTAAAAACGAAGTGAAATTTCGTTTCATACCAATGTATTGAAGATCGCTTGTGTCTTCGAAGGCAAAATTATCACCGAATCGCTGAGTGAGCACATAAGCAGCAGCTGCGGAAATCGTACTATGCCCACTCGTATGTTCGGGAAAAGGAGGAGTTTGGAGTAAGGGTTGCCAGTTTGGATCAACCAGGTCATTGATTGCAGTAACAGGCCTTATAAATTGCGAAGTATACTTTTCATTCCAACAAGAGACAAAGGCATCATACATTGCCATTGAAGTAATTGCATAAGATTGTGCAGTCTCTACAGCTGGAACGTTCTTCATTTTGGACGCGATCGTATTAATACCAATCCAGTGTCCTACCGGACTTAATTTCTTATTAATAAACATTAAATGACCTGAATGCTCCACCACGGCCGGGTTATCGTCCCAATACTTTGCGATAGTAATTTGTTCGGGAGTCAGGTTTTTGCGGATATCATGAACTTCCATCATGAACTTATAGTATGGACTATTCTTTTGCGTGCTAAAAACCGGTGGACCCGCTGGCTTAAGTTGTGATGCGGAGTCCATCGCAAGCGGCAAGATTTGATTCCAGTAAGCTTCAACGCCATCAAAATAATCAGGTGAAGTTGGACGCCATTTTCCAGGATCATTGCTTCCAAGGTATTTTGGCATACCCCGGGTCTTTTTATAATTGTCGACAGCAGTACGTTGCAAAATTGCCTTTCCAATCGATTCACCGAAAGCCAGGGATCGATCATAAACATCCTTTTCCAACGAATTTTCATAAGTCTTATACAAAGACTTCATATAGTTTCCTTTCAAACTATCCAGCGTGAAGGTTACTTTTTCAGCCACTGTGAAGAAAGCCTTACTTGCCGAAAGAAAATAATCATACGTCTTGCCCTGATCCGGCTCGGGCATTGCAGGGAATCCATGTAATTGAGCGGTTAGGGAAGGATACCCCTTTTCTACATGACGCAAGGCTTCATAGGTTGCCAGCGTAGTGTAAGCATAAATCCTGCTTGCAACAGGCGGGGTGAAAATATCGTGAATAACAACATCTGATAATTGCTTCATGTTGTCATAAACCAGCGCGTTACCGGTAGGGACGGAATCAGCAACAACACCATGCTCTCCGCTTTTACAAGACAATAGAAAAACAAAAAATAAAACTCCTAACGCTTTTCGCATATTGCTACTATTTATTCAACGGAACAACTCTTTTTTCGCCTTTGCCATTTAATATCTCGCAGGACACCGCATTTGCGGGAAGATTTATAAACCTGCCTGATTGAGACAAGTAGGATGAACCATTATTGATCTCCTGTTTCTGAACCTTACCGTCTGCAAATTTAACCAACGCAGCCTGATCATCCTTTTCAACCGAAATTGTTATTGGATCTTTTTTAACAAGATACATCTTAATCGGTCCTCTATTCTGAGTTGCGGCAACAAGGCATTGACCGTTTTTATTCGTCAGCTTTACCAGTGCTCTTCCATTTCCAGGAATATAGATTCCGCTTTGCAAAATACTCAGGGGACTAAAACCACCTTTTCCATCACCCTTCAAAAATAACCCACTGCAAGCATCGTATCTGCCAACTGAAACCTCGGTTCCGTAGTCATTTCCATTTATCAATAGATCCGAATTTCCGTCCTGGTCAAAATCATCCGCTATCATTCCATTAATACAGGAAAACTGCGTAGCCGATGGCAATCTTGACATCTATAAATTTTCCGTTTCCTTCATTGGTGATGATACAATGAGAAAAATCATTTGCCGCTAATTGCTGCGCATCTTTCATTTCCTCTTTAGTAAACATCTGATCAAAACCAGCAAGGGCATAATTCCGGTAATTCTGGAATTTGGAACGGAATCCAATCATTTGTTTTACCATATCATCCCTAACGTGAACAGGATATTCCCTTTTTGTTTTGTCCTCCATTGAAGTGGGCAGGAAGATTGTTGGTACTGCATCATAGCTTCCGTTGTTGTCAAAATCTTTCGCGTACATATGTACGGGATAATCATTTGAAGCCTGGTAGAAAGAATTCAATCCAAGATTCCCCACGATATAGTCTATGTCGCCATCATTATCAAAGTCACCAGGAGCAATACTCCTCCACCATCCCTTCTTTTCTGAAATTCCACTGGATGTAGAAACATCTTTAAGACTTCCTTTTTCATTCTTAAGGATTACGATGGACATCCATTCGCCGGTAAGGATCAGGTCCTGCCAGCCATCACTATCGAAATCTGTCCATACGGCGTCGGATACCAATCCGATCTTTTCCATAATTGGAGCAACAGTCTTCGAAACATCTGTGAACTTTATCTGCCCGTTTTGAGAATCATTCCTGTAGATAAAACTTGATACAGGCTTAGGGTATTGCCAGGGAAGAACTCTTCCCGCTATAAAAAGGTCAAGATCTCCATCCTTATCAAAATCAGCAGCACGCACGCAGGACTTACTTGTATTGTTGCTGGGAATGGAAACGGTATCCAATTTGAAATTCCCCTTGTCATTTACAAATAATTTATCCGTATAGGCGCTGACCCTGGTTTCATTTTCATATCCACCACAGGAAATATAGATATCAAGATCATTGTCTGTATCAGCATCAAATAAAACTATACCAGCATCTTCCCAGGGTTTTGTAAAATCAGATGCCCCAGGTATCAATTCCTTCCGAGCAAACTTTCCATTTGACTGTTGCATGAAAAGCATTGTGCTATTGCCAAAGGATGCTCCTACCACCATATCGTCCAGCCCATCGCCATTCAGATCGCCTACAGCCAATGCCGGGCCGCTTTCAGAAAATTTGTGCGGAAGTAATTTTTGAACATTAAAATCGATGAAATCTCTTTCCTTCGATACATAATTTGCCCCAACTGAATCAGTGATTTCCCGGAAGAGCGTGTTTGCGGCAAATTGCGGGCTTGTGGTAGCGCTTTGTTCGATCGCATTTTTCTTATCTAGGACGATAATCTGATTTGGGATAACGCCACGATTGATCAATCTCTTTCCATCCGGCCATTGTGCAACAATTGAATCCAATTTTGTAACGGTACCTAATCCAAAATGAGCGTCCAATTGAACCGTTGAAAGATAGCCACGGTATGGGCTGTATTCATAAACCTGATGCTTGTCTCCATAATAAACGCTTATCCATGCGCCAAATCCATTGATATCCTTTTCGTCACCCTGAACTTTTATTCTTATCCAGTTTTGATCTTTCTTCTCATTTGAAATCAGTTTACTTTCATAGACCATTGACTTGCCATTGATATTGTTCACGACGAAATCAAGGTCACCATCGTTATCGAGATCAGCCCAGGCGGCGCCATTGGAAAATGCCGGAGTATGCAGACCCCAATTGGCAGAAACATCAGAAAATGTAAGATCACCATTATTGTGATAAGCATAATTATGGATCTTCACTTCTGGTATCTGTTCCAACATATCTTTTTTCGAGGTTACAGAGAATGCTTCTTTGCGAAAGCTTACGAAATCATGATCGGTTACATCCCTGGGAAATCCATTTGTTACGATTATATCTCGAAAGCCATCGTTATCAAAATCCACGACCAATGGTGCCCAGCTCCAATCTGTTTGAGCTACTCCTGAGAAGAATGCGATATCACTAAAAACCGGATCGCCGACGGAATCATTTTGAAGTACTCTTGGCCCCTGGTTCAGCTGAAGCGTATTGCGAACATACTGATATTGATATTTCAGTTGATCGCTGTTCTGGTAGGTTTGATAACTATTTGCATTCAACATCATCTTCTTCCTGAAATTATCTTCAGGATTCATGTCCAATTCAATCACATCAGCGAGGCCATCATTATTAATATCGGCAATATCATTGCCCATCGAATTGGCAGCAGTATGTTTAAAATAAGTAGTGACCTTATCTGTAAAAGTTCCATTCCGATTATTGATATAGAGTATATTCTGAGAGAGATAGTCGTTTGTTACATAGATATCCTTCCATCCATCGCGGTTAATGTCGGCAATTGCAACGCCATGACCGTAACCTTCAATAGTAATTCCTGCTTCCTTAGATACATTGGTAAAAAAGCCATGTTTGAGAGAATCATTCCAATCATTGCGGTAAAGTCTTCCTGTGCTTGGATGTTCTCCATTGAGAAGTCTTGGCCGAAAACTATTTGGAAAATCTCCCTGGATGATCTGATTAACGCAAATGTAAACATCAAGGTCTCCATCATTGTCGTAATCAAAAAAGGCAGCCATTGTCGAATGCGTGGTATCATTCAATCCATACGCAGATGCCTCTTCATTAAACTTAGGAATGCCATCCTTATCAACTCCTTTGTTTATGTATAGGAGATTTTCTCTTTCTTTTGGATTTTTCTTTACGGATGCGCAGACATACATGTCTAGTAGTCCATCATTATTGATATCTAAAACGGCAACTCCTCTGCACCATCTTCCATTCCCACCTACTCCTGCTTTAGCGGTAATATCGTCGAACCTGAACTTCCCTTTGTTCAAAAACAATTTATTGGGAACAAGATTACCGGTGAAATAAACATCCTGCAGTCCGTCATTATTAAAATCACCCATCCCTACGCCGCCACCATTGTAAACATTTTCAAAATCTAGCACATTGATTGAATCGGATTCAATAATGGTATTTTCGAAATCTATTCCGCTATCAGATGGTTCATGGAGAGTGAAAAGCTTGTCATTATTCTTACACGCAGCAATAAGGAACAATCCGCCACAGAGGAGAAACAACAGTTTGCGAGCCATAATCCCTTAAACGATTTACAACGATTGTGTTGGTAATATAAATTAAAAAAAGAGGCAGAGTACCTGCTCTGCCTCTTTTTACAAAAAACTGAAGAATATTATTAATATCCAGGACTTTGTGTTAATGTTCCTGAACCTAAGTCGATCTGCCTTTGCGGGATCGGGAAATATTCATTTTTACCTGCAGTGAAACTAGCTACGTTTGGAGTGGCCAGATACGAGCGTTTATTGTTGATCGCCGGGTTTGAAGTACCACTGATATATCTTAAGATATTATCCAATGTGGCATCGGCAATTCCCCAACGAACCAGGTCGAAGAAACGATGACCTTCCATAGCCAGTTCAATTTTTCTTTCAAATTGAACAGCTGTGCGGGCAGCAGCCTTATCAACCCATGGAGTTAGATAGAGACCTACCTTATAGTTTGCAGGATTACCGGTTGTAACAACAAATCCTGCGGGGTTTGCAGCCCTACCTCTTACTTCGTTAACCAGTTGTCTTGCTCTTTCAAGACTTCCAACTTCAACTTCGCATTCAGCAAGCATCAGGATAGCATCAGCAAAACGGATCAGTGTGTAGTTGTTTGCAGTAACACCACTTGTCCAAAAGCTTTTATCGGCCAACTTATCCTTTTCATTTTTTGTATAAACGTTCTTAACTGGTGAATACGGTCCGCCATAAGATTGCAAACGGATCCAGTCAGCTCCCGGGTGAATGCCATGGTCAAGATACTGAATACCGCGACGGCCAATTGTCCAATCAATTCGTGCATCTAACCAAACAGTAGAAGGAGTGAATGCCTGGCTTGAGGAAAGGCCAAAATCATTTTTTACCTCATTGGCATTATAATTAGCCGGATCAGGCAAACCAGTAACCGCATCAACCTGGAAGGAATTGACTATATCCTGAGTTGGCTGGTGAAATCCGCAGCAGCCTCCAGGGCCAGAATTATAAGGATAGTTCAATACCTCACCCCATCCGCCGTTAGCAGCATCAGGAGCGCCATCATTCACTGAATACTGAACTGCAAAAACAGATTCAGTGCTGTTTTCAGTATCAGCATTAAAATTCATATGGAATCTTGGGTTCAAAGCATATTTAACACCTTGAGCATTTTTTCCATTTGTATAAACTGCATCAAACAGTGTTCTGGCTTCTGTATATTTTTTCTGATACAGTTGGGCTTTTGCCAGCATGGCTGCGGCAGCCCATTTATTCACTCGGCCCTTAGCAGTCATTGTCTCAGGCAAATTATCATATGCAAACTTGAGATCTGCCTCGATCTGCGGCCAGATATCCTGATCGTTAGGAACCTTAGGATCAGTAACTGTTTCGTCCAGGTAAGGAACCCTATTGTACATTTTCTTGGCTTCGAAATGATAGTGGCCCCTCAGGAAACGAGCTTCAGCAGTGATGCGGGTAACATCAGCAGCAGAGATATCTGTTGCCTTTGCCATAACTCTAAGTACGCTATTCGAACGGGCAACACCCTTCATAAAGTACACTCCATTTTACATTGAAGTAGTCGTTGGTCGGGGTATGTTCCAACCTTTCGATAGGATTAATATCAGGTTGGTCACCACCATCCGATCCTTTGTGGGCTTCTCCGGCTGCAACGCTACCATAAACCCAGTTGCTTCCGGCGCTTTGCCAACCGCCCAGGAATACACCACCTCCGTCGATGAAGCCATCCAGCACAGAATAAGCTCCAATCAACAAAGCCTCAACCCCCTTCTTGTTAGCTAATGTGTTTTCGTCCAAAACACCTTTAGGAGTACGCTCAAGGAAGCTTTTGCTGCAGGACCAGGCAATAACGCCTACCAGAGCCGTACAAAGGGTGATATAAATATATTTTTTCATACTGTTAAATTAAACAATTAAAGTTTAGAATCCGAGTTGAACGCCAATATAGTACTGTTTTACCGTTGGATAAACCCCAGCATCAAAGCCGAATGCCTGGTCGCCGCCGATGATTTCAGGATCCAATCCACTATAGTTCGTAATAGTGAACAGGTTGGTTGCCTGAACATATATTCTTAAGCGGTCGATCTTAGCACGGCTTAGCGTAGCACTTGGTATATTATATCCTATTGAAAGATTCTTCATCCTGAAATAGGAAGCATCCTCCATGTAATAAGAGTTAGGAACTCCATTAGTGCTGAAGTTTCCACTCTCTTCCTGGATTGGAACAGTAGCCTGCCATTTTTTGCAGGATCCCCACCTTTTACCCATGAATTGTACAAAGCATTCTGGCTCTTTCCACCCTGGAATGAAGGCACGAAGTCTACCCACCATTTAACATAGTTGATTGCTTCTTTTCCTGCTGCACCATAGAAGAACATAGACATGTCAAAATTCCTGTAGGCCAGGTTCAGGTTAAGACCATAGGTGAAATCTGGATTTGGTGATCCAAAGAATACCCTGTCTGCTGCAGTAATAGCTCCATCACCGTTAGCATCCTGGTACTTGAAACGTCCGGGCCCTGCGGCAGTTTGAGTCGGAGATTTTGAAACATCTGCACTGTCCGAGAACAAACCAATCACGCGATATCCAAAGTAAGAAGATATCGGTTGTCCAACTGCGTTACGAACGAATACACCACCTATACGTCCACCTTCACCTGCATCAAAATCGAAGAAATCGACTCCTTCTGAAAGTTTAGTGACTTCGTTTGTGTAAGTGGTGAAGGTCAGCGATGCATCATATCTAACACCAGTTCTTCCTCCGATATTTCCTCTTTGAGTGATCATCAGATCAATACCGGTATTCTTCATGCTCGCAACGTTAAAGAACGCGATGTTTGCGCCACCCGGACCAGCACCGGCAGTTGCAACCTGTTGAAGGCGGAAAAGAAGGTCATCCGTTGATTTGTTATACCAGTCGAAAACTACCTCAGTATTGCCACCGAACAAGGTTGCATCAAATCCAACATTGGTCGTGGTGTTGGTTTCCCATTTACCAGCTGGGTTACCCAGGAATGATAACTGGAATCCACCAACAGTACTGTTTTGAGTACCATTGATATCATAGTTAGAGCTACCAGGACCAGAACCGTATTGAGTGAAGGCGTTAGCAGGATTGATCCTTTGGTTACCCATTGTACCATAGCTTCCTCTCAGTTTCAGGTCTGTGATCCATTTAATATCCTTCATGAAATCTTCCCTGGAAATTCTCCATCCGATTGAACCTGATGGGAAGGTACCATAACGATTTTCACTACCGAAGCGGGAAGAACCGTCGCGACGGATTGTAAAGCTCGCAAGATACTTGTCATTATAAACATAGTCTACTTTACCGAAAACCGAGAACAAAGAAGCAGGTGTAAAAGGAGTACCATTAGCTCTCTGTCCGGACGCGCCGCCAGAGTTCAGTGAGCGGAAATCAACATTATCTACGAAATAGCCCAATCTTGTTCCTTCTATGAAGCGTCCCCATTCTTCAACTGCTTCAGTACCGACGAGTGCCTGTACTTCATGCACCCCATTGAAAACATTCTTATAAGAAAGTTGATTGGTCCAGGTCCATGCACGGAACCAGTTAGATCCTTCAGTATACCCAGTTCCGGTGTTGTTCTCTGAGTTCTCGTAAGTCTGGAAAGTGTAGTTGTAATAATTATTATTAGAGAAGGTACCACCAAAGCTTGTCCTTGCAGTAAAGTGTCGGGCGAAATCAACCTCTGCATACATATTACCAAACAAGCTATAGTTATGGTTCCTATTATCCTTAGCACGTGTTCTCGTTGCGAATGGATTACTGCCGTTACCGAGGTTAGCTCCGCGTGATCCTCCAAAATCCCCGGCAATATTATATACCGGAATGATAGTTTGGTTGCGATAGGAATTAGCGATCTCCGTTCCTTCATCATTCAATCCTGCGCCGTTCGCTTGTGAGTAAGCGATTTGAAGATTTTGACCAATCCTGATTGCCTTTTTAACACTGAATTCTGTATTTACCCTTGCAGTATATCTCTTATAGAAGTTATGAAGTACAATACCTTTTTGATCGAGGTAATCGAAGCTGAACATATAACGGCTTCTGTCTCCACCACCTGATACATTGATGTTATGGTTCATCATCTTTGCATCATTAGTGATTTCTTTATACCAGTTTGTTCCGGCTTTATTTGCTCGTACAATAAGATAAGAACCGGAAACATTGTCGAGGTTCAGGTTGTACAGGTTTGGATTAGCTCTTGGATCTCCTTCCATAACACCACTTGAAGTACCAGCCAAAATATAGTCAGGCAAGCGTGGAGTTGCACCTGTTCCGTATTGATCATGTGTAAGAGGAGCTCCAACATTTTTCTTAGCTAACCATGCAAGATCAGCCATTTCCTGAGGATTCAATAGATTGTCGAATCCAGTTGTCGGTTGGCCGACGCCGAAATAATTGGTGTAAGAAACTTTTGCAGCACCCTGACGACCTTTCTTGGTAGTAACGATGATCACACCGTTAGAGGCACGGGAACCATATATAGAAGCAGAAGCAGCATCTTTCAATACCTGCATGCTTTCTATATCATTTGGGTTTAAACTATTGAGACTACCAGGAACACCATCAACAATGATCAGTGGTTCGTTTCCTTCGAATGAAGCAAATCCCCTGATACGAACGGATGCTCCAGCACCGGGGCGGTTATCAGTTGTAACCGTAACACCGGAAGCACGACCCTGCAATTGAGATTCCGCGTTAGCTGCAGGAATTGATTTCAGATCTTCTGTCTTTACAACAGCGACAGAACCTGTGATGTCTTTCTTAGCTTGAGAAGTATAACCTGTTACTACAACATCGGTAAGCGTAGTGGTCTTGTCTTTAAGAACAATATCCAACGTAGTACTATTTGCGGTGGATACTTCAATAGTTTCGAAACCGACGAATGTAACTACAAGAAGGCTGATACTTGTAGGAACGGTAATTGTAAATGAACCGTCAACATTCGTTTGTGTAGCAACGTTAGTGCCTTTAACAGCAACAGTGGCACCAAATACTGGTTGTTTGTCCTTTTCACTGGTGACTTTACCAGTCACAGTCTTTGGCTGTGAGAATGCAACCGTGGCGAATAAGAGCAGGCATACAGTCAGCCACGACCGCAGAACAGTTAGCTTTGAGGGCATAATGATTGATTTAGATTATTGGGTTGTGATTGAAAATGACGTATAAATTTAACAAGAATTTAAACTTAGAATCAAAAAAAATTTAACCATCAACAATAAATAGATATTCATTGAATATTTTACAAAACGCCAGATGAAAATACCCTGAAAGTCGCGCTGGGCGCTGATTTCAAGAAACACTATGAGAAAGAACTAACGGCTATTAGTGTATAACTTACACATTGATCTTAATCATCATCCAAACTTTTTTGAAGAGCGTTTTAATGAATTATGTGCTGCATTTTGTTAAATATTTCTTAAAACAAAAGTTGAATTCACGCTGTGATTTTTTTAATTTTAATCAAATCGTTTTTCAAAAAGCAATGACAAAAGTCTACTCAATAAGTATATTACTCGTCTTGCTGATTCTTATTAGCGCATGCAAGAAAGGTGGTTCTGGAAATCCAAATCCTCCTCCTCCGCCACCCCCTCCCCCACCTCCTGTTGTTCAACACTGGAAATTCGAATCAGCTGTTCTTTGGGAAGAGAATTTCAATTATTCGGGAGTTCCTGATACAACAAAATGGGGTTATGATATCGGTGGTAATGGTTGGGGCAATAATGAGCTACAGTATTACACCACTTCAGGGAATGCGATGGTGGAAAGTGGAACTTTAAAGATCACCGCAAAGAAAGAAAGTTTTTCAGGAAGAGCTTATACGTCGGCAAGGATGGTTTCAAGGAATAAAGCCGATTGGCTGTATGGTCGCATTGAAGTAAAGGCAAAACTCCCACGGGGCAGAGGATCATGGCCAGCGATATGGATGTTGCCTACGGATTGGTCGTACGGGAACTGGCCAAACAGCGGAGAGATCGATCTTATGGAACATGTAGGCTATGATCAGAATCGCGTTCACTTTACAATTCACACGCAGGCATATAATCATATGATCGGCACCCAAAGGGGGCAAAACAAGATTATCACTACTGCTTCAGATGAGTTTCATTTATATCGTCTTGATTGGGCCTCTTATGGCATAAGGGGTTATTTTGACAATGAACTGGTCTTTGAATTCATAAATCCCGGGGGCGGTTATAAATACTGGCCATTTGACCAGAAATTCCATTTATTGCTGAATATCGCAGTCGGTGGTAATTGGGGTGGGCTTCAGGGTATTGACGATACGATTTTTCCCAATCACGCTGGAAATTGACCATATTAAGGTTTATAAGTTCCTCGAGTAAAGCATTGTTGACAGGGTTAACAGGGTTAACATGGTTTACAAGGGCATAATCGACGTTTTTTCCCCATATCAACCTTGTCAACCCTGTCAACCTTCTGTCCCAAGGCAAGCTTGTCGCAGAATCCTCATTTTTAGGGACAATTTGGCTGCTCCAAGCCATTGGCAAAATAATTGACACACTTACCTTTGCCGACAATTTTTCAGACTTATAGGATAATCATTACTATTACTATGCAAAAACATCAAACGCAGGAAAAGGGTTCGCAGAATAAGCCTGGCCAGGCACAGGCGGGAGAAAAGGGAACGCAGACCAACGCTGAAAAAGCTAAGGTTGAAGAGAGTGAAGAGCAATCTTTAGAACCCAGTGAAGCTGGTGAAGAGAAGTCAGAATCCGAGGTTGAGAAACTGAAAAAAGAGGTTCAGTTACTCCAGGAGAAGTATATGAGACAGGCTGCTGAATTTGACAATTTCAGAAAGCGTACTGCCAGGGAAAAAGTAGAGGGGATGCAGACCGCTGGAAAGGATGTGATTCAATCTTTGCTGGTGGTTTTGGATGATATGGATCGCGCAGAAAAACAAATGGAAGGAACTGAAGACCCCGAGTTGATCAAACAGGGCATTCACCTCATATTCCAAAAGCTTAGAAATATTCTACAGGCAAAAGGTCTGAAACAAATGAATACGATTGGAGAAGAATTCAATCCCGATCTGCATGAAGCAATTACAGAAATTCCTGCTCCATCGCCTGAATTGAAAGGAAAAGTTGTGGATGAATTGGAGAGAGGATACTATATGAATGATAAAATTCTTCGTCACGCAAAAGTTGTGGTTGGAAAATAGAATAGTTGAATGAGATAGATTTTAGATCTGACCCTTTTAAAACGTAAAAATTTACAAAATTAACCGTGCGATAATTGGTTAGGCTTTTATGAAAAGAGATTACTACGAAATATTGGGAGTTGGCAAGTCATCGTCTGCCGACGAAATTAAAAAAGCATATCGCAAAGTGGCTATGCAATTCCATCCTGATCGCAATCCCGGAGATAAATCAGCAGAAGAAAAATTTAAGGAGGCAGCAGAAGCATATGAAGTATTGAGCGATGCTGATAAAAGATCGCAATACGACAGGTTTGGGCATGCGGGTGTGGGCAATGGACGTGGCTTTGGAAGCGGCAATGTGAATATGGAAGATATCTTCAGCCAGTTTGGCGATATTTTCGGTGATGATATTTTCGGAAGCTTCTTTGGAGGAACAGGAAGAAGAGGCGGTCAGGGGCAAAGAAGTCGCGGCGTAAGAGGAAGTAACCTTCGAGTCAAAATAAAACTAAGTTTCGAAGAGATCGCTAAAGGAGTAACAAAGCAGATCAAAGTAAAGAAACATATCGTCTGCAATACCTGTTCCGGTAGTGGCGCAAAGGATAAAGGAAGTGTTCAAACCTGTGGCACTTGTGGAGGTAGTGGACAGGTAAGACGAGTGACAAATACTTTTCTTGGCCAAATGCAAACGGTTACTACCTGTCCAGCCTGCAATGGAGAAGGAACTGTGGTAACTGTAAAATGTAATTCATGCAAAGGCGAAGGAAGGATTTATGGTGAAGAAACAGTAACTATTGATATTCCCGCAGGTGTTCAGGAAGGAATGCAGTTGAGTGTTGGTGGTAAAGGAAACGCTGGTGAAAGAGGCGGATCTTTTGGAGACCTGATCGTTTTGATCGAAGAAGAAGCGCATAAAGATCTTCATCGCGATGGATTGAACGTAGCGTTTGAATTACATATCAGTTTTACTGACGCCGTATTCGGTACGCAGGTAGAAGTGCCAACAATAGATGGAAGAGCGAAGATTAAAATACCAGCAGGCACACAAAGCGGTAAACTCTTCCGATTAAAAGGAAAAGGTTTTCCTGCAGTAAACTCTTACGAAAAAGGAGATCAGCTGATCTACGTGAATGTGTGGACACCACAACATCTCAGCACGGAAGAAAAGGCAATGCTGGAAAAAATGAGTGATTCTGCAAATTTTCAACCCAAGCCGGAAAAATCTGACAAAGGCTTTTTTGATAAAGTAAGGGAAATGTTTTCCTGATTCACCCGTCAGTCTTCTTTTTTTTCTTTCCTCTGGGGTAGATTCTTTTTGCTTTGTCGATTAAGGTGAGAAATTCTTTCTGTACAGCATCATTCGCATTATAAGATTGATTGGCGAGTATCCATGCGTCTGTAAAATTCACGCGTCTCGTATATCTTGAATTCTTGACCAGTGAACCAAACAGGGCGACCGAAGCTGCAAATCGATAGCAGGATGGAAGTTCATCAAATGAGGAAAATTCAAGCGGGCATTTATATGTTGTAATACTCAGTACGGAGTCATTCGGTTTCTTGAATTGAATTTTTACTTTTGCCAATCCATCCTTTTCAAAAAATGTATTCGTGTTTTCCGGTTGAGGAGTGATTTCAAACATTGCTATCAATGAATGACCGGAACCTACTTCTCCTCCTTCCACTTCACTCGTTGTATCTGTCAACACTTTTAATTTATTGTCGAAGCCGATCAGGCGATATTCCCTAACCAATTCCGGGTTAAATTGTATTGAAACGAATGCATCATCGGCAACTGTATAGAGCGTTTGAGTAAGTTCTTTCACTAATATCTTCTCTCCTTCCCTTTCATTATCCAGGTATGCAAAGTTGCCATTGCCTTTTTTTGCCAGCACTTCCAGCTTTGAATCTTTGTAATTTCCCATTCCCACTCCAAGGCAGGTAAGATAAATGCCAAACTGCTGGTGTTGTGTTATCAATTTATCCAGTTCTTCCTCTGTACTCTGTCCAACATTAAAATCTCCATCAGTTGCCAGGATCACCCTGTTATTTCCATTTTTGATGAACTGGCTTTTCGCAACGCGGTAAGCTGTGCGTATTCCGGATTCGCCGGGTGTGGGTCCGCCGGGATATAAATCTTCGATCGACTTACGGATCTTTTCTTTTTCTTTTCCGGAAGTGGGTGTCATCCATACGCCTACCGTACTTCCGTATACGACAATCGTTACTGTATCTTTTTCCCGGAGGTTATCGACGAGTAGTTTGAAAGAGGACTTTAACAATGGAAGCCGGTTCGGCATATCCATTGAACCAGAAATATCAATCAGAAACACAAGATTTGCCGGCGGGATCTTTTCAGGATCTATCTTTTTAGCATTGATCTGAAGAAATAGCAATTGGTTTTCGGGATTCCAGGGACAATCGGAAACCTGCGAGTTGAAACCGAATACACTGTCGGGTGGCGGTGCCGTGTAACCGAAATTAAAATAGTTAAGCAACTCTTCAGTACGAACGGCATCAGGTGGAACTTCAGTTCCCATATTCAAAAAACGACGGAGATTGCTATAAGAAGCTTTATTGGTATGAATAGCGAATCCGGTTTCAGGATATTTCCTGGATTGAATAAATTCATTTTCCAGTATGGAGGAATACGTTTCTCCACCTACTGTCCAGTTCTCCCGGTCTTCCAGCTTTAGGTTCTTTGTAAATGAAACGAGCTTATTCCGATTAATACTGGCGGAAGAATTCATATTCTTCAATTTGATCTGCTCATATTTGGAAGAAGCGAGACGGATTGAAGTTGATTGATAACCATCAAGCGAGATAGTAACAGAATCAATTTGCCTGGCAGTTTGTATTCCAAAGGCACCGCTTGTTCCCGAAAAATAGAGATAGCCTGTTGAATGAAGGATAATCCTTGCATTAGGCAAAGGATTGTCTTTCTCATCCCGAATCTCACCTCTTAGATAGTATTGGGTTTGTGCAGATGAGAAGAATAAAATAAATAATAGTATCGCTATGGCAATTTTCAATCGGATATTTTTCTGGTGAACAAATTAGCCGGATCAACATCACAGAACAACTTTCTTCATCCAGTTATTCTACAAGTTTATAAATCTCTTTCATATTTCTCCCGATACCATCATAATCGAGGCCGTACCCTACAACAAACTTATTCGGGATAGAAAATCCCAGGTAATCAATCTTTATCGGGTATACGGTCGCCTCGGGTTTATGCAGCAAAGCAACGATCTTCATTGAGGCCGGTTGTTGATGCTGCAATTGCGGAAGAAATTCACTCAGGGTTTTTCCGGTGTCAACGATATCCTCAATAATCACCACGTCTCTTCCAATGATATCCATATCGAGTCCGATTGCCGTGATCACATGACCAGTAGATTTTGTGCCTTTATAGGATGCCAGTTTTATAAAACAGATCTCAGCTTCAATCGACAATTGTTTAAACAGGTCGGACGCAAACATAAAGGAACCGTTCAGGATCGCTACAAACAAGGGCTTCCTCCCTTCATAATCCCGGTTCAACTGACCCGCCACTTCTTTAATTCTCCCGGAAATATCCGATGCACTTATATATGGTTCAAATTGTTTGTCATGCACCCTGATGTTGGCCATAGATCAGTTTTTATTAATAATCAGCACCTGCCCTTCTTTCAACTTATTATTCTTGAGTTTATTCCACTCAGCAAGATCTTTTGCAGAAACATCATATTTCTTAGCGATCGCATATATCGTTTCCTTCGGCTGCACTGTATGTTTTACAGGCTCGATCAGAACGCTGTTGGCAGATTCAGGAGTCACATCCTGTACCTTAACAAAAGCAGTCTTTACTTTCAATTTCGGAGTTCCCGAAGCTTTATGTTTAAGATGCAATTTCTCTCCAACTTCCGGCTCCCAATCACCCTTCAAATGATTTAATTCCTTCAAACTTTCAAGGCGAATCCCTTCTGACTGACAAATGCTATAAAGATTCTCACCTCTTTCAACCACATGAAATTCGTTATCGCCGACTTTTCTTTTGCGTTGAATAAATACTAACTGATCTTCTATCAATACCTCTTCATTCTTCAAATGATTGAAATCAAGAATGCGTCCCAATTCAATATCATATTTCTTTGCGATTGCCAGCAAAGAGATTCCTGCCTTTGCGTAAATCACCCGGGTATTGTTAATGATAAACTCGCGTGAAGGATATTCTGGTCTTTTAATTTGAGGTTCTTCCAGCACAACAGCAATTGGCGCTGATGGACCGGCTACATCAGTATTCGATTTCGCTTTAACCAGCATATCTTCATCAGGTGGAAGCTTTCCCAGGGCAATCAGGCTATATCTCTGAAGGTCGTAAGTCTCGATAAGTTTAATTATGATCTGGGAATATTTTGTATTGGTAGCATAGCCCGCTTTTTTCAAGCCATATGCCCAACCTTTATAATCTTCAGGACTGAGATTAAACAGAAATGCATACCTGGAGCCATTCTTCAAAAAGTTGGAATGATCCATATAGGATTCAGTCGCGGAAGTATAGCTTCTAAAACATTCGCCTCTCAGGTCGTCATCATGATATACCTTATCGCCCGACCATCCGGTCTTGCATTTAATTCCAAAATGATTGTTTGATTTTGAAACGAGATCGCTCTGACCTGCCTGGGTTTCGTGAATGCCCTGGGCCAATTTGATGGATGCAGGTATTCCAGTCCTGATCATCTCTTCTATCGCAAGTTCTTTGTAAGTGTTGATGTAGGCGACAACAGTTTCATTTTTCTGGGCATAGCCTGCTGTTATGCCAATCAAAGCCAGAAAGAGCAAACAAATGAATTTTAGGCGCATTGAATTCTATTTTTTCCGAATTAGTAGGAGACCGTCGCGAACGGTCAAGCATTACCTTTTCAACTGAATTATCCTGTTTCAAATATTCATTGAACGCGTGAATGGCCATCGCATTCTTGCCCTTAATTGATTCCTGCAGCACCTCCCCATGAAATAGCACATTATCCGCTAAAATGATCCCGCCGGGCCTAACCTGGGGTAATACAAGCTTGTAATAATCAATATAATGAACCTTATCCGCGTCTATAAATACCAGATCCCAACTTTCCTTTAGATCCGGAATGATCTCTAACGCATTTCCTAAATGCAAAATTATCTGATCCTGCCATACAGAAAGCTTAAAATATGACCGGGCTACCTCAGCCTCCTGGGGTCTGACCTCGATCGTATGCAATTTTCCTTCCTTATGAAGTCCTTTAGCCAGGCAAAGAGCACTATAGCCCGTAAAAGTCCCTATCTCTAAGCATTCGTTTTGGCCGAAGCATGCTGCTGATCATCTCAAGCAACCTGCCCTGGACCTTTCCGCTAAGCATATGCGATTGGGGATGAGTGGAATAGGTCTGTTGGCCAGCTCATCAAGAACCAGGTCGGGATCTGAAGTGTACTTTTCGGCGTATGCCTGGGCCGTCAGGTTGACGAAGTCCAAGGGAACAATTTCCACAAAGATACGCGGAGTCAATAGGCAATGGGCAATCGGCAATAGGCAATAGCCGAGAGTTGCGAAAGTCCAGCTAACCCGGCCAGAAAGTGATTTGTACTGACAGGTTTATTGCCTGTTGCCCATTGCCTACATGACTAGAAATTAGGCTGCAACGGGTGCTTGGTAGTAGAAATTCAATATGTGCTCGGCAACTTCTGAAGGGGTATCCGCCACTTTTAAGAGGTCGAGGTCTTCAGCGAAATATTATTGGATTGCTGAAGCATTGTTTCCTTCATCCAGGACAATAATCCTCCCCAATACTCGCTGCCAACCAGGATCAGCGGAACCTGCAACATTTTTCCTGTTTGAATCAAGTGTAGCTACTTCAAAAAATTCGTCCATGGTTCCAAAACCACCGGGCATCATTACGAAGCCCTGGGAGTATTTGGTGAACAGTGTTTTTCTTACAAAGAAGTAATCAAAGTGAAGATTGCATCACGATCGATAAATGGATTTGCGTCTTGTTCAAAAGGCAATTCGATATTCAATCCGACGGATTTACCACCACCGAGCTGCGCTCCTTTATTAGCAGCTTCCATTATTCCAGGACCACCTCCGGAAATAATACCGAAACCTTCTTCTGCCAAACGCTTTGAAATATCAGTGGCGAGTTCGTAATATAACATGTCCGGGTTGGGTACGGGCCGAACCAAATATGGAGATGCATGGACCAATTTTGGCCAGCGCTTCAAATCCATCAACAAATTCGGCCATTATTTTAAAGATCTGCCAGCTGGAATGTGCTTTGGACTCTGACCATCTCCGCTGCTTGCTCATCGGATCGTATCATTCATACACGTTTCTTGTTTAGGAGAAAGAAGACTAAGGGTCGACAACCTTGGTTAGCTACTAACTACTTGTCAATCTCTAAACAAGGTTATCGACCCTTAATTCCAAACGCAGAAAAAATCCTTTTAGTTTGCCGATGTCATTGTTTTTTGGAAATGCTTAACAGGCCAAGAAAAGTAAGCAATCCATTATAGATCAGAATCTCATAACCAATTTTAAAATTGCCAAAGATGGCTTTTGAAATTGGCTGAAGTGTTTCAACAAAATTTTCTCCGAATTTCAACTGTCTTTGATACCATTCAATATTATTGATGAAATCTATTCCAAGAATGATCAATGGCGCAGCTATGCATATATAAATTGAGAGTTTGTCTTTTATCTTTCGTTTGGTTAATATACCGAACGCGAACAATCCAAGTAAGGGCCCATAAGTAAACCCTGCCACTTTCAGAATAACATCGATGATTGATTTATTATCGATTTCTTTAAATATCATCACCATTATAAAAAAAACGATTGCAAAAGTAAAATGCACGCCCAGTCTTGTGCGCCGCTTTGCTTTCTCGTCCTGATCAGTTCTTCTCTTTAATCCTAATATGTCAATACAAAATGAAGAAGTCAATGCGGTCAATGCGCCATCTGCACTCGGAAATAACGCAGAGATCAACCCAATCACAAAGATGATGGAAACAGCAGCCGGCATGAATTGCAAAGCAACTGTCGGGAACAGATCATCACCGGGAACCTTTATGCCTTTTGTTTCTGCAAAGAGGTGAAGTAGCCCTCCCATCAACAGGAAAAGAAAATTGACGATAACAAGGATAATACTGAAAGTGAGGATATTCTTTTGTGAATCCTTCAGCGTCTTTACACTGATATTTTTTTGCATCATCTCCTGGTCGAGACCCGTCATGGTAACCGTAATGAACATTCCCCCGATAATCTGTTTTAGCAGGAAGGCCGGACTGTTCACATCCGTATTGAAGATCTTTGTCAATCCTTTTTCATTTAAGACCGATAAGGTTGATCCAATTGATTCGCCGGCAGTATTCATTACATAGACAATACATACGATCAGGCCGAGCAACATAAATGTTGTTTGCAGTGTATCTGTAAACACGATCGTTTTTACACCACCTTCATAGGTGTAGAGCAATATCATTAAAAGAATAACAAAGGTTGTAACCACAAAGGGAACACCCATCTCCCGTAAAATGAATAGTTGAAGAACATTGATCACGAGATACAATCTTGCTGTGGCACCGAGCACTCTTGAGATAATAAAAAAGAGGGCACCTGTTTTATATGACACCATTCCAAACCGTCCTTGCAGGTAATTATAAATTGACGTGAGATTAAGCCGGTAGTACAAAGGAAGCAGGACGAAAGCGATGATAATATAACCGAGCAAATAACCGATCACGACCTGGAAATAAGCAAATCCCTGTGAGCCCACCGTTCCCGGAACTGAAACAAATGTGACCCCACTCAGTGAGGTGCCGATCATTCCGAAAGCCACCAACATCCAGTTGCTGCTCCTGTTCCCGATAAAAAATGAATCATTGTTGGAATTCTTCGAAGTGTAATAGGCAACCACCAGTAACAATACAAAATATCCGATCACAAAAGAGAAGAGCAAGCCTGGAGACATAGTTTGATTTTAGTTTTATACTTTCGGTTCAGGATTGAAAGTAATAAAAAATCCACCAATCATTACCCTTTATGGCAATCGAAACGCTTGCGGTTTTTTGCGGTTCAAGATCGGGCAATAACCCCTTGTATGAACAACATGCGGCTGAGTTGGGAAAATTGATCGCACTTGCTGGTATAACGCTCATCTATGGTGGAGGAAATTCGGGAATCATGGGTACGATCGCCAATGCACAATTACAAAATGATGGAAAAGTTATTGGGGTGATCCCAGAAGTGCTGATTGAATGGGAACACCAGCATGAAGGGTTAACAGAATTGCTGGTGGTTGAAGACATGCATACCCGAAAGAAGTTAATGTACAGCAAATGCGATGCAACAATACTATTGCCTGGAGGATTTGGAAGCCTGGATGAATTTTTTGAAATGCTAACCTGGAATCAGTTAAAGATCCATAGCAAGCGGATCGGTATCTTGAATTCAGGAGGATTCTATGATCACCTCATCGTGCATCTAAAAAATCTTGAACTCGACGGTTTTTTATACGATAAACTTGAGGACCGAATTTTTATAGCCGATACGCCCGAAGAATTGATGCTATTATTGCTGGCTGGAGTAACAGATTAATATCCTCCTCCGCCGCTCCCCTGGAACAATGGAAGATTAAATCCTGCCCGGATAATTGGTATCGATCTACCATATCCATCTGTATAAGGCGAATTAGTATTGCCCGATACATCCCACATCAAACACATATAAAAAAATGGGCTATTGGCATCCTTTGCCCTCCCTGTTGCATACCCGCCACCTACAAGAATGCTATTAGCAGAAGTATTATAACGTTCGGTCTGTCCCCCAGTGTTGTTTGCCGGGATATATTTTGTTTCAAGAAAATTGTGTTCCACCTGTGCAGTAGCGAATAGAAAGTTTACCGGAAATATGCGGGTGAAAAAACCGCCGCCATATATGAACTGCTTCAATCTGTCATCAAAAGCATAATAATCTCTCATTACCGAATATTGAAAATTGCCAACGACTCCGAAATCGAGCCAGTTCGCAACTCTATAACCCAGCACCGGGTTACCACCGATCAGGAATGTGTTGCTGTAAAATGCAAGCGAAATGCTTCCACCTGAAAACAGATTCTCTTTCTTAAATCCTCTTCTCTCCTCTTCTTCATCCTGCGCAAACGAGGGCAGTACTGAACAGATCAATAGAAATGCTAATAGGTTTTTCTTAATCATAAAGGCACCTTTAGTCATTCAATAAAAACTATTCAAATATACAAAGGCAAACAAACAGAAAATGTTAAGCAAAGCCTTAATGAATCAGCGTTTTACCGCAATTTGGTTAACCTCGTCGAGTTCGGAGATTGTCCATGGACAGATACCCTGTAGCACACGGTCGTTTTTGAAATTATCTTCCTGGAAGTGCTCGTAAATTATACTAATGTTTTTTCGCGAACGAATGAACTCCTTTGCGCCTTCCAGCACTTCTGCTTCCATTCCCTCCACATCCAGCTTCATAATGATACGATCATCGGGTGAAAGATTGAATTGTTTATACAATTCATCCAATGGCTCAATATCTACATTGGGTTCTTTATTAGTATCGCGGTCAATATGACTTGAACTGGTAACTCCATCGGGTATTTCAAAGTAAACTCTCTCTTTTTTACTACCAATGCCACATCGGAAGACCTTGATCTTATCTTCCATTTTATTCAATGCAACATTCTTGACCACGGCCTGGTAGTTTACCGGTTCGATAGCGATGCAGCGCTTTCCGAGTTTTGCCAACCAGATATCATATTCACCAATGCAGGCACCTACATCAATGAATACATCGAAATCATTGATATGACTGGTGAAATAGTCTTTTATCGCTTTTTCGTAAGCATAGTTTATAAACTGGAAATCGGTTGTATGCTTCCTGATTATGAATTGACCTAATCCGCTGCGGGTTGTATAATCCTTTGAAGGCAGCCTGTGATTGAACACATAGTTCAACGAAGCACTAAGTGATTTGAAGTCTCCGTATTTCAGGTATTCCTTGAAATAGCGAAGGTAAATACTGTACTTGCCTGTATTCTTCCAACTTGGTTTGTATATGAGATATTCGCCCATGGTTCGTTTGTTTTTCTGACAAGGTTTCCGGTAATCCGATAAACGCTTTACGGTTGAAAAAAGTATCGCAAATGAACTACATAAAACTGTAAGTTCATAGTGTCTTAATCGAATATTTTGCCTGCATTCAGGATATTATTGGGGTCAAAGGTCTTTTTGATGCCCCGCATGATCTCGAGCTGAACCGGGTCAAAAACTATGTCCAGGTAGCCTTTCTGTATCAGGCCTACGCCATGTTCTCCGCTGATTGTTCCGCCCAGCTTATGTACGAGTCGGAACATGGCCTTGATGCCTTCAATTAGCTCAGGATCTACCATACTGTTCTTTACCCCTTCCTTTTTGATACGAATATGCAAATTGCCGTCGCCCGCATGCCCATAACAAACTACAAGGAAATTGTACTGGCGGCCAATCTCTTTCACGCCCCGGATCAACGCGGGCAATTCTGCTCTGGGTACAACGGTATCTTCTTCGATCAGGTATCCTTTTAATTTTACTGCCTCGGCCACCCTTCTTCTCAGTTTCCATAATTCAGCTTTTTGTTGGGCATCATCCGCGAAAAAAATTTCACCGCAGTCGAAATGTTGCAGCAATTCTGAGATTGCTTCCATTTCATTCATCAATACATTCAAATCATTTCCATCAACTTCAACAATTAAATGAGCTTCTATATCGCTGGTGACGGGTATTGTGCTTGTTTCAACAAACTGGCTTACGATCTGAAGCGCATCAATCTCAACCAATTCCAGTGCGCTGGGTGTAAATCCCGCCCTGAATATAGCGCTCACTGCTTCACCAGCTTTTTCCAAAGACTTGAATGGAACCAGCATCAACAGGTCATACCTGGGAAATGGGATTAGCTTTAAAACAATTTTGGTAACAATGCCCAATGTGCCTTCGCTGCCTACCATTAATTGGGTTAAATTATATCCGGTGGAATTCTTCAGCACGTTTGCGCCGGTCCAGATCACTTTTCCTGTTGGCAGAACAACTTCAAGATTGATGACATAATCCTTAACTACTCCATATTTCACTGCTTTGGGGCCACCACTGTTCTCTGCGATATTTCCTCCAATGAAACAGGAGCCACGGCTGCTTGGATCTGGCGGATAAAAAAGTCCTCTTGATTTTACTTCGTTCTGTAATACTTCTGTAATAACTCCAGGTTCAGTCGTTACCTGGAGGTTTCTTTCGTCAATAGAAAGAATGCTGTTCATCCGATCTGTTGAAATGAGCACTCCACCTAAATGCGGCAAAGCACCCCCACTCAAACCTGTACCTCCACCCCTTGGCGTAACTGGCAATCTCTCCCTGTTACAAAGTTTCATTATGGCGCTAATTTCTTCGGTTGTTCGTGGACGCAGGACGACTTCGGGAAGGAAGAGTAGGTCCTCGGTTTCATCGTGACCATAATTTTTCAGGGATTCTTCATCGATCAGTAGATAGGATTCTCCGACGATTTCACGAAGCTGATTGATATGTTCTTGCTTAAGCTTTGTTTTTGCAGAAACCTGTACCATTTGGCAAAAATAGTTTTCAAATGCCGGAAATTCTATTCAATCACAATGATCAGCGGATCTCCTTCGTGATATACTTTTTTACGGTCGCTAAATACGTGGAGTACCGAATCGATATACCTTGTATTGGGCTTAATTTTCATATTGTTGGCCTCAGGATAGACGTAAATCTTTCCTTTATTCTCCAATGAACGGGTAATTGCATTGTTGGTGATAGGCACTAATGAATCTTTCCAGGGCACCGGCATCACCTTTGCTTTCCCGAAATAATCCATGAAATCTTTCAAAATCCAACCATCCTGCAATAACACGAGATCATTCGGAGTTGTTTTATTCAATACCGGCACCACTTTATGATAATACCAATCATTTTCTTTTTTCATCAGGTGCCTGATGCTTCCAAAATAATTCACCGTAAAAAGAGTGATCACCAGGAAAACAATTCCCGCATCCGTTTTTAGTTGCAATGGAAAGCGATAGATTGTGACGGTCCCAATTAACAGTAACCACAATAATACGGTTTGCAATATCCAGAATTCAAGGATCTCGGGCATCCAGAAACAAAAAAAGATACTGTACACTGCACCACAATAAACAATTGGGAGGATCAGTTTTTTATTTCCTTTTACAATTGTCTTCAATTTTAGAATGAACCGGACGATCATCGAGAGCATCAGAATAGCGATCGTAATTGCCAATGAACTTAGTACCACGACGAATGTAGGAGAAGAGTTCCGCGTCAGAAATAATTCGTCGTGCAAGGAATGCACGCCAAGTGATTTGTCAATATAGGTATGCACTTCCGGGATCTGGAATATAAAATGTCCGCCGATAAACGCGTGTGAGTATCCGATTGCCACATGCGCAGGCGTTTTTGCATTTAGCGGCTGCCAGTATTGTTCCTGGCGTGCATAACCTTTCATCCAACTTGTCCACCTTGCAAAACTATCCTGGCCTTCAACGATCCAACCCGCATAGAAGTAGGCCCCGCCAACAAGTATCAAACCCGCCAGCGCATATCCTGCAATTGCCTTAACAAGATTGATTTGTTTTCTTTCAACCCAGAGTTTGTATAGGACGATAATGCCAAAAAGAATATTGATTTGGTGAAACAGGATGGCAAGGATATGAAGGATGATGATCTTTGTAATATCTCCTTTTTTCAACTGCGGCCGCGTCATCACATAAAGTGCAAGCAATATAAAGAATAATGGAGGTGCGTACACTTCAATATTGACACTGTAAAACCAAAATCCATAGGAAAAAGCAACCACGGCTGTACCGGCAATGCAAGTGAATGCGGCAAGGTTGAATCGCTTTCTGAAAAAACAGTATACTATAACGAGGCTTCCACTTCCCCATAATGCAGTAAAGGCCTCAATAATATAATAGTTATTTACGCCAGGAAACAATGGTTGGAAGATGAGCAGCCAGTAATGTGCTGAGACGTGATAAAGGAGATGGTGCTGATTGATCAGGGGATGGCCTTTGACAATGCCATTCAGGTAATTGATCGAATCATGCGGGCCAGAAAAATTCTCAGCAAGTGTAAGAAGGAAAAAAAGATAAGAAACCAGGAAGACAGTTATTTGTTCACCATGTTTTTTGATCCAACTCATCCTTAAATATTTTTCCTGTTTCAAAATGAAACAGTTTGGCGCTTACAACTATAATCTTTCAAAGGGGAAAAATAAAGGCGCTGCAATATAGCCCATATTTCAATCCTTTCCTTTCTGGTACAGCAGGAAAGAACGGTTAAACATTTACCATCAATCAGAGCGGATTACTTCTTTTGCAATACCTCATCCATCGGAACGCCGATGATCTCTTCAAGTTCATAGGTTACAACCCTGAAATTCCTTGTGATTTCAAGTTGCCTGTCGTATTGCTCTTTATAAAGTGCGTAAGCTTTAGTGTAGTTGTCGTTTGTAATAAGGTTATCCGCAAAGTCCCTCTCACTCTGCTTATAAGCCTGGTAAGCATCCTGCGTAACGCGGCTTTGCATTTCCAGTTTTTCCTTATTCATCAGATAATCTTCATATTTTGAAAGCACAACAGTTTTTATTCTTCTGAATCGTTCGTTTTTTTCCGCGGCTGCGATCAGCACGTTTTCTTTTGCGATCCTGATATTATTCTTCTTATCAGTGTAAAAGTTCAGGGGAACTGCTATAGTGACGTTCCACAATGGATAGAAGATTTGTGCCCCTTTAACCGGTGACAGTGTGATTTCATTCAGATTTATGCTACCAGACACCGCACTTAGCCAGTCTCCTTTTGCTTTGTTGAGCTGGTATTCGGCAACATTCAATCTTCTGTCGATTATTTCAAAATCGGGATTCTGCAGGGCTAACTGTACTAATCGTTCCCTGATATCACCGACCCGCGAGGTATCGGTGCCACGGTGATAAGTGGATCCAACATTCTGTGCGTGCAGAAAGCCGGCCAGGCAGCTCACCAAAAGCGTTAAATAAATCTTTCTATTCATGGTTGTGTCTTTCTTTTTGTTCAGCATTTCTCTCAATAGCCGTGCTATCGTACCGCTCAAGTTTTACGATCAATACGGCAGCGCCCAGATAAAACAATATAGTTGGGTACTGACCGATCGCAGACTGCGAAAACTGTGCGACCATCATCGTAAAGATAAAGACGAGGCTGGCTATATACAAAGTTTTGATGTCAGGATCCCTGACCCGGTAGAGATACTTGATGCCCATTCTTAATATGACGAAGTAAAAAATCATCGTCAATAATAATCCAATCGGACCCTGTTCCATCATCACAAGCATATAACCGCTATCTGCTGAAAACTGATTGAGGTAATGCCCGGGATTATACAAGGTTCCGGGAACTCCTGAAGTATTGATCCCTCCTCCTATCGGGTGACTGTAAACGTAAGGTTGAACGGTTTTCCTGTTCATGTCACGGGCCATTTGAGAATGGTCTTTTGATCCTTCAAAAGTTGACCTGATCCGGTTGATCACGAAATTATCATAGATCGGCACGTTCATTATGGCGATAAGGAGCATCGCGAAACATCCGGAAAAGATCAGGGTCTTTTTTTCATACAAGGTAAGTACGCAATAGAAAACCACCCCTGCCACAACCATCAGGGTGGCTGTTCGCGTGCCAGTATAACCTGCAGCAAGGAAATGAATAATGGCAAGGAAATAGTAAATGAGCCTTTCTATTGGTTTTGTTGAACGCAATGCAAGTACAAGTATCAACACTGTTGATACGGCGTATAAAATACCCGCATTAGCCGGGTCGGAGATCAAACCGAAGCGACGGAAAAATCCCCAGTTGATATAAAGATTCGAGCGCGTTTCGTCGGATACCACCCAGTAATACTCGAAATCAAAGAATCCAAACCATTGTTGCTTGCAGCAATACAATGCATGGAGCGTACTCAACAATACCCACAGCTTCATGAAATTCCATATCGCTTTCTTTGAATTGAGCAGGCAATAACTCACATAGAAGAAGGAAAAGAAGCTCACCTGCTTACGGAAGAAATTGAACCATCCAAACTTATTCGGCATGGAAGGGTTGACCAATTCAAGAATATAGTACACGAAAAGGACCACCATCCATAAAGTGATCCCGTTGTACCAAAACCTATTGTCAATTTCTTTCCTGTACTTATGTTTGGTCACCACACCGATTAATGCCAGATAGGAAATAAATTCCGGCACCAGCCCGGTAGGAATCATTTGATCTGCATTTAATAATTTTTCCGGCAGGGCAAGGAAGAGCGAGGTAAAAAAAGCAACATAATAACCAACTACCGGATAGGCAATACAAACCACGCAAAGCAATACAATACCGGTGACGGCAACTATGCTTACACTCAATTTTAAACTAACAACCACAGTGATATAAGGAACCAGCAATGCAAGCACAATGAAAAGTAGAATGCCAACCGGGGTTGTCATCTTCTTGGTAAGAAAATGAAACCTGATCCATTCAAAAAGAGGAGCGGTTGCCTTATCGAAAATACTTTTCTGCATACGGGTTAAAAGAATAAAAACTTGACAAACATCCCCAATATGAATGCTGCCGCAAACATAGTGCTGATGACCTCAAATATTTTTAGTTTATCCTGCTCGTTTTCCATCATCAGATTTTTCATCTTTCTTCAATGAAACACTTTCCTTAGGAGTTAAAATTCCTGCGCCATGGTAATAGGGTTGTACGTTTGTTGACACTACCTTTCTTGGCTGCTTTTTCTTCAAAGTGAATAGCCACCATGCGCCGAGCTGCTCCATTATATTAAAGAAAATGATCGGTATGATTATTCCTGCAGTAACACTAATGATCATCAACAATGGAATATTCTCTATTCGAAAAACATTTACCAGCACAATCCTCGTTGCCGCTGTGATCATCAGGTGCATTACATAGATGTACAAGGAATGATAACCAATCACCCGCAAAAAGCGGAAAATATTCAATCGCTGAAGGATGAATGATACATTCAATACAAATGCGCCACCAACTAATGCTGTAATTGCATAAAGTGCGGGCATTTTATATTGAACAAAATAATCATCCTGATATTTCAGATTCAATTCTGTGAAATAGTACTGCAGCAATCCAAAGGCAGGCAACAAGAGTAATAGAGTCTTTGCTGAACTAAGGAACTTATAATTCTTTTCATTCAGGAAAATGTCCGCGGCCAGGTCACCGATTGCGAAAAAGAAATAGAAGAATAACACGTCGATCAGAAAACCAACTTCAATATTATTTATATGGAGATATCCGGCGACACCGTACATCAACAGACCTAATATGATCTGGTACCAGTGATTGAATTTTAAATACTCCTTTATCAACACATACAACACCCCCACAAAGAACAATGCGTTCAAATACCAGAACTGTTCTACTCTTCTCGGGTGAAGGATAAGGTTCAGGTAATCTGTTGGTTGGCGATACGCAGTCGCGTTCACGTAGTCGGCAAAAATCAATTGCAATGTGATATGAATACTACCCCACAAGAGCAAGGGATAAAGAATGGTCTGAACCCTGTTACCAACATAGCTTCCTGTTCCCTTTCTTAGCAGGCTTCCTCCAAGAAAGATCCCCGATACAATAAAGAACAGTGGCATGCGGAAGCTGAAGAAAAATATGTTCGAATATTTTAATAACGGAAAGCTATTCGATCCAACTCCGACATTCACCAGTCCTTCGAAAACGTGCCGATAACAAACCAACAGGATAGTTATCCCCCTGGCATAATCTACCCAGGGGTATCTTCCCCGGCTTAGAATTTGGTCACTATTGAAAAACGCAAGCTTCACAATAAGGTTTAACGAGATTATTTATAAATCAATTTTTACATATCCATATTCTCAGGTTCGACCTGGTTAAACACTGCACCGGTAAATTTATTACCTGTACTCTTAAGATATTCTATGGATTCCTTATCAGTAGGGCGAAGCGAGGATCGTGCGGAAAAAACTGAGATGATCCCTTCGGCGTATTTTGATAATTCCTTGCTGTCCGCATGCGTATTTAGCGCAGCGCCTTCAATAAACACGAAATCATATTCACCCGTAATTGATTTGAGGTTTTCAAGAAGGTTATTCTTGGGCAGGACCTCGGACGGAGTATAGTTTCCTTCCTTGCACCCAACGATATCCGTAAACGGTATCGGGGTTTGACTTGCAATATTTATGAATTTCTCATGTGCTGTTGAAGTGCCGTTCACACTGAATTGTTCGAGTGCAGGTTTTGCAGCAAATTTATCTGTGAGCGTATTGTTTGAAAAATTCGCGTCGATCAACAAAACTTTTTTCTTGCTGAGACTAAAACTGTTTGCTAAAGCTTCGATAATCGTCGTTTTTCCTTCGGATACACGCGTACTGGTAACGAGAAATATCTTCTTCCCGCTTTGTTCCAATTCATAACGAAGCTTTCGCAGATTTTCTACAAAAATCGTTTCTTCCTTACCTCGATCCGTTTGTCCATTGGTATGGAAATAATCAGTAAGCGGTTTTTCTTTGAAATCAACCCTGTTAATTATACAGAGTGTTTTTAATTTCGCTGAACGATTAAAGATGGATGGCGTTTTATACGACGTATCCATAAACTCGAGTAGTAGTATAATAAAGCTCGAGAGAAATGCCATCAACACCCCTGCGATACCCATAAAGAGCAGTCTTCGTGAAGGCTCGGGATTGATCGGTGGCTGACCGGGCAGTACCGGTTTAATATTATTTTCAGGGTTCACGTTGAGATCAAGTGTACCTTGCAAAGTATTTCTTAATTGATTGTATTCTTTGGTTGCTGTTTCAAGCTTATTTTCGATAAATTGTTGCGATACTTCGTCTCCGCCGCCCGCGCTGCCAAGCTTTTCATACTTATTCTTTTCTTCCAGAAATAGCTGCACATTTCTTTCCGCTGCTATGATTTGCTGAATAAGGTCCGTTTTTCTACCGACGAGCTGATCTCTCTTTTCGCTATCTTTTTCTAATTTCTTTTGAGCATTTGGACTATTCAATCTGCCCAGATCTATGAGCTTTTGCGCGTTCGCATCAATTTTTGTTTGAATCAGTCTTTTTTCTTCGTCGGTCTTACCGGCTTTATCCAATTCCAGTTGCGAATTTGTATTGCGCAATCGCATTATTTCCGCATTATTATTTACAACACCTGTGGTTGGTGTGTTTAATACCCTCAACTGTTCATCAACTGAACGCAAATCTGCTCTTAAACCATTCAGCTTGGCTAATTCTTTCTGATAATCGGACGTGAGTGTAGTTACGGTTGTCATCGCCTGGCTGGCTCTTTCGCCAATACTTGGTGGACCTAAGCTGTCTTTAAAGTGTCTGAGTGTTTCAGTCAACCTAACCATTTCCGCCTCTTTTTGCTTTATCAGCGAATCAAGCTTTATTTTGGCATCCTGTGTTCTTATACCATAAATGCTATTAAAGAATCGGATGAACTGATCCCCAATCGTATTCACGACGAATGCAGAAAGCTCAGGATTCTCTGATTTAAAAAAGATATTAATGAAGTCCGTTCTACCTACGCGATCGAATTGAAGATTGTTATATAAAGTTTCTCCGTCATAGCCATAAAGGCTGATCAGGTCATAGACTTTTTTCTCTTCAGCGTCATAAGGGCTTACCAGGTCAATAAAATCAACCTTTCTTCTCAGAATTTCCTTGACCTTCTCAAGATTGATAGTCTTAAGTGTTTCATTTTGTTTTTGATCTTCACTCAATTGACGAAAAGGTCTCTTGTCTTCAAGGTCATGCAGCATCAACTTATAGGAAAGCATTCCGAGCACCTTCGCAGATTTGAAGGTCTCGATCACGTTATTGAAGCGAAGGTCTATCTCGTAAAAGTTTAGATTATCGTTCTCCGTGAGCTTTACCTTATTCTCCATAGTAAAGCCGGTAGAATACTGCGCAAAGGCAACATACTGTTTCTTCTTGAGAAAGGTAAAACCGAACCCAGCGGCGACACCCAACAAGGTGCATCCCACAATGATCCATTTCTTTCGCAGAAGCGAATACAATAAATATAAGAGGTCCATGGACTGGGGTATTTTGTAGTTTCAGATGAAAATGTACCAAAAATCCGGGAACCCTCGTTCAGTTCCCGGATTTTAAAAACTTATATAGCTCTAATAACCTGTTCTATCTATTTGGCTTTTACCAACTTGCCTGTCTTAACAACTTTTCCATCCACTTTTAAAGTAAGCATATAAACTCCTGTTTCCAGCTTGCCTTGAGGCGTACCCAACCTAATGGTATTGTATCCTTCCGGCAGGCCGCTGTATTGTTGACGCATCACCAATCTTCCTGTTACATCGAACACTTCAACTATCGTCGCCTTCGTACCAGCTTTGTTGTAGAAGTCGATGTTAACTACATCCTTGAATGGATTTGGATAAATCCTCGCATTTAATTCTTCAGTAATAATAGTTGTCTGTCTCGCATCACCCTGTTCAAAAACCACGTTAGGATTGAGCCCATTATTATTCGGCGCATTTAATACTCCACCACCATTCACGTCATCATAAGAATCGATAATGACGCCTGAGTTATAACCATTGCCTGCTGCATTTGTGGTTGAGAAGTCCAATAGCATTTCTCCATTTGAATCAGGAACCAGGTCGCCGATCGAAACAATCTTCGTTGTATTCTGCCATGCGTTGATATAAACCTTACGACCGTTGATCGAAAGCGTTGTTGTAAGATCACCTCCAACCCAGTTCGAGCTTGAAATAAATCCGATGCGATAACGCTTGGTTTGATTTAATCCTGAAAGTCTCATTTGAGATACCTGGGTATTGTCGATCCAGTAGCTTGATTGCGTTACCTGGTTCGGTACACCAAACATATTGCTGGTAGGCATACCCGCATTATTCTCACCGTTGAATGGCAATGTGATCTGCAGGTTATATCCTGTCGTAGCTCCAGCATAATTGACGAGGTTCGACAATGTAGTACCAAGGTTTGGTTGGGACTCAAAATTATTCCATGGAGATCCTGCACTTTGAACTACATAGTTGAAGTTCACATATACTCTCGAATTCGGCGTGATCGTCTTTACTCGGTTACTCCAATCTGAGTTCACTCCACCTTTCTTCGCCCTGATCCTGTACCAATACTTGGTATTCGGGTTGAGACCGGTATTAGTGTAGGTCGTCACGTTCCTTGCGAGTGTCACTGACTGTTGAATATTATTAAACAGGGAGTCACTTGCACGCTGCAGGAGGAATCCATCTACCAGGTCTTCGTTATCTGTACGGTCGCTCCATGTAAGAACAGTTGAATTCCTGTCTCTCGGCTCAACATAAAGGTTCACCGGGTTGAGGACAAGATTAGGATTTGTATATTCTTCCAATACCATTGCATTCAGGAACTGGAAGTTTGCAGAAGCCATCTTGATCAGGCTTAGGGTGATCGCACCACCAACTGGAGTTAGTCCGTTGATATTTGCGGTCATATTGGTATTATTCCTTGCATTCAACGTATCTGATTGGCTACCTACGTTAACTGTGTAGCGGGCAGATGCATCATATCCTTCATTCTGACTTCCGAAGATTACAATATTGTAGCGTTTAGAATTATCCAATCCATTTATTGTGATGGTCCTTGCTCCAACATCATTGTACCAAAGACCACTTCTGATAACTGTATCCGGGTATGCACCGGTATTGTTTCCAGTGAGGTGGCCGGTTAGTATCACTCCGCCCCATGCATTGCCATGTGTAAGACCAATGGTAGTAACTACACCAGCTTCATCTCTCAGATTCGCGATTGCAGAACCGGGGCCGCCGAAGTGGAGGAAATTATTCCATGGAGCAGGTGCATTCAAACCAACCTGTCCGAAATTCACATAGATCGAACGCACATTCTTATCGGCAACTGTCACGTTCAGCTTCCTGGTGGTAAGACCGCCTTTATCATCTTCTGCAACAATATCCAGGAAATAGAATCCAACATTGTCGAAAGTTGGCGTAACTGTAATTCTATAATTATTGCCACCCATTGGTGTAAGCGTAACGAAGGATGGCTTGTTTGTAATTGAAACTGTCAATACATCAGTTGGATGATCGGTTACAGTGAAATCTTCATTAACTGTACCGTCAGTCTTCACAAATATGTCGTTCACGTTTGCAATTACAGGTTGATTGTTTTCTGTTGATACAGAAATCGTATCGCTGCTTGCTCCATCACCATGATTATTATTTCCAGCTACATAATAATAATAAGTAGTGAACTGTACCACTGTAGCATCCGTATAACCAACACTATCCTTATTATTATCTCCGGGATTCAGCAAGCTGTATGGACCACCAAATGCTGTTGCGCGATAAATTCTGTAACTAAACTCATTGTACGATCTGTCAACCCACTGCAACCTTACACCTGTATTTTCCACGAGTTGCCCTGTCAGGTTAAGCGGTTTGACCGGAGTGGTTCCATCATCAAACGCACCATCAATTACAATCGAGTTCAACAATCCGCCGGCATTACCCGCGGCGTTGCCGACTGCCGTTATGAATACTTCTCCTGCACCATTTGGAGCAACCTGGTAAATCGTATCCGTCTCCTGTGTATTAAGGTATGGATGCACGATCGCTTCTGCAGTTCCGATACGATACTTCGTTTCGGAGCCTGCATTTAATACACCAAAATTGTCGCCAGTGCTTGCGAAGAATGTAAAGTTGTATCGTTTGGCAGGATCGAGATTTCTAACTCTCAATCTTACTGAGTCGCCTATTCCAGTGCTGAAGAAGCCCCAGTTCATGAAGTCCTTCATTACTGTATCTGAATAAACGCCAGAGTTATTGCCGGTTTGCACTCCTGATTCTGATGCGAAATACCAATCATTGAGTGCATTAATTCCAACAGTTGTCACCTGACCTTTTGTATTCCTGAGGTTAGAAACATTGAATGGCTTGGGCTGAGTGAACAGATTTACATTATTCCAAAGTGGTGAAAGCACAGCAGTGAAGTATTGGAAATTGATCTGGAATGTCTCGTTCGGATCCACTTCATTCACTGTAATGTTGAAGGTCCTGCTCGCCCATGATCCACTACCATCATCTACAAATACGGTCATGGTATAGAATCCTGAAGCGGAATAGCCTGGTTGGAATCTTACTGATGCACTTCCATTGCCATTGTCGGTAAATGTTGCAAAGGATGGCATTCCGGTAGTAGACCATACCATGAAATTGTTTCCTTCAACATCATTTGCCGTTAATGGAACAAGTACATTTCCGCCCTCGTTCATAACAACATTATTCACGTTGTTAAGTGTAGGCACTGTATTGTCGTTAACCACAAGAGTGAAGAATGTAGTATCGAATCCATTATGTCCATCACCTACGATGACCGTTGTGGTGTATGCACCCTGGTCACCGATGGTTGGGCTATAAACTACTTCGATATTTCCGTTGCTCAATGTCACAATATTTGTAAACGCGGGAAGGTTATCGAAGCTGAATGACAGAGGATCACCATCTTCATCTGTGGCATTGATCGGCAGGTTGTATACCGTAGCATACTTCATCGCATAGTCAAGCACATTCGAAATAACCGGCGCAGTATTTTGCGTGGTTGCATTTACTTCATTTGTATAAGATGAAGGCAGACCAGGTCCAATCGCACGCACTCTATAATAATAGGTGATATTAGCAAACAACGCAGTATCACTATAATTTCTTGTTCCAGTCGTACCGCCAAAAGTTACCGTTTTAATCAGGCGGAAATCTGTGTTGTCTCCAACTGAACGATAGATCTCGAATCCAGTTTCATTGCTTGAATTATCATTCCATTGAAGGTTGATATTATCTTTTGAAACCACTTGTGCAGTCAAGCCTGATGGCGCTGGAGGCGCAGCAGGAAGCGGCATCGTAGAAGCCATACCATTAATCCAGATATCATCCATCAATCCAGAATAGAATGCATAGGTGGTCTGAACATCATTAAATACGTTATCCGTGCTCGGGTAGCCGATCCTCGAAGACGAACCACTATTTGCCGCAATTGTATTGAAGGCAGCGGCTAATGTTTTTGAAGCAACTTCAACTCCGTTCAAAAGAAGTCTGAATGAAGGAGCTGCATAAACTACAGCGACATGGTTCCAACCTCCCGCGATCCAGTTCGGACTCGTTGTAAAGTTGGCAAGTTTGATACTATCCCTGGTACTTCCACTTGCAATACCTGCCACCAGATCCGGAACATCTCCCCCAGCAGTTGACGTTGTACGCAATGCAATACCATTATCTGGTCCGCCGCTATCAAACCACATCACTTTGGCATTGGTTGGAACTACAGTCGGTTTCACCCAAAGCCCTATCGAGCGCTTGTTATAGCCTCCATTGCTTGGAAATCCTCCACCTGTACTGTTTGTAACTGTCAGGAATGCGGTAGTACCATTGAATGAAAATGAATTAGACCCTTCAACTTTATCTGAAGGATTGAAAGTGGTGTTGGTCGCAGTTAAACCACGGGCTGCATTTCCATTCGCGTCAGTGAGCAGACCATTTCCCTGCCATTCTACTTCCAGGGCTACTGTGGCTGATTGACCAAATGCGCCGATCGCTCTCACTCTATAGTAGTATGGAGTATTGGCAACAACATTTGAATCAGCAAAGTTTGTACCTGTAACGGTTCCAACAGGAACATAAGTTCCGTTAATCACAGTTGCACGCGTTACTTCAAATCCTGTTTCATTATTGCTGTTGTCAGTCCAGGCCAAATCAATTCTATTATGTCCCGTCGCATAAGCAACAAGGTGAGTTGGCGCAGCAGGAGCAGTTCCACCAGGACCTGTATATGTTTCAGCAAACCTTGCATTGGGAACAGTTGTATAGGCTCCGCCAGCATTTGTGGAGAATGTCAATTGCATGTCCTCACCACCCGTCTTTTCAAACATGGTCATTGTGATTGGGTAAGGTGTGGCTTGCGTGACAGAAAGGTTGGAACTTTGCACACATGTGCCATTGCCATGTAGTCCATCATTGTTTACGGTTGACGCACCCTCATGCAGGTAAGGTATGTTGAAGTATACCTTGCTACCATCATCCGAACATGTCCTTAGCCTATGATCGGTTTCGGCACCACCAGTACTGGTAGTGGGCAAATAAAATCCCTCCCACACAAATCCGAAGAAATCATTCACGCCTGCTGGTCTAACTGAAAGATCAATATTAGGCGTCATCCCTTCCTTCACCGGAGTGAGTGTGTTGAAATCGGGTAATATATCCCAATCTCCCTGGTAAACTTTATAACATAAGCCCTGAGCAATGGTCTGAGCAACTAATTGATTACTTGGTTGTGAAATATTGCCTGATAGGTCTCTTGCCTTTACAATGAAAGTAAGTGTTTGCTGAGGCGTCAATTCACTAACATAATATTTCGTGTTTGTGGTTGTATAAGACTTCTGCCCGTTGATATAAATATCGTATGCTGTCACACCGGTGTTATCGGTAGACGGGCTCCACGCAAGATTCACTTTGTCCCGCGTGATACAGGTTGCAATAAGATTTGATGGTGCTGTTGGAGCAATATTATCTATAAATGTTGTTGCATTTGTCTCGTTGCTATTTGCAGCTGCACCGAAATTACCAACCGCTCTTACGATATAGTAGTACTTAGTATCGTCAGCCAAACCATTATCAGTATAAGTAGTTACGTTTGGCGCAGTGATGTGAACTAAAGTATATGGACCACCGCCAGTGGTGCTACGATAAACTTCAAATCCTGTTTCATTTTCACCGGCGTTTGGATTCTCGTTCCAATCAAGTTGAATTTGACTTGTTGAAACTGCGAATGCAGCCAGGTTCTTTGCAGGCTCCGGTTTTGGAGTTCCGGCAGCGTTTACAACTGTGAAGATTGGCGAGAACTGGCTTCCGCAGCCAAATTCCTCTATGATCTTGGCGCGATATTGCCCTACGGGCGCATTATATGTGTTAGTTGTGCTAACCAAAGCATTGTCGCTTACTCTATACCATTCGTAACCAAAATAACCGGCAGGAAGGTTCAACGGAACGGTAGTATTTCCATCCGGAGCAGGTAATACTTTACTTTTTAATCCGGTTATTGCTAACGGCGGCGTTTGTGTAGAAGCTTTTGGTGAGATTACGGCAGGCTTAATTGACCAATCGCTGAATGGAGCTGTTGAAGTTCGTCTAAATCGAACTCTATATGTGCCAAAATCATCAACAGTTAATTCATGTCCGATATAAGAGGTCACAACGGTGTTATCTAATATCGTATTGACGCCACCAACTCTTGTGGCTATTGTAACACCATTACGCTGCCACTGATATTCATAAAATCCGGCAGTGATCCCGATCCTGGCATCGAAAATTTCATCCGGGCAATATTCGTATCGTTGAAAGTACACTACGGGATTTGCTTTGTGAAATCCCTGCATATTTTGAAGCCAGGTTTGTTGCGGGCCTACGCTTTGCGGATAGTCTATATACTGGAGATTTGTCGGAAAATGGTTAGGATAATTCCAGTGGTTATTCCAAACTCCATGGCCTAAAGTTGGGTATTGCGTATACCGTATATCTGCCCCATAATTCTTTATTCCATTATAGGTTGATATTGCGTAAGACAGGTTTGGATTGGTATCAGTACCACCACTAGCAAACCATATTGGTATGTGTACAAAATCGGCATAATTGATGGAATTTGTTGCTGCGGCTGAAGGGGCGGTTTTAGCAATGCGCTGTGGATACACCGCAGTAACGCTCCAGGCGGCTCCACCACCACTTGATAGACCATAGGTCATTACCCTATCGATATCTCCGCGTGCGTATTTTGCTATTGAATCAATCATGTGGAAGATGGTCACATAATATGGATCAAATGGAGCGGCGCCCCATTGCGCCCAACAACCACTGCCAATTACCATTTGGGGATAAAGAAGAAACCCATCAAATTGGTTATTACTAACTATGTTCCTGAAGTGTTGTCCTCCATGCCCTAACTGTAATTCATTATTATAAATACCACCATTGCTGGGGCACCCGGGTTCGCCGGCACCGTGGAAGAATAGCATGGTAGGGTATTTCTTATTGACACTATCCGGATTGTTATAACTGTATGGATATTTCAGCCGGAAAGACATTTGAACTCCGCCAACATTAATGAAGTAGGCTTTATAATCTTTTCCCCAGGCAGCGCTGTCAATGCCGCTGGTTCTTACAGAAACCCATTTTTGCAAACCAGTAATTGCTGGATTTGGATCGGCGTATAGCTTGGTGCTATCATTGTGAAAAGTCGAACTGTCCCTCCATCTTCTATTCAGGTCATTCGGATTAAATACGTTTTGTCCCTGCGTTAGAAAAAATGAGAAAACGACTCCAATTGTGGTGAGAAGTAATACTTTCTTCATAAAATAACCAATAATTAATGTACGTTAAGACTACTTGAGCCTAATTATCGGTTTTAAATCAGGATATTCCGTTGGCTGCTTAATAGAATTAGAGAGGTATATTGGAGGTGTTGCACAATTGGTTTTCTCGCAGAATAATGAGGTAATCACAGAGGCATTCCAAGGAATAGTTGGAGGGAATGTGGCAAGGTGGGTCAAAAATAGTATTATTTTCCAAAAATTAAAATAAAACGAACATTTAGTTTTATACCCTTTTGTGGTAATAGACCCACACCTATTTTCATGTTGATTCGGACTTGTTTCTCTTTCTTTACAAATTAAAATACCTCTGCGATCGAGCTAATCCATTTTTAAGAATACAATGACGTTACTTAGTTTAATCTATATATTCAAAATCATTTTCTGGGTCAGCCTGTTCATCGTTTTTTATAGCTATATCGGTTACGGGTTGCTGATGATCTTACTGGTTTCCCTAAAAAGAGTTTTTCAAAAGAATAAGTTGGAACCTGCGCCCGGCAAGGATCTTCCTCAACTGGCCATCGTCATTGCCGCATATAACGAGGAAGAGTACGTTTCGCAGAAAATTGAAAATACCCTGGCCCTGGATTATCCACGGGAAAAGCTCGAGATCATTTTTGTTACCGACGGATCAACCGATAAAACAGCTGAGATCATTAGTCAGTTCCCGGGTATTATTTTATACCATCAACCAGAACGAAAAGGAAAGGTTGCGGCCATCAACCGAATCCTTCCACTTGTCAAATCTTCAATCATCCTTTTTTGCGATGCCAATACTTTTTTAAATAAGAATTGTGCCAAGGAGATTGTCAAGCATTATATCGAACCGCGGGTAGGTGGGGTTGCCGGTGAAAAAAAGATTTTTCAAACCGGCGATGATTCCGTTGCCGCCTCTGGGGAGGGTCTTTACTGGAAATACGAATCCTTCCTTAAGAAGCTGGACTCCGATTTTTATACTACAGTGGGAGCCGCGGGGGAATTGTTTTCTGTAAGAAAAGACCTGATCGAACAGGTGCCTGAAGGGACTATTATTGAGGACTTTGTACAGTCCCTTTCGATCTGCAGGAAGGGATACGTAGTTCGTTATGAGCCAAATGCTTATGCCATGGAAACTGCGTCGGCATCAATAAGGGAAGAAATGAAAAGAAAGGTCCGGATCTGTGCGGGTGCTTTCCAGGCAATGGTCTTATTAAAAGACCTATTCAATGTTTTTAAATACCCCATAGTCTCATTTCAATTCATATCACATCGGATACTCAGGTGGACCCTATGTCCCATCGCATTGGTGACATTATTTGTTTCAAATTTCCTCATCGTATTAATGGAAGGGAATTTATTTTACCAAATTGTGTTGTTTCTGCAAGCGATCTTCTATGGTATGGCAATTGCAGGATGGATATTTGCGACTAAAGAAATGCGGGTTAAGATCTTTTATATCCCATTCTATTTTCTGTTTATGAACGTGGCAGTGTTCATTGGATTTGGAAGGTATATCCGAAAAAAACAAACGGTAGTCTGGGACAAAGCAGCGAGGCAGAAATTGGCTTAATACCACCAAAGTGGTATTGTGTGGTAAGTATCGTTGTGCGAACTTCGGAAAGTTGTAAAAATATAATTGGCTGGCTTTTGGTTTATTGAATTTTAATACTATTTTTACCCAGCTTTTAAAATATCCGAAATCCCCCGATTCAATTCCTCTGATTAGACACTGCGTTAAGGACATTCTGATAGATTAGCTTATAACTGAATACCACGAATCCTTAGAAATTCCTTCTAACCTGATCAACACCGCATCAGTAATCCACTAGCCATTGCGAAAGCCATACAAAACCGATGTAAGGCAAATTGTTATTTTACCGATAGTGTCCCTGATCCTAGACGAAGCCGCTAAATAGTCCATCATCAAGCCTGTTGAAAAATTGCGAATTGTTTATTGAACAAGAAAAATACATTTCTGCCCATGAAACGTCAAATTCTCGCAATTGATGACAGCAAAGCAATACGCTTTTTGCTACAAACCGTATTAGGAAAAGAGTTTCAGGTGGTAACTGCACCTGATGGTTGTTCCGCAATGTATTGGTTATCGAAAAGAAACCTTCCGGACCTTATTGTCGTAGATGCCCAATTACCAGATATGGAGAATTGGGAACTCATCGAACAATTGACCAGCAGTGGTCTTTATGGCGATATACCCGTTATTGTTCTTTCTTCACTTGGTAAAGAAGAAACTGCAGCGAAATGCATGGCAATGGGAATTGATTCTTTTTTCACCAAGCCTTTTAATCCCGTGGAGCTTTTGGCAAAAGTGAAAAATATGACCCTCGCGCCCATGCGAGTTAACTCGTACTAATGAAAATGCGTTAACCAAAAACCTACTTTATGGAACTTGCAATTTTACCAGAAGAGAAGACGACGAGGAAGACATACCGGCACTTTACTATAACCACCAGCAGCCCCGCGCCCGCTGTTGACAAGAAAGCTTTTGAATTTTTCTACATAGGAAAGAACATTTCCAGCATCGATAATCTTGTTAGATCGTTTGAGAACGGATATGTGGCAGAGAACCTTGAAAATGCCAAATATATCATCAAACGTTTGCTGGAAAAAACGGATACAGTCCCCGACATTATAATTGCCGAATGCAGTTTTGAGGTTAAAGACCTCGCAGAATTTCATCAATTTCTTTGCTACCATAAGATATTACTAGTCGTTCCTTTTATCATCGATAGTTCGAACGCCGATAAGTGTGATCTTTCTAAATTCAAAAGGTGCAATTTCATTGATGAGATCATTTCACTTCGTAATTATGGCAAACCCGAGTTGACAGATAAAGTGAAATTCCTCGGCAAGATCAAGAAACTTTCATACACTGATACATTAAGAAGAGGGATTGAAACATCTCCACATCACCTGGATGGTACGCATTCAATGATCAAGAGATCATTTGATGTTACGATTTCATCACTCGTGCTATTAGTTTTAACCCCGTTGTTCCTCTTTATTGCCCTTGCGATAAAACTGGAATCACGTGGTCCTGTGTTCTATGTTGCGAAACGGGCTGGTCGCGGTTACCGGATTTTTGATTTCTATAAATTCAGGACAATGCGGAAGGATGCTGATGTGCTGCGCCAGGATTTTTCTCACCTCAATCAATACAGCGATTCTCAAGCAACGGAGGGACCTGTATTCTTCAAGATCAACAATGATCCACGCATTACGAAGATTGGTTCATTCCTGAGGAAAACAAGCCTCGATGAAATTCCCCAATTCGTGAATGTGTTGAAAGGTGATATGTCGTTGGTTGGAAACAGACCTTTACCATTATACGAAGCATCGACACTCACCACAGATCTTTGGGCAAAGCGTTTTATGGCGCCTGCCGGTATCACAGGATTGTGGCAAATCAAGAAAAGAGGCAAGGAAGATCTTTCAGCAGAAGAAAGAATTTCATTGGATATAGATTATGCTGACAAGTATAATTTCATGTACGACCTCTGGATCATGGCCAACACGCCCTCGGCACTGATTCAAAAAACGAACGCTTAATTCATTTACACCATAGCGGCCGGCCTTATCGCTGGCCGCTTTTTTATTACCTTACTGCCATAAAAGAAAGACGGCCTTGAAGGAGCATCCCTTTATTTCCATCATTACCCTGAACTATAACCAGACTGATATCACCTGCCAGTTCCTGGAATCATGCCGGAACCTGCAGTATAAGAATTTTGAGATCCTCGTCTGCGACATGGCTTCGGCAATTGATCCTTCTTCGAAGATCCTTTCCGGCAATTATCCCAATACGCGTTTATTGCTTAGTAAAGAAAATCTTGGTTTTGCAAAAGGAAACAACTGGGGTATGCGCCAGGGTAAAGGAGATTTTTTCTTCATTGTAAATAATGATACTGAAGTTACTCCCACCCTATTGGATGAATTATTAAAACCATTCGCACTGGATGAGCAAATTGGTGTCGCCTGTCCGAAGATCATGTTTTATGATCAACCTGAAGTGATCCAATATGCGGGATTCAATCCGATGAACATGTTCACCGGCAGAACAAGCAGCATTGGAATGATGGAAAAGGACCAGGGACAACATAATGTGTCGGGCCCGACTGCCGGTGCCCATGGTTGCGCAATGATGGTTAAAAGAGAAGTGGTGGAAAAGGTTGGCATGTTTCCTGAGAAGTTTTTTCTTTATTATGAAGAGTGGGACTGGTCGGCCAGAATTCAAAATGCAGGCTATAAGATCTGGTATACGGCGCCCGCAAAGATCTTTCATAAAGAATCGATGAGCGTTGGGAAAAATAATCCAATGAAGATCTATTATCACACAAGAAATCGAATTCTATACATCAGGCGCAATGCGAATTTTTTTCAAAAGATCGTGTTTACACTGTTCTTCGTGTTCTTCACCTTTCCAAGATGGTTTATCACGTATCTTGCAAAAAAACAATTCGTACAGCTTAGGTATTTTATGAAAGGGGCGCTGTGGAATTTGTATTCGTCGAGCTATTCGCCTGTGTGACCTTATCAACCTTATCAACTTTACCAACCCTGTCAACCTAAAGTAAAATACGCTAAGAAAAAAACCGTTGTAACCGTAATGCTACAAACTATATTCAATATTATTTTCATCATCATATTTGTCTACCTGGCTATTAACGTGCTTTACCTTTTTGTTTTAGCGCTTGCCGGGCGATTTTATTCTCCGAAAAAATATTCAGTCAATCCGTCCAGGAAGAAAATTGCGATATTGATGCCGAGCTATAAGGAAGATAATATCGTTATCAACTCTGCAAGAAAGGCAAAGGAACATGATTATCCGACAGGTGATTTTGATGTTTTTGTGGCCGCGGATCAATTAAAGCCTGAAACCATTCAACAACTCCGGGAAATACCAGTCAATGTAAAAGAAGTAAAATTTGAATTGAGTTCGAAAGCACGCTCTTTAAATGCCTTATTGAATTCAATACCCGAATCAGCATATGATATTGCGATCATACTGGATTCGGATAATGTTATGTTACCGGGTTGCCTGGAACAGGTTAATGATGCATTTCAAAAAGGTTTCCGCGCTGTACAAACACATCGAACAGCTAAGAATACCAACAGTACAGTGGCCATACTCGATGGTTTGAGCGAAGAGATCAACAATCACCTGTTTCGAAGAGGTCAGCGTGCACTGGGCTTTTCATCGAATACGATTGGCTCAGGAATGGCATTTGAATTCAAAAAACTGAAAGAGATCTATAACAAACCCGGGATCCTGGGGAATCCTGCCTGCGACAGGGAAGTTGATTTTGAAATCATGAAGGCTGATATCAATATTGAATTCATTGAAAATGCATGGGTGTTGGATGAAAAGGTATCAAATAAGGCTGTATATGAAAGACAAAGGACGCGCTGGCAGGAATCGCAGATCATTCACCTTCGGCTGTTCTTCGACAAAAAGCAAGGTCTTATTCCGAAGACAAAAGAATACTGGAATAAACTATTCATCAACCTTATCCCATCGCGACTCTTATTTCTGTTCAGTTTCTTTGTGGTGTTCGTTCTTTTCTTGATTCAATATTTGTTGAAGCTATCCTTTATAGCACCTCCCTTATGGTATTGGATTGGGCTTTTTATCCTTTATTTATCGGTCTTCTTTATTTCAATTCCGGGGAAATTTTATTCCAGAAAAACAGTTTTAGCAGTGCTTCAAATTCCTGTCTTAATGTTCCTGATGGTAAAGGCACTATTCAAAATGAAAGTAAGTAGGAAAGAATTTCTCCATACTCCAAAATCCTTTACACAGGAGAGTTAGTAAATCTTCGAATACGCATAGTAGAAATGCGATAATTTTTCAAGTTGTCCACATTTTTTGCACTTTCTGCACATTAAATTGAGTTTGGTAATTATTTTGCTAAACGTACTACTTTACCTGTCGGGAAAATACCATGTGTGTGGATGGTTTTCCCTCCGAGAACATATTGCTATTCAACTTTCTAAAAAAAACCGGGGTTCTGATGCACAGAAAGTCTGTTAATGGGCGTTTTTTGGTTAGGTTTTTGTACGTCAATGAGCTGACAATAAACCGTATTGCGAAAGCAATAAATCCTAAATCCGAAAATCCAACTTTATGAAAAACTCTACCTATCTGTTTAGGAAGGTTGTGTTTTTATCTATCCTATTTCTTTTCCTATTACATAGCGGTAATAGTACTTATGCACAGCAAGTGGCCAGAAACCTTATTGCTGCCAATGGTACATTTATAGGATTCTGGGAATACAAACCAGTTGACTATAGCGCGAATCCAACCACTAAGTATCCATTGATCATCTTTCTTCATGGAATTGGGGAAAGAGGTAATGGTACAACCCAATTAAGTATGTTGTTAGGCGCTGGTCCTCCAAAGTTCGCGGCTGCAACTACAGGAGTTCCCATGCGTTTCTTTTGGAATGGAAAATGGGAAACATTCCTTGTACTGTCTCCCCAATTAAGTACTGGATATAGTAACTGGCAGAATTTCTACGTTGACGAAATGTTGAACTATGCCAAAACAAATATGCGTGTTGACACGAACCGGATATTTCTTACCGGGTTGAGCCTCGGCGGAGGAGGAACATGGTGGTATGCATCAAGTTCCCTGGCCAATGCAAGAAAATTTGCAGCGATCGCTCCAGTATGTGGAACCTGTTCAGTTAATAGTGCTGCTAACCTGGCCAATGCCAATCTTCCCGTATGGGCATTTCATGCTGTTGATGATGGAGTGGTTGGAGTTTCATGTACGGTTAACGCAATCAATGGAATCAATAGTTATAATCCTGCTGTTAAACCGATCATGACTCTGTATCCAAACGGAAACCACTATATCTGGGACCGGTCATATGATACAATTTACGATTGGCATAATCCTCATCTTTATGAATGGTTCCTTGGACAGGATAAGAGTCTTCCCGTAAACGTTCTTCCCAATGCAAACGCCGGATCTGATATCACTGTTCAACATACTGTAGGAACTGTGAATCTAAATGGTGCTGCATCCAGTGACCCTGATGGAAATCTCGTCCGTTATGTGTGGAGAAAAATTTCCGGACCAAATGCAGGAACGATCACGAATCCCGGCGCTGCTACCACGACTGTCACTGGTCTTACCTGGGCAGGAACTTATGCATACGAACTCACGGTAGCGGATAACCGCGCTGCCTGGGACAAGGATACAGTTGTAGTAAATGTGATCATGCCGGTTGGCTCTCCAACAGCGCGTGCTGGTGGCTTTGCACTTATTAACCTGCCGACCAACAGTTTCAATCTCGACGGTACTACTTCAACTGACCCGGATGGTACAATCGTAAGTTACAGCTGGAGTAAGGTCTCGGGCCCGAATGCGACATTTGTGAATCCGAATTTAGCTGTTGCTACTGTGACTGGTCTTGTATCTGGCCAGTATTATTTCCGATTACAAGTAAACGATAACAATGGATATAGTGATGATGATACCATGCGTCTTTTTGTAAACGCATTGGGTGTGGCGAATGCCGGACCAGATATCAATATTAACTTTCCGGTTGCAATCACTACGCTGAATGGAACGGGATCAACAGATCCGGATGGTCCGATCAGCCAATGGTTATGGACACAGATCAGTGGTCCGGCGCCAGCAGCAATCGTAACGCCGGCTGCATCAACGACACAAACAGCATCATTAATTCCGGGTACTTACAGGTTCCAGCTCACCGTTTGGGATAATATGTGGATTCCGACAACTGATACCGTGCAGGTGAATGTGTTGAACGGAGGACCACCCCCGGCAAACCAGGCACCAACATCCAATGCTGGAACAGATATTACACTAACACTCCCAACCAATAGCACTACATTAAATGGTAGCGGATCCAGTGATCCGGATGGAACGATCAGTTCTTACAGTTGGTCATTGGTTAGCGGACCTGCATCATATACGCTTGCTAATTCGAATGCAGCTTCAACTGCTGTTTCTAATCTTGTACAAGGTATTTATGCATTCCGTCTACTCGTAACCGATAATGGTGGAGCAACAGATGATGATACGGTAATTGTTACGGTGAATGCAGGAGCGCCGCCGCCAAACCAGGCGCCAAACGCCTATGCAGGAGCGGATATCACCGTTACCTTGCCAACAAACAATACAACACTCAACGGAAGCGGATCAAGTGATCCTGATGGTACCCTCGCTTCTTATAGCTGGACCTGGTTGAGTGGACCGGCAACTTACACAATCGCTAACGCGAATGCCGCATCAACTGCACTAACTAACCTGGTGCAGGGAACATATGCATTTCGTTTGGATGTAACGGACAATGGAGGCTTGAGTGATTCCGATACAGTCATTGTAACAGTTAACACCGGTGCACCGCCACCAAATCAACCTCCGGTTGCTTTTGCGGGTGCAGATATTCTGTTTATGCTTCCATTGAATAATACTACGTTGAATGGTACGGGATCAAGCGATCCGGATGGTAGCATTGCTACTTATAGCTGGACCAAGATCAACGGACCGGCTTCATATAATATCGCTGACCCCAATGCTGCTTCAACAGCGTTGACAAATCTAACTGGCGGTACTTATCGATTCCGGCTGGAGGTTACTGATAATAATGGAGCAACTGATGATGACACTGTAGTTGTAACAGTAAACAATCCTGCAATTGCAAATGCGGGTGCTGACATAACAATTGCACTTCCGACCAATTCAACAATATTGAACGGAACTGCGTCATCAGATCCGGATGGAGCATTAAAAGATTATTTGTGGACCAAGATAAGTGGACCGGCTTCATTCAATATCCTGAATCCAAACACAGCAACAACAAACCTTAGTAATCTTGTTCAGGGTACTTATCGATTCCGATTAACAGTCTGGGATAATTTATGGGTACCTGCAGCAGATACCATCACAGTTTTGGTAAATGCCGCACCGCCTCCACCAAATATACCGCCAACTGCAAATGCAGGAACGGATATCACGATAACATTACCTACAAATAATACAAACCTGAATGGTAGTGCTTCAACTGATATCGATGGAACGATTGGTTCATACGTTTGGACGATGGTTATCGGACCTGCGCAGTTCACTATTGCAAATCCTGCAGCTGCATCAACAGCGTTGATGAATCTTGTTCAGGGAACTTATAGTTTCCGCTTACAGGTAACCGATAATGGCGGATTGAGTGATGATGATACAGTTAATGTAACTGTAAATGCCGCTCCTCCACCGCCAAGCATTGCACCGGTTGCCAATGCAGGAGCAGACATCAATATAACCCTGCCAGTTGATTATACTGCACTTGATGGATCCGCATCCAGCGATGCAGATGGAACGATTATTACCTATACCTGGGCCAAGATCAGTGGACCATCGCAATTCACTATTGTGAATCCGGGTGTGGCTACAACAAATATTACCAACCTTGCGCAGGGAACATATAGTTTCCGTTTACTGGTAACTGATAATAGTGGGGCGACAGATGACGATACCGTAATTGTTACGGTGACTGGTGCAGCACCTCCACCAAATCAACCGCCGGTTGCATTTGCAGGTTCTGATCTTACCATTACATTGCCAACCAATAGTGCTACGTTGAACGGAAACGGATCAGGCGATCCCGACGGAACAATCAGCAGTTATAGTTGGACAAAGATCAGCGGACCTGCAACCTACACTATCACTACTCCTGGTGCAGCATCAACAACTGTCACCGGATTGGTACAAGGTGTTTACGGTTTCCGTCTTTTAGTAACTGATAATAGTGGAGCAACTGATGATGATACGATGGTAATAACAGTTAATGCTGCTCCTCCGCCACCAAACCAGGCACCGAATGCTTATGCTGGTGCGGATGCTACGATCACTTTACCTACTAATAGCACTTCGTTGAATGGAAGTGGTTCAAGTGATCCGGATGGAACAATCAGTTCTTATAGTTGGACAAAGATCAGCGGACCTGCAAGCTTTGCAATTGCAGATGCTGCTGCGGCTTCAACAACTGTAAGCAATCTTGCTCAGGGTAGTTATAGTTTCAGACTTGTGGTTACAGATAATAATGGAGCAACTGATGATGATACAATGGTGATCACCGTGAATACAGGTGCACCACCACCGAATCAGCCACCGGTTGCATTTGCAGGTGTTGATATTAATCTTACGTTGCCAACAAACGTAACTACATTGAATGGTAGTGGTTCGAGTGATCCGGATGGTATAATTAATTCTTATAGCTGGACCAGGATAAGTGGACCTGCGCAGTATACAATTGCGAACGCGTTCGCCGCATCCACGGCATTAAGTAATCTTGTACAGGGAACATACAGCTTCAGTCTTATAGTTACTGACAATAATGGAGCGACAGATACCGATACAGTAATTGTAACGGTGAATGCTGCTGTTCCTCCGCCAAATCAAGCGCCGGTATGTTATGCGGGTGGAGATATGATCATGACATTACCAACAAGCAGCACAACGCTGAATGGTACCGGATCAAACGATCCCGATGGAACTATCAGTTCTTATAGCTGGACCAAAATCAGCGGACCTGCACAGTTTACAATCGCAGATCCCGCAGCCGCAACAACAGCGTTGATTGGATTGGCACAGGGTACTTACAGTTTCAGTTTAGTTGTTACAGATAATCTCGGTGCAACCGATGCTGACACAGTTGTGGTAATTGTAAATCCCGCACCGCCACCACCAAATGCGGCTCCTATTGCAAATGCAGGTGTTGACTTCATTTCAAATATCACGACCGCAGTGGTAGCATTGAGTGGATCTGCTTCGTATGATCCTGATGGATCTATCGTTGCTTACAACTGGGTTAAGATAAGTGGACCTGGAACGATAACGATTGTGAATTCTACCACGCCTACTCCAAATGTTGTAGGTATGCAAGTGGGTGAATACATCTTCGAATTGACAGTAACGGATGATAAGGGTGCGAGCTCGTCAGACCAGGTGAAGGTAACTGTGATCTCGGGCGGCAACCATGCACCGATAGCGAATGCCGGTAGAGATACGACGATCGCAGTGCCCGCATCCAGCGCCATATTGAATGGAATCAGATCAGGTGACACAGATGGATTCATTGTGAGTTACATCTGGAAGCAATTGCAAGGACCATCTTTCGCATTCATAGATCATCGTTTTAGTATGACCACCCGTGTTGACCAACTTGTATCGGGAGACTACATCTTCGAGTTGTCAGTTATGGATAACCTGGGTGCAACGGACACTGATACAGTCATGGTTTCTGTTGTAAGCAATTTCAGGACCCTTGACAATATGTCGGTCTATCCGAATCCAGCGTCAGGAATTCTCAATGTGCGTTGCGTGACGGATACACTCGGGGTTGCAACTGCGAATATCTATGATATAAACGGAAGATTTGTGAAATCGAAGGTATTTACGAAGTCACAGACTTCTGCAGATATTCCAATTAGTGTGGTTGACCTGAAAGCAGGTGTGTATATCATTGAGGTTGTGATCAACAATAAGAAGAAGATGTTGTCGAAATTTATCAAGCGATAAAAAATCACAATAAGATGTTAAGTAAATCCCTCCGATATATCGGGGGGATTTTTTTTGAGTGTCATCAAATCGATTACGTCGATTGCGGTTACTGATGTAATGATGACATTCTTCTACAAAATGTTTAAGAGCAATAAGGTAAAACACCTATTAATTTTTTAATGAAGTACCTGCATGCATCCTCTACGAAATTGCCATCGTTTATTTGCAGTGAGATTTACATGAGAAAAACACGAGAGTTATCATTTGAAGAAAGAGTAGAAATGCTTTAGAGATTGGCCCAATTGGTATTATTATTGTAACAGTAACACTAGTAAATCACAATCCTATGAAAACGAAATCTACTTATTTTCACGGCTCTGAATTTCCCTCCAGTTATTATTGTTTTAATACTGAATTCGGGCAGACCTGATTTTGTGTAGAATGATATAGCCGACCCCCCAACCACCCCCATACCCGTAGATTAAATTTTTTGATTAGTAGCCGTAGTGTAGCAATCACTTAATGCACTGCCATTGGTATGTATTGCTATGCCGGTCCAAAATCAACCACTATGAAGAAACTTTTATTGGTTTTAGGCTTATTCATTACCCTAACTACCACCCTATCAACGACCACTTCTGCTCAACAAGTTGCCAGAGGTCTGACGGCATCGAACGGCGAGTTTATTGGCTTTTGGGAATATACTCCTACCGATTATGCTGCGAATCCAACTTTGAAATATCCGGTGATCATCTTTCTTCATGGAATTGGGGAAAGAGGAAACGGTACAACCCAATTAGGTAGTGTCCTTGGCGCAGGCCCTCCCAAGTTGATCAACCAGGGACATACGATGCGCTTCTTCTGGAATGGCAAATGGGAAACCTTTCTCGTTCTTTCGCCTCAGTTGAGCCCCGGATACGGTTACTGGCATAATTTCTACGTTGAAGAAATGGTCAAATACGCTAAGACTACTTTGCGTGGAGATCCGAACCGTATCTTCCTGACCGGACTTAGTCTTGGCGGGGGAGGAACATGGTCGTATTCTTCAACATCCAATACCAATGCAGCCCAGTTTGCTGCGATCGCACCAGTATGCGGTACCTGTTCAATAGTTAGCCCGGCTGCGCTTACAAGTCAGAATGTACCTGTTTGGGCATTCCACGCGGTAAATGACGGAGTTGTTTCAGTTGCATGTACCCAAAGTGCGATCAATGCGATCAACATGCAGAATCCAGCAGTAAAACCCTATGTACATATATATCCTGGTGGTGGACATGGTATCTGGGATTGGGCTTATACTCCAGACAATAGCATTCATAATATAAATATGTTTGAATGGTTTCTTGGTAAAGACAGAAGCCTTCCAGTAAACCAGGTGCCTGTTGCAAGTGCCGGACCTGATGTTACTATTTCATCTAGCTCCGCAATTGTTAATTTATCAGCAGCAGCTTCAACAGATGCAGATGGGATTATTCGAAGAGTGATCTGGACAAAAATTTCTGGTCCAAGTTTCGGATCAATAACAACCCCGGTTTCAACAAACGGAACTACAAGTGTAACAGGTCTTATTCAACCGGGAACCTACGAGTACGAAGTAAAAGTAGTTGACGATCGTACCGACTGGAGTACCGATAGAATTATAGTGACCGTTGTTGCCGGTCCATTACCGAACCTTCCGCCGATTGCAAATGCGGGAAACAACCAGGTAACTGTGATAGCCTCTGTTGCACTAAACGGTACTGCATCTTATGACCCGGATGGAGCGATCAGTGGTTACAAATGGAGAAAGATCTCTGGTCCGCCTGCAATTACGATCGATAATGACGCGAGTGCAACTCCAGTCATATCAGGTCTGATTGCTGGAGTATACCAGATGGAGTTGGAAACGACTGATAACCTCGGAGCGAGAAGCCGTGATACGGTAGAGGTTATGGAAACGCTGGTGGTTGTGCCTGTAAAATGGATCTTCGTAAAAGGAAAACATACAGGTAATACAGTTCAATTAAATTGGGCAACCGCAGCCGAAGTCAGTAACGATCGCTTTGAAATTGAAAGAAGCGACAACGGTAGAGACTTCTCGAAGGTCGGCCAGGTAAATGGTTCTTCAACTTCGACAAGCGCGAAAGAATATTCATTCGAAGACGTGCAACCGAGAACCGGAACAAGCTATTACCGTATCAAGCAAGTTGATAAAAACGGAACTTCAGAGTATTCAATAATTGTAACAGTCAATTCATCCATAACAAGAGCGAGACTTGAATACTTCCCGAACCCGGCATCGAGCTTTATCAACCTGATGGTGGATGATAAGAGAACAGGACCGGTACAGATCCGTATCTATAATATGGAAGGAAAACTAGTGAAAGAACAACAAGTGATTAAGCAGGATCAAATTCTTACGGCAACTATTCAAATCCAGCAACTGACATCAGGTATTTACATGATGGAAGTGAGAATGGGTGGTGAATGGAAAGAAGTAAGAAAGATCGTCAAACAATAGATTACCTCTGAAACACACAAGAAGTTTCTGATTATTGATTGATGGATAACAGTTCCGGACTCGCAAGGGTTCGGAACTTTTTTTTTCAAGGAATAAAGGGCAGATTTTGCCACGGTGAAAGGTTCCCCCCGCCATCGGCGGGGCGGGAATGACGACACGGAAGCAGGAACAATTATCTGAAGGGTTTATAAAATTTAATCGTTCCCAGATTTAGCATGGGCTTATCTCCAGCTGTATCTCCATAACAATAAATGTCAGAATAATCAGCCAGGTTGAATTTTTCTTTTATTCGTAAAACTTTTTCATCTCCATGGCAATTCTTTCCATCTATCCTTCCGGTGATCTTTTCATTCTTTGTTACAAGCTTTGTAGCGAGCAATTGAAGATTCAGGGAATCGGTCCATTTTTTTATCCAGTTTTCTGCTGAAGCGGAAACGATCACTACGTCGACACCAAATTCTCTTAATTTATTTATTTCATTAATTGCTTTTGATCTTAGCAAAGAAGGGAGCACTTGTACAGCAAATAAATCGCATTGCTGTTGGAAGGTTTCCAACCTTCTTCCTGAAAAGAAATATCGTAGCATCCATTCTTTTGCGGTCTGATTAGAAATAATACCGATTTTATAAGCAATTAAAATTGGACTGTTAATCAAAAAGCCAAGGTAAAACCGCAAACTTCCCCTACTGAATTTGATAAACTCCAGCAAAGTATCTTTCCGAGTGACCGTTCCATCGAAATCAAAGAAGGCGATGACCCGCTTCAAAGCTTGAGTTTTTTAAACATGAATTCGGGAATAGATTTAATGATCAGCATGATCCAGCGCCAGAACCATTTCACATAGATCACATTAGTTTTATTCTTCACTGCGCTATAGACCGCGTCAGCAACATCTTCGGGTTTTGCAGTGAGCAGAGGAGAAAGTTTGATATTCTCTGTCATTCGGGTATAGACAAACCCTGGTTTTACTGTCACTACATGCACGCCTGCTGGGTAGAGGCGATTTCTTAATCCAGATAGATATTCGGTAAATCCTGCTTTGGCACTTCCGTAGATATAATTACTTTGTCGTCCTCTTTCACCGGCGACAGAACTTATTCCAATGATCGTTCCTTTCTTTTGTTCGAGAAAATAATTTCCAACGATATTCAAAATAGATAAGGCACCTGTATAGTTAGAATGAATGATCTTTTCTGCTTCTTTCCAATCCTGACGTGCTGATTCATTTTCACCAAGGTATCCAAATACAGCAATCACCACATCCGGTTTTGGAGAGAGATTTTGAAAGAAAGAAGCGTGGCTTTGAAAATTCAAAGCATCAAATTCAATCAGGTCGCATGAAGCCTGGTGCCTTATTGAAAGGTCCGATTGCATCGGCTTCAAACGTTGCACATTCCGTGCAGCGAGTTGAAGGTTGTACCCTTCTTTAGCAAATTTTCTTGCGATGGCAACCGACATATCTGAAGCTGCACCTAACAAGAGGAGGGTGGGCATGGTTAGATTTTCTGTTAAGTGGTCAAAAATAAACGGTCAGACTGAACCGATCTGATCTTTCCATTTGGATTATAGGTCCTAACAATTCTTTTGAATTCATCGAGGCGTTCATAACCCGCAGCTAACACTCCCGGTTGCATACGCGCATCCTTACTCATGTAAATTCTTCCTCCATACTGCAATACGATCTTATCCAGTTCATCGAGGAATTCAAATAATCCTTTGCGTACAGGAAAATCCAATGCAAGCGTATAGCCCTGTTTTGGAAAAGAGATCAGGCTTTCCTGTTTTCCAAATACCTTCAACACGGCGAGAAAGGAGCCCATTCCTTTTTCGCTGATCTTGTTCAGGATCTCAATCAATCCCTGTTTGGCTTCCAGAGGCAATACGAATTGATACTGTACAAATCCTTTCTTCCCATATCCCCTGTTCCAGTTTGCGAACGCATCCAATGGATAGAAGAAAGGTTCATAACTAACGATATTGTTTATTTCCTTTTTGTAATTCTTATTGTAATAAAGAAAATTGAATACCTGTATGGTGAAAGTATTTAATATCCAGGAAGGAAGGTTGAATGGGAAAGGGATCTGTTTTTTCTTTGGAAGCTTCAACGGATCTTTCTTACGGCTTTCAGAAAGCTCTTCCAGTTTCGCATGTTCTCCAAGGATCAATATGCTTCTTCCAAAATTTTTTCCCTTCTTCAAACAATCGATCCAGGCTACAGAATAAGTATAATGTTTGTATTGATCGAATAAAGCGATGATCTCTTCGAGATTATTTGCTTTGATCTGTTTCTGTTTGATATAGGAAGATTCAATTTTTTTCAACCTGAACTTTACGGTCATTATCAGTCCAGTCAATCCCATTCCGCCGCAGGTGGCTTCGAAAAGGTCTTTCTCGCGATCAGGTGTACAATTGATCGTACTACCATCTGCGAGCAATATCTCCATTGATAAAACATGATTGGAGAATGAACCGTCAACGTGATGATTCTTTCCATGAATATCACTTCCAACTGCACCACCAACCGTAATGAATTTTGTGCCGGGTGTCACCGGGAGAAACCAACCTTTTGGAACAATAACCTCAAGTAATTTATCGAGCGTCAATCCGCTCTGACATTCGAAGATTCCATTTTCCGTATCGAAGGAAAGTATTTTATCGTACTTGAGCGTGTTGATGGTTTCGTCAGCAAGGGAAGCATCTCCGTAGCAACGGCCATTTCCTCTTGGAATAAAATGTTCCGACGATCGCACGAGTTCTTTACCCTGCTCTTCAAAGCTGAAGAACTTTTCATCGCTTTCGAGCGCCGGATAATTCCCCCAATTCGCAATTTTTCTTTTCATTATTCAAAAAAGTGAAAGTCCTTTAAATAAAGTATCACATAAAAACTTCCCACCCACAAAATAAGGGTAAGTTGAATAAACCGGTCTTTATACAGGATTTCCGTAGGTGAACCAGCCTTATTCTGTACAAAAACGATCTGCAGGTATCGCATGATCCCCGCGATCACGAACAATGAAGTATAATAGAGCCGGTATGAAAATTTATTATGTAATTCTCCGGAAACAGTATAATTGATATATGCCACGATAATGATCGCGCAAAGCAACCCTAAAAGAATATTCAAATATTCGAGTGAGTAACCTTTGATCACTTTTCGAATATCTGTGCCAGTTGACAGTTTGATAATCACATCATCTCTTCTCTTTCCCACGGCCATAAACAACGCCAAAAGAAAAGTCATAATGATCAACCACTCCGTTGTATTTACATCTGTCAATGCCGCTCCTCCTTTTACTCTTAACACAAAGCCAGAAGCCACGATAATCATATCGAGAATGGGAACATTTTTTAATCCCAATGAATAAGCCAGGTTCAGCAAATAATAAACGCTGCAAATAAAAACGAACTTACCCGAACTGTCCAGCGAATAAGCCAGGAAAGTTCCTACTGCAAGCAGGATGAATGCGATGACCAGCGCGGTTGATGGTTTTACTTTTCCGGAAGCCAGCGGTCTGCTATTCTTTACCGGATGTTTCCGATCATCTTCCCGGTCGCGGTAATCGTTCAGTATGTAAATGCTGCTGGCCAGAAAGCAGAAAGCAAAGAAACCTCCGATCAAAAGTTGCAAGTTGGTCCCATCAAAAATATTCTGCGCGAAAAAAGCAGGGATAAACAGGAAGAGATTCTTTGCCCAATCCTTAGGCCGCAATAATTTGATATGATCTAACATGGGCCGGGTTTACGGTGCCACAAGATACTGCACAAATGCTTTTGGTGCAATAGTTTGCACTTTAAGCCGCAATCTGTAATTTAACCGCTGATTTTCCTCTTTCTCCTTTATTCTGAAGCCTAAAGCATGAAACGCCTATTACCCCTTGTCGAAATACTGCTAATCGTGGGAGTTGCCTTAATGCCGGTACTAGCAAGTTTCCCGTACCGCATCAATATTTTTTTGAGCTGGGAAGGTGCATATCGAATGGCCGAAGGGCAGGTGCCTTACAAGGATTTTGGCATGCCGGTGGGCTACATGTATTGGGTGATCCCAGCGATATTCTTTAAGATCTTCGGAACCCAGATGATCACGTTGATCAAGGCCCAGGCTTTCATAAATATCCTCGCGGGATTAGCCTTTCGCTCAATATTCAAAAGTCTTGGCATTGACACAACAATACGCTTCCTTGCCGTAATCGTTTTCACACTTTCATATACTTTTTTCAATTACTGGCCCTGGTATAATCATACGGTTATCGTATACGAATTTATTGCACTGGCATTTTTAATGAAATACTTCTTTGCAAGCCCAGGCCGATTAAAGTTTTTATGGCTGATTTTGTCGGGGGTGTTTATATTCTTTTCATTTTTTACCAAACAGGATGGAGGTGGACTTGCATTCCTGGTTTGTTTTGCATTATTGTTTTACGAGGCGATACTTGAAAAGAAATGGTGGTCGCCATTGATATTCATTCTCTCATTTCTTGCAACCGGGGCATTAATGATTCTTCCCTTCACCGGATACAATTTCGGTTATTGGTTCAATCATGGTCAGGCTCCTCATAGTTCAAGAATATCAATCACCGATATTCTTCGCGAGTTCTTTGCAGCATCTCTTTGGTTGAAATTTTATTTGCTTGTCATTGCGATATTGCTATTGGCCACAATAAAGAACTGGAAAGAATTTTTCCGGAATAAACAGCTGATGTTATTCACGCTGCTTACATTGGGTTTGCTCGCACAAGCAGCAATTTTCCAGGTGACCAGCTATGTTCCTTTAGATAACAATATTTTCTTTCACAGTTTTGCATTTGTTTTCATTCTTTGTCTTCTGTCCATGCTCATTCCCATCCCCTGGAGCAAACCGAGAACGATATTGATTACCACAGCCGGCGTATTGCTATGGTGGAGCAGTGTGTTTTGGAAATATCTTGAACGATTCATCATAAAACCGAAAACCGAAAACTACGTCTATACGGACCATGCAGGTTATCGTTATGCCAATGTTGTGAATCGAAATACATTCATGATTGAGTTGGACACTACAAATATTCCCTTAAATCAATGGAGAGTGCCTGCGTTGAAATCATTTCATAAGATCATGGTGCCCGGGCCTACCGCGGATGGTATCGAGAGATTGTCGCAGAGAGATCACGTGGGGAACAAAGATCTGAAGGTATTAAATATGACTGAGCTTACACCGCTTGCTGCGGACCTTCCATTTGAATTGGAGAAAGGGCCTGAATACCCACTATGGTATCATAAAGGAGTTTCCATGTTTGATAAGGAAACAAAAATGTTTGTCGACCGAATTAAAAATAAGCACTACGATCTTGTTCTATACGAGTATATCCCCTATCTGAATAATTTTTATCCATACGAAGTAAGAGAAGCGCTTCAGTCGACCTATCAAAAAGTTGATAGCTTCCCTGCACCTAGAAACCCAAGCGGACATAGTTGGGTGGAGGTGTATATGATCCCTATTCCGCAGAAGCAGGAACCTGCGCGGTAAAATCGTATTGGAAAAAAATTTTTATGATTCACTTGGGTTCTCCCTTTGCGCCGATGCTGACCGCGTGCGCTGAAGCTATAGGCGCGTACGCCAAAGCTTCAGCGCCGGCGCACGGAGGCGCAAGCTTTGGCGTAAGCGTTATGGGGACAGGGGGTATATTTGACCATCGCAAGCACAGCCAATATATTAGACAACCCGATAGAGTATCTTAAAGGCGTAGGTCCGCTGAGAGCTGACCTATTAAAGAAGGAATTAAATATTCATACTTTCCGCGATTTGCTCGAGCATTACCCTTACCGGCATGTGGATAAGACAAAGATCAACTTCATTAGCGAAGTCAATTTTCAATCTGAGTATATCCAGATAATTGGAAAACTGATCAGCAAAGAAACTATTGGAGCAGGTAGGGTGAAACGACTGGTATGTGAACTTAGAGACAATACTGGTAGCATTGATTTAGTTTGGTTTCAGGGCATCAACTGGATTCAGAAATCGCTTAATGTTGGACACAATTATCTTGTTTACGGAAAGGTTAATTATTTCCAGGGACAAGCTCAACTTACTCATCCGGAAATTGAAGTGTTGACTGAGGAAAAAGCTGAAGGAAAGAATTTTCTCGAACCCGTTTATCCATCCACGGAAAAACTGAAGGCAAAAGGTTTGGGTGGAAGGCAGATCGGCAAACTGACTAGAGTTCTGCTCCAGGTCGTAAAAGAAAAAGATATACCAGAGAACCTTCCTGATTCAGTGCTAAAGCAGGTAAAGCTGATTCCCCGGTTCCAGGCCTTCAACCAAATTCACTTTCCTTCCGATCAGGAACAATTTCAAAACGCATTAAACCGCCTCAAATTTGAGGAGCTCTTTATTGTACAGGTAAGGATGGCATTGTTGAAAGTGCAAAGGCACCATCATTCAATCGGAGTTTCTTTTACTCATGTTGGTGAACTATTCAATCGTTTCTATAATGAATACCTTCCTTTTCAATTAACCGGTGCGCAAAAAAGAGTGATAAAGGAAATTCGAAAGGATTGTGGCAGCGGAAAGCAAATGAATCGTTTATTGCAAGGTGATGTTGGAAGCGGTAAAACAATTGTTGCCTTACTGATAATGTTGATTGCTGCTGATAATGGATTTCAAAGTTGCCTGATGGCACCAACTGAAATCCTTGCCCAACAGCATTATGCAAATCTTCGAAATTTGCTCAAAGACTTGCCGCTAACAATTCAATTATTAACTGGGTCAACGAAGAGCGCCCAAAGAAAAAAGATTTTAAAATCGCTGGAAGAAGGTGAATTGAATTTACTCGTCGGAACGCATGCAGTTATTGAGGACAAGGTGCAATTTAAGAATCTTGGGTTGGCAATTGTTGATGAACAGCATCGTTTTGGAGTAGCTCAAAGGGCCAGGCTATGGAGGAAAGCGGCGAAGCCTCCACATGTACTTGTAATGACCGCTACTCCTATTCCCAGAACATTGGCAATGACTGCTTATGGAGACCTGGATTATAGCGTTATAGACGAATTACCCCCCAACCGGAAACCCATTTTAACCGTACATCGTTATGAGACAGCCAGAAGTCAGGTAATGGATTTTATAAAGACTGAGATCCAGAAAGGTAGACAGGTTTATATTATCTTCCCATTGATAGAAGAATCGGAAAAACTGGATTACGAAAACCTGATGAAAGGTTATGAAAATGTGAAAGCTTATTTTCCTGAACCGCGTTATTGGATAAGCATGGTGCATGGCAGGCAGCCGGGAGAACAAAGAGAAACAAACATGCAACGGTTCAAGGATGGAGATACTCAGTTAATGGTAGCAACAACTGTTATTGAAGTGGGAGTAGATATTCCGAATGCGACTGTGATGGTGATCGAGAGCGCTGAGAAATTTGGGTTATCACAATTGCATCAATTAAGAGGCCGTGTAGGCCGCGGAAGTGAAAAAAGTTTTTGCATTTTGTTAACGACTTCCAAATTGAACAATGAGGCACGGGAAAGGGTTAAGACGATGTGTGCTACAAGTGATGGATTCAAAATTGCGGAGAAAGATCTCGAACTTCGTGGACCAGGGGAAATCGAGGGCACAAAACAGAGTGGACTATTGAACTTTAAACTCGCCAGCATAATCGACGACCGCAAGTGGTTAGAAACTGCCAGAAAATTGACTGAAAGGATGTTAGACGAGGATCCCGACCTTAATTCGGCCGGAAATTTGAGTCTTAAACAGTACTTACAGTCGGTTCGGGGTAAAACCCAGTGGAGCAAGATCTCTTAATTAGTAAAAGGCCGGAGCGTTTTGTAATTCTACTATCAATGAATTGTAAAAACACCGGAAGGCAGGTAATTATTAAGAAAAAATATCGTTCTTTAATATATAGTAACACGTAAATAAGCAGATTTGGGCAGGAAAAGTATATTCATCGTCGCAAGCCTTGTAACAGTTTTTACCCTAAGATCAATCGCGCAAAGCGGTACCTCAACATTTGAGTTTATAGAAAATAAAGGCCAGTGGGAATCAGTGGTCAAATATCGGGGTGAACTACCAGCAGGTGCTTTTTATCTTCAGTCAAGGGGATTTACTGTTCTTCAGCATAATCATCAGGACCTTGTCAAGATCCACCAGATGAGTCATCGTGGTGCAGGCCTCCGTTCAGATAGAGGGAGGAATGAGAACGAAGACAGGGTACAGGGTGAGAAAGTCGTATTGCGTTCACATGCTTACCGCGTAAGCTTCGAAGGAGGCAATGAGCAATCCATCATCATCCCCGACAAACCGCTTTCAAGTTATAATAACTATCTGTTCGGAAACGATCCTTCAAAATGGCAGAAGAATGTAAAGATCTTCCAGGCACTTACTTACAAGAATGTTTATCCGAATATCGATGTGCGTTACTATTCAGAGAACGGAAAATTGAAGTATGATTTTATTGTTCATCCGGGCGGCGACGTGCAAAGGATTGCAATGAAATATGATGGAGCGACAAAACTTAGTATTAAGAATAAGGAGCTCATCATAAAAACAACCGTCGGAGATGTAAAAGAACTATATCCTTATACTTTTCAGTTTGATCCAACCAAGGGAAGAAAGGAAGTTGAATGTAATTATGTGCTTATAAATGGAAACACGGTGAAATTCAGCGTTGCCAATTATGATAAGAACGCAACGCTGATCATCGACCCTTCTCTTTTCTTTTCTTCATTCACCGGTAGTCCGGTTAATGAATATGGTTTCAGCGCCACACCGGGACCAGGAGGAGTTTTGTATTCAGCAGGTGTTTGCGACGCACAGGGATACCCGGTAACTGCAGGTGCATTCCAAACAACATTTGGCGGTGGAGACGGATCGCATCGTTGGGATATCAGTATCACAAAATTCAGCGCCAATGGAGGTGCTCGTTTATATGGAACCTATTTGGGTGGAACCGGAGACGAATATCCGCATAGTATTATCTCCGATCCAGGTGGAAATCTTGTTGTGATGGGACGTACTTATTCGCCAAATTTCCCCGGAACAAGTGTTGGACCGAGAGGATTGGCGGATATCATGGTTACCAAATTGAATTCAACTGGAACTGGTTTAATTGGTTCATTGATCATTGGGGGTAGCGGAATTGATGGTGTCAATATTCAGGATGAACAGGAAGATGGAGCAAGCCTCGGGGCAAGGTCAACACTTCGTTTCTATGGGGACGATTCACGCAGTGAAGTAAATCTTGACCCTGCAGGAAATATTTATGTAGCTGCTCAAACAAAGTCGGGAAACTTTCCTCTAACCGGAGCATTCCAACCCACGTTGGGTGGTTTGCAGGATGGTGTAGTGATGAAGATCAATCCAAATTGTAATGCCGTATTATTTTCAAGTTATTTTGGAGGATCTGGCGATGATGCAGCAATCGTAATCGACATTAATCCAGCGAATGGAAATATTTATATCGGTGGCGCTACGAACAGTCCAAATCTTCCAGGAGATAAAACAGGAGTCATACAAGGAGCGTTTGCCGGAAATGATTGCGATGGATTTGTAAGTATCATTGATCCGAATGGCGCAGGAATAATTAAAACAACTTATCTCGGTACAGCGCAGATTGATGCAGTATATGGAGTGAAGTTTGATCGCAATGGTTTTCCCTACGTGATGGGTATCACCAGGGGAACATGGCCTGTAACAGCTGGTGTTTGGTCTAATCCGGGAGGCAAACAATTTGTGGCGAAACTTCGCCCTGATTTATCAGGATATGTTTTCTCCACTGTATTTGGAACTAATGCGGCCTTCCCGAATATTTCTCCAGTTGCTTTCCTTGTTGACCGCTGTGAAAACATGTATATCTCCGGATGGGGAGGATACATGGTGGCAAATACCCAGGATCATTATGGCCTTTCCGGTACTGCGGGTTTGCCGATAACTCCTGATGCGATCAAATCGACAACTGATAATACTGACTTGTATTTTATCGTGATTAGTAAAAATGCTCAAAGCTTATTATATGGAACATTCTTTGGTCAGGATGGTGGATTAGGAGAACATGTGGATGGTGGTACAAGCCGCTTTGATGAACAGGGAGTGATCTACCAGGCGGTTTGTGCAAACTGTTTTGGTGCTTCCCAGTCGCCGGTTACCAATCCATTCCCAACGACCGGTGGAGTTATTGGTCCGGTTAACGGAACAGGTAACAGTGGTTGTAACCTTGCTGCAATAAAGATCGGATTCAACTTTGCAGGTGTGGCTGCTGGTCCAAAAGCATTTTTCAATGGAGTTCCTGATTCTATTGCCTGTGTACCTGCCACATTCAATTTCAGAGATACTGTTCTTAATGCAAAAAGTTATATATGGGATTTCGGAGATGGTTCACCTCCAGTGACAACTACAACAGCACAGACAAATCATACTTATAATGCGATCGGAAATTACCGGATCAGGCTGATCGCGGTAGATTCAACGACATGTAATATTCGGGATACAGCATATGTGAATGTGAGCGTACGCGATGACCGCGCAAATCTTGCATTCAACCCGGTTAAATTACCACCATGCGAATCTTTGTCATATCGTTTTGATAACTTATCCACTGCTCCTCCTGCAAAACCATTTGGTGCGACGAGCTTTACATGGGATTTTGGTGATGGAACCCGGGTAGTGTCCGGATCTGGCGCTGTAACACATTCATATGCTGCAGCAGGAACATACAGAGTAAAACTTATTCTCAATGATACTGGTTATTGTAACTCTCCTGATTCATTGACGACTGAGATACGTATTGCCCCATTAGTGAAGGCACAATTTGAAACACCACCTTCCGGTTGCGCACCTTATGATGCGGTATTCAATAATACATCACTTGCCGGCCAGTCTTTCTTCTGGGATTTTGGTGATGGAAACACATCCACGCAAGTAAATCCGGTTCATACTTATACTAACATAGGAACTTACACGATAAGATTAAGGGCGGTTGATTCCGCAACATGTAATATTGTCGATTCAACATCGCAAACTATAACCGTTCATCCGTTACCAGTTGCTGAATTCAGTTATTCACCTGTTACGCCTGTACCAAATACTCCGACGATATTCACTAATCTTTCTACGGGTGGAATCCGCTACGTTTGGTTATTTGGTGATGGCGATAGCACTATTAAGACAACGATGGATACAGTGAAGCATCAATACAATGCGACCGGCCAATACAATGCATGTTTGATCGTGTACAACCAGTTTGGATGTACCGATACAGTTTGCTACCCTGTACAGGCGGAAGTCAATCCTTTGCTGGATGTTCCAAACGCGTTTACTCCTGGTCGTTTTGGAACGAACAGCACTGTTCGTGTTCAAGGATTTGGTATTGCGAGAATGACATGGAGAATCTACAACCGTTGGGGACAAAGAGTATTCGAGGCGACAGATTACAGAAGCGGGTGGGATGGTACGTTTAAAGGGCAACCGCAACCAATGGATGTTTATGCATATACCCTGGATGTTGAATTCACTGATGGCACAAAAACGCGAAAAACGGGCGATATAACCCTTATCAGATAAATTGTAAACCAGCAACTGTTAAATGTGAGGAGTGAGATTATAGAGCAGTTCAGAAGATGTAATTTTAAACGAATGATCGAAAAGAACAACATATTGCTGAAGAATCACACAGGAAAAGTCATCTTGAAACTTTTCGTCCTGGTAGCAGCGCTATTTTCTCAAACAAAGCTGTCTGCCCAGGATCTTCATTTTTCTCAATGGTTTAATTCGCCGCTAACGACCAATCCTGCCAATACAGGTTTTATTCCTGATGCTGATTATCGTCTTGGGGTAAATTATCGCAATCAGTGGTCGACGATCATGACGATGCCCTATAAGACTATGAGTGTATGGGGTGATGCGCAGATATTCCGCGACAGGATCGAAAGTGGTTGGCTTGGTGTGGGCGGAGCAATCCTTCGCGATGCTGCTGGCTCAGGATCGCTAACCTCAACAAAAGTGTATGCATCCTTTGCCTATCATCAGATGCTGGCTGAATCACATTTGTTATCTGCAGGATTTAATGTAGGATGGGTGAACAAACGGATCAATACAACTGAATTAAAATTTCCTGATCAGTTTGATGGAAAGTTCTTCGATAAGAACCTGCCAACTTCAGTGATCATCGACCACCCGAATACAAACTATCTCGATGTACAGGTTGGATTGAACTATGCTTATTTTCCTACTGACCGTTTATACCTGAATGGCGGAGTATCTGTATGGCATTTGAATACACCGAGAGAATCATTTTTCATAACTGATCCCCTTGGGTTTGATTCACGGCTCGCCCGGCGTTATATCGCATTTGCCAACGCCAGCATTAAGGTGAATGATGAAATCATTATCAATCCCATGGCTTATTTCACCACGCAGGCGAAGGCATCTGAATTGGTGGCCGGTGGTAATATTCAATACAATTTATCTGGAGATGGTGAATATCAATTGATCGGTGGATTGTATTATCGTCCAGGTGATGCATTCATACCCATGGTTGGATTTGAGTGGAAGAATATCAAACTTATCTTCTCATACGACGCAACAACATCTTCACTCAGGAATTTCAACGGCGGAAGAGGCGCCTACGAGTTCGCGCTATTGAGGCACGGATTCTATGATACTTACAATGGAGACAGGAGACAGTCAATGTGTCCTTCATTCAAGTTTTAATTTTCTGGTTGATTAGTTCCTGGTTATTGGTTGATAAAAACTTTATCGACTTGCTTAGCTTTTCTCGCAACGCAAACGAACGGGGAATTATTTCGACATTCAAAGGAGAGGAATGGATTTTGTGCACTCATATCTAAAGTGGCAATATGAGAGCAAGAATCTTGTATTTTATTGGCTTCGTCACCGTCCTATCTTTTGTAGCCTGCAGTAAGAATAGCACGGATGACCTGAAGGAAACAGAATTACTGCTTACCAACAAGAAATGGGAGTTATCAGGGTTAAAAATGAAGACAGATTCCGGTACTGTAATTGAAGATGCTTATACTCCCCTTCCCGCATTCAGAAAAGATGATTATTTAATTTTTCTGCCAGATTCAACATATGAATACAACGACAACATTCTACTACGTGCGGATACTTCCTCAAAAATCCTGGATGCCGGCCGATGGAAACTGATTGATAGGGCAAAATCTATCTCCATGCGAAGTGAGATATACTCAACTACCTATAATCCTGCAATGATACTCGAGTTAAGCGCTTCTAAACTTTTTCTTGAAACGCAATACCCGGATGGAAGCGTGGTATGGACGACTTTCAAAGCGAGGTTTTGAACAGAAGAACAAGGAACAGGGAATGATGAATATAAATCGGGGCCTAGTCCGATCATAATTCATCATTCCTTATCCCTTGTTCTTCTGTTCTACTGCGATCTTTCGCCATATGCCCATTGGCCACCATTTAGCGCACCCACAGGAACTGCACCTCGAAGGTCAGGTAAAGCAAAATTGTTTTGACCATTTCCGCCGAAAGTTGTGCCCAGTATTGCAAATAAGGCTTGGTTGTTAACTATGGGCAACAATTGTCCGTGACAAAATGCCCAACCGGCAGGCGCATACTGGCCAGCAAACAATCTTATTTCTCCGAGATAAGGGTTACCAGTTGTTGCTGGCGGATTTGAATTAGGGAACACTCCTTCTATGCAAATGATATAGTTTAATCCTAATCCGACATGGGATTTCCGATGCGTTACCTGACCACTTACGTCCTGCTTGACAAGAAAATCTCCGTCGTTACCTCCAACACTCAGCGACAACGAACTGGCCCGGAAAGTACCGGCAACATCAAGTGTAGCCTGAGGAAAAGAATTGTTTATTCCTACCTGTCCCACACTGGTAATTATCATTCTTGTGATATTTCCACCCGTACGAAATTGAAAGCCGTTTAGTGTATTCGTATTGTTATACACTATCCCTCCGCTGGCTGCATGATTCGGATGTCCAAACAGTACAGCAGTCTCTAGTGTAGTAGGGCTCAAGAGATTTATATAAGTATGTTCGGCGCTTTCAACAGCCAGTCTGGTAAATAAGTGAGGCGATGCGCCAGATTTTCCCTGGGCGACATGTAATCTGGCTTCCGGGGACGGAATTCCTATTCCAACATTTTGGCCTGCAACAGGACCAATAACGAGCAAAATAGCAACCAACATAAACAGCTGTCGGGTGTACATAACGATAATTTTACTAAAGCTATAATTTTCTATCTGCAAGCCGTATCCTAGAAATCCGTGAATTCACCTTTTTGAAAAATACCCTTTTTAGGTGACGGGCATTTCAGTTAAATAGACTTTCTGCTCCTCTTTTTCAAGTCCCCAAAGACAAAGGTGAGTCACCTTTGTTTAGTTTCGTCAAAAGAAGGGTGACTCACCTTTGTCGTGTTTTCACCATCTGAGCGTGAGATTATTCTTACGGTAAAACGTTTTTTCCTCATTTTTTTCCTTCTGTTGGCGTCCCAATTTGAAGAGAGAGCCTACTCATTGGCTCAAGAAATCTACTAACCGCAAAAGTTTTATCAAGATCCGTGTAGAAGTATCTTTTTGGGATAAATACGGCGCCGGTAAGATCAGGAATAAGATTACGATTCAGATGATTGCTGTTCCGTGATTGAGGTTGAAAAGGTCGACAGGGTTGACAAAGATGTTTAGTTGCTTGTCAACCCTGTCAACCCAGTTAACCAATTAACCAATCAACCTACAACTCCCATCCCTTCCTGTACTCCCTCACCAGGTATTTATTTGCTTCGGGAATATTGGTGATCTTCATATTCGTCGAATCATAGTCAACACGCCTGCCTGCTCTTAATGCGACCGCGCCGAGAAGAATAGTTTCTGTAACCGGTCCAGCGTACAGGAAGCTCCCAGGCGATTGTGTTTTATTTTTGAATGCATCAATCCAGTGGTCATTTTCGCTATCTGTTTTTTCTTCAGCGGGTTTTTGTCCTCCGAGATAAGATTCCATTTTTGCTTTTGGTAATAACTGAGGATTCTCGCAACGGAAACCGGCAAGGATCTTCCCTTTATCTCCGACAAACATCATTCCTTCTGCAGGTAGACGACCATTCTCTGTTGCCACTTCCTCGGGTGTTTCTGGCCTAATTCCACCATCATACCAATAAAGATCAAAAGCTGGAAGTGTTTCCTGCTTTGGAAATCTAAAGCGAACAGTACAGGAATATGGAAATGCTACATCATTAACTACCCTTCTACAGACGCTTCCAACGATCTCACTGGTAGTAGTACCCGAAGCTTCAGCACTCAATGCCGGAGTTTTAATACCCAGGCTGAGAAACAGTGGCCATAAACTATAATGTCCCATATCAGCAATGCTTCCGCCGCCGAAATCATACCAACCACGAAAAACGTTATGAGTATAATTAGGATGGTAAGGACGATCGGGAACAGGTCCAAGCCAAAGCTCCCAATTGAATCCATCTGGTACGGGAGGTTTGTCGACCGGGTTTGCAGTCCATTGTGGCCATACGGGCCTGTTCGACCAGTTATGAATTTCTTTTAATGTTCCTATCGCACCATCTTGTATCATTTTCTTTGCTACATCATTCCCATTGATCTTCGCCCATGCAAGCAGGTGAGTACTGGTACCGGTTGTTCGTGCCGTTTCTATTGTCAATTTTGCTTCATGCATTCTATTGGCAATCGGCTTATGGATCACCACATGCTTTCCTTTTTTCATTGCAGCGATTGAAACATGCGCATGAAGATGATCAGGTGTCATGATCTTTGCCGCATCGAAATTTTTTTCTTTCTCCAATAATTCCCTGTAATCGGCATAAGATGGACACTTATACCGGGCGCCTCCATTCATTTTTGTATAATAACTTTCGACAAAATCCTGGCCAATATCCCGACCACCAGGAATTCCATTGATTCCTTCACCCCAATTCGGATTGCCAAGTGTTTTGCGAATGCCATCACGAATCCCATTGGGCGACCAGTCGATATAGTTTGTGCTCATTTTGTTGGGATCGCAAACGGAAACGATTTGAATTTTTGGATTAGTTAACAAGGCACTCATTTCACGTAAGCCTTGTGTGCCACAACCGATATAAGCTAAAGCTAATTTATCACTTGGTGCAATATATCCAGGTCCACCTAATACATTTCTCGGCAAAATGGTAAATGCAAGGGAGGCAGTGGCGGCTGAACTAATAAATTGGCGGCGATTGAATTTCTTAGGCATAACAAACGATTGAAATGATTTACAGATTGGTTTTTTCGGATCAAGGATTCTCATCCTGAATGGTTCCGGGACTTAAATCTAAATTCATCTCTAATATACTGAATATTGAATACTTTAGTTCCTGCAATCAACCTTATCAAAGATGGAAAATAGAAATTTTTTATACGGATTGCTATTCATCTCGTTAGCATTTACATTTTGTAATCAACGAGAATCAGGTCCTTCAGGATCCCTCGCGGTGCGTGATACATCTATCAACAAAAACAATTCATTTAGCGAACTATTTCTTGATAGCGCTGCGGTAGAGAAATTTTTTCAGGCAGAAACCGTTCACGATAGCCTGGCCAGACGCATGCGTGATTTTTATCGCAAAAGAAATTACGAGTATGCATGGATCCACGAGGATGGACTGGCTGACTATGCAATTGGGTTCGTAAAATACCAGGATGATTATATCAATTATTCTGGTGATAGCGCAATTTATCGTCCCCAGCTTTCGGCAATGATTGATACGACCACTAGCCTGGATATAACCAAATTTCCAGTCTCAACTATTCAACGCCTCGAGCTTGTACTTACTGCACAGTTCTTCCGATATGTTTATCGTGCTTACCAGGGAAGAAATAGTTTGAATGCAAAAGAACTGGAATGGTATATTCCCCGGAAAAGAGTTGATATTGAGGCCGCGCTTGATTCAGTAGTGGCAAATAAAGGGAGAAATGCCCAGCGTTACGAACCGGTTAATCCGCAATACAGCCTGCTGCGTGATGTGTTGGTAAAATATCACTCCATAAAAGAAGAATTTGATTTAATCCAGGTAAACAATTCTAAAAAAGTCTATTCGGTCGGGGAATCAAGTCCCGACCTGGTTAATATAAAAAGAAAACTGTTTCTTATTGACGATATCAAAGAATCAGACACGAGCATGCTATTCACTCCAGCCTTAAAGGCAGCCGTCGTCAGTTACCAGGCAAGACATGGAATGGATACCAGCGGAGTTATTAATACTGCCGTTTTGAATCAATTAAAAAGAAAGATCCAATCGCGTATCGACCAGATGCTAGTGAACCTGGAACGTATTAAATGGGTTCCACTACAACCGCAAACAGACTATATTCTCGTAAACATTCCTGAATTTCGGTTACACGCTTATGAAAAAGGAAATTATCAATGGAGTATGAACGTAGTCGTGGGGAAAGCAATTCATAGTACTGTAATTTTTACTGGGACTCTAAAACACGTAGTGTTTGCACCATACTGGAATGTTCCGCCTGGCATTATGAAGGATGAAATCCTTCCTGCTATCAAAAGAGACAAAAATTACCTTACAAAACACCGGATGGAATGGAATGGCGGAAATGTCCGACAAAAGCCAGGACCCGGAAATTCACTGGGCCAAGTGAAATTTCTTTTCCCAAATAGCTACAATATCTATTTACACGATACGCCGGCCAAAGATCTTTTCGGTGAAAGCAAGAGAGCGTTCAGTCACGGATGTGTGCGCCTTGCAGAACCGCGTAAACTTGCCGAATGGATTTTACGAAATGATGCCAATTGGACTTCTGAGAAAATCAAAACAGCAATGAACTCAACAAAAGAGAGATTCGTTGCAATCAGAGAAGATATTCCGGTATTCATTGGCTATTTCACTTCCTGGGTTGACCGAAATGGAAAATTGAATTTCCGGGAAGATATCTATGGTCACGATAAGAAAATGGCGGAGCGACTCTTTACGAGTCAATAGTTTCAAGTCGGCGGCGATTCAAATTGCCATCCGGTGGTATAGTAGTACAAGGCGATTTCGTCATGAGTCTTTATGAATAGCTCTTTACCTCCAAAAAACTCAAGCACTGGCTTTATCGTGATCAAACTGCTGAAGTTTGCAAGTATCTCGTGATATGAACTATGCGGATAGGTTTTGAAATCTGTTACGATTTGATGTTTCTGTGCATTCGCGTGAACATAGACAATTCCATTTCTCAGGTGCGCTTCGTCTTTAACAACGACTCTTCTGCATGGAGAATGAAATAATCCTCCTCTCCTGTTATAAAACTTATTATAGCTGAGTGCATAGGAAACCATGAAGCTGTTGATTTGTCTCAGGATCATAGCATTGACAAGGGTTTCGGGATCTTCAGCTTCCAGGAACCTGCCCATTATTTTTGTTCTGCGTTTTTCTGGTAGTTTGGCAATTGACTTTTTAAGTGCTTCGATGGATTTGATTTTAACGATAAAGTGTGCATGGTTCTCCAGGAGACAATAGGCAATGGTGGAAAGCACGGGACCCAGGTAAAGCCTAAATCGTTGAAGGAAAAATACATGATTGCAGGGTTCTCGGAAAAGTTGAACGCCATCCACGCTTCGAAAGATCAGGTGATAGTGATGATCTGCGTGGAGAGGGGCTTTGTATTTTAATGGCGTCGGCATGGATACTAATTGCGAAGACAAAGTTGCGATGCCGGACGAAGGAAAAAATGAGGAAAAAACGTTTTACCGAAAGAAAAACCTCACGCTCAGATGGTGAAAACCTCATGACAAAGGTGACTCACCCTTCTTTTGACCAGACTGAACAAAGGTGACTCACCTTTGTCGTTGGGGACTTGAAAAGGAAGCGGGCAACCTACGCATAGGGGTTCCCGAGAAAGGTGAGTCACCCTTGTTTAGAAAAGCTCCGAAGCTTTGAAATCCCGAATGAAAGTTTGAAATCCCTTTCTGACCTTGGAATTTGCCTTTTTAAGTGCCTCAGAAATCTCTCTGCTCGTAACATCAAACCCCGCCTCTGTAATGACTGCTGCCACTTGAATAGCTATCGCCTCATCATACTTTCCAAGCGTTTTGAAAAGAGCATCAAAATTCCCATCCGAATTCTCCCAAAGCCTTTTTGCATAATGATATGCCGCGTTGAATTCCCCATCGCCATCTGCATCAATTCGAATCACTCCAGTTGATCCAATTACCTTCGGATTCCAGTTTGACGATGAATGCTGAAAAGGCTTTGCTATTTGCCAGAAGGGAAACTTGATCACAGGTCCTTCAGCAATTGCAACAAGATATATGTCGTGATTAGGCCTTGGAATCTCCCAAACTCCAGACCACTTTAAAGCTTTATTTGTTTTATTTATTACAGCTTCCTTAACCTTGATTCCATTTGCATAAAGACTTATCTTATCGGCATTCAACCATGAAGGTCCTTGCACGCGAATGGAAACAACGAGTTTGTTAGAAGAAGATACCAGGTCACCGTGCCCATATTTATTATTCACCTTCATTTCAGTGAATAATCCAAAACTCACCAGTGTTCTTCCTGAAACGAAATTGTCAATCACCTCGTCTACATTTATTACAGGAGTTTCATCATTGCTACTTGAAATATAAGTTCTCGCTTGTCCTACCAGATATCGATTTACGTCATGCGAATCACTGGAACCAACCGCAGTAAGCGAATATCCCCTGTTCAACATTCCAAACCAATCCCGATGCAATTCTAATTGATTTGTTTGTTGCGATCCAGAATTCAATACTTCCATCGCATTTGCTGGAAATTTCCATTTTCTAAGGTCCATTCCTACACTGGAAAGATGTTGTTTAGGATCAAAGGGCCGAAAACCCTGATGAATGTCTCTCGCGTGATTTAAGATAACTACTTTAACTCCTTCTGTCTTTCTGATATAATCATTGAGTACGTTCCAATTTTCTGCATTGTATGCTGTAATCTCTCGCGCCTGTACAGGGAAAATATTAAAATGCCCGATCCTGGTGGTTACTTCATTTCCGGTAATGGGAGTGAAATACGACTGCAATTTCAATACTTCCAATTGTGGAATGACGATTACTGGAAGGTTATGCTCTGTAAATACTGGAAATTCCAATCCTTCTCCGGCAATTGAAATTAGTCGTTCGTAAAGCGTCGCATCTCCATGGCCGGAGTATGCAAGGGTATGAATATGCGGATCGCTGCTGATCCAACCCCCCGTGTTCACCTCTCGATTAATGTAAAAAGTTTTGTTGAGGTTACTTCCATACTTTAGTTGAACACGGAATGAATCAACACTGTATTCAAATCCTCTGCTTGCATAGATAATATAATTTCCGGAAGGTAAATTGAATGATACTTTTCCTTTGGAAGTATAGATCACTCCAGTTCTTACTGCTATATCATCTTTTCTTTTGATATCTAAAGGCCTTAAGGAACCATTCAGATCGACAATAGTTATTTTTGAAGGAAGTAATTTTTTGGTTTTCTTATCCCTGATCTCAACCGAAAGACTGTTTGCAGAAAGTATTTTATTGAGCGACTGTGAATAAAATTCAATTTGACCGACCCGGATATCATCCGAATTCACCCCTCGCACCGAAGATGATAATTTGAGCTGATTATTTCCTTTCTTCAATGAACCTGAAGGAATTTGAAAATAGCTGATCATATCCTTTTCATCCTGCTCTAATTCCCCGAGTTTAGTTCCATTCAGGGTAAAAACCCAGCTCTGGTTAACATCGTATTGCCTTATTGAAATGCATGCTTCACCCGGAACGGTTGTCAAATTAAATTTGACGATAAGAATACTGTCTTTTGCAAGAACCGGAAACTCCGACCATTCCCTTACGAAACCTTTCCTCAAATGATGAAGCTTGGAATCCAGCATTTTATTCTGGCTAAACGCTTGCAAAAAATTGAGGCCGAAGGTCAAGAATAGCAAGCAATTTCTTAATAAACGAAGCATGAATAAATTTACAGCAAATAGCCTGCGTCACCTACCCGAAGCAAGAAAGGTGAGTCACCCTTCTTTAAAAAAGTTTAAAGAAGGGTGACTCACCTTTTTCAGGAGCCGTTCGGAAATAGGCTAAAACGCATCCTTTCTTCCAGTCACCGTTCGGTCCTCAAACGGTGGACGAGGATATAATTTTCTTGGCTTTGTCTGTACCAGCTTCAAGGCTTCATCAACAGCCTTAATCAATTGCGGATCATTTCCTTTTACTAACTGACTCGGATCATCCCAAATTTCAAAATCAGGTTTAATTCCATAGCCTTCAGCAAACCATTTGCCGGTATTCCCATATAAACGCGCGTCTGGCACTGTTATGAAGCCACCATCGATCAGTCCATGACCAGTTGCTGGCCCCACAAGTATTCCTAGTGTTCGCTCACCAACGATCGGGCCGAGGTTCAATTGCTGAAATGCCCAGGGAAATGCATCTCCGCCAGATCCAGCCCATCCATTGATCAACATTACCTTCGGACCATCATTTCCTTTCACTGGCCACACGGTAACGTCTGCATTCCGCCACGCGATATTGTACAAGACCGGTCTGTTCAACATTTCAATGAATCGATCTGCCAGTTGTCCTCCGGCATTAAAGCGTTCATCGATTACAAAACCTTTTTTGTCGATTTGTGCATAAAACTGGCGAAGCAATTCAGTTTGTCCAAATACTCCTGTATTTGGCATATACATATAGCCTAATTGTCCATTCGACAATTCTTCCACTTTCTTCCGGTTATTTTCAATCCATTCCAAATGACGTAGTCTTGCTTCCTGTTGTTGAGAAAGCGTTCTTACTATCACATCTCTTGCGCCCTCAGTTGAAGGCTTGCTATTAACTTTCAATGAAACTGTTTTTCCAGCCAATCCTTCAAACACAGAATAAGGATCGATCGAGGGATCGAGATTTCTTCCGTTAACCGCAATTATGTATTCACCCTCTTTTACATTTATTCCTGATTGATCTAATGGTGAACGCACCTCATTATCCCATTTTGCGGGGCGAACGATCCGTTTAATCTTATAAAAATTATTCTCCATTGTCCAATCAATTCCGAGCATTCCACTTTCCCTGAAACGGATTTGTTCAAGATCTCCACCACCTGCATAAGTATGCCCGGCACTTAATTCCGAGATCAATGAAACCAGGATATTGTTCACGTCCCAGCGTGTAATCGCGTCATCGATCAATGCTCCATATTGTTTTCTTTGAGCATTCCAGTCTACCTTATGCATACTTGGATCATAGAAGAAATCGCGATAACGGCGCCAGGTATCATTAAAGATTTGTTTCCATTCTTCGCGTGGTTGGAGGACCATTTCCATATCTCCCGTGGGTAAGCGCTTATTAATTTGCTGAGATGGAGCTATCGCAAGAATTGCAAATCCCCCACCTTCACGAACAAGAATTGACTTATTATCTCCCGACACTACAAATCCATTTGCATTTGCAACTATGCTTTTCTCTTCACGCTTGTCTAATTCATACAAATAAATACTGGCATTCCCTCCACCCGCACCGGTATTTGGAAAACGCATATAAACGAGTCTTCCATCAATTGCATAAATATTTCCGTAATTACCTGCGGGTAATGTTAATACTTCGATCCTTCTCTCGAAATCGTCCAGGTTCACCTTGATATCCTTTGGTGCAGCCGCCTTAGGTTCGCTTGCCGGTTTTGTTTCTTTGGTATCCTTTGCTTCCTCTGTTTTTGGCTTCTTATCATCTGTCTTAGAGGTCGTGTCGGCTGTTGCAGTGACTTTTACCTCATCATTCTTCGGCAGCAATAATGATTTGCCCGATGGATCAAGTGTTGCAACTGCTATTTGTGTTGAGTTTGCGTAGATCCAGGAAGCATCCATACTGCTATAGGAGGCAGAAAAATTGCGATCTGTTAAAAAGAATAAATACTTACCCGCCGGATCAAATACAGGATTCCTGTCACTATAAAATCCGCTAGTTACTTGTGTGAGCTTTTTATTATCCAGGTTATAAAAATATATCGCACCATTCAAATTGGCCAATGTTTTTGAATAAGCCAGCCATTTACTATCGGGCGACCATCTTGGGTAAAATCCCCACAACGAATTAAACGTAAGCTTCGTCGTCTTATCAATTGTCTTTATATCACCGGAAGAAACCGTCAGCAATTTGATCTCCTGTTCCTGGTCAATGAAAACAATTTTTTTACTGTCTGGTGACCAGATTAAATTAAATCCAAATCCTTTTCCAAACGAAGTAAGTTTTTTTGCAGGATTGGAAGAACCAGCTTCCTTTAGATAGATCTCATATTCACCTGATGCATCGCTCCAGTAAGCAATATATTTTCCATCGGGAGACCATGAAGGTGTACGGTCAAATGCACCGCTGTTTGAAGTCAGGTTGAGTACTACCCCCTGTTCGGCAGGAACGCTGAATAACTCACCCCTTGCTTCGAAGATTGCTCTCTTCGCGTCAGGGGAAATATCAAATGACGATATGTTGTTTCCAACATTAATCGTTCGCGGCATCACCGTTGCTATATCATTTACCACATTGATCTTTACTTCATCGTATTTATATGAATCTGTATTTAACACATATAAAACGCCGTCAGCCTCGAAAATAAGTTCAGCGGGCCCGGCTGACATATAATTGATATCTGCGTTCTCAAATTTTGTAACCTGTTGTTTGGCCTTTTTATCCGCATCATAAACCCAAATATTGCGGCGTTGGTCTCTACCGGCATCTGAAACAAAAAAGATCTTATTCTTCACCCATGCAGGTTTTCCATCTGTTGCAGGATTCTGCGTTATGTTTTCAACTTTGTTTTGTGTGAGATTATAAACATAAACATCCGAAGCGAGTCCACCACGATATCTTTTGAACGGATAATTCTCAGTGATTCGTGTAACATAGGCGATACTTTCGCCGCCAGGTGAAAAACTCGCCAGTTCTCCATAAGGAACGGAAAGTTTTTGTGGTAATCCACCATTCTTTGAAACGAGATAAAACTGATTCAAATTGCCAACACCATTTTCCCTTGGCGAAGCAAAAAATATTCTACTGCCATCAGGATGCCAGTCCACCACCCGGTCATTCATTGAATGGTAAGTGATCCTGGCAGGTACCCCTCCGCCGGAAGCTATCGAATAGACATCCGTATTGCCGTTATAGTTTGCACTATAGGCAATTGTTTTTCCATCGGGTGAAAAGCGGGGATATGATTCTTCTCCAACTGAAGAAGTGAGTTTGTTAGCCGTGCCTCCTGTTTTAGAAACAATCCAGATATCACCTCCGTACACAAAAGCAATCTGGTTTTGAGAAATGTCAGGAAAGCGGAACAAACGGGCATTGACCTGCGAATAGGCGGTATTCAACAGGAATGCTGACAAAAGAAGAATAAGAAGCTTTCGCATATGTAAAAGTTTTGAGTGAGTGGGGTATATAAATTTAAGAAGATCGAAAACGAGAGTTGAAACAAGAATGATGAGCGGAGAAAAAAAATCACGGCAGCCCACAAAGGCTCCGTGATTAGATGTATATAGAGTATAAAAAAGACGAAATCAATACTTTGGGCTCTCGACCCCGCATTCCTGATCCCTGATAAGTATTGGGACTACCAGGATTCAGGTTATCCTAGCATCCTTTCAACAAGAAATAAACCACAGCGAATACCACAATTGTACCCAGGCAACCGCCTCCCCATTTGTATGCGGCAAATCCGGCGATCAATGTCCTTAGCCAATTCTGCATATTTGTTGTTTTTAAAAGTGATCAAAAAATCGTGCCACAGATTTCGCGTACTAACACGTTGAAATTGTGGCGCTGTGGGCCTAATTGTTATAATGTAAAATGAAAACGAGAAGTTTTTGATTTACGTTGCAAGTCACCATAAAGTTTTTTCAGACACCATATATTTATATCCTATTTCTTAGATCAAAAAATGCATTCCAAATCAAATCTATTCAGCAAAAGATTCCAGCAATACTTCTTGCTCAGCTTCCTGATCACTTTTATCATTGTGATCAGCATCACATTGATGAGAGACCGGAAAAAAGAGTTTGATCCCGCATTTGAACTAGTTCTATCGGAGAAATTTCTCTTCAATTCCTTTGTCGACTGTAATATGGCTGAAGCATGGATCGGAGATACGTTCAGGATCTTTCCTGGTAAATATGGTGAAGACCCATTGTGGGGTTATGCCAGAGATCTAAAATTTGCCAATGGTAGAAATGCCGATGAAACGTTCTTGCGTAAACGCGAAGAATTTACTGAACCTGCGTTGCCGCCAAATGTAACTCCCGAGCAAAAAGGATTACATGGAGCAGCTTGGTTTGAAACTATTTATCAGGACCCAAAGGACAAAACAGGTAAAACTCTTTATGCCATCTATCATAATGAAAACTATCCTTCAACCCTTCCTTACGATTCGTTGACAGGCGAAGGATACAAGAATAGTATTAACTGGCCGCGTGGATTGACGGGAGATACTACTCCTGCCGCAGTTTGCAGGATTGGGATAATGAAATCCCTGGATGGCGGTCATAGTTGGGAAAATAAAGGAATTTTTATAGAAGATTTGAATCCGCGAATGATCTTGAAGCCAAATAATACTTCAGTCACTTTTGCGGGCGGCGTGGGTGATCCTTCTGCAATTGCCAATGGCGATTGGCTTTATCTTTTTTATGGAGAATATGGATACCCGGGCGATTATGCAGTAAATAATTATGATCCGGCTAAAGAATGGCAGGGACAATGTGTTAGTATCGCAAGGATCAGGCTTGATGATCTTGACAATCCAGTTGGAAAAGCAAAGAGATGGAATGGAAAAGAGTTTGCAGCAAATTATAATGCGGTAGGTAATCCCGTAAAGTCGTTACAAGTCGGTCAAAAAGATGGCGGCGGACCAACTTCCTCTCCAAATTCCAAATATCATTGGGGACCTTCGGTTAGTTGGAACGAGCATTTGAACTGTTGGGTAATGTTGATGGCAAGATCGGAAGGGCCATCATGGAAAGGCGGGACTATCTATATATCCTTTAACAAAAATAAGGACTTGGGACAAGGCACCAATTCGCAGGAATGGACCAAGCCAAAATTATTGCTTAGCAAGCCTGGTCACACCCTCTGGTATCCGTCACTTCAACCTATGAATACAGTAGAAGATATCAAACGCAAAAGAACCTGCCTCAAACTAGGAAGAGAAGCAAGATTGTTCTTCAAAGATATGCACGGCGATACCAGCGAATATATTTCTGAGTACAAAATTCTTTTTAGTCGGTGACTATTATTATCGATTGATTAACGTGTGGATATTCCTATTTCAGGATCTTCGCAAACCTTTCAAGCTCGAGTATCTCAGAGGTTGATAGCGGTTCGTCGTTATCATACTTTGCTTTAAAGAAAACGACTCTCTTGTGTTGAGGATATTTAGCAAGAATAGCATCGATCATATCCCTGGTTTTCTCCTCCTTTGAATAAAGAGGTTTGTTTTCGGGAAGTTTTGATTTATACCTGGTAGGACGATGTAATATTTCGGCTTCCAGTGTTGCAAGCTTGCCGGCTGGAAGTTCTTTGATCTTTTGCGCTTTTTTGAATAATCCTTCAAGTTGTTTTTTGCTCAAGCCACCTCTTTCTTCGTACTGCAAAGAAAGACTTTGAATGAAGCTTGATTCCGGGTAAGCATCACGTGCAGCGGCAAGGATATCCTTAACTATGTCTACGTCTATTTTTTTCCTTTGCATGACCCAACTATTTTTTTATCCGGAATTTTTCTCCCGGAAGAAACAAACTTACGCTAATGTCTGTTCCGGCAATTAAACCTGGATTAGTAGTTCGAATTTTTTTCGGGTCGGAAAATATAATAACCTGGCTCTCCCCTACTACAGTTGCCATTCCATTCTTTACCACAATCGCTGTCGATTCGTCAATCCCGATGCATTGGTACGACGGATAATCCAGAACGGCCGTCAGGAGTCGGTTATGTCTGCTCCTTGCAAGAAAATGTTGGTCGATTATTACTGAATCGAGTAATCCCAATCCATCTTTCAATTCAAGATTGCCTTTCCAAACTCCATCAAAGGTCGATGAATAAGCCGTATCTCGCAAACTGTTTCCTGTGATCATCTTTTTGCTCATCACTGCAGCGCCTGCACTCGTTCCAGCAATAAGGCCGCCATTTCTATAAATTTTCTGAATGATACTTTTTACCGGTGTCCCTTCAATCAATCTCATGAACCTCGATTGATCACCTCCACCGAGAAAAATGATTTTTGCTTTTTCAAGAGAGTCAAGTCTTGCACGATTACCCAATGCAGCTGAGTCAATTCGCAATGCATCAACACCGGTGAACTTTTTGAACTCTTCATTACTCCAGTGATAGGAACTATCCCAACTACTGGCAAGGGTGATAATTGCAACAAGATCACCTTTTTTCCATGCACCATTGTATAGGATTTGCTTACGCAAACTGTCATTGATCGTGCCTCCGCCTATAATAAACAAAGAGCCTTTATTATTTTGGCCAAAAGCAAAACCTACAGTAGCTAAATAAATTATTATCGCGATTATCTTCTTCAAATCAGGAGGATTTCATCATCCGGATGATCACGCCTTCAGCAAACTGAACGTGGTTTCCAGAAATGGGGTTACAGTAATTTTTACAAAGCATTATCATTGGTTGGATCAAAATAGCGAGGCTTGCAAACTTCCATCATCATTTCCTAAAGGAGGCAAGCTCTGATACTCGTAAAGTTCGTTCTTCCTGCGGCCATCAGGGCGCTCAGTTTTCGAACGCAAACTATAGACCGTATGGTATTCTAATTCTATCGGTGGCATTTCAAATTCCAGGATCTCCCGCATTTCATCTTCAGAAAGGTCAGCGTTGAGCCATTTCATCTCGAGTTCTGTTGGAAGGAACAAGGGCATGCGATAAGGATTATCACCTCCATTGTGAATATTCCTCATCACCGAATTTGCGGCTCTCGTGATCAATGTAAACATGCCTCTTACTTCGCCCGTTTCCGGATCAGATGGAAGCAGTTGATTGTAGTGATATAAACCTGGAATGCAAAAAAGTTTTCTGTTTTTCAAACTCACATGGTAAGGCACTTTATTTTTCCATCCTTTCACTTCGCGGTGTTCATAGATCCCTGTTACGGGAATCAGGCATCGTTTATTCCTGATTCGGTGCCAATATGATTTCTTATCATCCAGAATTTTTTCTGAACGGGCGTTGGCCATCATCGGTCTTGTCTTCTTAATCTTATCCGGTGTATTCATGTACTCGCTGACTATACTCCATTCAAAACTCTTCAATTTGAATTTCTCATTCTCCTTTACAACAATTGGATATCGTTTATACCCCAGCGCCATTACATGCACACTTAAATCCGGATCGAAATAAAAACCTGGATCAACACCAATGTCTGGAAAGTATTCATCAATCAATTCCAGGTTCTCGTAATTATATGAGATATCAAAACACATAAAACAATTTACGATTTCCCTAAATTCTGCTGTTCGAGCTTTAGCTGCCTGTCAAATACAAAAGTTCCAAATGGTAAGAAGGCAGCAACAAAAGCCAGAAAAAGTTTTTTAAAAGGCCATTTCTGTCTTTCGGATACAACGTAGGCAGTATACATAAACAAAATGAATAGTACTCCATGAATCCATCCTACTATTTTAACAGCCTCTGGTCTTTCTCCAAAATACTTCAGTGGCATTGCTACAAACAGTAATACTAACAAAGAAATGCCTTCAGCGATTCCAATTCTTCGCAAAGCAGCTATCCAGTTTCTCGACATAATAAACATTAAATGAATTAATTAAAGTTCGAATCAAAGATGCAAAAATAGAGGCCGAAACCCGGTTCTGGCGGTTTGAACCGTTAACAATACTTGTTCTAAAATTAACATTGATTACAGAATTTTATTCGGAAATATTGTAAATTAGCAGAAAATTAGTCGAAATGGATATCACATTAGATGGCACAGACCTACAGATTCTCGAACTGATGCAGGCAAACGCAAGGATCTCTAATGCTGATCTGGCGAGGGAAGTCAACCTCGCTCCTTCGGCAGTATTAGAGCGGGTGAAGAAACTGGAACAGAAAAAAGTGATCTCGAATTATACTGCGAGGATCAATCCGAATGCAGTGCAGCAGAAATTGCTGGCATTTATTTTTATTCGCTCTTCGGAAGGATTTACCTGTAGCAGCAATACCGCCAAAGCGCTTGCCGCAATTCCTGAAATACAGGAAGTGCACCACATTGCTGGCGAGGATTGTTACCTGATAAAAGTTCGTACGGCAGATGCAGCCGGGTTAATGGATTTGATGAGGAATCAATTTCAGAAGATCCCGAACATCGCTTCAACTAAAACGACGATTGTTTTAGAAACTGTGAAAGAGCAAACTGATTTGGTCATTTCAAAAGATTAAAAATGTCAACGGAAATAAAAAAAACAGTCTCACCGCTTATGGTCGTCCTGGCCTTTGCCACGGTCTACCTTGTTTGGGGTTCGACTTACTTCTTTATACAAAAAGCAATTGAATCTATTCCGGCATTGATGATGGGCTCAATACGATTTCTTATTGCCGGATTAATCTTGATGGGATGGTGTTTAATAAAAAAGGAAAAGATTTGGAATCCGGTTCAAATGAAAGCGGCGGCTTTAAGTGGCTTGTTAATGTTATTTATAGGTAATGGCGCCGTGATCTGGGCGGAACAATCTCTACCCAGTTCATTGGTAGCTGTACTGGTATCTTCATCGCCACTTTGGTTTGTCGTATTGGATAAACCCAAATGGAAAGAAAACTTTAGAAGCAAATCTGTTTTGACAGGATTGTTAATTGGGTTTATAGGAGTATTTCTATTATTCAGCGAAAGAGTGTCTGAGGCGTTGGGCAGCTCTACCCAGGGTGCGCAGGTAATTGGACTCATTATATTGGTCATCGGATCGATGGCATGGGCGGGGGGATCATTGTACAGTAAATACAAATCCTCTGGATCCGGTACAGTTGGCACAGCATGGCAAATGCTTGCAGCCGGACTTGCATTCTTACCCGGTAGCTTTTTTAACAATGAATGGAATGGATTTGATTTGAGCGCGGTGAGCACCAGCGCATGGTTATCCCTGGCCTACCTGATCACATTCGGATCATTGATTGGATATAGCGCTTATGTATGGTTGTTGCAGGTTAGACCGGCCACACAGGTGAGCACCTATGCATACGTAAATCCTGTAGTTGCAGTATTGCTGGGAGTACTCTTTGCAGGTGAGCAAATGAGTTGGACACAGGTGATCGGATTATCAGTAATCTTAACGAGCGTGTTATTGATCAATCTCGCCAACTACAGAAAAAAGGAAAAACAAGCGGCGGTACCAAAGCGGACGGTCAATAGCAAACCATTCATCTTTACTTCCAATAAACAGGTGGTTTGATATCAATGTGGGAATTGGGAAAGATATAGCCATGAAACATTTTCTCCCCTGTTTTTGCGGGGGAGAAATAATCCCGTAACTAAATCAGGTAATTATTCCTAAAGAGTTTGACGATCATATTCCATTACTGCGATATACTCATCAACGGAATGGGTAAATGAATTCTGCATTGCTCTACTTCCACTGAATTGAAGATCGTTCAGAAACCGATCATTCTTTTGCCGGTCAATTTTGTTATACGCGAAATAGGCTAACGAACCGAACGCTGCCAGTGAGGCAAGGAATAGTACAGCTCCAGATTTAGTATGTGCTTTGGCTTCCATGAACATGATTTTTTCTTTAGGATAAAAAAACCATACCAACCTGCGGCCAGGCCCTTTTAAAGGAAGAAAGATGTCGTCTTTGCCCCGCTGCTTCCTAAATTCGACAAATGAAAACGCCTTCGGTCAGCGAGATCAAAGAACAATTGAAAGCAATTCCACAAAAGCAATTGGTTGAATATTGTTTACGCCTCGCCAAATACAAAAAAGAGAACAAGGAATTACTCACTTATCTGATTTTTGAGGAGAACGATATCGAAGGATATATCCGCGGCGCGAAAGAAGAGATAGATGAAGGGTTCACAGAAGTAAATATGACCAATGCGTATTTTGCTAAGAAAACTTTGCGGAAAATTTTGCGAATATCTAACAAGAGGATCAGGTACACCGGAAGTAAAACGGCAGAGGTAGAGATACTGATGCATTACTGCGCCAAATTCAAGGAGATGCCGCTCAAATGGGGAAAAAGCCAGGTTTTGGTAAACATTTACAACAATCAACTAAAAAAAATTAAAGCGGCCATTGCTACCATGCATGAAGATCTCCAGTATGACTATTTAAAAGAGACTGTCAGGTTGGAATCCTGAAATCATCTGCTCCAACTCGGACAAGACGCATTTTTCACTAACAACCTTTCTCCCTTCCCATTCAATCCAATGATCCAAAGATCAATGGAATCATACTCATCTGCTGTATTTGAGCGCTCGTAAACGATTTGTTTACCCGAAGGAGAGATAGAAAACTTTCGGGCAAATGATCCCTGGAGTTGGGTAACCTGTGTTGTTTTTTTTGATCTCATATCGTACCAGAAAATATTCGCCGCATCACGAAAGAGATTGACAGTAGAATAAAGAAATCCCGATCCATCAGGCAGCCAATGCAGGTCATTCAACAATTGGTATTGTAAGTCGGAGAAAAGCATAACTCTTGTAGCAGGATCGTGCACGCTTCTTTCTTTCATCAGAAATACACCGGAGCCGCCATCATCGGAGTTGTCAGTGTACAGGACCTGGTCGGCTAGTGCGGGAGTAGGTCCCCAAGCCCAGGTGCATGAGCCCATGGGAGTTTTGCCAGAAAACATAGGGCGGAATTCTTTACCAGTTTCCTTTGAGTTGGCTGGTATCGTTTGTACAAGACAGGTGCCGCTACGGTAACTCAACTGGGAGCCATCCTGTTTCCATATGGGTCGAAAAGCACCAAAGTATTCAATGCCATCACCGCTGATAATGAGATCGGGTGCTTTGACATTTGTACCAGCAATGACATCCGTACCAGGCATGGCCCAACGATATTGTCCATTAAAGGCCACAAGGGCCTGCGCTTGATTGCCAAAATCAGCCACTGATTTAAAAACAAGGGTCTTTGAAGAGCCTGGCGGAATGGTCACCTGCTGAGGCTGGTCGGCACCAATAATATTCACAATGAAGATACCAGAACTGGATTGTGCCTGTTGAAATGTGTACTGGTTATTTCTAACTGTAACGCTGATGCTGCCTTTTTTATACTTGTCAAAATCATTTCTATCAGGAGCATTTGTAATTTTTCTGAATCCGGAACCATTAGGACGAATGCCGTAAAGATCCGCATGGTATAAAGACGAAATGGCTTCATGTGCGCTTGAAAAAGCAAGTTCCTTCCCGTCGGGTCGCCATGCCAGATCAAATAATCCAAGTGGATCCTTTGCATCGGGATGCGTCCAGAGCAGACGATCGTTCTTTCCATTCGAATCGATCAGCCTGATCTCCGATCCACCAAGCTTGATATAGGCAATGGCGCCAGTTGGACGAACAGCGCTATCATTGAATTGGTTTGAGGCTTTTATGCCAGCGATTTTGTCATTAGAAGTGTTCGCGCAAAAAACGGAGAGAAAAGCGATGGTTGCTGTTGCGATGAAATAGAGATTTCGAAAGTGCATAGAACAATTTGTCGTTTAAGGTTAGGCTCCAGATGCCCTGAAATTCAGTCTGGACACTCAATCAGTTTAATCAATTTAGTTTTTTGTGATGCATAAACAGGCATCATATGAACATTCGATAAGCTTTCAAAATAAATAACTATCCCGACATGAAGAATAGAACAAAGATGTTATACTGAGAGTAACTGGACTATTGGTTTATCAATCGAGAATTTTGTTTAGACAAGCGGCCGCGGAGGACACAGATTGCACGGAGGGAAATTGGGGGAAATTTGGAGGAATATTGTAGATGTTTGTTGCACAAACTGGAATCTTGTTTGAAGTTCTGTCCCTTTGAGATTATTCCAAACTCTCCTCCGTGTAATCCGTGTCCTCCGTGGCCGATCTCTCCGCCTTTTTGTATCTTACCAACAAATCAAGAATTCCAAATGAACTCCAATATTTCACGGCGGGTCTTCATCAAGCAAAGTAGCGCGATTGCACTAGGATTCACCATTCTCCCAAATCTCAAAATAGCTCCTTCAGATCGTCTCCGTATCGCTCATATCGGTCTGGGTGGAATGGGAAATTCGCATATGAATTGGTTTGCTACAATCCCCGAAGTAGATATTGTGGCACTTTGTGATGTTGATCAGGACCATTTGGATAAAACTTATTCATCACTGCAAAAGCTACATCCGGATACAAAAGCCGAGCGATACAAAGATTTTCGTCGCATTCTTGAGCGAAAAGATATTGACGCGATCACAGTAGCCACTCCTGATCACTGGCATGCACAAATTGCAACGCTTGCATTTCAGGCTGGCAAGGATGTCTATGGCGAAAAACCATTGGCCTATGATGTGAAAGAAGGCCAAATGATGTTGAAGAGTCTAAACCGAAACAAAAGAATTTTTCAACTAGGAACCCAGATCCATGCAGGCGATAACTACCATCGTGTTGTTGAATTGATCAAAGGCGGAGCTATTGGGAAAGTTCATACTGTTCGTTTATGGAAGACGGGTTTCCCGCCCGATCTTGGCCCGGCAAAGATCCAGGCCCCACCACCTCAACTGGATTGGGACATGTGGCTCGGCCCTGCTCCATTCGTGGATTATACTCCGCAACGTTGTCATTTTAATTATCGTTACTTCATGGATTACTCAGGTGGCGTGTTCCAGGATTTCTGGTGCCATATTGCAGATATTGTTTACTGGAGCCTCGATCCAAAAGGATTGAAAAGCGTTAGCGCCCGTGGAGAAAATACTCCTGCCGGTAGCATTACCGATGTTCCGCAGTGGATCGATGTAGACTATGAATATGAAGATCTTAAAATCTTCTGGACTCACGAGCCACCAAATGTACCGGGTGCGGCTAACCGACATATCGGAGCGTATTTCGAAGGCGATAAAGGAACCCTTGTTTGTGATTATGAATCAAAAGAAATCACGATCAATGGAGAAACCATGAACGATATCCATTCAATTCCTCAAACCATTACAAGATCGCCCGGGCATCAACAGAATTTTGTGAACGCAGTAAAAAGCCGGACACAACCTGAGTCTAATCTCGAATATGCAAGAAAGATGACCTTACCCATGCATCTTGGTTTGCTGTCATGGAGATTGAAAAGAAAATTGGATTGGAATAGCAAGGATGAAAAATTCATAAGTGATAAGGAAGCAAATGAATATTTGTTTCGTGAATATCGAAAGAAATGGAATTTGCTTTAGTGTCCCGGATCTTGATTCTTAAAATTTCAGAAATGAGTAGAAGAATCTGTATCTACCTGTTTTTTCCAATTCTTCTTATTCCTGCACTCCTTTTTTCTCAAAAAAAGGATACAACACAGATCAAAATCAAAAAGTCAACGGATTTTGCTATTACTGGTAAAGGAGATGCTTCGAACTGGGATGGAGTCGATTGGTTGATAATCCCGCCGAGAGAGAAAAATATTTATCAAACCAAACTAAAACTGCTTTATTCAGATTCCGGGATCTATTGCCTCTTTCACTGCGAAGACAAAAAGATTACCGCCACGATGAATGCCGATAATATGGATCTATGGCATGAAGACGTTGTCGAAGCATTCTTCTGGACCGACGAAAAGTTTCCAGTGTATTTCGAATATGAACTTTCTCCTCTCAATTATGAGTTACCTATAATGGTTCCAAACAACAAGGGAAATTTCCTGGGATGGCTTCCCTGGCATTATGAAGGAAGTCGAAAAACAAAACACGCAACTTTCGTTGAAAAAGATGGAGATAATGTCCTTTCCTGGACAGCCGAATTCTATATTCCATTTGCCTTATTGAAACCATTGACTAATGTGCCGCCGAAGAAAGGCACAAAGTGGCGTGCTAATTTTTACCGGATTGATTATGATAATGGTCCCGTTGAATGGTCATGGCAATTGCCAAAAACGGATTTTCATGATTATAAAAGATTCGGGACTTTGGTTTTTGATTGAAAGTGAGGGAACCTACTGCCGAATAAAACCAACAATCAAACCAATAAACAATCAAACCATACCGGCCGGTCCGCAGGACTCTGTGAGCAGCCAGCCATTAAACATCACTTCGCTCCAATCGAAACTCCACCATACAAAGCCCCCGCTTCATAGGTCGAATTTCCTTTAATCACCCATCTGGTATTTCTTATATCACTGATATTCGAAACTGGATTGCCTTCAACCACAATAATATCTGCTTTACGTCCGACTTCGATATTTCCTGATGTGCTTTGTTTGCCGACATATTTTGCTGTTCCATATGTTGCGATCTGCAATACTTTTTCTGAAGGTAGTCCGGCCTGTACATACAATTCCAATTCACGATGAAGATCGAAACCTGGGAAACCATCGGTACCTGCAACAATTGTGATTCCATTGTCATAAAGCAATTTGGTGATCTTTAAGAAGGCATCGTGAGATTTCAAATAAGTTTCATTCATCCCCTCGGGGACAGGAAGTCCACCGCCACCGGCGCGAAGATTGCGTTGGATGGTGGAGGGAAAACGATGTATAATGGAATTGAATCGTTCCTCCATTTTACCATCGCGTGCAGTAAATAAACTTTCAAACACCCCAATGGTTGGATCCACCGCAACGTTTTTATCTTTCAATAGTTGAATGAAGTTCTTCACTGCGGTAGAATTCAAATCGAGGCCTGCAGTTTTTTGCGCTGGGATACGAAAACGATTTGGTGAGCGGGTATCAATCGTATCTCCAAAGAAATTCAATGCAAGCATATTCATATGCGTGATCTCATCGTACCCGGAAGCAACCGCTTGTTCAGCAGTCATGAATGCTGGAATATGCCCGCAGACTCGCATATTATTTCTGTGCGCTTCATCAGCCAATGGCTTTACCCATTCTGGCTTAATTGAACTGTACAATTTGATCTGTTGGTAACCTTGTTTTGCATATTTGCGAATAGCCGTAAGTCCTTCTTCCAAATTACTGATCAATGCACCAGTAGGAGCTGCCATTGGTCCGGCCCCATCTATAAATCCACTCATTATTTCAATATCGGGGCCGATAATCTCGCCTTTATTAATCTGTAGACTTCTTTTTAGTAGCATTGAATCATTTCCCATATCTCTTACATGGGTGACACCGGCAGCCATATGCAAAATTCCATCCAGTTCGGAACTGAAGTGTACATGCATATCCCAAAGTCCGGGCAATATTGTTTTGCCTTTCCCGTCGATATAATGATCAACCATTACACCAATACGCTTTCCAATAGAAATCTCCCTGACAATTCCATCACGGATCAATACATCAACATCAGGGATGAGTTTAGCATTTACTGCATCAAAAAGATTGACATTACCAATCACGACAGACCCGGTTTTTGATGTCAGCTTTTTCGCTATCCCGGTAAAATAAACCGCTGAAATTTTTTCCTGGATAGCTAGGAGGTCAGCAATATTTTTTTCATAACCATTACGGATAGAGGAATTCCAACTGCTCACACTTGCGAATTCATAGAAATTCTCATCCAGCCAGGTATAACTGGGAGTCATACCGAAACCTGAAATTGCCACCAATCTTACTTTCTTAATGGTTCCGGGATATTTTAGTAAATGCTCCTTTACAATATCAAGCTTTGCCTCACCATATGGAAGAAGCTTTATCCTGTTATTGTTATTCTTTAGCGCCTTATAGATATCGCCAACAAATGCCTTAAGCCCCAAATAAAATCCCGGACCTTCGATGGTCTTTTGTTCTTTCTCAGCATTATTTGTATAACTGATGCTATTCTCTTCCCTGCTGAATTCCTCGAAGATGGAATTCTTCATGTAATCATTTCCACCCACCTTCATCCAGGTTACAAATCCTTTTTCATCTTCTTTATAAGTTGCACGTATACTATCCCCCCTTCCCCGATCATTGAATTGATACCAGTAAGAAAGGGATCCATCCGGATTCTTCCATCGCTTATCAAATCCTTTTACATTACCACTATTAATTATTTGAAAGAAGATGGTATCCGTCTGTGCTATCGAACAGATGGTAGCAGAAACAAGAAAAATAATCAGAACAATTCTTTGAAGCATATACATGACTTATGCTTCAAGATAGGCAAAACCCCCCAACCCCCTAAAGGGGGAGCAATAAAAACACAAGCTTTCAGATCATAAACTCGAATCGGGTTCTCTTTATACTCCGATTCTGTGTTTAATTAAGATCTTAAAACCTTAGTTCCCCCTTTAGGGGGACAGGGGGTTATTCCTCCACAACTCCAACCGGCACTACATTATTAACCGGCTTAATAGTTTGTAAGTAATTCCAAATTGCCTTCAATTCATCATCGCTCATTCGGCTGAATGGCCCCCAGGGCATATGCGATTCCCTGATCAATTTCCCTTTTCGGAAACGATCAATAAATTGCTTTTGCGTCCAACCACTTAGACGACCAGTTTTATCGGGAGTGAGATTTGGTGTATATAATGCATAGTTTGCACCATCAGTAGAATCGATTTCGAATTTCAATCCTCCTGCAAAAGGTTCACCGAGATATGCTCCAGTCATCATATCCGTGTTAGTATGGCATCCCTTGCAATTCGCAATTGAATTCGCAATATATTTTCCATATTCCGCAGACGTATCTTTTTTAACTAATTTCACAATAGGTTCCGTCGGTCCTTCTGGCTTGATCAAAAATGCTTTTATCGCTTTGCCTAATAAATTGTAACGGTTCTCTGGAATTTCGTTCTTTACTGCAGGTTGGCTGCGTAAATAAGAAATAATAGCGGTAAGATCTTCATCACTCGTATTATGAAATGGCATGAAACCCAACACGGCGGTTCCATCATTCCTAACTCCATAGCGAAGCACTCTCGCAATTTCCTGGTCGCTGAGTCTGCCAATTCCACTTTTATCGGGAGTTAGATTCGGTGTATAGATCGTTGCAATAGGAAGATTGAACACATTTCCGCCAATCAACGGAACTTCTTCTCCGGCGTTTACTTTTTCATGCAATTTTGCAGGAGTATGGCAATTTGCGCAATGCGCGGGACCAAAAACCAGTCCCTTTCCTTTAGCGATTACTGCTGAATCAGTGCTGGCTTTAATATCGGGATAAGGAGCTTCGAATTTCAAATTCTGCCGCATCTCGATTGTAACAAACAATCCTGCGATTATTACGAGCAGGACAATGCCTGTCCATTTGAAAAATTTTTTCATACATAAGGTTGTTTTCAGGAATCAACTTTTTGGTTCCCTTAACACAAAGAAAACATGGAGAAGGAGGAAGGAAGGAGTTTACTTATTAAGTGGTAGGATTTTCCCACTTAATTCGGAAATCATAATTCCGTAAGAATTTAAACCGCAAAGACGCGAAGGCGCAGAGAGAGAGAGTTTGAACAGCAGAGCAAGAAAAAAAGTCTGACCGCAATAAGTCGTCATGCTTGCTCAATATTCCATTCCTCCGCGCCTTCGCGTCTTTGCGGTTTAAATTCCTACGAAGTGAGGCCTCTGAAAAAGTAATTTAACTATTGGGGAATCAACCGAAAAATCGCTCCCGGCAATTCCACCGCAACATAGATATATCCGTCAGGTCCCATTCTTACATCCCTAACCCTGCCGATATCTTTAAGAAGGAATTCTTGTTTTTCAACCTTTGTTCCATTCAAATGAACTCTTTCAAGGTATCTGTATCGCAATGAACCAACCAAAAGATCATCTTTCCAGGCAGGATACCGATCACCTTCAACAAATGCAATACCAGATGGACCAATTGAAGGCAACCAATAAAGCAAAGGTTGTTCCATTCCTTCCTTTGCAGTGTCTTTGGTTAAAATTTTTCCATTGTAGTTGATACCAAAACAGATCAGCGGCCAGCCATAGTTCTTTCCTTTTTGGGAGATATTAATCTCATCTCCACCACGCGGACCATGTTCATGTGTCCAGATCTCACCTGTCTTTGGATTCTTTGTTACGCCTTGTGGATTGCGATGTCCGTATGAATAAACAGAAGGAGCAGCATTGTTATTATTTACACATGGATTGTCAGAGGGTATCGATCCATCTTCCTTGATCCGATGCATTTTTCCACCCTGGCTTTTCAGGCTTTGAGGATTTTCGTTTTCCTTTCCCCGATCCCCAACCGAAAAGTAGAGGTATCCATCATTCCCAAATACCATCCGGCCTCCGTAGTGGTATTGCAATTCAGAATATGGAAGCGCTTCAAATATTTCCTGAACATTTTTCAAGCTATTTCCCTCCAATCTTGCTTTCACAATGGCTGTTGTTGCCGAGAGCTTTTTATTTTCCCGTGTACCTTTTGAAAAAGACAAATAAATGGTGGAATTGTTTTTGAAATCAGGATGAAGGATCACATCCAATAAACCTCCCTGGCCCTCAGCAATAACCGGGGGCACGCCGCTTATTTCCTGCATCTTCCGACCTGAACTGACCCGATAAAGTTTACCACCTCGCTCGGTAACCAGCATTTCACCGTTTGGAAGGAATGCCATTGACCATGGGACGTCAATGCCCTTGATAACCGTATCCAACTTCACCGTCAATCCTTCCGAGCTAAAAACATTTGAGCGAATAGAATCTTTGAACCAGTAGCGTTCAACGTTTTCAATTCCTTTAATTAAATACTTCGTCAGATCACTGATCTCATTGTCAGTAAAGGCAGAGTCAAACGAAGGCATTCCTTCGTTTGCATATCCATGCTTAATACTTTTGAATAGATCTGAATCATTCTTGCCATGCTTCCAGTCCCGATCTACAAACGCGTCCATTTTTTCGCCATGACAACTTGAACAGAACTCTTCGTAATTTTTTTCAAGAGTGGTTGCTTTTGCTTGTGTAGAGTTCTCTGAATTGGAGCAATTGTTTCCCAAAACTCCAAGAACCACTAGTAAAGCTAGCAGTGCGATAGGTCTAAGCATAATAGATGTTTGGTTGGACCCTGAAAGTAATTAATTATTGGGATCGAAGGAGATGCAAAAGGATAATTGGCTTCACATAATTTCGGAAGCGATGGCTCAGTACTCCTGGGTGAACTAATTCTGATATTGAAAGAAGGAACTGAAGTATTTCTTTATTCAAATTCCGGCTAAATCAACTTTCAGGCGAAGCCTCAAGCTTTTTCATGTGCACGCCTGAAAAAATTCCTGCAAGGCTGCTGTCTTTCGATTTTTTGTAGGCTTCAAGATTGTTCTCGCCTACAATACGCCATAGATTTTTGGCTTTCAATTCAGCATAATCAGGGGTTTTAATAAATATTCCATGAATTGGACCCCTGTTCCTAAAGTTGACCTTGACCGGCAACAGATCAAGAAATTTTTTGTTGATGAATTTTTCTATTTTTTCGTTAGTCATAATCTTTCTATTTGGAGTTCCGCTGAACAAGGAGTTGATCAAGGATTGATTTTAGCCAATTATAAACGGAGAACTCACTTTTAATATCTGCTGGTAGTTTGTAGAGGATTAGTTCTTCCATTTTTCTCCCAAGGTTTTGATTAAACCCTTCATTCAATGATGCATAATAATTGATAAGGTAAAGTACCTGTGCACCGTTAAATCGATCAAACAACCGGCGGCTCGGAGCCCCGTTAAATACTGTTTGATTGGTTTCTTCCCAGTGATAATCGTGCCCACAGAGATCTGTTTTTAAAAAATACATAACGCTTACTATTTTGTTTTACAAGGACAGTTGGAAACGAAAGCAAAGAGAAGAGGACAGCAAATCAATTCTCCTCACTAATGAAGCTCGAAACAGTTACGATAAACAGCAGTGTCGATGATCGGCCCTGTCGTTAATTGAGCCATCAAGACCGGCAATTCAACTTCAGTAATAAAGAATTCTAAAATATGACCGTAAGTACAGTTTTCATAGTAAGCCTGGTAAGTCTTCATGGATTGACTAAAGGGCAACTGATTGAAAAAATCTAAATTGATAATAGAAGGTGATAAAAACGCAAGGATCCTAAGTTCAGCTTCTTCTTCAATGCTGCTAAGGCCTGGACCAATACTAATATATCCGCCCGTCTGCATCACTTTTACTTTTTGTTCAGGAAAAACTCTTGATTTCCTGCTTTTCATAAAATCAAAATTGAATTCGTCCTTCCGACAGTTATGGATTGAGAGAAATTTATACTTCCCTTTCGTTTCAATTCCCTGTTGCAAAACGACAGAAGAATCTTTAATCCTGTTTTCTTTAGCAAAGCTCTCCCATTGCAAAAGGAACTCATCTGAATTCAGCTGGGTAATATATCCGACGAATTGAAGTAAGTTTTCGTTTTGCATCTTTAATGTTTATGTGAGAATTAAAATGAGTTAGACCCCATTGAGCGAACCCTGTACAGAATCCACTGAATGAATTACCCCATTTGATCCTTGTCTGTCGCGGGTCAATATTTTAGCACCATTGATCCGGACTTCTCCATCAATTACTGTAACACTTATCTCCTTGCCATGAATGGTTTTGAATTTTCTTCCATTGCTGAAATCTCTCCATAATTTTTTTTCAGGAAGTATATGGCAGGAAAGCAATTCAAAAAGCTTTCCAATATTGGCAGGCTTCAGCAATTCGTCGAAACTCGCCGGGGAAAGTTTACCAAATGCAAGGTTGATCGGAGCAAGGATGGTAAAAGGTCCCTGGCCTGTGAGGGTAGTTTCCAGATCCGTAGCTTTCAATCCCTTGATCATTGAGCTAAGGTTACGGTCGGCGCTGGCTATCTGTAAAATTGTGGACATAAATGATTGGTTATATATACATTTAACTATCTCCGAAATATTAACTAAAACAGTTTTTTGGCCCGATGATGAACTTCTTTCTCACGGTACAGGAGTCCAGATGGTCGAATTTTAAATTAATTGGGCCATTCTTAAAATAAAAGCTCAACTTCGACTTGTATTTTGATCCCAGAAAAAGGCATTTTAGTACAATTAATCAAGTTCAATTTATGTTTATCAACACCTGGAAAAAATACCTGCCAGTGATCAGGTTATTATTGAAGCGTTCGGCGACAGCAGAACAACAAGTTAAGTTAAACAGCATTGATTTCGTTAAGGACAACCGCTTACGCAAACCGACTTGCTCATTCAATATTGAATTGAATTCCGGCCGTTTCAGCAAATTACCTCAATCAGCGCCTGCAAAGGATTTAATTGAAGTATTGTTGAATGATGAAGTTTCAAAGAACCTGCTGAAGCAGAATAATTATGTCATTAGTTTGAACAACACCTACCTGCTTACTATAAGAAATTCAACTGTACGGCTGGATCCATCTGAACAGGAAAAAGCAACTGTCGCTGAATAATTACCTGCCTGATTTCCTCTTCTTTACCCGGCATCAAATTAGAAAAATGTTTCTCGGGTAAATGCGTCACTTTTCGTCATTATTCCTGGATAGTTTTATCCCGGAATTCTTCGCGGTACATTTCCACTTACATGGAAACAAAGCTTGGTTACTGATCACATAATCAATATAACAATGCAGTATTCGGGACAAAAGCCTGGCAGCAAAAAGTAAAGAAGAGACTAACTATTACTTTAAAGAAAAATAAGAATTGATTCCTATCCTGACTGGATGTTGGAAGTGCTTTTTATCTCTTCGTGAAGGTAACCTTTTAAATCGACAATCAGGTGAATATTATCACGGGGAAGAAAGATTAACTATTGCTACTGAAAGTCTGCAAGAGAATAATTACCGCAACTAAACATATTGAAATAATTGGCTTCATGATCTAAACTTAACTTTCGTTTTATTTCTTCCTTTTGTAAGTTTGAAGAAAAAAAATGACAACTCAACAAATTGCAGAACGCCTTGCAGACCTATGCCGCAAGGGCGATTTCCTAACAGCTCAGAAAGAACTTTTTTCGAATGATGCCGTAAGCATTGAACCTTATGCTACGCCCGCTTTTGAAAAGGAAACAAAAGGTTTGACTTCAATCCTGGAAAAAGGAGAGAAATGGGAAGCCATGGTTGAGAAAACGAATAAACTTGAAGTGTCAAGCCCGATAGTTGCCGAAAATGCCTTTGCATTTACCATGCACCTTGACGTTAACATGAAAGAGCAAGGGAATATGGATATAAAAGAGCTCTGCGTTTACAAGGTTAAAGACGGCAAGATTGTCGCGGAAGAATTTTTTATGTGACAACTGACTTGAACAGTAGAACAAGGAATGATGAATGTTGATCGGATAGCTACCTTTATTGAATTATGATCCGATCTAGTTTCATCATTCCTCGTTCCTTGTTCTACTGTTCCAAAGTATCTTTACTTTATCTCTCCTGGTATGGCGGTGATTGTTTCCTTTCTTCCGTTGCGTAAAACACTAATTGTAGTAGTTATTCCAATTGTTTTCTCGTTAAGCAATTTGTGCAGGTCATCAACTGTTGCAATTGGATGCTGATCAAAGGCGACAATTATATCACCGACCAGTATTTGTTTGTTGTTGGCATTGGAGTCAGCAATCTTCTCAAAGATATAAACGCCGGTTGTAAATGGCAGCCTGTTTGCCTCGATCATTCGCCTCGAAAGATTTATCATTTGACCCGCGATGCCCAGTTGCGCTCTCTTTATTTTCCCATTCAGTATGAGTTGACCGGCAACATTATTGACCAGGTTAGATGAAACTGCGAAACAAATCCCTTGCGCTTCATTGATGATCGCCGTATTGAGTCCTATCACTTCTCCATTTGAATTTACAAGCGGTCCGCCACTATTGCCTGGATTAAGTGCTGCATCCGTTTGAATTACATCATCGATCAATCGTCCATTGTTTGCTCGCAATGTCCGACCGAGAGCACTAATAATTCCAGCCGTTACGGTTTGTTGAAGACCATATGGATTTCCAACGGCAATTGCAATCTGACCAACCCGAAGTTTTGATGAATCAGCGAAGCTCAGGCTGTGTAAGGCTGTTTGGTAGATCTTTAATACTGCGATATCAGTGGACGGATCAACGCCCTTCAATTCTGCATCGATCTTCTTTCTGTCGCTGAGCGTCACAATGATTTTTTCTGCTTCATTAACTACGTGATGATTGGTGATGATAAATCCGTCTGATGAAATAATAAATCCCGATCCATTGCCGGAACGCATATCTGTTTGACCTGTCTTACGATTGATCAGTTTCTTTTGTACCTCGATATGCACAACAGCATCTGCAGTATTGGAAACGACTGAAGTAATTGCTGAGGAGTACGCATCCAGTAGCTCCCTATCGCTTTCAATTAATGTCATGGGTATTTGCATGAAAGTCCTAAAGCAAAAGCCGGTCCATTCAAGTTTTCTGTCAAAATGCCACTCGCCGACTTAGGGTTCCGAACCCTTTAGATTCCGATACAGTTTCGAGGATGGCTTTTTAGGGTTCGGAACCTGGTTCGGAATCTAAATCAACTTATGTTCCAATGCAAGTTTGATCAGTGTAGCTGCATTTTTGACCTTTAACTTGGCAAGTAAATTTTTACGGTGACTATCTACTGTGAATGGACTAAGAAAGATTTTCTCTGCAATTTGGGGGTTTGTATATCCTTCTGCGATTAATTGAAGTATCTCTTTTTCCCTTGGTGTTAATTCAGGCAGAACAATTTTTGAAGACTTCTGATATTCCTGCAACGCTTGTCCTACTTCACCACTAAAATAAAGGGCTCCATCATGCACGATTTGAATGGCTTTGATCAACTCTTCTTTGGAAGAATTCTTGAGGATATAGCCTGAAGCCCCGTTCTCCATCATCTTTTTTATGTAGAGGCCCTGGTTAAAAGTGCTCAGGCCCAAAATCATTATACCGGGATATCGATCCTTCATCACGGCACATAATTCCACTCCATCCATTCCCGGCATGCTGATATCCATCAAAACAACATCTGCGGTATTATTTACAAAAAAACCCAGACAGGATTGGGCATTCATTGCATGCCCGGCCCATTCAATGCCTTTTTCGTTTTGTAATAATGATTGAATGCCTTCGATCACAACGGGATGATCATCCACAATGAAAACGCGTATCATAATTAAATTTTGAATTCGATATTCACTAAAGTTCCCTTTCCTGGCTCAGAGTGAATATCCAGCTGACCCTTTAGGTAATCCACTCGTGAACGGATATTTGAAAGTCCTGCCCCTTTACTATTTGCTGGCAGATCCGCATCGAAGCCCCTACCATTATCTTCCACTACAACATTCAGCCTTCCTTCCTGCCTGATCACTTGTACAAACCCTTCCGTTGCGCCGGAATGTTTCAGGATATTATTCAACAATTCCTGGATTATCCGGTAAACAATTATTTCTTCGGACTTTTCAATCCTATTCTCCAATCCATGACTCTGATAATTTAATTTTACTAGCCCTGTTGCATTCACCGTATTACAATACTCTTTTATTGCTTCATCCAATCCAAATTTTAATAAGATCTCCGGCATCATATTATGGGCAACTCTTCGCAATTCTTTGATCGAAGTATCGATCATATCCAATGACCGTTCAAAAACGGCCATATTATCGGGTGTTACGATCAAATTGTGTTTCATATTGGTTAGGGAAAATTTTACTCCGGATAATAATCCGCCAAGGCCATCGTGAAGATCCTTCGCCAGGCGGCTCCTTTCTTCCTCCTGTCCCTTAAGCATTGAATCAACCGCAACCAATTGTTTGTCTTTTTCCAATACACGGATTTGCTGCAGTTGAATTGCCTGCTCTTGTCTGGATAATTTTTGTCGATGTCTTAGGTTTCGATAGATCAGGAATCCTACGATAATAGATATAGCGAAAGAGCCAATCAAAAAATTATTAAGCGTAGATTTTTGTCGTATTGATAAGGTTTGGATCTTCTTATCAGCATTCAGTTGATCGATCTCCCTTGCCTTTTCCGATGCCTGGTACTTATTCTCAATTTCGGCGATCGACTTTTTAGAATTCTCCAGGTTCAGGCTATCACGTAATACATTGACCTGTTTCTGGTAATCATATGCTTCCTTGATATTACCTGATTTTTCCTCTGTGGTCACGAGGTCTTGCAAGATCTCCATTTTAGATTTCGTATAATTCCCTTCTATCGCCTGCGGAAGTGCCATTAATAAATACTTTCGGGCATTGTTATATTCGCCCAGCCGCACATAACATACTGCAATCATTCTTTGATTACTTAAAATCTGGATTTTCGTATTTGTAAACGTGGCTTCCGCAACACATTTTTCATAGTGAGTGATAGCTGTTCGGTAGTCCTTCCCGTGTACGCTGATCTGGCCCATCTTATTGTAGTACTGCACATTTAGCCGATGATTATTTATTTTGGAAACAATTGGTTTTGCAAGGTTCAGGTATCGCAAACATGAATCCATTTGCGTCAATGCGATAAAATCATCGCATACATAAACATAAGCCCAGGCAATGGCTTCTTCATTGTCGCTCATAAGACGCTGCGAAAGTGAAAGTTTATCGTATTCAAGCGCTTTATCAAATTGCTTCAGACCATAGTAAGTAGTAGCGATTTTTGAATAATAAGTTCCGACCGCTTCCATTTTCTTAGGCTGATCAGATGATTTCCATTTTTCCAGGGCATCCAGAAAAACAGGGATTGCTTCTTCTCCTTTACCTCTGCTAATCAAAATATCTGCTTTTTGTCCAAGACAGGTTGCAATGAAAAGATTTATTCTTCCTATTTGTTCTTTATCGCGAAGAATTTTTAATTCCTCTTTAAAATGGAAAATCGCACTATCCAGGTATACGTGTGCGAGGATGTCATTTGAAGATTGTTGCCTGATCATTCCTTTGATCTGGTAATAATTTCCCAGCGCATTATGCCAATTCAATTTTTTTGAAACCACAAGAGCGCGTTGAAGGTATTGAATCGATTTAACCGTATCATAAGCATAATATTCATTCGCCAGGGAAGCTAAGGTGAAAGCGGTGAATGAGTCATTGGTTATGTTCTTTAAATCGGTGAGCAGGCTATCTATGCGATGAGTCTGGGCAGTTGACCTAAGAAAAAAAGAAAGGGTAAGAGAAAGAATTATACCATATCGTGGAATGAATCTCATTTGGGGTGCATAGGCAGAGAATATTTATAAAGGTTGCTATTCCCACTCACAAAATCAAAGAATCTCTTCAAAATACCAGTTTCCGGTGATTCTTACTGATTCTATCAGTTTCACTGGTTCGGGTGATTGCCGGTAGTTAATCAGTTAAATAGTTTTGATTAAGCTTTCAACATCTGATATTCCATGTAAGGCTACACGAATTTCCGCCTGAAATAATTTAAAAAGTTCTTACATGAAAAAAGCTCTACCAATACTGATCATGCTGTGTTCATTTATTTCCCAAACCACCAAGGCCCAGACTGGCAAAGTTGGGATTGGCACCACTTCACCGCTAGCGCGATTGCATGTTGCGGACAGTAGTGTGTTATTTTCCGCTTCCACTGATTTACCTGGTAATCCTGGACTACCTCCCATACAAGGAGCAGGCAGAAGGATGATGTGGTACCCGGGAGCGGCGGCTTTCAGGGTTGGTTTTGTTGAAGGTACTCAATGGGACCAAGGAAATACTGGAAGTTATTCTTTTGCTTCTGGCGTGAATACCATCGCTTCCGGTGCTGCAAGCACTGCCATGGGTTCTTACTCGATTGCCTCACACAACTATTCAACATCCATAGGGTATGCAACTATCGCATCCGGTGAATTATCCCTTGCCCTGGGATATCAATCCAATTCTTCGGGTTTTGCTTCACTGTCGGCAGGAGGGTCAACGGCTGCGAAATCCAGCTATGAAACTGTACTGGGAAGATTTAATACTGACTATGTACCAGCAGGCGTCACCGGTTGGGTATCTACTGACCGCTTATTTACAATTGGCAATGGCACCAGTAATGGGGCCAGATCAGATGCGTTGACGGTATTGAAAAACGGTAATGTCGGTATTGGCATAAGCAACCCTTCGAACAAGGTTCATATAACTATGAATAGTTCAGGAGCTACACCACTCTCCATTTTTACTCCATTAGTGATAGAAAATAATAGCCATACTTATATTAATATACTAAGCCCGGAAATTAGCGAGAGTGGAATTTTGTTTGGAAAGCCCAGCAATCCTGTGAGCGGTGCAATTGTGTATAACGGTGGTGGCACCACGAACGGACTCCAATTCCGTGTAAATGGAAATATTAATCGAATGGTAATTACAGGTAATGGCAATGTTGGGATCGGGGTTTTGAATCCAAATGTTCCTTTGGGATTTGCTGCAGCATTGGGAAAAAAGATCACGCTCTATCCAGGCGCAACCGGAGATGTGGGAATGGCCGTTCAGGGCAATTTATTTCAGATCTATTCAGATAATCCAAATGCGGACATTGCTTTTGGTTATGATCAGGGTGGAGTAATGACAGAAAGAATGCGCATTACCGGATCTGGAAATGTAGGGATCGGTATGTACCCATTCTACCCACTGGATATTAACGGCAGAATGAGATTGAGTGGTACAAATCCATTTGATCCAGGTATTTGGTTTAATGATGCGGGGTTAGACCGGGCTTTTATTGGGTTGGAGAATAATAATTATGTAGGTTTTTACGGCGCTCAGGCTGGATGGAGATTTACGATGAATACCCAAACGGGCGCATTAAAAGTTAATGGCAGCGAAGGGCAAGCAGGCCAGGTTTTGCAATCCGGTGGAAGTGGCGCAGCACCGAACTGGAGTTCTGTATCCAGTTGGCTCTTTAATAATATTCATCAAATAACACAAACCGCGCCGATCGACATTACGGGTTCAGAAGGAATTCCTGGGATGCATTATGCAAACTATTCCGTTGTAGTTCCATCCACCTCGAAAATGATACTCTCCTTCGATGCCAAAATTGAATCCATTGGATGTTTCGGGTGCGGCGGTTCTTTTGCTTTTTTCCAAACATATATTTCAAGAGATGGAAATGCTTATAGTCTTATCAATGGTAATGGAGATGCAGGTAATGCAGAACTCGCTACTGTTACAACCGGCATTGCAGTATTAACCGTTCCTCCTGGCACTTATACTTTTTTTACGTTTGGGGCAAACCGTGGAGGTCCGGCCATACGCTTTACAGATGCTAAACTACTTATAGTGGTAATCCCACAATAAATTTTTTCCTGGATGAACATTCAATCAAACTAATATGAAAGCAAAATTCTTCCTTACATGCTTACTTGTTTCATCCATCGCATTAAATGCACAAAACGTAGGTATCAATAACCCCAATCCCTTATTTCCGCTTACATTCAACGCAACCCTTGGCGATAAAATTTCTTTATGGACTGATGGGACAACTACACATTATGGGCTAGGTATTCAAAGCGGCCTACTACAAATCTTTTCTAAAACCGATTTTGATAATATTGCCTTTGGATATGGTAGCAGCAATTCATTTAACGAAAGGCTGCGCATAATAAATAGAGGGGATGTGGGTATGGTCGTAAATGGCAGGATATTATTGAGAAATGGAACCATTCCATTGCACCCTGATTATGGCGCAGGTATTTGGTTAAACAAATCCGACAACAGTGGCACGTTAGGATTTATTGGTGTGCAAAACAACCAGAACATGGGCTTTTATGGAGGTCCATTAGGATGGGGTCTGACCTACGATGCAATCAATAGTCGCGTGGGGATCGGAATCAATAATCCGCAACATCCCCTTGATATAAATGGAAGGATGCGATTAAGCGGTACAAATCCAGACGACCCTGGTATTTGGTTGAATGATGCCGGAGTCGACCGGGCATTTGTGGGATTGGAAAACAACAATTATGTCGGCTTCTACGGTAACCAGGGCGCTGGTTGGAAATTCGCGATGAATACGCAAACAGGGGCATTGAAAGTAAATGGAAGCGAAGGAGCGCCAGGGCAGGTACTCATGACATCGGGAGCGAGTGGTACGGCAAATTGGGGTCATCCGCCCAAACCATATGGGTTTACAATTATCCCAACCCAATATTCATCTATCAGTGGAGTCCAGACAACTGCAAACATTGAAGGTGTGAATAATTCAACATTCACATTGAATGAACAATCAACAATTGTCTACACGCTCACGCTCCCCTGTTACGCTTCCGGGCCAACTCAAATTGATTCAAAGGGTTTTGTTGTAGTAGAAATTCTCAATTCCTCGTCAACGAGAGTATCCTTTGCATCCTCACAATACTATATCCACCGTGCAACTACGATAACTCAAACCGTTTCAGGAATTGCGTTGAATTTACCAGCAGGGCTTTATACCATAAAAGCCAGGTTGGCTCGCAGCGGTCCGCCGGATGGAAATGTAGATACACATGCTTCGCTTACGGCGAATGAACAGGGAATACAATTCATAATGCACGTTCTTCCGAACTAATTTGAAGTCCCGAACCTTCGGGAGAGTATGTAATTAGGAATTGGGGTTCAATTTACAGGTTACCTTCAGGTAGTAGACATCCTAATTCCTAATTACTAATTCCAAATTCCTAAATCCCAACACCGATTTTAACTATCTTCCAAGAACCAAAATGGCAGTGCTTGCAAAAGAGTAGCAATTTTTACTATAATCTTGGTTATTGGTTTTTATCATTAATAGTCTTAGTATTTGCGGGATTTTACACTTCTTACCTTTCGATTATACTTAGACCACAGCCATCGATCATTCATATTCATTTCATATTAATGGCGCTTTGGGTGATGATGTTGATTACGCAGCCATTTCTTATAAAATATAAAAAGATCTATTGGCATCGGTTGCTGGGAAAAATAAGTTACGTACTCGTTCCCCTTGTATTGGCCTCAGGATTTTTAATGATCCGACTTGCCTATTATCGCACACTCGGCGATTTCAATAATCAAATTGCAAAAGGAACTTTGAAGCTTAGTAATGCAGAAGTATTGCAGCGATCAGCTGCCACAATGGCTTTACCAATTTATTATTTTCTGATATTTCTCCTCTTTTATCTGCTTGCGGTAATAAATCGAAAAAAATCGTTTATTCATTCAAGGTTCATGCTAGCCACTGCGTTAGCCTTATTAGGTCCGACTGTTGACCGAATCCTTTACTTTGTTTTTAATTTGAATGAATTACCCTTTGGCATTCCTCTTGAATCAGCAGCTTTTTTCATTGCCGATCTTATACTCCTGCTTCTTTTATGGAAAGATTACAAGAATAAGCGTCCCACTAAAACTTTATTGATCTGCCTCTGCATTTCCCTGGTGGCTCAAATACTTTATTTTACCGTTCCATCCACAAATGCGTGGACACAACTGCTCAGCTTCTTGATGAGACCTGCTCCTTAGGATCTCTACAAAGAAAAACTCAAATAAGGATTTGCCAACTGCAGGGATCCTTATAATAAAATTTTGGGAATTGATACCTGAAATAGAAATGGTATCGATAATGTGTGGAGGACGGACTTATCTAATTGTTTACCAGCTTAACATTTACAGCATTTGCACCCTTTGGCCCCATTTGAATTTCAAAGTCCACTTTGTCCCTTTCTTTGATTTCTTCCTTCAATGAATTTACATGCACAAAAATGCTTTCCTGGCTTTTCATGTCTTTGATAAATCCATAGCCTTTTGATTCATTGAAAAAAGTGACAATCCCTGTCCGGATCAAATCCGCTGGATCTACAGGCACCTGCTTGGGGACGCCGATTTCAATGTCCTCGAGCCTGACTTTAATTTTTCTTTTCGGATCTGGTGGAGTGGAAGTAAGGTTACCATACTCGTCCATATAAGCAATCATATCATCAAAACTTTTGCCTGGCTTTCCGTTTTCTTTTCGTTCCTGCCTCTTTGCTTCTTTATCCTTTCTTTCCTGTCTTTTTTTCTTTTCGCGTTCTTTTTTGTTCCATGTTTCTGACATATTATTTCCTCGTTTAGTTATAGAATAAATTACCGTGATAACTCAACTATTAAGACCCTTCCATGTCTACCAATAATCGGGTCTAATGGGGTGGGTGCTGATCGATGTGGTAGAATGGGCTGCAAGATAACGATTTGATTCCAAATCCCTTCGAAAATCTTGGGGGCCGTGGCCGGGTTTTTGCCGTCATGCCATTGTTCTACAGTCATTTCTACAGGTCCTGATACTTCTGAAAGATCCCTAAATGTCCGGCTTTGAAAGGCCCGTCCGAACGGATTTACCTGGAATGACCAGTAAAAGATATCACTAACGAATTCAGATGGCGAAAATGATTTACTTGAGGAGGTCGTATGTATTTTTCTCGATTCTATTCTTCTCTATTGCAGCTGTTGCACAAACAACAGGAATAGATACCACACGCTATAAAAGAATCGCTGCATATCCAACGCTTCAAAATAGATCGAAACTCCATAAATCGTTGTGGGGACAAAATCGAAGGACTGAATGGGCAACACCGGTGTTGGTTCCTATTGTAATGCTAGATACTATTTATGGAGGTTTAAAGGTTGATGAAGTTGGTGGAGGTAATGAAACAAGATCCTTACGACTTAAGTCCACTAAAGACAAACAATATGCATTGAGATCGATACGCAAATCCAGGAAAGACGTAGTGCCGCCCGGATCTGAAAATACTTTTGTTGAAGATATTATTGAAGACGCTATTTCGAGTTCGCATCCATATGGAGCATTCACCATACCATATATGCTGGAAAAAGCCGGCATCTATCATGCCGAACCCAAACTTATATATGTTCCCCGTCAAAAAACACTCGACACCCTGAATGAACGTTACGGTAACGATCTGTACATGATCGAACAAAGACCAGATGGGGATTGGAGTGAAGCGGATAATCTCGGCAACTTCAAAGAATATAGCAACACAGAGGATTTGATTGAAAAACTACTGGAAGAAAATGATCATCGACCCGATCAACACACATATATCAAAGCACGATTATTTGACATGATGATCGGCGACTGGGACAGGCATGAAGACAATTGGAAGTGGGGCAAAAAGGAATCTGATGAAACAAAGATCTATGTGCCGATTCCCCGAGACAGGGACCAGGTTTTTTATACGATTCAGGGTTTCCTGTCCAAACAAGTAGTCAAAGGAGCCGGCTTGAGTTATATGCAACATTTTGATCACAAGGTTGGTGACATGAAGGCCTTCAATTGGGAACAACGCTACATCGACAGATTTTTTACGAATGAACTTGAATTGGAAGATTGGATGAATGCGGCAAAGTCCTTGCAGGAATCTATCACAGATGAAGTAATTATTGAATCGGTAAAAGGACTCCCACCAGAAATCTATTTGGTATCCGGACAGGAGTTGATAGAAAAACTTAAGTCAAGACGCGAACAACTCCCCGATATAGTCCGTGATTATTATCCTTTTCTTGCAGAGGAAGTCGAAATAACCGGTACTGAGGCTCGGGAATACTTTGAAGTAAAGCGTTTAGACGGAGGAAAACTTGCCGTATCGATTTACAGGATAAAGAAATCTGGCGAAACAGAAAATAAACCCTACTACCAAAGGAATTTTATTCCGTCTGAGACAAAAGAAATAAGAATATATGGAATTAAGAATGAAGACATATTCACAATTGAAGGATCTGATAGAATAATCACACGCGTAATTGGGGGTCCCGACAAAGACTCTATTAATCAAACTGCAGGTAAGGTTTTTATATACGACAATAAGGAGAATTCTATCCAAACCAGTTCTGCAAAACTCAAACTCTCGTCAGATACAGATGTACACAAATTTGAATATCGAGGTTATACTTACGACAGAAAAGGCATTATGCCCGAGATCTTTTATGATTATGCAGACCGGTTTTATGTAGGAATAGCTTATGGGATTAAAAATTACAAATGGAGAAAAGAGCCGTTTGCCAATAGTCATACTGTTGGCGTAAGATATTCTATTTCACAGAGTGCTTTCAGTGCGTATTACTCGGCTCTATTCCCGAAGTTGATAAAGAACATGGATCTTTTTATTGACGCCAACTACGATGCCATCAGGTGGGTAAATTTTTATGGGTTTGGAAATGAAACTGAGTCAATCAATGGAATTCACTACTACCGCATGCATAGCCGTGAATGGACTGCCGGTGGCGGACTTCGCCGGGAATTTGGTAAGAACACCATTAAACTTGGAGCCTTCTATCACAATGCAAAAATCAAAACCGATACCGCAATCCATGCTTCCAAATTTTCTTCCGCCTCAGACCCTGAGTTGTTTAAGCCTTATGAATATGGAAGTCTGAAATTGAGGCTACAGCTATGTTGACATTAATGATTCGATTGTACCAACTCGTGGAATACTCGCATTTGCGAGTGGTATTTATTCTAATAATTTCACAGATCAGGATTTCTTTCAAAATTATTCGGTAATGATCAATGGATTCCTTCCATTAGGCAAGAAATTTTCACTATCGATAAAAGCAGGTGGAGCGACAATAGTAGGAAATTCAAACCTGGAGAAAAATGTACAGGTATTTCAGCATGCCGTTATTGGCGGGCCAGAATCCTTAAGAGGATATCGTTGGGAAAGATTCTGGGGCAAGACGGCATATTATAACAATAACGAACTCCGATTTATCACCAATCTCAAATCCTATATCCTGAACGCGAAAGCTGGCATGTTCGTTTTCTTTGATAATGGTCGTGTGTGGACATCAAACGATAACTCAAATACAATTCATACTTCGTATGGAGCAGGCATAATATTAGCTCCATTTAATAAGATAGGTTTTATCGTTACCTATGGAATTTCTCCGGAAGAAAAATTTGTTCAGCTTAAGATAAATACGAAAATCTAGGACTCACCCCTACCCCTCTCTGCTACGCAAAGAGGGGAAAGTGCCTTCGGGACTTTGGGTGGGTGAATGGTGAATGGTGAATCGTTAAAAAGTATTAGCTATTGCCCATTGACCATTGCCCATTGCCCATTGCCCATTCACCATTCACCATTCACCATTCACCACCATTCACCATTCGTGAATTCCAGGATCTATTCCTTTTCCTTTTGGAATTGGGTTTCCGAAAAAATCATGCGAGCGGATATTTTATTTTAAATAAGGTCGGCAGATCCAAACCCTTATCCCTAACCGGAGATTCTGCTGTTAATGTAAGACCAACCAGCGCTTTCAATTGATAGGGTTCAGTGAGATTTGTAATGAATGGACCTTTGATCAAAGGATCAATTTGCTTTCCAACGATTTCACCATTCAATCTTTCCTGGTTAGTTTTTGTCGCCCATTCATTCAGACTCTTGTATCCTTTGAAGGAAATTGGACTACCTGTATTCCACCAAACATTTCCGAAAAATTTTTCACCAGAATTTGGGCCATGCACAATTTCACCGCTACCAATAAAGATATTGTTGTAGAAAGTAAAATTCTTGTTCAAACTCATTGGCTCAAATTGAACCGCCGGGGCATGGGTAGTATAAACAAGATTGTTGTGAATGATACAATCAGCAAGCTGTACACTATCCGGTGATCCATTCCAAACAAAGATTCCGCCTGATCCCGCAGTCATTGTAGCGTCATTAATGCTAATGCAATACCTGACAATATTAGTATGCCATAAAGTTGCGCCCCAATATTGAAACAATCCATAGCCCGCGCCTTCATTTTCATAAGAGAGACAATACTGCATTACTGAGTTGGTAACTCCACCATCAAAATCAAATCCTCCTCCATCCTTTCCTCCTTTTGAGGTCTTGTTCTTGTAACTAATGCAATATTGAATCGTAACAAAACTGCTTTCATATGCCCAGATACCGACCGGACCATTTCCTATTCGCGGCATATCCCAGCCATTATTGGTTGCCGTACAATGATCGATGAGCACAGTATCAGAATAACCGATAAGAATGCCATTTCCGCTGTGGTTATCCAATCCCGTAGGATCGCCGGGATTGTTATCAGCTTTGCAATCCTTAAGTTCAATTTTTTTTGAGCGCTTTTCGCCAGAACCAGTTATGAGTATTCCAGCAAAACCATTATTGTACGCATTAATGTTTTTTACCAGAATATTTTTTGAACCAAAGACTTCCAAACCCGATTTTTGAAAACCTTCTGTCCTGATATTTTCAATTAAACCATTTGAAGAACCTGTGATCTGTATTCCATTCGTAGTATTACCCTCCTTCCTTCCCGATCCTTTCACATGAATATTCCTCAACTCAAAATGATCCCCATTAATGATTACTGCCTGTTTATTGCCACCATTAATGATAGCATTGCTGTCGCCATAACTCGAAATAATAATCGAACTGTCCTGCTTGCCATTAATCACCAATCTTAAGGTGCCTGTATATTCATCTCCACCTCTCAGAAAGATCTTATCGCCCGGCTTTAATTGAATGGAATTAAGTTTCTCAATCGTTTTAAAGGGTTTTGCAAGGGTACCAGGGTTATTATCGTCTCCGTCTTTGCTAACATAATAGCCTGGTTGATCGGGTGCACAGGAAATAATCAGAAAAGAAGCAGACAGGAAAAAGATGAAGAGTTTAAACCTGTAATATGATGGACTCATTATAGGAATAATTTATCGGGAATTCATTTTTCTTATCAGAAAATCCAATGCAGCAGCATCGGGCATTGTTACACACTCTGTCTTGTCTCCCAACAGTGCTATTTTCTTTTCCTTTGTATTGTACTCAGGCCATTCTGGTAATCCGGGCCCATTGGGATTACCCGATTTTGAAAAATTCGACCAATAAGATGACATGATCTTTGCCAGTTCATGATCCACGGGTTCCCAGGGCCGGTCAACAAACTTCAGGTTATTATACGCATATGGAACTTCACCGGTATGAAACGCCCCATACTTCGCATACTCGCCGGTACCTGGAACTTTCCTGGTGAAACGATAGACATATACTTTTGATCCATGTTCACTTTGAATATTTGCCCAGATATAATTCTGCGTTCCGAAAATCTGGTCACGTGAAAGTTTTAATTGAGAACTCGCAGCTTCTGCATCAGTATTACCAGGGAAAAACCCGAGCAAGGTTTTTGCATCGGAACCATACAGTTCATTTACTTCCTTCTTATATCCCTCAGCATTCTTTGGAGGAGAGAATTGAAAGCCCTCATCTTCATTCCATCCCGTAAGTAAGGCACATTTGTTTTCTTTTTTCGCTACGAAAATTTCTGAAACAGTTGCAGGCAATACATAACCGTCGATAATGGCCTCCCGAAATCCCTGGCCTTTTCTCATTAATTCATCTGCCGAAATTTTCCGCAATTCAGCAATGGATGATGCGTTAAATGATTTGGCAAGGTTTTGTCCTTCCTGTTCTGCTTTTTTTAAAGAAAGATAATTATTGGTAAAACCCGCTCCACTTTCTGCAATCGCTTTTTGAAATAAATTCTTTGCTAAAGGAGAAGCAACCAGAAAATTCACGCTAAACGATCCTGCAGATTGACCAGCAATCGTTACGTTATTTGGATTCCCTCCAAACGCTGCAATATTTTTCCTGACCCATTCCAATGCTGCGATCTGGTCCATCAACGCGTAATTACCCGAAGCATTTTTTCCTGATTCCTTTGTCAATTCAGGATGCGCAAAGAAACCGAAAGGACCTACGCGATAATTAATACTTACAAACACAATTCCCTTTTTTGCCATTGCTTCGCCGTCATAGATTGGAACTGCGCTTCCACCGCTAACAAAACCGCCGCCATAAATCCAAACCAACACGGGTCTTTTTTCTTTTGCAGATTTTGCACCGGTCCATACATTCAGGTATAGACAATCTTCGCTTATGGATTCCTTTGGGATTAGGAATTCTGCAGACCACATGCTGAAGGGAACCGGCGATGCCTGCATCGGACTCGGACCAAATGCCTTGCATTCTTTTACACCTTGCCAGGGCTTCACAGGCTGAGGCGCTTTCCATCTCAGGTCTCCAACAGGAGGAGCGGCGAAAGGTATACCCTTGAAGATGTAAATGTCTTTGTCTGTATTCGTCGCACCAGAAATCCGGCCTCCTTCAATCTTAATTATATCGAAGCTGTATTCGCTTTTGTTGAAAGAAACAACAAGTAATATCAACATGCAGCATCCAATCAATCTAAAACTATTTACCATTCTATTTTGATTAAATTTGATAATCACCCCAAATGGTGAATTTAAGCAAAGTTGAAAACTTAAACAGGAAAACATGCGTATTAGATCCTTTCTATTAACACTTGTATTCTTAATTACTTTATGCAGTTATTCTCAAAAAGTAATTCGACTTTATACCGGTAAAGCTCCTGGTTCTGAAACATGGACCTGGACAGAAACCGAATCGATGAATAATGCATTTAATACTCCGCTTGTTTATAATGTAACAGATCCAACGATCACTGTTTTTCCCGCCGATCCACAAACGGCGAATGGTACAGCAGTTGTAATTTGTCCCGGCGGTGGGTTTCAGATACTATCTATTTCGAGCGAAGGGACCCAGGTTGCAAAATGGTTGAATACAAAAGGCATTACTGCCATTGTTTTGAAATACCGGCTTGTACACAGTATTTCAGCTGATCCCGTTGCGGAACTAATGGCTAAAATGCAAAACCGCGAAGACTTTGAGAAGGCAACTGATCCGGTAATTACCATGGCAATTGAAGATGGAAAAAAAGCTATGGAGTGGGTACGTTCGCACGCCGCTGAATTAAATATTAATCCTAAACGAATTGGGATTATGGGATTTTCCGCGGGCGGAACGGTAACAATGGGAGTTGGCACAAGCTATACCGCGGAGAACAGACCAGATTTTCTTGCTCCAATCTATTTATTTCGTGATCCGAAAAGAAATATGGGCGTTCCAAAGGACGCGCCTCCCATTTTTGTTTGTGCCGCAACAGATGATCAATTGAACCTCGCACCCCACAGCATTGCGCTTTACAACGATTGGATTGCAGCCGGTAAGACTGCTGAACTGCACATGTATTCAAAGGGTGGGCATGGGTTTGGAATGAGAAAACAAAATTTACCGAGTGATACCTGGATTGAAAGATTTGCAGAATGGTTAAACTTGCAAGGATTTCTGAGGAGATAGGTTGACAGTTGATAAGGTTGACAATTGGGGTTGAATCACATTTTGCAAATATTCAATTTTATTTTATTTCGTAGTGAACGCGAAGGCCTGCCCTGTGGGGGTCAAATCTTTTTGTAGCTATCTAATCAATGACCACGACATTCTGCATTGAATCACATTTTGCAAACATTCAATTTGATTCTGCCTTGGAGTGACCCCGAAGGGGTCCAATCTTGCTAGCAAATCGTAATAATTTTTTTGAGGACCCCGAAGGGGTCCAACCTCGCAGCACATCAGTCCATTGTTGGTTTGAAGGTATATCGCACATCAAATTCAACACCTGCATCCTTCAACATCGCATGATTTTTTTGCAGATAAATCCCCATTGAATCATTAAAAACCTGATTCGCTGAGGATGTTGGACCCCTTCGGGGTCCTCAATAAATTTGAGACATTTTTTCTACCAAGATTGGACCCCTTCGGGGTCAATACAGAACCCGAGATCGCTAAACAGATTGCACATTTTGCAAATTTACAATTTGATTTTGTTTCGTAGTTACCCCGAAAGGTTCAAACCTTTTTGTAGCTATCTAATTAATGACCTCGACAATCTGCATTGAATCACATTTTGCAAATTTTCAATTTGATTTTATTTCGGAGTGACCCCAAAAAGGTTGAAATCTTTTTGTAGTTTTCTATCAATGACCACGGCGAGGTTTACAAGACGGTTCAAACTTATCCACCTTGACCGGAAACCAGTGAATTTTTTTATATTTAGCACCCTATGTACGATCAGGTCACCGCCTCCATTCAACGCTTTGGCCCTTTTTCTGCAGATCAGATGAAAATCGTATTGCGTTACCTCAAACATTTTGTGGTAGAGAAGGATCAGTTCCTGGTGAAAGAAGGACAGGTTTGCAGAGAATTCTATTTTGTCAATCGTGGAAGTTTTCGACATTATACGATTTTGGAAACTGGAGTTGAAGCAATATTGAATCTCTATGTGGAAAATGACTGGATGTTTGAATACAAGAGTTTTGTTTCGCAAACACCATCAACGGCATTTATTCAAGCCCATGAAAGGGCTGAGATTTTCTCTTTGAGCGGCCATGAATTTCATGAACTGGTAAAAATATCGGATTCGTTTTTCAGAATGGGAAAAATATTTGAACAGGCGATTCAGAATCAGGATTTCCAGCATAACCGTCTTACGCCAGAAGAAAAATATGAATTACTGCTTTCAACTAAACCACAATTGCTTCAGAAATTTCCACTCAAGATAATTGCTTCATATTTAGGGATGACTCCGGAAACGCTTAGCCGCATAAGGAAAAAAATAAGTTCTTGATTTCAATCAAGGCTCATTCGGTTATGCAGCTTTAGGTTTGTTTCATGAACAACCTATTCGAAAAAAAAGCAGGCATTGCCCTTATCATTTTTACATTATTATTAGTTCTGACAATTATAATGCATCCTGCCGGAGGTAGTGTAGAATACCTCATCCGCACAACTCCACTTATTATCACAACACATGCGATAGCGATCACTTCCCTCCCCTTTGGATTGATGGGCTTTTGGGGATTGACCCGAAGAATCGGAACCGATCATTTCTGGTCGATGCTTGCTTTTGCAAGCATTTGCCTCGGATTGGTTGGAGCAATGATCGCAGCGGCAACAAACGGATTGGTTATGCCGGTCTTTCTTAATGGCTATAAAGATGCCAGTGCCGAAACAATTGAATCGATCCGTCCCATTTTAAGATTAAGTTTTTCAATCAATCATGCATTTGATTACGTGTACTCGGGAGCATTTTTACTTTCAATATTAAGCTGGTCGATCTGCATTATCCATACCCGGAAATTACCTGCCTGGATTGGATGGTCGGGAATTGTAGTAACGTTTGCGATACTGGGAATGCTTATTCCGGGAGTAGCAATGAGTAGCCTTTTGGGTTTCCGGATTTTTGTGAGCTGTATTGTTGTATGGATACTACTGGTAGGAATTCATTTAACCAGGAAACGTAACAATGAATAATTTTTGAAAGACTCAGGGCTGTTTAAGCCTCACTTCACTCAACTTTAAAGCAGTGAATTTCCTGTTATATTGAAATATCGCCTTCCTGATCTTAGCGGTATCCTTTGAAATCTCAGGAGCGGAGGGCACGGAATCCTTGGGCTCGGGTCCCGGTGTTTCAGTTGCAACGACTGAAGTTTTCAGGTTTTCTATTTCATTGATCTTCTTCCCTAGTGTGTCAAGCATATCCTGGTATCGCTTTGCGATTTCAGGACTGCAGGGCCTGCTATTGTACGCGTAGAAACTTGCCTTAAGCAAATTCTCCATGCGAATATTATCCTGGTTCAATTTTTCCCTAAGCTCTACAATTTGGGTTTGAATGTCAGAACCAGCGTTGATATCACTGGCAGCCTTGCTTAAGGTATCCATCAGATCAACCCCTGCCTGCAATTGCACAGTATAACCCGTTGCAAAGCTTGGAAATGCTTCGTCAGGATTTATAAAAACTATAGCTGGATCTGTTTTGTCTGGACCGCAATAGACAGTCCTGGTCTTATCGGGGTTGCGCAATAAATAAACGATGATAATTGAAGCAACAGCGATAATAGCTAATATGAGAATCCACAGGTTCTTTTTCATCGCTGGAATTTTGGAAAAGATAGATAAATTAAGTCAAATACTTTGAAGTATTTATCTAACCGTCCATAATCAAATGTGAAGTAAGAATCTAACGGTGAGGAACAATTCTAGTACATTTAGTTCCCCGGAAACCTTTCTTCTGCTTTTACTCGTATCGCCTGGTTAATATGCCGATGCTCGTGCGAAATCAGAAAACTTAGGGTATCCCGCAAACTATAGGTAACAAACGATGTAACTGGAGAAGTAATTATAGTTCCATCAAGATCAGTATCCCTACAATTTGAAATGTACTCCAGAAAAGTATCGAGATTCTTTTGATACCGCTCAATGACATCCATACTCACAAGACTTCTTGTTGGAAAGAATTTCTTTGGAGCTTTCAATTTCATATTTACTTGTTCGCCCATTTGTTTTTTGAACATCCTTCCAAACATTCCTGTAAGCGGACTGTATTTCGACCAGAAACTCATTTTATACCTGCCTTCATTGATCTCTTTCAAAACGGGGAAGTAGGAACTGTCTGAATTGATAAGATGCTCAAAGCATTGACCGATGCTCCATTTATCGGGGTGAGATTTCCAGTTGAGTTGGGATTTGTTTATTGAGGAGAATTCAGTTTTGACTTTCTCTTTTGCCGATTTTCCCCTTTCGATCAATTGATTTATTAAAGCCTCGTCTTTCATTTCTTATTATCAGCTTTCTTTCTTAAAAAAATAAATACTAGCACAATCAAAACCAATCCAATCAAACCATACAAAACAAACTGACTTGATTCCTTCTTCCGAATTTCTTCAATCACCAAAAGCTGATTGGCATTAACATCAGTTAATGTCTGTTTATTTCCACCCGTCCAATAAACCGTGATCCGATCAATTTTTGTCGCATTACCAAGTCCAAAATGAGTCAGCGTAGAATTCTGAGATATATGACTCGATCCTCCCCCATCAATCTCCCTGATCATTTTCTTTCCGCCAATCTCGATTTCAATTTTTGAACCGATGCCATGGCTTTCTGCCTGCAACCCTTTCAAATTTATTTTTATCCAATTGCCTTTCGCGGAATCGTTTCTGAACAGATGAGTAATTGAAGGGACAGGATAATTCAAGACTGCTGCCTGGTTCACTACAAGAATATCCAGGTCGCCATCATTATCATAATCGAATACAACAGAGCCACGCCCGATGCCATAATCCCCTACTCCGTATAAGAGCGCTCTATCCTCGAACTTATTTCCAAGATTCTCAAAGTAGAAATCAGCCATCGGAACGCAATTCGGATTTAAATCGCCATTGGCTACAAAAAGATCCACATCACCATCATGATCAAAGTCCGCAAAATTTGCTCCCCAGCTAATAGTGAAAATATTCAAGCCCAGGTCCTTCGTCTTATTCACAAATGGTTTTCCATTTCCCTGGTTCACCATAAAGAAATTGAAGCGGATATTGGTCATATAATAATCCATTAGCCCATCATTATTATAATCTCCAACCGCTGTGCCCATGGAATTTATTTTGAGATCCATTCCTGTCGCCTTACCAACGTCTACATAAGATTTCTTTGGATATTCATTTTTTAATAAGAGATCGGGAGTTCTTTTATACCCAAAGTCATGGTTTACGAAGAGATCCTGGTCACCATCATTATCGTAGTCGGTGAATACTCCACCAAATCCAAAACCTCGTTGATCCAATCCATAGTCTGCATACACATCTCTGAATTTCTTGCCATTCTCATTGAGTAGAAGAAACCCTTCGGCAATCTGGTTTGCACCAACTATCGTAGCATCGCTGATCTCGTTAAACCTGCCTTCATATTCATTGAAGTAATTACCCACGTAGATATCAGGCCAGCCATCAGCATTAAAATCCCCGAAACCTGGACCGGTACTGAAAGAATGAACGCTACCAAGTCCATACTCGGAAGTAGCGTCTCGAAATGATCCGTTCCCGTTATTGAGAAATAATAGATTTATTCCGCGACTGATAACCTCTTTTTTTTCTCTATTGGCAATGCTGGTAACAAAAAGATCTACAAATCCATCCCTGTTTACATCGGCTCCTGCTACTCCCTGCGTAACATATTTCTTTGTGATTGTTAAACCTGATTGCTCAAATACATTGGTGAATGTTCCATTACCATTATTCTTGTACAATACGTCATCATTCATTCCCCCGGTAATGTAAACATCTTCAAATCCATCATTATTATAATCGATAACGCACGCGCCGCCACCGAAGAATCCCTCGTAAACTTTAAATACATGATTAATGCCTGCTTCGGCTGTAACGTCTTTGAATCGCGTTTGGGAGAAACTATTACTATGAAAAAGATTCAGAAATAATATGAAGAAAAGAAATGGACGCATCATTGATTTAGTGCCTGTGATTTGTTTTTCTTCCACTGAAGTTTATTGATATTATTTGCAATTTCCTTTCCTTTCTCCAATCCCTGTGCATTGTCCTGCGGAGTATGAATACCTCCATAAAATCGTGACCGTGCAGTTTCGTCCGCTACTTCAAGAAATGAATTGAATTTTCTCACTTTAAAATCAGTGTTACGCAACTCATCTCTTTTTCGACCGTAATGCGCGCTATCAACAAAGTTGAAATTTTCTCCAAATAAATCTGTCAACACATGCGCTGCCGCTGATGCCTGGATGGCATGCCCTGATGGAAAAGCCGGGAATGGCGGATCGGGCCAAAACGAAGCCCACTCGTGATCGATATGAGCAGGTATAAATGTATTCGGTCGTTCTGAAAAAAACTGGTATTTCCATTTCCAGCAATTGCGAAATGCATCTGCCACAGCCATGCCTACGCGGGCATAGGTTTCAGCACATCTAACCAGGTCCGGTTGCCTCTTCCTTAATGCAATTGTCGCGAGATAATAAGAATGTCCCGGCGGCGTATAGGTTTCATCAGGATCATCTCCCCACCAGAGCGCGGTTTCTTTTTCTTCCTGGGTCAGCGTTTTTTCTTTCCTGTACACTTCCATGAATTGATTGTAATACGGTGAACCGGCTGTTGTATCAAACGAAATGAATTTTGGATCAGTTATCATTGAATCTGCAACCAGGAAGGTTCGGTTCTTACCCCAGTCAGGATGCAGTGGATAGTGGCTGATTGATTGGGCATATAAGGGCGGCCTCCAGCATCCAGGTTTTTCGACAAACACTCTTGCCTTATCAAAATTTTTCAAATAAGCGCGATGGCCTCCATCAGTCTTCGACCATTCAAAGATCTGTTGCGCTATTTTCTTTCCATAAAGAATGGAGCGATTCGAAATAGATGAATCTTCATCCTTCGTTTTGAGCAAGTCTTCAAAATGATTCTCGAGCGAATCTATTTTGGCTTTATTCTTATCGGATGTCTGTATGTAAATACTTCGAATTATTTCTGCCTGACCCGCGTTCAATGCTAATTGCCAGTTGTACCTGATTCCCGTCTCTGGTTTCGGTAAACTACCCAATCCATTCAATTGATCCGATACTGATTGATACACTTCTGAGCCGTTGACAACAGATTCATACATGGTTAACCCAATATAACCTAAACAGCGGGATGCAAACGTGGGCGTATTGGCAGGAGTCGTCTTTGCAATATGATTGGTCATATCAGCCCAGGCCGTTGCCAATTCATGATCTTTCGGAAGTTCCTTCTTTTCCTGTCTGCAGGACCAGAAAAGAACCAGGAATGAAATAAACAATATGGATGAAAGTTTACTCCTCTTCATTTCTTTTGCTTTGGCATTTTATAAGTCGTCAAACTCTTGTTCGTGATACCAAAATAAATTCTATCATTGATCTGAACAGCGCTTCGAACATCTCCCCAAAGATTAAAACCAGATTCGCTTTGTTTTATGTATTTGAAATTCCCCTTCCCATCGCCCTCGAGCAGGACACCATAGTTCGCATCAAATTTACCCAACCTTATTTTTGTAAAACTATTATTTCCGCAAAGCACCAGGTCTGTATTGCCATCCCCATTGTAATCCATTTGATTAATAACATATACGGGTGAATATTGAGCCTCCAGTGGCAATTGCGATGGTGTAAACTTGGCTCCCGGGCTGCTCAGGAAACAGGTTGTACTCATGTGATTAGTAGCGAGGTGTTTTGCACTCTTGTACTCATTATTTTCGAAAAGATCCTCCAGTGTAACATCCGCATAACTCTTAAAATTTGCGAATCGTTTCCTGAAAGATGGCAATTGACTCACCAATTCATCCCGAGTCACATAAGGGTATCGCTTATTTTGGATGTAAAAACTAAATATCGGATCCACTGAACCATTCTTATCAAAATCCATATAGTGTAGTTCCAGTGGCTCTTTCTCCGTGGCATTGAATTGGGTATTCAATCCCATATTTCCGATAACGAGATCAGGCGTCCCATCTGAATTGAAGTCGCCAACGGAAATTGTATTCCACCAACCCGAGTATGACTTATCAAAAAACTGGCTGCTTTTATTTATCAGCTTACCATTCTCATTCTTAAAAACAGTAATGGGCATCCATTCTCCAACAACAATCAATTCATTGATTCCATCTTTGTCAAGATCAACCCAGGCCGCATCTGTTACCATTCCAATTGTTGAAAGTTCAGGGCAGATCTTTGCTGTTTGATCAGAGAAATTTCCTTTACTATCATTGAGCAGAATATAACTCTTTGGAATTTCAGGATAGCGTCCAGGCGTTACTCTTGAGCCAACAAAAATATCCGGAACTCCATCCGAATTGATATCATTTACCCGTACACATGCCTTACTACCATTAATTTCCGGAAGCGTACTGCTTTTAGTATAGTTATTATTTCCATCATTGAAATATAATCGGTCGTTCAGCAATGGATCTGATGCGTTTAGCTGGTGATAACCTCCGCTTGCAACATAAATATCCAATTTGCCGTCTGCATTGGCATCGAATACTGCAATATCTGCATCCTCATAAGATTTGTCAGCTTCAAATGCTGCAGACTTTTTTGATTCAAATTCTCCGTTCTTCTTTTGCATAAAAATGGCGGTCGGATCTTCGCCTGCACCACCAATCAAAAGATCTTCGAGTCCATCATTATTCAAATCATGCTTTACCAGCTTCGGTCCATTGTGCGAAAATTCGCTGATGAGCAGGGTTTGCCGGTTAAAATCATTAATTCGGTTATCGGGATGCTGATATTTTATTTTCGATGGAATCTCACTAAACCAATACTGCGCCGGCTTAGAGCCAATCGACTTGCTATTCGCATCTTTTTCATTGAGGGTTAATAGTTGATTTACCTTAATGTCATATACCTTTTGAATTTTTCCCCTGCACCAGGTTATGACCAATGAATCAATTTTCCCGGCCTTTCCTAATCCAAAATGAAGCGTATAGGAGACGTTAGAAAGATAGCCTCTTGCAGGATTTTGTTCCAATAGTTGAGTTTTTCCATTGGAATAGATCCTAACCCTGGCACCAATTCCATGAATATTACCAGCCTCACCGTTAAGCTTAACCTGGAGAAAATGATTCGCATTTAATTTCTGCGATTCATTCCGGTAAACAAATGCAGGTTGATTGATATTGTTCACAATAAGATCCAGGTCGCCATCATTATCGAAATCAGCATAGGCTGCCCCATTACTGTTTGATGTCTTGGTAATACCCCAATCGCTATTCTTATTTTGGAATGAATTATTTCCTTTATTCTGAAAAACATAACTCACGAGGTTTGAGGAAGGCATTTCCTTGATGATCTCCATTACATCTTCTCTTTGCAATCTCCCTTTCTGCTGAACATACTCATTCATATAATTGATAAAATCGAGGTTGGTATAATCACGCAAATAACCATTGGTGACGAAAAGATCTTTCCATCCATCATTATCATAATCCGCAAAAAGTGCGGCCCAGCTCCAGTCAGTATTGGAAATACCAGCTATCTGGCCGGTTTCACTAAAAGTTCCATTACCATTATTCAATTGTAACATGTTCCGCATGTACTGATAATAGAACCCATTGCGCAGGTTCAAATCGAATTTGTCATAATTATCGGGCGAGAGTAATAATTTTTGACGGTGATTGTCCTCGGGCAACATATCGAGGGTGAAAATATCCTGCAGCCCGTCATTATTGATATCCGCGATATCATTTCCCATTGAAAACTGACTATTATGACCAATGCTTGATTCCAATCGATTGGAGAATGTTCCATTCTTATTGTTTATGTACAAATAATCAGGAACAGCATAATCATTGGAAACATAGAAATCAGGCCAGCCATCTTCATTGAAATCAGAAATACCCAAACCGAGACCATAACTCAATTCTGATCCATTGATACCAGATTTGATAGTAACATCTTCAAATTTTCCATTGGTTTGTTTGTAAAAGCGCAACCCTTTTTCGGGGTTATCCAATTTGAAGAGTCGTTGGGTATTTACTTCGTCGAGTATCGGCAGGTTTTTGGGATTATGATTGAGCAGGAGCATATCCAGGTCTCCGTCCTTATCTATATCCAGAAAGTAAGACTGATTGCTGAAACCGGTGCTGGCTAATCCATATTCAGCAGCTTTCTCTTCAAATACAGGGATGCCATTTGCATTATTTCCGATATTAATGAAGAGTTGATTTGTTCTTTTCACTGGGGGTAAGGCGCCTGAGTAACACAGGTAGATGTCTAATCTTCCGTCATTATTAATATCAACAGCATTCACTCCGGTTTTCCAGGGACCCGGCCTTCCTCCTGCGTTTGAAACAAGGGTGATATCCTGAAATTGCATATCTGCCTTATTCAGGTAGAATTTATTATCGCCCATATTCGAGCTGAAATAAATATCAATCAAACCATCGTTATTAAAATCTCCACAGGCGACGCCGCCACCATTGTAGAAGTATTCATACATCAGGATATTAGTATTGAGGCCTTCCGTAAGCGTGTTTTGAAAATCCACACCACTTTGCTCCGGGAATAAAAGGGTAAACAACTTTTCAGCGGGTTTTTCTTCGCTTTTCACAGGTTGTTCCTTACAACTGCATACTAATACAAAGCAAAGAAACAAGGCATTAAATAGCTTCCGTGATAAGTTCATATGATTGTATAAAAGAAAAAAATCTACCCCAATTTAGAGATAGATTTTTTTTCATGCATGTGTTTCAATAACTAATATCCTGGATTTTGAATTAATTTATTGTTCCTGTTCACTTCATCCCTGCTTATAGGCCGATGATACATTTTGTCATGCCAGACTCTTGTTTCATTTTCAGTATTGTCTACCACTGTATAGGTATAATCGTATTTCGTTCTGTCATACCGATAAGGTACGTTAGCCGTTTGCCCCGCCTTCAATGTTGCGGTAATGTTGACGTGCTTGATGCCGCGACCTACCGTTGTTTGAGGAATCATCCATCTCCTTGCATCATAATAGCGTTGTTCTTCATATTGCATTTCGATTCTCCTTTCATTCCGATAACGATTTACGAGGGCTGTGCCGGCGTCCGTTATGGCCGGCATTCCAGCGCGGAACCTGATCCTGTTCAGCCAAAGCCTTGCTTCTACTTCGTCGTTCGTTGCAATACAAGCTTCAACATAATTCAACACCGCTTCCGTATACCTTAGGAATGGCCAGGGGATTATCTGCGCGTTGGATTGGTTATCCGGCAATGCAGGGTTAGGATCAATGAATTTGCGCGTATAATAATGCGTGCGGCTTCCGTTCCAGTTTTCTACAGGTGATTCACGGGTATCAATTCCGTTGAGAATTGTGCCACCGCCTTGATTATAGTAACCTGTTTGCACCTGGCTGACCGGATCAGAGCCAATCACATCTGCTGGCCTGGGTTTCCAGGCTGCGCCATCATAAAGAATGGTCGCATAAAATCTGGGGTCGCGATTCGAATAAGGATCTGCCCTATGTGTCGCATTGTTCCAGTCGAACCTGCTTCCATCCATCATTTCATAATCATCAACCAATTGTTGTATAGGAGTGTTACCAGCCCAGTTATGGTAACCATTTGGGCCATTATTAATTCCGTAGTGTATTCCGCCTAACGGCCACGCATCTTCAATAACATATTCTGCAGAATGTGAGCGCTGCCATAGCAATTCAATGGCCGCGGTAGGATCAGCTACCGCGCTTTGGCCACCCATGGAAATGGCTATGATATTATTTCTACCTTCTGTTGCCGATACCGGACCAGTGAGATTCATTTTATATCCCTGTGCCTGGTCCACAACAAGCTTGGCTGCAGCCTTAGCTGCCAGCCAGCGTGACTGGCGATTGCCGGTGGTATAAGCGATCAATTCAATATTGGGATATGCATTCAACACAGATGAATTGGCTTTTGCAGTAGTGGCATCATGAATATCACTCGCAGCATAAAGTAATACTCTGGCCTTTAATGCCAGAGCGGCCAACCTATTAGAGCGCCCTGGAGTGAGAGCCTTTCCATTTAATAATAAAGCTGAGCTATCCAGGTCATCAACAATGAAATTCACACACTCCTCATAAGTATTCCTTGCAATTGTATAATCTTCATTGAGACCATAAGGTCTGTCAATGATGGGGATACCTCCATAAGTTCTTAGCAATTGCTGGTAATAATAGGCTCTGAGAAAATAGGCTTCTCCCAAAAGTCTATCGCGAAGTACTTTGTCTTCAAATGTTGATCCTGGAAGTCTTTGAATCGCGACATTGGCTTCCCTGATGGCCAGGTACATTCTATTCCAGCTATAAGTATCACTGGTCCATGCGAGATTGGATGGAGTTTCTGTTGCCTGAGTAAATATCTGGATATTCCGTCCCGTATGCGTAAACATCGCCTCATCGGTATATGCTGCGAGTTGTTGTTCTTCGAATCCTGCATATCCCAGGAATGAATAAACGCCATAAATAAATGCCTGTGATAAGGGACCATCCGCCCAGGTTGCTTCACTGGAAATCTTATCCTTTGGCTGAGTATTTAAGAAATTCTTACTACAGGAAAGTATGAAAACTACCAGGATGGCGGCCGAAACAAAAACGAAGATTATTTTTTTCATAAATCAAGTAGTTTAGAAAGTTAAGGTAAATCCTGCGTTGAGAACTCTTGCCTGCGGATAATAAACACCACTTTCAACAGTTGCTTCCGGGTCGTAAATTTTGTTCTTATCGATCGTGAATAAATTCAGGCTATTTATGTATACTCTAAAGGCGTTAATTTTTACCTTATCCAGGATCTTTGAAGATAAATTATAGCCCAGCTCAATATTCTTCAAGCGGATATAATTCTTATCAAATAAATAATAAGTATTGAACCCATAGTTTCCGCCGGTATAATAAGTATCGCCGCGGCTGGCCAGTCTTGGATGCTCACTGCTTGGATTGTCTATTGACCAACGATTAGTATAGAAATGTTTCAGGTAATTACCGATATCGCCTGATTCGGTTTGAATACGAATGGCCGCTCCGGTTGCACCCTGGAAGAGGATGAAAAGATCGAATCCCTTCCAACGCAATTCAAATGTTGCACCGAAATTAAATGTAGGTCTGCTACCCTGATCCAATCGCACCTGGTCATCACCAGTAATTTTTCCGTCGCCATTAACGTCTTCAAATTTCATGTCACCGGGAATCAGTGTACCAGTTACGCCAGTATAATCAATTGTATTCTTATTAATTTCATCCTGATCCTTAAACACACCAGCATATTTATAAACAAGGTAACCACCGATTGATTTTCCTTCCAGCTTTTGATATTCTGGTACACCAGGCACTTCATCCATAAACACCACTTCATTCTTCGCATAACCTCCATTCACACCGGCCCTGAATGTTACTTCATTTGCGATGCGGCCATTGTAATTGAGCATAAATTCAAATCCCCTGTTATCAACCCTTCCGCCATTGACAGGGGGAAGTAAGGAAGTAATTCCGGATGATGCCGGAGTAGAACCTGTTTTTTGTATCAGGATCTGATCTCTCTTGTTATAAAAATACTCCAATGTAAGATCGAAGTGGTTGTTAAGGAAAGTTGCATCAAGTCCTATATTATAGTTATTCGCTCTTTCCCAGGTAAAATCAGGGTTAGCCAAAACGAGTTCCTCCAATGTTTTTACTACCACACCGTTGATTGGATATTGATCAAATCCATATGTGGACAGATACGCATACTCCTGCAACGCTCCATTATAAAATACCTGGTCGTTACCCATTTGACCATAAGAAGCTCTTATTTTCAGCGCATTGATCGCGTTTACTTTAAAGAAATCCTCATTGGTTACATTCCATCCAACAAGAAGTCCAGGGAAGAAACCAAAGCGATGATCTGGTGGGAAGATATAGGAACCATCGTAACGCCAGATAAATTCAGCCAGGTATTTCTCTTTATAGTTATACTGAACACGACCATAATATCCAAGTCTTGCTCGTTCATAAGCGTTTCCATCAGTGTTTTGCCCTTCAGTACCACCGGCGAAGAGTTGGTCTACAGCTGGCGAAATAAAATTTCTCCTGAATGCCAGGAATCCTTCTCCAGTGAATACTTCCCTGGTTGCACCAGCCAGAAAGCCCACGGTATGGTTTTCACCGAATGTTCGATCATAACTAAGTAGGGCTGTAAGGTTAGTATTTAGGACTGAGCCGTAACGTTGTGTCAAACGTGGATCTGTGAAATTCGATCTAACTGCTCCCACCAATTTTGGTGTTACACCATCTGGCTCATACGTAATCTTATCCCAGTAATAAAGCATCCATGGAGTTTGCCATCTCTTTTGGGTTGAGTTGCTCTTGTCTATCGCGCCCAATAAAGTAACTTTTAATCCTTTCACCCATGGATTGGTTATGTCAACTGAAGCTGTTACCTGGGAAAAATCAGTTGGTTGGTCATCGTAACCTGTCGCATTGGTTGTGATCACATATGGATTTTGTCCGTTTTCGATATCCGGACCAGGTTTACCATTCGGCCAAACCTCAGGTTCAGTTGGACGACCTCTCATGAGCATCCGGAAGATCGAACCCGCACTTTCCGTTGGAAATTTTCTGATTTCACGACGGACCATGATGCCGAGATTGGTACTTATATACTCATTGATCTTTCCCATTAAGTTCGTCCTGAAATTGTATTGTTGATACCTTGTTGCTGAATTGTGGTAATAAGCGTCCTGGTTGATATATCCAAGCGAAGCAAAATATCTGAAATTCTCCGAGCCACCGGACATTTGAATATTATGCCTTTGTTGAGGAGACCAGGTCTTAAATGCATCTGCAAACCAATCTGTGTCCGGATGCCCCCAGGGATCGGTATGATCCTTGAATTTCTGAACAGAGGCCGGAGAATAATTCGCGTTTATTGTACTCACACCCGGCGTGGGTGAATCATATACCCCAGCATTTTGAATCGCTGTCCATGCCGCACCCCATTCAGCAACCGGTATAGTTTTATAGATGCCGAGCTGGTTCATAATGCTTGCATATTCCCATGCATTGGACATTTCAGGAATTCTTGCCGGTTGATTCCAACCCTGGTTGAAATCATACGTTATTCTTGGTTTTCCAGTATTTCCTTTTTTTGTTGTGATCAGGATTGCTCCATTCGCTGCTCTTGCACCATAAATCGCAGCTGAAGCATCCTTAAGTACAGATATATTTTCAATATCTCTTGGATTCAATCGACCCAATCCACCATCTCTATCCGGAATACCGTCGATCACGATCAGTGGGCTATTATTACCAAGAGTATTTAATCCCCGTATTGAAATCTGTGCACCATCGAAACCAGGTTCACCGCTAGTTTGAATTACAACCAGACCGGGCAAACGACCTGCGAGAGAGTTGGATAGATCCACTGAAGGAGATTTAATCAATGCCTCCCCTTTTATCGCACTCACAGCACCGGTAACAGTTACTTTCTTTTGCGTGGCATATCCAACGACAACGACATCTGTCAGTGAAGAAGTAGATTCCTTCAATTCAAAATCAACAGTAGTGCGGTCATTTATCGCAATCGCCATTGTTTCAAAACCAACATAGCTAACTTCCAGCGTAGCTTTTGAATTGGAGACAGTAAGTCTAAAACCTCCATCTGCGCCTGTGGTAGTAGCAGTGTTAGTACCTTTTTCCGTAACAGTTGCGCCAATAAGCGGCTGCTTCTCGGCATTGAGCACTTTACCACTGACGGTATGCTGTGCAGCTACGGAAAATGAAAGAAAACTAAGAAGTAAAAAAAAGATTAACCTCGGGACATAGAAAGCGGGTTGAGAAGCTCTGATGCGGGTCAGCAATTGCTTCATAAACAGTAGTTTTTTAATTAGTAATAGGATCGCGTTTCAGTCAAGCACTGAAAATGGAAAATGATTGTGTTATTAGCTGCGGCGGGGCCTAAAAAGATTGAATTCAAAGGATTATTGGAACTGATTCACTATCACTCGCGTTTTGGTTGTTTAAACTTCTATTACAAAGTTTACAACTCTTTTGGGGAATTTTCAAAATTTCTTTTCTCCATTTTATCGCCAATACTTTTTTAGTGAAAGGCGATACTTTTTTAACTAACAAAAAGTTCAACTATACCTCGACGTTACTTGAACTGTGCTGTACTGTCCTGAAAGTTGTAAACTATTCCCGGTTAATAATGAGCAAAAGCGTGCCCACTATTTAGATCAAATCGCCCACTATAGATCACAATAGTATGCTTTAGCGCTGCACAGGATTTATAATTCTTGTCGGAAAATAGAGCCTTTTCCGATTAAAAATCGAAGGGATTATTCTATTCAATCAAAAAAAACTGTTTGAAACAAGAAAATGGCCGGCTGGATAAAGTCTTGGTCTTACAGGGTTGACAGGGTTGACAGGGTTGACAAAGTTGACAAGGTTGACAAGGTCAATCGCAAATGTGTTATGACCTGCTTATTGCACGTCACTTTTATTAACCCTGTCAACCTTGTCAACCTTGTCAACCTTGTCAACCCTGTCAACCCAGTCAACCCCGTCAACCCTCACACAAGATCGATCTCGAAATAAATTCTATCTTCAACCGAACATTTTCCTAAATGTCTCAATCGCCATGCAGCAGAAAGATCTGGAAACAATCTCTACTGATAAAAAGGATAGATTGATGAAAAAGGATATTCTTTTCAAGTCAATCCAAATAGACTACCTGTCTGCCACGCCCAAGTATATGCAACTGGCCAATTCAGTTATTAAGGCCATCAATGAAGGCATTATTAGTAAAGATGCAATACTTCCATCCATCAATGAATTGAGCTTTGAGTATGATATATCCAGGGATACCGCTGAAAAGGGTTATAAGTACCTCAAGAAGATTGGTATCCTTGGGTCTGTTCCGGGTAAAGGTTATTTTGTAAAAACAACGGAAGTTAATCAGCCGCTTAAAATCTTCCTCTTATTTAATAAGCTTAGCGCTCACAAGCAAATCGTATACAATGCCTTCGTGAAAAACCTGGAAGGTATCGCATCCATCGATTTTTACATTTATAACAATGATTTTCTTTTATTCAAACGATTGATCCAAAATAGTAAGAATGATTATACGCACTATGTGATCATTCCGCATTTCCTGGAAGGCGGCGAAGGCGCCGATGAGATCATTAACCAGATCCCCTGCGATAAATTGTTAATGCTGGATAAGCAATTGCCTGGAATTAAAAAAGAATATGCGGCTGTTTACGAGAATTTTGAGAAAGATATTTATGAAGCGCTTTGCCAGCTTCTCGAAAAGCTTAGCAACTATCATACACTCAAAATAATTTTTCCGGAGTATACCTACCATCCCGAAGAAATCCTTAAAGGATTCAACCGATTCTGCCGGGAATATGCTTTCAACAGCAAGGTGGTGCATGATATTGCCAATGAACCGGTGAAAGAAGGTGAGGTTTTCATAAACCTCATGGAAGAGGACCTAGTTATTTTGATCGAGAAGTTATTGGCAACTACCATGCAGGTTGGTAAACATGTTGGAGTGATCTCGTATAACGAAACCGCTTTAAAGAAAATAATATTGAACGGCATCACCACCATCAGCACCGACTTTGAGTTTATGGGAAAAAAGGCCGCGGAGCTGATACTGAATAATTCCACTGAACGCTTTGAAGTGCCGTTTTATGTGACGGAGAGAAATTCGCTTTAAACATCTCGACCCCGAAGGGGTCTAATCTTGGTAGCCAAAAAATTGGTTAATGTATTCCGACCCCGAAGGGGTCGAACAACTCTGCGAAACGCGTTTTCTTGATAATGCGATGCGCTACCTAAATCGCAAACGAACTAATTGGCAAATTTTGTTCGACCCCTTCGGGGCCGCATTATTAACCGCAACCCATTTCTACCAAGCTTGAGTCCCTTCGGGACTAAAACGCAGCCAAAAAATTAACTTAATGTCATTGCCCTTTAGGGGGCTGGGGGGTGTTGAAGTTTGAGTATTCGAATATTGGGTTTCCCCGGCATTTTCATTCCATCTCCGATAAAATAATCCGTATGAGGCGGTTGATTATATGCCACATTCTGCCATGCAATGCTTAAACGGTATTGCGGATTATGCATGAGTGTATAGAGCTTAATGTTTGTTGGAATGGAAGTTGAATATATTCGCAGCTCTTTGTTATCAGCTGTTCGGCAAATAATCTCTTCACGCCAATCACCATACAGGTCTGCACTAAGACAGGGATTTTGCTTGGTTCCATTATTGCTGGCGCAACCAAAGTCCCGGGCATCGAATAATTTCTTCATTGCCGCATTTTCATAATCCCATTTGCTGATGGTAACTCCATTCAGTATCTCGCTAAGCGCATCTCCATCCCAGAAGATTCCCATATTGCAGGGAGGTGTACTGTCCGCGATCTTATTTCCTTTTACATCAAACAATCCGGTGATTCCTGCACCAGCTACCCAACATTCAGCGCCGGCATAACGTGGATCTATATCCAGCGCTAATCCCCGACCGGGACCTTCTCCATCATCACCTGCTTTTATCGATGCTTTTTTCCAAATCACTTCACCTGTTTTCGCATTTCTGAAATTCGCACCTGCATCACCAAATCTTTCCTGTATCCCGAATACTTCAATTCCTGGAATCGACGGATCAAAATCACTTACGTGCAATGCATCTCCATGACCAATGCCGGTTGAGTACAATCCTTTGCCATTATCATCAATGGTCATTTGTCCATAGACAATTTCGTCTTTGCCATCGCCATCTACATCCGTAACTGATAAATTATGATTACCCTGACCAGCATAAGGTTTATTACCCTCGTTGTTTGAATCAAATACCCAACGCTTCACGAGTTTTTTATCTTTAAGATCCCAGGCTGCCAATACAGTTCTCGTATAATATCCGCGACACATTACCAATGATGGATGTTTCCCATCCAGGTATGCAATACAGGCAAGAAAACGATCCGAACGATTGCCATTTCCATCACCCCAGATCGCCCTTAATTCCTCCGTTGTCGGATTGAGTGATGTTGAATGACGGGGCGGATCATAGTTTACTGTTGATATTGCCTCACCAGTCATGCCATTAAAAACAGTCAGGTATTCCGGACCTGATAAGATATGACCCTTATCATTGCAGTAAGCTTTTGAGCTATCGCCTATAATTTTTCCCTTGCCGTCAATTGTCCCGTCTGCTGTTTTCATTGCTATTTCTGCTCTTCCATCTCCATCAAGATCATAAACCATGAATTGAGTGTAGTGAGCGCCCTCGCGGATATTCCTTCCGAGATTGATCTCCCATAAAAATGTTCCATCCAATTTGTAACAATGAAAAATTGGCGGATCGGTGATGCCCGCATGTGAATTGTCACGTCCCCTGCTTGAAAGATGAATGATGACTTCGTAAACACCATCTCCGTCCATATCGCCTACACTGGCATCATTGGCAGAATACCCAGCTGGCGTTTTCAGCGAAATGGATAAATAGTTTTTGGCAGAAGCCTGCAAAGTATAGGATGATCCGTTTTTCTCTTCTTTTCGGTTGATGGTGGCTTTTACCGTGTAAATATTGTCCAATGTGGTATCTACCGTTACATCTGTAAAACCCGTTGCTTCAATCAAGGGAAATTTATTCAATTTGATGGTCTTGCCATTCGTTGTCCGGTAAAGATTAAAAGCAAGCGAATTATCCTCCGTACCTAACAGGCGCCAGCTCACGAAAACACCTCCATTGTCATTCTTGACAGCATGAACACCACGGGTTAGATACTCCATATCGTATTGCGCCATGGCCGAACCACAGAACATTAAACCAATAACAACAATTACCAGTCGCAGCATCTTCTATTTTTATTGTCTAAGACTTATTACCCATAGCCTGCTACCAACAGGTAGCCCCTATGGGGCATGTTCATCATTTTCTTTTTTTTCGCTACAAACATGTAGCCCCTACGGGGCAAAGAACCCATTATGTAAATTGCGCTGCAATTTTCAGCCTGCCTCTTGCCTCTTGCCTCTTGCCTCTTGCCTCTTGCCTCTTGCCCATTGCCCATTGCCTATTGCTTCATCCGCTCCGCCTCTTCAATACCTCCAGCTTTCTTCTCCTGCGGTTTGCTTGACACTTCCAGCATTGTATTGTTGAATCTCCATCCTTTGGTGAATTCCATCGTGCCCAATATTCCAGCAGATACATAAGAATTAATAAAACTGAAGTTCTCCAATAATGATTGCGGCAAGCCATTCACTTCAAATGCTTTTTGTGCATTGCTGATCCTGACATTCTGTATCACAAAATTCTTCGCAAAGGGAATGCCTTTCTCCACAGGCGTAACTTTTTGCAACATGGATTTCCAATGCGCAGGTATAGTTTCGTAAGTATATCCCTTGGGCAATTCGGAATAACTATAGGCAGGATACCAGTTAAGATTGAATTGATAGGCATTGCGTACAGAATCCAGTACTGAATTCACGAAGTAAACATCTTCCAGTACACCGCCCCTGGTAGTCGCAGATTTTATGCGAAGTCCATTATCGGTATGTTTCGCAGTTAAATCGGTACAATAAATATGACGAATGCCTCCGGATGTTTCGCTGCCCAGCGTTACCAATCCTGCACCGCGACGTGCAATGCATTTTCGTATCACAACATATTCAGTTGGGCGGTTCACCCGCAATCCATCCCAATCTCTTCCGGCTTTCAAACAAAAATTATCATCATTGCAATCGATATCGCAGTTTTCAATCAGGACCCAACTGGATGAATCCACATCAACACCATCTGTACTTGGACCGCTGCCATCTTCATTGTTCTTAATCACTAAACCATCGACAGTCAAATAGGAAGAATAAAGTAACTGTACTGTCCAGAATCCCGCATTTTTAAAGGTGAGCCCTTTAATGGTTATGTCCGATGAATTCTGTACCAGGAGAGTCCGTACACGTTTTGCATCGTAGTCAACTATCCATCGTAATCCTTTTTGATCATACTCTTTTCGCATGGCCCAGTATTTGTCCCAGCAAAACTTTCCTCTCGCATTGATTACACCGCTACCGGTAACTGCCGCATTCTTTACATCCACTGCATTGATCAGTGCGGCGGGCCATTTCATTTCAATACCGGCTATCCGCGTATCCATATCCGGATAATCATCGAAATTTTGCGAGCCGAGGATGACTACATCCTTATCAATACGTAGGTTCACATTAGTCTTTAAGAATATTGCACCAGTAACATAGGTTCCTGGCTTGAATGCCACTATACCACCTCCATTCGATGCACACACATCAATCGCATTTTGAATGAATCTTGTGTTGATCTTTGCCGTATCATTATTAGCTCCGAAATTATTAGCATAATAGATCTTCTGTGAATTTGGGAATGATCGGGCGCCGACTTTCTTTGTCCATGAGGGCGCGGAAAAGTTTTGTGAAAATGTTTTTTCAGAAAACAAGATCGCCAGTAGAACGGTGAAATAGATTTTTAGTCGCATGATTCTGTAAAATAGTTATTCGAAGCTGGTAGCTGTCCTGCGGCATCCTGACTCACCCCTGCCCCTCTCTGCTACGCAAAGAGGGGGAAGTGTAACACGTCGCGATATAATCGATATAATAATTCCGTTAGTAGCTTGCTTTTAAATAAAGGAATACTTACGGAATTGTTACTTATATATTATCTCAGGTTCCTGCACTTTCCCCTCTTTGCGTAGCAGAGAGGGGCAGGGGTGAGTCCGCGCAAGTCATAGGGTTTATTTCAATCTTTCAAACTCTTTCCTCGTAACCGAAAAAATAGTTCCATGCCTCATACCCCTGGGTAAAGAGATTTGGTCGGAAATATCTTTCCAATTGATCAGATCAGATGACTGCACGGCACCGTACATATGATCGCGATATTTATCAAAATAAACAATCCATTTGCCATTTGCTCTTATTGTAGTCGGTCCCTCGGCCCAATAGTTGCCAGTTATGGGAGAAGATGGATCGCTATAACCTTCATTCAGCTTCTTACTTGTCGCAACCCGTATATTTTTTTGCGGAGGGTTCCGCGTTTCATCTTTCAGAAACATCACAAATCTATTTCCATCGGGCACGATGGTAGCATCGATAACGTTGAATCCCATATCGAATAGTAATCTCGTTTCGCTGAATTTTTTAAAATCTTTGGTAAGTGTATAATACATGCGGTGATTGTATCCGTTCTCCACTTTTGGATCTGCATAATATATGCCGCTTATCGTGGTAGCCCAATAGATCATGTATTGCTTACTCTTTTTATCATAGGTGATTTCTGGCGCCCAACAATTTCGGGCTGAGTCTTCGCGCTGCATAACCGGGATATACTTCTGTTCACTCCAGTTGATCAAATCTTTCGAATTCGCATAACCGATTCCTTTATCATTCCAGCTTACGGTCCATACCATATGAAACAAACCATCTGCTCCGCGAATAATGCAGGGATCACGCATGAGTTTGTCTTTGGAAACAGTGGGTTTTAAAAATGAGCTATCGTTCTTTAAAGCTTCCCATTTCAGGCCATCATGGCTATATGCGAGATGCAGGCCGTCTTCACCATTATTCCGAAAATATGCGAACAGGTAAACTTTTGAAGAATCAGCATGTGTTGTTTGTCCCTTTTGGGCAGCCGCACAATAGCAATTCAATACGAATAATATGATTGCGATGCTTTTTATCATGATATCAATTCAATTTTCATTCTCTGCTCCTCTGCGTCCTTCCATTTTGAACCTTGTCATTTCAAGCCCACACCTTCCGCCTTGTCATCTCGAGCCCGGTATATAAAGGTAATCTTGCATCAAAGGCAGCCAGGGCGAGAGATCTGCGGAATTGGAGATTATGCGACTTTCCAATTGTAAAGATTTCTCGCCCTACTTTCCCCTATACGGAGTGATCTTTATTAACCGGGCTCGAAATGACAAGGTTCAAAAGGAAAGGACGCATACGACACAGAGAAAAAAAACATTAGTTCTTTGGTGACCCAAAATAGAAATACAAAGCCCTCACTTTTGTTCCACTTACTTTATTCAATTCGCTCATCGGTCCATAAACTTTTGTATTGGTAGTTAATCCCATTGCCAGTTTAGTGCCTATCGGCGGAATATGATCCAGGAAAGAAATATTCCCTGCAGGCAGTTCGGGATGCGGCTTGTTGTCGCTGCTCAATGCATAAAAATCAAAAAGGCGCACAAATAATCCTCGATCTCGCGTAGCGACATAAAACTTGCCCTGCACCGTGCTCAATTCCATCCATACAACTTCGCCATAATATCCTTTGAATTCCGGATACTGAATCGGTGAATAACCTGTATGCGTATTGTTGTACAAATTCTGCCATACATTCAGTTCCGTTCCCGCCATCCTGTTTTTCCATTGGCGAACAGGTCCCTTTCCCAGCCATTTCGCTCCCAACACATAATTCTCAGGATAATTAAAACTAATTCCAGTAAAAGCTTTATCTCCTTCCAGGTTGTATTCATACTCCATGGTTACCCAACCACTGGCATCCATTAGCCACCGCACCGATTTCAATGTTCCGCTGTATAAAAATTCTACCACCGTATTATTTCCGGCCTTGTATGTTCTTGAAGAATCTACTGATGTTTTGCCTTTCGCAGGTACCGGTCCATTATTAAATGAAAGCAGATAATCATTCAAACTATTCCTGTGTTTAGAAGCTGCCCGGTTTTTTTGTTTAATACAATTGTTATTTCACCACCTGTCAGCGTATATGTAGTATCTGTTTCTGATACGGTCGCTGGATTCTTATTGTCAATTACAAAATCCAATAGCATAGCCGGATTCCCTTTAATGACAGCCGTCCATTTGTATATTTCCTTTCCGTAATTGTCTTTTGCTTCAATAATCAGGGCATCATAGTTTTTATAACTCGAAGGAAGTTGCAGTTTCAGCAATCCTATTCCGCAAGGCGGAATGGAAGGGGGAGTTATAGATCCCTTCTCTTTTACGATATAACCTGCAAACTTATCGAACGGCTTACTGAAATCAACAAGGGCCCAGGTAAAACTGCATTGATCGGTATTGAGAAAATGAAAACGATTTTCTATTTCAATTTCAGTTTTAAAATCAGTCGGCAAGCGTTCAGGTAATTTTAATTGAATCGGAGAAAATATTTCTCTCAATGCATAAAAACTTCCTTCTTTTTCCCGGTGCGGACCAAGTATGCCATCATTGGCATTGAGTCCATTTGCATCGAGTGCATTATTCAGATCTGTTCGAACGACCGCTTCATCCACCATTGCCCAGATAAATACACCGCCTGATTTCGGCGATTTCCAATGCAGCTTCCAGAAATCTTCCATCGCTGCTCCTCCGCCACCATCATCCTGTGCATGCAACATCTCGGTGGGCATATAGATCAATGAATCATTCAATATTTTTTCGGTGCTGTAATAATCTTCGTAGTGATTACAGTCAATTCCACTAAAATGATTACCCGGACGATGATGCGGATGTATTACCGGGCGTTGCTGAAAATCCCATTTAACAAAATCATCATCCAGTTCCTTGTTTGTTCCTCCTTCATTACCATTGCACCAGAAAATTATTGAAGGATGATTAAGATCTCTTAATACCAGTTCTTTCACCAATGGTTCGCCTGCCTTAGCGCTATAGAATTTTTGCCAACCCGCTAGCTCATCCAGCACATAAATTCCCAAAGAATCGCAGATTTGCAGGAAGTATTTATCGGGTGGATAATGGCTGCAACGAACGGCATTCATATTCATTTCCTTCAACAATAATGCATCCATTAATTGCTGTTGCTTGGTAAGCGTTCTTCCCGTTTCCGGCCAAAAGCAATGACGATTTACTCCTTTGAATTTTACCTGTGTGCCATTAATAAATATGCCCTGACCATTTCGTACTTCAATTGTTCTGAACCCGAATTTCTCCGACAGATGCATATAAATTCTTACCATTAGCATCCTGCAATACAATACATTAGCCGTATACAAGTTCGGAGTTTCAGAAGTCCATGTAGCCACATTTGGAACCTTTGAGGATAGTATTACATCAGTTATAATTGAGATGGGCTTCCTTAATGGTGGCAATTTTTTTGTTCCTGCCATCAACAATGGTTGCAGTGACAAAACCGCGATTAATCATTCCCCTTGTCCACACCTGCATAGTAAAGCTTCCATCATGTTTGGCATCGATACCTACATAGTCGATGTACTGCTTTGGTGTTGCTTCCAAAAATACTGGCCGGAAAATTCCGCCGAAGATCCAATAATCTGCCAGTCGCTCGGCATTGTTAACACTGGCATCGCTGCTCATTTTGCTGACGGTCACTTCCAGCGTATTTGGTTTATCGAAGTGTAGTAAAGAAGTGATATCATATTTGAACCTATAGAAAGCTCCTTTATGAATCTCGCCGGCCAGCTTGCCGTTAATTTTAACTTCTGTATCCGTCATGCTTCCATCGAACACGATCTTTATTTCTTTTCCTTTCCATTTTGGAGAAACATTGAATTGGTATTTGTACAACCCTTTTTCATCATAGTAGCTGAAATTCTTACCAAATGTTTTATTGTCGCGGCCATAATTATAATTGCCAAATTCCTGCAATTCCCAACAACTTGGCACCTGGATTTTCTTCCATTCCCCGCTATTACGCCCCCCGGTACAGAAGAAATCCCATTGTACCGTATGCGCGGCGTCTGTACCACTGAGGTATTGTATTTCTTTTTGCTGGGCAGATGCCTGCATAAAAAGAAATACAATTAATACGACATTCAACAACTTCATTGAATCTTCTTTATGGTCTTTTAATTAGATGGCTTAAGCCGCACACTTACCGGCTCATTCCTATCACAAACAATTTCTCCATTCACATAATGCAGCTCTGCAATTTGGATCACGCTTCGTTTAAAAGCGAAAGATCCCCTTGGTACAACCTGATCCTTTCTTCTGCCAGGGTGAGTGAAATAATAAACAAACGCTCTCCCATCATTGACCACAACATCGCAATGGCCGCCCATTGCCTGATCATCTTTGCCCGTACCTGGATTTTCCAGAATCCTCGATGCTTGTTTTTCCCAATTAAGAAGATCGTCACTTTTATATACTTCCATTCCTTTCCATGCATCGATTATCATGAAATATTTTCCTTGCCAGTAAAAAACCTTAGGTCCCTCTCCTCTTGCTGCAATTGCTTTGCCTTTGTCAGTCCAGTTATAAAGGTCTTTGCTATCGGCATAGTAGATACTCTTACCATCGCGTTCATTATTGTACCACATTCGCCATGAGCCGTCATTCATTTGGAAAACAGCAGCGTCAATTACTTTTTCATTGACCAGTTTCAGTGTTGATTCGTATTTCCAATTTTTCAAATCACTGCTTGTCAGGTGAACGATCACTCTAGGATGATTCCAGTCAGTGAATGTACCTGGCACATAAGTGAGGTACATGTGATACGATCCCTTATGTTCGATTATATCCGGTGCCCAAAATGTATAGCCTTCGTCTACACGATGACTGATATTCGCCGTATCGAGATAAGTCCAACTGATTCCGTCATCGCTTTCGGCGATGCCGATCCTGGTGCCGTGTACCCACCGCACAGTCGAATCATTAAGCACAGCGCGGCGAACTGTAGCAGGATGATAAGATACTGATACAGTAGAATCATTCATCGAAGCACGTCGATTCGTATAAAACATCCACCATTTCTTTTTTTCTTTGTTGTAGATGACTACCGGATCTGCGGCACCATGATAAATCGGATCGTCATACAATGGTTTTGGTGCGATGCTCTTTTGTGACAACATAGATAATGGCATCAGCAGGGTAATCAAGAAAAAAACTATTTGATTATATCGATTTCCCATTCAGCCTCTTTTTTTCACATTTTGCTTTCCTCTGCGCCCTTCCCTTTTGAACCTTGTCATTTCGAGCCCGGCGCAATGAATGAAACTAATTGAATGAGGTAACCAGGGCGAGAAATCTGCGGAATTGGGAAAGTCGCATAATCTCCAATTCCGCAGATCTCTCGCCCTGGTTGCTTTTGATGCAAGATTGCCTTTATATACCGGGCTCGAGATGACAAGGTTCAAAAGGGAGGGACGCAAAGAGGCCCGCCCGGATGACAGCTTCCGACGGGCGCGGAGGGCGCAGAGAATTTCTTTAGTATTTAAAACTTCTAAAGCCATAATCACCGTAGTGGAGTTATAGTTACAGGTCCCAGTAAACCTGAAGGCAACGGCTTCCATGCCGAGGCATCAAACAATCCATTTTTAATATTCTCTCTTCGCCTTGCCGGCATATTAGTGTTATAGAATATTTTCCAGCGAAGCTGATTGCGGTCCATATAGGAAATGCGATTAGCCATCAGGCTGGAAACTATAATTTCCAATTTGTTTGAAGACTGAAATGCAGAAGCTGGAATCACGCATTGGTAAGAACTACCGATTAGCGTCGCAATCTTCTTACCATTCAATAATACTTCAACAGTTTCATTTACTTTTCCAAGATCCAGTAACCAGGATTTGGCGGTTCCCGGTGGCTTATAAAACGAAATGGAATACTTTGCGCTGCCGGAAAAATTTTTAAGCTCTTCTGAACCCAACTCGGTCCAGGATTTTAGTTCCGAAGTTGATATGGTAGATGGAATCGTTGGCCCTCCATCAAAAAAACTAATACTCCACTTGCCATTTATGTCTATGTCGATCGACGGGGCAGCAGGATCAATGTAAGGATAACTGTTCGCTGTTTTTTTTATAAAATACGATTGAATAATGATGGATTCATCTGGTTGTAGTTGAATCCATACCTCTGTTTTTTTGTTAGCATTCTTTCTCCACTTCGCGATTCCGGTTTTGCCCGTCATTGCATTGAACAGCGCTATCGAAGTAGCGCCCCCACTCAATTCAACCCAGTCCTGAAATGATTTTCCAGTTCGGTTATTGATAAAATAAAAATTTCCATCCGCATTTTTCCTTCGAAGTACGGATAAACCAGTTTCCGCACAAGGTTCCTTTCTTACCTTTGCAGCCTGCATTAAGAGTTCTGGATCGTCGCTAATGTAAAATGCGCCCTTCCCCAACACTGCTTTTCGAATTTTCCCTTCATTTGAAAAGCGAATTTTAGCCATAAGCTCCAGGAATTTCTCTATTCGTGTTCCAAACGAAGACAGTCCCGGTATCCCCTTTGGCAGATTTTTATAAACTAAAACTGTCGCCCCCTGCTCTGCGAGTTTGATCAAACGAGACAAAGATGTTTCGGAAATCAATTTATTAGCAGGTAAAAGAATCGCACGGTAATCATTTCCTTTACTGTTGAGTTTGTTGCCGGCATTGGTTATTCCTTGCAATTGCCTGTCTGAGAAGAAATCAAAGCTGTAGCCTTTTTCAACCATCCACTTCGATAAGTTTTCGAAATCAGTATTCTCGAAATTTCTCTCCATCCCATCAAAATGCTGGAGCAATGCAGTACCCGGTTGCGAATAACGATCCATGATTGGATAATAAAGTAAAATATCATTGTCGGGCCTTCCTTTCTGCAAAAAACTTTGTACGCGGGTAATATAAGAATTGAGTGCATGAAAATCCTTCCACTGAGGATTTGTGGGTTGAAAATGTACGGCCGCATAAAACAACCATCCCGGCCATGATGCCTCCCCTGGCGAATAAGCAGTACCGTGATAGACAATATGATTAATTCCACCAAGAAAATAAAGGTCTATAGCTTTTTTTACGTCACTCCAGGAAGAAAGAAAATGTTCATTGAGCCATGTTGCTGCTTCGGCTGAAACCAATTGCTTGCCCGATACATTAGCGGCCGAACTCGCAAATTTGAAACGCAGTATATCAGTACCCTCTGTTTCTGGAATATCTACTACACTATAAAGATCCAGGGTATTCGCCGGCGAGCCATGTGATTGATTGCGCAATAGCTTTCTTTTTGAAGAACCCCATTTCTTCCACTCCATGGTAAAATTTTCAAGGATCAGCTCATCGATCACCGAGCGATAATCATAGGTCACCGCAATGTTTGCGATTGTATCTGATTTGCCAAATAAAGCCGGTAACCAATTCCGGAGATCATAACCTTTGCGTTTCTGAAACTCAGCAAAAAAACCGGCGGTCCAGTTCGCCTGCCCCCTGGCATCATCTACCTCATAGGAATCATTAAAAAAGCCGCGCAAATAAGAAAGATCATATCCTTGAAATGCACGGTCAAATTTTGCAAAATAATTCCTGGCCGAGGTTGCTGAAAAATGATCGATTGCATAACCTTCTCCACCTGGTGCTGCCCGCTCCACCATTTTTCCATGTAGACCTTCAAACAATGCATAAATCGTCCATTTACCGGGAAGCGCAGTCCAGCTCAGCTTTCCACTGTTGTCAACTAATTTTATGAGATCTTTATTAAGCCCTCTATCATCATATGCGATCAGGGCTATCAATGGAAGTTTATCCGGGAACTGGATCTGATCTAGTGCAAGCGATTGAAGATTTTTATTTCGTGATAATGGATTTAATATCGAGTCAATGCCAGCCGGTTTATTATTAGCCGTGCGAACCATTGCTTCTCTTTTGTATTCTATCAACTCTTTCAATTGTTCGCCGCCATTCAAAACGTAGGATTTATAATAGACCGATTTGCTTGCATCGGCATCCTTCACCCAGGGTCCACCAAAAGGCCAACCTGTGCCGTTAGCTAAATCAACTCCCAATCCCAAACGCTTCGATTCATTCAGCGTATGAACCAGCATTTGCATCCATTGAGGCGATAAGAAATCAATAAATTGTTTTTCGTAACCTTCCACTCCATAGATAGGTGTAATCTCAACGCCGCCCAATCCAGCTTTTTGATATTGCTCGAGGTTCCAGGTTAGGTCTTTTTTATTCACCGCGCTTCCGATCCACCACCAGCGAGTCCATGGTTTAGTGGTACTGGTTACCGTTGGCCAACTCAATTGGGCAATGGTTATTGCAGTTGTGAGTAGTAAGGAAAAGAGTATGATTGTTTTTTTCATTCCCGCGCTTTGGCTTCAGTCAATTCCACCGCATAAACATTTTCAATCCCTTCAAAGTTCGCGCGAAAGATAACCCATTTACCATCGGGACTAAAGTGCACATTGGGTTCGAGCCTGTAAATATGGTGCTTCATATTCACAAGTTTCGTGGATACGAAGTGGTCGCTGTCGGGTTTGAACAGGTAGATCCATTGACCATCGGGTGCTTTAGCTACCTGGCCCGGATCGCCCCCATCACCACAAAACAATTTATCATCCTTTGTGCTGTTGAAGTGAATACTCCATTCGTTGCGTTGCAATGAATACTTTGTCTTTTTACCGGTTTTCACATTATGACCTTCAATAAAAAATGTTTGTCCTCTCGGTTGCTGAAGGTCATACCAGATCGTGTTACCATCAGCGCTGATCCATTCATGCCCCGCAATCTCCATATCCATGATTCGCTTATGGATCTGGGTTATTTTCTTTGTCTTCACATCAATTGTCCATATCCGGTTCACTTTGTGCCAGGGTCCTTCGTGACAAAACATCAAGATATTGGGATCCGTAGTTGAAAACTGTACGTGATTGAGCCAGGCACTGTCAGTATGTATTTTGTCGAGAGCGGCGGTTTTGGTATTGATCGTAAACAAAGTTCTTGGCAGTTTTGCCTCATAGATAATATTGAAATAACTGCTTTTATCAGGGTTATTGCGAAACAACTCCTTTTCTTCATCACTGGATTTAGCGCCCGATAAAAGCGTTCCATCGGCATTTACCGTTGTGATATTGCCCTTGAAATCGGCGGGAAAAACAAAGATGAGCCTGCATTCTTTTGTCTTTGCATTTACTCCAAACACTGAATCTTTGATCTGGTAATAAACAATACCAGCTTTTCTATCGACTATTTCTCCAGTCATAGGAGAAGAATGATTGGTCAATTGCTCGGTCTTCAAAGTATTTAGATCAAGCAGGAATATCTGTTTGTTGGGTGAAGCGATGCTGCTGATCTCCTGTTTGGCAACACCACTCGTATTGTTTTTATTGCTGCTATAAAACACCATCGTGTTCCCAATGAAAGGGCTATTGTGGAAATAAAAGCTCAGGTTGCTCTTTCCTTCGAGCCTTGTTAAGCGGATCACTTTGTGGCGCGTATCCTTATCGATCCATTCATTTGGCATCTTCTGCCCACCGGTTTCCATTATTGGTTGTGCATGCAAAACCAAAGATGCGGAAAACAGCAATGCAAGCGTTAAAAGGAACTTCATTTCTATTTGTTTGAGACATTGAATTGTTGAAAATACCTGGTCAGACTATAGAGTAAATCTATAGGAAGAACTCAAACTTCGCGTCCTGCGGTATCCTGCAAATATGATAGAAAAATGAGTCTCTATAAGGCTAAAAGATTATAGCGCCTTCCTTTTGTACTATTAAACGAAAGGACCCATCCATCTCCTTCTTTCTTCGATTTGATTCCTAGCTCCTTTACTACTACAGGGTTACTCGTTCTTACTTTACAAACGCCACCGCTGTTTGAAGTAATCACAGCGCTGGTAAGACGCTGGTTCTTCCAAATAATTGATACGGTAAAGTTTCCTCTTGCTTTCAACCCAATTACCTTTCCTTCTTTCCAGGCAGCTGGCATCGCCGCCAGCAAATGAATCTCTCCAAGATGGCTTTGAAGCAACATTTCTGCTATTCCCGCTGTACCACCAAAGTTGCCGTCAATTTGAAATGGTGGATGCGCATCGAAAAAGTTTGGATATGTTCCGCCACCCCTTGAATATTCTGTACTTGATTGGTCAGTATACTTCAATAATTGTCTTAATAATAAATAAGCGTGATTGCCGTCAAGGAGCCTGGCCCAAAAATTTACTTTCCATGCTTTACTCCATCCAGTTCCTTCATCGCCTCGCATCTCTAATGTTTTTCTTGCCGCAGCTGCATACTCGGGAGTTGTCAATGGGGCGATCTGTCTTCCCGGATGCAGGCCGAATAAATGTGAGACGTGCCGATGAAGAGGATCAACATCTTCCCAATCCTTATTCCATTCCTGCAGGTTTCCTTTCTTTCCAATATGCAGCGGATAAAGCTTATTCTTCTTACTTATTAATATTTCCCGGAACTCCTTATCAATACCCAATTCCTGCGAGGCAGAAATGAGATTGGTAAAAAGATCCCAGATGATCGACATATCCATTGTGGTAGCAACAGAAACACCCGAATGTTGACTGCTGCCGTACTTAAAATCGTTTTCAGGAGAGGTGGACGGGACCGTTACCAAAAATCCATCCTTATCTTCCACCAGAAAGTCAAAACAAAACAAGGCGGCTGATTTCATTAGCGGATAGGCAACCTCTTGTAAAAACCGCTTATCCTTTGTAAAACTGTAATGTTCCCATAAGTGCTGACATAACCAATTTCCACCATGCGGCCAGTTCGCCCACTTTGGATCGCCACCACCCTTATCACCAACTGGATTACTTGCTGCCCATATATCAGAATTGTGATGTGCTACCCAACCACCTGCATTGTAAAACTCTTTGGCTGTACGTGTACCAGTAACCGATATATTTTTTACAAGATCAAAAAGAGGTGAATGAATTTCTGAAAGATTGGTTACTTCTGCGGGCCAGTAATTCATTTGTGTATTAATGTTAATCGTGAAATTGCTGCTCCACGGTGGCCTTAGATCCCTATTCCAAAGACCCTGGAGATTGGCTGCTGTTCCACCAGGCCTTGAACTGGAGATAAGCAGGTATCTTCCGTAATTGAAGTACAGCTCTTCAATGCCTGGATCATAGGCGCCATGGAAATAGGCTTTCAATCGTTCATCGCTCGGAGCTGTATTCTTTTTGCCGGTGCTGTCTTGAATGTTTAATGAAACACGATTGTAATATTTGCTATAATCCGCGATATGTGCGTTGTACAAAACAGAATATGATTTTCTAATGGCCTTGTCCAGTTGATCTCGTGTTAATTTAGTTTCATCTTTGCCTTCCTTATCAGGACATTTTTCAAAACCATTGAAACTGGTGGCAGCGGACAATAGCAACAATACTTCTGTAGCATCAGAGACCACGAGACCGGAATCGGTTGACTTCACTGTTCCATCTCTATTAATTGCCTTTACAACTATCATATACCGCATACCATCGCAGTCATTACCGGTGCTATCTTCCCAAATCACCGGGGCCCGATCTTTTCGATTATAGTAACTGGGATCAACATGCGCCGGAGCCTTCCCTTTCATAATTATCTCATTGTTGCTATTAACCTCAAGCTGGTAGTGCAGAATGCTTTTCACATTTACGGCAAAGTTCAATTGTCTCTGTTTGCTACTGGTAAGGCGGATAACGATCACCTGGTCTGGAGCAGAAGAAAATATTTGGCGTGTATATTCAACACCATTAACCGTAAACCTGGTTGTGCTTACTGCATTTCTTAAATCAAGGTCACGATAATAAATTGCAGGAACGGTGTCACTTAGTTTTTGTTTTATAATCAAATCTCCTAGCGGCAGATAGGATTCAGTATACAGTCCCTGAATTTTTTTGACCAATGTTGCAGCTTGTGCATAATCCTCTTCATCCAATAATAGTTTTCTTACTTGTGGCAGGTATTTGGCTGCATCGGGGTTTATACTTTGAGGAACCGGGCCACCCGACCATAAGCTGCTTTCATTTAATTGAATCAGTTCTTCACCCGGTTTTCCAAAGATCATAGCGCCTAACCTGCCATTACCTACAGGTAATGCTTCTGTCCATAGTTTAGCAGGTTGTTTGTACCAGAGCTTTTCATTTTGTTGGGCGGTTGAATTTTTAATAAAGCATGTAATAGTTAAAAGCAGGATGCAAATAAACTTCATTTTACTTAAATTTATCAGATTTAGCTGCGGTTCGTGGTAAATCGATTTATTACCCCTGCGCTCGGGTGTCGAGAGCTACAAGCACCAGAGAAAAATAAAAAGCGATTAAACAATTCTTCATCTTGTCTGGTAAGGTATCCTAAATACAGATACCGAATGAGGATCCAATGTTTGACTGAATTTATTGGCCTCTAAAACAAAGCTTTTCTCCACAGGGGAAATCTGGTCTGGTTTTTCCAAAGTATTGTAGCTGTTCATATCCTTTGCTGATAGTTGATACGATTTTGAATCCTTTTTTGCCAGGACGATTCCCTTAAGGTTAAGTTGAATGAGTTTCGATGAAGAAGCGGTATTTACAAGTTTAACGATCAATTCATTTGTTTTCTTATCAATAACAGCGCTTGCATAGAGGCTGTCATTTCCTGCAACAACATTGCCATCTCTTAGCAATTTAACCACATCGGTTCCTTTATTAGTGGAAAAGAATTTCTGTACATAATAATTCGGTGTTGCAATGCTATTGAGGTTGTCGAACCAGATCAGGTCAGGTCGCCATTGCCATGCGTCAACATGCGCCAGGAGAGGAGCATAGGAACACATCTGAACGATATCAGCATTTCTTTCCAATCCCGTCATGAATGCCGCTTCAGCTAATGCGCTTTCCCAATTGTTTCTACTTTCTTCATCAGGATTTTCCTTTGTATGTGCTGCATATTCTCCAGCAAAAATTTTAGGGCCGGTCCTTTCATATTTATCATATCGTGCAGCGTTACTGAAGAACCAGGCTGGCGGTTTGTAATAATGCTCGTCAACCAGGGCAGGTTGGAGTTGCTTCAATTCCTTCCATGCATAATTAAAATATTCGCCTTCTGCAAACGGTCCTGATCCCGAGACAATTTTTATGTTCGGATATTTGGCAAGTATCGCTTTTTCAAAAATTTTATAGCGTTCGATGTATTGCGGTTCCCATTGTTCATTGCCTACGCCTAAATATTTTAAATTAAATGGTTGCGGATGTCCCATTTGATTCCGGATCTTTCCCCATTTTGTATTGATATCAGCATTTGCAAATTCAATCAGGTCAAGTGCATCGTCAATATATGGTTGCAACTCATCCATAGCCACCACTTCTCCGCTATTAAACTGGCAGGCCATACCACAATTGAGAATGGGTAGTGGTTCGGCGCCGAGATCTTCTGAAAGCAGAAAATATTCATAAAAACCCAAACCAAAACTTTGAAAATAATCCGGTGCGGGGCGATGACGGAATTCAACATTCCACCGGTTCATGATTAATTTTCTGTCTTCCGGGACGCCGACAGTTGTTTTCCATTGGTAGCGATTATTAATATCTCTACCCTCCACGATACAACCGCCCGGAAAACGAATAAAACCGGGTTGCAGGTCAGCTATTTTTTTAACCAGGTCATTTCGCAATCCTCCGGGTCTTTTTTTCCAGGTATCGTGTGGGAATAAAGAAATATTATCGACATCTATCACACCTTCTCCTTCGAAAACAAGATTCAATTTTCCTTTTTGGGCAGAATCTGAAGATGTAAATGAAACATTGTGAGTCTTCCATTCTGATGAAAAATTTTCAATAATTGCACTACCCACTTCTCTTCCACCAGAATTGAGCACTTGTAATTTTATCCTGTTGATTCCAGGTTTTTCTGTCCTTGCCATAATGGAAAAATCATACTGCATCCCCTTATAGATTCCCATTCCCCTGAAACCATCATTACTTAATGAATAGTTTCCGTCCTTGTTATTGATCGTGATTCTCGCAAATCTTGAATTGGAAGATTGATTCGATTTATTAATAATAAGTATCCGTCCTTTTTGGTAATTCTCCCTGTTTTCCCTCCAACCCATCATCGGTAGCGGGAACTCAAAAGAACGGTTCTTCACCAATTCGGCATACAATCCTCCATCCGCTCCGAAATTGATATCTTCAAAGAAAACACCCCACATAGTTGGAGCAATTGGAAAAACAGGTTTGTCAGCTATAACGGTGAGGGTCACCTGGGATATGGCGCTTTTCACCGTAATGGCGAATAATAAAAGGATAAATCCGATTTTCATACGTAAAATCTATTTACTCTTTATTTTCAATTGTAATGAACTATCATTTATCTCAAAGATGAAATCATTTACCAGCTTGTACAGTTCAGCTCCAGCCAGCAGCACCGGACCATATCCGTGCGCCGCAAATACATTCACGGGGCGATAATAATAAAATGCAGGATCAAATGCCATTCCCGTTCCAACGCAGGTACCTTCAACCTGTCCTTTATCATTGATCTTGGTGCTAACGGCATGCCATGCCAGGATGGCCATCGGAGCATACCGCATCGGGTCGATCCAACCTTTGTTGCAGGCATGAGCAATGCAATATGCGTAGATGGCTGTTGCCGAAGTTTCGAGATAAGAATCATTTCTATCCAGCAACTGGTGCCAGAAACCCTTGCCTGATTGGTATTGTGCAAGTCCTTCCACATGGGCTTTAAATTGTTTCAGTACAAAATCGTAACCCGCATGATCCGGGGGTAATACGTCGAGCAATTCTGTTTTCGCCATCAATGCCCAGCCATTTGCCCTTGCCCATCTGAACTCTGGATGCGGATTCATACTTTCCACCCAACCGTGCATATACAATCCCATTTGTTTATTGAACATGCGATCGGTATATTGCCTGATCTGCTTAACAGCATCATCGAAATATTTTTTTTCTCCTGTAAGCTTGCCCATTTGCGCTATGGCAGGTACTGCCATATACAAATCATCCAGCCAAAGTGTATTTCGCTGTGGGCGGTTCCTTGCGATTGTTCCGTCTTTAAACCGGTATTCCTTGAGGAATACATAATTGATATAATTATCTATTAAAGGGCGAAGATTTCCGTTTAAGCCCGAACGTTGGGCCTTGATCATGGAAGCACATACTGCACCGGCATCATCAAGTGCATGAGGATCGATCGGTTGAGAAAACAATCGTTTACGTTGAATATAGGCGAGATCAAATTTTTGTTTCACTGCGGGAATCCATTTCGCAAGGAACTCAAATCTTGTTTTCACATAATCCGCGTAACGTTGGTCCTGGGTTGTTTCAAATGCGCGTTGCATTGCAGAATAGGTAACCCCCCACTCATAACTGGTCAAACGAAAATCACCTTGCTTCAAAACTGTATTCGTGTCCAAGGCAGAAACATTGGTTAACTCCTCTCCTGTTTGCTTATTGATCATCAGCGCAGGCGTCACGGCATTGAGGTAATTAAAAACTTTATCGATCGTCGCCTTAATATCTTCTTTCTTCGGCACGCCATATGGAACTGGATAATCCGGTTGAAGCAGGTGGAGTGGCGTATTAACATCATTACCGGTCTTTGTCTGCGCGATGATCGCATTGAATCCGAAAACACCCACGACAAACATGAGCGCATACTTTTTCTCCATAGTCATCGAGTATTTAATTTTTGGACGCTTCTCTATTCTAAGTTACGTTTTCTTGTCCCTCAATTCTACTGTTCTACTGTTCTGCTGTTCTGCTGTTCCTCTGTTCCTATGTTCCTCTGTTCTTCCGTTCCTCTGTTCTACTGTTCTTCTGTTCTTCCGTTCTTCTGTTCCTCTGTTCTTCTGTTCAAAAGGGTCTCACACTTTAGGAACCTAAATAGAAAAAGACAGGTTTCCCTGCCTTCTTCTGTTTATGCCCTCGTTGCCTGCTAAAAGCCTTTAGTATCCGGCGTTTTGGTATGCAGTCATTGCTGCTGCATCCAATGGTTTACCTTCTTCATCAGTAAGTTGAACAAGATAGGCATTGGGCCAGGGTCTGAAGGTGAAATGCTTTTGCATAAGCCCTTTCCCATTTCCATTTTGTCCATTTCCATTGGCAGTATTAAACGCTACAGGCCAAAGCCCTGCCTGCGATGACGCCATTTGATTCAGGTAAATCGTCCGCTCGTATAAAATGCCTGCATTGTGCTGATCCTCCCACAATGTTCCTTCGGCAATCATCTCTCTAGTTTTTTCATTGTAGATAAACTGAATAAACATATCTGCCTTCGATGAAACAGTAGGAATATATTTTTCCGCAAGCGCCTCAGGAGTTCCAGGTGTAAAATGATTTTCGGTTACCCGGATTGCATTAAATGAAGTACCGTTTGCGGGATAGGGAGATGCTTTTTCTGATGCCGCAAGTGTAGAGGCCAATGGTTCCCATTCGACCAAAACATTGGGCCGGTTTTCGCCAGTCTTATATGCAGCACGCTGGCGCAATACATTTATGTCATTCACTGCCTCCAAATACATTCCCTTTCTTCCGTAAGCTTCGGCCCTGATCAAATAAGTTTCTCCCCCACGCATAAGAATCGCATCGCGGGTTCCATTCTCACTATTGAAATTACTTTCATCAGCACTTCCTCCTCTTAAAGGGTCAACATATTTTCTCACCGATAGATAAGGTGCCGGTGCCCCTGTATTCAGGCCAATATTGGCCTGATTATAATTCAATCTATAATAAAACCTGCCTGTTACTTCAGATCTCACCCAACGTACAATAAATTGATAAGGCTGGCTCATCACTTGAGCAGAATCGAGCGCTTGTTCTCTTTGGTTTTCCAAAAAAATCAATGCACGTTTACCTGGTGTAGCCCTTGGTTGACCAGCAACTACAGCAGGCTCGCCGGGTGGCTTATTGTTATTCCACCATGTTGCCGCAGACGCACTCCAGACATATGATCCCGTTGCATTGCTGATATACTCATAACTGAAAGATTTATAGTAGCGCGAATCGTGGATCTTGTTGGTATAAACATCATAACCGTAATCTGTTGGTTTGAATGTGCCGAATGGTCGTCCGTATGCCATTGAACGGATCACACCTGTATTGTCCGTATAATTTCCTGTATGATAGTTACAGGAGCGATTTCCGCCAAAGCGACCATTGAGTGAAATACTGATATCAAAATTCGCAGCCCAGAGTACTTCCTTATGTGGACTGGTCTCAGAAACTTTTGGGTCAAACAATGTTGCGAAATCCGGAGCGAGACCTCCTGTTCCACCATTTGCATTGATCACTTCAGTTGCAATAAGAATTGTAGAGTCAAGATCAGTGACAACATTTCCTTTATATAGCATTTTAAGGTGTGGCTCAGCGCTGCCCGAGAAACCTGCAGCCTGCGCACGGTTCAAATAAAGTTTTCCTAACAGGTGACCCGCAGCCAGCCTGGTTGCCCTGCCGCGATCTGTTACAGTTAAAGGAAGACTTGCATACGCTTCCCTCAAATCGCTAATGATTTGCTTATAGATATCTTCGAGCTTTGCTTTAGGATAATAATATTTACCATCGTCCTCATATTTGGGATTGAGTAATAAAGGCACATCACCAAGCTGATTCGAAATGAGGTAATAAGCCCATGCACGTAAGAAAAGTATTTCACCCTTCCTCGTCTTCCGGAATGTTTCATCCGTTCCGAATCTGCCCGGTTTGAGATTCTCAATAATATCCAGCGCAATATTGCAATTGTTTATATGCGGGTATGCACCCATTGGGGCATTGTTGGCATTCGGCGAACCGATAAAGTTGAACACATTGCTTGCAGCAATCGTCGATATATTTCCCCCATAGCGGGTGGCCGTCATTGTTGCGTATGTATTATCTGCCGTCATATACGCATCAGTTTCGGTTAAAGCCAGCCTCGCGCCATTCACGTCCCACTCATGTTTTACACGCGCATAAACATAAAGGCCATGTATAAGCGCATTCAATCCTTCTTCAGTCTTAAAGTAATCCTGTGTGAGACTCGATACCTGCTTTTCAGTAAGAAACTTCTTACAGGAGCCGAGTGAAGCGATAAGCAGTATTATAAGTATCGGAATATATTTTTTCATATTCATTTTTTAGGAGTTGATAGTTTAAAGTCCAATTCTTAATCCAAACACGATGCTTTGCGGAAGAATGGTATTATTGTTCACGCCGCCCAATGGAGCTGTATTGAATGAAGCCGGCAATGATTCCGCAGCCCAATTCGTTTCATCATCCGGATTGAGCCCGATTTTCACAGCCTCACTTCCGAATATGAATGGATTAAGCACCTGGACATTTAACTGGAACGTTTTTATGTTTGCACGTTTAAGCAAATTTGCTGGAAGATCATAAGTGAGTGATATATTCCTTACGGTCACAAACGTACCGCTGATGTATTGCATGGATGAACCGATATTAGTAAATCCGGTGGCGCCCAGTAAATGCTGAGGATATTTTCCAGCCTTATTTTCCCAGGTCCATACATCGCGTTCATCTCTTCCAAATATACCCGGGAACCCACCAAAATAAGTCTGGCCAACCCGTGCATAGATGAAAAAGCTTAAGGCGAGATCCTTATACTTGAGAGTATTGGTAATTCCTCCATACCATTTTGGACGAGGTGTTCCGCGAATAACATAATCCTCAGCGCCGATCTTATAGTCACCATTCTGATCCACTACGCGAATGGTTCCTGGTTTAAAATCAAGTCCACCGATACTCTTGAACTTAGCCATATCATCCAACTCTTTCGCAGAATTGCCCCAAATACCTGAATTGTTCAGCTGATAAAAGACCTGTAAAGGCTGACCGATAAACAGTCTTTGAGCAACCATGTCTACAGGGCCATTCACCAATTCAACTATTTTTTCATAGTTTTTTGTCCAGTTGAGCTCAGTGGTCCAGGTAAAATCTCTCTTTTGAATATTTACTGTATTGAGTGTGATCTCAATTCCTTTGTTATTTGTTTTGCCAATGTTCATAAACTTGGTAACATAACCCGATACTGCCGGAAGATCTCTTGAGAAGATCAGGTCAGAAGTCATTTGATCATAGTATTCAAGTGAACCGCTGATGCGATTATTGATTATGCCGAAATCAAGACCGAAGTTCCACTGTGCTGTCTTCTCCCAACCGAGATCGGGGTTCTGCACCAATTGTGGAAGGAAGCCTATCGCTGGGGTAGTACCGAAAACATAATTATTCCTGCTCAACGGACCTGAAGTAGTATAAGGATTTACAGAAGAATTTCCCGTAACTCCATAGCCGATCCTCGGTTTCAGTTCTGTTATCCAGGCTATGTTATTAATAAATTTCTCTTCCTGCATTTTCCAGGCAACTGCGAATGATGGAAAGAATTCCCATTTATGATCGGGAGCTAACACGGAAGCACCATCATATCTGCCGGTTGCAGTAAAAAGGTAGCGATCATTAAACGTATAATTGATCCTACCCATGAAGGACGTAAGCGTGTTCTCCGTAAAACTGGTTCCGATACCTGGGTTACCCGCGGTATTCGAACCGAGATCATACCATAAACTCAACGGGATTACTACACCTGATACGCTGGTGCTAGTACCTTCCCGTCTTGATTTTTGGGACGATTGAAGAAGCGTTACGCCTATAGCATGCTTGTCTTTAATAACTTTATCGAAGTACAGCAGGTTCTCAACAACCCATGAAAAGTGTTCGTCTCTGGAGTAACTAGCTGTATTGGCTCTTGCAGTTAGATGGGCCGTTACATTTGGACCCGTCCATGCGCCATTCCGGAAATTTCTCATCTGCGCTCCGAAATTCACGCGGTACTTGAGCCAGGGCGTGAATTTTATTTCCGAGTAAATATTTCCTAAGGCTGATGAGGTACGGCGGTTATTGATTGATTGATCAATATCGATCAATGGATTCCAGATATTCAGATTACCTCCCGGATTCCTAATAAAGGCACCCGTTGCATCCGTTGGAAGCGCCCAGGGGAACTGATCAATTGCACGTCCATATAAGTCTTTTGCACCAGTATTTCCCTGGTTGGCATTAATTCCAAAATTCTGCTCTGAAAGTGATGCGATGATAGAAATGCCCAACGTAAACCATTTATTCGCATTGATATCTCCGTTAGCCTGTACACTGAACCGCTCAAAATCCTGGTCAGTTTGTACACCGCCTTGTTTGTTATAGCCAAGTGAGAGGTACATTCTCGCCGCCTCCGTGCCGGAAGAAACCGAAACCTGGTAATTCTGAGTTATACCCTGGCGAGTTGACGCATCCATCCAATCATAACTGGGAATATTGCCCGAATTATAAACTGGCACCATCGCTGGCCATCCCATTGCTTGTTCCGCAGCTGTGGTTGGTCGCATCTTAACCGTACCATCCGAATTTCTTTCATATCCCTTCATTGCAGCGGCAATTAAGTCACTATAATTATTAGTAACACCGGAAGCATTGAAGCTGGAACTATCGAGCTTTGGATCCGGATACCATAAAACGCGTGGAAGATTCAGGTCGGCGGGACTTCCTGGTTGGTACCGGCGGCCATTCATTAAGGCGTTCCTCAATCTATCTACATATTCCCCACCGCTGATCCAGTCTGTAAGCGATTTATAGTTATCTAAAGAAACGGTCGAATTGAAATTAATCGAAGTTCTTCCTCTTTGACCTTTTTTCGTACTGATCAACACAACTCCATTTGCACCTCTCGAACCATAAATAGCAGTTGCTGATGCATCCTTTAATATCTCAATTGAACTGATATCATTTGGATTAAGGTCATTCACCGAAAAAGATGTAACTCCCAATGCGGATACGATTGGAATTCCATCAACAACATACAATGGATCATTGGATGCGTTTAAGGAACGGTTACCGCGGATTCGAACGATAGGAAGTTCTCCTGGTTTAAGGTTAGTCGAAACGTTTACACCAGCAGCCTTTCCCTGGACGGCTTGTAACATATTTGTTACTGGCCTTTCCTGGATGGTTTTGGCCGAAATACTGGTGAGCGCACCGGTAACGTCGCTTTTTTTCTTTGTTCCGTAACCAACTACGATAACATCAGTAAGCGAACTCGATTGAGTCGACATGTCCAAAATGATCTCAGCCCGGTTTCCAATTGCAACTTCGCGCGTGTTGAAGGTAACATGCGAAAAAACCAGGACAGAGGTGCCGGATGGAGCGGTGATGGCAAATGCGCCGTCAGCGCCGGTAACCGTTGTTGTGGTAGTTGATTTGACCTGGACGGAGACCCCTTCGATGGGCTTCCCGGTTTCATCTCTTACCCTGCCGGTTACCCTAAAATCTGTTTGAGCAAATAAATAAAGGGTGGAAAAAGTCAGGCATACAAACAATCCCACGACCTTTCTTAAAGCAGTAATTGAAGTCATATAGCAGGCAGTTAGTGTTTGAAAATTAAGATTAAATTAAATGGCCGTGCCTGCATTATCATCCTGCGCCATCCTGAATTTGATAAAAAGTTACGCAATCGTTCCCGGAAAATTTTTCTACCTGACTTTGAGCGACTAAACACTCATTAAATTGAAGGAATAGACTAACGATTTCCCAGAATTTAACCCTTGTTCATCCGCTCCTCTATTATGATGTTCTACTGTTCCGCTATTCTACTGTTCTGCTGTTCTGCTGTTCCGCTGTTCTTCTGTTCTTCTGTTCTTCTGTTCTGCTGTTCCTCTGTTCTTCTGTTCAGTCTTTCAGGACAAAGCAGGATGCTGCCGCCACAGAATTAAATTAATATCGGTTCTCAAATTATCCAGACACGCTTCATATGAAGAAATCTATCATTTTCCTGATTGCGATCCTTGCCGCATTTACAGTTCAAACCCAGCAATTACCCGGAAAGAAAAAGATTCTCAAGACCATGCGGATCACTAACCAGTATTTCATGGACAAATGGCCCGATGCAGGCAAATCAATATTCACCAATATTGAAAGACCAAGCAATATCTGGACAAGAGCTGTTTATTATGAGGGCCTGATGGCACTTTACCAGGTCGATAGGCAAAAGTCTTACTATGATTACGCCCTGCAGTGGGGCGAAAAGCATAAATGGGGTTTACGAGGCGGCATTAAAACGAGAAATGCCGACAATCAGTGCTGCGGTCAAACTTATATTGATATGTACTTGCTGGATGGCAAAAAAAATCCAGAAAGAATTCAAGACATTAAAGCCTCGATTGATTCGATGATGCTAACGAATAAGGTCGACGACTGGAATTGGATCGATGCGCTGCAAATGGCAATGCCTGTATTTGTAAAGCTTGGTAATCTATTCAATGATACAAGTTATTTCAGAAGAATGCACGAGATGTATGCTTTTACCAAATTCAGTCATGGAGGAAATGGTCTGTTCAATCAACAGGAAAAGCTTTGGTGGAGAGACAAGGACTTTGTACCACCTTATAAAACACCGGCTGGTGCAAATTGCTACTGGAGCCGTGGAAATGGATGGGTGGTCGCAGCATTGGTAAGAACATTGCAGGCCCTGCCCAAGTCAGATCCGCACTATGCAGAATACCTGCAAGATTATAAAGATATGTGCGCAGCGCTTTTGCCTTTGCAACGGGGCGATGGATATTGGAATGCGAGTCTAACAGATGAAACTCATTTTGGCGGGAAAGAAGTATCCGGTACATCATTATTTATTTATGGATTTGCCTGGGGCATCAATAATAATATTCTCGATAAAAAAACATACAAGCCATCAATTGTGAAAGCATGGAATGCGATGAGTAAGGAAGCTGTTCATCCCGGCGGAAAACTTGGTTATGTTCAGGGGACGGGTAAGGAACCGAAGGATGGTCAGCCTGTCACTTTTGAAAGCACACCTGACTTCGAAGATTATGGGTTGGGATGTTTTTTGTTGGCGGGGACGGAGATATATAAAATGAAATGATATAGGTCCCCGCAGAGTCTCCCCCAACACGCTCTCCAAATTTTCACGCAACTTACGGGGGACTCTGCGCCTGCGCGATTAGCGTTGACGAATTCAAGGCTTCGAATCAAAACAATTCAAAAAACAATTTTTCTCTCAGACGTCACAGCAGAGTCTCCCCCAGCACGCACTCCAAAAAATTGTGAAACTTACGGGGGGACTCTGCGAGCTGCGCGAATAGCGCTGACAATCTCGCACTCATAAATCACTTGGAATCCTTCGCCGTTAAATCCCCATTTAAAAATCCGAAAAAAACATTTTCATACCGCTAAAACCTCATTTTCCAATCACAAGAAATCTCAAATATTGCTTTTAAATGGAAAATCAATGAGTGTACGTGAACAAATCACCTAAACAGATGGATTATTCTTTATAACAATGACTTGTCACAAATGGATAAATCTTTTTGATATCATTAATGGCTACGATTTGGTCTATAAACAATTCGACGTTTTGAAAAAAGAAGGCCATTTCATAAATGGCTATGTTGTTATGCCAAATCATTTGCACGCGCTCATTGCCTTCGTAAACAATGATATTGTTATCAATGACAGATTAGGCACAATGAAAAGATTCATGGCCTATGATATTGTAAAAGAGCTCAAGAAGCGGGAAGAATTTGATCTACTGAAACAATTCATCAGGTATTTGAACCAACTTTTGATTGTAAAGAATGTTATTCAGTTGATTTTATTGAGCAAAAATTAGAGTATATACATAACAACCCTTGCTCAGGAAAATGGAATCTGGCTAAAGATCCGGTTGATTATGTTCACAGTTCTGCGAAATTTTATGAAACAGGGATACAGGGAATTTATCCGGTCATGAATTATATGGAATTGGAGGATATTGATTTGACAAGAGGCAAACCGTAGTTAAAAATTGTTTTCTGATTTGCTTTCGTTCGAAGGTCTAATTCGTCGGTGCTAGTCGCACAGCTCGCAGAGTTCCCCCGTAAGTTGCGTAAATTTTTGGAGTGCGTGCTGGGGGGAGACTCTGCGGGGACGTCAGAGGGCAAAGGGTCATCATTTCAACCTCCTATAAACTGTAGTTGAGGGATCCGTATAGCAATTTGATGTACCTAACATAAGTTTTCCTTCGACCAGGCTGACAAAAAGATCGCTAGAATTAGTTTCATTGGTTCTCATTGCAAAGTCTCCGCCCCCCGGGTAGCAATCCTTTTTCTTTTTGAGCTTATATTCACCCTTAAATACCAGGGTATCGTGTTGCCACCTTTCAAATCTCCCAGATTCATACAAAACGATAATCTTGCCATTGCCGGGTGGTAAAGGAGGCAACTGAGCCTCTCCAAAGTATTTTTCGTACTCCCAGGTGCCGGCTATATCATCTCGAAGCTGTTCTTTCTTGCAAGAAAAAAATACGAATGCAAGGAAAACAAGCAAGATAGCCTTCATAATACCATTTTAAAAACGATGACAATCAGGTTCAGGAAATCGTTGCAGCATTCATGACATTGAATTTGAGTTTAGGACTATTAAGTTAAGGTCTTCAACAGCACTCCAACCAATGCAGCTATAATTATTATCAAAGGTTCCTGAATTCGTTTGACCAAAAACAAAATCAAAATTACTGCCAAACAAATAATTGCTGATGGAATATCAATTAACTGCCTTTTACCCAGGACTAACACAGCGCCTGCAATCGCGCCGATTGCAGCTGTAGTAACTCCATTGATAAAAGCTTTGATGCCGGGATGCTTTCCATATTTCTTAAAATAAGGAGCAGGAATGATAGTAAACAGATAACAGGGGAGAAAGGTTGCGAGGGCCGCGACTACTGCGCCTTCAAACCCACCAATCAAATAGCCAATGAATCCAACTGTGATTACAACAGGCCCGGGAGTGATCATTGCCACTGCAACCGCATCAAGGAATTGTTGTTCATTCAACCAATGATATTCATTTACCAGGCCCCCATATAAAAATGGAACAATTGCTAACCCGCTTCCAAATATGAATGCGCCTGCTTTCAAAAAAAACCAGGCCATTTGAATCATCTTGTCGTCCAATAGGCTATGATTGCTGATTTGAAGAATGAAAGGATAGAATAAATGTTGATGGGTATTGATGAATTTCGGGGGAACCTTAACAAACCATACAATAATTCCTGAGGCCAGGATTAGCCAGATGTTTTCATGCTCAGTTAAAAAAGTAACAACAGCCAATGCAGCAAAAATTATCCAAAACAACAAATCTTTGCCAATAGTCTTTTTAGTGAGTCGATAACTACTGATCGCCATTATTCCAATCACAGCAGAACCTACACCATAAAATACGGCTTGCATCCAGGGTAAACCTCCAAACTGAACGTAGGAGTATCCAATTGCGAGGACCATTAAGAATGAAGGAAGAATAAACGCAAGTCCAGCAATCGTAGCGCCGAGAATCTTGTAGTGAACGTAACCAATATAGATGGCTAGTTGTGCGGCCAATGGTCCGGGTGCCAATTGAGCAAGCGTTAGGCCCTCTCTGTAATCCTCTTCACTGATCCATTTTTTTCTTTCAACAAGGTCACGATGCATATAACCTACCAATGCGACAGGCCCTCCAAAACCGATGGTTCCTAGTTTCAAGAAGTATAGAACCAGGTCGCGAAGCGTGTAGTTAATCGAAAGCTTTTCTTTGAATACCGGCAGCAATTGGATTTAATAATTATTTGATCGTTTCTTTCCAGGTATGAATTTCTTGCGTAGCATATTTGGCCCAACTATATAATGCATCATAAATCTTCATTCCAATCTCCAGCTGTTCCAAATCATTTGAATAATTGACAGAAAGTCCGGCGGATATTGCCCAAAGACCAGCCGATTGTTCCGCGAGGTCGAATCGATGCGTATCCGCTCCTCTAACAATCACAGCAATTTGATCAATTGCTTCATCATTTATCGAATGTTTCTTCACGATAAAGTCAAATGTGCATTGATCTTCATAATGCGAATACTCGGCTCCGGGAATATCATATGGAATTGCATTAAGCCTTCCAGCTTCCGAAAAAACTTCCTGCGCCGGAACATATATAAACTCGGCTTCCTTATCAACGAAGCGCTTAATCAACCACGGACAGGCGATCCGGTCGATCTTTGGTCTTTCCCTGGTAATCCATTTCATTTAAATGCGATTAAACGTGAACTAAGTTTTGTTCGGAGAAGTTCAGCCTGCTTCCAATTCCCAAAGCCAACGCCTTTTCATAAACTATTGAAGCAGCCGCGACATCCTGAAGGGCGGTACCTGTGCTATCGAAGATGATAATTTCCTTTTCCGAATTCCTTCCCGCTTTTTGACCTGCGATGATTTCACCCAACTCTGCATAGACATTATCCACTTTTATCAACTTATCTTTAATTGCATGGTGCAGTTCTCCCATCGTCGCACACTGCGCTGTTAGATCGGTTACTACTTTACTAACAGCAAGCAAGGAAGGAAACAGTTCTTGTTTGTCTTCGTGGTCAGCTCCCACTGCTGCAATAAAAGCTCCTGGGAGAATGTCTTCCTTGTGTATAAATGGTTTCTTAGAACTTGTACAGGAAACAATGATCTTACTCTTTCTCAGCGCTGAATTGAGATCACTAATATCGATTGGAATAATCTCCGCTTGATTTTGAAATTCAATCGCAAATCTTTCAACCTGATCAGGATCAAGATCAAAAGCAAAGACTTGCTCAATCTTTCTTACTTGCATTAAAGCTTTCAATGAAATTCTGCCCTGGTTTCCACAACCACAGATCGTCACCACCTTTGACTGTTCGGGAGCCAACCATTTTGCAGCAATTCCAGTAGCCGCGCCTGTCCGGATAATCGTAAGTTCAATTGTATCCATCAGGGCAAGCAGTCGTCCGTTATTCGAATCATTAAGAACAATTACTCCCTGTATCGTGGGCAGACCGAATCGTTTTGGATTTTCGGAAAAATTTGCATTGACTTTGGTAACAAAATATTTCCCCATTCCAGCCTTGACATGAATTCCCCCATCTTGGTTATGAAGTCCCAGAACTTTCGGTGGCAATACTTTCCCTTTGGCGTACAAACTGAACGCCTCCTCCACCGCGTTCATGCATTCTTCTATTTTCAATAGGGAAGCGATATCATTTCGCTTCAACAATAATGTGTCTGTTGATTCCATTTCGAATATTAAGACACAATATTAGCATTGTTGAAACTCCAGGAATAGAACGAAACTTACTTTTTGTATAGGCTTTACTTTTTCTGCAATTTTTTTCTGTAGGCAGAAGGATTTTGTCCTGTCTCTTTTTTGAAAATTCTTGTGAAATGGCTTTGATCGGAAAAGCCGGTGAGATAGGCAATTTTTGTAAGCGAGTAAGTTGAAATATTCAGATATCCGATCGCCTTTTCAATTCGTAGTTTGCGAATATATTCGCCGAAAGAAAGGTTATCAAAGTATTTTGAAAACTCACGCGATAAATACGCTGGATTGATTTCAAGGTCTTGTGACATCTGTTTTAGGCTAATATTCGTGTCAACCTGGTCCTGGATTAATTCTTTGAGTTCCTTTGCCCAGGCGGGGATTCCCTTTGAATGTTTTTGTTTCAGGTATTTCTCGAGTATTGAAATCAATAATTGTTCTGTAGGATTCTGGGTATGTTTTTCATTCTTGTGATACTTTGCCCAGTTGTACAATGCATCATAGATCATTATTCCTTTTTCCAACAATTTATCATCTGAATTATTATCGTGGGCCAATCCGACCGATATAGCCCAAAGGCCAGATGCCTGTGCCGCAAGATCGTGCCGGTCCGTGTCAGCTGCCCTTACGATAACAGCTATAGCTTTGAGCGCCGGATCATCTAACTGATGTTTTTTTAAAAAGTAATCAAAGGTGCATTCATCTTTATAATGACTGTATTCTACTTCCGGCACATCAAATGGAATAGCATTCAGCTTTTTTGCCTTCGTCCTTATTTCCTCGAACGGCGCATAGATGATCTCTGCATCTTTATCGATAAATCGCTTGATCAACCAGGGACAGGCAATTCGATCGATCTTTGGTCGTTCGCGGGTAATCCACCTCATAAAAATGATTTACTCCCGATAATTATCGGGATTACAATTTACGAAGAGTCCCCGCAGAGTCTCCCGCAACAGGGATTCCAAACATCAGGAATCTTACGCGGGGACTCTGCTTTTGCCAGCAGGGCTGAAGGTCATGGTTCTAACAACGTAGGAAGCTTGTAATGTTTGAAGCCATTTGCAGATTGGCTCAATGCATATTTTGCGGACTACTCCTCGCTAATCGCGAAGCGCAGAGTCCCCCCGTAAGATGCGTCTAATTTGAAGTCCCTGCTGGGGGAGACTCTGCGGGAACTCTATGAAAATCGGTTGAAGCTCAACGGGAAGGCGTTCAAGATCTGGGTCAATTCCCGACCTGACTGGGGACTCCTGGAATCCTGGGAAATTTCCTTGCAAATAATTAACAAAATGTAACGGTTAAGCAGGTACCGTCAAATCGTCTTGCTATAAAAAAATAGTATTTTAGGGGTTCCCAACTTTTGGTACGAAACCTGAGTATTACTAATAATCAACAGAATAAAGAATAAAATAAGATCATGAAAATCATCATTGCAGCATTATTTCTGCTTTCTTCAGCAACGATATTCGGCCAGGCGACCGTTCGAGATCAATTTGAAAAGATCACGACGGTTCCGCAAGCGCAGGCATGGATTAATGCTAATGCGCCGCTCAAGCCCGAGCTCCTTAATTTATCGATGGGCAAGGATACAACTCTCATTGACAAAAGATTATTGCGTCAAAAGAAGGGCGATATTTTTGCCGTCGGCTACACGACCTATAAAGTGATCGAGGCAAAGGATACCGTCGACTTTCGTGCAAATTATATTTTCCTGGATGGGGGAAGTCTGTCCGTCTCAGAGGTCGATAGTCTAAAGAAAATCATTGTAGCTAAGTTAAACGCCGGAACGCCTATCGAACAGCTCTCCGATCAATACACCATGGATGGGAATAAGACCAAGGGAGATACCGGCTGGTTTTACGGAGAATACTCTTTTCCCAAAGAATTCCAGGATGCCGTTGAGGCGCACAAACTCGGCGAGGTTTTCTTCGTAGACGTATCCGAGAAACAATGGCACTATATCATTAAGAAGACTTATGATGATCGGAGGAAGAAGGATATAGTGGTGTTGAAGGCGACTGGTCGTTGACGTTACAAAATCCTTAACATATTTATGGTTTGATTGTTAAATTGTTAGATGGTTGGGTTTACTATTTATGAGCCCAACAATTAAACAATTGAATAATCAAACCATACAAGCACTCACGATTCCTTTAAACCTATCACTATGTCATACAACGAAAAACTTGCAGACCGAATCAGGGAATTGATTGCTGTCTCTCATAAGAATATTGATGAAAAGAAAATGTTTGGTGGACTTTGCTTTATGGTGAACGATAAAATGTGTGTCGGTGTCGAACAAGAACGTCTCATGGTTCGACTTGATCCAGCGAAATATGATGAAGTAATGGAAAAAGAAGGCTGTAAGCCGATGGACTTCACGGGCAAAGTGATGAAGGGGTTTGTATTCGTGGATGTAGACGCTCTGAATACAAAAAAGAAACTGGAATACTGGGTTAAGCTCGCGTTAGATTATAATAAGATCGCAAAGGCAACAAAGAAGAAAAAATAACCATTTCGCGTTCCGTAGCAACCTATTTCGCAATAACAATTGTCTTTGCAGCAGGCAATCCATCCACCAAAGCTGTAAGCGTGATATTTCCCGGTTTTTGATTTGACTTTACAATCACCAAACATCTACCCTGCCATGCTTTACGCTGTGGCAACTGATAACTTTCGATGCTTATCGGGTTTGCATTTCCAACGCCAACAATCGTTCCTCCATCTACCTTGAATCGAACGAAATTTTCTGCTTTTGGATTTCGAATTCCATCTGCATCTGTTAATTCAACAGTGATATAACTCAAGTCCTGTCCATCAGCCTTTATCGTTGAACGATCAGCACTCAGTTTGATTTTAGTAGCTGTTTTTGCAGTTTGTAATTGTGAGCTTGAAACCTGTTGTCCATTCTTATAGCCAATTGCTTTTAGGGTTCCCGGCTGGTAAGGCGCCTGCCATGTTGCAGTAAATTTAGAATCGCGATTTGTTGGTTTTCTACCCAACGACTTTCCATTTAAAAAGAGTTCAGCTTCATCGCAGGAAGAATATACTGAAACTTCAAGGGGCTTATTTTCGTTTCCTGCCCAATTCCAATCAGCCACCACATCATGCCATTCCCATTTGCTCCATGATTGTTTGTTTGGATTCAAGGGGAATGAAGGCTTTGGCGGTCTCGCGAAAACAGAAATTTTGTTTTCCATCCAAAGTGCATCGCGATAATAAGATTGAGGTCGTTTCCAACCACAGATATCAATATCTCCACAGAATGCAAGATTCCAGGGATAGAAATTATTTTCTTGCCAATAGCCACGCCAGCCAATACTTGCTTCACCGACATAATCAAATGCTGTCCAGACAAAATCGCCGATAACGTATGAATAGTCGATCACAGGCATCCATGCACTGAATGCTTCAAGCGGGTATGATTCCGTGCCCAACATAATTCTGTCGGGTAAGCGCCGATGATCCTGGGCATAAATGCTTTCCTGCAAATGATCTCCACCTGCAGCATAATTGTATCCGCCAATATCCAATGTTGCAAAGAATGGATCTTTTGCAGGACTCAATCCATTTACCGCAGCTAAAATTGGTCTTGTCGGTTCAAGCTTACGGATATGGTTGCCCAGCATTTTCGACACCTCAATTACTGGAGGCGTCTCCATTCCGCGAATTTCATTTCCAATACTCCATATAATAATGGAAGGATGATTCCGGTCGCGCATTACCATGCTTTCGACATCGCGCTGCCACCACTCATCGAAATACAAATGATAATCATGTGGATTATTTGCGATCCGCCACATATCGAATGCTTCATCCATCACGAGCATGCCCAAACGATCACATGCATCGAGAAATGCAGGCGAAGGAGGATTATGTGAACAACGAATGGCATTATAACCACTTGCCCTCAACAATTCAATTCTTCTTTCTTCAGCACGATCATAGGCTTTGGCACCCAGTGGACCATTATCATGATGAACACAACCGCCTTTTAGTTTTACAGTTTTTCCATTCAATTGAAATCCGTTTGCAACGCTGAATGAAATTCTGCGAATGCCAAATTTTGTTTCAATCCTATCAACAAGGTTGTTATTAGTGTACACTTCAGTTACAGCTGTATAAAGTGTTGGTGCTTCAATTGACCAGAGTTCCGGATTTGAAACATTAAGGTCCTGGACAACTTCAGATGAATTAGAATCGGCAATGTTTTGATTTGATTCAACTCTTGCAACTTCAGTACCCTTTGCATTCAATATACTCGTAACCAATCTAACCTGGCTCGCATTGCCCGCGTCATTCCTGAGATTCGTTTTAATATTTACTTTGGCCTGTGCATTATTGACCTCAGGTGTTGTAATATAAATTCCCCATGGCGACACATGAACCGGATCCAAAACTTTCAACCACACATGACGATAAATTCCTGAACCGGTATACCAACGACTGTTTTGACCTTCGTTCTTTACCTGTACGGCAATCTTATTCTCTGCGCCGAAATTTATTTTATCAGTTATATCAAACCAGAAACTGGTATAACCATAAGGGTGAGTTCCGATCTGTTGTCCATTTAACCAGAAATCTGCATTCATGTACACTCCGTCAAACTGGATATGAATGCGTTTGCCTTTTTGATTAGCGGGAATGGTAAAAGTTTTCCGGTACCAACCCGTACCACCAACCGTGAATCCTCCACTCACCTGGCTAATCGCATTTGGATCAAAAGGAGATTTTGTTCCAGGCAGATCCTCGATACTCCAGTCATGCGGCAAATCAACCTTCCTCCATTTCGAATCGTCAAACTGTGGTGCCTCTGCATATTGCGCACCACCCCGATGAAAACGCCATCCAAAATCAAAGGAGCTGGTTTGAGCAAAGCCGATTGAAAGAAAAACTAATGCGAAAATTATAAGATGGAATCTTTTTACCATGACAAACTGGTTTATCCGGAAATCCTTTAAAAATCAGAAGTTAGTGAGTACCAAACTTACTCTGAATATTGGTCAATAATGATGGATTTTTTTGTTGAAAGAATAGACTATTTCCCTGCAAAGGAAACAAATAGGGTTGAATGAAAAAGAGGAATTACAATAATTCCGGAACAAGAGCAAGAGTAGTAGTTAAACTTTTTTTCGTCATCCTGCCGGAGTAAAGGAGGACTATGAGATGAAACAGCACCAATTATAAGTGTAATCATAACACTTCTTTTCTGTAATTAGGATTGATCAACTTACTTTTGAAGTAAAACCCTTCATGCCCTTGCGGAAATATTCTGCCGATCGATTAGTGGTTGCCATCGATTGCGTCATCTTTGGATTTGATGGCCAGGAGTTAAAATTACTCCTGATCCATCGCGGCTTTGAACCCGAGCAGGGTAAATGGAGTTTGATGGGAGAATTTGTTCAGCCCGATGAAAGTTTGGAAAAAGCTGCAACAAGAATTCTAAAACAATTAACCGGTCTTGCTGGTGTTTTTATGGAACAACTGCATGCATTTGGAGATCCGCGCAGGGATCCGCTTGAACGGACAATTTCCATTGTCTATTATGCACTAGTTGATATCCATAAATATGAAAAACAACTGAGCGATGCTTATCATCCTGAATGGATTTCTTTGAAAAAACTTCCAAAACTTATATTTGATCACAAGGAAATGGTCAATATCGCCAAAGAAAGGCTCCAGTACAAAGCAGCATTGCATCCGATCCTATTCGAATTACTCCCTGAGAAATTTACCATCCCCCAATTGCTTAACCTCTACAAAGCGGTCTATGAAAAGGAACTGGACAAAAGAAATTTTGTACGCAAGCTCCTGGGCACCCGTTTGCTGATCAAGCAAAATGATAAGGAAAAAATGAGTTCCAAGAGAGGGGCATTTTATTACAAGCTGGACAAAAGAAAATACGCCTCTACCCTCCAGGCATTCATGAGTTTCCTGCCGACCCGGGAAATCTTTAAGTAAGCCAGAAAGAGAAAAACTTTTTTAGTTTGATGTTTAAGTGTTATTTTGACATTAATTCAACTTCATTGTATGAAGGATTGCTTTGTCATAGGAGTCGACTACGGTACCGATTCCGTACGCTCCGTCGTGTTGGACGCTTCGAATGGGAGAGAGATTGCATCCTCGGTTTTTTCTTATCCGCGATGGAAGGATGAGTTGTACTGCGATGCATCTAGTCAACAATTCAGGCAACATCCCCTGGACTATATTGAAGGTCTTGAACAATCAATAAAAACCTGTCTCAAGCAAGCCGGCAAAGCGGTTACTGACAATATCAAGGCTATCTCGGTAGATACGACAGGCTCCACACCTGTTGCAACGGATGCTAAAGGAATTCCCTTATCACTATATCCGGAATATGAGAATAATCCAAATGCAATGTTTGTACTTTGGAAAGATCATACCGGCGTAAATGAAGCTGCAGAGATTAATGCACACAGCAAGAATTTTAAAGTCGACTATCTACAATATGTTGGTGGCATCTATTCTTCAGAATGGTTCTGGGCAAAACTCCTCCATGTTTTACGCAGTGATAAAGAAATAAGGAAGGCTTGTTATTCCTGGGTTGAACATTGCGATTGGATCCCCTTCCTGCTCACTGGTGGTAAACATATCTCTGAAATGAAAAGGGGTGTTTGTTCTGCAGGTCATAAAGCATTGTGGGCAGAAGAATTCGATGGCTTACCTCCCGATGACTACTTTGCCTCACTTGATCCCTTACTTAATGGTTTTACTTCAAAATTGTATAAACACACTTATACAGCCGATAAGCCAGCAGGTAACTTAAGCAAGGAATGGGCTGATCGTTTAGGCTTGTCGACCAATGTGATCATTGGCATGGGCGCATTCGATGCGCATATGGGAGCCGTGGGCGGACAAATAGAACCCTTTCACCTGAGCAAAGTGATGGGGACTTCCACCTGTGATATGCTGGTTGCTCCTTCTGAATACATGGAAGGAAAACTAGTAAAAGGAATATGTGGACAGGTGAATGGATCAATCATTCCGGGAATGATTGGCCTGGAAGCCGGGCAATCTGCTTTCGGTGATGCTTATGCGTGGTTCAGGAATTTTTTAGCATGGCCTTTAAAAAATGTATTGCCAAATTCAAAGGACATTGATAATGCAATGGATAAAATAATTCCTGAGTTGACAAAACAGGCAGCGCAGCTACCTCTCGAAATAAATGCCGAATTAAGTAATGATTGGTTGAATGGAAGAAGAACTCCTGATGCTAATCAATTGCTCAAGGGTGGATTTACCGGGCTTGACCTTGGATCAGATGCCCCACGCATGTTCAGATCATTGGTTGAAGCAACTTGTTTTGGTGCAAAGAAAATCGTGGACCGGTTTACAGAAGAAGGAATACCTGTTAAAGGCTTGATTGGTATGGGCGGTGTGGCAAGGAAATCACCCTACATTATGCAAATGATGGCTGATGTGATCAATATGCCGATTCGTATTCATCGTTCAGAACAAACCTGCGCTGCGGGTGCAGGAATGTTTGCAGCTACAGCAGCGGGACTTTATCCAAAAGTGGAAGAAGCGATGGCTGCCATGGGTCAGGGTTTTGATCAGGAATACTATCCCGATCAGAATAAGACTGAGATTTATGCAAAACGATATAGGCAATACAATCGGTTTGGTGATTTTATTGAGCAGGAAACGAATCGTGTACAAACAAACCAGGGCATTCCTGCACCAGCATTGAATCCAACTTAACAGCAAAATAGTTTAACCCAACCAGCGACTAAAATTAATTGCAATGAATTCCTTTAAAAATGATCCTTTCGGGAATGGAGAACCTGAACTCTGGTTCGTCACTGGAAGCCAACATCTATACGGCGATGAAACCCTTAAACAAGTAGCGGAACATTCTGAACAGATAGCATCTTCCTTAAATAAATCAAAGTCCATTCCGGTAAGTATAATTTTCAAACCAACGGTAAAATCACCAGACGAGATCTATAAAGTTTGCCAGGATGCGAATTCAACAAAGAATTGCATAGGCATCATTGCATGGATGCATACCTTCTCTCCGGCAAAAATGTGGATTGGGGGTTTGAAGATTCTGCAAAAACCATTACTGCACCTGCACACGCAGTTCAATCGCGATATCCCCTGGGGTGAAATTGATATGGACTTCATGAACCTGAATCAATCGGCGCATGGTGACAGGGAATTTGGATTCATTATGTCAAGAATGCGCCTGAACAGGAAAGTTGTAGTTGGACATTGGCAGGATGAAAAACTGCATATGCAGATAAATGTCTGGGCCAGGGCAGCAGCTGGTTGGAATGATTGGCAGAATGCAAAGTTTGTGCGCTTCGGAGATAATATGCGACAGGTAGCAGTAACCGAAGGTGATAAAGTAGAAGCAGAATTAAAACTCGGTTATTCCGTGAATACGCATGGAGTCGGAGACCTGGTGAAAGTTATTAATGAAACCAGTGATTCTGAGATCGACAAGTTATGTGGGGATTATGGTGATCAATACAAATTGAGTGGCAGTCTGAAAAAAGGCGGAGATAAATTCAATTCGCTTCGCGATGCTGCAAAGATTGAAATTGGATTGCGCAATTTTTTGAAGTCAGGAAATTACAAAGGGTTTACGGACACTTTTGAAGACCTGCATGGGCTTGTTCAATTGCCAGGTATTGCCACACAGCGTGTGATGAATGATGGTTATGGTTTTGGTGCTGAAGGCGATTGGAAGACCGCTGCATTGGTGCGTGCCATGAAAGTGATGGCCACTGGATTGAATGGTGGTAATTCATTTATGGAAGACTACACCTATCACTTCGAACCAGGAAATGAAATGGTATTAGGCTCGCATATGTTGGAGATCTGTCCATCCATTGCCGATGGAAATGTTTCTTGTGAAATACATCCTTTAGGCATTGGTGGAAAAGCCGACCCGGTTCGTTTAGTCTTCAACGTGGCAGGTGGAGCTGCGCTCAATGCTTCTATCATCGACATGGGTAATCGCTTTCGTTTATTAATAAATGAAGTGGAGGCCATTGCTCCCAAACATGACTTGCCGAAACTTCCTGTAGCAAGGGTATTATGGAAACCTTATCCCGACATGAGAACAGGTTGTGCAGCCTGGATCCTTGCTGGAGGTGCCCATCATACCTGTTATAGTCAAAACCTCAACACCGGGCACCTGGCCGATTTTGCCGAGATGGCAGGAATCGAAACGGTATTGATTGGGAAGCATACAAACGTTTATGAATTGAAGAACGAGCTGAGATGGAATGAAGTTTATTACCGGTAAACGCATTATGTCTAAAACCTGAATTATATTTAAGGGCCAAATAACGATAGACCAACCATTCGCCTGGAAAAACTGAACATTTAAAACAACTGCTATGAATTATTTAACTGGCCTGGATTGGGCCATCATCATTTTCTATTTTGTTATTATCGGAGCCATTTCCTGGTGGGCCGTTAAGAAGAAAGAGAAGAACTCAGCAGATGAATACTTTCTTGCAGGCCGTCATCTTGGATGGTTTATCATCGGCGCATCCATTTTCGCATCGAATATCGGTTCTGAACACCTGGTAGGTCTTGCCGGATCTGGCGCAACAGACGGTGTAGCACTTGCTCACTATGAACTGCATGCCTGGTGTCTCTTAGTGCTTGGTTGGGTGATGGCGCCTTTCTTCATGCGATCTAAGGTGTTCACCATGCCGGAGTTCCTTGAAAAAAGGTTCACTCCAAAAGCAAGAACCGTTCTTTCCGTCATTTCCCTGATCGCTTACATTCTCACGAAGATCGCTGTGGCGATTTATGCGGGTGGTGTTGTATTCAGAGCGTTGCTGCCTGAAATCAATTTATGGGGAATGGACACATTCTGGATAGGTTCGATCATATTGATCGTACTAACAGGAATCTACACTGTTCTTGGTGGATTGCGAGCAGTCGTTTACACGGAAACATTACAAACATTTGTCAAGATACTCGGAGCAATTTTTGTAACCTGGTTTGGATTGGACGCCTTAGGCGGATGGGACAAGTTGAAAGAAATCGCCGGAAGTGAAATGTTTAATTTATGGAAGCCGATTGTTCCCGAGGGTGTTGAAGGTACCTGGGCTCCTGTAAGAGAAGCCGGAAGAGAAGCCTGGTATTTCAATGATAAATATCCATGGCCGGGCATGTTGCTTTGCGCACCGATCATTGGTTTGTGGTATTGGTGTACTGACCAGTACATCGTTCAGCGCGTATTGGGGGCTCCAAATCAAAAAGAGGCAAGACGGGGTTCCATCTTCGCCGGCTTTTTAAAACTCACTCCTGTATTTCTATTTATCATTCCCGGTATGATCACTTTTGCATTGGCGAAGAGCGGTATAAGCGCTGACTTGCAAAAAGAACTGTTCGATGCTAATGGAGTTTTGATAAGAGATCGTGCACAGGCTGCATTCCCACTTCTGGTAATGCATGTGCTGCCGGTTGGTGTAAGAGGAATCGTCGTCGCGGGACTCCTGGCTGCGTTAATGAGTGCATTGGCAGGCGTATTTAACGCGTCCTCCTCGCTATTCACAATGGACTTCTACGCAAAGTTAAGACCAAAGGCTACACAGGCGCAATTGGTAAGAGCAGGTAGAATTGCTACTGTAGTAATGGTAATGATTGGCCTGTTGTGGATACCGGTAATACAAGGTGCAAAAGGATTGTATGAATACTTACAGGGCATTCAGGCCTATCTAGCCCCACCGATATTCGTGGTATTTTTCTTTGGTGTATTTATGAAACGACTAAACGGACCTGGTTGTCTTGCAACATTATTAACCGGATTTGCTATGGGCATATTCAGGTTAGCGGTGGATACACCGGTTAAGTTGACGGGCAGTACCTATACTGAAGGATCATTTCTTTGGATTGTCAATAATATTTTCTTCCAGTACTATAGTTTGCTGATCACGATTGTTTGTATAATCGTGTTTCTTGTTGTAAGTTATGCAACGCCGAAACCCGATTATCAAAAGATCAGTGGTCTCACTTTCTCTACACGTACAGAACAAGATAGATTGGAAACAAGAGCAAGCTGGAATGCGACAGATGTGATTAGTTCGATTCTATTGCTTGCTGCGATTATTGGAGCTTACTTGTATTTCACAGGATAAAATTTTTTTCAAAAAGAATTGCGAAAGTCCTTCCGATTCGGAGGGACTTTTTTTTGAAAAGATTCTCTGTGTCCTTCCCTTTTAAACCTTGTCATTTCGAGCCCGGTTTCCGTTTGGACATTTACACATGATGCAGCCAGGGCGAGAAATCTGCGGCATTGGGTACATCTTTTGATGGAGGCAGTTCTTGATTCCGCAGATTTCTCGCCCTGGTTACTTCAACAATTAGTTCCTTAATTAGACCGGGCTCGAAATGACAAGGTTCAGGGAGTGGGGGTCTCGAAATGACAAGGTTCAAAAGGGAAGGACACAGAGAATTATTCCGACCGCAAACTCTTTACCGGATTTGTCATCGCAGCTCGTATCGCCTGATAACTGACGGTTACAATTGCAATCAGTATGGCCGCTAATCCAGCAATTACAAATACCCACCATTGCACATCGATATGATACGCGTATTCCTGCAGCCATTGATTCGTTGCCCACCATGCAATTGGAAAAGCAATGCCATTCGCAATTAAAACCAATTTCAGGAAATCTTTTGATAGCAATGATGCAAGATTGCTGACTGATGCGCCCAATACTTTTCTCACTCCAATTTCCTTTACTCTTTGCTCAGCAGAATAAGTAGCCAATCCAAATAAACCCAAACATGCAATAAAGATTGTTGCAAGAGCAACCCAGATCAATATGGATTGCCTGCGACCATCTTCCACATAAAAGAGTGCAAGCTGATCATCGAGGAAATGATATTCGAATGGATCTCGATTATCATTTTTTACCATGATCGTTTTCAATTTATCTAATGTGCCCTGGATATCCGTTGGCGCAATTTTACAGGTATAATAATCGATCACATGAATAGGATTATTATTATAGGCCAGGACCAACGGCTCGATCTTAGCTCGCAGGGTTTGAAAATGAAAATCCTTAACAATACCAACAACTTTTGGATGTATGGGGTTATCCAGGGTTGCAAAAGATTCACCCCTCGAAATCGCTGAGATCTCAACAGTTTGACCTGAAGGTTCATCGATGCCCATCATTCGTGCCGCTGTTTCATTTACAATTATATTGTTTGAATCCGCAGGCGTATTGAAATTCCTTCCTTTCAAAAGTTTCACCTCAAAAGTTTTTAAGAAATCCTTGTCTGCGCCAAACATATAGCTAACCTTTGGCTCGTCCGGGCTACCCTGCTTTTTAACCTTTAACGTGCGAAAAGATTTCCATTCGCCGGGAACTCTTGAAGTAACCGAAACAGATTTTACGGAGGGAACTTTTTCCATCTCGGCCTTCACCGCTTCGAAATTCCGTCTGGCAGCACCGGTATTCACATCGATAACGACCATCAGGTCTTTATTAAATCCCAGATCGGTGTTGTTGAGAAATTTAACCTGGAGGAAAAGAACAATTGTCCCAATGATCATTACCACTGAAATAGTAAACTGGAAAATGACCAATGATTTCCTTAAGGATAGGTCCATCCTATTGTTAAGTTTCAACCCTTTTAGTAAAGAAACCGGACGGAACCGTGAAAGCATCAATGCGGGATAGCTTCCGGATAAGATTCCAGCAATTGCTGCAAAACCAATTGCTAAAAGCCAGATCCTGTAATCCGACTGAAGGTTTAAAGAAAGTTGCTTGCCTGTGAACTGGTTGAATCCGGGTAAGATCAGGTTCACCAACAGAAGGGAAAGAATAAATGAAACAAAAGTTACCAACAGCGATTCAAAAAGAAATTGCCGCACGAGGTCGATCTTGAATGCTCCAATGGTTTTGCGTACACCGATCTCTTTTAGGCGACTTGATGCTCTTGCTGTAGTTAGGTTCATATAATTTATTCCGGCAATCAGCAAAACGAAGAGCGCAATAAAAGAAAACAACTTGACATAAAACACCGATCCCTGTTTGATCGCTTCCACATTTGAATTTCTTGCTCCATCCAAAATATGCTCCGATTTCAGGTGAAGGTCTTTTAATGGTTGAAGGCTAAATGAAAAATCAGTTCCTGCAGGAGCACGGAAATTATCTTTGACCAGTTTGGTCATCTTTTCTGCAACGATTTCCGGTTTTGTGTTCGGTTTCAATAGGGCATACAGCGAAAAATTGTTCGATAGCCAATCAACACTCATTGCATTTCGAAAGCCTGTATCAGTCAGGAATGTTGATTCTGAAAACACTGAATTGAAATCAAAACTTGAGTTCTTCGGATGATTTTTTAAGATACCCGTAATCTTAAATGGATTATCTGTGAATTGGAAATCCAGGGTCTTTCCCATCACATCGGTTTTTCCGAATAATCTTTTGGCGAGATCTTCATTGATGATAATTGAATTCGGTTCGCGCAATGCGGTTCTTCTATCACCTTCGAGCAGTGGAAAATCAAAGACCAACAACAAATTCTCATCTCCTGAAGTAACGGTTTCCTGGAATGGTACCGGATTTTCAGGATTCACAAGATTTGCACGCCCTGTCCTAATCATTTTTGTTGTATTCTCTACTTCAGCGATCTTATTTTTCGATTCCACTCCAAGCTTAAATCCCGCACCAGCAATTGTAGTTGCTTCCCCGTTTACAGTTTTGTGTTCAACAACCCGAAAGATCCTGCTTACATTGGAATGCTGTCGATCAAAAGTGAGTTCATCAAAAAGAAAAAGCCCGATAAGAATGAAGCAGGTGAGGCCAAATGTTAGTCCCGCAACATTGAGGGTTGTATATAGTTTGTTCCGACTCAATGTGCGCCATGCAATCTTGAAATAGTTCCTAATCATAATTGGAGGGTTTACAGTCGTGAATAGAGTTACGCTGTGTGTATGCAGGTTCGCAGCTAAGAAAATGCCAGTAATTATCTCGCTTAAAATCAGTTAGATATACGATGAGGTTCGTATGAACTGTACGGTTTTGGAACAATAGTTGTGCGTTTTTGCTCGTCCCTCCAACTGCCCGGCAATAACTGCGAGATTAGCAAGCCCCTTTAAAAGCTTTTCATTTCTGTTGATACCATCCTACCTCTTTATCTTTATTGGGTTCCATAATACACCTTAAATGCTAACATCCTTTTTTCGCTAATCGGGCGTTGTCGGCAATCGCCCTTTCAATCGGTTCGCCAAATGCTACAGAAAGTATAACGTTAATATCCGGACGAGAAGCTTCTATTTCATTCTTAATTGACTCCAATAAAATTCCCGCTCTTTTCTTTTCAATATCAACGTCACGATGCGAATAACCATTAAAGACATGGTGAAAGATCTCGGTGAACCTCGAATAAAAGATCCCATGAACATGAAATAAATGAATGGTACCCGGGCTGGTTATTATTTCAAGCGCTTTACTCACAGCAGTTCGGGAATTGGCGGAGAAATCAACCGGAATAAAAATGTTTCTGAATGACTGATCCATTTTGCAAACCTCGCACACTTGTCTTAAACAGCGATTAAAAAGAGATTAAAACTAGATTTAAATTAAGATCAGCTCTTTGCTATAACTGATTGCAACTATGTTAGTTCCAATATTGGTGAACAAGAATACCCAGTGCTTTAATTTATTTTTAATGTCATTTTAATGTTGATATAATAAGCCAATTGGACTTTTGCACCTAACTCATTACGATGGAACAATTCTGGAATCGTCAATTTATTGGAAATCCTGTCAGTGATTGGATTGTAGCATTCTTTATTATTCTCTTTGGTATTTTGATTTCTCGTATCGTAAGAAAGTTCGTGCTGGTTTGGCTCAGAAGGTTGGTGTTGACTACTACTTCTAAATTTGACGACTTCATTGTGAGCGCAATCGAGCGGATCGGAATGCCCTTTCTTGTCTTTCTTTCGATCTATCTTGGTTTGCAATACCCGAATCTACCTGCAAAAGCAGACCGCGTAGTCCATGTAGCATTCCTGTTTGTGTCGGTCTTTTTTGTTATCAAACTCCTCAATAGTTTCTTCAGTTATTTATTTCAACGCGCATCCGAAGACCCTGATAACAACGGTCAAAAGAGGAAGGCAGCTAGTGGAATATTGCTGATCATAAAAATCCTGTTGTGGGTTTTTGGTTTAATTTTTCTAATTGACAACTTAGGATATAGTATTACAACGCTGCTAACAGGGCTTGGCATTGGAGGAATAGCGATAGCGCTGGCATCTCAAGCCATATTGGGAGATCTTTTCAGCTATTTTGTAATCTTTTTTGATAAGCCTTTTGAAGTTGGCGATTTTATCGTCGCCGGAGACAAATCAGGTGTCGTTGAATTCATCGGCATTAAAACCACCCGGTTGAGAACACTGGACGGTGAACAGCTTATTATATCAAATACCGATCTTACCAATTCCCGTGTGCAAAACTACAAACGAATGGAGAGGAGACGTGTAGTAACAAAAATCGGAGTAACCTATGAAACAAATGCTACAAGTCTCAAGAAGATACCTGAAATAATTAAGGAGATCGTAGAACGACAAAAAGATGTCCAGTTCGATAGGGCTCACTTTTCAAGCTTTGGTGATTTCAGTCTGAATTTTGAATTTGTATTTTATGTACTTAGTTCTGATTATTTGCAATACATGAACATACAAGAACTGGTTTTCCTTGAACTGAAGCAACAATTTGAAGAGGAAGAAATTGAATTTGCCTATCCCACGCAAAAGATTCTTTTCACTGGCCAGGAAACTGTAAAATCCAATGGGCCCGGTCTTTAGGGGAAAGCGAATGCTGTTGACCTGTCCAACAGCAAACCGTTGGACTAACAGTGGCCCTTTTACTAAAATTCTTATATCAAACTTTTTTGCGCTTTTCACTCCGCAAAAGCATTTCATTTCTGTTTGTACCATCATACATCTTTATCTTTATTGAGCTCCAAATCCAGCTTAAAATGTAGAACAAAGTTTGGTATGTTATGTTAACTGCTTTTTGATTTTCATCGGCGCTATCACAGCTCTTATTATAGCTGCAAAATTCTTTACCAATGCTGCTGAGTCAATTGGAAAATGGATGTCACTGCCCTCTTTTGTAATTGGGGTTTTCATCGTTGGCATTGGAACGTCTTTACCAGAATTGGTTTCGGGAATTGTTTCGGTCAGGGCTGGTGTTTCCGAGATAGTGCCGGGAAATATCATCGGAGCGAATATTTCCAATCTATTATTGGTAACCGGGTTCTCGGTAGCCATAAGTTGGAAACCAATTTCACTTGGAAGTACCTATATCTATATAGATCTCCATTTTCTCGTGGGCGGTTTTTTTGCATTCTACATGATCGCTTATGATGGACGTATCGATATTGGCGAATCCCTGATTGGAATAGCCATTTTTATCGTTTATAGTTTTTATCTTATTAAAAGCGGCACTGCCAATAAAAAGGAAGCCAAAACCAGGATCGCTTTTCCAATCAGAGCCTTCCTGATTTTAATCGTAAGTGGTATTGGCATTTATTATGCAGCCGACTATACTGTACAATCGATTCAATCAATTGCCAAAGGATTGAATGTGCCCGAATCGATAATTGCCTTAACGGTATTATCGCTTGGAACCACACTTCCGGAATTGGTCGTAAATATTACAGCTGTTCGTGCCGGCAAAGCTGAGATGGCTATTGGCAACGTACTTGGGTCTTGCGTATTTAATACATTGGTCATACCCGGTATAGCAGGTATTTTTGGACAAATCCTCGTCCCAAAAGAACTGCTTTCCTTTTCATTACCGGTGATGGCAGGAACGGGTATTCTATTTTATCTGCTTACTCAGGACAAACGAGTTTCCGTTTGGGAAGGAATGTTATTTGTTTTCCTATACGGGTTATTTATTTTCAAGATTGGGGGTGGTTGATATCCTCGGTTTTAATTCAAGCATTCTCCCTAAAACCGAACGTAATATGTAACGAAACCGCACATCTAGCTTTAGCATTAATGTATAGGCAGCTTGACTTTTAGCGACATAGGATTTGGTACTCTTTGTGCTGCCAAGCACTTAATTCCTTTACTTACACCTAACCATCCATGTTATGAACACTGTTCAAAAGGTAATAGCCGCAGTCTTTTTTTGCTTCTTGCTTATGGCGGGCCGAAGCCAGGGCTCTTTCAAGCAACAAAACTTACCGGCTGTCAAAGACTGGTTTCTTTCGACAGGTAATTGGCAACAGGATCCTCAGTTGTATGTTCGTGAGTTTGGCACAGGAAAGGATACTTTGTTAATGCTTCATGGTGGTTGGGGTGGAGATCACGCAGGATTTTTGGATGCAGTTGCTGATCTCGCGAAAGAATTTCATTTTATATTTTATGACCAACGTGGTTCACTCCGATCGCCGTTTCCGGATTCGCTGATCACATTTGATCAGCACATTGAAGATGTAGAACGCCTTCGCAAAGAAATCGGTGTGGAGAAATTAAATATTGTGGGACATTCAATGGGAGCTGTCCTGGCAAGTGCTTATGCTGCTAAATATCCCAGCCGCATCCGTCGACTAATACTACTAGCTCCTGCTGGTCTAAAAAATCCATTGCCGGAAGATGAAAAAAAACTGGCGGATCAGGGATTCGCAGAGCTACAACCCTTTCTCAACCGGCCGGAAGTTACCCGGGAACTTGATAAGTACAATTTAAGCAGGACAGCTCCTGTGTTGAGCTCTAAAGAAGAAACTATCAAATTTCGAATCAATCTTTATAAAAGAATGGTCTATGATATCAGCAAATGCATGGACATGATGGGAGGAAGAGCTTTGTACAAAGCGAATGTGTTTGATCTAACTGCGAAATCTTATCCGAAAGATGGATGGGATTTTGTAAAGGAATTCAAAATGCAAACTTTTCCTATCAGCATCATTGTCGGGGATCATGATTTTCTTGATTTCGGAAATCGGCTTGGTAAAAAATGGGTAAGTGAGGTTCCGCGGATCAAACTTGTAATAATCAAGAATGCAGGCCATCTCCTCTGGTTTGATAACCAAAAGGAATTTACCAAGCAACTTTTATCGGCAGGGAAGAGTTGAGCAACTAATTGATTGTTTCCTGTTATTCTATCTTTTATTTTTTTATTAATTGTTCTACTAATTTTTTCAATTCAGCTAGCTGTTGCTGTAATTGTTTCACCTCTTCATTCGAAGCTTCGAATTGCTTTTGTTGTTGTCGCAATTGTTTCAACTCTTCATTTGAAGTTTCGATTTGCTTTTGCTGTTCCTTTATCCCCTCAATGAGTAAAGGAACCAGTTTGGCATAATCCACTCCTTTATATCCATCATGCTCACTAACTACTTCCGGAATTACCTTTTCTACATTCTGTGCAAGCAAACCAATTTGTCTGCCGGTCATAAAATGATTTTGTGAAAACTCGCTTACTCTCATTTCATATTCAACACCATTTATCTGCAGTATTTTTTGTAATGGAGATTCGATGGATGTGATGTTTTGTTTGAATCTTTCATCACTGTTATAAATAGTGCCATTTGCCGAGATATTACCATTTACAAATAATGCATAAGTACCGGTAATCTGGAATCTCCCAGCTTGGGTAAACAAACCGGCATTATCCTGTGTGCCGAATGACACAGCCGCGCCAGGGTTATCTGCATGTAATCTGAGTTCGTTACCATATACGCCTATACCTACTTCACCAACGGCACCGGGATACAATAATATCTTCTCACCAATAGATGGCGGGAATGATAACGGTCTGGTAGGACTGGTGGTACCGATGCCCACATTACCATTTCCTTTTATACGCATACGTTCAGTAAAACTATCACTGCTGCCATATCCGAATGCAATGTCTGCGATTGCTGCATTACTATGGATCTGCATTAGCGCACTCACGACTCCTATACCATATTGGTTATTGGGTCCATTGTTTAAAAAGACTATTTTTTTTCCGAAAATATTTCCAAATGTCAATGGTGCATCTGGAGTAGTTGTACCGATTCCTACATTTACATTGCTGGTTGCATCATTAAAGCCATTCACAGAACCCAGGACCAAACAATTACTGCAAGAAACCTGTGCCTTGCTCCAATTGCGGTTGCATTGGTAAGATTTGTGGCTCCACCATCTGAGTGTGCTCCCAACGCTGTGTTAAATGAACCATTGATATTACTGTTTAATGAACTTTCACCGATAGCAGTATTTTTATTTCCGAAAGCATTATTGGTCAGGCTTCCTGCACCAAAGGCGCTGTTTGATTGCCCGCTTGAATTATTTTGCAAGCTGAAAAGACCGTATGCGCTATTGAGGCCCGGAGGTATTTAGTCGGAGAGCGTTAGCGCCTGTCTGTGTTTGCACGCATCGAAGTTACCTCAATGCCGGAAGCCTGGTGTGTAGCCAACCACCAGTTGTATCTTAAGCCTAACGATGCAGTTCCGAGGGCAACGTGTTTTGAAGATGAATCACCTCTGCAATCGTTGCTGCCAGGAAAGAGTGCATTTGATCCAATCGCGGTATTATCACGCCGGTCGTATTAGTGAACAATGCCTTTGATCCAACTGCGGTATTCGCGGTTCCATGTTCAGGTAGGTTGCACCATTTCCATTATTAAAAAGAGCAGAATCACCAATAGCTACAAGGTTACTCCGGTTTCCGGAACGGTTAAGTGCATATGCCCCCATCGCCACGTTAGAATAGCCTGTACCGTTATGTTCAAGGGAAGCAAATCCTACGGCCGCATTGTGATTGCCACCCGTGTTGTCAAGCAGACTATAGCTGCCGAATGCGGTGTTATTGATTCCTGATTCATTTGAATACATCGACATAATTCCAAAACGCTATTTCCCCAACCTGTTAGTTATAGTACATGGAATAGGCGCCTGTACTGGTATTGCCGTCTCCAAAAGAATTAAAACGCAATGATCCGGTTCCAATAGCAACATTATCTCCTCCATAGGTATTGGAGAGCAATGCATTAAAACCGACCGCTGTGCTACCAGATCCGTTCAAATTGCTAAATAATGCCTTCGAACCAATAGCCGTATTGTCGCTTCCATGAAAGTCCATATGAGCCATACTTCCATTGTTAAAAAGGGCTGAATCGCCAATGGCTACGATATTACTTTGGTTGCCGGAATTGAACAATGCGGAGCGCCAATTGCAACATTGAAAGAGCCCGTTACATTATTGGAGAGCGAATTCAAACCTACAGCCGTATTGAAAGAACCCGAAGAATTAGATTCTAAAGCACTCCAACCAACACCAGTATTATTAGAGCCGACTTTATTTCCTGCAAGAGACTTAAAACCAAGTGCCGTATTCCATTTGCCATTAGTAAAAGAGTCAAGAGCCCTGAAACCGAATGAAGTATTGCTGGTAATAGTATCGAGATATCCTGCACGAACATTATTCACCCGCATAATTAAGGGTCTGGTATTGAGCGTTCCTATAAAATTCGTGGCTGAATCAATACCGATGTTACCCGATAAGTCCCCATCCACTGGACGCGACAATAGTTTGCCAGCTAGGCATTGCAGGCGTTCCCATATTTACCAATAGCTGATTCTTTGCTGTATCTAATACCAATAATCCTTTGGCAGGATTGACAATGGCCGCAATGGCAGCAGTATTCATACGTGGTATCAGCAAACCTTTTGTGTCGCTCTTAATATCAAGAATGGCGCTACTATTGGGCAAACTGCCATCATTATTTATAGCTACGTTTTGTGCGTGGGTAATAACACTCGTCAATAAAACGAGCATTAGCATTAAATTTTTCATCAAGGGGTTTCTCCGTTGTTAATTATTTTTTTATCAACTGTTCTACCAGCTTTTTCAATTCAGCTACTTGTTGCTGTAATTGTTTGACCTCTTCACTTGAAGTTTCTATTTGCTTTTGTTGTTCTTTTATTCCTTCTATCAGTAATGGTACCAATTTGGCATAATCCACTCCTTTGTATCCATCCTTTTCACTAACTGCTTCCGGGATGACTTTTTCTACATTCTGGGCGAGCAAACCAATTTGTTTGCCGGTTATAAAATGATTTTGTGAAAACTCGCTAACTTTCATTTCATATTCTACACCATTTAGCTCCAGTATTTTTTGTAATGGAGATGATATAGCTGTAATGTTTTGTTTAAAACGCGCATCACTTGGATAGGTCGTGCCGTTTACCCAAAGACTTCCAAAAATGGAAAACGCATAAACTCCGTTTCGCTCAGCTTTTGCATTTTCTGTAAATACTCCAAAAAGATCTTGTGTACCAAAGCTTACCTTGGCCCCAGGGTTATCTGCGTGTAATCTGAGTTCATTACCATACACACCTATACCTACTTCACCGGCGCCACCAGGATACAATAATATTTTTTCTCCGAGGGTTGCGGGGAATGATAAAGGCTTCGTTGGATTGATTGTCCCGATACCTACATTTACATTATTGGTCGCTTCGTTAACTCCAACAACGGAACCAAGCACCAGGCAATTACTACAACCAACCCAGGCTTTTGCTCCTATTGCGGTGGCATTAGTCAGATTACTGCTCGCAACATTTGCCTGGCTCCCCAATCCGGTGTTACTTGACCCCGATGAATTATTGATTAAAGCTGTATGGCCGATCGCTGTGTTGAAGCTTCCTGAGGTATTAGCCCACAAGGCATCAGAGCCATAAGCAACATTCGAAGAACCATTCACATTATTGTAAAGAGAATATGTACCAAAGCCGGAATTGTAAATGCCTATTGTATTATTGCGAAGAGAATTAAGTCCCGTTGCTGTATTGCTGTTGCCGGAAGTATTTGACCTTAATGAGCTCGGCCCAAATGCCACATTAAAGAATCCCGTGGTATTAGAGTACAATGCTTCGTTGCCGCCTGCAGCATTATCATAACCGAGAGTATTGCTGACCATTGCATGCATACCGATTGCCGTGTTTCTTGACCCGGCTGTATTGGATTGCATTGTATTCATTCCGATTGCCGTGTTACCAGACCCCGTGGTATTACTAAACAAAGCTTTTGACCCGACTGCTACGTTAGATACTGCCTCAAACCCAATGGTGGCGCCGAGCCCATTATTAAAAAGTGCTGAATCACCAATCGCAACCAGGTTACTCCGGTTGCCGGTGTTGAATAACGCAAAGGCGCCTATCGCGACATTGGAATAACCTGTTTGATTCTGATAAAGGGATGAATAACCCATTGAGGTATTACTGTTCCCCGAAGTGTTGCCGTACAGGCTGAAAACACCATGTGCGCTATTTGACGAGCCCGTTGTATTTGTCCATAACGATGAACCACCGAAAGCGCTGTTGTTTAACCCTGATATATTATTATACAGGGAAGTAAGGCCTATGCCCGTATTGCCCTGACCGATAGTGTTGAAATGCAACGCACGCATTCCGACAGCTGTATTGGATGAGCCCGAAGTATTCGAGAACAAGGCATTAGTACCGGTTGCGGTGTTATTAAATCCAACGGTATTACTAAACAGAGTCTTGGAACCCGTTGCGGTATTTCCTATTGCCTGAAACAATTGCGACGCGCCATTACCATTATTAAAAAGCGCCGAATCGCCAATTGCTACCAGGTTACTGCGATTGTTGTTATTGAATAATGCATGCGTGCCAACAGCAACATTGGAATAGCCGGATTGATTATTATAAAGTGTAGCAAATCCTATTGAAGTATTGGTATTACCTGTAGTATTGTTGCCCAAACTCGCTGCACCAAATGAACTATTGGACTGACCAGTTGTATTCAATGTCAAATTGAAACTACCATAAGCACTGTTATTATTACCTGTTGTGCTACTGAACATCGAATTGAATCCGGTGCTGGTATTTGAAACGCCAGTAGTATTTAATCGCAATGAACCAGTTCCAATAGCAACATTTTGCGAACCGGTTGTATTTGCTAACAAGGCGTTTGAGCCGGTGGCAGTATTGTAAAAGCCAGTAGTGTTACTTTGCAAAGTCTTCGAACCAACAGCTGTATTGCCAATTCCATGCTCTGGCAGTGTGGCACCATAACCATTAACAAAAAGAGCTGAATCGCCAATTGCCACCAGATAACTTCTATTATTTGAATTGTAAAGTGCAAAGGCGCCTATAGCAACATTGGAACTTCCGCTTTGATTATGTGAAAGTGAACCGTGGCCCATTGCAGTATTGGTATTTCCAGAAATATTGTCGCTCATGCTTACAGTGCCAATAGCTATGTTTGCGTTTCCAGTTGTATTCGATTGCAAGGCACTTTCACCATAGGCATTATTCAGTTGACCTGTAGTATTCATAGACAAAGACCTGAAACCTGAACTGACATTGTATGATCCCGTAGTATTTGAGTAAAGTGCTGCCACCCCTATAGCAACATTGCGGAATCCCGTTGTATTCGAGAATAATGCACTGTTACCCATTGCCGAGTTATAAAAACCAATAGTATTACCAAACATTGCTTTTGATCCGACGGCAGTGTTGGCTTGTCCATGATCGAACTCAGTGGCGCCGTTGCCATTGTTATATAGCGCCGAATCACCAATAGCAACCAGGTTATTCCGGTCACCATTATTGAATAATGCGTGAGTACCTATGGCAACATTCGAATAGCCCTGCTGGTTATTGTAAAGAGAAAAGAAGCCCATCGCCGTATTGTTATTTCCTGAAGTATTGCTTGCCATACTGACTGTCCCAAATGCGCTGTTATTATGTCCTGAAGAATTTGAAGACAAGGTGTAATTACCGTAAGCGCTATTGTCATGACCCGTGGTATTAGCAAACATGGAATTAAATCCTGTACTGGTATTAAGGCCGCCAGTAGTATTAGCACGCAATGAGCCCGTTCCAACTGCTACATTTTGTGCTCCCGTAGTATTGGAGTAAAGCGCATTCAACCCAGTTGCCGTGTTGTAATACCCGATGGTATTACTATATAGCGCTTTTGAACCAATAGCGGTATTGCCAATTCCATGATCAGGCACTGTTGCACCGATACCATTATTGAATAGCGCTGAATCACCAATCGCTACAAGATTGTTGCGATTACCCGTATTGAACAGTGCACCAGTTCCAACGGCAGTATTTGAATAGCCGGTTGTATTAAAGTATAAAGCAGTATACCCAATGCCGACATTCGCATTTCCCGTAGTATTATACCGTAGTGCATCACTACCTATTATCGTATTCTGCCCACCGGAAGTATTCAGGTGCATCGCTAACTGACCAATGGCCGTATTCTGGGCTCCGGTAGTATTGGAGTACATCCCATAAACTCCAACCGCTGTATTAAAATTTCCCGACGAATTTGATCTTAAGGCACTCCATCCTACGCCGGTATTATTAGCGCCAGCCTTATTGGCTGAAAGAGATTTAAAGCCGATCGCCGTATTCCAGTCGCCAGTAGTAAAAGAATCCAGAGCTCTGAATCCAAATGATGTGTTGTTCGTGATCGTATCGAGATATCCGGAACGTACATTGTTCACCCGCATAATAAGCGGTTTGGTATTGAGTGTACCAATAAAATTCGTGGCCGAATCAATACCGCTATTACCCGTTAAGCTCCATCCGCTCGAGGCAACAATGGTTTGCCAGTTTGGTACAGCCGGCGTTCCCATATTTACCAGTAGCTGGTTCTTTGCCGTATCTAATACCAGTAATCCTTTGGCAGGATTCACAATTGCAGCAATTGCAGCTGTATTCATGCGTGGTATCAAAAGTCCTTTTGTGCCACTCTTAATATCAAGAATTGCACTACTATTGGGCAAACTGCCATCATTATTTATAGCAACGTTTTGAGCGCGGGTAATAATACTCGTAAATAAAACGAGCATAAGCAGAATATTTCTCATTACTTTTTTTTTAAAGCTTTTATCTAAAAGCAGGTAACGCCAGGTTTGCGCATGACCTATCCGATTCAGTTTTGATGAACCTTTTTTCAAGCTCCCTGTACACAACAAATGTATCCGTCAGGGAATGTAATTCAGTCCTGTAAAAAGGGGAGATTTGCTTGCTTTCCGCATCCCTGCTATCTCTTTTTGTTGATCTACGACTTCCCAAATGCCGCCTTTCCGCAGCAATAGCAGCAACACATGTAACGATAACCAGTAAAATCAATAGTTTTTTCATCAGCCTGTGCAATCAAATGATCTCTTTGTTAAAAGTAGACAGACTGCTTAATGAAAGAAATAGGTAAATAGCGTATGAAGTATAGCCTTTTTGTGGGATGCTGAGGGATTACAGGCGGTTGCCGTAAACCTTATTAATGGCTTCAGTCTTATTGTGTACATGAAGTTTTTCGTAGATCGCGCCGATATGTTGGCGAACGGTATGAAAACTGATGCCCAACTGGTCAGCGATCTCTTTGTACAACAGTCCTTTCGCGACCAGCTGCAATATTTCCTTTTCTCTTGGGCTTAGCACCGCATCATTACGTAAAGGTGCCTGGTTATTTTGCTCGTTAAACACGGTTACCAATTTGCGAGCGATTGCAGCGCTCATGGGAGATCCGCCCGCATGCAATTCCTTTATGGATTCTATGATCTGCAGCGGAGCTGTCTTCTTCAACAAATACCCACTGGCTCCCGCTTTTAAGGCGTCAAAAACCTGGTCATTGTTCTCATAAACGGTAAACATCATAAATTGAATCTTCGGCACCAACTGTTTTACCTGCCTTACACATTCAATACCAGTGATGCCGGGAAGGTTGATATCGACGACCACGAGATCAGGTTTCAATAAGGGCAATTCAAGAATCGCTGCCTCAGCAGTCCTGAATACCGCAACTAACTGCAAGGCGCCATCTTTATTGATAAAAGCGCTGAGCCCCTCAATTACTTCCTCGAGGTCCTCTACTATCACTACTTTAATCTTTTCCATTATTACAAATTTAGTCGCTGCTCAACTACTACCTATAGGTATTTCGTCGGATACCTGGATTAACATGGATCTCTATCCTTGTTCCCTGGGTACCATCCAGGGAAAAATGGCCACCTATTTCTTCAATTCGCTTTCTCATATTTTCAATACCATCGGCAAAAGGTCGTATCGCCCTCGCATCAAATCCCTTTCCATTATCCTGAATCAAAACCTGCAGTTCCTTATCAATATTAATCTGGATAAAGACCTCGGATGCTTTTGAGTGCTTAACAATATTATGAAGCGACTCCTTGATCACAAGAAAAATGTTTCTTCGTATTTCGCCATTAATCTTTATCTCGGCCACATCGCTACTTTCAAAACGTAGCTTGATATTCTTGTCACCGAGGTATTCGGAAGCGTAAGAACGGCAAAAGCTGATCATATCGCCCGAATAATCGTATCGTTGGTTAAGTGCCCACACAATTTCTCCCATCTTCTCGGCCATCTCATCACTGTAGGAAGATATCTTCCCCAGGTCCTGATGTGTTTTTTCGGGATTGTCTTTTTCCAGCTGTATTTTTTCGCTAAGAAATTTTATCCTGGATAAGGAAGCGCCAAAATCATCGTGCATATCTGTAGCGATACGGGTTCGTTCTTTTTCTACAGCCTTTTGCTTTTCGAGAATCAGTTTTTGCTTTTCAAGTTTTCTTTGAAAATATAGACGTACACTTAATACCACGATTGCCACAATGGCAACGGCAACTAATAAGCGAAACCACCAGCTTTTCCACCAGGGGGTAGCAATTGTAAATGAAAATGGATCTTTTATTTCTATCCATTCAGTATCACCCTTTCGTTTTGCTCTTATGATGAATGAGTAATCACCTGGACTGAGGCTGCTATAAATTGATGATCGCTTATCTCCTGCATATATCCAATTTGCATCTGCACCGTGCAGTTGGTAAGAGAATTCCAGGTCCTTGCCATTGTCAATATCTACCGCGGTAAATTCAAACTGAAAATTATTTTCGTCATATCTGAATGATGAATCTGTATAAGAATGCAGCAACTCTCCATTTATTTTTATTTCATCCGTAAAGATGGCGAATCTATTGTTTGTTTGTTGCAAGAGCTTATCCGGATTGATCCGCAGTATATCCATTTTGCAGGTGAGCCAGAGTGAATTGGTCTCCGAATCAAAATAACCCGCATCAGAACCAAACTCTTCGGCAGGCAGTCCATTTTCTTTATTAAATGTTATGAATTTATTCGCTTCAGGAAAAAAACAAACAAGTCCCTTTGCAGTACCTAACCAAAGCCGTTCCTTATCATCTGCTGTAATAGAGTAAATATAATTAGTAGGCAATCCATCTTCAATGGAATACATCTTTGCTTTTTGTGCTGAAATATCATAGGAAAATAGACCAGCTCCTTCGTAGCTGACCCATAATCTGCCCTTCTTATCCGCATACAAACAGGAAACACCCCCGAATGATAGTCCTTTTACACCGGGAATGGTATCAGGTGCCATTTCTTTGAACAGTTCTTTATTGTAGTTCCAGTGCAGGAGTAAGCCGCTCTTGTTTACACCAAACCAACTATTGCCAAAGCTATCTTCCGTTGCATCTGCCACATAGCCCAGCGTAAACGAAGGCACTGCTAAATTCTTGCTGTAATGTTCCAGTGATTCGTCCTTAGCAACTTTTCGTACCAAACCACCGCCGTGGTTTATACTGTACCATTCATCACCATGACTGTCCCGGTACATCAGGGTAACAATATCAGCATTATTATAAAACGGATCAAGAAAACCCGGAATGGTCCACTGACCATTATTAGTATTATAACCCATCAATTTTCTTTGACCACCTCCTGCCAGATACATTATTTTTCCGGAAAGCAGGGCCGACCAGGCACTGGAGACAATTGTGGAGTCAATTAACTCAATTGAATTCGTAAATCGGTTAACGCGATAAGTACCACGCCCAAGAGAACTGAAATAGAGATAAGGATCATTTCCTTTTGATATCCTGATAAATTCATATTTCTGTCGCTGGTCCCTGGTGGTTTTTATGATTTCTATCGTTTGATTGCCTGCGCCAATTTTACTTAGTCCTTCCGTAGTTCCGATCCAAATATTGCCAGATCGATCTTTAAAAATGGTCATCAGGATATTGCCTGCAATAGAGTTGCTATTATCAGTCTGTTTGAAATATCGGTTAATGATCCCGGTTTCCCTGTTTATTACACTCAATCCGTTAAAGGAGGCTACAAACAGCATGCTGTCATTGTGCAGTAAGAGACTCTTGATGCCGTTATGCGACAAACGTTTTCGGTCATCGGTCGCGGCAACACTATAATGCCTGATAACACTGCCGTCTGACGCATATTCATACAGGCCCTGCCAATAATTACTGAAATAAAAACTATGACGCCTATTACCAGTACCCTGGAATTCTGAGATGTTTTCAATTTCTTTAAACCTTGATTGTGGATTAAAGGGAGCAAATTTTTTAGATTCAACGGAATACAGGGAATGTTCCGTTCCGTTAGTAAACAATACCGTATCCTTGTCTATTGGATAACCGCCAACATTCCTTACCGGGCTGATGATTTTTTGATTAATATTTAAATCCTGGTCAACAATGAATGCAGTATCCCCGGAAGTGATCAAAATGCTACCGCCTGGAATAAGTTTGACCAGGGAAACATACCGGTTTATCAACCCATTGGGTGGCCGATAAAAAGTATTATTCAGCGTATTCATGCACCATAATTGCCCAAGGCTGCAAAAAATCAAATGATGGGGTTTGTACTCTGTTACATTGGTAATATGATAATTGGTAAACGATTTGCTGCTGTCCCGGCTACCGTAATAGTTTCTGAAACTGATACCATCGAAGCGGGAAAGGCCTTCTGCTGTTCCGATCCATATAAAGCCGCGGCTGTCCTGGGTGATGCTGTTGATGGTATTATCACAAAGACCATTGACAGTGGAATAGTTTTGGAAAAACAATCCTGTCGGCTGCGCTACAAGTGCAGAGCAGAAGAAAACTAATAAACTAAGAAGAAGGACGCGAAATAAAACAGGATTTGCCTTATTCATACTTCTAAAATAAGAGATTCGCGTAGGAAAGTTCCGCATAATACGATAATATGAAAAAGAATACTTCAAACTTTACTACCAGTGTTTCCCAATTTGGAAAATCGAACCCAACCCGGTGGAAAATGTGTACCCGAAAGAAGACTATTTGACAAGCTCTTATCTCATCACAATTTGTGACGAGTTATTTGTCGAAGTTTTTGCAAATTAATTGGTTCTTGAATCCACTTCGATCTCGATTCTCCCAGTTCGTTTGTCCACCCTTTTATTCAAAAGGTTCGCTATTGCATCAAAAAATTGATTTAATTGCACATGATCACCTCAAGGGTATGTTGTTTGATGTATCATTGAGAGTCAATTTACAGGACTAAATAAAAAAACAGCTATATGCCAATCAAATCATTAATAATTTTCCTTTTTATTTCAGCTTCATTCTCATTTTGTAATTCATCCAAACTGGTATCCGATAATTCTAAAGGGAATCAGGCAGGTATTGATACTTTTCCACCCGTCGAAACTCAGGAGCCAAACTCAAATTACCAGCCTGCATTTGGGGGCCAAACGCGTGTAAATGGTGTGAAAACAAAAGCGGCATATAAGGTTGATCAAATTGCCTCCAACCTCGGCAATCCCTGGGCAGTGGTACCAATGCCAGATGGTCGTTTAATGGTGACCGATAAATTCGGTTTTATGCAAATTCTTGGAACCGATGGACAGGTACAGAAAAAGATCACCGGGTTTCCCACGGTGAATTCGAGAGGACAGGGAGGTCTGCTGGATGTTGCGTTTGATCCCGATTACAAAACGAATCGCACGATATATTGGACTTATTCAGAAGAGTATGGCAATGGCAGTCTGATGGCATTGGCTAAGGGTCAGGTCTCTGCAGATGAAACCACAATAACAAACCCAACTGTTATATTCAGGGCGACACCGGATCTCAGGGGCAATGCTCACTATGGATCCAGAATTGTATTTGATAAAGATGGAAACATGTACGTGAGCACCGGCGAGCGTTCCAATCCCGAAGGACGCAAGCAGTCCCAATGGTTAAATTCTGGCCTCGGCAAAATTTTTAAAGTCACAAAAGAAGGTAAGCCGGCGCCTGGTAATCCTTTTCTTAATCAAAAAGATGCCATGCCGGAAATTTATAGTTATGGACATCGCAATCCACAAGGACTTGCCTTACATCCGGTGACGGGTGAACTCTGGGATTCGGAATTTGGTCCGCGCGGTGGTGATGAACTCAACCTGGTCAAGGCCGGTAAGAATTATGGCTGGCCGATCATTACCTACGGCATTGAATACGGCGGGCCCAAAGTAGGTGACGGGATTCAACAAAAGGAAGGTATGGAACAACCGGTTTATTACTGGGATCCAGTTCTATCGCCCAGCGGAATGGAATTTTATGCAGGCAATGATATTCCCGAATGGAAAAATAATTTATTCATATGCGGTCTAAGCAGCCAACATATAGCTCGATTGGTGATTGAAAACAATAAAGTAGTGGGTGAAGAAAGATTACTAGCGGATAAGAGAGATCGATTCCGCGATATAGCTTATCTGAATGGTAAGTTGTACACGGTAACGGATTTGGGCAAAATGTTTGTTATCAGTAAACAATAAGATTGAGATTAATCTTTTGGATAGATAGCTACTTCAGTGCACTTGTTTTTGGGGAATTCTCTTTTTAATCTATTCAGTTCCTTTCTTAGTACCTTAATGGCATTGGGACCGCCTTTCTTTATTCCATCTGTACGCAGGCTTAAATAGGAACAGTAGGTATCAGATGGTTTTACTATTTGAATAAATGCCGTAGTTGCTGTTTGAGATCCGCATCTGTTATCTCCTCCGTATTTTGAGCCGACTTCTAATGCTGTCATTAAAACTTCCTCTATGCTTAGACCTTTGTTTCTTGCAGCAATTACTGCTTTATAAACTTCACGAACCACCAGGCTATCTGCCAAAGTATTTCCCTGAACAGTAATTCCCGGCGCAGAAGCAGTTGCAGCAAATGGATAATGAGAAATGCTATCACCGGTAAATGTTACAGGGCTATTATAATAGCCAAAACTGGCAACACCATACTGCCTGAATGGTACCTCTCTGTCAATCCCGGTATTGATTAATTTGTTTAAGATATCTTTTGGGCTTGCTCCGTTCCTCAACATATCAAGTCCCTGGTTAGTTATACCATCATCACTATATGCCTGGGCAATAATTGCACCCTTACCTGTAATAATTTTTGCAATGCCATATACCTGGAAGGTGCAGGAAGCTCCCGCCACTCCAATGGTTCTGGTAGTTGAATCAAGAATAATAACAGACCAGGTTGGAAATACATTTGTAGAAAGTATGATAAATACTGACAGAAAAGATGCCGATCTTAAAATTCTTGCTGTTAGTTGCATTGTTATTCAATAGAATTCAGTGAAAAAAAATGGGCCGCCCCGCCTATGGCGGGGCGGCCCATCCATTTGTTTTTCATAGCTCAGGTTAATCCCTCACTGTTTTCGCAAGTAAATATCTCCGCTCACTGTTCTAAGGCTTATCAATTTCCCTCCACCATTGAGTTCAGTGGATACATTTGCATCATGCTTTTTCTTCGAACTACCAGCATCCGCAGTAGAAATGACATTGCTATACACTGTTCCGGTTACGGTGCTGAGTTTGAGATCCACTTTTCGCTCTGATGCCAGGGCAAGATCAATAAACCCACTGATAGTAGAAGCTTTGATTTCGTCTGTTTTTCCTACGATCGTAATATTTGCGTTAATGGCGTCAACCGAAAAGCGTGCATTCTCCGGAATAAATACTTCCCATAGAATTGAACTGTGATAACCAGAATCATCCCTCCAGTTTGTTTTGCGATCGGTTTCAAATTTGGCCATCACAGCAACAGTATTACCCGACTCGTCAAATCGCACTTTATACTCATCGTTATACTTGTTGTTATTTATATTGATGGTTGCCTTAACATAAACTTCGTTCTTATTCCAGGTAGCAATGCCGATCGAGTCTGATATATGCATTTCAAGTTTTACTGCATCCTTGCCAGAGAAAGACATGGTTTTTTCTACAACTCTTTGTGCCTTTGCTCCAACTATAAGAACGAACAAGCCCAGGATAACTAAAATATTTTTCATGATTAATTCATTAATAGTTATGTAGAGTTGAAAATTATTTCCCCTTACGGAGATAGATATTGCCGGATACATTGGTGATCTTCAGTGAAACACCCCCACCATTCAATTCACTCTTCACACCACCTCCACCGCCGATTTTCTTCAGGTCTTTTTCACCCGCTTTAGAAGGAAAATCGAAATCAGAATAGATTGCTCCGCTTATAGTATTCATTTCTACATCCACCCCAACCTTTGCGGGCAAAGTGATATCGATATCACCGCTCACCGATGCAAACGACAATGGTTTGTCGACATTTAATTCTGTAAACACAACATTCACGTCTCCGGCGATTGTGGAAAGTACCACTGGCCCGGTTACATTTTTCAAATCAATTCCCATGCAATTCTTGATCTCGATTTCATTCTTTAGATTCCGCAGGTCCACTTTGCGTCCTTTTGCACATTCATTATCGATTTCTATCTTGAAATTGTCGGGCACCCTTATCTTATAATTGCCCTGGCCATGTGTTATTGGCAACAGGCAGCGGAAACTTATCTGGTTGCCGCTTTTTTCCATAAATAGGGCAATGCCGGTATTATCTTCACCGCCCGGATAAATTGGTTTAAGTCCTTTTGCCCTTGCTGAATTATCTGGTTTACGGGCTTCACCGGTAATAATAATTTCGTTTCCAGAATAGCCTTCAATAGGAAGATCGCCTGAAAATTCTATCAGCGTTAATTTGCCATCCTTGCTGTTTTGAACCGGCAGTTTGAATTCCTGTTGCGCAGAAGCTACTGTAGTACCAAACAAGACTACAAGCGCGAGTAAGTGATTTTTGATTTTCATGTTTTCTATTTTTTTGCAATAAGAGTCCTTTGCAGTTTTTACTGCTGCTTAGAATTGATTAATATGAATACGATTAAATGATTTTTTTCAACCCTTGTTCAGCGATCTCTTTAACCGGAGGAAGGGTTTCTTTATTAGATATAATTTCCCGGATTGATTCTAAAGCTCTTTTTTCCTTTTTATCAGTCAAGATGGTGATCAACGCGATTTGTACCAATGGCTCCTTTTGCGTGCGCAGCGAGGTAATAAGCGCCTCGACCACCTCTGGATCGCTTATGAATTTGCTAATGGAATTTGCAGCAGCCAGCCGCACGTTTAAATTTTCATCGGTATTTAACGTATTGATCAAAGCCTGTAAAATTTTCGGGTTCGGTAAATTCAGTTCTTCTGCATAGCTCACTGCCTGTATCCGATCACTTGCTGATTCTTCCCTGAGAAGATCTAACATCATCGTTTCTTTCATCTTTTGCATTTCAAGTTTCAACCCAGCTAGTTCTGAATCTGCAGACCGCTGACCTCCTAACTGCATGCCCACAAACAAAACACCCAGCACCAGCAGAATACTCGCGGCAATCTGCATCCATAGCCAGGCTGGTTTCATTGGAACTACCTTAGCTTCCTTGCGTTTCTTCAACATCTCTGTAGTTGCTGCAATGTTTAACTCCGACTGCAACATGATATTAAAATTCTCTCTCAATGCAGGACCAGGTTGCTCCAGTTTGATTGTAGCCATCTCCTCAAATAACTTTTTGAACTGTTCCATTTCCTGGGTGCAGTCAGTGCAACTGCGCAAATGCTCAGCCACTTTACTGCGGATGGCAGGAGCCAACTGCGCATCGATATAATCGATCAACAAAAGACGCATATCGGAACAATTCGTATTCATAAACTCGCTTTATCGTTGAAATAAAGATTTCTAAGTTGTTTAATTGCCCGGTGAATCTGCACTTTGATCGCACCAACAGTACTCTCTTTCATTTTCGCAATTTCAGCATACCTCAGGCCTTCAAACCGGCTAAGCACAATTAATTCTCTCTCAACAGGACCTAATTTGCCTAAGGCTATCCGTAAATGCTGATAATCCTCTTCGTCTCCTTCCCTGGCAGGTATCGATTCCATTTCTTCACCAGGCTGCGTGAATAATTCCGAAATCTTTTTTTCTGTTTTGTAATAATCAGCATGCTGATTCCTTGCCATCTGGTAAACCCAGGACTTAAAACTCCCCTGGTCTAAATTGAACGTATGCCGGTACCGGATAACCCGGTAAAACAAATTCTGAGTCAGGTCCTCACTAGCCGCAGTTTCGCCCGTAAGCTTTAGAAAGAAATTGTACAACAACACATTATAGCGATCAAACAGCTCGGCCAGGTCGGACAGCTGACCTGCTTTCACATTGCTCATCAGTATTTCGTCTGTTTGTTCAGCCACCGCTGCCATTTGGTTGTATATAGATTACTCCGGAAAGGTAAAATGGTTACAGAAAATTGGAGGTTTTTTTAAAGAATTTTACAACTTCGGAAATACAATGAGGAGGTTAGCTCTGAAATAATAATTTGAATCAATATGTTATGTTGAATACTATACTGGCGAATTTTTATGAACGAGATATTCGTAAGCTTTTCGAAGAATTGAACTTATTCAAAAATGAAGAAAATCTTTGGAGAACCCAGGGTTCTGTGAAAAACTCGGCCGGCAATTTGGCTTTGCATATTATTGGTGGCTTGAATTATCTTTTAGGAGCTACACTTGCCAATACCGGGTATATCCGAGATCGTGATCAGGAATTTATTAGAAAAGGAGTGGAAAGAAAGGTCCTAATTGCTCAACTCGAGGAGCTAATTCCAATGATCAACAAAACACTGATGGATCTCACTCAGGAACAGATGGAAGCAACTTTCCCGATATTTTTTGACAAACCGAATACTTCTATGAGCTACGTATTAGTTCAGTTACTGGCGCATTTAAATTATCACCTCGGTCAGGTAAATTATTTGCGCCGGATTTTGGAATGAACCGACTAACTAGTCAACCAATTAACCAATTAACCAATCAACCCTCACTCAATTAGTCGTATTCACAAACCGGTACAAGCTCTGCAATAATTGCGCTGTTCGCTGAGCCTGAAGATTTCCTTTGTCGGGAGACAGATTATTGAAATTAATCTCCAATTGAATACAGGGAATATTTCTATCATGCAGAAATCGGGTAATGGTTTTGTTTTCACTTGCGGAAAAGAAATCCTGGGATTGATTGTTTAATCCTTCATTATTGAAAATAGTCTTCAACTTAGCCAGCAGGTCTTTTCGTTTTAGAAATGATTTTCCATTCAGGGTACCAAAGTCAATCTCGTATGGACGAGAAGCATTGGATGTGTGCAGGTCGATAACAAATATGGGTTTGATCTTAGCTACGATTTTCGCCAGCGTGTCTTTGAATGCATTGTCGTCTTCAAAATTGGGATCCGATTCTGAGAGATAAGTGGTATACAAGACCGGTACATTCAACAGCTTATTGAGTGATACAGCCAGCGCTCCTGTCCCGCCATCGGCCGATTTTGTATCCCCGTTTCTTTTATGATTTGTTGCATGTCCCGCAATGAATAGGATTTTTCTCGTGCCATTCTTAAATACGAAAGAAGCACTATCAGCAGGAGGCGGTTTATTTTCGTTCTGCTCAAAAGTTTTATTAAACGAAATGAAGCTGTCTATATTAGTGGGTGTAATAATCGCCTTTAGTGTAGAAGTTTGTGAGTAGATGGCAATGCAAAGGAGCATCGCCATGACGGTGAGGTAATAGCGCATATGATAAGGTTTTGAAAATGGATGCTGCTATCGGAGCCTGGTTCAAATGATATTTCTAAGTGTACAGGTGGGATTGAAGATATAAAGCGGATGCTATTTTGGTAATAGCTCAAAGCGATGAAATTTGCCAAGTTTTTTTACATAGTGATGTCTAAACGTACCAGGTCTCCTTATTCAGAAAGAATATCTCATCACAAATTGTGATGAGATGTTATTCCATGCAATTAATATTTCTCATTTTTTGAATCCAATTCGATCTCTATTCTGCCATTTCTTTTCGGCTGCTTTTTCATCCAAAAGATTTTCCATTGCATTGTATATCTGATTTAATTGCTCGTCATGTTCCCCGAGTCGCTCCTTTATTAATTTCAATTGCTCCCTCAGATCACTTTCCAGTAGCAATGCCCGCCTTAATTCCACAAATGCTCTCATTATAGCAATATTCATGGTAATAGCCTTGTCAGAGTTTAGAATCCCGCTTAACATGGCAACGCCCTGTTCGGTAAAAACATATGGTAGAAATCGCCTGCCACCCCTGCCGTTTGAGGTTGCAATTTGCAACCTCAAAGATTTAGTCTCTTTTTCTGAGGTTTCAATTTGAAACTTCAATTCCTGAAATTCTTCATCGGTCAGCTGGAACATAAAATCTTTTGGGAATCGTTTAATATTTCGTTTTACAGCCAGGTTTAGCCATTTAGTCTCGGTGTCATACAGAGCAGCCAAATCGCTATCCAGCATTACTCTTTCTCCGCGGATCTCATATATCCTATTCTGTATACTTCTAATGATCCTCATAATAATAACTCAATAGATTTTGAACCAGGAAGTTTAATCTATTGGGAAAATCTGTTTCCCTAAAACAATTATTATTGGGGGTTATTTGAGAATAGCGTGAGTAGCTTAAAGTTAAGCTTAATGCTGAAAACAACCTACTTCCCAATACAGAAAGTGATAACGATTGATTATTATTTTTTTACATGATGTGAGGTACAAATAGGGTACAAAGAGGTAAAATTATTCATTCCTTTCTTTTTCTCCGAAATACAATCGCAGAATTTGTTTTCAAATCAGCACTAAAGCGAACTTCGTATCTTTTTTCACCATCAGTCACAACCATCAGGCCCGTGTTAGGTGGTATTTCGCCAAGGCTTTCGGCATACATCACCAGCTTTACAGAATCCATATTAGACGCGATGTAAATAGTTTTGCTATTTGCCTTTGTAGTAAGCCCCACTTTTGAAAAAATAATATTGCCGTTCATTAGTACCGTCACCGTATCGCCATCCACTTCACCATTATCATACAGCGTAAGCAACAAACTGTCTGTTTCAAAATAAAATGACTTATCAGATTTTGTAAAACGTTTTTCAATTTCAGCAGCACCCTGTACAATAGATGGTGCCACTATCGTAACAGGAGGAGCAGGTTTAGGTTGTGGCTGAACAGCAACTACCACGGGTTTTTTCTCCGATTCAGGTTTCGGTGGCGGAGGCGTTTTTTGCTCCTGTTTTGGCGCAACTGCAAAGATTACTACCGGCCCTGGTTTTGGTGCCACAGATGCAGGTTTCACAACTGGCTTCATGTTTGACTTTGCCAAAGTATCCATCTGCAATTCCTTTTGTTCTGACGGGGGCGATATTTTAGCTGTTGATGGTTGTGTGTTTTTTGTTACTCCCAATGATTCAGGAGCCGGCGCCGGCACCGAAACAACGGGTAACGGTTTTGGCTTTTTTTCAACAGGTTCGGCAACAGCAACAACGGCTACTGTTTCCGGCCTGTCTTTAAAAGATAATTTGGAAACCAGGTTTAAAGTATCCAGGCTTTTAAACAATTCCAGTTTTTTGAAATCAATCTTTCTTTTTAGCAAAACAATACCGTTATACGCCCTGTAGGTACGGGTCCTGTTAGTACTCCATGAACCTTCCAGTATCATTTCGCTATCCGTAGTTGTGAGTACAACAATCATTGTTTTCTTTACCCCTTTGGCAGGATTAGCCGAAAAATTATGTTCGATAAAGCCTTCATCTTCCATTATGATCTTGTTACCCTCGCGCCTGATGCTGATACTTCGTACGCCGGCTTCATCTTTTCCATTAGCATGAAAAACAATTCTTGAATATCCAACCAATTTTCCTTTTTCTTCGCTTACTGCAATCTCGTAAGGAATGCTGACTGTTTGTGTGTCGATAATAGTTATTTGCCCATACCACATGCCCGTAATATCTTTCTGCTGGGCAAATGACTTTACCGGCAACAGCCAGCACAGTATGAATAAATAAGTATTATTTTTTTTCATGATTGTTACATCATTTTGATTAAGCAGTTATCTTAAACCATTGATTTGCAGGATGTGAAACATGCTGCATGATCACTCTACATTAAACGATTTATTGCATTTTTGATTGTGTTGCCTTTGCTTTCGGCATATCGGGAAGTAGTCTCACTCCTTACCTGATGAAGAAATTGAAAAACTGAAGCTAAAGAATGGGATAAGTAAAATAAAGTTAAGTTAAGTGGAGTAGCCAGGTTATTTCCCAATACAAAACTTACTAAAAATATAATCCAGTTGATCCTCGGTCGTAATCTCTCCCGTTATCTCACCCAACCAATGCAAACATCTCCGTATATCCGAAGCGAGCAAATCGCCAGGTAGTTTATTATCAAGTCCTTTGCGAATATCAGACAAGGCAGAAGATACTTCTCGCAATGCATGATAATGCCTGGCATTAGTTACAATCGTTTCATCTGTACTTGTCTTTCCTTCGAGCACGGTATCAACCAATCTTTCCTTCAACACCTCAATATGCTTGTCCTCCTTTGCAGAAATGAAAATCAGTTTTTCCAGGCCATTGAATTTTGATCTTGCCTTTTCTTCACCTACAGCATCCACTTTATTTCCTACCATGAGAAAATTAAGCTCTTGTGCCTTCAAATCGTAAATCGTATTTCGTAAATCGTCATTTTGATCTGTGGAAACATCGAATAAGTACACAACCACATCAGCTTTACGCATCTTCTCCCTGCTTCGCTCCACTCCAATCTTTTCAATGGTATCACTGGTATGATCTCTTATGCCTGCAGTATCGATTAAACGAAATAATATTCCATCAATATTGAGCACTTCCTCAATGGTATCCCTTGTTGTACCCGCAATCTCGCTCACGATTGCGCGGTTCTCATTCAACAGTGTATTCAGCAGAGTAGATTTGCCTGAATTGGGTTTTCCGATGATGGCCACCTGTACGCCATTGCGAATGACGTTTCCGAGTTTGAATGATTCCAATAATTTCTTTGTTGTGGTTTCCGCTTCAGTGATCAATTCATAAAATTGTTTTCGGTCAGCAAATTCAACGTCCTCCTGCGAGAAATCGAGCTCGAGTTCGATCAATGCGGAAAAGCGGATCATGCGATCACGCAATTGCGTGAGTTCATCTGAGAATCCGCCGCGGATATTGTTCAATGCGGTTCTTCGGGAAGCTTCAGTATTGCTTGCAATCAGGTCGGCTACCGCTTCAGCTTGGGCGAGATCCAGTTTCCCATTCAGAAATGCGCGTTGAGTGAACTCGCCCGGTTTTGCCAGTCTTGCGCCCCCTTGCACGCAGGCATCGATCACCTGTTGCAATACAAAAGGCGATCCGTGCGAAGAAATTTCAACCACATCCTCCCCTGTATATGATTTCGGTCCTTTGAAAATGGAAACCACAACCTCGTCCAATGGCTTTCCATCCTGCTTTAGAAATCCTACATGAATGGTATGCGATGCTTGTTTGCTTAGATCCTTTGATGGGAATAATTCATTGATTATCCGAATCGCTTCTTTGCCGCTCAATCGTACGACTCCTATTGCGCTTACTCCCGGTGGAGTGGCGAGTGCAACGATGGTATCATTCCAGCCTGTGAGTTTGCCTAGCATGGGTCAAAAGTACGCCACGGAGGACAGGAAAACACGAGAATGGATATCATTCCGTACCCGTATTTGGTGGATAGTGGTATCACAATCGGTGATACCACCAGCCTATTGATCATAATAACTTCGCTGCTTCAAAAAAAGCCATGAATTATGAAGATGAAATTATTTTCAATTGCTGCAATCACATTATTACTTGCTTGTAATAAATACGACAATATTATTGAGGGAGGAAAGCAGGTTCCTGAATTGCTTACTGAAAAACATTGGCTGATTGTTGGCGCAGGATTCGATGTTAACTTAAATGGAATTGTTGATGGGGGAGAAAACACTCTCACTGATTGTCAACAAGACAATACTTATCATATTCAACAAAGGTGGCAACGGTGCAATCCAGGAAGGTGGGTTTGATTGTAATCCAGCAAGCGCGTTATTGTTTACATGGACACTACAGAATGGTGATAAGGAAATCGTGATCAATCAACAACGGTATTTCATTGTGCGTGTTACGGAGGATGAGCTTTTGTTGAAAGCAGAAGTGCCGGCGGATACTGCGGATTTTCTTTTGAAGTATAGGCATTGATGACTCGCCCCGTCTCGCTAGGACTCACCCCGTCGCGCAAGCGCGACACCCCTCTCTGCTTGCAGAGAGGGTGTCCTTTTGCGGGACGGGGTGAGCAGGGGACAAAAAAAGCCGCCGTCCCAATTTTAGGAACGACGGCTCGTTTCGTACCAATTCCACCTTCGCTTACGCTTGCGCCGAAGCTTCAGCGTAGGAGCACGGTGGATCAATCACTTTATTCCTCTGCCAATTGGAATACGATTGGCTGCTTCTTATAACTTTTCACCTGACGACCATTCTGAACAGCAGGTGTCCATTTACCAGTTTTCTTAATTACGCGCTCAGCTTCTTTGCGGAGTTCATCGGGACCACTGATTGCCTGTACATCACTCACCATACCTTCCTTGTCCACAATAAACTGTACTACAACTGTACCCTGAATTTCATTGTCCTGAGCATCCGGATGGATACTGCAAGCTCTTCAACAGGTAACGTCTCCAGGCTGCATCACCACCGGGGTATTCTGATTCGATCTCCACCTTGGTAAAGGTCTTATCGTAATCTTCTTCATCTTTCTTTGGAGCTTCCACTACACCTTTACCGGCATCTTCAACCGGGGGAGCAACGATACCTTCGTCTTTCACACCTTCCTGGTTCTGTGTACCGATCTTTACTTCCTCCAGCTTTTCAACTTCTGGTGGTTTCTCTTCTTCTTTCACTTCCTCATCCTTTACGATCTTGGGAGGAGTGAATTTCGCCATTTCCACTTTTGGTGGATCTGGTGGTTTGGGCGGAGGAGGTGGAGGTGGTTCCTCTTTCTTTTCCTCCTGCTTCAGGTCCTCCAACTGAACGTCCTGGACAACCAGGTCTTTCTTCGAATCGGAGCTGATAGTATTGGCTAGAATATAACCTAAGAATAGCAGGGCGATCAAAGATGCCGTTCCCACAAGTGCGATCGTCATTCTCCGGTTATATGTCTTACGCAATTCATAAGCACCGTATTCTTTATTTCTTCCTTCGAAGATAATATCCAGAATATCAGCGCTTAGTATTTTGTTTGCTTCCATCTTGCGTTTATTTAGATATAAGATGTCCTATTTAACAGTTTCCACAAATTATTTGCCACCCTTTTCTGATGGCCTTAACCAGTTCAAGCTCAGACGGGGAATATGTCCACCATCGCATAACGGTTCACGTCGTTTATGGTCATTTCGTCGAGAATATCTACCGTATTCCCATAGGTAGACATTGGGCCGGGTTTGATGACCACCATGAAATCCTTGGGATCCGTGCTTTTCTTCTTATTCAGAATAACGTCGCGGATCTCCTTAAAATTTGATGATTTGAAATTCGAACCATCGGGCGCAAGTATTCCTTCATAATAGAATACTGTGTTGTTATCTCCGAGCATAATGGTCAGGGCGCCTGATTCCTTCAGCTTGTTCTGCTCTTCCGGTTTATCCGTATCCTTAGGGAGAAACAGATTCATCGCTGTCGGCTGACTCATCGTTGTGGTGAAAATGAAAAACGTGATCAGCAGGAATCCAAGGTCCACCATGGGAGTAAGATCTACCCGGGTGGAAAGCTTTTTAGCTCTTTTTTACGCCTGGGCCTTTTTTATGTTCCCCTCCACCTGAGGTATCCATTTCTGCCATATCGCATAATTTAATTAGTTAGAAAATCAAATCCTCAACCGAAACTTTTCGGGGGCCTTTATCAGGCTTTCTTTTGAGAATTCTTTTTGTCCAGCTCACTTCCTCTTGGTACTCCTTCGGGATCGGTGATCATAGAAAACTTAAAGATCTCGTTCCTCTTGAAGTGCATCAATGACTGCTTTGAAAGAAGGATATTTTGCCTTATTATCTCCTTTCAACATAACATTCATTTTGGCTCCCTTAAATGCAGTTGCTGCTGCTCTTATCCATATCTGGAGTTCATTATTTGCGCTATCCGTACAGGAATTCCTGGTGATTTGAATGCCTTTACCTGTTCGGGCGTAAGCCTCAGGTAAGACTGTAACTGAGAAAACGGAACTCCAACAAAAGACGCAGTTCTCTTAAACGCGATTTTTCCTCTTCGCTCAATGTTATTCCTTTCAACTGCGCTGCAACGTCAATAATCTCCGCTTTCTCTTCTGAATTTTCGTCCGCCACGGAGAAATAAGTCTTCCCTTCAGTATCAATTGTAATTAGGACCATATTCTTTCTGGTCAGCCGGCTTGGTCGCAACAGATTTTGGAGTCACAACCTGTAACACATCCGGTGCCTTGAATTTGGTAGTTAAGATAAAGAAAGAAAGCAACAGGAAGGCCACATCGCACATCGCCGTCATATCGATGACTGTACTCTTTCGAGGTACTTTGACTTTTGGCATGCTTTAAATTATTTCAGTTCAGATTGAGATTCATTTTCAGGTAATTTCCACAGAAATTTTCATTAAAAACGGAAGTTTTTACACGTCCCTGACTCATTGAAAAAGAGCGGATTATTTGTACAGTGAAGCAAAACTTTGCGTCAAAGTAAAACCTGATTCGTCAATACCGTAAGTGATACCGTCGATCTTTGTTGTAAACACATTATACATAATGATCGCAAAGGCTGAAGTACCGATACCCAGTGCTGTATTATACAAGTGCTTCAGAGATACCTCTTGAAAGTTCCGCAGCTGCATGACCACCACCTTCCTCACCCAGTGCGGAGAATGACTGTGATCATACCCAATACCGTTCCAAACAGACCCAAGAGCGTTGCTACTGAAGCCAGGGTAGAAAGGAACACCAGGTTTTTTTCCAGCATAGGCAGTTCCAGTGCAGTTGCTTCTTCCACTTCTTTCTGAATATTCAGCACTTTTTGTTCGGTCGACAATTCAGTGTTAGTGATCATTTCTTTGTACTTACGAAGACCAGCTTTCATTACATTACCAACGCTACCTTTTTGTCTGTCGCACTCAGCCAATCGCCGCGTCAACATTCTTATTGGCAAGATGATATTGAACTTTACGGATAAATTCAGCAATATTTCCATTTCCGGTTGCTTTGGTAATAGTCAGTAAACGTTCGATCACAAAAACAACAACGATTAGGAAGCATGCAATCAGCATCGGTACAATAATACCACCTTCATACATACTTACAAATCCTCCTTTGGGTCCTTCGTGCTTGGGCCAAAAACCACCAGCTGGATCGGGCTTCGTAAAATTGGCAGGGTCTACCGAGTACAAAACGCCAGATTATATAACCAGCTAATAATACATATAAGGGGAGCAATCCATGAAATCGAATTACTGTTTTTCTTTGGTTGAACAGATGTACTACTTTTTGCAGCGCTAGCAGTTGGTTTTGTTTCAGCCATGATTGTTTGTTTTTAGTGTTTGAGAATTTGTATGATTGTTTAAACCATTAAGCCGTAAAATAGTAAAAGAGCTTGCAATTCTAAGGAAAAAAGTCTTCCCGGAAAACCTTAAAGGATTTGGATTTTTAGAGGGAGGCACAAGATAAGGAAATTCCTAAATCAGTTCCAAAACTTGCTTTGGTGCAATACAGGGCGGACAAGACCAGCCTGTTAAAAACTTGCTGCACCCAAATAAAAACCATTTATACCATTAATACAAGGCCTCACAATATCGAGATTTGCTTTTCCTTATCTTCACCCATTAAATAATTTTAAACATGCATAAAAACAGTTCACAGAAATCTGGTTATGGCTGATGATGGGTGTGATCTCCCTATCTGCCGCTGCACAACAGCGGCCGGGTACTCAACCTCCACCATCAACCAGTACTGGCGCTCCTCCTCAAGCACCCCCCGTAGTCCCCACCCGCCCCGGTCCTAAACCATACAAAGATGTTATTACCGATAAGGCAATCACCAAAAAAGGACTGTTCCTGGTACATAAGATAGAGGACAAATGGTTTTTTGAATTCGATGATTCTTTATTGGGCAGGGATTTCCTGGTTGTAAACCGTATTTCAAAAGCTCCAATCAATACCCGTTCCGGTTTCGCAGGTTTTGCTGGTGATGAGATCAATGAAAATGTTGTTCGCTTTGAAAAAGGACCGAACAACAAGATCTTTATGCGTAACATTTCTTTTTCTGTCTATGCAAAAGATTCTACAAAACCGATGTATAAATCGGTGCAGAATTCCAACGTTCAACCCATTGCCGCAGCGTTCGACATAAAGGCATTTTCAAAAGATAGCAATGGAGTTGTTCTGGAGCTGACCGATTATATCAATTCAGACAACGATATTCTTTACTTTGCTTCATTCTTTAAAACGGCGCTTCGCATCGGCGGCATGCAGAGTGATAAATCCTATATCGTAGATATCAGGAGCTATCCCATAAATACTGAGATCAGAACGGTAAAGACCTATTCAAAAATGTCATTGCCTTCACCTATTCCTGGCTTGCCTACTGCTGGTCCTACTGGCAATGCGACTTTTGAATTGAATAGCTCTCTTGTATTGCTTCCAAAATCTACTATGCGCCCGCGCTATTATGATGACAGGGTCGCTTATTTCACCACAGAGTTTACTGATTTCGATGCCGATCCACAGGGTGTGAAAGATATCAGCATGATCACCCGCTGGAGACTGGAACCGAAAGAAGAGGATATGGAGAAATTCCGCAGAGGTGAATTGGTTGAGCCTAAGAAGCCGATCATTTATTATATCGATCCTACAACTCCTGAAAAATGGGTTCCTTACCTGATACAGGGAGTGAACGACTGGCAAAAAGCATTTGAGAAAGCCGGTTTCAAAAACGCGATCATGGCGAAACGTGCTCCATCGAAATCTGAGGATAGCACATGGAGCCTGGAAGATGCCCGTTTTTCTGCCATCGTTTATAAACCTTCTGATATTCCCAATGCAAGTGGTCCGCATATTCATGATCCACGCAGTGGTGAGATCCTCGAATCGCATATTAACTGGTACCATAATGTAATGAGGATACTGAGGAACTGGTATCTTATCCAGGCTTCACCAAGCGATCCAAAAGCACGTAAAGGGAAATTTGATGATGAGCTGATGGGACAATTGATCCGTTTTGTTTCCTCTCATGAAGTTGGGCATACATTGGGTCTGCCTCATAATATGGGATCATCTTCTGCAGTGCCTGTAGAAAAATTGCGCGATAAAGCCTGGGTTGAAGCAAATGGTCATACACCTTCGATTATGGACTATGCCCGCTTCAATTATGTAGCACAGCCTGAAGATGGAATTTCTCAAATTGGATTATATCCCCCGGATTGGTGACTATGATATCTGGTCAATCGAATGGGGTTATAAATATGTTAGCGGATCTGAAGAAGAAGAAAAAGCAACATTGAATGATTGGGTGAAATCCCGTTTTGCGAATAACCGTCTGCGTTTCCTTCATGCAGATGGTCTTGATCCCCGCGCACAAACAGAATCACTTGGTGACAATAACATGAAAGCCGGTGAATATGGAATCAAGAACCTGAAGTGGATTGTTCCAAAATTACCGGGATGGGTAAACGAAAAAGGAGAGAACTATGAAGTACTCACAGAGATCTATAATGAAGTAGTTGGACAATATTCCCGCTACCTGGGTCATGTTGCGACGAATATTGGTGGTATCTATACGGATTATAAGACAAGTGACCAGGACGGATCTGTTTATACCGTTGTACCAAAAACAACGCAAAAGGAAGCATTGGGCTTTATCCAGAAAAATCTTTTCGAAACACCGACCTGGTTACTGGATAAAAATATCCTGAATAAGATCACTTCCCCAACTACCGATCGCATCAGTAACCTACAGGATAATATGATGAATTCATTATTGAGCAGTGCACGCCTGAGCCGTATGATCGCAGAACATAACCGTGATAATACCGCTTATCGTATTGAAGAGTATTTCGACGATATTAAAAGAGGTATCTGGTCTGAACTTGCTACAAAGAAAGCAATCGACAATTATCGTCGTAACCTGCAGAAATCTTTTGTAGAAAGATTAGGCGCGATCGTCAATCCTCCGGCGGCACCAACCGGTGGCGGTATCACTATTTCCTTCGGTCCGCCCGTAGCAGATCTTAAGAAAAGTGATATCATCTCTGTTGCAAAAGGAACTTTAAGATCCTTAAGAGCCGAGATCAATGCTGCATTACCTGCTTATACTGACCGTATGAGTCGAATGCATCTTCAAGACCTCAGTGAGAGGATTGAGAGGATACTGAATCCCCGTTGAGTTTTGGTTGACAGGGTTGATAAGGTTGACAAGGAAGTCACTAAGCAAAATAGAAAAGGGTCAATGAAGAATTTCATTGACCCTTTTTTTATTATTCGAATACTTACTTATGTTTTAACTTGTCAACCCTGTCAACCCTGTCAACCCTGTCAACCCTGTCAACCCTGTCAACCCTGTCAACCCTGTCAACCTTGTCAACCTCTACTCATACCGCAAAGCCTCAATCGGATTCAACTTCGACGCCTTAATAGCGGGATATGCACCTGCAAGCAATCCAACAAGTGAGCAAACGATAATACCGCCGAATGCCCAAGCCCAGGGAACGACGAATGAGGTATTTAAGATTAATGAGAATCCATTTCCTAAGAGAATACCTAATGCAACACCAAAAAATGCACCGAGCATGCTGATGATTAAAGATTCGAAAAGGAATTGTTGACTTACGTTACGGCGCTTGCCTCCTATCGCTTTGATCAATCCAACTTCCTTTGTCCGTTCAGTCACCGCAACGAGCATGATATTCATTAACCCGATCGCCGCACCCATTAAGGTAATGACGCCGATAATCACCGCGGAAATCGTAAGCATATCCAACTGTTTCAGCAACAATGCCACGAAGCTGTCGCTCTTATCAATTACGAAATTGTCTTCTTCAGTTGTTGTCAACTTCCGCACCGGTCTGAATGTGCCGGTTGCTTCTCCCATTGCACCATCCATTTGGCTGATATCGGCAACTTTTATTTGAATACTGAAAGATGCATTCGGATTAGAATTGAAAAAGCGCCTTACATTATTATAAGAAGTTACTATAACATTATCCCAACTAAATCCAAGAGAATTGCCTTTTTCGGCTAATACCCCAACGACGCGAAAAGGAATACTATTGACCTTAATTATTTGGTCAACTGCGCGCTCATGATTCTTCCCAAAAAATTTTTCGGCAACTTCACTTCCGAGCAAGCATACATTCCTGGCGGATTCTACATCAAGGTTACTCAGGTTTCTTCCAAACGCGATGGAAAATCCATTCTGTTCGATAAAGTTTTCATCACCGCCAAAAATTCGCACAGTGGGATTTGTTTTCCTGCTTCCAACAGATATAATCGCATCTCTTGCTCCGAAAATATTCATGCTCACTTTGGCCGGAAAATGATACTCCTTTTTGAAAGTCTCGGCCTGGACCTTCGTGATGGGTTTACCGAGATTTGATTTCTTTTGTTTCTTTTGGCCCTTCTTTTCTTTCTTCACTTCATTGTCGTTGCCAAACGCATGATTTCTCGGTTCACGATAACGGATAGTGAACCCTGTTGCGCCCATCGAAGAAAAACTCTCCGTGAATTTTTGCTGCATGGCCACGATGGCCGTTTTGATGCCAACAAGAGCCATAATACCAAAGGCGATAATTGCCACGGTAATCCCTGTTCGGAGTTTATTCCCCTTAACAGTGCGGTAGGCGATAGAAAAGCTGTCGCGGATATTCATATAAAAAAATGGTATACTAAATTACATATTCTTCGTGGAGGAATGGGAATTCTTTATGAGTGGCGATTCCTATGCCGCTTTAGCGATATTTCACTGCACCCTTCCCCTTTGAACCTTGTCATTTCGAGCCTCCCCCTTTTGAACTTTGTCATTTCGAGCCCGGCAAAATTCAGGGTCTTTAACCTACGGTAACCCGGGCGAGAAATCTGCGACCTAGTGAACTCGCAGCCTTCACAGTTCGATTAACGATTCTGTCTAGGAGCACATTGGGCGCGGCCATTCCCAAATTAATTAACGTTCAGGAATCTCAATTCGCAAGGACTCTCTCGCTCTTTTTTCAATCACCATTTATTATTCCTCATCAAAGATTTTAAGACCATGACTGGGAATTCTATGTCTATCGCTTAACGAATTCAATCAGATCAACTTCATACCTGGACGTAGCCAATAACTCATGCAGCGAATATCGACCTGGAACATGATCTAGGATTACGAGTAATCCTAAACAATGTTTCAGCGATATTCGCCGCATGAGGTTATTGGCTACTCCAGGTATGAAAGTTCGATCTGGTTGAAGTCGATAAGATATAGAAGGAATTCACAGTCCATGGTCTTTCAATTCTTGATGAGAATAAGGAAGATGTTGAAAAAAAAGCAAGAGAATCCTGCACATTTAGATTCCGTAAACGTTGATTATGCTAGTAATGGAAGCGCCCAACGTCCCTGACAAGTGGTAGATCGAACTGACATACCATTCACTTGTCGCAGATTTCTCGCCCGAGTTACCTTAGGTGAAAGAGTCTGAATTTTGCCGGGCTCGAAATGACAAGGTTCAAAGGGGAAGGAAGTGGAGGCTACACAAGAAGCACGGAGGAGAATTGGCAATGGGCAACAGGCATGGGCAAAATGATTATTGAATGAATAGCGATTAAATAACGAAGAAGATAGCGTTGAATTGATCGATAAACCATTGCGGATAAATGCCAAGGAAGATGATAGCAGCTGCAGTAAAGATTAACAGCCCCTTAAATCTTCCCGTTACCTGCATCTCCTGTGGATCGCCGTCCTTGAAATACATGGCCTGGATCACACGGAAATAATAATAGACGCTGATTGCGGCGCAGAGTACGCCTACGATCACCAACCAAAGCAACTGGCCATTATTTACTGCTGCGGCCAGCATGTAGAATTTAGCCATGAATCCCGCGGTGGCAGGAATGCCCGCCAGTGATAAGAGAAATATAGCATTGGTTGCAGCGAGTACGGGCTGATGTTTTGCCAGGCCGTTGAATCCTTCAAAAGTAAAATCCTTCATCTTTAACAAGATTGCGAATACGCCGATCGTGGCAAGACAATAGGCTGCAGTATAGAAGATCAAACCTTCCTTTGCCGTATTATTCAATGATACCAATGCGAATAACATGAACCCGGCCTGTGCAATACTTGAATAAGCCAGCATTCTTTTTACGCTTTGTTGGAAGACCGCGGTAATATTTCCAATGATAAGTGTTGCAGCAGTGATTATCGCCACAAGCAATTGCCATTGAGGCAGCATGTTTCCAAAGCTTCCTTCAAACAAACGAATGAACCCAATAAATGCAGCTGCTTTCACAATGGTCGCCATATAGGAAGTGAAAACAGTTGGCGCTCCATCATACACATCGGGTGTCCAAAAATGGAATGGAGCAGCAGATACTTTAAAGGCCATTGAAAAAAGCAGCAATAACAAACCTGCTGCAATTAACGGAGTGAGCTGAGTTGTTCCCAACTGGATCTGATCCATAAAAAAACTGCCTTTTGCGCCATACAGAAGCGCAATGCCCATAAGCATCAGTCCTGTTGAGAATGCACCCATGAGGAAATACTTCAAGGAAGCCTCATTGCTTTTGAGATTTCGCTTATCTGCCCCGGTAAGAATATATAATGGTATTGACATTATCTCGATACCAAGGAAAAGAAGAAGTAGCGTGTTGAATGAAGAAACAATTGCTACACCACAGGAAATAAAAAAGATCAACGCATAATATTCGGCTACATGCAATCCAACCCGCTCAACATCTTTACCTGAAAGCAGGAAGTAAAGCAAGGTGCTGCTGAATGCAACGATATTGAAAAACAAACCAAAATTCTCAAACACCAGCATATTGTGCACATTCACATCGAAAAAGCTTATTCCCTGGAAATCCCATGCACTTGCAAGCACTAAGAGGACCATGCCAATGATCGCAATAGTGGTTACAGTGCGGGTGGACTTAACCATCAACCCAGTAAACAACATTACTACTCCCCAAACTGCCGATAATATAATTGCATTCATAAACTAATCGCGCTTTCTAATTCGTAGGGTGTTTAGTGATCATTTGAGCAAGGATTGAATCAACTGCACCCTTCGTCAAATCCAAAACCGGTTGCGGATAGATCCCGATCCCAACAATTGCTAGCACCAATAATCCCAACACCAACTTTTCATTCCAGCTTGCGTCTCTTCCTTTTGCGGTCAACCCATTGGTATTTCCAAAAAATATCTTCTGGATCATATTCAGTGTATAGACTGCAGAAAGAATTATGCTTAATCCGGCAACTGCCGTATAGATATAATTATACTCAGAAACATTCGATGTGAAAATGCCGGTGAACATCAGGAATTCACCGATAAATGCATTGGTCAGTGGTAGCGCAACATTGGCGAGTGCAACAACAACTAATAGGATAGCAAGCCCGGGTGCTTTTTGCGCGAGTCCTCCTAATTCAGAGATCTTTCTTGTTCCAAATTGTCTTTCGATCAATTCAGCCACGATCCATAGACCGATCACGTTAATACCATGATTGAATAGTTGAATCATTACTCCCTGCATTCCGATCTCTGTGGTTGCAAAAATGGTCAATCCCATTAAGCCCATATGCGCGATGGATGAATAGGCGATCAATCGCTTCAAATCATCCTGCCTCATTGCGATCAAGGATGCATAGATCATTCCAAACATGCAAAGGAAGGAGGCTGCATCACCCCAGGCCCAGAAACCACTTGGTAGTATTGGGGCCAGCCAGCGCAATACTCCATACACGCCCATCTTAACCATTACTCCACTCAATACCATTGTTGTTGCCGTGGGCGCCTGTTCATAGGTATCCGGCTGCCAGGTATGAAATGGAAAGATTGGCATCTTTACCGCAAAAGCGGCAAACATCAACCAGAACAGCCAACCTTCTTCCTTTCCAGTCAATGCAGCGTTATAAAATGATTTTATTGAAAAAGATTGATCAGCTGTATGGTAATAGATGTAGATGATTCCCACCAGCATCAATAAAGAACCAATAAAAGTATAAATGAAGAATTTGAAAGTGACAGCAATCCTTCTCTCTCCTCCCCACTGCGAGCATAGAAAATAAGCTGGAATAAGTGCAAGCTCCCAAAAGAAATAGAATAATAATGCATCCATTGCAATGAACACACCCATCAATCCAGCTTGCGAAAGCAACATCAACGCAAAGAAATTGTGCGCTTTCTTATATGATCGATTCCATGTAGCTATGAATATAGCAGGAAATGAAACAGCAGTAAGCAAACACAACAATTGACTCAGCCCATCCAATGAAACTGTAAACCGGCTATTTAACATTGGAAGCCATTGTACATCTGCTTGCAAGTATTCAGGCCTATTCAAAAACCAGATGCCCCCCAACGAGACGGCAAGAGTAAGGATGGATGAAAACAATGCCCATGACTTTGCCGTTCTTTCATTTTTAATGAAAAAGGTCAGCAAACCGCTAAAAAGAGGAACCAATAAGAGTAATACAGGGATCATGATTATTTTGATTACTCCTGCCCGACTGTCATCAGTCAGGCAGAGGCTATTTGATTATTCCTGCCCAACTGCCGTCAGTCAGGCGGGGATTATTGATTATTAATTATTGATTATTATGTAGCTCGCAAATACTCAGGCAATAATCAATAATTAATAATCAATAATTAAAATTGTAACTCGGGCACATTAATCCTACTTACGTTTTACGAATAAAGAACTGCAACGCAAAAAACACCAGGATACTTAACACCATCAACAGCACATAGCTTCCTACCTGTCCGCTTTGCATCAGTCGCATCTGGCGGCTACTGTATTGAACCGCTCTGCCAACTCCATTAACAAGCCAATCGATCACTTCTTTCTCCCAGAAATCATTCAACCATTTGGCAAGCCAGTTAATGGATTTAACAATAACTGTATCATAGATCTCATCTACATACCATTTATTCGCCAATAACTTTTTGAAGCCGGTATACTCGGGACGAAACTCTCTAACCGCATACCATTTTCTCGTAAGAATGATAATGATGATCAATACCACAACGGTTCCGCCTAATAACATATACTCAGTAGTTGCAAGACTGGGATCATCATGCGCCGCGGCAGGTGCAGTTGCACCAAGGAATTCATTTAAATAGGGATGTCCGCCGAAAACATGCGGCAGCTGTACAAATCCACCAATCAACGACAGTAAAGCCAATACGATTAATGGAATGGTCATCGCTGGCGGCGATTCATGCAAATGATGCTCCTGCTCTTTTGTTCCGCGAAATGATCCATAGAAGGTCAACATCAGCAAACGGAACATATAGAATGCAGTAAGGATTGCACCGATCGTTGCTAACCAGAAGTAGACCTTATTATGATATAATGCTGCGATTAATATTTCATCCTTCGAAATAAAACCGGATGTAAAGGGAACTCCGCTGATCGCGATTACACCTATAACAAATGTGATGAAGGTAATAGGAATCTTTTTTCTAAGTCCGCCCATGCGGGTGATATCCTGTTCACCACTCATTGCATGGATCACCGAGCCCGCTCCAAGGAATAAAAGCGCTTTGAAGAATGCATGCGTCATTACATGGAATACACCAGTTGAATATGCCCCCACGCCAAGCGCGAGGAACATAAACCCAAGCTGGCTCACGGTTGAGTAAGCCAGTACTTTTTTAATATCGTTCTGGTAAAGGGCAATTGTTGCGGCGAGTAAGGCTGTTACCAATCCAATGATTGCAACAACTTCCATTGTTGTCGGCGCAAGTGAAAAGAGAACATTACTTCTTGCCACCATATAAATACCGGCCGTTACCATGGTCGCGGCATGGATCAAGGCTGATACGGGCGTGGGACCAGCCATCGCATCGGGCAACCAGGTGAATAAAGGTATCTGTGCGCTCTTACCAACTGCGCCTACAAATAATAGTAGTGTAATTCCATTAAGTATAAACTGCGTAGCTCCCGCAGCCTTACCAAATACATCGGTAAAATTTGCAGAACCAAATTGATTGATCATCCAGAAAATGGCGATGAGAAAACCGAGATCCCCAATTCTGTTCATCACAAAGGCCTTCTTTGCGGCTTTATTGTATTCATCATTCTTGAACCAGTACCCGATGAGCAGGTAAGAACAAAGTCCAACACCTTCCCATCCTATAAAAAGTATCACATAATTCGCTCCCAATACGAGCAGGAGCATGAAGAAGACAAAAAGGTTGAGATAAGAAAAATATCGTGCATAATGATCTGCTGTCTCACTATGCATATAGGCGGCGGAGTATAGATGAATCAAAAATCCAACGCCGGTAATTATTAAAAGGAATAAGGAAGAAAGACTATCGAGTAAGAATGAAAACGGAACAGAAAAATTCCCTACCCGTATAAAATCAAAAAGATGAACTGTAAATGATTTAGTTTCTGAATTCTTTACCTCAAGAAAAACAAGAATGCTTAATACAAAAGAAACCAGGATAAGTCCACAGCCAATAATGCTTGTAATGGATTTTGGTAATTGCTTTCTGAGCAATCCATTGATCAAAAATCCAATAAAGGGTAGTAAGGGAATAAGCCAGGCTATTTCGTTTACATTCATCATATTTTTATAGTAAGGTTCCGAACCCTAACCCCTTAGAACTTTGTCATTTCGAGGCCGGGTCATTTAGGCAACTTTGAATTTAAAGCAACCCGGCCGAGAAATCTTTATAATCAGGCTTCGAAACCCTTTTAATGCTTTAGTCTATTCAAAAAATTCACATCCACCGAATGCACATTCCTAAACATCATCACTATGATGGCCAATCCCACACTTACTTCTGCAGCAGCCACCACCATTATAAAGAATACAAATAATTGCCCGTCGATACCTGCATTCGGATTCGTAGCAGCCCCAGCCACATGATGCATTTTGGAAAATGCAACCAACAGCAAATTCGCCGCATTCAACATTAACTCCACACACATAAAAATGATGATCGCATTGCGACGAGTTAACACACCCGCCACGCCAATACAAAAAAGCGCAATCGCCAGAAATATGTAATACTCAATTTTCATATTTATTTTTTGAACTTGTTTGTCAACCTTGTCAACCCTGTCAACCCTGTCAACCCTATCAACCTTGTCAACCAAAACTCAGTCTCCTTTCTTACCAATCACTACCGCCCCCACCATCGCACTCAAAAACAAAATACTGCTGATCTCAAACGGAACAACATAAGTCGTAAACAATGCTTCTCCAAGATTATTGATCAATCCAATCTCTCCATAGGTGAATGTCGCTTCCTGTCCTTTGATCTCAGCATTTTTCAATGCAGCAACAAATACCAGCATTAAGCAGCCTCCGGCAACAACGCCAGCCAGCCGCAACCATTTATTTTTCTTTGGTTCTGATTCTGCGTTAAGATTCATCAGCATGATCACGAAAAGGAATAGTACCATGATCGCTCCTGCATACACGATAAGGTTCACGATGCCGATGAATTGGGCATTCATTAATATATAATGTCCGCTAATTGCGAAAAATGTAACGATCAGCCAGAGTACACTGTGTACGGGATTTTTGCTGACAACAACGAGGATTGCGCTGCCTATAGCAAGCACGCTCAGGAAATAAAAAAGTATCTCAGTTACACTCATGCAGTCGTCGGTTGTTTAGTTCTCTCTGTTCCTCGCCCTGTTTCCCAATGCCTTTTTATATTCTTCGGGTTGTTCTATCGGATGAGGGATCAGCAGGTCAGGTTTACCATAGATCAATCCTTTGCGCTGATAATTCGATGGCGCAAAAGTTTCACTCAGGTATATTGCGTCTTTTGGACAAGCGTCTTCGCATAATCCGCAAAAGATACAGCGCAGCATATTTATCTCATATTTGGCTGCATATTTCTCTTCCTTATATAAATGTTCTTCTCCGGGTTTGCGCTCTGCGCCTTCCATGGTAATCGCTTCCGCCGGACAGGCAACCGCACAAAGTCCGCAAGCGGTGCAGCGTTCACGCCCTTCTTCATCACGGTTGAGAATATGCAATCCGCGGAATACCGGACTGAATGGTCGTTTTTCTTCAGGGTAACTAATTGTCGCCTTCTTCCTGAAGATATGGGAAAAGGTGATGAGCATTCCCTTGAGAATATTCCATACATACAGTCTCTCAATGAAACTGATCGGTCGGCGATCCACAAGTTTTGCCCTGGGTGTTAGTGCTTGCATGTTATAAGCTATGAGCTGTGAGCCGTGAGCTGCGAGCTTTGGGCTCAGAAATTGCGCAAATATATTTTATATAATCAATAGCCGATTTTCTATTACGTTGCCGATTTTCAGATCGCGCCCCTACGGGGCTTGTTCAAAAAAATCGAACATTTTGCTACAAAGATTTCGTCCCTAAAGGGACTATCCTTGTGTTTGCAAGATCCCTCATTTTCGAGGCGCCGCCGGGGTTATTCCCGATAATTATTGAGACGCCGTCGGGCAGTTCTCCTGTTCTGCTGTTCTACTGTTCATCTGTTCTGCTGTTCATCTGTTCCTCTGTTCCTGTTCTTCTGTTCATCTGTTCCTCTGTTCTTCCGATCATTTCCCAATCAACCGTCATTCCCGCGAAAGCGGGAACAACCATTAACCAATCAGCCTCTCACCAGTATCACAACCGCCGTAATCAACATATTAAACAAGGCCAGCGGGATCAATGTTTTCCATCCAAGATTCATTAATTGATCATACCGGAAGCGTGGAATGGTCCAGCGGATCCAGATGAAGATGAATATGAAGATGGCCGTCTTTATGAAGAGGCTTAGTCCTTGTAAGATCACAGCCCAGTTGCCCCAGCTTTGAGTTAGCGATGCATCATTTACAAATGGAATATCATATCCTCCAAAGAACAATGTTGCCATCACCATGCTGCTCATAAACATGTTGATGTATTCGGCAAATAAATAAAATCCAAGTTTCATTGACGAATACTCCTGGTGATAGCCGAAGTTTAATTCATTTTCCGCTTCGGGGAGGTCGAATGGTGTGCGGTTACATTCCGCCAATGCGCAAACGAAAAAGATAAAGAAGCCGAGCGGTTGATATAACACATTATACACACTATCGATCTGCTCACCAACAATCACACTCATTTTCAATGAACCTGTCGTCATCAACAAGGCGATCAATGCCAATCCCATTGGTAATTCATAAGATATCACCTGGGATGCGCCACGCATTGCGGCCAACAATGAAAACTTATTGTTTGATGCCCATCCGCCAATCATGATTGCATAAACACCCATGCTCACTACGCCAAACACGAAGAGAATACCGATATTGATGTCTGCGATCTGCAGATTTACCTTGCGATCAATACCGATAAAATTCAAATCAAGTTGACTACCCAGAGGAATTACAGCTGAAGTCATCATTGCCGTAATCATGGCCAGGCAGGGACCCAATATGAATAAGAATTTGTTGGAAGTATTTGGAATGATCTCTTCCTTCATGAACAACTTCACACCATCCGCTAGGGGCTGTAAAATTCCAAATGGACCCGCACGATTTGGACCACGACGGTCCTGGATCACGGCAGCGATCTTCCTTTCAGCATAGGTTTCATACATCGCAATGAGTAACGAAACCATTACGACGGTTACGATCAAAACGAGTTTCTCTACCAAAAAAAACCAATCAAATGCCAGTAATACCGGATCCATGTTTATTTTTTATTGCCCGTTCGGGCTTATTCCATTTTCCTTGAATGTATCACTTGTTGCCGGCCCAGGGATCTTTGAAAGATCGATATTGGGATCATTCACTTCACTTACATCATGAATATCCATCAACAATCTCGGGTCACGACCCATTACCTTATTGAGCGGATCATTCGGCATTTTCAAACCTAAATATTTATTCTGCGCAATTACAGAATGCCTGCTCACTTTTGTAACTCCTTCTATTACCCAATCCGATGTTTTCTTTTTTTCAAACCGGCATTCATTGCAAATCCATTCCTGCAATTCACCCCACTGATCTTTTCTTCCTGTTACACGGAACACCTCATCACCACGATACCATAAGGTTACTTTGCCTGTACATTTCGGACAATCGCGATGTGCATCCACCGGTTTCAGGAACCATACACGGTTTTTGAATCGAAATGTGCGATCTGTCAATGCGCCTACAGGGCAAACATCAATTACGTTTCCAATAAAATCATTATCCAATGCTTTTTCGATATAGGTCGCGATCTCGGAATGATCTCCCCGATCCAGTACGCCGTGAACACGTTTATTGGTTAGCTGGTCTGCAACATACACACAACGATAGCAAAGTATGCAACGGGTCATATGAAGCTGAATATATGGACCCAGATCATGTAAATGGAATGTGCGTCGCGTAAATTCATAACGTGTTCCCTCAGTGCCATGATCATAGCTTAGGTCTTGCAAATGACATTCACCTGCCTGGTCACAGATCGGGCAGTCGAGCGGGTGATTGATCAATAAGAATTCAACAACAGCAGCTCTTGCTTCTAAAACACGCGGACTTGTTATGTTCCTGACCTCCATTCCCTCCATCACATTGGTGCGGCAACTTGCAACGAGTTTGGGCATGGGTCTTGGATCGGCGGCGCTTCCTTTGGTAACTTCAACCAAACAGGTTCTGCACTTACCACCGCTCCCTTTAAGCTTTGTATAATAACACATCGCTGGTGGCGTAACTTCTCCACCAATCATCCGGGCCGCATTCAATATAGTAGTTCCCGGCGCGACCTCGATCGTGATGTTGTCAATAATTACTTTAACTAATTTCTTTTCTTCAGCCATTATATTGTTATCAAATCTCGAATAATTCCCTGTGTCCTCTGTGCTTCTCTGTGTCCTCTGCGTCCTAAAAAACTCGCACCACGTTCTCTCAATTAGACTTGAGTGTCTTCATTTTTCTTTACCTCCTCAAACCTTAATACAACACCCTTTAAACCATCTTTCAACTTCACCACATTAAAATTTATAATTAACCCAAGATTACATCCACCAAATTTCAAATATGTCAAAGTTCTTGCAATAAAAATTGGTGCTATGGCCTCTATCGACTTTACTCGACTATCAGTTTTTCCTCAACAATCAAGTCACACCTATATCCACAGTCCATTATCACGTCTTCAAATACTACGGGTATTGGCTTTTCTTTCACCACTCTTAGTCCTTTTTTTGTCAATCTCGACAATAAACATTCAACATACACTTTTTCAAGTAAGCCCGGTCCGAGCTTTTTGTGAATGTCAATCGCTTCCCCAATTACAATTGTTGCTAACTCATTCTCAGTCATAAAATCTGTTTTGTGGAACTGACATCGTTAATGACGTCTTGTTCCGGTTTGTAGAATTTTTTTACTGATAGAGTTAATGCAAATACTTCCTGTGATTCCGAATCCCTGGCAGTTCTGAGTTTTCTTTGGACGCAGAGGACACAGAGAAGCACAGAGGACACAGAGTGAGAACCAATATGTATAAGAGCTTCAATAGAGTTTTACAAGCTAATTTCGCTTCAGTATCAACCTTCGCTTGCGCAACTTCAAACGGCTTGTCGTAATTCGCCAAACCATAATTTCTTCTTTGTGCTTCACCAGGATTCTTCACATGCCATTCGAATTCATCCCTGAAATGACGGATCGCTGCAGCAACTGGCCATGCAGCGGCATCACCCAGGGGGCAAATTGTATTTCCTTCGATCTTGCGTTGTATATCCCAAAGCAAATCGATATCACTCAGCTTTCCCTTTCCATATTCAATATTGTGCAGGATCTTTTCCATCCATCCCGTTCCTTCACGGCAGGGTGAACATTGTCCGCAACTTTCGTGACGATAAAATCTCGCTAATGTAAGCGTATGGCGAACCACGCACTGATCTTCATCCAACACAATGAATCCACCACTACCCATCATACTACCGGTAGCAAACCCACCATCAGCAAGACTTTCATAAGTCATCATTCTTTTTTCGCCCTTTGCCGTCTTCAATGTGAGATTTGCGGGAAGAATCGGAACAGATGATCCACCCGGTATGCAGGCCTTCAATTTTTTCCCATTTGCAATACCGCCACAATATTCATCGCTGTAAATAAATTCTTCCACCGAAATCTGCATATCGATCTCGTACACTCCGGGCTTATTGATGTTACCGCAGGAAGAAATGAGTTTCGTACCGGTTGATTTACCAATACCAATCCTCGCATACGCATCACCTCCCATATTAATAATAGGTACAATAGCTGCTAAAGTCTCTACGTTATTTACCACAGTAGGACAATCCCACAATCCCTTAACAGCAGGAAATGGAGGTTTTATTCTTGGATTACCTCTTTTACCTTCGAGTGATTCAAGCAAGGCAGTTTCTTCACCACAGATATAGGCACCAGCTCCGCGTTGTACATAGATCTGGCAATCAAAGCCACTACCTAAAATATTTTTTCCAAGCCATCCTTTATTATTTGCTTCAGCAATGGCTTGCTCAAGTATGTCCACGATCCATGCATATTCGCCACGGATATAAATGTACGTGCGATTACTTCCCAACGCCCATGAAGAAACAATCAAACCTTCAATCAACAAATGTGGGATGAACTCCATTAAATAGCGATCCTTAAATGTTCCCGGTTCGGATTCGTCCGCATTGCATACCAGGTATCTTGGAACGCCTTCAGGCTTTGCCAAAAAAGTCCATTTCATTCCAGTTGGAAAACCTGCGCCACCGCGGCCACGAAGTCCGCTTTTCTTCACTTCTTCCACAATATCGGCCGGACTCATCTTAAATGCCTTCTCAACCGAAGCATATCCTCCATTCGCACGATACACATCGTATCCACGAATGCCTGGAATATTCACCTTATCTATTAGAAGTTTTTTACCCATCTTATTTTATCGCCCTAATTTATTATTCTTAGTTCTTTCAATTTATCATCGGATATTAATCGAAATTTCAATACACCGCTTTGCTTTAATGTTTCAATCAAATCCCGGAAATCAGCCACGGTAGCGCTTACATCATGATAAATAACTACATCCTTCTTTCGCTCCTTAGCATCCCTGATCAATGAATCTAAAATATTCCCATCTGCAATTCTCTTTAATACCGTCGATTCAGACTTAACACCGGTAAAAAAATATTTCTCTTTTTCAAGGGCAACCAGGTTCAATCCTGCACTATCCGTGTCAACAACAAATGTTGAATCAACTTTAGCGCTTTCATTTGTTTCAGGTTTAGGCCTCCAGGAATCACGACATCCGGCACTGATCAGCATTATAAAGAACAAATATTTCATGCGCAATCAGGATCCCGCTTTTGAACGGCATTCATTAATGATTGCGTCAATTTTCTCTTTCGTCAAATGCTCGCGGTAATTCTTTCCTAACTGCATCATGGGCGCATAGCCGCAAGCACCCAGGCATTCAACTGTCTTCAGGGTGAACATACCATCGGCGCTGGTTTGCCCGGGTTTGATACCAAGTTTTTCTCCAATGTATTTAATGATCTCATCGCTACCATTCAACATGCATGGACCTGTTTGGCAAACTTCAAACATGTACTTGCCAACCGGTTTCAGATTATACATGCTATAGAAAGTAGCCACTTCATATACTTCGATGGGTTCGATATTCAATAAACCTGCAACATAATCCATCACCGGCACATCCAGCCATCCACCAAACTCATCCTGCGCCAAATGCAATACCGGAAGCAAAGCACTTTTTTGTTTGCCAGGCGGATAAAAATTCTTGATCCGTTCAACTTCCTTCAAATTATTTTCGGAAAACTGTATCAATTTGAAATCTAAAATTTAAAATATAAAATATACAATAGTTAATTGTCCATTTCTCCTGCAATCAAATTCAAACTACTCATGGTGACGATCGCATCGCTAAGCATTTGTCCTTTTACCAATTCTTCAAAGGCCTGGTAATAAATAAAGCAAGGACGACGGAAATGCAAACGATAAGGTGTGCGGCCTCCATCGCTGATCAGGTAAAATCCTAACTCACCATTACCACCTTCCACAGCAAAATATAACTTCACCTGGCGGAATCTCGATTTCACCCATGATGATCTTGAAATGCCAGATCAATGCTTCCATCTTCGTGTATACATCTTTCTTTTCAGGAAGATAATATTCCGGAATATCGGCGTGAAAAACATCTGCCTCTGCTCCTTTGAATTCCTGTACTTTTTGATAAGCCTGTTTGATGATCTCCAGGCTTTGCCACATTTCCTGGCTGCGAACCATCCAACGATCATAGTTGTCGCCGGTCGTTCCTACAGGAACAGTGAAATTAAAATCTTCGTAACTGCTATAGGGCGTATGCACACGCACGTCATAATCCACTCCCGCTGCACGCAAGTTAGGTCCGGTGAACCCATAATTCAACGCACGCTCAGCACTGATACCACCCGTTCCCATTGTACGGTCCATGAATATGCGATTTCGCTGGAATAAGCGTTCAAATTCTTCTAATACGACAGGATATTCCTTGAGGAATTTTTCCAGTCGTTCAAATGCTTTTGGTGTGAAATTTCTTTCAAAGCCACCAATGCGGCCAATATTTGTTGTCAATCGTGAACCACATACTTCTTCATAGATCTCATAGATCAATTCGCGGTATTGCATTACATAAAGAAAGCCCGTATATGCACCGGTATCCACACCAACGATAGAATTACAAATCAAATGATCTGAAATTCTCGCAAGTTCCATGATGATCACGCGCAAATAATCCACTCGCTTTGGAAGTGTTACTCCCAATAATTTTTCGCAGGTAAGATGCCAGCCCATATTGTTGATAGGAGCTGAACAATAATTAAGACGGTCTGTAAGCGGAGTGATCTGGTATAACGGTCTCCGCTCAGCGATCTTTTCAAATGCACGGTGAATATATCCCACGGTTTGTTCCGCAGAAATGATTCGCTCACCATCCAGTTCAAGAATATTCTGAAATACACCGTGAGTTGCAGGATGCGTAGGACCGAGATTGAGTGTCGTCGTCTGTTTCTCTATCGAGCCCTCTGGTAATTTTATATGTTGATCAGCTGACATCTAATTCTGGAATTCCTGTTTGACGATTATTGATTACTGATTATTAATTATTCCTGCCCGACTGACGTCAGTCAGGCGGGGATTATTAATTCCATTCACACATCCGCATCCCGCCGCGGCGGGACACATTTGCAAATTATCTCCCGAACATATCATCATCCTTATCCACTCTAACCTGGTCTTCCAATGGGAATTCTTTCCGCATCGGGAAATAATCCATTTCATCTACATTAAGGATGCGTTTCAAATTCGGGTGACCGACGAAGTTCACTCCATAATAATCATAAGTTTCGCGTTCCATCCAGTTTGCTCCGGAATAAAGCGCGGTTGCACTGTAAACATCCGGTTTTGCAACCGGCACAAATACTTTGAAGCGTATTCTTACATTATCAACAAGATTATGGAGATGATACACAACAGCGAGTTCCCTGTTTTGCTGATCGGGGTAATGTACAGCCTGCAGGTCGGTAAGAAAACGAAAACGCAATTCTGCATCATCAAAAAGAAATTGCAGCACTTTTAAATTTAAATCCGCAGGTGACTCAAAGGTCAGCATTCCATAGGGCTCGGTAAAATTGCTTAACTGATCTCCGAATTTTTCGGTTAGCCTGGATTTGATATGTTCGTTGGTTAATGCCATATTTTAAGCTTCGAGCCGTGAGCTTCGAGCTTCGAGCTCGTGGCTCGTAGCTCAAGGCTCGCAGCCTATTGTATTCCGTAACTTTCCATTAACTGCTTATACTTGTCACTATTCCTTCTTCTCAAACTTTCTTTACCGACCAGTTTCTGAATCAGCATAAATCCATCCAATACCGCTTCTGGTCTTGGAGGACATCCTGGGATATATACATCCACCGGAATGATCTGATCGATTCCTTGCAGCACGCTGTAAGTATCGAAAATTCCCCCGCTGCTTGCACAAGCTCCCATTGCCAGTACCCAACGCGGTTCGGCCATTTGCAAATAAACCTGCTTTACAACCGGACCCATTTTTTTTGCAATAGTTCCCATTACCATCAGTAGATCACACTGACGCGGGGAAAATCCTACTCTTTCTGAACCAAAGCGAGAAAGGTCGTAATGCGAGCCCATCGTAGCCATGAATTCAATACCGCAACAGGAAGTGGCAAAAGGTAGAGGCCATATGGAATTTTTCCGGGCCAATCCAACTACTTGTTCCAGTTTAGTCGTCATGAATCCCTCTCCCATATACCCCTCAGGTCCTTCTTTAACCAACTTTATATCGGTTTGACCCTGGATGTTATATTGTACTGGACGTGACATGATTTATAATTTTAGATTTAGAATTAGAATTATATTTTCGATTACTGCATACTCTATAAAACAAAATCACTAATTCAAAGTCCTTTGGTTTAGTTCCTTCAAATTGGGACCAAATATGCAATTAGACAATATCAAATTAGCTAGTCTTCCCACTTAAGGGCTCCTTTCTTAAAAATGTACACAAACCCTGCCATGAAAAATGATATAAAGAGTAGTACAGCGAAAAATCCATCCCATCCCAGGGATTTAAAGATGACCGCATAGGGATAGAAAAAGATCACCTCCACGTCAAATAGCACAAACAGGATTGCGACGAGAAAATATTTTATTGCCATTGGCTGGCGGGCATCGCCATGAGTTTTGATACCGCTGGCAAATGTTTCCAATTTATCGGATGTTTTCCGGCTGGGTCCCAACCAGTGTGTGAGTCCCATCATCACCGCGACAAAGATCAAGGCAAACAACAATTGAAGGCCTACAGGAAAATACCAGAATGAGCTGTCGGGTGGCTGATTTGCGGGCGTTACCTGAAGGAAGAAATGAATCATGACCCAGGTGATGATTTAGTGGGGCAAAAATAAGGTAGCACCGCTGAATTACAATCGGGTATGATTAAATAAAACAATCCCCCCATGAAACATGGAGGGATTGCTAATGGTTTCTTTTATTATTGTTTATCCGGTATTATTTTTTTGGCGCCGGAGAAGGTGAACCAGACTTGGAAGTTGTTCCTCCCGTTGTCTTTTTCTGCTGAGGAGCGGGCCTGTTCTTCGCTTTTGTCAGAATCTCCTTGAAGCGCGCTGCATCAGCATTGGTAGGATCGGTTTCCAACACCTTATCCAAATAACTGATGGCTGTATTGATGTCCTTTGCAATATCATTATAATACTGCACAAGGAAGAAATAGGAAGAGACGATCTGCGGTTTGAACTTAACAGAATCGATCTGTTTTGCTTTTTCAGCCAGTGTCTTATATGCTTCTACAGCCAATCCTTTTGAGTTAATGGAATCATCCATTGCCTGTTTGCTTCTTGCACACCAGAGATAACCGAAGATCTCGTCTGGATACTGGGTTTGATACATTCCGCAAAAAATACTATCAGAGGTCTGATACTGGGCAGCCTGGTAATGTGCCAATCCCCAATTGTACAGATCATTCTTCGTGGGATTCGGTTTCATCTTATAGATCTTACCTAACCATTCTGCCTGTGCCACGCGATTACCAGATTTCTTGGCCAGGTCAGACGCTTCCTTCATCAATTCAGCCTTCACATCCATTGCCGTATCTGTATCTATCGCTTTTTGATAATTAGTATATGCCTGATCGTATTGTGCAAACTGTCCCAACAATTTTCCATAGAAAGAATAGTCCTTCGAAACAAATCCATCAGGTTTTTGCTTCGCGAAATACTGATCCATATACGACTTTGCATTTACAGAATCTTTCTTTTCATCGTATGCATAGGCGATCAACTTGTAATAACGCGGATCGGCTTTGTCTCCAAGTGTGCTGATATAATTCTTCGCTGTACTTATCGCTTCATCATATCTCTTGGATGCCCAAAGGATCGATGTTTTTTCATAATCATTGCTTGGATCAGGATCAGCAACGGTAAGGTATTTGTCGTAGTAATCCTTTGCCTGGTTTATATCTCTTGAGAAATAGTAAAAGTATAACTCGAAGTATGATGGCGCATAGTTTGGATCGAGATTGATCGCATCCTGGAATGCAGGAATAAAATACTCCTTGTTGTTCTGCGTCAGGTATACTTTTCCGATTTTATGTTTTGCAGCGGCGTGGCGCGGATCGACAGTCAACGCTTTATTAAAGGCAGTAACTGCATTACCTCCTTCAATTTGCTTACGATATGCATCTCCCAACAATACCCAGGTTTCAGCATTTTTGAAATCCTTCGCCTGAGTTGCGGGTGTCAATTTTTCGATTGCATATGCTGCGTCACCCAATCTTGCAGAAATATTCGCACGGGCGACAGCGTTAAGCACATTGATATCTTTTCCTTTTGTAAGGCTGATCGCAGTTTCAAAACGCTGGCGTGCATCGTTGGTCTTTCCTTCCATCAATTCAATCTGTCCCATACCTGCCAACAACAACGGTGCATTGCCGTTTTGCATAAGCGCGTTTGAATAAAGCTGTTTCGCAGTAACGGAATCCTTCATTTCAATCAGGGTCTGTCCCAGCCAATAAACTGCGTCCAGATTATTCGGATTAGCCGCGAGTACTTTTTCAAGATTGTCCTTAGCCGATTTATACCGTTCGTAGTAGAAAAACTTTTTGCCCTGTTCTACATTCTGAGCAAAAAGCGCGTTCCCGGTTACGGCAAGAACTGCAATTATAGAGAATAAGCGCTTCCTCATCGCGATTGCTTGTTTTTAGTGTTTGTAAAAATATTCGAATTCCCGTATTAATTGTAATCCTGTTATTCAGAAATTTTAACGTTCTGGGTCGAGAGCTCCATTCTCGAGGGCAATAAATAAGCCCGTTTGAATATCTTCTGACCTTTCTCATAGATGAGAAAGTTGCGAAACCCGCTGCCAAGTCCGTTATAATTTTCCTTTAAAATATAATATAATGGCCTGATCATAGGATAGCGGTTTGTATAGATATTGTACTGGTATGGCTTAACATAAGGTCCGTCCTTGCAACCCTTGCATTCCAGGGAGACAATGTTAACCTTTTCTAAAAAGCTGCCCTGTTGGGGGTCATCCTGGTTGCCTATCCAACTCACTCCAATTAAACCGATTGCATCATTGTTCTTCGCCACATAATCAATTACCGCCAGGCTATTGGGTGCGCCCTCAACATTCTTCCCCATTGGCTCTCCTTTCAATAAAGAATCGGTAACAAAACGGACCGCGCTGGTTGCACTGGTTCCATCCATTACCACTTTAAATTTATATCCGCTCGTTCCTTTTACCAATGACCGGATATCGGCCATATTAAGGATCGAGTCCGGATTTTGTCTATTCACAATTACAGCGATCGCATCATAGGCAATTGTTCCATAAGAAGGGGTAAACTTCAATCTTTCCTCCATCATTTTGAGTTCCTCTCCGGATAAACCCCGTGTTACAATAACCATTCGAATGCTATCATTCTGCAAGTCCCTCAGGCATTCTGCTTCGGGCTTGTACTGTACATTTATTTTAGCGTTTGGGTTTTGCGATTCAAAAACCTTGATCTGCGAATCAATAACTGGTTTAAAAGATTCGTCAGCACAAATATTAATTGTCCCGCTGTTCGTGGTTTCTCCGGGAGATGGAGCTTTGTTCTCATTCTGGCATCCATTCAATAGACCGGTCAGGAGGAGAATTGCAATAAAGAACTTTCTTTTGGTAAACCCTATTAGTCCGAGCAAATTCATTCGTTGAAATAATTTTTCTTGTATCCCCGGTACATTCTGAATACTCCATATACCAAACACAATCCCGCAAAAGCATACCGTAGGAATGGTTCAATAGTAAACTCAAATCCCAGCTTATCTGAAAAGGCAAAAAATACTCCAAAGCCGGCAATGATCAAACCCATCCCCCAATCCATAACCGACCTGCGATTGATATATGCCCTTCTTTTCTTCTCTAAGAATTTATCTTCTGAATCTGTCGACATCCTTATTTTTTAAAGGGTGCCGAGCAAGATAAGTAATAAAGGCCAAAAAGTACCCCAGTCCCACAGTAGAGGGACAAAAAAATTATGCCATTTAGTGACCGGTTCTATCATTCAGTTTATTAAAAAAAATCACTATTCCTCTGGCACCTGAACGATAATAGGAATGGTGAAATAAACTGCCACATTTCTTCCATTTTGAAAACCAGGTTTCCATTTTGGCATCTTGCCCATTACCCGTGTAACTTCCTTATCAAAGTCTGCCGTTCCACTTTTAATGATCTCGATACCAGTAACATTTCCTTCCTTATCCACTACAAATCGACAACGGATGTCCACTCTTGATCCAGGTTGCATTTCATCAAACTCAAAGCGGAGATTCTTAAGTAGAAATCGTTGCAATGCTTTCTCGCCACCGGGAAATTCGGGCATGTTCTGCGCAACTGTTAATGGTGGCTCATCTTTTGGTGGCTCAACAACAGGCTCAGTCCCTTTTCCAGGTTCATCAGCCGGAGGAAGGGTTGTTGATTTTGAAAGGGAATCTCCTTTTATGTTTTCTAAACCAGTCTGAACATCCCTATCCAATTCTTTTTGTGTGGGTGGTGGAATGGTGTCGGCTTGATCATCCGGAACTATAACCGGAGTTGGATTTCTTATTGTTTCTGGAGGTGGTGGCGTTGGTTTAGGCAATTTTGGTTGCGGTTTCTCAGGCTCTATCAATTTAATAATTGTAGGATCTGGAACTGTCGGAGCAAACGCTCTCTGGTCGATTTGAATTTTCATTGTTCCAAAAATTCCATACAAAAAGCAATAACACCAGTAACAACATTCCCATAACTGCTTTCAATAAGCGCTTTTGATAGGCGCGCCTCAGATCATAAGCGCCATAATCTTTGTTCCGATTTTCAAATAAAATGTCGAGAAAATCCGCATGAAGGATAGATTCAGGTTTCATCTTAACAGGTTTTAGTTGTTTAGTAATTGTTGAGATGAACCTGGCCAGGGTCTTTATTGAGATGAATAGGCTCATATATTCCATAATGTTTGGCGTTTGGAGTTTGGCGTTTGGCGTTGCTTAGGTCTAAGATGCCTTATCCTGTCGGATACTCCGAATTTTTAGAAAATGCCGGCATTTTGACAACGCCAAACACCAAACGCCAAACGCCAAACAATGTAAATTTGCGTCTATGAAAATTCTCATGGTCTGTCTGGGTAATGTCTGTCGGAGTCCGTTAGCGGAAGGAATACTTCAACACAAGGCAAAACAGGCAGGATTAAATTGGATTATCGATAGTGCCGGCACGAATGGTTATCATGTTGGTGAACCACCGCATCGTCTTTCGCAAAAAGTGGCGAGGTTGAATGGAATTGAGATCTGTAATCAAAAGGCGAGGGATTTTGTTCCGGAAGATTTTGAACGCTTCGATAAGATTTACGCAATGGCTGAAGACGTGATTGCTGATATTCGAATGATTTCAGGGAGGAAATTCAATCCAGCAAAAATCGATCTGTTGATGAATGAACTCCATCCAGGAAAAAACCTTCCGGTTCCTGATCCATGGTATGGGCCGGAGCCTGGGTATCATGAGGTGTTTGATTTGATTGATAAGGCGTGTACCAGGATAGTTGAAAAGTATTCTGCTCAAAATACTTTTGCCTAAGGTCTCCATTCAACAGAAGAACAGGAATTTTACATCGGAGGGATTCGTGTATTTCGATTAGCGCGATGAGGTTCGAAGTCCCGAATTCTCAATACAACAGAAGAACAGATGAACAAGGAATGATCAATTACCATCGGACGTTTCTCCAATTTTTTTAGAACTCGTTTGCTCTTCGTCCGAGTTGTTATTGTCCCTTTCTTTCCTTTTGTCTTTTCTCTTCTTCACAGTTTCTTCACCGTTATTCTGTAGATGACCATCCGATGGAAATTGATCATTCCTTGTTCATCTGTTCTTCTGTTGAATAGAAATTTAGGGACGACGGAAACTAAGGAACTCTTTAGTACACAACCCTCCGATGGAAATTGATCATTCCTTGTTCATCAGTTCTTCTGTTGAATAGAAATTTAGGGACGACGGAAACTAAGGAACTCTTTAGTACACAACCCTCCGATGGAAATTGATCATTCCTTGTTCATCTGTTCTTCTGTTGAATAGAAATTTCGGGACAACGGAAACTCAGGCACTCTTTAGTACACAACCCTCCGATGGAAATTGATCATTCCTTGTTCATCTGTTCTTCTGTTGAATAGAAATTTCGGGACAACGGAAACTCAGGCACTCTTTAGTACACAACCCCCTCCGATGGAAATTGATCATTCCCCGTCCGACCGGTCATCCGGGCGGGCTTGTTCATCTGTTCTTCTGTTGAACTGACAATCCCGATATTTGCGAATATTTATGGCAAAAGTCAACGTTTCCATTCCACAAGGCACCAGAGATTTCGGACCTGATATTGTTCGCAAACGACAGTATATCCTCGACACGATTCGCTCGGTTTTTGAACTATACGGTTTTCAACCGCTGGAAACTCCTGCGATGGAAAACCTCGAAACACTGATGGGTAAATATGGTGACGAAGGTGATAAACTCATCTTCAAGATCCTCAATAACGGATTGGAAAGACCGGAAAAACACGAACAGGCGAAGAAGGATTTTGAAAAGATACTTTCCGGTAAAAATGTTGATGGAATAACAGAACGGGCATTGAAATATGATCTCACGATTCCGTTTGCGCGATATGTGGCAATGAATCATGGCAAACTTGCTTTTCCATTTAAACGATACCAGATACAACCCGTATGGCGGGCCGACAAACCTCAACGCGGACGTTACCGCGAATTTTATCAGTGCGATGCTGATACGGTTGGAAGTAATTCCTTACTGAATGAAGTTGAGTTGGCAATTCTATATCGAACAGTAATGAACAAACTGGGCATCGATGCAGAAATAAAGATCAACAATAGAAAGATCCTTGCAGCGCTCGCAGAAGAATGCGATACGGATAAACTCACAGACATCACGATTGCGATTGACAAACTCGATAAGCTTGGTGAAGAAAAAGTAAAAGCCGAGTTAAAAGAAAAAGGCCTGAAAGAAAACCAGGTTAACCTGATCATGCAGTACCTGCATATCAAAGGAGATAACCATGGTAAGATAAACGCACTGAAAGAAATTATCGGCGAAAGCAAAATCGGTGATGAAGGAATTGAAGAGCTGGAGTTTGTATTAAATCATCCTGCAACAGTTCAACACGCGTCCTTAACCCTCGATCTCACGCTCGCAAGGGGATTGAATTATTACACCGGAAGCATCTTTGAAGTAAAAGCAAACAAAGTTCAAATTGGAAGCATTGGTGGTGGTGGTCGTTATGATGATCTCACTGGCCTGTTCGGAGTTGCGGGAATTCCGGGCGTTGGAATATCATTTGGTGTTGACCGGATCTATGATGTGCTGGAAGAATTACAATTGTTTCCCGAAGCGGTGCTTAGCAGTACGCAGGTCTTGTTTTTTAATCTTGGAGAAAAAGAAAGTCAATCTGCATTTGAATTGGTTCAGTTGCTTCGGACCAAATCCGTGTGTTGCGAAATCTATCCGGAAAATTCAAAATTCGATAAGCAATTCAAATACGCCGAGAAAAAGAATATTCCTTTTGTCGCTATTATAGGTAGTAAGGAGATGGAAGAACAAAAAGTCCGGATAAAAAATCTTCGCACGGGTGAAGAGCGAGTACTTAACAGAGAGGAAACAGTTTTTTTCCAATTTTAGTTATGCCAATAATTAAGGAAGAAACCATCCTGCTATTCATTGATCGGATCAACCGGTTGGAAAAGGACAAAAAGCCACTCTGGGGTAAGATGACGGGCTCGCAAATGTTAGCCCATTGCTCCACCTCGATAAAAATGGCTTATGGAGATATTCCTGTTAAATTTCGAACAGGAAAATTCAAATCGGCGATGTATAAATTTCTTATCATTGACCTTCTTCCCTTTCTCAAATATTTGCCAGCTCCTCCGGAAATAAGAGTTGGAAAGAAGCTACAGGTAATAGGCGATTTTGATACCGAGCGCAATCAACTAATTAACCAATTAACCCGCATAAAAGAAACTCCCGACGATTTTATTTTCGGCCCTCATCCAATTTTCAGGCATATGAGTGGAAAGAAATGGGGGAAATTAGCAGTTAAACATTTGGATCATCATTTGAGGCAGTTTGGTGTTTGATTTTAAAGGTTGACGGGTTGACCGGGTTGACAAGGTTGACAATGGTCAAAATTATTATTGATACTCTATATAAGAAAAGTGGTATAGCCCAGTGAACGGCTCCAATAAGTTTCAGTCGGTATCCTCTATCAACCTCGTCAACTGTGTCAACCCTGTCAACCCTGTCAACGTCATCACCCCCATCAACTCCTCACCCCCTCGAACCTTGTCATCGCGAGCCCCACCCCCTTTGAACCTTGTCATCTCGAGCCCGGTACATAAAGGCAATCTTACATCAACAGCAAGTAGGGCGAGAGATCTTTGCGGTCGGAGACTATGCGACTTTCCTAATTATGCAGATCTCTCGCCCTGATTGGCTTTATTGTATGATCTCTGATTTTCGCCGGGCTCGAGATGACAAGGTTCGAGGGGGTGGCCGCCAAGTGACAAGGTGAAAGAAGGTGTCAACCTGCATTCCCGCGAAAGTGGGAACAACCCTGTTAACCTTATCAACCTTATCAACTCTATCAACCGCTCACGGCAACCGGAACCTTCCCCCAATAAATCAACCACCTCCACAACCACTCCAACGGTCCATAACGGTGATGCTTAAGCCAGTAATTGCTGAAGATGATTTGTATGATCCAAATGCCCGCCATTATGAAATACAATTCATATCGCTGCAATTGTCCAAACAATCCAAGCCCAAATCCATAAAATATGAAACCACAAAGAATTGATTGCATTATGTAGTTGGTGAAAGCCATTTGTCCAACCTTGGCCAATGCATTGAAAGCGCGTTTGAACAATCCAAACTTGTAAAGAAGAATGATCAACCCGATATGACCCATGCACATAAACAGTCGCTTTAGTTGGTAAAGATCCCAACCCATAGTGTCGGCCAACAGAGTTCTATCAAACCGCGCGTTGAGCAAACTGTTCAAATACTTGTTCCCTATCCAAAGACCAATGCCATATCCGCCAATAATCATAACCGCATAAAATACTTTAGACAATTTGCCAGTCAATATTCCCCATTTGAAGAACGCCATTCCAATCAGAAAGAAGCAAAGCGCATCCCAAAACATGTTACTGACAAAATAATCGGTTTGTATCTTGAAATTTACCGGTATCATGTACAGCAATGCTTCGGTATACCCTCCGCTGATGGATTCAATGGTATAGTTTGCCTGGCCAATGAGAGCATCCCGGTTGTTTTCATTCTTGTAAGCTACCCACTTACGCTTTGCTGTTTTTTGTTGCTCATTAAGATTACCATTTTGTTTTTCGATGGCAATGGCCTGTTCGCCTCGTTCACGGAGATACTTTTTATCGTAGAAGTCAAGCGTAATGATCATTGTAGAAATGAGCAACACGATCAAACCCATTAAAAGTAGCCAGACAGATTTGAGTTTTCTTAAAGGATAAAGAAAAATGCCCGCGATCGCATAGGTATATAGTATGTCGCCTGGCCACAATAAAATATATGCATTGACCAATCCAAATATCCACAGCCAAAACAAACGACGAAAATAGATAGCGGCGGGAGCTTGAATTTTCTTTTTCTCTTCGAGATTACGAATAAGCAATACAGTGCTTGCGCCAAACAGGATGGAAAAAAGCGCTCTCATCGTTCCCTCAAACCAAATATTCAATGACCACCATAGATCGAAATTCAATCCGGTTTCATTGTTGAGGAGAATATTGTCTGTAAACTGGGAAGGCAGTCCGAAAAAAGGAATATTGATCAACAGTATTCCCAACAGTGCAATTCCGCGTAGTGTGTCGAGGATCTGTATTCGTTGAGTGGCAGTTGACAATTGGTTGATTTGTTGAAAAGGATACAGACGATTTTGTCGTTCTTACATTCAAAATACTACAGATTCAAAAAAGAGTAATTTTCATAAACCCTCTTCAACCTACCAACCTTGTCAACTTTGTCAACCCTGTCAACCCGTCATTCCCGCGAAAGCGGGAACAACCCCGTCAACCTTATCAACCTGAACCGAAAACCATCACACCTCCCTCCATATCTGCCGAAAATGATGCTCCATATGCGCTACATAATCCACAATGATCCATTCGAGGTTCTGCATTTCATTATTATCATACTGCGGATTAACGGGAAACTGTAAACGCTCATTCGGAATTTGTTGGGCAACATAAAGTATTTGCCGGTTCAGGGCTTGCCACAAATTAAGTAGATGATCCAGCGGCAAACGTTGATAATTGTTTACAAATACCAATTGTTCTTGCTGGTAAGATTGAACCATATAAGGCTGAGGTAAAAATTGTATCTCGGTAAAACGTTTCAAATTGTTGATCGCTGAATCAATTAAGTGCCCTAATATTTCTTGTCTTGACCATTTGCCAGGCGCAGGACGATTCAACAATTCATCCTTTGAAAATTCCCTGATTTTCTCCGGAACATTATTTATATGGGATGAAAGATGACGCAAGGCTTCCTCCAGTTTGAAATTTCCCTGTATATATCCATCTGTTTGCAACATATGATTGACGATTTATGACTATCCACCCAGAGGAACTGGTTTCAATACTGTTGTCTCCCAGGCTTCAAACTTTTTTTTGAGCGCTTCAAACTTCGCAGGATCTTTTTCTTTCAAATCATTTTTCTCGCCGGGATCTTTTGATAAATCAAACAAGTATTCTCCTTTTGGTTCCTTAAGCCATTTCCAGTTTCCATCACGAATGGCTTTTTGGTCCCGTCTTTGAAAAGTACGCCAGTAAAAAGTTCTATCATGATTGGGTTGTTGACCCATAATCAGTGGCATGAGGTCTTCCCCATCGAAAGGAACTCTTGCTTTTGCGCCGGCGATTGCTGCAATAGTTGCGGTCCAATCCATGGTGATAATTAGCTGTTCGGTTGTGCCAGGCTTTATTTTCCCAGGCCAACGCACAAATGCAGGAACTTTAATACCCCCTTCCCATAGAAGAAATTTCATTCCAGTTAAATTACCCATATCAGAGAATTTTTCGCCGCCATTATCGCTCGTAAAAATTACAATAGTATTATTTGAATTTTGCTTGTCTAGTTCATTCAGGATCGCCCCTACGCCATCATCAAGTTCCTTCATCATAGTCGCGAAAATTTCCTTTGAACCTCCTGAAGTCAAGTTCATTGTATCAGGATAAGCAGGATCCGTTGGTCCCTGCCATGGCCAATGCGGCGCATTGAATTGCACACTCAGAAAATAAGGCTTTGAATGCGGCTGCCGAAGAAATGAAATCACTTTCTCTTCGAAAACATCAGTGAGGTAGCCCTTAATTTTTATTCGTTTTTCATTTTCGTACATGTGCGGTCCCCCGAACTGCGCACGGTGGGAAATATAATCAGCAGCACCACTATGAAATCCGAAAAAATAATCAAAGCCATTCGCATTCGGTGAAAATTCTGGTTTAAAGCCAAGATGCCATTTCCCGATAAGCGCCGTTTCGTATCCAGCCTGCTTCAATAATAGTGGCAATGCATATGAATCAGCACTCAATCCAACCATGCTGTCTTTTGGGCTATTTGTTAGTGGTTCCCGCAAACCTACGGGCAGGCGCGCAGGATACCGGCCCGTCATAAATCCAACCCTTGTTGGTGTACATAATGATCCAGCTGAATATGCATTGATAAATTTCATTCCCTGCGAGGCGAGCTTATCTAAATGCGGAGTGGAATAATCTTTTCTTCCATAACAACTGAGGTCAGCATACCCCAGATCATCTGCCATTATGTAAATGATATTAGGTCGCTGCGCGTATAAAGAACTATTCCAATTTAGTGTGAGGAGGAATAAACAAATTAATCTTCCGCACTTGCGGAAAGAATGCAATGGACGATTCATAAGCCCCGTTTAGTATATTAAGATAGGAAATCGGAACAAATCCAATAAATTAAAATCGAATGGTTTGATGGCTAGACTGTTTGATTGTTGGGTTTACAAATTTTGAACCCAACTCCCGATAATTATCAGGACAAACAATTAAACCATCAAACCATCCTAAAATGAAATCATACACTCTCGTAGATCACAGCAGCACCCTGGCCTACCCCAACACACATCGTTGCCAATCCATACTTCGCGCCTCTTCTTTGCATTTCGTGGATAAGTGTCGTAGAAATTCTCACACCTGAACATCCCAGTGGATGTCCGATTGCGATCGAACCTCCATTCACATTTACTTTTTCAAGATCAAGGCCAAGATCATGTATGCATGCAATCGATTGAGAGGCGAATGCTTCATTCAATTCAACTAGGTGAAGATCATTGACGCGTATACCCGCTCTTTGTAATGCTTTTTTACTGGCAGGCACCGGACCCATTCCCATAATCGAAGGATCAACTCCTGCAACAGCCATTGAAACAATCCTTGCGATCGGTTTGAGATTATATTTTTTTACGCTTTCTTCATCAGCAAGTAAAACCGCTGCTGCTCCATCATTAATGCCCGATGAATTTCCCGCGGTCACTGTACCTTCTTTTGCAAATGCAGGTTTTAAGGCCGCAAGTTTTTCCATTGAAGTGCGACGCGGATGTTCATCTGTTTGAAACATTATCTTTTCTTCCTTTCCTCCAAGTATTTCAACGGGTACAATCTCGGCTTCCCATTTTCCTTTTTCCAATGCGTTGAAATACCTTTCCTGGCTCTGCAAGGCGAATTCATCCTGCGCGATCCGTGAAATATTCCATTGTTTAGCTACGTTCTCAGCAGTCTCACCCATTGAAAATGGAAAATACTGGTCGGCCAGTTTTTTATTCGTGAAGCGCCATCCGATAGTAGTATCGTAGATCTCTGGTGACCGGTTCCAGGGTGCAGAAGATTTTGCAAAGACAAAGGGCGCCCTGGTCATGCTTTCCACACCAGAAGCGATATAAATGGAACCTTCCTCGCATTTGATCCCTCTTGCTGCATCCATTATCGCCTGCAGTCCGCTTGCACACAAACGATTCACCGTATTACCAGGAACGATCACGGGTAAACCCGCTAGGAGCGATGCCATCCGCGCAACATTGCGGTTATCTTCCCCTGCCTGGTTGGCATCACCGGTAATCACGTCTTCAATGGCATTTACATCAACACCAGGATTGCGTTGCAACAAAGTCCTGATTACATGCGCAAGCAAATCATCCGGACGAATACCGCTTAAAGCACCACCGTATTTGCCGATTGGAGTACGTACCGCGTCAATGACGTAGACTGATTTCATGGACGCGAAGATAGGTTGACAAGTTGACAAGGTTGACAGGGTTGACAGGGAAAAACCTCCTTTGTCAACCCTGTCAACCTTGTTAACCTTGTCAACCTTCTTACGAACCTGTCATTCTATAAAACTATCTTTGCGGCATGTTGAAGACCGGTGCAAAGAATATCAGGAATCTCAGTCTCGCCGAATTGGAAGAGTATTTTGAGAAGCTCGGTGACAAGAAATTCCGCGCGAAGCAGGTGTATGAATGGCTTTGGCAGAAGAATGCACGGAGTTTTGCAGACATGACCAATCTTTCAAAAGAACTCCGGCAAAAACTAGGTGAAAATTTCACGCTTCCTGCTCTGACTGTTGACCTGATTCAAACCAGTTCCGATGGCACTGTAAAATCCCGTTTCAAGACTCATGATGGACACCTGGTCGAAGGAGTGTTGATCCCCACAGAGGAAAGAAAGACCGCTTGCGTTTCTTCTCAAATTGGTTGTTCCTTGAGTTGTAAATTCTGCGCTACGGGTTATATGGATCGCAAACGCAATCTGGATTTTGATGAGATCTATGATGAAGTGGCTTTGTTGAATCAACAATCGGAAAAAACCTATGAAAAAAAACTCACCAATATTGTTTTCATGGGCATGGGCGAGCCCTTGTTGAATTATAAAAGTGTATTGAAGGCAATTGAGAAGATCACTTCACCCGATGGTCTGGCCATGAGTCCGAAAAGAATTACCGTTTCAACTGCGGGCGTTGCAAAAATGATCCGTCAATTGGGGGATGATAAAGTTAGATTCAAGCTAGCACTTTCCCTACACGCCGCAAACGATGCCAAGCGCCACCAGATCATGCCAATCAATGATACCAACAATATCAAGGCATTGATCGATGCATTGAATTATTTTTATAAGCAAACAGGTAATGAAATAACTTTCGAATATATTCTCTTTAAGAACTTCAATGATTCAATCAAAGATGCAGATGACCTGATAAAGATCTATCGGCAGGTTCCTGCTGACCTCGTAAATATCATTGAATACAATCCCATCGACCAGGCAAGTTTCTCCAAGCCTGACGAAAAAACCGTTCAGGAATTCATGTCACACCTCGAACGCAATCGCGTAAACGCACGATTGCGGAGAAGCCGGGGAAAAGATATTGATGCGGCTTGCGGGCAGTTAGCTAATAAGGATAAAGTTTCCTGACCTACTAAATGTTGACAAAAATCTTTTCCTTTCCGAATTGCTCTCAGGCAAGAATTATTGATTATTGATTATTGCTACCGCTAATGGCCAATCGCTAATTGCCCGGGACCCAATAGTCAATAGTAAATAATCAATAATAAATAATCAAAATCCCTACCGGCGCGAAGGAATAATCAATTTAACAAGCTGTTATAAAAGTCAGCGCCTGATTCGACATCTAACTCTAACAAAATCGCCATATAAATGAAAAAACTATTAAGCAGTGTAGCTGTAATGCTGATGATCTCGGCCGCAGTGCAGGCACAGGATTCTACCCATAAGCAATTCCGTAAAGGCGGATTCCATCAAAAGGGAATGCATCATAAAGGAATGCATAAAGGGTCGATGATGGCACCTAAACTGAATATGACCGAAGATCAAAAGACAAAAATGAAATCACTTCACGAAACTTTCCGGAAGGAAATGGGTGAACTGAAAAAGAATGATAACATCACCGTGAAAGAATGGAAAAGCAAGCGTGAAGCATTGGTGAAGAAACACCATGATGCCATGCAAAACGTTTTCACTCCTGAACAAAAAGCCCAGATCGAAAAAATGAAACTGGAGCGCAAGAGCAAATCAGAAGCTTTTGAAAAGGACAGGATGGAAAAAACGAAGAAGGAACTTGGACTCACCGATGATCAGGTATCCAAATTCAATAAACTTCATGAAAGTACCCGCGCACAAATGAAGACCATATTCGATAACACGCAACTCGACAAGACCCAAAAGCGCGAGCAAATGCAGTCAGTAATGAAGAAACACAAAGAAGAATTGAACAGTATCTATACTGACGAACAAAAAAAGAAATTGGAAGAAAAAAGAAAAGCCCGCAAGAAGAATGTTGTTCTATAGGTTTAATGACAAGTGAGGCGACCCCCGAGAAATCGGGGGTTCTTTTTGATCGGAAGAACAGAGGAACAGAGGAACAGAGGAACAGAGGAACAGATGAACAGATGAACAGATGAACAGAAGAGCAGTAGAACAGTAGAGAACACAAGCTTCCACATCTAAATGCTACTGTTCCCCTGTTCCTCTGTTCCTCTATTCTTCTGTTCTTCTGCTCTGCTGTTCCTCTGCTCTGCTGTTCCTCTGTTCTTCTGCTCTTCTGTTCATCTGTTCCTCTGTTCTTCTGTTCATTTTGTATCTTCGCCGTCATCCTGTTGCAAAACAGCAAGATTCTCTCCCATGGCAAAGAATCCATTTCAAAAATTTATTGAGAAAGAAGGCAAGAACTCCGTCAAGAAGGAACAAATCCGCCAGGAAAAGAAACAATCAAGAGCGGAAACGGATAAGTATTTCAACGAGAAAAGGAGGGTTAAAAAATTAGAAGAAGCCCAGCGGAATGAAAACTATCGGGAGGCAGTAAAAAAAAATCAGGCAATTCCCAATAAAGGGCGCAGCAAAGGAAAAGACGACGTAAAGACTATTCAGCAACCATTTGTTCCAAATAAGGGATCGGAATCAATAATGCCCCTGAACAAATACATTGCGCATAGTGGAATTTGTTCGAGGAGGGATGCCGCTGAACTGGTGAAAAAGGGATTGGTTGAGGTAAATGGAAAACCGATAATTGATCCTGGCTTCAAAGTTTCCTCGAAGGATGCTATCAAAGTAAATGGAAAAATGATCAGCATTCGCAAACAACTTGTTTATATTCTCCTTAATAAACCAAAAGACTATATCACGACCACAGAAGATCCAGAAGGGAGAAAAACTGTTTTGGATATTGTGAAGCATGCCACACCAGAAAGAGTTTACCCGATAGGACGCCTGGATAGAAATACTACGGGTGTTTTGTTATTGACCAATGATGGTGAACTTGCTCAAAAGCTCTCACATCCCAGCTACGAGATCAAAAAGATTTATGAAGCAAAATTGGACCGACCACTTACCAAAAAGGATTTTGACACGATATCAAGTGGAATTACACTTGAAGATGGTCCAATTACTCCTGATGCGCTTGCCTATGCAGATTCAAAAGACAAATCAGTTATAGGAATCGAAATTCATAGTGGAAGGAACCGGATCGTGAAGCGAATTTTTGAACAAATGGGATATGATGTAAAGAATCTAGATCGGGTGATGTATGCAGACCTCACGAAGAAAAATGTTGAAAGAGGAAAGTGGAGATTTCTTACGGAGAAAGAACTAAGGTTGCTGAAGTTTATGAATACATCTTTCAAGAAAAATAAGAGGCAAGAGGCACCCAAGAAGCAAGGGGCAAGAGTCAAATTAAGAGACGTGAAAATTTGAAATTAAATTGTGTTCCATCCATCAATACTTTTAGAAAACAAGAACCTCATCGTCGTCAACAAACCCGCGGGTATGCTGAGCATTCCTGACCGGGAAGGAAAAGAAACATCTTTAAAAGAAATTCTTCAGGAACAATACGGATCAATATTTACCATTCACCGTCTCGACAAAGAGACCAGCGGCATTATTGTATTTGCCAGGAATGAAGACACGCATCAATTCATGTCAGTCGCATTCGAGGAAAGAAGAGTTGAAAAGTATTATTTGGGAATTGTAAAAGGCGTTTTAACAGAGAAAGAAAAAACAATCGACATGCCATTGATGGAGCATCAACACAAAAGAGGCACAATGGTATTTAATAAGAAAGGAAAACCTTCTATTACCGATTATAAAGTATTGGAAGAATTCGGAAAATTTTCCTTGCTGCAATTCCAGATCCACACTGGTCGTACGCACCAGATTCGCGTGCATATGCAATCTGTGGGGCATCCCATCGTTTGCGATCCTCTCTATGGAGATGCCACGCCTATATTCATATCGTCATTCAAACGCAATTACAAACTTTCAATAAAGGAAGAAGAAGAAAGGCCCATCTTAAACCGCGTGGGACTTCACGCCCAACGACTGAAATTCGCGGACGCCGAAGGAAATATTATTGATGTCGAAGCAGAAATGCCTAAGGACTTGCGCGCTTTGCTGCAGCAGTTACGGAAGCACGTAAGAGTTGGTTGACAGGGTTGATAAGGTTGACAGGGTTGACAAGGTCAGTTTTATGTCAACCCTGTCAACCCTGTCAACCTTATCAACCCTATCAACCTATTTCAGGTTGGGTTGCGGTGTATAACGCAAATACGGCTTAACGATTTTCACTCCTTTCGGGAATTTCTTCATCGCATCTTCAGTTGATACTGCCGGAACGACGATAACATCTTCGCCATGTTTCCAGTCAACCGGAGTAGCCACGCTGTAATTCGCAGTTAATTGAAGCGAATCGATAACGCGCAAGACTTCTACGAAATTTCTTCCTGTAGACGCCGGATAAGTAATCGTGAGTTTTACTTTTTTGTCTGGACCGATTACAAACAATGAACGAACGGTAAATGTTTCCGATGCATTCGGATGGATCATGCCATAGAGATTCGCAACTGTTCGATCCTCATCAGCAATCAACGGAAAACTTACTGTACAGTTCTGAGTTTCGTTTATATCATTTACCCAGCCAACATGTTTATCCAATGGATCAACACTTACGGCGAGAACTTTTACATTACGTTTGGTAAATTCATCCATCAATAATGCAGTCTTTCCAAGCTCGGTTGTACAAACGGGTGTATAATCAGCAGGGTGAGAAAAAAGTACACCCCATCCTTCGCCCAGGTATTCATAGAAATCAATTTCTCCAGCGGTGGTCTTGGCCTTGAAATTGGGGGCGGCATCTCCTAAACGCAGTGACATAAGTGGGAAATTTTTAGGTTTAAAAAAATAAAGATACTATAATACTTAATAGTCTACTAATTCGATAGGAAATAGACTGTTAAATCCGAAACATGACAAACATTTTACAGGTGTCGTTGGATTTAAAGGTAAAAATGTTTTCAGAAAGAAACGATCAAGAAGCTTTTTTCCCTTTGAGTAAGCGCTTCTCTATAGTTTTATCGGGCGAGACAAGATCCTGTAACGTTTTGTTTTCCAATATTCCCAGCGTGGCGTCGCGTACACCTTCCATGATATCGTGAAGTCCGCAATGTTTCTCATCGCAGTTGCGACATCTTTCGTAAAAATACAGACTAACACATGGCAGCATAGCAATAGGGCCGTCTACAATACGGATCACACTGGCCACGTGGATCTTCTTTGGATGACGCTGAAGATAATATCCACCACCCTTGCCTTTTTTACTTTCAAGAATACCTGCCTTCTTCAATTCAAGCAGAATATTTTCGAGAAACTTTAAAGGTATCTTTCTCTTCTTCGATATCTCTGAAATAAGCACCGGACCCTGGTCGTATTTTTCTACCAGGTGGGTAAGTGCACGAAAAGCATATTGGGCTTTTTTGGAGAGCATAATACAAGCTATGAGCTGTGAGCTTCGAGCCACGAGCGGTTCGCAAGATATTGATAAAAATTAAATGAACTAGTTACCTGCAAAGCTCGAAGCTCATAGCTCATGGCTCGCAGCTATTTCCCCGTTGCCTTCGTAATTGACGCCTTTCCAAACTTATTCTTAACGTCATCAATGGCTTTGTACAACTCGGATTTCTTCTGAACGTTATCGAAGAGATTTGTTTGTATGGCTTCATCAGTTAATTCGCTTAGCCTTACACCTAATAAACGAACCGGTTCTCCTTTGCGATGAAGTTTATTAAACAATTCCTTTGCCTGCGGTATCAATTCATCATCATAAAAGGTATAAGGAATGGTGGTTTGCCTGGAAGTTGTTTCGAAATCAGGATAACGGATCTTTACTGCTATACAGCCCGCCATTTTATTATCCTGTCTTAGTTCGTGTGCTACCCGCTCTGTCATTTTCACCAGTTCGATCAATAGCCATTCCCTGTCCGCAATATTTTCTTCGAAAGTATTCTCGGTAGAAATGGATTTTGCTTCATAATAAGGCACCACTTCACTATGATGAATTCCTCTGGCTTTATTATAAAGTTCAGCACCATATTTTCCAAACATTCTTTCTAACCAGTCTGAAGATTGCTTGCTCAGGTCATCGATCGTTTCAATATTCAATTCTTTCAATGCCTGGTATAAATGTTCACCAACGCCGGGGATCTTATTCACTTTCATAGGAGCAAGAAATTCCCTTTCTTTTCCAAACGGAACCTGCATATAGCCATTTGGCTTTGCTTCATTTGTCGCAATCTTGGCGATCATCTTGTTAGACGCAACTGCAAAAGAGATTGGTAAACCAGTCTTATTTATGATTTCCTGTCTTAGGTCAATCGTCCATTGATAAGGTTGAAAATACTTATCCATTCCTGTTAGGTCAAGATAGAATTCATCAATAGAAGCCTTTTCAAATAAAGGAGCTTTAGCCGCAATGATCTCCGTTACCATCCGGGAGTATTTGCTGTATTCTCCCCGACTGCCACCAACTACAATTGCCTGTGGGCATAACCTCATTGCGCTTTTCATGGGCATAGCCGAATGAATCCCGAATTTTCTCGCTTCATAGCTACAGGCGGCTACCACGCCTCTTTCCCTTCCACCAACAATTACGGGTTTGCCTTTGAGTGAAGGATCATTCAGTATCTCAACGGACACGAAGAAGGAGTCGAGATCGAAGTGGGCTATGATTCTTTGTGGATTCACGTGGCAAAGTTAGGTTGAAAGGGTTGACAAGTTGATAAAGTTGACAGGGAATTCTCTTGTCAACCCTGTCAACCCTTTCAACCTTATCAACCTATCAATTATATTTACCCTATGGAATGGATCAAGCTAAGCATATCGCCGGTAAAAGACCTTATCGCTTTTCTGCATAAGAAGTCGAAGACCAATGATGTTCAGAAGAAACAACTGTTGATTGAACTACGAAATAACCTGAACGTATTTAGCAATGGATTCATAAATGAATCGCCTTATGATAGTATCATCGATCTCCTGGCAAATGAGGCTTATCAGAATGCGATAAAAGAAAATTTTCCCTTTAGAAGATTGAGAGCCGGAAAGATTCATCCTGCTCACATCAAAGACGATCGCAATAAAAAATACCTGGGTTGGGATTCAGAAAAACTTTATGATAAGATCGATGAAAAGATCACAGAGCTAAAGAATATTAAGAAACTCAACAAGGGCTCCGTTGAAGGAGCTAAGAATAATATCCCATTAATGATGAGTAATCTTTACTTCAGGATGAAATTGATGGCGGACTTCATTAAGGCCGAATAGGTCTCCGCCTAGGCCCTTTCCTTCTCTACCGTTCTACTGTTCGATGTTCTGCTGCTCTACTGTTCTTCTGTTCTTCTGTTCATTCAGTTGCGGTAGTAAAGAAAAGAGTGATCCTTCACCCTTAAAGATAAATATCCAACAACCCTTCCGGCAACACCACATGTATCTGTTTCTTCTTCTTATCAATCTTTTCAATTGTTTGATCATGTAATGGTATCAGTGCTTCCTTATTCTTCCACTCAATGCGGCAAAGGATCTGATGCGGCTGCTCGATCACCTCCAATACTTCTCCTAAATCCTCGCCTTCATTAATGATCTTATATCCAAGAAAAGATACAGGCGCCGTACTCGCAGCATATTTTTGAAACTCCGTTTCAGGTAACCAAACCTGCTTTTGAATAAGCTTAATCGCTTTTTCCCGGATATCAATCCCTTCCAACATCACATAAATCTCCGTTTCGTTCTTTATTTTGGTTTGTTGAATAAAATAAGGCAGCATCTCATCTTTCTTATCTTCTATAAAAATTGTTACCAATCCTTTTAAAGAAGTCTTCTTACCTAATTCATGACGAAGGATCAGCTCGCCCTTCAAACCGAATGCAGCTACAAATTTTCCTATGCTGTTAAAATTCGTCATCAAACCAAAATTATACTCAAAATAAAAATCCCGGTGTCACGATAGCTATCGGGATCACCGGGATTGAAAGTTTTTTTATTCAAGGTAATTGCTATGCTCCACCTTCTTTGCGCTCAGGCCTTCTTCCACCACCTGGCGGCCGGCCACCGGGTCCGCCGGGACGACGGGTTTTGAAGTTTTCCATCTGGCGCTTCTTCACTTGTGTTTCATGTTCACCATGCCATTTCTGGAATTTGTCCATGGCGGTTGCTTCATCAAACAATCCAAGCTTTACTCCACGCAAAAGATGTTTCAAATACAATACTCCTTTAAATGACAGTATCCTTCTTACGGTGTCAGTTGGCTGAGCACCTTTGTGTAACCAATCGAGCGCACGCTGGCGGTCGAGTTGAATGGTTGCAGGAACTGTAAGTGGATTGTAAGTACCGATCTTCTGAATGAACTTTCCATCGCGAGGTGCACGTGCGTCTGCTACTACGATGAAGTAAAAAGGTCTCTTCTTAGACCCATGACGTTGCAGTCTGATTTTTACGGGCATTTTAAATAGAAATTTAAATGCGTTAACTAATAGGGTTTTCCAATATCAGGATTGCAAAAATAGCAATCAGGCTGATTTGTCCAAATTTAATAATTCAGCGGGAAATTCTGGCCATATGTGCATAAATCGAGGCAATCGATTGTCATAGAACGGTTTGGTCTGAAGTTGATCAGTGATCGGTTGAGAAGGTTGACAGGGTTGACAGGGTCTGACAAGGTTAATAACGCTGAGCAGTTTAAAAGGTTGATGCATTAGATGTTGGCTATGTAAATTTGGAAGCATTGATTTCCTGTCAACCTTGTCAACCCTGTCAACCTTATCAACCTTATCAATCAACCCTTCCTCCCCAAACCCGGCATCATCTTCCCGCCCATTGGCATTTTATTCATCGCTTTCATCATCTGTTTCATCTGTTCGAACTGCTTGAGGAAGGCATTTAATTCAGGTAAGTCTTTTCCGGCACCCGCTGCAATTCTTTTCTTACGACTTGGATTGATCACGTCGGGATTTCTTCTTTCTTCAAGGGTCATTGAATTGATCATTGCTTCAATTCCTTTGAACGCATCATCGCTGATGTCCACATCTTTTATCGCTTTTCCCATGCCAGGAATCATACCCATCAGATCTTTGAGATTACCCATCTTTTTGATCTGTTGTAGTTGCTGCTTGAAATCTTCAAAGTCGAATTGATTCTTGCGGATCTTTTTCTCCAGCTTCTTTGCCTGCTCTTCATCATACTGCTCCTGGGCTTTTTCAACAAGGCTTGTGATATCACCCATTCCAAGGATACGTTGTGCCATCCTATCGGGATAAAACACATCAAGCGTATCCATCTTCTCTCCACTGCTCACAAACTTGATCGGCTTATGAACAGTGTATTTAATAGAGAGCGCAGCACCACCTCTGGTATCACCATCGAGCTTGGTTAATACCACACCGGTGAAATTGAGACGATCATTGAATGCCTTTGCTGTATTCACAGCATCCTGGCCCGTCATCGAATCAACCACAAAAAGAATTTCCTGTGGATTTACTGCGCTTTGGATATTCGCTACCTCATTCATCATCACTTCATCTATCGCGAGACGACCGGCAGTATCTATGATGAGAACATTCTTGTTTTTAGTCTTTGCTTCTTTAACTGACATTGGATGCTATTTCAACCGCATTTTTATTTTCAGGTTCGCTGTAAACATCAATGCCGATTTGTTCACCCAATACTTTTAATTGATCAATCGCCGCGGGACGATAGATATCCGCAGCAACTAACATTGGAGATAAACCCTTCTTGGTCTTAAGATAATTTGCCAGCTTGGCGCTGAATGTGGTTTTACCACTACCCTGTAATCCGGCGATGAGAATGATTGCAGGATTTCCTTTTGCATTTAGTTCTTCTTCGGTGCCGCCCATTAAGTCGGCCAGTTCATCCTTCACAATCTTCACCATCAACTGGCCCGGACTCACCGCAGTAAAGACTTTTTGCCCGATAGCTTTTTCTTTTACACTGATCCGTAAAATCTTTGGCGATCTTATAGTTCACGTCGGCATCCACCAATGCCCGGCGGATTTCCTTAACCGTAGAAGCGATATTTAATTCGGTGATACGGCCCTCACCCTTTATCTGCTTAAATGCTGATTCCAGCCGCTCACTAAGATTCTCAAACATGGTCAATCCTTTTCTTCAGAACAAAAATAAAAAAGTGAATATAACCCAAAGGTCATATTCACTTTAATGAGCAGCAAATTTAAGTAAGATTATGAAGTGTAAATTTTTATTCTTGCTTTGTTTTTTTGGTTAAACTCCAAGGAAGCTTCTCAGCGCCTGTGAGCGGGAATTGGTTCTCATTTTGGTGATCGCCTTGTCTTTGATCTGTCTAACTCTTTCGCGGGTCAGGTTGAATTTCTCACCGATATCCTCGAGGGTCATCGGGTGATCAATTCCAATCCCGAAAAAATAGCAAATCACTTCTTTCTGGCGCTCGGTCAGGGATTTCATGGACCGCTCGATTTCCTGATTCAGGGATTCATCATGATCGATGTTTTTGTTCGCTCTTTCCGCATTGGGATTTTCAAGAATATCCACCAGTGTATTGTCTTCTCCTTCTGCTAAAGGAGTATCCATACTGATGTGACGGGCGGATGATCCAAGGGTTGCATTAACTTCTTCGAGTTCGAGTCCCAGCAATTCAGCCAATTCTTCGGCTGATGGTTCCCGTTCGAATTCCTGTTCGAGCTGCGAATAGGCTTTTTGGATCTTGTTGGTCAGGCCAACTTTATTCAATGGCAAACGAACGATCCTTGCCTGTTCGGCTAATGCCTGCAGGATACTTTGACGGATCCACCAAACTGCATAGGAAATAAATTTGAAACCACGGGTTTCATCGAAACGCTGTGCGGCCTTGATCAGGCCGAGATTTCCTTCATTAATAAGATCGGGCAGGGATAAACCCTGGTTCTGGTACTGCTTTGACACGGATACGACAAAGCGGAGATTTGCTTTTGTAAGCTTTTCAAGGGCGGACTGATCACCTTGCTTTATTTTTTTAGCCAGGCGCACTTCTTCTTCGGGGCTGATCAATTCTACCTTGCCAATCTCCTGTAAGTACTTCTCCAGACTCTGCGATTCACGATTCGTAATACTCTTCGTGATCTTGAGTTGACGCATACTCATAGGCCGGCATTTATTGGTTTTGTTAGGTTCGAGATTAACAGCTTAAAAACGATGGATTTGACCTTTTGTTATGTTTTCCAAAGGTTTAAATGCGGTTTCGGTGAATAACTTGGGGAAATGAAAGTGGCCACTTTATGTCCAAAATGGTAAAGGGCTAGTAGTCAGGTCCTTTGAATTCTTGCGTTTTCGACAGCCTATTTGGTAACCGGGCAATAAAAAATTTTGGGGCTAGTTTTATTTTTCTATTATTGCAGCATTGGAAGACAAAATGTTCCATTTAGGGATTAGATGAGCAAGAAGCAACAATTCATGTTAGAATATCCGGTTAGATGTTCTCCATCCATTTTATATGAGTTCTTGAGTACACCTGCAGGATTGCAGGAATGGTTTGCCGATAAAGTGGACGAAAGAGATAGCGTGTTCAGCTTTTCCTGGAACGGGGCGACAGATAGAGCGGAGGTATTGGAAAGTGAAGAAGAAAAATTTATCAGGTTTCATTGGTTACACGCACCGAAAGAAGAATTCTTTGAATTCAGCATTGTAAAATCCGAGGTTACTAATCTAACTATTTTAATAATCCGGGATTTTGCAGAGAAAACGGAAATCAAGGACCAGAGCCAACTGTGGGATTACCAGGTAAAAGATCTATTTCATCGATTGGGCAATTGATCAGTATCCAAGTGCAATAAAGATCATCCTGTATATATTCACCAGCATTTCTTCCGAATCATTCCAACGATCAAGTTCCAGTTTGGAGGACAATTTTACAAAAACCTTATCCGCAAGAAGATTTCCTGCGTTCAGGCTATCCATTGCCTTCATAGGAAAATAATGCTCCGATTCTATTACATGATTCCATTCGTCTTCAGTTGAAGCAATAAAAAAATTCTCTTTTCTAAGCAATTCAATATTTTTTTTCAACTCCGGAAGGTATTTTTCTTTATAAATGCCCTTGAGATGTAACGTGACACTGAAAAAATTTCCCCACCAGAAAAAACATCTTATCGCAAAGGAGTTTTCTTTACCAAAGCAGCGTGGGTAATCCAACATTACATAGGGAAGTCCCTTATAATTCTCCCCTCTTGAGATTTTTGGAGATTGGATCAATATTTCCTGTGGAAATGGTATCGGTTTTTCTTCGATTAGCTGCTGCACTCCATGTGCAACTGAACCAAATAACTCATAAACTTTTTCTATGATTATATTCTTTGTTAAAAGCAAGTCTGCATTCCTAACCAATTCAAGTTCCTTGTTTGAAAGATGTATTTTTGAGTTTGACATTGAATACAATTTACGATTTCAACCCCTCATGGATCGTGGACTAAAATCTAAAATTTGAAATTTGCAATCTAAAATTGATTAAGAAACTCGACATATTAGTCCTTAAGGCTTTCCTCGGTCCTTTCATTGCGACTTTTTTTCTGACCTTATTCGTTTTGATCCTTCAATTCTTTTGGTTATGGATCGACGATTTTGTCGGAAAGGGCATTGATACTTTCACAATGTTGAGATTGGTGATGTATTTGAGCGCAACGCTTGTTCCACTGGCATTACCATTAGCAATCTTACTGTCCGCGATAATGACATTTGGAAATCTTGGTGAAAGTTTTGAACTCGTCGCTATTAAATCTGCGGGTATCGGGTTGATTCGATTCATGCGTCCATTGACGATCGCTGCGATACTTTTATCCGGGCTCGCATTTGTTTTCAATAATTCCATTATTCCCGTTGCGAACCTGAAGATGAAAACGCTTCATACCGATCTTGTAAATAAGAAGCCGGCATTTGATCTTAAAGAAGGATTTTTCTACAATACCATTCCAGGTTATTCTATTCGCGTTTCGAAGAAGGTCAATGACTCAATATTGAAGAATATCGTGATCTACGAAAGTGACCCAGGCGGATTGCAAGACAATATGATTTCTGCAGAAAGCGGCATCATGCGTGTTTCGTCTGATAAAAATTTTCTCGAATTCACCTTAAAGAACGGATGGCGTTACCAGGAAAGAGGAAACAGAGCCAATAGTCAATCTGCAGAATTTATTCGTCTGGGATTTTCTGAATATAAAAAGATTCTTGACCTGCGCGCACTCCAATTGAACTTCACTGCTGATAGTGTTTTTAAAGATCGTTACGAGATGTTGAGCATGCGTCAGCTCAATAAGGCGATTGATTCTTTAGAAACCATGCAGGCAAAACAAAAGGAAAGATCGAAAACTGACCTGGGGGTATACCTGACATTCATGAAATACCTGGACAGCGGTTGGAAAAAACCCGTCCTGGCAACCAATCCACCTAAGAAGTTTACAGATCTCCTTCCCGATTCTGCGAAGAATACGGTATTGGAACAAAGCCTTTCTTATGCAAATTCAATCAAGGCGACGCTTCAGTCTTCCGCGGTGGACTACGATAATAAACGAAAGGATCTTCGTTTACACCTGATCGAATGGCATAATAAGCTGACCATGTCCATTGCTGTATTGGTACTTTTCCTCATCGGGGCTCCCCTGGGTTCGATTGTGAGGAAGGGCGGGATCGGCACGCCGGTCGTGTTCGCAGTAGTCTTCTTCATCATATTTTTCCTCCTAAACAATTTTGGAAGAAAGTTCGTTAAAGAGGATGTACTGCAACCCATAACGGGGATGTGGCTGGCTTCTTTTATTCTTCTTCCCATTGCTTTCTTCCTGATCTATAAGGCCCTTCACGACTCCCAGCTCTTCAATAAGGAGTTTTACTACAGGTTACTCAATCCGGTTAGAAAGCTCAAATCCCGCTCCCGGCCTTCGGTCCAGGTGGAAAAGGCGACAGCCTGATCTAACTTTTATTCTATGGCAGATTTGCGGGGAAGTTCTATCTTGGATTCAGGGTTTCGAGGGATAGCGGAAAGGGACCACATTTGAGGGAAGGAAAAAAATCCACTAATCACCCAAACAGGGTATTGTCTTATTCGTGAAAAATATTGATCTTTAATCGGAATTTACTATTTTGACAACCTATATTTGTCGCCCAATCCTCGTACTCATTGATCCGGTTACTCATTGAAATACCCCGTTTACTAAATGCTGTATTTCGGCGAGGTCCCTAAGACATACTTTGCCCCCAAATATGAAATATCCACTCCTATTGATTTACTTGTTCTGTTGAGTAGTACTTATTAGTCATTCGAAACCTTTACTTGTATGAGACAAAGCTTTCTGCTGTGTTTAGCCCTTCTTTTAGGAGCCGGCACTTATTCGCAATTAACAATTCAGTCCGGCGCAACGTTCTTCATTCAGACTGGCGCTACAGTAACTGTTCAAGGCGATGTTAACAGCCTTGCAAACATTCAGGGACCCGGCGTCCTTCAAATGAAAGGGTCTGCGTTGCAGACGCTGAACATGAATGGATTTTCGCTGGATAATCTTCAGATCGATAACGGCAATAATGTTGTTCTTGGTGGAGCTGCATTGATCAATACCAATCTTACATTCACTACCGGTAAGTTGCAATTAAGCACATTCGATCTCTCACTTACTAATGTTGCTACAATTACTGGTAACGATATTTCAAAATATTGCATTACTAATAGCACAGGCCGTTTGGTTAAAAATGGTTTGACAACTGCATTTACTTTCCCTGTTGGATTTGATGCGACAACTTATAATCCGCTTACATTAACACAGAATGGAACGGTAGATAATATTGGGGTAAGAGTAAATGCCGAAGTATTGCAAAATGGGATTGCAGGATCGCCATTCGTCAAGGATGTTGTAAAGGCAAGCTGGGTCATTACGGAAGGCACCAATGGTGGTAGCAATCTGAATATGACAGCTCAATGGAATCTGGTTGATGAGGCCACTGGTTTCAACAGAGCTAGAACCGGCATTTCGTTCTACGATGGGGTGGGTTGGGATATGACGAATGCAATGACCGGCGCTGCCGCTGGCGCGGGACCTTACACCGTAACCAGAAATGCAGTTAATAATCTTGGAACTTTTGCCGTTGGAACAAGACCGGTTTTAATTTCATTATTGGTTAATCCGAAAACTTACCTGCAAGGACCATATACAGGTGGAGGATTGATGAACGCCGGTCTGAGAAGTCTAGTAGCTTTTCCAACTATTGAACCCTATACCGGAACCGTGGGCTTCACGCATTCTGGGAGTGGCGGTGGTGAAAGAATTGTTTCGGGAATCCTCGGTGGAGCTACCGACAATAATTCGATTGTAGATTGGGTATATGCTGAGGTACGGAATTCAGCAGGTGCGGTAATAAGCACAAGAGCAGTATTCATTGAAAGAGATGGTGATATAGTAGATGAAGATGGTACAGGTACAAAAACTTCCTTCATAAATTTTGCAGGTGTACCTGATGACATAGCAAACTTTCACGTTTCAATTCGGCATAGGAATCATTTGGGTATTCGAACACCAGCTGTTTTAGATCTTTCCAGAACTGTCGCCTTACCTTATAATTTTTCGTCAGGTGTTGGGCAGGCACTTGGAAACGTTCAAGCCAATTTGGGAGGAGGAGTTTTTGGAATGTATGCTGGAAATACTAATGGGAATTCAACACTTCGCTATTCCGGACCGGCAAATGATGAAGATGAACTGCTGAGTGTGATACTAGGAGGAAATAAGGCAATTGTACTTGGTAGTGTTTATAGCAGAGGGGACTTGAACATGAATGGAAATGTTCGTTATTCAGGACCAGGAAATGATGAAGACGTATTATTAAGTATTGCCCTTAGCGGTAATAAGGCAATTGTTATCACAAGACCATTCTAATTAATCAATCTTCCAAAATAAATTGTAATGAAACGACTTTTATTTCTTGTCATTCTTCAAGTCGGAGTGCTGATCGCCTTCGGTCAGGTAACTACAACTAAGGGTACCCTTGTAAATACTTCAACCAACAGAGTGAGTGTTTACGGTAAACCTGCGTCTGTTTTGACAAACAGGATATTTAATAACATAAATATTGTCCTTAGTATTCCAGACCAGGGGGCTGGCAATCCAGCTGTGACGGTAGATACCAATTATGTTGGCAGCCTTGATTGGACAACACTTCCCGTGGAAATATTTAACGGTCGCGCCTATTACACTTTCATTGGGAATGACAATGGTACTAATCTTCAAAGTACCTGGACTACAGGGAACAATAAGATTGCTACATTCCTTTTCTCAAACCCAAATGGGTTGGGTGGGGTTCAACTCAACGATGAATCCTTAGGAGTTGGCGCCGGTGGAGGTCCAAACAGTCAGATGTTCTGGTATGTTCAAATAATTAATAATACGGGAAGCGGGGATATTACAGACTACAATGCAAAATTTTATGGCACGAGCCCTTTACCTAATAATAATGGAACAGATAATCCTTCATTTGTAGGTGCTCAACCAATTTCTATCCTTCCAGTAATATTCAAAGATTTCAACGTAGCAAAACAAGGTAACAATGACGCGTTGTTAACCTGGACAACAAGCATGGAACAAAACGCTAGCCATTTCGTGGTTGAAAGGAGCTTGAACCAGGGACAGGGATGGACCAAATTCGCAGAAGTAAAAGCAAAAGGAAATTCAAATACACCAACAAAATACACTCACGCCGACATAAATATTTATGATGGTCGTGAAGCTGCTAAACTTGTGTTCTATCGAATTCGTTCTGTAGATCTTGATTTAAGAGAAACTTTTTTCCCTGTAAGATCAATTCGTTTCAGCGCAACAGGAAGCAAGCAGATCACGATCTACCCCAACCCGGCTAGAGATGGATTTTACCTGAGCGTTCCGCTAATCTCAACCGAAGACAGACCAATGAAGCTGAACCTTGTTAACCGATTGGGACAACTGGTTCATACCCGTGAGATCAGCTCAGTACTTGCAAATAACTATTATTACGATATTAAGACTCCTGGAGTGATCTCTGGTGAGTATATGCTTCAAATCATTTATAACGGTGAACTTTTGGAAACAAAGAAAGTCATCGTTCAGCGTTGAGGACCTGATTCCACTTAACCATTGAACTTCTCCTGACCCCGACCCCCGCAGCATTGCGGGGCGTCGGGGTTTTTTCTTTTGGTTTGTTCTAATTTTGTCAAAAATTCATTGAAACCGCAACAGGAAAATTTCAGGATACAGCGCTGGGTGGTGATCATTGCTGTATTGCTTTTTGCGATTAAACTTCTCGCTTATTTTATTACGCATTCTGTTGCCATTCTCACGGATACTTTAGAAAGCATCGTTAATGTCATCGCGGGATTTATAGGTCTGTATAGCCTGTACGTTGCGGCCAAACCAAGGGATGAAGACCATCCTTATGGACATGGTAAGGCGGAATTTCTATCAGCGGGCGTTGAAGGAACGCTGATCCTCGTTGCGGGATTGATCATAATATATACGGCGATTGAAAATCTCATCAATCCCCCGGTCATCGAACAGCTTGATCGCGGTATTATTCTCGTTGCAGTTACGGCCCTGATCAATTTCGCTGTTGGTACAGTTTGCATACGCCAGGGCAAAAAGAATAATTCCCTCGCTTTGCTCGCAAGTGGAAAACATTTGCAAAGCGATACCTGGTCTACATTGGGCCTCGTCATCGGTCTTGGATTGATCTTGTTGACAGGAAAGCTCTGGCTGGATTCAGCCGTCGCCATTCTATTCGCAATAATTCTCATTATAACCGGTTACCGGATCATCCGTAAATCAGTTGCAGGTATCATGGATGAAGTGGATAAGGATTTATTGCTCTCGACTGATAAAGTTGTTAAATAAAACCGACGCGAAAACTGGATTGACCTGCATAACCTTCGCGTAATAAAATATGGAGGACAATTACACGTGGATTGTCATCTTACCCTTCCCTGGTACCTGAATTTGCAGGAAGCACACGATGAATACGATGCCCTGCGTGAAATAATCAAAAAAGAATTCGGGGACTCAATTGAAATGTTCGTTCATGTTGATCCCTGTCTCGATTTTTCCTGCAGCATTTGCCACAAAGAAAATTGCCCCGAACGATTGAAACCATTTGAGAAGAATATTGAGTGGACACTGGAGAATAGTTTGAGTAATCGGAAGCATAGTTTGATTGTTTAGATGAGTGATGCAAAGGCCCGAGTCCTTTGTAACTGCGTGGTATTCGACACGCCAATAATCAATAATCAATATTCAATAAATCAATTTTCAAATCAATCTCAACAACAATATTCAATAATCATCAATCAATAATCAACTTTCAATGTCAATATACAATTTTCAAGGTTGATAGGCCAGTACTGCAACCTTGAAAGTTGATTATTGACTTGAAAGTTGAATTCTGAATACTGATGATTGAATACTGATTGTTGAGATTGATTTGAAAATTGATTTATTGAATATTGATTATTGATTATTGGCGTGTCGAAAAGTTTGAATCTAGAAAAGAACTCAACACTACGGCTGAATCCAAATCTCCCCGAAATCAGGAACATAGTTATCTTCGCATACCCAAATAGTATTACAATGAACGAATGGAAAAAGTACCAGGAAGAAAATAAGGATCGATTCTTAAATGAAATGCTGGAGTTATTGAAAATTCCCAGCATCAGCGCAAAGGCGGAATACAAAGATGATATGCAACGTTGCGCTGAAGCAGTTGCGAAACGATTAAAAGATGCGGGGGCAACAAAAGCCGAGATCATTCCAACCGATGGTTACCCGGTTGTTTACGGAGAGAAGATCATTGATCCTTCTAAACCAACGGTCCTGGTCTATGGACATTACGATGTACAACCACCTGATCCATTAAAACTCTGGAATAGCGGTCCGTTTGAACCGGTGATAAAAGATGGACGTGTGTATGCTCGTGGAAGCTCGGATGATAAAGGACAGTTCTATATGCACGTAAAGGCGATGGAGATCATGGATAAAACAAAATCGCAGCCCACCAATATTAAATTCCTGATTGAAGGAGAAGAAGAAGTTGGTTCACCCAATCTTGCCAAATTCGTTACAAAACATAAAGACCTGCTTAAATGTGATGTGATCCTGATCAGCGATACCGCGATGATCAGTTTGGATACTCCATCAATGGATATTGGTGTTAGAGGATTGGCGTATATCCAGGTTGAAGTTACAGGGGCAGACAGAGACCTGCATAGTGGTGTTTATGGCGGAGCAGTTGCGAATCCAATTACAATTCTGGCCAAGATGATTGCTTCCTGCCATGATGAAAACAACCGAATCACCCTGCCAGGTTTTTATGATGATGTTGTTGAAGCAACAGCAGATGAAAGAAAACTAATGGCCCAGGCTCCCTACAATGATTCAGAATATAAAAAAGATCTTGGCGTAAAGGAACTATGGGGTGAAAAAGGATTTTCTACAAATGAAAGAACCGGTATTCGTCCAACTCTGGAATTGAATGGAATTTGGGGGGGCTATATCGAAGAAGGAGCAAAGACTGTACTTCCCTCAAAAGCCTATGCGAAAATTTCTGCCAGGCTTGTACCGAATCAATCTTCGGAAAAGATTACGAAACTATTATTGCAACATTTTAAGAAGAATTGCACCGCAAGGTGTAACGGTTGAAACCTTTGAACTGCACGGCGGAGAACCATACATGACCCCGATCGATTCAAAAGCATACCAGGCAGCGGCAAAAGCAATCGAAACAACCTTTGGAAAAAAACCGATCCCTGTTCGTGGAGGAGGAAGCATACCAATTTGTTCCTTGCTTGAAAAAGAATTGGGAGTAAAAATTGTATTCATGGGTTTTGGATTGGATAGCGATAATCTTCATAGCCCCAATGAAAAATTTGATATAAAAAATTATTATAAAGGGATTGAGACAATATCCGTACTTCCACAAATACTTTGCGGAGTCAAAATAGTATTACGATTATTGATTATTACATGTATTGCGTCGCTAAACTTACGATTGCGCTAATTGGTGAGCTACTAATAATTCAGTGACCCAATAATCAATAATCAATAATTAATGAATCAAATTTCGGCGGTGACTAAAGAGAAATTGCGCATTGACAAATACCTCTGGTGCATCCGCATATTCAAAACAAGAACGACTTGCAGCAACTGCATGCGATCAGGGGAAAGTAAAAATGAATGGTGAGTCTGTAAAAGCTGCCAAACATGTAAGCATTGGCGACGAATACGAAATCAAAACGGAAAGCCGCCGATGGAAGATTAAAGTAACCGGCTTACTCGATCATCGCGTTCAACATGCAGAAGCAATAAAACACTATCTCGATATAACTCCACCTGAGGAAATAGAACGACTCCAGTACCAGGCCTCGAGTTTTCATACCGGAAAGCGTCTGTCCAAGATCGGTAGACCGACTAAGAAACAGAGGAGGGATTTGGATGATTTTGCGGGTTGACGAGGTTGTTCCCGCTTTTGCGGGAATGCGTGGTTGACAGGGTTGACAGGGTTGACAGGGTTGACAGGGTTGACAGGGTTGACAGGGTTGATAGGGTTGACAGGGTTGATAAAAAATTAATCGAAATTCATTTCCACTTCGTCACTGTCTTGTCATTCGAAAAGATATTTTTCACAAGTGAATATTCGTTCGTCATTTCCCCATTTTAGTAAATAGCCCAGTTCCCAATGCCACAAAAACCCTCAACTTCATTAATCAACCTTGTCAACCCTATCAACCTTATCAACCCCGTCAACCCCATCAACCTACGCGACCAACGACATAAACGTTAATGTGTCCTTAAGACTCATTGAAGTTGAAAAATAAATCTGGTAACCGGTGAGTTTGGCAAGAGATTTTCAATCTAGCTTTGCATTAAATCTGATAGCTATGACTCTCCGTGTCGATAACAACAGCATCATTGTTGAAATTCAAGAAAGGTTTCAACTCTTATTTCCCGATCTAAAACTGGAATTCTTTTTCACAGATAGCGACCGGTTGAGTACTTCTTCCCGCCTTAAACAATCCTTTCCTTATATCAGCATCGGAGATTTATGTGGAAAAACAGATGAGCATAACTTAGATATCTCTGAAGAAATGACGGTTTCTGAGTTAGAAGTCCGATTCAAAGAATTGTTTGGTCTACCTGCGCGCATTTTTCAGAAAGTTGGTGAGTACTGGGCTAAAAATTCTTCCCTTGATCGCCTGCGTCTGAGGCACAACAACCTCGTGATTTCATAGTTTGGCGTTTGGAGTTTGGGGTTTGGCGTTGCTTAAAGCCACAAGCCTCATAATTATATGTAGTCCTTTTGCAAAGAGGAATCTTCGAATTAGTTTAGGAAATTGTGACTTACAACGCCAAACACCAAACACCAAACCCCAAACGATTCCCCCATGCACATAGACATAATTTCAGTTCTGCCAGAATTGCTGGAAAGTCCATTTTCCCATTCCATACTTAAAAGGGCGAGAGATAAGGGCTTGCTTGAAGTCCATGTTCACCCATTGAGAAAATGGGCAATCAATGAATATGGGCAGGTAGACGATTACCAGTATGGTGGCGGAGCCGGAATGGTGATGATGTGCGAACCACTGGCTGCCGCTATTGACGAATTAAAAAAGGACCGCAACTATGATGAGATCATTTATATGACTCCCGATGGAAAGGCTTTTAACCAGGGACTTGCGAATCAACTTTCGTTGAAAAACAATCTGCTTATTATTTGTGGACATTATAAAGGAATTGATGAAAGGATCCGGGAGCATTATGTCACGATGGAAATTTCAATTGGTGACTACGTGCTTAGCGGAGGTGAATTGGCTGCAGCTGTTGTAGCCGATGCAATAGGAAGATTGATCCCCGGTGTATTAAATGATGAAACATCTGCTTTATTCGATTCTTTCCAGGATAATTTATTAGCTCCACCCGTTTATACGCGACCCGCAGATTTCCGTGGATGGAAGGTTCCGGAAATTTTGCTTAGCGGTGATTTAAAGAAAATTGAAGAATGGCGATATGAACAATCCCTGCACCGAACAAAAATAAGAAGACCTGATCTTGGTGAATAAAAGTTTAGGGCTTAGGGGCATTTGATTAAAAAGCTGCAATAGCCCAAACCAAAACAACGGATAAGAACACAAGCAAAAGATTGAGTGCAATTGTCTTCTTCATAGGGATAGAATTATACCCTATAATATTGCTAACCGCGTGCCAAAGCAAGGTTTTTAGATTAGGAGTTTTACGGCAGAATTTACCGTGGATAAAGAAAATCTCTCAATAGGAAAATCAACCTCCTTTATAACTTCTTGATTTTGCTGCAGAATTTAGTTAGGCTTTTTTCACCCATAAAAATTCAGCAAATCCCAGTAGATCCCAGAAGATATTTCCCTGTAATTTCTTCCCACGCAGCCAACTATTGAGGATACGGAAAGGCATAGCCGATAAATAGTAAATGCTTCGCCTTGTACCGCTTTTCAAAACGCCAAAACCATTCTTATTAAAGATGCTTTCTAATTCCGGAATACTATATACTCTTACATGTGTCGGATCATCGGCGAAATTTAGTGTTCCATACATTGATGGAAGTCTGGTACTCTTCTGCCCCGGATATTCAATATAGAAATATCCGCCAGGTTTGAGTTTTGGTAATAATCCATCCAGCACCTTATCGCCGTTATGAAGGTGCTCGATTACATGAACCATTCTCATGCAATCAAAATAATTATCGGGAATAGAAGTGAAATCCAATTTGGTGAGGTCCATCTCATAAAATCCTTTCATTACTTCAAAGTCTTCAGGACCATTATTGTAGTTGCGATCCAAATCCAACCCATAGTATTCACAATTGGGAAATATTAGGCAGGTCTTTGAGGCTGAATGGTTTCCGGCGCCAATATCCAATAGTCGAAAAGGCTTATTGTCATAGACATTCCAAAGCTGTAAGAATTTTGGACTCCTGCTTTTCACCCAGCGCTTGAGACTATTAGACATGGAGGAAAGATAATGACGGGATCTCATCCCGTCTCCTAGTATTTAAGACTTGCAAATTTGTGAACGTCGTGTTCTTTCAATGCCTTATTGTAAATCCTGACTTCGTCAATTATACCATTAAACCAGTATGGGAATTGAGGATTTTCAGCTCTTCCGATAAACAAGCCATCAGCGTTCGGAGTAAAAGGAGGTGTCCCTGTACTTGTACTTTTTAAAACACCGTCAACATAGATTTTTGCCTGGTTGCCATCATAAGTAAAGACAACAATCATCCACTTACCTGTGTGCGCCGGCGTGGCTCTATCCACCGCACTTATCGAATTAAATTGGGTGTTACCATAATATCCGTAGACATATTCCTTGGTAGTATCAGGGGGTGCCGAACAGTTATTGTTATCGAGATCCTTTATGCGCAAGCCGTAGATGCCATCGTTTTGATCTCTAAAGCCCTTCTTTAAAATTTGATTAGCATGACATTCACCCGAATAAAATCCATTGAGTTTAATGATGGCCATCAGAGTAATAGTACTCGGATTTAATGTTGGATGATTTGGAATCCTCATGTAAGCACTTGCCCCATTAAATAGATATGCGCCATTTGTACGGCCAAACCGGTCAGTCGTTTGCGTTGCATTGTTAAACGTAATATGATTATTATTACCGCTGGAATCATTGAGATTGCCCCCAACGAAATTATAATAGGCTACGAGACAATCGTTGATATCATGACTGGAATCGATTATGTTGATCGTGTCTTTTACAATTACTGTGTCGTGAATGATCTCTTTTTTTGTACAGGACGTTAGATTAATACTTCCATAAAAAAACAAGAAATACCCTATTAATACAAGGGAGCAGGTTCGAATTGATTTCATAAACGAAGTTTTTTACCAATCAGAATATCGCCGAAAATAATAATATTATTTACATACGAACCTGACCAGCAACATTAATTGTAACGCTAAGCGAAAACACTTACCACTTTATTCTTTCTTCACCCCAATAACCGGCAATGACTTCTCCCTGATCAATTGATTCAATTTAGTAAGATCATCAGTCATGATCGTTTTCAGCTTATTCAATTCGGCGTCGCTCTGCGCCGAAAGATCGGCGAATACTTCTTTTGATTGTTTTGATGGCGCCATATTGCCGCTGTTCACCACATCGAATAAGCCACTCAGTTTATCATTCAAGCGGATTGGAAAATTCAGGGGGTCCTGGCCGCTTTTTGATTTGGTTTGATAGAGTGTTTCCTCTATCGCGGTTAGTTTCTTATTGATACTGTCTGCGAATTGTTTTACGTCTTTTGGTGTTTCCTTACCCCACCTGCCGGTAAGCTCATTGATCTGTCCGCGCACTGTGCGGATATCCTTAATCCCTTTTTGGACTTCATTGAATTTATCCCTGACCTGGGCGAGAAAACTCATCTGGGCTTCGTAATCCGCAGCGCTGATCTTATAATTCGGATTTTGTTTTATTTCAAATGGAACTTCTATTGAGTCTTTTCCAACTTTAATCTTCGCATAATGTGCGCCGGGAGCCGTAGTGATCACTCCGGGAGTCCCATTCCAAAGGATCATACCCTCCGCCCTATCGGCGCCGGGATGTTGAAGATTCCAAACGAATTGATTGAGGCCTTTGTCTATTTGCATTTTATCGACGGCCTCTTTCGCATCTGTGCTGTAAGTCCTGATCAACTTTTTGTTTTTATCAAGAATGCTGATCGATGCTTTAGTAGAATCCGTGACATTTTTCGCATAATAATTTATAACTGCACCAGACGGTGGATTGGCCCCGGCATTTCTTGGAGCTGCGCCAAATGCGGAAGCAAAAGGATTACCGGCCATGCGATAGGCTGGATTCACCGAAAATACATGCAGATCCTTGTTGGCGATTTCCTTGTTCATTTGTTGCAAAATGGTGAGATCATCCAATACGTAAATAGATCTACCCTGCGTTGCAACAATCAGGTCATTGTCTTTTATGGTAAGGTCTGTGATCGGTACAACAGGCAGATTCAACTGAAACTTCTTCCAGGATGCACCATCATCATTACTGATATACATTCCAAATTCAGTACCTGCATACAGCAATCCGGGTTTCTTCCGGTCTGCACGCATGGCCCTGGTAAAATGCATTCTGTCAATACCACTCGTGATTAGCTTCCAGGTCTTACCATAGTCTTCGGTCTTATAGATATACGGCGTGTAATCATCCAGTTTATATCTTGTACCTACAAAATATGCTGCTCCCTTTTTGAATGGATCTGCCTCTACTGCATTCCACATCATCCACTTCGGACAATCCTTTGGAGTTACATTCTCCCAATTCTTTCCTCCATCCTTGCTCACATGGATCAAACCATCATCGCTTCCTGTCCACAAGAGATCTTTTTCAACCCAACTTTCCGCTGCAGTAAAAATCGTACAATAATATTCTACCGAAGTGTTATCCTTTGTGATCGGGCCACCACTAGATGCCTGTTTTGATTTATCATTTGTGGTCAGATCGGGAGATAAGGCCGTCCATGATGCACCTTCATCTTCCGTAGCAAACAAAACATTTGCCGCGCAATACAATTTCTTTGGATTATGTGGTGAGAAGAAGATGGGGAAGTTCCACTGGAAGCGATACTTCAACACATCCGCACCTGCACCCATCGGATTATCAGGCCATACATTGATGGCCCTGTTTTCACCTGTGCGATGATCCAGACGTGAAAGAAATCCTCCATAGTTACCTCCATAAACAATATCCGGATTAGTTGGATCCGCAACAACATAACCGCTTTCGCTTCCTGCTGTTTCTTCCCAATCGCGGTCAGTAATAGAAGCACCGCTTGTACGACTACGAATACGAATTGTACTATTGTCCTGTTGCGCGGCGAGTATTCGATATGGAAAAGCATTGTCAGTTGATACCCGGTAGAATTGAGCTGTGGGTTGATTCATGTAAGTGCTCCAATTATCTCCTCCGTCAAATGTTACCTGTCCTCCGCCATCATCGGCTACGATCATTCTGTTTCCATCTTCCGGATCGATCCAGAGATCATGATGATCTCCATGTGGAGTTCTTACGCCCTGAAATGTTCTTCCTCCATCCCTGCTTCGCTGGAAACCTACATTCGGTGCATATACGAGATTCTCATTTTTAGGATCTACAAAAACCTTTGTATAATACCATGCTCGCTGACGAATATTATTATCGCTGCTGGTAAGCGTCCATGTTTCTCCTCCATCGTTACTCATGAACATTCCACCATTGGGATTCTCTATTAAAGCATATACTTTATCCGTATTCGAAGGAGCAACTGCAACACCAACGATTCCCCAAATTCCCTTAGGTAATCCTTTTTTAGATGTGATGTTTGTCCAGGTATCTCCACCATCAACACTTTTCCATAGACCACTACCTTCACCACCACTCTCAAGAGAATGCGGTGTGCGGAGCAATCTCCATGTTCCTGCATAAAAAACAGATGGGTTGCCGGGCTCCATAACGAGGTCAGAAGCACCGGTCTGACTATTCACGTATAACGTCTTCTTCCATGTTTTCCCTCCGTCGACAGTTTTAAAAACACCCCGTTCTTCATTTGGACCAAATAAATGGCCCATTGCGGCGACCCAAACTGTATTGGGATCACGTGGATGGATGACTATTCGTAGAATATGTCTGCTATCTTTTAATCCGATATTCCTCCAGGTGCGTCCTCCATCATCAGTTCTCCACATTCCACCCAATCCTTCACTAACGTTGCCGCGCATGGTATTTTCGCCTTCGCCTACATAGAGAATGTTTTCATCGGAAGGCGCAACGGCCACCGCACCAATACTGCTTCCAAAATATTTGTCGGAAATATTCCTCCAATTGCTTCCACCATCGGTGGTTTTCCATACGCCGCCGCCGGTAGCGCCAAAATAGAAGGTGTTCTTATTCTTATAACTTCCGGTAACAGCCGCACTACGGCCTCCACGCCATGGACCTACAAGTCGATACTTAATCTTTGAAAGAAAAACTGAGTCTTCCTTTGATGGAACAGTCGTTGATGGCCCTTTTGGCTGGGAAAATGTAAATAAGGCCGATCCTGCCAGCAGGCAGAATAAAATGATTTTTCTCATATTAGCAGCAATTTATTGAATTGTCGTTTGGACAAGCAATTCGATCCCGATAGCTATCGGGGACGTGACATGTATTTATTACGAATGAACCCCGCCTTCGCTACGCTGCGGCGGGCAAGCATTCACAATTCATCATTCACAATTCACCATTCACCCCATCATCCCGGGCTCGTAGTTTTTTCTTCCTTCCACAATCCTTCCTTCGCTAATGCATCCCTGACCTTTGAATAAAACTGGGTCGTAATGTTTTTATTGGTTTGGTCGATTTTAGCCAACTCTTTCTGTAAAAAATCAATTCTTTGGATCTGCAGATTGGAAGGCCTGGCTTCCTGTGAGGTAACAGAGCTATACACATCAGTAATTTTTTCACGCAATCGTTGCTCGTCAGCAAACATTGACTTCTGTTTTGTTGCCAAACATTCCGCTCTCAAAGTTTCGAGGCTTGTATTGTAATCTTCAATCAGCTTCTTTGTTTTTTTATTCTGTGTTTTGCCCATACTTTCTTTCAACATCTTTTGCTTGTCATTGATATCGTCTACCAACTTTGCTAACTGTTCGTGCATTTTGTACAGTTCCATTCCTTTGTTGTATTGAAGGTTTCGATCTTCGAGTGTGAAACCTTTGTTTCCATCATCATGGATCAACGTTAATGGGCTGGGATATTCTTTATCTCCAATTTTTAACTTCACAGTATATTCTCCCGGCAATACCATCGGTGCAATGAACCCGCCATAATCAATTTTAGATCCACCTGTTGCTGTTTTTGGCGGTTTGCTGCGTTGGTTCCAGTACACTTTATTGATACCTTTTCTATTACTGCCGGGCAGAGATTGAATTAACTGGCCCTTACTATCATAGATCTCAACCATCACTCTCCCCGAACTCACTCTCTCCTTCAGGTAATATTGTATTGGTGGAATGGAAGTTGGATTACCCGCTGCCCACATGCCGGCGCTGAACATCGTTCCACCTCCTCCAAAATTTCCGGTAGTGAGTTTGGCCGTTGGATTGGGAAATACATGAACGTCCTTTTCAACTATATCCTTCGTCATTGAACGCATTGGCGTGATATCATCCACTACAATTATGCCTCTGCCATGTGTAGCTAACACAAGATCATTTGTTTTTGGATGAATTTGAATATCCCTGACCAGTGCGTATTCAGGAATTTTATTTTTCATGCGGAACCAATTCGCTCCAGCATCAACGGTAGCGAATAACCCCATTTCTGTACCAATGAAGAGCAGGTCCTTATTTTTCAGGTCTTCTTTTATCTTATGGGCAAAACCTGTAAACTCATTACTCTTAAAGGCGATCCAGGTCTTTCCCATATCGGTTGACCTGGCCGCATAGGTCTTATGGTCACCATACGCATGATTATCAAAGGTTGCGTAAATAATATTCTTATCAAATAAGGATGGTTCAACGCTACTTACCCAGGTTTGAGCAGGAATGCCAGCAGCCGCATAATTTTTAGATACATTATTCCAGGTCTTTCCACCATCTGTAGTGTACTGAAGATTGCCATCGTCTGTACCTACCCAAACGATATTTTCATCCAGCGGAGATTCTGCTATTGCAAAAATTGTACAGTGATTTTCAGCGGAAGTATTATCAGCACTCAATCCCCCACTATTCTCCTGTTCCTGTTTCTTTTTATCGTTGGTCGTGAGGTCGGGAGAAATTCTTTCCCAAATCTTTCCTTTGTCTCTTGTCCGATAAAGATATTGTGCACCTATATATAAGTTGTTCTTATTTTTTATTCCTGTCGCAATTGGAGTATTCCAATTCCATCTGAGTTCGTCTTCACCAGCTGCCTGTTGTGGTTTTATGCCTACATTCTTTGTTGTTGTGGTATTTACCCTCGACACATTTCCTCCCTGGGATTCAACATATGCATAATCCGGATCTGTTGGATCCGGTAATGCCCAGAAACCATCCCCACCAAATAAATTCAACCAATTCGAATTGCTAATACCGCCAGGTGCAGCAGTCGGAGCAATCCATGTTCCATTATCCTGTAATCCTCCCATCACGTTATAAGGTTCTTTATTATCCATCGCAACGTGATAGAATTGTCCAACCGGAAGATTTTGTACAAACATCCAGGTAGCGCCCTTGTCCAAACTCAGGTACACGCCACCGTCAGTTCCGAGATATATTTGATTTGTATTGTTCGGATTGATCCAAATTGCATGATGATCGGAGTGAACTGAAGCTCCTTCATTGCTGGGGCCGGCAAAAGAATAACCGCCATCTACAGAATAGGCGAAGGTATAGGCAGGACGGTACACCCGTTTTGGATCTTTAGGATCTATTGCGATTGTGCTGAAATAAAATGGACGGGCAACAACATTCAATACCGCACTTTGCTTTTTCCAGGTTTCTCCACCATCAGCAGAAATATATAAGCCGGTTTCAACCGATTCAACAATGGCCACCATATTATTGGGTGCACTTGGGGCCAGCGCAAAGGCGATTCTACCAAAAGGTTTGGGCGGAAGACCATTGGTCAACTCCTTCCAGGTTTTTCCTCCATCTTCACTCTTATACATTCCACTTCCTTTTCCACCTGAGTTGAAACCATATGGCAATCTTCTGAATTCCCATGTTGATGCATAAACGATATTCGGATTTTGAGGATCAAGTACTACCTCAGCACAGCCTGCTTTTTCATTTATGTAAAGTATTTTTTCCCATGTCTTGCCTGCATCAGTTGATTTATAAAGACCACGATGCTTGCTATCACTCCATAATGGACCTGGAGCAGCTACGTAAATGAGATTCGAATTTTTCGGATCAACGGCGATGCGTGAAATATGCTCGGTACTATCAAGACCAATTTTTATCCAGTTATCACCCGCGTCGGTTGACTTGTATAGTCCATCTCCTATTGAAACGGAATTTCGCATATTGCTTTCGCCTGTTCCGACATAAACTGTTTTAGGACTCTTCTGATCAATGCCAATTGCTCCGATCGATTGGCAATACTTATCGAAAACTGGTTTGAAGGAAGCACCTGCATTCGTAGATTTCCAGACACCACCTCCGGCAGTGCCCACATAAATTGTTTTACCATCTTCATTCACGCCTTCAATGGCGCTGATCCTGCCGCTCATCGTACCAGGACCCAACAAGCGGGCTTCCATCATTCCAAAAGTTGCAGAATTGATAGTTGATTGAGCAAAGCAGGAAACAGAAATCACAAATGCAATCAGATTCAGCAGGACCTTCATAGCAGTTTTTGTTTTAGGAAAGTTATGAAAAACAATAGGCAATAGACAATAGGCAATTGGCAAACCAAGTCGATGATTGCCTCTTGTCTATTGCCTATTGCCTATTGTCTATTGCTTATTGCCTATTGCAGATTAATTAGAAGGTTTGAACAGCTTCTCGTCAACCGGCTTGTTCACTTCGATTTTTGTAACCACCATATCTCCCTGGCCAAAAGCACCGCCGATGGTGTGCGCAAATACATAACCCTCTTCAGTCTTTTTGTAATCGCCATAGCTAACAGTTACTTCCTGCTCCTGGCCCATTACGTTTGCTTTTTGAACAAGACGAATGAGGTAGTAATTTTTGGGATCGATAAAGAGTGTTCTTGTCTTGCCCAGTTTTGTAGTGAGTTTCACTTTGAAGCACTCTGTACCATCAACTGCTTCCTTACCAACAAGCTCAACCGTATTGCCCTTTTCTTTATAGTTCAGTAAAGAACCGCCAAGATCCAATTCATCAGCACCTTCTTTTACTGCATCCTCAGGAAGTGCTTCGGCGGCAGTTTGTCCCATGAAAGGCATGAATTGCCAACCTGCGGTTGGAGTAGTAATTACATAACCATTCATTCCCATTGCGGATATATCTACGCGTTGGCCAGTATTGTGCACCCTGGTGATCACAACGGGAATTTCCATACCCTGCACGCTTAAATTAGCTTCCATTTTTACGCTCTTAAGCGACTCAAGTTTTTCTTTTCCGCCCAATGCTTCGATATGCTTACCAATGATCTCATCGACCGTTTGGGCACTTAAACCCAGCGTAATAAAAGAAGCGAATATGAACAGAACGATACGCAAATGTTTCATTGTTGTAGTTTTATTTGATTGATTGATGATGATTTGATTCTGTTTAATTTGGCTTATAGAGTTTTTGATCAACAGGCTTATTTACTTCAATTTTTTCATAGGTCATTCCGGCACCCATACCACCCATGGTAACATGGTAAGGAAATACGAAACCTTCTGGAGTTTTCTTATAGTCGGAATAATCAATTTTAGCTTCCGCATCAGCGCCACCGGCAGGTCTTTGACCACCGCCGCCACCCCCACCTCCGGGGCCACCGGGACGGCCCATACCACCACCCTTAAACGTAGTGCGGATAACATAAAAATTCTTAGAATCAATAAAATAGTTTACGTCCCGTCCACTATTCAAGGTAAGTTTTATTTTATAACAGTCGGTACCTTCGACTGCTTCCTTTCCCAGCAATTCCGCTTTATGTCCTTTTGCCGCAAAATCAACCAGCGGACCTGCGCAATCCAACTCCGACTGTTGGTTTTTTACCTGGTCAGCGGGTAAGGGTTCAAAAGCTCCACCATTACGGGGATTCGACATCCAACCTTCCTTATCAGTGATGATGGTAGAAAATGAACCCATTCCAAAATCCACATCTCTTCTAAAGAGCTTACCATTTACCTTATAGATATTCGTAGTGACCTCATTTCCATTTTGCATCACCGCAACACCTTGCAGATGGACTGAATTGATCGACTTCAGCTTCTCAAGACCACCCATTGCCTCAATATGTTTATTGATGATATCTTCCGCTGTTTGTGCGGAAAGTTTGAATCCACCCAATGTAAGTAGGGCGAACAATAAGAATGTTACAGACCTTGTAGACATAATTTGGGAATTGTTAAGATTTGAAAAACTGGCAGGAGGTTGCATCACCCATGAACCAGTAAAATTAAATATACCTTGCCTATATTAGCTCATACCATGCCCGATTTTATTGGTAAGAAAATATTAACCGTGGATTAACTATGCACCAATTCAACGTTACCGGACAATTCGTTGACATTCTTAACCAAACCATTTTCCCAGCAGAAATATCAGATTGAGAATGGACTTATTAAGTCGGTTTCAGAAGTCGGGAGTCGGGAGTCCAAACTCCAAAAGCCGGACTCCAGACTCCTGACTCCCGACTTCCACTATCCTTCCTGGTTTCGTCGATTCCCACGTCCATATCGAAAGTTCAATGCTTGTTCCTTCAGAATTCGCGCGACTCGCAGTAGTTCATGGCACTGTGGGATCTATCAGTGACCCGCATGAGATCGCGAATGTATGTGGTTTGGAAGGTGTAAACTATATGATAGAAAATGGGGAAACGGTCCCTTTTAAATTCAATTTTGGGGCGCCCAGCTGTGTGCCGGCCACCAATTTCGAAACTGCAGGGGCAGCGCTGGATGCGGTGGCTGTTGAATCCTTGTTAAAGAAAAATAAGATCAGGTATTTAAGCGAAATGATGAATTTTCCAGGAGTATTATTTAAGGATAAAGAAGTGATAGAAAAGATCGCAATCTCTAAAAAACTGGGAAAACCAATTGATGGCCATGCACCGGGTTTGAGAGGAGATCAGGCTAAACAATACATCGAAGCCGGCATTTCAACCGATCACGAATGCTTTACAAAGGAAGAAGCCCTGGATAAATTAAGATATGGAATGAAGATCATTATCCGGGAAGGAAGCGCCGCTAAGAATTTCGATGCATTGATTGATCTGGTAGATGATTATCCAGATGATATTCTATTCTGTAGTGACGACAAACATCCGGACAGTTTGGTGAATGGACATATCAACCAGCTTTGCGCGAGAGCTGTTGCAAAAGGCAAAAACATTTTCAATACGCTAAAGGCTGCTTGTATAAATCCTGTTTTGCACTACAAACCGAATATCGGAATGCTTCGCGTCGGAGATCCCGCCGATTTTATTCTTGTAAAAGACCTCGTCAATTTTGAAGTGTTGAAAACCTACATTGATGGAAAACTGGTTGCCGAGAATGGAAAATCCTTGATTAAAACTTCCAAAGCTGCCCTGATCAATAACTTCAATTGTAACACCAGAGCTGCGAAAGATTTCAGTCTGCCTGTATCTGCCATAAAAAATTCCGATAATTCATTTCCAGTCATTGAAGCGTTGGATGGTCAGCTTATCACCAATAAGGTCATGTTTAAACCAAAGACTTCGGATGGATATATTGTGAGCGATCCTGACAAGGACATTTTGAAAATTGCTGTAGTAAATCGATATTCAGAAAGCCCGGTCGCAGTTGCATTGATCAGGAATTTTGGATTGAAAAGAGGCGCTATTGCTTCTTCGGTTGCACATGACAGCCATAATATTGTTGCCGTTGGGGTGGATGACGAGAGTCTTGCCCGTGCATGCAATCTTGTGATAAAAGAAAATGGTGGGGTAAGCTGCGTGGATGGTTCGAAAGAAATGATCCTTCCACTTCCGGTCGCTGGATTAATGAGCAATGAAGATGGATACAAGGTGGCGGAAACTTATACGGCTATTGATGCCATGGCCAAATCACTTGGATCTTCCTTATCTGCCCCTTTCATGACCCTATCATTTATGGCACTCCTTGTAATACCTCATTTGAAGCTTAGTGATAAAGGGTTGTTCGATGGCGATACATTCCGACTCTTGCGATGATTTACGAAATACGAATTACGATTTACGATTTCTTCACTGAACTCTGGTTTTCCATGATTGGGAGGGACGCCAGTACATGAAGAAATCGTAAATCGTAATTCGCAATTCGTAAATAAACGGGGGCTCCAACCTTCGTTCTCTCCCGGAAATACCCACTAGCCGCAGTTTTTTCGCATTCTTAATAACCTATATTTGTTATAAGTCAAGTCCTATCCCCCAAGACGGGGAATAAATTCCCTAGCTACATGAAACTGGTTAACGCTCATACAAGTCTGAACCCCGATCTGGCCAATGCATTTTTCGAAGTGATACGGTCCGTCTATCCTGTTAGCGCTGAAGCAGAAGCTTATGCCCGTCAACATGTAACACTTCACCGGGTTCCCAAAGGCGGATTATTGGTAAGAGCTGGAGATCATTGCGACCATTTCTATTTTGTTCAGAAAGGAGTGTTGCGAGGATTCGTAAAACAAGAAAACAAGGAGATCACCACCTGGATCACAGGTGAAAATGAAATGGTCAGTTCCATTTCCAGTTATTTCAAGAAAATTCCCAGCGTTGAGAATATCGAAGCCATTGAAGAATGCTTCCTGGTGGCGTTTCATCGGAATGATATGCAATACCTGTACGATCATCACCCGGAAGTAAACACACTGGTGAGGCTTATCATGGAAAAGTATTACCAGGACGCTGAAGAGAGAGCCTATATCTGCCGCCTAACCGAAGCAACAGGTAAGTACAATCGTTTCATAAATACAAAGAGCCATCTTCTTAACAGGATCCCATTAAAATACATCGCTTCCTACCTTGGAATGACGCTCGAAACCCTGAGCCGCATACGAAGCAGGTTATCTTCTAATCATAATCACCGATAGAAACTTAATAATCAATAATTAATAATCCGTAATTCTTGAGCTATCAGGAATTACCAAATTAGTCATGGGTTACAATTATTGATTATTGATTATTAATTATAGATTATTAGAATACCGCTCCACCGATTTCACCGACAAAAACACAAGCCTTACCGATAACACGGGTCTATCTGCCTCTCTACTCTTTCCTCCAGCACTTACTCACCCTATTTTTGGTAAAAATTAATTGATATGGACAGTCTCGAAAACAAAATCGAATCAAGAGTCAGGAATAGAAAGCATGGCAATAATATATGGGCAGGACTATTGATCTTAATAATTGGAACGGCATTTCTCGCTAGGGAAATGGGGGCAATGCTACCTGGTTGGCTTTTCTCCTGGCCAATGATCGTAATTATAGTGGGATTGTTCATCGGTATTTCCAACAAGTTCCGGGATTTTGGATGGCTGATCGTAATGGCGGTAGGATTCTATTTTCTGATCGACGACATCTGGGTGGATTTTTCTTTTAGACGATACGTATGGCCGCTGACGATTATTATTATTGGATTGGTTGTGATAATGCTGCCTTTTCAAAAGCGCAGGGCAAAAAGATTCAAAGGCTGGGACGCAAGCTCGCCACAAGATCCCGGAACTATTGTAACCGACGTAACAGTCGGAGTACCGACGGAAGGCGAAATATCTACGGAAGATGTATTGGATGTAACTGCCATTTTCGGCGGAGTCAAAAAGAACATTTATTCAAAAAATTTTAAGGGCGGCGAGATCGTATGCATCTTCGGAGGTACTGAAATCAATCTTGCTCATGCCGACTTCCCGGGAAAAGAGGTGAGAATTGAAGCTGTACAAATCTTTGGCGGAACTAAATTGATTATTCCTGCAAACTGGGACGTACGTTCAGAAGCCGTGGCAATCTTTGGAGGTATAGAAGATAAACGTCCGCAGCCTTCGGTAGGTACACCTGAAAAAACGATCATACTGGAAGGATTTGCGATGTTTGGTGGACTTGAAATCAAAAGTTTCTAAACTAACACTTGAAATACTGAACTATCTATGAACTGGTATCTTGCAAAAATTGTATTCCGGATCATTTGTGGTGATGGTGAACATACCGCTCAATTCGATGAACAATTGCGATTGATCAGTGCGAATACTGAAGACGAAGCTTTCTTCAAAGCACAATCAATTGGAAAGGATGAAGAACACAGCTTCATGAATATAAAACAGCAACCCGTGAAGTGGGAACTCATCAATGTTGCAGAGCTTTACAAAATATCAGAGCTGATCGATGGTGCTGAATTATATTCGAACATCAGGGAATCCTCTAATGCGGATCATTATATTGACAACGTGCATAAGAAAGCCGCACACATTCTGAAAAAGGAAACGCATCAACTGCTCAAACTCATTTAATAAATCTTGTGTACGGTTCACTATTAAAGTCTACCCGAAATCGCCTCATCTTCGCAGCTTCCTGGCTGATATGGACTCTCCACCATTTCAAATTACTCAATGATTGGGAGGTACCGACCAGTTATGCGATGGTGGACGCGGCTATTTCCAATGGGTTGCTTCTCCTGGCCAGCCTATTGGTAACAAATATGTTTCGGTATTACCGGCCGAATAAGGGAAGATATCTTTATGTTATTGTAATCAGCCTTTCAGTTTCAGGTATATGGAGTGCTGCAAGTGCTGGGGTTTTACGATTGCTTCTAAGAAACAATAATCTTTATACAAGCGTACTTGAAGGATCGATGGGCGCGCGTTTTAGTATCGCATTCCTGGTTGTCGTTTCGATGGCCTTGATCAGTATACTTTGGCATAACCTCGAGGAACAAAAAGAAAATGAATCGCGGAAGGATGAGACCAAGAAGCTGGCAAAAGATGCAGAACTATTCAAACTAAGACAACAATTGCAACCGCATTTTCTTTTCAATAGCCTTAATTCAATCAGCGCATTGGTGAATAGCCGGCCAGAGCAAGCAAGGCAAATGATCCACCAATTATCGGACTTTTTGCGCGGAACACTTAAACAGGAAGATGACCAGTTTATCACTCTCAAAGAAGAATTGCAACACCTTCAGCTTTACCTGGATATCGAGAAAGTCAGGTTTGGACACCGGCTTGAAACCGAATTGAAAAACTCCGAAAGAGCCGGAGAAATGAAATTGCCCGCATTGATCTTACAGCCATTGGTAGAAAACGCGATAAAGTTTGGGTTGTACGATACAACCGGGGAGATTCTGATTCGCATCGCGGCAACTGATTCTAACAATGATCTGATCATAACTGTAGAAAATCCTTTTGATCCTGAGACCTCCAATCCAAGACAGGGAACTGGTTTCGGATTGAATTCAGTGAGAAAGCGATTGAACCTTTTATTCGCAAGAACTGACCTCCTGACGGCAGGAGCTAACAATAATATCTATACGACAACAGTGAAAATTCCGCAACCATGATCAAGGCGTTAATAATAGATGATGAACCATTAGCGCGGTTAATAGTGAAAGAATATCTTCAAAAGCATCAGGGCATTGAAATGGTACAGGAATGCAACGATGGGTTTGAGGGATTGAAGGCAATACAAAGCGTCCAGCCTGATCTGATCTTCCTGGATATACAAATGCCCAAGATTAATGGCTTTGAAATGCTGGAACTAATCGATAAACCACCTGCAGTCATCTTCACCACCGCCTTTGATGAATTTGCAATAAAAGCATTCGAAAATCACGCGACCGATTACCTGTTGAAACCTTTCAGCCAGGAACGATTTGATAAGGCGATCCAGAAATGGATGGAGCAGCAGAACAACAATTCAAAAGCAAAACAAACGCAAAACCTGTTAGAAAGTGTTTCGCAAACTCCGCCCCAAAATCAACGAATCGTTGTGAAAATGGGTTCCAAGATCAAAATAATCCCTGTTGAAGAGGTGTTTTACCTGGAAGCTGCAGATGATTATGTAAAGATCCATACGAAGGAGGGAAACTTTCTAAAGAATAAAACCATGGGACATTTTGAATCTATTCTCGATGTTCAGCAATTTGTACGTACGCATCGCTCCTATATTGTCAATATCACCCAGGTTACCCGCATTGATCCTTACGAAAAGGAAAACTATGTTGCATTATTGAAGTCAGGAGCAAAGGTTCCGGTGAGTAAAACCGGGTATGGAAAGTTGAGGCAGGTTTTGGGATTGTAACGCTGTGCCGGGCGTCCCCGCCCGGCTCTTGCGCTTTGAGAACCTCCGAAAGAAGTCATGAACTGGAACGAAAAAAATTATCAAATTCCTGATTCCATAAGAGCCGGGCGGGGACGCCCGGCGCAACGTTGATTAATTGCTAGGTTTTACTTCGCTTAACCGCCGGGGTTTGCTCCCGTAATATCGAAAGGTCGCGGACGATTAATCCTGACCAATCCAAACCGCGCCTCCAATACTATCTCTTGATGCACCAGTAACCGAAGCCAACACATTCGCTTCTTCCCTCCATCTCAATACACCGATCAATGCCATGATCAACGATTCTTTATAATCGATCAATTGAGGGTCGGGAATAATGACTTCAATCTTCTTATCAATATTTGCTTTTACTCTCTCGGTGAGGAAAACATTGTGAGCACCACCACCGGTGATGAGTAGTTTCAATTCGGCTGTATTTTTTAGCGCAGACTTTGATATTAATTCATTTATTGATCTATTGAGTTGAACAGCGACATGTTCCACATAAGTGCGCATTGAATCGTTGGTTTTCAACCCTGCTTTCTCGGTTAATGGAAAAACCGTATCGGTTCCAAAATCATTTGCCAGAGATTTCGGATAGGGAAGATTGTAATAATCGAGAGCATTCAATTTTGAAAGTAAATTCTCATCAACTAAACCAGTAGCCGCAATCGTTCCATTTTCATCAAAAGCCTTTCCTTCTTTTGCAGCCATCAAATTCAAAACGCGGTTGGCCGGACAAACATCAAACGCAATATTTTCACCCGGAATATTCGCTGAGATATTGGCAATTCCGCCAAGATTCAATAGCATGGGGTAATCCTTCAACAATAATTTTTCTCCGATTGGAACGATTGGAGCACCCTGTCCCCCGAGCGCGATGTCCATTGCACGAAGGTCACTCACGGTATTAATACCCGTTTCTGCCGCGATAGCAGCACCATCTCCCAACTGGGCCGTCATCTTTTTTGCAGGAACATGAAAAGTCGTGTGACCATGGGAAGTGATCAACTGTACCTGGTACTGCAAATGATGTTTCCCGATAAACTTATTTACAGTCTGACCGATATAATGCCCATACTCGGTGTGCAGCAATTGATAGTCGAGTGCAGATAGCGTTATGGCTTTTTGCAATTTCTGTTCCCATTCTTTATCATAGGGAAAACATTCCGCGGCCCGAATATTGTACTCCCATTTTCCCGAAACTTCCTGGAATTCTGCAAAAACAATATCCAAACCATCCAATGAACTGCCACTCATGAGGCCGATTGCGCGATACACCATCAGGATCTATTTTAAGTTTTGAATTTTAGTCCCGATATTTATCGGGATTAAATTTCACGCCGATTTGAATCGGAGTTCTAGTTTCAAATTATTACCTTCAATCTTGAGAATCCGAAATTCGAATTTACATTTCAAAGTTCAGGCTTGATTACTAAAATCCAAAAGGAGAGCATGGTCATTAATCTAAGTGAACAATATTCCCTGTTAAGCAACTGGGTTAGTGAACTGCGTGACCTTGAAGTTCAGAAAGACCGCATGCGTTTTCGGAGGAATCTGGAACGTATAGGCGAAATTGCCGCTTACGAGATAAGTAAGAAACTTGAGTTCGTAGAAAAAGAAATTCAAACTCCGCTCGGAATAAGCGTTTGTAAAGTATTGAAAGAACAACCTGTGCTGGCAACCATTCTCCGCGCAGGTCTCCCGCTTCATCAGGGACTATTGAATTGTTTCGACCAGGCCGATAATGCCTTTATTTCTGCCTACCGGAAACATCTCCGGGATGGTTCCTTCGAAATAAATCTCGAATATATTTCCTGCCCCGATCTGGAAGGCAGGGTGGTAATTCTCTCGGACCCGATGCTGGCCACCGGTTCTTCACTGGTTAAAACCATCCAATATTTGCGTGAAGAAGGCAAACCAGGACAGATCCATGTTGTTGTCGCCATCGCCTGCACCGTGGGAATAGAATATGTGTTGCGCGAAGAGCCTCATGCGATTATCTGGTGTGGAGCAATCGATGAAGAGCTCACTGCAAAAGGATTTATCGTTCCCGGATTGGGAGATGCAGGTGATCTGGCGTATGGTTCGAAGACGCAGATGTAAGGGCAAGGTTGTCGACCCTGTATACGTTCCCAAAAAATACTTAGACTCTTTACAGGGTCGACAACCGTGAGGTATCTCGGGCCCGGTTTTCAACCCTAAAAAATCCCCTACTAACGCGGCAGACACTAGCCAGGGTTGAAAACCGGGCAACATTTCGACGAGATTCTCCGTTTCCTTTCAGCATTTTTTGTATTTTGCTTGTCATTGTATATTACTATGCCGTGGATGAGGAAATTTTTATTGACAGGTTTGGTAATTGCCTCTGTGACCGGTACCCTGGCTCAGGATCCTAATTTTTCCCAGTTCTTCGTTTCACCACTTACTTTGAACCCTGCGCTGACCGGTAAATTCAATGGTGATTTCAGACTTGCAGGTAACTATCGCGACCAATGGCCCGCGATCAGTAAAGCCTTTATCACATCCACTGCATCTTTCGATCTTCCAATACTAAGAGGGCGCTTATCCGAGCTCGATACCTGGGGAGTTGGTGTGCTGGCAATGACGGACAAAACTGCTAACGGTATCCTTTCCACGAATCTTATTTCGGTTACTACGGCTTATCATAAAGGACTTGATGAAGATGGTCTTCATCAGCTCGGTGTGGGATTCCAGGCCACATACAATACAAAAAGACTGGATGGTACAAAACTCAATTTTGAAGATGAATTAGATCAGTTTGGGGGTTGGACAATTCCCAGCGGCGAACCCGTGGATAACCAAACCCTCAATCTGACCTATTTTGACGTGAGCGCTGGTGTTTTGTATAATGGATCTACCGACGGATACAACAATTTCTACGTTGGTTTTTCAGCATATCACATTAACAGGCCTCAGGAATTCTTTACTAATATCTATTACACGTTGAATCCCCGCTATACCTTCCATGGTGGTGGTGCGATTCCAATTGGAGATGCAACAAAGACTATTTACCTGAGCTCGCTTTTTAGCACACAGGCCAAAGCAAATAATATTGTAATAGGCGGTGCAGTTGGATTTGCATTGAATGATGATCCAGACAATCCAAGCAATTTCTTCGCGGGCATGTGGACTCGTGTGAATAATCTGAATGACGCTATCATTCCCTATATCGGTCTTGAATTTAATGGTTTCCGCCTTGGTGCATCTTACGATGTAAATATCAGTACACTGAAAACTGCTTCTGAAAGCCGTGGCGGAATGGAGATCTCTCTCATCTATATCAAACGTCCTCCGGGGTATAAGCCGATGCCTTGTCCGAAGTTTTAGTTATTTCAGATTTTATATTTTTGAATTTTAGATTAAATCTCCAAAAGGGTGACTATCTAACGTTCATCAATAACGGCACCAGAAAATAACTGAATAGAGTAATCAGTATCACCGCCACAATATTCATCACAAATCCCGTCTTCACCATTTGACTCAATTTAATATGCCCACTCGAAAATACAATAGCATTGGGCGGAGTTCCCATTGGCATCATGCTGGCGCAACTAGCTCCCAGGGTCATTGGAATTCCTAATAAGAGCGGATTCATATGAAGCGCATCGGCAATGCCGGCAATTACCGGGGAAAAAACAATTACCTGCGCGATATTGCTCATCAGTTCACTGATGAATAAGGAAATGAAGGTGATCATCAACACCAGTACAAAAACATTACTTCCACTTATTCCTGCGATCCATTGACCCAGCATCTGTATCAGCCCTGCTTTATCAAGCGCTGCCGCCAGTGCAAGACCCCCACCAAATAACAATAATACTCCCCAGGCCATTTTGGAAGTATCGCTCCATTCCAGGATTCTTACACTTTCCTGTTTGTTGTTGTAGTTGCCCGAAGGAACAATAAATAAAGATATTCCGCCAATCAATGCAATCATAGTATCATCAAGCTGCACCTTTCCAATTGCCCGAACAATTGTCTCGATCTTAAAACCTTCATTGATCAAATCCTTGGTGATCCATAGTAATGCAGTCATGAGAAATATTGCCAAGACTCTCCTTTCCGGTTTGCTCATAGGTCCGAGTTGCTTCAATTCATCCTTGATATGCGCTTTAGTAGCCGCGTCAGAAGCAATTTTGCTTGGATAGAGAACTTTAGTCATCACTACATACAATGAAAGCAGCAATAGGATTGCTAAGGGAGCACAGATGATCATCCAGTCCAGGAACTGAACACTATAGTCATACTTATCATTAATGTATCCGACAAACGCAACATTAGGTGGAGTGCCAATGATGGTTGCCACACCACCAAAATTTGAGGCATACGCGATTGCCAACATTATGGTTAATGCGAAATAATTGATATTCCCTTTGCCAGTATGGTTTTCTTTTACTACATGAATAACCGAAGCGGCGATCGGGAACATCATCATTGTGGTTGCTGTATTGCTCAGCCACATGCTGAGAAAGCCTGTGGCAAGAATAAAGCCAAGCACAATCCTGTCTCCACTCGTGCCGGTATAGTTTACAATGCTTAGGGCGATCCTTTTGTGCAGGTTCCATTTTTCAATTGCCAGGCCGATCATAAAACCACCCATAAAAAGAAAAATCACTGGATCCGCATAACTGGAAACGACATCCCTGATTGGTGCAATACTCATCAATGGAAACAATACGATCGGAACAATTGCAACCACCGGCATCGGCATAGCTTCGGCAACCCACCAGGTGATCATCAGCGTGGCGACGGCTAAAACTTTCAATGCTTTGCTATCTACGGAAAAAGGATTGATGACAAACATCAATACAAATAATAACACTCCAAGTGCGATGGGAATCCAGTAGCGAAGTCTTCGATTCAAGCAATTGGGTTTTGGATGATCAATTTCTTTTTCCGCTCACGTATGGATTATTTTTTATACTGAAGCGATAGTGCAGTTTCGCGTCCTCACCCGCATAATCCACTCCAATGCGGGGACTGGTAACAATATCCTTTTTTTTAAGTGAATATTCGTCTTTTGCGATAAAAATTTCATCTCCCAGGAGGCTGGTTCCAGTGTGCGAAGTCACTATACCTAATGCCTTCGAAACATTCCCTGGTCCCCGCGTAAGCGTATTATCCAAAATTTTTTTGTTTGTTCTTGCAAGCATGATATCAATCCCTTCAATCGGCTCCAATGCGCGAATAAGGACCGCGTGAGGTATTTCCTTTTTATCGGTCACTACATTGAACAAATGATGGATACCGTAACAAAAGTAGACATAAGCAGCGCCGCCACTCTCATACATGATCGAAGTTCGGGCTGTTCTGCGCCCACCAAAGGCATGGGAAGCCCGGTCACGTATACCCGCATATGCTTCCGTTTCCACAATCCGGCCACTGGTTATCCTGCCGTCAAAGTTTGTTGTGAGGATCTTGCCCAGTAGTTCACGGGCTATCTTTAATATATCGGGACGGTTATAAAAATCAAAACCCAGCTTTTCCATTCGAAGTGCAAGAGAATATTTCATTAAGTTTGAGTGTCCAAGCTTCAACTGCTTTTCTACTGCTCCGGTATAAAGCTACAGCAGTTGCATAAAAATCGATAAAAAAACCAGCTTGCTTAAAGAAATTGTCATAGCTATCCAATCCTATTTTAAGGCACACCAATTCATCAGCCGCTACAAATTGTGGAAATGGATCATTATTCCCGGAATATTATATATGATCCTGTTTGCGGTAGGCATGTATTTCTTTCTGAAATCGTCCGACTATGCGGTATCCTATATCAGCCAGAGACTGGGAATTGACAGATGGCTTCGCATGCAAGGCAACCAATTCCTCAATTTTCTTTTTATCATGGGAGAGTATATGATCAGGCTGGTGCTGGTATTCTTCTATTTCTCACTGTTCAAATATTTATTTCTCATCATCGGATCTCCATTGTTCGCTTATCTCAGCGAAAAAACGGAATCCATCATGGAAGGAAAGGAATATGCTTTCAGCTGGAAACAATTATTCAAGGACATGGGCCGGGGAATCAGGTTGGCATTTCGGAATGGACTTTGGCAAACTGTATATTCCGTTTTCCTGATCATTTTTTCCTTTATCCCGATCGTTGGATGGATCACTCCCGTAATTGCGGTCTTTATAGAATGTTATTATTATGGATTCTCCATGCTTGATTATAGTTGTGAAAGGCATAAACTATCGCCATCGGCCAGTATTGAATTTATTGGAAAGCATCGGGGACTTGCGATTGGTAATGGCGGAGTGTTTTACCTCATGCATTTTCTACCGGTTATTGGATGGGTATTGGCTCCGGCATATGCAGTTGTTGCGGCAACTATAAGTCTTTATTATCAGAATGAAGAGTAAATATTGATATGGGATCAATTGTGTATCTAATTCCTTCCTTGCTCCACGAATCAGCAACTTCAACCATACCCGTAGTTGTATTGGACGCCGTGAAAGACTGCAAAGCATTTTTTGTAGAAAATGAAAGATCAGCGAGGCGTTATTTGAAAAGCATTTGGAAAGAAATGCATATTGATTCTTACGAATGGTACAATATGGAAAAAGAGGTAGAAGCTTTCCAGGCTTTTAGAAAATGCTTAAAAGAAAATAAGAATATAGGTATCATCAGTGAAGCGGGTTGTCCTGGTGTCGCGGATCCAGGCCAGAAATTAATTGCAATCGCTCATGAACAAAATGCGATCGTCAAACCACTACCGGGGCCTAGCTCGATCTTGCTTGCACTCATGGCGAGTGGAATGAATGGACAACAATTTCAATTTGTAGGTTATCTACCTATTGACAACACAGAACGAAACAAAAAAATCAGGGAACTGGAATTGGAATCAGGTCAAAAAAAATGTACGCAGATTTTCATTGAAACTCCCTACCGGAATAACCAGTTACTAGCAGCATTAATAAAAACCTGCAAGCCTGATACAATTCTTTCCATTGCTGTTGATCTCACAGCAAAGGAAGAAATGATCCGAACTGATAGCGTTAAAAACTGGGGCAAAAAAATGCCGGACATCCATAAACGTCCGGCTATATTTTGCTTACTTGCTAGTCGGTAATTCGCTGAAAGCCGGTAACGATATATTTGCTGTTTCCGCGCCAGGCCAGGCTTCTTCGATACTGTCGATAGGTGACTGCGAGACATTCATCCTGTAAGGCATTCAACGAATCAGCAATTGCTTCATCGGTGACGGAGAAGTAAAACTTCTCAGGGTTTGTCATTTGACGGCAGCTTAACCAAAGCTCTCCTTCATAAGTCTTAAAAACATTTCCTGTCCTGGTAATTTTTATAAGAACACCCCTGCGTTCGCCATCACCATAAGGATTGAAATAGTACCAATATCCAAGGATTAATAATAGTAAGATGACAATGATAACTACGTTTCTGAGAATTTTTCGCATAAGATAAAAAATTGGTTCATATCACTTGATTCCAGTACTCGACTCGCAACTCCCGACTCATCACTCCTGACTATCACAATCCGTATTTATCCACCAAATAAATCAACGCTGCCATATTCACCGCACCCAACTCCAATTCTCTCTTATTTACATTTTCGAAAACATCATTTCTTGCATGATGATAATCGAAATAGCGCTGCGAATCGGGAACTAATCCGGCCAACGGAGTTCCAAAGGTTCTTCCCAACGGACCGATATCTGCCCCACCGCCACCTTCATTCAGATCGGATACACCATATGGTCGGAATAGCTCAGCCCATTTCCTGATCTTATCCATTTGTTCCTTCTTTGCCGTAAACCCAAAAGCTCTTGGGGTGAACCCGCCTGCATCACTTTCCAATGCGAAATAATGTTTCTCTCCTTTAGCCTTTGCTTCTTCTGCATATTTATTCCCACCTCTCAATCCATTCTCTTCGTTGGCAAATAATACAATGCGGATTGTACGCTTCGGTTTATAGCCAACTGTTTTCAAGGCGCGGAGCACTTCAATTGAATGTACACAACCCGCTCCATCATCATGAGCTCCTTCCGCAGGATCCCATGAGTCGAGATGACCTCCAATGGTGATAATCTCGTCTGGAAATTCAGTTCCCTTCCATTCGCCAATCACATTGTTCCCTGTTGCATCAGGAAGGAAATGACCCAAGGTTTTCAGGGAAAGCTCTACTTGTTTTCCTCCGCCAATTAGTTTTGCCAGTTTATCCGCATCACGTAGACCCATCGCAGCGCACGGAATTTTCGCATAGCTGGTATCGTATGATGTGGTACCAGTGTGAGGATAGTTGTCTGTTGAGCTTGACATGGACCGGATCACCACTGCAATCGCTCCATATTTTGCTGCCCGGCTCGGACCTGATCTGCGGTAGGCTCCCGATTCACCATATGCCCGGAATGTTTGTACATAACGAGGATTGAATGGATAATTATAGAAAACTATTTTCCCTTTTACTTCTTCTTTCCTTTTTTCAAGCTCATCAAAATTATTGATAAGTATCACTTGCGCTTTCACTCCATTGGAACCAGTGCCCATAGAATTGCCGAGAGCGAGGATATCGAGGTTTTCTTTTAATTGTTTGCCCTTATCATCTCTATAAGTTACGGTTGCAACATCCTTTCCACCCCTTACCCAATGGGGCACTTTACATTCCTGTAACCATACATTGTCGGCTCCTGCTTCCTTTAATGTTTGAACGCCCCATTGCTCCGCCTTACTCATTTGAGGCGAACCGGCAAGTCGCCCGCCTACTGTTTTACAGAGCACCCTCAGATTATCATAAGCCTTACCATTGGCCAGTATCTCATCGGCAATCTTCCGGATCATTAAGGAATCTTCCTGCTGCCCAAATCCCGTTAAAGCCGTTAACAAAAAGACAAGTCCGAACAATTTTCCAGTCATTGTGTTATTTTTTGCTAAAGTTATGCTTTGTCCACCGAAGCCCTGGCGTAGGTGGACTTTGTCCACTAAAGTTTCGGCGAACCCGCCTTCGCTATCCGCGTGCGCTAAAGCTTTAGTGGTGGCGCAAGCTTCAGTGGGTGAGAGGTGGGAGCGGTAAATACCTGCAAAAAAATAGAATTAACTTCGACGATTAATTAGCTGTTATGCGAATTGGAATTGTATGTTATCCGACCTTCGGCGGAAGCGGTGTTCTGGCAACTGAATTAGGAAAGGCGCTAGCCGATAAAGGGCACGAGGTTCATTTTATCACCTATCAACAACCGGTAAGATTAAGCGAGTTCCATGCACAGATCTTCTATCATGAAGTTCTCGTTCCAACGTATCCGCTTTTCGATTATCCGCCATATGAAACTGCATTGTCAAGCACAATGGTGGATGTGATCACGAACAATCATCTTGACCTGCTTCATGTTCACTACGCCATTCCGCATGCATCCGCTGCTTACATGGCTAAGAAGATACTTGAAAAGGAAGGAATGAAAATTCCAGTGATCACCACGCTGCACGGAACAGATATAACGCTGGTAGGAAAAGATAAGACCTTTGCGCCCGTTGTCACGTTTTCCATCAATGAAAGTGATGCGATCACTGCAGTATCGGAAAATCTTCGGGAAGAGACTTATAAGAATTTTAAGATTGAAAAGGAAATCGAAGTGATCCAAAACTTCGTGGATGTAAAACGTTTCCGCCGTAAGCCAATAGACGCCTTTCGCAAAGTGATCGCGCCAAATGGGGAGAAGATCATCATGCATGCTTCCAACTTCAGGAAAATAAAAAGGGTGAATGATGTAGTTAAGATATTCCATGAGGTAAATAAAAAAGTTCCGAGTAAGTTATTATTGGTTGGTGATGGACCCGAAAGAAGTTCTGCTGAGGGACTTTGCCGCCAATTGGGCCTTTTTGATCATATGCGTTTTGTAGGTAGACAAGAACAGATTGAAGATATTCTCGCTATCGCTGATCTTTTCTTATTGACATCAGAATACGAAAGCTTTGGTCTTGCTGCATTAGAAGCGATGGCTTCAGGTGTACCGGTTGTTTCCACAAACGCAGGGGGCTTGCCTGAAATAAATATTCATGGCAAAACAGGATGGTTGGGAAATGTGGGAGATATTGACACCTTAAGCAATATGGCAATTTCGCTATTGCAGGATGAAAAGAAGCTGAACGAATTCAAAGCAAATGCATTGAAGCAAGCGGAGCGATTCGATATTGAAAATATAGTTCCCAAATACGAAGAACTATACAATCGATTCTTAAAGAGTCCGAAGAAAGCTGTGAAACCAGGGGCGATAGGTTAATGCCTGACTTCACTCAAAGTCCCAATGTGCAACGAATTTTACTGCAGAGACGCAAAGGCGCGGAGGAAAAATAGGCAATAGACAATGGGCAATATGCAACAAGGAATAAAATAATATTAGAACACCCTTGCGACCAAACTTTGCTTATTGCTTATTTGCCAATTGCTTATTTTTCCTCCGCGCCTTCGCGTCTCTGCGGTTAAACTCTTGTGGAATCGGGAAGCCAGTAATAAATGAAGAAAACTACACTTTATTGATGCTTAATCCACGGAGCTGGATTCAGATTAACGTATTTCTCATTGAAAAGTAAAAAGTCAATTTGTCCTTTGCCATCGGCATTAATCTTTGTGGTGCCGAGCGATTCGCCGCTTTTTACTTTTTGGCCTTCGTTAATGTAAACTGTGTCGAGGTTATAATAAATGGTAAGATATTTTCCATGATCGATGATCACACCGAAGTCACCTTCGATATCAAAAACTGAAACAACTTCTCCATCAAAGATTCCCTTTACATCACAAGCTTCTTCTGTTATGATTGTAAGTCCGGGATTATTTCCCTGAATACCTTTGACACCAGGAACATCATACTTCCCAAAACTGGTGAGTATAATTCCATTTTCAACTGGCCAGGGTAATTTGCCCTTATGACCTTCGAAACTATTGATGTCGACTTTGACTAATTTTCTTGCAACGGGTTTGGAAGCAATACGGCGGCGGGAGCTTTTTGATTTGCTACTCTTTGTAGATTTCGATTTAGAAACACTCGTTCGCGAACTAACCGATCCTTTTTTCTGGATAGTAGATTTCTTCTTCGTTTGTCCCATTGACACAAAGCCAATAAACAGGACAAGGCTCATACACAGGATGGACTTTAACATTCGCGCACCTTTTAAATTTTTATTGAACTAATTACGAATTATAAACAACTAAGTGAAACTATTTACTGTTGTAAATTTTCCCCGTTTTCTTATTTCGTAAGAAAGACCCTCATCGAACCAAAAGTCGCCGGAAACTTTGAACCGGTTGCAGGCCCCGAGGACTTTCACTTTCTTTTAATCCAGGGCTCCGGGTTGATATTTTTCGCCTCTTGCATCAACAGGAACTCGATTTCTCCGTTCCCTTCATCATTACTTCCCGCCTTACCAAGTAGTTGTCCCGTTTTTACTTTAACTCCCTTCGATACATTAACGGTAGAAAGGCCACTATATGATGTAAAATACTTCCCATGTTGAATTAAAATTGCCCAGTTGCCGTCAATATCAAAAACATTTATAACATCTCCGTCAAATACTGACTTAACTGACCCATTTACATTGGTTTCGATTGTGAGGCCTGGATTATTTCCTTTGAGGCTGGTGCCCTCAATAGAATAGAGACCATAATGTATCTTAATGGTACCATTTTCGACCGGCCAGGGCAGACGGCCCCTATTCTTTTCAAAATTGTCTGAAATAATGGCCCCTTCGGGTGTAGCTGTGAAAACACTCTTGGATTTGGTTGAGGTCGGCTTTGAGCCCGAGGAACTTGCGTTGGGATTAGCTGTTGTACTGGCAGCTTTCTTTTTAGCTATTTCCGCCTCTTTTGCCATTTCCCTACGGATAGCTGCGGCCACTGCATCGCGCAATTTGCGGTCAGCCTTAGCCTTAGCTGAAAGTTCCTTGTTCAATTCTTTCTCCCGAGCTCGCAATTTGCTCACGAAAACATCTTTTTCCTTTCTTTCATCTACCAGTGCGATTTTCTCTTTTTCCTGTTTCTGTAACACTTCATCCTTTTGCTTCCGGGTTTCTTCAAGACCCGCTATCTTATTTTGTAATAGGACCTGTGTATTCTGAATGGTCACAGCCTGTTGTTCCCGATAAGCTCTGTATGATTTTAAGTACTCAAGCCTCTTTAATGCATCATTAAAGTTGGAAGCGGAAAAAATAAAATTCAGGAAATCGTAATTACTTCGGTTTTTATACGCGTATACTATACTTTTTTCATATCTCACTTTCAATGTGTCGAGTTCCTGCTTTAGTCGGGTTATATCACTTCTCGATTGATTGATCGTAGACTGGATCACATTGATCTGATCATTGATATTGTGTATAGCTCTTTCGCGAAGCTTAATCTTTTTCTGAATCATCGACAATTGACCGAGACCCGCCCTTTTGTTCTTTTGTGTGGCAGCCAATGTGCGCTTGAGATCATTGATCTCTTGCTGGATCTCCTGCTGTTGTTTTCTCAATTCATCGCTGCTCTGTTGCTGCGACCAGGCATTGGTCAGCAGGAAAAAAGCAATACAAAATGAAATTAGGGTCTTAAGCATATCGAATCGATTGATTTATGAATCAGGGTATTCCTATGATGCCAGAACGGCAAACCTGCACACTAAATTATGGTTAAACGCCTATTCTCGTTTATAATTTTTTGGAATGGTAAATGGAAAGTTTAATTCTTCGTTAAAACTATATTGTTTGAATTGCATTTCTACGTTCACAATGGTTTTCGTGGTAATCGATATCTTCCTGTAGGTTGAGAAATGCATATTCCCTCTCGTTTCATAATCTCCATATACGATCAGCATTGTTCGGGACCTTGCAGGATCTAGATCATCAATCTTACTATTTTGAAGCGTATAGTTTCCGTTCCTGACCGTGAGCAGATGACGGAACAGTGGTCCCAAACTGTATAACGAAGTAATCTTGTCGTCCTTCCTGAAAGAATGAATATGATCACTGCCAAAATAGATCGGGTTTCCAATCAGGAGGTCCTGCAATTCTGAAAATGTAAAAGCTATCCCAGCCACTTCCTGCAGGTATCCGACAGAACGCAGTTGCGCTATCTTATCTAGTTTATTCAATACTTTCACGCTGTCGCGGGTGATCAGCACCCGGAAAGCTTCAATGCCCAATGCTGCATTCACGGAGATCCAAAGCACACTATCCCTTTTCATTCTGACGAATGCATTGAAATCAGTTTTCTTTCCGTCCTTATCCTCGAAATCAACCTTGATCTTCGCGGAGAAAGTGTTGAAGTCAATCTTATTCTTCAGTATACCGGAATATATTTCATTGATAAGAGCGATTGAATCGATCTTTGGCTCAACAGGTACAACAACAGTTTGCGTTGTATCCTTAGTAGCTATCGCGGTTTGGATTTTCTTAGTGGAACGACATGCTGTTTGTAACAATATCACCACAAACGAAACCATTAGAATTGATAAAAAACGCATGTGCTAAGATTTACCTGTATGACCGAATCCACCCTCGTTGCGTTTGGTGGTGGAGATTTTTTTAACAGTTTTCCATTTTACGCGTTCAACACTATGAACGATCATCTGGGCAATGCGATCCCCTGATTTGATCGTTTGCTCTTCATTTGAAAGATTGATCATCACAACCCTCACTTCACCACGATAATCTGAATCTATGGTTCCGGGCGAGTTGAGGCAGGTCAATCCCTGCTTAATTGCTAAGCCGCTCCTCGGCCTGACCTGGGCCTCATATCCTTTGGGCAACTCAATAAAAATTCCGGTGGGTACGAGAAATCTCTCAAGTGGTTTCAAAACCAGTGGCGCTTCCAGATTTGCTCTAATGTCTATTCCAGCCGCGCCTTCGGTTGCATATTCGGGTAAGGGATTGGAGGAATTATTGATGATCCGGACCTTTACTTTTGACATGATCGCAAATATACCTCAAACCCTCCAAAAATATTCTCAGTTGACGATCCTCTGGTAAGAACAATAATCAATAATTAATAATCAATAATTCTGGTGTCATCAGTAATTCGGATTTCATAGCGCCCATAGCAATTATTGATTATTGATTATTGATTATTATCGAACGCCTAAATCTTCAATAATAGAACTGTCGCATACGCTACAACTCCTTCTTCTCTTCCAACAAATCCCAGTCTTTCGGTCGTTGTTGCTTTGATTGAAACATCATCTTTGGTTAATTCCAGTATTTCTGCAATCACCATTCTCATGCCATCGGAATGATTTCCAATTTTCGGTGATTCAAGACATACGGTTGAATCGATATTAACCACACGATAGCCTTTGTCTTTTATTAGTGCATAAGTCTTTTGAAGAAGGATCTTGCTGTCGATATTTTTATATGAAGGATCATTGTTAGGAAAATGAATTCCAATATCGCCCAATGAAAGGGCTCCGAGCATTGCATCGCAAATTGCATGTAATAATACATCGGCATCGCTATGACCCAATGCTCCCTTTGTATGGGGGATCTTTATTCCTCCAAGCCATAAATCCCTGCCTTCTATTAATTGATGAAAGTCGATACCAGAGCCGATGCGGTAGGACATTTGATTATTGATTATTGATTATTAATTATTGATTATTAATTATTGGTTCCCATACTTAAGGAAATAATCAATAATCAATAATTAATAATCAATAATAAAAAAGCACTGATCGAAATCCGATCAGTGCTCCAAATATATTGCTTTCCGTAATTCTTATTGAGTGGTCGTACCTGTCGCGCCACCATCGCCATCGAGATCAAATACCAATCCGAAGCGAAGGGTATTCGAAAGTGGGTTTCTGTTGATACCCTGACCGGAAGGAACGAGGTAAGAGAAATTCAATCCAAATACATTGTATTTAATTCCCAAACCAACGGTAAAGAATTTGCGGTTTCCTTTGGTTTTATCTTCAAAGAAATAACCAGCGCGAACGAAGAACTGATCATTATATGCATATTCACCTCCGAGTGAAAGAGTGAACTCTCTCATTTCTTCGCCAAATCCTCCGGGAGCGTCTCCGAATGAACTGAACCAACTGCTCACAACACTCTTGGTGCGATAATCGGCAATGTTTGCAGAGTCAGTTGCGTAATCACCGGTTGCTGATGGTGGAGTCGGAACGAGCAATTTGTGTACGTCAGCGCCAAAAGAGATCTTATTGTTCTCATCAAACACTTTTGTATAAACTGTACCAAACCCGAGGTTTGCTGGAATATAATCTTTTTGAGTTGCGTCATTGGTGTATCCAATCTTTGAACCTAGATTGGTCAGTGTAGCACCGAAGCTCCATCCATCGCCAGTCTCCTTTTGTCCATTGTAGTAGAATGAAAGATCACCTGCAATTGCGCTACCGGCTTTATACGTTGTGCTACCCACAACCTGGCCTGCAGCAAGATTAGAATAGACATAGCGCAAAGCGATACCCAAACCGACCTGGTCTCCCAACTTACGGGAGTAACCGAAATCAATTCCAAACTCACGGGGGCGGCCTTCACCGAAATCCACACCGCTGATATCTGTAAACTGAATATTTCCAAGGCTGAAATAACGAATTGAACTCGCAATGGTCTGGAGCTCGTCAAGTTGATAGTAACCGGATAAAGCAAGAAGATAAACATCATTCAATCCAAGGTCCTTCAACCATGGCGTATAGGTCAATCCGATACTTGATTTAGATGTAGCAAATGGAGCTTTAGCAAGGTTGTAAAAAGAGGAACTTGCATCCGCTGAGGTCGCCAGTCCCAGATCACCCATGCCACCCGCTCTTGCATCAGGAGAAATCCTTAAAAAGGGAACAGCTGTGGTTACCACATTAATGGTATCAACGCTCTGGGCTCTAAGGGAACTAACGCCGGCAAAAAGCAAAAGGATGACAGTCAGCTTTGCGGTCTTTCGTTTCATAATTGAGAATTTGTCGGTTTTTATTTTTGCTGCTCAAATGCCTTCGATAGATAAACTTATCTCCAGGTTAGGATTAGCCTGTTTTGGTTTGAAAGCCTTGTGAAGGCAGCAATAATTGTTTTAGGGTAAATTTCTTATTCTCAATAGAGCGGCTAAAATAAGGATTTTCAATAAATCGTTACAAGATAAATAATTTCTCCAGCCTCGAGGCCGACTTACCATCTGATGTTCGCACATTCAACCGGTAAATATAAACCCCCCGACCTATCTTATTACCATAATCATCACGGCCGTCCCATTGCACTTCACTGGAACGGTTTCCGGTCGAAAATATTGTATTCTTTATGGTTTTCACGAGTTTACCTGACACCGTAAAAATCTGAACAGTAACCCTTAACTCCTCACCCGGACGATTATGGTCGAACCAGAAATTTGTCCTTGTGGTGAAAGGGTTTGGATAATTAATTACGTGATCAAGCGTAAACTGGTTTTCTTTGATCACGCGGAATTCAATCATTGCTTCCGAGGAATTATTTGCTGCATCCCAGGCTTTTACCTTCAAGCTATGCAATCCTTCCGTTAATGCGGGCAATTGAAATCGTACGATGCCTTTCCTGAAATTGTCAAGCTCGGTTTCATAGAACGAATTCAGCACAAATCGTTGTTCCTCATTATCATCTAGTATCGCAACCAGGTCATGGCCAATGCCCGTTCCCATCACATTTATTCCCGAGCTATCAGACAACTTTATAAGCAAGATTGGTTGCGCATTGGTTATTCCGCCATTCACAAATTTTTCATCATTAAGGTAAACCCTTAGCGCCGGACCCTCTGCATCGGCAATCCCTGTGCCAGTTCCACCAACTATAAGATCTGTGAATACTCCATTGCCATCAGTCTGGCCATTATCCGTGTAATAACTTATCCTGCCCTTACCAAACTGGTAATTGATATCTTTCGGAACAATAAAGTTGATTGAGAATTGCCCATTTGTCACTTTTGCCTTGCCCTTGAAAATAATATTCTTCTGAACGGGGAATTCAGTTTTGAAACTTCCCGGATCATTTGCTTCCGTTGTTTGATTCTGAGTTTTATCAAAAATGGTTGCGTATAATGTTCCGTTGAAATTATTCAATAGAGTTCCGCCGAGATCTGCAATCTGTCCACTGATAGCGTATTGATCCAACGCTTTCAATGTATCTGGCACCGCAGTTACTGGTTTTCCATTTATTGAAGTTGTTTGAACCTGGTTGTATGGAAAAGCAAGACGTAATGCCGGATCACCAAGCAATGTGAATTTTCTGTTGTTGACTACATCGCCGAAGAAAGTATAAGTGAAATTCTTTGCTTGCTTCACTGCTTCGCCAAGTGTACGGTAATTTCCATCAGGCTTTCTTTGAAGGGCGATCTCCATGTAGTTTTTATTCATCACCCGATTGCTGAAGGCAAATACCAATCTCGTGGTCGTCATCAACGCAATGGCTCCGGTTTTTTCTCTCAACAAAAGATTTTCTCCAATGGAATTGACAAGTGGATTATCGTAGGGAGCAACATCGCAAGTAGCAGTAATGAACAAGGGAAGCTTTTCAGGATTTTTGAAATTGTTGATGATATCCTGATCCAGTACCACTTCCTCAGCTAATCTTCTAAAGCCGCCGTGCCCGCTGTAATTCCAGATCAGGGTTCCATTGAAGATCTTATCCTGTATCGCCTGGTTCACGTCAGGATAGCGGCTGCCACTGGGACTACTTTCCTGTTTATATGCATCGAGATAGATCTTTTCAGTATTGTGTAATGGCGATATGGTTGAAGCTGCATTTGCAACAACTTCTGCATCCTGTAAATGAAGATTTGCATCTTCATCATCCGCGACAAATGTTTGTTCATTTCTCCAGGGTCCAAGCGATTTTGGATCGGAATAGCTGATGATCTTATCCACGAATGCTTTTGCCTGTTGTTCATTGTAAGCAGGAATTCTTCCAATACCGATATCCAATAAGGGAAGGGATGTTGAGTTGATATCTTCATTATCATCCAGGAATCCGAAGAAATCATCAGAGGTATAGGTTGATAAAGGATCAAGCGAGATCGGGCTTTCCCATGCAGGAACAAGATTCGTATTCTGATTTATCCTTGATTTGTAATCGAAAGATGCATCTCCGAATAACAATAAATATTTCGGTCTTTTAGTTGAATCGCCGGCAGCTTTATCATAATACATCTTTACAAAGTCCCTTATTGCAGTCGGGTCCGGACTGCCTGAAGAAAATTCATTAAAAACTTGCGTGGTAGTAACCAAAGCAGACTTAAGATTATCTTTTTGAAGATGAAAAGAAGCTAATCTTTGCGCCTGGGCAAGCAATGATTCATGACAAACTATGATCAGATCAACTGTTGAGGAATTATGGAGATCCTGGTTATTTACCTTACCAACTGCCACAGGAATAAGAAGGTCGCTGGTATTAAATGCTACATATTCATGTAATCGATCCGCATTGTTTACAAAACGAAATTCAGTTCCATTAATGCCACCACTTACCTTAACCGGTTCCAATGGATTGGTAACCTGCCAAACCTGAATCGCCGCTGCAGTGCTTTGAATAATGAATTCTGCACGATTCCCCGGAGCTATGCTATTCCAATCCCTAAAAAGCAATTGCTTTACTCCACTCATTGATAGATTTCGTCTCGCAAAAAATTCAAACCAATCCAACCAGCCTTGAGAATTCAAACTTCCGGGAGTATAATCAAAACTGAGTACCGGGTTGGATTGAGTGATGTTTACTGATGATTCTACCTGTGATGTTTGAGCGAAGAGATCATATGGACCGGTGGCAACAGGGGGAATATCCATTTGAATAAATGGTTGTCCATTTGCACTTACCCTAAAACTGCTTCCTGTATTGAATGACCTTGCAACGCAATTAATTCTCAATGAAGATGGACTTGATGTGTTGATATTCGATACAGGAAGGGTAAAATTTCTGTTTGTCGTTTTGCCTGGTGCGTTGGAAAATTCTTCACCATACCAATGTTTCCCGCTACTCAAAAAATTCACCGTATCGAGCTCATGAAAATATCGTTCAGAAAAGGTGCTCACAGTCGTATTCGGACCTGGGATTATCGGAGCTGTTGCAATGCGTTTTCCAGTTCCACCGATATTGAGAAAATAGAAAGACTTGTCGCTGTAAATATTCTTATTGTGAGAAAAACTTTTATTTATCGAATCCTTTGTCCAGCTATCCGGACCTGTAGCGAAGAAAAGAATATAGTCGCTACCATTTAATTGTCCATCGCCCCCGTCCTCAATCCAGATTGCGTTCTCAAAAAGGTCATCTTCTTTAAATCCGCTACAATTTTCAGGAATCACCCTACCACCATTCCCAAAAATCCGTATAGTATTTGAGGTAAGACCTGAAGTGTTGACACCGAGGCTGTTAAGAAATGCGAGGTTGATTTTGTAAACCCCAGGTTCTTTGACGGAGAATTGATACCAGTTTCCCGAGGCCAATACCGAATTGGTACGGTATTGCCTCTGCCCCAATATGGTCAGGTTCAGAAGGAAAAAGGGAACTATCAATATCAATCTCCACATAATCAATTGATTATTAATTATTTATTATTGAATATAGATTATTGATAACTATTTATACGAGTAAATAGTAGTGACAGTCGTGACAGAAATAATTAATAATCAATAATCAGTAACAAATAATCAAAACCGAGAGGTTTCGGCCAAAAATAACTCTTTTTAAAAATCGTTAACTCCCTATAATTTATTGTTTTAGAGAAACTACTTATATTCGCGACCCGTCCCCGTCTCTGTGGATAAAACTCTAAAAATCCGTACAATAATTGAACTGATGCTGCGTTTTAAACAATTGAACCAAAGGCAAAAGCTATCACAATGAAATTGAAAAACCTATTCGTGCTGCTTTTAATTGTCGGCAGTTTTCGCTTCCTGTAAAAACTCGAAGATATTCGGCAAAAAGCATGAAAAATCCGACGTAACCGGCTGGAACTACAACGACAAAAACATGGGTGGTTACCAGGTTGCTAAAGAAAAAGAACAACGTACTGGTCCCGGCCTCGTGTTTGTTCAGGGTGGTACATTCACGATGGGAGCCGCGGAAGAAGACGTTATGGGCGACTGGAACAACATTCCTACCCGTAAAACAGTAAACTCATTCTACATCGACCGCAGTGAGGTTGCGAATATTCACTACCGTGAGTATCTGTACTGGCTGAATAACGTGTTCGATGGTGATGAATTCAAAGCCGTTCGTGAAGGTGCTTTGCCAGATACCCTGGTATGGCGCAGTGAACTTGGCTTATAACGAGCCAATGGTTGAATACTATTTCCGCCATCCTCTTATAACTATTATCCTGTAGTTGGTGTTACCTGGAGACAGGCTCATGACTTTTGTTTGTGGAGAACAGACCGCGTGAACGAAAAAGCCCTGATCGACAGAGGCTTCATCAACAAGAATACCGTGAAGAATATCCAGGGACAAGGTGGTGAGTCTTTCAACACCAAATCTTATCTGCTGGGATTGACTACTCCTACTCCTGGTCCTGGTGCTCGTTCTAAAAAGAATCCTCTTAAAGAATCCAAACGGTACTCCACGTACACAGGTAACTTTCGAAGATGGTATCCTGTTACCAGGTTATCGTCTGCCAACAGAAGCTGAGTGGGAATATGCTGCATTGGCATTGATCGGACAAAACCCGAGGCCAAGCCGTAAGGAAAAAGAAAGAGGTGAGGAATTGATTACTAACAAACAGGTTTATTCCTGGAGCCAGAATGTAAATGGTCTTCGTGATAGCCGCCGTGGTAGCTGGCAGGGTACGTTCCTTGCAAACTTCAAACGTGGTTCTGGTGACAACATGGGTGTTGCGGGTGGTTTGAACGACCGCGCTGTATATACTGCACCTGTTGACTCTTTCTTCCCGAACTCCTTTGGTTTATATAATATGTCAGGTAACGTGAACGAGTGGGTTGGTGACGTTTATCGTCCATTGTCTGGACCTGATGTTAGATGATGTATCTCCTTATCGTGGTAACAGATTCCAGAAAGATTTCAAGAATAAGGATGGTGAATTTGAAAAAGATAGTCTTGGGTCGCGTGAAGAGAGAATATGTAACTGATGAAGAAAGCAAGAATCGCCGTAACTATCAAAAAGGTAATGTTATCAACTACCTCGATGGTGACTCCCTGATCATGGGTGTTAACTACGGTTTTGACTCAGTTGCTTTGAACGCTAAAGAAGGTCGTGGTTACGGTATCACTACTTTGATCAGCGATAAATCAAGAGTGATCAAAGGTGGTAGCTGGAACGACCGTCCTTACTGGTTGTCTCCCGGTACTCGCCGCTTCATGGAAGAAGATCAGGCTAGCAGCACAGTTGGTTTCCGTTGCGCAATGGACCGCGTAGGTAGCCCTGAAGGTAACGGTAGAAAAACCGGTATCATGTACAAGCAAAGAAGACAGAATTCCAGAAAACGTTAAACTCATCTTCATATAATTAAGAAGTCCCGGTCTAACCAACCGGGACTTTTTTTTCTCCGAGTCCTGCGCTCGTCCTTTTGACAAGGTTGACAGGGTTGACAGGGTTGATTAAGTTGACAAAGGAAGTACACAATCAACAACCTTGTTATCTTATCAACCCTATCAACCTTGTCAACCTGTCAACCCTGTCAACCTTGTAAAAAAAACAAATTCGGGTTTACTAATTTTGTCGCATGACGATTGAAGAACTTTATAATTTATACCGACAGCACCCTTCTGTACAAACTGACACCAGGAAAATAAAGCAAGGAGATATCTTCTTTGCCCTGAAAGGCCCAAACTTCAATGGGAATGCATTTGCGAAACAAGCCATCGAATCAGGTGCGGCATATGCGGTAGTCGATGAGAAAGAATTTGCAAATGAAACGAATATCTTTTGGTTTGAAGATGCCCTGGAAGCATTGCAGGACTTAGCAAAGTTTCATCGATTGCATTTTGACATTCCCTTTATTGCCATTACAGGAAGCAATGGAAAGACCACCACCAAGGAATTGACACATGCAGTACTTTCTTCAACATATAAGACCTATACCACACAGGGGAATCTCAACAATCATATCGGCGTTCCATTGACCATTCTTTCAATACATCCCGATGCAGAGATGGCTGTAATTGAAATGGGCGCAAATCACCTTAACGAGATCAAGGAGTATTGCACTTATGCGCAGCCTACACATGGATTGATCACCAATTGTGGTAAAGCACATCTCGAAGGATTCGGAGGAATTGAAGGCGTAAGAAAAGGTAAGGGCGAACTGTTTGATTTCTTAAGAGATAATAAAGGAACTGCATTTGTGATGTGGGATTATGATTATCTCCGGGACATGAGCAAGGGGATTCCGCATATATTCAAATATGGAACCAGGGATGCAGATGTGGAGGGAAAGATCATCATTAGCGAACCCTATCTCCAGGTTGGAATAACCAATGGCGCGAATCTTGGTATCAAGACTCAACTTGTTGGCGACTATAATTTTTCTAACGTTCTCGCTGCGGTGACAGTAGGTGTCTATTTGAAAGTGCCACAGGATAAGATTAGGAAAGCAATTGAAGACTATGCCCCTTCCAATAGCCGTTCACAATTGATTGAAAAAGATGGGAAGCATATCATTCTCGATGCCTACAATGCCAATCCAAGTAGTATGAAGGCAGCCATTGAAAATTTTGCAAAATTGCACGCAGGAAAAAAAGTTCTCTTACTTGGCGCTATGGCAGAATTAGGAGCTGAAAGTATTGATGAACATAAACAGCTTGTAGATCTGATCGGCCAATACAAGTGGAATGAAGTAGTATTGGTGGGAGGAGATTTTTTAAAGATTGATCATCCCTTCAAACAATTCAATAATTCAGTTGAAGCGAGTGGATGGTTGAAGCGACAAAGTTTTCCGGATGCCTATTTTCTTATTAAAGGATCGAGAAGTATGCAGATGGAAAAGGTATTGGAATAAGTTTTAATCAAACTGCGAAACCAATTTCAAACCTCTTACCTTATTAAGCAGCTCACCTTGCATTTTTGACTTTTGAGTTGAGCATTTTTCTTTTAAAGTAAGTAACACGGATTTCTCTTCGCCTGGCAACTCATCGATTGTAGAATCATTAAGAAAGCCAACTGTGGTGCTCAGATCATTATAATCTCCAAGCGCCGAAGTAATATCGTTCAATGCTTTCTCACTTTTCCAGGCATGAATGGGAAAGCTTATCCCCCACTCCTGTTCAAAAATTCTTATCGTATACAATAGATCTTTCAATTGTTTCCTGATCCCGTGCAGGTCTTCATCATTTTCGAGGGATAAAAGAATCAATTGAACGGCTGCAACCTTGCGGTGTACAAACCGATGAATGGCTTCATCATGTAAAAAAGATGGGAGAGATTTTTGGAGTTTGGTCTCAGCATCTTTGAATGAAACGTCTTCTATTGCGACAACCAGTTTTTCCTTTGCCTTAAATAGTTCCTTTTTAATTCCCAACAGAAATTGTGGAATTAGAATGGCTGGTTCGTTAAATGATTTGTGAAGAAAGTCGAGAAACAATTGCCGGTCTCTTACTTTCGCTCCGGCTTGATATACTTCTTTAATATCTTCTGGCACTGAAAGGTGTTTTCCTGCATTAGGGTCTTCCTGTAATAATCGTGCAAAAGCACGCAGCTTTTTATAGTTCACCCGCAACTCGTGAATATCCTCTTTATCAAATTTCCCTGGTATAGACGATGCATGTTCTGCCATTTTATGGCAGTACTTGTGAATTACGTCTTCCAGGTATTTGAGTTGCATTTATTTTAAATCGCAATAGTTACTTTTTTTTCTTCTGTTCCTTCATCACTTTATTAAAGGTGTATTCAAATAATAGATCTGAAGGTTTTCCCAACGCTTCATAAACTTCTTCGTAAGCCTCCTGCTGCACGAGGGTTTCATCGTCTTTTATTGTTGTCTCTTTTATCACTACGCGAATTATTTTTTCCATCTCTCCAGCTTGGTCAAAATAAGGATCCAATTCTGCCAAAATTCGTTCCCGGTTATTCTCTTTGTCATAGTATGCAAGCCTGTACCCTATGGATGAAAATCCAGGTCCAAATTTGAAGTCTGCCAACGCGATATAAAGCGTATCGCCTCTCGTCTTCAAGTCCTTGTTCAGCACTTTGCTTCCTTCACCCACAAACTGAAGAATAAATTGTCCCCCACCGGCAATATTGTATCGTTCATGATCAAAGAGGTAATAATTTTCCTTTGACACTAAATTCTTAGAGTTGATCGAATCAATTGTCTTAAAAACATCCGGAACTAATTCACTGAACTGACCTCTTGAACTTAGGTATCCTTCTTTTGACTTAAGAAACTTTGTTGATTTCAGCATTTCAACAAATGCATTCTTTTCTACTACAGCTTTAGGACTTGGTGTTAACACGTAAGTCCCCTTACCAGTGATGATCACCCGAACCATATCCTCTGGTTTTGAAAAGACCAATACATCTGTTTCCTTGAGCTTGCTGCCGACGCCGATCTTCTCTCCACTTTTCTTCTTTACATTCCCAATCACTTTGGTAACTGTGTATTGAGAAAAGGAAACCTGTGCAAGGAAGCTGAATATTATGATGGCAAAAAACCTCATGTTTTAGCTGGTTTTCGGGGAAACTCCTAAATTAATAAAAAAATGGAGCGTGGCTGATTTCATAGGTTATTTTAACTTTTCGCCTCCGCTTTCTTCTTGTCCTTGTTCTTCTTCTGCCTCCAGTATTCAATACCCGAGAAAATGAGTGCAGGAAGAAATAATGCCACCTGCACATTGAATACAAAAAGAAAGATCGCTGAAAGAAAGAACATGGATCCAAAATAGGAAACGTAGCTCCTAACAAATTTCGTCAGGTACGAAGAGAACATGAATTTGAGATTGAGTTTGATCTCCGGCATTTTTTTGTAAAAAGCTATATAGCTCAGAAATGAAAAACTCAACCACAGTATAGTAAACATCAGGATAGTGTACAGGTGTTGATTGTTGAGCAAGGTCAAATACATGTTCGCGAGTAAGATTGGCCCCGACATTTTACCAACCGCCGTAGGATGCACGTCGGACTCAAAATTTCCCACGATAACAATCTTATCCTTAAAATAATTCTGATAGTTGTCGGGGTTAGCTTGCATGTCCAGAAGGATCTCACCAATATTGAAATACTTCCCATACTTATTTCGGTTGGCGATTACGTTGGAATCTCTAAGATAATAAGTAGGCCAGATCGCCGAAAGGCTCAATCGATCATTGCATTTAGTATAGAAAAAATGATCCTCGTAAACCGCCCCATCGATTTTGTGGTGAAGCAGTACGGGGATGGAAGGAATGGTTTCTGATTTCTGCAAACGGAACTTGTTGAAAGCCGCTCCAAATGTCCGGTAATCGGAATAACCATAAAGTCCCTTATACATTGGAAAGTAATAATTGCCATACTCATTCTTAACTACAGGTATCACAATCTTTGGATTTTTCTCCAGTTCAGCCTGCATCACGCTATCAATGGAAGGATTAGGCGTGTATGGATAATAGAACTGGATATCGGCTACTGTAAACATAGGTTTCCCCGGCAGGCTATTGATACCTGAAATCAGCTTACTGATCATTTCCCTGTCAGAAACCACAACATTTCCATAGTCGAAAGTATCTTCTACAATCGCGGGATCTTTGCTTGTATTGATAAAAACGAATTCCTTATAATCTTTTGGGGCTGACATCAACAATCTTGTATTTCAAAAGCGCCATCTTCTTGAAGAAACCATCCTCCACGACCAAAGAATAATCATAATTCTGATAGAACCAGGTAATGATCAGAATGATTAAGCCTAGAAAAAGAGAGAAAATGATTTTTTTTGGCATGGGGGTTTGGTAGAAAGGCTTTTAGGAAGTATAGTTAGTTCCTTCGAAGTTCGACGTGGAATTATTGATTATTGATTATTAATTATTGATTATTGGGTAATAATCGTTGTAGTTTGCCCTTGCCTTTTGCCCCTTGCCTCTTGCCTTTTGCCCTTTGGTCACACCACTTTCTCTTTCTCCTCCTCCTCACTCTTATCCACATTCTTCTCTGCAGGTGGTTGTTCGTTTCGATTGGTAAGATCTTCTATAAATTCCTTTAGTTCATTCGGAATAAACTTTCTCCATTCTTCTTTCCAACTGCTGAGATCAGGGAATGTTGGTGTTTTAAACTTGATCGCTGCTTCAAGGTTCGTGGGTTTGTATTGCGGGATCAGATCAGAACGTTCAAAACAACTGTAATGGATCTTTTCATTTCGTTGTATATCGTACTCATTAAAGGTTTCTGACTCGTCATCATAGAGCTTTCCCTTGCCCTGTTGGTTTACATTCCGGAGTTTCTTGGATAATATCGCGAAGACTCCAGTGGTACTCTTGCGTATCATTCCTTTTGCACTGGGCTTGATCTTTTCTTTCAGGTAGCTTTCCTTGAATCCAAGTCCTGTGCCCTGGGCTTTTTCAATCATCCAAAGAAGTGCGATATCGCTGAGGCCGGTATCTGCATAACCACCACCAACATTGCTATGAACGCCGGGAAACCAAACCTGTTCAACTTCCTGCTTGAGTTCAGGGTTTTTTGTATCCTTTGCCACTTCCCATAACGTCGGTTGAAATAATCTTCTTTTTTCATCGAGTGCAATAGCATGGTAAGCATAATCAATATCCTTGCTCAGCTTTACATCATGAAACTGGTATTGTTTGTTCGACCACATGCTGAGTGGAATGCCCAACGCTCCAACAGTATCCCAAACTCCAATGAATTTTATTCTTGTGATCTGGCTGTATTTAGTTTTGAAAGCCATCATGAGATCACTATCGGGATGAGTAATAGCATTTCGATCCCGATATAAAGCATATGCTTCGTTTACCAGGTTGAGATATTGTGATTGCAGCACACCGCAATTGCGAATGAGACCAGTCAGACTTCTTGCCGTGTATGCTCCCCTGCTGAATCCAAAAAAATATAATTCATCACCCGGTTCATAATTCCACATGATGAAACGGTAGGCATCTTTGATATTGCGATCAATGCCTCTACCCGTAGCACCACCAAAAAATTTGTCGGATAAGGTATAACCAGACCCTACGCCAACTCCATAATATTTTACCTGGGTAACTCCATCAACGCCTTTGCTGGCGATCGCTTCATAAATCTTTTGAACGTTTGTCTTGACTGGTTTGCCAAGGTCCATTAAACCTGGCTTATTCCATGTGCCGTCGCAGCATATAATTATGCGTTTCATAAAATCAGTATTTAGATGGAAAGGGTGCAGATCGCGCGGGAATTCAGGGATTGGATCCTTAGTCAGGTTAAATTTATTATTTCTACGGGATATCGTCAATAGAGTCTTAACTCTAACGAAAGTTATTTAGGAGGCTTCTTAGGTCCCGTTGGGGCCTGCCTTTTCGGAGTTAACAGCCTCAATTTGATATACTTCTCCAGCTCAACTGCATGAAATACAATCGCTGATACACCGATACAGATCAATAATTCATTTATAGACAGGGGTTGGGTTTTGAAGATTTCATTGAAAAACGGCACGTAGATCACCATTAATTGGAGAAGGAAAGTAAGCACAACTGCACCCAGTAAGGGGCGATTGGTCCAAAATCCTTTTTGATAAATGAATTCGGACTCAGTGCGGATAGCCATAACGTGTCCTAATTGCGCCAACGAAAGGACGGTGAAAACCATAGTTTGCCAATGGGCATTATCGGTGTGATAAGCCCAGGCCTGAATGCCCAGAGTAATGAATGCCATCAACAATCCAACCCAGATAATATGGTATCCGGCTCCGCCAGAGAGCAGGCTTTCATCAGTCCTTCGGGGGCGCCTTTTCATGATATTTTTTTCAGCGTCCTCGGCAGAAAGCGCAAGTCCGGGCAGGCCATCCGTCACCAGGTTGATCCACAAAATATGAATAGGTAAAAGTGGAATTGGAAGTGCGATCAAAGGAGCAAGAAAGATCGTCCAGATCTCCGCGCCATTACAGGTCATGATATATTTAACAAACTTTCGGATATTATCATAAATCCTTCGTCCTTCTCTAACTGCTTTGACGATGGTCGCGAAATTATCATCGAGCAGGATCATATCGGCAGCTTCCTTGCTAACATCGGTTCCATTAATCCCCATTGCGACGCCAATATTTGCTGCCTTAAGCGATGGTGCATCATTCACTCCATCTCCCGTCATCGCAACAAAATGCTTATTCTTTTGAAGTGCTTTTACAATATCCAGTTTTTGTTGGGGGGATACCCGGGCATAGACTTGTATGTCTTCCACTCTTGCAACAAGGTCTTCAGGAGAAAGTTTGGCTAATTCAGTACCTGTGATCACTTCGCCCTTACTGGTCAAAATACCTATTTCCCTCGCGATAGCCGCTGCTGTCTCCTTATGATCGCCTGTAATCATAACAGGATGAATGCCGGCTGTTCTGCATTCCCGGATCGCAGGTTTTGCTTCTTCGCGCGCTGGATCGATCATTCCAACCAATCCGGTAAAGGACAAATCATTTTCTATCTGATCCGGTTTCAGCTCTTTAGGAAATTGATCCATTATCTTCCATCCATAAGAAAGTACGCGAATGCCTTCTGTGGCCGTCTTAATTGATTCATCGTTTATTTCTTTTTCCTGTCCCTTATCTTTTAGTTTTGAAAGAATCACTTCAACCGCGCCCTTTGTGGTCACCAAACATTTCTCTTCAAATTGATGCAGGGTGGTCATGCATTTCCGATCTGAATCAAATGGAAGCTCTGCCTTTCTTGGAAAGCGCTTGATGATCTCAGTGATCTTTCCTGCATCATACTTCTTATACACATAATCAACCAGCGCTATCTCTGTCGGATCACCGATCCATTTTCCATCCTTGCTTTTTTTCACGTCATGATTGAGCAGGAGGCAAAGGTCAAAGAGTGAAATTTCTTTGTCAGGCTGAAATGCTTCATTCTGTTCGAGCGCAGTTTTGACTACCGTCATTTTGTTCTGAGTAAGTGTTCCGGTTTTATCAGAACAGATATAAGTAACCGAACCCAGCGTTTCGACTGCAGGTAATTTTCTGATCAATGCATTTTGCTTTACCATTCGCTTAGCACCTCGTGCAAGCGCGATGGTTATTAGTGCGGGCAAGGCTTCTGGAATTGCCGCAACGGCGAGCGATATTGAAACCAGCAGCATCTTCAATGGTTCTTCTCCCCTTAATAAACCCACGACAAACAGAAGTACACAGATCAGGATAATAATATAAGAAAGCTTGCGTCCGAAATCGGCCATGCGTTTCTGTAAGGGTGTAGCAAGTTTATCTTCCTGTAGTAATCCTGCAATCTTTCCGATTTCAGTATTCATCCCGGTCGCAACCGCAACAGCTCTACCCCTTCCATTGGTTACCAGTGTTCCCTTGTAAGCAATATTCGTACGATCGCCAAGGGAGGTTTCAGCTTCCTTTATTGGTTCAATTGTTTTATCTATCGAAACCGACTCACCTGTAAGCGATGATTCTTCAATTCGCAACGATGCTGATTTGATCAGGCGGAGATCTGCAGGCACCACATCGCCCGCTTCAATGATGACGATATCTCCCTGTACAATTTCAGCGGAAGGTTTGACGACGCGCTGACCATCCCTGATGAGTTTAGCCTGGGGTGCAGCGAGTTTCTTCAGTGCTTCCATCGCCTTTTCAGCCCGGTATTCCTGGATGAAACCGACGATGGCATTTAAAATAACAATTACAAGGATTATTAGGGTGTCGGCAAGATCTCCCACAAATCCGGAAACAACCGCTGCCGCGATCAGTACAATGATCATAAAATCCTTGAACTGATTCAGAAAGATCATCCAGGGCGGACTCTTTCTTTTTTCCTTCAGTTCATTGGGACCATTTTCTTCAAGCCGTCGCTTTACTTCTTCTTCACTGAGGCCTTTTTCTGAGGATTTCAGTTCCTCGAAAACTTTTTCGATTTCAACAGAATGCCAATCCATGTAGAATAATGTCCGGGTGAATGATTAAAGGAGCGCGTAGTACAAGTTATGCAAAAAAAGTGCCTCGGAAATAGTCGGGAGTCAGGAGTCGGGAGTCTTGCTAGTGTTGCCACAGAATGAAATTCAGAGTTAAAGACATTTTGATTTCGCTAATCTGGAATCGTTTGTCTAACGATTTGAACATTGCATTTTGAAATTCTTTCCAGAATTCTTGCTTTGCGTTTGAATGGCCGCCAATCATAAATCAAAAGTTCAGCAGGTCTCCAGAGTGCTACCCACACAAGTACGATAAAAAGTTCTCTGACCGTTATCTTCAATCCCATATCCGGCAGCCAGCTCGTGACGATCAGCGAAAGGAAGTACATGGCTACCAAAAAAACAAAACCAACAATAAGACTCTTCCAGCCAAGTCTGATAGTGGTGGAAACTGCTTTCCCGGCTCGTTCATGTTGATATTCGAAATGTCTTTTAACGGCTGAAGCAATTTCGGCTTCGTTATAGCCCTGTTCATCAGTAACCCTCAGAACTAAACAGATATCAGCATCTGGAGAAAGCGCTTCGGCCTCCTCAAGAATAACCTGTTCAATATCGGGATTCAGCAATCGCTTGCTCGACAATGGAATTACGAAATGGTAAAAAATGTCTCCAACGTTTCTTACCTGCAATACGATATTGTTATCAGGGGTGTCCAATAAGGCAGTTTCCTATAAAGTTCACAATCTTTTTATCAGATAACACACTCAAATGAAAAACCTGCTTATTTTACAGTTACACGGATGGTGTGAAAAATAATGTTATGAGGCTAATATCTTTTGTTTGCTGCTTCGTATTCGCATCAACGCTATTTGGGCAGAATAGTGTCAGGCTTTCTTATTCATTAATGGGAAGGACTTATTCCTATTACGTAATGCAACCTTCCGATAGCATTAAGGGAATATTAATACTCTTCCCAGGCAAAGGAGAAAATCCAAAAAACATTTTCAAGAAAACAAGAATCCCTGAAGTCTTAAAAGGAAAGGGATATTCTGACCATTGTACCCGAGTTGCAATATTCCTTATTTGTTGATGGGCTGATAAAAAAACAACTCAAGGAAATATTAAGAATACAAACAGCAAATCCCAAACTCATTTCGCCCAATCTGACGCTGGGTGGCTATTCGGCGGGCGGTTCTATTGCGATAAGTTTTGCGGAGTATTTGCTTTCATTTGATTCTGCATTTTTCTTGAAATGCGTATTTGTAATTGACCCGCCATTGGACCTGGAGCGCTTTTACAATACTGCACAAAAATTCAGACAATACAATTGTACCAATCTTTTATACAATGAAGGCACCGAGACACTAAATTTTCTGGAGAATTCATTGGGTTCTCCAACAACTTCATTTAAAAACTATTTTCTCCACTCACCGTTTTTGGCAAGTGAACCGGACGGTGGCAATGCCAGGCTTCTAAAATCAATTCCAATTCGACTTTATGTTGAACCCGATATTGACTTTGTTCAAGAGAAGTATTGCAAAGACCTAAAGCTTGAGGATTTAAATGTAACTGATCTTGAAAAACTGAACCAGGTGCTTCTGAATTTAGGAAATAAAAATGCGGAATATATAGTTACTAGGGGGCGGGGATATCATAGTTGGAATATTGTTGAAGCGAATGAACTGGCAGATTGGATCTTTCAATTTACTAAATAAAAAAGATATTCGTTCCCTTATATTTTCCATTGGGTTCCTCAGAATAATCGTACATTCTCCTTTCTAAAACCTTTTATGCCCAGACCGGTTGAATCATTCAACTGTTTTTTGAAAAGGATTTGTTTAATAGTCACTTTTCTTTACTTCAGCTTCTATCCATTTGCGCAATCCAAAATCCAAAATGACTCAACGGAAATCTATCAATGGTTAGATCGGGCCGATGCGGAGGCATTGTCGGGCTCCCTGGACACCGCACTGGCTTATGCGCAATTTGCGCTCAAATCAAGCAAACAAAAGAAACTCCTGCGCGGCGAAGGATTCGCGCAATTGAAAATTGCTGATATTTTATTTCAGCAAGAGAGCCAGGATGACTTGAAAGTGTACTATGCGGAAGGATTAAGAATTGGCGAGCACCTGAAAGATAGTTTTATGATGGCCTTAGCTTCTTATCAGAAAGGTCAATACCTGATGTATGAAGACAAACTGGAGGAATCGGAAAAGTTGTTTACCACTTCCCTAGCGCTGCATTTTGGAAAATCCCGCTCAAGTTACACAGCCCTGGTGTATAACGATATGGGCTACCTGCATGGTCTGAAAGATGAATTGGAAAGACAGGTTGAATGGTATCTCAAAGCAATAAGAATCTATGAGGAAACAGGAGACCTGAGCGGATTGGCTACAACCAAGAGTAATCTTGCCGTTACTTATAATAGGCTCGGCAATTCAACAAAAGCCTTTGAGTATATAAAAAGTGCTATTGCCATCCGGGAACAGAGCAGGGATATCCAGGGACTGGCAACTGCTTACGAGAGTTTATCCCGGATGTACATGCCCGTTTCCATGGATTCAGCATCGAAGTACCAAAAGGAAGCCATGAAATACGCAGAAAAGAGCGGAGTAAAAAGCCTGATGATGCGGAGCTATGATAATCTTTCTGTTCTCATGGATAGGCAAAGAAATAAACCGGAAGCGCTTGCCTATATTCAAAAATCAATTGTCATATCCAGGGAAATGAACGATAAAGTCGGGCTGGCCGGTAAATGCAGATGGGCTGCCTTGCTTTGCGGGGATATGAAGGATACTATAGCAATGGAGGCATATTATAAAGAATCCTATGAGCTGTCTGTTGAATTAAACAACAAAACATTGCTCCGTGATTATTATGGCACCCGGGCCGCTTATTACAGCCGTTCAAATGACCATAAAAATGCGTATGAGAATTTGAAAAAATATTATAGTTACCGCGATAGCATTATCAACAAGGAAACAACAACCAATATTGCCGACTTACAAACCAAATATGAAACAGAAAAAAAAGACAACGAAATATCGCGGTTGAGCCTAGATCAAAAAATCAAACAGCTGGAAATAGATAAGCAAAAAGTGATTATCCAGGGCAACTGGCTTGAGGCAAAACAAAAAGAAAATGAAATCAAGATCTTATCGCAGGAAAGGGAATTGCGTGATGTTAGAATAAAACAACAGCAGGAAGAACTGGAAAAACAAATTTTGGTATCCAATAATAACAAACAGGCACTTCAATTATCGGAAGTGGCAAAGGAGTTAAAAGACAGGCAGCTGAATAACCAGAAACAATTGAGAAACCTGATGTTCCTCGGTATGTTCCTTTTAATCATCCTTGGAATTGTTTTATTCAGCCGCTTCAAACTGTCAAAAAAACTGCAGCAACAAAGAGATATGTTGAAAGTAAGAAACAATATTGCGAAAAACCTGCACGATGAGATTGGATCGGCATTGACCAGCATAAAAATATTATCCCAGGTATCCCAAAATAATATCAATAAAGATCAGCAAAAAGCATCTTCAATGTTGGGAATGATTACGGAACAATCTTCCCAGATGCAACAGGGAATGAGTGATATCGTATGGGCCATATCGCCCGAAAACGATAAATTGGAAAACATGGTGATCAGGATCAGAGAGTTTATTGCCCGGACCCTCGAACCAAAAAATATTCATACAGTTCTTACTGTAGACGAGCCCTTGCTTACAAAAAGTTTAGGTATGGAGCAACGACGTGACTTTTTCCTCATCATCAAAGAGGCGATTAACAATGCCGCAAAATACTCTGAGGCGAGCCAGGTGGACATTCACTTATCGGGCGATAAAACCAGTATCCTGCTATTGATTAAAGACAATGGGATTGGATTTGATACAAACAGAATTAATTCCTCGAACGGGTTGCGAAACATGCGTGCAAGAACCGAAGCGTTGAATGGAGTCTTTACAATCCTAAGCTCGCCCGGCAAAGGCGTAAAATTGGAGGTTTCAATCCCGCAAACATAATCATGTAGCAGTAATACCGGTTTGACAATTTATTTTGCATCATGCCCACAAGAATCCTTTTATACGACGACAACGAAACTTTTCGCGTAAGTATGCAATCGCTCATTAGTGATCATCCCGACCTGGAATTACTTGCAGCGATGCCAAATGCAGAGACTATTGAGATTGATCTGCAAGAATTACGGCCGGATGTTGTACTAATGGATATAGATATGCCCGCTGTTAATGGCGTAGAGGCAGTGAAGCGAATTAGAAAGAAGAACAGGGAATTGCCGATCATCATGCTCACCATATTTGATGATAATGAAAATATCTTTAATGCCATTTGCGCAGGCGCATCGGGCTATATCCTGAAAGGGTATGCAACCGAAGAAATTCCCTCTGCCATACGCAATGTCATTACCGGTGGAGCGCCGATGACGGGAGCAATTGCAAAAAGAGTTTTGCAAATGGTGCCACAGGCAAAAACAACTGAACAAGAAAACGGAAAGTTGTCAAAAAAAGAAACTGAGATTCTTTTACTTCTTTCTAAAGGGCATAGCTACAAAATGATTGCAGCCGAATTAGAAATAACGATCGACACAGTCCGCTTTCATATCAAAAAAATCTACGATAAACTCCACGTCCACACAGCTGCGGAAGCAGTATCTAAAGCGATAAAGGATAAACTGATCAGCTTGTTGTTTTAATTATCGAATGTTAATTACTAAGCGCTGCGCCGGGCGTCCCCGCCCGGCGTCTTGCACCAGAGTAACGTTCGCGAATTTATTTGGAGTTGCAGCTAACACCTTTTGATTAACCCGATTTTCAGAAACGCCGGCGTCCCCGCCCGGCGCAGCGTCGTGGCGTCGGCAAATTTCTTTATTGATTAGGGCGGCTGTTAGCAATTAGCGGAAAACATGATCATGTAGTTTCTTTTGATTTCACAGACATTTAGATTGTGGCTAATTATACATTCCACAATGAAAAAATTTGCCTTTGCACATTTACTTGCTTTGTTACCAATATTAGTAAATGCACAAAACATTGGTATCGGAGACCTTGCTCCTTCAGCCAAACTAACAGTGAGAGGAACCGAAACTACTGCAGATGGACAATCTGCCGCAATTAAACTTCAGAATATTTCTTCGAGTAATTCCTGGTATTTGAGAGCAGGAGCTGTGGGTACCAATACTCCCAATAATGGATTCAGCATCGGCGATAATTCCGGATATCATTTAATTATCAGTTCGGGCGGAAATACAGGAATTGGCATCAACCCGGCAACCGCAAGATTACACGTAAACGGACCGATGAAACTCGAAGGAACGAGTCTTCTCGAATTTGGAGCAGGAATCCAGGGAAAGGAACTCAATGCGGGGAAAATAGGATACAATGGTTTCGGCACAAATGCACTCGCGATTGTTGGTGCGGGAACGAATACAACGAACAGGGCAGTATATTTTTTTGCGGAGGGAGGAACTACATTTTCAGGTCCGATTAATTTATTTGGAACATTCAAGGTTTTCGGAAATCAAGGAAACCCGGGCCAGGTGCTCACTTCGAATGGAGGTTCGGCACCCACGTGGACAAATGCAGCTTTTAGCAATAATACAAGATTTAAAGTTGAGTATTCCACAACCGAATTTGGACCGGGAAATATGAATATAAGTTCAACAAAATATAACCTGAATCCTTCCGATATCACAATTAATGCTAATTCCATCACCATAAACAAAACAGGACTTTATCGCTTTAACGGTGCGATTGTGAGTAGGGTAACTTTTTCAGGCTCGTCCACAGATTTTGAACCGGAACTCGATTGCGCAATCGTTTTATCGGGAGCAATGGTGGATCAACTAGAACTTACTGGAATGGAACACTATACATATACGAACTCATCAGCTAATCTGACTTACTATTTTCAAAAGCCATTTTCCATAGACATGCATATTCTGGCAGGAACTTCGGTTAGAATATCAAAAACTTTTTTCTTCAGCACTAGTGCCGTACCAATGCTTTATGTAAAATTTTATGGAAATCTTATCTCGGAATGATCGATTTCCGATGGTTCTAAACGTCAGGAAGTTATTTTTTTTCAATCTTTCGGATATAGAACTCCGTCATAAGTATCGCAAGGATCAAAATGAATAATTGAACTCCTATTTCAACAACGGCAGTTTTAGAGATTTCATTTTCCGAAACCCCCGTCTTGTGTTTAAGTGTCCAAATGGATGCGTATCCTCCACTAATCCCAATTAAGGGTTGGATCACATTTAATGCAACATGTATTCCAGTTGGCATGGCAATACCGCGAGACCATATGGCGCTCAATCCAAATACAAATGCCCAGATCCCTGGACCCAGGAAGGCAATTTTTGGATCCCACCCACCGATGATATGGTAAAGCGCAAAAGCTAATGCGGCGATTATCTGAGTGAAGCGTAATCTAAATGCTTTATTCAACTTTATAAATGGATATGAACGGAATGCAATTTCCTCCATAAATGCGAGTGGAAAAATGGCCAGATACCCAAATGCCATTAAAGGATCAAAACGCTCGGGATTTTTTACCAATTGCAGTTCGGTAAAACCCAATAAAAGGAGAATAATTAAAATAAAAATTCCAGTGCCAATCAGGATCCCTACAATAAACCTCCAAAAAGTTTGGCGTTCCCAAACCAATCCGATTTCCTTGAATGATTTCTTCCCTATCCTGAGAAAAAACCATGTAGCAATAAGTGCCGAAATGGTTCCTAATATTCCATATGCAAACCTTTCCCAGATTTTCGGAATAAACGAACCAACAAAACTACTGCTTAGAAAGAGCAGGAAAACAAAGGAGACCCAATAAAGGATAGCTAAACTTAAGGAACGTGACTTTTTATTCAGCTTGATAGCTGGTATTGGGGATTTGATCAATTTGCGGAGAGGGCGGGATTCGAACCCGCGATACGGTTTCCCGTATATACACTTTCCAGGCGTACCTCTTCAACCACTCGAGCACCTCTCCGTTTTGTAGGGCAGCAAAAATAGCATTTATTCCCTAAAGGAGGTGCCGAATTTACTCCGCCTTTGCATAAGCCGTATTATCAAACCACAGTATTCGTAATCCTTTTATACAGGAGAAGTAAACTCCGTAAGTTTTTGACTGTTCCGGCGGAGTCTCTTGGTGGACTATAACTAACAAGATCAAAACTTTCAGATTGGGCCAATGTTGTCAAGTGGAAACCAAAACCGCCTATGAATAATATCAGATTGATCAATAAATATTTCATGATCTATTCCTTTACAATTTTTAAGTTGCTGATATAGTACTTATCATTTTCGCCTGTATTACCATTCTCTAAAAACATCAGCGTATTAAACACTTGTGATGCAGGTATTGCTTTTTCATATTCCGCCACCTTGTTTTCATCGATAAATATTTGTAAGCGTTCGCCTTTCTTTTTTATGCTCACCTTAATATGATTATATTTTTTGTTGTTGGAAAACCCGGGAGCTTTTGCCCAATTTGACCTGTTCAAATAATCAGGTGACGAAGGAAACTTTCCTTCAAATCTCTGTTTCTCCCTCCCTGCCATCAAATCCGGGACGAAACTTTATTTTCAGGAATGATTCGGCATTGCCCGGCGATGTTTCTTTGGATAACTGAATTGTAAGCCCCTTGGAACCCCATGTAAAGTTTTGCGAAGCCACGAGATCATAACTCAACGTAAAATCCTGGGGAAAAGGCTTTTTGAGACCAAGCGCTGTTAGTTCATAATTACCGGTAGCCCATTTCCCATTAAGCCCATTAAGTTGAACGACGGTACTTGTGTTGCCACCATACCCTAGCTTGGCTCTCCATCCAACTGGTTTTTGACCAATGCCTGTTGCAGAAAAATCATCGAAGAAATAAATGTTTGCATCCCCCTTGTTCTTTTTCGCAGCTTCGGATGATTCGGTTATAACTACTGCTTCCTTAAATGAAGGGGATCGGAGTGGTTTGTAAGTTTGGCCTTTAATTTTTTCGGGATCGAAGAAAAAATTATAGAGATAAGAGAAATTGAAATTATAGATTATCGATTCGTGTAGATTTTTTTCCGTTACATCATTCGGGGCCCACCACCAACCAACCAATATCCATTGTGGTTTATCTTTCTTGCATAATTCGGCCATTGCCGGGTCAACCTTATAAACAGGAATTCTTCCCGCTGTAGATTCAGTATCTGTGAGGTAGTGATTGCTGAACACATCCTTTCCACCATCGAGATCATGCAAGGTAGGCTGTGCTTGCATCAAAGCAAGTTCATCAAGGCGGCGTTTGTATTTCTCTTTGTTTTTTTCTAAGCCTGCTTTTCGCTTTTCATATTTTTCATCCAGATATTTCAGCAAGTTCGCCGCACGTTTTAGATCACCCTGCTCTCCTTTGATAATTTCCTTCTTTTCGCGTTCGTAAGCTACTGGTATGAAAGTTTCAAGTAACTTCAGGTATTCCCCTTTTGTCAGTTTAATAAATGGAAATCGATTGTCCTTGCTTAGTAATACATAGTTGTTTCCACCACCTGTTTCTATGTCCCTCACCCAGAAATTAATATAGGGTGCCAGGTTGGTGACCTTTGAAAGGTCATAGGTCTTTCGCGTTTCTTCGCTGGAGTGAGCTGCTTCAAATGATGGCAAGGTAAAATAGCATTGGGTAGCTGTACTAATATCCCTGATCACCCAACTGGTTGGTGTTCCATTCGCGATCATACTCCAGGTGACGCTGTGACTTGTGGCGGGCGTCAGTTTTCCCTTGCTATTGTATTTCAAAAAATAATAAGTCACTGCATAGGCTCCATAATGCTGAGGCAGTCCCGAGGTATACCAATTATACGGCCCCAATTTTTCTGAAACAATCTTTTTGATATCTCCGAGTCCACCTTTTGGAAGATAACTCGCTTGCATCCAGTTTGCAAAAGAATCAATAATGGATAATTGCGCAACAGAATAATTCCTATGATCCATTTTCATGGGCTCTTTAAAACCTTTGAAGTTGTAGACCTTTATCCAGCCGATCGTACTATCCTCCAGGTCTCTGCGTGGTATTTCCTGGGCAAAGATTGCCACCGTATAAATGTAGCAAGCCAAAAGAAAAATTAATTTGTTCATAACAGTTATGATTATTTGCCTAACATAGTACGCAAGCTGGCAAAGTCAACAGCTTTTGTTATTGCTTCTATGTTTTGTTCAAATGCAGGATCTCCATGTGAGATTTTATAAACTACAGTAAAGAATTGCGGCGATGATTTGGGAAGTTTTTTACGATAGTATGCAAGGTTTGGCTTAATGGCAATAAAAGAACCAAGAGTGCCTTCCTCAACAAATTTTTCAAATCTTTCTTCTTCATTCCACATACAAATGGCCGGCTTACTCAAATAATCTTCAGGTCTTTTCAGGTATTCGTCGATATTACGGAGAAACTTTTCGTACCATGCTTTTTCACTGGGACTATCCTGAATATCCTTCGCCAGCCTTGGCTTCTGAGCCAACAAATACTCCTTACGTGTGACATAAACAAAGGGAAGTGTATCATTATAAGTAATAAGCCATCGATACTCTTTTATTTTATTTTGCAGGTGTGAGTCGCCCATAACTTCTTCACCCAAAAAATAAAAACCGTTTCTTTTTTCAGGTCTCTTTTTTATTTTCAGATAGGGCCTTGCGTCATCTGTTGCGATGTTCGCAGCATAAAGGTTGTTGTAAGTATAAATTGCATTGGCTGTGATATTCACCGTTGTTGGAGTGGAAATATCTACATAGTATTTAGTTTTATCTGCACTATTCTGGTCACATAAAAAGCGGAGAATATACATTGCATAATGGTAAGGATCTGAAATAAAAGTTTGCCCTTCGCCGGAATGCTTGCTAAACACATAGCTGTACGAAACCTGACAACCCATCGGCTTATAATTAGCACTTACCATCTTATGAATATTAGCCAGCACTGCTTTTTCTTTCGGTAAATCAATTGCAGCAATATTTGCGATGCTGCCTTGCTGACCTAGTTTCCAGGTACCAGGCTTTTGTAATAATAATTCCTGACTGCAATCCTGTGCTATTGCTGAACTAAAGAAAAGTGCAATAGGTAAGCATAATAAATACTTCATAAATTATAAAGGGTCTTTATTTCCTAAAATAAAATTGTCGTTTGAGCCATATTGTTATCTTCATTTGATTCCTTAACAAGATTATCAGAGTCAATAACAAGTTTGTATATCGGCGGATTGTTTTTGTCAAATGAAGCAGTACACCTGAAAGAATTTGCAATGGTTGCACCGGGATTGATCATCTGTCCTGCGAGAGTTGTTATTACGGCTCCGCATCCGGCAGTTGTTCTGGGAGATGGTGTTGTATACGTGATCCATCCTTGTAAAAAGACTGTATTGGCTGCTACAGCCATGTTTCCCTCATTCTTTACAGTGTAATTGATTTGAAAAGTATGGGTGGTTACGCCATTTACAATCTGCGTATTTACAAGAGAAAAACTTACTGCGGTGAGCCGTAGATCAGGGGAAGGCTTTACATAACTATTCTCAGGTTTTACCTTTAGAGTTTGAATTGTTGATGGGTCTGCCTTTTTAGTAGTTACCGGGGTTTTTTGCGCTGAAGCAATAATTGAAAAGGAGAGGGAGAAAAAAATGAATGCATAGATCTGTTTCATATTAGTTGATTTAAGACAGACGAAAGTAATGCTGAAGTGCAAGCGAACCTATCCCACAAAAACAGGAGATTAAGAGAACATTTGTACTATAAAGATTTTGAGTGCGAGGTTGATGGGGTTGATGAGGTTGATGGGGTTGATGGGGTTGTTCCTCCCGGCTAAGCCGGGACGGGAATGCCGGGTTGACAGTGGATGCGTTAAGGGAGAGGCTAGATGCTTTGTACTACAGGGGCAAGATCCTTGACAATTTGTTGTTGTGATGAAGCCATCAGGATTAGACTCCAAAAATTTTTTGTGCGTTAGCTGTAGTTATCGAACCAATTTCCAAAGCCTCCATCTTTTTAACCTCTGCCAATTTCGCTACTACGTATTTTAAGTAGCTGCTTTCATTCCTCTTGCCCCTGAATGGTACCGGCGTTAAATAAGGAGAATCTGTTTCAAGAACGATCCAGTCCATCGGGATCTGCTCGACAACTGCAGCAAGACCCGAATTCTTATAAGTCAATACTCCACCAATTCCCATATAAAATCCAAGGTCCATTATCTGTTTTGCAAACTCGTACCCCTCGCTAAAACAATGAAAGATTCCTTTCAATTTTCCATTCTGGTTTTCGCGGATAATATCAATACAATCCTGTAGGGAGTTGCGGGAGTGAATTATGACCGGGAGGTCATAATGCAGTGCCCATTCAATCTGCTTCCGGAAGGCAATTGCCTGCTCCTTTATGAAGGTTTTGTCCCAATAATAGTCGAGACCGGTCTCACCTACGCCTGAGAAACGTCGTTTTTGAAGCCAGTTTTCAGCCCAGTTAAGCTCGTCCTGGTAATTCTCTTTAATAGAGCAGGGATGGAGGCCCATCATCGCCAGGCATTTTCCGGGAAATTTTTTTTCAAGGGCAAAGAGGCTCTTCTCCTCGGACCGGTCGATGGCCGGGAGGTAAAACTTCGTAATTCCTTCATTTTCTGCCCTTTGTATAACTTGCGGAATATCAGGGTCGAAAATGTCAAGGTACAAATGGCAATGTGTATCAATTAGTTGTGGAATCATCTGGTACAAAATTCAAAAAATTATTTAAAGATTTGGTTAAACTATTTAAAATGAGTGCCGTCTTAGGGACGTTATTACCATTGCCTCACAAAATTCAAAATTATTATGAAGTTCAACAGCAGTCTTACCCGATTGTTAACCGCCATGGTTATCATGGCCAGTTTGTTCGCTGTTTCCTGTAAAAAAGAAAGCAGCTCTACAGGCACACCAGCAGAAAGAGAGGAATTCGCATCAGCGGCTTCTGAATCTGAAGCTGAAGCAGAAATTGTTTTCGACGACGTGTTCGATAATGTGATGGGAGTAAATAATGAGGTTGCCATTGGTGGTACCGGAGTCTTTGGAAGTGCCAACACTTCTACGGGCTCAGGAGAGTATATTAACGGTGCCAATCAACTGGATACCAATGTTTGCTTCACAGTTTCCTTTACCCAATTAAGCCCCCCGAACCGCTTTCCATTACAGGTTACCCTCGATTTCGGTACCGGTTGTACTGATAGGCATGGTGTAACCAGGAAAGGAAAGATCGTCATAACCTATAGCGGTCCCCTTTATCTCCCCGGAAACTCTGCGACCACAAGCTTCGAAGGATATTATGTTAATGGCATCCATGTAGAAGGAACCCATAAGATCACTAACCAAAGTACCCAGGACAAAAAGGTCTTCAAGATCGTTGTTACAGGTGCTAAGTTGACCAAGCCCAATGGTAATTTCAGCCAGTGGAGCAGTGATCGCGTGCTTTCGCAGGTAGAAGGATTAGGTACCCCATTTAACCCCTTCGATGACGTATTTACCCTTTCGGGAAGTGCCAGTGGATCTGTAAAAAGAGGGGACAAATTCTTCCAATGGGCTACCCATATCAAGGAGCCATTGGTGAAAAAGTTCTTCTGTCGTTGGATCGTGAAGGGTGTTATTGAGCTTCGCAAGAGCAATGACACCGTTGCCTCATTAGATTATGGTACAGGCCAATGCGACAATAAAGCATTGCTTACCGTGAACGGGCAGACGATAGAAATTACTTTGCACTAATTAAAAAAGTTTATACCTTTAAATCAGTTTTCATAGGGTACGGATTAAAAACGGGCCAGGGTTTCTACCCAGGCCCAACTTTTTTCTGGCCTGAACAACTACACTTGTCCGTCATTTTTTAGCGGGAATTTTCTCAAATCGATACCCTTTATCAGTCAATTTCATCATGATCTCCGGCAAAGCTTTTTGCAGGCGGGGCAGGGCCTTTTCGCTGTCGTGAAAAACCACGATTGATCCGTTTTGTACATGCGTCACTACTCTGTCAATACAAACCTGATGTGTAACCGAAATATCAAAGTCACCACTTAACAAGGTCCACATTATAATTTCAAACCCATCATCAGTTTTTTTCAACAGATCAATTTGTTTTCTTTTTATTCTTCCATATGGCGGACGATACAAATTTGAATTGATGAACCTTCCTGCATATAAAATATCATCGATGTAAGTTTTGTTCTCCGTTTTCCATCCATTTAAATGATTTTGAGAATGATTGGCGGTTTGATGACCTTCTCTTATTATTCTTTCATAGATTGAAGGATAAGTTTCAACATTCTTACCAATACAAAAAAAGGTTGCTTTGGCATTATACTTCTTCAATTCATCTAACACGAAGGGAGTTGCTACCGGATGTGGTCCATCATCAAAACTGAAATAAACATTTTTTTCAGCACAGGGGATTTCCCAAATGCATCGTGGATATAATTTTTTTAAAAGCCGGGGAGTTTTTACGAGGTAAAACATCAGCGTTTGGTGTTTGGTGTTTGGCGTTTAGCGTTTGGTGTTTGGCGTTTGGAGTTTGGTGTTTGGCGTTTGGAGTTTGGCGTTTGGAGTTTGGCGTTGGTGCTGTGTCACGAAAATATACACTATCGACATTGCCTAATGAAAAGTTTGTAGTTCGGGACCCTAACGCCAAACTCCAAACTCCAAACGCCAAACAAATCTAGTTTATTGGCCAAAGCCGGTGATATGGATCACTCTTCCCTGGAAGCGATAGATCTTTCCATTTCTCTTAACGAATTCTAGTTGTGACTCCTCATCCTTCAACAGCTCGTCCATATATTTCTTAACATCATCTGGTTTGATACTCACTGCTGCGCCAAAAGCGAATGCTTCTTCTATATATCCGTATAGCAGCGGTTCCAGCTCGCTATAGAATAAGGTATTGGATTCAAAAATATCGCAGCCTAACACCTTATTCCCGCTCATGCATACCATGCCTACGATATTGCTATCCGGTTGGTTGAATTGCTTGCTGAAAAAACGGAAATAATCTGCAAATTGCGGCTGAAGCTTTTTGTTTAGCCTTGTTGCAGAATATGCTAATGTGGCCGCCTTGATTTTATTACTATCTAATTGTTTGAGGATCTCCCTCCAGATCACAACCTGGTTTCCAGATTGATCGAGCGTTCGTCTTAATCTCGGATTGGCATAGCTGAAATAAGTAAACTTTTTTTCTTTTTCGCTCCATCTCCCCTCCTCCACACACATTACATCAATATACTGATCCTTATCTGAGGGTCCGATAATCGTATCTTTCTTCACTATTCTGTCCTGGCGACCTCCCAGAACTATTTCCCCCGAAGCAATAAATACGTTTTTCTTCGAATTATTCTTCACTCTTAAATAATGAACGTTTTCAGTAGATGCCGATCCGCGTTCCGAAATGCTGACGTAGCCCTTTTTCAGCGCTTCGCTGAAACTTACCAGGTTGCGGTCGCCGGGAGGCGGTGGTCCCTTTCTTCTAATAGGAACAATCCGGAGATTCTTGTATTCTTTCGCACTGTCGTAATCAACAATAAGGTTCCGATACGTAAGCTGGGCTTCGGCGAGAAACGGTAGGGAACAACATATCACCAGGAGAATCTGCTTCATCAATAATTATAAAACCGTGAATTATGTCCCGATGATCTCGATGGCTTGATTGTTTGATGGTTATCCCGATTGCTATCGGGAGGTTGGGTTCAAGAATAATAAACCCAACAATTAAACAATCAAACAATCAAGCCATCGAGCCAATCGGGATCGGGATTGGGACTTACAATTTACTATTTAATCGATTTGAACATAACCCAATTGTACAAATTCATCCGCCACATTGTCAAATCAAAGACAGTTAGCAGCGTCTCAGGCGATTAGCTCCTATCTTTGCCAGCAATGGAAAAAAGAGTCAGGGTCAGGTTTGCTCCGAGTCCAACCGGTGGTTTGCACATGGGTGGCATTCGCACTGTTTTGTATAATTATTTGTATGCACATCAGCATAAAGGGGATTTTATTTTACGCATAGAGGATACGGATCAATCACGTTTTGTTCCTGGTGCGGAAGAATACATTTTCGATTGCCTGAAGTGGGTGGGTTTGATACCTGATGAAAGTCCAGAAAAGCCTGGCAAATATGGACCTTACCGGCAAAGTGAAAGAAAAGCGCTTTATCGTGAGTATGCAGAGAAATTAGTTAGCGACGGAAAAGCCTACTATGCTTTTGATACGCCGGAAGAACTTGAAAAAATGCGAAGCAGTTTTCGCAGTGAAACAAATCCTTCTCCCCAATATGATCATTCGATCCGAATGAAGATGCGCAATTCGCTTTCCCTGGAAAAGACTGATGTGAAGAAATTACTTGATGCAGGAACTGCCCATGTGGTCCGTATTAAGATCGATCCGCATGAATCAATTACATTCAATGATTTGATTCGTGGAGACGTGCATTTTGATACAACAGTGCTTGACGATAAAGTGCTTTTGAAAGCCGATGGTATGCCTACCTATCATCTCGCAGTCGTAGTCGATGATTATTTAATGAAGATCAGTCATGCATTTCGTGGTGAAGAATGGTTACCCAGCGCTCCTGTTCATATTCTTTTATGGAAATGGTTATTCGGCCTGGACCAAATGCCACAATGGGCCCATCTTCCTTTGATCCTTGGACCAAATGGTAAACTTAGCAAACGCGATGGAGCAAAATATGGCTTTCCTGTTTTTGCCATGAGTTGGAACGATCCCAATGGTGAAACGGTTCCTGGTTTCCGTGAAAAGGGATTTTTACCAGAGGCCTTCATTAATTTACTCGCATTATTAGGTTGGAATGATGGAACCGAGCAGGAAATATTTACAAAAGAAGACTTGATAAAAAAGTTTTCGATAGAACGAGTGCATAGTGGTGGTGCCAAATTCGATTATGAAAAAGCCAAATGGTTCAATCACGAATGGATCAAAGGATCAGATGCTTCAAAACTTGTTGAAGAAGTAAAAAAGATATTTAAGGAAAAAGGAATCGAAATAAAAGATGATAAATTCCTGGAAAAAATAATCGGCCTTGTTAAGGAACGCTGTACAACACTGCCCGATTTCTATGATCAGTCTTCTTTCTTCTTTGTTTTTCCAGAGAAATTTGATACTGAAGCTGTCAAACCCAAGTGGACAGAAGAAAAACGAAAATTTTTTGAATCACTTGCTGAGGGCTGGTCGGCAGTTAATGAATGGAGCGCTGCTTTCCTTGAAGATGAATTCAAAAAATTGGCTGCAGAAAAAGGAATCAAACCTGGTGAGTTGCAATTGCCATTACGTGTAATGCTGGTTGGTGGAAAGTTTGGTCCACCGGTATTTCATATTGCGGATGTATTGGGGAAGGAAGAGGCGATCAAGAGGGTTAGACATTTTTTGAGTTTCGAGCTGTGAGCTATGAGCCATGAGCTCGAAGCTCGCAGCTCACAACTCGCAGCTACCCTATTGTTCGGGTTTCGCATACCAATTCCTATACAACTTTCTAAAAACAAACTCGATCATTACTAACAGCAACGCCAATCCTGCAATCTCAGCATAGAAATAATGAATTGATTCACGATCAAATAAGGTCGGATCGTACAATGGCTCTGTCGAAATATTCCTTTTGCTCTCTCTTAGTTGCAAATAGTAAAAGGCCGTTGCCATTAATGGAATGAAGGGTGTGCAATAAACAAACAAGTTTAGCGCGATTCCCGTAACCACGTTTCTTATTCTTGTCATTATTCCCATAAATGCGATCAGACCAAATACGAACCAATAGGTCATAGTTATCACCAGTGGGCCTTCAACCGAGCTTGCAGAAATCGCCAGGAAAATTGAGCTTAATATAGTAAGAATAAATCCACTCAGAATGGTCAGGAAGAAAGTTCGTACTGTCGTGTGGCGGAAAACGAAGACTAGCAGGGTTAGCGTGAGGACTATATAATAAAATACGCGATACACTATTTGGGTGAATTCACCTTTCCATCGATATTTTGCTTCGACAATACGATTAAATCTTCCTTCCGTATAATACAGTTTGTATTTTCTTTTGATCTTGCCGACATGACCACCTTCGTTGTTATAATACTCAAAATCATAGTTAATTCTACCGGGATCATATTTATCTAACAAAGCCAATAATTCCTTCGTTGTCTCTGAAGTATTGGGCCGACTAAAATTCTTTAATACGCGATAATAGAGGTCCGCTGAAGAAAAAAGATCCGCCTTCGAATATTGATCAGCGTCATACGGATCAAGTATTCTATAGGTTGGACAGTTATAGAACACGTAAAAGGAATCATTGATTTTTACCACGCTGTCTGTTTCGAGCAATCGCGACCTAAGCCCACCGGTGTCTAGTACTGCGTAACGTGAACCCGCGATAGTTGCCACATTATTGTTGTAATCGATTACCCGATCACGATAAGAATTAATAACTCTGACAGAGTCATTATCCCAGGTCAGGTCGAGTGAATCGTATTCGAGTTGAATAAGTTTTGTATTGATCGCATTGAGATCATTCACGACTTCTTCATTGCCGAACTTATTATTTGCACGTACCGATTCCACATAGGGAGGTACAAAAGGAACAAGTACGAGTGTGCCAATGCAAATAAAGAAAAGCACAAATGTTTTTACACCATCCCCTGCACGAATTTGTCCATAACGCTTAAAGACGTTGAATCGAAGAAGATAAATTAACCAGAAAATAATTGCGATCGCGGAAATAATGCCCAATAGCGTAGTCCAAACTCCCATTTGACCGGAACTGCCGGGATCGAAAGGCACAAGGAAGCAAATCCCCGCAATGATTATATTAAATAATATTCCGTAATAAAGCATCAGGTGAATTCTCGTGGACCAGGTATCGGGTCGATGCAATAACAGGTCTTCATCCAGCTTGTCTATAAATGAAGGGGCAAAGGGTCTTTTCATTTTGGTTGTCTTGGGAATAAAGGGACTGAATTAAAAAAATCGTTTAGTGGAATAAGTGATATCTCGGAAATAAGTGATGGGAATTTTATGCTCAACCAGCTTAGTTACCAATTCCTGCGCATTGGTTGAGCTTGAGGTTATCGTATAAAATCCTCCGTTGTATTGAATGTTCACTTCATTGCCAGCAAGGATCTGTGAAAGTGAATCTCTGCTTGCGCTGGTTTCCACTTCCAGGACGTAGCTCTGCATCTCGGGTTTGGCTTCCTTGCTTCGGATAATGCAATCGCCCTTTTTAATAAATAATACAGTATCTGCTACTTTTTCCACTTCGTGCAATTGCTGTGAACTCATCAACACGCCCATGGGATTGTACACAGACTTTGCCATATACTTCAAATCGGTAAGAATGGTCTGCTGCGCATTTATGTCAAGGTTTGCCAATGGTTCATCAAGAATAAGCAATCTCGGTTTTTGTAATAAGATCCTTGCTATCTCAAATCTTGTACGATATCCGCTACTGATCTGATTCCAGTTGAGATGAGCATAATCACTAAGATTTAATCGCTCCAACATAAAATCAACCATCAATTGATTGTTCTCGCCTTTGATTCCTGAAATGGCAGCGCTGAAATGAAGATTATCTTTCAATAATCCATACCACCTTGGAATTCGTTGGGGAATAAAAGCTATGTGCGATTTGATAGTGTAATAATCTGGATTGTTCAGTAACCGGTAACGGATCTCACCCTGGTCGAGCGCAAGCTGGCCCGCAAGACAACGAAGCAAGGTCGTTTTCCCATTTCCATTTTCACCTACGACACCTAAGATATCCCCTGTATTTATTTGAAGGCTGATTGGTTTTAATGTAAAATGGCTTCGCCGGTATTGCTTGGAAATATGTTCTGCAGTCGCGAGTAATTCAGGTCCGCGGCTTTGTATTCCTTCCCATTTGGCCGCTTTCTCCAGCAAAGATTCAGCAGTTTTATAAAATTCAGGTGACGGATCTTCGGAAATTTTTTGCTGTTGCCGATAAGCTTTGCTCCATTGAATGGCTTCTTTGATCAATTCAGGATCGCCGGTATCCAGAAAAAGATCGAGCATTCTTCTCACGGAAAGAGAAATATCACCGTGACGGATATGGGAAGCTATTTGGTTGATGGCAGGGGTTATCATGCTGTTAAAAATAGAGATAAATGAATTGGTTTGAAAACGTTTTCCGGATAAAATATTGAATAGCGAAATATATAGCGGGGAAGGAATTGGGGATTGGGAATTAGGCTTAATCCAATTCCAAATTCCTAATTACAAATTCCAAATTGCATATAAGGGTAAATTACTAGTTGTACATTTGGGCAGTTAAAAAATAACATGGCTAAGGAATTAAAAAGACCCATTCGTGTTTTGGTGGCTAAAGTTGGATTGGATGGTCACGACCGTGGAGCGAAAGTTATCGCTTCAGCATTAAGAGATGCGGGAATGGAAGTAATTTATACCGGACTGCGGCAAACGCCGGAAATGGTGGTGAATGCGGCATTGCAGGAGGATGTTGATGCAATTGGTATCAGTATTCTCAGCGGAGCACATATGACGGTCTTTCCAAAAGTAATCAACCTAATGAAAGAAAAAGGAATGAATGATGTTTTGCTAACTGGCGGGGGAATTATTCCTGATGATGATATGAATCAATTGAATAAAATGGGAGTTGGGAAATTGTTTGCTCCGGGAACTACGACCGGAGATATTGCCGATTATATTAAGGATTGGGTTAAGAACAATAGGCAATAAGCAATAGGCAATGGGCAATAGGCAACCTGCCTGCCGGCAGGTGGGCAATAGACAAAATTAAATTCATTAAATATGTTCAAGACATTACAAGAAAATCTTGAGGAAGGTATTTATACAATCACGATCAACAGGTCAGATAAGTTGAATGCTTTGAACAGGGAAGTGATCCATGAATTGGACCAGGTATTTGACAAGGTTTATGATTCGAAAGAAATAAAATCCGTGATCCTTACCGGTGCGGGTCCTAAAGCTTTTGTTGCAGGTGCAGATATTTCAGAATTTCTTGAGATAAACTCAGAGCTCGCTTTTGATCTTTCACATGCAGGGCAAATGGTATTTGATAAGATTGAAAGCTGCCCCAAACCTGTGGTTGCTGCTGTAAATGGTTTTGCTTTAGGTGGCGGATGCGAACTGGCGCTCGCCTGTCATTTTATCTATGCAAGTGATAACGCGAAGTTCGGTCAACCTGAAGTAAATCTTGGTTTGATCCCTGGTTATGGCGGTACACAAAGAACAGTTCAATTGATGGGCAAGGGCCGCGCAATGGAATTGTTGATGACCGCAAAAATGATCGGCGCCAAAGAAGCGATGGAACTGGGAATAGTAAACCAGGTTGTTTCCGCTGATGAGTTAATCCCAAAAGTGAGAGAGGTGTTGAAGTTGATCCAGGAAAAATCTCCGGTTGCGATCTCGGCAATAATCGAATGTGTAAATAATTTCGATCATGGGCAGGAGGGATATAATCTCGAAATGAAAAAATTTGCCGATTGTTTTGTATCGGAAGATGCACGCGAAGGAATAAAGGCTTTCCTCGAAAAAAGAAAGCCGGCATTCAAGGGTCAATGATCAATTCCCTGCTCCATAATCACGAGCATTGTACAATTCGATTGTATTCAATACCGGTGCCGCCTTGCTTTGTTTAATCAATATCCTGAGTTTAGATGCTTGTTGCGGCTCAAATTGCAGAATTCGCTTACGCCCAATCGTTGTTCCCTTTGCAATTTCTTTGTATTTCTCACCATCCCATACTTCAATCGAAAATGTAGCAATACGTTGACCAAATTCCATTGATTCCTGCAAGACAATTGAATTAAATGACTTTGGAGATTTAAGATCAATTTCAACTGAAGGATTTCGATTCTCATCAGGTGCAGCCCAATGAGTGCGCGGATTCCCATCCGTAAGATTTGCTGCTGAATAACCTGAGCGGGTTGCTGCAATGGTTACTCCGGCTTTTAGTGCGAGATTCTCTTTATAAAATTCGTCCTTCAATCTTTTGAATTCAACCAAAGCAGCAGAATCATTTTCATGAAAAAGTCCACGGCGGTCGGGTGGTACATTCAATAAGAAATTCGCTCCCCTCCCAACCGATTGAAGATAAAGTTTCATCAATTGCTCTCCCGTTTTCACTTTGTCATCTTCTTTTGTATGATAGAACCAACCGGGTCGAATGCTGACATCGCATTCGGCAGGAATCCAGTTTTTTCCATTAAAGTTTCCCTTTCCCAATGTATCCTGTGGAGGCGCGCCATGTCCTCTTAAAAATCCAGCAGTATCCAATAAATTCCAATTGGTGGTGGAAGCAATTCCCCTCTCGTTGCCCACCCAGCGAATATCCGGACCAATATCACTGAAGACAACAGCATTTGGAGCTGTCTTCCTTGCAACCCTTTCAAACCAGGCAAAATCATAGACCTGTTTCTTTCCATTGGGTCCTTCTCCATTTGCACCATCCCACCAGAGTTCAAATATGGGTCCGTACTTGCCAATCAGTTCCTTCATTGTTTCCACATACACGGTATTATATTCCGGAGTACCGTATTTGGGATGATTCCTGTCCCATGGTGAGATATAAACGCCGAATTTCAGGCCATTTGCTTTACATGCATTCGCGAGTTCACGAACCACATCACCTTTACCATCTTTCCATTTGCTTTCTCTTACTGTATGCTTACTCTGGTTACTGGGCCACAAACAAAATCCATCGTGATGTTTTGCTGTAATGATGATCCCCTTCGCACCCGATTGCCTGGCTATTCTGGCCCATTGCATACAATCCAGTTGTGAGGGATTAAAACTATTTGGGTCTTCGGTACCATGTCCCCATTCCAGGTCAGAAAAGGTATTTGGACCAAAATGAATAAAGAGGTAGAACTCCATATCGTGCCAAACCAATTGTTGCCTTGTAGGAGTTGGACCGAAAGGCTTAACCGGTTGTGCGTTTACAATCATATTAAAAGAAAAAATGGATGCAATCAGGATTTGAATACTACGCTTACTCATAACCATTTTTTATAGTGATAGTCTGATTCTTCTTCAGATTTACAGCAATTACCCTTCCTTCTTCTAATTTAACCTGCTTGCTATCGATTCCTTCTACAATCCATGTTGGAAAAGGCAATTTCAATCTCAACAATCCGCCTTGTTCAGCTTTGATGGTGATAGATTCCACCGGTCCGTTTTCCTTATTCGCACTAACCAAAAATGCTCCTTCTGCACGAAGGGTTTCAAAAGATACATTATTCCAGGATTTTGGTATTGCAGGGAAGACCTCAATACAACCATTATGACTTTGCAATAAGAGTTCATGAATTCCTTGCGCAAATGCGAAATTTCCCTCCAAGGTAAAGGGACGATAAGTGAAATCAGAATATTGTCCGCCTTTCTGATCTCCATTCAAATGAAAACTATTTGCAGAACAAAAATTCGATGAAAATATTTTCAGATGCTTTACTGCATTCTCCCCTTCTTTTGCTCTTGCATAGATGCAGGCAGCCCAGGTAAAAGAATAACCCGTCCATTTTCTTGTTCCCATTTTCTCCAGATGGCGCAATGATTTGTCAATGATTTCTTTTTCCTTGGAATCATCCGGATTGAGTAATCCCATTGGATGAATTGCCATTAAGATGCGCATGGTGACGATGTGATTCATCGAGACTTTGACCGGGTGCAATAGTAAGCCCCGTTTCGTTAGTATGCATATTTAAGCGTATCGATGATTATCCCAGAATGTCAAATCTTAATGCACCGGGATATACGATATCATCTTTAAGGCTCAGACGTATCGATTTTCAATGAATAAGCAGCAAGCGCTTTGATCATAGTTGGTAAGACTCGCCAAACCACGCACGAATAGAATTGTCATGATACTCCGGGCTTGATCCAAGCGGTGAAAACGAAGGATCACTCTCAGGTTCTTTCAGGTATGAAACAATAAAGATATAAACGTCAAACAGGTAATTCCAGGCTTTCTTCTTAATAAACTCTTTATCCATGCTATAAATCCCTGCCAATAAAAATGCTGCGCAAGCCATGCAGCTGTGGTTGGTGACATCGAATACTGTATCCATCCTCCCATCGGTTTGCCTGAAATAGTTGTTACCCCGGGAACATTCAGTATTCCCAAATCGAAGTATTGTTTTGTCCATCGTTCATTTTCTTTCTTTACTTTCCATAGCCAATTCGTGAATGAAGCCGTAAGATCCAGATGATTTCCACTATAGCCAGGCCAATAACTTAGTTGCGTATTGAGATCATGATGATAGTCTCCCTTCCATGGAGGAAGATTTCCATTATCTGCTGTCCAAATTGCCTGCAATGAAATTGGTGGTGTATTAGGGCGTGTAACGCAAGCAAATTTGTACATCTCGAGATAGTACTGTTTTTCTAATTGCTCATCTGGCAAAGAAACAGAAGACCGGCTCCAGTAATCTTTCCACCAGGCAATATGCGAAGGCCAGCCGGTTGGTTCTTTGAGTGCGAGATTCAATATCGGAAGTGTAGCAGCTTTGTTGTTCTTAATTGTCCATTGTCCAATAAACTTTTTCCCGGTTTTTTGCCAACGGACCATCACTTCGTAATAATTATTCTGCCAGGTGGGCTGATGATAATGAATGAAGTCCTTTCCTTTTTTGATTGTTCCTTTCTTGTATCCCAATCTTTGCAAACCCTGGCCTTCTATGCTATTCCCAGTTCCTCCTTCTTTCACTGAATTGTAAGCCGGAATGATCAATTCCGGAATTATATTCTCAGAAAGATTCTCAAATCCAAAATAACCCACTTCGTTTGTTGCATGGATATAGTTGAAGAAAATGACTCCATTTTCAAAACGAACCATACTCAACCCGTTTGTTATATCCAATTCATTTGTTATAACCTTTCCGAATCGATTCAAATCAAATTCCAATGCTGCACCGGGAATTTTTGTAGGCGCAGGATATTTTTCATAAGGATGATCCCCGAGTTTTTGTACAGTATCATATTCTCCTTTCTTAACCTGTTGTACAACCCATTTGAATTTCAACTTATCGATCTCGGGCATGGGACGATCATCCCAAAGATCAATTCTATCTAATGAAATGCGGACCTTATCGCCTTTTTGCCAGATCAATGCGCCTAGCCAGCCGTTGCCAAGAGGAATTGCTTCGTCCCAACGTTTAGCGAGTGAATCGAAATGGAGATTGTGGTCCTTCTGAATTTGTGCAAAACCTGATACGAAAATGAAGAGCGATAATATGGTAGATAGTGACTTCATCTATTGTATGCGCAATTTATCAATAAATTCCTCTGCGTCCTCCTGCGCTTATACCCTCAAGCTCGTCATCCCCGCGGTGCAATCTCAGAGACTTCTGAAATGAGGTAACCAAGCGGGGACCTCCTACCAACTAATTTCGTAAAGCCAAATGGCCCTAACAAGATGTAGGGGGTTCCCGCTTGGTTGCCTTTTCTCGTGAGTTTCCCTAAATCATACCGCGGGGATGACGGGCGTAAGGGTGTAACCGCAGAATACGCAGAGGGATGCTATCGTTTTGGTGGTTTTACTTCTTGCGTGTCTGTTATCAACGTTGGTACAACATATCCTCCCGAATCAATTATTGTATTCGGGAAATTCTTTTTCAATTCTGCCCAATCATTTTTGTCTACGGTGGATTGATAGAGATAGATCGATTTAAGATTCTTTAGATCCTTTAAAGAAGACAATCCTTGTGCAGTTATTTTAGTACCTGATAGGTTAAGGTATTTGAGTTTCGATAATGATTTTAATTCCGGCAATCCTTTATCGGTAATATTTGTTTGATCAAGAAAAAGGCGAACAAGGTTGTTTAATTGAGCGACTGTTTTCATTCCTTCATCAGTGACCTGCTTTCCACTCAATCTTAACCAAAGCAATTGTTTTCTTATTGGTAGCAATAAAGCAAGATCTTTATCGGTAACACTATCTGCGGAAATAAAATTTACCATGAGGTAATTCGTATTCACGGTGAGAGGAAGTACAACAATGCCTCGTTCTTTTAATTTTTGAATGGCCGATTCTCCAGCCATCTCAACAGGCTCATCAGGCAGTTCTGTTGCAAGAATCGCATCTTCTTTTCTATTCTCTAAGGAAGTCAGTATTTCCTTTACTTTTTCATCTTGTGGAAGGTCTTTTACTTTCTTATCAAATGAAGCTCCCTGCTGTATCCACCAATGAATAATTGCAATGTCGGATTCTTTTAGTTGGGGTTTTTCTTTGGGCGGCATATGATCTTCATCTTCCCTTGGAAGTTCGAGACGATGCATCATTTCACCTTCATCAGCATTGGATGGAACAATTGCTTTACCTTCTTTACCACCTTTCATTATAAATTCCTGAAGATCTAATCTTAGTTTTCCTTTCTGTTTACGTGGACCATGGCAACCATAGCATTTATTCTGCAGCAAGGGCTCAATGATATCTGTGTACGCATAAGCTTCCTGTACATTTGGAAGATTCTTGTATGGACCGGCACCAGATTCTGTTGAATCAGATCCCAATCCCTTCCATAAATAATCTGAACCATGAGTCAATGATCCACCGAGATGGCCGGTGATCATTATCAGAACTAACATCAAGAAGCTTAGAAGTAGTTGCCATTGCTTCTCCAGGTTTCTTTTCCTTAAGAAGTATAAAAGAGCTGTAACGACTGTCAATCCAATTGCCATCCATTGGTGCCAGCTGACCAATGATTCGTCGTATTCACCGCTTTGAGATAGGGAATATCCTGTTATTGCTGAAAGTAGTGCACCGATTAAACCGACCAACAACGAAACGCTAATCGCTTTCTCCATTCCCACAGAATTCATTTTCCTGGAAATCCATTGAAGAATGAATACCACGATTAAAATTCCAATGGGTAAGTGTACTAAAACAGGGTGGAAGCGACCGAGAAATTCAAACATAGTTAAGTTCATAAAGCTGTGAGCCATGAGCCGCGAGCCACGAGCTTTTGTTTTAATTGTTCAATTTATTAATAAAACTTATCAGCATTTTTTGCTCGACGTCGAGATCTTTTAACACTTCATTTCTCAATGCTTCATTTCCGAATCCTGCAGCAGCTGAAATTAATAATTGAGTCTCCATTTCGAACGCCGATCCCAATGAAATCTCAATAAATCTACTTTTATCCTTCTCACTTGATCGACTATTCCCTTCTGCTACATTTGAAGGTATTGACACCCCTGATTTGTTTATTTGAAAAATAATACCAAACATCTCTTCCTTTGGAAAAGTATTTGTCAGTTTGTACGCTTTTGTTGCAATCTCAAATCCTTTTTGCCAGATTTTGAGCTCTTTAAAATTTCTCATCAAATTAGATTTAAAAGTTTAAAAATAATTCTCTGAGTTTTTGCATTTGGATTTAGCTCGAGGCTCATGGCTCATAGCTCGCAGCTTATGAATATCTTTTTCTAAGCATTTTCATCATGTGAACATTTATCGCCCATTGGTCAGCGAGTGGTTGACGTGTATAGGGCAAGGTCCACATGTAATCTGCGGGACCAAACTCTGTGAGTATTGTCATTCTTTCACCATTCTTCTTTTTTCGCTCAACAACTTTATCCCACCAAACCAAATGCTGCTTAACTGTTTCTTCCCATTCAGGAGCTCGGGGATCATTCACTTGCGGTCCTTCGGGATGTCCGACACGCGCATGTATATGCTCAACTCTGGAAAGGGTAAGGTCGACTGTTTCGGGTTGATCCCATAATAATGATTCATGAACAGCACACCAGTGTGAAATGTCGAGAGTAACTTTTAAGTCCGGCAATTTCTCTATGAAATTTCTAGTATTTGGAGCAGCATACAAAGCCCGGCCACGGTGTGTCTCGTGATAAATTGGAATACCGCTTTGCTTTGCCAGCTGAGTCGTAAGATCTATGAATGGTTTATTTTGTTCGAACGTAAAGAAATCTTTTCCGGAATGGCAATTGATATAGATCGGCTTCATTTTTATTGCCGAATCCATACCAGTTTTGAATTCTTCAAGGTGCTTTTGAGGGTCTTTGTTTCCTCCACCGAATAAGATTCCCAGTTTTAAAGAATGCTTTTGTGCAGCAGCAAGCAAATCACCCCGGCCTTTTTCATCACCAGGCAACCAAATCTCCATTCCATCATAACCTTCTTTTTTAGCTTTAGCACAAAATTCATCATAGCTTCCGGAGAAGCCCCAATTAGTTGCGAGGATGAGCAATTCAAAATTCGCGTTCATGGAGATTTCGGGTTTAATTGTTGAAGATAAAGCATCGAAAGAATCCAATAATAGCAAAGAGGCAGAGGAAGCTCCGAGTCCGAGAAATTTTCTTCTGTTGATTGGCATGTGAATATTCTAAGGTGATCTAACTAAAGGTTTGCGACCCGCCTGAGGCGGTCGCCAACCTAAGCAAGTATTTCTTCAATCACTCTCCCACTCACATCAGTCAACCTGAACGGTCTTCCCTGGAATTCGTGGGTGAATTTTTCGTGATCGAATCCTAATTGTTGGAGAATGGTTGCCTGGATATCGAAGGCTTCAACTTTTCCACTGATCGCACTGTACCCTATTTCATCAGTTTCTCCATAGCTGAATCCTTTTTTGATTCCGGCTCCGGCCATCCAAATAGTGAATGCTTCTGTATGATGATCTCGTCCTTTATACGGATTATGAGCTCCATTCCGATTTTCCATCATTGGTGTTCTTCCAAATTCTCCACCCCATACCACCAATGTTTCTTCCAGCATTCCTCTTTGTTTGAGATCGAGAATCAACGCAGTCATTGCTTTATCGACTGAACGATATTTATTGATGATGCCAACATCCAACGCATTGCTTGAATTATCTCCATGCGCATCCCAACCCCAGTCAAATAGTTGAACATAGCGAACGCCTTTTTCCACTAATTTTCTTGCGAGCAGGGCATTGTTTGCAAAACATTCCCTGCCGGGCTGGGTGCCGTACATTTCTTGAATGTATTGCGGTTCACTATTTATGTTCATTGTTTCCGGAACCGAGACTTGCATGCGATAGGCCATTTCATACTGAGAGATACGACTCAATATTTCCGGATCATTGTATTCCTGGTATTCAAGCTGATTTACTTCATTAATTGCATCGATCGAAGCCTTGCGAAGATCACGGCTCATGCCATTGGGATCTTTAATAAACAAAACGGGGTCACCTGCACTTCTGCATTGTACACCTTGATAAACCGAGGGCAGGAATCCACTACCCCATACCGTTTTGCCTGCATCGGGAAAATTTCCACCACTGGTCAACACCACAAAGCCAGGTAAGTTTTGATTCTCGGTTCCCAATCCATAAGTAACCCATGAACCCATGCTTGGTCTTCCCAAACGCGCACTTCCGGTATGCATTAATAATTGTGCTGGCGCATGATTGAATTGATCTGTTTTCACCGCTTTCAAAAAAGATACTTCATCTGCGATGGTTTGAAAATGCGGTAGATGATTGCTGATCCATTGCCTGCTTTGTCCGACTTGTGCAAATGTCGCTTGCGGGCCCAGCATTTTCGGTACACCACGTATGAACGCAAATCGTTTTCCTTCGAGTAAGGATGGCGGACAATCCTGTCCATCCATCTTTATCAATTCAGGTTTATAGTCGAAGAGTTCAAGTTGAGATGGCGCTCCTGCCATATGCAGGTAGATCACAGATTTGGCTTTGCCAAAGAATGGTGGTGATTTTGGCAATAAAGGATGTGCCGGATCAAAAACAACTGGGGATGATGAGCGCGATTCGCATGATCCAAATAAAGATCCCAATGCGAGTGCACCGAGTCCCATTGCGCTCTCTTTTAGAAAATGCCTACGTGTGTGGAGGCGCAGCTGGGCTGCCTGCGCTTCCCTCAATAATTTTTGATTGTATTGTTCGCGTCGTGTCATATTTAAAGCCGCCGCCGGGGTTTATAACCGCCGACGGGGCGATGCTTAATTCTTCGTTACTACTTCATCCAAATTCAAAATTGCATTTGCAACCACAACCATGGCTGCCGTTTCCGGTTTATTGTTCTCGCTCATTAATCCAATCATCTCACAAGTCTTATCCTTATCCGCTTTGAATTCGTTCAGCGCTTTGTTATAGAGAACTACGAATACATTAAGTTTTGCTTCGGAAATTTGCTTGAACAAGGCCCATTCATATCCTTTTGAAATCCTCTGACGAAGATCGTTTCCTCCATTTTTTTCCATCCGGTATGCGAAATGCCTTGCCATATCGAGATATGCTGAATCATTCAAAGTAGTGAGTGCCTGCAATGGAGTGTTGGTACGAATGCGTCGCGCATTGCAAACATTTCTTTGCGCTCCATCGAATGCGATCATTGATGGATAGGGTGCAGAACGCTTCCAATAAGTGTAAATCCCCCTGCGGTATTGATCTTCTCCTTTGCTACTCTGCCAGCGTGCGCTGTTGTACGGCGAAAGCCAGATACCATCAGGCTGCCAGGGCATAACCGATGGGCCATACATTTTTGATGAAAGCACTCCTGAAATACTTAGATGTTGATCACGCAATTGTTCAGACGATAATCTGATCCTTGGGCCTCTTGCATAGTATTTATTATAGAGATCTTTTTGCTTCAATTCTTCAGTTAATCTGGAATCCTGGCGATAAGTGGCGCTCATCACAATCTGTTTCAATGTTTTCTTCATGCTCCACTTGTTATCGTTCATCAATTTCCATGAGAGATAGTCGAGCAATTCCTGGTGAGTTGGAGTCATTCCTTGTGTGCCCATGTCTTCAAGCGTTTCAATTATGCCGGTTCCGAATAACTGCTCCCACAAACGGTTAATCAATGTTCTTGAAACAAGTGGATTCTTTTTATCAGTCATCCACATTGCCAATCCCATCCTGTTTTCGGGTGCATTCGCGGGTATGGCTGTCTTAAATGCATTCGGAACTTTTGGACTTACTTCTTTTCCTTTTACCAGCCAATTCCCTCTTTCAAATACATGCGTCTTGCGCCGCCAATCCTGAGGATTCTCCATCATAATAGGTGTGCCCGGAACATCGGCCGTGACCAGATTCCAATACGATCTCTTGAAATTTTCATAGCCTGCAATACCGCGGCCAGGAAACTGGCGTGTGAAATAAAACCAGTTGAACATAATAATGCCGTTCAAGGTATCCTTTACAGAAGGGTTATGATACGTCAGATAAATATCCTTTGTTCCATTTTGCAATGGTATATCCAACGCAATAATTTCCCACCCTTGTGTTTTCTTAACGTTCAAAGTTTTTAGAACCGGACCATTGGGGGCGTCTGCAGTGATTTTCAAAATTCCTCCAGGCCACCAGGTAGAATATCGAAACATCAATTGATCGCTGTTATCCAGTTTAACCTGGTTTATCCTGCCAAGGGAATTGTTTCGGAAGAAAAGTGCATATTCGTTATTCTCAGTAGAGTTCCGACGAATATTATCTGCACGTGTAGAATTGATCGCTGGTTGCCAGGTACGAACGAACTGCCGGATAGTATTCGCCGATGAATCATTTACATTTTCTTTCAGCCATTGGGTGAGCTTATCAATTTCTACCTTCATGGAATCATTAAACTCTCGCAAGACAGGAAATTCATCAGGCACATCTTCATCTCTGTTATTATCGAAAAATGCCAGGAAACTGTAATACTCTTCGTGACGGAATGGATCATACGGATGACTATGGCATTGAACACAAGCAAAGGTTGTTCCCATCAAAGCTTCCCAGGTGGTATTCACGCGGTCAATATTCGCTGCAATCCGAAATTCTTCATTGTCCGTTCCACCTTCATCATTTGCCATCGAATTGCGATGAAACGCGGTTGCTATATATTGTGCATCGGTTGGACTTGGTAAGAGGTCACCTGCAATTTGTTCGGTCAGAAATTGATCATATGGCTTGTCTTCATTAAAGGCCCTGATCAGCCAATCCCGATATTTCCAGATATTCCTGCCGCCGTCTTTTTCATAACCTTTGGTATCTGCATAGCGCGCGAGGTCTAACCACACCGCTGTCCAACGTTCTCCGTATTGTGGCGATGCAAGCAGGGAATCAACGAGTTTTTCATAAGCGTTTGACTCATTGCTTTTCAGGAATTGCTGCGCTATTGAAGGAGATGGTTGTGTGCCGATGAGATCAAGAGCTACTCTTCTTAATAGTACTTCTTTCTCAGCTTCTGCAGACGGAGTCAATTCCTTTTCTTCAAGTTTTTTCAGGATGAATTTATCTACGTCATTCTTTATCCATTCGTTTTCGATGGCTGGAGCTTTTTCTTCCTTTACCGAAACATAAGCCCAATGATCTCCCCATTGTGCTCCCTGTTTGATCCATTTGCGTAAGATCTCAACTTCCTTTTCACTTAACGGATCATGTTTATAAGGCATGCGTTCTTCAGGATCATTTAAAGTGATCCTTCTGATCAATTCACTTTCACCTGGCTTTCCTGGAACGATAGCAGGTTTTCCTGATTCATTATTTGCAAGTGCTTCAGAGCGGAATAATAAACTGAATCCTGCTTTGCGTTTCACACCGCCATGGCAGGCAATACATTTTTTATTAAAGATGGGTTTGACCTGGGTATTGTAATCGATCTTTGGGTCATTGGTGCTGAAAGTAAATATCACAATCGCAGCGATCAACAACAGAGCAACCACAAGTATCTTTTTTGAAAGAAACCTCTTCATTCAGCAATCATTTGGAGCGGTTAAAGTTACCAAAATAAGCTAAAAAGCCTTGTTTTACTCAGTAAAATGTGAACTGTTAAAACTTTCGCCTTGTTGAAGTATATAAAAAGGTTGCGCAATCGATTTCGCTTCACGCGCAAACTCATTTGGATCAGCGGTATTAAAGCTAAAGAGGTCAAAATGACAAGGAATCACCAGCCTGGCATTGATAGCATTCCCAAGTTTTGCAGCTTCCGCACAAGATAAATTTCCTGCGACTCCACGAGCAGGATCATTACCATTTATTGGAAGAATAGCAATATCAACTTCAAATGGCTTAAGCATTTCAACCATACCATCAAACCAAAGAGTATCTCCGCTATGATAAATTCTCCATTGATCAAATTCAATCACATAGCCCATGTACTTGCAGTTTCCTTTCTCATCTCTTTCAATCTCATTATGTTTAGAAGGAATACCATGGAAAGTGAAATCACCTGTGCTATAGAACTTCCATTCATTCAACCCTTTTGGAAAATCAATTGCACAACCAACTCTTTCTGCAACGAACGTTCGGTTTGCTTCTGGTATGATGAAATGTATGTTTTGATTATTTTTTAATAATGGTATGAGCGTTTCCCCATCCAGGTGATCAGTGTGGTTATGACTTGAGCTGACAATTGAAATATTTGTTAATAATGAAGGGTCAACCACTCTTTCGCTGATTCGCACGTGCGGTTTGTTTGTGTTTTCATATTTTTTCGTAAGCGAATCTGAGAGATAAGGATCGATCAATACCTGCTGTCCTTTCCATTGTAGTAAATAACCGGATTGCCCCAACCAGTAGAGATGGAAATGATGATGATCGGAAAGAGTTTTGGTGATCTCTTTAATAAAAGCTTCATCCTTGTATTTAACTTTCTTCATGAATACCTGCATTTCTCTGCGTCCTCTGCGCTTCTTTGTGTCCTCTGCGTCCTAAAAGGCCTACGCAATTGGAGACTTAGTATTTACTTAGTGACTCTAGTGTAGGCTTTTTAGGACGCAGAGGACACAAAGAAGCGCAGAGGACGCAGAGGGATCCAAATTATAAAGTCTCTCTTACTTTTTTCGCGCCTTTGACCATATTGACCAGCTTTTGCCGCGATGCCCATCTTGCCGTTTGGCTCAAACCACAATCGGGAGCTACGGATAATTTTTTTGCGGGAACATATTTCAGGCATTTCTGTATCCTTTCAATTACATCTTCCACTGATTCGATATAATAGTTCTTCACGTCGATTATTCCCACCGCAACATTCATCTTCTCTGCAAACGGAGACAGCAATTCGATTTCTGCGAATTCACGATTGGCCATTTCGATATGAATTTCATCAACTGTCAGATCGAGGAAATCAGGAAGCATGGGTTTTATGCTGCGATATCCAACAGGCCTCCCTTTGAAATTACCAAAACAGAGATGGGTTGAAAGATTGCATTTTCCAACTACCGGTTTTACCGTGCGATTGAATATATCCACGAATCGTTTAGTATTCTCTTTGTACGCATAACAACTCATCGAAGGTTCATCAACAGTTATTTCCTTGCATCCTGCTTCAACAAGATCCTCCAATTCTTTTCTGATAATTGGCAACAATGCCTCGGTAATCGCGTAACGATCCTTGTATTTGTCATTGGGTAATAATCGTCCGCTTAATGTATAAGGTCCGGGAATACTTGCCTTCAAGACAGGTCCCTGCGGTGCAAGTTTTTTTAATCGTTGGTATTCTTTAACCGCGCCCAAACCATTTGGCGCTTTCAATTCGCCAACGATATTGTTTTTTCCTCGTTGGTCATGCGCAGGCGGACCAAATTTTCTCGTTTCAGTTTCATTGTTCTCTATTCCTTTTATGTATCCATAAAAAGAAAGATTGAAATCAAGCCGGGTTTGTTCACCATCGGTAATTACGTCCAATCCCGCTGTTACCTGGTCATGAATTGCCGCAACTACCGCGTCTTCGATCATTTCTTCAATGTCCGCGGCACCAAACTGATTCAAATTGCGTGAGGAAAACTCTAACCACCCTGGGAAAGGATAACTTCCAACTACGGTTGTTCTTATCGGAATCATCAATTATTGATTATTGATTAATTATTCATTATTGAGTTCATAGAGTTTTGCAAGTCTTCTGGCATGTTCGTCATAGGCGCTTTCGAATAATTCGTTTGCTTTTTCCGCTCCTACAACAACTCCTGCAGTTAAAACCTTCGGCGGTTGGCCCGCTTCAGTGAGCAATCTTGCCGTTTCTGCTTTGATGGAATTCACGATCATTATACCCCCAACTGTTGAACCAGGTGAAACCGGTGTTTCCAGGCCGGGCACCTTAATCATTGAGTCTCCAACCGGTGCTCCACTATCGATTATGAGATCTGCAAAATCGGAAAGTTTTTTTCCGTCCTTTCTCTTACTAACCGATCCTTCCAAATGATCTTTGGTTACAAGCGCAACAACTTTTATTTTTTTCTTTTGGAATAATTCGGCCATTTCAATTGGCACAATATTGCAACCGCTCGATGAAACCACTAATGCAGAATCCTTATCACTCAAATTGAAATTGCGTAGAATTCTTTCTGCCAGTCCCGACACATTTTCCAAAAACATTGCCTGTCTTTGCCCGTTTGCGCCAACAACACTATTGTGATAAGTAAGTGAAAGTTCAACAATGGGATTAAAACCAGGAAAGGAACCATAACGCGGCCAAAGTTCTTCAACCATGATTCTGCTATGACCACTTCCGAAAACATGAACCATTCGGCCAGCAAGAATTGTTTCAGTAAACCATTTTGCAGCTTTTAAAATCTCTGGCCCCTGTTTCCTGACCTTTTCGATGATATCGCTGCATTTTTTTAAATACTCGTTCGTTAAGTTCATGATCAACCAGTAATTTAGAATACTTCTATAATAATTTCCTCATTCAGATATGGAAGCTAGTTTTTCCAATGCAAAACAAGCGGCTCCGGTCGCACCGGCCATGTCACCGAATTCCGCGCGCAGAATCTCAGTTTTGTTTCCTCCCGTTCTCCATTCATACAATTCAAGAAAGGTTTCCAGGGGTTCAAATAAATCTTTTCCCGCTTCGGTTATACCACCGGCGAGCACCACGCATTGCGGCGATAGAATATTGGTGAAGGAAGCAATACCTATCGCAAGTTTTCTTACAGAAGTTAACCAAACCCATCTTGCGAAATGATCTCCCTTGCGATATGCTTCCAGTAATTCATGTGTATTCGGGTATTTTCCTAATGAACGTTTCGATACCGTAGCATTACCAATTGCATCTTCAAGACTTCCCGGAATGCCGGTAATATCACAATCACCGGTTTCATTCACGCTGCTATGCCCAAGATGACCCGCCTTTTGAAATGCACCCTGGTAGGGTTTGTCATCAATCAATATTGCACCGCCAACACCGGTGCCTAATGTTAGTAGAATTGCGTGCTTTCTTTTTTGCGCAGCGCCCAATCTTGATTCAGCCATCAATGCAGCAACAGCGTCATTCAAAACCCAGGTTTTTTGTTGAAACAGTTCTGACCAGACAAGATTTTCCAATCCATCCAGTCTACCAGGCATATGCGCTATTGCGGTATTATCATCATTAGATATTCCGGGAGCGGAAATTCCAATCACGAATTTCTTTCCATTTAGTTTTGCTTTCAATTCATTCACGATTACCAACACAGCAACCTTCCAGCCCTCTCCTTCCCCATCCTGTGTAGCAGAGTATTGCTGATGGATCAGTTTTCCACTCTGATCCAGTATCACCGCCTTAATTCGCGTTCCACCCAAATCAATTCCAATTGCGTTTAAATTCATTCTATTTATTTATTCGCTGTTCCATTGTCCTTCTGTTATTGCCCATCCTCCATCCACACTGATCACCTGTCCTGTAGTGAATTTTGATTGATCACTCATGAAGTAAACCGCCATTCCATCCAGGTCCTGTGGTCTACCTATCCTTCCTCCATCAAGCGGTTGTTTTGTTTTGATAAAAGAGATGATCTCCTCATCGTTTGCAGCTCGTTGTGCCATTGGTGTTTCCACCAGCGCAGGAGCGATCACATTTATCCTGATGTTATCATTTGCATAATATGCAGCTATCGATTTGGTAAATCCGATTATTGCCGATTTCGCAGCCGCATAAGCATGCGTGGTAAAGTATTTTGGCGAAGGTGAATAACCGAGAACCGATCCCATATTCAGGATGGTGCCGCCTTTTTTTGTTTCGAGAAATCTTTTTACCGCGGCCTGGTTGGAAAGCATGAGTGAGGTCAAATTCAATTCTAATGTGGCATTCCATCCTTCCAATGTCAGTTCATGCAATGGACCATCCCCATATTTTCTTCCGCTGCCACCGGCAACATGATATAAACCATCAAAACCACCGAATTCCTTCACACAATTATCTATTGCATTGATGGCAGTTTCTTTCTTAACTGCATCTCCAATAAAAACCAATGCGCTTTTGCCCAATTCCTTTCCTGCTTCTGTTGCAGATTCTTTAGTTCTTCCCACAACTAAAACATTGGCTCCATTTTCTAAAAACGCTTTTGCTGCAGAAAGCCCAAGGCCAGCAGTGCCTCCAATAATGACGATATTTTTACCAGCTAGAAGATTGCCATCCACCTGATTCCAGAATTAGGATTTTAAAAGTAAAACATAAAATTGATTTACTTAGTGGAAGAGCGTGGAAGCCGACAAGGGTTGTTTTGGAAGGCCATCGACACTCACGGTTAAACTTAGGTTTATATTGCCGCTTGCCTGAATAAAATCCAGCTTTATACGGTGATAGCCCTTCCTCAAAGCCATCTTGCCATTTTTTGTCTCGCTTCCATGAAGACCGTCATGATCAACCACCACTTCATCATCGATCCATAGTTTGCTGCCATCGTCTGAACTCAGATCAAAGCTGTATAAGCCATCCTTTTCAATCTTTATATACCCTTCAAAACGCAATCCTGCGTTTTGATTCCGGGTGATATTTGCAAGATTGATTTCAGTGGTTGTCCCGGATTTTATTGCGGAAGCCTTGTCGATGTCCGCGACAAGCTTTGGAGTCAGCTCATATGTTTTGTACTTGAGACCTTTGTTCTTTGGATTTACTTTCAGCGCTTTTTTCCATTCGTAGGTATGAACGAATTGCGATCCTGTAGCGCTTTGAAATGCATCCGGCAAAAAGGCTTTGACCTTTACTTCTGAGGATTTATTTAAAGTGAATGGAACAGAATAAACATTTGATGCATCAGTGGGTTCTGTTCCGTCAGTCGTATAGCGAATAGTTCCATTCGTCCCTGATACAGCAATCAATGGTTGCAATCCTTTTGAATAAGAAACAGAAATCTTTGGTTTGGGAGCAAACCTTCCAAAATTCTGAATCCTGACTGCATAGGCGTACGGAGACTTTATCTTGTTCGGGTCGTATTCAGGTAATTGAACTTCTATATCATTTCCTTGTTGTTTCCAGGCAAGCTTTTCACCAGTTGAAAGAAAATTAATTGAAGTGCCTGAATTCAATTTTACATTCTTTAATAATAGTTTTCTATTGGAAGGATATTTTGGAAAGATGGCGTAGAGATCGTTATTCTTTTCATTGTATGTAAAGAACAATTCCTTCACCGCATAGCCAGGCTCAGGATCGATCGTCAATTTGAGCAAGAGGTCACCGCCGCCGTGTGCTGGTTTATAATCTCTTCTCCCTTCACTCCATTGGGAAGGGATTCGCCACCTGACCGTATTATAAATTGCATCTCCATATATTTTAAGCCACTCGCCAATTTGTAGTAACCGTTCCTGCATGATTGGCGGAATCTTTCCATGCTCATCAGGTCCGATATCCAAAAGAAAATTTCCCCCGCGACTTGCTTTGTCAATTAATTGAAGAACTAAAGATTGAGTGGAATTATAGTCCCATGCATCTTCCTCGCGATTATAACCGTAGGAAAAACCCATTCCCCTGCTTTCTTCCCAATAATGATCTTCAAAATCCAGATCAGGTTGGTATTCGGGAGTATAAATCCCTGCATGTTGAAATCGAATTCCTGCACCCCATCGATCATTCACTACAATTTTATCTTTTACCGGACTTGAATTGTACAACCAGGCAAGAAACTCCTGTGATCTCCAGGTCTCCGCCGGTGCATCCCAATCTCCATCAGTCCAGAAAACATCTGGCTGGTATTTGTTGATGAGTTCATTCATCTGCGGCCACACATGTTCGTTGGCATAACGCTTTTGATCAGCCTTCCACAACGGATTGAACCATTCATAAAGCGAATAGTACATTCCTGCACGTACAGAGGTTTTTCGAACTGCAGCAAACAAATCGCCTAACAGATCTCTTTTAGGTCCAACTTCTGCAGCATTCCATGGAAATCCCCAGGTTTTATTTGCAGTTTGATCGGGCCATAGGGTATATCCATCATGGTGTTTCGAAGTAAGAACTATATACTTCGCGCCAGATTGCTCAAAAACCTTTGCCCATTCATCGGGTTTAAATAATTCAGCTTTGAATTGGTCTGCTAACTGATAATAACTTAGGTTTCCGAATTTCTCTTTATGAAAACGCTGCCGCGCAGTATCGGTTGTCTGGAGTCCATACTGATACCATTCCGCATAGTTGCCTTTTGTACACCAACCCGGAACTGCATAAACACCCCAATGGATGAAAATGCCAAACTTGGCATCCCGAAACCATTGAGGAACGGGTCTTGCATCAAGTGATTCCCAGTTGGGTTGATAGGTTTGAGAAAAGGTTTGTACGGAAACGACAAGCAAAACAGACAATAGAATTTTTTTCATTTAGTATCAATTTGATGTTTTCATTTTCTCCCTGAGAGCTTTTTCTTTCTCAGGACCCCAGTAACGACAATCCAGTTGAAGAAATACGGATGAATAGGGTATGGTTTCTTCGGTTTTTAAAACAGTTATGGAAAATAATTTTGAAGCCTTATCCATTTGTACGAATACGCTATCATGCAAAAGAGGTTTAAGCTCTTTTCCTGCCATCAGCTTATGCAATTCCTGTTTGTATGCACTTACTCCTGGCGCCAATGAATCAGTGATGTATTGAAGTTCTGCATCATTGAATATTACCGGTTTTACATGCGACGCGGAATCGAGTCTCTTCATTACAATTTCCAACACTGGCAATAGTTTTTGCCCGGTATTGATGATATGCATTCCCGGTTGTTGGGGAAAGGCTTTGTCCACCACGAGTATCCAATTTCGATGACCATTTAATTCGATTTGCTCATCCAATTCTTGCTGCCAATTGCTGACAGATGGTGCACCTGGTTCCTGCGTTTCCATACAGGAAATCAAAAGCAGAAATAAAGGGAGAATTAATAGTGACCGCATAAGTGTATGTGTAAACCGGCGAAACTACTGAAAAACGAGTGGACATCCGGTAGAACTAATTCATGTTTGGCAAGCTTTCTCCGAAACACTGATCCAAATGATAAATCTTCTCTACCTTAGGCATCCTTATGGAGAAAAAGCTTCCAACGATTAAAGAGATCGCGCGCCGTCTGAACATTTCAATCTCAACCGTTTCGCGTGCGCTGCATGATCATCCGAGCATCGGATTGAGAACAAAGCTTGAAGTGAAGAAGCTGGCCGAGGAAATGAATTATGAACCCAATCAAACGGCTATCTTTTTCAAGCAAAGAAAAACTTTTACGCTTGGTGTTTTGCTGCCCAATCTTCGGGAAGAATATTTTTCACTGGCGATCAGTGGAATTGAAGACGCAGCATTCCGTTGTAATTATATCGCGTTGATTGGTCAATCTTATGAGGATATTGAAAGGGAAAAAAAGATAGTTGACACCATGAAGAAACACAGGGTGGATGGATTGATCGCTTCTATTTCAAAGAATACGACCTCAATTGAACATTTTGAACAACTGGAACAATACAATATCCCCCTGGTTTTTTTCGACCGCGTGCCGGATGTGCCCAATATTCATTCCGTCTGGTGCAGTCTCTATCATAGTTCAATTGAAGCCATCAATTTTCTTGCAAAAAAAGGTCACAAGCGAATCGGTTATATGGCGGGACCTGCAACGCTGAATATTAAAAATGAACGGCTCGATGGATATTACGACGGACATAAAAAGAACAAGTTGAAAATTGATGAATCACTCATCATAAACACAGATCTTTCGCCCGAAAGCACCCAGGAAGCGATGGAGAAATTATTATCTCTCAAGCAACCACCCACCGCCATTATCGCTTTTAATGACTATGTCGCTTTGGATGCCATGCAATTCGCGAGAAAAAAAAAGATCAAAATAAACAAGGATATCTCTTTTGTCAGCTATGCCAATCTTCCTGTAACCCATTATCTCGAAACTCCACCAATGGCTTCTGTCGAGCAATTTCCTTATGAACAGGGACAAAGAGCAGTGGAGTTATTGATCAAACTTATCGACAATAAATCCGCAGAAGACACAGTACCGTTTGAGAATGTGGTGTTGACGAGCGAGCTGATTGTGCATTAAGCCGAAAGCCGTGAGCTGTGAGCCACGAGCTGCGAGCTCGACTCGAATTCAAAATAAAGACTCCTGCAATTAAAAAAGCTCAAGGCTCGCGGCTCAAGGCTCATGGCTTATTATCTTTGCGGCATTAAAAATCAATCATGGATTACCGAATTGAAAAAGATACCATGGGTGAAGTGAAAGTTCCTGCGAATGCTTACTATGGAGCGCAGACCCAGCGAAGTATCGAGAATTTTAAGATCGCTCAGGATACTGACAGGATGCCAAAGGATGTGATCCGCGCCTTCGCTCACCTCAAGAAAGCCGCTGCAATAACTAATGCACAGGCGAAAGTTCTTCCAAAACCCAAAGCAGATCTTATCGGAAGAGTTTGTGATGAGATTCTCAAAGGAAAACTGGATGAATATTTTCCGTTGGTAGTTTGGCAAACCGGAAGCGGCACCCAATCCAATATGAATGTTAATGAGGTTATCGCATACCGCGGACATGTGTTGAATGGTGGTAAGCTCGCTGACAAGGATAAGTTTCTTCATCCTAATGACGATGTAAATAAATCGCAATCCTCCAATGATACTTTTCCTACTGCAATGCATATTGCTGCTTATACCATGCTGGTGAAGAAAACCATTCCTGCATTGGAGAAGTTGCAAAAGACTCTCGAGCGGAAAAGTAAAAAGTTTAAAAAGATCGTGAAGATCGGCCGCACGCATTTGATGGATGCTACGCCATTAACCTTAGGACAGGAGTTCAGCGGTTATGTATCCCAACTCGATCATGGCATCAGGGCAATTAAACATACATTGCCGCATCTGAGTGAATTGGCTCTTGGGGGAACAGCAGTTGGAACAGGAATCAATACTCCACCCGGTTATTCAGAGAAAGTTGCCAGGCAAATTGCTAAGCTTACAGGCCTTCCCTTTGTAACTGCAGAGAACAAATTTGAAGCGCTGGCAGCACATGATGCGATGGCTGAATCACATGGCGCTTTGAAAACCGTTGCAATCAGCTTAATGAAGATTGCAAATGATATCAGGCTTCTTTCTTCAGGCCCACGGGCAGGCATAGGCGAGATCAGCATTCCTGACAATGAGCCAGGCTCTTCCATCATGCCAGGAAAAGTAAATCCAACTCAATGCGAAGCGCTGTCAATGGTCTGCGCACAAGTAATGGGAAATGATGTCGCAATTAATTTTGGAGCCGCTACAGGTCATTTTGAATTGAATGTATTCAAGCCGATGATCATTTATAATTTTCTGCACAGCGCGAGACTGATCGCCGAGGGCACGGTTTCCTTCAATGATAAATGTGCAATGGGAATTGAGCCGATCCTGGAGAATATTCGCAACCACGTCAATAACTCATTGATGCTGGTTACGGCCTTGAATGGTAAGATTGGTTACTATAAAGCTGCAGAGATTGCACAAACCGCGCACAAAAAAGGTACAACGCTTAAAGAAGCCGCAGTAAAACTGGGTCATCTCACCGCTAAAGAATTTGATCAGTGGGTGAAACCGGAGAAGATGGTGGGAGATATTTGATAACTAATCTTGGATGGTTTGATTGTTTGACGGTTAGATTGTTGGGTTTACTATTTATGAATCCAACCATCTAACCATCAAGCCATCAAACCATCGTGGTTTTTACTGCACCACAATCTTCTCCGTCGTCATCAACACACCATATCCATTATACAATTTGAAAATATAGACTCCCCTGGTTAGCATATCCAGGCCGAGGGCGAAATTGTCCTTGGTTGATTGTTCCAGCATAACCAGTTTTCCGGTGATATCCCACAGCTCTGCGCGTAATGGTTTGTGCATTCCTCTTTTACTCTGAACGTAGAGTGTATGACTTGTTGGATTAGGAAATACTTTCACATGTGTTCTGTTATTCACAGGTCTTGGAGGAATGTATTCACGTAATGCAAGCGTACTGAGATAAACCACACGTAATATTCTTCCGGCATTTGCGGTTGGATTACTTCCACCGCTAAATCCTCCTGTCGGGCCCGATGTGGATCCCGAACTATCAATCGCGAAATACATGGTATCTCCATGCGGATTGATCGCCACGTCGCGAATCCGGTTTCCATGGAAATAAGGAATGGTATCTGTAATAGAAGACGTACTCAAACTATCGACCCTATCACCAGGGTTCCTCAATTTCAACCTGAACAAACCATATTTTAATGAGGTAACCAATATTGAATTTGACCATCCTGGAATGGTGTTGGGATAGGTTCTATAGTAATCAATACTCGATGGCGCTACGGTTGGCCAGGTGAAGATATTTGCTCCACTTGACGGAACGTTTGCCGCTGCAGCATTGAACAAGGAGAACATTGGCTGCTGGTTCGGGTTGCCGTTACAGAAGTTTACAATTTCGTTCGGAACAGTTTGGTTGGCGAGTGAATTGTTATTCGAATTTCCGTCGAAGGTATTATAGTTATCATCGCACATTCCGGCCACACGAGGCCAGCCGTAATTAGTTCCGGCATTGATGATATTTACTTCATCATCGGTCTTGTCACCATGTTCAGAACTATACAATCTATATGTTCCGCTATAATTACCCCATACAAGTCCCTGAGCGTTCCGGTGACCAAAAGAGTATACTGCTGTTTTACTGGTTACCGGGCCTGATGGCGGAAATGGATTATTATCAGGTATCCATTCATCGCCACCCGACTGGCTCGCATCGGGTTCCAGATTAAGCCTTAATATTTTTCCTTCATAAATATTAATGTCCTGAGCATTATTTGTTCGATTCAGGTTATTGAACTGCCCAGCGCCCATATCACCAATTGAATAATACAACTTGAATTGTGTAGTATCAGTGGGATTGGTAGGATCAGGACCAATTGTCAACCGTCCCGAGTTGTGGTCATTACTACCGGGCAAACCGCTAATAATGGTCACTGCTGAACCAAGAGATTTGTTGACAAGGTTATAGGTGTATCGAACAATTCTTGTCCAGAAAAAGCATCCATTATTTCCAGAAATACAGTTATCGAATTGATACACGTAAGCGATATAGACATATGGCTCTCCCGTTAATAATTTTGGATGAAGGGCCATTCCCATCAATCCCCCTTGTGGCCATTGGCCTCCGGTCATGTCAGGTCGGTTAAAATTCTTATTCCCAACAAGGGAAAGTATGGTTCGTTTACCCCCGGTGTTTGGGTGCACTTTTGTAATCTTATAACCCCTGGCTTCGGTCACCCAAAGCGAGTCGTCGGGACCATAGGTCACTTCCCAGGGAAAGCCGAGATGATCAGTTAAAGTGTCTATCCGGAAGACCTGATTATTCCAGGTCACCACCTGCGCGTTAATAGCCTGAGCAAGAATGCATAAAAGCATGGCTAAAAACAGGTTAGAAGATCTGTTTTTCATAGTCTGGATTTAAGGTTTGGGCACACGGTCTAACACCCACGAAAGAAAGGAAAAACTACAAATTTCTTGTCATAAGTCAAATAGGAGATTACCCTCATATTTATTACAGGGATTCTACGATTGACTTTGCACAATTTCTTTATTAGGTTTACAAGGTTGTGTTTTAGAACTCTTTGAACCTTAATCTAAATCCGTACTATGAAAAGATCTTTACCCAACAACCTTATATTAAGGAGGAGTATTGGTCTGACGATGCTCTTTCTTCTAACCTGGACTATCTCCGGTGCACAGACGATGACTGTGGACTATGGTAAGAGTTATATCAACGTTACCAAAGGTTTGAATGGAGGTACTGTAGAACCAGGCGACACCCTCGAATTCCGCTCCACTTTAGTAGTGCGTTGTGCAGGAACCTGTCCGTCATACGTTGACAGTTGTGCATACTATGACACACTAAAAACCGGGATGGCATATATTCCCGGATCACTCGCAGTTTTAACCAATGAAGGAAAAGTGTATAAAGCTTTTACCGATGCCGCTGGAGATGACTGTGGGCAAATGACCCTTGGTAATATCCGGATTCACCTTGGATTTAACCCAACTGCCGCACCTGCAACTGCTTTTCGCAGAGGACGTATCGCTAACAACCATAAGCCCTCTTATTTCGGCGGATCCGTGATCCTTGTTGCTTCTTACCGCGTAAGAGTTACCAGTGCACTTGGAACGCTGATCAACACAGGAGGTGGGGCGATCACCTATAAACCGATACCTGCGGCAACACCATTAAGAGTAAGCTTTCCACAAAATAATGTGCGGGTGTTTACCAACTTTGGTATTTGTACAAATACTGTTGGTGTAAACGCATTAGGTACAGAAACTAATGGAACATTTGGCTCGGGAAGGCCAAGGAACAGAGGAACATCCGGTAGTGTGCCAGCAACATATATATACGCACCCTTTACCACTGGTTCTCCCCAAGACTATTATTATGGTATAGCCAACAATACAAGTACACAGAATTATTCAACTTCAAATGCATGGGCGAAGCCAGATCCATCATCACCTACTCACCGTGTGTTCCAGGTATGGGATATTATCGGTGACCATACGGGTGCGGTATCGCCGATACTCGGTAATCCAGCGGCGGATACTGTAGCAAATCCAAATGGAGGTTACATGCTCGTGGTGAATGCAAGTTATCGAATCGACTCAGCCTTCTCTCATACTATTAGCGGACTTTGTCCCAATACATACTATGAATTATCTGCATGGTTCAGAAATATCTGTTCAAAGTGCGGATGTGATTCTAATGGTAAAGGTGCCAGTAATACAAGTGGTCCTATATTCTATATTCCAACAGCTCCGGGTGACTCTTCCGGCGTTTATCCAAACCTTACTATTAAGGTAGATGGGGTAGACTATTATACCAGCGGAAATATGAGATATACCGGCCAATGGATCAAGAAAGGATTTACATATGTTACCGGTCCAACTCAAACTTCATTGACAATGACCATTCGTAACAATGCCCCCGGAGGTGGTGGTAACGACTGGGCAATTGATGATATTTCTCTTGCAACCTGTACACCAAACCTCAACCTGACGCCGAGTGGCGGGGTGAACGTGTGTTACGGTAACCAGGTTGATATGAATACGATTGTGCGATGTTTCACTCCCAACTATGTCTATTGGACATGGGAAAGAAGCAACAACGGAGGAGCTACCTGGACCCCAACCGGCGTTTCTGGTATCGGCACCCCATCTTTTATAGCAGGCAACTGGCAGTACACTGCAAATTATCCATCATTCCTTGCGGATAGTAGTGTTCACAACAATATGTTCCGTATCAGGGTAGCTTCAACTGCAGCAAACCTGCTTAATCCGAATTGTTCGTTTACTGCATCCAATACAATTGTTGTTTGGGTAAATAACTGTTCGGAGGTATTAAAGACAAAACTGATTGCATTTAATGGTAAGCTCAGCAATAATCATGGAGAGTTGATTTGGATTACCGATAATGAGCAATCAGGAGTACAATACGAAGTACAGCGCAGCGATGATAACTTTAGCTATACGACAATTGGCACCATCAACGGTAGTGCACCCGAGGGTCAGGGTAAGGCTTATAATTTCCTTGACAACAATCCTGCCGGTCCTGCTACCTATTACCGGATCCGCATGTTGGAAGGAACGGGACAGTTGCTGAGTAAGGTCGTGCTTCTGGGTGTCAAACCAGGTGAATTCAGCATAAAATCTGTGATCAATCCTTTCACTTCATTCCTTTCATTTGATGTAGTGAGCCCGAATAGCGGTACAATGCAAGTGATGTTGATCGATTCTTATGGAAGAATTGTAAGAAGTACAAAACAATCTGTTGCAGAAGGATTGAATAGCCTATCTGTAGAGGGATTGAATATGCTGAGCACCGGCGCATACACACTAAGAATACAATTTGAGGATAAGATCCTTAACAAACGCGTAGTAAAAATGAATTTTTAGGATTTGGACCTGTCTGAATGGAAGTTAATTCTATCCTGTCATCAAATGAGACCCCGTCCGGGCTAAGCCGGACGGGGTTTTCATTTAAGCGCATTTATAGGAGATCACATATTTTGTATCTGTACCATAAACAGAATCATCTCCAGTAATTTCAAAACTCTTTATGTATCCATTCGCATCAATTACGTAATTGATGAAATCAGAAGTATCAGTATTCAATAGCGTGTTATTGTTATCGTAATCCTTAATGATGGATTTAATTGGAACGTTAGTTGAGTTCTTTCCATAATTGATAGCCGACTGGAATATGATGATTTCAGAATTAGGGAGGAAGGCCAGGAAATTCCTTGCCTGTTTGGAAAGGTCATATTGATATTCGATCTCAGTACGCCCGCCTGTTGCCACTTCACTTATGATTACTTTGGTCAGATTGCCTGAAGTCCAGGTATAAGTTACCTCAAGCACTGTCACAGTCGGCGCAGCAGCTACGGCAATAAGCGCTTTCGTCATATATCCAAGGGCATCGTATTGATAAGTGATGACCACAGACTGGGATGCATTATCTGTAGGATCAATCTTACCATGCCATTCTTTAACCCGCTGGCTTGGATCCAGTGTGAAATACTGATTTGGATCTACCTGAACCCTTGCAGGCGGATAACTAATATTGAAATTATTCTCTACTGTTCCGGCAACACTATCGTACAGTTGTACCCGATTAACCTGGTTGCTGGCGTTGAAGAAACTGGTAATTGCGCCTTCTGCAGTTCCGCTAATCCTATCGTAGTAGGCAATATCCCTGATCCGGCATTGGTTTCCTGTCGGTGGGCCTGAGAATGTAATTTTTACTGAAGTACAGCCACCCACCACTACTGTTATTACGCCTTCTGTTGAATCGGTCCCGCAAAAAGCTTTGAAAGCATGATTGCCTGCAGGCAATGTAAACAAGGCATTACCTGTTGCGGTTCCGCATGTTGGTTCGGTCGCAGAAGCGGCGGTTATGCTTGCTTGTTGCCCCTGGAGTTTTATTAATATATTTCCACCTCCCGGGCAAAGTTGATCCGCCCAGAACATTAACTGTCCATCGCCCGGCGGCGGTGGGGGATTATTATTGGGAAATTTGCCGGTGAATCGTCCGTTGGTAATCGTCTTTTTCGTGCCTAATGCATCGATAACTTCACCCGAAAAAGTTCCGCTCACTGAAACGCTGTCCATTTGCGTAATAACGACCGTGAATTGACCAGCATTTGCGGGATCGCTCTCGTAATAGACATTTCCCCCAACGATATATTGAAACAAAAGACCTGAACCGGTATAAGTTCCCGTAGTAATACTTGGAGCTGAAATCTGGAGAAGGAATGTACCGGATCCGTCATTTGAGGTTCCCTCCAAAAACAAATGATCGAAACCGCCTGGAATAATAAAAGCGGAGTCCATTTTTCCTTTGAAGTCAACACCCGATTCTTTAAACTCCCAGGCAGCGTCTCCGAGCGCGCCACCAACCTCAAGGCTTTTCTCTTTATTACATGATAAAATGAAAAGTAGGGGAAACACTAAAAAACCCAAAGCTTTCAGAATCCTCATAGCGGCAATTTAAGCGTAAAGAATAGGGCTCTCCTTCGTTAAATACTTCGGGGAGCGAGGCCATGCATTCACAGGACTTGAACTGTATCGTTTACGGTGGTGCTGGTTTCTACGGTTGGGTGTTGCTCCTGGGGTTTTTTCCTGAAAAATCTTTTCTGGAACAATAATATGACAATTACGCCAATAGAAATTGATGCATCAGCAATATTGAAGATTGGGGAAAAAAACGTAAAATTTTCACCTCCCCAGAATGGAACCCATTCAGGAAGGGTTTTGTTCTCAATGATTGGGACATACAGCATATCAACTACCCTTCCATGGAGGAATCCAGCGTAGCCGCCGCCATCAGGAAAAGCTTTTGCCAGTGGCAACCCATGATCACTGGCGGAGAAGATAAGGCCATAGAACATGCTATCTATCAGGTTGCCCAATGCTCCAGCGAATATTAAACCCACACAAATAATAAAACCCCTATGATACTTTTTCCTAACGATATTTCGGATATAGAATACACCAAATATCACCGCGAGAAGTCTGAAGATTGTGAGTGTCATCTTACCCCATTCACCGCCGAACTTCCAACCCCAGGCCATGCCTTCATTCTCAATGAAGAATAACCGAAACCAGTTTGGGATCAGGGTGATTTGTTCTCCATACAACATGCTGGTCTTAACCCAGAATTTTAGGGCTTGATCAGCAACAATGATCGCGGCAATAATCAGGATAATGGTTCTGCTCTTCACGTTCAAATTTTTGAGGGCCAAAGATAGTGTTTAGTCGGGAGTCAGGAGTCAGGAGTCAATCATCCAATAATCAATAATTAATAATAAATAATCAATAATTTTTCTGGCATGAGTTACACCCCGGACTGAACTCCTGAGTGCAAACTAAAAGATTTGTTAAAGTGCACGACTACTCCTCAAAATAAATTCGTTTGACTCGTTGAGAAATACCCGTCAGAATTTCATAAGGAATCGTACCGGCCCAGTCTGCTACTTCGTTTACCGACAGTTCTTTTCCAAATAGTATCACGTCATCGCCTTCTGCTATACCGGGTATATCGGTGATGTCAATCATGGTCATATCCATACAAACAGTTCCCAATATAGGAGCAAGTTTGCCCTTTATCAGCATCTTGCCTGAACCGTTACCGAGACTGCGAGGATAGCCGTCTGCATAACCAATCCGGATGGTTGCCACGATCGAATCCCTTTTCATCATCGCTACTCTATTATAACTTACCGATTCACCGGGTTTCACTTCTTTTACCTGCGCTACTGTTGAGCGTAGCGTCGAAACTTCTTTCAGCGAAGACGGGTTTTCGCCACTGCTATCAATGCCGTACAAACCAATTCCCAATCTTACCATATCCATTTGAAGCGATGGATGTCTTTTGATGGCAGCGGTATTTGCGATATGCTTCAAGAATGGATAGGGAACTGTTTTCTTAATCTCATCGCTCAATTCAATGAAGAGCGCCGCCTGCTTCTGCGTAAATTGATCATGCTTCGGATCTTCACTCGCTACTAAATGAGTAAATACGGATTGCACCTTAAATAAGTTTCCTTTCAATCGATCGATTAATGCAGGCAGATCATTTTTGGAAAAACCAAGGCGATTCATTCCTGTCTCAAATTCGATATGCACGGGAAATTGTTGAATGCCTTCCTGCTCAAGAAATGTTGCGAATGCATTCATAATTTCTGCCGAGAAAAGTTCCGGTTCGAGATTATATTGAAGCAAACCTTCAAATCCTGATTCTTCTGGATTCATCACCATGATCGGTAAGGAGATTCCTGCCTTTCGCAATTCTATTCCTTCATCCGCATAGGCTACGGCGAGGTAATCAACCTTATGATATTGCAATACATTCGCGATCTCATAGCTACCGCTTCCATAAGAAAAGGCTTTCACCATCGCCATGATCTTTGTGCTTGGTCTTAACAATTGTTGAAAAACGCCAAGGTTATGAACCAGCGCATTCAGGTCGATCTCTAGCAAGGTTTGATGAACCTTTTGTTCCATCAACTGTACGATCCGTTCAAACTCAAAAACCCTTGCACCTTTTACCAGTATCGTTTCCTCTTTAAAATGAGAAGGGCGGAAATTATTTATGAAATCAATGGTCGATGAATACAATTCAACATGGAGTTTGTTTTCAGGATCCCGAATTAACGATAAGAATTCTTCTGATATCTGTGAACCAATCGCTATTGCTCTTGAAACCTTGTGCTGGATCAATCCCTGGAAAATGGTTTTGTACAATTCCTTTTTTTCGATCCCCGATTGCTGGAAGTCGGATAGAATTACCGTTTTCTTTGTAGCTCCAGCTTGTTGTTCAAGGAAATTGAGTGCGATCCCCAGTGAACCAATATCTGCACTGTAACTATCATTGATCAATGAACAATGATTGATCCCTTTCTTCAATTCAAGCCGCATGTTCAATGGACGCAATTCCTTCACCTGTTCCTGGATCCAGCTTTGATCATAACCCAATACAAGCAAGGTGCACCAGCAGGTTATTCCATTTTCAATTGACGCATCATCTGTAAATGGAATTGCCAGTTTAAACTCCTTACCCTGGTTGGCTGCATAGATCAGGGTTTCATTATCTTTCTTTTCAACATCAGATATTTTTAACCAGGCGGGAAACAATCTGCTCCATGCATATAGCTCAACATCCTTTCTAAAAAAAGAACGATGTTCTCCTTCTATATTCAATTGAGCCGTGTAAGAATTATCCAGCGAGTAGATGATTTTTTTGGCATTCCTGAAAAGTTTGATCTTTTCAATCGCTTTTTCTAATGGAGATTCAAATCCTTCGCTATGCGCTTCACCGATATTGGTTAGAATGCCTATCTCAGGTTGAATAATGGTCTCCAGTTTTTCCATTTCGCCAGGCCTGGATATCCCGGCTTCAAAAACTCCCAAATTGTGTTTTTCGTTGATCTGCCAAACACTTAATGGCACTCCTATCTGCGAGTTATAGCTTTTCGGGCTCCTTACGATATTGTACTTATGATGTAGTAATTGATTGAGCCATTCCTTTACAATGGTTTTCCCATTGCTGCCTGTGATACCAATTACCGGAATTGAAAATTGTTTTCTATGATGTGCAGCTAATGCCTGTAGTGCCATAAGCGTATCGCTGACTGTTATAATGTTCGAGCCAGGAATTGATTTGGGATCAGTTTCCTGGTGAACTACAAAATTTCTTACACCTTTTCTATACAGGTCTTCTATAAATAAATGTCCATTGCGACGTGGTCCTTCCAATGCGAAGAAAAGGGAAGTTGGAGGAAAACTTAGTTTTCGGCTATCGATTAATAATTGTTCAACTAACGAGCGCTGATCTCCCGGCTCCAATTTTCCGTTGACTATTGTGGCGATATTTTCGATTGAATAACTCAAGGCTGGTCGTCTTTGATCTGGTCGGATGCTCTTCGTTTTTCCCTTGCATTATAGGTAAGCGAATAAACAATTGATCCGACGATACTGGTCAGAATCACGAGAAGTGAAATATAAACTTCTATGTGAATTCCAAAAATCTCAACCAGCATTTTACAACCAATGAAAACAAGCACGAGCGCAATTCCCTGTTGCAGGTGAGAAAATTTGCTGACCGCTCCTCTCAATAAGAAAAAAAGCGAACGTAAACCCAATACAGCAAAAATATTGGAAGTATAAATTACTAACTTATCTGTAGAGATCGCAAATACTGCGGGGATGGAATCGAGGGCAAATATGATATCTGTCGTCGCGAGCATCACGATTACGGCGAATATGCTGGTGTAGTAGCGTTTTCCATCAACCCTTATAGTTAGTTTCCCGTCACCATCGGAATGACTTAAACGAAAAATCTTCTTCAGGAATTGATAAACTTTATTCTCTTCCAGGTTTACTTCTTCTTCAGCACCGGCGCGGAACATCCTAAGACCAGTTATAACAAGTATCCCTCCAAAAACATAGAGCAACCAATGGAAACGTTCGATCAGTTCAATACCAATCGCGATAAATGCAATCCGGAATACAATAGCCATCAGGATACCGACAAGAAGCACCCTTGCGTAAAATTTTTCCTTAACTCCGAAAAAATTAAAGATGAGAATGAACACGAAAATATTGTCGATGCTCAGGCTCCATTCCATCAGGTAGGCACTAAGGTATTCCAGTGCCAGCCGGTCACCCCGCTGGACCCACATGAATACAAAAAAACCAAGCGCAAGGGAAACCCAGAATCCGGTTTGAATCAGGGCCTTTTTGATGGTGATGTGAGAAGTCTTCTTGCTCAGCAAGCCCAGGTCAAAAACTAAAGCCAAAATCAATAAACCGCCGAAAATTACAATCGTTAACTGTTCCTGTGTCATGAGTGGTGCAAAGGTAATTTAGTCAGGGTTGAAAACCTTTCGTAAGGTTCTCACAAATTCTGGGCCTCTATGCAAGGTTTTCAACCCTACTACCCCGATATTTTCTTTTACGCAATGCCTGGTAAATAAGACCAAATAGCAGAATTAGCAAGATGGGTAAGCCAATGTTGATCAATTGCCATTTAAATTTTTCTTCTTCAACTTTTTTATAATCCAATAGGCGCAGCGTAAAATCCTTCGACCGGGTTTCCAATATACCGGAAGGATTGACCATATATTCAAGTGCATTCAGAATAAAATCCTTATTGGCAAATTGTTGTCGGCTGAATTGATTATATCCCATGTACAATGGACCTTCGTTTTGGGTTACCACATTGCTTACGATATCTGCATCGGAAACTACCAGCATTTTATTATCAAGAGCGGATTCAGACAAAAAAGGTTGTTGGTAAAAATTATTTAGTGAATCCCTTGTGCCAGCGGCGAGCCGGTTGCTGAACAGCGAATTAAATTTTCCTTCCAGCAAAACCGCAACTGGAACATGAGCGGCATTAAAAGTTTTCAGATCCTCTTCTGTTCTCACAGAATTTAATGAAACAATAGCCGGTGTGCTCAATCTTTTCCCCGTTGCAGATGTAGTAAGCAATATTGTTTTCTTTATTCCAGGCGCTTCAACGGTATCGATAGAATTTGGGAAGATGGAAAGTACCTGGCCGAGATTACTAGTGACGGTATTACCCGGATTCGGGGTAAGTAAAGGAAAATACGGGAATGGTACCAATTCCATTTGGGGCTGATTACCTACATTTCCAACAACCATTGGTAATTTGTCGGACTGAAGATCCTGTACAAGATCAGGATTGATTCTTACCCCATACTTGAACAGTAAGTCATCAAGGTTAAGTCCTCGATCAAATGCTATGAAATCAGATTTACTTCTCATGAGGCTATCCAGTTCCGCGTATAATCTGTCAATAAGCCAAATGATCTTTCCACCATGCATCACGTACTGATCCAATTTTAGTTTCTGTCTTTCTGTAAAGGGTATTGTGGGCTTAACGATCACCAATGCATTAAACACCGGAGGTATTAGCGGAACGCTATCGATCGGAATAAAACTGAAACCATAGTTTGCGCGAAGTGTATTCTCAACAAGGTCATTCACATTTGGGCTGAATGTCTCTCCATTACCTAATAAGTATCCAACAACAGGTACAGAATCGGTGCTTATCTTTTGAATGCCATTTATCAATTTATATTCCAGCAAGGCCTCGGCAGAATTCAAAGAGTTTAATGCTGATGTAATATCGCCTGCATTATTGGAGCCTTCGAGAAAGTCGACTGGAACAACCCTATCCTGGTATGAAACCAAAGCACCAGGAAAAAGATAACGTTGCTCCTCTCCTTCGCCCTCCTTTGCCTGTACACGCACATTGGTAGGTTTCAACCCTAAGCGCAACAATGAATCCATCGAAAGAGAACTTGAATCGGAATTGTCCCCCGGTCTCACAAATCTGAATTGAATATTGGCTTTTGCGATCTCCCTGAATTCCTGGAGCATTTCTGCGGTAGTCTGCCGAAGCTTTTTGAATCCCGCAGGCATTTCACCATCCAGAAAAACTGTAATTGACACCTGGTCATCCAGTTCTTGTAATATTCTTTTTGTTGGAGCCGATAAAGTATATCTCTTTTCCTGGGTCAGATCGAGTCGAAAATGAACAAGTGAAGAAAGATAATTGATACCGGCAAGTAGTATCAAAAGATAGATCCACCAGTATTTTGAAGCGATGAACTTATTCATTTTAGGGTTAGCGTTTTAACAGGTTGCGGTTTGAGAATACCAGGAAAAATGCAATGAGGCTAAGGAAATAAATAATATCCCTGCTATCTACAACACCACGACTGATACTGCGGTAATGAAAATCTATACCGAGCATTTCAACATAATAGTCAGCTCCCGATTGCAATGCCGGGATCCTGCTTATCGCATTGAAACCGCTATAGATGATAAAGCAAACAAATGCTCCAAGGATAAAGGCAACGACAGCATTGTTGGTATGGCTGCTGCAGAAAATACCAATTGCGACAAATACGGCAGACAAGAATAGCAAACCAAGATAGGAGCCGATCGTTGCTCCCATATCAATACCCCCCTCCGCAGCCAGGTATTGAAGGGTAAACGCATAGATGATCGTGGGCAACACGGCGATAAGCACTACGAACAGGGCTCCCAAATATTTTCCCATAACAATCTGGGACCTGCGCAAAGGCCGGGTCTGAAGTATCTCGAAGGTTCCTCCCCTGAATTCATCCGAAAAACTCCGCATTGTAATTGCCGGGATAAGCAATAGCAGGATCCAGGGTGCCAATTCAAAGAATTTCTCCAAAGAAGCATAACCGTAATCAAGCAAATTGGTATCTGGAAAAACGAAGAAGAACAACCCGTTGAGTAAGAGGAAAACAACAATCGCAATGTATCCCGTCAGGCTACTAAAAAACTGGCGGAATTCTTTTTTGCATACAGACCACATGGGGGCGAAAATAAGGATTATGGGTATTATAAATTAAATGCTGGGGAGGCTGACTTTTGGATATTGAATTTCCCTATATTCGTTAGCCTGAATTTTAGCCTTCCTTGAAAAAAATTATTGTTTGGGCTTTTTATAAATAAATAGATAACCAAAACCAACTGCGACAGTGTCCCGCCTCTTGGCGGGATTTTTTTTCTCCCCCGGCCACTAAACCCACGCAAATTGGGGGTCAATAATCAATAATTAATAATCAATAATTGTGACGGCGTGATTATTTCCGAATTGCTGATGATGCTAGAATTATTGATTACTGATTATTGATTATTAAGTCCCTCACAGGGACCCAAATTTCTTTAAACCGAAAAGCTTTCCCCACAAGCGCAAGTCCTGCTCGCATTGGGATTACTGAAATAGAATCCTTTTCCATTCAAGCCTTCAGAGAAATCCAATGTTGTGTTGACGAGATATAGAAAGCTTTTCAAATCAGTTACGACTTTAATTCCATTACTTTCAAAAACCTGGTCACCCGGTTTAGAAACATTGTCAAAATCCATTTTATAACTAAGGCCGGAACAACCTCCACCTACAACACTCACACGCAGGAAATATCCTGCATGCGTGGACTGATTTCCTTCTTCCATCAGCTTCAGGACCTTTTCCTTTGCCTTATCACTTACATAAACTCCATTTTCAATTGCTGTACTCATATCTTTATATTTAATTAACGCCATTTGCTATCCCTGTGAACCCTGTCAACCTTGTCAACCCTATCAACCTAGTTAACTCGTCAACCTCAATGCCCTCAACTCTCCTACAACTTCCTTAACTCTTTCGACAACATAATCAACCTCCTCTTCCGTACTATATTTTCCCAAACTAAATCGAAGAGAACTCAGCGCAAGATCATCTTCCAATCCAAGCGCTTTCAACACATAGCTTGGCTCCATCGATGCAGAACTGCAGGCAGAGCCGGTTGATAGTGCTATAGTCTTATTCAAACCGGTCATCAACGCTCCTCCTTCAACATATTTGAAAGACATATTGGTCACGTTAGGGATCCGATTTGCCACACTGCCATTCACTTTTATCTCATCAATATTCAACAAGGCCTTTTCCAATCGATCTCTAAGTATTGATAAACGAATTGAATCGTTTTTCATTTCATTCGCGGCAATTTCGGCGGCCTTTCCAAAACCTACAATTCCCGGAACATTCAAAGTTCCGCTCCGAATTCCACGTTCATGGCCGCCACCATCGATTTGTGCAGCCAGCTTTACGCGTGGATTCTTGCGACGTACATATAATGCACCAACCCCTTTCGGTCCATACATTTTATGAGAGGATAGTGCCATTATATCAATTCCATCTTCAATCACATTGACGGGAATCTTTCCAACTGCTTGTGTGGCATCTGAAAAGAATAAAATATTATGCTTTTTAGCGATTGCGCCGATCTCGCGGATTGGTTGAATAGTTCCAATCTCGTTATTGGCAAACATGATCGCGATCAATATTGTTGTTGGCCTTATAGCAGATTCCAATTCGGTTAAATCGATCAATCCTTCAGAACTTACCTTAAGCCAGGTTATTTCAGCACCATTCTTTTCAATATGCTTGCAGGTATCCAAAACTGCCTTGTGCTCGGTAACACAAGTGATGATATGATTACCTTTTGAAGCATATGATTCAAAGACACCTTTTATAGCCAGGTTATCACCTTCGGTTGCGCCTGAGGTGAAGACGATCTCTTTGGGTTCGGCTCCAATCAATGCGGCGATACTTTCCCGCGCCAATTCAACTGCTTCCTCCGCTTGCCAGCCAAAGGAATGTGTGCGACTGGCTGCGTTACCGAAATGTTTGGTGAAATATGGGATCATAGCCTCTGCCACCCGCGGATCGCAGGGAGTAGTTGCGTTATAATCCATATAGACCGGTAATTTCACCATACTCAATAACCGCTTTAAATCTTTTTATAGTTAAACGCAAAATTAGCTTAAATGGTTCTATTTTTAGAGTGAACAAGCAATAGTATTTGTTATAATTTATAATTCGAAAACCTTGCAAATCAACCAATGATAAGGGTAGAACATATTGGGATCGCAGTTAAGGATTTAAAGGGTTCTATTCCTCTTTTTGAAAAGCTTTTGAACACGAATTGCTACAAGACCGAAAAGGTGGAAACAGAGGCGGTGAATACCGCTTTTTTCAAACAGGGTGAAACAAAGATCGAATTGCTGGAAAGCATTTCGGCCGAAGGCGTGATCGCGAAACATATAGAAAAAAAAGGCGAGGGATTGCATCATATCGCTTTCGAGGTAGCAGACATCCACGCTGAAATGGAAAGATTGAAAAGTGAAGGCTTCATTCTTTTGAGCGAGAAACCAAAAGAAGGTGCGGATAACAAACTGGTTTGTTTCCTTCATCCTAAAAGCACGAATGGTGTATTAATCGAATTGTGCATGGATAAAAAACCTTAACCGATATGTCCAGGTTATTATTCTCTCTGATTTACCCTGGCCTTCTTTTTACGATCTATTCCTGCAATACCGTTATGACCGCAGAAAACTTAAAAACCGACATCAGAAAAGAATTAGAAAAGAATAAAGCTGTTTTCGCCGTTGCTTTTAAGGACCTGCAAACCGGCGAAGAGATCCTGCTGAATGAGAAAGAATTCTTTCATGCAGCAAGTACGATGAAAACACCGGTGATGATCGAGGTCTTCAAACAGGCATCAGAGGGAAAGTTCTCGCTCAACGATTCGGTGACCATCAAGAATGAATTCAAAAGTATTGTTGACGGCAGCACTTATCAGCTCGATTCAACTGATGATAGTGAAAAAGAACTGTACAAGCAGGTCGGAACCAAACGAAAAATTTCGGACCTGGTTTATGATATGATCATCGTGAGCAGCAACCTGGCCACCAACCTGATCATCGAACAGGTAGACGCAAAAAAAGTGACTGCCACGATGCGTGAAATGGGAGCAAAGGATATTGAGGTGTTAAGAGGAGTTGAAGATGGTAAGGCCTATGAAAAAGGATTGAACAACCGCGTGACTGCCTACGACCTGATGCTGATCTTTGAACAAATTGCAAATGTAAAAGCCGTGGATGCCGATGCTTCTGAGAAAATGATCAGGATACTCCTGGATCAACGATTCAATGATATCATTCCTGCCCGATTGCCTAAGGATGTTAAGGTTGCTCATAAAACGGGATGGATAACAGGATTGCACCATGACTGTGGCATTGTTTACCTGCCTGATGGACGTCGATATGTATTGGTACTTCTTTCTAAAAAATTAGAAGATGAAAAGGCGGGGATAGAGAGTATGGCGAAGGTGAGTGAGATGATTTATAAGTATGTCGAGAAGTGAATTGACACTTATTTATTAATAATTGTTGACAGAATTTTCCACAAGTAAGTCAGATCACCTTCAAAACCTTACATTAAAATTTCACCTATTATCGAAAAGCCGCCGCCGGGGTTAGAAACCGCCGGCGGGGCTAGTTAAAGCACCACTTTCTTTGATTCGCTCCATCCTCTACCATCGGTAACTTGCACAATGTAAAGTCCTGAAGCATTATTTCCAGTGCTGAGGTTTACACGGTAAGAAGCGTTTGTAAATGTTTGTTGAGCTACGAGTTGTCCGTTCGTATTCAATACACGCACCACAAGCTGGCCTTTTACTTCTTTATTAAGATCAACAGCGATCTGTTGTTTTGATGATGCATAGATATTCACCGCTGAATTAGTTTCATTGTTACGTACAGTTTTTATTGCGCTGAATTCATACTTCCCATCAAGATCAACCTGGCGAAGGCGATAGTGAACCATTGCTTGTTCAAATTTTTTGTCAGTATATGAATACTTGTGCAATTGGTTGGTTGTGCCATTTCCCATTATTACTCCAATGGTGCTCCAACTCCTTCCATCAAAACTTCTTTCAATATTGAAGTGGCTATTGTTGGTTTCCTGTTCAGTAGACCAGTTTAATTCTACATTGGTATTCTTAAAGGTTGCAGTGAATCCAAGATATTTTACGTTTAAGGCTGCGAATACAAATCCGCTTGGCGAAGTCAGGGTATTCCGATTCGCATACGCAGGACCGCCGATAAGGAAAGGAGCTCTTTCATCGAATTTAACCACGCCACCCAAAGTAATTGTTTCGTTATTCCGATCAGCTCCGAATCCCATGAGAATGCCGCCTGCGCCGATTGAAATCGTTGACAGTTGATCAAGGGTCAGTTTTTTTCTCACCACCAGTACTCCCCTCACACTAATGAAAACGTTGTCAAGATTTTCGTTTTTATCAAGAACGATACCCGTGCCTGCCGGTACTACAATTGAATCACCGTTTTTCGGAACCCTGTTCAGGCTCCAGCCATTCTTGTCTGACCATTGGCCCCACAAGGAGACCACTGTATTCACAGGACGGGTTTGAGCCGTTGCTTTCAAAGTGAATAGGACAAGGATCCCGATAGCTATTGGGAAAAAGTAGATCTGTTTCATTTCTTTCTGTTTTCCTGGTACGAGTTCTTTATTGACTTATAAGGTTCAAGTAACATACCCCTAATACTGGCCCGGGTTAGACCCGCCGCAAAATGCCGATGAATAGACGTAATAAAAATAGTTACGTAGTTATAAATCAATGGTTTGCGCCAAAGTATATTCGATGAAGTAGTTACTCACTTGAAAAAACGGATCGTTCCAAAATTGAAAATTCTCCCAGGCCGGGATTGATATTCCGGATTTGGGACAAACCAGATCGATTGCTCACACAAGTTTTGATAAAACTCTCTTTACCTTTATTTACCCCTTACCCTTACCCTTACCCTTACCCTTATCCACTTCCCGAATGATCGGGATTCGTAAAAACAAGTCCCCAGTCAACCAAAAAAAATTACCTGTTCAAAAAATAAAACCATGCTACGGAATTTAAAATCAACTCAGTTTTGGTTGGTGGTGATAACCGCCTTTTTGTTTGCCTGTAATGCAGACACGAAAACACCAGATGAAACAAATGCTAATAAAGACTCAACTGCAAGTGCAAGTGCAGATGAATTGTTTGCAAAATATAAATTGAACAAGGTGACCCTGCCTGCTGGATTCTCTATTTCAGTTTTTGCCGAAGTGCCTGAGGCAAGAAGCATGTGCTGGGGTGCAAAAGGCACTTTATTCGTCGGCAATCGCGAAAAAGATAAGGTCTATGCGGTAACGGATTCAGACAATGATGGAAAAGCCGATAAAGTAAGAGAGATCGCCAGAGGCCTGGATATGCCAAATGGAGTAGCATTCAGAAATGGAAGTTTATTTGTAGGTGAAAATAGCCGCATCATCAGGTTCGACGACATTGAAAACAAACTTGACAAACCTCCCACACCCGTGGTTATTTATGATAAATATCCAACAAAGGAGCACCATGGATGGAAATTCATCGCCTTTGGTCCAGATGATAAATTATATGTTCCTGTTGGCGCACCCTGTAATGTTTGTGAAGAAAAGGATTCGATCTTTTCTACCATAACAAGAATGAATCCTGATGGAACTGGTCTGGAAATTTTTGCAAAGGGTGTTCGCAATTCAGTTGGATTTGCATGGCATCCTCAAACAAAAGAATTGTGGTTTACCGATAACGGAAGAGACATGATGGGAGATGATGTTCCTTATTGCGAACTCAATTATGCGCCAACGAAAGGAATGCATTTCGGTTTTCCTTATTTCCACCAGGGTGATGTAGCCGATCCGGAATTTGGTAAAGGAAAGAAAGCTTCGGATTATGTTGCACCCGCTGAAAAAATGGGACCGCATGTAGCGCCATTGGGTATGCGCTTTTATACCGGTAACCAGTTTCCGGCGGAATACAGAAATAAAATATTTATAGCATTGCATGGCAGCTGGAACAGGACGATTCCGGATGGTTATCGCGTAATGGTGGCAACACTGGATGGAAATAAGGTAGTGAAGTATGAACCCTTTGCAAATGGTTGGCTGCAAAATCAACGACAAGTAATCGGTCGTCCGGTTGATGTTGAAGTTGCTCCCGATGGATCACTACTAGTCAGCGATGACAAAAACGGAGCAATTTACAGAATCAGCTATAGAGGAAATTAAGATAGGAAAAAAGGCGATTGTACATACTGTGCAGGTATATTCCGTGGTATACCTTGTCAATCCTATCAACCTTGTCAACCTTGTCAACCCTGTCAACCTTATCAACCTCATCAACCCCATCAACCTCATCAACCTCACTCTTCTGACTCAACCTTATTCAACCCCAATTTATCCATCGCCAAAGAAGCGGCAATTTGGGAAGCGTCTTTCTTATTATAGGCTTTTCCTTCGGAGATAAGGGTACCATCAACAACGGCCCCGATGGTGAAGAGGCGGCGGCCTCCTTCCATGCGTTCATCGAGAGTTTCAAATTCCAGATTCTTGCCATTCTTATTAGCCCAGCCGTATAGTTTGTTCTTATGATTGATCTCGAGATTCTCCAGATCTTCCATAAATAAATGAGGCATGATCAGGTATTCCATTACCCATTTCTGGGTTTTTTCAAAACCCTTGTCAAGATAGATGGCGCCGACAACTGCTTCAAGGGTGTTGCCGAAGATCTGGCTCATCTTAAGAGAGTTATCGAACTTATTGAAGTAAGTGATCTTTTTCAAACCCATTTTGATGGCGATCTCGTTCAGCTTATTACGGTTCACCATCTTGCTGCGCATCTCGGTGAGAAATCCTTCTTCTTTATAGGGATATTTCTTAAATAAATAATCCGCGACAATGCCACTCAGTATGGCATCGCCGAGATATTCGAGTCGCTCATTATTTTCATCGGAAGTTTCTCTAACGGAACGGTGAGTAAGCGCAGTTTTATAAAGCGTTATCTTGCCGGGACTGAAACCCAGCACATTCTTCAGATTCTTCTTGAAGGAAGCTTTGTTTTCCTTTCCAATAAAGCGGTCCAGGATTCCCACAAATGTCAAGCTACTAAATTTTCAATTAGCCAAAAAATTAAGGGGTACAGGCAATTTCGATCTCTCTTCAAACGAATAAGGCTTACAAAAAATTATGCAGTGTACTTTTTTACAATAACACATGCATTATGACCACCAAAGCCAAAGGTATTGCTTAAAGCAGCCCTGACCGTCTTTTTCTGCGGTTTATGGAAAGTAAAATTGAGGCGGGGGTCTAATTCGGGATCATCTGTAAAATGGTTGATGGTTGGAGGGATCGTATCATCAACAACGCTCATAACACAGGCTATGGCTTCGAGAACGCCGGCAGCCCCGAGGCAATGCCCCGTCATGGATTTGGTTGAGCTGATATTGAGTTTATAAGCATGGTCTCCAAAAACATCAACAATTGCTTTCACTTCAGCAATATCACCAAGGGGGGTTGAAGTTCCATGGGTATTGATATAATCGATATCTGTTGGTTTCATGCCGGCATCTTCCAATGCGACATTCATTACATTTTTTGCACCTAAACCTTCCGGATGTGGGGCAGTAATATGATGCGCGTCTGCAGTTGCACCGGCGCCACCGATTTCGCAATAGATCTTCGCTCCTCTTTTCTTTGCATGATCGAGGTCTTCCAAAACAAGGATACCAGCACCTTCACCCATTACAAAACCATCCCTTTCTTTATCGTAAGGACGACTGGCTGTTTTAGGATCATCATTCCTTTCGCTGAGCGCTTTCATAGCGTTGAAACCACCGACACCTGCTTCGCTGATCACGCTTTCAGCACCACCTGCAAGGATTATATCGGCTTTGCCCAACCGAATCAGGTTAAAAGCTTCCATAATTGCATTGGTAGATGAAGCACATGCGCTCACCACTGCGAAATTTGGCCCGCGGAAACCGTGTCGCATGGAAATATGTCCCGCGGCAATGTCAAGTATCATCTGAGGTATGAAGAAAGGATTGAAACGTGGAGTTCCATCTCCTTTTGCAAAACTCATCACTTCTTCCTGGAAAGTGATCAAGCCTCCAATCCCACTTGCAAAAACAATCCCTACCCTATCTTTATTAATATTATCTCCACCAATACCCGCATCGTTTACTGCTTCATCACTTACTGCAAGTCCTGTTTGAGTGAACCGATCGATCTTTCTCGCTTCTTTCCTATCCATAAATTGTAATGGATCAAAATTCTTGATCTCGCATGCAAACTTGGTCTTGAATTTTGTTGGGTCGAACTGCGTGATGATATCAGCACCTGATACTCCATTCACTAAACCATTCCAAAAATCCTTGGAACTATTGCCAATTGGGGTGATCGCTCCAATTCCAGTAACTACAACACGTTTTAATTGCATAACGGATACCCGGATATTTAAAAGTGACAAATCCGCCTTTGGAGCCACGCTACCAAAAGGCGGATTGAATTTATTGCCTGAACCCGTAGTCCAGATTACTTAGCATGCTCTTCTAAGTATGCAATAGCCTGTCCTACTGTGGTAATGGTCTCGGCTTGTTCATCAGGAATAGAGATATTGAACTCCTTTTCAAATTCCATGATCAGCTCCACTGTGTCCAGCGAATCCGCGCCTAAATCATTGGTAAAAGAAGCCTCGTTGGTAACTTCTGCCTCTTCAACGCCTAATTTGTCAACTATGATCTTTTTAACTCTTGTTGCTATGTCTGACATTTTGGTAAAGTTTAGTTACGGCTGCAAAAATATGGGTTTTGGATTTATTTGAACAAATGGGGGATTTTGCGTTGGTTGGGTTGGGTTGATAGGGTTGACAAGGTTGACAGGGTTGACAGGGTTGACAAGGTTGATAGGGAAGATAAGGTTGATAAGTGAAATTCCTTTTTCTTAAAAAAGACTTTATGTGTCAAGCTCGTTAATAAGTCAACCTTGTCAACCCCCTCAACCCTGTCAACCCTATCAACCCTATCAACCAGCCCAAGCAACATTAAACCCGAATTCCTTATATTGCAGCAAGGGGCAATTCACGGCACAATTCATCCATCAATCTACATGGCTTTAAAAATTATTGATCACGGGTCAAAGGAGTACCGTCAAATGGTACAACTGCGAACAGATATACTTCGTAAGCCCCTGGGACTTAGTTTTTCCCCTGAGGAGCTCGAATTGGAAAAAAGTTACATATTGATCGGCGCCTTTGAGGAAGACAAGATGCTCGGTTGTTGTATGCTTATCAAACAGGATGGGGAAATGCGGTTGCGACAAATGGCTGTAATGAACAACCTCCAGGGAAAGGGAATTGGCCGGGCCCTGCTGCAATTCGCTGAAAATATCGCCCGTGACCGGGGATATAAAAAGATAACCATGCATGCCCGCAAAACCGTAATCACATTCTTCGAAAAGCTAGGCTATAAAGTCAGTAGTAATGAGTTTGTAGAGATTACCATTCCGCACATTGAGATGGAGAAGGAATTGTAGATGGTTTGATTGTTGAATGGTTTGATTGTTGGGTTTATGATTTGTCAGACGCCGAAATTCTGAGGCCAATCTCCCAATAACTATCAGCATAGCGATCGAGCCATTGAACATCTCATAATTGGGCTTCTTGAGTTAATAGGCCCAACAATCAAACCATCAAACAGTCAGGCCATCTAACTATCAAACCATCTAACCTTTTTGAATCTCCCGCAGATAATTAAAATGAATTCCGAATATGTCCCTGACCGATTGCTTGCGGTAAACCAGTCCATGATTGGTTGCCGTTTCTTCGATCAGTTTGGCGAGGCGAGGATAATGGACATGGTTCACTCCCGGAAATAAATAATGCACCACATTCAAATGTGCTCCACCAGCAAGCAGGTTGAGGAAATTACTGCCGGGCGAAAAATCAACATTGTGTTCGAGGATCTCAATCGCCCATCGGTTGTTTAGATCGGTTGATTCCATCACTCTGGTATTTTCCATTTTTTCTGTTGGCATCAGAAGAATAATGACAAGCGAAATGGTTACGATTAAATACATCAATAGAATACCGGAGATGATTTGCCAGATGCTTAGATCAAGCATTATAAAAGGCAGCACCAGGAATACGAATGCGTAAACCAGTTTCCCGACAAATAGTTTTATAAATTCAATTCCGGGAATCGTTTTCCTCTCTGAAAAAAATAATTGGAAATCTCTTACCAGGATCATGTATTGAGAATAAAAAAGATAAAATATCGCCGGCAGGTTGTTTCCTTTGCTTTCCTTTAATAACAATCCCTGAACTTCTATCGCCTTCCTCTTACTTCCATTCTCTTTTTCTTCATGTGCTTCGAGATGTTTCCGCTTGTACATAAACGCATTGGTTCCGGAAAGATACAGCGTTGATAAGGCAAGCTTATTTAAGTACCGGTTCCTTGAAAAAGCTCCATGAATTGCATCGTGCGCAATATTTACCGGGATTAACACCTGGCTAAATCCAAGAACAACTGCACTTAAAAGAAATTCCTGCACATTCCTGCTATAAAAACAAAACCACGCAACTGCAATTGAATAGATGAGGAGTAAGAAAAAGCTCTTGAACCAAATCACAATATTGCCATAAGGTCCTTGTTCCTTTAACCATTCATCTGCGCGGTCGTAGAGATCGCTTATGAAATCCTTATTAGATTTCTGAGTCAACATGGTTCGGGTTTTAGAGATTTTTTATTCTTCTCTTAAATATAATTAAATTAGATTTACTAAGGCGCGATTGTAAATAAACCCCGAGCAAGTCCCAATATGGATTCTATCCTGGAAAATATTTCCCTGAATAGGTTGATACGCCATTTCCGTCGGGCTCCGCATCAATTAAATCTTCCTCACCAAAGTGATGCAGAAATTCTAAAACTACCCGGAAGCGATTTTCTTTTTGCTATAACAACTGATACAATTGTTGAAGAAATTGAATATGGTTTGTACTCCGATCCCTGGCTCCAGGGTTATATGACCGTACTCGTCAATATCAGCGATCTTGCTGCAGTTGGCGCTAAACCTATCGGAATACTATTGAATCAAACCTTTCCCGAAGATTCCACTGATGAATATCTTGAACGATTGCAAACCGGGATCAATGATGCCTGTGAAGAAGCGGGTACTTATGTTTTAGGTGGTGATACGAATCATGCTGCACATACCGCGATGGGCGCAACCGCAATCGGTGTCATACAGGATAACAAACCAATATTCAGGACTGGCGCTTCGGTTGGAGATCTTGTTTATGTCACCGGCCCGCTAGGGAAAGGCGGCGCATTGGGACTTTCAAAATTCGCTGGCAAGAACTTTCAATATAAACCTGCCATTCGCCTGGCTGAAAGCAATGTGATTCGGAAATATGCGCATTGTTGTATTGATACGAGTGATGGTCTGTTGTATGGATTAGATCAATTGATGCGTCTGAACAATGTTGGTTTTACTGTAGACCAGGGTTTGAATAAGATCATTGACGAGGATTCAGCCCGTGTTGCGCGGCAATTAAATATACCTGCCTGGTTATTGTTGAACGGACCGCATGGTGAATTTGAATTATTATTTACTATAAATCCCGCTGACAGGAACAGCCTTGAGGTCGATGCTTCGATGATCGGATGGCAACCTTTATTGCTCGGCTCTGTTGCAGAAAACTCAGAAATCACGTTATCCATTGAAGGGAAAGAACGACAAATAGATACCGCTCTCTTGCGCAATTCCTTTTCGGTTTGTAAAGGAGATATCAAGACCTATATCCATGAACTGCTCGCTTACCACCAACAATTACACTTATGAACGAAGGATCGCATATTGAATACAATGGTGGTGAAAACCTGAACCTGAAAAGCATTGCTTCAGAATATCGTCACCTGGGCTTTCGGGAAAGAACAGCAGAGATCAGTTCCTGGCTTGATGGACAGGTTGGAAAAGATCATCGGATCTATATGCGGGAAATTCTTTCAAAAGCTGAGAATATAGTATCGGTAAGAACGGGTGAAAATGAAGTAAAGCAGATGTTGATGTTTGGTTCGAACAATTACCTCGGACTGGCTTCCCACCCAATGATTGAAGAAGCCGTTATTTCTGCGATGAAAAAATTTGGTACAGGCATTGGCGGACCACCAATTCTTAATGGATATACGCAATTGCATCGGCAACTTGAAGAAAGACTCGCCAGTTTGAAAAAGCAGGAAGCCGCGATGGTCTATTCCAGCGGGTATGGTGCAAACGCAGGATTGATCGCTGCCATCATGGATAAAAAGGATTTATTGTTGTATGATAAATTCAGCCATGCATCACTTATCGATGGCTTAAGGATGACCAGTTGCTCTCACCGTGCATTTGCTCACAATGACATCGAGGGATTGAAGAAGTCGCTCGTACATGCGCAAAAGGAAAAATTTGCGGATATTTTTATTGCAGTTGAAGGAGTTTATTCAATGGATGGCGATACGGCTCCTTTAGATAACCTGGTTGAATTAAAAAGAGAATATTCTGCGTTGCTTGTAGTTGATGATGCACATGGAACAGGCGTCCTGGGTAAATACGGTTCAGGCACATCAGAAAGATATGGCGTATGTGAATCGATAGATATCGTGATGGGAACCTTCAGTAAAGCGTTTGCTGTTACGGGAGGTTTTGTTGCAGCTTCACGCGATATAATTCAATACCTCCGCTACTTTTCGAGACCCTATATGTTTTCTGCTTCGATCCCACCCACAGTTGTAGCTTCAGTGCTGGCTGGATTGGATATTATCGCCGATGAACCCGAGAGAAGGACCCAATTGCAGGATAACGTCAATTACCTTGTTGATCAATTAAAAGATTCACCGGAAATCCAATTAACAACGAAACCTGAAGCAGGGATCATCGCGATAAGAGTTCCCGAAGACATGCAGGTAAGGAAAGCCGCTGCCTGGCTGGATCAGAGAGGAATTTTCCTGAACGCTGTTGAATACCCGGCGGTTCCTTTGCATGAACAACGATTCCGCATCAGTTTGATGTGTACCCATCAGCGAAATGAAATTGATTATTTATTGCATTGCCTGAAAGAACTTTATAAATCCGGCGCTTGCCGCGCCTAATCAACGGTTGATGGTTTATTATTCTCATGTAAATGAAGATAACTGCATTGAGAGAGAACTTGCTTTTGAGAAAAAATGCGTTAATCTTTATTCTATCGGCGGAAGTGGTGAACGGGTGATCGCTTTGCTCGATAGCCCTACACTTGAACAAGCCTATATTATAGATAACAATGCAGAAGCGCTTTACCTCATCGAATTAAAACTTACCGCATTAAAAAACCTCTCTGTTGAAGAGTATCTTTTCTTTATTGGTCATACTAAGGATAAAAAGATCCCGGAGCGCATAAGAATGTACAATGACCTGAAGGGTACGCTAAGCAAAAAAGGATTGAATTATTGGGATACACATGCTAATCATATCATCCAGGGAATTTTGAATGTTGGAAATTTTGAACGTTATCTTTCGCGAATGCGGCCAATAGCCCTCTGGTTCCTTGGCTCTTCATTCAACAAAAAAATCAATCAAACTGAACCGGTGGATTGGAATCAGAAACGCTGGAAATTTCTCACCTGGTTATTTTCACAGGGCCTTATGTATCGGATTACCGGGATCAGTGACAAAGCATTCCTCGGAAGAAACAGCAACCCGTCGATAATCGGAAATAGCTTGCGTAAAACAATGGAAGAAGATAGGCAGATGGAGTCATTCATGTTTCAATTGATCTTTAAAGGACACCTGAATGATATGACGCCTGCAGTACTGCCTGCCTCACTACGACCCGATATACTTGAAACTATTAAATGGAAACTGCTGAACAGGCAATTGAAAATTCATTTCGTACAGAATGATATCCGCAATTATATTTTTGCGCAACATACAGTTCCGGATCGTTCATTAATTTCCCTTTCAGACATATTGAGTTTCGTGGATAGATACTATCTCGAGGACTGCCTTCTTCAATTGGACTATATAAGGGAGGGTCGGTTGGATATCCTCGTGAGAAGTTTTCTAAAGAACAAACCCCTTCCTAACCATGTGAAGGAATGGAGAGATAGTTATCTTGTAGCCGATCTCTCAGAAAAGGAAAAAACTGGGATGTATTCGGTATTTCATCTTTCAAGTGGCTATTAATGAGTGAAGAATTCAAATTGGATGATGATATAACAGTGAGGAGAATTTCAAATGAGTTTAACGACGAGATCCTGGATATTATTCGCAATAGTCCCATGATGTCGCGCGACCTGACCATGTATGCTGAGCTGGGACCCGATGCCTTCAGGCTTTCAGATCTTCAATATGACCACTATGATTACTTTGGTTTCTTTCTAAAAGGAAAACTGGAAGGGTTAATCACCTTAGGTAACTACCAGGCATATGTGAATGGCAAGGATGAAACGGTTACTGAGCTTGCGAATTTTTTTCTTAATCCCTCTTTGCGAAAGAAGCGACTATTTGCCAGAACCTCAACATTTGTTTTTAAAGAATGGTATTCCACCAGTAACCTGATCTACTCCCTGGTATTAAAAGGCAATAATCCGGTTGAAAGCCTTGCAAAGGCGAATATGAATAACCAGGAATATCAGTTCCTGCCCCGGTATCGTTATGCCGGTAGGTATTCAGTAATGAGTTGCCTGCTTAATTTTCGAAAGAAAGAATCTATTCGATACAAAGTGAGACATGCAACAGAAAAAGACATTAATCTTATAGTAATGCTTCTCGATGAAGAAATGAAAAAAAGATTATTTGGACTACCAATAAGTCGTCAAAGTTTCGAAAAGCATTTCATTGAAAGGCCTGAATTTTCCATCAATAATTATTATATCGCCGAAGAGAATGGCTCCTTAAAGGGGTTTTGTTGTGCCTGGTCTACCATGGGGATGAAGAAAAATGTGGTTGAAAGGTATTCAAGTCGATTTATACCATTGAGACTTATGGCTGACTTTCTTTCACTGGTAGCTGGCTGTCCGAAATTGCCGAAGCCTGGCGTTGCATTTTCTACTGTTTACATTACGGATTACTTTAGTGAAGGACGGGATCCAGAGATTATGGAAGCAATATTGAGGACTGTTTACAATGAATGGCTGGCTAAGCGATACAACCTGATGATCTTCGCGGCACCGGAAGAAGATCCGTTATTGAAAGCTGTCAAACCATTCACGAATCAAAAAATCTCCACGCAGTTATTCATTGGTGCAAAAGACGAAAAGATTTTAGACAATATAAACACCAGCCTGCCTTATTTTGATATGGCATTGGTATAAACTCCAGCTGATTTGAAAATCGCATTACTCATAAATACCGGAGCCAATAACGGAAAGGCTGCATTGAAATGGAAACGCATACAGGACCAGGTCTTGTTTGAATTGGAAGAGAGATCAGGTGAACAGGTAGTGGAAGAATATGGTTTTACTCCTGAATTACTGCGCAAGCTGATCGATCTGGGCGTCGATCATTTTATTTCCGCTGGAGGTGACGGTACTGTGCATCACTTAATCAATACATTGATTGACCTTGAGGGCACAAATAATTGTTCCAACTTTACCATTGGTGCGATCGGACTGGGGTCAAGCAATGATTTCTTAAAACCAGTAAAAAGAAAGATCAATGGAATTCCTGTAAAAATTGATCCCGCCAATACCTCATTTGCAGATCTTGGAATGGTAGAATTTGATTCACCAGACGGTAAGAGGAGAAAAAAATGCTTCATCGTCAATTCTGGCATTGGAGTAACTGCCGATGCGAATCAACTTTTTAACAAAGGGGATGTGCTGATCCGTTGGATGAAGCCGAAATGGGTAGGTGGTACCATTATTTATACTGCAGTTAAGACCATTTTTTCGTATCAAAATAAGCTGGTAAAAATTCGCAACGGGGAAAATGAGAAAGAATTGAATCTTTCCAATCTTGCCATGATAAAGATCCCATTTGTTTCCGGAAGTTTTCGCTATGACCAGGAAGTTAAGAAAGACGATGGATTATTGGGATTGAATTATTGTGAAAATATGAGCCGATGGGAATTGATAAGAACATTAGTTGATCTTTCAAAAGGTAAATTCATAAAACCTGGTTATTCAAAAAGGCAATCTGCATTTGTGAAGGAATTGGAAATATCAGCAAAGGATTGGATCGCAGTTGAGACGGATGGAGAAGTAGAATTGGCGAATAATATCAGGTATTCGATAGTTCCAAAAGCTATAAGAGTTTTTGATTAGATTATGTAGTCAATGAACCAACGACGACGTCCCCGCAGAGTCTCCCCCAGCACGCACTCCAAATTTTCTGCAACTTACGGGGGGACTCTGCGAGTTGCCCCGCCCAGGCGGGGCTGACGAATTCGAAGCTTCAAACCAAAGCAAATCAAAAAATAATTGTTGACGTCTCAGCAGAGTCTCCCCCAGCACGCACTCCAAATTTTCTGCAACTTACGGGGGGACTCTGCGAGTTGCCCCGCCCAGGCGGGGCTGACGAATTCGAAGCTTCAAACCAAGCAAATCAAAAAATAATTGTTGACGTCTCAGCAGAGTCTCCCCCAGCACGCTCTCCAAATTTTCATGCAACTTACGGGGGGACTCTGCGAGTTGCCCCGCCCAGGCGGGGCTGACGAATTCGAAGCTTCAAACCAAAGCAAGTCAAAAAATAATTTTTATCTAATGTTTGCCCCTCGTCAAATCAATATCTTCCAATTCCATATAATTCATAACCGGATAAATGCCCTGTATCCCTGTTTCATAAAATTTCGCCGAGCTATGAACATAATCAACCGGGTCTTTGACCAAATTCCATTTTCCACTGCAGGGGTTGTTATGTATATACTCTAGTTTTTGTTCAATAAATTCAACTGAATAACATTCTTTACAGTCAAAAGTGGGTTCAAATACCTGATGAATTTTGCCATTCTTACTATCCGTGGCGTTAACGCCGGCCTGTAGTTGTTTCAATAGGTCGAATTCTTCCCGCCTCTTGAGCTCTTTTACTATATCATAAGCCATGAACCTTTTCATTGTGCCTACTCTGTCATTGATAACAATATCATTATTTACAAATGCAATTAGCGCGTGCAAATGATTTGGCATAACAACATAACCATTTATGAAATGGCCTTCTTTTTTCAAGACATCGAACTGTTTATAGACCAAATCATATCCATTGATGATATCAAATAGGTTTATCCATTTATGACAAGTCATTGTTACAAAGAATAACCCATCCGTTTCGGCGATTTGTTCCCGCACACTCATTGATCTTCCATTTTGATGCAATATTTGAGATTTGTTGTGAATGGAAAATGAGGTTTTAGCGGTTTAAAAATGTTTTTTTCGGTTTTTGGATGAGGTTTTGACGGCGAACGACTCCAATTGATTTATAAGGCGCGAAGTTGTCAGCCCCGCCTGGGCGGGGCGGGCGCAGAGTCCCCCCGTAAGTTGTGTGAAAATTTGGAGTGCGTGCTGGGGGAGACTCTGCTGGTACACCACGGTATAAAAACGTTTTATTCTGTTTTTGGATGGGCTTTGACGGCGAACGACTCCAATTAATTTATAAGGCGCGAAGTTGTCAGCCCCGCCTAGGCGGGGCAGGCGCAGAGTCCCCTCGTAAGTGTGTGAAAATTTGGAGTGCATGCTGGGGGAGACTCTGCGGGGACGTTCACGCTTTTGTTGTTTCGTTTGTAATATTGTAATTAGTTCAATGAACCAACTACTAACATTTCGCTTCTACCGGTACTACGCAATTCATATGCGGCCGTACCTGCTATTTGTTTCGGGTGTTGCGGGAGTTTCTGGTATGGCGTTAGTGCATGAGGGTGCTTCGATGTGGAGATATTTAATTGCTTTCGTCGCTTTTTTTACTGGATATGGATTCGGTCAGGCGCTTACCGATTGTTTCCAAACTGATACCGATTCGATTTCTTCCCCATATCGGCCTTTATCTCGCGGAATAATTTCTAAACCAGACGTTTTAGCGATAAGCCTGGCGGGATTAATTCTTGGTGGAGTTCTACTTCTTTTTTTGAATTGGTATAACGCAATCCTGGTTGCCTTATCGATAATCGGTTTGGCTACTTATACCTATTTCAAAAAAAATCATTGGTGGATTGGACCATTTTATAATGCGATCATTGTTGTTTACCTGGGATGGATGGGTTATCTATCCATCAGCGGCATTGGATTGGGAAATCTTTTCAGAGATGATGATTTAATTTATCTGAGCCTGCTTACGCTGTTTTCCTACACCAATTTTGTACTGATGGGATATTTGAAAGATATTGAAGCAGACCGCGAGACTGGCTACAAGACCTTTCCTGTGTTATTCGGATGGCGAGCGACTTGCTATGTTGGAGACCTGCTGGTGTTATTGAGTGTATTCTTTTGTTTTAACCTCATAGAAGAGAACGACTGGCGAACATTAACCGTGTTCATTGCTGCTGTACTGCTTGCTATTGCAGGTCAGTACAGTGCACATCGTGCAAAATCACCAACTCCACAAAATGCAGCATTCGCGATTGAATGTACAGTGAGATCCTTCCTGCTTTGGCATTTAGCCATAATCATCTCCTTTAAACCAGCATGGCTGGCCTATTCCATTATTTTCTATGGATTGTTTGAACTGGCGCTCTATCTACGCCCCAGCAAAGAACAGATCTAAATCTTATTTAATCAATCGAAGATTAATGGGATATCGGTAGATCTTTCCTTCATTTGTTTTAATTGTGGCCATAATTACAAATATGAGCTGCGCCACCCAGATAAGCGTGATAAGTAAGAATCCAATAAGGATGAACATCAGGATAAATGCCACGATATAGGCGATAAACAGTGTGATCATAAAATTGAGCGACTCCTTTGCATTTTCTGAAACAAATTTCGATTCATCTTTCTTGATCAGCCAGATCACCAATGGGGGGATAAATCCGGCAACAAGGGTGAGAATATGCGCAAGCATTGCCATTGTTTTCTCGTCACTGGTTGGAGGAACTAATGGTTGTTCTTCCGTGCCGAGGAGCGTGTTTGATTGAGTCATAGCTGGGAGTTTCACCTAAGTTATAAAATAAATCAAATACCAACTTATACCCGATACCGGGAATTATGCTCAATTAATCCAGATGAGATAGAAAAAATCGGCGTCGCCACGCGATTACTTAGCAATGGGGACTTCTCCCCTCACAAATTCTAACATGCGCGTGAGGAAGGAATGCAGGTCTTTCATCGTCTTAATATCGTCCACAATCAATAAAAATAACTTACCAACCTGTTTTAACCGGGCCTTATTAGTTCTGGCCTGTATAAAATTCAAAATGCCCTGGAAAGTATCTGATTCGAAATACGGGGAATCGGGTCTGTTTACGAAATAACATTTGAGTGTATCCTCTTTCAAAAGGATCTTTTCAAATCCCAGGTCAACAGCCAGCTTTCTTATTCTAACCGTGTCAAAAAGCGCTTCCACCTGTGGAGGCACAGGTCCAAAGCGATCGGTTAGTTCTTTATGAAAGTTTTGTAGCTCCTCTTCGGTTTCGCAGTTATCAAGGCGGGTGTACAGCGATAATCTTTCGGTTATGCTTTCAACATACTCATCAGGAATAAGTATCTCCAGATCGGTGTCGATGGTGCAATCCTGAACAAAATCATCCTGTCTCGCGATTTCTTCTTTAAATAAATCACTGAAAGAAGTTCGTTTCAATTCCCGTATCGCTTCATCAAGGATTTTCTGATACATTTCAAATCCTATCTCTGCCATGAAACCACTTTGCTCTCCACCCAACATATTACCGGCACCTCGTATATCCAGGTCACGCATGGCGATCTGAAATCCACTTCCCAAATCACTATGCTGTTCCAATGTTTGTAATCGTTTTCGTGAATCATCTGGCAAGGTACTCATCGGTGGTGCAAGTAAATAACAGAATGCCTTTTTGTTACTTCTTCCCACCCTTCCTCTCAATTGATGCAGGTCGCTTAGTCCAAACTGGTGTGCATTGTTTACAATAATAGTATTCACATTTGGAATATCCACACCGCTTTCAACAATATTCGTACAAACCAACACATCATATTTTTTGTCGATGAAGTCCATGATCCTTTCTTCCAGATCATGACCTTCCATTTGTCCATGCGCATAACCAACGCTGAGGTCAGGACAGAGGCCCTGGATCATTGCAGCCATTTCGGCTAAACCCTGAACGCGATTATGAATGAAGAATACCTGTCCGCCTCTTTCTGTTTCGTAATAGATGGCATCACGAATAAAATCTTCATTGTACAACTGAACTTCAGTTTGTATCGGTTGGCGGTTTGGCGGAGGTGTATTGATGATACTTAGATCCCTTGCACCCATCAGGCTAAATTGAAGCGTTCGTGGTATTGGGGTAGCAGTAAGCGTCAGGCAATCTACATTGGTCCGAATCGTTTTGATCTTTTCTTTATGACCCACACCAAATTTTTGTTCTTCATCGATCACCAGCAAACCAAGGTCTTTAAACTTCACATCCTTTCCCAACAATGCATGCGTACCAATGATGATATCTACCTTTCCTTCTTCAAGCCTTTTATAAGTGTCTTTTTTTTCTTTGGTCGATTTGAATCGGTTCACATAATCGATGGTAACCGGAAAATCTTTCAATCGATCCTTAAAGGTTTTGTAATGCTGAAAGGCGAGAATAGTTGTAGGAACGAGAATAGCAGCCTGTTTGCCATCGAGACAGGTCTTGAATGCAGCACGAATGGCGATTTCCGTTTTACCAAAACCAACATCACCGCAAACCAAACGGTCCATCGGTGAGGGAGACTCCATATCTTTTTTTACATCGATGGTTGCCTTACTCTGGTCTGGCGTATCCTCATAAATAAATGAGGCTTCCAGCTCGGTTTGCATATAATTATCGGGAGTATGCGAAAAACCCTGCTGAGCTTTTCTTTGCGCATACAACTTGATCAGGTCGAAAGCGATTTCTTTGACCCTTGTCTTTGTCTTTTCCTTTAACCTGTTCCAGGCATCACTGCCCAGTTTATTGATCTTTGGAACAGTTCCTTCCTTGCCCGTGTATTTCGAAATCTTATGGAGTGAATTGATATTTACATAAAGAATATCGCTATCCTTATAAATGATGCGAACAGCTTCCTGCAATTTTCCGTTTACTTCCATTTTTTGCAGCCCGCTGTATTGACCAACACCATGATCGATATGGGTCACATAATCTCCTGGCTGCAGTTCACGAAGTGTACGCAGTGTTAATGCCTTATTTTTATTGTAAGCCTGTTTGACCCTGTATTTATGATATCGCTGGAATATCTGGTGATCCGTATAACAAACAATCTTAAGATCCTCATCAATAAAACCTTCATGAATGGATACAGGCACGGGAATAAAATGTATCTCTGCTTTCAGATCGTCAAAAATGCTGTGCAGTCTTTCGAGTTGTTTGGGGTTATCCGCAAAAAGATAACTTTTAAACCCTTTGGACTCCCATTGCTTTAAGTCCCGGATCAGGAAATCAAATTTCCTGTTGAATGCGGGTTGTTCCTTTGTATGGAACACGATCTCCTCTCCTTTGAATGAATTATTTCTCCCGAATTCAATGATATGGCGGTTGCCAAGAAGACTTTCAAAATTGGCAGCTGTTACAAAATCGGCCGGATCAAAACTTGTTTTTTCAAAACGGTTTTCCTCCTCAAAGCTTTCTTTTTTTGTTGGCACTGTATTTTTCACCAGTTCGATGAAAAGATCAAGCTCTTCTTCCTGTGTCTCTAGTCGTTCACGGGTCAATTCATGGTCTTCAAACCAAATTGCAGTGTTCTCCGGTAAAAATTCAAGTAAAGTTATTTTTTCGCTATCGGTAAATTGAGTCTCTACATTCGGAATGATCGTAACATGTAATAATTTCCGCTCACTCAATTGAGTTTCGGGATCGACGATCCGAATTGAGTCCACATCATTCCCAAACAGTTCGATTCTATATGGCTTTTCGTTGCCATAAGAATAAATGTCGAGTATGCCTCCCCGAAGTGCAAACTGCCCCGGTTCATAAACAAAATCCGTTCTTTCAAATCCATAATTGACCAACTTTTCCATTAACTCATCCACGTTCAGGTTATCATTGGCCTTGATATGGATAATATGAGAAGATAATTTTCCCGGCAACACAACTTTTTCAAACAATGCTTCCGGATAAGTGATCATGATCTTCTTATTTCCACCGCCTGCCCATCTTGTCAAAGCCTCAGTCCGAAGCATGACATGTGAACTATTTAAAAGCCGGAAATTCTTCTTATTTCTGAAAGAAGATGGGAAATAGAACAGGTCGAGGGCCGTGGTAAGATTCTCTAAAGTATTATGGAGATAAGCGGCCGATTCAGCATCATTGCAAACCACCAGGTGGTTTAGCTGGCTATTGATCTCCCCCTGAAAAATGCTGCTAATCACGAAGGCAGGTGAGCTACCATGAAGGCTTTTAAGGTAGATCCGTTGGGGCTGGGCAAAACAAAGCCTGTCCGCCAATTGAAAAAGGCGGGGGGAATCACGAAAGGCAGACAGCAACTCCTTCAAATTCATAACGGCATTGCAAAGATAGTCAGGGATGTCTAATTTGGAAGCGTGCAAACCTTGAGGGGGTAGTTGCCGTATTTCAAGGTTGATGGGGTTGATAGGGTTGATAGGGTTGACATGATCCGCTTTTCAAAGGTTCCCGCTTTCGAAGGTTCCCGCTTTCGCGGGAATGACGAGGTTAATTAGTTGACTAGTTGACTGGTTGTTAGGTTTTCGGTGATTTCCAATTCAGCCTAAAATAGCTATATTGCTAAGACTCTGCCTAAACCGGAATTGTATAACAAATACGTACGAATGAAAAAGATTTTTCGCCCCTTTGTGTTGCCGATTGCAGGAGCCATTATCATACTGTGTTTCTACGTTTTGCCCGATAAAAGAACTCAAAAGCCGGGCATCATTAAGAATACCATAGAATATGAGGAAAAGGAAAATGAGGACAATGAATACCGCGCCTTTTTTGTAAAGGAAAGGTTGAAGCGTGAATTTGATCTGCTTAAGGATCCTGCTACAGGAGATATACCTTATGGTATCAGAGAAATCGAGACCAGGATTGCTAAGACTATTCCGGTTAGGACTACCAGAAGTGGTATTTTATCGGTAGAAAACCTGAATACCTACACGCCGGCGGGTCCAACAAATATTGGGGGCAGAACCAGGGTAGTTCAATACGACAAGAGATATAACGGAACCTCAAACCGCGTGATCATTGCCGGTAGCATTAGTGGTGGAATTTTCCGTACTGCTGATGGAGGCGCCACATGGACAAGGGTAAACCCTGAAAACGATATTCATAATCTTTCTTCGCTGGCGCAAGACCCCCGCGCAGGGAATGAAAATACATGGTATGCCGCAGGAGGCGAGCCGATTGCCAACTCAGCAGGCGGTTTTGGCGCACCCTATCTCGGATTCGGGGTATGGAAATCCACTGATAATGGAGTGAGCTGGACCAAGTTGACGAGACAGGTAACTGATCTCGATGGCAGTACGATACTGGGAGGAGGAACATTGGAAGCTTTTGATAATCCTTTTGACTTTGTACATCGCATCACTGTAAACCCAGCTAACGGTCATGTATATGTTTGTGGCCATCGACGGTTGGTTCGTTCCACCGATGGAGGAAATTCATGGAATGTAGTTTTCTCCGGTACGGCATCCACATCCTCGGATCTTGGACAAATGGATCTTGTTGCAACCAATGCAGGAAAGATCTATCTCGGAGTGAATGGTGGATTACCGGATCAAAACAGGCGTGGAGTTTGGACTTCGACAGACGGTACCAACTGGACGAGAATTGCAGGAGGAAGCACGCTTGGTACCGATTCAGTTGCAGATTGGAAAGGAAATTCATTTAATGGTGAAAGCAGGCGTATCGTAATAGCGCTCGCTCCATCTAATCAAAATATTTTATGGGTAACATACGAGAATGGTAATGATCATTCCGGTTCACCAGCCAGACCTGAGGTTGATATTTTCAAATTGGATGCTACAAGTGGTAATAGCTGGACTAATCTTTCGGCCAATGCTCCTGATTTTACGGGACAAATGGATGGAGTAGACCCATTCCTTACACAAGGCGGATATGATTTAATGATTGCAGTAAAACCGGATGATCCGAATACTGTTTTCCTTGGAGGCGTAAATCTTTTCCGTTCAACGAATGGATTCACCAACACAGCAGCAACTGCATGGCTCGGAGGTTACGGACAGGATTTCCCTTCTGGCCTAACCATCTATCCAAATTCACATCCTGATATGCATTGGCTCGCTTTTGATCCAAGCGATGCAAACAAAGCCATAAGTGCAAATGATGGAGGAATTCAAACGACTAATAATATTATGGCGCCGACTGTTGCGTGGACAATGGTATCAAACTATCAAACGCTTCAATACTATCATGTCGCCATGGATCCGGGAGCGGCCAGAAATAATTTCATCGGCGGAGCACAAGACAATGGAAGCCGATTCAGAGATGCAACGGGAGTATTGGGAGCTCCAACAAATGATAACCATTTTCGTGTTGTGGGTGGAGATGGGGGCGCTACCGCGATTGCAAAGGCGGGTACAAATAACCAGATTGTTTACTGCGCAACGCAATTCGGAAATATCATAAGAGCAACTTTATCTACAGGTGGTGCAAGCGGATCTTCAATCAGACCTGCAGGATTAACAACTACGCCTGGTCTGCCGGGTAATTTCGGCGACTTTGTAACCTATTTCAAGATTGATTTCGATAATACGGAAGATCTGTATTATGTAAACTTCAATCGCCTGTTCAGAACTAAAACCGCATCTACTACTACTTCAACTGTTGGTTGGGAAGAAGTAACTGGTGTGAGTGCTGCGGTAAATCCAGGTAATCCAACAAGCGGTACAAATGTTTCTATCATATCATTGGAGATGAGCCGTGGCGATTATTTCCCAAGTCATGCATTGTATATCGGTACAACTAATGGAAGAGTTTTTCGATTCGACAATCCGAGAACTGCGTTGACTAATGCAACGCCTGTAAATATCACACCACCGGGATTAACAGGTGCCGTATCCGATATTGCAGTTAACCCAAATAATGATGAAGAGATCATGGTTGTGGTTTCGAACTATAACACCAATAGCATCTGGTGGACGAACAATGCGAAAAGTACCATACCAACCTGGTTTAATGCTGAAGGCAATCTTAATACTCCATCAATCAGAAGCTGCGCGATTATCGTGAAAAAAGATGCGACGAATAACCCGGTGACTGAATATTATCTCGGTACCTCGGTCGGTTTATACAGTGCGGTGAACATTTCTACCAATCTTTTGGGTGGTCAACCGGTTGCCTGGGTTCGTGAAGGTGCCAATGTGTTGAATTTTGCCCTGATCACATCGATGGACTACCGACCCCAGGATAATATCCTGCTTATAGGCACACACGGAAATGGAATGTATTTCGCATCAGTCGGCACGCCTGATTTCCGGCCGAATCAAAATACGGGAATTGGCGATCCGGTGCGCAACGATAAGAATTTTATCAAGAGCGCATTGCCTACTATTGTAAAAAGCGGAAAGATCGACTACCAGATTGGAAATATGTTTACTGTTAAGAGATTGATCGTTCAGGTCCACAGTATCAATGGACAGCAGGTGTATAAGAATGAAACCGGTTATCAGAACGGATCGATAGATGTTTTGAAGCTTTCCAAGGGCGCTTATGTGCTGACTATCACGAGCAATGACTATGAGCAACAGTTTGTTCAGAAATTTGTGAAGGAATAATTAAAATTTTTAAGATATGCCCCTGCTGATAGCGCAGGGGTATTTTTATTCTATGTAATTAAGGAATCGTGGCATCAATGTTTAAAGGGAAATGATATGAAGCGATTTTTACTAATAGTAATGGGATTCCTTGGAACAATCCCTGCCTTTGCTCAAGCTAAAGGACCGGTGATCAAAGCTTATGCTTATCAACGTCAAACTGTGCCGGGGACTAATCCGCAGAAATCTGTAGATGAAACTGGAACTATTGCTCAACGGCCTTTGAAGCAATTCATGGATTATTTTATCTATCTCGAAACAAAAAAAGGTCAAACGATAAAACCATCCAAAGTTTGGATCAATGGAATCCCCAATCAATTGAAAACAGAAAAGATAAGTAAGACACCTGTTGTTTTTAAAAGAGAAGGAATTGGAGAAACGATGATCATTGACACGCTTGCACCAAAAACAATCAATGCAATGATCATGATAAGGCCCGATGGTGAATTGACGATCGATCCATTACCACTTGGGAAAACAAATAACAGTCCTGCAAAAGGAATACGAATTGAATATTATTGGAAAGGAAAGAAATACTTTTACGATATCAATGAAATAAAAACCCTCGAACCATTGGTATTACAATAAATATTCTATTTTAGCTCATCGATTGTTTGCTTGTAATAAAAGGAGCGGCGCCTTGCCGCTCTTTTTATTTTACGTCTTCCCGCGAAAGCGGGAACCCCCTACGAAAGCGGTAACCTCTAAGAAAAGCAATACTTTTGAAAACCAAAATCATTCGCATGCTCCAACCCTGGCGCACAAGCAAGGTCATTCGCATTGAACAGGCCATTCAAAATACGCGCAGGTATTTTCTGGAAGTCCCTGAACTCACCGAATTCGATTTTAAACCCGGACAATTTGTAACACTGGATCTTCCCATTCATGAAAAGCCGAATAAAAGATGGAGAAGTTATTCCATCGCTTCGGCACCTGATGGCACAAATGGATTCGAACTCGTGATCTCTTTAATGGAAGAGGGTTTAGGAACACACTATCTTTTCGAGCAGGTAAGCGAAGGATCCGAATTGATCTATCGGGGTCCGCAGGGTGTATTCGTGTTGCCTGAAGAAATTGATCGGGATCTTTATTTTATATGCACAGGGACTGGCGTTGCGCCATTTCGTTCTATGGCGCAGCACATGTTGAACAATAATATTCCGCATAAGGAGATCTACCTGATGTTTGGTTGCAGAAAATTCACCGACACACTTTACGAAAAGGAATTAAGAGAACTCCAGGAAGATTTTCCGGAGTTTCATTATATCCCAACTTTCTCCCGAGAACAAACTGATGATCCTTCAATTCACACTGGCTATGTTCACAAAGTGTACGAAGACATTATCAAAAGCAAAATGAACATTACTTCTGATCCAGGAGTCAAAACCCTACCCCCAGCGTATTTCTTTTTGTGTGGATGGAAAAATATGATCGACGAAGCGAAGAAGAGAATACAGGAATTGGGGTATGATAGGAAGTCGATTCATCAGGAGCTTTACGGGTGAGGAGCAATAGGCAATAGGCAATGGGCAATGGGCAATAGGCAATTGACGAAGCAAATGAAGCCGATATTCTTTTTAAGCCATAAAAAATTAAAAACCCCGGAAGTTCCGGGGTTGCATTTTATTATCTTGCTTAGCTAATCTTTCTATTGCCTATTGCCTATTGCCTATTGCCTATTGCCTATTGCCTATTGCCTATTGCCCATTGCCCATTGCCCATTGCCTTAAGAATTCTTCTGCGCAGATGGTTGATTACCTCCCAATAACTTCTTCCTCATTCCCACATCGGGAAGTTTGTCGGGATTGTTTTCTTCTTTGTTACTCTTGATAGGAATAACTGGTATGGGAGAATCCTTTAAGCGTTTTTCTAATTCCGCTTTTTCGTGGTGGAGTTCGAGAATTTCCGCATGCGCATTTAGGAGGTCTTTATCAAGTTCGGCAACGCGGTCTTTAGCCTTTGCAACCTGCATGGAACGGAAGAGAAGTCCAGCAATAAATGCAATAATGGCTACTGGAATTAACCAGAGAAAATTAATGGTAAACTCGAAAGCAAGCATAGAATAGTAATTCAAAGTTCCGGTCAAGAGCCTGAATGGATCTTCGTCGGGCTTGCAAGGGGTATTGGAAATTGTGAAGTAAAAATAAAGTTATCTACGCAAAGGTATATCAGGAAATCTTCTTTTCCACAATCTCTTTGATTTTGGAGATTGGAATCCGCTCCTGTTTCATCGTATCACGGTCTCGAATAGTTACTGAATTATCTTCTTTTGTTTGCTGATCAACCGTTACGCAAAATGGTGTTCCAATTGCGTCCATTCTACGATATCGTTTGCCAATCGTGTCTTTCTCTTCGTAAAAACACCTGAAGGATGTTTTACACTCATCAATAATGTTTCGACCAATTTCTGGCAATCCATCTTTTTTGACTAAAGGAAGCACAGCAAGTTTAACTGGAGCCAATTTTGCCGGAATTCTTAGTACCGCCCTGCTATCCTGTTTATCAGCAGTGCTCAGATCTTCTTCTTGGTACGCCTCGCTCAACACCATCATCACTGTTCTATCGAGACCCACTGATGTCTCAACTACGTAAGGAATGTAGTTTTGGTTTACTTCATGATCAAAATACTGGAGCTTTTTACGACTGAATTCCTGGTGCTTGCTCAGGTCGTAATCGGTTCGGGAGTGCACCCCTTCTATCTCTTTGAAACCTATAGGGAAATTATATTCAATATCGCAGGCCGCGTCTGCATAAAACGCTGGTTTGAGATGATCATGAAAACGGAATTGTTCCGCAGGGATACCAAGACTCTGATGCCATTTCATTCTTTCGGCTTTCCAGAATTCGTACCATTCACGCTGAGTGCCAGGCCGTACGAAGTATTGCATTTCCATCTGCTCAAATTCGCGCATACGGAAAATGAATTGCCTCGCTACGATCTCATTCCGGAACGCTTTACCGGTTTGTGCGATGCCGAATGGAATTTTTAGTCTTCCTGTTTTTTGAACATTTAAGAAATTGACAAAAATACCTTGTGCAGTTTCAGGGCGCAGATAAATCACTTCAGCCTCTTCAGCCACGCTTCCCAATTGGGTTGAGAACATCAGGTTGAATTTTCGGATATCCGTCCAGTTTGATGTTTTACTTACCCCGCAAACGATCTTATTATCCATGATCATTTCTTTCAGGGCATTGAAGTCTTCATTGGCAACCAGTTTCTCCATATCGGCGACCAACTTTTCGGCTTCATCCTTTTTTCCTTCTGCTTCCAGTTTATCTGCGTGCGCTTCGATCAAATGATCCACGCGGTACCTTTTCTTGCTATCCTTATTATCGATCATCGGATCGTTGAAATTTTCAACGTGACCGCTCGCTTTCCACACAGTAGGATGCATGAATATTGCGGCATCAATCCCAACAATATTCTCATGAAACTGCGTCATGCTCTTCCACCAGTAATCACGGATATTTTTTTTGAGTTCACTACCCCACTGACCATAATCATAAACTGCACTCAGGCCATCATAGATTTCACTCGAAGGAAAAATATAGCCATATTCTTTAGAATGCGAAATTATTGCCTGAAATCGGTTGCTGTCTGTTGCCATAAGGGTGCAAATATAAAAGAAAGCTGTGAGCCATGAGCTGCGAGCTACGAGCCCATGCAAGCACATACCATTGGGTAAGTAGATTCAATTATGAGTTTAATAAAAGCTCGCGGCTCGAGGCTCACAGCTCACAGCTTTTTGTTCTTCGTGTGCCGCTCCGCGTCGCGCTTCGTTTTCTTCTCTATGCTCTTCTGCAGTGCGTCGGTGAGATCGACGCCTGTTTGATTGGCGAGACAGATCAATACCCATAAAATATCAGCCATTTCTTCTGATAGTTCTTTATTCTTATCACTTTCCTTGAAGGATTGGTCGCCGTATGTTCTCACCATTATTCTCGATAATTCTCCAACCTCTTCCATTAATATTCCCAAATTGGTGAGTTCGCTGAAATAGCGAACACCAATTGTGTTGATCCAATTGTCAACGTCTGTCTGCGCCTGCTGAATGGTCATGCTTATGATTTAAAGATTCACTCGTTGCCCACTTGCTGCGGATTTATAAATTGCTTCAACGACCTTAATATCCCGCAAACCTTCTTCACCCGGTACTTGCATGGGTTTGTTATTCATAATTGAGAGACAATCATCATCCATTTGTTTGGCTTGCTGATATGGAACATTGTAAGGGAAATTAATTTCACCAAGAGGACTGCTGCCTTTAACACCAGCATACGCTGAATAGGGTGCCATCTTGATTTCTCCTTTCTCGCAAGTAATATTCAGGAAATTGATATTCTCACCAAAACTGGTTTTAATATCCCCCATGATTCCTCCCGGAAATTCAAGCGTTGCAATTGCAGTTTCATCCAATCCATTTTTATAGATCTCCGGACGCGTGGTGGAAGTTTTTGCTGATACCACTGCAATCGGCTCCATACCAGTTCCCATACGAACTCCCTGGATTGGATACACACCCATATCATACATCACTCCCCCGCCCAATGCCTTGTTTTGTTTCCAATGATTCGTGCGATTGTCGACATAACCAGCAGCACAACTTACTTTGGTAATTTTTCCCAACGATTTGTCCTTAACAATTTTCCGCCATGCCTGGGTATTAGGATCATGTTGCAATCGATAGCCAATAGCCAACTTTCTTTTATTCTTATTGCAGGCATCAATCATGGCCTTACATTCTGCTTCAGTTATAGCCATGGGTTTTTCACAGAACACGTGTTTACCAATGTTTGCTGCACGAATAACATATTCCTTATGCATGGATGGCGGAAGAACGATATAGATCACATCTATATCATCGTTGTTCGCTATTTGTTCGAATGTTTGATAGTTGTAAATGTTCTTATCGGGAATATTGTATTTGGCCTTCCATTCTTCTGCCTTTGAAGGTGTACCGGTAACAATGCCTGCCAGATAACAGTTCGTTGTCTGCTGCAATGCCGGTGTAAGAAGATCTTTGCTATAATAGCCTAGTCCAACCAATGCAATACCCAGCCTGGTTTTTTTCTGCCGCGTTGCAGCCAGAAGCGAGTGAGGTGAAAACAATAAACCTACGCCACCAGCAGCAATAGTCTTGATTGCTGTTCTCCGCGAACTCGATTTTGTTTCTCCGATTGTGTCGATTGAATCTTGTTTCATGATCATTGAGATTTAAGTGTATTCTAATGTACAGAAAACTACCAATTAGGTGCCATTTTGCGGCAATAGGCAACTGGCAATGGGCAATGGGCAACAAGTATCCCAAAGCACCGGAAACGTATTGTCTAATGATTCACGGGTATTTGATTTTTGCCTATTGCCCATTGCCTATTGCCTTTTGCCTATTGCCTTTTGCCTATTGCCTTTTGCCTATTGCCCATTGCCCATTGCCTATTCCTTCACCTTCGTATCAAACCAAATCGTCACCGGACCATCATTGATCAACTGCACTTTCATATCCGCACCGAATTCTCCTGTATGTATTTCTTTTCCCAAATCCTTAGTCAATTGTAATATGAACTTTTCATACAATGGAATTGCAATTTCAGGTTTGCTTGCCCGGATATAGGAAGGCCGGTTGCCTTTTTTGTTCGATGCATGAAGGGTAAACTGACTCACCAGAAGAATATCTCCTCCATGGTCCTTTAGCGACACATTCATTACCCCATTTTCATCGTTAAAGATGCGGAGGCTGACGATTTTCCAGCTCAGCCACTCCAGGTCTTCGGGGCCATCAGCGTCCTCAATACCAGCCAGAACCAACAAACCCTTTCCTATGGATGAACGTATATTGTTATTGATCGTTACGCTGGCCTGGCTTACCCGCTGAATGACCGCCCGCATAGATGTTTTACCTTTAGAAAATGAAGATAGACGTTTCGAAAGAAATACAGTTTAAGACATCCAGAAGCGGGGGAAAGGGAGGCCAAAACGTGAATAAGGTGGAGACTCAGGTGGAAGGGAGTTTTCCTATAGAAAAATCCCTATACTTCACTGAGGAACAGAAGGAATTGGTCCGGAATAAATTAGCAAACCGGATAAATTCGGAAGGATTTTTGCAGGTTAGGAGCCAGTTGCACCGCAGCCAGTTAGCCAATAAAGAAGAAGTGATCGAAAAGATCAATGAGCTGTTGGAAAAAGCCTTGAAAAAGGAGAAGAAAAGGGTTAGGACAAAGCCCGGAAAGGCTGTAAAAGAAAAGCGTCTCGATTCAAAGAAAAAGCAATCAGCCCATAAACAGAACCGTAAGAAAATACGCCCGGGAGATCTATAACAAGCCGACTATGAAATACACCCCCAAAGTGAATACCTGGTTTAGCGCCGCATTTCTTTCAATAGCAGTAATGGTGATTGCCATTTCCTGCAAAAAAGAATTAAGCGCTGAAGACTTGCCTCCCCATGTGATTGTAAAAGACCATAATCTTTTATTGAGATTTAAAGCTATGGTGGATACCAACGAGCTTAATTTCGACACAACGACATACACAAATTACTTCGACGAATCATATACCGTTAAGAGCTTCAAATTCTATATTCATGGAATTGAATTGATCAATACAGATTCTGGCAAAGTATTCAAGATCGCTGCTGATAAATATTTCCTGGTTGATTTTTCGGATTCCAACACTACCAAGATCAAATTGAATATTCAACCTTATCAATATAATCGTATCGGTTTTGTAATTGGGGTTGATAGCGCAAGAAATGTTAGCGGCGCCCAAACCGGTGCATTGGATCCGGCGAAGGGAATGTTCTGGACATGGAATTCCGGATATATTATGGCCAAGCTGGAAGGAAATTCTCCATCCGCGAATGTGGCAAACAATGCTTTTGAATACCATATCGGTGGCTTTAAGGAACCGGACAACACAATAAAAAAGGTAACTTTATTGTTTCCCTTTGCAGAGAATATTGATCTCAAACCAGAGAAGAGCAGCGAGATCATTGTTACTGCTAATATCAATAGCTGGTTTTATAGTCCCTATGACCTTAAATTCAGCGATAACCCTGTTTGTACAACACCCGGCCCCCTGGCAAGACAGATCTCGGAGAACTATGCAAAGATGTTTGTCGTGACCCAGATAGTAAATGAATAAACTTGACGCTAAGACTGACGATATGGATCTCCTGCATCCTTTTTACCGCAGCATTAATTATCAATTCATGCAGTAAGAAAGATACTGGCTCTACAACAACTCCACTGGAATTCAAAACACCTACTGGCTTTCCCGAACCGAATTATAAATTTTCAGGCAATCCTTTAACGCAGCAAGGTTTTGATTTAGGCAAAAAATTATTCTACGATGGTCGTTTGTCTAAAGATGGAAATTTTCCCTGCGCTTCCTGTCACCAGCAATTCGCTGCTTTTGCAACCTTCGATCATGACCTCAGCCATGGTTTCAATAATCAATTCACTTTAAGAAATTCACCCGGATTATTCAATATGGCCTGGCATAAAGAAATGCATTGGGATGGTGGCATTGCACATATAGAAGTACAGCCACTTGCGCCAATTACCGCTCCGAATGAAATGGCAGAAGATATCAATAATGTCATCAATAAACTAAAGACAGATAGCGCTTATCCCATTATGTTCCGAAGAGCGTTCGGGGATGATGAGATCAATAGCCAGCGAATGTTGAAAGCACTTACGCAGTTTGTTGGATCAATTGTTTCATCAGAATCGAAATACGATAAGATGAAAAGAGGTCAGGCAATATTCACGAATGATGAAAACACAGGTTATACCATCTTCAAAGAAAAATGTGCGAGCTGCCATGCAGAACCAATGTTCACTGATTTCAGTTATCGGAATAGCGGTATTCCAGTTAATCCTACTTTAAATGATTTGGGAAGAATGCGTATTACAAATAAGAAAGAAGATTCATTAAAGTTCAAAGTACCCAGTCTTCGTAATGTAATGCTTACATCACCATATGGACATGATGGTCGATTCTTTGGTATACCCAATGTTTTGGAACATTATAACTCTGGTATCCAGGATGGGCCAACGTTAGATCCCTTACTAAAAAACAAGATTCCGCTATCGACTCTCGATCGCTTTTATCTCGGTCAATTCTTAAGGACTTTGACAGACTCGACTCTTCTGAAGGATAAACGTTTCGCAGAACCGAAATAGTTTGGCGTTTGGCGTTTGGTGTTTGGCGTTTGGTGTTTGGTGTTTGGCGTTGCTGCCGCTTTCGATCTCCCCATGAAGTATTTGGCTATCGCTCAGGAACATTACAATTAAAAAACGCCAAACACCAAACGCCAAACGCCAAACGATTAACTTAAGATTTTCTTTTCCCCTTCATATTTTCCAGAATCGTTTTTTGATTTGTTATAAGCGCCGCTTGCGTTTCCTGGTCTTTTTTGTTAAGCAGCAATTTGTCTTGCAAGGCCTTTGCCTTTTTTTCAATTTCCAGTTGCTCCTGCACCATGCTTTCAAGTTTCTTTTCTTCTTTCCTTACCATCTCATCTTGTTTTCCAATCTCCATTTCAAGATTTTGTGCTTCTATTCGGGGTTTATGTGATGTAAGAAAATTCTTTGAGGATTCGATCAGCTCTGGATCCGATGCGGAGGTGACGAAATCGTCCACGCCCTTCATCAGGATCAAATAAACTACAGACTCGTCCTTTTCTTTTCTGTTCCTCGGCTCCACTTTAAATACCATGTCAACACCCCTGATATTGAACTCAGGAATGGAAGCGTTTTTGAATTGAAGGACGCTCGATTTACTGAGAAATGCTTTATCCTCTTTTCCTTTATTGCCTGCTTGTTCCATCCTCTGCATGATTGCATCTACAACCAGATCCGGCGGGTATTGCGAATAGATAACAAGGGCTTGCCTGTCTTTCTTCTGATACTCGATATTTCCTAATTGTGCCTGGGAGAATACAAGGGGAGAGAGAAAGAGCGTTATGATTGATGTAAAGATCCATCTCATACGGTCTAAAGTTTTGAGATAGACTAAAATCCAGTTACAAAGGGTTGCATATCTATCAAATAATAAGCGCAACCCCTAAATTTGTTCAAATTATCCTGCCTTGAGCGGAATAAAAAAATTAGCGGGTCAAACAGTCTGGTATGGAGTTCCCCGCATTGTTGGAAGGTTTCTGTATTTCGGTATCAGTTTATTGGGCTTTCGCCTCTACGACCCCAATGGATCCTACCCGTATACGCAGATCTATGCAGTCATTCCCTTCCTGAATATCCTTTTTACTTACGGACTGGAAACAAGCTATTTCCGGTTTGCGCAGACTCATGACCGGCAGAAGCTGTACAATACGCTCAATATATCCATCGTGGTCAGTACCATCCTGTTAACGGGGGCATTGCTGTTATATCGGGGAGAGCTAACCGATCTGATCGGGATGGCCAAACATCCTGAATACGTGGTCTGGATGATCGGGATCGTATTCTTCGATACGCTGTACACGCTTCCAATGGCCAAGCTTAGGTTGGAAGAAAGACCGAAAAAGTATGCATTCATTAATGTATTCTCAATTGCACTCAATATTGCCCTGGTAATTTTCTTTTATTATATCGCTAAACCCGCATACGAAAAGAATCCGGATACCTTCCTTTCATTTTTTTGGAACCCTGATATCGGCATCGGCTACTTCATCCTCGCCAATCTTATCGCCAGTGGGTTGACCTTATTACTGCTCTATAAAGAATTCGCGACGTTCAAATTCTCCTTTGATACCAAACTCTGGAAAGAGGTAATGAAATATACATACCCATTGATCATTGTCGGGCTTGCGGGTATGATCAACGAGATGTTGAGCAGGGTAATTTATCTGAAAGTTGTGGACGATGCCCCGAGAATAGTTGAATATGAACTGGGTGTTTTTGGTGCGAATTATAAACTTGCCGTGTTGATTACAATCTTCATCCAGATATTTCGATTGGGAGCAGAACCTTTTTTCTTTAATCAATCAAAAAATGAAGCCGCACCTAAGATCTATGCAAGAGTGATGAAATTCTTTGTGATTGCCTGTTGTTTTATGTTTCTCGCAGTTTCTCTATTTCTTGATTTCTGGAAGATCTTAATCGCATCAAAACATCCTGAATTTGCAGAGGGAATACATATCGTTCCAATTCTTTCAATGGGAAGTGTATTTCTGGGTATTTATTATAACCTAACGGTTTGGTATAAGCTTACCAATAAAAACATGATCGGTGCTTATATCACAATTGCAGGCGCGGTATTGACCATTGTGCTAAACATCCTCTTAATTCCGGAGTTTCGATACACGGGTGCAGCATGGGCTACTTTTATTTGCTATGCCTTCATGATGGTGATCAGTTATGCGCTGGGACAGAAATATTATCCCGTTCCTTATCCAAAAAAGAAATTGCTCACTTATCTAAGCATCTGCGCGTTGTTATACATCATTCATGAATTCATTGTAAGAAATATTTCTGCGGACAACTCCTATCGAACGCTCATTTATTATGGAACGGGAATCCTTTTCCTGGGTCTTTTTGCGATGCTGATCATGAACGTGGAGAAGAAAGAATTCCAGCGTCTACCTTATATCGGAAAATACTTTTATAAAACGGCCTGATTCAGGAAGGGATTGAATTTCTTTTCGTAGCCGATTGTTGTTTCCGGACCGTGGCCGGAATAGACCACTACATCATCTGGCAATACAAATAATTTATCCCTGATACTGCTAAGCAGGGTATCCAGGTCCCCGCCGGGAAGGTCATATCGTCCGATGCTTTGCCGGAAGAGTACATCCCCACCAATGATGAATTTCTCGGTTTGGGAATAAAAACAAATCGAACCCGGTGAGTGACCAGGGGCGAAAATTATCGTCAACTCATCTTCACCAATCCCTATCCTGTCCTTTTCATCGATAAAGACCAGCTCCCCTTCATAGTTGTCGAATGGAAGACCAAATGATTCACCGCTCTCCGGCGCGAAATCAAGCAATTTCTTTTCCAGCGGATGGAGGTGCAGTTTCAAGCCATAACTGTCGTGGATGAACTTATTGCCGAAAACATGGTCGAGATGGCAATGGGTATTTAACAAATATTTGGGTGTAAATTCTCGCTCTTCGATGTAAGTTTTCAGCTCGATCCTCTCATTTGAAAAATAACAGCCTGGGTCAATAATGGCACACCAACCCTGATCGTTATTTATTACGTAAGTATTCTCCTGAGCAGGACTGAAAGTGAATGATTTTACTTGCAGCATTTCGTACCCAATTTAAGCCCGCCCGGCGTAACGTTATTCAGACGGGCTACTCCGAGAGGAATTTTAACAGTTATAGGGATTTGTTTTACCTTTAAAACATTAATGACCGGATATGCAATTTTTACCGATTGAAAGAGCCACATTCATGAAATACCTATTTATTCTGCTTTCCTTCATAGTACCCTTTATTGCTGTGTCACAGGTGAATACCGTTGAATTTGGCAAGAACAGGGTTCAATTCAGGAAATTTAAATGGCTGTATTACCAGACTCCAAATTTCAATACTTATTTCTACGAAAACGGCAAAACCATTGCCAACTATGTTGCGCAGATAGCCGAAAAGGAATTGCCAGGTATTGAGCAATTTGTTGAATATGGATTGCAACGCCGTGCAAATATTGTAATATATAACCACTTCAATGAATTGGAGCAATCCAATATTGGTCTCGGCATTGACTGGCAAACCACAGGCGGTATCACCAAGCTCGTGAACAATAAGATGATCGTATACTTTGACGGAAACCATGCTCACCTGCACAAGCAGGTAAGGCAGGGAATTGCGCGAGTGCTGGTGGAAAATATTTTGTTCGGAGATGATCTAGGCGAATTTGCCGCCAACCAGGCATTACTCGATTTACCCAAATGGCTCGTCGATGGTTACGTTGACTATGTGGCGGAGGATTGGAGCTCCGAACTGGATGATGAATTGAAATCAGCTTTGCTTTCTGGCAAATACAAGAATTTTTACCAGCTCGCCTATGATAAGCCATTGTTGGCGGGACACGCTTTCTGGTACCATATCGCAGAAAAGTACAAGAAGGAAAATGTTACCTACTTCCTTTACCTGGCTCGCGTGTATCGCAACTTGAATAGCGCATCACAAAGAATTTGCAAGAAGAAATTTAAGGATGTGCTTGCCGAATTCATGGAACAATCCTCAGAAAAATATTACAAAGACATTCGCGGCAGACGGAATTTTCCAAAAGGAACAATTTCAATTGTAGAGGAATTAAAACACAATAAAGATTTCTTCCGCTTTACTCCCAATCCAGCGCCTCGCAGTCAAACCTATTCAGTGGTTGAATACAAAAAGGGCCTCTATAAGGTCGTTCTCTACAGTGACCTTGTAAACAAAAAGGTCATCCTGAAGACCGGTGTTCGCGCAAACCTGAATGAAGTGAACCCCAACTATCCGCAAATGGCATGGGATAACAAGGGACAACGGCTGGCGGTAATTTATTGGGAAAAAGGAAAGACCAGGCTCCTGGTTTATGATGGAGTTAAGCGATATAAACGAATCAACCAGGAAATACCGCATTTTGAACAGGTTCAAAACATGCAATACATGCTCAATGAGAATACCCTTCTCATTAGCGGTATACGGCAGGGTCAATCAGACATTTTTATTTACAATATTGAAAAGAACGAAATTGATCAGATCACCAATGATGCTTATGCGGATCTGGATGCGTCATTTGCTGCATTTCCAAACAAGATGGGGATCATCTTTGCTTCGAATCGTCCAAATTCAACCGCGATAGGCCGTGATACTGCTGTTCCCAATGATCGCTTCAATATTTTCATGGTTGATAATTTTAAAAGTGAATATCGCCAGGTTACTCAGTTATCTAACATGAGATATGGCGATGCTCGTTTTCCTATGCAATACAATGTTTCGCATTTCACTTTCGTCAGTGATGAGAATGGTATAGCGAATCGGTTTGCCGGTTTTTTCACTACAGTAAGAGCTGGTGTTGATACGATCTATAAAGTTGGAGAAGAATTTCTTCGCAATCCCGATGATCGGGACCTGGATTCTGCATTGAAGGCATGGGGTAAGACTGAACCTGATTCGATTTTCGCTCATGCGATCACGAATGATTCGGCCTATGTATTTCCAATCACCAATTATCAAAGTGGATTATTGGAAACAAAGATTGCAGGTGATGCGGGGCAGGTGAGTGAGGTGAGACAGGAAGGCAACCTTAAGTTTCTATATAAATTAAAAGTGGATGATGCTGCGCTGAGGCGAAGAAATGTAAATCCGAAACCAACCGAGTACCGAAAGAAAACAATTTCTGCGGCGCAGTTGGCAAGCGGGCAGGCTATTGCGTTCAGAGCACAGCCAGATCAATCCGACACAGCTAAGAAGGATATTTTCGTTAGCGGTTTCGAAAAAGAAGAAAAGGATTCTACTGGAGCGCCAGTACTGATTACCAGTCCTACTGTAACTCCCGAACAGGAAGAATCTGTTTTGAAAAGAGCGAGACTCTTCGATTATAAATTGAAATTCTCCGTTGATAATTTCTCCGGTGCATTTAATAACGACGTTCTTATCAATCGCTACGAAATGTTCACGGGCACTGTTCCGATAATACTGCAAAGTGGCGGTGCCTTCAACGGAATGTTGAAGGCTTCAGTATTCGATCTGTTTGAGGATATCCGATTTACAGGTGCGTTGCGTCTGCCGTTAGTAAGCGGTGGTGGAGGAGGTGTTAGCGTTGGAACAGGCGGAACAGGAGTCTATCTTCCGGTGAATCAGTCTTTATTCGATGGGGGTGGAGAATGGTATGCAAGATTGGATTATTTGAAAAGAAAACTGGATTATACAATTCTATACTATCGTAAAACAGAGCTGGTCAATGTTACCGGAGCTAATAATACGACTCGTATTTATGAAGGAAAGATGTATACGAATTTATTCCAGGGTACCATTAAAGTGCCATTGGATAAAATAAGAAGTTTCCGACTCTCGACAGGAATTCGTACCGATAAAGTGGTGGTACGCGGCGATAATTTCGATTCCAGCTCATTGAAAGCACCGGATCTCGACAAGCAAGTATTTTCAGTTAACCGATTGGAATATGTTTACGATAACTCGGTTCTTAAATCAACGAATATTTGGAATGGCTTGCGTTATAAGCTCTATGTAGATATGAATGTGATGATCAATGAACCCGTGAACGGAACTGTAAAACCGGGTGCTTTTACATTTAATTCGGGAGTTGATATTCGCAATTATTTTCCGATTTACCGCAATTTCATCTGGGCACTTCGCGGCGCTGCTGATTTCTCCTGGGGAAATCAAAAGATCGTTTATTACCTCGGTGGTATTGATGGCTGGATGTTCCCTAAAGCTAATGCACAACCGAGGCCGGAAGACCGTGAATATGCATATCAATCTCTCGCGGTTAATATGCGCGGTTTCAACCAAAACGTATCGAATGGTAACAATGCGATCGTGATGAATAGTGAATTGCGATTCCCTGTATTCACAACTATATTAAGCCGCCCGATCAATAATGCATTCCTCCGCAATTTTCAACTAGTTCAATTCTTCGACCTGGGTAGTGCATGGAATGGAAAGGTTTCTGGTATCCAACGTCCCGAAGTAATTTATCCCAGCCCGGATGGTTCCGTATTGGTAAAAATGAAAGCAGGTGGATTGGGACCCTTCGTCGGTGGCTACGGATTCGGAGCAAGAAGCACTTTATTAGGTTACTTCCTCCGCGCCGACCTGGGATGGGAGATGAAAGGATTCTTCAAGGGCAAGCCGATATTTTATTTTGCTATGGGAGTGGACTTCTAAAGATTTAAGATTTTAGATTTACGATTTACGATTTGCTGGCCGCGGCTTTCGTTTGCTAATCTTAGATTGAATTTATTGGTTAGCGATAGGTTGCCTCTTCAGAAATCGCAAATCGTAAATCTCAAATCGTAAATTCTTCTACATAAGGTGCACGTTAATTTAAAAAGAGGGCCCTGTGGAAACAGGGCCCGAATCAACCAACCGCTATAATGGAAGGGTATAGCGTGAGTTTTAATTAATCGTCCGTGCAATCTTTTTTATGCTGAGATAAATGATCGTCATCAGTATGGAGAAGCAGATGATCGTTATCCATTCAGGTTTAAAGCTTAGCGGGTTAAACAACATGGTTCCCATATCTGAGAATAATCCAAATGGATTGGTGATCACATCCCAGCTATTGAATCGAAGAAATCTTCCGATATAAATTCCCAGTGCGCTCAATAACATAACAGGATAGACGAAGAATAATGTCGTTTTCCGCTGCAAATACACTTGCATGATCTTTTCCATTTCTCTTATTGAAAGAATTCCAAGTATCATTCCATTCCAGGCAAAGGACACGATCATAGTGAGGTCGAACCATTTCTTCATCCCATAATATCCAGAGAGATGAAAGAGATCTGTGAGTATATAAAATGAATTGGGCAGAAACAAAATCCAAACGATTAATAAACTTCCAAATCGTAATTTGTTTTCAACCCAGCGTGGATTCAGTTGCAACCATCTGGAAATACCATAAGGGATTGCGCCAAGGAAAAGGTTCCAAACTAAAAATCGATAACTGAATTCCTGGATCATGAGGATCCTCGCGATTACCATCAATACGCTGAACATCGCTGAAAACAAAAGAAGGCGGTGGATTTCACTTTTTAAATTCAACCATTCTGAGCCGATTATCCTTTTTGTTATGCTTTTCATATCGTAAATAATTTTGGAATGAACACGATCATTGCCACAACGATTGCTACCAATGCCGCTACCAGCACAGCCCCAGCCGCCAGGTCTTTGATGAATTTTATTTCGGGATGCTTCTCCAGCGAGACAAAATCAATAACACGTTCTATACAGGTATTGAACATTTCTGCAACCCATACAAATCCTATTGCAAATACCAATGCTAATGCCTCGGTAGTATTTACTCCAACCAATACGGCTAGTGTCAATACCGCAATGCTGCACATGAAATGCAGCCAGGCATTATGTTCACTTTGAAGAAAGGAACTAATCCCTTCCCAGGCATAGCGAAAGCTTCTCAACCTGGAGGACCAGGAGAATGTTTGTGGTTTCATTGTTTAAGTTTTCAAAGAGAGTATCTAATTCTTTTTGTTATATAAACCAATTAAAGAACTTCTTGAGAAAAGCACTGACAGAATAATTGCAATTGAAACGGAGGCGTGTAATACTTCTACCAAATAGTAGTTTCCACCAGAAATGAGTGGAAGGAACCATTCCAATCCTAGCAAGTATAAATTCCCGAGCAATAGCAGCAATGCTGTTAGCCAGACGATCTTAGCATTGATACTATTGGGAATTTTTCCAGTAATGTCAACTATCGGCGTAATAACTGTCAATACTGGTAACGTAAAGACTAGCGCAAGAAATCCAAAAAACAACAGCATCAATATCGAAAGCAATAAATTTCCAGTAAACGCAACAAAGACTGCGTACAATAGTGTATTCATAACTACCGCCACAACCCATATGCGAAAACCTATCCAAAAATTTTTCATTGCTTTCTAGAGTTACTTTGCTTACCAGAAAAATATTTCATCACCTGGTCATCCGCATAATTCCACGAGAGCCAGCTGTATCGGTTCTGCTCCAATAGATAGTTCTCTTTATTACTCTTTAATTTCTGTAACCAACAATCGGCACAGCTGCTACGTCTGAACCCCCTTTCTTTCAGTAGAACTCCATGTTTTTTCAAGTCATCCATATGCTGGTCGAGTATTGGCAGGGCCATATTACCGAGACTGGCCATAAAATCCACATCTATTGGAGTAGTCTCCTTATGAGCAATATTGTATCGTGCAATGAACTCATCCCAATTCACCAATGTTGAACCGACAAGCAGTACAGTTACTGCCCAGGCATTTACGCGGAACAGGTAGTAGTTTGTTTTTTTCCAACGGATCTTGATAAATACGGTGATCAAACCAAAGAGCACTAAAGCAAGGAAGAATAATACGCCGATCCTTTTATAAGCCAGCCCTGCATCGCGGATATAATAATAATCTCTCAACAATACCGAAATAACAAGAATGCTGTTTTGAATGATCCATGCATATGCCCCATACCTAAGCCATTTATTTCTTTTATAGAAATTCAGGTTCCCTCTAAAAATTATCAGAAGCAGCAGCATGGCAAGCACCATAGAAAAGATCAACAAATCCGTTCCTTCGTGGATAAGGTTGTAAAGGTTAGAGTTCTTTATATAAACAGGATTGAACCAAATATTGCTAACATCGATTATATTGATCACCAACAATAACAGATTCAGAAGAACCAGGCTAATAATTCCGACGACGTTTAAATTCTTTATCGCCATATTACCCTTTGCCAACTTCCCCATGAGAGCAAGAGTAAATTGCCTTCCACCAACACGTAATCTTTCTTTCAAACCCAGTTTCCTGCGAGTGAGCTCATCCGTCGTTTTGCTTTCGGCATTGCTGAAGTAATTCGAATTGCTTTTTAAAAGGAAGAAACCAGCCAAACCCAATCCGAGCAGAAAGAAAAAGAATCGCGGCCAGGAAAAATTCGCAAAAATGGAATTAAAGAATTTGTTTATCGCCGTGCCAAAATTGGAAGTCCATTCAGAAAATATATTGTTTCCAAACGAATACAACATGGTGAACAAGCCGAGCAGGAGCAGTGGCACGATTGCAAAACGAAAGACTTTGCGAAACACAGTCTTCTTTCTTTTTGGAGCTTCGCTTCGTTGAAGCAGTTCCGTCATTGATGCCGGAACCAGGATCAGGTTTAGCAGCATTGATCCGCTGGCATACCAGGGCGAACGATGATAGTATTGAGCAAATCCGGCAAACAAAACCAGCGTCAGGATCAATCCGAACTTGCTGAGAATTGTGTTGTTAAAGAGTACGGCTCCAAGGCAAAGCAAGTGCGCGGCCAATAGCCACAATACGACTGATCTTTTCCTTGAATCAGGATAGAAAGAAAAAATTCCAATAATAATTAGTGCATCAAAAAAAGCAGTATTCAATCCCAGTTCTTCGTTCCAAAAAACAAGGTTGAAAACTATTGCCCCTCCGATGAGAAATGCGGTTTTGGTTGATTTGATTGACATAATTCAAGCTTAGAGTATTATTAAAAGCAGGGTTACCAATATTAAAGTCGAAATAAAACTAAGAAAAAGGACTGCCAGGTTCATCCAGTTTCGTCGAAAAGAAACCCAGCAGTCACATTTTTCTTTTGTGGTTTCAAAACGCATACGTGAAAACACGTTCGCGTTAAGGTAAAAAGCAAGCACAGGCCCAACTAACAACACTGTAATAGCTACCCACGGTGGGAGATACTCAAATCCGAGGTCCTCAAGTACCGATCCAAGTAAATAAACGGGGTATTCCCAATGAAATATTTCATACAAAATCCCAACGGTTAAAGGCGTAGTGAGCGGCATGGTTAACAATAATCCCAATAACGCTCTCGAATCTTTTCGGCTCATGATAACCTGTGATGTCATGGTCATAATTCTTCTTAATAATTATAATATTGACTTAAATCTGTTATCATCCTGCACTTTCCGGATTTCCTTTTCCAGTACCGACTGTTCCGCTGCTGTAATATTCACCAATGAATATTTTGATTTTCCCATCAACACATTCCATCGCCAGTCAAATTGGTCAATGGTCCTGTCATTTCCGTTATCATACCACCAGGCAGTATATAATTTTTCATTTTCTTTTTCCAACACTGCGCTATATACTGCCTGCTTTCCGACCTCTATTGTTTTCACCTGGCGTAATTCGTATCCACTGCCTCTCCAGCAAATCATGGGATTGTGATCTGCGTAATAAAAATCCCGGATCGCTTTTATGTAAACCAGGGAATGATCATTCTCGAGCTTAACAATACTCCAATCCACGCGTTTTGAAACATATCCATTTAATATAGGAGTTGCTCCAATGGGTTGCGCCTCGTATTTATCGTTTCTGCTGATTGTTACTGATGCGCCAATAAAAAAGACCAGGATAAGCGAGTGAAATAAGTAATGCCTACGATCTCTTTCAATTGAAAACATTGATTGGCCTAGCGACATTGGAGATTTGCCAAACCGGTTCACTACATACTTCACCAGTATTTTTGAAGGAATCATTACATAAACGATCAGGCAGAAAATCCCAGTAAGCTCGTGCATCAATGTATCGGGTAAAATATTGAACTGAACCAGGCAAAGGATGCGGATCAGGTTTGAGAAAATATTTAGCCCCATTATAACTGCAAGCAAGCAAACCGTGTGAATAATCCTGATCTGCTTCCCAATTCGTTTCTGAAAGAAAGCAATAAGCATTAATCCGAGCAGGAGGCTGGTTATCGTCATATTGATCCCCATACAGGCTGGATCAACCGAAAACTCATTCCCATTATGATGAATAATATTTCCTTCAACTCTTGTGTCCACGCCAGCCAAAGAAAACAATCCACCAGCCCAGGCTGTCAATTTAAGTCGAACAGGAAAACTGAAAATATTGCTGAAATACTGGAATATGGGCGACATGAAAATCGCGACGAAAAATGGCAAATGGTTCAGCCTGCCATAAAAACTTTCAACCATATAGAACACCGCGGAAATACCGGCAAAGTAGAATAGGGTTTTAATAGGGATCCAAAAACACAGTAATCCAAAAAATAAGGCCAGCCAACCATAACGGTAGTACTGTTTACCTGTCCTTTGACACTGAATCACCATTGGCAAAGCAATAAGGCCAAGCAGGAAATTCCCGGACTGCCAAAGCAGGTAAGTTCTAAGCGTTGTATAAAACAACAATAGATAAATCACTGGAATGAGTAACTGCAGATGTTGCAGTCTGATCCATGAAAATGATATCGTCGCTTTGTTGATCACCTGACATGTTTAAAGCTTAAAGCAGGTTTGAATTTCAACCATACAATAAATCCAACGGCAATAATGATCAATGCCCATTCGTGTGGCTCGGGAACAGCGCCATTTGAAGCCATTGATGCGTTCTTTAGACTTTTGATATTTGCATTGTCATGAATATTGAAGCGATCATAATCCTGTTGTGTTTCCAATACTACCAGGCTCGAAACCGGTGTAACCACATATGCTCGTGATGCTTCATCAACCAGTTCATCTTTTATTTCCTTTTTTAATAAAAGATCTTTTCCTATTCCCCGCATGATTTGATTATAGGCAAACAAGCGCATCAGGTGATCGGGACCAGTTGATGATTGATCCCCATCCGATTTTATAATAGCCAAACCAGCATTATCAATCACTACCCGATCAGAATTTTCCTGATCGATGGCAAACATTCCTGTTTCCATCATCCTCGAAAGCGATTCCAATTCACCATGCTGGTATTGAAATGTCCTGTATTCTTTGAGTGCTTTAAGGTATGGCGATAGTTTCGGTCCGAGATTGAATAACCTGATCTTGTCCTGGCCGCTAAGTTGGGTTTTTAGCGTCTTCAGAAAATTGCTGCCTTCGAGATCAGAAAGTTCAGGTGATAGATTTCCGCTTTTGCTAACCACAATTGAATTATTTGTGTCTTCAATCAGAAAAAATGGAAATAAGCTGAATTGCTTTTTTCTCATATGGTCAAGCAATTCAAACCTGTTTTCTTTATTCACTTCAACCAGTTCCCCATCATAAACAAAAACTTTTTTGTTGCTTACCAAATCATAGACCGCATCGACCTCCTGTTGAGTCCAGGCGTTGTTGATGTCCAGGTAAACGGAATTGATACTTACCTGTGCTTCCTGTTTTTCATAAGGCTTGATCGCATAGGATTTCCCATCAAAACTGAAGGTTCCTGTTGATAAGGGAAGCTCAGCCATGCTGAGCTTCCAATCTGGCTTATACTTTCCCTTGTACCTGAATTTTTGTTCGCCTGTTGAAAGAAAACTTGCCGGAAAAATGTAATTGCTGGCGGGTTGTTGAAAGTCGAGTGTTATTTCTTCATCCGCGGATTGGTGACCAGGACCCTTGAAATAAATATTCTCATATACAAGCTTACCATTTTGTCGGCTAAGGGGTGCAGTTACTCCAACCTTGAACTTCCTGCTTTGTCCTTTCAACACGGGAAATACACGCACAGAAACCCGATTACCTTCCTGCCAATGCAGGAGTGAAGGATCACGGCGTTCCCGTCCAACTATTGTTTTATAGGCACTGTCGGCTTTTTCCTTTGTGCTTAGTATTGCCTTTGCTTCCTTTCCTTCAATCCAAAGTGAAAGCGAGGTGACAACTGCGCCTTCCGGTAAATAAAAAGTATAGATGGCTTCTTCCTGTTGACTCCAGCGATTTACCATGGCATTATGCGAAACAGTAATTACTTTCTCTGTATAGGTCAAATAGAACTGTGGCCAGAATTTCACAGCCGTGGAAACAAATTCAGTAACCAGGTTCTCCCCGGACCATAACCTTTCCTCCGCATTGTGTCTTGCATCAAAGAAGGCCTGCAAAACTTTTGCACGCTCTTCCCTATTGATATTAACAGGACGTGAAAAGAAGGAAGCAATCATGACTAAAGGATCATGAATCGTCTCTCCACCAAAATTTCTTTGGGGAAATCCCATAAACCAATTATCTGTTTCGATGCCCGTAACACCATAAACAATTTCCGACTTGAGAATTTTTTCAGCGATGCCATTAGGGGGGATCTCTTGCGCTACGCTTACCCATGAGGGTAGTCCTTCAGAATTGCGTAGGGAATTTTGCTTATATACAGTATTGATCGTATTGGTTACCTTATTCCATTGCACTGCAAAAAATATGGTAGCGACGAGACATACTGTTGCGCCCGCCGCGAAACTGAGCCAATACTTTCTTTCACCGCGATTAATACGCCTTGTCAGGACGATTGTATATATGGTGAACATTAAAGGGACAAAACTGTGCAATGAAATTCCTAATGCAATAGCAGCTACGGCACTCAAAACATAAACGGGGAAGAGATAAAAACTCATATAAGTAAATACGACCATTGAAATGCCAAGAATAAAGCCGATAAAATGTCTTAGCCATTGTGGTAATGTATTAAAGAATGCAGCTACAATATAGTTGAGACAGCAGATGATCAACAGACCTGTAAACCAATCTGTATTTTTTGCGAATATGGTCATTTCCCTGTTCAATGCATATGCACTGACTAAAAACATGATCAGGAAGAGAAAGAGTGGAAAGAGTCCATCCCTGCCTCGCCTTAGCCGGCCTCTTACCAGGAGTATTATGAAATAGACCGCTGTTATGAAGTAACAGGGGATAAATAAATTAAAATAGGTGTTCGGGTCAATTTCAGCGAATGAAGGAAGGCTGAAAAAAAATAAGGAGAGAGACAATAGGATTAGTCCTAGTCTGAAATCTTTATCACGCAGCTGGGTTTTAAAGGTAAGCATAGTTTTCTATTTTAAAAAGTGCTTTGAAATACAAAGTGTAAATACAAAAAAAAATTATTTGATTCCTTTGATCATATTTTCCAATGCATCGATATGTTCTTTAAATGCTTTTTCACCTGCTTTGGTTATTGAATACGTTGTGTTTGTTTTTCTTCCGATGAATCCTTTATGTACTTTGATAAAGCCGTTTTCTTCAAGATTGATCAGGTGTGAAGCCAGGTTACCATCTGTTACATCCATCATTGTCTTCAGGTCATTAAAGCTGACTTCCTCATTCACCATCAGGATGCTCATCACCCCAAGGCGAATACGGCTATCAAAAATTTTATTCAGATTTCCAATCGGGTTCTTCATTATATAATATTAACTCATCGCTCATATTTCCACCACATCATTGCTCCATACAATATATGTAATACACCAAAACCAAGGGCCCAGAAGTATAACCCGTAACCTTCCAGCCAAAGGTTTAATAGTCCTAAAAGGATCTGTCCATAACCCAGGTACTTTACCTCTCCCACCGTATACCTTGAACCGTTGACCAGTGCCAGTCCATAAAATACCAGGCATAAAGGAGCAACCAGTGTAAATGCACCGATCTGGAGTACCCGCCAAATGCAAATTCCTCCAACCGCAAGTGGGAAAAGAGTATTCCACATCAATCGCCTGGCGACCGGATCCCAAATATTTGTTCTATTCTTCTTGGACCTTAACCAGGTGAATAAGAAAGCCAGGATTATAGCAGCAACCAACACTGCAATAGCAATAAACAACAATTGATTGATCAGTGAAACGCCATTACCTTCTAAGGTAACTCCGGAGCTACCTGAACGGTAGTCCTCAATCTTTGAGTTCGCTATCCACGCTCCTACCAACGCGCAAATCCCCGCCGCAACACCACTCCAACCACTAAGGGAAATAAATCGGGACGATCGTTCCATCATTCGTTTTATGTCCTGTAGGGTCTCCAGTGATGGATTTTGCTCAACCATAAAAAGCGCTTTGTAATACAAAGTAAGTAGGCGCGTGTCATATTTCCAAATATTTGAGATTGATTTTTTTGGAAGATCATGATTTCTTGTCAAGGAGCACAAATGCGGAGGTTTTTGAACGGAAGAACAGCGGAACAGATGAACAGCGGAACAGCGGAACAGAAGAATTTAGAAGCCGAGACTGTCAGATTAAACAATAGCTTCTGCATTTAGTACAGCATACTACAGATTATCGGTTTTGTTCCGCTGTTCCGCTGTTCATCTGTTCCGCTGTTCTTCCATTCTGCTGTTCTGCTGTTCTTCCGTTCCTCTGTTCAAATTCGCGTATTTTTGACCAATGATTGGCACTATTAAAAGATTGTTTTCCGCCATTCTGTTGCTTACCCTGCTTCACGTTGTCGTCATTTGCTCAAAACCTTATCCTCAAAGGGTCTATCAGGGATGAGCATAGTGATGAACGTATTCCGTTCGCATCAATGAAATTCCAGAAGTCGGCACTAGGCCGATTAAGTGATTCCGCTGGTGGGTTCATCTTTCACTTTAATGAATGGCCGGTTAATGATACGCTGGAGATCACCTATGTCGGCTACCGGGATTTCAAACTCGCTATTGACAGCCTTTTTTTAACACGTGTTCGAAATAATACAGTCGAAGTTAATATCCGCCTGGAAAGAGGAAAGTACACCACTGAAGTAGTGGTAAGAACGAAAAGTGGATTGGGGACTGGTAGTCTGGAGAAGGATCGTTCGACGCAAACCCTTCAATGACCGCTATCGATTCGATAATTTTTCCTACGAGCTGTATAATAAGCTTGAAGTCGATATCAAGAATGTCAACAAAGACAAGTGGAAGAATCTGCCGGTGCTAAGGAAATTTGGTTTCGTATTCGATAACATTGATACCACTGATGAAGGAACTCCTTATCTACCGGTATACCTGACCGAAGCGCTTTCCGACTACTATTATCAAAAATCTCCGAAACGAAGAAGGGAAGTATTCAGGGGAACCAAGACCATGGGAGTTAACAATGAAAGTGCATTAAAATTCATTGGCGGAATGGACCAGAACATCAACTTCTATAGCAATTTCATTCCCGTAATGGACAAACTATTTGTGAGTCCCATCAGCGATAATGGAGATAACTATTACCGTTACCGAATCCTGGACACACAATTCGTAGACAACCGCAGGTTGTTTCATATCATGTTTACGCCAAAGCGGCAAGGTGAAAATACATTCGAAGGAGATTGTTGGGTGCACGATACTACCTGGGCCATTCAAAAAATGAACCTGCGCCTATCCAAGGATGCCAATATAAATTATGTCGACAGGTTGAGCATGATACAGGAGTACAAGATGATCAACGATTCTACCTGGTTTCTCTCGAGGGACAAATTTGTGGCCGACATGTCTTTTTCGGGAGAAAAAACGCTTTCTGCTATTGGCCGGAAATCCACCACTTATGAAAATGTTATTGTCAACGATTCATCGGTGACCCGGGAGACTGATAAGAATAAATTATCTGAAGAGACAATACTACCGGATTCTGCCAAATTCGTCACTGATTCGTTCTGGTTACAGGAAAGACACGAACCGCTTAACAAAAATGAACAGGCGATCTATACAACTATAGACACGTTGTTGAAATTACCGGCATTCAAACGAACCACGAGAATGCTCGACTTTCTTGTGACCGGTTATCTGAATGTAGGCAATTACCAGATCGGTCCCTGGCAGAATTGGGTTAATGCGAATGTGTACGAAGGATTGCGATTAAGATGGGACCTTGGTACAAACCGTTTCTTTAATAAGAAACTGATCCTGCACGGATATCTGGCTTATGGTTTTAAGGATGACAAATTAAAAGGCAAGGCAGATGCGCTTTGGATATTGAAGAAGAATCCACGCATGACTTTATTTGCTTCCTATACCAAGGACTTCGATCGTTCACAGTCCTACTACGATGAGATCAGCCAGGATAATATCTTCGCGCTGGCCATCAGGAAAAACGGCATACCGATAAAGTTCTTAAAGATTGAAGAGACAAAGCTTGATTTCTTTAAAGAATGGCATTCCGGTATTTCGGTCACGCTTACGGGTATGTACAAAAAATTCGATCCGTTGATGAACCTGCCACCAAAAGAACTTTTTAATGGAGTAAAAGGCGAGCCATTAACTACATTCGAAACCTCTATTCGTTTTCGTTTCGCTTACCTCGAAAAATTCCTTGAGAATAATTTTTATCGCTCCAGTATGGGAAGCGCATATCCAATCACAGAACTAAAATATACTCAAGGCTTTCCCGGGGTTTTCCAGAGCAGTTATTCCTACACGAAGCTATCTGGAAGCATTTCGGATTATCTAAAGATTCCTCCATTGGGTTCTCTTTACTTTAACTTCTTTGCCGGAAAAACCTGGGGCACTTTGCCATATGTTTTGTTGGATGTTGCTCCAGGAAATGAGATCTATTATTACAACAAGTATTCATTCAATTTGATGAATCGCTTTGAATACGTACAAGATCAATACGCTGGCATCAATTTCGAACATAATATCGGTAATGGACTATTTCGCTTTCATTCCTTTCACACGCAAATGGAAATGGCGTCAGTTCTATACTGTTAAGACTCTATGGGGAAGTTTGTCGCAAGAAAACAAAGACCTCAATATGCCGTCCGGCTCATTCTTTAAATTTGAATCACTCGATGGCAAAACCTATATGGAAGTAGGAACTGGAGTGGATAATGTATTTCGCCTTACTTCGTTTCGATTTTATCTGGCGCGTTTTGCCAAGACCCCTGCCACCGGATAAGGTAAAGAGATTTGGAGTGTTCTTTAGTACGAGGTTTGTGTTTTAACATCCCCCAACTCACACCCCTGTCCCCCCTAAAGGGCAATGTCATTAAGTTAGAACTTCCATGTCGTTCCCGCTTCGCGGGAACGCATAATTACCCACACGGTGAAGCGTCACCCTCTTTCGCAGAGTTGCTCTACTCCTTCGGGGTTGCAATACATTAATTAATTTTTTGGCAGCGTTTAGTCCCGAAGGGACTCAGCTTGGTAGAAATGAGTTGCGGTTAATAATGCGGCCCCGAAGGGGTCGAACAAAATTTGTCAAATAGTTCGTTTGCGATTTTAGAAGCGCATCCCACTATCAAGAAAACGCGTTTCGCAGAGTCGTCGACCCCTTCGGGGTCGGAATACATTAATCAATTTTTTGGCTACCAAGACTGGACCCCTTCGGGGTCAGAATACATTAATAATTTTTTGGCTGCGTTTAGTCCCGAGGGCAATGTCATTAATTAAAAACAAAAGCTGCGATTGATTGTATTGATCAACCGCAGCTTCTATCTTATACCTTATCAACCTTGTCAACCCTGTCAACCTTGTCAACCCTATTCTTTGACCCCCGTATTATTGACCGGCTTATCAAATGTCCACTCAGTTCTTTCTAGTTTCTTTTGACTTGGATAAACCTCATCCATTGTACTACCATTATAAAGGCGGCCATTCTTCATCACCATATTGACGGTATTCGTATTGCGAATATTCTCGAGCGGATTTTTATCGAGAATGATAAAGTCGGCAAGCTTTCCCACTTCTATACTTCCAAGATCTCCTTCGAGACCCAGTGCTTCCGCACCGAGTATTGTTGCAGTTTTCAATGCATCATGATTGCTCATGCCACCACTTTGCATTGCCCAAAGTTCCCAATGATAACCGAGTCCCTGCAATTGACCATGACTTCCAATTCCTGCCAGCGCCCCACTTTCTACCATTGACCTCATTGACTTAGCATGCTTTTGAAATACATGTTCTTCAGGCATGAACCAACCGGCACGACGTCTTGTTTTCTGCGCCAATTCATCATATGGTGTAAAGAATTGGAGCTTGGCATCTTTATATGGAGCATCTGTTTCATAAAAATAATTCTCAGCCCATGGTCCTCCGTATGCAACGAGCAAAGTTGGGGTAACGGCCATTTTAGCATCCGCTATTGTTTTATAAACATCCTTGTACAGCGGGAACACCGGGATTGAATGCTCGTGACCGGGATATCCATCCAGCAGATTGGTGATATTTATTTTATAATTCAATCCACCTTCCGTTGTTGGCATCAATCCCTGATCTTTTGCGGCCTTAATAATCCACTGGCGAACATTCCGCGGACCAGAGAGATACATCTTAATATACTTCGTATTATAGTATTTACTGTATTGCCTTAATACATTGCTCGCATGCGCTGAATCGCGAATATTATACATCCAGAATCCGACCCCAGGCCCTGTTGAATAAACTCTTGGTCCAACCATGGAGCCTGCATCAACCATATCACTATAAGTTAATACATCGCTGGTTGCAGTTTGCGGATCTCTTGTTGTTGTTACACCATATGCGAGATTGGCCGCATAGATCCAAACCTGGTTTTTATGAATTCCCCATTGCGGCCACATATGCGCATGGGTATCTACAAATCCTGGTACAATTGTTTTTCCAGCCACATCAATCACTTTCGTATTCGATGGAACAGTAAGTGAACCACTTCGTCCGATCGCTTTGATACGATTGTTCACTATGAGCAGATCGGCATTATCCAATATTTCATTGCCCTTCATCGTAATGATCCTCGCTCCTTTCAACAATACGGTTGAATTTGGAAAATCTTTCGCGAACCACATCTTAACCTGCACTTCATCCGGCTTGTATTTTGGTTCTTCTTTTTTCTCGGGAGCTTTCTTTGCAAGGGAATCAGTTTTCTTACCTGAGGTATCTTTTAAGATTTGGGCGGTCGTATCCGTTTTAGGTTTAGCTGTTGTATCAGCCTTTGCCTTTGCAGTCGAATCAGCCTTACGTTTCTCCTCTTCTCTTTTTGCTATCCGCAAACTGTCTTCAAACTTCTTTGCTTTATCTACATCATATACAAAATGAGAATTTCCCAATGACCAATGGATCTTTTTTCCATCAGCTTCCCAGGAAGCGAATTCTCCACCCAGTTCGGTGAGCTTACGAGCCGGGAAGATTGAAGAATTGGCATCTGCAACAGAAATATTTGCAACCTTTCCTGTTTTCGGCAAGGTCAACACAAAAATATCATTGTTTACCTGCGCTAATGCACGATCACCTGCTGGAGAAATATTTACCTGTGCTGCTACCGAAGGCGCCTGTACTTCCATGGCCTGTGCAGCTTTTTCAGTCAGCAAACAATAATCGCTTGCATTCAATTCATGCATATGTTCGTTATCCTTCAAAATGCTAATACCATAAGTTGCAACGCCCGTAACACGGGCATGAACTTTTTCATCAGTTCCATCCCAACGAACGGAGATCAAGGCTCCATTTTGATTAAGATAAATCCGATCATCAGTCTTTGTAAAATGCGGGTTGCTACGAAATGCTGCACGATCGATTAATGTGATATCTCCACCATTCGCTGGTATCCAGCAAAGTTGATCTTCGCTTCCATTTGCAACGGGCCCGATAGATTCCTTAAAAGCACGATAATTAGAACGGATGAATACAAGGCGATCATTCTTTGCATTCCATGCAATACTGTTATATAATGCCGCGTCCTTTGTAAGCTTTTGAACGTTTGCTGTTCCACCCACATTTACTTTATAAATATGTCCGCCTTCCGGGGCCCAGGAACTAAAAGCAATATAATTTCCGTCAGGCGACCATACCGGTTGTGCTTCGGTGAAATTGTTTGTTGTCAAACGTTTTGGTGTACCCGAAGGGAAATCCATTACATATAATCGGTTCAAAGCGGTAAAAGCAAGTTTCTTTCCATCAGGTGAAGGAACCGCATCCCTGATCTGATTCACCATCGCATGAGAAGAGTCAGACACCGGGTACTTGAATTCAAGTCTTGGCCCTAATTCCAATTGTATATCGGCGGTGAAAGGAATTTCTGTTGCTTTAGATCCATCAATGGGAATCCGATAGATCTTTCCACCATAAGAAGCGATCAACGCTTTGCTATCGGGGGTAAAAGACATTCCTGGCAATACCCCCATCGTGGCGATTGACTCCTGCTCATCACGCTGAACCGGATAAGCTAACCATTTTTCTTCGCCCGTTTGCAAATTGCGCAATACCAATCCCGTCTTATCCTCATAACGAGATCCATAAACCATCCATTTCCCGTCTTTTGAAAGAGTTGGAGTAAATGCAGAACCGTATCGGCTGGTTATGGTATTGCTCTTTGCATTGTCCCGATCATAACATCCGATCTGGTATTGGGGAAAGGCGGCATTATAATTCCAGGGACCATTGCGTTGAGAATAATAAATGTATCGACCATCGGGGCTCACCACGGGGTCAATTGTTTTTAATCCGGCGGCTTCAGTTAATTGAGTTCCGCTGCCAGCATCCTTATGAAGGATCCAGAGTTTTACATCGAGTCTTCCTCTTGCGGCAACGATGAATTCGCCATCAGGTGTCCAGGTAGCTGCAGGAAAATTCTGATCACGGTCTTTGGTAACCTGTATAGTATCTTTTTTCTCTGTATCGATATACCAAACATTTTCGGATCCGCTGCGATCTGATGTGAAGAGGATCTTCTTTCCATCAGGACTGTAGCGCGGATGTGTATCGAAAGAAATTCCTTTTGTTATTGGAGTTGCCTTACCTCCTGCTGCGGGAATGGAATAAATATCCCCCATCAGGTCGAAGATGATGTTCTGACCATCGGGACTGATATCAACCGACATCCAGGTACCTTCATTAGTAGTAAAGCTGATCTTTCGACTGGGCTTTAAGGGAAGGTCCTTGTAAGCCGCATACACTACGGTATCCTTTTTTGTGGTATCGGCAAACTTGAATTCAGGATCAATAACGGGCCGTATTGGTGTTCTGAAAGCCCAGAAAAGAATTGATAAAATAAGGACTAAACACAGGCAAATTAATTTGCCGTAGCGACTCAGGTTTCGATTCATAGATTGTGCATTTTGGGCCGATGAATGTAAATAATTGCGGCCGATGCACCATGAAAAATTTCGTGGATGGGAAATTATTTGATTAATTCTGATCGCTATTCTTCAGCCTCCCTTTGCAGAAGGAATTCTTTGAGATGAGAATCAAGCTTCCCGAGATTGAATTCTTCATCCATATACATCCCGCTCACATCCGATTCTGTGACCAGCGGTTGAGGTTTCAGGCCATAAGGACCCATAATTCCCAATCTTGACTCCCGTCCATCGCCTACTTCTATAATTACTTTGAATAAATAGAATTTCTGTTTCTTGCCCTGATAAGAAGCAATCTTTTCGCCAATAAAACTTATTTTGTTTACATCTACCTCATACCCTTCCGTCGCAATAAGATACAATTCGGATTCTGCAAATGCTTTTTGAGTTTTATAAGTTATCGGAAACAATGATTCCTTTTTTAGTTCCTTCAATTTTTCATAAAGTGAAATACGATAGTCATTGCTGGCAGCTAGTTTTAAAAGATCAGCTGAGCCAACTGTCAACTTATTTTCCAGTAAGGTCACTGCTGCGTGGTATTTAATATAAATTTCCTCTGATGACAAAAATTTCCTCAACCATTGCTCAGTTTCCTTTGTATTTAATTTTCCAAATAGTCCGATCAGGGAATAGTATTGGTAACTATTTTCGTTGTCTTTTTTCCTTGTTTCCTTCACTCCTTGCTCCGCAAGTGAATTGAGTTCTGTTTTGTATTTGTCAAGAATGGATTTTTGAATCAGGCTGCTATCGAGAAGGTAGTTAGTAAGCTGAATAAGCGGGGCCCCCGCATATGGATCCTTCAACAAGTGCAGGAGGTCAGGAAAGATCTGAACTGTTAATTGAAGCGTATCTCTCATCCTACTGAACAAGCGATATGGGTTGTCAAATTCGGGGGACTTAAACTTCAATAGATCACTTATCAAATGATAAGCTTCCTGCGTCTCTTGCGCGGCTAAAAGATTAAGGAGCTCGTAACGCAATTCTTCCTGGCGCTTCGGGAGGTCGCGATAGGTCTTATTAACAAAATCAATTGTGCTCTTCGATTTAATTTGACCGATTATGGTAAAAAGTTGAGAGGTTACCGAATTGTAAGTTCCCGAATCAGCGTAGGGTTGCAGAAGGGCTTCATATAGTAGCGGCAAATCTTCGTTTTCGAATTCAACAAGACTTAGCACCGGCTTTAATTTTACCAGAGCCGCAGAGTCGGCGGTTTTTAATGCAGTTAAAAAGTCGGCCGTTTTCCTTTTAAAAATAGTTGAAACAGCTTTTTCATCTATAAATCTAAAATCTTCGAAGAACCGTCGGTAGCTTTCTCTTTGCAACCACTCCTGGGCTGCAATAGTGTAGATTGAGTACAATGTATCTCCAACAAGAATAAGTCTGAATTTCTTTAAGTTATTGTTATCATAAGGCTTTATGATTATTTCCGCACCTTTGTAATTGCCGTTTCTCACCCATTTGTAGTCGATTAAGCTATCGCGATAGTGAATTAAGTCATTGGATTCTTTTCTTATTAGTGAGGTATCGTTCTGAGCCCAAAAGAACCTGGGATAAACAGCCTTACTGATAAACAAAGTTGATGCTGCACTGCTGTCATAAAACGCGTATATCATTTGTTGACCAGGAATTTGATAAATGCCTGCTGAATCTTCCAAAAGTGTTATCGGGTCTGCAGCCCACGCCTGAAAACTCTTTTCAGGATCTAACTGAAGTCGCCAGTTGCTCTCTTTTATTGCAGTAATTTGAAAATTTGAAATAAATTTCTCCGCTAGTTTAAGGGATTTAGAATCGTCGTTGAATGTCGCACTGGCTATATACAGCCTATTCCCGCGATGAAAGTAAAGGAGTTTAGAGCGTATAATTGAATTCTCTATAACGTTGGTAAATTCGATTTCAATAGCTGGATAGCCATTATAATTGAACTGTTTTTGGCGAATAATTTTAATCTTATCTCTATTTGCAATATTAGTGACGTATTCAGCAAATGCGGCTGAATCTTTGGTTACGTAATTCCCTCTTGTTGCCGATTTTACTACCACTTGATAATAGCAGTCCTTTTCCTCGTCATACATGTCATAGTGATCCGAAATAAATCCATCTTTATTTTCTGTATTTCCAATCTTAATCTTAGGTTTTGCCGGAAACTCTACGACGAACCCATTTCGTTCGTACTCGTATTTTCTCCAATTATTATTGAACACCGGCTTCTTATCTTTATTAATTATGAATCCGGCAAGAAACCTCTCGACATCATCGGAGTTCAAAGTTCTTTTAACCTCAGAACCTACAGTCACGGAATAAATCGCCGGAGCAAAATAGAATAATCGCACACGCATGTAGAGGTCCTTTTGCCCGATCAGTACCTCCTTCCCTTTTAGCCCCTGTTGCTCAATATCTTTTTTGCTAACTAATGTATCTTTTCCAACCATGTCATTGATTATGTTTTTGTACAAATCTCCTTCGTCCTTTACTTCCTCATTGATATAGACCATAGTCATATAAAACAGATTGGAACCAAGATCCACATACATCTTTGTTTCACGGTTTAGTTCGGTTTTGTTATTCTGAGGTTTGGCAGGAAACTGAGCAGAATAATAACCGGAATCAGATTTCACCTGTACCCAAGGCAATAATTTCTGCGTGAACTTGTAATTGAGAGCATGAATTTTTTTTGAAGAAATTACAGGTTCAACTGTAAATCCTCTTTTTCGCAATAAAGCGACCACTCCTGAATCTCCCGGCAGATGGCCCGCACCAACTGCAAAAAAAGTGCTTCTGATGGCTGATAAGCTATCCATACGTCGGGCCATTTTTACATTTCGTTTGAGCATCGTTGGACTCTTAATTTCTGATATACCGTCGAATGCTTCCATTTCGGAAAGATTCTCCGTTTCATAAATCCGCACCATCTTTTCGATCAATTTGCGGCTCTCCTCATCTTTTTCGAAAAGCCCTTCCAGGTACTCATCAATTTTAATTTCCTCCATCATTTCCAATTGATCAGCGACATCTTCAATCCCACCTGTCCATTTCCCAGCGTTTTTTACAGCATTGTATAAATAGGTATCCATAACGGTCTCCATCCCCTTATTCGGATCAAATAATCCAGACCATTCTTTATAATATTCGCGAACCTCTTTAACAGTTATTTTATTTGCTGGTCGCTTAAGTTTCTGTTCGAGATTTTTCTTTACTTTTTCAAAAAGTTTTTTGTCTGCAACATCTTTTACAAGTATTGATGCTTCCTTCTCTTCAGCATTGTTCAAAATCTCGGATACCAAAGAATCCGGATCCAATTCCATTGCGTAACCATCGGATTTCTCAATAGCCGCATAAAGCGAATCGCCGAAATTGAAGACCCGCTTGTCCGTAACGTGGATGGTTCCGAATAAATAAGATTGACCCTTGATCCCCTTACCTGTGATCCGCCAAAGAATATGGTTGCCTTCACTTGGAGACTGAGAGAATGATATGCTGTGAGAGAAGAGGATCACTGAAGCCAAACAAATGAGCAGCCTGAACAGAAATTTCATACTCGACAATTAAAACTGAAAGATCAGGAAAAGTTTCGTGGCTGTAAACGTATCAAAGAGGAATTAATTTTGTTTTCCTTTTATGGTAACTTGTACAGCAAACTAGTAGAAACACTTATCTCATGAGTTCCAAATATATCCTCGCGCTTGACCAGGGCACGACCAGCTCCCGGGCCATAATCTTTGATCATTCCGGAAATATTATTTCAGTAGCCCAAAAAGAATTCAAACAGATATATCCACATGGCGGTTGGGTGGAGCATGATGCAGAAGAGATCTGGTCCTCACAATTTGGGGTGATGGCCGAGGTTATGGCCAAGGGCAACCTTCGCACCGAGGATGTAGCGGGAATTGGAATCACCAACCAACGCGAAACGACAATTGTTTGGGAAAGAGCAACTGGTAAACCGGTTTATAATGCGATCGTTTGGCAGGACCGTAGAACGGCTGACTATTGCGATTCTCTTAAATCTCAGGGTCATGCGAAAATGATCCAGGAAAAAACGGGTTTGATCATTGATGCCTATTTCTCAGCAACCAAATTGAAATGGATCCTGGACAATATAAGTGGGGCCAGGAAAAAAGCAGAAAATGGGGAATTAGCTTTTGGAACAGTGGATTGCTGGATCGCATGGAAACTATCCGGCGGAAAGATTCATATCTCCGATGTTTCAAACGCATCCCGTACGATGCTGATGAATATCCATAATTGCGAATGGGATGCTGACCTGTTGAAATTGTTTAATATTCCGGAACAGATCCTTCCCGAAATTAAACCGTCGAGTAAAATATATGGAGTTACAGAGACGGTAGTCAAACATGCGAATATTCCGATTGCAGGCATTGCAGGTGACCAACAAGCCGCATTATTCGGACAAATGTGTACGCAACCTGGAATGGTGAAGAATACTTACGGCACTGGTTGCTTTATGTTGATGAATACTGGTGAAAAAGCAGTCGCTTCAAAAAACAATTTATTGACCACGGTGGCCTGGCAGCTGCATAACAGAGTGGAATACGCGCTTGAGGGAAGTATTTTCATTGCTGGTGCAGTTGTACAATGGCTTCGTGATGGATTGCATCTCATTCGTTCTTCTCCCGAAATTGAAGCACTTGCGGCCGAAGCAAAGGATACAGGCGGAGTTTATGTGGTTCCGGCATTTGCAGGTCTTGGTGCACCATGGTGGAATCAACATGCAAGAGGAAGCATATTTGGATTGACACGCGGCACAACAAAAGAACAATTGGCAAAAGCCGCGTTGGAAAGCATCGCGTATCAAACTACAGATGTACTAAAGGCGATGGAATCGGATTCAGGGATCTCAATAAAAGAATTAAGAGTTGACGGAGGCGCTACAATCAATAACTTTTTAATGCAATTCCAGGCGGATATTCTGAATGTTCCAGTGATTAGACCAAAAGTCTATGAAACTACTGCACTGGGTGCGGCATACCTCGCTGGTCTTGCTGTAGGCTATTGGGATAATATTGCTACCGTTCAAAAACAATGGCAGGTTGATAAAAGATTCGAACCCGTGCTTCCAGGGAATGACAGAGATCGATTAATGAAAGGATGGCAAAGAGCAGTAAAAGCTGCGATTGCGTGGGGAGAGGATCGATAATTTAATATTTGATATTTATTATTTTATATTGAAGTGCTCGATTGATCATTGCCTATTGACAATTCACCATTGACCATTGACCATTCACCATTCACCAAAATGCTTCGTCAAGAACTTACAAATAAACTCGAATCATACTCAGGCCAATGGGATATCGTTGTCATTGGTGGTGGCGCTACTGGCCTGGGTGCAGTGTTAGATGCTGCGTCGAGAGGCTATAAAGCCATATTATTTGAACAATCAGATTTTGCACAGGGTACTTCATCAAGATCAACAAAACTGGTGCATGGTGGTGTGCGCTATTTGCAACAAGGAAATGTAAAGCTGGTAATGGAGGCATTGAAGGAACGTGGGCTGTTGAAAAAGAATGCTCCTCACCTTGTAAAAAATCAATCCTTCATCGTTCCTAATTATAAATGGTGGGAAGGGCCTTATTATGGTTTGGGTTTGAAAGTGTACGATTGGATGAGTGGAAATTTAGGTTTGGGTCCGTCGGAATGGTTATCGGTTGAGGAAGTGCTTGAACGTGCACCCACATTAGATGCGGAAGGCCTGAGAGGAGGAGTTATTTATCACGATGGCCAGTTTGATGATGCGAGACTCGCCATCAACCTCGCACAAACGGCGACTGAATACGGGGCCTTGTTGTTGAATTATTTTGAAGCAACAGGATTTATAAAAACAAATTCGAAAATCTCTGGTGTGCATGTAAAAGATCGATTGACGGGAAAAGAATATAAAATCGATAGTAAGGCCGTGATCAATGCAACAGGAGTTTTCACTGATAAGATTCAGAAACTCGACGATTCAAAAAATCCTGAGACAATCACTCCAAGCCAGGGCATTCACATTGTTCTCGATAAAGAATTTCTCCCAGGTGATGCTGCGATCATGATCCCGAATACAGATGATGGTCGCGTATTGTTTGCAGTACCCTGGCATAGCAAAATAATTGTAGGAACAACAGATACCCCTGTAAAACAGATTTCTGCTGAACCAAAAGCATTACCGGAAGAAATTGAATTCTTACTTGAACATACTTCGCGTTATCTGACAAAGGACCCTTCGCATAAAGACATTAAAAGCATTTTTGCGGGATTACGCCCATTAGTAAAGGCAAGTAGTAAAAAAACTGCCGAGATCTCGCGTGATCATACCATTATTATATCCGACTCGGGTTTGATAAGCATTCTCGGAGGTAAATGGACCACTTACAGGAAGATGGCCGAAGATGTGGTAAACACTGCAGCGATTAATGCTCAACTTCCATATACCGAGTGTCGCACGAAGAGTGTCCCGATACATGGATCATCACAGGTACCCGATACAAGTGAAAAAGGTTATTATTATGGAAGTGATCTCGATTCAATCAAAAGACTAAAATCAGATCCACGGCTTGCCGAACCTATTCATCCGAATCTCTCCAATTCAAAAGCTGATATCGTTTGGGCCGTACACAAGGAATTCTGCGTTACACTTGAAGATGCATTAAGCAGAAGAACAAGGGCATTGTTACTCGATGCAAAGGCCGCAGTCGAGTCAGCAGCTTTAGTAGCGAAGCTAATGGCCGTCGAAATGAACAAAGATGAGAATTGGGTGAATGATCAAATTAGTGAATTCAAGAAAGTCAGTTTGAACTATCTGTTATAATTTTCACATGGCCGCGGCATACCAGCCCCGCCAGGGCGGGGCAAACGCAGAGTCCCCCCGTAAGATGCGTTTAATTTGGAGAGCGTCCTAGGGGGAGACTCTGCGGGAACCTCTAATTGCGTGAATGATCAAATAAGTGAATTCAAGAAAGTCAGTTTGAATTATCAGTTATAATTTTCGCATAATGTTTATCTTTCGCTAAAAGATTTTATTTAGTAACCAAAACTCATGCTATGCCAGGTTTCCTTGGAGAATTTATCGGAACAATGTTACTCGTATTGCTTGGCGACGGTGTTGTCGCCAATGTTGTTCTTAACCGCACAAAGGGCCAGGGTTCAGGTTGGATCGTCATCGCTTTCGGTTGGGCGATAGCGGTATTTACGGGAGTATTTACCTCAACAAAGCTCGGAGGTGAGGGTCATCTCAATCCTGCTGTTACGATTGCCATGGCTTACCTTGGAAAATTTGACGCTGCAAATATTGGCACCTTTATCGCGGCCCAGTTCGCTGGAGCTTTTGTTGGCGCCTTCCTGGTATGGCTTTCCTATTACAAACATTTTGAAGTGACCGAAGATAAAAATGCCAAGCTGGGGGTATTCAGTTGCGCACCGGCAATCCGCAATCCACTCGCAAACCTACTTACTGAAATCGTCGGAACTTTTGTATTGGTTTTGGGAGTCTTGTTGATGGCCAAGCCAGAAATGAAACTCGGTCCGCTCGATGCGCTACCAGTAGCATTGCTGATACTCGGAATTGGATTATCCCTGGGCGGGCCAACAGGATATGCGCTTAATCCTGCGCGTGATCTTGGACCGAGAATATTTCATTTTCTCTTTCCGATACCAGGGAAAAGAGATAGTGACTGGGGATATTCGTGGATCCCGGTGATTGGACCAATACTTGGTGGACTTGTAGCGGCGATTGTTTCGACGTTCTTCTAAATGAATTATTATTAATCAGTAATCGGATAAACATGAGAAAGATTTTTTTAATGGTCCTGCTTTGCTGTTTGGTATCGCTTACTAAAGCACAGGATGCAGAACAAAAACTAAAAGAAAAAAATATTGTCCTATTGACCCCAGGCAAACCTGTTGCGAATTATGTGAACGTGGTACGAGTGGGTAACCTGCTTTACCTGGCTGGAAAAGGCCCAACAAAGCCTGATGGATCGAATATTACGGGTAAAGTTGGAAAAGACTTAACGATTGAACAAGGTTATGAAGCAGCAAGGCTTGTTGCGATCAATCATCTTGCAGTATTGAAGGCTGAATTGGGAAGCCTGAATAAAGTAAAGCGTATTGTGAAAGTATTGGGCATGGTGAATTGCGATGCAAACTTTACTGATCAACCGAAAGTGGTGAATGGGTATTCGGATTTGATGGTGGAAATATTTGGTGAGAAAGGTAAGCATGCAAGAAGTGCGGTTGGCATGTATGCATTGCCGAATAATATTGCAGTGGAGGTTGAAGTGATTGTGGAAGTGGAGTAAGTTCGCAAGGTTCCGAACCCTACGTCGACATCTTTCAAAGGCGCCACGGTTTTGCAGGGTTCGGAACCCTACTCGCGGAGTCCCCAATTTAGGGTTCCGAACCCCGCGAGTTCCTGAGTGGTTCGCAAGTTGTTTCTTTAGGGTTCGGAACCTTCGATACACATCAATATCTTCTTGCAAACCATCTTAATCTCTTTCGATTTAATTGTCAACGGCGGCGCAATCCGCAAACATTCCGGCGCAAAAAGAAACCAATCAGTGAGTATACCTTCCCTAATAAGGTTGGAAGTTAGTTTAAGAACCGTTTCCTTGTTTTCAAATTCAACAGCGATCAAAAGTCCCGCAGTCCTGATATCTTTTATTTTCTTATGACTTAATGCCTGCTTAAAAATTGATTCTTTATTATGCACCTTATCAATCAGATTTCCTTTCAACAAAACTTTCATTGCTGCCAAGCCTGCCGCACAACTTACGGGGTGACCACCAAAGGTTGTAATATGACCCAATACCGGATCATTAGTCAATTGTTGCATTAATTTTCTATCCGCAACAAATGCACCGAGCGGCATTCCTCCGCCCAATGCTTTACCCAACAAAACAATATCTGGGACAATTCCATACTGTTCAAAAGCCCATAACTTTCCCGTACGACCAAATCCGGTTTGGATCTCATCCAGGATCAGTAATACCCCGGTTTCTGTACACCTGTTTCGTAATTCATTCAACCATGCATTGAAGGGACCAATAACACCTGCTTCTGCCTGGATTGTTTCGGCTATTACGCATGCTGTATTGGAAGTAATGGATTGAAGGGCTTCAAAAGAATTATACTCGAGATGAAGTACATCGGGTAACAAAGGGCGGTATGCATTACGCCAGTATTCATCGCCCATTACACTCAGAGCTCCATGAGTAGATCCATGATAACTTTTATTGAAAGAAATAATTTGAGTTCTCCCTGTAACTCGCTTGGCTAATTTCAATGCGCCTTCTGTTGCTTCTGCGCCAGAATTCGTAAAATAGACTGAATTGAGTGATGGAGGTAAATGTTCAACCAGGAATCTCGCATACTGAACCTGCGGAGTTTCGATCATTTCCCCATAAACGAGCAAATGCAGGTAATGATTCAATTGTTCTTTTATCGCCTTAAGGACCTTCGGGTGACGATGTCCGATATTGCAAACGCTGATTCCCGCGATAAGATCAAAGTATTCCTTTCCGTCCTTATCCCAAAGTTTGCAACCTTTTGCACGATCGATTTCTAATGCGATTGGAGCGGGTGAAGTTTGGGCGATGTGTTTGAGGAATAATTCGCGTTGGGTCATGATCACTTAAATTGGCGACGATTTGGGAGCAAAGTAATGAAATCCTCCACTTGCCTGAGAAGCATTCAAAAATACGACTAGAAGTTTTAGTCTAGTTTCCTTTGGATTCTACAAACTCAGATTCTGCAAGGAGGTTATAAAAAGCAGTTTTTTGTCTGTTATCATTGAATATGAAAAATTCACTTGCAATTTGCCTTATTGTGGCAAACAGACTACTATTATCAGCCGAATACCCGATAAAGTATCTATTGTTTATTTTAAGGATTAAAACACAAAGGTCGGCATGAAAACCAATTCCACAATTTGAAGCCTGGAATACAACTCTGGTACTATCGCCAATATGATTAAACAGTATTGAACTGTCAACTTTTAAGCTTTGGTAGTTAAAGCTTACAACTGTATCACTAAATGAAACTACAGTTCCAGGCCCCACGCTTGAACATTCTCTTAATATAGTTTTTCGATCCTTATTTATATCAGAAAAGAACCTAATGAACGCCAAATAAAAGTCCTTCTGGAAATTCACTTTAATTAAGTCGTCCAAATTCAAAAGCTTATTAATTCCGATGAGGTAGGTATAATCTTCGAAAGAGTAAACACAAGTATCGTCAGTAGCAATCTTTCTAGATGTTCTTTCTAAATAACAATCCTTCATTTTTCCTTTCGTGGTTATTCGCAAGAGGCCTTTATCCCGAATCAAATATGCATCTTTCTCTTCCAAATCAGTGTATTTAGAAATAGGTTTGAAACTATCAATATCTGATTCAAAAGTCGGCGAGTATAAGAGCAACGTGTCTCGAAAAATTTGCCATCTTCCCAAAACTGGCTCATCGCGATAAGCAAACAAATATCTGAATGTACTATCCTGATTAAGTGAAAGTTTGACGGCGGGATATAAATACAAAGAGCATTTGCTTTCATAGTTACCAACTACATTGAAAGTTTTTCTATTGCATGAAGAAACTGGCAATAGCATAGTAAGCAAGCACAATTTGGCATAGGACTTCAGATTCCTCATTTTACTATTTAATACAAATTTTCTAAAAACAACTAACCCCTCCAGCGTTGCACATATAAGCGGTTCAATCATTTTACTTTCTGTACTTTTTTCGCGGATTTTTTCTTGTATGATGGATTGAAACTACAAAAACGATTCGGGATCGCTTGTTTATCTTATAGACTACCACAAAAGGGAAAAAATCAACCTTTGCTTCTCTAAATTTCTTATTGCTCCGGCTGCTGAACGTTTCGGGTTGAGAAGTAATTCGATCAATAGTATGTCTTACTTCTTTGATGAATCGTTCCCCCAACCCTTTCTTTTTGCCCTCATACCATTCATAGGCTTCATCATAATCTTTTTCGACAAGAGGATGCAGCCGGCAACTGTAGGTTATTATTTTTTACGCTTCCTATTCTTAAAGGACTGTCTCGCTCCTGATTCTAATTCATCTAAAGTGAGAGCTTTGATCTCTCCAGTTTCTAATTCTGCCAAACGTTTCTCCATTTCGGCTAAGAAACTTTTATCATTCTTCGTGGATTCTTCCATGGCATAACTTTTCACAACAGCAAGCACTGCTTTCTGTTGCTTAACATTCAGCCGTGTCAGGTAATGCACTATTTCTTCTGCCAACTCCATTGATTCACTCATCGCTATTTGTTTATTACAAACTTAATTTTTTTCCCACTGATCTCCTGAATCTCGCAGTAACTTAGCTGATCTTAAACGTTTACTTTGGTATGCCAGTAATCCTCCCAGTCGAAGGTGTCTATCCCGAATTCGGAGACAATTGTTATATCGCACCAAACGCAACGATTGTTGGTGACGTAATTATGGGGAACGACTGTAGTGTATGGTTCAACGCTGTGATCCGGGGTGATGTAAACAGTATTCGGATGGGCGAAAAGGTGAATGTCCAGGATGGGGCCGTGATCCATTGCACCTTCAAAAGGACTAAGGCCATCATAGGGAATTATGTCTCAATCGGTCATAACGCGATTGTGCACGGTTGTACAGTCCATGATAACGTGTTGATTGGCATGGGGGCAATAGTAATGGATAACGCAGTGATACACAGCAATACAATTATAGCCGCCGGAGCTGTTGTGCTTGAAGGCTTTATATGCGAGGAGGGTAGTATTTACGCTGGGGTACCGGCCAAAAAGATCAAAAATATTGATCCACAACAAATCCAGGGGGAAATCAACAGAATAGCAAACAATTACGTCCGGTACGCCGATTGGTTCAGGACGGTTAAGGATGAATCAAATTCCTGAGCGCCTTGCAATTACCGGATAATATTTATAGTTTTAGTATTGAACCCATTAATAAAAGATTCTTATGAAAACGATCCGGTGCTTCGTAGCAATTTCTTTCCTCGGCATTCTCCTTCTGTCTGGTTCTTCCTGTAGTTTATTCGGTCCAAAGTATGGCTGTCCAAGCAATGGAAAGAACGTTGGTGCAGAAAAGATTTTAGCTGGCGAAAAAGTCAAAGCAAAAAAATTTAAAAGCTAATTAAAAGATAGTACCCCCAACCCTATTGATAACCTAAATCCGTCCTTTATGAGCCTCACTTTACGTACTGATTTCGGCTGCACAGAAGCCATCATTGATGATGACTGCGGCTTGAAACGCTTCTATGAAGTGGCTAATATTCTCACCGACGACCTGGAGATAAGGTTTACACACAAATTAGATGATTTCGACACATTGACCTGGGATTTCCATTATAAAGGTCATATCCTTACCCTCCATTACAATATTTATACGGGCATTTCAATTTACCCGCATAAATTCCGTGAAGCAGTCAGGAGAGATAATGACGCAGTAATTGAAGTAGCAAAATTTTTGGAAAGTAAGCTGATGATACATTCTTCAAAGAAGTATATGTCTTAAGCAAGCATATGAATTGTAAAAAGTCCCGCCAAAAGCGGGACTTTTTTATTCGTCATTCCCACGAAAGTGGGAATCTTTATTAATAGGTTTTCTCATTTATTGATTCCAGTATCGTGGCATAACTCACCCACCTGTTTTCGTGGATCTTTCCCTCGTTCACCGCGTTTTTGATTGCGCAGCCGGGTTCATTTAAATGCAGACAGTTATTGAATTGACATTCTCCGAGCAGGTCTCGCATTTCAGGAAAATAATGCGAGAGTTCCTGGCGCGAAATATTTACAATTCCGAATTCTCTTAATCCGGGTGTATCGATAACCCGGCCTCCACCGGGCAGGTCATACATTTCCGCAAAGGTGGTGGTATGCATTCCTTTGCCGCTCCATTCACTTACATCCCTTGTTTTGAGATTGATCGTAGGGAAAATAGAATTGATGAATGAAGATTTCCCAACTCCTGAATGGCCGCCCAACAAACTTGTTTTACCGAGGAGAAGATCACCGGCTTCCTTTGTATTCATGCCGGTTATAACTGACATCAGGATAATCTTATATCCAATATTCGTATACATCTCCTGCATTTCTTCAAACAATGCCATTTCTTTTTTCTTATACAGGTCTGCCTTATTGAAAACAATTATGGCCGGAATATGATAAGCTTCACTCGTTACGAGGAAACGATCTAAAAAACCTTGCGAAGTTCTTGGTTCCCTCAATGTGGCGATCAACATGGCCTGGTCTAAGTTTGCAGCAAGAATATGGTGCTGGTTGCGATTTGAAGGTGATTGCCTGTTTACATAATTCGTTCTTGGATGAATATTGACAATCATCGCCGAGTTTTCCAAATCATTCTCCATTTCAATATCCACTTCATCACCCACTGCAATCGGATTGGTGGAAGTAATATCATCGATCTTGAAAATTCCTTTGATACGGGCATTCCATTGCCGACCATTTTCGTCTTTGACGATGTACCAACTACCGGTTGATTTGTATACGAGAGCCTTCAATATAATTGTTTATTGGCGAATTTACTCAGTTGTCTATTGATTATTGGAGTTTTTGTGATTTTCAAGATCGATGCTTTTCAAACTATCCTCCGCGCCTTTGTCCCGCCATGGCGGGAGTAAAAACTCTTGCGCAATCGGCATTCCTTTATGCGGAGAAGATTACTCCCGCCATGGCGGGACTAAGACGCGGAGGGATTTTTAAGAATTATATTAGGGAAACTTACGAAATAAGGTCATCCGCAAAATAATCTCCAACAACAAAAACGCCGCGGCCGCTATTGCGAAAGGATGAAACTTCTCCGTATACCTTCTCAGTGAAGTAATTTCAATTCGCGTCTTCTCGAGCTTATCAATTTCCGCGTAAATATTCTTAAGACTTTCGTTATCTCTCGCACGGAAATAAAACCCTCCCGTTTCCTCAGCGATCTGCCGCAGCAACTTTTCATCAATATTTACTTTTTGTCTTTGTACAATTATACTTCCTGAAGATGTTTGCATGGGCACCGGTGCATAACCTTCCGTACCGATACCGATCGTGTACACTTTTATTCCATATGCCTTGGCCAACTCTTTTCCTTCCAAAGGAGAAATTCGTCCACCCTGGTCTTCACCGTCCGTTAATAAGATGATCACTTTAGATTTCGTTGGACTATTCCTCAATCGTTCAACACTTATACCTAATCCATCTCCTATCGCAGTTCCATCTTCCAATGCTCCCTGTTGAATACCGTAGATCTGTGATTGCAGGATATTCTTATCAGTGGTCAATGGACTCAATGTAAAACTTTCACCCGCGAATATCACCACGCCAATGCGATCTGTAGTTCTTTGTCCAACAAAATCAGCCGCAAGTTGTTTTGCAGCTTCAAACCGGTTTGGCGTGAGATCCTGTGCAAGCATGCTTCCGCTGATGTCCATGCAGATGATGATATCGATTCCTTCCCCGCTTTTCAATTCTTCATCATTTCTTGTTTGGGGTCTTGCTAACGCAAGGAGTAATGAAGCGATACAAAGCAACCGAAGTGCGAATAAAGAATGCCTTGCTGTTACTCTCCACGAATTTGTTTTTCCAAAAGAAGAGGTTGCCGAAACTAATAACGAACCTTGTTGCCTTTTTTGATTGAGTATATACCAGGCCGCCATCAGGGGTAACAAAAGGAAGAGAAAGAAAACTTCCTCGTATGCAAAGTCAATATTTTTAAACCAATCGTAGATCAAGTCGCTGCTGTTTTTTCTTCCTGTTTATTCAATATTTCGATGGATGATTTTATCACCTGGAAACTCGATTTGGTATCTTCTGCGCCGGGAGTATACTTTGCAAACTTCACAAAATCGGTCATGCGTAATGCCTGAGACAATTGTGTGAACTGATCCCTGGGCAATCCAATCTTTTGCAATTGCAGCACCAATTCATCATTTGTTCTCTCCATCGTACCAATGCCTAATTTTCTCATGATATAGACCCGGAGAATATCATTCAAACTGGTGTAATAATTTTTTACCATTCCATCAGCAGGCACACCCTGTTTTCGCAATTCCTCTAAAGCGTGCATGGCTTCCTCGTAAGGACCAAGTTTTACCTGCGGCGCAGCACCCGCAATTTGCTTTTTTCTTCTGTAAAGAATATACAAAGCCGCGGCCATTAACAGGATCGCTGCGCCGGCGACAAACCAGAAGAGCTTGGAAGAAGCGGGCTTCTCGACTTCGATGATATCCGATATCTCCCGGTAATCCTCATTAGGATCAAAAGGAAGATAACTGACATCTATACCAATACTATCGGTGTAGTAAGGCTTCTTGTCCACCCGTATCGCCAACTGTGGAATCTGTATATGGCCAGAATCGAAACTGGTAATGGTCAGGGATTGAATTATCTTTTTCCCGTCAACACTTTCTATGGTATCCACTTTTCCAACTTCAAGAATCTGAAAGCGGGGTATGGTATCAAGATTAAACCATTGAATGGTTTTACCAAGCGGGATCCTGACATCGAATGATAGCTGTATTTTTTCACCGATCAGTATCTGGTTTTTATCAACTGTGGCTTTAGCCAGTACCTGCGAGAAGGAAGAAAGGTGAAGGGGAATCAATAAAAGCAGTAATATGAAATATCTGTTCCCTGCCATAGTTTACTTGTTCCTCCCGATAAAGAATTTCTGCAGCACTTTCACATAATCTTCATCGGTACGGATATGCAGCAGCTCGCAACCGCTGTGAAGAAACACATCCTTACAAAATTCAGTATGCTGAAAAAAATGGTTTTGATATTGTTGACGAGTTAGAAAATCATTGGTATCGATCCATTTCTTGTCACCTGTTTCAGCATCCTCCACTTCAATTATTCCGGCGCCTGGCATTTCCACATCCAATTTATCATAAACCTTGATCCCGATAACATCATGCTTCTTACCGGCCACTTTTAAAACTTCTACATAACTATCATCGAGAAAATCACTCAAAATAAACGTGATACAATTTTGCCTGGTTGAATTATTGAAACGTCGCAATGCTTCTCCCAATCGCGATCCTTTATTCTTTGGTTCTGCAGTGAGCAGTTCACGAACGATATACAACACATGATCCCTCCCTTTTTTCGGAGGAATGAATTGTTCAACGATATCGCTATAAAAAATGATCCCTACCTTATCGTTATTACTGATTGCAGAAAAAGCCAATACTGCTCCAATCTCGGTAACAAGATCTCTTTTGAGATTTAGCTTTGTACCGATCAGTGAACTTGCACTCACGTCAACGATCAACATCACGGTTAATTCACGTTCTTCCTCAAACACCTTACTGAATGGATGATTGAACCTGGCTGAGACGTTCCAATCGATAAAACGGATATCATCTCCATGATGATATTCCCTTACTTCCTTGAACAACATTCCCCTTCCCTTGAAGGCACTATGATATTCACCCGTAAAAAGATGACGGGTCAGCTTCTTACTTTTGATTTCAAGCTCACGTACTTTCTTTAATATTTCGGCGGTGGTCAGCTTCAAGTGAAATTCGATTTTATTTATGGAACAGGGATTACGCGTAACACATCATCCACCACATTCTCTACATTAATATTTTCAGCCTCGGCTTCATATGTCAACCCGATACGATGGCGAAGTACGTCTTTGCAAATACTGCGGATATCTTCTGGTACAACAAAACCCCGCTTATTCAGGAATGCCTGTGCTTTTCCCGCCAATGCGAGATTAATGCTTGCGCGAGGCGATCCACCATATGCGATCAATGGCTTTAATTTTTCAAGCTTGTATTTTTCAGGAGTTCTTGTTGCAAAAACAATATCGAGAATATAATTTTCCACTTTCTCATCCATATAAACCTGGCGCACCAATTCTCTTGCACCAATTATTTCCTGGATTGAAACTGCTTGCTTAATCGTGGGCAAACTCATTCCCTGTACATTCTGACGGATGATCATTTGCTCCTCCTGTTTAGTTGGATAGCCAACAATCACTTTCATTAAGAAGCGGTCTTGCTGCGCTTCAGGTAATGGATAAGTTCCTTCCTGTTCGAGTGGATTTTGAGTTGCCATTACAAGAAATGGTTCATCCAGCTTAAAAGTGTTTTCTCCAATGGTCACCTGTCTTTCCTGCATGGCTTCGAGCAAGGCACTTTGAACTTTTGCAGGAGCACGATTGATCTCATCCGCAAGAACAAAGTTTGCAAATACTGGTCCTTTACGAACCATGAATTCACTTTTTTGCTGATTATAGATCATGGTTCCGATCAAGTCAGCGGGCAATAGGTCAGGGGTGAATTGTATCCTGCTAAACTTTGCATGAATAGCCTGGGAAAGGGATTTAATACTTAATGTTTTTGCTAAGCCGGGCACGCCCTCCAATAATATATGTCCATTACTTAATAGCCCGATCAGGAGGCGGTCCAGCATCATTTCCTGCCCAATAATCACCCTTCCTACCTCATCTTTTAGCTTATCCAGGAACTGACCCTGATACTGGATCTTCTCATTCAGTTGCTTTATATCATCTGCGGTAAGTAACATATCAGGTTTTTTGTATGAAGTATTGAAAATCAGGAGCGAAAATACGACTATTGTTTTTGCAAGATGCTTGCCAAACCGACAAAATGACCGAAAAACCTCAAAATTTCTTTCTTCCCTGAACCACAATAAAAAGGGCATTTTGTGAGTTATTTTAAGACCAAAATCCGTGATAAAATCTCGTACTATGAAAACAAAATTTACGCGCTCTTTAGCCTTATTATTCATTGCTTTCGCTGCATTTTCCTGCAGTAAGAAAACAACCCCAAAGACAAACCTCGAATACCTCACTCAGGCGATCTGGAAATTTCACGATGCCGGTTTAGATGCTGACGAAAATGGAACAGTTGATCAAACAGACCCTGATGTTACTCCATGCAAGCGGGACAACACCCTCGACTTCAATACTGATGGGTCGGGCGTTGCCGACGAAGGAGCAACAAAATGTGACGATGCCGATCCACAATCGACCGATTTCGATTGGATATTTAAAGCGAATGAAAGTCAATTAGAATACCAAAACAAGACCTTCAATATTATTGCGCTGAATGATAACGAAATTAAGGCGTTTTATGACGTTGATATGGGAGGTGGAATGATGTTCCGCTATCTCATTATCATGAAGCATTAAATAATAACCCATGATGAACAACTGCCTTCCGTCCTTCGACGGAGGGCTTTTTTTTACCCCGAAATGCCCATTGCGACTGAAAAGTTTAATTTTAGGGATCAAAATCGCAATATGAAAACTTCTGGTCTTTTTTGTTTCCTTTTAGTTGGCATTGCATTACAGTTTGCATGTGGCAAAGATGATCCACCTGCCGGCCCTTCGAAAACAGAGCTTATCACAAAAGCTACCTGGAAATATGATACCGGGGGTGTGGATGCCAATAAAGATGGGTTTGTTGACACTTCGCTTCCTCCTGGATATGTACAGGCTTGTAATACGGATAACACACTAACTTTTAATACAAACAATACCGGAGTAGCAGATGAAGGAGCAACCAAATGTGATCCTGCAGATCCACAGACAAGGGATTTTACCTGGACTTTTGTAAACAACGAAACACATATCAATTTTCCTACGCTAGTCTTTAACGGACTAACTGGCGATGTTACAATTAAGACCTTAACAGACACTAAATTGGAATTGCTCAAAGAAGTAAATATTGGGGCGCCATCGACAGTGAATGTAATCATCAGCTTCAAACATTAACATAAGATCTGGATTCATTTCTGTTGAAAAATCTGCGTAGCACATCTTTGAAAACTATGTGGCAAGACGGTATGCTGTGTAGCGATTAATTTCTCTAACTTAACCGTGCAAAACAAACCCCGAATGAGCCGAATTTGTATTCTTCTCCTAATGGTATTCTTTATGATGAATGTGGTGGGGCAGGACACTGCATCGCGACGCGGAGGTAATGTGTCTTCAACAGATCAACCAAACGCTTTCCCTGCGAATACGTACGCGTTGATTATTGGAATTTCCGACTACGCGTTTATTAAACCTTTGAAATACGCTGACCAGGATGCGGGCTTATTCATGAGATTTCTGATGTCCCCTTCCGGCGGAAATGTACCGAGATCAAATATTCTTTTTATTGCTAATGACTCCGCGAAATGTGGGGACATAACTATACGAGCGTATGGATGGGTCACTGCGCGCGAATTGAAGAAGGGGGATCGGTTTTATATTTATTTCGCCGGCCATGGTGATGCAATGAACGATAAGATGCAATTCTTCATGGCGCACGACGCAAATCCAAAAGATAAAAACCTGATGAATTGCGGTGCAGTCAGAGTATCAGATTTCAAGTACGCTTTTATTGAACCTCTTATTCAGAAGGGAGCGGAAGTAATTTTTATAGTTGATGCATGCCGATCAAATGAACTTAAAGGTGGACCTGATGGACAAAAGTTTTTCCGTAATTCCATCATACAGGAGAAAACAGGTGAATTAATGTTAATAGCTACCGGGCCGAATCAGGTAGCCTTTGAACACAAAGATTATGGGAAAGGACATGGTCTATTTACCTATTACCTCATTGAAGGGCTTATTGGCAAAGCAGATGAAGACGGAGATAAAGATGGTGTGGTTTCCTACACAGATCTCAAGGATTATGTTCCGAAACAAGTAAGATTGGAAACAAGCCGGAAGGACCCGAATAATCCAGATATTAAGAAGTTCCCTTCAGTTCAGGTGCCTGAATTTTGTTGCGACGGGTTAACCACATCTATCTTCAGTAAGGTAGATAAGGAAGAATTGGCAAAGCTGAAGAATAAAGAAGAAATGCGGACAATTCTTGGAAGCAGCCTCACAGACCTCGCATCTAACAGATCATCCACTAATGAAAAACCAGATTCATTAATTGGTGTCTACTATCGTTCTTTCAATAAAGCATTGAAGGATCATAAGCTTTCGGGTCCCAATTCAGCAGAAGACTTCTACAATAAAATGGCAAAAAGATCTGCTACGGATCCGCAAACCATCGAAGCAAAATATACACTTGCGGGTGAATATATCAATTTCGGACAGGGCAAGATTAATATCTATTTGAGCGGGAAGGACATCAACACAGTGAACCAGCTTGGCAGTTTGCTATCCAAGGATAAGAATAGTGGAATGCTCTTGAGTGAAGAGGCTGAAAAGATGGAAAGGATCATACTTGTAAAATATAAAGAAGCCGCAGACCTGATGGAAAAAGCCATCAACTTGTTGAAAAAGGACGAATTCATCACCCGCTCTTTGTATCCAAAACTCTGGTTTCTCCGCGTAAAGAGTTATCTCGGATATGAAGACGATAATATCAAATATGATTCCGCTCTCAAGCTTTCCCGGAGGGCATTGGCATCGGATACCAATGCCGCTTATAATTATCATACAATGGGATTGATGCTGACCTACAGTTATCCTGATTCCGGTCTTTATTATTACCATCGTTCAATTGAAAAAGCACCATCCTGGAGCTATCCATACAATGAAATAGGAGCAGTCTACTATGACCGTAAACAATATGATAGCGCGATTCTCTATTATCGCAAGGCGCTGGCTGTCGATTCATCATTTTCTTATCCCTACATAAACCTCGGATTAGTTTATTACAACCAAAAGGACTACAAGAAAGCGGAGCAGATGTATAATAAGGCGCTTGAAAAAGATTCGAGCAGCGGAACACCATACAATAACCTTGCATTGATCTATGAGAAAAGAGGAGATACCACAAAAGCAGTTCAATTATACCGAAAAGCAATAAGCAAGGATCCAATTTTCAGCAATGCCTATCATAATCTCGGCACAGTACTGGACAAGCAGAACAAGAAGAAAGAAGCCGAAGAAGTCTTTCTAACCGGCATCCAGAAATCACCAGAATACGCCACATTGTATAATGACCTTGGTATTCTCTATTTCACAGATAGAAAATATCCGCAGGCTGAAAAATACTTCCTGCTCGCTACACAGAAGGATGCTTATACGGTTTATCCATTCTTTAATCTTGGACTTTTATACGATGAAACCGGTAAGACCGAAAAGGCCGAAGAGTGGTTTCTGAAAACGATTAAGCTGGATCCAGATTATTATACTGCATATTATAATCTTGCTTTCATTGCTGAGCGAAAAAAAGATACAACTCTTGCTATTGAATATTATACCCTTACTATAGAGCATGCTCCCGAATATGCCCCCGCTTACAATGAACTGGGATTCCTTTATTACAGTCGCGGAAATTATACTGAAGCTGAAAAATATTTCAAGCAGGCGATTCAGAAAGATCCTAAAACTGTTTACCCCTATTACAATTTGGGTTTGATCTATAGTTTCCGCGGAGATTCAATCAACACAGAATACTATTATAAGAAAGCAATTGCGGTGGAACCGACTTATGTAAAGGCATATTATAATCTTGGCAATTTATATTACAAAAGATTTAATGATAATCTTGCTGAATTCTACTTCAAGCGAACAGTTGAGCTTGACAAGACTTTTATCAAAGCATATAATGATCTCGGACTGATCAGCTATACAAAAAGAGATTATAAGAGCGCGGAAGAATATTATAGGAAATGCCTCCTTGTAGATTCAAACTATGTGTATGCCTTTCACAATCTCGGCATCCTTTACATGGATACCAAAAAATACGATCTTTCGGAAAAGAATTTTAGAAAGGCAATCTCAAAGGATGGCGATTTTGTAAAATCATATTATTACCTGGCCCAGGTTTTTGAAACGCAAAAGGATTCTGTAAACGCGGAAAAATATTACCTCGCGACGATCCAGAAAAGCCCGGGTTATGCAAGTGCGCATAATGATCTCGGTAGACTATACTATACTCAAAAGAAACTTGACCAGGCAGAAAAATATTTCCGCAAGGCCACCGAATTGGATAGCAGTCTGGCTAGCGCATTTCATAATCTGGGTTTGATCTATCACGACAAAGGCAGCCTGCAGTTAGCCGAACGATACTATTTGCGTGCTATCTCAAAGAGTTCGACACTTGGTAATCCGCATTATGAATTAGGTACGATCTACGAATCGCAAAAATTTTTTGACAAAGCTGCGTATCATTACGAACAATCCATCGAAAAGAATTACAGCGTGATGGCCGCCCTCGCGGGGGCTTGCGCGATTTATCTCGGCGAAAAGTTAGACATGGCGAAAGCCGACCGGGTCATATCGCGATACATTAGTTTATATCCCGACAATGAACGAGGATATTATTACCGGTCGATGTACCTGGCTGAGAATGGAGATTTCAATAAGTCAATAGAGTTTTTGGAAACTTCATGTAAAAAGGGTCTGACAAATTTCCGTCTCTTCGAGATCATGGGATCATATCCCGAAATCCGTGCGCTGCCGAAGTATAACGAGTTGCTGAAAAAATATTTTCCGGGCAAAGAAGTGAAATGAGTTAGTTGATTGGTTGATTGGTTAATTAGTTGATTAGTTTGTACACTGGTCGATTTGACCCATTCAACAAATCAACCAGTCAACCAATCAACCTCTTCAGCTGAGGTACTTCGCCACAATCGGCACACGTCTACCCACTCCAAACGCTTTACAGCTTACGCGAATGATTGGGCAGAATTGATTTCGTTTGTATTCGTTTGTATTTACCAGCTTGAGAACTCTTTTAACCAGCGCTTCATCAATTCCCAATGAAATGATCTCTTTTGGGGCCTGTCTTCTTTCAATGTATTGGTACAGGACTTTATCGAGAATAGGATAGTCGGGCAGACTATCACTATCTTTTTGATTGGGTCTAAGTTCAGCAGAAGGCGCTTTTTCAATAATGTTTTTTGGAATGATCTCTTTGCTGCGATTGATATAACGGGCAAGTCCATAGACCTGCATCTTGTACACATCACCTAATACGCTTAGGCCTCCCGCCATATCTCCGTACAGCGTGCCATATCCTGTAGCCAGTTCGCTTTTATTGGAAGTATTCAGTAAGATATAACCGAATTTATTTGCCATTGCCATAAGCAGGTTACCCCTGGTACGACTTTGAATATTTTCTTCTGCAACTCCAAATGGTAAATCTTTGAAGGCCGGTTTTAAAGTATCCTGGAAAGATTCAAATATAGTTTCAATGGAAATTATATCATATGGATTCTTCAAATTCTTGCTCAGGGTCACCGCGTCTTTTACCGAATGCTCGGATGAATAAGGCGAAGGCATGAGCACGGCTCTTACATTTTCATTCCCCAATGCTTCACAGGCAAGTGCAAGAGTTACTGCACTGTCTACTCCACCAGACGAACCAATAATAGCTTTGCTGAATCCCATCTTAATAAAATAATCCCTGATACCCAGGATCAATGCATCATGGATCTCACGAATATTTTCTTCAGCAATCAGATAATCGATGATCTTTTCAGGATCCTTGATCTTCGATACACGCATTTCCTTATCAAGACTACGCAAAGAAACCTTTTCTCTTGAGCCTGTATCCTTGCAAATCTTATCATAATCAACTATCGCAAAGTCTTCCTCGAAATATTTCAATTCTTTTACAACATGTCCATTGGCATCCATTACAATGCTGCCGCCATCGAAAACAACTTCTGTTTGTGAACCTACTACATTACAATAGAACATGGGTAGGTTATACTTGAGCACGTTGGCCCGAATTACTTCTCTCCGATCATCATCATGATCATAGTCAAAAGGAGAGGCAGAAATATTGATGATCATCTCTGGTTCTTGCGGCATCAGCTTGTCCATTGGACAAACGCGGTACAGGGGATTATCTCCGAGGTTCCAGATATCCTCACATATTACCAGTGCAATTTTTTTTCCTTTGAATTCGATTACATTCCAATTATAACCCGGTTCGAAATATCGGTATTCATCAAATACATCATAATTAGGCAGCAGGGTTTTATGCGCCATGCCGATAATCTTTTTTTCGTATAAGAACCAGGCAGCATTGAAGAGATCTTTTCCCTCTTTATTCGGATTGATGGCTGGAGAACCAATTATCACTCCGATATCCGCTGAGTGTTCCTTGATGCGGTCAACTGCATCGTAGCAACGCTGGATGAAATCTTTAAACTCCAGGAAATCGCGCGGAGGATAACCGCAAATGCATAATTCTGTAAATACCACCAGGTCAGCTCCCTCTTTCCTCGCTTTTTCTATCGCATCAATGATCTTTCTGGTATTTTCTTCGAAATTGCCGATATGATAGTTCTGCTGAGCTAACGCTATCTTCATAATCCAAAGTTAGGGGAGGAATTGGGAATTGGGAATTGGGGATTGGGAATTGGGAATTGGTAAGTAGGATTTGGTTCTGCATTCCTAATTCCTAATTCCCAAATACAAATTCCAAAATCCCTCCAACAATTAACTATTCCCGCTAGTTTTGATAACAACAATTCCGAACCAAATTCGTTTGAAACCCATGCGAAAAATATTGTTATTTGTTCTTCCATTTTTCCTGTTAACAGCCTGTAGCGAAAGTGATGCACCTGATGTTTCCGGTATTGATGTAAAACTTGAAACCAGGCGTTTTGAAAGAGATTTCTTTAAGGTTGATACCAATCAATTAATTCCTTCTTTGCGGGAGTTGAAAAACAAATACCCTGAATTCTCACAGGATTTTATAACAGGCATTCTTGGATTGCCGGCACAAATTGATACAAGCATCATTGCCCAAAATGGGATCAAAAGTTTTATTTCAACCTATAAGCCAATCTATGATTCCGCTGAAACCAGGTTTCGTGATTTTGATAACTCAGAGAAAGAAGTAAAAAAAGGGTTGCAATACGTGAAGTACTATTTCCCGAGTTATCGTACACCAGAACGGATTATAACCTTCATTGGTCCGATTGACGGATTTGGAAATGTATTGGCCAGCGAAGGCCTTGCAATCGGGCTACATTCTTATATGGGTAAGGATTTCTTCCTTTACAATACTGAAATGGGACAGACGACTTATCCTGCCTATATCTCAAGGCGATTCAGTCCTGAATATATTCCCGTAAACTCCATGAAAAATATCATTAACGACATTTATCCACCAACACAGGGAAGCAGAGCTCTTGTAGAGGGAATGGTGGAAAGAGGGAAAGAACTCTATGTTCTCGATAAATTACTACCTGAAACAGCAGATAGCCTGAAGATCGGTTACACTGCAAATCAATTGCAAGGTTGCTTTAAAAATGAAGGACTAATCTGGAATTTCTTCCTTACCAATAATTTACTTAACAGTATCGATGCCAATGTCCATAAATACTACCTCGAAGAAGGCCCCAACACACCCGAATTCGGTGAAGGCGCTCCCGGTTCGATAGGAGTATTTGTCGGCTGGCAAATCGTAAACAAGTGGATGGAAAAAAATCCAACTATCAAGCTTCCCCAATTGTTGCAAACGGATGCAAGAAAGATTTTTGAGGAGAGCAAGTACAAACCCAAATAAAATTGTTTGATGGATTGATGGTTTGATTGCTGGGCCTATTCTTGGCAAGTTGGCTCAGGATGCAAGATTTCAATCTCGCAATTAGTTTAATAAACCATGAGTGAACAGTTATTAAAGTATTTCACCGGCAAAAAACCCAACAATAAAACCATTAAACAATCAAATAAATCACATTTGCATTTCCGCTGGTTTTTGTCCGAGCATCTTCATCATCCGAAAATGAGAAGCAACGGCCTGACCCAATCTATCATAACGATTGTAGGGTAATTGAAATTTTTGACAGGTTTGTTGTACGATCTTGCTGAGTTTCGGGTAATGAATATGGCTCACCCGTGGAAATAGATGGTGTTCGATCTGGTAATTCAATCCCCCAACCATCCAGGAGATCAATTTGTTTCTGGGGGAGAAATCTGCAGTTGTTTTCACCTGGTGAATGGCCCACTCATTCTCAATCTTCTTTTCATCATTTCCTACCACTTCGAATTCCGTATGTTCAACTACATGCGCTAATTGAAAAACAATGGCCAGAACAAATCCAAGCAATAAATGCATGGCCGTGAAACCAATTGCCCATGCCTGCCAACCCACTGCATAAACAGGTATAGCAATATAAAATAAAGCATACAGGAATTTACTTAACCAGAATATGCTATGATCAGCCTTGCTCATTTTCTGTAATGGAGTATCCAGAACTTTTCGTCCGAAATACTTCTGAAAATCCATCATAAAAACCCATAACAAGGTAGAAATGCTGTAGAGAAAAATCATATAATAATGCTGGAACCGGTGGGCGGGTCTCCATTGTTGCGTTGAACACATGCGGATAAATGGTGTTCTGACAATATCTTCATCAACTCCATCAACATTAGTATAAGTATGGTGAACGATATTATGTTTGAACTTCCAGATAAAAGCATTTCCGCCTAGCGCATTCATACTGAGACCGAAGACCTCATTCACCCATTTTTTTCTTGAAAAACTTTCATGACAGGCATCATGCATTACATTAAACCCGATAAGGGCTAATATAAACCCTAGCAATGCGCTCATTAAGATGGCAGGGAAAACAGGAATTTGAATTGTTAATAATGCTACATATAAGCCAATTGCAGCTGGAATCAATATCAAAGACTTCAAATATAATTTCCAATTGCCGGTTTTCCGGATTTTATTTTCAGTGAAATACCTTTCTACTTCATTTTTCAACGAGGAATAAAATTGATTATCCCTTCGGATGAACGATACTTTTGGCATGCGTTAAAATGTTTTCAAGTAATAATTGTAGATATGCAAGAATAGTGGGTAGGATATTAAGTTGGAATACTCGCAAGGTAAGAAAAAAAGAATTAGAAAGGTTAATTGTCACTTACCGATCTTATCCCTCAAAAGTTGCCTTGCTTCCTGAATCTCAGTGATATCCTTAAAAGAATCTTTGGGAACCAGGAAAAAAGACCGGGGATCAAAATAAAGATGAAAAAAATACAGCGTTTCTTTAAAGCCACTGAAAGTTTTCCAATCCCATAGTTTCTCTCCACGATCGGTCTTTAAGGTTACTCCGCGATCCTCAAAACTCATGGTAAAAGTATCTCGGAATGTATGTGACTTCTTGTAAATACTCAACGGAAGAATTCTTCTAACTGTAATCCAAAGAACAAACCAAAGAAGAGAAAAGATAAGGAATGAGAGCGCCTGGATCTGCTTGAAATAATACAATACAGCTGAAAGAATAGCAAATACATTGATGACGATAAACAGGATTCGTATTTCGGGCCTGCCGAAAAAATGGCTTCGCAATCCGTCAAGGACCTGCTTTTTATCGTACCCGAAATGAATGGTCATCAGCCGGCTTAAGAATATAAAAATAAGGATTTGAGAATTGCTCTCCTTTGTCTATCGTACCACTCTCAGGTCTTTTTCACCAATGCTCCATTCGCCGAGCTTCTCCCCTTTCACACCAAGATATTCAAGGATCAATCTTCTTTCGCCCACTTTTCCTGAAATGGTAATGCGGGAATAGTTCTGCACTTCAATAAGCGTTCCTGGTACGCGTTGAGCGTTGTCCTTTTCCTTTCCGGTTGCTTTTCCCGGACTGGAAGTCAAAGGTGAACTGGTGATATCAAATAAAGTGTATTCACCTGGTCTCTCATATTTTATTACCTCACTATGATGACGATCGCCTGTGAGAAATATCACACCGTTCACTTTTTCCGCACTTAGAAAACCCATGAGCTCTGAAAATTCAACGGGATATTTCTGCATGCAATCAAAAATTGATGCAGTGTTCAACACCTGGCTGCCTGTGACGATGAATTTGAATGGTGCCCTGCTTTGGATCAACGAATTCTTTAACCATTGCATTTGCACCTGCCCCCACATGCGCTTTTCTGAATTGGGTTGAGAAAGAAGATAGGGCTCCATGTCATCTGCACTTCGGAAAAAACGATCATCCATTAAGAAGAAATCACAATCATTATAAGAAACTTTTGAATAAATGCCTTTATTGTCTTCACCATAAGATGGATTGGCCCAATAATTCATAAACACTTTGCGACTTGTTTCCTTCAATACAAAACTCTTATCAGCATTATTCGGACCATAATCGTGATCATCCCATATTGCATAATGTGGCATTGATTTAAGGAATTTCTGAAGCTGTCTAACACTACGGTCATGACTTGCGCGATACCACATACCCCAATCACTGAAATAATCCGCTTCGCGTGTATACCAGTTGTCCCCCAGCCATAACATGAAACTTGATTTTTCTTTTGACATTGTTTCAAAAATCGAACTGTCCTTTCCATATGGTGTACCCGGTCTGTCAAAAAAAGGTTCGTTAGTGTATGCACAGCTTCCCATGAGGAAATTAAAATCGGGTACAGGTTTACGATACTGCCAAAGATCCTGGGTGGTTACTTCGCCATCGGCAGCCGTAGGTTTCTTGCCTGACCTGTTGTTTATTGAAATTGCATATTCGTAGGTAGTATTGAATTCCAATCCGACCATGTCGAATACTATGGGACCAAACCATGCTGTTGCTGAAGCGGTCGAGGAGAGTTTTTGTGCAGACTGTGGCGCAGCTTTTTTCCAATACCAAAGATCTACCTGCGTACCAGGCTTTACTTCTACCCATATCTTGGCAGTGCGAAGTTCAATATGACCGGGCATGGGGCCCGAAACCAATTGTGCCTGGGAAAAATAAGCATTGAATAAAAAGAAAACCGGAATAAGCAGCATTAGTATGGTTCGCATAATCTGGAATTGTAGCTTGCAAAGTAATTAAACAAATATATTCATGAAGCTTCGCCGGATCAAATTATCATTTGCACTATGCTATTTGTTTTTTCTTCTCAATTCTTGCGGTGAACAGGGCAAGCCGAAAAACGCATTTCTGGTAAGAACAAATCACGTTCAATTTGATGAATTCCGGAGGGAACTCCTGCTGCAAACCAATACAGACCTGGTCTATATAAAAATCTTCGATGTTGTGTTCAATGAATGGCAACAAAGGCCATTGCCACTTGCCCAGGTTGAATTCGACACCGCTTCTTTGAAATGGTTGAAAAGCTCAGGGATCGAAATCGTACCGGTGCTTTATATCAATAATGATTTGTTGGAAAAGGTCAACCCTGACCGGATCAATGCCCTGGCAGACCGTATAATGATGCTATTAAAAACCAGGCTTGATCAGTTTGACATCATAAATGAAAAGATTATTCATATCGATTGTGACTGGTCAGTGGCTTCTAAAGAGAAATACTTTGATTTGTTGCAATACATGGAAATACTTCCATTCTTTACCAATAAGCAGATTACAGTAGCTGTGCGACCACGCCAGGTGGAGAATAGCGTTCAGTATGGAATACCACCAGTTAAAAGAGCAGTTTATACACTTGATGTACAGAACGAAGAATTCAAACCCGACTTAATAAAAGATTACCCAATTGAATTGGATCTGTTATTGCCTTTATTCAATGATCCTGTGGTATTCCGAAACGGCGCCGTAATAGGTGCGATTTCCGGATTACCCGACTCTGTTTGGATGAATGATAAAGTCTGTCGCATTGCTGGCGAACATCCTGAAGCAACTAAAACCACTAATCATTTTGAGGTAATCAATGACACAGTTGTTAGGCTCAATTACCTTAAAACCGGCGACCAGATCAAATACCCTGGTTGGGACACTGCCATGGTAAGCAGACTTGCAGGATTCATTCAATCCAATCTAAAGAGCCTTGAGCCAACGATAATATTGAACCAGCTTGATTCAGTTAAGATCAGACAATATAATCCAAGCCAGCTCAAGGCTGCTTTCAACAGTTTCAATAAAGACTAAAGGAAATTACCGGATTGTCCTACCACATCTGGCTTTACCATTTGCGGCCTCAAAAGGGGTTATAGCTCTGGCACAGGATGCCAGGAAAGCAATTAACGCCATACAGAGAATGATCTTTGTAATTTTCATAATGCGACGGTTTTGATGAAATAAGTCCAGCTGATGAAAAACGAAAATAGCGGTTTAAAATTGCTGTGCAAGTATGGTAAAGCCTATTTTTGGGACTTTGTTAACTATTGATAATCAACGTGTAGTGGACAAAACGATGAAGTTGGGACATTCATTTGAATTCTGGACCTAACTCCTTGAGGACTAACGGAGAGGCATATGTTCAAAACCAAAAGGACCTTACACTTAGCTAATGACTGTTAGGGATATCCGCGAATTATTTCCGCCAGTTTCGAGGCCACCAATGCATTTCCATGCCCGCTGGGATGGTTATCCTGGGGGATTAAATTATCCTTTGAAGAGAAGTCAAAAAACCCGGAAACAGGTACAATTGTAGCCCCCTTCTCTTTCAATTTTTCCATTATTGGGACCACCCGGGCCGGATCAATAAAATAGCCGCCATTTGGATTCTTCATTCCGATATAGTCATCCCAATGAAGTATTATGACCTTATCACCTCGTTCACTAGCTGTCTCCACCATTGTGCTCAACATAAGCTCACCTCTTTTATAATCTTCGTCCTTTACATTGGTTGCACCTTTTTGCTGAATAATATTGTTTCCAATATCTGAAACAAACGATAGGCTGCGGTTTAGACTAAGTAGTCTGACTATTACCTGCGATTTTGCGGGACCGGCATTTTTATATGCCGTGCCTTTGAATTGCAATGAATCATTTGCTACTTCAAAATAGGGGTCGTTCAGACACCAGGTGTAAATGCATTTTGCACGAAGTAAATGGTCTGGTATGAACGTATAAACGAAAATTCGTTTCTTATGATCAGGTATATTCTGGTATTTATGAGTGAAAACCTGGTAAGCTTGATGGATACCCCAGCCCGGGCTGCCATAGTTGAGTGTATTGTATTGTAATTCCTTTCCCAATCGATAGGCCATCGTTGCCGTATCGCTTACGCCAGTTGCAAACGTGAAGCTACAACCGAGAAATATGATCTCAACCGAGTCTCTCATGGGATCATTGATCCGGTAGCCCATTCGATGATTGATAGGAAGCGTATTAAATCCCGTATCGGGTGCAACAGTATAGATCACATCATACAAAACTTTGCCTTCCTTATCAGTTCGAACAGCATGGAGATCTTTAATATTCTTTATAGTGAAGCCAGTTAAACCAACCGGTGTATTGAGACTGCCTCCATAATTGCCAGTTTCAGTCAGGCCTTTTTTCTTGAAGAAGAAACGATATCCGGTTTCAATAACAGTAAGCGTTATGAGAATTGAAAAAACAAATGTTATAAAACCACTCAGTTTTTTCCGTTTCCTGGTAAACCGGATCAACAAAAAAAGGATAAGATTAGCAGCAAGCAACATCAGGAATTTCGAATCCATGCAAGGGCGGAGTTTGGAACAAGATAAGGCAAAAATGGTGCGGTGGCAAACCCCGCCGGTCCCGCTACAAGCGGGAGGCGGGGGCAAAAAAAATCCGCCCATAGAAATGAGCGGATTGAAGTTTATAAATATAACCGTCCAAGCTTATTAAAACCACCCTAACCTAAGCTTACGCATGCGCCGAAGCTTCAGCGTAGGAGCAAGGTGGAAATATCTCTCGGAAACGAGAGCATTGATTGCAGGAACTTAACTACATCCCATACTATTCCCGCAATTCAGGCATTTGTAACAGGTGCCGCTGCGAATGGTGATATGGCCGCAAACATTACATGCAGGTGCATCACTTTGCATACTCTTCGCGGCAGCATTCACTGCATCCAGTCCATTGTCGGCTTTCACAGTTGCTTTCACTTGTCTAACGGATTCCGGTTCCGGTTGCCTTACCGGTTTAGAAGGAACAATTCTTACATCGCTTAACTCCGGAGTTTTTTTTTCGTACTCCAGTGTCGTTGGTATATCATCCCAATCATCAGTACCCGTATTCATCACTTCGGGCTTGTCGAGCACATGCACCAGGTCTGTTCGACCAAGGTATTCATATGCCAGGGCACGGAAGATGAAATCAACAATTGAAGTAGTGCTCTTGATATTCGGATGATCAACCATTCCGGCGGGTTCGAATCGTGTGAATACAAATTTCTCAACGAACTCCTCTAACGGTACTCCATACTGGAGACCGATTGAAATAGAAATAGCAAAACAATTCAACATGCTACGCATGGTAGCACCTTCCTTTGCCATATCGATGAAGATCTCACCAACTGTTCCGTCAGTATATTCACCGGTACGAAGGAAGATTGCCTGTCCATTGATCTTTGCTTTCTGAGTAAAGCCACGACGCTTCGCAGGCAATGTTCTTCTTTCAACGATCCTCGCCAGCTCACGTTTCAATTTTGTGTCCTGGGATGCCTGCACTCTCTTCTGCACTTCATCCAATAACTCTTCAATTGTTAGTTTACCCAGATCAACAATATTGGAACTATTCTCCATGGCAGGAGCAGTTGCTACCTCTTCTGCTTTTTGAGGCTCCTCTGTCTTTTTCTTCTTCTCACTTTTGTTACTGAGCGGCTGAGACAATTTCGAACCATCGCGATAAAGCGCACAGGCTTTTAATCCCAATTGCCAGCTCAGCATATAAGAATCGGCGATCTCTTCAACAGTTGCTTCATTTGGAAGATTGATTGTTTTGGAGATTGCACCACTGATAAAGGGTTGCGCAGCAGCCATCATACGGATATGGCCATGCGCATGGATATAACGCTCTCCTTTCTTACCGCATTTGTTGGCACAGTCAAAAACGGGCAGGTGTTCATCTTTAAGGTAAGGAGCACCTTCAATGGTCATTGTTCCGCATACATAATCATTTGCCTCTTCAATTTCGTCGTCACTGAATCCAAGCGCTTCGAGCAGGTTCCATTCGAAATTGAAGTATTGCTCCGGCTTAAAGCCAAGACGCTGCAAACATTCTTCACCAAGGGTATAGACATTAAACACAAATCCGATCTCAAAGGCAGAACCAACGGCGGCATCGAGTTTTTTGATTTCTTCTGCAATAAATCCTTTTTCGCTCAGGGTTTGGTGATTGATATATGGAGCTCCGGCAAATGTTCCGGAACCCACGGCATACTTAACTATCGCATTCCATTTCTTTAACTCCATAACCCAGATTCTTCAACGCAGTAGGAACGGATTGATTGATGATCTTGAAATAACCGCCACCACTTAATTTTTTGAATTTAACCAGAGCAAAATCCGGTTCAACACCGGTTGTGTCGCAATCCATCACCAGGCCAATTGTTCCTGTTGGTGCGATCACTGTTGTTTGAGCATTACGATAACCATATTTTTCACCAAGCTGTACAGCATCATCCCATGCTTTGGTAGCAGCTTTTAACAAATAATCAGGGCAATACTTCGCTTTGATACCTTGTGGTTTTACATGCAGGCTTTCATATTCATCAGCATCATAAGCAGCCAGCCGGTGATTACGCATTACACGTAACATATCTTCCCTGTTTTCTTCGATAGCGTGGGAACGGTCCGATGATGGAAGCGATTTCCGCTGAAGTTTTATAAGAGATACCCGTCATGATCGCTGTAATTGCTCCAGCAATACCACGAGCCTCTTCACTATCGTATGCAATACCCATCACCATCAGCATGGAGCCGAGATTCGCATATCCCAATCCCAAGTGTTCTGTAATCGTAGGAAAGTTGTGCTACTTCTTTTGACGGGAACTGTGCCATCAATACGGAAATCTCGAGAACAACGGTCCATAAGCGGACAGGTATATTCAAAACCTTCTACATCAAAGATATTCGTTGATTCATCATAGAACTTGCGAAGATTTACTGAAGCAAGATTACATGCAGTATTATCGAGGAACATGTATTCGCTGCAAGGGTTGGAAGCGTTGATACGACCACCTTTGGGGCAGGTATGCCATTCATTAATAGTAGTATCATATTGCGTTCCAGGATCGGCACAACGCCAAGCTGCATATGCGATCTGGTTCCAAACTTCTCTTGAAGGAACTCTTTTCATTACCCGACCATCCATTCTTGCTTTCAGTTCCCAATCTTCGTTTTTACCAAGTTTATCAAAAAATTCGTTTGGAATACGAACAGAGTTATTACTGTTTTGTCCGCTAACCGTTCTGTAAGCCTCACCTTCGTAATCGCTTGGATAACCGGCAGCGATGAGAGCCCCTACTTTTTTCTCTTCCTCCATTTTCCAATTAATGAAATCCAGGATCTCAGGATGATCCAGGTCGAGACAAACCATTTTTGCCGCGCGACGGGTTGTACCACCACTTTTGATAGCGCCGGCAGCGCGATCACCGATCTTCAGAAAGCTCATCAATCCAGATGATGTACCGCCACCACTTAATTTTTCACCTTCACCACGTATATTGGAGAAATTGGTTCCAACGCCTGATCCATATTTAAAAATCCTTGCTTCACGAACCCAGAGGTCCATGATACCGCCATCGTTCACCAGGTCATCACTCACGACTAAAATAAAACAAGCATGTGGCTGCGGCCGTTCATAAGCTGAGGTTGATTTTTTCAACTGGCCATCAGCAGCATCAACATAATAATGGCCCTGGGGTTTTCCCTTGATACCATAGCTTTCATACAGCCCGGTATTAAACCACTGGGGGCTATTCGGAGCGCAAGCCTGATTGAGGATACAATAGACCAGCTCTTCATAAAAGATCTGGGCATCTTCTGCACTAGCAAAATAGCCAGCCTGCTCTCCCCATACCCTCCAGCAATTGGCCATTCGATGAGCAACCTGTTTAGCAGAAGTTTCCCTTCCCAATGAACCATCGGGCTGAGGAACACCGGCTTTTCGGAAATATTTCTGCGCGATGATATCCGTTGCGATCTGGCTCCATTGTTTGGGAACTTCAACATTATTCATTTCAAATACCACTTCCCCGGTCGGATTCCGGATCACGGATGTTCGGTAATCGTATTCGAACTGGTCGAAGACGCTTAGGCCTTCGCGGGTATAACGGCGGCTGAATTGCAAGCCTTTCATAGTCGGTATTGTATTAGACATATAACCTGGGTCAGTTTGGTTGTTAAGAAATTATTATCAATAGGGGAAAACGAAAATATCTTCTCAGACTCATATTGCCACCCCTGAAATATGCACATGCCTGTGGAAAAACTAATGCAAAAATTGGTAACGTAGACGGGGACTGACTTTCTCAACTTTTGCACAGAAAAAACACTTGGGTTGCAAAATTTTTTTTTGGTAAGTCGATAAAAAAAATTAATTCCTATCAAGCTTTCGTTTTCACCTATGTAATTCGGTTTTATAGTTCATTTCTGTTACGCATATGCGAAATTCTTAGAGGTTGATGAGGTTGATGAGGCTGATAGGGTTGACAAGGAAGTGGATTAGTATCGTGCTGGTTTGTTTGGGACGTCGATTAAATGATGAAATTGGGAGGAAAATCAATTTAATAAATTTCTCATAAGGGACTATCACTTGTTTGTTAAACTTCAATGAAGCGATTCCTGCCAAGTGTGGGCACGGCAGTCGGCAAGGTTATCCACACCGCCGGCAAGAAAGGTGAGTCACCCTTGTTTAGAAGCCTCTGAACAAGAGTGACTCACCTTTTCCCCAATTAACCAATCAACTAATCAACCAGTCAACCCGTCAACCAATCGCTAACACACTAATTGACAGCAAGTCAAAAACTTTTTGCATTTTTGCAGATAACCTAACAGCCAGGGCATGAGGAATCGTATCTACCAATCATTGACCGAAAAAAAGGCGAAGGGAGAAAAATCATTTGCCGTACTTATCGATCCCGACAAGGTGGACGCCCGGGCGATCGATGAATTAATGCCCCCGATTATGGAGGCTAAGGTGGACTACCTGCTGGTCGGGGGTAGCCTCGTGATCAGTAACCGGCTGGATGAAGTGGTGCAACAGATCAAAAAGCATTGCAATCTCCCTGTAATTCTCTTCCCCGGCAGTCCTTCTCAGATTAGCAAGTATGCGGATGCCCTACTTTACCTTTCGTTGATCTCCGGGAGAAATGCCGACCTGCTCATTGGCCAGCATGTTATATCAGCACCATTTGTCAGGCAAAGCGGATTGGAGATAATCTCCACCGGCTATATGGTGATCGATGGCGGTGCCCCCACAACTGTCTCTTATATCAGCAATGCTTCCCCCATTCCATCAGATAAGAATGAAATCGCATTATGCACCGCGATGGCCGGCGAAATGCTCGGAATGAAATTGATCTATATGGATGCTGGTAGTGGTGCAAGAAGACCTATCCCGGAAAGTATGATTGAAAAGGTTGCCGAGATCATCGAAGCGCCACTTGTTGTAGGAGGTGGAATTGCAGAACCAGAAAAAGCCTATTTGAATTGTAAGGCCGGAGCAGACATGATCGTCATCGGAAATGCAATAGAAAAAGATCCTTCGCTAATAAAAGAAATGAGCGCGGCCATTCACTCTGTCCCGATCAAACTTAATAACTGATGCGTGCGCTCCTTCTACTAATCCTGCTATCATTCTTGCTATCAGGTTGCTTCAGCCGCTTCGTGATGACAGATAAAGAATTGAAAGAATATTACAAGGACAAAAAAGACAAGCCCACTTACTTCACGATAAAGAATGATTCCGTAGAATTATTTTGCGCAACAAGCGGAGTTGATACGCTTCCTCCTTTATTGATCATTCATGGCGCACCGGGTGCCTGGTACGGAAGCAGGAACTTTCTTGAAGATTCAATTCTTCAAAAACAATTTCACATTATCGCTGTCGACAGGCCGGGTTACAATAAATCTAAATTCAAGAACAAGAGAACCGCTGTTACTTCTATAGATATCCAGGCAGTGGCGATCTATGAAGCAATGCGATTGAATCGCTCATTCAAGACAGGCGTAATTATGGGATCTTCCTACGGCGGGCCCATCGCTGCAAAAGTTGTAGTGAATCATCCCGACCGCTTTCATCATCTCATATTACTCGCTGCGGCAATGGATCCTGAGAAAGAAAAATTCTGGTGGTTTAATCGATATGTAAGCAGCGGGATGATAAGATGGTTTCTTCCCGGATTTATCAACAGTGCCACGGATGAAAAATATACGCATATCAAGGAATTGAATAAAATGCTTCCCGACTGGGAAAAATTAGATCTTCAAGTTACTGCCATCCAGGGCGGAGCGGATAATATCGTCGATCCGGCTAATCTCGATTTCGCCCGCAAACATATTCAGGGCAAGAATGCTGAATTCATCTTCATCCCCGAAGCCGGTCATATGATACGTTGGAACAATGAAGAGATAGTCAAATCTATTCTTGGAAAAGCTCTCAATGAAGTCCGCGAACTACCTGGCGGAGGTTCTCAATAGTTTGGCGTTTGGCGTTTGGTGTTTGGCGTTCTTTAAGTGCGAATTCCCCGATTTAGCATTTACACTCTGTGAGGTAAGTTTCAACCACGACGATCAACACCAAACTCCAAACGCCAGACGCCAAACGCCAAACTCCTAACACCCGTTAACTTAATTTTCTCTTTAATTCTCAAATTTTTACATAAAAAATCGTCTATTATTCGAAAAAATGTTTTCTTTTGTGCAGTTAAACTTTTTTAGTAACAACATATCCAAGTTGTGAAATGCAAAAAAATCTCACCATAACAATCGCTGATGTCGTCGCGCAAGGCGTGATGACTATACTGCGTGGGGTTTTTCCTGTACAACTCCGTACAGTTTTTGTTTCCCCAGTCCCCGTAAGGGTACGACGTTGATACCAGTAAACCATAGTATCTCCTTGTGTGATCTATGCCATCCCAAAGTGGGATTAGTGTTAATTCATGATTCATTTCATGACATTTTTCACTCAGTATTTTAACGAAAATGGAAACACAGCAACAACATACATTTCAAATCCTGGTAGCCAACGAGAGCCATCTCGATTTCGCACAGATTATTTGCGATGAAATGGCTGATTCTGCTCAAGCAAGAGGAACGGGTATTGCCAAGCGCTCTCCTGAATATATCCAGGAAAAAATGCGGGAAGGTAAGGCCGTGATTGCTTTTAACCAGGATGGTATCTGGGCCGGCTTCTGTTATATTGAAACCTGGAGCCACGGGGAATATGTCGCCAATTCAGGATTGATCGTCGCTCCTCAATTCCGCAAAGGTGGATTAGCAAAGGCGATCAAGAAGAAAATATTTGGACTGAGCCGCCAAAAATATCCGGATGCGAAGATCTTCGGTCTGACCACAGGTCTAGCCGTGATGAAGATCAATAGTGAGCTGGGCTATGAACCAGTCACCTATTCGGAGCTTACGCAGGATGACGCTTTCTGGGCAGGTTGCAAGAGCTGCGTGAACTATGAGATCCTGATGAGTAAGGATAGAAAGAATTGCATGTGTACTGGCATGCTCTACGATCCGAAGGATCACTACGAACCTGAGGAGACGAAGGAATTCTTCGAGAAGAAGAAAAATGTATTTGAACGTTTGCTCCGCATAAAGCAATGGAAACTGTTACAGCCATTCCTAAAAAATTCCTCATCAAAGGAGTCAAAGGAGGAACCTAATGGCGGAAAATCTAAATCGTTCATACGAGTTTTGTTCAACCTTTGATCTCCATTCCTGTTAAATAGCTAAAAAGACTATCGATTAATGGCAGACAATAAGCCCCCAAAAGGCAAAAAAGTTGTTTTAGGTTTCAGTGGAGGATTGGATACTTCCTACTGTGTAAAATATCTTGGTGAAGAGCTCGGGTATGAAGTGCATAGTATTATCGTGAACACAGGTGGATTTACTGATGAAGAGTTGACGCAGATCGAAGCGCATGCATATAAGCTGGGTGTAAAATCCCATACGACAGTTGATGCTGTAAAAACTTATTACGACAGGATCATCCGTTACCTGGTCTATGGAAATGTTTTGAAGAACAATACCTATCCATTAAGTGTAAGTGCAGAAAGATTGAGCCAGGCATTGCATATTGCCGGGCACGTGAAGAAACTAAATGCGGATGCAGTTGCGCACGGAAGCACAGGAGCTGGTAATGACCAGGTGAGATTCGATATGATCTTTCATATCATGATACCTGGTGTGGAAATCCTGACGCCAATCCGTGACCTCAGGCTTAGCCGTGAAGAGGAGATCGATTATTTGAAGAAGAAAGGCGTTGATATGAACTTTGCAAAGGCAATGTATTCGATCAATAAGGGCTTATGGGGTACGAGCGTAGGAGGAAAAGAAACACTTTCATCGAAGGGAACCTTGCCGGAAGAAGCATGGCCTACGCAAGTCACCGAGTCGGGAGTGGGGAATCTGGAGTTGGGGTTTGTAAAAGGCGAACTGAAAAAAGTCAATGCGAAGGAATTCAAACATCCTTCCGATGCTATAAAAGAAGTTCAAAGAATTGCTGGACCTTATGGAGTGGGACGTGATATACATGTGGGCGATACAATAATTGGCATCAAGGGTCGGGTTGGCTTCGAAGCGGCTGGACCCATGGTGATCCTGAAAGCCCATCATGCATTGGAAAAACATGTGCTCACCAAATGGCAATTGAGTTGGAAAGATCAATTGTCGCAGTTCTATGGAAACTGGCTTCATGAGGGACAAATCATGGATCCGGTGATGCGAGATATCGAAGCTTTTCTTGAGCGTTCCCAGGAAAATGTTACGGGCACTGTATTCGTGCAGTTGCTGCCCTATCGTTTCCAGGTAACCGGAATCGAATCACCCTATGATCTGATGAGCAGCAAATTTGGCAAGTATGGAGAAATGAACACAGGCTGGTCGGGCGACGATGTACGTGGGTTTAGTAAGATATTTGGGAATCAGACATCAATTTATTATCAAGTACAGGAAGAAAATAGTAAGAGTAAATAATCAATAAATAATTAATAATAAATAATCGATGAACCTGGTGAAATATAGAATTACTGATGCGACTAGAATTATTGATTATTAATTATTGATTATTGAAGAAATTATGGAGAAAGCAATTAAAATAGGAATAATGGGGGGCGCCGGCTACACCGGCGGCGAACTAATACGCATATTGGTTCATCATCCGCATGCTTCTATTTCATTTGTACATAGCAGGAGTAATGCGGGAAAATCGGTTTCCTCTGTTCATCAGGATTTACTTGGAGAGCTCAATCTTCATTTCTCCGATAAGATCAGCGAAGAAGTTGATGTGCTTTTTCTTTGTGCAGGACATGGTGAGGCAATAAAGTTTTTGAACGAACATGATATTCCTGAAAAAATAAAGATCATCGATCTATCGAATGATTTTCGTTTAGCGCATAGTTCCCAGATTAGAAAAAGAACCTTTACCTACGGCCTTCCCGAACTACAGCGCAAAGCCGTTGAGAAAGCAAGCAATATCGCCAATCCAGGTTGTTTTGCAACAGCGATCCAATTGGGATTGCTGCCATTAGCAAAAGCGGGATTGCTACAAAATATTCATACTACGGGAATCACAGGTTCAACAGGTGCGGGACAGGGCCTGTCTGAAACAACCCATTTTAGCTGGAGATCAAACAATATCCAGGCTTATAAAACTTTAAACCACCAGCATCTTGCGGAGATTTTGCAGTCTATCTTTCAACTGCAGCCGAATATCAATGTTGACCTGAGCTTTATTCCCTGGAGAGGAGATTTCACGCGTGGAATCTTTATCAGCTCGCAAATTGATTGTGACTGGACAATTGAACAGCTCACTCATTTATTTGAAGAATTCTATGCAGAACATCCGTTCACCCATATAAGCAGGGATGCAATTTTCCTGAAACAGGTTGTGAACACAAATAAATGTGTTATTCAATTAGAAAAAGTGGGAACCAAGCTGGTCATACATTCGGCAATTGACAACTTAGTGAAAGGCGCCAGCGGCCAGGCGGTTCAAAATATGAACTTGATGTATGGCTTAGACGAATGCGCGGGTTTAAATTTAAAAGCTAATTATTTTTAGAAATATTCAATGAATTTAAAACTATTCACCATTCACCATTGACCATTCACCATGAAATTATTCGACGTTTACCCAATCAACGACATCACCATCGTAAAAGCGAAAGGCTCTTACGTATGGGATGATAAAGGCGAGCAATATCTTGATCTTTACGGTGGACATGCAGTGATCAGCATTGGTCATACGCATCCGCATTGGGTAAAGCGAATAGAAGATCAATTGCGTCAAATTGCATTTTATTCCAACTCAATACGCATTCCCTTACAACAACAATTAGCAGATAAATTCGGTGAAGTAAGCGGAAAGCAGGATTATCAGCTATTTCTTATCAATAGTGGCGCTGAAGCGACTGAGAATGCATTGAAACTTGCATCTTTCCATACTAACAGGAAGAAGGTCGTTGCCTTCAAAAAATCATTTCACGGCAGAACTTCGCTTGCTGTTTCGGTTACAGACAATCCTGCGATCGTTGCACCGGTAAATCAAAATCCCAATGTGATCTTCCTTCCTTTCAATGACGAAGAATCACTGGAAGCATGTTTCAAAGCGCAGGGCCCAGAAATCGCAGCAGTAATCATTGAAGGAATACAGGGCGTCGGTGGAATTAATGTGGCGAGTCTCCCCTTCCTTCAAAAGATCAGGAAATGTTGTGATGAGCATGGTGCAGTCTATATCGCTGATAGCGTTCAATGTGGGTACGGAAGAACGGGAAAATTTTTCAGTCACGATTATGCAGGCGTACAGGCCGATATTTACACGATGGCAAAGGGAATGGGCAATGGATTTCCAGTTGCAGGAATTGCAATCGCTCCACATTTCAAACCCAAACATTCGATGTTAGGTACTACATTCGGAGGAAATCATCTGGCCTGTGCAGCATCATTAGCAGTTTTGGAAGTGATTTCGCAGGATAAATTAATGGATAATGCGACCCAGATTGGAAACTATCTTATGGAAGAATTGAAAACGGTCCCGGGACTTGAAAACATTCGTGGTAAGGGATTAATGATCGGCTTCGATGTGCCTGAAGAATTGAAGGATCTTCGCATGAATCTCCTTTGGAAACATAAGATATTTACCGGTGAAGCAAAACCGAATGTGATCCGTTTATTACCCTCGCTTGCCCTCAAGAAAAAAGATGCGGAAGAATTTATTGAAGCGCTGAAAGAAGAAGTTGATGCGTTGAAAACACCGGAAATGGAGGAAAACTCAAAATAAGATCATGAAGCGCCGCAATGGAATATTAGTACTGATTGCACTCTTATTCCTTATGCCGCTGGCTGCTGATCTTGTCCTGTACTTATTCCTGGAAAAATCACTGGTCAACTGGAGCATGACCGGCATTTTGTTTTCCGGTTATCTTGGATTATTGCCCTGGTTCATTCTTTACCTGATCATTGCCTTCAGCATATTATACCTGATCAAACAAACCCGCAAAAACCGTAGCAAACAAAAATGAAACAATTCATATCTGTAAATGATGTAAAAAACATCAATGCACTTGTGAAGAAAGCACTCGCATACAAAGCCAATCCGTTAAAGGATAAAACGCTTGGTATAAACAAGCGCATGGGCTGTCTTTTTCTCAATCCGAGTATGCGAACCCGATTGAGCACGCAAATAGCAGCGCAAAATCTCGGAATGGAATCGATCATTTTCAATGTTGGACAGGAAGGTTGGGCCCTTGAATTCGAAGATGAAGCGATTATGAGCGGCAACACGGTTGAACACGTAAAAGACGCAGCGCCCATACTTGGAAAATATTTTGATGTATTGGGAATTCGCACATTCCCTTCTTTGAAAAATAAGGAAGATGATTATAGTGAACTTTTCATCAAACAGTTTATTAAGTATTCTGGTGTGCCGGTAGTGAGTCTTGAGAGCGCAACTCTTCATCCTTTACAGTCATTAACTGATATCATTACGATTACGGAAACAAGTTCAAATAAGAAAAAATCAACAGCAAAGAGTAAGAAACCTAAAATTGTCCTTAGCTGGGCGCCGCACGTTAAAGCGTTGCCACAATGTGTTGCCAATTCCTTTTCCCAATGGATAACCAAATGGGGACAGGCAAATTTTGTTATCACGCATCCCGAAGATTATGAGTTGGATAAACAATTTACCAGGGGAGCAACCATTACACATAACCAGGATGAAGCATTGAAAGGCGCGGATTTTGTATATATAAAGAACTGGAGCACTTTTAATGATTATGGCAGGATCTATTGCAATGATCCAGGTTGGATGTTGACAAAGAAAAAACTCGCGTTGACCAATGACGCAAGAATTATGCACTGCTTGCCTGTTAGGCGGAATGTTGAATTAAGCGATGAAATATTAGATAGCCCGAATAGTTTGGTGACGCAACAGGGAAGTAATAGAGTTTGGGCGGCACAGGCGGTGTTATCTGAGATACTGAAGTAGTCAGTAGTCAGGAGTCAGGAGTCGGGAGTCGGGAATAATAATTAATAATTAATAATCAATAATTGTGTCCGACTTGTATGTAATAAAGATCGGTGGTAATGTGATTGATGATGAATCAAAGCTCTCATCATTCATCGCATCATTTGCAGCAATCAAAGGCAAAAAGATTCTCGTGCATGGCGGAGGAAAGATGGCCACGAGAGTTGGAGAATTGTTGGGTATTCCGCAGAAAATGGTCGATGGAAGAAGAATCACCGATGCGGAAACATTGAAGGTGGTGACGATGGTCTATGCCGGATACATTAATAAAAATATTGTTGCCTTGCTCCAGGCTAAGGACTGCAATGCGATTGGATTATCGGGTGCCGATGGAAATGTAGTGATTGCACATAAACGGAAGTCGGAGAATTCTTCAACAGATTATGGTTTTGCGGGTGATGTGGACGCGGTAAATGCAGCTTTGTTGAAAAATTTATTGGATGATGACCTGGCGATTGTCATCACTCCCATCACGCACGATGGCCACGGACAATTGTTGAATACTAATGCAGATACGATTGCGCAGGAATTGGCAAAAACATTGGGCGTTTATTATAATGCTACACTAATTTATTGTTTTGAAAAAGCAGGAGTGCTGATGGATGCGAATGATGACAATACACTGATCCCGGTTATCAATCCAGATAACTATGCTGAACTGAAGTCAGAGCAAAAAATATTCTCGGGCATGATCCCCAAATTAGACAATGCATTTTCTGCGCTGAATAATGGAGTAAAGAAAGTGATTATCGGAAAAGCAGAACAATTGTCCTTATTGATCGATGGCAAAAACGGAACCACAATTGTGAATGGGTGATAGAGTTGACATATTATCTGAAGAAAGTCTTGAACTGCTCAGGAAACTGATCAGCACTCCTTCTTTCAGCAAGGAGGAAGATAAAACTGCGGAAGCTATCTTTAATTTCCTCGATCTTCATGGAGCCAGTCCCTATCGTGTCGGCAATAACGTATTTGCGCTGAATAAAAATTTTGATCCGGAGAAACCTGTTATCCTGCTGAATTCGCATCATGACACAGTTAAACCAAACAAGGGCTATACCCTGAATCCATTCGATCCTGTTGAAAAAGATAATAAGCTATTTGGATTGGGAAGTAATGATGCAGGTGGAGCGCTGGTTTCACTGATCGCTGCCTTTCTTTTCTATTTTGAAAAAGAAAATCTGAATCAGAATCTTGTTATAGCTGCAACAGCAGAGGAAGAGATTTCCGGAAAAGATGGAATTGAATTGCTCCTGAAGAATGAAGAATTTCTGAACGCAACAAATAATAATGGCAACCAACTATTCAAAGGTTGGACCGGTATTGTGGGTGAACCCACTTTGCTTCAAATGGCAATTGCAGAAAGAGGTTTGATGGTCCTGGATTGTGTAGCGAACGGAATGGCAGGACATGCAGCAAGAGAAGAAGGTGAGAATTCGATCTATAATGCAATCAAAGATATCAACTGGTTTCAATCCTATAAGTTTGAAAAAGTATCTGAGTTTCTCGGACCGGTGAAAATGAGCGTAACTGTAATTGAAACCGAAAACAAAGCACATAATGTTGTACCGGCTCAATGCAAATTTGTAGTTGATGTAAGAGTTAATGAATTGTACAGCTTCCAGGAAGTGCTTGAAACTATCGGAAAGAATGTGAAAGCAGAAATTCAGCCAAGAAGTACAAGATTGCGCTCAACTTCAATTTCACCGGATCATCCCCTGGTAAAAGCAGGAACCAAAATGGGCAAGTCCTCCTATGGTTCCCCAACAACTTCCGATAAAGCCCTGATGCCCTTTCCAGCATTAAAGATCGGTCCCGGCGATTCCGCAAGAAGTCATTCGGCTAATGAATATATTTATGTTGATGAAGTGAAAGAAGGGATTAGAACTTATATTGATTTATTAAAGCAATTGGTATGAAGCTCTGGCAAAAAGAGAATTCTTCTGTTAATAGTATAATTGAAAGATTCACTGTCGGTCGTGATAAGGAGTTCGATGAATTACTTGTTATATATGATATCCAGGGTTCAATTGCTCATGCGAAAATGTTGGGTGAAGTTGGATTGATGACGAAGGATGAGTCATCTTCTGCAGTAAAAGAATTAGAGAAGATGCTGGGAGAAGTGAAATCAAATGGTTTTAAGATAGAAGAAGGAATTGAAGATGTTCATTCGCAGATTGAATTCCTCCTTACCAAAAGAATCGGTGAAGCCGGCAAGAAGATCCATAGCGGCCGAAGCAGGAATGACCAGGTTGCTGTGGATATCAAACTCTATCTACGCGCAGAGATTGTGAATATTAGGAATGAAGTAAAGGATTTCTTCGACCTGTTGATCCAACAAAGCAACAAATTCAAAGATCATTTATTCCCCGGCTACACGCATTTGCAGATTGCGATGCCTTCCTCTTTCGGTCTTTGGTTTGGCGCTTACGCAGAATCATTGATAGATGATCTGGAACTATTGGCCGCAGCTTATGCCGTTGCCAACAAGAACCCATTGGGAAGCGGGGCCGGGTATGGCTCTTCATTTCCCCTGAACCGAAAACGCACAACCGAATTATTGGGTTTTGCCTCACTCAATTATAACTCAGTTTATGCGCAAATGACAAGGGGAAAAACTGAGAAATCAGTTGCAATGGCCTTAAGCATGATTGCTTCCTCGATAGGTCGTCTTGCTATGGATTGTACACTTTTTATGAATCAAAACTTTGGTTTCATTTCCTTCCCTGATGAGTTGACAACTGGTAGCAGTATCATGCCCCATAAAAAAAACCCCGATGTGTTTGAATTGATCCGCGCGAAATGCAATCGGATTCAATCCATACCAAATGAGCTCACACTTTTGTTGACTAATCTTCCGTCAGGTTATCATCGGGACCTTCAATTGACCAAAGAGATCTTATTTCCTGCAATAGAAGAATTGAAAGCATGTATTCAGCTTGCGGGTTTGATGCTTTCAAACATTAGCGTTAAAGAAAATATTTTGCAGGACGAGAAATACAAATATCTATTCAGCGTAGAAGCGGTGAATGAACTTGTGAATAAAGGAATTCCTTTCCGTGAAGCATATCAGCAGGTTGGGAATGATATTCAACAGGGGAAATTCAAGTTTGATTCAACAAAGAAACTGCAGCATACCCACGAAGGAAGTATCGGCAACTTGTCTAATCCTGAAATAGTTGTGGCGATGAATCAGGTGATTAAGAAATTTTACTAGTTCTACCAGCCTCTTACATAGTGCTGATAATTAAGTAAATGCGATTTTTATTAGCCTATAAGCTAAATTTTTCATAGTTTTATTAGTCTATAAGCTAAATTCTATTAATAATTATTAGCCTAAAAGCTAATAATACTTATAAAATTTTAGCTTATCGGCTAAAAACTTAAGCGATGTCATTAAGAAAAAAGAAACAGAAATTAATACTTCAGCAAGTAAGCAGAAAGCTAGCTCCTTTTAGCAATCTATTAAATATTGATGTCCCATCTGAAGGTTGGATTAAAGCAATCCGCACGGCTTTAAACATGTCACTATCCCAATTAGCGAAAAAGTTAGGTGTAAAACCATCCACTGTGAAAAATTTCGAAACGCGTGAGAAAATAGGAACTATAACAATTAAGTCAATGAGGGAAATAGCTGAGGCGATGGATATGCAATTCGTGTATGCCATAATTCCAAGAGACGAATCTCTTGAGGACTTTGTTGATCGAAGAATATCGCAAAAAGCTCAAGAGATAGTCAATCGTGCTTCTCACACAATGAAATTGGAAAATCAGGAAAACTCGAAAGAATGGCTAATTAGCGCTTATAACGAAAAGAAAAGAGAATTAGAATCTGAAATGCCAAAGTATTTATGGGATTAGAGTTAGAATACGATGATGGACAGACACCGCTAGACGAAGATGAGAAAGAAGGGATACTTATTAAAACGATAACCACACGAGGTGAACTTAATGAAGCTGAGCAACTAAATATCCAGGAAGCTGTAGAATGGACGTTACGCAAAAAGTTAAGCCAGGAAGAAATTCTTGATGAGTCATTTATCAGAGAACTTCATGCAAGAATGTATAGCGCTGTATGGAAATGGGCTGGAGAATTTCGGAAGTCCGATAAAAACATTGGTGTTGATAAATTCCAAATTCCCGTTCAACTTAGGTCTCTTCTTGACGACTGCAAACTTTGGATAACCAAAAATGAGCTATCGAATGATGAAGTCGCACTCCGTTTTAAACATCGTCTCGTCAGTATACATTGCTTTTCCAATGGAAATGGTCGACATTCTCGGCTAATGGCTGATGTTATAATTAGCAAGATTTTTGACACCCAAGTATTCACCTGGAGTGCAAATACCTTAGTGAAAGAGGGTGAGGCGCGAACAAAATACTTAGAAGCACTAAGGGCAGCCGACAAAGGCGAATATGCACCACTTTTGACGTTTGCGCGATCTTAAACTCTTTTCCAGATCGATCGTCGAGTTCCCCGTTATGGCGCCTGTTTCGTATCCACGCCTGCAATCCAGAAGCCAGCTACTGCCTACGTTCCAATGCTTTTATATCCACCCTACTCGGTGCATCGTTCCCATCTATAATACTCCTCGAACTCAAAGCAATGGCCTTAATGATCTCCGCCATATTCTTCATATCAAGAGTTTCAATCTCATCCTCTGCTGTGTGATAGAATTTCTCGCTATCCATTTTGGAAGTTGAAATAGTATGAGCGGGTACCCCCAAACGAGCAAGCGTAGCGTTATCTGAACGAACGAAAAGATTTTGTTGTGGATAAGGATCGGGATAGAACTTAAACTGGCTTCCTTCAAGATTTTTCTCGAGTATCTTTCCCATATCTGTTCTTTCATAACCTGTGATATAAGCTGAATTGGTTCCCCACTTGCTCTCCGTTCCGATCATTTCTATATTGAACATAGCAATTACCTTCTCTGGATTGAATTGCTTTGAAAAGTATTGCGAACCAAATCCTCCTGCTTCTTCAGCAGTAAAGGCTGCAAAAACCAATGTACGGTCATTATCTTTTTTCTGCGCGAAATAATTCGCCAGCATGATCACGGCTGTGGTTCCTGCCGCATCATCATTTGCACCATTGAAAATTGAATCGCCGGCTGCATTCGGCTTTCCAATCCCTATATGATCATAATGTCCGGAGAATATCACGTACTCATCTGTCTTTTTCTTACCCGGAATTATCCCGACTACATTCTTCAGTTTCATTTCAGATAATTCCTGTTTGAATTCAACATTCCATGTGTTCACATCCTCCTTTGCAAGCATGAGCACAATATTCGCTTCAGATGGGAATGATGGCCGGCGGACTTTCATACTATTAAACATTCTCACCTGCGCAGAATCTACTTTTACAAAATAGTTCCCCTTCGTTGTGAGTAAGCGTTGCACTACCGGGTATAATGATTCATTGGGTCCTACACTCAGTTTTTCATATCCTGAGGATTGATTCGCTGTTAGCTCGGTCTTTGTGGCAAATACAACGATATCCTTGCTATCAACGGGTTTGCCATTGATGGTTCCTGATGCACTGATGAACTTTGTACGGATCATGGAGAATTCCTGCAGAAAAGAATCTCCATTCAAAGGCTTTATTCCAGCCTTTTTGAATTCTTCAGCAATAAAATCAGCGGCCTTATCAATAGCGGGAGTAAACGTACGACGGCCCTGCATTTCATCGGACGATAAGATGCGTTCAATGCGCTCAACTTCCGTAGCATTGATGATCTTGTTGATGTCTTGAGTAAAACCAGAAAGGGCAACAAATAGCAAACAAGTTAGAATCAGCTTAGTCATAGTATGCGTTTATAAACAAGATGCCCCAAAAGGGGCATGTTCAAAATTATTGATTATTTATTATTAATTATTGATTATTACCTCCTGTAAGAATTTGCACTTATAAGGACATCATCTCCTTAAACTTCACCGTCTGCCTTCTACTCACTTCGATCTTCTCTCCTCCTTTTAATTCAAGCAGTAAACCACCGTTGAAATAAGGCTCGATCTTATCAATCATCCGAAGGTTGACGATATGTTTACGGTTAGCACGGAAAAAAGTCTTTTCATCCAATCTTTCTTCCAGCGCGTTAAGTGATTTTAAGATAAGCGGTTTATTTGCTGCGAAGTAAACTTTAGCATAATTGCCTACACTTTCGAATAAGCGTATGTCTGAAAGTTTTACAAACCAGCATCGTTCTCCATCTTTTACAAATACCTGATCGTTCTCACTCAGGATCGAACGGTTAACATTTATCACAGACCCATTTCCTCCTGGCTCTTTTTCTTCCTGCAAATGCAATTTCTGGATCGCATCGGAGAGCCGCTTGGGTTCAACAGGTTTCAAGAGGTAATCGAGTGCATTTACTTCAAAGGCTTTCAAGGCATATTCATCATAAGCTGTGGTAAAGATCACATGAGGAGCTCTGTCCAGTTCAGAGAGCATATCAAATCCTGTCTTGCCGGGCATCTGGATATCGAGAAAAACCAGGTCAGGATTAATGTTCTCTATCTTTTCAATGCCTTCACCAGCATTAGCAGCTTCGGCAACCACTTCAATCTCGGGGAAATCCATCAATAATTTCTTCAGTTCATTACGCGCCAGTCTTTCGTCGTCAATTATTATCGCTTTAATCATGTGCTTTTATTTTAGTTCAACAGGGATCAGGACCCGGGCCTCAACCATATTGCCATTGACCTGCTTTATTTCAAAATTTGCTTTTTCGCCAAATAATAATTGCAGCCTGTTCCTGGTGCTGGATAATCCGAAACCATCATCATTCATCTGCCCATTCAACTTACCTGAATTTTGTATCACCAGTTCATGGAAATTTCCTCTGAAATCGGAAGTTACTTTTACATATCCGCCTGTTATTTCCTTACCAATACCATGCTTAATTGCATTCTCAACCAGTGTCTGTAACATCATTGGAGGCACGGGTTGATCAAGCGTGTCTTCATCAATCTGGTACTCTACTTTCAGACGGTCTTCAAAACGAATATGTTCCAGTGCGAGATAGTCCTTTACGATATTCAATTCCTTTTCAAAAGAAACCGTTTCCTGTTTTTCGGCTTGCATACTGCTGCGAAGGATATTACTCAGTTCAGTAATCGCATTTCTTGCTCTCCCCGGATTTTCATCGATCAATGCACGGATACTATTCAATGCATTAAAAATAAAATGCGGATTGATATGTGATTTGATTGTCTTCAATTCAAGCTCTTTCACCAACGCTTCCAGCTTCAATGTATCGAGCTGCTGGCGACGGCTCTTTTCTATATAATGATAGAAATAATAAATAAGCACCCATGGAGTAATATAAAGTCCCTGGTCCATAGACAGGGTAAGCAAACGAGTTGAAAAATCTACGCTGCGATCATCTTTATCAAGAACAATCACTCCAATATATTCAAAATAAGTAGCAAAACTTGCTACGATTAAGCCTGCAAGCACGCAAGCGATAATGGTAGCCATCAAAAAACGCGGTAATCCTTTTTCAAGGGGCAGCAAAAGCCAATTGAGTTGCTTTACTGACCAACGGAGAAAATGCGTAACGAGCACACCTGTGAGTATGAATAGGGCAAGCTTTATTAGGGCCGGTTCATTTAATTTCCTGAACGTATAACCGAAGAAGATATAGGAAAGCGTTACGAAACCCCAGCCCGCGATCTGGCAAAGCCAGTAATTAGATATCCTGTTTAAAATCATCATATGCGTCCGGGCAAATCTAAGGATTTGAAAAGGGCATTGGGCTTCTTTTGGATATATGGCTGAAAACGTCGCCCATCGGCGGGAAACCGTCCTCCGACTGTCACTGAAAAGTAAGGCTTTTTCCAAATATTAAGGCTAAGGCTGAACCGGGGCGCAAAATTTTTGTTCTGTTAAATAGCTGGTTTACTGGTATCCGCCGTTATAAAAGCATATTTTTGACCTCTGAAAAATGGACCCATGGAGATGAGCCCAGGCTCTTTGCTGCAATTGATTGATTCCCCGGCCGATGTTAAGAAGCTGAGTCGCGAGCAATTGCACCAATTATGCGATGAACTTCGCCAGTATATTATTGATGTTGTCAGTGTACACGGCGGACATTTCGCTGCCAGCCTCGGCGTAGTCGAGCTTACTGTTGCACTCCATTATATTTATGATACGCCCTATGACCAACTGGTCTGGGATGTGGGTCACCAGGCATATGGTCATAAGATCCTCACAGGTCGCCGCGACAATTTTATCACCAATCGCAAATACAAAGGGCTAAGCGGCTTTCCCAAAAGAAGTGAAAGCGAATATGATACGTTTGGGGTAGGTCACTCTTCCACTTCAATATCAGCTGCATTGGGAATGGCGATGGCTGCAAAATATAAAGGGGAAGATAGAAAAGCGGTTGCTGTTATCGGTGATGGATCACTGACTGCAGGCCTTGCGTTCGAAGCAATGAACCATGCAGGTGTTGCCGATACGGATGTCCTGATCATACTGAATGATAATTGCATGAGCATCGATCCGAATGTCGGTGCGCTTAAAGAATATTTAACAGATATCACTACTTCTCACACTTATAACAAATTCAAGGACGATATCTGGAAAGCATTGGGTAAACTTCCCATCGGTAAGAATTTCACCCGCGAGATGGCGAGCAAACTCGAGCATAGCATCAAGGGTTTCATCAGCAAGAGCAGTAATCTTTTTGAAGCGCTCAAGCTGCGTTATTTCGGTCCTATTGATGGACATAATATCACCAAGCTTGTTGATACATTAAAAGATCTGAAGGATATTCCCGGTCCAAAATTGTTGCATATAATTACCGTAAAGGGTAAAGGATATGCATTGGCAGAAAAGGATCAAACCAAATGGCATGCTCCCGGACTATTCGATAAAGTCACAGGTGAGATCCACAAGAAGAAATATGAATTGCCTCAGCCACCAAAATACCAGGATGTATTTGGACATACTATAATTGAACTGGCTGAAAAGAATGAAAAGATATTTGGAATTACGCCAGCAATGCCTTCGGGTTCATCACTAAAATTCATGATGGATAAAATGCCTCATCGTGCATTTGATGTAGGCATTTGCGAACAGCATGCAGTTACCTTAAGTGCGGGTATGGCAACACAAGGCATGAAAGTATTCTGCAATATCTATTCTTCCTTCATGCAAAGGGCATATGACCAGGTGGTGCATGATGTGGCGATTCAGGATTTACCGGTTATATTCTGTTTGGATCGCGCCGGTCTGGTTGGTGAAGATGGACCAACACATCATGGTTGTTATGACATCGCTTACATGCGTTGCATACCGAACATGATCGTGAGTGCACCAATGAATGAAAGCGAATTGCGGAACCTGATGTACACGGCGCAACTGGATTCAACTACTCATCCATTTGTTATACGCTATCCCCGGGGTGAAGGTGTTATGTCGGAATGGAGAACGGAATTGAAGGAGATAAATATTGGTACAGGTAGAAAATTAAAGGACGGAAAGGATCTAGCCATTCTCAGTTTGGGACATCCAGGAAATTTCGCAGCTACAGCTATCCGTGAGTTGAAAGCGGAAGGCCTTGATATTGCGCATTATGACATGCGTTTTGCCAAGCCATTAGACGAAACATTACTCCACGAAGTCTTCAATAAATACGACCGCATCCTCACCGTTGAGGATGGTACGGTTGTCGGCGGGTTTGGATCTGCCGTTATGGAATTCATGACTGCACACAATTATACCGCTAAAATGGTCGTTCTCGGTATACCGGATAGAATTGTCGAGCACGGCTCTCCCAAAGAACTCCACAAGGAGTGCGGCTATGATGCTGCTGCTATTAAAGCGGCCGCAGTAAAGATGATGCAGGAAGTAAAAGCGGTATAATATCGTTGAATAACCCAATTACCCATGTACAAACTACTTGCCCTCACACTCTGTGTGACCGTACTTTCTTTTAATTCATATGCCCAAAAGCCAAAGGATGGCGTCTATACCTATGAAGTTGCATTCGCAGAATGGGGTGGACAATCATTTGGCGCCACAGTGATCGTTAAGATTCAGGGAGATTCCATTTTCGTGATCCACAATGGTGGCAATATCACCGGCAAACGGGGAGATGTAATCGAAAAAGGCGTCTTACGCCAACACAAGACCACCGGCAAATGGATCATCGCCCGCAAACCTGAGGATGAAGAAGCCAAGGAAGTCGGGGCATGCACAATGGGACCTGTGGAGATAGATTTTGAGCGGAGGAGGATTTGGTCTTGTTAGGATTTAAGTTTCAGAAAATAAATTTCAATAAACTTCATTCTATCTCGAATTTGAGATAACAAATTGCAGTTTTCTGCAAGGAGTCAGTCACCGGTCCCGTAGGGACCGAATCTTTGTAGCATAGAAACGCCCCCACATCCGCCTCGCTTGCGAGGCATCAATTGCGACATTAGAGATTCCTTCTATTAAGCCTTTAATAAATTTTTCGGTTAATCATTTGATCTAAAAATGTTGCCTGTGATTCAAAACGAATTTGCCTCGCAAGCGAGGCGAATGTGGGGGGATGCATTATTTCTACCAAGATTTGAGCCCTAACGCTTGCGCTAAAGCTTGCGCCACCGCTATAGCTTCAGCGCACGCGGTCAGCGTCGGCGCACGGGGTCGGAAACGATTCAATCTTACTTCACTTTCCCTTCAACAAAAAACTTGCACTTATTTAACTTTACAACAAATTAAATTAGCGATATGGTAAACTTTGGATACACGATTCTATATGTCAACGACGTTGTAAAATCAATTGAATTCTACGAAAAAGCATTTGGCTTTAAAAGAAAGTTCGTAACAACTGATAATGACTATGGAGAATTGGAAACAGGACAAACAACAATTTCTTTTGCGTCTAAAAAGCTTGCAGGCGCAAACCTTAAAAATGGTTTTACCGAAAGTGATTTAAAAAATAAACCATTTGCAACTGAATTGGGATTTGTAACTGAAACCGTAAACGAAGTAATCGAAACCGCAAAAAAATCAGGCGCAACAATTCTGGAAGCGCCAAAACAAAAACCCTGGGGTCAAACAGTTGCTTATTTGAGGGACATTGACGGATTTTTGATAGAAATATGTACCCCAGTGACATGAATCTCCATTGTCACATTTTTCCTTCGTATATTCGTTTTTTACACTTATTTACCTGATTTTCAATCAATTACAATATTGATACTTTCAGAAAATATTTTTAAAATCAGGTTACAAACGAACCTCCAGCAAGTACTATAAATATGAGAGCAGTTAAAAAATATGAAGATGCTGAGTTGATAGCGGCAATCAATGACAAGAAAAAGCTCGATGACGCTATCTTATTTATCTATCAGCAATATTCAGAAACAATCAGTTCTTTTATTATTAATAATGGAGGAAGTCAGCAGGACGCCGATGATATTTTCCAGGAAACAGTGATGGCTTTTATTGATACAGTTCAGAAGGGAAACTATCGGATGGAAGCAGGTATCAAAACCTTCCTGGTGGCAATTTCAAGAAACCTATGGTATAAAGAGATTAAGAAGAAAGAGCGTTCAGATTATCGTGAGAAGGTTTTTGAAGTCGGGCGGGGAAGCGAAGAGATTGATGTGAGCCACGAAATCAGTGATCGGGAAATGAAAAAGGAGCTACGCGGCTTGCTGGAAAAACTCGGAGAATCCTGCAAAAAGATTTTGATGCTGTTTTACTACGAGAACCTTTCGATGAGAGAAATAGTAGACCACCTCCATTACGATAACGAACAGGTAGTGAGAAATAAAAAGTACAAGTGCCTGAAAGAATTAACGGAGCTGGTGAAAGCCAATCCACAAGTAGCGAAGCAAATTAGTGAACTAGTAAAATAACTATAGAATGACACAGGAAAGAAACCAAATATTGATTGATCATCTGGATCGTGTTCTGGCCGGCGAACCTTCGCCTGAAACAGAAGCATTGATTAAGGGTGATCAGGAACTGGCGAAAGAGTGGCGTGCAATTTCCTTTGCTTTGGAAGGAATCCGTGAGGCTGGCTTGTACGAAAAGGTATCATCAGTAAAAAATCAATATCAAGCCCGAAAATCTTTTGATGCGAGACCTGTAGGCGGCGTGATCCGTAGCTTTTATCGCAATGCTCTCCGTGTGGCCGCCTGCTTTTTATTACTGATCGGCGCTGCTGCTATTTATAAATACAGCACCGTTAATTCGGGAAATATATATGAAGAGTATTATCAATCATTCGAATTAAATACAAGCCGCAGTTCATTGGTGCAGGATACAATAGAACAGGCTTATCGCGCAAAGAACTGGAAGCAGGTATTATCCTTATCCTCTATGCAAAAACCTACAACAACTAAAATCAGTTTTCTTACGGCTATGGCCGCGATGGAACTGAAAGAATATCCAACCGCTATTGAGCTTTTTAAAGAAGTAATGGCGGCAAATGCGAAATCTGGCGACAACTATTTCCAGGACGAGTCAGAATATTATCTGGCCCTTGCTTACGTGGCTAATAGTGAAGTAGACAATGCGTTGCCCTGGCTACAAAGAATCAGAAGTGATGAGAACCACACATATCATCAAAAGGCAAAAGAATTGTCTGGGCTTGACCTTATGATTTTGGACCTAAAGTCGGACAAGTAGATGATTCTCAAATGGAAAAAGTTTTTTAAAAAAAGTTCAGATTTCCGGTTACATCCTTTCCTTTAGCTGGTACTAATTATTATAGAGCGGTTCTTTGAAAATACGGGAATACAAAATGTAGAAAATTACAAACCGAAAATAGCTATGAAAACCGATTATAATTGATGATCATACCTTAACTGAGTCCGACGAAAAACCAACGATCCGAATCCTTTGAAACCTATATCCAAGTCCTTGAAGAACTATCCAGATCTTATGAAAACAATCCAATCCGTGAAAACCAGATCCAATATCATTGAAACCAGATCCAATATCGATGAAACCGCGTCCAATACCAATGAAACCAATTATCCAGTATCGATGAAAACCAGAACCCCTAAAAAGTCGACGTACCTTGAAAACAATGGATTTTTACCGTCACAAACACTTTTCCAATACTCCATCCAACATTCATGAAAAACGTCGACTTTTTCTTTTTTACTTTCGAATACGAAGAGCAGATATCCCTACAAATAGGACAACAATTATAAAAGCAACCCACCAGTGTTGCTTTTTTGTTAGCAGAGGTTCCGTATTTCCCACAATGATGAGATGCGACCAATAGGCAGGACTTTTATTTAACGCGTCGCTTTTGATATAATCCAGCTTTGCTTTTTGTAATGCCTTCGATTTTGTGTAACCTTCCTGCAAGTAATAATGAAATTGTTTCAGAATTGAAGAAGTTGCCTTGTCATCAGCTTTCCATAAACTGTTTATCGTGCTGGCGCATCCTGCATAAATAAATGCTCTCGATAAACTCATAACTCCCTCACTATTTACCAATTCACCCTTGCCTGTTTCACAGGCGCTGATAATTACCAGTTTGGTAGAATCCATTTTCAATCCATACAATTCTTCCACGAACAAACAATCATCCGTCAACGAATTATACCTGGGATAAAAAGCAATAAAAGGATTAGAGCTATTTGCTCCATTGGCCACCGCATGAGTGGCGAGGTGTACAATCGGATATTTGTTTATTTCCTGCAAAAACTTTTCTTTGGTGGCCTGGCTATCGGTATATTTTTTTCCATTGAGGTTAAGGATCTCTTCTTCAGAAGAAGGTAATTGATTCATTACCGAAAAACTCTTGCGATTAAAATCCGTTCCCTTGCGACTGAATGGAGCAAAGGCGAGAATTTTGTAGGGAGAACCATTACTGTTATTTCCTGAAGAATAGTTTCGCGTTATGAATCTGGAAGAAAACTGGTAACTGATCGTGGTTGTTTCTAATAAGGAAGCAGATCCATCGGCCGGCAAAGATTCGAACGGAAGAAAGTGCAGGATACCATCGGGGATGATTACCCATTCATCTATTCCGGTTGTGAGCTTTTGAATCGGTTGAATTAACCGGCTATATAAATGCCGGCTTATTTTCTCTCCACCAAATTTTCTTCCACTCTCGGTATTTTGTAATAGTTGCAGCCATGCTTTTATATCTGTCTCCAGGCTTTGTAAGGAATCGATGCGGGTATATTGAAACGAATTCTGACCAATAATAAACGCGTGCAAAGAAGAATCGGTGGAATAAAAACTGATCAGCGCTTGTTTTGGCGTTACGTATTTCTGCAATTCTTTTATGTCTGGGTATCTGTCATCGTACTTTAATTTGTAAAAGCGACTATTTTGTTCCAGTGTTTTCTGTATCCGGCCTAATTCAATTTCGTAGTTTGCTTTTTCACTCGCGATGGCTTCCATTTCTTTAGTATCCCCTGCCTGGTCGCCTTGAATATTGAGACGGGCAATATTGTATTTGATATTCCTTTCTTTTTGGAATAACCTTTCATCTACGCCTGCAATATTGGTAAAACTTCGTTGGTTCAATGTGGCCAGTATTATCGAAGCCTTATTTTTTTCATTGATTTGGAAAGCCTGTTCCAGGTAATTTTTTTCGGGATATAACCTGGATAGTTCCAGGCAAACAGATAATGCTTCCTGATACACCGGCCGGCTTTTCTTTTTTAATAGAATCTTAGCGTCGTCGGTATCGTAACTTTTCTCGATATAACTTAAGAGCGACAATGTACTGTTGTATGTATTTAAGGAAGCCAGTAAATAAGTTTCTTTTTGTGTTTGCTTGTACAGCAAATTGAACACCATTGCTTTTTTAGACAAGGCAGTAAACAAACGATAATAGGAAAATGAAGAGGTAAAGCCGGTAGGGTTTGAATAAATATCTGTGTTATTAAAGTTCCCCGAAAAAATAATAATGGCGCGCTGGAGACTATCCAAAGCAGGAAGATAATCCTGCTGTGCCATTTTTAATTCGGCGAAATATAGTTTATTGATTCCCCGATCGGCTACATTTATTCTTCCTGCATTTTTTGAAAGTTGTACCTGCCTAAGATAGTAAGCGGCGGAATCAAATTGCCTCAATTGCAATTGTGTATAAGCAACCTCATTAAGCACCCAGGGCAACTGCGATACATTTACTTTACGAAAGCAGTCGAGCGCCTGGTCATACTTGCTCAAAGACGTATTGGCTCTACCCATATTCATATAGATGTAACTATTGAATAGGTTGTACCGAAGCATCTTTTTGTAAATCGATAATGCTTCATCGTACTGGCCAAGACGTGAAAAAGAAGTTGCGATATTGATTTCTACACTTACTGCTGAAATAGTGTCGAATGGCTTTTTGCTTTTAATTATTTCCAACGCCTGGCTGAAATAATTTTTACATTGAAAATAATTACCATTGTCGTGATACAGTACACCCAGCGTATTGTATAATCTTACCTTATATTCCAGTCCGGGAAACCGATTGATCAATGATTCTGCTTTGAGCAGAAAATAACTAGCAGAATCAAAATTGTTAAGGTAGTAGTAACTCCCGCCGACATTTATAAAGGTCATTATGATCAGTGAATCGGATGGAGAATTGTTTAGCTTTTGTATGGTTAACGCTTTGCAATAAGCATCACGTGCTGCCTGATAATTGGCTTCAATATCCATCAGTATTCCTTTGTTACGGTAACAGAGGAATAACAAACTGTCGCCTTTGGGCAGCGAGTTCTTTTCCAGGATGGAAATCACTTCTTCAAAACCTTTGAGGGATTCTTTGTTGTTATCATCGGTTGGGTTGGGAAGATTAAGCAAACTATCTGCCTGTCGATATCGTTGAAGTGCTTTGTCGATGGGTGATCCTGTGTTCGCCAATAGCGAACTTATGATAACGAGAAAAGCCAGAACGATATAGTAGCTTTTCCCAGGCATAAAAAGTTTTTACAAGGAGTGGAATTAAGATTAATCGAATTGATAAACGAGTGTGTCCAGCACGATATTGCTTTTGTGCATTGAATAGCGATCAATTAACCGCATAAATTATTGGTAATCAATAGACTAGCGACTAATAGAAAGCCCTTAGAAAACTTGAAAATTTAGCCTAAAAACTCTATTTTGTTGCTGGTTATCAACTCCATAATTACACCCTATACCGATGAAAACAAGATTTGTTGCTGTACTAAGTCTAATTTTTGCAGTTATCCTGCTTTCAATAGCCTGTAAAAAGTCAACTACCCCAACTACTCCGGAAACCGAAATTGATCCTCCTGTAGAATTACCGAAAGACTCTTCAGAGGTTCCATTTCCTCAAACAATGATTCCGACTTGTTCTTATGCTCCCGATTACGGCGACACGCTGATTTGTGACAATCCTGTAAATGGACAAGATTATATTGTTTCACCGGTTAATAACCCAGGTAATGGTAAGTATCTGTCATGGCCTATTGGTATGAAGATCGATTCTGCAACAGGAGCTATCAATGTAACAAAAAGTGAATCCGGTTTGCGATATATGATCGGGTTTATAAAAGATGGAACCCAAGATACCTGTTTAACCGAATTGGTGCTTGCCGGTGCATCCTATAGAGATAGTATACATGTATTGAGTAACGGAGAAAAATTTGCCAACCCTTACTACAATGCGGATCCAACAATAATTTCAGCTTGCGCAACGGGTGATTGCGATTTTGATATAACCAATGAAGCCAATAATAAAAAGATTGCAGTAGATAAAAAGACCGGTAAGATTGATTTGGAAAAATCTTTGAACCAGGGCGCATTCGGCCTGCTTACATTGGATGGCGATATGGTGGAGACTACAATCTACTATAAGTTAAACGATGGTTGTAATACATCGGTGCAGCATATCAAAGTGCAGTTCATGTATTTTACGCGCAAATCGCAGATCGGATCCGGACTGCTCGGCACACTCCTTTCAAGAGTTACCAATCTTTTGAATGGCAATATCATCAGCGCCAGCGCCAATCCAAGACCGCCATTGATTATTATCACGAGATTTAATTAATGGGATTTGGATTTATCGGCGCCCTCAACCAAAAACATTCTAATCGCATCGAGGAGTGCATCCGAAGTATTCGAATTTGTAAAGATTACGTATCCCATTTTCGAATCTTTGTACACCTCTGCCTTGCATTTGAAATCCCCATTATTACCTCCATGTCCAAACGATTTGCCAAACGGTGTTTCGCGGATTTCAAGACTCATACCCATATACGCCGGAATCGTCGGCTTTTCGTCGCCGGGGTCATAGTTAAAGTCGGAATGCTTTTTAAGCATGGTCTCATACGATTGCGCATTCAATCCTTTTTGCTCCAGCAAATAGATCATGAACCTTGTAAAGATCTTCGCTTCGGTATGCATTGACCAGGCCATACCGGGTGATTCGGGCAGATCCTTTGCGGAAGGCAAACGATCAAAATGTCCATTGACCACCATTTGTGCCAATGAATCATTCTTTGAAAAGAAAGTATGATATAGTCCAATCGGTTCTATCACTTCTTCCTGCAATACCTGTTCTACTTTCTTCCCGGTAATTTTTTCAACCACCATTTTGAGGTATTCAAATCCCTCGCCGGAATAATTATAAGCCGTTCCGGGCGTGAACCTGATATTTAATTTACCATCCTCATTCATCCATCGCCAATTCGGAAATCCTGTACGATGAGTTAACACGTGCCTTGCGGTTATCAATTTATACCGCTCATCGTTTTCAATATCCTTGTAAGGAAGATAGAGATAGAGCGGTTTGTCCAGGTCAATCTCACCTCGTTCAGCTAGTCGCTGAACAGCAAATGCAAATACCGGTTTTGTAATTGATGCTGCTTCAAATAAACTGGTTTCATCAACTTTTTCGCCCGTCATCGCGTTTTCCACACCGTATGTTTTGTGATAAACCAATTGTCCATCCTTTATCAGGGCTAATGAAACACCGGGAATACCATAGTAGGAACGGTAAGTCTCTATAAATTGATCGATTTTTTGTGCGCTGGTTGAAGAAAAATCAAGCAAAACTCCTTTTTCTGGAATTAGATCAGCTTCAGGAGAACCGGAGATAGTAATAGTAGGCACTGTTGTTGGTTGAACTGCCCTTGCTGATATTGTTATCGGCTTTTTCTGACCAGTAGCATAAACATTATTTCCTCCCTGAATAAAAGCATCGCGAAGTTTGACTTCGTATCTTCCCGGGACAACGTTTACAGCATAATTGCCCAAACTATCCAGTTCGGTTTGAAACCAAAGTTTGGGATAATCACGTGATATAAAACAGATCTCTCCTGGAAGCCTGGAATCCTTAGGTTTATCCCAGACGACATTTCCTTTAACGGATGCGAATCGTTGATCCGGCAACTGAAAAATGATATCTCCAAGCCCATTTGGGTTTCTGAATTTCTGTCCACCATTTCCCCAACCTGCAAAAGAAAAGCTGCCGTCACTATCCTTGTCAAAAACCACGAAGTCTAATCCAATTGACTTCCTTGGTTCCAATTGGTCATCCAGTTTAATGCGCCATTCATAGTATCGCGTATCGCCACGTTGCACCATCACCACTTCCATCATTTCCCAGGATGCCTTACTTGCAAAAGGATCATAGGATGCAAGATTGGTATTGCGCAGCTTTTTGCTATACATAAATGAAGCAACACCTGATCCAAAGAGAATATGCCTCGCGTCAATGCAAAGCTCCAGGCAATCCTGGGTATTGAATCGCACATTTTCGCTTGTGTCTTCAATGAAACTGTTGTCTGTGATCGTAAAAGCAATGTAAAGGCTGCGGTTCTCCATCCTGTACCCTACTTGAAAAAAACCTGAGAAATCAGTTCCCGATTGAGGCTTGGTATCCGAAAGGTTCGTTTGGATCGGATACTTCAGAGAATTCAGAGGCCAATCTGATAAATCACCATCAACCGTTATCGTTCCAAGCGGGTAAGCATATGCGACTTTACCATTGTGTGCTAACATGGATTCTGAAAAGAAAAAGAGAAATGCAAGGATCGAAACCAATCTGAAGGACGTGTTGCGCAGTTTCATCTCGTCAATTTATAAAGGTTAATAATATAAATGGCAGGAAAAGCCCTTCTAATAGACGAATCGAAAATCGAATTGTTACAACGGCTACCAACATGGGGTCCTATCGGACCCCGCCCTGTCGGTCACGCGGGGAAATATCCAGTTTACATCGGAGGGGTTCGTCTACTAAAAAGTGCCTAAGTCCTCGTCGTCCAGAAATTTCAATTCAACAGAAGAACAGATGAACAAGGAATGGTCAATTTCCATCGGAGGGCTGTCTACTGAATGAACGGAAGACGAAACGAGTTTTAAAAATATTGGAGAAACGTCCGATGGAAATTGGAAATTCCTTGTTCATCTGCTCTTCTGTTGAATTGGATTTTCGAGACTTCGAGCCTCATCGAGCTAATTGAAATAACCCAATGAATTGATTATTAATTCACGCGTTTATATTCCTGTCCGTCATAGCTCAGGCTGTTCACCTTTCCGCTTTCATCAACTTTGAAAAGTACCACTTGCCCGGTTGGAGGGATCAATACAACCCGGATTGATTCCTTCTGAGTATATGGAGTTGATACAGCATGCAGGTTACCCAGCTTAACAGCAAGTGCATTACTTTCAATATTCACATCCATATCCCCAAAGAAAGGATTCCTGAATTTTCCAGTATAAGTCTGTAACGGTAAAGAAAGTTGCCATTCACGTTTGGCCCGGTCTGCAAAAGATCGGCGCGAACCCTCATCGGCTTTTTTATAGGTGTTTTCCAATTCGTCTATCTTATCCTTATATTTTGTTACAACATCTTCACCGGCGATCCAATCATACACTATCCCAGACAACAAATTTCCAGCCGAAGCGCCAATACTTCCTTCATTCACGAAAATCGCAAGACCAATTTTTTTGTCAGGCATGAAGGATATATGCGCTACATAACCTGGATATCCGCCGAAGTGATAAATAACCCGCTGATCTTTGTATTTACTAACTGACCAACCAAGAGCATATTCCCCAGGTGCTGAAAAAATACCACTCCCTTTTTCGAAAGCAGCAACACCAGCTTGTGATGTTTTCATTACTTCAGCAGGAAATATCTGCTTGTTGCCTATATTTCCTGAATTGATTTGCGCCTGCAGCCAGATGGCCACATCGGATGGAGTAGTGATCAACCCACCAGCAGATTGCATATTGTTATCTTCTTTCTTAAGATAAACTTCTTCCAGGCCATCTGGACCGAACGCGTAATAAGGAGTCGCAATAGTCCATTTACTTGCTTTGGCCTTTGAGATATAAGCGGTAGTCCGCTTCATACCAAGTGGAGTAAAGATCTTGTCTTGTAAAAGATCTTGCCATTTCACATGAAGGTTTTCCTGTACAATAAGGCCATAAATATTATATCCGAGGTTATCGTATTCGTATTTACCGGGTTTTGTTTTGACTGTTGTCGCACTTGCCAGCACGTAGAGCATTTCCTTGCTATCGCTGGTACCTGTATAGGCCATACGAAAAGTAAGTGGACCATTGTCCAGGCCGCTGGTATGGGTAAGCAGGGTTCTTATCGTTACGTCATTGCCTATTTCTGCTTTAAACGGAACCTTAGTCAAATAAGATTTAACCGGGTCATCCAGTTTAATCTTTTTCTCATGGTCAAGCAATGCAGCGGCCAAACCCATGAATGATTTCGTGGTGGAAGCGATGTAGAACTCAGTATTTACATCCGCCTTTTCTCCCTTTGCCTTATTTGCCCAGCCATAGGCTTTGATATGTTTTGGGCCATTTTCGCCTACGATAGAGATACTGATAGCCGGAATAACGGGGACTTTCTCAAGCAGCTTGTTCGTGAAGCTGTCCAGGTAAGAAATGAATTGCTGCTGATTGAGCGATTGCGCTTGGGTTGAGCTGATAAGAACGCAGGCAGTGATTAATGAAACAACCATTTTTTTGTTCATGACTATAGAGTTTTAGTTGATCCGCCTCTGGCGGAATCCATGAATAAATGGCTGAAGTGTGGAATTAATAAAACGTGGAAAGTAAAACTAAGAAATAATCCTAATTCTCAAGACACCGTTCCTGTATCTTTTCCTGGAACGATACGGACTGATTCATATACTTTTGATTATCTTGAATTCATCAAACTACTACAAGTGAAATACAAACTCTTAGCCCCGGTTCTTGCTGTAATACTTTTTTCATGCAATGCTGAAAAAAGCGAAAATGAATCGAAAGCAGCTTCAAATCCCATGATTGGAAGCTGGAAAATGTTTGAAGGAGCCTCGATTCAAAATGGAGATACGACGATCACCGATTACACAAGGGGCCTTTCTTTCATCAAAATCCTTAACGAGACCCATTTTGCATTCTTTAACCATGACCTGAATAAAGGGAAAGATACTGCCGCTGCGTCATTTGTAGCTGGAGGCGGGGCCTATACTTTTAAGGATAGTACTTATACCGAACACCTGGATTATTGTAGTGCAAGAGATTGGGAGGGACATATTTTTTCGTTTACGGTTACCATAAAGAATGATACACTGGTTCAATATGGAAGAGAAAAGGCTGAGGGAGCAGGTGTGGATCGGGTGATTATTGAAAAGTATGTGAGGGTAAAAGAATAAATTTCCTAATTCTTTTTGCAGGCATCAATGGTGTCGAAAAGTTTGGAAAGCTGATTTCACGGTAACACCAATAGCCCGGGTCAGCAATTCAACAACTTTCCCTAAATTTATTATTCACCCATTCAACCGATTCTTATGCGACGAATACTTACCGTTGTTGCATTTGCCTTAATAATACATTCGTCCCACGCACAAGACAATGCCACTACAAAAAAAGCAAAAGACGATATCCTTAAGCTTCATGGCGATTGGAACGAGGCCAGGGTTAAAAAGGATATTAATGGCCTTGAGCAAATCTTCGCAAAGGAATACGTTTTCATTCATGGCAATGGATTTATCGATGACCGGACAACAGCCATGGACGACCAAATGAACACCGATTCCATACAGCCCCTTCGAATTCCCGACCCGGATGACATTACGGTGTACAATGATATCGCCGTTTTGAAGAGGTTGCTTAATAATCCGGATGGCGCCAACTTCAACACCATAGTTTATATAAAAAGAAGTGGCCGATGGCAAATTGCCTTACACCAAACAACTCCTTTGCAGCCCGAACGCAGATATAAAAAACTTGCACCAAATGAATTGCAAAAATATACGGGCAAATATACATTGAATGGCCAGACAGCATTAGTAACAAAAGAAAACGATACCACCCTGAAAGTGAATATTATTAAAATTCCAAGACGCCTCTTGTTGCCCACTGCAGATAACCTTTTTTATGATAAGGTTGGAACAGAATATAAATTTGTAAAAAATGTCACGGGGGTGGTAACCCAACTAATCATTAAGGAGGACTCTGGACAGGAAGGGCAATGGAAGAAAATAAATTAGCTGTCTTCGGATAAATGCAATACCTCGCCCATATCGCATTAGTCGTAAAGGATTATGACGAAGCCATTCAATTCTACACTCAAAAATTAGGATTCACGCTCATTGAAGACACAAAATTGAGTGAAGAAAAAAGATGGGTTTTGATAAAACCTCCTGGAGCAAAAGAATGTTCGATCTTACTTGCAAAAGCCGCGAACGAAAAACAAAGCGGCTCGATCGGTAATCAAACTGGTGGACGGGTTTTTCTTTTTTTGCATACCGATAATTTCTCGAAAGATTACGAGAGGCTGATTGACCACGGTGTCAACTTCGTCCGCCTTCCTCAAAAAGAAGAATATGGAACAGTTGCCGTTTTCGAAGATCTTTATGGCAACCTTTGGGATTTAATAGAGCCAAATGAACTTCATAAATGAATTTGTTAAGCAAAATAGTTCTATTATTTGCATTGCTAATAATGGGCCTTTGGTCGCTCAAATTAATTATTCCAGTTTTAAGGATCGATGGGTATAGCGGATGTATCCTGGAAAAGTTCTATCCGGGAAGTACCATTTATGCCGCCGGATATTCTCATAACAGATTCTTAGAAATTAAAACCGGAATGTCCGACAAAGAAGTTCTTCATATCCTGGGCCAGCCAATAGAACGATGGGCAGACGGAAATGTAATTAAATATGCATACACTAAATCCGATGGCCATTATCGCATTAGGCAAATTGATATATTAAATGGAAAAGTAGTTGAGATAAGAGGTTATTACTATCTGGATTGAAAACAAATCAGCATTTCAGAAAAATTCTTCAACACTATTTCCCCATTCACCATTCACCACTGACCATTCACCATAATGCCCTCTAATTCAAGGGCGGATATTACTATAAATTCATTAGGATTTTCCCTCTCAAATGATGCGATTCTACCTTGCATCCACCATCAGTTTTTATTAGTTTAAAGGTGAAGCTAACCCCAAAATAACCGCACCCACAATGAGGAAAATCTTCTTTGATACTATAAAAGTTGAAGTAATCCTTTGCGTTTTCATAAGTACTGCAATGTTTTATAAGGGAGAATCCTTTGGTTGGATTTTTTATAAAACCTTCCTGATACTCGGAGGATACTTTGTTCCAATCCTGATCGCCTCGGCTCTTTATTATTTTGTAATAAGAAAGCGATTTCAAAATGATTCGGGAATCGCCGCATTTTTTCTTCAGATTGTTTTATTATTTATCATATTCCAGCTTGGGCTCTTTATCTGGGCCGCCCTGGACGTTATGAATTCTCACGGAATATTTAGTCTAACCTTTGCGGCGATACTCTCCGACTACAAAAAAGAGTTCTTTCCCGCAGCCCCGCTTACCATTTTGGTAGCGATGGCCTATCCGCTCCTCGATAAATTCACAGAAACGCAAGAACAAGAAGAAGAAGAATTTCAAGGTTAATACGATCCACGACTATTTTGCTAAATCATGAGGGAATTCAGTTGGATTTGATGATGGAGATCTTATCCAGTTAAAATAACTTGGATAAGTTATCTTTCCCATACAATACTTAACCAACACTAATGAAATCCTTCTTATTCCTTTTAGCAGTTATTGGACTGATCACCTGCAAGACTCCTTCCGAAAAATTTTATATGCCGGCCGAATGGGGGCCGCATGAAGCAGTATGGTTGGGTTGGGAAGATGATCAGGTTCAATACTACCCAACTGTTGTAGAGATGATCAAATCACTTTTACCGCATGTGCCGGTCAAGATTGCTGTCGACAATGACAGTTTACTTCGGGAGGCCAAAAAATATCTCAGCCAAAAGGGGATTGATTCAACTCAATTAAAATTCATTATTATTCCCGGTGACCGGTATTGGATAAGAGATCATGGAGTAGCATTCTTAGTTAATGAAAAAGGCGAATTAGGTGCTGCTGATTTTGGTTGGAACTTTTATGGATATGGTGAATGGCTAAAAGTTAAATATGATAACAATAAGGATAGTATAGAAAAATACCTGAAAAGAAGAGCAAGCAGTAAAACAGGGTCTGCGGATAGTTCAATGGCAGTAAAGGAAAACGCAATCATTCAAGAAACCTCCATCGTGCATGAAGGCGGTGCAATTGAAGTAAATGGAAAGGGCACACTAATTCTATGCGAGGCGACTGTATTCAACCGGAATCCGGGAATTCCAAAAGACAGCTTGGAAAAAGAATTTAAAAGAGTGCTTGGTGTTACAAATATCATATGGATGAAAAAAGGATTGGCCGATGATCCTCATCATTTCTTTCGCAGAATTACTGACAACTATATTGGTGGTGGCACCGGTGGACATACGGATGAGTTTGTACGATTTGCCAACCCCTCAACAATACTACTTGCCTGGGTTGAAGAAAAAGAAAAAGATCTGAACCCTGTCAATAAGATGAACTATGAACGAATGTCAGAAAATCTGCGCATTCTTGAACAATCACCGGACCAAAATGGAAGACCATTTCGAATTATCAAAGTTCCATTGCCAGATCTCATCGCAAAGAAAATTTTGGCTCGACAGACAATCGACGATAAGGATACCAGTCTTGATGTAAGAGTCAGTTCTTTTAGTAAATCCGAATCACCGAAAGCTGGTGATACAATCCTCAGGGTGCCTGCATCAAGCTACCTGAACTACCTGGTGACAAATGGGCTTGTAATTTTACCGACTTACATTTCAGAAGGTTCCTCTAAAGAAAAAGAAGAATTGGTAAAAAAGATTTTCCAGAAGCAATTTCCTGATAGAAGAATTGTGTTCATAAATGCAATGTCCCTGAATTGGAGTGGCGGAGGGATACATTGTTCAACGCAACAACAACCGAGGGTTGAAAACCCTTAAAGGGTTTTCAACCTTGCCCTTACAGGAACTTATCCAACAACAAAAAGAGATCCTCCTTGTTTTGATGCAGGTGATGGTATTGATTCCTTATCTCAGGAGAGTTTTGAATAAACGCACCGGGTTCTTTTAATTCCGCAGCATCATGTAACATTAGCGCTTCGATAATGGACTCATTCATTTCAGGATGGAATTGAATCCCCAATACATTCTTACCAATAAGAAATGTTTGATTCTCGCTAACGGGTGTTGTTGCTACGCGCAATGCCAAGTCAGGAAGATCAAACGTGTCGCCATGCCAATGGAAAACCGGGTATGGATTTTTAAAATGATTGAATAAGGGATGTCCAAGCGCTTTCCGAGTGAATGTCACAGGAAAGAAACCGATCTCTTTTTCTTTTGCTTTATAAACTTTTGCGCCCAATGAAGCGGCAACTAACTGGGCGCCGAGACAGATACCAATAATTTTCTTCCCGGAATCAAAAGCCTCACGGATAAATTTTTTTTCCTTTACTAACCAGGGAAATTTTTCTTCTTCATCAACATTCATGTAGCCGCCCATAATGAGCAAAGCATCTATTCTATCCAACGCTGGTAATGAATGATTCTCTTCAAAGAAATAGGTATAAGTTATTGAATGACCTTTACTTTCAACCCAATCTACTATTGTGCCTGGGGTTTCAAAGGAAACGTGCTGAAAGCAGTGAATATTCATTGGAAAAACTTTCGGAGACTGGCAGCACTCTGAAATTTAGACTTTGAAAAACTAAAAGTAGTGTATTTCAATAGGTTTCATGGTTTTGTCTCTGATCAATTCTCAGATTCAGGCGACTCTGGCAACAGTGCAGGAAAACAATTTAATTGGCACGTTGAATACTATGCAGCGACAGCGCTTGAGCCATTGTCAGTTCTATTTAAGCTGGCAATAGCCAACCTTTATGACCATGCGCAAATTGCTACAACTACTTTTAACAGGATTAATCTGTATGCCGGGATTAATCTCAGCTCAGGAAAAAGACGCCATCCTCCGAAATCAAATTAAATTCACTCCCACAAAACTGCTCGATGTAGTTAATCCAGGGATCGAATTTGGATTTGAAAGATTTCATACAAATCGACATTCTTCTCAGCTAACCGTAACATACCAGACGAAAATAATTAGCCTTACCCCATTTTATGACTATACAGGTTGGAAATTTTCATTCGAAGAAAAATTCTTTACCCGATTAAAACAAAATTGGGGGCACTATATGGGGTTTGAACTTTCTTATTTAAATGTCAATTATACAGATGTCTGGTCCTACCGGGCAGATACGACTCAAACACCTAAAAGCTATTTAGACAGCTTTCAAGTAGCGAAGCAAAGCTATATGGCTATTTTTAAAATCGGGTTTCAACATCGGGTCAGGTCATTTGTCGTTGATATTGGTTTTGGCCTGGGAATAAAATACAAAGATGTAAAGCATAGTGGAATAGAGGATCCATCTGCGGATCGAAATGCTCCAAAAGAACCTGAGTTATTCGATATGGCCAGTCAAGCCGGGAGTTTTTGGGGAATTAGTGTGCCCTTTTCTATAAAGCTTGGCTATAGGTTTTAGGCCTGGAAAACTTAATTTATAATTATCGTAACTCATGTTAACTGCTTACATTAATTACCTTTTTTCTATTCAGTCCCCAAGACTAAAATAATGGTCCAGCAGAATTAGTAAATTACAATACCAAATCGGAGAAAATTGTGCTGGCAAGATTTCTTATAGTGGCCATTTACCTGCTCCTGCCCTGTGCAGCCGAATGCCAATCCTCATGGCGTATAGACCGGTTAGGCGTTACAGAAGGACTATCCCAGGGTTATATCTATGCAATACATCAGGATCAAAAAGGATTTATCTGGATTGGTACGCATGGTGGCCTGAACAGGTACGATGGATATGGCTTTAAGGTGTTTCAATACATGCCATTTAATCCTTCTTCATTGGGAGACAATTCTGTATTCTTCATCAGGGAAGATACCAATACGCGAAAGTTCTGGATCGGCGGAAGTTCCTATCTCAATGAATTTGATCCGGAAACCTTTTCGAATACCCGTTACCGGTACGCTGAAAGAGATGTCGAATACGCAGATGGGGTTTTTGTGAGCAAACATGAATTATTATTGGCTTGCGAATACGATGTATTGTTGTTTAACACGCAAAAAAAACAGTTTCAACATGTGACTGTGCTGGATGAATCAAATCAACCCGTTTCGATTTCACGGGTAGAAAATATAAGTACAGACAAAAAAGGAAATTTTATGGTCATGACTAAGACCGGTGTTTTCTTTTTTGATCCACAAACAAGGAGCTGCAAACGAAAAACCGAAACAAGCCCCGACTTTTCTCCGTTTTACCAATTTGAGGTATTCAACGTAGCGGAGGATAACAAAGGACATTATTGGATTGCTACAAACAAGAAAGGGCTGATCCGTTATAATGATCAAACAAAACAACTACTTAACATACCCCTCCCCCAGGGTTTAAAGCAGGAATCCATACGCTTCGACGTAGTGACCGAAGATAGCAAAGGAAAGATCTGGGCAGGATCCACCATGGGATTATTCAGGATAGATCCGCTTACGCTTGCGGTAGAACACTTCACTTCAAACAAGAACAGCAGCACTTCATTAAGTCATTCGGAAATAAATGTGATCAAAGAAGACCGGAATCAATTCATGTGGATTGGCACCGTTGGAGGAGGAATTAATAAAATGATCCCGCAAAGCACCGGGTTCAGAAACGCGATGATCTCCGGGAATGAAAATAACTCCGGCACCTATATTATGGGTTTGCAGCAGGTAAACAATGATGTCTGGTTCGTAAACATCTGGGATCAGATAGGAAAGTTGAATTTGGAAACGGGAAAGACAACAATGCTTGGAAAAATTCTCATCTCTTCGGGATACAGCTGGTATAGCGAAGGCACAATCCTAAAAAACAAGGAGAATACGCCTGTTGTCCTGAACGGTGAAAAATTGTATGAGATCAAATCGCATCCCGATGGAAATATAAGCTTGCATACACGTCCGGCTCCGGGACTGTTCTATATTCACTATTCTAAGAATGGCAGGATCTATTATATGGTTAAGACCGGTATTGAAAAAACGGTTTGCAGAAATGATACGATTTACGGGAATCATTTCTTCTACGATGCTGAAGATGATGAATCAGGGAATATCTGGATAGGTACAAGCAAAGGCCTCCTACAGCTGAACACCGGAACCAATAAGATTAACCAATTCCGTCATGATGATAAGAATGTAAAAAGCATCTCTTCCGACTTTATCTATTCAATAGAAATCGACAGGCAAAATGAGCAGTTATGGATGGCAGCATATAAAGGCGGGCTTTGTTCATATAATTTTAAGACCGGAAGCTTCCGCCACTATGATAAGGATGATGGTCTTGCGGACAATATTGTAACCGCACTGGAAAAAGACGACAAGGGAAATCTCTGGATAAGCACCAATTCAGGTATTTCCTCCTATCAAATCGCTGATAAGATTTTCCGAAACTATGGTCTGAGTGATGGCTTACTGAATCACGAGTTTAACAGGCAGGCAAGTTTTAAGAATCCGGAAGGCTGGATATTTTTTGGCGGAATTTATGGTATTGATTATTTCCATCCTGACAGCATCCAAAAAAACCGGACCGAACAAGAACTTGTATTTACAGGATTTAAAGTCATTTAATAAGGATATTGCTGCCGATAATTCTGGTACAATTCCAGAGATAACCCTGAAGCATGATGAAAACTATTTTTCTATTGAGTTTGCAGCCTTAAATTATAATGACCAAAAAAAGATACAATATGCCTATAAGCTGGACGAAAGTAACGAATGGATTAAACTTGGTAACCAACATTTCCTTTCCTTTTCAGACCTTGCTGTCGGAAATCATCAATTAACCATTCGATCGACCAATGAGGAAGGCAGTTGGCTGAATAACGAGATTAAATGCGTTATCCACATTCAACCCGCATGGTGGCAAACAATATGGTTTCGTATTTTGGTCATTGCGGGAATAGTTGCAATTGCGTTGATACTGATTCGGGCCTTCTATCGCAGAAAGTTTGAGAAACAGAAGCAGGCGTTAGAAAAACAACAGGCAGTCGAAAAGGAACGAACCCGTATCGCTGCCGATATGCACGATGATCTCGGAGCGGGCCTCTCTGCAATCCGTTTCCTTAGCGAAAAAGTAAAAAGGAATAGCTTTAGTAATGTGACAAAGGAAGATATTGACAAGATGCAATTTCATTCCAATGAATTGCTTGAAAAAATGAACGAGATCATTTGGGCAATGAATGAAAGAAATGATTCATTGGAAGACCTGCTATTTTATACGAGGTACTATATTCAGGAGTACTGCGAGGAAAATAGTCTCAATTGTACAATTCACTTGCCTGAAAGCATTCCGCAACTATTTGTAAGCGGAGAAATGCGTAGGAATGTTTTTCTCACGGTGAAGGAAAGCCTGCACAATATCGTAAAGCATGCGCAGGCAAAGAATGTGGAAGTAAGAATGCAAATAAATAAATCTCTTGAAATAAGAATAAAAGATGATGGAAAGGGATTAGGAAAAGCAAATAAATTCATCGGTGGAAACGGATTGAAAAACATGCAAAAGAGAATGGATTCCGTCGGTGGAATCTTAGACGTTGAAAATGGCCAGGGAGTGACCGTTTCGGTAAAAGTGCCGTTGTCATCCCAGGTTCAGAGTACTTAATTAATTATTGATTATTGGGCCTCTGATTTTTTGCAACGCCCTAGCCGGCGGAGCAATAATCAATAATTAATAATCAATAATCCCCGCCCGACTGACGTCAGTCGGGCAGGAATAATCAACCTGCGATGCACCGCTATTTAATAATAGTATGGATAATTTTCCTTTCATGCGACTGTCTTTCGCAACAATATCCTTTTGTACACTATACACCCAAGGATGGATTAGTGAATAGCCGCGTGCGGGAAATTTACCAGGACAGCAGGGGTCGTCTTTATTTTCTCAGCTATGGCGGACTTAGTGTTTATGATGGCAACCGCTTCAGGAATTATACCATTCAAAATGGGCTGTCTGCCGACATGGTAAATGATATCGTCGAGGTTGGTGATGATTCTTTACTTGTCGCAACCAATATTAATGAAATGAACTTGCTGGTAAGAGGGCAAATGAAAAAGTTTATTCCAGCCGATAAGTTTTGTCCTACTATCAACTACTTTCTCAAATGCCAGAATGGGAATATCTATATAACTGCCGACCAGGGTTTGTATATGCTCAAAGACAACAAATTTGAGGACCTGAAATTATCAATCCCAAAAATGAAAGATGCTCCCTTTCTTGGAGCCATCGCTGAATGGAATGATCAGCTCATCTTTTCAACCAATGACCTGAGAAATAATACCGGTCTTTTTACTTTTAATAAAAAAACCAGGCAATTAACAGATCTGATGCCCGACTCCGCGATCTCATTTCTCGAAAAGGATAAAGCAGGCAGGCTTTGGGTTTGTACACCAGGAGGAATTTATAATCTCGATACCCTTTCGTTAAAAAATGGAAAACTTAAATTCCTTCCGCCAACGGAACCATATAACCGCATTTCAAAATACGGCAATTGCCCGCTTACTTTCGATGACAATCATGTTTGGCTGATCAACCAGATGAAGGATCTCATTAAAGTGGGTGACGACGGTTCATTAATAAAAATTGATTTACAAGAGCAATTTCCCGGAGTTAGCATTGGTTCATTATTTATTGATCGGGAAAATATCGCCTGGATCTCTACATCCGAAAACGGGGTAGTTAAATTAACCGGAACTAATTTAACTATTGGTGCACTTGTGCCAGGCAAAAAGGTTCCCGATTTGCTTAACAGAGCCTTTCATGTCAACGATACTACCTGGCTGATTGTGAATTTCAATAAGCTTGCCCGGAAGACAAACGCAGGCGCTCAATTGTTTACTACTTCTTTTAGCCGTGATATCCATTTCATTGAACAATTGGGCGGAAAGTTGATTGCCGCAGATCAATTCAATATTTATGAATCGCCGATTCCAGGTCCGGGAACAAATCATTTAAGCTTTAGGAAAACATTTACCTCGAAAAACTCCTTAGGCGTTGAACGTTTAATCGAGGAAAACGGGAATATCATTATTTCCTCCCGGCCAGGTATAACTATTATTCAAAATAACAAGCAAGTGTTCGAATATCCAATTCCACATACCGATGCCGTCGAAGGAATTAAACGTGATGCAAAAGGGCGCTTATTAGTCATCACCCGTTACATGGGGATAATAGTGTTTACGATCCATCCCGATGATCCTGCACATTACCTCAAACCTCTATACAATTTTGAAAAAGAATTGGACGATATATCACCACGCTCCGTGACCTTCGATAAATCAGGAAAAATTTGGATTGGTACCAGGTTCAATGGAGTTATTGCTTATGAACTGAATGGCGCTGAATTAAAACCCGTCCATCAATTCCAGGTTCAACAAGGCCTAACCGATAATTTCATTACTTCCCTGGCCTGTGACTCTTCAAACAATATCGTTGTTGGTTCACCAACAGGTATGGATCGATTGGTGCTTATTGGCGAGAACGATTACAGGATTGAAAACATAACAAAGAGCAATAATATATTTGGCTCTTTTGAGAATTTGTGGGTGGATAAAAAAGGAGATATCCATGGAATCATGGGATCCAATTCCTTATTGCATTTTTCACCACCAGCTCCGAATAAGAGCTTTACTCCGCAACTATTCATAGAAGAAATAAAAGTAAACGGACAGCCGTTTTGGAATTATGAAAAAACTGCGCGACTGTCACATAGTCAACGCAACCTGAGTCTAACCCTTGCCGCCCCGGCTTTTCTGAATGAAAAGCAGGTTCAATATACGTACCGGTTGCTGGGAACGGATAATAATGAATGGAGCGAGTCTTCCACAAATGCCAATATCAATCTATTGAACCTTTCACCGGGAAAATATACACTTGAAGTGAAAGCATTTTTTCCTTCCACACCCTATGGGACGCAACAAATTTCATATGATTTTATTATCAAACCTCCATGGTGGGAAACCTGGTTGTTCCGTGTGCTGGCAGCAATCGCATTTATTGGATTATTGATCTATATGATCCGTTTTTATTATAGTAGAAAAATGGAAAAGCAACGAATAGCGCTGGAAAAGCAAAAAGCTATTGAGATTGAAAGAACAAGGATAGCGCATGATATTCATGATGATCTTGGAGCCGGACTTTCTACTATCCGCTTTTTAAGTGAGAAGGTGAAGCTTAATGCGGCCAACGAAACTACTAAGACGGATATCGAGAAAATGCAACTAACTTCAAATGACCTGATGGAGAAAATGAACGAGATCATCTGGGCCATGAATGAAAAGAATGATACCCTTGAAGACCTTCTATTTTATACCCGTGCCTATGCCAAAGAATACTGTGAGGAAAATGGATTGCAATGTAGTTTTGATATACCTGAGAACATCCCATTGTTGTTCGTAAGCGGCGAAGTAAGAAGAAATGTTTTTCTCATCGTGAAAGAAAGTTTACACAATATAGTGAAGCATGCATTTGCGAGTGAAGTAAACTTCAAGATTTTTGTAGACAAGAACCTGTCCATAAAGGTGCGGGATAATGGCCGGGGTATTGAGACTAAAAAGATCAACCTGAATGGAGGAAATGGCCTTCAAATTATGCAGAAAAGAATGGGTTCAATAGGCGGAACATTAGCGATAAATACACAAAATGGGACGAGTATTGAGATGGATGTCCCCTTAGCACCCCCTGATGGGACTTAAAAACGTGATATCGCTTAAATACATTAATGATTTTTTGTCTATTATAGATCACCCATTTAGGGGTCGGGGGGTCTAACATTCGTTCTATTGTACCCACTTAGTAGTACAATTACATTTACTTATGTCTCCAATCAAGATTTGTATCGTAGAAGATTTAAAGGAAGTAAGGGAAGGAATGGTTAGCCTGCTTTCACTGGATGAAAGATTTGAGGTGTTGGCTGCATTTACCAATGCGGAAGTGGCTGAAGAAGAATTGCCGGCCTGGCAGCCGGATATTGTGATCATGGATATCAACCTCCCAGGCATGAGTGGTATTGACTGTATCAAGAAGGTAAAAAGCCTGTGTCCATCCACGCAATTCATCATGTTCACGATATATGAGAATGATGAAAAAGTGTTCGATGCATTGAGCGCAGGCGCTAGCGGATACTTATTGAAGCGTACAGCGCTTGCAAGAATCGTTGAGGCTCTGATTGAATTACACGAGGGCGGCGCGCCGATGAGTACGCAGATCGCCCGTAAAGTAATCAACCGCCTTCGTGTAAACGAAGTTCATGATGATCTCCTGCTTTTGAGTGCAAGAGAAAATGAAGTGTTACAACTGCTTTCAAAAGGTTTGCTATACAAAGAAATCGCTGAAAAACTTGGTATCAGCGTAGGAACCATCCGGCAACATATACATAAAATCTACGAAAAGCTCCATGTTCAGAACCGCACTGAGGCCATTAATAAAGCATACGGTAAGAGGTAGCAGATTGGTTGATTGGTTAATTGGTTATTGGTTAATTGGTCAATAGGGCACTTCCTTATCAACCCTGTCAACCCTGTTAACCTTGTCAACCCTATCAACCCCATCAACTCCATCAACCCAATCAACCAATAACTAATCAACCAATCAACTACCCCCTATAACCTTCATTCTATTGTAATCCTCTCGCCACTGCTCTAAGTTTATCCTATAACTTTTCTTATGGGTCGAATTATACTGTTAGTATGGGCGGTACTATCAACGGGGATCCTGTTCGCCCAGCCGAATATGATTTTAGTGAAGGATATCAATCCAGGCCCTCCGAGCAGCTCTCCAAACAGCATGCTCAATCTTAATAATAAGTTAGTTTTCCTTGCCAATGATGGTGTTTCTGGAGTTGAACTATGGATAAGCGATGGTTCAGCAGCAGGAACAACATTGCTGAAGGACATTAATCCTGGTCCTACCGGTGGAGGCATTACCGGGTCGATTAATCACCTGGGAAATGAGTTATGGTTTACTGCTAATGATGGCGTTCACGGAACTGAAATATGGAAGACAGATGGCACTACTGCGGGCACGGTGATGGTGGCTGATATCAGGCCTGGAAGCGCAAGTGTTTTTGTTTCTCAATTTGTTTACCATGGAAACAATGTATATTTCTCAGTTGATGATGGAACACATGGATTTGAATTATGGAAATACGACTATGTTACTTCAGTCGCCAGCATGGTAAAAGATCTGAATCCCGGCTTAGCCAACAGCGGCCCCACAGCTCTAACTGTCTTCAATAACCTGATTTATTTTATTGGTTTTAATTCGACATACGGTACAGAGATCTTTAAGTCGGATGGGACTGAAAGTGGAACGGATGTCGCCGTTGATTACTTACCCGGCTTTCCTGGCTCAAATCCCTCCAATTTGATGAAGGCCGGGAACAAACTTTACTTCGTAAGAAATACCGCGTTTAGTGTAAATACACTTTACTCAACTGATGGAACAACGGTAACTGAGCTGATGTCATCCAATACCTTTCAACAGATGGTTGAATTCAAAAATCAACTTGCATTTCTTTCCAATCAAAGAAACGGAGGGGCCAACAACTTTGCATTGGATCTCACCATTACTGATGGAACTGTTGCTGGCACTACTTTATTAAGAAGTTTTGGTTTCCTGGAATCCTTATCAATAAATCCATATGAGTTATGTCCAGTGAATAATACACTTTTCTTTCGTGCCGGAACTACAATAGCTGAAGGATTGGAGCTATGGAAAACAGATGGTACGCCGGTCGGAACAATGCTCGTGAGAGACATGAAGCCCGGGGCCGGTGCCTTTCCTACCAATCTTACTAATGTAAATGGAATCCTCTTCTTCACTGCGGATCCTTTAGTAATGAACTTTTATCGCATTTGCAGATCTGATGGAACTTTTGCAGGTACAATTAATATTTCACAAACAGCTTATGGTTTTACAAACAGGCCGGTCGTGCGATACAGTAATGGAGCCGTTTACATGGGAACAACCTTTTCAAATCAGAATATCGGTGCCGAATTGATCCGCACCCCCGATGGAGCGATGGGAACATTGCCGGTAAACTGGGTTGATTTTACGGCAATCATTCAAAACAGTTCAGTCCAGCTTCAATGGAAAACTGCAAGAGAGATCAATAATGAGCGTTTTGTGATCGAGCGTTCAGTGAATGGTATCGATTACAATTCCATTGGGAAGAAAGAACCCGATAAGTCTATTAATGATTCAAAGAATTATCAGTTTACTGACAATACTCCCAATCAGGGTATCAACTATTACCGCATAAAACAGGTAGATCATGATGGTAAGTTTTCCTATTCACGAGTGGCGATGGCGAATTTGAAAGCAAAGATGGGAATACAGATTACCCCTAACCCCTCTACCGATTTTATCCTGATTAGTATGGATGCCAGCCTGAATCCGGTGACAATTCGAATTTTTGATCCCGGAGGCAGGTTGGTGTTCAACAAAACAAATGTTGTGCTCAGCCCGATGAGAATTTCTGTTGATCATCTACCAAAGGGTTTGTACGTAGTGGAAACCCAAAGAAAGAATGAAAAGCACACCCAAAAATTTTTTAAACAATAGAGTTTTTCATACTACGGCCGCCCTTTCCAGGGTGGCCTTTATTAAAACTGCTTTATGGAAAAGAAAATGACTCCTAAAACTAACCGCAGGGAAGTATTGGTTTTATTTCTTCTGCTATTCATAATCCTTTTTATCCATTTAAAAACAAATGCACAGAATAGTGTAGGTATTGGAACAGTAACTCCTCACCCCAGTGCAAAACTGGAAGTGAATTCAATTGACCAGGGTATACTTGTACCAAGACTAACCACGGCGCAACGCACCACCATTATCTCGCCTGCAACAGGATTACTTGTGTTTGATACAAATACCAATAGTTTCTGGTATTACAATGGAACTTCCTGGACTAATTTAGCAAGCCTGTTGACGGGTTGGTCCACTACAGGAAATGCAGGCACAGATACCACGCAGAATTTTATTGGTACAACTGACAACAAAGCCCTTCTGTTCAAAGTAAACAATCAGCGTGCCGGTTCATTGGGTCACTTCAACAATAGTTTTTTTGGAATACTGAGTGGTAATAATACCACGACTAGTAGATTTAATACGGGTATTGGCTTTCGTTCATTGGGTAATGTAACTACTGCGGACTCAAATTCTGCAGTTGGGGCTTTTTCACAAGCCAACAATACGACAGGAAGATATAATTCTTCTCTTGGAATTTTTACCCTGCGTCATACTACAACCGGATCGCAGAATACTTCAATTGGTTATAGTTCGATGGATTCAAACACAACCGGTACTGGTAATACCGCTATTGGCATTTATTCGATGTATTATAACAAAACGGGGAACAATAATACAGCAATCGGATTGCAGGCATTATTGCTGAATCAAACGGGAAATTCTAATGTAGCTATCGGCAAGCATGCGATGGGCTTGGCTGTTAACCGGGGAAATATAGTTGCAGTGGGCGATTCAACGCTATTCCGGAATGGATTCAATGCCACAACTGAGGTTGAGTCGATTGGAAATACGGCTATTGGTTCAAAGTCATTAATGAACAATGATAGAGGCTCAAGCAATACTGGAATTGGATTTAATGCACTTAGAGGCAATTTGAATAGCAGCCGCAATACCGCAGTTGGTAATAGTGCAATGATTTCCACCTTAAATGGTGATGATAATACTGCAGTTGGGTATGAAGCCCTGTTCTCAAACGGTGGAAGTTTTAATGTGGCAATTGGTTCGACATCGATGATCAATAATAATTCGGGAACGCATAATGTTGCAATTGGTTTTAATTCGCTTCGTGGCCAAATGACAGGACAGCTTAATGTCGCCGTGGGCTCACACGCTCTCGTGCAATCAATTGATGGGTTCTATCATACCGCTATTGGTGCGTATTCGATGCATAACCAAACGCATGGTCAGCAAAACACTGCAGTAGGCACTTTTGCGCTGTATTCTGATAACAGTGTCGGATATAATACAGCGGTTGGTGCCAATGCACTTTATTCGAATACAACTGGAAGTGGAAATGCTGCGTTGGGGAGAAGTGCCTTGACCTTTAATACTACTGGACACTCAAATACAGCTATCGGAACTCAATCGATGATGAACAGCACTACAGGTGGTAACAACACGGCAGTTGGTTCTAATTCACTTGGTGGATCAAATACGGGAAGCTTTAATACTGCCATTGGTACGAGCGCGCTTTCCAATAACACAGGTGGAGCCATGAATACTGGATTAGGATGGGGGGCATTAAATCAAAATCAGAATGGCAATCTGAATGTCGCTATAGGAAGCGGAGCACTAACTCAAAACCTTGCTCATGGAAACTCTGCATTGGGATACAATGCACTTCGCAATAATACATCTGGCTTTAGTAATGTAGCTATGGGCATAGACGCGCTTTTCAACAATACTACAAAATCAAACCTTGTGGCGATTGGTGATTCGGCTTTATTCAATAATGGAATTGGACTCGCGCAACCTATCAATTCCCTTTATAACGTGGCCGTCGGATCAAAAGCTCTTTTTGCAAATACTCTGGGCAGTCATAATACAGCAACCGGATACTGGGCTTTACGTGCTAATACGTTCGGGTGGGCAAATACAGCAATGGGGAGTTATACTTTGTACAGCAACACCGATGGAGATTGGAACACTGCTGTCGGTGGAAGTTCAATGGAGCAAAATACCTCAGGCTCCTTTAACACGGCAATAGGCCAAGGGGCTCTACATACAAATACGACTGGGGAGTATAATATAGCAATAGGATATGGTGCGATATTAAATTCGGGAGGAATAAATAATTCTGCGGCCATCGGTGCACAAACAAGGGTCGATTGCAGTAATTGTATGGTTCTTGGTTCAGTAAATGGAATCAATAATGCAACCAGCAATGTAAGAGTTGGAATAGGTACAACCAATCCAACATCAGCCTTACATGTTAGACAAGGTTCAGCAGGTGGCTCGGCGCCATATGGGCCACTTTCCGTTGAAACAAATAGTGCCGCGTATTTTGGTTTGCTTACACCTGATAATTTTGAATCAGGAATAATCTTCGGAAAGAATTCCAATAATGTAAGCGGAGGAATTGTTTACAATAATGGGGCAAACCCCGACGGTATGCAATTCCGCGTGAGCGGCAACAACACCCGGATGGTCATAAATTCACTTGGTCAGGTTGGGATTGGCACAACAGGGCCCACCCAGGCCCTACATGTAGTTGGAAATGTTTGTGCCTCTGGAGTCTTCCTCGCTTGTTCCGATGTTCGCTACAAAAAAGATTTAGTCCATATCCATAATCCATTACAATCTATCCTTTCGATAAATGGAGTGTATTACCACTGGAAAACAGATGAGTTTCCGGAATTGGATTTTCCAACAGCACGCCAGTTGGGATTCTCAGCCCAGGAAGTGGAAACATTGTTTCCAGAAATAGTAATGACAGATGCTAATGGATACAAATCAGTTGACTATGGAAGATTGACACCAGTATTGGTTGAAGCAATCAAAGAACAACAGCAACAAATAAACAACCTGGAAAAACAACTCGATGAAGTAAAGGCATTATTGAACAAATTAGTTAAACAATAACCCCCGAATAAGCGATATGAAAGCTTATCCATTATTTCTTTATTTGGTAATTAACAGCACGGCCATAACTGCGCAGAATACAGGAATTGGTACAACTGCACCACAAGCCAAACTGGATATCGTAAAAAGTTTTCGGGTTGGCGGAGCCAGCAGTTTTCTTTCTTATGATTCTGTGGGAGGAAGATTTAATTGGAGCAATGCACATTTATTTGTACCGTCCAATCAGTCTATCATCAAACATTCCGCCTCGGGCGAAGGCCTTTATTACATCAACCAACAGCTCGAATATCGCAATCAATTCGGAACTCCAATGTTCGCTACCAACTGGAATACCGGAAACGCGTTTTTCATTGGTAACCTTGGTATAGGTGTTACCAATCCCTCAGTACCCCTGCAGTTTCCCAATTCGCTGGGAGAAAAGATCATATTTTTTGGAGACGCTCCTAACGCTAATTACGGAATTGGAATTCAATCTTACCAGTTGCAGATTCATGGAGATGGCAATCTAACGGATATATCTTTCGGTTATGGGCGAGATGATGACTTTCATGAAAACATGAGAATAACTCCAATCGGTTCAGTTACGATCAACGGTGCAGGAATTGCGGATGAAGCTGCCCTTGATGTGAGAAAAGGATCTAATACAGTAACGGCTAATTTCTTTGGTTCACAAAATGTTTCACATTTTAACTATGGTGTAAATGAATTTACCTATTTGCGTGGCGGAAAAACAAACGCAAAATTAATTCTCAACGATATACCCGGAGGTAAGGTTGGATTTGGAATCGAGCCTACCATTGCGGACGGGATTATGGATGTTACAGGAGGAATCAGAATTAGAAGTGGCGGCCCGGGAGGTCCAACTGCGGGAGTCTGGTTAAACAAGATGGACAATTCCGGACCTGCAGCATTTATCGGAATGGAGAATGATAACTATACAGGATTTTATGGAGCGAGAGGTGCCGGTTGGGGTTTCGTATTGAATGGTCAATCCGGCGCATTAAAAATTAATGGATTTGAAGGAACAGCGGGACAGGTGATTCAATCTAACGGTGCCGGCGCACCGACAACATGGGCAACTCCAACCAACAATCTTGCAAACAATGTGATCACAACAACGGGTACAATTCCACTAATTGCCGTGAACGGTGGAGCCCCGGTTGACATACCAGGTATGACCCAGTTATTTAATGTTTCATCCGCTTCGGCAAAAATCATAGTTAGCTATGATTTATACATCAAGGCAATTCCCTGTTTTCTATGTGGGAATTCCGATGGAATTATTACCGTTGTATTTGACGGAACAATAGTCTCAATTAATTCTCATGACCTCATAAATGGCAGGGACGCGCATGCTTCCGGAGTATTCATGTTAACCGCAGCAAGTGGAAACCATACGATAAAGCTGATGGGTTCAGCAGTGGGTACTGGCGTCCAATTTTCCTGTAATCCTTGTTCTGTAGCAAAAAGAATGGTTATACAAATCATTAATCAATGAAATTCTTACTCTTTTTTGCTTGTTTTGTTGGTTGCAATATCAATGCTGTTGCGCAATTGAATATTGGCATTGGAACCAGTTCTCCGCAGGCAAAGCTCGACATAGTGAAAAGCTTCCGAGTCGGAGGTATTACTTCAAATAGCTCGTATTTGTTTTATGATTCAGCTACGGGAAATTTTAACTGGAACAACTCCAATCTTTTTGTACCAGCAAACCAGGCGCTGATGCGGCACTCAGCATCAACGAATGAAGGGCTGTATTATAATAGCGGACAACTTGAATATCGCAATGCATCCGGTCTGAAACAGTTTGCTACAAATTGGATTAATGGCGATGGATACGTCGGAGGTTTTCTTGGGATTGGCAGGAACAATCCAGGATCTCGTTTGCATTTTGCATCTGAATTCGGAGAAAAAATCATTTTTTGGGGTGGACCCGGCCCGAATTATGGTATCGGTATTCAGCCATCTCAATTGCAAATTCATACTGATCTTCCGGAATCATCAATAACGTTTGGTTATGGCAGTAGCACAAACTTCACCGAATTGGTGCGACTTGTTGGTGATGGAAGAATGGGAATCGGAACGAATAATCCACAATCAAGGCTCGAGGTCCGTAAAGGATTAAATAATGCAACTGCCGCTTTCTTTAGCGCTGCAGGAACAGGCAATCCCGGAAATTCATATTTCAATAAAGGATTTAACGAGTATACTTATATCCGGGGAGAAAAAATAATACTAAATGATATCCCCGGCGGAAAGGTCGGTGTTGGAATTGAGCCTACACTATCAGATGGAGTGTTTGAAGTTGCAGGAAGAATGCGTTGTCGCGGTGGAGATTACATTGATTTGGGTCTCAGTTTTCAAAGATCTGACGCAAGTCCGGCTGGAGGAGGCTTTGTAGGAACAAGCGTTAACTATCCTACTTACCTGCAAATCTTCTGCAATATCGGCGGTCTTGAATTCAGAATGGATGCAACTAATGGTTCCCTGTATGTAGCGCAAAGTCGTTGGGGCAATGCAGGCCAGGTACTTAAATCGGATGGCCCTTCCAGTTATCCCAAATGGGTTTCACCAACCAACGTGCTATTTAATAATACTTCAACAGTTAGAATCGCTGCCCAGGAAACCATAAACGGAACTACTGCGGTGGACCTAACAGGAATGTCGAAACTTGTAAGCATTTCCTCTTCCAATGCAAATATTCTCTTCACTTATAACATTCTCATGCATGGAGAATTTCCGACCACCTCAACAATTTTGGATGTTGTGGTTGACGGTGCAATTTTCTCCAGAAGCATTCACTTCGTCGGGGGCAACCAGGCAACAGTAACGGGAACTTTGATCATACCTGCTACCGCGGGCAACCATTTAATAAAAATGATGGCATCTACCATTGATGGTCCAATAATAGTCAATCCAACGGGACCAACATTAGACTGTATGTTCATCCAGATTTTGAATAAATGAGAACGATAACAATTATAATCAGTCACCTACTTGGTGCTTTAATGGTCAGCGCTCAGTCTGACATTGGCATTGGAACCAGTTTGCCCCAGGCAAAATTGCATGTGGCTGGAAATTTTCGCGTTGGTGGAATTACCCCAGGCAGTTCTTTTCTTTCGTTCGATTCTTCAAATGGTCAATTCCGTTGGAACAACTCAAACCTATTCGTTCCTTCCAATCAATACATCATTCAACATTCTGCTTCAGCTGAGGGATTAGCTTATAGTAATCCGCAATTGACTTACCGTTATCAGGATGGAACCAATCGATTTGCAGTCGATTGGCAAACAGGCAATGGATATTTCAATCATTTCCTTGGCATTGGTAACAGTTCTCTTGCTCCATTGCATATGGCATCTGAAATAAGCTCCAAAACGATTTTCTTTGGGGAGAGTTCGGATTATAATTATGGAATCGACGTAAATTCATATCGACTACAAATACATAACGATCAAGGTCCTTCCTTTCTTCCCTCCCGTATATCACTGGGATATGGAAGCAGTTCGAATTTCACGGAGAATATGCGAATCGTTTCTAATGGAACGGTTGGATTAGGAACCACTGCTCCCGGCGCAGCATTTGACGTTGGACGGCTGAGTGGATACTCTACCGCTGATTTTTATGGAACTCAAAACATCTCGCACTTCAATTATGGGACGAATGAATATACTTATATCCGGGGCGGCAAGATCAACTCCAAGTTGATCATTGGAGATGACCATTTAGCTGGTGTCGGCGTAGGAATAGAGCCTGCCGACTTCATAGATTTTATTTATGGAAAACTTGACGTAGGTGGAAGAATGCTCATTCGAAGTGGCGGTTCGCTGGCTACAACTGCAGGATATTGGGTTAACAACACTTTCGATAATACGGTAGGTTTTGTTGGAATGGAAAACGATGATTATGTAGGATTTTTTGGATCGGGGGTAGGATGGAGTTTTGGTATGAATACAGTAACCGGTGCACTGAAATTTGCAGGATCAACAGGAACGCCGGGAACAATCCTTCAATCAAATGGTATTAGCGCAGCGCCGAGCTGGGTATCTCCCAACAAAGATGTTTTTGATAATATTGGTTCAGCCGTGAGTAATTCACCAATTACTTTAACTGCGGGCTTTCAAAACATCCCTGGCTTGAGTTTCACTTTCACAAATTCTACCCAGGCAATAGTATTGGTCAGATATAATATTGTTTTGACAGCCGGCTCCTGCAACATCGCCGTCCTTAAGATAAAAGCAAGTGGGACCGGAAGTTTTTCGGCATTACCCAACGACAACGATTACACTATAACCTGCGGCAAGTCAACTTCTGTGAATGGAATGTTTTTTATGAAAGCAAATTCAGGAACTCATACGATCAACCTGCAGGCAAGGATCTTTGGAAGTTTATTAAATGCAACTGCTTCCTGCTCCTGCGCCTTAACAAACCAGATGATCGTCCAGACTATACGGGAGTAGCAATTATCACACCAGGTTATACTTCACCGCAATCTTGATCAAAGACGCGGTATTGTTCACCTTGCATTTCGTGAGAAGATTCTTTCGATGAGTATCTACCGTATGAAGACTAATAAATAATTTCTGCGCAATCTGGTTATTCGTCATTCCATCCGCAATCAGTTGCAGAATTTCCTTTTCTCTTCGTGAAAGCACCGGCATTTCCGTATCTGTGTCCTTATCAATAGAGGAAGAACTGATATCGAGACTTAAATAAAGTTTCCCCTCGTATGCAGAAAGGATTGCCTCAGTGATCTCTTCTTTCGAAGCGCTTTTCACAAGGTAGCCAGAAGCGCCATTTTGAATCATTTGAGAGATATAACTTCTTTCCTTAAACGTACTCATCGCAAGCACTTTCACCGATGGATATTCTATCCTGATCTTCTTGCACAATTCAATGCCGTTAATATCGGGTAAATTGATATCGAGTATGGCCACATCAACCGGCGTTGCCTTCAACAGGACTATAGCGTCAAACGCATTGCTCGCCATACCAGCAATATCGATAAATGAAATGTCCGAAAGCAATACCTTCATTCCTTCCAATACCATTGGATGATCATCCACGATCAGCACAGCAATTTTATCCTTCATTCTGCGAAAGATTACATTCGATATGAATTGAACAACCTTTTCCGGGTTCGGAGCGAAGATCCATCTCTCCTTTGAGATAATCGACACGCGAACGTACATTGCTTAATCCTGCGCCTTGCGCTGATACGAGTGATGGATCAAATCCCTTCCCATTATCCTCAACCGTTATCGAAAGTCGATTGTCCTGCCGCATCACCTGTACCAATGCCTCGCTGGCCTGCGCATGCTTCACAATATTATTCAATAATTCCTGTATGATGCGGTACACGACAATTTCAGTAGTTGGATCCAACCTTTCGTCCATCCCATGAATCTGACAAGTCACTTTTAATTGGTTAGATTCATTCACACCACCACAATAATCTTGTACAGCCTGAGGGAGGCCAAGCCTTACCAATGCTTCCGGCATCATATTGTGTGCAACCCTGCGCATTTCGCCAATTGAACTATCGAGTTGCTCCAATGCCCTTGTAAACAATTTGGCATTGTCTTCGGATATGAGATAATTTCCTTTCATAGCTTCAAGTGAAAGTTTTACACCAGACAACATGCCGCCCAATCCATCATGGAGATCGCGCGCCATTCGGCTCCTCTCCTCTTCCTGTCCCTTTAAAAGAGAATTCATGGAGATCAGCTGCTTTTCCTTCTCCAATTCCCTGATGCGCTGGGCCTGCAATTGCTCGGTTTGTTTTAATAATAGTTGCTTATTACGATAGTAACGATACGCTAGCAAACCAATAATTAATAATGCAAGCAGACTTCCCAACAAAACATAATTGAATGTTGCTTGCTGACGAATGGAAAGTGCCTGAATCTTTTTTTGCTGTTCAAGTTCAGTAATCTGTTTTTCCTTCCGCTCACTTTGATATCTCGCGTCATTCAAAAGAATCCGGTTATGATTCTGAATACTGGTCAGACTGTCAGTAAATTTATTCAGGTAGGTTCGGTATTCATAGGCTTTTTCGTACTGACCATTCTCCACATAATAATCACACCAATCATTTAGTATCACCCTAACCTTGGGAAGATAATTGTACTGCTTTGCCATATTGAATGCCCGCGTCAGGTAATACTCAGCGGAATCCCGGCGGTTGAGCAGCAGATGGATCTTTCCAATTTCCCTTTCTTCATCAACAATAAAATAAGGATCATCTCGTAACAATGCGTATTGATAAGCGACGCGGTGAAAATCCAATGCCCGATCAAGATTATTGTTAGCAAAATGAAAATCGCCATACGCATTGTGATAATAGAGCCTTCCCAAATCAATTACAGGTAAGAGTAATATGCTATCACATTGCTTGAGCCAATTGGAAGCTTCTTTCAATCTCCCAAGTTTGCAACAAATCGCTGCAAGTCTTGCGGTGGTTTGTAATGCATTATCATAATTCTCCCGGCCTTTCCTGAATTGAATTGCTTTCAACATATAGCTGTAAGCCTTATCCCATTCCTGCATATCGATGAAAAGAAATGCAAGATTGAAATATCCAACGTTAATTGCGGTAGTATCTTTTTGCTTTTCGAGCTCTGCTATTCCTGCATAGTAGGAACGCTGCGCGCCATCCCAATCATTGATCAACGAATACGTGCCTCCTAAGTTGATATTGCATGCAGCCACACCCCAGTTCCGGTCATCACCTTCAGGTAGTGACAAATACATCTTTAATGCTTCCTCGTCGTAGACAATTGATTTAATATAATCACCCCTGTCAAAATAGATTGCACTTACAGCGGTAGCGGCATTTCCTCCGGCATTATAGTATTTTTTCTCCTGGCAATCCTCCTTTAGCCTGATCATTTTTTCCAGCGTGCCCTCTTTCTTTAGCCGGTATTCCCGTTTGGCACGTTGTATCATCCACCAATATTTAAGCGTATCATTTTCTGCCCTGGCAATTTCTCTTTGCAAACTGTCCAGGACCTGATCTTGTGAATACCCGGAATAGGTAATTCCCATAAAGCAAAAAAAACAAACGCATAAAATAATGATTCTTCTCATGCGAGGAAGCGATTACTCTCCTAAATTAATGTATTGGCATCCACAATAATGTTCCCCTATTAAAAATCCCGCTTTCAGGGGATAGAAGAATCATGGATTGGCGGGATTGTCTGGCTTATTTGTTTAGCTAAATTTTGTATCTGCCTTTTTATCCTTTTCCACCAGTTAAATCAATTCTATGCGATACGTTTTATTAAGCCTGATCCTATTGAATGGTTTGCTCGCACTAAGCCAGACCAACAAGAAAGATACAGTCAAATCAACCGCTTCAATTAGCGGTTCCCAAACAGCAACCGATAAATTGAAGCCTGTTGTAATGCCAACTCCTGAATTCATTAACCAACCTTATTATTTCGACAAGGATGATAACAGGTTGATCCGTCTTGAAAACAATACCGGTAAGTTGAATACTAAGAAGAAAACACTTGGATTGCAGGGGGCCAAACAGATTCTGAGCACAGACGGAGGCTCATCAAAAGTGAGATTTGTGAGCAAAAATAACATCAACTTCCTCATCAAAACAAATGGTGATGTTAATGATCTCACCACTTATGTTAAGCTTTTCCGGCTAACACCTGCCAATGATAAAAGAGAAGTGACAGTTAGCTCCAAAGAAGGAATAATCAATAATAAAGATGATGGAAGAAGTACAACTGTAAGCTTCAGCGTAAAAATGATCTCTCCGGAGAATTACATGATCACTTTTGCGGAGCCACTGGAAGCCGGGGAATATGCATTTGTATGGGTAAAAAATATGGATTCCCAGGAATTCACGCTTTATACATTCGGCATCGACTGGAGAAGGAGCGACTAAAACCGCTCTGGAACTAACTTTTGTTCTATTGGGCTTTGGTAATACAGGTAGTACTTTAAAGTAAGAGAAATCACCAAATCATAAACCTTTTCTAAATCAGAAATCATGAAAAAAATAATAATATTTCTGGGCCTTATCCTTGTTGTCGGTACAGTAGTTCGGTCCCAGGACCCCAACAACCAGGGGAATACGCAGGAAAAACAGAAGAAAGAAAAAAAACCAATAAAGGGTATCGGATTCAAAGCCGGATTAAACTTCGCAAATGTTACGAACGCTGAATCTATTAATAGTAGCAATCAAACCGGGTTTATGGTAGGTGTATTCCTTGCTCCTCCTTCAAAAAGTATAATTAGCTCAAAGACTGAATTGATCTATTCAAAGCAAGGCTACAATTACAAGTCTAATACCAATTCCGGGAATGTGAATTTGAATTATTTGATTATTCCACAGTCAATGGGAATCAATATTACGCGCTTTGTGCAATTACAGGTTGGATTTCAAATGGCGTTTTTGCTAAATGCATCAGCGGACAGTACCACTTCATCAGGGGGCAGCAATCCCTACGGTGCTATTATGGATTACTACAATAAGTTTGATTACGGCCTGGGTGCGGGCATTGAAATTTATCCGATTAGAAATTTGCTGATTGGAGTCAAATATAACGTCAGCTTTGGAGATATGTATAAAACACCCGCACCCGGAGAACCAATGCCTAGCTTTATTCCATCCGTTGATGCAAAGAATAATGTTGTACAATTATTCGCCGGGTTAAGATTTTAAACATTCAATTAATAATTTATGATCACCAGATATCTAACCTTCGTGATACTGTTAACGGCAATCACCGTTAAGGGACAAACCAATGGAGAACCTGCTTTTAAGCCCGAATTGATGAACCATCTCTATGTCATCGGTGACAGCAATCATCTGAATAGCCTTGAAAAGGACAAGGTAACAATGGTTAACAAGATGAAATTGGCCGGGTTTGGCGGCTCATCTTCGGCTTATAAAATGGAGGGGAGTAGCTCTTCTGTAAGAGTTCCCAATAGCCAGCCACAATTTGCTATGAAAATGTCCGTAACGATGGGCGATCCCACAAACTACATTCGACTATACAAATTCAAAACAAAGAACAACGTACGAGAAGCAACGATAACAAGTATGGGTGCAATGGGAACAAAGGCGGACTACAATGCTGAAGGAATTCCTTACCTCGTCAAAAATCCGAGTGAAGGAATATACATTCTTGTTCCCGAAAAAGCCCTCGAGCCGGGTGAATATGGATTCGTTAATTTGATGATGACATCTGGAACTGGCAAAAAAGATATCTCCTATGCAACGTTTGCATTTGGCATAGACCGTTAAAATTTTTCAAAATAGTTTAACGATTGGGTCCGCATAGTGTGGAAGAGGAAGCGTTAAGCATCTGTCATGGATGCTTAACTGCTTTTTATGAAGAAGTTCCTTTTATTCTTTTCCGTCTTTCTCGTATTTATCTTAGCCAGTGCCGCCTGGTATTACTCCCGGTTTCATAAGGAAAAGTCGAACGACTTTTATCTGACAACTAACAAGCTCCTGCTGGATAAGATCCTTGTTAAATCTGATGAAGCAAAACGATTCGCAAAGTCAAAGAAATTCGATTCAACTATATGCTTTCTCATTGACATGAGTGAAGAATCAGGTAAGAAACGCTTCTTTGTCATCGACCTTCAAAAAGATTCGGTTTTAAACAGTGGCCTGGTAACTCATGGCAATTGCAAGAAAACCTGGCTTAACGGAAGGGAATATGGTAATAAAGTAGGTTGTGGTTGTACCTCGCTTGGTCGCTACAAGATTGGTGATTCGTACCAGGGAGAATTTGGGTTAGCCTTTAAACTACATGGGCTGGATAGCAGCAATAGCAATGCTTTCAGGAGATATGTTGTTCTTCATTCACATGAGTGTGTACCCGATAATGAGGTTCACCCCTTACCCCTTTGCCAGAGTGAAGGATGTCCTACCGTTTCGCCCGCATTTCTTCAGGAACTAGCCGGGATAATCAAGAAAAAGCAAAAACCGGTTTTGCTTTGGATATATGAGCAATAGGCAATGGGCAATGGGCAATGGGCAATGGACAATAGGCAATTGGCAATAGGCAATTGGCAAAGTTGAATTGCAAAAGTCGTTTGTATTAAAGAAATGCCTATTGCTCATTGCCTTTTGCCTATTGCCCCTTGCCCATTGCCCATTGCCTATTGCCCATTACTAATTCTCTTCACCTATCATCGGCACTTCTATCGCCAAAATCTCGGCATCCGAAACGGCAGCGATAGTCATATTATCTAGACCGACAATCCCAACTGCGTCACGCCTGTTAAGTTTTTTTCCTTCAACTTCAACTGAACCTTCAATCACAAAGAAATAAACTCCACTGCCTTTGTACTTTGGACTGAACCCAATGCTTTTTCCTTTATCCAGTATGGTTAATGCAAAACGAGAATCCTGGTTGATCCAAACTCCACCTTCAGCTTCATCCGGACTCACAACTACCTGCCATTGATTTTTTCTGTCTGAAGCATCAAAATTTTTCTGCGCATAATGTGGTTTGATATTCTTTTCCTTCGGAAATACCCAGATCTGTAAAAAGTTTACCGGATTGGTCTTTGAGTTGTTGTATTCAGAGTGACGAATGCCGGAACCCGCACTCATGATCTGCACATCTCCTGTTTGAATGATCCCATCAGTTCCCGTACTATCCTTATGCGCCAATGCACCATTAAGCGGTATTGAAACGATCTCCATATTATCATGGGGATGCGTTCCAAACCCGCCTCCGCCTTCTACGATATCGTCATTCAATACACGCAATGCGCCGAAATGGATCTTGTTTGGATCATACCAATGTCCAAAACTGAAGGAATGATGGCTGTCCAGCCAACCAAAATTCACATGCCCGCGTTCGGAAGCCGGATGTAAAGTTGTTTTGCTCATATTATAAGTTTAATGTTTAAACATCAAATAGCGAGCCGATTTTCTTAGTTGATTGGTTAATTGGTTAATTAGTTGATTAGGAATTATTTATACGTATTGCCAACCTTCGGACCCTGTCAACTTTGCATTCCCGCGAAAGCGGGAACAACCTTGCATTCCCGTCCCGCCGTCGGCGGGAGGAACAACCTTATCAACCCCGATCTCCTAAGAAGGAACCTCATCCTCCTGCCGAAACTCATTCCATTCTAAGATGAAATTGTTCATTCCCTCGCCGACCATGATGGCCATGTATTTCTGTTGGATCAATTCCAATAGGGAGAGAAATAGAAAGATGGCGTGTATTCTGTTTTCGCAGACTTCGAATATTTTTTCAAAGGCCATTGCCTTTTGCTCCTTTACCGTGTCGAGCATGTATTCCCTGCTGCCCTCCATGGTATAAGTATATTGAACTACTGTATGGACCGGTCTTTTGTTTCTTTCATCCAATCTTTTCATTACACGCTCGAAGGCCTTCATTAGTTTAAACAAAGTGACTGACTGTATCTCAGTGCCCTCTCCCGCTTCTTCCCCGATATGTGAAAGTTCCTGTTGCAGATTTCCTCTTTTCGCCATCAGCATACGCAATGCTTCCATTTCAGCCATCTTCGCTGAAGCTTCCTTGAATTTTTTGTATTCAAGTATTTTACTTATCAATTCCAATCTTGGATCGATCTCATTTCCTTGAGCATCCAGTTCTTTACGCGGTAATAACATTTTGGCCTTTATCCGCATAAGGGTTGAAATGAAAAGAATGAATTCACTTGAAAGTTCAATATTCAATTGTTCCTGCTTGTGGATATATTCCAGGAAATCATTTGTAATTCTGGTAATAGGAATATTGTAGATGTCCAATTCATCGCGCTCGATGAAGAATAATAACAAGTCAAATGGACCCTCAAATTGCGGTAGTCTTATCTGGTACGAAGCCTGGTTCACGCGTTAATAAGTTGAATTAAAAATAAAGTCCTAATCGGGGATCAGGACTTCACAAATATATGGATTAATACAATCAGAATCTTGCCAGGAAACCCACAGCCAAGAGTGATCTTAATTGGGTGCCCGGTGAAGTTTTATTGGGGCCAAATTGACGAACATCATCATCGTAAATAAGATCAAAATTGTAAGTAACATTAATAAACCTATTTACTTTCATATTGATCACATTGTTCCAAATTACGTCGACATTTTGTGGCTTTGGTCCAACCTCGGTAATTGCTAATTGATCAGGACCAGTAACGGTGAAACTATATGTCTTCAGGAAATTAGAATAAAGATCGAGCCTGCTCTTATAGTTAAAATTTTTGAAGAGGTCCTTCTTGAAATTAATTGATGCCAGTGCACCGAGTTCTGCTCTCACCTGCCGTGCCGGATCTACGCCATATAATACTGCTAATGGCGTTTCAAATCCACCGCCTTCTCCTGCTGGAATTACACCGCCAGGAAAGAAGTAACTCTTAGGTTCGTTGGAAACGATAACAAACCTGGGAGAAATCGGAGAAATGAATATACTTAGATAATCAGTCGGATGCCAGTCTAAACCCGGTCCAAGAGTTAGATAAGCAGGAGCGAAGAATCCTGATGTTCGGCGTTTAAATCCCTTACCGAGGTAGTTATAATCAAACCCATCTGCAAACTGAGTTCTCAAATTCAAAACAAAAGCAAGACTTAGAGAAGGATTGAGTTCACGATGAAACTTACTGTAAAAATCTATTTTGTCATCTGTTTTTCTAACACCTCCTGAGGTTGTATTAACCATCGCATAACCCAGGTCGAGATTGTTGTTCCATTGGTATTTCCCCATTCTTTTATTATAGAAAAGGTTGAGATAAGACGCAACGGTAAAAGAGAACTTTTCTGCACCGGCTGCCCAATTCTTACTACCACCCTGTCCTACGTTCAGAGAAAAAGTCCCTCCCTTCATTTTGGCAGTGTCTTGTGCAAAACCTGAAAACAGGAATAAAGCAAACAATGAGAGTAAGAATGATTTTCGCATAACCACAGTTTAGAGTTTAATATTGAACATTTTGAAGTTAATCAAAAATGGTATTTAAAGTTAAAATTCCTATCTGTTTTTCAAGGCATCCCTGATCTCCCGCAATAGGATAATATCTTCAGGGGGGTCTTTTGGAGCAGGTGGTGTTTTTCGCATTAGCTTATTCATTCCCCGGATGATTAGGAATAAAATGAAAGCGATAACAATAAAGTTCAATATGGCTGCAATGAATTTTCCATATTTCACAGTGCCCCATTTCAAATCTTCAAGATCGCCGACATTTGCTGCCTCCAATGCCGGCTTTAGTATCAGCGGTGTGATCACATCGCCGACCAATGAAGTAATGATTGCACTAAAAGCCGCACCAATAACAACTGCAACAGCCAGGTCAACCACATTGCCCTTCAGTGCAAATTCTCTGAATTCTTTAAGCATGCCCATAAAAATTGGTTTTGATTGATTTGAATATAGAATCCATTGCTCCCTGCATATGGTTTGACGTTGGGCTCCCAATAGACATGATGATGGGATTAAAGCGGGGCGACCGACTTCAATATATAAAAACGATGCCGCGCTTCCGAAACCCCAAAACTTGTTCCTATTCTTCCTTCTTTATACCCGGAAACTGCATATCCATTTCCTTCAATGCGTCTCTGACCGTTTTAGCTACCATGTATTCCTTGTACCAATTCTGGTCGGCCGGAACGATTGTCCAGGGATACTCATTACAATGTTCAAAGCAATCTTCATACATCTGCTGATAAATATCCCAGAGTTTGGATTCCTGGAAATCCCTTTCATTGTATTTCCATTGTTTTGTGGGATCATGGATTCTTTCATCTAGCCTTTCGAGTTGTTCTTCCTGCGAAATGTGGAGGTAAAACTTCAAAATTTTGGTATTGTTATGGACAGCCAGCAGGTGTTCGAAATCGTTGATGGCTCTCATCCGCTTCTTTGCGAGCTTATCATCTATGAACTTATGTACGCGGGTCACAAGGATATCTTCATAGTGGGAACGGTTGAAGATTTGGATCATTCCTTTTGAAGGGGCTGCATGATGAACTCTCCAAAGAAAATCATGGCTCAATTCTTCCGCAGTCGGAACTTTAAATGATCTGACGGTTATTCCCTGAGGATTAAAATTGCTGAATACATTTCGGATCACCCCGTCCTTTCCGCTTGCATCGGGACCTTGTAAAATGATCAGCAAAGCATGCTTCGATTCAGCATAGAGCAGGTTCTGCAATTCGCTGAGCTCTTCAAGAATCTTTTCTGTTTTTTCCTTTGCGTCCTGTTTATCCAGGTCCTTTGGCGCTCTCGTGCTGATCTCTTTCAATGAACTCCTGCCCATATTTCTTTTTTTAGTATTGACGAGGAAAGTCTTGTTTTGCTACAGTTGGGTTTATCTTCCTTATGTACCTTACCTTGTCAACCCTGTTAACCCTGTTAACCCTGTTAACCCTGTCAACCCTGTCAACTCTATCAACCAAAACTCACACCGTCATGATCTCCTTCTCCTTACTCGTCAAGTGCTTCTCCACTGCAGTAATGAAACGGTCAGTGGTGTCCTGAACTTCCTTTTCTGCATCCTTGCAAATGTCTTCGCTCAGTCCATTCTTCTGTAGTCTCTTAATGTGTTCCATGGAATCGCGGCGGATACTGCGGATCGCAACTTTGGAATGTTCTCCTTCGTGTTGCGCTTTTTTTACCAGCTCCCTTCTTCTTTCTTCTGTAAGTGGAGGCATGAATAAGCGGATGTTATTTCCATCATTTTGTGGATTGATACCGATATTGGCTGCAATGATGGCTCTTTCAATTGGCTGAAGCATATTTTTTTCCCATGGTTGAATAGTCAGCGTTCTTGCATCCGTAACCGAAATATTTCCGATCTGGTTTATAGGCGTTGGATTACCATAATAATCCACCATTATTCCATCTACCAGTCCGGGAGTTGCCTTGCCAGCCCTTACTTTCACCAATTCAGCCTCAAGATGATTGATAGCTTTGGTCATCGCTTCTTTAGCGCTCTCCTTGATATTATTTAATTCCTCTACCATAATAGAAATAGTTTGAACCCTGCAAACCTACATAAAATCAAAAAAATCCCTCCCGCAAGGACGGGAGGGTAGATATTATAAGTTAAAAGATAGCTTAGTTTTTCTGTTCCAGGATGGTGTCCTTCGTGAGCGGAACGATCTTGGATTTCTTCATTTCACCATTTTCAGATTCCACCGATTTGGCCACAAAGAGGCGGGGCTGGGGCCTTGTATAATACAAGGCGGCTATTCCAGCGAAAAAGATGCTGAAAATGGAAAGGATTAATAGGGTGGGGCCTAATTGCCTGCTTAAAAAAGTAACGATTATGAAAAGGATATTGATCGATACCAGGGTTAAAGTTATGGTGCGGTGAGAAAGACCTTTATCTAACATCAGGTGATGCACATGGTTACGGTCAGGGCTGAATGGTGAACGCTGATGGATCATTCTAATTCCAAAAACTCTCAGTGTATCGAGTAAAGGAATCATCAAGATTGCAAAACCGATCGCTGGAGCTGCCTCAACCGGAAATTTTGCATCCGCAACGTCGGCAACATTAATAAACTTCACCACGAGTATTGCATTTACTAATCCAATCAGGAGTGATCCCGTATCGCCCATAAAGATCTTTGCCGGTTGGAAATTGAAGATGAGAAAAGCGACAAGGCTGCCAGCAAGGGCAAAGGCCAAAATCGCATAAGGAATAAGGTTAACCTGTAGGAAATAGAATCCAAATACAGTTGTCGCCATCAGGCCAAGACTGCCAGCCAAACCATCCACGCCATCGATCAGGTTGAATGAATTGATGATAACAATAAATGTAAAGTACGTCAGCAGAAGGCTGAACATTTCAGGTAATTCATAGATCCCCAGGAATCCATGCATGCTTTTGATCTGCATTTCTCCTTTATATATGATCAGGAAGGCTGCGAGAACCTGTCCAATAAATTTCTTGATTGGGGAAATTACGAGGATGTCATCCTTCAATCCCAGGAAGAATATAACGAATGCAGCCGCAAAGAAATACTGAAACTCTGGGGCATTCGAGAATTGAATCGTTATCAAACATGCTATGATGAAACCTGCGAAGAAGCCCAATCCACCCAAAGAAGGAATTGGGGTTTGGTGAATCTTACGCTCATCAGGCAGATCGAATAATTTTTTCCTTTCAGCAACTTTGATAATTACCGGAATAGCAAGGAAAGTGATCGTAAAAGCGATTGTTATAGCTAATAATACATCGAATACATTTAGCATCAGCCTTGTTTTGGATGTCTTTAATTTAATCTACGTGCTGCTAATCAGGCCGGTTGGGTATCGGTATTCGGGCCTGCAAATTAAGCATGTTTCCGAAATAACAACTTTATTACTTGCACTTTATTGTGAAGAAACGCTGGTTTGACCTTGATCCTGAACAAAAGTTTAAGCCTGTCAACTAAGAGGTAAGGTGATTCCTTTACCTTTGCGACCACATATATCCGATTATGCCTGAATTGAAGAAAATTGCCTCCCAAATCCGCCGGGATATTGTTCGAATGGTACATGGGGCTGCGAGCGGTCACCCGGGTGGCTCACTTGGTTGTACTGAGTACCTTACTGCTCTCTATTTCAACGCGATGCGTCATGATTCGAAGTTTAATATGGATGGGCAAAATGAAGACATTTTCTTTTTATCAAATGGTCATATCTCCCCTCTTTTTTACTCTACGCTGGCAAGGTCGGGATACTTTGATACTAAAGAACTGAGTACATTCAGAAGGATCAATAGCCGATTGCAGGGACATCCCGCCACTCATGAGCATCTTCCAGGAGTTAGAATTGCTTCCGGTTCGCTGGGTCAGGGCTTAAGTGTTGCAATAGGCGCTGCGCTTGCAAAGAAACTAAATGGTGATAAACATCTCGTTTATTCTTTGCATGGAGATGGCGAATTACAAGAAGGTCAGATCTGGGAAGCAACAATGTTTGCAGCGCATAATAAAGTAGATAATCTTATTTCTGCAATAGATTGGAATGGACAACAGATCGACGGGCCAACCGAAAAAGTTTTGAATCTCGGTGACCTGCATGCTAAATTCACTGCCTTCGGATGGGAAGTAATCAATCTTGAAAACGGAAACGACATTGACCAGGTTTTGGCTGCATTGGCAAAGGCCAAATCTTTCGTCGGCAAAGGCAAACCCATCATGATCTTAATGAAAACGGTAATGGGCAAAGGCGTTGACTTTATGGAAGGCAGCCATGAATGGCATGGTATTGCACCGAATGATGAACAACTTCAGAAAGCATTGGCTCAATTGCCGGAAACGCTGGGAGATTATTGATCCATTCCTCCTCAATGGCTTGATGATTTGATTGTTTGATTGTTGGGTTTACAATTTTCTGAGCCTACCATCAAACAATCAAGCCATCAAACAATGGAATGTTAAGCGAGAATTAGTTGGGGCTAACTTTTCAACTCTATAGGCTGCATCGCTCCTTTCTTACTCGGAAACCAGGATGCTATTACAGCAACAATTGTAACGGTTGCGGCTACCAGAAGAAAATCTGAGGGAACAACTTTTACAGGATAAGAGTCGATCAGGAAAGTTCCTCCCTGTATCTTGATCAATTTGAATTGAACCTGCGCCCAACAAATTAATCCACCAAGTATAATTCCTGAAACGGCACCAATTCCTGCAAGGAGAAATCCTTCGCTTAAAAATATTTTTTGGATCAATCCACGGTTTGCTCCCATTGCTTTTAATACCTGGATGTCCTTTTGTTTTTCCAATACGAGCATCGTAAGCGCACCGATCATCGTAAATGCAGCAACGATCAACATTAAGGTAAGTATTCCATAAATCGCCCATTTCTCGAGGCGCATTACTGAGTACAGGCTTTTATTTTGTTCAAAGCGGGTTTCAACAACATAACCTTTGGGAAAGATTTCCTGCAATTGATCCTTTATTCTTTCGGGATTGACATCTTCATTCAAACCAATTTCAATGCTTCCATACTCGTCTTCTTTCAATCCCATCATTCGCTTCATGAAGCCGATATTGGTAATTGCATATTTATTATCGATATCCTGCTGAATGAAAAAAGTTCCGGAAGCATAAACATTATCTGCCGAAAACGATTGGTAAGGATCAATCACATTTATGTTGATCCCGCGCCGAAATAGATAAACTGTTAATGGAAATGCGGTTCGCTCCACATCTACAGCAAGTGCATTTTCAATTCCTGCTCCAACGATGATCCCCGCAGTATCAGCATCTCCAATTGAAAATTTTCCACGGATCATTTTATTGGAGACACCGGTAACCTCTTCATAATTCTCATCCACACCTTTCAGGTAAACAATGGTTTGAATATCCGCATTCTGTACAAGCGCTTTTTCTTCAATTACAGTTGACCATGCACGAATGGATTTTATAGAATCGAGTTTTGCAAATTGCTCTGGCGATATCTGGATCACTTTTCCTATCTCAGGTCCTACACGAAGAGAAGGGTAGAAAGAAGAATAAAGAGATTTTACCAATCCTTCAAATCCATTAAAAACACTCAATAAAACTATAAACGCTGCCGTAATAAGCGTGATCGCAATCACACTTACCCAGGCAATAACATTGATGGCATTGGTAGATTTCTTTGCTTTAAAATAACGCCAGGCGAAGAGGAAGGTCAATGTTTCATTATTTCGTGAGTTAATCAATAGGCAATAGGCAATAGGCAATTGGAATTCGCGATTGTTAAATTAATAATTAATGGTCTATAATTTGGTTAATTTGCCCATTGCCCATTGCCTATTGCCTATTGCCTATTGCCTATTGCCCATTGCCCATTGCCTATTGCCTATTGCTTATTGTCCTTAATCTTCTTAAACAACTCTTCCATTTTAAACACATGATCCAGGGTTTCGTCCTGGAAGAATTTCAATTCAGGCATCCGGCGCAGTTGTTTTGCGACCCGAGAAGTAAGTTCTTTCTTTATTTCCCAACTCCGGTCTTCGATATTCTTCATCAATGCCGCAGGATCCGCAATCTGATAAAGGCTAAGGTAAACTCTTGCTTCGAGCAGGTCGGGGGTGACTTTTACGGCGGAGATAGACACCATTCCACCCGAAGTCATACTTAATCCCAATCGGCGGAAAATATCGCTTAGTTCCTCAAACAAGAGGCCACCTATCTGTTTTTGTCTCTTTCCTTCTTGCATTTTATTAACGGATTAATCGTTGTAAAATTAGTTACTTTGCCCCGTTTACGGCGAATTTAACCATTTCATGAAGCGATTCTCGACAGTTTTAAGATACCTCCGCGATAAGCGTGGCAATATCCTTCTATACTTTCTTTGTAATCTTTTCTCCATTGTCTTTTCACTGGTTTCCCTCACTATGTTGGGCCCCTTTATGGAGCTATTGTTCTATGAAAGCGCACGTTATGACAAAAAACCAGAATTCGTTTTATCGGCCAATGGACTACTCGAACAGTTGAAATATCAATTAAGCCAGATAATTGTGGAGCACGACAAAGTGTATGCACTAGGTGTGATCTGCATTTCAATAATCATAGCGATACTGTTAAAGAATTTCTTCCTTTATCTCTCTTTCCGGGTTTTGATTCCCGTGCGCAACCATGTAATGACAAGATTGAGAGCTGACCTTTATTCAAAAATTCTTTTCCTTCCGATCTCCTATTTTACCGAACAGCGTAAAGGAGATATCATGAGCCGGATGAGTAATGATAGCAATGAAGTGGAATGGAGCATCATCAGCACCATGGAAACGCTGATCAAGGAACCATTGACCATTCTGATCTATCTTGGAAGTCTTGTACTAATAAGTCCAACACTTTCTCTCTTTTTGCTCGTATTGTTGCCGCTGGCAGGTCTTATTATTGGAAGAGTAAGCAGGTCTCTTCGAAAACAATCCCTGGATTCACAAAGCAAGTTGGGAAGCCTCATGACCCTGGTAGAAGAAACGCTTGGAGGTTTGCGGGTGATCAAAGCATTCAGTGCTGAAAGAATCTTAAACAAAAAGTTTGAGGGAATAAATAATTACCTGAACCATGTACGAAATAAAATGCTTTTCAGAAGAGATCTCGCATCTCCCTTATCAGAGGTTCTTGGAGTAGTCGTTCTTTGTGTGGTGCTTTGGTTTGGTGGACAAATGGCATTGAAAGGTGTTGGTGGTTTGCAGCCCAGTTCCTTTATCATATATATTGCTTTGTTCAGTATGATCATAAATCCGGCTAAATCACTTTCCACCGCATTTTATAATATTCAAAGAGGAAGCGCGGCAATTGAAAGAATTGAAGAAATATTGAAAGCTCCTGTTGTGATTGAAGAACCTAAGAATCCAAAACCAATCACAAGTTTTGAAAAGGAAATTGAATTCAGGAATGTAAGCTTCAGGTATAATGATAAAGTCGTGCTGGAGAACATAAACCTTAAGATTCAAAAAGGTAAAACTGTTGCACTTGTTGGTTCATCCGGAGCCGGAAAATCAACACTGGTAGATCTTGTTCCAAGATTTCATGATACAAGCGGTGGTAATTTGCTTATTGATGGAAATGATATTAAGGATTACTCTTTATCTGAACTCCGCCAATTAATGGGAATTGTAACCCAGGAACCCATCTTATTTAATGATTCCATTGCTGCAAATATTTCTCTCGGTTATCCATCTGCCAATATTGCTGAAATTGAAGACGCAGCAAAAATTGCCAATGCGCATAATTTCATTATGCATAAAGAAGAGGGTTACCAGACAGGTATTGGCGACAGGGGAAATAAATTAAGTGGGGGAGAAAAGCAAAGGCTTACAATAGCAAGGGCTGTTCTGAAAAATCCACCTATTCTAATTTTAGATGAGGCTACTTCTTCGCTGGATACCGAAAGCGAGCGACTGGTGCAGGATGCAATTCAGCAAATGATGAAGAACCGGACCAGCATTGTGATTGCTCACCGGCTTAGTACGATCCGTCATGCGGATGAGATCATTGTACTCCAAAAGGGCCGCATCGTAGAACGCGGCACCCACGATCAATTGATCGGGCTCAATGGTTTTTATAAGAAACTTGTTGACCTGCAAGAGGTGAAATAGTGAATAGTTCCAGGTTTCCAATAACTGGAAACTGGCAACAGGTCTCCTAAAGCCATTCATCCTAAACTTTCTCCAATTTCTAAGAAATACCGGCCTCCGTTCGTATTTTCAAACTTTAAAAGGATGCACATGAGAAAACTCTTTCTTTCCTTCTTCTGCTTTTGCTTTATTATACTATCGGCTCAGGCTCAGAAGAAAAATTTCAGTTACGATCAATTGTTCAAGGGGGCCCCAACAAATATTACGAAACCCCTTCCTCAAATCTCTGGCTGGGTTGATGACGATCATTACCTTGAAATGAGAAAGACTGAAGCTGACGGAAAAACAAAAGGCTTTTCAGTCGACGTAAAAACTGGTAATGCCGTTCCTTATGAGCCCACAGAAGCAGAAAAAAAGGCTACTCCTTCAAGACAGGTTCAACCTCTTCCAATTACTGTAAAAGATGCAATTAATGCAGCCGCATCTCCGGATAGGAAATGGGTAGCTTACACAAAGAAAGATAATAACCTATACATTACTGAAGTTGAATCGAAGAAAGAGATCGCCATTACATCAGATGGATCCGAAACAATTCTGAACGGCTATGCTTCATGGGTTTACTTTGAAGAGATTCTCGGAAGAGCAAGCCGTTACAAAGCTTTCTGGTGGAGCCCGGATAGTAAGAAGATCGGGTACATGCGTTTTGACGATGCAGAAGTTCCAATCTTTCCAATCAGTTGGTACGATGGTCAGCATGGCCGACTCGAGAATGAGCGTTATCCTAAATCAGGAGACAAAAATCCTGAAGTAAAAGTTGGATTAGTATCTATCGACAATCCTGCAGTAACAGTTTGGGCAGATTTCAATCCCAAGGAAGATCAATATTTCGGAACGCCGATCTGGACTCCTGGAAGTGAGTTTTGGGTACAATGGATGAATAGAGGCCAGGATAATCTTGTGATTTATTCAATTGATCCGAAGACTGGATCGAAGAAAGAGATTTATAATGAATCCCAAAAAACATGGATAGACCTGGATGAAACCAACCGGGTCGAATTTCTTGCGGATGGAAAGACTTTTATACTGAAAAGCGATAAGGATGGTTGGGAAAATCTATACCTGTATGATCTAACCGGAAAACTCATCAACCAAATAACTACCGGTAATTTTTGGGGCACATCCGTTACAAAAATCGACGAGAAAACTAAGGCGATCTATTTCAGAGCAAGAAAGGAAAATAGCGCAAGATTTGATTTCTATAAAACAGGATTGAATGGAAAAGGATTAATGCGGCTGAGTTTTGGTGAATTCAGCCATGATCAAGTCAATCTTTCTCCCAGTGGAAAATATTTTATTACCACCTATTCGAATGTAAGTTCTCTCGCAACAATGGCAGTGGTGGATAATAAAGGAAAGCTGGTAAGAGAGATCGCGAATACAAAAGGCGCTGATTTCGATAACTACAATATTCCGAAAGTAGAATTAGCCAGGGTAAAATCAGCTGATGGTTTATTTGATCTTCCGGTTGTGATCACCTATCCGGTAAATTTTGATCCAAACAAAAAATACCCGGTCCTTATTACTATCTATGGCGGTCCAAATGCGGGTACTGTTTATGATCGTTGGCGCGCCGTGGGCGGAGCAACACAATGGTGGGCGCAGGAGGGAATTATCCAGGTCGCGTTTGACAACAGGAGTTCAGGACATTTTGGAAAGAATGGCTTGAATTTTATCCATCGTCAATTAGGAAAATGGGAGATCGAGGATTATATGACTTGCGGACGTTGGCTAAAAAATCAACGTTTTATTGATACCAACAGGGTTGCGATGACTGGCGGAAGTTTCGGAGGATACATGACCTGCATGGCGCTTACATATGGCGCTGATGTTTTCACTCATGGAATAGCGAATGCATCTGTTACAGACTGGCATCTTTATGATACGCATTATACCGAGCGCTTCATGGATACACCAAATGAAAATCCCGAAGGCTACAAAGCAACTTCAGTTATGACTTATGCTGATAAGTATAAAGGAAAGTTGCGCATTGTTCACGGAACATCGGATGACAATGTGCACATGCAGAACAGCATTCAATTGATCAATAAACTTCAGGAATTAAGAAAGCATTTCGAGTTCATGGTTTATCCCGGCGAACGCCATGGTATTGGGGGTAATAGTGCCAACAAAGCTGCACACAACCGTAATGAACAATACAAGTTCTATTACGAACAGTTATTGAATAAACCCCTGCCGGATGTGTTTTTGGGTACTAGTCCACAGAGAGGCTTTTAATGGCGATCTTTGTCAACATGCATAAAACAAAAAGCCATGAACTTCCTGGAAAAATATTTTACTGAAAATAAAAACAGAAGAATTTTTAAATGGCATCATTACTTCGAAATTTATGAACGTCATTTTGAAAAATTCAGGAACAAAGATGTTTCTATTCTGGAAATAGGCGTTCTGCATGGGGGAAGTCTACAAATGTGGAAAGAGTATTTTGGTTCAAATGCCAAGATATATGGGGTGGATATTAACCCAAAATGTAAGGAGTTCGAAGAGAAAAATGTCGAAATATTTATCGGCTCTCAATCGGATAGAAATTTTTTACGCGAAATAAAAACCCGCATTCCGAAAATTGACATTCTCATTGACGATGGAGGTCACACAATGGAACAGCAAATAACTACTTTCGAAGAATTATTCGAGCATGTCGATGAGAACGGTGTTTACTTGTGTGAAGACTTACACACTTCCTACTGGGAAGAATTTGGTGGAGGATACAAGAATCCAAATTCTTACATCGAATACAGCAAAAATTTTATAGATTATATTAATGCGTTTCATTCAAAGAATGAATCTTTGAAAGTGAACAGCTTCACTAAGTCCGCGCACTCGCTACATTATTACGATAGCGTACTTGTGGTCGAGAAACGCAAAATAGAGCCTCCCTATACACTTAAGACAGGAAAGAAAAGTTTATAAACAGGTTGATATAGTATCAACCCTTCGATTACTTATTCATCATCTGCTTGGCCTCGATACTGAGTGTAGCGTGAGGAACGGCACGAAGTCTGGCTTTATCAATTAACTTTCCGGTTACCCGGCAGATACCATAAGTTTTGTTTTCGATTCTCATCAAAGCCTTCTCAAGGTGATCTATATAATTGATCTGGCGGCTAGCCATTTGTGCAAGTTGTTCTCTCTCCATACTCATGCTTCCATCTTCCATGGTCATGTAACGGTTTTCCGTTTCATCACCACCCATCTCATCCTTTCTGGTTATCAGTCCTTGTAGGTAAGCTAATTCCTTCTTGGCCTGGTCAAGTTTCTTTTGAATCAGTTCCCGGAATTCTCCTAAATCTGCATCGCTATATCGCATAGTTGGTCCTGTTTGAATATGCTCTGGTTGATCTAATATTGATTTCGTAAACTCTGGTTCGTACTTACGGCTGGTTTTAGTTTTGATCTCAGGCATTACCACTTTGGTAGGTTTGGTCGGCTCCGATTTTTTCTTTACCGGTACCGGTGGCGCCGAAATCAGTTTAATTCCAGGTTTTTTGACTTCTGAAGCTTTTGGGGCCTCAACTTTCTTATCAGCTGGCTTGGCAACCGAATTGGAATGGGTATGAACAGTCTTTTTGAGTTCCGGTTTTTTGACGGCGACTTTAGCTATAACTTTTTTTACAGCTTGCTTTTTAGGGGCGGGGACGGGTTTTGAAGGTTTTTTTGCAGCAGGTTTCTTAGCCACCGGCTTTTTGGCCGCCGGAGATTTTTTCACAACCTGTTTTTTGGCTGGCTTACCCGCTTTCTTCTTGGTTGCCATACTGTTAGGCTTTTTTAATAACTAAAACTTTTAATGGAATTTCATTCACGTCAATTTCGGTGCCATTGGGCAATTCGGGCACCCATTCCAGTTTGTCTGCCAGAATTTCGGCGCAAATATAGGTATTAAATTGAGTGATAGATTCCTTTAATTCTTCCGGTCCGGCAAGTTGCACATTTATCCTGTCAGTGAGTTGATACCCATTGTCCTTACGAATTTTCTGAATCCTGTTCACCAACTCTCTTGCGTTCCCTTCCTGAACCAGTTTTGGAGTTACAGTTACATCCAGGGCAACCGTCAGACTGTCTTTATTCGCCACCATCCAACCCGGAATATCCTCGCTACTAATCTCCACTTCTGTAACCTGTAATATTACGGGTTCGTTATCGATTAGCAAAGAAACACTGCCGTCTTTTTCCAGCTGACTAATTTTTTCCTGACTGAAATCGGCCAGGGCAGCAGCAACGGGTTTCATTTTGGCTCCAAGTTTTTTACCGAGCGCCACATAATTAGGTTTGATCTTCTTTTTAATAAATCCATTGTCCTCGGTCAGGTACTCGATGTCCTTTACGTTTACTTCATTCTTTACCAGGTCTTCAACTTTTTCAACCTGGGCCTTCATGGAGGGATTAAGAACCGGGATAAGTATCTTTTGCAGTGGCTGGCGAACTTTTATGTTTACTTTTTTGCGTAATGAAAGGATCATAGAAGAGATTTGCTGAGCCAATAGCATCCGGTCTTCCAACCTTAGATCGATCTTTTTCTCATCAGCCACAGGGAATAACGCGTGATGAACCGATTCCTCCTTGTTCTTTTTTGTTACTTCATTCAGATTTCTGAACAACACATCACTGAAGAACGGGGAAATCGGAGCAACAAGTTTTACCACGGTATCCAAACATTCATATAGCGTTTGGTAAGCGCAGATTTTATCTTCTTCATATTCTCCTTTCCAGAAACGCCTACGGCATAAACGTACATACCAATTGCTGAGATGCTCGTCAACAAATTCCTCAATCGCTCTTCCAGCCTGCGTAGGTTCATAATCGTCCATGAACCTGGTAACCTTCTTTATTAATGTATTCAATGAGGAAAGTATCCATCGATCGATCTCTGGTCTTTTCTCAATTGGGATATAATCCTCTTTAAATGAAAATCCATCCACATTAGCATAAAGCGCGAAGAACTGGTAAGTGTTGTAAAGCGTTCCGAAGAATTTACGCTGTATCTCTTTAATACCTTCAAGGTCGAATTTCATATTCTCCCAAGGAGAAGCATTTGTAACAAGATACCAACGCGTCGCATCTGCGCCAAAAGTCTGGATTGTTTGAAATGGATCAACAACATTCCCCAATCGCTTGCTCATTTTGTTTCCATTCTTATCCAGGACTAAACCATTAGATACACAGGTTTTATAAGCGACGGATTCATTCAACAAGGAAGAAATTGCATGGAGGGTATAGAACCAACCTCTTGTTTGGTCCACTCCTTCAGCGATAAAATCTGCAGGATAATCCCTGTCAAATGGATCTTTAAATGGCCTGGGATGATTCGCTTTTAGTTTCTCAGGATCCAAACCCCATTGGGCATAAGGCATCGCTCCGCTATCAAACCAAACATCGATCAGGTCGGGCACACGCTTCATTGGTTTGCCTTTATCGGAAACCAATACTACTTTATCAATATATGGTCGGTGCAGATCGGGCTTCTCGGCAAATTCCTTCTTGGCTTTAATAGCTTCATCAATTCCAGCAGCCGCTGCTTTTTCCATTTCAACCCTCAATTCATGAATAGACCCAATGCATTTTTCTTCAGTCTCATCTTCCGTTTTCCAAATCGGTAATGGCGTTCCCCAAAAGCGACTGCGACTTAGATTCCAATCGACCATATTCTCTAGCCAATTTCCAAACCTTCCTTCACCGGTTGATTTAGGTTTCCAGTTGATAGTATTGTTTAGCTCAACCATTTTATCCTTATATGCTGTTGTTTTGATAAACCAGGCATCAAGTGGATAATACAGTACAGGTTTATCTGTTCGCCAACAATGCGGATAATTGTGTTCGTACTTTTCAACTTTGAAAGCGCGATTTTCTTTTTTCAATTTCACGCTGATGTCAACATTGACATCTACATAATCCTTTTGATCCTTATAATTCTTTACATAACGATTGCTGAATTCTCCAAGGCCATCTACGAATTTTCCTTGTTTGTCAACCATCGTAAGAATTCCGATTCCATATTTCTTTCCCACTTTAAAATCGTCCGCGCCAAACGCAGGCGCAGTATGAACGATGCCGGTTCCATCCTCGGTGGTAACAAAATCACCTAATAAAACACGGAAAGGTTTCGCGTTTGCTGTTTCTTCCTGGATCTTTTTTAATGAGTTTGCTTCGAACGGAAGCAGTTGTTCATATTCGATTCCTTCTAATTCCTTTCCTTTTAAGCTTGTAAGTATTTTCCAGGGAATAATTTTATCTCCTTCTTTATAAGCGCTGAAATCAGCATTTTCTCCTTCCTCTTTGAAATATTTTCTTACAAGTTCTTTGGCGAGAATAACATTCACCGGAATATGTGTATACGAATTGATCGTTTGAACTAATACATACTCGATATTGGGCCCAACTGTTAATCCAAGATTTGAGGGAAGCGTCCATGGCGTGGTCGTCCATGCAAGAATGAAAACTTCATCACCTGCAATTCCTTGTTTCTTTGGAGGCAATTTTTTAAATAGGAATTCTGATTTGTCATTATTGATCACTTTGAACATCGCAACGGCACTGGTATCCTTTACCATTTTATAAGTGCCGGGCTGATTCAATTCATGCGAACTCAATCCACTTCCTGCTGCAGGCGAATAAGGTTGGATGCTTACACTTTCATACAACAATCCTTTATTATAGAATTGCTTCAGAATCCACCAAAGTGTTTCGATATAACTGTTCTCGAAAGTGATATAAGGGTGTTCGAGGTCCACCCAATAGCCCATCTTACGAGTAAGATCATCCCATTTATCTTTGTAGCGAAGCACTGCTTCGCGGCATTTTCGGTTATACTCTTCAACGGAAATCTTTTTCCCAATATCTTCTTTTGTTATTCCCAATTCCTTTTCAACACCTAGTTCAATAGGCAATCCATGAGTATCCCAACCACCTTTACGCTTTACCTGGTAGCCGCGCATAGTCTTATACCGGCAAACGAGGTCCTTCAAGGTTCTGGAGATCACATGGTGAATTCCCGGCAATCCGTTTGCGCTTGGGGGTCCCTCATAAAACACAAAAGAGGGTGCGCCTTCCCGTAAGGACATACTTTTCTCAAAAGCCTGGTCTTCATTCCATTTCTTCAGGATTTCCTGTTCAATAGCAGGAAGATTTAACTGTGGAAACTCGTGGTATTTAACTGCCATATTAGATCAACCGGAAATAAATCAAAGCCATTTAAAAATGTTGGCAAAGGTACAGGAAAACGGCGGGTTGACAACTCTTCGAGGGTTGGGGTTGAAAACCCTTCAAGGGTTTTCAACCTTGTCCTGAAAAGATCTTCGCTGCTACTGCAGCAATCAAGTGTGAGTCACCCTTCTTTACTTCGTGCGGCAAAAAACACCATTTTTTTTCGTCAAAACAACACTAGAAAATGAGGAAAAAACGGCATGGATTATTAATACGAAATGAAAACTCGTATAAGCGATTCAGCTTATGATGTTTGTGCTCGTTTTAATATCTTTACCAGTCATCAACAATCTCCAATGAAGCTTCTTATAACTGGTTTTACTGGTTTTGTGTGCCCACACTTTCTTCATTTGTTGAATGAAAAAGAACCTGGATCGGATGTGTTGGGTATTGACAAGAATTATCCCCCATTTGACTTTGCAGAATACAAAAATTTGAAAATAGGCTTTCGCAATATAGATCTGCTGGATAGGACCGTAACAGATAAAATTCTCAGCGAATTTCAGCCTGAATATATCCTTCACCTTGCTTCTGTAAGTTCCGTTGCACAAAGCTGGCACACGCCACTGGATAGTTTTGTAAATAATACTAATATATTTCTGAACCTGGTGGAGCAGGCCCGCTTACTGAAACTAAACTGCAGAATATTATCGATCGGGTCGTCTGAAGAATTCGGGGAAGTAACAGAAAAAGAGTTACCACTTACTGAAGAGCATCAACTGAAACCATTAAGCCCTTATGCGGTTGCGAGAGTGTCGCAGGAAATGCTATCAAAGATTTATGCGGATGGTTTTAAACTGGATATCATAATGACAAGATCTTTCAATCATATTGGGCCGGGGCAAAAAAATATTTTTGTGATTTCTTCCTTTGCAAAACAATTAGTAGAATTTGCCCGACGCCCTTCAGGGGTAAATATTATGACCACAGGCAACCTTGCAATCATCCGCGACTTTGTTGATGTAAGAGACGTTGTGAGAGCCTATCTTTTATTATTGAAAAAAGGTCGACCGGGAGAAGTGTATAATATTTGTTCAGGAAAAGGAACCAAGCTTGAAGATATTATAAAGAAGATGAGTGCTATTTTAGGTATTACTGTTCAAACCGCTGTCAACCCAGATCTGATAAGGCCAAATGAAAACAGGAAAATTATTGGCTCGTACACGAAGATCAAAAATGAATTAGGATGGCAGCCGGAAATCCCAATCGAACAAAGCCTCGCAGATATTATTGCCTATTGGGAACATAATATTAATTAATCGCTTTCTTTATACTATCCCACATTAACCTGGCCGTATGGCTCCAGGAAAACTTCTTTTTTTGAATATGTCCCAGTTCAATTAAGCGAATGCGCAAACTTTCGTCTTTAAACAACTGCTCCATTCCATTGGCAATACTTTTGATCTGAAACGGATCAACAATTAATGCCGCATTACCAGCCACTTCAGGCATCGAAGTAACGTTGGAGCAAATTACAGGCACCCCGCTTTGCATAGCTTCTACAATTGGCAAACCAAACCCTTCAAAAATTGGAACAAAACTTAGAGCATAAGCTGCTCCTAATGCCTTTTGCAGATCTTCATCCGATAGACGGCCTGTAAAAATAATATCCTCTTTATAATCGCTCGCCTTAAACGCGTCTTCAATGTCTGATTTATCCCATAATATAGAACCAGCCAGCAAGAGCTTAAATCCCGAATCGGTATTTTTCTTGAAAATACTGAAGGCCTCAATCAATCGTTTTATGTTCTTACGGGGATGCATTGATCCAACAAAAAAGTAATAAGGCTGCCCATTACTCCAGCGTGCCCTGGTTGCTTCAATTTCTTTATCTGTTAAAGGAGAAAAATTGCTATTGATCCCACAGGATACATTGTCTATTTTTTCTGGTTTAATATTGTAAAAAGTAGCGATATCCATTTTACTATATTCGGAAATAGTTGCTATGCGTACCGCCTTTCGTGCAAACTTTCTGAAGAAGAATCGAAAATAAACTCGGTTTTGCCATTTGACATCCTCAGGCTTATGTTCAAAATTAATGTCGTAGATAAGGGACATTTGTTTACAACCCGACAAAAGACTTAGAAAGCCATCTGCGGATACAAAAATATCAGGCCGGTGTTTACGCAGAAAAAAAGGCAACACGAATTCCATATACAGCACATATAAAACTGGATGACGATAAGGTGGAAAGATCGTATGCTTGGATACATTCTTGAAATCGAAATAGGGCTCGGTAAATTTTTTATCGCAGAGAATCTGAAAATGAACTTCGGGGTGGTCTTTAATAAGATTTGAAATTGTATTTACTGTGAAATACCCGATCCCATCCAGATTTTTGTTCCGTAGTATCCAACAATTTATCGCAACTGTCATATTTTAATTACTAATCCTGAAAAATACACGCTCTATAAAACTTAGCCTGGAAACTGGATACTTCTTTCTCAATACCACTCCAAAACTGCCTCATTCTACCTGAACTCGTTCAAAAATAATACATACTTGCCAAAGCCCTCCCTGGATAACATGATCAGCAAGATGATGACGTCCATAGTCCGGCACACCTGTGCAGGTCGAAGCAAGAGTGAGTCACCTTTGTTTAGTCGGAGAGCCGAAAAACACCATTTTTTACCGTCAAAACATCCTGAAAAAATGAGGAAAAAACGGTAATCGTATGCAAACCTCGCATAAGCGATTCAGTTCATGCTTATTGCACCCATTTCAATACCTTTACTAACGTCTGCTGCTATGAGTTTGATCAAGAAAATACTTTTATTGGTCTCCGTAATTCTTTTCGCGCAGACTGCTTTCCCAGATACATTCATAGTTACCAATTCAAATAACTCGGGACCAGGGTCTTTGAGAGATGCGATTGATCAGGCGAACCGGAATGGTACTGCGGTTACAGATTTTATCCATTTCAATATTCCAAACAGAAGAGGGGACATCACCATAACTATTCCGGTTGATGATCTGTTACCTGCGCTCACTTCAAATATTGAAATCGACGGCACCACTCAACCCGGGGCTCCATTGGGTGCATCCAATGCAAAAGTTCCTATTGCGATGCAGGGAAGGTACACAGGCGCGGATCCCTTATATGTTTTCCTTATTCAAAATGTTTCCAATGTTAGCGTATACGGTTTATTTATTCATTCATTGTTAGGTGATGCGATGAACCCTCCGCCTGAAGATCGATTTGCAATTTTGTTACGAGGTGCATCTAACTGCCAAATCGGTGTTGCCGATAAAGGAAATGTAATTAGTGGATGGAACAAAGCTGTATTCAGCCAGGATACTCCGCAGTTTGGAACAAGTTCTGATGTTAAAGTACAGGGCAATATTTTAGGATTGGATATTGATGGTGTTTCCACTACAATTGGACCTGGCGGGGGAAGAGGAGGAGCAGGATCAGTTCCCGCAACAAATAATTATGGTGCTTACTTCGAACGTGACCTCAACACCAGCATTGGCGGACCGAATATCAAGGATGGAAATATAATCAACAGCAGCCAGATCGATATTTATTCCGCAGGTATTTGGTGGTTTTCCGCAGATGGAACCATGACGATCTCAAGAAACAAAATTGGCATCGACATAAATGGTAATAATATCAATTCGATAACCAGCATTGGCATCTGGGTTAGAAAATTCTCCAAACGTTTTTCACTAACTCGCGCAAATCTGGGAATATTAATAAGCTATAACCAGATCGGGGGCGCTACCAGGCAAAAGGGAATTTACATGGATAGCATTCAAAGTTTCTTTGCTATCGAAAACAATACCCTTGGCGCCGAATTAAATGGTGCTCCGCTTCCGGGATCCAACTACGGCATAGGTATACACCTCGTTCAATGCGATATAGGAATAATAGGTGGCGAAAATTTCGGAAGAGAGAATATCATTCGTTATTGGAAAAGTGGCGCAGTAGTTATGGATAGCACGGGGAATATTACTTTTCGTTATAATAGCACTTACTGTAATAAGAAACGAGCATACGAATTAAATCATTGGAAAGAATACAATCCCACTCCAGCTTCAAGACCTCAACCTTTTGTTACAGTAAATTATATTGATCTTGTTAACAATGTTGTAGAGGGAACTGCAACGCCAAATTCATGGGTTGATCTTTACATAGACGATGGTTGTCCTGATTGCGAAGGTAAGACACATTTAGCCGGAATGTTTGCTGTGATCCTGGTGAGGGATGATGGACATTGGAACTATAGTGATGGTCCATTGGATAAAGGAATTATTGTAGCCACTTCAACGGATATGTGGGGGGCAACATCGGAATATTCAGCACCGCTCATTGATACGAGTAGTTTGAATATTGGTAATATCTATTGCTCAGGACAGAACGGTGCGATTTGTGGAATCAGGATCCTCAGCGGAACGCATTGGCAATGGATCGATGCAAACGGAACTGTGGTTGGTACAGATACCTGCCTGACCAATGTAGCCCCGGGTCGTTACTTTTTCAAAATTTCAATTGGCGCGGTGAACTGCGAAGAAATGTACAGTTTCACGATTCGCGATAGCATATTAAAGATTGATACAACGTCAGGAATTCGCATTACGAATACACGTTGCGGTAAATCGAATGGCACGATTCGGGGACTAAAACCTGTCAATGCAAGCCGCTGGCAATGGGAAGATTTTAATGGAAATATTGTTGGAACAGATTCAATACTACAAAATGTTCCGGCTGGGCGTTATCGCTTCAGGGTATTCAATCCTTTCTGTGATACGGCTAGTTCTTTATATGAGATCACTGATATAACTCCAGGAATAGATGTATCGAATGTAGTAGTCACAGCTACAACTTGCGGAAAGAAAAACGGAAGTATCAAGGGAATCAGATTCTCTGGTACTGCTTTTTCTAATATCCGCTGGTATGATCAAAACAGAAACAATGCAGGCACTTCAACAGACCTTACTAACCTTGGTCCCGGTCAATATAAAATGGTAATCGTTGATTTGATTGAAGGCTGTGGAGATTCTACAATTTATTTCCAGGTTGATTCAATGCCTTCACCAACATTGGTATTTACTAATGCAGTAATCAACCATGCAACTTGCAATCAAACCAATGGAAGCATTACAAACGTGACCACCGCGGCAACAACAGGCACTGTATCGTTATCCTGGATGGATGACCAGAACAGAGTTGTTGGAAATACGCTGGATCTTATAAATATTAAAGCAGGTAGATATCGCTTAAAGATGAAGGATGCCGGTAACTGTGATACGATTGTTTCACCGGAAATTGAAATTCTGAACAATGGAAATATAGTGTTGGATAGTTCAGCTGTAACCATCAGGCCTACCGGTTGCAACAGATTAAATGGAAGTATCAATGGGATAAATGTGATCGGCGCTACATCTTGGGAATGGAGATCTTTGCCATCAAATAATGTAGTAAGTAATAATCGGCATCCATCAAATCTTCCGGCAGGCGATTATCAGTTGTTCGCGTTGAATAGTGTTTATGGATGTTCGATTCAATCTGCTGTTTACCATATTAATGTTGCCAGCCCGCTTCTATTAACTGTGACAAGAGCAACTGAAAAAGATGCTTCCTGCAACCTCAATAATGGGAGCATCAGCATAGATCAGCTCAGCAACAACAGCAATTATTTTACCTATCGCTGGTTGATGGATAGTACCGGCCAGGTAGGAAATGCACTTTCTTTAAGTGGGCTTGCACCTGCAGTTTATCACCTGATTGCTACAGATACCAACGGGTGCGAAAGGGCGATATATAAAAGAACAATCATTATGCAGCCATTGCCAGTTTTGAATGAATCAGCAGTAATCGTTCGTGCCGATACCTGTGACCTAAATACGGGAAGCATTACTGGCATTAAAGCAATCAGTGCCGTGGGGAATATTCAATACCACTGGATCAATTCCTCCAACACAGTAGTTGGAAGCAGTCCTGACATTCGGGCACTGAACGAAGGAACTTACCGACTTGAAATAACAGATATAAATGGCTGCAAATTGGAAAGCCGTGAATACATAATTGAACCGGTAACAGCCATTTTGCCGGCTCCGCGGTACGACGACATTACCATACCCCGGAATGCCGATGCAACCTTGCGTGTAAAGAATCCTGTATCCGGTGGTGCGTATGAATTGTATGATGCGAACACTGGTGCGCTTGTTGAAAGAAATAATTCAGGTGTTTTCAGGATCCCCAATGTTTCAGATAATAAGGAATACTTAGTGAAGTTGGTTTCCGGACCATGTAGCAGCGAACCTACGCAAGTAGGCATAAAAGTGATAGATATTACCAATCTCGAAATCCCAAATGCCTTTACTCCTAATGGCGATGGTATCAATGACGAGTTCCGGATAAGGGTCACAGGCTATTTTAAACTGAATAATCTTCGAATATTTAACAGGTACGGTCAATTGATATTCGAAACACGTGAACTTTCCCGGGAATGGAAGGGTTATTTCAATTCAAAGCCGCTTCCTGTAAGTACTTATTATTGGACTTTAGAAGGTGTTGATGTTCAGGGACATACATTGAAAAAATCGGGTTCAGTTACCCTCCTTCGTTGATCAATTTTCGAGGCCTGATTTACACAGTTATTACATAATATGAGTTTTCCACATTATCCTCGTTTGGCATAATTTATGGAATTAAAGAACAATTAAGTACTTCAGTTCTCTGAAAAGCCATAGGTACATCTTACGCAGAAAACAACGTAAGATACCTGCATTTAATCCTAAGGGGTTTTACCTCTATATAATAAGTTATTTGAATTAATTTTATAAAGCATTACGTGAAAAACCTTTTCTACGGTTTAGGGTTTAGGGGTTAAAAAGGGGAGTATTCCTGCTCCCCTTTCCTTTTTTCACCACGAGAAGGTTTTTCACAAATTTTAATTATCCGTAGCCTCCCCGTTTTTAATCTCCGGAGAGCCTGTGTGAAACCAACAGGCGAAATTAATTGAACCAATATCCTTCGACAACTCCCAATATTCATTGATCAATCTTCCGATCCTATATTCTATGACCTATCACTGTTAAGGCCAAATTCCTGAAAAACTTATTCAGCCCTATTGCAACAAAAAACCTCTCCATAAGAGAGGTTTTTCTATTTACCCCCTGTCCCCCTATCCCGATTGCTATCGGGAGGGGAACTTAGGTCAATCATAATAATTAAATACAATTTTTAAGTTTAAAAGAAACCCTGTATTAATTGCTCCCCCTTTAGGGGGTTGGGGGGTTAGAAATTCTTGCTGCCATCCGGTTGATACTGGAATCGGTAATTGAAGTAGCGCTGCTTTTTCACTTTTTCATCATCACTAGCACTTGCATCCGGAGTAACCCCACCTTTATAATAATTAAGTATTTCCAGCTTTGCATATTTTCCACCTGCAGTACGGATAACCATCACGCGACCCGGAATAGGATTCACAAGGTTGGTAGCACCATTATAATTATACCAACCCTTGCCCGAGCCTGTGGTAATGGCGAAGTTTGGAGTATTGTCTACTCTAAATACAGAATCCGCAGGAATAGTTGTCAATGCATCATAAGTTCCGGTCAATACAAATGCTCCTCCATTACCAGGTCCACTAGTGCCTCCATTTATGATAATCGTGGTTCCGCGAAAACCAATATCCCATTTAGGGGTTGCAGAATCTGCATTAGAAACAATTTCCTTAGTTACGAGACTGAACAGCGTATACTTTCCTGAGCCAAAGGGTTGGCCATTTCCAGCGATGCCAATAATGGTATCTGCTGTCAGGTTCTGAACAGTCGTAACCTTACCTTCAGTGAATACTTTAAAAGTTCCATCATTCGTCTTGTCAATCGGTGGAGTAGTATCATCTTTTGAACATGCGATCATTCCAACCATCACGAATGCTGCAAGTCCGCCTAAAAATTGTCTTTTCATAATTCTTCGATTTTTATTGTTTTGTATTCTTTATAAATGAATATGCAATTGAAGCATAGACCGCCCTTCCCGGCATGTTCGGAAGATTTGTTTCATCCACATAGTTGAGGAGATTGTCTACACCCGTTTGCACACGGAACCCGTTTTGAAAAGTTTTTCCTGCGCTGAGATTGATTAGTACAAATCCATCCGCGAATTCATCCTGCTTATTATAGATGCCATTACCATCTTTGTCAAATACAACCCATTTACTTCTAAAAATTGCTCTCGCGGTTCCAAACCAGTTTTTCTCATTCTCGTAACTGAATTTAAGATTCGCCATATGCCTGCTGCGGTTAGGCAAACCATAGTAATCTTCCTTTTTAAGCAGCACGCTATGACCATTTGCGTCTCTCGTATAATAGTAATTGCCCTGCTTTATTTTTTCCAACTCTTCCTTGTCTGCAGACAACAAGAATTGATAACCTCCGGAAACAAGAATAGATTTGTTGACCTGGTACTGAATTTCAGATTCAAGTCCCTGCGTATAAGCTTTGCGCACATTGATATAACTGTAGATCTGGGAATTGTCCTGCCTGATCGCTACCTGCCTTGATTCAATCAGATCCTTGATATCATTCCTGAAGAAGTTTGCTTTCCATTGAAGGCTTTTGGCTGGCCATGCAGTGAATCCAAAGTTGATTCCATTGGAATATTCTGGCCTCAAATCAGCAAGCCGGTAATAATCTGGTTCAAATTGTTTGATCAATCCTTGTTGATCCTGAAATTCAATCACAGCCCTGGCTTCAAGTGCGCCATATACTGAATAACTTCCAGCAGCAGTATTGGTGAAGTTCAGATAGAGTTGACGGAAATCGGGTGCTTTGAATCCTTTGCCATAAGAACCTTGCAAACTGAAACGTTCGCTAATATTATATTTTGCTGCGATCTTCGGACTGAAAGCTGAAGAATATAATTTATTATCGTCGTACCGGATGCCGCCAATAAGATTAAGTTTATTTAATGGTTGCCACTCTGATTGCAGGAAGCCATAGATTACCTGGTTCTTTTTTATGTTTTCTTTGTCGTCGTAACGGGTTGAGTTTACTTCTTCATGTACTATTCCGGCACCGCCAACCAATGAGATGTTCTTTGCTTCATAATCAGTTTGTGTTTCGGCACGATAGAATCTTTGACGGAAATAATCATTATAACCCTGGCCATTATCTATCAGCAATTGCTGGGAACCTTCGAATTGAGTTCCATAAAGTCGTAGACTTGATTTCCATCTTTGTGAAAACTTGTGTGTAATTGAAGGATTGATATTGATATCCTTGTTGATCTCCTTTCCCTTTGAAGAAACCAATTGTCCATTATTGCTTATGACCAGTTCATTCTTTATGTTTTCGTAATTGTATCGCAATCCAAGATTGAGAAATGTGCCATCTCCAAGTGGATAGTTCAAATTGACCTGGGGAGTGATTCTCCAAATGGGAAGTTCCGCCCTTACAACAGTTGAAGGCCGGATGGAAAACCCATCAGTACTGTAACTATTCAAAAATCCGTTCACGCCCAGTTTACCAATCCTTCCTCCTGCGTTGAGATTCGCATCAATGGTATTATAAGTTCCATAACGAAATCCGAGATCAATCTTTTTATTATAAGAACGATCAGTGATGATATTCACCACACCCGCCATTGCTTCAGAACCATATAGACTTGAAGATGGTCCCTTGACGATCTCTATTTTTTTAATATTACCAACTGTAACCCTGTTCAGGTCTAATACACCAGCAGTTCTTCCAACCAAGGGTTCTCCATCCAATAGAATCAAAGTATAATCTGAACTCAAGCCCTGCATTTGAATTCCTGCGCCAAATCCATTGGTAATAAAGATTCCTGTTTGTTCCTGGAGAATGTCTTTCAGGCGAACTGAACCTGCCTGTTGAATTGTTTTCTTTGAAACCATTGTTACCGGTACGGCTACATTGGTCAATTTTCTCTCAGTACGGGTTGCAGTAAAAACAACTTCTTTCAGGTTTTTGCGGAAGAGAGTATCGTTTTCTTTTTCCTGTGACGATGCATCATAAATAATTCCATTCAACAGAACTATCAGCCAAACTAATCTTCTCAAACGCATTGCTTTCGATTTCAAAAGCAAATGTTTTACAGAATTAGTTTTTATTTATCACGCTTATGTCATGATAATTGAAGTGATTGATCTTTTACATAGTAGTGACAGGAGATCGATTAAAGTCATGTAAATGGGTGATGCAGATCACCGGAAATGGTTACAAACTTTATCGGAATAGCAACTCACAGGGTTTTAATCCCGTATGCTTTTTAAACGCAGTAGAAAAATGTGATATCGAAGAGTAGCCCAGCATAACTGATACTTCAGTAACACTTAGTCCTTTTTCGTATAGTAGGTACCGTGCGTGTTCCATCCGCTGGCTTTGGTAGAAATCAAAAACGGTTGTGCCAAACAATTCTTTGAATCCTTTTTTCAAATAACATTCATTGATGGCAACCTTGCGACTCAATTCCTTTATGGTAAGTGGTTCGCCGATGTTCTGTAATAAAATCTCACGCGCTTTTATAATTTTCTCACGGTCAGCCTCATTCGCAAGGAATTTGCATTGAAAACTTTCAATATCCTTATCGCCCAACATACATTCAAGGCTATACAATAGCAGCATCTGGGTTTGCGCGTTGATATAAATGTTCTCGAGACTATCAGTATAAGTATGATTCAATAAAGCTTCGAGTACCATCCTCGTACGTCCGCACAGAGAAAGTATCTTGGAGAAAGAAGAACTATGCTTGAATGATAACACATCATCTGCAAGCTTATCGTTCAATTTTCCTGGCTTTAAGAATTGGGATAAATGAACCGAAGAAAAGCGGAAGCTCATTACATCAACGCTATCGATCCGTTCGACGCATGTTCTTGAAGCATTGAATTTACAATTGTCACACTCAACATGCTTTTCCCGGCAATACACATTTCCCGAAACACAAAAACGCAATTCAAGAAAATTTTCCTTTGGATCATTCTTCTTGTAATGATAAACTATCATACCGGTATCTTCCATGCTCCATTGCGGATGTTTCCGGTATCTTTTGATCTGGTACTGGACTGAACCGGGAATCTGCTGATCCCTTTCCATCAACAAAGCCATTTGATCCTGCATCAGGGGTTGCCGATAGGCCAGAGTTAATATATCCGGGGGGTTAATCATGAATGAGGTCCAAATTTAAGGTATGTCCCCCAATGATGCGTCTTTTGGTTGACAGGGTTGACAGAGTTGACAAAGTTGATAAGGGAATACCCTGAGATCGATCACTCCCTTGTCAACCTTGTCAACCTTATCAACCATGTTAACCTTCTCAGTCTAAGCTCTGGTTACTAGAGGCTGCCAATTTCAACAACCTGTCAAACTGTTCCGGCGTGAGGTCATTATAGAAGAAATATGCTGGATCAACGGTCCGACCGTTTTTATGGACTTCGTAATGACAATGTGGACCTGTGGACTTACCGGTGCTTCCAACCCATCCGATAATCTCTCCGCGCTTTACTCTGGTTCCGGGTTTCACTTTGACACGGAACATATGTCCGTAAAGGGTTTCATAACCATAACCATGATTGATCACGACGTGATTTCCAAATCCATCTCCCTGATTGCCCGCAATCCTTACTACTCCGTTTGCTGTTGCATAGATCGGGGTTCCCTGTGGCGCAGTGAAATCAAGACCCGCATGAAACTTTACTGTTTTATAAACAGGATCGATACGATAACCAAAGCCGGAGGCTATTCTTTTAAGATCGGAGTTGCTTAATGGTTGTATCGCTGGTGTAGCCCCAAGCAGGGCCTCCTTATTCTTTATGAAATTCACAATTTCATTATAAGATTTGTCCTGGTAACTTATCCGCAACGATATATTATTGATGCTTTGCGCTATTGAATTTTCCAATTGCGTACTGTTCATACTCATCACTAACTGAATCTCTTTCATCTTTTCCATCTCTTTCACGCGGACACTGTCAGGAACCGGGCTCGCCTCGAAAATGGTACGGTAGACTTCGTTATCCCTTTGTTCAAGGTCAGCCATCTGCTGCTGAAGCTTTTTTGTTTTTTCATCCAGCAATTCAAATTGTGTCTCCAGCTTTTGGTTTTGCTGCATCAACAATTTTTCTTTGGTTGAAGGAAAATACCGGTAAGCGATAGAAACGATGATGACCGCTGTTACGATAGCGGCGGAAATGAAACCGAGCACCCGGAGCAGCTTGACCCGCAATGGTGTCTCCAGTTTTTCATATCGGAGCGTATTGGTATTGTAGTAATACTTAATCTTCTTCATGGAAGAAAGTGATCTTTCCCACCGTGCTCCTACGCTGACCGCGTGCGCTAAAGCTATTGCGGTGGCGCAAGCTTCGGCGCAAGCGTAAGCTCCGCAAGGCGGAGCGAAGGCGGGAATCATTTACCTTTGCACACATTCAATCCCGCTGTAAACGGGACCAGATTCACAAATATAAGCGGCTTTACTCAACAAAGATTGTTCCTATTTTATTATGACCAGTGTAGAAATTCGCCAGGCTTTCCTGGATTTTTTTCGTTCTAAAGGGCATGAGATCGTGCCTTCCGCACCCATCGTGGTTAAAAATGACCCTACCCTCATGTTCACCAATGCAGGGATGAACCAGTTTAAAGACTATTTTCTCGGAAATAAAAAACCTCCTTATAGCCGCGTTGTCGATACTCAAAAATGTCTCCGGGTAAGCGGTAAGCATAACGACCTTGAAGAAGTGGGGGTTGATACCTATCATCATACCATGTTTGAGATGTTGGGCAATTGGAGTTTTGGCGACTATTTTAAAAAGGAAGCCATTGCCTGGAGTTGGGAGCTACTAACGAAAACTTATAAAATCCCAAAGGATCGGATTTACGTAACCATTTTTGAAGGCGATGAGAAAGAAAAACTTCCTGAAGATAAAGAAGCAATTAATGAATGGAAGAAATGGATAGCCGAGGACCGTATAATGCCTTTTGGAAAAAAAGATAATTTCTGGGAGATGGGTGATACCGGCCCCTGCGGTCCCTGTACAGAAATGCATATTGATTGCCGTTCCAGTGATGAAAGAAAAAAAGTTGATGGAAAGACCTTGGTGAATGCTGATCATCCGCAATTGATCGAGATCTGGAATAATGTATTTATTCAATTCAATCGCTTAAAGGACGGAAGCCTTGAACCGCTGCCCGCCAAACATGTTGATACGGGCATGGGGTATGAAAGATTAGTAAGAGTGCTGCAGGGAAAGGACTCCAACTATGACACGGATGTTTTCACCGGAACTATTGCCGCATTGGAAAAGATCACCGGTCTAAAGTATATCAATAGCGATGATAAAAAAGATGTCGCATTTCGCGTACTGTCCGATCATATCCGCGCCATCAGCTTTACTATCGCTGATGGCCAGTTGCCATCCAATACTGGTGCTGGTTATGTGATAAGAAGGATTTTGAGACGAGCTGTACGCTATTATTATTCATTTTTGAATTACAAACAACCACTCTTATTTCAATTGGTTCCGGTAATCGGCGACCAATTCGAAAGCGTATTTCCCGAATTGGATAAGCAGGCTGATTTTGTAGCAAAGGTGATCCGTGAAGAAGAGGAAGCATTTCTCAGAACGCTCGATAGGGGGTTGAAAAGAATTGAAGAGATCATTACAAATGCAAAGAATGGTACTGTTAAAGGAGCTGAAGCTTTCGAATTGTACGACACTTATGGATTTCCAATTGATCTGACCCGCATGGTCCTTGCCGAAAGGAAATTGAAAGTAGATGAACCGGGATTTGAAAAGGAAATGCAAGCCCAAAAGGAAAGAAGCCGCGCAGCAACCGTGATCGATACTGAAGATTGGGTTACGCTAAATGAAACCGGTCATTCTGCATTCGTAGGTTACGATTCATTGGAAGTCTTAACCAAAGTTGTACGATATAGAAAGATCAGTGCAAAGGGAACTGACTCTTATCAATTAGTGTTGGAAAAAACTCCTTTTTATGCAGAAAGTGGCGGACAGGTTGGTGATAGTGGAATCTTATTATTCGACGGGGAAGAGATTCTTGTTACAGATACGAAGAAAGAAAACGAACTCATCGTTCATTTTGCGAATAAACTTCCAATTAATATAACCGCAGTAGTTGATGCAAGAGTGGATAAGGTTCAACGCCGGCGTACAGCAATCAACCATTCGGCAACACATTTGCTTCATGCCGCCTTAAGGACAGTGTTGGGAACTCATGTTGCACAAAAAGGATCACTCGTAGATCAGGATTACCTGCGATTTGACTTTTCTCATTTTGCCAAAATGAGTGATGAAGAAATTGCGAAAGTGGAATCGATGGTAAATGAAAAGATCAGGGCAAATATTCCTGTTGTAATAAAAGTAATGCCTAAAGAAGAAGCATTGAAATCAGGAGCGATGGCATTATTCGGAGAAAAATATGGCGATGTGGTAAGAGTAGTGATCATCGATCCATCCTGGTCTGTTGAATTGTGTGGAGGAACGCATGTTGGCTCAACAGGTGAATTAGGATTCTTCTGTATAACGCATGAAACAGCAGTAGCTGCCGGTGTAAGAAGATTGGAAGCTTTAAGCGGAGAAGGTGCTGAAAAATATTTCAGAGAGCAAAGGAAACAGTTGGATGCGATAAGAGAACAATTCAAAAACCCAAAAGATATTGTCAAATCAATCGAGAACGCAGCTATTGAAAATACTGACCTGAAAAAGCAACTCGAGCATATGGAAAATCGCTTGCTGGTCAGTCTTCGCAATGAGCTGTTAAAAAAAGATGAGATTATTGATGGAGTGAATTTTATAGGTGATATTGTTGAGGTTAATAATGCAGATGCGTTGAAAAAGCTTTGTCATGATCTTAAAAATAACCTAGACAACCATGTTGCAGTGCTTTGCGCTAACATTGGAGGCAAGCCTGCTGTGGCAATTGGAATATCAGACACTGTTGTAAAAGCGAAAGGGCTCGATGCAGGAAAGATCATTAAGGAAACGATCGCTCCTCTTATTAAAGGCGGTGGTGGTGGCCAAAAAAATCTCGCGACTGCCGGTGGCCAGGACGCTAGCAATCTGAAACAGGTGATCGAGAAAGTAAAAAGTTTATTGCTGTAATGACCAAATCAAAATCGATCTGTATCCTTTTTGCTTTTCTCGCGGTTATTGCGGCACATTCGCAGACCGCGTTGATAGATTCTATCATTCACAAAGATTCACTTACACCAATCGTTAGCTGGATGTCTTCCGATAGTTTGAAGGGAAGGTTTACCAGTACGGCTCATGCAGACGAGGCAGCGCAATACATAGCCAATGAGTTTACAAAAGCTGGATTAAGTCCAGTTGCAGGAAACGAGGGTTACTTCATGAAGATTTTCAATAGCCTTGGAAATGTAATGGCTGTGTTGCCGGGGAAGTCTAAGAAAGATGAACTGGTGATTTTTTGTGCGCATTATGACCATGTTGGCACCAAATCAAGTCCTGTATACAAGCGCCAACAGAGCGGAACAGATACCATATATAATGGAGCGAATGACAATGCGAGTGGGGTAAGTGCGTTGATCGCATTGGCGAGGTATTTTGGTTTGCTGAAGAATAATGAGCGCAGTATTATGTTCATTGCATTTACCGGCGAAGAAATGGGTCTTCGCGGATCCAGTCAACTCGTGCCGCTTCTTGAAGCAGATAAAGTTATTGCCGTATTCAATTTTGATATGATTGGCAGACCAATCAATAAAAAATCTGGTCCCTTTATTACAGGCGATCTCTATTCGGATCTTCGGCAGCTCATGAACAAGACACTCGCTGCAAAGGATTCCAAACGATACGGAAACAATTACTTTTCAGGTGATCGTTATGTTCACGAAAGGCTATTCTTTCGCTCAGATAATTTTCCTTTTGTGGCAAAAGGAATCCCCGCCCATACCATTATGGCCAGTAGCCCAAACGACCGCTACTATCACTCAGTGGACGATGAGGCCCGCACTATCGACTTTGAAAAAATGGCCCGCCTGATCGGCGCCACTGCCATCGCCGCAGAACCCATTATTTCAGGAAAACAGACTCCTTTGCGCATCAGACTGCCTCTTGAATAATAGGCAATAGGCAATAAGCAATAGGCAAGAAAGCAGGCTGATTTGCCCATTGCCTTATTCCCCATTGCCATTCCCCATTGCCTTTTGCCTTTTGCCTATTGCCCATTGCCCATTGATTCTTAAGGGTTCGTTAAAAGCCAAAATAAATCTCCGAATTTTTTCGTATTTCAAAAATCTCCCTATATTTGAACTACGAAGACTCACGTAGATATTTTCCAAACTTGTAAACTCTTTAGCGAAATGAAAAAATATTTTTTGTCTGCTGCCTGCACTGCGCTGCTGTTACTGGGTACAACGATTGCTTTAAATGCCCAGGATACTAAGGATAAAGAAAAAACAGAAAAGAGCAAGGCCAGTACTGCTGATGAAATTATCATCAAGCGCAAAACCTCCGGCAAGGATGCAAAAGTTATTGTTGAAATTAAAGATGGAGAAGTGCTGGTTAATGGTAAACCTCTTGAGGATTTCGACGATGACAATATCGCCGTTATCAAGCGTAGAGTTCCCCGTGTAGCTATGACCGCTCCTTCTTCTCAATTCCGTAGTTATAATTATAATCATGACGGATCCGGGGATTTATTCACGACGACCGGGAATGCAGCATTTCTTGGTGTTTCTACCGAAGAAGACGATGGAGGTGCGAAGATTACTAAGGTCACTGAAAAAAGCGCCGCTGAAAAAGCCGGCCTTAAAGAAGATGACGTAATTACCAGGATCAACGAAACTAAAGTAGAAGATCCAAACGATCTTACTAAAGCTATAGGGAAGTATAAGCCAGAAGACAAAGTAACCGTAACTTATAAAAGGGACGGTAAAGAACAAAAAGCCACTGCTACACTTGGTAAGAACAAAAATTCTTACAGCTACAGCTACTCTATGCCCCAGGGTGTAACTGCTCCTGAATTCAATTTCGATTGGAATGAAGGAGATATGCATGGATTAACTTACGCATTCGGCGGAAAACCACGCTTAGGTATCCAGGCTCAGGACACTGAAGATGGAAAAGGTGTAAAAGTGCTGAAAGTTGCAGACGAATCTGCAGCAGACAAATCCGGTATTAAAGAAGGGGATATTATCACTTCCTTCGATGGTAAGACCGTTAACAGCGCCGATGATCTGGCTAGAGCAGCCCAGGAATCCCGCGAAAAATCAAGTGTTTCTGTAAAGCTTACGCGTGCAGGTAAAGCTCAAACAATTGAGATCAAGACGCCAAAGAAATTGAAGACGACTAATCTATAAGAAACTTAGTTTTTCTTATAATCATCAGCCCACGTGTCAACCGCTTCCTTTCTGGAAGCGGTTTTTTTATTTGATATTTGCTATTTGAGATTGCATATTGTGGGACCTCCCAATAATCAATAATCAATAATCAATAATTAATAATTAATAATCAATAATTAGGAGTCAGGAATTTGGTCAAACCAAGGATCAGGAATAATTAGTTCAAGTGATCAACTACGATTCATACGAAACAGTCGTCGGCCTCGAAGTCCATGCTCAGCTACTCACAGAGAGCAAACTCTTCTGCGGCGATAGTGCGGCTTTTGGGGGAGATCCAAACACGCATATCAGCCCGGTTACCCTCGCGCATCCGGGAACGCTTCCGATGCTGAATAATAAGGCGATCGATTTTGCCATCCGGATTGGCCTGGCCTGCCATTGCAATATCACCCGGTACAATTACTTCGCTCGTAAAAATTATTTCTATCCTGATCTTCCAAAGGGATATCAGATCTCCCAGCATACTACACCAGTTTGTGTGGGTGGCGAAGTAAAGATTCGTGTCAACAATGAAATAAAACAGATCCGCCTGAACCGTATCCATATGGAAGAGGATGCAGGTAAAAGTCTTCATGACATTGATCCTGAGAATACCCTCGTGGATCTCAACAGGGCTGGTGTACCACTTGTTGAAATTGTATCGGAGCCGGATATCCGGACAGGAGAGGAAGCATATATCTTTCTCACAGAACTCAGAAAACTTCTAAGATACCTGGAGATCTGCGACGGAAATATGGAAGAAGGCAGCATGAGATGTGATGCCAATATTTCAATCAGGAAAAAAGGAGTAAAAGAATTAGGAACGAAGGTTGAAGTGAAAAACCTTAATTCAATCAGGAATGTGAAGAGGGCGATTGAATATGAATCAAAGCGAATGATTGAAATGGTGGAGAAAGGAGAAGCAATCATTCAGCAAACCCGCAGCTTTGACGCTGGAAACGGTACTACTTTTGCGCTAAGGGATAAGGAGGAAGCGAACGATTATCGTTATTTCGCAGATCCTGACTTAACTCCATTTATTGTTTCAGACGAAATGCTGGAAAAGATCAAAGCATCTCTTCCAGAATTACCGGAAGAAAGAGTGATACGATACATGGAGAACTGGCAACTATCGGAATATGATTCCCGGCGTGATCAGTGATGAAAAAGAAATGGCAGATTATTTTGAAGAGACTATTGATCAGTTTGAAGACAGAAATCCATCCAGGATAAAATCTGTTGCTAACTGGATGATCGGACCGGTTCGTAGCTGGTTAAATGAAAACGGTGGTGAATCGAAATCATTTCCTCTCCCAGCCCATCGATTGGCGGAGTTGATCGGCTTTGTTGAAACCGGTAAGCTGAATTTTTCTATTGCTTCGTCAAGAGTTTTTCCTGCATTGATTGCCAATCCTGGAAATTCGGTGGCATCGATAGTTGAAGAGATGAATGTTTTACAGGATTCAGATGAAGGAAATGTAAACGCGTGGGTGGAAGAAGTGTTGAGCAAGATGCCGGATAAAGTTTCTGAATATAAAAAAGGCAAGAAAGGATTGATTGGCTTGTTTGTTGGAGAAGTTAAGAAGATCTCCAGGGGCAAGGCCGATCCTAAGCTTACCAATGAAATACTGATAAAAAAATTACAGGCATGAAATTCTACCGGATCATAGGTTTGATTGTAAGTACCTCTTTTTTATTCCTCGCATGCAACAGGGAAAACAAAAACTCCCTGACCATTAAAGGCAGTCTGGTCAACACTGATAAGATAACTACTCTGTATCCTGATGCAGTGAAAGATGGTAAGATCACTTTATTGCTCTATGAAATTCCATTTGGCGGAGATCAGCCGGTGCAATTGGATTCACAAACTATTCCTCTTAATCAAACCAGTTTTACGCTTAAAGGAAAGACGATTGGCAACGCGATGTTCGATATTGCAGTAAAGGATGGACCGATGATACCATTAATAGATGAAGGCAATGACCCTGAGGTAGAGATCAACTTTGCGAACAAGGAAAGGTTTTATAGTGTTAAGGGCTCACCGGCAAGCCAGGCTTTGCGCGACTTCATATTCGATTATAGCGACAAAGCTCAGCCCATCAACAATGCATCAAATGTTTTGGATAGCCTCAAGAAGTTTGGAGGCAGTGATTCTGTTTTGCTCGTAGCAACGAACAATAAGAATGCTGCGATTGAGAATCTGAATACTTATCTAAAAAACTATATTCAGAAAATTAATAATCCCTCACTGGCAACTTTTGTATTGGGCCGGGCAGCGCAATCACTTTCACAAGGTGATTTTGAAGCAGAAATGAATAAGTTGGTTCAAAAGTTTCCATCCGATCCAACGATAACCGACCTTAAGAACAGGTATGAATCTTACAAAGCTCAAAGCAGCCAGGGCCCTCCTCCAAGCGGTTCCTGGATTGGAAAACCTGCACCCGAACTAGTATTACCCGATGCGAACGGAAAGCAAATTGCGCTTTCATCATTCAAAGGAAAATATTTGTTGGTTGATTTCTGGGCATCCTGGTGTCGCCCCTGCCGAATTGAAAATCCTAATATCGTAGCAGCATACAACAAATTCAAGGATAAGAATTTTACTATGCTTGGTGTATCACTCGATCGGGATAAAGACAACTGGTTGCAGGCAATAAAAGATGACCGTCTTAGCTGGACCCATGTCAGCGATCTCGCTTTTTGGAACAGCAAAGCCGTTAGTACATTTGGTTTCCAGGGAATCCCATTCAATGTGCTAATCGATCCCAAAGGCGTAGTGATCGCAGAAGATCTCCGCGGACCGGGATTACATACCCAATTGGAAAGTCTACTAAAATAATTAATTTCCCCTCCGCGTTCTCCGCGTCTTCTCTGTGTTCTCTGCGTCGCAAAAAACATTGTGCAGGTAGAGACATAGTATTTAGAAAGTCTCTATTGTGCAGGCTTTTTTTGCGACGCAGAGAACACAGAGAAGACGCAGAGGACACAGAGAATTTTATTGAGGATTAATTTGATTGAATGAGATTTGCTTGTCTGGTTTTGATCCTATTTACCTCCGTAACGGAATTATCCGCTCAATTCACCATTTCCGGAAAAGTAATTGATAAAGACAGCCAGAAACCACTGGCAAGTGCAAGTGTATTCCTTGGAAACGCAACAAAGGGAACCATCAGCCTTCAGGATGGAAGTTTCCGGATCTCCAATATTAAGTCCGGACAATACGATGTAGTCGTTTCCATTATCGGTTATCAAACTTTTGCATACTCGTTAATGATCGATCGCGATCGAAACGAAATGGTCCTTGAATTGATCCGAAAGCCCCAAACGCTAAAGGCTGTAGTTGTTTTGCCCGACCATGTTCGCCAGCGATATATGGACCTTTTCAAAAAACAATTCATTGGCCGCTCACCCAATTCACTTTCCTGTAAACTATTGAATCCGGAAATCATCGATTTTCATTACGATGCATCAAAAGATGTTTTAACTGCAACGGCTGATGAGTTTTTGATCGTTGAAAACAAAGCATTGGGTTACCGGATAAAATTTCTATTGACTCAATTCGTCTATAACAATACAAAAGCATGGTCATCCTATGTATACTATGAAGGGCAGGCTTTGTTCGAAGAACTTCCCGGTTCAAATTCGAAGAAAAACAAATGGAAGAAGAACAGGCAAACCTCATATACGGGATCAAGCATGCATTTTTTCCGGGCCGCAAGATCAAAGAAAATAAAGGAAGAAGGATTTATCATGCACACCGTGGTTCGTAAACCTAATACGGAGCGGCCTCCTGAGGAATTGATTCAATCAAAACTAAATCGCTTCAGAGTTCCGGGAACTGCTAATATTATCAATAAAGATTCCTTAGAGTACTGGCAAAAGAAAGCACAATTGCCAAAGATCACCCAGGTATTGTTTACTGATACGTTAAAAGAAGAAAACCTCATCAAACGAACGGACCAACAGGGAATATATGCATTGGGCTATGAGAATTTTTTGTATATAGTTTACGCAAAGAAAAAGAGTGAATACCATTCCGCATACTACAAACCCAATGATAAGAACCCGCTGCCATATACCATAATGTCGCTTCAGGATGATTACGCTTTCTTTGATAATAATGGAATCGTTACAAATCCGCAGAGTCTTATCTATGAAGGTTATTGGGGGAATTATGGAGCGGTTGCGGATATGTTGCCGGCGGATTATGAGTTGAATAGTGATTATTTAAAGTTATATCCAAACATAATAATGAAATCGTATCAATAATTGTTCGAATCTCGGTTGGTATTTGGAAATTAAATTGTTGAAATTGTTTTTTGATTCACAGCTAATTCAAAATTAAAAAGGGTTGCCAACCTTTTACGATTGACAACCCTGATTTATTATTCCATTCAAAGGCTTGCGAGCTTATAGCGCAATCCGCAATCCGAGATACTTGTAATTCTCATTTGCTTTCACGTCTCCGTCTCCTCCCGTGAGTACTAATACGAGGTCAACAGTAGCGGGTGGAGCAGTTGCCGTATTTAGAATCACCAGATTGATCTCGCCAAAGCTTGTATTTGCAGGAATAGTAACCGTCCCAGGTAATGCTGTATAATGTGTGCCTGCAACAGCAGTAGTAGTAGCCGCTTCAACGGAATAACTAATCTGTGTATCTGTTGTACGTTGAGGCCCTACAAGGTTAACCCGGATCTTAACTGTTCCTGAGTTCTTGGTCAATAAAGGATCACCCGTATTCACAGCTCTTCCGAATGCAGGAACCCGTGTAAGAATTGGATAAGTTCTTCCCGCAGAGTTCGCGTTCCAGGTTGTTGCATCAAATTCAACGAATGAGCCCTTAACCGTAGGCAGCTCGTTCTTTACACATCCGCTCAATCCTGCAAGCGATACTAAAAAGATTAAATATGATTTGATAAGTTTCATAATAGTTTCGATTTAATTAATTCTAGTATCCTGAGTTTTGTACGAGATTCTTGTTTCCGTCGATCTCCCTTTGAGGAAGAGGTGCCAGAATCCGAACATCGGTAAAGGCGACATCATTGTAAAGAGGTCCTTTTAAGATGTCACGTCCCAGGCGCTTGAGGTCCCAGAAACGATGTCCTTCAAAAGCAAGTTCAATCCTTCTTTGTCTGATAATCTCGTTATACAATGCAAGACCTGTCAATGCAAAATCAGGTAACCCTCTGTTACTTGCGACTCTATTAAGATCTGATAATGCCCCTGCCTCGTCAAACACAGCAGATCCCGGTGTGGCCCTGGCTTCTGCACGATTGAGATAGACTTCTGCAACCCTGATCACAGGAACATTATCAAGATTGATGAATCCATTTTTACCAAGGAATTTTGTTGTCTCAACATATGACTTACCACGACCTGTTGTTCCAGGTTCATAAAGTTGATTGCGAACATCGACAGTACGTGATGCAACTATCGCATTTCTTGTTAGGAATGTGTCTCTGTTGTTTCCGCCCTGCAAAGTAATACCAAGATCATTTAACATGGAGATGGATGGCACTAAGTCACCGAATCCTCCGGTAGTTGTTCCTCCCGGTGTGACGAGTGTGGTAAATGAAGTTTGAAGAGACTCGTTCACACCAATATTCTCACCATTGACAGTATAACCTACCTGGAAAAGTGTTTCCACATGCGTGGCAACTCTCCATTGTGAGACATAAGTTCCGGTTGTTGCTAATCTCAATCCAACATTTGCAATGCATGAATCAGCCCAGCGTTTTGCCTGAGTGTAATCTTTGCGGTAGAGATTTACTCTTGACAACATTCCCTGTGCTGCAAACTTGTTCGCGAAAATTACATTCCCTAATGATGAGGGGAGTTTTGCATTTGCTTGCTCCAGGTCGGCAACGATCTGGGCATAAACATCCGCAATTGGAGCACGGGCAGGCAGAGTTAATATTGCATCTCCTGCTGTCTTAACTCCAGTCAACATGATAGGAACACCACCTTTGTCCTGAGCCGCTACTACAGCACCCGGCATATAAGCATATGCTTTCACTATATCGAAATGATAAAGGGCGCGCAGAAAAAGCAGTGCCCCTTCCCAACCATTTCTTTCAGTAGGTGTAACAGCTGGAATTACATCCAAAGCAGGAATTGCTTCGAGGATCAGGTTGATCTCGTTGATCCCAAAATAGCTGTTCTGCCAGGGATTGTCTCCGAAATGCGCGCGAAATACATTATTTGCTTCTGGCAGCAAACGACCTGATTTATTCGTCGCGTAGCCGTTATCCGACAATGCTTCTGGGAACGCAACATTATCGCGTCCATATTGTCGGGCGCTTTTCAGTTTTGAATAAACAGAAACAATGGCCGCATTTATGCCGTCGCGCGAAGTGAGCGCAGTAGCGGCGTCAATTGACTGTTTGGGTTCAACTTCCAACCCCTTCTTACAGCCAACTACCATTGCAACGATCGTTATATATAAAAGTATTTTTTTCATACAAGAATTCTTTATAGTTGATTAAAATCCGAGTTGAACGCCGAATGTAACATTCTTGCTTGTTGGAATGATACCTGTACCTGCACCAAGGAATTCGATGTCATAGCTGTACCAATCGGAATAAGTCCACATATTGGTAGCCTGAACATAGAATCGCGCATTGGTGAGTCGCAGTTTGTTTATGAGGCGAGTGCTCACATCATAAGATAGTATCACATTCTTTAACCGGATATAATCTGCTTTGAACCAGTTGCGGCTTCCGCTTTGGTGACCTGAGCCTTTAGATTCTGCTCCTGCAGAGTGTTGCCTTGCAAAAGATGTAACCTGTCCCGGCTTGGTCCAACGCTGTTCATAAACGTCCTGTATCATATTCAGGCGGGCGATATTTTCTGAGATGAAAGATATCTGGCCATCAGTTGCCATACGACCATATTCATACTGGAAGAAGATATCCAAAGTGAATCCTTTGTAGGCAAAGGTGTTTGACCAACCACCCCAAAATTCAGGTTGTTGATCGCCGATATAAACGCGGTCGCGTGCCTGAACCTGGTAAGTAATATTTCCCAAAGTATCGTACCACATCGGGCGGCCTGTTGCTGGATTCACACCTGCGTATTGCTGAACGAATACAGATTGGAATGTCCTGCCAACCCGCGTGGTTGGATCTCCAGGAAGTTCCTGCAAACCACCATAAAGTGATTTGATTTTATTCTTGTTGTAAGTGAATACAAAATTGGAATTCCAGCTAAATCCACCTGCAGCAGATGACTTAAGAATTGTCCCGCCAAGGGTCAACTCTATACCCCTGTTTTCCATTTCACCAGTGTTCAATGCGATACCGCCAAATCCGGTGGTCCACTGAACAGGTTGGGTAAGCAGAAGGTCCTTAGTTGTTTTTTGATATAATTCAATTGAACCGTTCAATCTGTTCCCGGCAAAGAATCCGAAATCAACTCCGAAGTTGATTGTTTCGTTGCGCTCCCACTTTAAGTTTGGATTGGCCAATTGGGTAAAAGTAATACCGGCGCTTCCACCATATACAGGTCCACCACCATAAAGACCCAACGCATCAAAGTTTCCGATCTGGTCATTACCCGTTTGTCCCCATGATGCGCGAATTCTCAAGGTAGAGATCCAGCTTTGCCTTTGCATGAATTGTTCATTATCGATATTCCATGCAGCTTTGATTGAAGGGAAGGTTCCAAATTTATTGTCTTCTCCGAAACGGGATGATCCGTCATAACGAATGATACCACTTAATATAAATCGACTGTCAAAGTTATAGTTCACGCTTCCGAATACACCCATTCTCTTGTACCCTGTCTCAAATTCACCGACAGTCAGCGGATTTGCCGCTGTATTTAAAGTAGTGAACTGGAAGGTTGGAAAACCATCCCCGGAAGCTGTGATCGATTGGTTGTTTTCATTTCTGTATTCAAAACCAAGCAAACCATCAATGCGATGACGGTCGTTGATATTGCGAACGAAGTTGAGCGTTTGCGTTGTCAGGAAGTTTGTATTCCAGTTACTTTGAACCTGGCCCAAACCCTTACGCACAAACGCATCTGGTGTACGGGGATCGCGGTATAGTTTACCTTGAACTATCCTGTAGTCCAAACCATAGAAAGAACGGAATGTAAGCCAGGAAGCAAATTTATAATCGAAGCTGATATTGCCAACTACCTGGTTGGTCTTTTGATATCCTGTATTAAAATCAGCAACTGCTATGATATTTTGATTCAGTACCCCAGCCAGGTTCTGCGGAGGAACCCCGGCATAAGATCCATCAGGATTATAAATTGGATTTGTTGGAAGGATTGCCGTGGAAGCAAATGCAGGGCTCCCGAGGAAGCTACCTTCAACAGCAAATGGAAGATCCTGATTGAATGAACTTAAGTTGATTGACGTGTTGATGGTAAGCTTGTCATTAGCCTTGTTCTGCAAGTCGAATTTTATAGTTCCTCTTCCGAAATCCGCTTTTGTAACGACTGCTTCCTGGAAACTATATGAAGCCGACACACGGAAAGTTGATCTGTCATTACCACCCGATGCTGCCATTTCGTAATTCTGGATTGCACCATTTCTGAAAGCAGCATCCTGCCAGTCATATGTCACGAGTGCTGCAATTGCGGAGTCAGCAGCTTTCTCAGTAGTGATGCCGCCAATTGGAACACGCAATTCATTCAATAACGCTTGCTTGACCGCAAGCGGGCTAACCTGTGGATTAGCATTCTGCAAAGCTTCATAACGCAATTGTGCAAATTCCTGGGAGTTGGTAACATCCAGTTTTTGCAATGCGCTTGCCTGTCCCCAATATGCATTGAAAGTAAATCTTGTCTTGCCCGCCTTTCCTTTCTTTGTTGTGATGATCACAACACCATTTGAAGCCTGGGCACCATAGATTGCCGCAGTAGCAGCATCTTTCAATACGTCTATGGACTCAATATCATTCGGATTCAAAAATGCCAATGGATTTGATTGAGTGAAGGCGGCATCGCTTCGGGTATTCATTTGTACACCGTCAACAACATACAATGGTTGCGTACCTGCGTTAAATGATCCGATACCCCTGATCCTAACGTTGACGGCACCCCCGGGTATACCGTTATTTGATTGTACCAATACACCAGCTGCCCGACCCTGCAATGCTTTATCTACTGAAGGGCTCGGAATATTTTCAATCTCTTTTCCCCTTACAGAAGAGATCGCACCGGCTTCATCGCGTTTGCGCCTTGCCTGGTAACCTACAACAACTACTTCAGTTAAACTTCTGTCATCAGCTCTTAAGGTGACATCAATGGTTAGCTCAGTTCCAATTGGAACTTCAATCGATGCAACACCTACGGCTGAAAATACAAGGATCTTTGCGCTTGACGGTACAGTGATTGAATAGGTACCATCCGATTTAGTTGCTGTACCTACTGTAGATCCCTTAACCAGTACAGAAGCATTTGGAATTGGAGCGCCATTCGCATCCGATACTTTACCGGATAAGGTCTTATCCTGCGCGGCTAGCTGCCAGGATATAATGAGCGCACCTACAATGAGTAAGAGACGTTTTCTCATGAGCAGATGTTTTTGTTTTTAATACAGTTAAAGAAACGCGGTTTACAATAGGGGTAAATGGGTAGCGAACCAAAAACAGACAGCTAATTTATGGGTTTAGCTGCTTACCAATTCGCACAGTTAGGCCTATTGAACTTGTAGGATATTGGAATGGAAAGTTAGTGTATAAAGGTTATTATGAATGCGTTGAATTCTTATAGTCAGATTTTTTTACGGCTTATTGGACTAAAGAGTTGCTTTAACGAAACTTCAAATAATGCCAATGGCTAATAGATGTTATTAAAAATTTCAGCAAGATATCTAAAGAATAGAATTAAAATAGCTGAAAACCCTTTGAAAATCTTTAGCAGTTCGGCATTTAAGGTTGTTTTTATCAATAAAGGCTTCAACCTGTTTTCTTTTAGAACCACAAATTTCGAGAACAGCCTCTCTTCCTTTTCCCATCTTAACGATGCTTCCATCAGGCAATCGGTAAAACAAGGTTTCACTGTGTTCGAAACTGCGGGTAACCAGACTTTGCCCATATCCCTTACTATCTATATAGGTAACTGCAATTTTCTTCAATAAACTGTATTTGCCTGAATCAAGAACCTGGTATACCGGCGTCTTTTCCATATTCAATCCGCCATTGAAACTTTCCAGAACAAGGTTTTGAAATCCATCTTCGGTAGAAATATTGTCGAAAGCGTTATTCTCTTTATAGCGGAAGTACTTACCATTTCCTTATCATCATCTGTCAGGTAAAGCACCTGATTATCGAGGATATTTACTTTTACCTGAATATCCTTATAGACTTTTCCATTAACCATTGTTACCTCGGCGAAGTAATACTTATCGAGGAAATACGGGCTTCCTTCAGCAACATAATTTTCCTGGAGGTACAAGGGTCTTCCGCTCATGTCCGCCCAAAAAGCGTTTGGTCCTGTTGTCACCAGGCGTTCTGCTTTGGGCAAATGACCCAAATGAAAAAGCAATTATAAAAAAGGAAATCAGGGTCCCTTTCTTCATATGTCTTAAAAATAAGAACCCCTGAAGTTAAAAATAACTTCAGGGGTCACTTTATTTTTTTAGGTATTAATTATCAATCATCTCAGTATTCAACAGCAATTCCGTTGCAGGAATTGGCCAAATATATTGTTGACCAGTAGCCGGGATTGGGTTCGGAACACCTGGTTTAGCAGGTAAAGGCAAACCAAGACGAGTAAGGTCAGCACCTGCAAATCCTTCACCGATCAATTCAATCCTTCTTTCCTTGAGGATCGCATCGATCAGTGCCTGTGCGTTAGCAAAACTTCCAACTGTAAATACTGTAGTAGGATCTGAACGACCACGAATAGCATTTAAAATTGCTACAGCCTGGGGATCCACTGAGTTTGTTGAACGTGTTCTTGCTTCAGCAAGGTTGAGCAACACTTCAGCGTAACGAATTACCGGAGCAAAATCCAGGAATGGGCTTGCCCCAGGATACTTTCCACCAATGTAATGTCTTCCATTAGCAGCATTTAATACAACGAAGGTTCTGCGTTTGTCCGACTTCCATGATGAATCAGCAATAATGCCCGCAGCGGTTAAAGCGTATTCACCGTTACCGCCATTGTAATGGAGAATATCCAAAGTAATAGCCCAGTTGGTTTTGAGTTCCAGGAGTTTCATTTGGTGTGAATGGCATCGATAAAATGGACTCCGTAGTTGTATATGGAGTCTTGAAGACATTGGTAATATCTGCCTGAAGCGCGTGTGCCACTCCGGTAGTTGCAGTGAAAGGCGCTGTAGCTGATACAATCTTATTTGCCTCAGTGATCACGTCTGTATATTTCTGCATGCTCAGGTTAACTCTCGTCTTGAACGCAATTGCAGAATTTCTGTGCGCACGTGTTGTATTCAGGATTGCCGTACCATTTGTCAAAGGCAGATTGGTTTCAGCAAAGTTCAGATCGTCGAGGATCTGCGCATAAACTTCAGCAACCGTATTTCTGGCCATTGCATAATTGTCGGAGCCTTTGTTACCTTTTAAACGGAGAGGTACACCCGGTTTACTACCATTGCCATCATAGAAGGGTCTTGCATAGAACTGCAGGAGCGAATAATAGCAAAGTGCGCGGATAAACCTAGCTTCTGCAACCAGGTTTTTAGAAAGAGCATCCCCTACTACAGAAGTTCCTTTAGCATCCATCCCTTCCATGAAGAGGTTAGCCTGGTTAATTGCCAGGTAAGCTCTTGCCCAATGGTTCTCTACACTATTGGTGGAACTATTGCTCGGTGTATAGTTCCAGATATCAAAACCGGTAACCACATTGGTTGTCATGTTTTGAAAATCGCCGCCACGGATATCATTAAAGATCTGGTAGCGGCCACCATACATTCCGGCATTTTTAATGGTCGCGTACATGCCTCTTACCTGGCCTTCGATCCTATCCTTCGTATCAAAGGCAGAAAGGTCGGAAATGCTGGTAGTCGGTACAGGATGCAACTGGCTTTTATAGCATGAAGTTCCCTGCACCACTATCGCTGCCAGCACTACATATTTTAAGATTTGTTTCATCGTATGATAAGTTATAATGTTCATGAATTAAAAACCAAGGTTCAACCCGATAGTTATTACACGTGCATTTGCAACAGTGTTCCGGTCGATACCCTGATTGGTTGTTCCATTACCATTGGAAGAAACTTCAGGATCAGGACCAGGATAATCTGTGAACATTGCAAGGTTGCTTCCGGCTACATAGAATCTTGCATTGGTGATCTTGGCCTTGTCGAGCAGATTCTTCGGAACGTTGTAAGAAAGCGTTAATGAACGAAGCTTTATGAAATCACCCTTGAATACGTTGATATCAAGCGGGAATGATGAACCGTTAGAAACGTTATCTCCGAAATAAACCTTCGGAATATCGGTAACATCACCGGCCTTCTTCCATTTTCTCAAAATATCAATTGAGTTGTTCCAGAAACGCTGATCTCTCAAACCTGCATTGGTTCCATAATAAATATAGAATCCAGCCTGGAATGTGAACAAAGCATTTAACTCAAAATTCTTATAGCGAAGTGTATTGTCCCAACCACCAACATATTTCGGATTGGTGTTTCTGTAAGGGACCGCATCAGCTGAACTTACAGTCGGAGCTGTTGTACCATCTGCAAACATGAACCTCTGCTGTCCTGCAGGAGCAATATGTTGGAAGTAAACATTCTGACCATTCTTGTTCACGAAAATGCGACGACCTGTTGAGGGATCAACTCCGTTTGTTTTGGTAACAAAGATCATCCCGATTGGCATCCCTGGTTTGGTTATGCTCGGATTCTCCAAACCACCAGTTGCTGAAATGATCTGGTCAACACCAAGTGCAAGTGATGTAACCTTGTTCTCGTTATAGGTGATGTTGAAGCTGGTGTTCCAGCTGAAATCCCTGCTCTTAACCGCCTGTAGATTGAACATGAACTCAATTCCTTTATTATACATCGTACCGATGTTTTGAGGAATTGTCGATGGCAAACCTGCAGAAGGTGGTTGTGGCACGAAAAGGATCAGGTCATTGATATTATTCTTATAAAAGGCCAGCTCACCGGTCAATCTCTCATTAAATAATCCGAAACCAATTCCTATGTCTGTCTTTAAGCTAGTCTCCCAGCTCAACTGATCATTACCTGCCTGGGCGAATACAACAGTACCTGCTCCATTATAAAGACCAGAGTTAAAGGTAGAAAGTGAAGCGAAGTTTCCGATACCGGAAATATTACCCACTTTACCATGGCTTGCTCTGATCTTAAAGCTGCTGAAGGTTTTGTCCAGACCCCAATTGGTCCAAAACTTCTCCTGTGCAATTTCCCATCCTGCGGAAAATCCATAGAATGTACCATACTTTCCGGTTGCGCCTAACTGTGATGCGCCATCGCGGCGGACATTCGCAGTCATGAAGTATTTACGATCGAAATTATATTGCAGACGACCAAACTCAGAATAGAGATAGTTTTCACCGATTCCAAGACCAGACGTGTTAGGTGTGGCCCAACCGCCCTGGATATTGATGAATGCAGGGTCTGATACTATGGTTCTGTTCAAACCAAATCCAACGAAATCGGACCGCTGTTGCTCAATACCACCTAACAAGCTTACGTTATGAACATCTTTGAATGTTTTGTCAAACTGAAGCGTATTGGTCCAAACCCATCTTTTATTTTTTCCATAAGTGCTCGATGCTGATGCATTAGGAAATCCTTCACCAGAGATCGGGCTGAAATAAACTTCATTATCAGAATATAAATAATCAATTCCATATACAGACCTAAAGGTTAGGAAACTGAATGGTTTGATCTGAATGAATGCATTTGCGAGAATATGATTGTTCTCGTTATTGTTCCTGTTTTTATCCAATTGAATAGCGGGATTATTGAAACCAACCTGGGTTTGTTTATTTCCCATTACTCCGATTAACGCACCACTAAAATTGTAAGAACCGTCATTGTTGTATGGAGAAACGTTGGGAGATGTTACCAACGGTACCCTTCCGAGTCCCGCAGTTGCAAATGCATCACCGAGAGAACCTGAGCTTACAGCTGCAAGGTTCTGTTCATTTGCATACTGGATCTTACCACCAAGGCTTAACCACTTATTAGCACGATGATCAATATTCATCAACACAGATATACGCTTGAATTCATTTCTTTGAATTATTCCTTCCTGATCAGAGTAACCTGCGGAGAAATAATAACTGGTAGCATCATTTGCGCCAGATACACTTACGGTATTGCTGTGTTGAAAGCCATCCTGATAAACATAGTCATACCAATTGGTGTTGATGGGTTTTCCATCCGGGCCATTGGTAAGGGCGAATGCGTTTGTTGTTGGATTAAATGTTCCTGCATTTGTCAACGCATCGTTTTTATGATCGGTGTATTGAAAGGCGTCGAGGAGAACCGGCAGTCTTTGAACTTTTGAAAATCCAACCCAGCTATCTATTGTCACTTTTGATTTTCCCTGCTTACCTTTTTTGGTTGTGATGAATAAGACACCATTTGCAGCACGGCTACCATAGATCGCAGAAGCTGCGGCATCTTTAGCGATATCGATGCTTTCGATATCATTCGGATTGATGGAAGCCAAGATGTTTCCCGCTGCACTTGTTCCGCTGACATCTCCTGTGAATGAAGGTATACCGTCAATAACGACCAACGGATAAGAGCTAAGTGAAATAGAATTTGTTCCGCGAACCCTTATTACCGGCGGAGCATTCAATACACCGCTAGGAATAGTGACCTGAACTCCGGCAGCACGTCCACCTAATGCCTGCTCAAAACTTTGAACTGGCTTATTGGCAACTTCCTGCCCTTTTACTGTTACGATACTTCCGGTAACTTCTTTCCTTTTCTGTGTACCATACCCTACCACCACAACTTCCTGCAAATCCTTTTCGGCTGAAGTAAGGGCTACATTGACCTCGGTTTTGTTCGCGAGGTTTACTTCCTGGTCAGCCATACCAATGGAAGAAAAAACCAGCGCTCTTGCTGATGTGGGAACTGAAAGTGAAAATGTACCATCTGATTTTGTAGTAGTACCTGTAGAAGTGCCCTTAATCATTACAGATACGTTTGGAAGGGGGGAACCGGCCGCATCCGTGACTTTCCCGGAAACGATACGGGTCTGCGCTGACAGTTGTGAGATGGAGCATACAACTGCCAACAGCAGTGCTGTTAGTTTTCTCATGTGCATCTAGGTTTTTAATTACAAATAATCCAGGGCAGGCAAGATAAGCCTGCTACTTAAAAAAAACTCAACTATCAAGACAATTTTTCTCTGTCATTGCTGCTTCTACAGATACAAAAAAACACTTAGTTACTTTTTATCCCGATTGGTACTCAACAGTAAAGCAGGTAAGAAGATTAGATTGGTAAGCGTTGCCAACACCAGGGTGAATGAAGTCAGCCAACCCAGGGCTTTTGTACCGCCGAATCCGCTAAAGCAAAAAATAACAAAACCTGCTATGAGAACCAAAGAGGTATAAATTATACTTATCCCTGTTTTGTGTATAGTATCGATAACAATCTCTGATGGTGATTTTTTACTGTATTGCAATTCCTGTTTGTAGTTGACAAGGAACCGGATCGTAATATCAATGGCTATCCCGAGCGCAACCGAGAAAACTAAAACTGTGGAAGGTTTTATACGAACCCCTGCCCAACCCATCACACCTGCGGTAAGAATCAATGGAATTATGTTTGGAATAAGTGAACAAAGAAGTATGCGAAAGGATTTGAACAGATACAACATGCAGAGTGCGATCAACGCAAAGGCCCAAATGATACTTTCCTTGAGACCATTAATAATGAATGCACTTCCCTCGAGGAAAGTAACACTGGTACCGGTAAATTCAACATGGTACCTGGCCGTATCGAATAACTGATTGCTTCTTTTTTTTATCCCTTCTAAAACAACCGGCAATTCTTTACTCCCAATATCAGCCATATTCACGCTTATACGTGCCTGTTGACGGCTCGTATCCATGAAGGAGCGGATGATCCTTGAAATTGTATTTTGCGAACTATCTCCTTCATTACTTCCCAGGTATTGCGAAAGAAAGGCGAGATCGAATGAATTAGGCAATCCGTAATTTGAACTATCCCCATCATAATATGCTTGCCTTGCGAATTTCATTCCTTCCACAATTGACAGGGGCCGGGCCATCTGCGGTTGTTGTGCAATGTATTTGGAAAGAGAATCTATACGTTCAAAGGTTTGCAACATATTTCTTCTTAGTCCATTCCTTTGTTTTGTATCTATAATGATCTCCAGTGGCATCACTCCTTTGAAATTCCGTTCAACGAACATAAGATCCTTGTACACCTTATCAGTCTTAGGAAGATCATCCACAATAAATCCTTCAGAACGTAACCTGAACATTCCTGCAATTGCGAGTCCTACCAATAAGATAGTAACGAAATAAATTATTTTCTGGTGATGAAGGGACCAACGCTCCAATCCAACCAATATACTTTGTAACCATTTATTCTCGAGATATCGCGTATGTTTTTGTTTTGGTGCCGGAAGAAGACTCAACACTCCCGGAATAGCAATTAATGAAATAAAGAAAAGCGCCATGATGCTGATCCCTGCAACCACTCCGAATTCTTTCAATATTGCACTTCTGGTGAGTGCAAATACCGCGAAACCAATTGCAGCAGCGATATTGCAGAACAGGGTTACAATTCCCATTTTACTCACCATATCAATCAATGCTTCTTCCTTCTTTCCAGTTTCGTTGTAAGATGTATGGTATTTATTGAGAAAATAGATGCAATTGGGAATACCAATCACGACAACCAATGGAGGAATGAGTGCAGTTAACAAAGTGATCTTGTACCCTATTAAATGCAAGAGGCCGGCACTGAATATTACTCCAATAATCACCACTCCTAATGAAAGTACCATCGTACTAAAACTTCTGAAGAAAATTAAAAGGATAACAGCCGACAATAAAATTGAGCCCAATAGAAACCATCGCATTTCTGCTGCAATTCTTGTGGCCATATTTGTGCGTACCAGCGGAAGTCCACTGTAATGCATTTCAATTCCTTTCTTTTCACCGAAATCATCTCCTGTCTTTACTATTGCCGCTACCACATCATTTCTTCTGGCAATATTCATCACCTCCTTTTGTATTCGAACGCCGATCAGGTAGGCATTCGAATCCCGATTGTATAATATGCCAGAATAAAATGGAAGGTTGAAGAGAACATTCCTTGAAGAATCAATCGTTGCCTGAGTAAGCTGGCCTTTGGGAAAAATTGGAACGGCGTTTAATTTCTCTGCAGCACTGTCTTTTACGAGATTGCTTACACCTGGAATGCTTAATACATCAGCAACTTCCGGAATGCTTTTTAAACTATCGATAAGTTTCGAATAGTCATTAAAGAAATCAACTTTAAAAAGATCGGGTGTTTGTATTCCAATAACCAATAAATTTCCATCTTCTCCAAACTTCTGGCGGAACTGCTGGTAAATCTGGTACTTCGGATTATCAGTAGGTATCGCACGGGTAAACTCATAGCTCATTTCAAGTTTAGAAGCATGGTAGCCCATGAATATGGTAACTGCCAACAAAACTCCAAGCAGAACGAAGCGATAACGCAAAACAAAACTTCCCAATTTTCCCCACATAGTTTTTTTCTAAAGGTTGTGGGCAAAGGTAGGAGTTGACAGGTTGACAAAGTTGACAAGGTTGACAAGGTTGACAGGGTTGACAGAGTTGACAAGTTAAGAAAACCTACCGAGTTTTCCAACTCTTGCTTGCACCTATAAACCTGTCAACCCTGTCAACCTGTCAACCTTATCAACCTTGTCAACCTTGTCAACCCTATCAACCTCGTCATTCCCGCGAAAGCGGGAACAACCTAACTTTGGCCGATGCGATTCACTATCTTCCTTCTCTTCCTGGCAAATACCGCACACGCGCAAATTCCTCCTATCGGAAACTGGAGGGATCATTTACCTTATTCGCAGGCAACGGATGTATTCAACAGCGCAGGTAAGATCTGGACAACAACTTCTTTCAGTCTTTTTTCTATCGATAAGGATGATCAAACCATCGAACGCAGAAGCAAGGTAAACGGACTTACTGAAACTGGTATAACTGCGGCAGGAATAGATTCCATCACCGGAACGGCTATTGTCGCATATCGCAATAGTAATATCGATGTGATCCGGAACGGAACAATTTCAAATATCAGCGACATTAAGAATTTCCCTGGTAATAAGGATAAAACAATATTCGACATCTATATTCTTCAGGACAACGCTTATCTATCCAGCGGGCTTGGTATCATCGTGCTGGATCTAATAAAAAATCAAGCCAAGGATACCTATGTTCTCGGAGCAAATGGGGAGAACATAAAAGTAAACTCACTGGTTAGTTTCAATAATTTCTTTTATGCGGCTACTGATGAGGGTTTGAAAGCCGCGCCGCTTACCGGATCAAATCTTTCAGATTTCAGAACCTGGCAATTGGTTAGTGGAACAAATGGATTGCCAAGTGGTGCAATAAAAGATATAGATGCTATCGGAAACAGGTTGATTGTTTTAAAAAACGATTCACTTTATTCTTCAAGCACTGGCGCCTGGAGTTTTTTCTATGCGGATGGTTGGAAGATTAATAACCTGAATAGTTCTGGTGGAAAAATCCTGTTGTCTCAATCATTATCCACTCAGGGAAGAGTAGTTGTTCTAAACCCCGATGGAAGTAATGACAGAATTATTCAAAGCCCCGGTTTTACCATATTGCCTAAAAATGCAATCGCGGAGGGAAATAGTTTTTGGATTGCAGATAGCTTGCGTGGACTTTCGAGACTTGAAGGAAATATTTTTACCAGCTTTATTCCGAATTCACCTGCATCTACAGCGGATGGACAAATCGTTTCATCCAATAACAGAGTCTGGGTTGCCGCTGGTTCGGTAACGAACAACTGGGAACCGAAGCAGAATAGGTCAGGCATTTACAAATTCAATTCGGATAGCTGGACCAATTTCAATGCCAATACTAAAAACGGTTTTGATTCCTTGCCTGATATTATTTCCGTTGCAATTGATCCGCGGGACAATTCATTATGGGCCGGTTCCTACGGAGGAGGTTTAATAAATCTCAAAGAAAATAATGAGCTGATTGTTTACAAGCAGAATTCTCCGCTACAAGTTATGCAAACTGTGCCCGGAGCTTACCGGGTAAGCGGATTGGCCTTCGATACAGAGACTAATCTATGGATCTCGAATTATGGCGCTTCGCAAAATCTTCATGTTAGAAAAGCGGATGGTAGCTGGCGATCGTTTAGTATACCTTTTCCATTGGTTGAAAGTGCAGCAGCTGATATTGTGATTGATGATTTCAATCAAAAATGGATCATCGCTCCAAAAGGACAGGGATTGATTGTTTTCAATCATGGTCAGTCGATAGACAATCCGGGAGATGATCAGTGGAAATGGTATCGCGCAGGTGCAGGGAATGGAAACCTTCCAGATAATACAGTATTGAGTATCGTTAAAGATAAGAATGGATTCATTTGGGTAGGCACTGCAAAGGGAATTGGAATTATTCAATGTCCCGGCGAAGTTTTCACCGCTTCAGGTTGTGAAGCAATTCTGCCGGTTGTGCAACAGGATAATTTTCCGGGATATCTTTTTCGGGATGAAGAAGTGCAGGCTATTGCTGTTGATGGCGCAGATCGGAAATGGGTTGGAACCAGGAATGGGATCTGGCTGATCAGTTCCGATGCAGAAAAAACTTTATTTCGATTTACAGCCGACGACAGTCCGCTTCCATCGAATGATATCAGGAAGATAGGAATTGATGGAATTACCGGTGAGGTTTTCATCGCAACTGCTGAAGGAATTGTTTCCTATCGCAGTACAGCAACCGAAGGCACACCCGTCAACACAAATGTATTGGTGTTCCCAAATCCTGTTCCCCCCGGCTATGCCGGAACAATCGCAATCCGTGGTGTTGCCAATAACTCAATAGTTAAGATCACGGAAATGGATGGGCGACTTGTCTTTCAAACCCGCGCTTCGGGCGGACAGGCCGTATGGAATGGAAAAAACTACAAGGGACAAACAATTTCAACTGGTGTTTACCTTGTCTTCATAAGTGACGATGCAAAAGTGGAAAGACTGGTTACAAAGATCATCTTCGTTAAAAAATGATCACGCATAAAACAAAAGGGATTGTATTGCGAACGGTCAAGTATGGCGAAACAAGCCTGATCGTTACGCTATTCACTGAATTGTTTGGTGTACAATCCTATTTGGTAAATGGCGTAAGGGCTTCTACTAAAAAGGGTCCAGGTAAAGCAAACTTGTTTCAACACGCAGCGATCCTTGATCTCATAGTTTACCATAATGACTTGAAGAATCTTCAAAGAATAAAAGAATTCAGATGGGCTATTCTTTACCAGCACCTGTTTTTTGATGTGGTAAAAAATTCAGTCGCACTTTTTATGGTAGAAGTTTTACAGAAAACATTGAAGCAACCAGAAGCTAATCCGGATCTTTTTCATTTTACGGAAGATGCTTTCCTTTTTCTCGATGAAGCCGGGCCTTCAATTGTTGCCAATTATCCTTTATACTTCTCCATTCATCTCACATTATTTTCAGGCTTGCGGATCAGCGATACTTATTCGAAACAAAACAATATTCTTGATATGCAGGAAGGAGAGTTTGTTTCTGAAAGGCCGACTCATCTGCATTTCCTCGAAGAGCCTTTTAGTTTTTATACTTCACAATTATTAAAGGCCCATCACCCTTCCAATCTGGATGAAATAAAGTTGAACAAGGATTCAAGAAGAATTCTTTTAAATGCTTACCAGGATTTTTTTGCATTGCATGTACAGGACTTCGGGACATTGAAAACGCTGCCTGTTTTGCAGGAAGTACTTGGATGACTTCTCTGAGTTCTCAGCGATTACACCCTAACGCTCGTCATTCCCGCGGTATGATTTAAGGAAACTCACGATAAAAGGCAACCAAGCGGGAACCCCCTATAAACTTGTCAGAACCATTTGGCTTAAGGAAATTAGTTGGCAGGGGGTCCCCGCTTGGTTATCTCATTTCAGAAGTCTCTGAGATTGCAACGCGGGGATGACGAGCTTGAGGGTGTAAGCGCAGGAGAACGCAAAGAAGCCCGCCCGGATGAACCGTTCGGACGGGCGCAGAGGGCGCAGATCAAATCATAAGATTCGTTTTGCATTTCCCGGCGAGAAGACATTCACTATCCCCGGCTTCTTACCCTTTTCAAAACTTCCGAACTCATCATCCATTCTTAAAGCCTTCGCTCCATTAATTGTGGCCATCTTGTATACTGCAATAGTCTTTTCTTCAAGTGATAGATCATCAAAGCATGTCATATTTGACACCGCTTCTATTTCCTTTGCGATACTTAGTTCCCAATTACTGCTGTAACTATCTGTACCCAACACAAGCGGGCAATCGTGTTTCAAAAAAAGATCAACGGGAGGTCGACGATTTTCAATATAAAGATTGGCTCTAACGCAGAGGCAAAAGAAAAGATTGATCGAATTATCCCTGGCGTATTGTTTAGCAAATAATATGTCTTCCTCAGGTATGCATGTATTGTGTATGAGTAGAATGGTTTGATTACGGTTAAACTTCGGAAGATAAGTTTGCAAACTACTCTTACCTGAAACCTGAAAAGGAGATGCGTTTATTCCAAACACTTTAAATAATCGTAGGAAATCCCCGGCTCCTGTTTGATACAATTCATCTTCAGCCGGACATTCCTGGTTATGTATTGATATTACTTTTTCCTCAGTTGCTTCATTGATCAGGTCAAAAGTTTTTGAGCTTATACTATATGGTGCATGTGGAGTGAGCACGGAATTCTTTACTGGCAATTGATCGTGATAAACTTTCAACACATTGTTATATGCTTCAATATTTTCCAATGCCTTTTCATCAGTGAATCCAAGCACCTCAATGAAATTGTGCCAACGGATCTTACTTTTTGCTTTTACAGAAACAGTATCGCTTGTATTTGAAATGTCTCCAACGGCCACAATACCTTTATCATACATTTCCCTCTCGGCCCTGGCAATCGCATCCTGGATGACTTCAGGGGGAAATCCTCTTTTGGTTACCACATCACATAAGAAATCAATTAAACCGGTATGTGGAGGTACAACATTCTTTAAATGACTCAATTCAAGATGACAGTGGCAATTAATGAATCCCGGCGAAAGAATTCCAGGATAGAATTGAATATCATCTCCGGCTTCGGACGCGGGAAGAATCTCTTCTACCCTGCCCTCCTCGCTGGTAATTAAAACCTGCTCCGGCCCCAAAAGTTTTTGACCGGTAAACAGTTGATCTGCCCTGAATTTTTGATAATGCATGAAAAGGTTGAAACGATTAACTTTGCGAACTCAAAAAATATCCGCAGAGCCATAAAAATACGGTAAACATGCTGGACAAATTAGAAGCGATAAAGGCCCGTTTTGAAGATATTGGAGTCGCGCTCACCAATCCTGAAGTTGTGAATGACAATAAGAAGTTCAGCAGCCTCAGCAAGGAATACCGAAGTCTCGAAAAGATCGTTCAGCGTCACATTGAATACAGTCGGGTATTGAAGGATCTTGAAGTTTATCGTGAAGCGCTTAATGGAGATGATGATGAATTAAGAGAACTCGCAAAGGAAGAGCTGCCCGCACTGGAAGATCGAAAAGAAACACTCGAAGCTGAGATTCGCAAGCTGCTGATTCCAAAAGATCCCCAGGATGAAAAGAATGCAATTATCGAAATCAGGGCGGGAACAGGCGGTGACGAAGCAAGCTTATTTGCTGGGAACTTGTTGAATATGTACCTGAGATATTGCGCAAGCAAAGGCTGGAAAACGGCTATTCTCAGTGAAAATGAGGGAACGGTTGGAGGATATAAAGAAGTTCAGGTTGAAGTGACGGGTGATGATGTGTATGGAACGCTGAAATTCGAAAGCGGTGTTCATCGGGTTCAACGCGTTCCGGATACGGAGGCGAGCGGCCGTGTTCATACATCGGCTGCAACGGTAGCAGTAATGCCCGAAGCTGAAGAAGTGGATGTGGATGTAAGGGATGCCGATGTGAAGATGGAAACAGCGAGAAGCGGTGGGGCCGGTGGTCAGAATGTAAACAAGGTTGAAACCAAGGTTATGCTCACGCATCTTCCAACTGGGACAGTGGTGATCTGTCAAACAGAACGGACCCAATTGGGAAACCGTGAAAAAGCTATGCAAATGCTACGCACCAAACTTTATGAAGAACAGGTGAGAAAACAGGAAGAGGAAATATCAAGGCAAAGAAAAAGTCTAGTAAGCACGGGCGATAGAAGCGCCAAGATCCGAACCTATAATTATCCCCAGGGAAGAGTCACTGATCACCGGATCGGCCTGACGGTTTACAACCTCGATTCAGTAATGAATGGAGCCATCCAGGAATTCATTGATGCTCTCCAGTTCGCCGAAAACTCAGAAAAAATGGCGAAGCAGAACTAATAGAATTAATTCTACAAATATCCGCAGGATCTCATACTAAATTGCACTAGTTGTTTGAGCAGAGGCTATGATTTGTTAATCCCTTCTAAAGAATCCGCCGACGAAAATTAAATTCCCTACCTGTACGTTTCCTTTGCATCAACTACTATTATCCGTAGAATTTTTGGCTCTTTAAACCTTCTTTAACGAATGGCGTCACACTAATGGCATCCATTTTGCGTTATAGTAGTTGAAGTTCTTTTTTACGACTCACACAAAGCAGTCAATTTTCTCATAAGCAGTTAGTTTTGGTTACGGCCCCTGTTTCTACAGGGGCTTACTTTTTTATATAAACTGCTCATTTTCAATGCCTAAATCGGCAGCAATTTCCTTCTCATAAGTATAACAAGCCCGAGGGCCAATACTGAGCCAGCAAAATTCGCCCATATATCTCCAGTATCGAAAAGTCGGTTGGGAATAAAGTAGAACTGAATGAACTCCATGATAACTCCAAGGACCACGCTTCCAATCGTTATTAAACATATAATAATCAGAGTTTTATTGTTCAAGCCTTCATGCAGAAAAACGAAAGCCGACCAAGAGAATACGATTCCGCCAAAAAGGATGATATGCGCAAGCTTGTCAAGATGCTTAATGCCGAAAAGACCGAAGCCTGGAATTGAGGACCCGGGGATACATAAAAGCACGATGCTGAGAATCGTCCACAGGATGGGGAACCTGTTGTTTTTACAAAGCTTTTTAATGAATCGGATCATTGGCGCGGGAAGGTAGGAAAATTTGCAATCAAGCCCGGCCCAACATGTAGATCACTGTCGGCGCAATGCTTCCACCTTTCTTCTCGAGACTAATTGCGAATGCCTGTGCCCGTTGGATGTTCTTCATCTTAATTATGCCGTCTTTCATATCAAATACACCCGCGTCTACCGGTGTCCCATCCACGATCGCCCATAATTGGTATTGAAGATCGGTAGGCGGCGCTGGCATATTATTCACGAGAAGATATACATCCTTGCTTTTTGTATCCCAATATACAGTAGCGGCGCTATTGGGATCCGGACTTGTTGGTACTGCGCTTCCGGCCATTTTCACAATAGCCATATTGGTATCCCTGATATGAGTAAGCGAATTCTGGTATTCCTGCAAACTTGCTCTCAATGCCTGCTCATTCTTTGCCAGTTCAGTCCTTTCAACAAGGATCTGCTCGTACTGGGCACTGTAATGCTTATACCGATTGAAGAAATAGAAATTCAGCGCAGTGCTTCCCAACAATAAGAATAATCGATGCCGCTGCCAGCCATTTTAACCAACCCATTCTCACAACGGGAGCCGGGGCTTCGGATTCGGTCTCTTCTTCTAAATCGGAAGAAACATATTTATTCTGATCCTGGTATTTATCAGATTCAATTTCCAACTCAGAAAAGATCTTGCTTCGGATATTTCTGGGAGGTGCAACCGAATTTTTCTGGGAGTGTTTTTCCAATTCGACTTCAAATTGATCCCTGGCCTGACGTACTTCGAGATGCTGCAGTACACATCTTTTCAAATTCGGCAGCATCCTCCTTGCTGGCGAGGCCAAGCACGTAGGATTCTACGATTCCACTTAATATGTATTCTTTAAGGTTCACTGTAACAGGGTTCTTAATTGGATCAGGGCATTCCTGATCCTTGTTTTCACGGTACCTAATGGAATATCCTCCATTTCTGCGATTTCCTCATGGGTATATCCCTTAAAATAAGCCAGTTCGATCAATACCCGTTGTTCCATTTTCAATTTTTCCAGCATTTTCTTCAAACCAATGCTGTCTACATTCATCTGCATCGACGAACCCACTAAACCATCTACGTCTTCCGGTAACGACTGGTTTTTCTGGCTATTTTGATAATTCTTTGATCTTAACTGATCAATAGATGCATTCCGGGCGATATTCAACATCCAGGTATACAATCTACCCTTTGCCTGATCATAGGTTTCAATCTTTCGCCATATATTGATGAACACTTCCTGCAATACATCATTGGCCAGTTCGGTATTATCCAGAATCTGCAACACAATGCCATATAATGCTCCGGAATAATTATCGTAGAGGTAGCTGAACGCCCGTTGGTCACGCTGCCTGAGCAGGCCAATAAGCTCCTTTTCACTGTATGTAATAGTGGTGCCCAATTTGTTTTCCCAAAAAGCTAATTCAAGATAACTAAAAAGAGTGGCTGTGGAACCACTCTTAATAATATACGACGCAATTTGATATTTGGATTTACTCTCCTATCAATGCTTTGTAAGCAGCAGCATCCATTAGCTTGTTTACATCAGCAGGATTGGTGACTGTCATCTTTACCATCCATCCTGACCCATAAGGATCATTGTTAACAGATTCAGGTGCATTGGCCAGGCCCTGATTCATTTCATTGAGTGTGCCCGCAACGGGGAGGAGAAGATCCGATACTGTCTTCACTGCTTCGACAGTTCCGAAAACAGCTTCAGCCGCTAATGTTTTTCCAATTGTCTCGATCTCTACATAAACAATATCCCCCAATTCTCTTTGTGCAAAATCAGTGATCCCGATTGTTGCAATATTACCTTCAAGCGAGATCCATTCATGATCCTTGGTATAACGAAGATTTTCTGGAAAATTCATTTTGCCAATTTTAGGCTGCAAGGTTAGCGAAAAAGGTTGACAAGTTGATAAAGTTGACAGGGTTGACAAGGGAATTTCCTTTGTCAACCCCGTCAACCTGTCAACCTTGTCAACCCTGTCAACCTATCTCTTAATAAGACGGGCTTTAATAATCTTAATATCCTGCAAAGGGCGATCAATTCCTTGTCTATTGGTTTGCACACCAGCAATACTATCCAGCACATCCAATCCCTTTACAACTTTTCCGAATATGGTGTAATTCTGATCCAGGTGTGGAGTTCCTCCAATTGTTTTGTAAACTACCCGTTGGTTTTCGGGTATTTTTTTTCCTTTAAGCCGATAGGTTTCTACAGAATCCAATCCGGCGTCGGTATATATTTTTCCCTGCACAATATAAAACTGGCTCCCACTACTTGCTTTTTGTGGATTTACTTCATCGCCAGATCGCGCCGCCGCAACCATTCCTTTCTCATGAAAAAAAGTTTGACGAATCTCTGCCGGCACGGTATAACCCGGACCACCATTTCCCAAACGATCACCTGGTTTTGCGCGCTTACTATTAGGATCACCTGCCTGGATCATAAAACTCGCGATCACGCGATGAAAAAGAATACTATCATAATAATGTTGCTTGACCAGCTTCAGGAAATTATTCCGGTGCAGCGGAGTGGAATCAGACAGGCGGATCACGATATTTCCTTTATTGGTTTGCAACTCAACATCGCGGCGAAGATCATTTTTCCTTAATCCTTCAGCAATCTTAGGATTGCAGGAAACAATAAGAATAGTTAGAAAGAAGAAAAGAAGAATTCTCATAACAATTAGTCAAGGAATTTATGTGTATTAAAATAGAGCAGTACATGATCTTTTATAAAATTTTCCTGTTCGATCATATTCATCACGGGCAATGCCTTCAACTGTCGGAAATGTGGCCATCCTTCCGTATCAGTTCCCTCCAGTTCATAATAACCACTCTGAGATAAAAGCGAACAAACAGCAATATGCATCAGATCCTGTTTTTGCTCCTTGCTGAATTTTTCTTTTACCACACCAAATTCCTGCACGCCTATCAGGAAAAGAATTGTTTCGAGATCGGGTTTTTTGCCAAACCGTTCAACGAGTTTCGCTTCAAGAGTCCACCACCGGGTTTGTAAGTCATCATTGGGTTGCATGAGCGCGAAGATACGGTTGACTGGTTAATTGATTGATTCCCGCTTTCGCGGGAATGACGGGTTGATTAGGAAATCGCCGATAAATTCCGCAAACTTTTCGTCCATGTCCTATTTAACTTTGTGTCCCAATTAATTACTATGAATTGGACTAAAGGCGAATTCCGGATAAGCACAAACGATACAGAGTTTGATATCAATTATATTCATCAGTTCCTCTCCAATTCCTATTGGGCAGAGAATATTCCCATAGAAACGGTTAAGCGATCGATCAATGGATCGCTGTCATTCGCTGTACTTATTGGCAATAAACAAATCGGCTTTGCTCGTGTGATCACTGATCAATCCACATTTGCATACCTGGCCGACGTATTCATAGATGAAACGTATCGCGGAAAAGGATTAAGTAAATGGCTAATGGAAGTTATTCTTCACCATCCTTCCTTGCAAGGACTGCGTCGCTTCATGTTAGCAACGAGAGACGCGCATGATCTTTACGCAAAATTTGGATTCACTCCCATTGCGGAACCGCAACGCTTGATGCAGATTCATAATCCTGATGTGTATCGAACATAACCTCAGCCCGAAATGGTTTGATTGTTCGATGGTTTGATGGTTGGGTTTATAACTTGTCAGCGTAACCATCAAACCATTAAACAATCAAACCATCCAATTATCTTTGCGCCATGCTTCAAATGAACTATATCAGGCAGAATGCCGAGGAGGTAAAAAAAAGACTGGCTATAAAGAATTTCGATCAGCTTGAACTGATAGATGAGTTGATCCATTGGGATGATAAGCGTAAAGAACATCAACAGGAAGAAGAACAGATCCAGGCCGCAATCAATATTGCATCGAAAGAGATCGGGCAATTGATGTCGAAAGGAAAAAAAGAAGAAGCCGAGAAAAAGAAGCAGGAAGTTGCCTCACTTAAATCAAAGCAAAGACCCGATAAGCTAACTGAAGCCGAGAAGAATATTGAGACAATTCTTTATTTATTACCAAATCTCCCCTCAAGCAAAGTTCCACCAGGTAAAACCGCAGAAGATAATGTTGTCGTTCGCGAAGGAGGTAAGAAACCAGATCTTCCGGTTGGTGCAATTCCCCATTGGGATCTCGCGAAAAAATATAACCTGATCGATTTTGACCTTGGTAATAAAGTAACCGGAAGTGGATTTCCTTTCTACATTAATAAAGGAGCGAGACTTCAACGGGCATTGGTTCAGTACTTTCTCGATTTCAATACAAACGCAGGATATACCGAATACCAACCACCATTGATGGTGAATGAAGCCAGTGCATTCGGTACTGGTCAATTACCAGATAAGGAAGGACAAATGTATTTTGTAAATGAAGATCAATACTATCTCATTCCAACTTCAGAGGTTCCGCTTACAAATATTTTCCGGGATGAATTATTAAAAGATTCCGAACTGCCGATAAAACTTACTGGTTATACTCCATGTTTTCGCAGGGAAGCCGGGAGTTATGGCAAGGATGTAAGAGGACTGAACCGCTTACATCAATTCGATAAAGTAGAGATCGTTCAATTGGTGCATCCGGAAAAGAGTTACCAGGTCCATGAAGAAATGGTTGCGCATGTTGAAAAGCTTGTTCAATCGCTGGAACTACCATATCGCATTCTTGCATTGTCTGGTGGAGACATGAGCTTTGCTTCGGCACTCACTTATGATTTTGAAGTTTATAGTGCAGCCCAACAACGCTGGCTTGAAGTGAGTTCAGTTAGTAATTTCGAAACTTTTCAGACAAACCGGATGAAAATCCGTTTCAAGGATGGCACGGGAAAAAATCAACTTCTCCATTCGCTTAACGGAAGCTCTCTTGCACTTCCCCGCATTCTTGCGTGTTTATTGGAGAATAATCAGACGGAAAATGGAATAGCTCTACCCGTGATATTGCATAAATATTTTGGCCATGAGAGAATTGATTGACCCTGACTCTGATTATTGATTATTAATTATTGATTATTAATTATTAATTGTTAGCGAGTTACACTAGGAATAGTCAATAATTAATAATCAATAATTAATAATAAATAATTATAATCTGGAGTTTAAACTTACCGTTCTATTATCAGTCTAACCAACCTTCTTAATAATATTATCATGCCCTTATCTCAGCAGCAAAAAAACCAGCATCTTCTTTGGAGAGCGGGTTTTGGACCGATGAATGAAGAGTTTGGACAGCTTACCTCTGCTTCCACCAATTCTTACGTGAACGCGCTTTTCAAAGCATCCTCCAAAAGTCCATTATATATAGATGTGGCGGATAGCGCTATAAAAGGTTTGATGATGGGAGTGGATGATATAGTCAAGCAACAGCAGCAACTGAACGAAGAACAAAGAAAAAAACTCAGGCAACAATCCAAAGAAGACATCAAGAACCTCAACCTGACCTGGATTTCTGAAATGGTCAATTCAGAACAGCAGCTCAGGGAAAAAATGGCTTTTTTCTGGCATGGTCATTTTGCAAGCCGTAACCTGAACATTCTCTATCAGCAGAAATTATTGGATGTGATCCGCAAGAATGCCCTGGAAAATTTCGGGGACTTGCTTTCCGAAGTGAGTAAGAGTGCGGCGATGATCAACTTTCTCAACAATAATCAAAACAGGAAAGGACATCCGAATGAAAACTTTGCAAGAGAAGTAATGGAACTCTTTACCCTTGGTCGGGGAAATTATACTGAGCAGGATGTTAAAGAAGCTGCACGTGCATTCACCGGATGGGGTGCGAATATCAAAGGTGATTTTGTGTTCCGGCAATTTCAACATGATGATGAGAGAAAAACAGTGCTTGGAAAAACCGGCAACTTCAATGGAGATGATGTGCTGAACATACTGCTCGAACAAAAACAAACGGCCCGTTTTATCTGTACCAAAGTATATCGATTCTTTGTAAATGATACAATTGACGAATCCAGGATCAACTGGCTAGCGGATCGTTTCTATCAAAGTAATTACAAGATTTCCGGACTGATGAGGGATATCTTCAGCAGCGAATGGTTTTTTGATCCAAAGAATATTGGAACAAGAATAAAATCACCGGTTGAATTATTGGTAGGGATACAGCGTGTTTTACCAATGAAAATGGATAATCCGGAAGTGCAGTTATTAATTCAACGCTTATTAGGCCAACTATTATTCTATCCGCCAAATGTGGCTGGATGGCCAGGCGGGAAGAACTGGATCGATAGTTCCTCATTGATGCTTCGCCTTCGTTTGCCGCAATTACTTTATTCAACTGATGAGCTGGGCATGCAACCCAAGGATGACGATGATCAAATGATGGGAATGAAGGATCAAAAACTAAAGGGTATGGGTAAGAATGGCGGTCAATATATCAATGTTGATATTGACTGGGCCGCATACACTAAAAAATTTGAGTCAATACCTCGCGAAAAATTATTGAAGGAGATCGCTGCCCGATTGTTGCAGGTTCCGCAAAATGTAGGCGATGATCTGATTAAGAAATACGCGGATCAGAACAGTAGAGAAACATTCATTAAAACAGCGACAATACAAATAATGAGCACCCCAGAATATCAATTATGCTAATTGCAGATTTGAGATTTCGTATTTAACTAAATCTAATCCCCGATTAGATCGGGGACTCAAATCCAAAATAGAAAATAACATGGTAATCAAAAGAAGACAATTCCTCCAGTTTGGTTCTCTGGCAACAGCAAGCCTGATGCTACCGAGGTTCCTCAAAGCATTTGAGCAACCCATGCGCGTGCCACCAGGGAACAAGGTTTTGGTGATACTTCAGCTCAGCGGTGGGAATGATGGATTGAATACTATAATACCCGTAAGAAATGATATCTACTATAAAGTAAGACCGAGATTAGGAATTACAAAAGATAAGGCACTTATATTGACTGATGAAGTTGGTCTTCATCCTTCTTTAACCTCTTTCAAAGACCTTTTTGATTCCGGAAATCTTGGAATTCTGAACAGTGTTGGTTATCCGAATCCCGATCGTTCGCATTTCCGCAGCATGGATATATGGCATAGTGCAAGCAATAGCAATGAATATATTCATACCGGATGGATCGGAAGATACCTGGATGCGCAATGTTCAGGTTGTGACAAACCAACGCAGGCGCTGGAAATAGATGATGTACTAAGCATGGCTTTGAAAGGAGAAGAGATGAAGGGCCTTGCAATGAAAGATCCCAAAAGACTTCATAACAGTTCGAGCGGAAACTTTTTTAAGGATGTAGCAGCGAATTACAAAGATCAGGCGGGAGAACAGCCGGTCGATTATTTGTATAAAACAATGGCAGAAACGCTGAGCAGCGCTGACTATATTTTCCAACAAAGCAAGTTGCATCCGACAAAGGCACAATATCCTGCTAACGAAATTGGAAATAGTCTTAAAACAATTGCCTCACTTATTTTTTCTGATATAAACACCCGCGTCTATTATCTTTCATTGGGAAGTTTCGACACGCATGTAGCGCAGGACGGTCAACAAAAAAGATTGTTCACTGAAATGAATGGCGCAATCGATGCTTTTGTAAAAGATCTAAAAGCAAATAATCGCTTTGATGACGTTTTATTAATGACCTTCTCGGAATTCGGAAGAAGAGTTGCACAAAATGCCAGTGGAGGAACTGATCACGGTACTGCAAACAATATGTTCCTGATCGGTGGAGGATTAAAACAAAAAGGTGTTCTCAATCCCCTGCCTGATCTGAAAGATTTGCAGGACGGAGATCTGAAACATAAGGTCGACTTTAAAGATGTGTATGCAACAATTCTGAGAAATTGGCTTAATGCAGATGATAAGAAGATTCTCGGAAGGCAGTTTAATTACTTAAATTTTGTGTAAGGCAGGGTTTTCAACCTTTAGAAGGTTGAAAACCCTGCCCTGAAAACCTCTTTTTAAACGCATCATAAAAATACTCATCCCTCGGAAAGAGATCTGTATTGTATTCCCATTTCCCGTTGCCACGCGGATAGCTAACCGCCTTTAATGCTTTCCTGAGCCCGGCTGCAATATCGACCGATACTTTTCCAAAATAATCCTGAGAAAATTTCTTTTCCGCATTTCTTAGAACTGATGAAGAATCCAAAACGATGGGTTCATTGCTTCCGATCAGGGTTGTTTCACATTGAACTGCATACTTGAATACCTGGAGAAAAGTTTCTCTCGTCCTCTCTGTTGGTACCCATGTTACCGCATAGCCTCCTTTTTTCAGTTTGGATTTCAGCAATTGAAAATATTCTACAGAATAAAGATTTCCGGCGAAGGCACTGGAAGGTCTTAATGCATCTGCCTGGATGATATCGAATAATTGCTCGCTGTGCTGAAGACCATGTCTTCCATCTTTAAAAATAAACTTGACCCGTTTATCATTCATTAACGATGCTGTGCCGGTGAAATGGGTTAATTGATAATCTTTTTCCAAAAGATCATATTGATGGGGCATTATCTCATAGCAAACAATGTTCTTTGTTTCTTCTCTACCCGCAATTCCATATAGAGTTCCGCCTGAACCAAGTCCTATGATCGCAACATCTGTTGGAGATGGATGCATAAATAAGGGTATCGCTCCTAACTCCAAATGCACATCTCCATTGCCATATGGCAACACGCCCTGACCTAATCCATGCGAAAATACAATCGAAAGGGAGTCGCGAGGCGAATACTTGATGGCAGATATACCTTCCGAACCTTCCGCGATCTCAACTCGTTTGTATCGGGAAGATCCGTGTAAAACTTGCCATAAATAGTCTTGTGCCGGTAAGAAAAATAACACCAGGAGAATACCAACTATTCCAACCAGGCGAGTCCAACTTAATTTTCGATGAATATAATATCCGGCCAACCAAACCAACATTCCTATTGCAACCAGGAAAAACAAAACTCCGGCCGAACCAATTACAGGAAACGCAATGAATGTTGTAAGCAAAGCCCCCAAGGAAGCACCGACAATATTCAAAGCCTGAAGGTATCCGACAAACTTTCCTATGTTGCCAGCCTTCTGCTGAACGATTGATTGAAGGATTGGAAAACTAAATCCCATCAGCACCGTAGGAATTCCCATGATAAATACCGGCACCAATAAATAATTGGTGAAGGTTATTCTATTTGCAACATTAGGTATCTCGGGTTCATATGAAGCATAGTATTCATTTAAGAATTCCAGCAATTGAAAATGCTCAACTGCGTAGAGCCAGAAAATAACGCTTACACCTGAATAAAGCACTATACCCAACTGGGCTGCTATATATGCGCGGGTTTTATTTCTTATATATCTTAATGATTTTATGCCTACGAAAGTGCCGATCGCGAGTCCTAACAGGTAAATCGCCAGTAAGGTTGGGAAAGTAATTGAGATGGATTTGATCGTTGCACCCAACAAACGAAACCAGAGCATTTCTAATGCAATAGCAACAAAACCGGAGCTTGCGTATAAGAACCACCAGATCCTCGACGCCTTCTTTGATCCCTGACTAAGTTTCACCTCTTCATCAGAAGTGGCTAGCTTTTTCTTTGTCTTAAATAAGACCCATGCAGTTCCGCCTGCACAAATTATATTCATTAAGGCTGCGAGATTAAGCGTGGATTCCATTCCAAACAAGGGAATGAATAGCCAGGCCGATATAGCTGCACCGACTGCTGCACCAAGTGTATTGAATGCATAAAGAAACCCAATTTCTTTACCTGCTTCGGGTAAAGTCGTTATTACAGTTTGAGCTAAAACAGGAAGCGAAACTCCCATTAAGAACGTTGGTAAGAAAAGAACAATGCAAATAATCGTCCCCATTAAAGGGACACTTTCAATCGTTAATGTTCCGTACAACAGATCATAAAGTAGATACTTGCTGAACAATCCAAACAACCCAATCAGCAATTCGGCGACGATAAAAATGCGAAGTCTTTGTACATGTGAAGTTTTCGCAGCCCACTTTCCTCCGGCATAACTTCCAATACCAAGGCCGAGCATGAACACTGTTACGATCAGGCTTATCCCAATGGTGTCAGAGCCAACAAAAAAAGTAAGCAGCCTTTGCCAAATCACCTGGTAAATGAGTGCAGCCGTTCCCGAAAGAAAAAAGCAGAAATACAGGATAAGTCTCATGGTTTGGTTGTTTCCATTGGCTGAACGGATCCGTTATTTCTAATCCATTCAATCTAAAAAACTATTCGAATAATTAACCTACTACCTAATAAGTGTCACTGTTCCTTTTTGTACGTGTGTTTTTCCCAAAAAATCTTTTCCGCTAATCATCCAAACATAAGTCCCAGATGCTTGAGGCTGTCCATTCAAAGTGCCGTCCCAACCTTTTTGGGAACTGGTAGATGAAAATATCAACTGACCATAGCGGTTATAGACCCGAAAATAATGGATCTCGGTAATGCCAACCGGTATAAACCGGAAGCTTTGGTTGTTGTGATCCCCGTTGGGTGTAAAAGCATTTGGTACATAAATCGCGGGGCCTTTGTAGACCTTCACATTAATGGTATCATATGTTCCGCATCCCATTGGGGTGTAAGCATGCAAAATAAATCGGGTATCGCGATTTACGATGGCGATTGGGTCAGCAATACCCGGATTGTTGAGACCATTCGCCGGGCTCCAGGAATATAAGACACCTCCGGAACCATTTAATTGAAGTGGCTGGTTATCGGCAACAATAGTATCCCGCCCGGCATAGGCATTTGTTGAATAGATATGAATTAACCGTTCTAATGAATCGGAAGAGCAGCCATTATTGCCAAGAGCAAAGAGTTTGACCGTATACTCTCCTCCTTTCTGATAAATATAATTAATGACCGCACCGCTATCCTTTTTTCCATCCCCAAGATCCCAGTACCATTGCTTTGCTGGAGCGCCGCCAGTAAATCCCGCGGTAAACTGGATGGTATCCCTGAAACAGGCATCTTCGACCTGCAACTCGATCTTCGGGCTTGGTTCAACGGTAATAGATTTTTCTACCAGGTCTGAAATACAACCTTCCTTTGTTCGTACAACCAAACCAACATTATGGATACCTGCAGGAAATTGATGCAATATTTCCTTCCCCTGACCACTTAAAGGCTGTCCGTTCACGGTCCATGCCCAATTATTAATGGTACCAAAGGCAACGGTTGAAGTATCCAATAAAAGGACAGGTGAATTTTCGCATACCCCTGGAGGCGAAAGTTTGAAAGCAGCTGTCGGTTCAGATCCTATAGTAACCTGCCTGTTGAAAGCTTCCGACAGGCAACCATTATTTCCGAGAATCTTCAGGTTAACATTATAAACACCTGGTGCAGGAAATGTATGTGGTGGCGGTATCCTTACGCTATCAACTGTTCCATCTCCAAAATCCCAATACCATTTCACGATTGATCCAAACGAGAAAGAGCTATCGGCAAACTGGATCGTTACCGGATAGCAGGTATTCAATCCATCAATAGAAGCTATACCAGGATTTAATGAGGTGCAAAAACGCTGATGGTTTCTTGCTCCGCCGGTAGCTCCGGTAAAACCCCAAAACACTTCCGGGTTATTGTTAAAGACAGTCGAAACGAGGTCAATAGTGGTGAACGCACTATCTTTTTCATCAATAATGGCGGAAAGTCTTTTTGATGGGGCGTCCCAAACAATGCGCAATAGATGCCAGTTACAATCTTCAATATTGATATTTGAAGCAGTAACCGGTCCCGCAAGATTGTTTACCGAGCTATGGCTTATATCCCCATTTTTGTGTATGGAAAGATGATCGAAGGGAGGATCATTGTGATTGTCATTTTGCCAGGTATCAATAGCAACTCCAATGGAAGGTGATATTCCTCCAAAGCCAATCCCTTCCCCTGTTGTACCCACGCTTGTACTGATGGGTTGTAACACAAATACAATTCCGTCGGCGCCGTTGGTGTCCTTGCAACCGAGGAAGACATTAAATTTATAGTCAAAGGAATTGTTGAGATTGATCTTATTGATATTCCAAACGGAACCTGATTGAGTGAATTCGTCCCTGGTAAGCGTATAACAATTGCAGTTCTCCTGCGAAGCACCTCCATTAATATGGTATGGAATTGTACTCTGAGCCAGACTAACGTTTGGAATGGCCAGGCAAAGCAGGTATAGAAGCAGCAGTCGCATTGGGCAATCCCCCAAGATATATAAAAAAAGCTCCCCGTTTCAGCGGGGAGCTTGAATTGCTGGCTCGAAAAATATAATCGATTAGTTGTTGTGAAAAGCGGCAATCTCAATATCATCTAAAGCGACCCGACCTTCACGCATAAATTTCTTGCGTTCAGCAAGATGCTTTTTCTCCTCAAACCGGGATTTGATTTTGAAGATCCACCTTTGCTTCGCCTCGTTTCCTCTGAATACCCCAACCAGTGTTCCTATTGTCAACACCAGTATCAGAAGAATCCTGTTTTGATTAAGTTTCATAAACCACCTATTGTAAATATTAAACCATATTTGTTAAGACAATGTATATACGCCAAATGCTGTTCCATAATTTGACAAAATTCATACCCTAAACTGGGTATTTTCGAATTTTTAACAGCTCCTGCCCCTCTTTCATTCCTCCCAACTCCTTAGTCTCCTTTTCGCAACCACAGGTAAACAACAGCCCCTATTGGACTACCAATTGCCTCTCCCGGTTACGAGCCGTTTAACGGAATTTTATAGGAATAATGAATGCTATTCTCTCCTCGCAGGCGTCTTTCAATCTTCAGTTTCTCTCATTCGCGAAGGTCCATTGCGACAAACAAGAACCGTAAATACATTTAGCGAATGGTATTTATTATTTAGCGATTAGATTTGCGTCCTGAACCCATTCAGTATTACTAACCAAATAGGACATTGATGCGATACCTGTGCTGTATAGTTCTATTTTTATGCCAAAAATCATTTTCCCAAAATTTTTCTGCAAACATTTATCCAAATGGTTATTTCCGCAATCCTTTGGGCATCCCAATAAGTCTTAGCGGCAACTTCGGGGAACTGCGACCGAACCATTACCACATGGGCCTCGATATCCGGACCAACGCAAAACAAAATCTCCCAGTCTATGCAGCAGCCGAGGGCTATATCGCAAGAATAAAAATTGAACCAGGTGGTTTCGGCCGGGCGATCTATATCAATCATCCCAACGGATTCACTACACTATACGCTCATCTCAACGACTTCGATCCAAAACTTGAAGCCTGGCTTAAACAACAACAATACCGACTTGAATCATGGGCGGTGTTCCTGGATCTTGAGCCTTCCCTATTCCCGGTTAAAAGAGGTGAACTTATTGCTTACAGTGGCAATACCGGGGGATCACAGGCCCCACATCTTCACTTCGAGATCCGTTCGACTAAAGAAGATGTTAATCTTAATCCCTTGTTGTTTGGATTTTCCCTTGCAGATAATAGTAGCCCAAAAATCTTGCGATTGGCAATCTTTGATAGAACCAAAAGTGTTTACGAACAATCTCCAAAACTGATTCCCGTAAAATGGATTCCTGGAAAATCTTATACAAGTACGCCATCGGTTGTACAGGTAAATTCTCCATTGATCAGCCTTGGCTTATCAACTATGGATACCCATACAGGCTCAACCCGAGCCAACGGGATTTACGAAAGCGAATTGAAGGTGGATGGACTAACTGTTATTAGTTTTCGAATGGATAGCATCAGTTATAATGATACACGCTTTTTGAATGCACATATCGATTTCCGGACCAGGTCCTGGGGCGGACCATATATCCAACATCTATCCGAATTGCCCGGCTATGTCAATTCTATATATTACAAGGAAACAGGAAATGGAGTAGTTGATCTAAGTGATGAGCAGCCTCATTCGATACAGATAATTGTTAGAGATGCTTATGGCAATAGCTCAACATTACATTCATCAGTTCAATATAGAAAGAACGCAGCAGCTCCAGGGAGTTTAGGTAACCGTACGGGGAAAACATTTTATCCATTAATGTTGGATGGATATGAGGCTAAAGATTGTGAATTTTATATCGGGGAAAGATGCCTGTATGACTCCGTCTTTATAAACTATTCCCAATCGGCAGGGACCAATGGAGCTATTTCGGCTTTGCATCGTATCGGATCATCGGGTATTCCCTTGCAGGAAGCATATCTCATCCGGATAAAGACCGATCGTTCGTTAACGGAATCGGAAAAAACGCGAACGGTAATGCAATGGATCGGAAGCAGCCGGCAAGACGTTCAAAAAGTAGAATGGCAGGATGGCTGGGCGTCTGCAAAATTTAGGGACTTTGGAACTTACCAGTTGATAATTGATGAAGAATCTCCACAAATCATTCCCGTCGGTTTCGCCAATGGTTCGAACCTGAGTAAAGCAAGCCGGATTGTATTCACCGTTAGAGACAATCTCGGAAAGTTTAAGAATGTGCGGGCCGAGCTAGATGGAAAATGGTTACGCTTCACCAATGATAAAGGCCGAACCTTCATTTACCGGTTCGACGAAAAATGCCTTGCCGGTCAACACGAACTTAAGATCACAGCAGAAGATGAAGCGGGGAATGTGTCGACGGCCACATATCTGTTTACACGATGATTCTGGCCTTGAGCTATGAGCTACGAGCTTTGAGCTAAAGCGGTTACTCCAAGCTCGAATCCGCCAGAGGCGGATCGTAGCTTTGTATTATGATCACACTCAAACCAGGCGATAAAGCACCATCATTCAGTGCTACCGATTCCTTTGGTGAGCCTGTTTCATTAAAAGATTTTAAAGGAAAGAAACTGGTTATCTTTTTTTATCCTGAAGATGATAGTCCCACCTGCACGATTGAAGCTTGCAATCTAAGAGATAACTATCCATTGCTTAAATCAAAAGGATTTGAAGTAATTGGCGTCAGTCCCGATGGATCAGAACTAAAGAATCAGTTCATTTCAAAATTTTCTCTTCCTTTTATACTGATCCCTGATCCGGAACATAAGGTTATGGATAAATTTGGTACATGGAGTAAGAAAAAATTATTCGGTCACGAATTCATGGGTGTACTCCGCACCACATTTGTAATCGGTGAAGACGGAACAATCCTAAAAATTTTCTTAAAGCCCCGAAGCAAAGTGCATGCTGAGGAGATTCTAAAGCATGTGAAATAAGCTACGAGCTATGAGCCATGAGCTACGAGCTTTGAGCCTTTATGTTTTAGATTTCTTTTATTAATGTAATTCTTAATCATCGACTACTTGTAGCTCGTGGCTCGTAGCTCGTAGCTCATAGCTCGCAGCCTACTCCCCACAATCAGTGAACACTCTCACACATTCGGCGATTGTATAAACATTCATTCTGTTTCATTTTTGTGCAGTAATTAAAAATGATACTTAACCAGTCGGCCTGAGGCAGACATTAAACCTTAATTTATGAAGCAGAAATTTTTGTTTTTCATTGCGCTTTTTTCACTCGTACAGATAAGCGCTTTTTCACAAGACAGGGTCAATAACAAAAAAGAGCCCGTTATCTATTCTGAAGAAGAGATCCGCAACATCAGCGTTTCAGATGGTGTTGATGTGATCCTGGTACAAGGTAGAGCAGATCGCCAATCAGTTAAATTACCCGATGAATCTCTTGGTAAGGCCAAGGTGAGTTTCTTCAGAGGAAATCTTCAGCTTGCTAAAAAGAACAAGTTTTCCAATGAACGCGTTCTTGTTTATGTTGAAGTTGTTTCCTTGCAAAGCGTAACACTTAGAGGAAATTCGTTCATTACTTCGAAGGGTGTTCTCGATGTAGACGGTCTCGAAGTTAATCTTGATGGTGAAGCACGTCTCGCCATCCGTTCCAAAGGCAAAATAAAGGTGAATGCACCCAGCGATTATCAAATGGTGCAGGAAGAAAAATACTTTGCCGCTTACTCAACCGGTAAGTAAAACTCATCCTCTATTTCTATTTCCCTTTCCTTGCCTGAATAATCCCAGGGCCTAAGTCAGCAACAAGCTCAAACGCATTTCGAGTGATATAAGGCAGGAATTGTGTGTCCCGATTATTCAGCAGGGAAGGGAAAACAGGAGGTGATCCACAATAGATATAGAAATTCTGAATAATTCAACTTAAAAACTTAAGAGATGAAACAGTATCGAATTCTTTCATTGATAGCAGCAGCTTCAATCATATTTGTAAGTTGCAGCAAAGATGACGGTTACGGAAATAACCCTCCTCCACCCGCTCAAATTGAATTTAGCGAGATATCCGGCGCTGGTGACCTTACCGCAGCAATAGCGCAATTCAGAGGTCTTATTGGCGATCCATTAAATTCAACGCCAGGTCAAACAACCGGCAGACGTGAAGTGAATTGGGACGGAGTTCCAGCCAATTTCACCAACGCAAATAATTTCCCCTTTGATTTCTTCAATATAACAGATCCCAACGGATCAAATGGACGCAAGCGCGGAATTGTTTATTCAAACACAGGAACAAGTTTTCGCGTTGACAGCACCTCCTATTCAGAGATCGATGCATCTTATGCAACAGAATTCAAACCATTTAGCGGAAAAAGATTATTCTCTTATATGGGAAGCAATATTTCAGAAGCAACTTTCAAAGTACCCGGTACAAATATAGATGCTTCTGTAAAAGGATTTGGATTGGTTTTTTCTGATGTGGATGATGCGAACAGCAGTTTTGTCGAATACTTTAATGGCAATAAAAGCCTGGGCGTTTTCAAGGTACCGGTTCGCAACGACGCAAATGGATTTTCTTTCCTGGGTGTATTCTTCCCAAAAGAACTAATCACCCGTGTGAAGATTACTGCTGGCAATGGTGTTCTTCAAAATGGTACAAAAGACGTTTCAGCACAAGGAGGACAGAAAGACCTGGTTGTTATGGATGATTTCTTCTATAGCGAACCGCTCCCATTAAATAAATAAAGATGGTTTGATTTCAGGTTTGGCGAGGTTTTAGTTGGTTTCTAGTGGTTAAACCCCGACGGTAGCGTCGGGGTTTTTTCTTGCCCATTAGACCAAAGGAACAGAAGAACAGATGAACAGCAGAACAGTAGATCAGTAGAACAATGAACTATAGAGAATAGTAAATTGTAGAAGCTAGTATTTGATCTGGCAGCCTGATTTTTACATTTCTTCTGTTCCTCTGTTCTGCTGTTCTTCTGTTCTGCTGTTCCTCTGTTCCTCTGTTCCTCTGTTCTTCTGTTCCTCTGTTCCTGCTGTTCCTCTGTTCCTCTGTTCTCTGTTCCTCTGTTCCTCTGTTCTGCTGTTCCTCTGTTCCTCTGTTCCTCTGTTCTTCTGTTCCTCTGTTCTTCTGTTCTTCGGGTCTCCCCAAATTCGGGGATATCGAACCGCAGAAAAGGGGATTTGATATTTTTTTGATCTATCCCAATTTTGTCACTCGTTTTTCTGGTCATTTATTCTTAGCCATTAAACCTATCATCATGAAAAACAGTTTGGCTTACCTTTTTGCAGCGCTTACAGTTCTTACAGCTTCTTGCGAAAAGGATAATGAAGCGGATGAGGTAATTGTCATCAGTGCAACAGGAGATATTACTCCAAAAATTGAAGAGTTCAGGCAACTTTTAGGATCAACATTGAATACAGTACCCGGTGCGGTTGGTGGTAGAAGAGAGATCAATTGGGATGGAGTTCCGGATAATCTTTTGGGCCAACCATTGCCGAATGATTTTTTCAATACTGTTGGTGATAGTATTTCGGCAAGCCGTCAGCGAGGTTTGGTTTATGCGGCGGGTTCTGGTGATTTCAGAGTAAGCAAAACAAATTTTTCTGAAGTAAATCAAAAAGCCGCAGGTGAATTCGCTGCATTCAGCGGTGATAAATCCTTTGCAAACGTGAGTAACAATCTGTGGGAAATATATCCAAAGGTTCCGGGCAAGGCTGAAAATGCAACAGTTAAAGGATTTGGGATTGTTTTTTCCGATGTGGATACTCAAAACGCAACCTACCTGGAATTCTTTAATGAAAGTTCAAGTCTTGGTAAATTCTATGTACCACAACATAGCGCCGCTTCGGGTTTTTCTTTTCTCGGCGTTTATTTCAAAACGAAAAAGATTACAAGCATAAAAGTTGTTCACCAGGGAAGACTGGCAGATGGCCAGGATGATATTACCAACGGAGGACCGAAGGATCTGATCACTTTAGATGATTTCCTCTACGATGAACCAGTGAAAAAATAAGACCGGCTTCTAGTTATGGCGATAAGGGATTTAATTAATCAACAATTTGAAAAACCATCGGGAGGACTTGGAAAATTGGTAGGATGGTTGATGAGCATCAGTAACCGAAAGAAGAATGAATGGTTAATCTCAAAGATCAATCCCCAGCCAGGGGAACGCTTATTAGAAATAGGATATGGAAATGGTGATGTGATTGAAGTATTAGCTGGTACACTCTATAATAGTTTCATTGCGGGGATTGATCATTCTTCCCTGATGTATCAACAAGCCATCAGGAATAACAAAAGATATATTCGCACGAAAAGAGTGGCATTACATCTTGGCACAGTTTGGGAATTGGATTATCCCCAGAAGAGTTTTGATGTGATCTATGGAAGCAATGTTCATTTTTTCTGGAAAAACCCGGAAAAGGAATTTGGACTATTGCGTGGATTATTGAAACCCGGGGGGAGGCTATTGATGGTTTTTCAACCAAGATGGATCAAATCTCCCGATGAATTGAGACGATTTGCGGAAAAGACGCTAAGAGAATATTACCTGGCAGGCTTTCAACAGGTTGAATTGGATTATATGCCAATGCGCCCCGTCACCTGTGTGGCCCTGACAGGACATAATCCATGGGGCAATGGATAAACTTGCTTTTTGGGTAGGGGTTTAAAACAGTCCGTCCCGGCTAAGCCGGGACGCTGTTGTTTTTATACCAACGACTCAACAGTATCTTTCAGGGACTGGAGCTTTAAGTAAATTTATCACCGGAAGTTTATAATCTCTTCCGTGGCCGCCGAGGAACTACCACGGAGGACACGGATGGCACGGAAGAAACTGGAAGAAAATACGACGAGAATAAACTGCTAATGCGAAACAGGATTTTACTCATATTATACCTTGTAACTATTGCGATCGGTGAAAATGTCGCACAGGGACCTTATTTGTATTTTGAAAAGCTTACAACCAATAACGGCCTTTCACACGACAAGATCAATTGCATCATCCAGGACCGCCGCGGATTTATGTGGTTTGGTACGGATGATGGACTAAATCGGTATGATGGACATAACGTCGAAATCTTTCGCCATGAGCCCGGAAACAGTTCTTCTATTTCGGGAAACATCATTACCGACCTGGTTGAAGATGCAGATGGCGTGCTTTGGATAGCAACTGCCGATGGCGGATTAACAAGATACAATCACCGGCTTGCTCCTCAACAACAATTCAAACAATACAAACATTTACCTGGCGATAGCACTTCAATTCCTGTAAACATCATCAACACAATGTTGATGGATCCTCAGGGATATTTATGGTTGGGCACCAGCGGCCATTCCGTTTTACGGTTTGATAGAAAAACGGAAACTTTTGTGGAACCGATTCAGAGAGGTACAAGAACGGTATTGGATATCATTCTTGGAACTGATGGATTATTATGGGTAGGACGAGTAGGCGGTAGCCTTCTTAAAATAAATCCGGCTAACCTAAGCTATCAAATGGATGAAAGATATATTAATAATCTCTATGGCAACCTTCCGCATAGTACCGTTACCGCGCTTTTTAATGACAAAGACAAGAATATCTGGTTTGGCTCATGGGACAGAGTTTTATATCGACTAAACGATGGGAAACAGGAACAGATATTTCAACAAAACAATTCACCTTATTCTTTCCTGAATGATGAAATAGGTTGCTTTGCTCAAGATAGGGAGGGAAGGATTTGGATGGGCGGAAAATACTCGGGACTTCATATCTATGATAAGAATAATGGAAACTTTTATAATTATTCCCATAATCCTTCAATGGAAGGAACCATTTCAAGCAATTCAATCAATTGCCTTTTCAAATGTAGAAATGGCATCATCTGGGTGGGTACGACAAGAGGCGTGAGTGTGAGCCATCCGATTCAACAACAATTTGTACAAAATTTTCTGCCACGCGATAAGAATTCCACTGGAAATATCACGGTATATGATTTTTTCAAACGTGAGAACGATGAATTGTGGGTTGGCACAAGCGAAGGAATATTTATCCGTCGTGCTGATGGTTCGATGACTCAAAAAAAATTAATGTATGAGGGTACAAAGTTGAGCGTAACACGTTTTTTTAAAGATGTTGATGGTACCTTTTATATCGGCACAGACTACTCGCTCTTTGTTTATGACATCAACACACATAAATTTTCTCTTCTGCCGAATACCGATAAAGACAGGGTAATAAACAAAATTATTGATTCAAGGGTAGTCTCTATTATAAGGGACACAATTGAAAATAATCCGGTTTTAATAGTTTCGCCCTATGGACACTTCCTGGTCTATTATGATCTTGTTGAAAAGAAATGGGTGTCGAGGATTGACACAGTAAAGAATATCATACAAAATTTCAACCTGCGGGATAATCTTATCCGCAAAATGTACAGGACGAGGGACGGAAAGATCTGGTTTGCCAATGCAAAACTCGGACTGGGCGAATGGGTGAAACACTCTTTGCCAAAACTTGCCTACAATTGGAATAATCCCATTTCCACTAAAACGATCAGCAACAACAATGTTTATGACCTCGTGGAAGATGCAAAAGGAAATCTTTGGATAAGCACCTATGGCGGAGGACTTCAATACTTCAACCGACAGGAAAAAGTGTTCACCCATGTTCCCGCAACAAATAATTTATTGGAAGGATTGCAAATAGATCGCTCGGGACATGTATGGATGGTAAGCAACGGCAACCTCCACAAATATGAGCCGGTTCGCCGGTCCTATACTTCTTTCAACCTGCCCGATATTGAAAAGTCGGGCGGAATAAAAGGAAATATTTTCAAGGATGACGCAGGTCACATGTACACCGGCGGAACAAACTTCTTTATTGAATTCGATCCGGCATTGGTGAGAGAGGAAAGGCGTTTACCCGAAGTTTATTTCACTGATTTCAGGATATTCACTCAATCGCGCAGTGACCTTTTGTTGAAGAAGAATATTGAACTCAAGTACACTCAGAATTATTTTACCGTACAATTCGCGGCTCCAGACTATTCGCCAGGAACAAATGTTCAATACTCCTATATCCTTGAAGGAAGGGATAAGGAATGGAACGAACTGGGTGATAGAAATTTTGAGCAATTCTCAAACCTTGAAGGCGGCAATTACACGTTGAAAGTGAGAGCAACCAATAGCGCGGGGATATGGAGCGATAAGATCGCGACGCTTGAACTGGTGATCATTCCTCCATTCTGGAAAAGTTGGTGGTTCTATTTGTTATGCGCTCTGCTGACCGCGTTGATTATTTATGCAATCTACCGTTATCGTATAAATGAACTTTTGAAACGCCAGGCCATTCGAAATAAGATCGCGCAAGACCTTCACGATAATGTTGGGTCAACCTTGAGTAGTATATCCGTGTACAGCCAGGTAGCCAAGATCTATAACAACCAGGAGAAATCGGATGACCTGCAACAAACGCTCGAGAAGATCAGCGCTACATCAAGTGAAATGATATCTGAAATGAATGATATCGTTTGGGCGATCAATCCGCGCAACGATAGCATGAGCACTATTCTGCAAAGAATGGAATCCTTTGCACGCCCCTTGCTTGCTTCTCAGGGCGTCGAATTTCATTTTGAAGCTGATCAAAACCTTAACCAGTTGAACCTGGATATGACCAAACGGAAGAACTTCTACCTTATTTATAAAGAATCCGTTCATAACGCGTTAAAGTATTCCAATTGCAGTTCGCTTTGGGTAAAGATCCGCCTGAAACATCACCATCTGGAATTGAGCGTAAAGGATAATGGAGTAGGATTCGATTTAGCAAAAGTCCAGATCCATGCTTCTCAATCCCTGTCTGGCAATGGTTTGAGGAATATGGAAATGCGGGCGGCAGAAATGAAAGGACAGTTGCAATTAATAAGCAAACCGGGCGAAGGAACGCATATCCTGCTCAAATTCCCCGTCCCCTGATTCGGGGATAGACCGTACGGAATTTATTTAGAACCTTTGTATACACAACAACTTTGACACATGGCTCTGCGCATTGCTATTTTCGATGATAACAGGAATATCCGGGAAAGTATTACTCTCCTGCTGAAGACAGTAAAAGATTTTGAAGTGGTAGGCTCATTCAGCCATGTGCTGGACTGCGCTGACGATGTTCGGGATTCTCTTCCCGATGTCGTCTTAATGGATATCGAGATGCCGGGCATGACCGGCATTGAAGCAGTGAAAGCAATCAAAAAACAATTTCCCCAGGTACAGGTCTTGATGCAAACGGTATTTGAAGACGATGACCGGGTATTCGATTCTATTTGCGCTGGAGCTTCCGGATATATTCTCAAAAATCATTTAAATACAAAATTGGTTGATTCGATTCGCGAGTTGCAGTATGGAGGTTCTCCGATGTCTCCATCAATTGCGAGAAAAGTTTTGGGAAAGCTTCAACAGATCCCTCAGCACGTAAGGCCGGAAGAAGCGCCGGATTATCATCTCACGCCAAGAGAAAAAGAAGTTCTCGCCTGCATCGTAAACGGCCTTAGTTATAAAATGATCGGTGATCAACTTACTATCAGTTACGAGACCGTACGCTCCCATGTAAAGAAGATCTATGAGAAGTTGCATGTAGCCTCACTTACTGAAGCGGTAGCAAAAGCAATTAACCAGCGTATCGTTTGATCCAACATAATCGGTAGCCTTTCTCACCTGCTTTGGTGATTGCTTTCGCCTTTTCCAGTAGCGAGCTTTGCGACTTAATTTTTCAAAAATGAAAAGGATAAGAAACGCGGGAACAAGGATTGGAAACAAGATCATTCATAAATTAAAGCATTATTTTCAGGAATTTCCTGTACCTGATTTCAATGGTGACTTCAGGAATATTTTCAATGAAATGCTAAAACGAAGAGCATGAGAAGAATTCTTTTTGGTTTCATACTGTTCACCGCCGCAGGAATGGTTGTATTGCTAGAAGCATTAAAACAGCCTGAGCAACCACCGGTAAAAAATAAGGCATATCTCTTTTGCGCGCCTTCTTTTAATGTAAAAGATATCGAATCAAAAGCCCCATTGATCAAAGGATTGGGAAACCTCCATTATAAAGTGAGTACCAACTCGGCACTCGCCCAGAAATATTTTAACCAGGGTCTAACGTTATTATATGCCTTTAACCACGGTGAAGCCGCAAGATCATTCAGGTATGCTACAAAGCTCGATTCTGGTTTCGCAATGGCCTGGTGGGGACTAGCGCAGGTTTTAGGTCCAAACTACAATGCTGCCCTGGATCCATCTAACCTGGTCGATATTAATACAGCGATCAAAAATGCAATAACGACTTCATCAACATCAAATGCAAAAGAAAAAGCTTTGATACATGCGCTTGCGAAAAGATATCCGGCTGAAAAAGTAAGTGATATGTCCCCTTACAATGAGGCCTATGCGCTTGCAATGGAAGAAGTGTATGAAAAATTTCCGAATGATGAGGAGATCGCAGTTCTGTATATAGATGCGATGATGAATGTGCATCCCTGGAATCTTTACAATAAAGATGGTTCACAACAACCATGGACATCCGAAATCATTGACCTGATCGAAAAAACTCTTGCCCGCTGGCCAAATCATTTTGGCGCGATGCATTATTATATACATGCCACTGAAGCTTCGCGCAATGCCGCAAGGGCCTTGCCATACGCAGATAAGCTTGCAAACATGCTGCCGGGAGCTGGGCACCTGGTCCATATGCCTTCACATACTTATATCCGTACCGGCCACTATCATAAAGGAGTTCTCGTAAATGAACAAGCCAGCGAAGCAGACAGTTCCTATATATCACAATGCAAGGCATCTGGCTTCTATCCTTTATTACTGTATCCGCATAATATCCATTTTCTTACCGCCTGTGCATTTCTCGAAGGCAATAGCAAAAAGGCGATCGATAATGCATGGAAAGTTTCTGCCCATGCTGACCGGCAATACCTGGCTGAACTCGCAACCATACAACATTATTATATCATTCCATTTTACACACTTGTGCATCTTGCTAAATGGGATGAAATATTAAAGCTTAATGAACCGGGCGAAAGTTTGAAATATCCAAGAGCAATCTGGCATTACGCACGTGGAATGTCCTTCGCTGCCAGAAAGGATTTTGCCACTGCAAAAAAGGAACTGCAGTTTGTAAAAGAATTTGCAGCCGATGAATCTTTGCAGAAAGTATTGGTTTGGGACATGAATAGTGTAGTTGAATTGATCAGTATCGCATCAAACTTACTTGAAGCAGAGATCGAAGGCCATCAAAAGAATTATGTAAATGCGATCATGCTTATTAAAAAAGCCGTCGAAATTGAAGACAAATTGCTCTATGTAGAACCCCCTGACTGGTTCTTTTCTGCAAGACTAACACTCGGACATTACCTTGTACAAGCTGGTCGATTTGCTGAAGCCGAAGATGTGTACCGTCAGGATCTCGTAAATTTCCCGGAAAACGGATGGGCTCTTATCGGTCTGTACAATAGTCTGAATGGACAAGGGAAACATACTGAGTCCAAAGGCGTAAAAAAACGCTTCGATATGGCCTGGCAATGGTCTGATCTCGTGATTAATTCTTCTAGAATATATTGATCCCTAAAAAGGTTGACAGGGTTGACAAGGTTGATAGGGGAAAGCACTTGTCAACCTTGTCAACCCTGTCAACCCTGTCAACCCTGTCAACCTTATCAACCATATCAACCCCGCTGAATTCCCAAAACAACCTTTGATCAAAGAACAACGTACAGAGGAATAAGATTTGGTCATCGCTCCAGCAATGGCCAGATTTAACCTCAAGGGTTATTTTTAGTTTTAGGGTTTGGTTTCCCTGCCTTGTCAAAGGCAGGGTTTTTCTTGGAGCAACCCTTTTCCATTTTTTTGCGTAAGAAGTAATAAGAGAACGAGTTACAAAGGAATGACCTAATGGTTATCCCTTACTGTGATCGCCCTAAAAATGGTTTAATAGGTGATTGGTTGATTGGGAAGTTTGAAGTGCCTAACCTAATCAACTAATTAACCAATCAACCAATCAACTCAAGGTCACCTTCCGTGAATCAGCAGGTCAGAATTCTTAAAACCCATTGCATGTTAAAAAAGATCATGTTCGCAATTACAGGATTTCTAATGTTTACAGGTTGTTATTATGACAAGGAGGAGTTGCTATACCCGGGCGGAACTGCCTGTGCCGGTGTTGATGCAAAGTTCAGCACCAAAGTTTTTCCGTTAATTCAAAGTCGTTGTGCAATTGCTGGTTGTCATGATGCGGCCAGCACGAATCATGGTGGTCCTTTTACTAATTATGATCAGATAAAGGCAAAAACAATTGAGATCAGGTCCGCAGTACTCTCTGGTTTGATGCCTCAGGGATCAAGCCTTACGGCAGACGAAATCAAATTGATCACTTGTTGGGTTGAAGGTGGATCACCCAATAATTAAAGAATGAAAAGAAAATATTTCTGGGGAATACTGGTGCTGCTGCTTTTAGTAGCAGGTATCTATATATATAAGGAATACAACCGGACCCTTGCTGACGTCAAAAGCCTGGAACCAGAATATAGTGCGGATGCAGTTTCATTGATAAAAGAATTTGAACAGAATGAAACGGAGGCGCAAAAAAAGTATCGCGGGTTAAATGTAGTTCTTTCAGTAAATGGAATATTGAAAGGGATCGAAACGGAAAATAACAATTACACCTTGTTATTGGGTGATACCGCAGCGATGTCCTCGGTCCGATGCCGGATGGACAGTACCTATACAAATGAAGTAAAGAATTTGAATAAAGGAAGAATGGTCACAATCAAGGGATATTTTAATGGATATAAGTCAGATGATACCGGCATGTTGGGTTCAGACGTGGAATTGAACCGATGCGTGGTTATGGATAAATATGAAAACAACTAATTAAGCAGGTTATGAAGCGAAATGTTATTGTAATCCTGACCCTTTGGGGCTTCACTTTGAATGTCGCAGCACAAGATACATTCTATACTAAGAGCGGAAAGATCAGTTTTTTTTCTAAAGCCCCGCTTGAAGACATAGAAGCAAATCATAAAGGTGTTACCTGTGTATTGGCTAAGAAAACCGGAATGATTCAGTTCTCATTGTTGATGAAAGGATTTGAATTCCAGAAAGCACTGATGCAGGAACATTTCAATGAGAATTATCTTGAAAGCGATAAATACCCGAAATCAACTTTCAGGGGACAGATAACCAATAACAGTGAAGTGAACTATTCCAGTGATGGCACCTATCCGGCAAAAGTTAAAGGATCATTGTTTATTCATGGGGAAACACGGGAAATAGAAACCAGTGGAACAATCGAAGTAAAGAATGGAAAGGTCATTGTGAAAGCTGAATTCCCGGTTTTGTTATCGGATTACAAAATATCCATACCCAGCATAAATAAGGATAATATATCCAATACGATTCGTATCACTGTCGACTGTTCTTTGGAGCTTTTAAAAAGCTGATAAAAAACTAACTCTAAAAATTGAACATGAAAAGGATTCCTGTATGGCTGCTGATCATTTGCCTGCTTCCATTCCAGATAGTAAATGCGCAGGATACTGATCTTATAAAACTTGCTGGTGTAGATTCAGTAGGTAAAGAACGTGTGACAATGGCTTTCAAATCTTCACGCGTGATCAATCAACATTCAATGGAATTCATAGCTAAAGGCACAATGGATTTCCGCATACTTCACCGCTTTGGCCCAGTCAATAGCGGATTTGAAAATTTTTATGGCCTGGATGAAGCCAATTTCCGTTTTGGATTTGATTTTGGAATTAGTAATAGTCTTACAGTTGGTATTGGCCGTAGCAATGTGAACAAGGAATGGGATGGCTTTATTAAGTATCGTCCCGTTTGGCAAACTGTTGGAGGTTCGCCGGTTTCTTTGGTTTGGGTTTCTGGTATGACAGTAAATTCAACACCATGGACTCAACCTGACAGAGAAAATTATTTTTCATCACGTCTCGGCTTTTATCACGAGCTGATCATTGGTAGAAAATTCTCACAGGGTATTACATTACAAATGACACCAGTCTTTGTACACCGGAATCTTGTTGATTCCATGATAAACGATAATGATACCTGGGCGCTTGGATTCGGCGGACGTATCAAACTCACCAAGCGTACAGCATTTGTATTCGACTATCATGTAATACTTGCAGGAAAACAAGCCGGCACCTATAACCCGTTGTCACTTGGAGTTGATATTGAAACAGGCGGTCACGTGTTTCAATTGCATGTGTCCAACGCAACCGGCATGAATGAAAAAGCATTTCTTACCAATACAACGGATGATTTCTGGTCGGGCGATATTCGATTTGGATTTAACCTTTCCAGAATGTTTAATATAGGAAAGAAAAAGAAGGTTTCTGGGTAATCTAAAATATCGTAAACTTTATCTAGCTTCAAAGTTCCTATCGAAATTGCGGGACTAAAATGAAATTACGGTTATTCATTTTGTTGGTAACTCTGGTAATTTGTTATGTTTCCATTGGACAATACTCCAATGGCCCGGCTCCCGAATATGATAATAAAACAGCACAAAAACTTATTGTTTATTATTCCGACAGTTCGGAGAATCTCTTTCTGCGCGAATTGACGGCACGCTTTCAATTAAAAGAATTGACAAAAAAATGCAAGACTCAAGCGGAGATCGCACTAACCGTTTGCAATTGGGTTAGCAGGCAATGGAATCAGGATGGTGGTACTTTACCCAAAAAGTCAACCGCAATTGAAATCCTAGAGGAAGCAAAAGCGGGTAAACAATTTCGCTGTGTTGAATATTCAATTACAATTGCCGGTTGCCTTAATGCCCTGGGTATCAAATCCAGGACAGTGGGTTTAAAAATGAAAGGAATGGATACTATCCAATATGGCGCTGGTCATGTAATCACCGAGGCATTCCTATCAGATCTTGGAAAATGGATATCACTCGATGGTCAATTTGATATGATGCCGGTCTTAAATAATATTCCTTTAAATGCAATTGAACTGCAGCAAGCATTGAGGAACGAACCTGAAAGGCTTCAGTTCATGTCAATCTCACAAAAGTTTAGCAAAGAAGCATATATTAAATGGATAAACCCTTATCTATATTATTTCGATATAGAGGTTGATAACCGTGAGGGATATGATCTGGAAAAAAGAACTCACAGGAAGGGGATCATGTTGGTCCCCATTGGCGAAAAATGTCCTACTATATTTCAAAGATTATATCCGATGGAATATGTTTGCACGAATTCAATTCAAGCATTTTATAAAGTGCCTGAAAAGTAGTTGTGATTTCAATGCACTATTCCCAGGAAACTTCTCCCCAGTCAAACTCTCTTTCCATTACATCACGTGTAATTAACTTTCCTTTTGCGGTAACCGAAATGATTGTTGTTTCAAAAACCGCATTACCTTTTTTCAGCCGCACTAATTGATTCAATTTATGAAGATGAGAATTGTATTCCTTCAATTGTGCATTTGCATTTCCTGTGATTAATTGCTGATATCGTTTTTCAAGGCAGCCACATAATTCCTTTGCCAATTCCATCGCATCCCAATCTTTCCCTGTAATCTGTTTTAACGAAACCGCTCTTGTAGAAAATTCTTCAAATTCAGTTTGATTGATATTTATCCCTATTCCAACTATCGCCCAAAGCCATTGAGCTTGACGAGACTCCTGATCCCGATAACTGTCGGAACCGACTCCCGACTCCCGACTCCCGACTGAAGACTCAATCAATATTCCCCCTGCCTTTCTGTCCTGCCAATAGAGATCATTTGGCCACTTGATTCGGGTAAATTCTTCGGATGCAAATGTTTTAAAGAAATCATAACAAGCGAGAGCCATAGCAACCGATAATTGAAATTGTTGGTCTAATAAAAGGCTATCAGGTTGAATAATTGCGCTGATTATTACGTTCTCATTGGGACGGCTGATCCAGGTTTTGCCTCTTTGGCCTTTACCGGCGCTTTGTTCGCAGGCAAAATATACAGTACCATGCTCTGCCCCACCTGATTGCGCCTGAGCCATGGCATAGTTGTTGGAGCTGTCTACTTTAGGAATGATTATAAACGGCTGTCCAATAGGAGAATTGAGCGGAGTTTGTGATAACAAATTACTATTTTTGGGCAGTACGAATGTAATGATTCAATAGTTGATGCAAGAGGGAACGAAAGAATGAATAGATTGATTTATTTGATGACACCGACTCCACACAACCTGTTAAATAAAAATTTGATCACTTAAACCAAGTCGTTATTTGGAACAATTGTCGAAGTTAGCTACGCGTCGTAAACGTAGCGCTGTAACCCGGTTAACAAAGAATTCAAGGATTTTTAAAGCCATTATCCACGCAATACAGGAAAAGAAAGGAGAAAATATTGTATCGCTTGACCTGCGAAGGATCCCGGAAGCAGTGGCTGATTTTTTTATCATTTGCGAAGCAAGTAGCCATACACAGGTAAAAGCCATCGCAGATTTTGTAGAACTTCACGTGAAAAAACAGGTTGGAGAATTACCTTACCGACACGAAGGAATGCAAACTGCCCATTGGGTTTTGATCGATTACGTGAATGTGGTAGTACATGTTATGCAACCTGAAACCCGCAAGTTTTATAAATTGGAAGATATGTGGAGTGACGCTGAAGGAGAGGAACACGCTTAAAGAGCAGGGAATTAATCAAACTCACACCAAAAAACACAATTTTCTACAACAATTTTACTTTTCAATCATTAAATAGAAAGACGAGGAATTAATATATGCCACAGGAAGATCAAAGACCGGGTGACCGGAACTTTAACAGGATGAGACCCAGGGATGAGAATGGAGCCCCTAAGAAAGGACCCAAATTCAGTATTTATTGGGTTTGGGCGATCATTTTCGCCGTACTCGTGGGTTTCCAGATCTTCGGAACCTTTACGCCTGATGCACAGCAACTGGAATCTGAATTGGAATTTCGTAACAACATGCTGGAGAAAGGTGACGTAGAGAAGTTATTGCTTGTTACAAATAAAAACCTGGTCAGAGTCCACATAAAACCGGATAGTCTCCAGAAATCTTATTACAGGAATAAACTTAAGCAGAGATGGCCTGGTACAAAAAGCACGGGACCTCAATTTGAATTCAGCGTTACCAAGGCAGAAGAATTTGGAAAGAAAATGGATGCTTACTTCGCGGAAAATCCGCAAATCGAAGAAGTGCCGATCAAAGTAGCCACAGAAGGCGAATGGTTCCAACCATTGATCAGCTTTATCCTGCCATTATTGATCATTGTTCTGATCTGGATCATGCTCATGCGCAAAATGGGCGGTGGCGCCGGCGGTGGTGGTGGTCCCGGTGGTATTTTTAATATTGGAAAATCAAGAGCAACCTTGTTTGATAAAGGCACAAAAGTGAATATCACATTTGCAGACGTTGCCGGTCTCGATGAAGCCAAGGTTGAAGTGATGGAAATCGTTGACTTTTTAAAGAATCCAAAGAAATATACTGCACTCGGTGGTAAAATTCCAAAAGGTGCATTGCTTGTTGGACCTCCGGGTACTGGTAAAACTCTTCTTGCAAAAGCAATGGCCGGTGAAGCGCAGGTTCCTTTCTTCAGCATGAGCGGTTCCGATTTCGTGGAATTGTTTGTGGGTGTTGGTGCAAGCCGTGTACGTGATCTGTTTAAACAAGCAAGAGAAAAAGCTCCTTGTATCATCTTCATTGATGAGATCGATGCCATTGGTCGTGCCAGGGGAAAGAATGCAATCATGAGTAATGACGAAAGAGAAAGCACGTTGAACCAGTTGCTGGTTGAAATGGATGGATTCTCTGGTGAAAGTGGAATCATTGTTCTCGCGGCTACCAACAGGCCCGATGTATTAGATACTGCATTATTGCGTCCGGGTCGTTTTGATCGGCAGATCTCTATTGATAAACCAGACCTGAAAGGAAGAGAACATATTTTCAAAGTGCACCTGAAGCCAATTAAAATATCTGACAGGGTAGATATTCATAAACTCGCTGAACAAACGCCGGGATTTGCGGGAGCCGATATTGCCAACGTATGTAATGAAGCTGCATTGATTGCTGCGCGTAAAGGCAAGATATCAGTTGAAATGGAAGATTTCCAGGATGCGGTTGACCGTGTTATTGGTGGATTGGAAAAGAAAAGCAAGATTATCTCGCCGAATGAAAAGAGAATCATCGCTTATCATGAAGCAGGTCACGCAATCTGCGGATGGTATCTTGAACATGCTTATCCATTACTAAAAGTTACGATCGTTCCAAGAGGCGTTGCTGCACTTGGCTATGCGCAATACACTCCGAAAGAACAATACTTATACGATACAGACCAATTGATGGATCAGATCTGCATGACCCTTGGCGGACGCGCAAGCGAAGAGATCTTCTTTGGAAAGATCTCGACCGGAGCACAAAATGACCTGCAACAAATAACCAGGATTGCCTACTCAATGGTCACTGTCTATGGAATGAATGATAAAGTGGGAAATGTAAGTTTCTATGATCCTGCAGCGGAATCTTCATTCACAAAACCATATTCAGAAGAAACTTCCAAAATGATCGACGAGGAAGTAAGGAAACTGATTGATATTGGCTACGTAAGAACAAAAGCATTGCTCACTGAGAAAAAAGGCCAGGTTGAGAAACTCGCTGAAGCGTTGTTGGATAAAGAGGTACTGTTTCAAAGTGATGTAGAAACACTGATCGGCAAACGTCCATATGAAGAAAAGAAATCGTTGGATGTAGATGGATCAAAAGATCATCATGATGGTGCTATCAGTGAAGGTGTGCCTCCTTACGACAGCAGTGTGACCAATAAAGCGCATAACTAATTGGCATGAACATATCTCCTTCAAAAGAGAATATTCTGAAAAATATCCGCAAGGCGTTGACTACATCAACGCCTTTGCCTTTTCCTCAAAGCGAGGGAAATAGCCCAGTGTTTCATCCCTCCCGCCAGGAACTGGAAATAGAATTCGCGGAACAATTCAGCAAACTTCAGGGGAAATTCATTTATTGCCTGGATAAGGATGAACTGGCTGCGAAATTCAATGAATTGTGCACGCATTGGACTTGGAAAAGGATCTATTGCAAGGAAGAGTCCTTAAAAAAATTATTGAAAGAAGCAGGAGCAAGTTTTCTTGATTATAACGATCTCGCTACCTGTGATGCGTCTATCACTGGTTGCGAGACACTGGTTGCAAGAACAGGTTCGATTATGATGAGTTCAAAATCGGAAAGCGGCAGAACAACAAGTGTATATGCTCCCATCCATATCTGCATTGCACGAAGCAGCCAGTTGGTGTATGATATAAAGGACGCATTGCAAATGATGAAAGAAAAGTACCAGGAGAATCTGCCTTCAATGATCACATTTGCTACAGGTCCCAGTCGTACTGCGGACATTGAAAAAACGCTCGTAGTTGGCGTACATGGCCCTAAGGAAGTGTATTGTTTACTCCTGCAGGATTGATTGACCCTCGACCACCGAAGCTTTTGCGCAAGCAGGCTTGCTAAGCAGCGTAGGTGGGTTATCTTTGTTTCATGAGCGATAGCGGTCCACAGAACATGCGATTATTCGTTTACGGTTCCTTGCGAAGCGGGTTCCAGCATTCCGCATATCAGTATATCCGTGACTATTTCATTTTTCAGGGCGCCGCTACGGTAAAGGGCCAATTGTATGACTTAGGTGACTACCCCGCAGCAATACCAACACAAACCGAGAACTATATCAAGGGTGAACTTTATATACTCCGCAATGAGGACGAATTCGGTTGGGCGATGGGCCAGCTCGACGACTACGAAGGAGTGAATGCAGAAATCGGCGAGATTGCTTTATATAAACGGGCTATTGCTACCGTATTGATAAATGGGCAAACAACCGATGCATGGATCTATTGGTATAATGGTGATGTAAGTGGACATCCCTTAATTGCTTCGGGTGATGTATTACAATACCTGCAAGAGAAAAACCGAACATAACAATGCAGATCCCACCCGGTAAAAAAGTTTATTTCCTTTCTGATTTTCACCTTGGCGCACCCGATGCCCAAAAAAGTCTCATTCGGGAGAAAAGAGTTGTTTCATTCCTGGATGAAATAAAAAAAGATGCTGCAGTCATTTTCATTGTGGGAGATATTTTCGATTTCTGGTATGAATACCGGAAAGTAGTACCAAAAGGATATGTCCGATTACTTGGCAAGCTTGCAGAACTAACGGACTCGGGCATCCCCATTCATTTCTTTGCCGGAAATCATGATATGTGGATGACCGATTATTTCCAAAAAGAATTGAATATTCCTGTATACTTCGAACCGAAGGAATTTGATTTCAACAATAAGAAATTTTTGATCGGTCATGGTGATGGATTGGGACCCGGAGACCAGGGTTATAAAATGCTAAAGAAAATTTTCAGGAATCCATTCTGCCGATGGTTATTTGGTATTCTTCCCCCGGTAATGGGAATGGGATTGGCGGGTTTTTCCAGCAGGAAAAGCAGGGCCGTAACTGGTAACAATGATGGTCAATTTCTTGGCGCGGAAGGAGAATGGTTGATTCAGTATTGCAAAAAGGAACTGGAATCCAGTCATTTCGATTATTTCATATTTGGACACCGCCACCTGCCCATCGATTTTTCACTTTCTTCCAACAGCCGCTATATTAATTTAGGTGATTGGATCAGGTATTACACTTATGCTGTACTGGATGGGCAACATCTGACCCTGCAATCCCGTTATCCAGAAGAAGAAAACAAGATTGTGCGTCAATAATGTACAGGCTCCTTATCATATGCCTTCTTTTAATACCGGGTTGGATCCTTGCTCAACGCGATAGTTCATTCATGCTTCGCTCGACTGTTAAAGGTGAGATCATTGATTTTAATGTAGATAATCTTGGAAATATCTATTTGGTGAATTCTCACGGACAGATAAAAAAATTGAATGAACGCGGAGATTCAATCGCGGTGTTCAATGACGTAAGAAAAGGAAGGCCTTATTCCATCGATGTTACCAACCCTTTAAAAGTTTTGATTTATTATCGCGAGTTTGGAACAGTACTTGTTCTTGACCGCTTTTTAAATGTCCGCAATACAATCGACCTGCGAAGACTAAATCTTTTCCAGGTAAGAACTGTTGGACAATCATATGATAACGGCATATGGATCTTTGATGAGTTGGAAGGAAAGATCAAGAGGATCAGTGATGATGGAAGGATCGTCGATCAATCCTCCGATTTCAGGCAGATTTTCGACAGCATGCCTTCTCCTCAATTCATCGTTGACCAGAATAAGAACCTTTATCTATATGATTCCCTGAAGGGCGTCTATACATTCGACTATTACGGATCATTTAAAGGACGAATACCATTTCTCGGCTGGAACTATTTTTCTGTAATCAATAGTACGATACTAGGTAACAACAGGCAGATTTTATACAGGTACGAACAGAGGACATTGAACCTTGAACAATATTCGACCCGGTATCTTGGGGAAGCAAGAAAAATAAAAATAACACCAAACCAACTCTATCTATTACGATATAATAATGTACTGGAGATTTATACATTTCTCCCGCCGCCTAAATCGTGATAGTTGGGTAAATTGCTGCTGAATTTTTTATGGAATAAAGCGAAGCATGGATAATTTTTTTGACAAGATATTTTTGGATAATAAGATCCGCGATTACCTTCTCGTGATCAGCATCTTTCTATTGGTGTTTATCCTCAAGCGATTCTTATCAAGATATTTTGCAGGATTACTTTTCAGGATTGTAAACAAAATTTCCAAGGGTGTTGATAAAAAGTCCTTTGTTAGCCTGGTTGTTTCTCCATTGGAGACTTTCTTATTGGTGCTCGTGACCATTCTTTCGCTCCATAAACTGGCTTTTCCAAAGGCTATAAATGTGCAGGTGTATAAGATGAGTATGCAGTCCCTTGTAGAATCTGCATCTATCATCATACTTATTATTTCGTTTATCTGGTTATTGCTGCGGATAATTGACTTTATCGCCATGATCCTGCATCAAAAAGCAAATCTTACTCCTGATACAACGGATAACCAACTGATCGTTTTCTTCAAGGATTTTTTCAAAGTGCTGATCGTTATTAACGGTATTCTCCTGATCTTAAAATTCGGGTTCCAGCTAAGGATCGGGAACCTGATCACCGCCTTGAGTATCGGTGGTGCAGCTATTGCGCTTTCATTGAGAGAAAGCATGGAGAACCTGATTGCATCATTTATCATTTTCTTCGATAAGCCTTTTATGGTTGGTGATGTCGTAAAAGTGCAGCATATAACCGGTACTATAGAAAAGATTGGACTTCGGAGTACAAAGATCCGAACGGACCAGAAAACATTTGTTACGGTTCCAAACAAACAAATGGTGGATAATATTATGGACAATCTAAGCCTTCGTACGCAACGGAGAGCTTTTGTTCAACTGGAATTGCACTCGGAGAGCAGACCTGAACAAATAAAGCAATTGGTATTGGGCATAGAACATATTCTGCAAGATCGCAGGGCAATAGAGAATTTTACCGTCTTTCTATCCGATATTAGCAAGAATGCATTTATTGTACACATCGAATTTTTCACAGGATCAATTCCCATAGCTGACTTCAATAAAATAAGGCAGGATACTAACCTTGCTGTTATGAAAGAGATGGATAAATTACAACTCAGGCTCGCTGTAAAGGAGGGTGAGCCCGCTCCACAAAATCAATAAATCTTGTTTTCTGTTAAAGACTGGCTTTTAATTCCAAAAGAAAACCGCGGACTTTTCTAAGCGATTCAATCATCTCATATCTTTCCTGACCGTTCTTATTTTTCTTCAGGAAATCCTTCGCTCCTTCCATCGTCAACTTTCTACGGCGAAGAAGGTCGTAAATAAGTGAGAGATTCTTTATATCGACAGGACGAAAATGTCGGTCGCCCTTTCTGTTCTTTCGGGGCTGTAAAATGTCAAACTCATTTTCCCAGAAACGTATCAACGAAGTATTCACCCTGAACATTTCGGCCACTTCTCCAATGGAATAATATTGTCGGCTGAAAAGTGCTTCATCCTCTGGAAGACTTACCAGCTCTGCTTCTGCCTCTACTGTCTTCAACGATTTTCGCCCCCTCGTCGATTTGATTTTTACGGGTTCGGGTGTTGATGGTTGAATAGCTTCTTTAAAAGCCTTTATCCGAATGCCCACATTAATGGGGGCCTGTGCAACTTCATCATTTAGGCGGGCTTCTTCGGCTGTGGTTTCTACCGGATGACCGGGATCGAAACTCAGGCTGATCTGCGAGAAGTTTTTTTCATTGTCTGGCATAGTACAGTAAAGATAAGAAGGTGAATGATGCTTAATCCGGATCGTTAAATCCTGTGGAAAATTAGATTTTTTAACAGCTAATTTGAGGCCACTTTTTATTTTAAAACAAATGAAAAAACAGCTTTTAAAAATCGGCTCAACCAGCCCTTTTTAGTAGATTTGCAGGATTTCAAAAACACAGAAAAAAGTACTCTATTTAAGGCTTTTATGGCACAGGACACAAAGGGAATTATATCAGATACGAACAACGGTTACGGCGCGGATAGTATCCAGGTTTTAGAAGGTTTGGAAGCAGTTCGTAAACGTCCAGCCATGTATATCGGCGATATTAGCGAGAAAGGATTGCATCATCTCGTTTATGAAGTAGTGGATAACTCAATTGACGAAGCTCTTGCAGGGTATTGTAAAAATATTACAGTAATCATTCATGAAGATAATTCGGTAACCGTGCAGGATGATGGACGCGGTATTCCTACCGGCATGCATCCTAAAGAGAAAAGAAGCGCGCTGGAAGTTGTAATGACTGTATTGCATGCGGGTGGTAAATTCGATAAGAATACTTATAAAGTTTCCGGTGGTTTGCATGGTGTTGGTGTAAGCTGCGTGAATGCACTTAGTGCCAAGCTGATTGTAACTGTTCAACGCGAAGGAAAAATATTTGAACAGGAATATCAAATCGGTGTTCCTCAATATCCTGTTCGTGAAATAGGTGAAAGTGACATTACAGGTACTCATGTTCATTTCTGGCCCGATCCGACAATTTTCACAGTCTTAGTTTATAAGAAAGATATCCTTGAGGCCGCCTGCGTGAATTGGCTTATCTGAATAGAGGTGTTCGCATCACTTTAAATGATTTGAGAGAAAAGGATGATGAAGGAAAAACTTATACCAAATCTTTTTATAGTGAAGGTGGTATTGTTGAGTTTGTGGAAATGCTGGATAAGAATGCGGGAAGAAACTCCCTTATTCCCAGAGTAATCTTTGTAGAAGGAAGGATGAATCGACCAATGTTGTGGTAGAAGTGGCGCTGAGCTACAATGACAGCTATAACGAACATATTTATTCATACGTAAATAACATCAATACCATTGAAGGCGGTACGCATGTTTCAGGTTTCCGCCGTGCATTAACCCGTGTATTTAAGAGCTATGGTGATCGGGAAAATCTTTTTGAAAAAGCAAAGGTTGAAATTGAAGGAGATGATTTCCGCGAAGGATTAAGCTCTATAATTTCTGTAAAGGTTCCTGAACCGCAGTTTGAGGGACAAACAAAAACCAAATTGGGTAACTAGGAAGTGATGGGTGTGGTGGATACAACTGTATCAAAGGTTCTGGAAGCTTACCTTGAAGAAAATCCAAGCGAAGCAAAAAATATAATCTCAAAAGTAATACTTGCTGCCCAGGCCAGAGCTGCAGCAAGAAAAGCAAGAGAACTGGTTCAACGCAAAAGCGTATTGAGCGGTGGTGGACTGCCCGGAAAACTTGCGGATTGTTCTGATCGTGATCCGGATCGTTGTGAGCTTTATTTGGTCGAGGGTGATTCAGCAGGTGGTACTGCCAAACAGGGACGTGACAGAAGTTTCCAGGCAATACTTCCGCTTCGTGGTAAGATACTGAACGTGGAAAAGGCAATGGAGCATAAGATCTACGAGAATGAAGAGATAAGGAATATGTACACTGCACTGGGAGTAACGGTTGGTACGCCGGAAGATCCAAAGGCGTTGAACCTAACCAAGCTCCGGTATCATAAACTGATCATCATGACCGATGCTGATGTGGACGGAAGTCATATCGCAACCCTGATCCTGACTTTCATCTACCGGTACATGAAGGAACTGGTAGAACAAGGATATGTTTATATTGCTCAACCTCCGTTATACCTGGTTAAGAAAGGAAAAGAGCAGGTTTATGCCTGGAATGAAGAACAGCGTAAGTCCATTTCGAAAGACTTGGAGGAGGAAAAGAAGATAGCGTAAATATTCAGCGCTATAAAGGTTTGGGTGAAATGAATGCAGAGCAGCTTTGGGAAACAACAATGAATCCCAGTAAGCGCACATTAAAACAGGTCACCATTGAAAGCGCTGCAGAAGCCGATCGGATCTTCAGCATGCTGATGGGCGACGAAGTGGCCCCAAGAAGGGAATTCATTGAAAGTCACGCCAGGTATGCCAAGTTGGATGTCTAATCTCTAATTATTGGTTTGCAGTTAGTTAAATAGCTCCAAAATCCCCATTTAACAAGCTTATTAAAAACTTTCTGCGCCTTAAAAGCGTAAAATGGCTAATTTCGGCCATTGCTAACCCAAAAAAACGGAAAAAATATGGCAGACGTAACATTGACAGCTTATAACGTAAAGACCAAAGAGAAGAATGTTCCTATGTTGGATGCTGTGATCACCAAAACGGCGAAGGGAGCTTATATGGCGCAGGGACATGATGGCAAAGGAAACAAATTGACGACCCTGATGAATGAAGAAAAGGCAAAGGCTTGCATACAGGCAGGTATTGCAAAGCAGGGTTGGTAAACTTATATACTTTCTTATTGCGGCCATTTATTCCTGGTTTGAACAGGGTAAATGGCTTTTTTATGATTAAAATGGCAGGCTTCAAAAGCTTTAAAAAATTGCTGATATTAATTTAGAAAATCCCTCCTGCCGCATTACTTTTGCCCGATTTATCCGGTAAATGACTTTAATAGCTGCCGGAATCTTTCGCATAAAATTCCACTCGACAAGAAATGCCTAAAGACAATTCAATCAAATCAGTTTTAATCATCGGATCCGGACCCATCATTATCGGACAGGCTTGTGAATTCGATTATTCAGGCTCGCAAGCGGCAAGAAGTATTCGTGAAGAAGGTATAAAAGTCATACTCATAAATAGTAACCCGGCCACCATCATGACTGATCCGATGATGGCCGATAAAGTTTACCTGCTTCCGCTTACCGTTGAAAGTATTGAACAAATCCTGGAAGAAAATCAGATTGATGCGGTTTTGCCTACCATGGGTGGACAAACTGCGCTGAATCTTTGCATAGAAGCTGCTGAAATGGGAGTTTGGGAAAAATATAATGTTCGGTTGATCGGCGTTGATATCGAAGCGATAGATACAGCAGAAGACAGGGAAAAATTCCGCCAGTTGATGGTAAGAATTGGAATTCCTGTTGCGCCGTCAAGAACGGCCAATTCAATGCTTGAAGGAAAAGAATTTGCCCAGGAGATCGGATTTCCACTTGTTATCCGTCCTTCATTTACGCTTGGAGGAACAGGTGGAGGTTTTGTACATGATAAAAGCGAATTGGAGTGCAGCTCTTGAACAGAGGACTTACATGCTTCTCCAATGCATGAAGTGCTCGTTGAAAAAGCCGTATTAGGCTGGAAAGAATTTGAACTTGAATTGCTACGAGATAAGAATGATAATGTTGTCATCATTTGTACGGTAGAGAATGTGGACCCGATGGGGGTTCATACCGGTGATTCTATTACAGTAGCTCCTGCCATGACCTTGAGTGATACTGCATTCCAGGATATGCGTAATAAAGCCATCCTGATGATGCGTGTCGCTTGGAAATTTTGCCGGTGGATGTAATGTGCAGTTTGCTCTTGATCCCGCTACAGAAGAAATCATTGCGGTTGAAATCAACCCACGAGTAAGCCGTTCTTCAGCACTTGCATCTAAAGCTACTGGTTATCCAATTGCGAAAATTGCAGCCAAACTGGCGATTGGTTATACGCTTGATGAATTAAAGAATCAGATCACCAAAACAACTTCAGCATATTTTGAACCTGCACTGGATTATGTGATTGTGAAAATGCCCCGATGGAATTTTGATAAGTTCAAAGGTGCAAATGATACGCTCGGACTGCAAATGAAAAGTGTGGGTGAAGTAATGGCGATTGGAAGAAGTTTTGCTGAAGCCATTCAAAAAGCCTGTCAAAGTCTCGAGAATAATGCAGTTGGTCTTGGTTACTATACCAAAAGCACAATGATCTGCAGAAGAACTGATCGAATACATAAAGATTCCGAAATGGGATCGCATCTTCCGGATTAAGGATGCATTGATGTTGGGTGTTTCAGTGAATACGATCTCCAAAGCAACATTGATCGATCGCTGGTTTATTAATGAGATCAAGAAAATTGCTGATTTGGAAAAAGAGATTGCGAAATATAAATTGAATACGCTTCCCAATGAATTATTAAAGGAAGCCAAAATCCTTGGATTCAGCGATCAGCAAATCTCATTGATCATGCAGGATGGCGATGATGAAGATGTTTATGAAAAGAGAAAAGCTGCAGGGATTACACGAGTTTATAAAATGGTAGATACCTGTGCTGCAGAATTTGAAGCAAAGACTCCATATTTCTATTCCACATTTGAGAATGGCAATTACAATGAAAGCAAGCCTAGCAATAAAAAGAAAGTAATTGTTCTTGGGCTCTGGTCCGAACAGGATTGGCCAGGGAATTGAATTCGATTATTGCTGTGTACATGGATTGCTGGCTTTGAAAGAAGCGGGATATGAAGCAATCATGGTGAATTGTAACCCTGAAACAGTTTCCACCGATTTTGATATGGCGGACAAGCTTTATTTCGAACCGGTGTTCTGGGAACATCTTTGGGAAATCATCGAACTGGAAAAACCTGACGGAGTAATTGTTCAACTAGGTGGTCAAACTGCGTTGAAGCTTGCTGAACGTCTTCATAAGAAAGGAATAAAGATCATTGGTACGTCTTATGATAATATGGATATCGCTGAAGATCGCGGACGCTTCAGCGATATGTTGAAAGAATTAGGTATTCCCTATCCCGACTATGGAACTGCTTACACCGTTGATGAAGCAGTTGAAGTTGCCAATAAAGTTGGATATCCTGTATTGGTTCGTCCAAGTTATGTATTGGGTGGACAAAGAATGCGTATCGTGATCAACGATGATGAAGTGGAAAAAGCGGTAATAAGTCTTGTTAAAACATATCCCGGGAAACAAGATCCTGATCGATCATTTTCTCGATCGGTGCCAGGAAGCGGAGATCGATGCGATTTGTGATGGAGAGGAATTCCATGTAATGGGTGTGATGGAGCATATTGAACCGGCCGGTATTCATAGTGGTGATAGCAATGCGGTATTACCTGCCTTCAACTTAACTCCATTGGTGGTTGCAACAATGGAAGAATATGCAAAGCAGATCGCCTTCCGTTTAAATATTAAAGGACTGATCAATATTCAGTTCGCAATAAAGGATAGTAAGGTTTATGTGATTGAAGCAAATCCGCGTGCTTCCCGTACAACTCCATTCATCGCAAAAGCTTATCAGATACCATATCTCAATATTGCAACGAAAGTAATGCTGGGGGAAAACAAAATAAAGGACTTCAAATTTGTAAAGCGTCTGAAAGGCTATGCAATCAAAGAACCTGTGTTCAGCTTTAATAAATTCCCCGGCGTAAATAAGGAACTTGGTCCTGAAATGAAATCAACTGGTGAAGCGATTCGATTTATCAAAGATCTTCGTGATCCTTATTTCCGGCAGCTTTACCGCGAGAGAAGTATGCACTTGAGCAGATAGCATAAGGTTCCGAACCCTACAGAAAACGTTTCAAAACACGGCAGGGTCATGCAGGGTTCGGAACCCTACTTCAATCGGGTGATATGAACAAAGAACTTCAATCCATCATTCGCAATCTCGAGAATACGCTTAGCGGAACTCCTTGGTTTGGTCGTGCGGTGAATGAAATCCTGGCAGAGACGGACGAGTCAAAAGTTTCTATAAAACCGGGTAATACTGAACATTCCCTCATCGAGTTATTATACCACATGATCATCTGGGCAGAGTTCACTTTGAATAGAATTCAAAAAGATGAAAAGAAAGATGTGAAGCATTTCGAGGATCTAGATTGGCGTAAGATCGATCCCAAAAAACATGACTGGAAAAAAGGCGTTGCTGAATTAAAAAGAATTCACGTGGAAATCGTCAGCTCAATTAAGGAGAAGGATGATGAATTCTTAAAGGAGCCGGTAAATCACCGGCAATACAATTATCGCTTTCTCCTGAATGGCCTCATTCAGCACAATATCTATCACCTCGGACAAATTGCTTATTTGAATAAACTTTTGAAGTAGATTTTACATTGTTTGATGGTTTGATTGTTAGATTGTTGGACTTACTACTTGTGAACCCAACAATCTAACAATTTAACAATCAAGCCATGTTTCGAGCACGGAAAATTAAACCTCTACTATGCCATTCTTAATCGCATACATCACCAGTCCAACACGGCTATGCACTTTTAGTTTTTCAAAAAGATGATTTCGGTAATCATCAATAGTACGTGCACTTAAATTCATTTTTTCAGCGATCTCGCGGTAAGCAAGTTCGGAACAGGTCCAGGTAAGGAACTCTCTTTCTTTTTCATTCAATACGATCTGTCCCTCGTCCCTATCAGTATCGTTGTGTAAACCCGTGATCAGTTTTCCCGAGACATACTCAGATAAATATGTTCCCTTTTGCATGATTGAATCCAATGCGAATTTAAATTCCTCAGGATCCGCATTTTTCAACAGATATCCTTTTGCTCCGTGACGGAACATTTTGATGATCGTACGCTCGTCGCTCAGCATTGAAAGAACCAATACCCGAATATGCGGGTGATGCTTATGAAGCCATTGTGTGGTTTCAAATCCATTCATCTCCGGCATATTCACGTCCAGCAGAACAATATCCGGTATGATGTGTTGCTGAATCTTTGAACGAAGTTCTTTTCCATTGTCCGCTTCAAAAATAACCGTAAACTCTTCAAATGAATTGATCAACCTGACCAATGCCTTTCGTAGCAGGATATGATCATCCGCAATAGCTACTTCGATTTTCTTAGTTGTTTTAGCCATGTGTTCCGTTGTTTTGCGCCACAAGCGGGAGTTCCACTGTAACCAACACGCCTTTTCCTGTTTCACTCTTCATATTCATTTCAGCGCCGATCAATTTAGCCCGATTAAATAAGCTCCTAAGTCCCACGCCTTTTGTCGCGGATTCCGAAGCCTTCATCTCTTCCACATCAAATCCGATTCCATTGTCTTCAACCCGTAAAATAAAATTTTTCTCCGCATTATATACCAGGTCAACCTTCACCATTGTAGCCTGGGAATGCTTGAGAATATTGTTAATCACTTCCTGGAATATTCTGAAAAGGAATACTTCTTTCTGCTCGCTAAATGGAATCTCGACCGTATTTGCATCCATAGCAATATCTACAAGGCCTGTACGCTGAATTGTTTCCACTTCATAACGAATTGATTCCACCAACCCAACCTGCGATATTCTGTCGCTATGAAGACTTTTCGTTAAAGCCGAAAGGTCCAGGATTGCCTTATTCAACATTTCTCTTGCTGTTTGAACCGATTCATAAGATTCATGGTCTTTCGGTATCGGCAATACAGCAAGAGACAATTTAGTTACAGAAAGTAATTGACCAATATTATCATGGAGTTCCTGGGATAAATTCCTCATAGTATTTTCCTGGATCTCCAATTGTGATTTCAGTAATTCCTGGTCGTATAGATCCTTCATTCTCTCCAGATCCTGTTCGGCTCTGATGCTGTCTGCGCTGATAAAGGAAGAGAATCGAGATTATGAATCCAACCAATAACAGAGCCAGAATGCTTCCAATTATTATTATGACGTATAGTTCTTGATTTTGACCCGGCATATGAATGCAATTATAAAAAGACTATACAACAACACATTAATTATGACAGTTATCGCATAATAAATATTCACAATTCTTTCCGAAACATCGTCTCCAAAAAAGTTCATGACTGAAACCATTGGGAAAATAAAACAATAATAAAATAAATAGGCCCGAAGTAAGCCAAAAGGCGGGTTCATAAACAAGTTTGACAAATGTTGGCCGCTGAAACAACTCCAGGAAATAGTAAATGCAAAATGAAACAATTAGCAAACAACCGAAGGAAAACGTGATCGATTGAAAAGTTTGAGACAATTGTATGGAAAACAAATTGACAACACCAATGATCGCAAACCCTATCATAAGATTCATCATAATCCGCTTGGCGCGGATGCTCTTTACAATACTATAAATGATGAACATATACAGTTCAAAATAAAAAATGTTATAGACGTTGTAAAGATCGGTGGTATAATAATTATTCCACAATAGGATACGGTTGCAGTTGTGTCGATGATAAAATTGATAATCAAAGTAATAGCAAGTAACTTTAAATATAAAGGTGGCTTATACCTAAACATTACAACCAATCCAGTCAGAATTGCAATAAGCAGAAATGCTAAATCAATCGAAAGAACCATGGCAACTACAAGGTACTTCGATTTTCACTTCATTGGAATAAAAAAGCCTCTCTGATAGAGAAGCTTTCATATTATGGTATGATTATCCTGACTAAATAAGAACAATACCTTCTTGTCCCTTGTCAACTATTGTAATTCCCAGTTCACCATCGTCAATTCCAGGCTTACACATAGGCGGACATAATCTACCTACATTGTATGCAAGAATTGAATTCACACCGCCTCTGTCAACATAAATATCTTTATCCACGATTCCATTAGAAGTTTCTTTAGCTTTTGTACCAACCATAACTATGGTTTGTCTTCCTGCGTATTCGGGTCTTTGAGGAAATTCCTTGGAGTAAGCGCCGAAATAAAATTTAATTCCATCGCCACCGCAAGATTTAATCTTGTTTAAAAATCCTTCAACTTCCTCAACGGTGAACCATACACTCAAAGAATCTTCTTTCCCTAAACGCTGTGAATTTTGTACCCAGCGCTCCTGCTTGTAATTGCGAATAACGGTGTCAACATGGGTCGTATCAACATATTTCCCTGCATTTACCGATTTTTTTTCAACTGTGATCATTGCCTTTAGATTTGTAAGTGAGTGTAAAAAAATTGTTGACTAAAAGTAAAAGCCAATCTCAAAAGGGTGGGGATACAAAAAAATGTATTCCAAGTAATTATAAATTACTATTATTCGTAAAGTGAAGACATTCAGTCAATCTGGAGCAATTAAGGAAAAAAAAACCGTGAAAAAAAGAGCAAAATACCGTAGAAAATTTCCCATAGACACGGGAAAAAAACGGGTGGGTTTTTACGGGAAAAACATACATCAAAATACCGTGAGAATAAAAACGCATATAAAACGGTCTGAATATTTTTTTCACTGATATTGCCCGCGAGTTTTTTACCATCGCCCCGTGAAATCCAATATTCCTATGGACTACCAAAGTCAAAAAAAGATTCAACAGGCTTAGTACCATTTTCCATTAAAACCTTATCTTACAATCTCTCAGTTGAATCTTTCCCCCTGCTCCTAATAGCTTTTTAGAATTTAGTTGAACATTTATGGAGCTCGCTTCTTCATATTTCTGGAAAGAAGCGCCCTTTACCCGGTTATTTTTACCCTTTGCGTTAGGAATAATTGCACAGGAAAAACTTCACTTATCCGTGATCGTTTCTGTGGTGATTATTTTCCTCGCTGTAATCGGATCCTGGTCGCTTGGGTCTTTCAATTCCTTCAATTTGTATCGCTGGCGACAGCTGGGCGGAGTGTTTTTAATTGCATTGTTTTTCGGTTGTGGATCACTTCAATTACATTTTTTTCAACGCAGGTTGGGTTCCTATAACACCCAGGATCAAACGAGATCAGTTTGCAAGATTGTATTAACTGAACCTCTTTCGGAAAAATCAAATTCATACAAGGCCACCGGCAGATTGATTGAAATAAAGAGAAATGATTCTTCCTTTCAGACAAATGAAAGAATTCTTATCTATTTTAAGAAAGACAGTAGTTGCAAAAAGCTGGACTACGGAGATCAAATAATTTTTTCAAAATCATTTCAGCCGATACGAAATTCAGGGAATCCCGGCGCATTCAATTACCAGCAATATTGTGCGAGACAGGGGATATTCCAACAGGTTTTCCTCAACCCAAATGAATTTATCCTCCTGCACGAAAAGAACAAAAATGCTTTCTTTCAATTCTTAATCGATACCCGAAGGGAAGTAATTAGTATCATTCAGCAATATATTCCAGGAGATAAAGAAGCAGGACTCGCCGAAGCACTATTAATCGGTTATAAAGATGATCTGGACAAGGAATTGGTCTCGGCTTATTCAGGGGCAGGTGTGGTTCATATCATCGCCATTTCCGGATTGCATCTGGGAATTATTTACGGTTTGCTGAATGGTGTATTTCTATTATGGAATAAGAAAAGAAAATCTAAATGGGTAAAGCCGATTGTTATTATCAGCGGGCTTTGGCTTTTCAGCCTCATCGCGGGCTCTTCCGCCTCAGTACTTCGTTCAGCCCTGATGTTCACATTCATAGTAATTGGAGATAGCCTTTCCAGGAAAGTGTCTATCTATAATACGCTATCTGCATCAGCATTTATCCTTTTATGGTATAATCCATACTGGTTGTGGGATGTCGGCTTTCAACTTTCTTATTGCGCAGTTTTGAGCATCGTAATATTTTATAAGCATGTTTATTCTCTCTTGTTCTTCAATAATAAAATTGCGGACGCCATCTGGAAGCTCAATGCTATTACAATTTCAGCCCAGCTATTGACGCTCCCTTTAACCATCTATTATTTTCATCAGTTTCCGAATTATTTTCTCCTGGCAAATCTTGTTGCAATTCCCCTTTCCAGCATAATTCTAATTGGAGAGATTTTGCTTTGTGCTCTCACAATAGTGCCAGTCGCCGCTGAATGGTTAGGATGGATCCTGGAGAAATTGATTTTTATAATGAATAGTTTTATCGGATGGATCGATCAATTGCCCGGATCCGTTTGGAATAAACTTCAAATTGATCTATTACAATCAATTCTCCTTTTCATTGCAACAACCGGAACCTGCCTGGGAATCCTGATCAGAAACAAAAAATTATTATTCACCGGGCTTACAAGCCTTTCAATGTTTTTTCTGATCAGGCTCCTGTCATTTTCCACCTGCGAACAGCAACAAAAACTCATCGTCTATAATATCCCGGACCACCCGGCTATTGATTTTATCCAGGGAAGAAATTATTTTTTTCAGGGAGACAGCTTACTTAAAACTGATGGCTTCCTGAAAAATTTTCACCTGGAACCCTCAAGAACTCTCCACAGAGTTGCGGAAACAGAAATTTTACCAGGTTTCATAAAAGAAGGAAATCTCTTCCGATTCGGTTCAAAAAAAATTCTCCTGCTTGACAGAAATTTCAAACTTTCTAAGAAGGAGGGAAAAATAAATATTGATCTGATTATCGTGTCACAAAATTCACCTGTAAAACCTAAAGAGGTGATGAAAATTTTCAATGTCAAAAAAATAATTATCGATAATTCTAACAGCTGGCGGAGAATCAATAATTGGGAAGAAGAATGCCGGAAAGCCGGGCTGAATTTTCATCGTACGGATACCGAGGGAGCTTTTGTTTTGAACATACAGTAGCTTACCTTTGCGGCTCTTCACGAAACGATTGCCATTCTTCTCGGGGAATGGCATATCAATTAAAAGCCCGGTATGAACAAAAAGATTCAGTCAGCACTTATCTCTGTTTTCTATAAAGATGGACTTGAACCAATCGTTAAACAACTGAACAAACTCGGGATCACAATTTATTCAACTGGCGGCACCCAGGCCTTCATCGAAAAAATGGGATTACCTGTAATACCAGTAGAAGATCTCACCAGTTATCCCTCGATCCTTGGAGGAAGGGTAAAAACGCTTCATCCTGGTGTTTTTGGAGGAATACTCGGGCGCAGAGACAATAGCACCGATGTTGCGGAAATGCAGCAATATAAGATTCCGGAGATCGACCTGGTTATTGTAGATCTTTATCCGTTTGAAGAAACTGTTGCAAGTACTACAGATGAAAAGAGTATTATAGAAAAGATTGATATCGGCGGTCCGTCGATGATCAGGGCTGCTGCAAAAAATTTCCGCGATATAATAGTAGTCGCAGCAAAGAAAGACTACTCCGAGTTCGAATCAATTCTCAGGTCCCAAAATGGAGAAACAACACTTGATCAAAGAAAATCCTTTGCGACTAAGGCCTTTGAGATTGTAGCCAACTACGATATCGCAATCAATAATTATTTCCATTCCAGCCAAGCAGACTCCTTAGCGGGAAGCAAAGAGCAAGTGCTGCGTTATGGAGAAAATCCACATCAACTTGCTTCCTTTGTGGGCGATCTTGAAAAAGTATTTATCCAACTTCATGGTAAAGAAATTTCGTACAATAACCTGGTGGATATTGATGCGGCAGTTCAGCTTATCAAAGAATTCAATGAAACGACATTTGCGATAATAAAGCATACAAATGTCTGTGGCATTGCTTCAAGATCAGAAGTGATCGAAGCATGGCGATCCGCATTGGCAGGTGATCCTGAAAGCGCATTCGGCGGTGTGCTGGTGAGCAATAAAGAAATTGACCAGTTAACGGCCGAAGCAATCAACGAGATCTTTTTTGAGGTTTTGATAGCGCCATCATTTTCAGAAGATGCGCTTAAGATTCTAAAGGTGAAAAAGAACCGCATCCTTCTTCAACTTGATCTTTCATTTGAACTGCCAGGAAAAATGTATAAGAGCATTTTGAATGGCACTTTGTTCCAGGATACCGACAAAGGCAATTTTGCTCAATGGGAAGAAGTTGGTGGCAGGAAAACCACAGAACAGGAAAATAATGATCTCGCATTTGCTAATATTGTGTGCAAGCACCTGAAGTCAAACGCGATCGCATTAGTTAAATACAAACAACTAATCGGCAAAGGTTGCGGACAAACAAGTCGCATCGATGCATTGCGCCAGGCGCTCGAAAAAGCCCGGCAATTCAATTTTGATTTGAACGGAGCTGTGATGGCATCAGATGCATTTTTCCCATTCAACGATTGCGTGCAGATGGGCCATGCCGCTGGCATAGCAGCATTTATTCAACCAGGCGGTTCCGTTAGGGATAAGGATTCGGTTGAGTATTGTAAAGAAAACAAATTGGCAATGGTAATGACTGGAATGCGGCATTTCAAACATTAGTCCCGCCATGGCGGGAATAGAAATTAAATGGGATTCTTATCTAACAAAATATCGTCCTCCTCAATAAACCCGATAAATTTTAAGAACAGGAATACCCGCTTTAAGGCACTATTCGCGCTTGGACTGGTTTGTTTTTTCTGGGGTACTACATGGATCGCTTCAAAAGAAGGCGTAAAACATATGCCAGCTTTTCAACTGGCAGGAATCAGGCAATTCCTCGGCGGAAGCATTTATGTGTTATTTTTTATGAGCAAGGGCCGGGCCTTTCCAAGGGGGGCTGAATGGGGACCGATTATTGTATTGAGTTTTTTGAACTTTTTTCTTTCAAATGGTCTTACTACAATCGGGGTAAAATATATTTCCGCCGGGCTTGGGGCCATTATCGGTTCCATCTTTCCGTTATGGCTAATCATAATCGGCCTCTTCGGTAAGCAATCCAGACCATCTCTCAAAGCAGTGATAGGTATATTATTGGGATTCGGAGGTATTTGTGTGATATTTTACGAACACCTGGATGATTTTGTCAATCCTCTATTTACAACAGGTATATTGATCTCCCTGGCAGGAACCTGGTCCTGGGCTTTTGGAACTCTGTATACAAAGCAGCAAGCCAAAGCATTCAATCCCTATTTCAGCCTGGGTATTCAAATGCTCTTATCGGGCACGGCATCTATCATCATTAGTGTTGCTACCGGTAATTCAATTCCTGTAAGTGAGATCCCCTGGCAGTCATGGTCAGCCATTGCCTACCTCGTGGTCTTCGGGTCTGTCATTTCATTTATAGCTTATTTATACGCATTGCAGAATCTGCCTACGGAGTATGCGTCTATTTATGCCTATATCAATCCGATTGTAGCAGTGATACTCGGTTCCCTGATCTTTGATGAAAAGTTGACATTATTTATTTCAATTGGAGGAGCAATTACTCTTTATGGAGTCTATCTTGTCAATCAGGTCTATCGCAAATCCCAACTGAAGGTTAAGAACCCTGTGGTTGATCAGCCTTCATCATAGTAAGCATCCCAATAAACGGTTTCCTTCATAAACAATTCAAACAAATCCCTCCATCCCTTATATATTGGATCGGTGCCAAGAACCGCATTATGCCAAATGGTTATCAAAACACCATTCATTTTCTTCACCTGGTCGTATAGTTGGATTAACTCCCTGTATGCCTGTTCGGGCTTATGTTTTTGTTCAAAGAAAGAATTCGCATCCATAAAGCAGAACGGATAGATCAACAAGGAAGTGCTTTGATCCCTCTCAAGATCATACCAATTAAATGAAGAACAAACCGAAGCCCTGAACCCATTGGTGGTTCCATAACCCATTGAAAACTCTTTCTGAATACCTGCATCAATAAGTCTCCTGAATGTAAGTGGAAGATCGAATCGAAGGTAATGTTGCCGGCTATGGATAATATTTTTATCCGCAACAGCTTCCAACCATTCGATTTCCTCCTTTAGTAATGAATGCTCATCTCCACTTTGCCATGAGGGATGAATACCGACTTTGTAATTCGCAGCGTAGTATTCAATAAGGTTTTGGAAAACCCGAACGCCAGTGGAAGTGTTCTTATCGTATCCTTTTTGTTTTTTTGCTACAAGGAAAAAATAATAAGGCTTCAGCCTGCAATAGAGATGGAGTGCATCCAGCCATTCAAAACAATCATAAGGATCTTTTTCGTTTCCATTGACTACGCTCAACCTCTTCTTAAATTCAGCAAAGTTTCCTTTGAATAGGGACTTCATCATTCCTCCACTCGTCCGCAAAAATCCCTTGTGTTTGAAAGCATAAGCCGAATCAATGTCATAAGTGAGCAGGCATTTAAAATTCTTTCGCTTGAAAAGCAGTCCTGGAAATTTTTTTTGGAGCGACTTTTTAAACTCTTCAATCCAGATATTAACCAGGGGCATGTGTAAAAAACCCTCTCTAAAAGCAAGTGACTGAGTATGAGAATACCTACCGTAATTATCCTTTTCATGAGGCAGATATTCTTCGTAACGCGAAAGAAGATAAAAAGCAGCGGCAAAAATGTCGAAGGGAAAATCTCCCTCCGTTACGAAAAACGCTTTATGAAAATTCAGATTAAAACATTCGACCTGTTGGTCCTTAATATCATCCTCAAAGAGCAGCGAATGATTCTTAATGAAGAATTCGCTATCTATGATCTCAGCGCCGGAATAATTCAATTTAGGTTGATCAATTATCTTAAATGCACCGGTGTCGTTAATGATCCTGATGGGTTGGTGAAAAATTTCATTGCTGATAAAATCAACAATATACTGGAGACGAGGGGTAGTGGTATTCGAATAAAGGACCAGCATGGGTAACACAAAATAAAAAAGTCAGCGCAAAAGCCGGCCTTTTTATGGATTATTATTGAGCAGGTTTAAGCCTTGTTCTTTTCCTGCCAAAGTTGATTAAAGCTTTTCTCCGGAAAATCAAGTGCAGCCCTGTGTTTGGACCAACCTTTAAATAATTTATTGATCATCCAGTTCTTGGTTTTTCGGTTGCCCATATTCATCAACTTCCTGCTCAGGCTTGCCTTTTTCCAGATCTTCCAGGCCATTCTTTCACCAAAGCTTGCAGAGCCACCTTCAACAGCCATGCCTCTGTTGTCAAGCAGCAACTCGTGCAGGTTAATCTTCACTGCGCAGACTTCTGTACAATTACCACATAAGGAAGAAGCATAACTCAAATGCTTCCATTCTCCAAGTTCTTTCAGGTGTGGAGTAATCACTGAACCGATGGGACCGCTATAGGTGGTACCGTATGCATGTCCTCCAATGTTTTTATAAACCGGGCACGCATTGAGACAGGCACCGCAGCGGATGCAGTACAGACTTTCCCTGGCCTTTTCTTCAGCAAGAATATTTGTTCTGCCATTGTCCAATAAGATGACATACATTTCTTCCGGACCATCTGCCTCACCTTGTTTTCTTGGGCCGGATAAAATTGTATTATAAACTGTGATTGTCTGCCCGGTTCCGTAGGTGGATAATAATGGCCAGAACAATCCAAGATCGCTGATCGTTGGAATTACTTTTTCAATTCCAACAATGGCAATATGTGTTTTTGGAAAGGAACAGCTTAACCTGGCGTTTCCTTCGTTCTCAGAAACTGCGATTGATCCTGTATCAGCGATGATAAAATTAGCCCCGGTTATTCCAATGCCGGCTTCGCGATATTTATCCCTGAGCTTTTCTCTCGCAACCATCGTTAATTGCTCGGCAGAAAGATCAGGAGGCGTATGTAATTTCTCGGAGAACAATTTTGCGATATCGTACCTGCTTTTATGCATGGCAGGCGTTACGATATGATAAGGAGGCTCGTCATCCAATTGCTGAATGTATTCTCCGAGATCAGTCTCTACGCTTTCAATATTATGCTCAGAAAGAAAATCGTTGAGGTGAATTTCTTCCGTAACCATGCTCTTACTCTTCACAATGGACTTACAGTTCTTCTCTTTGCAGATTTTCAACACCTCTTCAAGCGCGGCCTTCCCATCACCTGCCCAAATTACCTTACCACCTCGTTTTGTAAATGCTGTTTCAAATTGTTCAAGATAGAGATCCAATGATTCGATCGCACGCCATTTGATATTCTTTGCTCTTTCTCTTGCCAGGTTAAGTTCGGCAAATTGCAATTTGCCCATGGGTACGGCAGCGTTGTACTTACTGATATTATGATTTACTGTACGCCGATGCTCCAGGTCAGCACTTTTAATTGTGCTCTTTGCAATAAAGGTTGAGGAAGTTTCACTCATATTAGAAAGCCAAAAAGATCATGGTTTTTTAAGGTCAGCACAGTAATATTCTTTTGCTGCCTTTTCCAGCGCCTCGTAAAATTCTTTTCCGTATTTGCGGATCAGGGGCTCCTTCAGAAATTCATATACGGGTACCTGCAATTTCTGACCAAGCGCACAGCCTGGACTGCAAAGTTTTTCCCTTGGTTCATAATTCACACGCTCGTACTCGCCGTGCTTTCCTTTTTTAGCTATGATCGGGTAAAGATGACAGCTTATCGGTTTCTTCCAATCAATTACACCATCATAATACGCTTGTTCAAATGCACACTTGATAATTCCTTTTTTGTCGCGCACACCATAAACACAAATGTCGTGATCATTGTCAAGCGTTGGCGTTACCCAGCCAAAATCAACTGTATACTGATACTTGCCTTTTTTCTCAATCTCCTCAATGGCAGCTTCAGTAAGATAAGGTTTTATTTTTTCGTAAATCTTAGTAATGATTGCAATCTCGGCATCGGCAAGAGGTGCACCAGCATCTCCTTCCTCACAACAACCGCCCTTGCATTTCACCAGGTCGCATACGAATTGCTTTTCTGCCACGAGGTCGCTCACTAAAATGTTATCGATTACTATCACGATTGGCAAATCTACGAAATTCCAAAGGTTGACAAGGTTGATAAGGTTGACAAAGTTAACAGGGAAATACAATTGTCAACCTTATCAACCTTATCAACCTTGTCAACCTTGTCAACCTTGTCAACCAACACCTACACTAGCGCCACCTCAACGTATTAATCAAGTGCTTCATGTCTTCCTGCAAAAATCTGTTCACGATCATCAGCGAGTCTTCATTTGGAGTTGCATCAAAGTATAGAGCGCCACGTAGGAAATGCCGGGTGGTATCAGTAATAAAGAATTGCCTGGCAGTGGCAGTATTCCCAGCAACGCTGAAAAATACTCCGGTTAGTCCGGAGTCTGTAACCATCGGGGAATCCCGGATAGCGGTTGCCCGGGTAGTATGCTTGAAGGTCATATTAAAAGCATCACTGACGAGCTTGTCGAAATTATTTTTCTTCCCAATTTCTTTATAACTGATGTATATCCTTCCCGCAAATCTCGGAAAATCAATATTGAACCAATATGGATTCTCGGTTGAGTCTTCGAAAAATGTTGTATCCCTGATTACGGATGCATAAACGGGATATTCGAATGTAAAAGGATATCCCGGCTGATCGAATTTTTGATATTCATGCTCGGGCAAATCGATCTTATAATAACCCTTCTTCTTAACGGTATACTCGCTATTGCACGAAATAAAAAGGACAAGAATCAGAATATATTTAAATGGATATGTTTTCATTTTATATCAGGCAACCTGGCGTTTGATCAATACTTTAACTTTCTTTATTCTATTGCGGTCAACTTCCATTATGACAAATTCGAAGTCGCCAATGGTAAATACGTCGTTTACTTTTGGTATTTCACCTGCCATTTCCAACATGAGGCCGGCGATTGAATCACTATCTCCTCTAACCTCGTCGAAGGTTTCCGATGGAAGGCCCATAATATTGCAGGCATCATATATCATCGTACTTCCTTCGAAAATGAAGGTTGTTTCATCGATCTTCTTATTCGCTGTTTCCTCTTCATCAAATTCGTCTTTGATCTCGCCTACAACTTCTTCAAGTATATCTTCCATTGTGACAATTCCGCTCGTACCGCCGAATTCATCAACTACAATTGCAAAATGAGTTCGCTTGCTTTGGAATTCCTTCAACAGGTCTTCAATATATTTCTGCTCATGCACAAAATAGGGACTACGCAATACAGAATGCCAGTCGAAATCATCTCCATTGTCAAGGTGCTGGATCAAATCTTTTGTATGGATCAGTCCGGCGACATCATCCAGGCTTCCACGATATACTGGTAAACGAGAATAGTGAAGTTCTTCAATTTTATGCTTCAGCTCGCCAAATGAAATGTTATAGTCAATTCCGCTTACATCGAGCCGCGTTCGCATGATCTGCTTCACAGTAATGTTTCCGAACTTATATATGCCTGCCAGTATTCGTTGCTCTTCTACTTCATGCACCGTGGATCGTATCGCTTCCTCCAATTGTTGCTGATTATATCCTTTAGAGCTCTTGCTTGTGACAGATCTTTCAATGCTACTGGTGATACTTAAAAGCCAGGTTCCTATTCGGCCAAAGACATAAGAAATTATCTCAACGAGATAAGAAGATTCATAAGCTGTGCGCAGGTTATTATGCGAGGCCCGCATTTTTGGCAACACTTCTCCAAACAGCACGATAACGGAAGTGATCAACACAACCTTTATCAGCAATTCTACCCATGGCCAGGCTCCGCCTTTCGGGAATGATATTATTACCTGGTCTATCAGAAGATTGGTAAGAACGATGATCGTGATATTCACCACACTATTCGCGATCATGATCGATGCGAGAAGATTGCGTGGTTGTTCCAGGAGGTCAGCAATCCTTTTCCATGCCGGATCCTGCTTGGTTTTTAAAGTATTTATATCTCTTGCAGTGAGTGAAAAAAAAGCGATCTCGGCTCCGGAAATAAAAAATGAAAGAATTAAAAAGAAAATTACAGCAGCAGCAAGAATAGCAGTTGCCTGCACATTAACCGCCAGGAATATTGGAAAAGAAAATTCACTGAACAAGAAATAAGCAGCAGGGTTATCCAAAACTATAGGATTTCGTTTTCAAATGATCCACTAAGCGCCAGGTTTTAAAATCAGAGAGCCCCGCCCGGGCGGGGCTCTCAAAAATATGACTTAACAGTAATAAATTAAGTACTAGAATGGCAAATCCTGGGAAGGCTCATTCATAGGTGGGACATCGGGATTTGTATATCCTTCAGCATTTTCGCTGTGAGGAGTTGCATGAGTTGTTGGTGCATGATGTCCTGATGAATCAGTACGTTTATCCAACATGATCAGGTTATCTCCAACTACTTCAGTTGCAAATTTTTTATTCCCCTCTTTGTCTTCCCAACTTCTTGTTCTTAATCTTCCTTCAATATAAACTAAGCTTCCTTTGTGAAGATATTTTTGTGCGAGTTCAGCTAATCCCCGCCAAAGTACAATAGTGTGCCATTCTGTTTGAGAAATCAATTTCCCTGCTCTGTCTTTGAATGTTTCTGTTGTTGCTAAAGGAAATTTGGCTACAGCGATATTGCCTTCAAGGAACTGAACATCCGGATCTCTACCCAAATTACCAATAAGCATCACCCTGTTTACACCTCGCATAAAATAAAGTTTGATAGTTATAAATCGCCCATCGGATAGAATTCTCTTTAAAATTAGAATTTTTCGAAGAATTCAATAGATTTTTTTGGCGCCATATTTTACTTAACCCATTGGGAAACAGGTAAGTTAGTTCCCATCTTGAAGAATTCATTGATCATACCGGGAAAGGGAAACCGGGATAGTTTGTTGCGTTTTACGAGAATATATCCTTTTAGTTTTGATAATGGCTTTGTAGTATGGACGATAAAAAACTGCCCATGTATGTTTTGATGAGATAATTGCTGACGAATGAGTTTGCCTGCTTTTTTCAATCTGTATTCCTGTTTTCCGAACAAAGATTTAAGCCAATCTCTTTGTTCGTTGTTACCAATTTTTCCATTTCCTGATTCAAGTAAGACGAATTCGTATAGATTCTCCCATATATCACTTCCTGTTCTTTTTCTCAGGTAGACCTCATCATTTACATTGATGATATAATAGTTAAACCAGCGATCTTTTTTTGCAATTGCTTTTGTTTTTACAGGCAATTCATTAACCTTATTGAACTGAAAAGCCTGGCATTCCTTACGTTGAATACATTTTTCACATAGGGGTTGCCGTGGTTTACAAATAACTGCGCCAAAATCCATGATAGCCTGGTTGTATATTCCCGCCTGTTTATCTGGCAACAATGCCTGCGCCATTTCATTGAACAATTTTTTTCCTTCATTGCTGTCGACTGGCGTTGTAATTCCGAAATACCTTGCCAATACTCTTTGAACATTTCCATCAACAACTGCATAAGGAGCATTGAATGCAAAGGATAAAATGGCTGCAGCCGTATATGGACCAATACCTTTCAGTTTTTTAATTTCATCATATTCACGAGGGAATTCTCCATTGTATTGTTTGGAAACAACTCCCGCTGTATGCAGTAAGTTTTTACATCTTGAATAATAACCAAGTCCTTCCCACAACTTGAAAACTTTTTGAGGAGATGATTTTGCAAGAAGATAAATAGTTGGATAGGCTTTAATAAACTTCTCATAATAAGCAAGCCCTTGTTCAACTCTTGTTTGTTGTAAAATGATTTCGCTCAACCAGATTTTATAGGGATCCTTTTCGCCTTTCCAGGGCATTTTCCTTGAATTCTTCGATTTATTCCAGGCTAATAACTTTTTTGTGAAGACCGGGAGCATAATTTTTATCAAGCTTTAACGTTTTGATTCTGAATGAGTACGGAAAACTCTGGGAGGCCGTTTTATTGAAAACTCATTTTCAGGTCTTTATAGTTTTTTGCTAATTTCAGAATTAAGATTTAATTTCAGTAATGGATTGATTATGTGACGATTGCCGAATGCTTAAAAAATGTAAAAACCAATATTATAAAACCCATTAAAAATTCAATGACATGAGAAAAGCAGACCTCGTTAACCAAATATCTGAAAAAACAGGTATTCCCAAGGTTGATGTATTGGTTACGCTGGAAACCATGTTCAAAGAGGTGAAAGATACCTTGGCGAGAGGAGAGAACATTTATATTCGTGGTTTCGGTAGTTTCATTACCAAGAAAAGAGCGGCAAAGATTGGCCGTAACATCAAGAAGAATATTGCGGTTCATATTCCCGAACACTATATTCCTGCATTTAAACCTGCTAAAGAATTTGTAGCAGAAGTTAAAAAGCTCCAAGCAGTTAAAGAAGATCAGCCAAACCCGGATAACGAGACGTAAATTTGCTGCTCAAAAACCGGTAATTAGTGAAAAAACAGCAGTTCGTTCTCCTCGGTGGTGGTATCATTCTTTTTTGCCTGATTTATTTTTTTGGACAAACAATTCCTCCCAAAAAGAAGAGTACTCCGGTAACGGCGACAGACGCGGATACCAGGGCAATTCTGGACGCCGGCCGATCGAACCTAAGTCCTTCACAACAAGCACAGCTAAGCCAGCTTGAAGCGGGTATCGTACGTGGAGATATTAAGGAACAACAGATAAAAGTTTATAAGCAGATTGCTGCATTCTGGAAAGATACGGCCCACTTGCTCGTACCCTTCTCCTATTACACGGCCGAAGCTGCTAAATTGGAAAATTCTGAAAAAAGTCTCACCTTTGCAGCCCAACATTTTTCGGGGGATTTCAAAAACAGGAAAATCCTGAATTAAGAAGATGGATGGCCTTGCAAGCCAAAGAGTTATTTGAAAAGGCTCTTAAAATTAAATCCAACCAATGATTCGGCGAAGATCGAGCTGGGTAGCTGTTATGTTTTTGGAAACATCAGCGAAACCCCAATGGAAGGAATCCGTATAATAAGGGAAGTGGCTGAAAAAGACCCAAAAAACATGTATGCGCAGCATATATTAGGCATGGGAGCTGTTTACTCGGGGCAATTTGACAAAGCGATTGAGCGTTTCTTGATGGTTGCGCAGAAAGAGCCGGAAAATATTGAGGCTAAATTGCTCCTTGCAGAAGCTTATGAAAGAACAGGCGACAAAGCTGAATGCCATCAAATGGTACGAGGCTAGCCTTCAACTTCTGAAGCAGAAAGAATTTGCCCAAGAGATTGAAAAACGAATAAACGCATTAAAAACGGATTGAACCTTTCCGAAAAGGAAAAATTATTGTTTAACTAAAAACATTGGCAACTATGCCTTGTGGTAAAAAAAGAAAACGTCATAAAATCGCAACGCACAAGCGTAAAAAAAGACTAAGAAAGAACCGTCATAAGAAGAAAAGCCGCTAGGCCTCTTCAAATAACGTTCTCCCGTTCCTTAAGGTCGGGAGAGTTTTCCCTCTAAAGCTGAACCTGTTATTTTTCATTTATTACGTCTGAATATTGCTTGTTCATAACGCTAACTGGAAAATAACTCCTCTTCAGCACCTCTCCTTTTAGTGATGATGGTTGACGGATAAAGATGATTACGCTTGAATAAGGAACTAATCATAAATGCAGCTCCGCAGGGTGTAGAAATTGCCCTTCTAGAGGACAAAAAGCTGGTAGAACTACATCATGAAAAAACTGATGCGAGTTTTGCAGTAGGAGACCTATATCTGGGAAAGGTGAAGAAACTGATCCCCGGTCTCAATGCTGCATTTGTAGATGTTGGATTTGAGAAAGACGCTTTTCTTCACTATACGGACCTTAGTCCTTATGCACGTTCCCTGCTCAAATTCACACAGCAGGCGATCAACGACAGTAATGCAAAGGGATTTGATTTTGGAACATTCCAGGTTGAACCGGAGATCATAAAGACCGGAAAGATCAATGAGGTATTAAGTGGTAAACCGAATATTCTTGTTCAGATCTTAAAGGAGCCAATTGCAGCAAAAGGCCCGAGATTGAGTTGCGAAATTTCACTTCCCGGACGATTCGTGGTAATCACACCTTTTAATGATATCGTTGCCGTTTCAAGAAAGATACATTCTTCGGACGAACGTAAGCGCTTGCAAAAGATTGTTGAAGCAATCAAGCCAAAGAATTTCGGAGTAATTGTAAGAACTGCCGCTGAAGGAAAGAACACTGCTGAATTGCACGAAGACCTTAGCATGTTGGTGGAAACATGGAAAAGCATTCAACATAACCTGAAAGGCAGTGTTGCTCCTGCAAAAATACTCAGTGAACAAACAAAGACTACAAGCATGCTCCGCGATCTGTTGAATGAAGATTTCAATAAGATCGTAGTGAATGATCGTAATATCTATAACGATACACGGAGTTATATTCAGCGAATCGCTCCTGAGAAAAGCGATATCGTTGCTTTCTATCAAAATGGTTCGCCGATCTTCGACCAGTTTGGCATCACCAAACAGGTTAAAGCTGCATTTGGAAAAACTGTTAACCTTCCAAGTGGAGCTTATCTCATTATCGAACATACTGAAGCGCTTCATGTAATCGATGTGAACAGCGGATACAAGAGTGTTGGAAATAACCAGGAATTGAATGCACTCGAAACGAACCTTGAAGCAGCGGCTGAAATATCAAGACAACTTCGCCTGCGCGACCTGGGCGGAATCATTGTTGTTGATTTTATTGATATGAAGCTTCCGGAGAACAAGCGCAAGCTGATGGAAGCAATGGAAGAATTTATGCGACCCGACAGGGCCAAGCATGCCGTTCTTCCAATCTCCAAATTCGGATTGATGCAGATCACGCGTCAACGGATGAAGCCTGAAATGAATATCAATACGCAGGAAGTTTGTCCAAGCTGCGCAGGTACAGGAAAAATTTCTTCTGCACTTATTCTTGAAGATGAGATTGAAAAGAATTTAAGCTACCTACTCACTCACCAACATAAAAATCTTACACTGGTTGTGCATCCTATCATGCATGCCTATCTCACTAAACGATCCTTCTTCCGTCTCAATTCCCGCCAATGGCAATGGAGACGGAAATACGGGAAGATGGTGAATATCAAATCCAATACAAATTATCATCTTACTGAATTTCATTTCTTCGATCAGCACGAGGAGGAAATTAAGCTATAGATACAAGAGAACAACGAATTGTTAGATGGCTAGATTGTCTGATGGTTGTATTCACAAATAGTAAGCCCAACAATCAAACAATCTAACCATCCAACAATTTCTTCCTCTTCTGTTCAAAAAAAATCCTCCCGCCAAAAGCGGGAGGATTTTTTTATTGCTCTAAACCAAAAGGTACATCTTAGTATCCTTGATTCTGAACCAGGTTCTTATTAACGTTGATCTCACGTTGAGGAACCGGAAATACAATACGAGGGTCTGTGATTGGTTTACCATCAACAGTTGTCTTACCATCAATTGTTTTACCGAACCTTCGGATATCGTGAATGAAGAATCCTTCAAATGCAAGTTCGAGGTGACGCTCCAAGTAGATCTGATCAAGAGTCAGAGCTGCAAGGGGAAGCAAACCAGCTCTTGTACGGATGCGATTGATGTCTGCAAGCGGAGTTGCGCCCACTGAAGTACCAAGGCGAAAATTTGCTTCTGCTCTCGTTAGATACAATTCTGCCAACCGGATAACTTTTACGTTCTTGTAAATATCATAATGCTTCGCTGTTCTAACCGCTCCCAATCCAAGGTAAAAGATAAACCGTTGGTCATCCAATTCGTAGAGGTCGAGGTGGAGATCATTAATTTCAATATCGCCATCTCTTGCTCCGAATTCCGGAATTGAATAAAACAAATGAAGATTGTTGGCACCATCCTGATCAGAGGTTTGCATTGCAAACAGGTCTTCCGCAGTATTTACACCGTTATTAAAGATTGAGAAGTAATCACTCAACAATCCAAAACCATTCGCAGTGGCAGTGGCAATGCCACGATTTGCCGCGTCTCTTGCATCAGCATATCGGCCCATTTGAAGATATACGCGAGAAAGCATTCCCGAAACGGCAGCCTTATTGAAAAAGACATCATTCGTCGCGGGTACTAATGTTTCTGCTTCAACAAGGTCAGTTATGATTTGCGTATAGACCTGGTCAACAGTACTGCGTGCCGGGTAAGTAATTTCTCCAACGGTATTTGTTGGAGCAAGCATTATTGGAATGCCCGGATTAGTAGCAGGTGCGCCATCCCGGTAATCCTTTGCAAACAAACGCAACATTTCGAAGTGCATCGCAGCACGTATTGTCAATGCTTCACCTTTCACACGGTTCTGATCAGCCGCATTCACTTTGTCAATAGCGGTAAGTACGTTGTTAGCGATATTAATGGCATCATACCCTGATACCCAAACTCCAGTGACGTTCGGATTTGTGGTGAGCATATTTTTATTAAAGATCTCCCGGTAAGTATTGAAAGTACCCACCCATTGCAATTCACCATTTGCACCGAGGAGATCGCCAAAAAGCTGGATATTACCACCGTAAAGATTGCCACTGCTCATGGCATCATATGCTCCCATCAAAACCTTTTTAACGTTGGCATCAGACCCTAAGGAAACATCAATGGGTAATGTTTGTGGATCTGTTTGCTCCAGTTTTTTTGTACAGGCGGAGAACAATAGTCCCCCGACTGCTATGATTGCTAGAATTTTTTTCGTGTTCATGTTCATTTTTTTTAGGGTTTTAGAATCCGATGTTTACACCAAATGCCCATGATTTGATCTGGGGCGCTGCGTAGAAGTCACCGCCCTGGTTGATTGTTCCTGAACGATAATCAGTATTCACTTCAGGATCCCATCCTGTGTAATCAGTGATCACGGCAAGATTAATACCGGTTACATAAACCCTTACGCTGGACATTTTCAACTTGGCCAATAAGTTCTGAGGAAGGTTGTATCCAAGGGTTACATTTTTCAAACGGACATAACCTGCATCTTCCATATATTGAGTTGAAACCGGAGGCGAGATAAAGTCTCCAAATGCATTCAAACGTGCCTCTGGTATATTTGTAACATCGCCCGGTTGTTTCCAACGACCAAGCTGGTCTCTTGTTTGATTATCGAACCAGTCACCACGTGCAGACATGAACCCACCTGCACCATTCACCACCTGGTAACCCAATACTGCTTGTAACAGAACATTTAGTTCAAGTCCTTTATAGCTGAATGTATTAGTCCAACCGCCGAACCATTTTGGGTTAGGATCACCTACTACGAAATTACCTGCTGAGAGATAATCATTAGTTGTGCTCTTACCATCCTGCATATAATACAATGCGTCCCCATTATTAGGATCTACGCCAGCATATTTCTGTCCATAAAACACGCCAATAGGTTGACCAACGATGAGAGCGTTGAAATAACGGCCATCATTAAATGATAAAGTGTCCTGGTCACCGTCAATTACCAATACCTTGTTCCAGTTGCGTGACATATTGAAGCTTGTCGTCCATTTGAAATCACGGTTGTTAATCACCAGTGCATTCAATGTAAGCTCAATACCCTTGTTTTCAATCTCACCAATATTTGTAATATAAGTTGTAAATCCAGAAGTAGCTGGTACAGGAAGATTGAAAATGAAGCCACGACCATCATCTGCAGAAACCTTGCGGTATACATCAATCTCTCCGGAAAGTTTGTTATTGAACAAACCGAATTCAACTCCGACGTCGGTTTGAATGGTGGTTTCCCAGGTCAATTGTTCATTACCCAATCTTGCAGGAGCAAGGATGGAAGTTCCTGCATACTTTCCAACTCCATATCCACTTTGTGAACCATATGGGTCAAAGCCCTGAGAGTTACCAAGCAATCCATAACTAGCTCTTAGTTTGAGGAAGCTCAGTGCACCTGAATTCTGCATGAAATTCTCTTCTGAGATCACCCATGCTGCAGAAATTCCTGGGAAGAAACCCCAGCGTTGTTCGGCTCCGAATACAGAACTACCATCATAACGAGCACTTACGCCAACAATGTACTTATTGGAGAATTTGTAATTCACACGACCGAAAAATGATGTTAGAGCAGTCCTGGCCACAGTAGAGGTTCCTAACGTGATCTTACCAGCGCTTGCCAATGTGCGAAGATCATCAGAAGGGAATTGTTCACCACTTACTGAACTGAATTCTGATTTTGAATTTTCAACTGACATACCCAATGTAGCATCAAGACTATGGTCATCTGCAATTAAGGTGCGGTAGTTGAAATAGTTGTTAGAAGTGAGCCTGCTATTTCTTAACCAATCCTGTTGGCCAAAACCATCAGTTGCGGAACCATTGAATGTCCTTGATCCCTGGTAGACGTCGTCATTCTGGCTAGCAATGTCCATTCCGAACTCCGTACGGAAGAATAGATCCTTTCTGAAGTTATATTGACCGAATACAGAGACGAGATTCCTGTATGTCGTGGATTGATAATGAGCATAATCGATTTCCAGGAGACCATTATAATAAGTTGTCGTTGGGCGATCATACAGAATCCCATTCTGATCTCTTGTTGGTGTTATCGGAGCCATCGCAACCAATTGCATTGGAGTAGCGAACGCATTATCCAGGGGAACCCTTTGTGCGTCAGTCTTTGAAACAACCATGTTCACACCAATCTTCAACTTATCGCTCAAAACCTGTTCAAGATTCATCCTTCCTGATATTCTCTTGAAAAAATTTCCGATAAGAATACCATCATTGTTATTGTAAGAACCGCTGATATAATATTTCGTTCTGTCACTTCCACCCTGTGCAGAAACTTCAATCAAACCGGATTTTGCATCCTGAAATGCTTCTTTTTCCCAGTTTGTATTCGTTTCAAGATTTTGCCAACTACTATATCCGCTATAACGAGTGAATCTGCCCTCAACAAAACCAACCAGGTCATCTATAGCTTCCTGTTCGCTGCTATAACCTGCCCAGTTACCTGCGCGATTATAGTGATACTTGGCAGCATTGGTTGCGGCCTCCCTGAAGAACTCAACATATTCAGCAGAATTTAAAAAACCTCTTAAGCGTGTTGGTTCGTTAATACCGTATTGAAGGTTTACATTATACTGTGTTTTTCCAGCCTTACCTTTTTTGGTAGTGATCAGTACCACACCGTTGGCTGCTCTTGATCCATAAATCGCAGTAGCAGCAGCATCTTTCAAAATCTCGAATGATTCAATATCATTGAAGTTGATATCAGCAAGTGCGTTACCGGAAAGAGAGCCAGTAATGATAGGAATTCCATCGACTACATATAAAGGTGAGTTAGATGCGCTCAGTGAACCCTGGCCACGAATACGAACTTTGATTCCTTCGCCTACTTTACCACTTTCAGATTCAACAAATACACCAGCGGCTCTACCTTGCAGGGCCTGCGTCATGTTTGGAACGGGAGTATTCTGAACTTCCGTACCTCTCACTTTAGCGATACTTGATGCAAGATCTCTTTTGATAAGAGTTCCATAACCAACAACAACAACCTCGTCAAGGTTCTTGGCGCTGGGAACAAGCTTGATATCAAGCCCGCCTGCTGCTATATCAGCAACTTTTACTTCCTGATTTGTGTAAGCAATATTGGAAAATATCAACGTGGCGTCTCCGCTAACAGCCAGGCGGAAACTACCATCAGCCGATGTGGTAGTGGCGCGGTCAGTACCTTTAATAGCAACGGTCACACCATCAACTGGTAGACCTGTCTTACTATCGGTGACTTTTCCCGACACCTCTCTTATCTGGGCGAATGTTGTTTGACTAAACACAAACAAAAGGCCCAGCAGTAAGCCGTACAGTTTTCTCATTAGTCAATTTTTAGATTTTAGAAATAGGAAAAACAAAAATAATAGAATTAAACTATTATTAATGAACAGACAATTAATGGGCTCCAATTGCTGCTCGGATGCCATCTTCGAAACGCTTCGTAGTCTATGGAAATTATATGGGCGGTAACGTGATATTATAAAAAATAAAAAGACATGAAGGAATTCACCAATGAACTAAGGGCCTGAACTACATTATTCTAAATTAAGGGATTTGTTTCAAGGCGATTCTAAATGATTACACTTACACTAGAGGTTTATATCGTAGGCCAGGGTTCACGGTATTAACGCAACCAGCACCTGGTATCTACTTGCATTAGGCTGGTGCAGATTCAAGGCTTTGGATATGCAATCATCGACATTGAATTTGTAGTCGATGCATTAACCGGTATCAAATCTCAAGGACCGAAATCGCCGCAATTCTTACGCTGAATTTTCCTGGAATCCAATCGCCTTAAATGCATAAACCAGCCGACTCCTGTAACAGCTTTCCATTATTAATGTGGAACCCCATTGGGATCCGAAATGTGGAATATTCTCAATCTACGCTGGTAGTCTGAAAAGGGAAAACCCTAACCGTTCCAAAGAAATGTGGTATTCCAGGCAGGGCCAAGAGAAGATATTATGTTTTTCTATACTATCTCCTATCCCGGTTCTGATATATGAGGAGATACTGAATCAGGGTAACAATTGAGGCCACCGCCGCAACTACATAGGTCAATGCCGCCCACTTGAGAGCATCTTTGGCTTTTGGATACTCCCGTTGATTGACCACATTGGTCCGGTTCAACCAGGCCAGGGCCCGGCGACTGGCATCGAACTCGACTGGAAGCGTAATCAGAGCAAAAAGGGTAGTCGTGGCAAAAATAATGATGCCGGCCAGAAGCAGACCTGGGAAAACATTGATAAGGAAGATGCCCGCGAGCAGGATCCACTGAACTATGCTGCCACTGAACTGGACGATTGGAACCAGCCCGCTCCGGAGCGACAACCATTGGTATGCCGTGTTATGCTGGATCGCGTGGCCCGTCTCATGGGCCGCCACTGCGGCTGCGGCAATAGAAATTCCGTTATAGACATCCGGACTCAGACTGATAGTCTTCGTACCCGGGTTATAGTGGTCGGTTAGAAACCCTTCCCCTGAAACTATTTTCACATCATAAATTCCATTTTCGCGAAGCATTTTTTCTGCAACCTGGTGGCCCGTCAAGCCGCTTGAAATTGCAATTGAAGCGTATGAATGGAACTTGGATTTGAGTACTCCAGACACAAGCATACTTACCACAACCAACAAAATGGAAACCCAAAAAAATGATGAGGAATACATAAGGTTTTTTTACCTCATTGCATCAAAAAAGCGACCAAATAAATGCGGGTCAGATTGACAAGAATTCTTACATTTTTTGGCATCACGCAATCGTGTGAATAACAAAAGGTGACAATTTATCATTCATACACAAAGAGATAATCAACCTGTTATATCCTATTGAATATCAATTAAATAAGAAGGTTTTACAAAGTAGTCCTTTTAAGAATTGAGGTTGCGCAAATTTTATTCACACCCTCCAAAATTAATTTTGTTATGTGGTGCATATTTGTAATTTAGTGGCAGAATTTAATGGGTTAGTAAGTAAAGGGTCAACAGTAATGTTGGCCCTTTTACTTTTATAAAAATCCTGATTTATTTTTCTTCACTGTTCGATTTTATCTTCTTCTTTTCAATTAAAAATTTCTTCAAAAAAGTTTTTATTCATTAACTAATTGCAACAAAAAATTTCTGTTGCTAAAAATGTTTTTTTAAGTAAACGTTTAACAAATTCAAACCACATGAATTCCATCTTAACTTTATAAAATGAGTAAAGTAAAGACTGCTTTCTTTTGTTCTAATTGTGGATATGAAAGTGCGAAGTGGATTGGCAAATGTCCGTCATGCGCTACCTGGAATTCCTTCATCGAAGAATTGATCCATAAAGGAACGCCTCAAACAAAAAATGGATGGAAAGATTTTGCTGAAGATAGCAGAAGCACGAGAACCATTGCATTGAATGAGATCACAAGCAGTGAGCAAAAACGAATTGTAACATCGGATCCCGAATTGAACAGAGTATTGGGTGGTGGAATTGTTCCAGGCAGCATTGTATTGATAGCCGGCGAACCTGGAATTGGAAAATCCACTCTTTTTTTGCAAAATGGCTTGTTACTGAAAGACATTACGACACTTTATATCAGCGGAGAGGAGAGTGAACAACAAATAAAGATGCGGGCGGATCGTCTGAATATTCAAAACGATAATTTTTACCTGCTTACGGAAACATCCACCCAAACCATATTCCAGGAAATAAAAAAACTTAAGCCCCAACTCGTAATTGTTGATTCAATTCAAACGCTTCATTCACCATATATAGATTCTTCTCCGGGAAGTATTTCGCAAATACGTGAATCCGCTGCCGAACTGCAACGATTTGCAAAAGAAACAAATACACCCGTATTCCTTATTGGACATATTACCAAGGATGGCACGATTGCCGGTCCAAAGATCCTCGAACATATGGTGGACACTGTACTTCAATTTGAAGGTGATCGTCATTATGCCTATCGAATTTTAAGAACGATGAAGAATAGATTTGGTAGCACAGCGGAATTAGGCATTTATGAAATGACAGAAGAAGGCATGCGTGGAGTAAATAATCCAAGTGAAATGCTTATCACGCAAAAAGAAGATCAACTCAGTGGCATTGCCATAGCTGCAACAATTGAAGGCATGCGTCCTCTGCTAATTGAAGTGCAGGCATTGGTAACGCAATCAGTTTATGGAACGCCTCAACGTACTGTTTCCGGATTCGATCTTCGCCGTTTGCAATTATTACTTGCAGTATTGGAAAAAAGAGGTGGTTTTCATTTTGGAGTAAAAGATGTATTCCTGAATATAGCAGGAGGATTGAAAGTTGAAGATCCTTCAATCGACCTGGCAGTACTCTGTGCATTGCTTAGTTCTTATGAAGATGTACCTATTCCTCATCATACTTGTTTTACCGGTGAAGTAGGTCTTAGCGGCGAGATACGTGCTGTAAACAGAATTGAACAAAGAATTGCAGAAGCAGAGAAATTGGGATTTGAAAAAATAATTCTATCGAAGTACAACCAATCATTCAGATCATCGGGTCAAAAAGAACTTAAAAAGCCAAAATTCAATATTGAAATTGTTTCGATGGGTAAGGTGGAAGAGATTTATCAATATTTGTTTTGATGATAGCGCTGAAAAATATTCTTCATAGTCTTGAACATGTTTTCTTTCCTCATATCTGTGCAGGCTGTGGTTCGGATATTCTTGATCCATCACAATTGATCTGCCTGCATTGCATGGACCGTTTGCCTCAAACACGTTTTCATATGCATGCAAACAATCCTGTTGAAAAAATTTTCTGGGGGCGATTGCCTTTGGCTTCAGTAAGCAGTCATTATTATTTCAGCAAGGATTCCTTGCTTACAACACCTGATGCATGAATTCAAATACAATGGTAAAAAAGAATTGGGCGAATTCTTCGGTCGCCAAATGGGAAATGCATTTCTTCAGTCGAATCGTTTCCGATTTATCGATGCCCTTGTGCCTCTCCCCTTATTTGCCCGAAGAGAGAGGAAAAGAGGATATAACCAGGCAACCGTGCTTTGCGAAGGGATTGCTGAAACAATGAATTTACCGTTGTTGAAAAAGGTAATTCAAAGAAATACCCATACAGAAACTCAAACTCATAAGGGGAGGTTAGAACGCTGGAAAAATATTGAAGGAAAGTTCACGCTTACAGACGATGTAGCGATCCGCAACCGTCATATACTCCTAGTGGATGATGTAATTACAACCGGCGCAACCCTGGAAGCCTGCGGAATAGAATTACTAAGGGCGGATGGAGTTAAATTGAGTATCGCAACTTTGGCCTATACCTCGTCTTGAAGTGCAATTTAACTTAGCGTTTAACGTTTTGGTTGTTCCCGCTTTCGCGGGAATGATGGGGTTGATGGGGTTGACGGGGTTGACGGGGTCATTAAAATTAGAAACTTCATATCTTGTCGGCGTGTTTACCAGCTAATGAGACTATTTATCGCTATACTCTGTCTTTTCTTCATCTTTACCTCCTGCAGAAAGGAAGGTTTTATAACGGGCCCGGGCGCAAGTTTGGGTATCTCCGCGGATACCTTGCATTTTGATACTGTTTTTACTACTACCGGTTCAATTACGTATTTCTTCAGCATTTATAATGAGAATGATCAAAAATTGTTATTGAGCAATGTTTCGCTGGCTGGTGGCGCAAGTTCTGCTTTTAAAATAAATGTGGATGGTTATAAAGGGCCAACAGTTTCCAACCTGGAAATTGATGCTAATGATAGTCTTCATGTTTTTGTAAACGTATCAATTGATCCAACCGCTTCGAATCTTCCATTCGTGATACAGGATAGTATTAAAGTAGAATATAACGGCAATACCCGTTGGGTGCAACTTGAAGCATGGGGACAAAATGCGAATTTCCTGCGTTCAAAAATTATTTCTGCTAATGAAACCTGGACCAACAATCGACCTTATGTAATACTTGGAGGCTTGCTGGTAGATACCAATATTACCTTAACCATCGAGAAAGGTTGCAGGATCTATGTTCACGCGGATGCACCGATTGTTATCGATGGAACTTTAATAACAAACGGTGAAAAATATGATAGCACAAGAGTGATCTTCCGTGGCGATCGTCTCGATGACCCCTATCGCGATTTTCCCGCAGGATGGCCGGGAATATTTTTCCGTGGTCAAAGCAAGGATAATGTATTAACCTATACGATTGTAAAGAATGCATTCCAGGGCCTGGTAACCGATCAACCTTCCGTTAATGCCAATCCGAAATTGACTTTGAAGCAATGTGAGATAGACAATTGTTATGATGCAGGCTTACTTGCACTCCGATCTTCGATAGCAGCAGAAAATACATTAGTGAGTAATTGCGGAAAGAATATCATTCTTGCATATGGAGGAAATTATGATTTCACACATTGCACTTCAGTCGCCTATTCCAATCTTTTCCTTCAACACAAGGAACCTGTATTGTTGATCACAAATTTTATAAAGCAAGACAATACTTTCTTAACGGCAGATCTGACTGCAATATTCAAGAACTGCATTTTTTGGGGAGATAATGGAACAGTAGAAGATGAAGTAGTTACAGGTAAACAAGGAACCAACCCGTATTCATTGATATTCCGGAATTGCATTTGGAAAGTAAAAACTACACCGGGTAATATCAGCTTAGCACAGAATATACTCCCTAATCAAGATCCTCTGTTTGATAGCGTTAACAATCAAAGAAGGTTTTACAATTTCAGATTAAAAGAAGCCTCGCCGGCCATCAATTTTGGTTTTGTCACCGGCTTGTCGGTAGATCTTGATGGAAATTCCCGCGCCATAGGCAACCCAGACCTGGGGCCTTACGAAAAGCAATAGGGATTTTATCAGAAATCAACTTAACTTGCTTTTCCTTTAATAATCGTAAAACTTAACGCTATGCTACGCTTACTAATATTCTTTGTTTCACTTACTGTATTCACGTCCATCTATGATTTTAAGGTACCAGGACTCGAAGGAGGTCAGATAGATTTCTCAAAATTCAAGGGCAAAAAGGTATTGATCGTAAATACTGCTTCCAAATGCGGGAATACTCCTCAATATGCAGACCTGGAAACTTTTTATGAGCAACACAAAGACAAACTGGTTATCGTTGGTTTCCCTGCAAATAATTTCGGAGGCCAGGAACCAGGAACAAATGAAGAGATTAAAGAATTCTGTAAGAAAAATTATGGAGTAACATTTCCAATGGCAGAAAAAGTTTCTGTAAAGGGAGATGATATTCATCCACTATTCAAATATCTCACCGAAGAAGCTAAGAAATTGGGCGTTGAAGATCCGATCAAATGGAATTTCACAAAATTCCTTTTAGATGAAAACGGAAAGTTAATCGCTGTAATACCTCATAAAACGAAAGTCACAAGTGAAGATGTGGCTAAGTACCTCAATTAGCAGTTGGTTGGTTAATTAGTTGATTAGTTAATTAGTTGTCCCGAAACTTCGGGGGTTGACTAACATTCACGAAATAAGAGCAACGGGAGCTAAGCTTCTGTTGCTTTTCTTTTTTACCTTGCGACGATGCAATTCAATTCGATAATCGGTCAGAAGGAAATCAAGCAACACCTGGTTGAAATGGTGGATCATAACCGGCTCAGCCATGCATTGTTGTTTTTAGGTAAGGAAGGATCAGGTGCATTGCAGCTAGCCATCGCATTAAGTCAATATATAGTTTGTGATGCCGCGAAGAAGGCAAGAGGCAAGGAGCAACAAGCAATAGGCAATGGGCAAATGAGTGATTCCTGTGGAGTTTGTCCTTCATGTACAAAAGCAAGGCAGCTGATTCATCCGGATATTCATTTTACTTATCCTGTAATTACAAAGAAGCCGGGTGATAAACCGGTGAGCACAGATTATATAGTTGAGTGGAGGGATTTTATTAAACTATATCCTTACGGAAATGTTTATGACTGGTTGCAATTTATAGGCGCTGAGAACAAACAGGGAAATATAACAGCAGAGGAATGCAATGATATCATTCGCAAGCTTAGTTTGAAAAGTTTTGAAAGCGGATATAAAATCCTCATTGTTTGGATGCCCGAATATTTGAAAAAAGAAGGCAACAAACTTCTAAAGCTTATTGAAGAGCCGCCGCCGGATACTTTGTTCATTTTGGTTGGAGAAAATGAATCGATGATTCTTTCCACAATTGTTTCCAGATGCCAGCTGATCAAGATCCCTGCGCTTGAGACTTTGGAAATGGCCAAAGCGCTCGAAGAAAGGGCGAAAATTCCCGGTGACCAGGCTCAGCAGATTGCTGCAATCAGTGAAGGAAACTATCGCGAAGCCCTTCAATTAATTCAACATGCCGAGGAAGACTGGCAGTCTTTATTGCGGGAGTGGCTGAACTCAATCCTGAAGACAGGTCCAATTGCCCAAATAAAATGGGTGGAAGAGATAGCCAAGTTGGGAAGGGAAAAACAAAAGCAGTTTTTGCGGTATTTCAATCACCTGCTGGAGAGTTCAATCAGGTATGCTATTGTCGGGGAAAAACGGGCAGAACAACTGTTGATCCCGACTCAGGAAATGGATTTTGTATTGCGACTCAATAAGATAGCCGATCTCAGCCAACAGCAGGCCATAATAGAAGAACTTGACAAGGCGGCCTATTATATTGAACGCAATGCCAACGCCAAAATGCTTTTCACTGCCCTCACCATTAAACTCTATCATATTGTAGCGGATAAATCGTTAATTTTGATGAGTTGAGAATGAAATGTGCGAATGTGCCAATATGCGGATGTGCGAATTTGGTATTTGTGAGATAATTGTATTGTAATTCATAAAAGACGTTTCAGTTAGTTATCGAATAGTTCATAATTCTGGTCAACCCAGAAATTTTTCTTGAAACCGAGATAGTTATACTACATACGATCCCGCACAAGCACCCGTGTACTTTTCACAATCGTAAATCGTAAATCAGATCCCATTCAAAATGGGGACGTAAATCGTAAATCGAAATGGGCTGTAGTTCCTGCGGTACGGTAGAAGGTAAAGTGTTGGGATGCAAGAGTAATGGCGGATGCAGTAGTGGAAGCTGCAATCGTATGAATGTTTTCGATTGGCTGGCCAATCTTCCATTCAGTGACCCCGAGAGCACTTGCCGAATAATAGAAGTTAGCTTTAATAACGGAAGCCGGAAGGATTATTTCCGCAATACCACCACACATATATTTGAAAAGGGCGACATGGTAACCCTCGAGGGCGTAAGCGGTTTTGACGTGGGCATGGTAACTCTTACAGGCGAGATCGTCCGTATTCAGCTCAAGAAACATGATATTGATGAAACGGATCCTAATATCAAGAAAGTTTTGCGCCGCGCAGGGGATAAGGATCTCGAGATAATGCAGGTAAATAAGTCGAGAGAGAAAGAAGCCATTATCCGGAGTCGCGCAATCGCAAGGCAACAGAATCTGGATATGAAGATAAGTGAAGTGGAATTCCAGGCCGATGGTCGAAAAGCGACATTCTTTTATATTGCTGATGACAGGGTGGATTTCCGGGAGCTTATCAAAGTTTACGCAAGGGAATTCAAGGTTAAGGTAGAAATGAGGCAGATCGGCGCAAGGCAGGAAGCAGCAAAGGTTGGAGGAATCGGTAGTTGTGGTCGTGAACTTTGTTGTAGTACCTGGCTTACTGATTTCAAATCTGTAAATACTACTGCGGCTCGCTATCAAAACCTGTCCATCAATCAAAGTAAGCTTAGTGGTCAGTGCGGAAGATTAAAATGTTGTTTGAATTACGAACTGGATACCTATCTCGATGCCCTGCAACAATTCCCGGACAATGCCGAAACATTGCAGGTAGCAAATGGAACTGCAACTCTGATCAAGAAAGATATTTTCAAGAGCCTGATGTGGTACGTATTACCCGACAGCAATAAGCAATACCCGCTTACAATTGAGCGTGTACGAAAGATACGGCTGCTAAACTCACAGGGCAATACTCCGGCTGAACTCGAGCCAGTAGATGTTACCACCGGAAAACCAAAAGAAGTAGAACCTGAATTTGTTGACGTGGTTGGACAGATCAGCTTGCGTAGCCTGGAAAAAGCCGACAAAAAACGCAGGAGTAAGGATCATCGCCCTCCCCCGAATCAACAAAGACCTCCACAGGGGCCATCAAGAAAAGACGATCGTCGTCCACGAAAATAGATCGCCCAAATACCTTTTCATCAAAGCAACTTTTAGTTCATGCTAAAAGTCTACATGAAAACAAGCTGGCGATCGAAAACGCTGGATACATTGAACCATGCGCAAGGAAATCAAGGAAATGTTTGCAGTTAAATAGTTTGAAAATAGATACTAAAAATTCCATAGGCACGTAATGAACAATTTGAGGGGATTTTTGTACTTTTCGAAATTCTAAAACTCTAAAATCATGGCACTTTTTAAATCCGGTAATCCAACCCTAAGCGAAAAGATCTTTGATAAATCGCTTAGTACACCTCATGCCGAGTCCGAAGTGATGACCGAAAGAGGCACGTTGAATAAATTTGGTCTTATGTTGATCCTTGTAGTAGCTGCGGCTTCTTTCACCTGGAAGGCAGCGTACGAAGGAAAGAATGTTGTTCCCTGGATGTGGGGAGGAGCGATTGTCGGCCTTATCCTTGCTGTTGTACTTGCCTTTGCTCCCCGTTATGCAAAGATTCTTGCTCCTTTATATGCAATTGCGGAAGGAGTCTTCCTTGGTGCAATCTCGGCATATTATAATGCAGCATTTGCGGAAAAAGCGCCGGGTATTGTAATGATGGCTGTTGGAATCACATTCGGAGTTGTGATCGCAATGTTTGCACTCTATCGATTTGGAATAATCAAGGCAACAGAGACTTTTAAATCAGTTGTTATAACAGCAACTGCAGGAGTCGCGTTGTTCTATATAATTGCAATGCTCCTGAGATTCTTCGGCATCCAAATGCCATTGATTCATGAAAGTACTTCCTGGGGAATACTTTTTTCCCTAATCATAGTTGGTATTGCAGCATTGAATTTGATCCTCGATTTCGATATGATCGAACAAGGAGTTGCTAAAGGCGCACCAAAATTCATGGAATGGTACGGCGCATTTGCATTGATGGTGACAATTGTTTGGTTGTACCTTGAAATTTTGAGGCTGTTGGCAAAGTTTGCGGGAAGAAAGTAAGACTAAACCGCCTGTTCCAGGTCGAACTTCTTAATTAAAAATAAAAAAGCAAAAGGCTTTCAAAATTTTGAAAGCCTTTTTGCATATAAAGAAAAAGATAAAAGTAATCATGAAGCCGTTGTTGATTTCCCCTTTGCGCCGACGCTGAAGCTTTAGCGCAAGCGTTAGGGGGACAGGGGGTTTGACATCGGGGGTTACCAGCCATCCCCATCCAGCACATTACCTATGCCACCTAACAGACTTCCCTCCTCTTTTCGTTTATAGGTACCATATGCGAGAATTCTTCCAGCAAGTCTGCTGATCGGTAAAGTCTGTATCCAAACTTTTCCGGGGCCGCGAAGTGTCGCAAAAAATAAACCTTCACCGCCAAAGAGTGTATTTTTTATTCCCCCGACGAACTGCACATCGTATTCAATGGTTTGAGTATAGGCGACAATACAGCCGGTATCGACACGAAGGAATTCCCCGGGTTGGAGTATCCTTTCAAACACGTGCCCGCCCGCATGCACAAATGCAAATCCATCTCCCTCCAGTTTTTGCATTATGAATCCTTCACCACCAAACAGACCCGTTCCGAGCTTGCGTTGAAATTCGATTCCAACGGTTACTCCTTTTGCTGCGGCAAGAAATGAATCCTTTTGGCAAACGACCTTGCCTCCCATCTCCATTAGATCAAGGGGAATAATTTTCCCAGGATAGGGAGAAGCGAAGCTAACTTTCTTCTTTCCTTGAACAGTATTCGTAAACGCTGTCATGAAAAGGCTCTCGCCAGTTAGTATCCTTTTTCCGGCAGACATTAATTTTCCCAGGAATCCCTGTTGTTGATTTGCTCCGTCGCCGAATATGGTCGCCATTTGGATGCCGTCATCCATCATCATAAAGGCCCCGCTTTCAGCAATCGCGGTCTCGCCCGGGTCGAGCTCGACCTCAACGTATTGCATTTCTTCACCGTAAATTTTGAAGTCTATTTCGTGATTTGTTCGCATAGTCAATTTTGTTTTTGAAGATATCAAAGATAAAGAGAGACCCAACAAGTTTACCGACGGTTTGCCGTCAAATCATTTTTTCCTGTAAATTAACAGTCCACAAACAAAAACTACTACCTGTATGACCAGAAAAATCCTTTTCTGCGTTGCCTTGCTTGCAGGCTTTACAAACGCAGTATTCGCTCAGACTAAGTTGGTAGAAAAAGTTACAAAGACGGGTTCCGAAGTTGTGATCCCGTATGAGAAATATGTTTTGCCAAACGGTCTTACTCTTATCGTCCATGAGGATCATAGTGATCCGGTAATTCATGTCGATGTTACCTACCATGTAGGTTCGGCGAGAGAAGAGATCGGAAAATCAGGCTTTGCGCATTTCTTCGAGCACATGATGTTCCAGGGCAGTGATAACGTGAAGGACGAGGAACATTTCAAGATCGTTACCGACGCTGGAGGAACCTTGAACGGTTCAACCAATCGTGACCGGACCAACTACTATCAAACCGTTCCAAGCAACCAATTGGAAAAAATGCTATGGCTGGAAGCCGACCGCATGGGCTTTCTGCTCGATGCTGTAACTCAAAAGAAATTTGAAATTCAACGTTCAACAGTAAAGAATGAAAGAGGCCAGAATTATGACAATCGTCCTTATGGCCTCGCCGGTGAAATGGCATCGAAAAATCTTTATCCCTATGGTCATCCGTATTCCTGGTTGACGATCGGATATGTTGAAGATCTGAACAGGGTTGTTGTTGATGACCTGAAGAATTTCTTCCTTCGCTGGTATGGACCCAACAATGCAACAATAACTATTGGTGGGGATGTAAAAGCCGCTGAAGTTGTTAAGCTAGTTGAAAAATATTTCGGCTCCATTCCCCGCGGACCAGAAGTCAATCCGGTAAAACTTGAACCCGTTTCCCTCGACAAGACGCGCTATGTAAGCTACGTTGATAACTATGCGAGAACTCCTCAATTGAGAATTGTTTTCCCAACAGTTCCGCAATATCATCCTGACATGCCCGCACTCTCTGTATTAGCACAGGTGCTCGGTGGAGGCGGCGGAGGTTTTGGTGGCCGCGGTGGTGGCGGGGGCGGTGGAAACCGCAATTCTGTCTTCTATCAATTCATCATTAAAGAACAAAAAGCGTTACAGGCAAGTGCCAACAGCGGATTAAGTGAACTTGCCGGTGAATTCACAATCTCCATCACACCATATCCAGGTAAATCGCTTGCTGACATGGAGAAACTGATCAAAGAAGCTTTTGTTGAATTTGAAAAAAGAGGAGTAACCGAGGAAGACATTGAAAAATTCAAAGGTCAATTTGAAAGTGGAACAATCAATGGTCTTGCGAGTGTTTCTGGCAAGGTTAGCCAGTTAGCTGCATTCCAGACCTTCGCCGGTAATCCAAATATGATCCAGAATTTATTAAAGATGTATGGGTCGGTTACTAAAGAAGATGTCTTAAGGGTTTATAACAAATACGTCAAAGATAAAAACAGTGTTGTGCTCAGTATTCTTACAAAAGGGCAGGAACAATTGACGGCCGCTGAGGACAATTACAAAATCGACCAAAGCAAATATTCAGCTCCTGATTATGGATATGCGGGATTGAAGTATACAAAGCCAACAGATAATTTCAATCGTACAAAGATTCCGGGCAATGGAGCAAATCCAGTAGTGAATGTTCCCAAGTTCTGGAGGAAAGACTGGACCAATGGGATCAAATTTATCGGTACAGAAAATACAGAAATACCTGTCGTTACAATGACCCTTTCTATGCCTGGCGGACACTTAATGCAGGCAAACGATAAAGACAAGGTTGGATTGGCAAGCTTCTTTGCTGAAATGATGAATGAGGACACGAAGAAATACACTGCAGAACAAATAGGAATGGAACTGCAGAAGCTGGGTAGTTCGGTTAGGGTGGCAAGTAGTACGGATGAAATAACTTTTATAGTTCAATCCCTGAAAAAGAATTTACCTCAAACATTAGCTATACTTGAGGAAAGAATTTTCAATCCTGTTTTTAAGGAAGAAACTTTTAAACTGAGGAAAAGGCAGAATCTTGAAGGATTGAAGCAAGCAAAGACGCAACCTGCTATAATCGCTTCGAATGTAATTGCAAAATTAAATTATGGCGAGAATCATATTCTTGGAATGGACCCGGGAGGAAATGAGCAAACGATCAATAATATTACACTCCAGGATATTGAAGATTACTATAAGAACAATATTACTTCAAAGGATGCCAAGATTGTAATTGTAGGTGACATTAAAGAAGCAGAAGTGCTTCCGTTGCTTACTTTCCTCAATAAGCTCCCTGCCAAAAAAGTATCTATTCCTGCATTTGACGCAAAGCCAAAGGCGATAGACAAATCCACAGTTTATTTAGTTGACGTTCCGAAAGCAGCGCAAACTGAATTCAGGGTTGGTTATGCCACAGGTTTGAAATATGATGCGACTGGAGAATTTTATAAAGCAGGCCTGATGAATTTTGCATTGGGTGGAGGATTTAACGGCAGGGTAAATATCAATCTTCGTGAAGACAAAGGCTGGACCTATGGTGCTAGAACTGCATTTAGCGCAGATGATTATTCCGGTGAATTTGAATTCAGTTCAGGAATCCGTGCAGATGCAACCGACAGCGCATTGGTAGAATTAATAGATGATCTGAGAAACTATGCCGCTAATGGAATTTCAGAAGAAGAATTGTTGTTCATGAAGAATGCAATTGGACAACGCGATGCATTGCGTTATGAAACTGGACAACAAAAGGCTGCGTTCATTTCCAGGATTCTCGATTATAATCTTCCAGCAAATTATGTTCAGCAGCAAAACAAGATACTGCGAGACATGACAAAGAAGGAAATCGATGCGCTTGCAAAGAAATGGATCAATCCTGAAAAGATGAATATGCTATTGGTAGGAGACAAAGCAAGGATCCTTGCCGGATTGCAAAAGCTCGGATACCCTATTGTTGAGTTGGATAGTGACGGGAAGGCTGCGGGGAAGAAGGCGTTTTAGTTATGGTTGACAGGGTTGACAAGGTTGACAGGGTTGACAGGGTTGACAAGGTTGACAAGGTTGATAAGGTTGGAAATTTGAAGAGCCTGCATATATAAAAGAAAAAAGCATCCTTTTTGGGATGCTTTTTTCTTTTATTGTCGCCCTGCCAATCTTGTTAACCTTTGTCAACCTTGTCAACCCTATCAACCCTATTCCTTTCCATTCGTCTGAGTCACTGGTTCTTCAAGATTTTTGATATAAAGTGAACCGGGGAGAACATTCCATACCAGGGAAACTATCCTTCTTCTTTTATCTACTGGTTTATAATCGGCGATCTTGTCTGGATATGGCAATGATTCGCCTTTGCCTAACCACTTAATATCATAATTGATCAACCGGGGATCAGGTATCAATCCTTCATTTACTTTAATGATATCTACCAGCAGTTTTGCGATGGTTTTAGCTCTAAGCTCTGAAAGTTTTTTATTCAATTGACGGCTGTCGGGGTTCGGAATATCCATTTTTCCAATGAGACTATGGTACAGTGAAGATTCCTTGCTTACAGGGGTTTCATCTGAAAATCCATAGCAAACAATAACAGCAACGAAGCGCTGCTTGGGATGGTCTCCTATAAATTTTATGATTCGTTGAACAATAGGCTCCATAGAAGACTTCGCCTCTTCCATTTTGTCAGCCGGGATTGTATAGCCTCCGGTTGGAAAGAAAGTGGCGGTTTCAAATTGAGAGAATGTTGACACCTCATAAAGGTCATTAAGCGATCTAAGGTCGGTAAGCGCACTTTGAATAATCACATTCGTTCTTTCAGTGAATTTGAGAATCTCTTCTCTGTTATTGCTCTGCTCCATCGCTGAAACCTGCATTAGCTGCGCATCAACTTTCTTTTCCGCTGATTCCAGGTTTTCGATGATTTGTTCGCCGATTTCCCGGTCGACCTCCATATCCTTAATTTTTTGTTCTGTAAGCTTGATGGCGCGTTGAGCTTCCTGCTTTACTAATTCCAGTGCTTCCTGAGTGGCTTTGTTAAGATTTTGAACTCTTGAAGTTGCACATCCTGCAATCAAAATAATAACGCCTGCAAACCCGAGTAAAGTCAATTTGCGTTGCATAATAGTTGTTTTTAGTAAGCAGGCCCGAAGGATACCTGCTCTTTTTGTTTAAATGGACGTTTCACGGTCTGATTTCGAGCTCCTATACTATCAATGGCATGTGTCGACACAGTGCTTACCGACTTATCTTTTTTTTTAATTGGCTGCGCAGAAAGAATAACTCCTGCGGGTTCGTTCTTTTTATCTGATGAAAATGAATTTTTTTGTGCGATAGCATTGCTGTCGGGAAGCTCAATTGCTGTCCACGCAACAGGGGCTGTATTTCCACTTAGTTTAATATCAATGAACTTTCCCAATGATTCTGTTACTTCCCCGATATTATCATTCTTTATAAAACTGAATGTATCAATGTTCATCTCCTTAAACCACTTGCTCCAGATTTTGGTAAGAAGAGGATATTCCTCAGGCCATTCCTGGGAGGGATTCATTTGAAGCAATACCACCCGGAGATTGGGAAATTTTTTTGTCACCGACATCAATCCATAATCCTCATTGTCGAAACGCGAGCTCCAATCGGCATGAGTTTTCAGTGTGTTGATGATTTGTGCGCATGAAGTAAACCGATTATTCAGATTTGGACGGTCTTCTGTTTTTTCGAAGTCGAGATAACCATCGGTAATAATAAAGAGAGTATTGTGTGCATCCTTATCCAGATCGTCTGCGAGATCTTCGTTAAAATATTTCCAGATATCCGCACCTGCATAGCCAGAGGTATGCTTACTCACCAATGCCTGCCTGTAAACATCGGGCAATACGGTATTAAATTTTTTCTCCGATTCCTGAACGAGCCTGGACCTTTTTTCGGGCTGTTCAGTTGAAAGGTCTACCCGAAGCAGACCGGATGCTTCGTACAATTTCCCCGGCGTGGACTTTTGAGGCGCAATGAGTACTTTAAGCTTATCGTTCAATGCATAGTATAGGTGCGATGGATCTTTTTTATTCAGGTTAGATTTAAAGAATCCATAAATGTTCTTAATAACTGTAAGATCTTTTGATATCTGTTGCTGGTCATTTTCCAGGATCCTGTCGCTCAGGTCGAGCAAAATAATGTAATTATCTTTTGGTGGAGGTGGAGTTTCATTTTTTGCTTCTCTTACCGCGTCTTTAAATTCATTGCAGCCCATCGCAAGCAATGAAAGGATAACGATAAATCCGGATCGCCTCATATACTTTTTGTATTAGTTGAAGTATGATTCCTGGAATTCTTTCAGGTCCTTGATGTATGCTTCGGTCGTATCATTAATTATCCTGATTTGCTCTTCTCCTTTTTCACGGCCGTATAGCGTGGACAAATATCCGCTCCATCCGTCTCTGAAATAATTAATGCTCTTCTCGATGTTATCCACCGGCAAAACCATCCGGTCTTTTTCCTTGCTCAATTGTTCTATTCTCTTTGAGAGGTGATGGATTTCTGTTTCGTAAAACATCCGTTTCTGTTCCATTTCAAGAATCTCATCTTGCAATCTGCTGATCCTGCGATAACGCATCCTTGCCTGATTCCGTTTGTTCCATTCAACCTGCATGAGATAATAAACTGCGCTCCAAATTGCGAAAACGCCAAATCCCAGGAAAAGCACCAGGTAAAATCTCGTGTCAGCATAAAACGGAGTGATGAGTGATTTAAATTCTTCCCTGTCGGCCCTGATGAGTATTTCATTTACTGATGAATGTACCTGGAATGCGAGCAGAACATCACCAATGAAGACCAACCCCAACAATCCCCATACAACTTTATTAAAACGAACTCCTTTTTCAGAAAACAAATGAATGCACGTGCCTAACGCAAAGAAGATAGTTGGAAAAACAATCAGTGGCGGATAGTTGATGATGAGGTAGACCAGCCGTTTCAGGTTAGGAAGTAATTGAATATTCAACTGGCCTTCCTGGAATAGTGCTACAGCGTTAACTCCATTCAAGGCAAAATCAGCCACACTCATGTAGAAATACAGGAGGTAAAACGAAATAGCAAACAATAAGAAAAGTAAGAATCCGAATATACCCCAACTGAACGTATTGTATTTTGGTCCGTGAATAAGCGTTACTGAACTTTCAATTTCATCCAGCTGGTTCTTGAGCAGGTCGATCTCAGTTTGCTTAAGTGGAACCAATCCTTTTGTAATATCTCGGCTGTTGTGTATTTCGTCGGTTTTGCTTTTAAGTTCATAGTATTTCTCAAGCAAGCTGTCGATTTGCTTCTGTATTCTTCTTTTAGTTTCTTCTGTTTTGGGGATTAATTTTATGGCGTCCTGCTCGCTGAGGATCGAACCGCTTCGGATCTTATTCAACATGCCTTTATATGCTTCCACGCCTCCCTTGTAAGCCCCAGCCTGTTCTACTCCATATTCCCGCAGGTCCTTAACAATAATGTTACTCAGGTCAGGCAAGTGCATTTTGCCGTTCTCAAATAGTTTTGATTTGCCAGCGATAATCACGTCGGTACGTTTTAATGAATGTTTCCAAATTTATTGAAAGCAACAATGCAAATAGTGGCTGTGCAAACAGTGTTAATACGGGAAAACTTGTTGATAAATTTCTTTTACTTTGGTTGATTGGTTGATTAGTTGTTCCCGCTTTCGCGGGAATGACGGTTGATAAGGTTGATAAAGTATATAGTAAAATAAAAAAGCATCCCAAAAAGGATGCTTTTTATATTTATACGATTAACAACTTCCGAACTTTGTCAACCCCATCAACCCCATCAACCCAATCAACCCAATCAACCAATTAACCAATCAACTAAGCCCTACGGCCGAATCCCAAATACTGCGGTAGCATCTTCTTTCCCTGCACCAGTCTCACGATCCACATGATGAACACGAGCAGGAAGAAAAACGGACCAGTAAATCCAAGCAATGCAACCCATTTCGTTCCATAGAACTTTGTCATCGGACGACGCAGGCGTTCAGAGATCAGGTACATTGAAGGCACCATCAGCAAAGTCATGAAGAACGCGAAGATCAATCCGAAGATCAAGGTCCATGATAATGGTCCCCAGAATATCACACTGTCACCTCCAAGGAATATATGCGGCTCAAGGTGGGTAAACAGCGATGCCCAATCCATATTCAAGCCTATTGCAAGCGGCAACAAACCGAGAATGGTTGCAAGCGCGGTAAGCAATACAGGAATGATCCTGATCTTACCCGCCTGAATAATTGCTTCCTTGGTACGCACTCGTCTCGAACGCAATTCATCAGTAAATTCAATAAGGAGAATCGCATTCTTCACTACGATACCCGCCAATCCAACGATACCCATCGCAACCATGATCAATGGCATCTTCATTCCCGTCAGTGCAAATCCAAAGAACACGCCGATAATGCTGAAGAATATTTCAGTCAATACAATAAACGCTTTGCTTAGTGAATTGAATTGAAGCACAAGAATACCAAAGATCATTCCCAGGGCAATGATTAGCGCTGTGAACAAGAAACTTAGGGATTCCTGTTGTTCTTCCTGTTGACCTGTCTGGCGCACGGTAATATCATCTGGCTTGCCTTTGAATTCACTAATTGCATTACCGATCTGGATATTGACTGCATTTGGATCATATCCATCGATCAGGTTCGAATAAATAGTGATCATTCGCTTCAGGTTCTTTCTCTTCACACCACCCAATGTATTAGTATAATCAAACTTTACCAGGCTACTGATTGGCACCTGGCGAATGTCGCCGTTACTTTGCCGGTAAGTGATCTTCAAATTCTGAAGCTCACTTATATTATTCCGAAGCACTTCATTATACCGGATCTGGATTTTGTATTCATCTTCACCTTCCTTGAGCTTGCTCGCCTCGCGACCAAACAGAGCTGTACGCAATTCGAAGCCAATCTGTCCCGTACTCAATCCTTCACGTAATGCGCGTTCGCGGTCAATCGTTAGCGTTAATTCGGGTTTGGAAACATCCACATCCAGTTTCAATTTCTCAACCCCGGGAATATTTTTTTCTTCAAGGAAGTTTTTCAATTCCACAGCTGTCGCAATGATCTCATCAAACTCTTCACCGACCACCTCGACATTTATCGGTGCACCTGAAGCTGGTCCATTTTGTTGGCCAGCAATACTAACTTCAGCGCCTGGTAATTCCTTGATGGCTTTTCGCAGTGAATCGACGATCACCGAAGTTTTCTTTCCGTTTCTCTTTTCATACTCTACAAATGAGATCTGTATTCTACCCAAATGTGGCTGCGTTCCTCTTTCTCCTCCAAACGCGTCGGTTGCTCCCACCCCAACATTCGAGATCACCGATTCAACTATCGGGTTGTTCTCACCTATTACATCGAACACTTTTTTCTCGAGCATCATTGTCATGCTATCCGTATAAGAGGTTTTTGTACCAACGGGCATTTTCAGGTACACATAAACTATAGGAGGATCGCCTGTCGGGAAAAATTCTGTCTTCGTTCTACCACCCAGAACCGAAAAGAATAACATGGCAAATGCTACGATAAACGCAAGAAATACAGAAGCTACAAGCCATCCCGGCCTGTTTCGTTTCAATGCCCATCGCAATGATCGTTCATATCTATTCATTAATCGCGGCAGCACTTTCGTTTGGAATCCATGGACCAAATTAGTAAGCACATATCTGTTGAATATGATAAGGAGAACCAGCAACAAAACGAAATTTCCCAGGCCGGGGGATCCTAGCAAATGCAGGACTCCACCCATTATCACAAAGAACCAAAACCATTTTTTACGGAAGATCGCACTGCGTGGTTCTTTGGCAGGATAATGCTCAGGCTTCATGAAGGAAACCGCAAATACCGGGTTGATCAAAAATGCTACAATCAATGAAGCAGTAAGCGTAAGGATCAATATTGTTGGCAGGTAGATCATGAATTTACCAATGATACCCGGCCAGAACAATAAGGGAAAGAATGGCGCCAATGTAGTAACCGTTCCCGATAGCACAGGAATCCATACTTCACCCGCGGCCATCTTAGCCGCCTTCACAATCGGAACCTTACCATTATCAAATATCCGGTGCGTGTTTTCAATTACTACGATAGCATCATCCACGATAATTCCCAACCCAAATAATAAGGCAAATAACACGATGAAGTTGAGGGTAACGCTTGTCCCCACAATTATATCTGCCAATGGCAGGAACATAAATGCAATGAATACACTTAAAGGAACACTCAATGCCACAAAGAAGGCATTGCTCACACCCATGAAGAACATTAGCACGATCAACACCAGTACAAACCCAATTACCATCGTATTGATCAATTCATTAAAGGAAGTGCGTGTATTCACACTCTGGTCAGCGGTGATACTTACCATAAGGTCTTTAGGCAATTCAGATATCTTCATCTCTCCCACAACAGCCTTTACCTTATCAGAAGTATTGATGAGATTTTCTCCTGCACGCTTGACGATCTGCAGGGTCACCACATTCTTCCTATTGATCCTTGAATAACTTTCTTTCTCTTTTACCGTATCAATAATTTGGGCGATGTCTTTCAGGTAAATAGGTTGGCCATGGATATTCTTAATCACAATATTCAGCATATCATCTGCAGAAATAAACTGGCCCTTTACCTGGATATTGGGCTGCATATTGCCAATCTTGATATTACCCGCACTTATATCACGGTTCTCGTTGGCGATAGCATTCGAGATATCAGTGAAACTTATGCTCGCTACTTCCATCTTGTATTTATCCACATTGATCTGGATCTCACGCTCTGGTGCACCTGCGATATCAGCCTTGTTGACTTCAGGTAATTCTTCGAATCGATCCTGCAATTTTTCTGCGTACTCCTTTAATTTGATCGGCTCATAATTTCCGCTCACATTCACAAACATGATCGGGAAATCGGAGAAGGCCACCTCAACTACATCGGGTTGGGTGGTCAGGTCATTGGGCAGGTCCGTCTTTGCTTTATCGACGGCATCCTTCACCTTTTGTTTTGCGACGTCAACCTTGACGCCCGTTTCAAATTCAACAAGGATACTACTGAAATCCTGAATTGATGTACTCTTGATATTGCGAATACGCGCCCCTGTTATACCCTTGATTTGTTTTTCTATTGGTCTTGTAACGAGGTTCTCCATATCTTTTGGAGAAGTTCCTGCATACACTGTAGCCACATAGATCTGCGGAATTACGATATCAGGATAAGATTCCTTTGGAAGAGTGGTGAAAATGTTCAATCCCACAAGTGTAATCGCGATTGTTGCCACATAGGCGACCGTTGTATGATCGATAACCCAACTGGTTAATTTGAACTGCTTGAATTTCTCTAAGACTTTGTTTTTAGTACTCATGTCTTTCACTTTATGCTGTTCTGGATTTCTAATCTTGTCTTAACCGCGGACTATTTTTATTTGATTTCTGTAGTTACCAACTGCCCGTCATATAAGCTTTGGAAGCCTTCGCTGATCAATTGATCACCTTCTTTCAAACCTGTCTTCACTTCGATCTGACTTCCATAAATTTCACCAATCAATACAGTTTTCTTCCTGGCAATTTTCTTTCCATTCTCCGTTTCAAGCACGAATACGTATTTTCCATTCTGATCAGTCTGTATAGTTGTCATTGGAATTACCATTGCGTTCGTCTTCGTATAATCCTGGATCTTTACCAATGCAATCTGATTTGGCTTAAGATCGGCTGAAGCGGGAATCTTTGCTTCCGCACTAAATGATCTTGAATTGGCGTTGATCATCTGGCTGACCAAAGAAATTTTCGAATTCAGTTTACGGCCGATATCAGGGACCTCAATCAATACCGGTGTTCCTCTTTTCACTTTCTCTAAATAATTCTCGGGAACTTCTACGACTGCCTTTAATGCCGCCTGGTTCACGATTGTAATCGTCGAAGTAGGCATGCCGCTGAAGGTTTCCCCTGGATGGATAGTCACTGATTCAACCACACCGGAAACTTCACTGTATACATTGGAAGTGCTCAATTGTTCCTTCGCGGTCGAGATCTGCTTTTCGATATTTTCGACATTGTTCTTTGCGGTCAGGTACTGAACTTCGGTACCAATACCCTGATCCCACAAATTCTTCTGACGAGTGAAAATATTCTGGGCAAAGGCGAGTTGTGTTTCCAATTGCTTGATGTTTTGAAGCATTACTGCATCATCCAGCTTTATCAGCAACTGACCCTTTCTCACATTATCGCCTTCTTTAACATAAACCTGTTTTACCTGTCCTCCCAATCCCCTGGGGGCAACGCGATAAATGTTTTCTGTTTCTACCTTTCCTTGCAGATCGATGTAGTGTGTAAAAGTTGTTCTGGCTATTGAAGTAACCGCAACCAATTTTGGCTTTACAGCGGCTGATGGATCTATTTTCGAAATCTCCTGTTCAAGCTTGCTGATCTTTTCACTCAGTGCTGCCTGATCGCTCTTCAATTTGGCCAACTCTTTCTTCTTAACATCCAATGGTTCTTCTTTCTTACTGCCAGATGAAGCATTGCAGGCTATAATGAAAACTGCTATCAAAGCAACTCCGCCCAGTTGATAAATCTTTTTCATTGTTGATATTTTATTAGGCATATAAAGGTTATTCTTATTTGTTCTATAGTTTACCTGTTGCCTTGAAGTAATCGATCTTGGCAATGATGGCATCATATAGAGACTGGTAATAATTTGCTTGTGCTGTTCTTAATTCGGTGTTTGCTGTAGTGATCTCCAGGTTTGATCCCAGGCCTTGCTCATACTTCTTTACTGAAGTATTATACACCGATTCCGCCAGTGTCATATTCTGTCTTTGTAAATCCACAGTGAGTAAAGCATTTTTGAGATTGATCCTTGAAGTTTCAACTTCATTGTCGATCTGTAGCTCCAAATTTTCTCTCATATTCCTTGTCTGCTGCAGCTCATAGTCAGCCTTTTTGATTCGGGAAGCCCTCGCGAAACCGTCAAATATGGGAACATTTATATTTATTCCCACCAATGCAGTCGTATACCAGGGGTTGTTCCAATCAAAAAAGTCAAATCTGTTTCGTTGCGCGTTTTTGCTGTAGGTACCCATCAATGCGACAGTAGGAACACGGGTTAGCTTGTATCGTTTCACATTATATTCTCCAAGCTTTTCGACAAAAGTGAGTTGCTGGTATTCCTTTCTGTCAGAATAAGCATAAGTAGTATCGAGTATATCCCGCTTGAGATTTTCATCGGAAATAGAGTCGGTCAGAATCAAGTCATCTTTTAGTGGCATACCCATCAGGAACTTAAGACCCAGCAATCCTGCATCCAGTTGGTTTGTAACTTTTACTTTATCTGTACGAAGATTGGTCAGCGTAACTTCGAGACGATCCACATCAAGCTTTTCGGCAAAACCCTGCTTAAAGATTTCACGCGTATCACTTAATAACTTACTCACCCGATCGATGTTTGCATCAACAGTTTGTGTAAGTCTTCTGCCCACCAGTAGTTGGTAGTAGATCTTATACACGTTTGACTTTATTTGTTCCTGTGTTACACCAGCTCTCGCCCTGGCCATATCCATAGCAGTTCCTCTTGCCTGCAAACCGACAAATACCTGTCCATCGAAAAGTAATTGAGACAGGCTTACACCAGCTGTACCGGTATACTTTGTACCAAACTGCGCTTGTATTATACCAAAGTCTGAGGGGGAAACAATTGGTTGACCACTTGCATTCTTCACACCTTCTTCCTCAAGAACCGCATAGGTACCCTGAGCGATAAAGTTTGGAAAACTTTGTACAGGTACTTTTGGAAAATAGGTTGCGCCGAGATTACCGTTTATCTGAGGATAGGCCGCACCGGTTAATTCGCGATTGGTCTGTTCCTGAACGGAAATATCAATCAATGCATTTTTCACCTGAACACTGTTCCTCATTGCAAAATCAACAGCCTGTCTCACGGAGAATTCATATCTCTGCTGGGCCATTGCCGGAATGGCAAAAATTGAAAGCAATAATGCTAATCCGGGAACGATGATTCTTCTATTTCTCATCTGAACTGATTTTTTTAAGATACTCTTGTTTGTATTTCTGAATTTGTTTATGTCCTTTAAGGGTTGCCAATCCATAGACATAGTGCTCGATCAATTCCCGCGTTACATCAGCGAGATTGTACTTTTTTGGGGGAAACAAGCTGATATTAAACGGAATCATCATCGATTCAAGCCGGAACCTGCTCATGACATCAACATTTGTTTCTGGCCTGTACAATTCCTCCCTGATCCCCCTTTCGATATTTCCTGAAATGATCTTCATCAGGAAATCATTCTTATGACGAAGAAATTTCTGATACGCAGCGTAATGAAATTTTTCAAGGTCGTACAAAACCATCGGGTTCATGTTACGAAACTGCTCCAGGATCTGCTCCATCGTCAGAAATATTTCATCGACTGCATCGCGGGACACATCGTTGCAGAAAGAACAATCTTTTTGCATGTTGCGGATATCATCTTCAACCACTGCATCAACCAGCTCGTCCTTATCGGCGAAATACTGGTAGATAGTTTTCTTCGACATGCCAAGATGTGTTGCTATATCATCCATCGATACAGACCTTATCCCGTATCGCATGAATAACTCATCAGCCTTAACCTTTATTCGTTCACGTATTTCCATAACTTCTTAAAAACGGGCACAAAACTATGGAAACTTTTTTCGTTGTCAAAGTTTCCATCGTTATTTTTTTACCATTTGTAACAATTATTTCATATTTCGTCACCTTAAGGCGGCTTGGTAATTTTGATTCCTAATATTGGATCAAATGAGAGCTAAAATGTTCTTACGGAAGCTTTTTCAATACTTCCTTCAAGGCGTGATCATAGTAGCGCCGATTGCTATAACTGTTTGGGCTGTAACGGCCTTATTCAATTATGTCGATAATATTCTCCCTTCTCTGATCGACCAATTATTCCCAAATCTTTTCGGACCCGATCAACCAAAGAAGATTCCTGGGCTGGGCTTCATTGTTGTAATACTGATAGTTATTGGTATAGGATATATTTCATCATCCTTCATCTTTAGCAGGTTGGTGGAGATCTTTGATAAACTATTGGAACGCACGCCTGGTATAAAGATCATCTATACTACCCTCAAGGATTTTTTTGAAGCTTTTGCGGGAAACAAAAGAAAATTCAATAAAGCAGTGCTGGTTAGTATAGATGCAGATGATATCTGGAGGGTGGGGTTCATCACTTCAGAAAACCTCCATGAATTTGGACTGCAGGAACATATGGCAGTGTATGTTCCTTCTTCTTATGCCGTAGCCGGAACTTTATTCTTTGTGAAGAAAGAAAGAATACGGTTGCTTACAGACGTTAGTTCGGCTGATGCGATGAAATTTGTTATCTCAGGCGGAGTAACACATATTGAAGATGATGAAACACATCTTCCATCTTCTGAAATCAAACAAAAAGAAATGCCGGTATGAAAAAGATTGTGCTGTTGGGTTTGTTGCTGATGATCGGATACAAAAGCTTTTGTTGGGGATTTTACGGACACCGGAAGATCAATTATCTCGCTTGTTTCCTGCTTCCACCGGAAATGTTGTTATTGTACAAGCCTTCAATTGATTTTATCAGCGAACATGCAGTAGATCCGGACAAGAGAAGATATGCAGTCGCGAATGAAGGTCCAAGACATTATATTGACCTTGACCGATATGGTGTATATCCATTCAATGATCTCCCAAGAAAATGGAATGATGCAATTGAAAAATATTCTGCTGATACCGTCATGCGTCACGGCATTGCACCCTGGTGGATACAGATCATGTTTGCGAGATTAACGGAAGCATTTAAAGAAAAAAACAAATTCAAAATATTAAAACTGTCGGCAGATCTTGGGCATTACCTGGGAGATATTCATGTACCGCTGCACACACATAGCAATCACAATGGTCAATTCACAGATCAGCATGGGATACATGGCTTCTGGGAATCCAGAATACCAGAATTATTAGCAGATAGCAAATGGGATTTCTTCGTCGGAAGGGCGGATTATATCAGTAATCCACTTCAATTTACCTGGACCCGAATACTTGAAAGTGCCGCTGCGGCGGATAGTGTTTTAAAATTTGAGAAAGAACTCAGCAATAAATTCCCTGCGGATAAGAAATACGCATTCGAAAATCGAAATGGAACGATCGTTCGTCAATATTCATCGGAATACTCAATTGCCTATGACAAACTACTTAATAACATGATTGAAAGGAGAATGCGGCAATCCATTCATGCGGTGGCTTCGTTTTGGTACAGCGCCTGGGTGAATGCGGGCCAGCCTGATCTGAAAGAGGTTTCTGGTAAGGAATTTGAAGCGTCCGACCTTAGAGAACTGGAGGAATTGAACATGCAATGGCTTATCGGCAAGGCAAAAGGTAAAACTTGCGATTGACGATCTTAATGAATACTTTTGCCCCTCTTTAACATATAATCACACAATCAGTGGTGTTGACAGAAAAAAATATCCTGCACAATTTCAACTCGGGTCCAAGTGTTCTTCCAAAGGAAGTATTTGAACAGGCTGCTGAGGCAATTCTGAATTTCAATAACACGGGCCTGTCAATCCTGGAAATTGGTCATCGCACTGATCTATTTCAGGCAGTAATGGATGAAGCCAGGAGTCTTACGAGAGAACTGATGGAACTGGATAATGATCATGAAGTTTTGTTCCTTCATGGCGGTGCTTCTACTCAATTCTTCCAGGTACCAATGAATATATTAAATGATCAGGAACTGGCTGCCTATACGGATACTGGTACCTGGTCGACCAAAGCAATCAAAGAAGCAAAATTGTTTGGGCATGTAGAAGTTGTTTGCAGCTCAAAGGATAAAAATTATACTTATCTCCCGAAAGAATTCATTGTTCCAAAGACTGCACGTTACTTCCATCTTTGCACGAATGAAACGATTCATGGATTGCAGTGGCAGGACCTCACTCCATTTTATTTAGCAGAAGTTCCGCTGGTGGCTGATATGAGTAGTGATATCCTAAGTCGCAGGATGAATTTTAATCGTTTTGATTTGATTTATGCAGGAGCGCAAAAGAATCTTGGTGCTGCTGGGGTAAATCTTGTAGTGGTGAATAAGAGGATCCTGGGAAATGTGAAAAGAAAATTGCCGACGATGATGGACTACCAGGTGCATATCGATAGCGGCTCTATGCAGAATACTCCACCGGTATTTGCAGTATATGTGTGCATGCTAACCCTTCGCTGGTTGAAACAACAAGGTGGAGTAAGCACAATTGAGAAGATCAATCAACAAAAAGCAGAATTAGTATACTCAACTATTGACAGTCTACCAATTTTCAGAGGCACTGTACAAACGGAAGACCGTAGCATGATGAATGCATGTTTTGTGATGGAAAACCCAGAACAGGAAAAAGAATTCCTGAAAGTTTGTAAAGAAAATGGAATGGTCGGTGTGAAAGGACATCGTTCAGTTGGCGGGTTCAGGGTTTCCTTGTACAATGCATTACAGATTGAAAGTGTGCAGGCATTAACTGATCTGATGAAAGATTTTGCCAATAGAAAAGGATAATTTATAAATGGCAACCGTTTTACCCTTTCGGGCTTTGCGCCCAACACCTGAAGCAGCCAAAGAAGTCGCTTCTCCCCCTTACGACGTTTTGAATAGTGAAGAAGCAAGGAAGGCCGCGGCCGGTCATCCTCAGTCTTTTTTGCATGTAACCAAATCGGAGATAGATCTTTCCGAAGGAACCAATCTTTATATTGATAAGGTTTACGCAAAGGCAAAGGAAAACCTGGAATCGTTGATTAAGAGCGGAGTTTTATTCAGGGATGAAAAACCTGCATATTATATCTATCGGTTGTTGATGAAAGGCAGGGAGCAAACAGGATTGGTCGGTATCAGTTCTGTGAGCGATTATGAAAAGAATATCATCAAGAAGCATGAACTCACCAGGCCAGAAAAAGAACAGGACCGGATAAATCATATCAGGATTACTGGTGCGCAAACAGGCAATGTCTTCATGGCTTATAAGAATGTTCCCGATATCGATTCCCTTGTATCAGGCTGGAAGGAACAGAATTCTCCTGTATATCACTTTGCTGCAGACGATGGTATTCAGCACACAATTTGGGTGGTGGATGATGAAGAAACGATAAAGAAGATCACTGAACTCTTTTCAAAGAAAGTTCCTTTTACGTATATCGCGGATGGACATCATCGCGCAGCTTCTGCAGCCAAAGTGAAAAAGGGCCTCGGCAAGAAGGTACCAGAAGGAGCAAATTATTTTCTTACTACACTTTTTCCTTCCAATCAATTACACATTCTCGATTATAACCGTTTAGTGAAGGATCTTGATGGGATGGACCCAGAAGACCTAATCAGTCATCTTCATGATGATTTTGATGTAACGCTGATGGGAAGGGAAGCCTACACACCAGAAAAACTCCATGATTTCGGAATGTATCTAAATGGTCAATGGTATAAGCTTACCGCAAGGCGGGACAGTTATGGCGACGATCCGATCGGAGTGCTTGATGTAACCATTCTTTCATCAAACGTGTTGGATAAAGTGCTTGGCATTAGAGACCAACGCACCGATAAACGAATTGACTTTGTTGGCGGGATTCGCGGACTATCAGAATTAGAAAAAAGAGTAAACAGCGGCGAGATGGCCGTTGCATTCAGTCTATACCCGGTAAGCATTCAACAACTATTCGATATTGCTGATAGAGGAGAAATCATGCCGCCGAAAAGCACATGGTTTGAGCCGAAGCTGCGGGATGGGCTACTAACCCACCTTATTTATGAGTAGAGAATGACAGCTCATGATGGCCAACTTTTTGGAATTCCTGTTGCGTATGCGGAGTTCTGGCTATGCGACACGCCAATAATCAATAATCAATATTCAATAAATCAATTCTCAAATCAACATAACAATAGTCAACAAACAATATGAAACAAACAATGAACAACATCAACAACAATGTTCAAATCAACTTTCAATTTTCAACGGCGGTACGCACATTGAGCATTGGAGGTTGATTGTTGACAAGTGAATGATGAATGATGATTGTTGATCATTGAGAGTTGTTTGATGATACTTTCTTTGAGAATTGATCTATTGAATATTGATTATTGATTATTGGCGTGTCGAAAATCTCGCACTTGCCAAGGTATTAAGCCTTTCGAATTATCGTTGCTTTGACTATTTATTATTAACTGTTGATCGTTGGCGTGTCTCGAACAGGAAATTTAATAAGTCCGCAACAACTCTCCTCCTCCCAATCCCTTATCTTTAGCATATGAAAAAGTGCATCCTATCATTTCTTCTTTCATGTTTAGTAATCATTACAAATGCCCAGGATCAGGATCCTAAAGAGGCGGCAAAGACTTTTATCCGTACGGGTGATTATACCAATGCGATCGGGGTATTGAACCGTGCATTGCAAAAGGATCCGAATAACCTGGAGATGCAAAAGGATCTTGCATTTGCTTATTACCTGCATAGAGATTATGCAAAGGCATTAGAAGTTGCAAAAGGATTTCCTGCGAGAAAGGATGTAGATGTGCAAGCTTACCAGATCCTTGGCATGACCTACAAAGCCATTGAAAAAAGAAAGGATGCGGAACAAATGTACGAGGCTGCATTGAAGAAGTTCCCGATGAGCGGGCCTTTGTACAATGAATATGGAGAGCTGCTTTGGGCGAAAAAAGATTTTGCGATTGCTGCAAAAACATGGGAGAAAGGAATTGAAACAGATCCAAACTATTCAGGCAATTATTATAACGCTGCTAAATTTTATTTTTACTCTGTCGACAAGATCTGGGGTTTGATCTATGGTGAAATGTTCGTGAATCTTGAAAGTTATTCTCAACGCACGGTGGAAATAAAGAGTCTTGTCTTGGAAGGGTATAAGAAACTTTTTTCCGAAGACAATATGGTGAAGCACCAGAACATGAAAAATGAATTTGTAAAATCAATCATTGAAACTTTCAGCAAACATTCTGCTGTTATAAATACGGGTATCACTACGGAGACGCTTACAGCGCTCCGCACCAAATTTGTTTTGGATTGGTATGAAAAAAATGCTGCTCGTTTTCCCTTCCGACTTTTTGATCTTCATCGGCAACTTTTGAAGAATGGAACGTTTGATGCTTACAACCAATGGCTCTTTGGCGCTACAGAAAACCTTATGGCTTATCAGACCTGGGTGAGCAATCATACCGAGGAGAATGATGAGTTTATTAAACTACACAAGAACAGGTTGTTTAAGGTGCCGATTGGGCAGTACTATCAGGTTGTTCCTGTAAAATAATTGCCGACAGTTCCTAACACCGAGTGAGAAGTCCCATGCCGCAAGAATTTTACCGCGGAGGCACAAAGGCGCGGAGGATTTTTTCGTATTTCTCTGCGTCTTAGTCCCGCCATGGCGGGAGTAAAATTCTTACGGCAGCGGAGACCCGGCTAAGTTATAGGCCTACAGCACTTTGGGGGAAGCTACCCGAAATCAAAAAACTAAATTATATTTATAATGGAACAGAGGAGTATTCGAAATATGAAATAGCAAACAATGACGCCTAAACGATTGTTCGATTGCCTGGCCTACAACCTCGAAAAAGGTCCTATTCCTGATATGCTTGCAGGTAAGGAAGGAGGACAGTACAAGACTTATAGCACCCAACAGGTTTCCGAGATAGTAAATAAGCTGAGCGCTGGATTGATGGCATTGGGCGTTAGTGCAAATGATATGACTGTTGAAGGAAGAGATAAGATCGCTATTCTTTCCCGCAACAGACCTGAATGGATAATGCTGGACCTAGCCGTACAACAGATCGGCGGAATTCTAACTCCGGTTTATCCTACAATTAATGTAAATGAATTGGAATTTGTACTCAATGATGCAAGTGTTAAGTACGTATTTGTAAGTGATGAAGATGTTTATCTGAAAGTGGCAAGTTTGAAAGGAAAAGTCCCGACCCTGAAAGACATCTACAGCTTTGAACATACAACAAATGCGAAACATTGGAAAGAGGTATTGGAAAAAAGTACTGATGTACTCATCAACCAAATCAAGCCTATTTCCGATAAGATCGATAACGAAGACGTAGCCACGATAATTTATACTTCAGGAACTACGGGTAAGCCAAAAGGTGTGATGTTGAGTCATCGGAATATTCTTTCGAATGTAATGGATAGCCTTCCCTGCTTCCCTCCCTACGATGGTATGCGTACCTTAAGCTTCCTTCCATTGAACCATATTTTCGAAAAAATGGTTACTTATTTGTATTTGTTCAATGGAAATGCCATTTATTATGCAGAGAGCCTGGAAACAATTGGAGACAACCTGAAGGAAGTAAAACCACATATGTTCACTACTGTTCCCCGTTTGTTAGAGAAAGTGTACGATAAGATCATGGCAAAGGGAAATGAGCTGACCGGCACAAAAAAGAAATTGTTCTTCTGGGCTCATGGACTGGCTGAACGATTTGAGATCAATAAGAATTTGGGAGTCTGGTATAATGTCCAGCTTGCGCTTGCAAACAAACTCATTTTTAGCAAGTGGAGAGAGGCATTGGGTGGTAATATTAAATGCATTGTAACTGGTGGAGCGGCCGCACAGGTAAGGCTGATTAGAATTTTTACGGCGGCCAGAATTCCGATCCTCGAAGGCTATGGCCTCACTGAAACTTCTCCGGTGATCAGCGTAAATCGATTTGATGAAAAGGGTCGCATGTTTGGAACTGTTGGACCGGTGATCGATAATGTTGCAGTAAAAATTGCAGAAGATGGAGAGATACTTTGCAAGGGTCCGAATGTAATGCTGGGTTATTACAAGAATCCCCAACAAACTGCAGAAGTGCTCTCCAATGGTTGGTTCCATACGGGTGATATCGGCATTTTGGTCGACAATAAATTCCTTAAGATCACCGATCGCAAAAAAGAACTCTTTAAAACAAGTGGTGGCAAATACGTTGCTCCATTACCGATAGAAAATAAATTGAAAGAGTCACCTTATGTTGAACAGGTTATCGTACTCGGTGCGGAACAGAAATTTGTAAGTGCATTGATCGTTCCTTCATTTCCTAATTTGAAAGATTGGGCAAAGCATAACAATGTTCCCTTAGGCACTAATGAAGAAATGATCCGGAATCCTAAAGTAGTGGACCTTTTCAAAGACCTCGTCGAAAGTTTCAATAAATACTTCAACCACGTTGAGCAAATCAAAAAATTTGAACTACTCCCCAATGAATGGAGCATCGATACCGGTGAAATGACTCCGAAGATGTCGATTAAGAGAAAGGTGGTGATGGAGAAGTACCGGAATTCGATTGAGAGGATGTATGCGTAGGAGATTGGTTGTTCCCGCTTTCGCGGGAATGACGGTTAATTAGTTAACTGGTTGATTAGGTAGAAAACTATTTAACTAATTACCCTCAGGAAGCGTCCGGGTAACCAATAAGCGCGCTGACGCAGAAATACCTCTCCCTGTTATAACATTGATCATTGTCCCAAAATCCCCCGGCAGCGGTTGCAAACCCTGCCGGCGGGTTGAAGCCGCGGGGACAAAAATTTTTGTTAAAGAGCGCGCAACTAAAAATTTCCACCTATCATCTGTAATATCACTAACGGTATTAACCGAAAGAATTATGACACATAACTGCGCAAAGATGTAGTAGTCACTTTACATAGCTCCATTCCTGGAGCATCAGTTTCACTTTGTTTATTGATTAAATAATTATTTCAATGATTAAGAATTGGAAGGGCCTCTTCATTAAATCCAATGAAGCGGGAGAAGAAAATATTGCCCCAAAAGAACAACTATCCTTCCCTGTTAGCAGGGAAAGCGGTGGTACGGAAAAGTTCGAACCTGCTCCGATAACAATGCCTATATCCAATCCGGCGATTAATGAAGTGATGAAGGTTTATGAATCCGGATTGGATTCGATCAATATGCCCGGCTATGATTTCTATGAATTCTATATGGCGATAAGCAGCACGGGCGCTGCCGGTGAACAAACATATAATATGGCTTTCCAGATGGCGAAGTCAATGGATAAAACCATCAGCTCGCAGAAACTGATTAACGATGCTGACTTCTATATCAGCAAGATCAATGAGGTGTACAATGATTATGTAGCGCAGGGACAACAAAAGCTGAATAGCCTGCAGGAACAGAAGAATATGGAGAGAAGTAAGCTGAGTGGTGATATAGAGCATTCCAATACGAGACTCGTGCAGTTGAAAGCAGAACTGAAGCACCTGGAAGCTCAGCTCAATCAACAAAAAAATGATTTGAATAAAATAGATCAATCCATTTATCCAAAAGAAAAAGCTATTCGTGAAAAATTGCTGGCGAATGATATGGCAAAGAAGAACAGCATTGATAAGCTGAGCATGATCAAGGAAGGCATTCAGAGATTCATCAAATAAACACTTAAAACCTATAAACGATGGCGTCAGAAACCAACAAAGTGCTCGAGCTCCCGATCCTCCGGCACTTCGAAAAAAATCAAATCACGCTTAATCCAAAGAATTGGAGAAAGGGTGAAAAAGGTATCGGAATAATCGTGGGCCTGGCACTCTTAGGCACGGCCGCCTGGGGATTGTACAAGTTTATCCTTCCAACCGTGTTCACATGGGTTGGACAGGTACTCGGTGCACTTGCTGCCGCGGTATTGGTGATAGCATTTTTCATCATGCTGCCGGTATTCATTAAAGGCTTGAAAAAGCTGGCCAGGGTTCTGCACAAGGGGTTGATCAAACATGATCCATTTGGTGAACTGGAAGAACAGAAACAAAAGATGGTCGAGAACAGGCTGCAGTTCAAGCAGGCCAAGGCAAAGATCAAAGCGATCAAGAGCAATATGGAAGAAGAATCCATCAAAGCCGAGAAAGAATCGAAGGATTACCAGGAAAAAGTATTGACCCTTCAGTCCCGTGCCGAAACGACCAAGCAAAAAATGCAGGGGATCGAGCAAAAGATGGGTGAGTCCGCAAAGGAGACAGATGAATATGTGGAGTTGCAAACAGGATTCATGAAAACTTTGAGTGAAGCTCAACGCGTGGGTCATATGCTAAATCAAAGCACTGGCCTAGTGAGAAAATACGGAAGCCGTGCGCATGTGATAGGCAAGCTCGATCGCAAACTGAACATGGTTGATACAGCCATGGAAATAAAGATCGCCGACTTCGATGTGAGCATCGATATGTTGAAAAAAGAATTCGCATTCGCCGCTGCTGCAAAGGAAGCGACTGAACAAGCGAAATCTGCCATGCTGTTTACTAAGAGTTGGGAACTGGAATATGCTCTCGATGTGGTGACCAATACCATTTCAATGGATCTGGCCATTACAAAAGAGAACCTGTTAGACCTGGATTCACTTACCAGTAATTATTCATTGGATAGTGATGAACTCTATTCCAAACTGGATAAGCTGGCTGATCAGATCAAAACAGACAATTATACAGTTCCTCAATCAAAAAAGTATAGCAATCCAAATTATAAACTATCTGAAGAAGATAAACTGGAGTCAAAAGGCTTCGGTGACATATTCAACTAACACTTAAAATCTTTATAAAATGAAATGGTCATCATTAACTTTTTTCTCTAAAGCCTTAATTGTACTGTTGGTTGCCGGTGCAATCGGTACTTCGGTATACTTTTTATCACCCGGGCTTAGAGTGAGTGAATCCAAAACATTGGAGAAACTCGATGTAACAGATAAGGATGTCAATAATATCACGACATCCGCTGAAATTAGTTTGCCTTCAAATGAAACTTCAAGTGAAGTTTCATCCAAACCAGTGGTAAAAATTGCCGGTTACGCATGGAATGCGCAATCTGGTATTATCGTAGCCAATGGTGGTTCAAAAACAACCAGGGGATCCTTGATGGAAAAGAATGGAGTAAACGTAGAAATCATTCGCCAGGACTGGTTGACTGAACTACGTAACCTTCAAATGAAGTTTGTTGAAGAGTACGATCGTGGAATTGAGAATCCAAAAGAAGGTGCTGCAGGTATCATGATCATGGGTGATGGGGTGCCGTTCTATATCAGCTCCGCTCAACAGGCATTGGATGATAAATATGGAAAAGAAAAATATCAATTGCAAGCCATGGGCGCTGTTGGTTTGAGCTATGGTGAAGACAAGCTCATAGGACCTCCAAGCTGGAAAATGAATCCTCAATCCATGAAGGGTGCATTGGTTTCTGCAGTCATTGGTGACGGTGACTGGGTAACCACGGTAAACTATGCGTTTGCAAATGGATTGAAAGTAAACCCTGATCCTAGCACTTACGATGCGGATGCGGTGAATTTCTTAGCGTCCGCAAACGACGATTACATTGAATCAGCAAAAGAGCTGATCAAATCACAGAATACTGGTTGGACCATTCCATTGAAAGAAGTTAAAAATGGAAAGTTAACCGGAAAGACAATTAACAAAAAAGTGGATGGTTGTGCTACATGGACGCCAGGGGACAAGATGGTATTTGATGCTTTGACAGGCTTTACCGATGTTGTCTCTACAAAGGAATTCAATAACCAGATGGCCACAACAATTATTTTCCTGAAGCAATGGTCTGAAAGAAATAAAGAAACAGTGACTAATATTTTGAAGTCATCTTATATGGCATCAAACCAAATGAAGCAGTATGAATCATGGAGAAAGAGGGCATCTGAAACAACGGCTAAGTCCTTTGCTATGGAAACGCCAGAGTATTGGTACACCATGTTTAAAGGAAGTAAGGGTGAAAAGAATGGGATCTCTTATAATATGGGTGGATCACGCGTATTCAATTTCGCCGATGCCAACCAGTATTATGGCATAACGGATGGTACTAACCGATACAAGGCGGTTTATGACCAGGTATCGCGTTACCTGAAGGAATTGAACCCTGCTGGTTTCAACCAAAACGTAAAGCGTATCGTTCCTTACGAAGAAGCAGTTAATCTTTCGTTCCTGAAATCAATTGAAAATATTGAAGCAGGTGCTGCTTATGGTACAGACTATTCTAAAAAAGCAACAAATGTTGTTGCTTCTGCTGAATGGAGGATCAATTTCGATGTAGGTCGCGCAACGATACGCCCGGAAGGAAAAGATGTATTGGAACAGATCTATAATCTCCTGATCCAGGCAGAAGATTCAAAGCTAGAGCTCGTTGGACATACGGATAATACGGGTACAAGAGAAAACAACTATTCACTTTCGACGGCAAGAGCGGAAGCGGTGAAGAGTTATTTAATACAAAAAGGAATTCCAGCAAACCGTTTCCAAAAAATAGATGGGAAAGGACAGGATGAACCGGTAGGGGACAATGATACACCGGCTGGTAAGGCACAGAACAGAAGAGTAGTTATCAGTCTACTTAAATAAAAACAGAAATGGAAATAAAGAAATGGTTCAGGCCTTTTGAGACCGTAAACGGCAATCAGCGTTTGATGATTGCCGGTATATGGGTGATCCTTTTAGTTGGTATCTGGATCATCTCATCCACCGGATCAAAGCACCTGTTCCCCACTCCCTCCCAGGTTTGGGAGGGATTTCTTTCCCTTTACAACGAGGGTCTGGTTGTACATATCGTAAGTTCACTAGCGCTTTGCTTGCAGGCAGCGGGATTGTCCATTATAGTTTCCCTTATCCTGGTTTATATATCCCCGCTGCCTGCATTAAAGCCAATTGCGGTTGCATTGAGTAAGATCAGGTACCTACCATTGACTGGTATTACATTTTACCTCGCCATCCTGGTGAGTAATGCGCGTACAATGCAGATCAGTGTTCTTTTCATATTCATGAGTCTTTATTTCGTCACTTCCTTGCTGGCAGTATTGAAAGATATTCCGGCTGAAGAGATTGATCATGCGCGATCATTGAAATGCAACCGATGGGAAGTGTTATGGGAGGTTGTAATAAAAGGAAGATTGGATTATGCCTTAGAAGTATTGCGCCAAAACCTCGCGATCATATGGATGATGCTGGTTACGGTTGAATCCATTCTTGTTGCAGCAGGTGGATTGGGTGTGTTGATTAAGAACAGCGACAAGTTCATGAATCATGGACGCATCGTTGCATTACAATTGGTGATTTTATTGGTTGGATTATTGTTAGACTGGATCTTAAATGTTAGTAGAAAGACAATCTTTAGATATTCAAAATTTTGATATTGCTCCGCGTCCTTCCCCCTTGAACCTTGTCATTTCGAGCCCGGTGCAATAACAGGAACTCGCTAAGAACCACCAGGGCGAGAAATCTGCGCAATTGGCAACTGATCGTACTTCCGCGACTTGTTTATGCCGCAGATTTCTCGCCCTTGTTGCCTCTATTGCATAGTCACTTTGAGCACCGGGCTCGAAATGACAAGGTTCAAGGGGGAAGGACGCAAAGAAAAAAACAATCGACAATCTATTGAACAATGAAAAACGGTTATGAACAAAAAGATATAGTACTCCACGCTGAAGGCATCAGTGTAGTATATGACGGCAAAACAATTTTGAAGGATATCAATTTTGCTGAACGGGATACGATTCGTCCCGGCCGTGCGCAGGGACAAATTATTGCTTTTGTTGGAAGATCTGGAAGAGGAAAATCAACATTATTTAAAATACTAACAGGATTGGAAACGCCTGAAACCGGTCGGGTGCTTATACCTGATTATACTCAACCTGTATCCAATGGTCATCAACCCGCCAAGATTGTACAGGAAGGTGATGTTGGCTTTGTGAATCAGAAATACACTTTATTCAGACATAAAACGGTGTACCAGGCATTGACGTTCGCACTGCGTAAATCCAATCTTTCTAAAAAAGAAAAAGAGGAAAAGGTGATGAACTATTTAAGAGATTGGGGATTAGAAAAACATCGCGATGCTTATCCAAATGAACTTTCAGGCGGGCAGAGACAGCGTACAGCTATACTTGAACAATTATTGAGTTCAGGTTATTATATGGTTTTGGATGAACCGTTTTCTGGACTTGATGTTGGAAATATTCTTAACGTAAAAAGATCTTTCCAACTTATCAATGAAAGTAATGAACTCAACACAATCATCTTTAGTACACATGATATTGAACTGGCAGTTGAACTGGCAGATTCAGTTTATGTGATTGGATATCCTTCTCATGATCATCAATATGGAACGATATTAAAACATTATGATTTAAAACAAATGGGATTGGCCTGGCATGATGGATTGAGGAAGGAACATTTGGATTGTGTGAATGAGATTAAAGAGATAATGTTGAAGTCATGATTTCGGGCATCCTATTGGCTCCCCTTATACTCTAGGCGTATGCTATCAATAAATTTCCTCGGTTCTTTTTTACAAATATTTTCATAGTCAATTGTAAATGTTCCATTAATAATTTTTGGTTCAGTCAACCCTCTAAGCACAAAAGTAACTGCCTGCACATTTGAGAATGAAGAATCCACCGTCAATTTCAACGGAATGTTCATACTATCCGGAAATGAAATGACTATAGATTTGTAATTTATATTCAAAGTCAACAAAAAGAATTTGATGGCGAGTGAATCACCCGATAGTTCCGCGGTTTTGCGTACCATTGGTTCACCTCGCTGGAATTTGAGTCGACCCAGGCTATCATACTGTGCTTTGTAAATAGCTGTATCCTTGCCTATAAAAAAATCATATCCCTTTAGTTGTCCATTCGGATAGAAACTATAAGAGCTCCCGACAATGGAATCAATTCCTATATCGCGAAAGTCGGTGTTAGGATTCGTTGAGTCTACGGCAAAGACCAGGTCTTTGCTATATTGGAGAAGATCCTCTTTGGTTGTTGAGCAGATTGGTTTTGGTTTGCATGAGCAGTATATGATGCAAGCTATGGTTGTTAATATGGTTGTAAGAATTCTCATTAATTTTTAAGTTCCTAACTATAACCCGCCGGCAGGGTTTGCAACCGCTGCCGGGGGCGGTTAAGTTTCCTTCCTCAATATCTCCAGCGGCGGTTTGTTCAACACGCCCCTGCTATTCATGATTCCAATTAGTACCGTTAACAAAGAAACTGCGGCGAAAAGGACTAAGATAGGAGTTAATTGTGGGGTAAATTCAGTTTTGAAACTGTATTTAGCAAGCGCCCAGGCTCCCCCAATGGAGATCAATAGGCCAGTTGCAGCGGCTAAGGCTCCAAGAAAGAAGTATTCCAATGCAGTAATAATGAATATCTGTTTGCGGCTTGCTCCAAGAGTTCTCAATAAAACACTTTCTTGTATCCGCTGGTATTTGCTGATCAATACAGACGCGATCAATACTATTAGTCCAGTTACAATGCTGAATGCAGCCATGAAACGGATCACAAAACCAATCTTATCTAATAAATCATCCAATACCCGTAAGATTAAGCCAAGATCTATAATAGAAATATTCGGATGTACTTTTACAACTGCCTGTTGAAATTTCGCGGATACTTCGGGTGATGGAACTCTTGTGATCAACACATGAAACTGCGGCGCCTTTTCCAATACACCGGTTGGAAATACAACGCGGAAATTCGTTTGTACGCGATTCCAATCCACTTCACGGAAACTACCGACGACGGTCGGGATCAAAGTTCCCTGCACGTTGAAGGTGAGCTTGTCTCCTATCTTGATCTTTGTTTGCTGAGCATAACGTTCATCCAACGAAACATAAATCGTGTCGTCTGGCGATTCAACCGGACCAGGAAGTGTACCAATCTTCAATTTTTCCGAATCCATCAATGTATCGCGATAGGTAACGCGGAATTCCCATTCGAAAAGCCTGGTGGAAACCTGGAGACTGGTGTCCTGTCTTGCTTTTGTTGCATTAATACCATTGATGTCTTCTACCCGCATCGTAACAATTGGTACCTGCTGCATGATTGGTAGATCGAATTGCTTTGTCAATTTCGCTACATCATCCTTCTGGCTGTTTTGAATATCGAATAGTACCATATTGGCCTGTGTACCGCTTGCAGTCAGGCTTACCCGTTTAACCAATATATCCTGAATGAAATATAGTGTACCAATAAATGCTGCACCTAATCCAATTGTTGTTACAAGAATTAGCGTTTGATTGTTTGGGCGAAAAAGATTTGCAAATCCCTGCCGCCATAAATAATTCCATGAGGAAGGAAAGAATCTTCGCACCAGCCACATTTGTAGTCTTGCAACTCCTGCGAGTATAAGGAATGCGATAACGATACCTGCGGTGAAGAATATTGCCTCCGTTAATCCTTCAATCTGCCACCAGGTGAACGTCAGAACAAATCCAATGATCAATAGATAAACCAACCATCTCAGGGGATCACGATAAGCGCGGCTTGGCTCGTAGGAGATTCTCAAAGTGAATAATGGTGAAATGTTACGAACTGAAACCAATGGCAATAATGCAAACAAAATAGAGATCGCTAAACCCAACGCGACTCCCTGGAATATGGCTTCCCAGGAAATATCGGAAGTTATTTCCACAGGAAGAAAGTCTTTAAAAACTGCAGGAAGAATTTGTTGGATCAGTGTACCGGCTACCGCACCGATGATGGATCCGATCAATCCTATGCCGGCAATTTGTATCAAGTAAATAAGAAATGCCTGTGAAGAATTCACACCAAGACAGCGAAGGATTGCAATTGAATTGATCTTTTCCTTCATGTAAATGTGAATCGCACTAGCTACACCAATGCATCCGAGTAACAGCGCAATAAAACTAATCAGTGTGAGGAATTGAGTGAAATCTTCAAACGCGCGGCCTGTATTTCTTTTCCTTTCTTCAACCGTATCATAATCTAGTCCCGCGCGATCCAATCTCGGCTCAATTGTTTCAACAACCTTTTCAATATCTACCGGCTTATCATACTTAAAATAAAAATTATAGTTGATCCTGCTTCCCTTCTGCAGTAAGCCTGTTTTTTCTAAATAATCTAAGGGAATATAGACTGGAGGAGCTACCGTAGTAGAAAGTCCTGTTCTTCCGGGAGCTTTCGTTAAGGTTCCAGCAATTACGAACGTCAAATCGCCAACCTGTATTGAGTCCCCAACTTTTGCTTCGTATTGAAGCATCAAAGTTTTGTCGACTAATGCTGATTTGGTTTTACGAAAATCGCGGCCGGCTCTTGCCGGACTTGTCTCCAGCGTACCATAGTAAGGATAATCACCCTTCAATGCTCGAACCTGTACCAATCTCGTTCCTTCACTCTTTGGGAAATAAACCATTGATGCGAAACTTCTTTCTTCTGATCTTCTGTCGCCCAATGAATCCAATAAACTGCGAATGCGTGGACCTGGTGATTTGTTTCCTTCAATCTGCAGATCCGCACCAACTAATGTCTTTGCCTGCTTATCGATATCCTGCTGAAGATTGTAACCGAATGAAAAAGTCGCAACGAGAGCAGCAATACCTAGAATGATGGAAGAAATAAATAGAAACAGCCTCGAGCGATTGCGCCTGCTATCCCTCCAGGCCATTGTGAGAAGCCAGGAGAGATTTAGTCGTTTGCGATATATAAAACGTTCGCGATCCATATTAGTCGGGAGTCGGGAGTCGGGAGTCAGGAGTCGAAAGCCAGAAATGAGGTTACTAACTCCCGACTCCTGACTCCCGACTCACGACTATTAAGCTCGTTCGTCGCTAACTACTTTGCCACCCTTCAGTTTAATGATCCTCTGCGTGGCGGCAGCGAGTTCGAGATTATGGGTTACAATAATTAATGTAGTACCTGCTTCACGGTTGAGCTCGAATAATAATTGAATCACTTTCTCACTGGTTTCTGAATCGAGGTTACCCGTGGGTTCGTCGGCAAATAAGATTTTTGGATTATTGGCAAAGGCTCTTGCGAGAGATACTCTTTGCTGCTCGCCACCTGATAACTGCGCAGGATAATGATGCAATCGATCACCCAGGCCTACTTTTTCCAATAAAGCCACTGAGCGGCTGCGTGCGTGTTTTTCCCCACGAAGTTCTAATGGCACCATCACATTTTCGAGAGCTGTCAGCGTGGGAAGCAATTGAAAGTTCTGAAAGATGAAGCCAACATACCTGTTTCGTAATTGGGCTCTCTCATCCTCACTGAGTGGGTCAAGCTTTACATTGTTCAATTCAACCGATCCGGTGCTGGAACGATCGAGGCCTGCGCATAGTCCAAGCAAGGTAGTTTTACCCGATCCCGAAGGACCCACGATCGATACAGTCGATCCTTTCTCTACTGAAAAGTTAATATCGTGCAATACTGTAAGTACATGCCCCCCACCCTGGTAGGTTTTGCTTAAATTCCGTATGTCCAAAATTGATTCCATGGAATTATTTTTTGAGCAGAATTTGTGACGAATAGTCGGAATGGGAAATTACTCCATTTTACCTTTGCTGAGGGTTCCAATAGTCCCTAAAACTTCCTTCCGTGCCATCGGTGTCCTGGGGGTTCCTCCCGCCATCGGCGGGACGGGAATGACGGGCCACGGAGGACACGGATAGCACGGAAGGAAGTTGGGGAATACAAGATGTCCGAAAATTCGAATTGATTTCATTGAAAGTAAACATAAATTAATCCGTCTTGTTTAAAAGAAATGTTATGATCTTTTGTATGGTGGTAAGAAATTATAAGTGGAAGGCTGTTGCGATGTTTTTCCTTCTGGCATTTTTGGTTTCCTGTGGGGATAAGCCTGCGGAAACTGAAAAGAAAACTAAATCCGGCGCATCAACGCAAAAAAAGGATAGTGTTTCTACGAACTCATCAGTCAAGAATATTATTTTCTACGGCAATAGTTTAACTGCAGGGTATGGATTGGATCCCTCGGAAGCATTCCCGGCACTCGTGCAGGAAAAAATTGATTCGGCTAATCTTCCTTATAAAGTGATTAATGCCGGGCTCAGCGGTGAAACAACTGCAGGCGGTAAAGGACGTATCGATTGGATCCTTCAGCAACCGGTTGACGTATTCGTTCTCGAATTGGGCGGTAATGATGGATTGCGTGGCATCCCTGTAAAAGAAACAGTGAAGAATCTTCAATTCATTATCGATCGGGTCAAACAAAAGTATCCATCTGCTCAAATCATTCTTGCCGGAATGCAGATCCCTCCGAATATGGGAGCGCGTTATACAAGCGAGTTTCGTGGAGCATTCAAACAACTGGCAGATAAGAATCAAATTCTATTTATTCCTTTCATATTGGAAGGCGTTGGCGGCATACCCGAATTAAATCTTCCTGATGGCATTCACCCCACTGCCGAAGGTCATAAGATTGTGGCGAATAATGTGTGGGAAGTGATGCGGGATGTCGTAGTGCCTGATGTCGTGAGACCATAGGGTTGACAGGGTTGATAAGGTTGATAGGGTTGACAAGGGTTTCCCCAATTTTGTGCGAAAAAAGTTAAGGTCTGGTTAAGCTACCTTTGATTCGAAACCATTGTATGATTATTGTCGTTCTCTCTGCATGAAAGTCGTATTTCTGTTTCTTCTGGGTTTTTCTCCCGTTTTTACTGATTGGCAGCACGATATCGAAAAAGCTAAGCAGGAAGCCAAACAAGACCACAAAGTCATCTTACTCAATTTCTCCGGTTCCGATTGGTGTATTCCCTGCATAAATATGGAAAAAGAGGTTTTTGAAAATGCCGGGTTCAAAAGCTATGCGGATAAGCACCTGGTATTGGTGCGTGCGGATTTTCCCCGACTGAAGAAAAATACGCTGGCCCGGGACTTGCAGCAAAACAATGAAGCTCTGGCCGAGAAATATAATCAAAAAGGTGCTTTCCCTCTCACAGTTCTTTTAGATGCCAAAGGCAATGTGTTGAAATCATGGGAAGGGAAACCCGATCTTGAAACGGCCGATTTCATCAATCAAATCCGCGCAACTGTTGATGCAGTCAAATGGGATTAAGGAAAAAACTACCGTCCTGCACAAGGTGATCAGGAAAATGATGGGGAATCGTTTCGAGATCACTGTAGTTGCAAAAGATAAGGAATGGGCATTAGAAAGAATTGAAGAAGCTTACTCGGAAATACAAAGAATAGAAGATCTCCTCACTACTTTTAAGGAAAACAGTCAAACCAACCTCATCAATCGCAATGCTGGAATTGTGCCCGTGAAAGTTGATGAAGAGGTGTTCACGCTCATCGATCGTTCAATCCGAATTTCAAATATTACTCAGGGCGCTTTTGATATCTCCTACGGTTCAATCGATAAACGTTTATGGAATTTCGATAAAGAGATGAAGGAACTGCCGGATCCTGCAACGGCAAAATCGTTGGTACGATTGATCAATTATCACAACATCATACTCGATCCAAAGAAGCAAACTGTTTTTCTGAAAGAAAAAGGCATGCGTATTGGCTTTGGCGGGATTGGAAAGGGATACGCTGCAGATCGCGCCAAACAAGTTTTACAAAAGAATAATGTACATAGTGGTATTGTAAACGCGGCCGGTGATCTTGTCACATGGGGTAATCAACCTGATGGAAAATCATGGACAATTGGGATTGCCGATCCGGATTCAGCAAGACACCCATTTTCCAGTTTGTCAATAAGCAATATGGCAGTCGCAACTTCTGGTAATTATGAAAAATTCATCGTGATTGACGGAAAGAAATATTCGCACACTATCGATCCAAAAACCGGACTGCCTGTTTCGGGCATTAAAAGCACTACGATCATCGCCCCTTATGCGGAGTTGGCAGATGCAATGGCAACACCCGTGATGGTGATGGGCATTGATGCTGGCTTGCACATGATCAATCAAATAAAAGGAATTGCGTGTATTCTTATTGATGATGATAACAGGATCTTCAAATCAAATAATATCAATTTGCAATGACAAGCCGTAAAACGAAACGATTTATTCCTGTAATTATTCCGGCAATTGCACTTGCTTCCTGCATGCCGGTAAAGGAATACCAGAAAAATAAGTTGAATGATGCTGAAATGGTTTTAGGCACCAGAAAAGTGGAAAAACCAGAAATGAATTTCCAATCTTATCGCGAAGGAGCATCTGGAGCAAACGGAGGAAAGACCGGCGGCGGTTGTGGTTGCAATTAATCAGTCAACCTTTTTCGATGAAAAGGATTTGCTTAACGGTTATTGGCTTATATATCGGCCTGCTTTCGGTGTTTTCGCAGGTAACACAGGATTCTTCTCAATACAAAAGGCGAAAATTAAAGGTTGAAGAAATCAATCTTGTCTCAAGTTATTATCACCAGGAAGGGAGCCATGCAGCTGTGACCGGCGGAATTGGCTCGCAGAAATTGACTGATATCTCCACCACTTTTGATATCAAGCTAAACAAATATGATAGACTAAAGCGTAAGCATTCATGGGACTTTGAATTAGGCATTGATCATTATACTTCTGCATCATCTGATATGATCGATCCTAAAACGATTTCCTCAGCGTCTTCTGCCGATACAAGGGTATATCCTTCTATCAATTGGTCGAGGGAGAATGAGCAAACTGGAAAAACAATTGGTGCAGGAATTTCCAGTTCTACTGAATATGATTACCAGTCCTACGGAGCTAACTTCAATTTTGGAAGAAAGCTTGCAGGTAAAAATGCAGAGTACAATGTAAAGTTTCAGGCATTATTCGATCGGGTAGCAATGATCATTCCAGTTGAATTGCGAGGAACAGGACTGTACCAGGAGAATGGATTCAAACCAAGAAACTCTTTCAGTGGGTCATTTTCGTATTCAAAAATCATTAATAAAGAATTACAGCTGATGCTGATTCTTGATGCCGTGTATCAACAAGGATACCTGGGCCTTCCGTTCAACAGGGTATACTTTAGTGATGGAAGCGTGCATGTGGAAAGCATGCCTGAACAAAGAATTAAGATTCCTGTTGGAATAAGAGCTAATTATTTCTTAGGCGATAAGATAATTCTTAGAACGTTCTACCGCTTTTATTGGGATGACTGGGGTTTGCTCGCACATACGGCAAGTCTTGAAGTCCCCGTCAAGATCAATCCATTCTTTTCAGTTAGTCCTTTCTATCGATTCTACACGCAAACCGGGGTCGATCATTTCGCTCCCTACCAACAACATCATGAAGGAGAAGAATTTTATACCAGTAATTATGATCTGTCAAAATTCAATAGTCATAATTATGGACTCGGTATAAGGTGGAGTCCGGCTAAAGGTGTATTTGGAATCAGTAAGCTTAATATGATCGAAATAAGGTATGGTCATTACACCAGAGTCAAATGATCTGCAGTCGAATATTATTTCGATGAATCTCAGGTTTAAGTGAATAGTTGATTGGTTGATTGGTTGACTGCTTAATTGGGGCTGACCAAGTGACAATTCATCCCCCACTTCACACAACTCACCCGCTTCCTTCTTTCTGCGATGGCACACCTGAAATATTTTGCGCTTCAAATCAAATACGGCTAATCATTAAACCTTTAATCATGAATTTGAATTCCGCGAAGGGCATTTGTATACTAGCTCTTTCCTTTCTTATAGTGCTTGGTTCTAACGGGCAAACAAAAAATTATACTGATAGCGCTGAAAAGGTTTTCTATGCTCAATACAACAGGATGAAACTTTCAGTTAAGGAAAAGCGCGACTTAACTCTTGAAACAAAAACAAAAAAAGAAGCAGAGTCTGCTTTGAAAAAAGATAAGGACTACCTGGTGCAGGAAGCATACAGAGTATTAAATGAAAAACTGAAAGAATCTGAGAGGATCAATAAGGAATTGGAATCCCAGTATCCTCAGCAACGTGGAGAAATGAATTTGATTCCTTTGTTTGAAGAATCACCTGATCCTATCAGTGATCTTCCAAAAGCGGGTAGAACCGATATTGATGCTTATTTCAAGCCCTATATCGATAAAGTGGAAGGACAGGCCAAACAGATGCAGGAAATCGCGTTGAAACATAACAAATACAATGATGTTTATCAAAAAGAAGGACAGGCAGGTTTGGAAAAGAGGGCAATGGATCAGGCAAATCAAAGCGCAATGGTTCAATATATGGGCGGAGCGGAGAACATAAAGAATATGAGCGAAGCGGAGAGAAAGGCAATGGCCGAGAAAATGAAGAAAGATATTCAGAATAATCCGAGCATCATAACCGGAAACAGCAATCCTGGTGTAAATGCACTAACGCAAAAAATGATGAACGACAGAGAATACGCGAAAAGATTCAATGCAATGAGTGCGGCGGAAAAGCAAGTGGAGATGAAAAAATACATGACGGCTTCAGCGCCTGATCCCAATTTCGATCTTGAAAAAAGAAACCAGGAATATGAAAAAAATCAAAGAGAGATAAATAAGGTAAGAAAAGCTCAGGATTTTCACATGCTAACCGGTCGCACGATGGATCGTTTGAAAGATGCTTCTGACAGGTATATTGTTAACGGAAACAAGATCACATCGAGTATTAATGAAATGAAAAAAAGAATTGGAGAATGGGCCAGCAAAATTATGGCCGGCATTCCTATTGTTGAATTAGGGGAATATGGACGCGATAAAGATCCTGCCATGGTGCAAGCGCTTCACTACACAGAAAGAATAGCTTATTACAGTATTGCAAAGCAGGAAGCTCTTCTTCGTGCACAGGCCTGGAAACAATTCAAGAATGATTGTAAATATGCAATTCTCGAACTCAATAATTATATCGGCAGTTATAAATGGGGGCAGGGCAGCGCAGATGACTTGTTCAATGGAAAGTATTTCGAAGTCCATGTATCGGAATCCGTTCTCGGAATTTATAATCTAATGCTGCAAATCGTAAATGACGCAGAGGGACAGAGTAATCACGCGAGGGGACAGCAGTTAGGGTATGAGGAGGCTATGAAGTAAGTTGATTGGTTAATTAGTTGATTGGTTGACTGGGAATGAACAGAGGGACAAGGAATGTTGAATCTTGAACATTTGGTTCATTCGACATTCCTTGTCCTTTTTGATATTCCAGGAGTTTCGTAAATTCCATTAGGATAATTTGAAGCGCAGGTTCATCCATTAAAGTGATCAATATGGAATCTCCGAAAACCATCTTCGTAACGGGTGTAACGGGAAATCAGGGAAGCGCAGTGGCAAAAAAATTGCTGGAAAAAGGATATAAAGTAATTGGATTAACCAGGGATCCTGACTCAGAAAAAGCCCGGGTGCTAAAGAATGCCGGGGCAGAATTAATCAAAGCTGATCTTAATTTCCCGGAAACATACAAGGATCGGCTAAGGAATGGACAGGGCGTATTCAGTATGCAGACCTATGCTCATGGAATTGATAAAGAACTGGTTCAGGGAATTCAACTGGCAAACCTTGCTAAGGAAAACGGCGTAAAGCATTTTCTGTATACTTCTATTTCCGGTTGTGATCAGCATACAGGCATCCCTCATTGGGAAATAAAACACCAGATCGAGAAACATATCAAGGCTATTGGATTACCTTATACGATTATCAGACCCGTATCCTTCTTTCAAAATTTTCTATTCCCTCAGGTAAGTAGCAGGATAAATAAAGGCAAATTGGTAACTCCAACAGCTATCAACAAAATCATGCAATTCATGAGTACGGATGATATCGGTCCGATAAGCTTGAAAATATTTGAACAACCAGAAAAATACCTGGGAAAGACGATTACTATTGGTGCCGAGCAAATGGATATGAAACAAATAGCTGAGTTATTTTCAACTGTGCTTGATCGTAAAATAACTTACCAAAAACTCCCCGGAATTATAACGAGATTGGCAATGGGAAAAAATCTTCATAAAATGTTTAACTGGTGCAATAAAAACAATTGCATCTTTATTAAAGATCTTGATGCGATTAAAACAGAATTTCCAGGAATGACTCGCATGGATCATTGGATCAAACAACATTTTAATTAATTGAAACTTGCTCATATGAAACATCAAGTCAGTGCCGACCAGATTAATTTCTATCAAGCCAATGGCTATATCGTAATTGAGGATTTTCTTATCTGCGGAAGAACTGGAACACTGGAGAAAAGCGGTTACTACTGCCGTTAGAGAAAGAGGCGGACAGAAAATGCCTGGAAAGGATATTAAGATTGGTGAAGATGATGGAATCAATAAAGACGCAGATTATTTTGGAAAAGTATTTGATCAATTGTTGAATCTCTGGCAAACTAATGATGAAGTAAGAAAATTGATGTTGGATGAAAGATTAGGAAAGATGGCCGCCCAGCTTGCGGGGGTAGATGGTATCCGCGTTTGGCATGATCAGGCTTTAATTAAAAGACCATGGGCAAATCCTACTTCATGGCATCTGGATAATCCATTCTGGTCATTTTATGATAAGAATTCGATTTCTATCTGGGTTGCACTGGATGATGCGACTTATGAAAATGGCTGTCTCTATTTCATTCCCGGCTCGCATAAACTCACCAGTTTTAAGAACGCCGGTATTGGGAAGAATATGGATGGCATATTTGAGGTCTATCCGGAATTGTCGAATACAAAATCTGCTGCTGCGCCTATGAAAGCGGGTTCCTGTTCATTCCACAATGGCCTGACCATACATGGAGCAAACGCCAATATGACCAATGGTTTCCGTCGCGCAATGACTTGTAGCTATATGCCAGATGGAAGCCGATTCAACGGACAGGCGAATATTATTCCTGAGCCATATTTAAGCAGCTTAAAAGAAGGCGATCTGCTCAATAATGATGAGCAGAATCCGTTGATATATCACATTCCTGTTACTGCATGATTATTTCCTATTTTAATTTTCTCCCGATAACTATCGGGATTCCATATTTTAGATTTCAAATTTGATATTTACTGAAGCGCAGAACCTTCATATACCGCGGATCATTAGCAGCTGCTGCTTTTGGCGTGCGGAACTTTATTCCTCTTCAAAGCGATCCTGGTCAACAATTCAAAGCTGATGATCTCTACCAACTGTTCAAAAACCCTCCTTCTATTTATTATCCCTTTGTCCGCTGGTGGTGGAATGGTAACCGCATTGAAGAAAAGGAATTGATCCGTGAATTGGAAATATTAAATGCAGCCGGTATTGGTGGCGTTGAGATCAATCCTGTAAAATTTCCGCCTGAAGCGTTACCTACTGATATTCCTTCCATAAAATGGCTAAGTCCTGAATGGATCACGCTCTTACAAAAAACATTTAATAAGGCGCAATCATTGGGAATGACCTGTGATTTGATCGTTGGTTCAGGTTGGCCATTTGGTGCAGAATGGCTCGAAGGTGAAGAAAGAGCACAAATTGTAGTGATTGGTATTAAAAAGCTGGAAGGACCATTAGAATATGAGATTTCTCCATTTGATTTATTGAAAGAAGCGGATCCGCCCATCAGTTCAGCATTTACAGGAAGAAAGCCAGAAATATTATCGTTGAAACTGGTTCCTGATCCAATGAACTCTTTGGATGAAGTGAAGGAATTAACTGCGGATCTGAATAAAGGATCAATTCAACTCAGTTTGCCAAAAGGAAAGTTTGTTCTTTATGCATTAGTTAAGATCCACGGCTTTATGGAAGTGATCAATGGTGCACCAGGTGCGAATGGACCAGTATTGAATCATTACAATGAAGCTGCTGTAAAAAAATATTTGAATAGAATGTCCGATACGATCCAGCAACAGATCGGACCCTTATCGAAATATATCCGCGCATTATTTACTGATAGCCTGGAACTGGAAGGAGCGAATTGGTGCAGTGATATGCTGGATGAATTTAAAAAAAGAAGAGGTTATGATCTTTATCCATATCTCCCATTCATATTATTTCGTATCGGCTCATTGGGAAATACCTGGGATTTTAATTATGGAGCAAGCCTATCACCCGAATTCAAAGAAAAGATCCAGCGCATACGCTACGATTTTGAATTGACGAAAACAGAATTGCTGGAAGAGCGATTCCTGAAACCTTTTCTTGGATGGTGCAGAAAGAATAATGTGAAGTCGCGTATGCAAGCCTATGGTCGAGGGCTATTTTCCACTCGATGGAAGTCTCGAACCTGATTTACCTGAATGCGAAACATGGATAAGAGTTGGACTGGGAAAAGAAATGAGTGGCGAAGACTATCGAAGAGGTCGGGCATATACGATGATCAACAAATTTGTTTCTTCAGCTGCGCATCTTAGTGGTAAAAAATATATCAGTACCGAAGAACTCACGAATATCGATTTTGTATTTAATGAACCACTTGAACTTTGCAAAATTGCGGGAGATCAAAGCATCATTTCTGGCGCGAATCATTCCATATTTCATGGATTCAATTATTCACCGCCATCTGCAGGTTTTCCTGGCTGGGTACGATATGGAACCTATCTGAGCGAACAAAATCAGTGGTGGCCTTATTTCAAACATTATAACCAATACCGCGCAAGAATATCCGCCTTGCTTCAACAAGCAACCATGTTTGCAGATATCGCCTTGCTCGCCCCTATTCCTGATCTATGGAGTAAATACAGTGCACAGAATGAACCATTCCCAGCAACAATGCATCCATCCTATCAAACATTGATTTGGGAATCGATACATCAGAATGGACATGGGTGCGATTATGTTTCCGAACGAGTAATAGCAAAATCAGAAATTAAAGAAGGCCAATTGCATTTTGGACAAAGAAAATATCATACGATCATTCTAATCAATGTGGAAAGTATTGAGCCGCTCACGGCTAATAAGCTTTATGAGTTCGCCCATGCCGGTGGTAAGATTTATTGCATTGAAAATTTTCCTTACCAATCACCGGGTATGAGTGATCTTGTAATGAAAAGTAGTGAAGTACAGCAATGGATGCTGAAACTAATAGATAAGGTTATTCCGCTGAAAAAGCCGGAGAAGAGTTTTACGAAATGGTTTCAAAACCTTCAACAGAAATATGGTATCGAACCTTATGTCGCCTTTTCCAATCCGGACCCGTTTGTAAGCCAGGTTAGATATCAAAACGACAATGCCGAAATATTCTTCTTTAATAATTCCAATATCGATCGATCGTATAAAACTGAACTAAAGTTTTCGTCAGCAATCACCACTAAAAAGCAGGGATGGATCTGGGATCCGGAGACAGGCGAGCGTTATCGAATTAGAAATCCATTTACACTTGAACTTGGACCTGCTGAAAGCAAGCTGATCATTTTCGATACGAATAAGAAGGGAAGGGATTGGCAGCCAGTTCCGTTAAGCGGAAACAATTCGAACACGATAAGGCAATGGAGATTATCCTGTGCTCATATGAACAGGAATAATCATGAAGTATTCCTGGATTCATTACAGGATCTGAAGGACCATCCGAAGCTGCAGGACTTTTGTGGTACGATAACTTACACATCAAGTTTCAACCCGGGCGAATCATCGCCCTCATATATCAACCTTGGAAAAGTATATGGTATTGCGGAATTATTCATCAATGGCGAGAACTGCGGTGTAAAGTGGTATGGGAATCGTATCTTTTCTGTTGAAGGAAAGTTGAAGAAAGCTGATAACAAGATTGAGATAAAAATTGTGACTGGAGTAGGCAATTATTTAAAATCATTAAAGGATAACCGAACAGCTCAATACTGGACGAATGAAGGAAGAAGGAATCAGCCCTTGCAGTCGATGGGGATGATTGGGCCGGTAACAATTTATTAGTCGAGAGTCAGGAGTCAATAAACAGTTAGCTAAAATTTCGCGTCCTCTGCAGTTCTTAGTGCCTCTGCGTCCTAAAAACCTTTGCAATCAGAGCCTGTGTACTTTCGAAGTCTCCGAAGTGCAGGATTTTTGGACGCAGAGGACACAAGAAGCGCAGAGGACGCAGAGAAATACAAAGGATTAAATTGATTATGAAAACCTTATCACCATATGATCTGTCTCTTGATTTTATGGAACGCAAACGCAAAAGACTACCCAGCATCTCTATTTCAATATACATTCGGACGGCGTTACACTGAATACCCGCAGCATTCAATTCGCTATCGATTATATCCATAAAGAAGGCGGAGGAAGACTGGTATTTGATGTGGGAAGATTTCTTACCGGCTCGATACATCTAAAGTCGAATACAACAATTCATTTAAAAGAAGGCGCAGTATTGCTCGGAAGTTTGAACCCATTTGATTATGACAGAAAAATTTTTACTGCTTTAGTTTTCGCATACGATGCCGAGAATGTTGGAATAACCGGTCCGGGAGTTATAGATGGTCAGGGAAGAATTGTAGCAAGAAATGTTGCAGCGAATGTGCATAAGGGTTTGGTTAAGGATGCATTCAGGAATGATAGACCTGAAGTAGAGATAAGGCCAAAACTTGTCAATTTCAGGAATTGCCGGAATTCATTCATAAGGAGAATCACATTGAAAAATGCTGCGGCCTGGGTTCAAACTTATGATCAATGCAGGAATTTGATTATTGATAGTATTACTGTTGATAGCAAAGCATTTTGGAATAACGACGGGATCGATATCGTAGATTGCGATAGTGTTTCCATCACCAATTCCTATATTGATTCGGATGATGATGGTATTTGTTTGAAGTCACATGATCCTTCCAAAGTCAATCAGAACATTTTCATCAGAAACTGTACAATACGCTCCAGCGCAAATGCCATAAAATTTGGAACAGCTTCTTTAGGTGGATTTCGAAATATCCGCATATCCAATATTAAAGTTTTTGATACCTATCGTTCAGCAATCGCATTGGAGGCTGTAGATGGAGGTTTCATTGAACAGGTATCGGTGGATAGTTTAAGAGCGATCAATACTGGCAACGCATTTTTTCTTCGGATTGGTGAAAGACAAACCGGCAAAAAAGGAAGATTGGAGAATGTTCAACTTTCGAATATCTATGTTGAAGTACCTGCAGGAAAACCAGATTCCGGGTACGAATATGAAGGTCCTATTGAAGACATGCCAAGAAATGTTTCACCAGCCTCAATAGTTGGGATGCCTGATGCTATCATTTCGAATATCACATTAAAAAATATTGAAATCAAACATCCCGGCGGAGGCAATGTGATGTTTGCGGAAGTGAGTTTGGAAAATCTGGATAAGGTTCCTGAAAATCCTGCAACATATCCTGAGTTCTCTAAATTCAAAGAATTACCTGCATGGGGGTTATATGTGAGACATGCGAAGGGTCTTACTATTTCCAACTTCAAATTGACTGCACAGAAAAAAGACTATCGGCCGGCAATTGTGCTGGATGATGTTCGCGATTCGCAGTTCACTAGCACAGAGATAAAGGAACCCGGGAATAAGAAACACAAGATTTATCAGCATAAGAGTACAGGGATTAAACACCCCCCAACCCCCTAACGCTTGCGCTAAAGCTTGCGCCACCGCTATAGCTTCAGCGCACGCGGTCAGCGTCGGCGCAAAGGGGGAGTTAAAAACATCCACCAATTCATAGGAGATATTGAATCCAAGTTCCCCCTTCAGGGGGACAGGGGGTAAACCCTTACCACTCGAATAAAATTGATCTTCCGATATAGGTTTCCGGCATTATCTTGCCTCCATACTGTATGAAAAGAGTAATCGCTTTTATTGGAATTTTACTAATTGGACTGACTGCATTCACCCAGCCTCTAACTCCCTCAAGGGTCGAAGTGCCCGTAATTGATGATCAAAAGGCTGCGATCCCCTTCGCTACAGTTGAGCTTTTACGTTATAATGATTCAGCAATAGTTGCTACAAGTATGACTGATTCGAGCGGTATCGTTGTGTTTGAAAATATTTCAGTGGGTCAGTATCGGATCAGGGTGAGTATGGTGAATAGGGTAACTCAATACTCCGGGCTTATTCAATTGCCTCTTCCGGACAATGAAAAAAGACTACAGGCAATTGTACTACCTGCTTCAAAAGGCATGTTGCAGGAAGTGACCGTAACCGGACGCAAACCATTTATTCAGCAAACTGCCGATAAGACAATAATAAATGTTGAAGCAAGCATAACAAGTGCCGGAGCCACTGTAATGGAAGTACTGGAAAAATCTCCGGGCGTTTCGGTTGACCGCGATGGTAATATCAGTCTCAAAGGCAAGTCCCAGGTATTGATCATGATCGATGGTAAGCAAACTTATCTGTCGGGAACCGATCTTGCTGCACTATTGAATGGGATGAGTGCAACACAGGTGGAGACAATTGAACTGATGACCAATCCACCTGCAAAATATGATGCTGCGGGGAATGCAGGGATCATTAATATCCGCACAAAAAAGCAAAGGCAACAGGGATTTAACGGAACTGTAACCATGGGTTATGGTCAGGGCCAGTATCCCAAGACAAACAATAGTGTAGCACTAAATATGCGCAGCGGTAAGTTCAATGTCTTTCTGAATTACAATCTCAATGCGGCAAGGAATTTTACCGATATGTATGCATTGCGAACATATTATAAGCAAGATTTAAAGACTATCGATGCGCAGTTGGAACAACCTACTTTGTTCGAAGGAAGATTCTTCAACCAAAGCTGGAGATCGGGCATAGATTTCTTCCTGGATAAGAAGACAACCATCGGTATGGTTTACTCAGGTCTTAGTCTTTCGAGAAAAAGTAATAGTACGGCCGATGCACAATGGCTGAACGAAAGCGGGTCAACTGATTCTGTAATTAATAGTTTGAGCACGACCAACGGAGGTTGGGGGAACAATGCAATAAACCTGAATGTGAGGCATGTGATTGATGCAAAAAAAGAGATAACTGCTGATCTTGACTTCCTGGGATATAGAAATAGAAGCAATACTTCCTTTCAGAACAGTCTTTCTGGCCCAGGTGGATACCAGGAAGAAATCAAAGGCAATCTTCCATCTAACATTAAGATCTACTCAGGAAAAGCAGATTATACAGATCGTTTCAGCAGCTCAGGAAAATTTGAAGCCGGCTGGAAATCTTCACGGGTAAGTACAGACAATCTTGCGGAATATTATTATTTAGATAATGGCAACTGGCTTCCGGATCTGAACCGGACCAATCACTTCCTTTACACTGAAAATATTCATGCTTTGTATGGAAATGTACTAAAGGAATTCAATAAGATCAGTTTGCAGGGTGGACTTCGGTATGAATACACAGGCTATGATGGAGAACAGCTAGGTAACGCTTCAAGGAAGGATTCTTCATTCTCCAGAAGGTATAACAGTTTGTTTCCAACTCTCTTTTTTAGTTATAAAGCTGATTCATCGAATACGATTTCGATTAGTGCAGGTCGACGAATCGACAGGCCGGCATTTCAAAAACTGAATCCGTTTGTATTCATCATCAATAAATACACCAACCAGGTTGGGAATCCTTATTTCAAACCGCAGTACACATGGAATTTTGGAGCCACCCATTTGTACAAGGAACTGCTTGTTACCAGTGTGAGCTATAGTTACGTCAAAGATTATTTCTCGCAGATCTTTCTTTCTGATACAAGTGGGAATATTATTTATACTGAAGGAAATCTCGGAAGAATGCAGAGCATCGGCCTATCAATGAGCCTGCACGTAAAGCCCTTCAAATGGTGGACACTGAATCTGCAGGCAGATTTCCTGTATAAGAAAATAGAAGGTGTTTTATGGAAAGATTATACAGCCGAAATTTCACAGCTTAACGCTAATATGACCAACCAGTTTCAGTTCAATAAGGGCTGGGCCGCCGAACTATCGGGCTTCTATATCACAAAAGCACAGAACGATATCCAGGAAGTGCTTGAACCGAATGGACAATTAAATGCTGGAATATCCAAACAGATTCTAAAGAAGCAGGGAACAATCAGATTGAATGTGCGTGATCTCTTCTGGACCAACAATATGAGTGGCCTCACGTATTTCCAGCAAACTGATGAATACTTCACTATAAAACGCGATAGCCGCGTTGTCAATATATCATTCACCTACCGGTTTGGAAAAGCGTTTAAAACAGCGGCTCGAAGAGGCAGCGGAGCACAGGAGGAAATGAATCGAGTTGGCGCGGGGAATTGAACAGAAGAACAGATGAACAGAAGAACAGCAGAACAGAGGAACAGAAGAGCAGAAGAACAGTAGAACAGCTGAACAGTAGAATTTAGGAAGCTGTGACAGCAAATACTAACTATTACATATCAAGGGCATAACCCTTGAGTTACTTCTAGTACAGTTACCAAAAAACTATTTACACAAAGAAATAGAGCTACCCTGAATTCACCCCTCGTTCTTCTGCTCTGCTGTTCCACTGTTCTTCTGTTCTACTGTTCTTCTGTTCATCTGTTCTTCTGTTCAATTGGGTCTTCTACTGAAGGAACTTCCGTATATTCCTTTTGATCTCATCGCTACAGTGATCAATAAACTGATCGGTGATCACGCGCATTTGGGCATGTTCGAGCGGTTTGGTGACGAAGCCAGCGTTGTATTTTTTTGCAAAACTTCCGTCATTAGGTTGCGAAGAAGTTGAGAACAGCACAACGGGAATTGATTCATAGCCCGGAATTCTCCTGATCTTAACCAGTGCATCTTTGCCATTAAGTAAGGGCATGTTTATATCCAGAATAATCAGGCAGGGATGGGGATCGTGATCAGAGCGTTTATTCAGGAATTCTATAATCTCAGTTCCATCCCTGAAAGTTATTACTTCAACATTATTGGCATACGTTTCAAAGGAAGAGGTTACTAATTCCAAATCATCAGAGTCGTCGTCAGCATACAGGACGATATTCCTGGGGGAAATGGATTTGGTCATAACTGGCAGTTTTGGTGTTTTGGTGTTTGTATTTATCTATGGTTGAAATTCTATGCTAATAGTTCTATTTCGACCTGTTCCAGGTAAGGATCTAACATATCCGTTGATTCTGAAAAATTCAGCCCCTCAATCTTCACCCGATAAAGACTATATGAAATCTCAATATAAAAACCAGCTAATTGATAAAGTAGAAAAGTGAGCCCCCTATCCTTGTTTTTGCCAATATATGTTCCCTCTTCGTAGAGAAGTCTGATTTGGTGAGGATAGGGAAGCTGCCGGAATTCAAAAAGGGTCATAAATTCTGGATCATTGTTAGAACGGCGAATTTTTTTCCGTCCGGCTGTTAAAGATATCAGACCGGAATCGAAGTTAAATTTCCAAAAAAAATATTCCCAAAAAAATAAAATTTTTAATAGGCGGCTCCATTCAGGCGGGCGTACTTCAATTCCTCGTCTTCCACCCAGAATTCCCAGCGCGGATTGATGGGATCTTCGGTCTCGTGCACCCATCGTCCACCATTCAGGGGATTGAGTAACTTGAGCATCATGTTTTTTATATCGGTGAATCGATCCTTAAAAACGGATTTTTGTTCTTCCAATTTATTCAATTCTTCAAACGCCATATTGATTGCCGCTACTTCAACATCGGAATAAACTTTTTCCGAATTCTTAAGGATGAGGTGATGGTAATGCGCTCTTTTCGTTTTGATTTCTTTTTCGATAGAGTTCATTTGCTGGTCCTTTTCAAATAATTCGCGGACCATTTGTTTCAAGTCGCTCATAGATTTTGGATTGAGATTTTGTCTTGTTATAAACGATTGGAACGGTGTTTTTTGTATGAAGAAGTTCCGGATTTGTATGGGCATGGCGATATGTTAATTTTCAACGGTTTAAATGCCATAATACCTTTTTTTTCGGAATTCCTGTATTTCAAAGAGAATTAACTCCCGCAATGGCGGGGCGAAAACGCAAAATTAAATGATCACCGCAATCCTGCGTCTCCTGTCTCCCGTAAGATTCTTCGCACTGAGGCGAGCCCGAACTTGATCCAAGCATTTCATCCATACTCAGAACAGGAGCTTATTCCACAACTTTGCATTCACCGGAATAATAAATTATATTTTTATTTGAATCCCGTTTCTTCAAATAAATCCCGTCCTATGAACAAGCAAAAAGTCATCAAACTCTCAGAATACCTTTTCGACAAAATTACCGGGACATTTACCGGGCTTTGTAATCGGCTTATGGGCAGCAAGCCTCGTATCTCATTTCTTTGCAACACGCAGCATAAAAAATTTATGGGGACTCGCTTCGAAAAAAACAATAGTTGACAAGCAAACATTTTCTATCCTGGAATGGGCTGCTTCCGTACTGATCGGCTACATTGTTTTTGAAATCGTATTGCGACTGATCAAAAAAGAATTTAGTCCATGGCTCGAAAGGGCCAAATCTGCCATAAGCAGAAAATTTCAGAAACCGCAGTATGGTCCGGAGTTTCAGGAGTACTGATGGGTTGGTTGATTGGTTGATTGGTTAATTAGTTAATTAGTTAAAAAATTAACTTTGTTGACAGGACTTTTCCCTGAACGGCAGTTTGTAAATTCTCGGCATCGCAATAATTCCATTTTGGTAGTGAGCCGCTGCATCTCCAAATTTTCAGCATCGCAGTCCGGAAAGGACAAGTACATGCATCAAATTGCTGATTGAGCAGGTATGAAATCCTGAAAAAATTATTTGGAGGTGACTGTTGTTAGTTGGCTATAAAGCTGCTTTCATCCCGATAACCATTACCACGAAAGTAATTCAGACTGTACAGATCCGACCTGAAGAAACACTGTGCTCGTGCATTCAGGTTCTTCTTCTTCTGCAAGGCAAGGGCAGCTGGATTCGTCCCAATACGTATCCGGGTCGAGACCTTTGCTTAAGACATTGGTCTTGTTCTCATTTGAAAAAGAGAAAGCCAGAAAGGTTCCGATCATAAGGCAAATACTCACAAATACTGAACCCGTTATGTTTACGAAGGCGCTTGAATGGTCTTGTTTCATATAAAGCTGTTAATAGTAAGGTTAATTCTGATCTTGGTAGGTCAAATATCGGTTTGTGTGATAGCGATTACAATCGCATAAGTATGTATTAATGACGCCCTGAAGGGGAATAAGCTCACATAAATATGTGGTTTCCAAAAAGACGGGGCTACAACCCTATTGTTGCAAACGAAAAAATGATCTAACTTCCTAAAAGAGTTTTCGCAATATCTATTCGACTCACCCTCCTCTGACTCACAAATTGCATTGGCTACAGGGCCGAACTAAGACAATAGAATTATTAATAAAAGCTTATGTTATGAAATGGATTTTCATAATCTGCACGCTGCTATTATGCAATGTGTTGTGCGCTCAGAACCTGGGCATTGGCACGATAACCCCCATAGAAAAGCTCGATGTGAACGGGAATCTTAAAACAGATGCTGCAATTCTAAAATCTGGGGGAAATGCTTTTGACTTTCTAAAGAAACATACACCAGCAGGGAAAGTTGCCTTCAGAAAGGGCCATGGCGCAATGGGGATGAGATATATCATTTGCGTACAGGGTTGTACTGTGCCATCAACGACCGTCCTCACAAATGGACCTTTTCTTGGCGAAATAAAGATCATTGGAGGTGATTGGGCTCCGCCAGGGTGGATGTTCTGTGAGGGACAAACTTTGACAACCGCATCCTTCGGCGCCTTATTCGGAGTAATCGGGGCAACCTATGGCGGTAATGGTACAACACAATTTATGTTACCAGATCTAAGAGGTTCTGCACCCGTAGCTGCTGGGGCCGCTTCAAATATGACCTGGGGTCTTGGCCAGAAAACTAATTGATCGACTTTAATGGAATTATTATGAAAATTATTTTATCAATACTAAGTTTTTCATTCACCATGACAGCCTTTTCGCAGAATGTTGGACTAGGAGTTGCTAATCCCGTCGAGCGACTGGAGATCAATGGTAAACTAAGAACAGACTCGATTACCATCGCAAATGGTGGATCACAATCTGACTTTCTGATGAGATCAAATGTGCAAGGCACTGTTGGGCACAGGAAGGGACATGGTGCCATGGCTTTCAATTACATTATCTGCGTAGCCGGATTATTTCCTGATCAATCCGGGGGGAATCATACCTCCGGACCTTATATGGGCGATATACGTTTATTTGTCGGTGATTTCGCCCCGGCAAACTGGAAGTTGTGCAATGGACAGTACCTCAGGAAAGATTCGGTATTCAATTCGGCGCTTTATTCACTCCTTGGAAATGCTTATGGCTCTACAGATACCACATTTGCGCTTCCTGATCTTCGCGGATTGGTGCCCGTTGGCGTTGGAACTTCGCCTGCCGGATATAACTGGAACCGTGGGCAAAAAAATAATTAATTGTTCAATCGATTTTTTATGAAGACGAGTTTAATAATACTGCTTTCAGGTTTATCTCTTAATACAACCGCACAAAATCTCGGTGTCGGAACAGATACGCCTTTAGAAAAGCTGGATGTAAATGGAAATACAAAAGCAAATAGTTTCATTATCACAATTGGCGGAGCAATCTTCGACTTCCTGATAAAAAATGATGCAACAGGAGAAATTGGTTACCGGAAAGGACACGGAGGATTGGGTATTAATTTCATTATTTGCACCACAGGTGTTTTCCCTTCGCCAAATGCTGCGGCTTATGAAGAAAATGGCCCCGGTTCGATCGAGATGGAAACAAATATGATGGGAACGATCAGGATCATTGCAGGCAATGTTGCGCCAAGAGGTTGGATGTTTTGCCATGGGCAGTTGCTACCAATCAATACAAACCAGGCCTTTTTTGGGCTAATAGGCACAACCTATGGTGGAAATGGTACAACCAATTTTGCACTCCCGGATATGCGGGCAATGGCTCCGGTATGCCAGGGCGCGAGTAGCGCTGGTTATTCGTGGCTGAGGGCGCAGAAGAGCGATGTTCCTTAGTGTTTAGGTTGACAAGGTTGACAGGGTTGACAGGGTTGACAAGGAGAAAACCCGAGTACTAAATCAAATAAATAATGAGGGGTTGATAAGAACATTTATCAACCCCTCATTTTTATAACCATTATCTTACTAGCATTTACTCCTTGTCAACCTTGTCAACCTTGTCAACCTTGTCAACCTTGTCAACCTTGTCAACCTTGTCAACCTCTGTCAACCTTGTCAACCTTGTCAACCTTGTCAACCTTGTCAACCTTGTCAACCCTGTCAACCTCGTCAACCCTGTCAACCCGAACCTTAAACAATTTTGTCCTTAAACGCCTTCGCGACTGCCTCACTCTTGGAATTCACGTGGAGCTTTTCGTAGATCTTCTTAATGTGAGAGCGTACTGTGTCAATTGCAATGATCATTTCAGAAGCGATCATCTTGTAGCTATACCCGTTTACTAATAATGAAAGGACCTGCTTTTCACGGTCTGATAGATTATAGTCTTCTCCAGAAACCTTATGATGCTCTGAAAACATTTTCAACACCTGGGTGGCGATTGATGATGTCATTGGCGCACCTCCCGAAGCTGCTTCTTCAATATATTCCAGCAAACGTGAAGGAGGAGTCTTTTTGAGAATATATCCATTCGCGCCGGACTTTATGGCGTCAAACACATTCTTATTATCATCAAAAACAGTTAGCATGAGGATTTTTACATCGGAATTCATCGCACGGATTCTTTTCAAACCTTCAATCCCATTTGTTCCAGGCATGTCAATATCCATCAGGATAACATCTGGTTTCCATGCCTGAACTTCTTCAACAACTTCATCGCAATTTTTGTAGGCTGATAACACTTCAAATCCCTCGGATCCGTTGAGGAGCATGGTGAGCCCTTCTCGCAATTGGGGATTGTCCTCGTATATAAGTAATTTGATCATATCAGTATACCAAATCTACCGCATTTTCAAGGCCATAACAATCGCATAAACATGTTAAACAGGAACATTTAAAGATACCTGTGTTCCCATTCCCGGATTGGAAGCGATCACTATTTTACCTTTTAGCGAATCTGCCCTTTTCCGCATATTGATCAGGCCGTTCCCATTGTCAGCAACATTTACATCGAAGCCAATTCCATCATCCCTGATATCCAATAACAATCTTTTTTGCCGTACATGGATGCTGATGGAAAGGTGCTTGCAGTTGCTATACTTTGCTGCATTGTTGATGGCTTCTTTAAAAATTAAAAAGAAATCACGCCTTGCCTCCATATCCAATGTGAGATGATTTACTGCTTCCTCTACTTTGAAATCAATATCGATATCCTTTGCTTCCAACACACTTGTTGCAAACTCACGCATCCTCGCTGTTATCTTCTGCATGCTATCATTCATCGGGTTGATGCTCCAAACAATATCGTCGATCGCCTCCATCATACGTGATGAATTGTCGCTGATCTTAACGATATACTCTGAGGTTTTGTCCACATCATTCCTGATTTTCATTCGAGCCATTTCGCTAAGGATATTTATCGTACTCAGCGTTGAACCCATATCGTCATGCAGATCACGCGCCACTCTTCTTCTTACTGTCTCAACAGCTAGCAGCTTATTTACCCGGAGTTTATAAATAAAATACAATATTCCTCCTATTGCTGCCGCAACTAAAAGGTAAAACCACCAGGTATCCCAAAAGGGAGGAATGATTCGAATATTAAGCGTGGCAATCTTTTCGCTCGGAATACCGTCCTTGGATATGGTCTTTACTTTAAACAAATAGTTACCGCTGCCCAGATTAGAATAGTTTATTTCACGTGTTGTACCTGCTTTTATCCAATCCTTGTCGGCACCTTCCATTTGGTAGAAAAAATCCAGTCTATCGTTTAATCGGAAACTCATAGCGGAAAAGCGGATGGTAATGGAATTCTGGTCATAATCTAACCGCAGCTTGTTTTGGTTCTGATAAATGCTGTCGATAGATAATGAATTATTGAAAACGGACAATCCCGTTATTCTGGCATTGGGTGTTGGAAGGGCTGCATTAATCTTTTTAGGATTGAAATACACAAAGCCTCGGGAATTACCAAATACCATCTGGCCAGATGATAGTTGATAAAAAGTTGCGAAGACAAGGGTTTCATCTGTTATTCCATCCCTGAATCCATAATTGGTTATTTGCTTTTGTGGGAAGCGAATTTTGCAAACTCCATTGGTTGTTCCGACCCATAAATTCTTCTCCACATCAATTGCAAGACCTAGCACATCGTTCGAAGTCAATCCGTCCTTTTGGCTGATGTAGGTTAATTCGCCTTTGGGCATATCAAAAACTCCAACCCCGTAGCCTGTGCCAACGATCATCGTGTCCTTATTAAGGAAAGCGATGTCTCTTGCGCCCAAAGTGCCATCAGTATTAGGCACTTTTTGAATTAACGAATCCGTGCGAATATCGAAGCGAATTAAACCACTGCTATAAGTTGTTGCCCAAACATCATGCTGATACCCGCGCTGCAGTCGTACTACCGTGCCAAGCCTGTATTTTTCCTTTGAGAATGGAATAACCTGTTTGAATTTGTTTTCAGAACGGATCCATTTTATTACAATATTTCTAAGTGTGCCGAACCAAATATTTCCCTCTTCATCTTCAATCATTGAACGGATCGTCATGCCTTCGAACTCTGGAGGCTTCAGATATTTGGTAGTTTTTTGCAGTGGATCCATTATCATCAATCTGCCGCCCTCACACCCAATCCAAATCAATCCCTTCTGATCCTGCAAACCGCTCCAGGTGACAGAATAGTTTAAGTCTCTTGCATGAAAACGATTATAGCCAAATTGATTTGATATCCTGGTAAAATTCTCATCATAAAAGTAAAGGCCGTCCCCTCCATACGCAAGCACAATGAAAAGCCCTTCCTTAGTTTGAAGAAACCCATTTACACTCTTATCAATAAAATCTTTGTCGACATTCGACCATATTTCCACGGGTTGAAATGCCTGCTGCTGTGGATTAAAAATATAAATGCCCAGGTTGGTGCTGACCCATAAATTGTTTTCATTGTCCTCAAACATTCCTGCAATTATATCGAAGTCTATTCCGGTGCGATCGTTTCGCCTCTCCTCGATTTTAATAAAAGAATTTGTTTTGGGATCGTACCTGAACAGAAATTCTCCCCATGCCCAGGTTGTACCGGATGCATCGGTAAAAAACCCAATCGTGTTAGTCGGAATATTATTCGGTTGAATCAGTTCCTTCTTCTTTACGTCATAACGGAAATACTGAAATTGATAATTCAGGTGTCCTTGAATCCACAATTCGCAATTGGAATTGAAATAAATACCTGACGAATACATATTGCTTGTAGTATCATTAAAGCAACGGAGATTGAGTGGATTATTTTTAATGTCATAATATTCCTTTTTAGAAGGATCATAGGCAGCCAATCCGTTGTCTGTAGCCAACCAATATAAGACTGAGAAAGGATCGTAAGCCAATGAGCGAATTTGAAAACTTGCCTCAGGCCAGATTTTGGTGTAAGATTCAAACCTTTTCAATGCGCTATCGTAAACATAAGGCCCACCCTTGTACATGGTAAGCCAAACATTCCCATTATTATCTTCAAAAATGTCGTTTAGATTTTCAAAAGAAAAAGAATCAATGACAACTTTTGAAAAATTATTGTGAACACGATCATAAATAGCAGGGCCAACGCCAGTCACAACCCATAGTCTTCGGTATTTATCCTCCTTTAACAACAATACACGATTGTCAGGAAGAGAACTGGAATCTCCAGGGCGATTTGTATAAACAATCATACGTTGCCCGTCGTACCAGTGCAAGCCACTGCTCGTACCAATCCAGGCCACGCCCTGGTGATCCTTTATTACCTGGCTGACCATATTGGAGCGCAATCCCATTTCGCGGTCGATGCGGGTAAATACAAATCCTTTATCCTGCGAAAGAACATCGCAAAAAGGAATAATAGTCAGAGCAATTAGTAAAAAAAATCTTCCCATGCTGAGATGCTTGGAGCCGAGCATAAAATTATGAAAGATAGATGGGGTGCGAAACCACATGTTTATGTGAATACCAGGGTTGACAACCTTGCACTAGGTCTTATTGTTTGTAAGTCTCTAATCAAGGTTGTCAACCCTCAACCGGCCCACTTTAGAAACTTCTTCACCGCCTTCCCGACCTCTTGTTCTTTTGTTTTTGAAAGCGGTGCGAAATATGTCGTTTCAACAGAAAGAGATTTTCCCATTTTCGAACGTTTCCAGGTACCCGCAACTTTTCCGTCAACAATAATAAAATGACTATAAAATTGATCCTTGATCAACTTCTGCATGCTGATGACGTTGGTATCAATCATCGCTTCCCTGTTCTTATAAGCCATTCCATATTCATCATAGTCGGGCATAAGAAATGTTGTTTGGGATTGATTCAGGTCTTTTAATTCTGACGGCACAAGGAAATACTCTTTGTCTTCCCAGGTTTCTTTAACAAGCATTGAACCCAACATTGCTATTCCTTCTTTTATATCTTTCATACTTAGTCCTGACCAGGTCGAAAAGTCATGCACGGTTGCAGGTCCCCGGCTTTGAAAATATCGTTTGGTGAATTCTGCCAGTGATTCTTCCCTTGTTGTTGAGTTTTTTGAAGGAGCCCTTTCATCCATAAGCGCATAGCTGAATTGCTTCCCAAGCCGCGGTCCGCTGCAAATGACTCCTTCCAGTTCGGCATACATCATGGTTGCAGCCAACTGTACCCCATCACCCGATAATTTAACCGATGCAAGACTTGTTTTAAGGTCATCCCGCGTCAGGTACTTACCATCCACTAATGCTTTCGCCAAAAGATTTGTACTGCGGTTAAGTTTTTTTGTATCGAGACCTGTTTGACGATAGATATACGCATTGATCGCATGAACCCTTGGTGCGGTCAATTTCAATAACCATCGTATATCCGTCGGAGTTACGAAATGCCAGGTAGGGCGCATGAGATGGGTACGAAGTATCAGGCCATCATTAAATGCTTTTTCAATTGATTCATTCGTAGAACCCGGAAGACGCAGACCAATTGCCCATTTCGCCATATCCCATACTTGTGCCTGCATGGCTACCATCCATGAAACCACCTCCGCCGGTTCTTTGAATTCAGATTCCGCAATGCGTTGATTGATGAGTCGATGAGCGATGATTTCGTCTGTTGTCACTTGTGATTATTAGTTCATGCAATTAAAAGAACCTCCCGACATTGGCGAGGGTTCCCGCTTTGGGAGATTCCCACTTTCGAAGGTTCCCACTTTCGAAGGTTCCCACTTTCGAAGGTTCCCACTTTCGTGGGAATGACGAGATTTTTGTATTTATGAATCAGAATTTAATAGTTGAAGGAAGGTACTTCGCAACCAGTCCCTCATAATAAGGTTTCAACTGTTTCCAATCCGGTGGAGTTGGCGTTTTCGAATATAGATCATAGGGATTAAACAATTTCACCCATTTCAACATCTCGCGATCGTGATCATCGAGGAGGTGTTCGAATTCTCCTTCACGATGCCATGCATAAAAGGAATGGAAACGTAACATGTACAATCCTTCTTCAGGCAAATGATCCTTCATCATTTGGTACACATATTCGTCATGACCCCAACTGAGATGAACATTGCGCAAGCCACAACCTTCTTCGTATACCCCCAGTTTTGTACTATAAGCTGGGTTATTATAGTCGGGATTATTTTTAAAATATTCAGGATAAACAACTTTATCAGAATACGCACAGCCCACAGGGAAGGTATCACCTACAACTGCCCATTGTGGTTCACCGAAAAGACAAAGTACTTTACCCATATCATGCATCAGTCCGGTCAGTACCATCCAATCGGGATGACCATCCGCACGAATAGATTCTGAGGTCTGTAACAGATGCTGGAACTGGTCAAGATCGGTATCAGGATCGGAATCATCTACCAGTTGATTCAAAAAATCAAAAGCCTGCCATACGGGCATTTCTTTTCGATTAAATTTTAAAAACTCCTTCTTCTTTTCCTGAACAAAATCATAGGTCTGATGGGTATGATTTAACCGATAGAACTCGCGTACTGTATCTCTCGCCGGATCGTCATAGTTCCTGTATTCATCCTGGGTCTTCGCTTTTGTACCCGGTTCAGGATAGCGCTCCAACACGGCTTCTTCCCACTCATCGAGATTTGCCAATGGATTCATCTCTTTTGGCGTGAATTCTTTGTTTGAACTGGGCATAAAAATCAATTTATTTTATAAAATGAACGATTGACTTAAAGTTCTGCATTTTTAACCAAAGGGGGAAGCTCTACTGGAAGTATTTTTATGCCGCTGGCCCCTATTGATCGGAAGAACAGCGGAACAGATGAACAGCGGAACAGCAGATCAGTAGATCAGGAGAACAGCAGATCTGAAGAATTCATGATTAGATAGAGTTTTGTCTGACAGCTCAGGGTTCTAAATTCTTTTGTTCCGCTGTTCCGCTGTTCCGCTGTTCATCTGTTCCGCTGTTCTTCCGATCAATTGGATTTCACTACATTTACATCTAACCATTACTATGAACCTAAGCGTTGCCGACTACTTAATCATCCTTGTTTATTTCGCTTTTGTAATTGCTGTTGGTTTTATTATAAAGAAGAAAATAAGATCAAGTAATGATTTCCTGGCCAGCAACAGGAGTATTCCGCTTTGGATTACGAGCCTTGCATTTATTTCAGCCAATCTTGGTGCGCAGGAAGTACTTGGAATGGTGGCATCGGGGGCCAAGTATGGCATTGCTACAGTACATTTTTATTGGGTAGGGGCCATATTCGCCATGGTTTTCCTTGGGGTGTTCATGATGCCTTTTTATTATGGAAGCCGGGCTAGAAGCGTACCTGAATACCTACGCCTCCGTTTTGACGAAAAAACTAGAGGACTCAACGCGGTCTCCTTTGCAGTGATGACAGTATTTTCTTCCGGCATTTCTCTTTACGCGTTGGCAAAACTTCTTGAAATCATTTTGAAATGGGATTTCGATATTTCAATTTGGGTAGCGGCAGGCATTGTGATGATCTATACTTTCCTCGGCGGACTAACAAGCGCAGTTTATAACGAAGTATTGCAATTCTTTTTGATAGTGCTTGGACTTTCCCCATTAGTGGTCGTCGCACTTCATGATGCAGGAGGATGGGAAAACATAAAAGCACAACTTGCTCCCAATATGACCCATGCATGGAAATACATGGGCGATACTTCATCCAATCCAATGGGTTTGCACTGGATGAGTTTAATATTTGGATTGGGATTTGTTATGTCATTCGGTTATTGGTGTACTGATTTTCTTGTCGTACAACGAGCCATGATTGCAAAGAACATGCGAGAAGCGCAGATGACTCCATTAATCGCAGCTATTCCAAAAATGTTCATGCCGCTGATCGTAGTGCTTCCCGGACTTATAGCAATTGCATTGATGAGTCAATCCAAGGGATACACTATTCCTACTGATGATAAAGGCGCATTGGACTATACAATGACGCTGCCTTCATTGATCGCGCACTATTATCCGAGTGGTTTATTGGGAGTCGGAATCACAGCACTCATGGCGTCCTTCATGAGCGGTATGGCTGGTAATGTGACGGCATTCAATTCAGTATTTACCTATGATATTTACCAGGCATACTTTGCAAAGAACAAACCCGATCGACACTATTTGGTAGTTGGCAAATTCATTACCGTGGCAGGAATTCTATTCTCAATTATGACGGCGTATGTCGCGCAAGGATTCAACAATATCAACGATTTTCTTCAACTGGTATTTGGATTTGTAAATGGGCCACTGTTCGCGACATTCCTTTTAGGAATGTTCTGGAAAAGAACTACAGGGCATGGGGCATTCTGGGGACTGTTAATTGGAACCATGGCTGCGGCTGCTACACATGGATTGACAGTAGCTGAAGGAAAGGGTGGATGGATCTCTCCGGAATTTCCAATATCGAGCGGCATGGCGCAGGCATTCACGGTTGCATCGGTGAGCTGGATCGTAAACTTTGTTACTACGATCATTGTTAGTTTAATGACGAAACCGAAAGCCGAAGAAGAATTAAAAGGATTGGTGTATTCTCTAACAGAAAAACCGAAGTACGTTGGTGGAAAATGGTATCAACGCATTGGACCAATCGCGATATTACTTTTATTGGCAACAATCATATTAAATCTCCTTTTCTTCTAAACAGGATCATATGTACAAAAGACTTAGCCAATTAAACTTTGTGATCGGGGTATTTTTCATTCTTGTATCCCTGATTCTGTTTGGGAATATTTTGTTTAACGATGCTACTGGTAAACTGAATTGGTATACTGCTATTGCGTTTATGGTATTTGGGGTGTTTATGGTTTCAATTAAGAACAAAGAGGACCACTGATTGCTGATTATTGATTATTAGTTATGAGGATGAGAGTTGTTGTGGACTTGGTAAAGTTCCTGTTTTCGACAAGCCAATAGTCAATAATCAATATTCAATATTCAATTCTCAAATCAAGTGTCAACAATCATCAATCAATAATCAACCTTCAATCAACACTCGGTCAACATTCAATTTTCAAGTGCGGAACGCATATTGCTCGTTGACAGTTGTTTGTTTTTTGTTGATTGTTGATGGCTGTTTGTTGTTTGTTGATCAATGATTTGTTGATTTGAGAATTGAATATTGAATATTGATTATTGATTATTGGCGTGTCGAACATCTTGAACTCCGCATAGGCAAATCGAAGCCCAAACAGATGCCCATAAACAGCAGTCATCCGCTAGTCATAAATGACTTCAGATTTATCTCGAAACCAGACTCCTAAACTTCTCAATATTCTGTATCCCCTCATATCTAATCGGCACTTCCTTACGAATACCGGCCTTGCTCACCGTTGCAAATCCTTCAATTCGAACTTTGGCTTCTTTCTTTTTATAGATATCGCGATGATTTTTGAAGGCGCCGAGATTATCCAGGCGTATTTGTGCCGGGATCAGGAATTCGGATCTGCGTCCAACATGCACTTTTTCTTCCAATGAAAAGCGACCGAGATATGCATCGTCAACATATACATCTCCTCTTGCCTGATTCAAGGTCAGGCCGAAATTGTTTGGATTATAATAAATGAGATCCACAACCGCTGTCGTTTGCAATACCCCTACTTCGGCTATGCGAATATTCTGGATATCGCGGTATTCAGGATCCTTAACATTTCCGCTATTGCAGGAAACGAGGACAAATCCTAACAGGAAAAAGGGTAATAAAGCTTTCATACTATAGTTTTTTAGTGATCGATTCTGGTAACGGATTATAGCATCGAAGTATCGGGCCAGTTATAGTTAATGGGCTGAAATAGACATCGTAATAATAAACCCTTAACTATTTCTCTTAAAAAGTTCCGAAATTTTGAAACTGATTAAACCTTTGAATATCCGTCAGGGTGGGGTTCAAAGCAGATTTCAAACATAATTAAAGGAGGATTCCAGCGTTATATACTCAGATCCAAATCCTCCGAAATGCAGAATTACGTACTCCTGTTAGGTATACTCATCATTGGCGGACTAGCCTGGTGGGTTGATAGCCGGATACCGCACTGGTTTAGAAAGCGCGGTAAGGTCATTCCCTTTTCTCCCAAATACGGAAAGAAGCAGCCTGAACCCGAATCTGAAGATGAGTTCGATTCTGACGGATTCGAACAGAGATCGTAAGGTTGAAAACCCTGGTTAGCCTCCTACAAATTGTTATGATCTCCTTAGGGTTTTCAACCGTGCGTGCCCTTACCGGTAATTAGCAAGATTTCTAAACTCCCCATCACAATTCCTTTGCAGCAAAAGCACCCTTCAGGGTATCTTTACTAAGGGCGATTCGCGACGTAAAAGGAAACCATGTCTGTATTTAACCAATCCCGTTTCTGGCAAAGCTTTCACGACTCAAATATGGAGTTGAGGATTGGGGCTAAATACGACCAACGCTTTTCTGTCGAACCTCTGTACAAATCAGAATCCTTCACTATTTCCGATTTCAATAGCTATGCGCCTGAACGTTATATTTTCAGGCCGGGTTATACTGCTGAATTCTGCATGAATTTTACCAGGAGAGGATACTTCCTGTTCAATGCTTACAAAGTAGTTTGCGAAGAATACATTAGCCGGATCCTGATCGAGAAACCGAACTGCGAATTCAGACTTGTTCAACAGGAGCCAGGATTTGGGGCATGCACGATCTTCAGATTTACCGAAGCCGGCTTCAATGAGATCAGAGAAAGATTTGAATTGAATAATTCAAATTTCTTCAACGATCCGGATGCTTTTTCGACAATTGTTTCTGCAAGCCCCGAAGCAGAATATATACACTACCTCATTCTTGAAAATTTATTAAAGAATAATACCAGCCGACTCCTGATCGATACCCTCGTAATGGAGATGGTAACTGAAGTAATGAAACATTTTTCCGAAATTGCAATTGCTCCTGTGTCCGATAATAAAAACAAACGACACTATATCCAAACCGTTGAAAGAGCGAAGGAATTCATCCTGGATCATTTTACAAAGAATATATCCTTAAATGAACTCGCTTCTCATTGCTATGTAAGTCCATTTCATTTCAGCCGGATCTTTAAGCAGTTTAGCAAGTACTCTCCCTACCAGTATCTTCAACTCGTTCGGCTCAAGCATGCCGAAACATTGATAAGGACAACTGATCTTCCTATTGCCGATGTTTGTTTTCGAAGTGGATTTAATCGGGTGGATTATTTCTCGACTGCGTTTGCGAAGAAGTTTCTCGCATCTCCCAGTAAGTATAAGCAGGCAGTTTCCTGATTAGGGTTCCGAACCCTGCAAAATCCTAATTTAATTCTGTTATGCTTCTTTAGGGTTCGGAACCGGTAAACTTTCGCAAGATTTCTAAATGGTCTAGTCAATCATCAATCTAATTTGCATAAGAGAATAAGGAAGAGAACAACTCTACGGGTAAACTTGGATGGTTTCGTTGTTTTAATTAGAGGGAAAGTATACAAAGGGTTGGTTTACCAGGAATGGAGGGTGCATGCACAGTGTCCTTAAGAAACAGCTCAGGTAATTAAGCACTGACATGCCTCTTTTGCTAAGGTCGGAGTTGACAATTGACAAGGTTGATAGGTTGATAAGGTTGACAAGGTTGACAGCGTGAGGTTTTACGGAGATAATCACAATGCATGAAAATGATTTTATCAGCAACAAGAAATGAAGAAGCGGTATTAAGTAATTTGAACGCTCAGTTCATTCGGAATTTCGTTAATCAGGATGTGATTGCTCACGATAAGATCATTCATAAAGATTTTGTCTGTATTCAAAGTTCGGGCGAGATACTTGACCGCGATGCATACATGAAAGGATGGGCAAAGGGATATGAAAACAGTCATTACAGGACCTTCTCCTATGAAGATGAGGTAATCCGCATTTTCGGCAATGTTGCGCTGGTAATGTCAAAAACCGTTTACACGAAAGAAATTGACGGAAAAATAATCAGCGGCAATTCAATTTACACGGATACTTACGTTAGAGAGAAAGGTCAATGGTTGTGTGTTCATGCTCAGGTTACTGCCGTTAGTTGAAGGGTTGACAAGGTTGATAAGGTTGACAGGGTTGACGAGGTAAAAAATTGATCCATCTGAAGCTCCGTGTCAACCTTGTCAACCTTGTCAACCTTGTCAACCTTGTCAACCCTGTCAACCCTGTCAACCCTGTCAACCCTGTCAACCTTTCATCAAAGACCACGACCTTCGTGAGAAATTCCTCCGATGAAGTACATATCGCTGCTGCTGATTTTTTTCATATGGCTTAATGTTTCTTTCTCACAAACTCGCGGACGTATTTCCGATTTCAAGATTAAAATTGGCGTAATTCCCAAAGGAAAACTAAATGCGATTACGGATATAGCCGGGCTAAAAGTTGGACAGGTCACGCTAATTAAGGGCGATTCTGTACGCACGGGAGTAACGGCTATAATACCACACGATGGAAATTTATTTCAGCAAAAAGTTCCTGCCGCAGTTTTTGTTGGGAATGGATTTGGAAAGCTCGCGGGTACAACACAGGTAAAGGAATTGGGAAATATCGAATCTCCGATTATACTTACCAATACCTTAAGTGTGTCAACCGGAATGGATGCTGTGATAACTTATACGCTTGCACAAAAGGGAAATGAAGAGGTTCGATCCGTCAATGCAATTGTTGGAGAAACCAATGATGGCTATTTGAATGATATTCGTGGAAGACATGTAAAGCGAGAAGATGTACTGCAGGCCATTCAAAATGCAAAGGAAGGCGCGGTGGAAGAAGGCAATGTAGGCGCCGGTACAGGAACGATTTGTTTCAATTTTAAAGGCGGAATCGGTACTTCATCCAGAGTGATCCCAAAAAAATTCGGTGGTTATACCGTTGGCGTATTGGTTCAAACAAATTTTGGTGGCGTGCTACAGATCGACGGAGTACCTGTCGGTGAAGAGTTAGGAAAATACTACCTGAAGAGCGATTTGGACAAGCCTGATGGAAGTTGCATGATCGTAGTTGCAACTGATGCGCCGCTGGATGCACGCAATCTGGAACGACTGGCCAAGAGAGCATTCATGGGTTTAGCAAAAACAGGTGGAATTGCTTCCAATGGAAGCGGCGATTACGTGATTGCATTCTCTACATCTTCATCAAATCGTGTCGCGTTTAACCCAAGTGATCCCAATCACCAAATAACAGTCCTTACAAATGATGCATTAGACCCTCTATTCCTGGCAGCCAATGAAGCAACGGAAGAAGCGATACTCAATTCATTATTTAAGGCAGAAAGTATGAAAGGATTTAAGGGTCGCTCAATTGAGGCTTTACCGTTGGATAAAGTTATTCCAATACTGAAGAAGTATGGAAGTATCCAAGAGTAGTTGTTCCGAAGTGTCGGGAGGTTGATAAGGTTGATTCCCGATTCTTCACCTTGCAAGGCGATGCGACATTTCCATGCCAAATTAAGAACTATCAAATCGAATCTCGGGAGCGTCGAACTTTATCCCGGTCAGACGAGTCGTCTGACCGGGATAAAGTTCGCGCCGGACGATGAAATCAAAATCTACCGACGCATAGTTTTTTCACCATTTTAAAATGTTTTTTTCTTTCCTAAAATGATGAAAACACTTTGGAACTCGACTTTGAAATCCCCGAGCTTTATTCCGGTCAGACGACTCGTCTGACCGGAATAACAATGTCCCCCAGTTAGTTACTTTGGAGCGGGACTTGATTGAGTATCGTTGGAATCTGTGGTACTAGTCAGCTACATTTTCTTACACTATCATCCTTTCCTTCTCAACTTTCGAGCTATATTTACCCTCCAAACCACAAATGGCCATGAATTTCAGATTAATCAGTGTATTTCTCCTATCACTTTTCATTCTATTTCGTACAACTGCGCAGGAACAAACCATCCGCATCAATTTTATTCTGAATTCTCCCGATCTATCACCGGATACAGCAGTATTTATCGCCGGTGGACATGAACAACTCGGTAACTGGAACCCGGGTAAAATAAAAATGAACTATAGCGGTAATCATACCTGGACTTATCAAATCACACTCAACAGGCCTTTATCAATTGAATACAAGTATACGCTTGGTTCTTGGGAACGTGAAGCTGCGAATGCAAACGGGTCAGCACTAGCAAATTTTAACGCGAAGATTACGAAGGATACTACTATTAAGAATGACATTTATTTCTGGACAAAGGGCGGCGCGAAAAGAACGATTGAGAGTCATGTTACCGGCAAGGTCGCTTATCACAAAGCAATGAAGGGCACAGGAATCAACGACAGGGATATTATTGTTTGGTTTCCTCCCGGGTATGAAACAGAAAAGACTAAACGATACCCAGTGCTCTACATGCACGATGGCCAAAATATTTTCGATCCAGCTACAAGTGCATTTGGAGTTGATTGGAAAATTGATGAAACATTTGATAGCCTGATCAGGAAGAAATTTATCCCTCCAATGATCGTTGTTGGAATATATAATACGCCTGACCGGACCAGGGAGTATGGTCAGGGTGAAAAGGGAAAGGCATACATGGAATTTATGGTAAGAAAGCTCAAACCATTTATTGATTCAGCATATCGTACAAAACGTGATGCAAAAAGTACCTGGGTTGGAGGTTCATCAATGGGCGGACTTATTTCATTCATGCTTGCATGGGAATATCCAAAGGTCTTTTCTAAAGCGATTTGTATGTCACCAGCTTTCAAGATCAGTTCAATTGATTACGTGAAAGTGGTCAATCAATCAACGAGAAAAAGCAATGGACAGTCTTTTTATATCGATAATGGTGGCGTTGGATTGGAATCCCAACTTCAACCTGGAATTGATGAAATGATCAAAGCACTAAAAGCGAAGGGATTCAGGCAAAACAAAGATTATTTTCTTATCATCGATCCGGAAGCAAAGCATTTTGAATCTGCCTGGGCTGAGCGATTTCCGGAGGCGTTGTTGATGCTGTATCTTGCTAATTGAGGTTGATTGGGTTGACAAGGTTGACAAGGTTGACAAGGTTGACAAGGTTGACAGAGTTGACAAGGTTGACAAGGTTGACAGGGTTGACAGAGTTGACAGGGAGTAAATGCGATTAAGATAAAAATGATAATATGATTTAATGCTCGGGTTTTCTCCTTGTCAACTCCGTCAACCCTGTCAACCCTATCAACCCTTTCAACTAACGGCATCATCACTCGATCTCTTCCTCCGCCTTCTCCGCATTCTTCACAATATCTCCTGATTTGAACAATACGTTCTTCATCACGGTGCGCCATTTTTTGTTTTTCCGGAGAAGGAATTCAAGGTCCATAGCAAAATGAATGAATTCCTCTGATTGGGCCTGGACCATGATCGCCTTTGCATCCTTGTCGCTTTCAAGACTGATCCTTTGTTCATACCAACCGATTGCTTCCGCTTCTTCAGTCAGGGATGTAATCATTCTTGCAAATGTTCTTGTCTTTGGGGATAATTCGTCCGCCGGTTCATGGTATTGATCAAATCCCATAGTAGATTTTTTGAGTTAACAATTATACAAGTTTGGGTTGATTGGTTGAATGGTTGATTGGGTAATTGAGACTTTGGTCTTCCCAATCAACTAATCAACCAATTAACCATTCAACCAAAGCTACTCCATCTTCCCTTTAATCGTGGGGAGCTTATTAGCTGGGTTCGTATCAAAACTGTTCAATATATCGATCGCAATATCAGTTTGATCAAACTTGCAAAGAATGGTCTCGGTGTGTGGACTATCAATATAACGCAGCGTTAGCTCCAATGTATTCTCGTCCTTCCATCGATAAGTTCCTGCAATTTTGGATGGGGGAAGTCCCTTGAAATGTGCTTTGGCACGGGCAACCAATGAAGGACCCAGTTTTTCTGTTTCGCCAAACTTCCATGCACCTGAACCAAAGGAGATTTTATAATTAGCTTTTTCAGACTTAAAATCTACTTGCAAATCCTTTCCCGCATTCTTAAATGAAATCTCATTGTAATTTGTTTGGTTAGATGTCAGATCAAATGTCTTTCCGGAAATTTTTTGTGCAGTAGATGAATTAACGCCTGCAGCAGGTTTTGGCAGAGATAATGAAGCCAGTCTTTGCTTCAATGCTGATGAAGTTTTCTTATCGGCAGGCAATGTTCCGGTTTTGAATCCTGGCAATAAATGTTTAAAAACCAGATCCAGTTCTCCCTGCATATGGGAGGTTTCTGAAGTGATGATTACTACTGCATCCTGTTCAGGCCATACCAAAATATACTGACCAAAAGCTCCATCGCCGCGATAGGTATTGTAACGGCTTCTCCAGAATTGATAACAATAGCCCTGCACCCAGTCATTAGTCCTTCTTACCGAATCTGTCGCCGTAGGCGCCTGATCGATTTTTTTTGTTGTTGCTTCTTCTATCCATGCTTCAGGCAGAATTTGTTTTCCATTCCATTTTCCCTTTTGAAGATAGAGCAGGCCAAACTTTGCCATATCCTCAGTTTTTACTCTCAATCCCCAACCGCCAACATTTCTTCCCATCGGATCAATCTCCCAATCCATTCCGGTTATGCCTAATGGTTCAAATAATCTTGGTTTGAGATAATCAATCATCTTTTCACCTGTAAGTTTTTGAACAATGGCCGAAAGCATATAAGTACCCAGACTATTGTACAGAAACCTTGAACCAGGTTTGTACGAGATAGGTAATGCAAGAAATCCTTTTACCCAGTTACTGTCCCTTGAAACCACCATACCCGTTGGATCGGTTGGTTGACCTACCGACATACTCAATAGATCCTTTACTCTCAATTCAGCCAGGTTTGGACTTACCGAATCCGGAGCATATTCAGGAAAAAAAGAAAGCACTTTATCTTCAACAGTTAATCGTTTTTCGCTTACTGCAAATCCGATAGCTGTTGAAGTAAAGCTTTTACTCACTGAATACATAGTATGCTTGAGATCTGGTCTGTAAGGCGTCCACCAACCTTCGGCAATAACTTTACCATGACGAAGAATCATGATGCTATGAAACTCATGCTTGCTATTTCCCACAGCCTCGAGAAAATCAAGAATATTTTGTGAAGAAACTCCTTCTGCTTCGGGATTGCTACGAGGCAAGGATTTGGATTGCGCATTGCTAAGAGTAAATACAAAAAGAAAGAGAAAGGCGAGAATTGTTGATTTCCTGGTGAACATGCTTATTGGTTGAGAAGATAAATCTAGTGATTTATTCAGACCTCAAAATGTTCGCAGAAATTGAATCGACGATTAAGACAGTTTCTCTCCCAAACAATAACAAAGCCCATCGGGAGCGACAACAAAAAATACTTTCCATTGAGCTCCGCCATGATTTTGGACTTCGATAGCAGATTTATCTTTATTCAGTCCGTTTGAGTTCAATTCGGAGAATGCAGCCTCTATGCTATCCACCTCAATGAAACATCCGTCTTGCGTGGGGTCGCCACCGTTTTCGGCAAAGCCGATTTGGAGTCCATCTCTTTCAACAATAGCAGATTTATATGGAGAATCCTTTCTCGAAACAACTTTGAAACCCATCATGGTTTCATAGTACGGAAGTGCTGCTTCAAGGTTGTGAACGGGAAGATTGAGCTTATCTTCCATATAAGGCCAGGCGTTTTTGAATGTTGACTTTGTCTTTACCATAAGGAGTGTTTTCGCAAAAGTTAGGATAATTGTCGAATAGTGAATTGAGCGAAATCAAGAAGTCTGATGGTGAATAGTGAATTGGAGACCCTATTTTTCACCATTGACCATCTTTAATTAATAAGTCTCGAAAATCCAATTCAACAGAAGAACAGATGAACAAGCCTGCCCCGTCGGTCAGGCGGGGGAATTTTCAATTTCCATCGGACGGTTCGTCTGCAGGAAAAGTCGTCCGATCTACATTGATCATTCCTTGTTCATCTGTTCTTCTGTTGTATTGAGTATTCGAGACTTCGAATCATCGCGCTAATCGAAATAGATGAACCCCCCGATGTAAATTTCTGTTCTTCTGTGGTATTGAAGATTCGAGACTTATTGACCATTGACCTTTCACCATTCACCAACAATCAATTCTTCTGTGCCATTTGAATCAGATTTCCGCAGGTATCTTCGAATACGGCAATTTTTACGGAACCCATTGGTGTCGGTTTTGATTTGAACTTCACACCTTTCTTCTCTAACCTTTCATACTCTTTGTCAATATCGTCAACTCCGAATGAAGTCCAGGGTATACCGGCATCAAACAACGCTTTTTGAAAAGTTTTCGCCGGCGGAAATTCCATTGGCTCCAATAATACTTCAACACCGTTGTTTTGTTCAGGTGATACGACTGTTAACCATTTGAATCTTCCTAAAGGAATGTCTGTCTTTACCACAAAGCCCAATACATCCGTATAAAATTTGGCCGCTTTTTCCTGGTCATCGACCATCACACTTGTTACTACTACTTTCATAATATCAGGTTTTATAGATGATTAGTTTAATTTAAAAATGCAAGCAGATTGTTATTAATGTACTCATCCCACTCTGGCTGAAAATATCCATTGAGAAATCCTGGCTTGCTCATTGGGAATGATTCAAGGCCTTCGTGCGTCAACTTCAATCTTGTTCCATCTGCTTCAGGGAATAATTCAAATGTAACCTGCGAATCACCCCTGAATCCCTCGTAGCGCCAACTGTAACTGAACTTTCTTCCCTTGATCACTTCGGTGATCTTACAAAGGATGAGATAGTTCACAATACCCTTTCCTCCAATGAAACTAAATTCGAATCCTGGTTCGAGCTTGAATTCCTTGATTTCAAAAAACCATTCCCTGATCTGATTCTTATCCGTAATCGCGTTCCATACCCTTTCTACCGGAGCGTTGAATAGACGCTCTATAACCAAGGGCTGAAATTTTATTTCATCCATGAATTCGATTTACGAATTACATCCTGAAAATTCGGGACGTAATTTATTGAGCGATTTTGGACACCTCAACATAGTCCACAAGGGATTTTCCAATGATATGATTCCAACCTTCGACAAAATTCTCTCTTGCAAAATCCGGATCGTTTTGAGGAAATGATTCTAATCCTTCATGTGTAAGCTTCAATCTTGTCTTACTTCCTTCGGGGAATAGTTCGAATGTTACAAAGGAATTTCCTTCGGAACCTTTATAACGCCAGCTATACTTAAGTTTTCTGCCGGGCACTACTTCAGTTATTTTACAGTAGTGAACGAAAACTCTATCGTCCTTCCGACCTTCGAAACTGAATTCAAATCCGAGTTCCGGTTTGAATTTAGCAATATCGAAATACCATTGTTTCATGTCTTCTTTGTTGGTTATTGCTTTCCAAACTTTGTCGGAAGAGGCATTGAGCGTACGCTCCATTACAATCGGTTCCTGTTTCATTTTCTTGAAGATTTTTTTTTGACTTTATTACCGGCGCGTCTATTCGAAGATTTACGCGACGGCGTTTCCGGTTTATTCAAAAAACTTTCAAGGGCATCCAGCTTGCTCGACCAGAATACCCGGTACTGTTCAATCCACTTTGAAACTTCATTGAGCTTTTGGAGTCGTGCTTCACAAAATCTTTCCCTTCCCTGTTGACGGATCACGATCAATCCACATTCACTAAGGATTTTTATATGTTTTGATATAGCCGGCCTGCTGATCTCAAACTGCTCCGCAACCGAATTCAGGTTTAAAGGCTGATGCGCAATCCGGTCAAGTATCTCTCGACGCGTTGGATCTGCGATGGCCTGGAAAACATCTCTTCTCATTGGGAAAATGGCTTTATGCGTAACCATTCGGTTACAAATATATGGGAAACCGAACGGTTACGCAAATTTTTTTTGAACAGCAGAAACAGTAGAACAGGAGATCTGTAGTACAGTAGATCTGTAGAATCTATGATTGGGCAGAATTTTGTCTAACAACTCCGGTTTCTAAATTCTACTGTTCTGCTGTTCATCAGTTCTTCTGTTCTGCTGTTCATCTGTTCTTCTGTTCTTCTGTTCTGTACTCCGTTCCTTCCGGTACATCCGTCGCACTCTCAAACTCGAGTCTGTATCCATCGGGATCATTGACTGCTGTGACCCACATATTATTTCCTACAAAGGGTTTTGATGAGTTAATTCCCCTTGACCTGAAGTCGTGATAAATGGCCAGGGCATCCCCACAGATAAAACAAATGCTTACGCCTTCTCCCAGTTTTGTCCTGGGCCTTTGATCTTCTTTGTATTCCTGCAGCATGATTGCTGCATCGCCTAATTCCAACCAACACCATCGCAGTTTGCCTTCATCGAGCCATTTAATCTTCATTTCAAATCCGAGGCCATCAATATAAAATTTTAGTGAAGCATCCATATTGGCAATGCGGAAGAAGGGTACAGCCTGCTTTACATTGGGAGCATCCATAAAATGATTTTTAATATAATTATTTGGGAAATTCCAGGAGGGGACAAAGATCAAAATAATTTCAACACTCCTGACATAGGGCTGTCATTCCTCAGTGTTCTATTTGTATTATAAAATCAAAAATCATGGCAAAGAATAGTGTCCAAACAAAGAGGCCCCCGGTATCGATAGCAATTGAAACTTCTGCCCTTCTGGAACATTGGCAGGGTCATCGCCGCGTGACCCGCAGGGTGATCGAGGCATTTCCGGAAGAGAAATTATTCACTTATTCAATAGGGGGAATGCGCCCATTTTCCGAGCTGGCAATGGAAATGATCGGTATGGCTTATCCAGGAATCCAGGGTATTGCCACAGGAGAATGGAGAGAGGTTCATGAACTCCTGCATCATTCGAAAAAGACCATACCAAAAACAAAGACGCAGCTATTAAGATTATGGGATGAAGTAACCGAAGAGATAGATAAACTGTGGCCACAAATCCCCGCAAATCGTTTCCAGGAGCGGGATCTGGCCTTTGGCCAATGGGAAGGACCAGTATATAGTTTTCTTGATTATTGGATAGACAATGAGATTCATCACAGGGGTCAGGGCTATGTTTATTTAAGGTCGTTGAGCATAGAGCCACCGGCATTTTATGATAGGTCGTGACGGAACAAGGTTCCGAACCCTACAAGATTCACTTAGATTTTGTAGTGACGTTATTAGGGTTCGGAACCCTATCGGAACCATTTCCCCTATGGAAATGTCAACTTTTTTGGAAAAGTTTTTAAGGTTTATTTAGTCAACACATGTATTTTAGCGGCGTATTTACTTATCCAAGTAATATTTTTAACTCATTAAATTCATTTCATCATGGCAAAAGCTAAGAAAAAATCAGCAAAGAAAAAACCCGCTAAAAAAGCAGCAAAGAAGAAAGTAGCGAAGAAAGCTCCGAAAAAAGCAGCTAAAAAAGCTCCAAAGAAAAAATCAGCAAGAAAACCTAATGCAGCTTTTATGGCACCTCTAAACGTGAGCAGCACACTGGGTGAGGTAGTAGGTAACAAGCCATTGCCAAGAACGCAAATCATTAAGAAGATCTGGGATTATATCAAGAAGAACAATCTTCAGGACAAGACGAACAGGAGAATGATCAATGGTGATGCAAAATTGAAAGCTGTGTTTGGTGGAAAGGGTCAGGTATCCATGTTTGAGTTGGCTAAGATTGTCAACAATCACGTGAAGAAGTAATCCTCCTGATCAAAATGGATTTCTTGAATCCGAAGTCTCTATTCAAAATAGAGTGTTCGGATTTTTTTTTGTTCCGAACCCAATGACGGCCAAAGTTCCGAACCCTAAAGATGCAACTACCCAAGTCATTAGTATTTTACAGGGTTCGGAACTCTATCTCATCATCTCCGCATTTTATATTAAAAACATATTCACATGAAATCAATTTATTCTCTCATCCTAATTTCAATTTTCTTTATTGCATGCAATGAAGCAACCGTTGATGCAAAAGCTGAAGGAGAAAAGTTAATGCAATTGAGCAGGGATTGGTCGAAAGCAGCACAAACAGACAGTATCGACAAGGTTTTAAGTTATTGGGCAGATGATGCAGTTGTAATGTTACCCGGACAGGAAACGATTAAAGGTAAACAGGCAATAAAAGAGATGATTGAAGGAACATCAAACATTCCTGGATTTAAAATTAGCTGGGAACCATTGTCAGCATCCGTATCAAAAAGCGGTGATATGGCCTACCTGATAGAAGAAAACCAGGTTAGCTTCCAGGACTCAACTGGAAAAACGATAACTGAATACAATAAAGCTGTAACGGTCTGGAGAAAAGAAGCCGATGGCAGCTGGAAAAATGTTGTGGATATGTATAATGCAAAGCCTGCACCGAAAAATTAGTGATGTTCTCGCAGAGTCTCCCCCAATATGATCTTGCACCATAATGAATTTTACGGGGGGACTCTGCGCTTGACCGAAGGTCTGATGCGCACGCCTCTTATTGAGTAAGCAACTTACCGATAGTTCAAACTTTTTACCGATTGGCTTAACTCAAGATCCAATAGCTTTCGCGCTAATCGCACAAACGCAGAGTCCCCGCGTAAGATGCATCTAATTCGGAGTCCCTGCTGCGGGAGACTCTGCGGGAACTTTCTCACGGCATAATTTTTAAGAAAGTTACCAGTGAACAATACTGGTATCTATGCCATCAACTGTTATATCCTACTTTACTTACGATCCGGGTAAGTCGATACTCAGAGTGATTTTCCAATCGGGAAGTATTTATGATTATATAGATGTTCCAAAAGAAGTTTATAATAAAATGAAACTGTCTGGATCAAAAGGAGCATACCTAAATCAACATATCAAGGGACATTATCCATTTGTTAAGGTTGCGAACCTTAAGAATCGCTGATTAAATTCAATCAGAGTATCAATTTACCAGGAGTATTTAGTAGCTGCTGTTCAGTATTCTATCTCCACAAAAAGATTCTATCGGTTATTCGTCTTATTAAGGCTATCTTTCAGGGCAATAATATTTAACAACAGTAAGTAAATGTTACCTTCCTTCTATCTTTTATTATTTATTTCCTTGATTTTTATCTGTATTGTAATCATCATAATTTATCAATTCAAAAAAAACAGTCATTCAGAACTTTTTAGTCAGGGACTATACAATGAAAATGAGGGCCACTACAATTTAGCTGTAAAAAACTACGAGGACGCATTGACTGAGCTGCGCAAACTTAAGGTCAATAAGGAATTGGGTGAAAAGATCACAGAAAAGATTAAAATTTTACAAACTACTATTGAATATGAGAAAAATTTTCTTTCACGCGTTGAAGCATAGGGCCGTGAATGAAAAATTCAACTCATTATTCTTATCCGAATGGAAAAACAGATGATAGGTTACCTGAAATAACCAACTCTTTCTCCTTATCTTATCTTTTCCTTTTTTATTGATGAATTTGCTGCTGCTTTTTTTGTACCAATCCGGATTCCTTTTTCCAGGTCGGATTTAAACAAGATCTGCTCTATTTACTTTACCATCCTGCAAGGACCGATGAAATGATTAACTATAAACCAGGATGATAGGGAATTTTTCCATATATTTAGAGAGGTATTGCTGCTAATTTCCGGATTAAGACTTTCCTACTCTGCAATTTGCACCACAACAGCCGCCAGTTAACAAAATAATTTTTTGAAGTTATATATAAAAAATATGGTTTGCATCCGGTGTAAGATGGTAGTGAAATCGGAGTTGGCAAAATTGGGATTACATTATACCATTGTAGAATTAGGCGAAGTGGAAATCCTGGAGGATATCACAACTGTTCAGCAAAACCAGTTTAAGATAGCTTTGTTGAAATCGGGCCTTGAATTAATGGATGATAAAAAAAGTGTGTTGATCCAGCGGATAAAAAATGTCATCGTTGACTTGGTCCATTATTCAGAGGAGCCATTGCCAATTAAATTTTCTGAACATTTAAGCCAAAAGCTTAACCACGATTACACCTACCTGGCAAATCTTTTTTCAGAAGTTCAAGGCACCACGATTGAAAAATTTTATATCTCGCACAAAATTGAACGGGTAAAAGAATTATTGGTTTATGATGAACTCAACCTTACAGAAATCGCCTACCTGATGCATTATAGCAGCGTCTCCCATTTATCAACCCAATTTAAAAAAGTCACTGGGCTGACGCCCTCCCATTTTAAGGGACTCAAGGATAAAAGGCGCAACATGCTGGAAAACCTGTGAATGCCGCAACTCCCTTATTAAAAGTTAGAATCCCGGATAATTTCGGCAGCGAAGGTTGTTGGTTAGCAAGTTATAGTAGCACAACAAAATTATTCAGCTGGTAATACAGCAATTCTGATGTGTGAATCATGTAACTCTTCCCTGTATCTGTATAACATTTAGGAACCCTGAGTAACCGACCTTTATATGAATTACCATCAGTATTCAAATTATTAGAGTTATGCAGTTCTATTACTACATTTTATTATTCCTGATATTATCAACAGCTTTACTTTTGATACGCTACTTTTCTCAGCGGAAAAAAAATATACCTGTTCAATTATTTATTGCAGCCCTGAAAGAAGAAAATAACGGGAATTTCGAGGACGCCATAATCACTTATGAAAATGCCCTTAAAGAGGTAAGAAAAATAAAATTCAACATTACCCTTGAGCATAAAATTGTAGAAAAGCTAAAACTATTGCATACTGTTATAGATTATAATAATAATTCCCTTTCCCCGGGCAAATCCACGGAGTCATCACAGCTTAAGGTTTATAAAATGATGCATTCTACTAAATAATAATTATTGTAAAGCTTAAATGAATTACTCACCCTTCAGGTTGCACCTTATTTCCACTTCACATTGGCCCGTCATAATTTATTAGACAGTCCTCATTAAAAACATAAATGATAATGAAATCCACAAGAGTATTATTCATAACCACTTCCCATGATAAGTTGGGCGATACAGTCGAGAAAACGGGCGTTTGGCTGGAAGAACTTGCCGCCCCTTATTACGTATTCAAGGATGCCGGGGCTCAGCTTACAGTGGCTTCACCCAATGGCGGACTGGTTCCATTGGATCCTAAGAGTCAATCCATCATGGTAATAACCAGGAATACAAAGCGTTTCTTAAAAGATGAGGAAGCGATGAATTTTCTTTCTCAATCCATTCTGTTGGCAGAGATAAATGCGGATGATTTTGATATGGTTTTTATAACCGGAGGCCATGGAAGCATGTGGGATCTCTCCAACAACCAAATATTAAAACAATTACTGGAAGCGTTTAACCATCAACGCAAGCCTATAGGTTCGGTTTGTCACGGGGTGGTTGGATTGCTAACCTTGCATGATGATACCGGACAACTTTTAGTAAAAAACAAACAACTTACCTGCTTCAGTAATAGTGAAGAAGAATCAGCAGGATTGACCACTGTAGTGCCCTTCCTATTAGAATCGGAGCTCCGTTCAGCAGGCGTATCGTATAGTAAGGGACCAGATTACGAAAGCCATGTGATGGCTGATGGAAATCTTATTACAGGTCAAAATGCTGCTTCCTCGGAGGAAGTGGCGAAAAAATTATTAGCCCTACTTCAATATACCAGGCAAAAACCCCTTTACAACACCACGTATTAATAGAATAATCTGGCGGTTCAATCCAGGAGTATTCCCCCTGATTATTTCAAAGGGACAGCAAAAGTGTGAATTATGTAACATTCCTGAACAATGATATAACTGTCCCCTCCAACCTAACCTTACCTTTACTACGGTTTTTCATAGGATATTGGATTAAAAAGCGGGGCTGGATTTTTATCCTGGCCCTTTTTCAAATTAACCCTTTCCTAATCACGGCTAAACCTTTGGGTTAGCAGCTCGAAAATAGCATTGTGCAGGTTTTACTATATAATGCATCGAAAGTCTAGGGGCTTCCACTTGATTACCATTAAAATAATTTCCCTCTGAAACCATCTTATTTCCCGATAGGTCTTTGCCCTATTTAATGCCCCTGTTTCTCAGGGGCTTCCTTTATACAGAAGTCAAATGTGTGAATGATGTAATTCTTATATGGGGTTATATAACAGTTAGCCGGAGAAAGAAGTCCACCTTTAAATCATCGTGAGTGAGATATAATATCAATAAAAACTACCCAATAAAATTTCCAATCATGGAGGAAAAATTGAAAGAGGATAGCGGAGAAAATACAGAGTTAACTAAATCCAAATCTCACATTATTGTGGAAATTATTGAATATATGGCCAATTCAGTTGTGATCAAGACAATCATTAAAAAATCTACTGGAAATATCAGCATTATGTCATTTGACAGCGGAGAAGGATTAACGGAAAAAACAACACCATTTGACACTTTTGCCCAGATCATTGAGGGCAAGGCTGAGATCGTAATTGATAAAATATCCAATTTACTCCATGCCGGCCAGGGAATTATTATACCTGCACATTCACCGAATTATATAAAGCCAAATGGCAGGTTTAAAATGATCCTAACAATAATTAAAAGTGGATATGAATAAAATCAGGGAAAGCAAATAATAAAAAAATCTGTACTCCATATGACCTTAAAGCAAGGCGGTTAAAATGGGTGCAAAATTTCTATCAAAAATTAATTCAATTCAGGTTATTGATAGTAATAACCTCTACTCAGGTAAGGCGATTGCCGAAACCATACCTTATGGATTATTTAAAGTAGATAAACAATTAACGATAAAATATTGGAATAAGGCTGCGGAAAACCTATTGGGAATTCAGGCCAAGGATATAATCGGGAAAAATCTCCGGGAAACTTTTTTAGACGATATCCCACCAAACTTTTACACTGTTTGCGAAAAGGCATTCCTTGAGGATAATCCAATCCATTCTGTTGAATATTGGGCGGAAAGGGGGGCTTGGTTTGATATGATCACTTATCATTGCGAGGATGCCTTATCCGTTTCATTTAAACGCAGAAACCCATTCCTGGATCCGGAAGAACCGGCGCAACAATTAAAGACCCTGAACGAATTGTACAAGTTTGTCACGGAAATTACCAACGACTGTCTTTGGGAATGGAACCTTCAGGCAAAAGAACTGTTTTGGATTGACGGGGGTCATAAAAGAGTATTTGGATACGAGGTAGAGAATGCGCTTATCCCTCAAGGTTTTTGGGAAAGTCTTTTACATCCCGATGATAAGATTCGAATATTATTAAGAGTAAATAAAATAATAGCCGATGGATCTGTTACTACCTGGGAGGATTATTACAGACTTAAAAAGATGAATGGGGACTATGCGTATGTCCATGATCGCGGCCGAATAATCTATGATGAAAACGGGAAGGCTACCAGGATGGTTGGTGCTACGCAGGATATTACCCAACGGGTATTGCTTGAAAATAAATTAGCGGACGAAAGATTAACCCGACAAAGGGAAATTACCGCAGCAGTGCTGACGGCACAGGAAAATGAACGGTCCGAAATAGGAAAAGAATTGCATGATAACCTGAACCAGATCCTGGCTGTCGCAAAAATGTATATGCAACTAGCCAAAACAAATGAGAAAAACAGGGAAATTTATCTTGAAAAGTCCGCCGCCTTCATTGTCAACGTCATAGACGAGATCAGGAGTATATCAAAGAATCTGGTTATCCCGGCTATCCATATTATCAGCTTGTCTCAAAATATCAAAAATCTTTTGCACGACCTCCACAAAATCCATCCGATACAAATCGACTTTCTTTGCAAAAGAATTAAAGAAACTGAGCTGGATAAAAAGCACCAGCTTTCTATTTTCCGGATTATCCAGGAACAATTACACAACATATTGAAACACTCCAAAGCTTCCAGAGCAACCATTCATTTAAGCAGGCTCGGTGATGAAATCATCTTGATTATTTCAGACAATGGTGTAGGCTGCGATTTATTAAAAGAAAATAACGGGGTGGGAATAATAAATATTAAAAGCCGTGTTGAATTATTGAATGGCAGTGTTAGTATTACATCAAGACCAAAGAAAGGATTTGAATTAAGAGTTGCACTGCCTGTCAGCTAGCTCAATTTTATCTTAATAAATAATAATTATATAAAATAAACCGGTCTTAATTATCCCCATTCGTCAGGAATTTAATATTCAAAGTGAATTTAAAATTCCATTCCCTGGTAAACCTTAATAAAAAGATGAATGTTTTTACTTCAGGGTGGCAGATTCCAATTTTTTATATTTTTTTCAGTAATGTGTAAAGGCTAAGAACCTTTTATTTGTTCTTAAAAATGTAAGCAGATCAAGTAGTTTTCTGTTAAATGTGGGAATTATACAACATAAATCTTCAATCGTGTAATGATTATGGAGGCTAATAAGTCCATATTTACCATTGGATTCAATTACACCTCAATCTCCCCAAATGACACAGCTTGCAATTTCTCCTGCTTTAAAACCAGGATTTGAATTTAACCTATCCATTCCGGATATTTTCGTTAAAAATACCCCCGTTGAATGTATTACTACATATAAACCTGGCAGTGGACAAGAAAAGTCAGTATTATTAGAATCCCTTCCCGGCAAATTCGTATCTGCACTGGCGCATGAAGTCCGGAATCCATTGGCAAATATTAATCTATCCGTTGAAGTACTTAAATCAGCAACAAAAGACAAAGAATCTAACGTTTACCTTGAGATAATCCAGCGTAATTCAACACGAGTCTCTAATTTGATTAATGCGCTCCTGAAATATCACCAAGTTTGTGAAGTAAAGGCCGGCCAACATTCGATTTACCAACTGCTTGATGATGTGTTTGAAATGATCAGGGACCGCATTAAGCTTAAAAATATAACTGTCAGAAAAACATTTGCTGCACAAGACTTCAGAATATTAATGAATGCGGAGGAAATGAAAATTGCGTTGACAAATATTATTTTAAATGCCATTGAATCCATGGATGCTGAAAACGGTGTATTGAATCTTGTTACAAAATCAACTAGTGATCAGTTTCTGATTCATATTGAAGACAATGGTTGTGGAATAAGTAAATCCAATCTGAAAAACATCTTTAAACCTTATTTTTCAGATAAACCTGGAGGGGTGGGCCTTGGATTGGCAACAACAAATGATATCCTCTGCGCCAATCATGTGGCGGTGTATGTACAATCAGAAGTAGGACAAGGCACCCGATTCACTCTTGCTTTTGATAAAACCAAAAACAATGTGGTGTCTGACTACTGAGGTTTCAATCCCATTCCGATCCCCGCTAGCATTCGATTGAATAATCCTCCGATCATGCAGGTTGAAACCATTTATCCCTGCACTTAGTGCTGCCATCTTCGGCATAATTCGGATCTGACCAGCTTTGAAACAGAATTGCTAAACAAACTTAATTACAGTTTAAAAAATTATCATGAAAAGAATATATTTATTAATTCCCATGTTCCTAATTAGTGTGTTGATTTTCGGACAAGCCCAGGAAGGAACAGTTGAATACCTGAAAAACCAGCAGCCCGCAGCATTCATTGAATTGCCATATGAAACGCATATTGTTAATGAGGCAATGAATGACTATTTATCTAAAAAAGGGAAATCCAGAGTGGATGACTTAAAAGGTTTTACCACCTACCGAAATACACAATTAATCGGTAAAGACAGCGTGAATGCTGATCTGTATTTCAAGGTGGAACGCAGGGACAAACAGCAAAAAGAGGTGTCAATAATATACCTTTTACTTACTATGCCTAAAGAAGGTTCGGTTACTGTTAATAATGTACATCATCTAAACATGGAGCAGGCCAAGACCTATTTAAACGAATTGTTACCAGCTATTGAGGCATATAACTTGGAGTTGCTGATAAAACATCAGAATGAATCGATAATTAAAGGAGAAAGCAAATTTAAAAACCTCATGGACGATGCTTCAGACCTGGAGAAAAAAAGACTTACTGTTGAAAATAATATTCTTGAAAATAAACAGAATCAGAAAATACAACGATCCCTCCTTGAAATTGAAAAGCTGAAATTAGCCGGTTTGATCAAATTGCGGAAATCCTGATCTCCAATAAATCCGTTTTCCCCCAATACCAACCGCAATCCGGTCATTATAGATTAGGTGCCGGATTGCTTCTTTTCCAGAACTTCCAAAATAAACTCAGCATACCCTTTAGCTGCTTTTCAGCACGCCAGCATGTTCGTTTCCGAAAGTCTGGCAGGCGACCTGGGACAAGTAAAACCGATAGGAAATCGTTCATCAACAAAAGTTCTATTGGTCGAAGGATAGGATAAGTATGGAATAAGTCCATATTCTTAAAATAAAGTTTTGGCAAACGGAAACAATTATTTGTTGATCTAAAAAATTGAAATTTTGGTTGTATCGATTAAGAATGTTTTTAATGATGCCGGTAACTTCAGCATATTTACAGCGAGGTTTTTTAAAGAGGTTTTTAAATCTCCTTACGAAATAAAAGAATTCATCAGGCAATGCTTTAATATAGGATATAAATCCCTTCCCCTTGTAGCTATTACTGGCTTTATAATGGGGTTGGTGCTTACCCTTCAATCCCGTCCAACCCTTGCGGAGTTTGGTGCGGAATCCTGGTTACCGGGTATGGTAGCCCTGTCATTGGTAAGGGAAATCGCGCCCGTGATCACTGCATTGATCTGTGCAGGTAAAATCGGTTCGGGGATAGGTGCAGAGTTGGGATCAATGAAAGTGACGGAGCAAATTGATGCCATGGAAGTTTCCGGTATCAATCCCTACAAATACCTTGTTGTTACCAGAATTTTAGCTACAACACTCATGATCCCTCTGCTGGTAATATTTGCAGATTTTGTTGGGATCCTGGGAGGCTATATTGGAATAAATATTCATGGAGACGTAAGCCTGTTCCGCTATTTTTCTCAGGTTCTTTCATCGCTTGATTTTGTAGACATCCTGCCTGCCACTATCAAAACTTTCTTTTTCGGCTTTTTCATCGGCCTGATCGGCTGCTATAATGGATACAACGCAGCCAATGGAACTGAAAGTGTGGGTAAGGCTGCCAACACTGCGGTTGTCTCAGCTTCCCTCACCATATTCATCATAGATATGCTGGCAGTACAGCTAACAGATCTTTTTTATTAAAAGCAATGATACAAATAGAAACAATTAGGAAAAGCAAGGTTATTCTCAATACGACAGCGCCAATAATCTCCATCAATAGCTTGTATAAATCCTTTGGAAAAGGCAACGAAATATTAAAAGGAGTTGACCTGACCGTAAAAAAAGGAGAGACATTGGTGATATTGGGAAAATCGGGATCCGGTAAATCAATCACCCTAAAATGCATTGTTGGTTTGGTAGAACCGGATCAGGGTGAAATAAATGTGTTTGGTTCGGATATAAATACACTGGATACCCAGCAGCTTAATGCCCTCAGAATAAGGATCGGTTTCCTTTTCCAGAATTCAGCACTTTATGATTCAATGACGGTACGACAAAATCTTGAGTTTCCCCTGAAGCGCCATTCACCGAAGCTGTCGCGCAAAGAGGTTGAAAACATGATAAAAGAAACTTTGGAAAGTGTAGGATTAGCAGAAGCGATAGATAAAATGCCTTCGGAATTATCAGGGGGCATGCGTAAAAGAATAGGACTTGCGCGAACGCTGATATTAAAACCGGAGATCATCCTTTACGACGAACCGACTACGGGCCTGGATACGATTACCTCCAGGGAAATCAGCGAACTAATACTGACTATTCAGAAAAAATACAAAACAACTTCAATCATTATTACTCATGATATGGCATGTGCAAAATTAACCGGAGACCGTTTGGTTATTTTAAAAGATGGAGTCATAGTTGCCGAAGGCAAATACGAAGAGTTGGGAAAAAATGAAGATAAATGGATCCGGTCATTTTTCGTTTGATCATTCAATACAAAAATTTAGATATGAAAAAGAATTCGGGGTCTGCCTGGAAATTAGGAATGTTTGTGACAATAGCGATAGTCTTGTTTGCAGCTACGATCTATTACGTTGGAAAGCAAAAGAACCTATTCGGATCAACATTGAGCCTGAAATCACAGTTTAAAAATGTTAGTGGGTTGAAAATTGGAAATAATGTGCGCTTTTCAGGAATAAATATTGGTACGGTTGACAATATAGAGTTAACAACAGACACTTCAGTAATGGTTGATTTATTGATAAAAAAAGAATTTCAACAATTCATTAAGAAAGATGCCACTGCAAGTATTAGCACAGACGGATTAATGGGTGACAAAGTGCTCACGATATCCCCGGGAACAAGCAATTCCAGTCAGATAAAGGATGGGGACCAGATCAGTTCTAAAAAGGCAATTGACATGGAAGATGTGATGAGCAGTGTCAAAACCAGCGTTGATAATGCCGGGATCATCACCGCCCAGCTTGCAGACTTCACTTATAAAATGAATAATGGCCAGGGCGCTTTATCCAAACTGATCAGTGACGAGGAATTTTCGAACAGTCTTCAGAGTACACTCGCAAACCTGGAGATCAGCTCAAATGAATTTGCCAAATTCACTGTTAAAATGAATGATGGAAAAGGTGCATTATCAAAACTGGTAAGTGATGAGGAATTTGGCAAAACACTTGACTCTACCATGTCTAACCTCCAGCAGGGAACAAAGGGTTTAAGTGATAATATGGAAGCAGCAAAGAGTAATTTTTTATTAAAAGGATATTTCAGGAAGAAGGAAAAAGCTGAAGCTAAAAGGTTGGCTGAAATAAAAAAACAAGCAAAAATAAAGCTGGAAAAGGACTTGAAAGATGCCAAAAAAAATGAAAAGAAAATTACAATTCCTGTTGCTGAATTGAATTTCAAAGACAGCACCAGACAATAAGGAAAAATTTAACCTCGTTTGAATAAAAGTATATCAATTTATCACAGTGCAATTGCTAAAACAAAAAATCACCAGGTATGACACAGATTCATAAACAAAATGCCGGAGTATGGCTTAATAATATCGAGGCAATGATCATTACCAATAATTCAGGAAATGGGAATGATCACTATTCAATACAAGGCAAAGTAAAGGCAAGACAAAATCAAAGTAGTGGCAGTGAACATGGCATGAATAAAGCGGAACATTCGGAGCTGCTTAAATACTATAAATCACTGTCCATCCTGTTATTAACCTATGATGAGATATTCGTTTTTGGACCTGGCAAGTCCCAGGAACAATTTCATAATCACCTTAAGAAGAATGCTCAATTCAGAAACAAGCAGATTACGATTGGAAGCGCAGATCAACTTACGGATAACCAAATGATAGCAAAAGTTCAGGAGTTTTTTAAAACGCGCAGCTAGACTAGCCCTGTCAATCCATCAGAGTTGATGGTGTTGATGGAGTTGATAGGGTTGATATGGTTCACGAAAGTTACCAACTTAACAAGGCTTTCAACTTTATCAACCTCATCAACCCATCAACTCTATCAACCTTTCACCTATCCCCATCACCTCGCATTCGTACCCACTTCCACAATCCCATTAGAATTGTTTCCATTATCCGTAGAGAAATAAACTTTCCCTGAAAGTGAAATTGCCAAATCACGCAGACGGCCGAATTGATTGGCGAAATGACTTGTGGTTTCCCCAATTGAAATAAAAAAGCGCTTCAAAATGAAGAGGATTAAAATGTGAAGGTTTAAACTTCAACAAAAATACTGCCTTCCATCCTGTTAAATTTTTTGAACTATTTGCGCAGGGATTTCCCCAAGTGCCGGAAAAAGAAATTATTTGAAAAGCCTTGAATTCAAACGAACAACGATCCATGTGTTCATAAGGAACTACATGGTATATGGTTTGTATTCATGCAGGTATAATTAACTATAAATAAAACTCTTATGGCATCGCATTCAAATGATCAGATAAGCTCAGGATATAATGAATCTTACTGGATTGACTCCGTCCATTCCAATGTGTTCGAGAAACTTGAAAAGGATATTAAAACCGATGTCCTGGTAATTGGTGGAGGTATTGCCGGACTAACCACAGCGTATTGTCTTGCAATTGCAGGCAAAAGGGTAATACTGATCGAAGATGGTTTGATCGGCAGCGGAGAATCTGGCCGTACAACTGCACATTTAACCAATGCATTGGATGACCGCTACTATACAATCGAAAAATTATTTGGAGCAGAAAAATCGCGACTTGCTGCGGAAAGTCATACTGCAGCTATCGATTGGATTGAAAATACCATCCGAAGGGAAACTATCGATTGCGACTTTACACGATTGGATGGCTATCTTTTTCTTCATCCATCCGATGATCGGGAAAACCTGAACAAAGAATTGCTTGCGACACACAAGGCTGGACTTAAAACGGAAATCCTGGAAAATGCTCCCGGTATCGTTTATGAACATGGTGCTTGCATACGGTTCCCGATGCAAGGCCAATTTCACATCATGAAATATCTGAATGGACTTGCCAAAGCATTCGAGGCCAGGGGTGGAAAAATTTATACCAATACTCATGCCAGCCGTATTGAAGAAAATCTTGTTGTGGCAAATGATCACAGAATTGAAGCGTCACATATCGTAGTTGCTACCAATTCGCCCGTGAATAATCTCTTTGCCATGCATACCAAGCAATTTCCTTATCGATCTTACGTAGTTGGATATACGATTCCTAAAAACTCAATTCAACCAGCATTATGGTGGGATACGGGTGACCAGGATTCGAAATGGATCACTGCTCCCTATCATTATGTAAGATTACATCCATTTAATGATGAGTTCGATTTACTGATCTCGGGAGGAGAAGACCATAAAACCGGTCAGGCTGATAAAGAAGATATTCCCGAAGAAGAACGGTACAACAGGTTAATGGAATGGACAAAGAGCCATTTTCCAATGATCAGGGAAATCAAGTATCGCTGGTCAGGCCAGGTAATGGAACCATTGGATTCATTAGCATTTATTGGAAAAAATCCAGGAAATGACAAGATCTATATTATCACAGGCGATTCGGGCAATGGAATGACACACGGTACACTTGGTGGAATTATCCTTACGGATATGATCACTGGCAAGGAAAATAAATGGGCAGAGCTATATAAACCTACCCGCAGTCCATTGAGGGTTGCGGGCAAATTCCTGAAAGAAGCAATGAATATGGCAGCCCAGTATGTTGATTGGATTTCAAAAGAAGATGTTGACGAAGCTGAACAACTTGCAAACGGACAGGGTGGTATAATCAATGCTGGTTTGAAAAAAATTGCAGCATACAAGGATGATACAGGTCAATTACACCTATTTAGCGCAACCTGTCCACATCTTGGATGTGTTGTTCAATGGAACGCTGATGAAAAAAGTTTCGATTGCCCATGTCATGGTTCGAGATTTTCAGCAGAAGGAAAAGTGATCAATGGTCCCGCTATTGACGATTTGAAAATATTGTCGCCTGAATACAGTGAGACAAAGACTTAAGCTCAGTCGGGAGTCAGGAGTCGGGAGTCAGGAGTTTGCCGCAAGAGTTAATAATTAATAATCAATAAATAATTAATAATTCTAGCGACATCAGAGTTTTCGAATTTCATCACGCTCATACAAATTATTGATTATTGATTATTAATTATTGACTAACGCTACAATTAGTCAACAACGTTTGACTCCCGACTATCCGCTGCTTTAGCCCATTATTAAAAATTATCTTCCATTTGCTGTAACCTTTTTCTGCAGTTTTTATCTATCGGATAGATCCAAACCCCATTTTTTATTAAACAATTAAATGGGTTAATTATGAAAAAGCTAATTCGGATTACATTACTCCTGATAGTAGTTTCGCTCCTGATAACAAATCCTTTCTCTTCCATTGCGCAAATGGAGAAAATGGAAAAACTGACAAAAGGAGAAGAATTGCGCATGGGCATGCACAAATTATGGTCCGATCATGTGGTGTGGACCCGCAACGTAATTCTTAATATAATGGATGGCCTTCCAGGAACGGACCAGGCGGTTAACCGTCTACTTAAAAACCAGGAAGATATCGGAAACGCAATTAAACCAGTTTATGGGGATGCCGCAGGAGCTGAATTGACAAGATTACTGAAAGAACATATAGTTATTGCGGCAGACTTATTGAAAGCAGCAAAAGCGGATAATAAGGCTGGTTTTGAAGCTTCGAATAAAAAATGGTTTACAAACGCCGATGAGATTTCAGCCTTTCTTAGCAAAGCCAATCCAAACTGGAAGCTGGATGACATGAAAAAAATGATGCATGACCATTTGAATTTAACTACAGAAGAAGCAGTCGCACGATTGAAGAAGGACTACGATGGAGATGTGAAAGCCTACGATAAGGTTTATAATGAAATTCTAATGATGGCAAATATGTTAACGGATGGCATTTTGAAACAATTTCCTGATAAATTCAAGTAGCATCGGCCATCGGTGGCAATATTATTTCCGTCACCAAACTATCCAGGTTGGTGACGGATCTTTCGAATTCTTCCTGTAAGCTGGACTTTTTTGTAAGATTGAATAATAACTTATTTATCAAATTATTTTTGATGTAGTAGTCAATGGTAAGTTTAGAACTTTTTTTTCCTGTAATTTCAATAGTATAGTAGACCAGGGAATCGCTTCTTTCATCCGATTCACTGAATTCAACCTTGTCGCCGGAATAAATATAGCTGGTAGAATAGGTGTACTCTTCTCCATCTTCCATTATGCTTTTGCAGCGCATACCCACGCGTGGCAGAAAATGATTTACCTCTTCAACTCGCTTTACTCCTTCTCTCCATTTATGCCGATAATTAAAATCTCCCACTGCATGAAACAAAGTGATCATATCCGTCTCAAATTCTCTGGTAACGGTAAACATTTTGGTCTTATTGGAAAGATCGGGTTGCGGTAATTGAAGTTCAGTAATCTCATCTTTAAGCTTAGTCAATTGCGCGTATTGAAATGAGTACTTTCCTGTCTCCGTTTGCTTTGCGCTGTTTTTCCAATCTAGCTCCCGGGGTATTTCAACTCGCTGTGAATTATTTAAAAGATTCTCGGTAATCAGCCAATATTCATGCTGATCGATGTCATTTTTCAATAGTTGATGTGCTGCGATGACATCCTTCCCTATCAACTTGTAAAAATTCTGAATCGTATATCCAGTGAATTCTCCATAATGGGTAATTACTTTCAGGGATAGATTAACGGCGGAAGTACAGGCTTTGCACTGACAGTATTTCACACGATCGTATGCAAGCAGGTGTTTGTGAAAGTCCACGAACATTTTTTCAACCTGCGAATATAGTTCCTTGACATTGGGAGCCTGTCCAAACTTGTAAAAAAGGATTGCATCTCCTTCAATTTCTGAAACCTGGAGTCCGATCTGGTTTGAGTTGATCAAAAGTTCCAGCAATTCCTTAATGATGAGCCGGCTGTGCTCGATATCCGTTTCGTGCACAAAACGCGTGAAGCCGCTAATATCAGGGATGAATAGCAAGCCCTTGTTTTCCATAGTTACAAGGTAGTGATTAGTCAGGAGTCAGGAATCGGGAGTCGGGAGTCGGGAGCCGGGAGTCACTCAATAATTTATAATCGACGAGCTTGATAAATTTTCAAATTCATGACGCTGTAAAAATTATTGATTATTGATTATTAATTATTATTGGTGCCATGCTGCGACTCACTCCCGACTCCTGACTCCCGACTAAAAAACTGTCATATTTCTGTAACCTTTAGTCGAATTAGTAATCTATTTATGGCCTGTGATTCCACGGCAGGCCTTAGTATTTTAATTATCCAGGTCTTTTATCCGAAGATTTTCATCGAGACGCGGTGGCACGGAAAATTATTTCGAACTGATAGGTCAGGATCAATTCACCATTAACCATTTCCTTATCCAACCGTGTCTCCGTGTTCCGACAATAATCAGTTCTTAACCCAAAATCTCAACAATCGACTTTTATTAATTGCCCGATATGGGTTCGGGCGTGAAGTAAACCGCCTTAAAAATCTTATCATGAGAAAACTGAATTCAAAAACTACGCTCATTATCGGAATGATTGTTTTGATCATTTCTATTAGTCAACTGATCCGGTGCAACAATTCCACCAATGCACAACAGGGCAGCTCAGGCGATAACGAGGGAAAAACAAATGATAAAGAGGATGCTGTTGCCGCAAATGCAACTAAAATGGTAGAAGAAGGTCGCGAGACTTTCCGCTTTGAAACTTTTGGTGATGAATCATTTTGGACGGATGCACTTCAATTGAACAAAGCAATTGCAGGATCGAAACTTGGTGGAGTCGGTGGAGGCCTTTCACCAAAAGCCGCACTGGCGGCGGGATTGAAAGTTGATATGGATGTTATTCCTAAAGATGTCGCCGACGGAATAAAATCCGGAAAAGTAAACCTGGATGATCCTGCAGTTACGATGACCCTATTACAAATCAATGCAGTTGTTGGCGTCAAAGGAACATTTGATGCACAAAAAAATCTTGTTTCAATTGGTCTCACCTGCGCTTCCTGTCATTCAACAGTTGATGATGCATTTGCGCCCGGTATCGGTCATCGTCTCGATGGATGGGCTAACCGTGATTTGAATGTTGGCGCCGTCATTTCAATGGCTGCAAACTTAAAACCATTGACTGACTTATTGGGAGTTGACGAAGCAACCGCAAAGAAAGTGCTGGCTAGTTGGGGACCTGGCAAATTCGACGCATTACTCAACCTTGATGGAAAAGCATTCAGACCTGATGGAAAACCGGCAGCAACATTGATCCCCGAAGCGTTTGGCCATGCCGGTCATACACTACACACCTGGACCGGTGGCTGGGGTGATGTTACTTACTGGAATGCGTACGTGGCCAATCTCGAATTGTCAGGAAAAGGAAATTTCTACGACAAGAGATTAATGGATGCAAAAAAATATCCTGTTGCAGCAAAAGCAGGATTTGGAAATAAACGGAACAATCCGGATATGGTCACAGCGAAATTAGCAGCGCTACAATTCTATCAATTAGCGATACCGATTCCAAAAGCTCCTGATAGCATCTACAATAAAGATGCGGCAGCAAGAGGTATGCAGGTATTCAATAATAAAGCGAAATGCGCAACCTGTCATGTGCCACCATTATTCACCGAACCCGGATGGAATACTCATACAGCGGCTGAAATTGGTATTGATGATTTTCAATCGAGCCGTTCACCTGATAATACATACGTCACTCAAGGTCTACGCGGACTATGGACGCATATGAAAGGCGGCTTCTACCATGATGGAAGATTTGCGACTTTGATGGATGTGGTGAATCATTACAACAACTTCAAAAAACTTTCATTAACAGACGAAGAGAAAAGAGACTTAATAGAGTATCTCAAATCATTGTAAGACCGTTGCAAGTTGATAGCTTAACAGGTTGATAAGTTGACAGGGAAATCATATAGTGACCTTGTCAATTTGTCAACCTGTTAACTTTTCAAATTATGCCACAAGCGGCACAATTTCTGTAGTTAATCTTCGCTCCCGTAATTACTCTACACCGTGATAATGGAAAAGATTTTCCCCATTCCCTGAATGCGTTTTAATAACTGATGAATCAATGCATTCTTCATTAAAAAAACATATATCATGGAAAGAAAACACTTTCAAGTAACTATCAACGCTCCCAAAGAAAAAGTATGGGATGTTTTATGGAGCAACAAAACTTATGAAAAATGGACATCAGCTTTTGGTGAAGGATCAAAAGTGAAAACAGACTGGAAAAAAGGAAGCAAGGCCGTATTTCTGAATGCAAAAAATGAAGGAATGGTTTCAACCATTGCTGATAACAAGCCCAATGAGTTCATGTCGATCAAACACCTTGGGGCAGTAAAAAATGGTGTTGAGGATTATGAAAGTCCACAAACAAGACAATGGGCTGGTGCATTAGAGAATTACACGCTCAAAACTGTGAATGGTAAAACGGAATTGGCAATTGATATGGATGTTACCGATGAATACAAGGATTTTTTCGAAAAGGTTTGGCCACAAGCGTTGAGCAAGGTGAAGGAATTAGCGGAGAAGAATTAAGGAATAGGCAATAGACAATAGGCAATTGGCAATTGGCAAAGAGAAGTTTAATTGCTAAATGGAGACTTTTGATTACTGATTATTAATTATTGATTATTGATTATTAGTTTGTCGCAGATTAGCGGCAGCAATAATAAATAATCAATAATTAATAATCAATAATCAATCTCGAGTGCGAACGAATCGGCTACCGTAAGCAATCGATCTTGCTCCGCCGGGCCATGACCCAAAATTTCTGTAACCAATCGGTCCATGTGGATTGAATCCTCCATATTGCATAGTATGTTCGTAATAACCGCCGCCTTTAAAACCAAATCCTGCTGTTTCTGTGCTCCCTTTTGGCCAATCGGCGTTTGAAGCGAAACCATAAGAGGCAAGCATGCCATCACCATGCGTTCCTTTGAACGCTCTACCTGTTGAATCACCAATTGTAACACACCTTTCCCATAAACTACCAGCAAGATCCATTACCCAGTAATATGATGCGCCAAATTGATCACGATTATTGTCATTGAGTTCGGACTCTTTTAAGCTTCCAATCCAAACTAATTCATCGCTCAAATTCACAATCCGCTGCAGCCGGTCTTTATTATTCGTGTTCCATGGAAATTCATGCGGTATCGGTTGCAGCGGACCGCGACAAGCTTTTTCAAATTCCAATTCGGTCATTGGTCTTAACCCAGCCCAATCGGCATACGCACAAGCATCGTCCCAACTAAAATAATTACAGGGCCTGCCTGGTGATGCGGCTATGTATCTCCTGTTCTCCAATCGTATACTTCCCCGAAAAGTATAATAGTCCCTCCCAGAAAAATTTGCTCTTGCTATCGTGCCTCCCTCAGAAATACAATTGAGAAAATTGCAATACTGTCCCTGCGTTGTTTCATATTTCATTATATAAAATGCCTTGAATCCCTTTGGGAACTCGGGAGGAATGTTTCCTTTTTGATCTCCATGATAGAGCGCAACCTGGCTATTATAAAATAATTTTCCTTGCTCCCTCCCAACAGCAATCGGCTCTGATTCTGAATTTATCCTCCATAAACCCGCAGGTTTGCCTTTTTCATCGGAAAGGAACAAAGAATAGTTCCGCCATGCAGCGGCGGTATCCGCTTCACCGATCGTGAAAGCTGTTTGTGGAATGTGAACCATTTCGATACAGTAGACACTGATCAGGCGGGAATTTGGATTGAAGCCTTGTTCATTTAATATTGCAGTATCCAAAGCAACCTCAATTGTCCATCGAAGATTACCCCGATAGTTGTTTGATGGGTAGATGAAAAATCCGATGCGATCATTCGGAACTTCAAAAGCAGGATTGGGAGAACCGGCCTGAAGATTGCTCAGCATGCGATGTCCTGATGTCAAAACCTTCGCATGCCTATATGCTGCAGTCTGATAATCTGTACCAACATACTTAATAAAAATCCATGCTGCATCAAAGTTTTTATCATTTCGCCAACTATTGTTCCATGCAATAGTGAATTTTACTTTGTAATGAGCTCTGCCATCTCTTGACCATTCAATACCCTCAATGCTTAGATCAGAGCCGAAGCAGTTAACGTAAATTGTTATTGCGAAAATGATAAGAAGAGATCGCATATGTAGAATTTGACTTTAAATTTAAGCGTTGATGGGAAGAAAGATTAACCATTCGTAATTATTCCGAGTTCGTGCGCAACAATTTCAAGGGCTTTTTTCGATTATTTGATAACCTTTTCTAATTGCCAGTTCCAATCAACTACCCAGGTTGGTCAAACATTTCCACAAAACGCTATTCCATCGCTGGCCGAATGATTGATGGTTTACCAATAAATCCAACCCAGTTTTCAGCCATTTCTATAACAGTAAAAACCAACGATCATGGTAAACCGTTCAAGCTTTCAGTTAAAGTGTTCATTCATAGCACTGGCATTAATCCCCTTAATTTCAGCTCCTGCTTTTACGCAAACCAGTTCGGCTCCTGTAATTACCACTAAAGACACTACTGTTCAACTCGTCAAATTCAAATCAGGTGAGGTAAAACTCGAGCAGCTCGCTAAACTGAGTGAACCATGGGGAATGAGTTTTCTTCCTGATGGTCGTTTATTGGTAACCGAAAAGCCCGGAAGATTGCGGATTTATTCGTCCGGAAAATTATCCGAGCCTATTACCGGCATACCGAAAGTTGAATACTATGAGCAAGGCGGATTGATGGATGTCGAAATTGATCCTGCATTTGCAAGCAATAACCTGGTGTATATCTATTTCGTTGAAAGAGCGGAACCGCAACCTACGAATGCAAAGAATCCAAAAGAACCGCGTTTTGGTCAATTCTCAGACACGACTGATATCGTGGTAAAAGGCGGTGCGGTTGCGCGTGGACGTTTGGAAGGAAACAGCTTGCGCGATGTAAAAGTGATCTGGCGCCAGGAACCAAAAATGACCGGTCGTGGGCATTTTGGTGGAAGACTGGTCTTCGCGCCTGATGGAAAGTTGTTTATTACATCAGGTGATCGAATGTATTTCGATCCTGCACAGAATCCAGCCGGAAATCTTGGAAAGATCGTACGCATCAATCCAGATGGAACGATTCCAAATGATAATCCATTCGTCAACAAATCCGGTACAAAAGCAGATATCTGGTCGATAGGACACCGTAATCCTCTTGGAGCGGCAATCAATCCTGTTTCAAAACAGTTATGGATGAACGAAATGGGACCAGCACACGGCGATGAATTGAATGTACCCGAAGCTGGAAAGAACTATGGCTGGCCTCTTGTGAGTAATGGATCTAACTATGATGGAAGCGATATACCCGATCATCCGGCAAAACCGCAGTATACAACGCCTTTGTTTTATTGGCATCCTGCTATTTCTCCGTCCGGAATGATCTTCTATACCGGTAATCTTTTTGGCAATTGGCGGAACAATATTCTTATCGGCGGAATGTCAGTAGAAGAGATTGTCAAACTTAAACTCGACAGTACCTCTAAAAAAGTTCAATCCGAAGAGCGCATACCAATCGGCAAACGCGTTCGTGATTTGATTCAAGCCCCGGATGGTTCGATTTGGTTGATCACAGATTATAAGGATGGGGAGTTGTTGAGGATGACGCCTGCTGGGAAATAGGTTGATAGGGTTGATGAGGTTGACAGGGTTGACAGAACGTAGAGTCTTATCCTTAGTCAACTTTATCAACCCCATCAACCCAATCAACCTTGTCAACTAACCGACTCACCACACTTGATAAATCTCCCTCGATCCCGTCAAATACATTTCAGTATATCCCTTCATCTTTTCCTGCATTTTCTTAATCTCCTCTGAAAATAGACAAATCAGCACCGGGGAATGAGATACCCGGTTTGGGAATTATCCCGTTCCCAATTGTTTCGCATACGCAACTGCGTGTATTTGAAGAAAATTCTGGTTAAATGTGTGAATGATATAACGAATATCTCTAGTTGTATAACACTTATTGTCACAATACCAATCATCTTTACAGGCTGGATTAAATAACCAAAGCCAGCAATACTATAGCAGGATTTAATAAGAAGAATACCTCATATAGTATTTGTATAAAAAATTAAAATAAGACAATGAAAACAATGAAATTTTTACTTGGTGGATTTTTGATGGCTACCATCTTTTTGGTTGGCTGCAAGACATGGAATAAATCTCAAAAAGGCGCAGTTATAGGAACAGCAGGCGGAGCAGCAGCAGGGGCTGTTATTGGTAATGCAGCCGGCAATACAGCAATGGGCGCTATCATTGGAGCCGGTGTAGGCGGAGTTGCGGGTGCTGTTATTGGACACCAAATGGATAAGCAGGCAGAAGAAATGAAAAAAAATCTTCCGGATGCAAAAATTGAAAGAGTTGGTGAAGGGATTGTAATTGAATTTAATGATAAGGTCCTGTTCGGTTTCGACAAGTCAAACCTTTCAATGGATGCAAGAACAAACCTTACCAAATTAGTAACCATCCTGCAAAAATATCCTGATACCGATATTGAAGTGCAAGGTCATACAGACAACAAAGGAACTAAAAGTTACAACAAGGGTTTATCTGAACGCCGTGCGACATCAGTGTCCGGGTATTTATCAGAAAATGGAATTACGTCTTCACGCTTTACAATTGTAGGATATGGTGAAACCACACCCAAATACTATAATAATACAGAAGATGGCCAGGCACAAAACCGAAGGGTGGAATTCCTTATTTCAGCAAATGAAAAAATGCAGGCCGAAGCGAAGACCGAGGCAGGAAAAAGCGGCAGCAATAAATAAAAAGGGATCCTACGATCGGAAAGTAAAAATTAGTCTTAACCAAAAAAAATAATATGAAAAGAGGAATCAGCTTAATCATTGGAATGGCTTTATGTACAATTTTTGCACAGGCACAACAAAAAACTTTTAATTCAAACAAGACGAGCTTTGGCTTTCGTGCGGGAGTAAATTTTCAGAATATTAACGGCAAGGATGAAGAGGGTGATAAATTAAAGAATGATATTTTAACCGGTTTTAATTTTGGATTCAACGCAGAAATCCCGGTAGCACCTGATTTTTATTTTCAACCGGGTGTACTTTTTACAACCAAGGGAGCGAAAAATGAAGAGATTATTCTGGGACAACCAGTGAGCAGCAGGATAAAAATATCTTATGTTGAAATTCCCCTTAATTTTCTTTACAAACCCTTATTGGGAAACGGACACCTGTTATTGGGCGTTGGTCCCTATGTTGCTTTTGGAGTAGGTGGCAATATCAGGTATGAAGGAAGCGGGTTTGACGAAACCCAGGATATTAAATTCCAGAATACAGTGAAAACTACCGATGCCGATAATGTAGCTTATTTGAAGCGGCTGGATGCAGGTGCCAATTTGCTTGCCGGATATGAATTCAGTAATAAGATTTCCGTTCAACTGAATACTCAATTGGGCCTTACTAAGATAAATCCCGAATACGAGGGTGCATCAGATGATAAGACAGTAGCAAAAAACACCGGCTTTGGATTTTCATTAGGTTATAGATTTTAATATATGATTTTCCTTCCCTTATAAATTCTATAGTTGCCCATAAAGGGCAACTATTTTTTTGCCAACGATGTCGTATAAACGCCAGCACTTAATAAAATTAAAAAAATGAAAAAAATATTTTCTTTCCTTTTGCTTGCCTCACTTTTTATCAGTTGCGTTCAAAACCTGGTAACTGGTCGCAAACAACTCGCCCTGGTATCGGAGTCGGAATTACAATCCATGGCAAAAACGGAATACCAATCGTTTTTGAGTGCAAATAAAGTAGTTAATGTTAACAGCAATAAAGACGCTGAAATGGTACGCCGGGTAGGAACACGTATCGCCGCTGCCATAAAAACCTTTTACGATAACAACGGTCAGCCGTCCATATTGGAAGGATACCAGTGGGAATTTAACCTGATAGACAATAAAGAAGTTAATGCCTGGTGCATGCCGGGTGGAAAAGTGGTAGTGTATACCGGCCTTCTGCCTATTACTCAAAACGAGGCTGCATTAGCAATAGTAATAGGTCACGAGATCGCACATGCGGTTGCACAACACGGTAGTGAGAGAATGAGCCAGGGTTTGTTGCAACAAATGGGTGGTCTTGCTTTACAGGTAGCTATTGCTCAGAAGCCGGCCGAAACACAGGATCTCTTTATGACTGCATATGGATTGGGAAGTACGGTTGGAGTTATTTTACCATTTTCCCGTAAAGAAGAATCAGAGGCGGACAAATATGGATTATACTTCGCAGCAATGGCAGGTTACAATCCCCAGGAAGCCATTCCCTTCTGGCAAAGAATGGCTGCAGCAGGAGGAGAAAAACCACCTGAGTTCTTAAGTGGTCACCCTTCAGATGAAACCAGAATTGCAGCTATAAAAGCGAATATGCCACAAGCATTAAAGTATTATAAGCCAATAAAGAAATGAACTTGAACGTTGACGGACGGATTGGGAATTGGGAATTAGGAATTAGGAATTAGGAATTAGGAATAACTCCTGATTCTTTATTCCTAATTCCTAATACCGAATTCCCATTCACAATTCACCATTCACTATTCACCACTACCATTCACTACCATACCTGATAAATCTCTCTCGATCCCGTCAAATACATCTCAGTATACCCTTTCATCTTCTCCTGCATTTTCTTCATCTCCTCAGTATTCTCCATATGCTTTTTGAAAGTTTCTTCGTAGGCGGTAAGATTTTCGTATTTGCTTACCATAATTACACGATTGAATTGACCAGTCATATCGGTCATGACATTTACAAATTCTTTATTGTCGACCATTATTTCTTTGAAGAGTTTCGCCATTTTGGAGGCGTTACCGGGTTTGCAGACGAAGATGTCGTGTACGATGATCATAAAAAAGGTTTATGTGAAGAAATGTATTTAGTCAGGGCAGGGTTTGCGACCCTTGGAGGGTCGCCAACCCTGCCCTGACATACCTTAAATTTACAAATGCACCCGCATATCCAAACATTATTAAAATGTATCGATCTCGAAGAAAAAGAACAGGTAAAAAGATTCAGTCTTGACCAGGGTCATCCGCTAAAAGTATTGAAAGCGGAGGGATTGGCATTGCATCCAATTATCGTCACGAGGAAAACATTTGGTTATGCAGAATACCCGGAAATCAGTTTTCGCTTACCCTTTCCTGAAGAATCAACTTTATTTCGAGATGGGGCGGCAATTGAATGTTTTATCCAGGATCAAGAACCGGTGAAAGGAATGTTATTGAGCCTGGATGGATTGAAAGGTGAATTCAGATTATTTGCTCCTGATTTTCCGGATTGGATTGAAGATAATGGAGTGGGAATAAAACTTGCACCAGATACCCGTACCACAACGATTATGAAAACGGTATTGAGAAGTATTGAAGAAAATAAGTCCCTGTTTAAATTTTTTCAGGAATTGCATGAAGATGGCACAATTGCTTCTCAACAAACAAATGATTTCAAAGTTCCATTTTCATTTCGCAATCAGCAATTGAACGAAAGCCAGCAACAGGCAGTTGCAGCAATCACGCATAATGAAGATATCGTTATTGTTCATGGTCCACCGGGAACGGGAAAGACAACTACCCTGATTGAAGCCATCGTTCAATTGATCCAAATGGATGAAAAAGTATTGGTATCTGCTCCAAGCAATACTGCTGTTGATAATATCGCAAAAGGATTGATCAAACAGGGAGCGAAGGTATTGCGTGTGGGTAATACAAGTAAGGTAGATGAAGAAATCTTTCCGCACACACCCGAGGGAAGATTATCGAATAGCAAGCAACAAAAAGAGATCAAACAATTAAGAATAAGGGCCGAAGACTTCCGCAAAATGGCAATGAAATACAAGAGAAGCTTTGGTAAGGCCGAAAGAGATCAACGAAATCTTTTGTTTAAGGAAGTAAAAAATATACGCACCGAAATAAAAAAGCTACGGGCTTACAATGAAGATAAGTTGTATGAAGAAGCTGAAGTAATCCTTGGAACGCCGATAGGTTTGTATGATGCTCGGATTGACCATTTGAAATTCAAAACATTGGTAGTGGACGAAGCTGGTCAGTGTATCGAACCATTGGCATGGACCATTTTTCCAATGGCAGAGAAAATAGTTCTTGCCGGCGATCACTGGCAATTGCCACCTACCGTTTTGAGTGAGGAAGCTGCTCGCCTGGGATTCAACCGGTCCATCCTTGAAGTAGCAATTGCAAAGGTCCCTGCCATCTACCTTCTCAATACCCAATATAGAATGCGCCAGGCAATTGCCGGATTCAGCAGCAATTACTTCTATAATGATCTTTTACAAACCGCAATCCATCTTCAAAATACCGGAACTCATCTTTGGTTTGTTGATACTGCAGGATCAGGATACGCTGAAGAACATGGTAGAGATGGTACAAGCCTGGAAAACGAAGGCGAATTGGAAATTGTGAGGAAACTGATGGAATCTGAATCCTTAGAAGCAAATAAAACTGCATTCATTTCTCCATATGCAGGGCAGGTCACCGCAGCGAAAGAGGTATTACCCGCAGGTATGCGAATCAGTACGGTCGATAGTTTCCAGGGACAGGAAAAAGAAAATATTATCCTTTCATTGGTAAGAAGTAATGATGAAGGTGAAATTGGATTTTTAAAAGATTATCGAAGAATGAATGTAGCAATCACAAGGGCTAAGGAAAAACTGTTTGTGATTGGGGATAGCGCGACAATTGGAGCTGACCCTTTTTATAACGCGTTTCTTGAATACATTGAACTCAATGGGGTGCATAAGACGGTTTGGGAGTTTTAGAGGTTTGCGACCCTTATAGGGTCGCCAACCCCCACCCCCCTAAATGAGCTATTTCCTTCGGCCTTCAATAGCTCTAAATTGTGAAGGTCAAATTAACCTTACCATGAAATCATTCAGGATGATTGCAGTACTTACTGCAATTGGGGCGGTCCTTTTCATTTTTTCCTGTTCGAAGGATAGCGACCCGCCTCCGGTAAATCTAGGATCCACCATTTGGTCAGATTCGGCTATAGTTGGTACAGTAAAATACAAGTCTTTCATCCTTGACTTCAAGGACGATGGGACAGCTACGGTAAAATTTGGAAGTCTTACTCCGTTCCCTGGATTTTGGAACAAATTGCCTACATCGCAAGTGGTAAATTTTTATTTTACCGAAAGCGCAACGCATACCTGGAAGGGCCAGGGAACAGTTAACAGCACAAACACAAAGATCGAAAGTGGAATTCTAACAAGGCTAACCCCATCAACTATATCAGGCACCTTTGTGGCCACCAAGCAATAAGGGCTCCTAATCCCTACGAGTAGAAGGACAGGCAGGTATATAAAGGGAATGTTGAATGTTGAAGTATCGGCAAGTCATTTCAATGTTTGACGTTCCTTTTTTCTCGCAGAGTCCCCCAAATAAGGTTGACAAGGCTTACAAGCTTAACAAAGTTGATAAGCTCAATTGAGGTTGCATTTGCTTAAATCATCTGTATATTATTGAATACAATCTTTCAAACTTTCTAATCCGATAACCTCGCTAACTTGTCAACCCTATCAACTTTGTCAACCCTGTCAACCCTGTCAACCCTGTCAACCCTGTCAACCCTGTCAACCCTGTCAACCCTGTCAACCCTGTCAACCCTGTCAACCCTGTCAACCTTCAACCCTGCCTTAAACGGTACTCCATATGCAACAACGGATACGGCTTACCTAAACCATCAACATCACTTCTGCCAAGCGTGACAAATCCAATATGTTTATAGAAATCGACGGCCTGTTGGTTCTGTTCGTTCACATCTACTTTGTGCATATTGAGTTTTTCAATCGCAAATTTTGCCAGGGCACGCCCAATTCCTTTGCCCATGGAATCTGGATGTACAAATAACATTTCAATTTTTCTATTCGCTACGCCGAGAAAGCCGACAATCTTTCCTGCTTCATTTTTGCTTACATATAGATCGACTGAAGGGAATATTGAAGGCAATAGGGATTTTATCTCCAGCATATAATCTTCATGCAGGAAATCATGCGTCTTACGAACAGACGCTTCCCAAACATCGATGATTGGGTCGAAATCTTTTGAGGAGGCTCGAATGATCATAGCAGCGAGTCAAGGTATGGCAAGCTTGACTTTGGTCAAATATCCTTCTTTTCCTCAAGAGTTTAGCTCTGAATTATTGATAAAATATCCATGTACGGATTCGAGATGAAAAAATGCGGTTATTGTTATCGAAGATGATTTCCCGCCAACATCCGCTTTATTTCAAAGTCGGATATCCCCTTCTACCCCATCATCCATCATTTTTCCTTTAATTGCTCCCATCACAATCTTCAGTGATTGGACCATTTTGTTATTTTTCGTGTCCCAATAGTGTCCCTCTGTGGGAGTGAATCTTATTAAAGTGAGATTCGGATCATCAGGGCCTTCATGAAACCAGGTTGTCAGGAACATATTCCAAAGTTCTTTTGCTTTTTTAGTATCTCTAACAATCTCGGCATTTCCGTAGAGTGAAAGAAATTCTGAAGACGAGCGATTGGAATAGATCAATTGAACATGGTTATCTTTTAATATTTCAGCATTCTTGGTGCTATCGGCCGGACTAAAAAACCAAATGGTGCCGTCATCCTCTACTTTTTGCGTAGCCATCGGTCTGGTATTAAAGGGCTGTTTGCTGAGTTCGGTACAAAACATACAAAGTTTTGCATCTTCAGAAAGTTCCTTGATCTTTTCGATTGCAGGCTGAGCTTTAAGATTTCTTGTGCTTCCCATAATTTTTCTAAGGAAAGGAAAATTATTATGCCAGTTTGCTTGTATAATAATTTATGACTGTCTACAGGAGATCATTAAACAGATGTCCATCGAAAAGGAAATTCTGGGCAATTATTTTCCGGCAACAAGCACCAACTAGCCTTTCTTCATTCTCACAGTTCTATTCATTTCGCCCTCAACAATTTTTGTAAAGAATAACTTCCTTTTCAGGTGCTCATTGAAAAATGCAATTGTGAGTTTGGTGACAGTATTATAAATCCCATTATCGGGACAATTTCCGGAAGTTTTTACAGTGTAGGGCAGACAACAAAAGTGAAAATGTTCAGCAGAGTCAACTGACAGGGTCATGCGAGAGGCTGAAAGGTTTTCATTAAAGTTGTAAACCGAATCTTCTTTCTTCGGGTCCTTAGCAGGAGGGTTTTGTTCAAGTCGCAAATAAGGAATCTTAAGTGGCATGTTTTTGAAATCCTTACTGTTTATGATCCCATCAAAATCTGTATCCTCATCCTTGACCTGTCCATAGTGATGAAACTCCGAGCCATCCCATGAAACCAAACCAACTGAGTTTGGCAGCTTCGTGGCGAGTATGGCTCCAGCAAGCCCGCCCCAACTATACCCCATTATCCCAATTTTAGAAAAGTTGATAAATGAAAGCGATCTGAGATGCGTAATTGAAAACACCGCATCTTCAACTTGCTGGATAAGATCTTCGTATTTCATTGTCATATCTCCGGGAAATCTACCAACCGAATTGATGGATACAACTACATATCCTTGTTTTGCCATCTGCTCAAAAACTGTGAAGTTTTCAAAACCGGTGCTGCTATAGCTGCATAGATAAACGATAAGGGGAAAGCTGCCTTCCGCAGGTTTTGCATTTATGAAACTGTGGGTTTTGAAATTCAACAACCGGGTGCTGTCGGAACAAGTGTTCATTTCAGCAAAAGCCTGAGCATTTTCATTAAGGTTACTGATAACCGGCGTATCCTTATAATTGTTTCTTCGATTGAGAAATTGATCGAGAAAGTATTTAAACGAGATGATTGAATCTGCATGAACCTGCTGAGCAGGATACCAGATATCAATATCTATTGGACGATAATGCAAATTATCGGTGGTTTCGGTACCAGCCTTGTAAACCCTCGAGCGATCAGTAACATGAATAGTTTGCATTCCCGCTTCATAAACCATTTCTTTGGATGATGAGGAATTGCACGCAATTACCGGAAGTAAAACTAATAACCAATAGTAGTTGTATTTTTCTCCCATGACATATGTTTTGGCCACGGAAAGCTAACACACGGAAGTTAGATCCTGCAAGCGACAGCTCCCAAATCTTCGTTAACGATGTAACCTATATTGCGCTTACCAAAAGTGCTTACTATTTTAATTCCACAGTTGCCAATACAGGAAAATGATCTGAAGGAAATTTTCCATGATAGGTATCTGTTAGAATACCATATTTTCTTACTGAAAAATGAGAACTGATAAAAATATGGTCGATTATATCCTTAGTAGCATTGTTTGCACCGAAAGAATTAAAGCTGCCATTATTGATGTAAGGATGTGGGGCGAGATCTAATGCATCCTTGAGTACCTGGCTTTTCTTCAGATACAAATACCATTCGCTTTGATGGTTCCCATTAAAATCACCAGTGAAGATCACTGGTTGTTTGCCTGCAATCTTCTGAATCTTCTCCAACGTTAGCTTACTGCTTTCAACTCTTGCCTGCACGCCCTGGTGATCATAGTGTACATTGAAAACATAAAATGTTTTTCTCCCTTGCTTTGTCCTTAGTTTAATCCATGAACAGATCCGGTTCAATCTTGCATCCCAACCTGGACCTGGCTTTTCAGGTGTTTGAGAAAGCCAGAAATCACCGCTGTCAATAACCGAAAATTTATCTTTTCTATAGAATATCACAGAATGTTCGCCTTTCGATTGTCCATCATCTCTTCCCTTGCCATAATATGAATATTCAGGCAATGCGTTTTTAATATCATCCAACTGATGCTTCAATCCTTCCTGTGTACCGACAATATCAAATTCATGAAAACGAATAAGTGAAGCAACTACAGGTGCGCGATCCTTCCAGAGATTTCCGGAATCACGGGGATTATCGTAGCGGATATTGAAAGTCCCAACAATCAATGGTTGAGATATGGAAGATAATGACATTAAAAACGATAGAATCACAAGACCGTAGAACTTCAACCTGATCATGAGTTTGATTTTGATTGGAGCAAAAATAGCAATCAAAAAGGTTCTCGCAGAGTCTCCCGCTTCGGCGACTTGACACTGATAGGAATCTTATGCGGGGACTCTGCGATGCCCGCAGGGCTGATGGGTATGAATCCAATAATACAGGAACCTTGCAATTTTTGAACCTATTTGCAAATTGTCCCAATGCATATGCTGCCTACAACTTCTCGCTAATCGCGAAATCGCAGAGTGCCCCCGTAAGTTGCATTCAATTTGGAGTGCGTGCTGGGGGAGACTCTGCGGGAACCGTTCGTTGTAAGTTCCCGAGGCGGGAGACTCTGCGAGAACCTATTAATACTTAAATACTTCCTTCACCTTCTCCAAAAACATATCTTTCTTTCTTCTACTAACCTCAATCTCCGTCCCGTCACTCAATATCACCAATCCCCCTTCACCCTTCTGATACTCCTTCACATGTTGCATATTAATAAGGAAGGATTTATGAATGCGAAGGAAGGATGTATCCTCAAGCAAATGCTCGTATTCGATCAATGGGCGGGAAACGGTGACGACCTTCTTTCCTTCTAAATGAAATATGGTGTAGCTGCGTTCCGCTTCGCAATAAATGATCTCATCGAGTTTGAGAACGATAAAACCTTTAAGCGTCGGAAGACATAAACGCATTTCGGATGGATTGCCTGCCTTACTGAGATTATGCAATAAAGCTTCATTGCGTTCTTCCTTCTTACCAGATTGCAATCTCTTTTCTACCCGTTCAACGGCTTCCATCAAGCGATCTTCATCGACAGGCTTCAATAAATAATCGGCCGCACTGTATTGCAATGCCTGCAGCATGTATTCATTATGGGCAGTAACGAATATCACTTCGAAATTGCGGGAAGGCAATTCGGTCAATAGCTCCAGTCCACTTTTGCCAGGCATCTGAATGTCGAGAAAGATTACGTCCGGATGCAACTCCGTTATCTTCTCTTTGGCCTGTTGTGCGCTGGAACAGGTGGCATCGATAGTTATTTGCGGGCAATGAACTTCCAGCATTTTTTTCAATGCCCGGATGCCATCGGGTTCGTCGTCGATCAGAATCGCCTTCATATATAAGATTTATGCATTAATAACATTAAACTTCAATACAACCTTAGTTCCGTGACCATTGCTTCCGTTTTCATTCAAATCGGTAATCTCAAGCGTACAATCCGTATCGAATTTTTCATTCAGGATTTTAATACGCCTTTTCAGGTTTTCCAGACCAACAGATTGATGAGGCGATTTGTTTAGCTCCTTCAGCTTCTGTGACCGGTGATAACCAATACCATTATCCTCAACTGTACAGGTTATCTTATTCCGGCATTGGGTGAATCCAATCTTCAATTTCTTATCCTCCGCTGAATTCAACAATCCATGCCAAATCGCATTTTCAACAATAGGCTGTATCATTAGTGAAGGAATGGCTATATCCATTGTATCAATATTCTCATCGGTGAAAATGGAATAAGTAAACGACTCATCAAAACGCAATTGTTCCATTTCCAAATAAGCCTTCAGGTAATCAATATTCTCGTCCAATGTAACAAACAATTCCTTGGAATGATTCAATGTCATACGGATCATCAATGCAAATTTGCTCAGGTATCGGGACGCTTTTTCATTATCTCCATCAAGGATCATTCTCTTAATACTGTTCAAGGCATTGAATACAAAATGCGGGTTCATTTGTGCCTGCAAGGCTGCTAACTGCGCTTCCGCCAATTCTTCATTTATACTTACGAGTTCCTGGTGCTTTACTTCCAATGATTTTTCAGATTCAATTTGCTTCAGCTTATTTGCGATAAGAGTTGCAATAGTAGTGAGGACCTTTATATCGCGTTCTGCAAAATAATTTGGTGAATGATGTTCCAAATCCATTATACCCAATAACTCATCATTATGAATAATAGGCACACAAACTTCACTTAACCGGAATTGATCGTCTACGCGATAACGGCTATCTATTCGGGTATCTCTTATAAGGACAGGCTTTTTATGTTCAATCACATAGCCAACTACTCCCTGGCCGGGTAAAACTTCAAATACCTGCTCGTTAATTATTTCAGGCTTGCCTTTTGGACCGTAAGCAGCCATCTGGATCATCTTTGTTTTGTCCTCATTCCAGAGATAGATTACGCAATCTTCATAGTTCATTCTTCCAATAAGGTTAGTCGTAACATCCCAAAGCACTTCGTCTTCCGTTTTCTTATCTGCAAGCGAAGATGAAAAATAGTGACTGATCTGTTCCAGTTCGAATTGACTCTTATAATCATCAGCCTTTAGTTTTTCAAGATGCGTTTTTTCCATTTCCTTTCTTCTTGCAACTCCTGTTCTCCATTTTACCAACAAATAGATCAGGATCATGACCACCAGGATCATAAATGCAATAAACCATTCTTTCATCCAAAAAGGAGGCAATACGGAAAGATTGAACTCTTTTATTTGAGGCGACCAACGATTGTTGTTTGAGAAAACTTTTACTTGCACGCGGTGATCCCCTGGTGCGAGTCCGGAAATATTGAAAGATGGTTGAGATCCGAGTTGTTGCCAGGGTGTTTCATTGTCCTTTACGATCCGATACGCAAAACTCTGACTGGCCCCATCATAATAATTTACGCTTCCAATCCTGATCACCATATCCGTATTTCCCCATGAAGTGGTAATACGATTTCCATCCAATGCAAGATTCCTATTATTGTTTCGCGTAACGCTTTCAATAAAGACTACAGGCGCCGACTTTCTTCTAAGAACATCAAAAGGGTTGAATCGAACAAATGCATAGGAATAGCCAATATAGAGTTGTTGGTAAGCACTGTCATATAAAAATCTGGCTCCGGCCATCACAGGCATTATAGGAAATCCATCATCCTTTCCAAAACTCACGATCGCTTCACTGCGGAGGTCCATGCAGGCTACTCCATTTAAACAGGCCATCCACAATTTATTTCCGACAACAATCATCGACGCAATATTGTCGTCGGGCAATCCATCCTGTCTTGTGAAGTGTCGATAAGTTTTTTTATTTATATCGTACCCTATCAATCCATTATTATAACTATTGAACCAAATGGTGTTATGCGGATCGATCACCATAGAGTTAACCTGCTTGTCCATCATCTTTATGTAGGGAAATGAATCCAGCAAGAGATCAAAACTGTCCGCTTTGGTATTAAACCTCGCCAATCCATGGCCCCCCATCCAAATATTCCCATCGCGGTCCTCGTCAATTCCAAAAGGAACCACTAATAAACGTTCGGGAATTTTAATTATCGTATAGACATTGGTGGTAGGATTATAGCGATAAGTATTGTATGCAGCAATCCAAATATTTCCTTTACTGTCTCTAAATAAGTCATTCGTCCAGTCACCATCTTCCCATTTCGGCGGCCACAATTGCTTTTCCTGGTTGGTCCGGATATCGAATTTCAGTAAGGGCCAATCCGTTCCTAACATCAGGGTATTGTTATCAACCGGGAGAATAGCATCAATGTGATTACCCCTGAAATTTCCCGTACTATAGTATTTATTAAATCTGACTTGTTTCTTGAAACGGGTCGTTTTTTTATCAAAAATGAGCAACCCCGCTGTTCCCCTGGCACCTACATAGATATCGGTTGAGTTCACGTAAATATCGTCGATCTTAAGATTGGCAAATGAATCCAGTATAGTTTCTGGAACATGAACTACCTGCACCTGCGATTTCGCGGGATCCTCCCGGAACAGGCCTTTGGATGTTGCTATCCAGATATTATTGTCTTTGTCCTTAATGATCGAATTACACTGGTAAGTATTAAAATATTTCTCCGGGTACATTTTCAACTTCCCAGTTTCCGGGTAAAACCTCACTTTGAAGAAACCCGATAACTGGCCTATCACATAAAACATTGTATCGTTGATTGGCATCAGCCTGGTGCGATAGTGAAACTCGAGCTTGGGAGGCAGAAAAGGAAGTTTAGAAATTACCTTCCTGTTTTCGACAGTATTAATATAAGCAACCGTGTCTGAGAGATAGGTGAACACAACAAGTTCTCCACGTTTCCTTTGAAAAAACGTATAATATCTATTCCTATAATCCCCATAATCGGCATAATCAGAAAGTATCGGATAGTCCTCAGGTCTATACTTCTTTATTTCTTTTTTCTCTTTGTCGTAAATAAATAATCCTCCAATCGAAACTATCAATAATTTTCGGCTATCCAATTCAAAAACCTCTCTTCCAAAGAAAAAATGTTCTGTTTTTACCTGTTCCTCCGGATAATAATCAAAACGATAAGCGAGCTGATAATTCTTATCAAAATGATAGAAGCCCGAACGAGTCATCACAAAAATATTTCCCTCTTCATCTCCCTTTATCCTTTCAACCATGTTGAATTTAAACTGATACTTTTTATCGTGATAAGGGATAAATAAATTCCGTGTCTGCCCTGTACGCGTATTTATAATATGTACTCCAACCGTATTAACAGCCAATTCATCTTTATTGATCCAAACCATTCCAGTTAATTCTTCTGAAGAAAGTGCAAGGCTATCATTACTGCTATGGTACTGTTCGAAGCGGCTTCCATTATATCTAACAAGACCGGATGAGGTGGCCATCCATATATAGCCAGTCTTATCCTGCGTAACTACATTAACACTATTATGTGGTAACCCGTCTTCTGTAGTATACAATCGAAAGTTCGTGGGAGACAATTCCTGTCCGGTCATATTAAATGCCGGAAATAACAATAAGAGCAGTCCTACTAATCGTTGCCTATTCATCGCCCGATGTTAATTTTCGTTAATTAAAGTTATAACATGTTTCAGGGAAATTCTCACTCCAAAACTCCTCGTGAAGACCCCGCCCCGTTGGGAAACCCGGCCCCTGCTTTGGGATTCAACCGGCTACTGATGGGAAAAGTTGAAGGCGAAATATATTTTTTAGGTGTTTTCCAGTAATCAACCAAACCCCGCCGATAGGAAGAACTCAAAAATAAGGGTCTCTAGCAACCCTATTTTCGTTCTCGCATTTTTTCGAAATCACGTTCAAGAAACCTTATCATTTATGAAGAAAGCATTCTTCATTTTCTTATTTGTATTAAAACTTCAATTAATCCATTCGCAGTGCATTAATGCTCCGGGCTTCGAGGGGATCAATTCGATCGTCGGTGCTATTGAGGCAATAAATCTTCACTCACAATGTGCTTTTATTTCCATTGGATTCAATGAGAACTATGATATGTTCAATCGATATGGGTTAAATAGCCTTTCGGAAAAACAAAGTTTCAAAGTATTAAAACATAAACAACAAGTGAGCCTGCCCTTGAAAGCTGAGAGCAATGAGATTAAATTAAAAGTGAATGAATTCTTAGAAGGAACCAAAATAGATTTCCGGTTTAAACATTCATTCGCAACAAAACAATCACTGATAATTTTATTTGCTCCGATAGGAAGAAATAAATGGCCGTTTGGAAGAACATAAAAATTTTCAGTTGATAGTTACTCTAATTTGCGGCCGCATTTGTAATCAACACTAATTAACCAAACATCAAATAAACCTTATCATGAAAAAATTTCAACCTAAAAATCTGCTCCTTGCAGCTTCCCTGGTAATGGGAATGGCAGCATGCGAAAAAGATGATCAGGTAAACATCGATTTACCTGCTTACCAGATCGCAAAAAGCGAAACAGTAGTTACCCCAGATGCAGTCAAATTGCCTTTAAATGCGCCAAAAGGGAACACACGGTTATTGACATTGTTTGCTGTAGGGGTTCAAAAGTACAAAGCTGTAGCAAAAGCCGGAAGTGATCCGGTGGTTTTGGAATGGGCATTTGTTGCACCACAAGCCGATCTGTATGACATAAATAACAACAAAGTTGGAACGCATACAGCAGGACCAACCTGGCAATTATCAGCAAATGATTCCCTTTATGCGCAGCATTTTGCTCCTCCTCAAACTTCGCAGAGCCCCGATGGAAATACCAATATTGATTGGTTGTTACTGAAGACAAAAGATAGTAAGACAGCAACGGGTGTATTTGCAGAAGTAGATTATATCCAACGCATCGTAACAAAGGGTGGAAAAGCGCCATCTGCTCCTCCAGGCTTTTTAGGGGCAACCGCTGATGTACACTATACAGCAATCTATAGGTTCAGTAAAATAAATCAATAATACAAATAAATGCCCCAACTAATTTGATTAACAATTAAAATGATTTTTTATGTATCCAGACAAAAACACAATAATGATATCTGACACAAAGGGTGTTTCAGTAATTGATATCAATTCAATTATCCGAATCGAAGCCCTGAGCAGTTATAGTCGGATACTATTGACTGATGGAAAACAAATCCTCGTAAGCAAGGTGTTGAAATATATGGAAGGTTTGTTGGAAGGAAAAGGATTTACAAGGATCCACCGTTCACATCTTGTGAATACTGCCTGGATACAATCTTACAATCTCTATCATTTGAGAGTACTGCTCTATAATCATGAAGAGATCAGCATTGCGCGCAGAAAAGGACCAGACATTCGCAAAAAACTTTCCGAGCAGCGCTCAGCTTTCCTAAACGAAAGTTCGATTAAGATTCCAGCTTAAGTAAGACGAATTACATGGGAATAAAAATCACATCTCTTAGAGATGCAGGAAACCCTTTGCTTACAGAATTATTGATTATTAAATATTAATTATTGGTTATTGTCGATTGCTTATTGCCTATTGACTATTGACCATTCACCATTCACCATTAAACATTTATCTAAAATGAAAAAAAGGATCATTTTCTCTTCAGTGCTTACCCTGCTTACCATTTTCAGCTTTGCCTCTGGAAATAATAACGGAGAACCGGGTAAAGGAAATTCAAAAGGAAGTCAACTTACCACATTGATCATTGATGCCGATGTAACTGTAGTGCTGGTAAAAAATGACAATGCGGTTGCTCAGCTTTCTGGTAAAGCTTCTTTCTACAAGAATGTTACACTTAGAAAAACCGGTGACACACTGGTTATCGGCTACTTAAAGGACAGGAATTACAAGGAAAAAGGAATTGTTTATGTATCGGCGAACCAATTGAGGAATATCCGGATAAACAGTGCCGCTAATGTCCGCTCATTCGAATCATTACGGATACCGAAGCTTGATGTGGTCATCAATGGTGCCTGCGAATTTGCCATCTCCAATATCGGGGACCTGAATCTCAAAGGCACCAAGTTTTACGATTTTGAGCAAACGACTCAAACGCGTAAAATTCCTGCCGGAGCTCTTGTTAATTAATCAGCAATGAGCAATAGGCAATAGGCAATTGGCAATAGGCAAATAGAAAGAGACAAAAGGCAAGAAGCAAGTAGTAATGTGTCAATCCTAAACGCCTTGCAATTCATAATTGTCAATTGCCTATTGCCAATTGCCCATTGCCTATTGCTTCATCAGTCATTTATTTTCAAACCATAAAACCTTTCCAAATGATCACATCATTAACCAGAACAGCAAGTCCGTTGACCAGAGTCATCGGAATTATCATGATCGTAGTATTATTTACGCAGTGTAAAAAAGAGGATGGACCAAACCACGATCAACGTCCATCAAATCAATCCTCAGAAGTAATTGACAAATGGATCACCATGCAGATCAGATTGATCAAGAACACGACCGGGGTTCCAAACCATGGTTTCTCTCGTCATTTTGCTTATTCCGGTGTAGCCGCATTGGAATCAATCGCACCGGGTATTCACAATAGTCAATACTGGAGAAGCAAATGGAATGGATTGACAGGATTACCGGCATCAACTGGTTTCGGTAGTTATTATTATCCAGCCAATGCAAACGCAGCTTTGGCCGCGATCAATAGATCTTTCTTTCCCAATGCAAGTGCAATTGACAAAGCAGCAATCGATTCCCTGGAAACGGCCTTAAATGAAAGTTTTCTTACAACACAACCTCAACCAAAGATTAATAAGTCAAATGAGTTTGGTAAAGCGGTTGCTGCTGCGGTTTACAGTTGGGCTGAAACAGATGGATACAAAAATGCAAATGCACCCTATACTGTTCCTACAGGAGCTGGTTTATGGAAACCAACACCACCTGCATTTGCCGCGCCTGCAACTCCGTATTGGGGGAATAACCGTTCGATTGTAAGTGGAAGTACTTCTAATACACTTCCCATAGCACCGCCAGCATATTCAACAGATTCTAACTCACCCTTTTTCCTAATGGTTAAAAAAGTTTATGATGCTTCTTTAACTCTTACTGATGATCAAAAGGCGATGGCTACCTTTTGGAGAGATGTACCAGGTGTTTCATCACCGGGACATTGGTTGAGTATAGTTCAATTGGCGGTAGACAAAACCAATGCGAAACTCGACAAAGCCGCATTGGCATATGCCTTAACAGGCATTGGAGTCAATGATGCTTTGATATCTTGTTTCAAGGCAAAGTATCAGTACAACCTGGTAAGACCAGTTACTTATATCAAGGAAGTAATGGGACATACAGAATGGAATTCATTTCTTGGAACTCCCGCACATCCGGAATATCCATCGGCACATTCGGCACTTTCAGGTGCGGCCGGAGCCGTGTTGCAGAAACTGTTTGGAAATATTGGAACTATTTCTGATCACACTTATGATTATTTAGGATTTGCACCGAGAACTTATTCTTCATTTTTGGCAATTGCCGACGAAGCCGGGCAATCGAGATTATTTGCAGGTATTCACTATCAACAAGCGATTGACCAGGGAGTATTGCTGGGTAAGAAAGTGGCGAGTAATATTTACTGATACCAAGGCGATTAATAGGCAATAGACAATAGGCAATAGGCAATTAGCAAGGGTAATTGCCTATTGCCCTTTTGCTTTTTTGCCCCTTTCCTATTGCCATTGTCTATTGCCTATTGCCTATTGTCTATTGCCTATTGTCTATTGCCTATTGTCTATTGCCTATTGTTTATACTTTTGTAAGATGATTTCAAATTAAGAATCACAAACTTCATTTCGTGAAAAGCAAAACGAACCCTACGCGGAATTCATCACTACTGGATAAATATTCGATACTGAATTCCGTTACTGATCATGCGCTGAATTATCTGAATGAGTTGCCCGATCGACGTGTTTTTCCTTCCGATAAATCATTAGAAAAACTAAAGCAGTTTGACATTCCATTACCTGATTCAGGCATAGCAGGTGAAAAGATTATTGAACAATTGAATTCGATTGGTTCAATTAATACAGTTTTGAGCAATGGAGGACGTTATTTTGGGTTTGTATTCGGTGGATCGCTACCTGCGTCGTTGGCTGCAAACTGGATGGTATCAACCTGGGATCAGAATGCCTGCTTTAGAATTTCTTCACCGGTTGCTGCACAAATTGAAAAGGTCGCGGGTAGTTGGTTAATTGATCTTCTTGGATTACCAACGGAATCTGTAGCCGGATTTGTTACCGGAACAACAATGGCAAACTTTACCAGCGTGGTTGCCGCGAGATATAAGATATGTAAGCAATTGGGCTATGACTTAAAATCAAAAGGCATGCAGAATGCGCCGCCAATTCGTGTAATAGTTGGACAGGAAGTACACGCAAGTATGCAAAGAGCATTATTGCTTGCAGGTTTTGGATTGGATAATTTGATAAAAGTTCCTACAGATGACCAGGGAAGAATCATACCAGATAATTTTCCTGAACTCGATTCATCAACCCTTGTTTGTTTGCAAGCCGGAAATGTTAATACAGGCGCCCTCGATCCAGTGAAGAAAATCTGTCTTGCCGCAAAAGAAAAAGGCGCCTGGGTGCATATTGATGGGGCATTTGGACTATGGGCAAGAGTATCTCCTGATAAAGCGCATATGGCTGAAGGATATGAATTGGCAGATTCCTGGGCGATTGATTTGCACAAATGGTTGAATGTTCCTTATGATAGTGGTCTCGTGATTTGTAAGCATCCCGAAATACTGCAGAATGCGCTTTCGGTCAGCGCTGCTTATTTACCGCGAATCATCGGAACCCGATCCTTATTTCTTTACACCGGAAATGTCCCGACGGCCAAGAGGCATTGAGGCCTGGGCAGCGATTTGCTCCCTCGGAAGATCGGGAGTTATTGATTTGATTGATCGATGCTGCAGTCATGCGAAACTGTTTGCATCGAATCTTGAGAAAGCGGGATTTGAAATACTGAATGAAGTAACGCTCAACCAGGCACTGGTTTCCTTTGCAGATTCAGATACCACAAATCGTATAATTAAAAGAATTCAGGAAGATGGCACCTGCTGGTGTGGAGGAACTGTTTGGAAAGGGCGAACTGCGATGCGGATAAGCGTGTCATCATGGATGACGACGAAGGAAGATATTGAAAGATGTTCTTCAAAAATTGTTGAGATAGCGACAGCGGAAATAAAGTAAAAAGTTCTCAATAAGAAAGGCGGCCACGGAGGACACGAAAAACACGAAGGAGATGAGGGTGGGATTGATAACCATTCAACTAATCAACGCTGCGCCGGGCGTCCCCGCCCGGCGTCTCCGTAAATCATGTTGATCGAAAGGTATAATGCTGATGCATCAAAAGAATTTGCAAGCATTCCTCTAGTGCAAGACACCGGGCGGGGACGCCCGGCGCAGCTTCAACGCCTCTCCTCCATACATTCCACTCCTTCTTTGCCTACATTCTCGCAATCGGATTGAATGAATTAATATTTTATACCGCCTACCAAATCAACGAATGAACATTGAAATTTCCGTAAATCTTGAATATTCCACCGATCGGAAGAAGACCATTCCCGATGGTAAGTTGCTACCCATTTCGGGCCTTTAATGTCTATAGATTCGTTGGGTAAAAAACCTCCGGTTCGAGAAAATTGAATACTGTCCACACTTACAGGTATTCTCCAAAGCCCGGTGGTTATCCTTCTACATTTAAAACTTTTTTATGAAAAGTAATGAGTTAAACACCATCGACAATCCTCGAAGAAAATTTCTTGGAAAATTTGCATCCGGTGTGGCTGCATTTGGACTTGCCTCTCTAGTCACTCCTTTTAAAGGACATGCCGAAAATAATTTCATGGGAGAATCCGGAGATCAGTCTGAAGACTGGTTTAAAAAGATCCAGGGCAAGCATCGCATTGTATTCGATGTACCAGAACCAAATGGAATTTTTCCTTTTGCATGGCCAAGGATCTTCCTCGCAACAAATGAGGCTACCGGCACAGCGGCCAAAGATCTCAGCGCAGTTGTTGTGCTTCGTCATAACGGAATTCCTTATGCGATGGATCACCGTTTGTGGGAGAAATACAATATGCAGGAAATATTCAAAGTAGTTGATCCGAGAACAAACAAACATACAAACCGCAATCCTTTCTGGAAACCGGCTCAGGGCGATTTCAAAGTTCCTGGTCTTGGTCCCGTTCCAATTGGTTTAAATGAATTGCAGGATAGCGGTGTTATGTTCTGCGTTTGTGATATGGCCATTAGAGTATATAGCGCAGTTGCAGCGGACAAAATGGGATTAGATCCAGAAGTAGTGAGGAAAGAATGGACAAGTGGAATCCTTCCCGGAGTACAAATCGTTCCGTCAGGTATATGGGCAGTTAATAGAGCGCAGGAGAAAGGATGCTCTTATTGTTTTACTGGGTAACTGACGAGTTGGTAAGACCAATGATCGGAAGAACGGAAGAACAGATGAACAGCAGAACAGAGAACAGCAGAACAGCAGAACAGCAGATCAGTAGAATAGTAGAAGGTAACATCAGGATAGAGAAGATAAACTAGATCATCTTCTACACCTGATTTCCTCTGTTCCTCTATTCTACTGTTCTTCTGATCTGCTGTTCCTCTGTTCTACTGTTCCTCTGTTCTACTGTTCTTCTGTTCCGCTGTTCATCTGTTCCTCTGTTCTTCTGTTCTTCTGTATCTTCCGTTCATTTCTCCCCCACATTCGGTGACTCATCCCCGATCTTTAGGGATAGGCATAATTCTTCCCTCAATACAACTTTGCGGCATAAAGATTATCACAATGAAAATCATTATCGCCGCATTATTCATTTTAGTTAATGTATTTGCAATCGGGTGTGTTAAAGAATCCGGTGATATTCCCGGAACACCTGGTCAACCAAATCAAACGGACTGCAATCAGGTCAGTTCAAAATTCGATACCGACATATCTCCTATCATTCAAACCAAATGCGCAACCTCCAGCGGTTGTCATGGCAGCGGAAGTTTTAATGGTCCTGGTGAACTAACTAGCTTCAACCAGATCAAGAATGCCGCAAATAGCATTAAGACTGCAGTCAACAACGGGCGCATGCCACTAAACAATTCATTAACCGCATTGCAATTGCAGCAGATCAATTGCTGGGTAAATGGCGGAGCTCCGAATAATTAAACCGAAGAATTATGAAGAAGTGGAAATTCATTCTCATCATTGCTGTCTTGCTTGCTCCTGTATTGATCTACGCACTAAAAGAATACAACCGGACAAATGCTGATACGGCAGATCTGAAAGCATCAATCCAGATAGATGCCCTTGCATTGCTTAAGCATTACGAAACAGACGAAGGCCAGGCAAACAAAGAGTATAACGGTAAAGTGATCTCCGTAAAAGGGCGAGTAATAAAAATCGAAGATACAGGAGACTCAAAAAAAGTCATCCTTGGTGATGGAATTTCAATGAACGGAGTCATCTGCGAATTTCAAACCACCGAAAATGTAAAGGTGAAAGAGCTTGTACCGACGCAGGAAGTAAAAATAAAAGGTATTTGTACAGGGATTCTCCTCGATGTGGTTTTAGTAAGATGTGTAATTGAATAAGAACCGAAGATTCATAACCTTATCAATAACAATTATGAAAAAGATAGCCATCAGCTTATTTCTGTCGCTTATTGTCCTTACCTCATTTTCACAGGAGAGATATTTTACAAGGAGCGGAAAGATCTCCTTTTACTCCAGTACTCCGCTTGAAAACATAGAAGCCATCAATAAAAATGCTGTGAGTGTATTTGATAGATCAACGGGACAAATTGAAATAAGTACACTCATGAGGGGATTTGAGTTTGAAAAAGCCCTGATGCAGGAACATTTCAATGAGAATTATATTGAAAGCGATAAGTATCCCAAAGCCGTATTCAAAGGAAAGATCAATGATATTTCCAACATTGATTTTACAAAAAGCGGCAAATACAATACTACAGTTTCCGGCAAGCTGACCCTGCATGGAGAAACCAGGGATGTTACGGCCCCCATTACATTCAATATAAATCAGGGAAATATTTCAGCTACTACAGAATTCAAGCTGCTTCCACCCGACTTCAAAATCTCGATCCCGGACCTCGTTCGCGAAAAGATTGCGAAAGAAATCAAGATCAATGTAGCAGCAGGTTTTGAATTAATGAAGAACTAGATCGTGCAATAAAATCAAACCTTATACAATGAAAAATTTTCTAGCCGCTATTTTGGCTCTTGTAAGTATCACAAATCTTTCAGCGCAGGAGATGGATCTTTTGAAAGGCATTGACAGCACTCCGCAAAAAGAGTATATCACCAACGCATTCAAGTCATCCCGCGTGATCAATGGGCATTCAATGGAAATGATCGGAGCAGGTGTGCTCGACTTCCGCATCCTGCATCGCTTCGGCGAAGTAAACCAGGGAATCTATGATATGTTCGGATTAGATCAGGCCAGCATGCGGATGGGATTCGACTATGGAATAAGCAAACACCTGACAGTGGGAATTGGAAGAAGCACATTAAAGAAAGAACTCGATGGTTTTGTGAAATATCGAGTTATGCAACAGTCAAAAGGAAATTATTCCTGTCCATTGAGTATTGTTCTCGTTGCCGGTGCAACGTTAAATACGCTAAAGAGTCCGGACTCCTTCAAGATAGAACTGAAGTCAAGAGCAGCATACTACTATCAGGCGATAATTGGCAGGAAGTTCAATAGTCGATTAACCTTGCAGGTTACGCCCACCTTCCTTCATCGCAATTTTGTTGCTACCGATGATGAAAATCAAATCTATTCATTGGGAATGGGAGGCCGATTCAAAATAAGTAAACGCATTGCTTTCGTTTGCGATTATTTTCTCAACCTGAATGGATTTCCAAAGGACATATTCGAAAATCCTCTTTCAGTCGGCATCGACATTGAAACCGGTGGCCACGTGTTTCAACTTCATTTCTCAAACACTGCTGGTATGAATGAAAGAGCATTTATTACAGAAACAACAGGTAAATGGGGTGAAGGTGAAGTAAGGTTTGGGTTTAATTTATCGAGAGTGTTTACGGTACGGAAGCAGGGTTGATTGGTTGACTGGTTGATTAGTTGATTAGTTGATTGGGTTGGTAAAGTTGATACGAATATTTCGGCTGAACCTGTATAGTAAACCCAGCAGGGTATCCTCCAATCGTCATTCCAACCCTCATAAAGAACTCCGTGGGGGATTCTGCATGGGTCGTTAAAACCAGGATTTCACCCTCGTCCCCTGCACGTCATAAACTTCAGAAACTTTTTTAAAGATTAGTTGGAGCATGGTAACATTTTTGTTACCTTTATGATTGACGCTTATTGATTGCAAAAACTCTCTATCGAACATTTCTTAATAACGACTAGAGAGAAATGAAAGTTCAGGAACTAATCAAACTTATAAAGAATTCTGGCTGGATAGAGGTAAGACAATCAGGCAGTCACAAAATTTTCAAACATCCAAATAAGAAAGAGACACTGTCAATACCTTTTCATAAGGGTAAGGATATTCCTATGGGGACATTAAATTCTATTTTAAAGAAAGCGGGGTTGAAGTAGTTGGTTACAATTAGAAACCGATTGTATATGAAAAAGAGGAAAATTGGAAAACATCTTCTCATCATCGAAATGACGGATGGTGATTATTGGGGAAGAGTTGATATCAATAATAATCTGATTATTGAATCAGCGCCATCTTTAGAAAAATTGAAAAAGAAAATCCAAAAGGCTGTGTACGATATTGAAAAGATTGAGGTTGACACATATGAAATTAGTTATGATCTAACCTCATTTTTTGAGCAATATTCTTATTTGAATATTTCCAACATTGCAAAACGAGCCGATATAAGCCCGTTGATGATGAGACAGTATAGTGCAGGCATTAAATTCCCATCTGCTGAACGCGTAAAATCGATAGAAAAGGCAATTCAGGACATCGGTAAGGAATTGTCAAGAGTCAAGTTGCATAAGAGAGAAATTGTCTAAACCAGGATTTTAAACGATTTGACTGATTAATCTGATCATTAGACAACTCAAGCTTGTCAACCTGTCAACCTTATCAACCCTATCAACCCTTTCAACCTCGAAACTCTCGCAAAGGCGATCTATCTCCAACTAACCAAATATGACCGAAAGGATCGATGAATCCACCCTGACGATGAATTCCCCAAGGTGCTTGGTGATTTCTTATTTTATCAATGCTTCCGTTAGCGCCAGCTTCAACGGCACGCTTGATGAATGAATCAGGATCATCGCAAAAAACTTCAACTCTTGTTGAAGTGATTCCAAGTTTCGTAGGAGCTTCCCATCCATTATTCTCAGGTTGGCCAAGAAAAAATGGAGCGCCGTTAATTTCGAGTCCCGCAACGCCGCCGAGATCCCATAGTACGGTTGCGCCGAGAGCTTTCATATACCATTCAATCGCTTTGTTTGCATCAGTTACCGCAAGCATAACAGTTATAAGAAGATTCGATTCCGGTTTCATAATAAATCTATTACTGCAATCAAATTTAATGAAGTAATCTATAGTATATTCCCCCAATCACGCAAAGACTTCTTCCTTTTTTAAAAACCGCAAATTTCGTGGACCTTAATTTTAACAGGTAGCCCCTACGGGGCAATGAAATGTTGATTGCGTAAACGTATTTAGCTACAAACAGGTAGCCGCTACGCGGCATAAAAAAATTATAGTTGAATTTGATTTGTATAGATGATATAAAAAGCTTTCGCCAACATCGAGCCCCGCTAGGGGCTCCCTGTTTGTAGCATAAATGCACAATCAACCCGCATTTCATTGCCCCGTAGGGGCTACCTGTTAAAAAATTGAGCCCCGTAAAAACGGGGCTCGTGTATATGCGTTACCAAAACGCACATGAGATTATAAGCGAGTTACCAATTCCGCGCAATATTTCATATCACCAGGAAGAGTGAATTTAGTATTCGGTAGCAAAATTTGTTATCGGGGCGCATCTGCTCCATCATTTTTTACTCTTTGAATAATCGCTGTTGCAACTTTTCTTCCGAGATCAAGGCCCACTTCATTATCTGTTCTGAAATGAATTCCTGCCTGAAAGCGAGACTCTGCACCATCCTTCGCAACTTTTTGGAAGAGGGCCTTGTCATTCGGAAATAAATAGGAATACAGCACTTCGATCATGCCAACCATTGTTGCATGACCCGAAGGATAACCTGGAAAGGGTGGAGTTGGAACTATGGATTTATATGTTGTGTCATATTGATCCGGACGAATGCCCCAATAAGCGTACTTCGCATCAAAGCAGGATAAAAAGCAATCATAGATCGCCACTCCTGCAATTGCGTAAGCCCGGGCTGCACGCGGAGGGTTTAAATTAAGATTGTACTCAAAGATTTTTTGTCTCAACAGCTCTCCCATAGGGTTGTTATTAGCATAGTAAAAAGCGTTTGAAGAAGAACGAAAGGTCTGTTTGAAGTTCTTCAACTCTGCCATATCCTTTGCAAAATCCGGAGGTGGCGGAGGACGAAATTGGCTTGCACTGGTAAGTACAACAGTTTTGCTTAGACCTGCTGTTGGAAACAAGGCGAAGCTTCCTCTCCAGTATTGCGGTCCTTGCGGCGTCTTTTTGTCCCATTCAACTTTAGTTAAATAATCTTTCGTGTGTTCAATTTCTTTTTCAGCAATCATCTTGCCCAACTCAAAGCCAGCTTTTGTATCACTCGGAAATGATTTGCCAGCGGCTATCATGCAATCCATGAGTTCTTTTGCCATTTGATTAACGGAATCTTTAAACTTTGGATAAAAATGTCCGATGATTGTTGCTGCTGCACCTGCGGCAACGGAATGTTCACAAGGATACGATGGACTCTCTGGCTTTGGGCCGAATAGTTTTATTCTTTTGTCGGCCTCAAATGGACGAGGACGCTTAAATGCATATTTGGTATCCCATGCGGCAATTGTCGCATCATAAACAGAGGTAGCCAACAGCATTTGCGCAATCACTCCATTATTACTGATGTCGGTCGTCCATACATTGCTCAACATTTCCTGCCAGCGAAATCCCGGCGCACCCGCATTCCAGAAGGTGATTCTTTGAATTTTTGCATCGTCAAGGTTTTGTTGATGGGTAATGACCTGCGCAATTTCATTCTTGTAAGAAGAAGGAGCTTGTAACCGGTATGCCTTGCCTGAGGTGATGAACCAGGTCTTCCAGGTACCCGCATTGGGCTCAACCTGGGAATGAATATTCGTTGCTACAAGGGTCACGCAAACGAACATTGTTATTATTTTTTTCATATTTTGGTTATTTCGCACAAGAATATCTAATAAAAGAAATCATTGAAATGTTCGTCTATAAACAGCGGCTTTAAGTAAACGAATTACTTTTTACCGGCAACCCATATTTTTGAAAAAGGGAAGATTTCACGAGAACGTCCACAAACTGTTATTCACCATTCACCATTCACCATTGACCATTCCCGGTTGTTAGTTTACTAAAAGGTCGATTCCATATCTCGAAAAAGCAAAAGAAAAAGATTTGCCGATATTTATCACAGAAACCAGGAAATGAGCATTAAGATCGACAAAAAGCGGATCATTCTTTATTTATGGGTGACATTTGCCTTTACCTTATTATGGTTATTTCACCATTTGATAAGTACACCGGAAGAGTTTTTTCCCAGAATGATAAACGAGGTCTGGCGGAGTGTTTATCTATTTATAGTGCTATTCATTTTCCTGGAATATTTCTGGCCATTAATTAAGAAGAAAAGAAAATATTTTATTTACAACATCATTATCGGGATTTTCCTTATTTGGGTTTTGATGATGTTTCTTTCTTTTGGCTTATATGGATGGAGACAGCTTGGATTACAATTACAAATCTTTACGTCCTTCAGAACTGATCCCGATCTGAACCACGCTGTATCCTTTCAAACCCAGGGCGGAGTAATGGGACTATTCTTTTTCATCCTGGTAATACATATTTACGATTACAGAAAACTGATCAATGCGGCTCAACAGCTCCGTATTCAAAAACAACAGGCAGAATTAAACTATCTAAAATCACAGACTAACCCGCATTTCTTATTCAATACCTTGAACAATATTTATAGCTTATCGAGAGATAAATCAGACCTCGCGCCGGAATCGATTTTGCGGCTCTCGAAAATATTACGCTTCATGCTCTATGAAACAAGCGGCGAATACATTTCGATTGAACAGGAACTGAAAATCATGACTGACTACATCGAATTGGAAAAATTGCGATATGACGAATCTTTACGAATAAACTTCAACCATGACATAGAGGATATGAAGCAGGCGTTGCCCCCCTTGCTATTGATCCCACTTGTTGAAAATGCATTTAAACATGGAGTATCAGAAACAAGGAATCGCCCCTTTGTTGATATTCACCTTTCCGTGAACAAACGACAACTGAATTTCATAATAAAGAATTCAATTGAATCAGTTCAGGGCGAGACAGCGGTAAAAGAAAATATTGGCCTGTCAAACCTGAGAAGGCAATTGGAATTGCTCTATACAGATTATAGTCTGGCTGTTCAGCATGATGATTCTGTATTTACTGCGACTTTAATAATCAATCTGGCGAGCCATGTCAAAAATCAAATGCATAGTAATTGAAGATGAACCGTTAGCAGTAAAAGTGCTGACGGACTATATCTCACAGGTTCCCTTCCTCGAATTGCAGGGATCATTCAAGGATGCGATTCTTGCAACAGAGTTTTTGCGGGACCATCAACCGGATTTGATCTTTTTGGATATCCATCTTCCGAAATTAAAGGGGATGCCTTTTCTAAAAACATTGACCAATCCTCCTTCCATAATTATTACCACCGCTTATCATCAATATGCAGTTGAAGGCTTCAATATGAATGTGACGGATTACCTGCTCAAACCCTTCGAATTCGAACGTTTTCTCGTGGCAGTGAATAAAGTAAAAGCGTCCCATTCTGAAAAGCAAAAAGCCGCCGACCAGGATGAAAAGGATTTTATCTTCCTGAATATTCAAAAGAAGAAGGTGAAGATCTTATTCGATGAGATCTTATTTATCGAAAGTCAAAGGGAATATGTTAAGATAGTTACAACAAAGAAAGTTCATGTAACGAAGATGAGTACTCATGAAATTGAAGATCTACTACCTTCAAATCACTTTAAAAGAATTCATCGTTCATTCATCGTTTCAATTGGAAAGATTGATTCATATACCGCGGAGATGGTAGAAGTTGGTGGAGTACAAATCCCAATTGGAAGAGGATATCGGGATGTTATTGAGAAATTGTGAAGTGAGCAGGTTCCCGCAGAGTCTCCCCCAACACGCACTTCGAATTAGATGCAACTTACGGGGGGACTCTGCGACGACCTCCGCGCTATGTACTCGGCAAGGTCCTCAGCGAATCAGGACTTGAAACCCGATAATTCAATGATGCAGTCGTACCAGCCGTAACGTCAATAGTAACTCCTGTGATCTTACTCGCCATATCAGAGGCGAGAAACACAGCAGCATTGGCAATATCATTCATTAAAGGAAGATCCTTAAGCATCGTATCCTCCTTCATCTTGCGCAATACCGTTTTCATTTCCGGATGCTGCTCAATTGCTTCTTTAAAAATTCTTGAGTCTGGTGAACCGCCAGAACGAATATTGACAACACGGATTCCATATGCTCCTAATTCTGATGCAAGATTCCTGACTAAATTCTCAAGAGCAACACATGAAGGGGCAAATCCTCCTGTATATGGATAACCAATTCCACCCGGTGTAGCTGTTAGCGTGAGAATAACCCCTGTGCCCTGCTTCATCATAACCTTTCCTGCCGCAGTCGCAGTAAGAAATTGCGTTTGCATGGTCATGGTAATCGGATTCACATAATCATCAACCGATAGATCAACCAATGGAATATTTTGCTTAACTGGAATTCCAATCGCGTTATAAGAAATATCTATTCTCCCTGCGTTCTTTACAATTTTATCTAAGTGCTTTTTTATAGCGGCTTCATTCAATGCATCAACTACATCAACTTCAGCAGACCCACCCGAAGCAATAATCTCATCAGCTGTCTTTTGAATGGAATCAAGATGGCGACCTGACAAAAACATTTTCGCGCCTTCGCGTGCCATTGCTTTTGCCACTGCGCCGCCTAATGATCCACCAGCTCCATAAATGACTGCGATTTTGTCTTTGAGCATTGTTTCTAATAATAAATAATTGTAGCAAGCGCTCTTTCAATCTTATTAAACCCGCCGCTCCAACCTTCTGCATAAGCATGTCGCGATTGAGGATTAAGGTTGGAATGTTCTAATACCACTCCTGTTTCATTTCCAAAAGAATAAAAACTTACTTTAAGTTCAGATATATGTCCAGGTTCGCTTTCCCATTCCCAGGACCAAATGAGCAATTTATGTTCAATGATTGATAAGATTCTTCCCTTGCAAATATGCTTTGATCCATCGGAATCACTGAAAGAAATCCGATATGCTCCTCCGATTCTCAAATCTATTTCAACTTCTTCAACCGTCCCATTGGGATCCGAACCAAACCAAAGCTTAATGATCTGGGGATCCGTCCATGCCCGCCACAGTAATTCAATATCCGCATCAAAGACCCTTTCAACATGAATTGCATTCTTTGCCAGCGTATTTGTCTTCATTGCTTTTTCTTTTAATGTCCAAGCAGAGTCTCCCCCAACATGGTCTCCCAATTAAATGCATTTTACGGGGGGACTCTGCGTTTTAATATCCGAACCTCAAACTTCATTATTATTTCCTTTTCTTTAATTCTTTAAGTACACTATCCAATTGATCAAATCGCTTCTCCTACATTTTCTTAAATGGTTCCAACCAATCTGCTACCTCTGATGTCCCAGCAGAGTCTCCCCCAACATGTACTCCGAAAAATTACGCACCCTGCGGGGGACTCTGCATATCCGAACCTTAAACTTTATTATTATTTCCTTTTCTTTAATTCTTTAAGTACACTATCCAATTGATCAAATCGCTTCTCCCACATTTTCTTAAATGGTTCCAACCAATCTGCTACCTCTTATGTCCCAGCAGAGTCTCCCCCAACATGTACTCCGAAAAATTACGCACCCTGCGGGGGGACTCTGCGTTTTAATATCCGAACCTTAAACTTTATTATTATTTCCTTTTCTTTAATTCTTTAAGTACACTATCCAATTGATCAAATCGCTTCTCCCACATTTTCTTAAATGGTTCCAACCAATCTGCTACCTCTTATGTCCCAGCAGAGTCTCCCCCAACATGTACTCCGAAAAATTACGCACCCTGCGGGGGGACTCTGCGTTTTAATATCCGAACCTTAAACTTTATTATTATTTCCTTTTCTTTAATTCTTTAAGTACACTATCCAATTGATCAAATCGCTTCTCCCACATTTTCTTAAATGGTTCCAACCAATCTGCTACCTCTTTCATCTTTTTTGGATTTAAATAATAATAAATCTCCCTTCCTGATTGCTCCTGCTTTACGAGCTCGCATTCGGTAAGGACTTTAATATGTTTTGAAACTGCCTGCCGGCTGCTATCAAAATGATCAGCCAGCGCATTCGGTGTCATTGCACCCACCGCGATCAAACTTAAGATTGCACGGCGAGTTGGGTCTGCAATTGCTTGAAAAACATCTCTTCTAACTTTCATAAAATAAATTTGCAAATCATTTCACAGTCCGCTACCGGATATTCTATCGTTCTACTGTTCTACTGTTCTACTGTTCTGCCGTTCATCTGTTCCTCTGTTCTTCTGTTCATCTGTTCTTCTGTTCTTCTGTTCACTTGTTCCTCAAGTAATCATCCGTCTTATCCAGCCAATCCTGTCTCGGTGGAGACCATGTATCAATCTCTTCTACTTCACCAATCATCAATGCTTCATGAGGAAGATTGGATGGAATTACAACTACATCACCGGGATTAAGATCCATCACCTGCTCTTTATTTGCGCCAAACCAGAATCGCATTGTTCCCGAAATACATTGTGTCACCTGCTCATGAACATGATGATGCAGTGGCACAACAAATCCATCCTTGAATTTCATTTTCGCAATCATCAATTTTTCTCCCCAAACCATTTTGCGTTGCATGGAGGGGTTTACGGTTTCGGTTGGAACTTCTTCCCAATTGATTTTTTCGAGCATGGTTTGATGGTTTTTGTAAGGGCAAGGTTGAAAACCCTCAAAGGGTTTTCAACCAAGAGTCCAAAAGCTAATCTTTCTTCTCAATTTATATCCCAATTTGTTGTAAAGACTAATGGCGCCGGTATTCGTTTCCGCTACATGCAAATAGGGAATTTTATTTTCTTCGAAGATCTTATTTGTTGTGAAGGCGACCAGTTTCTTAGCATATCCCTTGCCGGTATGATCAGGATGGGTAACCACCGCGCTTACTTCAGTAAGATCATTCGTCTTCATTCTTTCACCGGTAACCGCAACCAGGATATCCTCTTTGAAAATCCCATAATAAGAGCCCATTGATGAAGTCCTGGGTTTGAAATATCCCGGTTGGACAAGATTCACGAGACTAAACAGCTCATTCTTATAATCCCGATCAACCCTGATTATCGTTTCATCCTGGTCAATCTCTATCTTTTTCTCAATCACCATTTGATCGCAAACCAATTCGTTGATCATCCTAAGTTTCTCACTAATCCCTGGCTTTTCGCCAACGATATAAAACTTTTCGGTCAATTCGGCGTATCGATCAATTTCATTCGCAATGCCGTCTTCATTAATAAATCCACCAAATGGACAATAGTCGGGATGATAGAAACAAATATTGCCACCATCGATTGAATACTGCTTGTGAGTTTCTTTCAATGAATGCCAGACGGGGTTGTCGAGCTTTGATTCCATTGACTCTGTCAAGGCGGAGGGGGTTTGGCTTGGGGAAGACAATTGCGATGGCAACGAACCCCAACGCCAAACTCCAAACGCCAAACTATTTAAGCGTCCCCAACAATTCATCCAAATTCTGATGCGCCATTGCAAATCCTTCCTTGAAGCCCATTTCAACGATCTTATTCAAATCTTCCTCTGAAGCGAATGTAATATGGGTCTCAATTCTTGTCCCATTATCTTCGGAATTGAACAATACGTTCCAATCCATGCGCGGAAATTCCATATTGGTATTTCCATTTTCATCGCAGAAAGCATCAAGTCCTGCAAATGATTTTTGTGGTTTGATACTGCTATACTCAACTTTACAATAATGGCGATCGCCTTCCGGACCTTGCATGTAGTAAAGCCATTTTCCACCTTCGCGAAAATCCATGGATTGAGTATTCGCCTTCCATGGCTTTGGCGCCCACCATTGGTCCAATAGTTTGGGTTCTGTCCAGGCTCTCCAAACTAAAGCAACGGGAGCATCAAAATCCCTGACAACTTTCATCTTTTTTTTCGAAGCGTCTACTGTGTAGGCTGTTTCCTTGTTAATGATCATAGCACTCGGTTTTTATAGTTAAAATATGAGTTTATGAAATCAAGGTTGACTGCGGAAATCGCTGGGGAGTCTGCAAATTTACGGGAACAATTTTACCTCCTTCCCCATTTTTCAGCAACCATCTGGTTGCAAATATATATGCAATAATTTGGTTGCGCAAATTTATTTTTGGGAAGATGTAATCTGCCCGCACAGGTTCTCCAAAATGCTGGAACTTACGGGGGCAGATGACATCTCATACCAGGAATTTACCAACTAGTCGGGAACATAACGCAGTAAGTCTCCAACAATTCGCTAAGTCTCCGATATGAGATTACATCTGGCCCCGTAAGTTTCCTTTAATACAAAGACGCTCTGGGGCCAGATGTCATCTCCGTTACGGGGCATATGACATCTCATGCGAGGAATTTACCAACTAGTTAGAAACCTTTCGCTGCAGGACCCTGGCGACTTGCCGGCCTTCTAGTATGACAAAGCATAGCAAGAATATATTGTTTAGCTCCCCCTTTGCGCCGACGCTGAAGCTTTAGCGCAAGCGTTAGGGGGCTGGGGGGGTTGGAATCGACTCAACCACCAATACCTTTCCTTTCTTATCAACATAACTCACCGTCATTGTTACCAAATCACACTCCCATTTCTCGACTCCAGCCTCGCCTGCCTGGATACAAAACGTGGGATAATCGGTTTGCCCTGCCTGATGGATATTGAGTGCTTGTTTTAGTTTTTCTTTAGAGGAATCATTGCTGACGGGAATTTTAGTTTGGTCATGCTCGGTAGTTACTCTGTAATTGTCTGCGCCAAAATAGATGTTTGAGCCATCGACCACAAAATGATCGTATTTGACTATACCGAGAATTTTGAGATCCTGAACTAGCCGGGGATAATCTGCGCCGGTCCTGACTTTGGAGAGCGCATTCAGGATTTGTTGTTGAGTGAACATTGGATAAAATTGATAAGGTTAAAATTGATATTGGTATATCTAGACTTACTGCTTAAACAAAACGACAGTAAAAGGACGCAATTCTCCTACCATAATATTTTCCTTAATCATCGGATCATTGTTCATGATCTCTTTTGCAGCATCCAGGTTCGCCGCATCAAATACAATAATACCGAAGAGGCTAGTATCAATTATGTTAGGAGTTCGCCCCGCGATATAGCAATTCCCTTCATTCAATAATTCCCGCAAATAAGCCACATGCTCTCTAGCCGCGGTTTGTTCCTTAGCGCCGAACTGAAGATTAGCCTTGTATTCACTATTGTAGCGAAGCGTGTAAATGAATTGCTTCTTTTGAACTTTATTAGAATTGTCTTTGTTAAATGCGGTGAACAAAGCAATTGCAAGAATGAAGATCTTTACTGACATAGATATTTTTTTTCGATTGGAATGGTTTAATCAAAAAGGCCTAATCTCAGGACAAGCCCTTCAACCTAAGTTACTTAATTTCGGAGTTGCGGCTTGGATCCCCTTAAGTGGAAACTTATGAAAAAACATACCGACGGGGTTGAAATTTTCCATGCAAAGGATCGCCAGGCCTGGCGAGCCTGGCTTCAAAAGAATCATGAAAAGAAAAAATCAGTCTGGCTCAAATACTACAAACCTGCGAGTGGTAAGACAAGAGTTCCGCAAGACCAGGCAGTTGAAGAAGCGCTTTGCTTTGGTTGGATTGATAGCAAGGCAAACAAACTCGATGAATTAAGTTCAATACAATTCTTTTCCCGCCGCAACGCGAAAAGTAATTGGAGTAAAATAAATAAGCAGCGGGTTGATAAATTAATAAAAGAAGGGCTGATGCAACCAGCCGGACTAGCCGCCATTGAAGAAGCAAAACGCAACGGGAGCTGGGATGCATTAAATGAAGTGGAAGAGCTGATCATGCCTGAGGATTTTTTAAAAGCATTGGATAAAAACAAAAAGGCAAAGAATTATTTTATGGATTTTCCTAAATCATCTAAGAAAATCATACTTCAATGGATATACAGTGCGAAGCAGGTTGAAACGAGAAAGAAACGGATAGCAGAAGCGGTAAGATTGGCAGCGGAGAATCTGAGGGCGAATCATTATAGGCCTTGAGCTTTGAGCCGCGAGCCCCGAGCTTTTGGTGCTTACAATTATCATCTGAGTCAAATCCCGTACTTCTTTTTTACGAATTCAAACCAGGCCTTAGTAAACTCTTCGTCAGTCATATTTAAGGTCTCTCTTAAATTGCCGTTATTTTTGATTAATGCATTGAATGTCGATGCTCCTTTTGTTTCTTCAATATATTGTCCAATGAAATGGCCCACCTCATAAATTAATGTGTTTGAAAATTGATTCAGCTCATTAAGTGAAGGCGGTTTTTGATTGACTAAATAATCCAGCATTTTAGGATCCCAAGGCAAGTTTGCTTCATAATTCGCAATGGTTTCCCACAACCACCGGGGATTGTTGCCGATGGTAGGATTAATTTTCATCGACACGCAATGTGCAAACTCATGTTTGATATTCCTGATCATCGTCTGGTAATCCTGTTTTCGATCATTTGGAGAAATGATATGAATCTCAGAAACACTGGTAGCTAGTCCAACTGCCCATTTCGGAATATTAGGATTGGCTTTATTGAGGGCCGCGCCATCTACATATAGATGAACGTTCACCATTGGAAGATCGCCAGATTGCAAATGATTCGTTATCCTCGGATAACTTGCTTCTAGACTATCCGCAATTTCATGGATATTCTTATCATCTAAAGGAGTGTAGAAAATCTTGAAATGGGCAGAAGTTAATACACGCTCTTTATCAGGTGAATTAGTACACGCCAGAAACAATAAAGCGGCAAGAACCAGATTGATTTGGATCACGACCTGAAATTGAATTAGAGAATGATTGATTCAATGGTTTACTAAATTACTCATTAATTGTTTAGACTATGACTCACTCACGATTCACCCCGTCGACCTACGGCGGAGAGGTGAATCGTAATTTGGAATTACCTTAGACGGTCTTAAAGCCAACAATCATGCCTCGCAAACTCAAAACACTCGCACTGATTTGTCTCTTCACAAGTTTCGCCGGGGTTGTCTATCAACTGATCGACGAAAAACGCCTCGATCATAATAGCATAGTAGTCGGATTTCCACTTGGACTTGCATTTGGCATATTGGAGCTATTCCTTATTCCTAAAGCTGAACGATGGCTAAGAAAATGGTCATTTACAAAAATTCTGATATTCAAAGCAATGCTTTACACCGCCGTTATTACGCTGGTCACGATAATTCTAATGCTCATTGCGGGTATGATTGAAGGCCGAAAGCTTAGTGAACTGTGGACGGTTCTTGCTTCGGGTTCCCATTTGATAATGATAGGATATACATTAGTCATTTATACTTTGCTTGTATTTATTCTCCAGGTAAATCGTTTGTTGGGAGAAGGCGTGTTATGGAAATTCATTCTTGGCAAATATCATCAACCACGCGAAGAAGCAAGGATCTTTATGTTTCTCGATATGAAATCTTCAACGACAATTGCTGAAAAATTGGGGCATGTTCGCTTTTATACTTTATTAAATGAACTATTTCACGAAATCTCTCAACCTGCCCTTCAAACCAAAGCAGAGATCTATCAATATGTAGGAGATGAAGTAGTATTGACCTGGGAGATTAAAGATGGACTGGAAAATTCAAATTGTGTGAAGACTTTCTTCCTGTTCCGTGATATCCTGATCCAAAAAAGCGATAACTATCTAAAAAATTTTGGACTAATCCCTGAATTCAAAGCCGGATTGCATTTTGGAAAAGTCATAGCTGCTCAAATCGGAGATTTAAAAAGAGAAATTGTTTACAACGGCGATGTATTAAATACTACAGCAAGAATCCGCAGTGAGTGCAATACACTTAAGAGAGATTGCCTGGTTTCAGGGATGCTTAAGAGCCGGCTGGAAGAAAAAGGCTTTATTTGGGAAAAGATGGATATGGTAACACTCCGCGGAAAAGAAGCAGAAGTAGAAATTTTTAGTGTAACAAGGAACTAATTTTGTAAAAAATATAATTATGAATACACAGGAGGAACTTTTCGTTAAAATGGCACTGGACAACTGGAACACTTACGTAACAAGAACAGATGAACTTTTCAATGAGCTCTCTGATATGCAATTGATGAAACAGATCGCTCCCGGAAGAAACCGGGGCATCTATTTGCTTGGTCATCTTGCCGCTGTACACGACAGAATGCTGCCTCTCCTCGGATTTCAGAAAGAACTTCATCCGGAATTAGAAAAACCATTTCATGCAGATCCGGATGATCCAAATGCGAATATGCCAGAAATCAATACACTAAGAAACAATTGGAAAGAAATAAATGAAGCGCTGTCGAAACATTTTCAAAAACTAAGCACTGCTGATTGGTTTCAAAAGCATAATGCTGTTTCGGAAGAAGATTTCAAGAAAGAACCACATCGAAATAAATTGAACGTATTGATCAATCGGTCAGGACATTTGGCTTCGCATTATGGGCAGCTGCTTTATCTGAAGGGGAGATGACATCTGCCCCCACAGCGTCTCTCTATTCAAGGAAACTAACGGGGGCATATGTAATCTCATACTAGGGATTGTACAAATAATAGTCAAGGTTCCCGCAGAGTCTCCCCCAGCACGCACTCCAAATTAATTGCAACTTACGGGGGGACTCTGCGTCTTCGCGATTAGCGAGGAGTTGTACGCAGCATATACACTGAGACAATTTGCAAATGGTTTTCAAATATTAAAAGGTTACTGCTTTGTTGGAACCATGCTCTTCCGCCCTTCGGGCAAACGCAGAGTCCCCCCGTAAGTTTCTTGTGAATGTAAGCGCGTGCCGGGGGAGACTCTGCGGGAACCCTCGCCACGATATTGTTAAAATTGTAAGATGATGAGACGTTCTCAGTGCGAATCCCTGACAACTTGATTAGACCCTAGTATGATATTCCATCTGGCCCCGCGAATTGCCTAAAATGTGAAGTACATGTGGGGCCAGATGTCATCTCCTCAACCTAATCAGATACCCTCCACCCGGCGCCATCTTAATTTGCAATTTCTCGTCCGCTCTGATTTGTTTTGATTCCAAAACATAATCTGACGGATACCGATCCGCATTAATTCCATCGCTACAAACCGTTGCTTCATAATTTCCGCTATCAAGAAAAGAAAGATCAATTGATAGATCTCGTGGAGTCCAATCCGTCATTGCGCCAATGAACCAATCATTATTCTTCTTTCTCGCAGTGATAATAAAATCCCCAACCTTTCCATCCAAAACAATCGTCGTATCCCATGTTGTAGGAATACTTCCCAACAATTCCATAAATGCAGGCTCCATTAAACCCTGAGAGGGATTGCCTGCAAATATTTGAATGGGACTTTCATAAACAATGAACATCGCAGCCTGGTGACAGCGTGTACCCTGCGCCATTACTTTATCTCCAATCGGGCGAAATGTTTTAGCAGTAGCATTGTCGAGAATTCCCGGTTCATAATCCATCGGACCAGAAGTCATACGAATAAAAGGAATCAAGCAGATTATGTTCAGGTGTAGGTTTATCACTCCAAATATTATATTCAGAACCCAGTACACCCTCGCGGGTAACCGAATTGGGATAAGTGCGATTAAATCCAGCAGGTTTGAATGCTCCATGATACATGATCATGATTTTATGTTTCGCACAGGCTTCGGCAATTCTGAAATAAAAGTTGACCATCTTCTGATCATCCCGGTCCATGAAATCGGTCATGATAAAATCAACTCCCCATTTATTGAATTGTTCGAGTGCTGGTTCGAGTTGCTTGTCGAGAGTCATCGCCAATGTCCACATGCTGAGCCTGATATTTCTTTCTTTCGCGTAAGCGGCGATTTCATCCATATTGATTGCAGGATTGATCTTAAACAAATCTTTATAATCACTCCATCCTGCATCCATCATGATACGTTCGAAACCGAAACGCTTTGCAAAATCAATGTAGAATTTATAAGTCGCAGTATTCACACCAGATTTAAAAGGAACATTGAATAAGATTAACGCCAATGATCCATTCATCAGTTCCTTTCCCGGGATTTATCCATGAAGCATCTTTTACTCTTGATGGAGACGCGAGGCGATACACAAGATCATTACCGGGTAATTCCTTATCACTCGCTGCGATCATTATTACCCGCCAGGGGAAACTTCTTTCACCCCTGGTTCTTGCGATAAAGTTTGCTCTTTTTGTAACGATGGCTTGAGGAAATTCACCCTCAGCAACTTTCTCTTCAAGCGGATAAGGAGCGAAATGGCCGATTAAAGAATTATTCACAGTTCCGGTAAGAAACATACCCGGATAATCTTCAAGATCAGATTCAGTGATCACAATCTTTGGACCGGTAGCAGGCGAAACCAGTACAGGAGAAAAAATCAAGTCCTTATCAGTCACACTATCCAATGGTTTCAATTGATAGGGTTCTTCAAAGCTGGTATGATAGATATCGGAATTATCTCTTTTATATGTTTCCGAAAAATAAACGGGATGTGGTGATGGAAAATTAAATTCCGCAATTTCATTCTTTACGATAATTGAATCTTTTGAATGAGAAAGAAAACGCCAGGCCACTCCATCATTATAAACGCGAAAGACAATTGAAAATGGTTGTTGAAACCGGATCGTGATCTCATTATACAGATCAGGTATATTTCTTCTTTTCTCGGGAACAGGAGAAATGATAACCGAGTTGTTTTGTCTTATGGTTGATTTGTTCAATGAAATCTTTCCTGAAATGCTTGTACCATTTTCCAGGATCATATTGATCGCAGAAGGCAGCAATAGTGGCTTGTTCTCATAGCTGACAGAATAATAAAGTTTATCAGTTGCTTCAATGGTAAGTTTTATTTTTTTATCGGGAGAGAAGATTTCTTTTTTGTCGGCCGCCAATGAATTTAATGATGCAAGAATAATCAGGATGAAAAGCCCGGAATATTTCATTTTTTCTGCTTTGGTTCATGAAAATATGAAAATGAACCGGGACTGAGGTTCCCGCAGAGTCTCCCCCAGCACGCTCTCCAACTTAAACGCATCTTACGGGGGGACTCTGCGTTTCGCGATTAGCGAGAAGTTGTATGCAGCATATACATTGAGACAATTTGCAAATAGTTTAGGTTCTCGCAGAGTCTCCCCCAGCACGCTCTCCAACTTAAACGCATCTTACGGGGGAACTCTGCGTTTCGCGATTAGCGAGGAGTTGCAAGCAGCATATGCATTGAGACAATTGGCAAATAGTTTCAAACATTACAAGCTTCCTATATTGTTGGATTCATACCCATCAGCCCTTCGGGCAACGCAGAGTCCCCCCGTAAGAGGAATTACATTGCAAGTGCGTGCTGGGGGAGACTCTGCGAGAACCTCCACCACGATATTGTTGAGATTGTTAGATGCCGAGGCGTTCGTGATGCGAGTCACTAACCACTTGCGAAGTTCTTAGGAGATGTCATATCCGCAAGAATCGGGTCGGAGACGGCAAGAATCGGGTTGAAACCAGACTCGGCCGAATCTATTTTTACGTCGTTAAATAATTCGAAGAAATTAAAACTTTAATTATGAAATTCTCAACGAAACAACCATTCAATGGTTTAAGCAAACCTGAGCTGGACAATTTAACAAGGGAAACAAAGGAGACGATTTGTTATGAAAAGGTCAGTGCACCAAACAAGAAAACATTTACCAGTGCAGAGCTAGCGCGTATACAAGGGCTAAAAAGAAGGATAGATATCAGAAAAGGATTCAATTCATAATCCCAATTAACCAGTTAACTAATTAACCAATCAACCAGTTAACCAATTAACCATACGTCTACTGCGGTGCATTGTGCGACATCTTTTGCATATCTTCTTTAGTGAATTTTATCAATTCAATAATACTGGCTGAGTGTCTTAAGAATGGAGGGATTATGTGCATCGCATCTTCCTTACTATCGAAATCGGCGATAAACCATGATTTGTGGACTCCGGATTTACAACCCCAAAGTGCATTTGAAAGTAAATGCGAGCCGGATTCTACAAAAACTTTAATGACATGTTTACATTCAACTGGATTTTCTGAATGCGGGATCTCGATTAGATAAGTTGGCATATTGAAGAGTTTGTCCTGGTGAATGATGATTTTATTAATTAAAACTATTAATAAAATTTGGAATTGGCAGATGACTTCTGACCCCACGGGATCTCTGATTAAAAGCAACTTGCTGGGCGGAAGTTCCCGCAGAGTCTCCCCCAGCAGGGACTTCAAATTGTCTTGCAACTTACGGGGGGACTCTGCGTTTGCCCGCAGGGCTGATGGGTATGAATCCAGCAACATAGGAACCTTGTAATGTTTGAAACAATTTGCAAATTGTCTCAATCATATGTTGCGTACAACTTCTCGCTAATCGCGAAACGCAGAGTCCCCCCGTAAGATGCGTTTAAATTGGAGTGCGTGCTGGGGGAGACTCTGCGAGAACCTCTCAGGTCATCTCACACACCTAAATCCAACATGATTCGTAGCAGATCGATATTCTTCTTTTCCGCGGCTGCCTACTAAATAGCGTGCGCAGTATTGATCAGTGCATAAGTAAGAACCGCCGCGTTGTACTTTCTTTTTCGATTGCGGTTCGTTGGGATCATATGAATCGTTTGGACCTTTGGGATTATCTGCTGTTCCGGATGAAGATAATGTTTGATAATAATCTGAGCGATACCAATCGTTGCACCATTCCCATACATTCCCCGCGATATCGTACAATCCATATGCATTGGGTGAGTATTGCTTAACCGGCGCTACACCTACAAAACCATCTGCTCCTTTATCGTCTTGAGGAAACTTACCATTATAAGTATTCGCCATCCACTTTGAATCTGGATTTAATTTATTACCCCAGGGATACAATTCACCGGGCTTACCGCCCCTTGCTGCAAATTCCCATTCAGCTTCCGTAGGTAATCTTTTACCAGCCCATTTTGCATAAGCTGCTGCATCTTCCCATGCAATATGAACAACCGGATAATTATCTTTTCCTTTAAGATCACTTCCGGGACCTGTCGGATGTTTCCAATTTGCACCATGAAGATATTTCCACCATTGCAAATGATTGCGGAGATCAGCAGCGACCATTGGAGTAAAAACAATTGAACCTGCAACAAGTTGATCTGGTGATGCAGTTGGAAATTCTTCTTTTGTTGGAGTTTGTTCTGCTACTGTTATATATCCTGTTGCTTTTACAAATTCAGCAAACTCTTTATTGGTGACTTCAGCCTCATCCATGAAAAAACCATTAATCATTACCCGATGAATCGGTCTTGCATCATTCATTTTTTGATCACCGCCATCCTTCATGCCCACGGTATTTACTCCACCCATGCTGAATTCTCCTCCAGGTATCCAAACCATACCGGCAGGAACCGGTCCATCATATTTCGAAGAATTAACTATAGTCGTTTTGAAATCCCTGCCTCCGCCTTGCATAAAAAGAAGGCTGTCTGATACAGTCAATCCATTCGGTGTACAGGAAATGGCGTTATCAACTTTCGTGCTGGCTACAACGTTTGCTTCTACGTTTGTTTCTTCGGGTTGCGAACCGCAACTCGCAAGCATAAAACTGTATAATAAAATAGTGAGGAGAATATTGATTCTGTTCGCAAGTTTTTTCATCTTCCAAAATGTTAAGATGAAATTAATCAATCTGGCTGAACAGGATCTTCGAGTTGGGCATTTAACTGTTTAAGATGCCTGGGTGGTAGGCTCTGAGAGAACCGATTAACCCTCATCCTTCATTAAAGACAAACGGGAAATCTCTGAACCATTAAAAATCCTCGAAAGGTTCAAGTCTTTCGATTTGCCGTATTGTTCAAAGTTCTTTTGTGTTACGATGCGCCAAAAGTTCTTTGAACTTAACTCTTTATAGTCTTTTTCTTCGGTAAGAAAGAGACCGAAGACCGTTTCTCTTTTTTGAAAACTGATCTTAACATATCTATCCTTTGCAGAGATATTTTTGCTCAAAAAACTTTGGATTTGTTCTGAATTCATGTTTAGTTTATTTGCGGGTTTGTTGTCCCGGCCACCCGGAACGATTGAAAAGTAGCTACTTACGCCAGTAACAATGAATATGATCCCAAAAATGCCCGGCAAAGGTAATGATTTAGCGGGAGAAAGAGATGACTTCTTCCAACCGACTCACCCCTGCCCCTCTCTGCTGCGCAAAGAGGGGAAAGTGTAGCACGCAGTGATAATATTTAACCCACAATTCCGCCATCTTCCTCATCAACCTGCATTCCCGCGAAAGCGGGAACAACCTTGTCAACCCTGTCAACCCCGTGAACCTACGGCAAAAAAATAACTACCTTGGATGCAACTAATCACTCCCGTTGACACTCTATTGCACTTTGCCCTTTTAACCGCCGAATAAATTTAGAAAGCGAAATTATTTCACTCTTTAACCACGCAGTTAATGGTCAGAGTTTTTACCACTTCATTTGAATTCAATCATCAACGGTACGATGCAATAGTGACGATCATTGCGAACGGCGACCAGTTGAACTTTAACGTTCGATTGCTCGATCCCGACTTGCAGGAAGTTTTCCCGGAGGGAATTATTAGCTATTCCGGAGCGAACGGATTTGAACAATTAAATGATGATAAAAACAATTTTGCGCAGGGCCTGATAAGAAAAGTTGGTGAAGCAGTAAATCAACATCTATTAAAAACAAAATAACATGGTGAAGCACTTGTCAACCCTGTCAACCCTGTCAACCCTGTCAACCTTCCAATGAAGCCCTACTTCCTATACGCCGAAGACGACGGAGACGACATAGCCGTTTTCAAAGATGCGATGGATACGGAAGCAAACCCTGATAATACGGTATACGTGAACAACGGTTTTGAATTATTCAACTATCTGCAAGAGGTAAAAACCAATGAAACTTATCCCTGTCTCATCATACTGGATTTTCATCTTCCCAGGGTCAATGGCCTGGAAACATTGGTCCTCCTGAAAACCGACGATCTCTACCGGCTGATTCCCGTTATTGTTTTTTCTTCGAAATTAACTACGGCCGATGAGGAGAAATGCAAGTCATTAGGGGCTGATGTAATTAAAAAGCCCGTTAAATACAATAAATGGCCGGAAACCATCACCCGTTTTCGGGCTTATTTCGACTAATTATCAATTGAACATTTTACCGGCCTCCTGCGTATTGTTACGCAAGAATTGCCTACCTTCATTTTATTAATGTGAGCTTCGCATTCAGTAGTTAATTATCCTGCACTCAGCATCGTAGTTAGTTTCCTGTTGCTTTACTCATCTTTAATCACCTTTTCAATTATCAAAAATGAACATTTACGTTTCGAACCTGAGCTTCAATGTGCAGGATGAAGACCTTAGAGAATTCTTTACACCCTATGGAGAAGTTACGTCAGCAAAGATCATTACCGACAAAGTAACTGGAAAATCCAGGGGATTCGGTTTTGTAGAAATGCCTGATGACGAAGCTGCGAAAAAAGCAATTGCTGAATTAGACAATGGCACCGTTGATGGACGCGCCATAAAAGTTGTTGAAGCGAGACCGAAAGAGAACAGAGGTGGTGGCGGAGGCGGTGGTGGTTACCGCGGCGGAGGTAGCAGCGGAGGCGGTGGTTATAAGAAGAGATGGTAAGATCTCGCGTATAAAACCGTTTCAAGCAAGGTTCGCGACTCAACGATTACCGGTTAAGAAAAGTTTCCTGGAAATTTCTAATAACCCTATGCAATGATCATTGAAATAAGCCGCCTGGATTTAAGCGTAATTGAAACAGACCTGCGTCGATTATTTACACCGTTTGGTGAAGTTTCTTCTGTTGAAATTGTGAGAGACCGTATGAATAATCGTTCAAAAGGAAAGGCTGTTATTGTTATGCCTGTACTAAAGCAAGCCGAATTAGCGGTCTTTACGTTAAATGGCCATTCAGTATTGGGAAAAGCAATAGTAGTGACATTGGTCGCTTCGTCGGGTGAAGATGAGCGTAAGTCTATTTTAGCTTAAGTTTAGATAACTGGTTAACTGGTTAGTTGGTTGTTAGTTAACTGGTTAACCAATCAACTAACAACCAACTAACCAATCAACTATTGGATTCCCAAATAAATAACCCTATCTTCGCTTTCTCTTATTAATCGACTTGATAAATTTCTTCCTCCACACGTAGAAGCTCATCTGGTCTTTTCTGACGAGACCACACTCCATCAAAGGAGTAATTTTTAACTACAAATCATTTCATGTTATTTGAAAAATTGAATTTGGCAGCGCCAATTCTAAAAGCGCTGCAAAAAGAAGGGTACACAATACCCACACCGATCCAAACCCAGGCTATTCCGCATGCCCTTCAGGGAAAAGATATTTTGGGATTGGCACAAACCGGTACAGGAAAAACAGCAGCCTTTGCTATTCCTATTTTACAATTATTGGGACAAAAGCCATCAAAAGGCTACAAGCATATCCGCACATTAATCCTGACTCCAACAAGAGAGTTGGCCGCACAAATCGGAGAGAGTTTTGAAGCTTATGGACGCTTTACTAACGTAAGCCATCAAATCATTTTCGGCGGCGTGCCACAACATAGCCAAACCATTGCACTGCGCAAAGGAACAGATGTATTGATTGCAACTCCCGGAAGATTACTTGATTTAATAAATCAGGGTTATGTTTACCTGGATCACCTGGAAATATTTATTCTTGATGAAGCCGACCGCATGCTGGACATGGGCTTTATTCACGATGTAAAGAAACTGATAAAGCTTTTACCGAAAGAAAGGCAAACCATGCTTTTCTCAGCCACCATGCCACCAACAATTGCGCAACTGGCCGCATCATTGTTACGGCAACCGGTGAGAGTAGAAGTATCACCTACATCTACAACGGTAGAAAAGATTGAGCAATGTGTTTATTTCATTCCCAGGAGAATGAAACACGACCTGTTGGTACATTTACTGAATGATAAGAATATTAAGCGCACGCTCGTTTTTTGTCGTACCAAACATGGCGCTGACAAAATTGCAAAGCAGTTAAAGAAAGATAATTTCCGCGCAGACGCGATTCACGGAAACAAATCCCAGGCAGCAAGACAAAATGCACTCGCGAATTTTAAGAGTGGAAAATTAAAAGTACTTGTCGCCACAGATATTGCCGCAAGAGGAATCGATGTAGATTCACTCGAGCACGTGATCAATTATGATCTGCCCGATGTTCCCGAAACCTACGTACACCGCATAGGCCGTACCGGTAGAGCCGGCGCAAGCGGAATTGCTATATCATTCTGTGATAGAAAAGAAGAGATCGGAAACCTGAGAAGCATTAATAAGCTGATTGGATTGAAGATCCCGGCGATGGAACATCCGTTTGAGCAGGCGATAGCGTAAACATTTTTGATACTTAGAATAAATACTCCTCCGAATTGGGGGAGTATTTTTTTTGCGCGGTTCCCGCAGAGTCTCCCCCAGCATGGACTTCGAATTACATGCATCTTACGGGGGGACTCTGCGTTTCGCGATTAGCGAGGAGTTGTAGAGGATTATTGTCTTAAAGCAATTTGTAAAAAGTTTCGAGAGGTTCCCGCAGAGTCTCCCCCAGTACGCACTCCAAATTACATGAAACTTACGGGGGGACTCTGCGTTTCGCGATTAGCGAGGAGTTGTAGAGGATTATTGTCTTAAAGCAATTTGTAAAAAGTTTCGAGAGGTTCCCGCAGAGTCTCCCCCAGTACGCACTCCAAATTACATGAAACTTACGGGGGGACTCTGCGTTTCGCGATTAGCGAGGAGTTGTAGAGGATTATTGTCTTAAAGCAATTTGTAAAAAGTTTCGAGAGGTTCCCGCAGAGTCTCCCCCAGTACGCACTCCAAATTACATGAAACTTACGGGGGGACTCTGCGTTTCGCGATTAGCGAGGAATTGTAGAGGATTATTGTCTTAAGGCAATTTGTAAAAAGCTTCAACGCGGCTAGATTCCTGTATAGTTGGATTCATAACCATCAGCCCTACGGGCATCGCAGAGTCCCCGCGCAAGATTCATGAATGTGTAAGTCACCGAGGCGGGAGACTCTGCGAGAACCTTCTACGGGGCAGATGTCATCTCAAACCTGCGCAGTCTTCCATTTACCTTTTTTAAAAAGCCAGAGCGTGTACAAGCCCACCAGTGTTTCCGAAAAAAAGACACCCCAGAACACTCCGGAATGTTCCCATCCAAACGTAATTGCAAGGAGATAACACAAAGGAATTTGGATAAGCCAGAAGAAAACGAAGTTGATCTTCGTTGGTGTTTTTGTATCACCTGCTCCGTTGAATGCCTGTACAGATACCATCCACCATCCATACACGAAATAAGAATAAGAAAGTATGCGGAGCCATTCTCCGCCGATAGCGATCACTTTCTCATCATCGGTGAATATTCTCATTATCGAGTAGTTAAAGAAAAAGTACACGATAGAAACAGCAACCAGGAATATCATATTATAAAAACCGATCTTCCAAACAGAGGATTCCGCACGTTCCGGATGGCCCGCTCCCAGGTTTTGTCCCACTAGTGTGGCAGCAGCGTTGGACAATCCCCATGCGGGCATCAGGGTAAACATCATTACTCGTAATGCAGTGGTAGCGCCGGCCACGGCTTCGCTTCCGAGATCCGAAAGTATGCGCATCAGAAAGATCCATGAAGTCATCCCGATAATCATCTGCCCAACACCTCCAAGCGAGGTGCGCACAATTCCAAGCAGAGTTTTCGCATCCAAATACAATTGTGAAAGTTTCACTCTGATATGCTTGCCTGCTTTGAAGAGCAACCACAATTGTATCAACACAGCGACACCGCGTCCTATGCAAGTAGCAATTGCGGCACCTTCAATACCCAGCTCAGGAAACGGTCCCCAACCAAAAATCAGAACAGGATCCAGGATAATATTTATTGCATTTGCGATCAAGAGCACCCACATTGCAATCGCAGCATCACCTGCGCCACGGAATATGGCATTGATCGTAAACAATAATACAATGATCATGTTGCCACCGAGCATCCATTGAGTATAGCCATAACCATTTTCAATACTCCATGCGTCCGCGCCCATGAGCCCAAGCAGGTCTTTGGAAAAGAAAATACCAGCAATAGAAAATGGAATGGAAACTAATACAGCAAGAAAAATGGATTGAACCGCTGATACACCTGCTTCTTCTTTTTTCTTCTCACCTATTCTTCTGGCAACAATTGCAGTTACTGCCATCGCAAGTCCCATGGCAAGGGAATATAACAAGAACAAGTATGTCTCGGTAAGTCCCACCGTTGCAACGGCGGAAGGGCCCAACTTACTTACGAAGTAAATATCCACAACCGCAAATGTGGATTCCATTATCAGTTCCAGGATCATTGGAACAGCCAAAAGGAAAATTGCTTTCTTAAGATCAATTTTCGTATAGTCTGCTTCTGTTCCCCGGATCGCATCTTTAAGTTGCTGCCAGATTGAACGACGCGGCGGCAAAGGCTCAATGATATCGCCTATCGGGGGAATACTTAAGTTCTCGTGCATAAATTCCAAAATTTAGTTCTATTGAAACAGACTACAAACTTAAAGGAGTTAAGTTTTCGAGGCTATGTGAAATGCGACATTGAAAGGGTTGATTGCGACGAGAGAGATGACATCTGCCCAGGCAAGGTTCCCGCAGAGTCTCCCCCAACACGCTCTCCAACTTAAACGCATCTTACGGGGGGACTCTGCGTTTCGCGAATAGCGAAGAGTTGTAGGCAGCATATGCGTTGAGACAATTTGCAAATTGTTTAGGTTCCCGCAGAGTCTCCCCCAGCACGCACTCCAACTTAAACGCATCTTACGGGGGGACTCTGCGTTTCGCGATTAGCGAGAAGTTGTAGGCAGCATATGCGTTGAGACAATTTGCAAATTGTTTAGGTTCCCGCAGAGTCTCCCCCAGCACGCACTCCAACTTAAACGCATCTTACGGGGGGACTCTGCGTTTCGCGATTAGCGAGAAGTTGTAGGCAGCATATGCGTTGAGACAATTTGCAAATTGTTTAGGTTCCCGCAGAGTCTCCCCCAGCACGCACTCCAACTTAAACGCATCTTACGGGGGGACTCTGCGTTTCGCGATTAGCGAGAAGTTGTAGGCAGCATATGCGTTGAGACAATTTGCAAATTGTTTCAAACATTACAATGTTCCTATGTTGTTGGATTCATCCCCATCAGCCCTGCGGACAAACCCAGAGTCCCCCCGTAAGTTGCATGAAATTCGAAGTCCCTGCTGGGGGAGACTCTGCGGGGACCTCAACCTCCGCCACTATATTCACTGATGAAAATCCCACAAAATCTGGTGAAAAAACGTTTCGATCCGCTTTACGCAAGAATAACTTTGACTATCGAAGAACGGACAAACTTTAGCCATGGAAGAATATCTAAACCAGCTCCTCGCCGATATCGAATCTGCGACGCAGAATTATTGCCGGCCAGTTTATGAAAATGAATTAATTCTTTGGATTCCCGATAAAACCGAAGATGAAACTGCACAAGTTCGAAATCTCGAGGAATGGACAGGCATCCGCGCCGACATGCTTCCACCTGAATCAATGTTGAATGATGCCCAAATAAATCTTCTTCTCAAAGCGCTGATAAAAATGCTCGACGAATACAATTGGCGTTTCGTTCTCCAATTCTCGGTGCCCGAACGAATTCAATACAATGCGATCCGCGACAATTTCGACCAGGAAGCCAAAGTGAAGTATTGGCATATGGGATTCTTTGAAGTCTGCCGGCCCGGAACGGAACATATGAAATGCGCATTAGGTGAATATTGTCAATGCGCATTCTTTGCAGAGCTTTTCTCAAATTTCATTGATGAGGATTTAAGTCCGGAGGAAGAAAGAGCGAGGGAACTGGAACGTGAACTGGAATATCTCAAACGAAAACATGGAAGAGATTTTTGGAAGTATTATCCATATCATTTGGATAAGCATTTTGATAATGAATACGGCGAGCCCTTTGATTATGGGTGGGATGAAGATGATGAAGAGGAGGAGTGGTGGACGAGCTAAGAGCCAGGTTCCGAACCCTAATTAGTATGAACCAGGTTCCGAACCCTAAATAGCACGGACCAGGTTCCGAACCCTAGAAAGGTAACTTGCCAAGTACTTATGATCTTGCAGGGTTCGGAACCCTATTTGGGCGGAGCGTGCCAAGCCGGCAAGATTGTCGTCATGTATAGTCCCGAACTATCGTTTAGAGTTCCGAACCCTGCGGTCTGCGCGATTCGGTTCGAAGTTGCATATTTAGGGTTCGGAACTGGGTGGTCTCCGTTAGAGTTCCGAACCCTAAAGAGTTCGGACCAGGTTCCGAACCCTAGAAAGGTAACTTGCCAAGTACTAATGATCTTACAGGGTTCGGAACCCTATTTGGGTCGAGAATGCGATCAGGATGAGGACGTGCCGGTAAGGTTGTCGTCATGTGTAGTCCCGAACTATCGTTTAGAGTTCCGAACCCTGCGGTCTGCGCGATTCGGTTCGAAGTTGCATATTTAGGGTTCGGAACCGGGTGGTCTCCGTTAGAGTTCCGTTCCGAACCCTGCGGTCTGCGCGATTCGGTTCGAAGTTGCATCTTTAGGGTTCGGAACTTAGTGGTCTCCGTTAGAGTTCCGAACCCTGCGAATGCAAAGTTCACTTATGCATTTGCGAGTTGCATCTTTAGGGTTCGGAACTAATCCCTACCACCTCGAAGAATCTTTCTTCGGCAATAGTTGGAGACACGCAACACAATGTTTCTGATTGATTAGTAACTCGCGAATATAATACGAATAGAAACAGCCGACGGTGTAAGGTACATTACGATTGGAGAGACGCTAGTATGAGATTACATCTGTCCCCGCAAGTTTCCTCAAATTACGGAGAGCGCGTGGGGGCAGATGTTATCTCCCTTATTTATGCTTGAATTGATAAAACGCACCCACCTGAATCACCAGGTTGTTGAGATCTGATCCAAGTTCAGCAGTATTACCTTCTTTTGCAATATCAGTAAGTCCATAAACGTAACGAGCATCGAATCCAAGTCCAAATTTCGTAACATAGCTAAAACCACCTAATACACCCAGATCAGCCTTTGTGAAAGAATTTTTAATATCGCTTTCCACACCATTAACAGATCTTTTCGCATTCAGCCGAATTCCTAATTGTGGACCAGCCTGAACACGAAAACCCGAACCGAACATATACTGGAAAACGACAGGAAGATTCAGATAGTTCAATTCTATCTGCGTATCTGTTTTGGGTGTAATGTTCTCCGGTGTAATGTGCTCTGCTCCCTGGGCTGAATAGATTAATTCCGGTTGAATAGCAAATTGCTTCGATAGGTGGATGTGCGCAAGGAGCCCTGCATGCCAACGGTATTTTGTATCCCAATTAGTACCCTCTTGTCCAAATTTTGCAGCCTGACCGCCAGCTTTTATTCCAAAGTTGCAGTTTGATTGTGCTTTTAAAGCAAAGCAGGCGAGTATCAATACGGCAGTAAATAATATGTTTTTCATTTGAGTTGCATTTAATAAAAGGCATTTCACAAAAGTCATTCCTGCGTTGATCCCTGCCCGAGAGTAAAAGTTTCGCAATTGATTTTCAGGAAGCTATATTGTAAGTGTAAAACAATTTCCCAGATGCGGGAAAATTGCCGCTGTGCCGGGCGTCCCCGCCCGGCTCTTGCGCAAAGTGGGCTTTGTCACGGATAAGCCTGCTACGCCTTGAGACCTTACCGAATCCCCGCTTTCGCAAAGGCCGGGCGGGGACGCCCGGCCCAGCGTCCCTGGTGTTCGGTCGCCATACTCACGGCATTGATCCGCCCAGTGCATGGAATCTTAATGTGATAAATTGCATTGAAATTCACCAGGTCATGAGGCTTAAATCCCATCATCTGTTATTATTCCTTCCTTTTTTTTCCTTGAACCAGGACGATGCCTACAAGGAAAAAAGAGAAAACATGGTGAAGCAGCAGATTCAACGCCGCGGTATAACAGATACCACCGTGTTAAACGCCCTGCGAACTGTGAAGAGGCATGAATTCGTTCCTTCCAACCTCACCGCGAATGCTTATGAAGATCGTCCCCTCCCTATCGGCTACGGCCAAACGATTTCACAACCCTATATCGTAGCCTACATGACCGAAGTAATCAAGCCAAAGAAGAATTTTAAAGTGTTAGAAATCGGCACCGGCTCAGGCTACCAGGCCGCTGTACTTTCTCCGATTGTAAAGGATGTTTATACAATCGAGATTATTCCTGAATTGGCTAAGGCATCTACCGAAAAACTGAAAAACCTCGGCTATAAAAATGTCCACGTAAAAAGTGCCGACGGTTTCCATGGATGGAAGGAACACGCACCCTTCGACGCCATTATCGTAACAGCCGCTGCTGAATATATTCCACCCCCATTGATTGAACAGTTGAAGGATAGTGGCAAGATGGTGATTCCTGTTGGCTCGCCAATGATGACGCAATACTTGATGCTGGTTGAGAAGAAGGGGAAGAAGACGACGACTAAGAATCTGCTCGCTGTAACATTTGTTCCGTTTACAAGAAAGTGAATACTGCTGAAGTGCGGCGGATGGGAGCGAAGGATGTTCGGAGGTTCTCGCAGAGTCTCCCATTGATGTTCCCGCAGAGTCTCCCCCAGCAGAGACCCCAAATTAGACGCATCTTACGGGGGGACTCTGCGCCTGCCCGCAGGGCGGAAGAGTATGGTTCCAATAACACGGGAACCTTGTAATGTCCGAAACCACTTACAGAGTTTCTCATTGCATGTGCTGCGTACATCTCCATCCCGCCATGGCGGGATAGACGCAGAGTCCCCCCGTAAGTTGCATGAAATTTCGAAGCCCCTGCTGGGGGAGACTCTGCGGGAACTTCTGATGGTGGAACCACTTACAGATTGGCTCATTACATATACTGCGTACATCTCCTCGCCAATCGCGAAACGCAGAGTCCCCCCGTAAATTGCATCTAATTCGAAGTCCCTGCTGGGGGAGTCCCTCCCGCCAACGGCGGGACGGGGATGACGGCGGGAACCTTCTATGCACACTCGCACACTCATATCCCTGGGTTTATTATCCGCATCAATCATTGCATTTCAATTGGTGTTGATTCAAATATTATCCATCGTCCAATGGTACCACTTCGCCTACATGATCATCTCGGTAGCGATGCTGGGCTTTGGTGCAGCGGGAACAGCGTTAGCAATTTTCAGGCGAAGATTATTGAAGCATATCCATTTTCTTCTTCCATTATTAATGATGGGATGCGGATTCACGATGGCATTGGTTACAGAGCTTTCGCAATTATCCTTTATTCGCTTTGACTCCTACCTCTTATTTACAAACTATTCGCAGATGGGCAGGTTGCTGCTCACCTATCTCTTGTTTTTTATTCCATTCTTCCTTGGAGCGCTTGCGATCGGCATCCTCTTCGATCATCATATAATGAGGATCGGAAAAATTTACTTCGCCAATCTCCTGGGTTCTGGTGCAGGAGGACTGCTGGCATTAATTGGATTATGGTTTTTCTTTCCCAATCAGTTGTCGGCAATTTTTTCACTCTTGCCCGTAGTGGCTGCAATCATAATGATTGTTCCTGCCAATGGCATTAGCCTGCAAAGAAGAAGTAAATCAATCTTACTGATCATTGCACTTATTGTTTCAATAACATGTGTATGGAAAATAATTCTTCCTTCACAATTACAACCCTCCCAATTCAAGGACCTCAACAAAACCATGTTGTTGCCCGATGCGGAGATCAAACTGGAGAAAACCAGTCCATATGGTGTATTACAAGCCGTGACTTCACCAGTCTTACGTTTTGGCCCGGGGCTTAGTCTTACCACGCCACGGATTGCAGAAGTAAAAGCAGCAGTCTTCACTAATGGTGATTGGCAGGGTGCAGTAATTGGTGGTCCATACGATTCATCATTCATACTTCGCTCCTCCACATTTGCCCTTCCATATATAATGACTCAAAGAGATCGCGTATTGGTCTTGAGTGGAGGAACGGGTACAGAGCTGGCGCATGCACTCAGTCATCAGGCAAAATTTATTCAGGCTGTTGAACCAAATCCATTTTTGCTGCGCGCATTGAAGAATGAATTGGCGACTTATAATGATTCTCTTTTTTATCATCCTTCAATCGCAGTCCGGGACCTGGAGGCTCGTACTTTCATAAAAACGGATACTGCGCATTATGATCTCATCGTGTTGCCAGAGATTGGAAGTTTTGGAGGATCTGCAGGATTGTTTGCACTGCGCGAACAATTTTTACTAACCAAAGAATCTTTTTTAGAAATATGGCAACGACTGAATAGCAGAGGAGCAATCACTGTAACAGTCTGGATGGATTACCCGGCCAGGAATCCACTGAAACTACTCGGCACACTCATAGAAGTATTGGAAGAACTAAAAATTCCAGAACCGCGAAATCATATTGCAGCAATCAGATCCTGGAATACGATCAGTTTTGTGGTAACGAAATCTGCATTAACCGAACCCGAAATAAAAAACATCAGAAACTTTTGCGATCAATTGCAATTTGATCCGGTTTTCTTACCCGGCCTGCAACCCGAAGTCTCGGATGATGAAAGAGTTAATTACCACGAGCTACAGGATAGCAGTCTTTTGCGGAACATGGACAAATTATTTACTGATGAAAGAAAAACACTTTACAACGAATATGATTTCAATATCAGAGCCGGCCACAGATAATCGACCTTATTTTTCCCAGTTCATCCGATGGAAAAGCCTCCCACTGCTCGCAGACCAATTCGGCAACCGCTCAATTCCTTTTTTTGAGATCGGATATGTACTGGTCATAGTGACGCTCATACAGATCTCCATCATATCATTTGTGCTCATCATTCTTCCGCTATTAGTCAGGATGCGTGACCTAAGTTCCCCCTTGCGCCGACGCCGAAGCTTTAGCGCAGGCGTTAGGGGGACAGGGGGTGGGGTTCAGAGTCTTTCTTTATTTCAGTAGTATTGGCCTCGGCTACATGTTTGTTGAAATGGTTTTAATCCAGCGCTTCATACTTTATTTCGGCCAACCGGTTTATGCAGCTTCTGCGGTGATCACTTCCTTGTTGATCTTTTCAGGTTTCGGTAGTTATGCTTCGTCTTATATAACCGAAAAAAGAAAGCGTTTCTTATTCATTCTTTCAGCAATTGTTCTGTTGCTGATTATTTATGCATTTGCACTTACTCCGATACTTCAGAATACCATTGATGGCAACCTTGCCACTAAAATCTTGATGGTTATTTTGCTCACGCCCCTCTTGCATTTTGCATGGGTATTCCATTTCCTGCGGGACTTAAAAAATTGTCTCAAATCAACTCTCAGCAATTCCTTAGCCATGCGGCCTTGGGCCTGGGGATTGAATGGATGTTTTTCGGTGATTAGTACGGCGCTGGCGACGATTGTGGGGGTTGAGTGGGGATCGATGGTGGTGATGTTGGTGGCGGCGGGGGCGTATTGTGTGGCGGGGATGGTGGGGAGGAAGACAGAACTGTTCCGGTAGTAACTGGTCGTCGTTCCGAACAAAAGATTCCTCCCGCCTCGGCGAGACGGGAATGACGGAATGCCTGGCGAAAAAACAGCGCGTTCCGCTTCGCGGAAACGCGCTTGAATTTAGAAGTTTGTTCGGAAGCCTATTTGCAACGTCAAATGTGAATTAGAAATTCATTACTTCACCAATTACCAGAAGCACCACCTCCGCCGAAGCTACCACCGCCACCTTCAAAGTATTCCTGGGCTTCTTTTTCTGTTAGTTTGGGATTTTGAAGAGGACATGGTTTTAATCCATCGGCACCCGGATCAGATACTCCTTCTGAGCCCCAAAAATCAGGATTGAGTAAGTCATCAGTCTTATCGCGGTCGGCATCAGGATTGTAACGACGAATTGCACTGGATCGGTCCATGGATTTTTCGAGCCACAACTTCGCATGATCAATTCCGTTATAAACATCAGTTTCCTTTTCTATACCAAGGTGTTTTTTCCAAAGCGCGATCCGCAAACGCTGAGCAAAACTGTAATCGGAGGGATTGGTTCCTTCCATAGTATCCATGATAAATGCAGCTACTTCGCTATCTGATTCCCAACCTCTGCGATTACAATTGGCTGATCCAATAACAGCAAGCTGATCATCAAAGACCCAGGCCTTTGAATGAATATAGGTCATACGACCAAACTCAGGTTTTTGTCCGGAGCCAGGACCCACTTTATAAAATATGCGCAGCTTTTTATCAGCACCCTCGCCCTTCATTACTTCCTGAATGAAACGGGCCCGTAAACTCCATCGTCGCGGTAAGTCTGAAATTTCTGATGCAGTAGTGAGTATTGTTAGGTGCTGGATATTTTTGAGTGCATTCCTCAATTCTCTTGCTGCTTGCATGCTGATCATATATTGATCTTCCAGGTAGATAAACCTTCTTGCCGCACGAATTGCTGCTATCATGCCGGATTGTATCGAATGTTCAACAATACAGGCCTTCTTGCTATTGACAAAATTGAAAGTGCGCTTAATACCGACAAATTGCTTTCCGGGTTTTGTGAGCGGTAGGGGGTGCAGGTCTTTAGTTCCTATGAGAGGTCCCTTTCCTCCGTCTTTTACATTCCGATCCAATGCGAAATGTTCAGGATGCGAATTCCAACGTTGCAAAAATACATCCAGCAGTTGATGAGCTGCCTTGCCCTGTATTTTGCAATGGACATCATTGTATGGTGAACCTTTTGCGCCAGCTTCAATGAATCCCCCGTAAAATGCATTCTCCTTGTCTGGCTTCCTGACTTGTACTTCCTCGATGCGATCAGGATGTATATCCACACCTCCGCAAAATGAGATCAGTCCTTTCGTTCCTTTTACGATTAGCACTTTCTGGTGATGGGAATTGATCAATGGCCGCATAGTGTTATGATCGAGAATTGCCGCACCTGTCGGCAGGCTATTCACAAAATCAACCCATGGTTTATTATTATTGGGATCTATGGTTTTTGAATCCTTGCCCGGAAAGCCCGGTAGATAGAAGTCCGCATCATAAAAAAGGCTCCATAGCATTAACCGTATTTGTACTCCTCTTGATGACGCTTTGGTAAATAGTTCTCGTATGGATGAACCAGGACCGCCTAAGGGAAGGTTCCCCTCCAATGACCAACCCAGCAAATAGATATAATGTGTGTTATTGGTTGCGGTAAGTATTGCCTCTTTATATGATGGGAAAGTATCCTTACCATCGACAAGATAATCTACCTGGTTTCCCTCAGTGCAATGCTTCCCGATCACCGATTTCCATTTGTCCATCACCGGTATATTTAGAGCGGCTGGCATATTAAGCAGGATCAGGGTTTGTTGTTAAAGCGGTATTCAACACAACATCTAACGCTCCGGTTGGCGTATATTCATACCAGGTAGAAACCACAGAACCTTCTGCCCAGCTATTGATGTCCGCATCAAGGCCTTCTCCGCCCGGTTGATTGTCCATTCCTAAGCAAACCAGATCGAAATCGCCGTGAAGCCCCGGACAAGTATATACGAAATTATTTCCCCAAGGATCTGTAAGTGGCAATGTGGCATTATTCACCATTGGGGCCAGTTCGGCAAGGGTCTTAGGATAAAGGTTAACGCTATTGTCAATTACCGCCGCAGTATTTGCTGCATGGGCCAACGTAAACACTGCTGTAAATGTGTTGGCTGTCGTTCCAATAACCGTAACCGTTTCCTGGTTGGCACCACTATCAACGGTGATCGGAGTTCCATACTCAATACCTGCCATTGATGATGGCGTGCATTGGCTCGAACCTGCACCAGCGATTGCACTAATGGTTATATTGTGGCGAGTCGTATTCAGCTGCTCGATCAGCAGGATTAACTTTTGCATGTCGGCCCAGGCCTTTCGCTGCTCCGGAAATAATAAGGGGCGGACATTCTTATCGGGATTTGCGGGGGGAATAGCTTCGTAGTTGGTCATTGCGAAATTGCGAATCTCATTGCCAATTGAAATATATGGATGGGTACTGGTGAGCACGCCGGTTAAGGAATACGTTTCCATGAAATTTGCGAAACTTTCTTCAAAGCCTGGACGTATCGTCAGCACAACCCTTGCACAACCTGCTCTGATGAAAGCACGGTGCGTCGGATCTGGATGAACTAAAAACATTTTAAATGGCCACCTGGTAGTGGCATCCCAGAAGTATGGATAGGGAAAGAACAAAACATTTTCCCATTCAATCGCATTATGTATGTACTTGATGTATTCGCCATAAGAAAGGATCGCTTGCCATGCACCTGCATTGTTAGATTTGAATACGCTTGTATCGGGATCATCGAGAATAAAATCCAGCACACCTGGCTGCAACTGAAACGAAGGACCGAACAGCCATTGAAGAACTCCTTTCATGATTTCCTCACGTTCCATCCTACGTAAAGTCAATGCGTCAAAATCCCCCAACTCTTTTTGGAGTTGCTCTTTGCGATCATTCAACTTAGATAAATTGGCCTGGTATCTTGCCTCGTCAGCGTCCCTAACCTGCGCCCAAACCTTTGCCTGCCAGTTACCGATGGCTTCGGTTGTTGGTGATGCCTGGATATTAAGCAGCCAGCCACCACTCTCGACATTGTAATAATTATACAATAAAGAAATTTTTCCAGTGTGCCCAACTACTGTATTGACAGAAAGGTCCACTTCAAGTGCTCCATCAGTTGTTGTGAATTCATTACCAATACGTGGGGTGGTACCCGGTCCCGCATTCTCTCCCGTTAGATTGATCTGCGCCCGGTGACCACTATTAAAATTACCTCCATCCAAATGTACCTGCGCGTGAAAATGTCCTCCCGTAATTGCATATCCGTCAGGAACATCAAAATCAATTGGTCCGAAAAAGAATTTATCAATAGACGGTTGAAGGTTACCGCTCATCATGATCATGAAAGGGTCAAGAGGTGGTGGCTCAAGTTCTACACCAAATGCCTGCTCATAATTTTTCCAGTTACTGGTAGTAATATCGATCAGCTGCACAGTAAATACATGTGGCATGGAGATCTGCTGGGAAAGGTCATAAAGTTCCTTCACCTTTACGACAAGATCATTGCCTGGATTGGGAATGACGATATCATAAGTCATCCGCAGCCCATAGCGGATCAGGTCTACCTTCCATTTACGCATCAATTGGAAGTAATCCACACGCACGGCATTGTTGGTAGTATTTTCCAACGTGCGTACTGCAAGATCTTCCGTTCCTGCAACAGAAGAAGTTCTGAAACTGATCTTATGATCTTTTCTTGATCGGGCTGAAGCCGTCCGAGTGACAGCAACAGAATGAGCTAGACTATCCTTTACTGACTTGAAGTCGTCCGAATGGGTATTATAATCAACTCCGGTACTGGCTGTAACTGAAAAACCTGCACCTGAATAACTCGCAGAAACGCTACCGTTCACATCCAGCGAAGATTGCTGTCTGGATTCGTTTGTAGTTGCCTGTGAGATATCAGTTTTTTCAGCAACGCCTTGCTCACTATACCCAGTGAAGGAATCAGAAACAATATTCTCAAAAGTCTGCGTTGTTGTGCTCCATTCACGATGACTGATATTGACCTTTTCGTGCGGAGTTAATGGAACTGAATGCACCAGCTCACCGTGCTCGATACCTACTGGAGTCATTTCGATACGCTCCAAATGCAGGCGACCAACTGGTTCAACTTTAAAACGATCGAGAAAACCATTCACTATACTTAGCGTATCGGCAGCATCAGTTGCCGCATTATCTGTAAAGGCCACAGTAGTATCGGCATCCCCCAGTTTTTCCAGCTTAACAGAGGCCCTTGATCTCACCAAATTTTGTAAATGAAGAGCGGCAGGATCATCTTTTTTTATCGCCCAGACCATTGCATCTTTACGATTAACCTTAGCCTTGGGGTTTTCCTTGTGAAATGAAGTTATGATTTGAGTCATTCGGTTATCAGCAATATCCGCAATCCGTTTTCTTTCCGTGGCGAGCGCCTGTCCCAGCACATTAAGGTCAGTAACAGAAACCGATGCGAGCAGGGGAGCATACCGACTGGTAGTAACCGAAGAATTATCGTTGACCAACACCCGAACGAGATCCAGCAAAGGAAAACTCCTCTTCGAAAAAGGGTTGTCGGTGACAGGCCCAGGGGTAACCCTGAGGGCCAGGACTGCCGGGTCTTGTGCAAGCCGATCAAATTCTGACGGTTGAATATTCAGTTGTCTTATCATCGCTACTTTTTCGACGACGCGGTTGGTATTTTCTGGAGGGCCGTTTTTTGATTGTGTTGGAACATATGTCGCCTTTAACAGCGAACGCTGTGAGTTGATGAGGTTTGCCATGTTGTCGCTTTTAATTTTTGAGAGAGTAGTAAAACTTATTTGACGAGGGAATCTTGTCGTGGGAAACATTGTTTAATGCGCGATAACATTAAAAAGGTAAAAATCTATAAAGTGTTTGTTCCCGGTACAATAAATGACCGGTTTTGACACAATTGCTACAACGTTCGAAACGCATAATTCTATGGAGAGAAAACCATGAATTGCCGTCAAACTACATGCATCCCTCAAAGCGTCCTGATTATTCGGTATTAATTATTGATTATTGCTCCGCTGGGTTGGCGAGCTGCTGATTAGTCCGAGAATAAATAATTAATAATTAATAATCAATAATCAAAAAAAAGCAACACATAAAGTAGTCATCGCTGATCGAGACTTCAAACCTTTTACCAACAAGGCGCAGATACTTATCCCGATTATCAATAATCACCCAAATAAAAATTGCAGTCATAACAAGTGGAATAGCCAAACCCTCCGGTGCCACAATAAAATGTGTTAGCAAGATGCCAACCAATACCGGGAAGAGAATTAGGGCACCTACTGCACGGTATTTGGGGATTATGATCAGTATGCCGCCTACAATTTCGGCTATGCCAATCAGTGGCATCAGCCAAGGAATCTGCATCATACCACCAAACATTTTCATGGTATCTTCCGGCATGTCCTTAGGTGCCGGCATGTAATTAAAAAATTTGTTTAGTCCGGAGTTGATGAACATCAGGCCAAGGAGAAGGCACAGTACGAAGAGAATTTTCTTTTTCATGTGAAGTTGGTTTTGTATAAACTCAAAATTCTATAGAATATCTGATAGTGGACGGGTTGAAATGCGACAATATAGGGGTGAGATTACGTCCCGGTAGCGAAATTGCCACGCACTGGTAATACAATAAGATTCTTTGGATTGTATCCAGTTATCACATCTAAACAATTGAAACTGCGCAAAAAACTATTCCGAAATTGGGACTGACTTATTCGGCTGATTGGAGAACGCAATGACATGCATTGATGTAGCGTTTTGCAGGTGAATATATCTGAAGTACCTTGAGATTACCCTGAACCTCATTCCCCAGTTATGAGCGGAATTGCCTTTTTTGATCTTGAAGTAAATCCAGAAAACGGCAAAATTCTGGACATCGGAGCTTTTAGATCTGACGAAGCCTCGTTTCACAAAAATCAAATTCATGACTTTATTGAGTTTCTAAAGGATTCAGAATTCATTTGTGGACACAACATTTTTGCCCATGATCTTAAATATGTAGAAAAAGTAACTGGTGAGACGTGGGTTTGGTGTGACAAAAGCAATCGATACTCTACTACTGTCTCCTTTATTGTTTCCCAAAAACCCTTATCACCATCTTCTCAAAGACGATAAACTTCAGATAGAGGAACTAAGCAATCCTCTGAATGATGCCAAGAAAGCGAGAGATTTATTTCATGATGAAGTCAATGCCTTTCGTCATTTGCCGGAAAAACTCCAGATCATCTTTTATAAATTGCTTCATCAGAAAATTGAGTTTAGAAATTTTTTTAAATACGTAAAATTTACTGAAAACGGGAATTATGATTTGGAGAAATTAATTAGAGAAATCTTCAAAAATAACTTCTGTGAGCATAGCGACCTTAACAGTTTCATTAGAGAGCAGCCTATTTCACTTGCTTACGCTTTAGCGTTACTAAATTGTAATGATAGATATTCAATAACTCCGCCCTGGGTACTAAGGAATCATCCTGCAGTCGAACGAATTTTGTTCCTATTGAGAAATAGTCCGTGCCTACCAGGTTGTGAATACTGCAATAAAGCGCTTAATCCGTATACAGCCCTTAACCGCCATTTTGGTTTTTCGTCATTTCGCTCGTACGGCGGCAAACCTTTACAAGAAAATGCTGTAAAGGCAGCCATTCAAAATAAATCAATACTCGTAGTCTTTCCAACGGGTGGAGGCAAATCAATCACCTTTCAGCTGCCGGCACTTATCAGTGGCGAAAATGCAAAGGCGCTTACGGTAATAATTTCTCCTCTGCAATCTTTAATGAAAGACCAGGTTGATAACCTTGAGAAAAAAGGAATAACAGAAGCTGTTACAATTAATGGTCTCCTTGATCCAATTGAAAGAGGAAAGGCTTTTGAACGGGTCGAATCGGGTCTTGCGAGTATCCTTTACATATCTCCCGAATCGCTACGATCCGTAACGATAGAGCGACTATTGTTAAAGCGAAAGATCGCGAGGTTTGTTATAGATGAAGCTCACTGCTTTTCATCTTGGGGGCAAGACTTTAGAGTAGACTACTTATATATTGGTGATTTTATTAAGAATCTTCAAAAACAGAAGAATCTCGAGGAATCAATTCCGGTTTCCTGTTTTACTGCCACGGCAAAGCAGAAAGTTATTGAAGACATCCAAAAATATTTCAAGGAAAAACTGAACCTTGATATTGAGCTATTCAGGGCCAACTCTACGAGAACCAACTTGCACTACCAAGTTATCCAGCGCAATAATGATGAGGAGAAGTACAGTCAACTAAGAACTATTATTGAATCAAAGGATTGTCCGTCTATTGTATACGTGTCTAGAACAAATCGCGCATATAAACTCGCTGAACGTTTAACAAATGATGGTTTTGAAGCAAAACCTTACCACGGAAAAATGGATAAGGAAGAAAAAACTTCAAATCAGAATGCCTTTATGAATGGCGAAGTAAAGATAATGGTGGCTACTTCAGCTTTCGGAATGGGTGTTGATAAAAGCGACGTGGGGGCTGTCATCCATTATGATATTTCAGATTCCCTGGAAAGCTACGTTCAGGAAGCGGGCCGGGCTGGGCGTGATGAAAATATCGATGCAGAATGCTTCGTACTCTTCAATGAAGAAGATCTCGACAAACATTTTGTCTTACTGAATCAAACAAAAATCACGAGCAAAGAAATCAACCAGGTTTGGAAAGCAATTAAAGAATTAACACGAACAAGAGACAAAGTATCAAATTCCGCACTGGAAATTGCAAGAAAGGCCGGTTGGGATGATGGAATAATGGATATTAAAACAAGAATAACTACCGCTATTGCCGCTTTGGAGGATTCGGGATACTTAAAAAGAGGACAGAATATGCCTCGCGTTTTCGCAAATAGCATTCTAAGTAAATCAGCAAATGAAGCAATTACCCGTATTAAAGAATCTGAAAGATTTGATGAAGTTCAAAAGGTACAAGCAGTAAGAATTATCAAAAAATTATTCTCCAGTAAGAGCAAAAGACTTTCAACGGAAGAAGAGGCAGAGTCCAGGGTGGATTACATTTCGGACCAGCTTGGAATTTTCAAAGAAAAAGTTATTCGGATAATTGAGTTATTGCGTGAAGAAAACATATTAGCCGATGCAAAGGACCTCACTGCATTTATTAAGCGAGGGGAAAACTCCAATCGCACACTTAATATTGTTGAGAGTTATAGGAAAATTGAAAACTTCCTGTTGAATTCTTTGAATGATGGGGAATCAGCTCAAAACTTAAAAGAACTTAATGAAACTTGCATCGAAGGCGGCTCAGCGGATTGCACAGTGAACAAAATAAAAACAATATTGAATTTTTGGACCATTAAAAATTGGATTAAAAAGCAATACTCTGAAGGTTCCAGTTATCATATCAATATTGTCTTAATACTAAGAAAGACAGACCTCCAAAGCAAACTTGAAAAAAGACATCTGCTGAGTAGAGTTATTGTAGAATCCCTGTATGAAAAATCAAAAGCGATTGCTGGACCAAATCAGGACGAAGTCTTAATTGAGTTTTCTGTCCAGGAATTGAAAGAAATGGCGGTTATTAAGCTAGGAATGTTTTCAACCCCAATCTCAATTGATGATATTGAAGATACCTTGTTCTTTCTCTCAAGGATAGAGAGCATTAAGATTGAAGGTGGCTTCTTAGTGATCTATAACAAACTTTCAATCAATAGGCTGGAACAAAACAATCAAATTCAATATAAGAAGAGCGATTATGAAAAACTTGCTATGCACTATCAGCAGAAAGTACAACAAATTCATATAGTCGGCGAGTATGCAAAGAAAATGATAAGAAATTATAATGAAGCTCTGCAGTTTGTGGAAGATTATTTCTCTCTTAACTATCCTTCATTTCTCCAAAAGTATTTTCCTGGCAGCCGGCAAGACGAAATCAAAAGACCTCTAACCCCCGAAAAATTTAAAAAACTTTTTGGAGAGTTATCGCCGGATCAACTTGAAATTGTCAACGACTCACAAAATCAATACATAGCTGTTGCAGCTGGACCCGGAAGCGGAAAGACTAGAGTGCTCGTACATAAACTAGCTTCGTTGCTCCTAACTGAGGATGTTAAACATGAACAATTGCTCATGTTAACTTTTTCCAGGGCTGCGGCCACAGAATTCAAACGAAAGCTATTAGAACTAATTGGCAATGCGGCCAATTTTATTGAAATCAAAACCTTCCATTCCTACTGTTTTGATTTATTGGGTAGGGTTGGAGACCTGAAACAAGCTGACACTATTTTGAAAACTACTTTAGAAAAAATATATAGTGGCGAAATAGAAAGAAGTCGAATCACAAAAGCTGTACTGGTAATCGATGAAGCACAGGATATGAGTGCAGATGAATACGAACTCGTAAAGGCTTTGATCGAACAAAATGAAGAAATGCGAGTAATTCTCGTGGGAGACGATGATCAAAATATTTACAGCTTCAGAGGATCAGATTCTAAATTCATGCAGCAATTTATCGTTGAGAAAAATGCCACGAAGTATGAACTGGTTCATAACTATAGGAGCAAGAACAATATTGTTGATTATTCAAATCAGTGGATTCAGCGCGTCTCAAAACGTTTAAAAACTACTCCGGGCTATGCAAATCAACAGGATAATGGCAATATCAATGTAATTCAGTACAGCAGTCAGCATTTGATACTTCCGCTTACTGAAACAATTGAGCGAACCGACTTAAGTGGAAGTACGTGCATACTAACGAAGACAAATGAAGAAGCTGTCCTGTTGACTGGCCTGTTAGGTCAAAAAGGGATTGATTGCAAGCTAATCCAGAGCAACGATGGATTTCCTGTGAGCAATCTTTATGAGATCAGATACTTTTCCGAACAGCTAAATAGCAATCCGGACTCACCGCTTATTTGGGACGAGGAATGGAATTTAGCCCATCGAAATCTCTCAGAACAGTTCCGACAAAGCACAAAACTTGATATCGCTTTGACCGCTATCAATCAGTTCGCCAATGACAAATCCGGTTAAGAAATATAAGACGGACTGGAAAACCTTTCTGTTTGAGTCCAAATTAGAAGATTTTACCAAACTTGATAACGAAACAATTTTTGTTTCCACTATACATAAAGCAAAGGGCAAAGAATTTAATAATGTCTTTCTATTGCTTAATGGGTTTACGCCAAATACTGACGAGGAAAAGCGACAATTATATGTTGCCATCACAAGGGCAAAAACAAATCTAGCCATTCATTACAACGGCACCTACCTAAAGAATATTAAAACTGAAAATCTCACTTACAGGCAACGATAACAAGCAATATGGAGAGGTTGAGCGAATCGCTGTTCTGTTAAATCACAAGGATGTTCAACTTTATTATTTTGAATATGTACAACACCGCATAAATAATTTGTACAGCGGAGCTCCCTTATCAATTCTTGACGATGGGCTAGGAAATGCAAATGGCGAAAAGGTTTTACGGTTTTCCCAACCTTTCAAGGCTGCGTTAGCCTTGTGGTTGAAGAAGGGATTCAAACTGCAAAATGCGAATGTCAATTTTATAGTGTATTGGAAGGATAAAGAAAAAAATATTGACGTGAAGATTTTGTTGCCCGAATTGTTTTTAGAAAAGAAGAACTAGGCGACTAATTCTCCGAATGATCATACGCAATATATCGAAGATTATCCATTCTATTTCTCAATATTAAAGACTTTGATAATAATTTTTGATTTTTCTTGCAATTAGGTTCCGCCTTTCTTTTAAGAATTCATCATATTGATCAATATTCATTTCAAAAATAGATTCCCGGAATACAATGCGTTTTCAAATTGGAAGATAATTCCTCGACAGTATTTATTGCCCCATATTTCCTTGCTCCACCTTCGCATTGTTCCCTGATTTGCTTGAAATAAATATCCGGCGACTTGTTACCGATGGCGATATTAATTTCTTGCTGCATCATAACGAAATTGGCTAATTGGTTATACTCTGATCTAGACTTTGAATTCTGTTTTAAATAATGTCTGGGGAAAATATGATGTATGTCTCCCTTTGTTTCGATAAGGCTTTGTACCGTTATGTCTTCTGGATAAAAATCCCTTATCGTTGGTCTTAACCATGCTTGCAAAAAATAAATTGATATAAGGACTATTTGGCGCAGCTGTTTCCAATCGCTGAACTAGCCCAAATTCCCAAAATGCGTCTGACAACTCAGCTTCTTCAACAGGACCTGAAATATTCCTGAAAGGACTTAGAACTAATTTGCTTTATATCGAAATCAATTGTGCTTTCAGGAGAGCCGGAGTACCTAGATGTGAGAATTGAATAAACAAACCACCTTCTTACATATCGTTCAACATCTGCTTGTGGCACGCCATCATTGCGCAATTTGAGGTACAGAATATATGCAAAATTTAATGAGTTTTGTGATCGTACCATTTCTGGAATTATGAATCCCGATGAACGAATAATCATTAACGATAAATTTCTTGAAATGATTTTCATTCATGAAATTCAACACACTCCCTTTCATTCTGGCATATGTTTCCTCTGCAATTGATTCTTCATATCCCTTAGTAAACAAAATTCCTGCCGCTTAAAAGACTAACCAGGTCGGACAATTTCCCTCGTTCAAATTCGTAGGTAAAAGACACGCGTAACATATCGTTATAATCAGGATCATACAGGTCGTCCTTCTCATCTTTTAGCCAAATCATTTTTTTGAAGAAATCAGTATCTGCGAATTCCTTATCATGATCTCGAATATGCTCATAAAATTGCGGGGCAACAGTCAAGTGACAGAAATAATCAATAGTCTTGCGAAGGTTATGACCGTCCAATCGTTCATTAGCAGCCATCTTACTCATTGCCAAAGTCTGCTTGGCTTAAAGCAACACCTTTTGAGTTGATTCTGACAAATATTTCAGTGACCGTATCGATATCCAGATCATGCGCTAACTCAATCACGCCTATCTGCTTGTGTTGAATACTTAGTAGATTACTGATCGAAGATTCTACCTTTCGAGCATCGCCACCCCAGTATTTTGGGTTGCATAATGTGTTATTGTCTGTATCAAACTTCCGGAATTCATTATTTCTGAAATATCCGGAATCCACGTCTTGTCCTTTAAGATGGCTGGATTTTGAACTTCGAACATCTCAGTTAGCGGATTGAAGGCTATTTTTATCCTTACTCTATCGTAGTCATCATTCACTACCCAGTCTCCCAACACCGCTGCTTTTAGAGCAGTAATTCTTTGCTGTCCATCTATCAATATCTTCTTCCCATGGGACAATTTGCCATCCTTCAACCTTACATCTGGATTTTGCCAAGTGATCACATACCCAACAGGATAACCTTTGTATAAACTATCCATTAAATCTCTAACTCGCGCACTTTCCCATACAAATGGCCGCTGGACTTCAGGGATGGCAATTTGCCCGTCTTTAACGAATGCAAGAAAAGTGGAAATCTGATGTTGATTGACAGAGTACTTTTGAATTTGCATTTAGGAGTATTTTATCAGAGAGTAATTTCTGTGCTTAGGGTTGAAATTAGCAAGGTTATTACAGATTTAAGGCCACTTTCCAGTTTGTGAATATTTATATAGAGTTTACTCAAAATATATATAACCAAATAACCTAGATTAACTCACGCCAACAAAACATCTTTAAGCGGCTGTGTCAGTTTTAGCATCTTCTTTTATGTTTTGTGGCAGATACTCTTTGTATTTACTTCTTAAATAATCTAACCCTTGTTGATTGTCTTGCAAATTAATATTCAGTTTCTCCTTAATAAATTCATGTCTAAGTTTTGCCTCCGATATGACATCGCCCCAGCGAAGGATATACACATCAAAATTCTCTCCTTCCGAGATGTGACCATATTTTCTATTTATTTGATTCAATAGAGGCTCCAATTCTGGCTTTACATCTCTTGTAATAAGTACAAATTTCCATCGCGTTTTCTGTTTTGGAAAGCGAGGATCCTTGGAAACACGCGAAGCATAAGATTCAATTTGCGTTTTTTCTGTGAACCCGGCATCAATCTTAGGTTTTTTCAATTCAATTATTAAATTTTCTTTCCCGGCACTACCTAAACTATACTGCTGCCATAAACAAACATCCGGGATAATTTCTAAGTCTTTATTATCATCAGAAACGATAATCTCTTCGAAATCATCTCTTCCTAAACAATCTTTCAAATATGCTTTTAAAACATTTTTTAACGTCATATCATCCACACCATAACAATATTGTTCTCCAAAAATCCAAGTTTCATTAATAATTATTTTGTGCAAGTGTTTTCTTTCCAAAAAAGCTTGGTTTAGTTTCTTATCGTAGATGATTTGCTCTAATCCATTCAAGAAATGCAAACGGTTTTTTATTTCCGCCATCGTATCGATGATATTTGACAGCGAAGTATTCTCAAGTAAATCTGCCAGGTCATCCCTTTTTTCTTTCGGCAATTCAACGACTTCTCCTAATATCCTTCGTAAACTATTGGCATCATTTTCTAGGGTTTCACTTATCAGTGTAAGGGTCAGCTTTTTATTTTTATCGTCTTGGTCATTAAAAGAAGGTAAATATTCATGAAGTTGCAAAGCAACAATGTCAAAAACTTGTCTTTTAGTTTCCTCAACAACATTTTCAGCAGGCTCTTTATATGGATAAATTCCTTTTGTCTTTAACTCTTCAATAAATTCTTTTGAATAAAAATGTAGCCTTTGTCTTACGTAGTCACGCGCAAAGTTCTTTGATTGCTTATAGACTTCCGCCAAAATAGAATCGGACTCCCAAAAGTCTAAAGTATTGTCCCTATGCTGATTCTCAATATAATCAGATTGAACAAAAACTGAAATTGGAATTGACGATCTTATACCGATGTTTATTTCAAGGAATGGGATTCCATAAGAGTTGCATAAGTAGGTTTTTCTTTTATTTTCAAAGTTCCATTCTATTACTTTAATGGTAAACTGATATGATTCCTCACTTTGTCCACAAGTGAAAGTTTCCTGTCGCATGTTCTTAATTAGGGACTTAAACTCTAATTCCCTTCCATTAAAAAAAATCTTGAAAGTGGGATAACTGACCCAATAAGAAGCAAATTTCTCTTCTAATTCTGTTCTGGTTTCGCTTTTTACCGCTAATTCAACATTTTTATGATTTACATTGTTTATTTCGAGTTGAAAACCGCTTTTTCCAGTTCCTTTCTTAAGTTTTTTCAGATCAGATATTTCGGTTTTTGATAAAGTATTCCTATCAATTTTTGCAGTAAACTGAGAAAAGATGCCGTTGTCAGAGTTATATGTGCTCTTGAATTCAACCAAATCTCCGAGGGCAAGGCTTTTATAGCGCCCTTTTCCCTTCCTTTCCATGATAATTACGACCACCAGGACTTTGTGTCCTTATTTTCTTATCCGATCCTCCCAATCTCGAAAAAACGTCTTGCGCTTTTTCATACGTTAGGCCATGTCCATTATCAGATACCTTTAAATACTCATAACCGCCGAGTTTTGTAGGCTTAAAATCAATATGAATTTCGGTTGCATCTGCATCAAGTGAATTCCAAATTAATTCTGAAAGAGCAGTAATACCACTTGCCTTGGTCTGCGCTTCAATATGATCTCTTTCGACTCCTATATCAATAATCTTACTCATTTTGATAAGCTAAAAGGTACAATTGAAACTTTTGGAAGCAATATACTAATTTATTTAGCATGATTGGTAGTAGCCAAAATTTTAAAGATATACCTGCTGGTACACCATAAATTATTCTACAGTCGCAAACAGTTAAGATTTGTGCCTGATCCAAAAAAGGCCTGAATTTGAGTTCATTGCCTTAGATTTGACTCATAAGTTCAAAAAAAATGGCAGAATAATTGGAATAACGACTATGGTACTTTAACTCTCTCTGTGGGATTAAAAAAAGTTACCCCTTGGATAAGGAGCTACTGCATTCAAAATTGATAATTCAACTATAAACAAAATTGAGAAAGGAACCCTTAAGCAAATATATAACATGATACTCATTATTGCAGACCTTTTTCATCCTGACAACAATGAATTGCAGATTCAGTTTTTGAGCAAGCGGTTGACTGATGAATTTTCAAATGAACCTTTTTTTAGGTAATCTTGAGAAAACTCAAGAAAGTGTGTATTTAGACATTCTATTTCAATGGATATGATAGCGATTATTTAATTGACTTATTCAACTGGCAGAATGGCATCTCATTCTTTTTTCAAATAATAACGAACGCAGCTTATTTGAAAAGTTCAAGGGCATTATTCGAACACATGAAAGACTTATATGCCTTTCATGCCGTCGTGGGTTATTTCCGGTCATCAGGATACTTTGCATTACAACCTTACCTGAAAGATCTTAAAGAAAATAAAAATCTCGTAGGGATTAATGTTGATGACATGTTTGCGGAAGCGCAAAAAAAAGGACGATTATTTTAGGTGACGATGAAAGAACAAAGCATGAGTTTTTAGACTGGTTTATTCAGGATATAAAAGAAGCCCTTTATTCAGAGCTGGTTGAGCATGGCATTTTACAGTTTGTCAACGATATGATTGACGGCAAAATTGAAGTAAGAGCACATAAGTCAAAAACTATTCACGCCAAATTTTATTTATTTCTTCCTGAAAAACACACAGAACATTCAGACGGTTGGGTAATTATGGGTTCGTCAAATCTTACAGAAGCAGGTTTGGGAATTAAGAAAGCACCGAATTATGAATTAAATATTGCCCTCAAAAATTTTGACGATGTAACCTTTACTAAAATGATGAGTTTGAAGAATTATGGAAAGACGGCACAAGCATTTTGCCAGGCGACATACAACAGTTCAAACAGAAGACTCATATAGGCCAAATATTCACACCTTTCGAACTATACATAAAATTTTTGATTCGGAGCAATTTCTGGAAAGAACATAGACTATGACCCTGACACTGTAGGCGATTTGCCCAAAACTTTTAAGAAACTAAGCTATCAGATTGATGCAGTCAATCAGGGTTTTCAAATGCTGCTGGACCATAACGGTTTCTTTTTAGCGGATGTAGTAGGCCTAGGAAAAACAGTAGTTGCTGGCCATGATTGCAAAACGTTTTATGATTGCAAACGGGTCACTCAATACAAAAATATTAGTTGTATATCCCCCGACATTAGAAAAGAATTGGAAAAATACATTCCGTCAATTTGGAATTGACAGGCACACAAAATTTATCTCGGCAAACGGCAGACTTGAAAAACTTATAAAAGGAGATGACCTCAACTATTGGGCAAAGGAAGAATATGATTTGATATTGGTTGATGAAGCACATCGTTACAGAAACCACACCTCGCAAATGTTTAGCCAGTTACAACGAATTTGCAAGACACCAAGAAATGGACAAGGACTTGTAGCGGGAACAAAGAAAAAAGTAATTCTAATCTCTGCCACACCTTTAAACAACAGGCCGCAAGATTTGTATTATCAATTGCTCATGTTTCAAGATGCAAGGCGAAGTACATTACCAGTGACAAACCTGCAAACATTTTTTGGGCCTATCATTAGAGAGTATAGAGAAGTTATCAAACAGGAAGATCCGAACATTGACCGCATCAGAGAGTTATATGTAATTATCAGGGAAAAAGTTATAAGTCCTATCACAGTTCGTAGAACAAGAAGGGATTTAAGTAACTATCCTAAGTATATTGATGATTTAGACCAACAGGGGATCAAATTCCCGGAAATTGCAGCACCTAAAGCTAAGTTGTATGAACTAGATGCAAAATTGAGCAAACTGTTCTATCATACTTATTTTTTACCTGACCGATGATGACAAAATTAGATATAATCGCTATCAAGCAATCCGCTACCTGAAGGATGATTTAAGGGAACAATACTATGACCAAGCGGTATTAATATCTCAGTCGTTAGCAGGAATTATGAAAACGCTGATGGTAAAACGTTTAGAAAGCAGTTTTAAGGCGTTCAAAATTTCTCTTAAAAATTTTACTACTGCTACTGGAAGAATGGTGGAAATGTTTGAAAAGGGTAAAGTATTTATTGCCCCTGATAAGAGTGTAAATGAAATGATGGATAAGGGTTTGTCTTTTGATGAAATAGAAGAAATCATAATGGCATTAAGCATTGACAATCCCAAGAACAATGTATTTACTCCCCAAGATTTTGATAATGCCTTTATCGAAGGGTTGCGTAAAGACCATGAGCTGTTACTGGAGTTGGTAAGGGCATGGGATAAAGACCTGGGCAAGACCCTAAATTGGATGCTTTCCTGATTGCGTTGAAAGAGGAATTATTTAATGAAAGTATAAACCCAACTGGTAAGCTGGTAATTTTTACCGAGATCTGATACAGCAAACTATTTCAGGAGCATTTGGAGGCTGCACTTAGTCAGCAAATTTTATGTGTCTCATCAGACAAAAAAGCAAGGTTTTTGAAAACATTGCAGGTTAAAACTTTGATGCCAACTATTTAGGATTGCAGAAAGATGACTACAAAATAATAATAACAACAGACGTATTGGCAGAAGGCATCAATCTGCATAGAGCGAATGTGATTGTAAATTATGATACTCCTTGGAATGCCACAAGGTTGATGCAACGTATAGGAAGGGTTAACAGGATAGGCAGTCTTGCAGGGGTTGTTTACAACTATAATTTTTATCCTTCCCAACAGGGCGATGAGGAAATTAAGCTATATAGCAATGCTTCGTGGTAAAATTGCAAGGATTTCACACTGCTTTTGGTGAAGATGCACAGATATACACACATGAAGAACTAGTAGAACAATTTGAACTATTTAAAGAAGGTGTGAAAGACGATGAAGATAAGCGATTGCAATTCCTTCGTTTTATCAGAGAGTTTAAAGACAGTAATCCTAAGGAGTTTAAACGTATAAAAAACTTCCCTTTAAAAGCAAGAACCACACGAAGTGAAAGGCAGGCAAGTAAAGAAAATATTAATGGTGGTTCTGTCATCTTCTTAAAATCTCCTTACAAAATTGAGTTCTATAAAGTAGATGAAAAAAACAAAGTAGCGGCTCTTACTTTTATTGAGGCAGCAGATATTTTTAAAGCTGAAAGTACAGAAACTTCGTTTGCATTGCCCGAAGCCCATTTTAAACAGGTGCAGGCTGCATTAGATTCCTTTGAGAAAGACTTTTTAGGTGCAGCTACCGAAGCAACCACCACAACCGATAAAGCTGATGCTATTTCTGCACAGGCCCGTAAATTCCTGCGCGATATTAAAAGTATAACCAAGATGGCAGAAGTCAGGGCAGCTTGTGAAAACATAATACAATCTATTGAAAAAGGTGAACACACCCCATTGCCCAATGAGATTAAAAAAGTAAGACAGCAGTTAGAAAAAAAACAAATTACTTATGGCCAGGTGGATAACTTGATATTAATGATAGCAAACAAATATGATGCACTTAATAATGAAGAATCAGAGGAAAACAGGCAACCACAAATTGACTTTAATATACAACCGGAAATTGTTCTTAGCGAAACATTTATTGATTAATGGACAAGAAACATCTACAAGATAACATTCTTTCTAAGCCCTATAAAAGGGAAGCTTGGCTAGACGTGCTGAAAAGAATTTTTGGCGTAAAAACTCTACTCAGTTTACCAAAACAAATTCCTTTGTCTCCAAATGAGATTGCCAAGTATGCTGTTGAATTAGGGAGCTTTCATACAGCAGACGAAAGGCTTGTAGGCATCTATGAAATAACGTTGCGGAAGGATGCCAAAACCCGAATTGCCTTTAATAAAGTCGGTTTGCGAAACCTTTTGCGCAGCATTTATAAGTATGACGTGGACGCCGCATTGATTGTTTTTGTTAAGGAGCAAAAATGGCGTTTTAGCTACGTGTCTGAAATAAGAACAGAAGCTGGTAAAAAGGAAACCGAGTCCAAACGATATACTTACCTGTTTGGCGAAGGCGAAAGTTCCAGAACAGCGGCAGAAAGGTTTTCTAAGCTTATTAATAAACCCATTTTTGTAAATGATCTATATGATGCTTTTTCTGTAGAGAAATTAAATAAAGATTTTTTTAAGACTTATAAGGACTTTTACGAAAAGGGTGTAACGCATCTTGCAAACAATAAAACATATTATAACCTATTAATTGACAAATTGCAGCTGGATGAAGATAAAAAGCAAAAACCAATTCGTGACTTTGTCAAAAAGTTATTGGGGCGCATTGTCTTTTTACACTTTCTGCAAAAGAAAGGATGGATGGGTTGCCCCGGTCTTAAAAACTGTAAAAGAAAATGATGAAATATGGTTTGACGGTATACCCAATTTTATCTCGCTCCTTTTCAAAACATTCGATGATAAGAATCATTTTCACAGCTCCTGTCTAAAAACACTTTTTTTTGAAACATTAAATACAAAAAGAAAACATAATATTTTTTCTTTTGCAATACCCAATGTGAAAATTGGGAGACGGGAGCAAAGAAGGGTTCCTTACTTAAACGGTGGTTTGTTTGATAAAGACATCTCATTTGACCATCAGATAGATTTTCCGATTGAATACTTCGAAAAACTGTTCGATTTTTTTGAACAATATAACTTTACCATTGATGAAAACGACCCTTATGACAGTGAAGTCGGTATTGACCCTGAGATGTTGGGACATATTTTTGAAAACTTGCTGGAAGAAAACAGGGAAAAGGGAGCGTTCTATACACCAAAAGAGATAGTTCATTACATGTGCCAAGAAAGCTTGATTCAATACTTATGTAGTCATTTTACTTTAACCGAACATGCTAGAGGTTCATTGGAGGACTTTATCCGGAGAGGTGATATTGGGGATAGGAAAGAGAGAAACAATTTTATTGTGGCTAACGCAAGAAAAATTGAAGAGCTTCTTGATAAAGCAAAAATTTGCGATCCTGCAATAGGTTCTGGAGCATTTCCAATGGGAATTTTACAGGAATTATTTAAGGCTAAATTGGCTTTAGATTTAACACTTGACCGAGCTAAGGTAAAAAAGGATATCATCCAAAATTCCATTTATGGTGTTGATATCGAAAAGGGCGCCGTCGACATTGCCCGCTAGTGATTTTGGTTAGCATTAGTTGTTGACGTAAAACATAGCCTCCTGCCCTCCACATATCGAGACTACAAAATAATGCAGGGTAATAGTTTGCCTCGAAAGATTTGAGGGCACAGATTTAAGCTCGAACAACAGATGCTCCACCACGATGATGTGGTGATTGTTTCGGAAAAGAGACGGTCTGAAATACCTTCTCTAGCAGAAAGAAACAAACCGTTATTGTATTTGATAAGGCTTCAAAAGAAGAATTATATCGGCTCATCGAACAATACTTTCAGATCCGGACGGTTGGGAAAGAATGAACGAAGGAGAAAATCGATAAGGAAAAATCAAGACAACGAACAAATCGAAATCGTAGAGAAAAATTGGACTCATTAATATTAGAAGAATAAATACACCTTCAAACGTTATTAAAAGTATACAAAAATCATGGAGAAAGCTGGTGAAGATGTACTCGCATGAATGTAAATTCAAAAGAAGTAAAACAAATTTGGTCTCTAGACAGAGGCTGGAACATTTGATGGAAGCCGAAGAAAGATTAGTTCAATTCCAAAAACACAAGAACGACCAGATTTGTTGTGGCATTTATTTTTTCAAAATATGTCTTTGATCAGGGCGGTTTTGATATTGTAATTGGAAATCCGCCTTATATGCAGTTGCAAAAAATTATTAAAGAGGCAGACGAATTAGAAAACGCAGAAATATTTAACATTCACTCGAACGGGCGATTTGTATTGTCTATTTTACGAACAAGGTATTAATCTTCTTAAACAAGGCGGGATCCTTACTTATATAACTTCTAATTCTTGGATGAAAACACAATATGGTGAAACTTCCTGAGGAAACATTTCACTACGTATACTAACCCCTCGAAACTTTTAAATTTTGAAGACACTAAGATCTTTAATGCAGCTACTGTCGAAACAAATATTCTTGTTTTGGAAAAGGCGAATTGGGATGGTCAATTAAATGCTGCTACTTTTCGATCGGATTATTCAGTCGGTGACTCAATTGTAGATTATTTTATTTCAAATTCAATAGTGCTAAATGAGTTAAATGACAAAGGATGGATTATTCTTTCAAGACAGGACTATGAAATCAAAAATGAGATAGACAAAAACGCCGCACCTCTAAAGAATTTCAACCTTACAATAAATTTGGAATTAAAACTGGGTATAATGAAGCATTTATTATTGATAAGGAAACTTACGAAGAATTAATAGGCCTTGATCCAAAAAATATGGAAATAATCAAGCCAACAATCAGGGTAGAGACGTGAGAAGCTACGCCTACAGATTCGAAGGCCAATATCTAATTTTTGCAAGACGTGGAATTGAAATTGATGAATTTCCAGAAATAAAGAACTATTTATATGGCTTTTATGATCGTCTGAAACCGCGCGAAGGAGAAGACAAAATTGGACGAAAACCAGGGCCGTACAAATGGTATGAAATCCAAGATAATGTCGCTTACTATACAGAATTTGAGAAGCCAAAATTAGTTTGGGGTGAGCTATCCGATAAACCAAAATTTGCATTCGATGATAAAGGAATGTATCCTGAAGCGACTTTGTTTTTTATGACCGGTGAAAATCTAAAGTATTTGTTGTCCATATTCAATTCACGGTTGGCTTCATGGTACTTTAGTCAAATAACGACTACTTCCGGAATGGGAAACTAACCGATGGAAAAATATAAAATTGAAATATTGCCGATCCCGACAATTCCAAGCTATAAGGACGAATTTGAGATTTTAGTTGATTATTTGATCTTCCTCAACGATATAACAAAACCGCAGATTAATCCCTATACGGAAAATGACAAACTAGCGCCGGTATTTGAGGAAGTTCTTAATATGTGCGTTTATGAACTGTATTTTACCGAACACATGAAGGATGAAGAAATCGATATAATTCAGTATATAAATATGGAAAATCACTTTAGAGCTATTTCTGGGTTAAGTAGTGACAACGAGAAAAAATTCATTATTCGCCAAGTTTACAGCAAACTTCAGGAACAGGACAATGTTATCCGCAACAGAATTATATCCTCCAATATCAAAAGCCGCAACATCATTCGAAGAATAAACAGCACTACTCATTAGCATTATGCCTGTTCCTCGTTCAAACATAGCCGCTGTTACCATAAAGAATTTTAAATTCTTTCAACAAGAGCAAAAAATTGAAATAAACGAAAGTAATTTACTGTTGTACGGTGAAAATGGTTCAGGCAAAAGCTCCATATATTGGGCGCTTTACACGTTATTGGAATGTGCCAATAAAGAAGATACAGAAGAAATAAAAAAGTATTTTGACCCAACTAAAGATGAGCGACTTACCAATATTTTTCTTGATCCTGGGACTGCAAATTGGGTTGACAGTGAAATAAAAATTGACTTGCAGGATGGGACTTCTTTCTCCGTTTCACTTGCAGATACGTCAATCAATACAAATGCTGATGCACAGTCAGCTAACTATTCTTCTGAGTTCCTGAATTACAAAATGATATTTCAGCTTCACAATTTTGCTCATAGTGATTATATTGACATTTTTCAATATTTCGAAAGAGAAGTGCTGCCTTACGTAAAATTTGCACCAGTAAAATATTGGCTTAAAAAAGCCGATGGCACTCCAGACTTGGAACAAGAAACGGAAAATGCAAAACAGATTTGGGATTTTGTAAAAAACGGCCCGCCAAAATCAGGTTTAATGAAAGACGGGCTAAGGCCAAGGTATCCATACCGAAGAGAACCGGAATTTGTAGTATACAAAAATATTATCGCTGCCTTTAAAAGCGAATTAGAGCAATTACTCACCTTTATTAATACACAAGGAAATCCAATACTAAAAACTGATTTTGGCTATAATTTTTCCTTTAAATTAGAATTGGTTGATTGGGTACCTTTAAAATTGTCTGCTTTACAATTTAATTACCCACGTTTTCAAATAAAACTCGATATACCTGATTTCTATACTAAGCTGGGAGTATTGCGCCGCATACTTTTTTAAATGAGGCCAGACTTGCAGCGCTAGGACTTGCAATACGATTTTCGATTTTACAAAGACGATTGCAAGACTCGAAGTTAAAAATGGCCATTCTTGACGACTTCATGTTAAGCCTCGACATGAAAAACAGGGATGTAGCATTAGATTATATTCTTGATAAAGTTGCACCTGACTATCAGCTATTGATTCTTACACATGACCGTTTCTTATTTGAACTAGTAAAAGATAAAATCGCAAGAAAAGGTTTAGCTAATTGGCGGTATTTTCAAATGTTTGAAGACACAAACGCTGCAAAAACAAACTTGTTCCCATTGCTTATAAAAGATGAAGGCAAGGTAAATAAAGCACGAGCACTATTTAAAGCAAAGGATTTTTCATCGTCAGCGAATATGATTCGACAAGCTGCTGAAAAATTTTGTAAAGCTTACCTAACTCCACATGAGCAATTAGGAGGAGATTTTAGGCCAATGAAACTGGATGGATGGATTACAAAAGTGATAGCGAAGGGTGCAGCAGGCACTCCTCCGATCAACGCGCAATTATTACTTGATTTAAAAGATTATAAAGATAGAATAATGAATCCTAATTCTCATTATGATATCGAGACTCCACTATTTTCAAATGAATTGGAGAAAGCAATTAACACTATGGATCAATTATCAATAGCAGCAATTATTCCGTTATAAATTGATTATATGCCATTTCAGAATGAAAGGGAATTCGAAACACATATCCGGCATTTGATAACAAAACTCATCCTGCCTTTAGATGAAAATCTTGTTTTGATTAGAAACAAAAAGGCTGTCAATGTTGATTTGCAGAAATGGCAAAAAGCCCGTTCTATATTTCATTGAAATAAAATATCACAGAATTAATCATGGCCGTTTAGGAACTGGTCATGGCAAAGGTGGAGGAATACAACCAGAGATTTTACAACTTCAGCCCGATTACTTTAAAAAGCAGATGCGTTGGATATTAGGAACCGAAAATCAGGAAGGCTTCTGGTTGTTAGATAACCAGGAACTTTTGGCGTACATAGCAGGCAACACGATTGGCGAGAAGTATAACAACATTCAAACAAAATTATTCCGTGAAAAGCGGCCTTATACTGAAGACAGTTTATAAGGTTAATGAAGGAATGGTTCAATCCAGTGCTTTACCAAGATTTTTAATAATCTGCATCTTGAGTTTTCCGATATACCCATTCAAAATAACCGATAATTTTGTTCGCACGTCAAGCCAAAATCAACTAAGTAATGGTAGCGCGGTATTGATAATTTTCGAGGCAACCGTCAGGAAATACCAAGCGAGCGGTGTTGCAATAACCATGGAGATGATAACAAGTGTAGCTAAGTTTTTTGACAATAGCCTCGGCACCTTCAATTCAGTTGTAACCAGGAACACGATGAAAATTGTAAAGAGCATGCTAGATAACCTATTTACAAGTATTACTTATGGCACAAAAAATGTCCCCTTCAAGAGCAACCGGTATTAAAACAGTATTTGAGTCATTTAACATTCTAAAAGAAGCAGGAGGCCAACTGCCAGGTAAAGATGTGATTGAAAAAATAGGGCAACGCTTAACCTTCAACGATTCGAGAAGAGATATATGAAAAAACAGGCTATATGTTGGCAATCAATTTTCCATTTTTACACCATTGGGTGTATAAAAGCCGGGTATTTACGAAAATCAAAGGGCATTTGGTATCTAACTCCCGAAGGTGAAGAGGCTATGAAAAAGGGTCCTGAAGGTTTAGTAACCTCTGCTTCTGCATTATATAGGAAATGGTCCTCTGAAAAAAAGATTGCTGATAAAGAGGATGCTGACGGGGAAGATATTGAAGAAATATATCAACCAAGTTCAGAAAGCTACTCTTGCTCAAATAGAGGAGCAAGCAATTGATGGTATAATACAATTTATTAATAAAAAAAATCCTTACGAATTTCAAGATTTAGTTGCTGCTTTGTTAAGAGCTATGGGTTATTATACACCTTTTATCTCTCCCAAAGGCAAGGACGGAGGCATTGATATAATAGCCTACCAAGACCCCTTGGGTACTAAAACGCCACGAATCAAAGTACAAGTGAAACACTACCCGAGAAAACCCTGTAAGTGCGGACACTATAAGAAGCTTAAAAGGACTAATTAATAGCGGCGAGGAAGTTGGGCTATTCGTTACAAGTGGACGATTTAGTAATGAAGCAGAAAGATTTGCTAGAGAAGCAAACGTGCACATAAAACTTATAAACGGCCAAGAATTAATCGATCTATGGCAGGAATTTTATGAGAAAATGACAGATGACGAAAAGAACCTATTACCACAACATACAATTTATTTCTTAGGAAGTAATGAGTAGTCCATTCAATACAAAAATTGATGTAATTAAATAACTAGCATGAGTCTCGCAAGCCCTTCTCTTCGCTATGCTGCACC
>CAVSJA010000005.1:0-130601 GCA_963728145.1 uncultured Chitinophagaceae bacterium | reverse complement strand
GAAGAAATGCATCATGCGCAATTGCATTCAATGGATTACGAATAAACGTCAATGGAGCTGCTATCGTGGTATTTGCAATTCGGAATGTTTTTTTGAAAAACTTGCAGAATGCTTCCGCAGGTGAGAAACTCTGCAATTCCTGCCAAGGTTGTAAAATGCTCCGTTAGGAGCTACCTGTTTGTAGCCACGATATATTTTATCAATTCAATTTCATTGCCCCGTAGGGGCTACCTGTTAAAATGGAACCTTATAAAATTTGAGATCTAGAAAGGAGAAGGACTAATCGCCGTCCATCCCCCATCAATTATGATGGTTTGACCGGTAATATGCCTTGCGGCATCGGAAACCAAATACAATGCGGTATCAGCAATATCTTTTGTAGACGCTGGCTTGCCCATTGGAATCAATGTCGACCATATCTTTTCATATTCCGGATCAAGCAAGGTGCGTTCTGTTTTTGTTGCACCAGGGGCAATTGCATTTACGTTGATCTTATATTGAGACAATTCTATCACGAGATTCTTTGCGAGCATTTCAATTCCCGCCTTTGTCATTGCATATGCGGCCAATTGTTTGTGTGCCTGGTGACCGACAACCGATGAGGTAAACAACATGCTTCCCCCGGTTCCCTGTTTCTTCATTTGATTGGCTGCAGCTTGCGCAAGAAAAAAAGTTCCCCCAAGATTTACTTTCATCACCTGTTCAAAAGAATCCGCTGGAAAGTCAAGAAAATCGCCAAACAAGGTAATGCCCGCATTAGCGATTGCGATATCCAGTTTTCCAAATTGCTTTACTGTATCACTCACCAATTGTTTTACATAATTATTGTTGGCAACATCCCCGGTATGCGGAATACATTCGCCGCCCTCAGTCATGATTTTCTGCGATGCAGACTTTGAAAAATTCTGATCGATATCATTCAATACCACTTTCGCACCCTGCAATGCAAGCTGACGGCAGATTTCAAACCCGATGCCCTGGCCGGCACCGGTTACCACTGCTACTTTATCTTTGAACATTCCGGGATTGTTTGATGGTTTAATTGCTAAGATGGTTGGTTTAATTGTTGGCTAGTTGTTTTATGAACCCAACAATCAAACAATCGAACAATCAAACAATTTATAGGTATTTTTAAACACCATAAAAATTAATTCTTGATTATCAGAACAGGACTCATAGGATTTGGGCTTGGTGGACGCAGTTTCCACGCGCCATTCATCGCGGCAAATCAAAACTATGAATTGGTAAGCGTGGTAGAAAGAAAAACATCTTTGTCAAAAGAAAAATATCCACGTGTTAAGATCGCCAGATCAATAGAGGAATTATTGAAGGATGATTCCTTAGACCTAATCGTGATCACCACTCCAAATGAAACTCATTTTCGATTTGCCAAAGCCGCACTTGAAGCAGGTAGGCATGTCGTACTCGACAAACCAATGACCGTTGCCAGTGAGGAAGCAGCGCAACTCATCAAACTCGCAAAAGAAAAAAAGAAATTGCTGAGTGTGTATCAAAGTCGTCGCTATGCAAGTGATGCCTTGACTATAAAAGCGCTCTTGGAAAGAAATGTGCTCGGAGAGATCCATGAATTTGAAGCGCAATACAATCGTTATCGTCCCGAATTGAAAAATAGCTGGAAAGAGACATCAGTGCCCGGAAGTGGAATATTGTATGATCTCGGACCTCATCTCATTGATCAGGCTCTCGACCTATTTGGATTTCCGAAAACGATCACGGCAGATATTCGAAAACAAAGGCCAGGGACTGAAGCGGATGATTATTTTGATATCCGTCTCGATTATGGCTTTAAAAAAGTTATTCTGAAAGCGGGTATGCTGGTTCGTGAACAGGGACCACGTTACCAGATACATGGTACAAAGGGTTCATTCATCAAATACGGAGATGACCCGCAGGATGCCGCGCTTCGTGCAGGTGCGCTCCCAACCGATGAAGGATTTGGAGTGGAACCAGAAGAACATCATGGACTATTGCATACAGAAATTGAAGGAGAGATCATCAAAGAGAAATTAGTTTCTGAAGTTGGAAACTTTGGGATCTATTACCAGAATTTATATGAATCCATCGCGAATGGTAAGCCATTAACTGAAAAATCAGAACATGGATATAATGTGGTTAAGATGATTGAGCTGGCGAAGGAGAGTAATGAACAGAAAAGAACGATTGAGGTAAAGGGACTATTAAAGGTTCCCGCAGAGTCTCCCCCAGCACGCACTTCGAATTAGATGCATCTTACGGGGGGACTCTGCGCCTGTCCCGCCATGGCGGGACAATTGGAATGGTCTTAGCCCCATTGTCATTTTACCAACCAGGAATTTAAGTATCTATTCATTCGATGTCGCGACCTATCCGCCCTACGGGCATTCGCAGAGTCCCCGCGTAAGATTCTTGATGTTCGTAAGTCGCCGATGCGGGAGACTCTGCGAGGACCTTCCGGACTCCTGGAACTGTCACTCAATCGCAAACGCCACAACATAATCACCCAGTTTCGTTCTTAATTTTCCATGGCCACCTGCAGCAATTACTAAGTATTGCTTTCCATTAATTGAATAGGTCATTGGTGTCGCTTGTGCAGATGCTGGTAATTCATATTCCCAAACCATTTCGCCGGTTTTTGTGTTGAATGCGCGGAAATGATTGTCCATGCTAGCGGCAACAAAAATTAAATTGCCCGCAGTTACTATGGCTCCGCCGAAATTGATGGAGCCCCATTTGTCTGCTCCCGGATATTTTTTCGGATCAAACATAAAACCTAATGGCACTTCCCATTTCTTTGATCCGTCATTTGTGCTGATTGCCAATAATGTTCCCCATGGAGGTTTGAAATCAGGCACCATGCCGGCAATGGTGATCTTAAACAAGTAATCCCGTTTTAAAACATAAGGTGTTCCGAGTTGAAGTCCTGTTTCTGCTCTAACTAATTCTTTATTTTCTTTTTGAACCAGGTCAACACTATCCCGTTTGACCAACCGAATAATTGCTGGTATGCGATTGATATTCGTTATGAGCAACCCTTGCTTTTGGTCGAAACACATTCCGCCCCAATGAATACCTCCTACATTTCCCGGTGTAACCAATGTGCCTTCAAAAGAAGGCGGAGTAAATGGGCCTTCATTTCTATACTTTGAAATCTTATTGGCAGCTTCTTCACGATCTGCCTCAGTAAATCCCCATGCATCATTTTTTGAAATGGATTGAATGCCGACAGGAGCAGGTAATACAGGAATGGGTTGTGTTTTCCATGCCTGCTCTCCGGGAACGAGTGAAGCAGGTACAGATTTTTCTTCAACTGGAAACAATGGCTTCCCTGTTTCCCTGTTCAATATAAAAATATATCCCATCTTGGTACCTACAGCAACAGCTGGAACTTTCTTACCATTCTTATTTATATCAATCAACATCGGTTGAGCCGCAATATCATAGTCCCAAATATCATGATGCACTACCTGGAAATACCAAACCAGTTTACCCGTAGATGCCTTCAATGCAACAATTGAATTTCCATATAGATTTTGTCCCAATCTTTCTCCGCCATAATAATCCGGGCTCGGACAAGAAGTTGGAACAAACACAAGATCACGCTGTGGGTCAACCGAAAGTATTGACCATGCATTGGCTGCTCCTGCCTGGTGCGCTTTTGGCCCATTCCAGGTAGTCCAGGCTTTATCGGATGAATCCTGTGGAATCGGATCCCAGGTCCAGCGTAGTTGACCGGTATGTACATCAAATGCACGAACGGCACCCCTGGGATAATCGAAACGATGATTATCTCCCATGGAAGAACCAACAATAATCAAATTACCAATTACTGCTCCTGGTGAAGTAACGTTGACATCGCCACGCATTCCTTCACTCAGGTTCACCGTTCCATTTTTACCAAAACTGGTTATTGGACTACCATCATTTGCATCCAATGCAATGAGACGTCCATCAATAGTTCCGATAAATATCTTTTTTGCTGAACCCTTTGCTTTGTTATCAGCCGGCCAATAAGAAACTCCTCTTGAAGTGATCTCCGAATAACCTTTTTTGAGATTTACTTTTGGATCGTACATCCACTTCTCCATTCCACTTGCTGCATCAATTGCAATTACCCTGCAGGAAGGAGTGCTGAAATACAAAGTTCCATCCACCATCAAGGGTGTCGCTTCGAAGGCCGCTTTCTCATTTGCGGAAGTACCGGCATAGGTTTTTAATTCCCCTGTTTGATAAGTCCATACAGGCTTTAACTTTGAAACGTTGGTTGCATTTATTTGATCAAGTGCTGAATACCTTGAACCTCCCGCATCTCCGCCATAGGCAGGCCATTGCGCATTCGGGATTGATTTTTTTGCAGGCTGTGAAAAGAGATTGCCATTGATTATGATGAAGAGGAAAACTGCTGATAAGGCTTTCATGATGGTTGATTTTAGTTCCGTTCCTCAAACTTACATTAGCAATTCATTCCCTTCCCAATTCCTTTGACCATTGGGCAATTTTCACTGACCAGTAGATATCTATTTCAACTAATCTTCAGCGCTCACCGTCGGAACCGCCAGGTTTCCAGCATAGAAAATGGCATTCAGGAAAAGTTTGTTTGTTCCATACCAGGTTCCCCGGAAATTCGGGTTATCGGAAAATAATATAACTCTTCCGCTACCCTCGGGCGCAACGATGATTGCAGCGGAGTTCTTTACTTTTTTTGCAGAATTCGGATGCAGGTAGCCTCCGATCAATGGATTTTCCGCGTACTGGGCAACGGTAGAATATGGATTGAGGCTTGGACTGAGATAGGTTTGACCATTTCTATATACGGATACTTTTCTGTTGGTGAATCCAAAACCAATCGGGTGTGTCGTATCCAGGTCAACCCGAAATATTGAACCTCCCAACGCTTTCGCTCCTTCTATTTCAACTGCACGATCAAAATCCTGTCTCGATACAGTTTGACCAGGTCTGAGCGTATCCACCGCAGGAATTATTTTTTCTTTAGTGAATCCCTGGCGTATGGCCCACTCGCTCCCGGTTTTAATTGTGATCAGTGTATTTCCATTTTGTATCCATGCCTTGATCTTATCCGACAATGGTTTGTCGATAAGAGAATAATTTCCCGAGACCATTATAATTGTATTGTATTTACTCAGGTCAGCTCTTGGCAATACGAGTATATCGAGCTTTGTTATTGGCATTTGCAAACGTTGATCGAGCAAATGCCAGATCTCACCCGCTTCAGGCGCCGCAACGCCTGTTCCAATGATTAATGCAACTTTAGGCTGCCTGAGACTACGAACGTAATTACTTCCCAAATCAATTCCTCCTGAACTATATCCGGTAGATAGGGAATAGATTGGTACGGATGATAATTTACTCACATTGGTTACGACGTTAAAAAGAGAATCAGATGAAATTTTCTGAAGATTAACGGGCAACACCAAACTACCGTAACCGAATTTCTTAGGTTGATTGTTAACCATTGCAGTAAATGGACGGAATGAAGATTGTACGATCACTCCGGCATTTTGTAAATGATAGATAGCCTTATGAACATTATAATCGGTCGACTCCAGGACGTAAGCATAATTCGTTTTCTCAACGCTGGGAACTTGTTTGTTAACAAGGGCTGTTATCCTGTTTCCTTTTGAACTGAGCGGAGATTTGAGTTCAGCATAGGGTAAATTATAGGCATGAACGAGACTCCAGGTGGAAGCATCATAGAATGCGCTATCCATATAAGTGATCTGCTTCTCAAATACCGTTCGCACCATGATATAATTATCCTGGTCGCAGGGCACAAAATATGTTTTCTTAGGCTCGAAGCGAATTCCCTCGAAGCTGGCTGCGTTATTCATTTCATATACTTCGATCTCGTGCATTAATAACATATCGACAAAAGCCCTTGTACGAGTTTCATCATTAGCGTCGCCGAATACATATCCTTTTATCGCAGCTTTTGCTGCTTGTTCCTTTGATACGCGATAAAATTCCTTTCGCATCTTATACAACTCAGCTTTTTCAGCCAGGGAAGCACGTATGGTTGTAAGTGAACCGGTGAATTGATTTCGAATAGTAAATGCAAAACTCAGGGGAATGGTTGTAGTCTCCTGCAAATGCCCTCTTGAACTTGCCTGTTCGAAAAGGAAGCCGGCGCCTCCATAAAAATTTATATAGCTACTTCCATAACCAGGATATAGTTTATCATAGGATTCCTTTGTATAGTACATTGATCCCAGCTTATCCGTGGCTGCAGAAAAATATTGCGCATACTTCGGATAGATAGTTTTGTATAAATAATCCGGTACAATGGGATTATTGCTTGCATCTTCTCCCGGATCAAAATAAAATGAAGCATTCGTACCCATTTCATGATGATCCGTTTGCACGTAGGGCCTCCATTCATGAAAAAACTTTACGCGATTACGTGATTCAGGAAATGTCCCTAAAAACCAATCCCGGTTCAGGTCAAACCAGTAGTGATTGAACCTTCCTCCCGGCCAGATCTCTGTATGTTCTCGATCTAGCGGATCGCTGACTACCGGACTCGCCTTGTGCATATTTGCCCAATGCGTATGACGGTCACGGCCATCCGGATTAATCACAGGATCCATTAGAATGACCATCTCATTCAACCATTTCAAGGTTTCTTCATTCTCTGAAGCGGTTAAATAATATGCAGTGAGCATTGCCGCCTCACTGCTTGAAGGTTCATTTCCATGAACATTATATCCCAGGTGAATGACAAGTGGTATATTTTGAGTATTGCCAGAAGTCTGCGCGGCGAGATGTGCTTTTTTGATCTCTTCTATTCTTGAATGATTCTGTGGAGACGTAAATATTGCAACAAGTTGTTGCCTGTGTTCATAGGTTTCCCCGATCACTTTTGTTGCAACGCGGTCGGATAAACGGTCCAGTTCCCTGAAATATTCAAGGATCTTATCATGGCGGGTATGATGTGAACCGATCGGATAACCGAGAAATTTTTCGGGGTTAGGAATTGACGCATTCATGTTTCCCGAATTGGGATAGAAATAATACGCTTGTGAAAACCCCATCTGGGTGATGATTTGAATCAAAAGCGCTAAGCAAAGCAGTTTTTTAACAGACATAGTTTTGGTAGTTGAAGATGATAAAACTAAGGAAATTAACGTTTGGCGTTTGGAGTTTGGCGTTTGGCGTTGTGTGTACAGCTTACATAATTATTACTGAAATGATGATTTTGAAAGGGAAATCAGGGATTTACCACAACGCCAAACTCCAAACGCCAAACTCCAAACGAAATGTGGAAAACAAACCTCAGCATCTCACTTGCATTTTTGAAGTTCGCCTTATATCTTGCTCTCATAATCCTCTCCTTAGAGTCTATATGCCCTTGAAATACCATGATGATCCAATCATGTATTTCAAAGCTAAAAACAGACTCTATGATACTTACAAATGAGTTGCGCTTAGGCAACAAGGTTTACTACAGGGATCGTGTGATTACAGTTCAGCAAATCCTTTTCAACAGTGTGGTGTATGAAACTGCTATGAAGATCAACCAGGAACTGGTGGGTTTTGGCGAGACACTGGAGCCTGCTTACAGTTCGCATGTTGTTGAAATGGTTGAGGAAGCGGATGGCATGGATCTTAAGCCAATCAATTTAACGTATAAGATCCTCGAAAAATGCGGCTTCAGAAATTTTGTGCGTGAACATTGGATCATGAGTTGCGGAAGCAAACACATCGATTTTGAATTTACCGAAGATGGACTTCAACTCATGCACCCAACTCCATCAAGGATCTATATCCGGTATTATCATCAGTTGCAAAATTTCTTTTTTGCATTGACCGGGAAGGAATTGGAGATGGTGGCGTAGTCGTTTGGCGTTTGGCGTTTGGTGTTCGGTGTTGAATACTTGCTTTATGGCGGACGTTAATTGTCGTTCGTAGGATCAATACTATCTGCAGAAAAAAGCAGGGCGAATTTAATATCGCCCTGTTTTAATTTTATGCGGTTAAAAGCATTGATTGAAATCCCCTTTCTATCTTTACCGACTTTTCAATTTCATCAACGGAATAATTTCCTTGCTATGAAAAGTCTATTCCTGCTCTCTCTTGTATTCATTTTTTCCTGTTCACCAAATACATCAGGTTTCAGGAACCTGGATTTTAATGAAGCATGCGATACTTCAAAAACAGGTTTTTGTTATTGGGATCTTTCCTGGGGAGGAAAGCAGGCTGTAAGACCAGAAAAATCAGGTACTGAACAGTGGATGCTGATCACGGGCAAGGAGGAAAATTCAGTTGGATTTGCTGAACAAAGTTTACTTGTGCCCACTACCAAAAGTTTGCAGACCATCTTCGTTTCAGCAAGAATGAGTGCGATAGATGTAAAAGGACGCGGTGCCGGATTGAATCTCGGCATTTATGATACAGCAGATAATTTGATTTTCACTAAAAGCATGGGATATGCTGCTGCAAATTGGATGAAAGGAAATTCTGATTGGAAGGAATATTATATTAAAGCTGTATGTCCTGTTGGAACAGCTAAGATCAAATTGGGTGCAATACTTTATGGAAAAGGCCAGGCTAGATTTGATGATTATAGAGTGGAATTGACAGAAGTTGAAGGACGCAGTGCAAGTGATTTAGCCATCAACTACATTTCTGCGGCTGCGGATACGATCGCAAAGAATTCTTTGTACAAGGATTCAATAGACATTAATTCAATCAAGAAAACGGCATTGATGATTGCTGGTCCTGCTAAGACGTATGCAGATTGTCACCTCGCAGTTGAATACATGATTGAATCGTTGCGACCTGCAGGTGATCATCATTCTTTTTTTATGAGTCCGGAAGTAGTGAAGGGTTGGGCAAATACTTCCGACGAAAGCGCCAATATTCAGTATGCCAGCTATAAGATCATTGATGACTATGGATATATTAACGTTCCGCCATTTCATGGAGGTAATAAAAAATTAATGGTCGCTTATGCAGACAGTTTGCAAAAAGCATTGAAGGAGCTTGATCAAAAGAAAATTAAGGGATGGATCATTGACCTGCGGACAAATACAGGTGGAAATATGGAACCGATGATCGTGGGTCTGGGACCGGTGTTCACGGGCGAAAGTCTCGGCTTCCTTGTTGACGTAAATAGCAAGAAAGAATCATGGCATTACAGGGATGGAACTTATTATTGGGAAAACTCCCCCGGCATCAGTGCTTCAAATCCACAAAAATTATCTTCCCAAAAACCTATTGCAGTTCTTTTTGGCCCACAAACAGGAAGCTCTGGAGAGATCGTACTTATTTCATTTATCGGAAATCCAAATACCAAGAACATTCGGACAACCCAGTTGGGGGTTGACCACGGGCAATGGTGGTTTTGATCTCAAGGATTCTGCTAGGATGATGATTGCTTCCACAATGATGGCTGATCGCAATGGGAAAATATATCATGGAAGAATTGAACCAGATCAACTCATTGAACAGGATCGCAACGAAAAAGATGATCAGGCAATCCGCGCCGCGATTAATTGGTTCAAATCGAAATAACAAATCTTAAACAATTAGTGTGGCGACACTGCGTCCTTCCCCTTTGAACCTTGTCATTTCGAGCCCGGTGCAATGAATGAACTAATTGAATGAGGTACCAAGGGCGAGAAATCTGAACAATCGGCGATTCTCCTTCATTTCAAAATTACACGGAGTCTCCGATTGTGCAGATTTCTCGCCCTACTTACCCTTTATGCAAAGTGATCTTTATTGACCGGGCTCGAAATGACAAGGTTCACAGGGGAATAAGCCCGCCCGGATGAATTCGTTCGGACGGGCGCAGGAGGACGCAGAGAAAACTTACCTTCAATATTCAATAAAGTGTATGGCTACACAACAAAAAATTTTCTTGATTCAATTGTTATTGCTTGGAATCGGAATCTACGCGTGCAATTCTGACAATGATAAATCAACCATCGATTCTCAGCTAACCAATTTCAATACTGCATTGGCAAAAGGAGATACTGCAACCCTGCGAACCTTATGTACTAATGACTTTGTTTTACTTGACGAAGGAAAAATCTACGATCTGAATCAATTGTTTGCTTCGATCAAAACGGTTCTTGACTCCAATTCTATGACAAGAATGCCTGTTGATCCCAAAATAACGATGAGAGACGAGTCCGCCTGGGCTTATTATAAAGTGAGCGGTGAACTTCGCACAAAGACCCAAACAATTCCTCTTTCCTTATTGGAATCTGTTGTGTTGGATAAAACAGATGGGGGTTGGAAAATTGCACAGGTATCGACGATGTCTATTTCCAATGACTAAGCTATTCATCCTATTGTCATTCGGTTAGTTATCTAAGTTTTCTTATCAGTTTATTGCACAGATTTTGTACCGGCTCCGGCAACCTCTGAATTACTTAGGCCGTAATTCTAGTAATTGATCATAAAAAAATCCCACAATGAAGAAGCTATCCGTCCTGTTTGGCATAATAACCATCATTTATATCGGCTGTAGTAAAGGAGGCGGCGGTTATGGTAACAATCCTCCTCCACCCCCACCACCTCCTCCGGTAAATTGCTCGACTGTTCCAAAGGCTTTCGCTGCTGATGTTAATCCTATTGTACAGTCTGTTTGCGCTACCGATGCTACATGTCATGGTGCAGGAAGCATAAATGGACCGGGCCCATTGCTTACGTATACCCAGATCTATAATGCAAGAGGACAGATTGGACCAGCAGTAGCCAGCGGACTTATGCCCAAGGTTGGTACACTATCGACCGCGCAGAAAAATACAATCAAGTGTTGGATCGATGCGGGAGCACCTAATAATTGATTTGGTCTCCGCAGAGTCTCCCGAAGGGGACTCTACGCTTGCGCGTTTAGCGCTGAAGACATAGTGATCTTATTGAATGAAATTTTGTGAATACCATTCCCATTATTAATAACGGGCAAGAACGCGCGAAAAAAGAAATTCCAGTCACACATCATTCATGTCACAAGCGCTATTCGCGCAAACGCAGAGTCCCCCCGTAAGTTGCATGAAAATTTGGAGTGCGTGCTGGGGGAGACTCTGCGGAAACCTACTTGCACGGTTCCTTAGAAAAGTTCGATACATCAAATTTAGCTTCCGGCGGGGAATCGTACATCATACATACGATGCAGTCGGTTGGTTTTGGCTTCTCAATTTTGAAAGTAAATTCATCCCCTGCTTTCAAATCTGGAGGAAGACTACATTTATTCGCTACGCTGAATACATTGTCGTAAGTCTGAGCATCATTATTCATTCCATTCTTCCATCCATCGGTTCCAATATCATTACGGCCTGTTATTTGAACAACTGTTGTAGCGCAGGTAATACGTATTACCTTTCCCCGCAAGCAATCCTCAGTTAATTTCTTATCACATTTGGCATAAAGAAATGGCATACTCCCAATCAACATCAGACTTTTAAAAAAAATACTTTTCATAACAAGGTTTTTTAATCCTTTAATCAAATCATTCATCAGGGTGATACATCAAACTACATCCCCTCACATCACTACTATCCATTCTTCCAAGCACCTCAAAACTTCCATCTGCATAAAGCCTGCCAAGGTCATCAGTGGCTATAAATGATACGGAATATATGTTTGCGAGGTCAATGATATTTATGACCCCTGTTTGCTGAATATTGCCACTACTATGAACCAACATAGGATCATCCTCATCCCGCAGCAACACTTTCATCCATGGTGGACAGCGAAAAATTCCATTGCCATTTGAATAGGCCTGAGATAAAAGTTCAGTCATGCCATATTCGGAATTAATATTCTCCAGTCCGAATGCTTTTTTTAACCGGGTGTGCAATTCTTCACGCGTTATTTCTTCTTTTCTTCCCTTCATTCCTCCTGTCTCCATAATGATCGTATGGTTCAATTTGCGTGGAAATTTTTCAGCGAAATCAATCAGTGCAAAACTCACGCCTATCAATAAAGTTTTTTGCCCGGCTTTTTCAAGCGATGCCAGGGTTTTATCTAGTTTTTCAAATTCGCTCAGGTAAAAGCCACTCCTGGGATGACCTGATAGTCGTATCAACTCATCCACCATGTAAACAAGCGATGAGTTTGTTCTTTCAAGATATGAGGGTAATAGTCCAAGAATGCAATAATCGCCAGGTGCACCATAAAAGGTTTCAAATCCATTCAAAAAACTTTGCCTGTAGATATCAGGATCTTTGACTGAATGCCTGCTATTCACCGAGCCGGTCGTACCACTGCTTTCAAAAACCAGCCCGGTTTTAAAAAGAGTGGTTCGAATATCGTGAGATTTGAAAAAACTGATGGGTAAAAAAGGGATTTGCTCCACCAACTTTATGGATGAAATATCCGTACATAAGGTATCGACGAACCTACGGTACAGCTCATTGTAACGGTATTGAAAATGAAAGGTATCGAGAGACCGGGCCGTAAGGTCAATTCCTTTAGTATTGAGAATTTTATGTTCGAATTCACAAAACATATCGGTAATTTCAGCGTTCAGCTGTTAATTTTGTCTAAATTTTAGTGTACTATGCGAAGAACCCACCTATTAATTTTCCTTACCCTCTTTGCTCTAATCAGCTGCGACAAAAATAAGTATACCACCAAACCCCAGATTACTATTAAATCTGTTAGCCCTAACGAAATGACAAGGGATCATGTTCTTTCTATCGTACTTGAATTTACGGATAAAGAAGGCGATATAACCGACTCGATGTACTTCGTAAAACAAATTCTAAACGAAAATCAAAAAGGCACCTTTCAGGAATTCCTGATTTCAAGGATAAAACTCCCAATATATCCCAAAGCTATCCAGGGTGAAATGGAAATTCGCCTTGCGCGCAAGATCGGCTTCGGTGTTCCTTTAATGGGTGATCCGCTGACTGCGCAAAACGATACCGTTTTATTTCATATGGCCGTAAAAGATGCAGCAGGCAACTGGAGTGATACGCTTACAACCGCCAATCCCATTGTTATTATAAGATAATGCATTGCTAAGGCAAATCTTTAATTCATTAGCCAGGTTTTTTGTTTTCTCTTCCCTCTTCATAGGCTGCTGTGCGGTATTGATGTGCTATCAAACACTGCAGCTATTCCAATTGGAGGGGAACACCGACTATCTTGCCTTTGTTTTCTTCGCAAGTCTCTGCAGCTATAGTTTTCATTGGTGGTTTACTCCTTATTCAAGTTCAGAAAAGATCCGTATGCAATGGATGAAAAAAAATAAATACATCCATGGCATTTTTTATTTTATCGGCCTTGCAGGCAGTGCATTTTTTTATTTCAGATTGAGAGAACATACGCTTTGGATCGCGCTTGCCATAGTCCTTACATTTTTGTATTCCGCACCAAAGATCCCCTGGCCAATCTTCAGACAACTGAAAAGGATCGCCATCGGAAAAACAATTTTCCTTTCGTTTGTGTGGATGTATGTTACTACGGCTCTTCCGCTTATTATAATGAAAGCTCCATGGGGTTGGAATACAATCTTATTTTGCATCAGCCGCTTCTTTTTTATTTATGCCATCTGTATCATCTTCGATTATCGCGACAGGGAATTCGACAGGAAAGAGGGCATCCGCAGCATGATCACTTATTTCAGTGAGAGAGGCGTGGATTTTATTTTCTATTTATCATTATTGCTCTTTGGCTTGAGTACAGCCGCACTTTATTTTTTCGGTTTTTCATGGCTGATCGTGATCCTGCTACTAGTTCCGGGAATAATCGTACTCGGTCTTTATAACACTTCCAAACGCAGCACGTCCGACTGGCTTTATTATTTTGTTTTGGATGGATTGATGATGTTGCCGTCTTTATTGACATTGATGGTTTCTTTTTGGTAGATTTGCGCGGTTGGGTGAATGGTGAATGGTGAATGGTGAATGGTGAATGGTGAATGGTGAATGGTGAATGGTTGATCGGTTGATAAGTTTAAGGAAAGGTTTTTGATTATTAGAAACATATCCACACTTTCAAAATAACTTTCGAACAATATCATGGCAAAATCCACTAAGACTAAGACTAAAGCAAAAACTAAGTCACTCTTAACAAATAAATCACTCGAATTCCTTCGCAACTATATCAACAATCCTTCACCCGTTGGTTTCGAAAGCAGCGGACAAAAGATTTGGCTGAATTATCTCAAACCATTTGTGGATACCAGTTTTTCCGATCCATACGGAACAGCAGTGGGCGTCATTAACCCAAAAGAGCCGTTCAAGGTAGTGATCGAGGCGCATGCGGATGAGATCAGCTGGTTCGTAAATTATTTCACGGCAGAAGGATTGATCTATTTAAAACGTAATGGTGGCGTGGATCATCAGATTGCGCCGGGTCAACGAGTGATCATTCACGGCAAGAAAGGACCTGTGAAGGCAGTTTTTGGATGGCCGGCTATCCATACCCGTTTGAATAGCCCGGATACAAAAGATCCTCAACCAAAGGTGGATAACCTCTTTCTTGATACCGGGGCGCGCAATAAAAAAGAACTGGAAGAATTAGGTGTTCATATCGGCGCTGTAGTAACTTACCAGGATGGCTACGATGAATTATCCTACGATTATTTTGTTGGAAGAGCTTTTGATAATCGCATTGGTGGATTTATGATCGCTGAAGTGGCAAGGTTATTAAAAGAGAACAGGAAGAAACTCCCTTATGGTCTTTATGTCGTGAATGCAGTACAGGAAGAAATCGGTTTACGCGGCGCGGAAATGATCGCAAGAAGGATCAAACCAAATATCGCGATCATCACGGATGTTACGCATGACACGTATACCCCAATGGTGAATAAGATCATTGAAGGAGATATTGCGTGTGGGAAGGGTCCTTCACTGGCATATGGTCCGGCAGTTCATAATAAATTACTCGGAATAGTTGAGGATGTGGCAAAGAAGAACAAGATCCCGGTTCAAATGCGCACGGTTTCCCGCAGCACGGGAACCGATACCGACTCCTTTGCCTATGCTAATGATGGCTGTCCTTCTGTTCTGATATCAATTCCTTTGCGCTATATGCATACTACGGTGGAAATGCTCCATAAACAGGATATTGATCAAACAATACAGTTGATGTACGAGACTTTGTTAACTTTAACACCTAAAACAAATCTGAGCTACCTGTGATAATGAATGCCATCTTTCTTTACGTTGATCCCGGAGCAGGAAGTTACCTGGTGCAGGTGATCATTGCAGCGATACTAGGGGCGTTATTCTACTTCAAGAATATATGGTGGAGGATCAAGGCCTTTTTCACCCGCACAAAAAAAGATGAAAGTTCCGGGAACGATACAGTAAATGACTAACTATACGCGTCATCCCGCTTCTTATCGAGATCCCGCCGGTTTTGTCTGGTTAATGAATGGTCAGGTCTACCGGCAGGTTAATAAGTTTTACGCTGCTGATTTTGATTTGTTGATGAATTCAGGTCTTTACCAGGAACTTGTCAACAAGAAACAATTAATCCCTCATTCTGAAATTAAGGAAAATCTCACCGGAACGCCCGACTGGTACAAGACCCTGCTTCCCCAAAAGATTGAATTCATCAGCTATCCCTATGAGTGGAGCTTTGGTCAATTGAAAGATGCTGCATTGCTTACGCTTGCTATTACAAGATCATCTATTGAAAAAGGCATGATCCTTAAAGATGCAACGCCGTATAATATTCAATTCATAGAGGGAAAACCGGTATTCATCGATACGTTGTCATTTACGCGTTATGATGCTTCCAAACCCTGGATTGCCTACCGGCAGTTTTGTGAAACTTTCTTATTTCCGCTCTTTCTCGAAAAATATAACAAGCTACTCATTCATCAAACCTTCAGTGCCTGGCCCGATGGAATACCCGCGAATGAAACAGCTGCATTGCTTCCATCCAGCACAAGGTTTAATCTTGCGGCATGGCTGCATGTGTACTTGCAAACTGTTGTTGGAAAGAACAAGAACGGGAAGAAAGGCGATACAAACTTTGACAAGAAAAAAATGCTGAACCTCTTGCAACATTTAGAAACAACCATCAAAGGCCTGAAACCTCCATCTTCAAGAAAGACTACCTGGAGTAATTATTATGAAGAAACTATACTGGGAAAAGATTATTTAAAAGCCAAGGAAAACATTTTCAGGGAATATATCGCCGATTGGAAAGGGAAGAAAACCCTTGACCTTGGTGCCAACGACGGTTATTTTTCACGCATACTCGCCGAAACCGCTGCAATCGTGATCTCGGCTGATTACGATGATCGCTGCATTCAAACGCTGTACGAAGAAAAGAATAGAAAGATTCTTCCATTAGTGCTTGATCTTTCGAATCCATCTCAGCCAGGAGGATTTTTCAATAAGGAAAGGTCAACATTTCATGAGCGGATTTCAGTTGATGCCGTTGCCGCACTGGCATTGATCCATCATCTTGCAATCGGAAAAAACATCCCATTGGGCATACTTGCAGATTATTTTAACAGGATAGCTCCTGAACTGATCATTGAATTTGTTCCTAAAGAGGATCCGAAGGTTCAGCAACTACTTAAGGAAAGGGAAGACATCTTCAACAACTATACTGCTGATAATTTCGAGAAGGAATTTTCTCTATATTTCGAAATTGTTAAAAGCGCAACCATACCGGGAACCAGCCGTCGCTTGTACCGCATGAAAAGAAGAAATCAATGATCGCCAGACTCAAAAAATATCCCTTCTATTTATTCCTTTTGCCTGTATTTTTCGTGCTTCACGGCTATATGGAGAATTTTGGGTTTATTAGTCTTGAAGATGTACTGGTGCTGATGCTCACCTACTGCGGAATGACTTTGGGAATCGGACTTTTCTCCTATATAATATTTAAAGACATCAATAAAGCCGCATTTATCACCGGTGCATGGATGTCTTTCTTTTTCTTTTTTGGGGCCATACATGAATTTTTAAAGGGAAACGCCCCAAAGTTTTTCAGCAAATACAGTTTCATGCTGGGCCTGTCGGTTGTGTTGCTTATCGTTTTGTATATCATTTTGAAAAGAAGAAAGGGGAAGTTCTTAAAGTTCAACCTTTTCGTCAACGTGCTTTTTATCATTTACATTTTTGTCGATATTGGGGGCCTCATCTGGAAATCCAATAATCCCAGTTATCAAAAATTATCGGTCTATAGTTTCGCCAAAAAAAGTGAATACACGATTTGCGATACCTGTGCCAAGCCAAATATCTATTTTTTGCTGTTTGATGAATATAGCAGTTCGATTTCCCTGAAGGAAAAATGGAATTATGAAAACAAACTGGATGATTCATTAAAGCGAAAAGGTTTTAGTGTACAAAGCAGGAGTCAGTCGAATTACAATTTCACGGCCTTTTCCATGTCGGCCACGCTGAATATGTCATTCATCGAGGGAATCAAAAATATCAAGTCCGTAACAGCTGATGACTACGCAAATTGCAATATTCTCATCCGCGACAACCAGGTAATTACTTTCCTGGATGCTCATGGCTATGATATTGTCAATTATTCGATGTTTGATCTCGCGGGACATCCGGCAAGTGTTGAGCAATCCTTTCTTCCTCTAAAAACAAAATTGATCACCGACCGGACTCTATTTGCAAGAATGAATAAGGATATGGGTTGGCTACTGATTACGAAATTCCCTTTCAATCTTTTTACAAAGAATCATTTTCTCAAACATCGCGAAAACAATAATCGTTTTCTTGAACAGGTAAAGGAAAAAACAAGAGAGCAGTCGACGAAACCCAAATTTGTTTACGCGCATTTTTACATGCCCCATCCTCCCTTCTTTTATGATAGCGTAGGAAATTTGAAGGACAATGAGCTGGTTTATCATGAATCAAAGCTCATTCCTCCCTCCTCTTACCTGGAATACGTCACTTATACAAATGGTGAGATACTGAAATTAGTGGATACAATTCAAACCAATGATCCAAAAAGCATCATTGTTATTCTCAGCGACCATGGATTTCGCGTTCCTACAAAGGACCCATTTCCACATTTCTTTTTCCAGAACATGAATGCCATCTATTTCCCGGATAAGGATTACCGGCTGCTTTACGACAGTATGACAAATGTGAATCAATTCAGAGTCATTTTAAATAAAGCCTTTAATCAGAAATTTCCTTTGCTAAAAGACTCGAGCATTTTGCTGGTTGATCGGAAAGGCCCCTGAGCAGGCAAGGAAAACAGGAACAAAAATGAAAAACGGTCTAAAGAAATATCCATTTTTCCTTTTCCTGCTTCCACTATTCCTGGTATTGCATATCTGGAAAGAATTTCATCCACTGATTGAATTCAATGTTGTTTACTCAGAAATACTGATCCTTTTCATTCTGCCTATTGTATTAACTGGAATTTTCTATTTATTTACCCGATCCATTCGAAAAGCGGCAGTTTTGTCGCTTGTCATTCTGCTGCCATTCTATTTTTTGGGAGAAACAAAGGATTGGTTAATGCAGGGGATTGGTTCAGGATTTTTTAGGAGCTATAAATTTCTACTTTCAATTACTGCGATATTAGTTATTATTTGTGCAATTATATTGTTCAGAACTAAATCCAATTTTGGAAGATTCTTCTTATACATCAATACGCTTTTAATTCTTATCATCCTCATAGACCTGTCGCTTCTACTTTATAGAATTCTTGTCAGGGATCGAAACCGGGATTTCCCTATCGCAACTTCCTATCAACCCTGTTCCAATTGTGAAAAGCCTGATATTTTCTATCTCGTCTTTGATTCCTATACCTCAACCGGGCTTTTGAACGAAGAGCTCCATTATGATAATAGTAGGTTTGATACCATCCTCAAGCAAAAAAGCTTTCAAATTATTTCGGGCTCCAGGAGCAATTACAATCTCACTCCCTTTTCCATTGGAAGTAGTTTTAATATGGACTATCTCCCCGACGCAGATACAACGAGGCTTTACCGTTTACGCCATTATCTTCCTGCCGTTAAAAAGGTCTACGATAATGCTTTGATTCAAATTCTCGAAAAAGAAGGTTATGATATCCAGAATCATTCCATATTCGATATGAGAAAGAATCCCTCCACAATTCCTGGTTTCGATATCTGGGGAACAATTCAGCTTTTCGAACAACATAATCTTTATAAGAAGCTGGATAAGGATATTGGCTGGCAATTCCCATCCTGGATGAGACCTGGCCCTTCAAATAAATTGAAAACATACGCTATAAATAGAGATCGCCACGACAGTATCACAATTCAGCATATACTCAAATCATCAGCCGAACCAGTAGCTAAACCAAAATTTGTGTATGGGCATTTATTTCTTCCGCATAGTCCGTATACTTTCGATTCAACCGGAAACAAAATAGAGCCCATTGGAATTATGGAACCCGAAGCGGATAAGAAAGCCTATATACAGCAAATAAAATACACAAATAAGGTCATGTTGCGATTGATTGATTCCATTTTTGCAAACCGTAAAAGACCGCTTGCGCTTATCATCCAGGGTGATCATGGTTATCGATTCTTTGATGCAAAAAAAAATGATAAGGAGTTTCCCAACCTGAACGCCATCTACTTTTCATCGGGAAATTATAGGAACCTGCATGATTCATTGACGAATGTTCAGACATTTCGGCAATTGTTGAACAACTGGTTCAGCAAAGAATATCCTTATCTCGAAGATCATTTTTATTTTCTTCATTATAAATAAAGCATTAGTATTTTAGCGACCCCGATGCAGCGAATCAATCAAATATTAAGGAAATACCCTCTTTTTTTGATCAGTCTTCCATTGGTTTTTTATTTGAATACGGCGAATCATTACTATGGATTGCTGAATTGGAAATTGCTTTGGGTGGATCTGCTGATTTATTTCTTTGTTCCCATTGCAGTTTATTTCCTGCTTGCCTGGATAATAAGATCCAAAACGAGAGCAGGAGCAATAATGTTTTATTTGTTGTTGATCTTCTATTTTTTTCATTTAGCGCATCAATGGCTAAAAGAGATGCCTGCATTGAATGTCCTTTCTTCTTATTCAGTCCTGTTGCCAGTAATTTTTATAATTACCATCATTTATCTCATTTATGTATTCAGGCAAAAAGGAAAATTCAGCCGCTTGTATTATTTGGGGAATCTATTTTTCATTCTACTTTTGATAGCCGGGCTAATACAACTTACTTACAATGGTCTTACTCACGCTCAGGGTGCTCATTTCCAGGCTGACCCACCTGATAAAATCAACTTAAGGCAGCCCGTTACCTGCGATACCTGCCTAAGGCCGGATATATTCTTCATCTTGCTTGATGGATATAGCAATTCAAAAACCTTAAACAGGGAATTCAATTATCCGAACGAGGAAATTATTAACTACCTGAAGGAAAAGAAGTTTTATGTTGTCCCGGACTCCAGGAGCAATTACAATTTCACTCATATGTCGATTGCTTCTATCTTGAATATGGATTACCTGAATCGATTGGATAACACAGATGCCTTTCATACAAAGGAGTTTTTTCAGTCTGGTTATACGGTTTATCACAACTTTTTGACGCATTGGTTAAAAAATCAGGGATACGAGTTGAACAATTACTCCATTTTCGATTTAAAGGATGCTCCTTCACGGATCACGCCATTTCTCGAGGAATTGAACTATCGTTCCGTCTTTGGACAAACATTTATTAATAAGCTTAGGCGGGATATTGGTTATCATTTCAGTTTTCTGCAACCAGGAGTTGAGCTAACATCGAAAGAAAAAGAAAAAGTAAATGCTGGATTGCAAAGGATCAGGGAAACATATTATGGAGTATTAAAAGCATCCTTTAGTTCGCCACAGATACCACGATTCACCTATGCACATTTCATTCTTCCACATGAAACTTTTTATTACGATAGTACAGGAAAAAAACTCGAGGACCATTACACAGCAAGAACAATGGTAAATAAGAAAGATTATCTCCAGCAATTGGTCTATACAAATAAATTCATCATCAAACCACTGGTTGATTCAATATTCAATAATTCGAAACGTCCATTTGTGATAATAATGCATGGAGATCATGGCTATCGAAATTATGAACCAGCGAAAAAGAACCTTGAATTTGAGAACCTGTCCGCATTTTATTTTTCCAACCAGAATTATAGCCAATTGTATGATTCAATTACCTCAGTGAATGGGTTTAGAGTGGTTTTGAATGCGAACTTGAATCAACAACTTCCGTTGTTAAGGGATTCGACGATTAATTTGAGCAAGTAAGGGCAAGGTTGTCAACCCTGGGAGGGTTGACAACCCCCTCAGAACCCCTAAATTTGCCTCAAACTCTTCTCATGCTTGTAAGAAACGACTGGACAAAGGAGGAAATAAAAGAAATCTACCATAGTCCCCTACTCGATTTGATCTTTCGTGCCGCAAGTATTCACCGCAAATTTCATGAAAGCGGAGAGGTGCAGGTTTGTACACTGCTCTCGATCAAAACCGGAGGATGTCCTGAAGATTGCGCTTATTGTCCACAGGCAGCAAGATATCATACGGATATAACTGTGCAGCCATTGATGAAGACTGAGGAAGTATTGGGTTATGCTCAAAAAGCAAAGGATGCCGGCTCAACCCGTTTCTGCATGGGAGCGGCATGGCGGGAAGTACGGGACAATAAAGACTTTGATCGCGTATTGGAAATGGTGAAGGGAGTGAATGCAATGGGAATGGAAGTTTGCTGCACATTGGGTATGCTTTCTGAAGACCAGGCAAAGAAACTTGCTGATGCCGGACTTCATGCCTATAATCATAATCTCGACACATCTTCTGAATACTATAAAGAGATCATCAGCACCAGGACCTATGAAGATCGCTTACATACATTGGAACATGTAAGAAATGCTGGCGTGACTGTTTGTTGCGGCGGCATCATTGGTTTAGGAGAAAATCATGAAGACAGGATTGGGATGCTGCACACACTTTCAAATCTTCCACAACATCCCGAAAGCGTTCCTATCAATGCACTGGTGAGAGTTAAGGGAACTCCACTCGAAAATAATCCTCATGTAGATATTTGGGATATGATTCGCATGATCGCTACCGCAAGAATTATTATGCCAAATGCAATGGTTCGCCTGAGTGCAGGAAGAATGGAAATGTGCATATCCGAACAAACACTTTGTTTTCTTGCCGGCGCCAATTCAATATTTGCTGGGGAAAAATTATTGACTACACCCAATCCAAGCTTTGATGAAGACAAAGCAATGTTTAGGCTCTTAGGATTGAAACCACGCGAAGCTTTTAAAGAGGCCGTATCAATTTGATCGGAAGAACAGTAGAACAGATGAACAGCGGAACAGCAGAACAGTAGAACAGTAGAGCTGATGAACAAGGAGTGTTGATTGAATCTCTTTCCTAAATAAAAAAACTTAAGGTACCAAATTGGTACCTTAAGTTTTGAGACCCAAATATGTAATGTGATGTGATGGTTAGTTGCTAATTAATTGGAGAAAACCCTCGATCTTCAACATTCTACTATTCTTCTGTTCTGCTGTTCTGCTGTTCTGCTGTTCCGCTGTTCATCTGTTCTTCTGTTCTTCTGTTCCTCTGTTCCTCTGTTCAATCTTGAGTGCGTTCAGTCGATAGGCTTGAAATCTCCTTACAGATATATTGTCGTCCTTCCATTACTTCAAATATTGCGCGAATCATTTCAGAGCCCGAAGAGTTTTTTGTTACGTATCCGCTTGCTCCTGCCTGGAGAAGGGCGTTGACATAGGAAATATCGGAGTGAACAGAGATACCGATGACGTGAACGGAATGACAGAATTTTTTTATCTCACGAGTTGCTTCAACACCGTTGATCGGTTCCATATTGATATCCATGAGGATGACATCAGGACATTTTTCCCGGCAGAGATCAATCACCGCCTGACCATTATCGAAGATTCCCGTAATGGCAATTCTCTTATCGCGCTTAAGTAATAGCGCCCAGGCCTCCCGGACCAGCCGGTGGTCATCTGCAATAGCCACGTTTACCATCATTGCCCGTTTATAGAAACAAAATCTAAATAATATTGTGTATAGTAAAATTACCCCGTCAAATAATGAGTTTTCTTATGGTAAGCGGGTAAACCAGGTAAGGGTAATCTTCTATTGCTTTTACGTGCCTCATTTACCCGGCTGAAAATAATCGTCGAATTTGAGGTTAAGCCCGAACTGGTGATAGGCACGGTTGTTTTGAAACCAGGCGCTACCATAGCGGATCTGGATCTTTTTTACGAGCAGGCCAATGCATAAGGAAAATCCGTTCAATCCATTTCCTGCATTTCCAATATTCAATTCTTTTCTGCGGAGATAATTGTACCCAAGGGTAAGCTCTATCCTTTTTTCAATGGTAAGCTGAGTGGCAAATATGAAATGCCTGAATATCTTGTCTAAGGTATAAGATTTTTCAGTGTCGCCCGGTGATTCGTTAAAACTTGTATCGTCGTAACGAATGTCGAATTGATGCAAATGATGTGCCGTAATCGAAAATTGCAAAGGTGCTTTCAGTAATTTCTTTGAGATACCGAGTTGAAGATCGAATGGCAGGTCATCAGGATCTGTATTATCATAGGCCTTGATCTGCGCTCCCATATTCTTTGCGGCAAACGAAGCCTGGATCAATCTAACGGTATCAAAATAGGTTACTCCCAGATCCAATGCTATTCCCGATGAACGATAAAGTCCATAATTAGAATGAATAAATTTTAATGCTCCACCATAATACCAGTTCGATTCATATGCACGGCTTGCGGATAGCTGGACCACATAATCCGAGGGCTTCAATTCACCGTAAATATTTCCGCTGGGATCAGTCTGGGTTATCGTTCCATAATTGACAAAATTCACTCCCAATCCAAATGTCGTTTTCCATTTCTCGTAATGATAGCCCGTCATCAAATTGTAATTCTTGATTCCTGCGAAATAAGAATTGAACACAACATTTATTTGCGAATGATGTGATGGTCGCAATAAAGAAGGCTCATGATATGCCATTCCAATGTCATCAGTTTGGTTGGAAATATTAATCCCGCCCAGTCCGGTTACTTGTGGAGTATTTGAAAGCCTCAGGAAGTTGAAGACGCTTGTGCCACCCAGTGTCTGTGCAATGGAACTGATGGAAAGAAGTGCAAAGGCTATGCTAATTGGAAGGCGCATCTGAATATGCTAAAATACCCAATTTCGGAGACCCAATGATCGGAAGAACAGCAGAACAGCGGAACAGTAGAACAGCAGATCAGAAGAATAATAAAACCCACATCCGTAGTAAAATGAATCAAAAATTTGTACAGGCGAGTATTTAATCTGACAGCTCCGCTTTCTACATTCTGCTGATCTACTGTTCTACTGTTCTACTGTTCTTCTGTTCTTCTGCTCTTCTGTTCTGCTGTTCCGCTGTTCCGCTGTTCATCTGTTCCTCTGTTCTTCCGATCTTCCGATCTTCCGATCTTCCGATCAAATGGTCTTGCGTTCAAATGACCTCCCCAAAAAAAATTCCCCCATAGAAAATGGGGGAATCATTTAACCCTTAAAACAACCAACATGAAAAATTATTCACTATATCTATAACAAGGGCGTATTTAATTTGTTCAAAAAATATCTTAATGCTGTAGAGCAAGTTCGAGAACCTGCTGCATGTTTTTTACATAGTCAAATTTTAACCCTTTAATAAAGGTTGGGTCGATCTCCTCGATATCCTTCTCATTCTGCCAGCAAAGGATGATCTCCTTTAGTCCGGCCCGCTTTGCAGCCAGCACTTTCTCTTTAATGCCGCCTACAGGCAAAACCTGCCCACGCAGTGTGATTTCTCCTGTCATGGCCATGTAAGGTTTTACTCTCTTGCCTGTCAAAGCCGAAGCGATCGAAGTCAGCATCGTGACGCCTGCGCTGGGTCCATCCTTTGGTACCGCACCTTCGGGCACGTGAACATGAACATTTTTCTTCGCGAAAAGTTCGGGATCGAGGTCGAGTTTCCGGGCATTGGATTGAATATAAGTGAGTGCAGTGGTTGCACTTTCCTTCATTACATTCCCGAGATTACCCGTCAGTTTCAATTCGCCCTTGCCTTCGCTAAGGCTGGTTTCAACGAATAAGATGTCTCCACCCACATAGGTCCAGGCAAGACCCACTGCAACACCGGGCATATTGGCAACCTTGTACATTTCATTGCTGTATTTCGGCTTGCCGAGAATCTTTTCAATATCATTGACCGTTAATACGGATTTAAGCTTTCCATTCGTCGCATATTCCTTGGCGGCATATCGCATGATAGCAGCAAGATTGCGATCGAGTTCACGAACACCGCTCTCACGTGTATAATCCTGGATTATCTTTTCCAGCACATTCACGCCGATCTTGAACTTGAGTTCATTCAATCCATGCAAATCCATTTGCTTGGGTACAAGATGTTTGGTTGCAATTTCAATCTTCTCTTCTACCGCATAACCTGCGAGATCGATTATTTCCAGACGATCGCGTAACGCAGGTTGAATATTATTGATATTATTCGCAGTCGCGATGAACAATACCTTGCTTAAATCATACTCCAGTTCAAGATAGTTATCGTAGAATGTATGGTTCTGTTCAGGATCGAGCACTTCAAGCAATGCAGAGGATGGATCGCCACGGAAATCACTTCCCACTTTATCGATCTCATCCAGGATCATGACAGGATTTGAACTCTTTATCTTTCGGATTGATTGAACAATTCTACCCGGCATTGCACCGATATAGGTTTTGCGATGTCCACGGATCTCACTTTCATCGTGAAGACCACCAAGACTCAATCTTACATATTTTCTGTTGATCGCATGCGCAATGCTTCTTCCCAACGATGTTTTACCAATACCCGGAGGACCGACAAAACAAAGAATGGGGCTTTTCATATCTCCCTTCAATTTCAATACGGCGAGATATTCCAAAATTCGTTCCTTGATCTTGTTCATTCCGTAATGTTCGTTGTCAAGGATCTTTCTTGCGCGTTTGAGATCGTAAGAGTCATCTGTGTATTCTCCCCAGGGGAGATCAAGCATCAGGTCAAGATGATTATAGACCACTGAATAATCCGGAGTGCTTGGATGCATCCGCTCCAGTTTTTCCAATCCTTTTTGAAATGACTCTTTCGCGGCTTCTGTCCATTTTTTCGTCTCAGCTTTCTTCAGCATATCCTTCAGCTCGCGATCATTGGTATCACCACCTAATTCTTCCTTAATACTCTTCATTTGCTGCTGAAGAAAATAATCGCGCTGTTGCTTATCGAGTTCAGTCTTTGTTTTTGTGGTGACTTTATTTTTTAATTCAGCGAACTGAAGTTCTCTCTGCAATAATTGCATTAGCAAATCAGCGCGTGCCTGAATATTATTCAGCTTAAGTAACTTTTGCTTTTCGGCCAATTCCGTATTGAGATTGCTCGCTACAAAATGTATAAGAAATGAAGGATTCTCGATATTCTTTAAAATGATGGCTGCTTCTGATGGAAGATTTGGAGATAATTGAATGATCTGTGAAGCCAGGTCTTTAATATTCGCGACATAGGCTTTGAAATCTTCCTTATGCGGAGCTTCTTCATCTTCGAGTAAAATGATCTGTGCCTTGAAGTAAGGTTCATCAGTTGTTATTGCGCCTAACTTAAATCTCTTCTTGCCCTGGATGATAACTGTAGTACCTCCATCGGGCATTTTAATCAATTTTACTATGCGGGCAACTGTTCCAACGTCTTCCAGATCTGACACTGTCGGATCTTCTACCTCACTGTCTTTTTGCGCAACCACGCCAACAAGTTTGTCAGCCTTATATGCGTCATTAACGGCCTTAATACTCTTATCTCTTCCAACTGTTATCGGGAGTACAACTCCGGGAAACAAGACGGTATTCCTGAGGGGTAAAACGGGCAATTCATTGGGGATCACAATGTCAGCTCCATTATCGCCTTCATTTTCATTCAGGGGGATAATGGGAATAAAGTCCATCTCTTCTTCCGGCTTAAATAAAAATCTGGGTTCTTTCATGCTTGCTTGAATCGGTGACAAAATAACACATAAGTAGGAGAAAACCTATGCTTTGAGAGTCAAGGGGATATGGGTCAATTTTGGGACCATTTTTTTTAATTTCATAAGTCCATAGGTTGATGGGGTTGATGTCCCCGCAGAGTCTCCCCCAGCAGGGTCTCCGAATTAAATACATCTTACGGGGGGACTCTGCGTTTTCGCGATTAGCGAGGAAATGTATGCAGCATATGCATTGAGATAATCTGTATGTGGTTTCATGCATTACAAGGTTCCTGCATTGTTTGATTCATAGTCGTCAGCCCTGCGGGCAAACGCAGAGTCCCCCCGTAAGTTGCGTCTAACTTGGAGAGCGTGCTGGGGGAGACTCTGCTGGGACGCTTAAAATAAAAAAGCTTCCCAATTGGGAAGCTTAACATATAATACTAATTCAACCTTCTAAACTTAAACTTATCAACCTAAAAAATCCGCAATCCCAAATAAACCTGGAATCCCTCATTCTTCCACTTATCCTGATTATCTATATCATTGATGTTAGTAAGTCCGATTTGATAGCGTGCGCCGACTTTGATCGCACCCAGATTCAATTGAGCACCGCCCAGCATGGCGAAGTCGCCGCCTTTGAATGCCTGCTCTCCATTTTCGAGGAGGCTTTGATCTTTATTCAATAAGATTCCGAATTGTGGTCCTGCCTGGAGCGTGAGGAATTTCGCGGGACGATAGTTCAATAGTAATGGAATGCTTAAATAATTTAGTTCACCTTTCAGATCGGCTGTGCCCTCGGGATAGATATCATTGAACTGGTCTGCGGTGCGGTAATTACTTTGATTCCACATTACCTCGGGTTGTATTCCGAACTTAGGACTAAAATTGATTTCGGCAAATGCTCCAACATTGTATCCGAATTCAAATTCTTCTTTGAAGGATTTTCCATCAACCTTCAATCCATTAGCGCCTGCTTTAAGACCAAAATGAAAACCTTGCGCGAACGAAGCTGCACTTAGAAGCAATGCTGCGGAAAGGAATAAAAGGAGTTTTTGTTTCATGTTATTGATTGATTTATGGTACTTCAATAAAATCCCAAGTTACATGCCAACAGACCTGATTCGCTGTTAATTGTTATTAACAGCTGTGTCAAGATTGTTGTAAAAAAGTTTAGAAGTCGGGGGCGACAACGTTTAGAAGCTAATGGCGACGATCACTGAATAGACCGTATTGAAACGTTTTTCAGTATCCCATAGGGCATAGTCGAAGAATATCTGCGGTTGTAATAAGAACCTTCCTTTCATATAGCCAGCTCTCATTATGGCACTCACCGATTGCAATGCAAAATCTGTGGTTTCAGAGATCTCACTGTTACTCGGTGCCGAGTTGATCCTGATAGCAGCGTTTTGAGTGTGGGTATAGGAAGTGTTGAATCCAAAATTTTGTGTTCCTAAGTTCAGGAGCATAACAGGGGTCAGCATTACATTATCATCCTTGCTAAAAACATCGTACCAATCAAAGTCCTTCCGTACCGAAAGGGTAAGGGATAGATCCCTAACTGATTCTACGTTCTTTATTGTGATAAAGTAAGATTGACTTCGTTGTAATAAGCGTGAATAAATTAGATATTGCTGCTTTTCGTACTCAGTTTTCGATCCCCAACCATAGCTGAGGTTGAGGCCAGGCCTCACCCACCATCCCTTATAAGAGAAATAAGCAAAGACCTCATCCTGGATCGGCGTCATATAAAATCCTACCGAATCTTTATTAAAATAATGCGTATACGCGATACCGGCAGAGACCTTTTTTCTGATAAGATCAAAGGATGGACTTACTGCAAACTGATATGAGTTGACTTTGTTCTTATCATATAACATGAATGCGGCAGTAGTAATACCCAATCCTGTTTTATGATAATATCCAAGCGTTGGAGAAAAGAATAATCTTTTTTCTGAAGTAACAAACATTGATCCCTTTTCCTCGAAACTGAATATTCCTGTGCCGATACCAAGGGCGACGCTGAAGAAGCTTTTTGGTTTGGATAATGAGTCCAGGAACTTGTCAAAGTCTCTCATTAATGAATCGAGTACAGCGGTTGTATCGGCATTGCGGAATAGCGAATCGATCTTCCCATCCTGTCCGTTGGTTGTGCTGCAGGTGAAGGTTAAGCAAAGAGTAATGATTAGGTTCGTAAAACTACGCATCATTAGATTAGGATTTCAGGGGGCATAGATCGCCCACTAAAAACGATGCTTGGAAGGCTAAAATTGTGGAAGGTTTAATCCCTCCCCACTTCAAGTGGGGATCTTTTTCCGGGATCAGGCTAATTCAATTACCGTTATTTCCGGAAGAATTCCAACCCTGCCCGGATACCCCAGGAAACCAAAGCCGCGGTTTACATAAAGCTTCTGATTTTCAAACTCATAAAGACCAGCCCACTGCTTGTACATGTATTGAACCGGACTCCATTTGATCCCCGGCAATTCCAATCCGAACTGCATGCCATGCGTATGCCCTGCCAGCATCAGATCTATGTCCCTGTACTCAGTACGTACCTGGGCATCCCAATGGCTGGGGTCATGGCTCAATAAAATTTTGAACGGGTAATTCTCCGTACCAGGATAGGCTTTTTCCATTTTGCCATAACGAGAGAATCTGCCTTTGGCACCCCAGTTCTCAATACCTAATAAGGCTATCTTCTCTCCGTCCCTTTCAATCACTGCATGCTCATTCATCAGTAAGCGCCAACCCATTTTATCGTGAACCGCAATCAGGTCCCGCAGGTTCGAGTGCTTTGCTTCGTCATTCTCCCATCTCACATAGTCGCCGTAATCATGATTGCCCAATACCGAATAGACTCCTAATGGCGCTTTAAGTTGACTGAAGATCTCGATATAGTCCTGCATTTCTGTTGCGCGATCATTTACCAAATCACCGGTAAAAAGTATAAGATCCGGTTGTTCTGCCATTATCTTATTCACACCGCGACGCACAGCCTCCCTATCAGTAAAACTTCCCGAATGGATATCTGAGATGTGCACGATCTTCAAACCACGGAATGAATTGGGCAGATTTTTAAATGCCAGTTGAAGCCGGTTGATCTGATACCGATACTTATTCAGGAACCCAAATAACAAGGTGGTAAAAAAGCTTGCGCCTATAGTAAGTCCCATCCAGCTTAAGAAAGCAGAACGGGTGATACCGTCCTGGGAAATAACTTCAACGTTAGTAGTAAACAATTTACCAAAGGCCCAGATTCCCCCTCTTCGTATATCATCTATAATGAAGAATAAAGACGCAACAAGTTTACCCAAAAACAAACCTATGATGATGGCGATAACATAAGTCCGCATAAGCTTTGGCCAGGTCTCATAGCGCAGGTAAGGAAGTGCTGCGACAACAACTATGGCCAGGATCGCAATCAACCAATAAGCAATAACAATGGTCAATCTCCACTTTGGTGAAGAAACAGGTAAGACTACTTTTACCGCCTGGAAAACATAGAGATCGAGAAGGAACATTAATGCTACTACGATCCAAAGAAAGCCCGAGTTTCTCATGTAACGATTTTGAACTTATCAAAACTGAATAAACCGGTCCACCCGCAAACGTTAAAACTTGATGAAACCGTTTATTTGCTTGTCAATGGCCTCAATGGTGGCTTTATCGATGATGCCTCCATTGGGACCAAGCAGTTTATCAACGGTTGAAATTGGAAGTTTGTTCGGATAAACAACAACATCCAGGTAATGCAGTATGCCCGTAAGGTGTTCCAACCCCCGCAAATTGCCAGCGCGGCCGGTTGAAACGCCTGTCAGCAAAGCCTTTTTTCCATTCCATACACTTCGGTATTCAGAGATATCAATCATCACTTTCAATATGCCGGGAATGCTGCCATTATATTCCGGTGCGATGAAAACAAACCTGGTTGTGGGAACCAGGATTTCTTTTTCGAGTTTTTCGTAAGCAGCAGTCCGTTCAAGATAAGTCCAGTCTTCCAATGAAAGCAGGCCTGCATCTATTCCTTTTTGCTGAAAAATTTGCTGGTATTGCTTAGCAACCTGGAGGGTCTTACTAATCTTTCTATTCGTGCCCGAAATGATAGTATAGGTTTCTGCCATTTGAGATTGCAAAGTTATTGTCTCGACCGGCATTGCCAATAATCAATAATTAATAATCAATAATCGATCGGATATTAGCTGGCTGATTACTTTTCTACGGCCTCAATCCACAGCAATTATTGATTATTAATTATTGATTAGTGATTATTTGGAACAGGCGCTAAATTTGGGACTCGTAATTTATCTTCATGGAGTTTACATATTATGGTCATTCCTGCTTTTCTGTGTCCTTAAATGGGAAAAACTTGTTGTTTGATCCCTTTATTACCGGAAATGAATTAGCCAATAACATTGTGGAGGTAGACAATATTCCCGCTGATTACATCCTGGTTTCACATGGACACGCTGATCATATTGCTGATTGTGTACGTATCGCTGGCAGAACCGGCGCAAAGGTGATTACCAATTGGGAGATCCACTTATGGTTGAATGCACAGGAAATTTCCAACACTCATCCAATGAATACGGGAGGTAAATGGGACTTTAAAGACTTTACTGTTCGCTGCGTTGCCGCGCAGCATTCTTCGGGTTTGCCGGATGGAAGTTATGGGGGAAACCCACTCGGATTCATTATTTCTTCAGGAAAAGAAACCTTCTATTATAGTGGAGATACGGCACTTACACTCGATATGCAGCTGATTCCCCAATGGGCAAAACTAAATTTTGCAGTATTGCCGATAGGCGACAATTTTACCATGGACGCAGTTGATGCAGTACAATGCGCAAAGATGATCCAGTGCAAGAAAATTATTGGAGTGCATTACGATACTTTCGGCTTTATCCGAATTGACAAACCGAAGGCGAAGAAATTGTTTGCGGACGAAGGAATGGAGCTGATTTTGATGAATATTGGAGAAACCAGAAATTTTGGTTGACGAGGTTGATAAGGTTGACAAGGTTGACAAAGTTAATATCGTTGTCAACCTTGTCAACCCTGTCAACCTTATCAACCCTATCAACCTAAATAAAAAAACAAATGTCCCGTGTCATAGGAGTAGCCAACCAAAAAGGCGGTGTAGGAAAGACAACCTCTGCGATCAATCTCGCAGCCAGTCTGGCGGTACTGGAATTCCGTACTTTATTGGTAGATGCGGATCCCCAGGCCAATAGTACAACCGGCGTTGGGTTCGACCTGCATAATATCCAGCAAAGCCTCTATGATTGCATGGTGAATGATACATCAGCAAGAGATGTGGTACTCAAGTCGGATATTCCTAACCTGGATGTCATCCCCTCACATATCGACCTTGTTGGCGCTGAGATTGAAATGATCAATTATCCCAACAGGGAATCAGTATTGAAAAATATTCTTGCACCGATCCGCGACGATTATGATTTCGTCATCATCGACTGTTCCCCTTCATTGGGATTGATAACTGTCAATGCCCTGGTAGCATCCGATTCAGTAATTGTACCAGTTCAGACGGAGTTTTTTGCTTTGGAAGGACTGGGAAAATTATTGAACACGATTAAGATCGTACAAACCAGGTTGAATACAGATCTGCAGATTGAAGGAATATTGATGACGATGTACGATGGCCGCCTGCGCCTTTGCAACCAGGTGGTAAGTGAAGTACGCAAGCATTTTGACGAAATGGTTTTTAACACAATCATTCATCGAAATAGCAAGATCAGCGAAGCGCCGAGTGTCGGCAAACCGGTAATTTTGTACGATGCGCAAAGCAAGGGCGCAATGAATTATCTTAATCTTGCTAAAGAAGTATTGCAGAAGAATGATATGACGAGGATAAAACAGGAAGAAAGAGTTTTTGAATAAAACCGTTTGGGGTTTGGTGTTTGGAGTTTGGCGTTGTGGAGAACTCCAAAATAAGTCATGAAATACCGAATTAAAGAACGCCAAACACCAAACGCCAAACGCCAAACACAATAATGACCACTCCGAAACATAATAAAGAAGCTTTAGGCAAAGGGATCCGCTCCCTTCTCCAAAGCATCGATGCCGACCTGAAGACTACATCCGGAACCCTGAAGAGTTCAGTTGTTGAATCCGTTACTTCAATGCAACGGATATCCGTAAACGATATTGAAGCAAATCCTAAACAACCTCGTAAAGATTTTGATGATTTAGCAATGGAGGAACTTGCAACGTCAATCAAAACACATGATCTTGTTCAACCAGTAACTGTATCCCGGTTAACCAGTGGAAAATATAGATTGATCTCGGGTGAAAGACGATTGAGAGCTGCAAGAATGGCCGGACTTTCTGATGTGCCAGCATATATCCGGAATGCAGATGATCATCAATTATTGGAACTGGCATTACTTGAGAACCTTCAGCGTGAAGATTTGAATGCGATGGAAATTGCATTGAGCTTTAAGCGAATGATGGAGGAACTGAATTATACCCAGGAGCAGGTTGCGGAAAGAATGGGAAAAGAGCGCAGCACCGTGGCAAATTATGTGAGATTGCTCCGGCTTCCCCCCGATATTCAACTATCGGTCAGGAAAAACCAGATCAGCATGGGGCATGCAAGGGCATTGATCAATGTGGATACGGTCGATAAGCAATTGTTTATTTTTCACGAAATCATTGATAAGGGTTTATCTGTAAGACAAACAGAAGAGTTGGTGCGTAAGATCTATAAGGAAGGAAATGCTGTTAAAAATAACGTAAAAGGATCCCTGCCTCCCGCTTATAAAAAAATTGAGGATAATTTAGCTTCGCATTACAGTACCAGGGTAAAACTCCATCACTCCAAGAAAGGAAATGGAAGCATTACAATCGAATATTACTCCCTGGATGAGTTGAATAAAATCCTTGAGCAGATGGGTGTCTCTGCTTAACAAGCTGGCATAATGAGATTCTTTCTAACTTTTGTATGGATTCTACTGATTTTACCATTTGCAAAATCCCAGCAAAAAGATTCACTTGCGTTAGCAGATAGTATTAAAAAAGCTCCCACTACTATTATTCTTGTTGATACTGGCGGAAAGAAAAAACATAGCCCCAAAAAAGCGGCTATCAGATCTGCTATTCTCCCCGGACTTGGTCAGGTCTATAATAAGAAATACTGGAAAGTGCCAATCGTTTGGACAGCTATCGGCATCCCCATCGGTACTTTTATATATAACAAGAAATGGTACAACGAAACCAAGACTGCGGCCGAAATGATCGCAAATGAGGATACGGTGAATTATAAAAATCGCGTTGATCCCAAGCTTTACATATTTTTTGAATCCCCGGAGAATATAAACATCCTGTTAAACTACCGCAACGATTTCAGGCGGGCTATGGATTATTCAATTCTTTTTATCCTATTGTTTTGGGGATTGAATGTGCTAGATGCAACTGTGGATGCTCATTTGAAAGATTTTGATGTTAGCGATAATTTAAGTCTGAAGATAAAACCCAATATTCTCCAGGGCAACCAAATTGCCGGACTCACTTTTACTTTGAGCTTCGGTAAGAATTCCCCAAAAGGTATAACTTCACTGCGATAAGAAGCTACGAGCTGTGAGCCACGAGCTACGAGCTAAACGCAAAAAGCTCGCGGCACGCAGCTCGAAGCTTTAAACTGAAACACCCAACACACACATGAACCTCGCATTCATTGGATACGGAAAAATGGGAAAGGCTTCAAACTTTTTTCCAGATGCTCATAAAACCGCTCGTAAACCGCAGGGGCAGCTTATCTGCAACCATACAATCAAGCTTTTGAAGCGTCAGGCTACGTCTGGTGATAAGTGAAAAGGGGAAGACCTGTTCAATAAAATTTGATTTTTTTATAACATCAATCCGGAAATCCGATGAAGCCGCCAGAGCAAAAAGTGTTTTTACAGTGAAGAACTGGATATGCATGAGGTCGTCTGCAGCTGACTGAATAGTGATCCCATGGTAGCCCAGAAGTTTCTTAACTGAACTGATCAATCTCCAGGCTATGTTATTTTTTTTCTGAAAGTATTGGACTGGCCTGGTAACAAACAGTTCGCGCGGGCCAGTGCCGTTTGGTACTGTAACGATCAATAACCCCTCATTTTTTAATGATTTGTGTAAGATACCCAACAGAGAGGAGGGTTTGGGCAGATGCTCCAGTACCTCGCTGCAGATTATTGCGGCATATTTACTGGGTTCAGGTTTAAGTTTGCCTGTATCGGCGACCTTAAAATTTACATTAGGAAGGGTATTGGAGGAAATTGCATTGGAGATGGCTTTCGGACTCACGTCCATTCCTGTAACAGTGTAACCCATAGCTCCGACAGCTCTACTGATGATACCATTTCCACAACCGATATCGAGAATTGATGCAGCTGGTGGAACCGAATCCTTTAAAGCATCTTTTATAAAGTCAACTCGTTTTTTATCGGCGAACCTTACGAATTCCATGGTAATTGGGTTATTAAATTACGGCATTGGCAAGAAAAAACCAAGTCCGAAAACAGACGCGATAGGTTCTGCCATTCTTGCCGGACTCGGTCAGATCTACAATAAGTAATATTGGAAGTTCCAATTGTTTACACGACGATCGGCATCCCATCGGTACATTCATCTATAATAAAAAATGGTATAAAGAAACCAGCAAGCCGCGGAGGTGATCGCAACTGGTGACATTTCGAATTACAAAAACTGGGTCGATCCGAAACTCTATATGTTCTTTGAGTCTCCTGAGAAAAATAAAGATCCTGTTAAATTAACGTAATGATTTCAGGCGCAATATGGATTATTCAATACCATTTGTCCTATTGTTTGGGGGTTAGATTTACTCGAAGCAACCGTGTACGCGCATTTGAAAGATTTTAATGTTGGTGAAAATTTAAGTCTGAACATAAAACCCAATATTCTCCAGGGTAACCAGATTGCGGGACTCACTTTTACTTTGAGCTTCGGTAAGAATTCCCCAAAAGGTATAACTTCACTGAGGTGAGCTTCGAGCTATGAGCCACGAGTTACGAGCTAAAAGCTCGCGGCTCGTGGCTCATAGCTCGCGGCTTAAAACTGAAACACCCAACACACACATGAACCTCGCACTCATCGGTTATGGCAAAATGGGAAAGGCTATTGAAGAAATTGCTTTGGAAAGAGGACATAAGATCATATTGAAAATCGATTTGGATAACCAGGCCGATCTTAATAAAGAAAATTTATCAAAGGTTGATGTAGCAATCGAATTCACTGGACCAGAAAGTGCACCCAATAATCTGAAGACATGTTTTGATGCTGGAACTCCTGTTGTATGCGGTTCTACCGGATGGTTGGAACACTTTGATGCGATAAAAGATTACTCCGGGAAAAAGAACGGAGCTTTTGTATATGCAAGCAATTTCAGCGTAGGTGTAAATATTTTTTTAGCGGTGAATGAAAGGCTTGCTGAATTAATGGAAAAGCAAAAGGATTATGATTTATCCGTTACAGAAGTTCATCATACTGCAAAAAAAGATGCTCCGAGCGGAACAGCGATCACAATAGCAGAGCAGATACTTGAAAAGATTTCAAGAAAATCAAAATGGGTCAACCATATCAGTGATAATAAAGAAGAATTAGAGATCCTGAGCGAAAGAATTGATCCCGCACCGGGAACGCATATAGTTGCGTATACTTCAGCTGTTGATGATATCGAGATCAAACATACAGCGCATACCCGTAAGGGCTTTGCAACAGGAGCGGTACTCGCTGCAGAATTCCTGAAAGGCAAGAAAGGAATCTACTCCATGAAGGAGGTATTGGGTATATGAAAACTTTATTTCTACGCCGCCACTTCAGAATCTGTTTCATTCTGTTACTTTCAACCTTATTTCAAATTTCCGCGAAGGCAAATAATGATAGCCTGCTGAATTTATTAAAAGGAAATCTTCCAATTAACCAACGAACAGAGATCCTCCTGCAACTGGCGGACCGTTTTCGTGTTTCTCATCCGGATTCAAGTTTATACTATGCAAACCAGGCTTTCAAACTGGCACAGGAAAGAGGTGATAGTCTCCAGATCATCCGTGCCAATTACTACTATGCTTCTCACGATTACAATACGGGTAAGCCAGAAAGAGCCTTTGCCACCGTGCAAAAGAATATTGAATGGCTGAGAAGGCATAAAGAACAAATGTCACTTGAAGCCTTACATGAATCCTTTAGCGGACTCTGCCTGATGAAGATGAATCAGAAGAAAGAAGCGCTCGAACATTTCTATAAGGCCCTTAGTCTCGCCGAAGAGAGTAATGATATCATGACTCAACTCAGGGCGAGGGTGAATATTGGTTGGGTGATGATGGAATCAAACCGATTCCAGGAAGCCGTTGAGAGTTTTACCACGGCGCTAAAGTTGATCGGGGAAAAAAAGATGAATATCCGGAATGCTACGATTTATAATAACCTCGCCTCATCGTATGGTTCCCTGGGCAAACTGGATTCTGCTGAGAAATATTCAAGGCTGGCGATAACCATTGCCCATGAACAAAACGATCTGAATGCGGAAGCAAACGGATATTATATTCTTGGCACAACGCAAACAAAACATGGACGGCATGAAGACGCGTTGCAAAGTTTTCTTGCTGCAAAGCCATTGAGAGAAAAGGTCGGGGACCCTTTCTTTATTGTATCTGATCTTTCTGAAATGGCGAATCTCTATGCCAGGCTCAATAAGCCAGCGGAAGGAATTGCTGTTTCCAAACAGGCATTGGATATTGCAAAGGCAAATAAGATCGATGCGAAATTGCCGATGATCTATTCTGCAATGGCTGAAAATTATCAGGTGGCGGGAGATTTCAAGCAGGCGGCTGAAGTTTATAAGAAGATCAGTGATTTGAAAGATAGCTTATATGCTGATGCGAATCCACGAGCATTGGCTGAGATGCAATTGAAGTATGAATCCGAGAAAAAAGAACAGCAGATCCTTTTGCAAAGAATACAACTCAGCAGGAAGAACCTGATCATAATCGGGATCGTGATTCTTGTTGCATTAGCTGTTTTCCTGAGTTATTCCCTCTATCGGCGTTATCGTTTAAAACAGGAATCAAAATTGCAGGCAGCCATTATGAGGCAACAGGAACTCTCAACCAGGGCAGTTTTGGAAGCTGAGGAAAAAGAAAGACAACGAATAGCAAAAGATCTGCATGATGGAGTTGGACAAATCATGAGTGCAGCGAAAATGAATTTGTCTTCGTTTGAGAATGAATTCAAGTTTCTTGAACCTCATCAAAAGGAAAAATTCGAAAAAATTATCAGCCTGGTTGATGAATCCTGCAAGGAAGTTCGGACTGTATCGCATAATATGATGCCGAATGCATTACTTAAGGCCGGTCTTTCAGCGGCCATTCGCGAATTCATTGATAAGATCGATACCAAAGTTTTGAAAATAGACCTGTACAGCGAAGGATTGAATGAGCGGCTGGAGAGCAACCTGGAAACGGTATTGTATCGCGTGATCCAGGAGTGCGTGAATAATGTTATCAAACATTCAGGAGCAAATCACCTGGACATCTCATTAATAAAAGATAAAGACGGCATCAGTGCGACAATAGAAGACAATGGCAAAGGTTTTGACGCCCGGGAATCAAAAGCATTTGATGGCCTGGGATTGAAGAACATCCGGACCCGGATTGAATACCTGAAAGGAACCGTAGACTTTGATTCAACCCCTGGCAAGGGAACACTGGTGGCCATTCATGTTCCGGCGAGCTGAAATGTAAAATTTGATTACTTTAATACCGGCCTTTCTATATCCATCTAATTAAGACGACCACCAATGAAGCAAAGGATGAAACTGGCTATTGTTGACGATCACCAAATCGTGATCGACGGTTTATTATCCTTGCTTGAGGGTCATGAACGCTTCCAGGTTTTGAATACAACAACTGATCCGCGGGAACTTCTCCCATTATTGGAAAAACAACCGGTTGACATTCTACTTACTGATGTAATGATGCCCCATCTCAACGGAGACGAATTGGTCAAACTGGTAAGAAAGAGCCATCCTGAAATAAAGATCCTGGCACTTTCAATGAGCGGCCAGGGTGATACGGTAAATAGAATGATCGATGATGCAGATATCGCAGGATATGTACTTAAGAATATTGGAAAAGCTGAATTGATCACGGCCCTGGACAAGATCGCGTCTGGAGGAATTTATTTCAGCGATGAAGTGATCACTGAAATGAAGAAGGCAAGTGAGCGGAAGAAAGAAAATGAAGATTCTCAACTTACTGAAAGAGAGATCGGCATCATACGCCTGATCGAAAAAGAATTCAGCAACAAGAAAATTGCCGATACTCTATTTATCAGTGAACGAACCGTTGAAACCCACCGCAAGAATATTTTCCGAAAAACGAAGACGAGTAGTGTGATTGGGTTGGTGAAGTATGCTTATGAGCACCGGTTGATTTAGGTTGACAGGGTTGACAAGGTTGACAGGGTTGACTGAGGGTTGACGGGTTGGACAAGGTATTCAATGCGAATGTTGCTTTAAAGAAATAAAAAGGGTCAATAAGATGTTTATTGACCCTTAAATATTTTGTCAAAAGAAGATATTAGTTGACCCTTGTTGTCAACCCTTTCAACCCATCATTCCCGCGAAAGCGGGAACAACCCTGTCAACCTTATCAACCTTGTCAACCTATCACTGCACTTTCTCAAATTTGGAAAAAAGCCTCACTCCTCCCGGCCAGTCGATGTAGACGATAAATTTTGATCCATCAAATTCGCTGAGCTTATATTGTTGCGGTTTATAAGCATCATCGACAAAATTGAAAAACACAAATGATTTGTCAAAGCCGGTGGAATATGATCTCGACAATTGTGGAGAATCATCACCCGGAATCTTAACCGCATTTTGCATAATCACCACTGATGCGTCTCCCGTGAAACTAGTTACATCATCTTTCAAATGAGGCCTCACATAGTCCCAAAGATCTGTCTCAGATTTCACGACGGCGTCGGTTGTGACGTAATCAATTGGTTTGTCACTGTAGAAGGCCGTTAGTTTGTAGTTACTGCCATGGATCGCTGATTGAAATTGGGCTGCCTTTGCTTTGTTTGTTTCTTCGCTTCCTTCGTCGCTCAGGGATTTTTGACAGGAAGTAATAACCAGGCCGGATAACATGAATAGTCCGATAGTACGAATTGTTTCCATACACTTAGTGTTTGAATTAAATAAATGAGAAGAACCTTTTTGATTCGGGGATAAGGGGGAGGAGATTTAATAAAGGGTTCCACTAAATTACAATCAATAGACAATACGAGGAAAAAAAAGCTGCTCGTAAATCTACGTTCTTGAATAATTTTAGTAGAGTTATATTTCATGCAAACGATTTCTATTTTAGTTAAAGGACTGGTGCAGGGTGTTTATTACCGTCAGAGTGCTAAAGAGAAAGCTCTTTCCTTAAACATTACTGGTACGGTAAGAAATCTTCCGGGCGGAGATGTTGAGCTCATCGCAACGGGAGATGCTGCACGATTAAAGGAGTTGATCAACTGGTGTCGGCAAGGACCGCCAAGGGCATTAGTAACAGAAATAAAAACCAACGAGCTTCCATTACAAGGATTTTCAGGGTTTTTGATAATCCGTTAGGCCCGCCACTTTTGGGAAATTCATTAACTTGTTGGCCCTATTTTATCTAATAAAAAAATCATACCATGAAATTGAACTTGTCCCTTGCCTCCGCGCTTTTGATGGCCGTTGTTGCAGCGAACGCACAGACACCGAGAACAGGAGACCCGAAACTGACGGAGGTATGGTATCCTGAGCCGAAAGTGGTAAGTCCCGGCAAAACAAGTGCGGACGCGCCTTCTGATGCGATTGTACTTTTTGATGGGAAAGATGCTTCAAAGTTTAAAGCGAAAAACGGTGGCGAAGTAAAATGGACCATTGCCGACGGTGCAATGACCGTTGCACGCGGAACCGGCGAGATAAGTACAAAGGAAGGATTTGGGGATTGCCAGCTACATATCGAATGGAGAACGCCTTCGGAAGTAAAGGGGGAAGGCCAGGGCCGGGGGAATAGCGGGATTTTCCTAATGGGCAAATACGAACTGCAGGTACTTGATTCCTATAAAAACCGTACTTACTCTAACGGTCAGGCCGGAAGTATTTACAAGCAACTACCTCCCGCGGTAAACGCCACCCGTGGTCCAGGCGAATGGCAAACCTATGATGTCATCTTCATCGCTCCCCGCTTCAATGCCGATAGCACGGTTAAATCACCCGCAAGGATAACGGTGTTGCTTAATGGAATTTTGGTTCAAAACAATTCAATCTTATGGGGCGGCACCCAATATATCGGTCTACCGACTTATGACAAGCATGGTGATAAAGAACCATTGACATTGCAGGATCATGGTGATGCTGTAAGTTTTAGGAATATCTGGATCCGGCCGCTTTGAGGTAAGGTTGATGGGGTTGATGGGGTTGAAAAGGTTGACAGGGTTGACAGGGTTGACAAGGTTGACAAGGTTGACAGGTTTGATAAGGAGTGAACTAATTCTTCTTTTAATAAAATAACTAAGGGTCAAAAAAATCTTTTATTGACCCTTAGTTATTTCTATGAAGTAATTTTACAATTGGCAACCTCATCAACCTCATCAACCCTGTCAACCCTATCAACCTTGTCAACCCTATCAACCACCCTACCTGCACCGAATCTTCTCCGTATACTCCAGCCATGCTTCCATTTCTTCCTTTCTAATATTTACTTCTCCCCGGCTAGCTTTCACGGTTGCTTCTGTTATTTTTCTATTGAAGTCAGGAGAGTAAGAAACAAATTTGTCGCTAACAGTTCCTGTTGTCGATTGATTCATATCGAATGCCTTTGCTGACGAGGTACAACTAAAATCAAATGCAGAGAACTCAACTGATTTTACTTGTGCATATTTGAGGGTTTTAAAATAGATCTTTTTTGCAACAAGATCATACACGATACTCCATTTGGTATGATCGCCCTGGGAAACCTCATTGAGAATTTTGAATGAATAATCAACGACCGGTGTTGAAAGGCTTTGATCCTGGAATTCCTTCACCATCTTGCAGGCTTTGGCGAACCGGGCATCAGAATTATCCTTAAGGCTTACATTACTTGCTCCATAAAGATTTTTTACGGCATCCCATGAGTTAGCATAAGTATTGTTTGCAAGAACTGCTATTGGCAGATCCTTGCCTCTATGCACAACCATTTTACCATTCAGAAATTCGATAGAAGCAACATCGCCGGATACGTCAGCAACGAGGTAGTGCAATGGCACATCGCTTGCAGAAATTCGCAATTTAGAATCCGTCTGAATTACTTCGGAAACGGTTGAATTATTGTCCAGCTGGTATTGCAACCATTGCAACACGGTTAGGCTTGGTCTTTGATCGGGAGCTGGATACTTTGTATCATTCAGCCACATCAATTCAACCACCAATCCCTTTTCATTCATTCCACCTGTGGGAAATTCCTTTCCATACTGATTAAAAGTGATGCTTCCGTATTTTGAAACCCAATTGATGGTGGATCCATCGGGCATTGCAAAAGATGTTTTGGCAAGTCCGCGCAGGTTGGTATTCACCATCCCCTGTCCTGCTACCCAATCATAATTACGGCCAAAGATGAGTTGACCATTTCGGTTAATGAAAAAGGTGGTGCAGGAAAATGCCGGGAAAGCGAGGAATAATATAATTAAGGATAGAATTTGTTTCATATGATCCTTTTTTATGAAACTGAATTTAACCCTTTGGGAAAACATTTCAGCGTTAAAATGGATGGAAGGAATCTCGACTTATTACTCCTCTTCGTTTACCTGTTCAACAGGTACGCCTAATTTTCCGGCCAGCTCTTGTAGCGTAAACTTTGTTGGGGCTGCAATATCATCCGGATCAGCATTCGCATCAACGAAAACCACGGCAGCGTCCTTAATCTTTTTCAAAACCTCATTTATAGTTGGATCCTTCAACTCTTCAACCTCGATCTCCACTCCCTTTGACTTCGCCATATGTTGCAACAACTTCGTATCATCCTTTATTATTGCCTCATCATCTTTTTCTGCATCTTCTTTGTTCTTTAGTTTTTCTGCTGAATCGAGATCGCTTGGAAAAGGATAACCTTCCTCTTCCTCCCCTCCCTTTAGGAAAAGCGCGAACAATCCGGATTTATTTTTTTCAGCCCATGCTATTGCATGATCAACGAGGTAATAGGGAAATCGAATCCCGTTAAAAATGATATAGCCTTTTTTCATACCCCTAAGGTCTGATTATTTGGAGATGCTGAGTATTATTAATGTGTTGTATTTCTGATTGATTGGTTACTAATCAACTAATCAACCAATCAACCAATCAACCAATCAACTCACCGCCTAAATCATTTAGCCTTACTACCACCAGTGCGCGTCAATTCATACAAGTCAATATTCAGGCGGGCAAAGAGGAATCGTCCATTGTAACCAAATTGGTTTGGATTGAACAGGAATCTTCCGCGATTTGATGCATCTCTTGCAGCATTGAAACCGCCGGTCGTTTTGTTCACTCCCAACGCGTTTGAGACAGGCGCATTATAATATGCGCTCGGATCATTTCTCGAATCGATAAAGACCCGCTCAGGATAGACATCAAAAAGATTATTCGCGCCGATATTCATTGAAACAGCCGGATGCAATTTAAGTGTCAACACCAGATCAGTTGTCCACCTTGCTGCAAAGGTTTGATCAGTACCAAGTCCAACATCATTAAAATAAACATTAGTGTTTTCATTCTTGGAATTGGGATCCAGATTATGTACATACTGGGTTTCTCCGAATCTTACTGCGCGTAAAAGTATTCCGAACTTCCGCAAATCATATGTGAACGTAAAATTGAGCTTGCTTCGCGGTTGCGCCACTTCAATCCTTGAACGCTGCTGACGATCGAACAATGCGTTCTTGAAATCATTTGCAGGGTTCGCGTTTGGATCCGACTCGCTTGGATTATTTTCGGGATTTTCGATAACTGAATTGGTATTGATCGGTCCTACCACATAGTTATGATTCACATTCCCGGCAAAGGACAATGAAGCATTTCCATTACCAAAACGAAACCTTTGCGTGAGTACAAGATCCACGCCCTTGGTTTCTGTGTTAACTGCGTTTGTCCAGAATTGTAAGGCGCTTACAGATGGATCAACGCCAGCATCATTTAGAATTTCATTCACCTTCGGGTTACTGCGATTGAACTGGGTTGACAATACAATGCGATCGTCGATGCGGATGAAATATCCGTCAATTGTGAATGTTAATCCCTTTGCGAGTGTACCTACCAAACCTGCCGTTATACTCTTGGAAGTTTCTGGCGTGAGCTCTTTGACTCCAAACGCTTCCGTTACAATTGGATTATAGTTATTAGCAGTTAAAGCATTGGATGGAAGTCCACCTACAAACTGTGTAGAAGTATTCTGGAAATAACGCTGGTGTAGTGATGGCGCGCGGAACCCCGTGCTTAAAGAAGCACGAACCGCGATCTTATTTGATATATCCACTCTGCCGGTTACCTTTCCGCTTACGTTATTATAATTTAACTGGAACTCATCGTATGTTTCATACCGCAATGCGCCACCGATAATGAAATTTCTTCCCTGGTACTCAACATCACCATACGCCGCATAAATATTACGAGTCGCATGTACCTCATCGCCGGGTTGAAAGCCAGGAAACACCTGCGAACCAGAAACAGCAGTACCAGGTGCGAAGGTGAAGTAAGTAGAAGTGCCGGGATATGGTGGAATTGGTTCAGGTTGAAACTGCCTTCCCCCATTGATATACGAATTAGCTTCCCCTGCACCAATTCTGAAACGCTCATAACGATATTCAGCTCCGAATGCAAGATTTAATGAGGTGCTCGCATCAGCCAAGTCAAGTTTCCGGGTGAAGTCCAGGTTCATCGTATTTTGAAGAAATGCCAATTCGCCTGCATAGAATTCAGTTTGGACATTATCTGTTGCCGGCAGAGAAGAATTACCGGTGTTTTTAATATCATACTTCAGTGTGTTTTCTCCTCGTGTATTACTTAGATCTATACTCCATTCACCTAGTTTGAAAGTAAGACCCGCCAGTACCGAGTAATCTTTGAGCGTAGTATGTATTTGTGGAAGGAATCCATCGAAATAATATCGTTGCCCATTGGCTTTTACCGCTTGCTGGCTCCAGGAATTTGGATTTCGGCTGAATCCGCTTGCTGAACCGGTGCGGTTAGTCAAACCAGTGGTTAAATAGAAGTCGATTGTTTTTGTAACAGGTGCTCCGGCATTTATAAAGAACCCAAGATTTTCATTTGCTGAATTTCCCGCGACTATATTCTGGCGACTATATTTCCGATCTTTTTCATAAGCCCGGTCAAGATCGATAAGCCAACGATAATAATCAGTTGGAGAAACACCCGGAGGAACCGCTGAACCTGGAGGAAGTCCTCCCCCATTACCATAATAGATCAAAGGAATATTATCGAGACCGCTTCTATTTGTATTTTCTCTTTTCAACCATTGACCCGACACGTTAACGTAAATACCATTGTCCCATCCCCATCCTCCACTAAAATCAATCTGTGTGGTCAATCCATCCTGTACATTTTGTCCACCTGCGTAGGGCACAGTCGTAAAATTTTGACCAGCCATGGTGGATAGATTAAATCCCTTGTATTTCTTTTTCAAAACAATGTTTATCACGCCGGCGATCGCATCGGAACCATATTGAGCTGCCGCTCCATCGCGTAACACTTCAATCCTCTCAATTGCTGCAACAGGTATTGCATTCAGGTCTGTACCAACCGAACCTCTGCCAACTGTACCATTTATATTCACCAATGCAGTATTATGCCTGCGTTTGCCATTTAATAAAACTAATGTCTGGTCTGGTCCCAAACCACGCAAGCCGGCAGGATCTATATGGTCTGTTCCGTCTGAGATCGTTTGCCGTGCTGATTGAAAAGATGGAGCAGTATACGTGAGCATTTGCGAGACATCGGTTTGCGCAAATTGCTTTATTTCTTTTGTATTAATAATATCTACAGGAACTGGTGTGGTTAACCGGCTTCGCGGTAAGCGAGAACGTGAACCAACAACGACTATACCACTCAAGTCTGTTATTTGGGCCAGTGTAGCATTTTGTTCGGTAGTTTGTCCCTCAGTTGCCGTTACGGGAAATCGTTGCGGTTCCTGTCCCACATAACTTACGACCAGCGTGTAAGAACCCGGCTTTACTTTTAATGAATAGGCCCCGTCATTATCGGTAAGTGTGCCACCTTTTTGTCCTTCAATTGTGACAGAGGCTCCACTTAACGGATTTCCATTTCCATCCTTAATCACACCCTTAATTGTTGCAGTATTCTGAGCGAAAGCGAATTGAAATGCTAGTAAGAGTAAAGAAAGGATTCCCGCTCTACTTTTTGCGTAGATGAATTTGCTCATAAACATATTCCGTTTGGTTTGAATTAGGCATCGTCACACGATATTGGACGAACAGGGAAGTTAAATTAATTTCCCTGAAAACCGATTCTAAATTTAGTCAATTTGAGATGATATCAAAAAATAGCTGGGCTTGATTTTGTTTGTTAATTTGAGCGCTTAAAATGTTTCGACAACAATGAAAAAAAGGTTCAGTTATTTACTTATTCTTCTTATAGTTTTCTACGCATGTTCAGTTAAGAAACAGCTTCAACTCAACCCCTATCAATACAGTATCGAAAAAAGAGTTGAAGTGACCAATGGCGCTGTGGTTTCTGCACATCCATTGGCTAGCGAGGTTGGACTTTTGATCCTCAAGCAAGGTGGAAATGCTGTTGATGCTGCTATTGCAACTCAACTAGCCCTCGCCGTTGTATATCCGGGCGCAGGAAATATTGGTGGTGGTGGTTTTATGGTTGCGCATCTTACCAATGGACGGGATGTTACTTTAGACTATCGTGAAAAAGCGCCGGGAAAGTCTACACGAGACATGTATCTCGATAAAGAAGGTAATGCTTTGGACTCTTTGAGCCTGGATGGACATCTTGCATCTGGTGTTCCGGGTACTGTTGCCGGATTATTTGCATCTCATCGCTATGCGAAACTTCCTTTTGAGAAATTAATTCAACCTGCAATTGAGTTGGCTGAATTTGGGTTCGTCATAACGGATGCGGAAGCCCGAAGTTTGAATGGAACAAAAGATGAGTTTATTAAACTAAGCAGCAGTCCTCCGGCATTTGTCAAATCAACAGAATGGAAGGAAGGCGATACACTTGTACAGAAAGATCTTGCCAATACCTTAAAAAGGATCCGCGAGAATGGGCAGAAGGGATTTTATGAAGGAGAAACCGCAAAACTTATCGTTGAGGAAATGCAAAAAGGAAAGGGTATCATCAGCTATGATGACCTGAAAAATTACCAGGCCAAAGAAAGAACTCCTTCGGTATTCGATTATAAAGGATATAAGATCGTCACAATGCCTTTGCCAAGTAGTGGTGGCGTTTTGCTTCCGCAAATGATGAAAATGATCGAAGACAAGCCGGTAAAAGATTATGGATTTCAAAGCTGGCAGGCAGTTCAGTTGATGACTGAAATTGAAAGAAGAGCTTATGCCGATCGCGCGAAATTCTTAGGGGATGTCGATTTCTTTAAAGTGCCCGTGAAAACATTAACGAGTGAGGCCTATGCAAAAGACAGAATGAAAGATTATGATCCGAACAAAGCAGGAAAAAGCACCGATGTACAAGCCGGCGTTATTCCTGAAAGCGAAGAAACAACCCATTTAAGCGTTTATGATAAAGAAGGAAATGCTGTTGCGGTTACTACAACTTTGAATGGAGGATATGGAAGCAGAACAGTTGTAGCCGGTGCGGGCTTTTTACTAAATAATGAAATGGATGATTTCAGCGTCAAGCCCGGTTCACCTAATATGTATGGCGCAGTTGGTGGAGATGCAAATGCAATTGTTCCGGGTAAGCGAATGTTGAGTTCAATGACGCCAACTATTGTTTTAAAAGATAATAAACCTTATCTCATTGTAGGAACTCCAGGTGGAACTACTATTACTACTTCCGTTTTTCAAACACTGATAAATGTTCTTGAATTTGGTATGAGTGCATCTGATGCAGTTAATAAACCAAAATTCCATCATCAATGGCTGCCTGATGAAATTTTTGTTGAAACAGGTTTTCCTGCAGATGTTAAACAGAAACTTGAACAAATGGGATACGTACTTAAAGAAAGAAGACAAATTGGAAGAACGGAATTGATAAAAGTATCAAATGGGAAAATAGAAGCAATTGCGGATAGACGCGGAGATGATCATGCAGCTGGGTACTAGCCTTGAGCTGTGGGCCACGAGCTACGAGCCTTTAGTATCCATTTACCAATAACTCGAAGCTCACGGCTCACGGCTCGTAGCTTATTTGAATCGAAAGCCCAGCGTTGCCTGCAACGCATAATTCTTTATCGCTTCTCCTGGCACATCTTTCAAAATATTCGTGATGGCGAATTGGTAACGGAGTCCGGCAACATACAAATTCTTCCTTCCAAAATTGTATTCAACGCCTAAGATCCCCGAAAGATCGGTGGATTTAAAGCGATCCTTCAGATCCTTCTCAGGATTCATTTCCGGTTTTAACTTTCCACTCAACATTAATCCAACCTGTGGTCCGGCAAGAAATCCGAAATGTTTTCCGTGAAATTTAAACAGCAATGGAAGTGCGAGATAATTGAGGCGGATGTTTCCACTGTCCGTTTTACCACCAACGGAATTGAATAATAATTCCAGTTGAAACATGACTTTATCATCGATATGAAGTTCTCTGAAAAGGCCAAACACTGCTCCGACTGCCGCATCGGAATAATCTTTGCCATCTGGTCGCAAAGAGAGAAGTTTTGAACCGTTTACTCCCGCCCTGAATCCGGTGCGGTTCTTTGGAATTGTATCCTGGCTATAGGTTAAGGTTGCGGACAATGAGAGGAGGATAAATAGATAAACTATTCTCATTTGCAGGGTTTTTAAGTTTTGGTATAAAAGGATGGTAGGTAAATTTATATTTAATTTACGATATACATTACGAAGTTTCGGAGTACGATTTCTTGCACTTCGAGTTTACTCAGAAAATCGTATCCCGATAAATTATCGGGACGTAAATTGTATCCCGAACGTTCGGGACGTAAATCTCTTTTTATGTCAATAGGAACCGAATACCTTCTCACGGTGATCCGCAGGGTAAAATATTACAAGGGCCTGGCTGATAAAACATTTGAACAACTTGAAGAAAAAGACTTTCATTATCAACCCGGTTCGGAATCAAATAGTGTTGCGATCATTATCCAGCACATGTATGGCAATATGCTCAGTCGTTGGACCAATTTTCTAACTGAAGATGGAGAAAAGACCTGGCGACAGCGTGATGATGAATTTGAAGTTCATGAGTATTCAAAAGCAAAATTGCTCGAACTATGGGAACAGGGTTGGGATTGTTATTTAAAAGCAATGGGGGAATTAAAAGAAGAGGATCTTCTTAAAACAATAACGATAAGAGATGAAAAGCTCTCAGTGATCGATGCCATCAATCGACAGCTTGCGCATTATCCCTATCATATCGGGCAGATACTTTATTTGGGAAAGATGATCAGGAATGAGGAATGGAGGAATTTGTCGATGCCTAAGAGGCGGGGTTGACGAGGTTGACAGGGTTGACAGGGTTGACAGGGTTGATAAGGTTGACATTGTCGGCAGGTTTCTGTATTAATTTCAATAACGAATTAGAATCCTATTTAAAACCTTATCAACTCTGTCAACCTTATCAACCCTGTCAACCCTGTCAACCTTGTCAACCCTATCAACCCCATCAACCCCATCACCCGACCTCATAAATCCTCGTTAAACCCCCCATCCCTACAATTCCATTTGTGTATTTTTCGTTGTTTTTGAATCGATTAAAGGGTCTGTTGGTACTGTATTTGCTCATTAAGACCTGTGAATGCCTAATTTTACATTAATACCCTAGCTCTGAGACGATTTTGGAAAATATCCCGGACCGTTTTACTGGTCCTTATTGGCCTGCTCCTGCTGGCCTGGTTGGCCATACAAACTACTCCCGTTCAGAACTGGCTGGTTAACAAGGTCACTAAACGCCTTTCCCGTGCACTAAATACCGAAATCAGCGTTCGTCACGTCGACCTCGACCTTTTCAATACCATGAACCTGGAAGGCACCCTGATAAGGGACCGGAATAAGGATACCCTTTTGTATGCCGGGGTGATGAAATTGAATATTACTGATTGGTTCTTTTTTAAAGACCAGGTCGAATTGAAGTATGTGGGATTGCAGGACGCGAGTATTCAATTGAAAAGAACCGATTCAGTTTGGAACTATCAATTCCTTGTAGATTATTTCGGTGGTTCAAGTAATACCGATAGTACCAAGAAACCAATTCAATTGAGACTTTCCAGGCTGGAACTGGATAATATTCACCTCTTGCAACAGGATAGCTGGAGAGGAGAAGATCAGCAATTAAGCCTGGTTTCACTTGACCTGGATGCGGAATCAGTTAATGCGACCAAAAAGCAAATCTTAATCAGGTCAATTGATATCGATCAACCTTATTTTTCAATATATAATTACCCAGGCAACCGACCAGATTCGCTTAGGCCTAAACGAAAGATTAAGAATGGTCCAATCATCAATGATCCTGCGCATCTCCGCTGGAATCCTGGCGGTTGGGATATCGTGATCAATTCACTTACGATAAAAGATGGTGCATTTAAGAATGATGCCCGGACAGAAAGAGATCCCTTCAAGTCCTTCGATGGTAATCATATTTTCTTTTCCGACATTAACGGAAAATTTACTGATGTAAAATTCCAACAGGATTCAGTCAGCTTTAATGCAAACTTTACAACCAAAGAAAGAAGCGGCTTGCAGGTGAAGCAATTTAAGTCCAATGTGCGCTTTCACCCTGAAGCAATGGAATTTAATGACCTTGATATTCGCACAAACGAAAGCCGGCTTACAAAGTCATTTGCTTTGCGCTACAATTCCTTCAATGATCTTGGTAAATTCATTTCGGATGTGAGAATAGAAGGCGATTTCACCGGAGCAGAAATAAGCAGTGATGATATTGCATTCTTCGCGCCTGAATTGAAATCATGGAATAGAAAGATCCTTCTCAATGGAAAAATAACCGGTACCGTTGAAAATCTCCAGGGAAAGAATATCACCCTGCAAGCAGGAAACAGCACCTATTTGAATGGAAACATTAAAATGAGTGGCCTTCCGGATATCGATCAGACTTATATCGATTTTACAGCAAATAATTTCCGAACCACATACCTGGATGCCATCACGCTAATACCTGAATTAAAAAAGATCAAACAACCCCGTCTGGATCTTTTACAATGGATACGATTCAAAGGAAACTACACCGGTTTTATCCGCGACTTTGTAACCTATGGTACAGTTGAGTCAAACCTCGGCATGATGGTAACGGACTTGAACATGAAAATTCCAGAAAAGGGATTGACAAGCTATTCCGGAACAATTAAAACACCAGGCTTTGATTTGGGTCAGTTCCTCGAAGCCGACAATTTGGGAACGATAGCATTCGAAGGTAATGTGAAAGGAAGCGGTCTAACCATCAACACCCTTAATGCAAACCTTGATGGAAGAATCGAATCCTTTTTGGTGAATGATTATAATTACAGAAGCATTAATGTAAAGGGAAATGTTTCAAAAAGACTTTTCAATGGTGAATTGATCGTCAACGATCCCAACCTGGATGTAAAAATGAATGGATTGGTTGACTTCACTAAGGATGTTCCAGAATTTGACCTTGATGCCAATGTCGGAAAAGCGGATCTAAAAAAGATAAATTTCACGAAAGACAATATCGAATTCAACGGAAAGTTTCGCTTTGATTTCAGCGGTGATAATCTCGATAACTTTTTGGGAACCGCTAAAGTATATGAAGCAGTAGTGCTGAAAGACGGCATCCGTATACCTTTTGATTCATTGAGTATCGAATCGAGAGTGGTTGATAATAACAAGGCGATTACGGTGCTGAGCAATGAATTTGATGCCGCATTGGTTGGTGAATTCTCCATCAAAGAACTTCCAGGGGCATTTCAAACCTTCCTTAATCGGTACTATCCAAGTTATATCAAGCCTTCAAAGCGCCAGGTGACCAATGAAAATTTCAGCTTTGTTATCACTACGAAGAAAGTAGATGAATACTTGCAATTTGTACACACTGACCTGAAAGGATTTAATTACAGTACGATAACCGGAAGGATCAACACCAAAAACAATTTGCTCGACCTGAATGCGGAAGTTCCTCAATTCAGCTATAAAAATATTACAGCTTTCAATACAAAATTCAATGCCACGGGTTCACTGGATAGTTTAACCATGCACGGCGAGATCGCGGATATCTACATCAACGACAGTTTGCATTTCCCCGGCACAGCAATGGATGTTCGCTCCTTCAATGATATTTCGGAGATCAGTATCACTACAAGCGCAAACCAAACTCTGAACGCAGCAAAAATCTCTGCGCAGGTTCAAACATTGCGGGATGGCGCAAGGATCCTTTTCCGCGAATCCAATTTCGATCTGAATGGAAAAAACTGGACCATCGAAAAAGACGGAGAATTGGTATTAAGCGAGAAAATGGTTTATGCTGATGGAGTCAGGATCTATAATGGCCAGCAAGAAATATTGGTAACAACGCATCCATCAGAAATTGGAAATACGAACGATATCAGGGTTGAATTGAACAAGGTGAATATTGGCGACTTCGCTCCTTATGTTATTCCAAAGAACAGGCTGGAAGGTTTGCTAACGGGTACTGTCGATATCCTGGATCCATATGGAAAATTCCAGATCGATCTAAAGGCAGATGCAGATCAGTTCCGCCTCGATGATGATTCAATTGGTAAACTGCAGATGACAGCCAACTATAGTCAGCGTACAGGAAAAGTGAATTTTAATGCAATCTCAGATAACAAAGATTATCAGTTCGACCTGCAGGGTATTTATAACATGCTTGACAGTACAAGCGCACAGCAATTGGACATCACCACTAATCTGACTGAAACTAAAATCGATTATCTAGAACATTATCTAACTGGCATATTCAGTGAAGTAACGGGTTATGCATCTGGTCAGCTTCGCATCGTTGGTCCCGTAAACCGGTTGAAATACCTTGGTAAAATGACCCTGAAGAACGCAAGCCTTAAAGTTGACTATACCAATGTTACCTATACCATTCCATCAGCAAATATTGATTTGAAAGATGGATATATGGACTTCGGCTCATTCACACTGAAGGATAAATACGACAATAGCGGACGTTTGACGAGGGGAAGACTATATCACCAGGGTTTTGATGATCTCGCATTTGATTTTGAAATGAATTCACCGCGTTTACTCGCACTGGAAACTGCGGGAACAAAGAATGAACCCTTCTTCGGAACAGCGATTGCAAAAGCGGGTATGCGTTTCAGTGGTCCGGTAGAAAATATGGTGATGGATATAAGGGCAGAACCTGCAGATAGTTCCAGGATCTATATCCGCAGTGGTACATCAAAAGAAACAGGACAGGCAGATTATATAGTATGGAAGGTGTATGGAAGAGAAATGGCATCACCAGTTCTCCCCCAGGAAAGCAACCTGACCGTTAACCTCGATATCACCGCGAACAGGCTCGCTCAAATGAACGTCATTCTTGATGAGTTTACAGGTGATGTCATCCGGGCAATTGGCTATGGAAACCTGGTTATGCGGGCAACAACGGATGGCGAGTTTACCATCACCGGTCATTATGATATTGAGCGCGGGAATTATAATTTCAATTTTGAGTCACTGCTGCGTAAACCATTCAAACTGCGTGAAGGGGTTGGTAACTACATTCGATGGAAAGGCGATCCTTATGATGCCGAGATGAAAGTGACCGCCGAGTACGAAGCAGAAGATGTCGCATTCAGTGATCTTGCTTTGCCGGCCTATTTTGGCGATAACGTTAAGAAATTTCGCGGCAAGGTAGTCGTGGTTTCTGAACTTACCGGCAACCTGATGCAACCCGCTATCCGCTTCAGGCTCGAATTGCCATCACAATTGCAAAATGATCCGGAGGCCTTATTGGCTTTTAAACAAATTCAGGAAGATCAGAATGAATTGAACAAGCAGGTAGCGTTCCTGATCGTGTTCAATAGTTTTGGCCCGATATCAACAGCAGATCAATCAAACATAGGAAATATCGCGTTTGAAGGAATTGTGGTGAACAGTATTTCGGGTGCATTGTCGAATATTCTCAGTAAACAATTTTCCAATATTTTTCAAAAAGTATTCAACGATAAAAGTATCCGTATCAATTTCAACGCGCAATTGTACAGCGGCACAAATTTCCTTACCACAAGCCCCAATACGTTTACAATTGACAGAACTGCTTTGAATCTCTCGATTGGCAAGAGTCTATTCAATGAACGATTGACCTTTACATTTGGAAGCGCTTTGGATTTTGGTTTGAGTTCGGCACAGGCAGCTGCATCAAAGAGTCTTGCATTCTTACCTGATCTCAATGCAGAATGGAAGATCCGGCCGGATGGAAAATTGGTTCTTACTATTTTCTACCGAAATAACTACGGATACTTTGCTGCAGGCACAGGCAAGCAAACCCGTTCAGGTGCATCTATTTCTTTCCGTCGCGATGCAGATAAATTCGGTGATCTTTTCAGGAAAGAAAAAAAGAAAAAGGTCAAATTGAAACCCGCTACCCAGGATCCCAAGATTGGAGTTACTTCTGTTTCGCAAGATCAAGAATAATAGTAAATCTTCAACTATTCACTAGTTTCCTTCAGGCACAGTCAGTTTTTACCGCAAAGGCGCTAAGGCGCGGATTGTTTTTTCCTTTCTTCGACTGGTAACTTTATAGTATAAATTTTTCTTTTGGAATGTTTCAAAAAGAACAGAAGAACAAGGAATTTCCAATTCCCATCGGCGGGTTTTGTTACTGAAGTGGATAAGAGTTCCTTAGTTTTCGTCGTCCCAAAATTTCTATTCAACAGAAGAATAGATGAACAAGGAATGATCAATTTCCATCGGAGGGGTTGTCTGCTGAATGAAACGGAATCACAACGACTTTTCATCATTTTTTGATGAGGAAAAAACTTAAAATAATGAGGATTTTCCTTTTTTGCCGTTAGTACGCCAAAAAGAAAGAAAGGCGATAACAAATCAGATGAAGACAAAACGAGTTCTAAAAATATTGGAAAAACATCCGATGGAAATTGATCATTCCTTGTTCATCTATTCTTCTGTTGAATTGAAGATTCGAGACTTCGAAACCTCATCCTCCCCCGCCATGGCGGGGCCTTCGGGGTAAAAAGTTGGCGTTAGGGACTGCATGGAAAATCATCCTTTAAGAATCTCATGTCCCAGCTTATCCCTCTTTGTCTGCAGGTATTTTTCGTTATGGGGATTGGGATCCACCTCGATGGGAATAGTTTCAACAACTTCGATTCCATATCCAAGCAATCCGGCGCGTTTGCGTGGATTGTTGCTGATCAATCTTAACCTTGTTATACCAAGATAGCGCAGGATCTGTGCTCCGATACCATAATCTCTTTTATCCATTGGTAATCCCAAATGGAGATTTGCTTCAACGGTATCTAATCCATCTTCCTGCAATTGATATGCTTTGAGTTTGTTCACGAGACCGATACCACGACCTTCCTGGTTCATGTAAAGTATTGCTCCCTTGCCTACCCGGTCAACCATTTGCATTGCAGTATGCAGTTGATCGCCGCAATCGCAACGCAGGGATCCGAGAATATCACCGGTGAAGCATGATGAATGCACTCTTACCATTACCGGTTCTTCTTTTTCCCAGGTTCCTTTGATAAGAGCAAGATGTTCATTTGGGGTATTCTTTTCACGGAAGGCGATCAATTTGAAATGCCCATATTTCGTAGGCATATCTACCCGTACGATCTCTTCGATAAGAGAATCCGTTTTCAACCGGTACTCGATCAGGTCCTTTATCGAAATTAGTTTGAGATCGAACTTCTTCGCTATCAATCGCAGCTCAGGCAATCTCGCCATCGACCCATCTTCATTCATGATCTCAACAAGAACTCCTGCCGGTTCAAGGCCCGCCAGTCTGGCCAGGTCAATTGCGGCTTCCGTATGACCTGCTCTTCTAAGCACTCCACCTTTCTTAGCTCGTAAAGGAAATATATGCCCAGGTCTCCCAAGATCCTCGGGTTTCGTTGATGGGTCAATTAAAGCCCTTACTGTACATGACCTGTCCTGTGCCGAAATTCCCGTGGTGCAACCATGTCCGAGCAGGTCTACAGAAACAGTAAAAGCTGTTTCATGTAAAGCCGTATTATTATTCACCATCAGTCCGAGCTGTAATTCATCGCAGCGGTCTTCCAGCAGGGGTGCGCATATCAATCCCCTTCCCTGCTTACTCATGAAGTTGATCACTTCAGGACTTGCATGCCTTGCGGCAACGATGAAATCACCTTCGTTCTCACGATCCTCATCGTCAACGGCAATGACCATCTTACCTTTTTTTATATCATCAATCGCACTTTGAATGGTATCAAGCATCAAAAAAAATTTACACAAAGTTAATGATTAAAACCGGCTGTTTTTTAATGGTTTCAATCAACTGAAAAAGCGGGCTGTGCAGCGGTTTGCATCAATTTTTTGCCTTGGATTTTTTGTTAATATTACTTTCAAATATTTATCACATATTTGCTTTTCTTTGTATTCTGCTAAAACAAAACTATATGCTTAAGAGAATCGCTGTTTTCTTGCTGGCGGTATTATTTGTTTTCCCCCTATCCCTTTCAGCCCAGGAAACAAACAGTAGCATCAGTGGCTTTGTAAAAACAGGTAAAGGTGAAGCCCTCGTTGGCGCAACCGTTACAGCGACCCATGTTCCCACCGGCACCGTTTATAGGACAGCCACCCGTACCGGTGGTCGTTATAATCTGATCAACTTAAAACCCGGTGGACCCTACACGATCGTTGTTAGCTTCGTAGGATTTAATGATGAGACCCTGAATGACATTAACCTTACCCTTGGTGAAACTTCCACGCAAGAATTCTCACTTGCGGAAAAATCATCAACACTTACGGAAGTTGTAGTTGCAGGAAGAAGCAGACCAACGAGTGGAAAGGGTGGAACTGAAACCAGCATTGGTCGCGATAAGATGGCGAATCTTCCATCGGTTGGAAGAGGATTGAATGATTTTCTTAAGTTCACTCCTCAGGCGAAAGTAACTGGCGATGGTGGCGTTGCCTTTGCTGGTCAGAATAACCGTTATAATTCATTCTTCATCGATGGAGCAAACAATACCGATATATTCGGCCTTGCCGCTTCAGGTACAAATGGTGGTCAGGCGGGAGTGGCTCCGATCTCAATTGATGCGATCGATCAGATACAGGTAATTCTGTCACCATACGATGCACAGTATGGAAATTTCACCGGTGGTGCCGTAAACGCAATTACCAAATCCGGAACAAACCAGATTCAGGGATCGGCCTGGTTTTATTTCAGAAATGAAAACCTTACAGGCAAGTCTCCTGTTGCTACTGCCAAACCTGGATTTCCAGGCGTTGTCGAGAGAACAAAGGCCGCAGGTTTCCAAAACAAAATGTATGGTTTTCGTGTTGGTGGGCCAATCATTAAAAATAAATTATTCTATTTTTTCCTCGCAGAATGGCAACGGGACCAACGCCCCCAACCATTTAACTTTGACGAATACAGGGGCGGTAGCAATCAGGCTACAATCGACAATATTGCAAACCGTCTCAGAACAGTATACGGTTATGAACCCGGCGGCTATATCGACAACCCCGAGCAGGTTAACCGTGAAAGTGTAAATGCAAAGATTGACTGGAATATCAATGAAAAGAACCGCTTCGCCTTTTCTTATCGCTACAACAAAGGGTTGCGTTACAATACGACCAGCAGCGGTCCTACTTCCATCACCTTTTATAATGCAGGTTATTTATTCCCTAACCGTACTCACTCTTTTTCTGGTGAATTGAAAAGTAACTTTTCCGGAAATTCCGATAACCGATTATTGGTTACTGTTACAGATGAATTAGATGATAGAGGACCGCTTGGCCAGGATTTTCCAAGGGTAATCATATTCGATGGGGCTGGGTCCATTAATGCAGGCACTGAGAACTTCTCCGCTGCCAACCTGCTTAAAGCGAGAAACATTAGCATTTTTGATGCCTTCAAGTTTTACAGAGACAGACACACATTTACAGTTGGAACTGATAACGAATTTAATGATGTATTGAATACATTTATCCGCGACAACTATGGAACTTATACGTTCAATAACGCAAATGATTTCCTGAATAACGCGACACCAAGAAGGTTCCAGCGTTCCTTCTCGATTCTTGATAACACAACAGGCGATAATACAAAAGCATCGGCCCAATTCAAGACCGTGCGTGTTGGTTTCTTCTTTACTGATGAGATCAAAGTAAATGATAACCTCACTTTCGTTCTGGGTTTGCGCGCAGATCGTACCGAACTGTTGACAAAACCTGCAACTGATCCTTTCTTCAATGATACAGCAATCGCAAAGATTTCTCAATACTATGACCTGAAAGGCGCTCGTACAGGACAGGTCATGGATCCTAAATGGTTGGTCTCACCACGCATTGGCTTCACTTACCGTTTGCGTGATGAGGGAGTAACGATCAGAGGCGGAATGGGAATCTTCGCTGGCCGCATTCCGTTGGTATGGCCAGGTGGTGCGTATAACAACACAGGTGTTTCTATCGGTGGTGTCGATCTGAATCCTCCAGCCGCGGGCTTTACCTTTAATCCCGATCCATTCAATCAACCTAACGCCGAAGAGCTTGGAGTAAATATCGCCAACGCAAGAGGACAGGTTGACCTTGTCGCAAAAGATTTCAAGCTACCAACTGTTTTCCGTAGTTCACTCGGAGTTGACAAGCGCTTTGGAGATGGATGGACATTCACCACGGAAATGTTGTTCACAAAAAATATCTGGGAGATCCAGTATGAAAACGTGAACATCATGCCTCCTATTGGAAAGGCACTCGCACCAGATGCACGTAGTGTATATTCTACCGGCACAGGTCCTACGAGAATACCGCTAAGACCTAACAGCACGATCAATCCCTATCCCGGCAATGTGTTCCTGCTTAGCAATAACCACGGCCGCAGAGGATTTTCTTATAGCCTTACATTCACACTGGATAAGGCATTCCGCAATGGATTTGCATTTAACCTGAACTATACTTACGGTGAATCAGTTGCACTGAATGAAGGAACCAGCTCTCAAAATAACTCTCAATGGAGATTTATCGAAACTGTGAATGGAAGAAACTCTATGGAGTTGTCAAGATCTGACTTCGCCCTGGGTCACCGTATCAACGGTTATATCAGCAAGCAATTCGAGTATGCTAATAAGAAGATGGTTACAAGTATAACATTTACCTATAATGGACAATCAGGAAATCCGATAAGCTATGTTTACAGGAATAGCCCGGTTAATGATGATGTATTCACAACCAATGCAAGTAATGACCTGATCTACATTCCAACTGCAGCTGAACTTTCTAGTTCAATCTTCCTCACGAATACCGTTAATGGAGTCACTTACAGTGCTCAGCAACAAAAAGATCATCTAAATGCATATATCGACGGTGATAAGTATCTGCGCAATAATCGTGGCAGAATGGCGGAGCGCAACGGATCTCGTTTGCCATTCACTCATATCATTGATATGAAGCTTGAACAGAAATTCAGGTTGAAAGTCGGCGACAGAAGATATGAGCTCGCATTGAGCTATGAGGTATACAACTTCACAAATATGTTGAATAAAGATTGGGGAAGAACCTGGTTCCTGACGAACGACAACTTCCCGCTAATTCAATTCGCCGGATATGTAAGCGCATCAAATCTTACTCCTCAGTACCGTTTTACACCATTTACTGGCGACCCTTGGGCAGTAAGCACATCGCTTTCTCCGGGCCTGTCTGCTAGATGGCTCAGCCAACTTGGTGCGAGGATAACATTCTAATGGTGAATGGTGAATGGTGAATGGTGAATAGTGAATAGTGAATGATGAATACTTCGCAGATATCAATAATCTTTTACAATAAAAAAACCCCGGAACTCCGGGGTTTTTTATTTAATTACTTTTATTCACTATTGACTATTCACCATTGACCATTCACCATTCACCACCATTCACCTTCCCCAACCCCATAGCAAAAATTGCGGAAATGCTTTCGCCCATGTAGGAACATCGTGTTTGCCGTCGGGCATTTGGAGATAATGCATGTCGGGGCCTTCGAGATAACCTATGGCGAGTAGGTCACGCATCAGGTCGATCGTATCGTCAATAGAATCGATCACTCCATTGTTATTGCGGTCTTCAAATTCATCCGCTTCCCCACATTGAAAGAAAAATTTCATTCCCGCTATATACTTTCCTTTGCGGATCTGGTTATGCATAAGACGATCCCGTGTTTCATTGAAATCAGGCGCGTGGTTGTCTTTGGCTCGCCACCAAAGCGATCCGGAGAATAATCCTACCCTTGAAAAAACTTCGGGATTGTTCCAAACGATATCCATTGCGCTCAAGGCACCCAACGAGAAACCGGCAAAGCTTCTCTTACGAAATCCCTGGCCCGGGAATGCCTTATAGATTAGTGGAAGTAATTCTTCAATAATGAAGGCGGAATAATTTGCGGCCTTGCTCCCTCTGCCCTTAAAATCCAGCACGGCCTGCATTCCGTATTCGTTGCGGCGGTCTTCCCCGCAATGAATTCCTACTACAAGCAATGGGCGAAGGAGGTTATTCTCGCTGAGCGCGCCAATAATGTTCTCGAAGTGCATGGTCACAAGGTCCTGCCCGTCATTGACCAGCAACAATTCCATCTCTTCCTCCTCACTACCTGTTGTGCGGTAGAACTCAAGGAAGACCTGGCGTTCTAATTGGTCGGAATAGACTGAGGCTGATTCTACGGTTAAAGGGAGCGTTTTCCGGGTCTGCATGGTTTCAAATATAAAGAAATACGAAATACTAACGTCAGGTTTGAATACACATTGTAATAGCTTGCAGATTGAATTTGTTTTTCTTACACTGTTCGAATAAATTTGATTAAGGGGTATCCCCTGCTCAACAATAAAAAGAACTGCTTATGAAAAAAATCGGAATACTGTTCGGTAAGGAAAGATCTTTCCCCATGGCCTTTATCGAGCGGATAAATAGCAAAGGAGTTGACGGTATTACAGCAGAACCGGTGCGGATTGATAAAGTAGTGCAGGGCGATGCGGGCGACTATGCCGTAATCATTGACAGAATCTCCCAGGATGTTCCATTTTACCGGGCCTACCTGAAAGATGCGGCAATCAGCGGAACAGCGGTGATCAATAATCCCTTCTGGTGGAGCGCTGATGAAAAATTCTTCAATAATTGCCTGGCTGTAAAGATCGGCGTACCGGTACCCAAGACAGTTATCCTGCCCAGTTACGAATTACCATCCGATACATCGGAACAATCCTTCAGCAATCTTGCTTATCCGATGGATTGGGAATCCATTTTTGGTTATACCGGCTTTCCGGCCTACATGAAACCATTTGCGGGTGGGGGATGGAAAAACGTGTATAAGCTGCACAATATGGAAGACTTCTTCCAAAAGCATAGCGAAACAGGACAACTCGTAATGCTATTGCAGGAAGAGATCATCTTTGACGAATACTATCGCTGTTATTGCATCGGCGGTAAACATGTTCGCATTATGCCTTATGAACCGCGCAATCCTCATCATCTTCGTTATGTCGCGGACTTCGCACCAAGCCAGGAACGGTTGAAGCAAATGGAAGAGATCGTACTGCGGATCAATAGGTACCTTGGCTATGATTTCAATACCGTTGAGTTGGCGCTTAGAGATGGTGTTCCTTATGCAATTGATTTTTGCAATCCTGCTCCAGACGCAGAGAAAACAAGTGTAGGCGAAGATAATTTTGCCTGGGTGGTGGAAACAGCAGCCAATTACGCAATTGAAAAAGCGATGACCCATAAACCCGGAAGAGACAATCTTACCTGGGGAGAATATATAAAAAGAAGCGCTAATCACGAACAACTCGTGTAGTGAATGGTGAATGGTCAATGGTGAATAGTGAATAGTGAATAATGAATAATGAGAAGATACACTTCGCTTTGCACATTGACCTTTGACCATTGCCCATTCACCATTGACCATTCACCATTCACCATTCACCTTATGGCTAATATCAATTATAAACACTTCACGCTCGGCGTTGAAGAAGAGTACATGGTTGTAGATCCTTCATCAAGGGAGCTCAAGAGTCATGAACAAAAAATCGTTACGGAAGGGCAGAAAGTAATCAAGGACAAGGTAAAGGCTGAAATGCACCAGGCCGTTGTGGAAGTCGGTACAGATATTTGCCAGGACGTGGACGAGGCTTATCAAGATGTAGGATTGCTTCGCAAAACAATTTCATCCATCGCGGGTGATCTTGGCTTTTGGATGGGCGCTTCGGGTACGCATCCATTCAGTCACTGGGAAAGCCAATTGATTACCGACCATGTGCGGTATACTGAAATCGTCAATGAATTGCAGGAAGCAGCGCGGAGTAACCTGATCTTTGGGTTGCATGTGCATGTTGGGATGGAGAACAGGGAAATGGCAAATCATATCGCAAACAGCACAAGATATTTTCTCCCCCATATTTACGCGCTGAGCACGAACTCTCCTTTTTGGGAAGGCAGATCAACCGGTTACAAGTCATTTCGTACAAAAGTATTTGATAAGTTTCCCCGCACCGGCATACCCGAAACATTTGAGAGCATCGAAGCTTATGATAATTATATCAAACTTCTTGTAAAAACGAACAGTATTGACAATGCAAAAAAGATCTGGTGGGATTTGCGGGTACATCCATTTTTCAATACGGTTGAATTCCGCATTTGCGATGTGCCAATGACTGTGCAGGAGACAATATCCATCGCCGCCTTATTCCAGGGAATATGTGCGAAGATCTATAAGCTACGCTCCAAAAACCTCAATTTCATTCAGTACTCACGCGCTTTGATCAATGAAAATAAATGGCGGGCGAGCCGATACGGGATCGAAGGACGATTGATCGATTTTGGAAAAGAGGAAGAAGTCAACACCCGAGTACTAATTCATGAACTACTCGATTTCATCGATGATGTAGTAGACCAACTCGGAAGTCGCCATGCGATAAATTACGTTACCAAAATGCTCGAGAACGGAACAGGCGCTGACCGCCAAATCAAGGTTTACCAACAAACAAATAAGCTCGAGGCCGTTGTGGATTATATTCACTCACAATTTCTTGCAGGAGTTTAACCCCTGTCCCCCTAAAGGGGGAACGAAGGTCAATCACCCTAACTCATAAATAAAAACTAATTAAGCACACCTCATAACTAAGTTCCCCTTTAGGGACAGGGGGTGGTCATCCTTGCACATACATCATTATTGCACTATATTAGCAGCTCGCTAAAATCAAAAAATATTCTTACCATGAAAAGAATCCTCGGTGTAATCCTCATTTTAATTGGAATAAGTTTTCTGCAGGCCTGTCTCGAGTCCACTACAGAAGCAACGATCAACAAGAACGGAAGTGGTACAGTAGTTACTTATGTGGATATGGCAAAGATGTTTGATATCGCCAAACAAATGGGTAAGGATCCAGCCGAAGATAAAGATGCGGACAAGGTGATTGATTCAGTAATTTATTTCAAGGATAATCTCAAAGAGATTGAGAAGAAAAAAGGCAGTCCACTAACTGCAGATGAAAAAGAAGTTTATGAGAACACAAAGATGCACATGAAGATGGATATGAAAAAGAGCATAATGAACTTCACCATCACCAGCAAATTTTCAAAAATATCTCAGCTTCCAATCACAACGGACATGATGAAGGAAGCATTTAACCAGTCTCCAATGGCTAAAAATGACGAAGCTGAGCCAGGTGCGGATAAAGAAATTGACAAGATGATGGATAATGAAAATGATGGCATGTCTTTTAATGTAAAGGAGGGTGTTATCGAATACATCTATGATGAGAAAAAACACACAAAATCCGAGGAGGAAGTAAAGATGATGGAACAATTTGACATGATCAAGGGCATGCTGGGAGATATGCCGATCAAAGTCGTTTATAATCTCCCCCGTCCTTCCAAATCAGTAACAGGAAAAGCAAAAACCGAAATTTCTTCAGATAAAAAGAAAGTCACGATTACCTACGATATGCTTGAGACGATGAAGGATCCTTCTATTCAGAGTTACAGGATTGAGTATTAGTTTTTGGTTGATAGGGTTGACGGGGTTGACAAGGTTGACAGGGTTGTTCCCGCTTTCGCGGGGAATGACGCGTTGATATGGTTTACAGGGTTGACAAGAAACGTGGCTGTCAAGGAAACGCTAAAAAATAATTACCTGCCCAGGTAATCTTGCATTCTTTTGGAGACTTAATAATTTTACTTCTCCACCAAACCTAAACTTTATCTCCATGGAAAAAATCCTTCGCACGATCCTCGTAGTTGTCTGCTTGATTTTCTTACAAGCCTGTATTGAATCTACTTCAGAGGCGACCATCAACCGAAATGGAAGCGGTACGATAGTTACTTTTATCGACCTATCAAAATTGATCGAATTTTCAAAACAAGTGGGTGATGACCCTACTCAGAAACCAGATGCAGATAAGATAACTGATACCGTGGTTCATTTTAAAGACCTGATCAACGATATTGAAAAAGAGAAAGGCAGGTCTTTAACTACCGATGAAAAAGAAGTGTATGAAAACAGCAAAATGAATGTGAAGATGAAGGTGAAAGAGAATATTATGAATTTGACGATCACCAGCAAATTCTCAAAGCTTTCGCAGATCCCGATCACCACTGAAATAACTAAAAAAGCTTTCGATAATTCACCTTTGTCCAGGCGCTCAAACGGTGAACCTGCCAAGGACGCTATTGCCGATAGTATGATGGCCAGGCCAGAAGCACCAATGAGTTATAATTTAAAAGACGGTTTGATCGAGTATGCATTTAATGAAAAGAAATTTGTAAGTACCGAGGAAGATGAAAAGAAGTTGCAAAACCTGGATATGTTGAAAGGTATGTTCGGTGAAATGCCCATGAAAGTGATCTATAACCTTCCTCGACCTTCAAAATCTGTCAAAGCAAAAGGAAAGACCGAAGTTTCTGCAGATAAAAAGAAAATTACCATCTCTTATGACTTGATGGATACCTATAGGGATCCTTCAGTTCAGAGTTACCGTATTGAATACTAGGTTGACAAAGTTGACAGGGTTGACAGGGTTGACAAGGGTATGCCGAATGCGACCTTCCTTGTCAACCCTGTCAACCTTATCAACCTCGTCAACCTTACTTCTTGGCTGTCCCCTAAACAACTCCCCCATCCACATCCTTAATAAACTTAATCACTCCATCCATATAGGTCTTCTGATCGTCCCACATGGCAAGATGACTTCCTTCCGGGCAATGTAAATATCTTCCTTGTTGAACCTGGGTACTCATCCATTTCATGTGTTCGGGATCCATGGTATCGTGAGAACCGCCAATTGTAAGTGTAGGGATTTTGATTTTAGGAAGATCGGTCTTGCGATCCCAATTTGCTAATCTTCCGGCAATACCAAATTCAGATGGGCCCTGCATCATCACATAGATTTCTGAATTCATATGCTTGAATGATCGATTGATAGGGTCAGGCCATTCCTTCAACCTGCACAAATGTTCCTGGTAAAAATTTGGTAACAATAATTCCATGTAACGCGGGTTGGTAAAATCACCCCTGGCTTCGATTTCCTTTACTTCTTTAAGCACCTCCGGTTTCATTTGCTTTGCCAGCACTTCATTCGCATATCGACCATAATCAGGACAACTCGACATCATATTTGAAATCAGGAGCGCTTTCATATTGTCCTGGTATTTCAGTGCGTATTCCATTGCAAGAATTCCTCCCCATGAACTTCCCAGCACGTAGAAATTATCCTTATTCATACCAAGCGCCTGGCGCACCTGTTCAACTTCTTCAACAAACCTTTCCACTGTCCATAGGCTGCTGTCTTTTGGTTGGTCGCTGTAATAAGATCCCAGTTGATCATATTCATAGAACTCAAATCCCTCTTGGGGGAAAAAACTTTCAAAACATTCGAAATACTCATGCGTACCAGCAGGTCCACCATGCAGGAATAGCACTTTGATACGCGGATTATTTCCGAATCGTTTTGTCCAGACCTTGAAATCACCAACAGGAGTTTTAATGGGTATCATTCTTACCCCACCTGTCTTCACACCACTGTCGCCGTGGTTGAAATACTCTTCGGTCGAAATTCCTTTTACGTTTGTTCTATCCTGGCAGGAAAGCAAGAAAACGACCAGTGAAAGCGAAAACAAGTACTTTGGCATAGCAATCAGTTTGAGATTTAAGTTACAGTATAAATGAATATTTAAATCCGGTAATTTTAGTTCCTCAATACTAAATCATGAGAAAGGTCAATACATTATTTATTTTACTATCTGCCTTTTGTTGCCAGGGCCAGCAGATCGATACGAGTACTGTAACTGCTGCCTCCCTATTGGCCGGACTTCAATTTACTGCTGCGGAAAAGGATTCCATGGTAACAGGGTTGAGGGACAACGCGAGGGTCTTGGACCAGATGCATAAATTGAATTTACCGAATAGCCAGCCTTTCCCTTTTGCCTTCAATCCAGCTCCGTTTAATTATAAGGTGAATCAAAAGCAGGAGAAGGTCAATTGGTCAATACCTTCCAATGTTCAAGTACCTGCAAATAGAAATGAGTTGGCATTTTATTCAATACCGCAATTGGCCTCCTTAATTAAGAATAAAAAAATAAGTTCCGTTGATCTCACCCGGTTTTTCCTGGATCGATTGAAGAAATGGGGTGATACACTGGAATGCGTGATCAGCTTAACCGAGGAATTGGCGATGCAGGAAGCAAAAGAAGCAGATGATGAAATCAGGAAAGGCAATTACCGCGGACCACTACACGGCATACCCTATGGATTGAAAGACCTTTTTGCCGTAAAAGGATATAAGACAACATGGGGCAGTGTTCCTTACAAAGACCAGGTGGTCGATGAAAATTCATTTGTGTACACGCAATTGAAAAAAGCAGGTGCCGTGCTTTGCGCAAAATTGACTTTAGGTGAACTCGCATATGCCGACTTGTGGTTTGGTGGAAGAACACGCAATCCATGGAATACGCGAAATGGCTCCAGTGGTTCTTCTGCGGGCTCTGCATCTGCAACTGCAGCCGGGTTATTGCCCTTTGCAATTGGAACAGAAACGCAAGGATCGATCGTGTCGCCTTCGCATACATGTGGAGCAACCGGATTGAGACCTACATTCGGATCAGTAAGTCGTAGCGGTGCAATGGTATTATGCTGGAGTTTGGATAAGGCTGGGCCCATTTGCAGAAGTGCCGAAGATGCGGCAATCGTATTCTATTATATGAAGGGAACCGATGGCAAGGATCCAGGAGCAATTGAGCGACCATTTAATTATACCGGGAAAGTTGATTGGAAAAAACTTCGGATTGCATATCCGACGAATTATTTCCGTGGAGTCGCACAGGGCGCCCCACAATGGGCGGTGATCGATGAATTGAAGAAACTAGGTGCAAATATTCAGGAGATTGTATTACCTGATTCGATCTTTTATCCCTTTAATATAATTGGAACTGTACTCAGTGCCGAAAGCGCCGCAGCGTTTGATGAATTAACCCGAAGTAACCAGGATGACCTGATTCGCAGACAGGATAAAAATTTCTGGCCAAACAGTTTTCGTGTTGCACGATTTATTCCTGCAGTTGAATATATAAACGCGAATCGCCATCGCTATAATCTTATCGTTGCAATGAATAATTTTATGAAAGATTATGATGTGATCGTCGTTCCATCCTTTGCTGGACGGCAAGTCGCCATGACAAACCTCACAGGACATCCGGTGGTTTGCCTGCCGGTAGGATTTAACCAAAATGGACTGCCAACCAGTATAACATTTCTTGGAAATCTTTATGATGAAGCAACGATATTAGCTGTGGCAAAGGCTTACCAGGATGCAACGGAATGGAATAAAAAACATCCTGAGAAATTCCAATAGGTATGGGAAGAAGGGTCTATTTAATTTCATTGGTCTTTTTAATTTTCATTCAGTCGTATTATGGTTGCAAGACCGTTAAGCCAACTATAAATGCCATAAAAATTGACGGCGTTTACAAGAAACACAGCATTGCAGGGGACGATATACTTAGACTATATCCAAATATGACTTATAGCTACACCATCTATTCTCATGGACTTGGTGGTTATGATCATCTAGGAAAATGGACAATTGATCGTGATACGCTATTATTGGATAATTTTCCTCAAATCAATCAAAACCATTTCAGCTTTGAAGAATCGTTCGACAATAGTTTAGGTGGTTCAAAATTATGGATGAAATTTGTGGATAGTCTAGGTAAGCCATTCGAAGACGTTAAAGTCATAGTAAACGATACTATAACAAAATTCACATTTATCCAATCTGGAGAACTATTGTTGGAAGGAATACAGACTTCCAAACTACGTTTCGTGAGTTTAACCACTGATACGAGCATAATATTGAAGCCAACTACTAATCGACTGTACGCGACAATTTATATGTATCCCGTGCTGCAAACAATGATGCATTCAAGATGGAAGATTGAAACAAGATCAATTATTCCTTACGACAAAAAAAACTTATTATTGAAAGATCAAAAGCTATCAAAATGAGAATACGAGTTTTAGTTATTGCACTCTTAGCTATCATCATGGTCAGCTGGAAATCAAACCAGGAAAAGAAAAGAATTGTATTCTTTGGTGATTCCATTACCCAGGCGGGAGTACAACCGAAAGGATATATCACGGTATTGGGAGAAACGTTGAAACAAAAGAACCTGGCAGATCGATATGAATTGATTGGAGCAGGTATTGGTGGAAACAAAGTTTATGACCTTTATTTGAGAATGGATGATGATGTGCTGGCAAAGAATCCGAATATCGTTGTGATCTGGGTTGGCGTAAATGACGTTTGGCATAAACGTTCCCATGGTACCGGCACTGATGCTGATAAGTTTGAGAAATTCTATAATGCCATCATCAAAAAGCTGCAGGCTAAAAACATCCAGGTCTTTCTCTCTACTCCGGCCGCCATCGGTGAAAAAACTGATTTCAGCAATGAATTGGATGGTGATCTGAATAGATATTCTTCCATCATAAGAAGTATCGCACAAAAGAACAATTGCGGATTGGTTGATCTTCGCAAAGCATTTCTTGATTACAATCTTGCGAACAATAAGGAAAATAAGGAGTCTGGTATTCTAACCACTGACCGCGTTCACCTTAACGATAAGGGTAATCAATTAGTGGCTGAAGAAATGTTCAAAGTGGTAATTAAATAACCATTTGATTTGCCTTTGAGACAGCCCGTGAGGCGGGCTGAAATGACAGGTCAAACTAATAAACCAACAATTCCAGTTTTATTTTTTCGTTATGTTTGCAGGCGTACATATGAGTGAACAAAGAACAATCCGCATTGCCATCCTGGACCTATATGAAGGAGTTGAAAATCAGGGAATGCGCTGTATAAGGGCGATTCTGACTCAATACCGGGATGAGAATCAACTCGACCTCGTATGGGATGAGTTTGAAGTGCGGCAAGAAAAAAATCTGCCTGATCTTACCTACGATCTTTACATCTCGAGTGGCGGTCCCGGTTCTCCATTGGCCAGTGAAAACAGCGAATGGGAAAACAAATTCTTTCAATGGATCGCACAGGTTGAAAAATACAATAATAATACTGCGAATAGGATCAAGAAGCATGTATTCTTTATTTGTCATTCCTTTCAATTAGCTACCCGATACTTCAAGGTTGCAAATGTTGTAGAAAGAAAGTCTACAGCTTTCGGTGTTTTTCCAGTTCATATGTTACCGGATGGAAGAAAGGAACCTGTTTTCTCTGGGCTATCCGATCCTTTTTTTGCGGTTGATAGCAGGGATTTCCAGGTCGTTCAACCCAATCTTCAACGCATCCGTCAACTTAAGGCAAAAATTCTTTGCATTGAAAAAGAACGTCCTCATGTTCCGTTGGAAAGAGCGATCATGGGTATTCGTTTTAATGAATACATGATCGGATCTCAATTCCATCCTGAAGCTGATCCTACGGGGATGACGATGTACCTGAAGCGCGAAGACAAGAAAAAAACGGTCATCGATAACCACGGCGAAGCCAAATGGGAATCTATGATCTCTCACCTCAATGATCCAGATAAGATACTTTGGACTTATTCGCATGTGATACCGAATTTTCTTTCTATCGCGCTGGAAACATTCGAACCGGAATTACAAAAGGCCTAATCGTTTGGCGTTTGGGGTTTGGCGTTTGGCGTTATTAAGTTCGAAGCCACCGATTCTCTTCGAATGCGGTGTATGATTAAGTTCTGTGGCATCGAGAGTTCCTTAACGCCAAACCCCAAACCCCAAACGCCAAACTTTTACTACCTTCCAATAAACGAATAGCATGGTTCCGTCATTAAGGAAGGCATTTAATTCAAGCTTCAACAAGGACAAATACGAATCATTCTTACAAGACCTAAACAGCAAACACCCGGGCGCAATCGAATTCCGGGTAGCTGAAACCCCGGTCTTCATCGACAAATCATTTGGAAAAAAACTTATCGATGCCTGTGAAAGTATCGTGGATGTGATTGTTGATCCTTCTTTTAAATCGCTAACCAAACGCGCAATACCAAAGTCTGATAGCGTTCCCAATGAAAACGATCATACACACATGATCGCATTTGATTTTGGGATTTGCGTGAACGAAAAGAATGAACTGGAACCGCAATTGATCGAAATGCAAGGATTTCCAACCCTTTTCGGTTTTCAGATCTACTATCCGGAAATTGTAAAAAAACATTTTCCTGTACCATCGAATTATACTCAATATCTGGCTGACTATGATCGCAAGACATACCTGAGAGATTTGTGGGAAGTCATTGTTGGAGATCATCCGGTTGAAAATGTGATCCTGCTCGAGATCAAACCGCATGAACAAAAAACAAGAATTGATTTTTATTGCACGCAGGATTACCTGGGCATTCAACCCGTTTGCATTAGTGAATTGATCAAAGAAGGAAAGGATCTTTATTATATCAATGCTGCTACGGGAAAGAAAACTTCAGTGAAACGGATCTATAACCGCGTGATATTTGATGATCTGAATGCCAGCAGGGACAAGCTGGGAAGTTATGTAGATATAACGCAAGACCTGAACGTAGAATGGGTACCTCATCCCAATTGGTTCTATCGCATCAGCAAATTCACGCTTCCATTTATTGATCATCCATACGTGCCGCAAACTTTTTTCCTGAACGAATTAAAACAAGTTCCAGGAGACCTGGAGAATTTTGTATTAAAACCTTTGTTCTCATTTGCGGGACAGGGAGTTGTTATCGATATCACTCAAAAAGATATTGACAATGTAAAGGACCCTGAAAACTGGATACTTCAACGAAAAGTAAAATACGCGGATGTAATCCAAACTCCCGAAGAACCCGCAAAAGCAGAGATCCGCATAATGTATTTATGGAAAGATGGATGGTCAAGACCAAAAGCCGCAATTAACCTTGCAAGGCTGAGTAAAGGGAAGATGATTGGTGTTCGGTACAATAAGGATAAAGAATGGGTAGGTGGAAGTGTTTGCTTCTTTGAACACTGAGGTCGTTTGGTGTTTGGCGTTTGGCGTTTGGCGTTCTTTGGTTCGAAGTCCATGACAATATTTGGTATGATGCGTTGACAGGTCAATATGCAACATTGGTTTCCTAACGCCAAACCCAGACGCCAAACGCCAAACAAAAAAACCTTGCCGCCATTACGCGAACAAGGTTTATAGTACCGACCAAAGATTTTATAATCTGAATCCAAGTGATATAGAAATCACCCGATGTTTGTTATCATCATTTTCTGCACTGCCGGCGCCGGATTGCAATTTTGCAAGTCCATAACCGTAGTTCGCTGACAAAAACATAGTCGACTGTTCAAAGCCAATGGATCCATTTATACCATAGTCGAATCTGTTCATCTTACCAAACCCTGCAGCGACTTTGTAATCCAACATGTCTTCATCTTCATATTCGGCATATTCAATTTTGCTATCGGTTTCGAAAGCAGTTCCGAGTATCTTTCCTTCTGCCTTGTTTTTTCCAGCAATAGCTACGGCGGCATAAGGACCGGCACCAAAGAAAAACTTGGTCTTGCCCAATGGTAATTTGATAATCAGGTTTACCGGAACTTCAATATAATAAGGATTGGATGACGCTGAAAAATATGTCGCATCGGTAGATTTGCCCGCACTTGTTTTTGAGCCCTTTCCCGTAAACAATACTCCGGGCTGCAAATATACAAATGGAGCAACCTTTAGATCTTTGACAATTCCAGCATGAAAGCTGTAAAGCATATTCGCGTCATCAAAACGGCCATCATCAGAAATTGTAACGTTTGCCATATTCAAACCGGCTTTTATGTAAGAGCGGTTATCTTTTTTATCCTCTTTTTGAGCTATTGAATTAATAGCAAAAAAACTGACAAACGCAAGAATGCAGATTGATTTTTTTCTCATAGGAAACAAATTTCTAGTTTAGTGACAGATTTCGTGCCAATTGCATTAGCATGAAACGATAAAGTAAGATTTGACTTTTCTTTTTAATAACGGAATAATCAGGAGTTTTCTTTTTACCTGATTTTGAGTTGTAATGATATTTACGGTCATTCGTCACCGTGAAAACCCTTATTTAAACAAACGTAAATTTGCTAACAATTTATAATCAATAACCGATATGCAATACCTAAAAGACATAATGGCAAGAGAACTGGCTCCCGGTCTATCAGCCAGGATCGTACATGGAGTTCAAACAACGTTATCAGTTGTAGAAATCAAAAAAGGAAGCAGGCTTCCTGAACACCATCATTTCCACGAACAGATCACATACATCTTAAAAGGGCAACTCGATATGGTGATCGGTGGGGAGGAGTATTCATTAAAAGAAGGCAGCGTTCACGTGATTCCACCGAATGTTCCGCACAAAGCATTCGCGGTAACTGATTGCGTGGTGGTGGATGCTTTTAGCCCGGCGAGGGATGATTATAGGTAGCAATAGGCAATAGCCAATAAGCAATAGGCAAATTCGGCCCAACACATTGCCTATTGCTTATTATCTATTATCTATTACCTATTGCCTATTGTCTATTACCTATTACCTATTGCCTATTGCCCATTGCCCATTGCTTATTGCCTATTGCCTTTTGCCTATTGCCTATTGCCTATTGCCCATTGCTTATTGCCTATTGCCTTTTGCCTATTGTCTATTGCCTATTGCCCATTGCCCATTGCCCATTGCCCATTGCCCATTGCTCCTAGAACCTAAACTTCACTCCCCCATTCACCACAAACCCTTCCGTATGCGTCCAAATCTCATCAAAGGTTGGGTTATCATGTGGATCGTTGGCAACACGCTTATAGGCGCTTTGCCTTGTGTCGGTAAAATTTTCGAAGTTTATATAGATTGAAAATTTCTTCCAAATCTTTTCTACCATAAAACCCAATTCCTTAAAAGCCGGCACCTGGTCTCCATTACTTAGGTGTTGCTTACCTGTAAAGTAACCCTCAAGTCCCATTTTTATTATGCCTTCTTTTTCAAAGATCAGGGCCGAATTAATTTTATGCTTCGGCACGCGTGATAGAAAGGCATTGCCAGGGGCATAGTTTGCCGTGGCTTCAGTAAAGGTATAACCCAGGAATAATTTGAAATTGTCAGCATAGATAAATCTTGCATTGGTTTCAAAACCTTTGCTGATAACCGGTTCATCTGCATTAATAAACTGATAACTATCTGCTCCATCCTGTACCAATACAAGGGGAGTGCTAATCCAGGTATAAAAGAACATCTGATTGAAAGAAAATTCTAATTCCTCCCCAAGCCTTGTTCGAAGATTAATATCAGCAGTGCTTCCATAACTTCTTTCTGCCTTGAGTCCGTCCAATTGTTTGATATTCCTGTATTGCAGTGTTTCAGTTTGTTCGGTAAAAAGTGTTGGCAATTTATATCCCATACCACCGCCGATGCGGGAAGAAACCTGTTCATTAAAACGGATCAGGAGCGAAAATCTCGGCAATGCAAAAAATTCTGTCTCTGAATACAGTTCATTTGAATGACGGGCTACATCCACCCGGATACCTGATTCAAGTTTTAATTTTTCTGTCGCATCCCATGTGTCCTGGATATATAATCCACCCGTAAGGTTCTTATTATTTCTTTTGTCAACTGCTTCTTTCTCATTAAAATTATCGAACACAAAATTTCCACCAGCGACAATTGAATGTTTGGTAAGATTATGGAGCCATGAGATATCTGTGAAACTATTATAATTGATCCCTGAAAATAAATAATCAGGAATTTCAATGCTCCTGTCGAATACAGAAAAACTTTCTTTAAGAACTAAAACTCCCGATCCATTCAGCTTTCTTTTCCATTCCAGGGTCGAAGTATTTCGCAAGCTTTCATTGTCTTCGAAATATCTATGAAAATTATCACCATTCCCTTTTATCAGGGTCATATCTCCAGCTTCGCGCGAGTCTTTCGTAAAGCTATTACCAATGATCAATGTATTGTTCTGATCGGGATAAATGTAAAGCCGGGGATGTACAGTGAAATCAAATGAACGAGGAACCTCGGTAAAATCATCATTATCCTTATCGAATTCTCGTTGTTTGTTTATTTGAACCAGTGCCGTATATCCTGTCTTTGAAAATTTCTTTGCAGAGAAAAACCCAAAATTGGCTTGCCCGATGCTTGAATAGTTTAATAACAAACTATTTTCCCCTCTTTCCTTTGGAGACTTTGAAATGAAGTTGACCACTCCCGCAATCGCTCCGCCCCCATATAATGTTGATACAGGTCCTTTAATCACTTCAACCTGCTGCAGGTCCATTGGAGGAATTTCCAGTACACTCAATCCGCTTGCAAAATTTCCAAATGAAGCGAAGCCGTCTTTTAATAGTTGGGTATATCGTCCATCGAGTCCCTGTATTCGTATGGATGCATTTGCAGAGGTAGCCGAGGTCTGCTGAACCAAAATTCCAGTGCTTTCATGCAGGAGCATGGAAACATTTGCGGGTCGCATATTCGATTTCTCATCGATCTCTTCCAATTCAATCACCTCTACCCGCGTTGGCGTATTTGGAATACTTCGACTTGTTCTTGTGGATTGAACAATTACTTCTTCTTCCTCTTCTGCCTCAAGTTCGATCTCTATAATTCCAACTGAATCGGGAACATTTAGTGTGTCTTCTTTTTCGTGGAAACCTGCATAGGAGATAAGCATCCGGTGCTTTCCGTTGGGAACAGACCTCAACACAGCAATTCCTGTACTATCAGCAATTGCATTCTTATTTATAGCGGGTAAACGCACAACTGCGCCAGGCAATACTTCTTTTAATTCGCCATGCACAATCTTGATTCGGACATCGGTCTGCGCATAAATGGAAAGACTGCAGGCCAATGATAAAATGAACAGAACTATTTTATTCATTAGTAAGTTTTCAGGTTAATAAATCTGGATTGAAATACTAACCTAGCTTGGGGGGCTGCCAGATGGGAACTGAAAATTCGAGTATATCTTTCTGCGGCGCCATTGAAAATCCAGTCATAGAAACTTTGACGATGGATTCAATGGTATGATGTACAGGAATAGAATAGCAAGAACAGCAGGAACAATTGCAGAATGGAGAACAAGCATCATCATGCATATCGCCACCTTCTTCAGTAGCAGACACTATTGCTTCGCATTCTTCCAGGGCCGCATCGGCGCAGGGAATTGAATTCATCCACAAGAACAATATGCTCAACAGTGTAATTCCTAAGCGCATGGGTCAAAAGTAAGGGTAAATTTCGAAGAAATCGGGTTGACAGGGTTGACAAGGTTAACAGAGTTATTAAAGTTGATAAAATTGATTGAAATCATTGTGAACCTTGTCAACCCTATCAACCCTGTCAACCCCGTCAACCTTATCAACCTCATCTCTTCAAACCGAACCTCCGCCCAAGAATCAACTTGGCGACCAGCGGGTCTGTGTTGTCATTAAGTCCCCAGCCTAATCCTGCATTGAATTCCCATAATGGCGACCAAAACAAATCTACTGTAGCGAAAATCTGGTGCTCTTGAAATTCGCTACTCGACCAATTGAAAACAGGTCCAAAATTGTGGTAGGTTTCAAATCCAATTCCGATCACCTGGGTTAGCAGGTAATAAGCTTTGAAGTTTGGGGCGAATTGTACGGCTTCTCCTTTTTCGTCGTTGTTCTGAAAAGAAAGTTCGAGCGTGGGATTGAGTGCGAGATATAGATTTTTTATTTGTTTGTCAACGATGGGTCTTATTTCACCATTCCATGGACTTATATTATAATCTCTCTTTTGATAACCAACTTCTGCAGATAAACTTACTCCCACTGGCCAGTTCCATTCATTAGGAACCTGAACGCGATGACGAAAATTAACTCCGACTACCGTATACCCTCCACTATCAGGAATTGACTGATACAGATAGAAGCCCATTTCATAGTTCTTCACAACACCCGTAGTCACTTCAATGGTTTCATTGAGTGCCCGGTAAGTGGGCCTGACGCCTTCAATGACAAGTTTATTTCCTTTGATTGTGTAGTTGCTGTGTAATTCAACGATCGTCGCACCTTTAGGCATTACCGGTGAAGCATATACCTGGATCTCATAGGCTCCCTGTGATTGTGCTTCCAGTGAACCTAACAGCAAGCAGGAAACGAAGGCGAGGTGAGTTGCTTTCATTATTCAAAGGAACAAAAAAAATTAATTCCGTCAGTCTATCAGTTTAGCGATCCCAGGTTTCTGGAACGACCCCGAAGGGGTCAAATCTTGGTAGCAAATCGTAATAAAATTTTTGAGGACCCCCGAAGGGGTCCAACATCGCGAGCAAATTAGGTTGCTACTGATTCAATACGAAGCAAGAAACGAAATCGATACAAAGTGCTTTCATGAATCAAGCGAACAAAATAATTTAATACAGCATCGCTTTGTATTTAACAATGTTGAGTTTCTGACTGTAGAATTTGGTATGCGATATACCTTCAATCCCCCAATGGACTAATGTGTCGCAAGGTTGGACCCCTTCGGGGTCCTCAAAAACTTGCTGCATTATGCTACCAAGATTTGACCCCCCTTCGGGGTCACTTCCAAGGCAAAGTCGAATTGATGTTTGCAAAATTTGATTCAATGCAGAATGTTGTGGACACAGATTAGATTTCTTTGAAGATTGGACACCCACAAGGCAGGCCTTCGGGGTCATTCCAAAGTAAAATCAACTTGAATATTTGCAAAATGTGATTTCATGAATCAAGAATACAATGATTCAATACCGTCAGGGCTATTGTTTTACCGATCCTGAATTTCTAGAATGACCCCGAAGGGGTCAAATCTTGGTAGCAACCAACATCCGCGGCGATTGTCGTGGTCAAGAATTAGTCGTCCTGGGCGTCAATGCACTGTGATTCATTTACCCTTCTTCTTCTTCAACGCATTCAAAAACGTTCTTTCCAATCCAACCTGCCAACTCTTCTCGGCCATCCGGTGTTGCATATCGCCTCCTGAGCTGGAAACGGTATCCGATATTTAATTTGGTATTGCTGTTAAAGATCAATTGAATTGCCGGTGCGAGATCGATGTAATAAAGGCGGGGATCATAGGTCTGTTGACCCAGCAATTCAACATAGATATTGAGATTGGTTTGATTATAACTCGTGTAATTGAATGGAAGGACTAAATAACCTGCGGAAAATGTATAATCAATTGCCTTGAATGGGTAAGGGTTGGGATAACCATCCCATCGCTCCTCGTGTAGCACTTGCACACTGCTCACCGTGGCCGATACCGCAAGTTTATTTATTAATTGCGTTGCAATTAGTCCTAATTGCACGCCGCTTTGGTCTCCATCCAGACTTAACTCATTATAGAATGGTTGGTTTCTTGAATAGGATCCCTGTACAAAAGCAGCCATCCGAAAATGACGATGTACATCATCCGAAGAAAGAAAACGGTATTTCGCATAGAGCTTTACACTTTCCCACCTGAGATTGGATGAATACATATCTGAAAAGCTGCCGGACACGTGAACCATCCATTTCTTGCTCAATCCAAACATGATCTCGGGACTATGCCTTTGCTCGAATCCACCTGAATGAAGGTTCTCCAGGAATTTGCCATTATACTTTGCACTGATCGAATGCGCAGGCATATTAGATGCGGGCTCGGTGAAAACATATAATTCCTGTGCCTTTACTCCAACCCAAATAAAGATGGAAAAGAATGCTGTGAATAAAATCTTCATGGAAGAAGTTTTTTCAATTCAGCTTCCAATTGCTTCTTGCCAGGATCAAGCATTATTATTTTTCCTTCCTTATCGATAAGGAAAGATGCGGGTAGCGCTTCAATCTTCCAGGCGAGTGCAACCGATGCATCCCATCCTCCTGGTTCAGATACCTGCATCCATTTTATCTTATCAGCATTGATAGCCTTCTTCCAGTCCGCTTCATTTTTGTCGAGACTGATCGCAAATATTTCGAATCCCTTATTCTTATAGTCACTGTACAAATTTCTCAGTTCCCTGTTTGACCAACGGCATGGCGAACACCAGGAAGCCCAAAAATCAATCAACACTACTTTTCCTTTCAGCTCCGAAAGCTTTTGCGTTACGCCATTGTTATCCTTCAATACTATATCAGGAACCTGCTCACCAATCTTTGGTTGAGCATAAATAAAAGTTGAGCATAAAGTAAACACCAGTATGGTAACAAGGAATTTCATCTTAAATAATTAAGAAGCGTCCCGTCACGTCCCGGCTAAGCCGGGACGGGGATGGGACGCTCTGATGAATTAACCTAGTGTGACGTGATAAATGCGGGTATTGTTATCTGCGGCTTCTTTCTTACAACAAGACGCAGCTTTCCCGGTCTGCACACATTCCATTTTTGTCGCTGAAGCGAATTTCTTGAACTCTTTTGCACTAACATAATTCTTGTCTACCACAGTAAGTGTCTTTTCGCCATTCAGTGTCTGATCTTTTATATTCAGGAAATGAAAGGTCTTTCCGTCTATCTCAACATGCGCATCGTTCTTCACAGCTACCTTGTCAAAATTTCCTTTGAGTTTCAACTTAGCAACTGAAAAGCCTGCTTCTTCAACAGCTTTCTTTAGTGCATCCACATCAACATTTACACCTTCTTTAAATTCTATGACGAAAGTGGAAGACTTGATATCGACATCAACTTTTTTTACGAATGATAATTCCTCAACTGAATTATTGATGGCCTTTGTACACATTGCACAAGTCAAGCCCGCTGCCTGTAAGCTTGCGCTCTTGAACTGCGCTGATGCGGTTGTTGAGAAAACAAAAAGAGATAAACTTAATATTAGGAGGTTTTGTGTTTTCATGATTTTAGTTTGAATTCAGATAATAATGAGACAATCATCATCCCGCATTTGGAGACAATGGAAATGATCAAACCTGAAATCAAATCCTGAAAACACAATTTGCTAAGTAAACAGCATTGCCCATTGAATCGGGCGGTGGATAATAAAGAGGATTAGAATATTTTTCTTCGCCCTGAAGAAGGGTGCTTAAACCAATTTCAAATTGCGGTAAGATGGCGGTTAATTGAGCTATCTCCATTCCGGCTTTCGCCCATTGGTGTTCATCCTGGACCTTCACTACTTTGGATTCTGTCTCACAGCAACCAGGAGTATCCTTCATCCCACATTTTCCGCATGTTTCGTTTGTTTCGGTACCATAATCAACGGATGCAAGCTGACCCATGCAGTAATGCAGATTAACCACAATACCACTTGCAGTTACTATATAAAAGAGGGCCAATATTGCGATTACAGCCTTTTTCATTGACAAGGCAAAAATAAGCCGGAAATCGGGACTCTCAAACTTCCGTTCTTCCAATAGTGCTTTTTAGACCACCAACTTAACAATTTAACAGATATACTAATCTCAGTATTAGTAAGAATCCACCTCTGGGTGCCTGGTTAATTCACAAAACTCCAAAATATTCCCACTCGTATCTGCAAGCCCGGAGATGGATAATTAGGCGTCAACACATTATTCCGTGTAAACCCAAAAGGGCTGAACTGGAGTGAATTCAGGTTCTCTACCCTGGCATAACAGGTAAAGCTCTTGATACGGAAATGAACATAAGCCCCTAATTCAGGTAGCTTCATGCTGATCTTAACAGTGTCAAGGTTATTAAATTGACCAAGCAGCGGAGAATAGTCATTAGCCTTATACGGTGTAAAATACCTTACCTCAAAGCCCATGCTGATCCGCAGATTCTTGAAACCAAGCGTTCCATCATACCCGATCTGGTTGCGGGTTGTAAAAAATGGAAAGTTTACTTGTGCCTCGCCTGCTTTTTGTTGCACGACCAACCAGGTTCGCCAGATCCATTTCTTACTTAACCTGAATTCTTTTTCCGCACTCAATTGCAACACATTGAATATTGCAGACGCCTGTTGGAAATGATAAAAGTCCGTGTAATAAGTATAGTTGCTCAATAAATAATAGCTTCCGGAAAGTTTTAGTTTTTGTTGAGGAACGTCATATGATCCATAGATCCGTGTGATGTTTTCCTTATTCAATGAATGAATTGTATCAAGGTAAAAGCTGCTGATTGGATCAAACACAAACGAAGGAGTACGATTTACATTCGCGAATCCTACCTGAAGGTAGCCGAGCTTTTTACTTAACAGTCTTTTTAAACTGATGTCTACATTGTAATCCCCTGCATTCAAACCGGTCACGTGAAATTTACCAACTGCTTCAATATCCCATTTCTGGTTCCTTGACTTGTTGCGGTATTCACCGTGCACAAAGAAATTATAGTAATCATTTTTTCTAAGTCCCGTATCGAAATCACCTTTCAGGTTTTGTAAGGTGGCGCCGACCTTGAGGAATTGTTGCGGGTTTTTTGCATCAGGGAACGTGTACAATGAAAAATCATTCACCAATTCCTTCCAAAAATCCTGGCGGAATACGGAATCTTTGGGCTTGTCAAATGCAAATTTGTACGCATCATAATAATAAGCGCTATCAGCACCGAAATCCTTGAACCGATATTTATAAGTGTTGTAGTTGATCGTATGTTCGAATCGCAAGCGGGGATAGAACAAAGGAATAACTGTGGTGTCATTTACTACAAGAGAATCCTTTTGTCCGATATCATAGGATTGACGCATCAGAAATTTTCCTTGCGTAAAAAAGGTTCCGGTTATGATCGTGGTGGTAAAGAAATTTCTTGAAGAGGCTGTACCATTTCCAAGATTTACTGGAATATTGAACCGGTCGTCATACGACGAGCTATCAAGATAATCCGCATCACTTCGAATACCTCCATTCTCCCCCGACTGAAGCTTATTTCCAATCGCTATAAAATAATTCTGGTATCGCTTGTTCTTCGACACATACCATGAATTGAAATTGTAGTAACTATGATTGGTATTCTGATTTTGAAAGTAACCCGGGGCATTGATCATCCTGTACTGCGCCGATGCATTCCAGTTAGGTTTAATATTACGCGTATGCAGCAGCGAGATCATTTGCTCTGCATGACTACCCAGCATATAGCCAATTTCCGTATAAGGTCTTGTTGTGTTGTAAAAACGTATCGAAGGAATCGTTAAGCTATAAATATCGTATGCGTGAAAACCATGATCCCAACCCGATTCAAGCATTGGAGTGAAAATGAGATTGCGAGCTGCATTCCCGAGGTTTCCGAGATGAACATAGCTCCATGGAAGGGGAAGTCTTTTTGTAAAATCAGTGATCGAAGAATCGAATTTTTGAAGCCTGCTTGTATCTAGATAACGGAGATTTATTGTGATTGAATCTTCAAGTCCCGACCGATGTTTGAGACTATCCGCCTTTCCTCCCTGGGAGCCTCCCCTGAACTGGTTACCCAGCCCCTGTAGCCGCCGATCCCTTCATCCTGTGCATACAAAACAGCCTGAATACAGAAGAACAATAGGGTTGTTGTGTAAAATTTCTTCACTAGCTGTTCGAATTGAAGCCGCCAATTTAGCGAATTACGCGTGTTGCTTTGTTTATAGTAGTGTTAATAGTTTCTGGTTGATAGGGTTGATAGGGTTGATAGGGTTGACAAGGTTGACAAGGTTGATAAGGTTGACAAGGTTGACAAGGTAGATAAGGTTGATAACCTGTTCTATTCTTCTATTGTTCTGCTGTTCCGCTGTTCTGCTGTTCCGCTGTTCTGCTGTTCTGCTGTTCATCTGTTCATCTGTTCTACTGTTCCTCCGATCAAATCGTCGAAATCATCTTCTTAAACAAGGCGGCAAGCTTCGGTTCTGCTGCCCTTGCGGCCTCGCAGCACTTCTTCATGCGTGATCACATTGTCGTCTTCCCTGATTCCAATATCGGTAACAACACTCACGGCGAATACGGGCAGGCCCATATGGACTGCGACGATATTCTCCTGTACAGTGCTCATTCCAACCACATCTCCACCCAGAATATGAATCATCTTATATTCCGCCCTTGTCTCGAATGTTGGACCGGTTACTACAAAATATACCCCTTCATGAATCTTTATTCCTATATCCTTCGCAATGGTTTTTGCTTTTTTGATCAAACCCTTGTCATAGGGCTCGCTCATATCCGGAAATCTTGGGCCCAGTTCATCATAATTTTTTCCCATCAATGGATTCTCGGTTCCAAAACTTATATGGTCACGAATGATCATCAAGTCGCCTACTTTGTAATCCGGGTGAACAGATCCCGCTGCATTGGAAAGAAATAGTGTCTTTATTCCTAATCGGTGCATTACACGGATGGGAAAAGTGACTTCTCTTGCAGAATATCCTTCATAATAATGGAAGCGGCCAGCCATCGCCACAACTCTTTTGCCTTCCAGCTCTCCGAAAATGAGCTTGCCTTTGTGGCCTTCGACGGTTGAAACAGGAAAATGCGGTATTTTCTTGTATTCGATCTCGGCTGTTATCTTGATCTCCTTTGCAAAATCTCCCAGGCCGCTGCCCAACACAATTCCTGCATCCGGCGTATAGGGGTAAATAGTTTTTATGTATGATACTGTCTCATTTAACTGTTCAATAAGATTCAGCATAGCAGCGTTTTAGCGGTCAACGATTGTCTGAGTTTTTTGCAACGGGCAAATATAAGGAATCGTATCCCGAAGCTTCGGGACGAAACATCGGGAGTAAGGTTTATCAACGTTGAATGACTATTTTTGACACCGCCTATCTTGATAAAATAAATGAAGGTTCTTTTTTTGCTTATATCGTTCTTAACCCTGTGTTATACCCTGAAAGCCCAACTTTGCACAGGTAGCCTCGGCGACCCTGTTGTTGCCATTACTTTTGGCACGGGGAGCAATCCCGGCCCTCCTCTCCCATCCAATAAGATCAGTTATAACTATGTTCCATCCGGTTGTCCAAATGATGGTGAATACACACTCAATAATTTAACCTTTAATTGTTTTGGCGGTTCCTGGCATACTCTCGTTGGAGATCATACGCCGGACGATGCGCAGGGATTCAACTTACTGATCAATGCTTCCACTCAGCCAGGAGTGTTTTATGTTGATACGATCTTTGGCCTTTGTCCAAATACCAATTATGAATTCGCGACATGGATCGTCAATATGGTGAAGCCATCTGCTTGCGGCAGCGCTCCAATTCTTCCGAATCTCACTTTCACGGTTGAAACCCTGACAGGTACGGTCCTTCAAACTTATCATAGCGGAGATATACCTACTGAGGACGTTGTTCGCTGGAAACAATATGGAACTTATTTTATTACACCGGCAGGCACGTCGAACGTTGTAATCAGGTTAAGAAATAATGCACCTGGCGGCTGCGGAAATGATATTGCGATCGATGATATTACTTTCAGGGCCTGCGGTCCGCAGATAACTGCATTGGTTAATGGGGATAGCCAAAATGTGATTGGTTCCTGCCTGGCTGAAAACAAGACCTTCATCTTGACAGCTTCCTATTCACCCGGCATCTATGCCAACCCAATGTTCCAGTGGCAAACCAGTTTGGATGGAGTAAACTTTTCAGATATTCCCGGTGCTACCTCGAGTACATATATCCGTCCTCCAAGTGGTGGCGGTATATTCTATTATCGCATGTTGATCGCCGAAGCGGGAAATATCAATTCCGTTTCCTGTCGCCTTTCTACGCAAAGAATTGCAATCACGATATCTGCGCCCGATGCACAGGTCACCAACTATGTTTTTGGATGTTACGGCTCAACAGTAGAGATGTTTGCAGCCGGCGGTTCAACGTATTTCTGGACCGGTCCGAATGGATGGTCTTCAACCAGCCAGGCACCAGCGCTCCCGAATATCCAGTTCACTGATGCAGGCTGGTACAAAGTTACGGTTACTGATTTCCGTGGGTGTACCGATTCTGATTCAACAAATCTCTCAGTCTATCCTGCTGCAACCGCATCAGTAGGACCAGATCAAACTATTTGCGAAGGGGATAGTGTGCGATTGTTTGGTGCAGGAGGAACAAGATATTTTTGGAGTGGTTCAAATAATACTTACCCGGATACGGTTTACAACCCATATGCCGCACCTGTTGATACGACCGTTTACACGCTTGTAGTCTTTAATCAATACGGATGTTATGATTCAGCCAAACAAAGAGTGAATGTCTGGAAGAAACCGATAGCCAATGCAGGTCCTGACAGGAAAACACGGATTGGAATACCAACAACGCTAATTGGTTCGGTGAAAGGAACCGATGTAAATTATTATTGGACTCCTTCAACTTATCTCAGCTCGGTTGGCTTGTTGAAACCGGTGGCAAATCCACCGGCAACCATGCCGTATATATTACATGCAGAGTCTAGAAGAGGTTGTGGCGTACATGTAGATACGACCGTGGTTAAAGTGTATGAAAGAGTATTGGTTCCAAATGCGTTTACTCCAAACGGTGATGGAATAAATGATACCTGGATCATTGAACCGCTGGAATTATTCGATGAAGCACTGACAGAAGTATTCAACCGATACGGCCAATTGGTTTACCGAAGCAAAGGTTATGTACGGCCATGGGATGGTACAAGGAATGGAACTCCATTGCCTGTGGGTACTTATTATTGGAGAATCGATATGAAGATACCTAAGGAGCCGCCTATGACGGGGTCGGTTACGATTATACGGTAGGCCAACCCAGCCCACACCCCCTGACCCCCTAAAGGGGGAACTTAGGTCCACACCCTTAACAAAACGGTATCATTCCTCAATTATATAATTAAAAATTCCTTTTGATTATTTCGTCAAACAGAGTCACTGTGTTTTATTAGCATGATTGACCTGGGTTCCCCCTTTAGGGGGACAGGGGGTAGCTCGTAACATCGCATGCTTCTTCATCGCACAATAATCGTCTTAGTACAGGATCTTTCATCACTTCAGTATAATCCATCCATTTTCGATCAACTTTTATTTTGCGGGAGACGAGGCGGATGCCGTGGCTGTAGTCGACATACCAGTTTACATGTCCTGTATATAAAGGTTGGATAGGTTTGCCGTCTAGCTTGTGCCATCCGTAAATAGCTACACGATCTTTCTTTGGATCACGCGTCAATTTATCACTGATCACAACATCTTTCTTAATACCTGCTATCAATCCTTCCCTACCCTTTCTTTGACCTTCAATTATTAAATGATGATGCCAGAAAATAATTGAACTGTCGCGAAATGCATAAAGCGGAACTGGCTCAAGTTTTACCGTTGCCTGCTGATAGATATCGTTGACCATTTTTCGAGTTGGAAGAAAACAATTGAGCGAATCAGCAATCCTTTGAGCAGTCATTGGTGTGAGTGGAATCCTTGCCCAATCATTCGAATTACCGATGGATAGATAATCTGGAGTTACCCAATACTCAGCTGTGATTGTTTTTCCACTCGAGGAATCAAGGATTGAGGTTTTGATCCGGACCAGCTTCTTAAGAAAGGGCGGAATATTTCCTGCGAGAATTTCTCTTTCCGCGATAGGATCGCGTTCATTCCACTTCATTGAAGTGGTGGTTTTATAGAATTCTGATCCGGACAATCCATTGGTTAACGGCTTTGGAATTTGCAACATCCTTCCTGTAGAACAGGACCCAATTAAAGAAGCAACTACTACAGTGTAGACGAATCGCATAGGTGGAAAAGATATTCAATTTTCTAAAGTTGAATCAAATTTGAGTCTGCATTTTTAAGCTAATCAAAGTTGATTCGTTTGTTTTTTTATAGGTATACTTCTTCGCGACATTCTGGCCCCGATGGGGCAACCAGTTTAAAGTGCCCATTGCGGTATAGGCATTGTTGTTACAAACATCTGACCCCTACGGGGTCTCGGGCTTCCAAAAAAAACTTGTATAATATATTAACAACTCCCTTTTCAAATCCTGGCTAATGTAATTACTGCCCCAATAGGGGCAGCATGTTTGTAACCAACCCTACAATCAACCACTCTTACTCAAAATGCATTGCCCCATCGGGGCCTGTTCTCGGAATAATTTTGATGCGAGATGCAAATCAGGGATTTTGCTTAATACCTAACGATCGCTTTTCGATTAAAATTACTACCCGGATAGGGCAGCTTGTTTGTCATGAAGCCAACCCTGCCTACCGACAGGCAGGCATCAAACTATGAAACAATCAAACTCCCGACAGCCAGCGGGACAGGAATCAAATTCATTCGTTATTTTCGCCGAAATTTTTCCTGAATGAACCTCCACGAATACCAGGCAAAAGAACTGCTAAAGAAATACAATGTTCCTGTACAGGAAGGGATTCCGGTTGATACACCGGAAAAGGCAGAAGAAGCATATAAACTTTTAAAGGTTCAAACCAATAATAGTTTTGGCGTAGTAAAAGCGCAGATACATGCCGGTGGACGGGGAAAGGGAAAGATCAAGGGAACCGAACAACGTGGTGTGGCGGTTGGAAAGAATTCTGAAGAGATCAAGACCATTGCGGGAAACATGCTTGGGGGTACACTGGTTACTATTCAAACCGGTGCGGCAGGAAAAGTGGTAAATAAGGTATTGGTGGCGCAGGATGTTTATTACCATGGACCCAACCCAACAAAGGAATTTTATTTATCAATTCTTCTAGATCGAACCAGCGGTCAAAATGTGATCATGTATAGTACCGAAGGTGGAATGAATATTGAAGAAGTGGCGCATGATACACCCGAAAAAATATTTAAGGAATGGGTTCATCCTTCCGGTGGACTTCAGCCTTTCCAGGCAAGAAAGATTGCTTTCAATCTTGGCTTGAAGGGAGAAGCATTTAAGAACTGCGTGCGGTTTGTTACCAATTTATATAATGCTTATGTTGGTCTGGATTGCGCAATGCTGGAGATCAACCCGCTTTTTAAGACCAGCGATGATAAGATCATTGCAGTGGATTGCAAAATGAATCTCGACGATAATGCACTGATGCGTCATCCGGACCTGGAAGCATTACGTGATATAAGTGAAGAAGATCCGACGGAAGTAGAAGCCGGTAAATACAACCTGAATTTTGTAAAGCTCGATGGCAATGTTGGCTGCATGGTTAATGGCGCCGGACTGGCCATGGCTACCATGGATATGATCAAACTCAGTGGTGGTGAGCCCGCCAACTTCCTGGATGTAGGTGGCACTGCCAATGCACAAACCGTTGAAGCCGGCTTCAGGATCATCCTGAAAGATCCAAAGGTAAAAGCCATCCTGATCAACATATTCGGCGGAATTGTTCGTTGCGACCGTGTTGCCCAGGGGGTTATCGATGCATACAAATCCATAGGTAATATAAGGGTTCCCATTATTGTCCGCCTACAGGGAACCAATGCCGAAGAAGCCAAGAAACTGATAGAAGAAAGCGGACTGAAAGTACAATCAGCGATTTTATTGAGCGAAGCCGCTGCACTGGTAAATAAAGCTGTTTCGGCGTGAGTGATCGGAGGAACGGATGAACAGCGGAACAGACGAACAGCGGAACAGCGGAGCAGAGGAACAGCAGACCTGAGGAACAGATGAACAGTGAATGTCTCAGTTTCAGGTTCTACTGATCTACTGATCTGCTGTTCTGCTGTTCATCTGTTCCTCTGTTCTTCCGATCTGGTACTCCGCGTCTCAGAACCTTAACATTTCTACAGGTAATCCTGTATATCTCCCACCATTTTCTATTCGTTATTGAAACCGTATTTACTGCAATCAAAAAATTCAGTATTTATGATTTGCATTAAGGAAATATTTATCATAGATTCACGTTATCCCAATATCGGTATCCAAAAAAACCAAAATCCACTATGAAAAACGCCCACAAACTCTTCATCGCACTCACCATCGTTTCTTACATTGTTATTTACGGAATACTTGCATTGATCGGTTAGAGACTATTTGAGATTTGTTATTTCAAATTTCCTATTGAGAGCCGTTCTTTTTCGGCTAGTTTCTGGTTGCATCCAGCTCAATGTCATAGTTGAATTTCATAGATGCAGCAAACTCCTGTTGTCGTGTCATAAAAATATCTGGAGCCTTGACTAAATCCAGTCTGTCCAAATTGTATTGAATTTTCTGACGGCGTAAACCATTTGGGTGCATCATTTGGTCTTGACCATTTTGTTGTGTCTGGCGCTAATGAATTGTGCTGAATAAATTCCTCCCACCAAGTTTTTGAAGACTTTAATTCTAGGTACATTATATATTCCTTTGTCCAATGTCCAGATTGCCAATATTGTCCGTGTAGTAATTCTATGTCTGCCGGAGAGTCTGTTCCTGCCCAATATCTGAAAGTTGCTTTTGCATCATTTGTTTTGATTTCTGAACAACTTGTCAATGTTAAAGCTGTCGACAGTAATACAAATAGTGCGTTATGACTTGTCATATACATTTATTGGTTTTGCGTGACTCTGCACTCGGATATCATCGGTTATAACATCCAGGTGGCTCTACTGCACAAATATTGCAGTCATCCGGGACGATTGCTGGTAAAATTAATGCAGTTGATAAGACATTCAGTTTCCCATTTTAAGGCTCTTAACTCACCTAATATCTTCGCAACCTTTGGTATCCAATAACTAAGAGTTCCATAAATACCCGCTATCATAATCAGGGTAAATAGAAAGATAGTTATGATGGTTGTCCATTGCAAACGAATTTGCTTTTTCTTCAACTCAAAAAAATACAATTCCGATAAAATTAGCTGTAACGGAAGCACTAAGTGAAATGGCCACAGCATTCCGCCTATTGATTTTTGGCAAAAGAATTTATGTTGTCAGAATAACCCCTTTAGGGGTTAAATCTTTGTAGAAAAACGATTCCCCCGCGGTTTCAAGCCCCGGAGGGGCGCAACATTCTCGCGACCTTAGTCTGTAACTGATTTAAAGGTATTTCGCACTTGCAACTTTATATACGTGATGCCTCAACAAACTTTTTTACCAACAATAAAATCATCTCCAGACCGGCAATGACGAAAATTTTAGTATTGGAGGTTTTGTTTTCGTCATCATTTTTAAAAACAATTTGCTAAAACCCCAAGCTTCAGATTTCACCCCTACGGGGTTTGAATCCCTGGGGCTATTGCGTTCCTACAAAGATTCAACCCCTAAAGGGGTTTTACTTCATTGAACTAAAATGATGATAAATGGATGTTTAAAATTAAATGATTGCCTTCGAATCTTAACTTAATGACATTTCTGACAAGGGCCTGTATTCCACATTTCGTTACATTCGGTTCTTAAAAGACTACAATTTTCGCGGTTCCTGACAATGTATATATATGAAGGTGCAAGGCAAACATTACTTGACAATCTGGCTTAAGGATGAAAATTCTGGCACTATTTGCATCATTGACCAACGTAAACTACCTCATCAATTTATTATTGAAGAGTTGAATTCAGTAAGCGATGTTGTAGAGGCCATAAGGGATATGCATGTAAGGGGTGCTGGTCTTATTGGGGCTACTGCTGGTTACGGTATGTATTTGGCCGCGATAGAGGCGGGACAGAGTAATAGTTTTGATGAAGGCAAGCTTCTCAAATCGGCCGGTTTGCTAAAATCGGCCAGGCCAACAGCGGTTAATCTTGAATGGGCGGTGAACAGACAGCTCGCCACTATTGCGAAAGTCAAGATGATAGATGAAAAAATAACGGTAGCCAGGGATACGGCCCTTCGTATTGCTTCCGAAGACGCGGATTATTGCCGGCAGATTGGAAAACACGGCGCAGCTATAATTACAGGGCTTAGTAAAACTAAAAAAGGAGAACCAGTAAATATTCTCACTCATTGTAATGCCGGTTGGCTGGCTTTTGTAGATTATGGTTCGGCATTGGCCCCGGTTTATGAAGCATTTAATAACGGAATTAAAGTTCATGTCTGGATAGATGAGACCAGGCCCCGCAATCAGGGCGCTGGTTTAACAGCCTGGGAATTGAACATGCATGGGATTCCCCACACAGTTATTGTTGACAATGCCGGAGGTCACCTGATGCAGCATGAAATGGTAGACATAGTTATTACAGGTGCCGATAGAGTGACTCGTGCCGGTGATACAGCAAATAAGATCGGTACTTACCTGAAGGCGCTTGCCGCTTATGATAATAAGATTCCTTTTTATGTGGCCCTTCCCTCTTCAACATTCGATTGGAACATCCATGATGGGGTCAAAGAGATACCCATTGAGGAAAGAAGCCAGGATGAAGTAAAATATATGGATGGTTGGTGTGGTGACGAAATAAAAAGAATCCTGGTTACATCACCTGGCAGCCCTGCATCGAATTATGGTTTCGATGTAACACCAGCAAGACTCATTTCTGGCCTCATCACCGAACGAGGTATATGCAAAGCAACGGAAAAAGATATTTTGAATATGTTTCCTGAAAAAAAGATGCACCATGCAAAATGAAGGTGTCATTAAATATAGCTTCCGCGACACAGGCAACAATAGACGAGGGCAGGTCTTCTTTAAATGACGCGATTACTTTTGTTTGATGTTGTTTTGTTTCTTAACAAATTCTCCCCATTGCAATATGCCATCTGTTGCCGACACTTTGGCGTTTAGCTGGTGATCGACACCGGGTGTATAATAGGTATACCAAACAAATCCGGTAGGCGCTTTCTGTTTAAGAACCTGTGTCAATGTATCAAGTCCGCTTTTTATATTTTCAGTTTCGTTGGCACCAGCGCTCAGCATATAGGAATGAATTCATTCCTTTGTTTGAAGCGAGAAATTCACTAACCTTGGAAACCAATAAATTATTTTGTCTCCACAGCGGAGTGCTGAAACAGAATCGCCCTGTAAATAAATCAGGTTTATGAATAAGAGAATACATGACCAGCAGCCCTCCTCTTGAATTACCAGCAAATAAACGCAGTCCGGATGCTCCGTACTTTTCCGCGATAAAGGGTATCAGTTCCAGTTCCATAAAATCTAAAAATGTATCTGCTGTTCCCGGTGGGCTTTCGGGCTTATCCGGATCAGTAAGCATAAAAGGTGGAACCAGTTGAAGTGTTCGATTTGCACCAGACATATTAGGAATGCCCACGACTATAGTTTGTGGCACATGAGCAAGACTCGATAGGCTGTCGAACTTATCCGCTATGTGCTGGTCTTGAGAACTTCCGTCCAAAACATAAATTACCGGGTATTTCTTGCGTGGGTCATAGTTTCGGGGAAGGTGAATGATCAGTTCACGATCCTGGCCAAGTATTTTTGAATAAAGCTTCACGTTCAGAATACTGTCTCCTACTGGATTTTGTCGGGCAAAGCCAGAATAAGTCATCATCATACTCAGCGTAAATATTAAGATCTGTAGTGATTTCATAATTGAAGATCCATATTTTTTTTACAATCTCCTTTCCGCCCAAAAAGGATCCTCCCAAAGTGGTTCTTTTTCTTGCCCTCTGTCTTTAAGTGATGATGCTACCTCTGCCAATTCAGTTTCAGACATACTTTCCTGCAAATGATTAAATAATTTTCGTTCTTCGAAACGTATATGGTTCTCTATTGTACTTGCAAACTTTTCCAGCAAATCCTTGTCTATTGCATTCTGCCTTAAATCGTTAACCAGCTGTCTTATTTGCCGATGATCCTCCTCGGCTTGAATTCTCAGTTCATTGTTTGCAGGAAGTTTGCTGAACAGAAACGCTTCCTCCTCTTTAAAGTGCTGAGCTAAATCTGTCTCAAAAAAATGAACCACATACTTGCTGATCCTGGCGGCTTCAATTGATTTACGGAATCCTTCCCTGATTTTCCACACCAGTAATAATGCAAAATGATGGTCCTTTGACAATTCTACAATCGCTGTATGACGTTTGATTGGCTTATTAATTTTCATAGCAATTGGAATTAAATAAAATAAATTTTGCACTCATTTAAGATGCATTTTGTCTCTAAATCATTTTAAAATTACAAAGGAAGAGTCCAATATCGATCTTGTAATGATCTTTGTCAGCAACAAAGTTATTTTTCGTCAACCTAAGCTCCGCAATTCGCTCAAAAAAAAATCCCGCCAAAGGGCAGGATTTCCTAAATAAAATCTTTGTTTTATCCTTCTGGGTTAGCATTATTAGCAACCACTTTCGCCAGAATTGCTCTCCTTACAACTGCTCTTTTAACTGCTCTTTTTAGCAATGCTTTCTTTGCCACTCTACGTCTGATTGCTTTTTTAACTACACGTTTCCGTACTGCTTTCTTTACCACTCTGCGTTTAACTGCTTTTCTAACTACCCTGCGTTTTGCTGCTTTTCTTACCACTCTGCGTTTGACTGCTTTTCTTGCTACCCTGCGTTTTACCGCTTTCTTAACCGCTCTGCGTTTAACAGCTTTTCTTACTACTCGGCGTTTGACTGCTTTTCGTGCAGCTCTTCTTTTTGGTGCCATTTTTTTTGAATTTAATGGTTTATTAAACAGATGTGTACACTTTAAAGGTAAGTGATTAAATGAATTTAATAAATATTATTTGCCAAGAATTACAAATGGTGAATTCCTTTAATGTTCAACAAAGTACATAACGCAAAAGTCGCGTTGGCCGAAGTTAAATTTTCAAGTATTCATTATTTCCTTACGCTTCTGTTGGTACACACGCACTATCCAAAGCAAATTTGTAATCCCAATTGCAATAGCTCCTGTCAAGGCAACAAATACCAGATCGCCATCTATTATTGAAATTGTCAAGCTCCCCTTGAGACATATTAGATAAAAACACAAAGTGGCAGAAAACTAATAAGTAGCTTAATATTTATATTTTTAAATGTACTTTCTTGGTGAATGGTGAATCATCTGTGATAATTGGCACATTAACTTCTAACTATTGACTATGGACCATTCACAATTCACCATTCACCATCGTAGTATTCCGCGCGCTTTTGATTCCATAGTTGTTATTTTCCTTTCACCATTTCGGAATCCACCTGGGAACATTCTTCTTATATTCTTCATACTCTTTCCCAAATCTTTCATCCAGGCCGGGCTCTTCTATTAAAATAAAGTATATCGTATTTATTATAAAAAAGACGATGGCAATGATTAGTATGTTAACTGAGTTCAACACCAGTGTTTCACCAAGCAAAACAAAAAGCACTCCTGATATCATCGGGTTTCGGCAATATTTATATGGGCCCCGGATAATCAGTTTTTGTGTCGGCGTCCAGGGAGCAAGCGTTCCTTTTCCAAAAGCCCAAAAAAGATACACCGACCAAAAAAATAAAACCAGGCCTGAAACAAGAAAAATCAAACCGATCACCTTAAAAACAATTCTATCAGGAAAAAGAGATTGATTCTTATCGAAGAATAACCAGGGAAGAATAACTGTCATTGTAAATGGCAGGATTATTATGTCGCGTATATGTTTTAGGATGGAGGGTTGTTGCATATCAGGACTTCATAATTATGCCCAGAGTTGAAGGCTTACCTATAGATGGGCGATTTTAATATAGTTTCAAATTTAAATAATCCTGTTCAACTTAATTTTACCACATGGAAAAGAGTCTCCAACAATCATGGCGGACAACGCTTCATGAAACGATCTATGAATCAAATACTACGGCTGGTAAAATATTTGATGTAGCCCTCCTGGTTTTTATCCTGGGTTCGATTATCATTGTGATGCTTGATAGCATTGAGAGTTATCACAGGAGGTATGGGGAATCTCTTTTCTGTACTGGAATGGATTTTCACCATTCTGTTCAGCATTGAATATATACTCCGACTGATCAGTATAAAAAGACCACTGCGATATGTAGTTTCATTTTTGGGAATAATAGACCTGCTTGCCATCATCCCATCTTACCTGAGTATATTCTTTGTTGGCGCAGAATCATTGCTGGTATTGCGTGCGCTCCGGCTATTACGCATCTTCCGCATTTTTAAACTCACTCATTTCCTGACTGAGATGGAGTTTTTAAAAACTGCCGTTTTTAGCAGCTTGAAAAAAATCAGCATCTTCATGCTGGTGGTATTGGCATTGGTCATAATCCTGGGATCTGTTATGTACCTGGTTGAAAATGGCGAAAATGGATTCACGAGTATTCCCGAGAGCATTTACTGGGGCATCGTTACCATAACGACAGTCGGCTATGGCGATATTTCGCCTGTTACTCCATTGGGGAAATTTATTGCTTCGATAATGATGTTTATCGGATATGGAATTATCGCTGTACCCACGGGAATCATCACGACTGATATAGCAATGGCGGTGCGGAACAGAAAACATGGCACTGAAACCTGCCCGGGCTGCGGAAAAGAAGGGCATGATCGGGATGCAAAATTTTGCAAATATTGCGGAACGACATTGTGAATTAATCATCTTTGTGGACATGGAACTAACATCCTGATGACAAATAACTACTATGAAAAAAGTCTCCTTAATGTTTTTATTTCATCTTACCGGCTTTGTGTTTTTATATGGTCAGCAGACAACAGTAAGCGACGACCTGCAAAAAACGCTCACTTCTTTAATTGATCAATATTCACAGGCAAGGGAAAATAGAGATACGGTATTATTAAAAACCATTTTAACTTCTAACGTGGATCAGTTGGTCTCCACCGGTGAATGGAGGGTAGGAATAAATGCAGCTGTTGAAGGCATGATGAGAAGTTCCACCAACAATCCCGGAACAAGAACGCTTCATGTTGAAAAAATCCAGGCAATTTCTCCTTCATCAGCCATTGTGGATTGCAGGTACGAAATAAAAAATGAAGATGGTACAGCGCGAAAAATGTGGAGCACATTTATCGTGATTGCTGAGAAGGATAAATGGAAGATCATGTCAATAAGGAATATGCTGCCATCATCCAATTAGCCGTAATTAAAATCAACTCTGCTTAGCAATTATGAGTTTTTGGAATGACCCCGAAGGGGTCCAACATCGCCGGCAAATCAGGTTGTTAATGATTCATTAGGGAATTAGCTTCAATACAGTATCATTTTTTTTCTTCAGCAAATGCAACAAGAATATTTCTTAGTTTCATACCAGAACATTTTATTATCAGCTCAATATGGCGCATAGTAAACTGAAATTCATCATCGCCTTTATTTGTATGCTGCTAAGCCTTGGGACTTTAGCACAAAATCAAAAAAAATACAATGTTCTCTTTATTATTTCCGATGATCTTCGGCCTGAGCTTGGTGCGTATGGAGTAAGCCAGATCAAAACCCCCAATATTGATAAAATTGCAGCAAGAGGCACTCGTTTCGATAATGCGTATGCGCAATACCCTGTTTGTAATCCATCACGTACTTCTTTTCTTACCGGTCTGTATCCATCGCAAAACGGTGTTTTGAACAACAACGATTATTTCCGGCGTCTGCATCCTTCGACCGTAACCTTACCAGAGTATTTTAAACATAATGGTTATGTTACGCTTCGAAGCGGAAAGATCTTTCATGGTGGAATAGACGATATGCAATCCTGGACTGAAGGTGGTGAACCAACCGATTCTGCGATTACTGAGCGTGGGAAAAATCCACCCGTCAAAGTTTCGAATGCCGATGAATTACCTGATGCCCCTGGCAATGAGCCGTTAAGTAAAAGCGCTGCTTCAGACCGGATCATTGTATTGGATGGAGATGGCGAAACACATGGCGATTATAAATCTGCGACAAGGGCCATCGCCATGATGGAAAAATACAAGTCGCAACCTTTCTTTTTGGCCGTTGGATTTGTGAAGCCTCATAGTCCGCCCACTGCACCCAAGAAATTTTTCGATTTATATGATGTCGACAAAATGGAGTTGCCGGTTGATTTTGGAACCACGCCAAAAGCACCGGCAGGTTTCCCGGAAATCTCTATTTCAAAAACCAATAGCGACCTGTTTATCGGCCGCGAATCGCCTCCGGATCTATCCAGAGAAATGAAGCGGGCCTATTACGCTTCCACCAGTTTCATGGATGCGCAAGTGGGCCGCGTGATGGAAGCACTGGAGAAAAATAATCTGCAGGAGAATACCATTGTTGTTTTCTTTGGCGATCACGGTTATCACCTGGGTGAAAAAGGGAAATGGTCGAAAGCATATTCGTTATATGAGCTAGGCATTCGCGTTCCTCTCATCATTGCCGTACCAAAAGGAAAGGCGCAACACAGTACAGAGATCGTTCAATTGATCGACCTCTACTCTACCCTTGTTGAACTCTGCGGCCTGCCTAAAAAAAATGATATTGAAGGAAATTCGCTTGTACCTTTATTAAAAGATCCTGAATGCTAAAAGAAATTTCCCGGCATATAGTGTCACTGCAGTCCGACAATCTATCGGAAGATCAGTTCGAACCAAGGACTGGCACTATGTTGAGTGGGATGAAGGCAAAACCGGTAGGATGTTGTTTAAGCATCCCGACGATCCTCACGAGCTTAACCAATCTTGCCGAGGATCCAAATTATGCTAAGGTGGTCAAGGAGATGAAGGCATTGTTGAAAAAAATGCCGGCTGCGAGATAAAAGCATTGACCTGGGTGCAGCCCTATATCATTCCATTGCCGCAAAGCCTACTGTATCACGATAAATCTGAGGTGATACGTCGGTATTCCTTTTAAAAAAACGGCTAAAGTAAAATTCATCATCATACCCAAGTTCATAAGCTATTTCCTTAACGGTTTTGGAAGTTTGATATAATTCCCGCTTGGCTTCAATGACAATACGTTCTGATATAAGTTCTGTCAGCGTTTTATTGAAATGTTTTTTGGTCAGCTTGCCCAATGCCTTTAATGAAATGTGTAATATATCAGCATAATCACTTGCACTATGTTTGGTTTTAAAATTTGCTTCAATGGCATCTTTTAAGTTTTGCAACACAAATGGCTGCTCATTGTCGGCGGTATCCAGCAGCGCTTGCGGGCTTTGTTCAATTTTTATTCTGGATAGATGAATGAGCAGAATTTTTAAATGTGCTACCAGCAGTTCATATTGACCAATAATAACTTGTTGGATTTCTTTATCCATCTGTTCAATTATGGACAATAATATTTTTTCCTGGTCTTCAGTGATAGCAACAAACGGCGGTTTATATATATTGTTAAAAAGTACCCCGTTACAGGCTACCTGATTCTGATGTTTGTAAATACAAAAAAAGTCTGGATGAAAATGAATGGCAACGCCTTCAAAGTCCTCTGGGCAATCGAATAAAAAAGGCTGATATGGCGAAAAGGCAAAAACATTTTTTCCTTCTATTTCATAGCCTGCAAAATCAGCCTTTAAGTTGCCACTACATTTTTGGGTAATAACAATTGTATAATGATTGTTTCGCTGTATATAATCAAGATGTCCTTTCCCTTCAAAATAAAATATCTTGAAAGCAAGATTACCATTCTGAGGATTTATCAATGTATTGGTGCTTGTACTGACCATTTGTATTATTTAAACTTTCTTTCTTTTTCCTCAATCCCGAGGTCATTGATGCTGGCAAATCGCTTTCGCATCAAACCATTTTCATCAAACTCCCACATCTCATTGCCGTAACTGCGATACCATTGACCGTTGTGGTCATGCCATTCGTATTCAAACTGAACTGCCATCCTGTTTTCTCTGAAACCCCAAAGTTCCTTCTTTAGCTTGTAATCAAGCTCCTTTGCCCATTTTCGCTTCAGGAATAGTTTCACAGCTTCTCTTCCATTAATAAATTCGATTCTGTTTCGCCACTCTGTATCAGTTGTATAACCGAGACAAACTCTTTCAGGATCCTTGGTATTCCATGCATCTTCTGCCATTTGCACTTTTTGCAATGCTGTTTCCGTAGTAAAAGGCGGCAAGGGAAGTCTCTTGTTTTCCATACAATAAAGTTTTACAACAAAGCCGCGAGCCCTGCCCTGCGGCTTTGTCAGGTTATTTTTGTTACACAGCAGCAGTCTCCGTTTCAAGTGGCTGCGCCAACGGAAAATCAACAGGAATTTTAGTTAAGTTATGGATGTAATTCATCACTACCTTATCACCGATGGCGATCATTACGTCTACAATACTGGCTTTTGTATAACCGACATTAAAGAAATTTAGCAAAGTTGCTTCACTTACATTGCCTTTGTTTACAGTCGACTCTTTAGTAAACCTTACCAAAGCGTCCAGCTTTGCGTTAAATGGCGCAATGCCAGACCTGATTTCAATTGTCTGTTCTTCGGTAAAACCATTCAACTTACCTATAACAGTATGAGCTGACTGGCAATAGATGCAACCATTTACCTGGCTTACTACCAGGTTGATAGCTTCTTTTTCCTTTTTAGTTAATGAGGTGTTTGCATTTTGAAAATTCAGGTAGTTTTCCAAACCCGTATCGCTATATGCCATTGTTGCATATAGGTTAGGAACCATGCCCAACATGTTTTGCAGTTTGTCAAACATCGCCTTGTTATTGTCTGAAACTTCTCCTCTTTGGGGAACTTTAAAAGTTGTCATTGCTTCATTTTTTGTATTGTTTGTCATTATCGACGATACAAAGTTGCAATGACCATTAGAGTTCTAAAATGGATGTATTACGCTTTGGCATGGACAATTTACCCTGAAGAACAATAGGCAATGGGCAATAGGCAATAGGCAAATGTGCATTGCCAATTGCCTATTGCCCATTGTCTATTGCTTGTAGTTCATTCACCAAACTTTCAATTAGAGCTTTTGCATCTCTGTACTTTAGTAGCGGTGCAGATTGTCCTGCCCAATAAGACTTAAAATCGGGATTGCTGTTTGCTGTTGCAGGATATGCTTTCAAATAACCCATAAACTTGCTTTGTAACGGATAAGGCGCTAAAAAATCTTCTTTGCCTTTTAATTCTTCAATAAGCCTGTTTCTTATCCCTCTTGACAACCTGCCAGTAAACAGTTTTGTCAAGGCTGTATATTTAGCGTCTTGCGAAAACAACTTGTCTTTGTGGTCTTGTGTGGCATTGGATTGGGTTGTAGCTAAGAATGCTGTACCCATTTGTACACCATCTGCACCTAGAACCAGTGCAGCTTTAATGCCTCGTGAATCTGCAATACCGCCAGCTGCTATAATTGGAATTTTTATACTGTCGGCTACTTGCGGAATGAGAGAAAATATACCCGTCAGTGAATCTTCTGCTGATCTTAAAAATGATGGCCTGTGCCCACCTGCTTCAAAACCTGTTGCAACAACTGCATCAACACCCGCTTTTTCTAAAGCTATGGCTTCATCCACGGTTGTTGCAGTGCCAATAGTTTTAACTCCAAATTGTCGGCATTTTTCCAATATTCTTTCGGATGGTATTCCAAATATAAAACTGAAAACCGCAGGTTTGACTTCAAAAATTGCTTCAACCTGTTCTTCAAATTTTGGTCCCAGGTCTTTCGGTCTTTCAGGCAACGGTAAACCAAGTTCGTTGAAATAGGGTTTGAATAAATCAGTGAGTTTTTTGTAATCCTCATCATCAAAGCTTGCCAAGGCCTTCGTCCCTGTCATTCACCCAAAGATTGATATTAAAAGGTTTATCCGTTGCTTTCCTTATTGCCATACAAGTTTCAATTATTTCCTTTGAAGTATAAGGTTGCCCGCCAAAAGAGCCTAAGGCCCCTGCATTAGAAACCGTGCTTGTCAATGCCACCGACGATAAGCCACCGCCAAAAGGTCCCTGAATTATCGGATACTTGATACCGAGCAGATCCGTGAGTCTTGTTTTATTCCACATTTTTGCATTTGTTTTTTTATCGGGTATTGTTGCCATAAAAGTAGAAAGAGAATTGATCGATGCACCTGTTACGGCAATTGCTTTAATTGCATCTCGTCTTTTCATTGGTTTATCCTTTGTGCAACCAATTTAAATTGCAATACGAAGTCGTCATAGATTAGTTTGTCGCCAAGATTGTCAATAAATTTTCCAGAACCGTACCGGATATTGTATAATGTTCGGTCAATTACAATTTCTCCAAGTGAATGCAATGTATCAGTAAATACTTCAACCGTGGCTCTAAAACTAACGGGATGTGAAATGTCTTTGATAGTAAGTACACCATTCATCCGATACTGATTTTTACCAAGTGCAGATCCCGAATCTATCCTGAATTGTGATACAGGGAATTTATTCACCGAAAAAAAATCACCATTAAATAAATGATCTTTAAAGTCCTGGTTTGTTTTTGGGTCATCAATGTCCATGATAGTAATTGAAGTCATATCAATTACTATTTCACCACTATTGATTTTATTTTCCTCCAGTTCAATGTGTCCGCTTGCTACATTAATGCTTCCTGTGTGTAAGCCCAATACTTTTTTTCCGGTCCAGCTTACCGTACTGCTTGATTTTTGAATTTGAAATTTTGCCATATCTTTTTTTTACAATAATTAATGGCATAAAATTCAAAAACCCGTAAGCAATAAAAAATGACTTACCGCAAAGTTTTTATGTGATGTACCTCACACTATTTTGTTGAAGAATTAAGACGGCTAAGTGTTTCTCTTGTTACGCCCAAATAAGCAGCGATTAATTGTTTGGGAACTTTTTGAAAGAGTTGTGGGTATTGCTCAAGCAATTTGTCGTATCGCTCTTTTGCATTATTGGAAAGCAGAGAAAGAATTCGTTTTTGTAAAGCAACATTTCTTTTATTGGTTTTTTTTCTGAAGAAATGTTCCATTTTGTGTAACTCGGCACAAAGTTTCTCTCTGTTTTTATAAGATAGACAAAGTAGTTCGCTGTCTTCAATACAATCTATATTTACAGTAGCGATTGACTGATTGTAATATGCCTCATAATCTGTAATCCACCAATCTTGCATGCCAAACTGTATGATATGCAATTTGCCGTCATTATCTGTATGAAACGATTTTAGACAACCGCTTACAATAAAAAAATCATTCTCTACAAGCTGCCCTTCCTGAACAACGAATTGGTGCTTCTTTAATTTCTTTGTTTTGAAATGGGATAGCACATACTCAAATTCAGTGTCTGAAAGCGAAATAATTTCTTCTATTTGTTTTCTCAAAACCTGGCTCATCTGTATATTTTCATTTTTCTACATAAACAAGTTAAAGGTAGCTCAACCACCAATTTTTGTGCCTTGATTTATAATCGTCATACCACTTGCACAAGGGATATAACAACAAAATTACAATAAGCCAGATAAGATAAACAGTAGCCAAAGAGAATCCATATCCGTTTATAGCGGGAATAAGTGGTTTCTTTGATATCATGTCATTCCAATCATATCCGGAAAACTTTGCAGCAAACAAGGCAAGAATATGGAGTAGATAAATATGAGCCAGATAAAAAAACATGGGAACTCTGCCGAAATGGATGATAGCTTTTCCAAAAACTTTTGGATACTTTTCTATTACTGCTAAAAAAATTAAAGCCGCACCAACTGTTAGCAGGATAAATTGTAAGGACGGCGGATATTTTGTCACCTTGAGCCAGGATAAAATAGTAAGAATAGTGGATTTTTGTGTTTCCCATGGATGAGGATCGCCATAAACATTTAAGAAACGCAATAAAATAAAAAGCAAAATAGATACAGTACCAAGTATCAACAACTTTTTCGTTCTCGTGCGGATATCCCTATCAGGCTTATACAAATTACCTAAACAGAAGCCCAATGAAACTACACCTATCCAGGGTAAGACAGGGTAATCAACTATAACTGCGCGGCCTTTAATAATCAGTTGATTTGATTCATTTGTGAAGGTAGGATCGTGAATTGCAGACCAAAAAAATGACTTGAACGAATTTCCAGGCATATGAATTGAATCTAACAAATTATGACCAGCTACAAGTAAAATACCGATTCCGAGAATTACCCTGTAAGGCAAATAGTGAAGAACTGACAATACGATCATACTTAACCCTAAAGCCCAGATGACGCCTAAAACAAAAAACGGAAAATGAATATTGAAAGTCCACCCAAAATTTACAACTGTCAATTCTAAAAATATCAGCCACAAGCCTCGTGTTAACAGAAAAAATGTCAATTCTCTTTTCGTTCTTCTTTGCCCCACCAAAAAAGCTGATGTGCCAGTAAGAAACATGAACACAGGCGCACAGAAATGTGTGATCCATCTTGTAAAGAATAGCGGCACAGTTGTCCGGGTTAAATCGAGAGGCGCAGATATCATAGCATCCGAGTGAAAATAGCCCCTTGTATGGTCCAGAGCCATTACGATGATTGCTAAACCTCGAACTATGTCAATTGATTGAATTCTTTTTTTTATGAGGGATACTTCCTTCATACTGGCGACTGTAAATCGTGTGCAACTAGACTGGACGACCGAAAAACAAGACATAGCCGTCGGCGTCCTTGAGCTCGAAACCACGCAAACCGTCATCAGTGTCTTTCAGTGGCTCGGAAAACTCGACATTGCGCGAAGCAAATTCGGCCGCGAGTGCGTCAGGATCCGGGACGGCAACGAATGCGTCCCAGCGGGCGATACCTTTTTTGACGTCTCGCGTGTAGTTCGGCACTGGAGCTACGCCAACGTCTTTGAGCAGGATCTGCGCACCGCCCCTGCGAACGATGCCGAAGAAGATGTCGTCAGGATCAGGCCCCTGGAAGGTGATCTCAAATCCAAGCCGGTCTCGGTAAAACGAAAGCGATGACGGTACGTGGCTCACGATAAAAAAGGGTGAGATGCCGGAAATCTCTGCTTGTGTCATGTGGACTCCTCTTGACTAAATGACTACAAATTTAACAAGCGATTTGTCACTAACCCGCTTGATTTCCTTTCTTGCTTCCATGTCAAGTTTAACCCACTCCATATGCCACTCAATGGAGCCCTCAAATTTAGTTTTGTTCTTCTTAAAATCCTGGGTTACTCCTTGTAGAAGATCTGCATGTGTTGATTCTCCCTTTATCTTAAGGTGATTCAATAAAGATTTCTTTAGAGTATCATACTTGTTTTTGTCCATGCTGACAGCCTTCTTGCCAGCAGGATGCCTGAGTTGAATTGTTGTTGCCATAATTAAGTTATTTTTTTTGTCCGAGTGAAAACCAGTTTCCTGAATCATCTGTCAGTAATGCTTCAATTCCGTAAAATTCTTCTTTTGGGGCTTTCTTAAATTCAACTCCCTTGCTTTTCAATTCTTCATACGTTGCATAAATGTCGTTGCACTCAAAAACTCCAAAACCAAAAGTTCCGTTTTTTACGAGATTACGCATTTGTTCTGCTGATTCTTTGGTGAACATCATTCCGGCTGTGATGGGCATCAAGGTGATTTCTAAGTCGGGCTGCTCCGGAGGGCAAACGGTAAGCCAACGCATGCCTGGCCCCATTGATGCATCGGTATGTACTTTAAACCCCAGTTTGTTCACATAAAAGTCGTAGGCACTGTCCTGATTCAGGACGTAGATGCTGACATGGTTCATTTTTGTAATCATTGCTTTCGATTTTTAATTGTTAATGATGAAACAAAAATCTGCAATGATTTTATTTGTCAGTTCTTCAAAATTGCTCTTTTTCTGTCCATCCCTTTTTTTCTGCAAAACAGCCGGGTATGAATTTCAGTGGGGCTTTTAAGATCTCAGCTTTGATTTGCAGCTGTTGTGCCTGGAATTCAGATGGGGTCAAACCCACAATCCGCTTGAAAAGTCCGCTGAATGAACTTAAACTCTCAAAGCCAACAGCATAGCAAGTGTCCGTAACAGGTAGGTCAGTGCGTAAAAGTTCCATTGCTTTTTGAATTCGAACAACTTTCAGGTATTGGTGAGGTGTCTTACCATAAACTTTCCTGAACTGCCGGAGGAAATGAAATTTTGAAAAAAATGCTTCTTCGGAGATATTATCAAGGTCAATAGGCTCAGCAAAGTTTTTATCAATGAATAGTTTTGCCTGAACTATTCGCCTGTATAAGTATATTTTGGGATAATTTTCCATTATTTCGTCAAGATCCATAAATGTTCAAATCAAGAAAATGATTCCTGAATTTTCCATCGGGATCGTATTTTTTTACGAGTGCCAGGAAGTCCGGAAACTTCTCATACCGTTCATGAATAATTGAAGGATTCATGCTAAATAATTTCCCCCAATGGGGCTTCACTTTGTAAGGAGCCAATTCAGATTCGATCATGGTAATCAGCTTCCCTACTTCATCCGGTTCTTGTTTCCAGGTAAAGTGGATGGCAACACAATCCTGCTGATAGCATGGACTCATCCATAAGTTATCAGCAGCTATCGTGCGTATTTCAGAAATTAATAAATGCGGATTAATCAGTTCTTTCTTTTTTTCTAAAGCGAGAATTGAATCCACCGCGTTACCACGTGGCACGAAGAACTCTGATTGAAGTTCTTTCCCTCCGCTCGGCGTAAATCCCATCTTAAAGTGCGGTAATCGGTTATACCATGGTGCCGGTACGCCCATTTGGTCGGTGCAATTTTCTGCAGACATCTCGACAATGGGGTGAAGATTTTTCGTTGCTGCCTTCGCGCCAAAGAAATCGTTTCCTAATTCGGCCAGTTGATTGTCTGTGCGGCGCTTGACCCAAACCTGGCTGATCTTCTGATCGAGCCAGTTCGTGAATAAACTCACACTGTAACCGGCCGACATAATTTCGTCAAAATGTTTTTCCAGGGATGAAAGAGGAAGTTCCTGAAACACATCTTGTCTTACCTGGAAAGTCTTTTCAACTTCAAGCGTTATTTTGGTTATAATGCCGATTGCGCCTAACCCAACCACCAATCCAAAAAATTCGGGGTTAGTCCGGTCGATGTTTACGATTTCACCAGCAGGCGTAACTATTTCCATTGCCACCACCCGCGTGGCAACGTTACCAAGTGTTACGCCTGAACCGTGTGTAGCGGTTGCACATGCACCTGCTACGGTAATGTGAGGAAGAGATGCAAGATTGTGCAGCGCATACCCCTTCATATCCAGTTCCGCAGCAAAATCACCATACCGTGCACCGCCTTCTATCGTTAGCGTGTTCTTGCCTGTGTCCAGGCTCACGATTCTATTAAGCTTCCGTGTAGATATCTGGGCTTCCGGGCTGTCTGCGATGTCGTTGAAACAATGCCGTGATCCCAGTCCTTTTTGTTTACCGGTTTTTTTTACAAGTTGCTGCAGCTCCTCTACTGATGCGGGCTCGTGGTAATTATTAGCTTTGTAGGTATAGTTTCCCGCCCAGTTCTTTCGTATGGCTCCCTTATTTGTAGAATTACACGAGATATATGGCGCTAATGCCCCACCGGCGAGCAATAATGAGGTGGTTTTTATGAAGGCTTTGCGTTTCATTTTGCGAGTAATATCTGCTATAAATATAAACTAGTAACCGGAAAGTTTTATTTAATTGTATCTCGGTTTTAATGCATCCTGGTTCATTACCAGTTTTCACTTTTTGGTTGAAAGTAAAATTTTCAAGGCTTTTTCAATGTTCTTGTTTCTTGTCTCGTCGGTCTTGCCATTTGCAACAGGAGCAACCAATGCCCTCTTGCCACTGTAAGAAAGGGAGTCAAACTTTTTCTTTGCGATTACATTTTTATTAAGGATTTTTTGAAAATCGGCCGGGACTTCCAAAATTCTTTCTTCTGTATCCAATTCAATTGCTACATCAATTTTATCTCCGCCTTTCACTTTAGCTCCTTCACGGTTTTCAGCGCTTACGCCAACCATATAAGCGCCGCCCATAACTGCAACTGTACTACGATAAGTAAAGTTGTTAATAGTTACTTTGATAGCAGGTTTTTTCCCTGCGCCTAATTTTTCAATTATTTCATCTGGTATTTTTATTCCTGTTGCGGTTTTTCCTGCTTGCAGCAGCGTTGTGCTGAATTTTAATTTTTGATATGACGCCATGTATTATTATTTTATTTGGTTGATTTAATGGGTGTAAAGTTTTATAGTGATGAAACATACCAGTTCAGTCCATACTTATCGGTAACTGCAGCAAATAGAGTTCCCCAATAGACCGGTTGCAGATCAGCAGTTACCTTACCATCCCTGGATAGTTTTGAAAAAATTGATTTTGTTTCTTCATCGCCACTTGTATTAATCCATAGGAAAATTGCATCCCCAACAGTTGTTGGCTTTGTCATTTCTGAAGCAAACAAAACCAGTTTGTCGCTGACTAACGAGGAGTGCAGAATCTTATCTCCATCTTCCGGTTTCATAAAGCTTTCCATAGGAGAACCTTTAACTGTGTTAAACGAAAGTTCGCCACCAAAGCATTCTTTGTAAAATCCCATTGCTTCCCTGCAGTTGCCGTCAAATTTCAAATACGCATTGATCTGTGCCATGATTGTATAGTTTGAATTGCTTTAAATAAATTGACAACACAAAAATGGCAAGGAAAAAAGAAATAGATGCTGTGCAGGAACGACAATTAAGGGGCATTTTGCGACAGAGACGATTGATTCGGCCTTTGACGGTGCAAATTGTGCTGGCAATTATTTATTCTCAAATTGCTTAACTATTATCATCGTACAATTCGAGGTAGAAGTGTGTCGTAAATGAATGAAAGATTGATATTCGGGATCGTTGTAAAACTTGCGGGCAGACTCCGCTGAGGGAAATTCTACGATTGCATTCATCGTTTTAGGTTTTCCTTCTAATGCTTCTGGTTCTGTGTCCATCGCTAGTATTTTCGCGCCGTATTTCAAAAGCAATGGTGCAACTCGTGGTGGATAGTTCTTGAATGTTTCAAAGTCATTAATGTCGTATGCATTTACTACGTATACTGGCATGGTATATTTTCCAATAAAGTTACTTAAAACAGAAAACTGGTAAAGCATGCAGGAGTTAACGGTAAGCTTGACCCGATACTTGTGAAAAGAAATGAGTGAAAATGTACTTACTATGAGATTACATTTTAATATGCCGGTAAATATGCCATGTATCGTCTCTGAAATAATACTCTTTTTCAAATACCGCGCCCAGTGATTTGGCAAGATTAATGGAATTGCGATTTTCTGGATGAATAAGACTAATAAGCGATAAATCGGGAAGGAATTTATCTGTCATTTTCTTTACTGCCCTTGTCGCTTCGCTTGCATAGCCCTTACCCCAAAATTTTCGAACCAGTGCCCATTGAATTTCTGGTTCTGGCCAATCAATGGGATAATCTAACCCGGCGAGGCCAATCACACGTTTTAAATTTTTTTCCTCGATTGCATAAGAACCATAATTATACAATCGCCAATGTCCAACCAACGCTGCCATTTTTTGCCAGCTTTCGTTTAATTCAAGTGGTCTTCTGCTTGTGTATTTGGTGCACTCAGCGATCAGAATAATATTCATGAATATCGGACAAATCATCCAGTCGAAACATTCTTAAGGTTAAGCGTTCTGTTTCCAGTTCTTCAGGAATTAAAAAACTCATACTCAATTAATTTTGGATTCATAATTCTCTTCCATCAATTCATGTGCATCTTCAAATGGATAACGCGATTATAATTCTTGAATGTACTTTTTCCATTCACCTAATAATTCTTGTTCTGTTGTTTTAAGTGTTGAAAGTAAGTCGGACTTCTTATTAAAGTTACCGTACGATTATTAGCTCAATCAGTATCAAACTATCTTGTTATTCCAATAGTTTGACAGACCGCATTCGAATGAGACAGTATACTGCAAAAACCCAAAGAAAACCAATTGTTAACCAGGCAACCAGTAAATGACTAACTACATAAGTATTAGTTACACCGGGATTTACTGATGGAACAATGTTTTTAGTATTATTAACTGCAGCATGCATTAACATGACAAGCAGCAGGCTTCCCTGCGTACGCCAGTAGAGCCAACCCATTACGACCGAAAGGCCGGTCACTTGCAATAAGTACAAAGGGAAGGACTGCCCGAACTTTTCTGCCTCATAAACAAAGAAAAGGGGTAAATGCCAGCTCGCCCACAAAACTCCGAGTAGTAGTGTGGAAACAGGAAGTCCTAATCTTTCCGACATGCGTGGAAGTGCAAATCCGCGCCAACCAATTTCTTCCCCTGCTTGTACCGGAGTTGAAAATATTACTGCAACAATCATAATATACCATGATTCCTGTCCAAACTGCGGCCATATCCCGGTTATAATTTTATATGAAAACGCCACCAGGATTTTTATGATTACCAAAAACCCGGCGGCAAACAAATACCATTTTATATTCACCTTCCACCGGGCAATCTTATCAAGCAGATTTTGTGTTTGTCCAGGAATGCCTGTTCGTGTTGTAAGCCACAATGCTACCAGTGATGGAGCAATTGTTCCCAGAAATAACAATACTTGTTGAAGTACACCTAATCCTGACGAGGCTGCCTGTGTTCCTTGAGAAAGTAGCACAACACTAATGAAACAGGCCCAGGACACGACATAGGTGAGTAAGAAGTATTTTGCAAGAAGTCCCAAGTTAAAATGAGGTTTAGTTTATTTAGGGGCTTAGGTTGGAGTGAGTAAAGTTAATTCAGTAAATATTATATGCGCTATCTGAAATTCCTCGTTCAGCGGCACCACAGCTGTTCAAGGAACAGAGTCTTGAGAATATATTCTTTAACCAACGCAGCAGAAAACCATTATTGGTGCGGCTCTATTGGTTAAGCTTCCACATATTGTAACCGTAATAGAGATCATAGATAAGCCACAGAAAATAAACTGAAGCCAGCGCAGCAGATAACTTGTCGACAGGTTCCAGAACAAGAATTAAACCCAATAACAAAAGCCCGAATGGATAGATTACCAGGTAAAACCATTTCAATGAATGGAATTTAAATATAATAAAATTACCGAGGCCGTTCAGTATCATTACAAGCGTCAATAAAATGATCGAAGTAGAAAAAATAGTTGAATTATTCGAAAATTGTCGATAAGCGATAATTCCGAAAATAATATAGTAAACTGCTCCTACGAAATACCAAACACTTAAGGGAAATGAATATTTCGGTCTCTTTAACTGATCAAACCATTGCCTTCCCTTTTTTGTAGCTGAAATAGCTTCAATAAGAATGGAAATTGAGCAAAGCCCGATTGTTTTATAAAATGCTGTCCAATCCACTAGCGCTTCGTTGTTTTCTTACTTTCAAGTCGCTTGAACCCAAAAAATATTAGTCCGCAGCAAATTATTAATCCAAGTATTGCAGGAACAATAATGGATTTACCTGATTCGCCGGCGCTTTGGATGCTCCAGACTATTTTTCCCGTGGCCATTAAAACGATTACCCCAAGTCCCATCAAAAAACTCCGTTTCCAAAATGCAAGCCCCAGGGCGATGAATGATACGGGAATCGCAGTTGTAAGCATTATTTTTTTATAATCCCAAACACCATATAACCAGTCCTTCTCAAACTGAAGGAATGTCCTGACGCCGTCACTTACGGTGTCGGGTTTACTAAACCAAAACATGCTTGTAAAAAGAGCAAATATTGTTATTGAAATTCCGGCCCAACTGTGTTTATAGGCAAAAACGCAAAATGGTAATAAAAATATGGGCCGTATGTACCAGCTCCATTGGTTGTGGTGCCTGTCAAATACCCAGTCAAAGAATGCCTGATTGGTCATTGATACAATTATGAATATAATTGTCAACGCAAAAAATATTAATGCTACTAATTTCTCCTTGTTTAATGGACTCATTGTTGGTTGATAAACTCTATTATGTTTCTCACCGTTTCGGTTTGTTGTTGTTCTCTGCTAATTTCTGCTCTGCCGTCGCCTAGTTGAGATCCATAATAACCGAATTGCGAATGATTCGCTCCATTTATTCGTACAAATTTTGCGGTTTCAGGTAGTTTTGTTTTGTTTTCCATTATTGATTTTTCGTCAGCAACACCATCTTTTGACCCGTAAATTTTCAAAATGGGTATTTTACTGTCAGAAAGTGAGATGTCACGGGGATGAGTACTTCCTATAAGTATTAATTTCCCGATCAATGATGGGTTTTCATATACAAATTGTCCGGCCATTCTTGCTCCCTGAGAATGTCCCGAAAGAATATAAGTTTTACTCGTATCGGCAAACAAGTTCAGCTCTTTTGGTTTGTTATAACCTTTAATAGCAAGTCGCCAGGGCATTTTAATCAGGTACACTTTTATGTCATTATCTGCTATTCTTCTGCAAAGCGGAACATAGGCCCTGGGATCCACCATTCCGCCTGGATAAAAAATTAAAACATCCTTAAACTCGTTGGTTGGGGTAAATGAATAATAGTCGCTGGATTGCTCCACTTTTACCAAATCACTATCCTGAAAAAACCTTTCGTCAACTCCTTTAGATTGAAAAGAGTAAATGAACCATGCTGCAAAACTTAACCCGCACACTATCCAAATGGTTTTTAGAATCCTTTTAATCGTCCATTTTTTAGTTGCCATATTTTGCCTGTTATAAGTCCGATAAAATGTATTGGAAGATGGTTTGTTTGCTGTCAATCTGACCATCAGGGCATAAGGTCCTACCCGGCTTGCTTCGGGCTTCATCTTTAATGCTTACACTACCTTGCGCCGGCGCTGACCGCGTGCGCCAAAGCTTTAGCGCACGCGTTTGGCGCAAGCCACGGACGCCGCGCGAATGAGTAGCAGGCCTATCTGCTCCCGCGTTTGGCGGGACTGAGTAAAGATATAATACAGAGTTTATATTCAAACCTTGGACTTACTCCGGTTTTCAGGCTTAAAAGATTGTCTCAAAAATATTTTCATAAAAAGTTTGGAAATTTGAATTAGTATTTAGATATTTGTCTAAATATATAATTAGGTAACTATCTAATTACTTTATGAATACCATTTTTAAAGCATTGAATGACCCAACCAGAAGGGAAATAATCGAACTCCTTAAAAAAGGAGATTTGACGGCTGGAGAAATAGCAGACCACTTTCAAATCACCAAGCCCAGCATTTCCCATCATTTAGATCTGCTTAAACAAGCGGGTCTTGTAGAAGCTGTAAAACAAGGTCAGTTTATTTACTATTCGTTAAATACAACTGTTGTCGATGAATTAATCCAATGGGTACTCCAATTAAAGAACAAGAAGAAATAATTTATATGAAAAGAAGACAGAAGATCTTAAATGTACTAATCCTGCTGTTTGCTTTATCGCCTATAGCCTATTTGTTTTCAGTTTGGAGTTCGGTGCCAGAAACAATAATAATACGGTTCAATTTTGATGAACTTGTAATTAAAGAGCAAAGCAAGCAAACATTGCTCATTGCCACTATCGTGGTTTCAATTACTGCTGCAGGGCTGTATCTTTTAATGAGAAACCTAAAGAAGATTGATCCAAAGGTGAAAAATGACACACCCGCTTCCGGTTTTAATAGAATGGGGTTATCAGTTACAGTCTTTCTTGTTTTGCTTAATTATTTCTTCATACTTAGTTCCTTGCATTCCTGGGAAATATCAAAAAAAGTCAGCTTCATATTTTTTGGATTACTCATAGCCGTGCTTGGAAACTACATGAATAATATTAAGCCAAATTTTTTTGTGGGCATCAGATTGCCCTGGACACTAAATGATAAAAATAATTGGCGTCAAACGCATCACCTGGCGGGAAAGCTTTGGTTTTTAGGTGGAATAGTGCTTGCGCTGATTTGCTGGTTTTTGCCCGAAGCAGCGTTAAAACCAGTCTTTATAAGCCACTCTCGTTCTAATAGTTTTAATCCCAGGCATTTATTCTTACCGGTTATTTAAAAGCAAAAAATAATTTTTCAATCTTAAACCTATTTATATGAAAAAGAATATTCTGTTTATGGTTTTTGCCATGACAACCGTTTCTGCATTCAGTCAAAATGCTTTTGTAGGAATTTGGCAAGGAAAAGTAAATATAGGGATGGATCTAAGAGTAGTTTTTACTTTAAAACAAGATGAAAGCAAAAACTTTACTGCAACTATGGATTTACTTGACCAGGGAATTACGGGAATAGTGACCAATGATGTTATAGTCAAGGACGATAGTTTGACAATTAACGTAAAAGAGTTTCAGGGAAGCTATTCCGGTAAACTTACAAATGAAACTACGATTACTGGTAATTGGAAACAAGGTATTACTACTGCTTTACAACTTAATAAGATAGAAAAGCTGCCCGTTATACATAAACCTCAAACACCTTTGCCACCATTTTCTTATAAAAGTGAAGATGTTATTTATAGCAATAACAATGGCTCTATACAATACGGAGCCACCATTACCATGCCTTTTGGAGAAGGGCCTTTCCCTGCTGTTGTATTAATAACAGGCAGTGGACAACAGAACAGGGATGAAGAAATTTCAGGTCATAAACCATTTGCAGTGATAGCAGATCACCTGACAAAAAATGGTTTTGCAGTGCTTAGAGTGGATGACAGAGGCGTAGGACAAACTACCGGAGATGTGACCTCATCAAGTACACTTGATTTCGCTAATGACGTTAATAGCGGCCTGGATTATTTAATGAGTAGAAAAGAAATTGATAAAAAAAGGCTGGGTTTGATAGGACATAGTGAAGGTGGCATGATTGCTCCCATATTAGCAGCAAAAAGGAAAGACATTTCTGCCATCGTATTATTAGCAGCGCCGGGTAAAAACGGAACTGAAGTTTTGATAGAACAAAATGAAGCCTTTTATACTTCAAGGGGATTGTCGAAGGAGTATGTTAGCAGTTACATGGATTTATTTTCTGCCATCCTTCATTTAATTAAAAATAGCCCTGACAAGGAAGCGCTTAAAATCAAAGCAACAGCTGAGGTAGAAAGCTGGCTTCAAAAAACACCAAAAAATATAGTTATTGCTACTACCGGTATTATTAACGACGATAACAAGTCATTATTTATTGACAAAATTGTGGAAGCAATGGGTTCGCCCTGGTTTCAATACTTTTTGAATTATGAACCGCAACAATTTATTGAAAAACTTACTTGTAAGGTCCTGGCTATAAATGGGAGTAAAGATGCCCAGATCTTTGCAAAATCAAATTTAGCAGGCATTGAGGCTGCCTTAAAGAAAAGTAAGTCTAAAAGTTACCGAATCAAAGAATATGAGGGGTTGAACCATTTATTTCAGAAATGCAAAACCTGTACCGTTCAGGAATATGGTGCTTTAGAAGAAACAATATCTACTGATGTTTTAAAAGAAATTGCCGCATGGCTCAAGGCAGAATTGTAAAATAATGCCTTAGTTCGCGGGGCCAGATTCAAACGTCCCGGCAGGCGGGCTTGAAGTCACCAGATGCAGCGACCAAACTGTTTAGCACAATGAATCTCATTGAAATAACTTTCCAATCCTCCTCGCCTATCTGTTAAAGTTGCCAATTTGCGCGGGATAATCACTTTATCCGGTTTAATAAGATTAGCTTTTACCTGTAAAATCTACTCCGACGTTCATTTTTTATGCTACCAATTTATTATTCAAAGAATGTATTAATCGCAACGGCCATCCTGGTAGTATTCACAGGATTTATAACATGCAAAAAGCAATCCCTACCCGACCCGGTTTCCGCTGTCAACATTGCAGATTTCGAAACAAGATTGGATAACCTGCGAAAACAGTCCAACATTCCCGGTATGGTAGCTGGTATTGTAAGGGAAGGACAGGTAATTTGGATCAAAGGCTACGGTTATGAAAATACTGCACAACAAAAGCCAGTTACAAACGCCACAATATTTCATCTTGCTTCTCTTACCAAAACATTTGCTTCAACTGTTATTATACAACTCGTAGCTGAAAATAAAATTGACCTTAATGCTCCGGTTGCCAATTATGGAATCAATTTGACAGAAAATGGCACTGTCCGTGTAATACACTTATTGACCCATACCTCTGAAGGTATACCAGGCAGTCATTATAAGTATAATGGTGACAGATACGCTTTGCTGTCAACCGTGATACAATCTGCTACGGGTGGAACTTTTCATCAATTGGCAGCTGAAAGAATAATCCGGCCTATCGGTTTACACAATACAGCCCCCAGTGATATGCGGTTAGCCGCACTTGATGGGATTGATACGATAAGGTTAAACCAGAATACCGCCCAGGGATATGGTTCAAATAGTACCCAAACCGTTGACTACCCGAAAGGATTCAGTACAGCAGCAGGTTTGATTTCCAATATAGACGATATGCTAAAATTTGCAGCAGCTTTCGATGGAGATGTATTATTGACAGACGATTTAAAAGCAAAAGTATTCTCACCTATGATTTCCAATGATGGAAAGACCCTTCCGTATGGATTAGGTTGGTTTATTCAGCAAAGAGAAGGAATAAAAATAACATGGCACTATGGATATTGGATAGGTATGTCATCTCTGATTATAAGAGTACCTGAAAAAAAATTATCTTTTGTACTTATGGCGAATAGTGACATGCTAAGTGCTCCCTATCCACTTGGCAATGGTGATATTTGGGTTTCTCCTTATGCAAAGGAATTTTTGAAATCTTTTGCTTTAGCTGGCGCAAAACTTTACATTAATGAGATACTCAGCAAACTGACCAGCAATTGATTTTACAACTTGTTCGCCCATCCTACCATCTCTTCATAGATTTCTTCTTCCGAACGTTTATCCTTCAGGATCTGGTCGTATGTCAATTGTCTAACGCTAATCAGGTATTCAGTCATTAACCTTCCTTTGTAATAATAGTCTGGCGTTTCGCAGCCTCCCTCTTCCACTGAAATCCATATGTCTGTTTGCTTACTTTTAAGTTCGATGAATCTTTTTATATCCTTCTTTAGGCTGTAATTTGGATCAGAAGACTTTAGCCATGCAACGTATTCCGGATAACCGTCCAGCTTCCACATTTCCGGATGTCTGAACGGATTAAATTTAAGAATTCCATACTTATGCGTTTGAAGACAATGGATCATTTCATGAGCTATTAAATAAGCAAAACCAGGTTCACAAGGCTTGTGAAACGTAGCATAAACGAGATTCTTGTTTATATCAACTTTCACTTTAAAAACTAAATTGTTGTCGATCGCCCTTGCGCTAGATCCCACACCAAACACTTTGTCATCTACCTTGTTGAAAAAAGTATTGTAGGCGAAAAAAATATCCAGTTTATAAGTTGAGTCATATAATTCCGATTTTTCAACAAGTGAAATTGCACTGTCCAAAATCGGTTTGATTTCATCGCCAATCTTTTCGTTTGAATAGACTTTGAATTGTTTGTACGCTATTTTATTAGAGAACAGGGGTTGTGGGTATAAAATTATCGTTGCTATACTTATAATGAACAGCAAAATGGCAATAAGCAGCGAGTAGAGAACTCTTTTGATTTTTTTCTTTGTTGTCATTTATAGGCTATTTTGTTTGAGTAAAAGAATAGAGAAACAAAGATTCTTTAGTCGCATACTCTTTACTTTATTGGTTGAATTAAAGATACTAATTGGGCCGGCAGCTAAGTTTATCACCCGCCGCCGGCCCAGTAAGTTAATAGTATTTCAAATGAGGTTAAACTAATTCCGCGGCATGATCAGCAGTCGCATATTCATTCACAGATGTCAGTCGAATCGGAAAATCATTAAGGGTGCTTTTCATATTAATTTCACTTCCATTCGTCACTCCCAATGTCAATGTAGCAAATGATGCGCTCAATGGATCCTGCGCTGCTTCTCTTTGTGCTTTTAGCGCTTCTTCCGGCACAAATTGAAGATCAAATTTTCTTCCTTGTGTTGTCTCAAAAATATTAACTACGTCAAGTGGACTTAATGCTTCAGGTCCACCCAATTCAATTTTACGATCCTTAGCTGCAGGATTGTCTACAGAGGCTACAGCAAATGATGCCACATCTTTTATTGCTATCCAGGAAATCTTTTTCTTTCCTTCGCCAAAAATGGTGGCTTTGGCATTAGGATAATCAAACCCCAACATTGGACTTAGCCAAACTTCCATAAAATAGGTTGGTTGTAAAATGGTATAATTCATACCACTTTCAACAAGTCGTTTTTCCACCTTTCGTTTAGCGGATTGTAGTGGACATTCACCAATTTCACAAAACGAAACATATATAAAATGCTTAACGCCTGCGTTTATAGCAGCATCAACAAGATTAGTTTGCCCTTCATCATCTACAGTTTGAATGGAATCACCTTCCTGCCTTGACAAAGTAGAAGACACTGTTGAAATAACTGCCGATACCCCTTGCAATGCAGTCTCCAAAGAACTTTTATTTTTCAAATCTCCTTCAACGATTTCAACACCCAGCTCCTTTAAATGAGCTACTTTATTAGGATCTGACGTTGTACGCACCAGTCCTCTCACATTTTTATTTTTAGAAATTAATTGACGGCAAATTTCACTGCCCAAATAACCTGTGGCACCAGCTACGAGTATGGTAGCAGAATCGTTTGAGTTGTTCATATTGTTAGTTTTGATTTTGTTTAAGGTTCGTCACCTGAAGATATAATGGTTGTAATCTTCGCTATCGGCTTGCAGTTACCACGAATGTATAAGCTATCGCCCGCAATTTCGGATTTTGTAAAGAATTAATTCCAGAAGAATGCGTTCGTGCTATTTTTTTCAAATTCTCCGAAGTGGATATGGAAATTGCATTTCAAAATATGAATGCCCCAAAAAAGATCAATGCGCTGCAAAGAACATATTCGGCCAGCTATACCATATAGGTCCCGTTGTTTGAATTCCTTCCCAATAACCCGGAGTTCCTACCGTGGAATTACCATCTCCATTGGAGTCTCCTAAAAAACTGTCATCAGTATAAGTAGTAAATACCACTCCCAATCCATTATAGTTTTGAATTTGAGAAGTGCCATTGGGTATGAAAATCGAAAACCCGGGTGTTGTGTAACGGGCAAATTTTATCACAACGCTGTCGCCCAGGATTAAAATCTTTCCGGGATCAAATGACCAGGAGTTACTGCTCCAGCCACCCAGTACATAAGGCACCCGTTTATTGGACCAGGTAATGGCAGGAGCCTGGTCAATATGCACACAATCAACATAAATAGCATTGTTTTGATTGAAACTGAATTCATTGCTGTTATCAAAGTTAGTGGCTATACCTATAAGAACCGGGTGCCCGTGGTTGGAAAAAAACAAGTTGCCAGTTGCAACGGAACTCGTTGGACACCTGGACATATCTAATGTGGCAGTAAGCTGGTTAAGCGTACCTGCGTTATATTCAAAAATTACATTGCTTACAGTGTTATTTGCTCCTGAACCCATGTTTAATGCCCGTTCCTGATTAAGCGACGCATAGCCGGCATATTGTATCGCACCACCAGTAATACTGTTGCCGGAACTGGTACCCAAAGAAATGAAGGCCCAATCGCCATATTGCTTGGAAGCTGCAGAAGAAGTAAAAACTGCATTTCGAGAGATAATTTTTCCATTAGTACCAACTATCATTCCTTTCTGCAAATCAAAAGTTACGGTTGCGCCTTCAATCGTAAGGGTTGAATTTACTGAGACAAAACTTCTGCAGTGATAAATATGACATTGATCCCAGGTTGTTGGGGTATCAATGGTAGGGCCTACTTCCACAATTTGCGGCACGCAGGACAGGCCTATATAGGCGGAATCCATAGCTGTGCCTCCGGGTCCAGTGGCCGTCAATTTTACAATAGTGTTTGTCAGGTAAGGGGCAAGAGTTTGATAGAAATGTGTTGGATTAACAGCAGTTGAAGTATTATTGGCCCCGCTTGCAGGGTCACCAAAATCCCACAAATAACTTGTTGCAAAGGTAGACGTATTCGTAAATGAGAGGGTGGTGGGAACTACAGAAGAACCGGTATATGTAAAGCCAGCAACCGGTGCAGCAACTCCCGATATAAACAGGTTCATGCCAGCATTAACTGTAACCTGGTGCCCGTTTGTGTTTAAAGATTTGCAGGCAGCATTTATGTTTACCTGGATATCGTAGCTTAAAATAATATGCGTTGCATTTGTTGGAATGCTGTTGTTGCTCCAAACGGTGGGGTCATTCCATACTCCTGATCTCAGATTCGTTATTTGTCCAAAACAAACATTAATTAAAAGAACAAGAGAGATTGTAATATATAATCTCATTATATGAATATAACCAATGTAAAAGGATTATTGAGTTATTTCTTTATTTGAGAGAGATCCTATCTTTCTTTGTAATTAAGTGTTTAGAGTTCAGTATGGCTATTTAGATATCTTTTTTATTGTGTTAGGTAGAATGTACTCCCATTTGTTTTTGTTGTTTGCGATTGGAGTATTGCCATCAGTTTTCTCTTTGACTTTCCAATCATCAAATTTTTTACGTAGCGCCTCAACAGCATGAGTACGGCCATCATCACCCAAAACAACCAGGTTGAGCCAGTGCTTATCAATATCCTCGGGTTTGGAAACGGTTAGAAAAGCGCTTGCTGCTTTTCGTTCGCCGCAGCGTTTGTCGCCGCCTGCATTTGAACCGGCTTCCAATGCAATCATCAGGATATCCTGTAGAGGCAGCGAATCCTTCTGCGCTTTCAATACCGCATCGAAAATCTTTTGTACTTCATCCGGATTGGTCAACATATTACCTTGCACCGTTATCCCATTTCCTGTCAATGTGCTTGCATATGAAATAGTTTTTGTACCAGTGTAGGTTAAGGGATGGCTTGGATCATCCATGCTGATGATAGCGTATTGTTGATGTTCAGGATCGAACTCCGGACTACGGAGTTTTTCGAGTATAGCCGAAGCGGTTGCGCCATCCATGATCATTCTGAACCCTTGCAATTTTGCAAAGGCATTACCATTGGCCTGAACAACAATCGCGCCTTTGCCAGGCATGATAGCTCCAATGCCATAAACGCTGGGTGTACAGGAGGCTCCCGCTATTCCTATCATTTTTGTTTTAGGGTCGACGACGATGATTGACCAGGTGGCGAAAGAAGGGAGAGAGAACACCGTTAGTAAAAGAATGGAGAGGCAATAGTTTTTTAGTCGCATACTCTTCATTTTATAGGTTGAATTAGTTGTTAGCGGCACACTTTAATTGTTTTCAAACCACCAGTCTTCATCAAAATTGCAACCTTTCGTATTGTCACCGTGATTAATAACTGCGATTCTTCCTCTTTTTGAAAGCATATCAAAAGTATAATGTCTAACACCGGCGTCGAACTCTTCAGGGAAAAGTGATTTAATGTCTTCATTTGGAAAGGACATGTGCATTCCTACTGAGAATTTCCATTGACCTTGCAAGTCACCTTGAAGTATGCGCAGATAGCCACTGTGAAAGTCTTCCGGGTATTTTTCTAAAAGCATCAGGATGCACATAGATGAGTCACGACTAAAAAATACGTATTTGTCAAAAACTCGTTCTACAGGGACTTTGATTTCAGCAAATGGTTGTAAAGTATCCTTCTGTGTCTGATAGAAATCGTTAGCAGCCTTGAATGCAGTTTGATAAGTTGCCGAAGACTCAAGTGTCTTTAATTTACTATCAAGACAGTTATTCAACTTATTTCTAAGTCGACGTTCATTACGGTCGCTTGTCCAATATTTGTAAACAAAGAAAAGTCCCGCAATAACAATTAATACAATTAAAAGTTTTTTCATTGAAAGTTACAGTTAACGGCCAAGTCTTTGCGATGTAGCAGTACTTTCTGCCCGACCGAAGTCAGTCGGCCGGTCGTAATCCTTCAGCCCAACCTGTTGCGGAGTAAAGATAGTACACCAGATGTATGATACTTAAGTCAACTATTTTGCCGCGACAGTCTCTATCTCTAATTTCCATTTTATTTCAAAAAACCGCTAACGGCAATGGGCTTGACTTTGTACCGCCGTTAGACGCTTGTAGCCGTCACCCTGCCCCATGAATTTTCTCAAGATGCAACTTCTTACCGTCAAACCTGAAAACCCACCAAAGAATAGTTTCACAAAATTCGCTTGAGTTTTCCGGCACATCGTCTTCGGGCGCAGGAGAAGAACTTTAATAATCGTTGACAGCCATACCAGTTGAGAGTGTTAGAAAGTCTTGCTCAACTGCGATTTCGTAGAAATCGTAACATGGTTCGGTCTTGATATAAGCATCATATTTTAAAGTGTCTTTTAGTTCCAGGCTGTCAAGCTTAATATTTTCAAAGAGCTGGTTTATTTCGCCAATCTTAAGACTCTCTGAAATCTGCGGAAAAAAACGAAGGAACATTTCTCTAGTCGTTTTGTCGCCGTTTTTTTTGAATAATGAATTAAATGTGCTGTCGTCAATGTGAATGCCAACAGTTGTGTCGGAAAGAGGGAACTGAAAAATGTCTGCAATTTTTTCTTTGTCTTTAGATGCAAAGACTGTTTGAATTCGTTTTAGTTCTTCAATAAGAAATTTTCGCTGTAGTTTTTTCGCAGTGCTGTCAATTGAAACTTTATTTGTGTCATTACTGTTGCATGAAAAGAAAAGTCCAAGTACAGTAAAAATTATTAGAGTCAGTCTCATAAGCTCTTTAAATAGAAATCAGGCTGATTTTGCATGCCCCTAAGGATAGGGCATAGCCAGCCAACTGGGCAAATATAGAAAGTCGAACTTATATTCCATAGCTGATCCATGATCCGTTCGGCGCGTCCCAAGGCTTCGGGATGGAACTCATAGCAATTTGTCGATGAGTGCATACTTGTAAGTGAGTGCAGGAGAAAACAGCGAGTGGTCACATTTCTCCTTCGTTATCTCGGATTTAAATCTTTTTCTGCAACCCATGTCAAGAAAGAAGAATCAGCTCCGCCAATTTCAATAACTCTGTCTTTATGTGTCATGATGCCGAGACCATGTTCGTCGTCCCATGTACACCCAAATTCATAGCCAACATACGCTATCTCATCTTTGCTTACATTTAATATATGCACTGTGGATAGTCCGATAAGGGTTTTGAATTGAGACACATTGTCAACGTCTGGCATACTGTAAACTGCATCTTCTGCATCATACCCATATTGCTCTTGTAAATCCTTGTATTGAGCTAAAAGTGAAGCAAGAATTGAGTCTCTAATTGTTTCTTTGTGTTGTGTTAAATAATTATAAGCATTGACATGTTCTTGTGTGACTTCGGGGTTGTCCAGAGCCATGTCGCCGCCAATATTCAGTTTGACAGTTCCGTCTGATTGTTCTCCGTTGTCAATAGAGCCATATGCTCCTTGTCTGCTTTGATATCCAACCCAAACATCCAACTTAATTTTACCCTCAATACTTTTAATCTCATAGTTCTCGCCACGATAAGTCCTTATTTCTAGGTTTGGGATTTTGTCGCTCAAATAGTTCATTTTCGAATATTATTGAGTATCAAAAATATACCTACCAACAAGAAGATATTAGCAATTGTCCAATTCAAATTTAATGGTGAAGGTGAATCTTTCACACCCTCATCTCCATCAACATCCAAACACTACATCCCGTATGCCCCGTATTTCCCATCGGCCCATCTAAATATTTAAACCCAAACTTTTCATAAACACTCATTGCTTTTCGAAGCTCAGGCATTGTTTCAATGTAGACTTTTTTATATCCGGCATCCTTTGCAAAGGCCAATACCTTTTCGATTAATGATTTTCCCAGGCCCTTTCCTCTAACGGAAGGAAGTAAATACATTTTTACCAGTTCGCAGGTATCAGCAGGCAATCCATCGGATGGATAGATCCCTGCACCGCCGGCAATGCCTTCTTCATTTTCGGCTACATAATAAATAGCGCCTGGTTTTTGGAAGAGTTCGTAGAGATGATCTGTTGTGGGATCGTAGTAAACAGTATTCGGATGATTGGCGCCGAATTCGGCGAGGGTGTTGCGGACGATTGTTGCGAGAGTTGTATTATCTGAAGGTTGAATTTTTCTGATGTTGAAAGCGGTCATGATCTAAAGTTATAGATTAGCGCGGATTTGTCATTTCGACTAATAATTCGGTTCCCTTCAATGTCATGATTTCTCTGTGTCCTCTGCGTCCTCACGAAAGTGACTCGGCCTCTGCGTCCTAAAAATCTTGCACATTGGTCACTATGTATTTTCAAAGTCACTAATGGCGAGATTTTTTTGGACGCAGAGGCCGCAAAGTAGCGCAGAGGACGCAGAGAAAATACAGAAGAATTCTCATATTTCTCCGTAGTAATCAAACCGCTTTAACCTCATACACGGGGCTAAAAGATAAATCCTCCCAGTTTTCACCTCCGTACACTGAAACCGCTTACGAAGTTTTTTTCCTTTCTTGAAGATCTGGCCTTCTTCAAGTGCAAATAATTTTCCTTCAGCGATCTGCTCAACATGAACAAGACCATTTGATCGAACATCATAATTCTTTAAAACGCGGGTGAGTGCATCATCGGCGCAACTGCTGGCGGGAAGATCGTGCATTGAACGTTCGAGTGAGAGACGTATATCATCGGGGAAAATATTCAGTGCAATAAAATCTTTCAACATCAATCCATAGAAACTCTTCCATTCCCTTCCATGCGCCTGTACCTGGTTTCCATGTTCATGAAATGTGACGAGATGTGCCAACTCATGGATCAACGTAATCAGGAAAGCAAATTGATTCAAAGTACCATTTACGCTGATGCGATGATTCTGGTAACCGGTAGCATGACGATAATCGCCGAGAACTGATTTTCGTTCACGGGTAATGGTAAGATGCACATGATAGCGATTGAGATAGGCCAACACGTGTGGTACTGCGGCCCGGGGTACAAAACGTTGAAGATATTCTAACGGAGCTTCGCGCTTAGGCATTTTTGTTTGTCTTACTTAGCTTCATTAAAGCAGAAACTTCAATTGCTGTGTAGATCATATAAATTACCATACAACCAATGACTCCGCCAAGATTGACATCCTTACCCGCAAACATGATATAAATAAAAGAAACGCCGAGGCAGATCAATAGCTTAACGAACATTCCCGCAGTGATCATCCTAACAAATGCATGCGCATTGTTATTCTGAAAACTTTTCGCATAGAAGTAATAAGAAACTGCCGTTGCAATAAAAAGAATCAGGTTGCCTAGAATCAACACATTCTGGTCAGCAGACCATTTGTCGAGAATCGACTTTCCGAAAAGAAAAAACGCATTAAAGAGAATGAATACAATGAGAACTGGACGAAATGCACGAAATGCGGGTTTCATGCAGCAAATATAAAACAATAGGCAATTGGCAATAAGCAATGGGCAAAGCGAACTCACGGTCCATTTTGCCTATTGCCTATTGCTTATTGCCAATTGATTTAAGCTGCTTCATCTTTAATCAACTTATCCATCCTCTTCTCCTGGCCGTTTGCCTGTGGAATAGTCATGTGACACTGTCCATTGAAGCTGGCAGTTGGTTCGATTTGCAGTTTTCCGGCGTGAATATTTCCGCTGACCTGGCTATTGCCTTTCAATAGCAAAATGTCCTTGACTTTCACCGTACCGGTAATTTTACCCATGACGTCGGCCTGCTGGCCATTTACGTCACCTTCAACAACACCATTGGCTCCAATGACCACTTTGGCATTGCAGTAAATATTTCCCTGTAAGATTCCGTCAATTCTGATATCACCGTTACTGGTAATATCTCCTTTTAAGGTAGTGCCGGAGGCAATAAGGCTTGCGCCACCGGATGAAGAGGTTTCGCCGAAACTTTCGGATTTGGTTTTTGGATTGAACATAGTATCTGGATTTAATAGTATCTGGATTTAGTCTTTTATACTTTCCGCTTTCGGGATTTCCAGGGCCGTTGTATCTATCTTCAAACTCGTGTTCCCTTGTAAAACATTCTTTAGATTCAACAGGTACTGGTCCTTATGCTGCATCGCCTGCTCGAGCGAATCGGTTTTTATTTTCAAATCTCTCAACTCCCTTGTTACGTTCATATCTCCATAACCCGGAATATACATCCTCAATGGTGTAAATACGATGAGCGCAACGGTGAGCCCGGTCAATACAACAAAAATGGTGCTAAGAACTATATAAACACTCAGCCTTGACAACTTAAACGTAACAACTTCCTCGTAAGTATCATCGTTCATAACTACCAGGCGGTAGCGGTTACGTAAACGTTTCAGGGTGGAATTGGCATCGAATTTGGCCATACTGGAATTTCTCGGTTTAAAGTTACAAGATAGACCCTTTATCGCCTGAAAAAGCTTAGTGAAAATTATAGGCTATTTTTATAATAATTTTCTTGAAAATCAGTTATTAAGAAACTAGTTTGCGCCGCAAATGGACAAGGTTTTTCTTCGGACGGTTACCAGTATTATAGCTCTTATCTGCTGCATGCCTGTAATTTACGGGCAGAACCCTTCTTTGTCCATCAACCTCAAGCACCCCGAAAAATTCGAAAATAAAAAATTGGCGTCTGAAAAAACAGAGACAACAAAGTTTACTGTTCTGCGACGATTCACGCAAAACGGTGTGACCAAGTTCAACTGGCATTTCAATGCGAACGAAAGATTGAACGAGGTGATCGCGAAGGCCAAATACGCTCACAAGGATGATTTCACAAAGCTTCTCCCCTTTTACAATTATAGCCCGGCCAAAACAATGGCCGATAGCCTTGAACTGGATTCTGTTATCTACCGGGCCAACGCCGGCATACTCCTGCATGACCTGAGAAATAGCTGGATCGATAATATGTATATGCTCCTGGGCAAAGCATATTTCTTCAAGAACGAACTGGATTCAGCCTACCTCACCTTCCAGTATATCAACTATGCTTTCTCTCCAAAAGAAAAAGATGGCTATGATAAACCGATTGGAAGTAATGCTGCAGGAGGAAATGCTTTTTCCATTTCAACAAAAGAGAAAAAAGATCTCAGCACCAAAGTTTTCACCCGGCCCCCCAGCCGGAATGAATCATTTATCTGGCAAATCAGAACATATCTTGAAAGAGATGAATTGCCTGAAGCGGCCGGATTAATTGAAACACTAAAGCACGATCCTCTCTTTCCTGCAAGATTAAGAACTGATCTATATGAAATGCAGTCGTACTGGTTTTATAAACAATCCATGTACGATAGCGCAGCTTTATATCTTTCAAAATCACTCGATAATTCCTCGAATAAAACCGAACAGGCTCGCTGGGAATACCTGATCGCTCAACTATATGAGCTTGCTGGTAAGTCTGATCAGGCAATGGTTTATTATCAAAAAGCCCATAAGCATTCACTTGACCCGATCCTCGAAGTGTATGCGCTTTTGAATTCCATTCGCCAGAATAAAAGCAATGAAGCGGCCATCCAGGAAAGTATTAACGAATTGCTGAAGATGGCGAAGAAGGACCGGTACATGACCTATCGTGACATTATTTATTATACCGCTGCGCAAATTGAATTGGAAAGAAATAACAGGGCGGGAGCAAAAGTGATGTTGCTGAGATCCGCGAAAGCGATGAACCAATTAAGTGATCCAAAACAACGCACAAGAACTTACCTGCAATTAGGAGACCTCTCCTTTGAAGACAAGGACTATAGAAGCGCAAAAAGTTTTTATGATAGCATCCTGACCACTGAAGGCGTCGCTGACCCGAAGGAATTTGATTACAGGAAAAGAGCGCTATTCAGAATAGGAGAAAATATTGACATCATCACCCGCCAGGATAGTCTTCAAAAATTAGCTTCAATGAGCGAAGAGGAAAGAGACGCTGTGATAAAAAAGATGGTGAAGAAGCTAAGGAAAGATCAGGGATTGATTGAAGAAGATCCGGGGACAATAAATAACCCATTGATGATTGGAAAAGATAATGCAGGTCCCGTAGATATTTTCGATCGTAATACCAAGGGAGAATGGTATTTCTATAATGCCGATCTCAAAGGAAAGGGATTTACCAATTTCAAAGCGAAATGGGGCAATCGTCCAAACGTTGACAACTGGCGAAGAGCCGCCGCATTGCAGCAAGCTGCGACCGCCCAACAACAGCAGGGGGTTAATTCAGGCGTGACAAAACCCGGTGCAACAGATGGAGAGATCAACTATGAAAGTCTAAAGAAGAATATTCCATTGACTGCACCACAGCTTGCGGCTTCAAACGATTCTATTGAATATGCTTTATTCCAATTAGGAAAAGCATATATGGATGGATTGGAAGATTATGGTTCAACCATTGTCGTACTGACAGATTTCGTGGAGCGGTTCAAATACAGTAATAACAGGCCAGAAGCATTACAGATCCTCCATTATTGTTACACTAAAACAGGCAATAAGGATAAGGCACGCGAGATCGCTGCTGAATTAAAAGAAAGATATGCAGGTACCAATTCAGAACAGCTTGTGAATAATCCGGCTTCAGGTACGCTGGCCACTAATGCGAAGAATGAAATGACCAAAAGCTATGATAAGATCTACAACCTTTTCATAGAAGGAAATTTTGAAGAAGCAATGGCGGCCAAGAAAAATGCTGACAGCATTTATTCTTCGAATTACTGGACTCCGCAATTACTCTATATCCAAACTATTTATTTCATTCGTCAGAACCAGGATGATTCAGCGAAAAAAGTGTTACAGAATATTATCAATCTTTATCCTGCATCAAACATCCATCCTAAAGCGCAAACAATGCTGGATGTATTGAATAGAAGAAAGGAGATCGAGAAATACCTGACTAATCTAAAGATTGAAAGACCCGTTGAGGATAGCCTGGCAAAAGTGGATCAGAAAGTAACAGACCCTAATCAACAGGTAACAAATCCTAACCAACAGGTAACAACGCAAAAGCAGCCCGATAAGAATACAGTTGTCCCGCCACCAATTGTCAAAACAGACAGTCCATTGGTAAAAACTCCTGTAGCTCCCGGAAAGCCTGCCTATCAATTCAAGCCGGAATCACCGCACTATGTTGCGATACTCCTGGACAAGGTTGACCCGGTGTTCGTCAATGAGGCAAAGAATGCGTTTAACCGGTACAACAAAGTGAATTATTATAACAAGCCGATCAATATAACATCGGTGCCGATTGATGACAATTTCCAGCTGGTGTTGATGAATCCTTTTGAGAACTCAGGCGCGGCACTGGCCTACCTGGATAAAACTGGTAAAATTGCAGCGACAGAGATCGTTCCCTGGCTGCCGGCTGCCAAATTCTCGTTTATTGTGATCACGGAGGAGAACCTGGAAATGTTAAAGAGTAGCAAAGATATTCCCCATTATAAAGAGTTTCTGGCGCAGGCGTTTCCGGGCAAATTCTAAGCCCCTACCCGTCGAAGGCAGTGATTCCCAAGGCCGGAAGCAGCGGGTTGTTTGGAAATAGTTAAATAAACCGGGGCCCGTACTATGGATTTTGTCTAGCCGTTGATCTTCTTATTTTCGGGTACGATTTTAGTACAATGTAAATCCGCAATAAATTCCCAATTCCCAATACCTAATTCCCATAAATTATGTCACGTCCCGTTCGCATCTTCTGGAGAATCTTCACGATATCATTCGCAGTCTTCGTGTTACTCCTTTTAATGATTAACCTGGGTGTTTTCGGCAGGATGCCTTCCCTGGCACAGTTGGAAAATCCCTCTATCATGCTCGCAACTGAAGTGTACGGGGATGACGGTACCATGATGGGTAAATACTACAAAGCAAAGGGAAACCGCAGCTACGTAAGTTATAAAGATATTTCTCCCAATGTTGTCAACGCACTGGTGGCAACAGAAGACGAGCGCTTTTATGGCCATTCAGGTATTGATGGAAGGGGTTCGATCAGGGCCATCGTAAAACTTGGTCGCGACGGAGGTGCAAGCACCATTTCGCAACAGCTTGCAAAGAACATGCTTGGTCAGGGTTCAGAAAACTTTATCCTACGGGTAATTGAGAAGTTGAAAGAGTGCATAATCGCGGTAAAGCTTGAGCGCAATTTTACTAAACAGGAAATAATCGCTTTATACCTCAATGTCGTTCCTTTCGCCGATAATACTTTCGGTATCCGAAATGCTTCGCGTACATTTTATCAGAAGGAACCAGATCGCCTTAGTGTTGATGAAGCAGCCGTGCTGATTGGCATGTTGAAGGCAAATTCGAGATACAATCCTGTGAGGAATTATAAAGAGTCATTTAATCGTCGCAATGTTGTGATGAAGCAAATGGTGAAGAACAACTATCTCACTGAGGCCGATTATCAACGACTCATAGTACAACCGATCAAACCAAATTATAAAAAACTCGACGAGAATAATGGTATTGCGCCTTACTTCCTCGACGTATTGCGTGAGGACATAAGAAAATGGTGTAAAGAAAATACAAAGGCTGATGGTGAGAACTACGATATCTATGAAGATGGATTAAAAGTCTTCACCACCATTAACCCACGCATGCAATTGTATGCAGAAGAAGCGGTGGCCAAGCATATGCCGGTATTGCAAAGAGTTTTAAGCAACCAGGCAAGTCTGAAAAATGATAAAGTTTGGAAAGGACATGAAAACGTATTGGATGCTGCGATGAAGAATAGCGATCGTTGGAAGAATATGGTGGAAGAAGGGGTCAGTGAAGCAGATATCAAGAAGAGTTTCAAGACAAAAAGTAAAGATGAAGGTATTTGCGTGGAATCCTCAACGTGAAAAAGACACATTGATGACTCCCGCTGATTCCATCAAGTATCATAGAGAAATGCTGCAAACAGCCTTTATGGTGATGGATCCGATGACAGGCCAGGTGAAAGCATGGGTAGGCGGTATCGACTTCAAGAACTACAAATACGATCACGTGAACCTGCGTACAAAGAGGCAGGTGGGATCAGCGATCAAACCATTCCTGTACGCATTGGCGATTGAAGAATATGGATTCACTCCTGAAACAGAATGTGAAGCCGTGCAACAATGTTTTCCTGGTAACGCTTGTGTGCCTGCGAAGAATAGCGGTCGTACCGGTACCCGTACTTTGGCAAGTGGATTGGCCTGGTCAGTGAATGAAGTGGCAGCATACCTCATTAAGCAAACTACACCCCAGCGCTTTGCTGATTTTATCAAGCAGATAAATATTCCAACAAAGGTTGATCCTTATCCATCCATTAGTCTTGGTTCCTGCGACCTTTCCCTATACGAAATGATGTGGGGTTATTCCATGTTCCCAACAGGTGGTTTCAGTACCAAACCTGTTTATATCACCCGCATTGAAGATAAGAACGGAAATGTATTAGCGAGATTCGATACCGAAAGAAAGGAAGTGATCAGCCAAACAACAGCCTATACGATGACCCGCCTGATGCAGGGTGTGGTTGATTACGGAACCGCAGCAGGATTGCGTGCAAGACTTGGAGCAGCTGAAATGGCTGGTAAGACCGGTACAACCAATGATAATTCCGACGCATGGTTCATGGGCTTTACTCCCCAATTGCAGGCAGGTGTATGGATCGGTTGCGACGATCGTTTTGTAAGACTTGAAGGAGGGCTTGGTTATGGTGGACAGGCTGCACGTCCGATCTGGGAATACTTTTACCAAAAAGTATTTCAGGATAAGACGCTTGGTCTCGATCGCCAGTCTGCATTTGTACAGCCTGAAAATATGAAGATTGATATGTTCGAATTTCCAATCGGTGACCGCCTGCCGGAACCCGGCGTGGAAGGTGAAGAAGCAGCTGCTGCAGCAAACGATTACCTGAGCAGGCCCGATACACAAAATATCCCGGTTGAATCGAAACAGTCTCTCGAAGAACAAAAGGTATTGCAGGAAGCAATAAAAGACATTAAGAAAAAAGAGAAACCCGATACTACAAAGCCCGACACGAAAAAGAAGAGAGAGGGATTATTTAAGAGACTATTCGGGAAGAAGAAGGACGAGCAATAGGCAATTGGCAATTGGCAATTGGCAAAGAAAGCTCTAATGCTTCAAAAAAATAAAAACCCCGGAACTTCCGGGGTTTCATTTTTTATATCTTGCTTAGTTATTTTCTCTATTGCCCATTGCCCATTGCCCATTGCCCATTGCCCATTGCCCATTGCCCATTGCCCATTGCCCATTGCCCATTGCCCATTGCCCATTGCTTATTCGGCTTTCTTCTTACCAATATTTCCCGCCAACCCTATTCCGAAATAAAAATGATAATTCGTTGTTTCGGTTACCGGCATGCGGTATTGCGCATCGATCATTATAAAAGCTTCATCGAAGATATTTACTTGCAGACCCACTCCTACAGGAACGATTGCGCCATAGTATCCCTGGTACTTTGATACACCAATGCCCGCTTGCAAATACGGTTGTACAACATAATTGTTAGGAAACATTTT
>CAVSJA010000004.1:0-216247 GCA_963728145.1 uncultured Chitinophagaceae bacterium | reverse complement strand
TTCAAACGAGCTCGACCGCCTGATCAGTATTTTCAGGGATAACGGGTACTATAAGATTAGCAAAGAACAGGATATCTATGCCGAAGTGGACACGGTTGTTGCAGGATTGATCAATCCCCTGCTTGATCCCTTTACACAGGCAATATTACTTGAACAATTAAGAAAGAAACAGGAAAACCCAACGATCAATGTGGTGATCAAACAAAGGATCGCACGTGATACCACAAGGCAAAGGAAGTATTATGTAGGAGCTGTGACCATCTATCCTGATCTTGATGTACTGGAAGAAACCGATAGCACGAAGTTTACGCGGAAACTGGACCCTTACACTTTCAAATACAATAGCACCATTTTTAAATTTCCATTTCTAGCCAGGAGGGTCGCTTTGAAACCGGGAGAACTATTCCGTCAAAGAAATTATTTTAAGACAACAAATACTTTCACTCAACTAGGGGCCTGGCGAAACGTGGGCGTTGAATTGGTTGAACGATATGATTCGGTTCCCTTACTCGATGCAGATATCAAACTCTATCCGGCAGAAAAACTCACCATGAGTGTCGACCTCGAATCGAGCCGAAACATTTCCGATTATTTAACCACAGGTCAACTTTTCGGTATCGGTGTAAACGTGAGATTGCTCAACAGGAATGCTTATCGTGAAGCAATTCAAACCAGCACCAATGCACGCTTTGGTATTGAATTCGGGGAAAACTTCATTCAAACCGTACAGGCAAACTTTACACATAGCATTTCGATTCCAAGATTGGTGCTTCCCGATTGGATCCTGAAGAAACGCGATAGCCTGGTCAATCCACGCAGCATCTTAAGCGCTAATGCTTCGTTTACTGATCAGCGTGAATGGGCAAGAGTGCAGTCCGTAAACGTATCATGGGGTTATGAGTGGACGCGCAGATTTACCACGCATCAAGTTATCATTCCCAACTTTGAATACACAGAGGTGGATGAACGGCAACGATTGATCGACCTCAAGGAAGATATTCCTTCTCTTGCATTTGCTTTCAACAACGGACTGATCATTAGTGGCATCTATTCAATCACGCATGTAAAAAACCGTGGTAATAAGTTCACTTATCTCAGAGGAAAAATCGAAGAAAGCGGAGGTATTACAGGTTTTATAAAAACATTGGAGGAAGGGCAATTACGACGTTTTGTAAAAGTGGAAGGCGAATGGAAACATTTCATCAACTACCCGCGTTCATCCTGGGCATTCCGAACTTATGGGGGTTATGGTTATGTTTATGGCAAAACGGGAAGCCTGCCAGAGTTTAATCTTCCATTTTTCAAAGCTTTCTTTGCAGGAGGACCTTATAGCATGCGCGCATGGCGGGTTAGGCGACTAGGTCCTGGTTCGGCGAAAATTTATGATACACTTAAAGGCGGTCCAACGGACCGTTTCGGAAACATCCAACTGGAAGGAAATGTCGAATTCCGATTCAATCTTGCAACAATTGCGGGGATAAAGGTGAAAAGTGCACTATTCGTCGATGTTGGAAATATCTGGGGAAAGGAATTTGATAAAGCAACCGGAACAAAAATCGAAGAAGCCGATTTCCAATTAGACAGGCTATACACAGATATTGCTATCGGTGCCGGTACGAGCCTTCGTTTTGATTTTGATTTTTTTCTTATTCGTCTCGATTGGGCTTATAAATTTAAGGATCCGCTATATTACGATATCAACGGTGGATGGTTTCACAATTTTGACATCTGGAAAGGCCAGTTCCAGCTAGGCGTTGGTTATCCTTTTTGAGGGGAGAGTTGGTGGGGTTGATGGGGTTGATGAGGTTGACAAGGTTGACAGGGTTGACAGGGTTGACAAGGTTGATAAGGTTGACAAGGTTGACAGAATTGATTTGGTAGACAAGAAAGAAAACTTTGTGTTTATAAATAATTTAAAAGGCCTCCAATATTTTTTGGAGGCCTTTTGCTTATGTATTTTGCCTAGTTTCCTTTAACTTGTTGACTTTGTCAACCTTGTCAACCTTGTCAACCTTGTCAACCTTGTCAACCTTGTCAACCTTGTCAACCTTGTCAACCTTGTCAACCCTATTAACCCAAACTCCCACTGATATACTCAACAGCCTCCTCCATGGTAAGACTATCTTTAATTGAAAATTCTCCAATCCTCGTGCGGCACAGACTACTCAGGTACGCGCCGCAGCCGAGTTCCTGTCCAAAATCATGCGCAAGACTTCGAATATAGGTGCCCGTAGAGCAGACTACACGAAAGAAGACCTTCGGCAATTCAATAGAAGTGACTTCAAAATCCTTAATGGTAATTTTTCTCGGTTCAAGTTCGATGGTTTGTCCTTTTCTTGCGAGCTCATATACCCTTTTACCGTCTTTCTTTATCGCCGAATGCATCGGCGGAATTTGTAAGATCTCTCCTTTGAATTTATTTGTTAGTTCCTGAATTTGATCTATTGTTATTGAAGCATAATCCCGGAAATTTTCGGGATCACTTTCCAGGTCATATGTTGGTGTGACGGCTCCCACTGTAAAACTTCCGGTATACTCTTTTTCCTGGGCCATGTATTCATTGATCTTTTTGGTAAACTTCCCGGTGCAAAGGATCAACAAACCACTAGCCAATGGGTCCAGGGTTCCTGCATGTCCTACCTTTTTAGTTCTGCAGGTATTCCTGATCTTACGCACAACATCAAACGAAGTCCATTCAAGGGGCTTATTTATTAGCAGCACCTGGCCTTCTTCAAATATGTTTTTTTGAATGTTGATACGCAAATATATTTATTCCCTCAGCGGTCTCTGCTTCCTTCCCCTTTGAACCTTGTCATTTCGAGCCCGGTGCAATAACAGGAACCCTCATAAGAATAACCAGGGCGAGAAATCTGCGCAATTGGCAACTGATCGAACTCCCGAGAGTTGTTTATGCCGCAGATTTCTCGCCCTGGTTGCCTCTATTGCATAGTCACATTAATCGCCGGGCTCGAAATGACAAGGTTCAAAGGGGAAGGACGCGGGGACACAAAGAAGCCCGCTCGGATGAATCCGTTCGGACGGGCGCAAAGGACCTTTAAATTAAATTGCCTGCCTGGCCTTTAATTCAAGATACTTATTCACCGTATTCACCGTTAAATTTTCCGGTGCTGTTAGTATAGTGAAGATGCCATGTTGCTGCAGTTCTTTTACGATCAATCTTTTTTCGTAGGCAAACTTTTCAGCGATGGTTTTGGTATAAAGCGTTTCAACATCCCTTACTTTCTCTTCAGTGAGTTGACGCAATTCGGTATTTTCAAAAAATACTACCAGTAATAAATGGTTTTTTGCGATGCTGCGGATATAAGGCAATTGCCTTTCTAATCCTGTCATGGATTCGAAATTGGTAAACAGCACTAACAAACTTCGTTGAGTGATCCTCGTCCGAACCAGTGCATATAGTTTTTCAAAACTGCTCTCCTGGAATTTTGTTTGTTGATTGTAGAGTGTTTCGAGAATAAGACCCATCTGCGCGGCTTTCCGGTCAGCAGGAATTACATTTCCGATATTTTCTGCAAAAGTGACGAGGCCTGCCTTATCCTGCTTTACTATCGCTACCCTGGATAGTATCAAGGTTGCATTGATAGCATAATCTAATAAAGTCATTCCTTCAAAAGGCATTTTCATTACGCGCCCTTTGTCGATGATACAATAAACCTGTTGGCTTCTTTCATCCGTGTACGTATTAACCATCAACTGCCCACCTTTACGCGCTGTTGCATTCCAGTTCAAACTGCGGATATCATCACCTAAAACATATTCTTTAATTTGTTCGAATTCGAGACTATGGCCAATCTTCCGGATCTTCTTGCTTCCTGCTTCTGCAAGATTGCTGGCGTAAGCGATCAATTCGAATTTGCGAAGCGCGAGATAAGAAGGAAGCACTCGTACCATTTCTTCGGCATCAATAGTATATCGGCGAATGACCAGCTTCAAGGGGCTTTTTACAAAGACCCGAATGTCATGAAAGACATATTCTCCCCTCTCTTTAGGACGAAGAATGAATTCCAATGTTTGCTCGGAATTCCCGCCAACAGTCGCTTCAATCAGGAAATCCCTTTTTTGAAATTGCACAGGCAATTCATCAATTATCCTGAGGGCTGCACGAAATGGGTACCTGTTGCGGATCACCAACTTCACTTTGTTGTCGTCTCCATTACTGAACCTATCGCGCATAATTCGTTGCGCCGACAAGGAATTTTTCCGTGAAAAAAGTATAAAATAATCCAGCAAAACCAGGATGACGAATAGAAGCAATACAATCTGGGCTATTACAAATAGCCAGGTGAAATTATAGGAGAGTACGAATAGAAAAATAATCGCCACAAAGGTCATATAGAACCTCTGTGAGAAAAACAATGGTCTTAAGAAACGATCGTACAAGCTGATTATTAATTATTAATTATTAATTATTCCTGCCCGGCTGACGTCAGTCAGGCGGGGATTATTCCCGCACTTAGGGTCATGCCTTTTGCCTTTTGCCTTTTGCCTTTTGCCTATTGCCCATTGCCCATTGCCTATTGCCCATTGCCTTGCCCTGCCTATTGCCCATTGCCTATTGCCCATTGCTACCTCGGCACCTCAATACCCTGAATGATCTGCGCTATTACATCATCCGTTGCTGCACCTTCCATTTCTTTTTCAGGCGTAAGCACCAAACGGTGACGCAATACTGAAGGCGCTACATAAATAATATCTTCTGGTGTTACAAAATCCCTACCTCGCATAGAAGCGAGGGCTTTTGAACTATTTAGAATTCCAATAGAAGCACGGGGAGATGCACCAAGATAAATTGATTTATGATTGCGTGTGTTGGAAACGATTGAGGTAATAAAACTCACCAGCTTTTCTTCCACATGAATCTTTCTTACCTGGTTTCTTAAATCATCAATTTGCGCGGCATTCAAAACGGGATTTACCTGTTCAACCATTACCTGCAGCCCGGAATGATGATGATTCATTACTACCTGGAATTCCTGTTCTGGAGTGGGATAGGTCACATTTATCTTAAATAAGAAACGGTCTAATTGCGCTTCTGGCAAATGATAGGTTCCTTCCTGCTCAATTGGGTTTTGCGTCGCTACAACCATAAAGGGAGGATCGAGCGGATAGGTTTGTCCATCCACCGTGATCTGTCTTTCTTCCATCACTTCGAAAAGAGCCGCCTGCGTTTTTGCCGGTGCGCGGTTGATCTCATCGATCAAAACAATATTGCTGAAGATCGGACCTTGTTTGAAACTAAAAGCAGATTCCCTTGGATTAAAGATCGTAGTGCCAATAACATCACTTGGCATCAGGTCAGGTGTGAATTGGATCCTGGAAAAACCAACAGAGATACTTCTACTAAGCAGCTTTGCAGTTAATGTTTTTGCCACCCCTGGCACTCCTTCAATCAATACGTGCCCATCCGCAAGAATAGCCGCAAGTAATAATTCCACCATTTGCTCCTGCCCCACGATCACTTTTCCAATTTCTTTTTCAAGGGTATCCACTGCTGATTGCAGCCCGGAAAGATCAGTACGTGTCTGAAAAAAGTTTTCTTCCATTCGGTTTAGTGTTTATAGAATTTTTCCAATTGACGATTGAATTCAAGTAACTCTTGATCTGTAACATCAGGCTGTGCGTCCAACATTCTCATTGTATATAAAAGATTTCGCAATTCTTCCGGATCGTAACCACTTTTGTAGGCAAGCCGCCTTTCAAATTCCTCGTCCTGTTTCGAAGTCGGAATATTGTATCGGTTCCGTACATGGTCGAAGAAATGCGCAGACATCTTTGAAACAAGGTTGCTATTATCCTTTCGATGATAATAGAGCCGACCAATCGTCTTTACAAAGTCAAGACTTGAATTTCTCAACGGTTGTATTGTTTCGATCAATCTTTGTTTTCTTTTTGTTTCAAATAGATAGATCAGCAAAAAAAGAGCAAGGATAAGCAACAAAGCCCAAAGAAATGCTTCCTGGCTCATCAACCAACCAAAAAGCTTGCCACCCGATCTTGAGTTTCCCCCAATATTATTCCTGAAATAATCATCCCAACGTATCTGGTCCACTGATTTAGGGATATAGGACAAGGCTTCATCATAATATTGCTTATTATTCTTATGGAGGAGGAAAAAATTTGTGAACGCTCCGGGTGCAAGATGAAGAAAAATGGAACCCCCACCCTCATACGAGATCCGGATGAAATTCGCTTTTCCCGATTCGTCATAACCTAAAATACTCGTGATATTAGTATCCAACTGGGAAAAATAATTTCCTATGTCATATCCCGGGTAAGCATAACCTATCGTACCATTGAATACCGGATGAACCAGGCTCAGTTTCATCGAATCGTTGAAAAAGTAAAATCCACTGTATTGAATATTCACCCGCATGCTATCCATCAGGTTATCGCTGAATTCCATTGCCGAAATGAAAACATGATTGCCCGACCAAACTTCCTGAAGTATGGCATCGAGCTCGGCATTATCAGGCATTACCTGGCGGGCAACAATAAAATAGCAGGACTTTGTTACAACTGAAGTATCAAACTGTCTTCTGCCAAAATCCTGTAAACTGAAATTCTTGTAACGGTCAGGGGATTTTTTATTAACTACAACATTCGCGTTTGGAAATACATGCTGCAATTGTTCATATGCATACCAGGTCCCATAAGGATTTTTATCGTTCCTCCACAGGCTAATCCTTGGATTGATCCGCTTCTTTTTACCACCACAGGCAATCAATCCCCCGGCAAGGGCAAACAGGAGTATATATATAAACGTTCTTTTCAAGGATCAGACCGGTTTCAGAAAATGATTGAATCGATTATGTGCTATTGTAAATTGTTCGTCTGTTAACTTAAACTCGCCGTACCACACATATTCGTATACCTGGGTAAGGAAACGAAAATCCGGAGCAAGCCTATTGCTGCTCATTTGTCGTATATAGTCATAGTTAGTGGCCTGTGCATGGTACCTTATCCAGCCTTTTTCATTCAATTGCTGCAATACCTTAATATAAAGGTAGCGGATAGCCGGCCGGTACTCTTTGTCTGCGATAAATTTTGCTATACGTTCATCCAGGGTTGCTTCTTCCAGGTGAATCTCCTCTTCAACCGATTCGTCCTTGATCTTTTTATTTCTTGAATAAAACAGGAAAAGATTATTGGATATGATGATCTTGTAAAGTGCCCAAAGCAATAACGAACCAAGTAGAATATATACGAACCACCTGAAGGCATTGTTCATGAGAACTCTCCCGACAAAATCCCAAAATCCTGGTTTAGTATTCTTTTCTTCCTTAATCCAGTATTCGGGATCGTTAGCATACTCAAACACTTTCGATTTTTTCAGGCTATCTACCAGGGGTAAGGGAACATTTCGTAACACTGGAGTATCCGCAGTCAATGTGGCTTGTTGATATTCCCCAACTTCTTCGTCTTCTACATATTCTTCAATAGGTGGGGCTGTAATCGTATCCTGTGCTTCCTGTGCTGAAGATTTATTGGTTGATAAAAGTATCAACATTAAGACCATCCAACCGAAAATGATCCTGTAGAAAATATTTTTAAGAAATACCCTCATGCAGTTGCCAATGATTTAGAACCTAATTTTTTCTGCAGGCGGATGGGATAAATCACAAAATACCAGACCACAAACAGGAATGAGACCAACAATATGGAGACACTGATCAGTTTGGGCATACCTGAATATCTTGTTACGAATCCTTCCAAAAGTGCGGCAACGATCAGGATGGGTGTAATGCCGATCATGATCATCAACCCATCTTTTCCACCTTTCATTAATGAATGAATTCTTTTTCTTGTTCCGGGAAACAAAAAACTATTTCCAAGTATCAAGCCAGCAGCACCGGAAAGGATAATCGAAGAAATCTCCAGGGTACCATGGATCCAGATCACCAATATGGATTCCCATCCCAATCCTTTTCCAAAAAAATAATACTGGAAGGCGCCAACCATTACACCGTTAAGAAACATTTGGTAAACGGATCCTAATCCCAGGAGGAATCCCATTACAAAAACCCGGTATGAAACATAAATATTATTGACCACGATCATGAAAAACATGTTCAACTCGCTCTCGCCTTTATATACACCAAATGGATCGCCCTTTGCAATATTATCCTCAGTCATTTCAACATATTCGTCTCCAAGCACACCTCTCACAAAGGTCTCGTCATGCGCTGCCGAAAATGCGGCGAGGGTGGCAAAACAGGTGAAAAGGATAAATGCATAAAGGATCATTCGGTGATTGCGACGAACTGTTAATGGGAGTTCTGTTTTCCAAAATCTCCAGATACGGGAAGATTCTTCGCGTTTATTCTTATAAATACCGAGATAAGTTCTGGAAGACAGGCCATTAAGATATTGAGTAACCTTGCTGTGCGGGTAAAAAGTCTTGGAATAACCCAGGTCATTCACCAGTTCAGTAAACTGGTTGGCCATTTCGTCGGGATTAGCCGCAGCTTCGTATTGATACTGCTTCCATTTTTCAATATTCTTCCTGATAAAGAGGCCTTCTCGCACTGGTCTTATTTTTGTGGTTTACAAAATACAAAAATCCGATTCCAACGTTTATTTTTAGGGGATAAATATAGCTGTAATTATTAACGCATAAAACCCTCCCTTGATTTTGTTCTATGCCACTTGTAAAACTAGACACCGGTTTCAATATTGAAATAGAATTCCCGATCGCGCCTTTTCATCGGAGATTTTTCGCATTACTTCTCGACCTGGTGGTCCAGTTTGCCTATCTGTTGCTGGTTGGAAAACTTCTTTCCGCATTATTCCCAGGCTGGGATACTGAATATTGGCGGGTGATCGTCTTCATGCTTCCTTTCATGTTCTATCATCTCATTTGCGAAGTAAGTATGAATGGACAAAGTATCGGCAAAAAAGCGCTTGGCATCAAGGCAATGACGGCGATGGGCGGTGAACCTTCCTTTAGTCAGTACCTGATCAGGTGGATGTTCAGGATTATCGATTTTCCAATCCTGTTGATCATTAGTGCAAGTCTGGGCTATATCAATGCGGTTTCCCTCTTGTTTATTTTCGCGGGCTTGCTTTGCGTAATACTTACTCCGCGTTCACAACGCATCGGCGATCTTGTTGCTGGTACCATCCTTATCGATTTAAAAAATAGAACTTCCTGGGAAGACACCGTATTCACTGCGATCGAATCAACCTATAAGCCGCGCTATCCCCAGGTAATGCAGTTAAGCGACCGGGATATCAACACACTTAAAAGCATCATTGAATCAGTAAAGCGTAAAAATGATTTTGAACTATCCATGAGGATCGCTGATCGCATACGCTCCAAACTTAAAATGGATAGTGAACAGGATTCACTCGAATTCCTGGAAACTTTGTTGAAGGATTATAATTATTATACCGCTTCGAGATAGTCATTAAGTATTCCCTGCTCCGAGTCCAACAGCGATAACGACAAAGAACAGGATGATCAACATCAGACTCAGTCCAATAATCAGCAGGATTCCGAAGATCTTAAAATAATTGCGTAGACTATTGACTCCTTCATTGAATAACTGTTGATTGGAGGAGGAAATCCCTTCTGCCATCTTTTTTGCAAAACGGTAGAGAAAAATATTTAGCAGAATGCTAATTACCCCACCAAATATCGTGGCAAAAATTGCCCCGGCGATTTCTGCCGTACCTTCCTTGCCAACAAAAGCTGTTACCAGGGATAGCCCCACTTCAACAAAAGCAATGATGGCAATAATTTTTGCCCAAACAGCTGCTGTTTTGAGGAAGGACTTTGCTTCCTGATCAAGAGTCAGGTTAAAGATATTATCGGTATTTTGTTGTTCTTCCATTCTGCTATGCATTTAAAGTGAAAAAGGCCATTGCCGTGACGGCCAACACGAGAAAGAAATTGAGTATAACAATTACTCCATAGATGATGAAATAATTCCGAAGTGATTTCAAACCGCCATTGAACTGAGTTTGCTCCTGCCTGTCCAACCCTGCCTTGGTTTGTGCACTGAACTTAAACAGGAAGAAAAGTAATACGCCTCCAATGGCAACCGCTACGAACAGTATTAATAATAGTGCATTGCCCACGATCGAAGCAAATGGAAATTCGTAATTTTCAAGCGCTGAAACCACTCCATCGGCAAAGCTGGCACCGCCAATTATACCCACGACCAATAGAATACCAAGAATAACGGCATATACGATCGCTATAAATTTTGTCCATCGGGTTGTTTCGCGAAGAGAACGGGATGTTAGCGGATCGACCTCGAGGTCTAACAATGACTCCCCCGCGTGTTGTTGGTCCATTTAAAAGTTAGTTTAGTGATTGGATTGGCTAATATAAGTAAAGAATCAATTGGCTAGTAAATATGCACGTATTCCTGAGAAAAGACTATATGCACCCGCAATCACATCTACAAAAACGATCCATACCAGTATGATCATGCTCCTACGCATAATCCTGAACGATTCATTAAAGGCATACTGATTTTGCTCGCGAATACTTTGACTGCATTTCCTGGTGAACTTCACATAAAGTGTCCACTGATAAAAATTCAGGAACATTACAACTATGGAGAACCATGGATAGATCTTGATATCGATGAAAGAAAGTACACTTCCGGTGGTATCAATATTATTGTAGTAAAGGATCCGGACCATATGATTTCCTACAACTAACAAAGTCAGAAAAAAGCAGATGATAAGCAGAACCCTGGCAAGCTTGTTTACTTCATCGAGGGCAGCGGCTCCAACAGGCGTGACCTTTATTTCAAAAATGGATTCCTCGTTTTCATGCGGCATACAGGGGCGATTTAAGATTAGGGACAACAGTAATAGAACGTAAAACTTCAGGAACTAATATTGCCTGAAATGATTTTTATTGTGTAGTTGATAAAAATAATGCTCAATACGGAAATTGAGCTGATATCGAGCCTTTTCCTGGTGATCCATTTTACCTTGCTGAGGTATAATGCAAGGATCACTAAATAGATCAAAATAAATATTAAAGGTGGATACATTAAAAAGCTGTCGGCGAAATTTCCTTTCAATAATTGAATAAAAGAACGCTGGGTGCCGCAAAGCGGACAGTCAATACCGAGTATAGATTTTAACTGGCAAGGCAGTAAGTGATTTTCCAGCCAGGTGATCATTTAACCACTGTTAAAAGTGACAAGTTAACAAGTTGACAGGAAGGGTCTTTACAGCTTGTCAGCCTGTCAACTTACTAACTCGTCAGTTATTAAAAAATTACCACCAAACGCCATATGATGCGGTACCAAGGATCAATCCCCAAACAATCCAGTAAATTAAGCCTAGAGCACCGAGGCAAGTTCCAATGATCGACATGATATAACCGGCATTGAGTTGACCCCAGCCATCATATAAATCAGGATTCGCTTTATGCATTTTTATTCCTTTACCGGACAACACTATCCCAATAATTCCAAGTATTACTCCAAACATACAGGAAAAGACAATTGAGCAGATTCCAAGTATCAGAACGGCTGTCGCGTTCGGGAGCATAATTTTTTGATTAGGGGCTTCCATTGCAGTTGGTTTTGATTTAAGAATCACCTAAGTAAAAGAAAAATTCCGAAATAAGGAAAATAAAACCCGGTGCAAATCAGCAATCTGGATATCTTTTAATAAGCCTGCGCAAACAAAACCCGCTGATCACTCGGTTTTCCAGTTAGAATGCATTTCCCTGATTCTTTAGGATTATTTAGAGGAATACAACGAATGGTTGCCTTTGTAAGGTCCTTAATCTTTTCTTCGGTTTCAGCAGTTCCATCCCAATGTGCGGATACAAAGCCACCTTTTTCATTCAGGATCTTTACAAATTCTTCCCATGTATTCGCAGGCGTAATATGTTCATCACGGTAACGCAAGGCGTTATTGTACATATTCTGCTGCACTTCGTCCAATAATTTTACGATGTGTTCAGCCAATCCATCCATGGAGATACTTTTCTTTTCCTTAGTATCTCTTCTTGCGAATTCCACCTGGTTATTCTCGATATCCCTCGCCCCCACCGCTAAACGAATTGGAACTCCTTTCAATTCATATTCGGCGAATTTCCAACCCGGTCTTGCATTATCATTGTCATCATACTTGACTCTTACACCTGCCGCCTTCAATTGATTTACCAATGACTTTACTTTTTCATCGATCATGGTCTTTTGTTCCGGTCCTTTATATATAGGAACGATTACAACCTGAAACGGTGCAATCTTTGGCGGAAGGATCAGGCCCTGATCATCCCCATGGACCATTACCAGCGCGCCTATTAAGCGGGTGGTCACTCCCCAGGATGTGGCCCATACATGTTCGAGCTTATTGTTTTTATCAGAAAAAGTAACGTCGAAGGCCTTTGCGAAATTCTGGCCAAGAAAATGGGAGGTTCCAGCCTGTAATGCCTTACCATCCTGCATCAGCGCTTCAATACAATAGGTATTCACGGCGCCGGCAAAACGCTCGGACTCGGATTTTACTCCTCTTATAACCGGAACAGCCATCCAATTTTCAGCAAAATCGGCGTATACATGCAACATGCGTACTGCTTCTTCAACAGCTTCCTCTGAACTTGCATGCGCGGTATGACCTTCCTGCCACAAAAATTCGGTTGTGCGTAGGAATAAGCGGGTACGCATCTCCCAACGAACCACATTGGCCCATTGATTTATTAATAATGGAAGGTCGCGGTACGACTGAATCCAGTTTTTATATGTATTCCAGATTATCGCTTCGCTTGTCGGGCGAACCACCAATTCCTCTTCAAGTTTTGCATCGGGATCAACAATGAGTTTTCCTTTATTATCAGGATCTGATTTCAATCGATAATGCGTTACAACGGCAACTTCTTTTGCAAAGCCTTCTGCATTTTTTTCTTCTGCTTCGAATAAGCTCTTTGGTACAAATAATGGGAAATATGCATTGCTATGACCCGTATCCTTGAACATTTTATCCAATGCATCTCGCATATTTTCCCAAAGTGCAAAGCCGTAAGGCTTTATGATCATACAGCCTCTTACGGCAGAATAATCAGCCAAATTGCCCTTTATTACCAGGTCATTGTACCATTGCGAATAATCGTCATTCCTGGACGTGATTTCTTTACCCATTTGTTAAAGCGTTTAAGAAGTACCGTTTGTTAGCCCCTTCTGGCAGCCTGATCCTCAGGCTTTAGGCTCGAAAGTTTTAACATTCCGGCAGCAATATTTTTCTTCCTCTAGCTGTCTTTTTGTTGTACTTTTAATTCAGGAACGCAAAAGTAATACTTCGAAGCGGAAAACTTAAAAAGCACTACTATGAAGTCTTCAGTTCTACTCCTGGCAATTGTAGCTGTCGTTTTTGGCAGTTGTTCTACGGTTTATAAGACTGGTCAAACCCCGGATGATGTTTATTATTCTCCTGCCCGTCAAACAGAAGAATATGTTGAAGTGAAAAAAGATGAATATCGCTCACGCGGTTATGAATATGATAACCCGGATGATCGTTATCTCCGCATGAAAGTGCGTAATCCTTATCGTTGGAATTCCTTCGATGATTATTATTACAATGATTGGGCTTATAATCCTCATGGATACAGCAGTTACAATCCATTCTATTCATGGAATACATACTGGAGCTGGAATAGCTATTACAATCCTTATTGTCGCAATATAGTAGTAGTGAATCCAAAAACAAGCCCGACTGTATATGGCAAGGTTAGAAATTTCAACATGGGTACCTATGTAAATAATAACGCCAAGCCAGCCAACACCAAAACTGGTGTTCGTCCCGTATCACGATACAATAACAGCAACTACAACAATTCTAATAGTAATAATAACAATTCACTGGGCACAAGCATTCGCAAGGTATTCAGTGGAGGAAACAGTAATAGTAACAGCGGCGGCAGTTACAATACTTCTTCGTCAAATGACCGGCCTACGCGTACCTATAATCCATCCTCTGGTTCATCTTCTTCCGGCTCATCTTCTTCCGGCTCATCTTCTTCTGGATCATCCGGCGGAAGTAAAAGCGGTGGAAGCAGTGGCGGTAGCAGCGGTGGTGGTGTAAGCAGACCTGGCCGCGGTGGTTAATCCCCACAAGTCGTCATTATTCGAGGGGACCCTCACTTTCGCGAGGGCTGTTAAATTGTATAAAAAAACTATTGCAGGAGGAAATGGGATTTAAGAAATCTTGAATTTTGTTTCCTCCTTTCTATTGTATTGTGCAAACAAATTCATGCGTATGAAACGTAAGCTCTACTTTATTATATCCTTCCTTTTTGTCCAACAGGCCTATGCCCAGTTACCAGAAGATGCATTGCGCATGAGTTGGATAATTCCTTCAGGAACAGCAAGACAACAGGCAATCGGTGGTGCGATGGGTTCTCTTGGTGGTGAGATCAGCGCTTTGTTCACAAACCCAGCTGGATTGGGTTTATATAAAACCGGCGAAGTAGTGTTGAGTCCAGGATTTACATTTTCAACCGGAAAAGGAATGTACCGGGGCACAAATAATAAAGCACCCGGAGTGTCCCAGTTTAGCTTCGGAACATCCGGCGTTGTATGGGGACATTCAGATCGATACAGCAAGTGGGCAAGCAAAGCATTCAGCATAGGCGTTAACCAGACCGCCAATTTCAATAATACAATTTCTTATAAGGGTTTGAACGATTATAGTTCATTCGCTGAACCACTGGCCAACGAATTTGCAAATTCAGGATTAACTATTGACCAGGCAATAAATAATCCGGGCATATCGCTTCAAACAAAAATGGCCTTATATACTTACCTGGTAGATACCATGACGATTGGTGGATTGACCCAGGTGATCGCACGTCCTGAAATGGCAGGAGTAGTGAACCAGGCCAACACGATCGAGACAAGTGGTGGAATAACCGAGATCTCGCTCGGGTACGCTGCCAATATGGATGACAAACTTTATTTCGGCGGAAGCCTTGGAATACCGATTGTGAATTATGAAAGATTATCTACCTATGATGAATCGGATGCCAATGGATCAGACAATAATGAATTTAATTATTCTACCTATACGGAAACTTTTACGTCAAAAGGTGTTGGTATCAATCTCAAGATTGGAATGATTTTTAAGCCTGTCGATTTCCTGCGCTTCGGTTTTGCCATTCATACACCCAGTTTCTATGGGTTGAAGGATAAAGTTGTTTCTGAAATGACTACGGATATCGATACTGCTACAGGTTCTATAAAAGTTTTTAATGTCAAATCTTCTACTTTTTATAATGGAACTGATCCGGAGATCAATTACGATCTGAGCACTCCATGGAAGTTCATGCTGAGCGGATCCTATGTTATCAGGGAGAATCAGGACATCACGAAACAAAAAGGGTTTATTACAGCAGATGTTGAATATGTCGGTCATTCATCCTCGAAGTTCAGGTCTGGAGATGAGAATTCTAACGAAGACCAATACGATGAAATCAATTCTGTAATTAAAGAGTATTATAAAGGCGCATTCAACTTCAGGGTTGGGGGTGAATTGAAGTTCAAAACAATTATGGCCCGGTTGGGATTCGCCTGGTACGGTAATCCTTATGATGATTCAGAGCTGGCTGCAAGAAAGATGAACCTGAGTGGCGGCCTGGGTTATCGTAATAGAGGTATGTTCATAGATCTTACTTATGTACATAGCCTGATCAAAGATGTGAATTTCCCCTATCGCGTTGAACCACCGAGATTGAACACATTTGCAGAAGTGAACAATGGTAATGGAAATATTTTGCTCACACTTGGTTTCAAATTCTAGTTCACTTACTTACTAAATAAAAAAGCCCTCCCGCCGCTGGCGGGATCGGGGTTTTTGGTTTCACGGGTTACTAAACTTAACCACAATGAGGTTTTCATAGAAATCATGGACTAAAACGGACTGGACGGTTTGCGCTGCAAATATCGCTGAAGCGACAATACGATATATCCACGAAAAAATTCGTCGGAAAATTTTATTTAGAAACTCCGGGTATGGTTAAGTGATACACCTTAGTTAGTCGGGAGTCGGGAGTAAGAATTAAAAACTGAAAACATTTTTTTAAATCAAAAGTAAGTTCCATCACATTTTCAAACTCTCGACCCCCTACTCCCGACTCCTGGCTCCTGACTACCGACTCCAGAAGCCGCGGTTCGAAGTCTCGAATCTTCACTTCAACAGAAGAACAGATGAACAAGGAATGATCAATTTCCATCGGACGGGTTTTCTGGTTATTTGTTAAAAAGGATAACCCTCCGATGGGAGTTCACCATTCCTTGTTCATCTGTTCTTCTGTTGAATTGGATTTTCGAGACCATGACAGAAAGTGTGGGCTGCATGAATTTGGGCACAAGCGGTTCCGGCTGGAACTTAATTGCAGACTCCCGACTCAAACCAGTTCACTCAAGGACGGCATCCCAGCTTCTACATCAAACCACCTGACTGATTCATCCTTGCGAAACCAAGTCATTTGCCGCTTCGCATATTGGCGGGTGTTTGATTTGATCTGATTAATGGCGTCATCGAAACTGATCATCTTATCGAGATGTTCAAACAATTCCCTGTAGCCAACAGTTTGCAAGGCGTTCAGTGATCGGTATGGATACAATCGCTTTACTTCTTCAAATAATCCCGCCTCAACCATTTCATCCACGCGATGATTGATATTCCGTTTGAGTAACGGGGTAGATAATTCCAAGCCAATCTTAATTATATTGAAATCCCGATTGACTTCTTTCTTTTGCTGAAACTCCCGGATTGATTTTCCGGTTGATAACTTCACTTCCAATGCCCGCATCATACGCTGGGGGTTTTGAATTTCACCGGTGGAGAAATAGATCGGGTCCTTTTTTTCAATTTCTTCTTTCAACCAGGAAATTCCTTTCAATTCATAATTATTTAATATCTCTTCTCTCAATTCAACCGGCACTTCGGGCATTTGATCCAGGCCTTCACAAAATGCTTTTATATAAAGTCCAGTTCCACCAACCATGATTGCCTTGTCATGATCCCTGAAGATCTCATTCACTGCATTCAACGCGTAGGATTCAAAAACCGATGCATTTACATTGTCGTGTATGGAATGTGAATCAATAAAATAATGTTTAACCGAAGCGAGTTCTTCCGGCCCTGGCTTTGCCACACCGATACTCATCTCTCTAAAACACTGGCGCGAATCAGCAGAAATTATTTCCGTATTGATTTGTTTCGCAAGATTGATTGCAAGTGAAGTCTTACCAACAGCCGTTGGCCCAAGGATTATTATACAAGTCTTATTGTTCATGATAGGCTTGTAAAGAGCCCGAAAGCACATTTGAACAGAAGAACAGATGAACAGAAGAACAGCAGAACAGTAGAACAGTAGATCAGTAGATCAGAAGAACAAGAGTTGTTAATTGAAATTCTTTTTCCCCGTTTATAAATTACCCAAAAACTACGTTATCTTATTGTTCTATTGTTCTGCTGATCATCTGTTCTGCTGTTCCTCTGTTCCGCTGTTCTTCTGTTCCGCTGTTCTTCTGTTCCCTGTTCTTCTGTTCTTCTGTTCCTGTATTCATATCACTTCTTCCTCTCCATTGGTCTTCTGTTCCCCAAGTCCAAGATCCTCCGTTTCTGTTTCCGCATCCGTATCTGTTCCGCCAACGGTTTCGAATCCTTCCGCTCCGGCGGTGAGATCATATTTCTCTTCCATCTCGGCGAGTTTGTCTCCAACCAATCCTTTGGTTCCGTATTGTGAGGGTGCAATTCCTTCTGATTTGACCACAGCAGGATAATCAAGACGGACATTTTCATCCCTGGAAACATTTATCAATTCAACCATAAAGGTCCAGTTGCGGGTGAAATCGTAAACATAAATGAATTTCTCATTCGGATTTCTTATCTCTGAACCCACAGTTGTTTCTGACATCAATAATGGTGGAGCTTTATATTGCTTGTCATATTTTTCAAGACTTATCTCCTTTCCTCTTTGCCAGTGATCATTGCTACGATAAAATGTAGCCTGATGTTTACTGTCAAATTCATAGGAACGAAGGATCACCTGGTGAAGCTGCTGGAAGTTTTGTGTATGCTTCACTGCCACATCCCTGTAAATGCTGTCGTCTTCTTCGAAGTACACTCGGAATTTCAGAACGGCCATATTGCTTTTTTGGTTCACTGGTTAACTGGTTGATTAGTTGATTAGGGAAAACTCTGTATTACCTAGTCAACTAATCAACCAGTCAACTAATCAACCAAAAATAACGATAATTCGTGACACCCTACTTAACAGGCCGCAAGGACATCTCCGCCGCTTTTTCCATCATGAAATTGTAAGCTGCATCGTAGTTATTTTCAATCTCTCCATCCAGTATGGCTTCCCGGATTGCATTCTTAAGATCGCCTACTTTTTTGGATGGTTTCAACCCGAATAATTCCATGATCATTTCTCCGGTTATGGGTGGCTGCCAGTTCCTGATCTTGTCCTTTTCCTCTACTTCTTTCAGGCGCTGACGCACCAATTCGAAATTTTCCAAATAACGCCTGACCTTTTGTTTGTTCTTCGATGTTATATCTGCTTCGCATAAAGTCATTAAATGATCGATATCATCACCCGCATCGAATAATAAACGTCGAATAGCGGAATCCGTGATATTTTCTTTGGTAAGACTGATCGGACGCAAATGAAGCTCTACCATCTTCCTTACAAATTTCATTCGATCATTTTGGGGAAGTTTGAGTTTTGTAAAGATCTTATTGATCATTCTTCCACCCACTACTTCATGTCCGTGAAAGGTCCAGCCATGTTCTTCTTCAAATTTTTTCGTGGGCGGCTTACCGATATCATGCAAAAGTGCAGCCCATCTCAACCATAGATCATCCGTATGGCTGCAGATATTATCTACCACCTGGAGTGTATGATAAAAATTATCCTTATGCCCGATACCATCCTTGTATTCCGCTCCGGCAAGATCAACGAGTTGCGGAAAAATGATATGCATAAGACCGCTTTGATACAAAAGATCAAGACCGATCGAGGGCTTTGGACTAAGCAGGATCTTGTTCAATTCCTCGGTGATCCTTTCCTGAGAAATGATCCGAATGCGCTCCTGGTTATCCTTGATGGCCTTAAAGGTCTGAGGTGAGATCTCAAAATTCAATTGAGACGCAAACCGGATAGCTCTTATCATTCGCAAAGGGTCGTCGCTGAATGTCTGCACAGGATCCAGGGGCGTTTGAATGATCTTTTTCTCGAGATCTTTCAAGCCATCAAAGGGGTCGATGAGTTTTCCGAAATCCTCACTGTTCAGGCTAACCGCAAGTGCGTTAATGGTGAAATCCCTTCGGTTTTGATCATCAGCCAGGGTTCCGGGTTGAACCTGCGGATTGCGGCTATGATATTGATAACTCTCTTTTCTTGCACCCACGAATTCAATGTCCCATCCGTCAATCTTTATATGCGCTGTTCCATAATTCTTGAAGAAGGAAACATAAGGCCTGGGTTTGAATCGATCTGCTGTTTTATTGGCAAGCGTAATGCCATCGCCCACACAAACGATATCCGCGTCCGTGGTGGGCCTGCCCAACAATTTATCCCGCACAAATCCGCCGATGATAAAGGCCTGAATGCCTAATTCCTCCGCCGCATGAGCGATTTTTTTGAAGATAAACAACTCCTTTTCTGTGCAGGAAATTTCCATCGTACAAATTTAGTTGACAAGGTTGATAATGTTAACCCTGTCAACCCTGTCAACCCTGTCAACCCTGTCAACCCTATCAACCTGTCAACCAAGCGCATTCAACAACTGATCATCCTCAATCCCATACGCGCACCTGAAATGTCCCAACGGACAAGCCACTCTACCGTGCAAACCGCAAGGCCGGCACTTGAGGTTCTCCTCTATTTCAATGATAAATCGCTTGTCTGACAGAGGTCCATAACCGAAAGCCGGAATAGTAGAACAATAAATAACCGTTATAGGAGCATTCATCGCAGAAGCAAAATGCATCGGCGCGGAATCATTTACGAAGTTCATCACTGCATCCTTCATCAAAGCCGCCGACTCCAGGAAGCTCAATTTCCCAGAAAGATTGGTAATATTTGGATTGGATGATGAGGTCCTTATCAGTTCTGCTAATGCTGCATCTGAAGGCGCACCCAATAGATAAATTTCATACTGGGATGGAACCTTATCAATAAAATCAATCCATTTATCTTTTGGATATTGTTTCGTAAACCAAACCGAAGCAGGGGAAATAGTCAGATACGGATGAATTTTGTATTCTTTTACTGCTTCTTTGTCTTTTTCTGATGGATATAGTACGGGTCGTTTTGTATGGTGGTCTGTAAAATGTTTGATCAGGTCCTGGTTGCGTTCGATTTCGTGTTTGTATTGACTTCCTCCGCCGAATATATGTTTCACCCTGGTATCAAAGAATATACTAAAGGTATTCTTATCGAAACCGATCCTTTCCTTTCCTCCCGAGAAAGCGGTGAGGATGCCGGTTGCAGCATACCGTTGTACATTGATCACCTTATCATACTTCCGGGAACGGATACGTTTCAGCATCTTCCACAGGTTGGAGACCTTATTTTCTTTTTTTTCCCAGATCAATACTTCATGTAAGAAAGGATGATCCTTTAGTAAACCTTCATTTCCTTTTCTTAATAAGAAATCTATTTGCGCATCGGGAAAATGCTGATGAAGTTTTTCAACCATGGACGTAGCCAACACCACATCGCCGATGAACGCCGTTTGTATGATTAAGAATTTATTCAAAATAATTGCCGAAAATTATGATCTGATCCGTTCAGGTTTACCATCTTTCCATTTAATAATCGATGAGGCGGAATGAGCGCTCGTATCATCCTGCCTGTAACGTACAACATAATCGACGCCCTTCAATATTTCTTCGCTGATCTCGCTGAATCTTGAAGGAGCAGTTTGCCCGGAAATATTCGCTGAAGTAGAGACCAACGGTTTTCTGAATCTTTTGATCAGGTGGCGGCAGAAATCATCACTTACAATGCGAATACCGATACTTCCGTCTTGAGCAAGCAGGTTATCTGCAAAGCCCAATGCTCCCTCATATATAATTGTGGTAGGCTTTTCCACCTCCTTTAAGAAATCAAAAACCGCAGGATCGGGATGGGCAACATGTTTCATTAAATCACGCTCATTGGCCAACAACACAACCATTGCCTTGCTTTCTTCTCTTTTTTTAAGGGAAAATATTCTGCTCACGGCTGATTCATTAGTTGCATCACAGCCAATTCCCCAAATCGTATCGGTAGGATAAAGTATCAGACCCCCTTTTTCCAAAACCTTCAGACATTGCTCAATGTCATTATTAAAATCCATCCCACGAAATTAACGAATACCCCCCGACCCCCTAAAGGGGGAGTCAATGCCGCATAAAAACGCCCAATAATCAATAATCAGTTATTAATAATCAATAATTCTGACGTCATGAGCTAATTGCAAATTCAATAGGCCTATCAATTACTGATTATTGATTATTAATTATTGATTATTGACTCCCCCTTTAGGGGGTTGGGGGGTAAGTCGTAATTTGCGCCAAAAAATCATGGTCGATCTACAGTTACTGATCCAACAGACCTGGAATAATAGAGAACTACTAAAAGAAGCTAAATATTCAGATGCAGTAAAAGCTGTAATTGAAGAAGTAGATAAGGGAAGAGTTCGGGTAGCATCGCCGGGTGATGATGGCAAGTGGATAGTTAATGAATGGGTAAAACAAGCAATTTTATTATACTTCGCTATACAACCGATGCAGACCTGGGATATCCCACCTTTTGAGTTTCACGATAAAATGTTGTTGAAGAAAAATTACAAGGATCTTGGTGTGCGTGCAGTTCCACATGCGGTTGCACGTTATGGCGCATATCTCGCAAAAAATGTGATTTTAATGCCGAGCTATGTAAATATCGGCGCCTATGTAGATGAAGGCACAATGGTTGATACCTGGGCAACAGTCGGCAGTTGCGCCCAGATCGGCAAAGGCGTACACCTAAGTGGTGGGGTTGGAATTGGTGGAGTATTGGAGCCATTGCAAGCCAGTCCCGTGATTATTGAAGACGGATGTTTCATCGGCAGCCGCTGTATTGTTGTAGAAGGCGTGATCGTAGAAAAAGAAGCGGTACTGGGAGCCAATGTTGTATTGACTCAATCTACCAAGATCATTGATGTGAGCGGAGCGGAAGTAAAAGAATACAAAGGAAGAGTTCCTGCGAGAAGCGTTGTTATTCCCGGATCATACAATAAAAAATTTCCTGCAGGAGAATTTAATGTGAGTTGCGCTTTAATAATAGGACAACGAAAACCTAGTACAGATTTGAAGACAAGCTTGAATGATGCGCTGAGGGAATTTAATGTTAGTGCTTAGAAAATAATTAATAATTAATAATCAATAATTGGTACGAGCGTGAAGAATTCGAAATTTACTCATGCCGTCAGAATTATTAATTATTGATTATTAATTATTGATTATTGAGTTTTCAAAAATAAATGCAGAAACTATCCTTAACTGGTGTCCTTTTAACTTTCCTGGGGGCCGTATTGTTCTCTACCAAAGCAGTCATTGTCAAAAAAGCATTTGCGGATACGCCAATTGATGCATTGACATTGTTAGCGCTTCGAATGATCTTTGCTCTTCCATTTTTTATTGTCGCTGCATTATTGGCTGAAACCAGGGGTCGGCAGCCGATGACCAGAAAGGAATGGATCGCTGTAATATTTTTAGGATTGATCGGGCATTACCTGAGTAGCTTTCTTGATTTTTATGGACTGCAATACATATCAGCAGGATTGGAAAGATTGATCCTCTTTCTTTATCCAAGTTTTGTTGTGCTTATCAATGCGATGGTATTCAGGCAAAAGATTAATCGCATTCAGATCTGGGCATTAATACTCACATACTCGGGAATAGCATTTGCATATATTGGTGAATTAAATTTTGAAAGAGAAAATCCAAATTTCATTTTGGGGAGCTTATTGGTTTTCGGTTGCGCGATAACCTATTCAATTCATGTTGCAGGTAGTGGACGAATCATTCCAAAAATTGGCGCTACCCGTTTTACTGCTTATGCAATGTTGTCCTCAACAGTAGGCATACTGATACATTATGCATTTAGTGGTAAGAGCAATTTGGGTGGAGCGATACAAGAGTATGTTTGGTATGGAATCTTATTAGCCGTAATCGCAACCGTCATTCCCGGTTTTTTATTATCGAATGGAATGAAACGAATTGGTTCGAATAATGTCGCAATTATTTCCAGCATCGGACCAATAAGTACAATCCTTCAGGCTCATTTTATCCTGGGTGAACCCATCTTTTTCGTACAATTGATTGGGACGTTACTGGTTATTGCGGGAGTTTTGCTAATTGGCTGGAAGGGTTCGTGAATTGTTTCTTTCTCGATATTGTCTAACTTTAAAGCATACCCCTAAAAGGCCTTGAATGAAAATTATCATTCTTTTATTGCTCATTTGCCTTCAAACACGAATTTCCATTGCCCAAACAATAACCTGGGATGGGCCTGCAACAGGTTCCTGGCACACGGCGGCAAATTGGAATTCCAATACACTGCCTGATGCAAGCGATGTAGTTGGCATTCCTGCTGGAGTTACAGTTACTTATTCGATGACCACTAATACTATTACTGGGCTTTTATTGGACGGAACACTAAGGATAACCGGCGGAACATTAACCATCGCTAGCGATTTAGACGTTTCTTCATCTGGAACTCTACAGATAACTGGCGGAACAATAAACGGAAATGATATAAATGTTTCTTCATCGGGTGTAGTATCAGCTACTCAGGTGACTGATTTCACCATCCGTGGTGACCTTTTGAATAACGGTAGCTTTACCAGTACCGGGGCAACCAGATTTCAGGGTAGTGCAAATCAACTAGTAAGCGGTACAGGCCTTACAACCTCGTTTAATCGAATCATCATTCTTAACACAGGACCAGCAAATAACAATATTGTTGAAATTGCATCCACGAATTTCACTGCATCGGACGGATTCCTGAACAACGGAGTTGTAGCAAGCGGGCTTATCAGCGGCATTCTAAAAATTTCTGGGACTTTCAGCCATGCGAATAGGTTATTCCCCCTCGCCGCACCAATAATCAATGCGGATGAAGGAATCTGGCTCAACAATCCAAATTTTATTGTCTCTGCACAAGACGGATCAACAACACTAAATGGACTTCTTCGAATAAGTGCCGGCACATATAATATTGGGACAACCAACGGTTCTTTAACCTGGGCCAATAATGCTATTTTCAGAATGGATGGAGGTAGTATGAATATTGCCGCGAGTTTTTCTCCTTCCTCTGCCACTTCTACGGACTTGTTAAATTTTACGAGTACTGCAGGAATACTTACTCTTTCAATGGGTTCATTATCTACTCCGAATTCCAGTTCTACTTTAGCCAGTTTTGATATTCCTTCCACAGGACTCAGTTCTTTTACAATGAGTGGCGGTATGATTGTCATTCAAAAACCTGCTGCTGCTATTGATTATCGGATGGCTACATCAGTCCCGGTAAATATCACTGGCGGTTCCGTGCAATTTGGGAACATATCCACCAGTGGCTCGCCCAATTTTAAAGTGGGTATAGCCTCAGGTGCTGCAAATGTTCTACCTGGTTTGATTATTAATGCCAATGGAACACCCAAAGTCACTATACTTACCACCGCCACTATAAGGGGGAATGTAAATGTTGGGGCCGGAACCACACTTGATACCACTAATCAGCCCGTAACAGTATTAGGAAATTAGCATTAAGCAACTAACCGATTTATCCTTTATATTTGCAACCCTGATTATTTTATATTTGATATTGCATATTTTAAATTGGGTTTATAAAATATCAAATAGCAAATAAAAAATATAAAATAGCCTCCGCCCAGGTGGCGAAACTGGTAGACGCACTGTGTTCAGGTCGCAGCGTCCGTAAGGATGTGCTGGTTCGAATCCAGTCCTGGGCACCTTAAAAACTCAATCACACTGATTGAGTTTTTTGATTTAGAAAGTATTGATCGCACAGGAAACCATGTGCTGGTTAGAATCCAGCCTGCTGGTAGGCAGGTACTGGGCACCAATAAGGAACTCAATCAAATCGATTGAGTTTTTTTATTTAATGAATATTGGTCATAGCGTCCGCAAGGATGTGTCCCGCTCAAGGGGGATCCTGGGCACCACATTGGAATAGCCTCCGTTTTCCGGAGGCTTCTTCATTTTTCGATCTCTTGAAATCCGCTACAGTCCTGCATATTAGCCGAATGACTTCATTCGGCTGGTTGGTTCGATATTGATAATTATTTAGCTAATCCGTATTTTGTATAAATACCGGAACCCGGAGACTCAAAAGGCAGCAGATTTAAAACTCTTGCTCCTTTTATGCATGACCAAAAGGCATGATAAGTACGAGCACGATTTTCAATCTTTGTAAAATGAAGCTGCCAATTATCAGGTGCGCTAAACTGACCAGCTGATTTTACTTCAGTGTATTTCGAATTTCCGACCATACCACTAACAACAAGTAATTTCCAGTTATAAGCATTACCGGTAAAAATAAATTCTTCATTTGACTGATTCATATTCATCCCGGCATAAGCACCGGTGTACACATTATAAAGCTGCTGTATGCCGGTGAAGTCACTCGTCCATTTACCTTTTAGGTCAGATGCAGCTACAGCAAACTTATTATATCCGGTCATTTTTAGCAATGGGATCAGAAGATCAGTTTCGCTGTCCCATTTTATTGTTTCAGGATCGAATTTGAATTGCCGAATAAAGCTGTTTCTATCAGGTGATATAAACTCAAGCCATCCTGAATCTCCCTGCCTGAAGAGAACGATGAAAACGTTTTTGCCGGTAGCGTTTTCTATTGCATACCCCATACCCAGGTAGGGCCTGTTGTAGCTTGTAATATAGCTGGTTTTATAATTTTTTAGATTATTGTATCTAGGAGCAACTAAAATATTCCACGCTGCATTTGTTAATGGTTCTGGGTCGGCAGCAAATATTGTCCCTTCTTTTGGATAGTGCAAAAGTACCCTGATGCTCCCTTTTGTTACCTCCACCCAATCTTCCTGTACGGTACTTGTCCAACCATCATCAAAATTTGTTGTAGTAAACTTAAATCCTGAATTTGCAGCAGAAGTTGTAGGTTGAATAAGAGTTCCTTTTACCGGTGGTTTTTGTAGTTCTACAGGTAATAATTGTTCTCCCCCCGGCAATTCAATAGGAGTGAAAGTTCCGGGCGGTCCATATGTATATGTATTTCCATTATTAAAATTTCCATCTCTTTGTGTTTGTTTACCGGTTTGCAACAACAAGTTTTTATCGGCTATACTAAATTGATAGCTGACTGTTTCCAGGGAGCGTTTTTGCGAAGACTTAAGCTGATTCCAGTTATCCGCGCCGTTTTTTTTGCTCCAGGCTTGTATCACACTTGTTTTGGGAGTGAGGGTAATTATATTCCCATTAATAACATAACTCCCTCTTTCTTTTATCAAAAAAGTTTCAGAAGATTTTTCATCATACGTCTTTGCTGCGAAATCATAATTACCGTCAGTGTTAAATAAATATTGCTGCTTGTTATAACTGTAACTACCAAACCTGTTATTAACCTGGCTTACCGTGTTTGATTTACCCCATGCTCCGATGATTACGGAACTATTATCATTATTATTTTTCTGTATTACGCTGGTTTCAGGCTTTGATAAGTCAACTGACGACAATAGATTTTCAATTTCTGTTGCATACTCCTGGCTGTTGGTAATTATTACTATGCTTATACAACGATCATACCCCGATGCCGTGGTGAGTATTGCAACCGCGTTGGTTTTATTAAACTTGAATTCTGTACTACCAGCTTTCATCTTCCAGCCTTTAGATTCTTCTACCGAAGTCACCTTGGGGTCTGTGGTTGGCTTATAAGATTTTACGATCAGTTCCTGCCACTCACTTTCAAAATCCTGGTCTATACTTCCTTTGCTGGTTGTGCTTTTTAAGATGAAGATCTGGCACCAGCTGTTGTTTTTTTTATTTGTTAGTGTATAACTGATCTTATCCTTGGCTATTTCCTTTTTCCAAATCTTATCGGCTGAATCCTTTGGCGGTGAATAGACAATAAGATCAAAAGTTTCAGATTGAGCGATTGCATCATTGCTTTTACTTATTGCAGCCACGAGAAAAATTAAAATGATTGTTGGATATTTCACGATATACTCTTTTAAAGTTTTGGATTATTTTGTTGCATCGACATTGAAAAGGTTGGTCTCTTTCCCCAGGTGAACAGCGTCCACATTAATACTGCTAATTCCCATCGTGCCAGTAAGTTTTTCATCCATCGTGAAAATGAACAGTTGTGCCTCTATACCTGCTTCACCCTTTAGTCCCATGTCAATAGGCATAAAATCGCGGCCAAACTTAAAAAACATTTGACCCTTCGCCCCGGTATTTATGAAGCCGGTATTGATGTCAAGCCCCAATCCAAAAGCTAAAGAAAACTCCCCTGTTTTCAGGTCTCTTTCAAAACCAAGCTTTAGCAATTCACCGCCTTCCACTTCCATTGTCTTACAATTGATCTTGAAACTTCCCGGAGCTGTAGAAAATTTAATATTAACCGGGCAGGGCAATTGTTCCAGGATTTCTTCCTTTTTTATCTTTTCAAGTTCCTTTTTATAATTTTTGCAGCTGTTAAGAATCCATTCAGGTGTAGGATAAATGTTTTGAAGTTCACTGAACTTGATCAGGGATCCATAAAACTCATTAACCTCTCCATTAAAGTATGCTGTATAAGCGTCGCCACTCAATAGGAAAGATTGCCAATAAAGAGATTGATTTGTGATATCATAAATTTTGGGCAAGGCGTGGCGTTCGAAGTTCTGAAAATTCTCTTTTGAGAGTTGCAGGAAATTATTGAGATTGTTTACATGCGCTTCACATCGTTGCGCCTCGTTATCAAAAGCAGTCTTCTGAATTCTTTCAAACCCGTTATCAAATGTCTTTCTATATTCATCGTGTTTCCGCTTATAGGCGCCCATATCCAGACCGCTCTTTATAAACTCATAACGCTCCTCACTGATCAGTTGTACCATATAAAAAGCTTTACGGGCAAAAGGAGTGCTGAGGGTATAACCAAGATGCTGCTGCATCATCGATTGCATTCCTTTTTCATTTACAGAAGCAGAATATTTCTCATTAAAGCTTTCCATTTTTTTATGAGAATTTCTATGCCTTTCGATTACCGCCTCTCTTTCAGCCTCTACCATAGGTATGTCCTCCATCACTGAAGCTGGAGCTGCCGGCTTAAATTTTTGCGGATTAAAATAGTCCGGTGTTTTGGTTTTAACATCACTGAATTTCACCTTCACCTTATGTTTCCCGGCAAGTGCCTCGGCAATGGGTGAATATCCATGTTCCAGTGATGCTTTGATATGAACCGTTGCCTCCTGCACATTGCCTTCCTCAGAAAGTATTAGCCCGAGCCCACAATGCATTTCGCTGGATTGTGGATTTTTTGCAAGACCAATCCTGAAATATTTTTTTGCTTCTTCTTTCTCACCTAATGACAAATAAGATTGCGCCAAATTGTTATTAAGCTCCGCGGTATTGTACTTCTGTTGGAGATACTTAAAAACCGGAACGGCTTTGTCAGGATAGCCCGACTGCGCCAACACAAAAGCGCTGTTGTTCTGCACGAGCGGGTGACTTCCCTTCAACTGCAAAACCTTAACAGCAGCATATACGGCAGCTTTTCTGTTTTTACTCAGGAATATTACAATAGGCAGGCTGGCTATTTCATTCTCATTAGCTGCCTGAGCGCTGATCATTTGATCAACCTTTGATATAATATCAGCAGGAATATTTTTTTTACATTCAGTAGAGAGTTTAGTAAAATAAGCGCTTAATTGTTGCTGCGTTTGTAGCAAAGGAATTTTTTGCAATAACACCGTTTGCTTTACAGGTATCTTCAGTATGCTGTTGCCCTCACTAGCACCCTTTACAGGCAAGCTCTTCATTTCATCTGCTGTCTTCATCGCCTCTCCCATCATCTTCTTAAACTCCGCTTTTTCTTCTTCACTCATGTCTTTCATAGCTTCCTCCATGGCTTTATCCACATGGGTTTGCGTGGAAGAGACAGGCTTTTTTACAGATTTTTTTTCCGTTTGCGAAAAACAAACCAGACATGAAATAGAAAAAATGCCAATTAAGAAATGTTGCTTCATATTTGGTTGTTTTAAAAGTTAGGCTAAGTTAGCTTCCACGTAGTTGTGCGCTTATCCCTAAAAAGTAGGATATTCTGAAAAACCGATTGATTACGCAAAGGAAGGCGGCTAAAAATGGCTGCTCTTTGCAAACCTGGGTCAAATTGAAGAGTGAGTTTTGTTATTTAGATAGAATGGCTCGCGATATACATCCCACAAACGCGGGATCATATGTCGTAAAAAAACTCAATCACGTGATTGAGTTTTTTATTTTTGGCAGATTATTAGCGGCTCTGTCTTAAGAGAAAGCTTTTCTCAATAAAAGAATTGTTCCAATACAATTTTCCCTTCTCTTACGTCGTAGACCATCAACTGGTTGAACTGGATTCTTCCCAGTCCCTGAACTGTAATATCTACTTCTCTTCTAACCACAAAATGATTTCCGGCGACAAGTGGTTCGCTTGTGCTTCTATGATGTGCTGCTTCTACTCTTTTCACCCAATCTTCCCCTTTTTTGCGAACAGCAAGCTTGCCTTCGGCATTCGGCAGGAATTTCGCCGTCGGAGGTTCAATACTCTTTACATTGTCTGCAAATAACTCATCCTGGATCTCAAACCATTTTTCCTGCTGAGCAAGCTCGTTGAATCTTGCGGCTACTTCCTGGGTTTTGTACGGTTTTCCATTCGAGTTCGCCTTCCCATTACTTGCAGTGATCAAAGCCCGCAAACTATGATTTATATAGTCGCCCCAGGCATTTGAACATGCATCAAAACATTCGATTTCGGGTACCAGGCCAAAATGAGTAAATCGTAACTGAGTCTTACTGTCTTGTTCAGCCACTTCAAAACTGACCTTAGTACCCGTCCATTCGCTTTTATCTTTCAAAAAATTAAGCTTGCTATCCGTTACGAGCCAAACGACTTTCTTATCTGGTACTAGTTCTATTAATTTCTGTTTCGAATAATGGACATCTCCAAAACGAACTTCAAATTCATCATTTAATTTTTGCGAATTGCCTTCGAGATTTTCTGTCCACCAGGCTTTAACATTATTGACGGCAGCAAATACCTCTCCCGGCCTCTGGTCTACTAAGAAAGACACAGAGAAATTTTGATTTGCCATGATTTATTTTTTTAGATGTTTACTGGGCCTTCAATTTTAATTTTTCAACTAACTCTTCATTAAAGCCCCCCTCTTTGGGATTCGGCTGACCCTTACCCTTTGTGAGCAGGTTATATAAACTACCGGTGATATACTTTGTCCATCCCTGCCTGCATGCTTCGTAGCATTCATATTCGGGAACAAGGCCCTGGTGGGTGAAATGAAGTTCTGTCTGATTACCCTTCTTAGAAATTTCAAAAATGACCTTTGTATTCTTCCATTCGGTTTTATCCTTAGTAAAATTGAAATAGTTGTCCAAAACAAGCCAAACAACTTTCTTACCAGGTACAGACTCTATCAACCGCATCCTGCAGCTATGAACGTCCTGGTAACGATAGTCAAACTCATCATTGAGTTTTTCGGTACCACCTTCAATATTTTCCGACCACCATCCTCTTACATTATTGATGGCGTTGAAGACGTCGGTCGGAGTTTGATCAACCAGAATCGTCGCGGTAAAATCTTTTGTTACCATTTTATTTCGTTTTAAAGTTTGTAAATACTCTTACCCAAAGGTATTGTCTAAATATCGCCAGGACAGGGTGCCAAATGGACATTCTGGCGGGTTGATTTGGACAAATCAATCCTTTATCTTTGTCAAAAGGATTTTGATGAAACACCTTACCATACTTGTTCCAGAGGGAGAAAATAACCTGAGCAGCATTGTCGGCTCTTATAAAATATTTACCAGGGCAAATCAATATTGGTCGCAGACCCCTGCGGGGAAAGAACATAGAAAACGGGAATTGTTTAAGATCGAACTCGCCGCTGTTTCAAAAAAAGTAGACTTCTATAATGGTCTTTTCTCAGTAAAACCGCACACGCATATTTCTGCTATATCGAAAACCAATCTCATTATCATTCCTTCATTGAACTACAATTATGAAAAGGCGGTGAAGGAAAATAGATTAGTGACTGATTGGATGGTGAAACAATATAAGAACGGTGCAGAAATTGCCAGCATCTGCACCGGCGCATTCCTGCTTGCCTCATCGGGTTTGCTGGACGGAAAAACCTGCTCTACACATTGGGCCGTGGCTGAAAATTTCCGATCCATGTTTCCTGAAGTGGATTTAGAAACCGATAAGATAATTACCGATGAAAATGGAATTTATACCAATGGGGGTGCCTACTCCTTCTTGAATCTGATCCTTTATTTAATAGAGAAATATTACGACAGGCAAACGGCAATCTTCTGTTCCAAAGTATTCCAGATTGAAATGGACAGGCAGAGCCAATCTTCATTTACGATATTCAAAGGTCAAAAGCTGCACGGTGACGAAGTGGTGAAGAAAGCACAGGCATATATTGAAAACAATCTTGACGAAAGAATTTCTATCGAAACCCTGTCTTCCAGGTTTGCTGTCGGTAGAAGAAACTTCGATAGAAGATTTATCAAAGCCACCGGCAATACACCTGTTGAATATTCTCAAAGAGTAAAAATAGAATCAGCCAAGAAAGCATTTGAAACCACAAGAAAAACGATCAATGAAGTGATGTATGAAGTTGGTTATTCAGATGTGAAAGCATTTCGTGAGGTATTCAGAAGGATAACGGGAATGTCTCCCCTGGAATACAGGAGTAAGTACAATAAGGAAGCGTTGGTTTGACTCCTCGTCTAAAATTTATCGTACCTTCTTCTCAAAACTAATTGCATGAGAATTCTATTAACTGCAGGTTTTCTCCTCTATGCCATTGTTGCTACTTCACAAATCACCGCAATCAAATGTGGCAAGCTGATTGACGGCAAAAGCAACCAGCCACTTCTCAACAAAGCCATCCTCATTGAAGGCAACATAATCAGGGATATTGTAGAGCAATCGGCTATTCCCGGAAATGCAACAGTGATTGACTTGAATAATAAGACCGTACTTCCGGGTTTGATTGATTGCCACACTCACGTTTTGTTGCAAGGGGATATTACTGCCGAAGATTATGCTGAACAGATATTGAAAGAAAGTATTCCTTATCGCACTTTGCGCGCAAGCGTAGCGTGTAAGATCGCATTGATGAATGGATTTACTACAATTCGCGACCTGGAAACCGAAGGCGCCATGTATGCTGATGTGGATTTGAAAAAAGCGATCAACAATAACGTGATCCCTGGACCGAGAATGTTTGTTTCAACAAGAGCCATCAATACAACAGGACATTATCTTCTGGGTAATGCAGATTATAGTTGGGAGCTGCATATGCCCAAAGGTTTGCAGGAAATCACTGGTGCTGATGAAGCAAGGAAAGCTGTCCGCGAACAGATCAGCTATGGCGCCGACTGGATAAAGATTTATGCAGACCGTGGTTATTATCGTCTTCCTGATAGCAGCTACCGTAGCCGTGCAAACTTTACCAAAGCTGAAATTGATGCGATTGCTGATGAAACCATAAACTCAGGGAAATTTCTTGCAGCACATGCTGTAACCCGCGATGGAATTATTTATTCACTCAACGCTGGCGCAAGAACGATTGAACATGGTTTTGCCATGGATGAAGAATGCATGGACCTGATGATAAAGAAGAATGCATACTGGTGTCCTACGATTACGGTTCTTGACTTTGTTGCGGAAGGAAGAGCAAGAGCGGGTAACTCAATAAACCTGCAAATGCTTAAGACAATACCGCAGGTTTTTAAGAAAGCGTTAAGTAAAGGTGTGAAGATTGCTTTTGGAACAGATGTCGGTGGCTTTGATTGGGATAAGGTTCCGCAAGGCCGGGAATTTTCTTTTTACGTTCAGTGGGGCATGACGCCGATGCAGGCAATTAAATCCGCTACAACGGTTGCGGCAGAGTTATTAAACAAGACTGGTGTGCTGGGTGAAATAAGCAAATCTGCTATGGCAGATATTATTGCCGTTGACGGCGACCCGCTTCAGGATATTAAAGTAATGGAGAAAGTAAGTTTTGTGATGAAGAATGGCAAGGTAGTTAAGTAAAAAATAGTTTCCAATTGTGTTTAGATCAAACCTGAATTCCCAAGCGGTATAAATTATTTTTTGATATTATTTCCAGGCTTGTGTTATCAATGCACTCATCGGAGCTGTCATTGGGGCCGATCCGAATTTCGCCGTCAATTGTTTTTCCAGCTCTGCTCTTATTTCATCCATCCAGGCCGGATTAATGCGCATTATATCGTCGTATATAACACCTCCCTGCGTCAGCGCTTCCGTAGCAAACTTTGCAGAGGGGCTATATGAGAGTTTTTTTACTTTCGCAATCCAAATCCTTGAAAAACCGACTTGTTCTAAATTGTTTTTGATCTCTACATCGTCATGCATCGAAGTTGGAAGACGGTAGGATTCCGGCAGAGGACCTGGGAGATACTTCTTCACGATATCACGATAAATACTCGATATTCCTGATGTTTCCAGTTTGTCCCATGTAGAAATCAATAGCATGCCATTCGGTTTTAAAACTCGTAGGGCCTCGGAATAAGCTCTTATCCTATCAGGCACAAACATGTAACCAAAGCAACAAACGATCAGGTCGATACTATTATCTTCGAAAGGCAGTTTATTTGCGTCGATGATCTGCCATTCGATATTCTCTCCCTTCAACTTCTCCTTTGCAATTTCAAGCATATCGGTGCTGATATCAGATGCAATTAGTCTTGCTTTCTTTGACAACAATTTCCACAAATGTCGCGTCACTATTCCTGTACCAGCAGCAAGTTCAAGCGCAGTTTCAACAACTGACGCGTCAATTCGATTCGCAACTTCGATCGCATAAGGTTCAAAAAACAGCGGCCCCAAATAGTAATCATATTGCGCCGCCGCTGATCCTGAAAAATCGAAAGGCTTTTTAGACGCAGATTTATTATTCATAAAATCAGTTCGCAAAACTTTTCAACCTTGCATTCCCGCGAAAGCGGGAACAACCTTGTCAACCTTGTCAACCTTGCCAACCCTAGGACCTTCCCCATCACCTCCATCCTCCACCCAACGCACGATACAACTCCACAGTCGTGCCTAATTGTCTGCGCTGAATCGCGGCTAGTTCCAATTCAGCCTGCAAAGCATTCGACTGTGCAGCCAGGACTTCGAGATAAATAGCCATATCACTCTTAAATAATAAGCGGGCGTTGAAGACAGCACGATGCAAGGTGTCAATACGTGCTTTTGCGATCTCTTGCTGTTGCTTTAGTTTTTCCGCTTGTAATAATGCATCAGATACCTCCCCAACTGCCAGCAACACGGATTGCCTGAATTGAATGACTGTTTCATCTCTTTGCAATTTGGAAATTTCAAAATCAGTTTTGAGTCGACGCCTGTTGAGAAGGGGTTGTGCAATTGTTCCCGCTGCGAAACCAAATAAGGAACCGGGAATATTAAACCAGTTACTTGATTTAAACGACTCAAGACCGATGCCTGCAGTGATATTCAGCGCCGGGTACATATTTGCTTGTGCAATGCCGATCTGCGCATTTGCTGCAACCAATGCCATTTCGTTTGACCGGACATCCGGGCGACGACTTACTATTGAAGCTGGAAGTCCCGAAGAAAGATCTGTGGCAAACACAAAATCGTTCAAACCTGAATTGCGTTTAATGGTTCCCGGAAGCTGGCCCGTCAGCACCTGCAAAGCATTTTCCTGGAGCGCAACACTTTCTTCGATCTGCAGAATTATTAAAGATGTTGCCTGGCGCTGCGCTGCAGCCGCTTCCACAGCAAGGGCCGTTGACAATCCTGCATCTTTTAATAGTTGTGTTGCTACGACGAAAGTATCGGTGATCAAAAAATTCTTTCGGGATATCTCCAATTGCTTATCCAACATGAGGAGATTATAATAGCCTTGAGCGATATCCGCAACCAACTGCGTTTGTACAGCCTTTGCGGCTTCATAAGTCTGAAGGTATTGAGCAAGCGTTGCTTCTTTTTGATTGCGAAGCCTGCCCCAAATGTCAGCTTCCCATGATAAGCCTACAGTTGCTGTATAATTTTCAAGATGACTCGTACCAAGGAAATTTTTAATGCTGATACCATTCAGACTATTATCCGATGGACGCGTAATCTGACCGGACACATTAAGATTGACCTCTGGATGATTCAATGCTTTTGAATGGTTGACCCTTCGCTGTGCAATGCTAATTCTATTCAAAGCGATCAGTAGATCATGGTTATATTTTATGCCTTTATCAATAAGGTTCAGCAAATCCGGATCCGTAAAGAATTTATTCCATTCGATATCTGCAATACTGCTGGTATCAGCAAAGCTTACATTATTAAACTGTTGAGGTAATTCAAGTTCCGGTCGTTGATACTCTTTTCCAATCTTGCATGCTGAAATAAGGATCATAAACAATGAAACAATCCAAAACTCTTTCCTGGTTATTTTTCGTATCATGATCATATTATTTATGCTCAAAAATTTATTCTGCCAATGAAACAACTGTTTCTTCCTTTCTCTCTTCCAATCTTTTCATGCAGGTACTGGAAGATGACAAACAAAACAGGAATGATGAATACGCCGAGAATAACCCCTGTAAGCATACCGCCAATAGCGCTTATACTTATTGAATGATTGCCCAGAGCAGAAGCGCCAGTTGACCATGTGAGCGGAAGCAATCCCACGATAAAAGCAAATGAAGTCATCAAAATGGGACGAAGCCTGAGCTTTGATGCCTCCAGCGCCGATTCAACCAATCCCATACCCGCCCTTCGCCGCTGCACTGCATATTCCACAATCAAAATAGCATTCTTAGACAGCAGACCCACCAGCATGATCATTCCTATCTGCACATAAATATTGTTTTCAATGCCTGCAAAACCAATAAATGCAAACACACCCAATATGCCGTGGGAACCGTGAATATGACTGCAAGTGGCAGAATATAACTTTCATATTGCGCAGCCAGCAGGAAAAACACAAATATCACGCTCAGCAAAAAGATAAATGCAGTTTGATCGCCTGTTTTAATTTCTTCTTTTGTTACACCCGTCCATTCATAAGCAAATCCTCGCGGCAATACCTGTTTTGCTGTTTCCTCCACGGCTTTAATGGCATCGCCTGTACTGTAGCCGGGTTTAGGTATTCCATTAATCGTAACAGCATTAAACAGGTTATTACGTGTTACCGTTTCCGGTCCATATACACGTTTTAATGATACCAATGTTTTAGCCGGAACCATTTCACCAAGATTATTCTTTACGTAAATTCCATCCAAGGAACCTGACATCAGCACGGTAAGGAATATCAGCCTGTGCCATCACGCGGTAATATTTTCCAAACCGGTTAAAATCCGAAACAAAGCTGCTTCCATAATAGATCTGCATCGTTTGCATCAGTTCACTAACAGAAACTCCCAATTGCTTTGCTTTTAGATTATCCACTTCCATCATATACTGCGGGATTGCCGGCCGCAAAACGTTGAAAAAGCATAAGCAATTTCTTTTCGCTGCATCAATGCACCAATAAAAGCATTAGCGGTATTGCCCAAGTTTATCCAAAGGACCATTCGTTCTGTCCTGCAGCATAAACTCAAAACCACTTACATTACCAAAGCCCTGCACGGTTGGAAAATTGAAGAAGAAGGTACTGGCTCCTTTTACCTGGCTTACCTTTTGTGTCAGCATGCCTGGCTATTTGATCGGGATTCTTTCATCGGCTCCCTTTTATCATAATCTTTCAACCTGATAAAACCGGTAGCGTAGGAAGATGCATTGGAAAAGCTGATGAAATTCAAACCGTCAATAGCATACAGGTGATCGGTTGCCGGGTTCTTTTCTGATAATACTGTCTATTGCTTCAGTAGCCTGGCGTGTTCTGTCTAATGAACTGCCCGGAGGTGTATTCACAGCATATAAAACGAAACCCTGATCTTCGGTTGGAATAAAGCCGGTTGGTGCTTTTTTTACCATCCAAAAGCTGACAGCAGATATAACCACCAGTCCTGTTATTGCAATCCATTTGTGGCGTATAAGAAATCGCAAACTTTGAATATATCTGTTGGTCATGGATTTAAATCCGGCATTAAAACCATTGAAGAAGCGTGCCCGCAAATCCTTTCTTCACATTGTGCCATTGTCCCTCCTCTTCATTATGCGGGTTCTTTAAAAACAAAGCGCATAATGCAGGGCTGAGGGTTAATGCATTCACAGCAGAAATTAAAATCGCAATAGCAAGTGTAAAAGCAAACTGTTTGTAGAACACACCTGCGGGACCCTGCATAAATCCAACAGGTATAAATACTGCTGCCATCACCAAGGTAATGGATATAATGGCACCCGATATTTCCTTCATTGATTCAATCGTTGCTTTCCTGGCGGGCAACTTTGTTCGTTCCATCTTGCTGTGCACTGCCTCCGTCACCACTATCGCATCATCCACCACAATACCAATTGCCAAACCAATGCAAATAAAGTAAGCAGGTTAAGTGTAAAACCAAATACCTGCAAAAAGAAAAATGTTCCGATAATGGCAACAGGTACGGCAATAGCCGGAATAAGCTGTAGAACGAAAATCCTGCAGGAATATAGAACACCATCAGAAATACAAGCCCAAATGCAATCAGCAGCGTTTCCGTTACCTGGTCAATAGAGGCATCCAAAAACTCTTTCGAATTGTACATGGTAGTCGTCTGTTATGCCCTTTGGCAGGTTAGCAGAAAATTCATCCATCAGTTTCTCCACTTCTGTAAGTATATCATTGGCATTAGAACCAGCTGTTTGAAGAACGCCAAAACCAGATACTGGTTTTCCATCCATCCTGCTATTGGATGAATAAGTAAAAGAGCCGAACTCCACTCGTGCCACATCCTTCAACCGAAGCATTGAACCATCATTGTTGGCCTTTGATCACAAAGTTTTCGTAGTCTTCATTCCTGGTTTGATTTACCCTTATATTTTAATACATATTCAAATGATTCAGGACTGCTTTGTCCCAGGCGGCCGGGTGCTGCTTCCAGGTTTTGATCCCTGATTGCATTGAGTACATCCTGCGGAGAAAGATTATTGGCAATAAGCCGGTCGGGTTTTAACCAGATGCGCATCGAATAATCCTTTGCGCCGAATACCAATGCCTGGCCGACGCCGGGTACCCGCTGTACCTGCGGGAATAAGATTTATTTTGATATAGTTTTCAAGGAAAAGCTCATCATACTAGTTCGGCGTTCATCGCTTGATACGGCCACAAACATGATAAAGCTGTTCTGTACTTTTTGGGTGGAGATACCCGACTGCACTACTTCCTGCGGCACCTGGCTCACCGCTTTAGATACACGATTCTGTACGTTAACAGATGCAATATCCGGATCGGTGCCCTGTTCAAAATAAACATTCAGATGTCATGCTTCCATCATTACTGGAATTGGAAGTCATGTAGGTCATGTTTTCCACTCCATTGATGGCTTCTTCAATGGGAGTGGCGACTGAACGTGCTACTACTTCTGCATTGGCCCCGGGATAAAATGCAGTTACCTGTACACTTGGCGGCGCAATATCGGGAAACAGCGTAACGGGCAAGTGTGTACAATGACAGACCGCCTAATAAAAGCAATATGATAGAAACAACTGTTGATAATACCGGTCTTTCAATAAATCTTTTAAACATGAGATTATTTTTTTTCCTGCTGATGAAAATTATTTTTGCAGTGTCAGGATTCAGGACTCGAAAGAATCATGGTATATTATAATTCTAACGCTACCGATCCTCATTCACTGTTAGTGACTGACTTAGTGGTTCAAGGGTTTTACTTTAAGTAAACTGTCTATTGATATAAGCTGCGGCTGAATGGCCATTCCATCCTGGAGGTTTCCGGCTCCGGCAAAAACAATTTTTTCACCGGGCTCCACACCGCTTTCAACAAAATAATAATTGGCTGTTTTGCCGGTGATGACAATGGGTTTGGTTATCACTTTATTGCTATCGCCCAATGCAAATACAAATACTTTATCCTGGATTTCAAATGTAGCTTCCTGCGGTACGATCAGCGCATTCATTGTGAAGCTGGGCTATCCGTACTTTACCGGTATTGCCCGAACGCAACAATCTTTCTGTATTTGGAAAAGACAGCCCGAAAACTGATAGCGCCAACGCTATTATCAAATTGACCGGCTACGAGTTGTACTCTACCCTTTTGTGAATAAACGCTGCCATCAGGCAGCACCAGTTCAACGGGCGGCATGTTTTTTATCTTTTCCTCAATGGTATTACCCGCAAACTGGTTCTTGAATTGCAGAAAATCATTTTCACTCAACGAGAAGTAAGCAAACATTTCTTTTATGTCTGATATGACTGTCAATGCTTCGGCAGTCGTGCGTCCCACAAGGCTTCCGGTTTTATGGAATTCTCCCGATATAACCATCCACCGGCGCTTTGATTGATGTATATCCAACATTGATTTGTGCACTTTGCACCATTGCCTGCGCTTGTGCTACACTGGCTGTGCAGCATCATAAGCGGCCTGTGCAGTTTTCAAGTTCACATCCGATACTACATTGTTTTGCACCAGTGGAGTAACTTTGGATACATTGATCTCCGCATTGGCAAGATTTGCTTTAGCGGCAGCCAATCCTGCTTTTGCCGTATTCAATTGCTCCAGGTATGGACGGCATCAATATGAAACAACGCTTGACCTTTCTTTACATATGCGCCTTCATCCACGTATATCCTGTCCAGGTAACCATCCACCTGTGGACGAATTTCAATATCCCTGCTCCCTTCCAGCGAAGCAGAAAACTCCTGGGACACTGTGGCAGGCATTGAACTCACAGTGATCACAGGCAAAGATGGTGGCGGCTGCACCGTATTAACCGAATTGCCTGAAGACGTATTGCAAGCTTCTAATAAGATTGCTACAGCAATGATCAATAGATAAAAGTGAAACAAAAAGGCCGACCTGCGCCAAAAAATCTTCATATCAGTGTATTTGAAGTTTAAACATATTGTTGTCTTGTCTTTCTAAATTGAATATGACGATCGAGGTAAGTGATTATGGACATCTTGCAATTCTTTTTTTGGGTTCTTAAATTAACCACTCAAAAATCCTTTTGTTTAAAACAGGTACATAAAGTGCGGATATTTTCCTTAAACGGTGGGATGAGGTTAGTTTACGGAGGGTATTCTTAAATTAGCAGAGACTATATAATGACAAACAACTGTTGGTTAAAAAATAATGGAAACTTAACCCAGGTTTTTTATAAACCCTTCAACAGCATCATCCATTACCATTTTATTTATTTCTTCCGAAACACCGGCTCCTCTCATTTGCTTAATAGATACCAGGCCGTGTATAATAGACCAGAACGTATAATACTTTAAGCATGGATCAGTATGTGGCTTCTTACCCTTCCTGATGATCTGTATGATCGGGGTCATCACAAGAGTCCTGAAAATCGCTTTTTCAGGAAGACATTTTTCCACTTCACATCCCTGCATACCCAAGCCATACATTAACTGGTAGTGCTCTTTGTGCTTACGAGCAAAATCCCAATGCGCATGGGCAATCAGCATTAGCTGAGCAGCCGGGTCATCACTCTTTCGCTTTGCTTCCTCTATTTTTTTTGCCAACATTCTGAATCCTTCCTTTCCAAACTCGAAAAGAATTGCATCTTTGTTCTCGAAATGATCATAAATCACGGGTACACTGTACTCGATTGCATCCGCTATCCGGCGAATAGACAATGATTGCCATCCCTCATCCTTTACCATTTGCCATGCAGTGGTAAGAATAGCGGACTTCACTTTTTCCCTGTCCCTTTTCCTGCGCTCTGCGACACTCATATCGTTAATTTACCTAACACTGTTAGCAAATGTAACATCGTTTTAGATATTTCAAATAAAATTTTATTTGAGCGGTAGTAAATAAATTTGGGAAATCTTTTTCCCCGGACTTGTTTTTTGATGGAGATATTATATTCCAGGACATTTGACGTTTAGATTTGCAATTCAAAACTTACCGATGACAAATGAAGAGGAATTTTTGATGTTGAATCTTTTTGAGAGAACTCTTGATCTTGTTTGTATTACGAATAGAACGGGCTGGTTTCAAAAAGTCAACCCTGCCGTCATCAAGACACTCGGTTATAGCGAGGATGAATTGTTTTCTCAACCAGTTTCCGTACTTATCCACCCCGATGACCGGGAAGCTACGAGAACGGCAAGAAACAAATTGTTGAACAACGAGCCACTTATTAATTTTCAAAACAGGTACACCGCAAAAGATGGTAAAACCGTATGGCTGCAATGGACATCCATTTATATACCCGAAAAGGAGATAGTATTCGCAATTGCGAAAGATGTTACGAAGAAAAAACAGTCAGAAATGGAAATTGAAGAAAACTTCAAAAAGTACAAAGAGCTGGCTACACATTTCAAACAGCATGTTGAAAAGGATCGGCGATTTTTTGCATCAGAATTACATGAAGAGCTGGCACAACTTGCAACAGTTGTCAAAATGAATTTCGCCGGGATAGCAGCACAAAAGGATCGATTTGATGACATAATTAAAAAAAGTATTGATGATGGATTGGAAGCGTCTCAATTACTGATCGACAAGATCCGGAAGCTCTCCTATTCCATGAATCCTGCTCGAATTGAAGAAATTGGATTAGACGCGGCATTAAGGTCACTATCTAATGATTTTCTTTCAACGACAGGAATCAAGTGCATTTACAAAAGTTCATTCAAAGAACAAGAAATTGAGTCCGAAATCAAGCTTGATCTGTTCCGAATTTGCCAGGAAGCTTTATTAAATGTTATGCAACATGCACAGGCTACTAAGGTGAGCATCTCAATAAAACAGAAAAGGAAGAAATTAGAACTCACGGTAAAGGATAATGGAAAAGGTTTCGAACAGCAAACCCTGCAAAGTTTTGGTTTGAAAGATATTCGGGGAAGAGCCGCATCTATCGATGGCGAGCTTATCATTGAAAGTAAAAAGAGTAAGGGTACAAAACTTAGCTTAACCGTGAATACAAAGAATGAAATTGGTTAAGCCAGAATAAGCTGGTTCCCTTTTAACAAATAAGTCTTCCCTTAGTCATTTGGATGGCCTGTTTTTAATTCATCCAGGGGACTAACAATACGTTTCACATCCAGCTCACCTCTTCAGGCATTCAACAAAGTTTCAATATCGAATTTTGACATCTTCATAAATGCATTCACTACTCGAGGTGCTTTTTCCGGATTACCCATTAGTTTTCCCAGCACGGAAGGCACAACCTGCCAGGAAATTCCAAATTTGTCGTCAAGCCAACCGCATTGGTCATATTTCCCGCCTGCACCTAATTTATCCCAGTAATAGTCTATTTCCTCTTGTGTTTCGCATTCAATTACAAAAGAAGTGGCGGGTGTGAACTTGTACTTAGGCCCCCCATTCAGGCCCATGAACCTGCTTCCATTCATCTCAAATTGAACTACCATTGGGTTTTCAGAAATAATCCTGGAATTCTTGAAAATAGAGCAGTAATAGTCTGCTGCTGCCTTGGCTTGTCCATCAAACCATAGGCAAGGATAAATTTGTTTGGTCATCGTTGTTCATTTTAATTGAGGTTCAAAAATAGAATTGAACATTAAGCCAAAATAGAACAAAGCCGACACGATGAATTAGGTACCGAAATTTAGATATTCCGTGGGTGTGAGGTTTGTAAATTCCTTAAATGCCCTGATGTAGTGACTTTGGTCTGCATAACCCCAATCAAAGGCGATGTCTGATAATTTATTGAATTGCCTTTTGCTCAATTGATAAAAGCCTGAATTAAATTGTGAAATTCTTCTGTATTGATTGGGAGCCACTCCTATCTTCGATTCAAAATTCCGCTGAAATGTTCTCTCCGTCATGCGTAATTCTTTTTGAACCGAAATCAGCACCTCCTTAGTGGGATTAGCTATTATTTTCGTGGTCGCATATTTTATCACAGGACAATCCGGTTTTGATTTAGCTATCAAACATGAAACAAAATCATCCATTAGTTTGATCGTTCCGTCAATTGATTCAGCATTTAATAATCTTTCCCGAAGTTCATTTGCGGAATTTGGAGTTAACAACCCTAAGTCGACTGGCTTATCTGTCAATTCCCAGGCGGCAACTCTAAAAAGCGATAGCAATGAATAAGGCTTGAAGAAATATGCGATTAGCGTAGCCCCTTCGGGAAGACTTAAGTTTTGAGGAATCACCGTTTGCCCGAATAGTGTTAAATGAGCTGCGACAGTTTTTCCAATCCTACCTCTTTTGGATATAAAAAGTATTGTCGGTACTCCATTGGCGTATAGTGGAAGGTCAAAACCAGTTGAGAGTCCATTGAACTCAATTACAAGTATACGGTCAACATAATTGACAATCTTGATATCTGGTTTTATATCCCTGGCGATCATTTTGAGGTCTTAACTGTCGATAGATGCGATATTTACAATGAAAATTTACAAATTTTGCCGGTTTCAAGATTAGATGATGCGCAAAATATGTAAATCAGCATTCCACGAAATTAAGGTTATGGCCAAAAGCAAACAGTTCTACATTAGAAAAACCCACCGCTATTTAGGAATAATACTCGGGATTCAATTCTTGATGTGGACCATCAGCGGTTTATATTTTAGTTGGAGCAATATTGATGATATCCGTGGAGACTTAGACCGTAAAACGCCGCCGCGGCTTCAAGGAAACTTAAAGTTGGTTTCACCAGGAGAAATTTTTAATAACTCTGGACTGAAGCCAGATTCTATTCACGATATACATTTAGTGAACATATTAGGAAAACCATTCTATAGTTTGCAGTTCTTCACAGGCAATGAATTAGAAAGATATTCTCGCCGATGCAACAAGTGGAACGATCCGGCCAGCAATATCAAAAGAAGAAGCTCTTAGAATTGCTTCTGAAAGCTTTCATTGATAGTCGCAAATGTGAAATCAATTGGCTATATCACGCAAGTTAATGCCCATCACGAATACCGAGACAAACCCTTGCCCGCCTGGGTTGTAACATTCGAACATCCAACCTATACGAATGTTTATGTATCTGCTGACTTAGGAAAGGTTGAATCATTCAGAAACCGAAAATGGAGAATATTCGATTTTCTATGGATGGGACATATGATGGGATACAAGGATCGCGACGATACAAATAATATGTTGCTGCGAATTTTTTCGATCTTTGGTCTACTTACTGTTTTGTCAGGTTTCACTTTGTTTTTTGTAAGCAGAAAGAAAACAAAGAAGAATATTCCGCTGACAGCTGCGTAAATTTGATATTGATTTTTGGAATAATCATTGAATTCAAAAGAATAACAGTCATGCCTGAAATAGTAATTGAAGCCCGTGATGCCGCGATTAGCAAATCGATGAAGGTTAAACGCATCCTTCCATTCCGTTTGAAGCGGATGGTAGGGCCATTTATATTTATGGATCATGCAGGCCCAATTGAAAACGTTCCTTCCAATCCTTCTTCGCTTGACGTACTACCACACCCTCATATTGGTCTTTCGACCGTAAGTTATCTTTTCGGCGGACAGGTAACGCACAGGGATAGTTTAGGAGTAGAGCAGGTGATCCGTCCCGGTGAAGTAAATTGGATGACAGCTGGAAAAGGTATAGCACATTCCGAACGATTTGAGGACCCGGCTACCCTCGCTGGTGGCCAGTTAGAAATGCTGCAAACCTGGGTAGCGCTGCCGGAAAAGGACGAGGAATCAGCTCCGGCATTTGATAATTACAAACCAGAACAGCTGCCGGTTTATACTGATAAAGGTTTATGGATGAGATTGATTGCCGGCAATGCCTATGGATTACGGAATGATGTGAAAACTCATTCTCCACTATTTTATTTGCATGCTAACCTTCAAGCCAAAACGAAATTTGCATTACCAAAAGAACATCAAGAGCGTGGAATATATATTGCCAAAGGTAGTATTGAATTGAATGGCCAAATTTATCATGCAGGGCAAATGATCGTGTTCTTAAAAGAAGAAGATCCAAACCTGATTGCAAATGAAACCTCCACGCTAATGTTACTTGGAGGTGAACCGTTAGGAGAAAGATTCATTTGGTGGAATTTTGTTCATTCCCGTAAAGAAAGAATTGAACAGGCAAAGGAAGATTGGAAACAGGGACGCATTATTCTTCCACCCAATGATAACAAGGAATTCATTCCACTTCCTGAAGAAAAATCAAAACCTTCCGCCGCACCAAAACCTGAGCCGCTTTCTTAAATCATTTGTTTAAAATGGAAAGTTTTTATGAAGCCGATATTCTCAGTTATACTTAGCATTGTTTTATTGAATTTTTCAAGCTTCGCACAGGGACAAACAGACACCACTGAAGTTGTTCAGCTGAAACATTTCGGCGACACCGCCATGCTGCGGGACAGCTCTACCATTACAATCCAGGCAAAATTTATTGTTGAAGCCAATGGAAAGATCAGCAGTATTGATATTTTAAGAAATAGTTGTAAGGCCTGTAGCGATAAGGATAAGAAAGAGATTAACGATGTAGTAATGGATATAATCCGGAAAAATCCCATCGCTCCACGGAAAGACAGTAAAGGCAATCCGAAAAGAACTATTTACATCCAACCATTCCTATTCAAGCTTGAAGAGGAATAAATGAACTACATGTTATCCCATTCCAAACTCTTCTGGTTTCCGCAACGCCCTAATCAACCAATCAACCAATCAACCAGTCAACCCTTAAACTGCAACATCTCCAAATTTTCTTATTAACTGGTCGTCAATTCAATCACTTCATTGAATATTACGCGCCTTTCTCATTTCATGCATGATTAAACGCAATTCATGCAATGATGGATTTACTTCCCCTTTTCTACGCATCAATTTTGCGTCATTATCTAAATCAATAACAATCTTATTTATGAAAAAAATTCTTCTGTCCGTTGTCGTTTTAGCTGGCTTGTTCACCGCTTGCAAGAAAGACGATGAGGGAAAAAATGGCATTTTTAAAGGACCCGAGGTAAAAGTTCATGGCGGTAAAGCATGGACCTGGTTTCAAGTCGACAGCCAGGGAAATCCTGCACGCGTTGCAGTTACCATTACTGACAAGGCATTGAACAGTGTACCTGCCGGGGATGGTAGCGGTCATGGTCATGATATGACCGAAAATATGTGGACATTGAAGTTCCATCCAAAGGCAGCTGCCACTCCATTCAATCATGTTGGCATGGGCTGGAATCCAAATGGACATGAGCCGGATCATATTTACACGATTCCGCATTTTGATTTCCATTTTTACATTCCGACTCCTCAGGAAATTGCAGCAATTCCTCCTTATGATGTAGCAAAGGAAAAATTTGACAATGTTCCTGCAGTAGCTTACTTCCCGCAGAACTATATCAATCCAGGTGGTGGTGTTCCTCAAATGGGCGCACACTGGGTGGATGTAACTTCAGCAGAGTTCCATGGACAAACCTTTACCCAAACTTTTATTTTCGGTTCGTTTGATGGTAAAGTAACTTTCTATGAACCAATGATCACATTGGATTTCCTGAAAAACAATAGCAATTACGAGAGAGCAATTCCTCAACCTGCTAAAGTTCAAAAGACCGGTTATTACCCTACAAAAATGAGAGTGGTAAAACATGATGGTGTTACAGAAGTGATCCTGGATGGATTTGTACTCAGAACTCAGTCTTAAGTATAGTGAGTTGATTTGTTGATGAACCTGCCGATTTATTGTTGGCAGGTTTCTTCTATTATAAATTCTTCTCAATAAAGCTCCTGGAATATTCTTTAATCATATCTCTTACCTTCCTGAACTGATCCATGATATCCTCTTCCGTTCCTTTAGCCTTCGCTGGATCTGGAAAATCCTGGTGGAACTTTATTGCATTCGAAGGAAAAACCGGACATCTTTCATTTGCATTGTCGCAAACGGTAATGACAAAATCGAAATCGATCCGTTTGTACTCATCAACTTTATTCGAAGTTTGATTTGATATATCAATCCCATCCTCTTTCATCACTTGCACAGCCTTTGGATTCAAACCATGTGCTTCAATGCCTGCACTGTATACTTCCGCCCTGTTTTTTGCGAAATGTTTTAAATAGCCTTCTGCAATCTGGCTTCTGCAGCTATTCCCTGTACACAACACTAATATCTTAGACATCGGTCATTTCATTGATTTCTTCATAACAATTGCGCTTACGGGACAAGTTGTACTGAATTCTGATGAAGATTGGACTGGTAATGGAACTTCATTTCGCTCAATACGTTTATATCCTTTTCGTTCAAAATAGTTGGGAGCTGTTTCCGTAAGTAAATAAATGGAATCAAGTTCTAATGAATCAGCTACTTTCTCCAAACCCGCTACCAGGGCTGAGGCGACATTCTTATTTCTGTAATTCTTATCAACAACCAAAGAACGCAGCAAACCAGATTTATCATATCGTTCCAATCCAATAACTCCGATAATTTTCGCATCATTGAGCAACACAAGAAAATTATCTAAATCACCCGGGAGATCGTTTACGGGAAGCCCCTCTGATTCCAGCAATGACACAATCAATTCCCTTTGCTGGTTTGTTGCGTTCTCTATTTTGAATTTAGTATTCATTGATGAACCGCCTTTCAAAAATTCAGTCCTTATCAACCCTGTCAACCTTGTCAACCCTGTCAACCTTGTCAACCTTGTCAACTTTAACTACAGCACTCAGGCCCACAACAAGAGCTTTTTTCTTTCACCGGCTTTTCAGCATAAACCGTGATACTTCTTATTCCCAATCCAGATGCCTTGAATGCGGCGAGCTTTTCTTGTGAAAGGTATTGGTTCAGAATATCATCTGGCAAAACGATAGGTTTGTCCTTTTGAACGGTGATATTTTCGAACCCTTTTGCTTCGATCAAATTTAAGTATTCCTTTTTTTGTATTGCTCCCGAAACGCATCCTGCATACATTTCAGCAGCTTCTTTGATCTCAGTGGGCAATTCCCCCTCTAATACGATATCAGAAATTGAAAAGTGAGCGCCTGGTTTTAAAACCCTGTCGATCTCAGTTATTACCGCAGCCTTATTTGGCACAAGGTTTAGCACGCAATTGCTCACGATCACATCAGCCGTGTTGGCTGCAACTGGCATATTCTCGATATCACCCAATCTGAATTCGACATTGTCGTATCCCAGTGTCTCGACGTTTTGTCGCGCCTTCTCAATCATTGCCGGTGTAAAATCAATACCAATTACCTTACCCGTTTCGCCCGTAGCATGCCTGGCTATGAAGGCGTCATTTCCAGCTCCGCTACCAAGATCAATTACCACGTCGCCTTTGTTGATCTTTGCAAATTGAGTGGGAAGTCCGCAACCCAGCCCGAGGTCCGCATCTGGGTTATAGCCCTCAAGTTTAGAATAATCATCGGCCATTATCGCGGAGTCCGTCGTACTGCAGCAACCGGAACCACAACATGAACTTGCGTTCTGATCTTTGTCCTGTAAGGCAATCTCAGAATATTTTTGCCTTACGATGTCTTTTACATTTTCCAGAATTTCCATTTGAATTAAAGTTTTATAGTTATCGTAATATTGCGATGAACAGTGGCAAAAAAAATCTCAGCTACAGCCTGACAATCCCTTGTAAGAATCAAATAACTGATTAAGCCAGGTTTGTGCAGCTTTCCATTCTTTCTCATCAATGCAATAACAAACCCTGGCTCCTTCTATCTCGCCCTTGATCAATCCGGCATCCTTAAGTTCTTTCAAATGTTGCGATACCGTACTTTGGGATAATGGAAGTTCTTCAACGATATCGCCGCATTGACAAGCTGCTTTTCCCGCGAGGTACTTCAATATTGCAATTCTCGCTGGATGACCCAAAGCCTTTGCATATTTGGCCAGCTTATTCTCTTTAATCCCGAATTCATATGATTTCGTCGCGCCCATATCTTATCGCAATATTACGATAAATATTAAATCGCCAAAAGTTTTTCTCATTATTTTTTTTACGAGCGTAGGACGGAGACCTTGTGTAAAGCCGGAATTGGTTCTTTACTTTTGAGTTATAATCCAGGTTAATGCGAATTCTGACTCCTTCATTTTTGCATATCAAGTCATTAGTCCTGATTTCATTCCATGTATTCACGGGAATAGCTTTAGCATACGCACAACAAAACAATAAGATGAGTAAACCAATTGTGTCAGGACTTGCGCCAGTGAATGGCATTAATATGTATTATGAGATCCATGGTAAGGGCGATATTCCGTTGGTATTAATCCATGGTGGGGGCTCAACAATTGAATCTACTTTCGGAAATAGTCTTCCACTTCTTTCAAAGCATCACAAGATCGTCGCAGTTGAATTGCAAGCCCATGGTCGAACCAGCGACCGTGATGCACCCGAATCGTTCGAGCAAGACGCAGATGATGTGGCGGCATTACTGAAATATCTAAAAGTTGATAAAGCAAATTTTTTTGGATTCAGTAATGGAGGTACTACGTCGTTACAAATTGGAATCAGGCACCCGCAAATCGTAAACAAACTTGTTGTTGTTTCAGCAATCAGCAAAAGAGATGGAATGGTTCATGGATTCTTTGATGGAATGGAAAATGCCACATTGGAAAATATGCCCCAGCCATTAAAGGACGCCTATTTGAAAGTTGCTCCCAATAAGAATGGCTTAATTGTAATGTTTACCAAGGATCGTGACCGAATGAGAGGGTTTAAAGATATTCCTGATGAAGGGTTAAGATCAATCAAGGCTCCTACCCTCTTACTCGCCGGAGACAAGGATGTAGTTGTACCGGAACATTTGGTTCAAATGACTAAACTCATACCCAACTCACGGCTGGCAATTCTTCCGGGAGATCATGGATCTTTTATTGGTGAAGTATGCGCTGCTCAAAAAGGCAGTAAGATGCCGGAGATGACGGTGAATATGATAAATGAGTTCTTAAAGTAAATCAATTTCAGATCTCAATTTGTACTTTGAAATTTGAAACATGCAATAGCTAACGGCTATTCAGATTTTTCTCAATAGCGGCTCTCAATGCGGTGAAGTTTACTCTCAAATTCAAAAAGCCGAAAACATTTCCAGTTTTGGGGTCATACTCAAATTCCAAAGGAATCCAAATCTCTTCGTATAGTCGGAATCGTATTGTCCCTTTCAGAGCGAATATTTCCTTGCGTTCAGCTGCATACAATCCCGAAAATACTCTTTTGAAAGAAGCACCTGCCTTAAATTCGAAGAATGAAATATCGGTACTTGGGTGTCTTCTTACATAATTCACACTACCATCAAAATTAAGTATACCTCTTCCTAAATCTCTTCCCGCGCGAAGGGTATCATCAACTATGTTATAAGCAGCCCTTAAATCCAGCTCGATGTCACTCCGACTTAACGGTTTTGAAAAGCCCTTAAGGACTTGAGTGCTGAAAACTATGTTTGAGAAAAAGAACTGATTCTGATACGTTGTATCAGCAATATCAACAGTCCATAACAATCTTTTCTTAAAGATCTCCCTTTCTTCGCGATACAAATCCACCATCTTCGTCCTGAAATTTATTTTTTCCTTGTCATCAATAAACTTATTAATGGTTACAAGTTTGTCAGCTAAACTATCCAGGATATGCAATACGTCCTTATCAACCTTGTCTAATGTCAGGCTAGTACGCTGAGAAAGTGCAGCCCATTGTTCGTGGAGTTTTTTAGCTAAAGTTGTATCGCCATTAATATTGAGATTACTTACCGCTCCAGTAACGCTATCGGTCATTGCAAAAAACTCTTGCTCTCGCACTCTCACCAATTGCTGGAATTCCAAGAAATTACGATACTCTTTGTAATCGCGCTTATTAATTATCGAATAGGTAACTCCTGAAGTAAATCCATTAAACTTAAAAGAAGAATCGACCCGGAGTCCAACCGCAAAATTCCACTTTCGTAATCCTGTGTATTTGACATAACTCGTATCAATTGCAAGTTTAGGGTCGGCACGCATCATTACTGCAAATGGGTTCGCAGAAAATTTGAATTCCTTTCGCGATCCGGCAAGATTTTCGAACGCTAACTGGAAGAAATTAAGAAAAACGTCCTTGCTATTTCCACTTTTCAATGAATCAGCAGTAAAGACCGGGTTAGGCCGTTTATCCTGAGAAAATGAAAGATTGCAAATAATGACTGCCAACGTCAAAAGAAAAACTTTTGAAGAAATTAATTTCATAATATTGAATTTAATTATCGGACAGAAAGACTATCTGATATTGGTCCCTCTTCAAATTCTCTCGCGTGTTGCTCATCCGAAAGTGGATCGGTAACACGATCAGTTGTGATCTTTGTTGGTCCCGCACAAACGCCGGTTATTGATATCCCGTCAAATCTTTTGGCATTGGGGAAAGTTACGCTGCCTGTCATTGGAATGTCCCTCAAGCCAAGAATTGTGGAACCTCGGAAATGTTTGACTGTTACATTTCCGGCAATTTCAAAAACTGCTTCAATAGTGAGGGGCATACCTTCTGGCGCAAGCCCAATTGTGGGACCTTTAGGCGCGATTCGAATTGCTTTCTTTTTTTTCGGGGCCGCCTTTTTTTTCGCCACCTTTTTTACAGCCCTGGCTTTTGGCGCTCTCGTTGCTTTCTTCGCAACTTTCTTCGCAACTTTCTTCTTTGCCGCCTTCTTTGGTTTTGGAGAAGCTTTTTTCTTCGCGGCCTTTTTCTTTGATGATTTCTTCTTCGCAGCCATAAGAATTGGTTTATTGCCTACTCTTTGATACCGTTTTCGGCATACCGGTTATATTAGTGTATTACAATTGGACGTCATTGTCCACATGTCGGTAAACGAATGGAAATAAAATCTATCATTCAATAAGCGCAGAATGCTTTTAAATGATTGATGAACTGTTCTTTTGAGTTTTTTACTTTCAGCAAGAAGGTATGGATAGCCACTAATCTTCCTAAGGGCGAATACGGGATTATCGCAGCTAACCAATCAGAGTTGAAAAAGTTTTACCTGTTCTAAGGTAAATGATTTCTCAATACAAATTTATACCCATAATGAGTGATTTAACATAACATCGCCGATATCCCAAATAGAAAATTTGCAATATCAAATCTCCAATAAAAAAAGCCCCGTAAAGAATTACGGGGCGTAACGAATGGTACAGATAAAAATGGGTCTTAACGCACTACATTATTTATTACTCCTGATCAGTTTTTGAATAGTTGTTGTTTTTGTTCTTTGATCTGTTATTTCGAGCAGGTATAGACCGGGAACCAGTTGATCGAATTCCTTCAATACGATCTGGCTTACTCCCTTAGGTACCTGCCTGGTTAAGGTGCGAATCAACTTGCCAGTTGCTTCCATCATACGAATACTCAAAGTTGTTTCAGTATCCGTAGTAACATTTAAGTTGATAGTTGTTTGGAATGGATTCGGCCAGGTCGCAATTTGGAAATTTGGTCGTTGCGATAACCTTACCGGCACAATATTGCTGTACGCAATTTTTCCATCCAGATCCACCAGTTTTACGCGGTAATAGATCACGCTGTATTGCGACAGACCCGAAACATTATCCGGCAATTGGTATTCTCTCTTTGTTTCGCTATTTCCCGCCGCCTTAACCTGGTTACCGACCGCATTAAAGTTCACATTATCGGTGCTGCGCTCGATAATAAAATGACTGGTGTTTTGTTCTGAAATCGTAGACCATTTTACTGTGGCAATATCATCATTCAATATTGCTTGTGCAGTAAGACCGGTTACGGGCAAAGGCAGCACCCATAATAGGGTATAAGTTGCCGGTGTTGGATCCTTCATGATCGCTGCGTCAACAAAAGAATACCTGAATGATGTATATGTTTGTCCAACAGATATTGCGGTAAACTTCACCTGCAATAAAGATGGATTGAAATTATTGATCACCTGACCGTTTACAACCAGCATGCCGTTATAGTACAATTCTGAAGTATTCGGTACAGTATCGATGATCACCGTGCGGTTGTTCAGGTTACAACCTGCTGTACAATCTTCCGGATCCGATCCGCTCAATACCGGTGGATTTGCTCCCTGTCCATTAAGCGTGACCAGGTCATTAATGCTCGGCGTCAGGATTGCTGAAAGCTTATCATCTGAATTCGGTAATCGCTGAATGCCTATATCTACATTACTGACATTAGTAGCTCCCGTAGTTATCGGTATCGAGGCATTCGGAATGCCAGGTAGGTTACCCGCACCCGCAAGGTTATTGATTCCATAACTATCTCCAACATTGATCCAGCTTGCAGGGCATCCCATCGTTGCCGGCGCACTTGCACCCAATGCAAGGTTGAAGGTTGAAAGCATCAGTGTATAACTTGTATGTACTTCGGCTAATGGGAAGGAATAAGTACCATTTGCGCTATTAACTGTTGTTTTGAGCACGATATCTCCCGAAGCGTTTGTCAGGTATGCATATACGGTAGCACCACCAGGATTTCCTACCGGTGCACCATTCACCTGGCCATCTACCAGCGCATTATAGTCATTACGCAGGGTACCGGTGATTGTTATATTCGGTTTTGCAAATCCGAAATCGAACTGAGAGGTACAGGTTCCTCCAGCGGTGATCGTCATAGGCCGCGATCCAGCTGTGGTCAAAGTGTATCCTGGCTGAGCAGTCGAAGTATTTACCGCGGCAATATAGCACTGCGGGTATTTGAGATATATCACAGATACATCGTCGATATAAACACTATCGTCATTTGACATACCTCCATCAGTAAGGAATCGGATGGTAGTATTTGCAGTGGCATAACCCGAGATATCCTGATTGTAGATTGTAATATAATTTGCATCTACTGCGCCGTTTCCGCTAATGGTATAAATAGTGGTATAAGCAGTGCCATTAGGTGAAATTTGCACGTAGATATTGTTGCTTGAGTTAAACGTGTTGCTTTTTCTCCTGTAAGAGAATGTAAGGAAGGCCTTGGTAGCACCGCTCAGATTTAATGATCTTCGTGCAGATATATCATTATCCTTAAGGCGCAGGGCATATCCAAACGCACCGTCGCGCAATACTTCTGCGTCACCGGTTGATGATCCTGAACATACCCCTGCGGCAGCATCGCCGGCATCACTCCAGTTATTTCCCCATGGAGAGTCACCGTCAGATCCACTTGCGCAGGATGAGGCAGCACCATTATCAAAGTTATCAGCAGTTGTCTTTTCAGGATATTTCATAAACTGATAGAATCCTGAACTGTCGACAACAACCGAATCGGTCAATTCATTGGGATTGATGGTTCCGCTACAGTTACCGTCTGTGTAGAGATATACCTTAACCCCTGAAAGACCTGTCGCACCATCATTATTTATAGCATCTTTATTTCTATCAATATATACCTGGCCGGAAATGATATTCTGGTTACCATTAGTCGGACATGTGCTAATCTGGATCACCACTAGCGCAATATCACAAACAACAGGTGAAGGAGTAGAACATACGTTATACTCAAAGCTATCTACACCTGAGAAACCAGGATTGGGTTCATAAAGTATCGTTCCATCCGGATTCACGGATACTGTTCCGTGCTGGGGTTGCATCAACCCGACTGTAGTTACTGTTGATGGATTTATCACTGCAAGGAATCCGAGGTCATTATTCAATACAGGGATCGTTACAGGCTGGCTCACCAATGTTGTAGCATAGTCATCCGTAGCAATCAAAAGTTTTTGCTTACAGAAAGGCTGAATGGTAGAACCTACGTCCCAGTATGCGCTATTACCTGCAGTTGATCCGGTTGGATCTTCACCATACACAGCAGCTATCTTCGCGCCATTACATGTATAGATGGCAATACCGCCCTGGTCATTATCAGAATTATCTCTGATCTTGATATAGTTCAATGCATTTACGTTGTAGGAAACGTCATATCTCAATCCGCAAGGGCTTACTAAACCGCTGGTACCGCTTACATTTCCATCATATTTTACATAGATGGTGGTGTTAGCAGTCGGAGTTACCCAAATGGGGTTTCCGTTTACGTCAGGACCAGGACTACCTCCGAGGTCAAGACCACCCGGTGCCCAGGCAACGGTTGTATAATCGGTCAACCTTGACTCCGCAATCAGATTGAATGACCAGTCATAAGCAGCTCCACTGGTACCGGTACCATCAGGAGAATAAGAGTTTACTATTTCAATCGCGGTAAATGATTCACCGGTCAGGTTTACAAATCGGTATGCGGCTGTTGTAGAATAGCGAAGCGGGAAACGCACCGCTGTTTTTGCCGGTACGTTGATCACACCACTAGCTGGTGCACCAGAATACCAGTTGATATTGATTGGCCTGTTCAAGCTGTTGTAGAACATCACAACAGAAGTGTCTTTTGGATTATCACCGGCATTGTCCGAAGTTGGCACAGGCGTATAATAAGTATGGGAATACCAGGTTGCAGGGAATATCGGTGCATTACGGATTGAATAGTTGTCTACACCACCCGCGCTTAACTCCACACCCACTGGCTTATCACTGGCAACAGTTGCACCAGTTAATACTCCACCATTAACCAGGTATGATCCACCTTCATTCAATACTGTAGTTGTTTCAAACACACCATCATTATTTCTGTCGATGTTGATTGTTGTATTATTTTCAGATGCACGAATGAACAGTGCTGTATATCTGAAGTCACGGCTTGGGAAGTCCTGACCTAATGGAATAGTAAAGGACTGTCCGAAATCATAAGTCGATGTGATATTTGTTTTGATAGACTGAACCGACATAATCGATGGTTCAGCAGAAACCTGTGTCAATGCCAACTGACCGTTCGATACCACTTTATCTTTACCATCATAATAAATGTTAGCAGGATTTCTTGGGTTTGCGTTCATCGTATTATCCAGTACGATACTACCACCCGCAGGGATGAAATCGCTTGGATAACCTGGAGCAATACCGTTGAATGGATTACCATCACCCCAAACTTTGGTTGTTGCCTGTACAGGGTTCATGATATTCGCTTCATAACCATCTTCCCATTCATCCCAGGTAATTCTCATACCAGGATAAGGGATCTTGATACTGATGATCGTCCTGATATTATTGCTCGGCATGGCTGGGCTACCTGAAGCTTCCAATGCTGTGTATGCTTGTTGCTCAGGATAAGGAATATAATAAGTATGCGTTTTCGTTGCATCAGCACAGATGTCTACAATCAATGGATCGATTGTATAGAACACTCGTGCCGTAGCGCAAAGCGGCGTTGGTGAAGTAAGGTCACAAATCTGATAAGTGATCGTATCCTTACCCTGGAATGTACCATTTGGCAGATAAATGATCGTATTGTTAGAAATATAAGCAGAACCATTCGCAGGCTGAGTAACAATAGTCAATGAAGCCGCATTCATATTATTATTTGGATCATAATCGTTTGTCAATACAGGAACCACCAATGGATTACCACCAGTTCCGGTAGCACTATCATTTACTGCTACAGGAGCACAAGTGGTACAAACTGCAAAGCTTGTATTTCTTGTATCAGTAACAGCATTTTCAAATCCTTCTCTTGCGATAGCAGAAATTGCATAAGTAGCCGATCCTGCGCCCACATTCCATACATATTCATAAGTACGTGTGCAACCTGAAGTAGCCACAGACGTTGCAGCAAAACTGCTTCCTGTCGGAGTGATCGTAACATTCAATGCCGTGATATCAGCGGATCCGAAAGGATCTGTTACTGTTGCGCGGATATATTTAGTTCCACCTAATCCACTGCTTACCTGGATTCCACCAGGGTAAGGAGCGTTATAAACCGCAAGGGAAGTTATTTTGATAAAGCTGGTAACAGGAATATCAATCCTTGAAGGCTTAGTCTGACTATCGAAATCTATCCTGAAGATCACAGCAGCCTGTGCTGTTGTAATTCTCAAAGTGATAGCCTGTCCGGCTGGTACTGTAACAGGTGCTGCAAGATTTGCAGTCCAGGTGAGCATACCACCACTATAGGTCGGATTTGAGATAGTAATGATATTTGTTGCACCAAATGATATTTGAGCGGTAATAGCCGGGTTAGCAGGCATTGTCCCGCTTGATAATGTTACAAAGTTTCTTATCGTGATGGCACCCGCGTCGATCGTTAATGAATCGCAAAGCGCAGGAGCCATTGTAAAAGTTGTAAAAGTGGTACCGGTTGTGCTGAGCAACGCAGAGCTCGCTGTTGTTGCATCTGAAGTATTTACCGGGTCAACACGGTCAAGTGATTGCGCAGGGTCTGAAAGATATAGTTGCTTATAAACCGCGCTTGAGTTGGTTGACACCATATGTGTTGAACTGCGTGGACCGTTACATCCCGCTGCAGTTGCGGTTATAGTTGATGTACCGATCCACCCCGCTGCATATGTTACTGCACCAGTACTTGCATTGATAGTATTGCCACCAGCAATACTCGCTGCATCGAGTGAATAAGTTATTCCGGTTGAATTTGTTGCTGAAGCTGAATAGCTCACTGTTGCTGCTCCCTGTATTCGGGTAGACACAGGACCCATTACAAATACTGGCACTCCCACTGTTGGAGTAACGGTAACAGTATGTGTTGAAGTTCTTGGACCATTACAACCTGCGGCACTTGCCGTGACCGTTGTAGTACCAGTCCAACCCACTGCAAAAGTTAACGAACCAGTAATTGAATTTATACTATTACCTCCAGCGATACTTGAAGCATCAATAGAATAGGTAATACCAGTCGAGTTTGTTGCACTGGCACTATAAGTAATCGAACCAGCACCCTGGCAACGTGTAGAACTTGCACCAAGTGTAAACACCGGCAACCCTACAATTGGCGTAATTGTTACTGTATGCGTTGAAGTCTGCGGACCGCTACAACCTGTTGCACTTGCAGTGATAATTGTTACTCCTGCCCACAAAGGTTGATAAGAAACAGCGCCGGTAAGAGCGTTGATCGTATTACCCGCTGCGAGAGCTGCAGCGTTCAGACTATAAGTAATTCCTGTTGTATTGGTCGCGTTTGATGTATAGGTAACTGATCCGGCACCCTGACAACGAGTGGAAGATGTTCCTAATACAAACACAGGCGCAGTTACCAAACCGTTGGTCGTAACTGTATGCGTAGAATTCCTTGGTCCATTACAACCTGCTGCAGAAGCAGTAATTGCAGAAGTACCATTCCATCCCGCAGCATAAGTTACAGCACCGGTTGCACTATTGATCGTATTACCACCGGCGATGCTTGCAGCATCAAGGCTGTAAGTAATTCCGGTAGTATTAGCCGCATTCGCCGTATAGGTAACAGTTGCAGCACCCTGGCAACGGGTAGAGTTGGAACCTGCTACAAAAAAAGGAACTCCAACTGCCGCCGCAATGGTAACTGTATGAGTCGCCGTTCTTGGTCCGCCGCAACCTACAGCAGTAGCAGTAATCGTTGTGGGGCCAGTATGAGATAATGAATAGGTAACCTGTCCGGTCGTCGGATTAATTGTTACCCCAAAAAACGCACTTGTGCCATCTATGCTATAAGTAATATTTGTTGTATTTGTCGCAGTAGCTGTGTAAGTAACAGTTGAAACGCCAAGACAGCGAACAGAGCTTCCACCCAACGCAAACACAGGTACGCCAATAGTTGGGTTAATAGTTACTGTGTGAATTGCTGTGGTCGGACCGTTACATCCTGCCGCTGTTGCGGTAATTGTAGTAGTACCAACCCATCCACCGACATAAGTAACAGTTCCGGTAGCGGGATTAATACTTAAGCCTCCCGCAATGCTTGCAGCATCGAGACTATAAGTAATACCAGTGGAATTTACCGCAGTTGCAGCATAGTTAACGTTTCCACCAGCCTGGCAACGCGTTGATGAAGCACCTAAAGTAAATATAGGCACTGTCACATTTCCTCTGGTTGTAACATTATGGTTTGAAGTTCTGGGTCCATTACAACCTGCGGCACTTGCCGTGATTATCGACGTACCGCTCCATCCGGCAGTATAAGTTACAGCACCGGTTGCACTATTTATTGTATTTCCACCAGCGATACTTGCAGCATCCAGGTTGTAAATAATACCAGTAGAATTGGTGGCATTAGCAATATAAGATATGGTTTCAGCGGCCTGGCAACGGGTTGAGCTCGCACCCAAAACGAATACAGGCAGAGTAACCGAAGGATTGATTGTTACCGTATGCGTTGCAATAGTTGGCCCGCTACATCCTGCAGCAGTTGCAGTAATTGTTGAATTACCAACCCAACCTGCTGCATAATTTACCGCACCAGTTGACGCATTGATGGTATTTCCACCAGCTATACTTGCAACGTCAAGAGTATAATTAAGACCGGTAGCATTTGATGCATTAGCCGGATAAGTAACAGTACCTACACCCTGGCAACGAGTTGAAGCTGCACCTGAAACGAATACAGGCGAACCAACATTACCTAATGTAGTAACAGTATGAGTTGAAGTTACGGGTCCACTACATCCAGTTGCGCTTGCAGTAATTATTGATGTTCCAATCCAACCTGCGACATAACTCACAGCACCGGTATTAACATCGATCGAGTTTCCACCAGCGATGCTTGCTGCGTCAAGTGAATAAGTGATGCCAGTAGAGTTGGCAGCATTAGCAGTATATGTTATTGTTTCTGTGGCATCACAACGTGAAGAACTTGCACCAGGAACAAATACGGGAACGCTAACATCAGGCGTAACCGTTACAACAATACTTCCTGCACCATTACTCCATAAAAGGGTTGTGTTATCCTGAGATCTGATATAATAGGTTCCAGAACTCGTAACAGTATATGTTGATCCGGAATTTGCGGTACTTGTTCCTGTCGCACTTGTTTGCCAGTACCATGTTTCTCCCGCAGGTGCTGTACCCGTTGCAGTAAGCGTTACTCCTGGATTCGAACATTGAGGCGCATCCGAAGTTGGATCTGCAGGGTCAGCTGGAATCAGCGCGGTGGATCCATTCACGGTTAAGCCGTCAATGGTCCAATAAGTTTCATCATCTTTTGCTTCAATTAAATAAAGTCGAAACGTTACTGCATTAATGCTGGAAAAGTTTCCAGCCGGTAATAAAATAAAGGGCGACTGGATATTTTCATTAGCCGATCCCGTCGCAATATTGGTTGAATAATTATCATTGCTTGAACGAAGAAACCATGCAGTTCGTCCCATACCGCTTCCGCTGCCATTTTCACTTACACTATGATTAAACGATAAAGAAGAAAGATTTAAGACATATGTTGGAAGAGCTGTAATCGTGAATTCAATATACTCGTTCAGATTGATCGTGCCATTCTCATTCCAATTGTCAAAACTGAGCTGATCGGAAGTCGCATTGCAGGTTACATTAACTGCCGATACATTGTTGAATATCGCATTTGCAGGCTGGGATACAACTGAAAGATTTTGGTGTGGACAAAGGCCGGGCCCTGAAAATTCATATACTCCTAACTGGCCGAAAGTATTAAGTGAGGTAAAAGCAAAAAAAGCAATAAATGCAAAAAACAGAATTGCTCTTCGCAAAAAAGAATAAGTTTCACGGGACTTCGAAATTGTAGAATTAGAAAATACTTCTGCCGTGAATTGCGTGAATAGGGTACAAATTCGTTTCATCTTTCGGTCGGATTAAGGTGTACTAATCGATGCCCTTTCGGTACATCTACCCCTCGATCACAATGAAAGCCGATAATATTATTTGAAACTGGCTGGGATTATTTCCGGTTGACGGATGAGGCTAGTTTCAGGGTCGGATTTACCTTGTTTTCTTAGGGTATCCTTTCGGATTCAATCAAGGGTTATTCGTGTAGGATGTCGGAGGAGGTTATTCCCCCTAGGATGTTGGAGTTTTCCACTTAGCGAATACTAAAGTACTTCCGGGTTTTTTTAAGTGCAAGTCCAAAATCAGAATTTCGATGAGAATTCTTCCATTCAAAAATAATGGGCAAATGTTTCTACAAAACCCTATTTTTTATAGAGGATTTTCAATGACTTACGTTAAGCGTTTCGCCATTAATTGCATTGTTTCGACATCAATTTGACTAAAAAAATCCGCCCAAGGCAGACACAGCCGCATAGACAAACAGAAGGTTTACTTGTCCGCTTAAGTACTATTATCTATACCGCTTATATTGACTAGTTAGTATTTGAATTGGGCTACTATTCTGCAGTTCGTCTGTTCATCTGTTCCTCTGTTCTTCTGTTCCTCTGTTCCTCTGTTCCTCTGTTCCTCTGTTCCTCTGTTCTTCTGTTCTTCTGTTCTTCTGTTCCTCTGTTCTTCTGTTCTTCTGTTCCTCTGTTCTTCTGTTCCTCTGTTCTTCTGGTCTTCTGTTCCTCTGTTCTTCTGTTCCTCTGTTCTTCTGTTCTTCTGTTCCTCTGTTCATCTATTCCTTTCTCCGCGCATCTTGATAAAATTGCCACTGTTAAACTTTGGGGATTTTTTATATATGCTTCACCCTATTATTGCGCGACATTATGTGAGTCATGGGAAAATCCTACCTACTTATAACCTTGTCTTGCCTGGCATTTTTTACCGCAGAAAGTTTCCAGGGGGATACCTCAATTACCCGAAAGAAATATCACACACAAAAACTTAATGGATCAATAACCTTAGACGGCATTCCGAATGAAGAAGTATGGAATGCAGTTGAATGGGGAGGAGATTTTACTCAATGGATGCCGAATGAAGGCCAGCCCCCATCACAACCGACCAATTTCAAGATCCTCTACGATGAAAAATTTCTTTATATCGCCTACCGTTGTCATGACCTCTCGGCGGACTCAATAGACAGGCGAATGGGGCGACGAGATGAATTTCCCGGAGATTGGGTGGAGATAAATATTGATAGTTATCACGATTTACGTACAGCATTCTCATTTACGCTTTCTGTTTCAGGTGTACGAAGCGACGAATTCGTTTCAAATGAATATAACTGGGATGCCAGTTGGAACCCGATCTGGTTTGCAAAAACACACACTGATGATAAAGGCTGGACAGGTGAAGTAAAGATTCCCTTGAGTCAATTGAGGTATGGAAATGAACCGGAAAAGGTTTGGGGTATCCAGGTGACGAGGAGAATATTACGGAAAGAAGAAAGATCCACCTGGCAATTGATCCCTCAAAGCTCAGGAGTATGGGTGAGCCGCTTTGGTGAATTGCATGGATTGAAGAATATTCCCATGCATCGGCAAGTAGAGATCGCACCATACGTGATCTTTCAGGCCGATAAATACAAAAGAGTACCGGGCAATCCTTTTGCAACGGGCTTCGACAGAAAAATTACGGCTGGGGTTGACGGTAAGTTTGCTGTTACCAATGACCTGATCCTTGATTTTACAATCAACCCGGATTTCGGTCAGGTTGAAGCCGACCCGTCCCAGGTCCGCATCGATGGGTTCCAGAATTTTTTTGAAGAACGAAGACCTTTCTTTGTTGAAAGCAGAAATATCTTCGACTATCAATTGACAAATTCTGAAGCTGGCGGGGACTATGATTCCGATCTCTTGTTTTATTCGCGACGTATTGGAAGTTCACCGCATTGGTATCCGAATGTCAACAACGGTGAGAATGTAAAATATCCGCAAAACACTTCAATTCTTGGCGCTGCAAAATTTAGTGGTAAAACAAAAAAAGGATGGAGCATTGGCATTCTTGAAAGTGTTACGGAAAGAGAAATGGCTACGATTGATAATCAGGGCCAGAGAAGAGAGGAACTCGTTGAGCCATTGACAAACTATTTTGTCGGACGTCTTCAGAAAGATATCAAACAAGGCAACACGATCATCGGTGGCATCTTTACTGCTGTGAACCGGGAAAAAGCCCTCGGTAATTTTCTATTGCGAGATGCTTTCTCAGGTGGCTTCGATTTTCTACAATACTGGAATAAGCGGACCTGGTATGTGCGGGGAAATATTGTGTACAGTCATGTTAAAGGAAGCAAAGCAGCGATACTGAATACACAAACCGCATTTGAACATCTTTTTCAAAGGGCCAATGCCCCGGAAGTGAATGTAGATACCAGTCGTACTTCGCTTACAGGTACAAGTGGAACACTTCGCCTGGGAAAAATAGGTGGTAAGCCTGGTAAAAACGGAGAGGTCTTCAAATTCGAAACAGGTGTCACTTATCGTTCGCCACAACTTGAGCTCAACGATATCGGGTTCATGTTAACCTCTAACGAGATTAATCACTGGACCTGGATGGGCTTGCATTGGCAAAGAGGATTTTCGATTTTCAGATCAGCAAGACTTAACTATAATCATTGGGCAAGATGGGATTTCGGCGGTCAATTCCTCTACCAGGCTTTCAATACAAACGCACATGCCACATTTAAAAATAACTGGCAAACTGGTACAGGACTCACATGGAATACTTATGATGTTTCGAACAATGCCTTAAGAGGTGCTTCTTCAATTCGCCGGCCCGCAGGGCTTGGCCACAACTTTTATGTGACAAGTGATTTCAGAAAAAAAGTCTATGCTAATTTCTTTGTTTTTAATTTTTGGGGCTTTGATAATACAGTAAAGGGAAACAATTTCGAACTATCGATTTCAGCTCAACCAATGAATGCCCTAAGGATATCCTTAAGTGGAAGCTATTCCTACAACTTCAGGAGACTGGACCAGTTCGTCCAAAATGTAACGTATAATAATTCAATCCGAACAATTGTTGGTGAGGTAAAGCAAAACACAATTCGCTTTACCGGCAGGCTAACTTACAATATCACTCCTGAATTAACCCTACAATACTATGGGCAACCATTTATAACAAGACCGCTCTACAAAAACTTTGGTTATGTAACCGCGCCATTGGCAAAAAATTATGACGATCGATTTACCGTGTTCGATCCAACGCAGATTACCATCTCAGACGGAATATATTCTGTTGATGAAAACAAGGATGGAAACGCGGACTATAGTTTCCGAAAACCTGACTTCAGCTTTGTTCAGTTCCGTTCTAACCTGATATTAAGATGGGAATACCGACCGGGTTCAGAATTATATGTTGTGTGGTCAACCGGAAATACACCACCAGTGGATGACCTTAGCTCCCCTTTGTTCGAAACCTTAATCGATAATGCATTTACCAATGGGGGAAGGAATAATTTCTTAATAAAATGCACCTATAGATTTTTGAAATAGGGGCAGTTGGTTGACTGGTTGACTGGTTGATTGGTTGATTGGTTAACTGGTTGACTACTTGATTAAGACAATCTTCATCCAATCGGTATTAACCAATCAACCAATTAACCAATAACTAATCAACCTTACTATTTGCCGGTTCCACAGGCACAATTCTCACCACAAAGACATGGTTGACAATTACAGCCAGGAACAGCTTCTGTTGATTTTCCAATTTTTGTTTTCATGATTCAAGTTTTATGTGTTATTAATTTGATTACGACACAAAACTAGCACGGACAGACCCGCTGGGCCTTATGCAATTGAGGGGAAGATGTACATAATTTTTGGATCAGGTTTTGTCCAAAGCTTTTCGCTTCGCTGCACCGATCTTTTTAAAGTGGGAGGGAGTAAGACCGGTAACTTTTTTGAACTGGGAAGAAAGATGATGTACGCTGCTAAAACCGGTTTGATAGGATATTTCGGTTAGAGATAGTTGATCATAGACCAGCAGTTCCTTCACCTTTTCTATCCTTTGTTGGATCAGGAACTGTTCAATCGTTTTGCCTTCAATAGAAGAGAACAAGTCGCTCAGATAACTATAATCGTAAGGAATCTTTGTAATAATAAAAGAGGACAGTTTGATATTCTGGCTATCCATGCCGAGATTGATATAGTCCAGCACCAGGTGTTTTATATCCTCAATGATCTTATTTACCCTGGATTCAATTAATTCAAACCCAACCTTGTTCAATTCATTTTGCAATGCCTTAAGTTCATCCTGTGTCAGTTTTTTCTCCAACTCTGCTTCTCCCAGGGTAACCTGTTTATATGGAATGCCTACCCGATCAAGTATGGACTTCATCGTCATAATACACCTGTCACAAACCATATTTTTGATCATAATTACTGTAGGCTTTCCTGCATTCATTATTTTATCTCTTTAATTCGAAAATAAAAGTATCAGCGCAATTGTCGAACCAAACGACAAACTTAAATGCAATTACAAATTGAGAACATTTCTTGAGGATATTATTCCGCATTAGAATTAACATTCGCTTGAAATCAATTAGCATTAATTTTGAAGCATACCGATAAATTGTTTTCAAATGGCGTTATTAGAAAAGATATTGAAGGTAAAGAAGTCAGGATTACCTGGTGCAGGAAAAGGGTTGTTCACAACCGGTTTTATTCCCGAAGGCAGCCGCATCACAGAATACAAGGGGAAGATCAAATCCTGGAAGGAAGCAAAGAAAGATGAGGGCGCTAACAATTATATTCTTTATGTGAATCGTAATCATGTTATCGACGCCAGGCCCACGAAGAAGGCACTTGCGCGGTATGCGAATGATGCCAGTGGAGTTACAAGGATCAAGGGCGTCAGGAATAACAGCATCTATGCTACTGATGGGTTAAAAGTATTTATAGAAGCAGCCCGCGACATACCTCCGGGAGAAGAGATCCTGGTAGGCTATGGTAAAGAGTATTGGGATGCTATCCGCGAGAATATGCGGATTGACAAAAAATCAAAAAGAAGAAAAGCTAAATAATCAGGCTTTGTAGGTATATGACAACGGTGAGAATTGAAATTCCACATTGACGAATTCCCTGATCGAATGATCCTTTTCGTATATCGCAATAACCGATTTTCGATTATTGTCTGTCAAGGCTCTCAATTGAAGCATCCTGTCAATGATCTTACGGCGATCAACCCAGGTAAACCGATCTTCTATTTTCAGGTAATCTTCCCTAGACTCCACGATCTCGCCCGTGTCGAGTATATACATGGTAGTTACCTTCCCAAGGTCTCCGAGCTGATAATTTAATAGTGGATGCATAGCTAAAGTTAATGATAACGCTGTTAGGCCTTCGTTAATAATTATCCACAATAGTCTTGATAAGAATGGTCCCTGATAGGTATTTGGAGTAATAAGAAGACAAACTGCTCACAGAACCTGCTGCTCGACTGAGCTCCTGACCAGCACAAAAATCTGATAAATGCCCGAATAAACTTATTATTTGGTTAATTTTTTTTGCAGGAATGGAAAGCCCCGGGTAAAGAACCCGGGATGAAAGGCTATGATACAATTAATTAATAATTATTTCACCTTGAATAGCCCCTTATATAAATTGGTTACTGCCTCATCCCCCTCTATTGCATTAGCAGGCCGTTTATGCTTCTCATTAAACACTTCAAGTACAGGCCTTGCTTCTATTGCCACAAAACTTTCATCTATTTCGCCGTTCTTGTTTTTTACCCGGGAAAGGTCCAGCCTGAGATGCCTTGCTAAGAACAGGTAGGCCGCTTTTCGCTTGCTGAAACCGTAATCATGTCCCTCATCAGCAAGATGAAAATTCTCAACCAATCCCTCACTTCCGTACAACCGATAAACATTTCTGATATAGGGAAACTCGACATCCGGAGTATTTTTAGTCCAGTCCTTACCGTCTGAGATCAACAACATGGGCCGGGGTGCAGCCAGCGCAGCAATTTCAACATTATTCGTTTGATGATCCTTGCTTTTGTGTATGGGAAGGCCGCTTTCACAGGAACATCCACCAAAAAAATGCGCTGACACCATCACAACCGGCACTGAAACGGCAATACGATTATCCAAGGCTGTTATCAAGAAGGTCTGAGTCCCTCCGCCAGATTCACCGGTGACGCCAATTCTTTTGGGATCAACACCGGGCAGGCTTAACAAAAAATCAATTGCGCGCCTGCTATTGTTGATTTGCAAGCTTAACGCGTAAGTATGCTTGTGAATGCATTGCTTTGACTCTCCCATTCCAACCATATCATAACTGAGCACAATGGCACCCATGCGTGCAAGCGCAGCACATCGTTTCTGTACTGCTTCGCCAAACCTTGGATCTGTACCATGACCATGCGGAGAAAGAATAGCAGCATAAGAAGACTGTTCTTTTGTTGGACGATACAAATTGCCGGTTACAAAAAAACCAGGGAGGCTTTCGAAAGCAATATTCTCCACTGTATATCCATCATACACCCGCTTGCTATGTATAATTGTATTTAATGAATTCGATTTTGGCCAATTCTTTAATCCTGCACCATCGATTATGCCATTCCTGATAGTGGAGGCTCTGCTCTCCCACTCTTTTTTGTCATGATAAGTACTTGCGAATTTTTCAAGCGTTGCCTTTGCCTCAGATTCCGTCCAATAATTTCCCCTGCAAAGCATAGTTGTATCGATTTGCGCATTGGAAATCACAAATGAAAATAGAAGGCAGGCCACTAGAAACGGAGTGAATCTGGAATTTGTAATCATATAAGGAAAATCGCTCCCAAAAGTTATGCAACTATTTCAGTAATGCCTTATTCGCTGAAAAAATATTCCTATTTTCAGGAGGGATGAAAATCGATCAATATGAATGGTCCCAAACTCTTTATGATCTTATTGGGCTCCTATCCTCCATGCAGGCATACGGAGCAGCACGATGTATTCTTCAGTATCGGCACTTCACTAAAGGACCTGATTCCTGAGATAAAAGCATTCTGGCCAGAAGGTACGCGACTTCACATAGATGGTTGGCGTGAAGTGAACTGGGTGGATGAATACAAAATCGAAGTCAGGCAAAAGACACCGATGCAGTCAGCAAACGAGAATGATCAATTAAGAATCTTCTTTATCAATCTCGGAGGTTATAAACAAGATGAATTTGAAGAGTTTCATTATAAGATGCTGGCAGTTGGAAAGAACAGTGGTGAAGCTATTCAACGATCAAAGGCAACTGCATTTTACAAGCATACCGGATTTGAAGGTGCGAGCTCCCACGTAGATGATAAGTATGGCATCGATGTGGATGACGTGTACTTTATAAATGATGTACTGCCTGCTTCAATCAAAGAGAATTATAGCATACTGGTTACACCATCAACATCACCAGGAGTAGATCAGGTCAATCTTGGATATTTTAAATTAGATAAGATCTTGAATTCAGTATAATTCCTTTGCGCTCACTCTGCGCTTCTTTCCCGCGTGCATCTCAGCTCTGAAATAGTCCAAAAAAACCTACACTAGAGTCACTATGTAAGCACTAAGTCTCTAATTGCGTAAGTTTTTTTGGACGCAGAAGGACACAAAGAAGCGCAGAGTACGCAGAGGAAATATTTCTATTTCTTCATTGAATTGGCAAACCCTATCAAATCATTCGCAAATCTTTGTGGCTCTTCCCAATGAAGTGCATGCCCGGTTCCTCTATAGATTTCGAGTGTTGAATTTCTAAAAGAATTATTTAAAAGAAACTGATCAGCCTGCGGAGCAAAATTGTCTTTCTCTCCCCATAATAGTAATATAGGTATTCTCAAGTGGCTTAGTCTTTCCGCGAGGTTCGCATCTTTCCAACCATGAGTTACTTCTTGCCATACATACACCGGAAGTTTCTGGCTCTCTCTGACAATCGTTACGTAATATTCATCAGGAATAGGTCTGATGATCGTACTCCTTTGAAATGCATGAATGAAGTCAGAATCGACAGGTTCTTCCAGTTTGTTCACTAGTCCTTCGAGCTCAGCTATTGATGAATTATTCTTAAAGGAAGCCAATGAACCAATAAGTACTAGTCCCATTGTTCTATCAGGATAAGAAAGCGCAAATTGGCGGGCGTTGCTGCTTCCCATCGAATGGCCTACAATGATTGCTTTTTTAAGTCTCATCTTGTCCATGAAAGCAGCAACATCATCCGCAAAATCTTTTGTAGTATATCCCTGTTTCGGTTTATCTGAATTTCCATGACCGCGCTGCGACAATGAAAATGCATGTATCGTTGAGGGAAGAAAAGGAAGATTTAGTTCAAAAGATCTCCATGAGTCAGAAAATCCATGCAGAAAAATTACAGGTATACCAGAAAGATCTCCCTGTTCTGCATACTCAAGGGTGATTCCGTTTTCTAATTGCGCAAATTTTACCTGTGGCTTTACGGGCAGTGCCGATGCTCCAGGCATTTCAGCTAAAGGAATTTGAGCCATTTGTGCTGATGAATCAGCAGTTAAAACAACAAAGAATAAGGTTAAGAGAACTAAAGACTTCATAAAATAAAATTTAGCGGCAAATTTCAATTGAGGACAACTATCGAACTATCACCGAATGATAAGAAAGGACTAACCGAATTTGTGCAGGTATTCCCTGTCAACCTAATCAACCTTGTCAACCTTGTCAACCTCTGTCAACCCTGTCAACCTCGTAATTACTTCTTTATACTGTCAACAAACTCAACCAGATCATCCGCAAATCTTTGCGGTTCTTCCCAATGAAGCGCGTGACCGGTGCCTTTGTAAATTTCAAGTTTTGAATTTTTGATTGCATTCTTTAATGCATATTGATCAGCTTCCGGACAATAACTATCCAGCTCTCCCCAAACTATTAAGGTAGGCGCCGTGAATTTTTTCAGGCTTTCATTATAGTCGGCATCATTCCAACCCGAAGCGACCCCTTTCCATACATGCACCGGAAGTTTTCTGCTTTCACTAATGATAGTTTCCATGTAAGCATCAGGGATAGGGCGCTTTATAGTGCTCTTTTGAAATTCAGCAATGAAATTTGCATCTACCGGATCTTCCAATTGAGATATTACAGCTTCAAATTCTGTAATCATCGGTTTGTCTTTGAAGCTTGCAAATGAAGCCATCAATACCAATCCCATCGTTCTTTCAGGATAGGAAACAACAAATTGCCTGGCATTTGTGCTTCCCATAGAATGACCCACAATGATTGCTTTTTTGAGTTTCATTTTATCCATAAACGCTGTAACATCATCGGCAAAATCTTTCGGACGATATTGGGTTTGCGGTTTATCTGAATTTCCATGTCCGCGCTGTGAAAGTGCAAATGCATGTATCGATGAGGGTAACAAGGGAAGATTCAATTCAAAGGATCTCCAGGAATCAGAATATCCGTGAAGAAAGATCACCGGCACTCCGGACGCATCACCCTGCTCAGCATATTCAAGAGTGATCCCATTTGGTAATTCAACAAACTTTACTTGTGGTTTCCGTCCAGTTAATGAAAAACCAACTACTTCAGCACCAGCACTCATTGGTGCTTGTGAATTTGTGCCAGGGCTAAAAAAAATAAATAATAAGGCTAAGAAAATGACAGACTTCATACAATAAAATTTGCGGCAAATTTCATTTGATGAAGACTATTGAAAAATCACCGAATGTGAAGAAACATCTCACCGGATTTGTGGAGAATTTCCTAGTCGACCAATTAACCAATCAACCAATCAACTAATCATAAGGCCAACTACGCCCCATGCCATGATCAAAATAATGAAGGGTAATAACCTCCGCCAATGCCATGAAGGCGACTTTTATTTCATCAGCGTCTTCAAAAATAAAGAGTTGATCAAAGTTGGTTAATTCCGGTCTCTGAAGATTAAGTGAGATGTCTTGCGCAAAGGAACCGCCTTCATCATCGATCTTGAGCAATCGAAGTTTTTTATTCATTGTCCAGTCAAAGTAACTAACAGTGTTTTTCAATCTGACAGTAAAACCATTATTGTTGCAATTCCTCAAAAAGAAAGTTATACTTAATTCGTCTTCCGAAAAGTAAATGGAGTGAAGCGTAAAGTTGGAAACATTAATGGAGATATCACTCATGCCATCAGCCGGTGTAAAGATAGGAAAATCTACAATGTCGTAAAGAGCAGGAGGCAAAAGGCAAGAGGCAAAGGGCAATAGACAATATGCAATAGACAATAGGCAATAGATAACGTCCACCATAAAGTAATTTCCGCTTGCCCTTTGCCTCTTGCCCCTTGCCTCTTGCCTCTTGAAAAAAGCCCCGCAATTAGCGAGGCTTTACCACAGGGCAGGATTTGATCATCACCATGAATTGTATCGACATAAAAGTAGATTCGGAACTGCCCGATGCTGGTGATCCAATAATTTATTTGATAATATATCCAAGCGTCAATTGTGCGCCACGGTTGTTGTATTTCTCATCTGAACCTTCACTCTTCGTGAGGTTTGCGAATCCTGCCTGGTAGCTAACTACTGCATAATACTTTCCGAATTTGATTCCTGCTAATGCCTGTCCACCGAAATCAAAGCGTTTCATACCGGCACCGCCATCTTCTTCCTTCTTGAAAGCATCTACTTCTTCTTCCATTACTTCTATTCCGCCATCAACTTTTGCGCTGATCTTGTTCTTGCCACTGATACCATAACCAACATATGGACCTGCTCCCGCAAAAAACTGGACTGAAGAACCGCTTGTTTTGTACACCGCATTCAACGGCACTTGTATGTAATTGAGATCAGAGGTCATCTCTACATTCATAACTGTTCCTTCTACCGGAAGATCAAATTTCATGGTCACACCATTCTTACGATAATTTGCTCCTGATTGAAGACTGAAATTGGCACTTACTGAATATTCAACCAAAATACCTGCTCCAGGTAATACTCTTGCGGTCTTCTGGTATCCGCTTGGAAGATTCTCGATAGAGGTGTTTGCAGTACTAAGATTACCCGTAGCATGCACACCAATTGAAAGCTGCGACATTGCTGCTGTTCCAATCGCCATTGCGATTGCTAATGAAAAGACTCTCTTGCGATTAACTAAGGCTGCTGAAATTTTCATGACTAGATTTTTAATATTTAAAGTTTGAAATCACTTATGGGGTTAGATATACTACAGCTTTACAAATTCCACTCTTCTGTTCAGTGCTTTTCCTTCTTTGGTTTTGTTATCGGCAATTGGCGCGGTTTCCCCTTTGCCCTCAGTTTCGAGTTGGGATGGTTCGATCAAGAATTCATTGATCAATGCGTCCTTTACAGCGGCTGCTCTTTTCTTTGAAAGTTCCATATTGGCAGCATCGTCTCCATCGCTGCTGGTATGACCGATAACTTTTACCTTGATTGAACTATTTTCTTTTAAGACTTTTGCGATCTCCTTCAGTGCGCCATAAGATTCTGGTTTGATCACTGCACTTTGGAAATCGAAGAGAATTCCTGTAGTTGAGAATTTTCCTTCTTCTACCAACTTATGCCTTGCATCTGGTTTTCCAGTTGCCACTTTGAGGTTGCTGATATAGAATCCCAACTGATCGTCTTTATAACCGGATGCATGAATTTTAAAGAATAGATTGTTGAAAATATAGGCCGTTGCGCCTGCCATAGGAAGGTCAAACTTCTTTTCATCATTGATCCAGATCCTTATTCGTTTTTCCTGAACCTGGATTGCAATATGGCTGGCCTTAGCATAATACTTTTCTAATTTGGCAACATATTGCTGTTCGGAAACAAACAAACGCTTACCATCCTGGTGAGTTTCCAGGTACATATTTGAATTCCCACCTTCAGAAGGACGAACATAAAACTCTGTGGATTGAAATTTCCTGTAACCATTCAGGAACTGGTTATCATTGGTAGGTTGATCATTGCTCGAAAGAAAACCAAATGAAACATATGGATAACTGTAACCACCATTTTTTAATTGAAGGATAAGGTCGAATTCAACAGTAAAATTCTTGCTGAAATCTGTTTTGTTTGAAGTAAGGTATAATGCATTCTGATAAAGTCGAAGCCATTTGCCGGGGATGCTGCTCAGCGTTACGAGCTCAGCTTTTCCACCCGTGTTCCAGTTTAAAGGAAGCTCTCCAATTTCGTCTTGCCCGAAATCCTCGGCATATAGAATCAGATCTCCGGGTATAAAATCAAATTTGGAAAAGCTTTTCAGCGAATTGCTGTCCTCTCCTGATCCATTAGTCGCAACAGGCGCGGAAGTTTTTACTGGTTCTGTTGCTGCTGTTTCCTTGCCTTCAGCTTTATCGAGCGCTTTGTCTATTTCTTTATCTACTTTGCTATCGACGCGTTGATTCACCTTATTCTTCACTTTGTTCATGATCCCTTTCAACTGGGCATTACCGGGAAAAGGGCATAGGAATAATGCAAGTATCAACAGGTGTCTAACTTTCATGGCTATTTGTTTGTGGCACGAATGTATTCTCATCTATTGCCGAAGGAAACACAGGCATGTATCAATTGGGGAAAGCCGGTTATGGATTGTTGCTGGGAATAAATTGGTATTTTAGGGGGGAGTTGATTGGTTAATTGGTTGACCGGTTGATTAGTTAACCAGTTAACAAGTCAACTAATCAACCAATCAACCTAAGTACTATGCAAATCGAAACTAACTCCGGCTACGCGGCCGCTACAGAAGGTGGTTCGGGCAAATTATTCGGCATCTCTATTATCGCGGCGCTTGCGGGTTTTATTTTTGGGTTCGATACCGTAGTGATCTCCGGTGCAAATCTTCCGATTAAAGAACTTTGGAAGACCTCTCCCCTTTTTCATGGTTTCTTCATAATGTCAATGGCACTCTGGGGCACGGTGGTAGGTGCGATTTTTGGAGGCATCCCTACCCAAACATATGGAAGGAAAAAAGTTTTGCTTTGGATAGGAATTTTATTTAGCATTTCAGCAGTTGGGTCAGCACTTGCACAGGATCCTTATACATTTTCGTTTTTTAGATTCATCGGGGGAATTGGGATTGGAGTCTCTTCAGTTGCGGCGCCAACTTATATTTCAGAAATATCTACTCCAGCTACGCGTGGACGTTTGGTAGCGATGTATCAGTTCAATATCGTATTCGGAATATTAATCGCCTTTCTTTCAAATTATTTTTTGCAAGGTGTTGGCGGTGTAAATGACTGGAGATGGATGCTTGGTGTTATGGCCGTCCCTTCCCTCATATATACCCTGCTTGTGTTTAGCGTTCCCGAAAGTCCTCGATGGTTGATTGCCAGAAAGAATGATCTCCAGACGTCGAAAAAAATACTATCCCGATTGGGAGTTTCAAACGTTGACGAAGTTGTAAAATCAATTACAACCAGTCTTCAGCATGAATCTGCCGCAGGAGCGGACGCCGGTTTCTTAAGCAAGAAATATAACAAGATCATTTGGCTGGCTTTCATGGTAGCATTCTTTAATCAATTATCAGGTATCAACTTCATATTATATTATGCGCCGGAAATATTAGAAAGAGCTGGTCTCGCGTCTAAAGAATCTTTGCTCAACTCAATTGCCATCGGCGGCACCAATCTCATATTTACTTTTGTTGGTCTCTATTTAATAGATAAAGCAGGCAGAAAGAAATTATTAATTATTGGATCTCTGGGCTATATCATAAGCCTGGCAATGGTTGCCTGGTCATTTTATTCTGGCGCAGGTCCGGGATTTCTGATGATTTTCCTGGTAATGTTTATAGCCGCACATGCGATTGGGCAGGGCGCAGTAATATGGGTCTTTATCTCAGAAATTTTTCCGAACAAGGTTAGGGCAACGGGCCAATCATTCGGGGCAAGCGTACACTGGGTATTCGCTGCAATAATAACCCTTGTCTCACCAATCTTTCTTGACGCGAAAGATGGAATATTCAGGGATAACCCATGGCCAATCTTTGCATTCTTTGCGTTTATGATGGTCCTTCAATTAGTTTGGGTACTAACAAAAGTTCCCGAAACAAAGGGAATATCTTTGGAAGACCTCGAAAAGAAACTGGTTAAAGAATAATTCAATTCAAAATATAACATCCATGAAGAAAATTTGCCTACCGCTGTTGCTAGCGATTGGATTGAATTCGCTGAATGCACAGCAAACTGCCCGTATTAATATTAATGGCTACGAGCCCAAACTGACAATCAGCCGTCATATTTATGGTCATTTTTCCGAACATCTTGGGCGTTGTATTTATGATGGATATTGGGTAAGCGATACATCAACCCTTCCCCGCAAGGATCGGATAAGACTTGATGTGGTGGAAGCTTTGAAAAAAATAAAGATCCCCAACCTTCGCTGGCCTGGCGGCTGCTTTGCCGATGAATATCATTGGCGGGATGGAATTGGCCCGAGAAATCAAAGACCAAAGATGATCAACACCCATTGGGGAAATGTAACAGAAGACAACAGTTTTGGTACGCATGAATTTCTTGAGCTATGCAGTCTACTGAATACCGAACCCGTATATCTGTGGGAATATCGGTAGCGGAACAATTGAAGAAATGAATAAATGGGTGGAGTATCTCAATTTTGATGGATTGAGCCCGATGACCGAATTGAGAAAACAGAATGGACGTGAAAAACCATGGAGGGTTGAATATTGGGGAGTTGGTAACGAAAATTGGGGTTGCGGAGGAAATATGACTGCAGACTTTTATGCCGACCAGTATCGTCGCTATGCTACGTTCTCTAAAAACTATCCGGGAATTCGGCTCAGAAAGATAGCCGGCGGTCCAAGTTCAAGCGACTATAACTGGACTGATGTACTGATGCGCAAAGTTCCATTGAATTTGATGTGGGGATTATCACTTCATCATTACACCATTCCAAAGACCTGGGCAGACAAAGGATCCGCAACGCAATTTGATGAAAAGGAATATTTCGGCACGATGAGAAGTACTTTGAGAATGGATGAACTGGTAACAAAACATTCAACCATTATGGATCGATACGATCCCGACAAACGAGTTGCATTGGTGGTTGACGAATGGGGAATATGGACAAATGTTGAACCGGGCACCAATCCAGGATTCCTCTATCAGCAAAATAGTATGCGCGATGCATTGGTTGCAGCAACGACTTTGAATATATTCAATAATCATTGTGACAGAGTGAAGATGGCCAATCTTGCGCAAACCGTGAATGTATTGCAGGCGCTGATACTTACCAAAGGTCATCAGATGCTACTAACTCCAACTTATCATGTATTCGATCTTTATAAATTGCACCAGGATGCAAAATAGTTACCCTTGCAGATCAGTGGTCCGGATTATACCGTGGATGGACAAAAGTTACCAGCTTTGAATGTATCTGCATCGTTGGATTCTAACGGTGTTGTACATATTTCATTGGTGAATCTCGATCCCAACAATTCAATCAATATCCGTACTGCAATAAATAGTGCCAATTGGAACACCGTGAGTGGTCAAATTATTACCTCGCCGAAATTTACTGATATCAATTCATTTGAAAAACCAGACAATATCAAGCCCGTTGCATTTACCGGGGCGAAGAAAGAAGGTAATGAACTGGTATTAATCATTCCGAAACTTTCATTGGTAATGTTGGAGCTAAAAAAATGAGAGCGTTCCGTCCGGGTTTCTATGCTCTCAACGCTCTCTCAACTGCTGTCTTTTTTCTTCTGCTGATAGGTATCAACGCTCCATTACCTAATTTCAACTGGTTTCCGTTGACAGAAAGAACATGTTTGTTGTTCACGAGATATCCGTGATGAACGCGGGTGAATAGTGTTGATTCGAGTCTCTCCTCAAACCACTTAAGCGTTTTCGCAACAACGATTGGAGCATTCCGCTGTCTGCAATAAACTCTGCTGTAATTACTGAGCGCTTCAATACCGATAATATCATCCAGCAAGAGATGCCAACTGGTATTTCTTTCCGGCAATAATAGAGCCGGTGCATTAATGTTTGAATAATTTGATGATACAAGTTTCATGGCTGATGGTTTAATGGTTAATGGCTGATGCAAGTAGGGCTAGCGGATGCCGCTTCTGAGTATCAAATAAATCGCGATTGAGCTGATCCCATTTGATTTTTTTCTGCGTTTCCAAAATAAATTCATCATGGCTTTTAGTTTTGCCCCGATCCTATCGGGAGGTGAATAAATCATCTACTTCCACCTCGTATTTTTCAAGGAAAACTTCGAGTATGGATGAAGCATAGAGCTGAATATTTTTTCTGGTTTGTTCCTGAGTTATACGGTTTGAATAATCAATTGATCTTTTATATCCCGGAAATTCCATAGTGAAAAGCCGGATTGCCGATCTGTTTAATTGTGGATGATCAGCATCTTTGACAGCAGTGGTCGCCCAACCTCCCAGCGAAACACCATGTCCGCGATGTCCAGGTAAGGATGAGCCACTCAAATTTCTTGGCTGCAGCGTACCTGGGGCAGAGATCTTTGGATCGTTATGATATAATGATGTAGGTTTTTTAGAAAGATTATTGCCCTTCACTTCACCGCCACTCAAATGAATATACAAGGCCATCAATATTGCAAGGCTACTGTCTGATCTATAATCCAGCGCAATACCATTTGCTGATGTCCTTGGATCGGCAAAAATTCCGGCACGATCTTTATCTCTTATTGCATGAATATTAATAATGCGTTGAGGACGATATTTTTCAATTAATTGAAGTAATACCTGATTTTCCTGTTCAATGGCCCGGCCCAGATCATCGACCGGATTCTTCGTATTGAATGACTTACCGAGCGAAGGCATCTGCCGGTTCGGATCCACTGAATTTGAACTGCTGTAGCGACCAAGGTTTGTGGTGCTGCCAATTTGTTCCGGATTCTCCTTTGCCTTCTCGGCATTGTCGGGAAAGAGAGTTGGAATGATAATTACATTATAATAAGGACGTTTTCCTCCCGATTGCGATCGGGACTGTAGTTCGGAGATCAAAACTCTTGCAATCTCAATTGAGGAAAGCTCTGATCCATGCATACCGCCAATCACGATTGCTCTTTTGTCGCTGCTGCCAGGAAAATAATAAGCTTCAATGTTTCTGCCTTGTTTTGTAGTGCCTAGTACACCACGATATGCTGTCTTTGTAGTCGTTACTGGTTTAATGCTATCTATTGCATGGCTACTCGCAACAAGCTTCAGGTTTATGATGAATGCTATCAGGAGAATCTGTTTCATTTTTATAATTACCGCACGAATTTCTATCAGCAATAACCGAAAAAGAAGTAGGGATGTTACGAGTTGAGGAAGGAAGAGGATGAATTGGAGTCTGGAGTCGGGAGTCGGAAGTCAATTGTTTCTTGACGACAAACAATAATTAAAATAAAAAAAGGAATTGAGAGTTCCCTCCCAATTCCCAATAACTAATAACTAACAACCAATTCCCAATCTAAATCACACCGCCTCGCCCGGATATGAATTAGGCATGATGTACACGTCTCCTTTGGATTGAGCCGGCAATTCGTTTTTAGAATCTCCAGGTAATTCATTTTCGGATTCACCCAGTAATTCGTTTACATACTTTTCGCAAAGTTCAGCTGAGTTGTATTGTTGAAATTCTTTAGCGAGTTTGTTTACGTTACTACGATAAAGCGGATTTTTCGCAACTTCTTCTACTGCCTTAAAAATTTGTCTGGGTATAGGTAATTCTGTACGCAAATCGATGCCAAGCTTGAAATAACCAACTCTTGCGCAAATCTCGTTCTTGCCTTCATGAACACCCGCAACTACCATTGGTGTTTTGTTCTGGATCCCCAATAATACACCACCATAACCGCCATTGGTAATATAAACATCTACCTGTGGCATCACGTCATTGAATGGAATATAATCCTCAATGATAATATTCGATTGTGTATAACGCTCGCGAAGCTCCTTTGTATTATGCCCTCCCGTTGTTACGATCACGAGGGTCCTGCTATTTTTGTAGGCTTCAATTGTTGGAATGATCAACTTCTGCGGATCCTTTTCTACTGTTCCCTGCGTTACCAGAACTACTTTTTTATATTTCTCCCGGTTGGGAAGTTGATAAGTCTTGCGTTCACGCTGACTGAAGGGAAGCAATGGTCCAACGTAACGGATATTCTTACTCATATCGCTTCTGCTATATTCAAATCCCGGTGTTCCGCTCTGCAATACGACCGAGGCGCTGCGATACAGCATATCGAATAAATTGCCAGGAGGTGGTTCAATTCCGTTTTCAATCATCAATTGCCTGAACAACTTGTTCGGACGACTGAATATCATTTTATCGGTGAGTTTTCTCATTAAAGCGTGCTTCACTTTCCCTAATAATGTAGTGGCAGGATGCCAACCCAAGCCTCCGGGAGGGAGATCTCTTGAAGTTTCCATTAAAGGAATAACTCCAACTGCAATAACCGGAACATTCAGTTTTTCCTTTACGATGGGAGGAGCCGTCATAAGTATATCCGCAATGAATAAATCAAAGGGAAAAGCTTCATGAATATTTTTGATATCCTCAAAACATTTCATCGTATTTCCGACGAAAATATGTTCGAGGTCGTAACGAAACTTTCCTACCTGGCTTTTGATCTTTGCTCTTTCAGGATAGAAACTTTCAAAATTGAAAACATTCGATTGAGGAGCGTTCACGAATGGATAAAATGGTATACCCATCTTGTCAAGTTTCTCCTTATAAATTTCCTGGGTATAAAATCGAACATCGTGGCCCTTCGATTTTAAGTGCATCGCGAGTCCGGTAAGCGGATTAAAATGCCCGTCTGCCGGTACACAGCCAAACAGGATTTTTTTCGGAGTCATAGTGAAAAGGTTTAATGATTATGGTTATTAATTGATCTGATTATTTCTAATTGTTGATTCGCCACTTGCCTATTGCCCATTGCCTATTGCCTATTGCCTCTTGCCCATTGCCCATTGCCCATTGCCTATTGCCTATTCCCCCGGAGGCAACGGCTCCGGAACTACATTCTTGATAGGTCTTGTAGATTTCAAATAAGCAAAAATGTCTCGTACATCTTCATCTTTCATGTTTTTGAAATTCTCCCATGGCATTGGAGGCAATAAGGTTCTTGTGCCTTCAAGCCCTTTATATTTTCCCTGCGTCAAAGCTTTTTTAAATTGTTCTTCTGTCCAAGCCCCAATACCGGTGGTATCGCTTGTCAGGTTTCGGGTAAATGAAGTACCCCAGGGACCTTTTATCGCTGTAAGTCCATAGTTAAAATAGATCCATCCTTTGTTTGCTTCGGGATCAACTTGTGGAATCTGTTCATCTGCCGGATGTCCGCTCAATAAACGGGAACTATCGAAGCCCATTCCTGATGCTCCCGGGATCTTCGGCGTATGACAATCATTGCAAAGCATAATCGTAACGAGGTATTCGCCTCTCTTCACCATTTCAGGCGTATATTTTCCTGCAACAAGTTTTATCGGTTCTTCTGCTTTATTCGCGTTGCATGCGATGATCAGGCTGCCGATCGATACGATTGCTGTAATTGCAAGCAAAGTCTTTTTCATGATCTCTGATTTTACAATTTCATTACAAACTAACGACATCAATCAAGCGAAGTAAAGAGGGATAATAATGAATTGTGTTTTTTGTAGGATGAGCTGAGAGAGAGTCGGGAGTCAGGAGTCAGGAGTCAATACAATAATCAATAGTTAATAATCAATAATCGTCGAACATAATGAATTCGAAAATTCATTATGTTCGACGATTATTGATTATTGTTTGTTGCTAAGTTGCGAATGACTCCCGACTACTACGCCACCATCGCACCATCAACTAATCCTTCCTGCACTCTTGCCCAACGTTCCTCCGGTAATATCGATTCAGCAAGATTCATCAATCCTTTGAACACAAAATCGGGAGCGCTATTTTTGACAGTTCTCAACCAGATGATCACTTCCCCATTACTATTCCCTTTCAACATCCAGGAATGAGCAAATTGTAAATCGGCATTGGGAATCGATTCCACGAGTTTTTTCTGGATCGCGATGATCTCTTCATCTTTATAGTGCGACCATAAAGTGTCGTTTAGTTTCTCTTCTTCCTTATTCATATGATAAAGACTAAAAGCTATGAACTCGTTGAAAGCTTTGCATATCGCATCCCCAGCTTCAAGCCTGGAACTTGTGCAAGTGGCATACTTAAATACCATTACCAAACTTCTCAAACGGTGAGAAAGGAATTCACCTTTTTCATGTTCAGACTCGAATTCTTTTACCAATATTGGATTTACCAACCCACAGGCGGCTAACAGGTATCCTTCTTCGTGTTCCGCATGTAAATGAAATGCTTTCAACACAGACTCCAGTTTATCAAATGCCAGATCCGCTTCTTCATAACTTGAAAAATCTGTATGCTGTAAATAAAGTGCAGTGTCGTAAAGCAATGCCCGCAAGCCTTTGTGAATTTGTTTAAACGCATCGTACCTTTTCATACTCATTAATATTATTTGACCAATAGATTCAGGTGTAAAATTCACCAAGAACGACCGTTAGCAAAAGGGGAAGCTGAATGAATTGACGTATTGACCGGGCGAATTGCGACAGGCAAAAAAAAAGAGCCTTACGGGGCTCTTAGTTTTTGAAACCTTACGGGGTTTCCTTTTAAGTTTGAAGCCTTACGGGGCTTCTTTAAGTTTGGAGTTTGGGCTTGCTTGCTTCTCGAAGTTCTTACTCATGGCTAGTGACTTTTTTCCCTTTACTCCATTTGACCGTCCATATTGATAAGGTTTGATCTCATAGGTGGGTTCATAATTCCATTCTTACCGTTTATCTTCCTGATCTTTTGTTCTCGTCCTTATTATTCTCAATTGCTACACAAAGATGAATTGAATTTGGACGGAAGTAAAGGGCATTCAGGATGAATTGTGCATTTTCCGGCATAAAACCGCAGAAAGCAGGTTAGGTTTGGCGTTTGGAGTTTGGGGTTTGGCGTTATCAAGGCGTAGTCGCCGAAAAAATTCGAATTGTCCTAAGCAAATAATATTTCAATAGATATTGAGTATGCTACGCCTAAAGAACGCCAAACCCCAAACTCCAAACGCCAAACTATTCAATTCATTCCGGGAATTCCTCAATTCATCCACCTCCCTAAACCTATCCCGGTCTAAGGTGTATTTTTACAATATGCTGAAGGCTCTCATTCAAGGTTTAATTATTGCCCTGATTTCGATCTCCGGTTTTGGACAGGGAGCCAGAGAATATGTTTTCAATCATATTGATAAAACAGATGGCCTGGCATCAAATGGCGTGACCTGCGCAATGCAAGACCATAATGGGTATCTCTGGTTCGGAACGTCAAGAGGATTGTACAGATTCGATGGAACCCACGTGAAGAATTTTACCAAATATGGTGATGGAAACGAAGCATTTCCGATCGATATTGTCACTGACGTGATCGAAGACCGAAAGCACAATCTTTGGATCAGGTTTGCCGCTGAACAGATTGGCGTACTAAATCCAAATACGAATAAATTCCGGAGGATTAAGATTGACCGGAGCCAGGTCCCCAATATGAGTGGAATTGCCAAGATGGTCATAGGTAATGATGATAACGTGATTTTTGTGAACGCCGGGGACGCTATATATACTTATGATTCTGCGTCAGACGAATTTTCCAGTAAACATAATTTCATTCACTTGCCGAAAGATTGGGCCCCTTATGGAATTAACTACGACAGCACAAACTCCTGTTATTGGATCGGTTCGAATAAGGGTCTCGCAAAATATAATTTGAAGACAAAAATCCTGAGTTACACAGGTAATAATGTCGAGAATGAGTTTGTAATTGATGGAAGTAAATTTCAAACAGAAGTTTCCCATGTCGCAACGGATAAATTGAACAGAAAATGGGTAATTAGTTGGCCCGGTGCCCCTGTGTGGAAATTGAAAGCCATCTGCCATGATCCGGCCAACAAGACCAGAAAGGAATACGACTTTCAACTCGATTCCGCAAAGCTTGGGTATTATGAAATTCTTGGAATTACTGTTCAAAGAAATGGTACGGTGTGGATGTACGGTCTTTCATTTATCGCGCAGCTCAATGAAAATGATGGCAATTTTCAATTTCTCCCAAGGAAATATACAGGCCGGCATAGCATTGAATACGACAATGTTTTTGATATTTATAATGATCGGGAAGAAAATCTTTGGGTATGTACCGACAAAGGTGTATATGTATTCAATCCAGAGGCCCAGGTGTTCAAAAAGATCAAGAACAGGCTCCCAAATCAAGAAGTAAAAGATAATTCTGTCAATAGTATTCTTTATACCAGGAATAATGAAATATGGGTAGCAACCTGGGGTGAAGGAATATTTGTTTACGACAGTAGTTTTAAGCCGATTGAAAGAACAATTGCAGGCGGTTTAATCTGGCAATTATGTCAACGAAGGAATGGTGATATATGGATCGGAGAACAGGGAGGTGGATTAAAGGTCTACGATCCAGCAACAAGGAAAATGGTGCATCGGGTGCCTGCAATTTTTAAGAACAGGACTATACGCCAGATCTATGAGGACCCTTATGGTAAAATATGGATCGGCACGCAGGGAGGACGCGTGGTTCGCTGGGATCCGGAACTCGGCAAAGATAATTTTGAGGATGGCTTTGTTCTCTTACAGGATTTAGGATATATCGTCTACGATCTTACCATGGATTCAAAGGGATTCGTATGGGTTTGCGTTGAAGCTGCAGGGTTATACAAGCTCGATGGAAAAAACGGCCGCGTGATTGATCATTACACCCGCACGGATGGAAAAGAAAAAAGTCTCTTCTACGCTGGAACGTCCGGAATCGCAGAAGTCGATGATAGTTTGATGCTTGTATTGAACCGCGGAATAAGTATCCTTAACACAAATACGAAAACATTCAAACATATTGGAGTGAGCGAAGGATTGTCTTCTAACAACGTCCACTCGCTGGTCAAAGATAAAATGGGTTATTTCTGGATGGGAACCGATGAAGGTGTTTTGCGGTATAATTTTCAGAAAAATATTATCACGACTTCCTCGCATGAAGAAGGCTTAGTCGAAAGCAGGATCATGTTGGCGGCGGTTGATCTTTTCCCAGATGGACGCATTGCCATGGGAACAGAACATGATATGTTGGTGTTTGATCCGGGAAAAGCCTTTCCCGACCTGGAAGTGCCACCGGTACAAATAACCGATTTTCAAATTGGTTCCAAATTCCTTCGCGCCGATTCTGTAATGGAACAAAAGCATATTACTGTAGAATACGGAAAGACCAGCATGACAATATTCTATTCGTCCATTTCCCAGCTTCAGAAAAGCCAATTACGATATTATTACATGCTCGAGGGCCTGGATAAAGATTGGATTGCGGGAGATCCGCAACAAAAGTCCCAATATAGTTTTGTACCCTCAGGTCATTATGTTTTCAAAGTAAAAGCTGTCAATGCCTATGGAAAATCTTCTGAGGAGAGCAGGCTAAAAATCTATGTGCGTCCGCCGTTCTGGAGAACCCCATGGTTTTATGGTCTCCTCGTGCTGATCGCTGCAATAATCGTTTACCAATATTATAAAGGAAGTATTCAACGCAGGCGCAATGAAGACGAAATACGAAATCGTATTGCTACCAATCTTCATGAAAGCCTGAGTGCAACCCTTGCAAGCGTGAATGTATTGGGAGAAATGGCTAAGATGAAAATTGATCGTGATGCTGAGGGCGCAAAGGATTATATTTCGAAGATTACCCGAAGCACCAGCAATAGCATGGAGGCGATGGATGATATCCTTTGGGGCATCAACCCGGAGAACGACAGTATGTTGAAAACTGCTGAACGAATGAAAAAGATCGCCAACGAAATGCTATCCCTGAAGAATATTGCCTACAATTTCAATATCGATGAAACGGTATTGAGAATGCGGATGGATATGCAATACAGGAATGGATTGCTTGGACTATACAAAACGATAATAAAAGAAGTAGCGGAAAATTCTGAATGCTACCAGGTGAATATCGATTTCCAAAGAAGTAATGGACACCTGCAGTTGAGTGTAGAAGATGATGGTAAGGGGTATAATCTTGAAGATACTGAAGTGAAAAGAGGCGTTGAAGAATTCAACCGGAAAGTACGGGCCATTCGCGGAAGCGTCGATGTGCAATCGCAACCAGGAAAAGGAACAAGGGTGGTGCTCACGTTTGAGACCTAAGAAATACAGAACAGAAGAACAGAAGAACAGAAGAACAGCAGAACAGCAGAACAGTAGATCAGTAGATCAGTAGAACAGAAGAGCATTAGAACAGTAGAGCACTAGAACAAGTGCCAAGGAATCGGTAGCCTCTGAGGTTTTTACATTCTGCTGTTCCTCTGTTCTTCTGTTCATCTGTTCTGCTGTTCTTCTGTTCTGCTGTTCAAACCGGCTCCCCGACAGTTCATCCTGCCGAAACCTCAATCCACCCAGCAGAGGATTTTTTTTTGGGGGTCTTTAACTAATTTAGAATGAGCTAGTAATAATAATTATGAAGGTTCCTGAATACAGTAAGCACGATACGCGGATTGCAATGTTTATCATGCCTCCCTATGTGTTGGTAATAAACTACCTCTTATTCGGGAAAAGGTATTTTACCGAGCTACCGGTCTTCCTGAAATCTACGCTGATCTTTCTTGCCGTTTCATTTGTGATGTATAAACTTATTTCTCTTTTCGCAATAGCAATACGTGGCAGACTTCCACACAGAAGAGATGCATTGAAAAGAGGTTTTTACCTGGTGGCGACGGCCTTTATTGTTACTGCTTCTGTAATAACAATCCTTTTTTGGGGATATGATTATATCCATTTCATGGATTATGAATTGATCACCGCAAACTATCGTTGGGCTTTGCTGATCAGTTTAATTCTGAATATCATCGGTACTGTAATGAACGAAGGCGCAAGTACGATCGTTCAATGGCAGGATACGCTATCGGAATCCGAACAGTTAAAAAAAGTTACACTTCAAAGCAGATTGGATGGACTAAAGGATCAGGTCAATCCGCATTTCCTTTTCAATAGCTTGAACTCATTGAGCTCATTGATCAGCGAGGATCCAAAGATGGCGAGTAAATTTCTGGATGAAATGAGTAAGGTCTATCGTTACCTGCTCAGAAATAATGAAGAGGGATTGACAACCCTCACTGCAGAGTTGCAATTCGTTCGCTCTTATTTTCATTTGCTCAAGACAAGATATGGTGATGGGATAGATATTCGTATCAATGTGGACGCAGCTTGCATGAATGCACAAATTCCACCACTCACGCTACAATTGTTAATTGAAAATGCAGTAAAACATAACGTGATATTGAAAGAACAGCCGCTGCAAATCGATATCATCGCAATCAATGATGGCAAACTACACGTAAAGAATTGCCTGCAACCTAAAGTAGTAAAACTGCCATCCACCAAGATTGGATTGAACAATATCAAGAGCAAGTATAAACTGTTAAATCAGCCTGAAATTGATGTTCGGGAAACCGGAAAAGAGTTTATTGTAACCGTACCACTTATCAACAATTGAAAATGAAATTATATAAACCGACAAAAGTAGAATGGATAAGTTTCCTTACCGTGATGCCATGCATTTGTGTTGCCCAAAACTACCTGATGTTCGGTAATCGTTTTCTTGATGCGGATGTGCTGATGATTTCCTATCCTTTAATTATGATCTTTGGATTGGCCTTCTGGTATTTTCACGTTACACTGGTTTCAATTGTTCAGGCAAAATATCCCGAATATAAACAAACGTCAAAGCGAACCTTCATCCTCACATTCGTACATTTTGGAGTGATAACTACCAGCGTCACCAAGGATTTTTTGTTGTTTGATTTGTTTAATATCGCAGGATATGAATTGGAAATCGAGAAATTGCTTTGGGCGATCGGTGTGGTAATGATCCTTACCTTTATTGCCACGCTGAGCTGGTACACCAGTTACACGTACAAACAATGGAAGGTTAGCCTGGAAGAAAAAGAAAAGCTGCAGAAAGAAAATCTCCAGACAGAATTTGAAAGTTTGAAAAGCCAGGTGAATCCGCACTTTTTGTTCAATAGTCTTAATTCCTTATCCACCCTTATCGATGAAGATCCTCCCAAAGCAGAAAAATTCCTTGACGAAATGAGCAAGGTGTACCGGTATTTATTAAGGAATAATGAAGATGGATTGACTACGGTCGCTTCTGAATTGCAATTCATCAAATCTTATTATCACCTTTTAAAAACAAGGTATAATGATGGGATCGATATGCAGATTGAAGTAGAGGATGCATTTATGAATTTCCTGATCCCGCCCCTGACCCTGCAATTGCTGGTGGAAAATGCAGTGAAACATAACAATATTCTCAAAGAATCACCGCTCCAGATCCTGATCGGCACAACTGAAACAGGGCGCTTGTTGGTAACGAATAACCTTCAAAAGAAGAAATTGAAAGTAAATTCGACCAGGGTTGGATTGACGAACATAAAAAATAAATACAAATTGTTGAATCAACCCGATGTGATCATCAGGGAAGATGATAGGGATTTTAGCGTTATCGTTCCATTGATCAAGTCAAATTAATTCTTATAATATTTGGTCATCAGTAAAACATGAATTATGAAAATACTTATTGTTGAAGACGAAGACCTGGCAGTAAAAAAACTTCAGAAAGTATTGGCCAGTGTCGATGATTCGGCAGAAGTGGTAGGTGTTACCCATAGTATTCAATCCTCGGTGGATTGGTTGGAGAAAAATGAAACTCCCGACCTGATACTGATGGATATTGAATTGGCAGATGGCCAAAGCTTTGAAATATTTGAAAGAACCGAAGTAAAGAGCACAGTCATCTTCACCACATCATATGATGAATATGCGATCAAGGCATTCAAGGTGAATAGTGCAGACTACCTGCTCAAACCGATACAGAAGGAAGACCTGGAAGCTGCCCTGGAAAAATATCGCCAGTTGAAAAAACATTATGGCAACGGAACCCAGGCTGCGCTAAATGTAGAAAGCCTCGTGAAAGAACTACAACAAAAACTTCAACCCAAAGAATACAGGAAACGATTCCTTGTTAAAAATGCGCAGAAGCTGGTTAGCATTGAAGTGGATGATATCGCCTACTTCTATAGCGACGGACGCCTGAACTTTTTCAAAACTGGAGACAACAAAAAATTTGTGGTTGACTACACCATGGATGAGCTGGAAGAAATGCTCGACCCCGAAAAATATTTCCGAATCAGCCGTTCTTTTTATGTAAGCATCGCCAGTGTCGATCAGATCCACGATTATTTCGGTAACCGATTAATTCTTCACCTGAAACCCGCTGTTGACAAAGAAGCGCTGGTAAGCAGAGAAAAAGTTACGGACTTTAAGAAGTGGATGGGGAAATAGCAATAGGCAATTGGCAATTAGCAATAGGCAAAAAATTGCTGACAGCATTTTTTGGTTTGCCCATTGCCTATTGTCCATTGCCTATTGCCTATTGCCCATTGCCCCTTGCCCATTGCCTATTGCCCATTGCCCATTGCCCATTGACTCTGGCTATGATTTTGCATATACTTCCAGATGCCGGCGGAAAAAATCTTTTTAATTGAATCACTTGGCGAATTGTTCACGAAAGTGCAATCCCAAAAAATCTTCCCGGATTCTAAATATTTTGTGGATGCCACGCCACGCCTTGAAACAGATGCGTTGTTGATAGAATATGAAAAATCATGCAGGGCACCGGATTTTGATCTGAATCTTTTTCTGACCACACATTTTACATTTCCCCCTGAGCTATCGAGCGATTATCTGTCTGCACAAAAACCGATCATTCAACATCTCGAAGAATTGTGGACGGTACTGAAAAGAACTCCGCAGGTTCATGGTGGCACACTCATACCATTGCCCCATCCCTATATCGTGCCGGGTGGAAGATTTCGTGAAGTTTTTTATTGGGACAGCTATTTTACTTTACTGGGATTACAGGTTTCGGGTCAAAATGAATTGATTCAATCGATGGTTGACAATTTCGCTTATCTCATTGATGAGTTGGGCTTTATTCCGAATGGAAATCGCAGTTATTTTATTGGTCGATCTCAACCTCCATTTTTTGTTTTAATGGTGGAATTACTTGCAGAGGTTAAAGGCGAACAAATTCTGTCAACCTATCTTCCTCAACTTGAAAAGGAATATGCATTCTGGATGGATGGAGCGGACAAATTAACCATGAGAAATAATAGGCACCGACGAGTCTTACGTTTAGGTGATGGGGCAGTTCTCAACCGCTATTGGGATGATAAAGATTATGCAAGACCAGAAGCATTTTTTGAAGACAGCAATATCGCCAAACGATCCGACCGGCCTTTGGAAATTGTGCAAAGGCATTTGCGGTCAGCCTGCGAATCAGGTTGGGATTTCAGCAGCCGTTGGTTACGCGATCCAATGAAAATGGAAACCATTGAAGCAGCCGATATCATTCCGGTAGACCTGAATTGTTTGCTCTTGCATTTGGAAGAGACATTGCTGAAAATTTATACATCAAGAAAAGATGTACAAAAAGTGAAACAATTCCAGGTCGCAACGAACAAAAGACATTCTGCAATTCAACAATATTTCTGGAATGAAGCAAAAGGATTTTATTTCGACTACCATTTCGTAGATAAAAAACAAACCGATCGTTTTACGCTTGCTGCCGTATTTCCTCTTTTCCTCCGGGTATCCACACCCGGGCAGGCAAAGAAGGTTGCCGATATTTTAGAAAAAGATTTTCTCGCTGAAGGCGGATTGGTAACAACACTGACCAGGAGCGGACAACAATGGGACGCACCCAATGGATGGGCTCCTCTTCATTGGATGGCTTATAAAGGTTTATTAGAGTACAGATTTAAGGAACTGGCTTCAAAAGTTCGTGAACGCTGGATTCAAACCTGCAATAGAGTTTATGCTGAAACCGGAAAAATGATGGAGAAATACAATGTCCTTGACACAAGCATCAAAGCCGGTGGAGGCAATTATCCAAATCAAGATGGATTTGGATGGACGAATGGAGTTTATTTACGAATGGCGCGGGATGAGAGTTTTGGTTGATGGGGTTGAGTGATGGGTTGATGAGGTTAACAAGGAAGATCGCAAAATCTAGGCGACTTGGTTTGGCCACTGGTCAAATAAATATTTTATCAAATTGCTAATCTATTTACCTTGTCAACCTTGTCAACCTTGTCAACCTCCATCAACCCCATCAACCTTCTCAAGCAGGCGGTCTCACCGCCTGTCTCCCCAGCAATTTCCACTGCTTCCCTTGCTTCACCCATACAAGCATCACAATTATTTTAACTGTACCCGGAGTTCCATTATCATTGATATTTCCGGAAAGATTATGCCGGACTATTGCAGTGTTGCCTGAAACCTTCACAGTTTGATTGGCCAGGTCCATGGTTAAGAAGTCCGACTTACCACTGACCAGCGATTCTATAAACTCCGTTCTGGTTTCGACTCTTCCACTCGAATGACCATAGCTGAGATCATCGGCAGTGAGTTTTTCCAATGCGGCTTTATCCGCATCGATCATCGCTTTCTTTAATTGCTCAACAGCATTTTGAACAGCGACTGTTTCCTTAGATTGAGAAAATCCAATATTGGTCATAAAAATCAATAATGAAAGACTAAATACTTTTCGCATACTGATTATTAATACTGAGTTTAGAAATGAAATTTCGAAATTGAATCTTGCCCATTGCTTATTGCCTATTGCTTATTGCCCATTGCTTATTGCCCATTGCTTATTGCCCATTGCTTATTGCCTATTGCTTATTGCCTATTGCTTATTGCCTATTGCTTATTGCCTATTGCTTATTGCTTATTGCCTATTTGTTTTCCCGTATTTCAAATTTAAGTCTTACTTTAATGCCAGCTAAATAATAAATCTCTGGAATTTTTTCATGAGCAGGTATAAACGAATAAAAGATGAGGCTTTTGCAGCCAACATGCAACTTCCTGAACTGGGGCTTGTACTATTCACATTCGGAAATGTAAGCGCCGCGGATCGGGACATGGGTGTATTCGCTATCAAGCCAAGCGGTGTTCCTTACAATGAGCTTAGCGCAGACAAAATGGTTATCGTGGATTTTGATGGAAAGACGATTGAAGGTTCTCTAAGACCTTCGTCAGATACAAAAACCCATGCATTACTGTATAAAAAATGGGAAAAGATCGGTGGAATTTCGCATACCCATTCCACTTATGCCACAGCCTGGGCTCAAAGCCTTCGCGACATTCCAATCTATGGCACCACTCATGCCGATCATACTACATTCGATATTCCTTGTGCGGCGCCAATGAGCGATGCCCTGATTGCCGGCGATTATGAATATGAAACGGGGAACCAGATCATCGAATGTCTTAAACAAAGAAAATTTAGTTATGAAGATGTAGAAATGATCCTTGTTGGAAATCATGCCCCCTTCACCTGGGCAGCCACTGCTGCGAAAGCAGTATATAATAGTGCAGTGTTGGAAAATATTGCCAAGATGGCTTATCTCACAAAAATGATAAATGAAGCTGCGCCGAAATTAAAAGATTCACTGATCCGCAAACATTTTGAGCGCAAGCATGGCCCGGATTCGTATTATGGGCAGCAGAGTTGATTGGTTAATTGGTTGACTGATTGAATTGGGGATGAAATACGGAAAAATTTAATCGTCAGGCCAAACCAATCAACCGATCAACCAAGACTCCATCCCCACAAAGTCTTTCGCAAATCTTACAACATTAGGGTAACGACTGAATTCATGCGCTTCATGCAGTAAGGTAATGACAACGCACTTCATTCCCGCGTTCAATGCCGCTTCAACACCTTTTGGGGCATCTTCAAAAACAATACAATCGCCAGGTGGTAATCCCAATTGCATTGCACACTTCAGGAAAGTTTCAGGATCCGGTTTGCTCTTTGTAACATCATCTGCACTAACAATTGCACTGAAATAGTTGCGGATATCCAGCCCATCCAGCACATAGTCGACATTGAAAGTAATTGCGGCCGACCCTATCGCCATCGGGATACCTGCCTGTTTTGCATTAACGAGAAACTCATCGAGACCCGGAAGCAATCGAAGAAAGGGCCGAAACTCACGCTGGTACTCTTCCTCCTTCGAATAACTCATCTTTTCTTTTTCTTTTTCAGAGAATTTGCCTGGCATCACTCTTTCAATCACTTCGAAGTTCTTTCCATAACATTCTTCCTTCATTCTTTCAAGACTAATATTCGCCCCATGGTCATTGAAGATCCGATGCCATGCTTTTACATGATAATCCATATCATTGATCATCGTGCCATTGAGGTCGAAAATAAATGCTTTTTGCATGAAGGCGAAGATAGAGGAACAGGTGAACAGAAAAACAGATGAACAGCAGATCGGTAGAACACTAAACCTGTGTACTATAGTACGTTATGGAAGCTGGTATTTTCTCTGAACTCCTCTGTTTTCTACTATTCTACTATTATTCTGTTCTTCTGTTTCACTGTTCTTCTGTTCCTCTGTTCATTTAAAATACTGACCAAGCCTTTGCAGGTCTATCGGCTTTTCCCAAACTGGAATTTGTGGGGATTCATCGCTCGCAGTTTCATATGCACTGAGGAGATTGAGCTTAATATTTGGAAATTCCTTTTGAATCTCCCTTGCTTTTTTCCAGCCCAGTCCATCAGGAAGATTATTATCGAGAAATACGATATCGGGTTGGTCCTTGCGAATCATTTTCATCCCTTCGTCAAGGGTATTGGCTACAAATACTTCATATCCTTTTTTAGTGAGATATGCCTTTAGCAGTAGGCAAAAGTCTACTTCATCGTCAACTATTAAAATTTTAGATTTGACGTGCATGTCCATAGATTAGCAGCGAATTTCTTACCACATTTCTTTTAAAGGGAGAGCTAGTTTGCACTACTTTCGCTCTGTAGAAGAATATACCCAGTTATTATCAAATACTCGGATATTGTTTCAGTTCGGAAATGGCATTGCGTTTTTATGTTAATATCAAAATTAATAATCTAAAACTATTTACTATGAACACAACGAGCAAAGTTATTTTGGGATTGGCTGGTGCAGTTGCTGCAGGCGTTGTTATTGGTCTTTTGATCGCACCTGAAAAAGGTAGCGAAACCCGCAAAAAACTTAAGGAAACAGCAGGCGATTGGGCAAATAAAGTGGGCGATTTATTCGCAGCAGGTAAGGAAGAATTTGAAAATATGAAATCCAAGGCCTCTTCTGCCGCAGATCAGACAATTGGCAAGACCAAACAAAATTTCAGTTAACCCTCCGCCACCCCGCCAAGGCGGGGCGGCTTTCTTCCTTTATTAATATCAACTCATGGATGACAATAAAACTGTCGCGGGTAAAATCATTGATAATGCCCGCGACATTGTTGAAACGTCCTATAAATTACTTGTAATAAAGGTTGTTGATAAGGCAACCAAAATTTTGTCGTCTGCCCTTGCCGCAGTAACCTTTTTCGTTATTGGTTTTTTTGTCGTCTTGTTCCTGGGTATCGGAACAGCTATTTGGATCGGTGAAGCATTGGAAAATATGAAAGCAGGTTACTTTATTACCGCGGGAATATTCATTCTGCTTATTCTGATCATTTATTTGTTAAGAAGAAAGATTGTGTTTCCTGTCCTAAGAGATTCAATAATAAAGAAGTTTTATGACTAATCGTATCAGGAACTATAAGGATTTACTGGAAGAAAAAGCAAGACTGGAATTTTTGCTTGCACAACAGAAGGATGAATTTCGGTCAAACATGCAAACTTTGAAAGAAGATTATAGCCCCCTCTTCAAATTCGGTTCAGCAATTGGAATGCTCACAACCAGAAACTATCATTATCCGCTATTAAACTTCGCCGCCGGCATGATGATCAATAATTTCGTGAAAAATAAGTTGCTGGCAAGAGCAGGATGGTTAGTGAGACTATTAGTTCCTTTCTTAATGAAGAATGTTTCCTCACACGTTATAAAAAAACGTGCAGGGCAATTGTTTTCTAAAATCAATGAATTGGTAAGTAAAAATTAATGGGGAATCGCGGCGGTTGTGAACCAGTATTGCCTGATGTCTTCAACCACTTTCGATAAGGCATCGAATGTAACAGGTTTCACCACATAGGTATTTGCGCCAAGATCATAACAGCGCTTTATTTCATTATCATTTTTGGTTGTAGTGAAAACTATTATTGGGATTCTTTTGAAGATCGGATGTTGCTTGATCTCCTTTAGTACTTCCCGCCCATCTTTTTTTGGCATATTCAGATCAAGCAGAATAAAGCCTGGATAAGTGGCAGATTGTTTCCTTTTCTCTTTAATGCTATCCAGGTAGACCATCAATTCCACACCGTTTTCCACGAATTCAATACGATCCTGATATCCCTTTTCCTTAAAAACCGTCTGTAATAAAAACCTGTCGTCTGCATCGTCCTCAGCGATCAGTATAAAGAATTTTTCCATTCTGCAATAAAATTAAGGGCTGTTCATTTTAAACAGCCCCAATGTAAGAAATTTTAGACGGTTACTCCTTCTTGCGCAACAAGGCTACGAGTAATAAAATAAACACGGCTCCTCCCACAATCCAAACCCATGGTTGTGCATACCATTGACTCTCTTTCTTAACGCCAATATTGATGTCAACATCCTTATCCTGCGCTAAAACGGTTAAGTTCATCAGGGTTAACATGATCAGAAAAGAAACGTGACTAACAAAAGATTTCAAAGATTTCATATAAGTCATTTTAATTGGAAAACGATATAAGAGAAAATCACGGGCCGTTTTTCTTTGTAGAGCTAGTTCCCCGTTTTGAGGTTGGTTGGTTGGATGAGGTTGACAAGGTTGACAAAGTTGACAGGGTTGACAAGGTTAACAAATTGAAAAGGGTTATTTGACGAGTAGCCAAAGCAGTGTGTCTTAACATAGTGATCAATCCTTGTCAACCCTGTCAACCTTATCAACCCTATCAACCTAACCCCACGTGGCATCTTGTTTTAAGGAAAAGGAAAAACATTTTATATGAACAAGGGACCGAAAGGGAAACAAAAACCCGAAAAACCAGGTTCGGGGAGCAATGAATCTAAATATGCCCCCGAACGCCATGAAACAGATGAAACCCTACAGGAACAACCATTAGTAAATGAAGAGAAACAGAAAAAAATAGTAAACGAACAAACTGAACTTTCAGGTGAGAAAGATTCATCTGATACAAAAACAAATCTCCAGGACAGGGATGGAGAAATAGGTGAAAAAATTCCAGCGATGGATTAAAAACAAATTTTCTTAATTCTAAAAATCTGTACAATGAAAAAGATAACTCTTTGGATCGCTACGATTGTTTTATTGGGAACAGGATGTAAGAACATGAACAAAGCCCAGAAAGGGGTTTTGATCGGAGCAGGTGCTGGTGGCGCAGTTGGCGCGGGCATTGGTAAAGCTGCGGGTAACACAGCCCTTGGGGCAATCATCGGCGCAACCGTTGGTGGTGTTGCCGGTGGACTTATTGGAAGAAATATGGATAAACAGGCAGAGGAAATCAGTAAGATTCCCGGAGCAAAAGTTGAAAGAGTTGGAGAAGGTATCAATGTAACATTCGACTCAGGCGTTCTCTTCGATATTGACAAGTCAACGCTTACCGATGATTCTGAAAAGAAATTAACTGACTTAACCGCCATTTTAAATAAGTATCCTGATACCTATATCCTGGTGGAAGGACATACAGATGCTTCCGGAACTGATGCACACAACAGAAAATTATCAGAAAGACGCGCGAAGTCGGTTGCAAGTTTCCTGCGCCAAAAAAATATCCGTGACCAACGGATCAAAACTGCATGGTACGGAGAAGGTCAACCGAAATACCCCAATAGTAATGATGAGAACATGGCGCAGAACAGAAGAGTTGAATTCGCTATTTATGCGAATGAAAAGATGATTGAAGATGCGAAGCGCCAAACAGAGGGAAATAATTAGCAATAGGCAATAGGCAATGGGCAACCCGTGAGTTTGCAGGTAGCCCATTGCTTTCTTGTATATAACAGATTGCCTTTTGCCTATTGCCTATTGCCTATTGTCTATTGCCTATTGCTCATCCATTCACAATCTCCCCACCATTCGGATGCAGAAACTGTCCAGTCACATAACTTGAATCACTACACGCCAAAAACAAATAACTCGGGGCAATTTCAACAGGTTCTCCTGCCCGTTTCATGGGTACATCACTTCCATGAGTGGCTACCTTTTTCGGTTTGAAACTCGAAACGATCAACGGCGTCCATATCGGGCCGGGTGCGACACCATTCACGCGAATCCCTTTTTCGGCCAGGTTGGCCGAAAGGCTTCGGGTAAATGAGACAATAGCGCCTTTAGTGGAAGCATAATCGATCAGGCCTGCACTGCCGCGGTAAGCAGTAACCGAAGACGAGTTAATGATACTGCTTCCTTTTTTCATATATGGCAAAGCAGCTTTTGTGATCCAAAACTGGGAAAACAGGTTAGTAGAAAAAGTATTCATTAATTCTTTTGTACTCAGTTCAGTGAGGGATTTATTTTCGTAATGGATAGCTGCGTTATTTACCAGGATGTCAATTCTTCCATATTCTTTTTTTACCCGTTTCACTGCATTTATACAATGCTTTTCCCGGCTCACATCTCCCGGTATCAATAAACATTTTCTTCCATACATCGTTTCAATAATCTGGCGGGTATCCTTTGCGTCAACATGCTCATTCAGGTAAGAAATGGCAATGTCCGCTCCTTCCTTTGCAAATAAAATGGCTACTGCCTTTCCAATGCCGCTGTCCCCTCCAGTAATAAAAGCAATTTTGCCCCGTAATTTTCCTGAACCAATCACATATGGATTGTCGACAACCGGCTGTGGATGCATTCTTCTTTCAATACCAGGTCTTGATTGCTTTTGCGGCTTCCTCAAGTTTTTTTTTGGATTACTCTTCTGCATGATTTTATTTTTATTTGAAAGGAATAAATTTTAATACCAATCTATTGTTGCCAAAATTTTAATGTAGAATCAATTCCACATGGGCAGAGTATAAAGTTGGAACGATATTTTATCAACTTTGCTAAAAGGCTTTAATGAATGCGTTTAATTGGGGAGTAATAGGACCGGGAAAGATTGCGAGGGATTTTGCAAAGGACCTTAGCCTGATAAAATCATATCCGCATAAAGTATGTGCAGTTCTCTCACACGAACTGAGAGGAGCCCATGAATTTGCAAGGGAATTCAATATCCATAATTACTTTGATGACCCTGAGCAGTTCATTAATACTGAAGGACTGGATGCCGTCTATATCGCTTCGCCACATACATTTCATCACGATCATACCCTTTTGTGCCTTAATAATTCTATTCCTGTTCTTTGTGAAAAGCCGCTGGCCATAAATTCAGAACAGGTAAGGGAAATGATCAATGCCTCGATTGCCAACGATACTTTCCTGATGGAAGGAATGTGGATCCGGTTTCTGCCGAGTATTATGCGGGTGATCAACCTGGTTCAGCAAGATGTGATCGGAAATCTTATTTCTGTAAGAGCGAACATGAGTTATGTTGCACCGCAAAATGAAGAGAACCGATTTTTCAATCCTGAACTGGGAGGAGGATCATTACTTGATTTGGGGATTTATCCTATCTACCTAAGCTTTTTGTTATTGGGTAAACCGGAAAAGATCAAGGCGTTTGGCAAATTGTCCCGCAAAGGAATTGATGAAGCCTGTGCAATTCTATTTCATTATCCGGGTGGTCAATATGCAGTTCTTGAATCATCTCTTGTGGAGCAAACTGATCTTACAGCAACGATATACGGAGATAAGGGTTTTATTAAAGATCATGAAACCCTGGAATGAAAAACCAGCAGCAATCCAGTTACAACTCTATGACAAAGGAGCGGTCGAATACCTGTGTAAATGGGAAGGACGAGGACTTCATTTTGAGGCCGAAGAAGTTTTCCGATGTGTTAGTGATGGTCAAATTTATAGCAATACTTTTTGCCACAATACCAGCCTCGATCTGATTGGAATTATGGACGAGGTGAGAGGTCAGATTCATGTGAGGTATGAGTCCGAAGTTCTAGGTTGAAAAGGTTGACAGGGTTGACAAGGTTGACAACAGTTTGGAACGTGTCAACCCTGTCAACCCTGTCAACCCTGTCAACCTAACCCACGTGGCCCAAAATTTTATGGTCTCAAAATCAATGACCAATCCAACATTACTTCAATTTTTCCATTGGTATTATCCCTCCGATGGCAGCTTGTGGAATCATTGCGCAAGTGAGGCGAAAAGACTTTCAAAACTTGGTATCACGCATGTATGGCTGCCGCCGGCTTACAAATCTGCATGGGGCGCGGAAGAACCGGGTTATGCGGTCTATGATCTTTTTGACCTTGGGGAATTTGATCAGAAAGGAACGGTAAGAACAAAATATGGAACAAAACAGGAATACATCAATTGCATCAAGGAACTTCAAAAGCATGGTATCCAGGTTTTAGCCGACGTTGTACTCAATCACAGAACCGGCGCGGATGAAACGGAATTGATCAAAGTACAGATGGTTGACTTTTATAACCGGAATGAACCCGTAGGCGAACCCACCGATTTCAATGCATTTACAAAATTTACTTTCCCCGGAAGACAGGGTAAGTACTCCAATTTTATTTGGGATTATCACAGTTTCACTGGCTTCAGCCAGGATGATAAGATCTACCGCATCCTGAACGGACATGGTAATAATTGGGATGATGTGATCGAAGATGAATATGGCAATTTTGATTTCCTGATGGGAGCTGACACTGAATTCCGTAATCCTCATGTCCGTGATGAATTAAAATACTGGGGCCGTTGGTATGTTGAAACAACCGGGGTGGATGGCTTTCGCCTGGATGCTGTTAAACATATGACACCCGAATTCGTGAAAGAATGGCTGGACTTTATGAGGGACTATTTTAAGAAAGATTTTTTCACTGTTTCAGAGTATTGGCAAAGAGATCCGGGAAAACTTGTTGCTTATATTGACCGGGTAGCAGACAAAACACAATTATTCGACGCACCGCTGCATTATAATTTTTATGACGCTTCTTATGGAAGAAATGATTATGATCTTAGAAAAATATTTGAAAATACGCTCACTGCTGTAAGGTCTATGTCGAGCGTAACTTTTGTAGACAATCATGATTCCGAACCTTTTCAGTCTTTGGAGTCCTTTGTTGATTTTTGGTTTAAGCCCCTGGCTTATTCTATGATTTTGTTGCGGGAACATGCCATACCCTGCGTTTTTTATGTGAATTTGTTTGGAGCAAAATATGACGTGGCCCAGGATGGAAGAGGAATTCCAATTGAATTACACCAGGTGCCAGCGATAGAAAACATGATTAAAGCAAGAAAACATCTTGCCTATGGATTGCAAAGAGATTATTTCGACCATGGAAATACGATAGGATGGACAAGAGAAGGCATTGATGAAAAAAAACATTCGGGTTTAGCTGTAATTCTTACCAATGGAACAGAAGGAAACAAAGTGATGGAAGTCGGTAAAAAATTTGCAAAAAAAATATTCATAGACATCACTGGAAATCGCATAGAAAAAATCAGGATTGATGAGAATGGATTCGGTGAATTTAAGGTAAATGGTGGCTCGGTTTCTGTATGGATATTGCAGGAAGCGAGACGACTTATTTTAGGTTGACTGGTTGATTGGTTAATTGGTTGATTAGGGGTGTTGCAAGTAACCTAAACAACCAGCTAACCAATTAACCAATTAACCAACCAGTAAACCAAAAAAAAATGGCATTCCACTCCATAGCCAAAGAAACCATCGCGGTTGATGAATGCATAGTTCAGAAGATCGCAACTGGTTTTGAATTTACGGAAGGCCCGTGCTGGCACCCCGATGGATATTTGCTATTCAGTGATATTCCGGCCAACAAGATCTACAAGCTTTCTTCAGGGAAAGTGCAGGTTTTCCTGGAAAATAGTGGGACAGTTTTTTCTGATACCAGTTTACTGTCAGACCAGATAGGTTCAAATGCAATTGCAATGGACCTGGAAGGTAATATCCTCATTTGCCAACACGGTAATCATGCGATCGCTTCATTAGATAGGTATGGGCATATCGCCATACTTGCTAATGAATATGATGGCAAACCCTTCAATAGTCCGAATGACCTGATCGTACGGTCTGACGGAACTATTTTTTTCACCGATCCGCCCTATGGATTGAAAGGACAGGTATTGAATAGCTCGGCATTTCAACCACACGCAGGAGTTTATCTGTACAGTGAAGGAACAGTTAGGTTATTGAGTACCCATCTCCGTTACCCTAATGGCGTTTGTTTGTCAAAGGAAGAAAAGCGCCTGTTTGTGAGCAGTAACCATCCGGATGAACCAGAGCTTTGGCAGTTTCGCATTTCAAGGGATGGACAGATCCTTGACCAGGAAATATTCGTACATAGGAATGCGGATGGGATACTTTGCGATTTCCATGACAATCTATACCTCGCAACCCATGAAGGGATAGTTATCCTTTCTTCTTCTGGTGAGCACATAGCCTCAATAACCCTGGACGAGGTCCCCTCAAATCTTTGCTGGGGAGGAAGAGACTACATGGTTTTGTATGTAACTGCGAGAAGCAGTATTTATTCCATAGAAAATCTGTGGAAGCCCAATAAATTGTAGAACTAATTGGGCAGAAAAGTTCTTTTTTTAAGGCATAATCCAGTTTTTATCAAGGCATAAGATTTTAAATTATCAAGGCACAAGGAACAAATCTTATGGAAGCAACAGGATTAAAAAAACCATGGATAAGTGGGGGTAGGCCAAACTTAAAAGTGGTAAGGCATGTAGATGATCTTATAAACGACAGAATAATTAAAAGGACCGAGGAGAAAATAAAAAGACAAGAAAAATCCGATAAGAATCCGGATCCTTTTAAGAATTGGAAGATGCCTCCCCAGCCAAAGGAGTATATCCGCGGCAAAGACGATGATTGTTTTTAATACTTAACCTTAAAAAACAAACTTATGTTACGTTGGACATTAATCTTCCTGGTGATAGCAATTATTGCAGCAATTTTTGGATTTGGAGGAGTTGCAGCGGGAGCGGCTTCTATAGCGAAAATCCTCTTCTACATTTTTATCGTTCTGTTCCTTCTCTCCTTAATTGGAGGATTTTTCAGACGAACTGAATAAACTAAATAAAGGTTGATTTTGGGGTTTTGGAGACGGGCTGCTTTTTTTGGCAGCCCTTTTTATTTTCATTCGCTAATTCTATAACTCTTCGCGGATAGGGAAATGCAAATACACGATCATCCCTTCACCCGGCTCACTTTCTGCAGATGCAAACCCATGGTGATTGATCATGATCCGACTTACTAGAGCCAGGCCAATACCTTTGCCAGCAGTGTCATCATTATTTAATCGCTGAAAAAGCTTGAACACTTTTTCGGAATACTGATTTTCAAATCCGATTCCATTATCCTGAACCTTGATTCGCCAGAATTTTCTCTCCCCAGGTAAAATGTTCCCATTCTTTAGATCCTTCGAATTGATTTCTTCACCTGAAATCCTGATCAATGGCGGTTTTCCCGGTTTTGAAAATTTAATGGAGTTCTCGATCAATGCTTTCAGAAGAAGATTGATTTGCCTAGGATACCCGTTGATATTTCCCGCTTGCTGAACTTCAATTGACGCGTTTTTTTCTTTTATAACATTTGAGAATTCATCTTCTACTTCATTCAATACAATTCCAACATCAACTGAAGTAAGTTCCTCCGGGTTGCGAACAAGGTTGGTAAACCCAACCATATCGTCAATGATCTCATGAAGTTTTATTGAATTATCATTTATCCGTGCAACAACAAGCTGTCCTTCTTCATCAAGAATTGATTTATATTTTCCCAGGAGCCTGTCGCTGAAAGTCCGGATCTTTCTCAATGGCTCCTGCATATCATGTGATGCGACAAAAGCAAATTGCTCGAGTTCTTCACTGTGTTGTTTTAACTCCATCACCTTGTTTTCTAATTCCTGCTGGTATATTCTTCTTCGTTTCAATTCATGGAGTATAGTAAAGAAGGACACAAGGTTGATGATACCCGCCACAAGGATAATGATCGCGAAATATAATGGCGCATTTCCTTCATACCTCGCTTTACTAACATATCCTTCTGCGAGGAGATCGTTTTGACTTTTTTCAATCTCGTGCACTTTCCCGCTGGCTTCCTCCATTACTATCTTACCGAGGTTAAGGCTTTCGGTCAGGTTAGACGTATCCCCGCTCAGGTGCTTTTCAAGATTTAATTGAAGGATCTCAAAGCGCCTGCCTATGATTGACCCTAGTTCGTCGATCTTCCTCTTCACTACCGCATCCGATAATTGATAAATAGTATCGAGGAGAGGCCTCACTTCATCTCTTCTTAATTCATATTCTGCCATCATTCGGGGGTTGTTCGTCAGCATATAACCCCGCTGATTACTTTCCGCGTCTTTTACTGTTAATTCTAGTTTTTCAAGTTTGTAAAGCATTCCACTTGTCTTATCCACTGCATCACTATACTCGATAACTCTATTGAGCTGGGAAATGAAAATAATCGAAAGGATAGTAAGGATCAGGATCGACAAGGTAAAAGCCGCATAGAGTATTCGTAAACTTCGTCGAAACGATTGGGGCTTATTTTCCACAACTTTGTAGATTTTCATCCCCAAATTCTTTATTTTAGTAATAATGTTCATTATTGAAGCGCCCATAAATTTTCGGCCCGAAACGCAGGCAGAGCTTGAGTTTCATAGCAAGGATAAATTATTCCCCAAACCTATAAAAATTGGTGTTGTCTTTGCCTTACATAGAGGGCCAAACCAGCACACTATGTTACACCAGGTTCAGACCCAAAAGCAACAACTAAAGATACTGCCTCAGCAGATACATCTGCTGAACATATTCCACCTGAATACACTTCAACTGGAACAGCGGATATTAGATGAATTGAATGATAATCCGCTACTGGAAGAAAATCTGTCAAAAGACGAAGATCTGTCCGATAAATTCTCAAAGGAGAGTGTTCAGGATTTCATGAATTGGGATGAATACGGATATGATGATATCCCCGATTATAAACTGGAATATGAAAATTATCTGCCGGCCGATAATATGCCCTGTAAACCTATTGCAGAGCATGATGACTTCAGAGAACAACTTAAGCAACAATACAGGGAACAATTTAATGATGATGACTCGGTGGGAACCGCAGATTATATCATTGATTCACTCAATGATCATGGAATTCTTGAGCAGGATCTTCCTTCTCTTGCAGAAAATATGTCTTTCTCCAGTTCACACTGGATCGATGAAAAAATCCTGGCAGATACGCTGGTGAAATTGCAATCACTGGAACCTGCGGGTATTGCTGCCCGTAATGTGCAGGAATGTTTTCTTCTGCAGTTAAAAAGGTTGAATAGCAAGAGACCGGATGTAAAAAAAGCCATCAGTCTTTTAGAAAATCATTTTGATGATCTGCGAAACGGTCACCTGGAAAAAATAGAAACAATACTGGGAATTGACCATGATGAATTGAAGATCGTTCTTCAGTTGATTGCCTCACTTAGAACAAGACCGATAATTGAAGCAGATAACGGACTAAACCCAACGAAAAACATAATTCCTGATTTCATCATAACGCAGGATGGGGACATGCTGGATGTGGTACTGTACCAGTCTCGCGCGTCCAGTCTGCACATCAATCAATCCTGGATTGACACAGTGGAACAGGCTGACAAGAATAAAACGGCAGACAAAGGAACGCGACAATACCTGCGTAGTAAATTACTTTCTGCACAATGGTTTATTAGCGCTATTCAACAAAGGGAGACCAATATGCTGAAAACCATGAAGGCGATTGTTCAGTATCAATACGACTATTTCCGCACCGGGGATATTATGCTTCTGAAGCCCATGATCCTGAAAAATATCGCGGAAAGAGTCAGCCTGGATATTTCTACCATCTCCCGGATCACCAGTAATAAATACGCGGAAACCCCCTTTGGTATAGTATTATTGAAGGATTTGTTTACGGAGGGGCTGGTCAACCAGGAAGGCGAATCAATCAGCAACCGGGTCATCCAATCCACCATCAAGGATGTGATCGAGGCAGAAGACAAGAAACAACCCTATACGGACAAGCAATTGGTGGAAATTCTGGCGGCCAGGGGATATAATATCGCTAGAAGAACTGTGGCAAAATATAGAGAACAACTCCAGATCCCTGTTGCTCAGCAGCGATGCATTTGGTCTGGTATGATGCAGCTTTAAGTAAATTTACAACTATAAAAGAGGTCTATATGAGTAAAATCCTGGTTATCGATGACGACAGGGATATGTGTCTGTTATTGAACCGTTTCTTAACCCGCAAGGGATATGACGTACTGGAATTCTATAATGGGAAGAAATCTCTGGAATATATGGAACACAATAAGCCCAGCCTGGTGCTTTGTGATTTCCGCCTGGAAGATATGGACGGCAGCGTTCTGCTTCAGAAGATTAAGGATAGGTATCCCAGTCTGCCCGTGATCATCATAACCGGCTACAGCGATATCAAAACCGCGGTTGAGGTGATGAAATCCGGGGCCTTTGATTATGTGACCAAACCTTTGTTGCCGGATGAGATCCTGATCACTATTAAAAAGGCACTCGCTGCAGAAGCCAAACCTGAGCAAGCTAAGGCTACAGAAGAAGCGGAGCCGGAAATTCCTAAGGCTTTCAGCAATGGAAATGGAACGTATCGATCAGGCGAATATGTATTCGGAGACACTCCATCATTCCGCAAACTATTACATCAAATTAACCTTGTTGCGCCTACCAATTATAGTGTAATTATCTATGGGGAGAGTGGAAGCGGAAAAGAAGCAATAGCGCAGGAAATACATAAACGAAGCAAAAGAAGTCATAAGAATTTTGTGGCCATCGATTGCGGTGCATTATCTAAAGAATTAGCTGCGAGTGAACTTTTCGGTCATGAGAAGGGATCCTTCACTGGAGCAGTGCAACAAAAGGTTGGAAGCTTTGAAATAGCCAATGGAGGCACTATATTCCTGGACGAGATAGCGAATCTCTCCTACGATATCCAGATCTCTCTTCTACGGGTAACCCAGGAACGAAAAATGCGCAGGGTTGGCGGAACAAAAGATATCGATCTCGATGTGCGTATTATTATCGCGAGCAATGAAAAATTATGGGATAGCACAAGAAATGGAAAATTCAGGGAAGACCTTTATCATCGGTTTAATGAATTCAGCATGGAGATACCCCCACTCCGGGATCGCAGAGAAGATATCATGCTATTTGCAAATCATTTCCTCCACCAAACCAATGAGGAACTTGGAAAGAAGATAAAAGGATTTTCTAGAGAAGTTGAAGAGATATTTTATCAGTATGTGTGGTACGGAAATCTGAGGGAAATGAAGAATATCATCAAACGTGCTACGCTTTTGTGTGAAGGACCATTGATCGAAGCCCGTTACCTTCCCTTTGAAATCTCTAATTTCAATAAATTACAATTCGATTCACCAAGCGAACAATCGAATTTTCAGCATTCCGCAGCACCTCCAACAACACAACCCGAAGCAGAAGTGAGAACAATCGCAATACCTGCAGCTCACGAGCATACGCTCAAAGCAGCAGCCATCGATGTGGAGTACGAGATCATTGTAGACGCGTTAAAGAAATGTAATTATAATAAGAGTAAGGCTGCCAAATTATTGAATATCGACCGCAAAACACTGTACAATAAAATGAAGCAATACCAGGAACTCAATAACTTTTAACCTGATCTGCCTTAATGCCAGAGGACAAAGCGCTATATCATCTGAAGCTGCTCTTTGAAAACGATGTTGAAGACATATTTGAAAGAAAGATCACGGACCTTTTTCCGGGTATCATTTATGTTTATGACTCGGATAAAAAGCAGCTCAAATACGTTAATAATCGCATCAAAGATGTTTTAGGTTACAGCCTTGAAGACGTAAAAAGCTGGAACGATGACTTCTTGCAGCTTGTCTTCAAGGATGATGTGGATAGGGTTAAGGAAGAATTGTCAAAATTCCTGGATTTAAAAGATGACGAGACTTACTCGTACCAGTCACGCCTCAATCACAAAGAAGGCAATTGGCGTTATTTCAAAACTCTCGGTACAGTACTGAGGAGAAATTCCGAGGGAAAAGCCTCCTCTCTTTTATTCCTGGCGCAGGATGTTACAGATGAGCTCAAAAACGCTGAGGAATCAAAAACCATTAGCAATTTATTTAGTGAGACTGAGCATTTATTGAATTTCGGTTCATGGTCAGCGAATATTATCACAAAAGATGTATTCTGGAGTGATGGTATGTACAGCTTGCTTGGCTACGATAAAGCAGAAGTGAAGGATAAGAATTCCGTTGATTTTATACTAAAGCATATCAGTGGAACTGACCTGGATTCCCTCAAACAAAAAATAGAAAAGGCTATTGAACAGAAAAACGGATTTGAACATACTTGCAAACTGGTCACCAATCACAAAAGAGAATTGATTGTTTCCTCCAAGGGAAATTATATTGAAGAGAATGGCTTCAAAAAAATTGTTGGAATTACCAGAGATGTAACCGACCAGGTCGGTTTTCAGCAAGTCCTCATTGATTTCAGGCAGGCGGCAAATGAACGTGAACAATTTCTGCAATTCGGATCATTTGAATCAGAGTTTAAGACAGGAAGAATAAGTTGGTCGGACGGAATGTATCGCTTGTTCGGGTACGATCCCAGGCAGGAGCCCAAACCACTAATAACCGAAGACTTTTATTCTACACATATGTCCCGCAAGGATATCGAAAGAGGGAGACGACTTCGTGAGTCAATTTTAAGAGATAAAAAGAATGAATATATCTGGCAATATGAAATAAATGCGGCTGATGGTACTAAAAAACTCCTGGAGACTTATGGAAAGATCATCCGCATTGGGAACCAACCGGATCGCGTAGTTGGAACCACAAGAGATATTACGGCTGAAGCAAATTCACAGGAAATGGTACGCTGGTACCGCGACCTGATGGCAGAAAAAGAAGAGCACCTGAACTATGGCACCTGGGAATACGAATTCGCTTCTAACAAAACTGATTTCTCCAGTGGTATGTTTCGTCTTTATAACAAGGCGGCGTTTCAGGATGATGAAATGAATGGCCTGGAACATGAATTCTTTGAAGATGCAATTGCTGAGGAGGACCGGGAGCGAGTGAAAACAATTATCGATCAATTGAAAGAACATGGGGGCAGCCAGGTCTTCGATTTCAAGATCATACTAAATGATGGAAAAGAAAAATCACTGCAGAGTATTGCAAAAGTGATCCATGATATAGATGGCAATAAGTTGCGGATGATTGGCACCACTTACGATATCACTCAATTGAAGCAATACGAGAGAGAATTAAAAAGTAAGATCCGTGATCTGGACCGTTCCAATAAAGAACTGGAAGAATTCGCATACGTAGCTTCCCACGATATGCAGGAACCTTTGCGCAAGATCTCGACCTTTTGCGAAATTCTTGAAGACCGCTTTTCAGAGCAGTTAAGCACAGAAGGCGTAAATTATTTAAGGCGGATGTCTACTGCAAGTAACAACATGCGGTTCCTGATCGATAACCTCCTTTCTTTTTCCAGATTGACCAGAGGAAATCAGCCTTTCGAGAAAACGGATTTGAATGTTCTGCTTAGTGAGGTAAAAACTGAATTAGAATTGAAGATAGCAGAATCCGAAACGATCATTCGCTACGATAAACTTCCTATGCTTGAAGTAAACCCATCCCAAATCAAACAACTCTTCAGCAATCTGGTGGGGAATGCGATTAAGTTTCGCAATCCGGAAAAAATTTGCGAGATCGATATTCAAACTGAAAAGCTTGGACGGCAGGCCAAACAGGAGCTTGGATTGAATGTGAACAGAACTTATTATAGAATCTCAATAGCCGACAATGGTATCGGATTTGAGCCTGAGTATGCGAACAGGATTTTCCAGATCTTTCAACGTTTACATGGTAAATCGGAATACCCTGGCTCAGGTATTGGGCTCGCAATCTGCAAAAAGATCATCGACAATCATGCTGGAATGATCTACGCAAGTGGCAAACCCCTGGGAGGTTCTACTTTTACGGTTATTTTACCCGAAAATCAATAGCGAGGATGCAGCAGCAGAAATTACCATACAGGATTTTGATCATTGACGATGATGAAGATGATTTTTTTATCACCAGTGAATTCATTAAGAAAATTCCCTCACAAAAATTTACCATTTCCTGGTGTCCAACTTATACCGAAGGATTGAAGAAAATGAAGGAACACCAATTCGATATTTACTTCGTGGACTATTATCTTGGTGCCAAAACAGGGCTCGAATTACTGAAAGAAGCGATCCGAATGAATTGTGAAGAGCCAATCGTTTTGTTGACAGGAAGAGGAAACCGTGAACTGGACATGGAATCGATGCAAAGCGGGGCATATGATTACCTGGTAAAGGCCGAATTGAATTCTGAAAAGATTGAACGTTGCATCAGGTATAGCCTCGAAAGAGCAGCAACAGCCAAGGCCTTGCGCGATAATGAGCGAAAATTCAGAAGCATATTTGAAAGGTCAAAGGATGCAGTCTTTCTTTCTGACGAAAAACTCTTTTTTAGAAATGCCAATGAAGCCTCTTCGGCATTATTGGGTTATGACCTGAATGCTTTGCAACAGCTTAGCCTGTACGATCTTTTATCCAATAAAAAGGATGCGAAGTTCCTGGAAGAAAAATTCAACGCTGAAGGTTCCGTAAATGATATGGAAGTGGAAATACAGGATAAAGAAGGGCATAGAAAGACCTGCATTCTTTCGATTTCGAAAGAGACAGATGCAAAAGGAAACCTCTATGTCCAGGGCATCCTGCATGATATCACAAATTTGAAGAGAGCGGAGAAAGCCAATCTCCAATTGCAAAAGCTTGGATTGGCAAATCGACTTGTTCGTACGCTGGCACACGAAGTCCGCAATCCATTAAATAATATTAATCTCGCGGCCGAACAACTGGAGCAGGACGAGAGAAAAGATAAATCGGCTGTTTATCTTGACATTATTCAAAGAAACAGCCAACGCATCGGGGACCTGATCGATGAGTTGTTGAATACCTCAAGGCCCGGTGCTGTTGAAATGACCGAACATGCATTGCAATCCATCCTCGATGAATCCATAGCCGCGGCAGTGGATCGCATTACGCTGAAGCGAATCAAACTTGAATTGAGTTATCCTGACCAATTGTTGAGGATAAGGGCAGATTTGCAAAAATTGAAAATTGCATTCCTGAACATTATCATCAATGCAGTTGAAGCAATGGAAGAAGATAAGGGCAAATTGTTGATCAGTTTGAGAAGTATCGGCCTGGAGCATGTGGTCGTAATAGCGGACAATGGTTCTGGAATCAGCCAGGAAAATCTTGGTCGCCTTTTCGAACCTTATTTTACTTCAAAACGAAATGGAATGGGCCTGGGACTTGCTTCAACACTGAACATCCTTCAATCTCACCAGGCGTTTATTGATGTACAATCAAGATTGAACGAAGGAACGAGTTTCATTATAACGTTCAAAGCTAGCTGATTTGGTGAATGGTCAATGGTCAATGGTCAATGGTCAGTAGAAGGTTCACTATTCACTTCACTATTTACTATTCACTATTCACTATTCACCATTCACCATTCACCACTACTTCTTCCCCGCAACTCTCGAAATTATCCATGCAACAATTGCGAGGATAAGAACGACGAGAATAATTCCCCACCACATGCCCGCTTTGAAAATTGTTTCAATTGCGGCGCAACTAGTATAGAAAAGTGTAAGTAAACAGAAAATGATCAAATAGAACCTTGTCATTGTTTAGAGTTTTAAAAATGGGGGCCACCTGGAAAAGTAGCCCCGGTTCAGAAATCAACGTTCTAAAATCCAAAACCAACATAAAGAGTTATGACGCTGTTTTTCGAATTGCTGGTCAATTGTCCGGAAAGGGTGCCCTTCTCCCCTATTTCATTCAAACCATAATTGTAACGGGCGCCTATCGTAAAACTTTGTACATCGAAATTTAATCCACCAACCAGACCGCCGTCAAACCGGTTGAAATTATCTTCATTCAATTCTGAAACACCTTGAATTGTCCCTTCATCATCTACGTTCTTTACATTGGCAGAGGTGAGGTAAGCGATATAGCCGCCGGCGTGGAGGTTAAATCCTCCCACAATGTTCACAACAGCTAATAAAGGCATTTCAACATAGTTCAGATTAAAGCGATAGGATCCGCTGCCGAGTATGTTGTCATAAATTAATTCTGATCCTTTGCTGCTATAGAGGATCTCAGGTTGAAACGATAATTTTCTGGTGACAGGGATCTTTGCAAACAAGCCGAGATTCAGGCCTGCTTTCATATTTTCATCGTCCACATCGTCAACATAGAGATTACTGAAGTTCACTCCTCCTTTCACTCCAATCTTTAACGCATTCCATTCTTTCTCCTGGCTAAATGCCTTAAGTGAGATTAGTAATCCAAACGCAATGGCGAGGATCAATTTTCTTTTCATATGTTCGGATAAAGTCATAAAATCTTTTTCATATAGTTTAAAATATTGTACCCATCCATAAATTCCACCTTTTATCATATTTGATGCGGAACAAATTCCACAGAGCATGTATTCTGTAGAAAAATGAGTAGTGAACTGGCATAATTATTTAAATAACTATCGAAAATCCCTTATATGCGAGCTATTTGGAGCGGTGCCATCGGCTTTGGCCTGGTGAATATTCCGATTAAATTGTACAGCGCTGTTGAAGCAAGTGAGCTTGACCTCGACATGCTGGATAAGAAGGACCATTCAAATATTAAATTCCAGCGGGTAAATGCAAATACCGGCAAGGTTGTAACCTGGGAAAATATTGTCCGGGGTTATAAACTGGACGACCGTTATGTTGTATTGACCGATGATGATTTTAAAAAGGCAAGTCCTGAAAAAACAAAGATCATCGAGATCAGTGAATTTGTTGATGAAAAAGATATCGACAGCATTTATTATGAAACTCCTTATTATGTTCAACCCGAAAAAGCAGGAACAAAAGCATATGCACTTCTGCGTGATGCGCTGAAAAAAACAGGCAAAGTAGGACTTGGATCCTATGTTTTAAGAAACCGTGAGAGCCTTGGCATCATCAAGCCGGAGGAAGATATACTCGTATTGAACAAAATAAGGTTCAGCGAAGAAATAAGAGCGCATGATGAATTGAAAGTGCCGGAAGCAAAATCAAAACCGGGTGAATTGAAGATGGCGATCGAGTTGATTGAACAACTATCCGGAAAATTTGATCCGGAAAAATACAAGGATACTTATACTGCTGAATTGATGAAGCTGATCAAAGCAAAAGCAAAAGGGAAGAAGATCCCAACTCCTCATATGAAGGTAGTGCATTCAAAAACGACAGACCTGATGTCGCAATTGAAAGCAAGTTTGCAATCTTCTAAACGCAGAGCATCCTGATGGCGCTTGAAACTTATAATAAGAAAAGGAATTTTAAAGACACGCCTGAGCCAAAAGGTAAAAAGTCAGCAAAGAAAACTTCACGCTTTGTAGTGCAGCGGCATGATGCTTCGCGTTTGCACTATGATTTTCGTCTTGAAATGGATGGAGTGCTAAAGAGTTGGGCAGTACCAAAGGGACCTTCAATGAATCCCGGAGATAAAAGGCTTGCAGTGGAAGTGGAAGATCACCCGGTCAGTTATATAGATTTTTCGGGCACTATCCCAGAAGGCAATTATGGCGCCGGTGAAGTTGAAGTATGGGATAGCGGCAATTATATTCCGGTAAATGAAGAGGAAGAACCTATAACAGAAAAACAAGCCCTTCTCAATCTATCAAAAGGTGAATTGAAATTTGTCCTGAATGGAAAGAAACTGCAGGGCGGTTTTGTATTGGTGAGAATGAAAAAAGATGAAAAAAACTGGCTTTTAATCAAGCACAAAGATGAATATGCTGTAAACAAGGCATACGATGCTGAAAAGGTTGATAAGAAAAGAAAGACTGGTTGATTGGTTGATTGGTTGATTAGTTGACTAGTTACCTTGACCGAATATTTCAACTTTTGAAACAAATACTTCCGGAACTTGCGTTTTCTTAATCCAATCAACCAATCAACCAATCAACCAATCAACAATCAACCAATCAACCAATCAACCAATCAACCAATCAACCTCTATGGCTTCACTTCTCAATGACAAAAAATACAAATACGGTAGTACCGGTCGCAAAGTGGCGCATTCTATCCAACCCATGTTGGCCACAGCTATCGACGAACCATTTTCCGATAAGGATTGGGTTTTCGAATTGAAGCTTGATGGATTCAGGGCTATTGCCGAAACAGGAAAAAAAGGTTTGAAATTTTACTCCCGCAATGGACTGTCATTTATTGACCGGTTTACTGTGATCAGCAACCTTCTTGCAAAGATCAAAAGAGAATTGATCCTCGACGGCGAAGTTGTGCTCTTCAATGAAAATGGTCTTCCTGATTTCCAGAAGCTGCAGCATTATGAAGAAAACAAACATTTTCCTTTAGTCTATTATGTGTTCGATTTGCTTGAAGTGGATGGCGAAAACATTTGCCGGAAGAGCTTACTTGAAAGAAAGCGAATCTTAAAAACCGTCTTGCCGAAAAAGGATGAAATTATTCGTTACAGCGACCATGTTCCGGAAGATGGGATCGGTTTGTTTGAAGAAACTAAAAAGAAGAAGTTGGAAGGTCTGATCGCAAAACGATCCGATAGCTTCTATGTTCCAGGCCTACGATCAAAGGAATGGCTGAAGATTAAGGGTCTGCAATCCCAGGAAGCAATCATTGCAGGTTATACAGAACCCAGAAGAAGCAGGAAACATTTTGGGTCCATACTCTTAGGTCAATATGAAAAAGGTAAACTGAAGTATATCGGTCATGCAGGTACAGGATTTACAGAAAAAACACTGGCACAAGTAAAGAGCAAGATGAAAGCGTTGGAAACAACAAAATCACCATTTAATGAAAAAATTAAAGCGAATGCGCCGGTTACCTGGCTCAAACCGAAACTTGTTTGCGAAGTCACTTACACAGAAGAAACAAAGGACGGCATGCTTAGGCATCCAGTATTTAAAGGATTGAGGCCAGAAAAGAAAAGTACCAGCATAAAGAAGGAGAGCGAAACTCCACAAAAGACTGAAAGGCTGCTGAAATCAAGATGATTATTTCTGGCTGCCGATAAGCAGGGATTATTGATTATTACTTATTGATTATTGGTATCCGATTAGCTGCACCTTGCCGTTTTGCGGAGCAATAATCAATAATTAATAATCAATAATCAGAATGAACTTTAGAATTGCTAATCGTAATGAATAATTCGCACAATGCCTGCAAAAAACTTGAAATTAACCAGCTTAGACAAACTCTACTGGCCAAAGGAAAAAATTACAAAGGGTCAGCTCATCGAATACTATAATACGATATCTCCATTTATTCTTACCTATTTGAAGAAAAGACCGTTGTCGCTCAAGAGAAATCCAAATGGAATAAAGGATAATGGATTTTATCAGAAAGATGCGATAGAGATTGTACCCGATTGGATGAAGACCGCAGATTTTTATTCCCCTTCCGCCGATAAGATCGTTCATTACCTGGTTTGTAACAAAAAGGAAGAATTGTTATTTACAGCTAACCTTGGTTGCATCGAAATGAATCCCTGGAGCTCAACGGTAGATGCACCGGATCATCCGGATTATCTCGCCATAGACCTTGATCCATCAGATAAAAACAGTTTTGAACAGGTGATAGAAACCGCTCAGGTCGTGAAAGAAGTTTGCGACCGGGCCAAAATTGCCGCTTATTGTAAAACATCGGGTGCAAGTGGTATTCATATTTATATCCCGTGCAGGAAGAAATACCCTTATGATGTGGTTCGTGATTTTGCACAGGTACTCGCGATACGCGTAAATGAACAATTGCCTGAACTTACTACCCTCGAACGATCGCTGGCAAAGAGAAAAAAAACGCAGATCTATATCGATTATCTTCAAAACAGCCGCGGACAAACCCTTGCATCGGCCTATAGCGTAAGGCCAAAACCGGGAGCAACGGTTTCAACACCTTTGGATTGGAAAGAAGTGAAACGGGGCCTGGATCCTTCGATTTTTAATCTCAAGACCCTGCCTGCAAGAGTTGCAAAGAAGGGCGATCTTTTTAAACAGGTATTGGGTAAAGGAATCGACCTGGAAAAAGCCCGAGGTTTATTGCAATAAAAGTAAGTCGCTTCTTTAGTTTAGAATACCTGGAGAAATCAAGTCTCTTACTATGATCGAACAGGTAATGCAAGTGCTTCCGCAATAATGCATGTCGTCGATTTCTGCATGGTTGTCACAAACAGTTGCACATTGACGGCAGTGCAACATGCAGAGAAAAGCAAGCCGGTCAATATTGTCCGTTTGTTGGGTAATAAGTTGACAAGCCAGTGCAAAGCAGGTTTCCGCGCAATCATGACATTCATGTATCACCTGCGTGTCGGGATTTTCTTTACTTAATTCCATATATACACAAGCTTCGCATATCAACCATGCTTTCATACAAGCCTTTGCGTAATAATTCGTGTCCTGGAGTATCATTTTTCTTGCTTTATAATTCATAAATCGTCTGTTTGCTCATTAACTGGTTAATTTGGTTTCGAACGATTCCACCAACGTACCTTTTAAGCCATCATCGGTTTCAAGAATATACAGGACCGCTGAATCAGAAGGATCATTGAATCCAACAAAGCGCAAAAAGTTGATTACTTTGAAGCGCTCAGGCGGATAAGACTTATTTGAATGGATATTGATCAATAAATTACCTACCAGTTTGAATGCCTCGGTATATCCCTCCTTTATAAGCTTATCCAAACACAATGCCACTGTCCTGATATATGTCTTCGTCATGGTAAACATTGCTGCATTTAGACTATTGCCTATACTAGGAAACAGTCGTGCCACCTTAAGGAATTAAATAAGTTACTACTCCTGCGTAAAACATTCCCCGCAATGAAATCGCTGCGGGATAATTATGAACAAAGTAGTTTGCGCCATAAAAAAAGGAATCCGCTTAAAACGAATTCCTCATTATTAATAGTTGATTAGTTGTTGGTTGATTAGTGGATTAGTTAATAGATCCCAATCAACCAATTAACCAATCAACTTCTGCTTCAAAATCTACTTCAGCTTATCATGGCAAGCCATCAGCTTATCATGATGTGTCCTGATCTTCGGAAGAGTATTTGACGCCCAGCTCTTGAGATCCGGGTCTGCATTATCATCTGCAATATCCTCCAATTTATCAATTGTCTTTTTATGTTTATCGACTAAAGCCTCGCACCATGCTTTATCAAATTCCTTCCCGGATTTCTCGCTCAGGTTTTTGTACTTATCCTTTGCGTCCTGGTCTTCCTCGGAAGGAACTGTGATACTTTTCTTGCTTGAGAGATCTTTAAGTTGATTTAAAGCGGCAGTATGATCCATTTCAAGCATCTCTGCGATATCATCAATTTCCTTGTTGCTTGATTTTTGTTTCCCCAACTGCGCTAACTTGACCTCTTCATAATTTCCTTTCACCATATCCTCAAGAAATCTCGTATCCCTATCTCTTGTTGATGCGGCTGTAGTATCAGTATTAGACATTACGTTTGCTGTGTCTTTGGTATCAGCATCGCCGGGTGTATCCTGGCAGGCATGAAACAATGTCACGGCCGAAACGCATAATGCCAGGGTTATTTTTTCCATCGAATATTTCATACGATCAACTTTGGTTTTAATTGTTATAGATGGTTTAAGCTGTTTGCATATCGCGTTGGCGTTTGATCAGGTCATGAGAAGCTCTTAATGCTGTCTTTTGACGCAGCACCAAATCGCGTGAATCACCTGTCAATCCTATTTCTTCCAGTGCAGAATCATATGCTCTTTGTGCTGCATCTTCTCCGTATTCACAGGAACCAAGAATTCCTTTACGGTCCTTTCCTGTAAATGTTGCTTTCACATCCATCCATGCCCTGTATATTTTTCCTCTTACTGTTGTGTCGCTGGCAGGTTCGCAACCCTGGCGGGTAACGGCTGCAGTCAACTCAGAAGCATACTGACGGCTCTCATCGGCCATACGTCCAAACAATGCACGGAGATCAGCGTCCACATCCTTGGTTTCCTTTGAAGCCCTTTCATAACCTTCAATTCGGTCGTTGTTGATCTGGATCAGATCATTTAAGACTTCACATACTTCGTTATTTTTCATAACACTGAATTTGATTTAAGAATATTTCTAAGAAAGCTTAAAATATTATGCCTTACTGCGTATTGAATACAAATACTCTTGTGTAGAAAATAATCCTCATGAAACTTTGATTGAGGAACGATTGATTAGCTTTTACGGAATTCGGTTTGTGAGCACAGGAAAAAAATTGGCACAATAATTTTAATAGGTTTAGGGGAAAAATTTATTCCGACAATTACTTTTTAAATTCTTAACAAATGAAAACGATAAGTTGTATATGTTTTGTAGTTCTGATGGCGGGTTGTGCTAAAAATCCGATCACGGGTCGTAATCAGCTGGCCTTGCTTTCAGAAGGGCAATTGCAGGAAATGGCAGCCCAGGAATATCGTGCTTTCTTAAGCCAGAACAGGGTGGTTTCTCCTGGTAACCGCGATGCCGAAATGGTAAAGAGAGTGGGTCAAAGATTGGTCAATGCGATTAACCAATATTATAGTCAAAAAGGACTTTCAGAAGAATTGCAGGGTTTTAATTGGGAATTTAACCTGGTTGAAAGTAAGGAGGCAAACGCATGGGCGATGCCGGGTGGAAAAACAGCAGTTTACACCGGGCTCCTTCCAATAACACAAAATGAAGCTGCATTAGCAGTAGTAGTAGGACATGAGATCGCACACTCATTGGCAAAGCATGGTAATGAAAGGATGAGCCAGGCAATGGTTGCGCAGGGCGTTGGAGTTGCCGGTGATGTACTCACATCTAACAACGAAAGAGTGAATTCAATTTTTGCGAACGTGTATGGGCCAGCTGCTTCATTAGGAGTTTTGTTACCTAACTCAAGAAAGCAGGAGTTGGAAGCAGACAGGTATGGATTGATCTTTACAGCAATGGCAGGATATAATCCGCAGGAAGCGATTCCTCTGTGGCAAAGAATGCAACAGGCTTCAGGTGGCAACCGTCCTCCGGAATTTATGAGCACGCACCCATCTGAAGAAAACCGTATCGAAAAACTTCGCCAATTAATGCCGGAAGCCCTGAAATATTATAAACCAGTGGGACGATAACTCGTAAGCAGCGAACAGGACAAAGTCCCAGTTAAACGAGGCCTGTCATGGATATAAACAACGAACAAAAAAATTATCGGTCCTATGTAAGGACCTTTTGCGGAAGTTTCCTTGACCCGGAGCATCCGCTTGATAGCCGGTTGTTTAGCAAATCCGACTCACCTTTGCCACCAACCAATGTGGTAGAAACAAAGGATGAATATTTATTGGAAATTGCCTTGCCTGGATATCAAAAAAAGGATATCGAGATTAATGTTGAGAATGATGTTCTGATGATAAAAGGGCAGTGCAAACTGAATAAACTACCAACGATAAGGAAGTTTTTCAGAAAGGAATTCGGAAATGAATCATTTGAGTTTAGTCTGCTCCTTCCTGAAAACGTGCAGGACGACGCGATTGAAGCCGAATACGACAACGGACTATTGTGCATCCATGTTCCGAAAAGTGAAGAGCCGGTATTGGCTATTAAGAGAATTGAAATTAATTAGGATGGTTAGATTGCTACATGGTTAGATGGTTGGACTTACTATTCTTAAACCAACCATCTAACCCTGCCTGCCGGCAGACAGGCATCGAACAATAAAATCATCAGTTCAAACAGAGACTACTCACAACTTCGAAAGTATCTTCATCATAATCTTTTCCGCAGCGGTTAGGCCAACTGTACCATTCGAATTTTCAAGTTTATCCAATTCTTTCAGGTAACTCAATAATTTCTTTTCTTCATACAAACTGATCAACGCAGGGTGAACGTAATATTTCTTGCAGATCGTCCTGGAATTTCCCAGCTTTACACTCACCTCATCCAGGACAGTAACGATATTTCTCTTCGTTTCAACATCGGTAGCGGCATCACCAACTGAGCGAAAACTTTCCAGTGCCTGTAAAGTCCCTGCCCAGGTACGAAAATCCTTTGCGCTGAAATCCATTCCAGTGGCGGATTTTATATAGTTGTTGATCATGCCTGAATCAATACCTCTTTTCTCTCCTGTATCAGTATAGTATTGGAATAGCTCTCTTCCCGGAATATCCCTGCATTGCTTTACAATCTTTGCAAGCTTTTTGCTCTTCAGGGAAATATCATGGGTGATTCCCTTCTTCCCGGTGAAGCTGAACCTGATCTTATCTCCTTGAACTGCCACATGCTGATCTTTCATGGTGCTGATGCCATAGGATCCATAGGTCTTTTCATAATCGCTGCTTCCAATTCGGATAAAAGTTCTTTCCATCAGGCTGACTACAGTAGCAAGTACTTTATTTTCATCAAGCTCTTTTCCCGAAATATCCTTCTCAATCGTTTTCCTCAGTTGAGGTAGAACCTTTCCAAATTCGATCATGCGATGAAACTTGGTTTCATTCCTAAGTGTGTTCCAAAAAGCGTGATAGCGGTATTGTTTACGTTTACGAAGATCCAAACCGGTAGCCTGAATATGTCCGTTTTCAACCGGGCAAATCCACACCTCTGACCAGGAAGGTGGAACAGCCAGTTTTTTAATTCGATCCAGTTCTTTTTTATCATGAACGGGTTTCCCCTTAAGCAAATAACTATAGCCTTTCCCTTTTTTGATTCTCGAAATTCCCGGCATACTGTCGCGCACGTAAACCAGCCTCATTATCGAAGCTGCCTTTTCATAATCCTTATCAAGACTTAAGTACTCCTTATGCGATAACTTAATAACCTCACTCATACTGGAAGTCTTAATTAACAAAAAAATGCCATTGACGAATCAGAAGCTTGGAAAATCAATTAGAACTGCACTCACCTGGTTGTGTGGAAATCAATAGTGAAATTCCACAAAAACTTCGATGAAATTATTCCTCCTGATGAAATCATTTCCCAAAAATTACGACAGATAGGCTCCTCATATTGAACTCTTTTAGGCATGGGATTTTTGGTAATACTGTGGATTTAATTATTCAAAAAAAATAAATGTTTGTCTATGGAAAAGAAAAACTATGGCTCCAACGAGCAAAACCGTAATCAGCCAAACAGAAAGGATGAGAATCGCCGCGATGACCAAAATCCTCGTGAAGAGAGGAAACAACCCTTAGGTACTGATGAGGATTTGGATAATCAGGAAGACAGGGTTACAAACCAGGATCAAAGTCAAAGACAACAAGGACAGCAAGGTCAACAAGGACAACAAGGAAGGCAGCAGCAAACTGAGGGCAATACGGGAAAAAAGTCCAATCAGCCGCAGGGCAACACCGGAACCGGTACGACCAGTGGCACCGATATGGAGAACGATACGCAAGGACAGCGTGGCACCAGCAACCAGCCAGGTAATCAACAACAGCAAAGGCAGAATGTAACAGATGAAGATGTTGATGAAAATTCTGACAGAATAAACCGTTGATAACTAAACCTTGATTAAATCGGGGAAAAGGGAACTGAGCTATCAGTTCCCTTTTCTTTTTCGACTCATTTTTGACTTTTGATTTTCCTCTGCTTCATCAAGAGAATGTGAAGTGTATAAATCTCCTCCCTTTTTTGCTTTCTCGGCTACCTTTATATAGAATTTCTTCAGCACTTCTAATTCTTCTTCAGTGAGGTCTTCAATATCAACCAGACGGTTACTCGCTTTTTCGTTGGCGGCGATCAACTCATTCAATTTTAGCTGCAAAGCAAGTGTGTCTTTGTTTTGAGTTTGCTGAATTACAAAGACCATCAGAAATGTAATGATCGTGGTTCCGGTATTAATTACCAGTTGCCAGGTGTCGGAGAAATTGAAAATAGGTCCTGTGACCGCCCAAATAATGATTATAAGAAAAGCTATGATGAATGCATGAGGTGTCCCGGCAATATGCGTAATCTTCGTAGCGAAATAATTAAAAAATCTCGACAGCGGATGTTTCCTCCTTGTATTCATTGAGGTCCTGCTATGAACCGGATTGCCACTTTTCATAGTATTTTTTTATAGGTTGACTTTTATTGTTAGCCATATTTCCATCGCAATGCCAGCATAGTGCTGTTCAAAATGAAAGAAAAGGAATTTGTAAGGATTATTGGCCAATCCTTTCTTTCCAATCCATACCACACCCATAAAGCTAGTCCGGTCATTAATAATAAAAGCATAAAAGGCGAAATCTCATCGGCTCTCTTTTCACGAATGGTTTTAATCAATTGGGGCATCATCGAAACTGCTGTCAAAATTCCTGCTGCTATGCCTATGATATTCGTGTTCATGTTACTAAAGGTTTTCAACCCTGTGACGGTTTTTATGGTTGTTAATTCTCAGAGGTTGCCAACCAAATAAAAAAAAGTCACGCCAAAGGCGTGACTCCATTAACCCCTAAAACCCCACATGCCTATGATGGGAGAAGTTTAGTCATTTTAATATGTACTATTAATCTTCTTCTTTTTCCTGTTCTGCTTCCCAGTTAATATCATTCTCCGCGATCTCAGTCAATAGAACGTCTGTATCTTTTTCTTCCTGCAATATTTGTTCCAGCAAGGATGCAGCATCTGTTTTTTGCATTGTATTTGCCAATTGCACCAGCCCGCCATAGCTGGCAATCTCGTAGTGTTCAACTTTCTGAGCAGCAATGATGAGAGCCGCATCCCGCGTGGCTGTCCCCTCGTCCGTTTCTTCGATGATGCTTTCCCCTTCTTTAATTAATCCTTCCATTGCCTCACATTTCTTTGCCTGGGGCTTCTTGCCCATTATCTCAAAAACCTGCTCCAATTTCATTGCATGCTCCTCGGTTGCGGCACGGTGATCTTCAAAAGCCTGCTGCAATTCCTCAGTGGTCGCCGCTTTTTGCATTTTAGTCAGGGCCTTTACCAAATGTTTTTCTGCCCAATACATATCCTTTAATTGCTCTACAAAAAACTCCTCGAGCTTTGAGTGATCATCTTTTGCCGAAGAACCGTTTGAAGAATTAGACTTATGAGATGTAGCAGAAGTTTTTGAACCGGCTGAATTCCGGGAACTATTGGATATTCCCGGATTTGCTGTTTTTTTTGTCTTTGTCCTTTCCATAGTAGTCAATTTATTGATTGATAAATTTTTTGACGAAATGCCCAATTAAAAAAAGAAAATCGGGACTCAGTTAACGCGTAGATGCAATTTTAAAAAACTATGCCAAGTGAAAAATAGGCAATAGAAAATAGACAAGAGGCAAGAGGCAATATGAAAAAACAAATAGAAAATATAAAATAAAAAAGAAGCTGTTTTGTAAAAAACAGCTTCCCGAATTTCTCATTCCTTCGTCGGCATTACCCGCATCAGGTTCGATGGGTTTGATCTCAGAGAGAAACCGTTTTTACCATGTTACTGCGTAAATAGTTTCTAACACCCCTTTGAGAAATCTATGGGAAATAATAAAAAAATAATGCCAAGCATTTTGGTTGACTGGTTATTCCCGCTTTCGCGGGAATGACGGTTGATTGATTGATTAGTTGACAGTTGCGAATTTCCGTTGACAAGGTTTAAAACTCTTTGCAACCCCACCCCAGTAAACCAATCAATTAATTAGTCAATCAACCCTAACTGTAGACAAACATACTCACCCCTAAACTAAACCAAGATGGTATCACATTTGTTTTAATCTAACAAAATCTTAACGATATGAACTCCGATACGAATCTGAAATTTATCCGGGAGCGCATCTATGAGATACGGAGTGCCTTAATCTATAGCATGAGCAATTCGTTGATAAAGCTACCTACAAGCATTGTTACCGCCTTGAACGTTGACGAAGACGGCCAGATCTGGTTCCTGATCAGCAGGCCACTAAGACATCTCAATGAGCAAGAGAATGAATTTCCTGCCAAGCTTCAATTTTACAGGAAGGGAAAACCATTTTATATGCACGTAACTGGTGCGGCCCAGATCGTGAACAGTGAGTTCATGGTCAATAAGCTGATCGAGGCCAAACAAAACATCAAGGATGTCGCAATGGGTCACCTGGCCTTGATGAAAATGAAGATAAACGGTGTGGATTACTATGAAAACATACCTGAGAAAAAAGCAAAGAATCCGGTTCAAAGTTTATTGCGCCAGTTTTATCAATGGCTGTTCGAACCTACTCCTGCTTTGGGATCTTATAACATTAATACTAACGCGGCCTGATAGCCGTACTCTAAACACTAAACGATGAATGATAAACTACATCTCATCCAGAAAAAGATCTCATCTATTCAGTATGGGATCCTGAGATACTGGGAGGGCGAAGAACAAAAAAGCGTACAGGTGAAAGTTGTGGTCAATGGAAAAGATATCGTGAATTGTAAGATCATCGATTCCGATTCAGTTCCAGGCCTGCTCGGGAAACATGTTAACATCATTCAGAAGTATCACGAGGATTATCTCTTCGCAGCAGGAAACGTGACCAATGAGGCAGAGAATACAAATATCATTTCAGTCAAACTGGAAAAAGCTTCCTGGTTTACAAGAGTGCAGAAGGGTAACGTCACCTGGCTGAAAGAAGTTCAGAAGTATGATTCCTTTGCAGCACGAAATTTGAAAATCGCCTGATATAGGAATTGATTATTTGGAATTTCAATTCTCGTTGCTATTCCATATAAAAGTGTTTATCATGAACAGAGATGGTAATTGCACCAGCCTTTGGCAGGATTCCACGCCGGCATTTGACCATTCGCATACATTACCCGCTAATAAAGAATTTGATGTTTTGATTGTAGGAGGAGGAATGACCGGGATAACGACAGCATTTTTACTTCAAAAAGCAGGAAAAAGCTGTGTGATTGCTGAAGCCAGAAATCTATGTTTTGGAACCAGCGGCGGCACAACGGCACATCTCAATACTTTTCTTGACACGACTTATGATCAGATAATAAAAAAATTTTCGGAAGAAGACGCAAAGCTTGTTGCCAAGGGTACAAAAGCTGCAATTACATTAATAAAGCAGAACGTCAAGGAATTTGCATTGGATTGCGGTTTCGAAGAATCAGATGCCTACCTGTTTTCTGTAAAAGAAAAACAAAACAAAGAACTGGAGAGTATCATAGACTCAGCCAATAAAGTAGGAGTTGAAATGAAGTTTACGCGGGAGATTGAATTTCCCATTCCTTTTTTGAAGGCTGCTATTATTCCAGGTCAGGCTAAGTTTCATCCGGGTCGATATCTGATTGGATTGGCAAAGGAGTTTGAAAATGCTGGAGGTTTGATCCTCCAAAACTGCAGGGTTACTGACATTAAGGAAGATACTCCATTGGTTGCTACAACCAGCGTAGGAGATATCAGAGCACGCACAGCAATTTATGCCACACATATTCCTCCGGGTGTTAACCTGCTTCATTTTCGCTGCGCACCTTATAGAAGCTATGCAATGGCTGTCGCGTTGCAAGACGGGAAATATCCGGCGGCATTAGGTTACGATTTGGAGGATCCTTATCATTATTATCGCACACAAAAAGTCGACAAAAGAACATACCTGATCGTAGGTGGAGAAGATCATAAAACTGGTGATGTAGAAGATACCGAATCCTGTTTCAGAAATCTCGAAAGCCATATCCTAAAATATTTCAACGTCAAGGACTTCGCATATCGTTGGTCATCACAATACTTTGAGCCTGCGGATGGTCTTGCTTATATTGGCAATTTGCCTGGCCACTCGCCTGAAATGTACGTGGCAACAGGTTATGGTGGCAACGGTATGATCTATGGTACTCTTGCTGGAATCATTCTTTCGGATATCCTGGTCAAAGGCAGTAGCATATACCAGGAATTATTTGACCCAAACCGCATAAAGCCAATTGCTGGTTTTACAAATGTTGTTAAAGAGTCCGCTGACGTGGTCGGTCATTTCATAAAAGATCGCCTGTTTCCAGAAAAAATAGAAGCGCTTGTTGAACTCGCGCCGGGAGAAGGAAAAGTTGTAAAATTCGAGGGGCATACTATCGCAATGTATAAAGATGAAAATAATCAGGTTCACGCGCTAAACTCAGCCTGTACGCATATCAAATGTACCGTCCGTTGGAATGCAGCCGAAAAAACCTGGGATTGTCCTTGCCACGGCTCGCGTTTTACAATCGATGGAGAACTACTTACTGGACCCGCCAGAAAGGATCTTCAACAAATAAACATTGAAGAGGTAATAAAAAGCTGAATCCATTACTTTTTGGAGCTGTCCGGTTTCTTGATAGTTACCGTATCGGTGGCCTTATCGAGCGCCCGATTGATATTATTCATCGTGGTGTCATCTTCATACCGATCATTCAGTGTTTCCGTAGTATCAACATCCTTTACAGTTCCATTTCCATTTCTACAGGAATGAAAAAGTCCCGCGAAGAGAGCGCAAATTAAAATCGTTTTGAGTCGCATAACTGTTTTACTCAATAGGCTTAAAAACTATTCCGTTGCCTGTTCTGGGGAAATGATTCCGCATCCGATCGCTTATTCCCATTACAAGTAGTATTTACGTGGAGAATGATAGAAGGTATAAGATTTTAGTTTAAATGAAAAAGCGATTATGGAAAATTCAACGAAACTAAACGCCATGAATGTCAGCAGTCCTGAACGATTGATTTCAATACTTGCAGGTGGCTTCCTTTTGCTAGATAGTATTGTGAACAGAAGAATGCGGAAACTAAAGGCGGTAACAGGAGGATATTTACTTTATCGTGGCATTTCAGGAAACTGTGCGCTTTATAACCTGGCAGGCAGAGAATCGACGCTTCCAACCAGGAATATCAATTTGCGTACTGAAATGTATATCGCCAAACCCAGGCTTGAAGTATATGCAATGTGGCGGAGATTGGAAAATCTTCCGCTTTTTATGAAACATCTTGACTCGGTTAAAGAAGTTTATGATAATATTTCCGAATGGAAAGCAAGTATTCCAGGAAAAATTGCACCGGTGAGTTGGAGATCTGTAATTGTCAGAGATAATCCTGGAGAAATGATCTCCTGGCGTTCCTTGCCTGATTCAATGATCGAAAACTCCGGTAAGATTGAATTTAAAGATACTGATGATAATCTCGGTACAATGGTTTATACAAATATCAGTTATCGCCCTCCGATGGGATTAATGGGAAATGCAATTGGTGAATTCTTTCATCCCAAACTTGAAAGAATCGTGCTGGAAGACGTTTATAGTTTCAAACAATATGCAGAAACAGGTATAACTAAGGATGCTGCTGTATAAAATGTCGTAGAAGAATTCGCTGTTCCGTGAGGAGCAAAGAGTATAACTATTCGACCATTAGACCATAGGCCTTACCTATATGAGCTGTCCCACTGAGTGGAGACAGCTTTTTTTATTGCATATTTAATACTGCAGATTTGTAGCACGAGGATGTATTTTACTTATCTGTTGAAAGAAAATATTCTTTCATCTTCATTGGTTTTTCCTAGCATTGAGTCTCTGATGATATTTGCGGCGATAAGGCTAAATGTTATTCCGTTGCCTCCATATCCTAATGCGAAATAAGTATTGGGTCTTTCCGGAATTGAGCCGATATACGGAAGACCATCTTTTGTTGAAGCAAAAGTTCCTGCCCATTTGAAATCAGTTTTGAAAGGAATCGAGGGAAAGAGTTTTTTAAATGCTTTCTCCAATTGGTCAGCCTTACGATTTAATAGGGCGTCTCGTTTATCTGGATTGGAAAAACTTTCATCCATACCGCCCACAATAATCCTTTTATCCATTGTAGTTCTCAGGTATAAATATGGTGTCGCTGTTTCCCAGATCATTGCATTCTCAAACCAAAACTCATCCTGTCTTAACGGCTCACTGGCTATCGTGTAGGTTGAGTGAAATTGTTCCACCTTCTTAGTCAGGTAACGTTGTGATTCATATCCACAAGCAATCACAAGTTTCTTACATCTCAAACTAAGCTTATCAGAAGTTTGCATTACGACCTCATTCTCTTTATAGGTAATCCTCTCAATTTCGGTGTGGTCATAAACACGCAAGCCTTTCTGAATTGAGTATTGAAGCAATTCATGCGTGAGTGCGTATGCGTTCACTGCAGCTCCATCTTCAGATAAGAGAGCAGCCGCCCTGTCAATACCGAATAATTTCTTCAACTCAGCACTATCGAGAAATTGCAATGATATTCCGGCTTTTTTTCTTGATTCAAATTCTTTTCTTATTTGAGGAAGATGTTTTTTAACTGAACAGTATTGCAAACTGGGCTTTCTCACAAATTCTGATTTTCCATTAACCTTGCTGGTGATCATTTCCAATTCCTTTATTGCATCGATACAAAGGCAATAACTCCTGGCCGCATCCCTCTCCCCTATTTTTTTTGATAGTTCGTGAAGCGGAATATCGATCTCATATTGTAACAAAGCCGTACTGGCTGCTGTGCTTCCCATTCCAACATGTCTTCGGTCCACAACGACTACCTGCTCGCCGGCCTCACAAAGTTTATGAGCCACCAATGCACCTGTTATACCGGCCCCCATCACAACTATATCAACTTCCAAATCCTTATCAAGCGATGGATAGGTTTGAATAATTCCATCACGCATCAACCAATAAGGATAGTGTGACCGAAGATCCATCAGGCCGTTTTGACTTTGGAAAACGAACGATAGCTGAATACGATCAGGATCAGGAGGAGAAATGAAGAAAGCAAAGCGGACAATGCAACATTATTCCATTTGCCAGTTTCCTGGAATTGTTTTAACGCGATTCCGACGAATGCCCAGATCATCGTAAGTCCAAAAAAAATATTATGTCGTTTGAAAAGCATCAACACAGAAATCACGGTTCCCAAGATGATTAATGCAACGGCCCACCAGCTCTGATCTATTCCAAATCCATTCCACCCAATGGAGACAAGCCATGCGGCAATATTTGACATGGAAGCAATACTGATCCAACCCAGGTATATTGAAAAAGGAAGCCAAACAAAGGTTCGCTCATTTTCATCAGCAGCCGTTATTGCAATCGATAAACGAAGATGAATGAGTATAAGTGTGATCATTAACATGATCATAATAATCACTGATAAACCTAACTGATGAAAATGCCAGGTTACCAACCAGGCGCTATTTAGAATACAACTTAAAGTAAAGAGCATTCCAATCTTTCCAGCTACAATTTCTTTATTGGATATTGCCTTTTTATTTTGTTGAAATAAAGTTCCTGCCTGGTAAATACAAAAAAGAAGCAGGAGTAAATAAATCAATGGCCAAATCAAAAAAGTTATGGATGCGGGTAAGAAATGATTTGAGTATCGTAAGGAAACTTCAGCAGTTGTGTTTCCTCCAATTGGCAAAAGATCTGCGAAAGCATTAATGACGATCATCAACAGGTACGCACAAATATTCAGTAACTGTAATACTCCAATTCGAGATCTGGCCATCGTTTAACCTTTCTAGTTAAAATAGAATGCCTATTCGACACGTAAATTTTGGGCAACGGATTCCCCAGTTTTATTAATTACTCACGCAATTAATCTAAATTCAATACTTTCTGTGTCAAAAAATTGTTTGATTTGTGCCAACTCTTGAAAGTCTTGTGAAAACTTTCTTATCTTATGTTAAATCTCTAACCTAGTGCAAGATTACAAGTCCACGACGATCTTATTGATCGACGACGATGAAGATGATCAACAACTCTTCAAGGAGGCGATCACACATGTAAACACGCAGATCGACTGCCAGGTCGCCCCTCATTGGGATGAGGCCATAAAAAAATTAAAAACTTTTTCGCCATCACTTATATTTCTTGATTTAAATCTTCCACGCCTGAATGGTAAAGAATGCCTGATGAAGATCAAAAGCATTAAAGAGTGGCAAAATATACCTGTTGTTATCTACAGCACTTCATCTCTTGAACACGAAATAGAAGAAACCCGAAAACTTGGCGCGGTTCATTTCCTGACAAAACAATATAGCTTCAATGATATGTGCACTTCACTTCGAGAAGTGCTTTTGTTATTTCCTCAAGCCGTTTGAAATACTAAAGATCATAACCATTGAACTCGCGCTACCTATGAGTTTGCCCCCTATCGGGGGCATTTTGTTTTGTGCAAGTTCTTAAGTGTTTTAATAAGATCCCGATACTCGAAGAGCTGAACAGAAGAACAGAGGAACAGAAGATCAACAGAACAGTAGATCAGCAGACCTGTGGAACAGAAGAATGTAGAACAAATACGAGACAAATACAGGTCCGTGTTCCTTATTCTAGTTCTGCTGTTCTTCTGTTCATCTGTTCTACTGTTCATCTGTTCTACTGTTCTTCTGTTCATCTGTTCTTCTGTTCAATTGGTCTTCCACTCTCAGAGATTGAAACTTCCACTCTCAGGTATCTAGATATGACTCCGGTACTTCTTTCGCTTCTTTCTTCACAATAAATACAGCGGTTTTTTTTGGTCGGATTCCCCCGCCACGTTCAATCGCGTATACTTTAGTGAATTCCGCACCGAAATAAAGTATGATGGAAGAATAGTATACCCAAAGAAAGATTATCACTAAGGAAGCCGCAGCGCCATAAGTTAATCCCACGTCAGAAGTACCCAAGTAATAACCGATGAGAAATTTTCCGATAAGAAACAAAGCTGCAGTAAAGATGGCTCCTTTGATTGCATCCTTCCAGGAAACTGTAGCATCCGGCAATACTTTAAATATTACCGCAAACAATGTACTGATCACAATTAGTAGTACAAGTAAATTAATTCCATAAAATAGATACACGGAATAGTCGGGGAACATTGTTTTAAGCCGGTTACTCAGTATTTCAACTATTGCGTTGATGAATAGCGAAACAAGTAGGATGAATCCTAAACCAATAATGAGTGAAAAAGAGATAAGTCTGTTTATGATATATTTCAACCAACCTTTTTGAGGCTTAGCTTTTATTGACCAGATAAAATTGATGGAATCCTGCATTTCAGTGAATACGCCTGTGGCACCAATAAATAAAACGACGAAGCCTACTATTGCCCCAATCGTGCTGTGATTTGTCTTTTGAACGTTTTGAATAATCTCCTGGATCTGAACTGCAGCCTCGGATCCAACCAATCCTTTTATCTGGCCATATAATTGCCCCTGCACAGCCTCTTGTCCATAGAATATACCGGCAAGCGACATTATGATCAGCAACACGGGCCCTATAGAAAATACAGTGTAATAAGATAATGAAGCTGCAAGCTTCATCCCGCGGTCTTCAAAAAACGACAAAAAAGTCTTTTTGAGAACGGTAAATATCCCTAAAACTCTTTTCATATGAATTGGCTGTTTAATGCCCCATATTATTTTAGATCAATACGATGCCAACAGCGTTTATTACCTCGAAAATGTCATTGAGGAATTTGTTCTACACTTTTAATGGCGTTTGATCAATCCGGATAATCCTAAACCGGATGGCAGCATTTTTTAATTAGTATATCAAACATTAATTAATTAAAAAATCTTTCTTATGCGAAGCATTCTGTATCTGATAGCAGTTATTCTGATAATTGGATGGCTGTTAGGATTTTTCGTTTATAGCGCGGGTGGTTTAATCCACATCTTAATCGTATTGGCAGTGATTTCCTTATTGATTGGTTTGATCCGCAGGGGAGATCCAGGTGTTTAATTCAAATTAATTTGATTGACCATAAACAAATCGATTATGGCAAAGTATTCTAAAGGTGCCGAAAAGAGTGTCGAAAGTGCAATGCGCCGCAAGAAAAAAGGCATTTTAAGAAGCGGGAGGAGTGGCAAAAAAGTCACAAGTCGGAAGCAAGCAATTGCAATTGGATTATCTGAAGCACGGAAGAAAGGTGCAAAGGTTCCCAGGAAAAAAGGAACATCAAGAACGACCTCCCGTAAACGTACATCAAGAAAAAAATCGGCCGCGTGAGAATATCACCCGGCCGATAATTAAAATGCGGGACTATGAAAAAGCTCAAATCCATCCCGATAGCAATTGGGATACTGTTTCCAATAATCCTCTTCCTGGTCGCATGCGGCATAACATCGGAAGTTGAGAAAGATCCGAATGTTGACTTAAATAGTTATAAAACCTATTCATGGTTGGAAGAGGATGGTACAAAAAGCTATAAAAATTTCCAGGAGTCATACCTGACTCAAAGGGTCAATGAAGAATTGGAAAAAAGAGGATGGAGAAGAGTTAATGCGAACGCAAATCCGGATGCATTGATCGATTACGATATCATGGTGGAAAATGAATTAAAAAGTGAATCTCAACCCGTTTATTCCCGACCCATCGTGAGATATCTGTACAATCCAGCCACCCGAAGAGTGACTACCGTTTGGTATCCCTCGCAGTACCTGGGTGAAAGGAGTTATTCCGTACCCTATAAATCCGGAACGATCACATTGAATGTGGTCGACAATGATTCCAATAAGTTGGTCTGGCAGGGATGGGCAGAAACCGAAGTGGCCAACAGTCGGATGGACAACGACAGCATAGATAAAATTGTGAAATCCATATTTAAAAAGTTCAAGTAGGTAGCCAATACCAAATTGAACACCGAAATCAACAAATGGCAAGGAAATGGCTCAACGGCTTTTTATTAGGTCTGGCTGTGATACTACTCCTGGTTGCAGCCTTTGTTTTATTGCTTCATACTTCAAAGGGTAAATCCATTGTTAAAAAAAGGATAGAAACTTACCTGAATGATAAGCTACAGACCCTTGTAAAAATAAATAGTATCGATTATCGCCTTCCACAATGGGTAGAATTGAATGGCGTCCTGATCATGGATAAATTCAATGATACGCTCCTTGTTGGAAAATCTCTTCTGGTGGACATTAACATGCTCAAATTATTGAGCAATGATATCCAGCTTACAAAAATCAATCTTGATAGCGTAAATCTATTTGTACAGAGAAATGAACTGGATTCAAATTTCAATTACCAGTTTCTCATCGATGCATTTACTGCTCCCAAAGACACAAATGCTGTGCAAAAGCCAATGCAACTCACGTTGGGTACCATCGCGCTAAACAATGTTGGATTCAACTACCATGATGCAAAACAAAAAATGTATTACCAGGCAAAGATTGGCCGAATGGATGCAAACGTACAGAAGGTTGATCTTACCAATCAGAATTATCAGATCAATTCCTGGACTGTTGGAGATAGCCGAATAACGGTAGTGGATTCCTCTTCGACAAAGGAAATCACTGCGTTCGAGACTTCAACCAAGGAACCGATTGCCTTGTTGCTGCAATTGGGTAAACTTGGACTGAGGAATATTCAATTGGACTATAAAGCCATCACTGATAAACTTTACTTCTCAACTACAGTTGATACCCTTCAATTAGACAATCCTTCGCTTGATCTGGCAAAACAATCCGTTAATGTAGATAACCTGACTTTGAATAATTCCAGGGTTTCATTTGCGCAGGGCAAACAACCTGGCACAAGCTCCACTGCAGCGGCCTGGAAAATTACAGCAGGAACTATTTCACTCAACAATAACAGCATTACGTACGACAACAATCTGCACAAACCCGTCAAGAATGGAATTGACTTCAATCACTTGCAGATAAAAAATATAGATCTTGAAGCAAAAGGCACTAATGTAGACGGAAGTAAATTTCAATCCAATATAGTTTCCTCATCTCTCGACATCAACGACAAGGCAAGAATCCAGGAAGTAAAGGGTTCTGTAAACTTAACGGATAGCTTTATCCGAATCACCGACGCAAGAGTTGCGGCAAATAATTCGCGATTAAATACAAGTGGCACGATCTATTTTCCTTTAGTAAAACAAAACAGCAATCAGCCAGACGCGAAAATCAATCTGAATATTAGTCAATCTTATGTTTCTTATGCTGATGTTTTATTATTCGCTCCCCAATTAAGAACTCAATCACCACTTGATCTTAGATCGAATGAAAGAGTAACCATACATGGAAACGCATCCGGAACTATAAAGCAATTAAATTTCCGCAACCTTAATCTCTCCACAAGCAGCGGCCGGTTTGCACTTGCTACCAGTGGAAATCTTCGCAATTTGGATAACCCTGAGAAGATTCAATACCAATTACGCATAGATAATTTCTTTGCGAATAAAAATATTCTTGCGCCATCGGTTTTGCAGAAACTGGAGAAGCAAAATCTTCAATTGCCGCAAACTGTTTCCATACGCGGGTCGCTGGGTGGAACTACCAATTCAATTTCGCCCGATTTGCTTGTTAATACCAGTTATGGCTCGGCGCAGGTAAAAGGAACTCTTGCCAATTTGAATAACCCAGACAACCTGCAGTACAATCTCCAGGTGAATGCTAATTCAATGGAAACGGGGAAATGGATTGGCAACGACTCCCTGGGAAAATTAGACGGAATTATCACGGTCCGCGGAAGAGGTACCAATATCAACACCCTGGTTGCCGATGCAAAAGTATTGATCAATTCATTTGTGTATAATGGTTATAGTTATTCTAACGTTGACCTGCAAGGGAAATTGGATAATGGAAATTATACGGTTGGGGGAAATATCAATGATCCCAACCTCATAACCGCTATTAACCTGACCGGAAACTTCCAGGGTAACTATCCATCCGCAACTGGAAGCATCAACATTGTACGTGCGGATTTAGGGAAGCTGAATCTTTCACCGGATTCGCTGATAGTTTCTTCGAATATCATTATCGACGCAGCAAGTCTTGATCCTAAACTATTGAACGCTTCAATTTTCGCAGATAGCAGCAAACTGGTAATGAATGGAAGTACCTATTACTTAGATAGCCTATTGGTTAAGGGAAATAGCACTGCAGACTCAACATTGATCAGTGTACAATCTCCTCTATTGATTGCAAAGGTCCAGGGAAAATACAATTATGTGGATCTTCCTGTTCAATTAAATAGCTATATCCAGCGAAATTACATGCAGCGCACCGACACTGTGGCTTTTGTAGAGCAGCAAGCAAAGCTTGAAGCTACCCTGGTGCAACATAACCTGCTTGCTCAGTTAATTCCTAATTTAACTATAAAGGATAACGTTACTATCAATGGAGATTTCAACAATGCAATTCAGGATACTGCATTGCGGGTAGACCTGAGTTCTCCCGCAATCAGCTTTAGCGGCACGAAAATGGAAGAGGTCCGCTTAAATCTTCGTGGTTCCGATACAGCCCTGCGATTTAGCATTGTCGCAGAAAATCTGCTTACCCCGCAACAACAGTTTTATACACCTCGAGTAGACGGCGTGTTTCATCAAAGCATGGTAGATGCCGACGCAAAAACATTTGATGCGGAAGGAAAAGAATACTATTCCGCAAAAGCCAATATAAAACTGGAAGATAACAGGACTGTCATCAATTTGAAAGATAACCTCATCCTGAATTACGAGAAATGGAATATTATACCTACCAATTCTGTTTCGATGGAAAAAGGTGGATTTGTATTCACAGATTTCACTATTTCCAAGGATAACCAATTCCTGTCGATCAATAGCCAACGGCCAACACCCGATGCTCCCCTTGAAATAAAGGTGGATAGTTTTCAACTCGGGGATCTTCTTTCCATCATTAACAAGGATACCTTATTGGCAGACGGAAAATTGCATGCGAGAGTAACAATTCAGCAACCTATTATTAATTTCCCTGGAATAGATGGTACGGTTACCATCGACAGTCTGACCATTCAAAGAGTTCCCGTTGGTGATCTTAACCTTAAGTCAGCCTACCAAAACGATATTGTAACACTTGACGCAACTGTTACGGGCCAGAATGAAATGACATTTAAAGGAAAAATACAACCAAAGGCAGGAACAATTGATCTTACGGCTTCGTTAAAAGAATTGAATGCAAATGTAATTGAGGCACTATCAGCAGGACAAATTTCCCGTGCATCGGGAAACCTGCGTGGAGATATTCGTTTGACCGGCGAAGTTGGCGCACCTGAATGGAATGGTTCAATCAAATTTGACACCGTTGCATTTGCACTTACTCAATTCGGATCTCTCTACAAGATTGATCCCAACCAGGAAATACTGGTACAACATCCGGAGATCCGCCTGGATCAATTGAAGATAAGGGACACAGCAAATAATTTATTAACTATAAATGGGGCAGCTACAACAATTCCAGGTAATGTATTTGGATTAAACTTCACCGTGCGTACCAGGAATTTTATTGCAATCAATAGTCCCCGCAGACCCGAAAGTGTAATCTACGGCCTGGCGATTATTGATGCAAATGTGCGGCTTGGCGGAACATCCAACCTGCCTGATCTCGATGGAAATGTTACGCTCAGGAATCCAAGTGCTGTTCATTATGCAGTACCTCAGCGCACCGTATATGTTGATGCAAGAAAGGAAGTAGTAGAATTCATTAATATGGATACGGTGCGAAGTCTTGAAGGAACTTATCTCTATAGAATAGAAGATAGTGTACGTACCGTAAATCGTTTTCGCGGATTAAAGTATAACCTCAATCTCCAGGTTAGAGATGATGCAGAATTGTCAATATTGATTGATCCATTGACAAATGACGAGCTGGTAATTCGTGGAGAGGGTCTGATGAATGTTGGACTTGACGAGAATGGTGAACTTGGCATAACTGGTGTTTACCGGCTGGATAGCGGTTATTATCAAATGAACTATCGGCTATTTAAGAGAAGATTTCAATTGGTTGAAGGAAGTACGCTCAGCTTCCAGGGAGATCCAAAAGATGCTACGGCGGACATTACTGCACAATACGAAGTACTCGCGAGTGCGGAAGAACTTCTGGGTGACGAAGTAGGTGAAACTCCTGAAAACCTCGGTGCGTCATTCGGGCAAAGGATACCTTTTATTGTTGTACTGTATATAAAGGGATCGATCCTGAAACCGGAGTTGACTTTTGATATTAAGTTAAAGGAAGGAACAGCCGGAGTGAATTCAACCATGATCGCAGCTATTGACAACCGTCTTGCACAGATCCGCTACAGTATTTCTGACTTGAACAAGCAGGTTTTCGGATTACTAATTCTGAATCGGTTCATTGGAGCTTCACCTGGTGATTTCTTCGCAGGTAACAGCGCCTTCAATGCAAATGATATTGCAAAAGAAAGTGTTGGACGTTTTGTTGGTGAAGCGATCAATCAACTTGCGGCGGACCTCATTCAAGGTGCGGATGTTAGATTCAATGTGAAAAATTATCGCGCTACTGATAATACCATCAACAGAACAGATGTGGATATCAACGTTTCCAAAGCAATGCTCGATAATCGCCTGGTGGTAACCCTTGGTAAGAATTTCACCCTTGAAGGAGAAGATCCTCTCGCAAAATCACAACAGGCAACACTTGGATCACAGTTGCCCGATATTTCAACTGCATACAAGATCTCCAGGGACGGAAGATATATGATAAGAGTTTACCGACGCAATCAATATGAAGCAATCCTGGATGGATATTTCATTGAAACCGGTGCTGCATTCCTTATTACGGTCGATTACAATCACCTTAAGGAAATTTTCAGAAAAAGCAGGCGGCGTAGAAATCAACAAGAAAGGACAGCGAATCAACAGGAAACGGCAACAGCTCAACAGGAAAAAACGGGAAATCAACAGCAAAGAAGATGAAGAAAAGGATAACATATGTTATACTGACTTGTTTGTTTTTCGGTACTTCATGTAGCGTAAGAAAACATCTTCCACCCGGAGAAAAATTATACAATGGAGCGACAATAAATGTGCAAAGAGAACCTGGTGTTGATCGCGGTTCAAAGGCTTACAAGAGAGAATTGAAAACAATTGTTACACCTATCAAGAATAAAATGATTTTTGGCTTTCCCTATAAGGTTTGGTTTTGGTATAAGATCGGCGAAACAAAGAAACAAAGAGGATTGAAATATTGGTTAAGGAACAAACTGGGAGAAGAACCGGTTTTAAGCAGCAGGGTTCGCCCGGGTTTTACTGCGCAGAATATGCAGGCTTACCTGGAAAATGAGGGATATTTTGAAAGTGAGGTAAAAGGCGATACAATAGTTAAAGGATACAAGGTAAATGCGGTTTATGATGTAGATGTGGCAAGACCCTATCTAATTTCCGCCGTGGAATGGAAAGTTGATAGTAGTGAGCTGGCTAAAGCTATTCTCACTACCGACCCCCAAAGATCACTGCTTAAGAAGGGTGACCGATATGATCTGGACAATATAACTGGTGAACGTGAGCGCGTCGATTTGCAGCTTAAAGAAAAAGGGTTTTATTTTTTCAATCCGTATTATATCATGACTTATGCGGATACGAATCATAAAGATTTCACAGTATCCCTTTTTCTAAGTATTAAACCTGTCGCTCCACCGAAAGCAAGATTCGCCCAAAAAATAAAAGATATTCTCGTCTACCCAAGGTATAGTGTCACCCGTCCCCCAGCCGATACGCTTTCGATGCCTGAGGATACATTAGAGCAAATTAGGATTAGAGACACCGTACAGGCCTTTAAACCGACGGTGTTTACCCGGGCCATTCTTTTCAGGAAGGGAGAATATTATTCGATTTCTGAACAAAACAAGACTTTGAATCGTTTGTCTAATTTGAACATATTCCGTTTTGTAAAGAATCGTTTTGAAGAAGCGGGCTCAAGCGACACAAGCCATAGCTTGAATGTGTATTATTATCTCACACCATTGCGTCAAAAGACGATACAATTCGAGATTGGTGGATTTACAAAAACAAATTCATTTGTTGGTGGACAGGTGAATGCGACATGGAAACACAGGAATATATTCCGGGGTGCGGAAAGCTTTAATATCCGGACTTACGCCGCAGTTGAAATCTCGCTCAGTGATTCGCTGAGACAGAATAATAATTTCCGGTTAGGCGGTGAAGCTTCCTTGATCATTCCAAAATTCATTGTCCCCTTCCGCATGAGAAGAGAGCAACATGCATATCCCCCGAGAACCAGGTTTTTACTCGGCTATGAACGATTAAGAAGACAGAATCTTTATTCGAAGAATTATTTCAGGGTTCAATATGAATTGAACTGGAAAGAGACATTGGAAAAGGAGCATACACTTGCCCCGATCAGTATTCTTTATAATGATATAAAGAATACTTCCCCGCAATTTTTATATACCGTATCAACAAATCCGGAGTTGCGTTTCGTAAATCTTCCGGAGATCATTACATCTGCTTTTTACAATTTTCTGCGAACTACCGTGAATCCGAATACGGCGAATATGTTTTATATGAATTTCAACGTAGAGATGGCGGGAACACTGGTGGGTCTGTTTAACAAAACGACAGTGCCTTTGAGCAAAAAAGTTTTTGATGCTTATTTTGCACAATACTTCAAAGCGGATATGGAATTCAGATATACAAAAAGATTGGGCAAACAAACTTATTGGGCAAACCGTTTCATGGTTGGAGCAAGTCTTCCATATGGCAATTCTGCATACCTGCCTTTCTCCAAGCAATTCATTATTGGAGGTGCAAATAGCTTGAGGGGATTTCGTCCCCGTGGAATCGGACCTGGAAGTTCAAGAGCGACGGCATTGCAGCAAGGTTACTATCCGCAGGTCGGCGGAGATTACAAACTTGAAATGAATACGGAGCTTCGACTGCCTCTATTCCAAAAGGTGAATACTGCGGTGTTCATTGATGCAGGAAATATCTGGATGAAGGATTCCCTACTCTATGGAAAAGAAGGTAAATTGTCAGGCAATTTTCTAAATGAGATAGCTGTGGATGCTGGAATCGGATTGCGATTCGATGCGAGTATCCTTGTTCTTCGTTTTGACGTCGCCGCACCATTACGTAAACCCTGGCTTCCTTCAAAAGAGAGAAGTACAGTGGACCAAATTGATCTGAATAGTAAAGCGTGGAGAAAAGAAAATCTTGTGTTTAACCTTGCAATAGGTTACCCTTTCTAATATGCGGCGAATTTATATAATATGGATTATTGTAGTGCTGGTGATTGCGGCTGGCGTGATCTGGTGGGTATCAGAGCGGAAACTCTTTTTTCGGGAAAAGTTGACAGATACAATCGCACAAAAGAGTGACAGCCTTTACAAGATCACTTATGACAGCACTTCATTTGATGAAGTAGCAGGAAGTGCCACCATTTATAATCTCAGGCTAACCGTTGACACAAACATTCTTCAAAAAGTAATTCTAAGCGACACAATTCCAGGGATTCTTTTCGATATCAGGGTTAAGACAATTCATATAACCGGCTTAAAATCATTAGACCTTCTTTCAGGTTATTCCATTGACGTAAACAGTATTGAATTGAATGAACCACAGGTTCTGTTGACCAAGCTGAAGATTGAGGATAAGAAAACGGTGATCGGAGATACACTCGAGATCTATCAACGTATCCTGGGGAGGTACAAATTATTGAGATCGGGAAATATTTCAGTTAGAAACGGATCTATAAAGCTCAATGATCTTACCAGTAGCAAACAAATTTCAGCGGATAATTTGAGTATCAACGTCAGGGATTTTGTCGTGGACAGTCTTCACCGGTATAATAATATCGCTGCATACTTTGTAAAGAATGCAGCGGTAACAGTAGATGAGGTCAAATTGGTTAATCCGGTCAAGGGCAACAAGCTGGAAATTCACGATATAAACTATAATTCTGATTTAGGTTATCTCTATTGCACCGATATTCATAGCGATAACCAACATATTGGAGGAATTTCATTCAATGGGTTAAATGCCTACGAGTTCATTTACCGCCAGGCATTCTACAGTAAGAAATTAAACATTAAGGACATTACCCTTTTCCTCAAGCGTTCTGAAGGCAAAAATGGCTCCAATGATGATCCAACAATATTGGAGATCGGAAGTATTTTTTCAAGAATTCAGGTTGATACTTTGCAAATAGAGAATGCAAGGCTCGAATTGAAAACAAAGGAAAAAGATAGCCGCGATAAATTCATTTTAAAAAATATCAATGCAGCGATTTATAATGTCGCCATCGATTCAAATGGCCTCGCAATAGAAAAATATCTCAAGAATTCTTCCTTCTATATCGGGAACCTTGAATATGTACCCCCTCCAAAAAAGATACATGGTGGAAGAGTGCAGGGAGTTTATTTCGATGCCCCCTCAAAGAGACTTACGATCGACCGGCTCAGCTTTAGTCCAACAATTAGCAGAACACAGCTTGCACGAAATATAAGGTACCAAAAGGATCTTATAAATATTACCATGAGTAATGTCCGCGTATATAATAACGACGCTGGGCAATTAATGGCCGGAAAATCTCTTAAGGGTGACAGTATATCCCTGGAATTGGATATCAAAGTATATAACGACAAGACATTAAGGATGGATTCGATAAAAAAGATCGGTAATTATCCGCATCAACGAATTAAGCAATTTGGGTTTGGATTGCAGGTTCCTGTGGTAAGAATAAGGAACAGTACAGTTGTTTACGAGGAAAAATCTTTTCGAACGGGAAATGTTGGACTCGTTCAATTTAACCGGATCAATGGCACTATATCCAATGTTTATAATAAGGGTACTCCATCCGATCCGATGGTATTGAATCTTCGTGCACTTTTCATGAACCGGGCTCCTTTGTCTACTGAATGGAATATGCCAATGAACACGAATAATGGAACGTTTACTGTCTATGGAGATCTGAGGTCACTGAATTTACCTGAACTTAACCCCACATTCAAGGCATTAAGCATGGTTGAAATAAAATCCGGGAATCTTACTTCATTGAAATTTGAAATAAAGGGTAACGATACCAGCAGCCTTGGCTTTACCAATTTCATATATGATGATCTCAAAATAAATTTATTGGAGACGGAGAAAAATGACTCGGTTGGAAAGAAAAAGTTCACGAGCTTTTTGGCGAATACGATGATCAAAAACTCGAATAAGAAAGACGAAAAGCAACCGTTCGCTCAAAAACGAGATGTGTACAAGTCTTACTTTAACTTGATTTTGCAGTCGGTGATGGCGGGAGTGAGGAAGACTGTATTGTAAGATGCTGAAGGAGTAAGAGGCAAAAGGCAAGAGGCAAAGGGCAAAGGGCAAGAGGCAAAAGGCAAGGGGCAAGGGGCAAAAGATAATTCGACTTTAGAGATTAAATGTTCTTACCTTTTGCTTCTTGCCCGTTACTATTGTCCATTGCCTATTGCCTATTGGTTCATTGGGTAAACATTTCCCCGATAACCAACAAAACTTGGCACAGTTATTTAGCAATTTATGTTCCTAATAACAGAAAAAACAGATCCAATGAGTAAAGTAGCAAAGCATAATGTGAAGGGGCCTGTTGAAGTGCTGGCTAAGGAAACTTATAACCCGACTGCAATGGGTAAGCCTTACAGCGTGAAGAATGGGAACCGGAGAATCCATCCTGACAAATTGTTTGAATTATTTACCGCAAGAATTATCAGGCAGAAAATTGTACGCTGATCACCAGTTGTGAAAGATCAACCCATAACTTTCTTCTGCAATAACGTCCTTCCATTGGTGAATGATTTCTCTATAGGCTTGTCCCACAGGGGTGATATTGCGGTCAAGATCCACAAGACCTAATTCATTCACGCGGCCATTATCTTCCCGCAAAGCTGTGTCCCAATCGACCTGGTGCTGCAGGCTATACCAGGTAAAACCAACAATCGGAACTCCATCAGACTTCAGGCGATGCACATTCGCCCATTGCTTGAATAACCATTCCACTCCACCGGGTTCTTTAATATTGGTTTCAGTATGCATAATTGGCAGTTTGTACCTGGCATAATACTGCTGCGTGATCACATAATAGCCAAAGATCTCGCCCGAAGCCTGCGTGCTGCCATCGTGAAAGACCATGTGCTCATTAGTCACATAATAATCATTACCCATGATACAATGCGCCTTCACCTGGTTTTGAAGAAACCATTGGTATTCTGTCTTAGACATACCATTTGCCAAAAGATACTCATACATCGAAACTGTTAGCGGATAGCCGTAAGTAAGATCGAAGGCCAAAAATCTCTTCTGATTTAAAAACCTCGCCAATCTAAGGGCGGACGGATCAATGGGGTGGAAATATTCAGAAGATTCACTTTGAATGAAGGTAGTGTCTGGCGCCACTTTGAGGATGGCACGCATGGCTAGCACATTGGCCTTGCACAAATGTTTTAACGCAACAACGAACCCTGCATCAGTTTGAAGTCTTTCATTCCACCACCCGTACTGTCCTGAAAAAATTGCCGTGATAAATATTTCATTGATCGGTGTATACAATTGCAGGTAGGGATATCTTTCTGCAAATGCACCTGCGTATTCTGCAAAATGTTCGGGAAAATCAGGATTCTGAAAGTCACCCAACCAGTCAGGAACACCAAAATGGAGCAGATCCACGATTGGAATTATTCCCATTTCCTTTAAACGATTAAAGGTCATATCAGAGAATTCCCAATCATATTTCCCTGGCGCAAGATGAGTTTTATAATACGGAGGGCCATAGCGTAAATACTCAATCCCCAACTCCTTTACCAATTCAAAATCTCGTTCCCAACATTTGTAGTGAAGTGTCTTTTCCATTTCATCAACTCGTTTCCTTTTTCCATCACTTAACTGAATTGTAGGATAACTATTTTCAATTCCCGTTGCGAACATGAATTTACTTCCAGCCATAATGATTGATATTAATTATTGATTATTGATTATTAATTATTGCTGCCCTGAATTTCAAATCTCGAAATAATCAATAATTAATAATTAATAATCAATAATAATTTAAGCAACGACGGTTTCTCTGAAATAGCGGTTTAAGGCATCATCTAATGTGGGCAAATTCAAACCTCGTTCACTTTCCAATGCACTAAATGCTGGTCGCTTCGCTTTCCAGCCCATCTCCTCTCCTTTTTTTATGATGAGGTGTGATTGATCAGCTTTTCCTCTCGACAATACTTCTGAAGCAAGTGATGCCCAGGAAATATTGCCATTATTACTGAGATGCCAGATACCGGAAGCTTCATCGATCAGAAGATCCAATGCCGCATGCACGAGATCGGGAACATAGGTTGGCGAAACAATCACATCTTCGGCTGCTTCAATAATTGTTCCGCTTCTTACTGATTTCAAAACATGGAATGGAAAATTGTACTGATCCCATGGGCCGAAGAATGCACTTGTTCTAATGATCAATGATTCTGGATATTCCTTTAATACTTCGGATTCTGCCAGGGCCTTGCTTGATCCATATACATTCAGGGGTTTTACTGTATCAGCCTCTGTATAGGGCGACTGTTTGTCGCCGCCGAATACCAGGTCGCTGGAGAAACTCAGGAAGGGGATACCAGATCTTTTACAATAACAGGCCAGCCGGAGCGGAACTGCAGAATTCAGGAAGTAGCATTCTCCTCTGTTAGTCTCGGCCTCATCCACCAACACATAGCCCGCGCAATTGATAATCGCCCATGGCTTGTAATGATCAATTACAGCCTTGATCGATTCTTCATCTTTCAAATCAATCTCTGACCTTGATAAGGCATAACTAGAAATGCATCGTTGATTAGAAACAATGGAGAATGCTCTTGCTAATGTGCCATTCTTTCCGATGATAAGAATCGGTGCGCTGGTTTTCTTTTTGTAAGAATTTTTTTCCATATCAACTACCTGATGAAAAAATCTATCCTGTCTCTGCCACCAACCTTCTTGTTGCAATAAAGGATGGTTATAATTTCCCGTTGACGCGTATGCTTTTATCATTTTTGCCAGCGCAGTTGGCCTTGGTTGATTATTTCTTACATCAAAAACCCCAGGCTCATAAGATCCATTCCTACTGGTAAGCAAACTATTCCAGTCAAATGAACCCAATAATGCCCAGGAAGTAATTGCTTTGATAGGAATGCCCTCTCCAATTAACTGGCAAGATCTATCCCAGATATCCTTCACCCATCGCAATTGTTCTTCCCGAAAGCAACTCAAATGCACTTCAGTGATCGCGATTGGAATTTCAAATCTTTCCCATGCTTCCTTTATCAAGCAACTAAAACCAGAGGGTTCATTCTTTTGTATGCGAACCGCTTCAACATCGGAATATGTATGCTTACCATTACCGCCAATCGGATGCCCGGGATAACGGGATGTATTTTCATCAAGCCATCGCTCCGAAGTGAGGTAGTAATTAAATCCCATGATATCTGGTGGACAGGGATTATCAAGGAAGAATTGCAATTGATCGTCATCTATTCCTGCATAATGGAGATAATGCCAAAGCGGATGATCTTTATCTACTCTTCCGCAAAGAAGATCGAAACCGAGCCATCGACGATGGTTTTCAAATTCTGCCTGGTATTTTAGAAGTGGAGTGCTATAAACTTTTCCAAGATCCTCTGTTTGTATCAATTTCGCATCCGGGTTGATCTTACGTATTTCCAGCATGGCAAGAACGGTCGCTTTCATTTGATTCAACAACATCAGTGCGAAATCCTTGTCACTCGACAAATGAGGATACCAGATACCATATAGTCCGCTAAACCTCGCAGTGGTTAGCGGTTCGTTTACCGGCGTATAGTATTCAATCCAGGGAAATTTATTTGCAACAAGCGATGCGTATGCCGCAAATTTCTCAGGGAAATGCTCATCATCCAGTTGAGTGAACAATGGCCCACTTCCATGATGCAGCAACCCTGCAATTACGGTAACACCACTCTTTCTTAATTGGATGAGACGCTTCGAAGTCCTTGACCATTTAGTTTTCTTTCCCGACTCGCGATGATGAAGCTCCCATAATATCGGATACCGGATTGCTTTAATACCAAGTCGTGCAAATTCCTCAATATCATTTTCCCGTTTATAGTGACCCGATTCTTCCAACTGATCCCGATAGTTATCGGGACGATAGCCATCATGGAGCCGGTTAATCGTACATTCTATTCCGCCCCAAACCTCCGGCTTGCCTTGAGGTAGACCCGGATGTAAGATTTCGTCCGTTAACATGAATATCGTTTTGATTAGATACTATTTTTTTGAACAGGGTTAGCGACTGCGCCACCACCTGGTCCATATTATAATACTTGTAGGTCGCTAACCTACCAACAAAATGTACGTTGGTTAATTCAGCGGCCAGTAATTGGTACTTTCTATATAACTCCGCATTCTCGGGCCGTGGAACTGGATAATAGGGATCACCCTCCGCCTGTGGGTATTCATATACTACGGATGTCTTAGGGTGTTTTTGACCTGTGAGGTACTTAAACTCAGTAACCCTTGTATAAGGATGTTCATTCGGATAATTTACCGTTCCGGTAGGTTGAAATACTTCCTTCTCATGGGTTTCAAATTTGAATTCAATTGAGCGATAAGGAAGCTTTCCATAGCAATTATCAAAGAAATAATCGATAGGTCCCGTATAAATCATAGTCTTGTACGGTATAATATCTTCTATCTCCTTATAATCCGTGTTGAGCATCACCTTGATATTGGGATGCGACACCATATTCTCAAAAAGTTTTGTATAGCCAAAAAGCGGCATTGCCTGGTAAGTATCCGTGAAATAGCGATTGTCCCGGTTGCAACGGGTAGGGATACGTGCAGTTACTGTTGCGTCAAGCTCAGATGGATCGAGATCCCATTGCTTTTTAGTGTATCCTTTGAAAAACTTCTCGTATAGTTCCTTACCCACTTTTGACAATACCACATCCTCTGCAGTGAGCACATGCGCTTTCTTTTCAGCTCTTGAAGAAAGAAATTCTTCCATTTCTGAAGAGTTAATGCGCATTCCGTAAAGCTGGTTAATAGTATTAAGATTGATCGGTATAGGTACCAGCATACCATCCACACTGGCTAGTACACGGTGCTCATAGGTTCGCCATTCAGTAAACTGCCCCAGATATTCGAATACCTCTTTTGAATTGGTATGAAATATATGAGGACCGTATTTATGAACGAGTATACCTTCCTTATCATGATAATCGTAAGTATTTCCCGCGATATGATTTCTTTTATCAATCAATAAAACTTTTTTTCCTGCCCGGCTTGCCAGGCGCTCCGCTATGACGGAGCCGGCGAATCCCGCACCGACAACTAAATAATCAAACATAGGCTTGCGATTTATCAGGTTCAACAATATTCTTTTCCTTCAAAGCCTCTTCCATTCTTTCCGTCATTTGTTTCCAGGTTTTATCCCAGGAATTATCTTTCAATGTCTCATCCACTTCCTTTAGCCACTCATCTTTTTGTCCCGGATTTTTTAAGCAATGTGCTGCAGCAGATACAAAATCTTCAGCTGTCTCTCCTATATAGACCAATCCCTTGTTCCCATAGGCTTCTACCACGTCTACAATCGCAGTGGAGATTACAGGCTTGCCACCCGCCAGGTATTCGGGTGTTTTGGTGGGACTAATAAATCTCGTTGATTCGTTCATTGCGAATGGCATTAATGCAATATCCCATCCTGCGAGGTAAGCCGGTAATTCATCATAATTCTTTGCACCGAGGTAATGGATGTTTCTGGCCTGGGGAAGAGTCTTCGGATCAATTTTTACTACCGGCCCAATATAGACGAAATGCCATTTCGGTTTTAATTTTGCCATTACTCTTACCAGGTCAGTATCAAACCGCTCATCCAGTACGCCAAAGAATCCCAGGCGTGGATACGGTATTTTTTCCTGATCAGCAGGATCAACGACCCCGTTTCGTCTTGCTTTTGAAAAATGTTCTTTGTCAATACTGCTTGGAAAATAATGCACGTTGGGATGTTTGTCCTTTTTAGTTAAGAATAAACTGTATCCTCCTGTAAATACTATATCTGCTTTCTCCAATAATTCTGTCTCTTTCGCTTTTAATTCCGGTGGCGCGAATTTGAATGCAGACAATTCGTCCATACAATCGAATACAGTAAGCTGCGGATTGAGATGATCAGAGAAACTCAGCGCCATTGGAGTGTAATACCAACAGATGTATTCCTTGATCTGCATATCATCAAGTAAGAATGAAAGCAAGACCTTTTGTCTTTGAGCAACCTGCTCAGGCGAAAGATCTTTTTGAATATGCGGAGTAATAACCCAAAGTGTGTTTTCTCCTGATTTATTTATCGAATAGAAATCAGACTCTGCATCAAAAATGGGTTCTTCAATAAAAAATACTCTTTGATGTTTTGCAAATCGGGCAAGCAGATGCTGGGGTCTTTGATATACGAAATTCCAGCGCAAATGAGAGAAACAAATTAAGTCAATTGTCACCATAGTTAAGTTTTTTAAAGGATGCCCTTTACCTCCTAAAGAACTATGCCATTGCGCTGACAAATCGATAATTCATAACGATTTGATTTTAGTTTTTTGAGAATTATTTATCGGCTTTTTAGTGTAGAAAGTCTGCCACAAAAGCATTCAAAAAATATTCATTTCGCTGGCAACAGATTTGAGAATCGATTGAAGACAAAGTATTCTCAAACATGTAAATGAAAAATCTATGAGACAAAAATCCAGGACCTCCTCATCCTCACGCAGAAGTGGAGATTATACAGGAGGCGCAGGTAAACAGCGTAGCAATAGCCGTTCACTGCGAGATGAGCCAGGCAGGCACGAAGATGATTATGAATTCGATGATCAGTATGAGGAGGATTATGACGATTATGATGAAAATGGCCGTGACTCTGACGACGAAGATTCAGGAAGGAGTTCGTCAAGAAGAGGACGTTCTTCAATGATGGGATCTAATGGAGGAACCAGAAGAAGAGGACGTGATTCCGACAATTATCAGAACCGTGACCGTAATCGTGATTTTGGCGATCAAAACTATGGTGGCAGAGATTATGATCGTGGATTCGGCGGACAACAAAATTATGGACGCAACCGTGAGCATGAGGACATGCAATATGGATTTGGTCGTGGATATGCTCAACGGGGGGGATTCGATAATGATTATGGTAGATCAGAGTTCGGCAACCAAGGTTATGGAGGATCAAGAGGTGGCTATGGTCAGGGTGGCTGGCAAGGTCAGGGTGGACATAGCAATCAAGGTGGCGGATTTGGAAACCAGGGTGGATTCGGTCAGCAAGGCGGATACGGACAACAAGGATTTGGACAACAAGGTCACGGACAACAGGGAGGATATGGCAACCAGGGATACGGTTCCGAAAGCTATCGAAACCAGGGCCAGGGTGGATATGGTTCGCAACAAGGAAACTGGGGCAATCAGGAAAATTATGGTGGTGGACAGCAAGGTGGATATGGAGGCCAAGGTGGTTTCAGTGGTCAGGGCGGATACGGAAATCAAGGTGGCCCCGATAGCTATCGCGGTGGTGGATCAAGAGGGTTTGATTCCGGCCAGGGAGCCTATGGGGATATGAGCCATCTCGGCCAACAACAACATGGACAAGGCGGCTGGGGCGGATCATCAGGTCAGTATCAGGGACAACATGGCCAACAAGGTGGAGGATGGAGCGGTTCTTCGGGTAACCAAGGTAGTTATGGTCAACAAGGCGGATGGAGTGGATCTTCTGGTTCCGATAGCAACCGGAATCAAGGAAACTATGGCCAGCAAAGGGGTCGCGGATCTTCAGGTCAAAGCGGCTTTGGTGGTGGTTATGGTACCCAGGGCCAATCCGGTCAAGGTAATCAGTTTGGAGAAAGCCAGTATGGCGGTGGCGGCCCCGATAGCTATCGGGGGAGCGGTGAACAAGGCCAGCAATCCGGTCGTCAGCGCGGTTCATCTCAAACTGGCACATCTCAAAAAGGAAAAAGGAACAAACAAAATCAGGGAGATCAAAACCAGGACTGGAATAGCCAAAGCATGACTGATACTTCATCAGCTCCTGGCATTTCAAGTTTCTCTAATGAAAGTTCTGATGATACGCAATCGCAAAGCGGAACTCAGGGAGCCAAGTCAAAAAGAAGCGCGGGATCATCTAAGAATAAAAAGAAATAGCGAGTTGGGATTTTTCAATCACATGAATTGAAAATCCTTAATTCAAATGCAAGAAGCGATTGTAGCCTGAGGGGGTTGGCGTCTCGTCTAGAGATGTCAACCCTTTTTATTTCTTTTTGATATCAGCCCCGAATAGACTTTACTAGTTTATTAGCAAAATATGAAATCGCTCGAAGTTTGCGATCCAGCGCCAGTTCAATCGTGCAAATCGTCTAAAATCATTGTCAGGCAACTGCAATTGGTTTCATTTTCGGAACCAGAAAGTGCATAATCATCCAGGCTACCAGATATGCAGAACCGCAGAATATGAAAATTATCAGGTACCCTGTTGGAAGATCGCCGATGGATTTGTAATAGTCGAACAAGGGACCCGCAGATTTTGAAAGCAATATTCCGCCCAATCCTCCGGCCATTCCGCCAATGCCGGTTACCGAACCAACGGAGGATTTTGGAAACATATCCGAAACGGTCGTAAAAATATTTGCGCTCCATGCCTGGTGCGCAGCTGCCGCAAAGCCGATAATTGATACCGCATACCACATATTTGCACTTCCCGCAAATTGAGCGAATACTACAGGAATAACACAAAACGCATAAATAAGCATTGAAGTTTTTCTTGCACGGAATACCGGCCATCCGCCTTTAATAAAATTCATTGGCAACCATCCTCCAAAAACACTTCCAAAAGATGCAATGATATAAACAAGTGCGACAGGAAATGCGATTTCTTCCTTCGCAAGATTGAATTCCGCTTTTAGAAATTTTGGCAGCCAAAACAAATAAAACCACCAAACTCCATCAGTTAAAAACTTTCCTATTGCAAATGCCCATGTTTGTTTGTACTGTAACAATTTTCCCCAGGATATGCTCGAGGAAGATTGCTGTCCCGCCGCTGCAACCGCAACTGCTTCATCGGAGTCGCTATGTATATAATCAAATTCTGCTTTTTTAAGTCTTTTCTGCCTGCTTGGTATCTCGTATAACCAAAACCAGAAGATCAACCACAACAAACCGATCGCACCTGTAATAAAAAACGTAGCTCGCCATCCATATTCACTTGCAATGAATGGAACCGTCAACGGCGCAATGATTGCCCCGATATTAGAACCTGAATTAAAAATTCCTGTGGCCAATGCCCGTTCTCTTTTAGGAAACCATTCCGCAGTAGCTTTGATTGCTGCGGGAAAGTTCCCGGCTTCGGTAACTCCCAATGCAGCCCTTGCAACAAAAAATCCTGTGGTGCTTCTGATAAGTGCATGCCCCATAGCAGCAATGCTCCATAGCAGTAAAGAAAGGGCATAGCCGATCTTAGTCCCTAACTTATCGATCAATCTCCCCACTCCAAACATTGCAATGGCGTAGGCAAACTGGAACATTGCAGTTATATTGCCATAATCAGTTTCCGACCAACCAAACTCAGGAGTCAGGTAATCCTCCACTACCAACGAGATCACCTGCCGGTCGAGATAGTTGATGGTTGTAGCAAAGAAAACAAGGGCGCAAATCGTCCACCTGTATTTTCCTATGGTTTGTTGCATGGAGTTATTTTATATTTTTTATTTGATATTTTAAATTAGAGGACCCTGGCTTTACTCACACAATTAATGGCTCATTGTCCTCATAATTACAAGGATGATTCCAACAGAGTCATATAATTTCCATTGAGCAGATCGAAGACGGATTCTGCGCTTCTTAATGTCGAATCTCCCTTCTCAAACAATTTCCCAAATGCCGCCGCGGCAGCATAGTTTATTATCATCTCTGGTTTGTAATCGTGCTTAATCCCATAGATCAGTCCCGCCATAAAACAATCACCACTTCCAACCTGGTCAATTACCTTTTCAGTCTCAAATTGCTTTGACTCGGCCAGATCACTCTTATACATAGTAGCATAGTAAGTTAGTCCCTCATTATTTCGAAAACGAAAAGTATTCGCTACGTATATACAGTTAGGATATTGATGCATAATTTCTAAAGATGTCTTCTTCGAATGTTCGAGATAAGCGTCCCTGGATTTTTTGTCATGAATATCTTTTTCTACTGGTATACCTAATAGATCCTCAGCAGCCCAGATATTGCCCATAATAACATTTGCATACTTTACGAGATCTGGCATCACTTCAACAGGCTTCTTCCCATACTTCCATAGTTTCGCTCGGTAATTGAGGTCAACTGAAATGGTTAATCCCATTTGAGAAGCTATTTCCAATGCTTCTTTACAAACATCAACTACATTTTGATTCAAAGCCGGACAAATGGCGCTGAAATGAAACCAATCGCAGTCAGAAAACACGTTTTTCCAATCAATCATTCCAGGTCGCAATTCGGAAAAAGAAGAATTTGCACGATCATAAATAACACCGGCATTCTTCAAATCTGCACCCTGTGGTAAATAATAAACGCCGATACGATCTCCGAATAATTGAATGGATGAGATATCGATATTTTCCCGCTCCAGCTCTGTGATGATTTCCTTTGATAGATAGTGATCAGGTATAGCGGTAACATACTTTACCGGCAAATCCCATTTAGCCAGGGCTCTTGCTGCATTCAACTCCGCCCCGCCTACATACACTGGCATCTCAGCCCGCCGAATCCATTGCTGATCCAGCGAAGGAGACATTCGAAGTAATAGTTCACCGAAGCAGAGAATTTTTGGCATAATGGTGAATGGTCAATGGTGAATGGTGAATAATTCCACTCACCTCAGTAATAATCAATAATTAATAATAAATAATTCTATTGGAATGATGTTGCTTATAATCAGTTAGCCTCCTTCACAACGACCAATTATTGATTATTAATTATTAATTATAAAGTTACCTTCTATCATCTCAAGTCTGTAATCGGCACCGCATCCATATCAGTGTACACATAATTCTCTCCCGCCATTCCCCAAATAAATGAATAATTCGTTGTTCCGGATCCGGAATGAATGGACCAGGGCGGGGAAATGATGGCCTGGTAATTTGCTACTAATAAGTGACGGGTTTCCTGTGGATGCCCCATAAAATGAAATACGCGATGTTGTTCGGGTACATCAAAATAAAAATAGGCTTCAACTCTTCGTGTATGCGTATGCGCGGGCATAGTGTTCCAAACGCTTCCTTCTGATAGCACAGTTAATCCCATTACCAGCTGGCAACTCTTGATCCCATCAGCATGAATATATTTATAGATTGTTCTTTTGTTTGCGGTTTTTAATTCACCCATATCGCTGGGTGTCGCTTCTTCTTTTGTGAGTATGCGATTGGGATGGGTTTGATGCGCGGGTGATGATAGTAAATAGAATACGGCAGGTTTTGATTGATCCGCAGATTTGAAAGTAACCTTCTCGGTACCTTTGCCGAGATAAAGCGCATCGAGTTTATTTAGGTTGTGTTTTTCTTTACCGGTTTCAACAATGCCAGGTCCACCAACATTGATAATCCCTAATTCTCTTCGTTCTAAAAAATAATTTGCTCTTAGTTCGGCGGGGTTTGGTAGTTCCAATGCTTTTGTTTTGGGGCAGGCGCCTCCGAGTATGATTCGATCGTAATGCGAATAGACGAGATTGAGATAGTCGGGTTGGATCAAGTCCGCCAAAAAGTTTTTGCGTAATTGATCGGTGTTCATCGTGGCGGTTTCTTCCGGGCTATGTGTGAATCGAATCTCCATTGATTATTTCAAATTTTGGATTGCAAATTTTAAATTATGTGTTGCGTCCCTACAGAACGCGATTCGCGGCGGACATTCGGTGCTACCAACCTTTTGACCCCTACGGGGCAATTCCATGCCTTATCAAGTCGCCGACCACAAACAGGTAGCCCCTACGGGGCATGTTCATCATTTCTATTTCTTTCTACAAACAGGTAGCCGCTACGCGGCAGATTAACTTCATCGTTCTTCATTCTCCGTCCGAGCAGTTTATCCGGGCGGGTGTTCTACCGTGCTTCTTCTGTTCTACTGTTCCTCTGTTCTTCTGTTCCACTGTTCTGCTGTTCTTCTGTTCTTCTGTTCCTCTGTTCTTCTGTTCCTCTGTTCATTTACCTACCCATCCATCCTCCATCTACAACTAACAATGTTCCCTGCACATAATCAGACGCCGATGATGCAAGAAACACTACCGGTCCTTTGAAATCTTGCGGTTCTCCCCAACGTGCGGCTGGTATGCGATCGAGAATGGTTTTGCTTCGCACAGGATCATTTCGCAATGCTTCGGTATTGTCTGTGTCAATATAACCAGGTGCGATACCATTCACGTGCACACCTTTTGATGACCATTCGTTCGAAAGAGCTTTTACCAGGCTTGCCAGGGCTCCTTTACTTGCCGCATAACCGGGAACGTTAACACCTCCCTGGAAACTTAACAAAGAACAGGTGAATATGATCTTTCCGCTTCCTCTTTCAAGCATTTGCTTGCCGATCTCTCTGGCTAAGATAAATTGCGCGTCGAGATTAATATTAATTACTTTATCCCAATAATCGTCCGGGTGTTCGGCTGCGGGTTTTCGCATGATGGTTCCCGCGTTGTTGACCAATATATCGATTACCGGATTATCTTTCTTTACTTGTTGTATGAACGCATACAAGCTATCCCGATTTCCAAAATCTGCCTGGTAGGCTTTGAACTTTCGGCCCATTGCAAGCACCTCCTTCTCGATTTCAGATTCGCCTGGCTTCAATGAACCAGAAACACCAAGGATATCCGCACCTGCTTCCGCAAGCCCGAGCGCCATTCCTTTTCCTATTCCTTTATTACAACCGGTAACCAGCGCAACCTTGCCGCTGAGATCAAAAATGGATTGAGCCATCAGATAACTTTTTCGGAAGCCTTAACCGGCTCATCCAGGTGCTGCCAGTTAAAATAGTTTTTAGCGTTATGAAAACAAATATCTTTTATCAGTTTACCGATCCAATTCAGATCCTCCGGCAGTTGACCTTTCTCAATTTCTTCGCCAAATAAATTACAAAGTATCCTGCGGAAATATTCATGTCTTGGAAATGAAAGAAAACTTCTGGAATCAGTCAACATGCCAATGAAACGGCTGATCAACCCCATATTTGAAAGCGTATTGAGTTGTGCCGTCATTCCATCCTTTTGATCGAGAAACCACCATGCAGAACCCCATTGGATCTTTCCGGCCGTTGAGCCATCATTGAAATTGCCAACCATGGTTGCAAACAATTCATTGTCGGCAGGATTGAGATTGTATAGAATTGTCTTCGGCAATTTGTTTTCCTTATCCAGTCGATCCAGGAATTTCACCAAACCTCTTCCCTGTGGAAAATCTCCGATAGAATCCCAACCGGTATCTGGACCCAATTGCTTTAACCTTCTTGAATTATTATTCCGCAACGCGCCAAGATGGAATTGCTGCACCCAATTATGTTCCGCATCCCATTCGGCAAATTGAATGAGCATGGCTGACTTGAATTTTTTTCTATCCTCCAAACTCAATACTCCACCGGAGCGGATTTTTGCAAACAATCCAACAATTTCTACCTGCGTATAATCCTCGGCATAGATCTCTTCCAATCCGTGATCGGAAACCGTACATCCATTCGCTGCAAAATAATTATGACGTTTCTTCAATGCGGAGATATAATCATTGAATGTGCTGATGGAATTATTTGAAGCTTTTTCAAGCCGGCTGAGATAATGATTGAATGGAAGCGGATCATCCACATTCATTGCCATATCGGGACGAAAGGCCGGGAAAACTTCTACTTCAAATCCATCCTTTTTCAGATCCTGGTGGTATTGCAATGAATCAACTGGGTCATCAGTTGTACAAACCAGTTTCACCTTCATTTTGCGAAGGAGGTTGCGAACAGAGTATTCCTGAGTTTGCAATTTTGCTGAGCACTCATTATAAATAAACGCAGCTGTATCCGGACCTAAAATATCCTGAATTTCAAAATAACGCTGCAATTCAAGATGCGTCCAATGATAAAGCGGATTCCTCAACGTATATGGGACAGTCGCAGCCCATTGCTGAAATTTTTCCCAATCACTGCCATCACCCGTGCAATACTTTTCATCTATACCGTTCGTTCGCATGGCCCGCCACTTATAATGATCGCCGTATAACCAGACCTGAGTCAGGTTGTCAAAGATGTGATCTTCGGCAATCTGTTGCGGAGGAAGATGGCAATGATAATCGATGATTGGCTCCTCTTTCGCATATTGGTGAAAGAGGCGCTCGGAGACTTTGTTCTGTAACAGGAAATTGTCGTCGAGGAATTTTTTCATATTGTGTGACGAGTTAAAAATTCATCATCCCTATTGCCGTGGGAGTTTCTTGATTATTGATTATTAATTATTTATTATTAATTATTGCTACCGCCATTGACCAGTTGCAAATGATTAGAGAGCCAATAATCAATAATCAATAATTAATAATCAATAATCAAAAATTTAAAAGCGGGGAGATTATAAACTCACCCCCCTCTTCCACGGAATAAAATCATCCTGGTTCAATTGCACCGCCTTCGGTATTACTTCACCACTTGCCGCTTTAATACAGTATTCCAGAATCTCTTCACCCATTTGTTCAATCGTTTTCTCACCCTCGATCACGGGACCTGTATCGATATCAATGATATCACCCATTCTTTTAGTGAGTGAAGAATTCGTTGAAACTTTTATTGTTGGACAAACCGGGTTTCCTGTTGGTGTGCCGAGTCCTGTTGTGAATAGAATCAAGGTTGCACCTGATGCTGCCTTACCTGTTGTTGCTTCTACATCGTTGCCAGGTGTACAAACCAAACTCAAACCGGGCCTGGTTGCGGGTTCAGTATAATCGAGCACATCAACTACTGGTGAGGTTCCTCCTTTCTTTGCGGCGCCTGCTGACTTGATCGCATCAGTGATCAATCCATCTTTGATATTTCCGGGGGAAGGATTCATATGAAATCCTGAGCCTACTTTATTCGCGATATCGGAATAGCTCCGCATCAAGTGAATGAATTTGCGTGCGGTTGGTTCATCAACTGAACGGTCCACTAATTCCTGCTCTACACCGCATAATTCTGGAAATTCAGCTAGCAAGACTTTTCCACCGAGTGCAACCAGCAGATCAGAGCAATACCCTACCGCAGGGTTAGCCGAAATTCCGCTAAAGCCATCACTACCTCCACATTTTACACCGATGCAAAGTTTGTCGAGACTCGCAGGACTTCTTTCCTGTTTATTTATTTCTATCAATCCCAGGAAGGTTTTCCGGATTGATTCGGTTATCAATTGCTCTTCGCTTTGTGATTTTTGTTGCTCAAATATGTTTAGCGGCTTATTAAATGATGGGTTTCTTTCCTGAAGATCTCTTTTAAAATCTTCAACCTGCAGGTTTTGACAACCGAGGCTTAAAACTGTGATACCGCCAACATTGGGATGGTCAGCGTATGCTGCCAATAATTTGCTGAGTATCGCAGAATCCTGCCTTGTACCACCGCATCCTCCCTGGTGATTCAGGAATTTGATCCCATCTACATTTTTAAATAGACGTTGAGTGGAAATAGTTGTACTCGCTTGCTCAAGATCAGCCTTGCTTATGTCCTTACCAGTTTTATATAATTCGAGTAATCGTCTTGTTTTCTGTTTATACTTATCCGTTACAGCGTAACCCAATTCATTGTGAAGTGCTTCCCGGATCACATCCAGGTTCCTGTTCTCGCAAAAAACAGTTGGAATGAATAACCAATAATTGGCAGTACCCACTCTGCCGTCTGACCGAAGATAGCCGGAGAACGTTCTGTTTATGAATTTCGAAACATTGGGTTTATGCCATTGAAAATGAGAAGGCCGGTAATCGTAGGGTTCTGCGGCATGTTTGATGTTGGCTGTCGTCATTAGACCTCCCTTTGGGATGGGATTCTGCGCTCTTCCGACCAGCACACCATACATGATCACCTTATCTCCTGCCTGCATGTCCATAGTAAACAGCTTATGCTTTGCAGGTATGGTATCAACAAGCGTTATGGTTTCACCGTTATGAGTTATAGAACTTCCTTTGGGAAGATCCCGAAGGGCTACAAGAACATTATCTGCGGGATGAACTTTTAGTACGGATTGCTTTGCGTTGCCATCAGGTCCTTTGGTTCCTTTCATATTATCGGTCGCTGTGTCCATTAACGCGCTTTACTCAAATTTACACCGCTAATTTTTAATAGCCCATCTTCTTTGAAGCTGTAGATGACTCCTTTTTGAAGAATATGCTGAACAGCAGCCGTGACGGCCTTTTCAAAGCCGGGTAATTTCAAGAGATCGGCACCCCAGAAATCTTTATCAGCCAGAATATTGCTTACTACAACGCCGGGATCTTTTGCTGCCCATTTTTCCTTGAACCAGGCAGCGTTATCGTCATTAATAACATAAAGTTTTTTGTCCCATTCACCCCAATACTTTCCATCTTCCTCAAATGTTGGACGCATGAACACGAGATGGGCCGCAAATCCAAGCGCCATCAATTCGGGCACCTCCGCATTGTCCTCATAATACTTCAATAATAATGGTATGTTTCGCATCTTCATCTTCGATGAGAACTGTAGCGCGATGCTAATCCACTGATGTTCGATAAAAGGGTTTTCATAACGATCTAATACGCTGGATGCAAACATCCGGGATGATTGCAAAGACAGGTCCTTTGCGGCTATTGCAGGAGCGATCTCGTTCATCATCAGATCGCGCATGTATTGACAGAAATCTGTATCCCGCATTGCCTCTTTTACAGTTGTGAAACCGGCAAGAAATGCAAGGCCGCATCCGAATGAATGTGAGCCATTAAGTAAACGCAACTTCAATTCCCTGAATACTTCAATATCGGGAGCGATAACGACTCCTTTATCGGCAGCGCTGAAAGAAAGAATCTCTTTTACGAAAGAATGTTCTACTTCAATTGCCCAAAGCCGGTAGACTTCGGCCATGATCATTAGATCATCCTTATAACCTAATTCATTTTCCATTTCCAGCTGTTGAGCCTGGGGAAGTTTGCCGGGAACAATGCGATCAACAAGAGAATTGCAGAAATAATTCGAGTTTTCCAACCAATCCAGAAATGCATACTCAAACTTATTCAAATGCGCAAGCTCTTCGACTATTGCTTCAAGCTTTTCTCCGTTCTCTGGTATCAATTCAGTTGGAATGATGACCATCCCCTTATCCGGTGCGCCGTTGAATACAGTATATCTTTTGTAAAGAAACGCCAGCAATTTGCCTGGAAAAGATTGAGGAGGACCGATTAACACATCTTCATTTACCAATGTTATTCCAACTTCAGTTGTATTAGAAATGATCACCTGCATGTCCGGGTTGGATGCGGTTTCCAGTACTTTTTCCCATTCTGTTTTCGCGGAAAGCACCCGGCTTATAGATGCATTAATAATATTTTCTTCTATTTTATTTCCCGATTCAACTCCACGAATGCAAACTGTATATAAACCATTTTGTTTTTCGAAAGCATCGGCAGGCCCACCAACATCTGTTGATTTTATAACAACAATCCTTCCATTAAAGATCCCTTTCTTATTAGCCTTATCTATAAAATAATCCGGCAAGCCACGAAGCAGCACTCCTGTTCCGAACTGCAAAACTTTTTCGGGCAAGCCGAAATAGTTTTGACTTGGAAGGTCTACCGCTTCAGTCCTGATCCGACCCAGATTTTCTTTAGTTAGATTCATCACTATCCTTTTTAAATAGCGCTACTTTTTTTCTGGTTGCCAACGTTCACCAAAAACCCATTGAGGATTTATTGAAGAAGCCGAAGGATTGCCCGGCGCCTGCGATAAATTATCTGCATGCCAGGAAAAATCACCTCCTTCCCGGTGACAATTAAAATAATATACTCTCCTTCCCCATTGGATCAAATTCGTAGTGGGCACGAGATAGATATCCTGATCAGCCATATTCGCCGGAAATGAACAATTGATCAGGTAGAATTGCGCGTCCCTATGATAGCGTCCTAATCGGAATCCATCATAGCCTTTAAATGTGCAGTTCTTTAGAACTGTTTTAGAATCCTGCTTCCTTGATCCGTCATGCCAAATGGCTGCTGTTCCCGAATGAGTAATGAAAGTGCAATTCTCAGCCCAGGCCCATCCTCTTGGACAATAGAAATCAACACCACCTTCCATGATACAGTCCTTGAAATAGAACATTCCGTTTTCAACATCCCATGGACTCACCGTATCTCCGCCATATGCACGGAAATGGCAATTGATCGCCTTCAACCTGTTCCCACGCATTGTGCGCAAAGCCATTTGATGACTGCTTTTTCCAATTTTCTTTTGACGACTGACCGTATCCGATGGACAATAGATTGTTATATCAGATTTCCAATCAAAACCGAAGCTGTTCGTGACCGTGAGGTTCAACAGCGTGATATCATTCCCATCCACATTCATTGTTGCTACGCCCCAATCATCATTATGAATGCATCTCCATTCATCTCTTGCAATGGCTTGTGTGATTATGGTCCTTTCTCTATCCTCGCCTTCAATAATTACATTGTGTTTTTCGAGATAGATCTTTTCTTTATAAACTCCATTCCTGATATAAATATGTCTCGTAATAGAAGATGAATCACTCAAGCTGTTTATCGCTCCCTGTACCGTTTTGAAATCCCCTTTTCCCTTTGCATCAACAATAATCCATTTGATTGCCCCAGTCTTCTGTTGCGCTTTGGCAACATAAGCCACGGTCCAGAGAATCGTTATCGTTAGTACAGTTTTCATTTTTTGACAGCAACCGGTTTGATCAACCATTTAACCAGGTCTTCAGCTCCTTTGTAATTTTCCAGATCAGCAGGTAATCTTCTTCCATCCAGGTATTCATTATAGATCCAGGGATCGCCGATGGCGAATACAAATCCTTTTCCCCATTGCCTGACAGCAGCGAGAATATAGTCACCGTTCTTTAATACTGTCACAGCCCCATCGGTAGGTTCCAAACTTGAAAACTCCTTAACGAAGATTTTCCCTGGGGATTTGAGGATTGGATGATTTGAAGGAATATTAACTCCGCCCTCAGGATAATTATTATTGAAAACTTTATTTCGGCTGTCCTCATTAAACTTTATTCCAAAACTGCATGAGAGTTTATTGAAATGAGTAAACTCCGCATTAGCGGAATCATTACCCATCAGGAGCAATACACCACCAGCTTTCACCCAATCTGCAATGACTTTTACATCTTTATCGCCAATATAATTAGGAGAGGTAGTTTCTTTTTCTGTATCGGGATCAACAATAATGTACATGGAAGCCTGCTTTAGATTCGCCGCTGTAGGTGCGACTTCAAGCGTTTTCGTTTTTACTCCATAGATATTGAAGATATCTCCAAACATTGCAAATCCGCTATTGCTCTTATCATTCCAGGTATAATGAAAGCGGGTTGATTTGCCATTGGGATCTTTTTTCCATTCGTTATTGAAATAATAATCGAGCACAACAGTTTTTCCTTTGCCAACTGAAAGTTTGTCGAGCATTTCCATTTCCACTGCGCATTTGATAAATGCGCCAACACCTTTCGCATCATTAACCACAACGGGTTCTTTCATATAGTATTCGAAACTACCATCGCGATAAGGATTTCCGCCCAATCCCGAAACGCTAACTGTACCGTGAAGGTTTATCTGTCCATCTTCGTTTTTAATAAACTCCCTGATCACTCCTGCATAAGCTTTTTTAGCATTAGCCAGGTATGAAGAAGGAATATAGCCTTTGCGAACTCCTTTCGCAATAGTATAGATCAACATGCATGATGCTGAAGCTTCCTTATAATTTTTTGGAGTCGTGGGTTTGTCAACGATATCATACCAGAGTCCTGATTTAGGATCCTGAACTTTTACAACTGCAGTTGCGAATCGATTCAATATTTTAATGATTGAATCTCTTCCCGGATGCTTTTCCGGAAAATGATCCAATACATCCACCATTGCCATTCCATACCAACCCAGAGCTCTACCCCAGAAATTTGGTGAACGACCCGTTTTCTTATCGGCCCATTTTTGTTCACGTGATTCGTCATAACCATGATAGAGCAAGCCAGTCTTACTATCACGGGAATTTATTTCCATCAGTACAAACTGCCGGGTAATATCATTGAATGCCTCATCCTCCTGGAATAAGGACGCATACTCTGCATAAAAAGGTTGGCCCATGTACAATCCATCCAGCCACATTTGCCAGGGATAGATCTCTTTATGCCAGAAACCTCCGGCTTTTGTTCTTGGATGAGTTGAGAGTTGTTTACGTAAGAGGTCTACGGCCTTTTTATATTTCTCTTTGCCAGTTACGCGATAAAGCAACAGGACCAGTTTTCCATTATTAATATGATCAATATTGTATTCGTCGGGGCGGTACCCTTTGATCGAACCATCCGCCTGCACGAAATAGTCCATTTGCTTTTCTATGTAACGGAAATAGTCTCCATCACCAGTCGCATTCCAGATCCCTTCAAATCCCTTTAAGATTACTCCCTGGTCATAGCTCCATTTTGCAGCTCTGCCAGGAATAACGGAAAATGAATCCTTCCACAACTTCATTACGGTCGTCGCCATTTGTTGTGACCATGGTTGCTGCGCAAACAGAGTTTGACAGATAACTGTACCGAGTAATACTATTACAAGAATCTTTTTCATTTAATGCTCAGGCTTTTTTCTGTTGCACCGAATTCATACTCCACTTTCTTCTTTGCTTTATCTGTATTCGTATTCGCGATGGTTATTGCGGCAGAACGATCGCCCCCGATCATGAACAATAACTCAGCGCCATTATTATAATCAAGTTTGTCAAATACAATATTCTTGCTGTTCAGCAAATCCACAACAGGGTTGGTATTCGAAGTATAGAGCTTGATATTCTTAAAGGTCAGGCCGGTGGCTTCGGTACAAACAATTCCCTTATCGGCCTGGAGCACCATATTTTCCATTACAATCGATTGAACATTCATTTCAGGCAGTCCGCGAACGAAGATTCCTTTCTCAGCCCCAACACAAACAACATTGCTGATATTAAATTTGCGGAATTGAGGTGTCGCTTCAGTCACCGGTTGAAATTCTACTTTTGGTGCTTCACGCTTTTCTCCGGCGAGCACGATGGGATCCTTAGCCATATAATACATGTCGAATAGAATCGCTTCTCCTACGATATCCTTCATCTGGATATTCTTAATATTTATATTTTCAACAACCCCTCCCCTTCCCCTGGTTGTCTTAAATCTCAAACCAATATCTGTTCCTATGAATGTACAATTCTCAACAAAAAGATTTCTTGCGCCACCACTCATCTCACTTCCAATTACAAATCCACCATGTGCATGGTAAACTGTACAATTACGCACCACAACATTCTCTGTCGGCATTCCTCTCTTTCTTCCTTCTGCATCTCTTCCTGATTTAATACAGATGCCATCATCTCCGACATCAAATACACTGTTTTCAACTACCACATTCTTGCAGGATTCAAGATCAAGTCCGTCCCCATTTTGCGCATACCAGGGATTTTTTACAGTGATATTGCGTATGGTTAGATCCTGGCTCATCAATGGATGCAGGCACCAGGCGGGTGAGTTTTGAAAAGTAACTCCTTCAATTAAAATACTCTTACAAGTTGTTAATACAAGAAGATTGGGGCGTAGAAAATCTTTTATCTCATTATAGAATTCAGGAGTTTTATCGGGACTTATAGCGCCAGGGTTTTGAAGCTTTGATCCTTTCAATGATTTCTCTGTTGGATACCATGTTTTTTTATCCTCGGTTAATAATCCACCAGAAGCAAGTAACTTCTTCCATTGCGATTCGGTCAACTTATCTTTTTTGACCATTCTCCATGCGTCCCCATTCCCATCAATGATACCATGGCCGGTAATAGCTATATTAACTGCATCGGTGGCGCTGATCGGGGATTGATTTCGCATTTGAGGCAAACCTTCCCAATTTGTTTTAACTAAAGGATACTGGTCAAAATCTTCACTGAATAATAATATTGCATCCCTTTTTAAATGGAGGTTGGTATTGTTCTTCAAAACAATTGGCCCGGTAACCCATAAACCCGCGGGGACCACAACAACGCCGCCACCTTTAGCGCTACAGGCATCGATCGCATTTTGGATGCTTTTGGTATTGATCGTTACCCCATCGGCTTTTGCGCCGTATTTAGCTATTGAAAAACTATCCTTACGAAAAACCGGAACCTTCACTTTAGGCAGTCCATATTGACCCTTCGCCCCAACTGAAGCGCACAATGCAATTGCCACCGGTAAAAACAAAAAAAGCTTTTTCATGGATCTGCTTTAGCTGAAAAAATAAAAAAGGCCATCCCGACTAAAGTCGGGACAGCCAACCCTCAACTGTTCGTATTCCAGTATTTTTTAACCAGGTCATTGGAACAAACCTTCCCGGAAAGGAAACCTCCAGCTGCCAGAAAGGATGACCAATTGAAACGCATGGCAAGAAATAGTTTGTTTCTTAATTTCTCCCGGCTTAGGCGGGAGAGGTTTGGTTTACTTAGCAAGTTTACTCATATATTAACTGCTAATCAGTGATTTGCAATTAAATATTTACGCAAACGTTACCGGCAACGATACCAGAGATTCCCCCGGTTTTTTTCAGGCCCTAATACCCCGCGTTTTGGGTGAATTCCGTTTTATTCGTAACCGCATCTATTTGGTTCTGCGGTATCGGCCGCAGGATATGATGGGCCTTAATATTCGGTCCCGCCTGAGGGTTATTAGCCGTTACTCTTTCGATCAGCTTTCCAGTTCTTTTCAAATCAAACCAACGCCATTGCTCACCCGCTAATTCACGTGCTCTTTCATCCAATATGAAATCGATGGTAACATCAGCCGGTAATATTTGCATGGCCGCCGTTTGTCCGGACAAGGCTGCTCTTGTTCTAACCATATTGATCAAAGTAGCAGCCGCCGCATTATCGTTCAAACGATGTTTTGCCTCTGCTGCAGTGAGAATGACATCGGAAAGCCTGAATATAACGGCATCCCTCGCACTTTGCTGTTCCGGTATCGAGGGTCTTGTCGGATCCAGGAATTTTTTGAGCGAAACAAAGTTTGAGGTGTTCCTCGGTGTACCATTTGCATTATAAGTATTCGTACGATCGAATATTTCATACCTGCGACTGTCGCGGAAAGTATTCGTTACAGTTTGCTTGGTGACCCAATGAGCAGAATCGCCGGGATTAAGTGTAAAGGATTGAGTTGTACCATTTGTCAATACCCGGTTGTATGTAGTAGCTGTAGGTCTGTTACTCAACCATGCTTCCTGGAAACTTGCAGCATAACGGGAATCTTTGGTTTCATCGTAAAGGTCGAGCAAGAATCTCGTTGGCATGTAGCGACTGAATGGTCGTCCATAAGGAATATCGCGCTGCATACCGGGGCGAACATCGTATTTCTGCAAAAACATGAGGTGACCGTTGTTTGCTCCACGAGGATGACCGCCAGGATAAACAATTGCACCAGCCGGGCCAGTGAAATCATTAAGCGTAAGATTTGTTGAATAGTTGACAGCCCAGATGATCTCCTTATTGATCTGGTTGTTCATATTCCAAAGATTCGCATAGCTGGCTTGCAATGAGAGACCATATAAGGTCATCACCCGATTCGCATAAAAATAGGCACTGTCAAAGTTTCCCCTTGTAAGGAAGGCCTTAGCCAGTAGTGATTCTGCTGCCGGCCTGGTGACTCTCCCATTATCAGTTGCCGCATTCACGGTATTGGGTAGTACAGAAGCTGCGAAACGAAGATCATTGATAATGTAATGATAGAAACTATCCACCGGTGTGCGGTTTGCAGTTGTCACCAATCCTTTTGTTTCATTCAATGTAAAATGAACACCACCCCAGGTTTCAACGATAGTATAGTAATACCATGCTCTTAACATTCTCAATTCACCTTCTCTTACATTCTGCAATGTCTCAGATAAACCGGAGGTGCCGACATTATTGATTAATGCATTGCAGAGGTTTACTGCCGAATATAATTTTGGCCAGATGGAGGTTAAAACGGCCTGTGTTGGATTCAATCCGGAACTAAATTGTGTTAATTCAGTGTTTGGATCATCAACTCCACTCATCCATAGGTCACTGCTGGCTTCATAAAGATGATAACCAGCCTCCTTACCCCATAAATGACGATTATAACTGTACGCGGCACTTACGCCAGACTCAAATCCAGCAGGGGTTTTGAATACTTCATCGGCAGTCAATCCGCCGGGGTTGTATTCAAGTAATTTCTTTTTACAGGAAACAGTAAGAAGCAGAAGAACAGGAATTATATAGTTAAGTAACTTTTTCATAAGCTTACTTTATAAAATTTAAAAATCAACGTTTACTCCAGCCAGCACCAATCGGGTCAATGGATTTGCAAGGCTTCCTCCCCTTTCTGTATCATAATCGTCAACATCAGAGAAAGTGAACAAATTCTTTCCACTTACATAGAAGCGTACATTTGAAATACCCAATCTTGAAATGGCTGAGCGCGGAATAGTGTAACCAATGGTGAGCGCTCTCAATTTTATGAAGGAACCATCTACATAACCCAACGTTGAGGAATATGGAAGCGCAGCAAATGAGCTGGTCGTTCTTGGTCTTGGATATTCATTACTTGGATTTTCCAAAGTCCAATAATTCCATACAGCTCCATTTTCTCTACCTGGAAGATGAACCCTCGTGCGGTAAGCGTAGTTAATTGTTTGCCCCTGTCTTGCGAAAAAGAAGACATTCATATCAAAACCTTTGTAACGGAAATCGAGATTAAGACCCGCGTTCCATTTTGGCGTAAGTTGGCCGATTACCTTTCTATCACTTGCCGCGGTGATTGCTTTATCACCATTCTGGTCGGCTACACGGATATCACCGGGTTTTTGATTATACAATTTTGCTTCATTTGAATCTGCAAGCTGCCAGATACCGACCTTTTCGTAATCATAAATAACGTTCACGGGATAACCAACAAACCATGAATTTACTATATCATCGACTCCATTTACCAGTTCGGTTATGCGTTCTTTATTGGTGTAGAATGTTAAGCCTACGTTCAAGCTCATGTCCTGTTTGCGGATAACGGCAGCATTCAGGGCAATATCAACACCTGTATTACTTGTTTTACCAACATTATCGAATGTTATGCCCACACCAGATGAACCTGGAAGTTGTTTCATCGTCAACAGGTCAGATGTTTCAGTCTTATAAAAATCGATCGATCCTGTTAAACGACTATTGAAGAAACCGAAATCCACTCCGATATTCCAGGATTTTGTCTTTTCCCATTTCAGATTTGGGTTACCAACGGTATCTGAAAATGTCAGGCCAAGCGCAGAATTTTCAGCAAAGGCGTTCGGTATCCTGGATAGACTTGATTGCGTACGATAAGGTGTTATTGCATCACTTCCCGTAGTTCCAAAGCTCACACGAAGTTTCAGGTCACTAAGAAAATTGGATTTTTGCATGAAGTCCTCGTCAATGATCCTCCAACCAAATGCTGCCGCGGGAAAGACATCCCATTTATTTCCTTCACCCAATTTAGAAGAACCGTCTGTCCGGAATGTAACTGATGCCAGGTATTTACCCTTGAATGAGTAATTCACCCTGCCTGCGTAGGAAATCAGATTCTCTTTTGCATATCCACTGGCAATAGTGACTCCTTCCGTGGTATTCTGCAATGCGTAGAATAATTGCGAAGGAAGTATCTGGCGTGCTCCCTGTGCACTTACATTTTCTGAATTAAATTGAAGGAAAGTAGTTACACCGGTTAAAGTCAGATTATGATCACCGAATTGTTTATTGTAAGTAAGAATGTTTTCCCAGTTGGTTGTTCGTCCTTTGGCTGAATTATAAATTGCCAGGGAACGGCTTCCTCTTTGCAACATGGAATTTTGATCAAAAAAACCACCCTGGCGGCTATCCGTAAATACCATGCCCAGGTTAGATCTGAAAGTAAATCCTTTCCACGGATTCAATTCGACAAACACTGCACCCAGTGTTCTTGTAAGTAAGGTATTGTTAATTGCGATACCGGGCCGCTCATCGATCAACGGATTCCATCTTGCAGCATCATTATTGGGAGACAAGACCACATTGCCCAAACTATCATAAGGAAGAGAGAATGGCGCGATCTTGCTCGCTTCATCTACAGGGTTGGTGCGGACATCAATATCATAATAAGTTAATTGCAATTGCATGCCTGCCTTTGCAATCCTTCCCAATGACTGTTCAAGATTCAATCTTCCGGTATACCTGTCTAAAGCATCATTCTTGAATATTCCGTGCTCATTATAATAGTCCAAAGAAAAATAAGCTTTAGTCTTATCATTACCCGCTGAAACTCCTACCTGGTATTCCTGCTGTTTGCCATCCACAATGATCAGGTCAGTGTAATCAGTATTAACTCCATTATTAATATTGGTAAGCTCAACCGGACTGAATAACAGATTATCATCTGCAGGGCTATTCCAGTTTCCTCCTGGATTAATACCCGCAATAGTGATCCTGCGATTTGCTTCCCTTCTCCAATTCGCATATTGCGATGAAGTCATATAACCTGGATATTCTTCAAGAGAATTCACTCCATAGTAAGCATTGAAATTGATCTTTGGCTTACCCGTGCTTCCTTTCTTTGTTGTTACAATGATCACTCCATTTGCGCCGCGTGATCCGTAGATAGCGGTTGATGAAGCGTCCTTTAATACCTCGAGGGACTGAATATCATTCGGGTTGATATCCTGGATGCTGCTATATTGAATTCCGTCCACGATCACCAGCGGACTATTATTTGCGATCAGTGAGCGGTTTCCCCTGATCGTTATACTTGTTCCGGAAGCAGCGGATCCATTGGTCCTGGTTATATCCGCACCGGGAATCTTTCCCTGCAAGCTTTCCATCACGTTTGAAGCCGGAATTTTTTTGATCTCATCGCTTTTTACAGATACGACAGCGCCGGTAAGATCTCTTTTTTTAACCTGGCCATAACCGATCACCACTACTTCATCCAGTTGCCTGAGCGTTTTCTTCATCTTGATCGAAAGGCTGGCACCGTTTCCAGCAGCCACGGTCAATTCTTCAAAACCGGTATGAGAAATGACTAATTCGGAATTACCGGCAGAAGGAATATCAATTTGAAATTTTCCACTTGCGTCGGTGGAAGTTGCTGTAATAGTTCCCTTAAGCGTGACCGTTACACCGGCAAGCGGCTCATTGTTTTCGTCTGCAGTCACAACACCTGAAATTGTCCTGGTTTGCTGAGCGAAGCCTAAGAGGACCCCAAGCATCAGTGCCAACAATAAGATCGATTTTTTCATTTAGCAGGAAGTTTGTGTTATTAATGGGGTTCAATGATAGATTCGTTTCAAATAAAATAGGGTTGACCGGAGAAAGCAGTCAACCCTTGTTTCCTCAAACGATTGTATATGGAGAAAAATGGAACACTAATGTTCCTCTCTTGCCTGATCATAAAACCAGGCAAAAGGCGATATAAATACAGTGTATATGTTGATGGTAATAGATGATTTCTTTCGAAAGGTCTCGCCGTAGAAATTATAGAAAGCATGACAAGTCGTTTTGGTTCGATTGTTCATCACATCGACAGCTTCTCCTGTCGTTAAGATGAACAATTCGTAAATTCCACAGCAGGTTTGAGGAATACAAGTCTACCTTCTTATTTATACAAAGCGTTAGAAATGAAAGGATTTATTTACGCAATCGATACCGGGAACGATTGCGGTCACAAGTTCTCGCAGAGTCTCCCTTGTGAGTTCCCGCAGAGTCTCCCCCAGCAGGGACTTCGAATTACATGCAACTTACGGGGGACTCTGCGTTTCGCGATTAGCGAGGAGTTGTACACAACTTATGCATTGAGACAATTTGCAAATAGTTTCAAACATTAAAAGGTTCCTGCACTGTTCGAACCATGCTCTTACGCCCTGCGGGCAAACGCAGAGTCCCCCCGTAAGATGCGTTTAATTTGGAGAGCGTGCTGGGGGAGACTCTGCGGGGACGTCGTGCGTGGTAATTAACTTTCGTTCACGGTTACTCGCAAATGCAGATTCTATGATTTTTATCACATTCAATCCATCCTCTGCAGTTACAGTTAGCGGATTATTGTTTCTAATCGCATTAAAAACTCCATCATAATACAAACCATAATTACCGGCAATGGTCGGGATATGTTCGCGAATTAGCTGTCCATCCTTTTCAGTATGCAGTAATCCTTTTTCTGTATCAGGCTCTATTCCCCAATTCTTGGATCCTGGTTTTTTACCTGCCAACAGGTCCGTTTCCTGTACATCTGCTCTTGATTTGAGGAAGGATCCCTTAGAACCGTGTATGATAAAACCCGGCATTGGTTCCCTTACCTGGTAACTGGCTCTTAACCGCACGCGATGACCAGGATAATAAAGTATTAATTCAAAATAATCATCCACCTTCGAAACTGGACGCATGATCGCGATATCGGCAAAGACAGCATCTGGCTTTCCAAACAATACCAATGCCTGATCGATCAAATGCGAACCGAGATCAAATACCATTCCGGTACCGGGACTGGGTGTTTCCTTGTGTTGCTTATAACTCAATTCTTCCTTGTAGCGATCGAAATGAATTTCAGCTTCAACAATTCTTCCAAGCCATCCTTCATCAATGATCTTTTTAACGGTTTGAAAATCGCTGTCGAATCTGCGGTTATGATAAACCGAAATAAGTTTCTTTTGCTTTTTCCCTAAATCAATTAACTCTTCGGCTTCCTTTGAATTTACGGTGAATGGTTTTTCTACTACAATATGCTTACCTGCCATTAAAGCCTGCTTACTTAAATCATAATGAGTTTGATTAGGCGTGTTGATGATAACTAATTCAACCTGCGGATCAGCGATCATCTCCTCAAAACTTCGGTATGTTTTGATGGCCGGATATTTTTCAGCAGCAAGATTCTTGGTTCTTTCCCAAACAGCGTAGAGATCAAATCCCGGATGAACATCCAAAAACGGCGCATGAAATAAAGTGCCGCTCATGCCGAAGGAGGAGAGAGCTGTTTTGATTGGAAACATAGAATTTGGTATTGAGGGAAGGTGCCTACAAACTTACGTCATTCCTGATTTCGGACGCGCCAATAATCAATAATCAATATTCAATAATCAATTCTCAAATCAATGTTCAGGCTCAATAACCAAGGTTCATTAATCAAGTGTCATTAATCAACGATCAAAATCAATAGACAATGATCAAAGCGGGGTCGGAATGACCTGGTCGACAATTACACGGTTGTCTATTGTATGTTGATTATTGGTTATTGATGTTGACTAATGAGTGCTGAGCGTTGACTGCTGATTGTTGAGATTGATTTGAAAATTGATTATTGAATATTGATTATTGAATATTGGCGCGTAAACAATCAAGGACTACGCATTTAAGGGCTCCTCCGAAATTGCCCTGCCTTTCAAACCATTACTTGACAACGGACGGTCTCACTCTTTCAACCAATTCCAAATTCAAATTCCTGATCTCCTTTAATACTAATTGCGCGACCAGCCTTGCGCCGAGTTCATTAAAATGAGTATTGTCATCTCTGCCATTGGGATAGTTTGGGTGTTCGCCGGGTTGTAATTGCAGGAATAACCATTTTGAATTGTCTTTACCGAATTGCTGCAATAATTCCTGGCTTTTTTTATCGAGGTCAATTAGGGGAACTTTTTCCGTTGCAGCTAATTCGCAAACGATGGCAGAATAGGCATCGTGAGTTCCCAGGATATTTCCATTCGCATCAAATCGCCTGCGTGTAACTGGGGTAAGTAAGATCGGTTGGGCTTTTTTCGATCTAGACTCACTAACGAATCTCAAAAGATTGGCCCGATACTCCTCTGCTGTTGTAAAACGCTCGACTTTTTCTTTGGCTTCATCATTATGCCCGAACTGAATGAAAACATAATCTCCCTCCTTCGCATTGTCAACTACCGATTGCCAAAGTTTCTCTGAAATAAAAGTCTTTGTACTTCTTCCATTCTTCGCCCTGTTTTCAATCGCAACAGTTGAATCGAAAAAATTTGCAAAGGGCATTCCCCAGCCCGTCTCGGGATAATATCTTGGGTCTTTGATAGACATAGTTGAATCGCCGCAAAGCCAAACCGTAATTTTCTTTTTCTCCGGAACAAAGGAGACCAGGAAAATTGCAAAGGCTATGATTAATAGTTTTCTCACTCTCATATCAAAACTTTTTTAGAATTTAAACTATCATGGCATTGGTTTCAAACCTTCCCATCTTACTTTCCATTTCCCATTGTTTGGTATGCCTGGATTTTTGATCTTAGCTCCATCATAACCGGCACACATCATTGCCACCGCTGCAAGCAAGCCACCGTTCCCCGGTAAATAAATAGTTAGTCGTTCATCCTGGTAGTTGTGCCCATTTATTAAATAGGTATTTTTTTGAACAGGCATCAGCAATGCATCAATTGCTTTCTCGGGTAATCCCAATCTTGTTGCAGACATTGCCAACATTGGATAATCCCAACCCCAGGTTTCATTCCAGGTCCAATTATCCCAGATCCAATCGAAAGTATTTCGCATGATCTTCTCGTTAACCAGTTTCGTCTTCGGCATTATTCCCCAGGCACCCAAAACAGCAGGATGATCAGTCTTATACTTTGGGTTCGTATATGAATCCCTAGCATTTTCCGCAAATAAATATTTATTATCGATCACCGCCAATGCAGAAAGCCTTTTCATAACATCCTCCCATTTAGGATTCGGAGCCAGATTCATTCGTTTCCTCCATTGCTGTGCAATATCAAGCGCCCAATACCAATAGACCAACTCGTATGCAGGATTAAATGTTTCTTGCGGGTTGAATTCTTCCTGAGCAGGAATCAATCCTTTGCCCAGAATAAATTTTTGTTTTGTTGAATCGAAGTATGCGTAAGAAGCCATGAAATCTGCAGAAGAAAAGACCAGGTCACAATATTTTTCCAATGTCTTCAAATCTTTACGCTCTCGGTAACAGAGTTCCGCGAAATAAATAAAGTGAGGCTGTTGCCAAATCAAAAATGCACCAACCGACGACGGACTTTCATTTCCATCATTATCTGTCATCTTCTGCCAGCGTATCCCATCATATCCTTGTCGCTTCGCTATTTGTCTTGCTTTTTCAGACACGTTTTTATACCAGGACAAACTTTTTTCCATTAATTGATTCCTTCCCCAAAGTGAGAAATGTACTCCATGCCACCAATGCATTTCAAGATGTGGACGGCCAAACCAACTATTGTAGGTGAGTCCTGTTTCCTGCGGAGGATAATTTCCTGCACATTGAATCTTTGTGAGGTATTGAGACAATACGATCCGTTTCTCCAATTCCGCCGCTCTTTTATCAGCACTACCTGAGAAATCTACAGCGGCTCCGCTGTTCCAGAATTCTTGCCATTTATTATTACTGTTCTCAGCTGTTTCATCAAATGTCGGTACGGCAGATAAGCTTTTGTTTTCATTGAATCGGAATGAAAATTCGAAACTGCTTGTCGACTCAGGTGCAAGATGAAAATAATGATCAGCAGCCTGTGATACTTTGGCGTTATTCTTCCAGTTTATGGCCAGATAATAAGATGTCGTATCAAGTAAGTGTTGTAATAAGACATCCCGATTTGACAAGCTGATGATTTTAGAACTATGCTTGTCACTATTATTAAAATTGCCGCCCCTGTCTGTCCAGGTTCCAGTTGGATAAGGAAACTGAAAGCGGATCCGAATTCTTCCCTCAGCTAATAAAGGAGAATTAAGCTTTACAGCAATAGCATCCTGCTCCTGGTGACAGTAGGTGATCACTTCTACAGGAATATCGTCAACAGTAAATTGCGAATGAATTTCTCCCGTCCACATATTCAACGTTTGCCGAACATTTTTGATATCATTGATACTGGCAGCCCTTCCATCATTCTTTAAAATATCAAATCCAATATGCCCAAGTTGCAATCGGTGTGGGTTTTGCCTGAACCATTCTACTGCATTTCTCTTTCTTTCTGGTTCCCTTAATTGGACGGAATAAGATACATTTCTTCCATTAATTTGATAGTCCCTCAGTGTTTCCTCAAAAGAATAATTGGCAGTGTCGATAAAACTATGCCATCCCCATTCGGACTGTGTACCAAGCGGAACACCATTCACATATGCCTCAGGAAATGATTGCAAACCTGTTATATCAACTGTGAAAGCAAATCCTCCATTGCCAATTGAAAGGGATGAGAGGGAGTCGAATCGGGTGTTTACTATTGTATGTCTTTGTACCAGCGCCTTCCGATCAATCCTCGTTTGGGCATTGCAGAAGCATTGCGTCAAATAGAAAACATAAAGAAGCGCCAGGATTCTCTTCATAACTCTAAATTAAGGGGGCGGATCAAAAACCTGTTCGCATCAATGCGACTTTGGCAAAGGCAGGAGACTATTGAGATAAACTTCAATATTTGTGTATTGCTTATGCAATTTATGCCCCGCTGCGTCTGCAGGATCCAAATGGTTCAGTCCATTCTTTTTTTCCCAATCATCGGGCATACCGTCTTTATCTGTATCGACGGATGAAGTTCCCGATTTCAAGGCAGGCCATGCATTTACAGTTATTTCAAAAGGAGAGCCGTGAGGATAGCCTCCCTGTACGTCAATAATTCTTCCGGTTCTGTTTTTTACATCGTTGATAATCCTTTCATCTAACGTATCTCTTTTAAAACTTGCACCTGCTGTTCTCAATACATCTTCAAATGACTGCATTGCGTTTTGTGCTGATATTTTTTCTGTTTCAAATTCTTTATTCTGAACCGCATTTTTTTTATCGGCTTCAGTTCCACCATTTCCTAAATGAATTCCGAGGTAATTGTTATTGGTCATTTCTTCTGATCCATCAACATAATTGCCAGCGACAAAATATTTGCCAAAAGGAAGAGTTTCTGTTTTTGATGGGTTTACAATCCTGAACCGAACATTATTATTTGTAGAAGGTCCGTATTTGTAATAATTGTTTACAATATTATATAACCCGGCTTCACCTCCGTATACATTATTTCCACCCCAGTTATAAATCACGTTATTTCGATAATCAACAAATTCCTGCGCAGCTCCAAGCCTTGTACCATTAAACCTTGGATTTCTGCTTACGCAATGCGCAAATAGATTATGATGAGCACTCAAATGAATTCCTCCCCATATACCGCCGTAACCATGTCGCTCATAATCCTTGTCTCCTTCTTCAAAATGATAAGAATAGTTCAGTGGCTCAGAAATAAGATTCCATTGAAGCGTTGTACTATCTCCACCATAAACAGAGAAACACTCATCATTGCTCCAACTAAAACTGCAATGATCGATGATGATATGTTTTTTCCCTCCCCCACTGAATGCATCTTCGCTCCCGCTTCCGTCAACCATCCCTTTTTGCCTTTGCCATTTATCGCCCAACCGAAAGCGCATATACCTTAAAATAATATTATCTCCTCCCAATTGAACAGATTTATCTGCGATACAAATTCCAGCTCCCGGAGCCGAATGCCCCGCAATTGTTGCATTGCCTTTGATCGAAATTGATTTTTCAAGATGAATGTTACCAGAAACTGCGAAAACTATTATCCTTGGAACATTTGCCTCTGCGGCATCCCTGAAACTACCTGGACCATTATCATTAAGATTGGTTACGATGAAAACTTTTCCTCCTCTTCCACCTGTAGTATATTTTCCAAACCCTTCCGCACCGGGGAAGGCGATTGCATTTTCAGGTTCGCTTGCTGTACTAATAACTTTCTTCGATTGACCGCATGAGCTGAGGCCAATGCAAGTATAACAAAGTAATATGGAGATGATTTTATACATAATTATTCTCTCAAGATTCTTCAGAATTGCTAATACCCGGATTTTCTGTTGACTCACCCCCGTCCCCTCTCTGCGAGCAGAGAGGGGGGAAGTCCCTGCCGGAATTAAGGTTCTAATTATTATAATGCACCATTCACCATTCACTATTCACCATTGACCATTCACCATTCACAACTTAAAAACAAGGCTGCACTTCTGCAGCCTTATCTTCAAAAATTAACAGTAACTCTCGTATGCTAATACCCGGGATTTTGTTTCAGTTTCCCCTGGTAAGAAGCCAATGTTGCCTGATCATAGGGAAATAATTCACTTTTACCTGGTGTAAAGAATGAAGCAATGCCCTGCCATAATGGAAGTCCATCAATCTGGTTTGTGGTCAATTGCTGTGCCCAGTTTACTCGTAACCATTTTGCAATTGGAGGCGCTGTACCTGTTTGAGTGGTGCCAGCTGGGGGATTTTGCGTGGGTTTCCAGAATGGCAATTTTCCAGTTGAATCCCATGAAGTATAGTAAACAACTTCTTCACCAACATTTTTGTACCATACGAATTGTGGTACATAAGTATAAGGAGCAACCCGATCACGGATCTGCTGGATTTTTGTTCTTGCCTCCGCAATTTTTGCTGCAAGCAAATTCCATCTTAACAGATCGTACTTGCGTATTCCTTCATTTCCGAATTCAAGATATCTTTCATTCTCCACTGCATTGAAGAATCCATCCTTATCTGTGGGCGTTACGCCAATCAAACCCGTGTTACCTGCATAGGCTCTTTTGCGTACTTCCTCGAACGCTGCAATTGCTTCAGCTGTTGGACCTCCATTGATCTCATTCACTGCTTCTGCGTACATCAGCAATACATCCGAGAATCGGATCATTACCCAATTATATCCGACATTCAATACCGTTCCCGGTAACAATGGAACGCGCCAGTCACGGCGATATTTACCGGCGTTTAGGCTTCCAACTGAGTTAATACTTTTAACATTATAAACTGCAGGAGTAGTAGTGGTATTAACGCGATACCAGGCAATGGTTACATCTCTGCGCCTGTCTACAGAATCAAAAGCATAAAAATAATTCGGCAGCATAGCTGTGCCACCGCCACCCGCGCCATAACGGGATAGATTACTCAGGTTCGGTCCATCGTAATTGCCCATCCGGCTATCGCTATTGGAGTTCCCACCTCCCGCACCTATTTCAAAAAGTATTTCTCCAAAAGGATCATAAACAAATGAAGTAACGTTTCTCCAAATGGCTTCAAAGCTAGGATTCAGTGTATGTTGATCTCTTCTCGCCATCAATTCTTCACATTCCGTTTTGGCGATCTGGTAATAGTTCAGGTAATCAGCGCGACGCTCCATTTGTCCATTGCTGCGCAGGGAATAACCTCCACGTGCAAGCGCAATTCTTGCTCTCAATGCTTTTATAGCTCCTTTTGTAATTCTTTCATTCCTGGGCCCAGCTTCTGTTCTCCAGGGAACAAGGTCTTTTGCAATCGCAAGATCAGCGAGCAAGAGATCCAGGGTAGAGTCACGGTTCGTCGGAGGAATGAAGAGATCAGATTGCTTGTAGGATGGGATCATTGGAGCAGGTACATCACCCCAGTTCCTGACTAGTTCGTACAAGTATTGAGCTCGCAATGTTAATGCTTCACCATGCATTCGTCTCAATTGTGCTTTGTCGGCGTCGGAACCATTCGTGTATTGACTCATCAATGGTATCTGCTCAATACAGAGATTGGTTTTTTCCAATCCACGGTATAATTGGCGGAATGGATTGGAAATCTCTGAATTGGTCAGTAATAGCTGGTATCTTCCAACGCCCCTTCTGCCATTATCTATATTCCCAGTTACAATTCCTTCATCAGTGTCGTAAGGATAATACATGCTTATCCGGATCCCGTATCCGTTATCACCCATCAATTCATCATAAGCGCCAATAAGCGCGTTGGTAGCACTACCAACATCGGCAAAGGCCTGCGCAATGCTGTATTGTGATTTAGGCTCAACCTCGGTGAATTTCTTACATCCGGCGATTGATACAAACAGGGCGAAAACTATTAGAGCACCTGCAATGAACTTTAAAACTTTATTTCCCATATGGAATCGTTTTGTGCTTGATTTAAAAGGTTACGTTTAATCCAAATACCCATGTTCTGGAACGTGGATATGCAGCGAAATCGACACCCGGTGTCAGGGGATCAGATCTTCTTGCTGTTACATCCGGATCATATCCGGAATAATTGGTAAACGTATGCAGATTGTTTACTGTCGTAAAAATTCTGAAATTGGAAATCTTTACTTTGCTCATCAAAGATTTTGGCAAAGTATAACCTAGTGTGATATTGTTGATACGCAGATAAGAACCATCCTCGATCGCCCATGAATGCAACCACCAACGTTGTACTCTTACAGGTGACCAGATCTGCGCGTTTGAATTCATCTTTGAAAGCTCAACCAGGTCTGTAATCCTTTCTCCATTTGAATTAATAAAGGTGAATCTATTCTTAATAGAATTCAGGGTATTCAAATTGGGAAAGGCACCATCAGTCCACTCGATCTTGTTTGCATTGTAAACATCATTGCCAACAACGAAATTTACGAAAATGCTGAAATCAAAATTCCGGTAACTGAACTGGTTGTTCCATCCACCTGTGAATTTTGCATTCGCATTACCTATTACTGTCCTGTCTCCATCCGGCGTAATTGTTCCATCTCCATTCAAATCCTTCCATTTCAAATCACCAGGGCGAGGCTGACCATATACGCCGTTGAATGCGATGCCTGTTTTCAATGTGTAAGTATTTGTACCGGCATTGTAACCGCTGAAGTCTTCTGGTTTATAGAATCCGTCGGTCACAAATCCATACATCAATCCTACAGGTTCTCCAACTTTCACTATATAATCATCAACACCATCACTTCCCTGCCAGCCTGAGTTGCGGGTTTGCTCGGTAATTCCACCAAGGGCTTCCACTTTATTTTTGTTGAACGAAATATTGAAGTTGGATGACCATGTAAAGTCTTTTTTCTGAACCGCGATCGCATCGATCGTGAATTCGATTCCCCTGTTGGATGTAGCACCTACATTTTTTAGCTGAGTAGTGTATCCCGTAGTTGGAGGAATTGCCAGCGCAAGCAAAAGATCTTCAGCTGTATTTTTATATACGTCAACAGTAAACTGAACGCGGTTATTGAACATTGAAAGGTCCACACCCAGGTTGCTGGTTGTATTCTTTTCCCAGCGAAGGTCTGGGTTAGCTAACGCGATGGGAGCAAAACCGGGTAAGATAGAGTGATTAAATGCATACTGACCGGTAACACCATACAATTGCAGGTAAAGCAGGTTATCGATCCTGTTATTTCCTACAGCACCATATCCGTACCTGATCTTTCCATCATTCAACCATCTGCTGTTCTCAAACATTTTTTCCCGAGTAAACCTCCATGCTACAGAGCCTGAAGGGAATACCAGTGTTCCATTCTCTGAACTGAATTTCGAAGAACGATCTCCACGAAGATTGAATGTGGCCAGGTATTTATCATCATATCCATAAGTCACCCTACCAAAGAATGATAGAATGCGTGCCGGGGGTTGCTCGAAAGAAGTTGGTAAGGGTTGAGATGATCCGGGAGGAGCTGAACCCAATCCCATATTCGCTAAAGCTTTTTCAGCCGTGATATCGGCAGGAAAATACCTTGTCTCCATAGAATTCTGCTTGGAGCGTTGATCGATAATTTCTTCACCGACAAGCACAGTAAAATCATGATGGTCTTTATAATTTTCTACAGAATACTGAAGTGTATTTGAATTATTTAATGTTGAGTTGTACTGCTGCCCAATCGACGCAACCGGCAAGGATGCGGCATTTCTTGCTGTCGAAGTGATCTTGCTGAAGAAAAGATCAGTGCGAACATTCAGGTTATCGAATCCAAAAGTTGAACGGAAAGTAAGATTCTTTAAGATACTGTAATTAAAATAACCAGTCATGTAAACCCCCTTGCTATACTGCCTGCGGTATTCGGACGAAGCCATTATCACGGGATTGGTCGCGCCACTTGAAAGAGCGTAGTAGGTCTCATCGAATTCATCAATAGCGCCGCCGGGGACATCCAGTTCAAAAGGCCTGTAGTTTATTGTATGTCGAAGACGGTTGGTTGCTCTTGTACCACTGTTGGTTGTACCAATACCGAAAATGGTTTGATCAAGATATCTTGCAGTAAAACCAATTCTCAATTTATCGGTTGCCTTATGATCAAGTTTGAAATTCACCAGCTTTCTTTCGAAGCCTGTTTCAATCTGCAATCCGTCTTCTTTGTTCGAGGTTAAACTAAGATTAAAGGTTGTATTCTGGTTTCCTCCGTTCACGCTAACATTGTGCATGGTGAACTTTGCGGTTCTTCCAAATACTTCATCTTGCCAGTTTACAAAAGGAGTGGTCTTATATTTATCCAATTCAGCCCAGGTTGCACCATAGGTTTGAGCAAAACTTGCACTATCCGTTGTGTTTCCCCTGCTTCTTTCGTATTGCCATACAACAAAGTCATAGGGTTGCATTACATCCATGAACTGGGGTATCTTCCGGGTTCCATACGAACCATTATAGGTTACCTGCGTTCTTCCGGGTTTTCCTGTTTTGGTAGTGATGATCACAACACCATTTGCAGCTCTCGCACCATAAATTGCAGTTGTTGCTGCATCTTTCAATACGTCAATAGATGCGATGTCCTGTGGTGACAATACATTCAGTGCATTCTCCACCGGAACACCGTCGACGATATATAATGGAGTGTTGTCCTGGGTGATCGAACTTCCACCACGAACTCTTACTATAATATCTGCCCCGGGCATACCTTCAGTTGCCGTCACCTGAACACCGGCCAGCTTTCCCTGGATCGCTTCTGCGGCGGATGAAACGGGAATGTCTTTTAATTGCTTTGAAGTGATTGAAGAAACTGAACCAGTAAGGTTCTTTCTTTTCATTGATGAATAACCAATCACAACAACATCTTCTAATTGATTTGCGTCTTTTTGCAATTGTACACTCACTTCGGCTTCGCCGCCATAAGTAATGGTTTGAGCCTTGTAACCCATATAAGAGATTGTGATTTCCACCGGTCCATTTACAGCCGTCGTCAAACTAAAGGCTCCATCCTTATTAGTTTGAGCGCCATTTTTGGCACCTTTCACCATCACATTGGCACCGGAAAGGGGTAAACCCGCCTCATCAGTCACTTTTCCTTTTATCTCCTTGGTTTGAGCGAAAGCGGTCCAGAACAAACAAAGCAGAAATGATAGCAGCAGAAAGATTTTTTTCATACATCAAGCGATTTTGAGGGCAGGAGAAAAATTGAAAATAGTATCGTACCAGGATAATTCTTGTGAAAGCTACTTTGTATATCTATATGTTTTTCAATTCACAAGCAGTTTATTTACGCAAACGTTCCCGATAACGTTGCCATTTTTTTCACCCAATAGTGGTGGGACAAAAAAACCAATTAAATGCTGCATCAAATAATGAGTGCGATCAAGATTTTATACAAAAAACCGCGTCTTTAAGTCAACGTAATCGTCATTCCCGTCCCGCCTAATTCGGCGGGAGGAACCTCCGATTAAAATGGTAACTTTAGTTCCTGTCATGCCCTCCCTCAAATGAAGTTTGAAGCTGTTACCATAAAGGATATAGCTAAGGCCCTTGGACTTTCTACGTCTACGGTTTCGCGTGCATTACGTGATAGCTATGAGATTAGCCCTGAAACAAAAAAGCTTGTTTTGGAATGCGCGGAAAAGCTGAATTACCGGCCAAATCCTATTGCTTTAAGTTTAAAAGAAAGAAGAAGCAGGTCAATTGGGGTCGTTGTCTGTGAGATTGCAAATAGCTTTTTCTCACAAGTCATTAATGGTATTGAATCGGTTGCCTATGACCGTGGCTATAATGTGATCATTTCCCAAAGCCGCGAGTCTTATGAAAGAGAAGTGATGGATCTTCAGTACCTCGCCTCACGCTCCGTTGATGGCTTGCTTATAAGTGTTTCCACTGAGACAAATGATATTTCCCACCTGAAAGCCCTGCACGAAAAAGGATTGCCGATTGTATTCTTTGACCGGGTAAGTGATGCGATCACAACCCATTCAGTAATTGTAGATAATTTTCGCGGCGCTTACGAGGCAACCGAACATTTGATCAATAACGGATACAAAAGAATTGCTGCAATAGCCAATTCGGAATTCCTGTCAATTACCATCGAAAGATTAGCGGGATACCGCGAAGCCTTAGCAGCAAATAATATTTTATACGATCCTTCTCTTGTCCAGCACTGTTTTTACGGCGGGATGATCTTTTCTGAGATTGAGGAAGCAGTAAATAATCTATTTACGAACAAACAAAAGCCAGACGCCATCTTTGCCACCAGCGATAAACTAAGTTCAGGTTGCCTCAAGACATTAAAAAGAAGAGGCATGCAGATACCCGATGAAATCGCACTTGCCGGATTTTCCAATTCAGATGTTGTTGAATTGATGGAGCCTTCACTTACCGTTGTACGCCAACCTGCATTGGAAATGGGACAGGCCGCAACAGAACTTCTTTTACAATTGATCGAAAGCAAGAGACCAATAAAACAATTTGAAAAAAGAGTGATGACACCAGAATTAGTAATTGGAAGATCCTCACTTCCGCCAGCCCAAAAAACACTCAACCTGCCTGACCGGCAGGCAGGCACCCAACACTCGACACGCAACACTCAGGTGGAAGGTTGAATATTTCAATGTTTAATTGCCTGTTCAAGTCCTAACTTCTACAACTCACGGCTCTGGTATCTACATTCTGCTGTTCTACTGTTCTTCTGTTCTGCTGTTCTTCTGTTCTTCTGTTCTACTGTTCTACTGTTCTACTGTTCTTCTGTTCTGTATTTCTTATTCGCTACGAAGACTCTTCACCGGATTTGCAATTGCGGCTTTTATAGATTCATAGCTTACCGTTATCCATGCGATCATTAATGCAGAAACAGCCGCGATTAAAAATATCACCCAACTTAATTGAATGTGATAAGCAAAACTCTTCAACCAGCTATTGATCGCGATCCAGGCTATTGGAATTGCAAGCAGGATGGCAATGAAGATCAGTCTTGTAAATCCAGTCGATAACAAATAAACCACATTAAAAACCGAGGCGCCGAGAACTTTGCGAACGCCAATTTCCTTTGTGCGTTGCTCTGCCAAAAAAGCGGAAAGGCCATAAAGACCCAGCGTGGAGATCAGTATCGCAAGGATGGCAAATACATTGAAAAGTGAACCCAATTGTTTTTCTCCTTTATAGAGGTTGTCTAAACCTTCGTCAAGGAAATTGTATGAAAAGGGATATGCCGGATTCAGGTCACGATAAATTTTTTCCAGTGCCTTGAGCGTTGCTTCTGTTTGACCGGAAGCTGTGCGCACCACTATATTACCTCCCCATTCGTTTAAACGCATCGCTAAGGGTTCGATTGGCTGCAGAATGGGTTTGTAATTAAAGTCTTTGACAACACCAATGATAGTACCTTGCCTCTCCCACAAACTGAATCTTTTGCCAATAACATCATCAATTTTGAAACCCATAACCGCCATTGCTTTTTCATTGATGATATAACTATTGGAATCGCCTTTGAATTCAGGCGAATATGCCCGGCCGGCAAGCATTTTCATCTCGAATACCTTATCAAAATTTTCGGCTACTTGCAATATTGCAAAAATGTTTTGCACCTTGGGATCCTTTCCCTCCCAGTCAATATTAACTGTAGCTCCTGCGATATCGATGGGTGGCTCAGAGATCATTGTGTAGTTACGCGTTAGTGGGTTCTTTTGCAACTCAACACGAAGCGCTTGCCGTTTACCCCAGATCTCACCGGTCATAGGCATATAAATTATATTCTCTTTGTCGAAACCGAGATCTCTTGTCCGGATGTATTGTAGTTGTTGATACACAGCAATAGTACCTGCCATCAAAACAATCGACACAATAAACTGAGTTATGACCAGTCCATTTCTGAAGTAACGGTTTCCCCCTCCTATTCTCAGAGTACCTTTAAGCACATTGGCGGGACTAAATTTTGAGAGGAATAGGGCCGGATAGCTACCCGATAACAAACCGGTGATCAGCGCTATTCCGATAATCCCCATAAATAATTTTCCATCGAAGAGACTTATTGAAAATTGTTTTCCTGCTATATTGTTGAATGCAGGAAGAAACAGGAATACCATACCAATAGCCAGTATCAACGCGATAAAAGTTATGATCATGGATTCTCCGAGAAATTGGAGTATCAATTGTCGCCTTCCGGCGCCGACAACTTTACGCAAACCGACCTCCTTGGCCCTTCTCGCAGATCTGGCCGTTGCAAGATTCATGAAATTGATGCAGGCCACAACCAGGATGAAGATCGCCACCAAAAAAAGAATATTTACATATTGGATATTCCCGCGACCCGGCAAATCAATATTAAACCTTGAGTAAAGATGAATGTCTTTTAAGGGTTGCAAACTAAAATTGACCTCCAAATCCCGAACATGTTTCTTATAGATGCGGTCCATCTCATTATTTAACTGCTTAATGGAAGCCCTGGTAGCCACAAAATTTTTGTCCAGTAACAGGTAGTTGAAATAATTAAAATTGTCCCATACATTATTCTTTAGATCAGATTCTGAGTTCGCAATGGCGGAAATCGGCATAATGAAATCAAACTGGAGATGAGAATTCGATGGAACATTTTCGAGTATGCCGGTTACCGTTACATTCTCATTTGCGTTCCGTTTTAAGACCTTACCAATCGGGTCTTCATTTCCAAAATACTTTTTCGCCATTGCTTTTGTCAGCAAGACTGCGTCAGGCCGATCAAGAGCTGTTTTTGGATCTCCCTTGATCAGAGCGAAAGAGAACAAATCAAAAAAGGTTGAATCGACATAGTATGCATCCTTTTCTTCAAATTTTCGGTTACCGGTTTCAAATAATGTCTTGGTGGGATAACTAGTGCGAACAAAATTCTTTATCACCGGTAGTTCAGCCATTAATCCTCCGGGCATGGCAGCCGGGTTTACTGCTACATCAAATTGGCTGGCTCTTGCCGTAATGCGATAGATTTGGTCGGCATTCTTATGGAACTGGTCATAACTCAATTCATGCTGAACCCAAAGCAGAATGATAATGCTGCAGGCCATGCCAATCGCAAGACCCGTTATATTAATTATGGAGTAAGCCTTATGTTTAATGAGATTTCTGAAGGCAATGCGGAAATAGTTTTTGATCATAGCTATAGCTCTTGGTTAATTTAATGACGGATATGTCGGGGGAATGTTACACGATCCAAAAATTCCTGGTTGATGGGGTTGATGGGGTTGATGGGGTTGACAAGGTTGACAGGGTTGACAGGGTTGACAGGGTTGAAAAGGTTGAAAGGGTTGAAAGGGTTAACAAACAACTTGTCAACCTTGTCAACCCTGTCAACCCTGTCAACCCTATCAACCTTATCAACCTAGACCCGGCAACTTTGTGAACTTATCCCTAAATTCATCTACCCAAAACAACTGACATGTCTATCCTCATAGTCCTGATTTGCATCGTTATACTGGTTCTATTGATCACCTGGGGCAAGTTCAATCCATTTATTGCATTCCTGATCGTTTCCATACTAGCCGGATGGTTATTAGGGATACCGGTTGCTGACCTTACCAAATCGGTGAAGAAGGGAATTGGGGATATGTTAGGTGAGTTGGTGATTACAATCGGACTTGGTGCAATGTTAGGTAAACTGGTTGCCGAGAGCGGAGCGGCGCAGAAGATATCGAACGTGATGATGCGCGCATTTGGGCAAAAGTATTTTCAATGGGCGATGATGATCACGGGTTTTATCGTTGGTATTCCACTTTTTTATAATGTGGGATTTGTATTACTGATCCCATTGATCTTTTCAGTCGTTTACCAAACAAAACTTCCTGCCGTCTATGTTGGAGTACCAATGTTGGCAGCACTTTCTGTTACGCATGGATTCCTCCCACCACATCCTTCACCAACTGCATTGGTAGCCCAATTCAATGCAAACTTGGGGATCACCTTATTATATGGTATCGTCATCGCGATCCCAGCCATAATTGTTGCCGGACCGATTTTCGCGAAGACCCTAAAGAACATGAAGTCTACTCCTTTGCAAACCTTTCAGCCAAAAGATATTCCCGAAGAACAATTACCAGGCACGTTTAATAGCCTCTTTTCATCGCTGCTGCCGGTTATTTTATTAATTATTACTACTGCTATTCCTTTTATTACAGAAACAACCGGTGTTGCCAATTTATTATTAGTATTCTTTGGAGACGCACAGATAGTAATGCTGGTCTCACTGTTAGTTGCAACTTTTTCACTTGGAATTGCAAATGGTTTCAAGATGAAAAATATTATGAATTTTTATGGAGATGCGATTAAGGACGTTGCCCTCATCCTGCTAATCGTTGCAGGTGCAGGTGCACTAAAGCAAATCCTTGTTGATAGCGGAGTAAGCGCAGAAATCGGTTCACTATTACAAGGGATCAAGATAAATCCATTGATACTAGGTTGGCTGATCGCATGCGTGATTCGCGTGTGCGTGGGCTCCGCCACCGTTGCCGGTTTGACAGCAGCCGGAATAATTGCCCCATTAATGGTAGATCCGTCAATAAATCCAAACCTGATGGTACTTTCGATTGGAGCAGGAAGTTTGATGTTTTCTCATGTGAATGATTCAGGTTTCTGGATGTTCAAGGAGTATTTCAACCTGACTATTCCCCAAACAATTCGCTCCTGGAGCCTGATGGAAACAATCGTCGCGTTCATGGGATTGATAGGCGTCTTAATTTTGGACCTCTTTATATAATATTATATGGAAACAAAAACAGTCGAACAGAAACTGACCGATTTAGGGCTATCGCTGCCAACCCTTCCTACTTCAAAGGGAATTTATAAACGCTGCCTCGTAACCGGCAATCATTTATATGTTTCCGGTCATATTTCAGTAAACAATGATGGAAGCATGATCAAAGGAAAGCTTGGAAAGGATCTGAACGATGAGGAAGGAAAGAATGCAGCCCGTCAATGCGGACTGGCTATTCTCACATCAATTAAAGATCATTTTGGTACACTTGATCGGGTAAAAAGAGTGATCAAGATCCTGGGAATGGTAAACGCGACTCCGGAATACGAAAAACATCCCATTGTTATAAATGGTTGCAGCGAATTGTTTTCACAGATCTGGGGAGAGGAGAATGGGATTGGAGTGCGCAGCGCAGTAGGGATGGGTTCGTTACCGAATAATGTGGCGGTTGAGATTGAGGCCATATTTGAGATTAAGTAGTTTAATGGTTTGATGGTTATATGGCTTGATGGTTGGGCTAATGAATAGTAAGGAAATTAATTTCAGTAAACCCAACAATCAAACCATCAAACAATAAAACAATCTAAAAATGATCATCGCTTTCGGTGAAATAATGATGCGTCTTCATTCCCGAGGCGGGAATCGTATCATTCAATCGAATTCTTTTGATGTCGCCTACAGTGGCGCCGAAGCAAATGTTGCTGTTTTGCTTGCAAGGCTTGGGTTAGATGTAAAATTCATCTCCCGCCTTCCGCAAAACGATTTTGCAGAAGCTGCTTTGAATGTTTTACAATCGCAGAAAGTTGATACATCACAGGTAATCCGCGGCGGCGAGAGATTGGGTTTATATTTTACTGAAGAAGGAAATCAGCTGCGTCCTTCGAGAGTGGTTTACGATAGAAAGAATTCCTCTTTTGCTACATTATCCCCGGGAATGATCAAATGGAATGAGGTTTTTGAAAATGCCGGATGGTTTCATTGGTCGGGCATTAGTCCTGCGCTTTCTCAATCCCTAGGGGATCTGTGTAAAGAAGCAATCAATGCCGCAAAGAAAAAAGGAATAACGATTTCTGCAGATTTCAACTACCGGAGTACGTTATGGGATTATGGAAAAAAACCTGCCGAGATTATGCCTTCTTTGCTTATTGACTGCGACCTTATTGTCGGCGATATTGATACAGCAAAAACCTATTTCGGGATTACAGTTGCAGAGGACGCATCGGCTGAAAATCGTTTCAAAAGTTTTTCAGAAGTGTTAAAAAAGAAACTTCCTTCCATGAAATCGCTTGCGATGAGCTTTCGCGGAAAGAATGATTTGCAACAATTAACCTACTCGGGTGCTTTGATGAAGGATGGAAAATACTATTTTTCCAAAAAATATGATATTCCTCTTGTTACGGATCGATTGGGAACCGGGGATGCATTTAATGCCGGTTTGATCTTTAACTTTATCCATCAAAATGATGGCCAGAAAGCAATTGAGTTTGCAACGGCTTGCGGAGTATTAAAGCATAGTATTGCAGGTGATCTGGCATTGATCAACAAAGAAGAAATCGAAAAATTCATACAAACCGGTCCGCATGACCGCGTAATTCGTTAAAGAATGAAAACACTTAAGAAGGAAGAAATCTTTAAGCTGGCTGCGACGCAGGGCCTGCTACCACCATTTCATCACACGGATGAAAAATCTGCAAAAAATATTCTGGATGCCATTTATGAAGGCGGGCTACGCATTATCGAATACACCAATCGTTCCGAGCATGCATTGAAAATATTCAGTTCATTGGTAAAACATACGAGCAAAAATCTTCCTGATCTCGCGTTGGGTGTTGGTACCATCATGAATGTAAAACAAGCCAAACAATTTTATAAAGAAGGAGCACAGTTCATCGTATCTCCAATACTCGATAAGGGCGTTGGTGAATTCTGCAAAAAACATGACCTGTTCTGGGGACCTGGTGCATACAGTCCAACGGAAATCATACAAGCACATGAATGGGGTGCATCCCTGGTGAAGATTTTTCCTGCAGATACGCTTAATCCAACCTTTGTAAAAGCCTTGATGGGTCCCTGTCCCTGGGTAAAAGTGATGCCTTCAGGCGGGGTCACTTTAGAGGAAGGTAATATCAGGCAATGGTTAAAATCTGGAGTTGTTTGTATTGCCATAGGTTCGCAGTTATTCAGTAAAGAGATCATGGAGGATGGAAATTATGGATTGCTTACAAAAAGGATCAATTGGTTGCTTTCAACAATAAAGAGCATTAGGGGATCAAATAATTAGTGCAATGAGTAAAGAGAATTGGTATGAAGTTGACCAGGTGGATCAAATTGATTCCCCCGCATTGCTGATCTTTCCTGAACGGGTGAAGGCAAATATTCAAACCGCCATTGATATGGTTGGAAATGTGGATCGGCTACGACCACACGTGAAGACGCACAAATCTCCAAACGTTGCGAAGCTGATGATTGATGCGGGCATCACAAAATTCAAATGCGCCACGATTGCAGAGGCGGAAATGCTTGCTCAATGTGGAGCAAACGATGTCTTGCTTGCTTATCAGCCATCAGGTCCCAAGCTTCAACGTTTCATAAGTCTTATAAAAAAATATCCTCAAACTAATTTTTCCTGTCTAACGGATAATATCGAAGCTGCAAAAGAGCAATCGCGGGAATTTCATAAAAATGACCTCAGCGTTCAAGTATATATCGATTTGAATGTTGGAATGAATCGTACCGGAATTTGTGCAGATGATCACGCCTTTGAACTCTATAATTTATGTTCGACATTAAAAGGCATAAAACTGTTGGGCTTGCATGCATACGATGGTCATTTGCGTGATCGCGAATACAATGCCCGCAAGCAAAAATGTGATGAAGCGTTTTCTATTGTTGAAAAATTGAAAGATCAGATCATTAATGCCGGCCTTCCAGAACCAAAGATCATTGCCGGAGGTTCTCCGAGTTTTTCTATTCATTGCAATCGGGATGGTGTGGAATGCAGTCCGGGTACGTTTATCTATTGGGATAAAGGTTATTTGGATCTTTGCCCAGAGCAGAATTTCTTGCCCGCTGCAGTTTTGTTGACGAGAGTGATCTCCCTCCCCTCTCCCAATCGCATTTGCACGGATCTCGGTCATAAATCTGTTGCGCCAGAAAATGAAATCACAAGAAGAGTTTTTTTCCTGAATGCATCTGGACTGACTCCCGTTGGACAAAGTGAAGAACATTTGGTTTTGGAGATCAATGATGGCAAGACGCACAAGGTTGGTGATATTTTCTATGGATTGCCGATTCATGTTTGTCCGACCATTGCTTTATATGAAAGAGCGACGACAATTGTGGAAGGTAAGATCACAGGAGTTTGGAAGAATATTGCAAGGGACCGGGTGATTTCGGTTTAGTCGGGAGTCAGGAGTCGGGAGTCGGGAATCCTGTCCCGGATTTTTCCCCAATAATCAATAATTAATAATCAATAATGTTCGTTGTAGACGCGCATCTCGATCTGGCGATGAACGCCATGGAATGGAACAGAGATCTTCAACTTCCCGTTTCGTCTATCCGCGAACGCGAGAAAGGGTTAACCGATAAACCTGATCGCGAAAAAGGATTGGTTTCATTCCCTGAATTAAGAAAGGGAAATATTGGCTTAGTGGTTGCAACGCAGATTGCAAGATTTGTTGCAAAAGATAATCCATTACCGGGTTGGCATTCGCCCGAGCAGGCATGGGCACAAACGCAGGGACAATTGGCATGGTATAAAGCAATGGAAGATGCGGGTGAACTGGTGATGATAAAGGATCGACGTTCATTGGAATTGCAAGTCAGCATCTGGAAGGATGGATCTCCAAATGACAACAAACCCATCGGATATATTTTGACCCTGGAAGGTGCGGATTCAATCGTCACGCTTCAACATCTGGAGCGTGCTTATAATTATGGATTGAGAGCAATTGGTCCCGCACATTACGGGCCGGGACGTTATGCAAATGGTACAGATGCGACGGGAAAAATGAATCGCGATGGAATACAGTTGCTGAAAGAAATGGAGCGCCTCAACATGATCATGGATGCAACACATCTTTGCGATGACGCATTTTGGGATGCAATGGATCATTTTCATGGAACGGTCTGGGCAAGTCATAATAATTGCCGTGCGATAGTGAATCACAATCGTCAGTACAGTGATGAACAATTAAAAGCATTAATTGATCGCGACGCCGTAATCGGCGCATCAATGGATGCATGGATGATCGTTCCCAATTGGGTTCGCAATAAATCCACTCCCGAAAACATGAAATGTAATCTCGAACGATCAATCGATCATATTGACCATATCTGCCAGCTCGCCGGCAATACTAATCACGTCGGCATCGGTTCCGATTTAGATGGCGCCTTCGGCAAGGAACAATGCCCCTCCGATCTCGAAACAATCGCCGATCTCCAAAAATTTCCTTCCCTATTACAAAAGCGCGGTTATAAGGATGATGATATTAGGAAGATGATGAATGGGAATTGGTTGAGGGTGTTGAGAAAAGCCTGGAGCTAAGATGTCTTTGTATTCGATAAAACCCAATTATTCATGGTCTCAATTTTAACAGGTAGCCCCTCCGGGGCAATGAAATTGGGAATCGTTGGGATCTTGGTTGCTACAAACAGGGAGCCCCTAGCGGGGCTCTTTGTATTCGACGGCGCTCCCAGAATTTTTCAATCATATTTCAAAAGATAAGTTCATACTGTCATGCCCTATGTAACCAGTGACTCGTTGAATCCAGAAGAGCTTACGGAATTTTTTAATTATGTTTCAAAGAACACGTTCGGACTTGCCTTATGTCACCAGTTACTCGTTGTATCTATAAGAGCTTTCGGACTTTCTTAATTGCGTTTCAAAGAACACGTTAGCTCGGTCTTGCCTTATGCCGCGTAGCGGCTACCTGTTTGTAGCCAAACGCGATACCCCGTTGTCCCAACTTCATTGCCCCGTAGGGGCTACCTGTTAAACCGGCTCACGCATATTTCGAAGCGATGTTTTTTCATCAAATTTTACCGTCTTTTCACCGTAATGATTTGATTAAAATACATTCTAAAGTTGAGGAAAACATCATGGCCAGGTTTGGCGCATTGATTTATTTGCAAGAAATGATGTTTATATGCCAAATACATACACACAATTGTACATTCAATATGTTTTCGCGGTTAAATACCGCGCGGCCGTTTTAGATACTGATTGGGATGAAGAAATGCGCAAATACATTACTGGTATCTTAGAAAACAATGGACACAAGATGCTTGCAATAAACAATGTCCAGGATCATATTCACATATTTGGTGGATTAAATCCGAACCAATCAATATCTGAACTGATGCGACTCACGAAGTGCGATTCTTCTGAATGGATTAATAAGAAGAAATTGACCAAACACAAATTTCATTGGCAGCAAGGCTACGGAGCTTTCAGCTATCATGAATCGGATATTGATAGAATTGTGAAATACGTCATTAATCAACAAGAACATCACAAAACCATTTCGTTTCCCGATGAATACCGTGCCATTTTAAATGAATTCAAGGTCAAATTCGACGACCGATATCTTTTTCATCCATTGCTTTAATAATTAAGCAAATAATGTTCATCTTCGGACAAGATTAATATGGGGACGAACAAGAATTCTTCTGTAACCCTACCTTTGCCCACATGAATTCTAAAATCACGCCTGCGGATGTTAACGAATTGCTTCGCACCCGCAGAAGCACGTTTAATGATCAATTTGAAGAAGGGAAAAAAATTCCTGATGAAATTATTTGGGAACTTTTGCGCAATGCGAATAATGCACCATCGCATAAATTGACTGAACCCTGGCGATTCGTGGTGTTTACCGGGGAGGGATTGAAAATACTTGCGGAAAAACAAGCAGAGATTTACAAAGAAAATACTGGCAATTCTTTCAAACAGAACAGATACGAGAAATTAAAAACTGCACCACTTAACTGTTCGCATGTCATCGCGATCGGTTTGAAACGCCACGCGAATGAATTGCCTGAAATGGAAGAGATCGCTTCCGTTGCCTGTGCCATACAAAACATTTACAATAGCCTGCAGGTCTACGGCATCGGCGGCTATTGGACCACCGGAGGTATTACTTTTATGGAAGCCGCAAAACCATTCTTCGGATTGGAGCCCGATGATAAGCTCATGGGCTTTTTTCAATTGGGATATATTAAGGTGAAAACAGCGCCACGTACACCAGGACCTATTGAAGAAAAAGTGAAATGGGTTAGCGAATAATTTATTTAATACTCTTTATCACTCTTTCAATCAATCCATTCAAGGCGTTATTCTCAATCCATCTTGTTACAATTACCAGGTCATGCTCCGGATCAACATAGACCATATTCGTACCTGCACCAATATGCGCAAATGCGGTGGCTGGTGCGCTTGCATATAACTTTTTATTCGTGTTTAGAAAGAAATTCATAAAACCATAGGTATCCTGTACACTCGTTGGCGTTTTTGCCATTTTGATCCACTGCTCAGATATGATCTGTTTATCCTTCCATTTTCCATTGCGTAATGTGAGATATCCAAATCTCGCCTGATCATACGCATTGATGAATAGTCCACCTCCCCAATGCGAGCCGCCACTCACCGATTGAACCATTGCTCCATCCATGATCACCCATGAATTCTCATATCCCGTCCATCTCCAGGTTGATGATGCTCCGATGGGATCCATCAACTTTTCTTTCGCCACAACAGGCAAGGGCTTTCGCCATAAATTCAGAATTGCCAACGCAAGCACATTTACTCTTGTGTCATTGTATTTGTAAACTGTACCCGGTTCATTGCGCGCCCTTGTTTGCCATTCGGCCGCATTCTGGGTTGGACGATCAGCCCAATCCGGCTTTCCCCATAATGTTCCTTCCCAATCGCTGGTCTGACGTAGCAAATGATCCCAACTGATCTTTTTGTTATGCGGCGTATTGAATAATTCGATCACATCATTTTTTTCACTCAATTCCGCTGCTTTATTCATATCTGACCTGTCGGGATGATAAGGAATGATTGGCGCCATATAGGTATACACCTTATCATTGATGTTTGCAATCAATCCCTGATCATAGGCCAACCCGACCATTGATGATACGATACTTTTGGCCATGCTGAACGTAAGATCCACCCGATCCGGCTCACCCCAACGCGCGATGAGATAACCATTCTTAATGATCAAACCTGTACAGGGACCTCTCTCTTTCAATGGACCAATCGGGAATCCAAATGGCTCTCTTCCAAATGCACTTTGGTAATGCGCCTGTTTCAGATCACGGGGAGCTTTTGATTCACTGCTAATTGCAAATTGAATCGCCTCATTAAGCAATGTCGAATCCACTCCCACAGCTCCGGGACTTTTTTGTTCCCATTTACCCATTGGAGGATAATAAGTTTCGGGAACCGCTTTTTTCTGCTGGGAATAGCAAACGTTTGTAAACGGCAGTAAACAGGTGCTGATAACGACTGCGATTAGTCTATTAGCTAGGATCATAAAAAGTAGTTTGGAAAATTGGTTTCGAATTTATCGAATATTTCTCTGCGATTAAGCTCATTCCTTACAATCAACCTGATGTGCGAAGAATTCTACTCCCGCCGTGGCGGGACGGAGGGATTTAGTCGTTCAGTAACGTTGACAACCCTCTATGAACAAAAGAATTCAAATCTCCGCGTATTCTAAGACTTGGAATAAAACAAATTTTAGTTTTTTAGGGTTGGATTAAATATTGGTTGATAAGGTGATTGTCGGTTGATAACAGCGAAGATTCGGTGCAGGATCTTGTTTCGAACGTTGTTGATAGTACTCATTTTAGCTTTTCCTGCGGCGATTCTTTTTAAATAATATTCACGTAGTTCTTTGTCATATTGGATAGCGGATTTAGCACTTAGGTCCAGTAAAGTTTTCACTGCTTTATCAGCCAGGTGACTGACTTTGGTTTTACCACGGATACTTGTTCCTGATCGATGTTCAAAAGGTGCTGTCCCGCAAAAGCTGGCAAACTTTCGGCTATTTACAAAGCGGGTAAAATTTCCGGTTTTAATGATCATCGCCAGTGCCAGTACCTTGCCCACGCCTTTGATAGTTTGCAACAAGCGATAATTGGTATTGATCTTTTCATCTGTTTCGACCATTGCTTTAATAGCAGCATCCAGCTTTTTAATTTCCAGATCCAGTGTTCGGATGATGCGCAAATGCGAGCTAAGGACCAGATTCGATTTTTTCAATGCCAGTGCTTGCTGATATTCCTGTACCGTGGTAAGTAAACCTGCCCGTTGCTGAACCAGTTTTGCACGGGTGGAATAAAGCAATTTGAGCTGTTTAAACATCTCGTTTGGAGCTTGCTCTATTGTCAGGCTGTTTTGTTTTTCAAAACCATACTGAGCAATTCTGCGTGCATCGATCTTGTCATTTTTGCCCCGAACAAGTCCCATCGAACGCTTGATAGCCAGGCCAGATACTTTAGAAAAAGCAATGCAATTCAGATGCAGAAACTCTTCAAGTGCGCAACTGTAAAGTCCGGTGTGTTCCATCACAATCATAATTTCTGAAGTAATAATTTTTTGCCTGGCCAGCCAGGTCATTAGTTCCTGGAAACCTTCAGCATCGTTACTTATCTGAAGATGAGTATTGAAGGCATGGCTGACAAAATCAATAGTTTTTTTGGAGAGGTCGGCTCCGATGATTTGAGGAACTTTCATAGCTTTGTTTTTAGGACTTTTATTAAAAAGTTGCCTAGCCTAAGACCTTTAATTAGTCTCTGTAGGACTTAGTATTCTAACTGGGCCTTGGCAACCGTGAAGGAGGATGGGGACTGATACGCGGAATAGACCCCTTAGTCTATGCCTTTGCAAAGTTCACCCCATTCTCTTTCACAAATTTCTAGCTTCAAACAATTCCTTATTCCAATATTGTCAAAGAACATTATTAATCTAAAGGCCTTTGCGTCTCCGTGGTAAAACTCTTACACTTTAGTCAAGTCTCAATTGAGGAAGAACTACCGCCCAATTGCCACCATTTTATTAGATTGCACTACAATCAAGTAACGATGAAAAAGATATTTCTAATATTATTTATACCGCTCACCGCTTGCCTTATCTTTCTTGTTGCCTTCAAAAATAAAAAACACGTGTTTAAATCAGGTTTTAATCACTACGCGATCTCGGTAAAAGATCTTAAAAAGAGTAGTGAATTCTATGAAAAGATCATGAAGCTGGAAAAAATAGAAGAGCCATTCAAGGTCGGGCGACATTCATGGTATAAGGTCGGCGAGCATTGCCAGTTGCATGTGGTGCAGGGCAATCCAAAAGAAGAAGTGCATACAAGAGACAACCATTTATCGTTTAGTGTTATCCCATTCGATGAATTTCTAAAACATCTTGATGAGAATAATATCCGCTATTATACCTGGGCTGGTGGCACGGGAAAAGAACCTACTGTGAGACCGGATGGCGTAAAACAGATAGGCATCCAAGACCCGGACGGTTATTGGATCGAAATCAATGACGATAAATATTAATGAAATGAATCCAGGAGCAAGTCGCAGGAAATTTATTAAAGATATCGGCGCTGCCGCTGCAGGATTTGGATTGGCTTCTTCTATTCCTCAATTCCTCCAGGCCGCCACTTATCAAAAGAAATTATTCTTCACTATATCACTTGCCGAATTCTCTTTTGCTTCAGATTTCTGGCAGGGAAAATTCAAGAATACAGATTTCGCATCAAAGGCAAAGAATGATTTTGGAATCGAAGTGCTGGAATATGTTTCTATGTTCTTTGCAGGTAAGGAAGGAGATGTTGCCTATTTAAAAGACCTGAAGCAACGTTCCGATGATCTGGGCGTGAAGAATCATCTCATTATGGTAGATGCTTCGAATATCAGCGATCTCGACGAAGCAAAAAGAAAAAAAGCGGTTACTGATCACCATAAATGGGTGGATGCCGCAAAAACTTTGGGTTGTTCGGCGATTAGGGTAAATATCGGCTCAATGGATTTGACCGGCACGGCAGAAGATGAAGCCAAAGCCGCTGTTGATGGATATGGCAGACTACTTGAATACGGCAAACAAACCGGTGTCAATATTCTAATCGAGAATCATACGGGCCGGTCTTGCAATGGGCAATGGCTTGCTGGAGTTATGAAACAATTGAATCATCCCAATGCAGGGACATTGATCGACTTTGCAAACTTCTGTATTCGCCGCACTAAACCCGAAACAAATGATATCGCTGGATGGATGGGTACTAAATGCCTTGAAGAATATGATCGATATAAAGGCGTTGCCGAACTTCTTCCCTATGCTAAAGGCGTAAGTGCGAAGACCCACAAGTTTGATGCAGCCGGAAATGAAACTGAAACTGATATCAGCCGGATGATGAAATTAGTGAAGGACTCAGGCTTCAAAGGTTATATCGGAATCGAATATGAAGGTGGTATCTTTCATAGCATGGCCAAGGATACCAGTTATCTTTCAAACGATGAAGGTGTACGCGCAACAAAGAAATTACTTGAAAAAACAGGAGCTTTGCTCTCTTAATTATTAATATAACCGTCAATCAATTACTCCTCCCCAAAATCAATCCGAACCATCCAATATTGCATTATGCATAAGAAGATTTATTGCCTCTTGTTTATAATCAGCATCGTTAACTCTGGATTTACCCAAAACAAACTTATATTATCTGGTAAAGTTGTTGATGAAAAATCAAGTCCCATTGCCGGTGCGTCAGTCCACCTGATTAATGCACAGAAGACTACCATCACGGATACTTCTGGGAAATTTCAGTTCTTAAACATTCCTGCAGGAGATTATAGGTTGCAGATTACCGCGATTGGATATGCAAGCCAGGAAGAAAAAACTATTATTCCCTGGAACTTGTTCACTGAAATGGTAATCAGGCTTACACCGGAAGCGCAGTTACTGGAAGACGTTTTAGTGAGTGTCCAAAAAAAAGAAGAAATTCTCCAGCATATTCCGATAAGCGCAACTGCACTCAACGCAAGAAAAGTTCAACAATACCGAATTTGGAATACGAGGGAATTGACCGCTGTTGTTCCTAATCTTTATTCAAACCATTCCGGCGATGAAAGAAATGTGACTTCTATTCGCGGCATTACTACAACTTCTTATGATCCGGCTGTTACAACATATATAGATGGCGTGAACCAGTTTGGATTAGATACTTATATCGCCAATCTCTTCGATATTGAACGGATCGAAGTATTGCGTGGCCCGCAAGGAACGCTATATGGAAGAAACGCAATGGGTGGAGTGATCAATATCATCACTCAACAACCGCAAAATATTACAAAAGGCTTTGCCGAGATCAATGTTGCGAACAGGTCACAATTGAGGATCGGCGCAGGAATTCGGACGCCCTTAGTTAAGGATAAACTTTTCCTTGGGATCGCGATGCAGCGCAACCAGTCAGATGGTTTCTATACAAATCTTTACAATCAAAGCGACTACGATAAAAAAGATGGCATTACCGGAAACTATTATTTGAAATGGATCCTGAATCCCAATTGGAATATAAACTTCAACTTCAAACACCAGGATAACCGGAACAACGGGCCTTTTCCCCTGACTTTTGACGTTCAAAGTACATTAGACGATCCTTTTAAGCTGACGCAAAATGCAACGACAAGGATGATTGATAATACAATGAATACTTCCGTTTCCATTAACCATTCTGGTCAAAATTTTAATTTCAGTTCACAAACAGCTTATCAATCCAATCATCGCTATTACGAAGGACCACTTGATGGAGATTTTTCAGCAATTGACGGCGTTACCATCATTAACAACTATGGAGCTGAATTGGAACAGGGTACAGGTTGTTACGCAAGAATTCAAGTTTTCAAATCCCGCAACATCTGATTCAAGACTGCAATGGACGGCAGGGGCTTATTTCTTTCACCAGGATAATCCTGTAAAACAAACAACTCATTTTGGTGAAGATGCACAACTTCTTGGTTTGCCAGATAACAATTTCTCATTGACAAATTTCAACATGGGAAAGAACACGGGCTTCGCATTATTTGGTCAGGCCAGCTATTCTTTCACCCCCAAACTAAAATTCCTTGCAGGGATTCGTTATGATTACGAAAAGAAAAAATTTACTGTAAGAGGCGAATATGAGAAAACTCCTGATCCAGCTTTTGTCGTAACACCCGATACAACAGCCGCGGCAGACTTTAGTGCCTTATCTCCAAAAATCGGATGGGCTTATGAGATTGATGTGTACCATAATTTGTATATAACTTATGCAAGGGGTTTTCGCACTGGCGGATTTACGCAATTGTCAACCGATCCTTCCCAGCCTCCATTATATCCCTATGATCCTGAATACAGCAATAATCTTGAATTAGGATCAAAAAATGATTTTTTCAACAAAAAACTCAGAATAAATATTGCGCTATTCCTGTCACAGGTGAATGACGTACAGATTCCAACGCTTATTCTGCCGGATGCGATCACAGTGACCAGAAATGCGGGTACACTGGATAGTAAGGGATTTGAGGTAGAGATCAGTACAACTCCGATCAAAGGATTGGAAATAGATTATAATGCAGGTTATACAGATGCAGAATACAAGGATTTGAAATTATCCCAGGAAGGAATCGAAGTTGATCTCTCCGGAAACAAACAGATCTTCACCCCGAACATTACTTCAATGCTCGCGGCACAATACAGCTATATATTGGGTGGTAAACAGCAAATCAAATTGATCGTGAGAGGCGAATGGCATTATCTCGGCGAACACTATTTCGATCTGGCCAATACCCTCCGGCAGTCTCCTTATAGTTTATTACATACGCGCTTTGGTGTTGCTTCAAAACACGTCGAGCTTTATTTATGGGGACGAAATCTTACCGATAAAACATTCATTGCATACGGCTACGATTTCGGAGCAATTCATCTCGGTGATCCGAAGACGTATGGGGTGACGCTTATTGGGAAGTTCTAACACCCCGCGCCCCCCAAAAGGGGAGCCTTTGAGCAACTAATTCTGTTCTGCTGTTCTACTGCTCATCTGTTCTGCTGTTCCTCTGTTCTTCTGTTCAAAAACCTTGCGTCATTGTCCATCCCGCACAGAATAGAAGCCGCTTTGGTCTACAAAATCTCCTGTTTCGTCGCACATAAACTATATTCTCCCAATAATCCCCCAAATTTGTTCTTATGTCATCAGCCTGGTATTCCCGCAAATGGGTCGTTATTCTATTGCATATTGCAACATGGCTCTTATTGTTTTCTCTACCTTTTTTACTGCGTCCCGGAGAAAATAGCAACCAGAATTCAAAACAAAAGGCACCGGAATATTTTCCAATGGTCTTTTATGCGACCACGGCGGTTTTGTTGATTGGAACTTTTTACCTGAATGCAAATGTTCTTCTTCCCAAATTGCTTCTCCGAAGAAAAATAAGCTACTACTTCCTTTCACTGGTAGCACTTTATGCAGTTTTTGTGATTGCAGACCTGGCTTCTGTTTCAAACTGCTAACGTACTTTGTCCTTCAACCTTAAAAATGCCTCGTTTAATATTTTTCCGCTCTTATTCATTCTAGCCTGTAGTATGGCGTACCGGATGATCAAGGACAAGATGGAAGCGGATAAACTGCTTAAGGATAAGGAAACCGAAAGAGTCAAGACCGAATTGACCCTGCTGCGTTCACAAGTGAGTCCGCATTTTATGTTCAATGTATTGAATAATATGGTGGCCCTTGCGCGCAAACAATCCGATCAACTCGAGCCTTCACTTATAAAACTGTCTTCGCTGATGCGTTATATGCTCTACGAAGCGGATGAACAAAAAGTTCCATTGGAAAAAGAGATCGAATACCTCCAGAGCTATATTGATCTTCAACAGCAAAGATTTGGGAAAAAGGTTGCGGTGAATGTGTTGTTAAATGATGTTGATAAGAATTATGATATCGAGCCAATGCTATTGATCCCTTTCGTGGAAAATGCCTTCAAGCATGGTACTGCATTGATCGAAAGTCCACAAATCGATATTGTTCTTAAAGCAAGAAATAATGTGTTGGAATTTAATGTCCGCAATAAATATCGCGAAGCGCCCGAGGAAGTCAAGGATAATTCTTCCGGCATTGGGCTGGTCAATGTAAAAAGACGCTTAAATTTATTATATGATAAGGATCATTCACTCGACATCCATCGGAATGGAGAATGGTTCACCAGTTCGCTTCAATTAAATCTTCACTCATGATGCGTTGCATGGCGATAGACGATGAACCGCTAGCACTGGAATTGCTGGAGGATAATATCAGCAAGGTTCCTTTCCTCGAATTAGTCTCTTCATGCAATAATCCTCTTGAAGCAATGAAATTGTTACAGGAAAAACCTGTTGACCTCATCTTTCTCGATATTCAAATGCCCGGTCTAACGGGACTTCAATTCATTCAAAGTCTTTCAAACCGGCCGCAATTCATACTGATCACCGCTTATGAAAAATACGCCCTTGACGGATTCAATCTCGATGTAACCGATTATCTCGTTAAACCTGTATCATTCGATCGATTTCTCAAAGCTTGTAATAAAGCATGGGACTTACATCAACTCAAAAACAAACCCAAAGAAAGCGGAGCGGCTGCGCCGGATTATTTCTTCGTGAATGTTGACTATAGCCTGCTTAAACTAAGCTTTGCAGATATTTTGTATATCGAAGGATTGAAGGATTATATCAAGATCCATTTGAAGAGCACACAAAAACCGGTAGTTACAAGAATGAGCATGAAAACTATCGAGGAAGAATTGCCTGCACACTCATTTATCCGCATTCATAAATCTTATATTGTTTCCATTGCTTCCATTACTGCAATTCGAAAAAACAGTGTATTCATCGGCGCTATGGAATTGCCGGTTAGCGATAATCATAAGGATGCGCTTACTGCTCTTACCGGGAAACTATAGCATTGCTGTCACACAAACACTAACAAGTGTTAATCACTTTTCATACGGTAAGCACTAAACGAAGACTCAGTTTCTTGTACTGATACGATTTCCATATTTGCAAGTGTTTTCAAAAAAATTTATTTCTCCCCTTCTTCCCTTTTTGAATTGGATTTCTCAGATTCCACCTCTACATTTGCGGCCGAATCTTTACCTATAAAAAACAAAACAATGAAAAAGATCCTTGTATCCTTGATGATTTTGTGCGTCAGTCAGATCGGCTTTGCAAATGAGAATGTCAACGAAGCCGTCCTCAAAGCCTTCACTACCACCTTCACAGAAGCAAAAGAAGTAAGCTGGGAATACGGTGAGAACTATGCGAAAGCTACATTCGTAATCAACGGTCGGACACAACATGCTTATTATACGCCCCAGGGAGATTTGATGGGTGTGGCAGAGTATATCCGAATCAGTGAGCTTCCTGAGTCTTTAAAAGAAACGATTAAGAAAAACTATCAGTCTTACTGGATCACCAATCTATTTGAAGTGACCAGGGAAGACGAAAAGAATTTCTATATCACGATCGAGAACGCGGATCAAACCCTGATCCTGAAAAATAACGGAGTCTATGGGTGGTCAGTTTTTAAGAGAACTGTAAAGTAAATGAGTAAGTTTCGGGGTCCCTTATCGATGGTACTGGGACCCCGGAACCCTCAATTTTTCAGCCCCTAAGTACCTGAAATTCAACTCATCCTGTCAATCGGTGCAATTTACCGCATTCTAGATTCAGACAACTCCCTGAAACCCAGCTACTAAATTTTCCGGCTATTTGTCGCAGGATTTTGCTTACTCGTCTCATTTGCCAAAACCGGGGAAATCCGCAATATACTTTTGTGGCCACAATGAAAAAGACAATGAAAAAGCTATTTTTCTTAACCGCGATAACCCTTTCCACCCTATCCCTGACTGCTCAAATGCCTCAGATGGGCAATGGCAAAAACACACAGTCGATCCCTAATATGGGACATGTTTACGGAAAGATCATGGATACCAGCGGTAACCCGCTTGCCGATGTTTCTGTAATGCTGCTCCAGAATAAATTCGATACAGTTACAAAAAAGAGAAAAGATGTACTGATCGGTGGATTGAGCACAAAGGCAAACGGTGAATTCAGTTTCAGTGATCTCCCAATCATGGGCACACTAAAATTGAAGATCTCTGCTACCGGTTACAAAGCCGTTGATCAAACAGTAGCTTTTCAAATGCAAGCTCCTCCATCCGGCGCTGCAAAGAATGACCCTGCTGCAGGTTTGGCGATGCTTAATGCATTTGATAAAGATCTCGGAAATATCAAACTGACTACTGAAGCCAAGCAACTCGAAGCGGTGACGCTCGTTGCAAGCAAACCAGGTTTGAGAATGGACATCGATAAAAAAGTTTTTACTGTAGATAAGGATTTGGTAAGTGCCGGTGGGACTGCTGTTGATGTGATGAAGAATGTGCCTTCCGTACAGGTTGACATTGATGGCAATGTTAAACTTCGTAATGCATCTCCCCAGATCTATATTGAAGGAAGACCCACTACTCTTACACTGGATCAGATTCCCGCAGATGCAATTGAAAGTGTTGAAGTGATCACCAATCCTTCTGCTAAATACGATGCCTCGGGTGGAAATTCAGGTATACTCAATATTATCCTAAAGAAAAATAAGAAAAGTGGTTATAATGGTAACCTTCGCGCAGGTGTTGACAAACGTGGTGGTATCAATGGCGGCGGCGACTTCAATTTTCGCCAGGGGAAGTTTAACGTAACAGCGAGTGGTATGATCAATCAGATGAGATCACGTTCAACTGGAACAACAGACCGTATCAATTACATGGATACTCCTAATACACATATTAATCAGATCAATCAGAACAGGACGAATGGTGGATTCATGTTCGGACGTCTCGGTATGGACTTTTTTGCCACCAATAGAACTACGTTCTCAATCGCAGGTATTCGCGTACGTGGTCAATTCGATCCTACAGAATCAATCAGCATCAATACAGATACACTTTATGAAACCGGCATAACAAGTAGCTATAGCGAGCGCAACTCAACAGGTAGTCGTACTTTCAATGCCAGCGGTTTACAGGCGGGTATGAAACATCTTTTCCCTAAAGCAGGCGAAGAACTAACTGCCGATCTAAATTATTTCAATGGTAAGAATGAAGGTTATAATACGTTTACAACCGATTACTACACCATTGTTGGTGGTGCAAAAGAAGGCACGCAGGTTCAGAAATTGGTGAATGAAGGTTCCAACAGGTTCCTCACCGTTCAAACTGATTATGTAAAACCGCTTGGCAAGAAGACAAAGCTCGAAACTGGTTTGAGAGGTCAGTTCCGTAAGTTTGATAATAATAATTCTAACTATTACCAGGATCCTTCAACCGGCGAGTTTGTATTGATCCCCTCTGCAACGAATCATTACAGGAATGAAGAAAATGTTTATGCGGCATATCTGTCTGTAGGATCATCCATCAATGATTTCGGTTATAAGCTTGGACTTCGTGCAGAAAGCTCAAATTATAATGGTGAATTGATGGCAACGAATGAAAAATTCAGCAATAGCTACCCGATAAGTTTGTTCCCTTCAGTTTTCTTAAGTCAGAAATTGAATAACAAGCAGGAATTGCAGATGAGCATTACCCGCAGGGTGAATCGTCCAAATTTCTTCCAGTTAATACCATTTATTGATTACACGGATAAGTTGAATATCACCCGTGGTAATCCTGACCTGGTTCCGGAATTCACCAGCTCTATCGAAAGTTCATATATGAAAACCTTCAAGGGTAACAATACTTTCCTTGCATCAGTTTACTATAAGCACACCGATAACCTGATCACGCGTTACCAGGTAAAAGAAATGAATCCGTTCACGGGTAATGAAGAGTTGATCAATACTTTTATCAACGCGAATTCAAGTTATTCAGTTGGTACAGAATTTACTTCCACCAATACAATCAAGAAATGGTTAGACCTTACCACCAACCTGAATCTTTATAATTCGAAGATCAATACAAATGATGGACAGGATCAGGATGCAATGTGGAGCTGGTTTGGAAAGATCAATAGCAATTTCAAGCTTCCTAAAAAATATACGATTCAACTTTCGGGTACTTATCAATCAAAAACCAATCTTCCTGTGAATGCAGGCGGTGGTGGACCTTTTGGCCAGTCGATGAGTTCAACCCAGGGATATACAAAGCCCAACTATGGTGTTGATATCGCATTCAAAAAGAGTTTCCTGAAGAATGATGCTGCTTCAATCACATTTAGCGTCAATGATATCTTCGGAACACGCAAATTTGATCAATACTCATCCAGCCCGTATTTCGTACAGAATTACAGCCGTCTCCGTGACCCCCAAATGTTCCGTATCAACTTTGCATACAGATTTGGAAAGATGGATGCTTCCTTATTCAAGAGAAAGAATTTGAAAGCACAAGGTGAAGGAATGCAGGGTGGAATGGAAGGAATGCAGTAGCGTTTGGCGTTTGGAGTTTGGGGTTTGGCGTTGTTTAAGTCCAGAAATTCAAATTGTTTGCTTAGTCCCTATAACTCAAGGTATAGCCAAGAGAAAAAGCTCCTCCATTCGGGGGAGTTTTTTTATTGAAAAACTTCTCCCGAATTGCTAGGGAATCTACGCCACCTCAAGCTCGTCATCCCGCTGTGTGCTTTCAGGGATCACCGCCCCCTTCAAGCTCGTCATCCCCGCGGTGTGCTTTCAGGGATCTTATGCAATCAGGGACCAAGCGGGGACCCCCTACCAACTAATCGTGAACCTGTTAATAAAGGCATAACAACTTATCAAATAGTCATAAAACAAGTTTGTCATTGTTCTTTTGAATGAATTTCATTAGGAAATGGTTTTTTTGTTTTTAGGGGATCCCCGCTTGGTTGCTCTAAGTATTAAGGCCTTGAATGCACACCGCGGGAATGACGATCTTGAGGCGGAGTTTACCGAACCTTTCGAAGGCTGGTTAGCGCCGAAATTTTCACAATTCTCCGACATTTTCTTTCGAAAAAATTGAGGCCTAATTTGTAAATTGAATGTCCCAACTGGAACAAGTCAAATATTCCTACAATGCTTAGAACTATAAGAGATCTGTTGATCATTTCTGGTATAATCGCCTCTGGTTTTTTATTATCCTTCGCACATCGGCAAGCATTTCGTGATTTGAATAAGAATGGTAAAATGGATCCCTATGAGGATATGTCCCTGCCATTTGAAAAACGTATTGATGACCTGATTAAGCAGATGACGATTGAAGAGAAAGCTGGATTGATGTTCATTAATGGCGCAAGGATCAATGATGATGGATCATTGGGCAATCAACCATCGAGGCGTGGCGGTATGGGATTCGGTTCAACGGCAGATGATTTGATCAGAATGAAAAAGATGAATCATTTCAATCTATGGGCGATACCAAAGATTGAATCACTCGCAATTTGGTATAACAATATTCAAAAGTTCGCGCAGGACAGCACAAGATTAGGAATACCTGTTACCATTGCTTCAGACCCAAGAAATGCCTTCAATGAAAATATTTTCGCAATGGCCGCGGCCGGGTTTTCTCAATGGCCTGAGCAATTGGGATTCGCTGCGATAGGTGATGAAAAATTGATGCGTGAATTCGCAGATATTTCAAGACAGGAGTATTTAGCAGTTGGAATACGTGAAGCCTTGCATCCGAGTATTGATCTTGCAACAGAACCACGCTGGCCAAGGATCAGCGGAACTTTTGGAGAAGATGCGAAACTGTCTGCAAAGCTCGTAAAGGCTTATATCATGGGCTACCAGGGATTCGATCTTAATTCAAGCAGCGTAGCCACCATGACCAAACATTTCGCCGGTGGAGGTCCACAGAAAGGAAGGATTGGATTCACATTTCGAATTTCATAAGGGACAGATCTATCCGGGAAAGAATTTCAATTATCATTTGATCCCCTTCGAAGCGGCTTTCTCAGTGAAGACTGCAGCCATTATGCCGTATTATGGAGTACCGATGGATCAAACGAGCGAGAATGTTGGGTTCGCATATAATAAGGATATCATCACCGGTTTATTACGGAACAAATACAAATTTGATGGAATAGTCTGTACAGACTGGGGATTGATCAGTGACACGAGAATGGGTCCGGTAACCTGGCCCGCACGTGCATGGGGAGCCGAAAAACTGAGCGAAGAAGAACGGGTATTGAAAGTAATCAATGCAGGTTGTGATCAGTTTGGTGGAGAAAGCAGTACTGAGCACGTAGTGAATTTGGTTAAATCTGGCAAACTCAGTGAAGAAAGAGTCAATGAATCTGTAAGAAGATTATTGAGACAAAAATTTCAATTGGGTTTGTTTGACAATCCATTCATCGATGCACCAAATGCTACGAAAGTTGTAGGTAAGGAAGAATTCATCAAGGCCGGCGAGGCAGCTCAACGTCGTTCAATCACATTATTAAAGAATGATAAAAAGATTCTGCCATTACCGGCAAATAAGAACTTAAAGATCTATGTAAAAAATGTAAAGCCAGAAGTGGCTGCGCTATATGGTACTGTTGTAGACAAACCAGAAGAAGCGGATATCGCAATCATCCGCTTAAAAACGCCGTGGATACCCATAGAAACTCAAAATCCCCTTGCGCGTGGCTTTCATCATGGGGATCTTGATTTTAAAGGAAAACAAAAAGACAGCATTCTGGAGTTGCTTAATACTGTTCCTACAATAGTTGATATCTATCTTGATCGTCCTGCAGTAATACCCGAGATAAGTGCAAAAGCCAAAGGACTAATTGCGAACTATGGCGCAAGTGATGCTGTGGTCCTCGATATCATCTTCGGCAAATACAAACCCAGCGGTAAGCTTCCAATGGAATTACCTTCGTCTATGGATGCTGTTAGGAAGCAGAAGGAAGATTTGCCTTATGATTCGGAGAAGCCGTTGTATAAGTTTGGGTTTGGGTTGGGATATTGAGTATAGGTTTTGCTAATGAAAACAAAAATTGACTTTCCTTGAGCGATAATAACCCTGAGCTTTTTGCCGAATTAAACAATTTCAAACTTTATCAATCTTATGCAGGAGAGATTCGGTTTGGACCTATTTATCTGATCCTTTTATCCAAACCAGAGATCCCAAACTTGAGTTGGACTTATTATGGTGACTGGTTCTTTTATTTTAAACATTACATATTTCTTCAACAGTGGAATTCAATTGAAAGACCAGACACCAATATAGTTTTAATAAACACTCTAGAATTGACCGCAAAAACGCTAAGAGAAAATATTCCTTCAGTATTGTGGGAAATGGTTGTTGACGAAAATGGATTCCCATTGTTAAGTTGTGATACGGGGAGAGATATATCAAAATTTCAATTTGATGAATTGTAACAAACTAGAATGACCATTGAACAATTACATCTCAAACTAAAAGACTTAGAAGTCTCGTCAGATAATTATTATCTCCACGGGTTATACGGCTCAACAAATGATGATAATAAACCTGCATTAGTAATTAAAATGGGAGACTATACTGCTGAGTATGAAGTTTACTTTAAGGAAAGGGGTGTTAAGTATTCCTGGAAAACTTTCTTTTCAGAAAAGGAAGCATGTGAATTCCTACTAAATCATTTCCTCGAAAGTCGTGAGTTGAAGAAATAAAAAGAGCCTGCATTTCGCAGACTCCTTTTCATTACTCAATTCTAATTTGCAATTCCTATTGAGTTCATTTTGAGCTTACATTCATGTCACGTACGCACAGGTATTTACCATCACGCTTTTGAAAAACTGACATATAATGTCCCTTATTGCGCTCTGCACCGGCATTGTCCACCTGTGTCCAGGAACCGATTTCAACCAGCATATCTCCATCGGCAAAGAGGTCCACAACTTTGTAGACGTTTTGATTGCCGCTCGTATCAGCCGCCAATTGCTTTGCGATACGATCTTTAATGGCTGCTTTTCCAGAAGTAGGTTCTTCATTACGGTTATAACTTATGGCGTCATCTGCATAATAGGCTGCTACCGCATTCGCATCCTTTGCCTTTTCAGCTGCCGCATATGCATCCTCCATTGCCTGGATCTCTGTTTTAGTCTTAGCCAAATCAACGGGTTCTGCTTCTTTAGCAGTACAGGATGAAATAAGAACTGCTAATACTCCAAAGAGCATAGCGAATTGAAGTTTCCTTCTCATAATAGTTGGTTTAGGGAAATGAAGAATTGGGATAAGGTAGTTCTTATTTGTATCCCGAAATTTCTATTTGATTAATGTCAATATATACGCAGATTGATTATTTTGTATAGTGAAAATTCAACTGCAGCATAATGACCTGAGCATTGAAGTATTTAACGACTCTTCTTTCCTTATAGGCCCGGACAGTCCAACGACCTATGAGAAGGTTTACCAATACGAACAAGACGCCAATTATGGCTCCAGTTCAAAACACGCTGTAATTGTATCTCAAAAAGACAAACCGATTTCAAGTGCTATTTTATTGGGCCACGCTGGTGCAACAGGAATACACGGCGATGACGCATTTATCCTTGAAGAAAGTTTGATTACAAGATGCTCCAATATTGTTTTCAGTCTTTCACTGCCTCATCTGGATCTAAACTGGATGGTAAAGGCAGACACTGTAACCTGCTTTTCCATTTACGAATATCAGAATACAATTATTACCTATGGCGAGTTGTCTGTTTCCCGAATTGACAAGACAGGAAAAACCCTCTGGAGTTATGGGACTGCGGATATGCTTGTCCGATTGGATGCAGGGAATCCTTTTAAAATGCATGACAAGTACATTGAGCTTATGGATTTCGCCGGCAATAAATATAAGATTGACTACAACGGGAAGACGCTTGAATTCTTTAGATCTGATTACTGGGACAAACCGCCTGATGCCGTATACATACTTAAATCTGACAAACCATGGTGGAAGTTTTGGTAAAACTAATTGAAGGAAAAACCGTTACAGCATTTTTGAGTAGATTAGATTTATGAATGGTGGCTTAATCAGATTCTTCTTAAATAAAGAATTCAACTACGTCCGTCTGCCCTTTCCCGACGATAGCCTTTCATATTTTGAAGGACTCAAAACCGTAAGTGAATTATATTGGGAAGAAACAACCCCCAATAATTCCATCTATGGTTATCAAATCATGCAGCATTCAAAATGGCGGCCTGGATTGCATGATGAAGAAATTCTCAACTTTGAAAAAGCATTGGGACTACCTTTCCCAAACGCCCTTCGGAATTTCTACAAAACAATGAACGGGTTGACTAAACCTGGAATTAACATTTACGGAAATGATGGCACACCATTCGCATATTATCCTCTCTTCTATTCATATCCCGAGGACCTCGAGTTAATTAAAGAAAGAATAGAATGGATTTATTCAGCAAATACAATTACTAAGGAACAGCTTGAGGTTTCGGGTATATCCAGAATTTTTCCTATTTACAGTCATCGTTTTCTGCTTCTCGATGTTCCCGGAAATCCCGTCCTTTCCATGTATGGAAACGATATACTTTTTTGGGCCGATAATTTAAGTAAACTATTGGCAATTGAGATTTTTAATAAAATTGAGGATGGACGATATTTCGAAAGCAATCAGAAAGCCCTCCCTTTGATAAAATTCTGGTTGGATAGCTAAATGAAAGATAAAACATCTTTCGAGTTGGTACAGGTATCCTCTTATTACATTGTTAAATTTTGCCCCTATTCCTACTTGTTAGAGAAAAAATCTACTTTTAAATCCCAATTCACGATAAACGCCATAACATGAGAATCCTACAATCCGCAGGCCTTGCCTTGCTTTTGTTCTTATCCATCAACTTAAATGCTCAAGACTTCGAAGTTCCAAAAGGATACGAGTTAAAATCAATTGCCGATTATGCGAAGTACGAAAAAGATATTATCGAAGCGGCAATATGGTTGAAAGAAACACCGCTCAAGGAACAGGAAGATAAACGTAAGGAAGTTTCGGCTTTCGTTATTGCATGGATCAACGGAAGCCCCACAGTCAATGTCGAAATTACTCCGGCAATTATGGACTTTGAAAATAGGAACCCGGGAATGATGATCCTTTATATGGCAGGTTGTGCAAGATTTGTTTTGGAAAATAATTATTCAAAAAACGTCCGGGCAAAACACAAAGCAGCACTCCAGGATATGGTTTGGGTTTATAGGGCAGGATACGGAATTAAAAATGACAAAAAGATGGAGAGACTGGCCAAATTTGATGACGAAAACAGAATTGAAGAATGGATTGACGTCAATATGAAAACAAATTAAAACAAACCGGGTTTACTTAATGATTCCAGGCACCAACTCAATTCTCCTTTGGACCAGGAAAGAGCCAGATATATCATCCAATATTTTTCTTATCTTTTGACATCCGCGGAATCAAGGGCGTTGATTCATTCTTCCACATTTACCAAAATGAATTTTTCAAATGACCCCAATAGACTTGTCAGAGTAAAAGAAGATTTAATAAAAAAAGGTTGGATTTCAGACGATCCCGAAGTTCTTAACCTCTTAAAAGATGGTTATGAAACGTTTGAGATCAGAACAGCAAGTAGAATACTAAGTGAACATCCGGAAACAGTAACCTTTAATACATGTCCGATCTGCGGTGTTCTTTCCAGAACTCCGGCAGCCAAACAATGTAGAAATGGTCATTCATGGAGGGACCAATCTTAGCAGTTAATCAAATAACAAACAGGAGGAAGCCTAAAACTGCTCCGATGGATATGGGATCCAGACCTAACGCTTAATTTTACGATCACTATAATTAGGTTGAAATGTCTAGGAAAGTCAAATACTGGTTATTGTGTTACAATCTCCTTTTTTCTATAAACTCATTATTTGCCCAGACTCAATTGACGCTTACTCAACCTCAATCCGGCATAAAACTCATCGTCACCAACAAAACTTTTCCCCTACTGAAGATTCTTCTACCCGGTCAGCCGACTACCAATCGGGGAATCGAAATCGAATTTCCAGAACACGTTACAGGTTTGAATGAGAAGACCAATCGCATTGAACACCTATATCTTGTTACCAGAGGAAACTCAAACCGAAGAACAGTTCCTGAGTGGAAGATTGAAGGAAATGCAATGACATATGAAACTACTTTGAATGGGAATATTAAAATGACTGCCCGTGCTACAATGGATTCAATTGGCGTGTCCTTCATTTATACATTCATCAATAATTCCACAATACCCTACAAACATTTCCAGGCCGTAACCTGCGTGAAATTGTATTCTGTCTTTTCAGATACGTTGTTGGAGAGAACCTATGTCCATCATTCCAATGGTTTCGAATTGCTGGCATCCGAAACGCCGCAACGACTTACCATGGGACTGGGGAAATGGTTGCCTTGTCGCTACCTCGTTTCTTATACCTGGCCAGTTCCTGAAAAACGAATGGAAAAAGCTGAGGATGGAATAACGAGATACTACAAGTCCCGAAAAGTTGATCAACCTTTAATTGTCACTTTATCTCACGATAAAAAATGGGTCGTGGCAACTTACACAAGTGAAACAGGAAACTTATGGACAAATCCAGAAAGAACCTGTCAACACGCGGATCCTTCTGTTTCATTAAAACCTGGTGAGAAACAAAGCCTGAGGCTCAAAACTTATATAATTAAAGGGAACCTTGATAAGGTTCTACAACTTTTGAAGAACAAGTAATTCTGAAAAGAGGATTTTTTCTTCGCTGAGCATCATTACCCCAGGTGACACTGTCTTTCTTTCAAAATATCTCTTTAGATACCGCATGTTCTTTGTTCGAAACGAAGCTATTTAACTTTGAATTTTATGTACAATCTAAAATGAAAGCATGAAAAAAATTCTGCTTCTTTTTGCATTATTTTTCCTGGCAGCACAATTGTTCAGCCAGCAACTCAAGGATTCAACCCATACAAAGGACTACTATATGGAAAAGAGTAAGGAAAAGAAAACCATCGCCTGGCTTTTGCTTGGCGGAGGTGCTGCTCTAACTGCGGGTGGTGTATACGCGATCCATGACTCGTGGACAAGCCAGGACGATGTAAAAGAAATAACTGCGGGTGGCGTAATCGTCACCCTGGGCGGGGTCGTCATGATGGCGCTTAGCATATCGTATTTTACAGATGCAGAAAGAAACAAGAAAAAAGCAGCAAGTATTACCATGGGTCATCAACGCATAAAATTACCGGTAACCGGCAACAACGCAACTCATGCACAACCAACGATTACGCTAAGGATCGGGTTATAAAATGCCGATAAATACTTCCTCACTTCAATAACCACACGAAAAATCAACGGGTTATATCAGGTCTCCTCAAAGGAATAGATCTTTAAAGAAGTAGGAATTATCCTAACTTTTTGTTAAGCCCGAAAAAATTTGTAACACTGATTACTTCAAAGCTTTATACTAAAAAATAGAGTTATGAAGAATATACTGCTTACTCTCAGTTTGTTTTTCCTGGCTATAGATTCCTATAGTCAAAGATTAAAAGATTCGGCCCTGACAAAGGATTACTATTTAGCTAAGAGTAAAAAAAATAGAAACACCGCCTGGATTTTGCTAGGGACCGGAGCAACCGTTGCCATTGCTGGACTCTACATAACAAGTGCGGACCTCGTTAGTCCAAATGGTTACCTGGACTCAAAAGATTTGATTGGACCGCTTATTGGCCTGGCCGGAGGAGTAATAATGCTGGTCAGTGTACCCTACTTTATTGATGCAAAGATCCACAGAAAGAAAGCAGCATCAATTTCAATGGGTCATCAGCGCATTCAATTGCCTGTGGCTGGCAATTACGCAATTCCGGCACAGCCAACGATTACATTAAGAATCGGGTTATAAAAGACTCATAGTTTTCAAATAAGCTCGAACTAATTTGGATAAATTCGTAGGATGAAGTACTTCATAGCAATCATACTAAGTGTTGCTTTCTTAAGATTATCAGCACAGGAAGTAAATAAACAAGAATTTGACGGCCACAAATGGGAAGCTCCTTATCATCTTTCCATTCCGGAAGGTTTTACATTCGAACGATTTCTTGTTCCCATCAGCTTCGCTCCATCTATAAATTACAAAGGCGTTGAAGATATTCGTTTTACTCCCGGTTGGGCAAATGCGAAGAGTGATGAATACTGGACCTATGCCTTTTTGTGGTGGCTGGATGGTACGCCAAATTTTGATGCTGCAATCATTGAATCCAACTTAAAGGCTTACTATGCGGGACTAGCTGTAGCTAACAATGTTCCCGCCGAAAAACGAATACCGGTAAAAACAAGTTTTAAAGAAACCAAAACTGCAAAGGGCGACTTGAAATCGTTTAGCGGAACGATTGAAATGGTCGATTATATGACGCAGAAACCACTCACACTAAATGCTGTTGTACATCTCAGGCGTTGCACGGAAGAAAATAAAACGGTAGTATTCTATCAACTATCCCCGAAACCAACTACACATAACAACTGGATTAATCTGAACAAACTTTGGCTGGACTTTAAATGCAAAAAATAATCACTCCAAACCCCTGCCCATCACCCACTGATGCCCGAAAGGATCAACGATACGTCCGTCGCGACGGCCATATTCACGATCCTGAACAGGAAACATTTCCTTAGCACCTCCAGCAATCGCATTCTTCGCAAAGCCATCTGGATCCGCAACTTCCAGTTCCAATCGAACTGTTGTATTTCCAGAAAGCGATTCAGGACTGAGGTTTTGATTTTCCAGCACTTCTTCAGAAACGAAAAAATTTGAACCGTTGATGGATAGAATAGCAATCATCAATTTTCCATCCGGATCGTCGATCCGCTCAACGATCGTTGCACCCAATGCCTTTTCATAATAGCTAAGCGCAGCATCCCCGTTTTTTACGGTTAACATGGGAGTAAGCATGGTTTTCTGTTTTACTTTGGCAAAAGGTAGCATTTTTGGGGCAGTTGATTGGTTGTCCCGAAGCTTCGTGAGGTTGATTGGTTAATTGGTTGTTCCCGCCTTCGCGGGAATGACGGTTGACTAGGTTAGACTTGCGATTTCCTCCCAATCAACTAATCAACCAATTAACCAATCAACCCAAACCGCTGTGAGTCCCGTTCGTCAAGGCTCATATGAATTTGGTCAAGTGCAAGAGCGCTACCCATAGCAAAGTCTTACCTTCATTGAGAATTTATTTCATTCCAAAACTTTGTGTATGAAAAGCATAATCGCTGCCTTGCTGCTGACTAGTTTGGTTGGTTATAGTCAATCAGTTAATACGAAAAGTGATGAGGATCTTCTTTCATTGAAAGACGCGGAAAAAATATTCGGCGAATCGGGCAAGAAAACGGAAAGCATAACGGAAACCAAAGACAATCTTAAGATTCTATAAGACCGCTTACAGGGCTGATGCAAAAGATCCGAAAAGCGGCAGGGAGGTGAATTTATATTTTATGTATGAGGAATATAAGTATGATTCTGCAGCGAAGCGAGTTTATAATGAAATAAAAACCGGTAATCAAACTCACGAGGGGTTTCAGATTTGGAAAGGAGTAGGCGATGAAGCCTATTACCATACTGATAACACAAACTTTTATTTCGTACTTGCAAGGAAAGGCGCAAAGATGATTCGAATGAAATTAAATAAGGTAACAAGCAAATCCTCTGAAGCAGAATTCAAAAAGATTTCAGAAAAAATAGTTTCTATGTTATAACCACCAACCCTGTCAACCCGTCATTCCCGCGAAAGCGGGAACAACCTTGTCAACCCTGTCAACCTTCCCTCAATCCCCGTACCCCACCGGCCCATACCCGGGCACACTCACATATCCAGAATTTCCACTTGAGTTACCTGCACTGAATCGCGAACTCCAGAAATTATCTCCATTATTACTATTTCCTCCCTGGAAATTATTTTGTTGAGCAAGTAAGAATAAATTCAAGGTTGGATTAGGATTTCCTTCATATCCGGCGAAACCCTGGCTATTGAGCCAATACCTTCCTTGTTGTACATAAGCTCCAATAATCTGACTCAATAATAACCATTCGGATTGGGGCAATTGTCTTCCATTAATGAAAACACCGGTATTACCATTCGAAACATTAGATGCCAATGGAGCAAAATCATGACCTGCATACAAAAAGCCCAATGCAGGATAACCCATCATACCATATAGTCCGCTTACCCGATCATACCAATAGTCGCCAGGCTTGGGGATGATTCCATAAGTTTTTTGAAAGACCTGTAGTTGTTGAGCAGTTAATGCCACTCCATTTACTAACACTGGTGGCTGTCCGGAAGCTTCAGGAGTTTGGGTAGTTGCTGCTTGCGTTTCAGTTGTTGTTGATTTCACATCTGATTTATTTTTCGGCTGAATGCATGAAATAAACGTAAATGATAAAGCTGTCGCAAATAATAGTATAGGTTTATTCATACCGGAGGGTTTAAGGTTTGAAGGAATTGACGGATAGTCTTAAAAGGCGGAGTGACCAAATGTACAATATTTCGAAATTGTCTACACTTGCCTCCTAGCAAAAAAACATAGCCACGGAGGACACGGAGACACGGAAAAGAATTCCGTGCTCCCATGTACTCCGTGGCTATTTGCCACCTGCGACCCATCAACAATACGTTAATCTTGTCAACCCTGTCAACCCTGTCAACCTTGTCAACCTTGTCAACCTTCTCATCCAACCTTCTCCCCCAAAAAATCCCCAAGTCTCGCCTTCAATCCCGCGGACAGATTCACTTCGCTGTTCACCAGATCCCTGGCCAGCTCCATAAACTCTTCCGGATGCGATTGGCGCTTTCCAGTCTTAACATTTACACAAGTGAATTTCGTCCACATCAATGCCTTCAAGCTCTTTGAATGTTCATCCATCATCCGCATTTCAACGGTCACATAGGAATCACCCAATTCGATCAAACTTGAATGAATGGAAATTTTCTCATTGTATAAGGCGGGACGCAGGTATTGAATTTCATGATTGCTTACTACCCAACTAAATCCTTGCTTGTGGTAATCCAGTAATTCCAGGTTCCATACATCACGCAAATGATCTTCGCGGGCATTGAGCATGTAATCCAGATACTTTGAATTGTTCAGGTGCGCCAGCGGATCACAATCATTGAACCGCACGATATAGGATGATTTTGCTTCAATGGTTTTCATCTTTGAAAAATTATTGACCACATGAATTATAAATATTTACCAATTGCACGATCTCCGATAGTTCAACAGCACCGGCTTTCACTTTCTCAGCAATTGCGGGACATTCTTTTCCCCACTGTTCTGCAAACTTTTTGAGTTCTCTTTTCTTCGCAAGCTGAAGTCTTTTCTCTCCATGGTTTTGAATAAAATAATCCTCAAAGTTTCCAACTCCGCCACTGATAATGATTGGTTCGGCTCCATTGTATTCAATCCTATCTCCACCTGCGCTGGCTTTTTGCAACAGCTTAACTTTCGGACCTTCACTTACTACTTTATAAAATGCGTTCCCATCAGCAATGAATTGTGTATTGTCGATCGTGACTTCAGAAACTTGCGAAGCCTTGTACTTTCTCATCATTCCATCAGGAGTGATCACCAATACTTCAGAATTCTTTTTGATATTATCTTTAATATGACCCTGCAGATAAGAATGCTCTGCGGTTATGATGGTTCCTGCTTTAAATCCATCCGGAACATTTGAATTTGCAGATGGTTGAGCAGATGCAGTAATGCTGGCGAATAGCGCAGCGAATAGGAAAGGTTTAATGCGTGACATGTGAGTTTATTTTAAATAATGAAAAATAGCATAAAATAGACCGTACGGTCTTTTATATTAGAAAAAAAATTAATAATACCGATTGCGTCATCCTTTGATGACACATTATTTGAAGTATTCAATAAGGCGGGATTATTTCTTCAAGTGGGTCTCGATATAGTGCTTCAGATTATCCATCACACTGTACAAAAGCTTCGCATCATCAGAAACCTTTGCCATCATCAGTCCTCCTTCAATCTGTGCAAAGATGATTTCAGCCTCTTTGCGGGCATTGATCGTATCCTTTAGTTCACCAAATTTAATTCCATTCTCCAGGATCTGTTGCAAGCCATTCAACAGGTCATTCAGCGCCTGCTTCGCTCTTTTCTTCAGGAAGGGATAGGCATCATCTGCGTCCACAGCGGTATTCATGAGGGGACAGCCGCCTTCAATCGTTGGGCGTACCGCATAATTTTTATAAAAATTAATTATTGCGTTTAATTTTCCGAGGGTGCCGGGTTGCTGTTTTATCTTGAATAATAAGTCTGTTTTGACTTTATTATAAGAATATTCAAATGCCAATGCCGCGATCTCATCCTTGTTGGTGAAATTGCCATAAAGCCCGCCCTTTGCCAGGCCGGTCACCTTCATGATATCATTCATTGTGGTGCCAGCATAGCCTTTTGTATTGAAAAGCGGAGCCGCCTTTTCAATTATCATTTGCTTGGTCTTTTCAGATTTGGTCAGCATTGCAGCCCAAATATAGACCGATCGGTCGAATAATCCAAAAGAATTTTGTGGGTGGATTCGTAATCGGCATGGCTGCGAACGGTTTAACAGGCAGCCCCTACGGGGCAATGAAATGGGGTTAATAAAAAACGCGATTGCTACAAACAGGTAGCTCC
>CAVSJA010000003.1:0-361383 GCA_963728145.1 uncultured Chitinophagaceae bacterium | reverse complement strand
CTTCGGCACCCCGATCGGCCTCTTCATCCAGCGCCGCCGCGCCGTCGTCGAGCTCGCCGCCGCCCGCGACGAGGCGCTCGAGGCGACCGAGCTGAAGTCGCCAGTTCCTCGCCAACATGAGCCACGAGATCCGCACGCCGATGAACGGCGTGATCGGGATGGCCGAGCTGCTGCTCGACACCGACCTCGACCGACGAGCAGCGCGGCTACGCCGACGATGGTGCGCAGCTCCGGCGAGGCGCTGCTGCCGATCATCAACGACATCCTCGACCTCTCCAAGATCGAGGCCGGCAAGCTCGAGCTCGAGCACGCCGAGTTCGCGCTCTGCCGAGGTCGTCGACGCCGCCGTCGACTGCTGCGCCGAGAACGCCCGCGCGCAAGGGCCTCGAGCTGCGCGCCTTCATCGAGCGGCGACGTGCCGCGTGCAGGTCGTCGGCGACCGCTTCCGCCTGCAGCAGATCCTCACCAACCTCGTCGGCAACGCCGTCAAGTTCACCGCCGAGGGCGAGATCACCGTGCGCGTGACCGAGGGCGACGCCGACGCGCGACCGGCCAGCGCGTGCGCTTCGAGGTCGCCGACACCGGCATCGGCATCGAGCCCGGCGCGCGCCGAGCGGCTGTTCGAGCCGTTCAGCCAGGCCGACGCCTCGACGACGCGCACGCTACGGCGGCACCGGGCTCGGGCTCAGCATCTGCCGCGAGCTCGTCGAGCTGATGGGCGGCGAGATCGGCGTCGACGAGCGCGCTCGGCCGCGGCAGCACCTTCTGGTTCACCGCCGACCTCGGCCTCGTCGCCGGCCGCCGACGCGCGACGCGAGCCGCGCGCCGGCGCCCGTCGGCGCCGGGCGCCGACGGCGACGCGCTCGCGCTGCTGGTCGTCGACGACAACGCCGTCAACCGCACCGTCGCGGCCGAGATGCTGCGCAAGCGCGGCGTACCGCGTCGAGGTCGCCCGCAACGGCGCCGAGGCCGTCGGCCGCCACCGCGCGCGACCGCTACGCGGTCGTGCTGATGGACCTGCACATGCCGATCATGGACGGCTACGAGGCGACGCGGGCGATCCGCAGCGCCGAGGGCGACGGCCCGCGCACCGCGATCGTCGCCATGACCTCCGACACGCTCGACAGCGTGCGCGAGGCCTGCTTCGCGGCCGGGATGGACGACCACCTCGCCAAGCCCGTGACCGGCGAGGCGCTGGCCGCCGCGATCGAGCGCTGGCGCGGCGGCTCGCGGCTCGGCCCGGCCGCGCGCGCGCCCGACGGCAGCGACGGAGACCGACCTCGACCTCGGCGTCCTGCGCCAGATCACGGCCGAGACCGGCGGCGACCAGAACTCCCAGCTCATCCGCGACCTCGCCGGCCTCTTCCGCGAGGACTCCCAGCGCGGGCTCAAGCAGGTCGCCGACGCGCTGCGCGAGCAGGACGCCGTCGGCGTCGCCCGCGCCGCCCACGCGCTCAAGGGCTCCAGCGGCCAGCTCGGCGCCGCCCGCACGGAGGCGATCTCCGCCGAGCTCCAGGCGATCGCCGAGACCGGCGAGCTCGGCTCGGCCAAGGCGCTGCTGCGGCGCCTGGAGACCGCGGTCGACGCCGCCCAGTCCGCGCTCACGACCGCGCTGCCCGAGCGCCGACGAAGTAGCGTGCCGGGGCCGTGTGGCTCCAGCGCGAGATCTCGCTGCGCCCGCCCGGGCGCGGCTTCCACCTCGTCACCCGTGAGGTGGTCGGCGAGCTGCCCGAGCTCGGCGAGCTGCGGGTCGGGCTGCTCCACCTCTTCATGCAGCACACCTCGGCGTCGCTGACGCTGAACGAGAACGCCTCGCCCGACGTGCGGCGCGACTTCGAGTCCTACTTCAACGAGGCCGTCCCCGAGGACGCGCCGTACTGGACCCACACCGACGAGGGCCCCGACGACATGCCCGCCCACATCAAGGCCTCGGTGCTCGGCCCGTCGCTCTCGCTGCCGATCGCCGACGGCCGCCTCGCGCTCGGCACCTGGCAGGGGATCTACCTCTGCGAGCACCGCGATCGCCCGTCCGGCCGCCGCCTGCTGGCGACGGTCTGGGCGAGCGAAGCTGAGACCTAGCGGCCCTTCCAGACCGGGGCGCGCTTCTCGGCGAACGCGGTCGCGCCCTCGCGGGCGTCCTCGGAGCCGAAGACCGGGCCGGCGATCTCGCCCTGGCGCTGCCAGGCCTCCTCCTCGCTCCAGTCCCCTGCGCCTCGACGAGGATGCGCTTGCGCGGCGTCGAGCGCGAGCGGGCCGTTGGCGGCGATCGCGGCGGCGAGCTCGCGCGCGACCGCGACCGCCTCGCCCGGCTCGGCCAGGCGGTTGACGAGGCCGACCTCGGCGCCGCGCTCGGCGGTGATCGGGTCGCCGGTGAGCGCCATCTCCATCGCCAGGTGGTAGGGCATCCGCTGCGGCAGCCGCAGCAGCGCGCCGCCGGCGGCGACGAGCGAGCGCTTGGCCTCGGGGATGCCGAGCTTGGCGCCGCGCGCGGCGACGATCAGGTCGCAGGCGAGCGCGACCTCGAGCCCGCCGGCGACGGCGAAGCCCTCGATCGCGGCGATGATCGGCTTGCGCGGCGGCGCCCTGGACGATGCCCGCGAAGCCGCGGCCCTCGACGTGCGGGCTCTCGCCCTGGACGAAGGCCTTCAGGTCCATGCCGGCGCAGAAGCCCTTGCCGGCGCCGGTGAGGATCGCCGACCTGCAGGTCGTCGTCGGCGTCGAGGCGCGTCGAGCGCGGCCGCCGACGCCGGCGGCCAGCGCGGCGTTGACCGCGTTGCGCGCGTCGGGACGGTTGAGCGTGATCAGGAGCACGCCGCCGTCGGCCTCGGTGAGCACTGCCTCCTCTGCCATGACGGGCGGCAGCCTACTGCGAGGCGGCGGCTTCGAGGTCCGCCAGCAGCCAGTCGTCCTCGGCGCCGAGCCCGCGCAGGACCTTGCCCATCGCGCGCGTCGAGCACCTCGATCTCCTCGTCGGTGAGGTGCTGCGTGGAAGTACTCGTCGACCTTGGCCATGTGGATCGGCGCCGCGCGCTCGAGCGCCTCGCGGCCCTTGTCGGTGACGTGCGCGTAGGTGGCCCGGCGGTCGTGCGCGCGGGACCTCGCGGCGGACGAGCCCGGCCTCCTCCATGCGCGCGATCAGGCGCGTCGTGCCGCCGCGGGAGAGCAGCAGGTCGTCGGCCAGCGCGCCCATGCGCGCGCACGCCTCGGGCGCCCAGCTGAGCTTCGCGAGCACCTCGAACCACGACAGCGGCATTCCGGCCTCGGCCTCGAGCTCGGCGTTGATGCGCTCGGTGAGGCGGGTGTTGGCCTGCAGCATCGCGTACCAGGCGAGGAACGGCTTCTTCTCTCCGTGAATCCCCATGTCGTGAAGAATTGTATCTGCAACGGTTGACAAGTCAACTCTGGGCTGCCACTCTTGCCGCGTCAAGAGTTTCCGATGCAACGTTTGCGAGGTAAACGTGAGTGACGTACAGCACACACCGCAGCGCCCCGGCCGGCTCGGCCGCCTCGCCGACCTCGCGTTCCGCCGCCGGCGGCTCGTGCTGCTGGCCTGGATCGTGGCGCTGGTCGCCGCCTTCGCCGCCTCCGGCGCGCTCGCGGGCGAGTTCTCCGCCGACTACGCGACGCCGGGCTCCGAGTCCCAGCGCGCCGGCGACCTGCTCACCGAGCGCTTCCCCGCGCGCTCGTCGGACACCGTCGACGTCGTCTGGGAGGCGAAGGACGGCGTGAAGAGCGCCGCGGTGCAGCGAGCGCACCGGCGCGCTGCTGACCGCCGCCACGCGCCTCGAGGGCATCGGCGACGCCGCGCCCCCGAGGTCTCGCGCGACGGGACGATCGCCGTCTCGCGGCTGTCGCTCACGAGCGGCCCGACAGCGTGCCGGTCACCACCGGCGAGAGCCTGATCTCGCTCGGCCAGGCCGCCAGCCAGGACGGGCTGCGCGTCGAGATGGGCGGCCAGGTCATCACCTCCGCGCCAGGAGAGCGAGCTGTCCTCCGAGGCGGTCGGCCTGATGATCGCCGCGCTCGTGCTGGTCCTCACCTTCGGGACGCTCGTGGCCGCCGGCCTGCCGATCGTGACCGCGCTGTTCGGCCTCGGCATCTCCTCGGCGCGCGGTCGGCCTGCTCGCCGCGGTCATGGACGTGCCCGACTGGTCGACCGCGGTCGCGAGCATGATCGGCCTCGGCGTCGGCATCGACTACGCGCTGCTGATCCTCACGCGCCACCGCGCCGCGCTGGCGACCGGGCTCGAGCCGCGCGCCGCGGTCGTCGAGGCGGTCACGACCGCCGGGCACTCCGTGCTGATCGCCGGCACGACCGTCGTGATCTCGCTGCTCGGCCTGTTCCTGATGGGCCTCAGCTACCTGCAGGGCGTCGCGCTGTCGGCGAGCTTCGCCGTGCTCGTGACGATGGCCGCGTCGGTGACGCTGCTGCCGGCGCTGCTCGGCTTCGCCGGGCGCCAGGTCGACCGGCTGCGGATCCCGGGCACCGACCGCGCCGCGGACGCCGACCCCGACACGACGCCCGGCCGCGCGCTGGAGCCGCGGCGTGCAGCGCCGCCCGTGGCGTCGCCGCGCTCGCGGCCGCCGCGGTGCTGCTCGTGCTGGCGACGCCGTTCCTCGGGCCTGCGCCTCGGCTTCCCCGACGCCGGCAACGACCGCGCGGCGACCACCACCCGCCAGGCCTACGACCTCGTGTCCAAGGGCTTCGGCGCCGGCGCCAACGGCCCGCTGCTGCTGGCGGCCGAGCTGCGCGGGTCCGACGACCGCGCCGAGCTCGACGCGCTGGCGAGCCGCCTGCGCGAGGAGCCCGGGATCGCCGCCGTCGGCAAGCCCACGATCAACCCCGCCGGCGACACCGCCGTGCTGATGGCGACGCCCACCACCTCACCGCAGTCGACCGACGACCGGCGACCTGATCCGCCGCCTGCGCGCCGACGTCCTGCCCGAGCGCGGGGCTGCCCGATCAGCGTCGGCGGCACCACCGCGTCGTTCGTCGACCAGGGCGACGTCACCCAGGACCGCCTGCCGCTGTTCATCGGCGGCGTCGTGATCCTCTCGATCATGCTGCTCACCGTCACGTTCCGCTCGGTGACGGTGGCGCTCAAGGCCGGCGTCATGAACCTGCTGTCGATCGGCGCCGCCTACGGCGTCGTCGCCTACCTCGCCGAGGGCGGCTGGGCCGGGCAGCTCGTCGGGATCGACACGCCGACGCCGGTGCCGCCGTTCATCCCCGTGATCATGTTCGCGATCCTGTTCGGGCTCTCGATGGACTACGAGGTGTTCCTGCTCAGCCGCGTGCGCGAGGAGTTCCTCTCCAACGGCCGCAGCACGGCGCGCGCCGTGACCGAGGGGCTGGCGCGGACCGCGCGGGTGATCACCGCCGCGGCGCTGATCATGGTCGCGGTGTTCGGCGCCTTCGCCCTGATCTGGCTCGCCCGGCGCCTGGGCGTGCCGATGCGGAACGTCGAGCCGGAGCCGTGGGACGTGTCCATCCGACTCCGCAACGAGCCGCGCGATCTGCGCCGCTACGTCGTCACGGACGGCGCGCGGGCCGTCGGCCACCAGATCCGCAACCTGCCGCTCAGCGAGCACGCGTGGATCAGCCTCGTCGTCCGCGACGGCCAGGCGAGGCAGGCGCGCGGCTCCCACGTGATCGCGCCGGGCGACGAACTGCTCGTGCTCGCCGACGCGCGAGCGTTTCCGGGGCTCGCGCGCCTCTTCGAGGGCGGCTGACGGGAACGTCCGACGCGGCTGCAACCCTGTTCGGCATGACCCGGCAGGCGCGGCGCGAGCGCACCGAGCGGCTCCTCGCAGCGAAGCTCGAGGAGGTCTCGCGTGCGCTCGAGGCCGGCTGCTCGGCCCGGGCCGACGCCGCGATCCTCGTCGAGCACGCGTCGGCGGCGACGAGGCGGGCCGTCTCGCTACGCCTGCTCTCCGAGACGGAGGCGGCTGCGATCTGGGCCGACGCCTCGATGCGTCACCCCGCCTTCGACGCCGTGGCGCGCCGAGTGGCGGCAGCGCCGCCGGCCTACTCCGCGTACGTGTAGAAGCCTCGGCCCGACTTGCGCCCGAGCAGCCCGGCGTTGGCCATGGCGACGAGCCGTGGCGGCGGCGCCATGCGCGGCTCGCGCAGCTTCGCGTAGAGCGCCTCGGCGGCATGCACGTGCACGTCGAGTCCCACGAGGTCGACGAGCTCACACGGCCCCATCGGCCAGCCGGCGCCGCCCTTCATCGCCGTGTCCAGGTCGCCGGGCGTGACGCGAGCCTCGTCGAGGATCCGGATGCAGTCGTTGAGAAGCGGGATGAGCACACGGTTGACCACGAAGCCCGGCGTGTCGTGGCAGCGCACCGGCGTCTTGCCCAGGCGCTCCGCGAGCGACACGGCGGCGGCGAACACGTCGTCGGCCGTCAGCTCGGCGCGCACGACCTCGACGAGCGGGAGCAGCGGAGCGGGGTTGAAGAAGTGCATGCCCACGACGCGCTCGGGGTGGTCGGTGGCCGCCGCGATCTCGGTGACGGAGAGCGCCGACGTGTTCGTGGCGAAGATCGCGTCCGGACGGCAGATGCCCTCGAGCTCGGCGAAGAGCTGCTGCTTGGGCTCGAGCTCCTCGACGATCGCCTCGACCACGACGTCACAGCCGGCGAGCTCCCGGAGGTCGGTCGTCGTGCGCAGCCTGGCCACCCTCTCGTCGCGCTCGTCGGCGCTGATCTGCCCCTTCTCCGCCTTGCGCCCGACGAAGTGCACGATGCGGTCGCGGGCGCGCTGACCGAGCTCGTCGGTCACCTCGCGGCCGACGACCTCGAACCCGGCCTCCGCCGCGACCTGGCCGATTCCGGCGCCCATCGTTCCGAGGCCGACGACGCCCAGCTTCCGGATCTCCCGCGACACGGCGCGCGATCCTACCGCCGTCGCTGTAGCCCGCCCCACCCCACCGTCACCCGGCCGTCGCCCCAACTTCGAGCACGCGCGCCCCGGGGGAACCCCAGGTTCCCCTAACAGGCACGCTATCGAGGTTCTCGTGACCGAGGTGCGCCGATTTCGTGACGACTCCGCGCAGGCGCCCGACAGCCGCTACAGGCGCTCGATCACCGCTGCGATCGCCTGGCCGAAGCCGATGCACATCGACGCGACGCCGTAGCGCTCGCCGCGGCGCTCCAGCTCGCCGATCAGCGTCGCCGCCATGCGCATGCCGGTGGCGCCGAGCGGATGGCCGAGCGAGATGCCGCCGCCGTTCGGGTTCACGTCTGCCCAGCGCTCCTCGAGCCCCAGTCGTGGACCGCCTGCAGGACGACGGACGCGAACGCCTCGTTGATCTCCACGACCCCGACGTCGTCCCAGCCGAGGCCGGCGCGCTCGAGCGCTCGGCGGCACGCCTCCGGGTTGCCGTGCAGCATCAGCCGCGGATCGACGCCCGCGAGACCGAACGCCACGAAGCGCGCGCGCGGCTCGAGGCCCAGACGGGTGCAGGCGGCCCCGCTCGCGACGAGCAGCGCCGCCGCGCCGTCACAGATCTGACTCGAGTTCCCCGCCGTCACCTTCCCGCCCGGGACGAAAGCCGGCGCGAGCGCGGCGAGCCGCCTCCGCGGAGGTGTCGCGGCGGGGCGTCTCGTCGGTCGTCACGAGGCTCACGCGGCGCCAGCGCCGTCGCGCCGGGCGTACCGTCCGGCGCCGGACCACGCCCCGCTGCGGCGGCTCGGCCGCTCGGGAAGCTCCACGGGCACCACCTCGCGTCGCGAAACGGCCTCGGCGATCGCCCGAGGGCGCGCTCGTGCGACCGCAGCGAGAAGGCGTCGAGCGCCTCGCGCGTCAGGCCCCACCGCTCGGCGATCAGCTCCGCCGAGACGCCCTGCGGGACGATCTCCAAGCGGCTCGAGCAGCGGCGCCGAGAGGTCGCCGCCGTCCGAGCCCATCGGCACGCGCGACATCGACTCCACGCCGGCCGCGACGACGAGGTCGAGCTGGCCGACCAGACCGCCGCGGCGGCGTTGAAGGCGCCCTGCATGGACGAGCCGCACTGCGGTCGACGCTCGTGCCTGCAACCGTGACCGGCCAGCCTGCGACCAGCGGCGCCATCCGACCGACGTTCCAGCCCTGCTCGCCGATCTGGGTGACGCAGCCCAGCTGCACGTCCTCGATCTCGGCCGGGTCGAGGTCGAGGCGGCTCGCGAGCCCGTTCAGCACCTGCCCGGCGAGCTCGTCCGGCCGCAGACCCGCGAGAGCGCCGTTCCGACGGCCGATGGGGCTGCGCACAGCATCGACGATGACGGCGTCGGATGCGCAGCTGCCCACACGTCGAGTGTAGATCCGACGGTCCGCCGAGCGGCGTCGACTCCCGCGTGCGGCTGCGCAAGGACGCGAAGGTCGACCTGATCCGGGGCGTCCCGCTGTTCAACCGCACCAGCCGCAAGGAAGCGGAGGCGATCGCGCACGTGGCCGACGAGATCGATCTGCCTGAGGGCACGGAGCTCACGCGGGAGGGCGACACGGGCCGCGTTCATGGTCATCGTCGACGGCGAGGCCGATGTGCGGCGGCGCGGGCGCAAGCTGCGCACGCTCGGCCCGGCGACTGCGTGGGCGAGAGTCGCGTTGCTCACGAAGTCGCCGCGCACGGCGACCGTCACGGCGACCCGCGCCGTACGGGCGCTGGTGCTCACCGACCGGGGCGTTCCGCCGCATGCTCGAGGAGCGGCCCGTGATCGCCGCCAAGGTGCTCGAGACGCTCGCCGAGCGACTCGCCCCCTCGGCGCTATGAGCGGCGTGACCGCGACCGCCGCGGAGCACCGCCTGCTCGTGGGCGGTGAATCAGATCGAGACAGGTGACTGGCTCGAGGTGCGCTCGCCGTACTCGGGAGACGTCGTCGCGCGCGTCGCGCGCGCCGGCGCGGCCGAGACGCGCGCCGCTCTCGACGCGGCCGGACGGGCGCTCGCCGAACCACTCCCGGCCCACGAGCGCGCAGCCGTCCTCACGCGCGTCGCCGACGAGCTCGCGCGGCGCAGCGACGACGCCGCGCGCACGATCTGCGCCGAGGCCGGCAAGCCGATGAAGGCGGCGCGGGTGGAGGCCGCACGGGCGGTGTCCACCTACACGGCGGCCGCCGTCGAGGCGCGCAAGCTCGCCGGGGAGATGGTGCCCATGGACGCCTCGGAGGCCGGCGTGGGCAAGCTCGCGTTCACCCTGCGTCTCCCCGTGGGCGTCGTCGGTGCGATCTCGCCGTTCAACTTCCCGCTCAACCTCGTCGCGCACAAGATCGCGTCCGCTCTCGCGGCCGGCTGCCCGGTCGTGCTCAAACCGGCGTCCCAGACCCCGCTCTCCGCGCTCCTGCTCGCCGAGCTCGCGACCGAAGCGGGACTGCCGCCCGGCTGGCTCAGCGTGGTCGCCGGCCCGTCCGCAGAGATCGGCGACGTTCTGGTCGAGGACGAGCGCGTGCGCCTGATCACCTTCACCGGCTCGAGCGAGGTGGGCTGGAAGCTCCGCGAGCGCGCCGCGCGCAAGAAGGTCACGCTGGAGCTCGGCAACGCGACTCCGGCGATCGTCGACGCGGACGCCGACCTCCACGAGGCCGCCGAGAAGCTCGCCGCCAACGCGTTCTCCTTCGCCGGCCAGAGCTGCATCTCGGTCCAGCGCATCTACGTCGCCCGCAGCGCGTACGACGGGTTCCTCGAGCGCTTCCTGCCGCGCGTCGAGGCGCTCCGTGTAGGCGACCCCGCCGACGAGGAGACCGACGTCGGACCAGTCATCGACGACGGTGCCCGCGACCGCATCCTGGCCTGGATCGACGAGGCGCGCAGGGCCGGCGCCGGGGTGCTCACTGGCGGGGAGGGCGACGGCCGTCTCATCCGCCCCACCGTGATCGCCGCTGCCCCGCCCGACGCGAAGGTGGCCTGCGAGGAGGTGTTCGGGCCCGTGTGCACGGTCGACGCGGTCGACTCGCACGAGGAAGCGATCGCCCGCGCCAACGGCACGCGCTACGGGCTGCAGGCCGGGATCTTCACAGCAGGCGTGCGCACGGCCCTCCGCGCCGCCCGCGAGCTCGAGTTCGGCGGCGTGACGGTGAACGAGGCGCCCACCTTCCGCGCCGACCAGATGCCCTACGGCGGCGTCAAGGACTCCGGCAACACGCGCGAGGGGCCGCCATACGCGGTGCGCGAGATGACCGAGGAACGGCTGGTCGTGCTCGACCTCGGCGGCGCCGGCTAGACGACCCGGAGCCGGCGATCGCCTGCACGCCGGGCGCCGCGCCCGGCGGCGGCCGCCGCCGCTGTTACGCTGGCCGCCGTGGCGCGCCTCCCGCTGCGCTTTCGACGCCAGCACGGTTCCGACGACGCCGCGGCCTCCGGCGAGCGCCCCGCGCCGCTGCCCCGCGCCGCGCGCCGGGCCGCCCCGCCGCCGGGCGAGCTGCGGCGCGAGCGCCGCACGCTGCTCGGAGCCCGCGAGGACCGCCTCCGCGACCTGGGCGGTGTCGTGCTCGAGATGTACCGCCAGGACGACTTCCGCGAGAGCCTCCTCTCCGAGCTCTGCGCCGAGGTGTCGGCGATCGAGGAACGCCTCCAGGAGGTCGAGGTCCTGCTCGGCGCCTACCGGCCGGCGGCCGCGCGCTGCACGTGCGGAGCACCGCTCTTCTGGGGCGCCCGGTTCTGCGGGAGCTGCGGCCGGCCGCTCCTCGACGGCACCGCGCCGCCGTCGGCCACCGCGTGATGGCGAGCGCCGCCGCCCAGGAGCCACCGCACGCGACACCGACGCGCGACTGCCCGTCTTGCGGCTCGCCCGTCCGCGCCACGCAGGCGTACTGCCTCGAGTGCGGCGCCCGGCTAGGGCGCGCACATGCACCGCGCGAGGCCGTGGAGGTCTGGCGCGGGCACGCGTCCTGGTACGCGATGGACTGGATCTGGCCGGCGCTCGGCGCGCTCGTGGTCGCGGCGATGGTCGCCACGGCCGCCGTCGCGTTCCGCCTCGCTGACGAGGGTGACGGCGGGGAGCCGACGCTCGTCGCCACGCTGCCCCAGGCGAGCCCGCCCGTCGACGACGTCGTCCTGCCCATCCCCCAGCCGGCGCCGGCCGACCCGCCGCCGGCCGCCGCGGCGCCCCCGCCCGCACCGGCAAGACGCGGCGGCCTGGTCGAGTGGCCCGCCGGCCAGGACGGCTGGACCGTCGTGCTCGCCTCCCTGCCCAAGCTCGCCGGACGCGAGGCCGCGATCGGGCGGGCAAAGGCCGCAACGGAGGCGGGAATCGCCGAGGTGGGGATCCTCGACGCCAACGAATTCTCGTCGTTCCACCCGGACTACTTCGTCGTCTTCACCGGCGTCCACCGCACGCAGGCCGCCGCGGAACGGGCCAGCCGCGTCGCTCACGACCGGGGCTACCGCGACGCTTACCCTCGCGAAGTGGCCGACTGACAGCGGAGCGGCGTTGCCTGCTGCGACAATTTCGGCCCCGACTTTGTAACACGCTCCGAAATCGTTAGACTCACCGCCGACGGAGGCAGCCAGCGCACCGGGAGGCAGGCCAAACGGTGGAAACTTCGGCAGTTTTGCCCAACTCGGAGGTGGAGCCCCTCGACGACGGGGCGATCCTGCTCCAGAGCTGTATGTATCAGTACTCGCGGGCGATCTATCGCTCGATCGAGGACCTCGTCGACCCCTACGTCGATCCTCGCACCAGGATTCGCTTCCGCCGCGAGGTGCTCGAGGCGTGCCAGGACACAGTCGAGCGGCTGGCCCGGGACCCGCTCTACTTCGCCAAGCCGGACCGGGCGCTTTTCCAGGACATTCGCCGCTACTTCCCCATCACCGCGCAGGCGCAGGTCGCCTGGGCAGTGCGCGAGGGCATCTCGGCGGCAGTGGGATTCATCGAAGAGCAGGTCGAGTCGGGCGCGCTCGACGGCGGCGTCTCGCGCTGCCGCGCGACAACTCGCAAGGGCAAGCCGTGCCAGCGCACGCCGCTGCCCGAGCGGGACTACTGCCCGTCGCACCAGCACCTCGAAGCATCCGTCGCTGCGTAGAGCCGCGAAGCATCCCGTCGCCGCGTCACCTGGCTCGAACGAGCGACCCATGCCGACCCCGTCTGCCGCCGGAGCCCGATTCATTCGGGCGGGAGGCGAAGCGCGCCCGACCGTGCACAGCGAAGAAGGAGGGGGCCCGTGGGGGAACCATGGGTTCCCCCACGCTAGAAGAAGGAGGGGGCTCGTGGGGGAACCATGGGTTCCCCACGCTCGTCGCCGTCTGAGTCGACCCGCCGCGAGTTAGAGTCGCAGCGGGGTGTCTCACGACGCGGACAAGCTGATCCGCCAGCTCTCGCTGGTGGCCTACCTGATGGCGGAGCGCCGCCCGATCACCGCCCGCGACGTGAAGTCCAACGTCGAGGGCTACTCGGAGATGTCCGACGAGGCCTTCGCGCGCCGGTTCTACTCCGACCGCGCGGAGCTGCAGGGCCTCGGCGTGCCACTGCAGTCGCAGCGCGACGAGTTCACGGGCGAGGAGCTCTACAACCTGCGCTCCGAGAACTACTTCCTGCCCGAGCTCACGCTCTCCGACGACGAGTTCGCGGCGTTGCAGACCTCCGTCTACCTGCTCGAGGGCCAGTTCGCGTACGCCGAGCCGCTGCGGCTCGCGTTGCAGAACCTCGCCGCCGGGCGCGCGGGCTTCCAGGAGGCGCTCAGCCCGGTCGCGGCGCGGCGCGTGCGCATGAGCGACCCGGACTACTCACCGGAGATGGCCGGCCGGTTGGCGAAGCTCGAGACCGCCTACTCGAAGGGGCGCACGGTCAAGTGCCCGGAATTTTTGAACAGGGTTGATGAGATCATAATGTTCCAGCCATTGCTCAAAAAAGAGATCAAGGGAATCGTAAAAATCCAGTTGGAAAACCTGAAAAAATTGGTGGCAGAGAGTGGGATTCAGCTCAATTTCAGTGACTATGCCCTAGAATTTTTAGCCGAGCAAGGCTTTGATCCTCAATACGGTGCACGGCCTTTAAAACGTTTAATACAAAAGGAAATTGTCAATACGCTGAGTAGACGTATATTGGCCGGAGATATTGATAAATCAATACCGGTTTTGGTGGATGTGTTTGACAATACAGTTGTATTCAGAAATGAAGAAAATGGCAAGTCATCATCAAAACCAAAAGAACAAAAATCAACATTAAACAAATAATCCCGTGATAAAACGGGCAAGGAGTAAAGAGATATGCCAGCACCAAAAGAAATAGTAATTATTATTAAGCCTACGGAAATGTGGGTTGGAAATGAGAAAGCATCTGTGACACTAATGGAATGGGGCGAATACGAAAGTGAAGAATGCGCAAAAGCAAATGAAGTTGTTAAGCAGATATTAGAAAAGTATGAAGGAAAGATCCGATTTCAATTCAGACATTTTCCGCTTACAAAAATTCATCAGCGTAGTTTGAAAGCAAGTGAATCTGCAGTAGCTGCAGGTCAAACCGGTAAGTTCTGGGAAATGCATAATATTTTGTTTCAGAACAGGAGAAATCTTGGAACCACAAGTTTGAAACTTTACAGTCGCGAAGCAGGTATCAGTGATAAAAATTTTCTTGATAACCTTGTTAACGGTACTTACGGTTGGCAGGTGCAGGATGATATTAAAGAAGGAATTGGAAGAGGCGTAAAAGAGTTACCTGCATTTTTTATCAATGATGAACCGCTTGGAGTAAAGCCGACATTTGAAAACCTTAGTAAGGCGATTGATAATGCATTAAAAAGCAAAGGGAAGAAAAAACCAGTTGCAAAGAAAAGAGCATAAAAAAAGTCCTGCTGAAAAGCGGGACTTTTCTTTTGTCATTGATCATGATTTTACCAACGGCTGCCGGCGAATGAACGACGATTGTTGTTGCCACCACACTTCTTTCTTCACGTGGTTTTGCAACACTTACTTTAATAGCACGACCATCAACGGTAGCGCCATCTAATTCAGCAATTGCTTTTTGAGCAGCTGCATCATCAGACATTTCAACAAAGCCAAAACCGCGGCTGCGGCCTGTTTCTTTGTCGTTAATAACTTTAGCTGATGTTACTTCTCCGTAATCAGCAAAATAACTTTTTAAGTCTTCATCTTGTACGTTGAAGCTTAAGTTTGAAACATAAATGTTCATTTACTTTTGAAATTTAAATTAATAATGATCTGAGAAACGAGTACTGGAAAGAAGACTAATCATTTTACCTAAGCAGATTAACGCTTAGCAGAAAAAATCATTTACTTTACCAAAAACTAGAACTCAAATTTGAAACACAAAGGTAATGGTTATTGACCGAATGCTCTTTTTTATTTTCATTGGCATCGTTAAGGTTATAATAATTTTCATTTCATATTTAAAAATAAATATGTAGCTTTTAGCTCCATTTCGTAAACCAAAACAAAACATTATGAAACGAATCACCATCACAGCAATTATGCTTGTTGCTGTAGCCGTAATCACCACACAATGTACAGATGCGAAAAAAGAAGAAACTAGTGAAGTAAAACCAACGGTTGCCCAATTTGGCGGCTTTGACAGCCAGGTAAAATGGGGTGAACGTCTTGTTATTCATTGGTGGATGCCATGATTGTCATACACCTAAAAAAATGGGACCTAACGGGCCAGAAAATGACATGAGCCTGATGCTTTCAGGACATCCTGCACAAACGCCTCCTGCAGATTATGATCCGAAAGAAGCTGCTAAAAAAGGTCTCATAGTTACAAACACATTTACTTCCTGGACCGGGCCATGGGGAATAACTTATGCCGCGAACCTTACTTCAGACTCTACAGGTATCGGCGGTTGGAAGGAAGAACAGTTTCTGAAATGCTTGCATGAGAAGAAATGGATGGGACTTGAAAACACAAGGCCACTTATGCCGCCCATGTCCATGATGCCTGCAACCGAAATGACTGATGATGAACTGAAAGCAATTTTTGCTTATCTCAAAACAACACCACCAATTAAAAATGTTATTCCGGAGGCAGTATTGTTACCGCCACCACCACCAGCTAAATAAATTTTCCTGATAAATACTTTAAACCCTGCAGAATGTCGCAGGGTTTTTATTTTACAGGGCTTTGATCAAGATCCCAATTATCTGTACGGAATGGACAAAGAGGTAATCCTTCTTTGCTGAAAACATTTCCAATTATGGTATTGCCAAAAGCATAACGTACTTGCGCAGGTTCGGCAACATTATCATTCCATACAACTATTTTATCTTTTTCAATTTTGGCTTGTGCAGGAAACCATTGTTCAGTTTTCAGATCAAAAACCATGAAGCCTTCGATCGCATTGTTATCCTTGAAACCTTTCGGAACATTATCAAAACTTAATGTGACCTTGTTTTTATTTGCTTGTTTTGCTTTTATACATCGGGCTTTTATAAGCGATCCCTTTTTGCTTATAAGTTTCAGCCAATGCCCAGTTAGCAAGCCGGTAACCAACATCGTGTTTATTCTGTGGATGGAGATTGTTGACGCCATCTATAAGGTCAGTAATTACAACCATTCCTGTATTAGGAAAATTCATCGCTTTTGTTTGTGCTTCCTGCACTAAAGCACCGACATTATTATTTCCATATTTATAAGGAGCAATTTGTACATAATAAAATGGAAAATCTTTTTTCCACGCTTCACGCCATGATTTGATCATTGTAGTAAATAACTTGTAATAAATATCATTATTACCGACATTACTTTCTCCCTGGTACCAAATAGCACCGGCAATATTGAATTTAGTAATTGGATCGATCATGGCATTATAACAAAGCCCATCATGATTTGGCCACCAGCGAAAACTCTGAAGGCGAGCTGCTGCTAAACGAAGTTCATCATCATTGTCAAAAATGGATTCCGGTGTCCATACTTCTGCAGGTGTGCCACCCCAGCTTGAATTGATCAAACCAATCGGTACATTCAGATCCTTATTAATTTTTTTTCCAAAGAAATAACCAACTGCGCTGAAAGATTTTAGAGAATTTGAATCACAAACTTTCCATTCTGCCTGCACATCATCTTGCGGATGATTGGCCGTTGTTTTTGGGATATTGAAAAAACGGATATTTGTATTATAGCAAGTGGGCAATTCATCTCTAATGTCTTTTAATCCATTCAAATAACTCCATTCCATATTTGATTGTCCTGAACAAACCCAAACTTCTCCGATCATAACATCATTCAAGACAATTGTGGTATACCCTTTTAGCGTAATGGTATAAGGACCACCAGCAGAGGGAGTCTTTACTTTTGATCTTCCAGTTTGCACGATTATTTACAGCTGTGGTATCAGTTTTTCCATTCCAACTTGAGGTTACTAAAATTCTTTCACCAGGAGTTCCCCAGCCCCATAAGCTTGCCGAGTCGTTTTGTTGCAACACCATGCCTGAAGAAATAATTGCAGGTAATCTTAACTGGGCTTCTGACTGAGAAGAAAGAATTAAAAAAATAATTGCAGATAAGCGAGAAGATTCTCATTCTAGTCCGGTTTTGTGGACTTTAAATGTAACGATTTTATCAGTATAAATCCTTTGGAATACTCTTCAGTCTCTACTTGAAGGGATTGGAATACTTTACATCTGTAGTTACATTCCGATCAGTAAGTGTTTTTAAAAATGCAACGAGTGCAGCTTTATCAGCTGCAGAAATATTTAATAGCCTTGGTTGTCCGTTTGGTAGCTCTTAATTGCGTTGCCAGAAGTTTGGATGATTTTTTACTCCGCTGTTATAATGTTCAATTACCTGTTCCAAGTGTTGCGAATCTTCCATCATGCATATAAGGAGCTGTCAGCTCAACATTCCTTAAAGAGCTTACTTTGAACAATCGCCATCATTTGCTGCATTACCTGTTACAGACGGCGCCAAATCCAGCGATCAGTTATCGTTGCCAGGTCAAGGCCATTATTTTTTGCTTCAGGTGCTGTAAATGTTTCTGAACCGTGACAGGGTGCACATCCACCAATAGGTGAAAGGAAATATTTCTTTACCACGATTTTCCTGTGCTGTAAAATTTGGAAATACTGCATTTGGTGGAGGAGCAGGAGCTGTTGGTAACGTTTGTCTTCCCTGGTCGTATTTTGATTGATAGGAAACGATGGAACGTACAAATTGTGAAAGCGCCTTTGAAATGGTATTGCTATTGATCGTACTGTTGCCAAAAGCTTTTGTAAAAAGAGAAGCATAGTATGGTTGATCCTGCACTCTTTTAACTAATGTCATCCAGCGTTATTCCCATTTCTACCAGGTCTTGTATCGGCATCAACACTTGTTGTTCAAGTGTAACGGCACGTTGATCCCAAAAAAATCTTCCAATCGGATAATATTTTGCATCGATCAATGACATTGAATTTCTTCCTGTCAAACCTCCATTAAAGCCTTTACTTAAAACTTCAAAATCTGAAAATGCATTTTCTTGTTTATGACAACTGGCACATGAAGTAGTTTTGTTTTTTGAAAGTGTTTTATCGTAAAATAAAACCCTGCCTAACGTTGCTCCCAGATCAGTGATTTGATTACCGGCGGGTGTATTTATTTGTCCTTGTATTGGTGGAGCAGATAAGTAAGCCGGCAATGATGGGTTCGCATAGTTGTAAGGCGTTGACGGAAGATTAAGATATTTTGCCACCACATCATCCTGTGGTATTTCAGTTTCATCTTTACTACATGCGATAATTAATACGGTAACAGAGATTACGAGACTAAGAATGACTTTTGTCTTTTTAGTTGGCATAAATGGCTTGTTTGGATGGCTGTGACTAAAGTTACAAATTTGAGTTTAATCCATATCAAACAGATTAACCATAATTAACCTTACCCAAATTTTGAAACCTACAACTGTTTCAGTTTAGAGAGAAGGTTTCGGCATCGTGTGCCGGTATCATTAATGCGAGGAAGATTATATCAGCGATCATTTTGGTTGTTATTTTTTTAAGATCAATTGTAAATCTATTTTCATGATTGACAACTGCCACCCATTGGCTGAATGCAGGGGTTGTGTCATCCTGTTCATTACCTGGATTATTTTTTGCATTAAACTCTTCAAGCTTGTTTCAAATATTTTTCTGCTTCAGCTTTTCCAAGTGTTACAAGACTTCCGCCACCTTCAAAATAATAGTGAGTAGCAATAAATCTTTTTACATGGAGCCTTGTTTCTTTTGGTAAAAAATTTTGAAGCTTCCAGAAACTTCTGCTTCCTGATTTTTTTATTGCATTTAACACAGGGCCCGGACCACTGTTATAAGCTGCGACTACTAAAAGCCAATCTTCAAAATATCCATACAGCCAGGTTAAGTACTTTGCTGCAGCCACGGTGCTTTTCCACATATGCTGTCTTTCGTCATACTTCGCAGTGATCTTTAATCCTAATGTTTTTGCTGTACCTGGCATAAATTGCCAAACACCCACTGCGCCAACACCAGACCTTGCATTTGTTTTTAATTTTGATTCTATGATCGCAAGATATTTTAACTCAAGAGGGATCTCATATTGAGTAAAGACTTTATCAATGGTGTTTAAATAACCACTTTTATTCAATTTTATATTTTCAAATAATTCGTCAAAGTCTTCAGCATAATCCTGTACAAACTTTCCCATTGACTGGTGTAAAGGAACTTCTGGAATTGATAAAGAGGATTTACCTGATAATGATAAAAGAATAGAATCATTATATGCAGGATCATTCGGAGTAAGAGGATTGATTCCTCCATTTGATCTCAGAACAAACATGAAAAATAGTACTAGAAAAGATACGGTCTTAATTTGTTTCTTGTTCAACATCGTTTTAAGTTTTTAGGTAAAACAATGCCGACCCAAGGTGTTGGATTTCTAACTCGAAAAATTGATCACAGGAGTATCGGAGTAAAAGGGTTGTTAAAAAAATTCCGGGGGTACGGTTATTTGGCTTTTCATTTCCGGAACGGGAACGGTTGACATAGGAGATTGATTGAACGGATCAAAAATAGAAACCACAAACCGGATCGCATAGCATATTGCATTAGTAAATGCACTAGTCAAAAATTCAACTCAATGATTCTCATTGAACTTTTTTTACTCGTGTTATTAAAAACGAATAAATACGTGAATAAAAAGACGTTTTTTTTAATGTTTTTTTGGAACAACCCTGATTGTGCAATAATGATGCCGTTTTCAAAGGATATTTTCATAGTTTTTTTATTAATGATAGTTCTGCAACTTTGAAAAACAAAACCAAAAAATGGCTCAACCAAGAAAGGCAGCGATTAATTTTATTTTTATTACTCTTTTAATTGACGTAATGGGATGGGGGCTTATCATTCCAGTAATGCCGAATCTTATTGCTCAATTAAAACACATTCAAGTAAATGATGCAAGTCCTTATGGTGCCTGGTTGCTTATCTGCTTATGCTTAACACAATTTCTTTTGCTCCGCTTGATCGGAAATCTAAGCGATAAGTATGGCAGACGCCCGGTCTTGCTTTGTTCATTAATTGGTTTCGGTATCGATTATATTTTTCTTGCATTAGCTCCAACATATGGATGGTTATTTATCGGTCGAATAATTGCAGGTATAACAGGTGCAAGTTTTACAACTGCTGCTGCATATATAGCTGATGTTAGTACTGCGGAAACAAGAGCAAAAAATTTTGGAATGATAGGCGCTGCATTTGGACTTGGGATTTATTATCGGTCCGGCATTGGTCGGCTTATTGGCTGGATGGGGTATTCGTGCTCCTTTTTATGCCGCTGCTGGTCTTTGTTTATTGAATATTTTGTATGGATATTTTGTTTTACCTGAATCGTTGAGTAAAGAACATCGACGAGACTTTCATTGGAAAAGAGCAAATCCATTTGGTTCTCTTATGATTATTTAAAAAATGCTCCAGTCATTGGCAGGATTAGCTCTTTCTTATTTCCTTATCTATCTGGCTGCAATATCTGTACAGGCAAACTGGAATTTTTTTACGATCTATCGTTTTCAGTGGAGTGAAAAAATGGTAGGTATTTCACTTGCCGTTGTTGGTTTGTTAGTAGGACTTGTGCAAGCCGGGTTAACAAGAGTGATAAATCCAAGACTGGGTAATGAGCGAAGTATTTATTTGGGATTGCTTTTGTATAGTTTGGGTCTTGTATTGTTTGCGTTTGCTACAGAAGGATGGATGATGTTTGCTTTTCTTGATTCCTTATTGTCTGGGAGGTATTGCTGGTCCATCATTGCAATCTGTTCTTGCAGGACATGTGCCACCAAATGAACAAGGTGAATTGCAAGGAGCCCTTACCAGTCTTAATGAGCCTGACGACAATTTTAGGACCGCTATTCATGAATAACCTTTTTAAATTTTTTACGACAGGAAAAGATCATATTCATTTTCCCGGAGCTCCTTTTTTACTTGGTGCTATATTTATGGTCGGTAGTATTAGTAGTAGCCATGGATGACTTTAAGAAATGAAAAACATGCTGTTGCCTGATCTTTAAATACTGCTAAACAAGATGTTTCTTAATAAAGTCATCTACCGAAAACTCTCCACCGCCTTCAAAAAGAAAAAAGACAAGTAAAACAAGCACAAGCAATGAGAACACTAATTCTGAACCTGGTGTAAAAATCCCCATTGACAAATTAATGATCACTGCTCCAATAAGAATTGGAATTTGTACCAATGCTGACAACCTTGTAAACAATCCTATTGTGATCAGAAAGCCACATAGCAAATGTATCCATGTAATTACCAGGGCGATCCAGTCTGGCAAAAAACCAAAACTGCTTTGTGCTAACAAAGCTTTTAACGACATCATATCACTGATAAAAGAAATGCCTTTAGAGACCAGTGCAATACCAAGAGCAGCACGAAGTAATAATAAGTAACCTTGGGTGAGTGGTGCTCCATTTGTCAAGTTGATGTAAAATAGCCATAAAAGATTTTTTAAAGGAGCGAAAATCAATGACTATAAAAGGTACACCAAAACTATACCGGAAACCAAATATATTTTTTCACTATTGTTGTAACATCTTCTGTATTACCATATAACTTAAAACGATAAGAAGCAGAATTATGAAGATGGCGATATAAAGCCAGGGTTGATCTTTCAAACGAAGTTTTTCTCTTTTTTTCTTTTTCTTTTCAAGCTTTTTATGAAGATCACGATTAAGCTGTTCTACAAGTGAAGATATTTTTTCTTTATTTTTTATTTCCTGTAAGCCTTCCATTGCATCATCAGTAAAATCTGTAGCCATCATTTTCTTTTCTACTTCATGACGCTGTTCATCCGATAGCCGGCCTTCCAGGTATTTTAATAATGTTTCCTGGTCAACCTCTGGTGAAAGATGAGATAATATGTCTTTTAACTTGTCCGACATTTAACCATTCATTTTTTTCTCAATTAATATTCTCATGTTCCGTTTCCCGTTTTGTATATGACTTTTTACCTGCATCATGCTATAACCGGTTTGTTCCGTTATTTGCTGATAGCTTTTCTTTTCCATGTAAAACAAAGTTACACATAGTTGCTGGTCAGCATTCAATTCTTTCAATGCTTCACCCATATACTCGTATGTCTTTTCATTCAATAGTAAACTTTCTTTATCTGTTTCATCAGTTTCTGCCGCAATGCTTTCTTTTACTTCGATTGTATTTTTACCAGGCTTATCTCTCAGTTGCATCAGGCAATGATTTTTTGCCACCATGTATATCCAGCTTTTAAAATATTCAACCCGGTATTTTTGCAGTTCTGTTATAGCTTTAAGGAAAATTTGTTGCACACTATCTCTTGCTTGTTCTTCATTCTTTAAATATTTCATGCAAACACCCAATAATAACAACGTATACCGTTCCAGTAAAATGCCGAGCCACTGGTTATCGTGGTCAGCATAAAATCTTTCGAGTAACTCCTGGTCGCTGATATGTTTGTTTAGTTTTGGGTTCACGGGATGAAAATAGCTAATTTCATTTTCTATGATGCGGGAAAAGCCAAATTTCACAATTAGTTCTAAAGCTCACCCGGGCTAACAATATAGATAGCAGCATTTTCTTTTACTTTAAACCGGATCGTAATAATAAATGCATATTGATTTGGACTCAGGCAGAATGCCCCATGCGATCGTGACTGGTGCAATTGAATAAGGAGAGACAAAATAATTATAAGATTTGGTCGTGAGACTGCCATCTTTTTCCTTTATAACTATTAGAAGTATTACTTGAGAAACGATCTGCCTGGCTATTATGAAATCGCTTAAACTCTTTCTCAACCAATTTGCTGTTTACTGCACCACTATCACTTATTGCCAGCAACTGTAAATTCATGATAGTATCATGTGTTTTTAATGAATCTGTATGAATGATCTCTTCTTCTGCAACAATAAGTCTTAGTTCTTTTGGAGGAAATCGAAATGGATTAAAGTTTTTATAAGTGCCGGTTATAAAAAAAAATGAAGTATCTGTACGTCGGTCATATGTTTCTAAGGTAAACCAGGGATCTTGTCTGAAGTGAAGCAATAAAACTGCTGAACTTCATATCAAAAGGATGAGAACGGAAATAATTTTTTAGAAGCTGGTTGTATTGGGTTTTGCGAATAGCCTGTGCTAACGATCAATATAAAAAAGAGGGAATAAAATTTTTTTCATTAGAAAACGCCTTTTACCCATTTAATGAATAAGGCATCCCAACCTAACATTTTTATAGCAGTATAAAAAAGTATGATTGCAAAAATTTTCTTAAGTGTATCTGTCGGTAATGAAATAGCCAGCTTGCTACCGAAGTAAGCACCTCCAACAAAGCCAACCGCTAACAGGCCTATAACTTTCAGATCCATCGGTGTTCCCATTTTTTTACATTGATGATAATAATACAATGATGCGATTATCACTACTGGTAGGGTAAGTACTCCCAGTGATGTTCCTTGTGCCTGGTGTTGGTTATAATTCAGAAAAAATATCAATGCAGGAACCATGATAATACCTCCGCCAACACCCACCAGCCCGCTGAGCATGCCAGCAGCCAGGCCGATTATCAATACGGTTAGAATGATTTGAACTGTCATTTTCTGTTGTATAATATTTTGATTGAGGGATTGCATATAAAATTACTCGCCACTTTTACCTTTGTAATTTTGTTTGTAAAAAGCGATTGCATCGTCAATTACTTTCATAGCCGTTTCTTTATCCTGGAAATTATCAATTACAACTTTTTTATTTTCCAGCACTTTGTATTGTTCAAAAAAATTCCTGAGCTCAGAAATGATATGTGGCGGCAATTCTTTTACAGATTTAATATGATTAACTGATGGATCTTTTGCTGCTACAGCAATGATCTTATCATCTACCTGCCCCTGGTCGATCATTTGCATATTACCGATCACATTTGCTTCAACAAGACAAAGCGGTTGTATAGGTTGTGAACAGAATACGAGAATATCAAGCGGATCGCCATCCTGTCCGAGTGTCTGCGGAATAAAACCATAATTGATGGGATAATGAAAAGATGAATAAATAACCCGGTCGAGTTTTAAAAGACCAGTCGGTTTATCCACTTCATATTTTGCACGGCTTCCCTGCGGAATTTCAATAATTGCATTTACGGCTAATGGTGCATTATCACCATAATGTGCGCCATGCCATGGATGAAGGACAGTAAGCATAAAAAATTATTTAACGATGCGAATACCAATAAATGTTGCCAGCAATCCGCCAACAACACTGGCGGTTAAATAAATAACAAATAAAACAGTCTTGTTTTCTTTTAATAAACCAATTCCTTCCAGTGTAAATGCCGAAAAAGTAGTGAAACCACCGCAAAAGCCTGTCATTAATAACAGCTTCATTTCTTCATTCCATGTAAGTGAACGGCTAACCATACTCCATAAAATACCGATCAAAAAACAACCTGCAATGTTTACGAGCAAAGTCCCTGTTGGAAATGTAGCAGCGCTTTGCGCCTGGAAAATTTTTTGAACCGCATAACGCAACATACTGCCAACAGCGCCACCCAATCCAACTATCAAAAAGTTTTTGATCATTTAGGAATTGAATCTTTTGGTTGAAAAGTAAAATTCAGATCAATAAACCACTGGCCATTCAGCTTTACTATTTTTAATGAGTCAGGTCTGTTCTTATAAGAATTTGAATAATGCACAATAGTTGTTGAGTCATTTACTTCATGCGTTTCTTTCAGGAAACGGATACTGGCTGTTTTGTATGCCTTTTTATCATCAGGGGGAAGGCTATTATTATAATCTTCTTCGTAAATGTCGATCATCTGGTTATTAGTGGAATCATTCACTAAATAAGTTCTTGCTTTTTTATAATCGCCATCTAATGCAGCACGAAGAAATTTGCTGGCTGCATCCATTCCATTTGCTGGTTTTATTTCTTCTTCTTTGGTTGAATCATTACAGGCGGATAAAAGCAAGATCAATAAAGGCGTAAGTTGGATCAGTTTTTTCATTGATGCAATGTACTAAAAACCTTTAAGTAGTCAGTTTGGGTATTACAGATATTAAACAAAGATCCCTCTCCAAAAGGAAAGGGATGTATAGGTTAATAAGCCGAATAAAATTGTTGACGTACAAGAGTGCGACGCAAAGAACGCTGAAAAGAATTACCACAGCTGGCTACATAATCTTATTTTATCTCACCACGATTCTCTTCTTCTTTTCTTTCTTTATCGTAAGCTCTCAAAATTGATTTCACCAGGCGGTGACGTACCACATCATCTTCATCCAGTTCAATATGTGCAATGCCATCAATATTTTTCAAAATGCGGGAAGCCTTTTGTAAACCGCTGCGTTGATTTCTCGGTAAGTCAACCTGTGTAATATCACCGGTGATGATTGCTTTTGCATTGGCGCCGATACGAGTCAGGAACATTTTCAATTGCAGATCAGTTGAGTTTTGCGCTTCATCCAAAATGATAAATGCATTATCAAGCGTACGACCACGCATATAAGCAAGCGGTGCGATCTCAATAGTTCTTGTGCTCATATAATAACCGAGCTTATCAGCAGGTATCATATCATCCAATGCATCATACAAAGGACGCAGGTATGGATCGATCTTTTCTTTCAGATCACCGGGAAGAAAACCAAGATTTTCACCGGCTTCAACTGCGGGACGTGTAAGAATGATCTTCTTCACCGCTTTATTCTTTAAAGCTCTTACTGCTAATGCAACAGCAGTATAGGTTTTACCAGTACCGGCAGGGCCGATCGCAAAGACGATATCATTCTTCTCCGCCATTTGCACCAAACGTTTTTGATTGGCCGTTCTTGCACGAACAGTTTTACCATTCGGGCCAAACACTAATACATCATTTGGATTACGGTCAATAAAATTATCAACCGTCTCAGCATCATCGCCACCGAGTACCTGCTCAAAATAATTTTCACTCATGTGGCCGTTCCGTTCCAGGTACTGCACGATGAGTTCAATTTTTTCGCGGGCAGATGTTACCTGCTCTGGCGCACCGCTGAGTTTTAACTGGGTACCCCTTGATAAGATCTTTAAGAGGGGAAATTTCTTTTTCAGAATGTCGAGCTTGCCGTTGTTTACGCCAAAGAACTCGATAGGGTTTACGGTTTCGAGGTTGATGATCGTTTCTGTGTAGTCCTTGAGGAAGCGCTCGCCCTCGGAGTTGATCAGGTAGGCGCCCTCGCCGCGGCAGCCCTCGGTGATCAGGATCCCCGTCGGAGAGAGCGTCGTCGGGTGGAACTGCATCATTTCCATGTCCTTCAGCGGCACGCCGACGCGGAGTGCGAGCGCCATGCCGTCGCCCGTGCACGCATAGGCGTTCGTCGACCCCTTGTAGAGCCGGCCCGCTCCACCCGTCGCGAGGATCACCGTCTTCGCGCCGATCGTCTTCAGCCCGCCGTTCAGCAGGTCCCAGGCGATCACACCCTGGCAGCGGTCGTCGTCGACGACGAGCTTCCAGGCGAAGAGCTCCTCGTACGCAAAGATGTCGCGCTTCATCACCTGCTCGTAGAGGACGTGGATCAGCACGTGGCCCGTGATGTCCGCCGCGTAAGCGGTCCGCGGCTCGCCGGCCGCGCCGAAGGGGCGCTGCGCGATCCGCCCGTCCTCGGTTCGCGAGAAGACCGCGCCCCAGTGCTCGAGCTGGTAGACGTCGTCCGGCGCCTCGTTGCAGAGGATCTCGATGGCGTCCTGGTCACCGAGGTAATCCGACCCCTTGACGGTGTCGTAGGCGTGCTTTTCGGGGTCGTCGTCCGACGCGTTGCCGAGCGCGGCGTTGATCCCGCCCTCTGCAGCGCCGGAGTGGCTTCGCACCGGGTGGATTTTCGAGAGTAGAGCGACGTCTGCGCCCTGATCGTGCGCCTCGATGGCCGCGCGCATCCCCGCGCAGCCGGCACCTACGACGAGCACGTCGTGCGTGGCTTCCACTAGGCAAGGACGCTATACGAAGCAACTCGCGCGGCGCTCGTACGAATTGAGTCGTTGCGAGCGGGGTAACATCTGGCTCCCCGACTGAAGGAGCGACCGTTGGCGAAGATGCTGTTCCGCCCGCCCAAGGCCGCGCGGGTGATCGACAACCCGAGCCCCGAGGAAGTCCAGGAGCTCGCTGCCAAGATGCCGAATGCGCGCCCGACGGCGTACGGCAACCTCAACGTGACGACCGAGGTCGCCTCGCGCTCGAAGCGCTCGACGTTCATCGTCACGGACGAGCCCGACGGGCAGAACCAGTCGATCAGCCGCCATGAGGCGGAGCGCTGGGCGGAAGCGCAGGACGCCTACATCGCCGGGCAAGAGATGATCCAGATCGACGGCTTCATCGGCCACGATCCCGAGTTCAGGACGCCGGCGCGGCTCTTTGTCGAAGCCGCGAACGCGAACATCGCCGGTATGCAGCAGCAGCTCTACTTCGAGCGCGACGAATCGGACGAGCACGAGCCCGAGCTGACCGTCGTCTACACGCCGAACCTGAAGGCCGAGGGCTACCCCGACGACCGCCTGATCATGGTCGATGTCGAGCAGGGCGTGACGCGGGTCTTCAACTCGGACTACTTCGGCGAGTCGAAGAAGGGCGGCCTGCGCATGTGGAACAAGCTCGTCTACGACCAGGGTGGGCTTCCACTCCATGCCGGCTGCAAGATCATCCCGACCCGAGCCGGTCGCCGCGTCGGACTGATTGTCGGCCTCTCGGGGACGGGCAAGACGACGACGACCTTCACGCGGCAGAACGGATCGCTCCCGGTGCAGGACGACTTCGTGGCCTGGATGCCCGACGGGCGCGTCTCCGCCACCGAAAATGGGTGCTTCGCGAAGACCTTCGGGCTCAACCCCGATGACGAGCCGACGATTCACGGCGCGGTCACGCAGCCCGACTCCTACCTCGAGAACGTCTCGCAGCACGGCGACGACGTCGACTTCTACGACACGAGCTATACGCAGAACGGGCGCGCAACATTCCCGTTCCGTGTCATCGAGTCGGCCGCGACCGACGACATCGAGGAAGCGCACTTCCTGCTGATCCTGAACAAGAACGAGAACGTGATCCCGGCGGTCGCCAAGCTCGAGGGCCCGCAGGCCGCGGCCTTCTTCATGCTCGGGGAGACGCAGGGGACGAGCGCCGGCGGCGCGGACGAAGCCGGCAAGTTCCTGCGCGTGCCGGGGACGAACCCGTTCTTCCCGATGCCGCACGACCTCCAGGGCAACCGCTTCCTCGAGCTCCTCGAGGAGCACCCACTCGAGGTCTACCTCATGAACACCGGACGAGTCGGTGGCCCCGAGAGCGACGAGCGCTCGAAGAAGGTGAAGATCAAGCACTCCTCCGCGATCGTGAAGGGCATCGCCGAGGGAACGATCGAGTGGGAGCGTGACCCCGACTTCGGCTACATGGTCGCCAGTCACGTCCCGGGGATCGACGCGGAGGACATCAACATCCTCCAGCCTCGCCGCCTATACGAGGCGACGGGCCGGACGGATGAGCTGGATGCCGGAATCGAGCGGTTGAAGAACGCGCGGGCCGAGTTCCTCGGAAAGTTCCCGAGCCTTTCCGAGGAAATCGTCGAGTCAGTGCACTAGCTCAGTCGTCATCGTCGTCGTCGTCATCGTCCTCGTCGCAGTGCTTGACATGCTTCTCGTCGCAGGCTGGAACCTGGTCCGAGAGCGTGAATAGCTGGTCGAAGTTACCGCTGTTCGAGCTGCAGAACGGCCCGGCTGGACAGGAGCCCGTGATCTCGACCAGGGTCAGTGCCGGAGTTGCGCGTCCGCTGTCGGTGAACGTGCCCGCCGGCTCGTTGATCGTCGCCTCGTAGGTGGTCGCCGCCTCGACCTCGACGATTCGGCCGGTACCCGTTATGCCGCCGAAGAACGTCAGGTTCTGGCACGTGGCCCGCTCCTGCTCGCCTGTGACCGGTGCGGTCAGCTGTTTTGACCCGGTGATCGTCGTCGCACCGGAGACGATCGTGAACGTCTCGGTGAGGGTCAGGATCGGCCCCATGAACGTTCCTTCGCTGTCGATGGTCGGGGGCCGGGCCGGAGCGGTCTGCGGGCCGATGGTGATCGTTCCATCAGCAATGAACGTGCCGGGATAAGGCCCGGAAGCGACGCCTTCAGCGTGATAGTCGACGGTTGAGCTGCCGACCTGATCGCAGTTCGATGTAACGGTCAACCCGGAGAAGGGTGCGACGAGGTTCTCACCCTGCAGCGTCGTCGTGGCGGCAGGCTCTCCGCCTCCGTTCTTCGCCGATGCGGTGCCGACGGCGAGCGCGACGAAGACGAGTACAAGCGTGGTGCTGACGAGGATTCGTCCGAGGGGGCCCAAGGCTCTCCTTTTGTCAACTGCATTTACTAATGAACGCGGAGGCAGGTTACAGGAGTTACAAACGGCGAAGCAGGCGAAGTCCTGAGCGAAGCGAAGTGGCCCGTGTGTCGGATCGCACGGTCATCGACCGCTTCCTTGGCGACGCCTCGCTCTCAGAAGCGACCCGCCGCGCATACCGATCCGACGTCGCCGAGTTCAATTCCTGGCTCCACGCCGGGGGGCTCGTGCTCGACGACGTGAGACCTCGCCTCTCGCCCCACCTATGCCGCCGGTCTCTGGCCGTCGGCACTCCGGCCCGGGCCGAAATGCCTCAGGTGGCTGATCTAAAAGTGAGGTGGTGAAAAAAAGAAAAGCAAACGCAAAAATGAGGAAGAGGATGACAAATTTTATTCTTGAAATATTCATACTCGATTAATTACCGGCCGTGTTTTGACTTCCCGAAGGCCGTCCTGATAAAACCATTTAAATAATATTGTCGCCTGGAACTGTCAACATCTGGGGCTGAATAAGTTTCTATAAATTCTAAATGAACATAGCCGATTATTGGCTCGCCTTTCTTGTAATTGGTTTTATTAAGCATCAATTGTTGCTTAGTAGTTTCATAAGAAAATATTTCTCCTCGCAAGGATGCAGGATGTACTGTTTTTGGCTTAAAGTAAAAACTGTCCCTTATAACATACACGTAAAAAACACTTGCGTATGCTGGCAACCCGTCAGAAAATGTAAGTCTTAACGTGTTACCTATTTTGTCGGCATAACAATACCTGATAGTATAACCGCCTTGCACATTTGTCGAACAATTCGCCGTGAAATATAAATGTGCAGTGTCCTCCGCCTTTATTTTTCTTCCGTCGACTGCGGAAAATTTGCCGTTTCCATATCTGAAAATATCCCAATCATAATCCCAGTTTTGGGCAAAGGAAAAACTGTCTTTCATTTTTGGGTCAACCTGAACCAAAGAGAGTTTTGATTGTGTAAAAGCGATCTGTACAAAAAGACAGCTTGCAAATAATAGAGATAACTTGAAACGCATAGTTAAGATGGTAGAATAGAGTTCGGGGCATGCCACCCATGAATTAGGTCTGCCTTCTATTCAACTACAAATATTGCTGTAAATGTTTCTTAAAATAATCAGCACTGTCAGCAATACTTTTCATAGGGTTGTGCGCAAAATTACCTCCTTGCTCCAGGTAATAGAATTCAAGCCCAGCCTCAGTTGGATCAGGAAGTATTTTTACATAGTCAATAGAGCCATTACCCAGTTCGGTATAGTCTCTTGAAACTTTGTCCATATCTTTTATATGCCACATTACGAAACGCCCTGGCTGTTTTTTCACCCACTCTTTGGGAGTAAGCCTTGAAGAATGCATTACCCAATAGAGATCCATTTGTAAGTTTAACGAGCGAGGGATCTGTTTCTCTCAAAATAATATCATAGCCGGTTGTTCCATCGTAATCCTTGAATTCGAAATCATGATTATGATAGGCAAACCCAAGGCCAGCGGACTTAACCTGCTCTCCTATTACATTAAGTTTTTTAGACATCAACTTGAAATTATCCAATGTTCGTTGATCAGGGGCAATCCAAGGCCAGGTTATATATTTCATACCCACCGCATGTGCTCCTTTTATACATTGATCAACAAAACGCTTCAAATCGTCTTCGGGTTTATTAAGATAAGGTGAAAATCCGTAATGCCCACTGGTTGTGGTAAGATGCAGATCATCCAGGATCTTCTTAAATTCTGACAGCTTTATATCCGTAAAATGTTCCTTTTTCACTATCAAAACCATAAACCTCAAAATCTTCATAGCCCATGGCTTTTGCAGCTTTTAAAGTAGCAATGGGATCTTTAGCCATGTCTGCGCGGACGGTAAAGAGTTGGAGTCCCATCTTAAATTTAGGTTTCGCAAACCCTGAAAAACCCGACATAGGTAACAATGATGTTGCCCATAGGATTCCTGACTTTTCAATAAAATTTCTTCGATTCATCTGGTCAAAATTGAGAATTGTTACTATACTTTTCTAAAACAAAGTCTATGAATAGTGAACTTACCAATTGAAAGTTATGAACTAAAATTGAGAAGGATGTAGCTAAAGAAAAAGGTTATTTCAAAAAGGAAAAGGAAGATATGTGTACCTGAGTTGAAAGCCAGCATAAATATTGTATAAGCATAAAAATATGAGCACAATAATTCTTAAGGTGGAATTCTTACTAATCCAGCAAACAATTAGAAAAATTATTAAAGTAATGATTCCAATTATTGGAGGTAAAAAATAGTTATACAGTGCCCCCAACTCAAAAGTTGACATATCAACAGTCACTGAAATAATAAATGAAAGAATTGCAGAGCAAACAATTATAATTGATGCTAGAATCTTAAAATTCATAGGCTGTGAGCCAGTTTCATTCATTTTCAAATTTTATTTAATTCAGCCAGGCTTTTTCCCCTCATTCAATGCTTTCTTGCGTTTAAAAAGCAGTCCTAAGCATTTGTGGCATGTTACAATCTTCCAGTCATTAGTAGCAATCCCTTCGGTTTGGGATCGTAGAGCCGCTTCCTTATCACGGAGATTGCACATTACCATCCCATTTTCGTCGAGCGCATGCAAGTAACGTTTTTGTCTTTTGTCTCTGGACATTGAGACCGGCTGGTTTTGAATTTCGATTGAAAATATATTCGCGCCTGAGACGAAAAACACGGGGGGCGCATTTACCACATAACCAAATACGATCCATCTCTTTATTTCCTTTTTTTCAAGTGGCATCCATGCCGGTGTTGCTTCTTCATACTGGTTATCGGTTAACACCCGTACATCCGAACCATCAGCATGCATCACACATATTTCGCCGTAAGGTTGGGGATTATAAGGATGTAATGCTGATTCATCTTTAAAACCGGTTCTGCCGCTGCTGAAAGCAATCCATTTGCCATCGGGCGACCATACACTATGAGCTTCATTTCCCGGATCTGTGGTCAACCTTTTTAAATCGCTTCCATCCGGCTTAATGGTATAAATATCATAGTTGCCATCCCGTTTACCGGTAAATGCTATCAGGTCTCCATTTGGCGACCAACCTGGAAAATTATCGTGGCTATTGGTTGTAAGTCTTGTAATTTTTTTTGATTCCACATCAACAATAAACAAGCCCTTAATGCTATCGCTTGCTCCACGGTAAACAATTTTTTTCCCGTCGGGCGACCAGGATGGAAAACCATAATTACCTTTTCCATCAGTAAGAACTTCTAAATGACTTCCATCACTATTAATAATTGCAATATCACCAATAGCAGGCCCCTGAAGGCTTTGAAAATAACGGCCAAAGCCAAACGCAATTTTATCTCCTTTTGGCGACCATACCGGGGCTAATGCACTTTTTATTGAATCGCCGAACAAGATAGAGCGGTTAGTGCCATCTGCATTCATCCGCATTATTTGATTATGATGAATACCTGCAGTTTTATCGTTGCAAATCAGGTAGTCACCCGAAGGTGAGTAGCAGGGAAATACACCAGAGCGAATCAATTGAAATTGCTTATCACGGCTATACAATTTATAATATGGCGGCCAGCCGGAATTTACTTCGCGATGAAAAAGCATCTTTTTGCCATCAGTTGACCACGATGGGGCTTTCAAAATTTCCCTTTATTCTCGCTTTTACCATTTGTAAATACGATACCTGGCGTTTTCTCCCCAGGTTACATAAGCCATGCTTCCATCGGCAAACCACCTCGGATAAATCTTTTCACCCGTATCTTTTGTAATGGTTTGCTTTGTATTGTCGGAAACATTGATGACAGAAAGCTGTGTAGTTGCATTTACTTTCATAACAGTATTCATATTGCGCACCTGTTGTAAAGCTGCTTCATAAAATAGTATTTGTTTTCCATCAGGCGACCAGCAAGGGCTGCCGGCATATGTATCCAGTTTTGTCCTTCTTTTTATTTCTGACCCATCAACACGAATGGTATAGATTTCAGTAGAATGCCATAGTGTAAATACCGGCATTGGCCTTTTGGAATCACGGTCTGTAGAGAAAGCAATCCATTCTCCGTCAGGAGACCAGGAAGGACGAAAATCACCGGCAGGATGGTTAGTGATATTCGTTAATTTCTTTGTTGCTATTTCCAATATAAAAATATCAGCTTGTTTATTTCTGCTCGAAACAAATGCTATTTTTTTTCCATCGGGTGAAAAAACAGCCTGGTCATCAAATGAAGGATCATTGGTTAATTGTTCCAATCCCGATCCATCAGGATGTGCACGATAAATATCTGCTGAACCATTTCGTTCTGATGTAAATACTATCCATTTACCATCATGCGAAAAAGAGGCATTGTAATCATTGGCAGGGTTTGGAAGCAAGGGCCTGGCATGAGTTCCATCTGCATCCGCGATAAAAATATCATTGTTCAAAGGACCAAAATTGGCAAAAGCAATATGATAGATTGGTTCTGAACTATCGATCCCCGAATGGATGTTATTATTAACTCCGGTAAAAGGAAGCTTTGGTATAGAAAGTATCAACAAACTTACAAGCAAATAGTACTTTGCCATTTTCTTCGTTTTTTGGTGTCAAGACTCCAGGATAATAAACCGAACTCAATATCTCTCTTTATGCAAATCAAATTTCATATGGACAATCCTCTAACATTAGGGTTTTCTTCCCGAATGGATCCGTATGGATTATGCTGCTATCTGTGTTAGAACAGAAACCGTCCCGATAGCTATTGGGGAGAAAAACTTCTACCTGAGTATATCAGGCAGACAGAGAAGTTGAAGTTAATATATATAGTTGAGATTTACCTGTCCCATGAGCCAATTGAATCCTTCACCATTCGAGGCAAACGAGAAGTTCATTACCATCCGGATCCTCAATTCGAAGCACGTCATACCCCCACCAGGACTTCTCTGTCAGAACGGACCGCTCAGCAATTTCCTGTAGCAGTTCATCGACGCCTTCACGCGTCAATTCAAGAAAAAGACGGCTTCGATCATTTCGTGTGCTTTCTTCACTTAGTATAATCTCGCCTCCGCCGCGATCGACCTGGCACACTTTTCCTCCAGGCGATTGCCATTTCACCTTGAAGCCGAGTTTGTCAATATAGAAGTCCCGGGCGCGCTGCGCGTCTGAGACGAAAAACACGGGGCGCATATACCACACGTGAGTGATCTCCTCTTTAATAGGTTGTTCCATCATATTGATAGTATTGTTAGAATAATCTTCACATGTAATGGGCAACAACGGTAGGGCTTTCTTCATTCATACTGTCCCTTTATATTATTCTTGATATAGCAAGCTGTCAACTGGTTACTATCAAGTTTTCTCCATTTTAATTTCTCTTTTTTCTTGTCATAATATACTTGAACCTGTCCTTTGAATTTTATACGGTTATCTTCTATGTATTCAAATATTCCAAGTTGACAGCCATTCTCTATAACGTCCATTTGCATTCCGGTCACAGCAAAGAAAGGCAGTGGTAAAATCTTTTTCAATGTCAAATAAGCTATATCGCCAACACGTAAGTATTCCTTTTTACACTTGTCAATTGCTTTAACCGTTGTTGTGTCGTCTAATTTGTCAATTAGAACTTGTATTGCGTCTTTTTTATTTGCAATAATTCGCCAGGTAACCGAATTACAGTCTAAAGGGTCACCACTCAAATACTTTAAACTGTCAACTTGCGATTTGATTTTTTCGTTTTGACTAAACGCAATAATACTAATCAAAGTAAAAAGAGTCGTGATTAATATTTTAGAATGTCCTAACATTTTAAGCGGTGTCTATTGTCCTACTGAATGTAAACCGTCTTGGTTTTTAGAAATCTTTTCTCTTCTGGTATTCCTTTCTCCTGTGCAACAGGAAAAGGTGTATATAAAGTTATGTCAAACTGGCTATAATCACTGAAAACTGGAATTAGCAAGCTATCCTTTACCAGTACTGGTGGAGAATTGTCAAACGAAAGATAATACAAGTCGTTGTTTTTTTTGTTGTATTTGACTTTGAAAAAGTACACCTTGTTCTTTTTGAAAGGGAGCTTCTCTTTAAATGAAAATTCAGGCAGATGTTGGGCGTTTTCTGTAACGCTTATAGTTGTCACCGTGTCTGGAACAATGCCTGGATAGCTTGGATAATTCTTTCCGTCTTTCGGAAACCAATATAGCTCTTTACGTTTGGTCAAACTGTCGAAATAGAAATTACAATCCTGGATTGCAGCTACTGGAACTTGAAAACTTTTTAAACTGCTTATTAATTCTCCTTCAGTATTATACTCAGCATACAACTTTGACTTTGTATCTAATAAAAACCACCGTGCTTGTCCGCGTCCAAATATGAAGTTCCGTGAAACTCCAAAACTTGAAACTTCAAAGCTGTTAACTACTTCGGGTCTGTTTATAAACCACGTAACTCCTTTGTCTAAACTTGTCGCTTTATAGGGTTCTATTATTGGAATATAGATGATGTCCCAACCAGCGATGGTGTTGTAAAATGTTTTCGGTTCATTCTTATCCGGATTGAAACTGCAACTGACTGTCAAAAAAATCAGAAGGAGAACTAGAGTCTGTCGTCTCACATGCATTAGTAGGGTTTGTCAATAAAATGTCGCCAAACGTCCCGGGCCTGTGCACAGCCCATGCAAATTAGTACTCTTTAGAATTTAATGCAACTGGGGTAAAATCATGAACCTATTAACATAAAAAAAGGTCACCAATCCAGAAAGCGATCGGTGACCTTTATTAAATAATTATTTTACTTCAACTCAAAAACCACCTTATCGAGGTTATCAGTAAACCTGAATGGTGATGTATATGCTGAGCGAATAACAGAACCTCCATTATCAGCACCTACATCAAAAGGTTCGGAGATAGAGTATTTTCCAAGCACAACATTATCGATTGTTCCCTGTCCAACCTGGACTCCATCAATGAACAGTGTTACTTTTCCGGTTGGTGTCTGAGGCGTGCCACCCGGAAGGGCATCATATACCAGTTTCAATTCATGCTTACCGGCAGTCAATGGTTTGTTTGCTTTGATAGAAAAATATTTTTCGTCATAGTAATTGTAGCCATAGGTTACAATATTATTTTTCACATACAAAGTAAAACCTGCAAAATATCCTCCGCTGGCAGTGATGACACCATCGGTTTTACCGTCAGTTTCCATAGTGGCAGTTATAGTATGACTGTGATTTTTCACTGGTGGCCCGGCTGCTTCTGCAATAAACTCAGCACCAGGAGCGAAATAGGTAAATAGCTTTTCAGTCGGCGGGTGAATACGATCGGTAACATTCTTAAGACGGAATGCCAAATCATCATAAAGCGGATACACATTATACTTCCAGGCTTCTTCATCAAATTTCTTTTTTAACTCTTCCAGCTTCTCCGGATTAGATTTTGCCAGATTATTGGTTTCTGTAGGATCTTCATTGAGATTGTACAATTCCCAATCATCTTTTTCAAAATCAAAAGTTCCCCCAATGATCCATGGCAAGCGACCTCCATGTAATGCAACGGCTTTCCATCCATTATCATAAATGGCACGACTGCCCAATTGTTCATAATACTGAACGGGGTGATTGGTGGCGGCTTTTGCATCATCAAAAGAATATTTCATGCTCACTCCGTCAAATGGCATTTGTTTTACGCCTTCTACTTCTTCCTGGAATCCAACACCTGTAACATCCATTATTGTAGGAATGATATCAATGATATGATGATACTGTGTCCGGATCTCTCCTTTGGCCTTTATACCTTTTGGCCAATGCACAATCAATGCATCGGTCATGCCGCCGTTATGAACGGTTTGTTTAAAATACTTGTAAGGCGTATTGCCGGCCGCAGCCCATCCTGCATGGTAATGATTGTCGGTTTCAGCAGTACCCCATTTGTCGTAAAACTTCTTATTCTCTTCATGCGGGGTTAATCCAATACCATTTAATATGAGCACTTCGTTATGACTTCCTTCCAATCCCCCTTCCGCACTGGCTCCATTATCGGAAGTAACAAAAATCAAGGTATTGTCCAGTTGTCCCGTTCTTTCCAGTGTTGCGATGATGCGACCTATTTCAAAATCAGCTTCTGTAAGGGAAGCTGCGGCAGCTTCCATCTGCCTTGCATACATTTTTTTCTTTTCGGCAGGAACATCATTCCATGCAATGATTTCATCAGGAAGTGAAGCCAGTTTTGTTCCTGGTTTCTGAATTCCTTTTTCAATTTGATTTTTCAGTATCTGATCACGGGCAGCATCCCAACCCATGTCAAACTTTCCTTTGTACATATCGAGATACTTTTTCGATGCATGGTGTGGTGCATGCAATGTTGCTGTAGCATGGAACATCATGAATGGCCTGTCGGGAGAAATGGATGCATGTGCTGTAAGCCAATAACTGGCTCTGTCTGCCATATCCGTATTAATGTGATAATCTGGTTTGCCAACAGATGGATTGGTTGGCCGGTGGTCCTCATACATAACGGGAACGAAGTTGTGAATGTCAGCAGACATAAAACCATAGTAATGGTCAAAACCTTCAGCACTGGGCCATCCGTTAAACGGGCCACTCGTGGTAACTTCCCATAATGGAGTGTGATCCCATTTACCGAGTGCATAATTTGTATAGCCATTTTCCTGCAGCATCTTAGCGCCACTGGCTGCTGTTAGAGGAATCATACCATTATAACCTGGAAAGCCCATAGCAGTAAGTGCATGACTGCCCAATCCTATCGAATGGTGATTGCGACCGGCCATCAATGCAGCCCTCGTAGGAGAGCATAATGCCGTGGTATGAAAATTCGTATAGTTCAACCCGTTTGCTGCAAGTTTATCAATGTTTGGCGTGGCAATTAATCCACCATTGCAACCCAATTGTGCAAAGCCAACATCATCTAAAAGTATTATTAAGATGTTTGGTACGCCTGCCGGAGCTTTTTTTCTTTCTGGCCAGTCTTCTTTGGAGTCTTCAAACTTTTTTGCAATTTTTCCTTTAAAGCCCGCAAGACGGGGGTCTTCAGAAGTTTCTCCTTTCACTTGTTCATCCGATTGATTGCAACTGAATATTAGCATTGAAAGCAAAGCGAGAAGCAGTGCTATGGACTTGTTTTTAATTTTCATACTAAATGATTTCACTCTTTTAAAAGGTTGGCAGTTTTATTTGCCCTTTGGAAAGTTACTTTTTGTAAGGATTTGGGGGAGCATTTAACAGTGAAGTCTGTTTAGGATTACAGGTAAGGCTTAAGGCCTTCTCATCCGGTCTTTGACGAAACGGTTTGCGCTGGTATTTAGTGATTTTGTCAGGCAGAGAAGCAGAAAATCTCTTAGTAGACGCAGGCTATCACGATAAAAACCTATCTATCTCCTTTTTTACCCGAAAATCAATGACTCGTTTTTGAATAGAATAAACAAACCAGGCTGCGATTAACGGTAGTAATATCAAAACTGTCGGCTGTTTTTGTAAAAGATAGATTAAAGCACCCCCGATTATACCGACTAGCCATACCCAATAAAATGGCATTCCAAGTTTCAATTTTGATGCAAAATTTCTGGCGGTGTAGTAATACTCATTAGTTTGAGTGTCGATGTATGCCAGCACATCCGTTTCAGAAGCAACGACTGGTCACGGGTTGACTTGTGTATAGGGGTAAATCCAAATTTTTGACATCCAGACGCCAGTCTTCCTGTGAATGGTCAAGCCTTAAGACTATTTCAGCATGCAAAGTTGACCAAACGGGGATAAATCCAATATCATGTGCAACGCTGTATTTGTTGGAGTGTATCACAGTTGCCTTATGCAAAGACAATGACAGATTAGAAGTTAGAGATTTTAGAATGTTACTCATGACATATAAGGTTTAGGAAGCTGGGCCAAAAGCAGTTCATCAGTATAAATCTAGTACATATGCTCAATATTGTTCTATAGTTCAGCACTTACAGCCCTGCCGGTTGTAGTTCACCCCTTAATAGCCCAGCTTTGTCCAGCTTGTAAGACAGATTCCTTTGCATTCAAGTTGTCACCTCCCTTTAATTTCTTTGTTTCCCACCTAAAATCTTCATATCCTTATAAGAGAAATGCGAAAATGAATTCAAGCTTTCCTTCAAATTCCAGAAACTGGGCTTTTGCTTGCGTAATTATACTTATTACTTGCAGCACTGCATTAGCTCAAAAATCGGTTAAGGAAAGACGTCCTAATATTGTCGTAGTCCTGGTGGATGATATGCGATGGGATGAATTTGGTGAAGCAGGGCACAATTATTATAAAGACACCGAACATTGACAGAATCGCTAAAGAAGGAGCCTGCTTTATAAATGCATTTGCGACCACTCCCCTTTGCTCGCCCAGCCGGGCTAGTTTTCTTACCGGTCAATATGCCCATACCAATGGCATCATTGACAACACAGCACGTAATGAGCAAAGTCACCAACTTAACACATTTCCAAAACAACTTCATGATAATGGCTACGCCACTGCATTCATCGGCAAGTGGCATATGGGTAATGATGATACAAAACGTCCCGGTTTTGATTATTGGGTTTCGTTAAAGGGCCAGGGAGAAGCAATCGATCCTGCATTAAATATTAATGGCGAACTACAAACAGTAAAGGGATATGTTACCGATATACTGACTGATCACTCCCTTCGATTTATTAATCAAAAGCGTGATCAACCCTTTTTGCTTTACCTGGCACACAAGGCGCTTCATCCCAACATAACACAACGCGATGACGGCAAGACAGTAGATATTGGGGAGGGTGGTTTTATTCCAGCAAAAAGACATTTGGGAATGTATGACAAGGCTGTATTCAAACGAAGACCTAACTATAATATTCCTCCGCTCGACAAGCCAGCCCTTGCACGGAGAATAGAGGGGCTTCCTCCCCTAAGCTCCTGAAACTTCAACTAAGGAGAAAACCATCCGTGAGCGCTCTGAAATGCTGATGGCGGTTGATGAGGGCCTTGGAGCAATATTAAAAGCGCTTGAAGATAAGGGTGAGTTAAACAATACAATTGTGGTATTCACCAGCGACCATGGTTATTGGTATGGAGAACATTGTCTTGATGAAGAACGAAGACTGGCTTATGAAGAAGCCATTCGCATTCCCATGTTAGTCAGGTATCCACCAACCATAAAAGCCGGAACGAAACCGGAACAATTGGTATTGAGCATTGACCTTGCTTCAACGCTACTTGAAATGGCTGGTGTAACTCCCGGTAAACATCTTCAGGGAAAATCATGGGTGCCAATTTTTGCGGGAAAGGCCAAGTGCCTGGCGAAGTTCATTTCTTGTTGAATATTATAGCGATACCGTATTCCCCCGCATTGTGAAGATGGGCTACAAGGCAGTTCGAAACCAACGTTACAAATACATACACTATACCGATCTGGAAGGAATGAATGAACTCTATGACCTCGTCAACGATCCCTATGAGCTTCACAACATAATTGATGATCCGAAAATGGCGGAGACAGTTAAGGAGATGAAAAAAGAATTGAATCGACTATTGCAGCAAACTGGGACTGATAAGTTACACTGAGACTTAATTTCAACGTTTATACATTTGTCGGTAGCAGTTACTCTATAATTTTTTGAACTCTTAACCACTCCATCATAGTTTCATAATATTTATCACAAGCTTCCCAATTGTATGCAGATAAATCTTCCCGATATCCACATGTAACACATTTCTGCAGACTATGATTGCAGTTCTCAAATATTTTTATAGCTAGTGCTGAGTTTGGCTTTTTACCAATCGTTTCTTCATATAGTCTTTTTGTCTTGCGCCAATCTACTTGCGAATCATTTGCTCCAAATAAGGCCAAAACAGGACAGTTTATACTTCTCAGTAGTTCATCAAGATTTTTTATGTAAACCCAGAGACCAGATTTATGGTCAAAATATCCATTACTCGTGTACACTTTCCGTTCCTTCACATACATCGCCCTATCTTCTTCTCTGATCTTTGTATCGTTTGAGTAACCAAACAATCTCCGACATGTGCTATCCTGCCTTAAAGGCTGGATTGCATTCAGGAAATCTTCGTAACTGGCATTCGTAGAAAAAAGTTTATGGCCCTGCATCCATGCCTTGAATAATCGTTCTGCTTCCTCTTCGCTTTTTCCTTCAATAATTAAATTAGACCTCAAGAGATAACCAAAATTTTCCTTATCGTCTGTTCCACTAACTGAAATCCAAAAAGAGATTGGGAATTGATCATTAATTAAAGGACAGATCCATCCAGCCCGACTTATGCCCCAAAGTCCTATCTTCTCTGCACCCGGAATTTTCCTTCTTTTGATTTCCTGGATTGCAGCGATGGCTTCATCTGCTGAATTTTTTACAGGCTGATTGGCATCAAATACACCTTCACTCTTTCCGCAGCCCATTTTATCCCAAAAACACACAGTCAAGCCGGACTCTACGAACTTATTCCTTAGTGTAGAGAACCAATTGCCTTCTACAAAGTCAGTCCTGCCATAGCCGGGAATAATAATCACAATTGCCTTTGAGCCTCGATTATGTGGCTTTTCAATCAGGCCTCTTAAAGTTTTATTCTCAAACTTAAATTCAAATTGCTCGGAGAGTTTTTGAGCATACAAGATTGGAGTAAACAATAGCCAAACAAAAATTATACTTACGGTAATAGCTACTGTTTTTTGCATAAGACTAATTGATATTGAGCATTCATATTACCTTGAAACCGGCAAGTCCATATTGTGCATAACGGTAATAAGCCAAACGCCCTCATTTTTGGTCATTATAAAATTCAATAGTCCTTTTCTTGCAGGCATATCCTGGCCTTCCGGTCCTTTTATTCCCGTCAGTTCCCACCATGCATCCACTGCTGCAACATCTGGCTTAATAAACCGGATCTTATTCTGTAGCATTTTCTGATGACTGTCCTTCCACTTAGTCTTTAACCCCGGCTCATGCTGTTTCTCGAATTCACTACGCCCATGCTTACTAACTCCTGCAACGTTAGTAAAATCCACATCTACAGCAAATAACATTGAGAAAGCCTTGGCATCATGTTTATTCCATGCATCTATAAAATCTGCCAAAACTTTTTTTACCAGTTCTTCATCTTTAGTATTTGCGCTATTTGTTGTTTGTCCTTCTGAATTGGAAGTAATCAGCAACAATAAGCCAAGGAAGAAATATTTCATAAAGAAGGTTTAGTGTGTATATGCTTGTCTTGGTTTTCAAGTCATCAGCCAGCAGCAATATTTCATTGCGTTTCCTCCTAAAAACATCTTTAGAATGAACTGCGATATTTTTTTATGTACTCAATATTGAGGTCGTTTAGATCGTCCTCGTATTCATAAAACTTTTGGTCAAGTTGCTCCCAGACTTCGTTAGCCTTTTCTTCGATTTGTTCTAGTATGTTTTGTCTATCGGCTCGGTCCTTTGGCACTAATGAATTTGGGAATTGGTCAATAGCTTCTTGTAATATATCCGCTGTCTTGCTTGCGCCAATTTTTCGCAGCGAGGCTAATGTCTCATGTGTAAAGTTGCCACTTGAGTTGAAGAAGTATTGGTTAAAACCGCCATTGTTGATTTCTCGTTCAAGATTTTGGTTAAAGTAAAAATCCTGCTGCGGTTCTGTCAAGCGGGGTAATGTGTCACCGAAGGAACAAAGTCTGCAAATGTAATTGTCGATCTCAATTATAGCGATGTGCTTTTCCGGGGAAGAAAGTAGGGCCTCAATATCAGGTTTAATGTTGTCCTGGCTTTTCCTGTCGCCGCCGAAAAGTTTTTTTAGAAAGCTCATAGAAATTGCGAGGTTTCGTTAGGGTTACCTATGCCGCATGAATTTAATCAAAGATTTAAGTTTTAACAACAACGCTTTTGGCAATTCAACCATATGTGTTCGTAGTTGCTACGCACCCATTGTAATAATAACATTCCCTATTTTTTGACCAGATGCCACATAAGTATATGCTTCAGCAATTTTTTCAAGTGGATATTTTCTATCTATTACAGGTTTGAACTTTCCTTTTTCAATCAGTCCTTTGATGAAATTAAGTTCTCCCGCAATGTCCTTTGGTGCGCCAAATAAAACTCTTTTTCCTCCAAATAACGGGACGGCGTGATTAATGCCAGGAACAAATTTCCTAATCCATTGGCTGAAGAAAAACATCCTTTCTTATTTAATAAAGATTTGCATTTGAAAAAACTGATTTTGCCCACCGCATCAAAAACATAATCATATTGCTCGTTGTCTTTTGTAAAATCTTCAGTTTTGTAATCAACTACTTTATCGGCGCCCAATGATCTTACTAATTCAGCGTTTTCGCCACCGCATACTGCCGTAACATAAACACCGTAGTATTTGAAGAATTGCACAAAGGCTGAACCGATGGCGCCAGTTGCTCCATATACCAATGCTTTTTGTCCGGCTTTATTTCTAGTTTCGATTGGTTCATACCGGAAGCAGCATAAAATGTTCCTTCCAAACAAGCTGCTGCCTGTTCATAATCCAGGTTGCCGGGCATTAAGACCATATATTCAATTGCTTTTTTTTCGGGCAATACAAAGTATTGCGCATGTGAACCACAGCCAAAAACACCACCGAAGCCCATGATCTTATCGCCGGGTTTAAAAGCCTGTACAGTTGAACCAACTGCTTCAACCTTCCCGGTAAAGTCTGATCCGATAATTGATTGCTTTGGTTTAAACATTCCTGTAAAAAGGTGCATGAACAATGGCTTGCCTGAAAGTACATGGCAATCACTTCTGTTTACGGTGCTCGCATATACTTTTATCAGCAGTTCATTGTCCGCCGGAGTCGGTATCTCAAGCTCTTTTATACTTAGATCTCCGGGTAAGCCATATTTTGTTCGAACTGCTGCTTTCATTTTTTGTGCAAGATTGATAAAGATATATCAGGCGTATTTGCCTTTTACGGATGGGCCATTTTTTAATTTTACCACACCCGTTTTATAGAGATTGATTGCTTTCTTTAAAATAGCCTTAATAATTTTCAGTGGCAAATCCTTCCCTGGATCAAGCAACATTATTTTCATCCTTGAGCGCTCTTCCTGGATAAGAAATGGCTCGTCGAAATGTTTGCCCTCCACAATTCCGATATAGGGTTGTTTGTGTTTCTTGTGCTACCCACAAATAACAAAACATTTTTCCTTTGTAGCAAAAAAATGGCATTCCGTATTTCCAGGAAGCAGAAATATCCTTGTCCTGATTCAGAATAATTGCCCGAACCGCCAGTAAACAACTTCTTGTAGATTCCTCCTGTTGCTCGTAATAGTTTTCTAATGCATTCATTCTACAGGTACAAAACTAATCGTAAATTATTTATTCGCCTTTTACAATTACTTGAAACCATATGTATTGTCACCTTAAATGTGTGCGATATCATTTTATGTGCCAACGTGAATATTTTTTGAACAATATTTTTCTAGTGTATTAATAGACATCAAGATCACGTCCAATAACAAAATGCCCCTTGTAATGAGAACGCATATCATTCAATATCTCTTCATCCGATAAACCATTATAATGGTATAAAATCAACAGTTTTGGCCTTGCACGAGTGGCTAATTGCGATAGTTCTGGAGTCGTTGTATGGAATTTAGATGAAAATTCCTGGAAAGTTACGGGCCGCGTCTTAAGCCATGCTTGTGTATGTGCTTCATGAATTAGTACGTCACATCCGTTACAGGCTTCTATTGTGGCATCAGTTGGGTTTGTATCTCCGGATATTACGATACTCCGATCTTTCGTATCGAAGCGGTAGCCATAGCTTTCCATAGCATGCTTTGTTTTGAACGCTGTTACAGTGACATTACTATCCCTGTAAACTATCCCCGCGGTGATATCATGTGCATTGACTTTATGTCCATCCGGAAAGTCACGCTGGTTTCCATCCCGATTGGTCCTGGTCTCAATGTCCGCACTATAGGCTTTGAGCAGATATTCTGTCATCAACTTCATGCCTTTGGGGCCGTAAACTTCTAACGGAAATCTGCGACCAGTTGTCCATGGTGTAAAGATTAGGTCGGCATAACCAACTGTATGATCGGAATGCAGGTGTGTCACAAATACAACACGCAATTTAGTTGGATCAAGTGCTGTAATGCCTTTTCCTAGTTCTGCTGATTTTGCCCTGCGTACGACACCCGGCCCCATATCAACTAAATAAGCTGTATTATTCACAATTATTGCCGTAGCCGGACCCGATCGATCCGGATCAATTCTTGGGGTACCAGTACCAAGCAACACAACCTTCGTTTCACTCACAGTTTCTTTTTCAGATTGTTCAACTTTTAAATCAGGTTGGTTTGGTATTCGCTGTTTATTGGGCTGGAAGGCTACAAGAAAGATTGTAACCATAGCAAGCACGTAATTCTTATTTTTCATTTTGTTAGAAGGTTCTATGAATGAAATATAAAAAATTCGGGAGGTTGAATTTAAGATATGTAGGTGAGATTTATTCCGGCCTTTAGCAAACGGTACGTTCGCCTGCCTCTGCATGTGCGAAGGGTGGAGGGATTGGGATTAGAGTCAGTAATTTGGTATATTCGAACCCTATGTATTATGTTGTATTCGGTCTCTTTTACATCCTTTCACTCCTACCGATGCGCATATTGTATATCATTTCGGATGGATTTTACCTGCTTGTTTATTACGTAATTGGCTATCGGAAAAAAGTAGTGATGAAAAACCTCGAAATGGCATTCCCGGAAAAGTCAAATGCTGAGCGGGTCAAAATAGCCAAAGCATTTTATCATAACCTCATCGATTCATTTATAGAAACCATTAAATTAGTAAGCGCTTCAAAACGTTTCCTGGAAAAAAGGGTAAGCGCCAACTGGGAAGTGATTGAGCCTTTATTTAAGAGTGGTAAAAGTTGCCAGGTACACCTCGGACATACATTTAACTGGGAATGGGGCCATCATGTGCTGGGCTTCCACACAAAATACCAGGTGCTCGTGGTGTATATGCCTCTAAGCAATGCAGTGTTAGAGAAAATTATGTATGATCTGCGCGTTCGACATGGAAATAAATTCATTCCTGCGAGCAATATGAGTAAATCGATGGAAAAATTCAAAGATACTCAGTATCTCCTGGGCCTTGTTGCTGACCAGAGTCCTGGCAACCTCAACAATGCTTACTGGGCAAGTTTTTTTGGCAGGCCTACGGCTTTTGTGTCAGGACCGGAAAGGGGAGCAAGAGCAGGAAACTTACCAGTCTTGTTTGCCTCAATTGTAAAACCTAAACGTGGTTACTACCATGGCATTTTCGAAGTTGCTTGTGAAGATCCCTCTGCATTGAAAGACGGAGAACTGACATTGATATATGCACGTTACATGGAAAACGTAATACGCTCAAATCCTGAAATGTGGTTATGGAGCCATCGGAGATGGAAACGCAGTTGGGATCCCGCGTATTCAAAGAATTGGATTGGAGAGAACTTACCAGATAATGAACAACAAGCGGTGGAAAGTCCCAGGTTATAACCCGTATTTCATTAGGTCTTCCTTACTTGGCCCATTTCCCATTGAAATCAACGTTACAAGACCGAACAGTATTTAAACATTCTCTTTTGCTTTTGCTGTACTTTACAATTCGCATCCATTTCTCCAATTACGAACTGTCAATTAATACGCTGCATATTTTTCCTTTCATGCGCTAATGATTATTTCATCCCTTCCTTGACATTTTTCTTTCATTCTTAAAAACTTTAAACTAGTGGAGGGCCAAGCCCTCCACAATTGGTGAATTCTATTTCATTGAGTGCAATGCGATTTTGTTGCCTTCGGTGTCTAAAAACTGGGCCATAAAACCGTTTGGTCCTAATGAAGTTTTTGTCATCAAAACTTTTCCTCCGGCTTTTTCAACTTTTGAAAGAGGTATACTCAAATCTTCGCCTCCATTTAAGTAGACAAGTGACCCCTTTTGTGAAGGTTCAAATCCCTCTCCTTCAACAATTGCTCCACCTATACCTTGAGCTTCCATGTCAAAGGGAAGCATGCCATATTTTAAATTTGGGTGTGGCATTTCAGCAATGTCTGCATTGAATAGAGTACCATAAAACGCTTTCGCCCTTTTGAAATTTTTTACTGGAATTTCAAACCAATTAATTGAGCTTTTCATTTAGCATTATTTTTTGATTAATAATGCAAAGATGAAAGCGGTTAATGACAAGGGTATGTCAGGGGTCTAAAATATATTTTCTGTGCAGCAGCTAAAATATTCCTTTAAGCCAAATTTTCTATCCCTAAAAGTCGCAGTGTGAAATTCTATTTTCTTCATTCGGTCAATACGGAAAGCCCGGTAATCATTGCGTAATCTGCACCAGGCAATAAGTATCCAGTTTTCATTAGAGTAGTAGATGGCAACTGGTTCTATTGTCCGTGAAGTTGATGAAGTATTATCAGGTTTTTGATATTCAATTTTAGTAACAATATTATTTGTAATTGCTAATTGAAGGTCTGAAAGAGAATGACTTGCGTTGTTTCCACCAACAGGTTTTAAGACAAACATTCTATCCGATAGCAATTCGCTTTTTTCTTTAATGTTGTAGCGAAATATTGCCTTTATTTTGGTTAATGCTTCTTCAAAGTTTTTTCTAAGTGAGCTGTCTTTTGCTTCTTTAACTAAATACTCAGCAGTAATAAGGGCATTTGCTTCTGCCTCTGAAAACATAAGTGGGGGAAGCGTGTAACCATCCATGAGGGAATAACCTTTACCCTCAATCGTGATAATTGGAACCCCTGAATTTTGTAATGCTCTGATATCTCTATAAACAGTCCTAATGCTGATGGCAAATTTGTCTGCAATCTCTGTTGCTGTCAAAACACGTTTCGACTTTAACATTGTCGCAATGCTTGTTATTCTTACCAGTCTCGACATTTCTTTGTCTTCGCTCATTAAATTGTTTGTCTGTTGTAAAGATTATGTGATCTTTCATACACTTGCCGCTAACGGCTACGGCCCGGCGCTCCCGCCTTTCGCGGGACAAGTTGTGGGGGTATTTGAAAATCGTCACCCGTGACTACTACTGATTAAAGTTACATTAATTGATCATAAGAAGTTATGCGATGCGTTTCTTTCCATCCAACAACATATTTCATTTGATGTTATGTTTTAAATGTTGCAATTCATTCAAAAACTCCAAAGCCTTTGCTACTCTTGTTCCTGTTGATTTCTGAATGAAGTTTTTCACCCACTTCTTATCCATATTTTTATTGGATACTTCCTTATAAAACCAAATGCCCAGTGGAACTAAAATAATCAACGCCACCAGTTCTACAGTCCACCAACTTCCATTTGAACTTTCCATTATATCGAAATCAGCCAGGGCTCTAATATCAAAGTCCTTGATGACCTTTGTTATAACTACCGGGTAAGCTAAAAATGTTGGGATAAACAATATAGCTAATTTGGCATAGTTAATAATATGCGTTTGTAGCATTACCAACGAACTTTGCATTGTCGCCAGGTCACTATTGAAATCCATATTTTTTATTAGGTTAATTTGCTTTAGGGCATTTATAAAAGTAGTTACATAAAACGCCAATAAAGCAATTGCTGAAATTGCGTAAGGCAGTTCAGTAATATTCATGATTAGAAACGCGATCAATAATACTATTGCTATTGAATGAAATATACACTCAATCACCCGTTGGCGATACAATGGCGCTAGTTTTGATGCTACTTTCTGGGTCTGAATTAACTCTATGCTTTGCTCATTCAGTTTTAAGCTTTCTCTCTAATTTTTCATCATTAGAAAGCCAGGCCGTTTTTAATTCATCTAATTCCATGATTCTTAAATTTATTTATTTGAAAAATTTGTTCTTAGTTTGTCTTTAATGCGATTGATTCTAGTTGCCACATTTGTTTCTGTAAAGCCCGTAATCTCTGAAATTTCTCGATGTGATTTATCGTCCAAATACAGGAGAATAATTGCCTTGTCAATTTCTTTCAATTGATTTATGAAACCCTGCAATAGCTGGACATTAGTTGCAACTTCATTTTCATCCTCTGGATCTTCTTCAAAAACAATTAAGCCTTCTGAAATTGTATCATGATATTTGAATTTCTTTTCCCGGCGATAAAATGAAATTGCCACATTCAAAGCAATTCGATACATCCAGGTTGAAAATTTAAACTCAGCATTAAAGCTGTTATACGATTTCCACAAGTTGTAAATAATTTCCTGTGCCAGATCATCTCTATCTATTTTGTCGGCACAATAAGAGTTGCAAATTTTATAAATGATCCCTTTGTTTTCTTTTATGAGCCTTGTGAATTCCTGGTCCTTTGTTGTCATTCCTGGTGTTGATTTGCTTTTGAGTTTATTTAACATTAGAACCATACAACACTCTCAGGGTTCTACTGCCACCTGCTGGTACTACTGAAACATGTGTTTCCTCATCAAATATTTTTACCGTCATAGACAAACCTTTGTAATTACGATTTTTTATTGAGTTCGTAAAAGCATTGAACGGAGCAAGCATCATGGGATCTTCAGAGCCACCTACTGAAAAAAACACTTTGGCGGATAACTCTTCATGCTGGCTTGCATAATATTCTTCTTTTCGCACCAGTTCACTATTATTCCACCAAAAAGAAGGGCTGTTTATGCCATATCTTTTAAATAAACCTGGCCTTTTCAAAAGACAATATCCTGCAAACAGTCCTCCCAATGAATGTCCAGATAAGCCACGGTCAGCCGTAGTTTTGTAATGATCATTAATATAGGGTATCATTTCTTTTTCCAATATATTCAAAAAACTTTCTGCCCCGCCTGATTTTAGTTTTCCTTCCGGGATGTTCATGATTTTTGACCAAAGCGTATCAGCCTGGAGAATACTTGATGGCGTAAAATCATTGTACCGGCTGGCAAACCAATCCGCGTCTATAATGCTATTGATGTCAATGCTAACGATTATTATGTCTTTGATTTCTTTTCCCAGATCCAGCCCTTCCCGGATGGAACTCATCGATTTGAAAGCAAATTTGCCATCTAAAACAAATAATACGGGATAATGCAACGTGTCTTGTTCTGAATATTTTTTTGGAAGCGAAACGTACAACTCATACGTTTTATCATTGAAAACTGATTTAATAATATGTCTTTTTGCAACTTGATTTGCGGTTTGGATTAAATTTTGCCCCATCGATTTTTCTGAACACAAGCTCACACCAGCCAAGAAGATAATATTTATAACGATTAAATTGATCTGTTTCATGATTTTATTTTTTTGCGATTGGCATTTTAAAAATTGATTCATCAATTGCAGTATTAAGTTTCACCGTTTTGGTGTCAATAGTAATGACACCAGCCATGGGGTTTGAAGTTTCCATACTCATGGCGAAGTTTATTCCTTCAATCACTGTATAATTTGAAAAAAACACTTCAACTTCCTGCCCATTTTGTATAGTTTTTAATTTTGTCACCAGGCCACTTGCAACATCTATCCAGATTTCAGACTCAGCGCCCGCAGTCGGAGATAATTTTAAATGGTATGCATCTTTATCTCTTACTTTTTCAGGAGCCAAAAGCTCTACCCTTGAACCTTTTTTGGTATAATCTAATAAAGGGAATGGGTCTATCTGGCTTATTACGCTTTTAGACATTTCTTCTGACATTACCTGGGATTCACCAGTCCCGCCCATCATTACAGGGGTAATTGCCCATGCCGTTGTACCGTCAAACGCCTGTACCAAACTATTTCCCATAATTTTTGAATCACTTCTCACCGCCTTACCTACCAATATGGTTGTCAGGTTTTCAATTTCGAGTCCTTGTAGTTTTATGGTTGTTTCCATTGTCACAGATTTAACCTCATGAAGTTTCGCAACACCGCCGATAGCGTTTAGATTCTTGGTAACTATTTCGTCAATAGATTGAGCTGGAAGAGTACCAATAGAAAGCACCGAAACGGCAACAGATAAGATTATTTTTTTCATTTTTTTGATTATTTCTTAATGATTCGGAGGCGGTATTAAAAAATCACAGTTTTTGGGAGTTTTTTTCGAGAAAATCAGAAAATACCGGATAGGGGTAGAATGGGCAGGTGGATTTGCCTGAATGGAGGAAGTAATATAGAACCTGGAGTGTTTGAATTAGCAGTTCAGCTCGAATGTTTTGTCAAAGTTCAGGTGAGCTATGTTGGCTTGTAACGCATCGAAAAACGTCTATGACCTGCCTTCTGGCAGGCTTTTATTTCCTTAATGATGTTGGGAGTCGTGACAATGCTTGCAGATCGAGACCAGCCATTCGATTGGCTCCTTTCCGATGTTCCTTCTTGCATATTTCTTGTGATGGACTTGGGTAGCACGTCCACCACAATACACGCAGCGCCAGTTATCCCTCTTGAGCACTACATAACGCTTCCGCTTCCATGCGTCTGATTTAAGATATTCATTCCTGTAATAGTCACGACGACGTTTGCGTTTCATATCGAAAACCCAACGTTTAAATACTAATATGACTATTGCAAGAATTAGTAACAGTAAAATCTCATAGTTCATGTTATTAGCTTCACTAGTATTTTTCTTTTAGTCCAATTTATATACTACTCTATGAAATTCCATTATTCGTATAGCACTGTTTTTTAAATCGGTCTGTTTGACGATGACTTGTCGGTTTGCAATACGAAAACGATTTGCCCAGTAACAAAGACGATTGATGGTTTCAGGGTTTTCCGAAAACAATTTCGAATTTTCTTTGGGTCTTTTATTGCTGATTTCACTGACTGTATCCTCCATGGAATAAAAAATTGCAGCATCTAGTACGTACGAGGAAATTTCTCTGAAATCTGGTGAGGATCTCCTCACGGATTAGTTCAGCGCCTTGCATATCCCTTACGAGTTGATCGTATTGCATAATAAGGTCGGAAGCACCCTGATTTCTTATAAGACGCATGCCGCCTGAATTTTTTAATTGTTGTATCGTTCGATCATTATAAAGAAAGAGATTTCCTCTCCCCACCCGCTCAACCCAAACATAAATTGAATCAACATGCTTATTTCTTTCGGGACTCAACAGAAGAACGATCAGGGAATCAGCTCTCTCCTGGCTGATTGTCCTGAACCGGATCTGGCGATTGTAATTGCCGATATCTGATTTCAAATCCTCAATAAAAGATTTTACATACTGCTTCTCTCTTCTATGTTCTATAAAATGCTCTCTTTCATTTTCTGCCAGGAAACCGCAAAACACGGCAAGGAACAACATTAAAAATTCATAGAAGTAATGCCAGATTTTTTTTCCTGGAGCACGATGCAGGTGCGGGGCATGAGTTTCCATATTTTGAGTTTCATGTTTTGGAGTAATGTTTTCAGTCTCTATAGAAGAGTTATCAAGTGGTTTCTCCGACCCAGTATTTGGTGAATTTTCTATAGCTCCGTCAGAGGTATCTGTGCTTTCTGCCATTTGTGTGATTTGTTAGTTGGTCAAATTATTAAGGTGTTTGATGTGTCGTTTATCTGGGTATGTCCGTTCTAATGTGGCTGTTTTTTATATTTCTAAATCATAAGTGTTTTGGTAGTTAAGAGATCCTGTTTGGAAATTGCATGCAAGGTCCAGGGCCTTCTACTGGTGCTGATATTACTAGTTACTTCAGTCCAGTACTTTCGGTGCGTAAAGGTAGAAAGCTGATCGTATATTCCAAAGTTCGGTTATGTTCGTTCAGCCGTCCCGAAGGTTAGGGATGCAGCTGATAAGCGATATGTGTTTACCGGGTGTTCGTCAACAATATTCAAAAGTCGTAGTGTTCTATTCAGTTCCCCGTTGAAAAATCTATTAGAAATGACTTCAATCTTATCCCCTCTTTTGTCCTGAAGTTATTTGAAATTAGTATTTGATAATGAGTGTTGGGCTTCAAGTCTGCTTCAAATGTCCAGGACTTCGCGTCTTTTGCCCAAATTCTTTCTGTGCTGATTTTAGGGATTGCCTCTACCCCAAGTGGACCAAAATCAATGCCCGTATTGTATCCGTTTAATGGCTTAGAAAACATTACTGTAATCTTTATCAATCCCGGTTTTACATTTTTGCTGCCATTCTTAAACGGCTTTATGGAAACAACTCTGGGACGTTGTTCTTCATAATCTTTGTTTAATTCATCCAATGTTTTTGGTAAAAGATTTGTTGAATTCACTAAATCTTCAACTTCTTTCTCATTGGTATAATCAAGTTCAATAAGGTCTTTAATTGCTTTTGCCTTGTCTTTTGATGAATTGTAATACCGTTCGCAAATCTCGTAACCGATGTAATAACCCAAATCTCTTACCTTGAAATCGTTTTTGTTTTCTGCCCATAGCCAATTGTAATTACTGCTCATTGTAAAAAGGTCGGCTACAAATTGTTTTACTATCTTGTCTCGATTTGCTTTTCCAAATTCAATAGCAGGAATATTTGATTTTTTGCCTGTAACCAAACTCGCTACAAATTCGGCAACTCCTTCATAAAGGCACATTGATAAAAGATTTTCAACCATTTCCTTCTGTTGCGTATGGATGTATTCATGTGTGCATAGGAAGGCTAAATTTTTTCTAGGATGGTACTCTCTGTAATAAGAATGTAGACGAGTGGGAAGTTCATCAACTACTGTTGAGGAATCCGCCAGCGCCATTTCACTGCCGATCAGTACTTTTTTGTCCTGGATCGTACCGTTTGTTCTAAATGCACCGACGGTAAAATAAATTGTAGCTGGTTTGAGGTCAGGATAAGCTTGTTTGAGCTTCAGAATGTCAGTCTCAATTTCAGGCTTGAGGTTTTGAACTGTCAGTGTTTTTTCTTTCATAGAAGCCCAAAACTTCGGATAGGAATTTATAACTTCTATGAATTCTTTTTCTGTGTAGTGGCGTACTTCAATTAAACTCTTTAGTCCCTCCGTCCCTTTGTTTATGTAATAATCACGAAGGAATTGATATTGTTGTGAGCTATCTTTTGTAGAGGTAATTTTTTCAAAAGCGTTCCAAAAATTAGTAATGTCGTCCACTACAAATTTTTGTTGGAGCGATTGGCCAAAAGAAATTTGGGTCATTATAAAAGTCAGGACAAAAACTAATAATCTCATTGAATTATTTCATAGTTGACTCTTAATAAATATCGGCTATCATCAGTATTACTGTATTAGTCAAAACTATTCATTCTTTCCAACTATCATAGTCACAATTTATCTTATTAGCTTTTTGTATCGTCGCATTTCGTAGACGTTATGGTTAGAAAAACTTAAAATACATACCTTTAACCTATTAAAGCAATGACCGATACTCCACAACATATTAAAGATCTGCAGCTGAAAATCTGGCTTTCTAAATCTCCCATGGAAAGACTAAGACAAATGATGGAGGACAATGCTTCTTTATTTAAGTTCTGGGCAAATGCCAAGAAAAGTGACCCACCAAAAGTTAGTGACAATGATATTATCATCAGCCCGGAATCAATCCTTAAAAAGTAATCTACCTATATCTAGTAAGCAACGCCCTCAACACAATGGAGGGGGTTTATTTTAGTGTGGTATCCTGTTTAAGATAGCTGCAAGTATAAAATGTAAATAAAAAAGGGCAGCTTTTACGCTGCCCTCTCTACAAGAGTTAACTTCTTAGAACGAAATAATAAAAACTGAATTAAAAATAAACTTAACTAATAAAAGAAAAATCTAAATAAAAAACAATAATAACTAAAACGAGGCAAGAAGCTAACCGCTTGAACAGCGAATATACGCTTTAGAAACCACATTCAAATTTTTTTTTATTAAACCCTTTGTGAATGCGGAAAAGCCAACATTACTTAATGTTCACTTCAATAACCTATGATAAACTTATCGATACATGGAATGAAGCTTGCTGACTATAGAGACTTGCCTGATAAATTTTTCGGGTTTTACTCCCGATGTATCTTTTTCGGTTCCCCGGTTACTCCTGATTATAATTGAGACCACATTGGGGTTTTCTTCGAAGTAGTTAATTTCCATTTTTTACCCAACTTGGCATTTACCTTGAAGGTAAGTTTGTCCCAGCTAGTATATAGTTAACCAGGAACATTAAACATAGACTGGAATAAATGAACTGGAATTAATGTTCCTGAACTGGAATTGGTGGAGAGCGGTCCCGAAATTTCAGGACGAACTACTGTCCAAACATATTTTTGATAATGGCACAAATAAAAAAGCAGCACTTGTTCAATGCTGCCTTTAAAAACAAAACTTACCTACACTAAAGCTTACGCTTGCGCCGAAGTTTCAGCGTAGGAGCACGGTGGGCAAGTGGACCGCGTCCACCGAAGCCCGCCTGAATTGAAGAATGTTTAAAAATGTAAGGCCCGCCTACGCTAAAGCTTCGGCGGGCGAAGGTGGAGGTGAGCGGAATCGAACCGCTGTCCAAACATATTCGTCAAAAGCTTTCTACATGCTTATTTCATTATTGTTTGTCGGGAATGAACAGGAAATGAACAAACCAATTCATCACTTAGCTGAATAGTCTTAAGCAACCGTCACAGCCTTCGGTTGCAGCATTCTGTATTTGTTTTGAGTCGGCGGCGGAGCATGGTAACAGACAAACCTGCTCCGGCGGCCCTAATGACTACTTAATCACTGATTAGGCAGCCATGGCATACTGTGTATTGCCATTTGTAGTTTTGAATATTCAGATTATACGTGCTAATTATCCAACGCACGGCATGCTTACACTTTCAAAGATCTACGCTGTCAAAACCAGGCACAGCCCCGTTATTTTAAATTGACAATTGCAGATTGCAAATTTACGAAATACGTCCCCATTTTAAATGGGGATCCGATTTACGATTTGTTAATATGCGATTTGCTTAAAGAATTGTCAAGATTGGAGTCTGGATCCTAACGCCAAACTCCAAACGCCAAACTCCAAACGCTATCCTCGGAATATCCTGAAAATATCGAGTCCCAACGCATATGCCATCAGTCCAGAACAAAATCATGCCAGCCATCTGGGCATATTCCATGAATTTCTCGCTGGGCTTTCGCCGCTGATCATTTCATATAAGGTAAACATAACATGTCCTCCATCCAATGCTGGGATTGGAAGTATGTTCATAAATGCGAGTACAATACTTAAAAATGCTGTCATGGTCCAGAATCTTTCCCAATTCCACTGCGCGGCAAACATACTGCCAATGCTTAATAAAACTTCCGAGTGATTCACTGGCCTTTACTTCCGGGGATGTGAACAATAACTTAAAATTCTTCACATTCATCTATCAGTGTCTCCCAACCTTTTTTAACTCCTGCCGGGAATGCTGCAAAAAAACCATATTTCTCGATTCATATGATATACTCCGCAAGTTTTGATTTGCCGTCATCCTGAATGGAATCCCAATTGCACCATTGAATCAGTGTTGGCCTTGACAATTAACAGTATCTCCACTTCTTAATACCGTTCAGCGTTACTTCTCCGATTCTTGTATTTTATTTTCATCCTGGATGTATTCATCAAAGAACTGTAACCGGCATTGAGTTAATCGCAACTATATGATCATCTTTCTTTAACGCCTGTTTGCGTAAATTGTATGCTTGTTTAACATACATACCGTATCACTAGTCGGAAATGCTCGCGGAGTTATACAATGCTCACTTTTCTGTTTAATTAAGTTCTACGGATCGTACCTGCAGGAATCGGAAGATCTGATGCATTTGCCCATCTCTTTCTACCTGTATGTTTTAGCTTCTTCCAATATAATATCGCGGCTCAGGTTTTCAAAATAATCACTGACGCTGTCTCCATCAATAGCTAATCAATCTTATCGCCATTTTTTAATCCAACCTTTTCACTAATTGGATTATCACCATTATACCATACTTCAATTTCTCCATTGGCAATCTTCTTCTCTCCCCATATCACAACAGGATCATCCCAAATAATAGAAAGCCAAGAATAGGTTAACAGTAACGCCACCGATCATAATGATCAAGTCGCTGCCAGGCCGGTTTACTTCTGAATTCCCATGGCTTTTGGCGGTTGTTTCATTGCTTCCTTGTCCATGCTCTCATCTATCATTCCCGATATCTTCACATATCCGCCCAATGGCAACCATCCAATACCATATACAGTATCGCCTATTTTCTTTTTTACCAGTGAAAACCAGGGATCAAAAAAAAGGTAGAATTTCTCTACGCGGCATTTAAACCAACGAGCCGGGAGATAATGTCCCATTTCATGCAATATCACCAGGATAGATAAGACAAGGATCAACTGCCCTGCTTTTATTCCAACTCACTGACCCAATTAATTGCTAATAAATACATATATACTAATAGTTAATCCGGATCGGACTTGATAAAAAAGAGACCAAATATCGGATAAATATGCCCGCCTTCACAAGCCGTTCGCGTGAATTATCTGCCATTATTTAACGAAACGAATAGAGTTATTAGTTTAGATGAGAATCACAATTTTATCAACGAAGCAGCAAAATTACGGGCCTCCCCATCGCTTTCAAAATATTCTTCCAGTGTAGGCTTTTCGATGAAGGGAACATATTTGCATGGTTCTTTCGATCAGATCGGTCATATCCAGGAAACCAATCCGGTTGCGTAAGAAAGGCATAAACCGCTATTTCATTGGCGGCATTCAACACGCAAGGAAGATTGCCGCCTTTATACAGTGCATCCATTGCCAATGCAGATTTCGGAATGTTTTCATATCTGGTTCTTCAAATGTCAATTGTATTCGGTTTTCTGAAATCATAGCGGGGAAAATTATTTGGTATGCGCTGAGGAAATGCCAGTGCATATTGAATCGGCAATCTTCATATCCGGCAATCCCATCTGCGCTTTAATGCTTCCATCTTCAAACTGAACCATGACTATGAATAATACTTTGAGGATGAACCACCACCTGGATCTGATCGGGCTTGAGATTAAACAACCATTTCGCCTCAATCATCTCCAGTCCCTTATTCATTAGCGTAGCAGAATCAATCGTGATCTTTGCACCCATCTTCCAGTTGGGATGCTGCAGTGCATGATCTCTTTTTACATTCACCAGGTAGTTTGGTTTCTTTCCAAGAAAAGGTCCACCGATGCAGTAAGAATTACTTTCTCAATCTTGATTTCTCTTCTCCCCTACCAGGCATTGAAAAATGGCAGAATGTTCGGAATCGACCGGAATTACCGGCACCCTGTTCTCCACTGCTTTTTGCATCACAATATCACCGGCCACAACCAAGTGTTTCTTTATTGGCCAGCGCAACTCGCTTTTCCATTATCAATTGCTTTTAATGTAGGTTTTAATCCTGCAAAACCAACAATTGCAGCCAGCATCAGGTCATAACAATCCATATGCAGCCACTTCTTCCAATGCTTTTTCACCGGCAAAAACTTTTATATCGGTTGTTGACAAGTGCTTCTTTTACTTTTTGATATTTTTTTTCATCGCCAATTACAACCATATTGGGTTGAAACTCCAATGCCTGTTGGATCAGCAATTCCTCATTGTTCTGTGCAGTGAGTATTTCAACAGAAAATCATTCCGGATTGCTCTCGATCACTTCAAGCGCCTGCCTGCCGATTGAACCGGTAGATCCAAATAATGCTATGCGCCGTACTCGTCGGAGGTATTTGACATGAACCTGTTTGAGCTAAGGTCTTAAAAGTAAAGAAATTCCACATTGATGCAACTAAATTCTATTCTACATATTTTTCGAGGTCCTCTGCAAGTTTTCGGTCATTGCTCAGTCGTGGTACTTTGTTCTGTCCACCCAATTTACCGATCGATTTCATATAATCAATAAATCCATTCTTTCTTAACAGGGCGAATTTGAAGTGGCAGTAAAATATTTCCACTGATCAGGTCATCGTAATAAATATTTTTGTCACGAAGATTATGATCCACCTTATCTGCAAATTCTTCGAGATTAGCCGGCTTATTCTCAAATTCAATAAACCATTCATGATATGATTTACCTTTCCCCTGGCTGATCATCGGGGCTACCGTAAATTCAGTAATATGTATTCCTTCTTCCTTTGCTGCTTTCATCAGACTATATTCAACTTCTTCACCGATTACATGTTCACCAAATGCTGAAATAAAATGTTTGATTCTGCCGGTCACAACAATCCGATATGGATTTGTAGAAACAAATTTTACGGTATCACCAAGATTATAACCCCAAAGACCTGCATTGCTATTTATGACAAGCGCATAATTCTCGCCAACTTTTACATCTTTCAATGATATTCGCGTAGGATTCTCATGGAACATTTCTGCTGCGGGAATAAATTCAAAAAAGATACCGCTATTCGTATTCAACAATAATCCTTCTTCTTTCTGCGAATCCTGGAAAGCAAAAAAACCTTCAGATGCGGGAAAAGTTTCAATTGACGCGATCTTCTTTCCAATGCTTTCAAACAATTTTGACTTGTATGGTTCAAAATTTACACCACCGTGTACCATCACGGAAAAATTTGGGAATAGCTCGCTAACTTTTTTACTGCTCATCTGCATCAATCGATCAAAATACATCTGCATCCAGGGTGGAATGCCGCTGATCAGGGTCATATCCTGGTTAATCGTTTCATCAACGATCTTATCCAGTTTGGTTTCCCATTCTTCGATGCAATTGGTTTCGTATGAAGGAAGCTGATTCGTTCGAAGGTAACTTGGCACATGATGATTTACGATTCCGCTTAATCTTCCTGTTGGAATACCTCCTACCCGTTCCAATTCCGGCGAACCTGAAAGAAAGATCATCTTGCCATCTGTAAATCTTGTATTGCCTGATTCAGCGATATAACAAAGTAAAGCATTGCGGGCAGTATTGATATGATTGGAGATGGATTCCTTTGATATGGGAATGTATTTAACTCCGCTGGTTGTACCTGAAGTTTTGGCGAAGTAAATTGGCTTACCCTTCCATAATACATTATGCTTTCCTTCTTTTATCTTATCGATATAAGGTTTGAACTGTTCATAATCTCGTACAAGAATTGCCTGGGTAAATTCTTCGTGTGTGTGTACATCGCCAAGGCGGAATTCTTTTCCGAATTCAGTATCCTTGCCCATCTTCAGCAATTCCTTGAGGATCGATTCCTGGTCCTCTACCGCTGTTGCCATCCCTTTGCGAATACCTTTATATATATAATTGGCAAATGGTTTTGCCAGAAATGATTTGATCTTCATAGCCCTGAATCAAGTGACAAACGTACTGAATTAAAACAATAGGCAATGGGCAATAGGTAATGGGCAAAAGGCAATAGGCGATAGGCAAAAGGCAAGGGGAAAATTGGGTCCGAATTAAGCCGCGTTTCCTTGGCTTGCCCATAGATTTATGGGGCTGATCCCGATTTTCGCGATTTTTGGGTGGTTCTTGCCTATTGATACTGAACACCTAAGAAGAGGAGGAAAAATGCCGGTTCCGACGATAGTTCAAGGAGTAAAAAAAACTTTCGCTAACGCATTCATTGTCTGACTGAAACCCCTACCTTTGCCTCCCGAAATTTTTCGGAATTAATCCACGAATTTATGTTTGCAGTCGTAAAAATAGCCGGTCAGCAATTCAGGGTTCAGAAAGATCAAACCTTATATGTTCCTCATCTCGAAGGCCTGCCCGGAGATAAAGTAGAATTCGCTGAAGTATTAATGACAGATAACGATGGAAAGCTAACCGTCGGTAAAGATGTGAAGGTAAAAGTAAAAGCCGAAATACTCGACCATGTTCAGGGTGATAAAGTAATCGCCTACAAACAAAAAAGAAGAAAAGGCTTCCGTAAAAAACACGGACATCGTACACATTACACTCAAATAAAAGTATTGTCAATCGGTGCAAGCAGAAAGAAATCAGAAAAAGAAGAAGGCCCAGAGTAATTAGATTCTTCGCATACATTAAATCTGAAATCTAAAATCGTAAATCTAAAATAATTTCTCATGGCACATAAAAAAGGTGAAGGCAGTGTAAAGAATGGTCGCGATTCACAAAGCAAACGCTTAGGTGTAAAAATTTTCGGTGGTCAGGCTGCTATTGCTGGCAATATAATCGTTCGTCAACGCGGTACGGTTTATCACCCAGGTAAGAATGTTGGAGTTGGAAAAGATTTTACTTTGTTTGCATTAACCGATGGTGTAGTTGAATTTAAAAAGAGTAAGAGCGATAGGACGATCGTTAATATCGTTCCCATAGCATAAGGCTTTTTTCCCAAAATGTGAAAAAAAATTTTGGCGGTTTGAAATAGTTTATTATTTTTAATATCATTAAATTCTATTTACTAACCGTTAAATTCACAAAAAATGGCAACAAAGAAAAAAGCTGCTAAGAAAAAGACAACAAAGAGAAAAGCAGCAAAGAAAACTGCAAAGAAGAAGAAGTAGTTAGTCTTATTAGCAGAAAATAATAAAATCCCTCGCATTGCGGGGGATTTTTCGTTTTATGAATACGCTGTGGGTGATGTTGGGCGTAACATCAATTCTACAGAGCAGTTCACGCACCACTACGTCGAGGTTCGGCTCCTTCGGAGCCGGATTGGGGGGAGCGAAATTCTATTGCAGCTACCAAGATTTGACCCCTTCGGGGTCGAATACAGGATCAATAAAGATTTCTTTCTGACCCCGAAGGGGTCACAGCTTTGTAGAATCTCTGGGGCTTTTGTTTTATTTATGTACGTGCCATGGTGGTACGCTCAATGCGTAATTGAACAAAACAATCCGTTAATGCAACGAGGTTCGGCTCCGAAGGAGCCGAACGATTCGAAGTTCATTGCTGGTTCAACTTATCTCTGAAATCGAATAGCCGCTCTTTAACAACATAAACTTTCAAAGGTTTAGCAAGACTCAACGTCATCAGTTCTCTCACGATTATCTATGTTCGGATCGGTCGGGACAACACCTAATGAGCAAAACTGCTGTTTACTCGAGTTTCTCCTTCTGACCCGGATTTGGGGGACGAAATGTCTGCAAGCACCCAATCGCCCCCATGACGACGGCTCCGAAGAGCCAAACTTACAAGGTCATTATTGGTTCGACTTATTCCGAAATCGAATCCGCTCTTTAACAACATCAACTCTAAAAGGTTTAGGCAAGACTCCAACGTCATCATTCTGCTCGCGATAACTATCGGATCGATCGGGACAACACATAAAGAGAAAACTGCTTTTATTGATTTCTTTCTGACCCCGTAGGGGTCAAATGTTGGTAGCCCGACGTCCCCACGACGACGGCTCCGAAGGAGCCGAACAAAACGCCGCATATTAGATCCTTAGTGTTTTTTGCGTTCCTTACAAAATCATGCTATAAAACTTGCAGCACTTTTTCTCATTGAATGAATGTTATTTGAATGTTCATTATTCCTTCTTCTTTCTTCTCTACCTTTATCGCCAACGCTTGCTATGAAAAAAATTCTTGTCGCCAACCGGGGGGAAATTGCTATTCGCATACTTCGTGCTGCCTCGGAGTTAAATATTAAGACCATTGCTGTTTATACTTATGAAGACCGCTACTCCCTTCACCGCTATAAGGCTGATGAATCTTACCAGATAGGCCGGAATGATGATCCATTGAAACCTTACCTGGATATGGATGAATTAATTCGCGTGGCCAAACGCGAAAGCGTAGATGCAATTCACCCGGGATATGGATTTCTATCGGAAAATGCAATTTTTGCAGGGAAATGCAGGGAAGCAGGCATTCAATTCATCGGCCCTTCGCCTGAGGTAATGCAGATGTTGGGAGATAAGATCGCTGCAAAAAAAATAGCGAAGAGAGAAAAGGTCCCAATGATCACCGATAGTGAGGTTGATTTGAAAGATGTAACGATTGGATTGAAAGAAGCAAATAGAATCGGTTACCCGATCATCATTAAAGCATCTGCAGGTGGCGGCGGCAGGGGCATGCGTGTGGTACGAAATGATGAACAACTAAAACAATCTCTTCCCGAAGCACGCAATGAGGCAAAGACTGCATTTGGCGACGATACCGTATTCTTTGAAAAATTCATCGAATCACCCAAACATATCGAAGTACAGATCATGGGTGATAAGGCAGGGAATATTGTTCATTTATTTGAAAGAGATTGTTCCGTTCAACGTCGGTTTCAAAAAGTCGTTGAGATGGCACCGGCATTAAGCTTAAAGAAAGAAACCAGGAATAAACTGTACGAGTATGCAGTTCGCATATGCAAGTCGGTTAATTATGATAATGTGGGTACGGTTGAGTTTCTCACGGATAAGGATGAGAATATATATTTTATAGAAGTCAATCCACGCATACAGGTAGAACATACCGTTACCGAAGAAGTGACCGGAATTGATATTGTAAAGAACCAGATACTGATCGCGCAAGGAATCAAATTAACCGATCCCGAGATAAATATTCAATCACAGGATCAATTATCAATCTCCGGCGTGGCCATTCAGTGCAGGGTCACAACAGAAGATCCTTCTCAGAATTTCAAACCCGATTATGGAACATTGATCGCCTATCGCAATGCAGGAGGACCCGGTATTCGATTGGATGAAGGCAGTTCCTATCCGGGTGTAAGCATTTCTCCATTCTTTGATTCATTGCTGGTAAAGATCACCGCATCGGGAAGAACCCTAACTGAGACCTGTGAACGCCTGGTACAGAACATTGAAGGAATTCCGGATCAGGGGTGTGAAGACGAATATTCTATTTCTTGAAAATGTACTGCAAAACAAAACTTTTCAATCTGGCAATGCAACAGTAGATTTTATTGATACACATCCTGAATTGTTCCAGCTCGCGCTTCGACAGGATAGAGGAACAAAAGCACTTCAATATATCGCCGAAGTAATCGTGAATGGAAACCCGGATGTACCATCCGTCAATCCATCGATTAGTTTTCGTAATCCCGTCATACCAGAATTAAAAAGAGTTATCGCCCCACAGGGCAGCAAGGACCTGCTCAAAGAAATGGGGAGAGAAAAATTTATTGACTGGATAAAATCACGTGAGCATATTCTTTATACGGATACCACGCTAAGAGATGCGCATCAATCGCTATTGGCTACCCGTGTTCGCACGATCGATATGGTTAAGACAGCAGAGAACTTCTCACGCAATCATCCTGAACTTTTTTCAATGGAAGTCTGGGGCGGCGCAACCTTCGACGTGGCCCTGCGATTCCTGCATGAAGATCCCTGGCAGCGATTGGAATTGTTACGCGAAAGAATTCCGAATATTTTGTTTCAAATGCTGATCCGCGGATCTAATGCGATTGGATATACTGCCTATCCTGACAATCTGGTTGAAATGTTCATTGAGCGTTCATGGGAAAAAGGAGTAGACATTTTCCGCATTTTCGATTCATTGAACTGGCCCGAAGGAATGAAAGTGAGTATTAATGCCGTGCGGGAACGAACTGAAGGACTTGCTGAAGCATGCATTTGTTACACCGGTGATTTTCTTGATCCAGAAAAGAACCAGAAGTTCAACCTGCAATATTATCTTGATCTTGCCAGGACCCTGGAAGACGCCGGTGCACATATACTTGGAATAAAAGATATGGCTGGATTGTTAAAGCCCCAGCAAGCAAAAGTTCTTATTGAAGCCCTGAAGAAAACTGTAGCGATTCCTGTTCATCTGCACACACATGATACTTCATCCATTCAGACTGCTACCTACCTTAAAGCAATCGAAGCGGGAGTTGATATAATTGATGTAGCGCTTGCTTCGGTTTCAGGATTAACTTCTCAACCCAACTTCAATGCCATCGTTGCGATGATGAAAGGAGATCCCCGCGAATTAAAAATGGATCTGCCTGCATTGAATGAATTATCCAATTATTGGGAAGATACAAGACAATATTATTATCCCTTCGAATCGGAATTAAAAGCAGGAACTGCAGAAGTATTCGATCATGAAATTCCCGGCGGACAATATTCCAATCTTCGCCCGCAAGCCAGATCATTGGGACTGGAAGATAAGTTTGAAGAGATCAAGAAGAATTATGTAAGAGTTAACCAGTTGTTCGGTGATATCGTTAAAGTGACGCCTTCTTCCAAAGTTGTTGGGGATATGGCCCTATTCATGACGGCGAATAATTACTCGGAAGAGGATATTCTGAAAAAAGGAGAAAGCATTTCATTTCCCGATTCCGTAATAGGATTATTCAAAGGAGATCTTGGCCAAACTCCTGGAGGTTTTCCGGAAGCATTGCAAAAGATCATTCTAAAAAATGAAAAACCTTACACCGATCGGCCGAATGCACATCTAACTCCCATTGATTTCAAAAAAGAATGGACAAAATTCGTTGAGAAGTATGGAAAGCATTATAAAGAAACAGATCTTCTTTCTTATCTCTTCTATCCAAAAGTATTTGATGAATATCATTCCTTCCGTCAGCAATACGGCGAAGTGGAATATATCCCCAGTCCTGTTTTCTTTTTTGGTTTGAAGCCCGATGAAGAAACCCTGATTGAATTAGCCCCGGGAAAAAGTATACTCGTGAAGTTTATTTATATGACCGAAACGGATGAAGATGGTTTGCGACAGGTTTTCTTCAAACTGAATGGTCAAACGCGCTCAATACAGGTAAGGGATAAGAATTTTGTAACCACAAAGGTTTCCCATAAAAAAGTTTCCCACGCAAATGAGATCGGTGCTCCACTACAAGGCAGGCTTTCACGTATACTCGTGAAGAAAGATGATAAGGTTGAAAAGAATACTCCATTATTTACCATTGAAGCCATGAAGATGGAATCGACGATTGTGGCGCCGGCTGCTGCGACAATTAAAGCGATAATTCTTGATGAAGGCACTTTGGTGGCGCAGGATGATGTGGTGTTGGAGATTGAATAGTAAAACTAGTCATGCAACCCACCCACACATGAACGTCATTCCCGCGGTGTAATTTCCAGAACCTATTGAAATGAGGTAACGAAGCGGGAACCCCCTGTCAACTAAGGAGGCGCTTTTAATTTCTTACACATAAATTCAAACTATATAGAAGCTAATTTGGTTCTAGGGGGTTCCCGCTTGGATGCTTCTTGTCGTAAGTCCCTGGCATTTATACCGCGGGAAGACGTTCTTGTAGGTGGGAATTGCTTCACTCGTTCGATGTTTTATCTTTCATTAATTTTGAAGATGCCTATCGACAACTACTATATCGCCGATCAGTTCTCTTTGCTATCGCGGCTAATGGATATTCATGGAGAGAATTCTTTCAAATCAAAATCCTATGCTGCAGCGGCTTTTAATATTGAGAAGCTTCCCGCCCAGTTGACGGAACTTCCTGGAGAGAAACTGGCATCTATAAAGGGTATTGGAGATTCAACCGCAAAAAAAGTAGTGGAGATCATCCAAACCGGTAAGCTCGCTGCATTGGAAGACCTGGTGAAGAAAACTCCTCCCGGTGTTTTGGAAATGATGAAAATAAAAGGACTGGGGCCGAAAAAAATCGCAACGGTTTGGAAGGAAATGGAAATTGAATCATTGGGTGAATTATTATATGCCTGCAACGAAAACAGGTTATCGAGATACAAGGGTTTCGGAGAAAAAACACAGAAGAACGTTCAGGATGCCATTGAATTCTATAATAAGAACCAGGGTAGTCGTTTGTATGCAGAGATTGAAGCCTATGCAAAGGCCATCGATAAAACCATAAAGGAGAAATTCGGAGAGAATAATAGTGAACTGACGGGCGAATTCCGCCGGCAACTCGAAATCGTTGATAATCTTGAATGGGTAACGACTGCTCCGGTTAAATCATTGAAATCATTTTTCGAGTCCAATAATTTCAAAACAACCGAAGAAACACCCGACTTGATCCAGGTAAGCGGACCGGAAAATATCCGGATGAAATTTCATACAACAGATAAATCGGATTTCTATAATAAATTATTCGAGACAAGCTCCAGTCCCGAATTCATGGATTCATTTCGTTCGCATAAAAACTGGGGCAATTTGGGCAAGTCCGCTGCGGAACAGGATATTTTCAATACTGTTGGTTCTATCTACTTACCTGCTTACTATAGGGAAAGAGCAAAGGATATTGAACGAAAAGAATTGGGTTCGCATATCACATTGAAGGATATCAAAGCAATCATTCATTCCCACAGTACCTGGAGTGATGGTGTGAATACCGTTGAAGAGATGGCCAAAGCCTGCATCGCCAAAGGATACGAATACCTCGTGATCAGCGATCATAGCAAGAGCGCTTTCTACGCAAATGGCTTGTCAGAAGAAAGAATAAAGGAACAACACGCTTACATAGACGAACTCAATAGCAAATACGCTCCATTCAAGATCTTCAAGAGTATCGAATGTGATATCCTGAATGATGGTTCTTTGGATTATTCAAATAGTGTTCTTGCAACATTTGACCTTGTGATCACTTCAATCCATTCCAATCTTAAAATGACTGAAGAAAAAGCAATGTTGAGGATACTGAATGCAGTTAAGAATCCATTTACCACCATACTCGGTCACATGACGGGAAGGCTGCTTTTAAGCCGGCCTGGTTATCCCGTCGATTATAAAAAAGTTATTGATACCTGTGCAGAAAACAAAGTGGCCATTGAACTAAACGCACATCCCCGCCGTCTCGATATCGATTGGCGCTGGATCGATTATGCACTTGAAAAAAATGTATTGATCTCCATCGATCCCGATGCTCATTCTGTTGAAGGATACGAGGATTGTAAATATGGAGTACTTGTTGCGCAAAAAGCGGGTGTAACGAAGGAAAATAACTTGAGCAGTTTTGGATTGAAAGAGTTTGAAGAGTATTTGTCAGCAAAGAAAAGTCTGAAAAGTTGATACGTGGTTGGTTATTGCCCTGCGGGCTAGAATGAATTATGTATAGTTCATGATTTTGAGCACAAGCGGTTCGGACTTAATCCCTGATGTGTAATACCCTAAAATTAATCGTCCGAAATCCCGCCGCGGCGGGACGCTAGGTGCATGAGGATGTAGCAGTTGTGCTTCCCTTGTTCTACTGTTACGCTGTTCTACTGTTCTGCTGTTCTACTGTTCCTCTGTTCTTCTGTTCCTCTGTTCTTCTGTTCCGCTGTTCTACTGTTCTGCTGTTCATCTGTTCTTCTGTTCATCTGTTCTTCTGTTCATATGAATTAGAGAGTCGCTCGCAGCAAAGGAAGCTTCACGTAAAACGTCGTTCCCACTCCCACTTCCGTTACAAACCATATCTCTCCCTCCGCATTTTCAACAATGCTCTTGCTCATGGGTAGTCCAAGACCGGTACCGGAGGTTTTTGTAGTAAAGTTTGGTGTGAATATTTTGGATTGAGTATGTTCGGGTATTCCTTCTCCATTATCGGTTATGCTTATGGTTATGAATTCTCCATTCAATTCTTCATCCATTCGAATGATTCGTTGATCGCGGGAAATGGATGCTTCAACGGCATTTTGCATGAGATTAGTGAAAAGACGGTTCAGTTGAGTCTTATCTGCATAGATCATAACCCGCTCTCCCACCCTATTCCATTTGAAATCCATATTGTCGTTAGCTTCATACAAAGAAGTCAATGAGTATAACAATTCGTGGAGATCAAATACTTCTTTCTTCGGATTTCCAATATTTGCGAATTGTGAGAAGTCGGATGCGATTTTGGAAAGATGGTCAATCTGTTCAACCAATGTCCTGGCTACATTCGCCGTCATTTCCTTTACATTGACCGAATTATTATCAATTGCCTTTTGCAGGTATTGAATGCTTAGCTTCATTGGCGTCAATGGATTCTTGATCTCATGGGCAACCTGCCTTGCCATTTGTCGCCATGCCCCTTCCCGCTCGCTTTTCGCCAATGCTTCAGCACTATCTTCAAGTTTTCCCACCATCTTGTTATATTCTCTCACTAACTCGCCAATCTCATCATCACGTCTCCATTCGATTTCTTCATTGAGCTTTCGCAGGTTTATATCCCGCATCTTTTGCCCAATAAGTGTAAATGAATAAGTGATACGATTTGTAATGAACAATGCAATTGCACCCGCAATAAGGAAGATAAATGCATTCAGGTTAATGATGGTTACAATGAAATTGGAAATCTCCTGCTTCAACTCGCCCTGGGTCGTATAAGAGGGAACATTGAGAAAGGCGTATGCCCTTCCCTCATTGTCGCGTACAGGACTATAAATGCTCTTGTAATTTACTTTGCCCATGCTTTCCTCACCAACATACTGAACCGCTTTTTTCCTGTTCATATAGAAGAAAGCCATGGGATTCATTTGCTCACTCAACACTCCTTTTGAATTATTATAAATAAACGGATTAGAAGAAACGCGAAGATTTCCCTGTGGATCATAAAGATTGATATCTGTTCCGTGAATCTCAGATATATCCTGCATCAATTTCTCAACCTCTCCATTCACCCCCGGCTCAAACAACAATATTCCATCATTGAATTCCTCATGTTCCTTGATCTTGGTTTGAAGGTCACTTACCATGATCTCGATGGTACGACTGATCCTGTCCTGGTTATTTCTTTCATATCGTTTGGTAAAGAATACGATCGTTGCTATCCCGATCACGACAAATGAAAGAATACTCACCATAAGTATTGTACTATGGATCTGTGAACGTATGCTGAGCTGCATGCTTTGCCTAACAACCGCCCAACGTAATCGGCTCCGTATAATGAGAGAAATCAGGCGATATACCGCCAATAAGAAAAGGAAGGTGCTGAACAAATAGGCAAATAGCGTGATTGCTTCAATAAATGAGTTATCCCTTCTTGCGATAACAACAACGGTTTCGCTGAATCTATGCCACAGCTCTTCGAAGGAGCCCCTGCCTCTTCTTTCAAATTCAGTCTTGGGTAGATCGCTTTCAGAAAGGGAAGTTGGAAACCCGTATTCATTGTAATGATCAACTAATTCGTTCTTCTTATAGATTGCATAGGAATACAATGGAGAATACTCGGGAACCAATTCCCGGGATTGCTTGAACAATTCCGGAATTAATGCTTCGCCTTTATATTTTTTCGGATCTGATAGAACAAAGAAGTAACCGACAATAACACTATCAGAACTTCTTACTTCCTTTTTTAAAATATAGGACACTTTATCATAAGAACGCTCAAAATATCGCAGATCCGATTTCAAGGTTTCCCTTCCCAGGATGCGATAAATCGCATTGAGCGTATCGTAAGAGATCGTTTCGTCATTAAATAGCGGTTGAGCGCTCCCATCAAAGGTGAAGACCTTGGTATCATACTTGTTCAGGTATTCGCTGAAGCGCGCCTTCATGATACTATCCTTCAGCGCAGTATTAGTAGTTTGATCCCGAAAACGCTGAAAATTTTCCAGGAGAAAATCGTTATCGATATCTGTGAGGGCAATACTAATCACCCTTTCACTGTTTGGATCTGCCTGCGTCAGGAGTTTTTCTGCAAATCTTTTTCTTTGTTCAAATTCAATCTTCCTGTTCTCAAAAATGATGACTGCGGAGATCGAAAAAGAAAACACAAATAACCAAAACAATACTTCTGAAATATTCAACCTGAAATTCAATCCCTGCAACACCTTCCGGTTCATCAACCAGGTGTAAAGCATCAGCCAGATCAATACAAAAAGATTTAGTTCAACAATGACCTTATTGCTGGTAAAACTGAGTATCATCAATCCCAGGAACGCGGTGATAATATAAACAATCACCGTCCGGCCTCCTGATAATTGCTCCGCCCACTTTAAGAGGATTTGAGAAACGAGAAAATAACCAAGAGCCAATGTAGCGATCACACCAAAGCCAATGAAACTATACTGCGTGAGGCTATAGAAATAAGTTACATTGAAAGATATTTGTCCATCGGCAACCAATGTTTGCAGGATCCTCGCGAACACGAAAGTCATTACAACCAACACAGATAGTACAGAAACAAGCACAGTCCAATTCAGCCAGGGCGGCTGATATTGGCGGAAACGGCCCGTATCAATCCGCCTGTTGATGAACATCGCCACCCAGCAAAACAGCAAGGCATTAATAAATAAATCGCCGAGAGAACTCAATACAAAACTCGAACTATAAATGCCGGGATCGAATAATTTGAATTGCCTTAGTTCCAGGATTTCCGGGAATACATAGGTTGCACTTCTCAATAAGACCAATACGCCTACTAGAAAAAAAACTCCTATGCCCAATCCATATTTTTCCGAGATCTGGTGTGCGACGAGATGCAAATACCAGAAAAGTAAAAACAATCCGGTCAGCACGACGAGGATTACCCAGATCGTTTCTTTTTGTGCATCCTGGCTTGCTTTTCCAAGATAGAATAATGTATTTCCATAAGAGCTTCTGACCGGATGATCAGTGGGAGTTGTTACAATCTCAACATGATTTCCGGCATCAGAATAAGCTGCGAATTCTTTTTTCAGGTTCTCAATTTCTACAAAATATTTATTCAACACTGGTATCAAGGCTTCAACAGCAAGCTCGCGATACTGGCTTACCCTGACAGTCTTACTGCTATAAACATATAAACCATTGCTCAATGATACGAAGCGGCTGACATCCGTTTCATCAAGCAGATTCATCGGAGGAATCACAATTTGCGTGTTCCAAAATCGTAACCATGGTAGAGAAGCAAAGGTTTTTTCATAAACAAAAATCCCATATCCCTTATTCTGATCCAGAAGATTATTCAATGTTTCTTCGCTATACGTTTGATCAACGAGAGAACGAATTAATGCCGTATCCGAAGCCAGTTTCTGAAAATCCTTTTCTTTCTGGATGATATCCCTTTCGATAAGTCTTGTATAGAGATTAATGGAAGTATTCCGGATTACATACTTATCCAATAGAAAAGCTGTCGCGAATAGACCCAGCGCGATGATGAGAAGATAAATATTGTTTCTTGCAAGAAAGTTTAATAGTTTTTTCAAGAAGAGGGGTTATATTTTTTTATTGAGTTCCAGATCTCATCCATTTCCTGTAAACTCATTTCATTCAGGGGCCGTCCCTGCTTCAAAGCCTGTTGTTCCATCCGCGTAAACCGGTCAATGAACTTCTTATTGGTTCTTTCCAGGGCATTTTCGGTGTCAACCTGCAAAAACCGTGCATAATTGATTATGGAGAATACGAGATCCCCCAGTTCCTCCTCCATCTTATCAGTATCATTCTTAGCCACAGCATCCTTCAATTCCGCAATTTCTTCATCCACCTTATCCCAAACCTGCTCCCGGTTGTCCCATTCAAAGCCCACCTGTTTAGCTTTCTCCTGTAAACGGGTGGCTTTTACCACTGCTGGTAAGGAAACCGGAACGCCGCTGATCACGGATTTTTTGCCTTCCTTTAACTTTAATTTTTCCCAATTCTGCTTCACTTCTTCATCGTCTTTTACTACCACATCAGCGTAGATATGGGGATGGCGGGCGATTAGCTTGTCAGCGATACCATTGATGGCTTCAGTTAATGTAAATTGTTTTTGTTCATCCCCAATTTTCGCATAAAAAAGGATATGCAGTAGCAGGTCTCCAATTTCTTCCTTTATTCCCTTCCAATCCTTCATCGTGATCGCATCAGTCAGCTCATAAGTTTCTTCAATAGTAAGCGTTCTTAGTGTTTCAATTGTTTGTTTGCGATCCCATGGACATTTTTCTCTCAAATCATCCATAATTCCCACCAACCGCAGGAAAGCATCTGCTACAGAATTATTTTGCATAACTATCTTTTATTAAAGCTGAAATACCGATAAAATAAAAAAGACAACAAACAGGATAGTGAGAGAAACAAAGGCTAGAAAATTTAACACGCTAAACTTAAGAAATGTTTTGAACCATCCCTGTTTATAGAAATTCCTCATGCTTCGAAAAGCATAATAGATCCCATATAGTGACAAAACTACCTGAATAAACGTTATCCATTCCAATGAATACGAATCCTTAATCTTTTGCAATAAGAAAATCACCAACAACAATAGAAAGGTGTATATGTAAAGGTGAATCAGGAATATACCATGATCAACATACCAGAATTGTTTGCGACGGACATAAAGCAGTTTTAAATACAAGGCATAAAGCGGAAGAGATATGAAAAGCAGGTATGGAAAAGTATGAAAGAATTTATTGAGGAGGTCGGCAAGTAGTTTACCAGAATTATTCTCATAGCGGTCCTCCAAAACGAGCATCTGACGATTTATTTTTCGACTAAGCCAGTTATCCTTTTTTCCCGAAGGTAATGAGTTTTGAATGGAATCATACCTGGCGACAGTCATGCTATCATCACTTGTCCAACCTGAAATATTAAAGCCCGATTTATTAGTGAGTTTTCTTTTAGGCTTTTTATTACGGTTGCTATCGATCTTATTACTATTGCTATCTATTTTTTCATTTGCTTCCTTTTTGGGTGTTACCGCATTACCAAAGGCTTTAAGCGCACTATCAATCAGTACGGAATCCTCTTTGGTCTCGGCACCTTTATAGGCCTGCGTTTTCATTTGATCGATAACCTTATTATCAAACTTAAGTTCCGGAGGTTTTATAGCTTCGTCTTTGATAGTGAACATGGAAAAGAAAATCAGGAAGAAAAGGGCAGAAGTGAAGACGTACATCCGGATCGGGTTCAAGTAGCTGTTCCTGCGCCCCTTTATGTATTCAGATGAGAGGAAACCCGGTTTTTTGACTAAGTATTTTAAGGTACCGAAAAACTTGCCATCGAAGTGGGTTATATCATAAAAGAAGTGGGTGACCAGGTGCCATACAGAATGCTTTGGCTCAATGTTTTCCTGTCCGCATTTATGACAATAACGATCATAGAGTTCGGTATTACAGTTGAGGCAGACTTTTTGAGCTCTTTCCCTGGTTTTGGACACCGTTAAATTTTGACTAAAAATAAGGAAAGGCCCTATTTTAGTAAAAAAATTGCCGTCTGGCAGGTATGAAAATCAACCAACTGACGTTAATAATGGGCAGTAACAATAAATGGATGAAATCTCTACTCGGTCTTTTGGTCTTAATATCCTATGCCACAGCTACATCGGCACAGCATTATTATAATGATATCCTTATCACGGATCAAAACAAGAAGAAGCAGCAGCTCTACCGCCAGAACAAGGTAAGGGCCGTAAAAACAACCGCATTTGATGCCGACGGGGCAACGATCCAGGGTTTTAGTTCAGATCAAACAGTAAGCGCCGATTTCAATGAGATCCGCACAATGACCATGACCATGCTTACCGGGACTACCGCATCTTTTTCATATTTCAATAACCAGGGTCAATTGATCAAGAGTATTGACACTGCCGATGGTTTGGATAATACGATTACATATACTTATGATGCATTAGGGAAGATATCAAGTATCCTGAGTGTATCTCTTTCTCCCGGTGATTTTAAAATAAAGGAAGAACATATCTGGACATATGATAAAACCAGCGGTTGTGCTACTCGCATGTTGAAGATTAAGAATGATAAGGATACTTCTTTTATTAGTTTCACCAAAGATGAAAAAGGAAATATTGCAATTGAGAAGATCGTTGAACGAGGAAGAGAATCCCGCATTTATTATTACTACTACGATGATAAGGGTCGCTTAACTGATATCGTTCGTTACAACGAGCGGGTAAAGAAAATGCTCCCTGATTATGTTTTCGAATACGATGAAGAAGGCAAGCTCTCCACTATGACCGTTGTTCCCGAAGGAACCGGCGATTATCAAAAATGGTTTTATAGTTATTTCGATGATGGGCTGAAAGGACAAGACGCATGTTACTCGAAATCAAAGGTGCTTATTGCGAGGGTTGAGTACTCCTATCAATATTAAGTTGATTGGTTATTGGTTGATTGGTTATTGGTTGATTAGTTGTCCCGAAGCTTCGGGAGGTTAATTGGTTGGTTCAACATTCTTCTTGACGCAGATTAATTTCTTTAGCTTCAAAGGCTTGACAATTCTCAAAAAAAGCTCCGTCTACAGGGTTACAACTAGTGGAAAACCTTGAGAAAGGCCATCCCACGGTCAGATATATTTCTATAATCCTTATGCGCATACTATTTTGCTTTTAGTTGACGGCTGAAAATTTTAATTGGAAAACAAGCTGACAGACGTTGCCACTTTCCTTGTCAACGTTGTCAACCCTGTCAACCTGTTAACTTGTCAACCAAACCCCCAAACTACAGACATGATAAACCCCCTACTCCGCCAGGTGCGGCCCAAAATTGAATTCTTTAAAAACTCGATCAATGAATGGCATTGGCAGATCACCCATCCTGTTGGACTGGTCAGCGGCCTATCACCACGCGGGTTTAAGACGAAGAAGGATTGCATTAGCAATCTTAAAAAGATACTTGAAGGCATACACGAAGTCTGCGACCTTGAAATGCAGAATTGAGGTTCCGAAGATGCAGACAGATCGGTTCGGAACCCTAAAGAAATGGAGAGCAGGTTCCGAACCCTAAAGAAGCAACTCCGAACCGCATCATGATCTTCCAGGGTTCGGAACCCTAAAGGAAGAGCCTCAGTTCTGAAATTTTTTCACCCCCCATAAGTCATTTTTTCGCAAGCAACTCCATACCATTTATCTCTCCCTGAAATTTTTTCATTTTCCATACCCCGGCACAGCTCTTGATCTTCAGTTCCATCGAAAAAAATCACTGGTTATGGGAAAGCAATCCGAAGTTGCCGCTCATATCGAGCGGTTGAATTTCGCCCTTAAAGCCTCTAAAGCAAAATTTGATCAAGCGATGGATCAGGGTCAGGAATTCCATGAGTTGAAAAAGATCCTAATGGAAATCAAAGGCCTCGAAAACGAAATGCAGGACTATCAAAGACGCGAGGATGGATCAGGACTTAACAATAATTCCGTCTAAAGCTTAAAGCAACTCCCCCGCAGAACCGCTTTTCAAGAAAATTTTTCCCCATGATTTTTGATTATAAGCACTGGAAAAAGAATTTCTTGCATATGCAATTTCGTTGTCAGATCAGCGTTGGAATCTACACTGGCATAGCCTTTGAACTTATTCCCTGAACCTCAAATCATCGTTATGGCAAAGCAACAGACCATTTCGGAAAAGATCGAGCGTTTATCTTTCTGGCATCGAGTAGCAAAAGCAAAATTTAATTCAGCGTTGGAACAAGGACGTGAGTTTGCAGAGTTGAAATTAATCCTCACGGAAATAAGAAAGCTCGAAAAAGATCTGAAAAAGATTAAGATCGCGGTGAGTTAATGTCATTTATTTATTTATTTATTTTCATTAGAAATCTTCAAGAGTATATCTGCATGGCAGGGCCCATCAAGCGGACACCAGCATGTAAGATTTTTATCTCCCAATTCTTTTTTAATTTCTTCTTTTGTTGGTGGTATTTGTTTGATTGAATTTCTTTTTTCGATCCAATCTCTATAAAGTGCAACTGATACTTCTCTCGTAGGAATTCCTTTATCGCCAACTTTAAATGGATTGCCCCATCTGGTTGGGCGGCCGACATATACTATTGGAAGTCCGTTTGGTCTGATTTGTTTTTGTTGGCGGCTGCGTTGAAGGCGGATTGGTATTTTGTTTTTTGTACTCACTGTGTTTAATTGAACGAAGAATTGATACAGCTAAAATAGAAAAGTCCTTAATGTGAATGGAGCGCTATCAATCTGGTTTTAAGCGAAAGGAGTGTTTTTAAAAACAGAAAATATTGATTTTTAACACCCAAAATAGGCCGCCGACAATTTTGATTGCACCATCCAAATTTATAGAGGGCATATCTCAGCTTTGAATATCTTGTGTTCAAATGAATTATTGGAAACACAGCCTGTTATCAAAGAAAAAATTTAAGGGCGCAGCAGAGGACTATCTTTTAATTCACAAGTTTCTTGACACTAGCAAACTTTTTTATTTCGATATCCGGCATAGAGCGCTTCTTCATAATACATATGGTATCGACTTATGTATTCAGAAGTTTGGAGAAACGATTAATAATTCCGATAATCAAAAGTTATTGGTACGCGACATTGCTGCGGAGCATTGTAAAGAAGATTTGATGGGAATAGTTCCTACGTTAAATAATTGGTTTAATTGCGTGGATAGCGCTTTGCTGGAATTTATTAAGCCTGCTCAACCTGCAGAAACCAAACTAAGAGAATTTATTATGAGGCCCTTATTGATGTCTGGTTTAAGATCAACATTAATAATTACGCACAGTAATTTTGGAATCTACCTCGTAAAAGAGTTTCTGGGAATTGACTATGCCCTGGAACTTATGAACCATGTTGAGCCGATGAGCATCAATGAACTATTGCCATATATAAAACTGAGAGAAAGATGGCAGTATAGCCCCGACCTTAAACAACTAAAAGATATAGAAAATGAGTTTAATTAGTTCCCTTCTCGCGAAATTATTTGGAAAAGACAATGGTGACAAACAAAAGTCGCTGAATCGACCGGCATCGGCCCAAGACTATATGAACCGAATAGAAAATGAACGTAATGAAAGAATAAAATCAAGAGAGGCATCGATTAAAAACTGGATGTTAAATTCTGTAAGGGAGAAAGGCAACCTGGCCTTCAGCTGGGAAAGCGGTAGTGATGAGGCCTTTGTTACTTTCAAAGATAGCAATGAAGCAGAGCAGGATAATTATGAAGATTTGGAACAGTACATAATCGACAAACTAGATATACCGGATGCCGGAGAATTTAAGATGAACGGAAACGGTACAATATACATTGATGGCGATCTGGTAAAGGCTAAGTATGCTTCAACAATGAAAGGGATCATTGATTATGATGAAGCGACCGAAACCGAAATTTATAGCGAAGAAATAGTAGATAGTGGTGATAAAGTTTTATTTGCTATTTGACCCGGGGAAAAATACGTCTACAAAATGAAAAAGGTCTCGATTAAACGAAACCTTTGCCGGTACCCGGGATGGGAGTTGAACCCACACAGCCATTTCTGGCCACAGGATTTTAAGTCCTGCGTGTCTACCAGTTCCACCACCCGGGTGGCGATAAAAAAAGGTACGCAATGCGTACCTTAAAGATCCGCATAACGGATCATTCTGAGCGGAAGACGAGATTCGAACCCGCGACCCTAACCTTGGCAAGGTTATGCTCTACCAGCTGAGCTACTTCCGCCTGTGTCCACCGAAGCCTTGGCGTAGGTGGAATATGTCCGACCGAAGCCATAGCGATTGTGGAATATTATTATTTAAAGAACTTAATCGAGGGTGGCAAAAATAAGGATTGTCTGCCTAAAATCTCTCCGAACTAATGAGGAAAAATCAAAACTTTGGGACTCAACGCCAAACTCCAAACCCCAAACGCCAAACTACTTGTATTTCGGCGTATACAGCGTATTCTCCGGAACCGGCACCGAAGGCTTGCCCTTATAGCGCTGGGTATAAAGTCCATAACTGCAGCCGATCGTGAGAGCGATCATGCAAAAAACCTGCAAATAAAATAAGAACACCGAGGAATTCACCCAGTTGCGGGTAATGTCCTGGTCGCGTGGGTCTTTTTCTTCAGAATGGTCCATAATCAAGTTGTTGCGATGCAAAAATAAGGCGCGATTGGTGAAAAAAGGGATTATTTTTTAACAATATCACTGAATTTTTTCCTGCCCAAAACAAAATGCTGCCATACTATGGACTTCTTCAGGTAACCTCTTAATGGTTTGTCTTTACGTAATGGAAAAACGCTCTTGCCTGAGCCCGCAATCAACCAACCAAGGAATGCAAAATGCGCTTTTATTACTGCAAGAAAATAAGTGCCCTGCCCGGCGAGTAAAGATTTCACTGCAGATATCCCGTCAAGGAAAAAACGGTAGATGATCTTAATGATGGCTTTCCATGCAGGGAGATTCTTTGCCATCATCACGAGATTGTTGCGGAAGTTGAGAAAGACCTTGCGTGAATTTCCTTTTGGTAAGGTCCCGCCGCCAACATGATAGACTACTGAATCAGGACAGGAATAAATTGAATAACCTGCGAGTTGCAATCTCCAGCAGAGATCGATCTCTTCCTGGTGTGCAAAGAAGAATTCATCGAATCCATTCACTTCATGAAAGCAATTTGATCGGATACATAGAGCGGCTCCACTTGCCCAAAAGATGGGCTCGGTTGTATTGTATTGTCCTTCGTCCTTTTCGCAATGATCGAAGATCCTGCCTCTCGCAAAGGGATAACCGAGTTGATCCAACCATCCACCAGATGCACCGGAGTATTCGAACAATTCGCGATTATGGTATAGCAATAATTTCGGTCCGCAGGCGGCGACGCGAGGATCTCTTTCCAGTAGACTGATCATTGGATCGATCCATCCTTTCACCACTTCAACATCTGAATTCAATAAAACATAGTAATCTGCTTCGATATCTTCCAATGCAAGATTATATCCTTTGGCAAAGCCTAAATTCACACCATGGTGGATGATCTCAATATTGGGATAATTCGCGTTGAGAAATGAAATGGAATCATCCGTTGAAGCGTTATCAACCACAATTACATTGAAGTTTTCATAGCCGGAAGCTATGACCGAAGGGAGGAATTGTTCCAGGTATTTACGCCCGTTCCAGTTTAAGATTACTATAGCTACGGATGGCTTCAACAGATTGTTTCAAAATAAATTATAAAATAACGGTGCAAATAAACGGTTTTTATATATTAGTTGAATGATTCAGCCGCTTTTTAACTGGAGGACTGGCCTCGCTGTGATCGCAATAGCCATTGTAAGCGGTACCATCTTCTACTCACAATACCTCGCTAAAAAGATCGCAAAAGAAGAAAGACAGAAAGTTGCCGAATGGGCTGAAGCCGCTAACCTGCTCGTTTATGATACCACCGGGATCAGCACACGTCTGGCTTTTATGATCACTAAAGAAAACCAAACTATCCCGATTATTTGGACGAATGAGAAAGATAGCATCGTTGAGCACAAGAATCTTGATTCGGCGAAAGCAGCAACAGATCCAGATTATGTTCCCAACCGGCTTAAAAAATTCAAATCAGAAAATGAACCGGTGATCTTCATTGATCCATTCGATAGCACTAAGGCCAGTCGCTATTATTATGGACATACCTCATTACTCAACCAGGTACGTTATTATCCTATTGCGCAATTATTGATTGTCGCTTTATTCATCATTATTACCATTACCGCATTGAATACAAGTTTCCGTTCCACTCAAAACCAGGTTTGGGCGGGTATGGCCAAGGAAACCGCCCATCAATTGGGAACACCATTGAGTTCGCTGCAGGCCTGGGTAGAAATGTTGAAGGAAGAACCGGGCCCGCAGAATATCGTAAAGGAAATGGAGAAGGATGTGGATCGGTTAAAGCTCGTTTCAGATCGCTTTGGAAAGATCGGCAGTGCACCTCAATTGGAGCCGCATAATATCGTAAAGCAAGTGGAGAGCATGATCGACTATATGCGTAAACGAGCCACAGGTAAAGTGACCATGGGAATGGAAACCGCAGCTCCCGTAATTAATGCGAATATCAATCCTCCCCTATTCGATTGGGTTATCGAAAATCTTTTAAAGAATGCACTCGATGCTCTGGAAGGAAAAGGGATCATTGCCGTACGCATCTATGAAAATGAAAAAGACGTGATCGTAGATGTAGCAGATAATGGAAAAGGCATCAGCAAAAAGTATATCAATAAGGTTTTCAAGCCCGGCTTCACCACCAAAAAACGCGGTTGGGGACTGGGTCTCTCTCTCTCCCGCCGCATCATCGAACTCTATCACAAAGGCCAACTCTTCGTCAAGCAATCCGATCCCGGAAAAGGCACAATTTTTCGCATCATTTTGAAGAAATAACCGCTAAATTTGCCACCCCTTGGAGCATTTTGGGTAATTGAAAATTGGTCGGAACCTGTCACATCAGGTCCCAACGCCAAACTCCAAACCCCAAACTCCAAACGGTTCAGCCCAGGTGTTGAAACTGGTAGACAAGCCACTTTGAGGTGGTGGTGTTCGAAAGGACGTGCTGGTTCGAATCCAGTCCTGGGCACAAAAAAGAAAAGCCTTGATAGCTAAGTCTATCAAGGCTTTTCTTTTTAGATGGCTGAGCAACATAATTAATTAATATCCGAAAGGTCGTGTCCCGCTCGAAGCGGAATCCTGGGCACAACGTTGGATAGCTCCGAATTTTTCGGAGCTTTTTTATTCTTTATTCAGCACTATTTATTTTTTCTTCTTGCCGCAGTTGATTACCTCCTGCCCTAAGTTTTATATCCAATTTATTCTGACCTTTAAACCACTATTCAATACTGCTCATGTACGACCGCTATTTCCAAAACTTCAACAGCAAAATACCTCTCACGGAAGAAGAGCAGCAATTGATCAAAAATTATTTGACCTTAAAGAAACTGCGTAAAAAGCAATATCTGTTGCAAGAGGGAGATGTTTGCAAATGTGTTGCGTTCGTAGAAAAAGGTGCATTGCGCTTATATAAGGTGAATGAAGATGGTTCAGAACATATTGTTCAATTTGCACTGGAAGGGCAATTCCTAACGGATTTGTATAGCTTTCTCACCAACGAACCTTCCATCTATAATATTGATGCCATCGAAGAATCAGAACTGGTGCTGATTACGAGATCAGCAAGTGATGAATTGCGCAAGCGATCTCCCCAATACCAGGAATTTATTTTCCAGGCAACTTCTGAAGCATACATTCAACTCGAACGACGTATGACATCTGTCATCAGCCTTAACCTGGAGGAACGTTACAAAGAACTCACAGAGAACTATCCCGATATCATTCAACGCTTGCCACAACACATGATCGCCTCCTACATGGGACTCACTCCCGAAACGCTTAGCCGCGTTCGTAAAAGAATCTCCATTCACAAGTAGTAACAACTAGGAAAACCCTTGACGATAGTCAATATTTTTCTTGACTACACGCATTGGACATGGGCATCGCGTGAGGGTAGCTTTGTCCTGTAATGAAAGTAGAAATGTATACAAAGCAAGTGGTAGCGGTGATTGGAGCATCAGGAAAAATGGGTTCTGCTCTTGCAAAAACACTATCAAAAGGAAACTACAGAATTCTTCTTCACTCTTTGAAAACAAATGAGGTTGATCGCTTACTCGATGAGATTAAAAGCAACAATCCTTCTGCTGATATAGAGATCGTTGATGATTATGTTGAAATAGGTTGGGAAGCAGACGCGGTGATATTGGCTGTTCCCTACGCTGTAGAAAAACTAGTGGCAGAAAATATAAAGAGTGTGGTAAATCAAAAAGTCATTATTTCTATCTCGAACCCCTTGACATCGCAAGGTATCAGTGGAGCAGAGGAACTGCAGAAGCAGTTACCCAATGCGAAAGTGATTAAGGCCTTCACCAAGGTGCTTGCAGATGATTTTTATCATGACCAGAAACTCGATTGCTTCATCGCAGGTAATGATGAAGATGCGTTGGAACTGGTTTACGATTTGGTGAAAACGGCGGGTTTCCATCCTGTTATCGCAGGGGATTTGAGCATGAGCCGAACACTGGAAAGATGCACTATTAAGCAAAGACAAAAACATTGATTTCTTCATCTTAAATATTATAATCATGACAACATTTACAGACACTATCCGCAATGGATTGAAACAGTGGTGGTGGTTTTTAGTAATCGGAATCCTAAGCCTTACCACAGGTATTGCAATCCTTTCAAAGCCTGCAGAAGGTTACCTAACATTAAGCATTTTATTTAGTCTTATCATGGCAGGCACAGGTTTCAGTCAAATTGCATTTGCCATTTCAGCAAGAAATGATCTAAAAGGATGGGGCTGGACTTTAGCTTCCGGAATTCTGGATTTTGCGCTTGGTACTTTCCTGCTGATCTATCCAACCGTAACGATGGCTACGCTTCCTTTCTTCGTTGGCTTTTACCTCTTATTCCGTGGCTTTTACCTCATCGGTGCTTCTATGGATTTGAATGCAATTGGCATGCGGGGCTGGGGTTGGCTTTTAACAGGCGGAATTCTGGTGGCAGCACTTGGCCTTCTCACAATCTATCGTCCGGCCGTTGGGGCTATTGGCATTGTCGCTGTTTCAGGAACAGCATTTATCGTAAGCGGAATTTTCAGTATGCTGCTCGGTTTCCAGCTGAAAGGTTTCAAAACAAACATCGAGAGAGAATTGAAGAGCGATTTGAGTACAAAGTATAGTCTCCATTAAGATTTAGTTGCGACAGGCGGGAGAATGAAAAAGTGCATCAACTCAAAAAAATAAATTTATGAAAAAGAGGATCATCATTGTGGGAGGAGGATTTGCCGGGCTGAATCTGGCAAAGGAGTTGTCGAACGACAATCATTTTGAGATCATTGTTGTTGATGTAAACAACTATCATTTCTTTCCGCCTTTGTTGTACCAGGTATCTACTGCATTCATTGAACCATCCAACATCAGCTATCCATATCGCAAACTGTTTCAAGGCAAAAAAAATGTACGGTTTTACATGGGCAAGCTGACGACAGTGATTCCTCAATCCAATACCGTCGAAACGGACAATGGCAATTTAAACTACGACTACCTCGTGTTGGCGATGGGAACGGAGACCAATTTCTTCGGAAATGAAAATATCAGGCAGCATGCCTTGCCCATGAAAACAATAGATGATGCTTTGAACATCCGCAATCATATTCTCCTGCAAATGGAGAAAGCCGTTGGTTCGGAAATTACTTCGGAGCAAAGAAAGTTTGCAAACATTGTTATAGCAGGCGGAGGTCCAACCGGTGTTGAAATGGCTGGTATGCTTGCGGAGATGCATAATAAGATTTCCCTGAAAGATTATCCGGAAATGAACGCAGGTAACGGAGCTGTCTATTTAGTGGATGGATCTTCTTCACTACTCGGATCAATGAGCAAGAAAGCACAGGCAGAAGCTTATCACGTTCTGGATGGACTGGGCGTGAAGATCATTCTGAACACTTCGGTTAAGGATTATGCGAATGATGAAATACAGTTATCTAATGGTGAGAATATCAGATCCGCTACGTTGATATGGTCTACAGGAGTCATTGCTCGAGAGGTGAAAGGACTGCCTAAAGAAGTCCTTGCGAAAAGTCGAAGAATTTTTGTGGATGATATCAATCGTGTGCAAGGCTTTGGGAATATTTTTTCAATAGGCGACCAGTGTTTTCAAACTACAGACAAGAATTATCCAAACGGCCATCCCCAACTGGCTGGTGTTGCAGTTGAGCAAAGCAAACTACTAGCCGGGAATTTAAGAAGACTGGAAAAAAGCCAACCCACAAAACCATTTATCTATCACCGCAAAGGAGGTTCAGCGATTATTTCCAAATACAGGGCTGTAATTGACCTGGGCAATAAATCATTCAAAGGGTTCTTCGCCTGGTGTGTTTGGCTGTTAGTTCATCTTATACCCTTACTTGGATTCCGCAACAGGCTAAAACTTGCAGCCAACTGGTTCTGGAGTTTTATAACGAACGATCCTACACTTCGCTTGATTATCCGCCCTGAGGAACATTCTCAAACAAAAAAATAAAAATAAAAATATGAATACGGCACTTTGGATAGCACAAATTCTGTTAAGCATAATGATGCTTGGCATTGGGTTTATGAAAACATTTTACCCTGTGGAAAAGCTCAGTAAATTCTCCTGGACGACGCAGAGCTCTAAAGCATTTATACGCTTTGTTGGTGTATCAGAACTTTTAATTGGTATTGGCTTAATTCTTCCCGAATGGACGGGCATTTTACCTATGCTGACATCCTATGCAGCCCTTTCTTTATGCATGATCATGGTTCTCGCAACGGTGACACACATACGAAATAGAGAAGTGCACGAAATCTGGAAGAATGTAATCATCCTTTTGCTCGCAGCCTTCGTAGCTGTGGGGCGATTTGTTCCCTGGAATTGCTGAGATTATTATTTCGAGAAAATTAATTATTCACAATAAAAACTAAAAAAATGAACAAGATGTTAGTAGCTGTTTTCGATAGCGAAAACAAAGCTTTCGAAGGATTGAACGCCTTAAATGATTTACATGCAATAGGCGACATCACTCTTTATGCCTCAGCGGTGGTTAGCAAAGATGAAAGAGGTGAATTGCACCTCAACACTGTCGCGGATCAGGGTCCGATCGGGACAGCAACCGGACTTTTCACCGGCAGCTTAATCGGCTTGATTGGCGGGCCTGTAGGTTTCGTTCTTGGGGCCACAACAGGCGCAATTGCCGGGCTCATTTTTGATGTCAGTGATAATGACATCAACACCACATTTGTAGACGAAGTATCCAATGCGTTAAGAAAAGGCAAGACCGCAGTTATTGCTGAGATTGATGAAACATGGACTGTTCCAATTGATACCCGTCTTGACGCTCTGAATGCAATGGTCTTCAGGCGCCTTAGAGATGAAGTAGCAGAAGACCAGTTGGCAAGAGAATCAGAAGCAATTGCGGCAGAATACAGGAATTTGAAAGAGGAATTAAAAGAAGCAAGGGAAGAGGACAAGGCAGCAATCAAATCAGCGATTGCAAAATTGCAAAAGAAAGCAGAAGCTACCGACGAACTGGCCAAAAGAAAATTGAATGAAACCAGGGGCCAGCTTGATGCCAAAGTCAATACAATGCGAGACCAGATGAAAGATGCGCGGGAAAAAAGAAAGGCCAAAATTGAAAAACGCATCAATGAAGTAAAAGAGGAATACAGGGCAAGAACAGAAAAGCTGAAGCAAGCATCAAAGTTGATTGGAGAGGCTCTGGGTTCTAAAGAAGAGATTCAAATGGCACATGTCTAAGTCCAGCCAAAAAGGGTCTTAGCAGTTATACAAGGCTCAAATCTTCATTTTAGTGGTAGAAAACCTTGCAATTTGCAAGGTTTTTCTTTTTATTGGATATTTCAAAGCAAGCCTGCCTGCAATAGACAGGCCTGCCACGCTAATATCGCTATCTAAATTCCCCTTGAGAGAATCATTTCCCCTAAATATTCAATAATAGCGGGGGTTATGTCGTTCTTGTTTGGCCATTAAAACCAATATTCGAATGAAATACATTTATACGATTCGGCGGATTGCTATGTCCGTTTCCTTCTTACTTGGCACATTCTGGAACTTTGCCGCAACTTTTACTGTAACCAACACTACCGACGCAGGTCCCGGCTCCTTGAGACAAGCCATTTTAGATGCGAATGCCTTGCCGGGAGCAGATATTATCGTTTTCAATATTCCAGCCGCAGGAGCACAGGTTATCTCGCCTGCTAGCGCCCTTCCCTCAGTTGATGATGCCCTTTTCATTAACGGCTATTCCCAACCGAGCTCAGTAATTGGCACTATGGCAGCTCGCACAATCCGTATAGTGTTGCGTGGCGCGGTCGCAGGCGCTGGTGTGAGCGGCCTTACGCTCAATGCAAACAATATAACTGTGTGTGGGCTCGCTATTCACTCTTTCACGCAAAATGGCATCAATGTATTGAATGGAGTGGACAACCTTGTTATCTGGGGCAATTTTATTGGAAGCGACCAAAATGGTGCTTTAGATCTGGGAAATGGAAATCATGGAATCAACCTCGGTGATTTTGGCCCCGGTGGAAGCAATAACGTAATCATTGGAACCAGTAGTGATGGAATTTTAGACGATTCCGAAGGAAACCTGGTGTCGGGTAATGGCCAGGATGGGATTATTGGATGGAACCTCACGAATTCAATCATATCAGGAAACTTTATCGGCTCAAACAGAGCGGGAATTGGCACAACACTGGGTAATGGACGTAATGGCATTCTCCTAACTGTAGGCAGTATCGGCAATCGCGTTGGATCAAACGGAGACGCCGTGAATGACGCTCAGGAGCCGAATGGAATAATCCGCAATACTGGCCGCGGAATTCTTATCGCTGCAAATTCAAATGGAAATTTTGTGGGAGGTAATGTCGTTGGTATGAACACACTTGGACAGGCAGCCGGCAATTCTTTGAATGGAATCGAAATTCTGAACTCCAGCGCTAACATCATTTCAACTAATCTCGCGGTATCCAATACCGGACATGGCATCGTGCTCACATCGCAAGACTTCTTTGGATTCAACTTTAATACTACAAATAATATAATTGTGGCCAACTATATTGGCGTCACACCAACCAACGTCGCGAGGGGAAATACCATGAGTGGTATAGCGTTGAGTGCAGCAGACGGATTGTTCACGATACAAAATGTAATCGGAAGCAATAACGATGGTGTTGCCGACGACCTGGAAGGAAACATAATTGCTAATAACAACAGAGGTATCAGTTCAACCAACTCCGCAAATATTTCAGGAAACAAAATTTCCCGGAATGCTATCTACAGCAATACAAATTTAGGTGTTGACCTGAATGGGGATGGTGTAACGGCAAATGATGACGGCGATGGTGACACAGGTCCCAATGAATTGTTCAACTTTCCTGTGATCGTGAGTGCAAGCAAAGCATCAGGCACGGACCTGGTAGTGCGAGGTATTGCAAGACCATTCTCAATAATTGAAGTATATCTGGAAGACGGAAGTGGTGAAGGCCGGACCTTACTTTTCCGCGAACAGGAAGGCGGCCCTATAGATAATGCGTCAGGTGATAGTACCTATTCAGATCCTACCTATGGGACTTTTACCGACAGACTATTCGAATTCAGCGTTCCATTAGCTCCGCTGATTCCCATACCCGGCGGCTCAAGATTGGTAGCCCTCGCAATAAATCCTGTGTTCAATGACAGCAGTACATCCGAATTCGGGCCATCATTGCTCATCATGCCCGTTTCATTAACCAGTTTCCAGGGTAACCTTAATAACGGAAAGGTATACCTGTCATGGCGAACCAGCCAGGAGGCAAACAGCAGCCATTTTGTAATTGAAAAAAGCATTGACGGTTCTTCGTATAAAAGCATTGGACAGGTGAAAAGCGGCCTTGCTTCAAGGCAGTATTCCTTTATAGACAATACAATGCTGGGCAAGGTCAACTATTACCGTTTACAACATGTAGACTACGACGGCAAGACCGCATACAGTCGCGTACTTATTATCCGCAATGATATTGGTACTATGATCATGAATATCTCACCGAACCCAATAGTATCTTTCTTGAATGTTTCATTTACGCTTGAAATGGATGAGGCGCTAAAGATCCATTTCTACGATCAGGTGGGGCGCCAGGTAAAGCAATACAATGTACAAGGCAATAAAGGTCTGAATACATTTAACATCAGCGATCTCAATAGCTTGCCCGCCGGTACTTATACAGTGGAACTGGTTGGTAAAAATATTAAAGCAAGGCAGCAAATAATGAAGAAGTAATAAAACAATTGCATTTCATCAAGACTTTCTCTTCTTTCATCTAATCCCCTATGTTCCTCCGATAGGTCAAATTACCTTTGTAATAATGAAAACTTTATTGATTATTATTCTATGTGGGCTATTTGGAATCACTTCATCTGCTCATCCTGGTTCCGGCATCGTAGTTGACAAATATGGTCAGATTTATTTTACCGACACGGGGATGGGCGTTTGGAAAATTGATAAACAAGGTAAACTCACTTACATTCCCGCGCCGGAATTTCACTGGATGACAATAGATGAGACCGGAAAATTCGCTGAATCGCAGAAAAGCTTTGGAGATTATTTTGAAAGAGTCACACCACAAGGCAACAAACCGGCCCTTATTATGTGTTCCGATTTTCCACTTGTCGTCAACAAAGACGGAAATATATATTATGGCGATGCCAGAACCAACCCTGTAAAAATTGTCCGGAGAACCCCAGAAGGAAAAGAATCAGTATTCGTGACCGATAAAAAATTTGAGTCCATCACGGGTATAGCCGCCGGACCGGACGGCTCTCTCTATATTACGGATGTGAGCAATGCTAATGTCAGCACAATCCGAAAAATTACGAAGGACGGAAATGTTTCAACCATTGCAACCTTTGCCGGGAAAGCAGGCAGTGATTTGCCATCCGGAACAATGCCATCCTATTGTCGAGGGTTGGCAGTCGATTCATTGGGAGTTGTATTTGTGGCTGCAACCGGTAGTCGCAGTTTGCTCAAGATAACCCCTCAAGGTACAATAACCACCATTCTGGAAGTATCAGGTCCATGGACACCAACAGGTGTTGCAGTGGTTCACGATGAAGTATATGTGCTGGAGTGGCACGATGTAGTTCCTTCACTCCAGGAAGTGCGCAAAGCATGGATACCGCGTGTTCGAAAAATCGGACCTGACGGGAAGGTCACGATTCTGGCGACTGTTTCCCGTTGATGTGGTATTGATATGCACAAAACCCCAATCCCCAGCGCATTCTAACCTAATTGATGTGGTATTGATAGGGTAACTGATGAGGCTTTTCATTTAGTCCCTGTTAATTTAGTTTAGGAGTCCCAAGAATTCATTTTTGTAACCAAAAACAAAGCTTGTGTATGAAGAGTAAAGCTGCTTTACTGCTTAGCTGTTTCCTTATCGTCCAACTGTTTTTTTTCGAGGCATTTGCCCAAACAGAAGCCGTGTCTGGCAAGGTCACTGACAAATCAAGTGGTGAACCTTTATCTGGAGCAACTATTACCGTAAAGGGTTCGCAAACCGGTACTAAAACAGATGCGAATGGAAATTTCACGATCAATGCGAAACCAGGTTCGGTACTGACCATTTCCTTTGTAGGTATGGCAGAACGAGAAGTTTTAGCCAATTCTTTGGGTTTTGAATTTAAATCAATAGAATTCAGTAAAGTTCAATAAAATACAAACTTCTCCCATGTAATTACCTGCTTTCAATACATAAACCCCACTCTTCATCCTATTTGAACTGGTCATATGCTCCGTTTGCGACAATTTCTCCAACCATATCAATTTTTCATTGATCGGGAAGTTCTAGCCAGCTATTGACTTCCAATAGGTAGAAATTTCAAAATCAATTTCAATAAATTAATTGGCCATAGTATAATTTTATACTAACTTTAGTAAAATTTAGTACTATGAAAAGAAAGGATGCTAAGGGAAAAGGAACTAGTACAAACACAAATAGAGATCCCGGAACTGGTAAACTTATTAAGCTTCCGAAAAAACGCTCCGCGTACCCTGTTTCTGACAATTCTGATCTTCCTAATGTTTCTGAAGCTGATTTGCAAATTCTGCAGGCCTTTAGCAGAAAATCCGAAAGAGGTAAAGCTAACCTGATTCCCATTGGTGTGGGCCAAAGACCGGAAAGTCAATTAACCTCAATTGAAAAGATGGAAATAAGTGATCAGGGAATTACAAAAAAGGAATTGGAAAGATTTAAGGAAAAATCTGAGTTGAATTATGATCAACTTGCAAAAATGCTATCTGTTACGAAAGCAACTTTAATCAATAAAAAAGGGAATTCAAAGTTCAGGCCCGGCCTGAGTGAAAAAATCCTTGGTCTTGCTGATATTTATTCATTTGGCTTTGCAATTTTTGAGGATAAGAATAGGTTTAATAAATGGATTTTTCGTCCAAATAAAGCACTGGGAGGCAAAGCACCATTTGATATTCTTCACAATAGTTTTGGACGAGAAGAGGTCAGGAATTTGATAGGACGCATTGAATATGGAGTTCATTCCTGATTTATGTACGTCTATCGCATTGTAAAATCCAAGTATGCAGCCGAATTAAGCGGGGAAGGTGCAAGGCTTTTTGGTGGAAGATGGAATGACAAAGGAACTCCATGTCTTTATGCATCTGAAAGCCGATCTTTGGCCTTATTGGAATATACGGTTAATGTAAATGTTGATGATATTCCGCGTGCATTAAGTCTTACGACAATTGAAATCCCAGATCATATTCATGAGGTAACCATTTCCGAATTACCAGGCAACTGGAGGCTTGCTCCTGCCCCCGCCGATGCAGCTCATTTTGGAACTGCATTATTGAGATCGATGATCGCTCCTTCAATTAAGATACCTTCTGTAGTTATCCCGGAAGAATTCAATTATTTATTGAACCCATTGCATCCTGATAAGGAATTATTCAGAATTGTTGAAATAAAGGATTTTATATATGATCTCCGGATAAAGACTATCTAATCAAAAGTCAATTAGACCTGCTAACTGAAAATCACCTTGACAGCTATCAAACTTGAATTTATTCCCGTTAGCTCAAATCCAGAAAGTTGCAAAAATCTAAATATGCAAGTGTTTGGTTATCAATAATTAGATTCACAAATAATGTCGTTCCGGCAGTGATTACTGACACTAAAAGCCATTTTTCACCGTTATAATCTCACTAAAATCCCTTACTTCCGAAAATATTGGAACAAGGTGACTATAGTTAAAATCTAATACTATGAAAGCCAGACCTACTCTCTTGGCATTTTGCTATGCCATTTTCATTATTCTGATATTTAGTTGCGGATCGACGCGAAGGACGGTTTATACTCCGGCCCCAACGAGAACCGTAATTGTAAGAGAACAACCAAAAGTTGTTGTAGTTAATCAGAAACCAGATACTGTTTACATACGGGAAAAAGTTGATCCACCCCCGGTTGATCCTATAAAAGAACAGGAAGAAAGAGACCGGCTCGCAAAAGAAGAAAAGGATAGGAAATATCGTGAGGAGAGAGAAAGGAGGGAAAGAGAAGAAAAGTATAGGAAATATCGTGACGAAAAGGAAAAGAAAGAATGGGAAGAAAAATATAGGAAAGAGCGTGAAGAGAGAGAAAAGAAAGAGAAAGAAGAAAAGGATAGGCTAGATCGTGAGGAAAGAGAAAAGAAGGAGAGAGAAGAAAGGTATAAAAAGAATCGTGATGAGAAAGACAGGAAATATTGGGAAGAAAAAGAAAAGAGAGATCGTGACGAACGAGAAAAGAAATATCGCGACGAGAAGGATAGGAAAGACCGTGAAGAAAAGGAAAGAAAGGAAAAAGATGACAAGTATGATAAATATCGCGACGAGAAAGAAAAGAAAGATAGGGAAGAAAAATACAAAAAAGATCGTGAGGATAGGGAAGATAAATATAAAAAAGATCGCGAAGAGAGGGAAAAGAAAGATAGAGAAGAAAAGGATAAGATAGACCGGGAAGAGAAGGAAAAGAAGGATAAGGAAGAAAAAGACAGGTATCGTGACGAGAAAGAAAAGAAAGATAGAGAAGAAAAGGATAAAAAGGACCGCGAAGACAAGGAAAAGAAAGAAGCAAAGGATAAGAAAGATCGTGATGAGAGAGATAAGAGGGATCGCGAAGAAAAGGATAAGAAGGATCGCGAAGACAAAGAGAAGAAAGATCGTGAAGAAAAGGATAAGAAGGACCGTGAGGAAAAGGATAAGAAAGATCGCGAAGACAAAGAGAAAAAAGATCGTGAAGAAAAGGATAAGAAAGATCGTGAAGAGAAAGAGAAGAAAGAACGCGACGAGAAGGATAAGAAAGATCGTGAAGAAAAAGAGAAGAAAGATCGTGAAGAAAAGGATAAGAAAGACCGCGAAGAGAAAGAAAAGCAAGACCGTGAAGAAAAGGAGAAGAAGGATCGTGAAGAGAAAGAGAAGAAAGATCGTGAAGAGGAGAAAAAAGATCGTGAAGAGAAAGAGAAGAAAGACCGTGAAGAAAAGGAGAAGAAGGATCGTGAAGAGAAGGAAAAGAAAGATCGCGAAGAGAAGGAGAAGAAAGACCGTGAAGAAAAGGAGAAGAAAGATCGCGAAGAAAAGGAGAAGAAAGACCGTCAAGAGAAAGAAAAGGAAGATCGCGAAGAGAAGGAGAAGAAAGACCGTGAAGAGAAGAAGAAAGATCGTGAAGAGAAAGAAAAGAAAGACCGTGAAGAAAAGGAGAAGAAAGATCGCGAAGAGAAAGAGAAGAAGGATAAAGAAGAAAAAGATCGAAAAGCAAAGGAAGATAAGGAAAAGAAAGACCGTGAAGAAAAAGAAAAGAATGATAATGTGGCGAAAGGAGAAAAATCTAAGGGAAAAAATTAGCAACTGCGATATTCCGCAACAAGCCTTTCTGCATAAACAGAAAGGCTTTTTTATTTTTGATAGTTTGACCGAATTGCCACTGTATTTCCAGGCGAGGTCTATACAAGTAGAGGCTAGTGAAGATTATTCCCAGAATTCCTCACATCAAATACATGCAGCACTTGCGGGAAGAGTGCATCCATTGATTCTTCAACTCCCCTGGTTGAACCGGGAAAGGTTAACACCAAAGTGTTTTTTACAAAACCGGAAACGCCACGTGAAAGCATGGCATAAGGCATGCGTTGCTGACCATAATTGCGAGCTGTTTCCGCAATGCCGGGAATTCCTTTATCCAAAAGTGGTGCAATTGCTTCAGGAGTATTGTCTCTTTCGGATAGCCCTGTGCCTCCGGTAAAAATTACCAGGTCGAAGCCCTGTTCTACATATTCTTTCAATGTCTTTTGAATCTTCTCCACGTTATCAGGGATCACTGTGTATCCCGAGGCTTCTATATTAAACTGTTTCAAACGTTGAACAATTCTTTTGCCGGATTTATCTTCCTTCTCACCATTTGAAACAGTATCGGAGCATACCACAACTGCTGTTTTTAATGTGCTAGATTCAATCTTTAAGTCTGTCTTTCCGCCCGTTTTGCTCTCCAGTTTTATTGCCGAAATTTCGATCGCTTTATCGATTGGTTTGAGCATATCATACATTACCAATGCAACTACAGCGGCACCATGCATTGCTTCCACTTCAACACCTGTTTTATAAATAGTGTGGACTTCAACCTTTATATGAATCTGCAAATCCTCAATGGAGTAAGTTATAGCGGCAAATTCAACAGGCAAAGGGTGACAATCGGGTATCACGTCGCTCGTCTTCTTAATTGCCAACAATCCGGCCGCTCTTGAGAATTCAAATACATCGCCCTTAGCCACTGTCTTATTCTTTACAGCTTCGATCGTCTCCCGTTGAGATACGCTTACTATGGCCGTTGCGACTGCTTTTCTTAGGCTACTCTGCTTATGTGTAATATCAACCATTCGTGTTTTGTTTCCAGGTATATGTCTCGTCGACAAAAATCTCTTTGCCCCAAACCGGTAATTCGTTTTTCAATCTTTCTACCACTTCATTGCAGGCATCAATTGCCGCACGGCGATGCATGGAAGATGTAAATACAAATAAAGATACCTCGCCCACCTGCACTTTGCCCAGGCTATGATAAATATGCATGCAGGTTAATTCATACTTTGCAAAAATTGCCTCCCGTATCGTATGCATTTTTTCAAGGGCCATTTCTTCATAACAACTGTATTCAATTGCAGCCACTTTTTTTCCTTCAATAAGATCATCCCTTACCTGGCCCAGAAAAATGCTATGTGCGCCAATATTTGTCTTTGTACTGTGCTTTTCAATGCTGTCAGCAATAAATGATGCAGCAATGGGTCCCTGGATAAAAATATTTTTAGGTTTTTTCTCTGTCATACGGTCTGATTCTGTTTTTTCCATTCCAAGATTCCACCTCGCAAACTATAGATTCTTTTGCTCTCACCGAATATAGCATGTAAGATCTTAACTGCCTGGAAACTCCTTTTACCAGTTTGGCAAAATGTTACAACTATATTTGATTTGATCTTTTTTGTATTATCAGCCAGTGTCGACAATGGAATTCTGATACTTGTAAATTCACTCACTTCCGGTAATTCATTCAATTCCCTCACATCGATCAGATCAGCATTTTCGCTTGAAATAAGCTCATTAAATCTATCTGCATCGATCTCCAGGTTTGTTAATGGCGATGAACAAAGCTCCTGGTAATCCATTTTCAAAAACTCAGCTTCATTTTTGGGTATCAATGAACGGCTCTCATGTCTAATCGTTAAAGCGAGTTGATAAACCTGGTTATTCAAAGCATTATATGTAAATAGCTGGTTAACTAAAGGAGCTCCAATACCAGTAATCAATTTAATCGTTTCATTTGCCATCATCGTCCCGATTATTCCTGGCAGAACGCCAAGTACACCAGCTTCTGCGCAACTTAATACTTCTCCATCCTTTGGTGGATCTGGAAACAGATCGCGATAGTTTACAACATTCGCGTCTTGATTTCTGAAAACAGTTAGTTGTCCTTCAAATTGGGAAATGGCCCCATATACCAAAGTCTTTTTCAATATAACGCAGGCATCATTAATTAAATATCGTGTAGGAAAATTATCGGTAGCATCCACGATTATGTCAAACTCGTCAAGTAAGGTCAATGCATTTTGAGTGATGAGCCGTTGATTGTACGGAATAATTTTTATATGAGGATTTAGTTGACTCAAAATATCCGCAGCTCTTTGAGCTTTTGAAAGGCCAATATCATTTACTGAATACAATGGCTGGCGGTGGAGATTGTTTAGTTGTACTACATCATCGTCAATAATACCAATCGTTCCTACACCCGCAGCCGTTAAATATTGCAATATGGGACAACCCAAACCTCCTGCTCCAATAACCAGGATTTTTGCATCCAATAATTTTTGCTGGGCTTCCTCACCGAACCCTGGCAAAATGAGTTGGCGATGATAACGTTCATATAAATTTGAGTCGCTCATTTTATCCCCCTGAAAATGGTGGCAATAATGCTACCACACTTTTTTCACTCAGTTGTTGATTAGACGTGATGATCTTCTTATCTACTGCAATAACATATTTTGAATTAGCAAGTGCCGGATGCTTTTTGTGCAAGGCGTTTATAAGGCAATCCGTATCAGTAACCCCATCTAGAGTCACTAATCTACCAGCAATATCAGCCAATTGTCCAAACAAGAGAATTTGCATGTCTATGAAATAGTAGTTGTTTAGCAAAATTAGCTAGAATCGTTCTATATAGAGACTATTGTATCAGCTGGTTTATTTTGTCCTTTCTACAATAATCTTCTGTAATCCCATTACATAGCGCCTACCGGTCATTTGGTCTTTGGGAGAAATAAGCGCAGTCCGTGTTTCCAATGTAGATGCTGCCTTTCCATCCAGTTCGGTAATTATATAAACAGATTTACCTGTATCTGTATTAAATATCTCATTCCAGGAAAACACAACTTTGTAGTTATCTGACGCTACACAAACAAGATAATATTCACTCAAAACTTTAGGGCTTTCGGCGTCTATTTCAACCCTGTTCAAAATATCTTTTAATAACACTCCCTTTACAGCTTTCAGGATTTCCTTTCTTTGTCCAAGATGACTGGTGATGACTATACTATCGATTGAATAAGATTGGTAAGATGAAAGGTCTTGCAAGGAAACAGTCATTCCTTGCTTTACTTTTCCTTCGATACGAAAATTGTCTGTGGGAGGAATATTATGTTGCGCAAAGCCTCCTAAGGCAATACTAATAATAAGAAGACCAAAAATGTATTTCATAATCCTGAATTATGCATCGGTAAATAATAATTTATAAGCTGCAACAACAAGCACCATCGAGAGTAAGTACTTCAAAATCCCCGGTTTGAATTTCAAAGAACCATAATAGGCACCCGCTATTCCTCCTGCAAAGGCGATGGCGACATAGGCATACATATCCGGACTGAAACTGATTCCTTTGGTTAGCTGTCCCGCAAGACCGGATAATGAATTTACAAAAATGAACAAGGCACTGATAGCGGCCGTTTGCTTCATGTCTGTCCATTTCATTAATAATAAAATGGGGGAAAGAATAATACCGCCACCTATCCCGATAAGGCCCGAAAGAAAACCAATAATGGCCCCGATCAACACGGACAAATACAGGTTCGGCTTTCTTAATTCTTCTACTTTAAAATTTGCAAAGAATACAAAGCGGATAATGGGCAACAATAAAAGTACTCCGAGTATCTTCTTATAAACATCTGCATCCACGGTGATCAGCCCACCGATATAGGCCATAGGAACAGATGCCACCGCAAATGGTAAAAATATTTTCCATTCAAAATGCTTACCCCTGTAAAACTGGATAAAGGAAGTAAGTGATACAAAAAGATTCAGCACCAAAGCTGTCGGTTTCATTACCTCGGGTGAGATGCTGAACAAAGCCATCAGCGCCAAATAGCCACTGGCCCCACCATGCCCGACGGAGGAATAAAGAAACGCTACAAGGAATAATAGTATGTAAAAGATGATGACAGTATCCACCTGGTAATTTTAAACGGGGCAATATAACTGAGATCATAACTATCCTCCAATAGTTATCATGCTTCTGTTATGAATGGTTTCTGCCTGCAGATGTTCAAAATCTGCAGTAAACTGACCTCCCAGTTCCTTCGCCTTTGCCTTTATGCTTTGATGTATCAGCGGCACCACATCCTCTCCATTACGAAGTGCAGTTAATAAATCTGTTTCTTTTTCTGAAAATAAACAATTCTTCATCTTGCCGTCGGCTGTAAGACGCATCCTGTTACAAGTGCTGCAAAATGGTGCACTCATGGTACTAATAATTGCAAATGTGCCCAGGTGACCCGGTACCTGGTAAGCTTTTGCGGTATCATTTTTCTCATTCTCGAGGCTTACCACTTCATATTTTGATCTTATCAGGTCTAGCATTTCCTTCATCGGAAAAACTTTATTGCTGGTCCACCAATTTCCGGTAAAAGGCATGAACTCAATGAACCGAACATGCACTGGTTGTCGCTTTGTCCATTCTACAAAATCATTTATTTCATTTTCGTTCAAACCTTTCATCACGACGGTGTTGACTTTTACATGAAAATTTCTTTTCAGCAAAAGCTGGATATTTTCATAAATCTTTTCAAACTGGTTTCTTCTTGTTACGAGCTGAAACTTTTCGGCTTGCAGTGTATCCAAGCTGACATTTAGAGAATGAACTCCTGATTCTTCAAGAATGTCCACAAATTCATGCAACCGCGAACCGTTTGTGGTAATGGTCAATTTTACCGGGAGCTTCGATAAGGTTTTAATGATCTCGCCGGCATCCTTCCTTACCAATGGTTCGCCACCCGTTAACCTGATCTTATTAACTCCAAGGCTTACAAAAATTTTGGATAAGGTTTCAATTTCATCTTTCTGCATCAGTTTTCCGGGCGGAGTGAAGTCGTAATTCTCCTCGGGCATGCAATAAAAGCAACGAAGGTTACAGTTATCGGTCAGCGATATCCGCAGGTAATTGTGAATCCGGTTGAAATTGTCTGTAATCATCGCTTGCTCATAGTTTATGTGTTTGCGCTTGCATGCCGAAATTATAAAACGTGTTTTTGTTCATCCAACAGATTTTCAAAATCCTTTTTTGTATCAATATCAATATTGCCCTGGGGAAAATCAACGGTTGCAACATCTTCCCGAAAACTTTCCAATATTTTTTTGGCTCCTGTATCACCCTTCAAACCAAGTAGCTGATCAAAATATTTCCTGGTAAAAAGAACAGGTGTTCCGATGGTATTTGAATATGCACTCGCGATAATATGCTTCCCGCTTTCATTTTGCAATTGGTCTAATTGTCCAAAAATGGAAGCCGTAACAAAGGGCTGATCGCAAACTGCAATGATTATTTTCTCAATGCTGCTGTCCAATTCATTTATTTTAATAACGCCGGCAACAATTCCCGAGGCCATGCCCTCGGACCAATCTTTATTGAATACGGTGGTAATCCTTTTGTCGGTAATTGAGGAAGAAACTTCAGCAGCGTTCGAGCCGGTGATAACTACAATCGGACTGGCCCCGGTTTTTGCTGCTTCTTCAATTACATGCTGCAATAATGTTTTTCCATTATAATGTAACAACTGCTTTGTTCCCCCGAACCGGGATGATTTTCCTGCAGCTAATATGATAATGCCCGTATTATTCATCCTTTAGTATTGTTGCACGCTCATGAATTTCGATAGCCCTGTTCTTTAAGGATGCGCCCTCTCTCTTTGAAAACACGGCTTTTATTTCAGCAAGGATCGATAGTGCGATTTCTTCTGATGTTTCTGCCCCGATATCCAGGCCAACCGGGCCGTATATTCTCTGTCTCATCTCATCATTGATCTTTATTCCTTTCTCTGTCAATTCATCCAACATCTTGTGGAGTTTTTTCCTTGGCCCGAGCACCCCTATAAAATTACAGTTAGTGTGAATGAGTTTTTCCAATGCAGAAAGATCGTAGTTGTAATTGTGCGTCATTAAAACGACTGCAGTCTGTTCATCAACTTTTATCGCTGATAAAAGTTCTGAGGGCTTTACCATGCAAATCTTGCTTGCTTTTGGAAATCGTTCACGTGTCGCATAGAGAGGTCTTCCATCAACGATGATAATTTCCCATCCCAACGAATGCGCCAATTCCGTTAAAGGCTGTGTGTCGTTTCCTGCACCAACAATTACCAGTTGAATAGACGGTGCAATAAATTGATACAGCACTGAACTTTCATTTTGCTCCTTCACAATGGAATTTCTTTGTTCAAGAATTATTTGTCCTTCTTTTTCAATGCCAGGATAATCGGTCAAAAGAATTTTTTCATCCTGGCTAAGAAAAAGACAGGTTCCGGTTTGTTGGTTTTTATTAGTGTGATTAAAAACAGTCGCAATCATTGCGTCCTTTCTTATCTCTGCAGCCCGCTTGAATAAATTGATAGGATTGTTTGGGTCTTCATTTTTTATAGGTTCAAACAATATATAGACGACTCCATTGCATCCCAGCTGCACACCAAGCCTTTCATCTCCTTCATCGGTAGTTTCATAGATTTCCAGTTTATTCTGATGTTGAAAGATGGCAAATTGTGCCTTTCTCAACGCATCTCCTTCCAGGCAGCCTCCGCTGATAGCGCCTGTGATCGCTCCGTCTTCAGTAACCAGCATTCTCGCTCCGGGCCTGCGATAGGATGAACCCTCAACTTTAACAACAGTTGCCAGCGCTGTCTTCTTGTTTTGCGAAACAGCTTTGTCGTAAGCAAGAATTATATCATTCAGTTCTTTCATATTAAATATTCCAGGGCACCTGATTATTTTGCTTTTGGATTCGGAGCATAAGCTCCAGTTGTAATCCATGTGATCCAGGCTTTTTTAAACTCTTCATGGCTTAATGGAGGAACGGTACGGCCTTCGCCGGGATTCCATCCTACTAAGACCAAAGCATCATCTGCATGCGCTATTAATTGTTCCCTGCTCTTATTACCGTTTTGCTTCCGATCCATTATTTGTTTGGCAAGTTGATAAGGCGTTCTGCCCTCAAAAACCATTTTCATATTTGCAGGTGGTAAATGCCAATTTGGATCCCCCGGAGGCGCGCCCAGGCCAGGTGAGTTTTCAGGCTGATGACAATTGGAACATTTCATCGCATAAACTCCCTTACCTTCCTTTCCTCTTTTTGGAGACATAGTGTGCAAATGGCTATCATCCCCCTGTAGCGGAACATCGCCGGAAGGATGGCAATTCATGCATCTTGGACTCATCAAAACCTGGTACACTTTCATAAAGGCCTTTACGGATTCCACACTATCCTTGTTGACCCCATACTTTCCATCACTATTCACCGAACCAATTTTAATATCGGTTTTACTAAGACTGATTTTATTATTGAACCCTGAAGTCAGCACTACGATTACCGTAAGGATAATACCCATGACGGTAATTGTCCTAACGGGAACTGACATTCGATACTTTAATTCAGATTGTTGTTTCATAATATTTCAATTAATTCTAGAATCCTTTTCGTTTCATTTCTGCCGCCAGGTGAATTGCTTTGCGAATACGCAGGTAGGTGCCGCAACGACAAATATTCCCTGACATCGCATCGTCAATATCCTGGTCGGTGGGATTGGATTTCTCACGCAGAAGGACAGCTGCAGACATAATCTGGCCTGAATGGCAATATCCGCATTGCGGTACATCAATTTCCTGCCATGCTTTTTGTAAAGGGTGATTGTTATTTTCTGAAAGTCCTTCGATCGTCACAACCTTTTTCCCTTCGGCTCTACCGACTCTTGTTATACAAGACCGAACAGCTTCCCCATCCAGATGTACCGTGCAGGCGCCACATTGGGCCACACCACAACCGTATTTTGTACCCATGAGTCCGATCAGATCCCTTATAGCCCATAATAATGGCATATTCGGATCCACATCCAGGTTATAAGTTTTTTGATTGACGTTTAGTGAAATCATAGTTTAAGAATATTAAGAAGCTGCGAGCTCCCGATAGCTATCGGGAGAGCTTCGAGCCTCGAGCTTGTATCTCTCTGCTGACAGCTAGTAGCTCACGGCTTAGTAATTTTGGATTTTAACAACTAACGTAAACAAACAGTTGCAATTCGTTACACGCCTTTCAGGCTGGCAGCGAAAGGCTGATCGTAAAAACGTTTTCCAGTTAACTTATACAATGCATTGGCCAATGCTGCGAAAACCGGTGGAAATGCCGGCTCGCCCATGCCTGACGGATCAAAATCATTCTGCACATAATGGACGTCGATAGCCTTCGGTGCCTCATTCATACGGATCATTCGATATGAATTGAAATTATTTTTATCCGGTTTTCCTTCCTTGAACGTGAGACTTCCATACAATGCGTTACCAATACCATCGACAATCGCTCCTTCTGTCAGATTAGTTGCCGCATCGGGATTCACGACAAATCCACAGTCGATTGCGCAGCATACCCTTGGTATGACAAGCTTTCCATTTTCCATTTTCACATCGACGACTTGCGCCGCATATGAATTGTGACAATAGTAGATCGCTACACCACGCGAAACATCTGCTTGAGCTTTGCCCCAGCTGGATTTTTCGCGAAGAAGCTTTAATACTTCGGCATAACGACGAGCGTCATAATCATGGTCCTTACCTACAGGATTCGTGATGACTCTATCCAGTAATTCAAGACGGAAATCAATGGGATCCTTACCAGCGACTTCTGCTAATTCATCCAAAAAACATTGCTCTGCGCAGGCGATGAAATTGGATCGGGGTGCCCTAAATGATCCGGTGGTGATATTCGAGTTGATCGTCCAACTCTCCCCCAAATAATTTTCTACTGCTCCTGCAGGAAAACTGTCGGCATCCAGGCAAGTTTCAGGAATTCCTCCTGCCTTAATATGAAATGCAATCAGGTTTTTATTTGCATCAAAGCCTGCCCTGTATTTTGCGCTATAGGTCGGGCGATAGATTCCGGAAGTCATATCATCTTCCCGCGTATAAATTAATTTAACGGGTGCATTGAGCTTTTGTGAAATCAGTGCGGCTTCAATCAAGAAATGCGCATAAGATCTTCGACCGAAACCACCACCCAAGCGAGTTATTTGAATATCGATTTTTTCTAACGGTATACCGAGTCGGGTTGCGAGTGCTCTTTCAGTCAGCTCTGGCTTTTGCAAGGGACCTGCCAGTTCAACCTTGTCTGCGGTCACATGAGCAAAGAAATTCATTGGCTCCATGCAGTTGTGAGCGAGGAATGGTCCGTTATAAGTTCTTTCAATAATCAGCGCTGCATTCTTAAAAGCTGTTTCTGGATCTCCATCTTTACGAACCACGTTGGCTGGTTTGGTCATCATCTCTGCCATTTTCGCGTTGTGACTTGAAGTATTCTCAAGTCCTGCAGGAATAGTCGTGGTTTGCGCGCGACCAGCACCAGCTCCACCACCGCCTGCCCTCTGTATCGTGTACTCTGAAAATGGTTCCCATTGGATTTTCAGCGCTTTCTTTGCATTCATCACCTCCCAAGTAGTTTTGCCAACAACAGCTACCACCTCGTTGAATGATGTGGTATCAAAAAACTGTCTTTCGTAATCTTCATTGAAAATTTTAATTGTGAAGATGTCTTTTATTCCGGGCATTGCTCTCGCACTGGCATCATCAACCGATTTCAGTTTCATACCGAATGCAGGAGGATGCACTATCATTGCAATAAGCATCCCTTCCCGTTTCGTATCTAAACCGAAAGACGCTTTTCCAGTTACAATATTTGGCAATTCCACATTTTTCGCAGACTTACCAATAATCCTGAATTCTTTTTTGTCTTTCAGTTTTACATCTTTCGGTACTGTGAGTTTGGACGCAGGAGAAGCCATTTCACCATAATTTGCCGACTTGCCGGTTTTCTTATGATGAAGCATTCCTAATTCAGTACTGACTTCTTCAATAGGAACACCCCAGGCCGCTGCGGCAGCTTCGCGTAGCATTTGACGGGCGGTTGCACCAGCCATCCGGAGATTTTTCCAACCCATCCTGATCGCCTGGCTACCCCCGATAAATTGTCGTGTATACAATCCCGTATTTAAAGGAGCCTGTTCAACTATTACTTTTTTCCAATCAATATCGAGTTCTTCTGCAACGATCATGGGCATTGAAGTCTTGACATTCTGCCCTCCCTCAGGATTCGGCGACAGGATAGTAACAATACCATTCGTTGCAATTTTCAAATAACCATTCATCGTAACCAACTCATCGACTATCGCCCGTACTCCATTGTTTGTGGCAAGGGAGCTCAGCCAACTAAAGTTGATCAAGAGTCCGCCACCCGCAAGTGCTGAAGTTTTCAGAAAGGCTCGTCTGCCGAGAGAGGTTGGTTGCGCCATGATTCTGAATTTCTTTATGAAAAAGAGACCTGATATCTTTTGCCTGAATCGAGAGATTTTTCAGGATACTAATCAGTAATTTATGAAGGTTTGACGACTAAATATTCTTCATCTGTCTTCTAAATTCAAATATTCTAACGCGCATTTCGAAAAGCCCTTTGTTAAACCATCACTATCAATTTACTGCAATGCAAATGCCACCCGCCTTTGTAAAGTTCGAGGCAATTTTCCAGCCGGGGATGATATGGGTTACGGAATTTTGTACCAAAATCACTGATTTTTAGCGCCGCATGACTAACTAAAGTTCTATACTTGCCCGAACTGCTTAGCCTTAATTTCAGTCAAATTTCCAGTTATGAAAAGGCTTATACCCCTCCTGGCACTTTTATTTGCATTTGCCACTAGTAGCGCTCAGCAAAAAACTCCGCGATCCATGGTTACAAAAATGGGTCCGCTCAAAGATTCGGTTATTATTAGCAAAGAAACACAAAGCAGTTTGTCGGCAACGGTGAACAATGCGGTAAAAGATCGAACGAACATCCTGATACTTTTACAGACATTAAAGGATTCAAAGGATCAGCAGGTATCGCTGATTGCCGGCCTTCGAAGAAGGGAAGCCTACAAGGTTAACATATCTGCAATTGTTTCGAAATATATTGGCGAAACGGAAAAAAATCTGGAAAGAGTTTTTACTGAAGCTGCCAGTAAGCAATGGATCCTCTTTTTTGATGAAGCTGATAAATTGTTTTCCAATTCGAGGGAACCCGAATCGATTGCCAATACAATTCAAAAACTTTCACTGGAAAAAAATGTAATGAGCATCTTTTGGTGCGAAGACGATTGTTTGAAATGGTTGGGAAGATCTAAATACGTTCTTATCGAATGATGACGCAGTAAACGATCTGACTGTAGTCCCTGTAGCTCTAAAATCGAATCTTTTTTAGATCAACTAAAGCTATATTCTTAAAAAGGAACCAGGACGTAATTTCCATTTAACAAACCTTGCTAAAAAAATGAGAAGTTTAAGTGCTGTAGTCTACATGTATAATATCTAACCTCCCTGGGATCATGTTGACTACAGATCGTGCCTAATAATACGAATGTACTATTGCGAAGCCGGCGAATCCCGCTTACCTTAAAATGCGTTTTATCTCTCACTCTAAACAAGCGCTATGGAACGGCTATTTACCTCAATCGCAGCACTCGTCTTATTTAGTGGTTCGCATGCCCAGAATATTGGAATCGGCATCACAACGCCCCGGGCAAAACTTCACGTATTCGCGGGCGCTTCCGGCAATACGACTCCTTTTCTTCCTGTCGTAGTGGAAAGCAATACTAGTACTTATATCAATCTGCTCAGTCCCGATGCCTTTGAAACATCGGTTTTATTTGGCAAGGCAAGCGATGCGGCGAGCGGAGGTATCGTATACAATAATGTAAATACTCCGAATGGACTTGAATTTCGAACCAATGGAAATTTAACAAGGATGGCGATTAGTAGTAGTGGCAATGTTGGAATTGGAACATCTACTCCCAACGCTCCATTGGCCTTTCCTGCTGCTTTCGGCAAAAAAATCACACTCTTTCCCGGAGCAACCGGGGATGTAGGCTTCGCGGTTGCGGGCAACCTCTTACAGATCTATTCAGACCATTTCGGTGCGGATATCGCTTTTGGCTATGACCAGGCCGGTGTTTTCATTGAAAAATTTAGAATGAAAGCGAACGGAGCATTTGCCATGCTAGGAAATGCAGGAGTTGCGGGACAGGTTTTACAGTCAAACGGACAAGCGAGTCCCGCTTGGATAAACCCTACGAACGCCTTATATAATAATACGATCATGCTGCAATCCTCTGCGGTAACCACAATAACCGGTGGTGCTTATACAGCACTTCCGGGATTGAGCCATTCGTTCACTGTTAACTCGAGTGCAAAAGTGCTGGTTACCTTCAGTATTTATGTAAACGCTATTTCTTGTTTTGCTTGCGGAGATAGCGATATTCTTATAGGTATATTTATTGACGGAGCACTTGCAAAACCATTCCGTCAAGACGTACGAAATAACACAGATAATATTATTTCAGGAACATTGCTAATAAGTGTGGGACCAGGTTCTCACACAATATCCTTTTCGTCATCTCGACTTGGGCCTGATGTAAGCATCGGGAGCCCGGCCTATGCAAGTCTTGCAACATTGCAGATCATTCCACAATAAACCTACAGACACTAACAAAAGTTATATTCTTATTGAATATTGCTGTGTGTAAATTCCGTCAAACAACTCTTAATAGAAATGAGACGGACATATATTACCATGATTATTGCCTTGGGATTATTTTATCATTCACAGGCACAGAACACCGGTATTGGAATAACAACACCCCGCGCAAAACTGCATGTATACGCAGGTGCATCCGGCAACGTAACTCCTTTTTCGCCGCTCGTAGTTGAAAGCAATACCAATACCTATATCAATCTTTTAAGCCCTGACGCAAATGAAACATCTATCTTATTCGGTAGGGCCAGCGATGCAGCTAATGGAGGTATCGTTTACAACAATTTTAATACAGTGAATGGTTTTCAATTCCGCACGAATGGGAACAATACAAAGATGGTCATCAGAAACAATGGTGATGTCGGAATTGGCATTGGCGAAACTGCTCCCGGTGCCACATTCGATGTTAGCAGAGGTACCAGCGCAGGAGGTACCGCAATCTTTAGGGGAACAAACCATGTCAGCCATTTTAATCATTCTACCACTGAGCACACTTATATCCGCGCGGGCAAAAACAATGGCTTTGTTGTCCTGAATGATATTCCAGGTGGCAGAGTCGGAATTAATACAGCTAATCCTAATGCCCCATTGGGCTTCCCTGCGGCAGTGGGTAAAAAGATTACACTTTATCCAGGAGGAACCGGAGATGTGGGATTCGCTGTACAAGGTAATTTGTTACAGATCTATGCGGATCATCCCAACGCGGATATTGCGTTTGGTTATGACCAGGCAGGTGTTTTCACTGAAAGATTCAGGATGAGAGCTAATGGCGCCTTTATGGTAAATGGAAGTACAGGAACTCCGGGCCAGGTTTTGCAAACAAACGGTGATGGGGCAGTTCCGACCTGGAGTTCACCAACCAATCTTTTATACAGTAACACTATTGTGTTGCCAGCCACGACTCAAGTTGAGTTGACCAGCAGTAATGCCGTTGCAATTCCAGGCTTGAGCTACAGCTTCACTGCGACCACGAACACAAAAGTATTGATCACCTTTAGCATCTATACGGCCAGCGGCTCCTGTATTGGTTGTAGCTCAACTGATGTTTTCATCGACATAAACCTCGACGGCGGAGTTGCTAAACGCTATGTTGAAGATGTTGCAAATGGCGCCACGCACTCTTTTGCGGGTTCGGCGCTTCTTCAGGTGGGAGCAGGTAATCATACCATTTCCTTCACAGCATTTCGATTCGGCTCTAATGGATATATAGCTCACCCCAGTCAGGCGAGTCATGCCATACTGCAAATCATTCCGCAATGATGGTGGAAAAGGTCAATTCCAGTTATCAATTTTCAGATCGTTCGGCGATGGTTTTCCTTTTCCCGTCTCTAAAAATTCACGAAGACTTAATAGAAACACAGCCCATTTCATACTGCAATGGGCCATAAACTCAACTGCCTCACGCCAGTTTCTGTGACCGAAGATGATAATTGTTTGATCATCTTGTTGTGACAACTGAAATGTGATATTGGTTCCCAGCCATTCATCAGGCCCTTCAACGCATCGCCACTTCACGTCTTTATCTGGATTTAGTTCCTGAACTTCCATAACCATTTTTCCTAATTCCTCTCCTGTCTTCGTTTGAAAACGGAATCTGATCTTACCTCCCACCCGCTCATCACCATCAACCTCTTCAGTCCACCAATTGGCGAGACCTTTTGTTGTTGATATGGCTTTGTACACGTTACCAATCGGCGACTTGATGCCAATTCGATGAATAATATCTACCATGATTACCTCCCTTAATTTATTTAAAAAAAGAGTTGAATAAAATTATGACAATCTTCGTGATAAGGAAATGCATTGAATGATGTAAGATCAATATCATAATGCTTTTCATTTCGAGTCAATGAAAAGAATTTTCATGTTGCATCAATTTCAGGTTGCGCCCCTTCGGGGCGCTATCAAAGGGGACACACTTTGCTACCAACATTTCACCCCTGCGGGGTGAGAAGCGGGAACGCATAATTACCCCCCACGGTGAAGCCGTCATTCCCGTCCCGCCTTTGGCGGGACGGGAATGACGGACTGTCGCGAGGAGAACAGCGCGTTCCGCTTCGCGGAACGCGTAAACGTCCGAAGTTTGAATCTCTGAACTTAATGACATTGCCCTTCGGGACTAAACGCAGTCAAAAAATGTATTCCGACCCCGAAGGGGTCTAATCTTGGTAGCCAAAAAATTGATTAATGTATTCCGACCCCGAAGGGGTCGAACAACTCTGCGAAACGCGTTTTCTTGATAATGGGATGTGCTTCCTAAATGGCAAATTTTGTTCGACCCCTTCGGGGCCGCATTATTAACCGCAACCCATTTCTACCAAGCTTGAGTCCCTTCGGGACTAAACGCAGCCAAAAAATTAACGTAATGACATTGCCCCAAAGGGGCGCAATCTGAGATAGATGATGCTGTGGACCATTTCCGTCCTAAGAATTATCCCCCTTTATGACTCCTACTACCCATCATTTTCCAAATTCGTCGCAGTTTATTGCGGCTTCATCTCATTTGCAAGAATCAAGCGAAACGATGTTGTAGAATTGTATTCGAATTAAATGAATCAATTCAATCAAAAATAACTAACATGAAAAAGTCATTAATCCTCGCAACAGCAGCAATCCTTATCGCAGCTAGTTCATTCGCTTCACCCGTTACAGGTCCAGATAATAAAAAAGCAGCAGAAGTATTCAATAAGGTCTTTGCAAATGCAAAATCAGTACAGTGGGAAGAAAACTCCAAATTTCTTTCAGCTACATTTCAATTGAATGGTGCTTATTTGTCCGCCCACTTCTCGCCCACCGCAGAACTCATTGGCGTATCCAGGAATATAACATCAAATCAATTGCCACTACATCTGTTTGGGCAATTGAAAAAGAACTACTCCGGTTATTGGATAACCGAATTGTTTGAGTATGCTACAAAAGATGAAGACAGCTATTATATTACTTTGGAAAATGCAGATCAAATCCTGATCCTGAAAGGGAGTAACTATGGGTTGACTACATACAAGAAAACTTCAAAATAACAATCAAATCGTTTCAAAAAGAACCGCTTACGATCCCGATAGCTTTCGGGACTATCGTGAGCGGTTCTTTTTGTTTGGTTCTAAGAAGGACTCCCAACAGCCAACACATATTTCTCCAACCGATCAAAGGCCGAACCCCATCCATTATAGAAGCCCATTTTTTCCTGTGCTTTGCAGTATTCTTCAGTAGGATGAATTACACTGAAGGTAAAAATGGTCTTGTCTCCATCCTCCTCAAAGAGTACGTGTAATGTTACGCCTTCCGTCATTGGGATGAAATTGGCTGATGTAACTATTTTCTCTGGCTTGACGATTTCTGAATACATTCCTTCTGATATGAATTGAGATCCGTCTGGCATCGGCATCGCATATTTCCACTTGCCCCCTACTTTAAATTCATGTTGAATTACTTCAATCTTCATTCCTTTCGGAGCCCACCATTGTATGATGTGCTCAGGTCTTGTCCAGGCTTCCCAAACCAATTGTCGGGAAACATTAAATGTCCGCTTCAAGGTTAATACCCTTTTACTGATTTCGTTTAGATTTTCCATCTTTCTTTTTCTTATGAGTTTGTAACTTGTTTAGATATGCTTCAAATGATTCAATCTTTTCTTCCCATAATCCTTTGTAGCGGCTGACCCATTCGGAAATTTTTTTCAATTCAGTTGGCCGGATAGAACAAAAGCTTTCCCTACCCTCTCTTTTTATTTCTACCAGGCCGCATTCATTCAATATTTTAATTTGTTGTGAGATTGCAGGTCGACTGATATCGAAATACTCAGCGATAGCTCCGAGATTCATGGGTTCTTTAGACAAAAGATCAATGATCTGTCTTCGCGTGGGATCAGCAATTGCCTGGAATATATCTCTCCTGGATTCGGGCGCCATTATTGGTAAGTGTTTACTTACGCAAATATAATACGTAAGTATTTACTTACCAAAAAAAATTTATCTTTCCCCCATAGAAGTAAAATGAAATCGCAAATCATTCAACCCGATAAAGAGATCTCGCTCCTGGTAAAGAGTATTTTGGTGCTTGACAACAACGACAAAAAAGCAAGCACCAGTCTTCCCTTTTTTGCAGACGGCTACCCCGGGCTTATGTTTCAACAAACGGACAATGGGTTGACGATTAATCCACACAAGAAATTGATGCCCCTGCTGTTTCTTTATGGACAAACCATCCATCCTGTTCAGCTAAATATTGAAGGTGCATATTTGCTCATCGGCTTTCAGCTTTATCCTTTTGTACTAAAAAACATTTTTGGAGTCGACCCCGGAGCTGTTATAGATGATTGTTACGACTTATCAAAATTAAAAGAACTGGATATTCCAGGCCTGACAAGAATACTGCTGTCGCTGCAGCAGACCAGTGAAAAAATCTCTGAGATCTCTTCCCTGCTGTTCCAATTATTTCAATTAAAGAAAGAAAACATTGATTTGACGGTCAGGCAGACAATTGAAATGATCATTTCATCCTGGGGCCAGGAAGACATTAATTTAATATCCCAACAAAATTAAAGCTGCCGTCTCAACAGACCCTGCATCCATTGCTAGTGGATAGATTTCAAAGCCATTTTTTTCTTTTGAACCAGAAATAAATCGTTGCCGTCACGATAGCCATAAATATCAGTACAACCGGATAGCCCCATTTCTCTCTTAATTCCGGCATAAAGTCAAAATTCATTCCGTAGATCCCTACAATGAATGTCAGCGGCATGAAGAACACGGAAAATACCGTGAGTACGCGTACAACTTCATTCGTTTTTTGTGCAGCGAATGACATTGAAATCGTGAGGAGGTTATTGACAGCCTCGAGAACCTGGTGGTGAAGGGTCAGCATTTTTAAATGCTGATCTCTCACATCCTGGATCAGCACTTCTTCACCTGTCGCAACGCGGATATGATTGATCGGCTCCTGCATTAGCAACAGGACTTTATGTGATAAAGATGCCTGCCTTTTGATATAAAACAGCCCCTGGGTTATATCATCGCTCGTTTTCTTCAACATCACATGGTTTTCGTGAAAGTCCAATTGTTCCGATAGCCGTGATGCGGGATCATCGTATGTTTCCAGGGATTGCCAAATAATCTTCGTTAACAATTCTGTGGTTGAAGCACACTTTTTAATTGCCCTCCTGGCAATGATCTCCAAAAAAGAGGTTTCGCTTTTGTGAATAGTAATAATTGTCTGAGCAGTATAAAAGATCGCAATCTTGTTGGTCAATTCCTGTATGCTTGAAATCCGCAAATCCGCTGCATGGGCAATGTATCGAAGGATCAAAAAATGAACACCGTTTTCCTCGTCAAACTCATACTTAGGCAGATGCTCCGGTTCAAGGCAATCCTTAACCGAATGTTCGTTCAAATGAAATTCCACACTCAGCTGCCCCATTTCCTCAATACTGGGATTTAATACATCCACCCATTTGATCCCGTTTACATTGATTTTTTCAGTTATTGGCATACCGCAAACCTATAAAATAAATGCACCACATTGCAGCCCTCTGAGTTTGGTGTATTTCCCGCTGAACAGTTGATCGCGCTAATCACCCAACACATGCTGTTCAAATAACAACCTATCTATTTCCCCAATTGAATCGCTTGCCAGCGGATTACTTTTGTCAGGAAATCGTAATTAAACCAGCGAATCATAAGACTTTAATCAGTATTAGACCTGACCTTAATCAATATCTAAAAACGCACACAAAATACTTTTGAGTAGTTTATGTTCCGGCAAATAACAACCATATTGCTCTTAGTCGCCTTCTCGGTACAGACATTCAACCGGGCAGTCATTATGGTTGATTATTATGTGAATACAGCCTCCTTTGTTGATAAATGCGAAAACAAAGCAGCACCCGAACTGGACTGCGAAGGAAAATGCCTGGTGGGCAAGAAAATGAAGGATGAGGAAAAAAAGGAACAACAAAACCCGGAGCGAAAAGGCAGCAACCATAACGAGCCCATATCATCGAAATCATTTTACTGTTCACTTCTTTGCGAAAACCTAACAACCGTTAAGTCCTGGTTTACTGGCGATAAATTTTTCCTTCCAAAGGATTTACAGACCGAGATCTTCCATCCACCCGGGAATTTAGGCTGATTAACTCTCTCATAACAGGCAACCTATGCCCTTTTTTTGCAGTACTAAAAAAGAGCCGGGATCCTGCTGGCAACCAAATTGAGTAACCTTATCTATCCATTTAATCATGTTACGTTTATATAAGAATATTATCCTGGCTATATTTCTATGCATCGGCACAGGTGCTTTCGCGCAGACTATCGTAAAAGGCAAGATCATTGACGCTTCAACAAAGGAAGCTGTGGCTGGGGCAACCATCCAATGTTCAAATCCAAATTGCCATTGCGGCTGCACGACAAATATTCTCGGAGAATTTGAAATGAAATGCTCCGATTGCGAATCCCATACCATTAGTTCCATTGGATACCTGGCTCAGCAATTTCTTACCTCTCCCGGTTACAGTGTGATTTCAATGAATCAATCAGCGACGCAATTACAGCAGGTTGTATTAACCGCAAATCGTGGCGAAGGCGCCAAACGCTCAGAAGCACCAGTTGCAATAGCAACTATCAGCAGCAAAACCATCCAGGACAATAAAGCAACTATGGCCGACCAGCTATTGAACAAAGTGAGTGGCGTGAATATGGTCAGCCTCGGAAATGAACAACACCAGATGAGCATTCGTCAACCGATGACGACGAAGAGTTTATACCTCTACCTGGAAGATGGAATTCCCATTCGTACAACCGGTCTTTTTAATCACAATGCACTGCTGGAAATGAACCTTGCTGCAGCCAAAAATATCGAAGTGATCAAAGGACCATCCTCTTCTCTTTATGGAAGTGAGGCGATCGGCGGAGTGGTGAATTTCATCACCCAATCTCCTACTGCTGTTCCGGTGCTGAAAGCTTCCTTACAGGGAAATAATGTTGGATATAAAAGGGCAGACCTGATGAGCAGTGTTACAAAGGGCAAATGGGGTTTCGTACTCAGTGGATACTATGCTGATAAAAGAAATGGCTTTCTTGAGTACAGTGATTTTAATAAAGGAACATTAACCGCAAGAATTGATTATCGCTTTTCAGATAAAACAAGTCTGACCAATAGTTTTAGTTATATGGATTACTACAGCGATATGTCCGGAGGAATAGACAGCACCATGTTTGCAACAAAGAGCTTTTCAAGTCTTCATACATTTACCTATAGAAAAGTAAACGCACTTCGATATCGTTCAACACTTACTCATTCATGGAATGATAAAAGCAAATCAACTGTCTCTATTCTTTACAGGGATAATAGCATTGGACAAAACCCTGCTTATCGCGTAAAAGATGATTACCGCAGACAGGGCAATACATTTGTTGGAAAGAAAGATCTTGCTCATGGCGAGATCAACGAAAGTAGCTTTAACTCGTATGCGCTAATAGCACAACATCGGCAGAATCTGAATTGGAAAAAGGCTGTTTTGATTGGCGGATTCAATGTGGACCTTAGTCCCTCTTCTTACAATGCAAATTATATCCGCATTAAAAAAGATACCATCAGCAAGAAATATGTGAGCTATGAAAATACAGACAGCGTGCTGACCAATTATGCAACGAGGCTGAATAACTACGCAGCCTTTTTAAACTTTGAATTTAATCCAATAGAGAAACTGCGTGTTGTAGCTTCACTACGTTACGATTACTTTCATTATGGTTTCGACAACCACCTAAATCCATCTGCATTCAGCGGTTCGCCGGATACGATCAGCAATTTCAACAGAGTAAGCCCCAAGATTGGCTTTACATATAATTTCACCGGCAGAACCGGTATCTACGCCAACTATAGTGAAGGATTCGTTCCACCACAGGTAACCGAACTCTACACTGGAGTGAAAGTGCCAAGTCTGGATCCATCTGTATTTTATAACTACGAAGTAGGTGGATGGGCAGAACTCATCAAGAATAAGCTTTCAGTTGATGTTAGCGCCTATCATTTAAGAGGTACAAATGAAATCATTTCTGTAAAACAAGATGACGGTTCATTCGCAAATCAAAATGCAGGTGAGACAATGCATAAGGGAATCGAGTTTGGAATAAACTCCAATCCGGTTAAATCAATTTCCTTCCGATTAAGTGGTGCTTATAGTAAACATGAATTCGTGGATTTTATTGAGAAAGGAAGCAACTATGGTGGGAATGAAATGAATAATGCCCCAAATTGGTTGTACAATGCGGAGATCTGGTTTAAACCCTCATTCATAAAAGGCCTTCGTATCGGAGCTGAGTGGCAGCATGTAGGCAGCTATTTCGTTGATCCTAAAAATACGGCCAGATATGAGGGATATGATGCACTTAATTTGAGAGCAGGATATAATTTCAATGGATTTGAAATTTGGCTGAATGTTTTGAACGCAACTGATAACTATTATTCCTATATCACATCGAAGAGCTCATTCGGATATAGCTACCAGGTTGCCGAGCCGGTGAATTTCAATGTAGGAATTGCATATGATTTTGGTAAGCTTTTCAAGAACAAACAATGAAGAACATCATCATCATAGCTCTAATAAGCATTTGCATCTGGTCGTGCGGTGATAATAACGCCGAAACGCTAATTGCGTCTGAAGCCGCGGTTCAAATCGATTCTTATCCCGCAGAATGTCCTTACCTGACCAAAGACAGCAATGGAAATCCTGCGATGAGCTGGGTAAGGATGATCAACGATAGCACAACGGCATTTTGTTATGCTGTTTCCAAGGATGGAAAGAAATTTTCCGAAACAATTGTAATTCCTAACACCGCGAACATTCAACCACATGGAGAAAATCTTCCTAAAATCATATTTAAACCATCCGGAGAGATCATTGCATTGTATGGGATAAAGAATTCCAGTGCCAGGAACAAACATGCAGGTAAGGTTTTCTATACTCAATCTTTCGATAACGGTACAAATTGGACCGATCCGAAATCATTAGTAGATGATACATCAAGTTACGATCAGCGCTATTACGATGTTGCACTACTTCCAAATGGCGAAGCTGCTGTTATCTGGCTGGATAATAGAAAGACTGAAGAGGTGGTGGGTTCCGCAGTCTATTTTACTTCCACAAATGGAAAGAATGGATTTACAGGCAATGGAAATTTGATCAGTCAACCGGCCTGCCAGTGCTGCCGTACCGTTCTATATGTTGATAAGAAAGGCGGAATTCATGCGCTGTATCGTGCAATTGTTCAGGATAGCATCCGCGATATGGTACATATTGTTTCAACTGATGGTGGAAAGTCTTTTTCAACACCAAAAAGAATAAGCGAAGACAATTGGGTGCTGAATGCCTGTCCGCATACAGGCCCAACCATGACGGAAAACCAAAATGGAATTCATTTCGCCTGGTTTACTGGTGGTCGCAGTATGGGTAGTTATTATACCAATTCATCGGATAATGGAAATAGCTATAGTCATAGGGATAGTGTGAGTTTGAAAGGTTCACATCCGCAGATTACTTCAGCCGCAAACGGAGATCTGTTGATTGTTTGGGATGAAATGAATATGATTGGAGATAAGATGGGAAAGAGAATTGGTGTGCAAAGAAGAGATAAGAATGGAAAGGCTTTAGCTAAAGAATATATAACAGCTGATGAATCCAATGCGGGGTTTCCGGTGGTCTCGGCGCTGAAAGGTAGTTCATTTGTGGTGGCGTATTCGGTCCAAAAGGAAGAACATTCATTTGTTAGCTATAAAATAATAAATTTGAACTGATCAAGACGATACTGTCGTGATATCCTGTTCCACTATTCTATTGTTCCGCTGTTCCTCTGTTCCTCTGTTCTTTTGTTCTTCTGTTCAAAACCTTGCATTACGTCACTGATATATCTTATTAAGATCCTTCTCAAACAGCGTGTACTCATCCGCATAAAATTTCATAAAATCAGGAATAGAACTATGGCCCGGGAAGGGCGCGTAGTAATGTGTCGGACTATTCTTATCATTTCTCCATACCAATACATAAGAAATTCGCATATTACCCGTCTTCATTACTTTCAACAAAGTACCCGTCCACCATTCGGTATTAGGAATAGATTCGAGACCAGTTTCGGTAAATGCAGCAAGCTTTCCGGCCTTGATTGCATAATCGCTGACAATCCTTAATTTTTTGATCGCTGCATCAACATTGTAACGACCATCTCTTCCCATATCTCCATAATTGTCCATGCCAACCATATCTACCCATTCGTCACCGGGATAACGATCGAGAAATTCGGCTTCGGTGTTGAATTTATTATCAGGGGAAAATGCATAGATGAAATTGTGGACGTTGAGACTATCTCTTAAATAACCAACAGTGAATTTCCATAATGAAATAAATTCTTCACGAGTACAATGCGCACGTCCCCACCAGAACCAATCACCATCAAATTCATGATAGGGCCGGAAGATCAATGGAACTTTTTTTCCATCTGCTCCGCGCAAACTATTTGTCCAATTCCCAATTCCTTTTAATATATCCTTATACTTTTGGTGCGCTTCGCCACCAGGAATAATGTATTTGACAGCAGGTTTCGAAACCGTATCCACCCAATAGAACCGGCCACCAGACACTGGATTTGAGAAATGCCAGGCAACAGTGGTTACTCCTCCCCTGTTGTAAGTTGCTTCAACATTTTTCTTAAGTGCATCTTTTGTTCGCTGGATCTGATCCGCTGTTCCTTCGGTGAATCCAAGAAAATCCACACCGATCACTGCAGGATGACTTCCTGTAACTGATTTTACATCGGAACGATCTGCTTCACCTTCCCAACCATGTCCATATTCAGTTGCATGTTGGTGACCGAATAAGGTATGCTTCTCTGATAGCTTATGGAGATTGCTGTATAGTGCCTTTGTCTCCTTAGTTGCTTTTGCATCAATCAATTCTTTCTTTTGCGCGAATGCAAGTGTTGGAAACAAAAGAAAAATGAATATTTTTTTCATAGTCAGTCTTTCAATAAGTTTCTAAAAAATGGAATTAATTCTTCAGCAATTATCGCATGGTCTTCAACATTTGGATGACCGGTACAGCCTCTTGCCTGCATTGGTTTAAAAAAATAAGTTTCAATCTTAGCTTCCTTTCCCCATAGGACATCAGCCGATAGTTTGATTGCCCTTAAGCAATTCTGCAATAACTCTCTTCTATTTCCATTCATCATCGGACTACTAAGTAGCGCGATTTTTGCCTGCGGGTATTTTGATCTTACCAGTTGAAGGAACTTGATATAATTATTTACGAATTGAATACTATCGAATGGCTGTCTTGGTTTTTTCCCATCTCCGTTGCTCAGGTCATTTGTGCCTAAGGCTATGCTAACAATTTTTGGTTTATAACGATTGAAGTCCCACATGCCAGTAGTTTCTGCGTGCAAGGCGGTTTTCTCATACACCTGTGGCATTGCTGGTCCGTCGCTATTCCAGTTGCGGTAAATTCCGATTCCACTTACACTGCTTAGAATAAAATTCGTGTTCAATGTTCTTGCGACCCTTGGACCATATGCCATGTAAGCATTATGCTGATCGTGGTAGACTCCCGTTCCGCAGGGAACTTCAGATGGATCAGCAGCTGCGCCACAAGTAATGCTGTTACCGATGAATTCTATTAGTGGAGCATCGGGTGGCTTAATTGCTTGCAAATTTTTTCCACTGATTCTCCATATGAAAATATCTCCCGTATTGGCTTCGGTCGCTTTATAGATCCATACTGTATGTCTTCCTTCTTTGTCGGCAACTAAAACGATTGGATTTCTATCTCGTTTGCTAATCCTTATTCTTTTCTGATAAATACCATCGATCTCGTATTGGAGATAATTATGATCCAGCCAGTTTGGTACAGATGCATAAACATTGCATTCCTTTCCTTCAAAACGAAAACCGAAATGGGCTGCTGAGCTGATGAGACCCAGTTCGTCGGCCTTGCTCATATAAGTACGACCATATGGATAGAGGTCCCTTGCATTTAATTTAACCAGCGAACTTGCGGTGGATTTGCCGGAAGTACAATTAAGATTTAATAATACAAAGAGTACTAAGAGATAATTCAGATTCCAGACTTGAATTTTTACTGATTTAATCATTCCCTCAAATTACCTATTTAATCTTGGTTTATTTTCTATGAGTTCGCATAATTGCTTCAAGCGCATTGGCCAAATAAACAATCGGCGCATTCCAGTTTATCGCAATTTCATTGGATGCATAGGAACAAACATCGTCCACAAAGGCTGTTTCAATTTCCTTAAATAGATAATTGCATCGATCCTGCATGGCGACGTTGGGACCACCAACCAATAATCCCGGCACCGGCTCAACAATACCATCTGCTTCCGATTGGCGATGATGCGGATGCATGGGCGTTTTGCTGCCAATACCGGTAATAAATGAATAGCCCGTTGCATTTCTTCCTAAGATATAATCCAAATTCGAAATTGCTCCATTCACATATTTTCTGTCATTTGTAAGCAGGTAAGCCCGTATCAATAAGATCCCCTGGTTGGCCGCGTTTGAATTACCTCCCCAATTATAATCGCGGGCAGATTGTCCCATTACCGTTGCGAATGCATTCGATTCTGATTTTGCAAGATAATTATTTGCCATCCTGATCACCGAATCCTTCAATGACGCAAATTCTGCCTGAATCGTTTTTGGGAAAATATTGTTCAAACGTATTAAGGTATAATATCCAAGCATTCCGACATTCGGCCAGGCCGGTAATGAAACAGGGTCGGCAATTCGTTCCTTGATTATTTGTAAGTATTTGTTTTCGTTAGTGGTCGAATACATTTCGGCTGCAGCCCAGAACCACTCGTCTTTGAAATTCCAATCGCCATAACCACCAGTGTTGATCACTGGTTTGAATTTTTTGTTTATTTCATTCTGGTCATAACGAAGCGCTGGATTTTTCTCCGCCCACTCCCAGGCCTTAACTGCCGCATTCAAACAGCTATCGGATAGTTTAGGTAATTGCTTTGAGAATTTTTTGAAGATCCTTGCAGCCTGCGCCATCACCGCGGCGAAATCCAATGTTGCCGCTGTACCTTTTTGAACAACATAACGCGCTTCCTTCGTTACACCTGGCATTACCATTCCATCAAAATTTGCATTTGTACATTTATTATATACACCACCATCAAATGGATCCTGCATGGTGAGCATCCATCTTAAATTGTATAATACTTCATCTAGAATATCTGGCACGCTGTTACCGCTTTCCGGAATATTCGTTTTTAATAGATCGAAATATTTTGGGAAATCTTCGTATGCAGAAAGGAGTGTTCCCATCGTTATCCCTGAATTTACAATGTACTTATTGTAATCGCCGGCATCATACCAACCATAGGCTGAAGAAATGATCGTTCCTGCCGGGCGCTGATCCGATGCTGCGGAAGGATGTATAAAAACAGCAGTATCCGGGTGACCGGCAAGTCGATGCCATTTTTCTGCATATTTTTCATCCAATGGCATCGACACACGCTGATAATAAAAACCTTTCAATGTGGCAATACCCGTGTTCCAGAAAATTCCATCTTTAATTCTAAATGGATAGGAATATCCAACTGTTGGAACAACCAGAACACACGCACGCTTCCTATCAAGCTTTGAAAAATCTGCAAGACGAGTTGTAGTTTTTGAATAGGCAGATTGGCGTGAGGGTCCCAATAAACCCCTAAACAAAGTATCTTTTAAATCGGCTGAAGTGACATAAAAACTATCGACTTGTACTTCCCCGGTAATTACAGCCAACTTTGGCCCATTGTGATAGAACCCAACCTGGTTTAGTTTAATCCGGTCACTGAGTTGAGCATGTCCGATTATTGGAAACAACAAGAACAGCAGAATCCTTCTCATAGATTATTTATCTATCACCAAATATGCAACAGACCTTGCAGGCAATGAAACTTTAATTCCTCCACTTGTCATCGCGGAATAAGGTTTCAAACTACTATAATCCGCGGACGGTCCGCCGGATGGCTCTGTCGGTCCTCTCCCATTTACAAACAGTTTTCTTGAGAATTCTCCATTATCAGTACCACCTGTTAGGAGATACCAATAAAACCGTTGTCCAGCTGTTGCGTTTTCCAAACTTACTAATGCGATCTGTGAAGTATTGCCCTTATTTACGAGTACTATTCCTTTTTCACCTGAACTAAAGGAAGAAGCATACGAAAGAACGTTGTTGCCGGTTACAGAACTGGTCAATAACCGGTCGCCAAGCATTTTTTGGAAATAATACATATAATAAAAAGAAGGACGGGGATTCCATTTTACTACTCCAGGTTCATCGCCATTATTAAATAGCCCATGATCATTTCCATTCGACCATCCATTAGCCAGATCCCATCGAGCAGTCATCCCGTATTTATTCTTCAAACTCTCGCCCAGAAGAATTGCGGAATGAATTCCATTCACAAAAGAAACCTGTTGCATCGATCCCTGCGAAGTAATATTCCATTCGTTGAGAGCAATGGGTTTTATCGTAGCGCCAGCATTGGTCAGACTTTGCTTATAATAATTAACCATTGCAGTTGTCACGTCACTTGCAGTCGATAGTATTAAATCTGCACCCGCGTTTGTTTGATATGGAGTATAATAACTATGGATGACATAATAATCCGCTTTATTCGCACTTTGATTTAACACGCCGGTATTCCAACTTTGATCGGTAGGAGTTTGCCATCCTTCTGGTTGTTTTTCCAAGAGGTATACGCCGATATAAATTGTTTTATTGATCTCCTGGGCAGCTTTCTTCATTGAATCAATAAATACTTTCACGTGTTGCCCGTATAAGGCACCGGTAACAATATTGGGCTGTCCATCCTGGTTAGTTGCAGTATTGATACGATATCCTGCTTCCCATGTACCATTACATTCGTTTCCGATCTCCCAGTATTTTGTTCTTCCATTATCATAACGAACCCAATCAGCCGCAAGATGCGCAGCTTGTGCAACCGGATTCGTGCCTGTACCGTATCGGGCATAGCCATAATTCACCGTTATCATTCCCTGGTTGCCGGTTTGCTGAAGCATGTTGTAATAATTATCTACCGAAAGAGTCCAAAAATCATTGTTTTTACCAAACCAGTATCCAGCCGGACTTGAAGCGCCATTTGCATCCAAAAGATTGGCCGGTGCATCAGCAGGAGGTTGGTTCGGTTGTGCATTCCAGAAAAATACATCACTTATACTTCCGCCTGGAAATCGAATCACATTCGGTTTCAGATTCGTGATATGAGTCATCAATGGAGGTTCCGTCACCAATTGCGTCATCCAGATATTCGCGTTATGACCGAAAACTGATGAAGGAACTTTTGTTATGATCTTTGATGCATCAATGGTCACAAAAACATTTGCAGCCGGTGCAGGTTTTGGCGTATCAATATATGAAGGGACCGTATAATTTTTCGGCGCCCAATTATCCAAAAAGAATCCAATGGTATTCTCAACCGGCGGATCAACGGGGTTTCCTCCTCCCGGCGGCGGCGGCGGTGGCGGCGGAGGTTGAGCACAGCAGTCTTTTTTACCACAAGAGTCTATCAACACAATGGATAGAACTATCATTAAACAGATCGCCAACTTCCTTCTCATCTTGATCATTTTTTTTCAAGTATATGGTTAATTCTTTTTATCAATTCAATACAAGCCCTGCCATTATGATAGGGACATTTCCATATTCCAACCTTGTCTGCATTCGGTATTGGTGACAGATCTTCTTTCAAACCCGAATACCATTCCCCTAATTTTTTATCAAGCAAGTGTTCTTTTACAAAATCCCAGGTCTTCACTGATTGCTTCAAATACTTTTCATCTTTAGAAATTTCCCAGGCATTAAAAAATCCAACCATTGCTTCCGACTGCGGCCACCAATGTTTTTCCTTAAGCATGTGTTTCTTATCCACGTCATATTCATACCAGAGACCACCATCTCCGTCCAAACCCTCGGCTGCCGCATTGGTGACCTTGATCGAAGTTCCCTTGACTCTCTCAACCAACCGATCATCCTTAAGCTTTTCTGCAGCCTCCAATATCAACCAGGCTGCTTCAATATCGTGCCCATAAGAAATCATCTTCGACTTTTCATTCCATTCTTCATCAAAGAACAAAACAAGGTGATTGGTTTTCGAAGAAATAATATGATCCTGGAAAATGGCTACGAGCTCTTTTACTTTTTCAAACACTTCGGAATCATTCCAGACCGCCAATAGGTTACTGAACGCCTCCAACAGATGCAGATGCGTGTTCATCGATTTTTTCTCAGGTCCCAGGCGTCGCTCGGGGATTTGTTTCCAGTCCCTCGAAAACCCTTCAATATATCCCCCATTCTTTTTATCATAACTATACTTCAAGATATCGTCATAGATCATTACGGCCAGCTTCCTCGACGATTCATTTCCCGAAGCCTTGAAATATTCGCTCAATCCATAAACTGCAAATGACAATGCATAAATCTCCTTTTCTGTTTCAAGTGGCCTTCCTTTATGATCAACTGCCCAAAAAACTCCGCCATACTCCTTATCAACAATATAATCCTGGATATACTGAAAAGCCCTTGCTGCAAGATTCAAATAAACTGGTTCTCTTGTTAAATTATAAGCCGCTGAAAAAGTCCAGAGTATCCTGCTATTCAACACTGCACCCTTCGGCGCATCATTATAAACTTTTCCGGCGTGATCAATCTTACCAACAAATCCACCATTGATCTCGTCAATGGTGTTTTTTATCCAGTAATCAAGAATATCTTTCAACTCTTGCTGTAATTCGGTTCTATATTGGTCAATGGTCAATGGTGAATGGTGAATGGTCAATGGTGAATAGTGAATAGTTAATAATCAATAACCAATAATTATAGCTTCGACATAATTAGATCCTGACTCTTGTAGGCGTATGCCCATTTTGCCTACCAGCTGCCTTGTTGCCTTCAATGATCGCATATAAATTCCTGACTGTTGCTGCTGAAGTCAATCCATCTTCCGGCGTATGCAAGACATAGTCTAACAACTTCTCGACGGTAGTTGTTGCTACATGTTGTCTTGTATCCGAAGATGCATAGTAAATAAGTACTGTTCCATCCTCATCTACAATCCATCCATTGCTAAACAGAACATTCGACACATCTCCTACTCTTTCGTCACCTTCTGGTGCCATGAAATATCCGGTCGGTTTGTGGATCACTCTTGTCAGGTCATCCAATGCGGTCATGAATACGTAGAGGGTGTAACGCAAACCCGCAGCCGTATTTCTAACACCATGCGCAAGGTGAAGCCATCCATGTTCAGTCTTTATCGGCGCCGGACCAAGGCCATTCTTCAATTCATAAACAGTGTGATACAATTTTGGATCGATCACGACCTCATCAATGATCACCGCGTTTTCAATACTATCACTGAGGCCAAATCCAATTCCACCGCCTTTTCCTGTTGTGATAAATCCATCCTGAGGCCGGGTGTAGAAAGCATATTTACCGTCCACGAATTCAGGATGTAACACAACATTCCTTTGCTGCGGAGACTTTGTTTTTAGATCAGCCAATCTTTCCCATTTCAATAAATCCTTTGTTCTTACAATACCACATTGTGCAATGGCAGCTGACTGATCATCCGGAGCGGCCTTACTGTCTCTTCGCTCTGTACAAAACAATCCATAGATCCATCCGTCTTCATGGCGTACGAGACGCATATCGTACACATTGGTATCCGGGATTGAAGTTTGCGGCAATTGAACCGGGTAATCCCAGAAGTGGAAATTGTCGATGCCATTCGGACTTTCCGCAATTGCAAAAAAGGATTTCCTGTCAACGCCTTCAACTCTTGCGACCAAAAGATATTTGTTATTCAGTTTGATCGCACCGGAATTGAATACCGCATTGATCCCGTAACGTTCGATCAAATAAGGGTTGGTTACCTTATTCAGGTCGTAGCGCCAGAATAAGGGCACATGCGCCGCAGTGAGTACAGGATATTTATACCGGGAATAAATTCCATTGGTTTCTTCAACCTTGAAATTCTTTCGTTCCAGTAAATCTTCCTGCGCCCTTTGCAATGCTTTCAACCGCATGTCAAAGTTTTTTGTCATCGCGTTTCAATTACGCCTTTCGGCTACTGTGAATAGAATCAGTTTTCGAGTTTGTTCCACCAGGTACGTTTTAAAATGAACACTATTATAATGATCAAAATGAGGGTCACAAGTAATGGCAACTGCATACCCAAAACGATATACATGGGTAAAACAGTCAGGCATAATTGTCCAATAATGCCCAATAACACGTTGAACATATCCAAACCAAAACGCCTGTTGGGTTGGAAAGAAGGATCCGCTGCTACAACTCTCGCATGCACAGGTTTCCAAAAGCCCCATGGCCGCACCGTTTTATAGAAATTATCCAATATCGCAGCATCTGTTGCTGCTGCAGAAAAGGTACCAATGATGCAACCAGCTATCGACAGAACAAACAACAAGGGGAAATAGTAAAGGAATTCCACGCCTGTAAAGAGTCGATTGAAAACCAGCGCACCTGCTATCCCGGCAACCATTCCCCAGAAGAATCCATTTGCGTTAAACCTCCACCAATACCATTTTAAAACATTTGCCGCAATATAACCGCCATATAGTCCGGATACAATCCATTGCAAAATGCTATTGACATCTTTTGTGAAGAATCCAAAAATCACTCCTACTGCAACAACCAATACCCCTGTGCTATAATTCATCCACATGATTTTCTTATTGGATGCAGTTGGATTAACATATTTTAAATAGACATCGTTCACGATATACGCTTGTGCTGCATTCAAAGTCCCCGAAAAAGTTCCCATAAATGCTCCCAATAAACCCGTAAGCACCAGACCTAGAATTCCAACAGGCAGAAAATTATTTATCGCAGCGGGTAATACCCGTTCAAAGTCTGTTCCACCTACTCCATTGGAAAGATTCAGCTGGTTATAATAAAGTAATCCCAGTACCGTCAACCCGATCACCATGCAATAGCGAATGGGCAATAACACTATGGAAACAAAACCCGTCATCTTCGATGCCTCAATTGGGGATTTGGTTGACAATATCTTTTGCATATCATAATTCGGCGCGGGGCCAGCCAGGGCCGCAAAAATTCCTTTGAACAACATCATCATAAAGAATAATCCAAATAATCCATATCCATCCTCCGTGATCTTTTTGTTTGCGTCATCCACGATACCCGACCAATTCAATCCAAGATTCCATCCGAAGAAAGGATCCGACCATCCTTCAGGCAGATTCAATGTTTTTCCATCTAAATGGATCATGGCTATAACTGCGATGGATATACAACCGACGGTCATGATCGCATACTTGATAAAATCGCCGAGCACGATGCTATGCATTCCACCGAGTATAGAATAAAACATAGCGAATAGCGTGAAGACGATTCCATAGAAATGCGCTACATAACCAGGACCAATATCAAAGGGGAGATAAGGTTGTACCAGTTCCCAGGGTACAAAGATCTCAATGAACTTTCCAAGGCCTATGAACCCGTACGCCAAAAATCCAAGACAACCAATCAATGCAAATGCAACAACGATGATATGCGAGCCTCTTACGCCTGTTCCCTTCAAACCAAACCGCGTCGCCAACCATTCCGCTCCCGTATTTGCATTGGACCTGCGCAGCCATTTTGCGAGGAACATCATATTGAATACCTGGTTGAATACCGGCCAAAGCCAGGGAATCCAGATACTTTTTATTCCGTACACAAAACAGAGCGATACCATCCACATCGTTCCACTGATATCAAACATATCCGAAGCATCACTTAACCCGAGCATATACCAGGGAATCTTCTTTCCACCTAACAAATAACTTTCCTTGTTCTGCCGCGCCTTTTTGCGAAGCAGCCAACCCAACATTACCATAATGACCAGGTACGCGATAATGATGGATATGTCGATGATCTGTAAACGCATTTAGAATCCTGTTGACTTTTACCACTTCCCCCTGGCAATTCTACCAGTTCGGCGCACACGAAGTGTAGTATATCCTTTTTAGTGATAGTTACGATTTAATCATCAAGTTTTTTAAACGTTCGAGGATATCTGTGGTAAAAGCCCGGATTTATCCTTAAAAGATTTAATCCTTCTAAGGTTTCTCATAAACCAGGACTCTTTTTCTCTTCTCATTTTTTGCTCTCTGCATCTTTGCCCCGTCCGAGCGCGGGTTGTCTCGCTTGCAGCGGGATTGGTTAACCCCCGCCCAGGCGGGGCGAAGGCGCAGAGAATAATTTCGAGCAAGGAACAAGGAATGATGAATGTAGACCTATGTCAACTTTGTCAACCCTGTCAACCTTGTCAACCCTGTCAACCCTATCAACCTAGCGCAATCCGACATGATCGATATGCACAATTCCACTCCAGCCTGCTGATTGAAGAACTATTTCTTTCAATGGACTCGGGCTGGGAAGTGAACTGATGTTGAGACTAAAAGTTGTCCATGCTCCTTCAACGATCATAACTTGTGGTGGACCGCCATATGCGCCATTGATCACTACGTTCATCATCTTTCCGCCTGTTCCCGCGGTTCCGAAAATGGAGAATTCCAGTTTCGTATATGCTCCTAATGCAGGTCCTCCATCATTATGGAAAGTAATGCCTTCGTATCCACCGGCACCATAAGTTGCTTTAATGGAAGTGGTACCCTGGCGGACAATCTGAGTACTATTGAAATCATTTCCCGCCCATGACCAGTTTTGGAATCCATTGTTCAATCCATCGGTATAAATAGCATGTGCAAAGGGATCTAATGGTGGCAATCCTCCAGTAATGTCAAGTGTTTGACTTGATTCAACCGTATACGAACAATTCAATACAGATAAAGTAACTTTTCCTTTAAGAGTTCCGCCTGGAACTTTCACTACTAATTGCGTTGCAGTTTTGCTAACGAAACTTGTAACGGGATTGGTGATGCCGGTAAATGATACGGCAGTCACGAGGTCGAGATTAGTACCCGTAATAGTAAGATCTGCTAATGGATCAACAGGATTCGGCGAAAGGTTAGTAATTGCTGGTAAGACCACGCCAAGATCCTGGCTGGTTGTAACAGTAACTCCTGACAAGACTTTCAAAACAAGTTTACCGGTCCTGGTAGCACCGGGAACCTTAACCACGATTTGTGTAGCTGATTGACTTACAAATGTTGTTACAGGGGTGCTCACGCCATTAAATAATAACTCTTTTACGAGATCCAGATTTGTTCCAGTTATTGTAAGATCGCTTGCATGCTTGATCGGATTTGGAGCCATATTGGTTACTGCGGGAAGCGTAACTTTTAAGGTATCCGCAGTCTGGATATTCGCTGAATCTGTTCCACTATAAAAAAGCACCAATGGTCCGGTTTCTGCATTATCAGGAACTTTGACCACCAATTGAGTCAATGACTGACTGACAAAAGTTGTAACCAGTTTATCACGTGCAAAAGTTATCCTTTTAACCCAGTTCAAATTTGTACCGGTGATGGTAATATTTTCCCCCGGGCGAGCCTGTCCTGTTATAGCAGTTACGGTCGTGGTCACCCCAAGATCGAGTTCAGTTATTGAAGTGATATCTCCCTCAGGCGTTTTCAAAATTATCTTACCCCTAACGGTGGATGGAGGAATGATAAGAAATATCTCCTCTGATGTATGTTTTTTGAAATCAGTCTTCGCAACAGTAGCGCCGGTCAGTTCTATATCGGTTACCTTTTGAAGATTATTTCCAATAACCTTTAAAGTATCTCCAATATTGGCACCCGTTGGACCAAAGCTGAGCAATTCAACTTTGCCATCGTTTACTTCCTCGTCTTTTTCGCAAGCGGGGATGGTGACCACTCCAAGAAATAAACAGATCAAAACAAGCAGTCGGTTTTCGGTTCGTTTTATCATATAGCAGACTATAAGCTTTGAATAATTTATTATTTAGACACCTTTGGCACTACCCTGAAATTATCAAGGGCTGATATCCGCATCAAGGTCGCCGGGTCCGTGAAAGAGAATTCTGGTCCAGTAACCATTCGGGTTCACGGTTGGTTTCACTTTATAACTGGCTGCCACCTCTTCGAAAGGTATCGCAACTGTTTGCCACTGACCTTTTGTATCAAATGGAGGCTTCCATTGTAGGCATCATTATCCTCAGCGTTCAGCGCCACATTTATTTTCATCAGATTTGAAGTATAGGGCTTCACCGTATTTATTTCAAACTTCAGGTAATAGTCTTCCGGCTTGATGATTGCTGCATCGGGCACTTTCTTGCTGATTTCTCCCATTGCTGATGCGGGGCCACCAGCCAATTCATTCCAACTCCATGCTCCAATTGGCTTTTTGAATCGGATATAATTTCCGTTGATCTTTGGAGGATCTGCGGCACCGGGGTTGGTTACTACATAGCTTGCATTCCACCATCCTGTAAATGGATCACTGCTGATGAAAGTATTCCTGTTGTCACGGAACCAGAAATCGGATTTGGTTTCCCCGAAATTTGTTTTTACGGTTATTGGTCCGGGTTGTGCGCCAGCCGGTACTCTAACCTGGATCAGATCGTCCTTAACATCTACGAGCGTACCTGCGACTCCTCCTGTAAATGTAACCGTCAACGGTTCATAAAAGAAGTCTCCACGTATAGTTGCCACTTCCCCGGTGTTTACGAATTCTGAAACCATGTTCTGAATCCATGGTTCACTTATCTCGACTACAAAATCACGTTCCAGGGTCTTCCCATTTTTAAACAGCATCTTGAGTTTATTGCTGATGATGATGGGAATTGGCGTAGGAACTGTTACCAGTACCGTTGTATTTGTAATATACGTTGGAGTAAGATTTGCCTTTTGGTCATTGAACCAAACCTCAGTGACACCGCCGAGGTTCTCACCAACTATTGCAATGAGGCGGCCCTGTCCGGCACCAACCAATAATGAATCTTTCGACTCAGGTCTTGTTACCCGAACATACCTTACAAGCGGCTCTCCACTTTCATCGTTATCCTTGCTGCAGGAAGTATAAATTGTGGTGGCTGCCAACGTCATAAAAAGTATCGCTACTATTTTATTTATCTTTTTCATTTTATATCTAATAAAAATTTATAAGATTAGTTTGATATCGATTATGGATAATCTACCGGTGGCTTTTTCAAATTAGGCGCCTGGCTCAACTCCACATTTGGAATCGGCAACAGGAAGTTCCCTGAATTCGCATTGACTGAACGCTCACTGAACCAGGACGTCTTAGTGAAAGTCCATTCGGTTGGATCGGGCATCTGGTTCGGAGAGGTAAAGAACAACCCTCTGTCCTGCGAATTCAAAATTGAATATGCCTTATTCGGGTTATAATAATGCAGGCTCACGATATCATACCATGCCATCCCTTCCACTGCGAACTCAAGAATTCTCTCTTTAAAGATCACATCAAAAGTGAGCGGATTAGTAAATTCCGGTAAACCGGCCCTCATATGAACCTTGTTGAAACTAGCGAGCGCTGTTGCATCGGTCGTCTGAGTATTGTTGCCAAGTATTGCTTCGGCCAAAATCAAATGAACCTCTGCCAAACGCATCATATAGCTATCATTCGGATAGTTTTGCGATGCTGCCTGTCCGCCCACATCTTCTGCTTTTCCAACAACATATTTTTTAATCGCAAGGAAATTGTTATCCGTTCCCGTGAATGGATAAGTCAATTTAGTTTTTACTCCACCAGTCACTTGAGTGATCTCCTGATAAAAAGCACCCGGCAGCATGAAGGTTGCTTTTAATCGCTGGTCAATCGTTCTTCCTTTTAATGTTCCATTGGGTTGCTCAACAATTCCATCATACATCTGTATGATCCACCAGGTTGCACCCTTATCTCCACCCCAACCATCTCCGTTAGCGATATCAGGGCTATATGCTAAGTATGCAGGCATACTATTTTGCACGCCCCATTGTCCCGGTTGGAAAACCCACTGCAATTCAAACAGAGATTCAACATTATTATCATAAGGATATTTGAACAGATCCTCATATTTAGGCAATAATGAACGACCACTATTTGCGATCACTCTTTGTGCATAATATTTGGCGCTATCGAGAAAGGATTGGTTTCTTCCGCCACCGCTGCCTTCAACTCCTGCTCTTGTCAAATAGAAGCGGGCAAGCATTCCTTCCGCGGACCACTTTGTCAACCTTCCAACCTGTACAGGCGTTTCAGGAAGATCATCAGCAACTGCGCGCATTTCACGAGTGATAAATCTCCAAACACTGCTCACCGTATTCCGGCTGATCGAAGTATCGGAAAGATGTTCGATATTATTTTCAACGATGGGAACAGCACCCCAGTTCATTACAAGAAAACGATATGCAAGCGCTCTCATAAATCTTGCTTCTGCGATTGCGTACTTCTTGATATTAGAAGAAACGCCGTCGCCCGCGAACTTTTTGATATTGTTTATAGTAAGGTTCGCCTGGCCTACAACGTTAAAGAAGGCACGCCAGGAAGCGCCATTCTCCTGATTGTCTCCCGTTGTATTGAAAAGCACATTACCCCTGTCATTCCATGCGGAGAATGCGCTACCCGCTCTGAAATCACCGAGATTGTATGTGGCTTTGTCGTTGTAGTCAAACCAAACTCTACTATAGAGCAAAGATGTGGCGGCCAGTACCTGGTCATCGGTTTTGTAAAAACCCGCATCTACGATAGAATCTGTAGGAGGTTTGTTGAGAAAATCTTTACTGCAACCGATGATCATCGTAATGGAGACGATCAGGGTAACTGAGTATTTTATATTGATTATCTTCTTCATGCTGGTAAGTTTAGAAGTTCACACTGAGTTGAAATGTGTAAATAGGAGTTAATGGATATCTTCCAAAGTCAAGTCCTATCGCCTGGTTCCCTACGCCTGCATCTCTTCCTACATAGGAGCCAACTTCCGGATCAAAACCAGTATAGTTTGTTATAGTGAATAGGTTTTGCGCACCAAACGAAGCTCTTGCTCCTTTGAACACTTTAGTTTTAGACAATAAAGAATTCGGGAAACTGTAGGCTATTGAAACATTCTTCAACCTGACAAAAGATCCATCTTCTACATACTTATCAGTGATCCTTGCATAGTTGCCATTCGGACCATAAGAGATCCTTGGAACATTTGATTCGGGATTCAAAAGAAAAGGCTTTCCATTCGCATCTGTACTGGGCTTCGCGTAATCCATTGCAGTGATCAATAAGTTGCGGCTGAGATTTATATTGTTTGGGTTTGAATTTACTGCGGCGATATAGTTGTAAACATCATTTCCGAAAGTTCCCGTGAACATGACGCTTAATTCAAATCCCTTGTAGTAGAAAGTATTTGTGAGTCCTCCAAACAATTCCGGCCATGGGTTACCGATATAAGTCATATCGTTTACATCGATAATACCATCGCCATTGATGTCCTTAATCTTCACATCTCCTACCCACAATCCATTTTGCTGATCGATTGGCAAGCGATTACCATTGTTGTCAACCGGAACAGGACTCTTTTGGATCTCTTCGATTGATTGGAACAATCCATCTTCGACATATCCCCTGAATAACCATGGCGCATATCCAATCGCTGAACGTTGGGTCCAGTTGTTCAACCACCAGGATGTGCGCTCGAAGAATGCATTGTCAGAATTCAGACCGGTAATTTTTGTGTTGAAATGAGACAGATTAAAGTTAGTTTCCCATCTAAAATCGCGCTTATTAATATTAACTGTATTGATGCTGAAGTTCCATCCGGTTGTCTTCAGATTTCCTGCGTTTACTGTGGGCGGGGCAACTGAACCTACTCCATTTGTGCCCATATACCAGGGAAGGCTCTGCGGCATGATGAGGTTCTCAGTTTTCTTTTCGTATATGTCCCCTTCAAAAGTTATATTATTATTAAGGAAGCCAAGATTCAATCCTATGTTATTCGTTCTTGTTTCTTCCCATTTTAATTTTGGATTGGGGTAAACTGCGGGTAAGAAGCCTGTACCCCAGCTCGTAGCGCCCGTGCTCAATGGAGAATAAATTCCTGCTCCACCTCCCTGGTTACCTGTATATCCTGTTTCCAAACGCAATTTCAAATCGCTTATCCAGGAAACATCAAAGAATTTCTCATTGTTAACTCTCCACGCTGCTGATATGGATGGAAAAGTTCCCCATCTGTTCTCAGAACCGAAATTCACTGAACCATCCCTGCGTATTGCAACTGTTAAAAGATATCGGTTGCCGTAGTTATAATTTAATCTTCCCAGCCATGATTCCATTGCCCAGTTTCCGGATCCACCCGAGTTAGTAGCGGTTGCGGGGTCACCTGCATTGAGGTCAATTACATCATTGGTAAGAAATCCCGTTCTTCTCGCATAAACGTTTTTCCATTTGGATTCCTGTGCCTCATGACTCACCATCACTCCGAGATTATGTTCTCCGAATTGTCTGTTGTATTCCAACAATTGGTTCCAGTTCCAGTAATGGCTATTGCTTGTTCCATTCTCCAATGCAGCAGTGGCATTGATCGCCCAACCAATTTCGTATTTGGGTACATAGTAAGTTGAGTTATTATTATTAACACTTGCATTAAACGAGGTCCTGAATGTTAATCCTTTTGTTATCGTAATGCCGAGGTTTAATCCACCCAGAAAATTTCTACGGGTATTTTCATTCGTGGTCATGCTAGCGATCGCAATTGGATTCACAGGTGCAAACTGGTTTGCTCCATTTACAACATCACCCCCGCCCCATTCACCATCTAAATTCTTTACCGGGATCTGTGGGGTTAACTGCAATGCATTTGAAATAATATTTTCCTGGCTGGTGGTAAGATTCTCTTTGGTCTGGCTATAAGCAAGGTTTGCTCCAATTGTTAGCCATTCTCTCGGCTTATTATCTAAATTCAAACGGAAACCATAACGCTTGAAACCGGAACCCATTGCCACACCTTTTTGGTTCAGGTATTCACCAGACATATAATAAGTGGTGTTATTATTACCTCCACTAAAAGTAAGCTGGTGTTTGCTCATCGGTGAATTATTGAAAAGTTCTTTCTGCCAGTCCGTACCCGGGCCCAAAAGAGAAGGATCAAGAAATTCTCCAGGAGTGGTGCCACCGGCTACTTCATGAAACTCCTTCACCATTTGTGCATATTGAGGAAGGTCCATTACCTCGAGGCGCTTCGGTGGTGTTTGAACGTTATATTGAAAAACATAACCCAGCTTGGCATCGCCGGATTTACCTCTCTTGGTCGTGATCATGATCACCCCATTGGTTCCGCGTGAACCATAGATCGCCGTTGCAGATGGTCCCTGCAGTATCTGGATATCTTCAATATCAGCAGGGTTTAATCCCGCCAGGCTGTTTGAAGAACTTTGAGCGCCGAAAGCAACTTCGGAACCCTGCACCTGCACTCCATCGATCACATAAAGCGGTTGAGTATTACCGTTAATAGAGCTGACCCCACGGATATTTACTGAAATAGCCCCGCCGGGTTGGCCACTATTTTGAGTAATATAAACTCCTGGAGCGCGGCCCTGGATGGCCTGTTCAATTGTGGTGTTTACTGTTTTTTCGATCTCCTTTGTTGAGACAGATGTTTGAGCAGTGGTAAGATTAGATTTCCTTGATCTACCATAACCAACAACTACAACGTCGGTTAGTGCTCCTGATAGCGGAGCAACAGAAACCGAAACCACATCGCTGGTTCCAACAGTCAGTTCCGTTGCTTGCATTCCTACGTAGGTGACAACAAGGGTTTTTTTGTTTTGAGGAAGATCGATTGAAAATTTTCCGGCGGCATCAGTGGTGGTCACCACTTTTGTACCTTTTACTGTCACCGTTGCTCCAAAGAGCGGAGCTTGTTTATCATCAGTGACCGTTCCGGAGATCTTTCGCGTTTGTGCGAAGGCAAGGGATGTGCAAAGCACGCTAACTAGCAGTAGCATTCCGCATTTTCTCATAAAGCAGCTTATTTGATCCAAATTTATACTTAAATGCGGGGTTAGTTTTGATACTTTTTTAGCCAAGGGGGATATTATTTTTTCAGATTTCCCCAATTCTCCCCTGAACCTTTGGCTGATACTTCGTGTCTGGACTACACAAGATTGTGGTATTTTCTTAACGTAATTATGTATATTTAGTTCACCTTAAACGATTGCACCGCCCATGAAAGAGAAGCTGCTTAGGGAGATTACGCCCTTAACACAAAGCGATTGCTTTACTATTTTCTCCAGGGTTAAATCAGATTTTGATTTTCCTCTTCATTATCATGAAGAGTTCGAATTAAATTTTATCCGCCACGCAAAGGGAGCGAAACGAGTGATCGGAGATCATATAGAAGAGATCACAGATCTTGAACTGGTATTAGTTGGTCCGAACCTTCAACACGGATGGTTCAATCATAATTGTAAAAGCCAGGAGATAAAAGAGATCACCATTCAATTCCACCGCGACCTGCTGGATGACAAGTTCCTTCAGCGAAATCAGATGAACCTGATCCGGAACATGTTTACGCGTTCATTTCGGGGAATTTTATTTTCCAGGGAAACAATTGAAATGATCACCCCCCGATTAGTTGTGCTGCCGCAAAAGCATGGATTTGATTCGGTGTTGGAATTGCTCTCCATTCTTCATGATCTTTCTGCGTCAAGAAATATGCGAACCCTGTCCGATATGTCCTTCCATCATTCCGAAAGTTTGTCGTACAATAGCCGACGCATCGATAGAGTAATGGCCTATCTGAACGATAATTTTGAAAAAGAGATCTCCCTTAATGAAGCTGCGCGTCTCGCAGCAATGACTGATGTTGCATTCAGCCGTTTCTTCAGAGCAAGAACAGGAAAGACATTTGTCGATACATTAAATGAGATACGTCTTGGACATGCATCGCGCATGTTGATCGATACTACCCAAAGTATCGGTGAAGTTGCATATCGCTGCGGGTTTAATAATATGTCAAACTTCAACCGCATTTTTAAAAAGAAAAAAGATTGCACGCCGAAGGAATTCAGGCTGGAGTATAGTTCTTCGGGAGTGAGGACGTTTGTGTGATGGTGGTGAATGGTGAATGGTGAATGGTCAATGGTCAATGGTCAATGGTCAATAGATTATAAATACTTTTGCAATTGACTATTCACCACTCACCACTCACCACTCACCACTCACCATTCACCATTCACCATTCACCTCTTGCTCATCACCTTCTTCCTATGCTCCTCTCCCCAATTTTTTAATTCATTGATCAATTTCTTCAACGAACGTCCATGATCTGTAATGGAATATTCTACTGTCGGAGGAAAAGTATCATGAATAGTTCGCTTCACGAGCTTATTCATTTCAAGATCCTTCAATTCCTTCGATAACATCTTATCCGTAATGCCATCGATATCTTTTGCTATTTGACGAAATCGCTTCGTTCCGAAGGAGAGGGAAATGATAATAGGCAACTTCCATTTACCATTCAATACCTCAAGCGCATCCCGAACAGGAAGGAGCATTCCCATGCATGCGGTCATGCCTTCGACGGGTTTTGATTTAACAAGGCTTTTTGTTTCCTGCATAAAAATCGCTTTACTATACTCTGGTATAGTGCTATCCTTTAGTATAGTACTATACAATAGTTAGCAAATGTATATAAGTTTGCGTCATCAAACAAATCAAATATTAAATTCAACCATTATGGCAAAGACAAATTGGGTATTGGATCCCACGCACAGTGAGCTGGGTTTTAAGATCAGGCATCTGATGATCAGTAATGTTTCTGGTTCATTCAAAAACTTCAAAATAGAAGTGAAGACTGAAAACGAAGACTTCAGCACCGCGAAGATCCTGGCAACCGTCGATATGGATTCAATCGACACCAAGAACCAACAAAGAGATGAGCATCTCCGCAATTCCGACTTTTTTGAAACAGATAAATATCCCGAGTTGATCTTCAAATCAACAAAAGTTGAAAGCGCCGATGAGGATAAATTCATTTTGCACGGGGATTTGACCATGAAGGGAATCACAAAGCCGGTAAGGCTCAATCTTGAATTCAATGGCTTGGTAAGAGATCCCTGGGGCGGAGAAAGAGCAGGATTTCTATTGACCGGTAAGATCAACAGGCATGAATGGGGAATTAATTTCAACGCAGCCCTCGAAGCCGGTGGATTGGCATTGGGTGAAGAAGTTAAACTTCATAGTGAGATTGAATTGGTGAAAGAGGTGGCGGCTGTGGCTGCTTGAGTCAATGGGCAATAGGCAATGGGCAATAAGCAATAAGCAATAGGCAATTACCCATCAGGAAACTATCAAACACGGTATCTTTTGTCCATTGCCAATTGCCTATTGCCCATTGCCTTTTGCCTTTTGATCTTAGGTATTGGATTAATACGCAAATCAGTATAAAAAAACCGTCCCGGCTAAAGCCGGGACGGTTGACAGGTTTTCAAATAGGAATTATTTAATTGAGAGAAAACGGAGGAATTGCACTCGCTGATCGCTTCGAGCACCAGCAACTTTTGCATGCGTTTCATTTTTCTCCATTCAAACGCACCATGAACGAGTTCATCGATTTTATCTGCATTCTCACCATCAAAACCCACCAATAAAACTTCCGAATTCAAAATGGGCAGAATTGCCTTTAGCATCTTGCGATTGATCTCGGGATCGCCTGCATCTACCAGCACCATATCATAAAGGCGTGCATGACACTTCTCGATCGCTTGCTCATGCGTATCGGCAAAACTCATTTCAAATGCATCTGTTCTTTGGATCCATTTAAACAACTCCTCATCCATTCTCTCCGGATTGGCTACAACCAGAATATTTTTTTTATTCATTTTTCAATTTTTTAATTATCAACAACACTTTTCTTAGGGTCACGATTTAAAAAGAAATGTTAAAGAAATTATGCAAACCCGATGTTGCAATAGACATCATTAGATTCAAATAGCATGCAGAAAATGAATCCCGGAATTATCGGCATAGAAAGAGGCCATTCTATGTCTTGCTGACTGAATGAGAACCAGGCCCTGCCCTTCCGTCACTATCGGGAGAAAAATTATTTTTCAATCATTCCTAAATGGAAAACAACATGGTAATTCCATATACTCCAACTCCAGCTATAGAAATAACACTGATCCAGAAAAGAATGTTATAGAGTATGCCTGATGGGAGAAATTGTTTTCGAAAATTCCGGAAATGAATTGCCGCAAAAACCACAATAAACAACATGACCGATCCAACCAATCCCCCGGACAGGATCATTAAGACCGGCATCTTAATAAAAAGGAAAATAAGACCCCATACAAACGGGAATACCCAGGATAAAATAGCAACGAGCTTTTTCCTGCTTTTTGTATCTGAAAAATCAATCCATCCAAGCTGTCCGAAAATATCCGGAAATAATCTTGTCCATGCAGCCAGCGTAGCAAATACACTTGAGAATAAAACAAAGAAAGCACCTACCAGGTAAATGGTTTTAGCGCCAGTTCCTAAAGTTTGTGTATAGATCAGCGCCAATGTTTCAATCAGGTCATTTCCTTGCGGCACTATCCCACGATCATGCAAAACCGCTGCTCCCAATAAATAGAAAGCGGCTGTCACCGAAGTATAAATCACCATCGCCACAAAAGCATCTAAATACATAATCCTGATCCATCCCTGTGCACGGCTTCTCCACTCGGCTGTTTCTTTACGTGGTCCCGTATATGCAGCATATCCTTTTTCAAGGCACCAATAATTATAAGCCAGGATCTCATCGCTGGCAACGCCAGTAATTCCAAAAGCGCCGAAAGCAACTGCTACTAATTCTGATGGAAGTTTAAATTGCAATCCTTCCCAAACATTAGTCCATGAAAAGGTATAGACCGTAAACTGAAGCATATAAACCGCGGTGATAGTAGCAATAGTGAACCCAACGATCATCAAGAGCGATGATCTTTCCACTATTTTATAATATCCACGGAAAATGAGAGCTGCTGCAATTAGTGCGACGATAAATATCCAGGCCATTATCGATAATCCTGAATACAACATATTCAAAACGATCGCTGTTCCTCCTACAATTCCACCGAGCTGTACAATTTTTAAAGTGACTAAACAAAATATAGTCCATACAGTCCACCTGGCTTTTCCAAATCGCGGGCCCGGCAACTTATTAAAAGCAGTCATTGCCGTTTCACCGGTAAGAATTGCATGTTTACCAAATTCCAGTTGTACAGCCACTTTTACCAGACAACTCAGGATGATGATCCAAAACGCAATGAATCCTGCTCTCGCACCCAATGTGGTCGTTGCTATCAATTCTCCTGAGCCAACGATGGATGCTGAAAGAATAAAACCAGGTCCAAGAAATTTCAGTTTGCCCCTTAATGTTTTAGGAGGCTCCTTGATTGTTTTTTCTGTTATAATGTAGATGTCATCGGGCACTGGTTGATTGGTTGATTGGTTAATTGGTTGATTAGTTAAATTGGTTAATTAGTTGTCCCGAAGCTTCGGAAGGATAATAAATATACCCCTTTCAGGTTTCGGTTATCCGCAATTTTTAAATTGATTGAATTTTGTTTCAAATTGGGTAATTTTAAGTAAACAATTATTCACCAGTAAACCAATCTTATGAGTCGCTATAAGAACGGAATCTTTGCCATCCTTGTACTCGCACTGATGGCATTTGCTCCTTATCATCATGGCTGGTCCAATTACGACCAGGACAAAGTATTGGATTATACAGGAACTGTTGAGGAATTTGTTTTCGAAAATCCTCATGCAACTGCGAAGTTGAAAGACAAGGATAAGACATGGTTGGTTATCCTCGCGCCTACCAGCCGGATGGATGCACGTGGTGTACCTAAAGACAAGATCACAAAAGGATCGAGTTTGAGGGTTACAGGTTATCCGCACAAGACGATCAAAGATGAAATGCGTGCCGAAAGGATTTATGTGGATGGAGAAAAATTTGAATTGCGTTAGTAGTGGATAGCTTCACTGAATTGTTGCTTTGGCTGGAAAACAGCTCCTGGGCAACCTCTATCAAAAAATCGCTTTGGCTCTACCCGTTTATTGAGATCATTCATATCATCGGCATTCTCTTCGTTGCCGGCGCAGCCATCTTATTTGATTTTCGCTTATTGGGACTTTCAAAAAGAGGAACTGTAATAGATGCCGCAAAGAATCTACTTCCCTGGTCACTGCGAGGATTGATAATTGCAATCCCTTCAGGAATTTTGTTATTCATTACCAATGCAGAAACTCTTGCGAACGATATTACATTCCAATTAAAACTAAGTCTGCTTGCTCTTGCTGGCGTGAATGCATTGTTATTCCGATCCGTCGTTTATAAACATTGGCTAAGAAATGGAAATGAACCAATCAAACTCCCGATACTCGCAAAACTGAATGGAGTTATTTCAATCCTATTATGGTTTTCAATAATCGCCTGCGGCAGATTACTGGCGTACTGATTCCGTGGGATGAGGTTGATAGGGTTGACAAGGTTGACAAGGTTGACAAGGTTGACGGGGTTTCATCTCAGCCAGGTTATTTCTTGTCAACCTTATCAACCCCGTCAACCTTGTCAACCTTTAGGTGAGTATCTATTTGATTTCCTTGATGGCAATATTCCTAAACCGATGCGCCCCATCCGGTCGCCAGGATCCAGTCATATCGAAGGCTTTTGACGCATCATCAAAGGTCGCTGACCAATGCACCTGCAATCCGATCATTCCTTCGGTAGCTCCGGCAATGAAATCATTTTTGGGTTGAGTCACCTCCCACATTTTCTCTCCATTTATCCAAAGTGTGATCGTTGGGATTTCTCCTACCATTCTTATCCGGAAAGAATTCCAATCATTAGGCTTCCAAACTTTTGATTTGTTTTTTGCATTCATAGGTGTACTGATTTGAAGCATATCCCCAAACAAACTTCCGGTGCCACCAGGTTCTGATAGTTCAATTTGATAACATACTGCGCTTTCAGTTGAACGTAGAAAAATTCCTCCATTGCAGAATGAATCTATTTTTACTTCGAGGGTTAACTCGAAGTCTTTATACTTTTTATTTGTTAGCAATACGCCGCCTTGACCATATGGAGATTGTTTTCCTACAATAGCTCCATTGATTACCCGAAAATCGGGCGTAGTTCCCTGGTGTGTTGTTCTGCTGATATGCCAACCGGCCAGATCTTTGCCATTAAAAATTTTCTGTGAGCCTACTGGCGTTTTGCTCGCATCTTTTTTAATATCGATTTGATAATTTTCCCGCCGGGGTTCGGCAACAACTCTGAAGCCAACATCCCAACCGTTTGCGGGTCCTGCTGCATGCGTCATATAGGTTGCATTCTTAACATCGCCGACAAAGGATGCTCCCTTCAATACATGTTGCTTACCAGATTTTGGCGGCACGGGATCAGCAAATTGTTTTTCATTATAATAATCCTGCACCCATTCCCATACATTTCCCAACATATCATGTAAGCCAAAGGCATTTGGTTTTTTCTTTCCGATCTCAGCCGTGGTCGTCAATCCCAATTGTGCGGCTTTACGAATCTCATCCCAGGAAATATCTGTTGTTGCACCTGCACGGGCAGCATATTCCCATTCAAATTCCGTTGGCAGGCGATAAGTCATGCTTTTATCGAGCTCATTTAATTTTTGGAGAAACAATTGAGCATCGTTCCAGCTTATATTTTCTACGGGATGCCGTTCTGCGTCATCATTTAATTTTTCACGCTGGAAAATGGAAGGATTATTTCCCATTATTTTCTTCCATTGACCCTGTGTTACCTCATAGCGCCCAATGAAAAAAGGGTTTTTTATTTCTGCAGTGAATCCATTACGTGAATCTCGTTTTGCATACGCCTCGGCTTTTTTAAAATCAAAGGCACGATATCCATTTTTCGATGAAGTTTTAGGATAGGGAGGTTGGAATTTACCCACGGTGAAAGATCCCTGATTTATAAATACGAATTCCATTCCGAAAGAATTCACAAATATGGAATCCTGAGCGGGGAGATTGTTTGAAACAGATAAACAGAAGGCGCAAAAAAAACTGTATTTAAATTTCCTCATGATTTTCAAATGCGTTTTATTCAGATTGCGCCCCATACGGGGCGCTCGTCAAATGACAGATCCCGTTGCTACCAAGATTTCACCCCTTCGGGGTGAGGAAAAGATCCTGACTACAAAGATTTTGTCCATTACGGGACAAATTCCAACTCATATATCTTGCATTTCGAATTTATTATTGCCTCTTGCCTCTTGCCTCTCGTCTTCACTTCTTCTTCCAATTCGCTTTCTCCGCTCTCCCCAATTTAAATATCTCTAGCATTTGTATCGTCATGCCACCTTGTATTTTAGGTGTATTCTTTCGAATCTCAGTTATTTCATCTTTTGTGATGACGGATGAATTATTTCCAAGATCCCCGCTATTGCGAATATAACTTAAGACAGAAGCGATCCATTCGTCATCATTCCCATCCATCGGCGGCATCATATCGGGATAGGTCTTGCCGTCGACAGGTCCTTTCAATCCATTTAATAAAAGTTGTGTAAGCAATATCTTGTCTCCTTTTACTCGCGGTGAACCAACAAGTGGTGGTGCAGGAATGGGCTTTCCTCCAATGGCTACTCCTTTTCCATCCGGACCATGGCAGGACGCACAAAGTTGTTTGTATATCGTAGAACCTCTTGTTACGAGATTACGGTCTTCAACACTAAGGTTTAACGTTCTCTTCCTTTCTTCTTCAAGCCTTTTTCTGGTATCAATGAAAGTAGTATAGGAAAACTGCAGTAGCTGGTTGTTTTTATTTTCCTCAACCAATTTTTTAACGATTGATTGCGCTCTCAGTTGATTTATTTGTTCTCAATGATAAGGATAACTGGATCTTTACATCGGCACTTTGGTCGTTTGTCATTTTGCCTAACCGGTTCAACACTTCCTTATCGTTAATCTTAATAAATTGCTCACTGATCCATACTGCTGATTTGCGAACTTCCGGATGAGGATCGTCAAATGCTTTGAGCAGGGTCCCTTTATCAATCGCTTCCATTCCTTCAAGCGTCCATAGCGCATGTATCCGCGCAAGCTCGCCGGGCTTGCTTTTCAACGGACCATTACCACCAGTTGCAATTTCTTTCAATGCAGGTATGACAGTTCGATCATTCTTCACGATCAATAACAATTGCGCATTATCTCTCCACCATCCATTCGGATGATCCAAATATGGTATCAGTTCGCTTGCGGATTGATTCAACCTTTTTGGAGCTGTGTTATCACGCTTAAAATCTTTATGAACCACGCGAAGGATCCTTCCCATTCCACGGTTTTTATACAATTCTTTTTCTGCAATTACTTTTCCAAGATAAGAATCCGGCGTTGTCCATTCAGCTTCCTGGATAATGCCATGGTACATATCAACTATATAGAAACATCCATCGGGTCCTGTATATGTATTAATTGGGCGGAAATTCATATCTGCCGATGCCAACCAATCCTTTTCCTGATATGCATCTTCGATATAGATCTTTCCATCCCGATTGATAACTTTCCCTCTTTTTATAACACGACCAACTGGCTCGGGAATAAAATAATCTCCTAGCATATCTTTTGGAAGTCTATCTCCTCTGAAAATCGATTGTCCGCAACCGGAAGTGAATTTTTTCAATGTATTATCTTCGGGTCTCAATGCATTTCTTCCACCCTGTGCATCAATATTTCCAATGATCGGCCATAAAGTTGTAAATGATTCTGAATACTGATCATCGAAATTCAACGCCCCATATGCAGGCATCTGCTGTATTTGTACTGCGGGGAGACCAGGACCAGCTTCGGAATAAAACAACCTTCCATAATTATCTGTCGTCATTCCCCATTGCCCGATCATATTATCCACCATCGTATCGGCGATGAGCATTCCATTTTTATACTTGTACCGAAGATTATCACGTGAAGGATAGATCCAGTTATCGAGATTCCATAAAAATCCCCCATTCTGGTGCTCCATATTTCTTACGTCAAGTACATCATTTCGAAATACGATTTTCTTTTCATCAGCTTTTCCATCGCCGTTTGTATCCCGGTAACTCCAGATATGTTGCACATTCGTTACGCCAACCAATAACTGGTCGCCGACCGGAAGGATCACGCGTGGTAAAACAAGACTGTCGATAAAAACTGTTGCTTTATCCATTCGTCCATCGCCGTCTTCATCAATCAATAATTTTATCCGGCTGGTGGGTTCAAATTCTCCTGTTGCCGCAGCATCCTTCATATAAGTATTCATCTCCGCAACAAACAATCTTCCATTTCCATCCCATGCCATTGCTACAGGTTCCTGCACCATGGGTTCACTTGCCACCAATTCAACGGAATAACCGGGAGGCAATTGAATCTTCTTTATGCTTGCTTCGGGTGATAAAGGGGCAACGGATGGATTAGTATCCACAACTTTTCTGGTGAAGTCTTTTTCGGAAACTGGCTTGTCCGGTCCGGAGCAAGAAGTAAATGCGAAACAAACGAGGAAATTCAATACAACAGCCGCAAAAACTGTCTTCATCTGAATTAATTAGGATTCAAAAATAAATTAAGTCGTTATAAGTTATCCCACGAAAAGTATTTCAATACGAAATATTAAATAGAAAATATTCAATAATTCCCGTGGCATGATTTTTCAGCTACAATCATTAACCACAATTTACCATAAACCAAAATAATGAGTTCATCCGCCGATCCATTATTGCTAAAAAAAAATATTGACCCCATTCGAGACAGGATCTTGTTCCGAAAGGAGACAATCGCCATTGCCGAGAGCGTTACTTCGGGACTGTTACAGCTTGCCTTCTCCATGGCAACAGATGCGGAAAAATTCTACCAGGGCGGAATAACCACTTATAATATTGGCCAGAAAGTAAGGCATCTTAGAATTGAACCGATTCATGCAATGGAATGCAATTGTGTTTCATTAAAAGTGTCAGCGGAAATGGCCGTGCAGGTATGTAATCTCTTTAATAGCGATTGGGGAATTGGTATTACCGGATACGCTTCGCCCGTTCCGGAATCAGAAAATAAATTGTTTGCTTATTTCGCTATTGCATACAAAGGAACAATCGTTGTCGCAAAAAATATCAAACCTAAAAAATCAAATCCCTTTTCTGTTCAATTGTTCTACGCACATGAAGTACTGGATGAATTCAATACTCATTTGAATTCTATGGAATAAATAAAAAAATCCCCCCCCGCCGGTGGCGGGGAGGGATTGTGGGTCTATTTTAATAACCGTTAAGCAACAGCAGGCCTTCTTCCAAGATAACCGGAAAGGAAGATGAGTACACCCAGGCCAATATGCAAATAGTTATCATTACTATTTACATGAAGGATGCCTAAAATTTTCCCGCCACCCTCGCCACCGGCAGTGATCATGCCAAGTACACCGATGAGCAAATAAATAATACCAAAAATTTTCAGGAAGCCGGCAACGGATCCCGGTGCGGCAATAGCAAAGAGAAGGAACAATGCTCCACTTGCAAGGTGAATCGAGTTGTGAAGCGTATCAGCATGAAAAATCGCTCCTTCAGAAGTACCAACAATCGGATTGTCCACAAAACCAAGTATCCCCACTGCAATAAAAACTAAACCCCATAAAAGAGCAGCAGATTTTGGTGTCATAAAATTGTTTTTAGGTTAATTCATGATGGCGGCTAATCGGCAATACCGCATTGAGCCTTAATAGCCAGAAAAGATAAATCACTTTTTTATACCAGCGCAAAAAAGCTTTACCCACGGTGTGAAGAAGTGCTTTCTGGATCAAAACCCGCGACCGACCTTTGATTATTCCTGCCCGACTGACACCAGACAGGCGGGGATTATTAATTATTAATTAATGATTATTGGGTCTTTGACTATTTGAAGATTGCCAGTCAGCGTAGCAATAATCCCCCGCCTGACCGGTTTGGATGAATCCGTTCTGATGAGGCGTCAGTCGGGCAGGAATAATTAATAATTAATAATCAATAATTTGCAAGTCGAAACCTAACTTAAACGAGGCGACATTATGAAATACCGTGAACTTGGAAAAACCGGAACAAACCTTTCGGCAATTGGTCTGGGCTGTATGGGCATGAGCCACGCCTATGGAGAAAGAGATGATGAGGAATCCATCGCTACCCTCCACCGGGCATTGGACCTTGGAATAAATTTCTGGGATACTGCTGACGTTTATGCCAATGGTGCCAATGAAGAACTGGTGTCAAAACTCTTGAAGACGAACCGGGATAAGATCTTCATTGCAACCAAATTTGGTTTCAGGTTCGGGGATGCTACAGGATTTGATGGTTCTCCTGCCTACATTAAAAAAGCCGTCGAAGCAAGTCTGAAGCGTTTACAGGTTGACGAAATTGATCTTTACTACGCGCACCGGATTGATCCGAATGTTCCAGTTGAAGAAATGGTCGGAGCGATGGCTCAATTGGTAAAAGAAGGTAAAGTGAGATATCTTGGTTTGTCAGAAGCGGCCCCTAAATCGATCAAAAAAGCATTTTCTGTTCATCCGATCAGCGCGCTGCAAAGCGAGTATTCTTTGTTAACCCGTCGTGTTGAAGAAGAAATTCTCCCTTTCTGTAAGGAGATGGGAATCTCATTTGTCCCTTTTAGTCCACTGGCAAGAGGACTCGTGACAAATACCCTTAATATCCGCGAATTGGGCGAAAAAGATTTCAGAAAGACGCTTCCGCGGTACCAACTTCAATACGAAGAGAACAATAACAAACTTTCCGCGGCATTTGCGGATTTTGCAAAAACAAAGAGTTGCACTCCGGCCCAACTTGCATTAGCCTGGGTATTGGCTCAAGGCGAAAATATCATCCCGATCCCAGGTACAAAGAAGAGAAAATATTTAGAAGAAAATGCCGCAGCAGTTGATATAACAATTACAAAGGGAGATTTGAATGCCATTGAAGCAATCCTTGCAAAGTATCCGGATACGGGGCCAAGATATTCTGAGGAGTATGAGAAGTTGGTGGATAGGTAAAATTCCGCTGGTTGACGATTCAATACGATGAACAAAGATGCAATTATACTAACTGTCGCTCTTTGCCTGGGCTCAGTGATCCTTGAACTGTTTGTCACTTCCAAAAATGGTAAGAAATGGTTTGAAAGCCTTAAACAACCTAAATATTCATTCTCATTCTATGTTTGGTATTTTATTGGTGGACTTTATTATCTGATGTGCGGAATTATTGCCTATCGCTTGTTTGCGGGAAAGATAGACAACAACTTTACTGTAATTATGATCCTCTTAATTTTGATGATGCTTTTCAATGGCCTGACAAATTTTTTATTATTTAAAGCGAAGTCTATCCGCTTGTTTTACTTTTCTATTTACCCTTTTGGTCTTATCGTAATAACATTGTTCGCACTGCTATGGGGCACTGATCGCATAAGTGCATGGACATTGTTTCCATACTTAGTATGGCTTATTTATGATATTTATTATTTCAGGGGATTGTTGAAATTGAATCTCTCCGGAACCGGCAATTCTTGATTACTGATGAACAACCAAATTGAAGCAAAGCTGAAAACCCTGGGAGTTGAATTGGATGGTGACCTTTTCTTTGACCAAACCATGCGGACGCTATATGCCACCGATGCTTCTGCTTACCGTGAAATGCCCCTGGCGGTTGCTATTCCAAAATCAATAAAGGATATTAAAAAGCTAATTGTATTTGCGCATAAAGAACATACTTCATTGATCCCCCGTACCGCGGGAACATCACTTGCAGGACAGGTGGTGGGCAATGGAATCATTGTTGATGTCTCCAAATATTTTACCGGCATCATTGAATTTAATAAAGAAGAAAAATGGGTGCGTGTTCAGCCGGGAGTTATAAGAGATGAATTAAACCTCTTTCTGAAACCTCATGGACTGTTTTTCGGTCCGGAAACATCTACTGCCAACCGCGCGATGATTGGCGGAATGGTTGGAAATAATTCCTGCGGCTCGAATTCGGTTGTGTATGGCAGTACGAGGGAACACTTACTTGAAGTAAAAGCATTACTGAGTGATGGCTCCGAAGCAGAATTTAAGACATTGAGCAATGATGAATTTCATGCTAAATGTGAAGGTGAGTCATTGCAGGCGAGCATCTATAAAAAAGTTCGCAGCTTATTGAGCAACTATGAGAACCAGGTCGAGATCAGAAAAGAATTTCCGAAGAAAAGCATTGAGCGAAGAAATACTGGTTATGCTGTTGATGTTCTCCTTGAAACTTCACCGTTCATAGCTGGTAGTCCGGATTTTAATTTCTGCAAATTGATTGCAGGTTCGGAAGGAACGCTTGCATTTATTACAGAGATCAAATTGAATCTTGTTCCCCTTCCGCCAAAAGAAGCAGGACTGCTCTGCGTTCACTTCAACAGTATCGATGAATCATTACGGGCAAACCTGATCGCATTAAAATATGATCCCAGTGCCAGCGAACTAATTGATCATTATATTCTCGAATGTACGAAGGATAATATCGAACAAAGCAAAAACCGGTTTTTTGTATTAGGGGATCCGGGAGCGATCCTGGTTATTGAATTCAGCAGGAATTCGAGGGAAGAAGTGATTGGGATCGCAAAGAAAGTTGAAGAAGAAATGAGAGCAGCAGGATTGGGTTTTCATTTCCCTTTATTATTTGGAGAAGATTGCAAAAAGATCTGGACACTTCGAAAAGCAGGACTGGGACTACTGGGAAATCTACCGGGAGATGATAAAGCGGTTCCGGTTATTGAAGACACTGCTGTTGATGTAAATGATCTTCCGGCATACATTCGCGAATTCAATGAGATCCTGAAAAAACATGGACTCTATTCCGTACACTATGCACATGCTGGTTCAGGTGAATTGCATTTGCGACCCATCATCAATTTGAAGACCAAAGAAGGCAACCGCCTGTTCCGGACCATTGCTGAAGAGATTGCAGCACTGGTAAAGAAATACAATGGTTCATTGAGTGGTGAACATGGTGATGGAAGACTGCGGGGAGAATTTATAAAGCAAATGGTTGGTGAAAAGAATTATCGATTGTTGAAGGAGATAAAACAACTATGGGACCCGAAAAATATTTTCAATCCGAACAAAATTGTTGATACTCCTTCGATGAATCAAATGCTGCGTTATACTCCTGGTCAGCAAACTCCAAAATTCAAAACAATCTTTCGCTATTACAACCAGGACGTGCTGCAACACGCCGAACAATGCAATGGTTCCGGTGATTGCAGGAAAACGCAGTTATCGGGTGGAACGATGTGCCCCTCGTATATGGCTACGAGAAATGAAAAGGATACGACAAGAGCGAGAGCCAATATTTTGAGGGAGTTTCTCACGCATTCAGAAAAACTAAATCGATTTGATCATAAGGAAATCTATGACGTGATGGACCTCTGCCTGAGTTGTAAGGGTTGCAAATCCGAATGTCCATCGAATGTGGATGTGGCAAAATTAAAAGCTGAATTCCTTCAACAATACTATGATGCGAATGGAATTCCACTTCGCTCAAAACTTATTGCCAATTTCACCCGTTCCGCAAAATTGGGTTCAATAGCTCCTGGTATCTACAATTTCTTTATGACAGCGAAACCCTTAAGCAATTTGATAAAAGGGTTCTCGGGTTTTGCAAAGGAGAGATCAATGCCAACGCTTCATAATACAACATTGAGAAACTGGTATAAAAAGCACAGGAATGGGACTATAAATGCAAACAAGCGCAGCGTCTATTTTTTTTGCGATGAGTTTACTAATTACAATGATACTGAGATAGGGATCAAATCAATTTTGCTATTAGAAAAGCTGGGCTATGAAGTGATAATTCCTGATCATATCGAAAGTGGCCGAACCTGGCTTTCAAAAGGACTATTACGAAAAGCAAAAAACATTGCGAATAAGAATATTGAACTTCTTCATCCATTTATTAAATCAGAAACGCCATTGATTGGTATCGAACCTTCAGCCATTCTAACATTCAGGGATGAATATGTGGATCTGGCCGATGATGAATTATTCAATAAAGCCAAGGAACTGGCTTTAAACAGTTTCCTGGTTGATGAATTTATTGCAAGAGAAATTGAAAATGGAAGAATTTCCAAATCGAAATTTCATGCCGAAAAAAAGTTAATCAAACTTCATGGTCATTGCCAGCAAAAAGCAATTTCTTCAGTTTCTTCATCTGCAAAAATTCTTTCCTTCCCCGAAAATTATTCTGTGGAGATTATTCCTTCGGGTTGTTGCGGAATGGCGGGTTCCTTTGGATATGAAAAAGAGCACTATCAAATCTCACAACAAATCGGCGAGCTTGTACTATTTCCCGCAGTACGCAATAAACTAAATGGGACCTTAATAGCTGCGCCTGGTACGAGTTGCAGGCATCAGATAAAAGATGGAACGGGGGTAAAGGCATTTCACCCGGTGGAGATACTTTATGACGCCTTAGTCTGAACTCCTCCACTTTGAACCTTGCCATTTCGAGCCCCTACCCTTTTTCTGAACTTTGTCATTTCGAGCCCGGAGTAAAAGAGGTAACGTTCACATAAGGAAACCAGGGCGAGAAATCTGCGGCATAAACATCTCTCAGAAATTCGATCAATTGCCAATTACGCAGATTTCTCGCCCTGGTTTCCTCTATTCCGAATTACCTTAATTACTCCGGGCTCGAAATGACAACGTTCAAGGTGCAGGAGTTCAGACTCTAAATATCCGAAAACTCGAGCGGCCTCAACAAGTAAATATCTATATGCGAAACATTATTCTTGTATTCAACCATAGAGGAGAGTTTTTTCCATTCGGGATCATCGACAAATGTTTTCCAGTGATCATTTCTCGATTGCATATTATCAAATGAAGTCATGTAAATAAGATTCGGCATTTTTGAACCAGCCATCACTTCTCCATAAAACACTGCGTTGAATCCAAGCCGTTTGAACAATGCGATCTCACCTCCTTCATTAAACATCTTCACTTTATTCCTGTAAAGATTTTCAGTGGCGCTTTCATAGCTGCGCAATTCATAAACCCTGGCTGAAACATCGCCTTTTAAGGATGGCATACCGGAGCGGGGCATCAATTCAAAAGCATATAGAATTATAGATTCGGTTCTTTTGACCGGAGCTTTATCATGTGCTGCATTCAGAAAATTTATTCCAGCCTGCTTGTAGGTTTTGTCAACGTTCAATTTATCTGAAACTTTCGCTATATCCTGGAAAGATGAATAAGGAATAAATACATAAATCTTTTTGTCGGACGCTGTGTCATTAGCTATTGCCTCAAATACTCCGATACTTTTTAGCCCGTATCGATGCAGTGCAGGAATGAACGCCTGGCGCAAATAATTCTTTATTTGATTGACCTGTTCATCATTTCCCGCGTGGTAGATCTTTATTTCGAAATATTGCCGCGCTGCTGGCTTAGGAGAATTGTTAGAAAAGGCCTGGATAAATGAAGCGGTGAATATGATAAAAAATAGGATTTGTTTTTTCATTTGCACTGATTTAAATAGTTCCGAACCCTAAAGAGGTAAGTTACTTAATTCTCAAGCTCTCTGCAGGGTTCGGAACCCTAAAGTTCGGAGTACCCGATGTAGAGTTCCGAACCATGTAGCATACTAATTACTTGGGACGTTGCATCTTTAGGGTTCGGAACTATTTCCGACCTGAATTCGGAACTATTCAAAAATCTTCTCAATCCTCGTCAACTTTCCTTCCGTATTAATTCCTTCAACCACAACTCTAAACTTTTTCGAGGTATCATTATTAAAGAAGCTGAGAAATATTCTTCTGTTTTGTTTGTTTGTAAAGACAAAAGGATTCCAGTAAAGAGTGTTGCGCAAATCTGGTTGCATTTGGCTCTCATCAATCTTTGTATAATCGGGAGAATAGAATTGCCGCTCAGCTGTGTATCCCTGGATATTCGCAAAATCAAGTCCTTTTACTCTTTCATTCGAAGATTTTCCTTTTTTAGTGTACACAGCGATCGCTCCCCCAGCTCCACCACCAAAGCTTCCAAAGAATGGAGGACGATAAACCTTGATCATTGCCACATCAGTCATAGGCATGGATTGGATCATTTGCACGTCGCTCGTCATTTCATTTATGTATAAAGCAGGTGAACCACCGCGCCAACTCAATTGAGCATCTGTGGCTCCCTGTACCGATATCATCAAACCGGCAACCTTTCCTTGTAAATAATTCAATACAGATAATGAAGACTGGGCAAGGGGATCATCTTCTACGATGAATGTTGCACCGTCCCCTCCTTTGAAGAATCCTGAAGCGTATTCGTCAGTCATCACTTCCACCTTGCTTCGTATTCTTCCTTTTACCACAACTGCTTCCATCGTTTTTACTTTTTTTCGTTCTTCGTCCCAGATCTCGAGCTGCTTTTGTGCGATCTCCCTGTTTTTCTTCACCAATGCGGAATCCGGTCGAATACGCACAGCAAGCCAACCGCTATCGGGAATTATATTGAGTGGCCTGGTTAAAAGATTATTTCCTACGGTGACCAATGCCCTCGTGCTAAGCACTTTGTCTTTATCATTATTGAATTGATAGTACAACTTTGCTGTATCATAAAAAACCGCATCGGGTACCTGAAAACTTCCGTCAGATTGAATGGGTATGGTCAGGAATTGCTGGTTCCCATTTTTTAAGGTGATGATTCCCGTTAGTTCTTTTTGTTGCAACTCTGATCTGCTCAAACCAGCCACCCTTCCTTCAATAGCCAGGTATTCTTCGGGTTGATGTTTAATTGCAGGGAATTTATTTGCAAGCGCTTCTTCCCATTTGAAACGTCTCCACCCATTCGTCATCATCACCAGGTCAAGATGTCTCATTACAGAATCCCCCTCTGCATTGAAATAATAACCCGGATTGTGGACATAACCCCTGATGTCACCGCTCAATAAAATCCTGGAGTAGATATTATCTTCTCCTGAATTGATTGGATCGATTGATGCATCAGTAACCGAAATGGATAGATTACAGGATACCGTATCTGGCACATCGATCTGGATCACATTCTTTCCTCTTTTCTCAACGGATTTTACAGCTGTGTTAAGATCAGTAATGAAATAATATTCCTGGGTATTTACAAAGAATAATCTCTCTGCAAGAGGTTGATGGTTTTCTGTAAAAATCGTGAGTTGGGCAATTCCTGCAGGCAAATTCTCTGTGGGAATAAATCCGCTAATCATTGAGCTGCTGGTCATGCTTGCCTTTGCACGGTAAATCAATTGTTGATGCATTTGGGCAACAACAAACACTGACAAACCCGCACCGGGATCCGGAATGCGTTTAATTGTATACTGGATCCCTTTTTCCACCCTGTTTATTGTCATTACAACTCCACTCTTCTTCGCTCTCGGCAAAGCTGTTTGTTGAACAGCTCCTGCGGGATCTTTCCAACTTGCATGATATAATTCATCCGCCACTGGTGTTAGTGTAAATGTTCCCATACCATCATGAACCGATGTAAAGGAGGCTACTTTTTCACCTTTGCTATTCAATATATCACCATGGGCTTTAATTGGTATTCCCTGCCTGTTTGTTGCTTTGAACGCAATCCTGGAGTCGATTCCTTCAACCAGATCGCCGCCTTCAGGAAAGAATTGTAAAAACGCGTTTGGCGTTTGGAGTTTGGCGTTTGGCGTTGGGCCGCCCTTGTTGCTTGGTTTTGCCACAAAGATTGGTATCGCCTTTACATAAAGAAAGGCTGTATCAAAATTGAGCATCCATCTGGTGTATGCCCGAACGTATACAACGGATGATTTGATATCAGTCGGCAGATCGAATGCCGCAGCAGATCCTGAAAGAACAAATGGCGCAGTTTTACGTTCCATCACTTTGCCATGTTCGTCCAATAACTCCGCATAAAGCGTTTTACTCATGTCGGATGGAAACAGGCCATCAAACAGATACGCTTTGAACCAGATTGTTTCACCGGGATTGTAACCCGCACGGTCGAAATGGAGATAGAGTTTTTCCTGAGGGTATTTATTATAAAGCTTGAGCAGGGTGCTGTCATAAGGCTGCGCCTCGACGGATAACCAGTTAGTGCAGCTCAACGAAATCAAAAGGGAATAAAACCAGAATTTACGCTTCATATCGGGTAGAAAGATAGAGGAGAATTCTCTCTCACGTATTTTATTGAATGTTAAAGTCTGAACGGTTTTTTGAAAGAGCGAATCTATGCATAATCGTCCGAACTTGGTATATTCAGTACATGAAACAGGTGGTGATCGGCTTTGGCTTATTGATCCTTGCCGTCCTAATACTTTTTCAATTGGTGAAATTCAGCCATTTCGGCTCGGACATTGGGTTTGACTTTTGGATAGCCGGCATCGGTCTTTTTTTCCTCATCATCGGGATCTATATCAGCCAAAAGCTATTCCGGAAAGAAATAACAAAGGAGGTAATTCGGGAAAAAGAAGTTTTTATTGAAGTAAGTCCCCCAGTGGCTATTGATGAAAAACGAATTGAAAAACTCGGCCTAAGTAAAAGGGAATACGAAATCCTCCAACTGATTAAAGATGGGCTCTCAAATCAACAAATAGCGGATAAATTGTATGTATCCGAGAATACGATCAAAAAGCACGTATCGAACCTTTTTTTGAAACTGGATGTAGAACGCCGGACTGAGGCAGTGAAGAAAGCTAAGGAATTGCGAATAATATAGTTTCGAACTTTCGGGAGTTTGGCGTTTGGCGTTTGGGGTGGACGCGGAACATGCCCTGCGAAAAATTGCATACGAATGTTTTTATATGCTCCCCGAACGCGGTAGCAACGCCAAACTCCAAACGCCAAACGCCAAACGGGTGGACTAAAGTAGAATTTCGAAGATCAAACTCAAAAATGGTACGAAAGAGTAATACAAACCGCGAGCTCCCAACCTATTTTGCACCAACAAAAATTCCTCAACATGAAAAAAACAATCCTCCGCTTCGGCTTCCTTAGCGCGATAGTTCTCCTCGGCGTCTCCCTGGTGGCATATGTTGTGTTTATTAAGAACTCAGATGACTTTGGCACCCGGGAGATCATTGGCTACGCCAGTATCGTTTTATCACTGGCATTTGTATTCATTGGCATCAAATATTTCCGTGACAAAATGAATAATGGATGGCTGAGCTTCGGGCAGGGTATGAAACTGGGCACATTAATTACCCTTTTTCCATCAGTATTATTTGGAATCTGGAGCCTGATCTATGCTTATTACCTGGACCCTGAATTCAATGACAAATACTTCAATAGTGAGATTGAGCAAATGAGAAAATCGCTGCCAGCTGACGAGTTTGCGGTAAAAGCTAAAGAAATGGAAAGTTTCAGGGACTTAAGTGCCAATCCGGCTTTTGCGTTTGGGTTGATGTTCATTACCGTATTCCTGATTGGACTGATCATCACAATTATTTCTACATTTATCCTGAAAAGGAAAGCAAAAACTGCACTAGCATGAACGTAACAGAAATAATGAAGGAGCTCAAATCAATGGGCAATGAATCAATCAAAAAAATATATTTGAAACATGGCTCAGTAGAACCCTTCTATGGAGTCAAGATCGAGGACCTGAAGAAGATAGTAAAAAAAGTAAAGAAAGATTATCAACTGGCACTTGATCTCTATGATACCGGCAATTCGGATGCGATGTACCTGGCTGGATTGATCGCCGACGATGCGAAAATGACGAAAAAGGATTTGCAGAATTGGGTGAAAAAAGCGCGATCGTGGTCGATCAGCGAGTTTACGGTCGCCTGGGTTGCAGCAGAAAGCAACTACGGTTATGAACTTGCACTGGAATGGATCGAATCCACGGATGAAAATATCGCAGTAGCGGGATGGTCTACACTTGCAGGAATTGTATCCCTGAAGCCAGATGAAGAATTGGACAAGAAGCAAATCAAATCACTCATACAACGAGTTGAAAAGTCAATTCATTCAGCGCCTAACCGGGTCCGTTATGCGATGAATTCCTTCCTAATTTGCGTTGGTTCATATATAACGGAATTCAATTCATTCGCAAAAGAAACCGCCAAACGGATAGGCACAGTGATGGTGGACATGGGCGACACCGCGTGCAAAGTTCCCAGCGCGGCTGATTATATAAAGAAGGTTGAAGACAGAGGAAATCTGGGGAAAAAGAAGAAGACGGTGAAGTGCTGAGTAGTACACTTAGTTCCCGTCATCAATTTGATCGGAAGAACAGCGGAACAGATGAACAGCGGAACAGCAGAACCAACGATCGGACCTAGCCGGTTATCGCATCAAATGAGATCCTAAAATATTTTATAGTAAACAGGTATGTTCTGCTGTTCCTCTGTTCTTCTGTTCAATTTGGTCTCACACCGAGAACGAGCTCCCGCATCCACATGTCTTGCTGGCATTCGGATTCGTAAACATAAATCCACGGGCATCGAGTCCATCATGCCAGTCTACTTCCATACCGGTGAGATAGATTCCATGACTTTTATTCATGATATAGTTGAATCCTTCGTATTCATAAACCTCATCATTCTCCTGCTTCTCATCAAAGCCAAGGATATAGCTCAAACCCGAGCATCCTCCACCTTTAACGCCAACACGCAAGTGTTTTTTGGGATCCGTTGCTCTTTCTCTCATCAGCCTTTTGACTTCCACTATCGCGCGGGGTGAAAAGCCAACCGGTGCCGCTGTCGTTGTATCCATCTGCTTTTAATTATTTGGCAAAAATACAGATGATTTGGGGAGTTAACAAGTGATAGGTCCCGACCGATAAATCCCCACGATATCTGTCTAATCAACTAATCAACTATTCAACTATTCAACTATTTTTGTCCCAAACGATATTCATGACAATCTCCAATACCCAACTCTACATCGCTTTGGCAATTGCTGCTGTGCTGGGAGGAAGCCTGGCTTACGTACTCTGGAAACAACGAAAGGAGGCCCAAAAAGCGGCTGAAGAAAGAATATCCAATCCTGCAACGCAAAAACCTTCCAAACATCTGCAGTTACAGGCATACGAACGACTCATCTTGCTGGCCGACAGAATCTCATTGACAAATCTTATCAATCGCGTAAGTCAATCCGGTATGGGAGTGCGGGAAATGCAGTCCTTGCTGGTCCAATCGATCAAACAGGAATTTGAATACAATATCACCCAACAGATCTATGTATCGCAGGAAGCCTGGGATGCAGTTAGAAATCTAAAAGACCAGAATATACTCATCATTAACCAGGTTGCGTCCTTTATGCCAGCCGAAGCAACAGGAACCGACCTGAACAAAAGCATCCTGGAAATGCTGATGCAAAACCCGAAAGCTTCCTTACATGGAGTAGTAAGCGAAGTGCTGGCTTATGAGGCGAAGAAATTACTTAAATAAAGCTGTGAGCTGCGCGCTACGAGCCTCGAGCTTAATGAAAACGCATGTCCGAAAAAGAAAAAAAATATACCGAAAGTGGGATTGAGATAAAAGAGATCTATTCCAAAGCTGATCTTCCTCCAAATAGTCAGCCTGAGGAAAAACCCGGAGTTTATCCTTTTACCCGCGGCGTACAATCCGATATGTACCGCGGTAAGCTCTGGACCATGCGCCAGTATGCTGGTTTCAGTACAGCGGAAGAAAGCAATAAACGATACCATTATTTATTGTCGCACGGAGTTATGGGTTTGAGCGTTGCTTTTGATCTTCCAACACAGATCGGGTACGATAGCGATCATTCACTTGCAGAAGGAGAAGTTGGAAAAGTTGGAGTTGCCATAGATAGCCTGGAAGACATGGAAGCATTGTTTCGCGGGATCAAACTGGAAGAGGTGACTACTTCCATGACGATCAATGCCACTGCTTTCATTCTTCTTTCATTTTATGTTGCGCTTGCAAAGAAGCAGGGAGCCGATCTTAAGAAAATATCCGGAACAATTCAGAATGATATTTTAAAAGAATACGCGGCAAGAGGAACATATATCTATCCGCCCAAACCATCCATGCGTATCATTACGGATATTTTTGAATGGTGTAGCGCAGAAGTCCCGAAATGGAATACAATTTCTATATCAGGTTACCATATCCGGGAAGCAGGAAGTACTGCTGTGCAGGAGATCGCATTTACATTAAGTAATGGAAAGGCTTATGTAAAAGCCGCATTGGAAAAAGGTTTGGACATAAATGTTTTTGGAAAGCGACTTTCCTTTTTCTTCAATGCACATAACAATTTATTTGAAGAGGTTGCGAAGTTTCGAGCAGCAAGAAGAATGTGGGCCGGGATTATGAAAGAACTGGGAGCTACAGATCCAAAAGCAATGATGCTGCGCTTTCATACGCAAACAGGAGGAAGCACGCTCACTGCGCAACAACCTTTGAATAATATTGCCAGGGTTACGATCCAATCTCTTTCCGCCGTTTTAGGAGGCACCCAATCCCTTCATACCAACGGATATGATGAAGCATTGAGTCTGCCAACTGAAGAAGCAGCAAGAATTGCATTGAGAACTCAGCAGATCCTCGCGTATGAAAGTGGAGCTCCGGATACGGCGGATCCTTTGGCAGGTTCTTATTATGTTGAAGCATTGACAAATGAAGTTGAAGAAGCTGCGCTTGACCTCATTGAAAGAATCGATTCAATGGGAGGAAGTGTAAGCGCAATTGAAGAAGGATTTATCCAGGAAGAAATTGCAAGAAGCGCTTACGAACATCAGCGACAGGTGGAAACAACGGAAAAGATCATCGTTGGAGTAAATAAATTCCAGGTCGACGAAGCCGCAACGCCTTCGGTATTTCGCGTTGACGATAGCATACGGCAGTTACAAACTGAAAAAATAAAATCCGTAAGAAATCGTCGTGATCCCGCAAAATGTGATAATATCCTTCAACAATTAAATGACAAGGCTACCACAGATGAGAATATTATTCCAATCGTTATTGAAGCCGTAGAAAATTATTGCACCCTCGGCGAGATCGCTGACGAACTACGCGGCGTTTTTGGAGAACATAAATGATTTGCTATTTGCTATTTTATATTTGCTATTTTATTTTTCATATTTCAGAATTCGTGGCTGAAATTTGATCCAAGTTTAAATGCGCGATGACGTATGGAATCTGAAGTATTGCATGCTGAAGCTGTTTCCTCGGTTGCTGATTTGGAAAATATACTTGCGCTGCAAAAAATGTATTTGAAGGGCGCGAATTCTTCGGACGAAGAAAATGACCAGGGTTTTCTTACCGTTGAACATGATCTCGAGACCTTAAAAAAAATGCATGCAGCCGATCCAAGCATTATTGTAAAAGACAATGGAGTGCTTGCGGGATATGCATTGTCGATGCCTCCTACCTGTCGAAATCTTGTACGGGTTTTATTTCCAATGTTTGAAAGTTTAGATGGAGTTATTTACAGAGGTAAACCTGTTTCAACACATGACTATTATGTAATGGGTCAGATCTGCGTTGCCAAAGCTTATCGTGGAAAGGGAATCTTTGATCTCCTGTACCAGGGACATAAAAATATTTACCAGGATAAATATGATTTACTGGTAACTGAAGTATCTCTCCGCAATCAGCGATCTTACCGTGCGCACGAACGAGTTGGATTTATTACGCTTCACGAATACAAAGACGAAACTGATGAATGGGCGTTGATGGCCTGGGATTGGCGTGGGTAGTTGGTTGAGTTCGCAAGGTCATAGGTTGACAGGGTTGACAGGGTTGACTGGGTTGACAAGAATAAATTTCTCTGTGTCCTCCGTGCTTCTTTGTGTCCTCTGCGTCCTTTTGAACCTTGTCATTTCGAGACCAACCCCCTTTGAACCTTGTCATTTCGAGCCCGGTCAATAAAGAACACTTCGCATATAGGGTAAGTAGGGCGAGAAATCTGCACAATTGGAGACCTCGTGTAATTTTAAAATGAAGCAGAACCGCTGATTGTGCAGATTTCTCGCCCTGATTACATCCATTGTTCAGTCCTCAATTGCAACCGGGCTCGAAATGACAAGATTCAGGGAGTGGTCTCGAAATAACAAGGTTCAAAGGGAAGGATGCAGAGGATTTTGATTGAGGTTTCAATTCCTGCATTATATTTATACCCCCAATTCAAAAGCATTTACATGATGAGAAATTGGTTATGCCTTTATAGTCGTTTTATTGCTTATTAGCATTAATTAATCCGCACAAATTACTCCCGCATTAATTGATCAAAAAGCAAAGGCAATTCAACCTAAACTCGTCGAGTGGAGAAGGCATATTCATCAAAATCCTGAATTGGGAAATCACGAATTCAAAACAATGCAGTATATCGCTGATCATTGTAAGAAATTGGGATTGGAAGTGCAAACCAATATTGCAAAGACGGGTGTAGTAGCCATACTTCGTGGCGGAAAGCCCGGACCGGTGATCGCACTTCGTGCAGATATGGATGCGCTACCCGTAAAAGAAAGAGTGAATATTCCTTATGCTTCAAAAGCAAAAGCAGAATACAATGGTGAACAGGTTGACGTGATGCATGCATGTGGTCATGATTCGCATGTATCGATGCTGATGGGAACTGTTGAGCTGCTTGCTTCAATAAAGAAAGATGTTCCGGGTACAGTAAAATTCATTTTTCAACCTTCAGAAGAAGGACCTCCTGCTGGTGAAGAAGGCGGAGCACCACTAATGGTCAAAGAAGGTGTAATGGATAATCCAAAAGTGGACGCCATATTCGGATTGCATATTAATTCTCAAACGGAAATTGGAAAGATCAAATACAAATCAGGCGCCGCCATGGCGGCAAGTGATTGGTTCACGATAAAAATAAAAGGTAAACAAACCCACGGTTCACAACCATGGAGTGGAATTGACCCAATTATGGTTGCCGCGCAAATGATCAGTGCATTTCAAACAATCGTAAGCCGCCAGGAAGATCTTACCAAAGCTCCCGTTGTAATTTCTGTAGGAAAAATTACCAGTGGTGTGCGGAGTAATATTATTCCTGAAGAATGTGAAATGATCGGCACCATTCGCACGCTCGATAAGGACATGCAGAAAGAAGTTCATGAAAAACTCAGGCTCACCGCTACCAAAATTGCTGAAGCATCAGGCGCAACGGTAGAAGTAACGATCGATACCAAAACATTGGTTACCTACAATACTCCCAGAATTGGTAAAGATGATGATACCATCTTTAGAAACCGCGGCTGGCAAGGAAAATGTAATGGATGATGTTTGGACCACCGGTGCTGAAGATTTTTCCTATTTCGGAGAGAAGGCGCCATCCTTCTTTTTCTTTATCGGAGGAATGCCAAAGGGCAGGAATCCCAAGGAAGCTGCAGCCCATCATACACCTGATTTCTACATTGATGACAGCATGCTCGACGTGGGCGTAAAAGCATTCTGCAATATCGTTTTCGACTATGCGAGATTGAAGATGGAAGCGGAGAAAACGGCGCCAAAGAAGAAGAGTTTCTAAAATTACTGCCACGGAGGAAACAGAGAGCACGGAAGGAGATGACAGGAGTGAATTACTTCAATAGTTTCCCTATTTCCTCTCTATAGACTTTATTCTCATTCATCCCATTATGCCCCATCCCTTCAATAAATTTTACCCGATCAGTGGGCTTTAAGAACGGTTCTAATTTTTCGGACGAACCAGAATAGATGACCTCATCATTTGCGCCATGAAAAATATAAACCGGAACTTTAGTCATTTGTAAATGCTTAAAGTTTTCAAATCCATATTTTAAGAGAAAAGAAGGCAGAAATGGATAAGATCTCCGCATCATATCCTTCAAACTATAATAAGGTGCTTGCAGAATAAGCATACGTGGATTATTTGCTGATGCAAGTTTGCTTGCAGCACCTGTACCGATTGAATAACCGACAACAATGGTTTGATTTTCGGGATATCGCTCTTTTAATTTTTGATAAGCTAGTTGAACATCTGCATAAAATTGTTCTTCATTCATAATCCTGCCTTCGCTCTTTCCATATCCCCGATAATCCAACATAAAAACATCATATCCCAAGGAAGTATAAGTACCTGCAATTTCTCCCCAGCTATCTAAACCACCTGCATTTCCATGTAAATAGAAAATCAATCCTTTAGAGGAATCTACATTTAGCAGCAATCCATTCAGCTTAATCCCATCAACTGGAATACTTATCTCTTCATATGGTTGTTCAAATTGAAACTTATAATCTGCCGAGAGTTTTTTTGGAAAGAAGATCATCCTTTCCTGAAAAAAATATACGAAGATGCAGACGAGGACGTAGCTGATGAGAAGGATAAGTAGGATCTGCATCATTGATTTTCGAAGTTTCATTCCTGAAGGTATTACACCGAAGAACAAGGAACAAGCCTGTCCCGCAACAGGCAGGAGAATATAGAATTTAGATCGGACTGTTCGTTCAATATTCGTTATTCCTTCTACCTTGTTCTGCTGTTCACTGCCTTGTCAACCTTGTCAACCTTGTCAACCTTGTCAACCTTGTCAACCCTGTCAAGCCCGTCAACCTTATTTCCGCCCCAGCCAGATCGCCAGCTCCAAATGCGCAACAAGTGTAAAGCCAGTAATATTAACTGTATAGCTCCCCATCGGATCTTCAATTCTGTCTTTACCAAAGAAAATACCGGGTCCGGCATTAAAACCAAAACTGAAGCGGCTCGCATAATTCCTTTGCATTCCCCAAACAACGCCCAACTCATTTATCGGCCGGCGACTGTTATTAACATATACCCCATCAGAAAGCGCATTTTTAGAAAAACTCACTTGATAAACTGGCGCGATATAGTTCAAACTGTTCTTTTCAATTCGTTTGCCTCTTTCTTGCCTCCTTTTAATTCCGTGAAAAAAGCGGTATTGCAATGAAAGCGATGGATCAAATTGAAATTGGGTACTCCATCCAAAGGTTGAAGAATAACCAATCGATGAAAGCGTAGTAGTATAGGCATGCAGGTAAACAGTCGAAGTCTTACCGGTCCTCATTTCAAAGCTGATACCGGGATTGAGGATGGTTATCCTTGTAACATTAGTGATTACCGACGTGGTATCCTGTGCAAAAACATTTGAAGTAAGAAGCAAGAAAACAGTGAAAAGCAGGTGAGTCAAATTTTTCATGGCTTTATATACGGTTACGTGGAAATAGAGGTTTATCAATCTTCAATATAAGCATTCAATTGGCATGGCAAAATACGTTCAAATGAATTTCATATTGCCCAATAATTTATTAAATGGAAACCCCTGTTTTGAAACTTGAGCAAAGTCAAAGGAACAAAAAATACCCCGCCAGTGGTGGGGTATTCACTTTAAAATATAACCTAAACCCTAAGAAATCTTTATCGTTTATTGGTAACCGGGATTTTGAGGTGTTAGATTCGGGTTGTTCTGCATTTCGGCTGTGGGCAATGGAAACAATAAATGTTTCTCCGCAAGCGTCGCATTATTATCCGGGAATTTATGGCCAACGAAATTGTCGAATACCTTTGTCACACTATTAAAAACCTTGCGAATACGAACCATATCAAACCAGGTTATTCCTTCATAGCAGAGTTCATACCAGCGCTCTCTCCATACCGCTTCCCTGAATGTAGCCTGGGTGAACGTTCCAATTGCGGGTGTTGTCAATCCAGCCCGATCGCGGATTCTTTTTAATGCATCATATGCAGCTTGATTTGGGCCTCCACCACTTTCATTCTGCGCTTCCGCATAAGTGAGCAGTACCTGTGCAAAACGGATCTGATTCCAGTTCAGGCTACTTTGGCCTGTACCCATTACTCCACTGGTTCCGTGTGCGATCACGTCAAAATGTTTGAAGATATATGGTGCAGACAAATTCTTCAATGGGCCATTACCCTCATCATAATACGAAGTATAGAAAAATCCCTCCCGATCGACCACGCGCTTGTCACCTGCTTCAAAAGACTGGAAGAATTGATTGGTTGGAACTGTTGAGCCTACTTCTGTTCCATACCTTGAAACTCCCTTAAAGTTGGGTAACAATATCGCTTGATTCGGATTATCGGATACACCTACCAGGTATTGGATCTGGAATAGATGTTCTACCCGATTCTCCGTGTTTACATTATGCAGATCATGATAGTTGGGGAATAGAGCAAAATTTCCACTGGTGATAACCTCATTCGCCTTGGTGGCAGCAAGTGTATAATGAGAGGCTCCTTTATTCATTGGAAATCCTGCCATGGTTAAGTAAACTTCTGCGAGTAAAGCTTTCACTGCTCCCATTGAAATGCGTCCTGTTGTCTCCGTTGGAGGAAGACCGGATGCTTCTGCAGCAGTTAAGTCTTCCACAATTTGGGCGTATACCTGTTCTGAACTGGTTCTTGAAGGAAGAAAATCGGGCGAAGAAGCATCAACCGGTGTAACGATTAGTGGAACATCTCCATAAATCCTTACCAAATAAAAATAAGACCATGCCCTGAGGAATCGCGCTTCTCCCAATATCTTCTGCTTTTGCGCCTCGTTCATTGGATTAATGTCTGGAACTTTTTGCAAGACGAGATTTGTTTGTGCGATCACGCCATACAAACCATTCCACCAGTTACGCACAAAAACATTGTCGCCATTGTATGCAAGGCCAAGCAGGTTGTTCAGGTCTGTATTCTGCCCGGTTTCAGTTTTGGCAGTTCCTGTAACCATTTCCAACATTGAAAAATTCTGAGCAAAAATTCCTGCGCCTCCGCCAATAAACCTTGTATTGGAAAAGGCTGCGGCAATAGCTGCTTCGGCATGTTCCGGTATCGTGTAGTATCCTTCAGGTGTGAGGTTCGATGGATCTTCTTCTTCGAGGAATTTCTCACAACCAGTACCGGTAATAAGTGCAATGCAGAGAAGCAACCAATACTTATTATATACGAGTTTGAATTTCATAATTAAGTTCTTTTCTGTTATTAATAGGTTACAGGGCAACGTTTACACCAAGCATCCAGGTTGTGGGCTTGGGATAATCAAAAAATGTTTGTCCCTGCGCAAAGGCATTACCATAAGTAGTTACTTCCGGATCATTACCTCTGTACTTTGTGGCGAGGAAGAAATTCTGCACGGAAGCAAAGACCCTAAGCCTGCTCATCTTCCAACTTTGAACTTTTGCTGAAGAAAAATTGTACGCAAGCATTAAGTTCTTACCGCGGATAAAAGAACCGTCCTCAATCCACCTGCTATCTACATTGGTCACATATCCTGCTCTTGTGTCTCTGATCGCAGCAATATCCGTGTTCTCAATTCCTTTAACCGGATCGTAAGCATTCAGCACCGTCTTAAAACTATTGGCAATTCCAACCCTATCTTCTCCGGAGTGATGCATTTGATTAAGCACATTATTGCCATAAGAATATTGAAGCTCTATGACCAGTTCAAAATTCTTATACCGGAAATTATTGAAGAATCCACCCCAGCCATCTGGATTACCCTGACCGATAATTACTCTATCAGCGTCATTGATCTGGTAATCTCCATTTACGTCGAGGTATTTGAGATCACCGGGAAGAATTGGTTTTCCACCACGATAACTCGCAAACTTTGCCGCCTCTGCTGCTTCGGCCGCTGTCCAAACTCCCAATCGAACCAGGCCCCAGAAAGAACCAACCGGCTCACCCACCTTGATGATTCCTGTATTGGAAAGAAAATTCGGATTGCCACCAAAGATTGGAGCAGGTGTTGCCAACTCCAATACCTTGTTGCGATTTATCGACCAGTTGAAAGTTGTGGTCCATGTAAAGTTCTCCGTACGGATATTCACTGTATTCAATGTAAACTCCAATCCCTTGTTCTCCATGCTTCCAACATTTTTGGTGATAGAAGCATACCCGCTTGAAGTTGGTACCGGTGCATTCAACAACATATCAGTTGTCTTCCTGTAATAAATATCCGCTTCCACATTTATCCGGTTATTTGCGAATCCAATCTCCACGCCAAAATCGGATTGAGCCGTTCTTTCCCAGCGCAAATCAGGATTGGCAAGCCTGTTTGTACCTACACCTGTTACCCGTTGATTATTGATGATAGCGGCATAACCTGAGCTTAATAGAGAAAGAGAAGCATAGGTATTTATTTCCGCGTTACCCGTGATACCATAGCTGGCGCGGAGCTTAAGGTTCGAAATCACATTACTGTTTTTCAGGAAATCTTCTTCAGATGCTCTCCATGCAATTGCCGCCGAAGGGAAGAAAGAATACTTGTTGTTTTCTCCGAATTTAGAAGCACCATCGAGACGGCCGGTAAGAGTGAAGAGATATTTATTACTCAGCGTATAGTTGATCCTGCCGAAATATGAATTAAATGCAAAACGCGCTCTTCCTGAACTTCCGGGATTTTGTTGGCTACCGGCACCGATATTATTGAATAGAAAATAGTCTGTCGAAAAATTCTGTGATGCTGCTCCTATATTGAATATATTAGTTTCCTGCCAGGATAATCCCAATAGCCCGGTAAATTCGTGTTTGTCTCCGATGTTCTTATTATAAGTGAAATAATTTTCCGAAGACCAGAATGACTCCCTGCCATTGCTTACGTTGGCAGTGCCATTTTGTGCTCTTGAGATTTGGTCAAGCGTGCGCCCGTTATATTGATTGATGCCACGCGTTACTACACTTGTTCCAAGAATGCTTCTGAATTGCAAACCTTTTGCGAGGTTGATATTCACATACACATTACCGAGAGCTGTTTGCGTATTCATAATGAATTGCCGCTCCGACATGATATGAACAGGGTTGGAACCTCCTTCTGCTCCGGGATAGTGATAATTCTCTGCCCAACTTCCATCGGGATATTTTACAGGCAGGAATGGAAATCCTTCTGTTATCATTCGCACCGAATTCAATCCACCAGTGCCAACGTCTACAAGGTTCTCTTCCTGGTTATAATATCCAAGACTACCACCAACGCGCAACCAATCTTTTATTTTGCTATCGAAAAAGAATCGACCTGAGTAACGCTTGAGATAAGAATTCAACAAAAGTCCCTGATCATTTCTGTATCCAAGGAAGACTCCAAAGTTATTGTCTGCATTTCCGTTAGTAAATCCCAATTGATGGTTCTGCGATAATTCACTTTGAGTTGATTCTTTTAACCAATCTGTATTATATAAGGGTTGGCCGCTTGAATTGAACAGTAGCGGCAGATTCAATCTTTTTACTCTCGGGTCGACGACTGTTGAATAGTTACCCGCCGCCCAACCAGCAGGATCATAAACCTTGATATTGTCATATGCCAGGTTTTCAACAGCGAGATACTCGTTTGCATCGAGCATCTCCACTCTTTTCGGTCCAAGCGTATTCACACTGAAATCCGCGTCATAAGTCACTCTTCCTCCGGCCGAACTACCACGTCTAGTTGTTATCAGAATTACTCCGTTCGCACCGCGTGCCCCGTAGATTGCAGCCGCAGAAGCGTCCTTTAATATTTCAACCGAAGCGATATCACTTGGATTAATAAAGTCAATAGCGTTACTGTTCTGCGTTTGTGTACCAACAGGCAGCGCCACTCCATCCACCACATACAATGGATTGTTGGTCGTGTTAATTGAACTAAATCCACGAATGCGGACACTTGTTTGTCCGCCCGGACGTCCCGAATTCGTATTCACCTGCACACCGGCAACTCTTCCTGCAAGGGCCTGGTTCAATGATGGAGCCGGACGTTCCTGCAATTGGGTCGCCTTCACAGATCCAACCGCACCGGTGAGATCAGATTTTTTCTGCGTACCATAACCGATCACTACAACATCGGTAAGTGATTTACCACCCGGACTCATCGTTACATCCAGCGAAGCAGCGCTGGTGATCGATACTTCCTGGTCGCTATAGCCGACAAAAGTAAACACAAGGTTCCTCGCGCCTTCCGGGACGGCTATCGAGTAACTCCCATCATTTTGCGTTTGCGTTGCGACGTTAGTTCCTTTAACAGTAACTGACACACCGCCCATTCCAACTTTAGTTTCCGAATCGGTTACGCGTCCTGTAACTGTTCTGCCTTGTGTAAATCCAATAAGCGAGATGGAAAGAAAAATCAGGCTTTGCAATAAAACCCGCGTGAGAAAACGGTCAAGTTTTTTCATAAGCAAAGTTTTTAGGTTATTTAAAGTGATTGAATTCAATTTTGCTATAACGGTTTAGCAAAAACACTTTAATAATGCAGAAGAGGTTATCTTCTGCATCAGAAATTTGCTAAAACGGTTTAGCAAAATTGGAACAGTTAAGTTAGCGCTTTGCTAATTACTGCCAAATTATTTTTTGCTTGTTAATAGAAAGACTAACTGGAAAACAAATATGCTGCAAACGATTCTCGCTTTTTTCCAATGGTTTAATTCCACGATAAATGGTTTAATGCGACGCATAAAATTCATGCCACGTGGGGAGGTTGATAGGGTTGTTCCTCCCGCCTTTGGCGGGACGGGAATGCAGGTTGACAAAGTTTATAAGGTTGATAGAGTTTTTTGGATTTACAGTGACAGATGCGTGACAAACTTATTAGTCTTTCGTAAAAGAAATGAATCAACGTTGTCAACCTTGTCAACCCTGTCAACCCTGTCAACCTTCTCAACCCCGTCAACCTTACTCAAGCGGAATATCTTTCAATCAAAGTCGGCTGCAACTGGGCATGCTTTAATTCAACATTCTCAATTACGCCAAGCTGGGCCATTAACATGTTGACTGCTGTTTTGGCAATTTCTTCAACAGGTTGCTGTACACTGGTGATTGCGGGATTGTAAAAACGGAAGAGTTCGTGATCATCAAAGCAAACCACGCCAATATCATTAGGAATACTTAACCCGAGTGAACGAATACTATCGAGTCCGCAAACACCAAGATAGTTTGCGGCGAACATGATCGCATCGGGTTTTCTTGCCGTGATCAATTCGGATATCTGGGAAGTAATTATTTCTTTAGAATCTGAGAAGCGGGTTGTACAAATTAAATGGTCATCGACCTTTATTTTATTTTCCTCTAAAGTTTTGCGATATCCCTTAATCCGGTCCTTCATTTGGATCAGCTTCAGGTTATTGCAAACAAAGGCGATCTTTTTGTAGCCCTTCCTTACGAGGTAATTCATTCCCATCGACGTGCCGCTCATATTATTAACCATCACATAGGGAGCTTTTGTTCCAGTGAAATAACTATCCATGAGGACCAGTGGCTTCTTTCTATCCATCAGGAGCTGAATATCCCTGTTCATTCCTTCTGTAGGAATGATAAGATATCCATCCAATTGGTGCTGATATAACATCCGGATCAGGTCCCTTCCTTTCTTCACCTTATTTCCTGTGCTGCAATAGATGACCTTGAATCCAAATTTTTCTACTTCACTTTCTATTATTGAAGCCAATGCTGCAAAGAAGGACCCGGAAATGGTATCAACCACCAGGCCAATAATCTTTGACTTACCTGTTCGCAATGTTATTGCGGCCTGATTGGGATGATAGCCTTCCTTCTTAGCAATTCGTTTGATCTTTTCCGTCAGTTTCGGACTGATGCGCATTTCCTGGTGACGTCCGTTTAATACGAATGAAACTGCTGAGGGAGAAACCCCAACCTTTTTAGCTATTTGTCGCAGAGAGATCACTTTGGGACTTGTATGTGTATGGATAAAATTATAAAAAATTAATTGCGAGGAAGCCGGCTTTCTTGTTTACAGTTACCGACTCTCTTCATAAACATATGCATTATCTACGATGGAGGTTGAAAACCGTTGGGTCCGGGTCAGGGCAAGGTTGAAAACCCTGGGAGGGTTTTCAACCCTTTTTCTGTTCTTTCGCCCAGGCATCTTTCAAGGTAACTGTTCTGTTAAATACGAGGCGATCTGTCCAGGTGTCTTTATCCAGGCAGAAATATCCTTTGCGGAGAAATTGGTATCGATCGTCGAATTTCGCATGTAATAACGCCGGTTCGGCATAAGCAGTCTTTATCACCTGCAATGAATCGGGGTTTACATAGTCTTTAAAATCTCCTTCTTCATTCGAAGGATCCTCCACTTTAAATAGACGATCATACAAACGAACTTCTATGGCAATAGCATCTGTGATATTTACCCAGTGCAAGGTTCCCTTTACATTGATCCCGGAGGTATCTGCACCGCTTTTGCTTTCCGGAATATAGCTGCAATGAATCTCGTGTATGATACCATTTTCATCTTTTACCGCTTCATCGCATTTAACTATATATGCTGATTTCAATCTTACCATTTGTCCGGGCGCAAGCCGGAAAAACTTTTTGGGAGGATTTTCCATAAAGTCCTCTCGTTCGATATAAAGTTCACGGGAGAAACTGAGTTTACGGGTACCCCCCTTTGGGTTCTCGGGGTTCTCATCCGTTTCCAGTTTTTCGGTTTGACCTGCGGGGTAGTTTGTTATGATCAGCTTGACCGGATCAAATACAACCATTCTTCTCAGCGCAATTTTGTTTAAATGTTCTCTTACACAAAACTCAAGGAGCGATACATCAATTAAATTCTCTCTTTTGGCAACTCCAATCCGGTCACAAAATTCCCTGATGGCCTCCGGCGTGTAACCTCTTCGACGCATACCACTGATGGAAGGCATGCGGGGATCATCCCATCCTTCCACATGTTTATCATTCACCAGTTGAATCATTTTGCGTTTGCTCAACACGGTATAAGTGAGGTTGAGCCTCGCGAATTCATATTGTTTAGACGGGAAGATCTCCAGATTCTCAATTAACCAATCGTAAAGATCACGGTGGGGAACAAATTCCAATGTACAGATGGAGTGAGTGATCTTCTCGATGCTATCGCTTTGCCCATGAGCAAAATCGTACATCGGGTAAATGCACCACTTATCACCCGTGCGGTGATGGTGCGCATGCTTAATTCGATACAGGATGGGGTCACGCATCAACATATTGGGATGGGCCATATCGATCTTTGCTCTTAAGGTTCTTACACCATCGGCAAATTCTCCATTCTTCATTCTTACCAACAGATCGAGGTTTTCTTCAACGGAACGGTCACGATATGGACTATTCTTACCGGGCTCCGTAGGAGTACCTTTTAATTTGGCTATATCTTCTGATTTAGAATCATCCACATAGGCGAGTCCTTTTTTGATCAGGGTGATTGCAAAAAGATATAGCTGATCAAAATAATCTGAAGCATACAATTCGTTCTTCCATTCAACACCCAGCCAATGCACATCATCTTTTATGCTATCTACGTATTCAGTTTCTTCCGTTACCGGGTTAGTATCATCAAAACGCAGGTTGGTATAGCCACCATACTTTTGCGTTAGACCGAAGTTCAGGCAAATGCTCTTGGCATGTCCGATATGGAGGTAGCCATTAGGTTCGGGTGGGAACCTTGTAATGATCTCTTTATACTTTCCATCTCGCAGGTCCTGCTCAATGATCTCTTCCAGGAAGTTCAGTGATTTCTCTTCTTTGATCTCGCTCATGAACGATTTTGTTGTAGCTGCTAATTTACGGATAAGTTGACTAGGTTGACAGGTTGACAAGGTTTACAGGTTTACAAGGAAAGAACTAATATTGTCGTCCTTGTCAACCCTATCAACCCTGTCAACCTTGTCAACCTTGTCAACCAGAATTGCTAGATTTATCAAATGAAAAAACTCCTCTCTCCACACAGCCTATGGCAAGACACTGGTCTTGGAATTATTCGCATAATGGTAGGCCTTATGATGGCCTATCATGGGTTCGAAATATTTGATCCGGCGAAAATGGAAAAATATCTGGAATGGAATTTTAAGCTAGGAGGTCCGGCTTTTATGGCTTACCTGGGCAAGGGGGTTGAATTCTTCGGAGGGGTATTGTTTACAATTGGACTATTCACAAGGTTGATATGTATCCCACTAATACTTACCATGGCCTTCATAACATTTATATTGAATTCAGGCAAGGTGTTTACCGATCACCAACATCCATTCTTATTTGTAGTCATATTCCTCATTTACTTCTTCACCGGCCCGGGCAAATTGAGCCTGGATTATGCGCTTTTCGATAAGAGAAGCAATAGGCAATAAGCAATTGGCAATTGGCAATAGGCAATTGGCAATTTGAACACCCAATAATCAATAATTAATAATCAGTAATCAATAACCCTTGCACACAATACATGGTCTGGCGTTTGCCAATTGCCTATTGCCAATTGCCAATTGCCCATTGCCTATTGCCTTTGCCCATTGCTTTCCACCGTGTTGCATTAATTCCACAGCTAAGATTCTTAAGAGTTGGCATAATATTATTATACTAATCAAGAATTCAGAAGGAAAGGCATGGTCCCATCGTTTTCCCCGCTTTGGTCATTTGTGCCAATCGCTAAGTAATCTGAATTACTGCCTGATGGGATCGGCATCGTCAAATGCCTGCTCAGATTTACTAAAACTCCATTTTTTTTCTGGCCTGGTTGGTGAGATAAAGAAGAATCTTATTAATCAATTAAAAATATAGTATGGACAAACAGCCGAAATTCCTGAAAGAGTACAGTGATCTGGAAAAAGGCGCGTATATCAGTGCTATTTCATCTATTGCCACGGCTGATAAAGAAGCTAGTGAGGAGGAAATGGTCTATTTAACTGCTCTTGCCGATTCAGTTGGTCTTTCCGAGGAGCAAAAGGAAATTGTGCTCAGAGCGGCAAAGGACATGAGCGGCGAAGAATTGGTGAGCGCTCTTGACATACTCAAGACAACCGATCTAAGGTACGCATTGATCGCCGACCTGATCAGTTTCGCAGAATCGGATCGTAACCTTACACCCGAGGAAAAGGATAATATTGAAAAGATTGCCGAGCAACTTGATATCACTCAGCAACAATTCAGCTTGCTTGATCAATTTGTAAAGCGCACAAACTCATTGCAACCACCTCCGGAAAAGATCAGCAGTCCTGGATTTTTATCAGCGTTGGGGTTGGATCAAAAATTCAGGAGCACGGGCATGAACCTGAAAGCCCTTACCAAAGGATTGCTTGGATTTGCAGGTCCAATGATACTCGCATCAATGGTAAGACGAAGATTGGGAAGACAGGCGACCAGAAATTTCAATATGCCAATAGGAAATTCATTTGGTTCAATCATCTCAATGTTAAGTGGAGGACAGGGATTCTCTGGTGTAGGAAAATTTCTACGCAAATTCATTAAGCAGGAATCGTGAATGGTGAATGATGAATGGTCAATGGTGAATGGTCAATGGTCAATAAGTAATAGCGCACCGCGTATTCACAATTCACGATTCACCATTCACCATTCACCATTCACGATTCACCATTCACCATTTAATTTCTGAAATTTTGCGTTATCATCAACCCTCTTCTTCCTCCGTCGAGTACTCCGATTCCAACCCTCCCATAAGAAGCATGCAGAATATTTGCACGGTGACCGGGAGAATTCATTAGTCCCGTATGCGCTATTGAAAGTGTCTTAGCTAATGCAAGATTTTCTCCTGCAGATAAAAATTGAACGCCATCTTCACGCATTCTGTCAAATGGAGATTTGCCCTCAGGATTGGTGTGAGAAAAATAACCACGCTCAAACATATCCCTTGAATGTTTTCTTGCTACAACAGCCATTTCGGGATCGGGTTTTAATCCATTCAATCCATGCTTTCTTCTTTCTTCATTGACCAGTTCAAGCATACTCGCTTCAAGGTCTTGTCTTACCGACGCGTCAGTTACTTTATATGATAGGTTTACAGATTTGCTTGACTCCGGGTTTACGGTAAGCTTGTTCATCGATTGTTTAATGGCTTCATCAAACACCGGTGATAATTCGGTTTCCAGCCACTCCACCTGCATCGCCAGTGCCGGAGCAATCTTGCTTTCCTGCGTTTTTTCGTTTATACGATCAGAAATTGGAAAAGCGAGTAATAAAGCTGAAACAATACCTGCGAAGATGACTCCATTCACCGCCCCGGGAATGATTCCAAGAAATCGATTCATCGAATTGTTGTGAGCTTCTTCCGTTGTTGTACTTAACAAACCGTTTACAAATAATGAAAACAGTAGTCTTGCTGCAATTAACGTGATCAAAAACGCGACCGGAAGATTCCAAACTCCGAGCGAAACTGCTCCTCCGATAAGATTTGCGACATATGGGTAACAGAAAAAACTGAGTACAAGGCTACCCGCCCATGATAAAAGATCAAGTGCCCCAACAATAAATCCCTTCCGCCATCCATGCAAAACAGCGAGGAAAACTATAATTACCAAAACAATATCGACCCAATTCATATAACTATAACGCAGATTAATCCTCTTTGGTGGTTACAAAGATTATGCCCGGGGGAGATTTAGGATTTCTTTATGACGCCGGGTTGGTTGACAAGGTTGACAGGGTTGACAGGGTTGACAGGGTTGACAAGTTTAGCAATTATCTATCAACTAATCAACCAATCAACTAGTCAACCAGACAACCAAACCTAATACAATTCAACACTCCATGCTCTTTTAAACTCTTCTGACTTCTTCAGTGAAATAATTCCTTCTTTGTTCACCAACTGCTGATCACTGTCAACGCCGTCGGCAATTCCGCACCAGGGCTCGATGCAAATGAAGTCCGCTCCTTTTGCTGCCCAGATACCGAGGAATGGAAAGTCGGGGAATTGAAATGTTATACCGTGTGGAGTTTTATCGGACTTCAACTTTACAAAAGATGAATTCAAATATTTAAACACCAGTGCATCCTTTGCGAAGAGTTGCTTGTTGATAGAAAGAATATTTGTTTCATTCAATACAGGGATCGATTCCTTCTCAATTAATCCGTCACCGGAAATAGGCCACCGACCTGCATTTTCATTCTTTTCAAATTCGAGATAATAGTCTTCATATGCGGTGTTGTCAACCAATGGCAATTTGAATGCAGGATGTCCGCCAACTGAAAAATAAAGATCTTCTTTGCCGGAATTCTTAATCTCATAACTCACGATCAATTTTTTTTCTTCCAGCGTATAACGAATCCGGAATTCGAAATCGAATGGATAAACCTTCTGCGTTTCCATATCGCTTTTTAATAGGAACAGCTTGCTATCTCCTGCCCTCTTCTCTACTTCAAACGAACGATCCCTTGCAAAACCATGGCGAGGGAGTTGATATGACTCGCCTTTGAACAAATAGCTATTCCCTTTTAAAGTTCCAACGATCGGAAATAAAACAGGTGACTGCTTACCCCAAAATGCCGGATCCCCATTCCATATATATTCCAACTCTGTCTCCTTGTTAAACAGGCCCGACAATTCCGCACCCTTTGGATTGATCATTGCGCGGACTAATTTGTTTTCGATGACTTCCATGCGGCGAAATTAATGAGCAATAGGCAATAGGCAATTGGCAATAGGCAATTATGACCACGGATCGGAAATAATGCCAACCTTGCCAATTGCCTATTACTCATTGCTCATTCCCTTCAGCCTATTGTCAGGTTTTTTTGCCAATTGCCTATTGCCCATTGCCTATTGCTTATTGTTTCCTAAATTTGAAACATGCGTCGCATTCTGGAAATTTTGGGTAGTAGCCTCAGCCTCACCTGGCAGGAATTCCGCTCACATAAACTGCGCACCTTATTATCGCTGAGTGGTATTGCTTTTGGTATTTTTTGTATTATCAGCGTGCTTGCTACAGTTGACAGTCTCGAATATGCGGTCCAGAAAGATATCAAGGCTTTAGGGTCCAATACTGTTTACATTGATAAATGGGAGTATGCCGATGGTGGAAATGACTACCCCTGGTGGAAATATGTGAAGCGTCCCAATCCCAAGTATGAGGAAATGATATTGCTGAAGCAAAAAGTGCCTGCAGCAAAGAATGTGGCCATTAATATCAGCACTACAACTAATCTTGAAATCGAAGATGATATCGTAAATAATGTCAATTATTATGGTATCACAGAAGACTTTATAAATATTCAGCCGGTAGAGGTCCAATTGGGAAGATATTTACAGCAGGCAGACTATGACTATGCTGCCAATTCAATTGTGATGGGTTATACCGTAGCTGAAAACCTTTTTGGCAATCCCGAAAAAGCAGTAGGCCAAATGGTGGGGATGAAAAATGGAAAGCAAGGATTGGTTGTTGGTTTAATAAAGAAGCAAGGGAAGAGCATCATCGGTGGCTGGGAATATGATAATAGCATATTGATGCCATTCGATTTTATGAGGACTATCGTGCGAGAAGAATATAGCCAACCTGTGATCATGGTTCAGGGCAAGGAAACCGTTCCCATGGCACAGCTGAAGGATGAATTGGAAGGTGCCATGCGTTCCATCCGCAAACTTAAACCAACTGCCGATAATGATTTTTCGTTGAATGATATCGATTCCTTCAGTGAGTTCATGAGCAATATTTTCGGTTATATCAATAAAGGCGGTTGGGCCATTGCGACATTATCCCTTGTGGTGGGAATGTTTGGTGTTGCCAATATCATGTTCGTAACCGTTAGAGAAAGAACTTCACAGATCGGATTGAAAAAAGCTATTGGCGCCAAGAAGCGCGTGATCCTTACCGAATTCTTGTTGGAGTCAGCATTCCTTTGCATCATGGGAGGAATCCTCGGTTTGATCGCAGTTTACCTGTTAACTCTTGTTGCAGGCGCTATTTTCGGATTCACCGTTTTTGTTTCTCCTAATATCTTGTTGCTTGCAGTAAGCATCTGCGTTATCGTTGGTATTCTCGCCGGAATTATTCCAGCCTCAATCGCAGCCCGGATGGATCCGGTGGTTGCAATCAGGAGTAAGTAACTATTTAGATTGTTTGATTGTTTAATGGTTTGATGGTTGGACTTACTATTTATGAACCCTCCCGACAACTATCGAGACATCTAACCATCTAACCATGTCTAATTGTTGGACTTACTATTAATAAACCCAACCATCTAACCATCAAACAATCAAACCATTTCAAATTACAGGCTATCTTAGCACTATGACCACCATCCTCGCCATTGAATCTTCCTGTGACGAAACCGCTGCTGCAGTTTGTAAGGATGGCAGTATTCTTTCTAATAAAATTGCCAACCAGGATGTACATAAAAAATTCGGTGGAGTTGTACCCGAACTCGCTTCACGCGCACATTTACAAAATATCGTTCCGGTTGTTGACCTTGCGTTGACAGAGGCTGGTTGTAATATCCATGATTTAAACGCGATTGCATTTACTCAATCACCTGGGTTGATCGGTTCACTGCTTGTAGGCGGACAATTTGCAAAATCACTCGCACTGGCGTTGGACAAACCGCTTATCGCTGTGCATCACATGCAGGCGCATGTACTCGCAAACCTGATTGGCGAGAATAAGCCCGAATTTCCCTTTTTATGTCTGACCGTTAGCGGTGGTCATACGCAGATCGTGTATTGTGAAACACCCACAACGATGAAAGTAATTGGTGAGACCATTGACGATGCAGCCGGTGAAGCATTTGACAAAAGCGCCAAGTTATTGGGACTTCCCTATCCCGGTGGGCCACTGATAGACAAATATGCAAAACAAGGCGATCCCAAACGGTTTCAGTTTCCTGAACCACAAATGCCCGGACTGGATTTTAGTTTCAGCGGATTGAAAACGGCAATTCTTTATTTTATTCAGAATGCCGGACAAAGCCTGGTTTACCGCCAGGAAAACATCGCACCAGAAATCGAACAACAAAAATTTATTAAAGAAAATCTGAATGATATTTGTGCATCGATTCAAGCCAGGATTGTTTCTATATTGATGAATAAATTAAAAAAGGCATCGAAAACAACAGGGATCAACCAGGTTTGCATTGCAGGCGGTGTTTCTGCGAATAGTGGTCTGCGTAAGGCCTTTGAGGAAACTGGAAAGGAACAGGGGTGGAAGACTTTTATTCCAGCTTTTGAATATTGTACCGACAATGCAGCCATGATCGCTATTGCTGGTTATTATAAATTTTTAGAGAAAGAATTTTCCCCGCTTACTGTTGTGTCCAGTGCCAGGGCGGAATGGTAGAGCAATGGGCAATGGTAATTGGCAACAGGCAAAAGACAATAGATAAGTTTAAGGGAAAGATCGACTATGGGATTTAACCCGCTGATTACAATCGGGGCTCCAATATCCAATATGCAATACCAAATCTGAAATAACTCAATGCCAAATCCCTTTTTCCAATTCAAACAATTCACTATCCAACAGGACCGATGTGCAATGAAGGTTTGTACGGATGCCTGCATATTGGGTGCATGGTTTGCCGCAAAAGTGCCGGATTATTCATCGATACTGGATATTGGAAGCGGGACAGGTTTGCTGATGATGATGCTTGCGCAAAAATCAAGCTCGGAGATACACGGAATTGAAACGGATCTTTCATCTTTCAAACAATTAAAGGAAAATATCTCCCAGAATAAATGGAAGGAAAGGCTGAAGGTATTTCCAGGCGATGCCAGGACCTATGCTTTCCCGCTTAAATATGATTTTATAATTAGCAATCCTCCTTTCTTTGAAAAGGACCTCCCTTCTCTCACCGAAGGGGAACAGATCGCGAAGCATAGTAAAATGCTTACGCTGGAAGAATTAATTCCGACCATTCACAATAACCTCCAACCGCATGGGGCTTTCGGCATACTTCTACCCTATCACCGTTTTTTGTATTTCGAGAAGCTCGCGGAGATGAATGGCTATTACCCGATTGAAAAACTATTCATCCGGCAAAGCCCAAGCCATGATCGTTTTCGCGTGATCATGCATTATAGCCGCAATCAGGAGAAGTTTGTTCCTGACTTTGAATTGATCATTGAACATGAAGATGGTGGGTATACAGAAGAATTTGTTGAGTTGATGAGGGATTATTATTTGTATTTGTAATACCACAGCTTGGCTTGTCATTTCGCGCCCTATCCCTTAAGCATTATCATATCGAGTGCTACCCTTTGACCATTATCATAACGAGCCCTACCCTTTCACCATTGTCATATCGAGCTCTACCCCTTGAACCTTGTCATTTCGAGCCCGCTTCATAAAACAATACTGCACAAGAGCAACTCAGGGCGAGAAATCTGCGGAATGGGCAACTGTTCGTACTACAGTCTGGTGCTCATGCCGTAGATTTCTCGCCCTGGTTACTTCTATTCAACGTTCCTTTAATTAAACCGGGCTCGAAATGACAAGGTTCAAGGGGTGGGACTCGAAATGTCAAGGGTCAAAGGCAAGAGGACAAGAGTCAAAAGGCAATTGACAAATGGTTATTTTCCTTCGACGTAGTCTTTAAGATAATTGAAATGTTCCGTCAACTTCCCATTCTTTGTGATCGTCGCATTCTCAATAATCTTAGATCCCCCTTTAAAAAGATCCTCAAAAACATACTTGATCAGTTGTTCTCCGAAATAGCGGCTTGCATCGCGGGGTAATTCATTGGGAAGATTTCCAACTGCCATGATATCGATGGATCCTTTCAGGAATGGTGCAGTCTTTTGAAGTGTTTGTTTATCGACACCATAAAAAGGATCTTCAATCGTTTGATCGCCGACATTTATGGGAACTGAACCATTGGTGTCGTCGGTAATATCTGCAATAGTTTGAATGATGAAATGCTCAGATCTTGCATCCTCCTTCTCAAACAGCCTCGGCACAGTCTTATCCCAGTAAACTCCATTCATCAGAATATCCGTTTGCTCGGTATAAGGCAGGAATTTGCAATTGTATTTTTCGGGATGAAGATGGAATTCTTCCCGGCTGTATTTGCCTTTGCCTTTCGGTTCGTACAAATCAGATCCCTTCACCTGCGTATAAACCGGATAGGAGAAGCGACGCTTTAAATAATCGTCCGGTTCTACCTCATGAATACCCAACAGATTCATGATCTCCAGAATTCCATGGGCAACCCTACCCGAACCAGCAACCGCAATTTTTACATTGGGTAAACGTAATCCGAAATAAGTATGAATAAGCTCGCGAAAACTTCTTTGCTTATAAACTCTGTCAAGATTATAGAGCCCGGACCGCTTGCCATAAGCCAGCATTCCGTTGTGTGCTCCTACTACACCGGCGAAAAATCCAAAACCAATGATCCGCTGACCATCTTCATGTTCAAAGCATTCGTAATCGATTAGTGTGATCCCTTTCTCAATGATGGTTTGCAGCAGCTTTCGGTTATGCGGTTGTTGTTTTTTGGTATGAGAAAAGAATAGATAGGTTTTGTTAGGAATCAATTGTTCCACCGGAATCTCTTTGATACCAAAAAAAATATCGCACTCAGATATATCTTCCTTAACCTCGATACCTGCATTGACAAACTCCCGGTCGTTAAAGCAGCGCCATTCCGAGGATTGCGCAATGATCTTAACCTCTGATGAATTTTTATGAATCCATTTACATTGGGCTGGCGTAAGCGCTACCCGGTTATCGTGCGGAATTTTGCCCTCTCTTATTAATCCGATCTTGATCATCAATGCATTTTAGCGGTGCAAATGTAAGTCTCAAACCCAAGATAAGTGATTCTTAAAAAGCCTTTTGGACAAAAGGCCTCAAATGCGTAATATTGCACCCCTGATTATTTTATATTGTATATTTTCTATTTGCTATTTGTGAGCCTGTGTTTTCAAATATGCAATATGCAATAGAAAATATAAAATAGTCCCGCCCAGATGGCGGAATTGGTAGACGCGTCAGACTCAAAATCTGGTATCCGCAAGGATGTGCAGGTTCGATTCCTGTTCTGGGCACAAGATCCCGCAGTAATGCGGGACTTTTTTTTAGGCACGAGTTGGAACAAGTCTCATTTTCTTCTTCCAGAAATAATAAGACAAAATGCCTGGTATAAACCAGATCAACATGAAACTCATCATTGGATCAACAGTTCCGGAAAGTGCAATGCCGGAATAGACAGCGGCGATAAGGTCAAAAAACAAACCGGCATAAGCCCATTCTTTTATTGTCTTTAGACCGGGAATTAAAATAATAATTGCTCCAATCAGCTTGGCATAGCCTGTAAAGGGAATAAAATACTCCGGGTAGCCAAGTTGATCATGAATCAACTTCTTTGCATCCTCATTCATAATAATACTTCCATAAGAAGAAAATATCATGAGCGCCGCAAATATTATTGTAAATACCCAGTAGAGAATGTTGATGGTTTTCGGTTTCATAAATGTTGGTTTTGTATTTTAAATTACAGAGGATGATAGGTTTCTGATTTCTTTCTTAGTGACTGCAATAGTAGTATCCTGTATTTACAACGGCAAAAATAGTTTTCAAAGGAATTGAAATGGAGCGATTTTTTATTGCATGCTGCAAGGCATCGTCACATTGCCCTCTGCCCATTTTCCTTTACATTTGTCAGTCCCTATAAGACAAAAATCAATCGAGTTAGTATGTCGTCACAAACACCAGCAGTAGAGCCACAGTCAAGTGATCTGGACGCATTTATCAAATTTCATATCGCCGCTACTAACGGCGTGCATTACAAGCATTTGGATAAAGTTCAGTCCTACCCAACTTTTGAACTTCCTGTAAAGCCGGCAAAGAAAGAAAATGCGCTGATGCTCGATATCGGCTGCGGTTGGGGAAGATGGCTGGTTGCTGGTTCAAAAAAGAATTATATCCCGATCGGGCTTGATGTACAACCAAAGTTTGCCAAAGCGGCGCTGGGTTTGATGAAGAAAGAGAATATCAAAGGTTATGTAGTTGCAGCGGATCTCCAGGAAATTCCCTTTAAGGACAATGTATTTGACCTGGTATGGAGCTTTTCGGTTATACAGCACGTGCATAAAAAAAGATTGGTTAAAGGGTTGCATGAAATAAACCGGGTATTGGAAAAGGATGGATATACCAAACTTGAGTTTCCAAATCTGAACGGTTTAAGAAACAGGCGTGGGCCGGTTCAACAGGAACAGCCTTATTGGGACGATTTCAACCATTGGTGCGTACGCTATTATAGTTTGGATGAGTACCGTCAACTATTTATGGATGCCTTCAAGAATTTCGACTACTCAATTCATAGCATCCTCGGTATCGGTGTACTAAAGGATGATTTGAAATATGTTTCCTTCAAAAACCGGTTAAAAGTTGGAACGGTATTGGCGATGACGGCAGTTTCCAAATTGATCCCAGGCGCAGCTAATTATGCAGATAGCTTATATCTAAGTTCAAGAAAGAGTGACCGGAATGCGGAATTCTGTTATGAACTGAGTGAATTCTTTTATAACCATTATAAGAAACCTTACGATCCGCTAAACATTTTACCGCTACTAAAATGTCCAATTACGGGCATGAATGTAAATCTATCTCCTGACCGCCTGAACATAGTGTCTGAAGGCGGCTACATCTATCCGGTAGAAGACGGAATTCCAATTATGCTTCGCGATAAGGCAAGGGTTTGGACTCAACCGGTAAGGGAACCAGCAACTTTATAAATTTGGCAAATCCTCCTTGCGGAGGATTTTTGATTTAGCTAGCTTTGGCGCAAACCCAGCAATGGATCCCATACCGCTACACTTTCAACTCACCGGAAGACTAAAAGGCGGAGATAAGCAAATTCAAGCCGCCAATATATTATTGAAAAATTGAACCCTGACACAAACCTTCCGAAATTAGTGTCTGATAAGTCGCATGTCTCTGAAATACAAAAGAGGCTCCTGGAATTGAAACTTCCCCCTCTTATCTTCGACCGCGTGGGCAAACTTGAAGTGATCAATAAAGACGATTTCTAACTGGATACTTGGATTCACGCTTATAACACAGGATTACAGGTGCATTGAAATTCTACCTGACAAAACCTTCGTATGTTACAATATTTCCGATCACAAATTATATTCGTGCAAACCGGAGAAACCAATTTAGGGACTGTTGAGGCATTTACTTCGAAGTAATTTCAGACCCTCGCATATTCCAGACCCCAAATACCTTCAGCAACCAGATGATCAGGATAATGATCACCACTACATTAAGAATTGTCTTGATCGAAGACTGCATAGGAATATAACGGTTGATCAACCAAAGAACTACTCCCACTACTATTATAACCAGCAAGATTTGAAGGATTGGCATAAGTAAAGTTTAGTAGAAAGTAAGTAAAACCATTCCCGACTCACTACTAGCCATATCTGCTTCGCAAAGAGCGTAGTTGAGGAGGTATATCCACAGAAACGGCATCGATAGGTCTTTCGCTTAACATAATTTCAGTGACATCATGAGAGCCGAGCCGTAACACAAACTTGCAACCTTGGTACTGTTGGGATGAAACCCTCTCACCAGTATTGATATGCGAAGAAGATCTCTTCCGTTATCTTAAAACAGAAAGTATATTGGCAAAAGCGAACCGGAATAGAACCTAAAGAAATTATGGAAAAATTGAAGATTGGAAATAATAAAGTAAATTCATAGTATTAAACCTTAAGTCATGAAAGCTGCACTAATTGTATTGGGAGTGTGCGCAGCACTTTTATTTGCCTGGTTATTATACAATCCATCTGCGCAAATCAGGGTAGAAAACTTAACCGAAATCGACAAAGCGTCGAACATAGAGATTTCTATAGACAGGAAGGTTATCTTCAAAGGAATTGTTGAAGATGTTCCTAAAAAATTTCGGATGAGGCTATCGAAAGGCAATCACTATTTATTGGCAAGACAAGATAATGGGGAGTTCGTTCAAGCCATGCAATTCACCGTGAAAGGAAAAACCCGGATTGATGTCAAATACCAGGCCCGGTACCCACTTGATCCAATAACCAATAAGCCCAAAACCGATGTCGGGCTTTCAAGGTCAATTTGGCTCACGGTCTCAGATTGGGATTATCCATCTAAAGAAGTTTATGCGGAGATCCCGAGAGGCAAGAAGCAATAGGCAATTGGCAATAGGCAATAGGCAATAAGCAAGAGGCAAAGGGCAAAAGACAAAAACTATTTCTTGTCTTCAGGAATTAGCTCTACCCTATTTAATGTATAACTTAAGTATGTCCCTCCTACTCTAAATTCTTTTTTCTCATCCAGGACGAATAGAACATTTTCGTCTCCTTTGAGCAAATAAAAACTCTTACCCGGTACATCAGGATTCATATGAATGACTTCCGCATTGGGATCGGAAGGAGTTCCTTTAGTTAATATCCATTTACCCGTTGGAGGCAACAAGGCGCCAAGTAATTCATAGCTTGTCGGTTCATTCGTGACTGGATCGCGAAAGAATGTAATCCGCCATTTTACTTTCGTGCATTCGGGGCGAACAGGAAGCCCCATTTGTTTTTCTATTGCGTTGCAAGGCGGACGTCCTTCGAAAATACCATAGACGGAAGGGCCCTTATGAATTTCACGTCCTGTTTTGATTTTCGGTGGGATATTATACTTTGAGGAGGTTTGCCCAATGGTATTCACAGAACAAAAAACTCCAGCAAGAATTATCAGGGATTGAAATTTAATTTTCATAAAATATCAATTAGTTACCTTATTCAATGTGAAACTATAGCCTGGATTTCCAACCATCAGGCGTTTTTCATTATCTAACAAATGAAGAATGCCATCACTTAGTTTTATAAATGAAATCGATCCTAACGACTTATCGGGATCCAATTGATAAACCACTGCTGCAGGATTTTTATTGGAGCCTTTACTAATTTGCCATCTTCCTTCTGCACTCACAACCTTACCATCCTTAAACCCCTGAGTGCTCGGTTGACTAATTCCATACTCATATTCCAACCTGTAGTTTGAAGGTTCGTTCTTATCGTTTACATACAGGGTAAGTTTCCACTTAATAAATTCACAATCCGAATCCTGGGGTATACCGGATACCGGTTGTGATCCCTTTAAGCAAGGCGTTGCCCCAACATATATTCCCAATTCTTTTTGAGATGATTTTGATTGCTGCGAACAGGAATTGGTGACTGTAAGTAATCCTGTCACAAGCAAAATGAGTCCTGAGGATTTCATGTGCCTGATTTTTATCAAAATTAGAAAAGGATTTCCGCATGTTTGCTGGATTTACACCAGCCACTGATTATCCTTGACAAAGTGTAACTTCAGGGATCAACCATGACAATACCAGGAAATCCAAAGATCAGGGCAATTATTACCGGCTCAACCGGTATGGTTGGAGAAGGCGTTTTGCATGAATGCCTTAATGATCCCGGAGTCGAATCTGTGCTTGTAATCAACAGAAGGCCATGTGATGTTTCACATCCAATGCTTAAAGAAATTCTTCACAAAGATTTTTTTGATATCAGTCCGATCGAAAACCAACTCAGTGGTTATAATGCTTGCTTTTTCTGCCTCGGAGTATCTTCAATCGGAATGAAAGAACCCGAATTCTATCAAAAAACTTACGTGCTCACCATGCATTTTGCAGAGAAACTAAGCAAAAGAAACCCCGACATGGTTTTTTGTTATATCTCAGGTTCAGGAACTGATAGCACGGAAAAAGGAAGAACCATGTGGGCAAGAGTGAAGGGAAAAACCGAAAATGATTTGATGAAGCTACCATTCAGGGCAGTATATGCATTTCGTCCCGGCTATATGCATCCCACCAAAGGATTAAAAAGAACACTTAAAGGATACCGATACTTTAAATGGATGTATCCTATTGGAAGAAAGCTATTCCCAAAATTCTTCTGCACGTTAAAAGAACTTGGACTCGCAATGATTAATGCAGCGAGACTCGGTTATCCCAGGAAAGTTTTGGAGGTGAGGGATATAGTTGCGCTCGCTAAGGGTTGACAGGGTTGACAAGGTTGACAAGGTTGACAAAGTTAATATGGTTGATAAAGTTGATTAGGAAAGTCACTGGTTGCTTTTTATTAATCTGTCAACTCATCAACCCTGTCAACCCTGTCAACCCTGTCAACCCTGTCAACCTTATCAACCGAACTAGTCACCTCCAGAACCTCCATGTCCTGCTTCAACAAGCTTATATACCTTGCCCGTTGAACCACTGGGTCCAAGAATGCTGGAAACGGTGAGATAGATCTCTCCTTTATTATCCTGTCCAAAACCTTTAAGGTAGTGACCAAGATCATTGGGAAAACTTTTAAGGGGTACTTCAACAAAATCCCATAGTCCAAATGCACGGGGACCCGCTACAAAGAGTTCACCATTTGCGGTTGTTGGTGTCTGTGAGAAAGTGCCAAATATATAAGCGCCCTGCAATCCGTGTATGTCATTACCACGATAGACATTTCCCCCAATCACTGTTGTAGCGATACCACCCGCGGGATTCTGCCAGTTATTCAGTTCGATGATCGGATCGATGAGACGTCGACCCTCATTATCAAAATCCGGACAACTTGCCATTTCCACCATATTATTTGCAGCATTGAAGCAATGGGTTCCTTCTTTAACATTCCATCCATAGTTACCTCCTTTTCTTACAATAGAAACTTCCTCATAGAGCACCTGTCCCGCATCACCAGCATACAGTTGTCTTGATCCACCCATGTCGAATGAAAAACGGAAAGGATTGCGGAAACCGAATGCATAGGTTTCATCTAATCCAGGCCTGTTTACAAATGGATTGTCCCGGGGAATACCATATGGATTACCTGAATTCACATCTATTCTCAGAATATTTCCAAAGAGATTTGAATCCAGGTCCTGTCCATTACCGCCTGCATTAGGCAAATACCAGTCGGTAACATGTCCGGGTGCAACATCATTGGCTGCACCTCCATCTCCAATTGCTATATAGAGATATCCATCGGGCCCAAAAGCTATTGTACCACCATTATGATTGGATTGCGGATCATCAACCTGAAGTATTATTCTCTCGCTGTTCGGGTCGCCGACATCTGGATTACCAGAAACTTTAAATTCAGATATCCTGCTTAAGTTATTCCAGTTAACTCCGGTTCGCGGACCGCCTGCTCTCGGCGGAAGTGTATAGTAAATGTAGAAACGTCCATTGTGCTTATAATTTGGATGAAATGCGAGACCTAACAATCCTCTTTCATCATATCCGGGGGAAAGTGGAACCAGCATTGAACTAACATCAATGAAAGGATTGGCTAACCTGTTTCCATGCTTGTCGATGATCCAAACTTTTCCGATCTGATCGATCACAAATAAACGTTTTGAATTATCCGGAACGGCAACAAGCCCGATCGGTGAAACAAGATTGTCGGTAACAAGTTCCAGGTCTAGATCTCTTACCCGCGGTCGGGGATCATCTTTTTTACACCCCTGCATCGCCAACAGAATCAAAGAGCCTAAAATCCACAGAGAATTTTTCGAAAGACGGCGCAAAAGAATGCCATTCTTCCAGAAATTGGTTTTCATGATTTCAATTTTTAGAAGGTTTAATAATTACTGTTCAGGAATAAATAGATATTCCCGATTTCATGCATAAAATCAACAAGGGGTGGAGACCTGACGGAACAAAAGACACTAAGGGAATTTGGAGAATGATTCTTACGGAGAATAAAAATCGAAGGTTGTTTTCTACCCGGAAAAAATTTTGAATGAAGCAAATATCCGGTTGAAATCTTGTTTTGGCCGAATTCGATACCTTCGGAAACAATGAATAATCAAACAGAGGTTAATTCAACGAAGGATATTGCCGCATTGATCCAATCGCCAGCGCATTTGTCGGCAGTACTCAGTTCGAAGAAAGCAACCACCGGGTTTGATGGCTTTATTGATACAATTGCCAGGATAATCAGGCAAAAACATACCCACAAATCCAATAGCTTTTTTACCAGGATCAAAGAATTTGGAAAGTATATTGTAGAAAAGGAAGGTTCGAGCTTCAGTCTCGAATCCGAAGAACAGTTATCGAAGCTCGGAGGCAATATGCCGATCATGTCAAATGCGCTTGCCAATCTTGGAGTACAGGTTAGCGCGATCGGTGCAATGGGATATCCGCGAATACACCCCATTTTTGATGAACTCTCCAGAAAAAGTATTCTTTATTCATTTGCCGACCCTGGACTGTCTACCGCTTATGAATTCAAGGATGGAAAGATCATGATCGCTGATTTTTATGAGTTGAATGCGCATGGTTGGGAAGGTATAAAAGAAAGGATCGGTGAAGATACCCTGATCAGGATCTACCAGGAATGCGATTTGATCAGCATTGTTAATTGGAGTGAAATAGATGCATCGACCAATATTTGGAAAGGATTACTACAGGATGTGTTTCCGCGCTATATCAATCCCGGAAATAAACAGCTTTCTTTTTTCGACCTTTCGGATTGCTCAAAAAGAAATAAACAATCTATTGAAGAAGCTATTGACCTCTTAAAAGAGTTCTCTCGGTTTACAAAACTTGTTCTCGGTCTAAACAGAAATGAAGCGCAGATCATCTATAAAGTGCTATATAAAAAAACGCCAGGGAAGGATCTTGCATCAATCGGAGAAAAAATATTTGAGAAATTGAATATCGACACAGTCTTGCTTCATTCGCCAAAGGAAGCGTTCGCGGTAAGCAGCAGCGGAACTTCTACTGCCAAAAGTTTTTTTGTGAAAGAGCCAAAATTGTCGACTGGCGCCGGGGATAATTTCAATTCAGGATATTGTGCGGCAAGATTGATGGAACTTGACCAGCAATCCGCGCTTATTTTTGCGAGTGCTGTTTCGGGATTTTATGTACGGGAGGGAAAAAGCCCGCAATTCGAAGACGTAATTGGAATGCTGAGCATTGAACAATGAATAAAATGAATCTGAAAATCCTCAACGACTACCAGAGTTTATCTGAGTACACTGCAGACGAGATATTAAAGTTGCTCAAATCAAAACCAGATTCCGTTATTTGTTTGGCTGCCGGTGATACGCCAAGATTATCATACCAGCTTCTTGCAAAAAAATTGAAGGAAAAAAAAATCGACCTCTCCAAGTGCACGATCATCGGTTTGGATGAATGGGTCGGTATTCCCCCCTATAACGAAGGAAGTTGCCAGTATTTTCTAAGAAACGAATTGCTGAATCATATCAACCTGAATTCTTCGCAAGTGTATTTATTCAACGCGCTTTCCGATGATCTTGCAAGGGAATGCCGGATCATGGATGAAGTGATCAAGGCGAAGAAAGGACTCGACCTGATAGTCGTCGGTGTCGGGATGAATGGTCATATCGGTTTCAATGAACCCGGAGTTCAATATGATCTTTATTCTCATGTAATCGACCTGGATGAAACTACACAGTCAGTCGGACAGAAATACTTCAAATCAACAACCGCACTCAAAAAAGGAATTACACTTGGATTAAGGCATCTCACAGAATCAAAAAAAGCGATGCTTATTGCAAATGGTTCAAAAAAAGCTGCTGTGATCAAAGCCATAGTTGAAGGGCCCATCGACCCGAAAATGCCTGCGAGTATTATGAAAGAACATAATAATGGATGGATTGTGATTGATGAAGGCGCCGCCGGGAAACTGAAATGAACCTTACCCCTCTCGCACCTGGCGCAAGCCTTTCCGACGGACAATCTCGTTCAACGTTCAACTGAATCATCAGTTCGTCTGTTCAACTCGTTCGGACGGTGCTTGTGCCTCTGTTCTTCCGTTCTTCTGTTCCTCTGTTCAAGTATCTTTAACTCCTGAATGAAATCTGAAGCCACCCGCCTCCGCATTCTATATTTCCTCGCCTTCTGTAGTACCGCAGCCTGGCTGCCAATACTTGCGGATCATTTCAAGCAAAAGGGAATGTCGGGAATTGAGATCGGTATCCTGATGAGTGTTACTCCATTCATGATGTTCCTTGTACAACCGGTTTATGGATTATTGGCGGATCGATTGGGTTATAAGAAATGCCTGGTCTTCTCTTCCATACTTGCGTCCATTAGTTTTCTGTTTTACCTGATTGATGGCGGATTCATTTATTTGTTACTCCTTACCGCGCTTATGTCGGTGTTTTATAATACGATTCAACCGCTGTTGGACAGCCTGTCATTAAGACTTGTACAAAAGGATCCAAAATTTTCTTATGGTACACTTCGGATTGCTGGCGCAGCAGGTTGGGCATTCACAGGAATCATTACCGGATATTTCATTGATAAAATTGACACGTCTGTAATTTTTATCATTTCTTCTGTTAGTCTGTTCCTGACTTTTTTAGTTTCGATTACTTTAGAACGGGACAAGGAAAAACCAATTGGAAAAGCCGAACAATCTTATAAAAATATCAGGCAGGTTTTGGCAAATAAAACATTACTGTTTCTTTTGCTTGCAGTGGCATTGGTCTCTGCCGGTGCAAGCACGATCTGGTATTTCTATTCGATCTACATCAAAGAAATTGGAGGCTCTTCTCAACTTGTTGGATTTGGACTGTCCCTGCAAGGACTCTGCGAATTGCCATTGTTCTACTTATCAGCAAGGATCATACTCAGGCTTGGAATAAAAACAACATTACTAATAACTGTATTCACCACGGTATTCAGACTTTTACTATATAGCCTTGTCAATAACCCAAAAGCTGCTATCGCTATTGAATTATTGCATGGCATATCCTGGTCACTATTCTGGGTTGTTTGCGTAGAGTATGTGAATAAGCTGGTTGCTATTGAATGGAGAGCAACTGGCCAATCACTATTAACCGCAGCATACTATGGAGTGGGCGCAATACTTGGCAATCTTTGGGGTGGCTATCTTCTGAAAATTAATATGCGGGTTGGTGAAATTTATTTCCTGAATGCAGGCATTATCGCTGTGGTTGGATTATTGATTTTGCTTTTAATGAAGAGAAAACATGATGGTTAGATGGTTTGATTGTTAGATGGTTGGGGTTACAAGTTGGTACATGACCTAATTTTTTAATTGTTGTGATCGAATCCCGGAATGAATCCAACAATCAAACCATTCAACAATCCAACAATTAAACTAAATTAGAGACATACCAATCCACAAACCTCACCACATCCTGTTCAACCGGAGCATAGGGACCCGGCTTGTAGTGGCTGGATTCGATTCCGCGGAAATTGTTCTCGCAAAGTTCCCAATCCTGTTCACCAGTGATCTTCCAAAATTCTGTCAGGCGATCTAGATTGTAGTCCACGCCTTCAACTGCTTCGCGATCTACTAACCAGGAAAGATCTATAGCAGTTTGTGAAGGACTGATGGCGGTCAATCTCATCGTCCACATATAATCACTAACTGCATCCATCCAGAAATTCGGATAAACGACCAGGCCTAATACACCGGCGTCATAATCTTTATGATCTCCCATTGGTCGGGCAACCGCTTTTCCATCGAGACTATAGCTTTGTACACCGGGGCGTAGTGGATACCGAATCGCAAAATGATAACTATCTTTTTCAAAATCGACGGTCTCTACTTCAAGGCCTTTTTTCTTCCATTCAACTTTTCTTACCGCCAACTCTTCTTCAGAAGATTCCTTCATATTTGCACCGATCACCGCATTGCAATATTCAGGATGTGCCGGACCGCAATGATAACATTCCCTGAAATTTTCCGCGATAAGTTTCCAGTTGGTGCGAAGAACATATCTCTTGCGATATGCGCATTTTGCTTTCTCAATTCTATATGGAGCCAGAAATGGAGCATAATCCTTCAACACTTTTGAAAAATCAGGTGGGCGCTCTGCAAGTGAAATAAAAATAAAGCCATCTGCAACCTGAACATGAACCGGATGTAATCCAAATTCCGAACGATCGAAATCGTCTGGCATTAACCGGGCCTTCAGCAATGTTCCATCCTTATCATAAACCCATTGATGATAAGGACAGATCAGTTTGGGTGAATTTCCTCTTTCCTCCAAACAGATCAATGAGCCCCTGTGACGGCAGGTGTTATAATGAGCAAATACTTCGCCCTTACTCCCCCTGATAATAATTATGGAATCGTTCTGTGCGGTATAAATAAAATAATCACCCGCCCTTGGAATATCGGCAAGCGTTCCGGCAAAGAGCCAGTATTTTTTCCAAATCAACTCCCATTCCTGATCAAACAAATCCTGATCGGTATAAAATTCTTGTTCCAGGCTCCATCCGGGTCTGTACCGCTTAATTAAGTCTTTTAAACCTGGTTTCATGATGGTTTATTTTTGTATCTGGCGCAAGCCTTTCGGACGCTTGACTTCATTAATTCTTTCTATGTCAAATTAGTCGGAAGCGCTTGTGCCATCCTTCATAAATTTACCAAAAGGTTTTGAGTCAATGAACCTAAAAATTGCCAAATGAAAAACCTTAAGCTATCAACTGCCCAGTTTGAACATCGAAGCGGAGATAAAGCTTATAATCTTTCCGTAATCGATCATCTTTCCAAAAAAGCAGCGCTGCAGGGTTCTTCCATAATTGCATTCCATGAGTGTTCTATCAGTGGTTATAGCTTTGCCCGGAAATTATCCAGGGAACAATTGCTGGATGTTGCCGAATTTATTCCTGAAGGCGAAACTGTTGGAAGATTGAAAGAAATAGCATCGAAGTATGATATAACCATTCTTGCTGGTCTATTTGAAAAAGATAAAGCGAATAGTATTTTCAAAGCTTATGTATGCGTAGATAAAACTGGACTTCTTGCAAAATTCAGAAAACTGCATCCCTTCATCAATCCTAATATTCTCCCGGGAAATGAATATTGTGTTTTTGATTTGCATGGATGGAAAGCCGGCATCCTGATCTGCTACGACAATAATATTATTGAAAACGTTAGGGCGACAAAATTACTCGGCGCCGATATTATCTTCATGCCGCATGTAACCATGTGTACACCTTCGACAAGACCCGGTGCAGGTTTTGTCGATCCTGAATTGTGGAAGAACAGGGAAACTGATCCAACTTCATTGAGAATTGAATTTGATGGAATGAAGGGAAGAGACTGGCTGATGAAATGGTTGCCTGCACGAGCTTATGATAACGCCATCTACCTGGTATTTTCAAACCCAATTGGGATGGATGATGATCAATTGAAAAATGGATGTTCAATGATCATTGATCCATTTGGAGATATCATTGCAGAGTGCCGGGTATTGGGAGATGATTTTGTTAGTGCCACGATCAATCCGGAAAAACTCAAACAGGCTGGTGGATATCGCTATATCAATGCGCGGAGACCGGATTTGTATCGGGATATTATCGGTAAAGAACATAAACCTGTTCAAAAAGTTATTTGGTTGGAATCTGAAGGAGATAGATCGTGACATTTAAAATTTTTTAGTTAATCATACAATTTCTCTGCGTCCTTCCCCTTTGAACCTTGTCATTTCGACCCCGCTTAATGAAGTTAGTTTACATGAAATGAAAGCGGGGGAGAAATCTGCGCAATCGGCGGTTCTGCTTCATTTCGAAATAACACAGGGTCTCCAATTGTGCAGATTTCTCGCCCTACTTTCCCTATATACGGAGGGATTTTTATTGACCGGGCTCGAAATGACAAGGTTCAAAGGGGAAGGACGCAGAGCAAAGAAATCGTAAATCGTAAATTGTAAATTGTAAATCGTAAATGTTAACGCTAGAAGTTCTGCAGTTATCCAAGCTTCTCTGGAACTTATCATCACATGCATCAGCTATTGGAGAAATCCGATTGCATTCTTGTGTTAGGAAGTCATGATTATCGTGTAGCCGAGCGCGGCGCGCAATTATGGCTTGAAGGTTGGGCGCCATTGTTGGTTCTTTCTGGTGGATTGGGCAATCTTACCAAAGACATGTGGACGGAAACCGAAGCCGATCAATTTGCGGCAATAGCAATGCAGATGGGTGTATCTAAAGAAGCAATCCTGATAGAAAACAAATCCACCAATACAGGCGAGAATATTTTATTCACTCAACAACTTTTGAAAGCAAACAATCTTGACCCGCAGAAATTCATCGTGGTACAGAAACCTTATATGGAACGAAGAAGCTTTGCCACCTTCAAAAGATATTGGCCCGATAAAAAACTGATCGTCACTTCCCCTCAGATTAGTTTTGAAAACTATCCTACGGATGATATCCCAGTCGAAAGAGTAATAAACATTATGGCCGGTGATCTACAACGAATCAAGCTCTATCCCGAAAAAGGCTTTCAGATTTACCAGGAAATCCCCGAAGAAGTTTGGAAAGCGTATGAGAGATTGATTGAGTTGGGGTATGATAAGCACCTTGTAAAATGAGCCTCGAGCCCTGAGCTACGAGCTTCGAGCCATTTGCCTTGAGCTCGTAGCTCGCAGCTCAAGGCTCATAGCTTCTTACACCGGGATCTTCACATCAACCACACATCCTTTCCCCGGACTCGTGTTGATTCTTATTTCGCCGTTGTATGATTCAACACGGTTCGTCATGTTTGCAATGCCGATACCGTTTCTTCTTTTATCCAATGAAAATCCTTTGCCATCATCCTCAATCTTCACTTTTAGCCAGCCATTAATTCCTTCAACACTAACCGATACTTTTTCCGCCGATGCATGTTTCAATACATTATTGAGTTGTTCCTGGATAACCCGGTAAATATTCAATTTCAAATCTTCGTCCACCACAACGCTATCGGAAACATTATAATTGAAATCTGTACGTATCGAAGCTTTTTGATCGAACTCATTTAATAAATCTTCGACGAGTTCCTGCAAATTGATGATCTTAAGCGGTGTAACCTGGCTCTTGCTTAATGAACGGATCTCCTGGATCGCGTCTTCAATATATTTCAAAGAATTTTTGATCAGCGTTTCCCGAAGTTCTTCGTCTGTTTCAGCCATACTCAGGTAAAGTTTAGCACTGGCCAGAATCTGGTTTACGTTGTCATGCAATTCCTGGCCAATAGTATTCCTTTCTCTCTCTTCAGCCTGCAATACGGCGCGAATGATCATCTTTTGTGCCTGCACTTCCTGTTTCAGTATTGCTTCCTCCAGTTCCTTGCGACCAGTGATATCGATGCCGGTACCGATCAGGCAGGGCCTTCCTTCATATTCAATGAGCTGTCCAGTTAAAAAATAAGGGATTCGTTTACCAGATCTCGTCACTACCACCGCTTCAACCTGTGCTGATCCGTCTTTGAATACTTTTTCGATGGTTTCTTCTAAAGCTTTCCTATCCTGTCCCTCAAAAAAATCAAAGGGAGTCAGTGACGGGATCTCTTCATTGCTATATTCTGATATTGTTTCAAATTCCTTATTCCAACGCAGGTATTTACCTTCCATGGTTTGCAGGTAAAAAATTCCGGGAAGGCTGTTGATGATCGAGTCAGATAAGGTTTTTTCACGACGAATAAGTTCGTCAGTTCTTTTTCTTTCGGATATATCTCTGGCAATCGCCATTATCCTTCCATCAGCAATTTTTTTGACGTTAGCTTCAACTTCTACCACAGTTCCGTTTTTACGAATCATCCTTCTTTCTCTCGTAAACTGCACACCATTTTCCATCAGGTCAAACCGAATTGGATCAGTTTTCAACTGTTCCGGATCAATAAGATTTGTAATATTCAGATTTAAAAACTCTTCCCTCGTGTACCCAAATTGTTTACACATCGCCGTATTGACATCTATGAACTTTCCCTTTGGGTCCGTCACCATAATAGCATCCGATGCTTGTTCAATTACTGCCCGATACCTCTCCTCGCTCTTTCTTATCTCCGCGGTCTTATTCACTACCTGCGTCTCAAGACGTTCATTGAATTTTTTTAATTGTGCTTCTGTTGTTTTTAAAATATTGATATCCCTCATGATCAAAACGCAAGTCAGTATTAACAAAAGAATCAACATGCCGACGAGGCTTGATACATAAGCAAACATCCTTCTGTTCTGATCGATGCTATTACTGTAAGACCTATTTAGTATTTCCCGGTTTTCGTCCTCAAGTTTGTCCGAAACCTGTCTGAATCGATCGATATATCCTACAGCATTCATGCTGGGAGGAGGACCAGGCTTTGCCCTCATGCCAACTAAAAGTTTTTCAGATGTATCAATCATTGATGACAGGTAAGTTTCCAATTTCTGGTATGATTCTGCCTTTTCGCTTTTATTTGCTTTAAGCGCTTGTATCCTTTTCAGGTCAAGTCGCATGTCCCCCAGTATCCTTTCAAAATAACCAAGGTGAACGGTATCTGGATGGTGCCGGTATCCGTCGCGGGTTGTTTCAAGTAATTGCATGTTTGTAAGCGTCGGGCCAAGAGCCTGAAGTACCTCTCTCGCATTGCTGATGTCAACCTGGGTTTTCTCCTGCGAACTGAGGGTATTGAAAGTTATATAAAGGATCAAAAGTATCCCTGCGATCACTGCGACATAAGCAATTATAATATTCCGGACCGAATACTTCATCGGGGTTAAAGATAAGGTTATGATAAGGTTTACAATTTACGACTTAGGACTTATGTCCGATTATTTGACGAACATCATACTGCCCAAAAAAACTAATCATCGCAATGTGTTTTTAAAAATTATCAGGAAATAATAACCTGGACTTAAGTCCACTGTGAATCGGGCCCAAACCAATAACTTTATACTTTAAACAAAACCCCTTTGCCTAAACGAATCTTAGCTGATCCTTCTTTCTGGATCCTCCTGCTGGTAAACGTCTATTGCATTTACTATTTCAAAGAACACCCTGAAGGATTTTCAACTATCGTATGGGCATACTGGATACAAAGTGTGATGCTGGGAATCTTCAATTTCCTGGATTTGCTGACCTTAAAAAACCCGGATTTTGGCGAGGGCAAAATTCCCGATGTAAAAGTCAAAGGCGGTGAGAAATCACCCGGTTGTACGGCATTTTTCTTCCTGTTTCATTTCCAGTTCTTTCATGTAGTGTATGCGGTTTTTCTGCTTACCCGATTCAAAGATCATATCGACTTTGTCTTTTTGCTGATCACCTGGGCAGCGATTTGCTTTGAACTCATCATCTCTTTTATCCGAAATAAACGACTACAAAAATTTCAAAGCATTAACTACGGGAAACTCTTCTTCATGCCCTATTTGAGAATAGTCCCCATGCATCTCACCATACTCGCTCCCGCTTTTCTCGGATGGACACCATCCACGATCTTCCTGGTATTGAAAATGCTGGCGGATATCGGTATGTACTTTATTGTTAGGTCAATGTACAGTAAGGCTGAGCCTCGGGTGGTTGGGTGATTGGTTATTGGTTGATTGGTTGACTAGGTAAGAACACGTAAATTGCTTACCCAATCAACTAGTAAACCAATCAACCAATCAACCTCCCGAAGTTTCGGGACAACCGATCAACCAAAAAACCATGGCATCACCTATAAAGTGTCCTAATTGTGGGAATGAATTTGCGATTGAGGATTCGTTTTCAGAAGAATACAAGCAGAAATTGGAGGCGGATAAGATTGAATTGCGAGCGCAGATGGCGAATTTCAAAAAAGAGAAAGAAGAAGAATTGTTGAAGAAGACTAAGGAATTTCAACAAAGGGAAAAGGAATTGCAGCTCTCCATCGAGCAGAATCTTAGAAGATCAATTTCAGCAGACTTCGAAAATGAAGTGAAGATGTTGAAGCAAAATAATCGCGATGCGGAAGAAAAATTGAAAAATGCAAGGCAAAAGGAACTCGAATTTCTTCAAAAAGAACAGGAACTAAAAAATAAAGAAGAAGAACTTGAGATCTCCGTACAAAGAAGATTGCAGGAAGAACGGACAAAACTCTCCGAAGAAATTCGCCAGATCGAGGAACAAAAGGTTGCTAATAAAGAAACCGAGTACCAGTTACGAATGCGCGAATTAGAAAAGCAGATAGAAGACCAGAAAAAACTGGTTGAAGAAATGCGTCGGAAAGTGGAACAGGGATCGATGCAATTACAAGGGGAAGCACAGGAATTATTATTGGAAGAGATTCTTCAGGAACAATTTCCATACGACCTCATTGAAGAAGTTAGTAAAGGATCAGAAGGCGCAGATTGTGTTCAAACGATCCGCAATGGTCTCGGCAAGGATTGCGGACGGATCATTTACGAAAGCAAGCGGGCAAAGAACTGGGCGAATAATTGGGTGGAGAAATTGCGCAATGATATGCGTACAAAGAAGGCAGATGTCGCCATTCTCGTCACACAAGCCTATCCAAGGGATATGGATCGCTTTGGAATAAAGGATGGAATCTGGATCTGCTCATTCAAGGAAGTGATTGGCTTGTCTTCTGCATTGAGAGAAGGGCTGATCAAGGTATATGAAGCGCAAAAGAACCAGGAAAATCGTGGAGATAAAATGCAATTGTTATATGATTTTCTTACCAGCACTGAATTTCGTCAACATATAGAAGCAATCGTAGAAGGGTTTGTTTCATTGAGAAATAGCATTACAAAAGAAAAGATTCAAATGGAAAAGATTTGGAAAGAGCGAGAGAGACAACTTGATATGGTATTGCGCAGCACTTCCGGAATGTATGGATCGATAAAAGGAATTGCAGGAACATCTATAGGTGACATTCCACTACTTGAAGGCCCCGGAGATGATGATATGGCGCATTGAAATTGCCGATGTCGCGGGCACAAGCGCTTCCGACTGCTGTTCCGATTTCGTTAGACGCTGATACTGTCCGTCGGAAAGGCTTGCGCCAGGTACATAATGATGGAGGTTTTCGCGTTCTTCCAATCTACTGTTCCGCTGTTCTATTGTTCCGCGGTTCCTCTGTTCTGCTGTTCTGCCGTTCTGCTGTTCTTCTGTTCTTCTGTTCTGCTGTTCCTCTGTTCCGCTGTTCATCTGTTCTTCTGTTCTTCTGTTCTGCTGTTCCGCTGTTCATCTGTTCTTCTGTTCTGCTGTTCTGCTGTTCAAATCGGTTTCGTCGCGACCCACGCCAACACCAACGGATTAAATATCTTTCCATTCACACCGAGTGTAAACCTCGAGTTCTTACTAAATTGGAAAGGAATCTCAATAAATTCATCAGGGCCGGTTGAAATGGGACCATTCAGTACCATATGCTCGCTGAAATCAAGTCCGCCATCTCCATGCCATTTATAAATTGATTCTTTTCCAGACCAAACCAATGTGAGCAATTGCAGATACATTTGGGTCATGGGCTCCCATTGTTTTAAATAATTGTGTTCGTCGGGATGCAGAAATTTTTTGGATATCGCATGCATGCGCGGTGTTTCGAATTCAATATCAACTCCAACCCTGTACTTTGGACTCGCTATCGCCGCGGCATAATTTCCACAATGAGAGATTGAGAAATGATATTTCTCATCTGGCAAAAATGGTTTCCGGGTATCCGCGATCTGGATCTCTTCCAGTGGAAAATCTTTATAGAGTGTGGGAAGAAGATATCGACCCGCAAGGTGTTGCAAGCGTTTATAAGGGTGAGAAACATCCCTTTTCAGCGGAACTTTCTTCAAAAAAAAGCTTTCAGACTCTTCGATTCTCCAGATTGCCAGCTTGCAATTTTCGTCTATAATATGTTGATAAAATAAAGGCATGTTTCAAAAAATCGCAATTATTTTGCCAGCCACAAATTGAGTGTATTAAATCGAATTGAAAAAATGATTCTCACAGACAGACGCATCCTTGAAGAAATAGAAAAAGGCACCATTAAGATCGAACCGTACCAACGTGAATGCCTGGGAAGCAACTCATATGACGTGCATCTGGGTAAATCGCTCGCAACCTACCGCGAACATATCCTGGACGCTAAAAAACACAACGAAATAGAATATTTCGAAATACCAGATGAAGGATTTGTGCTTTACCCGCATATCTTCTACCTCGGCGTTACGCAGGAATACACCGAAACCCATGCACATGTACCCTTTCTTGAAGGGAAATCATCAACGGGACGTTTAGGTATCGATATCCATGCGACTGCAGGTAAAGGAGACGTGGGCTTTTGCGGGCACTGGACCCTTGAGATCTCCGTCAAGCAACCTGTAAAAGTTTATCATGGCATGCCTATCGGTCAATTGATCTATTTCCCTGTTGAAGGAACGATTGAAGTAAAGTATAACGAGAAGAAGGATGCAAAATATCGTGGACAACCTGATAAGCCGGTGGAGTCGATGATGTGGAAGAATAAATTCTAGGTTGATAAGGTTGACAGGGTTGATAAGGTTGACAAGGAAAGCAAGCCGACTTAATACATTGTCAACGTTGTCAACCCTGTCAACCTTATCAACCTTATCAACCCTGTCAACCCTCTAAATACCCCCGTGCTTCTTATAATAAGCAACCAGCCAAACAATCACTTCGCTATAACTCACTTTTCCTGAAGGTTGTTCGTTTGCTTTGAGATATTGAGAATATAACTTGTCGATTACTCTTTCAATAGGGTTTTCATGTTTGCGTAAGAATTCTCTCAGGTCACGGAAATCCTTTCGAACGCCGGGCCTCAATGTGCTGTCCAAAACTTTTAATTGGAGCGAATCCTGTGCATACAGAAAAATGCGGGCATAGGCGTAGAGATCAAAGTAAACAGAATACTGTACCGCGGGATCATCTGAACACCTTGCGGAAAGAAAGCCTGCGAAATTGGCTTCATTCTCTTTCGCATAACCTAACTGGTGACCTATCTCATGGCAAACTGTAAATGGTTGTACAAACAAAGGTACCGTCGTATTGACCTGTGCTTCGCCGGAGAATGGATTGTAATAACCTGTATAACCTAAATAATTCCCGAGGTAACTGAACAATGAAGGTTTAACCGAACGAAAATTGTATTTGAAGATCGGTTGGATTGAATGAAGATTTTCATACGCCAGATCTGCTTCCCGGAATAAATGTCTCTTACTTCCTAATTTTTCCCTGTTCAAATGTGCCATCGAATCCAATCCATTCACTTTCCTGATCAATTGTTGCATCAATCCAATCAAATTCTCGCGATCAATTTTTTCCGGTTTCAAACCAACATGCTTCGCGATGCCGACGCGGTTATAATTCAACCCCCATAAAAAATTAAATGAAACATAAACCAACAATGTAATAAAACCCAGACGCCGCAATCCTCCCATCCAATAGGCTTTTGTAGTTTGTTTTTTGATAAGAAGCCTGATAAGTACGATCAACCTGCGAAGAAAGTAAATTATGACCAGCGCGTAAAAGATGTCGCCAACACTGAAGGGTATCCAACCGAGCAGGATTCTTTGAACGGAAGAGATCACCGGATAAATCCCATCGGAATAATATTTCTCTACGGCTTCGGGGAAAAGTGAAAAGACTTTTATTCCGATAGTCATTACAATTAGAATGATCCAGCCTTTCCTGTTCTTTGACATGAATTAGTGAATGGTCAATGGTGAATGGTGAATAGTAACTATGAATTTAGCGCTTTCCAAAGATTTACTATTTTTATCCCTTATGAGCTATTCAATTTCCATCATTGACCACTCACCATTGACCATTCACCATTCACCATTCACCTCATGAATCCTGATTTCAATAAGAACGAAGACCAAATGAAAAAGGCGCTAAGCGAAATGCGTCAAAAGGCGGGAAAGATTGCGTTGGGTGGTGGTAAGAAGGCGATCGAAAAACAACATGAAAAGAAAAAGCTTACAGCAAGGGAAAGGATAGAATACCTGCGCGATAAGGAAAAACCATTTGTCGAGATCGGAATATTTGCCGGATATGATATGTATGAAGAGTATGGAGGATGTCCTGCCGGTGGAACAGTTGCAGGTGTTGGTTATATCAGTGGAAGACAGTCGGTGATCGTGGCAAATGATCAAACTGTTAAAGCAGGCGCATGGTTTCCCATCACTGGTAAAAAGAATCTTCGGTTACAGGAGATCGCGATGGAGAACCAGCTCCCTATAGTTTACCTCGTTGATAGTGCTGGTGTATTTCTTCCAATGCAGGATGAGATCTTCCCCGATAAAGAACATTTCGGAAGAATATTTCGAAATAATGCAAGAATGAGTGCTATGGGCATACCCCAGATCGCAGCAGTGATGGGAGCATGCGTGGCGGGCGGTGCATATTTACCGCTTATGAGCGATGAAACGCTGATGGTCGAAGGAGCCTCAATCTATCTTGCGGGTCCTTATTTGGTGAAAGCAGCAATCGGGGAAGATGCAGAAACAGAAAGTCTCGGCGGTGCCGACATGCATACATCAATTTCGGGTATTGCTGATTATAAATTCAATACCGAACATGAATGCATGGATCATATTAAGCGCATGTTTTCCATGTTGGGTGAAAAACAAAAAGCGGGTTTCGATTATCAAAATCCCCTTCCTCCCAAAAAGAATATGGATGAGATCTACGGCATATTTCCTTTTGATGGCAAGCCTTATGATATGCTTGATATCATTGAAAGGATTGTGGATGATTCTTCGTTTGAACAATACAAAGAAGAATATGGAAAGACAATTCTTTGCGGCTATGCAAGAATCGAAGGATGGGCAGTGGGCATTGTCGCGAATCAAAGAAAGATTGTGAAGACGCGCAAAGGAGAAATGCAAATGGGTGGCGTACTCTATAATGATAGTTCCGATAAGGCGGCGAGGTTTATCATGAATTGCAATCAAAAGAAAATTCCATTGGTATTTCTGCAGGATGTTACTGGGTTTATGGTTGGCACAAGAAGCGAACAGGCAGGGATAATCAAGGATGGTGCAAAAATGGTCAATGCAGTAGCAAATTCCGTTGTACCGAAAATCACCATTGTCATCGGTAATTCATACGGCGCAGGAAATTATGCAATGTGTGGTAAAGCTTATGATCCTCGTTTTATTTATGCATGGCCCAGTGCAAAGATTGCCGTGATGGGTGGGGACCAGGCAGCAAAGACCCTTTTGCAGATCCAGGTGGCTGGTATGAAGGCAAAGGGTAAGGAAGTAAGTCCCGAAGAAGAAGCAAAATTGCTGAGTCAAATCAGCGGAAGGTATGCTGCGCAAACCAGTCCATACTATGCAGCCGCCAGGCTTTGGGTTGATGATATTATAGACCCGAAAGATACCCGGAAACTCATCTCAGAGGCGATACATGCCGCGGATAACAATCCGATTATACCAGCTTTTAGAACCGGTGTGATCCAGGTATAAAAAACGCGTTTAACTACCGAATTTCCGAGTGATTTATAAGCTGAAAAAATCGCGCTGAAACTTAGTCTGGCAAAGGCTTCCAGGCCTATTTATGTCATTACAATTAAAGCGTTCAACTGAAGTTTTGCCGATATATCAAAATTGGTTATTTTCACTATGCTATAACCAAACTAACTAAGCGTATTATGGGAAATTCTACTCAGAGTAAGTTGCTTCTGTGTGCCTCGGTGTTTTTACTCGGTTTTCTCGCTTGTAAAAAAGATGATCCGGCCACGACCACTCCCCCGCCACCACCCGATGTTTCCTTTGTCGAAGAATTTGATACTGCTGCGAATGCTTTTCATAGAGGTTGGGTACCGATCAATAACAGTAGTCCAAAAGGAAGCAGCGTTTGGACCCAGGGAGGAGCGCCGGTTCCCTTTTTCGCTCCCTTTTCTTCAAAAGGAACATACGCTGGCTTTTTAGCAACCGACTATCTTTCCACTTCAGGTGCTGCAAATGTGATCAGCAATTGGCTGGTCTCTCCAAAAATATTGATGAAGAATGGTGACAAGATCATTTTCTATACCCGAACCTGGCTTCTTCCAAACGCATTTGTTGCAGGCGATTCAACTGACTATGGCAATAACCTGGAAGTATGTTTGAATAGAAAAAATGACGGAACGTTTGTGGGCGTAGCAACTGATCCCCGTTCAAGCAGCTATTCGCCTGCAGTTGATCATGGTGATTTCGATCTCGTATTAAGCATCACACCTCCCCGATACGACGCTTCCATTGATTATTTCGAATATCCCTGGGCGCATTCAAACAAGTCACTTTATGAAACAGGATCCTTTCCGGCGACATGGACAAGATTCGAAGTAAACGTGGATGGATTTGTCAAACCGCAAATTGGACGTTTTGCTTTCCGTTATTATACGCTTGATGGTGGATCCAACGGGAATGGTTCCGGGGTTGGTATTGATAGTGTTGCCTACGTAAGTAAAAAATAATTCGACGATCTAAAAAAACAGATCCATGTACAAAAAATTACTCTTAATAATTAGCATCCTTTCAATTTTCATTTTTGTACTCTCCTGTGAAAAGGAAGTGACGCCGGATACAACAGTTCCCCCTCCGGCACCTCCTCCAAAATCTTTTGTAGAGGAGTTTGATTCGGTAGGAAACTTAGGAAAAGCCGGTTGGGTGATCGTTAACAATAGTAATCCCATTGGACCCAATTCATGGAGACAGGGATTATATGAAAGCGGAAGCAAACTAGCCTGGATAACCGATTTTGTGGGCTTCCCTGCTTATTCTGCTGTTTACTCACCAAATGAATTTGTAAGCTGTGATCTTTCTGCCGGCTCAGGTGCTTCTACACTAAGTGCATGGCTGATCACCCGGCCAATGGTTGTTAAGAACGGAGATGTACTCAGTTTTTATACAAGAACTGCAGGCAACTTCATCGACCGCATGCAGGTAAGGGCGAACTATACAACTGGCGCCGCAAATGTTGGAAACACAGCTGAATCAGTGGGAGACTTTACATCATTACTTCTCGATGTTAATGCAGCCATGTCATCTACAGGTTATCCTATAACATGGACAAAATATACCGTTACTATTTCCGGTCTCGGAGCAACCGTTGTAAATGCACGATTTGCGTTCCGCTATTATGTTACCAATGCCGGACCTGGCGGCGCCAATTCAGATATGATTGGCGTGGATCAAATGCAATTTGTTAGCAAATAATCATTTGCCTTCTATATATCGACCCCCCGATTAACCGGTGGGTCGATTTTTTTTATCTTTAATCTTCAATTTTGAGGCCTGAACATGAAGAAAGTGAATTTAACCTGGAATTTCATTCTCCTTTGTTTGCTTAACTGGAATTGTTCCGAAATACAGGCTGTTGATAACAGCAATAAAGTGGATACAGCAGCTTTGAACTTATCTTTTATCCAGGAAGCAAAGCAATTGATCCGCACCGGGGATCTTGTCTTGCGTACAGGTAATGATTATGCAAGCGAACAGGTTCGAGATATGTCGGCTACAGACAAAACCTATTCGCATGGAGGTATTGCTGTAATAGAAAATAATGAAGTTTATGTTTACCATATTGAACCCGATTTCAAACATATACACGATAAAGTGAGAAAGGAATCGCTGGATAGTTTTTACAATCCAAAGAATAACCTGGGATTTGCAATCGGTCGATATAATTTATCAGAATCAGAAATAAATGAGTTTATCAGTTATCTAAACCAACAATACGAGAAAAAAACTCCTTTCGATATGGCATTCCGGTTGAATACGGATGACAGCATGTATTGTTCTGAAATGATAAAGAAAGGATTGGCGAGTTCAACAAGGAACAGGGTGGAAATTGAGATTGGAAGAATAGTAAATAAGGATAAATACAAGATCATCCGAAAATATTTCAAACTGGATGATGAACAAATAGCGAAAGCAAGAATTATCCCGATAGACCATCTCTTTTTAAATTCTTCCTGTACCATATTGAAACGATATGTTTACCTGCGTTAAGAAACCAAAAATCAGATGAGTTCAACAGCAAAGGAATTAATAATGTATACAGATGGTGCTTCCCGCGGCAATCCTGGCCCAGGTGGTTATGGAACCATTCTCAAATGGGGAGCCCATAGTAAAGAATTATCAGGCGGGTATCGCAAGACCACCAATAATCGCATGGAGTTGATGGCAGTTATTGCCGGCCTCGAAGCATTAAAAAGAGAATCCCTGAATATTGTAGTCTATTCCGACAGTCAATATATTGTAAAGGCAGTTAACGAAGGCTGGCTAAAAAACTGGATCGCCACCAACTTCAAAGGAGGAAAGAAAAATAAAGACCTCTGGTTACGCTACGCTGATCTTGCGGCAAACCATAAACTGCGATTTGTTTGGGTAAAAGGACATGCGGAAAATCCTTTTAATAATCGATGTGATGAGCTCGCCACCGAGGCAGCTGATGGAAGCAACCTTTTAGTTGATGAAGAGTATGAGGGAAACCCCCTGTCCCCCTAAAGGGCAATGTTATAAGGATTAGTAACACGCGTTTAAAATTCATGCAAATCAAATCTCGCACATTTGGTCCCGTAGGGACCTAATCTTTGTAGCAAAACGCCTACCTCCGAAATGCAGCCCCAGAGGGGCGAAATCTGAGGAATAAGCGCTTTGAAAATATTTATTCACCATAAAAAAAATGGGAAAAAACATTTATGCTGATGATTTCACGATTACAATCTAATACAGCTCAAAAATAATTCACTGGCATCATTCACCTTAGATTTCGCCCCTCTGGGGCTGCAATCTCGTGGGGGATCGTTTTGCTACAAAGATTAGGTCCCTACGGGACCAGGTGCACGATATCAAATTGTTAAGCTCTTAACTTAATGACATTGCAATAAAGGAGGAACTTAGGCCTAAGAACCTAACTAAAATCAAAGAGGCATTGAATAGTCAATGCCTCTTTGTATTTGAAAAAAGATAAAAATTAGTTGTGAACTTTTTGGTTAAGTTCCCCTCCCGAAAGTTTTCGGGATAGGGGGGCAGGGCGTGTTAGCAAGTAGTAACCACCAAACAGTATCGTACTAAACACAAGCGTCCCTGCCAGTGATCCCGGATAGAATGGCAATGCTTGTGCATAGGATTGAATCAATCCTGTAAAGTCCCTGCTTAATGGAAGTTGAGTTCTGATATCTGCTCCACTCATTAGCCAATACTGGAAATTGGAGACCAAAAAGAAAAGTGTTGGAGCTGCCACGGAATAAAGGAGTACGTTTTTTACATTGACCTTCTTCAATGTGATGCCCAATAAAACTATACCCGCATAAAGAAGATACATGAACCATTGACCCTGGTAAAATCCTTTTATTGAAAATATGCCGGAGGTATAGAGAATCTGGTATAAAACATCTGAAAGGAATATTGAAAAGATGGGTAATGCAAAAGCCCATTTTTTATCCTTGATAATTGCACCACCAAAAAGCGCAAGTGATAAATGAGGGATAAAACCCCATGGCCTTCCAGGTATTGCCCGGAAGAAAGCAGCTACTACGATGACCAATATAACAGCCCAGATAATTGACTTGTTTGACTTCATATAGTTCGATTAAAACGGATCACAAAAATAACTGAAATAGGCGGATTCGTTTACAATTTTATTCAGGGCTGCGGGTAAGGCACCGTAGCGTGAAAGACCATCGAATCCAGCCTTCCTTTGAATTGAATTTCACTGTTTGCCGCAGCCAAAATCGATTCTCCGCTCCTAAGAAAAATTGTCTCATTATTACAGCTCGCTTCAACCAGGCCATCGAGTGTAAAGAAGATATCAGCGGTTGTTGATTTGATCTTTACCTCCTCACCTGTTTTTAATTGTAACCTCCGCAATTCAAAATCAGCAGCAGGAGATGGAAAAATCTCCTCCCCATTCTCTTCGATGGGAACGCCGCGTATAATTTCAGGTTCGACAGCTTTGAATTGTACATGCTTCATCAATTCGGGAACATCAACATGTTTTGGAGTAAGGCCACCACGCAAAACGTTATCCGAATTTGCCATGATCTCCATATTCTTCCCTTCCATATAGGCATGCAATACGCCCGCATCCTGGAAGATCGCCTGTCCGGGTTTGAGTTTGACGAGATTCAATAAATAAACTGAAAAGATACCTCTATCTATAAGACCCGGCTTATTGTATGTAAGCGCAGCTCTTGCGGCCCAGAAATTTTCGTCTTCCTTTGAATAAGCTCCTTCTTTGTACAATGGCAGGATCCTGTCCAGCAAGGGTTGAAGACATTTATTCACCGCATCCTGATCCATCTTCATTACCAATTCATATAAACCCTTATAACCCGACTTTTCAAATACATTTAATAGAGGCTTGAATTCTGGAATAATTTGAAGAGTCTCACGCATTGACTCCGGGCTTCTTAATCCATGCAATAAATAGAAATCAGAAAGCGCCAGCATCAATTCCGGTTTATGATTATCATCCTTATAATTCCGGTTTGGCGCATCGATGGGAACTTGCTTTTTATTCTCGGCTTCAAACTCCAGTTCTGCGGCTTTTTTATTTGGATGAACCTGAATGGACAAAATATCTTTTACGTCCTGAACCTTAAAAAGATAAGGTAGTCTTCCAAAATTCTTCCTTACTCTTTCACCCAATAACCGATCGGGATCACGTTGGATCAATTGGTTTAGTGCGATGGGTCCACTGCCATTGAAATTAACCATGGAAGGAGAATCATTATGTGCTCCCATCCAGTATTCGGCATATGGCTTTCTTTCTTTATTAGGCAATTGCAGCAGGCTGGGAAGAAAATCAAACCCGCCCCAGGCATAATGTCTAACAACACCTTCCAACTTTGATATTTTACCCGAATTTTGCATTATTATAGAATGGCAATAATACAAACTTTATGGCACGGCATAATGAAATTGGCGAAAAAGGAGAATTACTGGCAGCGGATTGGCTTCGGAAAAAGGGCTTCAACATATTGCATAGAAATTGGAGATATTCTTACTATGAAATAGATATCATTGCCGACTATGATGAGACTCTTCACTTTATTGAAGTAAAGACGCGTACTTCGGACCTTTTTGGAGATCCCGAAGATGATGTAACCGATAAAAAGATCAATGACCTGATGACCGCAGCCGAGGAATACATGGAACGGCATCCGATCCCGCACGCACCAGATACCATCCCTCAAGTTCAATACGACGTGTTATGCGTAACACTATTTGACGATACCGAGCCGGAGTACTATTTTATTGAGGATGTTTATCTCTACTAAGTCGGGAGGCAAAACGCAAAGGGCAAGAGTCTTGAGACCTTTTTAGATTCGTACTATTCGACACGCCAATAATCAATAATCAATATTCAATAATCAATTCTCAAATCAAGTCTCATCAATCAACGCTCAAGCTCAATTTTCACCCGGCAAGGATCAACGGTCAGTAATCAATAATCAACAATCAAGTATTCAAATCAATATTCAATTCCTCATCGCCCATTGCCGATTCACCATTCACCATTCACCATTGACTCCTTCATCTTCTCCACCATCTTAAATGTCGCCGGGCACAAGCTCAATATTCTGTTTGAACACATGCATATAATCCACCATCTTTCTTTTGTTGTGGTGGGGGAAGCCAGCGCAATCCTTGGGTCTTACATCGTAGACCCTGCACATATTAGTTTTAAGATCCAGGAACTGGCAGGGAAGTGATTTATTGATCCAGTCGCCGTCATGGTCTTTATGCAGCCATTTTTCAATAAAATCCTTTTTTTTGATTCCCAGGTAATGGGAAATACGACGAATATCTGCGGGACTAAAAGTCGGGGACATGGTCTTGCAGCAATTGGCGCAACTAAGGCAATCCACCTCCTTCCAAAGGTTTCGGTCTGCCTCGGCCGCTAGTTTGTCAAGGCCGGGCGGGGGATTCTTTTCCAGTCGGGTAAGGAATCTCCTGAAAACAGATCGGTATTTAAGTACTTTCTTGTGGAAATGGATAAGTTTTATACGCGGCATTGCTCTTTCCTCGATTTAAAGCGCAAAAATCAGTTAAATGAATTGTTTAGGCAAAGAAAATTTTTCAATCTGGTGAAACAAACTTTTTTTTGTATAATATATGTGGGAGCCTTATAAAAAGGGATATAAAGCCTGGCTTCAACTCGAAAAATCCCTCGCGGAAAATTCAACCGAAGCTTACCTGCGTGACATTGAAAAATTCACTCAATTTCTCCAGCATAAAAGTCAATTGAAGTCACCCTCGGAAATTGAGCTTTTAGACCTGCAATATTTTATTACCTGGATAGGTGAACTGGGATTAAGTCCTACATCTCAGGCAAGAATAATTTCGGGTATCCGTTCCTTTTATAAATATTGTTTAATTGAAAAGATCGTACAAAGCGATCCGGCTACCTTGCTTGAAACGCCAAAGCTCAAGAGAACACTTCCTGATGTATTGAATTTTGAGGAGATCGAATTGATCATCTCGCAAATTGATCTGAGCAAACCAGAAGGAACCAGGAATAAGGCAATACTGGAAGTTATGTATAGTTGCGGTTTGCGCGTGACTGAGGTAGTCAACTTAAAGATCTCCCAACTCTATCTCGACGTTGGTTTTATCCGGGTATTAGGAAAAGGAGATAAAGAAAGATTGGTTCCGATAGGAAAATCGGCGATCAAGCATATTAAGATATATCTCGACAATATTCGTCTACATATCATTGTCGTACCGGGCCATGAGGACATACTATTTCTCAACAAAAGGGGAACGAAGCTCAGTCGCGTAATGATCTTCTTATTATTAAAAGACCTGGTGAAGAAAACAAATATCAGCAAGAATATCTCACCGCATACCTTCCGTCATTCCTTTGCAACGCATCTCATTGAAGGCGGCGCTGATCTACGTGCTGTGCAGGAGATGTTGGGACATGAAAGTATTACTACCACTGAAATATACACGCATCTCGATCGCGAGTTTTTGAGAGATACGTTGAATAGGTTTCATCCGGCGTTTAAGAATCAGTCTGGAGTCGGGAGTCATAGCGTGGTTCCGAACACCAACTCGTAGCGAGGTTCCGAACCTTAAAGAGGTATCTTACCAACAAATCAGACAAGTCGTAAGGTTCGGAACCCTAAAGACGGAACCCCGATTTAGGGTTCCGAACCCTGTGATTTTCCTGATGACTTGGGAAGTTTCCCCTTTAGGGTTCGGAACCACACTTCAATAGGTTTCGGAACCCTAAAGACGGAATTACCTCACCATCACTTTCACATTTTGAACATTATCCTTTCCTTCACCACTAATTCGAATGATATAAGTTCCTTTTGACCAACTTGAAATTGTTGGTATCTGAAAACTTTGTTTTGCAAAAACCATATTTACCTGGCGGGAATACAACTTTCTACCATTCAAATCGAAAAGATCAAGATTGTATGTACCAAGCGTCCTGGGCGAAAAATCGATGGTTACTGATTGTCCTGCAATAACCGGGTTGGGATAGGCCTTAATCAATTTTTTCAATCCGATGGTGACAAGTGTGTCCTTAATGAATTCTTTGATAGGATTGTCCACTAGGACTTCTACCTTATACCCAATCCCTCCCAAAATACCAATTGAACATTTTTCTTCTTGTGGCACTGGCAATTTAACATCGGGAATAATCCCGGTTGTATCATCGAATGCAAGTACCGGCGGTATGAATTTGACCATGGAATCGCGTGCTATTTCTTCATTGATGATTGTATCAATCTTTATCTCGGCTAATCCTTTCTCAGGGGGCAGTTGTAAGTCGCAAACTTCCCGAGAAATAGCAACCGTCCCCAAGGTATCTGCCGGATAATACGTTTCAGTATATAACATGCCCACTACTCCAGAATTCTTACTACTAACATCCGCGCGTTCGACTGAATTTGAGTTTGCGATGGAATGTTCGCCTTTTGTAGGATTTCCGGAGTTCGTGAAGAACACAGGAATGAGCAAATTGAGGAGATATGCCCATCTCGATTTTGATTTAACAACTTCGGCAGACAATTCTCTATCCAATTGATCATTTGCAAATCTTCCGCATGTGCTGCCGCTTGCTTTAGAAAGATGATCCAGAATTTGGCGATCATTCATTAAAGTGAAGTCCACAACCGTTTTCTGACAAGATGCACAAAATCTTCCTTTCTCATTTGCTGTCATATTCTGCCAGTTTTCATGGCATGGCTCTTTCACCTGCACGCGAATTGACTTATCCATTGCAGTTATATTTTAATTTAGACGCAGAAAAATTAGAATTGCATAAGGTTCCGAACCCTAATGATGCATCTTGCAAACTAATCAGGCTCTCGCAGGTTCCGAACCCTAAAGATGGATCTTCAAAACTAATCAGGCTCTCGCAGGGTTCGGAACCCTAAAGGAGAAGTCCCCGATATAGGGTTCCGAACCCTGTAAGCTTTCTGATGCCTTGCGAAGTTGCCTCTTTAGGGTTCGGAACCACGATCCAGCGGGTTCGGAGCCACCTCCGCAAAATCAATTCACCACAACCTTCTTCGTATAACGCTTCTTTGATTCCTGATGATTTATTCGGACGATATACATTCCTTTTGCAATATTTTTTTCAAGTGGAATAGTTACTACCTGCTGATCTTTTACAATATCAATTTCCCTTAGTTGTACCAATTGCCCGATTGCATTGAAAAGCTCAAGTTTATAAGGCCCCTTTTCTGAAAAATCCAGCAGAATATTGAGAATGCTACCTGCAATAGCAGGATTTGGATAGATCTTTACACTTGAACTGGAGAATGTATCAACAATTTTTCTTACCAATGGATTTGAAACGAGCTTGTCAAACAAAGTAAGTTCTTCGGCACATCGTGTTACTGTGAACCCGGTTGTTGAGTATGATACCTTTCTTGATACTTCAGCGGTTACCACTACTGTATCCATTTCCTGAAACTCCTTATCGAGATAAATCGTGGGAGCTTCTGGTCCCTTTCTATCCAAATAACTTACCGGTACTTTCGCTGTTTTATAACCGATGGCAGAAAAATTCAAATAGCTCACATTGATTATCGAAAGTGGCATTGATTTAAAAACGCCCCTCGCATCAGTAACCACTGCAGTTTTTTTACCTTCAAGGGTCACAGTTACTCCTTCAATTGGCATAAGCGTTTCGGAATCCTGTACGATACCTACAAGATCAAACATCATCAGTGCAATATCTCCGTCAATTGGACTTTGATAATCCTCTGGCTTAATATCCATTGATTTCGTATGGGTCTTCGCTTTCTTTCTAACACTACCCTGGGCATAGGAGGCTGTGCTTAATAGCAAACTTGCTGCGACTACATTCCATCCTCTCCGCCACCAACTCTTTTTAAGCTCTGGTTCCTCAACGAGTGAGCGATCCAGTTGATCCCTGTAAAAATGCCCACAGGTATTTGTACTTGCTTTAGCAATGTAATCGATGATCTGTTGATCACTCATCAGGCTGAAATCAACCACTGTCTTTTGACAGGATTGACAAAATCTTCCTTTTGCATTCGGAGTCATATTATCCCAGCCTTCGTGGCAAGGCTCGGGAATGCTGAGCTTGATGGATTTCGACATAGCAGTAGGGTGTATGCGAAGAAAGGTGAAGGTATCTGACCGCTAACTTCACAAACAGTCGATTTCGTTTATTGATAACGTTAAGGATTTCTAAATTTCGATTGTTGATAACCCCGTCAGCTCCGCCTCAGGCGGGCTGACGGGGTTACCAATAAGGAAAGAGTTTACTTAAGCTTTATCAAAAAATCAATATCCTTATCAATCGACAACACTAATAAACAAGTTGCCGTACAAAACACCGGGCTCGTAATACAATGGTGTCCGCTCCAGCTTCCATCCTGATTTTGAACCTGGGTTAACCTTGCACTCATCTTCTCATACCATTTCTTCCAATCATTTCCTCCGCTTATGATCAATGATTCACCAGTCATCAGGTAGCTCAGGAATTCTTCTCCACCATTACTTCCGAAACCAGACATCACATCATTTTCCTGTGCTCTTTTCGCTGCAGCTTTGTTGATATTGTATGCTGTTGCATATTTCTCTGCTTCAACAGTACTGTAACCCGCGACAACCAGGTTCTCTTCTGTTACTTTAGCATCTGGTTTCAGTTTTCCTTCTTTCTTTGCTTTTTCAATCTTGTCAGTCGCCTGTTTTGCTTCTTGTGCACTGGCGCGCGTGCTGCCGGAAATGGAATACAACATCACTCCTGCTCCATCACTGGTTGCAGCAGAGTTTGACTTAACGTCAAAGTTCTTTTTCTGATAATCCCTGGATTTTTGCAAAACCTTATCATCCACTTTATAACCCGAACCTTTCGCACTCTCAAGCGCATTGTTTGCTAATGCTGATTGTAAGACCGGCGCCCATCCCCCATCTTTAAAGCTTCCATCTGCATTTTGTCCTTTCTGGATCTTAGCAACACATTTTTCCAATGCCTGCTCCATTTTCTTCTTCAACTCCACATCCTTACCTACATGATGAAGCGCATTGGTAAAGAATTGTGCGGTGAGAATCACGTCGATATTCTTTCCCAATTTCGACTGTGGCTGGGTGTTAGTGAGGTCGGTAATATTAATGGACTGAGACGGAGCGTGTTCAACGGCATTTACTAAAAAGTTTACTGCTTTCTTCAATGCATCTGCATATTTTCCCTGGAAAGGTTTGGCATCCGTCCTCAATAATGCCATTGCAGAAAGGGATGTGGACGCAGGATCGGCCGGCACACCATGAGGGTCGCGGACATGCTGAGAGCTATGGCTTCCTGCACCCCAACCTCCATTCATTTGCTGGGCTTTCAATAACCAGCTTACACCACTTTCAAGGGCTTTGTCTAATGTTCCTGCATCATAGGTAACTTTTGATGCATCAAATTTTTGAATCCCCAATAAAGTGCGGAAGACGCAGGCTTTTTCTTCTTTTACATGGCTGATTGCTTACTTCTTTTTTCTTTTTCTCTGGTTTATTCGTAAATCCGAATAACGCAATCCCGGCAGCTGTTGCAAACAGCGCCAACAGGATAAGATTGTTTTTTTTCATGGCGAACAAATTGTATGATTTAAAAGATGATTACGATATTCTATTTCTGCTTACTTAGATCTTCATCTCCTTCCACATTCCCGGCAAGTCCCTGCGCCGTTCTTATCAATTTCAAAAATCCACTGCGGTATCCTTCTTTGTCTTCGCCCAATGCGCTCTTTGCCATTTTCCATGCCTGATCATAACTTGAGGATTGTTTGAATTCGGAGTTGCGGAGCAGTAATCCAAATTGTGCAACCGCGGCAGCGAAACGGAAATTGTCGGAGGTTTTATTGAGTGAGATCGATTGGTCGATCACAGGATGCTCGATCAAACTACTTTTGTCCTCATCCGGCTTTTTATAGCGGAACTTAACGGTCATTAATTCGCGATTGCTCGACTGAACATCACCCTTTGTCTTTTGATATTTTAATTTATCAACTGATTCAAGAAAATCAGATTTGACTCCAACGGGAATGACTTCATATAAAGCAGTCACCGTATGACCACTTCCCAATTCACCGGCATCTTTTTTATCATTGTTGAAATCTTCTTTATTCAACATCCGGTTTTCATAACCGATCAAACGATAACCCTGAACTTTTGCGGGATTGAATTCAATCTGGAGCTTAACGTCTTTAGCAATGGTGAACATGGTTCCTCCGAACTCAGAAACCAATACTTTTCTCGCTTCTTCCATATTGTCGATATAGCTATGATTGCCATTCCCCTTATTCGAAAGCTTTTGCATCTTGGCATCCTGGTAATTTCCGGTTCCGTATCCCAATACGGTGAGAAAAACTCCAGACTTCCTTTCTTCTTCAATCATTCGCTCCAATTCATCATCGCTGCTTACACCAACATTGAAGTCGCCATCAGTACAAAGTATAACTCGATTGTTTCCACCTTTAATGAAACTATTGCCCGCAGTTTTATAAGCGAGCTTAATTCCAGCACCGCCTGCTGTAGAACCTCCCGCTTCCAGGCGATCTATGGCATCCTTGATTGTAGTCTTCTGATCACCGCCGGTAGGTGGAAGGACCAGCCCCGCACTACCTGCATAAACCACGACTGCAACCTTATCACATTCGCGAAGCTGGTCAACCAGAAGCTTCATTGATTGGCGGACAAGCGGAAGTTTATCCGGACTAGCCATTGAACCTGACACATCGATCAGGAAAACAAGATTGGAACCAGGCAGATCATCCATTGGTATTTTTAATCCCTGCAATCCCACCATCACGAGCTTGTGTTTCGTGTTCCAGGGACAATCAGTCATTTCTGTATTTATAGAAAAAGGATGTTCGTCTTTCGGTTGAGGATAATCGTAATGAAAATAGTTGATCATTTCTTCAATTCGCACTGCACCGTGGGGAGGAAGATGACCTTCATTCAGAATTCTTCTTACATTACTCATGGATGCGCCATCAACATCAATAGAAAAAGTCGACAAGGGTTCATCCGCTACTTTCCTAAAACGATTTTCAACAATGCGGTCGTAACCTTCGCGATCCAAATCATCGGGATAGCGGCTATAGTTCTGACTGGAGCTCGGATTGCCATTTACTATAACACCAGAAACCCTGCCTTGTAACTGATTTAAGGGCACTCCAGAAGATTTCATGTCCATTTTCCTTTGGGCTCCGTATCCCATAACAACAACTTCCTCGAGATTCTGAGAAGCTGGCTTAAGTTTTATCGTCAAAGCCGCTGAATTTGGTTTCACCATTACTTCCTGGGGATTATAGCCCACCCAGGATACTACAAGAATTGCTTTCGACGTTGATTTAATAACTATAGAAAATGTTCCATCATTTGCAGTTGTTGTTGCACTCGTTGTTCCTTTCTGTTGAACAGATGCTCCGGCAATTGGTTTCCCATTTTCATCTATTACTTTACCGGTTATTGTATAATCTCTTACTGTGTTAAAAGACAATAAGGACATGATCAGCACAAAGCTGGCCGAAAGCAGATATCGCATAAGTATGTTTTCAGGTAGATGATCGAATTTCACAGTTTACACATGCAGCCAAAAACTAATTTTTATTATCTTGTTCGAATAACCATCAAATCAAACTCTGACCTTTCTTAGAAACATATCAGCATCATCGCTTAGCGATAGGCAATTAGTGGATCTTTATAAGAAGGATTCCGATATGAAAGTGCTGGCTACCCTTTTCCAGCGCTATATGGATCTATTATATGGTGTATGCCTGAAATACCTGAAAGAGCCGGAGACAGCTAAGGATGCGGTTATGCAGATCTTCGAAGAGCTGGTACAGAAGCTGCACAAACATGAAGTGGAGAACTTTAAGAGTTGGCTCTATACCCTTGCTAAGAACCACTGCCTGATGCAGTTACGAACGCCGAAGAACCTGAAAACCACAGAATTTAACCCAGAGGGTATGCAATTAGAAGAAGAACTGCATCTGAATGGCGTAGAATGGAAGGAAGAGCAGTTTCAGCGCATGGAAAAATGCCTGCAAACGTTATCAGCGGAACAAAAGATTACGGTAGAATTGTTTTATTTACAGAACAAATGTTATAAAGAAATTGCGGAAATAACCGGGTTGGAATGGAGTAAAGTAAGAAGTTATATACAGAATGGAAGAAGAAATTTGAAGATTTGTATGGAGAAAAATGAGGCCATGAAGGTTGATTATTGATTAAACCATCTAGTGAATAATCAATAATCAATAATTAATAATTCTAGCTTCATAAGTATTTTTGGATTTCATCATGATCGTAGCAACTATTGATTATTGATTATTAATTATTAATTATTGATTATTATTCGTATCCAAGTGTACTGACAAAAATGAACGAATCAGATAATATAAGATCCTACTCTGCCGCAGACATTCAAAAATATCTGAGCGGAGAACTCTCTTCTGCAGACATGCATGCCATGGAAAAAGCTGCAATGGAAGATCCATTCCTGGCCGACGCGATTGAAGGAATGGAATCGACGCGCAATGTATATGGAGATGAAATTATCAATTCGAATTTAGCCCAAATCAATGCCGCAATAGAAGAAAGATCAGGCTCAGGACGAGTAATAGCAATGAAACCAACTGTATGGTGGTGGGCAGCGGCGGCTGTTGTAATTATTATCAGTGGAGTATTTACCTATACTAATTTCCAAAATAATTCAGAGCAAGAATCAACTATCGCAAAAGGAGAAAATGCTAAGCCCCCTTCGCAACCTACAATTGGACCTGCTGATGAATCAGCGCAAGGCACATTCGCAATTACGCCTTCCGAAGCATCGAGAGATCGTAGATTACTGAGTGATTCGACATCAATCAAGAGCAATAAACTTGTAGCAAAACAAAAAGAATATAAGACTGATGACTATGCGGTAAGTGAACTTGACGCAAATTTCGTAAGTCCTTCTGCTACTCAACTCAATAAGGATACTCAAAGTTTCGCATTTACGACACGGTCGAACGCTACAAATCTTCCTCCAGTTCAACTAAAGTTTGATACAGTAAACGCCAATTCAAAAATGGAAATGATTTCAGGACGGGCTGCTGGAGTGAAAGTGTCTGAGGATAAGGTTGCCAAAAGCATTACATCGGCTAATAGAGATCAGGATAATATCAAGGTCGGCATTACTGATCTCGCGAAGGCTCAGCCAAGATCAACCCAGGAAGAATTCTACGGCAATCAAACCCGGCAAAATAATTTTCGGGGCAGGGTGCTTGATAACAATAACAATCTGCCTGTAGCTAATGCAATCGTATCATTAGATAAAGAAAAATACTCCACCGTAACCAATGAGCAGGGCTATTTTCAATTGGACAACGTCAAAGATTCAGTAGCCAAAGTGAGTGTGTCTATAGTTGGCTATGATCAAAAGAAAGTTGAATTGAATAGCACTAAAACTTCAAACGATATCAGGTTAGATCCCAGTAACCAATCGCTCAATGAGGTAGTAGTCGTTGGGTATGGCTCACAAAAGAAAAAATCGTTCTCCGAAAGGAAAGGATTGTCTACAAATGTGCAGGATGCGACCCCGGTAATCGATTGGGTTGAGTATGAAAAATATCTTGAAAAGAATAACAAAATTAGTACTGATCGTGAAATCAGTGACAAACTTGAATCAAATGTTGCTGAGGTCGTAGTTTCCTTCCTCGTAGATAAAAAAGGACAACTCTCTTCGTTCAAGATCGAGAAATCACTTGGCAAACAGAAAGATGCAGAGGCAATCAGGCTAATCAAAGAAGGTCCGGCATGGAAGGTAACCAAGGGTAAAAAAGCCCGGGCAACGGTTATAATTCGATTCTGATACCGGCTATCCAAAAACTTCCCCCCTCCTTTTAATTCAAGTATATTTGCCGCAAAACATTTTTGTCATGAGAAAATATTTCTTCCTGCTTGCGGTATGCTCGTGTTTTGTTATCGGGATCAATGCACAACAATTGCGTACGCCAGCAGCCTCTACCACCACAACAGTACGGCAGGATTTTGCCCTTTCTTTTGTCGAACTGAATTATTCCCGCCCCAGCATGAAGGGTCGTAAGATAATGGGCGACCTGGTGCCTTATGGAAAGGTTTGGAGGACTGGTGCCAATAATGCGACCACCATCACATTTGGAGATACTGTAATGATCGGTGGTAAGAAGGTTAATCCCGGTAAATATGGCTTGCTGACGATTCCGGAAGCAGGTTCCTGGACAATCATTATTACAAAGCAGCTCAATGTTACAAGCCCCGCCGACTATAAGCAGGATCAGGACGTGGCAAGAGTAAAAGCAGAAGTACAGGCGATGCCTTTTCCAATTGAAACATTCACCATGGTGTTCGGTGATATCAAACCGAATTCAATGGGATTGGCAATACTCTGGGAAAATTCAATTGTTGAATTACCAATAACCACTGATGTTGATTCGAGGATTATGGCTCAAATCAACCAATTGATGAACAATGATAATCGTCCGTATTTTAATGCGGCAATGTATTATTTAGACAATGGTAAAGACCTCAACAAGGCGATTGCCTGGTTTGATAAAGCTATCGAACAAAATCCCAAGGCTTTCTGGGTATATCACCAACGCGCAAACGCTTTGGCTAAACAAGGTAAAAAACAGGAAGCAATTGCCAGTGCAAAAAAGTCAATCGATCTAGCTAAAGAGGCGCAGAATGCTGACTATGTGGAGTTGAATGAGAAGTTGCTGAAGACGTTGAATTAGTGAATGGTGAATGGTCAATGGTGAATGGGTAATAGTGAAACAGGAAATGTTTTAGTATTTATATAATCGATATAAAAAATAAAGCACTCCGGGAATTCCGGGTGCTTTATTTTTAAAAGATTGATTAGCTCATTCACCATTCACCATTCACCATTCACCATTCACCATTCACCATTCACCATTCACCATTCACCTTTTCTTCTTCATAAAAGGCTGAAGTATCAAAGAAATCAGAATCACTGCTGCCGCGCCGATGCCGGTGAGCCAGAGAAATGAAATTTGAGTCCAACGACTGATCGAGATAACTATAAGCTCCGCGAGAATAGCTGCAATAAAAACTGCATTTCCCCCGACTCGTTTGAAATAGAATGCTACAAGGAAGACTCCGAGGATCGTACCGTAAAACCAGGAGCCTAAAATATTAACCGCTTCGATAAGGGTGTTCCCGAGGTTATAAGCAAACTGCGCTGCAAGCACACAGAAGATTCCCCAAACCATTGTATAAAATTTCGACCATTTATATTCCTGCAGATCGCTTAGATCCTTTTTTGAAAACTTTTTATGAAAATCGATCATCGTGCATGAGGCAAGTGAATTCAGTGCAGCTGCAATGCTTCCCCATGATGCGAGGAAAATTATTGCAATGATCAATCCTACAATACCATTCGGCAGAAAGTCACCCACAAAACGCAGAAAGACATAATTGTTGTCATTGGCATCTGTACCGGGATTTGCCTTCTTTACAATGGATTTCACGGAATCCCTAACCAGCTTTGCTTCCAGTTGCTGAGTTTCCATGACCTTTCTAAGCTCATCAATCTTTGTTTCATCCTCATTCTTTACCGCCGTTGCGAGTTGGGTTACGGTTTGTTGTTTTTGCTCCTGGATCAGATCGTATTGCTGTGATAATTTCGAATAATCGTCCGCGTGTACACTTGCTTTCACGTTTGCTTCATGCGCAAGATTGAAATAGACCGGAGCCTTATAGAATTGATAGAAAGAAAAAACAAAAACACCGATCAGGAGCATTGAGAATTGCAAGGGAACTTTCACCAGGCCGTTCAATAATAAGCCAAGTTTGCTTTCTTTTTCTGTTCTTGCGGTAAGATATCGGCCCACCTGGCTTTGATCCGTGCCGAAATAACTCAGTGCAAGAAATAATCCACCGAACAGGCCGCTGAAAATATTGTACCGGTCATTCCAATCAAAACTTCCATCTTTAAATCCACTTGTAAATACATTCAGCTTGCCAGATTTACCCCCGATATGAAGTGCCTCATTCACTCCTACTCCATCCGGTAGCATGTTGATCGCAAACCAACCTGCCGTGAACATGGCTGCATAAATAATTACGAACTGGATTGTTTGTGTGTAGGCTACGGCACGTGCACCACCCGTTACCGTGTACACGATCAATACCCCACCCATTACCAATGTGGTAAGAAAAAAATTCCAGCCAAATAAGCTATGCAATACAATTGATGGCGCGATTACGCTGATCCCAGTGGATAAACCCCTTGAAAGCAAGAATAGGAATGATGTAAGTGCTCTTGTTTTTTGATCGAAACGCTTTTCGAGGTATTCATAAGCAGTATAGATCTTCATCCTTCGGAATATTGGAACAAAGCTTATACAGATCAGCACCATCGCCAAGGGCTGACCGAAATAGTACTGCACGAAACGCATTCCATCGGAATAAGCCTGGCCTGGAGCAGTAAGAAATGTAATTGCACTCGCCTGGGTTCCCATAATGCTCAGCAGCACGATCCACCATGGCATTTCGCGATTGCTCAGGAAATAGCCATCCAGGTCCTTTGTAGTACGGCTTTTAAAAATGCCGTAAGCAAAGATCAGCACCAAAGTAACAGTGAGAACGGTCCAGTCGAGGGGGCTGAAATTCATGAAAAGTGTTGAGTGAAGAAATAGAATAAAACAATCAGCAGGGCCAGGAATGCAATCACAAGCACGTACCAACTGGTCCATCTTTTAAACAATGGACTCGATTCATTATCGCGTTTTTCCATTATCTTCTTTTTGATGATAGTGCCAGGATGATTATTCCGATGACCACGCCGATCAACAGGCCAATATGCAATCGCTTGATAAAAAATCCCAGGCCAAGTCCGATCACAATCGCAACGATCAACGCAATCTGTCGGCGCTGTTCCGGAGTCCTGTTACCTTCCATTGTTAAAATCCTTTCTTTTTATTCAATGCAATGATATTTGCCAGCAAACGGTAAGCACCAGGAACTGCAGCGGGTAATTGTCGAAAGAATACCAGCCCTGTATATACGAATTTACCTTTTCCGTAATCAGTAATGATCAGGCTTCCTTTTTGTTCTGGTTCTCCGGGATCGGCCATCGACAAAGGAGTCTTATAATTAATTGAATCGATCTGATCTGCATGATAGATCCCTCTTTCCTGGATCCAATTTTCAAAATCAGCATCAGTGATCTTATTGGGATAATTTAATACCGGGTGATCGGGCAAAAGGAATTTCACTTTTGCATTCTGATCAGTAATACGATTGCGTGAGATATTGAATGGATAAGGCCCGATCCTCGACCGGATATTGCTTACAAAATTGATGGTATTGTATTGAACGATGAGATTGCCACCCTCTTTCACATAGTTCATTAACACCTCATACTTCCGCGCCATATAATCATTGACATTATATGCCCGAACGCCGGTAATGATCGCATCGAATTGCTTGAGGAAAGCCGGATAAATATCCTTTTCTTTAAGCATTACTACGTCATAACCCATTTCTTCCAAAGCTTCAGGAACTTTATCACCAGCGCCTTCAAGGTAACCAATTCTCTTACCTACTGTTTTTAAATCGATATTAAGCACTTTAACCGCATCCTGGTAGAAATACTGGATATAAGGGATATGATCATATTTGATTCCCGTAAGGGCTAATGAAGCGGGTTGAAATTCCTTACCATTCTTCAACTCAGCAAAAGCAAGCACCTGGTCCTGCTCTTTACCGTTCAGTGTCTTATTATTCAAGCTGAAGTAATAGTCCTTCGTTAATCCCTTTGCTAAACTGAAACTGGTATCAGTTTTTGTACTGTTCTCCGTTCCGATCTTTTTTGAAACTTTCAACTTGTATTTATCGAAATTCTTGTTGGCAGTTAACTTCACAACAAGGTCTGAACTTTGTTGCTTTTCATTTTTATTGAAAATGATCAATCCCGGATCAGTTGATACGGACACTGGCGGCATTACCGTCAGTGGCTGGTAAAGTTCACCTTTCACCGGGTCCGTGAATCTATATCGAATGGGTTTCGTAAAACTGAATGATTGTCCACCAATAATAACTTCGAAATTAGCCTGGTACGAGGAACTGTTTTCCGGTCTTCCGATCATATTCTGGTCAGCAACATTGAAAGAACCCTCATTCATTTTTTGTTCCAGCCAGTAAGGTTGCGTGATTGTTTTCGAGGGAGAAACATAAACCATCTTGACGAAATTCAGATTCTTGTTTGATTCGAGCTTTTGTTGCATTGTTGTATCAAACCCGTCAAATGAAACCCGCATTAGTTTTGCATCCGATCCAAGGCGGTTGTTCACCTGCACCTGTATTCGTATTGAATCCCCCTGAACGGCAAATTGATTGTTTGCCGATGCTTCAAGCCACAAACCGCTACTAGCTTCAATAAGCTGTTGAACTTCCTGGATCTTTTGTGCTTTCCAATATCCATCTTTCAATCTTGCTAATTGCTTATATACTTCAAGCAATCCAGGCACCGTTAATTCTGGTTTTGCCAGGTTGAAGCTATTGATCAACTTATCGATCATTTGATCAATTTCCCCGGCTCCATCCACTCTTGACCAGCTTATGTCTACTTCGTCGTAAAGATCTTTGGAAGCTGGCGGTCCTTCTACTGGTCTGAAATATTCCAGCTGAGCTCCTCTTGCTGCAGGTACGCCAAATCCCTGGCTCTTGTGCTGGCTTCTGCTTTCCGCTGAGATCTCGCCATATCCTTTACCAAGAATTGGATTATAGTTACCTACATCAAGCTTTAATTGATCTTCTGTAATGGTATTATTTCCACCGAAATTGAAAGTATTCCAAACTATACGCTTCACTTGCCATGGGCCAACGCCAAACTTAAATTGTTCAGGAAATGCATTTGGATCAGCGGCAAGCTTAAATGCTTCGTGTGCTAAAACTGCGGAACCGGAGTGATGACCATGGCCGGCACGATTGTCTTCAGGAAAACGGGTGATGATCACATCAGGCTGGAATTTGCGGATTACCCATACAACATCACTCAATACCTTTTGTTTATCCCAGATCTTCATTGCTTCCTCCGTGCTCTTGCTATATCCAAAATCATAAGCACGAGTGAAGAATTGCTCTGCACCATCAATTCTTCTTGCCGATAAGAGTTCCTGGGTTCTTATCAATCCCAGGTCAATTCCCTGTTCTTCTCCAATAAGGTTTTGTCCTCCATCACCTCTTGTGATAGATAAATATCCTGTACGCAATAATCTTTCTTTAGCGAAGTATGCCAGCAAGCGTGTATTCTCATCATCGGGATGCGCGGCAACATACAATACTGACCCCAGTACCTTTAATTTCTTTAGTTGGAGATAAATATCTGATGAAGTATAGGTGGCTGGCGTTTGCGCGTTTGACATTAAAACAATCAAAGCGCCAAAAAAAGACAATATGCTTTTTGCGTAGATCCTGAACATGTTCATTTAGTTTTTCTCTAACCAGTTTATTAGGCGGAGTGAAACCTGGCTTGCCTCAACTGAGGCGTTGGTCAAAATCACTACAGCGATCTTATTTTTTCTATCCACCATCATGCTACTGCAATAACCACCTGTTTGACCACTATGGCCGCTATATTTATATTCGCCCGATTCATTAAAATGCCAGCCCAACCCAACCTTTGTTTGTCCGTACGCAAATGTAGGCTGATGGGTTAGCTCTATGGCACTTTGAAGCGGAACTTTTGCACCGCCAACCTGGCCTTTCGCATACAATAACATATCGTTTACAGTTGAGCGGATGCCTCCGGCAGCAGTTAATGAAGTGAATTCCCAGGAATGGGCGGGTTCGGCCTTCGGATTATAGCCTTGGGCAAACCGGGAGGAATCCCCTTTGCGAATGGTAACCATCGACTCCTGCATTCCTAATGGCTGAAAGATGATCTCATTTAATAATTGCTCATAGGATTTTCCAGACGCTCTTTCCAAAATAACTCCAAGCAATCCAACAGCAAGGTTTGAATACTCGTATTGCGCGCCTGGCTCACGTGTCAGTTGGTAATCTTTCAGAAAAATGAATAACCTTTTGTTATTGTAATGAGCATAAGGATTACTCAAATCTGCATACTGAAAAAGATTACCAGGCAAGCGAGGAAGTCCGGAAGAATGATTGGAAAGCGATTGTAACGTCACATTCTTCCCATTTTTCTCCAGCGAATTGATTGAATCCGGTAAATACTTATTTATCGGATCCTCTGCTTTTACTTTTCCCTGTTCAATAAAATAAGCGAGTAAGGTTGCTGTAAAAGTTTTACTGATTGATCCGATTTCAAATATGGTATGTTGATCAGGCAATTGTTTCTTCCCTTTTTCTGTTTCACCATATCCATATACATAGGTCTTTCCGTCCTTCAAAACACCCAGCACGAGACCAACAGTATTCTCGTTCCGCATGTATTGTGAAACCAGGGAATCAACTTTCTTATCCAGTGCTGTTTTTAGCGGATTATTTGTTGCAACTGCTTCCGTCTTTTGTTTGACCGGCAGATCAGCCTGTTGCAACAATAAGACTTCTAGTTTTTCCTTTGCATCCAATGAAACCAGTAGTTTCATTTCAGAATAGGCAAACGAAGCTTTGTAGTTATTGATTTTTTGTGTTGAAGAATTGTATTGAATATTGTTAAGGTTACCCAATTGGGTTCTTAACCCTTCCATAGTCTGGACAAAAGCTTTTTCATCCAGCTCTTTTTTGAAATTTTCACCGGCAATTGAATAGATAGCAGCATAGTCCTTCTTATTATACCACTGTTGAACAAGCTTCGTAACCGAGTCAGTCTTTTTCTTCCAGTCTTCCTGGGAAACTGCAGAGCTGACGATGAACAGGAACAATATGTATGTTAGATATTTCATTTTAATGTAGATAGTCGCTTACCAACAAAATCAAAATCTTACTCTCCTACCAAAAACACTGCATTACTAAACAACAGCTTTCCATTCTCCCAAAAACTTCTGAACATTGGATTATCGGCCAGGTACACGATTGTTCCTCTTCCCATATTCTGTACACCGAATAATAATCCGTCTTTCATTTTTGGTTTGAGTTTTGAACCGACGAAGCCGGCAACCTGTGCATCTTTCTTGATCACTCCAACATTCCAACCACCTTCTTTAATAAACTCATAGATATTGTCGTCCTGCTTCAGTGTATAATAGTACTCGGGATAGCCAAACCCAAGCGGATGGGAATTGTCGAGGTCAACTTTAAAGATTGAACCGGGGTTGAAATTTGGCAGGAAATCTCTCTCACGGTTTTCATAACGATGCAACGCACTATAGTCTTCTTTTTTCTCTTCCTTCTTATCATCTTTCTTCTCTTCTGTTTTCAATTTGATACCCCATTCTGCTTTCGCCATTAGGGCAACTGCATTTTCAATGGCGATGATCTTTCCTCCAGCGCCTACCCATTCTTTCAATGCATCGTTCATTGCCTTATCAGAGAAGAAGCGATAATTACCGTCCGGCAATATCAATACATCAGTTTGATTGAGCACGCTTTTGTTCAGGTCAATTACCCAAACAACATTCACCTGGAAGCCGAGCTGCATGTCGAAGAAATGCCAAATCTCTCCAAAGCCCAAAGAAGAAACACCATCACCCGCTAGCAGCGTGATCTTTGGCGCCTTCAATATTCTTACTTTATCTGAACCAAAATCAAATCCTTTATCGACAAAACCTGATTCAACCGGAAAGAATTTTTGTCCGGCTTGTTGCGAGATTTCACTCACGATCTTTTCCAGGTTGGTACCAAATGAAGTATTGCTGGTACGGATCACGAGCAATGTTCCCTTTTCAAAACTCTGTCCTTTGGACGTGAAGGACTGTTCAGTAAAACGAACTTTCACTCCTTTCTTCAATAAGGCTGTAAGGGACTTAACACTGCTCAATCCATTCCACGGAATCGCATAACCTACCGTGGTAGTAGGAACCGCAGGGGTACTCGCAGTAGCAGGCGCAGTCTTGCTTGTTGCTGTAACAAAACTGGACAAGCCATAAGTTGGAACACCGTACACAAACGGCAGTGACCAGGCAGTAATATCATAGGTTGCTGAGTCGCTGATCTTCGAAGTTCTTTCAAACAATACTCTGACGAGGTTGGAGTTGGGTTGATTTGCATTGACCACTATATCTCCTGGTTCAGCCTTGAAGTTTTCAGTCTTTGCCGTGTAATAGTTATATCCTGAAAAATTCGCTGCATTGGCATAGGACCATTCGATAGCATTTCTATCTAACAACTTCTTCAGGCGTTCCAATTTATCTCCTTCATCAGCTTTCAAAAGATAGGCTTTATAATCTCCGGCAGGTGAAGCTTTCGCTTTTTCAAAATATTTTTTGAATTCCTGTACCACCTTCCCTGCGTTCTGCGAGCTGATCTCGATGGTTGAAAGGCCGGTTGTGGTATGATGGTATAACCTATCCCAGAGCGTGAGCGTATCACCACTCTCTATGATTACGGCAGCACCGCCGCGACTATGTCCGCCTTGTTCATAAGTCATACCAATGCTTCCTTTATAAGTCGGATAAGTGTCCCCGTAACTTGGATAGAATAAGTCAAAACGTTCTTTGGTAAAATATAACCAGCCATTCTGGTCAAAATAACGTGCATTATTTCTTCCGATCGTCGTTTGAAATTCTCTTTGCCAGGGAGTGATCACTTCGTGAAAAGGTTCAGCAGCCGGAGCAAAATAGTAAGGCGCATTATATCCCTGCTCATGGAAATCGACATGCACTTGTGGAAGCCATTGATTGTATTTTACAATTCTTTGCTGGGTTTCCACCTGTGTTTGCCAGGCCCAATCGCGATTCAAATCAAAATAATAGTGATTCGGCCTTCCTCCCGGCCAGGGTTCTGCATGCTCTCTTGGAAATGGTTGAGGGTTTGCTGTCTTCCCTACAACCGAATTGAACCAATTCACATAACGGTCGCGACCATCCGGGTTAATACAAGGATCGATCATCACAACAGTATTCTTTAACCATTCTTTTGTACGTGTATTTTCGGGATTAACCAATTCCCATATCGTAAGCATGGCTGCTTCTGTGCTTGAAGTTTCATTACCATGCACATTGTAGCTTAACCAAACGATAACCGGTGCGGTTTCTGAGCCTGCTGTTTTATCAGGCGCAAGACTCGCAAGTCTCAAATTGTTGAGCCGGATATTCTCCAGGTTGCTGATATTGGAAGAATTTGAAACAAAAGCCAGCAATAAAGGTCTTCCTTCATTCGTCTCGCCATACTGTTCCAGCTTAACCATCGGGGAGTTAGCTTGTGCCACATGCTGGAAATAATTCACCACCTTATAATGAGGAGTATAGCGGCTACCGAGCTTATAGCCCAAAAACTGCTCAGGGGATTTTACCTGGGCAAGGGACAAAAGAGTAAGGATCAAACCAAGGGTCAATAGCAGGGATTTCTTCATAATATTTCGAGTAATAATAAGTTGTGAATGTAAGGAATGGACGGGAAATGAGGAAGAGCAATAGTGACCGAGGGCAGTGTTGACGGGGTTGACGGGGTTGATGGGGGTTGATGGGGTTGATGAGGTTGATGAGGTTAATAAGGATGATAAGGTTGATAAGGATTGTAACACTCGTTACCGTGTCAACTATGTCAAACCTTGTCAACCTTGTCAACCCTGTCAACCCTGTCAACCCTGTCAACCCTATCAACCCCGTCAACCCCATCAACCCCGTCATCCCCATCAACCCCATCAACCCACCCCCATGAGGTTTTCACCATTTTCCGTGAGAAAAAAACGTTCTCCGATCCGTCTTTTACACATTTTTTCGCTTGCTCCTTGCTCTACCTTGCTTTCATGAAACTGAAAAATATCCCCGGCATTTACAACTACTGCGATAGGTGGTGTGAACGTTGTGCTTTCACAAACCGCTGCCTCAGTTTTCAAAGAGGCGAAATCAGGAAAATACATTGGCCAAAACCCGATGACGACCCATTCTTCGAAACGATTTCCAGGAATGTAGAGGATGCACTCGACTTTATGATGAAAGCATCCAATAAAAACAATGACGGCGAGGACGATTGGAGTTATGAAGAAAATGAAGCATGGGCACAAAAAAGGCATAAAACAGCTGAGGCGCTAAAAGGTCATGAGCTAACGAGTATCACCCATGAGTATTCGAATAAAACATTGGATCTGCTGGAAAGAAGACCGCGATTTAAAGAGAAACAATTGGGCCTGATCAAACAGATCCAAATGGGATTGAGAACTCCTGAAGACACCATGCAGGAAGTGAATATTATTTCGGATCACCTGGAAATTATTGAGTACTACGTGAATTTCATTTATGTAAAATTCCAGCGTGCGCTTCGTGGATTGATCGACAACGATGGTTGGGAAGAATCACAGGGCTATCAACGCGATTTCGATGGCTCAGCAAAAATTGCCCTTATTGCAACCGATAAATGTATCGAGGCCTGGATAAAGATCAATGAAATGATGCCCGGCAATGACGATGAAATCGTTTACCTTCTTGGACTCTTGCAAAAGATAAAACGTATTGGCGAAGAAGAATTTCCCAAAGCAAGAAGCTTTATCCGGCCAGGTTTCGATGATCACCTTGTAGAGACGAAGAGGAAGGGATGGTTTGGGTGGTAGTTGTTTGGGTTGACAAGGTTGACAAGGTTGACAAGGTTGACGAGGTTGACAGGGTTGAAAAAGTTGACAAGGAAACGAAATTTCGCAGTCCCTGTCAACCCTGTCAACCTTATCAACCCCGTCAACCTATGAACCTACACTAAAAACCCTTTTTCTTATCCGCTCCCTCCACCACCTCAGGCATCAGCACCGCATAAAACTGATTGCTTCCATTTAGGATTGTTTTCGCGGCGGATTGAATGTCCTTCGTGGTTAATTTATTGAGATAGGTTTCGAAGTCGAGAAAATATTTTGGATCATCACCCTTGAATTTCTGATCTCGCAACACCTGAAGCCAGGTCTCGTTTTCTTTGGCGGCAACCTTGTGTTGTTCGATGAGCTGTTTCTTTACCTTGTCCAGGTAGGATTGGTCCGGACCTTTGGTAGCAATATCACTGAATTCCTTCCTTACTGCTTTGAGTAGAGTGTCCACTTTTTCAGGTCCGCAGGGTAGTTGAAGAATAAAGCTATAGTTCGCGTAAGGCATCTTTTCTATTTCCGCAAAAGTGCCTCCACCATAAATACCCTGAACTTTTTCTCTCAATTCCTCAATGATGCGAATATTTAGTATCTCGCTCATCACCTCCGCTTTCAATGCAAGATCCTGACTATAGGGAATATTGCCATTGTATAGGGCAACGATCATACTTTTTTGTTCCTTTCCTTTATTTACATTCAAAGTTTTCTTTCCTTCTACCGGGCGAACCTTATTGTCAACATAACTGAATTTCTTACCTGTAGCAGGGAGACTACCAATATATCTTTCAATCAATGGAGTTATTGTTTCTTCCTTAAAGCTTCCAACAATGATAAATTCCATACCACCTGCATCACTGAATCTTTCTTTATAAATCTCCAAACTGCGATCCAGGTCGATCTGGTCGAAATATGCGCTGTTGGGAACGGCAACCGGGGCAAGCGGATGGTTGTTGAAAAGAGTTCTGTACAATGTATCTACGAAAGCCGCATTCGGGTTAGCAGCAAGATTGGCAAACTGTGATTTATTTCTTTGAATATAAGATCTGAACAAGCTTGTATCCTTTCTGGGCGATGTAATATTCAGATAAACCAATTGAAACATGGTTTCTATATCCTTTACGCTTGAGTTAGCGATTACTCCCTCAGAAACCGCATCAAAGGTTGTGCGGGCCGAAGCCGTTTTGCCGGCCATGACCTTTCGCAAATCAGTTGGAGAGAATTCCCCGATACCCATTGCTCCAACGATTGAAGTTGCGTATTCTGCATTGAACTTATCCTTTACTCCGTAATGGTTCTTACCTCCTTGCCTGACCGCAGTCAGCAAGATCTGATCATTTTTATAATCGGTTGGCTTGAGCGTAACAGTTATACCATTGCTCAATTTCAATTCTGTGGTTCCCAACTTTGCGTCAGTTTTTCTAAACACCACTTTTCCCGCCTTGGGTTCAGTCGTTAACAGCGTTGTTGCAATTGCTTTTTCTTCATATGGTTTGATCTCTGATTTTTCTTTGGCATCGATAGCTGCTAACAATTCTTTTCCTTCCGGCAATTGTTGGCCGGCTTTTGGATCCGGACCTGTTACGTAGACGAGACGATTTGAAACATCCTTGATCAGTTTTGAAACTGCATTCACTTCCTCCAATGTAATACCAGGTAATAATGCCTTGATATAATCGAATTCTTTTTCGATTCCCGGACTTGCTTCCTGTTCCAGGAAGTGGCTCACATATTCCTCTGTATAATTATATGATTCATTTTTATCGCGGTCGTTATAGGCTCTTTCGTAGTACGAGTACTGGGTCTTTTTTGCACGCTCCAATTCAGCAACAGTAAAGCCATAACGTTTGACACGCTCAATCTCCTCTGTTAAGGCATTAATTCCCTTATTGATATCACCCGTACCAACTCCTGCATTTGCATTGAAAGCCTCATAACCCCGAACAAATCCACCGAAATTTGTATATGCATTGATAAATGGAGGGTTTTCTCTCTGAGTAAGTTCCTGCAATCGCTGATTCAACAATGAAGTGTATATCCGCTTTACAAGATCAGTCCGATAATCTCCGATCGTCGTATTTGGACTTTGTTTTCTGAACGGATAATTCATTGCAATGTTATAACTGGTCGCTTCCTTATCTGTCACAACAATTCCTTCACTGGCAGCATAAGGCAACACTTCAGCTAATTCTCTTTTGCGCTCATTTGCGGGATTTTTCAATCCGGAAAAATGTTTGCGGATCATGGATTCTGCCTTCGCGGGATCAATATCACCCACGACAACAACAGCCATCAGATCTGGACGGTACCAATCCTTGTAATAACGACGAATTGCATCTGGTTCAAAATTCTTTATGATGCTATCCACTCCTATTGGCAAACGCTTTCCATATTTTGAACCAGCAAATAAACTTGGATAGATCTTCCTGAACATCCGATCACCTGCTCCTTTACCTAATCTGCTTTCCTCGAGAATGATCGCTCTTTCTGAATTGATATCGTCTGTCAGATAGGTAACCTGGTGCGCCCAGTCTTCCAGCACCTGGAATCCTTTATCAAGATTGCCGGCTTTATCGGTTGGAATGGGAAGAATATATACAGTTTCATCAAACGACGTATAAGCATTCAGGTCGCTTCCGAAACCAACGCCGATATCTTGCAGGAAAGAAATGATATCATTCTTTTTGAAACGCTTTGTTCCATTAAAGGCCATATGCTCGGCCATATGCGCGAGACCTTGCTGATCATCATCCTCATTGATCGATCCCGCGTTGAGGACTAACCGAAGTTCAACTTTCTGCTCCGGCTTTTTATTTTGCCGGATATAATAAGTGAGCCCATTTTCGAGCTTACCGATTTTTACTTTTGGATCGAGTGGGATCTTCTCGGAGAGGTCCGGAGTCTGACCAATCGCCACAGTCAGAAATAACAAAACCAATATGATGGTTAATGATCCTTTGGATAAGGATTGTTTCATAATCTATGATTTAAATGCAAAATTATTGGAATGAATATGCTTTTACGTGCCTCTTATATAAATCCCCCGCAGTTTTATGATTTTATTCTTTTCCGTGTCGTCATTCCCACGAAAGTGGGAACCTGTCCTCCGTGGCAGATAGCTGGCGCTTTGCGCCAGATTAGGCCACGGAAGACACGGAAAAGAAAGGTTCGGAGGAATTTTTGGGGAATTAGTTAACTATATATCATTTCATTACTTCCGGAATGACTTTTCCGATAGATCCATTTGGCATCTGAATTCGTAACAACGCGGCAATCGTTGGAGTGATATCGGTCATGTAGACCTCCCGGTTAAGCTTTCCTGGTTTGATTCCCCAACCCATCCAAAGCAGAGGGATATGCGAATCGTAAGGATTCCAGCTACCATGAGTCGTTCCGGTTCTTCCACCATGGAACAATCCTGGCTTCAGTACAACTACTATATCGCCACCCAGTTTTTTATTGAACCCATTCAAAAACATTTCCCTCACATCCGAAGGAAGATTCACTTCACTGATTTTTTCTGTATCAAATGCAAGCAAAATGTCAGGCATCGCATTAATCGAATCGATCATGAATTTTTTTATCTCTGATTTGTTTGCTCCAGTCGCATTAATAGATGAATCGTTAAGGTAGAGATGATAATTTGCTGAAGCTTTAATCACTTGTTTGACCTTGAACCTTTCTTCCACTTTCCTTGAAAGTTCCAAAGTTGTTGAGACCAATGTTTTTGCCGGGATCTTGTTGGATGCAAGAAAATACGGATTATGTGCTACTGCATGATCGGCCGTGAGAAAAAATAAATACTGCCCTTTACCAACTTCCCTGTCAAGAAAGGTCAGGAAATCCGCGATATCTTTATCCAACCTCAGGTAATTGTCTTCCACTTCAATGGAATTAGGACCAAACTGATGCCCGATATAATCGGGTGAAGAAAGACTGACTGCAAGAAAGTCTGTAATTGCATCTTTTCCTAAAGATTCTGATCTTAGTGCAGCTCTTGTAAAATCCAATGTAAATGTATTTCCATAGGGAGTAGCGCGAATCAAGCCATAATCTTTGCCCATCCTGGATCTAAGTTCATGCGGAAATACAGGGGCAGTTTCATGGAAGAATTTTCCTTCATAATCTCTACTATCCTGATCACTTTGTTTATAAGTGCTGATAGGATAAAGCGTATTCCAGTTTTTCGAATAAAAACTGTCTACATATTTTTTGCTATTAAAATTGTTTACCCAGGTTGGTAATTGTTGCATGTAGTATGTACTGGTTACCCAGTTGCCCGAAACTCCATCATACCAATAAGCCGCATTGGCAGAATGTCCCGCAGGCAATATGCCTCCCCGATCCTTTATTGCTATTCCAAGAACTTTAGATTGGAAATTTGTGGCCAGCCTCAATTCATCACAGATGGTAGTTGTCCAGAGATTTTTCGGAGACATTGCTTCTGCTCTTGGATCGCCGCCAATTGTTCTTACTGAATCATCATCCGTGCAGTAAACCATTCTTCCTAATTTTTTATCATACCATTCATTTCCCATTATTCCATGAATTGCAGGAACTGAACCTGTATATACACAAGTATGGCCACATGCCGTTACTGTTTGCGCATAAGGAATAAATGTATTCTCACAACTGAATCCTTCCCTCAGTATTCTTTTAAATCCATTTGCAGAATATCGATCATAGTATCTATACAAATAATCCCATCTCATTTGATCGATCATCAATCCAACAACAAGCTTAGGGCGAGGTAGACTATTAGAACCTTGCGTTTGTGTATAACCGAAAAAAGAAAAACATAAAAAACTAAATACGATCAGTTGTTTCTTCATGAACTTTTTGAATTTGCTCAAAGATATGGGCGTTTCGCGTTTGGAGTTTGGGGTTTGGGGTTTGGGGTTTGGCGTTTCTTCGCAGTATGTTCCCCAAATAGTTCAGCGTTGTCAGAATAAAAGGACTCATGCGATCTAAGAAACGCCAAACGCCAAACCCCAAACTCCAAACGCGAAACGCCAAACCCCAAACAGTTCACAACCTTAGCACATCCCATCAAACGCTTGGCCTGAAAGGGCAAATAGGCTATCTTTGGCGCTACCCATTCTCAACGAAAAACTACGAAAAGGCTTAAAAACCAAATCTTTATGGCAGATATTTTTGAAAGATTGCTCAAAAATTACGGCCCTATCGGACAGCATAGGGATAGAATTCATGGATATTTTGCTTTTCCTAAACTCGAAGGAGAAATTGGCTCGAGGATGATATTTCGTGGCACGGAAAAAATCGTTTGGAGCCTCAACAATTATTTAGGGCTTGCCAATCATCCGGAAGTAAGAAAAGCAGATGCTGAAGCTGCTGCGCAATTTGGTTTGGCTACACCAATGGGAGCAAGAATGATGAGCGGAAACAGCAACGCCCATGAACTCCTGGAAGAACAGCTTGCTGAGTTTGTTCAAAAAGAAGATTCCATCCTGCTCAATTATGGATACCAGGGAATGTCGAGTATCATTGACGTTCTATTGGGAAGACATGATATTGTTGTTTATGATGCAGAGAGTCATGCCTGCATTATCGATGGTTTGCGTTTGCATGCCGGGCACCGTTATGTTTACAAGCATAATGATATGGACGATTGTGAAAAGCAATTGCAGCGTGCAGCAGCATTAATTGAAAAACAAAAAACAGGCGGAATACTTCTTATTACCGAGGGAGTTTTCGGAATGGCAGGTGATCAGGGTAAATTGAAGGAAATAACCGCACTGAAGGATAAATATCAATTCCGCTTGCTTGTTGATGATGCGCATGGATTTGGAACACTGGGAAAAACAGGTGCCGGTGCAGGTGAAGAGCAGGGCGTTCAAAACGAGATCGATCTTTACTTCTCCACCTTTGCAAAATCCATGGCTTCGATTGGAGCATTTTTGGCAGGAGATAAAAAGATCATCGATTTCATTCGCTATAATATCCGTTCGCAGATTTATGCAAAGAGTCTTCCAATGCCATTAGTAATCGGCAACCTGAAACGCCTGGAATTACTGAGGACCCGCCCAGAATTGAGAGAGAAACTCTGGAGGAATGTGAGGATGCTCAAAGAAGGTCTGAAAAAAAGGGGCTTTGATATTGGGAAAACGGATTCCTGTGTAACCCCGGTTTACATGAAGGGTGGCCTGGAAGAAGCTACCGCAATGGTTACGGACCTAAGGGAAAACTACAATATCTTCTGCTCGATCGTGGTTTACCCGGTGATACCTAAAGGTCATATCATTTACCGCCTCATCCCAACGGCTGAACACACGGAAGAAGACATTAACCTGACATTGAGGGCTTTCGACGAAACGAAGAAAAAGCTCGACGAAGGATCTTATAAAGTAGAGGCAATTCCCGATATGGCTGAGGCCTAATGGCTTATATTTTGGCCCCATAACTTATATTTTGATGATTTTCAAGCCCCGGCCGCAAACCCCGGGGCTTTTTTAAGCGTATATAGTTAGGAACATATTAAACCATAACCCTTATACGTTATCTAATTAACAAAATGTCAGCCCTATGAAGAATTGAAGCTTGTCCCAGGCTTTGACATGGGAGTTTTACGACCCTGAAACCCTATTTATGAAACCCTGCTGTACCCTGATTCTTGTGTTGCTCCTATTGGGCTATTCGGAAGCATTGGCCCAAAGGAAAATTGGCACTGATAGTGTTAGGGTAACTCTACGCTTCAACAATAACATCAACAAAAATCTTCCTCTCGATTCTGTGTATGTAATTCTCGATCGCTGGGATCTTTCCGGGGCCGGAATGATCAAAAAAGTCTATCAGCCAAAAGATAACGTGATTGTACTGGATAAAATTCCTCGCGGTAAATATTATATCGATGTATTCTGCCTGGGCATCTACCAACAAAGTTTCAGTGAGGTGAGTTGGGTATATAATAGAAGAAAGAACAGGAATACTTTCAAATTCCGCCTGAAAGAATCTGAAGCCTATTCGGATTCCACAGTTCGGATTCCACCCGAACGAATTGACCTGATGAAACTAACGGTAGTAACTAACCGAACCTATAAATAATAGACAATAAGCAATAGGCAATTGGCAAAATGGCCTCAAAATGTCATGTAATAGTCAATTGCGCGTTTATCATTGCATATTGTCTATTGCCCATTGCCCATTGCCCATTGCCTCTTGCCTCTTTCCCATCATTAAGGTATTGTTAAAAAAAAGAGCCTCCCGGAGGGGGAGGCTGCACTAATCAAATACCATTAACCATTAAACCTTATCCTATGAAAATTCAAATATAAGATGTTGGAGTTGTAACAATAGTTGTTTTGTGCACGATTTTTTAACTTTTTGAGGTTAAAATTGACGGAAATCAACGAGTATATAAGTGTTGTAGAGGTAATACTACAGCCGTGCAATCGTTTGCGTAAAGCTATTAGAGGAATTACTAATTAGTCCGATTGGCCAAGACTAGATTTTCATGAGGGAAAATCTCCTGCAAACAATTATAAAATATTCGCTAAATCTTCCAATTCTTATCGCTCAATTACCAACTTGTTTTGAAGTTCTTTTGATATTCTTCAAAAGGAGTTTTACCGAAATGGCCTTCGCCAAAATATTTAACTACCATTTCAAAGTCTTTCGGTTCGAGATAGCCGGGAATTGCCTGCGGTGCGCTTCCATCAGCAGGAAGTATTACTGTTGTAGGATAAGATAGTTGTCCATTTGTTAGATAGAGTGCAAATTCGTTTGTGCGATACTGCTGATTATAGGGAAATGATTTTCCATTCCATTCAATTGCTTGCCTGGATTCCGCATCAATCTTCACTGCATAAAACTTTTCCTTCAGGTATTTGCTGACGTTACCTATTCGCGTAGGTCTTTTTGTCCATCACCTTACACCAACCGCACCAATCGGTATACAGATCGATCAATACAGGTCTTTTCTGCTTCTTCAGGCTGTCCGACGCTTCTTTCAGTGTCATCCATTTGGTTTTCTCCGCGGTTGCCGTTGGCTTTCCTGCCGAAAAAAAGAAGACCACTGATCCGAACAAAACCAGAAGTTTAAGCATTTGCATACATTTGATTTTTCTCCACAAAATAACTCAAATACCATGCATAAAATTGTGTTGGCCATCACTGGGGCCAGCGGATCCATTTATGCCAGGCAATTGATCAGTAAGCTTCTGAAGCTCAGGAACCAATGGCAGGAACTCGCCATTGTGATGACCGAAAATGCGAAAACCGTATGGAAGACCGAATTGGGAAACGAAGAATTCAACAGCAGCGGACTTACCATTTACTCCACCCAGGATTTCTCTGCCCCCTTTGCTTCTGGTTCAGGACAATTCAATTGCATGATCATTGCTCCCTGCTCGATGGGAACTCTTGGAAGAATCGCAAGCGGTATTTCAAATGATCTTATCACTCGCGCAGCCGATGTTGTATTAAAAGAGAGAAGAAAATTGATTTGCGTAATTCGGGATACCCCATATAATTTAATCCATATCCGAAACATGGAAACGGTTACGCTTGCTGGTGGAATCATTTGTCCGGCAACGCCTTCTTTTTACAGCCGGCCCAAAACAATTGAGGAACTTGCGGAAACAGTTGTAGATCGTGTGATCGATCTTGCTGGCCTTGATATAAAGACGTTTCGCTGGGGAAATGAGCAATAGGCGATGGTGAATGGGCAATAGGCAATGGGCAATAGAAATAGCAAATAGAAAATGGAAAATTACCTTAAGTCGACTTCTTCTACACCGGGATATTTTTTCTTGTCGAATACAAAGGTTGCGTCGTTTATAGCAGTGCTGGTCTTCATGGAATTCACGGTATAGGAATATTTATTCCCTGCTTTTTCCAACACCCTGGTGCTATAGATTGTTTGTGTTTTCTTATCTATGAGAATATAAACTTTGTGGAAATTCTTACTCTTATCTGTGGGAGTCATTTCAATTTCCTGAAGCAATTTCCCAGCTTCTTTCTTTTCTCCATTGAATTTTGAAAGAAAATCCTTTTCATAAAAATTAGTGAAGAGCTTTTGCGGAGTAATTGCGCTTGCTGATTCATCCAGCTCAGTAATTGTCACTTCATTAGATGATTTATCGTAGGTCCAGATATTTTTTCCATCGCTGAAAATTTCCTGCCCCGTAATCGCAACACGATACTTGGAACCCTTCATATAAACAGTACCTTTCTTGGTGCCCTGAACCTTGCCTTTGTTGTCTTCAACCGTGAGAGTAAAATTCGCCTGAACAGATTTATACGTTTTGAATTTGTTACTTACCGCATCGAGTAACTTCTTCGCCTGAGGATCATTCGTACCAATACTGTTATTCTGACTAAATCCAGTAATAAATAAAGTTAATGCTACTATAAAAAGGGATAATTTCTTCATGCCGGTCGGTTTAACGAAGTCAGCGCAAATATATTGGATTACAACTAGAAGATAGACCCTAATTAAGGTCCCTGGGTTTATCGGGGGTAGGGAGATTAACAATAGTCTAACTTTCAGTAAATGCAGTAGTTAAATTATCATGCCACCTGGAGGAGAGGGTTGACAGGGTTGACAAGGTTGACAGGGTTGATAGAGTTGATAGAGTTGATAAAGTTGATAAAGTTGATAAGGCTAGTAGTGGGCCTTGTTAACCTTGTTAACCTTGTTAACCTTGTCAACCTTGTCAACCTTGTCAACCTTGTCAACCCTGTCAACCTTATCAATCCAATCACCCCATACCCGAAATGTGCTGATCAAGATCCATCTCAGTCTTAATAAGAACGTCGCGGGCTTTGCTTCCCTGGTTAGGACCAACAACTCCAGCTGCTTCCAATTGATCCATTAATCGACCTGCGCGATTATAGCCGAGTTTCATTCTTCGCTGGAATAACGAAGTCGATCCGATTTGGTTTTGCACGATCAACCGGGCAGCATCTTCAAATAATGGATCGCGGTCGGCGAGATCAAATTCTCTCCCTTCCAGTTCTTTTTCATCAACATATTCTGGCAATAAAAAGGCCTGCGGATATCCTCGCTGATCGCCGATGAATTCACAAATACTTTCTACTTCAGGTGTATCAACAAATGCGCATTGAAGCCTGCTGATCTCTCCATTGTATGAGATCAGCATATCTCCCTTTCCAATCAATTGCTCGGCGCCACCGGTATCGAGAATTGTTCGTGAGTCAATTTTTGAAGAAACTTTAAAAGCGATACGTGCAGGGAAGTTTGCTTTGATCGTACCCGTAATAATATTTACCGAAGGTCGTTGAGTGGCAATGATCAAATGAATACCTACTGCCCGTGCCAACTGCGCAAGCCTGCCTATCGGCATTTCGATTTCCTTTCCCGCGGTCATGATCAGGTCGGCAAACTCATCAATCACCAAAACAATAAAAGGCAGGAACTGATGTCCTTTCTGCGGATTCAGTTTCCGCTTAATAAATTTCTCATTGTATTCTCTGATATTCCTTGCACCAGCTTCTTTCAAAAGATCGTAGCGGTTATCCATTTCAATACAAAGTGCATTGAGTGTATGGATCACTTTTTTTGTATCGGTGATGATGGCTTCTTCTTCACCGGGAAGTTTGGCAAGAAAATGTTTTTCGATAACTCGATATAAACTCAATTCCACTTTTTTCGGATCAACCAAAACAAACTTGAGTTGTGAAGGATGTTTTTTATACAGCAGAGAAACAAGAATAGCATTTACACCAACTGATTTACCCTGACCTGTTGCACCTGCCATCAACAAGTGCGGCATATGTGTGAGATCAACAATGAAATTGTCATTGTCGATCTTCTTTCCAATAGCAATTGGCAGACTATAATTGTTATGTTGAAATTTTTCTGAAGCCAATAAAGTTTTCATACTCACTACAGTCTTCTTCACATTGGGCACTTCAATACCGATCGTTCCTTTACCGGGAATCGGTGCAATGATACGAATACCCAATGCCGCAAGACTTAAAGCAATATCATCTTCCAGGTTTTTGATCCTTGAAATACGTACACCGGGTGCCGGAACGATCTCGTACAAAGTAACAGTTGGTCCAACCGTTGCACTAGATCTTTTGAATATCGATATCATAATTCTTGAGGGTGCTAATGATCTGGTTTTTGTTAGTCTCCAGTTCGTTCGCATCCTGGATGATTTTTTCACTGCCATGTGTTTCCAGCAAATCGAGCGATGGATATTTATAATCCCTCAGATCCAGTGTTGGTTCATAAGGTGGAAGAATAATTTTTTCACCCGAATCATTCAACTCATCTTCTTCGTCCTCATCCCCCTGAACCGGTTTGATCTCCAGTTCAAGATCACTTACTGGTCTTTTCCTTGAAGGTTCCTTTGGTTTCTCCAATGTTTCTAACGGGGATGTTTGAAGGATTTCTTTAATTGGCTCAGTGATAGGAATTGTGACTTTTGGAGTTTCCTTTTCTGGTTTCTCCACTACTTTGAGTTCAGGGCCATGTTCTTCGTGACGCGGAGGAGGAATTACAATAACCCCCTTACCCTTCTTCAATGTATTTCCTTTTGACAGGGCAGTATCTTTATTTGTTGACTGAATATTCTCTGTCAGAATTGGTTTTCCGCCATCATTTGTTACTGGCGCCAGTTCTTTCTTTCTTTTGAATGATGGAGGATTGAATACCGGATTGAATTGCCAGATTATATAGGCAAGAAAAGCAGCGAGGATCACTGCAGCCGTTCCAATATTTCCAAGCATCTTAATCAGCCATTCACTAATCAAATCTCCAAACGCGCCGCCGAGAGGTATTCCGGTGTTTCCTATAAAAAAAGCAAAGGCAACACTTAATACAAGAACTCCGGCTAATAGATAACGGAGATTGCGGAATACAGAAAATACTCTTCTTCCGAATAAAGCATTTGCACCTAAAACAAAAAAGAATGTGCAGAATAACAAAGACGCTATTCCGAACCCGTTATAAAAGAATTGATGGGAAATATAGGCGCCAACATTGCCCAGAAGATTTGCCGTATTTACATCAGCTGAAGGCAGAAGAATAGAAGCCCCGTGGTTGAGCACCTTGTCCTGGTCCTCCTTCCACGTAAATAAGTATGACACGAAAGCAATGAAGAGGAACAAGCTTACCAGCAAGGATACAGTACCCGCAATTTTGTGGGTTCTTTCGTCCTTAACCAGTTGCTTCACCGTTACCTTTTCCTCCTTTTCCGATTTCAATTGGTCCGGGTCATTTTTTTTATTGGACTTCAAGCGGTTCCCCATATCAAACAAAGATAGAATTTATGAGCAAATCTGAGGATATGGAATACCAGGATACCCACAGGAAAAGGGTCATTGTTAATTATTTAAGAGTCCTTTATTAGTATTTTTCCCATCGGGCTGCCTACAACCGCAAGAATTACCGGAAAATGGTATTTTCTCAGGTGAGAAATACTGTACTTTGTATTTGACCAGCCTCTTGCTAATGAGAATAAGAAATCTTTTTGTATTTCTCTTCGCGTCATCTCTTCCATTAACCCTCTTTAGCCAGGGGCATGATTCTTCCATCCTTGATATTGATAAGATCAGGTTTTATAAGAACATTTCTAAGAACTCAGGCTATGCTGAATTATCGATAAAAAATATTCCGACGCCCAAGATCCCGGAATTGGATTACAAGGATAGCCTGATTCACCCATTAAATTCGGTTCCTCATATTTCAACTATGGAGAAAACCTCCTTTGTCAAGTTTAGACTGAGGAACGGATCCGATACGGTGAAGCAGGTTTACTTTTTACCAGGATTCTTCACCCGTAATCTGAAGCTCTATAAACGATTGGATAGTCCTGCAAATTCGCCACTCATTCAGCTGCATGATAGCCTGATCCAAAAATCAGCTTATCTCGGAAGCGCAATGATCCCCATGGAGCCTGGCGAAAAAGCAAGTTTCTTTGCACAATTCAATTTTATCCGTACGAATACCAACAATTTTATTCCAAGAATAATTGAGAAAGGATATTTCCGCCAATGGATGTTGAATGTCCGAGACATTAATTCCATACTCGACGTCGTGACTTATGTGATCGCGGGTATAATGATGCTGATGTTCTTTTATTCAATGGCGGTTTACTTTCGAAGTGGCAATATGGAATTTGTTTACTATTCAATCTATACCCTTTGTTCCGCTGTCCTACTCTTCCTGAAGTCTTTTCTTTTTGCTAAGTCAAGTGAATTCAACAATATATACGAGGAATATATTGATTTTATGATCCTGGGCCTCGGCGCCTACTGCTACCTGATTTTTGTGAGAGAATTTCTGAATACAAAGGAAAATCACCCCTTCCTTGAAAGATTTATGAAGATCGGTGATTGGGTGCTTATTGGTCTGCTAATTGCATTTTCGGGTCTGTATTTTTTCACCAATACTTATACGCTGCTTTTCATTCTTGAAAATTTTGTTATCAAAGGATTTATTCTGGTAATCGGAATTGTATTCATCGTATATGGATTTAAACATAGACAAGATAAACTACTGAGATTTCTCGGTTGGGGAAATCTTGCGCTGGTTTCCTTTTCGCTTTTGTCATTGTTTTTACTTCTTTTTCAGTGGAAGATTGTACCGAATAACAATTCTTCCATTTTCAACAAAGCTTTGTTCTACTATGAGGTGGGCCTCACCATCGAATTGCTATGTTTCCTTTCAGGCCTGGCTTATAAAAACCGTCGCGATATTATAGTAAGAGTAAAGCAAACGGAGGGACTAAAATTAGAAAACGAAAGAAAGGAATTTGAAAAGCTAATGGCCGTAATGGCAGCGCAACAAGATGAGCGAAACAGGATCTCAGCAGATATGCACGATGAACTGGGATCCGGTATGACTGTAATTCGCCTGATGAGTGAAATTGTGAAGGCGAAAATGAAAGAGCAGTCCTTTCCCGAACTTGAAAAGATATCCAATTCAGCTAATGACCTTTTGAGCAAGATGAATACGATCATATGGACAATGAAAAGTTCAAATGACAGTCTTGCAAGCCTGGTCGCCTATATCCGTGCACATGCACTGGAATATTTTGAAAGTACTCCAATTAGTTGCGTTGTCAATGTTCCGAAAAACATTCCTGATATCGAAATGACTGGTGAAAAACGTAGAAGCATCTTCTTAAGCGTGAAAGAAGCATTGAACAATGCACTTAAACATTCCCAGGCGAGCACGGTCATAATCGATATCACGATTCAAAATAAGGAACTCAATATCCTCGTCAGCGATGATGGAATTGGCATTAATCATGAAAAGCTCCATCAATTCGGCAATGGACTGAGCAACATGAAAAGAAGAATGGAAAGTATAAATGGAAAGTTTTATGCAGAAAGCAATGGAGGAAGCAAGATAAGGTTTAGTGTTCCGGTGGAGATGTATTGAAATGGTTCCGAACCGTGTAACACTTCTGATGATTTGCGAAGTTGCTTCTTTAGGGTTCGGAACCGCGCTCCTATCTTACTCAAATACACAAAACCAATAGTCTTCGTTCCTTACCTTCTTAAACTCCGGTAGTTGGATTCTCGCCTTGAATAGTGGGCAATTAATAACAAGCGTGTGAAATTCTCCATTCTCACCACATACATCAACGCCCTTTGCTTCCAGTTCGGGTATTAGTTCAGCATCGATTCTTCTTCCCAGGAATTCTTCGCCCAACACCGTATTGCAGGAAACTATTACGCTTTCGACTCCTGCATCGATCAATTCATGGACCATTGTCTTGCGATTCTTCTTCCAAACAGGAAGCCATGCCTTCAATCCAACTTTTTTGCAGACAGATTCTTCCCAGCTTCGATGCTCCTGCAGGTCTATATCTCCAAATACCACAGAAGATACCTTGTAGTTTTCTTTGACCCGGTCTAAAGTTTCCACGAAATTCTTTTCATAACCATTCCAGGAAGTAGAAATCGCAACAAGAGGAACACCAAGTGCTTTTGCCTGTTGTTGAAGTATTGATAGCGGAAGACCATGTGAACGGGAGATCTTTCCGTTCTCATTCATCATGTTTACGATAACTTTCAAGGATACATCTTCCTTTAATGCAAGCATCAATGCGTAACAACTGTCTTTCCCCCCACTCCAGGAACATGCGATAGATGAATTCATTACTTACGAATAAAACTAATTAGTATCAATATCCAACCAAGAATAAAAAACAATCCTCCTATTGGAGTAATGATCCCAATGCCGGATAAACCAACTGTATTCGTTGCTTTCATTGCTGTCAATGCATACAACGATCCGGAAAACAGAAGCATACCCAACAGGAAGCAATAGCCTGACCATATCAAAGACCCCGACGGAAATTTTTCATAAAGAATTGCAACGGCAAGCAAGGCAAACACATGATAGAATTGATAACGTACCCCGGTTTCAAAACTATTTACCGTTTCGGGCTCAACGATTTTTTTCAATCCATGTGCTCCGAAAGCACCAAGAGCTACTGAAAGTGCACCGAGAATCGCAGCCCAAATCAGGAAACCTTTATGCATGCAGTATGGTTTGGATCAGTGAATCAAGATTTACCTGCTCTTCTTCTACAGAAATATTCGCTTGCTCATAATAAAGCCGGCGATCATTCATCTTCTTCAGAATATAGGATTTCAATTCATCATTGCTGATATTTTTCAATAAAGGCCGTTTATTCTTTTCACGAACCAGTCTTTCATATAAAGCATCAATCGAACTATTCAACCAAACCACTACACCATACTTTTTCATCAGGTCAATATTATTGAAGAAGCAGGGCGTTCCTCCGCCACACGATAAAACCAAAGAGGTATGATCGTTGATGATACTTTCCAGTATTTCTTTTTCCAGAATTCTGAAGTACTCCTCACCGTTAGCCGCGAAGATCTGCGAAATGCTTTTCTGCTCCCTGGCTTCAATCTCCTGATCAAGATCATAAAAATCCAGTTGCAGCCTTTTGGCCAATAAATTTCCCCAGTGCGTTTTACCGGAGCCCATGAAGCCTATTAGGAAGATTCTCATTTGATTTTAAGTCTCTTTTTTGGTTGACAGGGTTGACAGGGTTGATAGGGTTGATAAAGTTGATAAATTACATTGTTTATTGTGCGCACGTCGCTTGTCAACCATATCAACCCTATCAACCTCCTACTTGAACGCATTAAGCCCCGTCACATCCATACCCGTAATCAACAAATGTATATCATGCGTTCCTTCGTAAGTAATCACGCTTTCGATATTCATCATATGACGCATGATCGAATATTCACCGGTGATGCCCATACCGCCGAGCATTTGCCTCGCATCGCGGACAATATCTGCCGCGATCTCACAACCATTCCTTTTTGCCATGCTAACCTGTTGCGGTGTTGCACGGTGTTCATTCATTAATACACCCAAACGCCAGTTCAGTAATTGTGCCTTTGTGATTTCAGTAATCATCTCGGCGAGTTTCTTTTGTTGCAATTGAAATCCACCAATCGGTCTGTCGAATTGCACTCTTTCTTTTGAATAACGAAGTGCGGTATCATAACAATCCATTGCCGCACCAACCGCGCCCCAGGCAATTCCATACCGTGCTTTGGTCAGGCAACTCAAGGGTCCTTTCAATCCTTTTACATTTGGAAAAATATTTTCCTTCGGCACTTTTACATTATCGAAAACCAATTCACCCGTTGCAGATGCACGCAAGCTCCATTTACCATGCGTGGTGGGGGTTGAAAATCCTTTCATTCCTCTTTCAACGATCAAGCCTCGTATTTCGCCCGCTTCATCCTTCGCCCAAACAACAGCAACCTGTGAGAATGGAGCATTGCTGATCCACATTTTTGATCCATTCAGTTCAACATGATCACCCGTATCCTTGAAATTGGTGAGCATACCCGCAGGGTTTGATCCATGGTCCGGTTCAGTTAAACCAAAACATCCCAACCATTCGCCACTAGCAAGCTTTGGAAGGAATTTTTTGCGCTGTTCTTCACTACCATATTCATAGATGGGAAACATGACCAGGGAACCCTGTACCGATGCAGTCGAACGGACCCCGCTATCTCCCCTTTCCAATTCCTGCATCATCAGGCCATAGCTAATATAATCCAGGCCCCCGCCGCCATATTCGTCGGGTATTGTAGGGCCAAAACAGCCAAGATCACCTAGTTGTTTTACAATATGTTGCGGAAATTCAGCCTTTTGTGCGCAGTCTTCAATGATCGGCGAAATCTCTTTTTTCACGTAATTGCGAACAGATTCACGGATAAGCTTTTGCTCTTCTGTCAATAAGTCATCAACCTGGAAATAATCGGGACTAATAAATTGATCTGTGCGTGCGGCCATGTGCTTGGTTTTAGCGCTGCGAAGGTATTGAATTTGGGGTTGACAAGGTTGACAGGGTTGACGAGGTTGACAAGCTTAAAGAACCCAAGGGCTTCTTAGTCAACCTTGTCAACCCTGTCAACCTTGTCAACCAAAGCTGAGGAAGAAAATTGATAATTTTAAGGCCCGCAATGCAACATCGACCCCAAACCTGTGTCATTAAATACGATAGACCATAAAAAACAATCATTTTGGAGCTGACTGCAAACATTATCCGGGATGAATTGGTAGAACGTTGCAAGCTTGGAGATGCTCAAAGTTATTCAACAATTTACCAGCAATACGCAAAGGCGATGTATAATACCAGCCTGCGTATTGTAAACAATCGAGCCGATGCAGAAGACGTCCTGCAGGAGGCATTCGTGGATGCATTTCGATCTTTGAATGAATTCCATTACCGGTCGACTTTTGGCGCCTGGCTGAAAAGGATAGTGATCAATAAATCGATCAACGTTCTGCGCAAAAGAAAATTCGACATGGTTGATATTGATGAAACGACGATTCACCTGCTACCGCAGGAAGAATCGATTGATGAAAATGAAATTCAACTCAAAGTAGAAGAAGTGAAAACAGCGATAAGAAGACTGCCGGATGGTTATCGTTCGGTGATCACTTTATACCTGCTGGAAGGTTATGACCACGAAGAGATTTCAGAGATCCTTGGTATTTCACATAATACAGTGCGTACCCAGTATGTACGGGCTAAACAAAAGTTATTACACATACTAAAATCAGGAGAAGCATTATGAGCCGTTTAGAACAATTCATCAAAGATCATCGCCGTGAGTTCGATGGGGAGGAACCAGATCCCCGGATCTGGAAGCGTGTTAATGATGAGATAAACTCAAAAACGAAACCTGGTCGCGTTTTTAAGCTGAATCGCATGCAATGGAGTGCAGCAGCCGCGATCATCATCGTAATCGGCGGTTCCATTCTTTATATGAACCTGGATAATGGAATTAAACCTCCTCCTGGGGATGGTACGACAGTGCAAACAGCACCCCCAGCCCAATCTGATATTATATCAGATATCAACCCAACCTATGCAAAAGAAGTTTATCACTTTACGCAATTAATTGAATTGAAACAAACGCAGCTTAAGCAGATTGAAAAAGTTGATCCGGTGCTGTACAAACAATTCATGAGTGATATCAATAAGCTGGATAGTTCTTATTTAAAGCTTAAAGAAGAGCTTCCATCTAACCCCAATCGTGAACAATTGCTGGAAGCTATGATTCAGAACCTGCAGTTACAAACAGAGTTGTTGAATCAGCAATTACAAATCATTCAAAAAATCAAACAGTCCAAAAATGAAAGCAACAGTAAAAGCATATAGTGTTTTACTTTTCACCATTTGTTTCTTTATAGCCGGAAAAGCAATTGCCGGGCAGGGCCCTGCGGGAGATGAACCCTTAGTAGAAAAGAAAAAAACCTATTCAAAGTCATACCCACTCGGTGGAGGTGATAGAGTAAATCTGAATAATTCATTCGGTGAATTAAAGATCAATACCTGGGATAAAAGCGAAATAAAAGTGGATATCACCATGACCGGAAAAGGCAGCACAGACGAGATAGCGCAAGAGATGCTTGATCATATCGAAATCCAGGATTCTAAAACTGGTTCAACCGTATCATTTAAGACAGAGATCGATAATGACGATAAAGACTGGAAAAAACATGACAAGAACAAATACCGCAATTCAGGTTTCTCGATCGATTATGTTGTATACCTCCCTTCGAAAACCAGGTTGGATGCCACCAACCAGTTCGGAGCTATGAGCATAGGAGATTATACAGGGGAAGTTAGCCTTGAAAGCAAATTCGGAAGTCTTACAGCGGGTAAATTGTCAAACCCCAAAAGTGTTGATGTAGAATTTGGAACGGGAAGTATTGCCAGTATGAATGGAGGAGACCTGACTATTAAATTCGGCAGAGCCGAAGTTAAGAACCTGGACGGAATTGTAAACGCCAAATTCGAACACAGTGGAGTAAAGATTGCATTAGACAATAACATCAAAGAACTGAATATCAAAAATAATTTTACCCAACTGATGTTGGATGCGAGCACGAATCTTTCAGCCAACTTCGACGTACACACGAATTTCTCAGAACTGCGAAATAAAACGAGCTTCAATATCAAAGAAGAAAAAGATGAAGATGATGATCGCAGGGGACCGAAATTCGATCGCAAATACTCCGGAAAATCTGGTAGCGGTACACTTCCAATCAAGATCCGCTCAGAATTCGGAGACGTGATACTCGGCCACAATCTTTCCTTCGATCTGCATGAAGACGACAAAGGCAAAAAGACCAGGAATATATAAGCTGATCATTTAACCGGACAGCAAATTTTGCAGTCAGCAGAGTCGAGACTCTCGGCGGGGATACTCAGCAATGGGACCCCGCTTTTTTGTTTTCCTGACGACAGAGAGCAATAATCAATAATTAATAATTAATAATCAATAATTTTTTCGGCATCAAGCAGCTTGTAAGTAATTAGCACGCTTCACATCGATCAATTATTGATTATTAATTATTGATTATTGATATTCATCTGTTTCGGATTTCGTCGGAAACTTTCAAAGCTTCAGTGGCCCATTATCCCGCCTTGTCACCTATTCCTTGCGGAATTGATCCTTTCCTGCTACTTTGTATCAAATAATGCTCGAATGAAAAAGTTCATCCCGTTAATAAGTCTTTTATTGACTTTATTCTTTTCTGCCAGCGTTGAGGCCAGGAGAAGAAAGCAAAGAAAGAAAACCCGGAAGATCAGATTCGCAAATACTGGTTCGTTATGTTATTAAAAGGCCCCAAACGCGATCAGGATTCTGTTACGGCCGCCAAAATTCAAAGGGAACACCTGAATAATATTACCCGACTTTATAATGAAGGAAAGATAAAAGTCGCCGGACCATTTGGTGATGGCGGCGACTGGCTAGGTATCTTCATTTTTGATTGCGAAACGAAAGAAGAAGTCGAGAAATTACTTCAAACGATATGGCTGTTAGTTCAGGTAGACTTGCTTATGATGTTCGACCCTGGTATACCTCGCCAACCGGTAGCTTCGAACCAGGAATACCTAAGAAGAAATAGGTTGACAAGGTTAACAAGGGTGACAGGGTTGACAAGGGACTTCCCCTGTCACCCTTGTCAACCCCGTCAACCCTGTCAACCTCCCCGACGCTGCCCCTTATTCCCCACCTGCTCAACTTCCCTATTAATCTCCATAACATCCACCGGCTGCGAGAAATCACCAAGGAGCCATTTAGAAAAATAATCCGCCATCATCCAGAAGAAATATTCAGTCATATCACCAAAACCATGGCGCTGACCGGGTAGAACGACAAACTCAAATCGTTTGTTGGCCTTAATTAATGCATTCGCCATCCGAATCGTGTTCGCCGGATGAACGTTGTTATCAATGTCACCGGTTGCCAGCATCAAACGTCCTTTGAGATTTTTCGCCAGCTCGGAATTTCTTTCAATGTTATAAACAAAACTTGTATCTCCTTTTTCGCTGATCTGCTCGCGAACACCATGATGCTTCTCGCTCCACCAACGATTGTAGATATTGTTTTCGTGATTCCCGGCTGATGATACAGCAACTTTAAAGAAATCAGGATATACCAATAATGCAGCCGTAGACATAAATCCTCCGCCCGAATGACCATGAATGCCTACTCTTTCGATATCGATAAACTTAAATCGGTCTGCTAATTGCTCGATAGCCGTTTTCTTATCCGCCAATCCATAATCTCTCAGGTTCCCATAACCGTAATTATGATACCATTTGGATCGGGCAGGATGTCCTCCCCTGTTGCCCACTGTGATCACCACAAATCCTAATTGAGCAAGACGATCGATTCTATCCATACCACGGCCAAAAGATTTGTTTACAGATTCTGTCTGAGGTCCGGGATATACATAGGCAATGATTGGATATTTCTTTGTTGAATCAAAATCGAAGGGTTTGTACATCACTCCATAGAGATCAGTAATCCCATCATCCGCTTTTACCTTGAATGGTTGAGGGAATTTATAGCCAGTCTCCCATAAACGAGAAAAGTCCGCAGTTTCCAGGTCCATTATCTTTCTTCCTGTATTATCGTATAAAACAGATTTTGGTATTGTGTTTACTCTTGCACTGTTTTCAACAATGAAACGCTGGTCATCATCCATACTGGTCAAATGATCCGCATCACCGGGATTGAGGAGTTTGAGATTTGATCCATCCAGGTTAACGCGATATAAGTGCATATAATAAGGATCCTCACCATTTTCCCTGCCGTTGGCAGTAAAGTATAGAACGCGTGCCTTATCATCAATTCCAACAATATCTTCCGCATGGTATGCACCCGATGTGATCTGATTCTTCACTTTTCCCGAAGCATCATATAAATAAAAATGCGCCCATCCATCTCTTTCGCTCCAATGCACCAGCTCTTTTCCTTCGTCTACAAGTCCGGGCCTTTTGATTTCAACATATGTATTCGAACGTTCTTCGATCAAAACTTTTACTTCGCATGTCTTCACATCAACCACACAGATATCGATCTTTTTCAAATCACGACTTGTACGGGTGATATAGAAACGATCATTATTTCCCAGCCACACGGAAGGACGAAAATCATCATCCCGCTCTTTTTGCAAAGCAGGTCTTGATGAAACAGAAATTTCCTGATCCTTGAAAACTGTTGTATTTATTTTCTTGACTGCCTTATTCACAAAATCAACCATTATGATCTCCCTGATTGGAGCTTCTTTCTCACCAGGCATATGGTATTTATAGGTTTCCAATGCGGGTCGAGGATCGGCAGTACTATGAATTACCCATAGATCTTTCACTTTGCGCATATCCGAACGGGTCATCACAAAAGTTTTTGAATCCGGCGACCATAGGGCAAATGCAGACTTGCGTTTATTCTTATTCTTTTCCTTATCTACATTGGTTTCTCCTGAACCATCACTACCATACGAATAATTCTCGATGCCATCGGTAGTCAACTTTGTTTCAACGATGGTGGAATCCTCTTCGTTCTTCAAGGCCTTTGAATAATTCGCACTATCCATATAATATAGATTCCAGTTGCGGGCGAAAATGACAAATTTCCTGTCAGGAGAAATAGATGCCCAGGATGGGCGTGGTTTTGGTTTCTCGTATTCTTTCAACTCAACCAATTCGCCTGTTGAAAGGTTATATTCAAAATAGAATGTCTTTTTTTCTTTTGTAGGAGGAGCATTCTTTTTGGTTGTATCCTTTTTTTCAATCTCTTCAGAGCTCTTTACTTCAAACTGGATCCAGGTTTCATCTTTGATGAATTTCAGGTTTTCTATGCCCAGGTGTTTTGCATCGAATGGGTCCTTTACAGCGCGAGTGATCGCAGCAGCAAGCTTATCATTATCGAACAAAACTTGTTTTGTTCCTTTTGCCGGATCAACAATAAACCACCTGCGACCCTCGGTATTTTCAAAACTGTACCAGAAACGCTCTGATTTTTTTAACCAGTGCGGATCAACATTAGTAGTAAATAGAATTTTTTCCAGTTTCTTAGGTGAAAAGCGGGAAGCTAGCTGGTAATTGGCTTTGTTTGGACTACCATTTTGGCCAAACACAATCGTTGCACTGAAAATAACAGTGAAGAATAAGAAAATTAGCCTTCTCATTGCAAGTAGTTTTATCGCGGGAAAGTACCGATTTTATCGCTAAATGCAATTAAGAACGAAGCAATAATTAGGTGCTAATACCTATGAGTTTGGAAATCATTTTTATCGTGATCCAAATTCCTGTGTCCAATAGTTCCCTTCACGACCAACACCCATTTCGCGGAAACCTGCTCCCATAATATTCCTGCAATGTCCTTCGCTACTTAACCAACCTGTCATAACGGTTTGCTCGCTTGTATATCCTCTTGCAATATTTTCACCATAACTCATCCATTGATAGCCGGCTGCAGTGATACGTTGACCCGCGGTTCTGCCATTCAAACTTGTATGGCTGAAATAATTATTTTGATACATGTCCCTGCTATGATCATAAGCAGCTTTTGCTAATTGATCATTCCAGGTAATGGGTGCCACGGGCGGCATTGCAGTTGTGCCGCAGGTACAACCCGATTGACGAACATTATTTACCAATTGAAGTATTGTGGGCTTGTGTACATTAAAAACAATATCAGTACCCGAACCTTCGGGTTCCTTTGTAGAGAGATCTTCTTTTTGACAGGAAATAATTAAGAAGACTAAACTGCAAACAGCAAGGAAATGACGGGTTTTCATAAGCACGAATTCCTTTCCTTATTAAATGCAAACTCTCTGCCAATTATTGTAAAAAACTTGCCATTTCTTGTTGATAATCAGCAGAAACTTTCCTTGCCGCCTCAGCGAAATCCTTACCACTGGAAGCATAGATTATGGCGCGGCTTGCATTAACCAGAAGTCCAACATCCTTGTTCATGGCTTTTTTTGAAATTTCAGTAAGACTTCCCCCTTGCGCGCCAATTCCTGGAACGAGGTAAAAATGATCAGGTGTTAATTTTCGAATATTCACGAATTCATCGGCTTGCGTGGCACCAATTACGAACATAAGATTACCGGGATTTCCCCAGGTTGAAACTGTTTTCAAGACTTTTTCATAGAGGTATTCTTGCTCTCCTCTCATTTTTTGTAATTCAAAATCCTTTGCGCCAATATTGGAAGTAAGTCCTAAAACAATTCCCCATTTGTTGGGGAATTTCAAAAAAGGTTTAACGCTATCCTCACCCATATAAGGCGCTATCGTAATTGCATTGAAAGGCATGGATTCAAAAAAAGCCTTTGCATAATGTTCAGATGTATTTCCAATATCACCTCTTTTTGCATCAGCAATTTTGAAGTGATCATTGCCGATATATTCCGCTGTTTTAGCCATAACATCCCAACCTTCCGATCCCATTGCTTCATAAAAGGCCGTGTTAATTTTATACGCAACACAAAAATCACGCGTAGCATCGACGATCGCTTTATTGAATTCAAGTACAGGCTCTGGGGATGAATGAAGGTGTTTTGGGATTTTACCAATATCCGTATCCAATCCAACGCAGAGATAAGAGCGCTTTTTACGTATTTGTTCAATTAGTTGGTTGCGGGTCATGTTATGGGTGTTCCTTACTGCCGGCGCAAAACTAATTGAAAAATTGCGAAAGTAGGCGAGATCGTATATTCGCTATTACGAAACAGCCTTGGCAATTATTCCAATTTAAAAATAGATCCCTATGAAGAGTAAAAAGCATAGACGAGCAATAGCTACAGGTTCATTTAATAAAGTCAAATGAAATTGTTTAGATTTTTTGTGCTACTCATCTCCCTTCTTGCAAATGAAGAATTCAAAACGTATTCCCAATCTATAGCAAATAACCGGTCTGATATACGTTTCAAAAAACATATTGTTGACCCAATCTTTGTATCCGAAGGCGTTGCAATCGGCGATGTAAACAAAGACGGCAAGACCGATGTGATGGCGGGCAGTTTTTGGTATGAATCTCCTTCCTGGAAAAAACATCGCATCCATGCGGATACGCTCAATGCAATAAAAGGATATAGCACCAGCTTCATTAATTTCTCATTGGATGTAAATTCTGATGGATGGATTGATCTTATACGATTTGATCAACCTGGTGCTGTTTGCATGTGGTATGAAAATCCCAAGAATAAACCTGGATTGTGGAAACGACATCTGATCCTCGAAACTGCTGGGATCGAATCGCCGGCATTTGTCGATGTTGATGGGGATGGGAAGAAAGATATCATTTGCAATGATATTACAACTAAGGAAGTGATCTGGCTAAAATCACCAGTCAAGAATGGCAATACGGTTTGGCAAAGGTTTATAATCAGTCGCGATCCTGGTAGAGCCACACATCAATACACCCATGGTCTTGGTTGGGGCGATATGAATAAAGATGGTCGCAATGATGTCATCATCAAATCTGGTTGGTGGGAATCTCCAAGACATGTAAGGGACTCAGATTGGAAATTTCATGTCGCATCGCTTGGAGAAGATTGTGCCAACATGTATGTGATGGATGTTGACGGAGATGGCGATCAGGATGTGATGAGTTCATCAGCGCATAACTATGGCCTATGGTGGCATGAACAAACAAGCAGTGGGTGGACAACCCATGAGATCAGCAAACTGTTTTCGCAATCACATGCACTTTGCTTCGCCGATATCAATTCTGATGGTTATCCTGACCTGATCAGTGGAAAACGTTATCTCGCACATCTAAAAGGTGATCCTGGCACTGATGATCCAAGTGTATTATATTGGTTTCAATATGTTCCAGGTAAGAGTCCACAATGGATCCCTCATCTTGTAGACGATGCCTCTGGGATTGGAAATAATTTTATTGTTGATGATATTAATAAAGACGGGCGGTTGGATATGGTTATTTCAAATAAAAAGGGAGTTTACGTTTTTGAGCAGTTAAGCAAATAGGCTCAGTCGAAAACACCGCTATTCGAAAATCAGGTGATCGAGTTCTCAAGTTTTTCAATAATGCTATTTAGCAATCCTTCTTCATTCCATTTCTTTTCAATGTCCTTATCTCTCATTACTTCCTGCATGATTCTTTCCTGCTTTTGCCCTTTGATCATTGCCTCTGAATAGGGAATCTCCGGACTAAAAGTTACCAATGAATAAGCCGGTATCCATTTATCAGGATACTTATCATTCAATTTTGCCTCAATCTTTTTTTGCAATAAGAATTTAGGGTCTGCAGTTTTCTCCCGCATTTCAATGAAATTATTTACGGCAAGATCTGCAATCGCATCGCAGTCTGGTTTTCTTATGCGTTGAAATTCTTCGAGCAATCTTGACCAATCATCTTCATGCCTATCCATTAGATCGTTCAATACACTACAATCTTCAAACCCGCAATTCATTCCCTGCCCAAAGAATGGTACGATCGCATGGGCAGCATCCCCGATCAAACTAAAGTTGCCATTGCGGATCCAGGGAAAGCATTTCACGGTAACTAAGGAAGAGGTTGGATTAAGAAAAAATTGTTGCGGCAGATCGGGCACAAGGGGAACAAGATCCCGAAATGTTTTTTGAAAGAAGTCCATCACTTTGGATTCCGAATCCAGATTTTGAAAAGAGAATTCACCCTTAAACGGAAAGAATAATGTCCCGGTGAAACTTCCATCCAAATTTGGAAGCGCAATAAGCATATATTCTTTTCTTGGCCAGATATGCAATGCATTCTTCTCCATCAGGAAACTTCCATTCTTCCCAGCAGGTATGCTTATCTCTTTATATCCACAATCAATATAGAATTGCTGGTAATCGAATTTCTCATGCTGAAGCATGTGTTGCAATCTGGCAGCAGGAATAAGCCCCATCTGCACCAAAGATCACATCAGAAGCAACCGATCTTATTCCATCCTTACCTGTATCAAACCTTACTGAATTTGTCTTCCAGTTAATCTCGGTACTTCGGTGATTAAAATACAGTTCTACATTTTCCTTTTGCTGCCAAATCGAGAAGCTTTCTTGTTTAATTCCGCTCTCGAAACTGAATTGATTGCCTGACCTTGCTTTCCATAGGGTTGAAATCCAGTTGAACCATCTGCATTATGAATGAATCTTCCGGGCATTGGTATCGCGATCTTCAATACTTCATCTGCAATTCCAACTTCTTTCAATGCCTTTATTCCCCTATCGCTTAAAGCAAGATTAATAGAACGACCGGCTTCTGCTTGTTCTTTACGCATATCAACGCGACGTTCAAAGATCTTAACAGCATGCTTTCGTCTTGCCAGATAAATTCCCAACAAGGACCCGACTAATCCTGCGCCGATTATTGTGATGTTTTTTTGCATTATTGCATCATGATCTTCCAAGGCGTTCTCTGCGTTCTCCGCGCTTCTCCGTGTCCTCTGCGTCCGAAAAAGCCCAGTGCAGGTAGAGACTATAGTAAATTTGTATAGTCCCTACCTGCGCTAGGCTTTTTGGACGCAGAGGACACGGAGAAGCGCAAAGGACGCAGAGAATTGAATAGAAATTAACTTATTTTTTCTTCAATCATCCTCCCAAATCTCCATACATCTTCAAAACTATTGTAAAGCGGAACCGGCGCAATTCGAATCACTTCTGGCTCCCGCCATCCTGCAGACACACCATTTTCCATGAGGTAACTAAAAAGTGCTTTACCATTTTTCCTAACAATAAACGAAACCTGGCATCCTCTTTCACTTTCATTCTTTGGTGTAATGATCTCAATTCCATAATCAGGAAAACGCTTTGCTATATCTTCCAAAATATTAATCGCAAAGCCACTCAACTTTTTCCCCTTTTTATCCAAAGCATCCATTCCAACTTCTTCAAAAATATCAAGAGCTGCTTTATGGGCAGCCATGCTAAATACAGGTGCATTGCTCAATTGCCAACCTTCCGCCGTTGGGATCGGATCAAAACCTGGCTCCATTTTGAAACGGTTTTGTTTGGTATAACCCCACCAACCTGCGAAGCGTGGTATTTCCTTATTCCTCGCATGCCGCTGATGAATGAATACACCGCCCACACTACCGGGACCAGAATTCAAATATTTATAAGTACACCATGCAGCAAAATCCATATCCCAGTCATGCAAATCCAGTTTGATATTTCCAACCGCATGCGCAAGATCGAATCCAACATAGGCGCCAACTTCCTGTGCAGCTTTTGTGATGGCAGGCATATCAAATACCTGTCCGGTATAATAATTGATACCGCTGAAAAGTACGAGCGCTACCGAATCGCCATGTTCTTTTATAGTGTTGATGATATCTTCCTTATTGATGAGTTGTTCTCCCTTTCTCGGTTTTACTTCGATCACCGCATCCAATGGCATGAATCCATGTAATCTTGCCTGCGATTCAAAAACATATTGATCAGAAGGAAATGCCTTGTGTTCGCAAATGATCTTATATCTTTTTCTCGTGGGCCTGTAAAAGCTTACCATTAACAAATGCAGATTAACGGTAAGCGAATTCATCACTACTACTTCTTCTGGCAGGCAACCCAATAAACCAGATAGTTGTTTGGGAAAAATTTCATGATAGGGAAACCAGGGCCTCCTTGCTTCGAAGTGCCCTTCACCACCCAATGTTGCCCAATCTTCGAGTTCCTGGTTAACGTATTCCTTTACGTTCTTAGGTTGAAGCCCGAGGGAATTGCCAGTGAAATAGATCTTATCTTTTCCATTATGCTTTGGAATGAAGAATCGATCCCGGTATTTTTTCAAAGGATCATTTTTGTCTAATTCACGCGCAAAGCTGGCTGTATTTTGAAACTCCACTGTGGCAATCATTGTTTGTTGATTTTAATTTTGAATCATTGCCTCCAATTAAATGCTATTCTATGGTTGCGATTACTTTCAATTCAATTGAAATTGGTGTCGGGAGACTTTTCACTTCTACAGTTGTGCGACAGGCCTGAACATTATTGAAATATTCGTTGTAAATCTTATTGTAAAAAGGAAAATCCTTTTTCATATTGGTAAGAAAAACAGTTACGTCAACGATCTTATCCCAACTGCTGCCTGCTGCAATCAGCACTGCTTTTACGTTGGCAAATACCGAATGCATTCGGCTTCAAAATCATATTTGATAATATTTCCGTTGTCGTCCTGCTCAAGACCCGGAATTGAATTGTCTTTTGGATTTCTTGGACCAATGCCTGAAAGAAATAACAAATTTCCACACGTTCCTGCGCGTGAGGATAAGCGTCCAAGGGCGTTGATGCATTTTCAGTATAAGTCGCTTCTGTCAATTTTACGTTCAGGTTTTATAATTGAACACAAACATTTTTCGCTTCCGTAAAAAATCGTCAATGCTTCCCATCCTCCTTCCTTACCGACTCCACTGTTCTTCATTCCACCAAATGGAGTACGAAGATCGCGAAGCAACCAGCAATTCACCCAGATAATACCACTTTCAACTTTTGCTGCAACACGATTTGCTCGTGAAATATCCTGTGTCCAGATCGTCGCGGCTAATCCGTATTCCGTTGCATTGGCAAACTGCAAAGCTTCTTCTTCTGTTTTGAAGGATTGAAGCGTAACAACTGGTCCAAAAATTTCTTCCTGGTTGGTTTGACAATTTGGACCCAATCCTTCAATGATGGTTGGTTCAATAAAATAACCATTTGCACATCTTCCATTTAGTTTTACTGTATTTCCACCGTCAGTAAAGTTCCTCCTTCTTTCTTCGCCGTATCGATACAACGCATGATCTTATCGAAATGAACTTTGCTCACGATCGCTCCCTGTTTCGAATTGTCATCCAGCGGATCTCCTACTTTCAATTCCTTTGTGATTTCAACAAATTCTGTTTTGAATTTTTCATAGATCTTTTCTTCAATCAATATTCGTGACCCGCACAAGCAAATTTCTCCCTGGTTGCTGAATGAAGATTGAATGGTTGTTTTCATCATCTTGTCCCAATCTGCATCCGCAAAAATGATATTGGGATTTTTCCCTCCTAATTCAAGAGACAATTTTTTGAAAACTGGCGCGGCCAGGGAAGCAATTCTCGCTCCCGCTCTTGTTGTACCGGTAAATGAAATTGCTTTTATTTCGGGATGCTTGATGATGGCTTCACCTGTTGTATCACCTTTACCGTGAATAATGTTCAATACGCCAGAGGGCAATCCCGCTTCTTTACAAATTTTCGAAAGCAAAAATGCCGTAACGGGAGTTACTTCTGATGGTTTTGCAATCACACAATTACCGGCTGCTATTGCCGGAGCAATTTTCCAGGTAAATAAATAAAGTGGAAGATTCCAGGGAGAAATACAGCCAACAATACCAATCGGCTGACGAAGTGTATAATTGATAGCCTTATCTTCCATATTGTGGCTCTCTGTAGCGAAATGCATGATGCCCGTTGCAAAAAACCGGAAATTGGCAGAAGCACGTGGAATATCAACTTTCTTACTTAACCAAAGCGGTTTTCCATTATCATTAGTTTCTGCCAACGCAAGTTCATCAAGATTTTCATCAATAAGATTTGCAATGCGATTTAGGATTTGAAATCTTTCTTCAACTGAACTTGTGCTCCATTTTGGAAAAGCCTGTTTAGCCGCATGAACGGCGGCTTCCACATCTTTTTCATTCGAATCTGGAATTTGTCCGTAAACCTCGCCAGTTGCGGGATTGATATTATCGATGAATTTGCCGCTTAAGGGGGCGATGAGATTCCCACCAATGAAATTTTCGAGATGATATGGTAGTGTTAGATCCAAATTCTAATTATTGATTATTAATTATTGATTATTGGATCATCATTATTAGTTACCTGTCAATCAGCGACAGCAATAATCAATAATTAATAATCAATAATTAAATGCTGCCGGTACGTCCCCCATCCACCGGAATACTAGTCCATTTACATAAGAAGCAGCCGGCGATGCCAGAAAAGCAGCTAATGCTGCAATCTCCGATGAATCAGCAAATCGTTTCATCGGCACTTCTTCCGCCATATCTTTTTCTACAATCGCATCTTCCTGATTTTTTCTTGTGGCCAATGAATTGACGAATGTGACCAGGCGTGCGGTTTTGGTAAAGCCCGGTAATACATTATTCACTGTGATATTAAATTGGCCCAATTCATTCGCCATAGTTTTTGCCCACGAAGCAACAGCACCGCGGATTGTATTGGATACGCCAAGATTTTTAAAGGGATCTTTACGGAAGTGGAAATGATATTGATAATCCTTCCATATCCTTCTTTTTTCATTGAAGGGATAACTGCCTTTGTCAAAATATGATTGCAAATGAGATGCTGATTGAATGTAGCCAGGAATTGTTCTTCAGTTGCTTCGGTAACCGGACCAGGAGGCGGTCCACCTGTATTGTTGACGAGGATATGAACTTGATTGTCGCGCAAGTGAGCTTCGATGGCAGCTTTTACCTGTTCAGGTTTACTAAAATCAGCAACCAGGTATTGATGCTGCTGCCGCAATGCAATATCCAGACTATGAATTGCAGATTTTAACGCTTCCTCATTACGGGCGATCAGGGTACAATTTGCACCCAGTAATGCCAGTTCTTCTGCCGAAGCTAATCCAATACCCTGCGTACTTCCGCACACAACTGCATATTTTCCTTCCAGTGATAAATTCATAAAGTCAAACCTAAGTAAATTGTTGTAAATTTCGTTGAAATCAGCCGAATATCATTAATGAGATTCCCATTTGCATGGGGACGTAAATTGTAAAGCGTAAATTCAATATGGCAGTAACTGCACCTTTCAACCTGAAAAAATGGATCGACGAACATCGCGACCTGCTCAAACCACCGGTAGGCAATCAATGTGTTTATAAGGATGCAGAAAACTTTATCGTAATGGTAGTGGGCGGACCAAATGCCCGCAAAGACTATCATTATAATGAAAGCGAAGAACTCTACTATCAGATAGAAGGCAATATCGTTCTGAAAATAATTGACGAAGGTGTACCGAAAAGTATTCCCATCAATGAAGGAGATATGTTCCTGCTTCCGCCAATAACGCCGCATTCACCCCAACGTCCGGCAAATACGGTTGGATTGGTTATCGAAAAAGTGAGAGAAGATGAGGAAGAAGAAAAAGATGCGTTCCTATGGTTTTGCGAAAAATGCGGGAATAAACTCTATGAGGAATCTGTTTTTGTAAGTGATATCGTTAAGCAGTTACCGCCGATAATGGAAAGATTTTATTCCTCAATTGATTTGAGAACTTGTAAGAAATGCGGTACAGTAATGGAACCTCCTATCAAAAAATAAAATTCTTATAAAAAATCCTCCGCGGCCTCTGCGTCCTAAAAAGCCTGCACTAGAGTCACTATGTAAATACTGAGTACCGACCTGCATGAGGTTTTAGGACGCAGAGGCCGCAAAGAAGCGCGGAGAACACAAAGGAGAACAAGATGTTCAATGAAGATTGATATCCACACACACATCATGCCGGAGAAAATGCCGAACTGGACGCAGAAGTTTGGCTATGGCGAATTCATTCATCTCGAACACCGCAATTGCCAGGCATGCATGATGAAGGGAGATAAGGTTTTCAGAATTGTAGAAGAAAATTGTTACAAGGAAGATCTGCGCATAAAGGAAATGAATGAAACAAACGTTTCCATTCAGGTTTTATCTACCATCCCGGTTTTATTTAACTATTGGGCCAAACCAAAGGATTCCCTGGAAACCTCTCGGTTTTTCAATGATCATATTGCCGAAACAGTTTCGAAGAATGAAGAACGATTCATTGGACTTGGCACTGTCCCAATGCAGGAGCCAGAACTTGCAATTAAAGAAATGGAACGTTGCGTGAATGAATTGAAAATGCCTGGCATTGAAATAGGAACTAACGTGAATGGAATGAATCTTTCCGATAAATCCCTCTTGCCATTTTTCCAAGCAGCCGAATCATTAAACTGTGCTTTATTCATTCATCCCTGGGACATGATGGGTGAAGATGAAATGAGTGAATATTGGCTACCCTGGCTGGTCGGAATGCCTGCTGAAACTTCAAGAGCCATATGCTCCATGATCTTCGCTGGTATATTTGAAAAATTCCCAAAGCTCCGAGTTGCGTTTGCGCACGGCGGCGGATCATTCCCATTTACAATTGGGCGAATTGAACATGGATTTGAAGTGCGGCCCGATCTTGTTGCAGTTGATAACACAGTTAATCCACGGAATTATATAAGAAAGTTTTGGGTAGATAGCCTGGTACATGATAAGGCTGCATTTAATTACCTGCTTGATCTTTTTGGTGAAAACAAAATTTGTGTTGGCAGCGATTATCCGTTTCCCCTGGGTGAAGCTAGTCCAGGAAAATTGATTCAAGATTTAGAGCTCGATAATGGAACAGAGGAAAGATTACTTTCTAAAAATGCGCTTAAATGGTTAGGTAAGTAACTAAAGGTTTTCAACCCTGGAAGGGTTGAAAACCCCTAAAATAAATCGGGATAATCACTAATAATCCCATCCACACCCATCTTTTTCAATCTATCAATTGTAGCCTTGTCATTCACAGTCCATGGAATGAGTTTTACTTTCTTATCACGGCATTGCCTGACGAGCTCATCGGTTACTAATGAATAATGCGGGCTGTAAATTGTAGGAGTAAAACCCAATTCCTTCAATTGCTCTGTAAAAGGTTTCTTATCAGAATCTTCAACCAGCGCCGCTGTTTTTACGGAAGGATATTTATTATGGAGATATTTAAGCGTTCGATAATCGAATGATTGAATGATGACCTTCCCCTGTAAATTTTTTGAATTGATTACGCTCATCAGCAAGTCTACAAATTCAGCAGGAGCCGGATGAAATACCCCATCAGTAGCGGGTAGACATTTGGTCTCGATATTATAGAATACAGGTTGTGCAGCTTTCAATTTAAGGTAGGCTTCAACATCATCTATCAACGCGGAAAGCAATGGTTTTTTTGCAGGAAGTCTTTCTTGGTTTGGAAAGCGCGGATGAGACTTTTTTCCGACATCGTATTGCTGCGTTTCGGAAAAATCCATTTTATAAATATTGAGATTCCGTTCTTCCTTTTCATCTACAACGCTTCCGTCGGGCTTCGTGCTTATTTCATGATTAAAGAAAGGTTCGTGGGAAAGGATCACCTGCTTATCCTTTGTGATCACCGCATCCATTTCGAGTGTTGTTACGCCTAGATCTATTGCTTTCAACATCGCAGGAATTGTATTCTCAGGCATTAATCCGCGGCAGCCCCGGTGACCTTCCTTATCAAATGCAGGTAGCTTAGGTTGTTCCATTTTTTTTGAAGCATGACAGGCTACAATGAAAGCCACCACGAGTAGTAATTCTGTTCCGTCTTTGAATCGTCGCATAGTACAAGGTTTGTTCTCCCGGGTTCATAGGCTTGCAATTATAGGTTGATAAGTAAACTAGTACAGAATCAATTTTCTTCATTCCCTCCAAATAACTCCCCTCTTCTCTTCTCCATTTCAACGGAAATGAATTTTCCTGCTTCATTCTGTCCTTCCAGTTTTTCTTTGATATTGTCAAAGCTTTTTTCATCTCTATTCTGACTTAATTTGAAAACATTATCCATTTCCTGCACTTCAATTTCAAAAGCAATAATTGCCTTTGCCATTCGATCAACATACTCTTGCGGCAGGTTTTCAAAGTTCGCAGCTGAGTGCGGATTGTTCTCAAAATGATTCGTAGTACGACGTAGTATATCCTTTAGTTCCTGTTCATTCAGGAAACGCAGCTTTCCTTTTGCATGCACGCTCATATAGTTCCAGGTTGATCCCTGCTGTGGATCAGAATACCAACTTGCACTCACATAAGTATGCGCACTGGTAAAAACTGCGAGGACTGATGAGTTTTGTTCAAAGGCAAGGTGATGATCCGTTTTGCGCATCATATGCCCGGACAAATAGAGCTGCCCATCCCTTTCATCGATGAATACAGGGATCTGGGTCGCAACGGGCTTCTTATCCTTGTCGACTCCACACAAGAAAGCAAAAGGATGCTTGCGTATGAATTCCTTCACCACATCCACATTGTTTTCTTTGAAATACGGAAGGTTATACATGCCGCGAAGGTATTGAATAAGTACAAACCAACATCTATCTTGAGCATTCGGTTGCATATAGTTAGCTTACGGTCGTTTGGCGTTTGGGGTTTGGTGTTTGGCGTTGGGTCCCCGCATGCGATTTTGCCGATTAACCTGTCGGTAATATGTGAGTACGCTACACTTGAACAACGCCAAACTCCAAACGCCAAACGCCAAACGACATGCAACGTTTCGATTGAGACAGTTGTCAACAAGAAAAATGCAATATGAAGTTTCTATTAACTCTTATATCCCTCGTCATATTCGCTGCCGGATATGCGCAGTTGGGAACAAGGACCATCAACAATATTATCGGTGATGAGAGCTATATCGAGAAATTCGGTTATGCCCCGGATCAATCGACAGATGAGAAGTCCAGGATTCAAACGCATCTTTCCTATGTTGAATCTCTTTTAAGAGCGAGGGAAACTAAGAATTTGACTCCCGATCAACAAAAGAAAAGGTCTGTAACGCTTGATCTTTTAAAACAATATGCAGAGGCTGGAAATTTTCCTTCCAACATGGATTATCCTGCTGAAAGAAGGCCTTGCTTCATTGATCGTGATGGAAATATTTGTGCGGTAGGATTCCTGGTAGCAGAAACAGCCGGCATTGAAGTAGCTGAAGAGATCAACAGCAAGCATCAATACGATTTTCTACTCGACATGAATGAAAAAGTTTTATCCGATTGGGCAGACGAAAATGGACTGACTCTGGAAGAATGCGCAATGATCCAGCCTTCATATGGACCTCCTCCCGGTTATGACTATGCGTCCGGCGGAGTAACAACAGGATACGCTGTGAGTTCAGCAGTGGTTGGAGGAGCAAATGTTGCACTTTCAATTCTCACCCTAAGTGGAAACAAGAGCAAGGGGGTTGGATATGCCGGCCTGGTAACGGGAACAATCGGAATTGTCATGGGCGCGGTAAGCATCAGGAAGGATGAAGAAATCGAGTATATCAATGGAACCGAAACAATTTCTTACAAGGAACAAAGAAACCTTTCCTATGCAAATATTGCAATGGGCACAACCTGCCTGGTTAGCAGCACGGTCAATTTATTGATGAATAAAAAGAAGGAAAGGAAGAATACGATTTCATTATATAGCTATCCTGGGATGAACAATCAGTGGAATGTTGGGTTTCATTTGACTAAGAGGATTTAGAACAGAAGAACAAGGAATGATCAATTTCCATCGGATGGGTTGTCTACTGAAAGATAAAAGCTCCATAGTTTCCGTCGTCTCGAATTTTCTATTCAACAGAAGAACAGATGAACAAGGAATGATCAATTCCCATCGGACGTTTCTCCAATATTTTTAGAACTCGTTTTGTCTTCATCTGATTACAACCCTCCGATCGAAATTGATCATTCCTTGTTCATCTGTTCTTCTGTTGAATAGAAATTTAGGGGCTACGAAAACTCAGGCACTCTTTAGTAGACAACCCATCCGATGGAAATTGATCATTCCCCGTCCGACCGGTCATCCGGGCGGGCTTGTTCCTTGTTCTTCTGTTCTAGATAACTTCCGCAACAACTTCCGTTTTCATATGCGCATTCAACATAGCTATGCTCCGAACTGCATTTGAAGCAAATTCGCTGAAGGCTTTCTTACTTATTTCATCATCACTTACCATCGCGGGCACACCCTGGTCGCCACCTTCGCGAATACCCTGCACCAATGGTATTTGTCCGAGAAATGGAATTTCATATTCCTCAGCAAGTTTCTTTGCGCCTTCTTTTCCGAAAATATAGTACTTGTTATTCGGTAATTCTTTTGGAGTAAAATAACTCATGTTCTCTACCAACCCAATGATAGGGACCTTGATCTGAGCCTGGCCAAACATACCGATTGCTTTTTTCGCATCTGCTAAGGCAACATCCTGTGGAGTGCTTACAACGATTGCTCCTGTAACCGGAACTGTTTGTACTAGTGTAAGGTGTATATCTCCAGTGCCAGGAGGCATGTCTATAACAAGATAATCGAGCTCACCCCAATAAACCTCGGTAACAAATTGCCGGATTGCACTGCTCGCCATTGGACCCCTCCAGATCACCGCGCTCTTTTCATCGACCAATAATCCAATGCTCATTAATTTGATGCCGAAACGTTCGATCGGAACTATCATTCCCTTATCTCCACCAACATCCATCATCATTGGACGTTCACCTCTTACTCCGAACATTATCGGTACGCTGGGTCCATAAATATCCGCATCCATCAATCCTACTTTTGCTCCACTCTGGGCAAGAGCAAGGGCCAGATTTGCCGCCACTGTGGATTTTCCTACTCCACCTTTTCCACTCACAACGGCGATGATATTTCTCACTTTTGGCAAAACGGATCCCGGATCCTGTCGGTTTGAACTGGTATTCGAAATGAAATTTACATTTACGATAGCATCTTTATTCACGTGTTGCTTTACAGCTTTGACACATTCATTTTTTATCAAATCCTTCAGAGGGCAGGCAGGAGTAGTCAATACAACCGTAAAGGAAACCGTATTCCCTTCAATTATGATATCCTTGATCATATTCAGAGTAACCAGGTCTTTTTTTAGATCCGGTTCCTGAACATTTTTAAGCGCCTCCAGCACCTTTTCCTGGGTCATTTTCTCAAGTATTTGTTAAAAAAAATCTACCCCGCAAAATTAATCATTAGTGCCGGCAATTTGTTGGAACAATTTTATTGGAGTGCTGTATATTTGAAACCGATGAAGAGATTGATACGCATAAGCTTTATACTGGTTCTCGTCATACCCTTCACTGCCTCAGCCCAATTCGAAAGGCTGAAGGATTCCGTTGTCCAATTATACGGTGTCGTTATGACCGCCGACAGCCTGATGGCAATTCCTTCAGTAACTGTGAAAGTAAGGGGCCGCAATCAGGGAACCTATACCAATGAGCAGGGCGTATTTTCGATCGTTGTTTTAAAAGGAGACCAAATCGAATTCAGTTCGATCGGTTACAAGCCAAAGCTGGTTGATATCCCACGCAGCCTTGAAGGCAACCAATTCAGCATGATTCAATTGTTGGTTACGGATACAGTTTACCTACCTGTCACCATCATACGACCCCGACCTACGCGTGAGCAATTCGAAAGAGATTTTCTTGCCGTCAATGTTCCCGCAGATGCCATTGAGATAGCCCGACAAAATACCGAAGAAGGCAAGCGACGTATTCTGGCCAAATCACTTCCTTCCGATGGCCGGGAAGCCTCCAATATTATGCTGAATAATAATGCCAAAAGGTATTATCATAACGGCCAATTACCTCCACAGAATATCTTTAACCCTTTTGCCTGGAATGAGTTTATACAGGCGTGGAAGAGGGGGGATTTTAAGAATAAGTAGGGCTTACGGTTGATTGGTTGATTGGTTGACTGGTTGACTGGTTGAATGGTTGATTGGTTGACTGGTTGACAAGGTTGAGAAGGTTGACAGGGTTGTTCCTCCCGCCAACGGCGGGACGGGAATGACGGGTTGACAAAGTACTTTCCCCTACTTTTGCTCGCAGCTTAAATAATTTCAAAATGGCTATTCAACAGGTTGCTGTTATTGGCGCGGGTACGATGGGAAATGGAATTGCTCACGTATTTGCTCAAAATGGATTTTCTGTTCGTCTAATTGATGTCAACAGCGCGCAGCTCGAAAAGGCAATCCAGTCAATTACAAAGAATCTCGACAGGCAGGTTTCTAAAGGAACCGTCACTGAAGAACAAAAAAAATCTGCATTAGGCAATATCAATAGATTCAATGAAATAAGTGCCGGGGTGGCAAATGCAGAATTGGTTATAGAAGCTGCCACTGAAAATACAGCGCTCAAACTAAAAATTTTCCAGGAGCTCGATTCGTTTGCACCACAAAGTTGCATCCTCGCTACCAATACCTCATCGATCTCTATTACCAAGATAGCATCAGCTACAAAAAGAGCTCAACAGGTAATTGGCATGCATTTCATGAACCCCGTGCCCGTAATGAAGCTGGTTGAGATCATTAATGGATACGCGACGGATAAGAAGGTAACGGATGCAATCGTTGAACTAACAAAGAAATTGGACAAAGTTCCCTGCGTCGTAAATGATTATCCAGGTTTCATAGCGAATCGGATCCTGATGCCGATGATCAATGAAGCAATCTATAGTTTGTATGAAAATGTCGCTGGTGTGGAAGAGATTGATACAGTAATGAAATTGGGTATGGCACACCCGATGGGACCCTTGCAATTAGCCGACTTTATAGGCCTTGATGTCTGTCATTCTATTTTGCAAGTATTACATCAGGGTTTCGGCAATCCGAAATATGCTCCATGTCCGCTATTAGTAAATATGGTCACAGCCGGTAAACTTGGTGTGAAAACCGGCGAAGGGTTTTATATTTATGTTGCAGGAAGTAAGGATATAGTGGTTAGTGAACAATTTAAGGCAAAGTCGTAAGCGCAGAAGCGTCCACACCTCTTATTTCTTTCAATCGAAAGACTACTTCTTCCAGTTTAGCTTTTGGAATACCCACTTCGACAACGCAAAACAATTGAAGATCCTGTTTGTAGATTGAACAGCTATTTTTCTTTAGCAACGTCATCACTTCATTCATCTGCGTATAATCAAACTGTAATCTATAGGATACTTCTATCGCCTTTGAAATAACCGGTGTCAATTGTAACACAAGTGCCGCTGAAGATTTATATGCATTTATCAATCCGGGTACGCCTAACAGTGTTCCTCCGAAATATCGAACAACAATTACTAACAGATCCGTAAGATTTTTGTTATCGATTTGTCCGAGGATCGGCCGGCCAGCAGTGCCAGAAGGTTCTCCATCATCGCTAACGCGAAAATTATTTCCGTCGGTGCCGAGGCGATAAGCAAAACAATGATGTGTGGCTTTTGGATGCTCTTTTTTGATCTCCTCCAATTTTGCTTTGAAATCAGCTACCGATAGAATGGGAAAAGCATATGCAATGAACTTGCTTCCTCTGTCTTTAAATTCAGTTGACGCCGTTTTATCTATCGTATTGTAAAAATCATTTTTATCCATAAGCGATAAGTCCAATCGCAGCAAGGGCAAGAATAATACCCATCCAGTTTACTTTTGACAGGCGTTCCTTGAAGACCAACCATGCCACTACCGCACTAAACAGTACAATACCCATATTATTGATGGGGATAATTGCTGAGCTATTATCACCGTAATCCTTTAACACCTGCACCAGGCACCAGATAGAAAAATAATTGGGAACTCCCAGGCAAATACCTGCAATGATGGCCCGCGGTTCAAACTTTTCTTTTTTTGTTGCAAGTCGAATGATCAAAGTAATTGCTCCGATCAATGCAGCAGATGAAAATGCAGAAATTAGATAGTCGTTCTTGTTTTCCTCAGTCAGGTATGAGTGTTCAATATATTTGATCATCGTATCCAACATACCAGATGCGAAAAATAAGATTGCCGGAATAAAGAAGAGAAGAACTCCTCTTAACTTTTTCCCATTTTCTTTATGACCATTGGAAGGCCAACAGGTTAGTAGAACAGCTACCAGGGCCAGAATTATTCCGAATACTTTTAAGAGAGTCGCTTTTTCATTGTACAGATAAATTGAGAATAAAAATGGGATCACCATCGAAAGTTTATTGGCCACCGAAGCTACCGAAACACCGATCCGTTGAGCCGTGAACCCAATAACATTGAAGAGCGCGATAAATATAAAGCCCATTACCATTGCCCATGGAAACCATTCCAGTTTTACTGTTTCATTGTTAACAGGAAATTTGCCGTTCACTATCGAACCGGTGATCACTGCAGTAAAATAGTTATAGACAATAACCTGGAAATTCGATATCCCGTAGCGCTCGATCACCTTGAACCAAAGGGTGAGGAATGAAGTAAGAATGATACTGCCTATTAGGAAAATCACAGATATTTTTTGAATTACGAATTTCGATGCCGTCTGTGTATCACTTGTTCTTAAAGAAGTCTATTCTATCATTTCCAATATTCAATTTTTTTGTGAAACTTCCTCCGGTCAATTGAGGAGCAGGAATTCCATTTTTGATCAACAATTTTTCATTTGTAATTACTCTCGCCTCATCCCAGTAACCCATATCGATAAAGGATTGCAACAGTCGCGCACCACCCTCTATAAGGACGCTTTGAATTTTCATTTGATACAGCGCATTGCAAACCTGGTGCACTAATTCCACATCCTCAGTCACCTGGTAATATAGGAGGTTCTCTCTTTCTTCATGTCTCAATTTGTTAAATACGATTGTCTTTACCTGTTGATCGAAAAGATGCAGCAATGGGGGCAGGCGCAATTCCATGTCAACAACCAATCGTACAGGATTTGGTCCCGGCCATAACCTGCTGGTGAGATAAGGATCATCGAAATGCGCTGTTCTGGTTCCAACGAAAACGGCCGCTTCCTCAGTTCGCCATTTATGAACCAGGCGGTTACTGCATTCATTGCTTATAAGTACCCTGGAATAATCTGAATTTGCAATCTTTCCATCAGCAGTTGCAGCCCATTTCAAAACTATATAGGGTCGGTGAAGTGTATTGTAGACAAGAAATCTTTCAATCAAATCATTACATTCTTTCTCCAATACCCCCAATTCAATATTAACACCCGCTTCCTGTAGTTTTTCAATACCCTTTCCACGTACTTCTTTAAATGGATCACGGCAACCAATCACTACTTTCGGAATTTTATTTTTAATGATCAGATCTGCGCAAGGAGGTGTTTTCCCAAAATGTGCGCAGGGTTCAAGGGTCACTATTAAGGTAGACTGCGGAATTAATGATCGGTCCTCAGATTTTACCGACTCAATGCAATTCACTTCCGCATGTGCCTCACCGTATTTTTGATGAAAGCCTTCTCCAATTATCCGATCATTATGAACCAACGCAGCACCCACCATTGGATTCGGCGCAACACGGCCGGCACCTTTTTTGGCCAGTTCAATACAACGGTGCATGTATCGTTCGTTGGAATTCATGAAAGGCAAATATAGTCAGGAGTCAGGAGTCGGGAGTCGGGCGTCAAGTGTCAATCGAATAATCAATCAATAATCGACGAACATAACGAATTTTCAAATTCATCATGCTGTAACAATTATTGATTATTGATTATTAATTATTTATTATTGTCTAAGAGTAGAAGTTGTTTCCCGACTCCAGACTCCTGACTCCCGACTCCCGACTATCTTTGCGTATGACCATCATCGAAGCCCAACAACTATTAATTCAACGTTTATCTCCAATCTATGATAAACGAGAAGCAGGAAATATTGCAGATATGGTGATGGAATCTGTTACAGGTTATAAGAATAGTGAAAGGATAATTCACAAAACGTCGCGGTTAAATAATGAATTATCTGAACGACTCGAGAAATATCTCATCGATCTGGAACAGCAGAAGCCGGTTCAATACGTATTGAAGGAAGCCTGGTTTTATGGAATGAATTTTTATGTGGATGAAAATGTGTTGATCCCAAGACCAGAAACGGAGGAATTAGTGAATTGGGTAGTTGAAGAAATTCATAGCTCAGAATCGGTTGGGTGGAACCGTAGGACAATCATACTTGATGTTGGTACGGGCAGTGGCTGTATTCCTGTTTCATTGAAAAAAGCAATCCCTTCGGCCGAGTTATGGGGATGCGATCTGAGTGAACTCGCTTTAAATGTAGCCCGCTTCAATAGCGCAAAGCTTGGCCATCTGGTCGATTTCCAGGGTTTGGACTTCCTTAATCATGTTCAACGAAATCAATTACCGCATGTAAATATCCTGGTTAGCAATCCACCTTATGTGCCGGAAAAAGATAAGGACAGTATGCAGCCAAATGTTTTAAAGTACGAACCGCATATTGCTTTGTTTGTTCCAGACAATGATCCATTAATTTTTTATCGGGCTATTGCAGACTTTGGACATCATCGCATGCGCAAGGATGGGATCATATTTGTTGAGATCCATGAAGATCTTGCAGTCCCATTAACTGAATTATTTACCAGCGCTGGTTATAGCAGCATTGAAGTGAAAAGAGATATGCAAGGAAAAGAGAGGATGATGAAGGTGAAGTGGTGAATGGTGAATGGGCAATGGTGAATGGGCAATGATGAATAGTGAGTGGTGAATGGTGAATAGTCAATAGTAAATTGTCAATAGTGAATTGTGGATTGGCAATATGCAATAGGTAATTGGCAAAGACGAAATTTATTAGTTATTCACTATTCACCATTCACCATTCACCATTCACTACTGGACTCCCTTATTGTCCACCAACAACGTCGTTCTCGCGCCTAGTTCTCGCGCTATTCTCATTACCGCAACTACATCATCGAGAGGAACAGTTTTGTCGGCATTTATGGCAATGGTGGCCTGTGTGGAATCTCTCAGGATCAATGGCTGGATTAGCGCTTTCATATCTTGCAATTGAACCTGTTTGCCGTTAATTACGTAAGAACCCTGTGGTTTGATATTTACAATTACAGTTTGTTTGGCCTTTGTATCGCTTTTCGCTTTAGGCTGAGACAATTTGATCACGTTCGGATTGGCAAGAGTAGATACAATAAGAAAGAAGAAGAGCAGAATGAACATGATATCATTCAATGCTCCTGCATGCATTTCCGGATGTGATCTTAATCTCTTTCTTAAATTCATAACAATAATCAATAATTAATAATCAATCATCGAGTGGGCTCCTGCAAAATATCAATAAACTCCGCACTCGCACCTTCCATCTTATTTGTCGTCTTATCTATTTGTGAATTCAAATAATTATGTCCTATATATGCCAGCAATCCGATCACAAGTCCCACCGCTGAAGTGATCAATTTGGTATAAATGCCACCCGCGATCGTATCTGTGCTGAATTCGTGAGTTGTATTAATCTGGTAAAACAGTTGAAGCATTCCAACCAGTGTACCAAGGAACCCAAACATTGGAGCGATACCGTAGACCAGGGAAAGCACTGAAAGGTTCCTTTCCATTTTATAGATCTCCAGTTTACCAACATTTTCCATGCTTTTCTCGATAGCATCGATTGGCTTTCCGATTCTTTGCAAGCCCTTATCGATCATTCTTGCAACCGGATTTGGTGTATTCTTTGCCAATGAACGAGCCGCGGCGACATTACCTGTAAATACATTGTCCCGGATAATATTCATAAAATTGGGGTCAATATTACTTGCCTTGCGGATAGCAATGAGTCGCTCAAAAAAGAAGAATACTGCCAGCACAAAAAGTAAAGCCAGTGGGATCATCAATGGACCACCACCAACAAGCATTTCCATCAGGTTCATGGTGGGAGCAGTAACTGCACCGGGAATGGTATTTCGAACGGTATCTGTGGACTGGAGTGCTGGATTATTTACTTGTAAGAAGAACCAATTCATCCAAAAGAGTTTAATGCTGTAAATGTAGTCAAATGCGTGCCTAAAACGGTTTGGATCAGTTAATATTTCTTAAAAGATTGTTATGATATAACCAATGGGCAATGAGCAATAGGCAATTGGCAATAGGCAATGGTTCATCATAAAACTAAACGCTCGATAATAAACAGTAACGAGTAAGATCCAACTTTGCCTATTGCATATTGCCAATTGCCTATTAGTTACCGCCCTTCATCTGCATCATCGCCATGATTTGACTCATTGTCTTTTCCATACCCTGACTACTTCCATCAAGGAAGATCACATTGCCTTTTCCAAATTCAGCAAAATTCTTGATGGCTTCTGTCCACATACTGAAAAGAATTACGTTGGTATCGAGATTGGCCTGCTTCATTTGTTCTGCAGCTTCTGTCATACCTTTTGCCACTTCCTGGCGGAACAATGCCACACCCTGTCCACGCAATCTGGCTGCTTCGCTTTCTGCTTCTGCTGCAATTTTTATGGCATTACCTTCCGCTTCGGCTGCCTTTGTCTTGGTGATTAAGAACGCCTGGCCTTCATTTTCTGCAGCGGCTTTCAGGTTATTGGAAGCCACCACCCTGCTCATCGAATCCAGGATCACCTTGTCGAATGTGATATCGTTGATCTGAAGATCAAGCAAGTGATAACCCCAATCTTCAAGCAAATGATCAATCTGCTCTTTTACATATTCTACAATCTCCCTACGAAGCGCAAGGATCTCAGCCTGCCTCTTGGTTGCAACAAAAGAACGAATGGTTCCCTCGATGGTTCGGGTAAGGGCCTGCATCAGATCTCTTTCACCTATGAATTTGAACGCAACTTTTTTTATCGTTTCTTCATCTGCATTTTGAACCGCATACAATAACATGTTCTTGAAATAGACATTGGCCTGGTCTGCAGTGACAGCCTGGAATTCCATTTCAACCGAACGGTTTTGAATACTGATCTTTTTATAGATCTGTTCAACAAATGGAATAATAAGCCTGAGGCCAGGTCGGAGTATTCTTGTATACTTTCCGAAGACTGTTACAACGCCAATAGTACCCTGGTTAACCGTCTTTAACCCCATGAAGAGGATAATAATGATCAGCAGTACCCACCAATAAGAGTAAAGGGATTCGACATCCATAAATTAATTTTTTTAAAGGTAATTGTTTTGACTAGATAATGATGCGTGAGCAATTTCATCGGTTGGCAAGTGTGAATTTCAAGTTCGAATTATTAATTTTAAAATAAAATACACATGTCCCAAGAGAACAAAACAGTATCGGGCATCCTATCATTCTTGCCGTTAGTAGCTTTCATAGCCTATATGATCGTCTTTTTCAGCTTTATCTTTAATGTGATGCCGGAACTGGATAGGAATCCCTCAGAAGAGGAAATCATCTTTCCTTACCTGTTCAACATGATAATCTTCGCCATCATTCTCGGAATCGTTTCTCTCGGAGTGCTTGTCTATTTTATTATTCATACAGTGAATAATAAGACGATCGACGGTACAGAAAGACTGGTTTGGATTCTGATATTCATCTTTACTGGAATGGTTGGATTTCCGATTTATTGGTATATGAGAATTCAGCGGAATCAGACACTATGACGTTTAGCGTTTGGTGTTTGGCGTTTGGCGTTTGGGGTTTGGCGTTGGGTCGCTGAATCGCGGTTTTGCCGTTTAATATCCAAATGCTTTTTGATGATGCTACACTTCAATAACGCCAAACGCCAAACTCCAAACGCCAAACGTTCACGCCTGTTCTTCCCAAATCATTGCCAAATTCACAATTGTTTCAACTGATTTTTTCATGTCCTGCACGCTAACATATTCGTGTTTCCCGTGAAGGGCCATTTCGCCGGTGAAGATATTGGGACAGGGAAGACCCATGAAAGATAAACGGGCGCCATCTGTTCCGCCACGAATACCTTTTGTCTTCACGGGAATTCCTGCTCTTTCAATTGCCTTTCTCGCATATTCGGTTACCTGTGGATGTTGATCCAGCACTTCTTTCATATTGCGGTATTGCTCCTGGATATCAATTTCAATTTTTGATCCAGGAAACATACGCAACACATCTTCCAACCGGTCTTTAAGAAAATTCCCATAGGCTTCAACCTTATGCGTAAAAAAATCCCTGAGGATGAATTTCATTCTTACTTTTTCTGCTATGCCTTCAACCTGGATCGGATGAACGAAACCATAGCGATCGTCAGTAGTTTCGGGAGAAAGTTCATCCTTTGGAAGCAATTCAATGAAATAAGACGCCATTTTGATCGCATTGATCATTTTATCTTTTGCATCTCCCGGATGAGCACTGACACCATGAAAAATAATAGTAGCTCCATCTGCAGAAAAATTTTCATCTTCAAGCGAACCTCTTTCTCCCCCATCTAATGTGTATGCATAGTTCGCATTTAATTTTTTAAGGTCGAGTCTATCTACTCCCCTGCCAATCTCTTCATCCGGCGTAAATAGAATCTTTATTTTTCCATGCTTTACTTCCTGGTGCTTTACAAAAAAGCTCACCATATCCATTATTACCGCCACGCCGGCCTTATCATCGGCGCCCAATAAGGTTGTTCCCGATGCGGTGATAAGATCTTCTCCGATCTTCTCTTTCAAATAAGGATGTTCTGCTGTAGTTATAATCTGTGTGGGATCATCCGGCAAAATAATATCAGAACCATCATAACGCTCATGCAGTATTGGTTTCACTCCTGTGCCACTACAATCCGGCGCAGTATCAACATGTGCGCAAAAGCAAATGACCGGAACTTCTTTTACTGTATTGGAAGGAATGGTCGCATATACATATCCGTATTCATCCAATTCTGCATCACTAATTCCCAATTGCCTCAATTCCTGCACAAGCATTTTTCCAAGCGTCTTTTGTTTCTCGGAAGAAGGATTTGATTTTGAGTTCGGATCGCTTTGAGTATCGATCTGTACATAACGCATCAACCTGTCTTTGACACTAAATGCATAATCAGAGAACATAGCCTTAATTTTTAGTGCAGCAATTTAGAAAGCAATTGGCAATTGGCAATGGGCAATAAGCAATGGGCAATGGGCAAACGATTTTGGCGATTACTTGCCTATTGCCAATTGTCTATTGCCTATTGCTTATTGCCTATTATTCAAAATTGTCTATCTTTTCTGTAACCAAAACTCAACCATCATGAAAAAAATCATTATCGGCGCTATCGTCGGCGGCATTTTGATCTTCGCGTGGCAAACGGCTTCATGGGTGGCTTTACAGTTGCATGATAAAGGACTTGCCTACACTGACAAGCAGGACCAGGTATTGAAATCATTGAGCACCGAAGGCCTTACTCCGGGTTCCTATATGCTTCCGCGGCCTGCACCTGGCACACCAATGGATCAGCACGAGGCATTCATGAAAAACTATGAAGGCAAACCCTGGGCGAAAATCTCCTATTATCCAGAATGGAAAGTCAGTATGGCCGCAAATATTATACGCGGGTTGACGGCAAATATTTTTATGGTCTTCTTGCTCTGCTGGATCCTTTCAAAATTCATTCCGACCAGTTTCAGAAACTATTTCACCGCAACTATTTTCACTGGTATAATTGCATTCATCAATCAGCCATACACAGGACATATTTGGTATCCCCTACATGACCTCACTGCATTCCTGATCGATACAATTGTTGCCTGGGGATTATGCGGCATATGGCTGGGATGGTGGTTTTCGCGGAAGAAATAGGCAATGGGCAATAGGCAATTGGCAATTGGCGAACCTTTTTGAGTTGCTAATTGCCTATTGAATTTGAGTTGTCTATTACCCATTGCTTATTGCCTATTGCTTATTGCCTATTGCCCATTGCCTATTGCCTATTGTCCATTGCCTATTGCTCCTACGGCATAATAATTTTGCTCGGTGGCTTTGCGATATCGACCAACTCGATATCGAAGATCAATTCCTGTCCTGCGAGTGGATGATTTGCATCGAGTATTACGGTATCATCTTTTACTTCGGTAACCATCACAGGGATCACTTGTCCGGCACTGTTTGACATATTGAGTTGCATACCGGCTTCTGGTTTCAGTTCATCGGGGAACTGATCACGGGGAAATTCTACGAGCATGGTGGGATCTTTTGGACCATATGCTTCATCAACCGGAATTTGGATAGTTTTCTTATCTCCTACTGACATTCCCTGAACGCCATCATCAAAACCTTTGATCACCATTCCTGAACCCACTTCAAATTCGAGAGGTTCGCGTCCATTGGAAGAATCGAATGTAGTTCCATCAACGAGACGGCCATGATAGTGAACTTTCACGGTATCACCGTTTTTCGCTTGTGTCATGAGTTGTTTTTTTTGTGAATGCCTGGGCCTGCTGTCATCCGTACCAACTTTCCACTATTCTTATCAACAATAGTTGCTGCAATTCAGCAGGAATAAAGGGAAGAGGAAGGGCTGGAAAGGTATAGAGAATTTAGGATTTCCAGTATAAAAATTTCCTGATATTTGAACGATGAAAAGAACAATTTGGTTCCTATTCGTTACCCTTATAACGTTTACTGCATATACACAAAAATCGAATCGCGCCAAAGGCGGGACAAAAGGCGAAGTAGTACCTGGAGCTGAACGACTCGACATATATCTTCAGTTATTAAAAGGAAAAAATATTGCTGTATTCGCCAATCAAACTTCAATGGTTGGTAACACTCATCTTGTAGATACTTTAAAGAAATCTGGTGTAAACATTAAAGTGATCTTCGGACCTGAACATGGTTTTCGCGGTACTGCAGATGCAGGAGAGAAGGTTGGGAATTATATCGATGAGGGCACAGGCATACCTGTTGTTTCTTTATATGGATCAAAACGTAAACCTTCTGCAGAAGATTTGAAGGACGTCGACATCATGTTATTCGATATCCAGGATGTTGGCGTTCGCTTCTACACGTATATTTCTTCATTGCAGGAATACATGGAATCAGCAATTGAGAACAAGAAATCGCTGATCATTCTGGATCGCCCAAATCCGAATGGATTTTATGTTGATGGACCTTTGCTTGATCCTAAATTCAAGTCATTTGTAGGCATGCAGCCGATACCAATCGTTTATGGGATGACGATCGGTGAGTATGCGCAAATGATTCTAAAAGAAAATTGGTTAGCGGTGAATTCAAGTTCAGTTGGTTTGATTATTAACTCTGGAAATATCGGATCGGAGGAGCTCCCTCCCTCTGGCACTATTAGCACAGACCTGACGATAATACCTTGCAATAACTATACACATAAAACGAAATATGTTCTACCGGTCAAGCCATCACCCAATCTCCCGGAAATTCAATCTATTTACTGGTACCCATCAACCTGTTTCTTTGAAGGCACCGTATTAAGTGAAGGAAGAGGAACAGAAAAACCATTTCAAATATTCGGTCATCCTTCTCTACCAAAGAATTTATATGCATTTACACCCGTTAGCAGACTGGGTGCTACCAATCCAAAACTGAAGGATAAACGCTCCTATGGTTGGAATATAAGTGGAAGACCCGATCAAGTATTAAAACAAGTAAATAACCGAATCCAGTTGAAATATCTGATCAATGCTTATAAGTTGTTCCCAAATAAGGATTCATTCTTCATTATGCCCAAATCCGGTAAACCTGAAGAATCTTTCTTTGCAAAACTTGCGGGCAATGCTGATTTAATGAAGCAGATAAAAGCCGGCAAAACAGAAACGGATATCCGCAAATCCTGGGAGCCGGCCCTGAACAATTTCAAAAAGATCAGAAAGAAATACCTGCTTTACCCAGATTTCTAACTTAATCCTCAAGTTTGGTCCTGAAGATTCGGGAGCATATTTTATATTTAGGTTTAGTAATAAGTCCAATAAATGAATTTGAAATTTGCCGTCTGATACTGAAATAAGAATTGTTTTCATGGGTACTCCTGAATTCGCTGTTGCATCTCTGGATGCATTGGTGAAGGCAGGTAAAAATATTGTAGGTGTAGTTACTGCACCAGATAAACCTTCGGGCCGTGGATTGAGATTGAACGAAAGCGCTGTCAAGAAATATGCTGTTCAGCACAGTTTGCCCGTTCTTCAACCTGTGAAATTAAAAGACCCGGCTTTTCTGGATCAACTCAAATCATTGAATGCCGATCTTCAAATCGTAGTTGCGTTCCGAATGTTACCCGAAGTAGTTTGGAATATGCCACGCCTGGGAACGGTCAATCTTCATGGATCATTGTTACCACAGTACCGTGGCGCCGCTCCAATTAATCACGCCATTATGAATGGCGAAAAAGAAACCGGAGTTACTACCTTCAAATTGAAACATGAGATCGATACCGGGGATGTTCTTCTCCGCGAAATAATTCCAATTGGGGAAGAAGAAACAGCAGGAGAATTGCATGATCGAATGAAAAAGATCGGCGCGAAACTTTTGGTAAAAACAGTAGATGGGTTGGCTAGTGGTTCATTAATTGAAATACCGCAGATGAATCACGAAGGATCGCCAGAAAATAATCCTGTTTTGCATCATGCGCCAAAGATCTTTTCCAATGACACTGAAATAGATTGGAAAAAACCGGTTGAGCAGGTTTACAATCTTATTCGTGGATTATCACCTGTTCCCGGTGCTAATACCTATTTGCAGGGAAGAGTACTGAAAATCTTCAAAGCAAAAAAAGATAACTCAACACCAAATATTCCTCCTGGGGCCCATAGCACAGATAAAAAAACTTATCTGAAATTTGCAGCACTCGACGGATATGTTCATGTAATGGATGTACAACTGGAAGGGAAAAAACGAATGCCTGTTGAGGATTTCCTCCGGGGTTATCGTTAACACATAAAACCAAACCTATTATGAAATACTTAATCTTTTCAATATTCATACTGCTCTCTTCTTGCCTTGCTGCGCAAAAAAGCAAAAAACAAAAATGGGTTCAACTCTTCAATGGTAAAGACCTTAAAGATTGGCGAGTTAAGATTCGCGGTTATCCTTTGAATGAAAACTTCGGAAATACCTTTCGAGTGAAGGATGGAAAGATCCAGGTCGGCTATGAAGGTTATGGAGATGATTTTGCCGAGCGCTTTGGGCATATGTTTTACAAAAGCCCTTACTCTTATTATATCATTGCAGTTGAATATCGCTTTATAGGAGAACAGGCACCAAAAGGTCCGGGCTGGGCAATTCGAAATAGCGGAATAATGCTCCATTGCCAATCACCCGAAAGCATGGGATTAAAACAGGATTTCCCGATATCCATTGAAGTGCAGTTGCTGGGTGGTGCGCCAGAAGGCAAAAGAACAACATGTAATCTTTGTACTCCCGGAACGAATGTCGTGATGAATAATAAATTGATTACGGCTCATTGCGTCAATTCTACTTCTGAAACTTACCGCGGTGATCAATGGGTTCGGGCTGAAGTGATGGTGTTGGGAGATTCAGTCATCAAGCATATCATCAATAAGGATACGATCTTGTCTTATGAAAAACCACAGATCGGTGGAGGAAATGTTTTGGATTTTGATCCAATGGTGAAAGCAGACGGACAACTTTTATCTACTGGTTATATTTCCTTACAAAGTGAAAGTCATCCAGTTGAATTCAGAAAGGTTGAAATACTCAACCTCGAGGACAAATACCGATCAAAAACGAAGGAAAGAAATGCTGCAAAAAGAAAAGCAAATCCTTAAATCATTTCGGTGAGTTTCTCGATCACAAGATCGATCTCTTCTTTCGTATTATGCTTGCAGAATGAGAATCTTACGGCCACCTGGTTAGGATTATTATTGACTGCACGAATTACATGTGAACCAAGATCTGCACCGCTTGTGCATGCGCTTCCACCACTGGCACAGATATTATTTATATCCAGGTTGAAGAGGATCATTTCAGATTTCTCAGTCTTTGGAAAAGAAACGTTCAACACAGTGTACAAACTCTTCCCATTGGGATCTCCATTGAAAGAAATGCCCTTGATCTTCTTTGGCAATTCTTCCATCATGTAATTCCTCAACCCTCTTATGTAAGCGCTATCCTTTTCATAGTTCGCTGTAGCAAGTTCCAACGCTTTAGCAAAACCGACAATGCCATAGGTGTTTTCGGTTCCTGCACGCATGTTACGCTCCTGCGCACCACCATGTAAATAAGGTTTGATCTTTACATTTTCATTGATATAAAGTATACCAACTCCTTTCGGTCCATGAAATTTATGTCCCGCACCAGTAATGAAATGAACCGGAGTATTGCGAAGGTCTAATGGAAAATGTCCTACTGTCTGGACCGTATCTGAATGAAAAATTGCACCAAATTTTTTACAGATCGCACCTGCTGCATGCAGATCAAGGATATTTCCTATTTCATTGTTGGCATGCATTAAGGTTACAAGGCATTTCTCTTCACTTTCTTTCAAAAGATTCTCCAGGTCTTCAAGATCAATATGACCATCCGGCAACAATTTGACAAAGCTCAGTTTCACTCCTCCCCTGTTGCTAAGATGTTCAACTGTATGCGATGTGGCGTGATGTTCGATTGGTGAAGTAATGATATGGCGGCAACCAAGATCATTAATAGACGCGTTGACTGCTGTGTTTGTACTCTCAGTTCCGCCTGAAGTAAAGAAAATTTCAGCAGGGTGAGCATTCAGTATCCTGGCCACCGACTTGCGGGCATTTTCAATTGCCAGCTTGCTTTCTCTACCGTAGGAATAGATAGAAGAGGGGTTCCCAAACTTCTCGGTGAGATAGGGCATCATTGCTTCCAGCACTTCGGGATCCAGTGCCGTTGTAGCGGCGTTATCGAAATATATTCGGTTCATTTTGGAGGCCGCAAAGATAGGTATTCGGAGGCTAAGGTTGATCACCAAAAACGAGGAGTTTGGCGTTTGGGGTTTGGAGTTTGGCGTTCTTCTGCCGTAAGTGCGTAACTAGTTTGCTAACAATCTGATGGGCTTGTTTTTTGTTCAGCGACCCCAACGCCAAACTCCAAACTCCAAACGCCAAACGGACTTTACATAAATTCCTTAATATCCTGCATCAACCTAAATGCGATATTATTTGCAGTGGATTCGAAATTACTTTCCGCATAGATGCGGATGATGGGTTCGGTATTGGAAGTGCGGAGATGAACCCAGTCATTATCAAATTCTATTTTTAAACCATCTTCGGTATTAACCGGATGGTTCTTGTATTTCTTGCGGATCTTTTCAAATATGGCTTTTACATCAAACCCGTTTTCCAATTCAATCTTATTCTTGGAAATAAAATACTCCGGGTATTTCATGCGGTAGCTCTTCAATCCATTCTTATGTTGAGAAAGGGCACTGAGGAAAAGTCCGATACCAATAAGAGCATCTCTTCCGTAGTGCAGATCGGGAATGATTATGCCACCATTGCCCTCGCCTCCGATCACCGCATTTACTTCCTTCATCTTCTTTACGACATTCACTTCACCAACCGGGGAAGGATAATATTCTCCACCGTGTTTCAATGTTATTTCTTTGAGCGCCTTGGTACTGCTCATATTACTTACCGTATTCCCTTTCCGCTTACTTAAAATATAATCGGCTACCGCAACGAGAGTATATTCTTCACCGAACATGCTTCCATCTTCACAAACAAAACAAAGGCGGTCAACGTCAGGATCGACTGCTATGCCAAAATCTGCGCGGTGTTTTCTAACAGCGGCTCCCAATTCTGCAAGGTGTTCAGGTAATGGTTCAGGATTGTGTGCAAAGCGTCCATTCACTTCTCCATTCAATAAAGTCACATCTTCAACGCCAATTGCCTTCAATAATGGTGGAACGAAAAGTGCGCCGGTTGAATTGATCACATCCACCACAGCTTTATACTTTTTCTTGCTGATTGCTTCAATGTCAACCAAAGGATAGTTTACAACGAGATCAACATGTTTCTGCAGATAATTATCCCTTGTGGAATAGCTTCCCAGTTTTTCAACCGGTGCAAAACGAAAATCTTCCTTGCTGGCTTTTTCAAGTATGAGCGCCCCATCTTCGGCGCTAATGAATTCCCCATCCCTATTCAATAATTTCAGGGCATTCCATTCCTTGGGATTGTGGCTTGCTGTAATGATAATACCCCCAGCTGCTTTTTCCCATACCACGGCCAGTTCAACTGTGGGAGTAGTAGACAATCCCGCATCGATCACGTCAATGCCAAGTCCAGTAAGGGTTTGAACAACAAGCTGGCGGATCATTTCGCCGCTAATTCGTCCATCCCGGCCAATAACTACTTTAGGATTATTATTGCGATCGAGCAGCCAGGTGCCATAGGCTGCAGTGAATTTTATTATGTCAAGTGGGGTAAGGTTTTCTCCAGACTTCCCGCCAATCGTCCCGCGAATCCCAGATATACTTTTAATCAATGCCAATTTCCTCGTTTTAACTGTTACAAAAATAAGGGTTTGATGGTAAGCGCAGATTACCGCTTTTGGTTATTTTGCTTCAGGGCCTTGTGGAAAATGTGGAAATTTTGGGGAATGATTGTGGAATTATGATAAGTTAATCCTTGCGTGGAATTATTCAAAAACTACAATCGAATATCCACGGAATCAACCAGTCCAGTACTTTTGTCCAAATAATTGATCGTATGCCTTCTACCGCGACCTGGTATAAAGACTGGTTCAATTCCCCATATTATCACAAGCTATATTTTGAAAGAAAGGATGAAGAGGCAAGAGGCTTCATCGATCGATTACTGGATAAGCTTAAACCCGCAAATGGAAGCAGCGTACTTGATATGGGTTGCGGCCGGGGTATCCACTCCATCTATCTTGCCGAAAAAGGATTTGATGTCACGGGGATCGACCTTTCTGAAGATAATATCCTGATTGCAAAAAAATCGGAAAGGCCAAACCTAACATTCTACCAGCATGATATGCGATTACCGTTTCGCATAAATTATTTTGATTACGTCTTCAACTTCTTTACAAGCTTCGGTTATTTCCGCACGGAACGCGAACATTACAATGCTATTCGCACTATTGCCAATACCCTCAAAAAAAACGGAACATTGGTTATGGATTATCTAAATGTACATTTTGCAGAAGATAACCTTGTGCATAAGCAGGATAAAAAATCCAATGGGATAAATTATTTCATTACGAAATGGTATGACGAAACACATTTCTATAAAAAGATCCAGATAGAAGACGATCAGTTAGCTGAACCTCTTGAATACACTGAGAAACTTGCAAAATTCAGTTTAGGCGACTTCAATGATATGCTTGCATTTCATCGGTTACAGGTACAGGAAGTGTATGGAGACTATTTTTTCAGTCCGTATGATGTCAAAAAATCTCCGCGGCTCATAATCATAGCGAAGAAAATATTGAATTAATTATGGAGGTTCTATCATTCTTTGACCAGCACAAGTTTCGGGAATTCGGTTACAACCATTTTTATTTTGTTGGCCTGGATTGGTTTCTCAATAGAATTTCCCGTTTCCGAATTCTCCTTAAAACTAATTTCGGTTACACTACCGCTCGCCTTTCCTACATCAAGTGAATAATCATTTACTTTGGTTCCATTCCTTGAAGGACAATAAACAAAATAAGCAACTGAATCCGGCGACTGTTTGTTTCGATATTTATAGACCCAAACATTACCTTTTTCACTGACTATTGCATCGGGCGTATAGTTGCCAATATGATTCAGCATTGTTGAGATATAATACCAGCCCGGATAGCGGATAAAATCAGTCTCTGATAATTTTCTTATCAGGCCACTGGTGATAAAATAAGCTTCGTGATTTTCTTCATGATTATCCTGTAACCAATAAAGTATTAGCCGATCAAATCCTGAAAAAGAAAATGCATTTATACCGCGTAGCAACATGATTCCCTGGCTTTGCGACTGGTTATAGCCCGGAACCATTGGTGCTGAAACAATACTCTTCCGGCTTTTATCATATCCATATTCCCCCATGATCAATTCCACATTGGGCTCGATACGATAAGTATAGTCCCGGATCTTTTTCATTTTAATGCGTAGTGAATCCTCTTCGGGTGTGATACCCGCAGTTGCAGAACTTGTGATCGTTCCAGCATACTGCCCTTTTCCATTAGATGAATAATAATGGTATTGAATTCCGCCCGTCCATAAAAACTTGCCATCTTCCCGCATCGTATTACAAAGGAATTTCAATACTCTTACACGGTTGGTATCCACGCCGGCAATTCCAGCCATGATCAGCTCACTATTTGGATCTGCGTTCTTGATTCCATGTCTCGGCCCCAGTTTTCCCTGATCTCCATCATAATCTGCCGTACTCTGCGCGTAGTATTCTGTCGGACTGGTGTATTGATATCCCAACCAGAAGCCATCTGATTCATTTCCATTTTCGAATTGGGTCATAATACCGCTGCCCGAAAACTTAACGGAATTCCATGCCTGGATCAGATTTGTGTCCACTGCTGTCTTCCCATAAACTGCAGCAAGATTCCAAAACATACTGGCGTGGCGAGCGTAACTGGAGGGATTCTCTGTATCCATACCTGGTTTGTTAACCGGTCGATCATGAATGTCATAGCCGTATTTTGCGAGATAGGCTGGAATACCAAGATAACTATACCAAATCTTGTTACCATTGAAACGAACGATCGAATCGGCATAGATTACATAACTCTGCGAGCCGTTGTTCCACCAGCCATTCGGAACGATATTGAATTTCATAGATGGATAGGAATTGACTGTATCATTGTCAATATCCCAAGTATATGTATAAAACCGTGTACTGAAAAATGGTTTGACAAGATCAATTGGCTGCCCTTGAGAGGTATTCACCCCTAAAAATTCCCTCAATGTTTTTGGAGCCAATCTTGGACCGGCATACTCTTTCGAAGCTGGTGCTGGCGGGGTTCCCAATGCGCAACCATATAAAACTGCTTCGGTAATATCTGCTTCATGACTGTTAAAGCGAAACATCAAATATCTCGTGCTATCGTCTACTGCAAGTCTTCTCCATCCCCAAAGACCAATATCACCCTTTGTTGTAAATGCTGCCTTCAATTTCCAGTTACGCATGGTACCGGTATAAACCCATACACTATCCGTCGTCCTTGCTCTATCAAATAAATAAATCTCTTGCAAGCGGTAAGGTATTTGCAAATCCACCACAATCCTGCTTCCTCCACCCTTAAAATACATTTCTTTTGAATTAAAAGGATGTGGACTAACGGTTGGCCGGTAAGTATAACTGGGGTTTTTGGGTTCTACATAATCATTCTCATCAAATAAATTATAGGCACTGCCGCCTGCAACGCCTTCATAACCGCTTAAGTCATAAACATACTCTTTATAAATAGCTGTAATGCGCTGTGGTGAATTACATGCTGATGTATTCACGGAGGTCGTAATAGCTTTTGTAGTGCTTGTTTTGTCTGCATTCTTGCACGAACACAATAAAACAAACGAAACTAAACTCAGAAAGAAAATTAGTCTATCCATACCTTTAATTCCCTAAATCTAATTTTGTCAACCTTGTCAACCTTGTCAACCTTGTCAACCTTGTCAACCTTGTCAACCTTGTCAAACTTGTCAACCTTGTCAACCCAATCTAAGCACAAAAATTATAGTAATTATCTTTGCAACCTATGTTTTTTAATCCCTGTTCAGGGCTATTAACTTTTTGGCAGCAAATCGATCCATTCGACACCTGGCTACTCGTCCTCATTAATCAAGATTTGGGGAATGACGTATTTGATATAGTTCTTCCTTTCACGAGAGAAACCACTTTCTGGATACCATTTTATTTATTCCTACTCGTGTTCTCTTTTCTCAATTTTGGAAAAAGGGTATGGTGGTGGATATTGGCTACCGTATTAATAGCCGCTTTAGCTGATATTATTAGCAGTCATTTGGTCAAAAACATGATCTGGAGGGTTCGCCCTTGCAGGGATCCGGATATTCTGCAACAGATACGGTTTTTTGTAAATTATTGTCCGCAGAATTCGAGCTTCACTTCTTCACATGCAACGTCACATTTTGCACAGGCGACATTCTTTTTTCTAACATTAAAGCATATTACGCGTTGGGCGGGCCTGTTTTTTGTATGGGCATTTATAATTGCATATGCGCAGGTGTATTCTGCAGTACATTATCCGACAGATGTTTTGGGAGGTGCGATCTTAGGATGTTTGATTGGTTGGGGGATTACAAAAATGTTCCATAAACAGGCAGGAATTCTTAGCTTAGTCAAATAATAAATCAATGGGTGAGATTTTTTTAATACTTGGATTAATTCTAATAAACGGGCTTTTTTCAATGGCGGAAATTGCGCTGGTTTCCGCCCGTAAGGCGAGACTTGAAGCGCAGGCCAATAGAGGAGATAAAAGGGCTAAAGAAGCGCTTGAACTGGCCAATCATCCCGATCGCTTTCTTTCTACCGTTCAGATCGGCATCACCATAATTGGAATCTTAACCGGTATCATTTCCGGAGAAAAACTGAAGACCGATCTTGTCAGATTCCTCAACAATTTCGATTCGATAAAGGATTATAGCAATGGTATTGCGACTACCATTATCGTAATTATCGTTACTTATTTTTCTTTGGTGCTCGGCGAACTGGTTCCCAAGAGACTTGGTTTATCGAGGCCTGAGACGATAGCCAAATACGTGGCCGGCCCAATGAAATGGGTGAGCCTGGTTACTCATCCATTTATATGGCTGCTGAGCAAGTCTACACACGTACTTGTAAGTCTATTAAATATCAAAGCAAAGGACAACCAGGTAACTGAGGAAGAGATCAAAGCAATAATCAGTGAAGGAACCGAGCAGGGTACTATTGAGGAAGCTGAACAGGAGATCATCGAAAGAGTATTTCACCTTAGTGATCGAAACATCACTTCATTGATGACACATAGAAGTGATATAATCTGGCTCGACCTGAATGAAAATGAAGATTCAATAAAAGATAAAATAATTCACGAGCCGCATTCCGCGTATCCTATATGCGATGGAGATATAGACAATATTAAAGGAATGGTATCTCTCAAAGATCTTTATGTTACCGATGATCTCACACTTTTCAAGGATATTATGAAACCGGCATTGTTTGTACCGGAAAATATTACCGCTTACAAAGTGCTGGAAAAATTTAAGCAAAGAAAGATCCACGCCTGCTTCATCGTAAATGAATATGGAAGCGTGGAGGGAATGATCACTTTAAATGATATTCTCGAAGCAATCGTTGGGGATCTTCCTCAATTTGACCTTGAGGATTATGAGATTGTTGAACGGGAAGATGGTTCATACCTTGTCGACGCCCAGATTCCATTTTACGATTTCCTCAGTCGTTTTGAGAAAACCGAATTCATGCACGAAGGCGAGCAGGAGTTCGACACGCTTGCCGGTTTTATTCTTCATAAACTCGAAAGGATACCGCATAGCGGCGACAGACTCGAATGGAAAGGATTTAAGTTTGAGATAGTCGACATGGATGCGCAACGCATCGATAAAGTACTTGTAACTGCTTCGAAAGAAATCAAGCAAAAACTCGAGGAAGCGTAGAAGCAATAGGCAATAGGCAATGGGCAATAGGCAAAACTACCTGACTTGCCAATTGACTTTTGCCAATTGCATATTGCTTATTGCCTATTGCTTATTGCCTATTGCTTATTGCCTATTGTTCTCAGAAATCAAACTTCGCTTCCGTAGAAGGATAATCCAACTTCATGCTCTTCCGGTTGCCGTTCACTGTTACATGCATGATGTTGATCTGTTTGTCGAATGATTCGTGAAAGATATCGTTGAAGATCTCGATCTTTTTTGGAGCGACGATATTGGTCACCTGGAAATAATTCCAGGTAGACTGCTCTTCAAGTTCGTGGCCGACATATTCCATTTTAATTGGCTTGCCGTCGAGTTTAATCTGAAAGTGTTTCTGTATATAAGTTGAAATAAAGCTTTCGAGCTGGGCAGAGTCCTTGGGCTTGTACAAGTCAACCTGGAGTTTCGTGGCATTTTTCAACGTAGTCTCGAAGTCATCGGTAAAGACCTTGCAACTGATCTCCAAGGTTTTATCTGTCGCGTTGTAGCTGATTTCGGAAACGCTGACATAGAAAGGATGAACCGGAACCGGATTATTCGAGAATAAACCCACAACTAACAACCATTTATACAGTGCTAACGCCATTGAACATCAAAATTTTCTGGTTACAAATCTCTTAATTATTTTGGAGCCCTGTCTAAACCAAACCGTTAAAATTTAAGCCAGTACCTTCGGGGCTTTCTGTTAGTAAATATGCAGGATTTTCTGTTCTATTTCAAAATTGGCTGGGAACATATTGTTAGTCTGGATGCGCTCGACCATCAGCTCTTTATTGCGGCACTTGCTGCCATTTATGTATTGAAGGACTGGAAGCAGGTGCTGATACTGGTAACGGCTTTTACGATTGGCCATTCATTGACCCTGGCACTGAGCGTACTGGATATAATTCGATTTCCGGATAAATGGGTAGAATTTCTGATACCATGTACGATTGTTATAACGGCCCTAAGCAATCTGTTCCAAAAAAACTTTAGTCCAAAATCAGTTCGAATCAACTATTTTTTAGCTCTTATTTTCGGCTTAATTCATGGAATGGGATTCGCTAACACGATCCGTTTCATGCTGGCAAAAGATCAGAACATCGGCATTCCGCTTTTGGCATTCAATATCGGGCTGGAATTAGGACAAATTGTGGTAGTAGCTATTATCCTGATCATCGGCGCAATTATAATGAATGTGTTTAAAGTAAACCGGAGAGATTGGGTCATTTTTTTATCAGCAGGCGTATTTGCATTAGCTTTGAAAATTGCACTTGAACGTATTCCATCTTAAAATAAAAATCAGCATACAATGAAAAAGTTGCTTTCGTTTTTTGTGATGTTGGCCGGGTTGTTCGCGTCCGCGCAGAATATCCAGAATAATCCGGGTTCAAATCACGGTAATAAGTTTGAGCAGTTGGGAACAATACTTCCTACTCCAAATGAATACCGAACTGCCAGCGGTGCTCCCGGTCCAAAATACTGGCAGCAGCGAGCAGATTATGATATCAAATGTGAACTTGATGAAGACAAGCTAACGCTGAAGGGAAGTGAAACCATCACTTATTTGAATAATTCTCCCAATACGCTAACGTATCTGTGGCTTCAGATGGATGAGAACCAGCATAGCACAACCAAGAATGCTAACTATCAGAATAGCCAGACGCTACCTCGAAACCTGAACTCGGCAATGGTCGATCGCATGGAAGAAAACCGCACCGACAATGGTTATGGTTTCAATATCACAAAAATGATTGATGTAACTGGCAAATCTTTGAAGTATACGGTGAACAAAACTATGATGCGAGTTGAATTGCCAACTGCATTGAAGCCAGGACAAAGATTTGTCTTCAATATTGATTGGAACTATAAGATCAGCGACCGTATGACACGTGGTGGTCGCGGCGGATATGAATATTTCCCCGAGGATAAGAATTACCTTTTCACAATGGCACAATGGTATCCACGCCTTTGCGTGTACAGTGATTACACAGGCTGGCAGAACCATCAATTCACCGGTCGTGGTGAATTTGCACTGACCTTTGGAAATTTCAAAGTGGCAATGACCGTTCCTGCAGATCATATGGTTGGTTCAACCGGTGAATGCCTGAACTATGCGGCTACCCTCACCTCAACACAAATGGCTCGATACACTAAAGCACAGACTTCAACTAAAGAGCCGGTTGAAGTTGTAACGCTTGAAGAAGCAAAGAAAGCTGAGGGTTCAAAAAGCAAATCAAAGAAGACATGGATCTTCAAAGCAGATAATGTTAGAGACTTTGCATGGACTTCCAGCCGCAAATTTGTTTGGGATGCAATGGCAACCAATGTTGAAGGAAAGAAAGTAATGTGCATGAGCTTCTACGGTAAAGAAGCCTATCACCTCTATCGCAAATATTCTACAAAAGCAGTAGCCCATACAATTAAGACCTATTCCAAATTCACAATTCCCTATCCTTATCCTGTTGCACAAAGTATCGAAGCAGCCAACGGCATGGAATACCCGATGATCTGCTTTAACTATGGAAGAACAGAAAAAGATGGTTCTTACAGTGAGTCTACCAAATACGGTATGCTGGGTGTGGTGATCCATGAAGTTGGACATAATTTCTTCCCGATGATCATCAACAGCGACGAGCGTCAGTGGAGCTGGATGGACGAAGGATTGAACTCCTTTGTTGAATATCTCTCCGAAGAATTATTCGATAACAAATTCCCAACACGCGGTGGTCCGGCCTGGACGATTACAGATTACATGAAGCTTCCAAAAGATCAGCTGGAGCCCATCATGTCAAATTCAGAGAATATTGTTGGATTTGGTCCGAACGCATATACAAAACCAGCAACAGGTTTGAATATTCTTCGCGAAACCATCATGGGCCGCGAGCTTTTCGATTATGCATTCAAGGAATATGCAAGGCGTTGGGCGTTCAAGCATCCGGAGCCCGCTGACCTCTTCCGCACGATGGAAGATGCAAGCGGTGAAGACCTGGATTGGTTCTGGAGAGGATGGTTCTTTGGCACCGATGCCTGCGATATGGCAATTGATACAGTAAAGTATCTGCGCCCGGATGTTGAAACCTTCACCGGTAATTCCCGTGATACAACGGTTATGCGCAGCTTATCAAAACCAGGAGGAAGCACATTCGACGATATCTCAAAGGTTCGCAACCGCGAGGACAAGAACATCACATTTGCAGTTGATTCTGATACCACCCTTCGCGATTTTTATTGGAGATATAATCGCGGAATGGAGCAATACGACTCGGCTCGCTACCCGGTTCCTGTGAATGCAATGCAAGAGCCGTTGGATGAAGCGACCAGGCAAAAAGTTGCTGGCAAGCATTTCTACGAGATTACTTTCAGCAATAAGGGTGGTTTGGTTATGCCGCTGATCGTGGAATTCACTTATAAAGATGGGACCAAGGATACAGAACGCATTCCAGCGCAGGTATGGCGCCTTAATGAAACAAAAGTGACCAAAGTTTTCATGAAGGATAAAGAAGTAGAAAGTATTAAGCTGGATCCAATGAAAGAAACAGCAGACATCAACGATAAAAATAATACCTGGGGTAACCTGACAACAGCTTCCAAGTTCACTACGTTCAAAATGAAGCAAGCTGCAGCTCGCGGTCAGTCTACTGGCATTAATCCAATGCAGAAGGCTGAGGAGAAGAAGAAGGCGTTCTAGTGGAAGACCAAAAGGTTGACAAGGTTGATAAGGTTGACAAGGTTGACAACGTTAATAAAGGAAAGCCTCCGAAACGGAGGCTTTCACATTTTTATCTCTAAGGAACCGTCCAATCAATTTTTAGTTTGCAGGTTTGCCAGCCTTAACGGAATCGATAAATCATAGCGACCCCATGAGTCTCTCCACTGAATGGGTAGAATGAAATATCGTGACGTTTGCGGGATTTGTTCTTATGTAAAGTGGGAACCACCATTCCAGATCCGACGCCGAGTGCTATCCCTGCGATGATATCAGTTGGAAAATGGTGGCCCGAACGTAATCTCATATATGTCATCCACGCTGTTGATAAACTAGCTCCTGTGTACAATAACCACCTGATATTTGATTCCGGATGGTAATCTGCATAAACTTTTGCCATAAAAAATGTTGATGTAGCAATAACCGCAGTATGCCCCGCAAGAAATGAGTTCTTTGCTCCACCGGAAGTTCGCTTTTCAATCGGCACATCAGTACCATATGCAAACGGACGATAACGATTAGTAAAATAGGTAGAGCCTGTATAAAAGAATCCGGTGATCGATATCGCTTCCAGGTACATCAGCATAACCTTTCCTGCATCCTTTCGTATTTCCTTATCAATAAGCAGCAACAGCGGTAATGGCGCTGCTACGTAAAAAGGAATATAGCTGAACTTATCCATTTTCTCATCATAGTTCCCAGCAACCCATCTGTCAAACTTGTTTATATCGTTTTTATCCAATGCATAAATTTCTTCAGCTGTAGATGGTGGCTTACTATAAATCTTTGTAAATGCATATCCGCTCCATCCTGCAGTAACCGCTGTAATCGGTAAAGAAATAGCAGGTTTGTAATTATATATTGGTCCAACTGGTTTGGATTTCAGTATCGCTGGTGGATAGGAAGTATCTATAACTGCCCCAACAGGCACTTGCACCGTTGTATCCTGGGCAACGGCTTGTGAGCAAAAAAACAATAGAATGATTCCTATCAGGGTACCATTTTTCATATTACAGGTTTAAATTTGTTTTTAGAACTGCCTAATAAAAATGAATGATTTCTCATGGCAAGTATTACAAATCAAAGGCCATGGCTTAAATATGATATTTGAGTTAATTGATTGTGTAAGAAAATGGGGAAATTTGGATACAGGTTGAAAACCCTCGCAGGGTTTTCAACCTTGCCCTGACATGAACCATTAAACCAGGGATTTCAACCTTGCCCTGACTCGAACCAGGGTTTTCAACCTTGCCCTGACATGAACTTAAACCACTAATTATGAACCCGACAGAAGATCCAGAAATATCAGTTAGGCTTAACCGAAATAAGCATGACGTTGAGCGTCTTTATCATGAATTGATCGAAAGCTGGGGTAAAGCCAGGGCAAGAGATTATGCAAATCTGTTTGCCGAAGATGCAAGCGTAGTTGGTTTTGATGGATCGATGATGAATGGAAGAAAGGAGATCTTTGAACAGATCAACGCTATTTTCAATGATCATAAAACCGGGAAATATGTAACGATTGTAAAGGAAATCCGTTTTCTATCTCCGGATATTGCCATACTTCATGCAATTACAGGTTTGGTTCCAGCGGGTAAAAGCGATCTGGAGCCCAAAACAAATGCCATTCAAACCATGGTGGCCGAAAAAGAAGAGGATGAATGGCTGATTGCATTGTTTCAGAATACGCCAGCACAACTTCACGGAAGACCCGAATTGATTGAAGCGATGACGAAAGAGTTGAGGGATACAATAAAGTAACAAAAGCGACCTTTCAGATTGTTTGATTGTTTGATTGTTTAATTGTTGGGCTTACTATTCTTGAACCCTCCCGATAATTATCGGGACATCAAACAATCAAACAACCCGAATTAATCAACAAGCTTTCAAACAAGCGCCTAATAAGGCTACCAGTATAGGTATCCAGAAAAACAGGTAGGTCTTTTTCATAATAGCAGTTTTTAGTTGATAAAGTTTAATGGTCCGATGAATTTCCAGAGATTGCTCTCTTATAAAATTGGTTGCACTTAAGAATTTTTATTCTGTTTTTTCGATGAAACGTCCTTCGAGCCCCTTCTTCCCGATTCTTTCAGGGCTTTATCGATGATGAACTCTATCTGCCCGTTCACACTACGGAATTCATCCGCGGCCCATTTTTCCAGGGCCTTGTAGGTTTCTTCATCGATCCTTAATACAAAATTTTTCTTCTCCGCCATCCTGATCTAATAGGTTACGTGTATAATGTTCCTGTATTCAATATGGGCTGTGCTCCTCTTTCACCGCATAGTACTACCATGAGGTTACTCACCATGCTGGCCTTTTTCTCTTCGTCGAGATGCACAATTTCTTTCCTGGATAGTTGTTCTAGCGCGAGTTCCACCATGCCAACTGCGCCTTCAACGATTTTGAATCTTGCAGCAACGATAGCAGTAGCCTGTTGTCTTTGAAGCATGGCTCCCGCGATCTCGGGTGCATACGCGAGGTGGCTGATCCTTGCCTCACGGATATGGATGCCCGCAGGTGCAAGTCTTTCGCTCAATTCGGCTTCGAGCATCTCATTTACTTTATCACCCCCATCACGCAAAGTGATTGTTGCATGCTCGTCTTCCATATGGTCGTATGGAGAGGTTGTTGCCAGGTGACGAATCGCTGCTTCACTTTGCACTTTCACGTAATGAGTATAATCCTCCACTTCAAAGGCTGCTTTATAGGTATCCTTTACCTGCCAAACGATCACGGCGGCAATTTCAATCGGGTTACCGATCTTGTCGTTCACCTTCAGCTTTGCGCTTTCAAGGTTTTCCGCACGCAGGCTGATCATATGTTTTTTGTAAAACGGATTGACGAATAACAATCCATTGTCTTTAGCTGTGCCAACATATTTTCCGAACAGAGTAAGTACCCTCGAATGATTTGGACTGATGATCATCACGCCCAGCGCAAGGAAAATAAAAAAGACGAGGGCTAATGCTCCATACAGCACATACATTCTGTTTTCCTCATTTCCGCCACGAACAAAAAAATAAATGGCCCCGGCTAAAGAAAGCAGGGCAACAAAGAGTGCCAGATATCCTGACATCGGCTTGACGGTCTTTTCCATATTTTTAAGGTTGATATTAAAATGATATCAAATATACATCAAAATAAATATTCGCCAAATTTATTTGGTGAATGGTGAATGGTCAGTGGTGAATGGTGAATGGGCAACTGGCAATAGGCAAAATAATGACTGATATTAGCAGGGTCTATCGGGATGTGTTATCGGAGAGAATAATTTTCAAAGGTAGCCCCTACGGAAAATGATCGTAGAATTATCAATAATGATTGAAGAAATGAATCCGTAAATTTTGTGTGTAATCCGAAAAGCTGTAGAGAATGCTCGGTAACTTGCGCAGCTCTTTATCAACCCGTCATTCCCGTCCCGCCGTTGGCGGGAGGAACAACCCTGTCAACCTAATCAACCAACTACCCTCCCGTACTCCCGTCCTTATACTTCACCTTCTTCTTTCCTGAATTCTTCTTTTCGAACTCTAGTACTTCTTTAGGTTTGGGGACAGTTTTTTTATCGGTTGAAAGGGTGGGTTTGCCTGCAGTGGCATTATCCCCTGCTAGTTTGCCAAACTCGTAGCGGTCGACCTTGAGGACTGCACCAGTTGTTGCGTCATAATATTTCCATTCGCCGTGTTTGAGGGCTGCACCTTCGTTTTTGAGAATTACAGTCTTGAATTGATTGAGGTTGTCGACGTCTTCAATCTCGAGAGTATCATATTCCTTATCGGGATTGAGGGCCTTCCAACTTTGTTCAAGTCTCAGATCCCCATGATTAGAATAATACCGGCAAATACCATCTTTAAAACCCCACTTGTAGTTTTCTAAGCCCACAAGGTCTCCAACCATTGTGAACAAACGCCATTCTCCTTCTTTCCGGTCGTTCTCGAAATATCCTTCTTCCTCATATCCCGGTTCGCCCCGCAAGGGCTCAACTGTAATCACCCAGGGACCTTGTTTTTTACCCTGCATATCGACCCTGTTAAGTGTGTCTCCCTTGGCATTTAGCTTATAATCTTTGTATTGGCCAAAACCAGCGAGAGAAATCAGCAGCACAAGCGACAAAATCCAGCGCATATTAGTAAGTTTATACCTTTAGAACGAAAACACTCAGCCCTTTATGATACCGAAATTACTTCAATTACCTTGCCGGAAGAAATGTTTGACCTCGTTGATCCTGTTATTGTTATGTTGTTTTTCCTATTCTCAGCCCATCCCAACTTCAGGAGAAACCAGATTAAATGATTCCAAAAAACGGAAAGATCTGGAATTGCGGTCATTAGTGAAAGATATCAGATTCCGGAATATTGGACCCACGATCATGAGCGGAAGGGTCGTGGATATCGATGTAAACCCTGCTGATGCCACCGAATTCTATGTCGCATATGCATCAGGGGGACTCTGGCATACGCTCAACAATGGTCAATCCTTTACTCCGATATTCGACAACAACGATCATTTGTTCATGGGTGATATTGCTGTTGATTGGAAGAGCCGGACTATTTGGGTCGGCACAGGTGAAGTGAATAGTAGCAGATCCTCTTATGCGGGGACTGGAGTATATAAAAGCAAAGACAATGGCAAGACCTGGGAATATATTGGATTACCCGATTCTCATCATATCGGCAAAGTTCTCCTTCATCCAACCGATCCGAATATAGTATGGGTTGCTGCTTTAGGACACTTGTATAGTCCAAATAAAGATAGAGGAGTATTTAAAACCATTGATGGAGGTAAAACCTGGAGATGTGTGCTTGCGGTTGATGATAAGACGGGTGCAGTTGATATTGATATCGATCCCCAACAACCGAATAATTTATACGCATCGATGTGGTATCGAACCCGATCCGCTTGGAATTTTGAAGAAGGAGGAAAAACAAGCGGGATTTACAAAAGCAGTAATGGTGGTGATACCTGGGAATTGTTAACCAAAGAAGGAACAGGATTGCCAACCGGAGATGGCATTGGAAGAATGGGAATCTCTGTATATCCAAAGGATCCGAATATCGTTTATGTGATCGTGGACAATCAAACCAGAAGACCGAGGCGCACCGACACTGCAAATGTGAACCGGCTTACATTAAGAGATTTCAAGGATATCACTAAAGAACAATTTGCAGCTCTTGACAACGCAAAATTGGATAGCTTCTTAAGAACAAATCGTTTTCCTGCGGAATACAATAGTCAAAAAATAAAAGAAAAAGTTGCTGATGGAACTTTCAAGCCGACGGTGGTGTATGACTATTTGCGCGGTCCAAATGATGATCTGCTTGATGCGGGAACACTAATCGGTTGTGAAGTCTATAGAAGCAATGATGCAGGTAAAACATGGAAGAAGGCTAACACAAGTGATCTGCCAAATATGTATAGCACCTATGGCTATTATTTCGGGATGGTCTTTGTTTCTCCGTCCAACCCGGATAAAGTTGTTATCACAGGTGTGCCCATCATGCTATCCATTGATGGTGGAAAAACTTTCAAATCTATTGGCGGTCCCAATGTGCATTCTGATCATCATTTTGTTTGGATCAATCCCAATAAGGATAGCCATATGATCAATGGAAATGACGGGGGCGTTAATATAACTTATGACGATGGCAAGAGCTGGTATAAGGCGAACTCTGCTTCAGTAGGTCAGTTTTATTCTGTTGCGGTGGATGATGCAAGGCCATACAATGTCTATGGCGGATTGCAGGATAACGGTGTTTGGTACGGCCCCTCAAACAATGTTGAAAATGCCAATTGGCATGACGATGGAAATTATGCATTCAAAATGCTGAATGGTGGAGATGGAATGATGGTGCAAATCGATACCCGCGATAATAATGTCACTTATTCCGGTTCACAATTTGGATCATATTCGCGCAGGAATAAGTCCGGCGGACAACCAAAACAAATCCGTCCCAGACACCAGCTTGGAGAAAATCCATTGCGCTACAATTGGGAAACTCCGATTCTATTATCAAAGCATAATCAGGAGATTCTGTACATGGGAAGCAATCGCATTCATCGTTCATTAAATCGTGCGGATACCATGATCAATTTGTCTGTCGATCTTACGAAGGGTGGCAAACCTGGTGATGTTCCTTATGGCACTTTAACCTGGATCGCTGAATCGCCCTTGAAGTTTGGATTGCTCTATGCGGGAAGTGATGATGGATTATTGCATATATCTCAGGACGGAGGAGCAAGCTGGACAAAGATTGGAATTGCGCCTGTGCAAGACCCAAAGAGTAAAAAGAAACCTGCAGCAACAAATTTATTGCCCGATGATCTATGGGTAAGTTGCATTACTCCATCGGAATATAAAGAAGGAAGAGTCTACGTCACGTATACGGGTTATCGGTTCGATCATTTCAATCCTTATGTTTTCGTGAGTGAGGATTATGGGAAAACATGGACTCCCGTTCACGGAAATCTTCCATTGGAGCCGGTGAATACGATTAAGGAAGATCCGAAGAATGAGAACATACTTTATGTAGGCACTGAGCAAGGTTTGTACGTCAGTATTGATCGTGGAAAAACTTATATGGCATTTGGAAGCTCATTGCCTCGTGTTGCAGTGCATGATATTGCTATTCAGAAAAGAGAAAATGATATTGTGCTTGGCACGCATGGCCGAAGTATATATATCGCAAAACTTGATGATGTTCAAAAATTGCTCAGCGATAAGGAATTTTATGATAAGAAAAAAGCAGAAGCAGATAAGTTAACTGCATTTGCCACTGGAGTTGCAATCAACAATCCTTTAAATAAAGAAGGTATCGATATAGATTGCCCTCCGGCAAAACCTGCAAAGAAGAAAACGAAGAATGACGTGGTGAGAATTAAGTAATAATCAATTTTTCTAGTATGCAAAGAGATAGCCTTACAAATTGTGATGCGAATAATATATGAGGTAACCTGAAATGAAAAAACTACTTGTCTTTTTAATAATACTTTTAAGCGTATCTGTATCTGCCCAAAAGAAAACGATTTCTCAAATCAAGAAGGAAATGGAGGCATCGCCTAATCCCCCACTCTACGTTAAAGACACACTCAAAAAGAAATTCCGGTTTGATACGGTTACCGTAATGCGAACTAAACCTTTTTTGGGATTGCCGGATAGCCTTGCTTATCACGGAAAGATCAAAAAAGTATATGGACCCTATGACAATGGAAAGGTATTGGTGCAAATACTTGCAAAACTTCCAAACAATTTCAATCGCATCAGCCAGATCTTTCTTGATACAAAAGTTTACCTGAAGAAGAATGCTGATTCAATAGCCAACGAAATAATTGCAAAGTTGAAAGACGGCAGGTCAACATTTGAAGAAATGGCGCAGGTCTGGAGCATGGGCGGTGAAGAATTTACCAAGGGGGATCTTGGATGGATTGCCGTTGGTGCCCTGGTTCCGGAGATCGAAAGAGAATTAAAGAAAAGAAAGAAGGGTGAGATATTTAAAGTAAACACTGCGAATGGAGTGCATATCATTAAGAAAACTGCAGACACGAGACAGGATACGGGATTTGCGTTAATGATGAGGGTGCAGTTATAGTTTGGCGTTTGGTGTTTGGTGTTTGGCATTTGAGATCGCGAAACTTTGGAATCCGACTGGCTAGTGAATGATTCTTCACTTCGATGATGAAGAACGTTTGGCGACCTTAGGGTTTTTATCCAGGAAATATTCTACCGCTAACTCATACCCTTTCAAGCCAAGCCCGGCAATTGTGCCTTTTGCTTTGGCTGAGATATAAGAAGTCTTTCTGAAATCTTCCCTGGCCTGCACATTGCTGATATGAACTTCAATAACGGGAGTTTGAACAGCCGCTACCGTATCGCCAAGAGAAACTGAAGTATGCGTATAACCACCGGGATTAATAATGATACCGTCGTAATCAAAACCCACTCTTTGCAGTTCGTTGATCAATTCTCCCTCAACATTACTCTGATAATAAGAAAATGTAACCTTCGGAAACTTTTTCTTTAGCATTTTGAGAAAATCTTCAAAGGAAATATTACCGTAGATGTCCGGCTCTCTTTTACCGAGCAGATTGAGGTTTGGTCCATTGATGATGGCTATTTTCATTTTCTGAGTTGATTGGTTCATTAGTTGATTGGTTAATTAGGAACAAATTCAAGTTGCCCTATCCCGTCAACTGTCAACTAGTCAACTAGCAACTAATCAACTAATCAACCAATTAACCAATCAACCCCCATTTTTAATCATATCGATAAACTGATCGAATAAATATCTGCTATCATGCGGACCAGGCGTGCTTTCCGGGTGATATTGTACACCAAATGCAGGTTTGTCTTTTAGACGGATCCCTTCAATGGAATCATCATTAAGATTGCGGTGCGTTATTTCAACATTGGATGCTTTCCTGACGGATTCCGGATCAACACCGAATCCATGATTCTGTGTGGTCACTTCACATCTGCCTGTTGCAAGATTGATCACCGGATGATTCAATCCACGATGACCATGATGAAGTTTAAATGTATTAACTCCGCTCGCAAGCGCCAATAATTGGTGCCCAAGACAGATTCCAAAAGTTGGTTTGTTCTCCTGTACAATGTCCTTAACTGTTTTGATCGCATAATCCATCGCTGCGGGATCGCCTGGACCATTGGAGATAAAATATCCGCTTGGATTGAATTCTTTTAATTCTTTGATGCTTGTTTTTGCAGGAAACACTTTTACATAAGCGCCACGCTGAACCATACATTCAAGGATATGCTGCTTGGTTCCGTAGTCCATAACAGCTACGCGTATTGGAGATTTTTCATCACCTAATGTATATGGATTCTTTGTAGTCACGAAACTCGCGAGCTCCAATCCATCCATATTTGGTGTTTTCTCCAACAATTTTTTCAATTCTGCAATATCCAGGATCTCTGAAGAGATGATGCAATTCATTGCACCTTTCTGACGCACATGCGAAACAAGCGCACGGGTATCTACATCTTCAATGCAAACAATATTGTTCATCACCAGGTATGTCTCGAGTGAAGCGTTTGCCATCTTGCGGGAAAACTGTTCTTCCAGATTTCTTGCGATCAATCCCCTTATCTTAACGGTATCAGATTCCACTTCATCATCCTTCACTCCATAGTTACCGATATGGACACTGTTCATGATGATGACCTGTCCATAGTAGCTGGGATCGGTGAACACTTCCTGGTAACCGGTCATACCTGTATTGAAACAGATCTCACCGGAGGTGGTTCCAATCTTTCCGAATGCTTTTCCGTAATGCACTGTTCCGTCCTCCAAAAGCAGGACCGCCGGTGGTTGCGCAGGTGCAGGTTGTGTATGTTGTACTTGCATATTTCTTTCTGAAAATCTTTGCAAAGAAAATAAGAACTGGACATAAATCAAACACAAATTGTCAACCATTTCTGTTTGGCCCCTTCGGGGCCAGAACGGAACGTTTATTATTTGTCTACCAAGATTTCACCCCTTCGGGGTGATTTGTAATTCCCCGCACTTAATTCGTTCTCAATGGCTCAAAAAAAAGCTCCGGATTACTCCGAAGCCCTTAGGTATGCTATTTTTCTCATGTATTACTCTGCCGTTTTCTCTTCTCCTGCTTCCTCAGCTTTCTTTGACTTCCCCTTTGCTGCAGGTTTTTCTGAAGCCTCTGCCGCTGGTGCTTCTGCTCCTACCGCCTTCCTGGTCTTACCACGACGGGTTCTCTTCGCACCTTCCTTCACTTCGCCCTTACCCTTACCATAGATTTCATTGAAGTCAACCAGTTCAATCATTGCAGTTTCTGCATTGTCACCCTGCCTTGCACCCAATTTAATCACTCTTGTATATCCACCAGGACGACCTGCTACTTTCTCAGCAACCGGTCCAAATAATTCGGTAATAGCCTCTTTATCCTGCAAGTAGCTGAATACAACCCTACGCTGGTGAGTATTGTTTTCCTTACCCTTGGTGATCAATGGCTCGATATAAACGCGCAAGGCTTTTGCCTTTGCCAATGTGGTAACGATGCGCTTGTGAGCGATCAGCTCGCAAGCCAGGTTGCTCAACAGGGCTTTACGATGTGAAGCCGTTCTGCTGAGGTTTTTGATTTTGTCTCCGTGACGCATGACGTATAGTTTTTATTCGGCCAGACCGTGTCAGGAATTCTAGCCTACATCTCCAAAACCCCCTATCGCTTGCGCTAACCGCGTGCGCTGAAGCTTTAGCGGTGGCGCAACTAACGTGCAGGAATTGGGTTCTGTTATTAAATATGGTTCTTAAACCTTAAACCTCCTCCCCTTTAGGGGAGGTCGGGTGGGGTTTACAGTTCGTCTTTTTCCAATCCAAGCTTGCTCAGATCCATACCAAAGTGCAAACCTCTTTCTGCAAGTACCTGCTCGATCTCTGCAAGTGATTTCTGTCCGAAGTTGCGGAACTTCATCAGGTCTTCCTGCTCGTATTGTACCAGCTCGCTAAGACTATTGATCTTGGCTGCTTTCAGGCAGTTGAAGGCGCGAACGGAAAGATCCAGGTCTTCCAATGGAGTCTTCAGGATCTTGCGCAATTGGAGCATTTGCTCATCAACCACGTCTTCCTTCTTGTCTTCCTTGCTGTCGAAAGTAATGTTCTCATCAGTGATGATCATCAGGTGCTGGATCAGGATGCGGCTTGCTTGCTTAACTGCTTCTTCCGGATGGATTGTTCCATCAGTTGAAACGTCCATGATCAGCTTCTCATAGTCGGTACGCTGTTCAACACGCGTATTTTCGATCGCGTATTTCACATTCTTTATTGGAGTAAAGATGGCATCAGTTGGAATATATCCAAATGGTGCGTCTTTAATCTTATTATCCTCTGCCGGAACATACCCGCGACCCTTTGAAATGCTCAATTCAATATCAAGCTTTGCAGAGCTGTCGAGTGTGCAAATCAGCAATTCAGGATTCATCACATCGAAGCTTTGAGTAGCTTCACCAATCATAGCTGCAGTGAATTCGCTTTTATTCTTTATGCTCAGGGATACTTTTTCCTGAGGAACATCATGATCAACTTTCTTCTTCAAGCGAACCTGTTTAAGGTTCAGTATGATTTCCAATACATCTTCGGTAACGCCTTTGATGGTAGCAAACTCATGGTCTACTCCTTCAATACGAATACCTACAATAGCATACCCTTCCAATGAACTGCAGCAATACTCTGCGCAAAGCATTGCCGATCGTTACACCGAAACCGGGTTCCAACGGGCGAAACTCGAATTGAGCTTCGAAATCCGATGCTTTTTGTAATATGATCTTGTCAGGTTTCTGAAAATTTAAAATGGCCATTTGTTATTTCAGATTTTTGATTTACGATTTTAGATTCCTAGTGTCTCTTTCAGCTTCAATACTCATTACTTCGAGTAAAGCTCCACGATCAGCTGCTCACGAATATTCTCGGGCACACTTTGACGTTCAGGATAAGCGATAAAGCTTCCCTTCATTTCTGCTTCGTTCCAATCCAACCAATTGAACTTTTGGTTCTTTCCTTTGAATTGGCCCGTTATTGATGTGTTCGCTTTGTCTTTTTCCTTCACGCCGATGGAATCACCTGGCTTCAATTGAAAAGAAGGAACATTTACTACTTCACCATTCACCGTAATGTGCTTGTGAGAAACCAGCTGACGTGCGGCTGGACGGCTTGGTGCAATCCCCAAACGGTAAACAGTATTATCCAATCTTGCTTCAAGCAGCTTGATCAGGTTTTCACCGGTTACTCCCTTAATACGGGAAGCTTCTTCAAATGTTTTGCGGAACTGACGCTCTAATATACCATAAGTATATTTCGCCTTTTGTTTCTCCTTTAGCTGCACCGCGTATTCACCTAAGGTTTTACGCTTGCGTGATGGACCATGCTGGCCCGGAGGATTACTTGTCTTTGTGAGCCATTTTCCATTCCCCAGAATGGGTTCGCCAAAGATCCTGGCGATACGTGTTTTTGGACCAGTGTAACGTGCCATAATTTTTTAATCGATTTTTTGGTGACGATGCAGCATCATAAAAATCTAAAATCGATGCTACACCCGTTATGATTTCAGATTTTCGATTGCAGATTTCAGATTTAACTAAGTCCGAAATCGCAAATCTAAAATCTGCAATTTGATTATACGCGACGCTTCTTCGGTGGTCTGCAACCGTTATGAGGTAAAGGAGTAACGTCTTTGATCATTACTACTTCGATACCATTCTGTGCGATAGACCGGATTGAACTCTCGCGGCCGGCTCCGGGACCTTTTACATACACATCTACTTTCTTCACTCCTGCATCGAGAGCAACTTTTGCCGCATCGGCTGCAGCCATTTGAGCAGCATAGGGGGTATTCTTTTTTGAACCCTTGAATCCCATTTTGCCTGCACTACTCCAGGAAATAACCTGGCCGTTCTTGTTTGTAATACTGATGATAAGATTGTTAAAGCTTGCGGTTACATGCGCGTCGCCATAAGAATCCACTTTCACCACTCTTTTCTTCGCAGCGACTTTCGCGCTGGGTGCTTGTGCTTTAGCCATAATAATTTCTAATAGGTAGTCTTCTTGTTAAATAATTCCCCTGCATTTTGCAGCGGAACCTGAATCAATCCTCCCCGCGAAGCACCGGATCCGGCATCAATTCAGAAAAAACGCTTCGTATTAAAAAGATAATTGTAATTCTAGTCTATTTGGGATCGAATCAACGCCAAACCCCAAACTCTCCCGCCAATGCGGGACCAAACTACTTCTTAGCCGCTTTCTTCTTACCAGCAACAGTCTTTCTCTTTCCTTTCCTTGTACGGCTGTTAGTGCGTGTGCGCTGACCTCTTACCGGCAACCCTTTACGATGACGAAGTCCGCGATAACATGCGATATCAAGCAAACGCTTAATACTCATCTGAACTTCAGAACGAAGCGCACCTTCTACTTTCAGTTCCGTTGTAATAACATTTCTGATGGCATTAAGTTCATCATCATTCCACTCCTGAACCTTCTTGTCGTACGAGATATTCGATTTGTCAAGAATGTACTGAGCAGTTGAACGGCCAATACCATAGATATAGGTCAGGCCTATTTCTCCTCTTTTACTTTTGGGTAAGTCTACTCCGGCAATACGAGCCATGTTAATATTTTAGATTTACGAATTTAGATTTTAGTCCCGATAGCTATCGGGATTATCCCTGACGCTGTTTGAAGCGAGGGTTCTTCTTGTTGATCACATACAATCTTCCCTTACGGCGAACGATTTTGCAATCTGCACTACGTTTCTTAATTGATGCTCTGACTTTCATATAATTGTTTTAGCTCGAAGCTAGTAGCTCAAGGCTCGTAGCTTTTTTATTTATATCTGAAAATTATTCTTCCTCTAGACAAATCATATGGGCTCATTTCAACTCCAACCTTATCGCCAGGAAGGATCCTTATATAGTTCATCCGCATTTTTCCAGAGATGGTTGCCAGTATTTCGTGACCGTTTTCTAATTTAACCTTGAACATTGCATTCGACAAAGCCTCTATGATCGTACCATCTTGTTTAATAAGCGGTTGTTTGCCCATATATTTTTAAGGAGCGCAAAGATAGGATTATCAGGCCGAAATATGAAAAAATAGGTTAGTTTTTTCAATTTGTGCCTGGATTTGGGCAAACCTTACTGCAAAACAGCTTAGGGATTCAGCTCAACCTTGGTCATTTGGTAGTAATGATTCTGAAGATCATGGACATGCATCGGCTGATGGAATTGCCGCCTGTCCTCCCTCCACCACATTTCTATATCCGAAAAATCACCCTTCTTGTGAAGGAGGATTCGAAACGCACCCTTCATGTACTTAACCGAACCGTCGCCATTCTCCTGCTTTTCAAACCCGAGTTTGACCAATTGTTCCTCATTGAGTGGGATCGGGTATAGCTGATCGGGAGCAAACCAATACTCCTGGACCTCTGTTTCAACGCAAATCTCCTTGTCCTCCCTGTTCAAATCCTTCACTACCCCTATCGATTTCTTGCCCTCAAACTCGGCCATGACAATATCGCCATGTTTAATTTCAGAGAATTTAATCATATGACAGTCGGTTTTATTGAGTATGAATTTATTGAATTGCCGTGATTTCTAGAAATTTTGGTTGACAAGGTTGACAAAGTTGACAGGGTTGAAAGGGTTGATAAGGGTGAAAGCGTAGCAAACGCGGGGCTTTCCCTGTCAACCCTGTCAACCTTATCAACCTTATCAACCTCATTCAGCCCAGCTCATCACGTAATCAGCATTCTCAATCTCCAGTGCCTGCTTTGTGAGCATCAGAGGATGGAAAGTGTCGACCATCACAGCAAGTTCCTTTGTTTCCTTGGCGCCGATGCTTTTTTGAACTGCTCCTGGGTGAGGACCATGCGGTATTCCCGCAGGATGCAGGGTGATCATACCACGGGTAACATTCTTTCGGCTCATAAAATCGCCATCAACGTAGTAGATCAATTCATCGCTGTCGATATTACTATGATTGTAAGGAGCGGGTATCGCCTGCGGATGATAATCGAATAAACGGGGACAAAATGAACAAACCACGAAATTGTTCGCTTCGAATGTCTGATGCACAGGCGGTGGCTGATGCACCCGGCCGGTTATTGGTTCGAAGTCATGAATGCTGAATGCATAAGGATAACAATAACCATCCCATCCCACAATATCAAACGGATGATGGCCATAATGCAATCCGTATAGTATTGATTTTTTCTTGGCCTTGATCAGATAATCACCCTTTACATCATTGGTTTGAAGATTATGGGGAGGGCGTATATCTCTTTCGCAGTAAGGTGAATGCTCCAGCAATTGACCGTATTTGCTCAGGTACTTTTTAGGAAATCGTATCGGACTGAAGGATTCAACAATAAATAACCGGTTCTTGTCATTGGCGAACGCAATCTGGTAGATCGTTCCTCTTGGAATATGAAGATAGTCTCCATAACCAAAGGGCAATTCGCCATACATGGTCTTCAATACACCCGAACCTTCATGTACAAAGATCAGTTCGTCGGCATCGGTATTCTTGTAGAAATAATCGGTCATGCTTTGCTGTGGGGCGGCGAGAACAATATGACAGTCATTGTTTACCAGTACCGGTACGCGGCTTTCCAGGAAATCCTTTGCCGGCTTTACATTGAAACCGTCAAAACTGCGATGCTTAAGCATTTTCTCTTCCGCGATTTGCGGACCCACATTGATCTGCGGTTCGGTACGAATGATTTGAGTAGGTGGGCTGCAATGATAAAGCAGGGAATAATCATTGGAAAAGCCTTCGGTTGAAAACAATTGTTCCGAATACAGGTCCCCATCGGGTTTCCTGAATTGGGTGTGACGTTTATGTGGAATGTTTCCGAGTTTATAGTAATAAGCCATTTTTTTGATTGTTTGAGTGCGTGAATTAACAATTGGCAATAAGCAATTGGCAATAGGCAATCAGCAATTTTGGAGACAATTTGTCTATTGCCTATTGTCTATTGCCCATTGCCAATGCAGCCATTAGAAAACAATACTTCCACTTGCGTTTGTCGATCCAGTAGGTAAAGTTTCGAAAGAAAGGCATGAACAAATTTAAAGAGTTTCTATCCGATCTGCCTCTCGATAACTATCGGGACGGATCCTGACTCCTGACTCCCGACTCCTGACTATTGCAGGACTCAACAAAAAGGCTTAATTTTCATAACGCGTCGTACCCGCCATTCCTTCAACCAACTAAAACTGCTTTTATGGAAATTCTCGACGCACAACGAATCGTCATTAAAGTCGGCTCCAGCACTATTTATGATTCCCGCACCAAGAGAGTAAAATTCGATTGGCTATTAAACTTCGCCAAAGAAATTCTTTTATTACAGGAAAGAAATATCGTTCCGGTGATTTTTTGTTCCGGCGCGATTGCCGCAGGTTCAGATATTCTTCCGGAGATCATGCATCTTGAACCAACAACTCAAAAAAAGATCAAGGGTGCAGTTGGACAACTCAGCATTTCCAATGCATGGATTGCTGCATTGTCAAAGTACAAAATTGCCTGTGTTCCGTTGGTGCTTTCGCAAGCGGATATGGAGCAGTTTGATGTTAAGCACACGATTGAAGCACTAACGGAATTAAAGATTGTTCCCGTGATCAATGAGAATATTCCTTTCCAGGAAGCATACAATAATGATCTGCTTGCATTGAATGTTGCAAAAATGATCCAGGCGGATTATTTCTTCATCCTAACGGATACGGATGGCGTATTCAATAAGAATCCCAATACAAATCCCGATGCGAGGCAGATACCATTCATCGACAGTTTTAATGAAAACGAAATGAGCTTTAATGTTCCGGAAACAACCTTAGGTTCCGGAGGGATGAGTTCAAAAGTTCACTCTGCATTGGATGGAGCAAAATTTGGAATCACAACTGCAATAATTAATGGAAATTCAGAAAGACCGATAACGGATGCACTTGAAGAAAAGAGACCGTTTACGCTTGTGAAGGGAAGAACCGCCGGAATCCTTTAATGACTTACCCAACTATCCAGCAGCTCGGTCTTTATATTGGTTGCCAGACCAGCGAGGGTAAACTTATTGGCATCAACCAAAATATAGCTTACACAGAATCCCATGAAGGACTGGTGAAGGAACATGAGATAAGCCAACTGGGAATATCCTTTAAATTATTATTGAAGAAACTTAATTCGCTTACACCCGAAGAAAGTAATCTTTTAATTAAGAAAGGCTTTAGCATTGGCAGGCCAAATGGATACAGTTTTTCACCGGAAGCAATCCTGTACCTGAGTTCACTGGGTGTGGATCTATTTGGGTTGATTGAATCCGGACACGCAGAAGAAATCAGAACATCGAAAGAATAAAAAACAATGGGATTATGAGCAAGAAAAGAGCATTCAGGCTGCTTTTAATTTTAATTGTCATTATAAGTAATATCGGCTGCGACCAGGTAACCAAATCGATTGTGAGAAATACAATCGCGGAGAACGAAAGAATTGCTTTGGGAAAACATGTCATGTTAACAAAGGTGGAAAACACAGGGGCTTTCCTAAGCATGGGTGATTCCTTTTCTCAATTGACCAAAACATTATTGCTTTCTGCGTTACCCGTAATATTACTTGCATTAGGATTCCATTACTTACTAACCAATAAGAATATCCCCACAGCAAAACTTATAGGTTTTTGTTTTGTTATTGGTGGAGGTCTCGGAAATATTTTTGACCGGATCGTACATGGATCAGTCACGGATTTTATGCATATTGCGTTTCCCGGTTTTCAAACTGGGATTTTTAATATGGCTGATGTTTCCATAACCTTTGGAGTATTGATCGTTATCTTTCAATCATTCCTTATGAAAAACAAATCAATTGAACCCAATGGATAAGAAATACCCCTATTTAATCGACAGAATTCAATCGGTCTTTATTGACCTGTTGCTTATTATAAGTTTAATGTTCCTTGCCTCCTACTTGCTTGAAAAATTCGACCATGTTCCTGATTGGGTAAGGATTACACTGTTTGTTTGTATTTGGATAATCTATGAGCCGCTCTTTGTATCGATCGGATGCACCGCTGGTCAATACATAAAGAATTTACGCGTGAGGAAACACGGCCAAAATGATAGACATATTAATTTTTTCCAGGCAGTTTTAAGATACGCTGTCAAGACATTCCTCGGATGGATTTCATTCCTCACTATCAACACCAATCCTGAAAAACGTGCCATTCATGATTTTGCGTCGGGGAGCGTAATGTTGAAACTCTAATAGCTATTATTAAATAGCTTACCTTCTATGGCTTAAAGTTTGCATTGTCAGGATTATGGAAGAAACTTTAAGAAAGGTCGCCGAATTCGCCGACAGAGCCCATGGCGATCAAATGCGCAAATACACTCCGGCAAGATATATTGTACACCCGCTTAGAGTAATGGAAACAGTAAGAGAATACAGCCAGGATACGGCTGTACTTGCAGCTGCAATCCTCCATGATGTGTTGGAAGATACATCCACTAAGAAGAAAGAGATGCGGGAATTTCTCTACACTGTAATGGATGCCAGTACTACAGATAGAACCGTCGAAATCGTAAAGGAATTAACCGATGAGTATACAAAGAAAAATTACCCTAACTGGAATCGAAAGAAAAGGAAGCAAAAAGAACATGAACGGCTTTCAAAAACAAGTGCGGAAGCGCAAACAATAAAGTATGCGGATCTCATGGATAACAGCGCAGAGATTGCAAAAGAAGACCCCGACTTCGCTGATCGCTATCTTAACGAATCAGAAGACTTGCTTAAACGCATGGATAAAGGGAACCCTCAACTAAGAGCAAGAGTGATTGAACAAGTTGAAAGACTGCTGAAGGAAACCAGTAATTATTGATTATTTACTATCGCGATATAGATCAGCTTGCTTAACGCTATTTTTGCCTCCAACTTAATCTACTTGAAAAGAATTGGCTTGTTAGCAGACACACATGGATGGTTAGACGAAGCCATCTTTCTTCATTTTAAAGATTGCGACGAGATTTGGCATGCCGGCGATTTTGGAAGTATTGAAATTGCAAATTCAATTACAAACCATTTAGGCGAGAATAAGATACTAAGAGGTGTTTACGGAAATATCGATGGATATGATATACGCAGTATTTATCCGGAAAAACTTCACTTCAAAGTAGAGGATGTAAAAGTTTTCATGCAACATATCGGCGGCTATCCCAAACGCTATGCGCCAGGTGTTGCTAAAGAAATTCAATCCAATCAATCGCAATTATTCATTAGCGCGCATTCGCATATTCTTAAAATCATCTACGACGATCAATTGAATTGCCTGCACATGAATCCCGGCGCTGCAGGAAAACTGGGTTGGCATAAAGTGAGAACGGTAGTTCGTTTTACAATTGATGGAAAAGATATTAAGGATTGTGATGTGGTAGAGTTAGGTAGTAGAGGATGAGTGAATGGTGAATAGTGAATGGTCAATGGTAAATAGGACATATTAAATGTATGGTTATAGCTATTGTCTATTTCCCCATTGATTAGCAACAATTCACCATTCACCATTGACCATTCACCATTGACCATTCACTATTCACCATTCACTATTTTGGTCAACTGCACATGTACGCATCTCCATTCCCCATTCTCCCTGATATATGTATCCGAATACCTGCTCTCCCCGATTATCCATTCGCCATTCTTTTTGTATTTGAATTTTGTTTTGGCAACAATGACGGCCATATCACCGAATACCCTGATAATTGGATCAAGCATTGCGAATTCCGGCATGTTGTCTTTATCGTATCCATGTGACCATTCCAGCATATAGTCCCTGCGATTCATCAGGCTGCCGTCGGATCTGATCAGTAAGAATTTTGTTGGATGAATGATCTTATTGTGGCCGATCGTATCGTTATTCAAATAATTCCGGATAAACTGTTCATTGATTCTCCTTAACACTTCTCGATCATTGTTCTCATCTTTTATACTTTTGCCCTGGGAAAAAATGGAAAGGCTTAAAGCACTAATTGCTGACAATAGCAAGACTCTTTTCATAACTAAAGTTTAATTAAATAATAATAAAGCGAAACTAAAATGGACTGCTTGAAGGAAGCTTAGAATTCTTGCTATTTTAGAAACATGAAAAAATCAGGCAAGGTTTTTTCACCATAAATTGTACTTAATCTTATTTGACATGATAATTCGAATCTGGCACGGAAAGATAAAAACTATTCATGCCGATGAATATCGCGACTTTGTTTTCCGTACTGGTATGACAGACTACCTGGCTACTCCAGGAAACAAAGGAGCTCAATACTGGCAAAAAACAGAAGGGGACATTACTCATGTCTGGGCAGCGTCCTGGTGGGATGACCTGAAATCAATTGAGGCTTTTGCAGGAAAGGATATTGAAAAAGCTCATTACTACGAAGAAGATCAGAAATGGTTGCTGGAATTTGAACCTGGGGTTGTACATTATGAAGTCTTCACATAAATCAATTCACAATGGTTGCAAGAGTTTGGCAGGGATACACGCTTCCTGAAAATGCTGATGCTTACGAAAATTTCTTAAAGACGGAGTTTCTACCTTCTATCGAAAAGAAAAACATCGATGGGTACAGAAAATTTCAATTGCTAAGACTTAACAAAGGATCAGAAGTTGAATTCATTACCATCATGTGGTTTGATAGTCTTGACAAGATCCGTCAATTTGCGGGAGAGGATTATGAAAAAGCGGTAGTGCATCCAAAAGCCCAACAACTCCTGATTCGCTATGATGATCGATCAAAACATTTTGATTTGAGGCATGAATTGAATTATTGAAATTTCAAAGTCCTGCCTGGGCGGTGTTTGGAATAGGAGTTCGGAATGGAGGATTAAGGATTGGGATTAAAGGTCTTATCATAATATATGAAAATGCTTACCAGCTCAAGTCCTATCCACCAAATTCCCAATGCCAAATTCCGAATTCCTTTCTTTTTTCGTAGCTTTCATTAGCATTAGATTGTTCCACTTATCAATTCCTGCTTATGCCGCAAGACATAGCCCGCCGTGAATGGCTAAAGAGAAGTTCATTAGCCGCATTAGGATTAGGTTTTTCACTGCATTCAATCGGAGGCGAAGATTATCTTCCAAGGAACTGGGGAAGTGAAAAAGGTATACTCAATCTTGGTTCGAATGAGAATCCATATGGGTTATCGCCACTAGCGCGGCAAGCGATCATGGATATGATCGGATTTGGAAATCGATATCCTTTCAATGTTGCGAGGTTGCAGTCATTTAGAAAGGATCTTGCTTCGTTTTATGGATTGAAAGAGGATCACCTGCTAATAACCGCAGGTTCCGGAGAGGCATTGAACATGCTGGCAAGGCATTTCAATAAAGGAAATATTGTAACCGCCAATCCAACTTTTGGCATTCTTCCAAATACTGCAAAGAAGATCGGTACTGAAGTGATCGAGATTCCGCTTAACTACGATAAAGTTCATGATTTGCCTGCGATGCTATCGGCGATCAATGACAAAACCCAACTTGTTTACCTGGTCAATCCTGCAAATCCAACAGGTACGATGTTAAAGCCTTCAGTAATTAAGAGTTTTTGTGAAGAGGCGAGTAAGAAGGCTGTCGTGGTAGTAGATGAAGCCTATATCGATTTTCTCGATGCTCCGGATAATGAATCCATGGTACAGTTGATTGAGTATAATCCGAGGATCATTATCGTGAGAACTTTCTCAAAGGTCTTTGGAATGGCCGGCATGCGTGTTGGTTTTATTATGGCTCATCCTGATTTGATAAATAAATTGGAGCCGAATTTCTTTGCCAGCTCCCAATTAGCGGTTAGTACAATCGCGCAAGGGGCAGCAATGGAGTGCCTGAAAGATCTTTCTCATTGCAAGATGAGCAAACAGAAGAACGCTGAAGCACGCAACTATGCAATGGCAGAATTAAAGAAAATGAATCTGCGGGCTATTCCTTCCTATACAAATTTTATTTTCTTTTCACTCGGCAATTATGCCGGCGATTTTGCACAAGACATGATGAAGAAGAATGTTGCCCTCCGTTCAAATACTTATCCGGATGGAAAATGGTGCCGGCTAAGTATTGGTACGCTTGATGAGATGCAACAATTTTTTAAGATTATGAAACCTTCGTTTAATGGGTAGATAACCGCCGATCAGCCGATCATCCAAATCTCTCTAAAATTTCCTGTCACAAACCTATCTTCAAGGAGATTATTCATAAAAATAATTACCATGAAAATCAGGTTCAGTCAGGTTATCCTGACAACAATCACCCTTATTTGTTTTTCCTCCCACACGATTGCACAAAACAAAACTGAAGAGGAAGGCGTAAAACAATGCCTGGAGAATTATATGAGTGGGGATGGAGCCCGGGTTGAAAAGGCATTTCATTCTACGGCTACAATGAAATATATCGATTATCAGAGCGGAGAATTCAAAGATGTTCCCATCGCCGATTATATCTCAAGAGTAAAAGCCAATCCCGCTCCATCCGGACGGAAGATTGAAATTGTTTCAACGAATATTGAAGGAAATGCAGCACATGCAAAGCTCAAGATCGAAACGCAACAAGCGATCCTGTACGATTACATGAATCTGCTTAAGATCAATGGCGAATGGAAGATCGTCAGCAAAATATTTTCGAGAACGAACAAGTAATTGGGGGTTGATTGGTTGATTAGTTGATTAGTTAACTGGTTGACTAGTTACCTAATTAACTAATCAACCAGTTAACCAATCAACCAAAGTTCTATTTAACTCCAGGGAACCACGGCCTTCCCACTCCTTCCCTGAATGGCCATGGAACTACTAGAAGAATGATTACTAATGCAATCAGGTAGATCCATGACGCAGAGGAAAGGCGTCCTTCTTTTACTTTTCCTCTGGCAACTGTAATAAGGATAATTCCAAATAACATTCCTATTGGGTGCTCAATCGCAAAAAATCTCGGACCGGCTGCCTTCATTACCTGGCTAATTCCAGTATTCTGAATCATTTTCCAGCCCAATTCTCCGGCAAACCATTGGTATACTCCGAGGAGAAAGGTGATATGCGCGGAGATAAGTAACCAAAGACTGGTTTGTCTAACGGAACCCGATCTTGAAAATGATTGAAACATTGCTATGAGCAATAACAGCAGTATTACCCAACGCATGACGTTGTGCAGGTGAAGGAGACCGTTGTACATGGGGATGAGTTTGATTAAGTACAAATTTAGGTTGACAAGTTGACAAAGTTGACAGGGTTGACAAGGGAATTAGTTGCCAACCCGTATTTTAAATAGGAAAAGCCTTCAATCTTCTGAAGGCTTCACTGAATTTGTCAACCTTGTCAACCTTGTCAACCTTGTCAACCTTGTCAACCTTGTCAACCTTGTCAACCTTGTCAACCCTGTCAACCCTATCAACCAAACCTCACTCCACCCACTCAGCAATAAAAATATTAGTATCCCGGGTCCCTCCATTATTGCGGTTGCTGCAGAATACAATTTGCTTTCCGTCGGGGCTGAACATGGGAAATGCATCAAAGCCTTTGTCGCGGCTGATCCTGGTGAGTTCGCCGCCTTGCTCATTCATTGTATACATATTGAAAGGAAATCCCCTTCTGTATTCATGATTACTTGCGAAAATGATTCGCCTGCTGTCGGGCATATACGCAGGTGCCCAATTAGCCTGGCCAAATTTGCTCACTTGCCTCACATTCGTTCCATCAGCATTTGATATAAATACCTCCATACTGGTTGGCGCAACCAAATTTTCTGCCAGCAGATCCTTGTACTCTTTTATTTCCGTTTCGGTTTTTGGACGAGAAGCACGCCAGATCAATTTTTTTCCATCGGGGCTAAACCATGCCCCGCCATCATAACCCAGATCGGTGGTTATCCTTTTTTCCTTTCCTGTTTTCAGATCCATTATGTACAGATCGATATCACCATCCTTTGTGCTTGTATAGATCATTTTGCTTCCATCGGGTGATAGCGTTGCTTCAGCATCATAACCTTTTGAATTGGTAAGTTGTTTTACAATCTTTCCATTAAGGTCTGCCATGAAAATATCGTAGCTATCGTACAAAGGCCAGATATACTTGCCGCCATATTTAGTGCGATCAGGAACCGGAGGACAATCATTGCTTCCCAAATGTGTGGACGCAAAGATTATATGTTTGTCATCTTTTGTGAATGCTCCACATGTTGTTCTGCCCTTGCCTGTACTTACCAACTTAGGCTCAAATTTTTCATTTGGGCTTGTCGGAATTTTGGCAACGTAGATCTGATCGCAGGCTATGTTTTCTTTTGGATTTGTCTTTTGAAAAACCAACCATTTGCCATCAAAACTGAAATAGGCTTCAGCGTTATCACCTCCAAAAGTCAATTGACGAATGTTCTTAAGATGCACCTCTTCGGGATAATGAAGCGTATCCGCAAACGAAGTCTTAGCAGGCATTTCCGATATCTTGAATGCACTGATGCAAAACAATACAACGGGAACTATTAACAAAACGGCAACAAATTTTTTCATTCCAAAGCGTTTATTAGGGGTATTCAATTTAAATTTTAAAAGCGAACAAAGGTATTTCCGTGTTCAATTTTTATTGTCAGGATTTTGTCAGAACCCCCTGACCAAAATCGGTTAGTTTTGCACTCATGAAAATATTGAAAAGCTTACCTCTTTATCTCTTGATTTTGGCAACTGGTTGTGGATTAGACAGCGGGATAAGGAGTGATAAGATTTTGAAGGAACCACCTTATGCGGGTTTAACGGACAGCATCAACCGTTTCCCGAACGATGCTCAGCTTCATCTAAAAAGGGGATTATTGCTTTCACAGAATAACCGCCACGAAATAGCCACGGCGGATTACAAAAAGGCCTGGGAGATTGCCCCGAACGAAGCAACTGCACTTGAATACATCTCCAATTTATTACTGATTGGTGAGATGAACCCTGCAATCCAGTTATTAAAAGAGTGCATCCAAAAATATCCCGAGAATCATGAATTCAACAGGCGACTCGGAGAAGTGTATATGGAAATAGGAAAACCTGAGCAGGCCCTTGCACAACTCGATTCAATACTTCAAAAAGACAGTAGCAATTTTGAAGCGTGGTTTGATAAAGGGATGCTTTTGGCAAGAACAGATGACACTTCGGCCGCTATAAAAGCTCTTGAAAAGGCATATGCTCTTCAGCCAATCGACTATATTGGTATCAACCTGGCAAATATTTATGCATCAAACTCAAACCCCAAAGCAATAGCAATATGCGATTCGATGATCAGAAGAGATACAGCATTGGTAAGCGTTGATCCCTGGTATATCAAAGGCACTTATTATTTTAATACGAAGCAGTACGATAAAGCGATCAAGCTTTTTGACGAAACGATAAAGCGAGATTGGAAATTCATTGAGGCTTACCTCGATAAAGGCATTATTCTTTACGAGCAAAAGAATTATGATGAAGCGCTGGAGACTTTCACACTTGCAGCAACCGTTTCCAATACTTATCCGGATTCTTATTACTGGATGGGGCGTTGCTATGAAGCAACAAACCGTAAAGAACAGGCAATCGCCAATTACCAGAGAGCGTACACGCTTGATAAAACCTTTACACAAGCACGTGATGCATTGAGAAGACTGAAAAATTCATAAATTGCCGTCGTCATCCTCACGAACGTGGGGACCTTCGAAAGCGGGAACCTTCTAAAACCTAATTTCTCTAATGCCCATCATCGCCCCTTCTTTACTCTCCGCCAACTTCATAAATCTAGAAAGAGACTGCCAGATGCTGAACGAAAGTGAGGCAGACTGGTTTCACCTCGATGTAATGGATGGGCGGTTTGTACCCAATATTACTTTCGGTCCAATGATCATTGAATTCATCCGTAAGCAGACAAAGAAGATTTGTGATGTACACCTGATGATCGAAGAACCGGGAAATTTTGCCGAGCAATTCAAAAAAGCGGGAGCTGATATTCTTACTGTTCATTACGAAGCCTGCCCACATCTTCATAGAAATATTCAACAGATCAAGAGCCTTGGAATGAAAGCCGGAGTCGCTTTGAATCCCTCCACTCCGGTTGAATTGCTTGAAGATGTACTTTCGAATATTGACCTGGCTCTTATCATGAGTGTAAATCCAGGATTCGGGGGTCAATCCTTCATTCCCCGTACATATGATAAGATCCGGAAACTGCGGAAAATGATTGATGATAATAAGCTGGATGTGAAAATCGAGATCGACGGGGGTGTTACATTGGAAAATGCGAAATCAATAATCGATGCAGGTGCGCATGTACTCGTTGCAGGCAATACTGTATTTCGCTCCGCAGATCCGAAAGCAACAATAAAGCAATTGAAATTGTCTTGATCGTAGACAATTTTTTATTCATCCACATTCAGTGATATGGCCAAGGACAGGTTTTCAGACCAGGCTACTTTATATGCGAGCTATCGACCGTCCTATCCTCCTGAGTTGATCAACTATATTCTTCAATTTGTGAAGAAGAAAGAAAGAGCGTGGGACTGTGCTACCGGAAACGGCCAGGCGGCTGTTCTTCTCGCAGACCATTTTGAAAAAGTTTTCGCTACTGATCACAGTGAAAAACAATTAGCACTCGCTATTCCAAAACAAAACATCAGCTATTCAGTTTCAAGTGCTGAACATACACCGTTCCAGGATAATTATTTTGACCTTATCACTGTTTCGCAGGCATATCACTGGTTTAAGGCGGCAAGTTTTGCAAGAGAAGTAAAGCGTGTTGCTAAAAAGGATGGAATCATTGCAATCTGGGGTTATAATATCCCCTTTTGTGATTTTCCTACTGTGAATGAATGCATCGATTACTTTTATAAGGCCATTGTAGGAAAGTATTGGGACCCGGAGAGACGATTTATTGATGAGGAATACAGAACCGTTCATTTTCCCTTCGATGAACTTCCAGGACGGCGTTTTGAGTTTCCGGTTGAATGGCATCTTATGCAATTGGCAGGATACCTTCAATCCTGGTCAAGTGTGATGAATTTTCAACGAATGCATAACTATGACCTCGTAGATGAGTACCTGCCGCAACTGATCAAGGCCTGGCCCGATACGGAGGGGAAGTTATTATTCAGATTCCCGATTTTTTTGAGGATTGGCAAAGCAATAGGCAATGGGCAATAGGCAATTGGCAATAAGGTCACCCAACCCCGTCATTCTCGACCCGATCAAGAAATTAGGACTTGGGAAGGCCTTGCCTATTGGCCATTGCCTATTGCCTATTGTCTTTTGCCAATTGCCTATTGCTCAGTAATATTGCCCAGCTTTCCTCGTTATCCAATAGCAATGCAAAAAAGGCGATCTCTCTTATTTGTTTTCCTGCTGCTTACGACTGCTGTTTTTGCCCAGAAAAAAGCTGCTTTTATTTCGGGCAAAGTGGTGGATGACAACGAAAATCCCCTTTCAAATGTCACAGTCCAGGTTCTTGGCCGGCAAGGCGGAGTAATTACTTCGGACTCCGGAACTTTTAGGATCAAAGTGGCCGCAGACAAGGCCTTTGCTTTGGTATTTTCTTTTACCGGCTTTAAAACAGAACAGCGCAATTTTCTTTTAAACGAGAATGAAGAAGAGACAATGATCATCCGCATGGAACGAGGAGCAACGGAACTGAGTACAGTCGTCGTAACCGACCAACGTCAAAGAAAGGAAGCGGGCCTTGTGGTGATGAATCCAAAAAATGCGATCAACATTCCCTCTCCTGTGGGTGGAATTGAAAGCATGATCAAGGTATTTGTTGGATCGAACAATGAACTAACATCACAATATTCCGTTCGCGGTGGTAACTATGATGAGAACCTTGTTTATGTAAACGACTTTGAAGTTTTCCGGCCATACCTGGTGAGAAGCGGCCAGCAGGAAGGATTAAGTTTTATCAATCCTGAACTGGCCCGGAATGTCAGCTTTTATAATGGAGGATTCCAGGCTCGCTATGGAGATAAGATGTCATCGGTCCTGGATGTTCAATATAAAAAACCAAAGCGCTTTGGTGGTACTGCATATATCGGTTTGCTTGAACAGGGATTTCATTTAGAAGGCTCAACCCGGAATGAAAAATTTAGCTATCTGGTGGGCGTGAGGAACCGAAGTAACCAGAATTTATTGAGCAGCCAGGAAACACAAGGAAACTATGTTCCTTCATCTGCAGATCTGCAGGCTCTTTTGACTTATCAATTCAATCAAAAGAATTCAATAGAGCTGATGGGAAATATCTCCCAGACAAAATTCAAATTATTACCCGAGTTCAGCCAATTGACTTCAACAGTATTCTCGCCATACTTTAGCGCTAACCTCGGATTAGATATATTTTTTGAAGGAAGAGAAGAAGACCGGTACCAAACGAATATGGTTGGGCTTTCATGGATACAGCAACCCAATAACAATCTTCGTCTGAAATGGATGGTCAGTCGTTTTGAAAATGATGAAAAAGAATCCATCGATATTACCGGCGCTTATCTGTTTGGAGAACGTGAATTCGATAAGAGCAAACCAGACTTCGGATTGATCAATAATCCACTGGGTGCAGGATTATATCAATCATTCGCAAGAAACAGATTGAATATTGTAGTATGGAATTTTTCGCATAAGGGAAGTCTTGATAAGGGAAAACATTATTTACAGTGGGGACAGAGTTTTGAACAACAACTGACGAATGATAAGCTTAACGAATGGGAATACCAGGATTCTGCCGGATATAATCTTCCCTATAATCCTGGAACACTCGAGTTGAGCAAGGTGATTAAGTCAAAGGCTGATTTCAGCATGACAAGGATCAGCGGATATATTCAGGACAATATCCAGTTCAATGAATCGGGCGATTTTACTTTCCAGGGCGGTATTCGATACAATTACAATACGCTCAACAATGAATTGTTAATCTCGCCGAGGGTTGGATTCTCATGGACGCCCCGGGATTGGAAAAAAGATATCATCTTCCGCGCAGCAGGAGGATTGTATCAACAGCCGCCATTCTATCGTGAGTTGAGAAGATATGATGGAACAGTTAATACTGAGGTGAAAGCCCAAAAGAGCTGGCAGATCACCGGTGGATTCGATTACAATTTCAGTTATGGAAATCGCCCATTTAGATTTACCGCAGAAGCCTACTACAAAGGAATGTGGGATCTTGTTCCTTATGATATAGACAATGTGCGTACCCGTTATTACGGAGAGAACAGTGCAAAGGGATACGCGACTGGAATTGAATTCAGATTGTTTGGTGACCTGGTAAAAGATGCAGAAAGTTGGATAAGCATGAGTTTCATGCGCACAAGAGAAAACTTGCAGAATGATACCTGGTACGACTATGAACTCGATTCTTTGAATCAGCCGATCGATAGTGCATTAGTTGAAGGAGGTTGGTTTCGTCGCCCCAGTGATCGCCTGTTTACTTTTGGAATGTTCTTGCAGGATTATCTATCCACTAATAAAAACTTCAAAGTCTATTTGAATTTAATTTATGGAGGCAATATGCCCTACAATATTCCGAACAGTGCGAAGTACCGGAATGCGCTGATCATCGAACCATATATTCGCGTAGATATAGGATTTAGCTTATTGTTGTTGGATGCCGAAAAGAGTAATAGAAGAAGTCATAACCCTTTCAGGAACTTCGAAAATATTTGGGCTACGCTGGAAGTATTTAATCTTATCGACCGGGACAATACAATCTCTTATATGTTGATCAAAGATTTTTCAAACACGATATTCGCAATGCCCAACCGGTTAACTCCCCGATTATTAAATCTTAAACTTGTTGCCCGATTCTAAGGGCATACGCTTAGACCTAATTTTACTCTCTCCCATTTCCAATTTTTCCTTCCCATTATGAGAATCGTTTGTCTACCAGGACCCGATTAATTTTTTGCTTATCAGCAGTTTACTTTCTGGCATTGGTTGTGGATTATGATCGGTGTAAGAAACCCTAACATGATCAACAAATTAACCGCTTTTCCTAACCCCTTTGTGAACAGTATCACAATTGAAATATCTACCGACAAAAATGATCACGTGATCATTCGAATGAGAGAAACAAAAGGAAAAATTTTAAGGATGTTCTCCTGGCATTTACTCGAAGGCTCAAATCTATGCAGTTTGACCGATCTCAACGATCTTCTTGATGGCGACTATGTACTTGATGCAGTAAACGAAGATGGGATTGTGCTGGGCAACGCGAAGGTGCTGAGGAAATAAGGTTGAAAACCCTGGAAGGAGACTTACCAATAATTGAGACGCTAAACAGGGTTTTCAACCGTGCCCTTACAGGAATCCTACCCTACCTTTGCCGCATGACCAAGCTCTCTGTCAACATCAACAAACTAGCCACACTCCGCAATAGCCGCGGAGGAAATAACCCCGATATCCTTAAAGCCGCAATCGATGTACAACAATTCGGAGCAGATGGAGTAACGGTTCATCCTCGTCCGGATGAAAGACATATCCGTTACCAAGATGTACGAATAATCAAAAAGATCATCAGTACTGAATTCAATATTGAAGGGAATTGCCGCGAGCAGAAATTCATTGACCTGGTATTGGAAACAAAACCGGACCAGGTCACACTGGTGCCCGATGCCGAAGGACAATTAACATCTGATCATGGATGGGACACGATAAAGAACAAAGACTATTTAAAAGAAACGATCAAAATATTTAAGAATGCTGGTATCAGGGTTTCCATCTTTGTGGATCCTGATGTAGAAATGGTAAATGGCGCTGCATTAACAGGAACTGATCGCATTGAATTGTACACCGAGGCTTATGCGAAAACATTTGCTGCAGGTGATAAAGAGGGTGCTATTAAAGATTTCATCACAGCAGCTGTCAGGGCAAATGAATTAGGTATTGGTTTAAATGCAGGACATGATCTCGATCTTCACAATCTTCGATATTTTTCTCAGAACATTCCCAACCTTAAGGAAGTATCGATTGGTCACGCATTGATTTGCGATGCGATATATTTGGGACTCGAGAATGCTGTACAACTGTATAAACGCCAACTTAAATAATTTTCACTGCGTCCTCTGTGCTTTCCGTCGCCCCTAAATTTCTATTCAACAGTTGTCTTTTGGTTTGCTGGTGCTCTTCCTCTTACCGATGTCCGTTTCCTTCAGTTGACAACCCATCCGATGGAAATTGATCATTCCTTGTTCGTCTATTCTTCTGTTGAATAGAAATTTAGGGACGACGGAAAGCGCAGAGGAAGCTGTCTGGGAATTACAACTGAGCGGTTTGTGGCGACTTTGTTGGGGTATATCGTACCATCCATCCCGGATTATCGAAGTTCTGTCCTTAACCCGAAGCATTAATGAAAGGAAAACTGTCCACCGTAGAAAGAGACCTTACATTTGAACTGCCATCAATCAAAAACTAATTTTTATGAGAAAAACATTATTAAGCTTTTGTTTGGGATTAAGCCTTCTGCTTTCCCAATTTTCATATGCACAGCTCACAACGATGCCCGATGGAGGTAACAAGCATGCCTGGGTTGGAGAACAGGTAGGGCTAACCGATATCAGTATTGTTTATAATCGACCCGGAGTTAAAGGTAGAGAAGGAAAGATCTGGGGTCAATTGGTCCATGCGGGCTTTATTGACCAGGGATTCGGTACGAGTAAATCCGCGCCCTGGAGAGCCGGCTCAAATGAAAACACCGTCATATCATTTTCTACTCCTGTGAAAGTTGAAGGCAAAGATCTTCCTGCAGGTAAATACGGATTGTTTGTTGCTTATGATCCCAATGAATGTACGGTCATCTTTTCAAAGAATTCCACTTCATGGGGAAGTTACTTCTATGATGACAAAGAAGATGCGCTCCGCGTAAAAGTAAAGCCCGTTGCTACAGATAAAAATGTTGAATGGCTTCGCTATGAATTTATGGACCAAACCAACACCGGGGCCACAGTTGCATTGGTTTGGGAAAAGCTGATGATTCCTTTTAAAATCGAAACAGACTATATAAATCTGCAACTCGCATCGATCCGGCGCGAATTAAGAGGTGAAAAAAGTTTCAATCCTGGTTGGCAAAGTTTTAACCAGGCGGCGCAGTTCACTATCCAAAACAATGTGAGTCTTGAAGAAGGTTTGACCTGGGCGGATATGGCGGTCAGCACAACATTTATTGGACAAAAGAATTTTGTAACACTGTCGACCAAGGCACAACTACTTTCCAAACTTAACCGCCAATCAGAAGCTGATGCATTGATGAAGGAAGCTCTCCCGATGGGAAATATGCAACAGATCCATGGCTATGCAAGACAGTTACTGCAACAAAAGAAAACAAAGGAAGCTTTTGAGGCATTTAAATTCAATCACGACAAAAACCCCAATCAGTTTACAACGAATATGGGAATGGTTCGAGGCTATTCCGGAATCGGCGATTACAAGAAAGCATTAGAGTTTGCACAAAAAGCCTTACCCCAAGCTCCGGATAAACCGAATAAAGACAATGTGGAAGGGATGATCAAGAAGCTGCAGGAAGGAAAGGATGTTAATTGAGTTTGGTTGACAAGGTTAACAAGGTTGACAGGGTTAACAAGGTTGACAAGGTTGACAGTTTGACAAGGCGGATTCAATATTCTTTCCCCTTGTTAATCTTTTCAACTTTATCCACTTTGTCAACCTTGTCAACCCTGTCAACCTTGTCAACCATCTCCTGTATTGGATTTTCCCATGTTTCGGACTATCTTTCGGCCATGACCGAGCACATCATTCAACTATTTCTACATATCCAGCGTTTTGGGTTTTGGAAGGGTTTGTCCCTGTACTTTCAGAAAACTAAAAAGACAGGTGTTTCAGAGGTGCATATCCCGGGTTATTCTCACCCGGTTTACTTAAGGAATAACAGTTCCGACTGGCCGACTTTCAAGCAGATCTTTCTTCGCCAGGATTACAATATCAATCTTGGGTTTACACCAAAAACGATTATCGATTGCGGTGCAAATATTGGATTGGGCATAGTTTATTTCAAGAATAAATTTCCCGATGCAAAAGTGGTGGCTATTGAACCTGAATCTGCCAATTTCGAGCTCATCAAAATGAATACAGAGAAATTCAAAGACATTTATCCAATAAAAGCTGGTGTTTGGAACCGTACTACTAATCTTGAGATCATTCCCGGCAAAGACAATGGCAACTGGTCATTCAGCGTAAAAGAAACCGATCATCCGACTGATAAAACAATTCCATCTGTTTGCATCGCTGATTTGATGAAACAACATGGTATAAACGAAATTGATCTTTTGAAAATTGATATTGAAGGAGCCGAACTCGAAGTCTTCAGCAACAATTATGAAACCTGGTTACCAAAAACCAGGGCATTGATCATTGAAACACACGATCAGGATAGAAGGGGAACTACACGTCCTTTCTTTACTACAATCAGCAAATACAATTTTTCAACTACTATAAGCGGTGAGAATTTTGTTTGTATCAGGGAAGATTAGTTAAGTCCAACACAAAACACAACTTCATCTGCAATTCTTCCGGAGGTTCTCGCAGAGTCTCCCGCAGCATGAACTCCGAATTTAATGCAACTTGCGCGGGGACTCTGCGTTCGAAGCTTCGAATTACAACCCTTGAATTATGGGACGCTGCTTTGGCAAGACCAAATATCTCCGCGCTAATCGCGCAGGCGCAGAGTCCCCGCGTATGATTCCTGATTTTCGGATACCCTACTGCGGGAGACTCTGCGGGAACTGTCTAAACGTGGAGAAAATTTTGTTTGTATCAGGGAGGATTAGCGACAGTCCTTTGTCAACCTTGTCAACTTTATCAACCTCGTCAACCTTCTAGTTGCATCCAAGAACTTCACACAACTTCAACTGCAATTCCTCTCCGCGAAGGTTTCGTCCAATGATCTTACCACTAGGATCGATGAGATAATTCTGGGGAATGCCATCAACCTTATATTTCTGTGCAACCTCGTTATTCCAGAATTTGAGGTCGCTCACATGAGTCCAGGCAAGTCTATCATCCTTGATGGCTTGCAACCATGCTTCACGTGTTCGGTCTAAGGAAACACCGAGTATGGTGAAATTCTTTTGGCGGAATTTATTGTAAGCGTTGACAACATTTGGATTTTCTAAACGGCAGGGTTTGCACCAGCTTGCCCAAAAATCGATCAATACATATTTGCCACGGAATGATGAAAGCGAAACCGGTTTGCCAGTTGTATCATTTTGAACAAATTCAATTGCATCTGATCCAATCGCGCCGATCTTCGATTTATCGATCTCTTCTTTCACAATCTTCGCAAAAAAACTTTCGCGCAGGGAAGGATCTATTGTATTATATCTTTTTTCAACCCTCTCTCTATCCTCATCTAATTGTAAGGTTACAACTAATAAGAATGGAGCAATTGGAGAGTTTTTCTTTTTCGCAAGAAACTTATCAATCGTTTCGTGGATATTAGTTACGAGCGCGGCATAGGCGATCATGATTGAATCCGAGCGTTGAGGCTGTTGCATCGTACCAATACGCTGATTCATTTCTCTTAACTTATCAAAGAGCGGATTAAAAGTTTTTTGAAATTCCATGAAATCAGCATGTGTCATAGAGCCCTTTACTTCGACATCCTGGAGTTTTGTAGCGTCGCCTTTAATGGTCATTACATCCGGACCAATAAACAAAAGCAATTTTTTCTGAACAGAATTGAGGTTGAGCTGATACAGATTGGGTTCAGTTAGTGAGCCAGCTAGTTCAAATGTTCCATTCTTTACGGTTGTCTTTGCAGCAGTATCGGTTTGATCATTGAAATTGCTAATGGTAACAATACTATTATCATTGAGACCGGTAAGCTGACCAGTGATCTTAAATTTCTTTGGAGTTGCAGTCTGCGCAGTCGCCAGTACAGGAAAAAGGATAAACAGGATTAGATATTTCATCATACTATTTGGAATGTCGCTGCTGTAAAACGTTTACAACTGACTGCAAATTATATCCTTTTGCGTTAAGTAAAACCAAATAATGGAAAAGCAAGTCAGCAGCCTCATTCAGAAAGAGTTGCTCATCATTATCCTTGGATTCTATTACCAGTTCAACGGCTTCCTCGCCAACCTTTTGGGCGATACCATTGATCCCTTTTTTAAAGAGCTGGCGGACATATGACTTTTCATCACTGCTCTTTTTTCTCAATTCGATGATATCTTCCAGGTAATAGAGAAAGTCTTCCTTATGATTCCGCTCACTCCAACAGGTATCCGCGCCTGTATGGCAAACTGGGCCCTTTGGTTCAGCCTTGATCAATAAGGTATCGTCATCGCAATCTGAAAGCATCTGTTTCACCAATAAATAATTACCACTCTCCTCACCTTTTGTCCATAGTCGATTTTTACTGCGGCTATAAAAAGTCACTTTCCCGATCTCTTCTGTCTTTTTAAATGCTGCCTCATTCATAAATCCCAACATCAAAACTTTTTGCGTCTTGAAATCCTGTACTACAGCAGGCACCAAACCGTCGGGATATTTTTTGAAATCAATTTTCATTGGACTCAGTTTTCTTTTTTTCGTCTTCTGACCTAATTGTATCAAGAAGTTTGTCGAACAATTCCCGCTTTCTTTCCATCGACTCTGCTCTTCGCTCATCTCGTCGACGCTGAACATATCTGTTCATATAGATAAAAATTAAAAGCGCAATAACAGCTATAAAAGCGACCATATCAAAATCGAATTGGGATGTTCTGGTCTGACAAATATCGCTTCAAATCAGGAATTGCTATTTCCTTAAAATGGAAAATACTGGCTGCAAGGGCAGCATCGGCTTTTGCAAGCTTGAATACCTCGTCAAAATGCTGATGAAGTCCTCCACCACCCGATGCGATAATCGGTACAGGAAGATTTTCAGCCAATCGTTTTGTTATATCAATTGCAAAACCCTTCTTGGTTCCATCGTGATTCATTGAAGTAAGTAATATTTCTCCGGCACCCGCTTCGACACCCTGCTTTGCCCATTCGAAGCATTTCAATTCAGTTTTCACTCTTCCTCCATTCAAATAAACATACCATTCTTCATCATCTTCTTTTTTTGCATCAATTGCAAGAACCACACACTGGCTTCCGAATTCCTTAGCCAACTCATTAATTAAAGAAGGTCGTTTAACTGCTGAAGTATTGATCGAAATCTTATCTGCGCCGTTTTGCAATAGTACCTGAACATCTTCAATGGAGCTTATTCCTCCACCGACGGTAAAAGGAATATTGATATGATGAGCAATTCGGTTTACCAACTCGCTTAATGTTTTTCTACGTTCATTGGTGGCGGTAATATCGAGAAACACCAATTCATCTGCACCTTCCTTTGCATACAATGCACCGAGTTCAACAGGATCTCCGGCATCCCTGAGGTTTACAAAGTTTGTACCCTTGACCGTACGGCCATCTTTTATATCCAAACAAGGAATTATTCTCCGGGTTATACCGGTTCTCCTGATAGTTGTATTCTTCGTACTAAGTTTCTCCATTACTAATTTGATTTCGATGCGGAGCTAAGCGCCACTTTTATTCCAAGTCCGATAAGAATGAGTCCTGATCAATTTCCCCTGCCATTTCACAAACCAGGATGATCTTTGCAACCAGTCTCCGATCTTTCCAAATAATATCGCTACAATGATATTTACAACAGTTCCCGAAATATTGAACCAGGATCCCAGGAAAAGTATTTGCAGATAAGTATTCCCCTTCGATGGATCGATAAATTGAGGAAGAAAGGCAAGAAAGAACAATGCAACTTTAGGATTCAATACATTCGTTACGACACCCTGCCAGAATATTTTCCACAAGGATTGCTTTTCAATATTTTTTGGAAGATTGAAAGAATTAGTCTTACTGATTATAGAACGAATGCCGAGGTAGACCAAATAAGCTGCACCGGCATACTTGATGATATCAAATGCAATTGCAGATTGAGCAATCAGCGCAGAAAGTCCAATTACCGCTGCAATCATGTGTACAATGCATCCACCCAAAACGCCCAACGCTGAAACGATACCAGCTTTCACTCCCTGGCCTGTGCTTCTTGTCGCTACATAGAGCATATCATTGCCCGGCGTAATGTTCAGCATCAAAGCCGCGAATGCGAATAACCAGAAATTTTCAATTCCCATAATTGAAGGTTTTCAATTCCTTTAGCGTGATCCTATTCTCATAAATGGCTTTCCCAACAATTGCCGCGCTGCAACCGATATTTCTCAACTCTTCCAGGTCCTTCATAGAGCTAACTCCGCCGCTGGCAATAAAAAAAACTCCTGGAAACTGTTTAATAATCGAATCATAGAGGTCGATCGCCGGTCCTTCAAGCTTTCCATCCTTGCTTACATCCGTACAAAAGATTTGATCGACTCCACCACTATGGTATCGTTCAATAAAATCTTCCACTCCAATATCTGTTGATTCTGTCCAACCACTGATCGCTATCATTTTATCTTTTACGTCCGCCCCCAGCATAAATTTTTCTGTTCCAAATCTTGTGAACCATTTGAGCAATTCTTGCTCATCCTTCACTGCAATACTTCCCACCGTTGCCCAGGTTCCACCAGATTCAAAAATGATCTCTACATCCTTTTCAGACTTAAGACCTCCCCCAAAATCAATTTTCAAAGAAGTTTTGCCTGCGAGATTCTCCAATACTTTCCAGTTTTTTACTTTTCCGGCCTTTGCTCCATCCAGGTCCACCAAATGCACCCGCTTCAATCCGGCATCCTGAAATTGCAAAGCAACTTCCAGAGGCTTTTCGTTATAGATCTTTTTCTTTTCGTAGTCGCCCTGAGTCAGTCGTACGCATTTCCCTTCGATGATATCGATAGCGGGAATTACAAACCCCAATTCTGGTAAAGAATTTTTATTCGAGGTTTTTTTATTGAGGTTCTTACTCTGCATTATTGAATGATTGAATCATAGAGCCAGGAAATTCTTCAGTATTTGTTCGCCCGCCGCTGCACTCTTTTCCGGGTGAAACTGTACTCCGTAAAAATTATTTTTATGCAATCCGGCGCTATAAGGCGCAACATAATCTGCTTTTGCGATCGTGTGTTCCCCCAATGCCGCATAGTAACCATGAACGAAATAGCAATAACTATTTTCCTGCAATCCCTTAAACAAGCCTGTTTCTAATTCATATATATTATTCCATCCGATTTGGGGTACTTTCAACACCGGCCGACCATTTTTAGATTCAGGTTTGAAATGTTTTACCCTTTCTTCAAAGATTCCCATGCATTCTGTATCGTTTTCTTCAGAGTATTTGCACATCAATTGCATTCCGAGACAAATGCCAAGAACAGGTTGTTTCAGGTCTTTTATTAATTGATCAAGTTTTCTTTCCTTAAGGTAATTCATTGCCGTGCTTGCTTCACCAACACCGGGGAAGATCACTTTATCAGCTTTGCAAATAAGCTCATGATCATCGGACACAACTGCTCCTTTGCCGATGCGCTCAAGGGCGTACAGAACCGATTGAATATTTCCTGCATTATATTTTACTATTACTAATTCCATCACTTTTATCCCGGTTCTTACCTATTCAAAATTGTTTGAATGAATTTTGTTGTTGCCTCATTTATTTCAGTACTATTCTCCAATGCTTTTATATAAGCCGTTCCAACAATCGCTCCATTCGCGTACTTGCAAGCCGATTCAAATGTTTCCTTATCCTTAATGCCAAATCCAACAATGGTAGGATTCTTTAGTTTCATTTCTTTTAATCTTTGCAAATAATTCTCTACTGATTTAAAATCCTTATCCTTACCCGTAATTGAGGAAGATGAAACAGCATAAAGAAATCCGGTACTCAATGAATCCAGTTTTCGAATCCGGTCTTCAGGAGTTTCAGGAGTTACCAGGAAAATAAAATCAATGCCATACTTTTTTATAATCGGTCCGTAGACCGTTTCAAATTCCTTAACTGGAAGATCCGGCAATATCAATCCATCAATTGGTAAGGCTGCTGCATGTTGACAAAATTTTTCGAATCCATACTGAAGCACTGGATTCATATACCCCATTAAAATAACCGGAACATACACCTGATGACGAAATCCTCGTAATTGTTCAAAAAGTTTTTCGATTGTCATTCCATTAGCAATTGCCTTACTACCGCTTGCCTGGATCACAGGACCATCGGCCAGTGGATCGCTATAAGGAATGCCAAGTTCGATCATATCAACACCACTATCCTGCAAAGCCTTCATCACTGGAATTGTGCTATCCAATTGAGGATAACCTGCAGTGCAGTAGATGCTGAGAATTTTTGATTTCTTTTGTTCGAAAAGTTCGTTTATCCTGTTCATGTCAAAATTATTAGCCGCCGGCAGGGTTTGTAACCGCTGCCGGGGCGTCCATAACCTTCATATAAGTAGCCAAATCCTTGTCTCCTCTTCCGCTTAAGCAAACAACACTAATCCCTTTCTTATCCAGTTTCAATTGTTTCAAAGCCGAAAGCGCATGGGCCGACTCCAAGGCAGGAATTATTCCTTCCAATTTTGCTAACTCAAATGCCGCTTCAACGGCTTCATCATCAGTTGCACTTAAAAACTTTGCCCGGCCGCTTTCAAACAAATGTGCATGCAAGGGACCAATACCAGGATAATCCAATCCCGCTGAAATACTATGCGGTTCCACAACCTGTCCATCTGCTGTTTGCATCACCAGGCTTTTGCTTCCATGTAAAATACCTTCGGTTCCCAATTGAGTTGTTGCTGCACTATGACCACTATTAATACCAATCCTGCTGCTTCCACAGCAATCAATTCAACAGAAGGCTCATCCAGAAAATGATAAAATGCACCGGCTGCATTGCTTCCTCCACCAACACAGGCAATAACTCTTGCCGGTAATTCACTTCCTGTTTTTTCCTTTAATTGCAATCTTATCTCTTCACTGATCACGCTTTGAAAACGGGCAACCATATCAGGATAAGGATGCGGCCCAACAACACTTCCAATTATATAATGTGTATCAACCGGATTATTGATCCAATCGCGGATCGCTTCATTGGTTGCATCTTTCAATGTCTTGCTTCCGCTCGTTGCAGGAATAACCGTTGCTCCCAGCATTTTCATTCTTGCCACATTGGGTGCCTGCCGTTCAATATCCTTTTCTCCCATGTAAACAATGCATTCCACTCCTTTCAATGCACAAACAGTTGCAGTAGCAACTCCATGCTGACCGGCACCGGTTTCAGCAATGATCCTTTTCTTACCAAGTTTTAATGCAAGCAGGATTTGTCCAATTGTATTATTGATCTTATGTGCACCGGTATGGCAAAGATCCTCTCGTTTTAGATAGATAGGTGTATTGAATGGTTTACTCAATCTTTCCGCAAAATATAATGGTGTTGGTCTACCGGCATAATCCTTCAGTAAGGAACTGAATTCTTTTTGAAAGGATTCATCATGTATGATCTCCAGGTAACGATTGCGCAATTCTTCCACATTCCGGTACAACATTTCAGGAATATAAGCGCCGCCGAAATTTCCGTAGTAACCATCGGCATCTGGGCGAGTAAATGTTTTCTGTTCTTTGATCATTCCGCTATGATTCTACCGGGTTATCCGGTGTGTTTAATATCAATTGTAGAAATTTCAGATCGAGCCACCTTCCGAACTTGAATCCTACCTGCCTGAAATGCGCTACTTCTTCAAAACCAAAATGCCGATGCAATTTCAGGCTCGCTTCATTTGTGGCATCAATACTCGCGATGATCGTATGCATTTGTAGGCTCTTCGCAGCATCGATCAATGGCGGTATCAATAAACCTGCGATCCCCCTTCCCCTGCAATCCTTCGCCACGTAAACCGAATTCTCCACCGAGTATTTATAAGCAGCCCAGGCACGAAATGGGCCAATCGAACTTAATCCAACTACTTTTCCATTCTCCTCTGCCACAAAAACAGGAAAGCCCTGCTCTTTTTTTGTATTGAACCATTGCCTGCGCATTTCCAAGGTATGCGGCTTGTAATCATAAACAGCAGTTGTGTTCAAGATCACCTCATTGTAGATCTCCAGGATTTCCGGAAGATCATTCTCTATCGCATTTCGAATGGTTATCATACGCAATCAGGATGGTTTGATTGTTAGATTGCTTGATTGTTGGGCTTACTATTCTTAAACCCAACAATCAAACAATCAAACAATCTAACAATTGACTTACCCATGATTCAACTCCTCACAAAACTTCTTCACCTTCGCCATGTCCTTTACTCCCGGGCTGTTTTCAAACTTGCTATTAATATCAATTGCGAATAATGCCTTTGCGACCGGCTCTTTGGCGAATTCTTTTAACTTGTCTTCATCACCTTCTTCGATACCCCCACTCAGAAAAAAAGGTTTTCCAACTTCGACGTCTTTCAACATGGCCCAATCGAACTTCTTTCCCGTGCCTCCATAACCTGCGCCCATCGTATCGAACATGAACATATCACACATTTCCATATAAGGGCGAATCATCCAATCCACGCTGTCGTTCTCACTCATTCGAAATGCCTTCACTACTGAAACATAATCCGCGATCTTCTCGCAGTATTTTGGCGATTCGTCGCCATGTAATTGCACCATATGCAATCGACATTCATCCACCATATGCAGCACTTCGTCAATCGTCGCATTTACAAAAACCCCGACCTTATTGATCTGTGTTATTTTCCTGATCTGGGTTGTCGTCATATGCCTGAATACATACCTTGGGCTCTTAGGGTAAAAGATCATTCCCGCAAACGTCACCCCAATCTCTGCTAATTGATCCACTTGTTCTGCTTGTGTCATGCCGCAAACTTTGATTCTCATATTTTCGATTTTAAGTGTTTTGCTGCGGACAAAACAATCGTTGCATTCAGTTATATAGATACATTCGACTTCAATTCCTGCACAAATTTTTTAAACGCTTCACCGGGATCATTCGCCTTCATAAAGTTCTCACCAATCAGGAATCCAGAAAATCCATTTTTTCTGAATAATTGAATATTCTCCACCTTACTGATCCCGCTTTCGGCAATCTTTAATTTATCATCGGGAATCTTCTCAGCCATTCTCAGGCTCTGTTCAATATCTACTTCAAATGTCTTCAGATTACGGTTATTTATTCCTACCAGTTCAACCTCATCACAAATATGATCCAACTCTTCAGGAGCATGCAATTCCAACAAAACTTCCAAACCAATCGCCCTTGCAAGCGATGCAAAGCGTTTGGTTTCGGCAGGCTTGAGGCAGGCAGCGATTAACAATATCAAATCTGCGCCCTTTGCTTTTGCTTCTATCAGCTGGTATTCATCTACAATGAAATCTTTTTCCAATATTGGAATATCATTTCCCCTGGCCTGGTCAAAATCTTCGAAACTTCCTCCAAAGAATTTTGAATCCGTCAGAACGGACAATCCTGAGGCTCCGTGCTCGGTATATGCCTTAGTGATCTCTGCCGCATCTGCATTTTCATTGATGATACCTTTTGACGGAGATTTCCTTTTGAACTCTGCAATTATTCCTGTCAATGATTTATCGAGCAGGGAAGCTTTCAGAGAAAAAACAGTACGGGGGAAAAATGATGATTTTTCCAGGCTTGTAATGCTGCAAGCCGATTTTCTTTCTTCAACTTCTTTTTTCTTATATGCTACTATGGTATCAAGAATATTCATTCAATTCTGTAATTCGATCAGTTTATTCAATGCCTGATATGCTTTACCACTATCAAGACTTTCAACTGCAGCACTATATGCTTCATCATAAGATTTAAAATTACCCGTACAATGTAGTGCCATCGCCGCATTTGCCAACACAACCGCATTCTGTGCCCAGGATCCTTCCCCTTTAAGTATTTTCAAAAATATTTTAGCAGCTTCCTCCACGCTATTCCCTCCGTGGATATCAATTGGCGACACCATTCGCTTTCCCAATTGTTCAGGAGTCATGATCCGTTCTCCTTCTTTTGTGATCACTTTGGTATCATTTGTCAATGAGATTTCATCATATCCATCCAAACCGTGAATGATGGTAAATGCTCGATCCGTTTGTTGCAAAAGATAATTGTAGATCCTTGCCATTTCCAGGTTATATACTCCCACCAATTGAAATTGCGGAAATGCAGGATTCACCATCGGTCCCAGCATATTGAAAAAGGTACGCATGCCCAGGTTTTTCCTGATGGGCCCAACTGTTTTTAATGCCGGATGGAATAAAGGTGCATGAAGAAAACAAATATTTGCCGCGTCCACTTCTTTCTTCAATCTATCCTTATCATTCTTGAATTTATAGCCCAGTTGCTCCATCACATTGGAAGCTCCGCTGATCGATGAAGCTCCATAATTTCCATGTTTGGCAACTTTTTGCCCGGTACCTGCAACAATAAAACAAGACAATGTTGAAATATTAAAAGTATTTTTTCCATCTCCGCCTGTGCCAACAATATCAATCACCGGAAATCCATTCATATCCACCGACACGCAAAGTTCAAGCAATGCATCTCTAAATCCCTGCAATTCTTCTATCGTCACACTTCGCATGAGGTAAACCGTCATGAAAGCAGTTACTTCATGCTCATTATAAACTCCCTTTCCGATATTGACAAGCACTTCTTTTGCTTGCTCCCGTGAGAGAGTTTTGTGCTCAAATAAGTATAATAAAATCTTTTTCATATCAAAATTGTCTGAACCAGGATTTTATACGATTTGACTGATTTTCCCTGATATCTATACGCCGATTTCAAACGATTCTATTTGCTATCTAAACCCCAGTTGCGCCAACTGGTTTGAACTTGTTATTAAATAGCCGTTTCCATTTCAAACTATCAGCTCCAAAATTGACCAATAAACCGACCTCCAAATTATATGCCTCTAAATAGTTCTTACCCTGAGTTAAGTTTGTTTTAGTTAATTCACTGATTGCTTTTAATTCTACACTTATTAATTCTTCCACATAAAAATCCACTCTTCGATTACCAATTGGATGACCTTTGTAATGGATTGGCATGTCTTGTTCTCTTGAATAATTAATTCCCATTAGGTCGAATTCAATTGCCAGCGCACGCTGATAGATTACTTCCTGAAATCCATTTCCCAATACCCCATGGACATTCATGCATGCTCTGATAATTTTTTCTGTTTTGTCGCTATACTTGTATTCCATAGCACAATCATTTAAACTTTTCTAAATATTGTTTACTCGGTTGTGCTTTCAATAGTTTGCTTTGGTTTTTCATCAGTTCAATCAGTCAAATCGTATAAAATCCTGGTTCAGACATTTAGCCAATTTCGCATTATCTCCTCCCCCATTGGCGTCAACACACTTTCCGGATGAAATTGCACTCCCTGCACATCATACTTTTTATGCTGCAAACCCATGATATATTATTATCATCCCTTGCTGTTATTTCAAGCTCATTTGGAAAATTCTCATCAGCGAGAACCCAGCTATGATAACGACCAACCTCAATTTCCTTTGGAAGTCCCTTAAATAAAGGAGACTTATTATTATCTAACAGGCAATTAGTTGCAACGCCATGATAGACTGTACTCAAATTAACCAGTGTTCCTCCAAACGCTTCACCGATTGCCTGGTGACCCAGACAAACACCCAGGATGGATTTTGAAGAAGCATATTCTTTTATCAATGGCAACAAGCAATCCTGCTTCTACGGGAATTCCCGGGCCCGGTGAAAGAATGATCTTATCATAGTCCTTTACTTTTTCCAAAGGGATCTGATCATTGCGATACACTTCTACCTTTTGGTGAATGATCTTTTCCACCAGGTGAACCAGGTTGTAAGTAAATGAATCGTAATTATCGAATACTAATATTCGCACTTTGTTCATTTTTTGATTCTAGCTGGATGGTTTGATTGTTCGATGATTTAATGGTTGGGTTTACTATTCGTGAGCCCAACAATCAAACCATCAAACAATCAAACCATCAATATATTCATAAGCTCTCCGCAAATTTAATAGCCTTCTTAAGGGCACCCAATTTATTATTTACCTCCTGCCATTCACTTTCCGGTTTTGATGCGGCCACGACACCGGCACCTGCCTGGTAAATAAGTGTATTATTGCTGCTCAAAAAAGTTCTGATCATGATGGCATGAATACAACTGCCATCAAATCCCATAAATCCAATTGCACCGCCATAATAACTTCTTGATGTGGGTTCAAATTCATCAATCAATTGCATGGCCTTGAATTTTGGCGCGCCACTTAATGTACCAGCCGGAAATGTTTTTGCTAATAATTCAAATGGATTGCTCGAGGGTCGAAGCTTTCCTTTTACCTCGCTCACCAAATGAATAACATGAGAATAATATTGCACCTGGCGGTAATGTGCAACACTAACATCATCGCATACCCGGCTGAGATCATTTCGTGCCAGGTCAACCAACATTACATGCTCGGCATTCTCCTTTTCATCATTGAATAATCGATCCGCTTCCTGTTTATCTTTTTCAGCATCACCGGTTCGTTTAAAGGTTCCAGCGATAGGATGAACAACGGCAGCGCCACCCTGGATCAGCAATTGCGCCTCGGGAGAAGAGCCCATCAAGCGGTAATCGCCATAGTCGAAATAAAACAAATAAGGAGATGGATTGATACTTCGCAGTGCACGATACACATTGAATTCATCTCCCGTAAATCCTTGTTCAAATCTTCTGCTTAATACGATTTGAAAAACATCTCCTCTCAGACAACTCGCAATGCCTTTTTTCACCATTTCCATATAATCCTCATTGGTCATATTCGAAGTTTCTTCACCAACGGCTTTGAAAGGATAAACGGGTACGTCCTTACTCCGGATCAGGCTTTCCACAACCGCCAGTTCTGATTCCAATCCGTTTATTTTATTCTCGCAAATAAAAAGTTCGTCTTTAAAATGATTGATCGCAATGACATACTGATATAACCGATACCGCATCATGGGTATTGAAAACTTTGAATCGCGATTTTGGAATTTGATCGTGTCAAAGAATTGTACTGCATCATATGTCGTGTAACCGTAAAGTCCCTGTGCAAATTTGGATTCAGGACTATCGCCGTTGGTTTCAAATCGCTGCATGAATTCGAAAAGCAACTGCGGAATATTGGATGAATCATTGATATTAATCTTCTCCGGTTTCTGATTAGGGAATTTGAATTCTACACTTTTTGTTGAACTGATCTCCATGCCGCCAATGGCATTGATGCATATGAATGAAAAACTATTGTCGGCCGCGTGGTGATCCGTGCTTTCGAGGAGAACAGTATCGCGGAAACGATCACGCAGGCGCAGATAAATCCCGACCGGCGTGAACACATCCGCCAACAGTCGTTTGCAGCCCGTATCGATTTGAATCTTTTTCATTCTATTTGAATTCCTAAAAATAAAAAGGCCCCGAAAAGTTCGAGGCCTGAATATATTGGTCAAATAAACACAATAGATGCATTACTAGCCTCGTTCAAGGTTTGTATGCCACCACCACTGTGTATTTTGAATTTGCTGAATCATTACTATACAAAAATGAGGGACTAAACCCAATCTTCCAAAAAATTTTTGTGTAATGTGTTTTTTATCTCATCTTAAACAAAACTTCAGATAATGACCAAAACCCTTGTTATTCTTCTGATAGTAGCAGCAGGAATCTTAGCCTGCAATCCTTCCAAAAAGGCATCTGGTTCAAAAAACAACCCGACATTCGACAAATCCCAGGCCGACCTGATGGATGACCGGACCTTCAAAATCTCTGAAATATCTGACGATGGCAGCTATGGCTACACGAAAGAAAATCCCATCAAAGTGGGTGGAGTTAAAAGCAGCGAAGGACCGCTAAATGAAAGACGGTTTTTAAATGCCCTGCTTGGGCCAAAAGGAGAAAAGATCAGCTATAACCGCAAAGGAAGTTGCTGCAGCTTTGAAACTCCAAACGGGCTCATGGGCGGCGGTTTGCTGGATATGTATGAAGTTACCTACTCAGGACTGGAAAAGCCAATCATACTCTACATTAACATGTATGATTTCGGCATTTTGAAAGCCCCAAAGGGATTTACCTTTAGAGCAATTGCAGAGAATGGCTGATCCCCGATCAGGTCGAGGATTATTTTATATTTTCTATTGCATATTGCATATTTTGAATACCCGTAAGTGCGGGTATACTTTTAAATGGTGACTAATTCTCTCCAAAACGGGGACCAACGCTTATTATCCCTCGATTTTCTTCGTGGGTTCATAATGGTTTTGCTCGCACTGGAGAGTACAGCTTTGTATGAACATCTATCTACTGCAACTGAAGGAACTGCAACAAATACCCTGATCCAACAATTCTTTCACCATCCCTGGAATGGACTGCGATTCTGGGACCTGGTACAACCAGCCTTCATGTTTATGGCAGGAACTGCAATGGCCCTATCCCTGCATAAACAGGAACAAAAAGGAATTGTTTGGAGCCACCGCTTCCGCAAAATACTAAAGCGATGCTTTTGGCTTTTCTTCTGGGGTGTATTAGATTATGCGGTGAGAAAACATGGACTTTCGTTTGAATTATGGGATGTACTTACTCAACTTGCTTTTACTACATTGATTGCTTTCCTGATCTTTAACTGGCCTGCCTATGCGCAGATCATTTTTTGCGTTGGATTATTGCTTCTAACAGAAATTCTTTACCGATTTACCAATATTCCCGGTTTTGATCAGCCTTTTACTGACCAGCACAACTTCGGGAATTATATGGACCTTATTTTGATGAATAAGATCAATGGAGATGGCTGGGTAGCGATCAATTGCATTCCAACAGCAGTTCATACCATCGCAGGTGCTTTGGCGGGAAAATTGTTGATCTCGGGAAAAGAAAAAATCAAGCCGCTGCTGCTATGGGGATTTATCTGCCTTCTAATCGGGTATGGACTCGATATTGCGGGAATAACTCCAATAATCAAGCGTATTGCTACAAGCTCATTCACGATTGCTTCCCTTGGTTATTGTCTATGGTTTCTTGCTCTTTCCTATTGGTGGATTGATATCAAAGACCATAGAAAATACCTCAAGTTCTTCACGATCGTTGGAATGAATTCAATATTCATCTATTTATTCTTTGAAATTGTGGGACATCGCTGGTTCAATGGTTATGTCGGAGCGATCAGCAATGGATTGATGGATATGATCAATACTCCCGAAACATTGAGAAATATTATTACTTCCCTTTGTATTTTTGCACTCGAATGGCTGCTTTGCTATTTTCTTTATAAGAAAAAAATCTTCTTTAAACTTTAGTTATGCTAATTCAGCACAAACTGGTTGGTAATAAAGGGTTATTTTATGTTGGACAGGAAGGTTCAATCCTTGCCGAAATGGTTTATACAAAACCATCTGATGATAAAATAATCATTGAACATACCGAAGTAGACCCAAGTCTTGAAGGCAAAGGTGTCGGTAAACAATTGGTCGCAACTGCAGTTGAATATGCGAGGACGCATAATCTAAAGATCATTCCGCTTTGTACGTTTACGAAGAAAGTGATTGATAGAACGAAAGAGTTTCAGGATGTGTTGGCGTGAGATGACATCTGCCCCACACGGGAGATGATCTGCCCCCATTCGTACATTGTGGTTCTTGCGGGGCCCGCAGATGATAATCTCATACTAGAGGCTCCGAAATTTGTCAGCGTATTACAGTAATAGGTTCTTGATAAGTTGGTAAATCCTTAGTATGGGATGACATCTGGCCCCGTAAGTTGCTAGTTGACCCTTGTCAGAGACACCTGTGGGGCCAGAAGTCATCCCTCCGCTAAAGCACTCCCTTTGTAGAAGGCAAATAATTCGACATCGGATCTCTCTTCACCGCCATTCTTATTGCTTTTGCGAAGCATTTGAAGATGGCCTCGATCTTATGATGCTCATTGTCGCCATGACATTCAATATGAAGATTGCATTTGGCAGCGTCGGAGAAAGATTTGAAAAAATGAAAGAACAATTCCGTTGGCATCTCCCCGATCCTTTCTCTTCTGAATTCCGCATTCCATACGATCCAGTTGCGGCCACCGAAATCGATCAAAACTTTTGCATCTGCATCATCCATCGGTAAAGCAAATCCATAACGCTCCATTCCTCTTTTATCAACTAATGCTTTTGCAAAAGTTTCCCCTAATGCAATTGCCGTATCCTCGATTGTGTGGTGTTCATCGATATGAAGATCGCCCTTTGCAGTAATGGTTAAGTCCATATGCCCATGCCGCGCGACCTGGTCAAGCATATGATCGAAGAATCCCAGTCCGGTAGAGATATTTGATACACCCTTACCATCAAGATTCAATTCGATATGAATATTGGTTTCTTTTGTAACGCGATCATGAGTCTGTTGCCTCAATCCAAGCTTGAGGAATTCGTAGATCTTCGACCATTCAATCGTTTCTATTGCGACAACTGATTTCAGCTTTTCTACCTGGTCCTTTATCTCTCCGGCACCCAATGAAGGATCCTGATTCATCCAGATGGCTTTACAACCCAGGTTTTTTGCCAGTTGAACATCGGTGATCCTATCTCCAATTACAAAGGAATTCGGAATATCATAAGCAGGATTATTCAGATACTCTGTCAGCATTCCTGTTCCCGGCTTTCTTGTCGGAGATTTATCCTCAGGAAAGGTTCGATCGATATGTGTTCCATGAAAACTTATTCCTTCATTCACGAAGGTTTTGATCACGTGTTGATGAATGGGCCAAAAACTTAGTTCAGGAAAATTCGCTGTGCCTAATCCATCCTGGTTGGTAACCATCACCAATAAATAGTCCAATTCCGATGCGATCTTTCCTAAATAACTAAATACATCAGGATAAAACTCAAGTTTTTCCCATGAATCGATTTGGTAAGTAGGTGGTGCTTCCTTGATGATAGTACCATCCCGGTCAATAAAAAGAATTCGTTGCGCCATCATTTGTTATTTCTTCAGCGATGCTCTTGCGGTTTTTACTTCGGCTACAGTTACTGCGGTTGCTTTATTGCCGAAACTATTGCGGGTATAGGTCAATACATCGGCGATCTCCTGGTCTGTCAAAAAATCATGCGGCGCCATTGGATTGCTGTAATTCTTCCCATCGATTTCAATCTCTTCATCCATTCCATTCAATATTATTACAGCTAGTTTCTTCTTATCACCAAGCACCCATTTTGTTTTTACTAAGGGAGGATTCATACGAGGCACCCCGTTGCCATCCTCCATATGACAGGCCAGACAGTAGGTATCATACACTTTTTTCCCCCTATCAATTGAAGCTTTCAATGTATTGCCGGTTTGAGCCAGGGCCAACACGATTAATACAAATCCGGTTATAGTCAGGATAATTTTCTTCATACGATCTTATTATTTTGAATGAGTGACCTTCCAGATCCTGCCTTTCTGGTCATCTGAAATATACAATGAACCATCTGGACCTTGTGCAAGACCGCAAGGACGAAATCTTGCTTTAGATGGATCCTTGAATTCTCCCGCAAAACCATCAGCAAATATTTCATAATCGCCAGTTGCTTTTCCATTCTTCATCGGAACAAATACCACGAAATATCCTTCCTGCGGGCGAGGTGTTCTGTTCCATGATCCATGAAATGCTATAAAAGCGCCATTCTTATACTTCGCGGGAAATTGACTTCCTGTATAAAACAACAAACCATTTGGACCAATATGACCGGGGAATGCAACAACGGGTTTCTTTATCGATTCGCAACGACCTGCAGTTTTTCCATCACCTCCATATTCAGGGTTCAATAATTTCTGTTTCTTCATTTGATCGTAATAACAATAGGGCCAACCGAAATTATCACCCTGACTCACCTGCAGCATTTCTTCAGAAGGTAATTCAGCGCCTTGCTCTTCATTGTACAATTCAGGGTAATTCTGAAACAACAAGTCTCTTCCATGCTGCGTAACAAAAAGCTGGTTGGTTTCAGTGTTCCAATCCAACCCAACGACATTCCTCAAGCCCGTTGCATAGCGGATTCCTTCGGCATAGGATTGATTTAACTTATCAACCTTGAATTGCCAAATGCCTCCTGCTGTATCTAGTAGTGGGCAGGGATCCTGTCCAGGCGAACCTTTTTGACGATCCCTTTCTTGACAAGCATTTGAAGGAGCACCGATATTTACATAGATATTTCCTTTATTGTCAACAGTTATCGATTTGGAAGTATGCTTGCGACGGTCTACCAATCCCTGAATAATTCTCTCCGCTGTTGCTGAGTCAGCTACTCCATTATTCATTTTATACCGGAAAACTTCCGAATTGGAAGAAGCATACAAGTAACCATTGCTAATCGCAATACCTGTTCCCACATAATTTCCAAAACCAGTTATATCATCAGCCTGGCCATCTCCATTATTGTCCCGAAGGCGAAGAATACCTTTTCCGTCTTTCAATCTTTCCAGCTTGACATAAACATCGCCGTTAGGACTTACCGTAAGATGTCTGGCATTGCCAACATTATCTGCAACAACTACAGCTTTAAAGCCGGCAGGAATGATTATATCGCCATTTTCACTGATTCGATTTTTTCCTTTACCAAACTCCGATGTAAAGGCTAACAGACCAATAAGGCCAAAAGCTCCGAGGATTTGATAGAATGATTTCATGCGAGAGATTTCAGTTGATGGTATTTAAAATTAGGTCATTTTGAAAAAATCATTTCCCGTCCTTGTAATCTGCCAATGCATTCAATAAAACTTCATTCTCTGCTGCTGTACCGACCGTTATGCGCAAACATCCTTCACACAAATCAACCCGGCTTCGGTCACGCACCACTATGGCTTTGTCCAAAAGATATTCATAGATCCCTCTGGCATCACTCACTTTCACCAAAAGAAAATTGGCGTCGGAGGGATGGACGAGTTGTACCAATTTCAGTTGCTGCAATTGTTGTTCCAGTCTCTTGCGTTCGCTTACAATCTCCACGATCATGTCATTCACCTGTTCCAGTTCACCCAGGGCCTGCAAAGCCAGTTCCTGTGAAGCCTGGTTGATATTATAAGGAGGTTTTATTTTATTCATTACCTGGATAATCTCCTCGGAAGCAAAGCTGATCCCAACCCTTAATGCCGCCAATCCCCAGGCCTTCGAAAGCGTCTGCATCACCACGAGGTTAGGATATTCATTCAATTCCTGTGTAAAACTGCGATAACGCGAAAAGTTAATATAGGCTTCATCTATAACAACAATCCCGAAATAATTGTTGAGGATTGCTTCAATATCTTCCCGCTCAAGTGAATTTCCGGTTGGGTTATTCGGTGAACAGAGAAAGATCAATTTAGTATTATCATCGATCGCTTCTTCAATCGCAGGAAGGTTTAACTGAAAACCAGGAGTAAGCGGTATTTTCTTGATCGCTACATTATTAATATTTGCCGAAACTTCGTACATCCCATAGGTTGGGGGGCAAAGCAGAATATTATCAATACCCGGTTCGCAAAATGCGCGAATCAGAATGTCGATACATTCGTCACTACCATTCCCTAAAAAAATATTTGTAGCAGGTATCCCTTTTATTTCACTCAACTTCTCTTTTACTTTCAGCTGAAGCGGGTCTGGATAGCGGTTATACCATTTGGTGAGTGGTGATCCAAAACTGTTTTCATTGGCATCAAGAAATATTTTTGCTTCTCCCTTGAATTCATCACGTGCGGATGAATAAGGAATAAGTTTTTTTATGTTGTCCCGGAGAATACTATTCAGATCAAAGCTCATTTCTTGATTATATTTTGCTCTATTAATTTTTGGGTCGCTGCTTTTCGTCGGACTCACCCCTGCCCCTCTCTGCGAGCAGAGAGGGGTGAAGTCCCTTCGGGACTTCTTTATGCCTTATTTTTTAGACGATATTCGACTGCTCTTTTATGTCCTTCTAATCCTTCTGCTGCAGCCATTATTTCAATTGCGGGACCGATGTTCCTCAATCCTTCTTCAGTTATTTTTTGATAACTGATCTTCTTTACAAAACTGTCAACAGACACCCCGCTGTATGTTTTTGCGTAACCATTCGTTGGAAGAACGTGATTTGTTCCACTTGCATAATCGCCCGCACTTTCGGGAGAATAGTTGCCGATAAACACTGAACCAGCGTTGATCACTTTATTTGCAAGGGCATCTGCATTGGTACAATTCAATATAAGGTGCTCCGGCGCATATGCATTTATCAGCTTGATCGCTTCAGTGTCATCTTCAACTAATACAGCCTTGCTATTAACTAATGATTTTTCTGCAATCTCTTTTCTCGGTAATGTTTCAAGTTGCTTATCGAGTTCGAGACGCACACTCCTGACTACCGACTCCCGACTCCCGACTAAAATTACCTGGCTGTCGGCGCCATGTTCTGCCTGGGATAAAAGATCGGCAGCAACAAAAATGGGATTTGCTTCATTATCGGCATATACAAGAAGTTCTGTTGGACCTGCCGGCATATCAATTGATAATCCTTCCTGCTGTACTAATTGCTTTGCCATTGTAACAAAACGATTACCTGGACCAAAGATCTTGTACACGCGTTGAATAGATTCGGTTCCATAGGCCATAGCAGCAATAGCCTGAGCGCCGCCGCATTTGAAAATTTTAGTGATGCCAATTAAGGCAGCAGAAAATAAGATTGCAGGATGAACCTTTCCTTCCTTATCTGGTGGAGTACACAAAACAATTTGATCACAACCTGCAATAGTCGCAGGGATACCAAGCATTAATAAAGAAGAAAACAATGGCGCAGTTCCCGCTGGAATATAAAGTCCAACTCTTTCAATTGGCACTGATCTACTCCAGCATTCAACTCCGGGCATCATCTCGATAATTCCCGCCCTATTTACCTGCGACTCGTGAAACTTTCGAATATTGGATGCGGCCAAACGAATTGCATTCTTCAGCTCTTCACTGACCAGTTTATCAGCATCCTGAATTTCTTTATCCGTTACTGCCAGTTTTTTCACCTTTACTCCATCAAGCAGTTGAGTATAGGACCTGATCGCACTATCTCCCCTGGCTCTCACCTTTTTCAGGATCTTAAGCACAATTTTTTCCAATTTACCATCATCAACCACAGGTCTCCCCAGACCCAGGTCTTCAAGAGATGAAGTGCCGATTTTATTTCTTAGATCGAGGGTTTGCATTACTGATTATTGATTATTGATTATTGATTATATTATTCTTGACTGCTGAGATTATTCCTTATTGCCTATTGCTCATTGCCCATTGCCTATTGCCTATTGCCCATTGCCTATTGTCTTATATCACCATTTTCTCAATCGGCACAACCAAAATTCCCTGTGCGCCGGCTGACTGCAATTTTTCTATCTTTTCCCAAAACTCATCTTCGCTCAATACGCTATGAACGCTGCTCCAACCTGATTCTGCGAGTGGTAATACAGTTGGACTCTTCATTCCCGGCAATAAAGAAATTATCTCTTCTAGCTTTTCGTTCGGTGCATTCAGTAAAATGTATTTGTTGCGCTTTGCCTTTTTTCACTGCACGAATCCTGAAGAGTAATCGGCCCAGCATTTCTTCCTGAATATCCTTTAAGTCTTTGTTCTTGATAAGGACAGCTTGCGAATGAAGAATTGTCTCTACTTCTTTTAATCCATTCATGAATAAAGTGGAACCGCTGCTTACCAGGTCAGCCACTACATCTGCAAGACCAATGCCCGGTGCAATTTCAACAGAACCGCTGATCTCATGAATGTCCACCTCAACATTGTGTTGTTTAAGGTAAGCGCTTACAGTAAAAGGATAACTTGTTGCAATCCTTTTGCCTCGTAGTGAAGTAACTCCATCATAGTACTGACCTCGGGGAATTGCAATCGAAAGCCTGCATTTCCCAAATCCCAATTCTTCGACTACCTCAGCTTTCTTATTCTTTTCATATAAAACATTCTCTCCAACGATTCCAATATCCGCAACGCCGTCTTCCACATATTGAGGAATATCGTCATCACGTAAAAAGAAAACTTCCAACGGGAAATTATCCGATTCCGTTCTCAACCTGTCTTTTACATTGCGAAGATCGATGCCACATTCGGTCAGCAGCTTGACCGAGTCGTCGTACAGTCGACCGGATTTCTGAATGGCGATCCTTAGTTTATTGTCATCCATATTCCTTGATTTAACGTGGTCAATGGTGAATGGTGAATAGTGAATGGTGAATAGTGAATGGTGAATAATTATTGACCATTGCTTATTGCTTATTGCTTATTGCCTATTGCTTATTGCCCATTGCCCATTCCCATTCACCATTCACCACAGCATTCACGAAAAAGGGCCTACCGAAGTAAGCCCCTAAAGTTATTTGTTTGCACAAACCATCCCCGGCTTACCTCAAGCGATAAGTTGAATGATGGTGGATGTGCAGCTTGTAAATCATATGAGGGAGCAAAAATAGGGTGAGCAGCCGAAGAACCAAAATCTTTTTGCAGAGCCGCCTGTCAAAACCGCCCCGTTTATACCACTTAAGATTAGTAACTTCCCCTTCCATTTCTTGCGCTATGATCCGCTTAAAAACCTTCTTTTTTTATTGCCTATTGCCCATTGCCTATTGCCTATTGCCAATTGCTCTTCCCGCTCAGGAAAAACAATGGAAACTGGTCTGGAGCGATGAATTCAATGAAGATGGACTGCCCGATAGTACGAAATGGAACTATGATGTTGGGGGACATGGTTGGGGAAATAATGAACTGCAGTTCTATACCAGCAAAAGAAAACAAAACGCAAGAGTGGAAACAGGCAGGCTGATCATTGAAGCAAGAAAGGAGAAATGGGAGGGCAAAGAATATACTTCCGCAAGATTGATCACAAAAGGAAAGGGTGACTGGCAATATGGAAAGATAGATGTAGCCGCAAAACTGCCAGAAGGCCTGGGCACATGGCCCGCAATCTGGATGCTTGCTTCAACAACTCCTCTTCGCTGGCCAGATGATGGCGAAATTGATATTATGGAACACGTGGGTTTTGACCCGGGAAAAGTTCACGGTTCAGTGCATTGTAAAAAGTATTATCACTCCATCGGTACGCAAAAGACGGGAAACATCATGGTTCCCGATTTCTCAAAAAAATTTCATGTTTATAGTGTAGAATGGAATAAAGACTCAGTGAAAGTTTCGGTAGATGGAAATGTATACTTTAAGTTCGCCAACGAACGTAGCGGATACGATGCATGGCCATTCGATAATAAAATGCATTTGCTCCTCAATATTGCTGTCGGTGGCAACTGGGGTGGACAAAAAGGTGTTGATGAAAAGATATGGCCGAGGAGGATGGAGGTGGATTATGTGAGAGTGTATCAGTGGGAGGTTAAATAGTTGTCCCGAAACTTCGATAGGTTAATTGGTTGATTGGTTGACTGGTTAACTAGCTACCCAATCAACCAGTTAACCATCAACCAATTAACCAGTTAAATTTAGAAATTGATTAAATCGATGCATATGAGAAAAATCCTTTTATTTCTTCAAATCCTGTTCATACAGGTTTCAGTTTTCGCGCAGGATGATTTTACTTATCGCACTCCGCCGAAAGATATTCTTGATTTGGTGATGGCCAAGCCTACACCCGGAGTGAGTATTGATAGTAAGGGTGAATGGATGATCCTGCTTGAGCGCAGTACATTTCCGAGCATTGAAGAACTGGCGCAGCCTGAATTAAGGATAGCAGGTTTGCGAATCAATCCAAAGAATTTTGGTCCAAGTCGCGTTGCCTACTCGGTTAATTTTACTTTAAAGAATATTAAGACCAAAGAGACTTTCACCATTACAGGATTGCCGGAGAACATGAGAGCAGGAAGCATTCAGTGGAGTCCCGATGAGAAAAAATTCGCATTTGTCAATAGCAAGAACGACAGAATCGACCTTTATGTAGTTGATTTGAATTCCAAAACAGCAAAACAAATAAATTCTGCGGCATTGAATACGGTTACAGGTGGAAGTTATTCCTGGGCTGGTAACGACAAGCTGATCTACAAAACTGTTCCCGCGAATTACAGGAAGTATCCCGATGCTCCACTTGCACCCAAGGGACCAGTCGTTCAGGAAAATCTTGGCAAGGCAGCAGCCAGCAGAACCTATCAGGACCTGATCAAGAATCCATATGATGAAGATCTGTTTGGTTATATGTCAACCGCTCAATTGGTAGTAAATGATCTGAGCACTGAGCGTTCTTTGGGCGAACCTTCAATCTTTATGGGGATAAGTGTGTCGCCTGATAAGAATTATTTATTGGTTGAAACAATTGATCGTCCTTTCTCCTACCTGGTGCCCGCATATGATTTCCCTCACACTGTTTCAGTAATGGAAATCAATGGCAACTCACATGCGGAATTATTGAAGAATCCTTCCAGTGAAGGGCAACCTATCGGTTTTGATGATGTGGTCAGTTTTCCAAGAAACTTCGACTGGAGAGATGACGAACCATCTACATTAGTATTTGTACAAGCATTGGATAAAGGATTAGGAAGAAGCAAATCCGAATTTCGCGATGCGCTTTATGCAATAAACCTGCCCGATCCAAAACTAGCTGCAGGCGGACAGGCTTCAGCACAAAATGAAGTGCTGGCAAATTCGCTCAAGAATAAAAAAGAATTGTTCCGCACCCAACGCAGGCTTCGTAATGTGATTTGGGGAAATAATAACCTGGCATTGGTTTACCAGGCAACAGTTTTTGATCGCAAACTGCAGATCTTCCAGTACAATCCATCAACGAATGCACTTGACCTTGGTAAACGAAAGAAGTAGCAATGATGCGTACAACGATATTGGTTCACCACTTACAGCAAAGAATCAATATGGCAGGGAAGCACTTCTTTTATTGAAGAATGGAAATTTATTGTTGCGTTCACAAGGCTCTTCTCCGCAAGGTGATATGCCCTTTGTACAAAGCTTCGATCTCAAAACAAAAAAGGGAACAATGATCTGGCGTTGCGAAGCGCCTTATTATGAAACTGTCTTTGACGTGATCGATCCCGAGAAAAATGTCTTCCTCACTTCAAGGGAAAGCAATACTGAAGTTCCAAATTATTATGTGTTAACTGTTACGACCAAAAAAGGCAAAACGACTACAACACGGGCAGCTATTACCGACTTCAAGCATCCCTATGCGCAATTGGATGGAGTAGTAAAACAAAAGATTTCTTATAAGCGCGCAGATGGTATCGATCTTACAGGTGATCTCTATGTACCGAAAGGCTACGATCCAAAGAAAGATGGCACTCTTCCCGTGATCATCTGGGCTTATCCTCGCGAATACAAGTCTGCCGCCGACGCCGCACAGGTAAGAGGTTCAAAATATACTTTTACGCGTATCAACTATGGTTCACCGATATTTTGGGTTACGCAAGGATATGCGGTTTTAGATAATGCAGAAATGCCAATCGTAGGTGAAGGATCAAAGGAACCCAATGATAATTTCATACCTCAATTGTACCTGAATGCACATGCAGCGATTCAACAACTGGCAAAGATGGGCGTTGGTGACAGCAATCGTGTTGCAGTTGGCGGACATAGCTATGGCGCTTTCATGACGGCCAACCTGCTTGCACATACGAAACTATTCAAGGCTGGGCATCGCCCGTAGTGGCGCCTATAACCGTAGTCTCACTCCTTTCGGATTCCAGGCTGAAGAACGCACTTACTGGCAGGCGCCTGAAGTATATTTTAATATGAGCCCATTTAGTTTCGCCAACAAGATCAAGACTCCATTATTGATGATCCATGGTGAAATGGATAATAACTCGGGAACTTTCCCAATTCAAAGTGAAAGGTTGTACAATGCAGTGAAGGGACATGGAGGCACGGTGAGATTGGTATTTCTTCCATACGAAAGCCATGGTTATGCAGCAAAAGAAAACATCCTGCATATGCTTTGGGAACAAAATCAATGGTTGGAGAAATATGTGAAGTCCCCGGATAAGACGGGAACTGATGGGAAGAAGACATTTTAAGAAGTTTGGCGTTTGGAGTTTGGCGTTTGGCGTTAGTTGAACTCCAAATTCCAAACCCCAAACGCCAAACCCCCAAATGAAAAAGATGAGAAAGGTCATTCTACTCGTCGCATTAATCTCATTCATAGCATGCATTGAAAAGAAAGCGGCTGCACCTTCACGGTATGAGAGCCTGGCAGCTTTTGATTTGCCGGCAATAAAGACAACTGTCTTTAGAGGTAGTATTCCTGTTGTCGAGAATCGAGCAACTGGAAAGGGCAGAACGATAAATATCAGTTTCATACTTATCCCTGGTTTAAAAAAGACTCAGATCTCCCTCCATTATTTTTTATTGAAGGTGGGCCAGGCGGCGCGGCTTCCTCCTCAGTCGATTATTTTGCTGATAGTACAAATCCATATCATCAGGACAGGGATATCGTGTTGGTTGATTCCAGAGGCACGGGCAATTCCAATGCACTGCATTGTTTATCTACTCAACAAAAAGAAAACCTGCAGCAGCAATTCGATGAAATGTATCCCGAAGTCGCGGTGAAACAATGCCATGATTCATTATCGAAGATTGCAGACCTGACGCAATACACCACAGTCAATATCGTAAAGGACCTTGAAGAAGTACGAAAGTCTCTGGGCTACGATAAGATATCCCTGATGGGCTTGTCATACGGTACAAGAGTGTCATTGGTGTACATGAGAATGTTTCCTGAATCTATCGATCGGGTGATTCTCATTTCGCCGGTAACTACCTATGCGAAAATGCCAAAGTATCACGCCAGTTTCGCGCAGCATTCATTGGACATGGTTTTAGAAGATTGCGCAAAGGATGAAGATTGCAACAAAGCTTTTCCAAATTTGAAAGCTGAATTTGAGCAGTTGAAAAATAAATTTCCGATTGGCTATGAGCTTACCGATGCGAACGGGAAAAAGACAAAAATTACAATTCCCTGGTATGCCTTTCATACCAGGATGCGGAGCATGCTTTATAGTGCCAATGGCATCCGGCGCGTGCCCAACCTGATTCATCAAACCTGGATTGGAAATATTGATCTGTTTGTTAATCTTTTTCCAAGAGGAAAAGATATTGATCTGTTTATTGCAGATGGTTTATATCTCTGTGTAACCTGTGCCGAAGATGTACCATTTATTGAAGAAGAATTAATCGATTCACTTACCAGGAAAACATTTATGGGCACTTACCGGATCGATCAACAAAAAAGAGCATGCAAATTCTGGTCGAGAGGAGAAATACCAGGCGATTACCTGGAGCCTGTTCGCTCAACCGTACCAACCATTATTATTTCAGGAAGCTTCGATCCGGTTACACCCACATCAATGGCGAAAGAGATCGCTTCATCTTTATCTAATAGTATACTCGTAATCATTCCGAGAATGGCACATTCTCCAGATGGACTGTCTAACGAAAGCTGTCTGGACAAGATGATCGTGGGTTTCCTAAAAGGGGAAAAAATCAACATTGATTGTATTAAAGAAATGCAATCAGAACCATATTTGTTGAAATAAAAACAAAAAACTACTATTTTCGAGCCTTTTAACCGCAAAGGTTTATTCAGGCTCTTATATTTCCAACTAAAATTGTACTAAAAGGTATGCTTAGAAAATTTTTTATTTTCAGCGTGGGATTATTATTTTCTCTTGAATGCACTGCGCAAAAATTCAACCTACACGAAACTCAAGAATTCAAAAGTCCGGGTCTACAGCGTCCGTATCCTTTTATATTGCAGGACGGTAATTATACCGTTATTTATGGTTCATTGACTAACCCCGTAATGGATCCAATTTATTCCCATCCGCAAGCCTTAAGGTTTCTAGACCAATCATATGTAGTCAAATTCAATAAAGATTATAAGAAAATCAGTGAGGCTCCATTAAAGGAACTTAATGGCGTAACTAAGGCAGAGGGTTTCGTTTCTAACGGGAAAAAAATACTCGTTCTTACGGGCACTGATAATGGATCTTTAGTAAATATTTCGGAATTAGATCTTCTTTCTGGCAAATTAGTCGGGTCGACTAAATTGCTTTCGGGCTTATCAAAGAAACACCCGCTGCTCCATAGCGCATCTGATGACGGAAAGCTTTTCGCAATTTGTACTCCGGTTGAGGTTGGTAAAAAAGAAAATCAGAGTTTTCAGGTTGGGATTTTTGACGAAAATGCAAAGGTTAAAGCAAATTATACTATTACAATAAACTGTCCGCAAAATGAACTTGATGACCAGTTCTTCCTCTTGAATAATTACGGCGAGTTGTTTTGCATATTTTTCAGCAAAGGCAGGTACCGTGTGGCTTCATACACGGATGCAGGAAAAATAAAAGGCGAAATTACCATTGGTACCGGTGCTGGATATGAGATGTTATTTGATTTCAGATTAGTAAACAATAGCATCCAATACCAGGGAATTAAAGCAGAGTCGTCAAAAAAGGCCATAACCAGCTTCCTGGCAGGAGCAATTGACCAGAGGACAATGAAAAGTGTTTGGCTAAAAGAAACAGTATTTTCCTCCCTTACGTTTAATAATGATGAGCTCGGAAATAGTTATAAGAATTTTTTTAAAAATGGAATATCCAATAATCTTGATTTCATCGAATCTCGATCGTTATCCGATGGCTCCAGAATATCGATACTGGAAATGAATTTTCAATGGACTAAACAGAGCTATCACAATAACGATTTATCAAAAGCTAGTTATTCCATGAAAAAGTACCAGACAGGGGATCTGATTATCGTAAACCAGGATAGCGTTGGTAAGGTGAATTGGGTTCGCGCAATTTCGAAACGGCAGGAACAAATAGATATCAATACCTATATAAGCTTGGCCAGCGCAGTTGATGAGCAGGACGGCTTGTCCATTTTTTTTCATGATCATGCCGATAATCAGGATGTATTTACGGATGGTCGTGTGAAACAGGCCTATATAGTCAGGAATATTGACAAATACAGCCTGGCCAGTATCTATGTAACAAAAACTGGTCAGGTAAAAAAGAGTTTTATAGTTGATAATGGAACGAGAGAAACATATATGGTACCGCGAAGTTCAATTTTTGTTGTAAATGGCTCGTTATTCTATCTTGCCATCAGGATTGCCGGTTTCAAAGGACTCTTTAGTCGTTTGGGCATTATGAAAATAACTCCGCAATAAGGGTTGACCATATTTTGGATTTGGGAATCAAGTTACAAACCACCACCTCCGGAGTCCACAATTTGCAATCTGAAATGGATTCCTCCCGCCTAAGGCGGGACGCGAATAACGAATAAAAAAAGGAGGTTGCTGATCCCGGCTCCCTCCTTACATTACGGATTAAAAACCAATTACTGATTTGGGTATAGATTAAATATAGTTCTCGAATAAAGTAGGATCATAAAGGGAGGATTAAAAAAACATGTATTAATTGCCAACTGTGATGCCAAAATTTCGCTGGATCCATCCTGTAGCAAAACCTGCAACGACGATCGCAATGATCACCAACAGGAATAAAAGCCAAACAGTAGATGAACCCTTGCGTCTCCTGTGTTCTAATGCGGAAGGATGTTTGAGTCCAAGTTCAGCATTCTGTAATTTTCTTGCTTTGATTAAAAGACCAGTGTGCAAAGCCGTAAAATTGTCAATCTCAGCCTGCGTATGTACAACTTGTTCTGAAACGAACTGCTCATTTGTACCGGCAGTTTGGTAAGCTTCCACTACAACTGGAAATTCCTGACTGTTTACTTTCATAGTTTCCAATTTTGCTCAGGTAGTAGTTTACAAAACCGCTGCCTTAGTTTGTTGAAGTTAAAATGTAGCGTTGCTGAGGAATTAATTACTCAGAAAAAGGGGTGATGTTTAAGCTATTGGAAGTTCGAAACCAGAGTTCGCTAAACGACGGTTCAATCCAATTAATTTTCGGTTACTGTAGTTCGAACGAATAGATACTGGCAAGTAATTTAAAAAGTCCATGGAAACTTCAGCCATTCGTCGAAGGACCATGTAATAATTTGTGACAAAAATCTGATAAAAGTCCATGACATAAATCAATTCTTTATTTAATTTTAGACCAGAATCGTAGAAAACTCACTCTTTGGGCGATGGTAATGACTAGTTGAAACAATTAATGATTGTTCACTAACATTATCTTAATGGCAACATCCAGTAGTCCGATCAAAAACAAGAAAGGTAACCCCCTTTCCCTTCGGCAATTTATCGCCACTAACCAGGAAACTTTCTTTAAAAGAATCCTTGATAGTCCCGGTGAGATTCGTTTTCTCCTTGACGATCAGCTTCGCGTGGCCTGGTTTAACAAACCTGCCCAGGTCCTTTATCAGAAACTGGCAGGAAAACGACTCACCCATCTGGCTTCAATAACCGACCTGCTAAAGCCGGCTGAAATAGAACAATTTTTCGGCTATATTTCACAGGTATATTCCGGCAAATCCTTCCGCTTCGACTTTAAATTCGGCAGAAGCTCCAATCATTGGGTCAATATCGCACTATTTCCCTTTTCCCTCAATGAAAGAGATGTTTCGGGAGTGTATGCCGTTATGAGAGATATTACCAGGCAAAAAGATAGTTCCAAAAATCATCCCGAAGCGCAGATCGAACATCAGAAAGAAATTAGCCGGCTTATTCTGAAGGCAGAAGAGGAAGAAAGAAGCCGGTTGGGAAAGGAACTTCATGATAATATCAATCAAATCCTGGCCGCGATCAAACTTCAGCTTTCACATTGTCTCGACAATTACAGTAAGGGACGGCCGATCATCGAAAAGAGCCATTCGCATCTTCGCGAGGTAATGGATGAAATCAAAAAATTGTCCCGCCACCTTGTGACACCAGGATTTGCAGAGAGCAGTTTAGTACTAGAATTAAAAAAACTCGTGGAGGCTTATCAGAAGAGCTCTACTATTGATATTGATCTTTCCCATTTCAGAGAAGATAGTATTGATTTAAATCTAAAGGAGGTTCTCTTCAGGATCATACAGGAACAATTGAATAATATTTTCAAACACGCAAAGGCGAACGAGGTCCATATTAAATTGGAAAAAAAAGGAGATATGATCCGATTGAAGATAGAAGATAACGGAATTGGCTTTGATCCTTCCAGGAAAAGAAACGGATATGGTATCACCAATATCTTTAACCGTGTGGAACTGGAAGGAGGAAAAGCAGAAATTAAAACGGGTAAAGGAAAAGGATGTTGCTTACTGGTGATGATCCCGGTTCAATGAGCAATAGGCAATGGGCAATAGGCAATTGGCAAAAGATTACGACTTTTTGTTCTTGTCTATTATCTGTTGCGTATTGCTTATTGCCTATTGCTTATTATTTATCCCAGTGACTTAAGCCAGGTAATCAAATCCTCCCGGCTTTTCCCCAGTTTCTTTTGAAGGCGTCCAAGCAACTCCTCATCTTTCCCTTCTTCATATCTCAGGTCATTATCTGTTAAATCTCCATGTGCTTGCTTGATCTTACCTTTCATTTCATTCCATTTTCCTTTGATTTCCAACTTGTCCATGATTAATTTATTTGGTTCAACCATATAATTCCAAATCCATGCCTTGTTGATACCGTTGGAGTGGGAAAGCATTTCCACGTTTCACATATTCTAGCGAGGATAGATTTTTTAAGTGATAGCTTAGTTAAAGTATCAATAATTCCCCGCGGAAGAGTAAACGGGAACAAAGATTAATCAGTATAATGATGCAATTTTGCCGCATGAAAACCATTGCATTGATATTGGTTCTTTTTGCTTCGTTTGCCGTAAAGGCTCAAAAAGTCGATAGCATCTTCTTTCATCTTTATACAGACAGTCTAAAGAAAGGACCGTACAATTATAATTATATCAATGTTGATGGCAAACTATCCAACGGACAATGGCTGCCTCTTTCAGCCAAAGAAATCTCCTTTACTTCAAACGCCGGCAAATTCGAGGGAAATAGTCTCGTTCTGGACAGCAATTTCACCGGGGAAAAAGTTACTATCAAAGCCGTTTTAAAATCTGATCCTGCTATTTCGAGAGAAGTAACGATTTATGTGAAGAAACTAATCGTACAGGAAAAGTTGAAAACGGTGGAGGAGATTCTTGGAGAACCCAAGAGGAAGAAGGGGAAGGGTTGATAGGTTGATAGGGTTGACAAGGTTAACAAGGCATGAAATTAGAAAGCCTCCGAATTTCGGAGGCTTTTCACTGCAGGCACAATCGGTTCCGACTTAGCGACTAATGTCGTAAGTTTCCTGAATTAACCGTCGGAAATCCCGCCACGGCGGGACGCCAGGTGCGTGAAGGTCGGTGTTCAGTTCAAAATTTTATTGTTCATAATTCCTATTCGTTATTAACCTAAATGAGGAAAGAGATAATAATTCCGTGACTAAATTTTCAATAGCGATATGGCGAATTTTTGTTCCTCCCCCTTCAGGGCGTCGGAGGGTTTCCTTATCTTCGCGCCGGCAGGTCTTACACGACCAGCTCCTGCTGAACCTCCCCAGGGCCGGAAGGCAGCAAGGATAAGTGGTTGTAGCGGTGCGATGTGAGTAGCCTGCCTTTTTTATTTTCCCCCTTACCCCCTGAAGGGGATACAAATTCTCAGGGATTCTTCACTAAAAAATATAAAGCCCCTTTAGGGGTTTTGAGGTATTATGAAATTTTTTATAGATACAGCTAATCTCGCGCAAATTAAAGAGGCTCATGAATTTGGTATTTTGGATGGAGTTACTACTAATCCATCGTTGATGGCAAAAGAAGGCATCAAGGGAGAAGAAGCCGTAATGCGACATTATGCTACTATTTGTGATATTGTTGATGGGGATGTGAGCGCGGAAGTGCTCTCTACAGATTTTAAAGGAATAGTTGAAGAGGGGAAAAAACTTTCAGCCATCCATCCAAACATAGTTGTGAAAGTCCCGATGATTAAAGACGGCGTTAAGGCATTGAAATGGTTTAGCGACAATGGCATAAAAACGAATTGTACACTTGTGTTTTCCGCAGGACAGGCCATTCTCGCAGCTAAAGCGGGCGCTACCTATGTTTCTCCATTTATTGGTAGAATTGATGACGGCAACTGGGATGGTGTACAGCTGATCGAACAGATCGCGCATATTTATTCTCTTCAAGGATATGAAACAGAAATTCTTGCTGCGTCTATCCGGAGTGCGCTTCATATCGTCAAATGTGCGGAAGCAGGAGCAGATGTATGCACCTGTCCATTGGAATCTATTCTTGGTCTATTGAAACATCCACTGACCGATATCGGCCTTGCAAAATTCCTCGAAGATGCTAAGAAGATGAAGGCGGAGCTGGCAGCTGTAAAATAGTTGAATGGGTGACTGGGGGCGATATCATCTTCCCGTAAGAGAATTTACTTTCGTCATCCCAATCAATTCATCTGCGCGGCCGCCGAGGGGACGATAATAGACAAGAATAGTGTAGGTATTTTCTGATTCCCAATAATTGCCTTCAGTAAATTCAAACGATGCCTGGGGTTTTGAGGAATTGCGATCGATTGTTACGTAGCAATAGTCGTAATATCCATTCTTAAGAAAAAAACTGGTTTCATAAACACCTTTCTCCTCATTGAATTTTAATCTTGCAGCTTCATTAAAACTATAATTGGTCAATGCACCAAATAAATAGATGTCCTTATCATTCATTGGAGCAATGCCAGAAGGCATGAAGGAGAAATTGACAGTTGCATAATCGCTCTGCCAGTATGGATTTGCAATCTCAGTTGTTTGAATGGTATAGTTTCCATTATAGTCTCCAAAGAAACTGAATTGTTGTGCAGCACGGGGCAAATCTGGTTTAAGAAATATTTCAGTTGAAGTCTTACTGTATTTCGCGTTGGCAACGCGGTCGCTTTGGAGCCGGAAACTACGAAGGTCGAGCCAGCGCCACTCCTTGCCAGCGGGAAATACGGCGTCATTCTCCGTATTGTATTCAAGCGAATTTCTTGAAAAAAATGTTGGACGCAAATCAATAGCCGCATTATCCCATCGATTGTTTTGCAGGATCACCACTTTGATCTGCTGAAGATGATTGGCTACATTCACTCTTTCATTAAGGTTAACCTTGAAATGTATTTTTTGATGCGAACGGAAGATTTGTCCATTGAAAGGTTGTTGGATCTCCGCAGGGATAACAGACTTTTCATCCACCACCAGCATTCTCTTTGTAAAGATTAACTTTGACGTATCTGCATCCCGGTATACTTTTAAAATATAGTTTCCGGAGCGAGTAGGTACGGAGTTCGCATCAGGTAAAATTGCCGAATAGTGGGTATATCGGGTAAATGCAAGGGATGAAAGACGATAAGTTGTCAGTCGTTGAGATGAAAAACCCCTGATAAAGTCGAACTGGCTCATGATCACGGGCGTCCAATCGACATTGCACAATTGATAGGTATAATAATAGCTCTTTACGTTTGCGTCCAGGTCATCGAAATGCAGTTCAAGGCGGTCATTGCTATTGAGCCGGATCACGGGATACAATAACTGGTTTCCGTAAACATGTAATTGCACGGATTTAATGCGATCCGAATAGATCGCATCTGGGATCTGCGCTGTTGCAGAAAGGCATACCAGCAGGAGCAAAAAAACCAGGTATTTTTTCATAAATATCTGATGCAACAATACAGCGTTTTTACCAGCCTTAAAAAGAAACGCTGAAAACTTTTAGTGATTTTAACACTCGAAGTATTTTTAATGAACGAAAACCATGCCGATTGAATATTTCCGCGTTTATTGCCCGCCGGATAGCGTTTAACCAGCAACGCTCATTTTCCCGATTTGTCATACGTCTCTCCGTTGCGGCGACAGTTATCAGCGTTGCCGTCATGATCGTTACCCTCGCTTTTGCAAGCGGATTCCAGGAAACAATCAGCAAGAAAGTCTATAGTTTTTGGGGACATATTCGCGTACAGAATTACGACGCAGCAAGAGTGTCCATCGCTGAAGAGACTCCCGTATTAAAAAATGATACTGTTACAGATCTTCCAAAGCTTTATCCCGAGATCAGAAAGGTGCAGGTTTTTGCAACTAAGAACGCGATCCTCAAAACTTCCGAAACAATTGAAGGCGTCCTGTTCAAAGGGGTAGAAAGGAATTATGATTTCAATAACCTGAATAATTTTCTCATCGCGGGAAGATGGCTCAATTTCCCAGATAGTGGTTACAGCAATGAGATCAATCTCTCTGAAACCATGGCGAGAGATCTGAAATTGAAAGTAAATGATCAGGTACTTATATTTTTCATTCAACCCGATGGACAGGCCCCAAGGCCAAGAAAGTTGACGATTGCAGGAATTTTCAAAACAGGAATTGAAGAATACGATAAGCTTTACGCAATTGGTGACTTGAAGCTCGTGCAGCGATTAAATAACTGGGATTCTACATTGGTGGGAGGTTATGAGATCTTCCTATATGATCCCTCGAAGATGGATATCATAAGCGCGAATATCTTTCCCGGCCTTCCGTTTGGCATGGGCAGCAATACAATCAAAGAGATCAATCCCGCCATCTTTGATTGGCTATCGCTGCAGGATTATACCATTGTAATTGTATTATCGATAATGATCGTGATCGCACTGCTTAATCTGATTACCTGCTTGCTGATCCTGGTTTTGGAAAGAACCAGAATGGTTGGCATCTTAAAAGCGCTGGGGGCAAAGAACTTCACTGTTCAAAAAATATTCCTCTACCACGGAGCAGTTATTACATTAACGGGTCTGATCTTCGGAAATGCACTGGGGCTCGGACTAGCATGGCTACAACAACGATATGGTTTCATCACACTCCCTGAAGATGCATACTATATTTCGCAGGCAGCAGTCAATATTGTTTGGTGGCAGGTGATTCTTGTGAACATCGTCACTTTCGTGGTGTGCTTCCTGTTATTGTTGATTCCTACTTTTATTATTGAGCGTATAAGGCCGGTGAAAGCGATACAATTCCGCTAGTTGATTGAATGGTGGAAGAACAGTAGAACAAGGAATAAGAAATTTAGGTTCGTTTATTTCGATGATTAGCGCGATGAGGCTCGAAGTCTCGAATCTTCAATACAACAGAAGAACAGATGAACAAGGAATGATCAATTTCCATCGGAGGGTTGTCTACTGAATGAAACGGAAGACAAAACGAGTTCTAAAAAATATTGGAGAAACATCCGATGGAAATTGATCATTCCTTGTTCATCTGTTCTTCTGTTGAATTGAAATTTCGGGACGACGAAACTTTTATCCCCTTCAGTAGACAACCCTCCGATGGAAATTGATCATTCCTTGTTCATCTGTTCTTCTGTTGAATTGAAATTTCGGGACGACGAAACTTTTATCCCCTTCAGTAGACAACCCTCCGATGGAAATTGATCATTCCTTGTTCATCTGTTCTTCTGTTGTATTGAAATTTCGGGACGACGAAACTTTTATCCCCTTCAGTAGACAACCCTCCGATGGAAATTGATCATTCCTTGTTCCTTGTTCTACTGTTCTAATCGGTAATGTGGCTAAGGATTATCCCCGTCGCCACCGCAGCATTCAGGCTTTCAGCGCCTCCTTTGCCCGGAATTGTTATTTGTTCTGATGCCAGTTTCAATAATTCAGGATCGATGCCTTTGGATTCATTGCCGATCAATAGAATTCCTTTTTTGACTGGTTTTATGGATTTAAGCGAAGTGCCGTTCAAAGTCGCGGCATATACGGGAGGATCCTTGTGTTGCCTGATATAATCAGGAAGATCGGTATAGATCAGATGGACTCTTGTAATGCTGCCCATGGTTGCCTGGACCACTTTTGAGTTGAAAACATCTGCTGAATCCAGGCTGCAGATCACTTCTTTGATATCAAACCAATCAGCACAGCGGATTATTGAGCCCAGATTTCCGGGATCCTGCAAACAATCCAGCATTAAAGTAATCCCCTGGTCCTGGTCGATAATGGGAAAACGGGGTTTAGTAAATACTCCCAACACATGATTGGGCGTTGTTAGAGAGGAAATCCTTTCCAATTCCGAAGAACTTACTTCAATCAATTTGTCTTTTGGAATTGAAACTTGATGCGATTTGATCCAATCATCGGTTGCGAATAATTGCTTCAATGAAAGGTTTGGTGCAATTAATAATTCGTTAATAAGTTTTGGTCCTTCTGCAATGAATACCGCTTCTTCATCACGGCATTTTTTCTGGCTTAAACTTTGAATATATTTGACCTGTGATTTGATCAACATCAATATTTCCGTTTAAATTTATATGTTGGCTGGCAAGCAAGTTACTTCTTTCAGGATTTTAAGTTGGATTGGTTACTCCCTCTTCTTGCTTGCTGTCTCCTGTACCGTCCCCAAAAGATATCAACCTTACAAGCCCTTCGTATTTCAGTCGACCATCAATGTAGAGGATAAAACCCTTCGCACCGATGCGAAAAAAGAGCTTAAGGACAAGTTACTAAACCAGCTTGACGATAGCCTAAAAGTGAGGACCGTGCTTGCAATCCGGTGGCAACCCCCTTTTTTTTACAACCGGCTTGCTAAACCTCCGGTATTTGATACACTGAATGTAGGCAGGTCGAAGATTTTCATGAACGCCCTTCTTGCTTCACAGGGATACTTTAACCCAACGATCAAAGACACGTTTCTGATCGATACGGCAAAAAAGGGTCAGTACAGAGTGCATGTCAACTTCAATGTGATTCCTGGCAAACAATTAAAAATCGATTCAATTGGATTTTACCTCGAAAACCCGGAATTGCAACAATTGGTGAACCAGCATCGCAATGAGACCCTATTGAAAAAAGGAAAGCCCTATTCCATTCAATTGG
>CAVSJA010000002.1:872500-1088113 GCA_963728145.1 uncultured Chitinophagaceae bacterium | reverse complement strand
ACCTCTGATGCCTACATCACCTTCCAGGAGAAGAGATTCTTCACCAAAAGCTGCATGATTTGGCATTGGGTAATCCAGGAAAGAACCGGAAAGTCTTGCAGAAATATCGAAATACTTTGAAATTCCCTGTGTGTAACTTATAGAAAGACCGGGCGACATTTCTTTGATATTGCCGAACTCCTGGTTCTTAAAAACAATAGCCAATGAATTTTTACGAACCGCTTCGGCAGACTTAAAATCGTTGAAGAAAAATTGTACGCCAAGTGTAGGGCCCTGAATAAGGTCTTCGCTCTGGCTGAAGGCAAAGGATTGAAGCAATAGCACGGCCGCAATCAGGCCGGGAATTTTCTTCATAGCGCGTTAGTTTTGTTTGAACGAATGAAACAAAAATAGAAGATAGGACTTAAACCAGAAAATTATTTATTTGGACTTATTCACAGTCAATTCAGTAGGCTTTTTGAAGCCCAGGAACTCAACCCTTGCGCGGGTTAGACCAGAACTGACATAACCGAGTTTAGCCGCAGCAGAACGACTCAGATCGATCAATCTTTTGTTCTTGCGATGCATGCGGTCCGTAATGCGAAGTAGAACCGAGCGGTTATTCCTGAGATTGGTTACCCGAACCCAACAATTGAGAGGCAATGTATTGCTGGCTGCAGTAAGATTCTTTTGGCTGAAGATCTCCCCGTTTGCTGTTTGACGTCCTTCAAATTTATTGTCATAATAGCTGGCGATACCGTACTGAACTGTAGCGACTTTACGGTCTTTCTTCAGCACGATGCTGTCTGTTTCCTGGCTCTTTGCCAGGAGGGGCAATAGAAGACAGCCCAAAAGGATATTGAATAGTGTGGATTTCACTTATTTATTGAACGGGTTTATCGGCAAAATATTTTTCCCGCAACAGCCTATCTTCCCCATAAATATCATCATAAAGCTTCAGCTTTCCGTCTTTGCCTTCTGCGGAAAAATAACGGATATAGATGGGCACTCTCGGAAAACCCCATACAACATGCTTTTCTTCCCTTTCAATCCAGTTACGCAAGGTATCTGGAGGATATTTATCCATATTATTTCTAACCAGGAAGTGAGATAGCTTTTCCCACTCTTTCACCCGCACACATCCATGGCTAAGTGCCCGGCCGGACTTTGCAAATAACCAACGTGCATTGGTATCATGCAGGTACACCGCATACTTATTTGCAAAATTGAATTTTAAGACACCTAATGAATTGTCGTCACCTTCTCTTTGTTTGATGCGATAAGGAAAATATTTCTTGCTAAGCCTATGCCAGTTTATTGATGATGGTGAAATGACGCTGTCATTCTTATCAACTACCATCAGGTTTTGTCTGATCAGATAGTTCGTGTCTTTTCTGATCGCTGGCAGCATCTCTTTAAAGATGATACTCTCCGGCACATTCCACTGCGGATAGGTAATAAAATTGGTTATGGATGAAGTGAGAACCGGAGTTCTTGTCTTTGGTTGCCCAACGATCACTCTTGATTCCAGCGCAAGTGTATCAGCATCCATTAAACGTAATGTATAGGAAGCAATATTTACCCAAACATAAGTTGGCGGCAATGAATCGGGGAGCAGTTTATAACGATCCATATTGATAGCAATACGCTTGAATTTTTCCCAATCGGTATTATTCAGGCTCGCTACTGTGTTTTCATTTATTCGTCCTGTTGTACGCAGGCCCTTTGATTTCTGGTAATCCGATAGAACCTTTCTCCATACGGAGGTATCAACAGGTAAGGTTGGAGTAGGCAGGAGATCATCTTCAAATAACCTTAATTGCAACTGCTTTCTGAAAGTCGCTGTATCCTTTGTAGGATAATATAAGAAAGTATATCTCTTGAATGATTTAACTGAGTCAAGAAAAGATTTTAAGCCAATACGCAAGGAATCATATCCCTTGTGTTTTGGTTGCAAGGGTTCAAGCGTTGGTAAAACATTTTTTGAAGTTTTGACTTTTATCAGGTTTTCAAAATAAAATTCACGAGGAAGAACAGTATCCTTTCTTAAGGTTACGCTATCATATGCCAATCTTCCCTGCTTAAGATCCTTACATAATTGAAACAATGCATCGGTAAGCATCAATTCGGCGCGAGTCCAGTGAGCAGCATCTCTTCTTTGAATGGTATCTTCCAACAATAGTTTTGTACCATACAAAGCGCGATAGTGATAATCGGAAGGAAATAATCCGTACTCTTTCGAACGTTCGATAAATGCCATCAGTGAATCGGCCTCAGGAAGCCAGGTTTCATTAGTAGACCATATCGGATGGTATTCAAATTCGCTGTAAACAGATTCTACAATGCTATCCTTGAAAAGTCTGATCGTATCGTTGACCTGACCGCGGTTTTGCAAAGCAAACTCAGTGACACGCTTTATTTGATTTGTAACCTTGCGATCCATTTGTCCTGGATCATGAACAATTACCTGCTCTGGCGGAGCTTCCGGTTCATTACATGAAAAAACCATCAGCACCGGTACGATCAATATCAAAAAAGGGATAAAAGGATACCTTAAAAAACGTCTACACATATAAGGTTGGTCAGTTGAAACATTTAGTATCTTCAAAGAGATGGGATTTTAAATTACGTCGTTGCAATGATAATCAAAATACGCCTTAGGACTGAGTTTTTTTATCTTATTATTCTGATTTTTTCGCCCCCGGAAAACCTCTTTTGTCAGGAACTAAGCACCAGTAAATACGGGGTAACCTATATTGACAATAAAAAGTCATTCATTACCACAATAGAAAAAGACTCCCTAAAGCAAATGGTTGAGCTAAAAACGTTAATTCCGAATATTCATTATGAATTGCGCTATGCAAGTGATAACAATTTTACAGGCAAGCGACTTTATAGTAAGAAGTTAAAAACCACCTATCTGCGAACGGCTGCAGCCACTGCTCTTTCAAAAGTTCAAGCTGATTTAAATCAAAAAGGCCTTGGATTGAAGATATATGATGCATATCGCCCCTATAGCGTGACTGTTAAATTTTGGGAAATGATAAAAGACGAACGTTATGTAGCCAATCCTTCAAAAGGAAGCGGGCATAATCGCGGACTTGCAGTTGATTTAACTATTGTTGATCTGAAAACGGGGAAAGAACTCGAGATGGGAACTGGATACGATAATTTTACTGATACGGCTCATCATGTTTTCACACAATTACCAGCAACTATTTTAGAAAACAGGAAGCTGTTTAAAGAAACTATGCTCAAGCATGGATTCGAGTTGTTCGATACTGAATGGTGGCATTATTCATGGCCGAATGATAGAGGATATGAAGTGTTAGATTTGGATTTTAAAAAATTGAGATGATTTCTGATTACTGATTTCTGTATTCGTTGATTTCGCAAGTATTTTAATTCCGCCCTTGGGGACAATGTCATTAAGTTAGGATTCGGAGACTGATTTTTGATCAACATGATTATAAATCGCATGAGAGTCTATTCAGTTAGAAGAACCCCTTTAGGGGTTAAATCTTTGTAGAAAACCATCCATCACAGGTTCCAAGCTCCGTAGGAGCAAAAGCTGAGATTAGGCAGTTAGAAAATTTTTTTTCATCACGAAAAGGTCGAAAAAACATTTTTGGCTGAGGCTTTTCCAATTTCACGTTTAAGAACAATTGGCTAACACCCGAAGCTTCAGATTGCGCTCCTACGGAGCTTGGAATCTGTGGGGATATTGCGTTGCTACAAAGATTAAACCCCTAAAGGGGTTTGAACTTATTAAAGCGATATGAATTGAGAGATTATTAATTCAATACTCGAGGAATTTTTTGTTCTAATAACAATAAATCCGCAAACACTATTGCAGTTACCGCTTCAAGAATAACGGGTACTCGCAACGCAATACAAAGATCATGTCTTCCTTTTACTGAGAAGTTTTCAGCTTTACCAGTTTCCCAATTCAATGAGTTTTGTTCTTTGGGAGTAGATGACGTTGGTTTAATTGCAATCCGAAATACAAATTCATTTCCATTTGTCAATCCACCAACGACTCCGCCTGCATGATTTGTTCTTGTCTTTCCTTCGTGGTTGTCGATTGCATCATTATGTTCACTTCCAAACATCTTTGCAGCAGCGAATCCTGTTCCAAATTCAATGGCTCTGACAGCTGGAATCGCAAATACAATATGCGAGATCAATGATTCAACTGAATCAAAAAATGGTTCACCTAAACCAATGGGTAATACGGATACCCTGCATTCAATGATTCCACCAATCGAATCCTTTGCATTAATAGCTTTTTGCAGGCCTTTTTCAAGATCTTTTTCACCCCCAATCTCAAGAATTGAAGACGAAACCTGGATCTTATTCAATAACTTTTTTGCAACTACTCCTGCTGCAACAAGTGCAACAGTCAATCTTCCACTGAAGTGTCCACTGCCACGATAATCTTCATTTCCCCCGAACTTTTTATTTGCCACGAAATCAGCGTGACCAGGTCGCGGAAAGTCGCGTTGCTTTTCATAATCTGCTGAACGTATATTCTTATTTTCAAAAAGAATTGTAATTGGCGCTCCAGTTGCCTTATCCTTAAACAAACCGCTTTTAAAAATCGGCAGATCTTCTTCCTGTCTCGGAGTTGTTCCTTTTTGTGTACCACCCTTTCTTCTTTCAAGGTCAGGCAAGAAATCATCGAGCGATAATGGCAATCCCGCAGGACAACCATCGATCACTACACCAACACCTTCACCATGCGATTCACCAAAAATTGTTACGCGAAAAATCCGGCCGAAGCTGTTCACTGATTAATGATTTGGTTATTGATTGATAAGGAAACACCCAATTGTTGTAAGTGTTTATAGAAATCAGGATATGACTTGTTCACCGCATCAGCATTCCTGATCTGTACTTCAAAATCTGCACCCAATGCTGCAACTGCACAGGCCATGGCAATACGGTGATCATGATGCGAATTCAAGATATGATTTTTCACCTGCACGCCTCCGTTTCCATAAACCAGCATTTCATCATCTCTCAAAAGAATATCGGTTCCTAATTTGTCAAACTCTTCCTTTAAGCTAAGTCCCCTATCACTTTCCTTATGCTTCAAACGCTTTAAGCCTCTTATCCGGGTTACACCATTGCAATGTGCGGCAAGAGTGACAAGTGGAGGAAAAAGATCAGGACAATCCGTTGCATCAAATTCAAATTCATCCAGGTTTTTTCTTTTGATATAGATTCGATCTTCACTCACTTCCATTTCTGCACCGGCATCTAATAAGGCATCGACGATTTTTTTATCGGCTTGTGTTGAAGTATTGTTCAATCCGATCACTAATGCCTCGCCAGCGATCGCTGCAGCCACCAGGAGAAATGCGCCACCGCTCCAGTCACCCTCTATTGTGTAGTCGGGAGGGTCGATTGGTGGATTGTGAGGCGCTAATATTGTATTCTTAAATGCAAATTGTTCGTAATTACTGTTCCAAGGTACTTTCATTCCAAACCGCTCCATTACATCAAGTGTAAGGTCGATATATGGTTTGCTTTTTAAATTGCTTACAAGTAAGGATACTCCAATTGTGCTTGATGCTGAATAAGCCATCAGTAAGCCAGTAAGAAACTGCGAACTTAATGATCCATCTACTCTTATAGTTTTCGGCACCAAGGGACCTTTGATCTTTAGCGGTAACTTGCCATTATTGGATTTTGTCTCAACGCCAAGTTTCGGCAGGATCTCATCAAAGAAATCCATTGGCCTTGTTGTGAGACTACCTTTACCGGTAATAATAATTTCTTTCTCACTTAATGCTGCAATCGGAGTGAACATTCGAATACCCAATCCACTTTCTCCGCAATTCAATTGCTTGTCGACAGGATTCACTCCATTGCTTTCAATGTTCAAATGATCTCCATTGTCAGTTATAACGGCACCGAGCTTTTGAATTACTTCCATCGCGGCTTTATCATCATTGCTTCTTCCCGGATTTCTGAGAATTGAATTGCCTTTATGTAATAATGCTGCCGCGCATCCCCGTTGCATCGAGCTTTTAGAAGCCGGAGCCTGGATAGTTCCCTTTATTACTGATGGTTGAATAGTAACCTGCATGAATAACGTTTAATTAAATAGCTCACGAACCTGCTCCAATGGGATCTTGCGGATCACTCCCTTCCCAATTTTCTCCAATAAAATATAGTTGATATCTTTTCGCTCTCTCTTCTTGTCCATTTTCAGTACTTCAAATACTTCATTCCTGTCGAAATCGGCAAAGGTTGGAAGATCATACTTCCCAATTAACTGAAGCACTCTTTCAGGTTCCTTAAAACCAAGTAAACTTCTTGATAACAACGATGCGTAAGTCATACCAATTGAAACTGCCTGCCCGTGTGACAAATCATATTGATTTTCCAATGCATGACCCAATGTATGACCAAAATTCAAAAGCTTTCTATCGCCATTTTCAAATTCATCCTTCTGCACTACTTTCGTTTTTATCATCACGTTTCGCTGCACCAGTTTGCAGATCAGGGTTTGCTTGCTTTGATACTTCTTCAAACTATTTACCTCCAGCTCGCGAAACATTGCAGCATCCTTGATACATGCATGCTTTATGATCTCGGCAAATCCATTCACCCATTCATTTTGAGGCAGGGTGTTTAAAAAGACCATATCATACAATAGAAAAGATGGCTGCCGGATCGTTCCTACAAGATTTTTGTAAACACCAACATCAACGCCGTTCTTTCCTCCTATTGAAGCGTCCACCATGGCCAACAAACTTGTTGGAACAAAACCAAACTTTATACCCCGCATGTAAACAGAAGCAGCATACCCGGTGAGATCTGTAATAACTCCACCTCCAACACCTACAAGCGTAAATTTTCTGTCAGCCTGGATTGCGATCAGTTGCTCAATAATGGTGTTAACTGTTGCCTGCACCTTATACTCCTCTCCGGGTTGCAATATGATGGTATTCCAGTCACGGAAACGTTTCTCATGAGCAGCATAAACATTTTCATCAGTCACCAATACGGTAGTAGCGCGGTCAACGATCTCTTTTAAATGGGAAATACCCCAGGCGAGATGATAATCAACTGTTGAGTTACCGAATTTGACTTTAATGTGCTGCATTTCTAAGGCTGTTTGGCGTTTGGCGTTTGGAGTTTGGAGTTGTTCAGGCGCAGGTGCGTAAGAAATCTTTTGAATTCTTTAAGGCAAGTTTGAATTTTACGAACCCAACGCAAAACGCCAAACTCCAAACGCCAAACGATATTATTCATTCATAATCTTATTCTGATGATTGATACTTTCCATATGCACTGCATCAAAATACTTCGTGATAAACTCTTTACTTAAACCCAACTTCTCTCCTTTTGCAAATGCTCTTTCAAGAATCTGGTTCCAACGGTTTGTTTGCAGGATCGTGATATTGTTTTCCTTTTTGTACAAGCCAATCTTTTCCGCAATTTTCATCCGCTGGCCAAGGATCTGCATTAGTTCATCATCGAGATGATTGATTTGTTGACGCAGTTTTTCCAGGGCCTGATGAAAGGCTTCTGAATTGATATCTTCCTTACGCCAGATAATGCTTGAAAGCATTTCACTCAATTTCTCGGGGGTCACCTGTTGTTTGGCATCGCTCCATGCATTGTCCGGATCAATATGACTTTCGATCATCAATCCGTCAAAGTCGAGGTCGATTGCTGTTTGAGCAACATCCATCAGAATATCCCTACGTCCACAAATATGCGAAGGATCATTAATGATCATCATTTCGGGATTGCGGCGTTTCATTTCAATGGCAAGATGCCACATCGGTGCATTCCGGTATTCCGTATTACCATAAGAGGAAAATCCGCGATGGATCAATCCAATCCGTTTTATTCCGGACTTGGCAACACGTTCAACGGCGCCGGTCCATAATTCGAGGTCAGGATTGATCGGATTTTTGATCAGCACGGGAACATCAACGCCCCTCAATGCATCAGCAACTTCCTGTACACTGAATGGATTTACGGTTGTCCGTGCACCAATCCACAATACGTCAACATCAAAAGTCAACGCATCCTCAACCTGTTTACCTGTTGCTACTTCAACGGTTACCGGTAAGCCGGACAGTTTTTTTGCTTGTTGCAACCAGGGAAGACCCTTGGTGCCAATGCCCTCAAAGCTACCTGGCCTTGTGCGCGGTTTCCAGATTCCCGCACGTAGCATATCAACCTTACCTGTCTTTGCCAGACGTTGCGCGGTTTCAACCACCTGTGCTTCCGTTTCTGCACTGCATGGCCCACTAATTATTAATGGCCGCTTTTGCCATAATTTGTTGATCGCTTCATTACTTGTCTCTGTTGCTTGCATATTGATAAAGTTATTGATTCCGTAATTTTCTATTTGATTATTCCTGCCCGACTGATGTCAGTCAGGCGGGGATTATTGATTATTGATTATTAATTATTGATTAATTATAGCGTAACGTGATTCAACAATAATCAATAATTAATAATCAATAATTTGCTCACTTAAGGATCCTTCTAATTTTATTGGCATTCATAATTAATTCTTCCAAATACTCATAATTCTCCTTTTCCAAACACGCTCTTAAACTTCCGCAACTGGCTAATATGTTCATTCAATACATCCAAGAATATTCTCCCTGTTCTGCATAAAGATGGGCACCCACATCTGCGGATTACTTTTCGCCAATCGCACCGTACTTTCAAAACCCGCGCTGGCCAATTCAAAGATGGCGTCTTCTTCTTTTTCTTTTTCCAATACAGTATTGGCCAGGGCAAAGGACGTGATATGCGAAATATGGCTGATGTAGGCGGTATGAAGATCGTGATCAACAGCGTTCATATTCAATAAATGCATACCGATCGATTTATACATGTCCTTCACCCACTGTACAGCATCCTTATCACTTTCCTCTTCATTGCAGATCACTACGGCTTTATTTTCAAACGCGCCTTTAACGGCCGCTTCGGGTCCGCTGTATTCGGTTCCCCACATGGGATGCGTGGATACATATCTTCCCCTGCGCGGATGATCATGCACTTCGCCGAGTAATTGTTCCTTGGTTGAACCCACATCAACTACAATCTGTCCATCTACCTTATCGAGAATTGCCGGCAAAACCCCAATCATCTTATCGACCGGGATTGCAATGATGATCACATCAGATTGCTTTATCGCTTCATCCAGCTCCATTACTTCATCAACCAGTTTTAAGTCCTTTGCTTTTTTTGCATGCTCGGGATTAGCGTCGACTCCAATAATCTTCGAAGCCATCCCTTTCTCGTAAAGTTGCAGTGCCAGGGATCCCCCGATCAATCCAATTCCAATTATGGTTATGCGCTTTTGTTCCATGAGTTTTACAATTGGGCTTTTTGTTTCATCCTTTCTTTCACCCTAACTATGGATTGATTTAATTTTTCTTCTGTGCTGCATAAACTCACCCGTACATATTTTTCACCTGCTTTACCGAAGATTCCACCCGGCGTAATAAATACCTGAGCATTGTACAAAACCTCATCGCTTAATTCGTACCCGCTTCCATATTGATCAGGAATTCCGGCCCAGATAAATAGCCCGGATTGATCTTTTGAGAAATTGCAATTCAATTCCTGGAGCAATGAGAATACGCTGCCCCTTCTTGCCGCATATACTTTGTTCAATTCTTCAAACCATTCCTTTCCCAGGCTCAGGGCTTTTGCAGCAGCCAATTGCGCGGGAAGAAACATGCCGCTATCCATATTGCTTTTGAATCGCAGCACTTCGTCAATCCTTTCCTTGGCTCCGCAAAGCATTCCCATTCTCCATCCGGCCATATTATGTGATTTGCTCAATGAATTCAACTCAATCACCGCGTCCTTTGCTCCTTCCACGCTCAATAGACTTAGTGGATTATCATTCAAAATAAAACTATATGGGTTGTCGTGAACGATCAGGATCTTATTCTTCTTTCCAAACTTCACAATCTCTTCAAATCTTTCCTTCAATGGTCGCTGCCCTGTAGGCATATGCGGATAGTTCACGAACATCAACTTCGTCTTCGAACTAATTTGCTTTTGCAGTTCAGCGAGATCAGGATACCAATCATTTTCTGCAGATAGCATGTATTCAACAGATTTTCCTCCGGCAAGTTTCACAGCGCTGCTATAGCTGGGATAACCGGGATCAGGTACCAATGCCTCATCATCCTTATCTAGATAGGTCATGCAGATATGCATGATGCCTTCTTTGCTTCCGATCAATGGAAGGATCTCCGTGTCCGGATTCAAATCAACAGAATACCATTTCTTATACCAATCAGCAATTGCGTTTCTAAGTATTGGCGAGCCTTTATAATTCTGATATCCGTGCACATTCGGCTTTTTACTTTCTTCCTGCAAAACCTTGATCACATCAGGATGCGGAGGAAGATCAGGACTTCCAATGCCGAGATTGATAATCTCCTTTCCTTGTTTATTGAGCTCATCGATTTCCCGAAGCTTTTTCGAGAAGTAATATTCACCAATGCCGTTTAATCGTTGGGCTACTTCCATTGCACCAATTATTGATTATTAATTATTAACTATTGTCAACCTTGTCAACCTTGTCAACCTCGTCAATCCTATCAACCCTATCAACCTTACCATTCCTATAAATACCGTATATTTTTAACTCAGCTGTTAGGGGTTTAATTAACTTGATCACTTCCTCGAACTGCTGCATTGAATCAAATTCCATATCTGCATGAAAACTGTATTGAAACTCGGTACCTGGAATTGGAAAACTTTGAAGCTTGCTTAAATTGATTCCTCCATTTGCAATTACTGTTAGCACACGTGCAAGGCTTCCTCTTGAATGGTCTGTATGAAAATTTACCGAGGCTTTATTCGCATCTTCAGCCGGACTTGTTCCATCATCCGGGCGCAGTACAAGAAACCTGGTGTAATTATTCTTTAGTGTATGAATATTCGGAATGATCACGTTCAATTGAAAAAGATCAGCAGCAAGTTTACTGGCTATTCCCGCGATATGTTTGCTTTTATGCTGATGAATATGTTTTGCACTGAGGGCGGTATCATCTGTTTCCACGTGCTTCCAGTTGTATTTATCCAGGTAATCCATGCATTGCTGGATCGCCATATGGTGCGAATGTACTTCGCGGATATCTTCCAATTTAACACCAGGGTTTACAACCAGGTGCTGATTGATCTGTAAATAGATCTCTCCTATAATTCTGAGATTGCTTTTTTGAAGAAGATTGTAATTGGGTAAGATGCTTCCGGCGATTGAATTTTCGATGGCCATCACTGCGCCATCACTTTCTTTTTTGTTTGATGCGATCCTGATCACATCGCGAAATGTTGCGCAAGGAATCACTTCTACATCTTTTCCAAAGAAGTCCTGCGCCGCCATTTGGTGAAAGCTTCCTTCATATCCCTGGATAGAGACTTTTGTTTTTACCTGCGTCCCATTTGGAGGAGGTGCTAGTGCCGGTGATTTTGATTCTTTAGTCATTAGTGTCTTTTTACTTTCATCTCAGGGCAAGGTTTGCGACCTTACTTAGCGCGTGATTGTTTGTAAGGTACTGAGTAAGGTCGCCAACCCCTTCCAAAACAAAAATCCCGGCTACTTGCCGGGATTCTTATTGTTGTCTATTTAGAACAGTTAGTTAGTTGCCAACAATAGCTTCCCGGCTCTATTGGTAAAATAGTAGTAAAAGTAAAAATAGAACCAGCGGAATGCTTTCGTTGTTTTCATGATGATGTTTCAAAAATAGGAACAAATGGCTTTCTGCCAAATTTTTTTATGCGACAATTACGATGGTTCACGCCTACGGCACTGCTTTAGCCCTGAAATACAGGCTGGACGGCTATTCCAGGCGGTTCTTTATCTGCTGGTCAATCTTGCGGAAGAGGTGTATTGGCTTGTAAGTCCGCCAGTTCTCTAGGTCCATTAATTCGAGATAGCGGTGCAGACAACTGCGTTTGAAGTCGTATTGGGTTTGTTCGGGCATGTTTAAAACGACAATCCAGCCATTTTCATCAGTCACTTCTTCGAACCATTCTGCATAGTAATCTTTATCGCTGCTATGGAAATTCATTACGTTTTCTGCGATCAGAATGAACTTGGTTATACCCTGTTTGAAGAACACATCGGCTACTTCTCTTTTTAGCTCCATGATATCATTCTCGATCGCGTCATTCCATTCCCCAATCAATTCGATGATCACATAATGTTCATCATAATCGGCCATGATCACTTTCAGGTAAAGCGTCTTTGATCCGAAATCATCCCACTGCGGATGTATATAATAATTGTAAATGGTATGTGAAAATTCAAATTCGGAGTATACTCTTCCATAGAACGGTGAACGTTCGTCCTGCTCACTCGTGTAAATGTGCCGCCAATTATAAAATGGTTCTATATCGTGCATGGTTCAGCTTCACTTAAATAAAAAAGGCTGTAAGCAATTTACAGCCTTGATCGTAGGCAATCCAAATATTTTTTATTGCACTATTCTATGATAATTTTTTCTGTGCGAACAGTTCTTTTGTCATTGTTTAACACTTTCACCATGTACAAGCCTTTACTCAATTTTTCAGCCACTGGAAATTCTACTACCTGGCCTTCATTGGCGATGGTGACAGTTTTTGTAGCGATTCTTCTTCCCAGAAGGTCTACCAATTGAATATCATAACGGCCAATCTCCTTGCTGTCGAAACTTACCCTGAAACTTCCTTCGGTTACTGGATTGGGATAGATTGATATTTTGGCATCGGTAGGTGTTAAACGTTGAAATACCGGAACGCGCTCTTGTTTTGTTTCAAACGCTAGATTACCGTTTGCAAGATCGGATGCATTGAATACTTTGCTTCCATTGTTTATTTTGATTGCAGTCCAATCTGCCATGTTTACGCGATAATACCCATCGGTTGAATTCGCGCTGCTCACGATCAGGTTGCCTTCGTTATCTATCACTGCTCCATTGGTCGTGAATTTATCAGGCAAACCTTTTATACCACCAAGATAAGTGGCAACCTTGTTGCGGACATCGATCTTGAATATCGAATGATAGGCGGACATCATATAGATATTTCCTGAAGCATCGGCGATCATATCTCCACCCCAGCTTGTACAACGATTGTGCACCGAAACACGGCCATTTTTTGGATCATCCTGCAATGAACCAAGATCAATGATCTGCGGCTTCTTGCCAGTAGTGAACTTTACGAAATGTTTTGCGTCATTGCTGAGTGCATATCCATTTCCATCGGCTGCGATTACCATACGGGTGATATGGTTGGCTTCATCATTAAGATTGGTTGCCTTGCTTAGGTTCTCTCCCTCAAAATAATAAAGCTTCGGAGATTTTGCTCCCAGGTCAATATACCTAAGCTCGTTGATGAACATGGGTGTGAAATAAAGCCTGTTATGCTTCTTATCATAAGCGCAGGCTGCCGAGAAACTCGAAAAAGGTTGCTTTTGTTTGTTGGTCACAACCCCTTTTTCATCCTTAACCTGGATGCTGTTGCCCGTTCTGGCATTGTACACATTGTAAGCTGTGCGGTTGTTTTCAAAAACGGATTGCAATACCTGCCCCGTGTTAAGATCAATCAACTTCACTTCTGTCCAAACAAACTGGCCTTGCTTTTCACTTGTGATTGCATAGGCTTTGTTTTGTTTTTGTTGTGCTGTTGCGATAAGAAGAGAAAAGAATGCGCAAAGCGTAAGTAGAATTCTGTACCTCATAAGACGGAGTTTAATGATGAAGGATAGTTAGAAAAGTTAACTCATTTTCTCCGGGCGGCAAAGAAAAAATGGCAGGGTGGCGAAGACTTAATATAGGCGGCGGGAAACTATTTCCGGGACTGAGATTCGATGGCTTTTTTTATGCTTCCACTCGTCAATAGCAGGTCCTTTGCCTTCTCATAATCCAGGATTCCTGTTCTCTCCATAACCATTTTTGTCCCTCTATCGATCAGCTTATTATTGGTCAACTGCATATTGACCATCTTGTTATCCTCTACCCTTCCGATCTGGATCATTACGGCAGTGGATATCATATTCAGAACAAGTTTTTGAGCCGTTCCACTTTTCATTCGGGTACTTCCGGTCACGAATTCGGGTCCAACCACAACTTCTACAGGGTAATCAGAAGCGGCTGCTACAGGACTTCCTTCATTGCACACAATGCAGCCCGTTATGATGCCTCTTTTGCGGCATTCCTGCAATGCGCCTATTACATAAGGTGTGGTTCCACTTGCGGCAATTCCAATTACTACATCCTTTTCGTTGGCGAAATGTTTTTCCAGGTCAGCCCATCCGTCCTCGGTACTATCCTCTGCATTTTCAATGGGGCGGCGTATTGCTTCATCTCCTCCGGCTATCAATCCGATCACGAGTCCATGTGGCATGCCATAGGTTGGAGGAATTTCACTCGCATCCAGAATTCCGAGGCGGCCACTGGTACCGGCTCCGATATAAAATAACCTTCCTCCAGCATGCATCTGGTCGGTGATTATCGTAACCAATTTTTCTATTTGGGGAATGGCTTGTTCAACTGCAAGAGCAACTTTCTTATCCTCATTGTTCATATTGGTAAGGACCTCAAGGATACTCATCTTCTCAAGGTGACGGTATTGACTCGATTGCTCGGTTGTTTTAATGAATGATGACATGATTCAGTAACTCGGTTCGGTTTGGTTATTTTGTATGATACTCAATCAGACCTTCCATTGGATTTTTCAGGATCTTACCTAAATCAAATTCATAAGAGCGGGACAGTTCTTCCAGCATATCCCTGAATCCGTTCGCCACGCCTCCTACAAAATGGATCGGCATCTTCCAGCTTTCACCATATTTGCAAAGATGATTAAAGAAAAAATCATTTAAACCATCTTCAACAATATTTTCTACCATGTAATGACCCCTGTTCTCCGTTAGAAAAATTGCAAAAGTTGCCAGGTAACGGTTTGGCAAGGGCTTCTTATAAACATTCTCCAGTATCTCAATGTTACTGGTTTTGTACTTAAGATCAAACTTATACCTCAATTCATCGTCGAAAGTATTGTACATATAATATTGCAACACTTTTTTACCCAGGTAGGCGCCACTACCCTCATCGCCGAGTACATAACCAATACCCGGACTGTTCTTAACGATTTTCTTCCCGTCGTAATAACAGGAATTACTACCCGTACCGAGAATGCAGGCAATGCCCTTATCAGTTCCGCATAGTGCCCTTGCTGCGCCCATCAGGTCATGTGTAACAGCAATCTCTTTTTTCCCGAAAACATTTGTTATTGCCTTTTGTACAATTTTAGCATTCGCTGGATTTGCGCAGCCGGTACCGTAGTAATAAACAGAATCCACCTTGTTTTTTCCCAATTGTGGAAGCAATTCATTCCGGATAATTGTTTCGATTTGTGGAGTATTGAGGAAATAAGGGCTGATTCCCTGCGTGAAGAACACAAGAGGTTTCTTGTTCTTATTTGTTAAACACCATTCACATTTGGTAGCTCCGCTATCCGCAATTAATATCGCCATAACAACCTGGAATTTTACTCATCTTCCATCCGATGCCGTTCAACGAAGGTAAAGTTCGGAATTGAGAATTAATCATGAACTTAGCCGGATATTCATGAATAAGAACAGTTCGGAAAAATGAAAAAATTGAAAGTTTGGCTTCCCTTACTTTTTGCAGTGACGATGATACTTGGAATGTGGATTGGATTCAATCTTCGTGACAAAATTCCCTCTACTCAAAAATTCTTTCAAACAAGAAAGCACGCCGGGGTCCAGGAAGTAATGGACCTGATCCGTTTGAAGTATGTCGATTCAGTTAACGTGGACACGCTTACCGAAGGTGCAATTGAAGTAATGTTGAGTCATCTGGATCCACACTCGATGTATATTCCCCCGGTTTACCTTACCGAAGCAAATGAAGATCTGCAAGGAAATTTTGAAGGTATCGGTGTGGAATACTTTATCATTGATGATACGATTCATATTACCAATATTTTTCCAGGTGGTCCAAGTGAAAAGGCGGGACTAGTACAAGGAGACAGGATCATTAAAGTAAATGACTCAGTTGTTGCAGGCAATAATATCAATCACGATCGGATCAAAAAGATGTTGAGGGGTGAAGAAGGGTCGAAGGTATTAGTAACCATCTACCGGAATAACCAGGCAAAGCAACTCAGTGTAACGCGCGGCATCATTCCAAAATATGCCGCGGATGCCGGTTATATGATCGACGGCAGTACGGCCTATATCCACCTCAATAAATTTTCAGTTACTACTTACCGTGAGTTCATGAAGACCCTTGAAAAATTGCAGGGCCAGGGCATGAAGAAGCTCATCCTCGATCTGCGAGGTAATGGAGGAGGAATACTCGATGATGCGGTGAATATTGCCGATGAATTCCTGGATGAGCCTAAACTCATCCTATACACGCAGGGAGCAAATTCCAAGCGGAGGGACTACAAGACGAAAAGACCCGGATTATTTGAAGAAGGTCCGTTGGCGATACTGGTTGATGAATTTTCCGCTTCGGCCAGCGAGGTATTGGCCGGAGCAGTTCAGGATTGGGACCGCGGAACCGTAGTCGGACGCCGCAGCTTTGGTAAAGGCCTCGTACAGGAACCTTTTGACCTTAAGAACGGCGGTCAACTCCGGCTGACCGTTTCAAGATATTATACTCCTGCAGGAAGAAATATCCAGAAGCCTTATAATAAGGGAAGAGATGTTTACGACGAGGAATTGATAAACCGCGTACACAACGGTGAAATGTTAAAGCCGGATACCAGCATCCCAAAAGGGCCTGTGTACAACACATTAAAAAAGAAAAGAATTGTTTATGGCGGTGGCGGCATCACGCCGGATGTCTTTGTTCCTTATGATACGGGCAAAGTCTCGCGGGAAATTTCCCGCTTATTTTATGAGCAGACTTTCGGAAAGTTCGTTTACACCTATTTTATACAGCATAAGGAGGAATTGAAAAAGTATAAGTCTGCTGAAGATTTTGCTACCAATTTCAAAGCGGACGAAGAAGCCTGGCAAAATCTTCGTCAATTAGCGGCAAAGGATTCCATCTCTCTTGATCATCTAACCGAAAAAGAAAAAACTGAGGTTGAAAAAAGAATGAAGGCCTACCTGGCAAGACAGATTTGGCGAATGGAAGGATACTACGTAGTGACTAATAAGACGGATCCGGTGGTGCTGAAAGCTATTGAGACATTACAGAAACAGTAATGTAGTCGGGAGTCAGGAGTCGGGAGTCGGGAGTTAGGAGTCAATCTACAATAATCAATAATTAATAATCAATGTTCTTCTATTGAATTGAAGATTCGAGACTACAAACCGCGGCTTATTGCGTATATGGGTGCGATAAGTCGAAAGGTTTCTTTAATTAATAAGTCTCGAAAATCCAATTCAACAGAAGAACAGATGAACAAGGAATGATCAATTTCCATCGGACGTTTCTCCAATATTTTTAAAACTCGTTTTGTATTCCGTTTCATTCAGTAGACAACCCTCCGATGGAAATTGATCATTCCTTGTTCATCTGTTCTTCTGTTGTATTGAGGATTCGAGACTTCGAACCTCATCGCGCTAATCGAAATACACGAGCCCCTCCGATGTAAATTCCTGTTCTTCTGTTGTTTAAATTCCTGTTCTTTTGTTGAATTGAAGATTCGAGACTACAACCGCGGCTTTATTGCGTATATGGGTACTATAAGTCGAAGGATTTCCTTAATTAATAAGTCTCGAAAATCCAATTCAACAGAAGAACAGATGAACAAGGAATGATCAATTTCCATCGGACGTTTCTCCAATATTTTTAAAACTCGTTTTGTATTCCGTTTCATTCAGTAGACAACCCTCCGATGGAAATTGATCATTCCTTGTTCATCTGTTCTTCTGTTGTATTGAGGATTCGAGACTTCGAGCCTAATCGCGCTAATCGAAATACGCCAGCCCCTCTGATAAATTCCTGTTCTTCTGTTGTATTAAGTTCCTTGTTCTTCTGGCATAATGTTGCTTATGATTAATTATCCCGCTCTACATCGGGCAATTATTGATTATTAATTATTCCTGCCCGACTGACGTCAGTCAGTCGGGGATTATTAAAAAAGCAACAGTCCCGGCTAAGCCGGGACTGTTACTTTTTTGGATAAGGCTATTTATGTAGAGATAAGTGCTGCTGATTAACCCTTATTTCGTTCTATCAAGCAATTCTTTCTTTTCGATACGATAAGAGCTGATCAATCCAAGACCGCCACCGATTGCGATAAGTGCGAAATAGATTGCTGGATTATCATCGCTGTATCTTCCGTACTTATCAGAAGTTACCAGTACATATTCGCTGAGGATATAAGCCAGGAATAAGCCGATGCCTGCTCCAACAAATAACAATCCCCATTTAAGGTTTTTGTAAGGTGCTGGTCGATTTGCCCATTCTTTCGGGTTAAGGCCTTTTTCGATCATCGCCAGGTTCTCTTTTTTGTTCATATAAACAATGCCGAATACCATAGCAAAAGCTCCAAGGCAAATGAAGATTGGGATTAAGAATTCTCCGTGCATACAAGTAATTTTTTATTGTTTTATTGTTTTTGTTTGCTCTTGTCCTATCAGACTACCTATCCGGATATCAGGTTACAGCCTTTCTAGAACTTTTCTTGTTTAACCGTAGGGGTTACAGATACTTTGACTCAAGGTTCTCAACTGAGGTTACAGCCTAAGGCCAGAATTTACGAAATACGATTTATGATTTACGATTTGATGCTGAGTATCAGTGGCTTATAAGGGAGTCAGGTCAATGCCAAAAGAACAATCGGTGGAAGGCCTCAGGTTTGTCTATATTATATATGTTGTCTTGCTCTTGAGGAAATCGTATCCCGAAGATTCGAGACGTAAATTGTATCCTGAAGAATCGGGACGTAAATTTATCCCGAAGCTTCGGGACGTAATATGTAACCCAGGAGCAAAGTCAGTAGTCATATATACAATGGTTACCGGACCAAATGATAATGAAATAATTAGCAGGGTACTGCGTGGGGAGTCGCAACTCTATGCCGAATTAGTCAAGAGGTATCAGAGCTTCGTATTCACCATCATCCTACGCTATACCAGGATCAGGGAAGACGCAGAGGAGATCTCCCAGGACGTGTTTGTAAAAGCGTACCGGTCCCTGGCAGATTTCAGAGGCGACTCGAAGTTCAGCACCTGGCTTTATACCATTGTCAATACAACCTGTATCACTTTTTTGAGGAAGAAAAAACTGGATACACATTCATTAGATAATGAAAAAGTGTTTGAAATAGCAGATAGTAAGGATTCGGGTTTTCGGGCAAACCAGGTAGAACAAAAATCCAAACTGCAAATGGTGAATGAAGCCATCCAGTTATTAAATCCTGATGATGCAAAACTGATCACCTTATTTTATAAAGGCGAACAAAGCCTGGAAGAGATTGGACATATTATGGGAATAGATCCGAATACAGCAAAGGTTAAATTGCATAGAGCGCGGACAAGACTAAAAGAAAAAATGGAAAAGCATTTTGCCGCGGAGGTAAGAGATATTATGGGTTGAAAACCCTGTAAGACAGGGGTTGAAAACCCAGATTAGATCTTTACTAATTATAAATCATTTGACAGGGTTTTCAACCTTGTCCTGACAGAAACTTCAAACCTGGAAAAAGGAGGAATTTATGAACACGCAAATTAATATGGAAGAACAACTGTGGAACTACATTGACGGCACTGTCAGTGAAGAAGAAAAGTCTTTCATTGCGCAGTTGGTTGCTACCAATGCGGAATGGAAAGATAAATACCGTGAATTGCTCGAGGTGCATGACCTGTTGAATAACAATCTTGAGCTGGATGAACCTTCCATGCGTTTTACTCAGAATGTAATGGACGAGATCGGCAAATTCCAGATCGCACCTGCTGCCAAGAACTATATCAACAAAAAGATCATCTGGGGCATTGGCCTCTTCTTCATCACGATGATCGTCGGTTTCTTCGTGTATGGCTTCGGACAGGTGAACTGGACTGCACCCGGTTCAAATACTTATGCGATAGATTTTAGCCAAATCGATTGGAGTAAATTCTTCAATAATACTTATACGAATATCTTCATGATGATTAATGCAGTGTTGGGATTGATGCTACTCGATATGTACCTGGGAAAAAAGAAAAGAAAATTACAGGAAACCAATCCTCGATAGACTAACCTTTCTATAAAGATGCTTGGTGATTTTCATTATCACCAGGTCCGGTATGCCCTGCTGATTCATCAGTGGGGCAGTTTTTTGGTGAATGGGCAATGGTGAATAGTGAATAGTCAATTGTGAATAGTCAATTAAAAAAATTTGCGTTTACTTTCTTGTTATCTTGCAAACTACTCACCATTCACCATTCACCATTCACCATTCACCATTCACCATTCACCATTCACCATTCACCATTCACTACTCCTTAAACTTCTTCTTCAGCTCCGCAAGCTTCGCCTGAAACGCATCAAGCTTCACTTCTTTTTGCACTATTGGTTTGCCTGGTTTCTTTTCTTGCTTTGAGGGAGGCGGTGCTTTTTCATCTTTCATCGATAATCCAATTCTCTTTCTTGCCACATCAACTTCCGTTACCGTAACCATTACTTTTTGTTGAAGCTTAACAACGGTATTTGGATCAGAAACGAATGTATTGCTGAGTTGAGAAATATGTACGAGTCCGTCCTGCTTTACGCCGATATCGACGAATGCACCGAAGTTGGTGATATTCGTTACGATTCCGGGAACCCGCATGCCTTGTTTTACATCTTCAATGCTGCGGATGGTTTCGTCAAAATGAAATTCTTCAATAATGCTCCGCGGATCGCGTCCTGGTTTTTCGAGTTCTTTAAAAATGTCTTCGAGCGTAAATTCTCCAATCGATTCGCTTATATATTTTTTGCGATCGATTTGTTTTCTCAATTCAGGCTTTGCGATCAATTCTTCAAGGCTCGATTTCAAATCCTTTGCCATTTGTTCAACGACACCATAGGCTTCAGGATGCACGGCTGAATTATCCAGCGGATGCTTAGCGTGTGGAATTCTTAGGAATCCTGCACACTGTTCAAATGACTTTGGACCCATCTTCTCCACCTTCTTTAATTCAGTCCTTGATTTGAAGGGGCCATTCTTTGCACGGTACTCAATAATATTTTTTGCAAGTGTATTATTCAATCCTGATACATACAATAATAAATGACGGGAAGCTGTGTTTACATCCACGCCGACAAAATTAACTGCGCTCTCCACTACCCTATCCAATGCTTCTTTTAACCGGGTTTGATTCACATCATGTTGGTATTGTCCAACTCCAATAGATTTTGGGTCGATCTTTACCAATTCACTTAAAGGGTCCAATAATCGCCTTCCAATACTTATGGCGCCTCTTACAGTTACGTCTTCATCAGGAAATTCTTCCCTTGCAGTTTCGGATGCCGAATAAATTGATGCTCCGCTTTCACTTACCTGGAAAATGCTTATTGGTTTTCCAAAATCAATGCTTCTCACCAATTGTTCTGTTTCCCGACCAGCAGTTCCATTACCAATTGCGATAGATTCAATTTCGAAACGCTTCACGAGTTCCTTCAAAACAACAGTGCTCTTATCAACTTCCTGTTGTGGAGAATGAGGATAGATCGGAGTATGATATAAAAAATTTCCCTGTGCATCCAGGCATGCAAGCTTACATCCGGTCCGAAATCCAGGATCAATTGCAAGCACTCGCTTCGATCCCAATGGGGATGCAAGTAATAATTGCCGCAGGTTCTCGGTAAAAACCTGGATGGCTTCTTCATCTGCACTATTCTTACTTAATAGACGATATTCATTTTCTATCGAAGGCTTCAGCAAACGATCGAAAGAATCTTCAATGGCGAGCTTTACCTCGTTCGAATTGGGGTTTGAATTTTTTAGAAGAATCCGATTCAACTCATCCACTGCCGGTTCTTTGCCTATTGTAATATCCATCGCCAGGTAACCCTCTTTCTCTCCCCGGCGAATTGCAAGTATCCGATGTGAAGGACTTTTGGCAAGTGGCTCACTGAATTCAAAATAATCCCTGTATTTCTGCGCGGCTTCATCTTCCTTCTTTGTTTTCAATACCCGCGATACCAACAAAGCTTGCTGGTTGAATAATTGGCGAATGCAATTGCGGCACTTTTCATTTTCACTGATCCACTCAGCAATAATATCTCTTGCACCCTGAAGGGCTTCATCAACATCTTTTACATTTTCATTGACGAATTTTTCGGCTTCCAATCTTGGATTTTGATTGCCCTGATCGAAAATCATTTTCGCGAGAGGTTCCAATCCTTTTTCAATCGCCTGCGTGGCCCGCGTTTTTCTTTTTGGTTTGAAAGGAAGATAGATATCTTCCAGCACCACTGCATCGAGGCAATCCTCAATTCGTTTCTTCAATTCAGGTGTAAGTTTTCCCGCAGCTTCAATCGTTTTGATAACTGTTTCCTTTCTCTTTTCCAGCTCAGAAAAATAATTGATTGATTCAATCACCTTCCCGATCTGCACTTCATCCATATTGCCAGTAGCTTCTTTCCGGTATCGCGCCATGAAAGGTATAGTTGCACCCTGTTCATGCAGGTCATGAACGCTATTGACCTGTTTAATTGATAAAGAAAGATCCTGGGTTATTTTTTGGATATACTTTAGTTCCATCTCGCTCTCACAAAATTTAAGTGGGAGGCAAATTTACGGGAATGCGGGTTGAGAAGGTTGACAGGGTTGATAAGGTTGATAAAGTTGATATAAAAGTAAGGTTGAAAAGCTAATGAGGGAATTCCTTGTCAACCCTGTCAACCCTGTCAACCTTGTTAACCTCGTAACAAGCACAATTCCTGCTCAAGGATTGAATTAATCTCATTAGCCCGATCCATAACCATCATATGGCCGGCTTTTTTTACTATATGGGTAGGTTTGGTATAACGTAAGGGAAGTAATTCATCCTTGCTGCCATGTATATGAATGCAATTCGGTGCTTCTTCTTCGGTTTGCCATTTCAGGATCGCATCCACTGCCCAACTCACAAATTGACTATCGCTTTCCTGGATGAGCTGACGAATGAGTTTCTTGTCTTCATCAGATTCCGAGGTAAACAATCTTTTCGCTTTCGCAGCAGTCTTTAATAGTATAACAGGCAAAAGATGATGAAGCCCGATTTTTCCGGCAAACTTAAAATAAGGCGGTAATTGTCTTGAATCCGGGATGCTTGAGATCAAAATAGTCTTTAAAGGTGAACAGGCTTTTGCAATTTCAATAGCAATCATTCCGCCCATCGATAAGCCAATCAAAACAAATGGTCCGTTCTGATCAATTTTATTTCCCAATCGTAAAGAATAGTCTCTCAGGGATTCATTCTTATCCGGCTTGATCCAATCCAGGAAAATCATTTCAAAGCCTTCCGGCAAATGAATATGTTTGAATACTCTCGAGTCTGCGGCTAAACCGCTTATGAAATAGGCTCTCATAATATGAAGAAATGGTAACAGATTTGTACAAATTTACTGTGAGGAATTTGGAATCGGGAATTTGGAATTGGGATTTAGTAATTAGGGAATGATAAATTTTATAAAAACATTTAGGTCTAAAGCCCAAGTCCAAATACCCAATTCCCAATTACTCCCAGTACCTTTGTAATAGAGAATAATTCATCATGGACATTAAGAATAACATCCTCGAAACCATAGGGAATACTCCCCTTATCCGATTGAATAAGATCACGAAAGATTTTCCATGCCCGGTTGCAGCGAAAGTGGATTATTTCAACCCTGGTAACTCGATAAAAGACCGGATGGCTTTAAAGATGATCGAGGTTGCCGAAAAGGAAGGAAAACTGAGACCGGGAGGTACGATCATTGAATGTACATCCGGTAATACCGGTATGGGTCTCGCGCTTGCGGCTTGCGTGAAAGGTTACAAATGCATTTTCACCACAACGGATAAACAATCGAAAGAGAAGAGTGATATCCTGAAAGCCGTAGGTGCGGAGGTGATCGTTTGTCCCACAAATGTTGAACCAGATGATCCCAGGAGTTATTATTCTGTGGCGCGACGCCTGGCAAAAGAGATCCCAAATTCATTTCATTGTAATCAATACGATAACCTGGCCAACCGAATGGCACATTATGAAACAACCGGGCCGGAAATTTGGAAGCAAACGGATGGAAAGATTACACACCTTGTTTGTACTGCTGGTACTGGCGGAACCGTCACCGGGGTTGCTATGTATTTAAAGGAAAAGAATCCGAATATCCAGGTATGGGCGATCGACGTGTATGGTTCCCTATTGACAAAATACTTCCGCACAGGTGAAGTAGATATGAACCAGGTTCATCCTTACATCAGTGAAGGATTCGGTGAAGATTTTGTTCCTGAGAATTATGATATGAGCGTGATTGATCATTTTGAGCAGGTAACGGATAAGGATGGCGCAGTGATGGCAAGAAAATTAGCCAAAGATGAAGGACTATTCTGTGGATATAGCGCAGGCAGTTGTATTCAAGGCCTGATGCAATTGAAGGACCGCTTGAAAAAAGGCGACCTGGTCGTTTGCATTTTCCACGATCATGGAAGCCGGTATGTCGCTAAGATCTACAATGATCAGTGGATGATCGAAAGAGGATTCCTCGATGTAAAAACATTCAAGGATATCATCAATAGTCGCGGTAAGGTAAAACTGATAACGGTCGAGCCACAGCATACTGTCGTCGAAGCGATCGCTTTAATGAAGAAATACAATATTGAAAATATTCCTGTATCGAATGGAAGCGGCATCGAGGGCTCGATCAGTGAAAGCGGACTATTCAATAAAATGCTGAACGGCCTCGATATCAAATCAACCACTGTTCAGGAAGTACTCGAACCCGCCTATCCTCTTGTAGACTTTGAAACTCCCGTTGAGCGATTGAGTTCCCTTATTAATAGAGAAAATGGCGCCGTCCTTGCCAAGGACGAATTAGGGAATTACCACATTGTTACGAAGTATGATCTCATTCAGGCCATGGGGAATTGAGCAGAAGCAATAGGCAATTGGCAATAGGCAAGTTTGTCTGACGGATCTGGTTTCTACATTCTATCATTCTTCTGTTCTTCTGTTCCTCAGTTCTTCTGTTCCTCAGTTCTTCTGTTCCTCTGTTCTTCTGTTCTTCTGTTCCTCTGTTCTTCTGTTCTTCTGTTCTTCCGATCAAAAACCTAGTACAATTACGAGCCTCGCATAGGATTCACCCACTACCCCCTTTGTATTCTTCCCATTTTAGCCGTAAATACCATACGATTTAAATCAGGCATTTGTGCTCTTGTTAACATTTGATTGTGGATATACATTTGTATCAGAAGTTGATTGATATTAATTATCAATCCATCCAATATCCAAAAAAGACCGCAGACCAATATCCAAGAAAATCCAAAAAATCCAGTATCAGTCAACTTCCTTTTTTCCATTATCCAGTTGAAACCATTAAGATCCCGGTCCGTTGTTAACCGTCCTTATCCTAAGAACCGCATCGTATCCTAGATTAACCATTAACCTTCCTATATCCAAAGAAAACCGTTGAACGTATCCTTGAATGACCATGAGATCCAACATCCGTTAAGACCATTTAGTTCCAAGTCCTGTTAGAAACCGCTTGCAAAAAACTCCAATACCCTCCTGCTAAATTCCCTAATTTGGTTTAGCAGGAGGAAGCAGCGGTGAAAACCAATCTTCTGAATTGCTCTAAACATTTTCAAAGAGATTTAATGCCTCAGATAACTGACCAAACGGGAAGGATTCTCGATTATCCTTACGGGCCAAAACGCATTGTCTCCCTGGTCCCCTCCCAGACAGAACTATTATATCACTTAGGGCTAAACGAAGAGGTCGTTGGCATTACCAAATTTTGCGTACATCCGCAAGAATGGTTCCATAATAAGACAAGAGTTGGCGGCACGAAGGCCATCAAAATGGATACTGTACATGAGCTCAAGCCCGACCTGATCATCGCCAACAAAGAAGAAAATGAGAAGGAACAGGTGGAGGAATTGTCAATGCGTTATCCAGTTTACATCAGTGATGTGAAGAACCTGCAGGGAGCCTTCGAAATGATTGCGCAGGTGGGACTCATTACAGGCAAGCCGGATAAGGGTATTGAACTGGTGGAAGAAATTCTCCGGCGTTTTCAACGCATTCTTCCCGGACATGAAAAATCTTTAAGGACTGCTTACTTCATTTGGAGAGATCCTTATATGGCAGCAGGTGGCGACACATTTATACATGATATGATGAGGAGATGCGGACTTGAAAAATGTTTTCGGAAACCTCGATAGATATCCGCCGGTATCAATCTCACAGTTGGAAGAATTGGCTCCGGAAATTCTTTTACTGTCCTCTGAGCCATTTCCTTTCAAGGAAAAACATATCGCAGAACTTCAACCTCAATTCCCTCAAACGAAAATCATCCTTGTCGACGGAGAAATGTTTAGCTGGTATGGAAGCCGGCTACTTTATGCCCCCGACTATTTTGAACGGGTTTTCTCCGCTGAGTTGTCTTCTCAATCATAACCGTCATCCCCACGAAAGTGGGGACCTCGTGGCCGTATTATTTGTAATTTCAAGCTGATGAGTTTGCACAATCATATCCCTGCGGCTGAAGATGAACCGAATAAGCCTTCGCGGAAAAAGCCGATGTTTCCGGTAAATGAAAAACTGCGAAATTATCTGCGAATCCATGGCCGTGAAGTGAAGTTGCCGGTCTCCTATCAGGATTTACTTCGATTCACTTATTCACTTCCCCTCCTTGACAAACACGGCAAAGACACTTTGTGGGAAACGGTTTTGTTTGATATGCGCGAACTGGAATTCCTGAGAGAAGGCTTATTAAGGATCTATGCCATCCTGAAAACCGAAGGTGATCTTTCATTTACCAAACAACTCGATGTAGCAAGGATAGATTATTGCAGTTTTGGTAATTCAAACCCCTTTCGCATCCGGATCGTGAATAAGTTCAATGATAACTACGATCATTATTATATTAAGATCGCAGATGCTTCAAGGATATATGGACTTGAACTGGAACATTTACTTTCTCCAAATCGTATCACCTATCTTACTCAAAACAACACATTGGTTGAAGAACATATCGCGGGTATTCCGGGAGATGTCTTTATCAAGCATCAAATGCACCAACCGGAATTGAATAAGATTCGCCTGGCAAAGGAGTTTGTAAAATTCAACGAACGTTGTTTCGTAAGATTATTGGGAGATATGCGCAGCTATAATTTTGTAATTGTAATTACACCGGATATCGAAGATTCCCAATACCGCATTCGTGCAATTGATTTCGACCAGCAGAGTTATGAAGGAAGAAAGAATCTTTATCTGCCTCAATTCTTTAAAGAGAATTTCCCCTTTGTAGACCTTTCAATAAAACATCTCAACAAACAAACCATCGATCAATATCAAACAGAAGAAAGAACCATGATGGCTTTTCGCGTTGCAGCATCCAGGTACCGATTGATGGATCTCCTTAGCATCATGAGCCGGGATAAGATCTCCACTCCCGAAAAAATCAAACAATTGAGAACGGAATTATCATCTTATTTCCATCATCCTGGTTTTCAAAAATGCAATTCAATGGGTGACGTTGTGAAAACTCAGTTGAAACATAGTTTGAGAAAGAATCTTGAAATGGTGAAGAAGACGATTGGGAAGTTTGAAGATTAAGGAGCAATGGGCAATAGGCAATAAAAAAATAGCGAATTACCCAATTGCCAATTGCCAATTGTCTATTGCCCATTGCTCCTTATCTTTGCCGGGCTAAATCAATAATTGATTGGCATTCAAACACTAAAAATCAAGAAACAAAACCCAGCACCTGTCTATGGCTTCGAAAAGAATTGCTCAACTTCTCGGCGATAGAGCCGACTATCTTTTGAATCATGAGTGTAAGACTATTGATAAATCACAAATCCATCTTCCTTCCCCCTTTCATGTGGAAGAGCAGTTTGTAAACAGCAATCGCAATAATCAGACATTAAGAAGTCTTCAGCAATTGTTGAGTCATGGTCGCCTTGCAGATACAGGATTCTGCAGCATCTTCCCGGTTGACCAAGGTATTGAACATAGTGCGGGAAGCGCGTTCTCTCCAAATCCAATTTATTTTGATCCCGAGAATATCGTTAAACTCGCGATCGATGGCGGTTGTAGTGGTGTTGCTTCAACTTTCGGCGTGCTTGGATTGATGAGCCGGAAATATGCGCATCGCATTCCATTTATTGTAAAGATCAATCACAATGAATTCCTGAGCCTGCCCAACCGTTACGATCAAACGATGTTTGGTACCGTAAAGAGCGCGTGGAATATGGGAGCTGTTGGAGTTGGTGCAACGATCTATTGGGGTAGTGCAGAAAGCGCTAAACAATTGAAAGAAGTTGGTGAAGCATTCGAACTGGCACATGAATTGGGAATGTGTACCATTCTCTGGTGTTATACGCGCAACAATGGATTCAAAGTGGATGGGGTGGATTATCATACATCTGCCGACTTAACCGGCCAGGCCAATCATCTTGGTGTTACGCTTCAGGCAGATATCATCAAACAAAAACTTCCGACTAATAACGGGGGTTATCTTGCAACAAAACATGGCAAGACCCATAAATTGGTTTACGAGAAATTAACTTCCGATCACCCGATCGATCTCACGCGTTACCAGGTATTGAATTGCTATTCCGGTAGAATTGGTTTGATCAATAGTGGTGGAGAAAGCAAGGGCGCAAGTGATCTTGCTGATTCAGTTGAAACAGCAGTGATCAACAAGCGCGCAGGCGGAATGGGACTGATCCTCGGCCGCAAAGCATTTCAAAGACCATATAAAGATGGAGTTGAAATGCTTCAAGCGATACAAGACGTTTATCTTGATAAAGGAGTCACGGTAGCTTAGAGACCAATTCAACAGAAGAACAGATGAACAAGCCCGCCCCGTCGGTCAGGCGGGGGAATGATCAATTTCCATCGGACGGTAGGTTTCTTTAATTAATAAGTCCCGAAAATCCAATACAACAGAAGAACAGATGAACAAGGAATGATCAATGTAGATCGGAGGGTTATCCTTTTTTAACTAATAACCAGACAACCCTCCGATGGAAATTGATCATTCCTTGTTCATCTGTTCTTCTGTTGAATTGAAGATTCGAGACTTTGAACCTCATCGCGCTAATCGAAATAGACGAATCCCTCCGGTAAATTCCTGTTCTTCTGTTGTGTCAAGTTCCTTGTTCTTCTGTAGGAAAAGCCGTCCGATGGAAATTGGAAATTCCTTGTTCATCTGTTCTTCTGTTGTATTGGATTTTCGAGGCTTCGAACCTCATCGCGCTAATCGAAATACACGAACCCCTCCGATGTAAATTCCTGTTCTTCTGTTGTATTAAGCTCCGAACGGCGGCAGCTCTGCCAACTCGACAAGTTTTCCTCCTTCTTTTTTAAATCCCGCCGTCTGGCTTCCATTAGTAATAATTAAATAAGGCACCGGCACCGAAATATTGTATCGCAGTATTTGTTCGAGTATATGTTCCTGTAATGGAATTGTGCTCGCTTTGCATTCCACCATCATCCAGGGCTCAATTTGTTGATTATAGACGAGGATGTCGAATCGTTTGGTCAATTCTCCAAGAACGATCTTTTTTTCCTGGGCGATCAATGATGCAGGATATTGTTTTACCTGCACCAGGTATTGTATGAAGTTTTGCCGAACCCATTCCTCGGGGCTTAACCGAAGCCATTGTTTACGCAATTCATCAAAAATGAATTCTTTTCCTGCTTCCCGCTTGAAACGGAAATCATTTTTCGGATATTCTATCGTTAGCATTGAACGCTGCGAAATAACTAAATTTACCTAATCAATCATCAAAATCGAATGAAGAGCAAGGAAGAAATAGTAAAAAACTGGCTGCCGCGATATACTGGTGAAAAACTGGAGAATTTCGGAAAATACCTGCTTCTTACCAATTTCAGCAACTATGTAAAAATGTTCGCAGAATGGCATGGAGTACCGATGGTGGGCCTTGACAAACCGATGCTTTGCGCAACCGCAGATGATATTTCAATTATTAATTTCGGAATGGGTAGTCCTACTGCCGCTACAGTAATGGACCTGTTAACCGCCATTGAACCAAAAGCCGTCTTGTTTCTTGGTAAATGTGGCGGATTAAAAAAAAGGAATAAGCTAGGTGACCTGATCATTCCGATTGCAGCAATTCGCGGAGAAGGTACTTCCAATGACTATTTCCCACCTGAAGTTCCAGCCCTGCCTTCATTCGCCTTGCAAAAAGCAATTTCAACAACCATTCGCGATCATGGTGTCGATTACTGGACCGGAACAGTGTACACCACCAACCGAAGAGTTTGGGAACACGATGAAGAATTCAAAGAGTATTTGCAGGAGATTAGAGCCTATGCGATCGATATGGAAACTGCAACGATTTTTACCGTCGGTTTTTACAACAAGATCCCAACAGGCGCTTTATTACTGGTAAGCGATCAACCCATGATTCCCGAGGGAGTTAAAACGGAAGAAAGTGATAAGAAGATTACTGAGGAATTTGTTGAACGACATATCAGAATTGGTATCGATTCATTAAAACAATTAATTAATGACGGCCTAACGGTGAGGCACCTTAGATTTTAGTATGCGATCCAGATACCTTATAAATATATTCTTCCTGGTGATTTTGATTGCCTGCGGAAAGGGTGCGGAAGATGATCCACCAATTGATCCGCAACCTGAATCCAAATGCGCAAAAGGCAAGCTGGTGGTAAAATCGACTTGTCGCGAATACGTGATCCAGGTTATCCAGGGCAATATTGGCTCCGGCAAAGTAACCGCAGTCTGGTTTGATCATGAATCCGGCGTCACCTACAACAATGTATTTGCTGTAAGCAATTATTGTGATATTACCGATACATTACCACAGGGAAAAGAATTCTATTTTGATGTGCTGGATAATAACCCGCCACAAGGTTGCAATACCTGCCCGCGAACAAGACCAATGCCCGATAAATCAAATTCAATCGAAGTTAAATTTACTCCCTGCCAATAGCTCCAATGCAAACGCTTTTGCAAATACAGGACCTCCAGGTTGATTTCAATACTGAAACCGGTATTCATTCTGCCATCAGACATATCTCACTTGAAATAAATCGTGGAGAGATTGTCGCCATTGTGGGTGAATCTGGTTCTGGTAAATCAGTTACGGCATTATCAATCCTAAGATTGCTGCCATCCAAAACTGCCCGGTACAAGAAAGGACAGATCTTATTTTCTAAAGATGGCGTTGAAAGCCTGGACTTACTCTCTATTCCTGATCATGATTTGAGATCAATTCGGGGGAATGAGATTGGAATGATCTTCCAGGAACCCATGACCTCCTTAAATCCCGTATTTACTTGCGGAGACCAGGTGATGGAAGCGATCCGCTTGCATCAACATGTTTCGACAAAAGAAGCCAAACAAAAGACTTTAGAATTATTTCAGAAGGTCAGGTTGCCAGAGCCGCAACATCTCTTCAATCGTTATCCTCACCAATTGAGCGGTGGGCAAAAACAGAGAGTAATGATCGCGATGGCCATGAGTTGCCAACCTTCATTGTTAATTTGCGATGAACCCACAACAGCTTTAGATGTTACTGTACAAAAAACAATCCTGCAATTAATAAAAGACCTTCAAAGGGAAGAACAAATGGGTGTAATCTTTATAACCCATGATCTTGGTGTGGTTGCTGAAATTGCTGACAAAGCAGTTGTGATGTACAAAGGTGAGATCGTTGAGACAGGAACAACAAAACAAATTTTCGAAAAACCTCAACATCCATATACAAAAGGATTACTGGCTTGCAGGCCCATTCTACACGAAAAAGGAGAAAGGTTACCTGTTGTGAGTGATTTCCTTGAAAACAGGATCGCAGAAACGCAATCAAAATCAGAATCAGTTAGAAAGGGATCTTCACAAACCCCATTAATCAAGGTTGAAAATTTAAAAGTCTGGTTTCCCAAATTCAAAACATTGCTTGGTAAACCAAAAGAATTTATAAAGGCTGTTGACGATGTGAGCTTCGAAGTGATACAGGGAGAAACATTGGGATTGGTTGGGGAATCTGGTTGCGGAAAAACAACTTTAGGCAGGGCATTGCTTCGCTTGCTGGCGCCCACCGGGGGAAAGATATTTTATAAGAATTCAGAACTGACTTCACTATCTCGAAATGAACTGAAGAAATTAAGAAGAGATATCCAGATCATTTTCCAGGATCCCTATTCCTCACTTAATCCCCGGCTGACAATCGGTTCAGCAATTGCAGAACCATTGAAAGTGCATGGAATTGTACGGAATGAAAGACAACGAAAAGATAAAGTTGTCGAGCTACTGGAAAAAGTTAGTCTTAAGCCGGAACACTTGAATAATTATCCTCATGAATTCTCAGGTGGGCAAAGACAAAGAATTGTTATCGCGAGAGCACTTGCACTTAATCCGGGCTTTCTTGTTTGTGATGAATCAGTCTCGGCGCTCGATGTAAGCGTGCAGGCACAGGTATTAAATCTTCTAAATGATTTGAAAAAAGAATTTGGTTTCACCGTGGTATTCATCTCCCATGATCTATCAGTCGTTCATTATATCAGCGACCGAATAATGGTGATGAACCAGGGAAAGATTATTGAAAGTGGTACTGCAGAAGAAGTCTATCATCATCCTAAGAATCCATACACACAAAAGTTGATTGCTTCCATTCCCGGAAAGGTATAACTTGCCAACCCAATCAACCCTGTCAACCCTGTCAACCCTGTCAACCCTGTCAACCCTGTCAACCCTGTCAACCCTGTCAACCCTGTCAATCCCGGTACCGTCCCCGCTTAACCATCTCCGAAAGATAAGTCTTATAAATACCAAGCGAGCGCGCTTCATAGAAGATCGATGCGCTTGTGTGTTTTGAATGAAGCATTTCATTCAACATTTTATCCAATTGTTCCTTTACGGGCTTACCAGCTTCGAGTTTTCGATCGGCACGTGTTGTGAATTCGTCATCGTCAGTATCTACTTCCTTCAGGTTTTCCGGTTGCATACCCACAGATGCCAGTTGCCAATACGCATCATCTCTCATTTGTTTGTACTTGAAGAAATATACATATCCCTTCCTGCCCTTGTAGCTTACAGGTAACTTATCTACAAACGCGATAGTATCCACACGGTCGTACCTGTCCATACTCGAAATAAGTATGCTTTTTGCAATATCGTGTTGATTTTTATAAACCGCGGGGAACTTATCCAGTTGCTTTATCCTTTTGAGATCTTCATACAGCTTCGAACGATATTCATCCAGCTTCGCAAATTTCATGTATAATGAATCAGGAACCGGTTTCTTATTCCTTAAAAGCAGGACGAACGTGTTATACAATAATTGCCTGTCTTTTGTCTTCAATATTTGCTGGAAGAAGTCAACCACTCCCTGGTTCTTTTCATAAAATGGCAACAGGAGCACGGAATATCTTTCCAGGTCTTCATTGCCGGATTCCATTTCAGCACCAGCATTCACATCCACAACTTCAAGTGGTGAATACTCACTTGATTTGTCTTTTTTGCTACTTGCTTTCTCAATATTGTCTTTCTCTTCCTTTGCCACCTGCTTCTTGAGCAATTGCTTTGCTTCGAGGTAAAACTTACTAAAATAGGATTCGTAGTCGCTTGCTTTCAAATAACCGCTGTCAACTAAAGCAGTCAACAAATTCATCACTCCTTCTTTGTAATCGTCTACATTCATCAACTGAAGAAAATCAGGGAATATCGTTTTTGTGAGTGATAAAGTATCGTACATGATCGGCCACATGCCGGTATAACCACCGCCACCATCATCGTCCAGGTATACCCGTGGTATGCGCGAATAAGTTCTATAGCGACGTCCATAGTCATAATCTTCGTCAATAATCGGGGGCTCCTGGAGTATTAATTCTTTGAAGGCCGCAAATCCAATTTTGGATTGTTGATCAATTAATGCATCGAGGATCGTATTCTGAAGTTCAGAAGTATCTTTTACCTTAAAATATAGCTTCTTCAAAAATTCGACGGTAGTAGAATCTCTTATCTCACCAAGACCAGCAATGAATTGTTTCTTCATCTGCAGGTAACTCCGGTGATCCCAATTCAATCGATTGATCGCGTCTTTAAGCAGGGGTACATCAAGCGAATCGAAATCGATTTGATGCATTGATCGCCTGGCTTTCCTTGCCACCGCACTATCCGTACTGAAAAAATCCTTGAAGAATTGTTCTGACTTGCGAACATGAAGGGATTGACCTTTTAATGTATCAACCGGAGTAAAGCTTGCAAAGAATTTCTCAATAAATGGACTCCGCTTCGAAGAGGTATCTGTCAATGCAGTCAAGCTGAACAGGTGACCGTTCTTATAGATCATTTTTGAAATGACCAGGCGGCTGCTTCCTGTATCTGTAAATTCCATCTCCCTGTATCTTGCGCCATTAGGGAGAACGTAACGCTTATCTACCTTGTAGATGTAGGTACTATCCTCATCAAATTCACCCCATGATTTTTTCCAGAAAGAGCTGGTATCTTTTTCATAAGAATATTGCGGTGTATTTAAATAAACAACTACTATTTTTTCACCCAGTGTATCATTTCCAATGATGCTGGTTTTAAACTGTCCGAACGCGTCCCTGTAATCGTATTCATCATCGTCATCGCCCGTCGACATGTTATAGAGCTCTTCCAGTTCATCCAATTCATTTTTCTTCTTTTTATCATCAGGAAAGAACGGGGAATAAACAGAAAATTTAATGCTGGTATCTTTTCTCAGCACCATTTCCGGATAGATAAATGGCGTGATCGCAAATGATTTCAGGAATCGCTGGCTGTTTTCATTCTCCTTTTTGTATCGCGCAATAGCTAAATAATACATTGCGCCGCGAATGATGTACTTCACAGAGCTGAAGCTGCCGTCATTGTGTTTATACGTTGCTTCAAGCGCCGGATATCCGTTCTGGACAAAGAATTTTCGCGACAATTGTTTTTCAATGAACGGGGAGAAAGCATAGCTTTCTTCCATCAGGTTCAATTCAAAACTGTCTTCTTCCACAAATGAATAATTGTGAAAGTTTGTTTTCATCACCAGGTAACTGTTTCCATCCACGGCATCCTGGGCAGCATATTCTAGGCGATCTGTACCATAATTCTCATCCTTCAATAAAGAAGGTTCATGTGGGAACCGGGCCGTGAATCCACCAAATTTTGGCTGAAAACTGATCCATTCTTTGGCAGGATAATCTTTCAATTGAATGGAAGAAAAGAATTGTTGGGCTTCATCTCCACTGTTGATATAATCTCCATTCCCACTCATCTTAAAGCTGATCACTTCAAAGGGAGTGATGAAAATATTGTAACGTTGATAGTCTCCTCTTCTTGTACGATTAAGTATCTCCCAACCCTTATACCCGTTGCGGGTGATCGGAGTTTTCTTCAGGATCTTTCCAGGAATATTCTCATAAAGCAGGCTGTCGATCTTTTTATGAACCAAATCGGTCGAATGTCCCCATGAATAACTGTTTGTTTTAACTCTTGTCACCATGTAATATGCTCCATTCACCAGGTCTGCGTATTGGACCACATCCATTCCACCCCATTCGGTAAATCGAAAGAATTTTTTTCCGGGTATGGCTACTTTATAAAAACTATCATCTGAAGATTGCTGCTCAAAAACGCTTTTGCTTCTCAATTTGTCGATTGCTTCTTTTTGCACACTGCTGCGCTCATCCATTTTCACCGGCCTCATAGTATAACCCATACGGCGGAGCATTTCAATTACGCCCCGCTTACCCGGAAGGTGTGCTGCACCAACTCCAACAAATAGTGTTGATTTCTTTATTATCGAATCAATAGAATTAGCCTGGATCTCATTTCGCTTGTATAAAAATTTTTCCTGGAATGCATCGGAGAAAACTGTCAACGTTTCTAATGAATCCAGCAGATCGAGATCGCCTTTGCGATACGCATCCTCCAATTTTTTCGGATTACCCAGCATGCCTTCAAAGTCGAAGCTTTTTCTTTTCTTGTTTCTGTCGCGCATCATATCGCGATAAGCTTCCATTACCAATTTTTCGCTTTCCTGGAAATTTTCAACTCCGGCCAGTCGCTTTCCTAATTTTTTACCAGCCTGGAAAATATACATGTCGAGAAAAGTATCTTCCTCGAAATCGTCCATCTGCGTTCCATAGGTTCGATAAAGCATTCCGTTGATCATTGAAGGCTCAACTGCAAGCATTGCTTTAATCGCTTCCTGGTAATCATCGATTGCAAATGAAGTGATGCGCATCATGTCATTCAGGTAACCAAAACTTTCAGCAGAGAGGTCCATGTACCGGCTGCGACTACCCCTTCTAAAGAAAACTGATTCGCTATAATCCTGTTGCCAGGTTTCAGGATTTGTTTCGAGAGCAACAACATCTGAACTCTTGATGGCATTGTAGAAAGAATCGCCAAGATGAAATGCCAGCTTATCACTCACATGCATGGTGCCGAAGAGATAAGATGGTTTTTTTAAACCATTGCCGCTAATTTCCCAAAGGAGGCTCGGGTATTTGCGCATGGAGTTTTCAGAAACTTTGTTTTCAGTAACCGGTTTCTTTGTAACTGATTTTTTTTGCTGAGTTTTTTGCTGAGCTAAAACAGGAATCGCCAGTAAGACCAGCGACCAGGTAAGCAGGATAATTCTTCTCATAATCGGGTTAAATCTATAAGTTTCGGGGTTCTAACAAGATGAGAAAAACCGCCGAAATCATAAAATTATTTGTGTTTTAGTTTTCATAAAAGCGGCGAAGCGTTTGGGGTTTGGAGTTTGGTGTTTGGCGTTGGGAACCCGCGCTGTAAATTACCCTTTTGTTTGCGGATTTTCCTTCTTGAAACCGGCTACTTACCCCGTCGGGAATTCAACGCCAAACTCCAAACTCCAAACCCCAAACGCCGTGGTTCCAATTTTAGATTTGTGTTTTGGTCTTTTCCGCATTACCTTTGCCCGCTTAATAAATAAGCCCTAGTGATATTAAACCTGGTGCCGTAAGACCTCGTTTATATCGGACCCCCGATGTACCCCGTTCTTCCACCCGTTTATTATCATGTGGCCTGGATTAAAAAATAGTAGCTACATGAAGTTATCCCAATTCCGTTTTGACCTTCCCTTAAATCTTATTGCTCAGCACCCTGCGAAAAAAAGAGAAGACGCCAGAATGATGGTTGTCCACCGCCATACCGGCCAGATTGAAAACAAACATTTCCGTGATATCATGGAATATTTTGATGACAAGGATGTTTTTGTGGTGAACAACACCAAGGTTTTCCCTGCCCGCATGTATGGCCGAAAAGAAAAGACCGGGGCCAAGATTGAAGTCTTCCTTCTCCGCGAACTTAATAAACCCAACCGCCTTTGGGACGTGATCGTTGATCCGGCCCGGAAGATCCGCGTAGGTAATAAATTATATTTTGGAGAAACCGATGAGCTGGTTGCCGAAGTGATCGACAATACCACCAGCCGCGGCCGAACCATCCGTTTCCTTTGGGACGGAACCGATGACGAATTCCGCCAGATGCTTGAAATCCTGGGTGAAACCCCGCTTCCAAAATATATCAAGCGCAAGCCAGAGGAAGAGGATAAGGAAAGATACCAGACCGTATATGCGAAACATGAAGGCGCCGTTGCAGCTCCCACTGCCGGACTTCATTTCAGCATTGAACTAATCAAGCGTCTGGAGATCAAAGGAATTCGTTTTGCCGAAGTAACCTTACATACAGGTCTCGGAACATTCCGCCCGATCGAAGTTGAAGACCTGAGCAAGCATAAAATGGATGCAGAATATTACCGCATCGAAGATGCTGCCTGTAAGATCGTAAACAAAGCTATTCAGGGTGGACATCGTATCTGTTCCGTAGGTACAACTACCATGCGTGCGCTTGAATCATCTTATACCGCGGAGAAATTATTGAAACCTTCAGAAGGCTGGACGAATATTTTCATTCACCCTCCATACAATTTCAATATTGCCGATTCATTGATCACCAATCTTCATTTACCGAAGACCAGTCTCCTGATCATGGTATGCGCATTTGCAGGTTATGATCTTGCAATGGAAGCATATAAGAAAGCGATCAAGGACAAGTATCGGTTCTTTAGTTATGGAGACGCTATGATAGTCATATAGTCAAGAGTCGGGAGTCGAAAGAACAAATACACGATTCCATCGACACATCGTTTTTGAAGCACAAAAATTATTACTCAACGTATAATCTTTGTGCTTTTTTATTTTGTTGAGTTTTTAAACGTGATGCGCAAGAACCAGTCCCGAAGGGACTGAAGCTTGGTAGCACTCGGAATCCCCCAATTTGATCCCGCCCCGAAGGGGCGGAACAACTCTCGCGAAATCGGAGAAATAGAAAATCTACAGCATCTTATCATAATATTTCAACATTTCCTTTGCACTTGCTTCCCAGGTAAATTCAGCGGCTCTGCTTACTTCAATCGCAATTTTCGTTTCGGTTATTTCTGGGGCAAGATAAGGTTTGGTTTCACCCCTTCAAGGGAAGCCAACCTTGCCCTGAAAAGAATCCATTAGATTTGCTTCAAACCAACTCATGAAACTATTCTTGTATTTTATGAGCCTTCTCACCACCCAGCTTGCAACAGCGCAAACCGTATTGCCATTATACAAAGACAATATTCCTAACTCCAAGCCATATCCGGATCAGGAATTAGTAGAAAATACCAATGGATATATAATCATTCAGCGGGTAAGCCGCCCCACAATAACTGTTTACCTTCCACCGAAAGAAAAAGCCAATGGTACTGCTGTTATCATCTATCCCGGAGGCGGATACTGGGTCGTTGCTGCCGGTCATGAGGGAGCAGATGTAGCCAGGGAATTTAATAAAATAGGAATAACCGCATTTGTAGTGAAATATCGCATACCCTATGATTCAACAATGAAGAATAAGGAGATCGGTCCTTTGCAAGATGCGCAGCGCGCTATTCAATTTGTAAGAGAAAATGCAGGTCAGTGGAAGATCAATAAGAATCAGATCGGGATCATGGGGTTCTCCGCGGGTGGACATCTGGCTTCAACTGCCGGTACGCATTTTCAAAAATCCTATATCACAAACCCGAAAAAAACAAGTCTTCGCCCGGATTTCATGATACTCGTTTATCCCGTCATCAGTTTCATCGATACTGTTGGTCATATGGGCTCGCGTGATCAATTGATCGGAAAAAATCCTTCAAAAGAAAAGATCAAAGAATACAGCAACGAGTTACAGGTAAATTCGAAAACTCCTCCAACATTTTTGATTCACTCGAAAGACGATGATGTGGTGAAAGTTGCAAACGCTACTCGCTTTCAGGAAGCACTGCAAAAGAATAAGGTCAGGAATGGAATTTATCTGTATGATAAAGGTGGACATGGATATGGGATGAATAATCCAACAAGTAATGAGAAATGGATGGATCATGTTGCCGAGTGGATGAAGAAGAATAAATGGATTAAGTAAGGGAAAGACGAGTATTCAATCCTAATCAACTAATAACTAATAACCAATCTACCCTAACTGTCCTCGCAGAGTCTCCCCCAACAGGAACTCCAAATTAGATGCAACTTACGGGGGGACTCTGCGTTTTCGCGATTAGCGAAGAGTTGTATGCAGCATTTGCAATGAGACAATCTGTAAGTGGTTTCAAACGTCACATGATTCCTGCATTGTTGGATTCGTACTCGTCAGCCCTGCGGGCAGGCGCAGAGTCCCCCCGTAAGTTCCTGACAATTCGAAGTGCGTGTTGGGGGAGACTCTGCGGGGACATCGTGGATATGGAATGAATAATCCAACAAGTAATGAGAAATGGATGGATCATGTTGTCGAGTGGATGAAGAAGAATAACTGGGTTAAGTAAGGTTGATTAGTTGATTGGTTGATTAGGAAAGACGGGTATTCAATCCTAATCAACTAATAACTAATAACCAATCTACCCTAACTGTCCTCGCAGAGTCTCCCCCAACAGGAACTCCAAATTAGATGCAACTTACGGGGGGACTCTGCGTTTTCGCGATTAGCGAAGAGTTGTATGCAGCATTTGCAATGAGACAATCTGTAAGTGGTTTCAAACGTCACATGATTCCTGCATTGTTGGATTCGTACTCGTCAGCCCTGCGGGCAGGCGCAGAGTCCCCCCGTAAGTTCCTGACAATTCGAAGTGCGTGTTGGGGGAGACTCTGCGGGGACATCGTGGATATGGAATGAATAATCCAACAAGTAATGAGAAATGGATGGATCATGTTGTCGAGTGGATGAAGAAGAATAACTGGGTTAAGTAAGGTTGATTAGTTGATTGGTTGATTAGGAAAGACGGGTATTCAATCCTAATCAACTAATAACTAATAACCAATCTACCCTAACTGTCCTCGCAGAGTCTCCCCCAACAGGAACTCCAAATTAGATGCAACTTACGGGGGGACTCTGCGTTTTCGCGATTAGCGAAGAGTTGTATGCAGCATTTGCAATGAGACAATCTGTAAGTGGTTTCAAACGTCACATGATTCCTGCATTGTTGGATTCGTAATCGTCAGCCCTGCGGGCAGGCGCAGAGTCCCCCCGTAAGTTCCTGATAATTCGAAGTGCGTGTTGGGGGAGACTCTGCGGGGACAGCGTGGATATGGAATGAATAATCCAACAAGTAATGAGAAATGGATGGATCATGTTGTCGAGTGGATGAAGAAGAATAACTGGGTTAAGTAAGGTTGATTAGTTGATTGGTTGATTAGGAAAGACGGGTATTCAATCCTAATCAACTAATAACTAATAACCAATCTACCCTAACTGTCCTCGCAGAGTCTCCCCCAACAGGAACTCCAAATTAGATGCAACTTACGGGGGGACTCTGCGTTTTCACGATTAGCGAAGAATTGTATGCAGCATTTGCAATGAGACAATCTGTAAGTGGTTTCAAACGTCACATGATACCTGCATTGTTGGATTCGTAATCGTCAGCCCTGCGGGCAGGCGCAGAGTCCCCCCGTAAGTTCCTGATAATTCGAAGTGCGTGTTGGGGGAGACTCTGCGGGGACAGCGTGGATATGGAATGAATAATCCAACAAGTAATGAGAAATGGATGGATCATGTTGTCGAGTGGATGAAGAAGAATAACTGGATTAAGTAAGGGAAAGACGAGTATCAATCGTAATCAACTAATAACTAATAACCAATCTACCCTAACTGTCCTCGCAGAGTCTCCCCCAACAGGAACTCCAAATTAGATGCAACTTACGGGGGGACTCTGCGTTTTCGCGATTAGCGAAGAGTTGTATGCAGCATTTGCAATGAGACAATCTGTAAGTGGTTTCAAACGTCACATGATTCCTGCATTGTTGGATTCGTACTCGTCAGCCCTGCGGGCAGGCGCAGAGTCCCCCCGTAAGTTCCTGACAATTCGAAGTGCGTGTTGGGGGAGACTCTGCGGGGACATCGTGGAATCAACTAATAACTAATAACCAATCAACCTCTTCTCGAAAGAACTTTATCCGAAAATTCTGAATTCAAATTCCTGGAGACGGGAATCAACTCTTCCACTTCATCAAGCTTAATCTTATACCCCTGCGCATTACCAATTACTTCCTTTACGCGATAAAGATTTATCAGGAAGGCACGATGGCAGCGGAAAAAATTTGGAAAAGGATCAAGCGCATCTTCTACCCTTTTCATTGTGATACGCAATATGGAGTAAACCACCTTGTCATTTTCGAAATAGTACACTTTTACATAATTGTTTGCGGACGTAACATATAGCAAGTTATTTGCTTTCACATCTACTTTCTCTTTCTGATAATCTCCTTTGATCATAACGCGGTCGGCATCCTTGAGTTTTTCGGGCAGCGGATGTTTATTGAATTCCGTTTTATTCATTTCGGCGATCTTACTTTGAAGAGAAGCTGCTTCAGTGGAGTATTTCTTTAATTGCTGGTTTTGCTGGATCAAAATAAAAATCACAATTGGCGTAATACCGATAGCAACTGTAATAAACTGGAACCAAAAAATATTTCTCCAGCTTAAAGGAGTTTCAACAAGGAAATGCGAAAGCACGAAATTTACGAGTCCGATAAAAAATAAAATGCAAGTCGTAAAAATTATTTCTCTTCTAACCGTCCACTTTTCTTCTTTGAAAAAATCTGGAAAAAAAAGAGGAACCAGGACGACCATAATGATGATGCATGAAGAAGTCATTACACCGTACATTATGCAACAGAATAAAAACCATCCGGGTTCCAGATTATCCAATTGAAAAGGCTTGAATACGAGCAGGAATAGGGAAATGAACAACCCGAAACACCCGGCAACAACGAATCTTCTCGCTGTTCTGATGTTAATGGGAAATGGTTGATCAAGCAAATTTCCTATCGCGGACATCTATCGTCGTTGTTTCATGTTTCAAATTACGAATATGGTTTGTAACTGAGGGTTGAAAACCCTTAGTTATAGGGACTTCAACACCCCCACTGCATTTTCCTTTCCCCAATTCGGATATAGTGCAGTTTCTGGCTTGAACGTATCGTACTTCTTTATCGCTTCCTCAAAAATTGGCTTTGCAACTGATTTTCCACCACCCATCGATTCCGGTGTTCGAAGTCTTGTGTTTGCTTCAAGCAAATAAGGACGCGGGTTATTGGGATCCTCAGTTTTGGACTTGGACAGATAAGTTTCAAGATCAACGGACATAGTTTGCCAACGATTCATGGGATCTACTGTGATCCTTGCCGCGGTGATCATACCATACAAGCAGGAAATCTCAGAATTCTTAGCCTGCAATCCATCTGCTTTTTGAAGATAGGATTCTGCTTTATCAGCAAGCGGGTCTATTTGATTTACGTCCGGTGAATTCAATGCAAGCATCGTATAGCAGTACGCTGCGTAATAATAAGGCAGCCATTCCTTTTTTTCTGCATTTGCTATACGGTCAAAACTATTCGCCAATGAAACCAATGTTCCGGGCGATCTTGCTGTGTCCAGAACCCTGAGGTTATCTAAAATTGCTTTTTCAAATTTTGAATTAACTGCATTCCCTTGCGAAAAGCAAATGTTCATTACTAAGAAAGTAAATGCCGAAAGAATAAATAGCTTTTTCATGTTTGTTATTTTAGAATTAAGAATTAATTGTCGATGATATCTTTTCTTCTATCCACGCCAAGACTCATATAGACGGCCAGGAAAATAAATCGCTTTGCGGGAGGAAGAATTGCCTGGCCTGTGTGCACGCCCTGGTCATTTTTAACTGAACTGAAATTGTAACCATAAACCTGGTGATTGCCTAACACATTCGATACGTTGATCATAAACACCGTGTTTGCCTTACCAATCATGGTTAGATAGTTGGCGGAAAGACCAACTGAATGAAAATCGATCGTACGGTCAACCATAAATTCCTTTGGACTGCGATTCGGATTATAGTAAGGACGGCCGCTTCCATAAGTATAAGTTGCGCCAAAGCTTGTCGAGATTTTTGAGAAGAATTTTTTTAACACAAGAGTTGCAACATGTTCAGCTACAAAATTTGGTTGTACTTTCAGGGGATAGTCCATGTACTTTCTTCTGGAGTCGATCCATGAATAAGAAATCCAATAGTCAATGTCTTTAATACTGCTGCGATCGCGCCAGAATACATCGATACCTTTTGCATAACCATCACCAGTATTATCCAGGCTAGATGGATCCTGATTTCGTATTACCAATAATTGTTTGTACTCCTTATAAAAGAGTTCCACCCGAAAAGTCCTGTCATCTTTGATCTTTTGGAAATTGAATATGTAGTGCGTTGCCTTTGAATAGTCGAGATAATTATTCCTGAACAGGTAGCGGGAATCCTGTCTTTGATAGAAATCGCCGTATGCAAATGAAAACTGACTATTGCCTTTTAATTTATAAGCAATGGAAACTCGCGGGGCAATATTCCCTTGATTAACCAAGGAAGAATGCTCATATCGAAATCCAATGCGGGCAACAAATTTATCGCTCAGGTATATTTCAGTTTCAACATAAGGTGACCAAATGTGATCAATAAGTTTTAAATGAGGAATACTATCTGCCGCGAAAATCTTATCAACAATCATATAATACTCGGATCCAAAATAGATCTTTGAATGGCCTCCAAGTTTTCCAGTTAATGTTGTTCGCGCCTGTACAGTATTATTTTGGATCAGCGGAGAAAATCTATTCAACACAGTATCCTTACCTGAAACAGCTATTTCAATATCGTCCTTATTTAGACTATATGAAGCGCCGACAAAGATCTTCCATCCTGGAAACAAGTTATTCTGAAAGCTTGCTATTGCCAGTGCATTCTTATTCTTTATGCTGAACAATTCATTTAGTCCGGGATAACTAATAGCGGGTGTCGACAGCCCAACTTCACTCTTATTCAAGTAACCAAAGAATTTAAACATTCCACTGGTACCAAGTTTTTTTCTCCAGTTAAAATCACTGTTTAACGATTCAAAAGGTTTGGTATAATTAACTCGCGGTGGTACAACTTCATAATATGGAGTAAGATTGTTGTAGTTCACCGTTATGCCAATGCTTTCTTTTCCTGATTTGCATAAATGAAATCTTGTAGCACTTAATTGAGCAGTAGAAATGAGAAAATTTGATTCCGTCCTGCTTGGAAGGTCTCTCGTTTCGAGGATTAATGCAGATGATAATGCATCGCCGTACTGTGCAGAATAACCACCTGCGCTGAAAATTGTCCCCTTAAACAATAGTGGAGAGAATCTCGCACGCTGACCGATATCGGGCACGGCGCTATAAAACGGATTGTTGATTCGCATTCCATCAATAAAGACCCTTGTCTCCGCACCGGTGCCACCGCGAACAAACAGGCCATTAGACTCATTCACCTGCTGGATACCGGGCAATGTTTTCAAAGCTGCCACCATATCCGCGTGAGCGCCGGCGGTTGTCACAATATCCAGGGGTTTTAAAATAGTGCCCCTTTTCTTATCGCTCGCCTCGAAACTACCAGCCGTAATAGTAACGAGTTTCAATTCAGTTACTGCTTCATACAATACAAGATCTACTACTATCTGCGCAGAATCCAGGTTGACGATTTGTTCCTGGTCTTTATATCCCATGAAAGTCACAATCAATTTCTTTTTGCCCTTATCTGAGGTAACAAAGGAAAACCTACCGTCGGGAAGTGAAGTAGCTCCATCATAGCTCTCTTCCAAACTTATACTTGCGCCTGCAAGTGGCTCCCTGGATTCAGTCCTGATAATCCCCGAAACGGTGGTCTGGGCGTAGAGCCCAACTGAAAGGAAGATTGCCCCGATCATTAAATAAAACCTCAATTTTTCTATTCGCATTTTCATAGAAACAAAACTATCCCGCCGATTAAGCAATTGCAACTAATAGGGTTGAGATGAGTGGGTTATGTGGCGGGATGAAGGTTTGGGGACGAAATGCATTGTGTAGGGATGAGATGGGATCCGATGATTGTTTTGTCCCGCACGTGCAGGGACGAAATCTTTGTGAATGGGGAGATTTAAGGATGATATGCACTCACTTCTCTCAGGAAAATATTAAAATTGTATCTCATGTTCTAACCGGGGAGGAAAGGATAAACCTGAACCTATAACTTTCTTAATCAATTGAAACGATTAATTCCCGCCGTACCTGGCTTTTTCCTCTTCATTTTTATTCAATGCGCAGGTAAGTTAAGACAGGAGCTTATTGACAGCAAAACCTTTCATTTCACCTTTCATTCAAAGGCTGTTGGAGATAGTTTTGATATTTATATCTCGCTTCCTGACAATTACGAAAAATCTGACAGCTCTTACCATACCATATATTATATGGATGCAAATCTCAAGTCAGGTAAGGCATTCAGGACGGCTCTCTCGAATTTCCGAAAAGAAGGAAAATCACTAAACGCAATTTCCATTGGCATCGGACATTTCCGGAATTATCGTGAATTGCGAAGAAGAGACCTGATCACTCCATTTATAAAAAATGAAAAAGATTCGTTGATCAGTGACGATAAAGTTTTCGGCCACTGTGACGAATTCTATCAATTTCTAAGGGATGAATTGATCCCCATGATCGAGGCTAAATACCGATGCAATGGTAAGCGCTCCTGGGTCGGTCATTCATTGGGTGGCTTATTTGCTTTCTACGCATTATTCAAAAAAGATCCGGTATTTGTGAATCATGTGAGCCTGAGTCCCGCATTGTGGATTAACTATTCGAATATTTATGAATTTGAAAAATGTTATTTCGAGAATAAGGATAAACAAAAAGCTACATTGTATCTATGCGCCGGAAGCAAGGAAACTATGAATAAGATCCTGAATGGAGCGAGGAAGATGAAAACGCATCTTGATTCAAGAGCTTATCCAAATCTGAATTTTGTTTATAAGGAATTCGAAGGAGAATCGCATAATAGTGAAGTGCCGCTGGCGTTGAATTGGATATTGCCGGAGATTGTGAGGGTTCCCGCAGAGTCTCCCCCAGCACGCACTCCAAATTAGACGCATCTTTCGGGGGGACTCTGCGTTTGCCCGCAGGGCTGAAGAGTACGAATCCAACAATGCAGGAATCATTTGATATTGAAAACCACTTACAGTTTGTCTTATTGTATATGCTGCGTACACCTCCTCGCTAATCGCGAAACGCAGAGTCCCCGCGTAAGATGCATCTGATTCAGAGTCCATGCTGCGGGAGACTCTGCGGTAACCGCTGGAGAATCGCATAATATGTGAAGTGCCGCTTGCATTGAACTGGATACTTCCAGAACTGGTCAAATAATTACAACCCAAACAGTCCCGTATTCAACAGTTGTAGAGTTTGTTGCTTGTAGGCCGATGGAACCAGAATTGAAACATTATGCTTGCTTGAAGGTCCCCGCAGAGTCTCCCCCAGCACGCACTCCAAATTACAGCAACTTACGGGGGGACTCTGCGCCTGCCTGAAGGGCTGATGGGTATGGATCCAATAACGCAGGAGCTTCGTAATGTTTGAAACTATTTGCAAACTGTCTCAATATATATGCTGCGTACAACTTCTCGCTAATCGCGAAACGCAGAGTCCCCGCGTAAGTTGCATTCAATGCGGAGTTCGTGTTGCGGGAGACTCTGCGGGAACCGCTGGAGAATCGCATAATAGCAAAGTACCGCTTGTATTGAATTGGATATTGCCGGAATTGGTTTATCCCTGGTCGTTACAACCCAAACAGTCCCGTATTCAACAGTTGTAGAGTTTGTTGCTTGTAGGCCGATGGAACCAGAATTGAAACATTATGCTTGCTTCCACCATAGCTCACCATCCGAACCGGAATCGGTGACAATGCCTCAAACAAACGACGAAGAATATCCTGCGTTTGTGCAATCTCATTACCCACAACAGAAATAATGGTAAGGTTCTCTTCCACTCCAATCGTACCAAAGGGTTCAAGCTCTTTTACGATTTGTTTCAGGAATGAATTGCTATCGATAGTCACTGATACCGCGACTTCGGATGTGGTGATCATATCGATTGGCGTGCGGTATTTTTCAAATACTTCGAAGATCTTTCTTAAGAATCCATAGGCCAATAACATCCGGCTGCTTTTGATATTGATCGCATAGATCCCATCTTTTGCAGCAATTGCTTTCACTCCAACACTGCCGGCATCCTGGCGAATGACTGTACCAGGAGCCTCGGGTTGCATTGTATTCAACAACCTCACGGGTACTTTTTCCTGTTGCGCCGGCCAGATACATGCAGGATGCAAAATCTTCGCCCCGAAATAGGCAAGCTCTGCTGCTTCTTCGAAACTTAATTGTTCAACAGGAATAGTTTTATTTACAATGCGCGGATCATTATTATGCATGCCGTCAATATCCGTCCATATTTCGCAAACACTTGCATTAATAGCAGCGGCAACCAGTGATGCGGTATAATCACTTCCCCCTCTTTTCAAATTATCAACCTCTCCCCTCGAATTCCGACAGATATAACCTTGTGTAATGAATAATTTTTTTCCGGGATGTTGCTTAAGCGTTTGCGCAAGCTTTACTTTAATACTGCCCAATTGCGGTTCGTCATTAGTATCAATGGTCATGAATTCCAATGCGGGCAACAATGCGTGATCAACTCCTTTTTCTTCCAGGAAAACAGAAAATAATTTCGTAGAAAGCAATTCGCCCTGTGCAAGAATATCTTTATTCAAGGCCTCGCTGAAGGATATTTTGAGAATGATATTAAGGAATTCAAAATGTTCAGCAATAATCTGCTTCGCTTTTTGGTATGCAGCATCTGATTTTACCAGTTGACGAATGAATGAGTGATAATGCTCCTCCAGCTTATCAATATTTTGTTTTGCAAGATTGCGGTCACCAGCGGCCATTGCCTCACCGATCGATATCAATGCATTGGTCGTACCGCTCAATGCGCTCAATACAACGATCTTCGCGTCCTTATCCTTCGTAATCAATTGGGCAACAGAATGCATTCTTTCCGGACGACCAACAGAAGTACCGCCAAACTTTAAAACCTTGAATTTCCCTTCAGACATGTGTGCTTATTTTTTCAGGCCGCAAAGATAAGGGAACGCGTTTGGAGTTTCGCGTTCGGCGTTTGGACCCCAAACTGCAAATGACCTGTTTATCATTGAATGTTTTTCCTTCCTTGTTGATTGTTGATTGCTGTTCCCGATCGAGTCGCGAATGAAGATATCGAGTGTTTTAAAGCTTTACGCCGAGCTTCTCTCCCAAAAACAAAAGATCCTCTTCCACCGCATGCAATAATGGTATCCCCGATTTAATTCGGTTCTCTTCCATCTCTCTTTCAGGATCGCCGGGAATGAGGACCTGTTCCTCTCCATTGATTGTTTTGGCAGAACGAAAGCGGCCGATCCATTTATCCATATGTTGTTTGAAGTCTTTCGCAGGACGGAATGCATCAATTCGCATTGCACCAAAGAAATGACCAATGCCCTTGCCCGGTTGTTCCGAAGGCATGGGGACATATGCGGGAAATGGAGGAACCCATGGACCATAATTGGCGCCGCTTAGTACCGCAGAAAAAATATCGACTATTGCTCCCAGTGCGTAGCCTTTATGACTTCCATGCTCACGATCTCCTCCCAGCGGCAATAATGCACCGCCGGCTTTTAATTCATGTGGATTGGATGATGGATTACCATCCTTATCCTGAACCCATCCCATTGGAGCATTTAGATTTTTTCTTTGTAAGATCTCGAGTTTTCCATTTGCTGCAGTTGTTGTTGCAAGATCAGCAACAAATGGAGGTTCTTTGCCTGCAGGAATCACAACACAAATTGGGTTCGTTCCAAGTAAACGTTCTATAGAAAATGTTGGTGCTACTAATGGACTTGCATTCGTCATCGCCCAACCGATCATATCGTGTTCGAGCGCCATCATTGCATGATATCCCGCGATGCCAAAATGATTACTATGCTGCACACTTACCCAACCTGTACCCGCTTTCTTTGCTTTGTCAATTGCCACCTGCATCGCATAAGGTGCAACAACAAGACCTAATCCACCATCTCCATCAACAACAGCAGTTGATGGACTTTCATGAATGATTCGAATATTAGGTTTTGCATTCACGCGGTTCACTTCCCATAGTCTTACATAACCGCTTAATCTCGCGATACCATGCGAATCAATACCACGCAGATCAGCGCTCAACAACACTTTACTTGCAATGATCGAATCTTGTTCTGAACAACCAATCTTTTCAAAAACTCTCTTCGCGAAATCGAATAGCTGCTTGTAGGAATATATCTTTTCGGACATGCTGCAAATTAAGAAGAAGCTGCGAGCCATGAGCTTCGAGCTACGAGCTTTGAGCCATGAGCAGAAAATAAAAAAATGCGTTAGCACTTACTAACGCATTAAACTTCTTTTTGCTCGAAGTTCGCAGCTCGAAGCTCATGGCTCAAAGCTCGCAGCCTACTTCACCTTCATCGCAACCGGATCCCAATAAATAATTTTCTTTTGGAAATAACTATCGTTACATGCTAAGCAAGGTGCTGCAGCACGGAATCCGAATTCCGGATCTTCAATAACAGGTTTGCCATTTCTTGCTCCATCAAAGAAATTTGAAAAGTGAGCAACATGTTCATCGAAGTCTTGCGGCGGACGATAATTAATCGGCGGCTTTGTCGGACGCTTCTTATCTTCTGCAGAATATTTCTGCTCGTATTGTTGTTTCAATGTTTCCTGCATTGCTTTTGGATAAGTGTCTAATGAATCCCATCCACCAATGCCCGGAGCCTTTGCCATCAAACTATGATTGACGGTGATACCGTTCCAACCTACATCGATGGTACCTTCACTTCCAATAAATTTTGTGCTGCTTTTCTCTCCTCCACCACTAACAAAGTTCACGCGGAGCATTACCTGAAATGCCGAATGTTCTTTAGTTTCCGGATATTCAAGTATCGCCGTCATAACATCAGGAACATCGCGCCCATCTTTCCAGTAACAAAGCTGGCCTGAAGAAAAAATCTTTCGCGGTCCTTTCGAATCGGTAATAAAATGTATTCCTGTCAAAAGATGAACAAAGAGATCGCCTGACATACCGGTACCAAAATCCTTATAGTTTCTCCACCAGAAAAACTTCTTAGCATCGTACGGTGTTTTTGGCATGCCGGCTATATATCTATCCCAATCTACTGTCTCTGGTGATCCATCCGTTGGCATTGTATATTGCCATGCACCCATTGCACTTTGACGATCATTGGTTGATTCGATACAATTCAGTTGACCAATTTCACCGGCACGATATAGTTCTCTTGCTTTTGCATGATCTAGGCCGCTAATGCGTTGGCTTCCTACCTGCATCGCTTTTTTAGATTGCTTCCAGGCATTGATCACACCCAACCCTTCGTTCAGTTTATGTACCATTGGTTTCTCACAATAGACATGCTTACCTGCCTTCAATGCATCAGTTGCAATGCGAGCATGATAATGATCACTTGTAGCGATGATCACTGCATCAATATCTTTCCGGTTCAACAGTTCCCTATAATCTCTTGTACAAATGATTTCATTACCGAATTTTTCCTTTGCTCTATCTAATCTTCCCGTATACAGATCACAGACGGCTGCGAGCTCAACACCGGGAACTTTCAATGCGCTTTCCGAATCATTATGGCCCATGATTCCCATTCCAATCGTACCAATACGAATCTTATCATTCGGACTGTATTTTTTTTCGTGTTGAAGAATGACGGATTCAATTTGTTCCTCGGCTGCTAATCTTTGGGTAGAACCTGCTGCAAACAAAAGCGCAGTGCCGCTTAATTGTTGGATGAATTTTCTGCGTGAATTCTTTGAAGGCATAGTTATAGTGATTAGATGTCGAAGTTAAGGATTAAAGAGCAAGAGGCAAAGGGCAAAGGGCAAGAGGCAAGAGGTAACAAATGTTCGCTCAATTGAAAATCGAACAAGAATTTCGAAATTTGCGTGTTTAATTTAGCAGATTGCTTTTCTTTGTTAATGCTATTTCGCTGCGACTACAGGAACAGTTCTGTCTTACTCCCCGCAATTAATGGCACACAATAAGCTCCTGCCACCACCAACAACACCATCGACCCCCATTAAACGCAATAATCGTAGCAAGCGCGGTACTGATCACCGTAATGCATCCATTCAACGGGAATGTGCGACTGCAAAATAATTAAACTACCTAGCTGAAACTCACGGTTACCTTCAGAAAATGAACTCAATACCTCTAAAAAAGATTTTTCTAGTAAATACAATTTTGTACCTTTCTAACGGGGCGAGGTAGTTGAACTTGATTTCCATAAGTTCTAAATTCATAAACTAACTCGCTATGGGTAAATTATTCTGGAAGCTCAAGAAGGAAAACTGTTTCGTTTTCCTTGTTATAAGTCTGTTTATAAACTCTTGCGGACCAAGGATTCAACCTCCGCCACCTACGGAAGCTTGCACTTTTAACCTAAGTAACATATTTACCAATTGCTTCAATCCGAAGAATAGTTCAAATCGGATCAGATACACAGTAAATCTTGTCGTCCGATATTATAGAGGGGGTAATTATAGGAATATCTTGGATGAAAAAAATGTTTCGTCAACGACTCCTGGTGGTAGCTCAATAGCGGTAGAATCTGAGCTACCTACTGACAATACTGCGTATGAATATGAAATTACTATATCAGGTATGCAATGTTCCACTTGTGCACTTACTTCGTATGGAACTGACATTTGTTTACAAATAACTTCTCCGAGCGGAACCACAGCCGCTTTCCCAAGGTTGCAATTCATAGGCTCAGGAGTTGGTCATAGACCTTCAATAAACGTAAGCAACTTCATACCGATTCAAAACGTGCAAATGAGCTGTGGTTGCTTGGTTCCTAATTAAAATTGTATTAAAGAAATAACTATGACAAAAGCTATAAATACGTCGATTATAATTCTTGTCTTTTTATCTTGCACAAAGGTTGAAAACAAGAACCAATTATTTCAAAATTCCACGTTGGACCAGTTACGGCAAAGTATGATGACCGAGGATTCTGCAACTGTGTATAACTATGTCTTGATCAATTCCAAACAAGTAATGAATTTGATTGACAGCAACTACGTAATATCCGCAATGGCTGGATTCAAAGACAGTATCACAAATAATAATTCGAGTGTTAGCAGCGTGTATGTAAATACAAGATCGCTGTCAAAAATTGACAGCGTGTTTAGTTTTGGATATAGTGATTCGGTTGCAACGTTGTCAGAAGGAAAAGCTTTAGCAGGAACTAATGTGACAGTTAAGGTAACAGGGCATAACCCTGGTGATACACAAACCCAGCTAATTTATATGCCAACGAATATTGCAAGATACGTTTCTGATTTTCCCAAAGGCAAAATCTCTAATTTAAACAACTTGGTATTAAATTGGACTCCAGACGCCAGCAATCCTTCCCAAACTGTTGTAATTGAAATTTCATATTATTCAGGTTTAACCCGTTCATATGAACCAAGCTTGCCTACTTCTATAAACACTTTAACATATATAGTGCCCGACAATGGGAGTTATACTGTCAGTTCCTCTGCGTTGCAAACGTTTCCAGAAAAGTCTTATATCAATGTATCGATTGGTAGAGGCTCGCAATATCAAGGATTGCTGCCCATTTCACAAAGACGTGTTTTTTATTGGGCGATATCGTCAGTGTCGACGCCTCCTGTTTATATCGAAACAAATGCATCTGTAAATGGATACAACACGAAATCATCAAACTACAACCTGCGGTTTACGAATAATGCTACAGGGATTGCATATAATTTCTTGATGCAGCATAACACGACTTTTCCGTATTTATTAGGCAAAGTTCCGCTTGGCACGTATACTGTTTTGTTTTATCCAGCAGGAACGCCTCTTAATTGCACTTTTACAATAAACGGCTCTTCCCAATCTGGAACTGGCGCGACTTTTAACAACGTTTCGATAACTGGAAATTCAACTGCGACTGTTAATTGAACCTCGGAAGTAATTGAGTTACGATCGACAGAAAGTTTTTTAATTATTTAAGAAACTTTATCATTTGCCAACTCCGGTAATCTTTAGCTTTGAGGTAAAACTAATGCCCAAATGAAATTTCCATTCTGTATTATTGTGAGCCTCCTACCCTCTGCGTTACTATTTTCTCAACAAGGAAAGACCAAGATAACCGGGATGGAAATCTTTCTATTCGGTGGAGTTCAAAAAAGTAATTTTGATAATCTCACAACACGTATGAATGAATTCTCTCGGCCGGCACCCGGCACTTTCTCATATAATGGAGGTACTGGGTTGGCATTTAGATACAAAAAGTACTCATTTGGCGCGGAGATGTCTTTTACTGCTCGTCGTTCATTGGAGAAGCACGATCTGGCGGGTTCGTATATACGGGCATTCGTCTCTGCAAATTTGCTCAGGCTTAACAACGTTGTTATATGCCCGCAACTTGGATTGGGATTTCAAAGAACTAATATAACAACGAGTGGTGGGCCAAGCACTATTCCGGATTTTAATCACCACCTTTTCATATATATGGAGGACATCACTTTATATAATAAGAATACAATGCTTGACCTTGCGCTTTGCTTAAAACTGCTTTCAAAAGCCACTAACAGTCCAATTCCGATTTTCCGGGTAGGGTACCGTTATGGCTTAACCGAAAGTGAATGGAAAGTAAGATATATCACAACGGAGAATGGCCCCAAGGATAGGGCAAATACCTTATATTGTCAATTAATGTTCGGTTTGGGTAATTAGATCTTTCAACTGTTTCCCGTTCCATTGTTCTGCTGTTCTGCTGTTCGACTATTCTACTGTTCGAAAATCGTGATCTATACGAAAAAGAAAAGTCCCGCCTACGGCGGGACCCTTCTCTTCTCATGTAAGCCCCTAAATCCTAATTAGCAAAAAGTTTAGAATGGCAGATCATCTATCGGCTCTGTTATATCACTGGCCGACGGAACTCTTTCGGATTGTGATGAACTTTCATTGGCTGGTGCGAAAGCGCCGGAGTTGCTATCCTGAGCGCTACCAAGAAGTTGAACACTGAATACGCGAAGTGTCAATCCAACGCCGGGTGTACCATCGTTTTTTTGAAATGACTTGACGTCTGGTGCACCTTCAACATACACCTGCGTTCCTTTACGCAGGTATGGAGCAACAGCAACCCGATCAGTCCAATAAGCGCAATCGACCCAAAGAGTTTTTTCTTTCAGCACTCCCTGGTTGTCTTTAAATTTTTCGCTATGAGCGACGGTGAAATTGATCACGCTCTTTCCATTTACCTGATTGGTAGTGCAATCTCTTCCAAGCCGGCCAATCATTTGCATCTTTATCATGTTATATTTATTTTATTGTTTATGCAAGCAAGTTACTGCATCCACCTGCCCGTACAATAGGTGTTAAAAACATTTGGAAAAGTATTTTCCTCATTTTTTTTTGGTGTTTTACACCATTTTTTACCGTCTATTCCTCATCGGTTCTTGCAGACGCCGCATCAATCATCCGGCCGAAGAAGATGGCATTCAGGAATAATTTGCTGCCTCCCAACCAGAAAGCTCTGAAATTCGGATTGTCGGCAATATTGATCACGCGTCCGCTGCCAACCGTATTAACAATTACCGCTGCGGAATTTTTTACACCATCCAGGTTTTCCCTGCTGGCCCAGCCACTCTGAAGTGGTTTTCCTCCATAATAATATGGAGACGCGTATGGATTCTTGCTCCTCTCCATATAAACCTTGTTGGCCTTGAACAGACTTACTGTTTTCTGGTTGTATCCATACGTGAGCGGATGAGTGAGATCCAACTCGGCTCCAAAGATTGCGCCATTCATTTGTTGCGCCCCGTCGATCTGCTCACGATTGACATAGGTAAGTTTTTGCGTGCTATCGGCTCCGGGCCTTACACGCTTAAAGGAGACTGTACTTATTCCATTCTGTGCAGCCCAGGTAACCGCCTCTTCCGTAAGCACTAATATTCCACCGCCTTGTACCCAGGTCCTCAATTTGTCTTTATTAAGATCTCCATAACTTCCACCGGGCATTATTATGGTATTATATCTGGAAAGATCAACGCGGTTGAATGTGCTGATCTCAAGATGCGTTGATGGAATATTCATTCTTTGATCGAGCAGATGCCAGATTTCGCCGGCATCGGTCGCGTTCACTCCTGTCCCTACCAGCATCGCGACATTCGGCTTAGTCAATGAAATCATCTTGCTGCTTCCCAGGTCACTTCCGCTGCTAACGTTTCCTGTCTTTACTGAATAGAACTTCAAATAATTTTTTTCGGCTATGCCTTTGAGCAGGTCGAATAATTTGTTTGATTCAATGGGCTGAAGTTTCACAGGAATTGATATCGTTCCATAATCAAATTTCATGGATCCATTATCTACAGCAATCTCGAATTGATTGCTCGCTACCTTAACAATTACTCCTGCATCTAATAATTCGTAAACTGCTCTTGGTGCAAAGAATTCATCCCATTCCAACAAATATGCATATTCGCTTTTGCCTCCACTGATCTCTCCTTTTGGAAATTTGGTTTCAGTTAATTTATCTCCAGCACTGGCAGCATTACTTGCATAAGTTGTTGATGGAATACCAAACGCAAGCGGCATGGTCCAGGATGTGATATCATAAAATAAACTGTCTTTAAACTCAAGTGTTTTATCAAAGATGGCTTTGATCAGTCTATGTTGAGGCTGATTTAGAGGAACAACAAAGCTGCTTTCCTTATCAAAACTGTTTCCTTCTGCGCTGAGATCAGCTTTTAAGGGATGAACCTGGATCTGCTGACGAAGTAGCATTTCAGTGAAGATGGCAGTCTTTGACTTATCATTCTTATCTCCATAAACATAACCGGCACCTGAAGCAGGAAGCGTTTTGTAAAAATCACGCTGCCATGCTAGAAATTCTTTTCTCAATGCCTTTGAACCTTCGAGCGTAGATAATGCTGTTACAAATTGATTTCGGATCGTAAAGGAAAATTTCAACAACCCATTTGATGTTTGTTGCTGGTGACCTCGCGATGATGCCTGCTCGAAGAGAATTCCGATTGCACCATTCACATCAGGAAAGGTTGATCCTTTACCATAATAAAAATCATCATAATTCTCTTTCGTGAAATACAATGAACCGATGCGATCCAGGAAAGCAGCATGATACTTGCCAAGCTTTGCGGTGAGTTCCTGATTTTTATCCGGAGTTAACGGATTAACACGCGATGGTACTCCGGGTTGAAAGAAGAATGTGGCGTTAGATCCCTGCTCGTGATGATCCGTAAGAACATTTGGTTTCCAGAGATGATACCATTTTAACCTATTCTGGCTTTCTACATGAACTGCAGGCAACCAGTCACGGTTGAGATCAAACCAATAATGATTGAAACGACCGCCTGGCCAAACTTCGCCAAACTCGCGGCTATTGGGATCGCTTATGAGATTCTTGCTCTTATGTTGGTTAACCCAGGTGGAGAAACGTTGTAATCCATCCGGATTAAAAGACGGATCTAACAAGATAACAGTGTTTTCAAGTAATTCATCAATCTGTTTCCCCTGCGCAGCTGCCAGATAATAAGCAGTTAGTAAGGATGCATTCGCTCCGCTTGGTTCATTCCCATGAATCGAATGCCCGATCCAAACTACGATGGGCATATTATCGATGTTCAGTGATGCGGATTTATCCGGATCAGAAAGCTGTACATGTTGTTGCCTGATCTCTTCAAGTCTTTGATGATTTTTCGGCGATGTGATAATGAGTAAAAATTGTGGCCTTGTTTCATAACTAGTGCCCATTAATTCGCACTTGATCCTCTCAGGCGCTGCAGCAGCAACAGCACGCATATAGTTCGTCAAACGATCATGCGTAACATGCCATTCCCCTACTTCATGATAAATGACATCCTTCGGTTTTGGAATCTTGGGATCATAGGTAACCGAATCGGGTAAATAGTATTTAAGATCCTGTGAATAAGTGAAGACAAAAAATGACAGGAAAAGGCCAAGAAGAAGCAATTTTCTCATATACACATTTTATCAGTTTTCGAAAAAGAGGCTGGAAGTTAAGGAATAGCCTCGGATTTTTCTTTCCGATAGGTGTTTCCCTTATTTATCATTCTACGACTAATTTCTCGATCTCTCCCAAGTACTTCATAACCCTGCCACCTTGCCAGCACTGTTACAAGCATTTTGGAGAATCTAAATGGTAAAAAACTATTCACTCCAAAAAAACTTGATTATGAAACAGTATTTAATTTCCAGACTCAGCGCTTTACTCGCTTTTTTCCTGTTAGGCAATATTGCCCTCGCACAACAGGCCAGTGGTACAAGCGAATCAAATGACCTTACTGAAATATTTGGTTCTAATACAGCGGCTCCTGTTCCAGATGTAACTGAAAAAGCATTGAAATCATTCCGTTCTTCATTTAAGAATCCAGTAGGTGCTACATGGTACCAGGTTGGCAAACATTACCTTGCGAAGTTTGAAGCCGATGGTAAAAAACAAAAAGCTCTTTTCAATAAAAATGGCGCGATCATTTATACGATCAGCTACGGCGTTGAAAAAGATCTTCCATCTGATTTGAGAAAGCAAATTAGAGAAAACTATTACGATTACACGATTTCAATGGCCATTGAAGTAAATGAGAATTACAGGACGATTTGGGTAGTTCGCCTTGAAGACTCAGCAACTATGATTACCGTTCGTCTTGAGAATGGTGAAATAGAAGAAGTTCAGAATTTCAAAAAATCATAAAGATTATTGGTACAGCGCCATAAAGAAGCTTTGAAAAAGGCAAACAATGGTTGAAAGCAGCGGTTTTCTAATCGCTGCTTGTTTTTTTATGCGTAGTCGTCCTGATATTTTAGAACATCAACAACTACTCACCCGAATCCAAACTTCCCACCGCTGAAATACTTCAACAATTGAAATTCTGAACGAGTGGTCATGGCAAAGTTTCCTACGTCTACTAAATCACGACTAAAGAATAATCATGACCTCCTTTATAAAATATGAATTCTCTTTTGCGCTGGTATGCCTGTTATTAGCGGGGGTTGCATGCACTAAGAAAAATTTGGATTTTGTAGCGCCAATTTCGCCTAATTTCCACAGCGCTTCTTTGATCAATAAAGCCTGGAAGCTTAGCCAATACATTATCATCACCGACAAACAGGAATATATTTTCACAGGAAACGATATAGCAGGTCACGCATTGAAGAGGCTCGAGTTTTCGTATATGGGGAACTATTCGGCTTCGAGTGCCTCCTGGTCTGGAACCTACTCGTTTTTCAATGACAGCACGAAGATCTTTTTGAAGCCAGACGATCCTGTTGTAATAAGTCTTCTGCTTAATATCGATCATTTGTCGCCCCAGATAATGGTAATATCAACAGCTGTGGTTAATTGCAATCAGCAAATTCCAGAAACAAGCGATTTCGAAAAATTCGTAGTTAATCATTCGAAAATTTGGCTTTATACTCGTGGAATTGAAGTATCAAACTTAAAGTCGGTTAAGATCAAGTTCGTCTATTCATCAAGATAATTAATAAAGAAGCTTTGCAAAAAGCAACAATGGTTATAGGCAGCGGTTTTCTAACCGCTGCTTTTTTGTTTCACTTTATTTCCGCAATTCAGCATCTCCTATTAAAAAATGAAAGAAAGATTCATCACTTATTCAAATCGCGGTTTTTACTTAGTTGTTGTTAAACAGCCTGAGAGTCATTCCAAAAATTCCTTCCGTGCCATCCGTGTCCTCCGTGGCCGCTATGTTAAATGCTAAAACGCTCTTTAAATAATCCACCTTTCCGCGCTATCTTTGCCGGTCAATTTTTTCACCATGAGCCGGAAAGGTAAAGTGCTGGTGGCGATGAGCGGCGGTATTGATAGTACCGTTACTGCCCTCATGCTCAACGATGAAGGCTATGAAGTGGTGGGCATTACCATGAAAACATGGGACTACGCAAGTAGCGGAAGCTCCAAAAAAGAAACCGGCTGCTGCAACCTGGATAGTTTTAATGATGCCCGCATGGCCGCCGTACAGCATGGCTTTCCGCATTTTATGCTCGATATCCGCGAAGAATTCGGGGATTCTGTGATCGACAATTTTGTGGACGAATACCTTGCCGGCCGCACGCCCAATCCCTGCGTGCTGTGCAATACCCATATTAAATGGAGGGCATTACTAAAAAGAGCTGATGCATTGGGTTGTGATTTTATTGCAACCGGTCATTATGCCAATATCAAATTGCATGATAATGGCAGGTTTGATATTACAAAAGGCATTGATGAAACTAAAGACCAGAGCTATGTATTTTGGGGATTGCAACAGGATTTGCTGAGCAGGACCATGTTACCATTGGAGGATTCAGGAAAACAGAAATTCGCCAAATGGCCATTGACTATGGTTATCCTGAACTCGCGAAAAAAAGCGAGAGCTATGAGATCTGTTTTGTTCCCGATAATGATTACCGTGGATTTTTGAAAAGAAGAGTGGATGGATTGGAAGAAAAAGTAAAGGATGGATTTTTCGTAGATAAGAATGGAAAGATCCTTGGAAAACATAAAGGCTATCCTTTTTATACCATTGGTCAGCGCAAAGGTCTCGATATTGCTTTTGGCAAACCGGTCTTTGTAACAGGCATCGATCCGGACACTAATACCGTAATGCTTGGTGATGAAGAAGATCTGAACCGCAAGGAAATGATCGTGAGCAAATTAAACTGGATCAAATACGACGGAATCAGCGATGGAATGGAAACTATTACAAAAATTCGTTATAAAGACAAGGGCAGTCTGAGCAACCTCTATAACCATGAAAACGGTATTAGAGTTAGTTTTTACGAAGACGCCAAAGGAGTTGCCCCCGGCCAAAGTGCGGTTTTCTATGAAGGAGATGATGTGATTGGGGGTGGCATCATTCAGAGAAGTTAGTTTGGCGTTTGGGGTTTGGCGTTTGGCGTTATGGGAAACTCCGAAACTTATCGGCTACTCCAAAGCGCGACAGCCAACGCCAAACCCCAAACGCTCCCGCCTTGGCGGGACCAAACTGGTGCAGGTTGTGAGCAATAAAAAAGGACTAAAAACGTTGATAGTGAGCATGAAAAAACTACTTCTCTCTTCCCTGGTTATTGGATTTATGATACTGGGAATCAGTTCCTGTAGTAAGAAGGATGATTTTAGTTCAGAGCCACTTGAAGATTACATGCAGTTGGCGGTAGGAAAGTATGTGCGTTACAGACTTGACTCAATGAAGTTCATCAATTTCGGACAGGAGGATACTATCATAAAATACCAGGCAAAGGATGTGATTGATGCAGCCATGACCGACAATCTTGGAAGACCAAGTTGGAGGGTTGTGAGATATCTGAGCGATACTACTGGAACAGCGCCTTGGACTCCAACAGCTTCTTACATGATAACGCCTACGCGCGAAACCATCGAGGTGATCGAGAATAATCTTCGTTTCATGAAGCTGAAATTACCGATCAAGGACGGATATAACTGGAAAGGTAATTCCTATATCAGTGCATTTTCGGTTGATCCAAATTGGGAGTTGCGTTATTATGATGATTGGGACTATATGTATGAGAGTGTGGGTAGTGATTTTGATGGTGGTCTGGGAAATGTAGAGCAAACAATTACCGTTAATCAACGCGATGAAATCATTGGTATACCCAACGATCCCCAGGCTTATAGCGAATATAATTACAGCAAGGAAGTATATGGCAAAGGCATCGGACTCGTCTTCCGCGATTTCATTCACTGGGAATACCAGCCGCCTGCCGGTGGTAACCAGGGATTCAAGACGGGTTATGGGATTAAGTTGGTGATGATAGACCATAACTAGCAATAGGCAATTGGCAATAGGCAATTGGCAAAATTTGTCCTCATGAAAAAGCTTTACCTCGTAGTTTTTGGAATTATTCTTCTTAGCCAATTATCATTTTCTCAAAGCACAAGGCATATTGTTCAACTAAAGGATAAGAAGGGAACTGCTTTCACCCTTGCAAATCCATCTGCATATTTAAGTCCAAAAGCACTCGCAAGAAGGATAAAGCAAAAGCTTAGTATCGATTCTACCGATCTTCCATTAAGTGCGGCTTATTTGGATAGCATTAGAAGTGTTCAGGGCGTTAGGATAATCAATGTATCAAAATGGCTCAACCAGGTCTTAATACAGGCGGATACTCCTTTTACAGCTGCCGCATTAGCTAAGATCAATTCATTTCCCTTTGTAAAGGTTACTAATGTTATTGCGCCGAGGCGGAAACCTATTGATGAAGAGCCGATCAATCAAAAATTCAAAGAACATATTTATCCGGTAAAGGAGCCCAATCCATTAATCAATCGCGCAAATCGTTCTGCTCAAACTTCAAATGTTACGCTGAATTACGGGAATAGTTTCAATCAAATCCATATTCACGAAGGAGAATACTTGCATGACCAGGGCTTTTCAGGACAGGGGATGACGATCGCCATTCTGGATGCAGGTTTCTCTGGTTACAAAACAAACTCAGCAATGGATAGCGTTCGATTGCAGGGAAGAATTTTGGGTGAATGGGATTTTGTTTTGAATGAAGCCAGCGTGAACGAAGATCATCCGCATGGATTGTATTGTTTTTCTATCATCGCCGCAAATAAACCCGGAGCGATTGTTGGATCTGCACCCCATGCTAATTTCTGGCTATTGAGAACGGAAGATGTGTTTTCCGAATACCCTGTGGAAGAACAGAATTGGGTGGTTGGAGCCGAGTTTGCCGATAGTGCTGGAGCTGATATGATAAGCTCTTCCCTGGGTTATGTTGATTTTGACGATCCATCTTACAATCATAGCTATGCGCAGCGCAATGGTAATACAAGCATCATTACGATCGGCGCTGATCTTGCAGCGAAAAAAGGAATGATCGTTATGAATAGTGCCGGCAACTATGGTACGTTGGCTAACGACAACAAATTTGTTTCCTGTCCTGCAGATGGTGACAGTGTTGTAGCTGTTGGCGCGGTTGATATTGCCGGAAATATAGCCGCATTTAGCAGTTGGGGCCCGAATGGTGCTGGTAAAATAAAACCTAATATAGTTTCGGTGGGTCAGGGTACCACGCTGGCGAATACTGCAGGTAATGTTTCGGCCGGCAATGGAACTTCATTTTCCTGTCCCAATATGGCTGGACTGATCCTTTGCTTATGGCAGGCATTCCCTGAGTTCACCAATATGGAGATCATCGATGCGGTTCAAAAGAGTGCCCATCTTTATAATAACCCTAACGAAAGGTTCGGTTACGGAATTCCTAATTTCAAAGAGGCCTACGATATTCTTTTTAAAGACAAAGAAATAAAAAGGATTTCCAATGCCCTCGGTAGTCAATGGTTGAAAGCGTATCCTGTTCCTTTTGAAGGTAATTTCTATGTCGCACTGAAAGCGCCAAAAACAGGAAAGGCAACATTCCAGTTAGTGGATATAAATGGAAAATTAATCGCCGCGCAAACAAAGGATATTACCCAGGACCAATTGTATCTTATCGATTTCAACGAAACCACCATGCTTGCAAGAGGAGTATATTTTGTTCGATATGATGATGGCAGCAATAAGCAAACCTTATCTGTCATTAAGGGTAAATAAAGCTGCAAACAAAGTATCCGCCTTCTTATCATATCCTTTCAGCAATTCCATTTTGATCAATTGAAGCGGATGGTTTTTCAATAACCATTCAACATTCTCCTCGTTCTCTCTCCTGAATACAGAACAAGTGCAATAAAGAAGGTAACTTCCCTTTTCAAGAGCAGTAATCGTATTGTTCAATATTTTCTTCTGCTTTGAAGCGTATTCTTCAATCTTCTTTTCATTAAAGAAAAATAGTTGCTCAGGGGTACGGCCCCAGGTACCGGAGCCGGTGCAGGGAGCATCAACGATGACTATTTTATATTTCAAATTTGACCCCCGACCTGATCGGGGGGCATATTTATTGGATTCGAGATTTGAACTAAAGCTTTTGTAATTGTTTATTTGAGCTTCACTGAATCTCTGTTTGAGGTTAAGTAGAATGGAGTCCCTGATATCTGAAACAGTAAGATCAACATCTCCAAGGATATCCTTTGCAAGAATAGATTTTCCTCCGCTACCCGCACAGGCATCCCAAACGGAAACCGGTTCATTAATTTTTTCCTTTATAATTTCAAGGAACTCTCCTATTCTTTGCGAACTATAATCCTGGATCACTGCTTCCTTATTTAGTTCAATAACCCCATCAAGTTTTGTTGAATTAGGTAGAGCAATACATTGTTTGTTCACGATCTCAAACCATGTATCTGACCGGTTCGTCTGCAATTTCTCAATAACAGTCTCCCAGTTGCCAGGCCTGACTCTCAGGAATAGATCGGGTTGCCTGAGATGAGATTGGCGAAATTCATTAATTTCTATTCCCTCACTTAGTTCTTCCTTCCATGGAAATAATGCGGACTCGTTAAATGAAGGAAAACCAGACTTGATAAATTTCAATTGGGAATCAAGTCCGGCAGCGTCTTTGAGTAGTTGATTCCAATCAGGTCTTAATGCCTCCAACAATTCGTCAGGTCCATCCGATGTAAGAAACAATCCAAGCAATAATTTTTCTTCAATTGGAATATTTTCTGATTGCTTCCCGAGTCTGAAAAATGAATAACAAAGATTTGAAATGATCTTTCTATCCCTCGAACCATATTTCTTATTCGACCGGAAATGACTCTGCAAGAAAGATGCAAGTGGTTCCTTGCCTGAATATTGATCAATGATTTGGCCAGCACTATTGATATAGGAATGAAATCGGCTCATGGGAGAGCAAATATAACATTGTCTGAATCGGGATTTTATACGATTAATCTTATTAACTTAAGGACGCAAACTTTCAAAATGCTACGGGCCTGTACAATCATTTCGCTGCTGCTTATCTCCTTCCTCGCCTCAGGGCAGGTCCCAAAATTTTCATTTCGCAATCTTAGCATTAATGAAGGTCTATCGCAAAGTAGTGTGATGGATATCGCAATCGATTCATTGGGATTTATCTGGATGGCAACGCAGGATGGTTTGAATCGATTCGATGGAAAAGAGTTTACCAGTTTTCGAAAAAACTTTGATGATATCACCACACCGAATAGTAATATTCTCGGCAAATTGGTAAATGGAAAGAAACATGAACTCTGGTTGATCACAAGCGGGGGAAGACTGGAAAAAATGGATCTGCTCAACCAGGAATTTAAGGTCTATAATAAGATTGGGCCGGATAGTCTATACCTCCCACCGGTGAATTGCCTGCTTGTTTCAGGAGATGATCTTTGGATCGGAACGCAATCGCATGGATTGATTGTTTATAAAACGGCTGATAAAAAACTAATCCCAATCAATCTTCAATCCAGGCCCGTTTCACTTGGCAGCAATCTCATTCAACAAATATTCAAAGATAGCAGGGGCAGTTATTGGATCCTGACCAATAGTGGACTGAGTCAAACAGACAAAGCGTTTTCTTTATCTAAGAAATATCTTTTTAAAGAAAAAATTGCCTGCAGCTATATCGATGAAGATAAAAACGGTACGCTTTGGCTGGGAACTTTTGGAAAAGGATTGTTTGTAAAAAGGAGATGGGATTCCACATTTACCCAATTCAAAGGCTATCCGGGTCAGGCCGCAATTCCTGCCGACCTGGTGATAGAATCAATTTGCGTTGACAATGAAGGGAAGACCTGGGTGGGCACCTATGGAAACGGATTATATATCATCGACCCGCAGGGATCATTCATTTCTAATTTATTGCTGGATAAACGAAATCCATTCTCATTAAGCTACAACGATATACTGTGTATCAAAAAAGATAAGAAGGGAAGAATATTGATCGGCACGGATGGAGGAGGATTGAGCTACTACGACAAACAATTCAACAATTTCGGATTGCTTTCGAAGAATACCATTCCACAAAACATCGCTATTGATCAGGTGAGATCAATTACAACCGATAAAGAAGGCGGCATATGGATCGGAACTTCGAGTGAAGGACTTACTTATGCCAATCGAAACCAAACTTCATTTAAAACATTCAAGTTTTCTGTTTTGAATGGAACTTCAAATGATCCGGAACGAATCGTTTCTTTATTGGAGGATGAGCAAGGAGATATCTGGACGGGCACACAGGGAAATGGATTGTTGATCATCGACGGCAGATCAAAAAAACTTAAAAAACATTTTTCGACTTCAGTTACGGGGAATAATTTCTTACCTGATCATACCATCTGGTCAATGGTTGAGGAAAAGCCTGGCAGGGTTTGGTTAGGAACAAGAAACAGCGGACTCTGCCTGATAGACAAATCCCAAGGCTTATTAACACACTTCACAACTGGAAGTGGAAATGAAAAAATAAAAGAAGACAATATCAGGGCCCTTAGTTTTATCGGTGATAGTTTGCTTTGCCTCGGCTTTGAAACAAAGGGAATACAGTTTCTGAATGTAAAAACGAATAAGCTTTCTACAATTTATGATTCAATCGTCATCAAATCATTTTCGGAAGAAACAATTTTAAGAAGCTTGTTGTATCGGCATCCTGTATTATGGGTTGGCACCTACGGCAAAGGGTTAATTGCGATAAATCTTCAAACCGGCAAATCCCATCAGCTCACACAGGAAAATGGTTTACCTAATAACACTATTTATGGTATCCTTTCCGACAAGAGCGGAGGATTATGGATGAGTACCAATAAAGGTCTTTGCCGATTCGCCATTCCGGAAAAGATCGAAAATACCAAACGATCCGATTTTATCATATTCACCGCAAAAGATGGTATCCAAAGCAATGAATTCAATACGGGCGCCTTTCATCAATCCAAAGATGGGTTACTTTATTTCGGAGGAGTAAACGGATTGACCATTTTCAATCCTTATCAACTCGCGCCGAGTGAACAACACGCGCCAGTAATCATCACCCAGGCAGCGATCAATAATCAGCCCTATAGCGGTGATACCCTGATCTCCTACAAAAAATTCATGGATATTCCTTTCCGTAATAATTCTCTTTCTTTTACATTTTCTGCTCCCGATATTATTGCTGAAGGAAGTTTGAGCTATTATTATAAAATGGATGGGTATGAAAAAGATTGGGTTGAAGCCGGAACCAGGAATTATACTGCATACACAAATCTTCCTCCCGGAGATTATAGTTTTCTTGTTAAAGCTGCAAGAGATCCAGATGATAAACTTGCCAGTGTTACTGGTTTGCAAATAAAGATCCGTCCGCCTTTCTACCTGACATGGTGGTTTTTTACATTGGTCTTTTTTCTTATTGCTGGAATACTATACAGTATCTATCGATATCGAATCAGCCAGTTGATCCGGTTGCAACAGGTACGAAATAGAATTGCCACTGATCTCCACGATGATATTGGTTCTACGCTTACCAATATCAGCATCCTTTCCGAGCTTTCCAGGAAGAATCTTGGTGAAGGAACTGAAGCAAGGGTTTTTATTGATCGTATTTCCCAGGAAGTTTCGAATTCAAACCAGGCATTGGATGATATTGTCTGGAGCATCAACACCGATAATGATACGCTTGAACAAACCGTGGCCCGTATGCGTCGCTATGCCGCAGAAATTTTTGATGGAGCGAATATTAATTATTCATTGGTCTTTGATGAAAAGTTTGCCAACCAGAAATTAAATATGGAACAGCGCCGTGATTTCTTTCTCGTATTTAAGGAAGCAGTGAACAATATTTACAAACATGCAGAAGCAAAGAACGTGAGAATAGAAGTCAATGTTATTCACGACAATATTTATATCAGCATAAAGGATGATGGAAAAGGATATGATCCTACGAAGAGTACCCACCGTAACGGAATAAAAAATATGCATCATAGGGTTCAGCGATGGAAAGGAACGATCAATATTGATTCATCTGAGAATAAGGGAACCGTTTTGAAGGCGGGATTTCCGATTAGTTGATGAGATTTGATTGGAAGAACGGAGGATCGGATGAACAGCAGAACAGACGAACAGCGGAACAGCAGAACAGTAGAACAGCTAGAACAGACTTTCGAAACATGAGCGCTGCACCGGGCGCCCCCGCCCGGGACTCAGAAAATTAGGCACATCGCACTGAATTAAGAATTCTGTAGCATCATCACTACTAACAAACAGGCCGCTTTGCAAAACCCGGGCGAGGACGCCCGGGGCAGCTATCCCATTTCTTCAACCGAGGAGTAGTAACCTTACAACTCCTTGCTGTTCATTGTTCCGCTGTTCTGCTGTTCTCCGCTGTTCCGCTGTTCATCTGTTCTGCTGTTCATCTGTTCCTCGTTCAACCTTCAACCTCTGCCATCCCTGTCAACCAAACCCCTAAGAACCCCCCCAAATGAGTGAGTAAACTGACAAACCTAATGACCTAACTTTACCCTATGCCTGCAAGCATCATCATCTTCGAAGACAATGACCGGCTACGCGACTCACTGGCCTATCTGCTTAAAATGAATGGTTACAATATAGTCGGCGACTATAATAATTGCAAGGATGCTCCGAATATCATGCGGGTTTACAAACCGGATGTAGTATTAATGGACATCGATATGCCCGAACAAAGTGGTATCGTTGGAGTGCAAATGATAAAGGATACCAATCCGAATATCGCCGTAATCATGTACACCGTATTCGAAGATGACGAACGTTTATTTCAATGCTTATGCGCCGGAGCAAATGGATACTTGTTGAAGAAAACGCCGCCATCAATGTTATTCGATGCGATTCAGGAAGTGCTCGAAGGTGGCGCGCCAATGTCACCTGCAATCGCGAAAAAAGTATTAAGTTCTTTTTATCACAAAAAAGAATCAAATCGATATGATCTCTCTCCCAGGGAGATTGAAGTACTACAATGGCTTACCAAGGGGTATAGCATAAAAGTTATTGCCGCTGAAATGAATCTTGCTTTTGACACGATTCGCTCACATCTCAAAAATATTTACAGTAAACTTCACGTGAATTGCGGGAAGGAAGCCATCGCAAAAGCCCTTGGCGAAAGGATAGTATAGATTTCCGTCTAAAAGGAGTATTGGTTTAGATAATAATAACGGGAAACTTTGACTTACAAACTTTCTCTTATGATGAAATGCCTTGCATTTACAGTTTTATTATTATTTGTTTGGTCATTGAATTCCTTAGGCCAAAGCGTTGCAATTAATTCAGATGGCAGCCAGCCACATACATCATCCATGCTCGACATAAAAAATTCATCAAAAGGAATTCTTATTCCTCGAACATCAACCACAACAAGAATGGCAATCGTGAATCCTGCTAAAGGATTGATGCTTTATGATACTACCACCTCGAGTTTTTGGTTTTACAATGGCAGTTCCTGGAATGAGAATTCAATCAGCAAGAATGTATGGGGCTTAAAGGGAAACAGCGGCACAAATGCAATAAACGATTTTATTGGTACAACTGATGCTGTTCCATTGAGATTCCGGATGAATAATATAAAAGCAGGGCTTATAGACTCGGCTTCCAGTAACACTTCGATTGGTTTCAAAACTCTCAATTCAATCACAGGGGGAACCTTAAATACTGCGCTGGGATTCAAATCCCTTATGGGCTCTGCCAACGGACTCCGAAATACAGCTGTTGGTGCTTATTCTTTATTCGTTGATACAAGTGGAGATGAAAACACAGCAATAGGCGCATATACACTATACTCAAACAACGGAGGCGTTTCCAATACAGCATTGGGGCATGCCGCACTAAATAGTAATGTACAGGGTTCCAGAAATGCTGCTATTGGAGGATCTACTATGATATACAATGTGCTGGGTGCAAGTAATACTGCAGTAGGATATGCAAGTTTGTATTATAATAATAGTGGACACTACAATACCGCAATAGGAACAGACGCGATGACCTCTAATTTTTCTGGAGATCTTAATACCGCAGTGGGCACCGCCGCTTTGTACTATAACGTCACTGGAACTCAAAATATCTCCATTGGGTGGAATAGTGGAGTTGATATCACTCGTCCAGATCTTAACAATACGATCAATATTGGAAATCATGGTTGGGCGAATGGTTTCCACAATCAAGTGCTTATCGGAAATCAAAGTAGCGGTTGGATTGGCGGTTGGGTTCCGTGGACCAATGCATCGGATGAAAGAGGAAAAAAGAATATTAGTGAAGAGGTGAAAGGACTTGATTTTATTATGCGCCTTCGGCCAGTTGCCTATAACGTTGACGTAAAATCAATGATCGCATTGAGCGGCAACAGGAAACAGAAGATTTCGCCGGCAAGTACGATATTGAACAGACCAGGCAAACCGGTTTTCTTGCTCAGGAAGTTGAAAGAGCGGCTCTGGAATCGGGATTTCAATTTAGCGGAGTGAGCAAGATGAAAAGTGGAAAAGAAATGTATGGATTAAGTTACTCAACCTTTGTTGTTCCTCTTGTAAAAGCAATGCAGGAACAGCAAGCAATCATCGACCAACAACAAAAACAAATAGATGAATTAAGACAAATGATAATTGAGTTGAAGATCCCAGAAAGCAATAAACACTCACAAGCAATATAGCGGAAATATAAAATAACAAATATCAAATCTCCAATAAAGTCTTCAGCGGATCTTTACCAAACAACAATTGCTCTGGTTTCTCCAATAATTCCTTCACCCGTACAAGAAAGCTTACGCTCTCTCTGCCATCTATAATTCGGTGGTCATAGCTTACTGCCAGGTACATCATCGGCCGGATCACAACCTGACCGTTCTGTGCAATTGGTCGCTCTTCGATTTTATGCATGCCAAGGATGGCAGACTGGGGAATATTGATAATCGGCGTACTCATCAATGAACCAAATACACCTCCATTGGTGATGGTAAATGTTCCGCCTTGCAATTCATCCAATCCTAATTTGTTATCCCTTGCTTTGCCAGCGAGTTCGATCACTTTCTTTTCAATCTCGGCCATGCTAAGGCTTTCGGCATTTCGTATGACGGGAACAGTTAGTCCGCGCGGAGTGGAAACGGCAATGGAAATATCACAATAGTCATGGTATACCAATTCATCTCCATCGATATAGGCATTCACCGCCGGCCATTCCTGCAAGGCAAAGCAACATGCTTTTGCAAAAAAGCTCATGAATCCTAGTCCAACTCCATGGATCTCCTTGAATTTTTCCTTGTGCAGGTTACGAATATCCATGATGGGCTTCATATCCACTTCGTTGAAAGTGGTGAGCATTGCCGTGGTATTCTTCGCTTCAACCAATCTGCGCGAAATAGTCTTACGGAGATTGGTCATCTTCTCGCGTCTTTCATTGCGGGTGAATAATTCCTTACCAACGGGTCTTCCTGGACTGCTCAATGCCGCCAACACATCATCCTTTACGATCTTGCCCTGGTATCCGCTAGGTGTTACTTTCTTTGGGTCAACTTTTTTATCTGCTATTATCGCTGCTGCAACGGGCGTGGTCTTTATATCTGCAGCTACGGCTTGTTTCTTATCGCTTCCATTAGTCGATGGCGCTTTCTTCTTTTCCGCTTCTTTTACTTTCACGTCAGTTTCTGTCTTTGCTCCACCACCGTCGGCATGCGTTTTTGCTGCAGCTCCTGACTCCTGACTCCCGACTCCTGACTCCCGACTAACTTCCGGTTTCGCAGCAGTCTCATCAATTGATGCCAATACATCTCCAATCTTCAACGTATCTCCTTCATTAGCCGCTGTCTTTAGAACACCCGCTTGTTCAGCATTTACTTCAAATGTTGCTTTTTCACTTTCGAGTTCTGCGAGCACTTCATCTCTTTCTACATAGTCACCATCCTTCTTTGTCCATTTCAACAAAGTGACTTCGCTAATGGATTCGCCTACTGTCGGAACTTTAATGTCGATCATAAATAATTTCTTTGCTGTTGCAAAACTTAAATAGTAAACGCCGTATCAATAATCTCCGTCTGCTCCTGCGCATGCACTTTCGCGTAACCCGAAGCGGTTGCTGCACTGGGCTGGCGACTGATCACACCATAATTAATGGTCTTCAAATTCATCTGAAGGTAAGAAGCCGCGCCCATATTTAGTGGCTCTTCCTGTACCCAGAACCAGGTTGCCTTATTATATTTTTCTTCCAGCTTTTCGAGTTGTTCAGCAGGAAGTGGATACAATTGCTCTACCCTGATTATTGCAGTGTCCTTCGCATTCTCCTTTTGCTGGCGTTCTGCCAGGTCAAAATAGATTTTACCGCTGCAGAATAGAACTTTTCTCACTTTCGATGGATCATCAATAAATGGATCATCGATCACTTCCTTGAATCCACCACTGATAAAATCTTTAAATGGAGAATAACTTCCCGGATATCTTAAATTGGCTTTTGGAGTGAAATTGATCAACGGCTTGCGGAAAGGCCAGTGCAACTGCCTTCTCAACGCATGAAAAAAGTTTGCAGCAGTTGTAATATTCGTAACTACGATATTCAATTCAGCGCTTATCTGAAGAAATCTTTCCATTCTCGCACTGCTATGTTCGGGCCCCTGTCCTTCATAGCCGTGTGGCAATAACAACACGATACCATTCATTCTTTGCCATTTTGTTTCGGCAGCAGCAATGAACTGGTCAATGATGATTTGCGCCCCATTTCCAAAATCACCAAACTGAGCTTCCCAAAGCACAAGTGTATTTGGAGTTGCCAATGCATAGCCATATTCAAATCCAAGTACGCCATATTCACTCAGCAAAGAATTATATATTCTGAATTGTCCCTTTGCCCCTTCAATATTTCCGAGACGATTGTAGTACTTGTCATTGGTTTCATCTCTTAAAACCGAATGACGATGAGCTAAAGGTACCGCGACATACATCCTGTCCGCTCATCCGCACATCTTTTGCTTCGAGCAATAAGGTTCCGTATGCCATTAATTCCCCGGTTGCCCAGTCAACCTTTCCTTCATCATTAAAGAGTTTGATCTTTATCCTGGATGATCTTTTCTACCTTCTTTAAAGGCTTGAAATCATTCGGCCAGGTCATTATTGAATTAAATACTTTTTTGAAGTCATTTTCATTTACTGCAGTCACAGGAGACTTATCAAAATCCTCTGGATTTGCTCTGCGCAAACTCTTCCACCATAATTCCGGTTGTTGGTAATGGTAAGGAAGTGGATTTTGCTTTACTTCATCCAGTCTTTCCTGCAGATCCGCCCAGAATTTCTTCTCCATTTCCTTCGCGAGCTCCTTGCATATCTGTCTCACCCTTCTCCAACAAATAATTTGTATAAACTTCCCTTGGATTCGGATGCTTATCGATCAAGGCATACAAACCAGGTTGGGTAAATTTCGGATCATCGCCTTCGTTATGACCATGACGGCGATAACAAACCATATCCATGAAAATATCTGAATTGAATTCCTGGCGGTACCGCGTTGCAATTTCAACGCATTTTACCACAGCTTCAGGATCGTCACCATTCACATGAAGAACCGGCGCCTGTATCGCTGCTGCAACCGATGTACAATAGTCAGAGCTTCTTGCATCATCAAAGTCTGTAGTAAATCCAATCTGGTTATTGATCACAAAATGAATCGTACCACCCGTATAATATCCTTCTAGATCACTCATCTGGATCACTTCATACACAACTCCCTGCCCGGCGATTGAAGCATCCCCATGAATTAATATAGGAAGTATCTTATCGTAATCGCTATTGAATAGTACATCGGCTTTTGCTCTTGAGAATCCTATCACCAACGGATCAACTGCTTCAAGGTGCGAAGGATTTGGAAGCAATTTCAGGTAAACAGTTTTATTACCCGTTGTTTGTATCTCGGATCCAAAACCCATATGATATTTCACATCACCACTACCCATGGTTTGATCCAGTTTGGCTGTTCCTTCAAATTCGCTGAAGATCTGCTCATAGGTTTTGCCCATGATATTCGCAAGCACATTCAATCGGCCACGATGCGCCATACCGATTACCATTTCCTGTACATCTTTATCTGCAGCAAGATTAATGATCGCATCAAGCGCGGCGATCGTTGTTTCCCCTCCTTCCAGCGAAAATCTTTTCTGACCGATATATTTTGTATGAAGGAATTTTTCAAACATCACGCCCTGGTTCAATTTTTCCAGGATCCGTCTTTTCTTTCCGATAGGAAGCGCCTTATGAAATTCTGCTTCCATTTCTTTGGTTAGAAAATCAACTTTCTTTTGGTCACTGATATATTTAAACTCAATTCCAATATGATCCGCATAAGATTTTTGCAGCTGTGTAAGAATGTTACGAAGCGTTGTTGTACCCAGGCCAATAAGATTACCCGCATAAAATGTACGGTCCAGATCAGCTTCAGTAAATCCAAAGAAACTTAATTCAAGATTCGCACCTCTATCCTTTCTCGGACGAATGGGATTCGTCTTGGCGATAAGGTGACCTTTGTTGCGATAGCCGAGGATGAGCCGGTATGCATTGATCTCCGCTTTCCAATCAATATCACGCAGCTGCCGGTTTTTCACCTTGCTTTGCTTTCACCGCACTGCCATTACCATTGGTCGAAGCCACTGTTGAGAGTGCAAAATCAAACCCTTCGAAGAATTTTTTGAGTTCAGGATCCACGCTTTCGGGATCCTTTAAATAATCTTTGTATAGACTTTCAATAAACTCAGGACTGGAATTGGTTATATACGAGAAATCCTTCATTCAAATCAGGCTTTAATCAGGACGACAAATATCGGTGAAAATGTCAGAAACCCGATGGGCTCCTCTACAATAACCTATTTAAATCCCTGAAAAGCAACAAAAAGCAAAGAATCCTGGGGAATCAAAATGAAACCATTTACGTCATCCCAACGAAAATGGGAATCTGGTCTCCAAGGTTTCTACTATGTTAGCAATTAGGAAAGCTCAGATATTTGGTGCATAAGTCTTCAACCCTTACCTTTGCCTCCCGAATTTTTCGGAACTAAATTTTATCGTCAACATGGCTAATCACAGCGCTACCAAGAAAGATGTTCGTCAGGCAGCAAAGCGCCGCGAAAGAAATAAGTATTATGGAAAAACAACCCGTAATGCGATCAAAGAATTGAGAGAGATCAAGGACAGCAAGGACGCTGCAAAGAAATTTCCTGAAGTAGCTGCGATGATTGACAAACTCGCAAAGAAAGGAGTTATCCACAAGAACAAAGCCGCTAACCTTAAAAGCGGTATCGTAAAAAAATTGAACACATTAGGGAAATAATACTTCTTGATTTTATTTTCGAAAGCCCCACTAATCGTGGGGTTTTTTTATTGTCCTCCGTGTTCTCCGTGCCTCCGTGGTCGTCATTCCCGCGAAAGCGGGAATCCTCTGCGTCCTCCGCGCTTCTTTGTGTCCTCTGCGTCCAAAAAAGCCTGCATTTGAGTCACTATGCAAACACTTAGCCTCTAATGTGTAAGTTTTTTGGACGCAGAGGACACAAAGAAGCGCGGAGGACGCAGAGGATTGCTCAAGAATCATCACCATTCTTAAATAGTCTTATTTTTAGGCATTAACCAATTTACATGAGAAGAATACTTGCTGTCTTACTATCATTTCCACTTTTTATCTCCGCACAAAACATTACCACAAGATTCGAAGAATCCAAAGGCACCAAATCTCCCCCCTATCACGAGATCGTTAGCTGGTGGCAGAAACTCGACGCCGCATCTGGTAAAGTCAAAATGCTTACCATGGGAATGAGCGATGCAGGTTTTCCCTTGCACCTTGTTGTGATAGCAAATAACGGCGACTATAATTTCGACAATATCCGAAAGAATAATAAACGGATAATTCTTGTCAATAACGGTATTCATCCCGGCGAACCGGATGGAGTCGATGCAAGCATGCTGTTGGCAAGGGATATTGTGGCGAATAAATACAAAATCCCCGATAATATAGTTCTTGCGATTATTCCAATTTATAATATCGGAGGATGTTTAAACAGAAGCGCTAACTATAGAGTTGATCAAAACGGTCCCGATGAATTTGGCTTTCGGGGCAATTCACAAAACCTGGATCTGAACCGCGACTTTATCAAATGTGATTCGAAGGAAGCAAGAGCTTTTGCAGAAATATTTCACCTGACAGATCCCGATGTGTTTGTAGATAATCACGTAAGCAATGGCGCCGACTATCAACATGTGATGACCCTACTCACCACCCAGCATAGTAAGATGGGTGGAGTAATGGGAGAATATTTGAACAAGCAATTTGAGCCCGGTCTTTACTCTTCAATGAAACAAAAAGGATATGATCTCGTGCCTTATGTAAGTTTTGGAGGAAATAGTCCGGATGCAGGAATGACCGCTTATTTCGATGGTCCTCGTTATAGCAGCGGCTATGCTACCCTCTGGCATACTTTCGCATTCGTTCCTGAAACGCATATGTTGAAGCCCTATGATCAAAGAGTGAAATCAACTTACGCATTAATGCAGAGTTTCATTGAATTCACTTCATCTAATAGCGCAACGATTAAAAAGCTCCGCGACCAAACAAAGAATTCCGTTAAAACTCAAACTGAATTCCCGGTTAGCTGGGCCATCGACAGAAGCAAATCTGACGAAGTAACTTTTAAAGGTTTTGAAGCCGGTCGTAAACCCAGCAATATCTCAGGCCAGTCAAGACTTTATTACGATAGAAATAAACCTTACGAGAAGAATATTAAATACTTCAATTACTTTAATACGAAAACATCGATCAAAAAGCCAACTGCTTATATAATTCCCCAGGGTTGGTGGAAAGTGATAGACCTCTTGAAATTAAATAAGGTTGAGATGAGACGCCTTTCGAAGGATAGCAGCATTGAAGTGGAAGTATATCGCATTGAAGATTATAAAACAGCTCCGCGTCAATACGAAATGCACCATTTGAATAATGAAGTGAAACTTAGCAGCGCTGTTAAGACAATCAAATTCAGAAAAGGTGATTACTATGTTCCTCTCAACCAGGTGGCTAACCGATTTTTGATGGAAGTTTTGGAGCCGCAAGCCGATGATTCCTATTTCGCCTGGAATTATTTTGATGCCATCCTCAGCCAAAAAGAAGGATATAGCGGTTATGCATTTGAAGAAATCGCCGAGGAATATTTGAAAAACAATCCTGAGGTAAAAACAAAACTCGAACAGCGTCGCGCAACCGATACCGCATTTGCAAAAAGCGGATCGGCGCAATTGAATTTTGTGTATCAGAATTCACCTTATTATGAACCTGATCATTTGCGGTACCCTGTGTTCAGGGTGCCCTAAAGGGGTTTTCAACCCTCCCAGGGTTGAAAACCTTGCCCTGATAGGCTTTCTACAAACCTTCTCCAACAGCTTTAACGCAACTTTGTTTCGCCCCTGCAGCAGGAATCGTAAATTGGCTCACCTTTTATGAAGCAACTCTACTTAACTCTTCTTTTTGCCATCACGATCTTGTATTCTTTCTCCCAAAGAAGTGATACCGTACGCAGGTATTTCGATGAAAACATGGTGCAGACAACAAAGAACAAAATGCATTTCCCTGGCGTAACCGTCAAACAAAATGATCATTGGTACTTATTTGTTGTCTACCCCGACACAGGAATGCTGATCAAATCGTATTTTAAGGATGAGGAACTTCGCATAAAGGATGGACCATTTACTTTGTATCATCGAAAGAACATTAAGGCAGCTGAAGGAAGATTCGATAATAATACCCCAGTGGGATTATGGAAATACTGGTATGAAAACGGCCAACTAAAGGACTCAGGACTTCTTGCAAGCAATAATATGGTCGGTGTCTGGAGATCCTGGTATGAAGACGGAAATCCATTAAGCATTGCAGAATATCCAGCTCCGGAATCCATCACTTCAACAACAAGGACGGCCCCTACCGCGAAGGGTGGTTCAATTCTCGACTATGGATTACCGGTAAACAAAAAGCATGGGCAGTGGAATTCATTTTATCCGAATGGTACCATAAGAGATTCCGGGCTTTTCCAGAAAAACCAAAAACAGGGTGTATGGAAAAATTGGTATGATAACGCACAACTGGAATCGATAGGCAATTATAGTAACGATTCCCCCGAAGGCGAATGGCAGTATTTCAGAAGAGATGGAAGTTTAAGTACAAAAGAAATCTATGCCGAAGGGAGGATCAAATCCCTCGAATGCTTTGATGAGAGCGGCAATCCCAGTGGCAACCTCTGTAGTATATTAAAACCCGCCGTTGCAAAGGGAAGTTTTTATAACCTGAAACAGTATGCGTTGGACAATATTTACTGGCCAAAGGAGTTAGATGGAAAGCAGGTAGAAGGTGTCGTGAAGGTAAGGTATACCATCAGTGCTGAAGGAAAAATGACCGAATTTAAAGTGCTGGAAACGCCCCATGAATCTTTGTCAAAAGAAGTACAACGATTCTTCGCTTCCCTCGAAGGATGGTACCCGGCCATATCCCACAACAGAACGATTGATTTTACTACTGAGTTTTCGATTGAGTTTTATAGATAATTTACGATACACGAATTACGATTTACGATTTGTTTAAGTGATGCTTCATCCATTCTTCGCCTAGCAGCTCCTTCCGGAAAAATGAGGCATGTTACACCAAAACAAATCGTAAATCGTAATTCGTAAATCGTAAATCTGTAAATTTGCATTGCTTGTCATATGAGATACATCCTTCTCGTATCCGTTATTGCTGTGCTTAACACATTTACTTCATTGGCACAGAAAGCATCGATTGATGCGAACGAGTTTTCTATTACCCCAATCAATGATGAATGGATCGGATTTGAAAGAGACGAAGGTCCCGGTGGCAAGGGTGTGCTCACATCGTTTAATCCAAATGGAAGGCTTCAGGTCGTAGCGAACTATCGTCATAAACGCCTGCATGGATCATGGTCCAGTTGGTACGATGGTGGCCAGGCATGTGATTCGGGTAGCCTGGTAAATAATATTCCTCATGGTGAATGGAAAACCTGGTATCCCAATGGCCAACTTCGCGCCGTTAGAAATTACAATGCGAAGAAACTTTCATATATAAAAAATGAATTGCGGGTAATGCATCCGAAGAGAAGTTTTTATGGCCTGACCGCAATCGCAAGAAACGACAAGCGGCATGCCTTCTCTTATTTTGATGCATTCAATTCATTTAGTGTACAACATTCAACTAAAGCCTGGGAAGTTCCAACCTTAAGGCGAAGGGTTGACATTAATACCGATGAGAACAATGAAGAATACCAGCCACCTTTCATTGAATGTTTGCAGGATGGTTTATTCATGAATTTTGATAGTTATGGTATGCTAATCGATTCCGGGTACTATAAGAATGGATTGAAAGATGGGATCTGGATTGAATGGAATGAAGGCAATTCTGTCCGCTCAACGGGTTTATATCGCAACGGGATTAAGAAAGACATTTGGAAATATTTTAATAAAGAAGGAAAATTCCTATTCCATCTATTTTTGGGAAGAAATAAATCCTACGCTGGCGCCCCTTCAGCGGATTTATGAAAAGTTTAAATGTGAGCCATGAGGCTTAGGTTCTTCATCGTACTAGATTTATGAACAGTTTATAAGTGAGCCATGAGGATTAATTTCTTCATCATTGTTATAATTTTTCTTCCTGCAATTTCATTTGCCCAGCAGGATACCAGTAGGATAGTTTATTTCGACAACTTCTTTGAGTCGGAACCGGAAATTCAATATGCAAAGTTTTACGGCACACCTCGCAAGATCGGCGATAACCGATATGAGGTCGTCTTCTATACTTTTGGCGGTGAAAAATTTGCAATGGGAGAATATATTGGCGCCAAACTTCGCAACCGCAATGGGATATTTGTGCGTTATGATTCAGAGGGAAGGATCATCATGTCTGCCTCCTACCATAATAGTCTCATGCATGGCATCTTTCAGCGCTGGCACAAGAATGGAATTTTAGCCGATTCAGGGCGCATGGAGCGGAATTATAATATTGGCTTATGGAAATCATGGTACGCAAATGGGCAATTGATGGAATTGAAGATTTACAGGCAAATGAAAACGCCGCGCAATGTCTCATATAGCAGGCTTGATGGCGAATACCTTTCCTGGCATACCAATGGCCGGTTAAAGGATTCAGGAATTTATAAAAGTGGTTATAAGACCGGGCTTTGGATCGAGTGGTCAATGGATGGCCAGAAATCACTGGGAATATATAAGAAAGGCTGGCGCCAGGGTGACTGGAGACATTATGACAAGGAAGGAAAATTTCAATACATCAGGCGGTATAGGAAGAATCGCTATGATCCATATGGGGAATTAATCGGCATCAACAACTAGTTCATCTGCTTTCTTATCAACCGGTACGGGTTCCGGCTTCTCTGCAGGTTTTTTAATATCGAATGATCTGAAAATAGAACGCGCCATGATTGTACAGATCAATAGTACCGCGATACTTAAATAACCAAGCCAATTGTAGTGAAGTATTTTTCCATCAACACCTTTCGCAGTCACGACTCCCCCTACCAATGAGGCCACACTTGTTCCCAATTGTTGCATGCTTCCATTGAAATTCATAAAGCTTCCTCTTTGTTCCGGCGGAACAACATTGCTCACCATGGCTTGTGAAGTAACGCCTCTCCCGGTTGACAATACAAACCAGATCGCAAACAAAGCAAGTATTAGGGTAAAATGAATTGGCGGAACACTGGTGATCAAAAAGACCAGGACAGTCGAAACCAAACAGCAAAAAATAAAAACCTTCAACTTTCCATATTTATCGGCGATATAACCCAGCACATTCGCTGCAGCAAATGAGGAAATTCCTCCTACCAGGTAGATCATCGGCGTTACTGATTTGGGATAGCCATTATTGAATTCCATATATGGATTAATAAATGGTATGATGATGAAATGGCCCATCATCACCATTCCCGAAAAGATCAATGCTCTTCTAGCCTGCTTGTTTATCCAAACTTGCTTGAGCACCTCCCATTTTCTTGCAACATTCACGTTATTGCCGTGCAAATGCGCAGCCATCGGTGGAAGATATCGGATGATTAGCGGAATGATCGCAATCCCCAATCCGCCAACAAGTAAGAATGGTGCATGCCAGGAAATTAAATTCGACAAGTACAGCGCAAACGGTACTCCTATCGTGGAAGCAACAGCGAAAGCAGACATGATCGCCCCCATCGCCCTTCCTCTTCTTTCATAAGTGAAAATATCGGAAACGATAGAAAGCACCTGTGCACCGATCAACCCACCAAATAATCCTGCTAAAAGGCGAAAAGTCAATAGCCAACCATAGCCCGGTGCGAGACCACATGCAATCGTACCCAACAAGAATCCGCTATAACCAAAGAGTAATATTTTCTTTCGGTCGTATCTGTCCACGAAAAACGCAGCGGCAAATCCCGATACCGCAGCACTTACGGTGTAAGCTGCAACCAGGAAACTAAACTCCTGCGTATTAATATTGAAATAAGGCATCAGGTAATTACCCAACGGCATCATGATCATGAAGTCGAGGATATGCGTGAAGTTCAGTGCAGCAAGAATTAATAGTATGACCCGTTCTTTCTTGTTCATGATAAGGTTTGACTAGTGATTATTTCCGTCCCGATAACTATCGGGATGCAAATTTCGCCAATTTGTTCGGAAGAGGGATAACCGAATGTGGGTAATTATAAGGACGAACGATTGTACGCAACGAGAGGCTATTCACCTCGATAAACCAATTAAAAGAAAATGTCTACTTTAGTTCCCAGAACCTGATCCTATGCGCATCAGAATTTTAATTGCCCTTCTCTTTATCGGTCAATTCTCCTTTGGCCAGGAAGGCAAACACATCAAAGTATCTGGCACAAAGTGCAGCATAATTCCACCAGAGGGTTTTGTTATAGCAACAAGTTTCAGTGGATTTCAGCAAAATGAAACAGGGGCTTCGATCATGTTAAACGAACTGCCGGGCCCTTATCAAAGTATGTCTGATGGTTTTACTGCAGAAGCGCTGAAGTCGAAAGGCATGACTCTATTGAGCAAAGAGATAATTGGTTTCAATAATTCAAAAGCCACACTTGTCAAAGTAAGTCAACCAGCGAATGGAACGATATATTTTAAACAGATCCTGTTGTTCGGTGATGAAAAAAACACCGTTATAGTAAATGGCATTTACCCGGAATCATCTAAGAATATTGAAGGCAAAATAAAAGAAGCCTTACTTTCTACAACTTATAATTCTTCTCAAAATGACGACCCGCTTGAGGCAGCCGGTTTTATCGTTAATACAGATGGAACAGACTTTAAGGTTGCAAAGTACATCTCTGGTAGCCTGGTCTTTTCAACTGACGGCCAAATTCCTACCGAAAAACCAACATTTATTGTTGGCAATTCGCTTACCAGAGTTTCATTTGAAAATCAGAAACAATACGCCGAAGAAAGATTGAAAAAACTTCCAAGAGGAGAATTAAATGTGATAAGGGAGTCTAAGGAAGTCGCAATAGATAATCTGAAAGGGTATGAAATTGTGGCGAATGGTAAGGATAAAAACAACAAACCGGAGTTAGTATACCAGGTAGTGTTGTTTGAAGATAAAGGCGGTTATTTCATTATGGTTGGTAAGGCAACTGAGGAATTTGAAAAGCATCTTGCTTCTTTCCGTAGCATATCGAAGACCTTCAAACGAAAAAAATAGCGTAATTTCTACCTACTATAGGTCACGGTTTCCTAAACCTAAATTCTATGTTATGGGACTTGTTGGAGGTCAAGAGTTGATATTGCTACTTACAATTGCATTACCAATTATCGCATTGGTCGACATCCTGAAACACAATTTTAAACCAAGCGACAATAAAATAGTTTGGGCTTTGATCGTTCTCCTTTTACCATTGATTGGAACAATCTTATACTTCATTATTGGGAGAAAGCAAAGAGTTGCGAGGAGATGACATCCAAAACTTTATAAGAAGGCAGCTTCCTCGTAAAATTTTTTCATTCACTTCGCAACCTTCAAGCGAAAAAATGTATCTTTTCTATACTATAGGCCACTGTTTATTAAACCTAAATCTTATGTTATGGAACTTCTTATCAACATGGGGATCCAGGAATTAATTGTCTTGTTCCTGATTGGAGGAATTCTCATATTACCAATATTTGCGATTCTCGATATTATGAGAAGTGATTTTAAGGAAAGTAATAATAAAATCATTTGGGTATTAATCGTTCTACTCTTCCCCATATTTGGCTCAATTATTTATTTCGCAATCGGGCGAAGCCAGAAAGTGCTCGAAAAGAGATGACATCTGCCGCCACACGAACTTTTTAATTTAAGCCTCTTACGGCGGCAGATGTAATCTCATAATAGCGACTCCGCAAATAATTAGAGATTTACATTCAACGTTCCTTACTACTTGGTTACACCCTAGTATGAGATTACATCTGCCCCAGTAAGAAACTTTTGGGGAGTGGCTGTGGGGGCAGATGTCATCTCCACCTACTTCTGCACCACCCTAATCACTCCTGCCCCATTATACGAGTGATATTCGCCATTATACATTGCATCCGCACTCACCGGTCCCATTCTGTAAACACCCGGTGAAACTGCACGAACTGCATAATAATAGACCTGCCTTGATTTATCTAAATCGACAAAAAGATTTATCCGGTCATCACGAACATCTAGTGAAGTTGGATTATCCGCATCATCGATCCAGTCCATCCCAGGAATTTCTTTTGTACGCGGATTTTCAATTTCAAATCCTGCAGGAATCAGGTCAGTTATAACGATGTTCTCAACTGAACCGCTATAAAGTTTTTCCAGGCTTACCTGGATAATGACCAGGTCATTCTGTTGAAAACTATTTCCGGAAATTGACTTACCAAAACGATCAAAGAATCTGCGGCGTACACGGATATAATTGTCTTCTTCCTTATAAGAACCATTCGGATTAATGCCCTCAGCCTGCCAATAATAATACAACTGTCCATCACCACTTGTAACCAGGTCAATATTAGTTCCACCCAACTGCTTTGCTGTTAGCTTCACAATATTCCCATTGACCTTTGCGATTGATTTTCCATTTACTTTTATATCTCCATTTATTGTTGCTTTTGATGCAGCGCGTGCCATCTTACCCAATCCCAAAAATGCGAATGAACATTCCTGTGTGCTATACCAATGACGTTGCTTCAATTTATCCACCACATGTTTGGCCATAATGATTATTTGCGAATTTGAAGGATCAGCATCCAGCAATGCATTCAATGCAATTGCTTCATCGCGGATATCAGAGTAGAAACTTCCTCCCGTTTGCGCAACGGATTCTTCGCCAGTAAATGCTGCAGGCAACATTTCCCTGAATCTCGCCTTATCTCCTGCAAGTGCATACGCAACACCCAATAAATATTTGGAATCCAGGCTCAGCAATTGCGGATTGGACTTATAATAGTTCATCGTTGGCACGTTTGCCTTACCCGCAATAGCCAGTACATATAAACTATAAATTACTTCCTTCGGCGCAATCATTTTGTTTTGATTGCGGTTATAGTAATAGTTTATCGTTTCCCTTTTCTTCAAGCGGTTATTGAGATAGTTAAGTAATCCATCAAGCAAACTACGTTCTACTTCGAATCCGGCTTTTTGCGCTTCCAAAAGGAAATGTGCGGCATAAACAGATGCCCACCAATGCTCTGTTCCTTCTCCATCCCAAAGTGTAACCGCACCATTATAGAGCTGGCGCATTTTTATCTTCCTAATCGCTTCAATGATATTTGAATTCGCTCCCGCACCAGCGCTTCTCTTGCTCCCCTGGATATGTTCCGCAAGGTCTGAATAGTAGATCTGTGGAAATGCGGAAGAGACTACCTGTTCCGTACAACCGTAAGGATAGCGAACCAGGTAACGGAATTGCTCACCTAGTTCTAATGCCGGAGTGCGGCTAACCACCAATTGATAGTCTACCGATGTAGGAATAAAATCACTCACCGGAATGGTAATCTTTTGTGTTGCAGCACCATTTACCGATCCGCTACCTGTCACTAATTGCAAAGGAGAAGCAGGTCTGACGCTGATCTCGATTTCTTCTTTGAATTTTTCACCAAGACCACTTACTTCAACGGAAACTTTTCCAACATTAATAGCTGGTGAAGCCACGAGTTGAAATACCGCACGTCCTTCACTATTTGCATTCAGACTTACAGTTTGAGTCTTACTTCCAACAACTTCGATTGGTCCACTAACATTAATTGTCGCCGTCGCCGAAGTTGAACGCGTTGTTGTATTGGTTACTGTTACCGGTACAGTCACAGTATCCTTCGGACTAAGGAATCTTGGCAATGCCATACTTAATACCAGGGGGTCCGCAACCTTCATATTCGATTCTGCATTACCAAAACTTTCACCTTTATACGCAACTGCCATCAGGCGGATCTCTCCGCTGAATGCAGGAATATCAAATTCAAATTCGGCCTCGCCACTTCCATCTGCTTTGCGTGTACCGCTCCAGTATGAAACTACTTTGATTCGCTTTGCAGGCATTGGATTCGTTCTCTTACTCGACTCCAATTCACCATCACCACCGGTACTGCTTAAGATTGCACGCAGTTCAGGAAATAACAATGGATAAAGATCATAGGCAGTCACTTCAAGCGCACGGCTCGCATAGAAATGATTATAGGGATCAGGAGTTTTGAATCCGCTAACCTGCAATACTCCATTATCTACGGCCGCAAGCGAAACAAAACTATTAGGCTCAGCCTTTACTTTTACCTTTTGCTTTGTTCGGGATCGAACGGATTCACTCGCAGTTATCACAACATCTTGTTTCCTGTTCTTTTCTTCAACTTTTACATTCTGGAATCCATGTGCAACAGTCAATGGTATTTCACTTACCTCATGAGGCTTGATCAAAGTTGCGGTGATAAATACATTGGGTAGATGCTCAGCACTTACTTTCAAATCAAGCGATGCCGAACGTTTTTCTACATTCACATATTGATGAGAAATAAGTTTATCATTCTCCATCGTAACGAGCATCCTTCCACTGAAAGGAGTTTTGAATAATGCTTTTATTGATTCGCCAGCGACGTAAGATGATTTATCCAGTTCGATATCGATATTCCCATCTGTATTCACTTCAAATGAACTATTATCACCTCCCCAACCCCAATAACCATAACTATAAAAGCTGTTTCTAACATAACTATTAGATCCTGGTAAGGAAACGCGGATCTCATAGTCGCCCGGTGAACGCGGAACAAAAGTGTACACGGACTTGTCTCCACTTATATTCATCGTTTGTTCGGCAATCACTTTATCGTCACGCTGAGATTCGTAACGAAAGTATTCTCCATGACGATTAAGAACTGTTCTATACTCATGCTTGATCACCTTGATCTCAGCTTTCGCACTGACAGCTTTTTCATCCTTATTCACCGCAACGATTGGGAACCGGACAGTTTGATTCAACGGCTGATAGTAATATCCATCTGAACCAATTCCAAAAAACACATCCTGCGTGAATATGTCCAATGATGCAGAACGGCTTACAGGTCTTCCTGTTTCATCGAATACTGTTGCAAAGAAATTTGCAGTCAATAAGCCGGTATTCTTGAAATTACCTGGCACGCTGTAAGATTCAACAGCGTTACCATGGTCATCGGTCTTTCCTTCGTCAACGATCTTCTCAAATGAAACTCCGGGATTTTCAATACCAAAATCATAGCTTCTGAAATCTTTCGGGTTAAACATCTTTTGTCTTACCTGAGCTTCATATTCATAATTACGATTAGAAGCAGGTGGACCGAAAAAGTTCAACGCATTAATCGTGAGCGTTGCTTTATCACCTGGTACAAGGAAGGGTTTATCCAGTTTCGCAGAAACTTTGATACGATCGGGAACAAATTCTTCAATGCTAAAATTCTGATTTGCCAGTAGTATATCGTTTGAACTGTACACCTCAAGCGTATAAGTTCCTGTAATTGCAGAAACCGCAATATCCACCTCTCCATCCAGGGAGCCCTGTGCATTCAAACTCTTCCTGAATGTTTTTAATTCTTTTCCATTTGGCAGGAGGAATTTCAATTTCACCGGCAATTCTCCGGGAGATTTCCATTGACGATCTCGTATGATCACCGAAAAATTAACTTTCTCACCCGGACGATAAATATCTCTTTCAGGGTAAATGAATGCATCCAACCCGGTTGGATTGCTTCTCTTACCACTGACTTCAAAGCGGGAAGTATTTACTCTTGCATTATTGAATGGAAGATAGTTGAAGTCCTCCGCGGTCTTTGCAATGATCATTGCCGGACGGAACCCCGCATACTCTCTTCTTGAATACGTTATTTCACCAACCCCATCCGCATTTGTTGATCCTGTTCCCAATACCTGGTTATTGCTACCATAAGCAATAAGGTTTACTCCATTCAGTCCGTTGGTTGTCTTTATTGAATTTGCAAAAACTACAATCTTATCCCTTGCTTCCTTTGCAATCAATCCAATATCACTCTTTGAAATGAAACGACTATCGGCGACCCAATAATTCGTCGTTGAGCGGATCTTGATATGATAGATCCCCTTAAAATCCCCCAGGCGATCTTCAGGATTGAATTTGAATAATCGGCTGTTACCGTATTTCGGCAGAGAACGGGTATCGATCTCCTTTTGATAGATAACGTCTCCTAATTCGAGATCTGTACCGTAATCCGCATACTCATAATAATACCCGTCTTCATCTTCTTCGTCCTCATCACTGCTGCGTCGATATTGATCAGTAGGATTATATCCAAAACGTTGGGCAGTGAGCAGGTTATTTTCATAGATCTTAGAAATGATCACTTTTACTTTTGGAACATTGGTAATTTTCACTTCAATATTCTGATCACCGATTGCAGAAAGGTAAACTCCCTTGCTGTTTCCAAAGCTAACCGCTGGTTCCAGTTCGCCGAATGCAATATTATGATCGTATTGTTCGCGTAACTCTCCGCCTAACCTACCCCGTAAACCTTTGCCGATCGTTAATAAATAACTTTTATCAACATCGAAACTCTCACTGCTGATAGAAAAGCCATCATTGGTTTGCTCAACAGAAAACTTAATTGCTGGATTGAACTTCAAATAAGAAGCAAGCTTATCTCTAACTATCTCCTGGCTTGTGCGTACATAGATCCTTCCACCCGTTCCATCGTGTTCTGCCGTTACATCATTTATAGCTAAATTATATGGAGAAGGGATATAGAATTTGCTTTCAATATCTTCTTTGGTTCCATTAACTCCACCCTCGGGCACCAGGCCTTTTTCAACCTTTACAACTGATGCAAGGTTCTTGTCCTCTGCCTTCAAACCCTGCACACGCAGTGATATTTTGGTATCAGTTGATAAGGTCAATACGGAATAAGTAACCTGGCTACCTTCTATTAAAAGCTTCAATCTGTCCTTCACGCTGGCTGGATTGACCGCATAGTTAAAATACAGATCAACTTGCGGAACGGCAGCAGTCGAACGATCGTCCGGTAAGGTCCATGTCACATTGCTATTGTCCAGTTTCAATTCAGGAGTGGAGAACTTGAGATCATTCGCCTTGCCGACCTTTCCAAAAGAACTATACTGCAACAATTCATCCGTGAGTTTCATATTGAACGTTGTGGCAGGAGGAAGCGGACGTGCGGGTGAAAAAACCAGTTCATCCGGGTGTTCCCAGCGGAAACGGCCCGGGATCTTTGGTTCGAAGGAAATATATTCACTGGAATCCCATTGGTTTAGGAGGGAATCCTTTACAAGAGCTTTATCGAAACGGAATACGAGGTTGCCCAATTGTTGCACTTCCCCCTTTGCATTGGTATATTCAAGGTTTACTGTACTCCGGCTACATGATGATAAAAAAAAAGTAACGCTAAGCGTTACTAGAACAAGCATTTGGTTACGCATATAAGGCTTTAGTTGAATTTGTGGTAGGAACGCTGGTGTTAAAATACGAAAAGCATGAGAATCTCTATCCGGTTTCTCGCAGAGCCTGTGCCCGCAGGGCAGGTGGTCGGCACAAAAAAGAAAAACGGAAATTAGTGCGGAAGTGCTAAGGAGGGATCCCGGGTTCAGTTACGGGAATGTTGGAAGAATCCATAAAGAAAGAAGGAAATTTGTGATGAAAAGATACAAGTATAGATTCCCGAATTGCAAATCTTACCAGATAATGATTTGTTAATTCAAAAAAAATATCGAAGAGCTTTATTCTTTTTACATCTCAATTCATCATGACGCGGTTCAAAAGAAAACTAATGGCGTGGGCAAAGCGACTAATCATTGCTATTGTCACAGTTTTTCTCTTATTCCTGTTACTGAACTGGATCTTCCCCTTGCATGATAAAGTCGAATACTCCACTATTATTACCGATAATAAGGGAGAAGTGATCCATGCCTTTCTTACCGCGGATGAAAAGTGGAGAATGAAAACCGAACTGGAAGAGATCTCTCCGCTTCTCAGGAAGACAATCATCGAAAAGGAAGACAAGTATTTCTATTCTCACCCGGGAATAAACATTTTTGCAATTCTCCGCGCCACAGGTAAGAATATCTTCCGGATGAAGCGTACATCCGGCGCAAGTACTATTACCATGCAAGTTGCGCGTGCGCTTGAACCCAAACGAAGAACCTATGCAAACAAAATGGTCGAGGTATTCCGGGCTTTTCAACTGGAATGGAAGTATAGCAAGGAAGAAATTCTTCAGCTTTACCTCAACCTGGTTCCCTATGGCGGAAATATCGAAGGCGTGAAATCCGCATCCATTCTCTATTTCAAGAAAAACCCCGATCATCTTTCCCTTGCAGAGATCACAGCGCTATCGATCATACCCAATCGGCCTTCGACATTGGTGATGGGAAAGAACAATGACACCATCATTGTTGAAAGAAACCGCTGGCTTAAAAAATTCGCAAAAGATAAACTCTTTACGGAGAGAGAAATTGAAGACGCATTAGCCGAACCGCTCAATGCATTCAGGGGTGAAGTGCCCAAATGGGTTCCCCATCTTTCCTATAAACTTAAACAAACGGGTGGGCCCATCGTCAAGACCAATATTGAGATGAACACTCAATTCAAGCTGGAAAAAATGGTGCAGGATTATGTGCGGGGCTTGAAATTGAAAAATATCCGGAATGCTGCAGTGGTGGTGATCGATAACGAACAACATAAAGTGATAACCTATATCGGTTCGGCGGATTTTACTGATACCACAGATGGCGGCCAGGTAAATGGAGCCGCGGCCATCCGCCAACCCGGAAGCACATTGAAACCGCTTTTGTACGGTATGTGCATCGATGAGGGATTGATGACTCCTAAGGCTGTTATTAACGATGTTTCGATTAACTATGCCGGTTATGCGCCCGAGAACTACGACAAACAATTCAATGGATACGTTACCATGGAATATGCGCTGGAACATTCCCTGAATATTCCTGCGGTGAAGGGCTTGCAGATGCTGGGCAAGGATAATCTTGTAAATAAGCTGGCTCTTTGTGACTTCAGGCAGATAAGCAAGGACCAACGAAAACTGGGTCTATCGATGATACTTGGAGGTTGCGGAGCTACCCTGGAAGAACTAACCGGTCTCTATTCTTCCTTTTCAAACGAAGGAAGATATGTGCGGCCAGCCTATATCCAGGACAATAACAAGAAACCAAGATCAATTGGAGTATTGAGCAAGGGAGCGGTTTTCATGATCAATGAAACGCTGTCCAAAATAAACCGTCCTGATTTTCCATTGAATTGGCAAAGCACTGAAAGAATGCCAAAGATTGCGTGGAAGACCGGAACATCTTATGGAAGAAGAGACGCCTGGAGCATTGGATATAATAAAAAATACACCGTTGGAGTCTGGGTAGGAAATTTTTCGGCTTTGGGTATACAGGAATTGAGTGGTGCAAATGTTGCCACTCCATTATTATTCCGCATATTCAATACCATCGACTACGATAGTGACCAGGAATGGTTCAGTCAGCCTGATGATTGCGATTTCCGCCAGGTATGTTCTGAAACCGGCATGGTGCCCGCAGGTCATTGCCATCATCTTGTTTCTGATTATTTCATTCCATTGGTTTCTTCAGTAAAACCTTGTGATAATATGGAAGAAGTGCTTCTATCCGCTGATGAAAAAATCTCTTATTGCAAAACCTGTATGCCGGAAAGCGGATATCGTAAGAAGTTGATGAAGCGGGTTTCAGCAGATATGCAGGCTTATTTTGACGAACACCGTATCGCTTATGAACGGATTCCAACGCACAATCCGGATTGTGAAAAAGTATTCAGAGACGGTGGTCCAACTATTACCGCTCCTCGTAACGGTTCCGAATACCTGATCAGCAAGAAAAATCCCGAGCCACTGCAACTGGCCTGCAATACCTCAAATGATGTTACTAAGGTCTATTGGTATGTCAACAACAAATTCATCAAAGCCGGCGAAGCAAGAGATCGCCAGTTCTTTGTTCCCGAAGAAGGACCAGTGAAAATTTCATGTACTGATGATAAAGGCCGGAATAGAGATATTTGGATAAGGGTTAAGTATGTAAATCTCTAGGAACAGAAGAACAGCAGACCAGCTGAACAGTAGAACAGCAGACCGGTAGGTCTAGAACCCTCGCGACGAGACCCTGAGTCCCTAAAATATTTTATGGAGACCCTAGAATATTTTGTGTAAACAGTCATTAGGAACTGCCCTTGTTCTTCAGCTCTGCTGTTCTGCTGTTCTACTGTTCCGCTGTTCATCTGTTCTTCTGTTCATCTGTTCTTCTGTTCTTCCGATCAATCAACTTTGCGAACTCCCCCACTTCCAGCGATATTGCTCGATACTTGTGCATTTCCTCTATATCGAATATCACCGCTTCCAGCGACATCCACTTTCAACTTAACACTTGCAAATACTTCAGCATCTCCACTACCGGCAATACTTACAATTGTCTCTTCCGATTTGAGATCGATTGCGCGTATATTTCCACTACCATGTATTTCAGTTTTGAACGATTTGGTCTCGCCTTTTAGCCGGATATCTCCACTTCCGGTTATGCCCGCGTCTACTACCGGCGCATTTACTTCGAGATCAATATTTGCACTACCGGTAACGCCAAGATCCATTTTCGTGGAATCGCCGATGGGCGACTGACCGATGATATCACCAGAACCATAAGAATGAATACTACTAAAGGTTGGAGATGTAATAAAGACTTTGATTTCTCCCCGCGGCTTTAACCAATAGCCATCTCTTGTTTCAATGTTCAGTGTGGAGCCCTCAACATAAGTTTCTATCAATTCGAGAAGATTCTCGTCTCCTTCTATCTTAACAGATTGAGGTCCGCTGGAAACAAATACGCGAAAGGCACCATGAGATGCAACACCTGCAAAACTTCCGGGTGTTCGTGTTACAGTTGTTACGTTTCCATTACCCTTAACTCGTTTACCCCCTACAAAACGGCAGGAGGAAATTATTACCATCAAAGGCAATAATAAAAGCAATATTCTTTTCATGTTGGATGGAGAGTTTAAATTTTAATGGTTGTCTAAAATTACAGATTCAAGGAATTAGACGACGGTTTTTCGAAAACGTTACACAAAACCGTTTGGCGTTTGGAGTTTGGCGTTTCGCGTTTGGCGTTTGGGGTTTGGAGTTTGGCGTTGTTCAGTACATAGTGGCCTGGTATTCTCAGACATTCTGAGGTTATAAGGATTTCCTGAACGAGCGGGCTCAACGCCAAACCCCAAACGCCAAACGCCAAACGGTTTTCTTACCTTCGCACGACCATGACGGAAAAGATCCTTGTTCTCGATTTCGGCAGCCAATATACCCAGTTGATTGCCAGGGCCGTCCGCGAGGCCAATGTGTACTGCGAAATACTTCCCTATAACAAGAAAATCGATTTCGACCCTTCAATTAAAGGCATCATCCTTTCTGGTTCTCCTTTCAGTGTGAATGATAAACAGGCGCCGGAAGTGGATATCAATAGCCTTCATCAGCAATTACCAATTCTCGGAGTTTGCTATGGAGCACAACTAACCGCAAAACAATTCGGAGGAAAAGTTGCCAAAAGCAATAAACGTGAATATGGAAGAGCACTTCTGCATGCGAGAAAAGAAGATGTTCTTTTAAAAGATATATCTCCCGCCAGCCAGGTTTGGATGAGCCATGCAGATACCATTGTGGAATTGCCAGTTGGATTTGAAGTATTAGCGGAGACCGAGAGTATTCCCGTTGCGGCCTTCAAAAAGAATGGAAGTTCTAACCAGGTTTTGTATGGAGTGCAATTTCATCCTGAAGTTTATCATACGCTCGAAGGAAAAAAGATTCTCAAGAACTTCCTCGTCAATATTTGCGGTTGCAGCCAGGACTGGACGCCTGCGCATTTTATCACCGATACTGTTGCAGATCTTAAAAAACAGATAGGGGATCGCAAAGTGATTATGGCATTAAGCGGCGGTGTTGATTCAACGGTTGCGGCCACATTGATCCATCGGGCAATCGGCGATCACTTGTATGGAATCTTTGTTGACAATGGAGTTCTTCGTAAGAATGAATTCAAGCAGGTACTCGATACTTACAATAAGATTGGATTGAATGTAAAGGGAATTGACGCGAAAGACATTTTCTATTCCGAATTAAAAGGAAAAACGGATCCCGAAGCAAAACGAAAAGCCATTGGCAAATTATTCATCGATGTTTTCCAGTCAGAAGCCTCAAAGGTCAGTGGAGTTGAACTTTTAGGCCAGGGAACGATTTATCCCGATGTGATCGAAAGTGTATCGGTTCATGGACCTTCAATGACGATCAAATCGCACCATAATGTTGGTGGATTACCAGATATCATGCATTTGGAATTGGTCGAACCCTTGCGTTTTCTTTTTAAAGACGAAGTAAGAAAGGTTGGAAAGGAATTAGGAATACCCGATCAGCAACTTCACCGCCATCCCTTCCCCGGGCCCGGCCTGGCGATTCGCATTTTGGGAGAAGTTACACCTGATAAAGTGGAACTACTTCAGGATGTGGATGACCGTTATGTCCAGGGATTAAAAGACCATAACCTCTACGAGCAGGTTTGGCAGGCAGGAGCGATCCTTCTTCCAGTGAAAAGTGTTGGGGTGATGGGTGACGAAAGAACCTATGAGTATACTGTTGCATTAAGAGCCGTTACATCAGTTGATGGTATGACTGCGGATTGGGCACATCTTCCTTACGACTTCCTGGCATATATTTCGAGTGATATCATAAATAATGTTAAAGGAATTAACAGGGTCGTATATGATATTAGCAGCAAACCCCCTGCAACGATAGAATGGGAATAGCCGTCTGACCAAAATCCTGACATAATGGGTAACCCGATGAGCACACAAAGAATAAAAATTGTTATCCTCTTTTTGGGGATAATCTTACACGTCCGTACATCTTTTTCGCAAGTTGATTCCACTAGCGCCAGCGATAGCGTTACCACTCAACAGATCGCTGTTTTCATTCCCTTATATCTTGACTCAGCATTTGACAGCAAAGAAAATTACCGCTATGCGAAGCAAATGCCCAAATACATGCAAACGGGATTGGAATTCTGGGAAGGTGTACAATTAGCCATCGACTCTTTGAATAGCGAAGGAGTAAAACTGGAGGTACATGTTTATGACACCCGCTCGGGAAAGAAGAAGTTCGATCAACTCTTGCAGGAACCCGAGCTCCAGGAGATGAATCTTTTCATCGGTCATGTTACGGTGAACGAAGCAGCCTCACTGGCCAGGCTAGCCGCAGAAATGCAAGTGCCATTTATCAATGCCAATCTTCCCAATGATGCCGGGGTGACCAATAATCCTTATTATATTATTTTGAATTCCACACTTGGAATGCATAGCACAGGAATCTATAAATTCCTGCAAAAGAATTTTGCTCTATCCCAGATTGTATTGTTTACAAAAAAGGGGCAGCAGGAAGACAGGTTGCGATCTTATTTCACCAATGCAGAAAAATCTACGGCTTCAGTTCCATTGAAGATTAAAACTGTCACTCTTGAAAACAATTTTACACCGGCCCAACTGACAAAGCATTTGGATATGAATATTACAAATGTTTGTATAGTCGGAAGCCTGGATATCAATTTTGGACAAAATATTTGTCAACAGCTTTCTTCAGTTAGCCATAACTATGCGAGTACGCTGATCGGTATGCCCACCTGGGAACTGGTTGATTTTGCTAAACCAATGTATAAGGGAATTGAAGTGATCTATCCTTCTCCTTTCTACGCGAATCCCAATGACAAAGCTGTGATCTCAATAACTGATTATTTCAAGAATAAATACTTCTCGAAACCAACGGAAACCGTTTTCCGCGGATTTGAAACGGTGTACCATTTTGGTCGCCTGCTCGATCTTCATAAGGACAGTATTGACACCGCAATCGGCGAAAGGAAATTTCTTCCCATCACCGACTTCGATATTCAACCGGTGATCAACAAGACAAGCAACGCTACGGATTACTTCGAAAATCGAAAGCTGTATTTTATTAAGAAAGAGGATGGAGTTATTAAGGCCGTGTATTGATACCTACAAACATTTTTTTCCTTTTTTTCATAACCTAGAAACGGTTTGAAGAGTCTCTGAGTTTCATCTTTCGCCCCTACGGGGCTTGATCGCTGCGTGTTGCGTTTTCTACAAAGATTGAACCCCTAAAGGGGTTAAATCTCAGAACATCGAATATGGAGTAAATATTAAGATCAAAAATTAAGATTCGAAAGCAACTTGTATTTCTTAAATAACTTTCCAAACAGCTTTAATGAGGTTGAACCCCTTTAGGGGTTCAATTTTTGTAGCAACGCAATACGCCCCAGGGAACAAGCCCCGTAGGGGCGAAATCTGAATTTTAGGGATTCTGCAAACAGCTCTTCGATTGAGAAAAATAGGAAAAACCACTTGAAACTACCGACTTCTTTGGCAACGAATTTGATTATTTCTTATCGTATCAGCTAATTACTCAATTTTAAATTTGCAATAATCAATTTGCAGTAATTCCAATGCCACTACTATCATTCACAGATAAAGGAATCTATTGCGGTGCAGGTAATTTCTACATCGATCCCTGGAAGCCTGTCGAGCGTGCGGTCATCACTCATGCCCATAGTGATCATGCAAGAGTTGGCAACAAAAGCTATTTAAGCCATCGCCAGACTACACCCTTATTAAAACTAAGATTGGGTGATAACCACTATCAATCCGTTGAATGGGGTGAAACAGTTAATCAGAACGGAGTAAATATTTCTCTTCATCCTGCTGGGCATATAATTGGTTCATCCCAGGTGCGTGTGGAATACAATGGAGAAGTTTGGGTAGTAAGCGGAGATTATAAATTGGAAAACGATGGCATAAGCGGACAATTCGAGCCATTAAAATGCAATGTATTTATTACCGAATCAACTTTTGGACTGCCAATCTATCGTTGGAAATCGCAATCGGAAATTTTTTCATCAATACAGGAATGGGTTGTCAATAATAGAGAACAGGGAAAGACTTCAATACTCCTGGGCTATAGTCTTGGTAAGGCGCAGCGATTATTGCAGGCTGTTGCCCGGGTCGCCGATAATATTTATGGACACGGTGCGATTTGCAATGTCCAGGACACATTGAGAAGCGCAGGTTGGAATTTACCTGAAGTGAAAAGACTTCATTCGGATATTTCTAAAGAAGAATTAAATCAATCCGTTGTCCTCGCGCCTCCTTCCGCTGATAGTTCGCCCTGGATAAAAAGATTCAATCCATATAAAATAGCAATCTGCAGTGGATGGATGCAGGTAAGAGGAAATACAAGAAGAAGAAATGCGGATGCAGGATTTGCATTGAGTGATCATGCAGACTGGAATGGATTATTGGAAACAGTAAAGAATACGGGCGCCGAAAAAGTTTATGTCACGCACGGCTTCCAATCCGTATTCAGCAGGTACCTGAATGAAATCGGCATTCCTGCTGCAGAAGTAAAAACTGAATTTGGTGAAGAAGAAGCTTCTGAAGTGCTGGCCGATGAACAGGCCACACAACCGGCACCAGGTAATACAGATCAAACATGAAACATTTCGCGGAACTCGTAAGAATATTAGGCACAACCACAAAGACCAACGAAAAGCTGGATGCGTTAACGAATTATTTCGCGAAGGCAAATGATAAGGATAAGGTTTGGGTGATCGCAATTTTTACAGGTCGAAGACCGAGACGTGCAGTCAATTCAACATTATTGGGAAATTGGTGCATTGAAATGGCTGGAATCCCCGATTGGTTATTTGTTGAAAGTTATTCCACAGTTGGAGATCTTGCAGAAACCATCGCATTATTATTACCTGAATATCCCGATTTGATTAACGAAGCGTCACCAAAACATCTTTATGAATATGTAGAAAAATTTATTGAACTCGAAAAACAAGAAGAATCGATTCGAAAGAAATTCATTATCGATAGCTGGAAGCATATGGATTATGCGCAGCGATTTGTTTTCAATAAACTGATAACCGGTGCATTTCGAATTGGTGTTTCGCAACAAATGATGGTCAATGCACTTTCAAGAGTGGTGAATCTCCCTTCATCTGTAATAGCGCATCGAATCAGCGGAAATTGGGACCCATCCACACTTACGTTTGATGAATTATTGAGTGAACAATCCATCGAAACAGATCAATCCAAACCCTATCCTTTCTATCTCGCCTATGCGCTGGAAGGAGAATTAAGCGAACTGGGTCAGCCGGCGGAATGGCAGGCGGAATGGAAATGGGATGGAATCCGAGGACAGATCATCAAAAGAAATAATGAAATCTTTGTTTGGAGCCGGGGAGAAGATCTTATCACTGATAAATTTCCAGAATATCATAAATTAAAAGACTTGTTGCCGGATGGAACCGTGCTCGATGGCGAAGTCTTGCCCTATTCAGAAGGACAGGTCCTGAATTTTAATGTACTTCAAACCCGCATTGGAAGAAAAAACGTTACGAAAAAACATTTGCAGGAAGCTCCAGCTGCATTCTTTGTTTATGATCTTTTGGAATGGAAAGGAGAAGATATCCGCGATTGGCCATTGGAAAAAAGAAGAAAGCAGTTGGAAGAATTGGTAACTGCACATCAAAACAATCACGCATTTCCTGTCAAACTATCTCCTATTGTTCAATTCAATGATTGGGATGAGCTCACGGAATTGAGAAAGAATTCAAGAGAAATAAATAGTGAAGGGTTGATGTTGAAAAGAAAGAATTCCATTTACCAGGTCGGAAGAAAAAGAGGTGACTGGTGGAAATGGAAGATCGATCCGCTCACCATTGACGCAGTGATGATCTATGCAGCGAAAGGAAGTGGAAGAAGAAGTAATCTATATACCGATTATACTTTTGCGGTCAGGGATGGAGACAAACTCGTAAGTTTTACCAAAGCATACTCAGGATTGACCGATAAAGAATTCGCACAGGTAGATGCATTTGTCAAAAAAAACGCGATAGAGAAGTTTGGTCCTGTCAGAACGGTAAAACCCGAACTCGTTTTTGAAATTGCATTTGAAGGCATTGCCGCTTCCAATCGGCATAAATCTGGTGTTGCACTTCGTTTTCCCCGAATCAATCGTTGGAGACAAGACAAAAAACCAGATGAGATCAATACATTGGATGACCTGAAGAAAATGCTCGAGGTTTATGGGAAGTAGGTTCGGGTTGATAAGGTTGACGAGGTTGACAAAGTTGACAAGGCTATGAACAGACGAACCGCATTCCTTAGTAATTTGTCAGCCCTATCAACCCCATCAACCCCATCAACCCCATCAACCCCATCAACCCCATCAACCCTCAACCCTGTCAACCTCGTCAACCTTATTTCCCTGCTCGCCTCAGCTCCTCAATCTCCAATTTCAGCAACAGCAATTCCCTCCGCAAACATTCAGTTTCCCTGATCAATTCCTTGATTGCCGCAAGGGAAATACCGGCCGGGTCAACAGTACTTATACCTTTATCATCTGTTCCTAATCCAAATAGATTGTAGAAATCTTCGGAGACTGGACCAATATGATATTCATCGGTGTCGATATACTTCCATTTTTGAATGCGTAGCGCTTTTATCTTTTGTATCAGATCGGTGCCATTGATTTCGGAGAAATCTTCTTTCTTACTGACGGATGAGGTATTCGTCCATGTTCCACCCTCAGTTAAATAAGCACCATTCCCATCACCAGCATTGACCCCGACTTCAAGCGCATGTTGTACACTGGTCGTAGTAATACCAAATGCCCAGCGGTCAACACTCTGATCTCCAAATACCATGGTATTGCTGGTGGAAACCACCGCATTGGATCCAACAACCGTTGTATTATTCAGGTTTGTAATAGCGCCTCCCCCTGAAAATCCCGCGTTAGCACCAATAGCAGTGTTATTGTTTCCGGTAATGTTCTCATCAAGGGCATTGTTGCCAACTGCGACGTTATGTTCACCTGTGGTATTATCAATTAATGCAAACTGTCCCAGCGCAAGATTGTAATCGCCGGTGGTATTAACCCCTAATGTTTTAAAACCGATGCCGATGTTGAGAGCACCTTCTGTATTTCTTTTTAACGCTTCCACACCAATCGCGATGTTTCTATAATCGCTGAAAAGATAGGATGCGCTGTCACCAATGGCTATTCCACTTGGTCCATTATAACCAGCGGCCGTGCCGATAAAAATTCCGGACTTTTCGGTCAGGGAATTGGCGGTTACTTCGCCTGCTACATTGTATCCCGCATGATCACCAATGGCGATATAGTATTTTAGATATGGATGCTGGCTGGTAGAGGCGAGCGCTTCGTTACCAATCGCAATATTGTTGGATCCTGAATCGTTATCGTTTCCCGCATTAAAACCGAGAAATACATTTCTCTCTCCTGTAGTTAGCCGGTACCCGGCTTGATACCCTCCCAGAAAATTCTTCGTGCCCGTTGTAATGAAATTACCAGCTCTTTTACCCCAGGAAATATTTTCCAGAACGGGGTCAATCTTTCCAGTTAAAGTATTGAATGCCTTAAAAACAATCGGAACGTTATCAGTGGTTCCAATATAATCAGTGGTAGGAGTTGTTCCCGCATTGCCATTAATTCCCCATGCAACGGAACCTATACCATCCTTTGGAATTAGTTTATTCCATTTGGTACCGTTCCAATAATAAAATCCCACGCCCTCCGGTAAGCTGGAATTGAGATTATAGATTAATAAGGAAACAGGTGGAGCGGGTATCGTTACAACATCAATTTCGTTTGTAAGTGATACCCGTGGAATTAATAATCCCTTGTTATTGCTTTGAACTTCCAGCAGCGCGCTGCTATTGGGGGTAGTAGTTCCAATGCCAATGTTCTGCTGCGCCACCGTGGTCCGCTGCAAGCAAAGAAGAATGAGCACTGCTATCAGTGTATTTTTTTTCATAAGCCAAGTTTATTGTAAGAAAGTAAATCCGCCATTGATACTTGTTCGACTTCAATAATTAATAATTAATAATCAATAATTGATCGAGGTGAAATATGTTCACTAGTAACAAGTTCTTCATGCCGGAAGAATTATTGATTATTAATTATTAATTATTGATTATTGGACTACTAACTCCCGACTAATGACTACCCACCGCGGTGCGGTTTTTCTCGTCCAATTCTTCCATAGCTGCCTTGCTGAATTCTCCTTCCACTTCTACCGTGTATTCAAATTTGTCGGTAGGAAATCCTGTGTGGACAAGATGAATACTGGTAAGCTTCTCTTCCATATTCGCCAACACGAATCTTGCCTCATCTCCATCTGTGTCTTTTCCTTTTTCGATTGATTTTTCTTTCTTGTTGAACTGTTCGCCGCTGGTATATTTGGCACATACGCAGATATCAGCCCCAGCTTTTCCATCTGTTTTTCGGATTGTGACAATTACTTTGTCGAAAGGTGAAGGCGCAACAAAAAAGGTTCTTTCGGTTGCATAGAGTGTGCCGGTGACTTTTTTGGTGGGGATCAGTAAATCTCTCGCGCCGATTTTACCACTTCCTTCCCCGGTTAATTTGCCATAGGCATTCAATACATCTTTCTGAAGTTCAAATGCCGCGTCGATTAATTTATCAAGTTCTTTTTCTGAACCCGATTTTCCGGGAATGATGGTATTTACAAAAATCTTTGCCGCATCCCTTCGGAAATCCTGGTACTTGTTTAAAAAATCACCACTCACCTTGATGAGTTGAGAAGTAAGACTTTGACAACTTGCCATAACTGATAAGGTTTAATTGATGAAAAAATGTTACAGGCATAAAGGTGAATTAGGACGCACCCGATTCATTCACCCATAAGTATGAATTTGACGGAATACTACGAAGTGGTAATTCGCGGAAGGGAGGGTTGACGAGGTTGACGAGGTTGACAGGGTTGACAGGGTTGACAGGGTTGATAAGGTTGACGGCTAAGAACGCTCGAATGAGTTTCCTTTTTAACTTATCAACCCCATCAACCTCATCAACCTTATCAACATGTTAACTTCTCGACCAATCACGCGACTTTCACTAAATTTATTCCTCTAATACCCCACAAATGAAAAAATGGCTTGTGTTGTTGATATTGATGACTATTGGAATCGGTTTCACATCGATGCTCAAAGTGTTTCAGGAAGAAGAGCCTGTTCCAATTCCACCAAGTCCACAAAGACTGGGTGGCGATCCCAAAAAGGGCTTTGACTATCTCACCACCGGAGATTATATAAAAGGCGGACTGCCTTATAATCTTTTCCTGATGGCCAGAGGGAAGGACAAGAATAATTATTTGAATCGGCAGGGATTGAACAAGGATCTTTCTCATGAATACACAGTGGTGAAAGCGCTCAATGGAGAAAATGTGGTCGCTCCGAATTGTCTTCAATGTCATGCCCAGGTATTCGATGGTAAACTCGTAATGGGTCTCGGTAATTCATCCCTGGACTTTACAAACAATCAAAAATTAAATAAGCAGGCGCTCGAACAAATGGAAGGCATGTTGAAGACCAATATGCCCAAACTATATGAAGCATCATCTTCTTTTATACAGGTAACAAAAACCGTTGGGCCCTTATTGACCACGCAGGTTCGCGGCGTAAATCCTGCCGATCGACTCGCTGCAGTGCTCGCTGCTCATCGTGATCCAATTACATTTAAATGGAATACAGAAGCACAATTAAAATTGCCCGATGAGGTGATACCAACGGATGTTCCTGCATGGTGGCTACTGAAGAAGAAGAATGCGATGTTTTATAATGGATTTGGCCGGGGTGACTTCGGAAAATTTCTTATGGCTTCCAACCTGCTTACCGTTAATGATACTTCAGAATCCAGGGAAGTAGATCGTCATATGCCGGATGTGCTGGCATATTTACGATCATTGAAAGCACCTCCTTATCCAGGAAAAATCGATCAGTCATTGGCGAAAAATGGCAAAGAAGTTTTCATCATTCGATGCTCGAAGTGTCATGGGAAATATGGAGAAGACGAAAAGTATCCTAACCTGTTGGTTCCATCTTCTGTAGTAAAGACAGATTCATTTTTGTTTAAAAGCAATTATTCCAATCCTCAGTTTGCTGAATGGTTCAATCGAAGCTGGTTTACGTTAGGAGATCATCCTGCGCGATTGGTTCCTTTTAATGGTTATATCGCCCCACCTTTGGATGGCGTTTGGATCACTGCTCCTTATTTTCATAATGGTTCTGTGCCAACTGTTGAAGCTGTATTGAATAGCAAACTTCGGCCTGCTTACTGGTCGCGCAACTACGACAGCGCACAATATGATTATGAAAAGCTGGGTTGGAAATATACAAAGCACGATAAGCCAGGCGGCAGTTCCATTTATAATACAGACCTGAAAGGATATGGCAACTACGGCCACTACTTTGGCGATAAACTTTCCGAGAAAGACCGGCGGGCGGTTATTGAGTACCTCAAGTCTTTATAAAAAAGTAGAATTAAAAAACCTCGAACTGCAAGATCCCGGCTCCTGGGTGCAATTATTCTACTATTCTGCTGTTCATCTGTTCATCTATTCTGCTATTCTGCTGTTCTGCTGTTCATCTGTTCTACTGTTCTACTGTTCATCTGTTCCTCTGTTCATTGCTCTGGCACAACTTTTTTGCATTATATCCCTATGAAAAACTCTCTTATTCTCTTAATAATAACCACCTTTGGAGCCTGTAGTACATCCGGTCCGGGTTTATTCAGCAAGCGAACCCCTCACGAACAATACAGTAAGAAAATTTCGGACGCAGGTCTTGAAAAATCAGCACTTGGTAGGGCCTGGCTCAATGCAGCCCAGCTTGGACTAAATCAACCCACAAAAATTTCTATCCCATACAAAGAGCGGGGTTATTTCGCTGCAGATAAACCGCAATCAACCGGATTACGATTTAGTGCGAAACGTGGAGAAAAGTTAAATATCGTTATTGAAAAGAGACCTTCGACAGGATTTGTAATTTATACAGACTTATGGCGTACAGATGAGATCAACAAACATAATTTAATTGAAGCGCCTGATACAAATACTTTGTCCTGGCAATATGAAGTTGAACGCGATGGAACTTATATTCTGCGTATCCAACCCGAATTGCTGCAAAGCGGAGAATACAATGTGAGTATTTCATCCGGACCTTCCCTTGCATACCCGATAAAAGCCCCAGGGAAAAATCACATTCAAAGTTTTTGGGGTGATCCAAGAGATGAAGGAGGAAGAAGCCATGAGGGCATTGATCTGTTTGCTGCAAAGCATACTCCGGTAGTGGCTGCTGCCAACGGACGCGTAGTCACCGTGAATGAAAACAACCTTGGAGGTAAAGTTGTATGGCTACGTCCATTTCAAAAAAACTATACGCTTTACTATGCTCATCTCGATAGTCAACTGGTAAGAGAAGGACAGGAAGTTCGAATTGGTGATACACTTGGATTGATGGGAAATACCGGCAATGCACGTTATACTCTTCCTCATTTGCATTTTGGAATCTATGGAAATGGAGGAGCTACAGATCCTCTTCCATTTGTGAATCCAATTGTCAAAATTCCCCCTGAAATAAGAGTAAAAACTGATCTTCTGGGTGAGATAGCAAGAACAGGTAATTCCAGAACGAACCTGCACCTGGCATTTGACGAAAAAGAGTTGCAGCCCGCAACACTTGATCCATATACTCCACTAAACGTCGAAGCGCTCTCAGCAGACTATTATAAAGTTTCGCTGCCAAACGGAAACAAAGGATTCATAAAATCGATCAATCAATTGAATCCATTGAGGGAAATTGAAATAAAAACATTTCAACCGCTTTTCGAATCTCCCGATAGTACATCCGCAAGAAAATTAATTCTTGAACCGGGATCCAAGCTAGATTTGTTGGGCAACTTCAATGATTTTCAACTCGTGAAAACGAAAAGCAACCAGGAAGGCTGGATCAGAAAATAATGTGCGAATTTGCGGTTGTGGAGTTAAAAAGTACAACCGGATTCCAGGTTATAAACAATTGGCTTTCGGAAAAAGGATTCAAACCATTCGCATTCCAGGAAGAAAGCTGGCAACATATCATTAATGGAAGAAGTGGTCTCGTAAATGCACCTACAGGTTGCGGTAAAACTTTCTCCGTATTTCTCGGCGCACTGATTCAATTCATCAATGAAAACCCGAAGAGCTTCAATTCAAAATCAAAAAACGGTTTACAACTTTTGTGGATCACACCGTTAAGGGCTCTGGCCAAGGATATTGGTCGGGCAATGGAAGAAGTGATTGCGGAGCTTGGAATGAGCTGGAAGATTGGAATTAGAAATGGTGATACTGACATTAATGAAAGAGCCAGGCAAAAAAAGCAAATGCCTGAGGTACTTATTATTACTCCTGAAAGTCTTCATCTATTACTAGCGCAAAAAGAATATCCTAATTTTTTCAAAACCCTTCGCATCATCGCAGTTGACGAATGGCATGAATTACTCGGAAGTAAACGTGGGATCCAGGTTGAATTAGCTGTGTCGAGACTGGTTTGGGGTTTAGAACATGGCGTTTGGCGTTCTTCCAGTGTAACATCTCAAGACTTTATCAGTAACCCTGAAATTCGGGAACCCAACGCCAAACCCCAAACGCCAAACCCCAAACTATGCATCTGGGGCATCTCCGCAACGATCGGAAATCTTGAAGAGGCAAAAGATGTATTGCTCTCTCCGTTAATTAGTAAGATCCAACAGGAACCATTGATCGTCAAAGCCAATCTTCAAAAGAAAATTCATATTGAATCGGTCATACCAGATGAAATTGAAAGATATCCATGGTCGGGCCATCTTGGATTAAAGCTTATTGATAGAGTTATTTCTATTGTCAATGACAGCAGAACCACACTGATTTTTATCAATACCCGTGGAATGAGTGAGATCTGGTATCAATCTATTTTGAATAAAGCTCCGGAACTTGCTGGCGCAATTGCATTGCATCACGGAAGTATCGAACAGGAATTGCGTGTTTGGGTGGAAGAACAATTGCATACAGGGAAATTAAAAGCCGTTGTTTGTACCGCAAGCCTCGACCTGGGAGTGGATTTTCGTCCGGTGGAGACTGTTATACAGGTTGGATCTCCCAAGGGCGTCGCCCGCTTCCTTCAACGTGCAGGACGAAGTGGACATAGTCCCGATGCGGTGAGTAAGATCTATTTTCTTCCCACACATTCATTGGAACTAGTTGAAGCGGCTGCATTAAAATCGGCAGTCGATGAAAACCTCATTGAAAGCCGCGTGCCAATGTTGCTATGCTTCGACGTATTGATCCAGTATTTATCGACATTAGCAATCTCCGAAGGATTTGTAGCAGAAGAAACTTTTGAAGAAATCAAATCAACCTATTGTTATCGCGATCTGAAATGGGAAGAGTTCCAGGAAATCCTGTATTTCCTTACAACGGGAGGAAACTCGCTTCAACAATATGATGAATACCGGAAGATGGAATTGATCGATGGACTCTATCGCATCAACAGTAGAAAACTGGCAATGCGCCATCGTATGCATATCGGAACGATCGTGAGTGAAGTGATGATGAAAGTAAAACTCCTCGGTGGCAGTTTCATAGGGGTGATTGAAGAATGGTTCATCTCAAGACTTGAACCTGGCGATGTGTTTACACTGGCAGGTAGAAAACTTGAATTGGTGACGGTCAGGGACAATACAGCTATCGCAAGAAAATCAAATGCAAAGAAATCAATTGTTCCGAGTTGGCAGGGAGGTAGGATGCCTTTAAGCGCAAACCTGGGAAGGAAACTGAGAGAAACATTGGATAAGTCGGGAGTCAGGAGTCGGGAGTCGGGAGTCGGAAAACCTATTGAGTTGGAAGTATTGCAGCCTTTGTTCGACTTACAAAGAGAGTTATCTCATGTACCAAAGGCAAATGAATTACTGATTGAACAGATCGAAACGAAAGATGGATTCCATTTATTTGTTTATCCTTTTGAAGGAAGATTAGTACATGAAGCAATGGCCGCGATTCTTGCGTACAGGATTAGCCGCATCACGCCCATCACCTTTTCATTTGCAATGAATGATTATGGATTCGAATTGCTAAGTGATAAACCAATTCCCGTTGACGACACGAATGTGTATGAGTTATTCAGTCCGGATAATCTCCTGGCCGATATTCAACGCAGCGTAAATGCAACGGAAATGGCAAAGCGTAAATTCAGGGATATCGCTGTAATTGGTGGATTGATCTTCCAGGGTTATCCCGGCGAAAAGAAAAAAGCCCGTCATTTGATGGCATCGGCCTCACTCCTGTTCAATGTGTTCCAGGAATATGATCAGAATAATTTATTGTTAAGGCAGGCCTACCAGGAAGTTTTCGACCAGCAAATGGAAGAGGTCCGTCTACGCGATATGCTTCACCGCATCCAGGAATCCAGGATCATTATCCGGTTCCCTGAAAAATTGACGCCTTTCTGTTTCCCGATAAAGGTCGACAGCCTGCGGGAGGACCTTTCTTCCGAACAATTGGAAGACCGGGTCAAACGCATGCAACTGCAGTTGGAAAAGCAATAATTCCTTTTTGTGTAAATCATTTTCCCGATTCCGTATAAAACATATCTTTATTTTGAAAAAAATACGGTCATGAAAAAGAAAATATTCCTGGTTATTCTCGCTCTGCTGGTGATCATTCAGTTCATTCGACCCGCAAGAAATGTTTCAACCTCGATGTCAGCTAATGATATTTCAAAACATTTTACTGTGCCAGAGGATGTAAACGTAATATTGAAAAGGGCATGTAATGATTGTCATAGCAACAATACAATCTATCCCTGGTACACAAATATTCAACCGGTCGGCTGGTGGATGGCCAATCATGTAAAAGAAGGAAAAGGACATCTGAACTTTTCAGAATTCGGAGGCTATACTCCAAAAAAACAACATCATAAATTGGAAGAAGTGGTCGAAATGGTGAAGGAAAGCGAAATGCCGCTGGATAGCTATACATGGATGCATAAAAACGCGAAGCTAACTGAGCAGGAAAAAGTATTACTGGTAAATTGGGCTGAAATATTGAGAAAAGAAATTGCCTCTAAACATGATGTTTCCGAGGAGAAAAAATAAATTTGCACTCGAAACGTGCAATTTGAAACATGAAGGCTCCCGTATTCTTTAATTGTCGCAATAAAAAACTGTGGCTTACCTCGGAACGATGCGTTTTCTGGGAAGAAGAAAAAACTTTGATCCTTTCCGATCTTCATTTTGGTAAAACCGGACACTTTCGAAAATCCGGCATTCCAGTTCCTCAAAATATTTACAAGAAGGATCTTCAAAGACTATTTGAGCAATTGCAACATTTCCAACCCAGGCAATTGGTGATTGTTGGAGATATGTTTCATAGCAAGGATAATAAGGAATTAGACCTATTCAAGAAATGGAGAAATGATTTTCCTGATCTGCATATTCAATTGATAAAAGGCAATCATGATATCCTGCATGACGACTGGTACAAAGAAGCTGCAGTGAGTTTATCGGATCCTTCCTGGAACATAAGTGATTTCATCTTCCATCACGACCCGGCTTCGTCCTTTCAAACCATATTTCATAAGAATGACTATATTTTTTCAGGTCATCTTCATCCCGGTATCCGCATTAATGGACAGGGAAGACAAAGCCTGACTTTTCCCTGTTTTTATTTCAGCTCCAATTTCGCCGTGCTTCCCGCATTCAGCGCCTTTACCGGTATGGCAATGATAAATCCCAAACCAGACGAAAATGTATTTGCGATTGTGAAGAATGAAGTGATTCAATTGCAGTGAAGAAGCTGCGAGCTTTGAGCTACGAGCCGCGAGCTAAGACAGGGAACAGAAGCTCGAGGCTCGTAGCTCACAGCTCACGGCTTCTTCTTGAATTGTTGCCAATCCAGGAAATAAATAAATCGAACCGTAACTTCATTACCATGTGAAGTCGCGAAGACGCGCTTCAGGTTATCGCCGTATTTGGGATAGACTGCTCCATTGATGAAAAATTCATAATCGCGGCCAAGCCAGTTCTTCCATCCAATGATGATGCGGCTGCCCAGACGGAAATCCCAGGTATAGAACACATCAAGGTTAAAAGCATTATAATTACTATTGTAATCGGATGGATTCAGGTCGAACCGTTCATTCCAGTATCCTTCATCATTCACATTGAAGAAATTGGTATTCTTTATACGGTTCCAGAAATGCCTTGCCCTGAATGTTATATTCATCCTGGCGGTGAAGTTGTAGATACCGCTGATCACGGTGACTACATCCGTGTACTCTCTGCGTGCAAGTATCGGCGCATTGTTCATCGGGTCTCTCAGGAAGGCATAACCGTATTGGCCATTGTCATGCTGGCGACGAAAGCTTCCTTCAATTGATAATCGATTACTGAAACGAAATCGTGCCCCCAATTCAAAAGAGTTATAGGGATCATTCGGAAGTGGACTCTGCGCAAAACCCAGGTCCCAACGCACAAATAGTTTTTTTCTGCTATCGCTGCTTCCATTAACACCGACAAAAAAATTCGCAGCTCTCTTCAATGGACTTCTCGGTGTTTCAAGAATATTTTCAGGCGTACGCAGCTCAAAAAAATCGTTAAACCAATTGGGCTGAATTTCTGTGAGTATACTCAGGTCCCAGAAATTTCTGAATACCCAGAAGCTGGAAGCCGTAATGGTTGTCTTCTGATAACTGAATTGTTTGTAAAGATAAGATTGCGTTAATTCAATTGAGTAACGCTGGTTCAGAAAATTCTTTGATGCCTGAAACAAATTGTAGCTTACTTCTGCGCGGTTTGTGAATTCATTTGGCGAAAGAAGAAACCCAAGATCGTTGTGATCATATTGATCCGTGACCAGGTCATTACTTACCGAGAATTGAAGCTTGCCACTCACTTTTCCGAATTCAATATGGTTTCTCCATCCGTCGTATCCTCCGGCAGTATCGAATACCTTACTGTAGCGAGGACTTAAGAGGAAACCGTATCTGTTCTTTCTATCATAAATAGCAATATCCAGCGCAGTTACATTCGCATCTCTTTCATGTCCATTTCTCAACACATTCGTATTGGTCAATGTGACAAAGGAACGATTACGAAGTACCTGGTCCAAAACAATTACATTGTAGTTCGCCATCGGCTCGGTAAGTATCGTCGAGTCTGAGCCAGTATTAATATTTTGCAACTCTGCGTTTACAGGTTGAGTAATTGAATTAAAAATTCCTATTCCCAGATTTTGTTTTGTGCGTCCTGAAAACTTAATTGCATTATATAATTTGGTTACCTGCGGATTTTTCATGATCCGGTAATCAATCAAATCACCCGACGCGGTTTCGTCTAAAATGCTTTGGTATTTATCGGGCGTTTTTCCAATCCGTCTCGAATAAAAGATCCCGGATTTATTGAATAACTCGGTTCCTTCAGTAAAGAATGGCCGGTTTTCCCTGAACTGCACTTCAAAGGGCGAAATATTGTTGATTACATTATCAGATATCACCTGTCCAAAATCTGGTATAAGCGTCACATCCAGCGTAAAGCTTTCGCTGATGCCGTACTTAACATCCATTCCTCCACTTTTTAACCATTCTGTTTGATATCCATGAGCAATGGTTGGTGTACCGCGATAGCCTCCACTGATATATGGGGAGAAACTAAGACGCAATGGTGGAATAAGCTGGGTAAGTCCGGTAAGATCTCCAAACTGGTTGGCAAATCCATTCACATTAGGATCAACCGGGTTCCAGAAACTGGATTCATTCAATCTTCTCGAAAAACGAAGGAATTGAATTCCCCAATCCTGCGCATCTTTTTTATTAAACCGAATGGAGAAGTATGGGATCTTCATTTCCACCATCCAACCGTCGGCAACAATGCTTATTTTACTATCCCAAACGGCATCCCAACTTAAATCACCATAGATCCCATAATCGGTTACAGCAAGGGGAGAGACTCTTGCATCACTTTGCACATTTCTTGATGTGACCAGGAACTGAAAAGCATTCTGCCTGTCGTGATAAGTATCGAGAAAAACTGCAAAGTAATCTACATCCGATTGCCGTTCCATATCCCTGGGTGTGATCTGACGCCGGATTTTAGCGGGATCATCATATATCATTGCCCCGATATAGATGGCTGTATTGTCATAGATCACCTTCACCTCAGTTTTCGAAGTGGCGGGCTTTCCAAATTCCGGGCTTTGGGTAATAAAATCAGTGGCGATTGGAACTTCATTCCAAACAGCCTCATCAAGTACGCCATCAATCTTGGGAGGAGCCGTTACTTTAACGGGGACAGTGGTTTTGACCTGAGCAAACGCAGGCCGGAAGGAAAGGGAAATCAGGCAAAATAAAACCAGTTTACACATGCAGTTGGAGCCGATGTAAAAATAGCCCAAAACAGCAAGGAAAAAATGGTGAAAATACGGTGTACTGTAATTTTTGAGCAATGGGGGTAAGGCTAGGGGAAGATAGGGGTTTTGATGAGTTTGCTGATTTTGATCGGAAGAACAGCGGAACAGATGAACTGCGGAACAGCGGGACAGAGGGTCGCCGTTATTTCACGCTAATTCGATGAGGAAAAAACTGAAAAAACAGGATGTTTTCACCATTTCTTTCGAAAAGATCGATACTAGTTTTACGAACATATGGGATCAAAGTATAATCTTAGTGAGAGACTAGTTAATTTCTCAATTGCAGTTACAAAAATTTGCGAGAGATTTCCGAGAATCCCGGCTGCAACTAATATTAGGGGGCAGGTTGTACGAAGCGCATCAGCTCCTGCATTACATTATGGCGAAGCACAAGCTGCCGAATCTCCAAAGGATTTCATCCACAAAATGAAAGGCGGCCTAAAAGAATTGCGCGAATCATATAACGCCCTACGAATTGCAAGCAAAATGTCCTGGCTCCCAGAAGAAGATTTTGCCTGGCTAATCGACGAAAACAATCAATTGATTTCAATATTTTATACCTCAGTCAGAACCGCGGAAAGAAATTTGCGCAACAAAAATGAAAATGAAAACAAAAAGAAAAAGAAAGGCGAAAATGACAATGAAGACAAGTCAAGTAAACCCTAAACTCGAAGCTAGTGTTTATATTAGACAACCCCCATTTCTACATCCCACCGTTCCGCTGTTCCGCTGTTCATCTGTTCCGCTGTTCTTCCGATCAAACCCTGGCGTCCTCGGGATTTCAAAAATTAATTCATCTTCTTCTTAAGTTGCGATACCTGCTGCGTCAAATCACTCACCATATTTGCCAACTGATTTACATCCCATCTCTGCGATGTATTGGCCTTGCTCATGATCATCGTTGCCTTCCACATTTCCAACACATCTTCAGCATCGACATTATATGGCTGATAAGAAGGATTGTCACTTATAAGAGTAAGTTTATTCCTTGTTTTGGGATTTTTCATCACCCTCTTGTAAACGATTCCTTCTTTTCTTGAGATCACGATATAGGTATTATTCGCTTTTACGTCTTGCAGATCTTCAACTTTTTCCCCAACTATTACTGATCCACTTGGAGTGGGAAGCATTGAATCTCCAATGATCTCAAATGCCCGGTAAGTTCCGGAAGCAAGCATAGGTAATGTGAAAGTATTCAGTTCATCAATATATTCCTGGTCCGCATAACCAGCAAGATAACCCGCGGCCGCTTTAACAGGAACAAATTGAATTTCATTTGAGCCAGAGGCTGCAAGTTTCTGAGCTCGTCGCTTTGCGAGGTAATTACCTCGCGTTTCACTGAGATCTTTTAAAAGCAATTCATCAAGACTTAACTTAAAAATTTCGCTCACCGTTTGCAATACATCTATCCGGGGTTCTGCCCTTTCCTCTTCATAGGCGCCAAGTAAAGAACGCTTGATATCGAGTTTTGCAGCAAATTCTTCCTGGGTCCATCCACGAAGCTTGCGCAGGTACTTAAGGTTGAGTCCGGCTTGAGACATAACTAAGTATTTTAGCGCAAATTACTAATTTTTTTGACTACGAAATTTTTTATTTTATGGAGAGTGATCGATTATTTCTATGGTTTGATTGCTCCATGGTTTGATGTCCCGATAATTATCGGGAGGGTTTATTCATAGTAAGCCCAACTCGTGATAACTATAGGGCGAACATCTAACCATTAAACCATCACTAGCACGTCATTCCCACGAAAGCCTTCATTCCCGCGATAGCGGGAACCTTCTCAAAATGGGAAAAAGTATTACCCTTTTTTGCTGGCGAAGGCTACGATATTTTCTTCACGACAGATTTGTGACAGAAGTCGATAAACTAAATTTGACTTTGATTAAATTATTTTCCCTGGTCGGGTATTCTCATGAAATTCGCGCGGGTGGCATATTTCTTGAGACTTCCTAAATACCTCTTTTCTCTAGAACTGCTTTGGGAGTGATAAAAAAGAATGTCTTTGACCAAAATGAAGAACTGACTAATTAAACGGATTTTCCCTCTGCTAGTTTTACGTTTATCTCTCCCGGATTTTTACAAACAAACCAAACTTTGTTCAACCTAAAACTATCAATACCCAATGAATACCTCTTGATTTAATTCCAGTATTACTATTCTGAAATTCGCAAATTGTCTGGCTGTTTAACGAATAGACAGCCCCCACCTGTTATAGGGCTCTGGATTCTTCTGTCTACATCTTATCCTTTGTGCTATCCCCTACTTGCACCGAAGAAAATTATTGGAGGAATAAGTTTATGAAGTTGTTCATTAAGAATATGATCAATTCGGGTACTCGTGCACGGGCGCTGGCAATTATTGAAAAGCTGGGACTGCATCCGGTAAGAGCAGAGATTGGTGAAGTGGAGATTTCTGAAGAAGTTTCATCGAGGGAATATGACATGCTGAAGCGGGCCTTACGCAAGGAAGATGTAGAATTGGAAAGTAACAAACAGATCATCCTGGTTGAGAAAATAAAATACCTGGTGATCGAGATGGTCCATTACTCGGAAGAACTACCTGAGGTGAACGTTTCTGATTATCTAAGCGAGAAACTACACCATGATTATACCTACCTCTCGAAATGCTTTTCGAAAATAAAAAAGATGAATATCCGTGCTTTTATAATCGAGGAAAAAATCAAGCGGGTGAAACAATTATTGTTGGCTAATGATTTGACACTCTCTGAAATCGCATGGAGACTTCAATACAGCAGCACATCTCACCTCTCATCGCAATTCAAAAAAGTTACTGGTGTTACTCCAACCGCTTACAAAAAATTTGTTTTAAAGAATGAATTCTGAATAGAGACGGAATTATATAACATTTGCTCACAATTATATAACAGATTCCGCTTCATTCTGTGCCATATTTGTTCAAATGCTCATCCAATGAAAATTGGTTGATCTCTTCACGCGTTTAGTAGTACTCCGGGCTTCACTGTAACCAAAACAAATTTCCTCTTCGTTACGGCGGATCCTTATTTATCCAACCTCAAAATTTAACCTATGTACAGAAAACCTTCTACACAACATTTATTATTGTTGTTACTGCTGATTCCGTTTGCCGACATTGTTGCGCAAACTGCGAAAGAAACAAAGGGCCGTTTATTAATGATGCAGCAAAGGCCCAGAACTGAACTAGCCCTGTCTTCGACGCCAAGATTCCATCCATTTTTCAGGACCTATGATGGCAGGTACAATAACATTAATGAAAGAAGGATCAATTGGGGCGCAGCGGATATCATTTTATTCCGCGAAATGCCTGCATATTATGGTCCCTCAGATCCCAACAATGCCTTGGGCGGCATTAACAGACCCTCACCTAGAGAAATATCCAATGTTGTCGTTAAGGAGCCGATAACACAATTCAATACCCTTCGTGTTAGCACATTGATCTACCAATGGGGACAATTCCTGGATCACGAGATCACACTCACGCCAACAGGTAATACGGAATATGTCTCCATTCCCCTGCCAGATGATGAAGAGATATTCACCGAAGACATTCCATTTTTCAGAAGTGAATATCGAAGCTTGCCTGGATCGCAACTAAGGCAACAGATCAACCTGAATACATCATTTATAGATGCATCTGTTGTTTACGGTTCAGATGAGGCAAGAGCAAAATGGTTGCGCACAGGTTTTCGGGGAAAACTGAAGACTTCATCTGGAGATTTAATGCCATACAATACGATCGATGGCGAATATGGAAGTCCAATCGATCCATTGGCGCCCAGCATGGCTAATGATAGCGGAGGAGCTGTGAAAACTTTTGTATCGGGCGATGTACGCGCATCTGAAAATCCGGTTCTTCTGTCTATTCATACACTCTTTGTAAGAGAACACAACCGTATTTGTGACAGGTTGTTCAGAGATGGACTGAGAAATGATGAACTGATGTTTCAGATAGCAAGAAAAGAAATAGGTGCCCTGATCGCTGCAATCACCTACCAGGAATTCTTACCAGCATTGGGAGTCAATCTAAGGCCTTTTTCTCGTTACAACGATGAGGTGAGGCCGGATATAACCAACACCTTCGCCACTGCGGCTTTTCGACTGGGACATACGATGGTATCGGATGATGTTGTTTTGGCGGATAATAATTGCGAAGAAGTTGGTCCAGGTGAAATGGAATTGCAGGAAGTCTTCTGGAATCCTCAATTAGTTGTAACCTATGGAATTGATATTTTTATCAAAGGCGCTTCATCACATGATCAGTACGAAGTTGACATCAAGATCAATGATGTGTTACGGAATTTTCTTTTCGTTAGTGCCAGTGATCCCGTTCGTTTTGGAATTGACCTCGGAAGTTTGAATATTCAAAGGGGAAGAGATCATGGTCTTCCAGACTATAACAAAGCAAGATTGTATTATACGGGAACTGTTGCAAGAAGATTCTCAGACATTTCTCCAGTCGATTCAACAGCCAGGGCGCTGAGAGAATTGTATGGCAGCGTGGACAATGTTGATCTCTGGGTTGGCGCGCTTGCAGAAAAACATTTGCCCAATAAAGCTATGGGGCCAACGCTCACGGCTATGCTAAAATCGCAATTTGAGAAATTAAGGGATGGCGATTTCTATTTCTATCTGAATGATCCTTACCTGCCAGATCAAACTCGCAGAAGAATAAAGAATACTACGTTCAGGGATGTGATCATGAGAAATACGGGGCTTACCAATATTCCTCATCCCTTCATTACTGACACCTGTGAGTTCCAAAAAGAAGAGGAAGAAGAAGAGGACGAAATATCGTCAAGAATAGCTCCGGTCAGATCTTCAGTTGAGCCAGGCAACATTCGGGTATATCCAAATCCAGCAAATGATCAGTTGAATGTGGATCTGGGTGATGTTATCGATGGAGCAACTATCAAAATTTATTCCTCAACAGGAGAACTAGTAAGATCAAGAACCCTCAACAGACAGCAGCGATTCAATCAAATCACTGTTCGCGATCTGCCCGCCGGCTTGTATGTAATAAATGTAACAACCAAAAAAGGAGTCAAGTCGATTTCGTTCACAAAGCTGTAGTGAGTTATTAGGCCAAAAATAGTCACAGCGAATTGTTTGATTGTTCGATTGTTTGATGGTTGGATTTACTTTCAGTGAATCCAACCATCAAACAATTAAACCATCGAACCATTATAAGGGAGAATCAGGAAAGTCCCTCCTTCTCCCTCTCCTTCTTCAAAAACTCAGTTCTAAAGCTGAGTTTTTTTGTTAGGTTCTCGCAGAGTCTCCCCCAATACGCACTTCGAATTTGATGCAACTTACGGGGGGACTCTGCGTTTGCCCGCAGGGCTGATGGGTATGAATCCAATAATACCGGAAGCTTGTAATGTTTGAAACTATTTGCAAATTGTCTGAATGCATATGTTGCGTATAGCTTTTCGCTAATCGCGAAAAGCAGAGTCCCCCCGTAAGATGCGTTTAAGTTTGGAGTGCGTGCTGGGGGAGACTCTGCCACGACATCAAGGAAGCCCTTCCTTCTTTCTTTCCTTCTTCAAAAACTCAGTTCCAAAACTGAGTTTTTTTGCTGTTGGAGATTTTTCATCAATCATCCGCCAGAACGGAGCAATGTTTTTGATAGGCTTGCCTTTCATCATTTGTTCGAATGCCGCTTCGGCAACTATTCTTAAAAATATTCCTGAGGTTATAGGACAGGTATATTCCGCATTATATTCTGCGGCAAGATCTTTTCGCATCTGTTGCAGCGTCGTGAATTTCCCTTTTGGGATGTTTCGTATATAATCCTCAACGATAACAGGAGTTGCTACCAACATTATCGAACCCGCAGGCATATCCGCAAAATCTTTATCGGTTTTCTCGACTTTCCATTCCTTCGTACCCAACATTTTTTCCTGCCATGTCTTTCTGGCCATAGTCATAAGTTTAAGTTGACAAAATTATGTCACTCAATAAAATTCTCCATCTGCTGGACCTAACAATTCTTTAACAATCAAGGCTTACTACCCGTTATAAAGCATTTTGAAACTCGAACCGGAACGCCAAACCCCAGACGCCAAACGCCAAACTTCCTTACCTTTGTCCCCCTGTCAAATTGGCCTGATAGTATTGTTAGCACTCTTTTTGACAACGTACAAGTTCAGACTTTTAAACATTTACAACTCAACAGAGTATGATAGGTTCCATTTTGAAATTGTTTGGTGGAAGTAAGTCAGAAAAAGATATAAAGACCATTGAACCCATCGCCCAACAGATTAATCAGCATTTCGCCGAATATCAATCCCTGTCCAATGATCAATTACGGGGAAAGACAAATGAATTCAAAGATCGTATCCGCAAGCATTTATCTGCAACGGATGAAAGAATAACAAGCCTCAGCAAACAAGCGGAAGAACTTCCTTTCAACGAGATCAATGCGAAAGATGAGTTGTACCAGGAGATCGATAAATTAAAAAAGGATCGCGATAAACAAATCGAAGAAATATTGAAACAAATCCTCCCGGAAGCATTTGCTGTGGTAAAGGAAACCGCACGGCGCTTCAAAGAAAACACAGAGATCACTGCAAATGCAACACAACTTGATCGCGACCTCAGTGTGAAGAAAGAGCATATCAGCATTGATGGAGACAAGGTGACCTTTAAAAATTCCTGGACAGCAGGCGGAAACCTGATCACCTGGAACATGGTGCATTATGATGTGCAGTTGATTGGTGGTACTGTTCTTGCACCAGGGAAAGATTGCCGAAATGGCAACAGGTGAAGGTAAAACCCTTGTATCTACCCTGCCTGCTTACCTGAATGCATTGGCCGGTGAAGGAGTTCATATCGTAACGGTGAACGATTACCTCGCAAAACGTGACAGTGAATGGAATGGTCCCATTTTCGAATTGCTCGGGCTTACAGTTGATTGTATCGACAAGCATCAACCGAATAGCGACGACAGAAGAAAAGCTTACCAGGCTGATATTACCTACGGTACCAATAACGAATTTGGTTTCGACTACCTGCGCGATAATATGGTGCATACGCCGGAAGAAATGGTTCAACGCAAACATCATTTCGCAATGGTGGATGAGGTGGATAGCGTATTGATCGATGATGCGCGTACACCATTGATCATTTCTGGACCCGTTCCAAAAGGTGATGAACAACAATATCATTTACTGAAGATCAGGGTGTACAAATTGGTGGACATGCAGAAGCAGGTTACTAATAAATACCTGAATGAAGCAAGAAAGATTATTTGCAGAAGGAGATGATGATCCAAAAACTGGCGGACTTGCATTGATGCGAGCATATCGTGGTTTACCGAAGAACAGTGCATTGATCAAGTTTCTCAGTGAACCTGGAATAAGGGTGAAATTGCAGAAATCAGAAAATTATTACCTCGCCGATCAGCAAAAGGAAATGCCAAAGGTAGATGAAGAACTGTTCTTCCATATTGATGAAAAAAATAACCAGGTTGAATCTAACCGATAAAGGGATTCAGGCGATCACTCAAAGTCGGAGAAGATCCTGATTTCTTTATTTTGCCTGATATCGGTGTTCAACTTGCTGAAATTGATAAGAACGAATCGATACTCTCATGAAGAAAAATTACACAGTAAAGAAGCCTTATTAAATGATTATTCGGTTAAAGGCCGACCGTATTCATACCGTACAGCAATTATTGAAAGCCTATACCCTTTTTGATAAGGATATTGAATATGTGGTAATGGATGGTGCTGGTAAAAATCGTGGATGAACAAACTGGTCGTATCCTGGATGGCCGTCGTTATAGCGATGGATTGCACCAGGCGATTGAAGCAAAAGAAAATGTAAAGATCGAAGCAGCTACGCAAACCTATGCCACCATTACACTACAGAATTATTTCAGAATGTACCACAAGCTCGCGGGTATGACGGGTACGGCGGAAACAGAAGCAGCAGAGTTCTGGGATATTTATAAACTGGATGTGGTTACGATTCCTACAAATGTAAAAGTAATCCGTAAAGATTACCGAAGACCTTGTTTATAAAACAAAGCGCGAAAAATATAAAGCAGTAATTGAAGAGATTGAGAAATTGCGCAATGCAGGCAGACCAGTGCTTGTCGGTACAACCTCCGTTGAAGTAAGTGAATTGCTCGAGCAAGATGCTGCAGGGAAAAAAGATTCCACACAATGTATTGAACGCAAAACAACACGCCCGTGAAGCGCAGGTTGTTGCTGAAGCAGGTTTAGCTGGTGCTGTAACCATTGCTACGAATATGGCAGGTCGTGGTACGGATATCAAACTCGGACCCGGTGTGAAAGAAGCAGGTGGATTGGCGATCATTGGTACAGAACGTCATGAAAGCCGTCGCGTTGACAGGCAGTTGCGTGGTCGTTCCGGTCGCCAGGGTGATCCCGGTACAACACAATTCTATGTGTCACTGGAAGATGATCTGATGCGTTTGTTTGGATCAGCGACGAATTGCTTCCATCATGGATCGTTTCGGCTATAAGGAAGGTGAAGTGATCCAGCATAGCATGGTCACCAAGAGTATCGAACGTGCGCAGAAAAAAGTAGAAGAAAATAACTTCGGTATCCGTAAACGTTTGCTTGGAATACGATGATGTGATGAACAAACAACGGAATGTTGTTTATAAGAAAAGAAATCACGCATTGTTTGGTGAACGTCTCGCACTCGATCTGGATAATGCATTCTATATCGTGGCTGAAGGAATAATCACTTCATTCCAGGAGCAGAGTGATTATGAAGGCTTCAAACTTAGCCACCATCGTGAATTTTGGAATTGATACTGCAATCACAAAGGAAGAATTTGGAAAGGGCATCTGAAATGAGCTTGCTGATAAACTATACGATGAAGCAATAGCCCGCTACCAGCAATAAACTGAACGATCTTCAGAAACAATGCGGTACCTGTATTCAAGAATATCCGTCAAACGCAGGGCAGTCATATAGAAAATGTTGTCGTGCCTTTCACAGATGGAAAGAAAGCAATCACAGGTTTTGGCTAACCTGAATAAGACCTTATCGACAAATGGTCGGGAATTAACCAACGCACTGGAAAGGCAGATCACCCTCGCAATTATTGATGAAGCATGGAAAGAGCATCTGCGTGCGATGGATGATCTTAAGCAAAGTGTACAAACGGCATATCTCGAACAAAAAGATCCATTGGTTATTTATAAGATGGAAGCATTCGGATTGTTCCGGAGAATGGATAGCGAAATAAATCGCGAGATTGTGAGCTTCCTTTGCCATGCCGGCATCCCAATGGAACAAGGCAATGGTCAGATCCGTGAAAGAAGAGAGGAAAAGACCGATATGAGCAAGATGCGTGCGAACAAACAAGAAGTTGACCGCCGCGGAGATGATTATGCAGCAAATGAAAATGATTACTACGATCCAAGTAATGTTAAACAGGAACCGGTTCGGGTAGGGCCAAAGGTTGGAAGAAATGATCCCTGTCCTTGCGGAAGTGGCAAGAAGTATAAGAACTGTCACGGGAAAGATCAATAGGCAATAGGCAATTGGCAATAGGCAATCGATGATGAAATCGGTTGCCTATTTCTTTTTAGAAATTTGCAACAGACTTCTCTTCAAAACTTATAACCAGTCACCATTCGCTTGTTGCCTATTGCCAATTGCAATTGCTTATTGCCAATTGCCCATTGCCTATTGCCAATTGCCTATTGCTTATTGCCTATTGCCAGTTGCCTATTGCTTATTGCCTATTGCCAATTGCCTATTGCTTATTGCCTATTGCCAATTGCCTATTGCTTATTGCCTCTCGTCCCTTGCCTCCAGAAAAAATTCTCGAATTAGCATAAATTCATACTCGTCTCTATTATTTTCTCATAGCCAAAAAAACAAAAAATGAAAAAGACTATTCTGAGCATCCTGCTCATAGTTGTAATCACAACTGTGAGCGTCGCGCAATGCGACAAGAATTATATCCTTAACGGATACAAAACTGAATACCTTACTCTCGAAGGAACAGTTGAAAGATCTGTCGATGAAAAATCCGTGATAACAATCAATAAGCAGGAAATAACAATTGTACATGGACCGAATGAAGAAACAATGTCTGGTACGATTAAATATGACAGTTGTTCCTGGAAGGTTCCGTTTAAAGACGGAAAAGCGGTAATTAAAACCTCCCTCATTGGTGGAAACGGACAATCAATGGGTGTAACCCTAACCATTGAGGGAAAGGATGGCAAGATTACAATGATTGCTGTACCCGACGATGGTTCAAACAGGCAGATAAGAGTATCAATGGATAAGTTTGAGGAGAAGAAATAGTTCGTTTTTACAAATACGAAGGCACTTCCAACGAAGTGCTTTTTTATTTATTAACATTGTCATTACGGTATGTTTTTGACGCAGATTCTTTTTTGCCTATTGCTCATTGCCCCTTGCCTATTGCCTATTGCCTATTGCTCATTGCTCATTGCCTATTGCCCTTGCCTTTTGCCTTTGCATTGCCCCTTGCCTCTTGCCTCTTGCTTTTTTCCTATACCCTCTACTGGGTATTTATGATCAAATACCTATCTCGCCAACTCATTTTAACTATAAAACCCGTACCTTAAAGCAACCCATTAGAATTCCGTGTGGTCTTGATTCTCCCAGCCAACTCCATTTTTATGAAGCCTATTCTTACACTGTTGATTTTGGGCTTGACGCTACTCACTTCTATAACTGGTTTCGCCCAAAAATCAAATTCAAATAATCAATCGGATTCCGCTTACACCGCACAGGCAGTCGCAAAGTTTAGTCAGGGTTTTTATGCGGATGCAATCAGCCTCTGTGATATCGTAATCCGTCGAAATTCGCGATATGCGTGGGCATATAATATCCGCGGCATATCCTATGCTGGGTCAGGTGCATATGAAAAAACAAGAAATAATGGCATCGTCAATGAAAAGGCCAGCCAATACTATGAATCTGCAATTAATGATTATACAAAGGCGATTGAGATCGATCCAAACTACCAGGTAGCCTATTCGAATCGGGCGTTGGCCAACTACGTCTTAAGAAGAAATGATGACGCAATCCGGGATTGGTCAAAAGTACTTTCAATTGACCCAAAAAATATCGAGGCATGGAGGGAAAGAGGCAATACCTATTTTTCCGATTATAATTATCGGCAAGCAGTCGAGGATTATGACCGTGCAATTCTCTATGATCCCGCAAACATTTGGAACTACTATAATCGGGGAAAGGCGAATTATTATCTGAAAAAGTACATGGAAGCTATTCCTGATTTCAAAATAACGATTGAGAAAGATCCAAAATATGTGGATGCATACAACTTCCGCGGATTATGCTACTATTACTTGTTAGAATACGAGAATGGCATTGCTGATTTTAACACGGCTATCCAATTGGACCCTAAATATCAATATGCTTATTTCAATCGCGGTGCTTCTTATCACGCAAAAGGAGAGTATTCAAAGGCCATCCAGGATTTTACGAATGCCATCAAAGCAAATCCTGAATATGTAGACGCATTTAACAGCAGAGGATTTAGCTACGAAGCACTAAAGCAGCATGATAAAGCAGAGGCTGATTATCGCGAAGCGATCAGATTGAATCCGAAATTCAAATACGCTTATTATAATCTCGGGCTCATTTATTATAACCAGGAAAAGCACGAAAAAGCAATTCAATGGTTTACTGAAGCAATAAGTGCTGACCCTAAATATGCGGCGGCCTATGTCGAACGAGGATGGTCAAATTTTAATCTGAAGGAGTATAGCAGGGCAATTAACGATTGCTCAAACGCGGTCGGCCTGGATCCAACACTGGTCAATGCCTACAATAATCGCGGTATCATATATACAATTACCGGCAAATACGATGAAGCTATTAAAGACTTCGAGAAAACGATCAGCCTGAATCCTGGTTACTCCTGGGCATACGTCAACATTCTCATTCCTTGCGTACAAAAAGGAGATTATAACCTTGCGAAAAACTACTACGGCCAATACCAGCAAAAAAAATTGAATGGTTTCATTGAACACGATCGTTGGAAGTTCTTGAAGACCTATCTCCTCGCCTCTATGAATGAATTGGCTAACGGTCAATACCAAAAGGCTCAACAACTATACCAGGAAGCTAATAAACAATACACCGAATATATCAATGTCCATACCGATGTGAGGGAAGGAACTAAAATCTACATCGCATTCGTATTTTCCAAACTGGGCATTACCTACGAAAAATTGAATTCTTTTGCGGAAGCCAGGAATTATCATGACAAAGCATTATTGATCAATCCAAATGTATCTGAGTCGCAGCAAGCGCTTACGAGACTCGAAAACAGAAACAAGACCTACACTACTTCTGACAAAACCCCTCCAACACTTCGCCTGCTTCCACCGCGTGATACAATTGTGTTTGAAGGAAGCAACAAAACCACCATCATTGGCAGGGCAACCGATCCAGGTGGCATTGCTTGGGTTAAAATTGATGGGAAAAATGTGGGTGCAGTTGAAGAAGATGGAACCTTCTACTATGAATTGACCGCGAACTCAGGAAAGAAATTCATCGACTTCGAGGTCCAGGATAAAGCAGGAAACAATACCAGAAAATCAATCGCCACTATGATGAACCGTGGTGGCAGTGTTTCGCAGACGGACGATGCATTAAAAATTACAGGGGCAAAATTTTATGGATTGTTCATAAGCGCGGAAAAGTATACTGATCCTACCCTTGCCACCCTCAATCATCCCAAAAAAGATGTGGAAGAGTTGAAAAAGGTATTGGTAAATAACTATACGTTCAACAATGGAGATATCACGATCTTGTCAGACAAATCCAGGGAAGACATACTCGAAGCGATCAGTACAACAGTTGAGAAAATGGGACCCAACGACAATCTCATTATCTTTTTCGCCGGTCACGGTGCCTATCGAACTGGCCTTACTCCAACCGACCTTGAAGGATATCTGTTACCAGTAACCGCAAAAAAAGGAAGATATTCAACCTATATTTCCGCTTCCGATATCACCACCGCAATCAAGAATTGCAAAGCGCACCACGTGTTATTGCTTACAGATGCCTGCTACAGCGGAAGCCTGGTAAGGCGCAATACTTCTGAAAACAATGCAATCGAACTCCAATACAAATACAAGAGCAGGCAACTGATGGCCAGTGGTAACCTTGAACCCGTGCCAGATGACAGCAAATTTATTTACTATTTATTGACCCGGCTTAAAGAAAACACCGACAAAGTGCTGACAGCCGATGATCTCTTCCAAAGGCTTAAAACTGCCACCATCAATAACACAAGCGGAAAAACGCTTCCAATATGCAGCGCGATATTGGATGTGGGAGATGAAGGAGGGCAGTTTGTGTTTATTAAGAAGTAGTTTCCGTAAAAATTCTTTATTATTGATTATTAATTATTGATTATTTATTATTGCTACCGCAGATAGAAGAGGAACTAATAATCAATAATCAATAATTAATAATCAATAATTCCGGCATGAAGTTGAATGTTTTAATAGTAATTTTTACTTTCATCATCTCCATTAATTCGCAGTTAATAGCTCAATCGCCAAATAAACCAGTTTCCGTAATCTTCGATACAGACATCGGTCCCGACTACGATGATGTAGGTGCAATCACCTTACTGCATGCCTTAGCTGATAGTGGTGAATGCAGGATACTGGCAACAATGGCGAGTAACCGTTATTCACGCATTGCTTCGGTATTAGATGTTTATAATACCTATTTCAATCGGCCCACGATTCCAATCGGCGTGGTTGGAAAAAACGGTGCGAATATGGCTTGCGGACAAAAATGGGATTCAGTTATCACCCTGCGCTATCCTCACGATATAAAAAACAATGGGCAGGCTGAAGACGCCACAAGTTTGTATAGAAAAATCCTGGCTCAAGAACCTGACAATAGCGTTACGATTATTACAGTTGGATTTTTAACGAATATGGCCAACCTGATCGAATCAAAACCTGATCAATATTCGAAACTAAATGGAGTTGAGCTTATTCGTAAAAAGGTGAAGTTATTAGTGAGCATGGCTGGAGCTTTTCCCAAAGGAAGGGAATACAATGTGCATGTCCATGCGGCTGCTTCAAAAATCGTGGCAGAAAAATTCCCTGCACCAATTATTTTTAGTGGGGTTGAGATAGGATTCAGATTATTTACGGGTATTCCCCTTATTAATAGTGAAATAAAAGGTTCTCCGGTTAAAGATGCATTCTCGATCAGCATTCCGATGAATCCTGATGATAGAAATGGCAGGCCGAGTTGGGACCAGACGGCTGTTTTGATCGCCGTGCGTGGTTATCAAAATTATTTCAACCTGGAACAGGGACGAATGAGTGTCAATGCCGATGGAAGCAATGGGTGGGATTATGATGGCAAAGGGCATTCCTTTGTAACTGGTAAGATGGAGGATAATAAACTGGAAGACCTGATCAATCATTTGATGATGCACCAGCCCATTAAAAGATAATTTCGCATGCGGCTCGCCGTCTCCGCATAGTCTCCCGCAGGGGACTCTGCGGTTGTCCGGTTAGGACTGACAAACACACACATGAAGGTTGCTTATATCATCTTCGAAGGAATTACCTGGCTCGACCTGGTCGGATGCTATGAACCGCTAAGCAAATTAAAGTCAAACAATTTTATTCCAGATCTTGAATGGGATATCTGTGGTTATGAAGAGATGAATCACGATATTTTCGGTTTTGGAGTGAAAGCACAATTAATAAAAAATTCTCTGGCGAGCTATGATGCGATAATTGTTCCCGGCGGAATTGGTACAAGAAAATGGATGAAGGATACTGAATTCTTAAATTGGCTGAAAACAGCCGAACCTGTCAAATTTAAAATTTCCGTTTGCACAGGAAGCCTGCTTTTAGGTGCAGCTGGTTTTCTAAAAGATAAAACTGCTACCACCAACTTCCAGGAATATGAAGCCCTGAAGCCATTCTGCCAAAAGGTCTCAACAGATAGAATCGTCGATGATAATAATATTATTACTGCTGGAGCTGTTACTTCCTCGATCGATCTCGGTTTGTATTTATGTCGAAAATGGGCCGGAGAAGAAGCCGCTACAACAATCCGGCGAAAGATGGATTACAAAGGCTGAGCCGGGAATATGAATAAAAAGAATATTGCAACCTTTACGCCCATCTTGCATTATATCCTGTACTAATGACAGATCCCGACAAATTCTTGTTGAAAAAGGCTCAGCAGGACAATGAAGCTTTTGCCGCTGTATATGAGAAATACTATAAACCCGTTTTCGGATATGCATTCCGTCGGTTAGGTGATTATAATCTTGCAAAGGACATCGCTGCCGAAACATTTTTGAAAGCATTCAACAAGATTTCATTTTTTGAATGGAGAAATATCCCCCTCTCCTCCTGGATCTTTAGAATTGCAACCAATGAGATTAATCAATACTTCAGGAAATCCAAATATCGTCCTGCTTATTTGGAAGACATTCAATATTCTCATCATTTGCCAAATGACCCTGGAATAGAAACAGAAAGGGCCGCATTAGAAAAGCAAGCTGCAGAAAGTAAAGAGTTTCTCGAAATACAAAGCGAGTTAGCCAGGCTCGATACAAAATACCAGGAAGTAATTGCCCTCCGGTATTTCGAAGAAAAAAGCATAAAAGAAATTGCTCAGATACTAAATAAAAAAGAAGGAACGGTGAAATCATTGATTTCGAGGGGACTTGACAAGTTGAAAGAATCCCTTGAAAGGATTCCCAAATAAATTGCAACCATTTTAGATCTATGCATTATATTATTAAAGGTTCTCCGATGCCGATTTCAGAATTCAAAAGATTTTTTCCAATTGCCGCATTAAGCTTGCTCGGGATGCTTTGCGGAAATTCTCAAAAGAGTTCACAAAAATCCGATTCAATAAAAGATAGCCTGGAAAACCAGCTTGATTCTTTAGTACCTGCAACATTAAAAGAAAAAGATATTCCCGGTGTATCGATCGCTGTTATAAAAGATGGAGAAATAATTTTTGCCAAGGGATACGGAAAGGCTGACATTCAAAAGAACAAAGGAGTTGACAACAGGACTCGTTTCAATATTGGCTCTGTTTCAAAATCTTTAACCGCCTTCGCAGTTGTTGAATTATCAGAGAAAGGAATAGTTCATCTCGATTCACCCGTGATGAAATATGTCCGAAAATGGAAATTGCCGGCAAATAAATTTGATCCGAATAAAGTTACTATTCGTAGAGTGCTTAGTCATACTGCGGGACTATCTGTAAGAGGATATAACGGTCAAATCTTACCAGGAGAAAAACTACCTACTATTGAGGAATCTCTTGCGGGTTATAAAGGAAGTGATGGAAGATTAGAGGTTGTGAACGAGCCTGGGACACAATTTAGTTATTCAAGTGGTGGATACACCCTCCTGCAATTGCTAATTGAAGAAACAACAGGTAAGTCTTTTTCTACATACATGGAGCAAACCCTATTTGAACCTTTGAATATGGACCTAAGCGGCTATGCTCTAACAGAATCGACAGCCACTCCATACAAACCGGGTAAAGATCCCTGGCCGCAATTTCAATTTATAGAACAGGGTTCCGGAGGAATTTATACGACGGCGGCTGATCTCGCCAAATTCGTAGCGGTCTATTCAAATCAGAGAAAAGGAAGTGGAATTATTAAACCTGAAAGTATAGCCATGATCTTACAACCTGCTGCCGGCACGAATGGAAATTATGGACTGGGTTGTAAGATCTTTCCCGTATCAGAGAAAACAAAATTGATTACGCATGATGGAGCAAATGAAGGCTGGAGGTCAATGTACATGCTCCAACCGGAAACAGGAAATGGAATTGTTATTTTGACAAACAGTGATGAGGGCGGAAAAATAGGCGCACCGATCATTTGCAAAGTTTTTTCAATGATCGGCGTTGACATGGCTCCATTGTGTGAAAATGGGGTACCCAAACAGAGATAAAATTTTCAATCAACCAACCGATTTATCATGAGCGATAACGATTTTCATTCCCGCATGGAAAGACTACAAAAACCAACCGTCAATCCCGAAGTAGCCGAGCGCCAATTCAAACTGATGTTGATGAACACGCGTAAAAGCGCAATCTGGGGATTTTGGCTGATCATTATTCCATTTCTATTCCTTTTAGTTAATATTTTAAAAGAAGCATTCGGATGGAATTGGGGAATTAGCAATGCTTTCATCGAATTCGTAGCCAGACTTGACCAACAATCGTCTACAAGTTGGTTGACCCCTGTGATCTTCGTCTTACTTCCTGGTATAGCCATCATAATAAATATTCTTGCTATTGTTCATTTTACGTACAACAAATCAAGTCGCGAACTCATGATTACTATCAAGATGAATTGGAAGAATATCATACTGATTAAAATTACCTTGCTCATGTTAGCCGTAATGGCTTTGTATATAGTTTCGGAACATTCGGCGCATAAAGTGTTAGAGAGATTTGATTAATGAATGATCCCATTCACCCGTAAGTTCATGCGATTAAACGCGATTTGCCGAATGCGTGACTTTCAGATTACGCCCTCCCGATAGCTATCGGGACGGGGCTTGAATTCATAGGGGAATTACGTTGCTACAAAGATTGAACCCCTAAAGGGGTTCGACCTCAACGGTGCGAGTTGTTTAGACTGTAAATTAAAAGTGCAAATTGCTTTCGAATCTTAATTTTCGATTCTGAGGTTTAAACCCCTTTAGGGGTTCAATCTTTGTAGAAAATGCATGCCCCACGAATTCAAGCCCCGTAGGGGCGCAATCTGAATTGCAAGCTTTCTGCCAATTGTCTTTATCTATTTGAAATAAACAATGCGTTATATGCCAAACTTAATTGTATTGCTCTGAAGGGGCATTCAAATCCAATTATCTTTATTCTATGAAACAGTTCCCGCTTCTGTATTTATTCTCGTTATTACTTGGTAATGCGTCTTCCCAAACCATCAAATCTTTCAACAACGGCCCCATCAAACTTTACTACGAAGAAAGAGGAATAGGCCAACCCCTATATATTCTAACTGGTGGCCCCGGCGCACCGCCAGACGATCCTGCCTATAATATCATGGATAGTTTGAAATCGCATTACACTTGCGTATTGCTTCATCAACGCGGTGCCGGACTTTCACGCGATATTCCAATCAATGAAGAAACTATTAATATAAAAGCCTATTTAAAAGATATCGAACTATTGCGAAAAGCAAGAGGAGATAATAAAATCATACTATTAGGAATATCGTGGGGAGGACTATTGGCACAGAACTATGCTGCCGATCATCCTGACCAGGTGGCTAATCTGGTCCTGATCGGATCTGCGCCCACCTTCCTATAAAGTCTGGGATGTATTATTCGATAACCAGTATTCGCGTTTTTCTTTTGCAGAACGTGATTCAATGGAAATGTTACAAAAGATCTTCTCGACTAAAACCGACCGCGAACTGGATTCAATGAAAAGAGTAGATCCTAACTCCAAAGAAGTACAGGCATTCAAACAATTTCTTGGAATATTTCACCGTGTACATTTCTATGAAAGGAGTCATGCTGCTAAGGAATTAGACTGGCTATTTGATGGTTTTAATTTTCAACCCATCCCTTTTATCGATAAAGAAGTAATGAGTACCAAATGGGATATCACCGAAAAGCTTAAAAACATTAAAACACCGGCACTTATTCTTTACGGCCGCCAGGATGACCAGGGCGAATCCACCTTCCAGCTACAAAAAGAATGTTTACGTTATAGTACAGTGAAGGTCATCGAAAAATGCGGGCATATGAGCTGGGTTGATCAACCCCGGCAATTCTATAGAATACTCGTTGACTACCTAATCCCAAAGAAGAAGTAACGACCCGTGTAATGCTGAGAAAAGTTTCCTAAATTGTATAGTGGATCGGGCCAAAAGGCCCGGAGCTTGCAGGATGAAAAAATCTCCCTCATACAATTTTTCTCCCAGGAGTTGGTATGGGATTAGTGTAATCTCTCTCTTATTAATTATCGCAAACACATTTGATGCTACAGCCCAAACTCGCTACAATTGGCGCAATTGGATTGATGAACAGGTTCAGATCAGTGACAGCCTTTCTTTAAAATCACAAATAACATTTCATTTAAATAAATACCTCAAAAACGATTTGCCCTTTAAAGAAACCTGGCACTATACCATGCGCGAGGGGAAAGTGGTGATCTTCCAGGTACGTTATGTAATTGATACGATCGAATACACAGAAGTGTATTATTTAAATCGCGAAAGATTGATCTGCATGGAACAATATGAATCCATGTACTATCCCTATTATGAAGATGATATTAAAAGAGGGGAAGTCCTGTTCTTCGAAGGTGAGGTCCTCAGGCAATGCGTTGCGCTAGGCAAAGGCAATTCTGGTTTAGCCACAAGAGACCAGGAATTCGCATCATTAAGAAAATTCTATGATCGATATAAAGAACTGAAGCGACATATCTGGTAATCGGGTTGATTATTAATTATTAATTATTGATTATTAATTCCATTCGATGCTCAACATTCCGCAATAAATCAATAATCAATAATCAATAATTAATAATCAAAATTTAGGGTCTGCGTAAAACAATCATTCCAAATACACTCAGAATGGAACAACAACTCGAAAAAACCCAAACCCTTCCTCTATCTTCTTTCGAAGGCAATTGGGAAGGAACAACCAAAGTATGGTTTGAACCGGATGTGGTGGTTGATGAATCCCCATGTAAAGGATCTATCAAGCCAACCGTAAATGCGAATTTTCTATTGCATGAATACGAAGGATCATTCCAGGGAAAACCATTGAAGGGCCTGGCTATTTATTCTTCCGATCCGAAAACCGGCGAATATCAGGCTGCCTGGATCGATGGTTTTCATATGTCCGCAGGTATCCTGTTTTCTGTAGGAGTCTGAGATAAAAAATGGATTCCAGGTACTGGGTTCATATGGTGCGCCCGGAGTTGAAGAACGCTGGGGATGGAGAACTGAATTTGAAATGCGGAATCAAAATCAATTGATCATTACTGCTTATAATATCAGTCCGCAAGGCGAAGAAGCGAAAGCTGTAGAAACTATCTTAAATCGTAGTTGATAAGCTTCCCGGAAGTTTGACGTCCTGCCGCCTTAAGATCCTCGATAATCTTTTGTTGAAGCAGGAATTTTATTTCTTCAAAGTCCTCCGCTTTTATCCAGAGATAGATTCCCAATTTAAAACCATCTGCTTCGATGGCCGACACACCGATTTTCAAAGGAGGGTTATCGGAAACCTTGTTGGTGGAATTTATTGAATCAATTATTAACTTCTTCACATGTTCCGGATCAACGTCGAAATTGAATTTCATTTCAATATCCAATCGTCGCATGCCCTGCCTGCTGATATTGATGATTACTTCATTGGATAGTTTGCTGTTGGGGATAATAACTGTTTTGTTGTCGAGACTCAGAACGGTTGTATGAAACATTTGAATGGATGAAACAACGCCCTCCTGTCCCTGTGCGATAATGGTGTCTCCTGCTCTAAAGGGTTTGAACAATAGGATCAGTATCCCGCCTGTGAAATTTTGTAATGTACCTGAAAGAGCCAATCCAAACGCAACACCAACCGCGCCGATCACTGCCGCGAAGATCGTCATCCTGATACCGATGATCTGCATCACTGCAAGCACCAGCAGGATCTGGAACGTGATTCCGATCAATCCCAATAAAAAAGGACGGATACTCGGATTGACCTTCCGACGGGTTAAAATATTATTCAGCCATTTCTTAAGCAGCCTGATCAACCATAGGCCCCCAATTAATACAACGATTGCAATCAAGATACTCGGTAGAGCCTCAAGCAGCCAGCCATATCCTTTGTCATACCAGTCCTTAAAATCCATGATGCGTCTGGTAAAAAAATGATGCCATGGTTTTGCGGCAGTATTTTTAAATTTGGTTATGCAATGCCGGGTACACAATATTGTACCAACTTTACAACCTCTTATCAGCGGCATCTGGTCAATGGAAACCAATGAGCCGGTTGAGGATCATTTTCCGATTCGCATCTTACCAAACACATTGGTTGAACTGATCATTCATTTCAGGGATCCGCATCAAGCCCGAATCGCTGAAAATAAGAATCCACACAAGGAAAGAAGCTTTATGCTCTCCCAGCTCGATCGCTATATGCATATGCAACCTGGAAAAGAAATGGGATTCATCTCCGTGTTCTTTACTGCGCAGGGCGCCGCACATTTTTTTGGACCGGCGATCAGGGAATTAAATAATGGTATAACCGGTTTGCAGTTGATATGGAAAATCGCTGCCGAGATTGAAGAAAGAATTTTAGCTGCAACAAATTCTGATCAACGTGCAGTTTTATTGCAACAGTATTTATTGAAAAGAAGACCGGAGAATGAAAATCCGGATCATGCAGTAGAATACTGCATAAAAGAGATTGAACTTGCCAAAGGTCAAATCAAGATTGAATCACTTTCAGACAAAACGGGGATCAGTAAACGTCAATTGCTGAGAAGATTTGATCACTATACCGGCATTCCACCAAAGACACTGGCGAGAAAAATAAAATTCATGAATGCGGTGCAAGAATTGAAGCTCCATCCCCAGGAAAGTCTCACCTCAATTGCCTATGAAACCGGCTATTACGATCAGGCACATTTTATCCATGATTTCAAGGAATATTCGGGAATCACACCGAGCCAGTACCTGAAAGAATCTGCAAATATTATGTGATGTCCTTTTTTTACAATTTTCTACGAACTTTCAGATTCAATTTTGTTCCTATCAATTCAAGCCGTATGCGAAAATTAATCGGAGGATTTGCCATCAGCGTCGACGGTTTCATTGAAGGACCAAAGGAGAATACGATTGGATGATCATGGACGATACAGACATTGTAGATTCAGCCAAGAAATTATGACTACTTTTTATTCGGCAGAAGATCTTATGAAAAACTCGGCAATGCGGGAGTGCTGACAGCTTTAAAGGAATTGAATGTATTGTATTCTCTAATTCCTTGTCAACTGTGAGACCGGGATATAAACTTGTGAAGGACGATACTGGTTCTTATATCCTCGGGCTAAAGGAACAAAATGGAAAAGACATAGCCGTTTATGGGGGTGCAAATCTTCTCAGTTCGCTTCTAAATTTGAATCTGTTGATGAATTACATTTTTCCCTGATGCCGGTATTGATTGGTACCGGCAAACCGATGATCGTCAATTTGGAAAACAGAAGGGAGATTGGAACTTTACGATGTTAAAACCTTTCCATCCGGACTTGTAAAGCTTTTCTATAACGTAAAAAAATAGAATCACCATGCGAAAGGTCATTCTTGGCGTAGCCGTCAGCCTCGACGGATTTATTGAAGGTCCAAAAGGAGAATATGATTGGTGTTTTACGGACCAGGATTATGGCATGTCCGATTTTTTCAAACGCGATCGACGCCTTATTTATTGGAAGAAGAACCTATGAAATGTTCGGTCCAAACTCTGAAGTAAAACCTACAGAAGAACAAATGGGACCTTTTGCTCATTTCAAACAATACATATTCTCTGATACACTCAAAGAAATTCCAAAAGAATATATACTGGTAAATAGTGATAGACTGGAAGAAAAAGTAAGAGCAATAAAGAATGAAAATGGAAAAGACATCTGGTTATTTGGTGGAGCAAGCCTGACCACTTCATTGATGAATCTCGGACTTGTGGATGAAATTGGCGTTGGTGTTCATCCAATCTTGCTTGGAGGCGGCAAACCTTTGTTTCAGAATTTAAAAGACCGCATAAAGTTGGAACTTATCGATACGAAAACATATTCATCCGGTCTTGTCTCTCTCACATATCATCCAAAAAAATCGTGACCCAGGTTTCGCCCTCCCAATAATTATCAGGACGTGGCGAGACGTTGCGGCAATGCGTTTTCGCTACCAAGCTTGCGTCCCTTCGGGACGGGGTTGCTCCGCAATTATGAAGTGGCTGAGCCACATAGTAAAGTTATCTGGAATTGCCAACGCCGTCCCGAAGGGACGCAATCTTGGTAGCCAACGTCGATTTTTTTAATCCCGCCCCGAAGGGGCGGAACAGAAACTCCGCCGTTTAGTTCCTTCTCAACTTATCAATCCATCGCAACATCAACCTTCAAAAAAAATGCTACATTCACCACCCTATATTCAAAACTTGATCATGCGCAGAACTGTATCAACCTGTATTATCATTTTTTCTATTCTTGTTATTTCCTGCAAAGAAAAAACCACCTACGATAAGATCATCCGCAATGGCCTGATCTATGACGGCAATGGCGGCGAACCCTTTAAGGGTGATATCGGAATTAATGGAGATTCCATTGTATTCATTGGTGATTTGAAAGATGCAACGGCAACCGAAGAACTCGACGCGAAAGGAATGGCAGTTGCTCCCGGCTTCATTAATATGTTGAGCTGGGCACCTGAATCATTGATCGAAGATGGACGCTCACAGGGTGATATCCGCCAGGGTGTGACCCTTGAAGTATTTGGTGAAGGATGGAGCATGGGTCCCTGGAACAAAAAGATAAAGGAGGACATGCAAAAAGACCAGGTGGATATTAAATATAATATCGAATGGAACAGCCTCGGCGAATACCTGGGCTGGTTAGAAAAGAGAGGAGTTTCAACCAATATCGCTTCATTCGTTGGCGCTACAACTATACGAACTTATGTTATTGGAGAAGATAACCGAGATCCAACGCCACAGGAAATGGATAGTATGAAAGCACTCGTGAAGCAGGCAATGGAGGAAGGCGCATTGGGTATTGGATCTTCGTTGATCTATCCACCAGCTTTTTTTGTCAAGACAGAAGAGCTCACAGAACTCTGCCGCGAAGCAGGAAAATATGGTGGGTCTTATATCAGTCATATGCGCAGTGAAGGAAATCGTATTTATGAAGCCGTTGAAGAATTGATAACTATCGCGAAGAATGCAGGTGTGCATGCAGAGATCTACCATTTAAAAGCAGCTGGTAAGAACAACTGGAATAAAATGGATAGCGTGATCCGCAGAATTGAGCGTGCAAGAAAAGAAGGAATCAATATTACTGCGGATATGTATACTTATACAGCGGGAGCTACCGGATTGACTGCATCCTTTCCTCCTTTATTACAGGATGGAGGCTTTGGAAAACTCTGGCAGCGACTCCAGGATAAGAACATCCGGGAGGAAATGAAAAAAGCAATGAATACAAATCCGATGGATTGGGAAAATCTTTACTATGGTTCCGATGGAGCGAAAAATGTTTTATTGCTTGGATTCAGAAGAGATAGCCTTAGAAAATATATTGGCAAAACACTTGCGGAAGTTGCCCAACTACGAGGCACAAGCGAAGAAGAGACAGCAATGAACCTGATTGTTGAAGATAGCAGCCGCGTTGAAGTTGCTTATTTCATGATCAACGAAGACAATGTAAAAAAACAAATCCCCCTACCCTGGTTAAGTTTTGGAAGCGATGCCGCATCCATGGCGCCTGAAGGGATATTTATTAGGCAAAGCGCTCATCCTCGCGCCTATGGTACGTTTGCAAGGGTGATCGGAAAATATTCCCGCGACGAAAAACTTACTTTCATTACAATCAGCTATCAATAAACTAAGCAAACTACCTGCAACAAACCTGAAACTCAAACGCAGAGGCGAATTAAAAGTTGGTAACTATGCCGACATTGTAATTTTTGATCCAGCTGCAGTTAAAGATCACGCCACGTTCGATAAACCCCATCAATACGCAAGCGGCATGATTCATGTTTTTGTAAATGGCCAACAAGTATTAAAAGATGGAGAGCATACCGGTGCAAAACCCGGAAGATTTGTTAAGGGTCCGGGTCACCAGGTGCAAAATGATTATTTATTATTCACAATTCACCATTGACCATTCACCATTCACCATGAATATCACAATCCGAAGAGCTGTAAAAGAAGACTGCCCCCGCTTAATGGAACTCATCCGCGAACTCGCGGAATACGAACACGCACCACAAGAGGTAACCGTAACCGACGAACACTTTGTTGAAAGCGGCTTTGGTAAACATCCAATTTGGTGGGGCTTTGTAGCTATGGAAAAAGATGAAAAAGGAAAAGAGACCATTCATGGCTTTGCCCTATACTATGTTCGCTATTCAACCTGGAAAGGACAAGCCATGTATCTCGAAGACATTCTCGTCACAGAAAAAATGCGCGGGCAAAAGATCGGCAAACTTTTATTCGATCGTTTGATCGTAGAAGCAAAAGAAAAAAGTTTCAACAGAATTATCTGGCAGGTACTCGATTGGAATGAACCCGCAATAAACTTCTATAAAAAATACGACACGAAATTTGATCCGGAGTGGGTGAATTGCACGTTGTATGTTTGATGATTGCTCATGCTGTAGCTCCCTGGAACACTCAACATTCAACACTCAATATTCAAGTGAAGGAGTAACTTTCAATGAGAAATTAGTTATTGTATTTATTATTGAATATTTCAATGAAAATTGAGTGTTGAATGTTGAGTGTTGAGTGTTTTAGGGTCATGCGCCTGAAGCATCTCAATTAACTCCCTCGGTCTCCGCTCCTTTCTCAATCTTATTAATCAACCCTTGCAGCACTTTCCCCGGACCCACCTCAGTAAACTTCTTTGCCCCATCACCAATCATTGCTTTTACAGTTTGTGTCCACCTAACGGCGCCGGTTAGTTGTTCGATGAGATTCTTCTTGATCTCTTCGGGATGCGTTACTGCCTTGGCAACGACATTTTGGTATACGGGGCAGGTTGGAGTATAAAAAGTGGTTGTTTCGATTGCTTTCTTTAATTCTTCCTTTGCCGGTTCCATCAAAGGTGAATGGAATGCTCCACCAACTGGCAGCACCAATGCTCTTTTAGCACCAGCTGCTTTTAATCTTTCGCAGGCAATATCAATCCCTTTCAATGATCCGCTTATAACTAACTGTCCGGGACAATTGTAATTTGCCGGAACAACAATTTCCGAAGTTTCGCTTTGAACAACATGACAGATCTCTTCCACTTTCTCATCATCCAATCCAATTACAGCAGCCATTGTGGAAGGATTCGCTTCACATGCTTTTTGCATTGCACTTGCACGAACAGCAACCAGTCTCAATGCATCTTCAAAACTCAATCCACCATTAGCCACCAATGCTGAAAACTCGCCAAGCGAGTGACCGGCTACCATTTCAGGTCTTGGCCCATCGATACTTTTGAACGCTATAACGGAATGGAGAAATACTGCAGGCTGGGTTACATTGGTTTGCTTCAAATCTTCCTCGGTACCATTGAACATCAGGTCAGATATCCGGAAGCCCAGGATCTCATTGGCCTGTTCAAATAGTTTCTTGGCAAATGCGCTGCTTTCATAATGGTTCTTGCCCATGCCCGGCACCTGTGAACCTTGGCCGGGAAACACGTATGCATGCTTCATGCGATCAGGGGTTTTAGAATGGACAAAAATGCCACAAAAAACTTAAAGTACGTTCATTATTTGTAAGGTGACTGATTTGGGAAGAAGTGGCCACGTAAGATAAGGATGGCACGGAAGATTGGGGAAAGTAGCGGATAATCACGTCGTATCGGGAATTTTAGGAACTCTGTAACCCAAAATACTTTTGTACGACTAGTGGCATCAAAAATGCTTGGCCTGTGCGCTGGATATACTTTAATAAATCTTGTGCTGTGTTAATGTTTTTGAATTCAGTTATGATTTGTTCATTTATATATGAAGTTAGTTTGGATTTTCTCGCTTCTTCAGGAACTTCTACATCTAAATCTAAGAGTTGAATAATTTCCTTATTCGATCGCTCATTCATTGACCCCAGGCGCAAATAAATATGTGCAGCTAAACCTACCAATTCCAATTCCTTAATATCAAATCCATAATTGATATAATAAAAATTACCAAAACTTGATTTCTGAAGCTGCACTTTCTTTATTAATTCTTCATCACTTCGATACCACGAGTTCCCTTTTCTTTTGAACCCTTCTGGTTTAAGTATTTCATCTAAAAGAGTTACCAATTGGACTTTCGTCATTTTGAACAAATTGCCCGTCAAATCTTGCTGGTTTAGTGGAGTGAAATATAGATCGCGCCCGACAATCAATAGTCCTAATGCAGTTTTGAACTAATCAATTTCAAAAACTCACTCCTCGTAGAATTCTTTTCAAACTCCCCGAAAAATGCCGAAGTAGTCGTAACAGAGTTTTGCTTTTGTACCCCGCGCATCATCATGCATAAATGTGAAGCTTCAATAACTACTGCCACTCCAAGTGGGTTCAGTGTTTGTTTGATTGCATCGAGTATCTGTGTAGTTAATCTTTCTTGCACCTGTAGTCGTCTTGAATAGACGTCCACTACCCTGGCAATCTTGCTTAAACCCGTGATATAACCATTGGGAATATATGCAACATGCGCTTTTCCGAAGAAGGGAAGCATATGATGTTCGCACATGCTATAAAGTTCGATATCCTTTACAACGATCATCTCGCTGATCTCCTCATGAAACTTGGCCGATTGCAAAATTGCAATGGCATCCATCTGGTAGCCCTGCGTCAAATACTGCATCGCCTTTGCCACGCGTTCGGGAGTTTTCAATAATCCTTCTCTATTAGGATCTTCTCCCAATAAACCCAGTGACTCGCGGTAATTCTCGATCAATCCGCTGGTGATCTTGTCTTCGTATTGTTCCGTCTTTTTATAAGCCATAGTTACCTTAATTATATTGATAGTTGCTCTTAGCAATATTTACGAATTGCGTCCCCATCTTAAAATGGGGATCTGATTTACCATTTTGTTCTAAGTTGGATATTCTACGATATTTCTTTCCGTTTCGTATAAACGTATCTGGAGATCATACTTCTTATCAATTTTTGCCCGCAACAATTCATAAATAACGATACAAATATTCTCAGCTGTTGGATTAAGATTTGCGAATTCGGTTACATCTAAATTCAAATTTTTGTGATCAAACCGATCCAACACTTCTGATTTTATCAAATCGCTCAGGTCCTTAAGGTCCATCACGTAACCGGTTTTTTTGTTTACCTCGCCGGTTACTTTCACCACCAATTCATAGTTATGTCCATGAAAATTCGGATTATTGCATTTCCCAAAAACACGGTCATTGGTTGCCATATCCCACTCCGGATTATACAAGCGATGTGCTGCGTTGAAATGTTCCTTTCTATAAACGGCCACTTTGCTCATATCATCAAATTACAAAATAATGCGGTTAAACGTTATATGCTAACCCTCTGGGTGTCATTTAATGGTTTTCAATAACAGGTCAGTAAAGAAATTGTTCCCGGTCATGGTTAAAATCCACAGGATGAATTCAAAAATAGTATATATAACCCCGGCCTTAACCCTAATTGAGCGATATTTGTCCAACATTCTTCACTTGCATGAAAATCGCCCTGGTAGCCGCTACAAGGCAGGAAATTGAACCCTTCCTGAACTACCTGTCGGAACGATTATACCTGAAGAATCATCATCGATTTACAACAGTCATCACCGGGGTCGGATTGGTAAACACTACGTATGGATTGACCAAAAAGTTTACGCTCGAAAGACCGGACATTGCCATACAGGCAGGTGTCGCGGGAACCCTGCATCATATCTTCTCACCCGGACATGTACTCGCAATTAAGGATGAAGTGATTGGCGATATGGGCGTGCATGAAGAGGACGAATGGAAGGATGTATTTGATCTTGAGCTTGCCGATGCAGGAATCTTTCCGTTTCAAGACAGGAAACTGATCAACCCGCATGCAAATCTTTTGGCAAAAACTCAATTGATAACCGTTCGCAGTATAACCGTAAATGAGATCACCACAAATCCAATTAAAATAAATCAGATCATAGAAAAATATGCCCCCGTCACGGAATCGATGGAAGGTGCAGGCTTTCATTATGTATGCTTGCAGGAAGGGATACCCTTTATCCAGATCCGTGCCGTCTCCAATTATATCGGTGAACGCGATAAATCACAATGGAAGATGACTGAAGCCATAACAAATCTCAACCAGGAACTCATCAATTTCGTTAACAAGCTTAACGGTACGTTATGAAACTTACGATTGGATTTTCTCCCTGTCCGAATGATACATTCATCTTTGATGCATTGGTGAATAACAAGATCCATACGCCGGGGATTGAATGGGAACCTGTGCTGGAAGACGTAGAGACGCTTAACCAATGGGCAAATGCAGGAAAACTCGATATCAGCAAGATCAGTTACGCAGCATTACCACAAGCATTGGAACATTATGTTGTATTGAATGCGGGCAGTGCATTGGGCGTTGGAGTCGGACCACTATTGATTACAAAATTTCCTTATTCTCCTTCAGTCGTAGATACATTAAGAATTGGTATCCCCGGTGAGCACACGACCGCAAACCTTCTCTTCTCAATGGCTTTTCCAAATGCAAAGAATAAACATTTCATGCTTTTTTCGAAAGTGGAAGATGCAATCCTCAATGGAGAAGTGGATGCCGGCGTGATCATTCATGAAAATCGTTTTACCTATAAGGCAAAAGGCTTAAAATTAATGATGGATCTCGGAAGCCATTGGGAAAAACAAACGCATTCACCAATTCCCCTGGGCGGTATCGTTATCCGCCGGAGCTTCAGTTTTCAGCTTCAGCAAAGAGTTAATCAACTTATCCGCCAAAGTATCGAGATCGCATTTAGCGAATATCCTGCACTTAGTGAATACATCCGCAGTCATAGCCAGGCAATGGACGAAGAGGTCATGCGAAAACATATCGAACTCTACGTGAATGATTATTCACTCGACCTCGGCGTCAATGGCGAAAAAGCTGTTTGGAAACTGCTTGAAACTTATAGCGAGGTGAAGGGAATAAACTATCCTACTAAAGAAATATTTGTGACGCCGTAAATTAATTTTCTGCGTCCTCTGCCTTACACACTTAAGTTCGTCATCCCCGCGATGCAATCTCAGTGACTTCTTAAATGAGGTACCAAGCGGGGATCCCCTACCAACTAATTTCCTAAAGCCAAATGGTACTAACAAATTTTAGGGGGTTCCCGCTTGGTTGCCTTTCGTCGTGAGTTTCCCTAAATCATACCGCGGGAATGACGGGTGTAAGGAATGAGCACAGAGGACACAGAGAAACTAATGCGAGTAATCCAAATAAGTAATATAATGTTCGTTGGGTTTTCTAAATAATCACGAGAAAAGAACCTTGACTAGTATTTGGTATAGAGCAGAAGAAGTCTTGTTTGTATACTCTTTATTCCTGAACTGTTTAACCCAACGTATACCAAAAACCGAATTCGTAAGAAATACTTCATCTGCATCCAGCAATTGGTCTATTCCCAATGGTTCTTCAACGATATCCAATCCGGCTTTCTCCAGCAACCATCTTCGCATGACTCCTGCCACGCAGCCCTCGCTCAACGGTGGAGTACTGATCACTTCATTCTTCACCGAAAAAATATTTGCGATAGTTGAATCGCTTATACGGTCATTGCTATTCAGCACCAGGCAATCATTCAGTTTATTCTCCTTTGCAAAAAGTGCAGCCACCACATAAGGAAGAAAATTGTTCGACTTAAGGTGCGAATATGCATCGCAGGACTTTCGGATATCCGGGAAACAATCAATTACCAAACCCTCTTCATTAATTGATGATGGAAACTGGTCGATGCTCCAGGATTGGATCACAAAATTTGGAATATGATTTTCCGGATCATAAAGTCCGCCATCACCACGAAAAACAGTCAATCGGATACGCCCTGATTCAGACGTTGAATTTTTCTCAGATAGCCTTTCTATTTGTTCAAAAAAATCAGTTCCGAAAATTTCAAACTTCATTTGCTTCAGGCCATTCATTAATCTATCCAAATGCAGGTCCCACAATGGTATTCTACCCTTTACCATTCGCATGGTTTCAAAAATCCCATCTCCATAACGCAATCCACGGTTATCTGCACTTACCAATGGTTGATCCGAAGGCAAAAAATTACCATTATAATTCACAAAAGCACTCATTCAATGAAGTTCAGTGATCGAATCCAAATAAAAAAAATCCCCCGTCACTGATTGACGAGGGACTAATGTTCAAGTTTTGGTTTGGCTGGTAATATCTTGATCAGATCTATCTTTGCGTTTCCTAATTCTGCTGTTCTGCTGTTCTGCTGTTCTGCTGTTCTGCTGTTCTGCTGTTCTGCTGTTCTGCTGTTCTTCCGATCTCTACCGGAATCAGGGTTGCTCAATAATCCCATTCTTCACCGCATACATCACCAATCCCGCCATGCTCTTCGCACCGGTCTTGGTCTTGAGCTTATCGCGGATCGCTTCAACTGTACGCGGACTTATATCGACAATATCAGCAATTTCTTTGGTGGTCTTTTCCTCGCACATGAGTTTCAAAACGCGCAATTCTTTATCAGAAAGGCTTACATCGCCTGGGCCATTTACGTGATCAGTGCGTTTAGTTCGCAGACCGGTGAGCAGGGCTTTATTGGTTAGCTCGTTGAAAAAGAATTCCTGCTCATAGCAGGTCTTGATGGCCTGGTAAATTGTTTCGGAATCGGAATTCTTGGTCAGGTAACTATTTGCGCCAATTTCCATGAGTTTACTGATCATGGAATGGTCATTATGCATAGAAAGAATTATCACTTTTGCTTCGGGCCTGAGCTTGCGGATTTCCGGAAGAGTTTGTATCCCGTCCATGATCGGCATCTGGATATCCAGGAGGATCACGTCGGGTTCAATATGTTTGAGCAGGTTCAGGAGTTGCATGCCGTTATCGGCTTCGGCGATCAACTCTACATCGCGGTGACCTGCCAATGAGGTCTTTACGCCGGCACGGAAAAGCGCATGGTCATCTGCTATTGCGACTTTTATCACCTTTTCACTGTCTGGTTTTTTCATACGGGTTGTCTTTTAAAAGGGTCCAACGGCTAAATTGCTCAATTTTTGCGAGAAATCCCATAGAATATTTACGAAATTTTACGAATGAGGAAAACACTATCTCCGAAACAAAATTCGTGCTAATACGAGAGGATAAAAGTAATAGTCCGGCACTAACATCGGATAGTTATCATTACATCAGTAAATACCGAATGAATAAAATAGAGAAGTTCTGCTCTTGTTCACAGTTGGCTGTGGATATAGCTTTGTAATAGAAGTTGATTGACGAGGATTAGCAACCTCAGACCATCCAATGTCCTGAAATTAACCGTCCAGAAAGAATTCCAAATATCCTTTGAAACCAGCAAAATCCAAGATCAATCAACTTTCTTTTCCTTGTCCATCGAAGCCTTGGCGTAGATGGATGTTCACCGAGTGCCTACGCTGAAGCTTCAGCGAAAGCGTAAGCCAGCGAAGACGGGAAGAAAATCCGCCGCCTTATCTTGATAGAAAAGATATTAACCTCCAGAACCGACAGTGCCGAAATCCATCCTGTGAAAACTACCTAAGAAAATTAATCCCTGGAATCGTATTACCGTGGGCCTATGAAACGCCCTCGAGTGTAATTGGGCCGAAACCAAATCCAAATCCTTGAAAACCCTTATCCTGAACGAACAGCTCTTTAATTTACTTTGCCCGCTTTTGGGAGCGAAACTGAGGCAGTAGCGGATGGTTACCGTGGTGTGTGGATACTTGCAGTTGGTTCTTTAACGAAACTTGTGAGTATGAACGGTGGTTTTCCTTGGGTTACTCGAGTGATTTCGCTTTCCAAAAGTGGGCAATTTTTTGTTTTTGAGAAAAAAGTTTGGCAACTACTCCTCCGACATTGCAGTCAACACAAAACCTGGATAAAATATCTCAAATAGAAAAGGGAGCTAACAGGAAAGCCCACGCAAAAGATAACCTGCAACCCCCTTTCAAGCCAAACTATCAACTAAGCACTAACCTCCACATTTATAGTCCCACAGCGCCGGAGAACCGAAAACTCCGCCTTGCAATTGAAACACCGGTAGCGGAGTTAATCATGGCTACACCTATTTGAACAAAAAGTTTTAACTTACTATACTCGAAAATTCGAATTGCTGAGCCGGCCACAGCAAGACTCCAACTTTGGTTTTCCACAGGAAATAACAAAAACTCTATCGGAACAAAGCTAAGTTGGAACCATGGCCCAATACAAGTGAAAAACACGATTTAAAAAAGTGTTTTTCTTAAAAAAAGCTGAGGTTTTAATCGCAAGAACGGAAGTTTGAATTCAAATCCAGGAGAAAAAAAGCCCGTCAATCAAATTTTTTTTTGAAAGATCGCTCAGGATCTCACCCACAAAAAGTTTTAAATCAAAGTCTTAAAAGGGCGTGGTGTTTTTCCCATTTTTTGTGATGTTTTCACCAGATGACTGACAAGTTCAAAGTTTACTTTTAAAGAACGAAACAAATGGACACTGAATATCCTTTTTTGAACGTGGTAGAAGATTACTATTACACGGATGTATTGCAACTATTCTGTGCATTAATTGCTGGAATAATTGGATTTTTCCGCCGTAAAAGATTTAAAGAACTCGCTTTATTCTATTTCTATCCACTGGCAAGTTCAGCCCAGTCGATTTACCTTTTACTATATGACCATCGAAATTACAAGGCAACTCCGAAAGATGCGCTACCTAGTGACATTTCTGTTGGTATCTTTTTACTAATTGAATTGACCATTATTTATCTTTTTTTAAAGCAAGTTTTGAACTCAGGAAAAGTAAAGAAGCTTCTTAATGTAGTGCTAATCTCTTACTACCTAACCATAGTTTCTTTCTTTACATTTTCTGAATTGGGAACACTTCCTATTGCGGAATTATACATCGTTCAAGCGATATTGATTATTCCTCCTTGCACACTTTACTTTTATGAATTATTCAAAAATGTTCCAAACCTGAATCTTTTAAACGAACCGGCTTTTTGGATATGTACAGGCTCCTTACTTTATTTTCTATGTACTCTTCCATTGTTTCTCTCTAAAGATTCAATATTTGATTTAATTGGGAATCTTAATTACGACTCCACCGTTTACGCCATCAATTTTATTTGTTATAGTGTCTTCTTCTTGTTTATAATTAAGGGCTACTTATGCAAACCAGCAACGAAACAATAAACTAGTAATAATAATTACGACATTAATCATTTTGTTATTACTCTTCTTTGGTTATTCTACTGTATTGTATTCTTTATCAGCGTCGACAAATCAATTATTTTAATGAATTAAACAATCTGAACATGAATTCGAAAGAATCCTTTTAACTACTCAACTCGAAATTCAAGAAAACACTTTAAAAAACATTTCAAGAGAAATTCATGACAACATTGGACTTTCACTAACTATGGCAAAGTTGAACCTAAACACAATTCAACTTCGGATTTGAAGAACTCGACAACGCCAAAGTTAATCTTCAGTTGACTTTATCAGTAAATCAATTATGGATCTTAGTGATATCTCAAAAAGCCTCAACTCCGATATCATCCTAAACCAAGGTCTGATAAATGCACTGGAAACAGAAATAAAAAACCTTAATTTCAACGGAAAGGTTGTTATAGATTTTCAGGTTTCCGGTTCACCTATTTTCCTAGATGGGCAAAAAGAATTAGTCGCTTTCAGGGTCGTACAAGAAGCCATTAACAATTGTATCAAACATTCAAATGCCCGACAGATTTGGGTGAATTTAGATTACCTCGAATACGAATTGAATTTATCAATTAAGGATAACGGCCAAGGATTTGATATCCTCGAAAAACTAAGTTCAAACAAAAATGGTAGCAACGGATCCGGACTGATCAATATTCAAAACCGAGCGAAATTGATTTCAGGATCCAGTCTCATTGAGTCAATAATTGGTGAAGGAACAACAATAAACGTAATCATTCCATATGGAAAAGAATGTCAAAAACAGTGACCCTAATGACATTACAGTTGCTTTGGTGGATGATCATATCCTGCTCAGGAATGCATTGGCCACATTAATTGATGGCTTTGAAAATTGCAGGGTCATCTGGCAGGCAAGTAATTCCCATGAAATGATCCAGAGGATAAGGTATACAGTGCCTCCCCAAGTTATAATTTTAGATCTGAATATGCCAGTTATGGATGGACATTCGGGAGCGATGTGGTTGAAGGAAAATATTCCTCAATGTCTTGTACTGATGCTCACCATGTACGATTCAGACCTGGCATTGATCAGGTTGCTTCAGGCCGGCGTGAGAGGTTTTCTTAAGAAAGATATTCACCCATCTGAATTAAAATTTGCCATCCGATCGGTTACTCAGTCCGGCTATTATTATTCGCATCAGACATCTGGCAAACTCGCCAATCTTTTTCGGAATTATAATGGATCAAACTCCTCTCTCCAAAGAAGTTTGTTAAATGAACAGGAAATTGAGTTCCTGCGACTTTGCGGAACCGAGTTTACCTACAAGGAAATTGCTCAGAGCTTACACCTGAATCCGCGGGCTGTTGACAATTTAAGGGACCATTTATTCGAAAAACTTGAAGTTAAAAGTAGAGTAGGCCTTGCAATGTATGCAATGAGGCATGGCATTGTTAGTTTATGAATATAAAGTAGAATTTAATCAATAAGCTTATTTCTCATTCCGTACATAATCAGTCCGGCAATCGTTTTAGCTCCCACTTTAGATTTCATATTCTGCCGAATGGTTTCGACAGTACGTGGACTTAGAAATACTTCCTTCGAGATTTCCTCTGTTGTTTTATCTTCCGCGAGTAAGCGTAAAATCCGGATTTCTTTTTCGGAAAATTTGACGGGGTTCGGGTAGAATTGCCTAACCTGTTTTTTGGTTTGAAGTTTTGAAAGAACAGCCTTATTTACGAGGTCATTGAAGTAAAAGTCATCGTTCATGCAGGTGAGAATTGCCTGGTAGATCTCTTCGGGATCTGATGTTTTAGTGAGATATGCATTGGCGCCCAGTTCAAGCATCTTGCTGATCATCTCCTGGTCGTCGTACATCGTGAGCACGATGATCTTGATATCATCATATTCTTTTCGAAGCAACCCAATTGCGTTTACACCATCCACCTCAGGCATCCGGATATCCATCAATAAAACGTCGGGCTTTTTCAGGAGGATCTTATGCATCAGGTCCTTGCCATCTTCGGCTTCCCAAAGGATCTTGAGATAATCCTTGCTCTTAAGAGCCATCTTGATTCCATCACGAAAAATTTTATGATCATCGGCAATGGCTACCTTGATCGTCAGATCGTTACTCATGTGGGCAGGTTTGGCTTTAAACGGGTTTTTACTAATCAGTCTTAAGTAAAAGTATCATCTGCAATATTCCCAAAAATTTCATAGAAATACTACGATGATCATTGCAAAATACCGAAAGAAAAAAATCGGGCAGTTCTGCTCTAGAAACGCCTTATGCAGTTCCCTATTTTTGTTTTGAGAAGTTGATTGACTAAGATTAGCGACCTCTTACCATCCAATGTCCAGTCACCGTCCATTAAGAAATTCCACTATCCAGAAAAACCAGTTAATCCGGCTCAATCAGCTTCTTCTTCTTTCCGATCTATTCCAAAAAGAACTTTTCAACTTATTCAGGCTTTCCGTAAACGACAAACAAGTGATTTAATTGCTGTTGGCTTTCACGATCGCATCCGCACGAAGTCCCGTTTTTAAAATCCTGTTCTGGCCGCACTTTTGGAGCTTATCCACATTTCGAAAAGGGATGTGAATAAATTTTATCGGCTCGTGCTTTTTCTAATGAAAACAGGGTAATTTACGATAGTAAAAATACTGAGTATCTCTCGTGAATTTACCCTTTTTTTATTCGTAATCCTTCTACTAAAATCACCGGAAATACACTACAGGATTGAATCATAGGCAAATTACGTTATTTCACTCATCTCCTAACCCGTTGGCAGCCTTTTTTTTTAGGGGTTCTTTTAGGTTATCAAAACTAAAGTCGCAAAACCTCTAAAAACTTACTACTATGATTCAAACTCAACTCAAAACCAAGCCGGTTGCCGAAATTGGTGAGGATATTGGTCTTGAGCTTGGTAACCAAATGGTCAAGGCTTTCGCTGTAGCAAACCCGAATGAAGTACGCTCTTACACGATTGGTCGCAACATTATTGATCAGATTTTGGCCCAGCCAGGATGCGTTGGAATTAAATTTTATAACGCAATTAACGAGAAAGGAGAAAAGACATTGGTCTATTTGGGGATTGACCAAAGTGGTAAAACAATCCTTCAGCACACTTCAGTGAACAGATTTAGGATCACTTCTGCAACTGAAAAAGGCATTATTGCTGATCGGGCTAAACCTCCTGACGTCAAGACCAACTAGCGGACCTAGAATCAGGATTGATGCTGATGACTTCGAGTGGCAAATTGATTAAAAATTGATTGTGAAGTATTTGTAGGTTTTATTATATTTGGTTGAAAAACCAAATACAATAATCCCGATACTCGAAAATATTAGTCTTTATTCTGCACTATTACCTCTAGCTGTATTTATATTTTTCTTAAACAGAAACAAATGGATACAGGTGGGGGTAATTTTAATTTATATCGCAATCTCATTCACAAACGACCAATTACTAGTCGCTTTTGACGCTAGTAAACAAGATTATGCGACTTACATTGCTTTAAGTTTATTTACAATGTTGAATACACCCTTTTTTCGCTTTTCCTTTATCTGATCATTAAGAAAAGAATAATTAGGATTATTATTTTCTTGTGCTTGCCGATTTTCCTTTCAATTTCGATTTATTCCTTTTTCGCAAATAAAGACATCGGTTTCGACTCCTTATCTACAACCGTAGAATCAATTCTCATTATTTCATTTTGCATTTTCTTTTTCTTTCAAGAGTTGAATAATCCAGAAATTCCATTTATATATCAAAATCCAAATTTTTGGTTCGTATTTGGAATGCTTAGGGTATCTCGCAGGGCAATTTCTTCCTGTTCTTGCAGTACTCAAACATCTCAAGTGAACTTCGCGAGAGGATTTTGGACTGATTAATCTTTTATTTAATACTTTGAAAAATCTGCTGTTTTCAATTGCACTCTATCTTCCTAAAACCAAAAAAGACGAACATGATATAGATATACCAAATAATTTTTTCCAAACAACCAAACTTGACTACTTTCTAACCCAAACCGCTGAGAGCAACCAAATGTTCTTTATACAAGTTAATACCTCCTCCTCCCTGGTACTATTGTTCGGGACAATAGGCATGCTTGTTCTCACTATCGGCCTCATCGTTTTTATCATCTTTCACCAACGAAAGGTTATTCGCTATCAATTGCAGTTGCAGAAACTGGAACAGGAACAACAGAAAATGTTACTGAATGCATCCATTCGTTTGCAGGAAGAAGAAAGACAACGCATCGCAGCAGACCTTCACGATGATGCAGGCCCATTACTGGCAACAGCAAGGCTTTACCTGAACGAGAACCTGGTGAACCTGGACAAAACCAGCCAACTTCAAAGCATCTATAACGCCAAGGGCATTATAGACGATACCATTCAACTCATCCGGAACATCTCACATAGCCTGATGCCGCCGACATTGAAGAATTTTGGATTGGAATCGGCCGTCAACGACCTGTTCCAGAAGATCAGCAGCTCAGGTAGTATGAATGCGAGTTGCCGCTTTCACGATTATCGCGAACGTTTACACCCCGAACAAGAACTCATCATCTTCAGGGTGATCCAGGAATTAGTGAATAATATTCTAAAGCATAGCAATGCCAGCTTTATTCATTTAACGCAAAACCTAAGTACCAATAAACTTTATATCCGGTTGCATCACGATGGCCGCGGGATCACACAGGCAGATTTTGAGAAATTGAATAAGAGCGCAGTGGGTTTGGGACTTAAAAATATTCAGAGCCGTTTAAAATTATTGCATGGAAGGATCTTTTTTGAAAAGGATGCATCTCAGACCTATTTCAAAGTGACCATTGAGATCCCCAAAATTGATGATAGAGTTCCTGCATAAGAGATTATTGATAAATGTTTCTATTTAGCTCGTTAATAAAGATTTGGGTGTAGCTTGCATGCAGTGCGAATTCGTTACTTTTAAATCGCCAATATCGAAAAACAATGGGACCCATTAAAGTTGCGATAGCCGATGACCACAAGATATTCCGCAAAGGAGTAATTCTCTCCCTGCGGCCCTATCCCAATATCAAGTTTGTATTGGAGGCTGAGAATGGACAGGAACTTATCGATCAGCTCTCTACACTTCCTACAGAGGAACACCCTGAAGTCATATTGATGGACCTGCGTATGCCTCAAAAAGATGGGATCGAAACCACCAAATCTGTAGCGAAAGCATATCCCCATATTCATATTATCGCGCTTACCATGTATGAAGACGAACGCTTCGTTAGCCATATGATGGAGATCGGGGCAAATGGTTATTTGTTGAAAAGTGCTGATCCCGCAGAAATAAAGAAAGCGATAATTGAAGTGAAGACCAAAGGTTATTACCTCAATAATTTTGTGAATCGCATCCTCCTCAAGAAATCACACGCACGTCAAAAAGTTGCGCCCAGCCTTAACAGTGAGATCACCATCAGCGATCGTGAAAGAGATGTGATAAAATACATCTGCATGGAGTTCACTGCCCAGGAGATCGCACAAAAACTCGAAGTAAGCCCACGGACCGTTGAAGCAATTAAGGACCGGCTTATGGAAAGATTTGGTGCGAAGAACACAGCGGGACTCGTTTTCTTTGCAGTCAAGAACAACTTAATTGATTAAATTTACTTTTCCCCTACATCCATTCTATTAGAAACCCCTGTGGAAGACCGGTTGAACCCGCGCTTGAAAATGGTACAAACCGGTATTATAACTATACCTTATTGGTTAACTATCCTGGCATTAATACTGCCACTTGCTCCGCTATTCATCATATTTTTTAGAAAGGCATTCTTACATGAATCACTCACTTACCTGATGATCCTTTGCCTCTTTCTTTTCATTGAACAACTCATGATCCGCCTGCCTCAATTTTCTTCGACGGATCCAGGGCTGATCCTGCCTGCATTTCGATTGGGTGAATTCGCAATACTTTTTTTGCTTTTTCGGGCTACGCTGCAACACAGCTTGTTAAAAGAATTGCTCAGCTATTTCCTCATAAGCTTTGTATCAGTCGTGGTCACAATATTTATAAATAAGGGGCTTGATGCGTATCACCGGAATATCGATATCGCAGAGAATTTCATAATCGTATTGTTGAGCATTCTTGTCCTGCTTCAATTGATCAGGAATCAATACATGTTTATTTTTCAAAGTCCCGTGTTCTGGATCGCAGGAGGATCCTTATGCTTCTACCTGATGTCATTGCTGATTGAATTCATGACTGAAAATGGAATGTTTACAGGAAGCGAGAAGGAAAATGAAAAAGCGATACTGCTTCTGGGGTTTTCAATAGCCAGGTTGATCTTCTATATTATTGCGGCGGCTATAAAACAATATAAGAAGGATGATGATGGGTGGATGTTCTTGCCAACAGGCGACAGAAAAGAGATAGATTAGCTCAGATTTGCATTTCCGGTATTTCCCCTTCGATGGTTAATTTTCCCGGGGTTTTAATGCGGATCTCTTCCACGCTGATACCCGGCGCCCGTTCAAGTAAGCGGAATCCACCTCCCGGCAATACATCCAATACGGCCAGGTCGGATACAATGCGCTTTACACAGCGAACTCCTGTTAAGGGCAGCGTACAGGCCGGCAACAATTTCGACTCACCTTTGGGATTGGTATGCATCATGGCGACGATGATATTCCTGGCGCTCGCCACCAGGTCCATTGCGCCTCCCATACCCTTTACCATTTTGCCGGGTATCTTCCAGTTGGCGATATCCCCATTCTCTGAAACCTCCATTGCTCCCAATACGGTCAGGTCTACTTTACCTGCGCGGATCATTCCAAAGCTTTCTGCACTGTCAAAAAAAGCTCCTCCGGGCAAAATAGTCACTGTTTCCTTGCCTGCATTGATCAGGTCAGCATCGATCTCCTTCTCATCCGGATAAGGACCCATACCCAACATGCCATTCTCCGATTGAAGCATGATGCTTATTCCATCAGGAATATAATTGGCAACCAATGTCGGTATCCCGATGCCAAGATTTACGTACATGCCATCCCGTAATTCGCGTGCGATGCGTTTGGCTATTCCAAATTTATCTAGAGACATTAGTATTGTTAATTAGTTATTTTTCATTCTTTGTTTTGCTGTCAACTCTGTCAACCTTGTCAACCTTGTCAACCCTGTCAACCCATTCTTACGGTTCTTCGTTCGATTCTCTTTTCATAACCCTGACCCTGAAAGATCCGGTGTACATATATTCCTGCAACATGAATTTCATCGGGATCTAATTCTCCGGGTTTTACCAGCTGTTCAACTTCTGCAATCGTGATATTGCCTGCCTTTGCCATTGAAGTGGAAAAATTTCTTGTGGTTTTTCTGAATACAAGATTACCCATGCTATCTCCTTTCCATGCTTTCACAATTGCGAATTGAGCATGAAGTGCATGTTCCATCAGGTACTTCTTGCCATCAAATTCTCTTATTTCCTTCCCTTCGGCTATTTCAGTTCCATAACCTGCGGGAGTAAAAAATGCCGGGATGCCCATGCCTGCCATTTGTATTCGCGTTGCTAAGGTTCCCTGCGGAATAAGATCAACTTCCAGTTCACCGCTCAATAATTGTCTTTCAAATTCTGCGTTCTCTCCAACATAAGAGCTCATCATTTTTTTGATCTGCCTTGTCTTCAATAAAAGACCCAATCCAAAATCATCAACGCCGGCATTGTTGGAAATACAGGTGAGGTTCTTAATTCCTTTTTTTACCAGGGCAGTTATACTGTTTTCGGGAATGCCGCATAATCCAAACCCTCCCAGCATCAAGATAGCGCCATCTGGTATATCACGGATAGCCTCATCTGCATTTGAAAAAACTTTATTCATATGCAAGAATTCATGTGGTAAAAATACAATTCAAAACAGATTCACTTCATGGATTTGTACATTCCCTCGCGTAAACGGCTTCCTTGAACGCCGATGGAGTCATACAGGACCTGATTAAGCTTCGGATTATTCATGTAATAATTGAAACTTTTGCTGAATTCCTGACGGTTGGTCTTATGGATGCGAAAGACCTCCTCATACAACTTAAAAGTTTCTGTTTTCACATCAATTTTCGCGGAATCTTTTGCGAGGTATTGAATTGCATAACGATCAGCCTGGATCATATCCCACAAAACCTTTTCCATTTTATCTGGAGGAAGAATATCCTTCGGGACCTTTGAGTTATTGCATGAAAGCAAAGCACCGACCAATACGATCAGCAAAATCCGTTTCATTTCAATTCCTGTTTGTAGGTATTGGAATTGGTGACGTCCAATTTCATAAGTATTTCCCTGGCTCGCGTCTTTTCATCCGGCGCGGCTTTTTTGAATATGCGGATTATTTCGGCCGATTTACCGGCGAAAAAGAATTGAACGATCATGGTATTGGGAACATCATTATTCAATGTATTGAGAAGATTGATGCAATTAAAGATGGCATTGCGCGCCTCGTTTTCGTTTTCGTACATAAAGTCCATCCCCAGACGGTAATAACTGTAAATCGCATCGTGCACAAGGGAATACCTGTTGTTGGTAAGATTTTCCATCAGCCAGTACCGGTTACGCAAACCATCAAAGGCTCTCCATCCACTTACATCCCTTCCTTCAGGTGCATTGTTCACGATATTCTGCACCTTTTGAAAGTATGGATCTCCACCTCTCAATGCATAGGAATCATAATCCAGTGCTAGTATCAGATAAACATAATATGCGAAAGTAGCTGTAAGATTCGAAGCAAGCGGATCAGCTCCCGTGACCCTGTTCTCATTGAATTCTACCGGTTGAAACTCCACATACTTGAATGTAAATGCCTCATCAATATAATTCACCAATGGAGATTCATATGTGGTATTGTAAACTGGTCTTGCCGCCTGTACTGTTAATGTAGCCTTGAAGATATTTCCAGATTGAGCCTCCATTATATTCAGCAAGAAATTGCAAACGATCTTTTCATTTTGCTGGAAATTTTCGTTTGTCCATTTCCGGTTGTTCAGGAAATTGGTGAGCGCTGATTGAAGCGTTCGAAAAACCTTCTTATCGATCTGGGAACTCACCCGGCTATGATTGATCGTTAACCTTGCCTGTAGTTCCTGCGCACTTGCCCCTGCAATGAGGAGAAAACTGAAAATACCTGTTATCAACAATCGTTTAATCATGAAGCATCTTTACTATTCTATCAACGATATCACGGGCAACTTGTTGCTTGGGTTTGCGCTCATAAGCAATTTCATTTCCTCCTTTTTCAAAAATGGTGATCTTATTAGTATCCACACCAAATCCTGCACCCTCATCATTCAGCGAATTCAGGACGATCATATCCGCATTTTTGCTCTGCAGCTTATCAATGGCGTATTCCTTTTCATTCGATGTTTCCAGTGCAAACCCTACCAACAATTGGCCATTCTTTTTCTTCTGACCCAGGGTTTTTAAAATATCTTTTGTCTTGGTCAGTTCAATAACCAACGCATCTGCAGTTTTCTTAATCTTTTCATTTGCTTTAATGGAAGGCGTATAATCTGCAACAGCTGCAGACATTATTGCTACATCAATTCCTGGAAAACTATTTACACAGGCATGATACATTTCTTCTGCAGTTTGAACCTTTTGAACATTTACGCCTGGTTCGCTCACATTAATTGAGGACGGGCCAAGTACGAGATTAACTTCCGCGCCGCGTTTAGCAAGTTCTTCGGAAATCGCTATTCCCATCTTGCCCGATGAATGATTTCCAATAAAACGCACCGGATCGATGGGTTCAAATGTTGGCCCGGCCGTTACCAATACTTTCTTGCCTTCAAGATCCTTATCTAAAAAAAAATGATTTGATATGTATTGAAGAATTGTCTTCCGGTTCAGCCATTCTTCCATCACCATAAAGTCCGCTCGCGAGTTCACCTTTTTCAACAGGTATCACTTTATTTCCGAATGATTCCAGTTTTTGAAGATTGATCCTTGTTGTTGGATGATGCCACATATCTTCATCCATTGCTGGTGCCACAACAACAGGACAGGTCGCAGAAAGATAAGTAGCAAGAAGTAAATTATCGCAAAGGCCATTGGCCATTTTACCGAGTGTATTACAGCTTAGTGGTGCAATCAACATCAGATCAGCCCAACGGCCAAGCAGTACATGATTCGACCAGGATTCATCGCTGAAGAGATCAGTTAAAACAGGATTTTTTGAAAGCGTGGAAAGAGTGAGAGGTGAAACAAAATCCTTGGCAGCAGGTGTCATAACCACTTTTACTTCCGCGCCAGCCTTTACCAGCAGGCGAACAAGTAAAATTGATTTATATGCAGCAATGCTGCCTGTTACGCCGATCAGGATCTTTTTACCGGTGAACATGGATTAAAATTATAGTTTTTTTCCGGCTATCATATTAAAAATAAAAGCGACAGAAATCCCGCTGTCGCTCTTATAATTCTTATAATTCGGTATGACTAGCTGAACAGGTCATCTTCATTCTTACGATAATAAATCTTATCCTCCAGGAATTCCTGGGTTGCAAGCAATGCCGGATTAGGCATTCGCTCGTAAGCCCTGGAGATCTCGATCTGCTCTTTGTTCTCATGAATCTCTTCCAGGCTGTCGGTATGGCTTGCAAATTCTTCCAGTTTGTTATGCAACTCTTCTTTCAAAGAAATATTGATCTGGTTTGCTCTTTTGGCGATAATAGCAATCGACTCATAGACATTGCCGGTTTTTTCCTTGATCTCATTCAGATCCTTGGTTTCTGCAGTATTTGCAGTATTGGCACTAATTTGTCTTCTTAACCTGCTCATTTTTTTGTGACTTTAAGATTAGTTTGAGATAAGGATTGATAATGTTCTACGTCCTTAAGCAATTTGCTTTCGGGAAAACGATCGATAAAATCATTGCATTCCGTAACAACCTGTTCAAAACGTGCTATCTTTTTTTCATCAACACTATTATTGGCAAAAAGATAGTAAGATTTTATGATCTGGAATTTATACTCATCAGACCTTTGCGAATCCGGAAAATCATTCATCAAACTTGTATAAGCAATTGCCGCAGCCCGGTAATGCCCGAGATTATAGTAAAGCTGGGCACTTTCCGCGTCCTTGCTTTCCAGCTTTATCCTGCAGTTTGTCAATGATCTCCGTTGCTTCCTTTATTCTTGGTGATCCCGGATGCGTATTGATAAAAGTCTGCATCAAACCAATTGTCTTCTGGGTATTGGTTTGGTCCAATTCCACCTTTGGGGACTGCCTGAAATAAGTATAGGCCCGCATATATTCCATCTCCTCGGCCCTTGGACTGGTTGGAAATACCTCAACAAATGTCTTAAAAAGATTTTCCGCCTGCATCCAATCCTTCTGATAATAGGAGCAATAAGCATACTTGTAGTAAAGATCTTCAAACTTGTCTGTTCCCTTATAAATTGGAAACAATTCCTCGTACAATAGCTGCGCGTAGTTGTATTTCTTATCGATATAATACTTCTCCGCCATCCGGAGCTTGTATTCATAATCGAGATTCTTCTGCACCTTAGCAAACTTACTGCAGGATCCGATCGAAAAGGCTATCAATAAGAGGATCAGGGTTGAACGCATAAAAGTGGGCAAAGTTAAGGTTTTAACGACAAATATGGAAGGATTAGCTTCCCCACCCAAACCAGGGCAGTTAATTTAAATATAAAACCCTCCCAGCTAAGCCGGGAGGGTTTTATTATGACTATGCAAAATAAGCTATTAGCCTCTGCGACGCAGGTTCGGGTGCGGAGCAGGTACTGTGGTTGGACCTTCGTCGCCGGTTCCGTCCTGGAGGTCAACCGTATTGCAATCACCGCCTTCTTTACCGTATTTGAAGATGAAGCGATCAGCGCTGATACCTTCTTTTTCAACCAGGTGGTTGATGATTGCATTCACGCGATCCCAGCTCAATTGCTGTTCAGCTTTGCTTGATGAGCAATAGCCAATTACTGCTACTTTACAAGCTTCGTTATTACGCATTTTTTGAGCAACACTTGCTAACAACGCCTTGTGATCATTTGTCAAAGTAACTGAGCGACCAGTGAAGTTCAGGCTTGGAAGATCTCCGATATTACAAGCATTCTTCGGCTGCATACTGTCGCGGATGTAGTTTCTGAGCTCTTCGCAACATGCAGGTTCTGGACACTTACCTACACCATCAGCATCAACTGGCTGGCACTGTGTCGGAGTAATGAGTTCTTTATCCTTATAGTCAGGAACACCGTCACCGTCTGTATCGCGGCTTACACCATGTGTGTCAACCGGTGCACCGGCTGGAGTGTTTGGTTCATTATCAAACTGATCAGTAACGCCATCACCATCAGCGTCATCCAAAATTGGTTTTGGAAGCTTCATGTGACGGGGCTTATTGATTTCGTTGTATGCATAATCAAGCGGATTGAGCCACCAAAGGGGTTCAACTGCTTTATTGCCAATCGAGAAGTTCAATCCAACAGATAAGAAATTAGTTACGTCAAAATCCCTGCTTTGAGCAGTGGCCATTGGAATAAGGTTTGCGTCATTTTCCTGCCACATTTGTCCATCGACAAGGTCAGATTTGGGAATGTTGATGCGATCCTCAATACCGAGGCTGATTTTCTTGCTTAATTTGAACTGAACACCAAAACCAGCTGTGAGCATTGGTTTAAAGCCGCCTTGAAACAATTCAGGCTGGCCTGGGTCTTTGGGGGCGTCGGTTTCATATTCACCATCCAAAAGATCTTTCAAATCACTTCTGATATCGTTACGATCGCTGTATTGAAATCCAGTTGGGGCATATGTATTAATGATGCCACTGAAATCATATGGAGTATTTCCATTCAATGCATCGATTTTGGTGTCGTATTGGATTCCACCAATACCGCCAAACAAATAGACGTTGAATCCGCTCTTGTGTTTGTGGAAACGAATATTATTAAGTGAAGCAACTCCTTCAAAGGTCAGGGATAGCACTGTTGTTTTATAGTTGTAAAAAACCTGAGTTGATGGGATACCGCCTACTACATAAGGTGCCCATGCTGGGTTTTTCATATAATTTCTCGAAGGTTGAAAGTTCAGACCTTTTGTATTTCCGTAGCCAAATTCACCTCTGAGTGAGAAAACATATCCGAGTGCTTTACGAACATGAAGTCCGGCGCCGAAGCCAGGGAAACGTGCACGAACGTCACCTGAAACGTTAAATGCACCAACTTTTACACCTATTTCCCATTGATTCCGCGGTAAAGCGGGGAAAGCATACTCATTTGCCAGGAACTGAGAATGCTGGGGAAGTCTTTTTGATGGTATCACTGAAGAATCCAAAACGTCGTAGCCACCCGTGCCGGTCTGAGCCAATGAGCCTAATGCCCAAAAGCATAGAAAACCAAGTAAGCTTAGGTACTTTTTGCTTGCCATAACTAATTTTTATGTGAAGGATTAAGAATGTAAACTTTAACAAAGTTTGTGCAAAAATATCGCTTGTTACCTAAATACCAAATTTTTTTCCACAACGCCATTGTGCGTTACCGTTTGCTTCTCACATGGTTAAAGCAATTTTTCACTGCAAATAACATGCCCCGTGATTGAAATCAAAATAGTAATTTGCCGCTCTATTTGCCCGGATGAAATTATCACAAGCAATACTACACGAAGAACTGAAAGTTTTTGAAAAGGAATTCAAGCAGGCGGTTAAGAGTCAGGTGCCTACGTTAGATAGGATCATGCGATTTATTGTCAATCGGAAAGGCAAACAACTTCGGCCAATGTTCGTATTGCTTTCGGCAAAACTTTGTGGGCCTATCAATGTAACAACCTATCGGGCAGCTTCACTTGTTGAACTTTTACATACAGCAACATTGGTTCATGATGATGTAGTTGATGAAGCGTTTGAAAGGAGGGGATTTTTTTCTACATACGCTTTATGGAAAGCAAAGATCTCCGTGCTCGTAGGCGATTATCTTTTTGCAAAGGGTCTTTTACTATCCCTTGATCATGATGATTTCAGAATTCTTCAAATTTTATCTGAAGCTGTAAAGCTTATGAGTGAAGGGGAATTATTACAAATTGAAAAAACACGTTCATTAAATTTAAATGAAGCGGTTTATTACGAGATCATAAAAAATAAAACTGCATCATTGCTTGCTTCCGCTTGCGCCGCAGGTGCTTATTCAACTTCACAGGATGAAAAAATAACTGAAAAGCTTCGCCTCTTTGGTGAAAAAGTCGGTATGGCCTTTCAAATAAAGGATGATCTGTTTGATTATGGCGATGCAGATGTTGGCAAACCAACCGGAAATGATATCAGAGAAAAAAAGATGACCCTTCCTTTGATCTACACATTGAATACAGTAGATCCTTCAACCAAACGCAAACTCATTTATATCATTAAGAATCAAAATAGAAAAAAAGATAAAGTAAGAGAAGTGATTGAAGTGGTAAAACAAGCTGGCGGAATAAAATATGCACAGGAAAAAATGTTTGCATTCCGCGATGAAGCCCTTAACATCCTAAACGATTTCAGTAATCCAGAAGCAAAGCAAGGACTCGAAGAATTAGTAAGGTATACAACAGACAGAAAAATATAAACCTGGAGATATGGAAAAGCGTTGGAATATTTTACAGGCTGAAAGTATAAGTGTGGATTCCCTGATTCAATCGCTGAAAATACATCCCGTTTTATGCAAGATCCTTGTGCAGCGCGGATTGGACAGTTTTGAAAAAACAAAACAATTCTTTCGCCCATCGCTCGATGAACTTCACGATCCATTCCTGATGAAGGATATGGAAAAAGCAACGGAAAGAATATTCCAGGCTTTCAGGAATAAAGAAAAGATACTCGTGTTCGGTGATTATGATGTTGACGGTACCACCTCCGTTGCCTGCATGTACCGTTTCTTACAAAAGATTTACCTCGCTGATCATATCGACTATTATATTCCACATCGCTATCGTGAGGGATACGGAATCTCAAAAGCCGGAATCGATTACGCAATGGAAAACGGATTCACGCTCATTATTTCGCTCGACTGTGGAATTAAATCGGTTGACCTTATCAGTTATGCTCGCAATCATGGAATCGAATTTATTGTATGCGATCACCATTTGCCCGATACCGTACTGCCACCTGCCGTTGCAATTCTAAATCCAAAACAAAAAGACTGCACCTATCCTTACAAAGAATTATGCGGGTGCGGAGTAGGATTCAAATTAATTACCGCAATCGCCAAACAACTGGAATTGCCCGATTCGGAAGTTTTCGAGTATCTCGACCTGGTAGCCACCGCAATTGCGGCTGATATAGTTCCGATGACAGGTGAGAACCGCATTCTTGCATATTATGGATTGAAAAAATCAAATGAAAGTCCTAATGTCGGTATAAAAGCTTTGAAAGAGCTGAGTGGTCTCGTGAAGGACCTGCATATAAACAATCTCGTCTTTATGATCGCTCCGCGAGTAAATGCTGCCGGAAGAATGGATGATGCAAAGAAGGCAGTACAAATGTTTATCGCTCCCAACGAGAATATTGCGAAGCAATTCGCAGAAATGTTGCATTCGGACAATACTGATCGTAAGGAAGCAGATAGAAATATCACTGAAGAAGCGCGAGCTCTTATTGAGCAGGAAGCAGATTATCTTCTAAGAAAATCAACAGTCGTATATCAACCGCATTGGCATAAAGGAGTTGTAGGAATTGTTGCTTCACGTCTGATCGATCATTACTATCGTCCAACTATCGTATTGACGCAATCCGGCAATTATGCCGCAGGTTCGGCAAGAAGTGTAGCCGGGTTTAATGTGTACGAAGCCGTTCATCAATGCAAGGATCTTTTATTGGGATATGGTGGACATTTTTATGCAGCAGGCATGACCCTTGAAATTGACAATGTACCCGCCTTCCGTGCAAAGTTTGAGGAAGTGGTTGCTTCGATCATATCTCCTGAATTACTCATTCCTGAAATGTTGATCGATTCCGAGGTAGACTTTAAGGACCTCCGTCCTTCCTTCTATAATATACTGACCCAAATGGAACCCTTCGGACCAAATAATCTTCGTCCTGTTTTCATGGCAAAGAGAGTTTATAACAGCGGGTATTCGAGAATAGTAAAAGAGCAACATATTAAGTTTTCAGTACGACAGGATAATATTCTATTCAATGGAATAGGTTTCGGATTAGCAGAAAAATTCAAGCTGCTTGAAATGAATCAACCGCTCGATATCGTTTTCACGTTAGATGAGAACGAGTGGAATAATGAAAAACACCTGCAGTTGAAGGTTATAGATTTCAGACTTTCGTGAAGATTTACGATTTCTGATTCAATGTTTATAAGTTGAAAGGGGCACCTTCCTTGTCAACCTTGTCAACCCTGTCAACCTTATCATTCTTGCAGAATGACCTTTCCCTTCTTCTCACCTCCCATCAGTTCAACGCTCCGATTAATAAAAGTCGTGAGATCGTTTCCTTTTAATAATCCCTGTGACAACAAAGCAAGATCTGCCAGATTCCGAACAGTTTTTTCCTGCATACCCTTATCTTCCTCATTCAATATGTTCTGATAGATTGGATGATTTCCATTAACCGTAAGCGTTACTTCGTCGGGAAGATTTGCATAGAAGCCGGCCATTCCACCACCGCTTATTGCCGACATATCTTTCATGCGGCGCATGAATTCGGGACGTGTGGCCACTACTGGCGGCGCCTCAGGACTCATTCCTTTTATTTCAACCTGCATATGCACTTCTTTAACCTGAACTCCGAATAATTCTTTTAGCCTGGATTCTTGTTCAGGAGTCAATAGGCTTTCATTTTTTTCACTCTTGTCAACAAGATTGTCGGCGATATCGGCATCAACCCTTGTGAAATGAACATCTGTCCATTTCATCTCCATCTGGTTGATGAAGGCTGCATCCACCAATGTTTCCAGTTTGATGATTTTATATCCCTTGTCCTTTGCCGCGCGGATATAACTATCCTGCTGAATGGGATTGGTAGTATAAATGACCACCATCTTTCCATCTTTATTTTTTTGGAGCGGCTCTACTTCTTTTTTGAATTCTTCAATCGTAAAAAATCGTCCTCCATCCACATACTCGAACAGGCAAAACTTATTTGCCCGCTCAAAGAATTTGTCGTCCGTCATCATGCCGTATTTGACGAACAAACCGATATGCTCCCACTTCTCCTCAAATTCCTTTCTTTCCTTATTAAACATTTCTTCAAGTTTATCCGCAACTTTCCTGGTGATATAGGAATTGATCTTTCTGACGTTTGGATCTCCCTGGAGGTAGCTCCTGCTCACATTTAATGGAATATCCGGACTATCGATCACACCATGTAAGAGCATAAGAAATTCCGGAACGATATCCTTTACTTCATCAGTTACAAATACCTGGTTGCTGTATAGCTGGATCTTATCTTTTTGAATTTCGTACCCCTGTTTGATCCTGGGGAAATAGAGAATTCCTGTTAGCTTGAATGGATAGTCGACATTTAAATGGATCCAGAATAGGGGCACTTCGGTACTGAATGGATACAATTCTTTATAAAAATTCTGGTAATCCTGGGAAGTGAGTGATGTTGGCTTTTTTGTCCAGGCCGGTTCCGTATTGTTGATCTGCTTTCCTTCAAAAAAGATTGGTACAGGAAGAAAGCGACAGTATTTAGTCAGTATGGAACTGATCCGGTCTGCTTCGAGGAACTCCCTGCTTTCTTCATTTATATAGAGCACGATATCGCTCCCTCTTTCCTTCTTATCGATCTCTTCCATTATGTATTCAGGGCTTCCATCACATTCCCAACGAATAGCTTTTGTATCTTTCTTAAAACTTTTCGTAAGGATCTCAACCTTATCACTAACCATAAAGGCAGAATAAAAACCCAATCCGAAATGCCCAATAAGGTTCGCCTCATTTTGTCCTTTATACTTATTGAGGAATTCTTCCGCACTGCTGAAAGCAACCTGGTTGATATATTTATCCACCTCTTCCGAGGTCATTCCAATACCCTTATCCGAAATGGTCAATGTCTTTTTTTCGGGATCGAGTCTTACTTCGATTGATAATTCTCCAATCTCTTCGGGTACATCTCCAATGGATGCAAGTGTTCTCAACTTTTGAGAAGCATCAACTGCATTACTGATTAATTCTCTCAGGAAGATATCATGCTCCGAGTAGAGAAATTTCTTAATGATAGGAAAAATATTTTCTGTCTGAACGCGAATATTACCTTTTTGCATTGTTTCAAATTATTATTAGTACAAAAAACGAAATCTGCACAGAGCGGCAAAATTCAAACAAAATGCCATAGGTTTCAAAAGGTAAAATTGTCAGTTTAAAAATGGCCATAAAATGAAATTCAAAAAATACGGCGGAGATGACATTAAAAATTTCGTGGTTTGCGCCTGTAATCGGCACTAAATGGCAGTCGCATCTTTTTTTCATTTCTACACATGCTAATTAAATTATAAAGGCCCGTCGAAATGAGTGACTTCTAAATCCTTGAGAAGCAGCTCTTACACCTATCCGGGCCTAATTAAAATATAGACCTGTGATTCCTTGCCTTTTGGAGGAAACCCCCTATCTTTGCCGCCCATTTATTTTTAACCTAAAAACAGGGATCTGAATGAACAATTACGAATTGATGGTGATTTTTACCCCTGTGCTTTCTGAGGATGACTATAAAGCTTGCTCAGAAAAAATATACGGCCTTCATTAAAGAACATGGAGGAAGCGTATTGCACGAAAATCCCTGGGGACTAAAATCACTGGCGTACCCCATTGCCAAGAAGACCACAGGTCTTTACTGGGTAATGGAATATAAGGCGCCATCCAACCTCAATGAGCAACTGAAAATACAGTTGCTTCGTGACGAGAATGTACTTCGTCACTTATTCACTGCGCTCGATAAATACGCCGTCGAGTACAATGCAAAAAGGAGAAGTGGTGTATCAACAGGAACAGAAAAACTCGTGGAGGCGTAACGAATGGCAAAAGCAAATGAGATCAAGTATCTGACGGCGATCAAAACGGATAAGCCCCGCAAGAAATACTGCCGTTTCAAAAAAATGGGCATCAAGTATATTGACTACAAGGATGCTGAGTTCCTGAAAAAATTCCTTAACGAACAAGGTAAGATGCTTCCCCGCCGCATTACCGGTAATTCACTGAAATACCAGCGTAAGGTTTCGCAGGCTATCAAAAAAGCCCGCCAGATGGCATTGCTGCCTTATGTTACGGATTTATTGAAGTAAATCTCACCCTAATCTCAAAACGAATTTTGGGAGACAGTCGTCCCGCAATTTGCGGGAAAGATTGGGCGGAGAACAAAACAATTAATGATGGAAGTTATATTGATTCAAGATGCAGATAACCTGGGTGCAGCCAACGAGGTGGTAAAAGTGCGGAATGGATATGCCAGGAATTTTCTGATTCCACGTGGTTTGGCAGTGGAAGCAAATCCTTCCAACATGAAACAGTTGGCGGAAAGAATGAAGCAGGTCAAAAAGAAAGAAGACCGAATGCTCACTGCTATTACAGAGGTTGTCACCAAGCTAAAGGATGGTGCGGTTAGGGTTAGCGCCAAAACCGGTACCAGCGGCAAGATCTTCGGAAGCATTACTTCCCTCCAGTTAAGCCGTGCTATTCGGGAGCAGAAAGGATACGAGATCGACAGGAAAAAGATCAATATTGTGGATGAAGTGAAAGAACTGGGAAATTACAAGGCGGCCATCGATTTTGGAAACGGCCAGTCTGTGGAAGTGGACTTTGAAGTGGTGGCAGAATAACCAAGCAGATCAAATAATTTGAGGCCTCCCCAAAAAGGAGGCTTTTTTATTATTTTTCTGTGAAATTTCCGCGATCGTTTCTGCGTTATTCCTAACAAGACGGGAAGTCATTCCCCTAGGCGGGAATCGGAAATGCCCTAAAGAAGCTTTTTTGTTTTTTAGCAGGAATATTTTATATCTTCACATTGATTAATGTACTTAGTTCTCGTGTTCTGGAGTGTCTTACCGTTTCACTGGTTCCTCTGTTCATTGTAGTAACTATTGTCATTAAACTTTTCTTGAACTAAAAATTTTTTACAATGAACATTTACGTTGGGAACCTGTCCTGGCAAATGACCGACGAGGACCTGAGAACGCTTTTTGAGCAATACGGCTCAGTTACCTCCGCCAAAATCGTAAAGGATAAAGTAAGCGGACGCAGCAAAGGCTTCGGTTTCGTTGAAATGCCTGAAGATACAGAAGCTCAAAATGCATTGAGCAGTCTGTATGATCACGAAGTAATGGGAAGAAAGATCATCGTTAACGAAGCACAACCAAAACCACAAGGTGGTGGTGGCGGTGGATTCAAAAAGAGAAGCTTCGGTGGCGGTGGTGGTGGCGGCGGCTATCGCAAAGGCGGTGGCGGCGGCGGCGGCGGTTACAACCGTGATCGTGGTGGCGACAGGGGCGGTTATAACAGAGACTATTAAACCTGCATCATCTACGATATTTGAAAATCCTTCCCGACGATTTGATCGGGAAGGATTTTTTGTTTCATAAATTATAATTTACACCAAACTAACGCGATTGAGCCAGCACTTGCAGCTTTCAAAAGTCATTGCGGGCACGATGAAATGGGGAGTATGGGGACGTAAATTTTCAACAGATCAATTCTTAAAGATCATTGAAGAATGTATTTCATTAGGTGTAACCACATTCGATCATGCAGATATCTATGGCCATTACACTACGGAAGCAGATTTTGGAAAAGCAATAGCCTTAAAGCCGCAACTCAGGGATCAAATGCAATTGATCTCGAAATGCGGAATATGCATGGTCACTCCAACCAGACCACATCACAAAATCAAATACTACGACACCTCGAGAGAACATATTCTTCGTTCGGTAGAAAATTCACTGGTTAATCTTCGTACTGATTATCTGGATATATTGCTTATTCATCGTCCTGACCCATTGATGGACCCGGATGAGATCGCAGAGGCATTCACCCAATTAAAACATCAGGGAAAGGTTAATCACTTTGGTGTTTCCAATTTCACGCCTTCGCAAGCCGAATTAATTTTATCCCGCTTTCCCATAATGACCAACCAGATTGAATTGAGTGTTTTACAGCTCAAACCTTTTCTTGACGGAACCCTGGACCAATGCATAAACAAGAATATGATACCAATGGCATGGAGTCCTTTGGGTGGCGGAAATATCTTTGCCGAACTGGAAGATGAAAGAAATAAAAGGATTGTGGCCGTAGCCGGATTTCTGTCAGAAAAATACAATGCGGGTCCGGATCAAATTTTATTGAGTTGGTTGCTTCAACATCCTTCAGAGGTCATTCCGGTGCTGGGCACTTCAAGAATCGAAAGAGTTCAGGCTGCCCTGGAAGCTACCAATATCATCATCACGCGCGAAGAATGGTTCATGCTTTGGCGCGCTTCGATCGGAAAAGAAATTCCATAATCAATAATCATCCGAATGTTTAAAAATCTTTACGGGATCATCGTCCTTTGCAGCATCATTGCCTGCAATACTTCTAAAGAAAAAGCTGACCTAATCTATGTTAATGCAAAAATCTGGACGGGAGATTCCACTCAACTGAATGCAGAATCTATTGCAGTTAAGGGTAACCGAATTATTTATGTTGGGAATGATTATGAGAATTTCAGAGGCGATTCAACCACCATCATAAACCTCGACGGAAAATTTATTGTTCCGGGTTTTATTGATAACCATACGCATTTCCTTTCCGGTGGACATAATTTGGCAAGTGTCGATTTGCGACCTGCAAAGTCCAAAGCCGATTTTATCCGAATTATGAAAGAATATTGCGAGAGGAATCCTGGAAACTCCTGGATCCTCGGTGGCGATTGGGATCATGAAGCCTGGGGAGGTGAATTACCTACTCATGATTGGATAGACTCAGTAACAGGAGAACATCCGGTACTCGTGAGCAGGTACGATGGCCATATGGCCCTTGCGAACCTGAAAGCATTACAATTTGGAGGAGTCAATAAATCGACTCCTACTCCAAGTGGAGGCGAGATTGTAAAAAAATCTTCAGGTGAACCTGCGGGAGTGCTGAAAGACGAGGCAATGAATTTTGTTTTTGCAAAAATCCCAGATCCTTCAATTGAAGAGCGAACAATATTTCTCGAAAGGGCCGTTCAACATGCATTCCGAAATGGAGTAACTCAGGTGCACGATATGGGTAGTTATGGAGGTTGGGCAGACCTCGAAACTTATCGCAAGGCACGTGAAAATAACAAACTTGAACTTCGCATATATTCGTTTGTACCGCTTGGCAGCTGGAAGAAACTCGATTCATTTTGCAACAAGAACGGAAAGGGAGATGACCTTTTGCGTTGGGGAGGATTAAAAGGATTCGTGGACGGATCGCTGGGATCAACTACTGCATGGTTTTATCAACCATTTCTTGATGCCCCTTCTACTTCAGGATTTCCCGTAACCGATACAAATTATTTACGTGAATGGGTAATTTCAGCGGATAAAGCAAACCTGCATGTTGCAGTTCACGCAATCGGTGATCGCGCAAATGATTTTATACTCAGAGTTTATGACGAAGCAGAAAAACAAAATGCGAGCAAAGATCATCGGTTTAGGATCGAACATGCGCAACATCTTTCTTCCAATGCAATTGTACGTTTCTCTTCGTTAAAGGTGATCGCATCAATGCAACCTTACCACGCAATTGATGATGGAAGATGGGCATATAAACGCCTGGATACTGATCGACTGCTCCGTACTTATGCATTCAAGAGTTTAATTGATGCGGGTGCAGTTTTGACTTTTGGTTCAGATTGGTCAGTGGCGCCGCTGAACCCGATAGAAGGAATCTATGCCGCAGTGGCACGCAGAACACTCGATGATAAAAATCCAGATGGATGGTTTCCGGAACAAAAAATAGCTATTGAACAGGCGTTGCGGTCTTATACGATCAATAATGCATATGCAGGATACCAGGAAAATAAATTGGGAATGCTTAAGAATGGAATGCTTGCAGATTTCGTAGTTCTGGATAATGACTTATTCAGCATAGCTCCTGAAAAAATAAAAGATGTTCAGGTATTACGCACTATCGTGAATGGGAAAGAGGTGTACAAAAAATTAAACTTGACCCAATAATCAATAATTAATAAGCAATAATTAATAATTGCTCGATGTGAAGCGAGAGCTTATCATAGGCAACGGTATTCCAGAAGAATTATTGATTATTATTTATTGATTATTGATTGATTACTTCAAAAGTTCGGAAACTGCTCTTTCTTACAAAATCTGAGGAATTTCCGCCGCAAACCTTCCCCATGTGGAAAAATATTCCCCGAAGAAACATGTTCATAATGTCAGTCTAGCAGAAAGGGCATACCTTTTGTCTTATTAAAATTCCTCCGGGTCGGTAACTCAGATGCGTTGGAAACCAGAGGATTAATTTATTGTTACTAAATCATCAGGAATCAACGTTTATGCTAACTGTGATAATACCGGTTTTGAATGAGCAAAATACTATCGGCTCAGTAGTCAGGTTCTGCTTGCAACACCCCCTGGTGAAGGAAGTAATTGTTGTAGACGATAAATCAGAAGACGATACGGTTCAATTGGCAAAGGAAGCTGGCGCGAAAGTTATTACGAGCGAAGTCCGTGGGAAAGGCATATCAATGAAAGATGGAATTGCGCAAGCGACCAATGATATTCTGGTTTTTCTCGATGGAGATATTGATCCATACCCTGCGGAAACTATTTCAAAACTTACGCAGCCATTGATCGATAACGAAGCCGATTTTGTAAAAGGCACATTTGCAAGGAATGCGGGTCGGGTAACTGAACTGGTGGCAAAACCCTTGCTGAATATTTTTTTCCCGGGCTTAGCTCATTTTTCTCAACCATTGAGTGGAATGATTGCGGGAAGAAAAAGTTATTTTAAGAAGATCGATTTTTTTAATGACTATGGAGTAGATATAGGAATCTTGATTGACATGTATTTGATGAAAGCGAAGGTAAAAGAGGTAAATATTGGTTATATTGAGAATAAGAGCAAACCGTGGGAAGCCCTTGGAAAAATGAGCAAGGAAGTTTCCCGTGCAATAATATCGAAAGCACAACGAGAGGAGCCACATGCTGTTTCTGAAGAAGATATTCATTCATTAGAAACAATAAACAGGGAGATGAACAAGACGCTGAGAGAAAAGCTTTCGGGTTTTCATAAGATGGTGGCCTTTGATATGGATGATACGATTTGGCGAGGAAGATTTATTGATGAATGTGCAAAGACCTTTGGCTTTACCGCGAAACTGGAAGACCTCCGTTTTGCTGAAAAAGATTCGATCATCTTAACCAAGAGAATTGGATTATTGCTGAAGGGAAGGACAATGGATGAATTGCTGAATGTGGCGAGCCAGATCGAATTGATTAGTGATATCAAAGAAGTAATAACTGTTCTGAAACAAAAAGGTTATATAATAGGAATCATTAGCAATAGCTATACCCTGATCACAAATTATTTGAAGCAGAATATTGGAGCGGATTTTACTTATGCGAATCATTTGGAGTTCTTTGATGGTAAAGTGACCGGGGAAGTTAATCTCCCCTCTACATTTTTCGGTTCGCCGGAAAGTATTTGCGGGCATGCTTACTGCAAAACAAATGCACTGCAGCATGCCTGTGAGAAATTTAACGTCCAATTCAAAAATTGTATCGCAGTGGGCGATAGCGTGGATGATCGTTGTATCATTGGAAGAGCTGGCAAAGGCGTAGCATTTTGCACGAAGGACGAACTCCTGGAAACTATCGCAGATAAAAGTATTCATGAACCAAGTTTTAAATCTTTACTCTCTATGGCTTGAATTTTAATCCGAATTGTTAAAACCTAAAATGAAGAACCATGCCTAAGACCTTTTATAATATACTGGTGCCGATTGATTTCAGCAGCCGCAACAAATGGGCGATCGCTAAGGCGATTGAACTGGCAAATAGTTTCCACTGCAATATCCATTTTGTTCATGTGGTGTCTGATGATATACTTCCATTTGTTCCAATCAGTGGTAAAGGGATGTATATGTATGATAATTCGGCTCAAATGTTCAATGCAAGGACCAAACTTGAAGAAATGCGGGATAACTATCGCGAACATCTTTGCAATGGAAGTATTGAGATCAGTGTGTTGGAAGGAAACCGGAAACACGAACTGGCAAAATATATCGATCAATATGAAATGGACCTGGTAGTGGTTGGATTGGCTAAATTCAATCTTCTTCATAGAATATTGTCTTCTGTTTCCATCAGCAGCCTTGCACAAGGAACTACTGTCCCCGTACTGGCAATTCGTTCAAGCGGACTGGTCAGCCATTTCAAGAAGATCGTATTGCCACTAACGGATGAGGTGCCAATCAGAAGTATCAAACTGGCAACCATGTTGGCTCGTTCATTCAAATCTACGGTCTACCTGGTAAGCCTTCGCAAGGATAATGGTGTAGGTGAGAATATTCTTAATAAGGCATTGGAAGTTGTGCAAAGCATTTCAACCATTCCTGTTCAATCATTCATGCTGGAAGGAAAAAATCTCGCTCAAAGCACCCTTGAATTTTCAAAAAGGATCAATGCCGACCTTATCATGGCTAATCCATTCAAGGATTTTCATATGCCAGGTTGGTGGAATCGAATCACGAATAAGTTGCTGTCTTACGGCTCAAATATTCCGGTGATGACGGTGGATAAGAAGACAGAGAAAAAGGATTGATTCACGAATTTTACTTGTAGCCTTATTGGAATTCTTGATTCTTGATTCTTGATTATTAATTATTAATTATTGATTATTTAAGATGCTTAGAGACCAATAATCAATAATTAATAATTAATAATCAATAATAAATAATCAAATTGGGGTTTAGTAACAAAATAAGAACTTCCCCGGCAACATTTCAATTTCAACCTCTTTTGGACTTAGGTACTCGCCATCAAGATGAATGTCCATTGGTTGATCAGATTTTATTCTGATTTTAGAAGTATGAAAATATTTAATAAAGGGAAGATCCACATGCTTCCCTTTTTCTATTACGGGAAGAAATCGCATTCGCTTCAAGGTATGCAGCTCGACCAAAATATTGACATCAAACTTTCCGTCTGAGAGGTCAGCCAGGGGGCTTACATAAAATCCACCACCCGAACTTCTTCCATTCATTACATTTATCATCAATAATTTTTTATCCATCTTCAATTCAGCGGAATCGATTGAATAATTTCTCCCCCTATAAAAGAATATTTTTTGAAGGATTACCGTGAGAAAGGATACTTGTCCTGGTCTCTTATTTTTGCCAATAAGGGCTTTTGCAACTGATCCGTCAAACCCGATGCCGAGGCCATTTACAAACAACCTTTCATTACATCGCCCTGCATCAGTTCTTTTAGGTTTTGTAGTTAAGGCTATTTCGATGATCTCATCTGCTGTTTTATCTCCATACAAGAGGGAATGAAAATCATTTCCAGATCCGCCTTTAAATAGCACGAGCGGTAACTGGATCTCGGGATAATGATTGATGAAATAATTAATGGTGCCGTCCCCTCCCACTATCCATACCGCAGTAAAACCATCGAATCTATCCGGCCAATCATTTGGGAAGGCCTGATACGTAATTCCACGATCCTTTAGGGTTCCTTCAATTTCTGAAAGAGACTGCATTGATCTTCCACTGCCCGCAGATGGGTTAACGACAATAGCAATTTTATGATCCATTATTTGTTCAGCGTCCCTGCAGCGCCTTCGCGAAGCTTCAGCAAAGCAAGGCTGCGCCTTCGCAAAAGCGGAACGGGCCGGTCATATGTTAAGAATCGGGTTAGTGAATAAAATTATTGATAAGTTGCTCAAACCAGAAAAATCTTCGCTGAATACAACATATCATTCGATAATCAATAATCTTCTATCTTTAGTATATTAAAATTCAATCATGGAACGGAGAAAATTTATCCAACAAACCTCAATAGCTGCAGCGGGAATAACTATTCTCAATTTTCCCGTTTTTGGAAAGAATGCACCGAGTAACAAAGTGGTATTGGCAGTGATGGGCGTTAATAGTCGCGGTGCCTACCTTGCTGAATGTTTTCCCAAACTCCCAAACGTTGAAATAGCATATATCTGCGATGTAGAGGAAAAGGCAATTGCTAATGGGCTGAAACCATTTGCAACAGCGTCAAGAAAACCAACTGTTGTAAAAGATATTCGCGAACTCGTTACTAAAAAGGATTTTGATGGATTGGTTATTGCAGCGCCGGATCATTGGCACGCACCCGCAAGCATCCTGGGAGTAACGCATGGTAAACATGTTTACGTTGAAAAGCCTTGCGGACACAATCCATATGAAGGAGAATTACTGGTTCAGGCAATGAACAAGCATGGTAAGTTGATCCAAATGGGAAATCAGCGCCGTTCGTTCCCTACATTAATTGACGCGGTTCAGCAAGTGAGAAATGGAATTATCGGGAATGTATATTTTGGAAAAAGCTGGTATGCCAATAACCGCAAATCGATTGGTTATGGTAAGAAAATTCCGGTACCATCAACATTAGATTTCAATCTCTGGCAGGGACCCGCTCCCAGAAAAGATTACCAGGATAACCTGGTACACTATAATTGGCATTGGTTCTGGCATTGGGGAACTGCGGAAACCTGCAATAATGCCACACATGAAATAGATTGCTGCCGTTGGTTCCTTGGTGTTGACTATCCCATAGCAGTAAGTTCTTCCGGTGGCCGTTATGCGTTTAAGGATGATTGGGAGACTCCCGACACACAAGTAGCAAGTTTTGAATTTGCAGATGGAAAGGCAATCACCTGGGAAGGTAGAAGCTGCAATAATTTCCCTGTCGAAGGTGCTGGCAGAGGTTTTGTGATTTATGGAGATAAAGGAACACTAGTGAATTATGGAAATGATGATTATAAAATTTTCGATCAGGAAAGAAAACTAGTCAAAGAAGTAAAAACTGACAACAAGGCTGATGCAAGTAATCCAGTAAGTGCAAGCGGTAACCTTGACTTCTATCACTTTGATAATTTTGTTAAAGGAATCAGGGGTGAAGCAAAGATCACTGCTCCAATTGACGATGGGCATAAGAGCGTATTACTTTGTCACCTTGCAAACATTGCACACCGTACTGGCCGAAAGCTGCATTGTGATCCGAAAAATGGTCATATACTGAGCGATTCGGATGCAATGAAACTGTGGCGTCGTTCCTACGAAAAAGGATGGGAACCGAAAATTTAAGAAGTCTTTCAAATAACAGAACAGATAAAACCGACTCCTAAAGGATTCGCCAAACAACCCCTGCATAATTAGTTATCAAACGTCGGGAATCATGTCCAAAGCTGATACCATCCCTATGAAAGCTGAAAAAATTTCAATGAACCTATGTTATTTAACTCGCTGGGTTTTGCCCTCTTTCTGCCTTGCGTATTTATTCTTTATTGGTTTGTAACCAAAAAGCGTTTACGGTTACAGAACAGTTTATTACTTATTGCGAGTTATTTTTTTTATGCAAGCTGGGATTATCGTTTTCTTTTTTTATTGATATTCTCCACTCTCCTGGATTTTTTAACTGGTATGAGGATCGCTGCCGCGGAATCGAAAAGCAGAAAGCGGTTCTGGCTTTGGCTAAGCATCTGCGTTAATCTCGGTTTCCTGGCTATTTTCAAATACTATAATTTTTTTGTTGCATCATTTGCAGAAATGCTAGAATTCGCGGGGATACAGGTAAACACTCGTTCCCTGGAAATTATTCTACCCTTAGGTATATCCTTTTATACTTTCCACGGCCTTTCGTATATCCTTGACATTTATAAAAACAGGATCAAACCCGAAAAGAATATCATAGACTATGCCGTATTTATAAGTTATTTTCCATTGCTTGTTGCGGGACCAATCGAAAGAGCTACTCATCTTTTGCCGCAGATAAAAAAGGAAAGGACCTTTAATTATGAACAGGCAACAAGTGGTTTCTTTCTAATACTGTGGGGACTGTTCAAAAAGATCGTCGTTGCAGACAACTGCGCTCCCCTGGTCGATTTTATTTTTGGTTCTGAAGGATTGCCCGCAAGCACACTCGTGGCAGGAGCAGTTCTTTTCGCATTTCAGATCTATGCAGACTTTTCTGGCTATTCTGATATTGCTATAGGAGTTTCAAAATTATTTGGCATTGAGGTATTCATCAATTTCAGGTTCCCTTATTTCTCGAGGAATATTGCGGAATTCTGGAGACGCTGGCATATTTCTCTGACTAGCTGGTTTCGCGATTACTTATATATTCCACTTGGAGGTTCCAGGGCGGGAAAATGGAAAAGCATAAGAAACGTCTTCATAATATTTCTCGTCAGCGGGTTTTGGCACGGTGCAAATTGGACCTTTATTGCATGGGGAGGAATACATGCATGTCTCTTCCTTCCTTCTTTTATTCTCAAAAGCAATAAAAAATATCAGCAGGATGCTATCGACCCACAGGAGTATGCTAAACACAAGCCAGGAATTCCTGCATGTAATCTGGACATTCGCTGCAGTGACTCTTGCATTTATCTTTTTTCGTTCCCCAACAATCAGGGATGCTGTTCACTATGTTGGCCAGATCTTTGATAAATCATTACTGAGCTTTCCCCGGTTAAACGGGCAAATGAACACTGATTTTATTCTATGTTCAATTGCAATTATCTCCATGCTTGCCGTTGAGTGGAACTATAGAAAAACAGATTTCGTTTTCAGCGACATTGTTAAGAAAAGCATATACAAGCGGGCATTAATTCTGATCCTGATAACATTGGGTATTTATTTTTTCGCAGGGAAAGCTCTACGCTTTATTTATTTTCAATTTTAATCCTTATGAAAAGATTTCTTATAGACATTCTTATTTACACCGTCATTATTGAATGCTTGCTTGCTTTGATTATTGTATTTCAACCGTTGATGGTGCAGAGCCTGCGATATGACCTCAGCCGGCATAAATTAATTATAAACTCTTTATCAGGTAAGGTAACAGAACCCGACATAATCGTACTCGGTAACAGCCTTTCGATGCTTGGCGTAAATACAAAACAAATAAGTGAGTCTATGCCAGCCCATCCCCTGATATATAATCTATCTTCTGTAGAACAGGGAATAGTTGAAGGTACCTATTTCGTTTCCGCGATTCCCCCAAATACGAGAGCGGTTGTACAATGTCTCGATTTTTCAGCGTTCTCGCTGCAAAGCCTGGACTTGCAGGAAGAAAAGGCAATTAGCATGATCATGAATGGCTATTCAATTGACTCAACGACCAAGGCGATTCTGCGGGAAACAAATCCATTTTTCGACAAAGCGAAACTGGTTGTTGCTTTTGAAGCAAGGAATACAGTCAGAAGTTCAATCCACAATGTTCTCAGAGGATATCTGGATAACGAGAAGTTTGCGAATAATTTTCATGACTTGCATTTCCCGCATGTCTACCAGGAAGAGCGCCATCCTGATTATCCGAATATTACCCAGTTTGCCGAACAACCTGAATTAAAAGTCGTGGATACGATGGTGGCTCTTGCTTCCCGAATAAATTCATTCCTGAATAAAAAAGGAATCACGTATCATATTGTCCTGATGCCCCTCAACCAGGATATTTACAAAATGGATGATAGCGTTTGCAATGAATATTTAGAAGAACTGAGGACCAAACTTCCGGGAATCGAAATCCTGGATCTATCAAGAAAATTAACGCAGGAACATTTTTACGATGCCATTCATCCAAATAAAAAAGGCGCTGTGGTGATATCATTAATGATTGCGGATCATCTGAATGATTTTTGATTAATCAATTCCTAACTTCTTTTTTATAACTAAAAGTTGGTCTCGTATCAAGATGTTCTCGTGTTTCAATGAATCGATAATATGTTGTTGTTCTTTAATCGAGGAAATCAATACAGGGATCAATCCGCTGTAATTAACCGACAATAGCCCGTTCACATCCTCGCTCACAAGTTGAGGAAACAGTTTTTGAACTTCCTGCGCAATCACGCCAATCTGCATTAAACTATCCCTGTTACTATCCTTCCATTTGAAGGAATAGCCGTTCAGTTCAAGAACTTTCGATAATGTATTCTGCAGAACAGAAATATTTGTCTTCAGCCTGCTATCCGATAATTGCGTCAATGTACCCGTTAGTGTCGCATTTCCATTCCCCCTTAACACAAGGATATTTCCGACCCCACCATAGAAAAAATTAAATTCCGCATTTGCATTAACGGGTTTGGTAATCGCTGCAACGTCCCAGTATTTGGTGGGATTTGTAACAGTTTTAAAACTAATCCTTGCATAATCATCAGAATCCTCCTCCACCAGGATCCCAGGGTTACCTGTCCCACTATTTGATCTTACATGGAACGGGGCATTGGGTATTGTTGTTCCTACTCCTACATTTACTGAAGCAGCCGCTCCGTTAACTCCAAGGATACTTCCCAATACAATTGAATTGTTTGCGCTTACTTGTGACCTTGCGCCAATGGCAGTTGCATTTAAAAGGTTGTCAAATTCAACGTCCGCGCGATAGCCAAGGGAGGAGTTTAAATTTCCAAACCTGTTGGTAGTTAACGCCGCAACTCCGATTCCTGTATTATTTGCGCCAGTGGTATTAAACTGCAAACTGGTAGATCCTACAGCAGTATTTGCCGAACCCGTCGTATTATAATATAAACTGGCCTGTCCAAACCCAGAATTGTGATCAGCAGAAGAATTGTAAGAAAGAGAAGAAGAACCAAAAGCTGAGTTAGCGGTGCCGGCCTTATTGGAGAATAGTGAGTATGCCCCAAAGCTCGAATTGACGTAACCAGTTGTATTGGAGTCCAGTGCCTGGAAACCAACGGCTGAATTGTTCGATCCAGAGCTATTGAAATAAAGTGCCTTACTTCCAATTGCTGTATTACTATGTCCAGTTGAGTTAAAATATAATGCTGAGTCTCCGATTGCGATGAGTTTATTTCCTGACTGGTTTGTCAACAAAGCGTGTTTACCGATTGCAATATTATCTGAGCCTGAACTGTTTCCCGCCAACGCATATACGCCGGTTGCTATATTGTTATTTCCATTTGCGTTGGCAAATAAAGCCGCATATCCGGACGCAATATTATTATTGCCAATGGTATTAAAATATAATGCTGCGTCGCCATGCGCAGAATTTGCGGCACCAATATTATTAGAATACAATGCGCGAAACCCACTGGCCGTATTGAAAAAACCCGTTGTGTTGTTAAACAATGCCTTTGAGCCGATGGCAGTATTCTCAATGCTATGAAATGGCTGACTGACCCCAACACCATTAAAAAAAAGTGATGAGTCACCCACGGCTACCAAATTAGTCTTTACAGTATTCTCCCGAAGTGCATTGTTCCCAATAGCAACATTACTGTAGCCAGATGTATTTGAATAGAGGGCATTAATACCAACGGCGGTATTGGAGCTTCCTGTTATATTTGAATACAGCGAAAATGCACCGCTGGCAATATTATTATTTCCGTTCAGGTTTTTATGCAGGGCATAGCTACCTGTTGCTGAATTTAGTACTCCTATGGTATTCGAGAATAGAGAGTTGACTCCAATGGCTGTATTGACATTGCCGGTGGAATTTGAAAAAAGAGCGTATAATCCTATTGCCGTGTTACTTTCCCCGGTTCCATTAAAATAAAGTGCTGCATGGCCGATGGCGGTATTATAGCTACCTGTACTATTAGAGTAAAGTGCATGAATTCCGTTGGCAGTATTTGAAGTACCTGTAGTGTTGCTAAAAAGAGCTTTGGATCCTACAGCTGTATTGTCATAAAACCCGTTAACATTGGTTGTTTGATTGTATAAGGCCGAATCGCCAATAGCCACCAAATTATGTCCTACTGTGTTATTATAAAGTGCCGTTACTCCTAGGGCAGTATTTGAGTAACCGCTGGTATTATTTCTCAATGCAGAAGCTCCGTGTGCAGTATTGGCATTACCAATGGTATTTGAAAAAAGAGAATTCTGACCACTGGCGCTATTCGCATAACCGGAAACACTGTTGTACAATGCATAACTTCCAAATGCTGAGTTATCGTTGCCGGTTGTATTGAACCGAAGCGCACCGATTCCAAAAGCAGAATTGCTAAAACCAGTCGTATTTGAAACCAGTGCCGTTACCCCCAAAGCAACAATACCATTTCCCGCATTCAATTCGCCTGACCGGATATTATTAATGCGGAATCTCAAAGGCATATTATCAGTAGTTCCGATGAAATGAGTAGCAGTATCTGTTCCCGAATTGCCGGTAATCTTCCATCCAGACCCAGCGATTGGGAGTTCTGCCCATAATGACCCGGTATAAAACCAAAAGCTTGAAGTATTTGAATCAAATAAGAGCAAACCAGTAGCGGGAGAAACGATTGCAATTCTTTGGGCCGAGCTTAACCTTGGAACCAATACTCCTTTATCATTGCTCCGAATTTCCAACATTGCGCTGGGATGAGGAACTATTACGCCGTTTGCAATTCCCACCTGGGATGAGCTGTTGTTTATTGAGCAGATAATTAAGACTAATGTGATCCTAAGTTGTAAAAATAATTTTTTCATAACGTTAGTTGGTTTGTAACACGAAGAATCTGGCTACTCTATCCCTAATCTCTTTTTGATAAGAGAAAGTTGTTCCTGAATCAAATTGTTTTGCTGTTTCAATGATTCAATAGTTGAATTCTGCGCTTCAATTATTTTTTGTTGTTCCTGCACAGCTTTAACCAACGGCACAACAAATTCAGCATATCGCAGGCTATAGAAATCAGTTGAGTTTTTTGGAGCATCTACTCCACTGAAGTCATAACCCAATTTTTTGGAGATTGATTCAACTTCCTGTGCAACAAAACCGGAATACCGGATGGAAGATTTTAATGAAGCGCCAGATTGATCAGCAGCTGTTAAAGGATCTTTCCTGTTCGCATACAAAACCCGGTTGATCCCGTCAATATCGAGATTATAAGTTACAGGCCGCAATTGAAGAATGAAATCGAGTCCTTTTACATCTTCACGGATTGAAGTTTTGAATCGGCCATCTGAAATATTACTCCAGCCAGCAAACCCACCTATAGAAGAAACAAAACTATTTCCAATCCGCACCTGTTGGGAAGCCGTTCCTTCTGCATTAAAGCCGATTACCGTAGTATTAATAAAACCATCGGCACTTACGTCGGCATTAGCACCTATCAACGTAATTCGTTCGCCATTTTGATTGTTAGTGCCGGTTCCCTGTCCGAAAAAAGAATTTTTTGTTCCGAATACATTAAAGTCCCCAGCGCTCTCGCCAAAAAAACAATTCGCATCTCCGGTATTATTCCATCCTGCCTCTACGCCGAAAAAGCAATTGTTAGCACCATTGATATTTCCAAAACCGGATTCAACTCCATAGAAAGAATTTCTAAAGCCTGAAGTATTTTGGAGGCCGGAATTGTGCCCGGCAAATGAATTTTTATTTCCGCTCAAATTTTTTTGACCAGAAAAATTGCCAAGAAAAGTATTAAAATCACCACCGGTGTTTTCGTTACCAGCTCTTGCGCCAAAAAATGAATTATTCCCTCCGCTAGTATTCGCTTTTCCCGCTCCTTCTCCAAAAAATGCATTGAAGTTTCCGTCTGAATTGGCAAATCCGGCTTCATGGCCAAAAAATGAATTTTGCGACCCCGAAGTATTTGCAAAGCCGGCACTGTTTCCAAAAAAGGAATTATTACTGGCAAGGTTATTATAACCGGAATTCCTTCCAAAGAAGGAATTGGAAGCACCGGTTTGATTGGAAAACCCTGCAGATTGGCCAAAAAAAGAATTCGTACCAGCCGTTGTATTGTTTCTTCCTGCGTCCTTTCCAAAAAATGCATTACCAGCACCAGATGTGTTCATTGCCCCGGAACCAGAACCAAAAAAAGAATTGAAATTTCCAATGGTATTACTACCGGCAGTATAACCGAAAAAACTATTTCCTGAGCCATCTACATTCTGGGTTCCCGCATAGGCTCCGAAAATTGAATTGAAATCCCCTGTACTATTTTTAGATCCTGACGACACACCGAAAAAAGCATTCGAGGAACCTGTTGAGTTTACTCTCCCGGCCTGGTAGCCGAAGAATGAATTCTGATCTCCTCCAACACTAAATTCGCCGGCATTTGTACCACATAAAGTATTTTGAGAGCCGGAATTAATAGTGCCCGCCCCAAATCCGACGAATAAATTAGAGGTGCCCGGTGCAGTGAGTATCGTATTGGCTCTAATCCGGTATACGGAATCGGTATTTATACTTCCACTCCTTACATCTAATTTGAATACTGGAACGCTTGTACCTATTCCGATGTTTTGAGAAAAAACAAAGAGTGGAAGAACAAACAAGCCTAATGAAAGGCAGTTAGACAATTTTTTCATAACCAAAGGGGTTTATTGCTTTACTATTTTTCGGGTAATCTTCTGTGTCGAAGTTGTTAGTTCCAGAAGATATGTTCCTGGAGGAATCCGGGAAATGTCTATTGTTTTTGAAATCGCACTTTCAGGTTGTTCAAATGACGACCGGAGAATTTTTCTTCCGTGAATATCACTAAGCGTGTAATTGATCTTTCCTGAAACCTGTTTTAGAAAACGAATGACAACAGAATTCTTTGCCGGATTCGGTGACACATCAATCAACAATGAATTATTCTTGAGATTTTTTTCAATTACCGGAGAGAATGGATTCGGTTGAGGTGGAGAAGTTCCAGGAACTACGATAAACAAATCACCTTTAGGATATTTTCCGTTTGTCCCATTGAAATCTAACAATTTTTGAAAGCCGGTTCCGTCCTTCTTAATCTTAAATACAACTCCAAAATTATTTGTACCGCCCAGTTCTGTCATTCCAAATAAGAAACCTGTATTGATATCTTCCACCAGTGAGCCGACAGGGAATAATCCATTTGTACCATTGAAATTATAAAGTACACTGAAACCCGTGCCGTTCGTATTAATTCTGAAGACAGTTCCAGCCCAGCTGCTACCTCCTCCCATTGCCATTCCATATAATTTGCCATCACTTCCCAACATAAGAGAGCCTTTAGGATGTGTTCCGTAAACTCCATTAATGCTTTGTCCGAATTCAAAAATTTTTTCAAATCCGGTTCCATCCATTCTTATTTTGAATATCACCCCCAGACCATTCATCCCTCCGTTTTCGGTCATGCCATACAGGTAGCCATCCGGCGCCTGGATTAACGAACCGGCCGGGTTAGCTCCATTTGTACCATTGAATTTTTTGAGGAGGGTATAGTTGGTGCCACTTGTACTGATCCTGAAAATATTTCCTTGTCCTGTATTCTGACCAGTATTTGTAGTCATTCCATATAAATTCCCATCGCTTGCCTGTATTAGCGAAGCAACGGGATATAACGAACAATCAGGTGCCAGACAAAATATATTATAGGTGGTATAGGTTATTGGATTGTTTGCATTGAGCTTGAAAAATTGGCCAGCATATGCAGGACCACCATAATAATTCATTCCATAAAAACTTCCGTTCGATGCTTGCACTGGGGACCCCCTTGGGCTGCCATGGTTGGGTCCATTGCCCATCCATTGCAGGGCAGCAAAGCCGGTCCCATCAGGTTGGATCTTGAATGCAATTCCTTGTGAATATCCACTTCCACCATAAGCTGTCAATCCATACAAATTTCCATCCTGTGCCTTGATCAATGAACCCGATGGTCCATAACCGTTAGGGCTTCCAAAGGAATGAATTGTTTGAAAAGCAGTTCCATCCGGATTTAATTTATAAATAGTTCCGTTTGAATATGTAGTCGCCGCATATCCCCCCGCTGTCAGTCCAAATAACTGGTTATTGAAAGTCGAAAGTCTTCCCTGATAGCCATTCTCATCTTCAAATTCATGGATCACCTGGTAACCGCTTCCGTCAAAGTCTAATCGGTATATGACCCCGCTGTGGAAGCTCCCTCCTATTGTTGTCGTACCATAAAGCTTCCCATTATAATTCAATAAGGGTCCGGTTGGCGAGAATTCAATTGCATAGTTTGTACTGAATGAAAACTCATGCAGTTTTAAATAGGAATCTGCATCGGCATCATAGGCGAAGACCACTCCCCCATCGTTACTGCCTCCATATGCTACACCGTAGAGCACATTACCTTCCTTTACCAGTGGCCCCCTTGGACCGCTTCCAGATGAAGTGGAAAAATTATATTGCCTTGAGAAGTTGCTTCCGCTCGGCTGAATCCTATATATAACTCCTTTATCATTGTTACCCCCAAGGGACGTAACTCCGTACAAATAAATTGCCCCATTTACTGTTAACGACACCAGACCGCCCTGAGGACGGCTTCCATTGGTACCATTGAAATTATGGAGCACCTGGAAAATAAGACCGTCGGGATCTATCTTGTACACCAGGCCGAGATCGTTTGTGCCACCCCTTTCAGTAGTACCACAGATCAGCCCACTGTTGAGTTGCATCAGGTTATTAGGAGAACTGCCATTCATACCATTAAAATGGTGAAGCACCTTGTAACCCGTTCCATCATTTTGTACTTTATAGATTACTCCTTTATTATTGTTACCCCCGGAATTCGTTGTACCATACAGATAACCATCAACACCCTTCATCAATCTTGTTTGCGGTGAAATTCCGGTAGCCGCTTGAAAAACATACAATGCTTCATAGGAACTTCCGTCAGGAAGTAGCCTGTAAAGAATATCACTGCCAACGCCGTAGAGGTAACCATCCCCATAATTCAATAGCCGTTGCTCCACCACATTATTTGCATCTTTGAAAAAACCAAATCGCTCGGTAAATCCTGTACCGTCGGCATTGATGCTAAATATATTTCCGCCAATCTTTTTTGATCCTCCATCGGAGGTCATTCCCCAAAGTTGTTGAGACAAGGATTTATTAATGCATAACGGAAACAAAAAGGAAAAGCAAAAAAATCGAATAAAAATCCAATGAAGAAATTTTTTCATAATAGTTGGTTTTGTTAATAAGGAATTGAATCAGGAAGAAGCCGGTAAAGAATATCACTGCCTAACATCAGAAGTCATTCCCCAAAGTTGTTGGGAAAAGGATCTGTTGATACAAAACGCAAACAGAATTGAAACGCAGATAAGTTGGATAGAAATCAAACGAAAGTCCTTTTTCATAATAGATGGTTTACTAGATTTTTCGCACTGTTATGCTACCCACATAGCCTGTGTAATCAACCCAACGCATCCAACTCTATCAGCAACTGAAGTAATCTTTCTTTGCTGGGATCTTTTCCCAGTATTCGCACAGCCTGCATGGCGATATCATTTTTACCCATGCTGTTTTTTTGAACACAATTGGGTAAATAGACAAATTGCAGCCATTCGAAAAATTCCTGTTCTGTATTCAGGCTCACGGGTGCAAAATGCCGTACCCAAACTGGCATTTCACTTTTCAAGAGCGCTAACCTTTTTAATTCTTGAAATACTTCCTGTACCTTTCCTGCTACATCCTCATCTACGTGCATGTGAATTCCTTTGTTGATATAAAACTACCGGTGTACAACGCCCAATTGAAGGCAGAATGGGTATCAGGTTGATTTCATTTATTCAATGGGCCCGCAGGAGAAAGGCAATTACTGAACGGTTCGTTTCAATTCGTTACCGGCTGGCTTCTGGAAGAAAGGATCAATAATTTTGAATAACAGCATGAGAGTTCTCGCTTCATACCGGCATCTGCGCTTTAAGAAGCATACTAATTATGTTAAGCCTTTTTATACATGGCTTCTTTCCATAGTACTTACATGCCTATGCCTTTTCGTTTCGGCTCAGTTGCCTTTAGATACATCGAATTTCAGGTATCAAAAAATCAGCCTGCTGGAAAAATATAATGTCGGTATCACTACAACAATGGTGCAGGATAAGCTGGGTTTTCTATGGTTAGGAACCAATGTTGGTTTATTCCGTTATGATGGAGCAACGTATAAACAATACCGTTATGTACCTGGAAAGTTGAACACGCTCGCTAATGAACTGGTGACTTCCCTGGCGGCAAATGATGATTACCTTTTCATCGGAACTCAAAATGGACTGAGCATCCTGAATTTCAAAACAGACAGTATAATAAACTTTCATTCCGGAAATTCTGATCCACACTCACCGCAAGGAGTTCGTATCGCTTCATTGCTTTGGTATAAGGAAAAGCTTTGGATACTTGCTAGCAATTTCACCCTGACATCCTATGATCTGCATACCAAATCATTCCGCCGTTTTGAACTTCCAAAGCCAGGAGTGGATGCCGAAACCTATATCATATTTGATTTAAAGAAACTGATTGTTGACAAAACGGATCTTAATGCACTCTGGATTTGTTCCACATATGGTTTGTATAGATTCAGTACCAGCGACCATTCCATCAAACTGATCAGGGCTCCAGGAAAAGGATATTTTAACACGCAGAATCAATATGGGATGAGCATGGTACAGGGACCAGATGGGACATTTTGGATAGGTGGTGTAATTGAAAACTTGGTTTCCTATCATCCCGGTAAAAATGAATGGAATGAATACCGGTATGAACCTACTGTCAGGGTTGACTCTAATGTAACAAGTATTTACAATATGCATTTTTATGATTCAACCCATATCCTATTATTTACCGCGATGGCGAAGTTTCATTATCTCTTTGACAGCAAACGAAAGATATTCCTGCCAATGACAGACCGCAATCGCAGCGAGGGGTAGATCAGAATTGCTATATGATGGTGCAACCCGCGTTATTTACACGGATAGAAATGGCAATACATGGTTCGGACATCCGGAGGGTTTTAGCCGTATTATAAAAGAAAAAGATCCGTTTAACGCATATCGATATTGGTTTGATGGGAAACGTCCTAAAAATAACAATTTCCAACTGGTTTTTCTCGAAGACTATTCGGAATAGTAAACTCTTCATCGGAACCCGCAATGGTGATGGCTTATTGATAAGAGATTTTAAACGGGATACATTGAAAATGGTTCATTCATCTTTCCTGACCGATACTACTAAATACGATATTCCTGTGGAAGATCTGCTGCTTGACGAAGTTGGAGTACTGTGGCTGGGAACGCAGCGCGGACTTTTTGTTTGGCGAAATGGGTGGGATCGCTTTTATCCATACGAAAATCACCTGATCAGGGACCACATTCACACCATGATCAGAGATAAGAATGGGAATTTTTTATTAGGAACAAGAGAGAAGGGCCTGATTGGATTGAATACTGTAACTAAACAAATAGAACCTGAATATCATGCAATGGTTCCATTCCACAATATCCGGGCTTTGCGCATCGACACCGATAACATGTTGTGGGTCGGAGGAAATGAAGGACTGGGAATGGTTGATCTGAATACAAAAACATTCAAATCGCTCAATAAGGATATTTTCGGTTTGTTGCCGAATGATCATTTCACTGTAGTAGATATCATTCAGGATAACGAAAAGCGAATTTGGATCAGTACCAATACCACAGGTATCTTTTGTATGGAAAAGAAGAAAGATTGGATGGTTCGTTCATTCAATACCTCTAACGGAATGCCTGACAACAATACCAGTAAATTGATACTGGATAAAAATGGACATATCTGGGCCGGGACAACCGTGGGCATCGTTCGAATAGTCCCCGGACCTTTTACCGTAACAAACTTTACGGTTAATGATGGATTAGGATTCTCCAACCGGGTGGGCGGAGCAAAATACGCAATGAGTAATGGCTATATTTTATTAGGCGCAAACCGCAATTATGAATTCTTTCATCCCGATAGCCTGATTTCTACTTCTTATACCGACATAAAACCCTATATCTATTCCTTTAATGTTGCTGGAACTGATAAGAATTATTACTCGGGGATCAACTACGGAAATAAGATTGTATTACCCTATAACCTCAATCGTTTTGAAGTAGAATTGGGCGTGCTTGATTTTACGCCAAACCGAAAAATCCAATATCAATACCGGTTGGTTAATTATGATAAGGAATGGATAAATACAAGTTCACGAAATTATATCGTCTATGCGAACCTCGATCCGGGAACTTACGAGTTTGAGTATACTGCAATCAACCTTAACAATATTGCAGGTGAGAAAATCATCAACAGAATACCGATTGTAATCAGAGCGCCATGGTGGCAACAATGGTGGTTTAGGACAATCTGTATCCTTGCCCTCGCAGCATTGGCCTTGCTATTCTACACAAATTATCGGAGAAGAAAGCAAAGGATAAAGCAACAGGAAGAAAGAGAAAGGAGATTTGTCGAAATGAACAGGCAAATGAACGAAATGCGGCTAATGGCCATCCGCTCACAAATGAACCCGCACTTTCTTTTCAATTGCCTAAACTCGATACAAAAAATGATCGTTGTGGAAGATGTGAATGGAGCCTACCAGTATCTCTCTAAATTTTCCAAATTGTTGAGAATGGTATTGGATAATTCAGAAAAGAATTTCATTTCACTTTCGAGCGAAATGGAAATGAATTCACTCTATTTCGAATTAGAATCTTTGCGTTTCAAAAAATCTTTCCAATATAAAATTGAGATAGATGAGACCATAGATCCCGAATCAACACAGGTTCCTTCTCTCCTCTTGCAACCTTTTATTGAGAATGCGATCTGGCATGGATTAATGCACCGCGAAGGCGAGAAGAAATTATGGATACAGTTCTCCAGGCGGGATACACAGCTTGTCTGTACCATCGAGGATAACGGTGTAGGTCGGGAATATTCGGCTGCAATAAAAGCACAAAAGCTTGGATCACACTATTTCGAATCCAAGGGAACAAAATTGAGCGAACAAAGAATAGAATTGCTAAACCAGCAATTGGAAGGAAGAGCAGCAATCAAAATAACCGACCTGAAAAATGGAAATGGTGCAATTGGAACGAGGGTAACAATTGAACTTCCCTTACAAACCAAAACCAATCAACTTGATAAAGATCCTGATCATAGATGATGAAGTAGATGCCTGCGATATTTTAAAGATCCTGATCGACAGGCATATCCCTTCAGAAAAAGAATTGCGGGTTTGTTATGGACCCGCCAATGCTTTGCAGCAAATAAAGGAATTTGCTCCTACTCTCCTTTTATTGGACATCGAAATGCCAAGCATGAATGGATTCGACTTACTGAACAGAGTTGCTGACTGGAATTTCGACGTGATCTTTACCACAGCTTATGATAAATATGCCATCAAAGCAATCCGCTTCAGCGCATTAGATTACTTGCTCAAGCCGATCGATATAATCGATCTTCAAAATGCGATTAACCGCCACATTATTAAGAAGGAACTTCAACCAAAGCAAAAACATCAGCTCGTAAATAACCTGATCAATAATCTCCGGCAAAAGGATCAATCCAATTTCAAACTGGCGCTTACCACCATGGAGGGAGTATTCTTTTTTGAACCAAAAGACATAGTGCGGCTGGAAGGGGAAGGCAACTATACCCGCTTCTTCTTTGCAAATCACAAACCAATTTTAATCTCCCATACCATCAAGGAATATGAGGACATACTTTTTGATTTCGATTTTTTACGAGTTCACAAATCCCACCTGGTGAACAAAAAATTCGTGAAGCAACTCGACAATGAAGGTTTTTTACTACTTACCGACGGAAGCCATATCGGCGTATCGAGAAGGAAGAAGGAAGATATCATGAGGGAGCTGATGAAGAAGGGTTGATTGGTTGATTGGTTGTACTGGTTGATTAGTTAATAACTTGCACACCCAATTAACTATTCAACCAGTCAACCAGTCAACCGTCATTCCCGCGAAAGCGGGAACAACCAATCAACTACAACTTCCGAATCTTAATACTCCTAAAATTCACCCAGTTCCCATGATCCTGAATCAGTATTCGCCCTTGCTTCGCTTCTCCAAAATTACTCCAGCCTTTGTATTTGCTTATTGCAACAAGATCACGATACTCTTTTGAACCGCGCTCGTATTCAAGGACTTTTATTCCATTGAGATAATGCTCAACATGATTGTCGGGATAGACTACAATTCGTCCCGAATTCCATTCACCCGGTTGATGAATGAAACGTTTTTCCTTTTTTGCTTTGATGAGATCGTACAGGGATGCAAGGGTTCGATTGCCGTTCAGTCCTGCTTTTGCATCTTCATGAAGGCTATCATCCAGTAATTGATACTCGAGACCTATCGCTGAACCCGTATTGCCTTCGCTTAATGTTACAAAATATTTTACACCACTATTTGCGCCTGGAGTCAATTTAAATTCAAATGAGAAATCGAAGAATGAATATTGTTCCGTGGTGACAATATCACCTCCATTTGCAGCTTCTCCTCCGCTGGAAGGCAGGACCGTCAATTCACCCTTCCTGATTTCCCAACCCTTAAGTGGAAAAATAGCCTTGTATGCACCGACCCATCCTTTACTGGTGTTTCCATCAAATAATAATTTCCATCCGGCCTTCTTTTCAAAATCTGTGAGATAGTTCGGGATGAAGCTCCTTACATAAACAGCTTTGGAAAATGAAGCGGGCTTGATTGCGCCCGTGGTAAGTTTAATATTCTTCCAATAAATCTTTTTGCCTGCCAATGCTGCATTGTTCCCAATGCTATGTACTTGTAATGCGATAAATCCCTGGCGATCGACCGTATCCACGATGTACGCCGCGGGAAAACCATTTACCCAGGTCTTGATTTCGTTCCCGATACATTCTAGTTTAAGCAGATTGTATTCGCCATGTTTATACGCAGGTTGACCCGATGAGTTTAACATCATCGGATAAAGCCAATCCCTTCGACCTTCATCGTAAAGTCCGCCAGTCCACCTGCGCGAGGATGGATCGAGCTCGAACTGGTAACCGTATACCCTGCCGGCTCCGTTGTTTGCACTGGGGTCATGGTGGCTTCTAAACTGAATTCCGGAGTTAGAGGTGGTATCAACGATCCTTACTTCCAGTTCAAGAATAAAATCTCCATACTCCTGCTCGGTGACCAAAAAACTATTTGGGGTATTAGGCACCGTTATACCAACAATAGCATCGCCTTCAATTCGATACTCGGCCTTACCGCCCAATTGCTTCCAACCCTGGAGGGATTTTCCATCAAAGAGTTGTACAGTTTGAGTTTTCTTGTTCTGCGCGACAACAGAAAGATTTATCAGCGCCAGTATTACAAACAATGTTTTTAATTTCATATGGATTATTTTCAAGCGAAATTGTATTCAGATTTCCAGTTTTGAATCGAGCGATTATAGATGGCGTTATTTGCCATATGAACACAGATCGCTGTAGTTGCTCCTGTGATCACATTTGATACCGGCTTTGTATTACCGGTTATTGAACTGTGAAATTCCTTCAATGCATACCAGGTTCCTTCCTTGGTCTTCTCTTTCATAATCGGAATGCCACCATCTTTATTCCATTCAAGCTTTGTTGCACCCGTAACGCCATCCACCGTTTGCAATTGCTTTTTTCGTTTCTTCTTCCGGATAGAAAACTCCTTCATCCATCAATAAGCTAACCATTCCTTTCGTACCCTTGATCTTGAACAAATAGCCTTCCTTTGCATTCGAGCAGGTTGCTCCGAAATTTCCGATCATTCCTTCCTTAGTATATCGAAGAATTGCCTGTACATTATCATACGTTTCCCTTCCATCTTTAAAATTGTCAATCCCCCCGGCTCCCAATATTTCATCGGGATGGGTATTGAATGCCCAATTGATAAAATCAATTTGATGCGATAATAATTCTGCCACAAGGCCGCCAGAATATTTCCTATACATTCTCCAGTTGATCTGTTCATCGGTATAACCCGCGGGTACTGGTCTGCGCCAGTTCCAATTCCTATCCCAACGGCAATCGATCTGGGTCACTTTACCCAGGTATCCTTTTTCAATCATTTCTTTTATACGAAAGCAGAGTGGGATATAGCGATACTGGTGACCCACCTGAAGAATTTGCTTTGGATATTGCTTTGAGAGTTTTACCAACTTTATTGCTTCATCAATAGAATAAGTCATTGTCTTCTCCACGTACACATGTTTCCCTGCTTTTAAAGCATCCACAGCAATTTGGAAGTGATTGTTCAGCGGAGTTGCAATAGCTACAGCCTGGATGGTTTTATCATCCAGAACAGACTTATATTCTTTTACTGGTTTCAAACGAGAATTGTCCTTCAAAGCACGCTCCAACCTGAAATCGAGGACATCGCATACCGAACTAACTGAAAAACACTCAGGTAGTTCCTGCATCACATGCATCAACCCCCTTCCACGATCGCCGATTCCGATAATGGCAACACGGATTGGCTCGTTTGCAAAAAAGCCTTTGGCCACTTGCTGATGCAATAGGAACCCCGCGCCCAGTAACCCTGTTTGTTGGAGAAATTTTCTTCGTTTCATGAGGGGCTAAAGTTAATAAAATCACTGTTGAAGAAAACGGTAAAATTCGGCGCTTGCAGTGTCTTTTACGACCCCATTTTTCGCACTGTAAATAAAATGCGCACTCAAGTCCGTTCTTTTCTCCACAAATTCCAGGGCCTTCTTCAAACCCATTGCCATCAACGCATTATCATACGCGTCCGCAGTAATTGCATCTTTTGCGATCACCGTAACGCTAATCAATTCATTCTGTACAGGTAAACCGTTTCGGGCATCGAGGATATGCGAGATCTTTTTCCCCTTGCTTTCATAGAATTTTCGATAGCTGCCTGAAGTTGTTACTGCGCCACTATCAAGACTTATTACATGCTGAAGAATTGAATTCTCATAATCATTTTCTCCCGGAAACTCAATTCCAACTTTCATAAGTTCATTCTCCGGATATTTTTTGCCTTTGACTCTAATCTCTCCTCCAACTTCGACAAGGTAATTTCTTACTCCTTTATTTTCCAGAAAATCCGCAATCACGTCTACCGTATATCCTTGCGCAATTCCATTTGGATCCAATTTCACACAAGTTTTTTTCTTCACTAATTTATTTCCAGTCCAATTCAATAGATTTGAATTCACACATGCTTTCAACGATTTAACTTTTGTTGCAGTTGGGGTTGTATTGACTTTCTTAACTCCAAATCCCCATGCTTCTGTCAATGGATAGATCGTGATATCAAATACGCCATTGGTTTGCTTATAGGTTTCAATTGCCTTATTGACTACTTTCTTCATGTGCTGGTCAGCAACCAAGCCATTTTTGGATTGATTGAAACGATTTACGAGTGAATAGGGTTTATAGAGAGAAAGAGAGCTATCGATTGAGGCGAAAATGCTATCGAGCTGGAATTTTGTTACGAGGCTATCGTTAGCGTAATAGGTAATATGATAAGTTGTGCCTTGCGCATAACCGGTAATCAGGAATTTTTTTAATTCAACGGGAGGATGAAAGCAACAAAAGAGTATGAAACAAGCCAAAAAAAACACGCGCATGAAGCAAAATTAGCCGTTTTAAATCTCAGTTAAAACGTCACGAAGCTTTTCATCTCGTTCGCAGAATAGGAAGTCGCTTCATATAGGTAAGTTGTCTCCAAATCCATTCCAAAGGTCCATATTGGAACCAGCGGAACCAGAGGTTACTGAACAGAACCTGGAGGACAAATATTCCGATAGCAATGGGTAATGAAATCGCGGGACCAAACTTTGCGCCTAAACCAAGTCCAAATCCGTAATAGATAGATATCGCTATCAATGATTGAAAGATATAGTTCGTCAACGCCATTCTGCCGACGGGGGCAAGATACTTCAACCGCTTTTTCCAATTTGGTTTCAGCCAAATGAGGCAAATACCTGAAGCATATGCAAGAGATAATGGTATCACACTTATCGAATAAAAAAACGTGTCAATCAAACCAATTGCTCCTGGCAAAGATTTATTATCATGTTCAAAATAAGCGAATGCTAGACTTGTTGGTAACCCGATGATCAGCCCCCATTTGAATATTTTCTTTAGCAGAGCCAGATTCTCTTCAAGTTTTGCATAGATCAACCTCCTGCCAGCAACAAATCCAATAAGAAACATGGCCAACACTTTTGGAATGCGGTTTGAATCAAGGATAAATTGGTATCTCCAGAAAAATGCGCCCTGGCTCCATTTTAAGACTGCATCATAAGTCGGATGGTCAATTGGGTACGTCATAAAGTTGTCCCCAGTGATCCCGTATTTTGCATCGGTAGAAATGGCGAGTGCTTCGACTGGCTTTGCGAGATTCCATTTTCCTTCTGAAATTACCTTTGCAAGATCAAACAGTATTGGAGAAAAGATCAGGATAATTGTAACGATTATCAGGGTTCGATCAGAAAAATTTCGGAACATCGGTAAAAAAAGTCCGATCAAGGCATACAATACCAGGATATCGCCATCCCATAATAAAAGGGCATGGGCCAGGCCGAAAAGCAACAATACAAACAACCTTCGATAGAAAATTGCCAACCCATTTCTCCCAGCTGCCTGGTTTCTGTAAAGGATTATGGTAAATCCTATCCCAAATAATAAGGAGAACAATGAATAGAACTTTCCTTCAAGAAAAGCTGATACAAAGTAGTGAACCAATTTGTCTGCTTCTGATGTAAAAAGTGCAGCCTTTGTTGGTTCTTTAAGGAATATATAAAGAGAGAAGGCCAGTGTGTTGACTAAAAAAATTCCCAGTATCGCGAAGCCGCGAAGCACGTCCAGTATGTCCGACCTTTCTTTATACTGGACTGGTTGGTTTTGGTTCTGCATTTATTTGAGCCATTTAGCGATTGCCATATCTGCCAGCGCAAAGGCCGCATCAGCAACCCTAAAACCCCGATCGCCTAAAAGCGTATATCCCTGTGTGAGATTCGTAAACAAGATAACAGAAAAGACCTGATCCGGAAAATAAATGACCTGCGTGCCTGTATGTCCTGAATGAGACAAGCATCTCTTTCCCTCATATTCACGGGTGAACCAACCCAATCCAATCGAAGATCTGCCAGGTGGGTCAACCATCGAACCGTTTTTGAGCAGCGTTGGCGTGATCATTTTTTCGAAGGTTTCTTTCTTAACGATCCTGCCAGTAGACAATGCCCTGCAGAATTTCATTTCATCCTCAGCAGTTGCGATGATGCCTCCAAAACCATTGGCATCAATTGCCTGAATTGCATTTTCAAGACTGAAGCGTACCCATTTTCCTTTTCTTCTGGTATACCCCTGAGAACGATTTACTACAATTGAATCGCCATTGATAAAATACGAATTTTTCATGCCCGCCTTATTGAAAATCCGGGTCTTTATGAAATCCTGGAATGACTCTCCGGTGGTCTTTTCGATTATGACTGCCTGTAAGAAAAATCCGGCATTGCTATAATTGTAATCTGTTCCTGGCTCAAAAAGTAGTTTCAGTTTGAAAAGATCGGCAAGCTGTTCTTTTACGGTATAACGAAGCGCTGAAGGACCATACAATTTGTTATAACTGAAATGATCCATCGGCAAGCCCGAAGAATGACTCATTAATTGTCGCAATGTGATTGCACGAAATGCAGCAGGAACATCATCCAGGTATTTATTAATAGAAGAATCAAGGAAAAGTTTTCCTTCTTCTACCAATAACATTATCGCTGTTGCGGTAATTGGTTTGGAAACAGATGCCAGTTCATATTCCGTCTCAGGCTTCGCCGGAACCTTATGCTCAAGATTGGCAAAGCCATATCCTCTTTCCTTAAGGACCTTATCGCCATTGGCAATTAAAAGCGTAGCGCCGGGAATGCTGTCCCGGTTCATTCGATCCGAAAGATATTTGTCAAATTCATCCTGGGCATTGGAAATAAAAGACTGAAGAATAAAAAGAATCACAAATCCAAAACCCTTCCCCCAAACTACCTTCATTTCATTTTCATTTTTGATTTCAACAAGGGTTGCCAACTCAGGTAAAACTCTACTATCAGCAGCGGTACAACCCAACAAAGCCACTCAGCAGCCGTCCTTTGTTCCAGTTGGTCTTTCAGGAATGGAAATACATTATTATACCCAATAAGACTAAAAATACGGATAAAAACAAAAGCAAGCGCAGCCGTGTAGCTTCTTGCCATGAATTGTCGGTGCGCTTTAACATTTTTTCTTTTTATAGACCACCATGCTGCATAGGTGAAAAAAAACCAAAGGACTGACAGGATACCCAGAGATATCCTGCAAGGCACACAATCATACATCAGCACGATCCTAAAAGCACTAACAGCAGCAATTAAAGAGCCAAGCACAAATATTTTTCCGGCAAGCCGGTGATACTTCATATAATTTGTCCGAATCCTGTCCCAGAACTGCAAAGGTCCTAATAAGAGAGCAGCCGATGCACCTAAAACATGCCCAATAAACCAAATTTTGCTGGTCCAAAAACCCAATTTAAAATTTTCGGGCAGTTCTCCGTTTGCATAGGACTCAACAGTCCTTGCATAAAAATAAAGTGACAGGCCGATAATGCCGGTCCAGAAAATAATCCAGGCTGATTTTTGGAGGGTTAATGTCTTGATCATACCGGTGTAGGGTAATACTACACCCTAAGTTAATTCACCAGGATTGTATAGCTGAAAACTTTTTTAAAGCTTGAATTGAATGCCAAACGACAATACCCAATCCGCAAAGGCCGCCGGTGTCATATCATTCTGCGTATTTTGAACGATGTTCCGTTTGAATGGTAGTCCCCAATCAGCACAGCCAGGAATTGAATTTAATTTATATATGATCCCTAATTATTCCGATAGCTTATATCATTCATTTACGTCCCTGATATTTTTTTTCACGTCCTTTTGAAGGGAGGAGGCATTGAGAAATTTGGTTACATCGTGCTTATACAACCTGCCAACAGGCAATTCTTTCTTTGCTATCTCTATAGTCTCCGCATTATATGAATCAATTTTATTTAACGAAACGATATATGAACGATGAATACGCAAAAAAGCGTCTGCAGGTAACATCTCTTCCAATGAGGAAAGCAGATGTTTTGTGACAATAGTTTTACTTGTCGTGAATATTCTTATATAATCCCGAAGTCCTTCTATGTATAGAATATCATTGAACAAGACCTTAACCATCTTACGTTCCGAACGGAAATACAGGAATGGCTGTGCAGTTTCCTTTGAAGCTTCGGTTTTTTCCGATTCAGGTAAATTACTTTGCAGATTCAGTTGAAGAACTTTATTCACTGCTTTCAAAAACCTGTCAAAACTGATTGGTTTCAATAGAAAGTCTACTGCATCCAGTTCAAATCCTTCCAAAGCATATTTTCTGAATGCAGTTATAAAAATTACTTTGGGAGGATTTTTTAATGTACGGATGAAATTAGTTCCAAGTATATGCGGCATTTGAATATCAAGGAAGAGCAGGTCAACAGCATTCGATTGCAAGAATGAAAGCGCCTCCACAGCATTGGTACAGGAACCAGTCAGCTCAAGTGCTTCTACTCCCGCGATATGTTTTTGAATGATTTCCCGCGAAGGCTGTTCATCATCTATTACGAGGCATTTTATTTTTTTAGTTGGTGGCATACCAGGGCTGTGGTTTCTCATTATTAAATATTACCGGTTGAAATGCTGATTGCAATTCCGTCCTGTCATTTAAATTGATCCTCAACAAGGTCATGTATATTTCCTGTTCTGCGTACATTTTCAATTCATGACTATCAGGATAAATTAATTGTAATCGTTTCTGTGCATTCACAATATCAGGTGAAGCGGTTTCCGCATCTGCGCGTTCCTGGTCTACCCCATTCATCAGCTTCATGGTAAGCATAGATTCCTCGATGCTAATTTCAAGATTGATCCAGGACTGCTCAGTGCCGGCATTGCAGAGTCGGAAACTGTTTTCAATAAATGGAAGCAATAAGAGCGGAGTGATTGACTTTTGACCGGCATTTCCCTTAATCTGTACTTCCATTTCCATGTTTTTTCCAAATCTTATGCGTTCCATAAACATATAATCTCTCATCATACTAAGTTCTTTTTCCAACGGTACCCTGGCCTCATCACATTCATACAATAAATAACTAAGCAAATCAGAAAATTTTATCAATAGTTCATGTGCATTGGGCGACTTAATTATGGCATATTCATAAATATGGTCGAGTGAACTAAATAGGAATCCAGGACGTATCTGCGCTTTTAACAATTGCAGGTCGGTAGTTAGTTTCTCCTTTTCGACTCTTTCTTTCTCCTTTTGCTTCAGATACCAGCGTTTAACAAGTGTAATTGCGGTTGCGGCTGCAATTATCTTCGGCGCATTCAGCAGCACTGAATTTATACTGGTCCACCAAATTGTATTTGTCGATTTCAAATCGTTATGATAAGCCTGGTCAATCAAGGGGAAAATTATTGAATGAACAAAGTAGCCGGCAAATAGAAGGAAGGCTACCAGCAAAACAATTCCAATTGCAAATTCGAAGTAACGGGCTTTTAATAGAAAACGGGAAAGCAGGAAATAAATAAAGCTATAGCAAGCCAGTATATGGATTGCAATCAGGAGAAGCGTTTTGAGTACAAGTAAGTGGGTTAAATCGCCGAATTCAATCCTTTGCAAACCGACCTGTACATAATAATAATAAGTAGCTGCAAAGAATATCCACCATAGTACCCAAAAAATTATATGACGTCTTATACGATGAGCAGATTTATTAGAAAATATGAATTCATGCCAACTCATAAGCATCCTTTTTGAAATAGATCCCGGCACTGGGGCTTTTACCATCCGGTTCGCTTAACACCACTCTCAGCAAAACATCAAAACTCATTTCATTCTCAATAATATTAAGGGTGTGGGTTGCAGGGTAAAGCAGTTCCAATCTTTTCTTTACGTTATTGAGGCCAATGCCTTTTTTTCCAGAATTATTACCCTGTTGCTCCGGCTTGTTGTTAGAAATTCTGAACTCAAGAGATTCCTTTTCGATAAAAATATCCAGTTTCACCCAGGGGTGAACGAGCATTCGACTGGTACCATGTTTAAAGCTATTTTCAACGAAAGGAATCAACAATAGCGGACTTATCATTTTATTTTTCGGAGTGCCCTGGATATGCATACTTAAATTCAATCGATCGCCATACCTGATCTGCTCCAATGCTATATAGTCCTGTATCATGGAAATTTCCTTATCAAGAGGCACGAGTTGTTGATTGCATTCATGTAAAATATAATAAAGGAGACTGGATAGCTTTTTTATCATGCCTGGCGCCTTATCATACCCATTCAGAATAAATGAATAAATATTATTCAGGGTATTAAATAAGAAATGTGGATGTACCTGGGCCTTTAATAACTGTAATTCCGCATTGATCTTTTCCCGGATTATTAATTGTGTTTCTCTTTGTTTCGTATACCAACGTTTCATCAGCTTTATCGCAAGCGCAAATCCTACAACGGTGGGATAATTAAATATTACTTGCCTGATCCAAAGCGGAATGATGTAAGCCATGTCGGGCATCGTCGAAAAATAACCCATTCGCGTACTGATAGAAAAGGTCAATAAGAAATTTAAATAATTAAAGCATGCGATGAAGGCCAGGAACAGGCATAGCAAGGCAGTTATTGAAACTCCATTGTAGTTCTTAGATAGATACTTGGGCAAAAAATAGTAAATAATTCCGTAAACAAGTGCCATATGAACAACGGTCATCAGGATGCTATTCATCAATATTCGAAGTACTGATGTCGTTACTCCATACTGCTCTATTTGAGGCATGGGGCCATTAAAATTCCAGGCGGGAACCCAATAAGTCGGAACTAGAAAAGTAATTGCAAAATAAATACACCAGGCGGTCCAAAAAAGAAAGTGCCGGCGAAGCCGGTAGCGGCGTTGATCAGAAAAAATGAAATCATAAAAATTCATAGAACTGCCTTGTTATACTAAAGTACTTAATCGGTTGAATAAAAATCATTGCGGCGCTGCTTTTTAGGCGAGTGTATTTTCTTTTTCTGCAAAAGCAGTTTGTCGTCGGCAAATGGCAATGAGTTTATTGGGTGATGCATCTGCTATCTATCATCTACAACCTGCCGAAATAAAAAATTATCCCTTATTGGCGAGGGTAGTTTTGGTTTCATAACTATTCTTCAATTAAAACTTTTAAAAATGAGAACGACTTTATCCTTGTTTCAATTAAAGAAGATTGCTTTGATTGTAATCGTTGCAGGTATTTACTCTTCCTGCTCAAAATACCCTGATTTGGATCCGAATGATTTAAAATTAACCAAGACCTATTCGGCAGAAGTTGCACAAAAATGGCTGGATCTGCAACTAAATACCCTGCGTACACCCACAACCGCGAATCCTTTCGGACGACACGGGCATCGTTATTTTGCTTATTGTGGAATTGCATTGTATGAAGCCGTACTTCCGGGAATGCCCGCTTACAAATCTCTCACCGGTCAATTAACGGATATGCCTGCGATGCCAACAACGCAACCAGGCAAGGCGTATCATTGGCCCACCTGCGCCAATGCAGCGCTGGCATATATGAACAAACATTTTTTCACTGCTTCAAATGTTTCCCCTGCTGTATTGATTTCACTGGATTCTTTGGAAACTGCATTGAATAACCAGTATCAGACAGAAATTAATAATGCAGAAATATTTCAACGTTCCAAAGATTTTGGAAGAATTGTAGCTGAAAAAATTTTTACCTGGTCCACAACAGACGGATCGGACCATGCCAATGATCCTTACACCCCGAATGGAGGTATCGGATCATGGAAAAATACCGCACCTAATCCCACTGGTATTGCTGAACCTTACTGGGGAAATAACAGGCGATTTGTACAGGGAGTCGATGCAGGTACCGCATCTCCACTTCCTCCACCTTATTCGCTCGATACTAATTCTGCTTATGCTACGATGGTGAGGGAAGTATATGATGTGTCGAAAACATTGACAGCAGAACAAAAGGCAACTGCATTATTTTACCGGGACAATCCAGGCTATCCCCAGGCTGTCAATTACCTTTCAACATTCAGCCAGGTTATGCATGTTGAAAATCCTAAATTGGATTTCTATACACTTGCTCATGTAAAGCTGGGACTTGCTTTTGCTGAAGCAATGATCAATTGCTGGAAGGTCAAATACTCGGTTTTGCAGGAAAGACCAACCCGTTATATAAGAAATGTATTAGGTCACACGGACTGGAGTCCATTCATAGCTATGCCCCCACATCCCGAATTTCCATCTGCTCACTCGCAAATGGCAGGCGCTGTGGCATATGTTTTAACTGATGCTTTAGGAGACAATTACCGGTTTACCCTTCATACCTATGATTATCTCGGCATGGCTCCACGCACATACAATTCATTTAATGAAATGGCGGTGGATGTTGGTAATGCAAGAGTTTATGGCGGCATCCATTACACTTATTCCTGCGTCGAAGGACGAAAGCAAGGAGAAAAGATTGCAAAAAATGTTTTGAATGTAGTGAAGTTTAAGAAGTAATTCATACTTGCGGTCTGTGCGAGGTTAAACAAAGAACCAAAGTGAATAGATCCCTTTGGTTCTTTGTTTAATTTCAAAATGCAACCAGCTAACAATCTCAATTCTCAATGTTTCTTTTAAGATCAATTAACCTTTGCCTAACATTAGATTGCAGATTGTTTTTTATAAGCCCCGCGAATAAACTGAAAGGAAAACGAAGAGTGTATGAATAAAGAAAAATTACTTCAGTCGTTGAATTCCCTGCATCCTTGAATGTCCACGAACCCAAAAAGTCCTTGAAAATGAAAGGACCTTTAGTCATTTTGATCGCTGTCGCTTTTGGCCGGTTAAATGAAACGTATTCCGTTACCATACCAAGTCCGTTACGCGAAACACAATATGCCTTTACGCCCAAAGCAGCTGCTGAAGCTCCATCCATTAATTGAGCTCTTTTCAAAAAGGTATCCCAATTCAAACGATTGCCGTAGTCTTGCGTGTAATCGAACGCGACTTCTTGTGGGCAGTTGATCAGGATTCGCTCTGAAAATTTTATAGCCGCCATCAGATTCTTATACTGTTATTACAATCTTGCCTTTGAAGTCGCTATTACTAAATGCCTTGAATGCCTCGACGCCTTGTTCAAGTTTATAGGGACCGTCGATGATGCACTTCAATTTACCTTCCTTGTAAAGTGAACTCAGTTGATCGAGGTCCTTGTTTGCCTTTAACGGAAGGACCCTAAGACGTTTTCCAGTGAATAACCGGACCAGAGGGTTCAAAAGGAAGATCGCTAATAGTTTATCAAGGTGACCTCCAACTGTTACGTATGTACCGCCGGTTTTAAGCGTCCGGAGATAGCTGAATATGGAACGATCGGTATTCACATCGAGAATGTAGTCATATTTCATATCCATCTTAGTAAAATCCATTTTTGTATAGTCAATAAAATGGTCGCAACCGATGGAGCGCATCATATCAAATTTTTTCGGATGATCGACACCGCTTACTTCTGCTCCATAGAGCTTTGCGAGCTGAATGCCAAAGCTGCCCACTCCTCCACCGGCACCGTTTATCAGGATGGTTTGACCTTGTTGAATATTCATTTTATAACGAAAACTTTGAAGCGCAAGCAGACCCGCCTGGGGAATTGCAGCAGCTTCTGGAAAACTCATCTCACTAGGAATTAACGTCAATGCATTTTCACGTGCACAGGTGTACTCAGCAAAAGCGCCAAAGCCATTCTCACAAAGATCACCGTATACCCTGTCACCGGGACGAAGCTTTGTGACTTTGGTACCAACGGATTCAACTGTACCGGCAACATCAGCGCCTGCGATTTTGTGTTTTGGTTTGCTTGCGAATAATCGAAAGATCTTAGGAGTTCCGGTTACCAGGCCCCAATCCCAGGAGTTGATCGATGCCGCATGCACTTTTATCAGCACTTCATCTTCTTTCGGAGCTGGTTTTTCAACTTCCTTTATTTGAAGTACATCGTAGGAGCCGTATTCGGTATAGTAAATTGCTTTCAATGTTAATCCCTGATTGTTTCGTAAGTCAATAGAATTACTCCTGATTTGTAGCTCTTACTATCCAAAAGTTTCAGGCGATGCCGGTCTTTTATATTTTCAAATAGCGGCTTGCCCTTTCCAATTAATACGGGATGAACTGCGAGTTTGAACAGATCAACCAGATCCAGGTTTAAAAAGGTTGTGATAAGGCTGCTGCCGCCATATAGCCAGATATTTTTACCGGGTTGTTGTTTGATCGCATTTACGGTGCCGAGTATATTGTCATTAATGAATATCGCATTGCTATTGTCTGACTTTACCGACTTTGAGAAAACATATTTCGTTTTGCTGTGGAGCGATTTGTATGCGTCTTTTAGTTTTTGACTCGCTCCCTCCAGGGGTTGATAATTTCCCCATTTTTCATAACTGATCCTTCCGTAAAATATCGCATCCTTGTCACTTAGTATTTCTTCCAGTATATCCCCAAAATCAATGCTTTCATCCCTCACCAGCCAATCAATTTCTCCGTTAGGACCTTCGATGAATCCGTCCAGTGTTAATGCCAGGTTCAGAATGATCATTCGGCTATTCATCGATTCCCAATTGTTATTTGACAGTTTTAGTTTGTTATTCAGCAAGAATCTCACTCAATCAAGAACCATGTGTAATCTTCCGCATCGATGGTGAAGGTCAATTCAATCTCAGCCTTACTATTTAGTTTCCGTGTCTGTGGATTCAACCCTTTCTCTGATATTCTTGCGCTTTGAACTAATCCTGTGTAGTATAAAGGCAATTTGATTGTCCTTGTGATTTTTTCCTTCAATGGATTATACAGCATGACCAATCCCTTTGTTTTGAGTTGAGGGTTCACGTGCAAAATCCCATCCCAATCTCTGCCATCAGCTCTTCTCAGGTGAATTATGTCGGAATTAAGAATATCGCGATACCGTTTATACCAGGTAATTACCTTTATTACTGTCTGTCTTGTTTCTTCAGTATCATATAACCTTGGCCCCCTGTAACAGGCCTGGACACCCGCTCCGTAGTATTGCATCATCAATTGTTCATAATCTTTCAAATGATCTGCAAGCGGCTCCAGCACCGCTTCTGGTCCACCTCCCTGGTATTTAGTCAATGGTACAAAGCCCCAGCCCATCGATGGAGTTTTTTCCCAGGTGCCGTCAAATATGTTTTGCCGGTTGAGGATCTTTTGATTTTCTCTTGGCAAAGAAAAATTCACTTCCCGATAACCAATGGCAATCTTATGTGTCCCATCTAAAAAATACCAATCTGGTGCATTAATATAAACTCCCCGCTCATTCAACCATCGATACAATTCCTTTTGAATTTCCATTTGCCGCCATTGTGAATCATCCAAACCTTTGTGACCGGGGTGAGTAGTTGAAGCACATACATCGCCGGGATAGGGACCATCGTTTTCCCAGATATCAAATCCTGTTTGAGAGAAAAAGTATTTTATTTTGTTGCGATAGGCCAATCCCCATTTACTCGCAAAGCATGGAGCGTTTCCAAAAAAAGCACCACCGGGCTTACCAGTTTTTGGGCTAATAACATCATCTTCATCACTTATTTTCCGGGAGCTGAATAAGGAATAGCCACCGATCTTAATTCCCTTGCCATGCGCATAGTCTGCATGTTTTTTCCAACGTGCAATATTGGTTGCGGAACTGTCTTCCATATTCATGTGGCTCCCAAAACTCAGAATCAAAGCTTCGTATCCAGTTGCCGCACATTGATCGATCGCTGTTCTCACCTCTTCATCATTCTTACTCACCAAATGCATGAAGATGGGATTGGCCGTGGTCCATGGAGCAATAGCGCGGTACATTTTTCGAATGGCAAGCCCTCTTCTTTCCCGGTCATAACTATCCATTAATAATTCATAGGAACGAACAGATTCAAAGCCTTCTCCTGGTTGCAGTTCAATACCAGGCGCCTTTTCAGGATAAACTTCAAACAAGCAGGGCGTGGTGAGGTTATAATTAACCTGGGAAGTATAAGTTGTGTCCGCCTTCCAATGCGAGGTTTGATCGCTGATATCATAACGCATTGCATTGTTAAAGGCATAATTTGTTTCTATGTAGATGCCATGCTGTACCTTCATTTTTTCTTCCTCTCCTACAACTGCACTTTCCTCTTCTACAACAGCAAGAATTTCGCTCACTACTTTATCAAGCTTAAAAATATTCTTGCTATCATTTTTGATGGAAATCCATTTACAGGTGAGTGGCAAACCGTCGTAAATTTCATAGTTTACTTTTACATGCAACCCATCGAGAGCAGGAATTGATGAACGATAGCTGAATGAAATCATTTTGCCGGTCGGTTGATGTTTATTCATAGCCCCGCCATCATACTTCCACTTTATATAAGGCTCAATATTTTTCACATCGTATGACACAAACTGAAAATCATTTTCCCCTTTTGATAAGTCGTCGATCCATTCATATAAGAGATATGCATTTTCTTTTTGGCCATAAAGACCGCCAACGTTATAATCCCTACTATTGATGGTCAATCTTGCTTCAGGTTTGACAGCTCGGAGTAGTTGTTGACCATTATTCATATTTTTATAATCAATACAGGCGACATTGGGGGTAATTCTGAAACTTCGTTTGACAAGACCATTGAATAAGATAATCTGCTTCCCGTCATCAGATTTAAAAACTGTGGCCTTTTGCTTCACTGGAATAATGAGCCAATCGGCATCCATTAATCTTTCCGAAGAAGTATTCCATACTTGCTGACCATGTCCTTCAGTCAATAGAAATAAAACAAAGAAGTGTACATAAAAGGATAATCTCATAAGCGACCGCATTTATGATCGTTAGTAAGCATGAAAAGAATTGTGAGCAAAGATTGGCAAGATAGTCCTAAAAAAATCGCCGGTTTTCGCCAACGAATTGCGGAATTTGGAATTTTATTTCTTTGGATTTGATGAGGTTCTATTTGGGGACAAATGAACAAGGGATGATTCACCGGACCGTTCCGCAACTTCAGCCTCCATTTCAAAGGGGTTAACTGACTTGGGATGAAATACTGCGTAGTAGACGTAAAGCGCCAGGAAGCGTAGGATGCCGTGTTTTTGATATTGACTCACGTGAGCAAGTTCATGCTTCACCCACCACTGCTTCTCAAAAAATTCTTCTTTTTTGCAACTAATGAAAATGGTTTTACCAAGGGTGATCGCATATAATTCCTCGCCTTTTATTTTCGCTACTATTTTGGCTAGCGCGCTATTTTCTACCACTCTTATTTTTTGAGAATGGGTGATGGCGGCAATACTCAAGAATGCGATAATCAATAAAACTTTCTGCATAAGGCACGGGGTTCACTAAGATGCCAGTATAACGAACTGAGTCTTTGATTTCTGATAGGTTCCCCCAAAAAAATCCCTTTTCAATAAGCCGAGGTTGGGTGGCCAGCTAAAGGTTTGTACTTAAACAAGCAGCTTTTATTAAAAATTCATAGTCTTTGACCAGTAGAACAATATATTATTATTTTTTTCTAACTTGACAGGCTAAGATTTTTGGAGGTTATTGGCTTGAAGTTATTTTGAATTCGTCATTGTTATTTATTACTGCTCTTATGGGAGATTTTTCAACACCACCAAAACCTGGTTTAATAAAGCAATTGCAGCAAGGAGATGAATCCGCGCTTGCCTCCCTCATGAGAATGTATTATGATGATCTTTACCACTACGCTTCGCGGTTTACGAAGGATCACGGATTGATTAAGGACTGCATACAAGAGGTGTTCATCAGTTTGTGGCAAAGGAGAGAGACCATTGGTACCATTATATCGCCCAGGTATTACTTATTGCGAGCAATTAAAAACAAAACACTAAAGGCTTTACACAGGAACGTTAACGAGGTAATTTCTCCTGGTATGGAGGAATACGAGTTCTTATATGAATTCTCCATTGAAAAGATCACCCTTGAAAAGCAAATCTCAGAAGAAAAAGGACTAAAGCTCAGGAAGACCCTTTCATTACTTTCCAAAAGACAAAAGGAAATAATCTATTTGAAATATTACCAGCATCTCGACCACGGCCAAATAGCTGAGCTCATGAATATCAACCGGCAATCCGTCTACAACCTGCTTCATGAAGCCATCCAAAAACTTAGAAGCCTTTGGCACGAAGAGTTCCTCACGAATTAAATTTCCGCAAGACTAACTTGCTGAAAAAGAAGCGTCTAATTAATCCCGAAAAAATAGTTACAAGAAAAGCAGTAGAATTTCGGTTCCACCGGAACTTATGTAGATAGATATATGCGCTTATGAAGGATTATAGATTGTTTGACATCTCAGATTTTGTAATAGATGATGATTTTATCCGGTGGGTAATCGAAGGAAAGAAAGCGGATGATGATTTTTGGAATAATTGGCTCTCGGAACATCCAGACAAGCATATGGTAGTTGCTGAGGCCAGAAAAATACTGGAATCTTTAAAAACAGAAGAGCGGGTTATTAGTGACGATGAGAGAGAAAATGAAATAAAGAGTTTATTGCAAACCATAAGTGAAGAAACCCACACCGTTGGATTTACAGAGTCAAGCCCTTTTGGTCAACGGATTTCTCTTTCAAGAAGAAGATGGTGGTTTGCAGCGGCCGCAGTTCTTATTGGAGCCGTTGTAATTGCAGGTTACGTCTTTCAATATCAGGATAAGGGCACAGAACAATTTGCCTATCGTGCCGTAACTCCCTCAAAACATTTAATTGAAAGTGTAAACACTTCGCAAAAACCGATCAGGTTAAAGCTACCAGATGAAAGCATTGTTGAACTGGCGCCCGATAGTCGCATTGGATATTCCAATGACTTCGATAGTAGCAACACGAGGGACGTCTACTTATCCGGCGAGGCTTATTTTAAAGTGACAAGAAACCCGGCGCGCCCATTTAGAGTTTTTGCCAATGAAATTGTTACTAAAGTATTAGGTACGAATTTTAGTGTTCGCTCTTTTGAGAAGGATACGATTATACAGGTAACAGTAAGAACTGGCAAGGTCAGCGTATATTCTCAGGTTAATGAAGCAAAAAATTCTAAATCAAATAGCCAGCCCGGAGGAATTATTCTAACTCCCAACCAGGAGCTCGTTTATAAAAAATCTGAACAAAAGTTTCAAAAAAACTTACTGGCTTACCCTGCAGAGATAGTTCCAGCCACTGAACAGGATAACATGTTATTTGAAGAAGCCCCTCTTGAAAAAGTATTCAACCAACTCAGCAAAAAATATGGAATCAATATAGTTTATGACCTTGAGTTGTTAAGAAATTGTACTGTAACGGCCGACCTTAGGAATGAAAACTTTTATAGAAAACTCGACCTTATCTGTAAGGCGATTGCTGCCAGTTATGAAATTATCGATGGTCAGATTGTAATTGTAACAAAAGGATGTAAGTGATTTTAGTTGATACCTGATCTTTTATTTATTGACAAACGCCAAAATAACTATTGCTAAAACCAATCTTGTCATCATGAAAAGAATTAAGTCTTTCAGACAGTTAGGACTTTTAATGAAAATACAGCTGCTAGTATTTTCACTTGTTTTAAGTAATGAAGTGGTGGCTTCCCCCGGTAACGGTGAGGACGTTCTCAATAGAAAAATCAGCATTGCTGTAGAACAGAAAGAAGTGAGAACGATATTAAGTGAGATTAGTAAGCTCGCCGAAATAAAATTTGTGTACAGCGCTCAGCGTATTCCCTGTCGCAAAAAAGTATCACTGCAGGCACAGGATGAGAGATTGGGAGATGTATTGAATTCCCTATTAGCGCCGCTGGAAGTATTGTACTATGTGTCTGGTAACCAGATAGTGCTAACAAAAAGGGCAGAAGAAGAATCACTCAAATTTGAACTGAAAAACGTTTCGGTTGATATTAAAGAAACACCACTGGGTCCGGTTTCAAAACCAATCACTGGAAAGGTAACAGACGACAAAGGGGATCTTCTTGTAGGTGTTTCTGTAACCGTCAAGGGCACAACGAGGGGAACAGTTACTAATTCTGCAGGAGTATTCACAATAGAAGCAGAGGAAGGCGAATATTTGGAGATCTCAATGATAGGCTATCAACCTTTCTCAGTGCAGATAGGTACAAGCAACTCCGTTGCCGTGCAGCTTACGCCGCTATTATCAAGTATTAACGAAGTAATTGTTGTAGGTTATGGTACTCAAAAAAGAGCGAATGTAACGGGTGCCATTTCAAACGTAACTAGCAAAACAGTTGCCGAGTTGCCCGTTGCAAATGTTTCACAAGCTTTACAAGGGAGAGTTGCCGGTTTACAAGTGACCAACAATGGCAGCCCGGGAACGCAACCAATTGTTCGTATCAGAGGTATCAGCTCTATCAGCTTCGCTTCCGATCCTTTATATGTAATAGATGGATTTCCTACTGGTGATCTTTCAACTATAGACACCAGGGACATAGAATCGGTCGATGTACTTAAGGACGCATCGGCTTCTGCAATTTATGGCTCGCGAGCCACTAATGGTGTCATAATTGTAACCACAAAGAAGGGAAGAAGAAGTGGCGGCTTACGGGTTAGCCTTGATTCTTATTTGGGTACATCCAAAGTAACGGAGAGGATTGACCTGATGAATACAGAACAATTGATGCAATATGCGCTTGCTTATAGAGGCAGCCAAATTCCGCGATTAACACCACCAACCATAAATGAACCCACCCATGTAGGAGCTACGCAAACCTATGGTGAAACAAATACGGATTGGCAGGAAGCTTATTTCAGAACAGGTATGATGACCCAGACCAATATCGGGTTAAGTGGTGGCAATGATATTTCCCGGTTTTTCGCCTCTCTTGGATATTTTGATCAGGAGGGAACCAGTCCCTATGTAGGCTATCGCCGTTTCAATTTCCGGATCAACTCCGAGCATATGATTAGCAAAGTTTTCAGTTTTGGGGAGAACTTGTACATCGCCCATGGTGATCAGGCCTATGATAACAATGAAACAGGGTCCCGGTCGAACTTAGTTAACGTGATCAGGATGTTCCCGCATATACCGGTTTACGACCCTACATCTAATGGCGGGTATAGAGGCGCTCATCCTGTATTAGATGGAGGCGACCCAACCAACCCGGTTGAAGATGCCGAATTGAAAAACCCTGGAAACAGAAAAACTGCAAAAATCCTTGGAACGACTTACCTAGATATTAATATCACCAGCTGGCTAAAGTTCCGTTCGACATTTGGAGTGGATTATTCCAACGGACTCGATTATCGTTTTTCGCCGATTTTTGACGATAACGGGGCCGTAGCTGGTTCGAGTGCAACTCAGGCAACCATTACTAATAACCGCACTGTTTCAACTTCAATATTATTCACAGAGCAATTAACCTTTGATAAAACTTTTGGCGACCATCATGTTAATGCAATCGCTGTGTTTGAGCAGCAAAACCAGGAAATAAATAGTTCATCCCAAAGCGGGAACCAACTCTCTAACGACCTAAGAACACTCAATAATGCGCTCAATCCGTCATCATCAACAAGATTTGATGAAAATTCAATTATGTCGGTGCTGGGACGGGTAAACTATGATTTTAAGGGCAAGTACCTCCTCAGTGGTGCAATTCGCCGTGATGGACTTTCGGTGTGGGCACCCGGAAAAAAATGGGCTACCTTTCCTTCCGGCTCTATAGGATGGAGAATGGACCAGGAAACATTTATCCAAAATATTAAGGAGATTTCAGAACTGAAACTGAGAGCAGGATATGGAATTACAGGTCTGAATGGAGCAGTCTTAGGAAGTACACCGTGGCTGGTGAGTGTTGCAGCAAATAGTTCCTCTTATCCTTTTAATAATATACCCGCTAACGGTCCAGGATCCGTCATCCCCGGATTAGGAAATCAGGACCTGGAATGGGAAAAGACAAAGCAGTTAAATATAGGATTGGACCTTGGGTTGTTCAGGAATAAATTTACACTAACAGCAGAATGGTTTAAACGAAGCACCGATAACCTGATTTTGGACGTACCACTACCCCCGTCTTTTGGATTTCTTAATTCAACTGTAAAGCAAAATGTTGCCGGCATGGAAAATACCGGGTTTGAATTTCAACTAGGGTACTATGACAGGGAAGGTACCTTTACCTGGAATGCAACGGCAAACTTTGCCACCACTAAAAATAAGGTCACAAAGCTTGCTCCAGGCGTTACCAGCATTGAAGCAGGTGGGGACCAGGATTTCGGCACCTACAATATTACCAACACTAAAGTCGGCCAGCCCATTCAGTCTTTTTATGGATGGATAGTTGAACGTATTTTCCAGGATATCGGCCAGGTCAATGGAGCTGCGGCTCAGGTTAATCCTTCCCCGGGGCAATCGTATGATCCTTCAATACATACATCTCCCGGAGATCTTCAGTTTAGAGATATTGATGGAAATGGTGTTATTGATGTGAATGACCGTGTGTTTCTTGGCAGCTATTTGCCTGATTTTACGTATGCCTTCACTGTGAATGCCAATTATAAGAATTTTGATTTTTCTGTTTTCTTCCAGGGTGTGCAAGGCAGTAAAATTTTTAATGCTACAAGGGTTATTACTGAAGGTATGGTTCGATTCTTCAATGCCGGTACCGATGTACTGAAAGCATGGACTGCCAGTAAATACAAATACCGATATTCCACGCGCTATATTGGGCGATCCTAATCAAAATGCCAGACCTTCCACTCGTTTTCTTGAAGATGGTTCTTATCTGCGCTTAAAAAATGTAATGATTGGTTATACTATTCCTTCAAAATCGTTGCAATCGTTAACAAAGGGAACGGTCAGCAGCTTCCGTGTGTATCTGTCTGCTCAAAACATTTTGACCTTTACTAAATATAGTGGATTTGATCCCGAGGTTGGAAACAGAACTCCGTTTGGAAACAATATTGCCTTGACAAACGGAATTGACTTCGCTGTTTATCCTCAGCCAAAGTCGTTTATATTTGGTGTACAGGTAAATTTCTAAAAACAACTATCCACTTGCTAAATACGAGCAATATGAAACAAAGAAATTATAAAATGATCAGCGTGGGAGTTATGTTACTGATCAGCATAATTGCCTGCGATAAAAAGTTGAACGTTACTGATCAAAATAATCCAACTCAGGAAAGCTATTTTAAAACAGCCGCAGAACTTCAAAATGGGGTCAACTCCATCTATTCTACGCTGCGTGCAGCAGAACTTGTAGGCCGGGAATGGTACTTTGTTCATGATATGCGTGGCGGTGAGACCTGGGCAGGTGGCGCTCAATTGGAAGCTCCCCGTGCAGAACTATTAAAGCAGGCATCTCCCGCAACAACAAATGCCGTGATGACAAGTGTTTGGAACGGCTGTTACCAGATGATCAACAAAGCAAACCTGGTTTTATCAAAGGCTCCTGGTGTAACTGATAATACATCGCTTAGAGACCGTCTGGTTGGCGAGGCCAAGTTTTTAAGAGCCTGGGCCTATTTTGAATTAGTGTCACAATGGGGTGATGTTCCTGTTTATACCGAACCGATTACGTCTCCAACCGGTTTTAAAGGAAAATCCCCGGCTGCTGAGATTTATACACTGATCATTACTGACCTGACTGATGCTGTTGCAAAATTACCTCTTAGTTATAGCAGCACTGATCTCGGGAGAGCAACCAGAGGTGCAGCGAACACTTTATTAGGCAGAGTTCAAATGCAAAAGGGTGATTACGCTGCCGCTAAAATCCCACTGCTTGCTGTTGTTAATTCGGGCCAGTATAGTCTCGTCAATTTCTCATGGAATTTTGATGGTGATATAGCTAATGGGCCGACTGTTATAACAACAGGTCATGAAGCAAATGCCGAGAGTGTTTTTGAAGTGTTTTTCCAGGATAGGGGGGATAACAATTTTAATTGGGGATACACTGGAGAACTTCAGCCCCCTTTTAATTGGGGACCTCAAACAGTCCGCAACCAGGAGTATGGACAGGCCTGGGGTAATGTAATTCCATCGGATAGGATCTTGAATGAGTTTGAGGCCGGTGACCCAAGGTACAAAATGACTTTTTGGGAAGCTGGTGATATTATCTTAACTAAAGGTGGTACAGACCCGGGAGTTGTTTTGACCGCATCTGATTTAAATGTTGATCCAAGCATTAAAAATGGGGTTTCACTAAAAAGAATTTATAAGAAATATTCTATTTTAGATTGGATGAATGAAAGTTTTAAATCAACCGGCATCAATCAACGCCTGATGCGTTATGCTGATGTTCTTTTAATGCTGGCAGAATGCGAAACCGAATTGGGAAATTTTGCTCAGGCAGGAACCTATATTAACATGGTTCGTGCCAGGCCAGGTGTAAATATGCCACCTGTAGTACTTACTTCAAAAAATCAGGCGTTAAGAGCGGTAATGCATGAGCGGTCAGTTGAGTTATCAGGCGAAGGAGTAAATAATATTGATATTTTGCGTTGGAGGAAAAAAGGTTACTTCCCTTCTATTATGGCCGACCCCAAAGCAGGACAGGTGGATTTGTTGCCGATACCATTTGCCGAAACATCGACTAATCCGGCATTACAATAGAGAATTAAATCATCAACAATAAATGCCATTACAATATTGTAATGGCATTTTCATTCCATTGAATTGGAATTGTTTTAATTTATGTTCATACCTTAAGAATAATGATGTCGTTGAAGCCATTTTATCTGTCAGCAATTTGTTTTCTATTTTCTGTGGTTGTTACGCAGAGCTGCAGAACAAAAAATAATAACCTACTTTTTTCAAAATCAGATCCCACAGAATCTGGTATCCATTTCAGCAATGACATTCATGATACGGATTCAACAAATTCCATGATCAATGAATTTGGTTATATGGGAGGCGGTGTTGGCATCGGGGATTTTAATAATGATGGCTTAAAAGACATTGTGTTCACAGCCAACCAGGTAAGCAGCCGAATCTATATCAACAAAGGCAACAACAAATTTGACGACATTACTGAAAAAGCAGGGCTTGTTACCAATGTATGGGCGACAGGTGTAAGCATTGTCGATATTAATAACGATGGCTATGATGATATTTATATCTGCACCTATGGCAAAAACCTCCTTCGCCGTTCAAAGAATCTTCTATACATTAATCAACACGACTTAACTTTTAATGAGCAGGCAACAGTATATGGCCTGGCTGATACGGGATATTCTTCCCAGGCCGTTTTTTTCGATTATGACAGGGATGGGGACCTCGATATGTATCTGGCCAACTATACTTTTAATAATAGTAACGTCAGTGCCAATTATATTGTTCCCCGCGATAATAGCGGAAAATCGCCTGCAAATGACAGATTATACAGGAACGAGGGTGATTCTTTACACCTGGGCCATCCTGTTTTTACCGATGTTAGTTTAAAGGCCGGCATTAAAGAAGATGGATATGGATTAGGTGTATCCGTAAGCGATTTTAATAATGATGGCTGGCCGGATGTCTATGTTGCTAATGATTTTGTATCTAACGATGTCTTATGGTTGAATAATAAGAACGGGACCTTCACTAATTGCATTGATAAAGCAATGCGCCATCAAAGTTATTCCAGTATGGGAGTGGATGCTGCCGATTTAAACAACGACGGATTAAGCGATGTTGTTACATTGGATATGCTGCCGGAATACAACGAAAGAAAAAAAATTACCTATTCTTCCATGAATTACGAACGTTATCAGGCAGAGCGATACAGAGGATATGATCCCTCGTTTATGAGAAACATGTTGCAGCTAAATAATGGAAACAGATATGACGAAAATATAGCCTTGCCTTTTTTTAGCGAAATAGGACAGTTGGCAGGGATCTATGCAACCGACTGGAGCTGGAGTGTTTTACTTGCCGATTTTAATAACGACGGGTGGAAGGATATCCATATTACCAACGGGATAGGAAGAGATTTTATCAATGTTGATTTTATAGAGTTTAGTCATGAGACATTTAACACTAGCGCTGATAGGAAGGACCAACAAAGGGCGATCAAAAAAAAATTAGCAAGCCTTGAACAAGTTAACCTGAGTAATTATTTATACTCAAACAATAAAGATTATACTTTTAAAGATATTTCCAAAAATTCCGGCGTTGATGAACTTTCACTGTCAAACGGATCGGCCTATGCCGATCTTGATAACGATGGCGATTTAGATCTTGTGGTTAACAACATCAATAAAAAAGCTTTTGTTTTTGTAAATAATACCATTCAAAAAAATCAGCCAAAGCAGGCGCATTTTCTAAAGCTTGTTTTAAATGGACAAAGTGGCAACAAACATGCTTTTGGCGCTAAAGTATGTATTTACACCAATGGAAAAATGCAAATGCAGGAGCAAAACCCTGTTCGAGGATATTATTCTTCCATAGACCAGGATCTTGTTTTTGGCTTGGGTGCAGAGACTAAAATTGATTCTCTAGTTGCAATATGGCCCAATGGGAAGAAAACGGTCAGGAAAAATATTGCTGCCGACACAATTCTGATTCTTAACCCCCAAGATGTTTATACAGATCACCAGGAACTAAAAATAACCTCAGCTTTTCTTTTTACCGATATAACTTCATCATCTGGACTTTCATATCGTCATACCGATTATGAATTCAATGATTTTGCTGTTCAACGGCTGTTACCCCAAAAGTTTTCTCAACTGGGGCCCTTTTTAACAACAGGTGATATTGATAAAGATGGTAAAATTGATATTTATATAGGTGCAGCTGCAACATTTTCAGGAGAGTTTTTTTTGCAAAACTCTAATCAAACTTTCAGTCCCAAAAGACTTACTGAAGCGTCGAAGTTCGAAGAAGATTCAGATTGCCTGTTATTTGACGCTGAAAATGACAGTGATCTTGATTTGATAGTGACCTATGGCGATATACAGCAGCCTGACACTTCATCTCATTACCGGCCCAGACTTTATCTTAATGATGGAAAGGGGAAATTTACTTTTAAAGATCATGCGATACCCAATCACGTTCGAACAATTGCAGGTAGTGTAAGCGCGGGTGATTATGATCATGATGGGGACCTAGATCTATTTATTGGGGGACGTGTATCCAAACAATATCCTTTTTCACCGCGAAGCTTTATACTGCAAAATGATCAGGGAATTTTTTCTGATGTAACAGAGAAAGCATGTGCTTCTTTGCAAAAACCAGGAATGGTCACATCATCTGTTTGGACAGATTTTGACAATGACAGACAGCTTGATTTGATTGTGGCCGGCGAATGGATGCCCGTGCGGTTTTTTAAGAATGATCACGGAAAATTAAAGGAAGTTACAGCTGAAACGGGTCTGCAGCAGATTAACGGAATGTGGCGGAGTCTTGCAGCAGCAGATATTGACAATGATGGTGACATGGATCTTATTGCCGGAAACCTTGGGCTTAATTGCATATTCGATGTTTCAGCTGCTGAACCTATGCAATTGTTTGCTGCGGACCTGGATAATAATGGAAGTATAGATCCTATACTTTTTTATTACATAAAGGATAACAAAGGTGAGAAAAGATTATTCCCATCCATCAACAGGAACCAATTTGCAGAACAGGTGCCAGCCGTAAAAAAGAAGTTTTTGCTCAACAAAGAATATGCTCATGCCTCGTTTAATGACATTTTTGATGGGAAAAAAGATATTCTGAAACTTTCCTGTGATGAAACCAGGAGCTGCTATTTTGAGAATTTGGGTAATGGCAAATTCGTTAAGCATGTATTACCAATGGAAGCTCAATTTGCACCGGTGAATGCTATCATTTGTGATGATTTGGACAAGGATGGTTTTAAAGATTTGCTTTTAGCAGGCAATGAATACCAAACTGAAGTAATGAGTGGAAGATATGATGCATCGTACGGATGTTTTCTTAAGGGAAATAATAAAAAACAATTTGTTGCTGTGCCGCCTGTAAAATCCGGATTTATTTTAAAAGGCGATGTGAAGGATATGGAAGTACTTCAGCTATCAAAAGGAGAAAGAATAATCCTGGCTGCAGTCAATAATGATTCGCTTCGTGTGTTTAGGGTTAATAAGTAGAGCATCAAGCAGCATGAGAAGTCAGTCTTAACGCTTGAACTACGACATTCGAAATTCCTTATTCGATACTCAAAAAAAAATCCCGACGGAAAACCGTCGGGGTCTAAAGAATATGGCAGCTACCTACTCTCCCGCATTGTGGTGCAGTACCATCGGCCATGAGGGGCTTAACTTCTCTGTTCGGTATGGGAAGAGGTGAACACCCTCGGCAAAACCACCATAAGAAGTTAAGTTGATCAGCTGTAAGTTGATAAGCTAATTGACAATAACGTTAACATATTGAAATCTAAGTTGTAACTCAATAAAGTAACATATTGGGAATGTTAGTAAAAAATAGTAAAAAAAAATTAAAGCGTACGGGCAATTAGTACTACTCGGCTTTGATGTTACCACCTTTACACCTGTAGCCTATCAACGTCATAGTCTTTGACGACCCTTAAAAGTAAACTCATCTTGAGGAAGGTTTCACGCTTAGATGCTTTCAGCGTTTATCCTGTCCGTACATAGCTACTCTGCATTGCACCTGGCGGCACAACAGATACACCAGCGGTACGTACGACCCGGTCCTCTCGTACTAAGGTCATGTCCTCTCAATTTACTAGCGCCCATCACAGATAGGGACCGAACTGTCTTGCGACGTTCTGAACCCAGTTCACGTGCCACTTTAATCGGCGAACAGCCGAACCCTTGGGACCTTCTCCAGCCCCAGGATGTGACGAACCGACATCGAGGTGCCAAACCTCCCCGTCGATATGAGCTCTTGGGGGAGATCAGCCTGTTATCCCCGGAGTACCTTTTATCCTTTGAGCGATGGCCCTTCCATACAGAACCACCGGATCACTTTAGCCGACTTTCGTCCCTGCTCGGCTTGTATGCCTCACAGTCAAGCTCCCTTATACTAATGCGCTCTTCGTACGATTACCAACCGTACTGAGGGAACCTTTGCAAGCCTCCGTTACTTTTTAGGAGGCGACCACCCCAGTCAAACTACCCACCATGCACTGTTTCCCGCAAGGGATTAGACTCTAAGTCAAACGAAGGTTGGTATTTCAACGACCGCTCCACCCTACCTGGCGGCACCGCTTCAAAGTGTCCCAACTATTCTACACATCGGTTACTCAAAATCAATGCAAAGTTGTAGTGAAGGTTCACGGGGTCTTTCCGTCCCGTGACGGGTAACCG
>CAVSJA010000002.1:0-867500 GCA_963728145.1 uncultured Chitinophagaceae bacterium | reverse complement strand
CTTCACCTGGGTCCTTCTTTTTGAAAAACTGGAGAAATCCCGTTCCTTTAATAATAAGGCTGCCGCCTCGTTCAACAATCCAAGATCAAGCGGATAAGGGTAATAGTAGGCCCGATCCTGTAGAAATGGATTCTTCTCCTTATATATGAAGTACTTGTATTCCCTGCTCATGGCGTCAAAGCGGGAATGGGACTCGGGTTTTACTTTGGTAAGTCCTTTGATCGAGATATCAACAGGCAAAAGGGCATTGAGATTATAAACCGATGATGAGTTGATCTCGCCCTGATTATCAAAATGAAAATAATTCTGGAACGCATGCACCCCCGCGTCCGTGCGGGATGCGCCGGTCAGATCAATCTTTCTTCTGAAGAAAATTTCCAATGCTTTTTCTACTTCCGATTGAACGGTCTTTGCGTTTTGTTGGATCTGAAAACCGGCATAAGCGGTTCCCATATAAGAAACTTCCAAAAAGTAACGCTCCATTTGAACGAATGTAGCAATTAGGCGGGAATCATAACCTCATGGTTGATTGGGTTGACGGAGTTGATGGAGTTGATAATGAAAAACCTTATTACCCAGTCAACCCTATCAACCCTCTCCTTACAGCCTCACCATGGCTTTAAAGCGATTGACGAAGTATTCATCACGGAGAAGAGAAACCAATTCCTTAAAATTATCAGTATCAATAACAAAAGGATAAGACGCGTCGAAGAAGCGATAACGGCCTTCATCACTGAGGAATAATTCTGACAAAGATTTTATCTGTTTGGTATAAAAGCATTTCGTCTTGAGATATTTTCTGGCGGCCATGATGCGATCATCCACATTATTTTCAGCAAGCATTTTTATTCTCAGCTTATCTACATCTGCATCCACTGCAAAACTCCGGCAGTCAGAATTTATCATTTGAGCTTTCTTCTTTTCTTCCACCGGTGCGGAGTTTGAAACTGCTTGTTTGGAAATCGTATCCTGTTTCTTAACTTCCTTTTTCCAGCAATGCAGTATCCACCTTTGGATTCAATTTTTCGACCTCATCGTGCGCTGTCGTATCAATCTTCTTTGCTATCATAGTGCTGTCTACTTCAAAACTGAATGGAATAAATATCCGAACAGTATCAGCGGCGGAAACGTAAACTAATTCCTTTCCTTGTTCAGAAGTATATTCACTAACCTTTATTATGGATTCGGCTACCGATTCAGTAGATTGAATTGTATCAACTGCTATTGCAAGCGACGAATCCTTAAGTTGATTTTTTATGGAATCAGGGCCGGGCTCTTGTTTTGTCACAACCGCAACTGAATTCAATTTGGAGGTATCTTGCAGGTTTACAAGCGCTGAATCAACTTCCGCCGGAGGTTTTGTTTTCGGACTATCCGTGGCTACTGTTTCTTTCTTATTGGGGGCAATTAAAACAACTGCGTCTTTTGAATCCACCTTGCTCGCATCCGTTTTGTTCAAACCTTTCGTGTCTAGGATCTTTTCACCTTCGTTTGTTGTTGACTGTTTGGCGACTTCGGCTGTAGTTCCATTCACGTTAGTGCCCACATCTGTTTTTATCTCTTCCTTCTTTTCGGGTAAACCGGGTTCAACACTGGCAATAGAAGTGTATAAAACAGCGGAATCATTGACCACATTTGCCATTAACACTGCGAAATAATCCGTCTTACGGTCTCCCTGCGCCATTTGGTTAGCCGTTCCTTTCGGCGGCTTGATCAATTCCTGGGTCAGCCAGTTGAATAGGTTCCATTCAGTTTCACTTATTTTCTTTAATTGGAAACCCTTATCCTTTTTATTCATTGGAACGCTGAAAACTTGTTCGGGATATTTATTACCAGGAAAACCGATTGTGATTTTATAGGTAGTATCTCTCAATTTTGGAATGATCAGGTTTCCATGGGGCGACGAGCCATAAGTTTTTGTATCGATCAGCGCGTGGAAAGGTTGATTTAGATCAGACTGTATGAAGATGAAGTATTCCTGCTGAGCCATAAGGTTCACAGAACAGAAAAGGAGAGCAAGACAGTAAGCGAAAAGCTTCATTAGCCCGATTGATTACTAACTGAATACAAATCTACTCAATTGAACGAAGCATAAGACCATTTATGTATTTTTTTAGAAATATTCACCCGGGTGCTGGTTATCTTTACAGCTACTTTAACTTTTACACATGATGAAGAAACTCTTGTTTGCCTTTTTATTTATTGGCTCTATTCAATCCCTGTTCGCACAGGAAGGCCATGAAGAGGGTCCAACTGATACCACATGGAAGAAAAAATACCGCGAAACTTATACTGTAATCAATGATCTTGTTCATACAAAACTTGATATCCGCTTTGATTATCCAAAAGCATATGCATACGGAAAAGTATGGCTCACACTAAAGCCTCACTTTTATCCGACGAATGTTTTGGAACTCGATGCAAAGGGAATGGATATTAAACAGGTTGGAATTGTAAAAGGCAATTCAACATCTCCTTTGAAATATGATTATGATGGAATGACCTTAAACGTGAAGCTGGATAGGACTTACAAGGGTGGCGAACTTTATATTGTTTATATCGATTACACAGCTAAGCCAAATGAATTTAAGGTTAAGGGTAGTGCAGCAATTACAGATGCAAAAGGTTTGTATTTTGTTAATCCCAAAGGAGAGGAACCAAACAAACCGACACAGATCTGGACGCAGGGCGAAACGGAGGCAACTTCTGTTTGGGTACCTACCATCGATAAGCCAAATCAAAAAACAACTCAGGAATTCCTTATGACCGTTCCTGAAAAGTATGTTACGCTATCCAATGGAAAACTCGTTTCTCAAAAGAAAAATTCTGACGGTACCCGCACAGATACCTGGAAAATGGAACTTCCTCATACACCCTATTTGTTCTTCATGGGCGTAGGTGAGTACTCTGTAATAAAGGAAAGTTACAAGGGAAAAGAGGTTAGCTATTATGTAGAAAAGGAATATGCTCCCGTCGCCAAAAAGATCTTTGGTAATACTCCGGAGATGATGGCTTTCTTCTCTCGTATCACGGGAGTTGACTATCCCTGGGTGAAGTATTCACAGATCGTTGGTCGCGATTATGTGAGTGGCGCAATGGAAAACACGACTGCAACACTTCACCAGGAAAGTGCTCAGCAAGATGCACGCGAGTTGGTGGATGGCAATATTTGGGAAAGCACAATTGCACACGAATTGTTTCACCAGTGGTTTGGTGACTATGTTACTACAGAAAGCTGGAGCAATCTGACCCTGAACGAATCTTTCGCAAACTACAGCGAAACGCTATGGGATGAATACAAATATGGAAAAGATGCAGGGGATGCACAGAACTATAACGATATGTCGGGATATATTCAAAGCGGAAGCGAGAAAAAAGACCTCGTTCGTTTTTATTATTCCGATAAGGAAGATATGTTCGATGCAGTCAGCTATAACAAAGGCGGTCGCGTCCTGCATATGCTCAGGAATTTTGTTGGAGACAGCGCTTTCTTCAAATCTCTCAACCTTTACCTGACTACAAATAAATTCAAGTCAGCAGAAGCACATCAGCTTCGTCTCGCCTTTGAAGAAGTAACCGGCCGCGATCTAAACTGGTTCTTCAATCAATGGTATTTCGGTGGAGGACACCCGAAACTGACCATTGAATATGTTTATGATGACAATGCTAAAAAGGTAAATGTCATCGTAAAGCAAACTCAGGCGGAGAAGGTCTTCAAACTTCCAGTTGCCATTGATGTGTATAATGGCGCAAAGAAAGAAAGACATAATGTTTGGGTAGAGAACAGAGTTGATACTTTTAGCTTCTCTTATTCAACCAAACCAGACTTAGTGAATTTTGACGGTGATAAAATTTTACTCGCTGAAAAAAAGGAGAATAAGAGCCTGGAAAATTATGTTCATCAGTATAAACACGCTGGCCTTTATCTAGATCGCAGAGAAGCAATAGATTTTATTTCGAAGAAAATGGATGATCCGAAAGCATTAGCTTTCATGAAAGAGGCTTTGAAAGATAAATTTTATGGACTTCGTGGTTTCTCTTTGTCTAAGCTGGATATGAAAAAAGAAAGTGTAAGGAAAGAATTCGAGCAATCGATCTATAACATTGCATTAAAGGATCCAAAGGCGATAGTGAGAGCCACAGCGCTTGGATTGCTTACAAATTATAGTAATCCGGAATACACTGATTTGGTGATTAAATCACTTAATGATTCATCTTATTCTGTTGCCGGGACGGCTTTAGAAGTATTGGCAAAGAATGATGGTAAACGTGCATTTGACGAAGCGAAAAGATTATCCGCCAAGCCTGCCAAAGGAAAACTGCTTGAATCAATTGTTGGTTCCCTGATCAAATCCGGCACTGAAGCAGAATTTGACGCTGTTGCATCGGCATACGATGGAATGCCGATTGGCCAGGCGAAATTCAATCTCACGCCAGCATTCGCTGATATGTTGAGCAAAGTATCGAGCACAGACAAATTGAAGAAAGGAGTAGATTTGATCGTTAAGTTCAGAGATCAGATACCGGAACAATATGGAATCACGCCTGTTATTAATAATATGTTGAACGGTGTGATTGCAAAAAAAGAAACGGCCAAAAATGTTGCAGCAGATAAGACTAGCTACCAGGCACAGATTGATTATATTAAAGGAAAGATTAGTGAAGAGCGTAAGGGATTTTGACGCAATGGGCAATAGGCAATAAGCAATAAGCAAATAAATGCAAAATGGGCGATCAGTTATGATTGCCCATTATTTTTTCTACTTTGCGTATCGACTATTGCCTATTGCCTATTGCCTATTGCTTATTGCCCATTGCCTATTGCCCATTGCCAATTGCCTATTGCTCTTACCATCCTCCACTTGCACCACCTCCTCCACTGCTTCCGCCGCCGAATCCTCCGAATCCGCCGCCTCCGCCGCCAGACCATCCTCCGCCACCTCCGCCACTACCCCAACCAGTCGGCCAGAAAACAGTAGGACCAACATTTCGCCAACCTCTCCTGCTCCCAAATCCTCCACCACCTCTTCTATTAATATTAGAAAGAATGATTATGATAACAATGAAAGCGACTATCATTCCAAGTATTCTTCCTCCGCCACCACCATCTTTCTTACGATATCCTTCCGGCGCTTTGTATTCTCCGAGAGCTGCTTTGATGATTGATTCCGCTGCGGCATTAAGTCCTTCATAGTAATCACTGTTGCGAAAATTTGGAGCAATATCTTCCTGGATAATATGATTCGCAGTAATATCTGGTATAGCTCCTTCAAGGCCATAACCCACTTCAATCCTGAGTTTGCGATCGTCAATAACAGCAAGAATAAGAACACCATTATTTGTTTTTTTATTCCCAATTCCCCAATCGCGAAACAATTTCAGGGCGTATTCTTCAATTGGGTAATCATTCAGCGTTCTGATGGTAACTATCGCAACCTGATTGGACGTACTGTCATCGTAAGCGACCAGTTTACGTTCCAACTGGGCTTCCTGTTCCGGCGTTAATACATCAGCAGCGTCATTAACAAGCCTTGGAGGGTTGGCCTTGGGTGGAAACTGTTGCGCAAATGCTACCGCAGAGAATCCAATCAAAAAAATAAAAATTATGGAACGAAGTAATTTCATTGAAGCTTATTCTGATCAGTCACCGAAAACTATATCATCCGGTAACTCATTTTTATCTGTGTCCCTTTGGTAAGGAAAATGTTTGTGTAAGGCTTCCCCAATATCCTTTACCACATGCACAATCGCCTCTGAATACTGCTTTTGTTTAAAGTGGATTTTCATTTTCTCCACCTCCTTCTCCCAAAACTCTGTTCCCACTTTTTCATGAATGCCTTTATCTGCATAGATGGCAAATTGCCTGTCGCGGAGGGCAACGTAGACTAAAACGGCATTTAGATCCTTGGTTTGCTCCATTTTCAGTCCCCAAAAAATTTCGGCTGCCCTGTGCAGTGGGTCTACATACCGGCAGCGACTTTCCAGGTAAATCCTGACTTCACCGCTGGTTTTTTCTTCTGCCCATTGAATTGCATCAAGGATCTTCTGCTTTTCTTCAGCGTAGAAGAAATCATTTTTTTTGAAAAAAGAAAAAAGCGACATTAAGGGTGATTAGAATTTTACTTCGGGAGCATTTTGTGAACCCGGATCAGCAGCAAAAGGTTCTTTCACGCCGAAACCAAAAATGCCTGAAAATATATTGTTGGGAAAACGACGGACAACGGAATTGTATTCCTGTACCGAAGTATTGAAATCATTCCTTGACACTTTGATCCTGTTCTCTGTACCTTCTAATTGCTTTTGAAGGTCCATGAAATTGGCGTTTGCTTTCAACTCGGGATACCTTTCAACTGTGACCAATAACCGACTTAATGCTCCGCTCAATTCTCCCTGTGCCTGTTGGAATTTTTGGATGTTTTCCGGAGTGAGGTTATTCGGATCGATCGTCATTGAACTGGCTTTCGCCCTTGCTTCAATTACACGGGTAAGCGTTTCCTGTTCAAAATTCGCTGCACCTTTCACGGTAGCAACCAGGTTTGGAATAAGGTCGCTTCTGCGCTGGTAATCGCTTTGAACGTTTGCCCATTTCGCCTTTACGTTCTCATCAAGGTTTACCATTTTATTATATCCATTGCAGCCGCAACCGCCTAAAATGAGGATTAATCCGATAATGACAATAAGGATTAGGTTCCGAGATTTCATAACTGTGATTTTTTGATTAGCAATTAAAATTAGCAAATTTGAATTTGTTACTACTAATTTTCAAGGATGTATGACGATTAACAAATAATAAAAGGTTGCTTACGGCATGATTTTGGCAAAATAAACGTTGAAACCAAAATGCCTTTATGAAAAACAACCCCCTTCTTTACGCTTTCCTCCTCTCACTTCTTTTCGCTTGCGGAAAGTCCGATCCTCCACCAGCGAATCCTGTCGAAATCCAGACAAGTCCGCTGGTAGAAGGACTAATCGTTCCCTGGGAAATTCTCTGGGGTCCGGATGGCAAGATATGGATGACCGAAAGGACAGGCAAAATCAGCAGGGTTGATACGGGCACAGGTGTGATAACACCATTGCTAACTGTTTCAGAAGTCGCTCACCAGGGTGAGGCTGGAATGTTGGGTATGGTATTGCATCCCAATTTCAACAATACACCCCAGGTTTTTGTTGCCTACAATTATAATAATGCCGGTCTTCGGGAAAAAATAGTGCGATATACTTATAACGGCACCACTTTAATCAATCCTGTGATCATCCAGGACAATATTGCCGCGGCAAATATCCATAATGGATGCCGATTGGCAATTGGTAATGATCTGAAATTATATATTTCGACCGGCGATGCTGCGGTTCCTTCATTATCCCAAAGTTCAACATCTTTGAACGGAAAGATCCTCCGGTTAAATCTTGACGGAACTATTCCGGCCGATAATCCAACTCCTGGTAGTGCGGTCTGGTCAAAGGGTCATCGTAACCCACAAGGGCTGGTATTCGTCAATAATACACTGTACAGCTCAGAACACGGACCCGATAATGATGATGAGGTCAATATCATAGAAAAAGGAAGAAATTTTGGCTGGCCTGATGTACATGGTTATTGTAATGGAGGTGAAGCAAGTTTCTGCACAACAAACAATGTAAAGGAACCAATTCAGGCATGGACTCCAACAATTGCGGTAAGTGGAATGGATTACTACAATCATAATCTTATTCCGCAGTGGAAAAACTCCCTGCTTGTTGCGACGCTAAAAAATCAGCGCATTTATCAATTGAAATTGAACAGCGACGGATCAGCAGTGACAGAAGTCAACGAATTCTTTACAAACACATATGGACGCCTGAGAGATTTTTGTATTTCACCGGATGGGAAAGTGTTTGTATCAACAAGTAATGGTGGGAACGATAAGATTATTAAGATTACGAAGAAATGATAATGAATTTTTGTTCAAGGGAATTTGTAATTGAGAATTAGGAGAACTCTCTTTGTTCTAATGATTTTTGAGAGTTAAAGCCGAATTCCTAAGTTCCAATTACAAATTCCCTTAAACAAAAAACCCTAACTAAAAAGTAATTCCGCAGGCCAGGCTCATCTTACGTATCCGATAATTACTCGCATCTGCGATATATGCTGTTGTTGCGCCATTATCAATAACAATTCCTGATGGAAAGTAGAATTTCGCATCCGTTCCTGATCCATTTACATAACCCCAGGAGCTGCCGGCAAGGGTAATAACTTTCCAGGCTACGAGACCAGTCGTCATATGTATCACTTTGCGGACGCAGGTACCGTTATCAGTAACATATAAACTGCCTGCACCATCAAGTGCAATTCCACTCAGTTCATTAAATCTTGCGGCGGGTCCATCTCCATCCACAATGCCTCGCATACTACCTCCTGCAATTGTATATACATATCCACCGGTTATCAAACGAACAGCATGATCGTCTGCCACAAATATTTTGTCGCCTGCGGGTGTCACCGCTACCCCTCGCAGAAAACCAAATTTTGCGGTGGATACTGGACCATCTTCGAAACCATGTCCTGGCCTGCCCGCTCCGAGTCCGCCAGCTAGCGTACTTACCGTCCCATCGAGGTTTATCAACCTGATCGCATAGCTAAACATTTCTGCAACGTATACCAGGCCCGTTTCATCAACTGCTAGCCCGGTAATCATACCAAACAAGGGCGATTTTCCGTCGACATATCCCACGTGATATTCGTGGCCATATGATGCAAGTAAGGTTCCAGCTGGACTGAACTTTTTAACCATCGTACCATAGCCGGACTCGCCTGTTGCAACATAAATATTTCCTGAAAGATCGACAGCAAGGGCGTAAACAGTTTCGTCAATAGGGAGTGTAATAAACGTAGAGACTGTTGTGCCGCTAATTTGACGGATATATCTCTTATCACCTACAAACAGGTTTGAGCCAAATGAGGCAATAGCTTGTGGGTATTTGAATTGTGCCAGCAAGACATGTCCATCAATGTATCCGGAATAGCCTGCTCCGGCATGAGTAGATACATTGACTGATGGATAGTAACAGGTGGTTGGTGGAGGACCGCTCAGCGGCTCATCTCGATTTAAGTCTGTCTTCAAATCATTCTTAACACAGGCAGAGAATAGAATAATGCAAAGCATTATTGTAGTTGTCATTTTTTTCATAAAATCAGTTTGAGGGAGAAGAAATTCAATTGATGAAGTTTCACCAAACATACTTTAGAGAAGAAGCCGAAAAAACTACATGATAATGTCTGACCTTATTACCATAAATAAAAAACCGCCGGAAATCCGGCGGCTTAGTAAATTTTTCCTATTAAATTAATTCGATAGTGAATTGAAAATATTCGATCTGTAACTGATCAGCTGTTTATTGTTGCAATACCCGGTAATTCCTTACCCTCAAAATATTCCAACAAGGCACCACCACCGGTAGAAACGTAGCTTACTTTATCCGTATAACCGAATTGGTTAACCGCGGCAACAGAATCACCACCGCCAACCAGTGAATAGGCTCCTGCCTGAGTTGCAGCAGCAATCGCTGCTGCTATTGCTTTGGTTCCGTGCTGGAATCGGGGCATCTCAAAAACACCCATGGGACCATTCCATAAGATGGTTTTGGAGTGTTTGATCACATTGCTGTATTGATCGCATGCATTTTCACCGATATCGAGACCGAGCCATCCATCAGGTATATTATTACTTGGCGCGGCAGAAATGTTCGCATTCGCATCGAATTTATCAGCGATCACAGAATCGGAAGGTAAATGAATACAGATACCTTTCTCCTCTGCTTTTTTCAGTAATTCTTTCGCAGTTTCAATCCTGTCTTCTTCACAAAGTGAATTACCGATCTTTCCTCCCTGCGCTTTGATGAATGTGTAAGCCATTCCTCCGCCAATAATAATATCGGTTGCCCTTTCCAGAAGATTTTCTATGATCAGGATCTTATCTGAAACTTTAGCGCCTCCAATAACAGCAGTAAATGGTTTTTTCGCACTATGCAGGATCTTTTCGGCATTCATCACTTCACTCTCCATCAACAAGCCAAACATTCTTTTTTCCTTCGGAAAGAATTTCGCAATGATAGCTGTTGATGCATGTGCTCTATGGGCAGTTCCGAACGCATCGTTTATATAAACGTCTCCCAATTTTGCGAGTCTTTTTGCGAAACCCTCATCCCCTTTCTCTTCTTCTTTATAAAAACGAAGATTTTCAAGCAACAAAATTTCTCCGGGTTTAAGTACAGCAGATTTTTCTTCGGCTTCTTTTCCTATACAATCATTTGCAAACTGTACTGTTACTCCAGACAATTTTTTAAGATGTGCTACAAGATGCTTCAATGAATATTTATCTTCCGGACCCTCCTTAGGTCTTCCAAGGTGGCTCATCAATATCGCGCTGCCTCCATCCGACAATATTTTTTTTATTGTTGGCATAGATGCTGTCATTCGAGTATCATCAGTTACTTCAAATGTTTTCTTATCGAGGGGTACATTGAAATCAACTCTGACCAATACTTTTTGATTCTTAAAATTATAATCTGAGAATTTGCTCATTGGTGAATGGTGAATGGTGAATCGTGATTTGCGCCAGGAGTCAATGGTGAAAAGACAAAAAAGTCCCGCCTTAAGCGGGACTTTTTTTTATTAAGCTTTACTTAATTCTTTTTTCGAGATCAGTTTCGCAAAGTAGTGAACTGTTCTCACCAGCTGGCTAACATAGCTCATTTCATTATCATACCAGCTAACTGTTTTTACCAATTGTGTATCTCCAACAGATACAACCTTGGTTTGTGTTGCGTCAAACAATGAACCGTAGTGCATACCGATAACATCACTGCTTACGATTTCATCTTCGGTATAACCATAACTTTCGTTCGAGGCCGATTTCATTGCTGCATTCACTTCGTCAACAGTGACTTTCTTACCCAATACCACTGTCAATTCGGTCAAAGAGCCTGTAAGTGTTGGAACGCGCTGCGCAGTTCCATCCAGTTTTCCTTTGAGATTGGGGCAAACAAGACCGATTGCTTTTGCAGCTCCCGTACTGTTTGGAACAATATTTTGAGCCGCCGCTCTTGCGCGACGAAGATCACCCTTTGGATGAGGTGCATCCTGGGTGTTTTGATCGTTTGTGTACGCGTGCACTGTTGTCATCAATCCGGCAATGATACCAAACTTCTTATCTAATGTATCCGCCATCGGGGCAAGACAGTTTGTTGTACAGGAAGCACAACTGATAACAGACTCAGTTCCGTCGAGAATATCGTGGTTCACATTAAATACGACAGTTTTCAGGTCGCCTGTTGCGGGTGCTGAGATCACAACTTTTTTTGCGCCAGCAGTGAGATGTGCTTCTGCTTTTGCCTTATCAGTAAAGAAACCGGTACATTCCAGCACTACATCAACCTGGTGAACAGCCCAGGGAATTGCAGCCGGATTTTTTTCAGCATAAATTTTCAACTCATCGCCGTCGACGATGATTGAATTTTCTGTCGCTTTTACATCAGCGTCAAATCTTCCGTGAGCGGTATCATATTTCAGGAGGTGTGCGAGTACTTTGGGAGTGGTTAGGTCATTAATAGCCACTACGTCAATTCCATCCATTTTGGATATCTGGCGGTAAACCAGCCTTCCAATTCGTCCAAAACCGTTGATGGCCACTTTTACTGTGCTCATTTTCTATTCTGATTTAATGGTGAAAAATGAGGTGCAAAGTTAGGAAAACCGGATGATACGGGAAGTAAAGGCTTCAATTAGGCACGATGCTACTGGGCCTTTAAAGGTGGATTTTCTCAGGAGAAAGCCTGCTGGCAGCTATAAATAATGAGAAGAAAAGCCTATTTGAAAGGATGGAGTGCTAAACGAATGTCCGTTTTTGATCTGCAGTTACTAACCACCGGCTGAAACTAAATACCGGTAATATAATGCTCCATATTCTCAATAATGAATTTTTGATCTTCGATAATAAATTTTACCACATCTCCTATGGAAATAATACCAACCAAAACCCCATCATCAACAACAGGCAGATGACGGATCAACTTTCCTGTCATTAAACGCATACATGTTTCGAGGGAAGTATCCGATGTTACCGTGATCAGGTCAGGGGTCATTATCTCACCGATTAAGGTTTCTTTTGAGGCCTTCCCCTTGAGTATTACTTTACGTGCATAGTCCCTTTCTGTAAATATACCCGCGAGTTTACCCTCTTCTAAAACCACTAAAGCACTCACATTCTTTTCCACCATGATTTCAAGGGCAGTATAAACCATAGTATCGGGGCTGATTGTAAAAATGACGTCACCCTTGGTTCTTAATATAGCGTTGACTGCTCCCATAAAAAATTATTTAAAAGTTAATCCTGGTGAATATTATTCCTACCATTAAGATAGGGGAATCCCAGAAAAAAAACAAGGCTTACAATTGGCCCGTCCGGAACCAGCCGGAAAGCAATTTTCCGGGTCAAAAACGATTTTTTCATCGACAGTTGTTTCATGTAAGTTTTTTGTCGAAATTGAACAGATAAATTCGGGACCTTGTTGAAAAATGAATTTGTGCTGGGTTCAAACTAAGTCTAATCATCTATCAGATAACCTCATACAATCTTCTTTCTGTGTCTAAACATATCAAGATAAGAAGGGGCCTGAATATCAACCTAGTGGGTGAAGCTGAGCGGGGGATCTCAAAACTCCCCATACCAGAAACCTTTGCAATAAAGCCGACCAGTTTTATTGGAGTTACTCCATTATTACTGGTAAAACAGGGAGATGAAGTAAAAGCCGGATCTCCATTATTCTCCGACAAAAATAATGATGCGATTAAGTTTTGTTCACCCGTTAGTGGAGAAGTAATTGATATTATCCGGGGTGAAAAAAGAAAGATTCTTGAGATTAAAATATTAGCTGACAAAGAAATTTCTTATACCAGTTACCCCAAAGCAAACCCAGACGAATTGGATAGGGAAACTATTTTGCACACAATGCTGAATAGCGGGGTATGGCCATTCATACGACAGCGTCCTTATGGTATTATTGCCAATCCAAATCAAGTGCCCAAATCCATTTTTATCTCTGCATTTGACAGCAATCCTCTGGCGCCTGATTACAATTTTATAATGCAGGAGAATGATTCCGCATTTCAAACAGGATTAAATGCACTCCGGAAATTAACAAACGGGAAATTGCATTTAAACATTTGGGCTGATGCAGCCGCTGCTCCTGTATTCACGCAAGCCAAAGGAGTGGATATTAATACGATCTCGGGTCCGCATCCGGCAGGGAATGTGGGCGTACAGATACATCATCTTGACCCAGTAAACAAAGGAGAATCGGTTTGGTATATCAACCCTCAGGATGTAATAACCATTGGGAAATTATTTGATCAGGGAATATTCGATCCGGTTAGAGTGATCGCTTTAACCGGTTCACAGATTCAACATCCAAAATATTATAAAACCCGTGTAGGAAGTTCCGTAAAAAGCATAATTGCGGATGCTGGGCTTAAGCCTGGTGAAAACAGAGTCATAAGTGGAAATGTCTTAAGCGGCAAACAAATTACTGGGGATGGATATTTGGATTTTTATGATTCTCAAATCACGGTGATACCGGAAGGAAACGAACCCGAATTCATGGGCTGGCTGAAGCCCGGATTTAATAAATTCAGCCTATCACATACTTTTTTTTCCTGGTTGACTCCCAATAAAAAACATGAACTGAATACCAACCTGCACGGTGAAGAACGTCCTTTTGTGGTGACGGGGGAATATGAAAAGGTTTTTCCTATGGATATTTACCCGGTTCATTTATTGAAGTCAATTCTTATCGAAGATTTGGAAATGATGGAGAACCTGGGAATCTATGAAGTAGTAGAAGAAGATTTTGCGCTTTGCGAATTTGTATGCACTTCAAAAATAGAATCGCAGGCAATCATTCGAAGGGGACTTGATATTATTCGGAAAGAGCTAGGTTAAAAATTTATATTCCAACTTTAAGAAAAAATTAATCCGGGCCATTCGCCTTAAAATCTAATAACAGATCAAAAACAAATTGTTACATTCAATCTACTATAATCTGTACGTGAAATAATTAATATGAAAGCCAACTACCCTATTTCTGCCAATCACTGACTTGTTTCACAAAAAGTAATTTTAGTTGAAGCCGATTAGGAATATAGTAAATAAGATCAGGCCCCACTTTGAAAAAGGAGGGAAGCTGGAAAAATTTTATCCAGCCTTCAATGCTTTTGAAACTTTTCTATTTGTTCCCGGTCATACAGCTCCCTCAACGGGTACACATGTGCGTGATGCCATTGATCTGAAACGAACGATGATATTGGTGGTAATCTCCTTGTTTCCCTGTTTGCTATTCGGTATCTGGAACACAGGGTACCAGCATTACAAGGCACTGGGTATTGCAGATGTTTCCTTAACAGATAATATTCTTTTTGGCGCTCAAAAAGTATTACCCATTGTAGTTGTATCCTATGTCGCAGGCTTATCCGTTGAATTTTTTTTTGCTATTATCAGGAAGCATACAGTTAATGAAGGTTTTTTGGTTTCCGGAATGCTGATTCCGTTGGTAATGCCGGTAGATGTTCCTCTATGGATGGTAGCGGTTTCTACCGTCTTTGCGGTTATAATTGGTAAAGAAGTTTTCGGAGGTACTGGAATGAATATTCTCAATCCTGCATTAACTGCCAGGGCCTTCCTATTCTTTGCCTATCCTACGAAAATGTCGGGAAATGAAGTATGGATCAATACCGATTTAGCGAAAGGACAAAAATTGGTGGATGGTTTTAGCGGAGCTACCCCGTTGGGTGATGCTGCCGCAGAACTTCGCTGACAAAATTCCTGGTTTCTGGGATTCATTTATTGGTACCATTCCCGGTTCTATTGGAGAAACTTCTACCATCGCATGTTTGATAGGCGCTGCTATTTTAATTTACACTGGCATCGGAAGTTGGAGAATAATGCTTTCAGTGGTCATAGGAGGATTACTGATGGCGGCAATTTTTAATGTCTTCGGGTACAATACCCTGATGCAGATTTCTCCGTTGCACCACCTTGTATTAGGTGGTTTTGCATTTGGTGCCATATTCATGGCAACCGATCCGGTTACAGCGGCACAAACCAATACCGGGAAATATATTTATGGTTTTTTAATAGGCATGTTCGCTATCCTTATCCGGGTATTTAATCCTGCTTACCCGGAAGGTATGATGTTGGCTATTTTGTTTATGAATGTAATGGCGCCCTTAATTGATCATTATGTAGTGAGAGCAAATATCCGAAGAAGATTAAAACGGGTTAAAAGCCTGAAACGATGAATAAAAACAGCAGCGGTTTCACTTTTCTTTTTTCTTCCATCATGGTGGTGGTTGTGGCAACTCTATTAGCTACAGCCGCCATTGTACTGGGACCCTACCAGGCAAAAAATATCAGATTAGAAAAAATGCAGAATATATTGGCCAGCATCGGAATAAAAAGTGAAGCTGAAGAGGTGGAGAAAATTTTTTCCCATTATAGTAAAGAGCAAGTTAATACTTGATAATAAAGGAGTACCGGTTAACGAAAAAATTTCCGCCTTTGATATTGATCTCAAAAAAGAACTGGATAAAGCAAGTACGGGAAATGCCGACAAGCAATTATTCCCCTTGTTCGTATTTGATAAAGATGGTAAATTGTATTACATAATTCCGGTTAGAGGAAAAGGACTCTGGGGACCGATTTGGGGTTATCTCGCACTGGAAGAAGATTTAAATACAGTATATGGAGCCAGCTTTGGCCATAAAGGCGAAACTCCGGGTTTGGGGGCGGAAATTGAAACAGAAGAATTTCAGAAACAATTCAAAGGGAAAAAAATATTTGACGAAACCGGAAATTTTGTTTCGGTTCATTTGATAAAAGGAGGCGCCGCGCCGGAAGATCCACATGGAGTAGACGCGGTTTCAGGAGGAACTATTACCAGCACAGGCGTGAGTGAAATGTTGAAGAGAACCATTAAAACCTATCTGCCTTATTTTAAGACGATCAGTAAAACAGGCAATAATGAATCCCTAACGAAAGAGGTAAATTGAAATAAGTAGTAAAAGCATTTAAATTTTATACATCCACACGGGATTTATCAGCATCGAATCCCTTAACAAAAGTTGTTTGATATGAGCACAGAAACAACTATAGCGCCCATAAAAGTAAAAGAACCGAAAGAACCTTTGTTTTCGGCCAAGAACAAAAGGCTGATTAGAGATCCGTTAAACAACAGCAATCCTATAACGGTTCAGGTATTGGGCATTTGCTCCGCACTGGCGGTAACCGTTCAGATGAAACCGTCCATAGTAATGGCACTATCAGTAATGGTTGTTACTGCTTTTTCCAATCTTATAATTTCCTCTATTAGAAATATAATTCCAGATAGAATCAGGATAATTGTTCAGCTCACCGTTGTGGCTGCATTGGTTATTCTTGTTGACCAGGTGCTGAAAGCCTTTGTTTATGATGTAAGCAAACAACTCTCTGTTTTTGTAGGACTGATAATCACCAACTGTATAGTGATGGGTCGACTGGAAGCTTTTGCTATGGGCAATAAACCCTGGCCATCTTTTTTAGATGGCATTGGCAATGGATTAGGTTATGGACTGATACTGGTTCTTGTTTCCGCGGTTAGAGAATTTTTTGGGTCGGGCAAATTAATGGGCGTTCAGTTGGTGCCCGATTCATTTTATAAAATGGGATATTTTAATAATGGGTTCATGATTTTACCACCTATGGCTTTAATCATTGTGGGCATTATCATCTGGATACAAAGAAGCAGGAACCGCAAGCTTATTGAGCTCTAATTAAAACGAAACAGACCATGGAACACGTCAATATTTTTGTTAAAGCTGTTTTTATTGAGAACATGATATTTGCCTATTTCCTGGGCATGTGTTCTTACCTGGCCATTTCCAAAACGGTAAAAAATGCGGTCGGGCTTGGTTTCGCAGTAATATTTGTATTAGGCGTTTCTGTTCCGGTTTGTTACCTGTTGGAAAATTATTTGTTAAAAGCCGGCGCCTTAAGCTGGTTGTCGGCAGATTTTGCCAACCTGGATCTGAGTTTTCTAAGTTTTATAATGTATATCGCTGTTATTGCCGCCATCACCCAGTTAGTTGAAATGGTTGTTGAAAAATTCGCGCCTGCACTCTATATGGCGCTTGGAATTTTCTTGCCGCTTATTGCCGTCAATTGTTCCATATCTGGGTGGTGCGTTGTTTATGCAGGAAAGAGAATATGCCAGTCTAGGCGAGGCCACTGTTTTTGGATTGGGTTCTGGTGTGGGATGGTTCCTCGCTATTGTTGCAATCTCAGCCATCCGGGAAAAGATTCGCTATTCCAATGTACCGGCTCCATTGAGAGGATTGGGCATCGCGTTTATCCTAACCGGTTTGATGGGTATCGCCTTTATGAGTTTTATGGGCATTGTATAATTAACTGAATCGGTCCATATGTTTCTTTTATCAATAGAAATATCAACTATAATTACCAGCATTATTATTTTCCTTGCGTTTAACCTGATGCTGGTTGGAATAATTCTTTATGCAAAAGCGAAGCTTACAGTATCCGGACTGGTTAAGATTGTTATTAATGGTCAGGATGCGATTGAAGTAGAAGCTGGTTCCACTATACTAACCACATTATCGAATAAAAAAATATTCCTGCCGTCAGCCTGCGGTGGTGGTGGTACCTGTGCAATGTGCAAATGCCAGGTGCTATCCGGAGGGGGAGAAATTCTAACAACCGAAAGACCTTATTTTACCCGAAAACAACAGCAGGATAACTGGCGCCTGGGTTGCCAGGTAAAAGTGAAGCAGGATATGGAAATTAAAATTCCGGAAGAAATTTTTGGTATTAAGAAATGGGAATGTGAAGTTGTTTCAAATGATAATGTTGCCACTTATATTAAAGAGCTGGTGGTTAAATTACCGGAGGGAGAATTTCTGGAATTTGAATCAGGATGTTATATTCAACTAGACGTGCCTGTTTGTGAAATTGATTTTAAAACAATGCTGTATAAAATTGACGCACGTTTCCAGGATGATTATGACAAGTTTAAAATCTGGGATCTGAAAATGAAAAATGAAGAACCGGTTTTTCGTGCCTATTCCATGGCCAATCATCCGGCGGAAGGGAATATTATCATGCTTAATATCCGAATAGCGACTCCACCATTTGACAGGAATACCGGTGGATTCATGAATGTAAATCCGGGCATTTGTTCATCGTATACTTTTTCTTTAAAACCCGGTGATAAAGTGACCATATCGGGTCCCTTTGGTGAATTTCATATCAAGCCCACAAAAAAAGAAATGATCTATATCGGTGGCGGAGCAGGTATGGCGCCGCTTCGTTCTCATCTGTTCCACTTATTTCATACCATGAAAGAAAAGGAAAGGAAAATTAGTTTTTGGTACGGCGGGCGATCTCTTCGTGAAGTATTTTACACGGAGCAATTCAGAGAAATTGAAAAAGCATTTCCAAATTTTCAATACAATATCGCTTTATCAGAACCGCTTGCCGAAGACAACTGGACGGGGCATAAGGGATTTATTCACCAGGTGCTTTTCGATAATTACCTGAAAAATCATCCGGCGCCAGAAGATATTGAATATTACCTCTGCGGGCCTCCACTGATGAATGCCGCGGTATTTAAAATGCTCGATGAATTAGGCATTCCTCCTGAAAACATTGCATTCGATGATTTTGGCGGGTAAATTATATTAAGAATGAAAGAAAAACTACAATTCAAAATAACCGGTAACAGTTATAAAAGATGAAATTTATTATTCCGGTTATCGTTGCACTTTTATTTCTTATTTATTGTAAACAGTCTGCTCTCAAAACGATCCATTTAGCCGGTCGCGCACAGGGTACCACCTGGCAAATCAGCTTTCTCAGCGAAGTCAATTCAACTTATAAAGAAGCCATTGATTCCATTTTTCGACGCATCGATTCTTCCCTATCAACTTATTTACCTGTTTCCATTATTTCACGGATCAATAAAAACGAAGAGGTGCTGGTCGATGAACATTTTATTAATGTATTCAGCAAGATCAATTGAAGTATCGGAAAAAACAAATGGACTTTTTGATGTAACCGTGGCTCCTTTAATCAATGCCTGGGGTTTTGGATTTACCAATAAAGGGAAAGTAGACAGTGCCACTATTGACAGCCTGCTTCAATTTGTAGGATATAAAATGGTGAGATTGGAAGGAAGAAAATTGATTAAGCAACATCCATCTTCCATGCTGGATTTTAATGCCATTGCTCCGGGCTATACGGTGGATGTGCTCTGCACCTTATCTTGAATCTAAAGGAATAAGCAATTACCTCGTAGAATTAGGTGGAGAGGTTCGTGCAAAAGGGAAAAAGCAATCGAATCAATATTGGACAATTGGTATTGATCAACCCAATGAAACAGCCGTTGAAGGAAGACCATTGAAAGCCATCATTAAACTTGAAAACAAGGCACTGGCTACTTCGGGCAATTATCGAAAATTTTATGTTGAAGGAGGAAAAAAATATACGCATATTATTGATCCGCATACAGGCTATCCTGCAAAACATAATTTGCTAAGCGCCACCGTAATTGCAGGCGACTGCAGCACGGCCGATGCATATGCCACCGCGTTTATGGTGATGGGATTGGAAAAATCCAAAGAATTTTTAGCCGCACACAAAGAACTCAACCTGGAAGTATTTTTTATTTATGATGAAGAGGGAGCCTGGAAAACTTATAGTTCCGAATCATTGAAAGACCGGATAGAAGAAATTCTTTAGGATTTACATTTTTCATCTGGCCTTGCACCACAAATGCCACAAGCGCCACCTTCTTTTTGTAATAAGGGATTATTACCGCTGCAAGTGCCGGAAAATTTGCCATTCTTTTTGACTAATAATTTAATAGCAATCCCGGCCACTGCAAGGCCCAGCAACAAGATGGATATTAATATCAGTGCCATATCCAAATTTACGAAAATCCAGCATGGGCCTGCTGGCTCTAATCTTCAGGAGATCTATAAATGTAAAAAGTAGTGTTGAGCCATATAGATCAATGCTCCCGCGAAATACCCTAATAAGGCCAGGCCGGCAATTCTTTTAACATACCAGAAAAAATCAATTTTCTCCATTCCCATGGCAGCTACTCCAGCGGCGGATCCAATAATAAGGCAACTGCCTCCTGTACCAGCACAATACGCGATAAATTCCCAGAAGTAATGATCAGTTGGATAAGTCTGCATATCATACATTCCCATGGTAGCTGCTACAAGCGGTACGTTGTCGATAATGGCGGATAGCAGCCCAATGGAAATTACGATGATATTGATATTACCTATCTTACTATCCATTTGGGTAGCAAGATCGGAGAGTAAATGAGTTGATTCCAATGCCGATATAGCCACCAATATCCCAAGGAAAAAAAGTACACTGGGAGTATCCGCTTTTCGTAAGGCATGCACTACTGAATAAACATCCTTGTCCGCATCGTTTTTATTTTTATGGATCAATTCCGTAACTACCCAAAGTATTCCCAAACCAAATAATATTCCCAAAAAAGGTGGCAGATGGGTAATTGTTTTGAAAATCGGAACAAATACCAGGGCGCCGATACCCAGACCAAGGATTAGTTTTCTTTCAAAATTAGAAGTGGGATTTGTGTCTTTTGTTACTTCTACTACTGTATTCTCAATTTTACCTTTTATCCGGAAAGAAAGAAAGATTAAAGGAACGACTAAACAGGCCATACTGGGTAAGAACAATTTGAGCATTATGTTTCCGGTAGTAATTTGTCCCCCGATCCACAGCATAGTGGTGGTAACATCTCCGATCGGTGTCCAGGCACCCCCTGCGTTCGCCGCAATTACCACCATACCGATATAGAATAATCTTGTTTGCTTATCGGTAATCAATTTTCTTAATAACGACACCATTACGATAGTGGTGGTTAGGTTGTCGAGAACAGCGGAAAGAAAAAAAGCAACCAGGCTTACTATCCAGAGCAATTTCCTTTTATCCTTAGTTGTAATCTTACTGGTAATCACCTCAAAACCATCGTGGGCGTCTATCAGTTCAACGATTGTCATCGCACCCAACAAAAAGAACAATATCCCAGATATTTGTCCAATGTGCTCATATAATTGCTCGGATACAAGTTCGGTATTGCTGCTTGAAAGGATATAAACTACCCAACACAATACTCCAGTAAGTAAAGCGCTCGCCGTCTTATTAATTTTTAAGGGATGTTCAAATGCTATGGCAGCATATCCTGCAATGAATAGAAGGGTTATTAAAGTGGCCATGCTAGATAATATAGTAAAGAAATACTATTCTTTATTTAGGTATCATGCTACACAGAATCACTCTATGGAACAATTTAATTGAAAGAATTAAATATATTGACGCCCAACCAGATAATTATCAACACAGTTTACAGAATCGCTTCTTCCACGCCTTGATTGGAATTCCCTGGCTAATACACCGGGCTCAGGAATCAAAAAAGCCCATAAAACTATTTGGCAGGAGAGGGTCTGTCCGTTATCTTTGCGCTCCCTTAAAGGAGAATGAACGGCCCGTTCGTCTAAGGGTTAGGACACCACCCTTTCACGGTGGTGATACGAGTTCGAATCTCGTACGGGCTACAGCAAAATCAACTAAGCTTTGGATTATTCAATTCAGTATTGAATATTTCAAAGCTTTTTTGTTTGTATCTGTTTATTCAAAGCACGGTTGGTGATATGGGTTCCCTGCCTGCGTGACGCAACGACGATCGTAAAAGTAGTGAATTGAAGGGATAGCCTCTGCTAATTAGTAATCAGGTTCCTTCTGTCCAAATTTCAAATCGATAATTGCTGAGATTGCCAGAGGTATTAATTAATGCTGCGAAGCAGCAACCCTCGCGGAGCGAGTTTTAGCTAAAGCTTCCCTCAATTGCGGCCATGGTTCAAGGGAAATCTGTGCGTATTTAATAAATTCAACCCGACTTTCTTACATTCTTTCCTTAATTTAAGGAATATGCTGCATCGCCAATAGCTCTTTAATTTTAAAAAACATGCCTGGTCAATTAACTGCACTGATTGTAGATGATGAAATCCATAACCGTAATGTATTGGAGAAAATGCTGCAGAAGCATATTCCGGCAATCAACTCAATTTATCAGGCCGACACCGTAAAAGAGGCAACCCAACTGATCAATCAATATCAACCGCAGATCGTTTTATTGGATATACAGATGAATGGAGAAACGGGATTTGATCTGCTTCAGCAGATTGGCGATTTTAATTTTGAAGTTATATTTATTACAGCCCACGACAATTATGCTATTAAAGCCTTCCGCTTTAATGCAGTTGACTACTTATTAAAGCCCGTTGTAGTTAACGAATTGAAAGAAGCCATAGAAAAAGCCATAAAGAAACTGTCGGGCCATTCCGACAACTACCACGACAATATCAACCGTCTATCCCAGCAGATGCATAACGGCAAGGGATCAACAGATATTATTACCATTGCAACAACAGAAGGTTTCCTGGTATTGCCGATCCGTGATATTGTCTATTGCCAGGCAAGCAATAATTATACGATCATCAACCTCGCTGACAACAAAAAAATTACTTCCAGCCAAACCCTCGGTTTCTATGAGGAACTTTTATCAGACAATAATTTCTTCAGAACGCATCGCTCTTATCTTATAAATATTGCTCATGTAACCTCCTATAAAAAAGGGGAAGGTGGTTATATCATCATGACCAATGGCGATGAGGTAGAACTTGGCCGAAATCATAAAACTGATTTTATGTATTTATTCAAAGGAACAATAAAATAACATTTCGCTTTTGCGCTTTTTAAAATTTTCATATTTCTCACTGTTACTGGTTGTCCTGTTTACCTGGCAGCATAAATGTTTTGCGCAATCCGGAAACTATTCTATAAAAAAATATGCAATAGAAGATGGGTTACCTCATCTGATTATACACAATATTTGTCAGGATAGCCGCGGGTTTCTATGGATCGGAACGGCGAGCGGGCTGTGTCGTTTTGACGGAAAAAATTTTGTGAGTTATGGAATGAGGCAAGGATTAAACGACAAATCAACTAATGCGATGACAGAAGATAAGCAGGGGCGTCTGTGGGTTGGTACAAGTGGCACAATATTCAGGTTCTTGAACCATCAGTTTATCGAATATCCCTTAAGCGATTCACCAGAATTTGCTTTATATAACATGGTACAGTTAAAAAGTGGTGACCTGTGGATCTTAACTACTGCAGGAACATACCGACTTGAAAAAGATCACTGGGAAAAAAGGACATTGCTGTCGGGGTTTGAGAATAAGATTTGCAAGGAAATGATCGAAACAGATAAGGGCATTTATTACAATTACAGGACGTCTATTATTTTTAAGGATAATAATGGCAATATTTCTCATTTATGGGATCATGAAGAAGCAAACCGCGGAATGTATTTTTATCTCATGCAGCACTTTAACGATACCTTGTATATTTCAACCTATGATGGTATATACCAGGCAGAAGGAAATAAAATCTTCAAAAAACTTTTTGAGGATCGTTTAAATGAAAAAGGCTGGAGGTTATTTTTTATTGACTCCAAAAGGCGCTTTTGGGTAAGCGAAATTGACCATGCGGGTGTTTTAATATCTGAACCTGGAAATTACAAGCATTTTCCCGATTCTATTTCCTTAACCATAACCTCTGCGCCGGTATGCTTTGAAGATAAAGATCACAATATCTGGCTGGTCTCAGCCGAAGGGTTATTAAAAGTGCAGGAACAAAATACAAGTGAGTTTAGTATTGCAAGAAACTCATTAGTCACTGAGATCAGGAATATTACTGAAACTCCGGATAAAAATATTCTTGCCTTTTCGAGAGAAAAGGGCATCCTGCAATTTAACGGAGGCAATTTTGTGAAGGCCCCTGTGCAATTTTATCAGAATAATAGAAAAGGCAGAAATGATTTTCTGGATTCTTATACAACTGATGACAAGAACCGGCAATGGTGGGCCACCCGCAATGACCGGCTTTTTTGTTTTGATAAGGGAAAGCTCATTGACTATTCCAGCCTCGCCATCCCAGGCAGGAATTATCTTGGATGGATAAGTTATAACACTATTACTAAGAAACTATTCATTAGCCAGGATACATTAAAAACAATTACAGATCATGATGAGATAAAAATATTTCAACCAGCCAATAATAAGGAACCAGCTTTACTGACATCGTTTATTCATTGTTTCAAAAATGGAAAAACAATTTTCACTTCATTATCAACGGGCATCAGGCTTGTAGATGAAAACGATAGTTTATTTGACATCAACCGGCACCTTGGATTTGGCAAAAGCAAAATCCGCGTTCGCTTTTATGAAACTCCTTCTGGTGATTTCTGGATGTTTGGAAACGTTGACGGTATGAAACATTTTCGCTGGGACAAGAATGGTTTCCCGGAAAATGATCTTCAAATTTCAACGGATGATGGACTTCCTAATGATATGATACTGGATATGTGTATGGACAAACAGAATAGGATCTGGGTTAGTACGATGGCGGGACCAGCCATTATTGAGTTTGATTCTGCCACAAAAAGAATTGAAGTATCCACTTTGACGGATCACATGAATATAACAACTGAATACCCCGCAACTTCCCTTTTTTGCTCCAGTGATGGTTATATCTGGCTTGCTGCTTATAATTGTATTTACCGGTTCGACCCGCGGAAAATCAATGTTAATTCGTCAACTCCGGAAATCAGTATAGAGGATATACAACTGAACCAAAAAACTACTGACTGGAGAAATCATGCTGATTCATTCTACGGCTATTGGCAAATGCCGGTAAAGCCTGTTATGAAATACAATGAAAATACCCTACAAATCAATTTCACGGGTATTTCATTTACTTCTTCTGCAGAGTTTCTTTATTCTTATCGCTTAGATGGACTGGATACCAGTTGGAGCAGCCCCACTACAAGCAGTTTTGTATTGTTTGCTAAACTATTACCCGGGAAATATAAGTTCGATGTGAAATGCAAAACAAAAAACAGTAATTGGAGTGAACCGGCTACATTTTTTTTCACCATCAGGCCACCCTTCTGGGATATGTGGTGGTTCCGCATACTGATCATTGCAATGGCTGCCTCCCTAATCATTGTTTTTTTCAGAAACAGAGTTAAGAAAATAGAACAGAAGGCATTAATAAACCATCAATTGATTGAATTGGAAATGACGGCACTGAAAGCCCAAATGAATCCGCATTTTATTTACAATGCACTCAATAGTATCCAGGCATTGGTGATGGAAGGAAGGAAAGACGAGTCTGTTTATTATATCGGTACTTTTTCCAGGCTACTGCGCCAGGTTTTGGAAAATTCAGAAAGGAACGTGATAACTCTGCAAAAGGAATTACAGACACTTGAACTCTATATCAGCCTTGATGCATTGCGCTTAAATATGAAGCCAAAATACAGTTTGCAAATTGATCAAGACTTACAAACAGATTCCGAAAAGATCCCTCCTCTTATTTTGCAGCCATTTGCAGAAAACTCACTGTGGCATGGTCTCAGTAAAAAAGAAGGGGAGAAGAAAATCGATATAACAATAAGTGTTGATAACGACTGGCTCGTGTGCACTATAAAAGACAATGGTATTGGCCGGGCAAGGGCCGCAGCATTGAAAACTGAAAATAGCGTTCAATATCAATCCAAAGCCATAGCTATAACCACTAAGCGATTGACAGATTTTAATGAAGATAAAAATCGTACTCCTGTAATATTTGAAGATATGGTTACCGATGATGGCAGTTCCGCCGGAACAAAGGTCATTCTATATATCAAAAGAAAGAGCTGATTGATAGCCTACCTCAACCATTCATGCATCTCACACTGATTTTGCCCCCGCCCGCTAAAAGCTGAAAAAGGCAGTTCTACCCTATTATATATTTACTACTGAATACGAGTCCTTACTAATACAATACTTTCAAAGCATAATCCCCTCCCGAGATTTCCATTGTTTGATTCAGCTACCGGTAGTTTGTTTCATTTCTTGTCAATAATAGTTGGTTCAAAGGCGCAATTAGTCTTGCCCCCGCAGCCTATGCCAAAGCTGAGCTGGCCGCTATGAATCGCAATTTATTTGCTAAACAAATTTATTAACTAATTCAACATTTTTTTATGAGAAAACAAATCATCGGCACCTTTTCAATATTGGCAATCCTCGCTGGAATCAATTTTTCCTGCGAGAAAGAGAGCGAAAATTCTCTTTATGATTTGAATGTTTCCCTTCACTACAAAGGCGCCCAGCATGGGTTTATTAAGTTTCGCCAGGATCCTGATCCTGCAAAAATTATTACCCTTGACATCTGGGTACAACGTCTTGAACCGAACCGTGAATACTTGTTGCAAAGGGCCGTCGATGCTGTCAATGAAGTTGACGGTAATTGTACAAGCACGACATGGCTTACACTTGGTAAGGGATTGGTGCCACAGTCTATCCTAACAGACAAAAATGGCAAAGGAACTGCAGCACTATGGAGAGATGTGACGGCTGCAGCATCAGGATCAAAATTTGACATTCATTTCCAGGTGATTGATGCCCTGACTTCGGCTGTTGTGCTTACTAGCGATTGTCATCAATACCAGGTACGGTAGTGACTCAATCTATGATCTGCCGTAGTCATTACTCATAACATACTTTCAAACCTTAGATCCCATCCCGAAATTTCCATTGTTTGATTCAGTTACCGGTAGTTTGTTTCAATTCTTGTCAATATAATAGTTGATGCCATTGGGCAATTAATCTCCTATAGTTTAACCACCTATTTTATAAATCCCGGTCAGCCCTCAGGCGGGCATTAAAACATAATTTATGAGAAAGAAAAATCAATTCGCAGTTTTACTGTTTGCAGCAATGTCTTTATTCGCTCTTTCATGCCAGAAAGAAATTAAACCACCACCCGATTCGGAAGAGATTCTATCAGGAAAAAATGGGCATGGTCATTCGAAACAAACAAAGACCTATTCATCTGAAGTGGCTTTGAAATGGATGGATATGCATTTGCGTCTTTACCGTACCAACGCCACACCCATTGGCGGCTTGCCTCCGCAGCGGTATTATGGATATAGCGCTATTGCATTGTATGAATCGGTGCTGCCGGGGATGCCTGCTTATAAGAGCTTATCGAGGCAATTAGCCAATATGCCTGATATGCCAGAAACGCAGCGGGGACGGACTTACCATTGGGCGGCTTCTGGAAATGCTGCGATGGCGGCAATGATTCGTAATTTTTTACCCAATACTTCGGTTGCCAATAAAGCATCCATAGATTCATTGGAGAATGCATTGAATGCTGCTTATCAAAATGAATGTAATAATGAAGTCTTCCAACGATCCGTGGATTTTGGTAAAGCTGTAGCCCTGCTCGTTTTCAACTGGTCAACAACTGACGGAGCTGCAAATGCGAATGCTCCGTATACACCGCCTGTTGGCCCAGGACTTTGGGCACCTACACCTCCTGCATTTGCACCGGCTTTTGGCCCTTATTGGGGAAACAACCGTCTACTAGTGACCGGTAGCCTGAATGGGTCGGCTCCTCAAGCTCCGCCAACTTATTCAACTAATCCTTCTTCAGATTATTATAAAATGGTAAAAGAAGTATATGATATTTCCCAGGTGCTCACGCCGGAACAAACAGCCATAGGGTTATACTACCGTGATAATCCCGGCTATGGCGGGGGTCATTATCTTTCGATTTTTAAACAAGTATTGGTGCAAGAACAACCACGACTTGATTTTACTGCTATGGCTTTTGCCAAACTAAGCATTGCCCTTATAGATGCAGGTATAGGTTGTTGGAAAGTGAAATATCAATATAACCAGGAGCGTCCGATAAAATATATAAGAGAAGTATTGGGATATCCTTCGTGGAATGCACTGTTTGGCACGCCAGGCTTCCCGGATTTCCCTTCCGGCCATTCCACCCTTGCAGGTACTTTTGAAGAGGTGCTCAGCGATCTATTCGGAGATCATTATCAATTTACCAATCATAGCTACGACTTTCTGGGTATGGCGCCCAGGTCCTTTAGTTCTTTTCGCGGACTAACACAGGAAATTAGTAATTCCCGTGTATATGCGGGTATTCATTACACCATTTCCTGTGAGAGAGGCGCACAAATGGGAAGAAAAATTGCGCGGAATATTGATAGAAGAGTGGAATTCTTAAAGGATAGAGACCATCATGGAAATAAAGGCAATGATCACCATTAAAAGTTAATTACCGAAGTACGGTCTTCACATGAGGCCGTACTTCAGGTTTTAAATGGGGATAAGGGTCATTAGCTTCCGGGTTAATTTTTTTTAAAAGATAAAAATGGCATTTGTAATTGGTATTCTGTCGGTTTGTGTTATTGCCATTATTGCAATGAGCTGGAATGATATCGGCTTATTATTCCGGAAAAAGAAAAAATAAAGGCTGTCTAATTTTTAGACAGCCTTCATCAAACGAAATTTCAATCTTACGGTAGCTTTATCACTGTGATCGCCTTTGCTTCATTTCCCTGTGTTACCTTAACAAAATAGAGACCCGGACGATAATTACCTCCGATCGTCAAAGTGATATTTGTTGATAGCCCTTCTCTTTGTTCAACATTTCTTCCAAAGAGATCAGTTACCTTAAGTTTTAGTTTTTCCGACACGTTTCCTCCTTTGATAGTTAGTGCAAAATGATTGTTTGACGGATTTGGACTTGCGGTTACAGTTAATGGTGTGGCTGGAGGATTTTGTTGACAGGTTCCCAGCATATCTCCATGACTCAAATGATTTGAAACATCGGATGTGTGTACAGCTAGCGTATTACTATGTGTGCCAGGTTTGTGACATACATACACTTTATTATTTCCAGCTCTTACATCTTTTACCGAAATGGATGTGACATCAGAACCCTGACAACCATTTGCATCAGTTACAGTCAATGAATAATTGGTATTAACTGTAGGGCTAACAGTAATTAAGGAACTCGTAGTTCCATTAGACCACAAATACTGGTACGGACCACTGCCACCAGTAACGTTCGACACAAGTTTGATTGAAGAAGCCGGAGTGTAACCTATATATACAGTATTAGCAAGGGTTCCCGATGGTAAAGCAAATGCATCCGGGATATTAACTATTAAATTAGGATTCACAACAACAGTTGTTTGACAGCTAACTGAATTATTGTTAGCGTCCTTTACTGTCCATGTAATTATGCTGGTACCAATTTCGAAAATTCCACTGGCATTGTTTGTATTGCCTGATCTTGTGGTGGCGCCACTAATTACATAGCTGTATGAAATAGTACTGCAATTATCCGTTCCTGAAATAGTTGGTATTGTATAACTGCCATTTGAACTAAGACAGAATGGAGTTACAACAGGACAGGAACTGATAACTGGATTTTCATTGTCCGTAACCGTTATGGTAAAGGAACTGGTGTCGCCTGAACCTGAACTTAAATGCACGGTTGTCGTTCCAACGGGGAAGAATGAACCAGATACAGGACTAGCGCTCACAATTCCACATGTCATTGATTGCGACAAATTGAAATTCACTATTGCACCACATTGCCCTTCGGAATTAGATACCGTAATATTCGCAGGGCGAGTCAATTTGCAGAATTCAAAACGGCTGAATACCGGTAAATGGTCCGATGCAGTTGTGGCATTGTAATTCGGGATATAAGTTCTTGGATCTTCTGTGTTGGTGGAGTTGCTGATATACTCATTAACGAGATCGTTTGAAATCGTAATATGATCAATCATGCCCGTACTCCCAGGAAAACTTGTTTTTCCTGCTGCATCCAATGCCTTGGTCAGGATATCATAGTTCACAATATCATTCACAAATGGAAGATAAGATGATGGATGACCGATATGAATCGAAGTAACAACCCGATCGTTATAGTCGCCGATGAGGATCACCCTGTCATTCGAATAATAAGCATCCAGCGAATCCTTCAATACCTTAACATCATATTGTCTTCTAGTATATCCGTCCGCGTCACCACCTGACTTGGCATGAATGACAACAATCCTGATTTTTCGCATTATACCATCAATTGTGGCATTAAAGGTTGCTATGAATGGTAATCTACCTGATGCCCAGAAACTGGAAGGAGTACCTGTCGGGTAATCAGTAAGACGATGACCCGGGAGATTCAGCCTGGCACTATCATACATGCTTTCAAACATAACCCGGGGAGGTTCATCAGTTGATAAGCTCATCGTTGCAGTATTATAAATAAATCCAATCTTCTGAGGAGGAAATTCCGGATCCGGCGGTTCGAAGGAATATGACCAACGGTGTGACACAACAGAAGAATAACCGGGCAATGTCGTCAGTAATTGAGCTAGCGCGGCATCACTAGACATTTCTTCGATACCTACAACATCCATATTCAATTTTTGCATGACCGTGGAGATATTCGCTATTTGAGTTGCGATCTCTTCGGGTGTGGCACTGTTAGTCGAATTTGCACCAAAGAATGAGATATTATAACATGCGACATCAAAAGTTTCGGACTTTAGGAAATGAAGAACCCGTTAATGCAACTACGTCCTTATCCAAACCCTCAGCAGTCACATTCAGATTTCCTTCGACCTTGAGCGCCTTCGCAATTGGTGAAAACCTAATATACAATGTTGTACCTGCTTCGGCAGTTGTTTGATCAATTACAATTGCGTTTGTTGTAAATGAAGTATTATCTGCGGAAATCTGATAACCAGCTGGAGGTATCACTGACAAATCGGAACTTCCAATCGCTCTGAAACTTACTGGCTGGCTTGCGGAATTACTGCCAACAGAAACTTCTCCAAATTCTAACTGCAATGGACTTACCGTTAACAAAGTGGATTGATCCGTGACCGCAATATCATCCAGGGTCCATCGTGCAGCATTTAATGCTGGTGAAGATGTATATCTGAAAGCAATGTATACCTGGGGTGCCGACTTATATGCAGAAAGATCAATATTGTCAGAAAGGGTCCATGTGGTTGTTGCAGAACCCGGTGGTGTTGGGAAGTTTCCATTTAGTTCCGTCCAGTCTGCGAGATTAGGTGTACTGACTTCCGTCATATGTGGTAGAAACATACAACTGAAGTTTCGGACCTGTGAATTCGCCACGGCTGTAAAAACTAAGCACAGGAATATTTACAATGCTATTTAAGTTCAAGGCTGGTGATATCAGCCATGCATCAACTGTTTGTGCTGCTCCAGCAGCGAATCCGTTTATACCTATTCCGTTTGTTCCATTTCTTCCAAATTGACTACAACTCCATTTCTGCGCGCCTGTTAGATTAATTGATAAGAATCCAGAACCGGGATTACCAGATACAGTACAGCTATTGAAATCAAACGTAAGGGCATTAGGATCTACGGCCTCCCCTGTTAGATTAATGATCTTTGATGGAGCTCCCTCGCTATTGTGTGTAATAGTTCCGGGGAATACACCGGTAGTGAGCGGCGAAAATTTTACATAGATCGTTTTGTCAAACGCTTCTGCCGGTGCAACCGATAAGTTGCTTACAAAAATTAAATTGTCTGTAGAAATAGTGTACGGACTCGTTGTTATAATGCTTATAGGTTGATCCAGATTTGTCTGGCTTACTATTTTATAAGTTACTGTATTGCTGGAATTGATGTTTGTTAATGGGAAATTTATGGCTGTCGCATCCAAAGTGATGGTCTTCGCCGTTGGATCTTCCCATGAAAGAGTGAAATCATCAATGCCTGTACTGGGCCTGTTACCTGAACCCGAAGTAGGAGTTAATGTAACAATTCTTATTGTAATTATTCCTGATTGATTATCCAAGGCATTTCCAAAATTCACATGAATTGGATTATTGGCGAAAGTGTTTCCGCCTGTTGTGAGCGTGCCGGTTGCAGTTGGAATAATAAAGCTTGAAGGATTTACCCCAAGGCCATATTCAACGCGCCATGTGGTAATTCTTGGACTGCTTGCATCGAGTGATTGTAAATTAAAGTCAAGGGTGAAATTGATCTTACCTGAAGTATTGGCGATTTGAAATACAAAGGCCACGCCTTGATCAGTAGCTGTCACCTGGCGAACTCCAATCGCCCTGTCAGTTGCAGTGCTTTGTGCAACGCCCTGATCATTATTGCCGGAAGCAAAATTCTTAAATCCGCCTCCTGTATTATTCCAGGATGAGTGTGAGGTCGCATAAGCCGCTTCCGTTCCCAAACCAGATACTGTTGCCCCGGTCCTAACGGTAATGCCCACTGGTAATCCACTGGCGATCGCATTGAAATTCTGAACATAGGGAGAGGCAGAAAGATTGATCAATCCGACTACCGCTCCGGATAATGAAACTGAATTGGTCGCAATTCCTGAAGTGAGTGTGATCGTTCCATTTGCCAGGCCTTGCGCAGCCGAAGAGCTAATTCGAACGAACACCGGTGTATTACTAACCGCGCCTCCAGTTTGAATAATTGTTAATGATGGAAAAAAGGATGAATTATCGAGTGACACTTCATAAGGACTGGTTGGAGTAACGGTTATATCAGTTGTCAGGTTGGCTCCGCTAACGGATACGCTTTGAGAAGCTGAAGCTGTGCCAACGGATGTACCAAAACCCGAAAGGGAAGTAGGATCTACACTAATCGAAGGATTAGGAACACCACCGGATGAATAAGTAAGGGAAAAATCATCAATGGCCGAGGAAGCCCTGTTGCCACTACCTGTACTTGCGGCAAGCGTGATCACGCGAATCCATACATTTTGTGATTGATTGTCCAGTACCGCTCCGAAGTTCACGAATACCGAAGTGTTTGTAAATGTTAAGTTGCCCGTTGTTATGGACGGCGGTGATGAGGCAATTGTCGTGAAAGTCGTGGGCGATGTGCCAAAGCCATATTGAACCAGCCAAACTGTAGTTCTGGGAGATGCAATATCAAGTGATTGAATTTTGAAACCTAGTTGGAAATCGGTTAGCCCAACAGTATTGGCAATTTGAAATGTGAAGGCCGCTCCCGGATCACCGAATGTTCCGCTTTGACGAACCCCCAATGCTCTGTCAGCACTTGCGGCTTGCTCAGCAGATGTGTTGCTGGAAATCAGACCGTCCGCGGAAGCAAAATTCTTAAATGCGCCTGCCGTATTGTTCCATGCGGTTGCAGCAGTAGTTAATGATTGCGCAGTTCCCAACCCCGTAGGATTTGCCCCGGTTCGTACTGTAAAGCCTGCAGGGAGGCCAGATGAAATCCCATCGAAGTTTTCTGAATAACTGGTTCCGGAAAGAGTTACCTGGGTAAAACTATTCGAAGCCATGAAAATGAAAAGAACTAATAGTGATAAGGTGTAGAGCTTTCTCATGATAGCAGTTTTTGGCAACAGCAAATCTAACGGAAGTAGATACTGGCAATACCAAAAAATGGTGAATTAATTATTAACAAGTTTCCTCATTATAATCAATCGAAATCAGCAAAGTGGGGAATTTATAGCAACCCGGTACGCGTTCAGATCCAGTGAATCAGCTAACGCTCAGTTTTACTTGTAGTCGTGATCTTTTACATTATACATTACCCGGAAAAGCTTCCATTGACCGTCTTCCTTTCTCAGGATATTCAAGAATTCTGAAACAACTGTCGTAGAATCAGACCGAACAGTTCCTTTCAAGACGTACCAGGACAATTTGGAAATTCCGGAATAAATACAAAGATTTCCATTTCCTTCCAGCTTTTCATTGTTTACCTCATATTCAGTTATCGGATAGGTAAGATCGGTTTTAGGGAACCAGAATGCCCGAATGGAATCCTTACCTGCCTTGGGTTTCCCGTTGGTATTGGGCATATAAAGAATCAAATCGGGACTCACCAAATTCATAATAGTGGTGGTATCGTTGCGAAGCCAGGCATCTCGATAGTTCTTCATATCAAGAAGGATTTGTCGCTGATTTTCTTCAGATATTGAGTCCACGTTCTGTGATGAACCACATCCCGCCGCGACCATCATCACACAAATAATAAAAATGTTTTTCAATATATACAAATGGCGCATAACCTATTTTTTCCTGATATAAATAAAATCATAAACCACTTGAAAAGTTTTGCCCCCGTCATTAGAGACTTCATTGTATTGTCGAACTTTATCCGGAGCGAGGTTGTAAAAAATGAAGTTACCCGTAGCCATTCCACCACCTTGTGATGGCAGGCTATATTTAAACCGCATCGCTCCATCTCTGTATTCGCCATCAGTGAAATACTGAGCCCCTCCTCCGGAACCCACCCATAGCTGTGTCCATTTTTTTGTATTGGCATCATACCAATTCTGACTTTTCCCTGAGTTGGATGTTTGAAAGGCTTCCCAATTTTCGAGAATGCTGCACCCACCAGAAATGCTTTCGATCTTACTGGTTCCAACGCGATGATTTGGATAAAGGTTATTATATACTTCCCAATCCCCGATCCAAAAATCAAACTGCCGTGCCTCGGGTCTTGTCTTGCACGGATATGCGTTATTTATCACACGATCATATATTCCTTTGAAACGTGTATCCTTTCTTATATTATCGTAATCCCTGAAGTTCTCCATTTCAAAAGCATTGAAGTAGCCATTGTTGGCTGCACTATCGAGATAAGTCAGGGCTTTTTCCTTTTCGCTGGTCATCGCGTAAGTCATTGCCATTCGGGAGTATAATTGCGGTTTTAATGGTGCCGGAGGTTGCTTCTTCAACACAGTATCATACATTCTCCTTGCCTCCTTATAATTTCCGATGTAATGGTTGCAGAAAGCAATACGCGCATAAACATGCAATGGAGGGGTTGAGTTTGACGCAAGAAACTCCTTATACTTTTCCAAAGCCATCGAATACTTCTGGTTGAAGAAGAGGGAATCCGCCGCTCGTTGAAGAGGCGACTGTGAAGCTTGAGGTGCCTGACCAAGGCCAGAAAGGCAAGAAAGAACAAAGGCAATTAGTAAGGACATTGATGAGTTGCTCATACAGGAAGTTTAGAACAAAAGACCAGGATGCAGAGCAAACCTAATAGGTGAAAATTGACTTTTTCATAAATTATACGTGAACGGCACCCACCCATCAAGAACCTTAAGTTTTTATGAATGCATTGTCTAAATTTAATTCATGAGATCGCAAAACCCGGTTAGCCTGATGTCTAATTTCCCAGACTTCAAAGCGCCGGGATTTAATATGGACAGGTATAATCAACAGTTCAGGGAAAAAAATATGATCATCTGTGCGAGATCGAAATCCGTTTTTTATGACAAACACTGGGGATGTCTCTCACTAAAGTTCGTAACGCGAGGTAAGGAATTCTATGAAACAGATCACTGCAGCTACAGCGTGGATAATTCAAGGTTCCTGGTATTGAATCGCGACACAGAATATTCCAGTTATATTGATTCACCCGCAGAAGTTGAATCATTTACTTTGAATTTTGCTGAGGGCTTCACGCAGTCAGTACTATCGGGATCAATCTCAAAACAGGAGGATCTGTTGGAAGGTATTTGCAAAGTTGATACCCTCAGGGTGATGGAAAGATTGTACCCGCGAGAAAACCATGTTTACCCTATTGCAAAAAAGATATATGATCATGTGCACGAAGTCAACGAAAGGAATGATGAAATAGAAGAGTTATTCGTTGAATTATTGCAGGCACTTCTTAAATTGAATAAGATCGTAAGCGATGAGATCGGTTCTGTTCGGAAGAAAAAGGTTTCAACACAAATGGAACTGTACAGGCGACTTTACAACGCCAAAGACTTTATTGACTCCTGCTTCAATGAGGATTTAGATCTTGATCGCATTTCTACCATAGCTTGTTTGAACAGAGAATACTTTATACGTCAATTCAAGATCCATTTCAAGATCACTCCCATTCAGTATTTAATAAAGAAAAGAATGGAGGAAGCCCGATTGCGCCTGCTCAACAGCGACGAATCAATTTCCAGCATTTGTAATGACCTGGGATATTCCGATGCAACTTCCTTTGGAAAACTATTTAGGCGACTATATAAGACAAATCCCGAAAACTTCAGGCTCAATCACCGGGCAACACTTTGATACCAGGCTAGTCTGAAAATTCTAATATTTACTTTTCGAGGATTGGTTTTCAACTTTGCAAGGCTTGGGTCGATATCTTTCCCCAATAGGGCTTTTCGGGATATCTTTAAGCGTATAACCGACACAACGCCGGTGGTACACAAGAATCGATATATAAAATCCTGATAAATGACAAGTCCGTTAAAGGCATATCAACAACAAGTCGAATTACTTAATCAGAAACTCAGGATCCTGGAAAAACAAAGTTCAATTTTTGGATGGTTAAGGTTAGTTGGTTTTGTTTTCGTTGTCCTGGGCCTATGGTGGAGCATTTCGGAAGGTTCATGGTTCTATTACATCATCCCAGCCTGTTTTATTGGTATTTTCTTATTCCTGGTAAAAAAACATGCAGTCATTGACGATGAAATAAAAAATTTAGAACGGCTCGTCACGATCAATGAATCGGAGACCATGGTCCTCCATCATAATTTCACTCACCTGCCAGACGGTGAAGAATTCAAGCCTGCCAATCATGAATACGCAAACGACCTGGATATTTTCGGACGCGCGTCCTTGTTCCAATTCATCAATCGTTGTAATTCAGAACAAGGCAAGAAACTTATAGCAAGCTGGTTTTTGAATCCTTCTCCAAGTGAAACCATCAGACAAAGGCAGGAATTGATAAAAGAACTGGCACCTGAATGTGAGTGGAGACAACAACTCCAATCCTACGGAATAGCAAGACCAATAACTTCAAACACACAGGAACAGATCGAACGCTGGCTGAGAGAGCGTTTTCGTTTTCTAGACAAGGCGCATTGGACTGTTTTAAGATTTGTTCTTCCCATCATCAGTTTCACAATTCTGGGACTGAGTATTGCAGGAATAATCTCTATCCAGGGATTTCTCATGCTCATCGTATTGATGATGGTTGTATCCTTTTCAGTTACACGATTAGTAATACCAGAACATAATAAAGTAAACAAGATTGCACCTGAGCTTCAAACCCTTTCTTCCAGTGTTCAATGGATTGAAAAGGCTAATTACAAAAGCAAACTATTCATCGACCTGAAATCAAATTATTTCAAAGGGAGAATTGACACATCCGGGACTATTAAAAAATTAAAGAATATTCTGGAAAGATTGGATATAAGACTAAATCCCGTGGTATTCCTTCCACTTAATACATTCTTTTTTTGGGACCTGCAACAGGTATTAGCCTTAGAGAAATGGAAAAAAGATAATAAGCAGAATATCGGGGAATGGTTTGAAACCCTGGCAGAAATAGAATCAATTTCATCACTTGCAAATTTATCCTTCAATAATCCTGGCTGGGCATTTCCAACTCTGGATGAAAAACATGGATTGGTTGTAGCTGAAAATTTGGGTCATCCTTTAATTCCAAAAAAGAAATGCGTTCCAAATTCCTTTTCGACTGAAGACAATCCAGGTTTGAGTTTGATTACCGGTTCAAATATGGCAGGAAAAAGTACTTTCTTAAGAAGCATTGGAGTGAATATTGTTCTGGCCATGATGGGATCCCCTGTTTGCGCGGAATCTTTTCGTGTTTCAAACATGAAGGCGATCAGTTGTATGAGAGTAAATGATAATCTTGAAGAAAATACATCCACGTTTTATGCTGAGTTGAAAAAACTCAAGGAAGTTATTGAAGCAGTTTATCGGGAAGAGAAAGTCTATCTATTGCTGGATGAAATTTTGCGTGGTACGAATTCAGCAGACCGGCAAGCCGGCTCAAAAGCATTGATCCGGCAATTGGTAAAACATAATGCAGTAGGATTGATTGCCACCCATGATCTTGAACTCACCAAACTTGCAGATGAATTTCCTAACAGGCTGCATAATTTCCACTTCGACGTGCAGGTATCTGGAGAGGAGCTCTACTTCGATTATAAACTAAAGAAGGGCATTTGCCAAAGCATGAATGCATCATTATTGATGAAAAAAATTGGGATTGAATTGTAATTAGCTATTTTAGGAGACCAAATTTCCCATATGATCTCCAAATCAGGTCATACCTGGTTACTCTTGTTTCTTATTTTAATCTTCACTGATTCAAAAGCGCAACCGGTTAATGCCAAATACAATTTCAAACATCTGAATGTGCAGGAAGGGCTTGCTCAGAATGAGGTTTACCATTTTTTGCAGGATGGTCGCGGGTATATGTGGATTGGAACACATAATGGCCTTACGCTTTTCGATGGCACGAAAACGACTAATTTCCTGAACATAGAAAAAGATAGCTTATCAATAGCCGGGACATTTATTACTTCTATTCTTGAAGATTCTTCCCAACAGATATGGATCGGCAACGAAAACGGAATTAATCGCTATAATCGCGGCTCTAATAATTTTACCCATTTTGCGGTAGACCGGCCGGGAGGCAAAAAAGATACGACCTATTGCGTCTTGTTAGGATTCAACGCTGCAAATGAATTATGGTTTTTGGATACTAGAACAAGAACTGTCCGGTCACTAAACACAGTATCGAAGAAAACTGAACTTATTTCAGAATTGAACGCTGTTCATGCAAGCTTTTACAAAGGAAGCAAGCCGGGCACTGCAGATATCTGGTCCTGTTACGACAAAGGCACCATTCATCAGCGCTTCGAGAATGGAAAATTGAGAGATCAGCATACCTATTTTACCGGTAAAGGAGAACCGGGTTTTGGCGTTTTACATGTACTTCAGCAAAATGATTCCACCGTCTGGATTTCAGCCAATGAAGGCCTTGTAAGATTGAATCCAGTCACGGGTAACTACAAGGCTTATAATAATCAGCAATCAATTATTAAAGAGTTACGTTACTCGGCGATTGCACCTAATGGAGAATTGTGGGTTGCAACAGGTCCGGGAGGTGTTTACACCTTCGACACGAAGACAAATCTATTTCTCGACAATTTCAGGTTTGACAGAACCGATCCGTTGAGCATTTGCAGTAATAATATAGTGTCGTTGTATTTTGACCGGATGGGAAACGTCTGGTGTGGAAGCTTTGGAGGTGGTGCCAGTTATGCGCATGTCCGGAGCGCGTTCTTCAATAAACATATATCGAAGAATGACGTCGAACCCTGGGAACATGAAACTAATGTTACCGGAATTGCGGTGGACAGCGAAAATAATTTCTGGTGCACGTTTGCAAGTATTGGGGGGTTTATGGTCCTTGATAAAGATTTGAATTTTAAAAAAAGGATTTATACTGAATTAGAAAACGGAGCAAAATTCGGTGACTATATCAACAAGTTTGTTTTTGAGAATGATAAAGGCCAGATGTGGTTTGCAACGAATAAGGGCTTATTGCTATACGACATAAAAACGAATCGTGCGCGATCAATACCTTATCCGTTATTCTCCGAGGAATTGATGGGAAGTATCTGGATCAACGATTTGATCAAACTGAAAGACGGTTCGGTCATATTTTCTACATTCAGCGGATTGTATCGGGTTACGCAGGAGAAATCTGGTCCAATAGTAAGACCGTTTAGCTCTTTAAATCAGGGACATTTTTTTGGATTCCGGCGTTTATTCCAGGATGGAGATGGTTTTCTTTATGTAAAATCGATGAGTGAATTGCTTTATGTTTTAAAACCTGTTGGAGGAGATAGTGGGTACGCGCTCGTTAAGCAGTTGGACATAACCCCGGATATCAACCATTTCTATTTTGATGAAGAAAAGAAACTGACATGGATCGCGACCACAGCGGGACTTTACGAGATCAGCTCCAATGATTTCATCCTTAAGAAGTCTGAGATCAATAATCGTTTATCTTTTTCGAACATCAGAATTGTATATAAGAAAAATAGCCTGCTTTGGATATTTGGGGAAAAAGGATTGTATGTTTTTGATGAAAAAAACAGTACGGGAAGAACATTAACGGTGGAAGACGGCCTTCCTTCAAATGAATTTAACCTGTCTGCAATTGCCTTTACTCAAGAGCAAATGTGTGTTGCGGGAACTTCAAAAGGCCTGGTATCATTCTATCCCGGCCAGTTTCAACAATTTGTAGTAGTTCCAAGGGCACAGCTGAACAGTATTTATATTAACGATATTTTGGTCAGTTCAGGTCCGGGCGCAAATGAAACAAAAAAGATCAACCTTTCACCCGGACAAAATACATTTTCTTTAGACTTTTCAGCAATCGCGTTCCAGCATATCGCTGATTATCGGTTCGAGTACAAGCTCGAAGGGTATGACGAGGGTTGGATAAAATCGGCAAATACGCGCTCAATACGATACAGCCGGATTCCACCTGGAGATTATACGCTCAATCTTCGTGTGATGGATCCTGGAGGGAAGCTGAGCTTACATGAGAAGATACTTGAAGTGCATATTGCAAAAACATTCTGGCAAACGATTTGGTTCCGGACTATTTTGCTTGTTCTGATCGCTGCCTTTGGATCGGTAGCATTCAGACTGTATTTCCGGGAAAGGATCAAAAAACAAAAAAGGGAATTTGAAAAACTGCAGGCGATAGAAAAAGAAAGAACAAGAATTGCAACTGATATGCACGATGACCTGGGTGCGGGTTTATCGAGAATTAAATTTCTAAGTCAATCTCTCCGCAACAAAGACCCAAAGGATGAAAGCATACAAACTGCGTTGGAGAAAATCACAGGATACTCAGATGAAATGACGGAGAAAATGGGAGAAATTGTCTGGGCCCTGAATGAAAAGAATGATACGCTTGCTGACCTCGTGGCATATACAAGGGCATATGCTGTTGAATACCTGGCGAACCATGAGATTAAATGTGATGCCAGTACACCAATGCATTTGCCGGCAACCTTTATTCCCGGTGAAATGCGCAGGAATATCTTTCTTACTGTTAAAGAATGCCTGCATAATGTAGTAAAGCATGCGAATGCATCATCTGTATATTTTTCAGTAGAATTAAACGGCAAGATCCAAATCATAATACATGACAATGGAAAAGGTATTGACCTGGAAAATCGCCGTCCCTATAGTAATGGAGTAACGAATATCTATGAAAGAATGAAAGAAATAAATGGCAGTGCCGCGATTGTAAATGATAGAGGAACAAAGGTTTTGCTTGAGATTCCTTTGCTTCTATGACGTTTGTACTATTGTTTTCGGCAGCTGTAATGGCTAATTTGAATGCTCATGCCGATAAGGGTATCGATAGTTGAAGACCTCCCTGAAATCAGAGAGGGATTATCTGAGCTAATCAGGTCAGATAAAGAGCTATTAATGCTTGATTACTTCGAGAATGCGGAATCGGCTGTGACCCATCTTCCATCAATTAAGGCTGACATTGTAATAATGGATATCAATCTGCCTGGAATGAGTGGTATTGATTGCATTCGTCAACTGAAAAGTGAATGTCCCGATACACAGTTTATGATGTTCACTGTTTATGAGAATGATGACAAAGTATTGCTCGCATTGCAAGCGGGAGCGACTGGTTATCTTTTGAAACGCACCAAGCCAGAACGCATACTGGAGAGTATTAAAGAACTGAGCCAGGGTGGATCACCAATGAGCAGCAATATTGCCCGGAAGTTGTTGAATATATTCATGACTGAAAAAACGGTTACCCGAAAAAAAATATTGACTGACCGCGAAAATGAAGTCCTTCAATTGCTAGCCGATGGACTCTTGTATAAAGAAATCGCCGAACGCCTGAATATTGTGCACGGCACCGTGCGCCAACATATTCATAATATCTACGAGAAGCTGCACGTTCAAAACCGAACCGAAGCAGTAAACAAGTATTTCGAACGCGACTAAACTTTCTGTTCTATAACATTCGTCATAGGTGTTTTTGATTTTATTTCTATTGTTTTGCCTTCCTCACGATTCTAATTTCAATTCCAAGATTTCATTTTAAAACAACAGGTATGAAAAAAATTTTCATGGCCGCCATTTTTGCAATGGCAGTCATCGCGGTTCACTCGCAATTGGGTGGTGTTATTAATCGCAGCAAACAAAAAGCGGGAGAGGTACTGACTAAGAAAGACAACAAGCCCAAGACTGATTCTACCATACAAAATAATAGAGAGGGCTCGAACAAATCCGACACCGTTCAACCTGCGCCGGTAAGTTTCAAGGCCTATAGTAAATATGATTTTACCCCAGGAGAAAAGGTGATCGGATACGAGGATTATTCAACCGGCAGTATTGGCGATTTTCCTGCAGGATGGAATACCACGGGAGCCGCGGAGATCGTAACCATAGAAGGAAAGCCCGGAAAGTGGCTCCTGTTAACCAAACCGGGAGTATTCGTGCCGGAGTTTACAGAAACTTATCCGGAAGACTTTACCCTGGAATTGGATGTTCTTCATGGTTTGCCTTTCGCAGGTGCATCTTTTAAAATTGTGTTGGTTGAATTGGATGATGTATCACGACCACAAAACTGGACCCTGGGACCTAACAATATTGCCTTTGAATTTTACACTCCCACTTCTAAAGGACCTCCAACAGATGGTTCCTCGAGCTATAGTAACAGGAAGAATTCAACATCTGATGCTGCCAATCAGGTGGGTTCGGACTTGTTTACGGTGCAGGCCAGTCCAGCACATATATCCATATGGAGGCAAAAAGAAAGGATACGGTTATATGCAAACCAGGAAAAGATCTGGGATATACCGAAAGGAATTTCCAAGGATGCAAAACTCAATGCGATTGTTATTTATGTCGTGTATGCAGATGCAACTGTTCCGCTTTACTTCAGCAACTTTCGCCTCGCTGTAGGTGCACCAGACACCCGCAATAAATTCCTTACGCAAAACAAATGGGTGACGCACGGAATCCTTTTCGATGTAAACAGTGCAAACATAAAACCAGAATCATACGGAACCCTGAAGGAAATGGCAAATGTGTTGAAAGAAAATGGTGATGTCAAAGTGAAGATCGTAGGCCATACCGATGGTGATGGAAGTGATGCAAATAATCTTGACCTATCTAAACGCAGAGCGGCTTCGGTGAAAGCAGCACTTGCAAAGGAATTCGGTATTGATGAAGAAAGAATGGAGACCGATGGCAAAGGCGAGAGCGAACCAATAGATAAAGAAACTACTCCTGCAGCGAAAGCGAATAATCGACGAGTGGAATTCTTAAAAATATAATGCTGCTCATGCAAAAAATCATCCTAGTCATATTGGCTGGTTGTTTAATACAGCATAGCATTGCCCAGCAAAATGTGTCAATCAATTCAACCGGAGCATTGCCGCATGCGAGCGCGCAACTGGATATCAGTAGCAACAATAAAGGATTGTTGATACCCAGGATGAGCAGTATGCAGAGAGTATCTATCTCCTCCCCTGCCAGCGGTTTGTTAGTCTTTGATAATACAACAAATAGTTTCTGGTTTTATAATGGCAGTTCCTGGATAAATCTTGCTGCGTCCTCCACGAGTTGGCTGTTAGGTGGCAACATAGGTACGAATCCGTCGACAAATTATATCGGCACTAATGATAATACCGGTTTGCGATTCAAGATAAATTTTTCCGATGTGGGTTTACTGGCAACCAATGGAAATATCTTCTGGGGGCTTAGCAGCGGCTTTAATAATACAACTGGTGTTTCAAATATCGGCATGGGCACTAATGCGCTATTCGCTAACACAACCGGTTATTATAATACTGCAATTGGTTCGAATTCGTTGGTACAAAACAATACTGGATTTGAAAACACCGCTGTGGGAGCTACTTCGTTGCAAGTCAATACAACCGGTTATACCAATGTCGCAGTTGGAGTTCAATCTTTGAACTCGAACACCACCGGCAATAATAATACAGCTAATGGTGGCGGAGCTTTAGCCAGCAACATTACTGGCGATTCGAGTGTCGCAGTAGGAGCATTTGCTCTTTACTATAATACAAACAAGAGCAATCTTGTTGCGATTGGTGCAGCAGCTCTGATGAATAATGGTACAGGGGCTACACAGGCTCTCGAGGCAACAAACAATGTGGCAATTGGATCGAAATCATTGTTCACAAATAATAAGGGTAGCTACAATACTGCCTCCGGCAATTACTCACTTTTATTGAATTCGAATGGTAATTATAATACAGCTAATGGGTTTGAAGCATTGCGGTCAAATACTTCGGGAAGCTGGAATACGGCCCATGGATTACAAGCCCTTTATTCCAATACTACCGGGGATTATAATACCGCTATTGGTGTTGATGCACTTAGGGCCAATGCAACGGGAGTTTATAACACCTCGAGTGGATATCGATCACTATTTGCAAATACCTCAGGAACCTGGAACACGGCCCATGGATTACAAGCCCTTTTTTCCAATACCATTGGGAATTATAATACAGCCAACGGATCTGAAGCGCTTTATTCCAATATTGAAGGAATTCAAAATACAGCAAATGGTTGGCGAGCCCTTTTTTCCAATACAACAGGAAACTGGAACACAGCTCTGGGATTTGTGTCACTTTTTGCCAATACTACTGGTACCCAAAACACAGGTTTAGGAAATAATACAAATGTGCTGACTGGTGGACTTTCAAACGCAACCGCCATTGGATCCAATGCAATGGTAGATTGCAGTAATTGTCTTGTCCTTGGTTCGGTTAATGGAGTCAACAGCGCAATATCCGATGTAAACGTTGGTATTGGCCAAACTAATCCGGGGTTTCCGTTGAATTTTAAATCAAGTCTTGGTGATAAAGTTTCTTTTTTCGGCAATAGTGGCAATCATTATGGAGTAGGGATTCAACCGAATCTGATGCAAATATTTACAGATTATGTTGGAGCAGATATTGGTTTTGGTTATGGCAGCAGTACAGGTTTCAATGAGACCATGCGTGTTAGAGGAAATGGAAATGTTGGGATTGGTGTTATTATTCCTGAACAAAATCTGAGTGTGAAATTCTCGATGAATATTGATCAGGCGAATGTCAACAATGGAAATCTTTCTTCGGGAATTACATTCGGTTCAATGAGTGGAGAAGGAATCGCATCAAAACGAACAGCTGGAGGAAATCAATTTGGGCTGGATATTTATACGAGTTCCGTGAACCGGATCAGTATTACGAATACCGGGTCTGTAGGAATTGGGACAAACACCCCTGGCTCTTTATTCGAAGTAAATGGTACGGCTGCTAAACCTGGCGGCGGGCTGTGGACTGCTACATCTGATTCAAGATTGAAAGAAGCTGCTGTTCCTTATACAGATGGTCTCGCATCAGTATTAAAGATCAATCCCATCAGATTTCATTACAATGAAAAGTCAGGATACGATACAAAACCTGAATACATCGGAGTGATTGCACAGGAGTTGAAGGATGTGGCACCGTATATGGTCAGTAGCTTTAAAAAAGATGATGAGACGTATTTAAATGTTGATAATTCAGCAATGATCTACATGCTCATTAATGCCATAAAAGACTTGAAGCAACAAGTTGATGAGCTAAAGAAAAAGCTCGAAGAAAAAACAAACTGATTATGCGCAGTATTATTTTCATTTCATTGATCAGCATTGCGCTTCAAACCACCGCGCAGCCCCCGGAGAAAAAACAAAATCCGAAAACGAATAAGAACAGCCTGCAGGGTCAAATGACTGAGGCGATCAATGAGATCAACAAGCAGGTTGCGGAACTTGACAAGCAAATTGCTGAAGCAATAAAGAATAAAGAAGACGCCGAATCTATCAGCGACCTGAAAAGACAACGCGAAATACTAGTAAAGCAATTGCAAATGATGGGCGGCGTAAGTAAAAGCCTTGGGAACTTGACCGAGGAACAGGTTGATTCAGCATTAGAAGAAGAACTTATCGTACCAAAAAGAGATTCAGGGAGGCTTAGCCTGGTTCCGAGAAAGCTAATGTCGGAAAGTGAAATATTAGCTTATGTAAGAAAAGTTCATACCGAAGTCGAAAGGATGATCCCTCCGAAGGAAAAAGCGGGTGCATTAGAGATTTATAATGACACGAAAGCCAAAACTCATTCTACTGACGCAATCGGTAATGCTGCGAGCTCCTGTTGGATGCTTGGTCATTCAGAGAAGGCTGTTTTCATAATGGGGAAAGTTTGCCAGGATAGCATACGCAATACCGATAACCTGAACAATTATGCAGCATTTCTCACAATGCTTGGTGCAGAACACGCCGCATTGCCAATCCTGCAATATCTCAATTACCTGTATCCGAAAAACAGCAGCATTTATAATAATCTTGGACAAGCATGGTTTGGACTGGGTGAACTCGAAGAGGCAAATAAATATCTAGACAGCGCTACTTTACTTGATCCCACACATTCGACAGCCAATGAAACGATTTCACAGATCCATCAATCGCGCGGACAAACGGCAAAAACAATTGCATCTCTAAAAGCATCGCTCAAAGAGGTCTACGATCCGGAAAAGCACGCACAACTTACCAATCTGGGATATCAAATTACGTACTCTGACTTGCCACCGTTCAATTATCCAATGATGAATGATCCGTTTGGATTAATCCCTTTAGTTAATTCACTACCCGATCACTTGCAGACAGATGTAGATGATATCGGACCGGCACTTAATCTCCGACGCTTCCTCAATGGTGTAACAGAATTTAAGGAAGAATTAGTGAAAGAGAACAGGGTTTTAGGTCAAGATCTCTACGACAGGGGAGAACGGATAAGTATGGATACCGGCTATAGTCAGGTTTTCTTAAACCCGCATAACAGTCCGGGATACAAATCAGGCAAAGCCCACTCCGATCTCCAGGATCTTGCGGTACAGCTCGGGTTAAGGCGCAAACCTCCGACGCCTTCGGAAGAACTTCAATATCTGACTCCCGAAGAAATCGTTCTCAAATGCCATAATTATTGGCGAGATAGCGTGCTGGCACCAATTGATAGTTTGTCTAAATATATGCGCCAACAAATTAAGGACAAGAATTGCAGCGCAGCCAATCAAACCTTGAATGCCTATTTGAAGAAGAGAGATGAAATCTGGAATAGAGGCGTGCAAGCTATCAAAACTTTGTTTATCGATGCCTCCCCCAAGCTTACCAATTGGATCAAAACTCATCTTTATGCTACAATGGATACGCCACCCAAGGCCGTGGACAACAATACAATGACCAATAAGTTTATAAGCAGACAGCTACAAACACAGGGGAGAGACCTTTTCAAAAACGCCAGCTATGAATTTGCCTTAAAACTTTTTGATGAGGCGAATGGAATGGATATAGAGTATAGAAACCTCTGTAAACTCAACCCTCCTCCGGTTCGAAATCCTGGTGCAGAAAATGTTCGTCGTCACAAAAAAAACGATATCGGATGTGAATTTGAAAAATGGGTTGAGCCTTCGGGGGAATACAAATTTTACCTTTTCTGCAATACCCTTACGGAAAAGATAGACCCAAAGCTTGAAAGAAGAAAACCAGAGAATCCGAAGGGTAAGGCAAAAAGCGGTAAGAAACAACAGCAAAGCAGGGCACATCCGCCAATGGGAAGCCCAGCGGGTCCATCATTGTTCACGGATGAAAATGAAGATGAAATCATCACCCGGTATACACCGCCCTTAACTGAAGAGGACAAAGACTTGTCTCAATTCTCTATTGCTTACGACCGCTGGGGCAATCTTATCGGCTTCGACGTACAACTGAATAAAGAAGGAAATGCGCTTGCGGATCCTGATTCCAAATTTTCGGATATATATAGTCGTTGGACCTGGATCGCAGCAGGATCAACAAAGAAAGGTATTCTGAATAAACTTTCAATCAAATAACGATGAAAAAAATTCTGTTTTTCTTTTTGATCATTTGCTGTTTGGCATCAAATGCCCAGGATAAAGCTTACATGGAAAAACAATTACGGGAATCGAAGAAGGAAGTTTATAAACTGCTCGAAGACTTTGACCAACAAATTACTGAGGCAATAAAAAACAAGGAAAGCCAGGAAAGGATTGATGAATTGAAAAAGCAACGGGCAGATTTAGCAAAAATGCTGAACCTTGTTGACAACGTATCGGCACTGAGCAAAAACAAGTTCGATTCAAACTATGTGGTTAAAGACAAGTTTCCAAAATTCGTATCACCGGTAATTCCAATCCCTTTAAAACAGCCGGTCATTGCACCAACTAAGTCGCAGGCGAAAGACAGTTTGCTTTGGTATGTTGGAAGAAGACTGAACGATTCAGTTCTTGTTACACCCGAAAGATCTGTAGTTCTCTATAGCAGAGTGAGAAATATGGTTGTAGTTCGACCAGATGAAAGAAAGGATTCCACAACAATTAACCTGGTAAGAGCCCTTTCACAATGGAAACAATGGAACGCAAAGTACATTGCAACTATTGCCGCTGAAAAAAATAGCTTCTTCGAATATCCTCAAATCGAAAGCGATATTGATGAATTTGACTGGTTAGAGAAACAGTATTCGAATATTGCAAAAAATACTATTGACCTACCTACCCAGGCAGATCTTACAGTATTCGTTGAACCCAATTCCGAAAACCCTATCGGGGGACCATTTGCAGAATATAATGATGCACTGCGAGTGTTACATCAAAGATTGATTGACATGATGGGAGATAACCCACCGCTTAACGTATACGAACCAACTTTCGACTGCTATACCTGTACAACTGTTTTACCTGAAATGGATGTTCAAATTTGGTGGGCGAGGTATTTTATAGAATACGAGTTGAACCTGCTTTTGACAATGAAAATGGTCAAGGTTTACATGGCCTGGCATAATATCTCCGCTGCAGCTTCAGGTATTCCTTCTTTGCAACAGGACTTGAATGCTGCAGTCAATAAAGCCTTTGAACGTTGGGATAATAAGATGGACATACTGGAGTCACTCTGCAAGGAAGAGCCAAATCAAATGAACACCATGTTACTGTCTCTGCTTTTCCTCCAACAACAAAAAAAGCTTTATACAGGAGTTGTTGATGATAGTTACGCGAAAAGGGCAAAAATCCTGTTGTCTGGCTACAGAGATATCATCGAGAAAAGGTGGGATGATTACATGTCACAGAAGGATTACGGCCAGGCGCTTAATACCTGCCTGATTTCTCTTTTTGAGAGGCATTATACAAACCTTAATAGAGGCATAACAAATTTCGGCGCTGCGATGCGCAAGAAGATCAAAGCCTTCAATCGCTTTGTGTTAAGGATTGAATTGAAGTTTGAAGTGGAGCAATACGGTTTGGATAGATTAATGGTGAACGTGACGGGAGAAGCCCTCACCAGTGAAAAGATCTATGTCAGTCTTGGAAGATTTCATAACAAGTGTAACTATCAACTGTATCTTACCAACACCGACTATGATGGCAAGGATGAGCATACATTTCGTATTCCTTTGACTGCACTGGGAGGCACCAAGATTACCCATTTCGAAAACCCGCCCAGAATTGAGACCAGAGTCTATCGTGGACCTCCCGACCTGCTCATGGTATTTCCATATACAAGCTTCAATCTCATAAATACTCCTCATCTTGAGCGTGATGATAGAGACCGTATAGACTCAGTTATATTCGATATAGTACGTTATGTCGATGAGGGACTAGACCGCTATTCACCCGGACCGGGCGAGTACTCGGTAGACTTTCTAGCCTACCTAAATAAACTATTTATCTCCGGTGAAATAATCAAAGATGATATCGGATCTTTTATCGAAACGGCAAGCAATATGACGTTGCAAAATGTATTCAGCGGTCCTGACCGTTCAACCGGCTACGCCGGACTGGATAAGATGCAATTCCGATTTAAGATGGATGGCAAACAAAAATATCATCAACAAATGCTGACCAGAGTTGCACATTTCCCCAATACACTTGTTAAAGTAGCTTCAAGAATTGCTGACGAAATGTTGGTCAATAGAACCAAACCACTTGCAAACTCCGAATTCGAAGACAAGTACAAACTAAAATCAGGTTCCATAAAGATTACAGTTAAACACGATCCCCAATAAACTTTTTAACAATGAAAAAGAAAATTATTATCCTGTTGCTCTCAGGTTTTCCTTTTCTTGCCACTAGCCAGGACAGAAAAGCAACCAAAACCAATGGGCCATGCAAAAATGAAATGGCCCAGAAGCATCAAGGGCGTTGGGTAAAAGACGGAGATCTTTTATTCGCGAACAAATTTGGTTCCCAGTCCGAAATGATGAAACGATTGGATGAAATCCACAAAATGCTTTTTGAACTCTACCCAGAGCCCGTTGGGGTAGACCTCGCCTGGCACCGTGTGATCAGGAACGACTCATTTGGAGGAAGAGTGACAACCGACAAGACACGCGATGGCGTAATCGGACATTATAAAAGTCAACAGGCAACCGCCGTTGCTAACCCATACTATGGTGTACGTTTTTACCATTACGTGTGTAACTATGAAAACAATACTGAAATAGTTGGCGGCTTTCCCGGTGCAGCGAGCGCCGAACTACAGGTTATGATAAACAGTTTGGATCACTTCGCAGCTATACCTGCCTCATCTTGTATGAGGGTTAATGGCTACCCGGTAGGAATGCGATCATCGGTCCAAACAACCTGGAAGGGTTATGATATGACATATGGCCCGCAATCGACAGGTACCCGAAGCGTCCTGATCCATCGCAAAGGAATATTGCCCTATATTCCCGTGACCCGTAAACAATACCTGGAACATAGCATCGAACATTTGACTGACATAATGAATGACGCAATAAAACTACAGATGGCTATCCCGGTGCGTTCATTAGAGGAACAAGAAGAAGAAAAGAAAAAGAAGATTGAAAATTTTAAAAAAGATTTCGGGAGTGATCAAAAAAAATTGAAGGCTACCATCGACTATTATCTCGCAGGATACCAAACTGAACAGCAGCAAAGAGATGAACGTGTGAAGAAATTAAAGCAGACGACGGAAGTACTATTGAAAGAGTATCGTGATGAACTTGAAAACTCACGCAAGTCTGGTTTGCTGGACTCCGCAGCCACTATTGTCGACTTCCATCCTCCCCAGCCTGGCCTCGGCGGGATTTTCGTAAATGAGAAGCAAGGTGGTCAAATGCTGGTAATCGAGAATTCGGCGTATCTGCGAAGGGATCTGCCTAAATACTCACCACAATTCATAGTACTTCATTGGTCAATCCATGATTATGATCCACCTGAAGCAAAGTTCGTCGACGCCATCATGGCGAAATTCCCTATGGAAAAACTGGCGGCGATGATTGACAAGTGAACAATAGGCAATAGGCAATGGGCAATAGGCAATAAGCAATAAGCAATTGGCAATAGGCAATAGACAAAAAGAATTTGCCAATTGCCTATTGCCTATTGCTTCTTTACGCTCGTTTCGCCTGAATATAGTTGAAGATTTTCGAATGCAGATCTTCCGGTCTGAAGGGCTTATGAATAAAATCGGTAAACCCTTTTTCAGCCAGGTCCTGCTGCATGTTGTCGTATACAGCGGCTGTAAATGCTATGATTGGAACATTCGGATCGATAGTACGGATCTCTTTTAATGCAGTGCTTCCATCCATTTCTGGCATTTCAAGATCGAGGAGCAATACATCAAATGCCCCTTGAGTGAATTTCTCAACGGCGATCTTTCCGTTCACTGCCTCCGTTACTTCAATTCCCCATTTCGCAAGGAACCTTCTCACCACTGAAAGGTTTACCATATTGTCTTCTGCGACCAATACTCGTATTCCTTTCAATGAAGCAAGCGTTCTGGTCCTGTCCTCATTGATATACATTTTGCGATCTTCATTGATGGGCAATTCAACCGTGAAATGGAAAGTACTTCCTCTACCCTCCTCGCTTTCGAGCATCAGTTCGCTACTGAACATGTTTATGATCTTCTTGGTAATACTTAGCCCAAGACCCGTTCCTCCATATTTCCGTGTGGTATTTACATCCGCCTGTGTAAAGCTGTCGAAGATTTCTTTATGCTTATTTTTTGGAATACCGATACCGGTATCCCTTACAATGAATTGAATAGTTGCTTTACTGCTCGAAACAAAAATTCTTCTAACTGCCAATGTTATTCCGCCCTGATGAGTGAATTTGACTGAGTTTGAAATTAGGTTACTCAATACCTGGTTCAAACGGGTTTCGTCGGTAATGAGTTCCATGTCGAGGCGGTCATCAATGTCAAGTATAAAACCGAGTCCTTTGGCCGAGACCTGACTGGAGAATTGAGAGGCTACCCGCTTTACAAACTCCTTTAAATTGACTGGAGAAGCGGCCAATTCCAACTTTCCTGCTTCAATCTTATTATAATCCAGGATATCGTTGATGAGCAGCATCATATGCTCAGAAGAATATTTCAGGATATCAAGGTGCGCTTTCTGTTCAGTTAAATATTCCTCCTGTAATAAAAGATTTGAAGCTCCAATAATTCCATTCAATGGAGTTCTCAATTCATGGCTCATATTAGAAAGAAAGCGGGACTTTGTCCTCGAAGCCACTTCGGCAACTTCCTTCGCTTTCATCAATTCAAATTCGGTAACCTTAACATGCGATATATCCAGGATACTGATCTTTACGTATCGGGTATCTTTGTACATAAATGGAACCACGCTCACATAACCCTGGAATTGTCTTCCTGTTTTTGTGGTAAAGCTTAATTCACCCTGCCAGTTTTGAGATTCTCCCAAAACCGATTGTTCAATCGGGTTGAATTGTTTCACATACTCCTCATCAAACCAGTTTTCAATATGGGTTCCTTCGATTTCGCGGTTTTCTTTTACTTCGAACATTTCAAGCGCCCGCTGGTTACAGCCTGCAATGATATGAGATTGGCCATACATAATAAATACTCCGTCAAGCGAAGTATTATAAATAGTATCCCCGAATTTCTTCTCCTGCAGAATTGCTACTTCATTGTCTTTGTTCGACCTCAAAATGGCATAGGAAAAGACAATGGTAAGGAAGAACGAAATAGCAAGGTTGCTGTTAAATAGCTTTGAATAAAGCAAGTCTGAAATTGCTTCAAAGTCGTTCATGTAGGGACTGAGGTACATCGTCGTTAACAGCGCAATCACCGTAATACTATATACCAATACCAATTCCTTATAATTTCGCCGGATACTTACGATAAATGTCAAGACAAGGAAGTAAGGGAAGAATAGCAAGTAAGCTCCTGAGCGCAATCCCTCTGCGTAACATATTACAATCAGGTAAAAGTTTACATTAATTACCGATATTATTCGGCCTGTTTCGAGTTTTCCCCTGGAGCTGAAATAATACGCCAGGAGGAAGAAATACGCAGAAGTAATATTTATAAGTGCACTTATATAAAGCTTATGATAGAAGTAAACCAAAACCGAAAAGAAGTTTACCAGGAGAGCGAGAATGATGAACTGATTAAAACGGGTAATTTTTTTGCGTTGGTCGCGGTTAAGTTCATCGCCAAGACCAGAATAAATAATATCCCTGTAAATAGACCAGCCGAGATAAAATAATTTCTCTTTCATAGAGTTTATGGGTTAGAGGTTGCCCTGGTTACGCATTTTTGAATAACGGATTAAGCGTAAACCTTTAACGTAAAAAGTCTAAGTCTATTTCCTATGATGGATGGAGAAAACCATAAATCGTTCATTTTCAATGGGCGAATTGATGAGCAGTTTTTGTTCAACATGTATGAAAACGACTACTCCTACATGGAGGACATCTTCCTCACTACCATATCCCAACTACTGACAGATTTCCCAGTTTTGGAATTGACATTTAAGTCAGGTGACATTGTTGCATTGGAAAAAGCGATACATAAGATTAAACCCTCATTCGGATTTGTAGGTATGCCTGTATTGCAAGAGAAGTGTCAGCAATTCGAAGATCAATGCAAAGGATCGACTACTGAACTTTTGTCAAAATCTTTCTCTGAACTGCAAGAAAGTATCAAAGCAAGCGTTGAAATAATTGAACAAGAATACGAGCGTCTAAAATCATTTAACCGTCGGGCATGAATTTTACCTGTGTGATCGTCGAGGATTTATTGGTAGCAGCTGATTACCTCAAAAAGTGCTGCGAAAAGAGCGGCATGGTTGACGTAAAAGGTCATTTTCCAAATGTTGCTGAAGCGCTGGATTTTCTAAATCAGAATTCAGTTGACCTTTTGTTCCTTGATGTGGAAATGCCTGGCGCTACAGGATTTGAACTACTGGATCAAATCGCATATTCACCACAGGTAATTCTTACTACTTCAAAGCCGGAATATGCATTTAATGCATTCGAATATCATGTGACGGATTTCTTAAAAAAGCCTTTTACCTACCAGCGTTTTCTTGAAGCCCTTCAAAAGCTCAATCTTCCTTCAGAGAATGGAAATGGCTCTGCTGAAGAGGATCATATCTTCATTAAAAGCGATGGAAAACTGGTACGCTTGAATTATAGTGATATCCTGTTTATAGAAAGTATGGGAGACTATGTGAAATTCGTAACTGGCGATAAGAAATATATCACCCACAATACCATCAAGAACCTCGAAGAGAAGGTAAGCAAGCAGCACTTCATGAAGGTTCACCGTTCCTATATTATCAATATCAACAAGATTGATGATATCAGAGAAAATGACCTCTTTATAAAGGGAAATGAGATCCCGATCAGCAAGGCACATCGCTCCGATGTGATGAAGAGGCTGAATATCATCTAACCCAATTATCGGCAAATTCCCTCCATTCGCCGACAGGCCCGGGCCTTCCGGCTAATTAAGTTTGCGTCACGCGTTCTGCGATGCATCTTTGTATCAGCAAGTCAATAAGTCCAAAAAGTCCGAAACCAATAAACTAGAAAAACCCCTAAATCCGAAACCCAATAAACTAGTTAAGAACCCCTAAATCCAATAACTAATTAACGCGACGGTTAAACGAAAAACCAACTAGCTGAAATTGAAATCCGACCCCTGAAAACCGAGTAAATCCTCCAGCCTTACTCGATCGTCCCCTGGATTTCAACTCATTAAAAAAACCGGATGAAAATTCCGGTTTTTTTGTTTAGAAAGTTTAAGCCCCTTCCGGGGCTTTTTTCGTAATATATTGAAAATCACACTCATCCAGAGGCTTTTCTGTTCCGTAATTTTATTGAGGCTGTAAACCTTGACTTAAAAATCCAGTCAAAATCCGATTATCGTTTGAATAGGTCCAAACATCGAAGGAAGAAGGCACAAGAGCGAATAAATTATGATAGGCCTATTAGGATTTTACCTTTGTTATGCAATCCTGATCCAATAAAAAGCCAAAGAATCCAGACCCTTAATAAACCGGCATTGTTGACCGAGTACCTTGATCGAACTCTTTAAAAACCCTGATCCGAAAATCCTTAGAAACGCTAACGTCCAAGTTCCATTGAATTACGAACCCTATCCTTTGAATTTGAAATGGTAATAATCTCCTTGAGAAAAACCCTCAAGTATCCAATGGAAAACACAGAAAAAATCCGACGTCAGTGAAAGCCAATTGTTCTCACTAAAATCTGTGCCTATTGATCTAACAATTACTCAAGTTGACCCCAAAAGACGATTTTGAAGCCGCTCCGATGAGCGGTTTTTTTTTATTTGCTAATGTCTATTGGAGATTTGCTGTTTGTTCAATTGTAGTATTGCTCTCCGCCTCATAACTTCTTTCTGGCATAGTAAGGCACCCTGGCGTTTATGAAATAACAAATCTCAAATAGCAAATAACAAATGATTTCACGTTCATCCGAAAATTCCGTCCAAACGTCGAGAAAAAAGATGTTAATGTCGAATTAATTATGGTAGCTGTATTAGGATTTTACCTTTGTTATGCAATCCTGATCCAATAGAAAAACCGAGAGACCAAAAGAATCCATTATCCAAGAAAAAAACCGATATCCAAGAAAGACCGACAATATCCTGAAGAACTAAAATCCAAACCGTTTAAGAATCCAGTACCGTCCGAAAACTAATTCCAATCGTCCTGAGAAAACTCTCAATTATCCAATGAAAATCCGAAAGAAAATCCAAGATCGATGAAAGACATCTTACGTCTAAGGTCCGATCCTAATGAGCAAACCATTTCTCTGACGACCCAAAGACAGCATTTGAGCCGCTCCCAAAAGGAGCGGCTTTTTTATTTGTTATTTGGTATTGGAGATTTGCTATTTCCTCAAGTGTAATATTGCTTCCCTACCGCATAACTTCTTTCTGCCAGGTTAAAGCACCCTGGTGTTTATTAAATAACAAATCTCAAATATCAAAAAGCAAATGATTTAACGTTCATCCGAAAAAATCTTCCAAACATCGAGAAAATAGTTGTTAAGGTCGAATTAATTATGTGAGCTGTATTAGGATTTTACCTTTGTTATGCAATCCTGATCCAATAGAAAAACTGAGTACTGAAAATCCAATTCCCGGAAAAAACCGATATCCAAGAAAGACCGACAGTATCCTGAAGAACCAAAAGGTAAAGTACAAGGCGACGAGTTAAAATAGAAATCCAATAACCGTCCGAAAACTAATGTCTCCGATTTCGTATCCCGAAATCCAACCCGTTCCTCGGGACTCAAATTTCCTTAGAAAAACCCCTCAAGTACCCATGAAGTCCCTAAAAAATCCGACGTCGATGAAAGACAGAATTATGTCTCAGATCCAATCCTATTGAGCAAACCATTTCTCTGACGACCCAAAGACGTATTACAAAAGAGCCGCTGCAAAGCGGCTTCTTTATTTGTTACCCCTGTCCCCTGAAGGGGGAATTTAGTTATTTCCTGACCAATCTCTGTCCTACTTTTTCAAAAAGGAAATATCGATTTGAATTAACGATAATAACTTGATCAAATGGTTTTTTGATAAAATAAAAAGACCACTAATTCATATCAGTGGTCCGTTGATATTCCCCCTTCAGGGGCGTCTACTAAGGGGAAACCGTCCTTATCGTTTCGCAGTATCGAATTTTTTGAAAATAGTCTTTACACTGCTATTGATCTCTTTTCTGGTCATATTGTTGCTGTTCACCTCATCGGTGGTCCAACCCTGCCAGATGGTTTTGTCTGTTCTTGAATCAATCATTGAGATCGTAACTGTTCCTTCCTTTACCGCATAAGTGTCGTTGTCATAACCGAGGAATTGAGAAGGATAATATATTCTTCCCCATCGCTTAGTTAAAGGATTGTAGTAAACCCTCGAATAAGGTTGGGAATAAACCGGGCTGTTTTGAGACTTTGTAGTCCGCTCTACCAAAATGTCATAACTCAAAAACACGTCCGGGTTGTTTTTTACTTCTCTCCATCCTTCTTCTTCCAATTCTTTATTAACGGCTTCCCTTACATTTTGCTCTATAAGGTCATTGGCTCTTGAACCCTTTCCTTTATGGTCGCTATCCAACCAGGAAAAAGTCTGGTACTGGCTCAAATCCGCATACTTGTCCTTTTCGATATGGGCAGTCGGAGAACAACTCGCCAAAATAAAAGCTGCTATCGCGAAGCTGCCCAATATCCTAATCCATTTTAACATGTCTTCAGCTTTTTATTGTTATTATAATTACTTACTTCACCCCTATTAACGGAAATAAATTGTGAAGGCTCACTAAGGGTTTGTGAAAGTTTAGTGAAGGAAGTGTGAATTCGGGGTTGATGGGGTTGATGGGGGTGATGAGGTTGATGGAGTTGATTGGGTTGACAAGGTTGATAAGGTTTACAGGGTAGACGTCTAATTTCCGATGCAAGAACCAACACTGTTAAACCTATAAACTCAGTCAACCTTATCAACCTAATTAACCCCCTCAACCTCATCAACCCAATCAACCCAACCCCAACTCAAAATGCCTCTCCGGAATCTCGACGTCCTTAAAGCCTTTCCGCAAGAGGCGTTGCTGGAATTGTTGTTGTACTTCGTATTCGCCGTGGACCAGGAATAATTTCTTGACAGCATTGGGGTCCTGGGTGGCTAAAAATTGGCTTAGGTCCTCATAATCGCCGTGGGCACTCATGCTTCGTACTGCGCCAACTTCTGCATGAACTTCATGTTCCACTCCAAATATCTTTACCTCTTTGGCTCCTGCCATCAATCTGCCTCCCAATGAATTTGGTTCACAATAACCGGTAAGTAGAATACTGTTACGGCTATTTTCAATATTGTTGCTGATATGGTGCTTGACCCGGCCTGCTTCAGCCATTCCACTCGCAGAAATGATGACGCAAGGTTCATTCCGGTAGTTCAATAATTTCGATTCTTCCACAGAACGAGTGAATTTCAAACCCTGGAATCCAAATGGATCCTTATCCGATTGCATGATGTGCTGGATATTCTTATTGAAATGCTCCGGATATCGTTTGACCAACTCCGTTGCTTTTATGCTAAGTGGGCTATCCAGGAAATAATCAACGGCTGGAAGTCTGTTTTCCAGTTCCAATTGGTTTAGTGCAAACAGAATTTCCTGAGTGCGGCCAACGCTGAATGCCGGTACGATAAGTTTACCTTTTTTAACAATGCAGGTCTTCTTAATCCATTGAAGCAGGTGATCAGGCGTCGTCATGTTCACATCGTGCAAACTGTTTCCGTACGTCGATTCAAGCAAAATATAATCCGCTTGAGGAAAAGGAGCAGGAGATTTCAAAATAATGTCCCGGTATCTTCCAACATCTCCGCTAAAACTGATCCTGGTTAGTTTTCCATTTTCTTTAATCCTTAAATGAACCGCGGCGCTTCCAATTATATGGCCAGCGTCGGTAAATAAAACATCGACATATTCATCGATTGGATTCCAGTTTTCGTAATCATAAGTTTCAAACATTGAAAAGGAGGCCTTTGCATCCTCTGCTGTGTAAAGCGGAGTCAGGTATGGTAAGCCATCTGCTGCTCGTCTTTTGTTCAAATACTTTACTTCATCCTCCTGTATCTCTGCCGAATCTTCCAACAGTACCATGGTAAGGTCCTTCGTAGCATGAGTGCAAATGATCTTTCCCTCAAAACCGTCATGGACCAATCTTGGGATCAAACCACTATGGTCAATATGCGCGTGTGACAGGATCAGCTTATTAACTTCTCTTGGTTCAAAACCCCAATGCCGGTTGAGTTCATCATCTTCTTTTCCCATGCCCTGGAACATACCACAATCAAGCAGGTATTTTCTTCCATTAGTTAATGTGATCAAATGCTTGGATCCGGTTACTGTTCGGGCTGCTCCGTGGAATGCTAGCTTCATTGTATAAGTTGACTGGTTAACTAGTTGATTGGTTGATTAGGAATTCTGGCTTTAAATCCCCAGGTTACATAAAACTCGGCGACCTTTTCACCTTTCTCATTCACTCCTACAGATCTTGCACGAAATGATTGAGGCTCGCCGGTAGTAACAGCTTTTGTTATAGTTTGTTTTAATTGTTCTCCATCTGTACATTCAAATCTAGTACGCCCTGTAGCCTTTTTGAAATATTCTGATTCTACCCTGGTTACGAGCATTGAGATTGGGGGGTCGTGTTTAAAGAGATGTGCCATCGCTAATGAGCCGGTACTCATCTCCGCGGCCATAGAAAGACAGGCAAAATAAGTGGATCGGAAAGGATTTTGCGAAAACCATTTGTACGGTACAGTAACAACAGCTTTCTCCGGAGTGATCTCTCTTACTCTTACTCCAGCAAAATAGGCGCTGGGTAATTTTGTTAAAAGAAATATTCTGAACCTGATTGGATCTTTCATCAGGCGAATAAACTCTGTTGTGTTTGCACCCATAAATCAATAGTTCTTGTAACGGACAGGATCAATCGCGGCGGGGGACCATTGGTCCAGGAATTCCATCAGCTTACTCTTGTTGTATGATCTGCCTTGTTCAAGATAAGCGGAATTTTGGATATGGAGTTTTTCGCCTTTTCGATTCAGGATAACGAAAACAGGAAATCCAAATCTTTGAGGATATCCTAAGCGGGTCATTATTGCCGGGTTACGATTCTCGCTGCTATAGTTAAGATTGTAAACAATATAATTCGCTTTCATCGCGGAATCGATTTGCCTGTCCATGTTGATGTACTCATGAAACCTGGCGCACCAAACACACCAGTTTCCACCGATCTGCACAAAAACATGCTTTCCCAATGAATCGGCGAGCCTGATTGCTTTTTCCAATTCTACCGTAGCATTTTCCCTGGGTTTATAAAGGCTGAATTTTTCCATATCCTGGGCAGCAGTAACCAGGAAAACACTAAGTAAAATGATCACAAGGAAGGATCTTTTCATCCCTGAAAATTAATCATTAAACTACATCGATCTGGTTCTTTAACAGATCCGTAAAATCATCTCTTTTTCTGATCAGGTGGGCTTTGCCATCTTTAACGAGAACTTCAGCAGGTTTGAAGCGTGAATTAAAATGAGAAGACATTTCGAATCCATATGCGCCGGCATTATAAAATACGAGATAATCTCCTTCCCTCACTTCATTCAATTTACGGTCCCAGGCGAATGTATCCGTTTCGCAAATATTCCCAACAACCGAATACTTTTTCTCCGGACCGTCCGGATTGCTGATATTTTCTATATGATGATAGGCATCATAAAACATTGGGCGGATGAGATGATTGAAACCACTATCCACGCTAACAAAAGTTGCAGCATCAGTTTCTTTCATCACGTTCACTTGGGTTACAAAATAACCGCATTCACTCACCAGGAATTTTCCCGGTTCAAACCAAAGCTGAAGTTTCTTACTTCCGGGTAAGGGATGAAGGTCAAACGCGTCTTTTATCTTTTTAGAAAGTAAGTGAATATCCGTCTCAGTATCTCCATCTTTATAAGGCACTTTGAATCCACCTCCGAGATCAATGGATTCGAGTTCGTTGAAGTGAGGAACAATATCAAACAGAACTTCAATTCCCTTTACAAATACATCCGCATCCGTTATTTCACTTCCAGTGTGAATATGAAGATCATTGATCCAGATATTATGCCTCTTAACAACCTCGAGGATCTTTTCTACCTGATCAACAGGAATGCCGAATTTACTTTTCTCATGACCCGTAGATATTTTCAGATTTCCTCCAGCCATGATATTTGGACGAAGACGCAAGCCAACCGGGTAGCTATGTCCAAACTTGCTGCCAAACTTGTCCAAATTTGAAAGGCTATCAATATTAATGATCACTCCAAGGGACCTGGCTTCTTCAATCTCACTAAACGCAATTCCGTTTGAAGTGTACAGAATTCTTTTTGGCGGAAATCCTGCCTGTAATGCAAGCCTTACCTCATTGATCGAACTGCAATCAATATTTGCTCCCAAATTTTTTATATAGCGCAAAACGCTCACATTGGTAAGCGCTTTACAGGCATAAAAGAAAACCGTGGGACTATCTTTAAATGCTTCTGAAAGTTTTTCGTATTGCTCCTTGATCTTCTCAGCATGATAAACGTAGACGGGTGTTCCAAATTCCGCAGCAATGCTGCTCAAAACTTCAGGAGATAATTTCGTAGACAATTCTTGGCTATTAATTGTTGTTGGTGGTTTATGGGCAAGCGTCGTCATTACTCTTGAAAAGTACTCATTAATAGGTAAAAAACAATGAAGGATTATTGCTCAGTATCAGGCTTGTCTTCTTCCTGGGTGCCAGATTCCTGGTTATTGTCGGAGGATGGGCCTTCTAACAATTCACCCGTTTCGCTTACCACCAGGATTATACTTTCTTCAACTGATTCCGCTGAACCGGAATTTTGTCCAGTTGGAATGTCGTCAACGAAAGTGGGATTCACGATGGTATCATCGTACACTTCCTTGAGCTTCGGCAGATCTTCTGGAGAATTCAACCCAAAATAATCCATGAATGATTTCGAAGTGGCGTAGATCAGCGGATGACCGGGCATCGATTCATTTCTACCCGTAATAATGATCAATTCTTTTTCAAGCAATTTCTGAATCGCATAATCACTGCTGACACCACGAATCGCTTCAATATCTGACTTGGTAACGGGTTGTTTATAGGCAATAATCGAAAGCGTTTCCAGTGAAGCAGTAGACAAGCGTTTCAGGAATTTTTCACCATTCAGCTGCGCAATGGTTTTATGGTAGTCCTTTTTAGTAAGGAATTGCCATCCGCCTCCACTTTGACTTATCGCGAAAGGATAAAAATCAGATTGGTATTTCTCAACAATTCCTTCAATAGATGATTCTACCTGATCAAGAGTTATCTTATCGTCCATAAAGCCTAATGCATTATTCACAAGGTCAGTGATTTCCAATGCAGTCAATGGCTTATCACTCGCGAAGATCAGGGCTTCAATATGCGGTATGAGTGCTGATATTTCCATAAAACTAATGTGCGGTTTGTCCCGCCGGGGCGGGATGCGAATATGCGAATTTGTTTTGAATCGATGGAAATTACATGTTCACATTTGCACATTCGCATCCCGCCATACTGGGACAGAATTGCAAATGAGGATTAACCTTTCAAAGCAGCCGCGCCGCTTACGATTTCTGTAAGCTCTGTGGTAATTGCGGCCTGACGTGCCCGGTTGTAAGAAATTTTCAGGCTGCGCAACATTTCATTGGCGTTTTCAGTGGCCTTATCCATTGCTGTCATCCTTGCGCCATGCTCACTTGCATTTGCATCGAGAACTGCTTTATATAATTGTGTATTGAGGATCTTAGGCATCAATTCCGCGATAAGAACTTCCTTCGAAGGTTCGAAAATGAAATCGATCTTCTTTGCTCCTTCTTTTTTTCTCACTTTGGGAACAGGAAGAAATTCTTCTGTCACGAAACGCTGAGTCGCCGCATTTTTGAATTCACTATAGATCAACTCCACTTTGTCGAATTCCTTATTCATAAAAGCCTCTCTCGCCGCTTTCGAACATGCCTGAACATTTTCAAAATTGAGATTCAGGAAGATGTCTTTGAACGCGGGATCAACTTTGAATTTATTTTTCAAGAAATGCTCGTATCCTTTCTTTCCAATACTCCATATCTGAACATTTCCTTTCGCAGCCTGGCTGCTATATTTTTCCCTGATGACCTGTTTGGCCATCTTAATTATATTGGAGTTATAAGCGCCGCATAGACCGCGATCACTCGTGATAACGATCAGCAATACTTTCTCAACTGGTCTTTCTACAGCCAGGTTCATCCCGAGATCTCCCTCCGAATTGCTCACGATATTGCTCAGTACCTCACTAAGCTTTTTTGCATAAGGACGCATCTGAACAATGCCATCTTGCGCCCTGCGCAATTTTGCAGCACTCACCATTTTCATGGCCTTAGTGATCTGTTGGGTATTCTGTACCGACTTAATCCTGTTTCGAACTTCTTTTAACTGACCAGCCATCTATTTTATATTTCTTATTGCAGATTTGATATTGGGCTTCATTTCGGGATTTCTCTACAATTTTCAATCGTCCCCATTGCCGATTGCTTATTGTCAATTGCCTATTGCAAATTGCCCATTGCTCAACCGGCCGCGAAGGTAGGGCAAAACGGCTAAAATGCCCCCTGGTTTGGGAGAAAAATCCCATGGTTTCCCTCTGCCGGAACTTTCCCATCTTCTTTCATAAATCTTACGCAGAACACTTTCAAAAAAAACGCGGCGAGCGCTTTAGATATGAATTAGTTCCAAAATTTTCATCACATTTGCGCAGCATTATGGCCAAGGCAAAAAAGATAAAACAGGAACCGGTAATCCTGGTAACCAATGATGATGGTATTACTGCGCCGGGGATTCGAAATCTGGTCGAAGCTGTTAAGGACCTGGGAAAAGTTGTGGTAGTAGCCCCCGATAAGCCCCAATCCGGCATGGGTCACGCTATCACAATTGGCCAACCGCTTCGCTTGAATGCAGTTAACGAATTTGAAGGAATTGAGGCCTATCAATGTACGGGTACTCCCGTGGATTGTGTTAAGCTGGCTGTCGATAAGATCCTCCATCGCAAGCCTGACCTCTGTTTAAGCGGCATAAATCATGGCGCTAATCACTCGATCAATGTGATCTATTCGGGAACCATGTCAGCGGCAGTTGAGGCGGCAATTGAAAGTATACCTTCAATTGGATTTTCATTACTTGACTACAGTATTGAAGCGAATTTTGAACCGGCGAAAAAGTATGCCCGCTTTCTTGTGGAGCAGATGCTTTCACATAAGCTAGACAAACACACGGTACTGAATGTAAACATTCCCGCTGTTGCTGATGAATTGATCCAAGGAATCAAGATCTGCCGACAGGCTTACGCGAAATATGAAGAAGACTTTCTGGAAAGATCCGATCCGAATGGCCGCAAATATTACTGGCTTACCGGTCAGTTTGTAAATTTTGACGAAGGAAAAGACACCGATGTATGGGCCTTAGAAAATAATTATGTGAGCGTAGTTCCCGTACAATTCGACCTTACGAATTACGTTCTAAAAACCAAGCTCGAAAAAACCTGGAAACTAGATGTTCAAAAAAGATAACCTCCAATTCGGACTGCTTCTTGGCTTCATTGGCCCCCTGATCAGTATCGTGGTCTATTACTACATTAAGTTCTCAATGTATTCAGTAGGCGAAGTGATTGAATTCATCAAGGCAAACAAGAACCAGATCACAGGGATCATCGTTCCATGCCTGCTACTCAATATTATTTTGTTAACCATCTACCTGAATACCCATCGCGACAAAACCGCAAAAGGGATTTTCTTTGCTACCATATTTTATGGAGTAGGCGCGCTTTTACTCAAATTTCTTCTTTGATGGTCTCGGTGTAGTCAATAATCAATAATCAATAATTCTTGTCGCACAAGGTTGCTCAGGATTAATACCCTCCTTCCGCAACAGGCAATTATTGATTATTAATTATTGATTACTACTTGACTACATAGTGCTCCTGTTCAATCCGGAAATGAGGATGTTCAATGATTTAAGATAAATTGCGGCCTAATGCGTTACTACATAATAGCGGGCGAGGCTTCCGGTGATTTACATGGAAGTAACCTCATCAAGGAATTAAAGAAACGTGATGAGCACGCGAATATTCGCTGCTGGGGTGGGGATTTAATGGAGCAGGCAGGTGGACAATTAGTAAAACACTACCGCGAACTAGCCTTTATGGGATTCGTGGAAGTTTTGAAGAATATCCGTACTATTTTCCGCAATCTTGATTTCTGCAAGAAGGATATTCTCGAATTTAAACCAGATGTGATCATCCTGATCGATTATCCCGGATTCAATATTCGCATTTGTCAATGGGCAAAGGAAAATGGATTCAAAACGATTTATTATATCTCACCACAGGTTTGGGCATGGAAAGAAAACAGGGTTAAGATCATTAAACGCTGCGTCGATAAAATGCTGGTGATCCTTCCTTTTGAAAAAGAGTTCTACCATAAATGGAATTATGAAGTTGAATATGTAGGTCATCCGCTGATTGAAGTGATCAGTAAATCGAAAGAAAAAGCTGTCTATGCGGGGATCGATGACAAACCCATTGTGGCGCTATTGCCAGGTAGCCGAAAACAGGAGATCCTTAAGAAACTCCCGGTGATGCTTGAGATGAGCAGGATCTTCCCGGATTACCAATTTGTAGTTGCCCAGGCACCCGGACAGGAAGAAGGGTTTTATTCAGCAATTCTTGATTCATATCCCGGCGTAAAATTGGTAAAAGGACAAACTTATGAATTGCTTAAGCATTCAAAAGCTGCATTGGTCACATCGGGTACTGCAACACTTGAAACGGGTTTATTTGGCGTGCCGCAGGTAGTGTGTTATAAGGGAAGCAGCATTTCATACATGATTGCAAAACGGGTGATCAAAGTGAAATATATTTCATTGGTGAACCTGATTATGAATAAACTTGTTGTAAAGGAATTGATACAGGATCAATTGACCAAAGAAAATCTTGAGGTAGAACTATCTGCTATTCTCTTCGATAAAGCCAGAATTTCTTCAATAAAAAAAGATTATGACTTGCTTTGGAAATTATTGAGTGGAGGAGGAAACGCATCCGCCCAGGCCGCTACTCAAATTATAAATTATTTAAAGTCTAGTGCTTCTTGAAAAAGATCAGCCTTACCAGAATGATCACAATTGCTGCGAGGAACATAAAGATTGAAATACGATTGATACCGTGCATGTATTTCATCCATTGAGAATGCGGAGCATTCGGATCTCTTTTCTTGATATAGAGATATTCTGCCAGTTGACGTAGGAATCCCATAAGGCAAATTTAAGAAATCGAAATTGCTGTTTTTCAGTTGCCAAATGGCTGTCCCGATAGTAATCGGGATGGTAACATTCTAATAACTAAATTTGCACCTCCATAACGGAAAGGTTAATAAAGATGAAAGCATTTAAAAGACATATTGTTACTGCCGCTCTTCCCTATGCCAACGGCCCCTTGCATATTGGCCACCTGGCAGGTTGCTATATTCCCTCGGACGTTTATGTTCGTTACCTGCGGGCGCAAAAAAGGGATGTAAAATATGTAGGAGGCAGTGATGAGCATGGAGTTCCCATTACGATAAGAGCATTGAAGGAAGGCGTAAGCCCGCAACAGATCGTAGATAAATACCATGCAATAATTAAGGACAGCCTGGAACAGATGGGTGTATCCTTTGATATCTATTCCCGCACCAGTAACGAAGTGCATCATAAAACTGCTGCTGATTTTTTTAAGACTCTTTATGATAAAGGCCTTTTTGAGGAAAAGGAAACGGAACAATATTATGATGAAAAGGCAAAAGTCTTTCTTGCCGATCGTTACATAACAGGAACCTGTCCAATTTGCAATAACCCGAATGCCTATGGCGATCAATGTGAGAAATGCGGATCAACTTTAAGTCCTGAACAATTGATCAATCCCCGCAGTACCCTGAGTGATGCAGTTCCGGTGAAAAAGAAAACCAGGCATTGGTATTTTCCATTACAGAATTATGAGCCCTGGCTCAAGCAGTATGTTTTGGAAGAACATAAGGAATGGAAGAATAATGTTTATGGCCAATGCAAAAGTTGGCTGGATAATGGACTTCAAAGCCGCGCGATGACCCGTGACAGTAGTTGGGGTGTGAAAGTACCCCTGCCAAATGCAGAAGGGAAAGTTTTGTACGTGTGGTTTGATGCTCCGATTGGCTACATCTCAGCAACAAAGGAACTCACAGATAAATGGGCAGACTATTGGTGCAGCGGGGATAGCCGGTTGATCCATTTCATAGGAAAGGACAATATCGTTTTTCATTGCATCATTTTTCCTGCGATGCTAAAGGCACATGGACAGTTTATAGTTCCGGACAATGTGCCTGCAAACGAATTCTTAAATATTGAAGGAGACAAGGTTTCAACCAGTCGCAACTGGGCCGTATGGGTTGATGAATACCTGAAAGATTTTCCCGGAATGCAGGATGCATTGCGATATGTATTAACTATAAATGCTCCCGAAACAAAGGATAACGATTTTACCTGGAAGGATTTTCAAAACCGTATTAACGGAGAGCTGGTAGATAATTTTGGAAATTTTGTGAACCGGAGTTTTGTGCTGATGCATAAGTTGACATCTGGCAAAGTACCAAAACTTCATACTGAACTTTTGGATGATATTGATAAGACGATGCTCGCGCAATTTTCAGAAACGAAGAAAAAAGTAGAAGAGAGTCTTGAGAATTTCCGGTTCAGAGATGCATTGTTCGAAGTAATGCGTCTTTCCTCTGATGGAAATAAATATCTACAAAAGAAAGAGCCGTGGATCGTTGCCCGTAATCTTGATAAACCAGAAAACCAGAAGCTGATCGATAACTGCCTGCACGTTTGCCTGCAGCTTACCGCAAATCTTGCTGTGTTGATCAATCCATTCCTTCCCTTTACGGCTAAAAAAATGCAACACATGATGAAGGTGGTGGATAAAATTTTGGATTGGGAAAACGCAGGAAGCCAGAAGCTGTTGAGTGTTGGATATTCATTGAGAACACCTGAGTTATTATTCAGGAAAATTGAAGATGAAGAGATCGAAAATCAAATAAAAAAACTCGGGAAAAAAACCGAAACAAATAAATCTGCTGAACAAACAAAAAAAATGGACAGTACCAAACAGGCGCAGGATAATCAGAAACCAGAAATCGTTTATGATGATTTTGCCAAAATAAATCTTCGCGTAGGAACTATAACGGCAGCCGAAAAAGTTGAAAAGGCCGATAAGCTACTCAAGCTCGAAATCGAAATGGGATCCGAGAAGAGAACAATTGTTTCTGGAATAGCCCTTCATTATAAGCCTGAAGAGATAATTGGAAAGCAGGTTGTAGTAGTTGCAAATCTTGCACCGAGAAAAATGAGGGGTATTGAAAGTAATGGAATGATCCTGATGGCTGAGGATGCAGTAGGAAAACTGCATTTTGTTTCTCCTGAGAGTAAAATTGAACCGGGCTCGGGTGTTAGTTAATTATTCTATTGCTGATGGCGCAGATTTCTCGCCCTGGTTTCTTTATGTTAAGGTTGCCTTCCAATGCTCCGGGCTCTAAATGACAATTAAGGCTTCAGTCCATACCTGGATAGCTTTGCATGTACTTCTTCGGGGCGGAAGGGCTTCTGAATATAATCGTTGAATCCTTTATTGATTAAGTAGGCTTGCATATTTTCATACACCGCGGCAGTAAATGCGATAACGGGTATATCGGATTTCGTCGTTCTTACATTTTCCAGCAATTCGAATCCATCCATTTCAGGCATTTCCAGGTCGATCAATAAAACGTCAAATCGCTTGGTATTAAAATGCTCTAATGCTTCCTTCCCATTAGCCGCCTCGGTGATGTCGATCTCCCATCTCTCCAAAATTGTTCTTGCGATCAACATATTTATGGGATTGTCTTCGGCAACAAGGACACGTAATCCTTTTAAACTTTGCAATTGCTGAACAGCTGTTTCATTCACAAAGGAGGTTTGCTGTTGGATCACACCTAATTGAATGGCAAAGTAAAAATTGCTTCCTTCGCCTTTCTCGCTTTCAAGTTTCAATTTGCCACCAAACAATTCAACAATCTTTGAACTAATTGCCAGTCCAAGTCCTGTTCCACCAAATTTTCTTGTGGTAGCTGTGTCTACCTGCGTGAAGCTATCAAAGATGGGCAATTGTTTTTCAATTGGAATTCCGATGCCTGTATCTTTTACGGAGAATTTTATCGTACAGGCATTACTGTTTTGGGCTACGAAAGAAACTCTAATGAGCACTTTACCTTTTTCTGTGAATTTTAGCGCATTCGATACGAGGTTACTCAATACCTGCCCCAATCTCGTTTGATCGCCAGAGTAACTATTATCCAATTTAGAATCGAACTCAAGCTCCAATCCAACCCGTTTATCGGCAAACTGGTTTTGGAAAAGTTCATAAATATTCTGAACAAGGTTCTTAAGATTGAATGTTGTTTTCTCCAGTTCCATTTTGCCCACTTCAATCTTACTGAAGTCGAGAATGTCGTTTACTACATTCAGCATATGCTCAGAAGAATACTTCAATACGTTGAGGTATTGTTTTTGGGTGGGCATATATTCTCCCTGCAGGATCAGGTTCGTAGTTCCAATAATTCCATTGAGCGGGGTTCTCAGTTCATGGCTCATGTTGGAAAGGAATTTAGTTTTTGTACGAACCGCTTGCTCAGCTTTTTCTTTAGCGAGTAGCAATGCAGCTCTTGCTTCTTTTATATCGGAGATATCGAGAATGTTTATTTTTTTTAATTCCAGTCTTTCCTGTACCAGCGGAACTACGCTGATATATCCAGTGAACGACTTGCCTCTTGAAGAAAGACAGGTCAATTCAGCCTTATCTGAAACACTATTGTCGGTGAGCAATCTCTTAACCAGGTCGCATTTTGAAACATCATCCTTTGCAAAAAAACGGAGCACGGGCTGCCCGATTATGTCTTCCTGGGATCTTACCTCAAACAATTCCATGCTTCGGTTATTACAATCGGTAATATTACCGGTAGATACGTCCACGATGAAGATCGCATCAAGCGAACTATTGTACACAGAATCCAAAAAGCTTTGTTTGCTGATGAGGACCTTTTCTTTTAAGATATTATCCTTCATCATGAAGTAAGAGAAAAATCCTCCAACAAGAAACGCAATGGAACCATTTGCTTTCAGGTTCATATCCTTCATTGCCAGTGAAATGCCTTGCAGGAAACTATCTTTCGGACAAAAAATAAAGGTTAAGACCAGGGCCAGGAACGTAAGACCATAAACCAATAAGAGATCATTGGCCTTTTCTTTTCCTCCAAGGAAGTTGGCCATGATTATGATGATGAAGAAAAAGAAGTAGCTCCCGGAAGATGTGCCTTCAACAAAATTTAAAAGAAATACAAGGATATTCAGAAATGTAAAAAAGCTCACACTAACAGCGTGCATCCGGTGACGTTTGAACAATTGTCCAACACCAATCGCGCCAAGTGTACCAATTGCGGTAATTCCAAGACTGTAAGGAAGATGACCAAGATAATTGATCACTGTGGAGAGAAAAAATACAACAGCGACGGTTATTTGAAAGAGTTTTGAACGGTTGATAAACTTCCGTCCATCCTTATATACGGTCACGTTGAACCCCAACGAGATCGCTTTCTGGAAAAATGCCGGTCCAGATTTCTTTAAGATGGTCTCCATAGTAATCGGTGAATCCTATTAAACAGTTGCGCAAGGTATTTATTGTAAGGAACAATAATTGCTACGGGTTTTCTCTTACGGAAAGCTTAAGTAATTGTTTGTATAAAGGAACCTCATATCGCAACCCTCCTTCCATGTTATCCGTGTCCTCCGTCGCCGTCATTCCCAATTTGCCACGGATGACACGGATAACACGGAGGGAGGTTCCCGCTTTCGTAGGTTCTCGCTTTCGTAGGTTCCTCCCGCCGAAGGCGGGACGGGAATGACGTGCGGTGAAAAATATCCAGTTTATGCTCTATCTTCGGGCTAAGTAGTTGCATAACTAACTAAATTAAATCCCGCGGAAAATATCTTAGCTATGAAGAGGAATATCAAAAAAGTAGCTGTTTTGGGCTCCGGAGTAATGGGATCACGAATTGCCTGTCACTTTGCAGGGGTGGGACTACAGGTACTCTTATTGGATATAGTACCAAAAGGAGCGGAAGAAAGTAAGAAACCGGCAGAAAGGAATAAGCTCGTTAATGATGCGTTGCAAGCTGCGGTGAAATCAAACCCTTCTCCCGTCTTTACAAAAGATGTACTGAAAAAAATAGTGACCGGCAATTTCACGGACAACATGAAAGATATTGCCGGTTATGATTGGATCATTGAGGTGGTAGTAGAGCGGCTCGACATCAAACAACAACTCTTTACACAGGTTGAACAATTCCGCAAACCAGGCACGCTTATAACTTCAAATACATCCGGCATCCCCATTCATATGATGACGGAAGGAAGATCAGATGATTTCAAAAAGCATTTTTGCGGTACGCATTTCTTTAATCCGCCACGCTATTTGCGTTTGCTCGAAATAATTCCAACTCCACATACGCTGCCTGAGGTCACAGAATTTCTCCTCAACTATGGTGATCTCTATCTTGGAAAAACAACAGTTTTATGTAAAGACACCCCTGCATTCGTTGCTAACAGGATCGGTGTATTCAGCATCATGAGTATTTTCAAACTGATGGAAAAGCTCGATCTCAGTATCGATGAAGTTGATGCATTGACAGGTCCCATCATCGGTAGACCTAAATCTGCAACATTCCGAACGGCTGATGTTGTAGGTATTGATACGCTGGTGAAAGTTGCTAAGGGCGTTTACGATAATTGTCCGAAGGATGAAGCCCGGGACACATTTCTTGCCCCAACCTGGTTGCAAAAAATGGTAGAGAGCAATTGGCTTGGGGACAAAACAGGCCAGGGTTTTTTCAAGAAAACTAAAGGAGGCGGTGGCGAAAAAGAAATTCTTGTGTTGAATCTTAAGACCACGGAATATGGGCCCAGATCAAGGCCAAAATTTCCAAGCGTCGAAGCTGCAAAGCCTATCGACGATCTAAAAACAAGAATGAAGGCACTCTTTACCGGTATGGACAAATCCGGCGAATTCTATCGTTTGTTTCACTATAGTTTGTTTTCGTATATCTCTCACCGTATTCCCGAGATCAGTGATGAGATCTATCGCGTGGATGATGCCATGAAGGCAGGTTTTGGTTGGGAAATCGGCGCATTTGAATCCTGGGATCTATTTGGAGTGGAAGGTTCAGCGACGAAAATGAAGGCCGCAGGATATCCGGTTGCAGCATGGGTTGACGAAATGCTTGCAAGTGGCGCCAAAACATTCTACAAAGTTGAAAATGGTAAAGCTCTTTGTTATGATCCTGCTTCAAAAACATATAAGCCATTACCGGGCGGAGAAGCATTTATTGTAATGAAGAATTTCGAAAACCAATTGGTTTGGAAAAATGCAGCATGCAGAACTTATCATCTCGGAGATGATGTAATAGGACTGGAATGGTACACAAAAATGGGAACAATCGGTGGAGAAGTGATCGAGGGAATTCAAAAATCAATTTCTCTTGCCGAAGAAAAATATAAAGGGTTGGTCATTGCCAATGACGCACCCAATTTCAGCGCCGGTGCTAATGTTGGTATGATCTTCATGTTGGCCATCGAACAGGAATATGATGAATTGGATATGGCCATTCGCATGTTCCAAAATACGATGACCCGTGCAAGATTCTCTTCCATACCCGTTGTAATCGCACCACACGCGCTAACCCTGGGTGGAGGATGTGAACTTAGTCTTCATAGTGATAAGATCTGCGCGGCCGCTGAAACCTATATCGGTCTTGTTGAGCTTGGTGTTGGTTTGATCCCGGGTGGTGGCGGAACAAAAGAATTTGTTTTGCGTGCAGCAGATGAAATGCATGAAGACGAACCGGAAACCATTACTCTTAAGAACCGATTTCTTACCATCGCTACTGCTAAAGTTGCCACATCTGCTCATGAATCTTTTAATCTTGGAATCATGAGAGATGGACAGGATGAAGCAGTGATGAATCTTGGTCGGCGAATAAGCGAAGCAAAACGATCTGTTATTGAACTCTGCGATAGTGGGTATGTTACTCCTGTTCCGAGAAAGGATATAAAAGTACTGGGAAGGTCGGCGCTTGGAGCTTTATATGCGGGTATTAATGGAATGTGGAGAGCCGGCTATGCAACGGATCATGATGCGGTTGTTGCAAGAAAACTCGCTTATGTAATGTGCGGTGGTGACTTAAGTGAACCGACCCTGGTAAGTGAGCAATACTTACTGGACCTGGAGCGTGAAGCATTTCTCAGTCTTTGTGGGGAGAAGAAAACTTTGGAAAGAATTCAAAGTGTGTTGAAAAGCGGAAAGCCGGTAAGGAATTGATGGAATGACGAATTATTTTGGTGTTTTGACGGTTGGAAAGAGAGGAAAAGGCCATTTTCAAATGATGTTTTGATCAATTTTTGGTCGTTATTTTCTTTTTTTATCTGGGAAAAATACTTTGAAAAATTGTCGACAACTACGGAATTTTATTCCGGTCAGACGAGTCGTCTGACCGGAATAAACAGCTCGCTCCGAATTTTTGCCATTTTTTTTGTACAAACATAATCTTCCTCATTGCTGATTTTTGGGTCAACATATCGCTGACTCCTACCATGACATATCGACTAATTTTTTTTCACCATTGATATATGGTGTTTACACCAAATTGAAGCTGTCTTTTTCTTTCAATTTCCTGGTGAAAAACACTTGCTTCTTGTTTTCAACCTGCCGAACTTTAATCCGGTCAGACGACTCGTCTGACCGGATTAATCACTGGGTGTGATTTCGGTAGCCATGAGATTTGAACCAGACCATATTTATCATGTATATAACCAGGGTAATAATAAAGAGCGAATTTTTTTAAGACCCTCCCACTATGAACTCTTTATTAAATTCACCCGCTCATACATCCTTCCTCACGCAGATATCCTTGCGTGGTGCCTCGAACCTCAATTTTTTCGGATGCAACTAAAAGCCAAAGAAACTTGCGCCGTACTGGAAAGGCAAGGTGGTATCTTTCTCGACCCACTCACGAATGGATTCCGAAAACTTCTTAGCACCTACAGTCACGTCTTTAACAAACGATACTATCGAACGGGAGCCTTGTTCAGACCAAAAACAAAAGCAAGAGATCTCACAAACTTTCAGATCAAGGATCCATCATCGTCCAATGAATATTATATAAACTCTTTTAATTACATCCATCAAAACCCTTTGAAGCAAATCCTCGTTAACAACCTTAGTGATTGGCCTTATTCATCTTTCCGGTTCTACGCTGGGGAGTGCGAATCAGATATCTGCAACAAACAATTAGCGGAGTTGTATTGCGGTTATAGTCAAAAAAACTTCCTAAATTCCGTCTACATGAGTATACCCGAAAAGTTCCTTCCATATTTTGAATTTTAATGGCAGCTGTTACAATTCAAAAGCAATCCAGGCAAGTCATCATTAATTCCACGATAATAATTTATGGAGACGCTGCGTCCATAGAAATTGCGGAGCGCATTGCCAATGATATCAATTCACTTTGGAATGAGCCGGGCGCTTCGATTAGTTTCCGTAACGAAATTTATTCCGTGCATTTTAATACCAGGGGAGAATGTCAGCAAGACCTAAAACCAGAGACAGTGTGGTACAATGATAACCCCGAATTGTATTTTTTTCGTGTGGAAGATTTTGTAATTGGAAACATCTCCTTCGTGGATGGCTTGAATTCAAATACCGGTTATTTCAAACTCGACAACCTGCTTCAAACTTCAACGACAGCCGCTCATGAGTTTGGACATTGTTTGGGTTTGGAGCATCCAGATGAATTGGATATTCGAGGAAAAGGGCAACCGGGAATCATGTATCCCAGGGGCACCATCTGTGATCCGCAATTTCAATATGATCCGGCGGCAGTTCCTTTGCAGCCGGGAGGTACATTAATGCCACATCATCGAATTGTATCGCAGGGAGATATCGATGGGTTGCGTTTATCTCGTCTGAGCTTTAATGAAATGGGCAAAGCCAGTCTTGGAGGTTTTTCGAGCTTGTACCATGAAAAACATTTGCCACCGGAGACAGTTTTATAAATAATTACGCATCTTTAACGAATAATCGTTTACGCATGGAAGTATTGCAGGTAAGGAATCTTTCTAAATCGTACGGGCGGATCAAGGCATTGAAAAATGTTTCCTTTCACGTGCCGCAAGGAGCGGTCTTTGGAATATTGGGACCAAATGGAAGTGGTAAAACAACATTGTTGAGCCTTATCCTTGACGTATTGAAGGCGGACACAGGAGATTTTCTTTGGTTTGGAAAACCTGGATCGCCCGATCAAAGGAAGCGAATCGGATCCTTACTCGAAACCCCAAACTTCTATCATTATCTTACGGGAGCTAATAATCTGAAAATAACTAATAGCATCAGTGGAAGAGGAAGCTTAGCAGAGATTGATTCAGTACTCGAAAAGGTAAAGCTCTTTGAGCGACGCAATAGTCGCTTTAGTTCTTATAGTTTGGGAATGAAGCAAAGGCTCGCGGTTGCCGCTGCGTTATTAGGATCACCGAAGGTGCTTGTGCTGGATGAACCTACAAATGGTCTCGATCCCGTTGGCATTGCTGAGATCAGGCAATTGATCATTGAGTTGAGTAAAGCAGGCTATACAATTATAATGGCCAGTCACCTGCTGGACGAAGTAGAAAAAGTCTGCACCCATGTAGCTATTCTGAAGAAAGGCGACTTATTGGTAACAGGTCATGTAGAAGATGTATTGGTAGATGAAGATATCGTGGAGGTAGGGGCCGCAAATATTCAGCAATTGTTGCAGGCAGCATCAGGATTTCCTTCCATTAGTTCGAGTGCACAGGTAGATCAATATGTTCATCTGATTTTACCGAAAGGATCCGCTAAGCTTGAAGAGGTGAACAGGTATTTCTATAACAAGGGCATTGTATTGAATCATCTATTTCTAAAGAAAAAAAGGCTTGAAGCGAAATTCTTTGAGCTTACCGGTAACTAATCAACTTATACTGATCATATGCTTCACCTGGCAAGAACAGAATGGCTAAAATTAAGAGGCTACTGGGCATTTTGGGTAATGGTTGGAATTACTGTGCTCTCCTATCCTGGGATCAACTACATGTGGTACCGGATTTACGAGGAGATGAGCACGCAAAAAAACGAAGCCGGCCAATTATTGGGCTTGCTTTTCGGTGAGCCATTTGCATTCCCGGAAGTTTGGAAAACAACTGCATATTTTTCTTCTTTCTTTGTATTTATCCCCGCCATCCTGGTGATCATGCTCATCACAAATGAATACTCCTATAAAACACAAAGACAAAATATCATCGATGGCTGGAGCAGAAAGGAGTTTATTACTGCCAAGCTTATCAATGTTGTTATCATATCGATACTTATTACAATTCTTTACCTGCTTGTAGCAGTGGGTATCGGGGTTGCAACCACTAAAGAAACCAAATCGATCTGGTCAGAAGCCAAATTTATTCCTCTATTTGGTTTACAAACTCTTGCTCAATTATCATTCGCTTTCCTAATCGGCTTTTTAGTTCGAAGAGCGTTTATTGCCCTGGGTATCTTTGTATTTTATTATTTCATTGTTGAGAACATCCTTGTCCAGTTGCTCAAGTTCAAAGCACATGATGAAGGAAGGTTCCTACCACTCGAAATTTCCGACCGCATCGTCCCGCCACCTACTTTTTTCGGAAAAATCGACGAAAAGAATTATCAAGCCGCTTTGGATGCAATAAACATACATGTCGTTTACACATTTATTGTTTTGCTAATTATCTGGACCTTCTGCTTCTGGATGAACTCAAAGCGCGACCTTTGATCGATATGTTTAGAAAGATCCTGATATACTTATTCTTCAGCTTCGTTTCCATTGCAGTATATTCTCAGAATCACGAAACTGTGATCAAGACCCAGGCAATGGAAATGGCAAAGGCAATGCTGAAAAAAGATTACGACAACTTTATTAAATATGCTCATCCCAACCTGGTTGAACTGGGTGGAGGAAAGGAAAAGATGCGTCCGTTTATGGACACATTGACTAACCGAATGAAGTCATTCGGCGCAGAAATTAAGAAGATTACGATTGGGCATCCCTACAAAGTGATAGCATACAAAAAAGAATTGCAGAGTACACTTCCGCAAACTACAGAAGTGAGTTTTCTTTCCGGTTTTATTATAGTTGAATCAACACTGATTGCTATTTCCCAGGATGCCGGGAAGAATTGGTATTTTATTGATACTAATTTTTACGGTGAAAAGAAATTGAAGGAGGCTTTGCCAGATTTGAGCCCGGAACTTGTCATCCCTCCGCAAAAGCGCCCGAGGATTGTCAATCCACAAACTCAAAGTGAATCGAACTAATCATTCGTGATTGAACAAATCCTAAACGAAAACACCCGGGCATTGCCGGGTGTTTTTTATTATACTATATATTAATAAGCTGGTATTGTCAGCAAGCGAAGGTCAGACTATTGATAAGTAATTATCAATTTAGGATGTTTAGCAGTATTGGCGTGCCTGCTTGAACAAAAGTTTCTGATGTTGTAAATGGTTTCGTTTTGTAACATTATCATAAAACCATTATTGGAGCCAGCATGCATTTCCGCGATCAGATTCCTCACGTCAATATCAACGAGATCAAGAAATTGCTGATTTGAATGTGGTATTGAAATCTGGCCAGTGGCAGAAGTAGCAGGTTGCGTTTGCCAGGTTAGACCAACCGGATTCCATCCCTGAATTACTTTTCTGATGTATAAAGCATTATTTGATCCCGAATTGGCATTCACAAGATCACCATTCAGCGGAGTGGGATTTGAAAAGATGGATAATTTCGCTGAAATAATCGTAGCTCCAGCAGGTATCCCGCTGAGATCAAATCTTAGTAGTCCCCTCAGAAAGATCGGAGTTCCTCCCTCTGTCCACGCTGCTCCACTGAATTCAGGAGCATATGTACTCTGATTGTAGCCGTTATTATTTCCATACAAATGAAATTCTGTAGGATTATTTAACGGCTGGAGATTCACAGTGGTAATGGGCGCGGCAGTCACAACTATCCTGGTTGTATCCACGCCGGTTAAACCTGCTGTGTCGATTACCATGAATTGAAACAGGTAGCTTCCCGCAACCAGTTGAGTTACTGTTGTTGTTTTAGACGAAGGGCTGGTAATGACCGGAACATTTGGTCCGGAAACCAGACTCCACAGGTAGCCAACAATATGTCCGTTCTTGGTGGTGGCGGTACCATTGAGCGTTACAGTTGCTATGGGTAATTGTATGGCCTGATCAAGTCCCGCATCGGCTTCAGGTGCTGTGGGAAACACCACATCTTCCTTACTACACTGGAATAATAAAACGCTTAACAACAGAGGTAAACATGATCGTTTAAGGAATCTTTTCATTCAGTTTTTTGGTTAGAGTAATAAATGTATTGGCTGTTTTTAATATATTACAATTTTGCCTGTGTCGATAACATTTGTTTCACACAAGAATTCAAGTAACGCCAATGTATAATTGTTATTTTATTTTATTATAGAATTAATGTGCTCCGCCTGATTAATAAATCTGCCTCTTTTGAAATTCGCCTGGCAAGGTAAGAATGTGACATCTCGCGTAAATATTGATCAGGATTCAGATTTTCGTGAGATCAATAGTTTCTCTTATTAATTTATAATGAAAAACCAGTAAAGAATAGAATTAATCTTTCCCAGTAGAACAAAGCTCTTTAAGTGCCGATTTTATTTCCGGGTATTGAAAAATAAACCCGGTACTTTGGATTTTCTCACTGCTCACCGTTGTACTCTTCAATACTTCGGTACTTAATTCTCCAAAGAGTATTTTCAATACGAAAGAAGGTACATAAAAAGGAATATAGAAATTGCCCTTAACCTGCCTGGCAAGCTCAAGCATCAGGTTGCGATTGGAAACGGGTGATGGTGAAACGGCATTGTAAACTCCATTCAATGATTTGTTTTCAATCGTCCAGAGCATCAATTCGCATAGATCCTGCACATGCATCCAACTAAAAATTTGTTTTCCGTTTCCAAGAATCGCAGCAATACCAAAGCGGACTGGCTTTAAGAACTCTTTAAATGCGCCGCCATCCTTACTTAAAACTGCGCCGGTCCGCAATATCACTAATCGTTTTCCCAATTCTTTAACCGGAGTGATGCTTGCTTCCCATTTCTGACAGGTAACGGCAAGAAAATTATCAGAAGGAGGGTCGGTCTCGACAAATCCATTTGTCTGTCTTGTATTTTGTTGATCTTCTCCATACCAGCCAATGCCGCACACATTGATCACAGTCTTCACATTATTTGATTTCTCTGACAATGCCTTCACAATAGTCTCGCCAGAATTGACCCTGCTTTCGACGAGCTCATTTTTTCTTTTATCAGTCCAACGTTTTTCATCCACCGTTGCTCCAGCAAGGTTTATGATTATATCTGCCCTCTCGATTACTCCCGCATCGATTGTTTTTTTCTCCGTATCCCACAACGCAAACCGGATATTTTTCGTAGAAGAAAAAGTCCCGGGCCTGGGAAGGCTTCGTGATAGTATGATCACTTGATAACCTTTTGATGATAAGAATTTGCTAAGGGCCCGGCCAAGTAAGCCTGAACCACCTGGTAAAACTATGGTTGGCATTGTTTAATATAAGTATGCTTTAACATGAACCTGGAACTAAGCAGTCGACTTTATGAAAGGCAATTTCGTACATTTAGATTAGCTATTATCCAAAATTTCGCTGCATGAAACGAATATTTACCCTTCTCTGCCTTTACCTGGCATTCGGTAACAACGGTTCTGCACAATTGATAAATTTTCATTCCCAACTTGACAGCAGTTTCATTCCACAAGGAAATTATTTTCTCGTTGGAAGAATGGCTGGAAATTATCTTTTTATTTATTCAGACTATAAAACGCAAACCAAGCTCATAATTTGTGATCAGCATGGGACGCCATTAAAAGAGAAGAGCTACGATTTTATAAATGATGAGTCCACCGTTGCTGTTAACTTAATTCCAAATAAGGAATCCTGGAGCCTGATTATACAAACTGTAAATGGGAATATGCACTATACCCAAACGGTAAAGTTGAATGCCGAAGGTGAAATATTGCAGGACCTGGTAAAGATTGATTCAGCTCGTTATGATAAATTGAAGTCTGCTGCGGTATACAGCATGACCAGCTCGAGAAATGGAAATTATTTCCTTTTATATAGAATTCTCAGGGGATATTCAACCGGGCAGATCTTACTAAACTACCTTTTGCTCGACAAGGATGCGAATCCACTCGGCTCCAAAAGCTTTTTTATTCCCTTTGATGAGGCATTCGAAGTGCTGAACAATATTTTCCTTGCACCAAACGGCACGGTCTATTTCGCTCTTCACGATAAAGCGCTTAACTATCGGCTGGGTTCAAAAATTCGACTATATAAATCAGATCTTGCTTCTGATCAGCCCTTCAAAACAGAAGTCTATTTAAAAGAAAACAAGCCCCTGGAACTCGCATTTGATAGTGACCCGGAAAATAGTTTCGTTGCTATCGGCGCTCTTTATGCGAATTTTTATTCCAGAGATGTTGATGGAGTAGTCGCAGCTATTTTTAATCCGACAACAAATCGCCTTGATACGGTTGTCTACATGGCTATGGACAAAAGTTTTAAAAAAGATTTGAAAAAAGGCATCTCGGGTATAAAGGTTGAAGAGCTGGTAAATCAAATGCACCTGAAATATTTTAGAGTAAATCCGGATAAAACAATTTCGATTGTAACTGAATTATTAAGCTCGCGGGATTATTATAATGTAACTCAAACTTCAAGCTCGGTTAACAATCCGCCATCGCAGGTTGGTGTAAATGGAAATTTAATGCCAAGCCAGTCCTTCGATGAAATGCGGAGTTATATTGCTGCAACAACGCTTCCGTCAGCTCCTGATGGGCGACGATCAAGCAGCAGGAGTCCACCCACTGGTACAACGGGAGGCAGCAATAATGTATTCGCACAACAGAGACCAACGAATATGGGTGAATGGAACAACCAGATGTCAAGATTGCAGGGAATGGGTGTCACTTCTCCCGGCTGGCGAAATGCATATGACTCTTATTTTCAAAGCACCTATTCTACATCAATAAAAAAGAATACTATGGTGATGAAGTCAATTGTATTCTCCATTGATCAGAACCACAAGCCGCTTTGGAAAACCTGGGTTTGGAATCTTTATATACCGGAAACACCATTTACCACAGTTACTCACTCTGCCAATTAATAACCAGGTAAGCCTCATCAACTACGAACTAACTCAAAAAAATGATGTATTTCTTCAACAACAAACTTTTTCAAGCGAAGGAAAAGTTATTGCTCTACAGATTGCCAAGCCACAACAGCCTTTGTTATTTCATGGAGGGAATATGCTGAGGTTAGATGATAAAGAAGTTTTGACTTTGTATTTTGATCCGGTGAGAAATAAGGTTGGGTTGGCGAGTATTAACTGGTAAGAATAACCGCCGTCAGGATTTTTAACCGCCGTCAGGGCTTGCTCCCGATTGTTATCGGGATGCTGACGGGGGTTAAAAAAATCCTCCCGAAGAATCGGGAGGATACAACTAAAAACTACAATCGCTGTGTTCAGGTTTCAACTAAGGTTTCGGAAGCCTTATGACTTAAGGTTAAAACCGCAACTATTTAATCCGGTTTCTTACCATCCAGGAAAGTATTGATGGTCGAGATCCGGGTAGTATTATCGTCTTCTTTTTTTACTTCGTAATTGCTGTAGAAATTCTCAACGTTGGAGACAGTATTGTATAATTCCAAATTGCGGCGGATGTAGGCCGGCACAGTTTCAAACTCATTGTTGGGGTCGGCAGCATTAATATTGAACGAAAGATTGCGCAATTTTTGAATCCGTTCTGCTGCACGTTGCTTTTGTAATTCCACTTCGTCCTGCAAAGCAGGTTCCTCAGCAGAAAGCTCACCCCCAGCAATTGGTAGAGTTGGGTAGGCCCGAGGCTCATCCGCCGCTGGAATTTCATCCTTGAATACAAGCTGCATGTCAGGGGAAGGTTCTTCTTCCTTTATTGGATTTGCATTCGTACTCAGGATAGGTTCCTTCACAGGCAAGTGTTCAGGGAAGGATTGATCTAATTCCGGCTCGGCATAAATATTGGATGGCTTGGCCAAGTATCCTCCAGACGCTGCAGACGACGGAGAATTATTTTCTGGTTTTACCGTTTTCTTATTCGAAGATTCAATCTCTTTCTTCTTCTCTTCCTTATCAGATGGCAACGAAAGTATCCATTCTGTTCTTACTTCTTCATCTATTTTATCCACCTGTTTGTTCACAGGTCCATTGGATCCTGTGGATTTTTCACTTGCCGGGTGATTGGTAAAAAATACAATGGGAGAATTCATTTGGGGTTCATTCTCCACAAGTCTTGGCTGCAGTTCTTCCCTTAACGGCATTACTATATCCTGTTGAATGGGTATTGCTGGTTGTTCAATGATCTCCGCAATGGCTTTTTCCTCTTCCAGTTCTTTTTCCGCTCCAATATGTAGTTTGACTGGAGCCGGTTCATCTTTACGCATATCTAATGTCATCACGATCTTTTCATCTTTGCGAGGAACTTCCTTTGCCGGCCTTTTCATGAATGGATCCTTATGTTCAAATCCTGTAGCAATAAGAGTAATGCCGATCTTATCCTCGAGATGATTATCATATCCCATACCCAGGATAACATCGGTATCCTCCCCTGCCTGACTTAACAGATAATTTTGAATGATTTCCACTTCATCCATTGTAAATTCATGTTCACCTTCAGATGAATTGATATTAATAAGTATCCATTTTGCACCGCGGATATCATTATCATTCAGCAATGGTGAATTCAATGCTTCTTCAATTGCTCTTTGTGCACGGTTCTCACCACCTGCAGCTGCACTGCCTAATATTGCAACACCACCATTGCGCATTACGGTGCATACATCCGCAAAGTCAACATTGATCTGCCCGGTGCTATTGATCACATCAGTGATACATTTTGCAGCAGTTGCCAATACATTATCGGCTTTTTCAAATGCTTCTTTCATTTTTAGATTACCAAACTGGTGACGCAATTTATCATTGCTGATCACCAGCAAGTGTATCAACATATTGTTTTAATATTTTAATTCCTTCTTCTGCCTGCTGCTGTCTTTTCTTTCCTTCATAAGCAAAAGGGTGTAGTAACAATACCTACAGTAAGAATACCAAGGTCTTTACAAATCTTTGAAATGATCGGAGCACCACCTGTACCGGTTCCACCACCCATACCGGCAGTAATGAATGCCATTTTGGTATTCACTTCAAGAATACGTTTGTATCTCTTCAAGACTTTCTTCTGTTGCCTGTCGACCAATCTCGGGATTGCACCGGCACCAAGTCCTTGCGTAAGATGTGGACCTAACTGAATCCTATTAGGCACTTTGCTCTGCGACAATGCCTGCGCATCGGTATTACAGATAATGAAATTCACACCTTCAATATACTGGCTGAACATGTGGTTCACAGCATTGCTTCCGCCACCGCCTACACCAATTACTTTGATGATGGATGATTTTTCTTTTGGCAGATCAAAATGTATCATAGTTTTATTTTAGTTGTCTCTCATTTCGAGAGTTTTCTTGAGATATCGATTTTACTTCAATTCGGTTTTGATTATTAATTATTGCTCCGCAAGTTAGCAGGCTGCCGTTAATCGGAGACCCAATAATCAATAATCCATGTTTTATAATTTATGATCCTCTTCTTCTTTAAACAGATCAATAATTCCATCTTTGAATTTTCCCCAGAAATCTTTCAGTCCTTTTCTGTTTCTAATTTTTTCGGGACTTACAATCATCCTGGGCAATGGTTTCTTCAACTGTTTCGGCTTTCTTAAGTGATTCCGGCACTTCAACTTTCTTGAATTCTTTTTCAAATTGCTTGCGGTTATGTTCATAATCATTATAACCTTTCAGGATTAAGTCCAATACAGGTTGAATAAGTTGGTTTAGCCAATTCTTCAATATGACCTGCGGCAAGATGTTCATTCGGAAAACCAATCCTTGCATTCAAGCCGGTAACATATTCTGTCAACTGGATAAGATGTTTCAATTGTGAACCGCCACCGGTCAACACCATACCACCATTCAACATGCTGTTATCTAAACCAACCTGTTTCAAATGATAGGTAACAAAATCCATGATCTCACTCATTCTTGCCTGGATGATATTGGCAAGATTCTTTACACTGATCTCTTTTGCCGGCATTCCACGCAAACCAGGAATAGTGATATAGGCATTTGCTTTTGCTTCATTCGCCAATGCACTACCGAATTGCACTTTCATTTGTTCCGCCTGTGTTTTCAAAACACCAAGACCGGTTTTGATATCATTGGTAATATTTTCTCCGCCGAAAGGAATTACTGCAGTGTGTTTTAAAATTCCTTCATAAAAAACAGCAAGGTCAGTTGTACCACCACCAATATCAACAATTGCAACACCTGCTTCCAGATCTTCCTGTCCCATAACTGCAGAAGAAGAAGCCAGTGGTTGCAATACCAGATCTTTTGTATTTAGATCTGCTTTTTTCAACAGCGCGGTTGATATTGCGGATCGCATTTTTATCACCGGTGATGATATGGAAATTTGCTCCCACTTTCACACCGCCATATCCGATCGGATTAGGAATATTCTGGAAATTATCAACCGTAAATTCCTGCGGTATCACATCAATGATCTGGTCGCCTGCAGGGATATAAGTTTTATACTGATCAGCGATCAGCTGATCAATCTCCCTTTGAGTGATCTCTTCATCTGTATCGCTGGCGAACAATATCGCCACGGGTTTGCAAGCTTTTGATATGATGACCGGCAATACCAACATATACTTCGCTTATCTCCAGATTGGGATTGGAAGCATAACAATTATCCAGTGCCATCTGGATCGCTTTGATCGTTTCATCGATATTCAGCACCTGGCCATGCTTTACACCATTGGAATTGGCTCGGCCAAAGCCAAGGATCTCCAGTTTGCCGAATTCATTCTTACGACCGGCAATCACAGCAATTTTGGTTGTTCCGATATCAAGACCGACGATAATGGGTTGTTCGCTGTTCATAGTTTATCTGTTTTTAGTTGTAAACCGGTTTAGTCTAGTTTTTTGCTTTGATAATTGAATCAATCCTTTTTTCGCCAACACATCCGAACTACGCTGGGATTTAATATTATTGGATTTGGATTCAAAGGGTCGGTGGTCTTTCAAAGAATTGTTGGAAATGGAATCAGCAACGGAAAACCTCTTGATACTTAAACCTGTACTATCTGAATTATTTTCATTCTTATTAATAGATGCGATGAGTTGTTCAACTGAACGCGTTGCCTGGATAGAATCAATCCTGCTGAAGCGCTGTTCCCTCTTTACTCCGATCACCTGCCTGGCGTATTGAATTTTCAATCGGGAGTAGCGATCCATTCCGGTTCTCGCCAATACCTGGCGGTAGAAAATCATCAACTTCGAGAATTTGGCTTCAACCTCATCCCCATTCCCGAATTCGATCACATGGTTCCCAATCATTGGGATCATTTCAAATTGACGGGAAGGATCAATTTCGATCTGTGTGATCTGCGCCATCCAGAATTTATCCTGCAATAGAAAAGAAGAAACCTTCTTAATATCACGGATCAGGGAACTGTCTTTCCTGCTGAAACTCTCTTTCTCGGATGGGAAGCCAGTAAATACAGGTAAGCGAATTGAAATTTTTTCTGACAAAGGAAGCTTTATCGCGTTTGAATCGATATAGAAGCTTTTTCCTCCCTCAGTAAATATTCTTGCAATGGGTTTTCTTTGCCATACCCTCACCTGCAATACCTGGTTATTATCGAAGAACAATTCTGCATCTTTTATCCAAACGTTCTTTTCTAATGTTTTTTCCAAGCGGCTCAGATCGAAATCCCTGACAGATCTACCCTTGATTGCAGATGCCCCTTTCGCAGTTATTATTTGCTTGATGTCGCTATCATCGAGAAAATTGTGTTCGGGATTTCCTTTAAGAGTTATTTCAAATCCCTGGCAATCCTTGCCTTTCTTTTCTTTAATCGCAGAAATCAGCAATACAACGCTACCTGCTCCGGCAAGTAACCAGAAACAGATCAATAGCATTTTCAGAATATTGCTTTTATCCTTCATATTTAATGGGTAGTAAGCTTGTCGTTTTATTTTTTTTCTAATACATTTTTTATTGTTGGAAGCATTGCATCAATATCTCCTGCCCCTGCCGTGATAAATAATTCAATTCCATTTTCATCCTTCACTTTGTCCGACAATCGCTCTAATAATTCCTCTTTTGAAACAGTATCCACTTTAGCGTTCTTTATCTTTCCTGCAATCATTTCGCTGCTCACACCAGCGATTGGCAACTCTCTTGCCGGATAGATTGGTAACAGAAAAACTTCATCAGCCAATCCAAGGCTTTCAGCAAATCCATCCACCAAATCCCTGGTTCGTGTGTACAGGTGTGGTTGAAAAACCACGGTACACCTCATTCCACTGAAAAGAGCTTTTGCGCCGCTGATCAATGCTCTCAATTCTTCAGGATGGTGCGCATAATCATCTATAAAAACCAAGTCATCCTTTCTTATTATGTATTCAAACCTCCTCTTCACTCCCCGAAATGCCTCAATAGCTGCTTTTATCTTTTCATTTTCTATCCCTAACTCCTGCGCAACCGAAATTGCAGCAACCGTATTCTCTACATTATGCATTCCGCCCATGTTCAGGCGAACTCCGGAAACCATCCAATCCTTCTTCACCACCTCGTACTCATAACCTCCTTTGCTCATCCGGATATTCTTTGCAAATGCATCGGCTTTCTCATTCTGTAAACTGTAACGAATCCTTTTTGTTCCGCCCAGTTCCTTATCACGCGATAAACCGAATTTGTTGATCAGTAGTCCACCGGCTTTTATTTTTTGCGTAAAATCAATGAATGCTTCTTCCATCGCTTCGGCAGTGCCATAAATATCCAGGTGATCCGCATCCATCGCAGTGATCACAGCGATATCCGGATTCAGTTTCAAAAAACTTCTATCATACTCATCTGCTTCAACCACACATACATTTCGTTTATCGCTCCAAAAGTTGCTGTTATAATTAACCGCTATTCCTCCAAGGAAAGCATTGCAACCATAACCGCTATGCCGAAGAATATGTGCGATCATTGTACTGATGGTTGTTTTACCATGAGTGCCTGCAACACAGATATTAAAAGAACTACTGGTGATCAATCCTAATACTTCGCTTCTCTTCAGCAACCTATAGTCATGCTCCCGGTAATACTGCAATTCCCTGAGATCTTTGGGTATTGCCGGGGTATAAACTATGAGATCTGCATCTTTGGGTATAAGGTTCGGATTATCTTCATAGTGAACTGGAATTCCTTCATTCACCAATTCTTTTGTAAGTGGAGTTTCAGTTTTATCATAACCACTCACTTCCTTTCCATGAAACCTGAAATAACGGGCCAGTGCACTCATCCCTATTCCTCCAATCCCGATGAAATAAATTTTATTTCCTATATTCTTATCATTACTCATTCTTGTCTGCTATTTCGCAACTGCTGCCAGTATCTCTCCTGCAATCACTTCATCCGCATTTGTAATGGCCAGCTTTCCAATATTTTCTTTCAATAATTCCCTCGTGTCATTATTCCTGATCAAGCCAATCACCGTTGGTACGAGTTTCTCCTTTGCAAATCATCTTTTACCATTAATCCTGCATTCTTATTGACCAGGTTTCTTGCATTCACAGTCTGGTGATCTTCTGCTGCGAATGGAAAGGGAACAAAGACCACCGGCTTCTTTACTACACATAATTCAGCAATGGACATTGCACCTGATCTCGACACCACGACATCCGCTGCAGCATAAGCGTATTCCATTTTTGAAATAAAATCTCCAACCCATATTCCCTTCTTTCCTTTAGCTGCTCCTTTTGCATTCTCTAAAAAGGGTTTGCCTGTTTGCCAGATCAATTGAACATCATTTTGAATAAACAGCTCAATTCCTGCAGCAATGGCTTCATTGATCCCTTTTGCTCCGAGACTTCCGCCTGTTACAAAAACTGTTTTTCGTGATGGGTCCAATTCAAAGAACTTTATTCCTTCTTCCCTGCTCATACTACTCTTCACGATATTATTTCGTACCGGGTTACCCGTTATCCTGATCCTTGATGATGGAAAGAATTTTTCCATTCCATCACTCGCCACAAATATTTTTGTGGCTTTTTTACCAAGAAGGATATTGGATTTACCTGCAAAGGAATTCGATTCATGAATGAAACTTGGAATTCCTTTAGCCTGTGCATATCTCAACACCGGGAAGCTGGAATAACCTCCAACACCAATCACTGCATCAGGCTTAAAATCTTTGATAATCCTCCTTACCTGGAAAAAACTTTTTATCAGCTTGAATGGCAATGCAATGTTTTTTATCAAAGAACTTCTGTTGAAACCCGCGATATCAATTCCCTTTATCTCATATCCTGCCTGCGGTACTTTTTCCATTTCCATTTTTCCCTTTGCGCCAACAAAAAGAATCTCAATTGCCGGATCTTTTTTTTTCAATGCATTGGCAATTGCGATCGCCGGAAAAATATGTCCGCCGGTTCCCCCTCCTGCCAGAATTATTTTCGTATTGCCCGTTTTCATTTTTCTTGCCAATTACCTTTTGCCACTTGTCTTCTTGCCTATTGCCTATTGCCTTTTGCCTTTTGCCCCTTGCCCCTTGCCTATTGCCTATTGCCCATTGCCCATTGCCTCTTGCCCATTGCCTATTGACCATTGCCTGGCGCAAGCCTTTCCGACGATTGACTTCACCATCTATTTCTATCAAGGTCTAAGTCGGAAGCGCTTGTGCCTTCGCTTTCTCCTGCTCCACATTCCTCGCCACACTCAATATGATACCTATCGACAAACAGGTAAATAAGAAAGAACTTCCTCCCATACTTAGCAACGGAAGCGTTACTCCCGTCACCGGGAACAGATTCACATTCACCGCCATATTGATCAATGCCTGTATTACCAGTGTAAAACTTAATCCCAATGCCAGGAATGCACCAAATGCATAGGGACATTTTTGGAATAATCGAATACATCGGAAAAGAAATAACAGGTAAATAAACATGATCACAAATCCTCCCACGATACCATATTCTTCGATGATTATTGCGTAAATGAAATCCGAATATGGATGCGGAAGGAAATTTCTTTGCTCGCTATTACCCGGACCCATTCCCAATACACCGCCCTTCGCAATTGCAATCTTTGCCTGGTTGATCTGGTAGTTTTCTTCCTTATCAACTTCTTTACTTGCATAAATAAAATTCTGAACCCTTTTTATCCAGGTTGGGAACCTCCCGGTTTCCAATATTGCCGGCAAGTCCTTTGTTTTTCCTTCTTCCTTGTCATAATAAATCATTGAAATGACGATCAGGATCAGCAATGGAACAAGCGCTGCTCCAACAGTAAGGAGCAAATATTTCGTATTCACTCGGCCGATGAACATCAGGAGCAAGCTTGTAGCTCCAATTAATAATGCGGTAGAAAGATTTGCGGGAGCGATCAGCACGCAGATGATAACTACAGGAATGATAATCGGTAAAAATCCTTTTTTGAAATCCTTAATCACCTGCTGTTTCCTGCTTAGCAAGCGGCTGAGGTACATGAAAAGCGCAAGCTTTGCGAGATCAGATGTTTGAAAAGTAAGGTTGATGATCGGAAGACGGATCCAACGGCTTCCTTCATTCAAGCTTACGCCAAAAAACAATGTATAGATTAACAAAGGAATAGAAATAATAAAAAGGATACGGGCCACGCTTGAATACAGGGTATAATTTACCCGGTGGCAAAATAAATGATGGCCATTCCCAATGCAATGAAAACAACCTGCTTGAATAAATAGATCTCGGTATTTCCTTTATTGAAACTATAGGCCAGTAATCCTGTCGAACTATAAACCACGAGCATGGAGACCAACGCCAATACGATCACTAAAGCCCAGATGACTTTATCACCTCTTGTTTTGTTCAAAAGGTTAGTGCTCACACCACCTGGTGTACTAAACTCATCGAATCCTATGTCTTTAAAAAACCTCATGTTTTATTAGCTATGAGCTTTGAGCTACGAGCTGCGAGTACTGCAGACTCCTGACTCCCGACTCCTGACTATAATTCTCTTACCGCTTTTTTAAACTGATCGCCTCTATCCTCGTAATTTTTAAACAAGTCAAAACTTGCACAAGCCGGGCTCAGCAATACCACATCGCCTTTGTTAGCGAGTCGAAATGCGGAGAAGGCCGCTTCCTGTGCACTTCCCGTATTCACGATAACTGGTACATCATTTTGGAATGCTTCATGGATTTTTCGGTTATCCATTCCCAGGCATACGATTGCTTTTACTTTTTCTTTCACCAGGTCTCTGAGCAGTGAATAATCATTTCCCTTATCAACACCTCCCAGTATCAGGATGGTTGGCTTTTTCATACTTTCCAATGCATACCAGGTGCTATTTACATTAGTAGCCTTGCTATCATTGATAAATTCCACTCCTCTGATTGTTGAAACCGGTTCCATCCGGTGCTCAAGGCTTTCAAAACTTTCAATGCCTCCCTGATCTTTTCCTTGCGAATCCAAGTGTTGCCGCTCCAATTCCTGCTGCCATAGTGTTGTATTGGTTGTGTTTTCCTTTCATTGCAAAATCATAAATACTCATTTGCATTTTCTCATCCCCAGCCGTTATGGTCATTATCCCGTTCTTAATAAATGCTCCTTGGTTTAGTTCTCTGTTCATTGTGAATGGTAATGGGTTTGATTGTATAGTATACCGATTGATATATTGCATAGTTACTGGATCATCCTCACAGTAAATAAAATAATCATTTTCCGTCTGGTTTTTCGCGATCCGGAACTTACTGTCGATATAATTTTCAAAATTGTACGATACCGGTCCAGATGATCTTCCGTGATATTGGTCAGTATGGCGATATCCGGTCTGAATGTTTTGATATCATCCAATTGAAAACTGCTGATCTCTGCCACATACAATCCTTTCGGATCTTCCGCTACCTGCCTCGCAAATGAATAACCGATATTTCCTACCAGTGCACAATCCAATCCTGCTTTCTTGCAGATATGATAGGTCAACGCAGTGGTAGTGGTCTTTCCATTACTGCCGGTAATGCCAATGATCTTGCTATTGCCTTTGTACCGGTAAGCCAATTCGATTTCGCTGATGATCGGTATTCCTTTCTCCCTAATCTTTTTTACCAATTCATTCTTTTCCGGTATTCCCGGACTCTTCATCACTTCATCTGCATTGAATATTTTCTCCTCACTATGCCCGCCTGCTTCAAATGCAATATTGTTTTGTTCAAACTGTTTCCTGTATTGCTCCTTTATCTCACCCGATCAGAAACAAATACATCATATCCTTTTTGCTTGCCAAGTATTGCAGCACCCAACCCACTTTCACCTCCACCCAATATGACCAATCGTTTGCCATACACTAATTCGCATTCATATTGCCCGGATTAAGGGGGTTCTTCAGTAGTTTGAACTTTTACTGCACCACAATTCTTTTCTCGGGTTTTTCATTAATTATGTTCATTGTCTATTGCCTATTGCCTATTGCCCATTGCCCATTGCCCATTGTCTATTGCCCATTGCCTATTGCCCATTGCCTATCTGATTTTCAACGTCACTATCGCAAGCACCACACATATGATCGTTACTATCCAAAATCTTGTTACAATCTTCGCTTCGTGATATCCTAGCTTCTGGTAATGATGATGAAGCGGACTCATCAAAAAAATTCTTCTTCCCTCCCCATATTTTTTCTTCGTGTATTTGAAATAACTAACCTGTATGATCACACTTAGGTTTTCCACCAGGAACACACCGCAAAAAATCGGTATCAATAATTCTTTTCGTACAATGATTGCCAGTGCTGCAATGATTCCTCCCAGTGTCAGGCTTCCGGTATCACCCATGAATACCTGTGCCGGGTAATGAGTTGTACCATAGAAACCCAACACAGGCTCCGATCATTGCACCAATGAATATGGACAGCTCGCCAAGATTTGGGATATACATGATGTTCAGGTATTCTGCAAACCGCAGGTTACCGCTGGCATAGGCGAATATGCCAAGACAAACTCCAATCAATGCACTGGTACCCGTAGCAAAGTCCATCCAATCCATCTGTAATATTTGCTCCATTTGATACAGCAGTGATAATGAAAATAACAATTATTGAATACAAGACCCAGGTAAACCCTCTCAATCCGGCTGGAAGCAGTTTTGAATAATTGAATTCATGCCTTCTCACAAAGGGAATAGTTGTTATTGGCTCATCCGGGATAACAAAATGCTTGATTTTTCCATCAAATTGTACCGTCTTGATCGTGGTATCGCCTTGTTTTACTTCACCAGTATATTCTCTCCATACCCTGGTATTCGGATTAAATGCAAGAACCAGTGCAACAACAAGACCCAACACAACCTGTCCAAGTATTTTAAACCATCCCGCTAATCCATCTTTGTCACCCTTATTGTAGGGCACACCCGTTTGCTGTGCGATTCTCTTGGCCCTTAGCTTCAGGTAATCATCAATAAAACCGATAATTCCCAGCCAAACAGTTGCGAAAATCATCAGTCGGATATATGCTTTGTTCAAATCGGCAAGCAATAAAGTAGGTACGAGGATGGCGAGGATGATAATGAACCCCCCCATTGTTGGTGTACCTTTCTTCTGTTGTTCACCAGCTAATCCAAGATCTCGCACACTTTCTCCAACCTGTTTACGAAGGAGGTAATTGATCAATTTCTTTCCAAACACGGCCGATATGATCAAGGAGAGAATAACAGCCAGCAACACCCGGGAAGTGATGAACTGAAACAATGCACTCCCCGGGAATTTAACACCCATCTCATTCAACCAGTCAATTAAGTGATACAGCATGGTGTGTTGTTACTTGGCTTTTTGTAACCGTCCGTGAAAATCTTTTTAATATCCTCTATCACTTTTCCAATTGCTCAAACATTTCTTTCAATACCTGTTTATCGTCGAAATGATTTTTTACTCCTTTTATTTCCTGGTACTTCTCATGTCCTTTTCCCGCAATCAATACAATGTCTTCCTCCTTGCTAAATTGATCGCTGTCTTGATTGCTTCCTTCCGATCGGCAATCGAGATTTTTTTTCTCTTTGCAGCCGTATTCAATCCTGCTTCCATATCTCTTAGTATCTGCTCAGGATCCTCACTTCGGGGATTATCCGAAGTAAAAATCACTTTATCACTATGCTCGGCCGCACTTCAGCCATCAAGGTCTTTTTGTTTTATCCCTGTCGCCACCGCATCCCACAACCGTTATGATCTGTTCATTTCCTTTTTTCAGATTCTTTATTGTGGCTAGCACATTCAATAAGGCATCCGGTGTATGTGCATAATCAACAATACCGATCACTCTTTCCTTAGGCGAAATGATATAATCAAATCTTCCTTCAGCTCCTGTCAACACACTCAGAAAGCGCAACACTTCATGCTTTTCTTCACCCAGGCAGATCGCCGCTCCATATACAGCCAGCAGGTTATAAGCATTGAACTCACCAATCAACCTGAAATGAACTTCCTGGTCATTGACCGTCATCACTAAGCCCGTCAAGCTATTTTCAAGGATCTTTCCCTTAAAATCAGCCATCGTTCGCAGGCTGTATAATAAAGGACGCGCATGAGTATTTTGCAACATCACTGCACCTCGTTTATCATCTGCATTTGAAAGTGCAAATGCGGAAGAAGGCAAACTGTCAAAGAACATTTTCTTCACCCGGATATATTCATCGAATGTTTTATGATAATCCAGGTGATCATGAGTGATATTGCTGAATATCCCTCCGGCATATTTCAAACCTGCGATCCGGTGCTGATGGATCGCATGCGAACTTGTTTCCATAAACACATGCGTACATCCTGCATCCACCATTTGTTTCAACAACTCATTCAATTGAATCGCATCAGGTGTAGTATGTGTGGCAGGGAGAACCTTATCGCCAATATGATTTTCCACCGTACTCAGCAATCCGCATTTATATCCCAGTGATGTAAAGAGCTTATATAGTAAAGTGGCAATTGTTGTCTTGCCATTTGTTCCGGTTACACCGACCAGTTTCAATTTTTCGGATGGCTGTCCGAAAAAATTATGCGCCATATATCCTGCTGCCGCTGCGCTGTTCTCCACCTGCACATAACTGACCTTTTCTTTCAATTGTGTGGGTAGGTCTTCAACAACAACTGCAGTCGCTCCATTCTCTATTGCTTTTTCAATGAACTCGTGGCCATTCATCTTCACTCCTTTTACCGCGATAAACACCGAGCCCCTCTTGACATTTCTTGAATCCGTTTGCAGGTCCCTCACTTTCATATCAAGCTTGCCCTGCACCGAACGGATCTTCACTTTATACAATATGTCTTGAAACAATGCCATCAATTCAATTCAATCAAAATGTTTTCCTTCGAGCTAACAGAAATTCCCGGTTGAATACTCTGAGTTTTCACTTTACCCTTACCCTTCACTGAAACTTTCAGGCTCATATTCTCAAGCAGGAACAATGCATCTTTTAATCCCATTCCTCTTACATCCGGCATTTTCTTATCCTGTATGGATTGACCATATAACACCGGTTGATAATTCACTGAATACATCCTGCTCCATTCATTCTTATAAATTGAATCTGTAAACGAAAGACTCAGCGACTTCATCACCGACTTCATATCTCCGGAAGCACCCGCATAGAAATATTTCATGCTGTCGGGCCTCATGGCATAATCCATCAATCCGGAATTTCTATCTACATTCATCGCATATAGTTTGTCAGCGATTTCTTTGAACACTGGTCCCGCAATAGCAGCGCCATAATATTTTTTTGCAAAGGGTTTGTTTTTGATCACCACAATGCAACTATACTGCGGATCATTAGCAGGAAAATATCCGGCAAATGAAGATTGATAAATATGATCTGAATAACCTCTGTTCCCATTCGCTACCAATGCTGTTCCTGTTTTACCTGCAACTTTATAAGGAGCTCCTTTAAACAAGGCATAACCCGTTCCTCCTTCTTCTCCACAAACTCCTTCGAGACAAGCTTTCAATTGACTTAATGTTGATTCACTGCAGATTCCTTCATTCAATACTTCCGGTTCATATTTTCTTACCAGATTCCATTTTCCTGGACCGCATTCACCAAGTAGGGTTTCATCATCTTTCCATCATTGGCAATTGCATTGTATAGCATCAATGTTTGAAGCGGATTGATCAGTACTTCATAGCCAAAAGCCATCCATGGTAAAGAAGTTGCGCTCCAGGTTCTTGATTTAGGAGTTTTGACAACTGGTGCTGTTTCCCCGGTGAGGTTGACACCTGAACGTTGATCCAATCGCAATTTTCTAAGGTGTGATATAAATTGTATCCGGATTTTTTGAATAGTGCGCCGTAACCAATTTCGCCATTCCAACATTTGAACTATGTTCGAATGCTTCTTTCACCGTTACCTCATTCAAACCATGTTGTTCGCTATCATAAACAGTTCTTCCATTCACCTGCCATTTGCCGCCTTCCAGATTAACCCGGTTATCGAGCCTGATGTATTTATCTTCCAACAAAGCAAGCAGGGTGGCGAGTTTGAAGGTTGAACCAGGCTCGCTGGCAAGGATTGCGTAATTCAAATCTTCTCCATAACTCGCCCGCCTTTCTCTTCTTCAGGTTAGCAATGGCCTTGATCTTTCCCGTTTTTACTTCCATCACTATGCAAATACCCTGTTCACATTCATTCTCCTTTAACACTTTCAACAAAGCGTTTTCAGCGATGTCCTGGATATTTACATCAAGCGTCGTCAAGATATCTTTTCCATTCTCCGGATCAATCTCAGATCCTTCAACAGGCACAAATGTTCCGCCGCCAATAAATCTGACCAATTTCTTTCCAGTTTCCCCTTTCAATAAACTATCATAGGTTCTTTCCAAACCAACATTCTGCGCATTTTCCCTTGCAAGACCAATCGTTCTGTTTGCCAGCAGACCAAATGGATTCAGACGTACGCTTCTTACTTCAGGAATAAAACCACTTTTGTTTTTCCCAAGACGGATAAATGGCAATTCGCGAAAGTTTTTATATTCTTCAAAAGAAAGATCTCTTTTCAACAGGAAATAGCGGTTCTTCTTCCTGTATTCCTGTTGCAATATTTTCTTATACGATGCGCTGCTTTTGTTTCCGAAAAATCCTGCTAATGCAATGGAGAGAGAATCGACATTTTCTTTAAATAGCTTTGCCGCCTTTTGCACGCAGACCTTCCGCCATGAAATCAATATAAATATCGAAGCGAGGAACAGAAGTACTCAACATGCTACCATCTTCGCTATAGATGGTTCCCCGCTCAGCTTCGATCGGAACATATTTTTGTTGCTGCGCTTTTGCCTGATCGATCCAGTAGCTGCCTTCGAAATTTTGAATGTAGAAGACCCGGCCGAGGATCAGGAGGCTAAAAATCACGATCCCCAGAAAGCTCAGGTACACTCTCCATAATATGTCACGTTTAACTTCCATGCCCTATACCCCAATGGGTCTTATTGATTTTTTTGTTACTCCATATTTATTCAACCGCCGCTCCGGTGCTTTTGTTCTTGATTCCTTTACCTTATCGGATAGAATCTTTTAATACAACCGGAGGCATTGTCAATTCTTTTAAACCATATCCTTCCACCGCTTTAGCCAATTCACTTTGCTTGCTCCGAAACATCACTTCACCTTTTAATGTTTTGTACTCGTACTGCAATTCCTTTAATTCTTTGCTTACCTTATTAATATTGCGCACCGTTTTATCAGAATAATGCCCGTTATAGATGTAGATAACTGCGAGAATGGCGAGAAAGAGGAAGAATTGCAGATTCCTGACAATCCACTGGTAATTAAACCAGGCTTTTCGCTTCAGTTTGTTTTTGGGTATCTCTTTTTGCTCTTCCATTTTGCCTTAAAGTGCAGCTGTACAGCTATTCACCATACAACCACGTGTTTTCTTTCTTGAGTTTAGAGGTCACCACAGGACATTGAACTACGAACTTGATACTTTTTCCGCGATGCGGAGTTTTGCGCTCCTCGACCGCGGGTTAATTTTCATTTCCTTTTCAGTTGGAACTATCGGTTTCTTTGTTACAACCTTTAACAAAGAGGTCTGAGGTTTTTGCCCGAATGGATCTGTGTCGTCGTCTACTTCTTCAAAACTTCCTTTCTTGAAAAAATTCTTGACCAGCCTGTCTTCAAGTGAATGAAACGTAATGATCGCTACACGGCCATCTGGTTTTAAGAACTGGTGGAATCTGTTGGAGCATTTCTTTCAATGCTCCCAGTTCATCATTCACTTCAATCCGTAATGCCTGGAATACCTGGGCAAAGTACTTGTTGGGATTTCCTTTCACCACCGCATGCAATGCTGGCTTGAAATTCTTAATGGTCTTAAGCGAGGTCTGTTTCGCGATTCAACAATTGTTTTAGCCAGTGTTTTGGAATTCGTGACTTCCCCGTACTGTTCAAATAATTTGTGCAGTTGTTGCTCGGTATAAGTATCAACAATAGTAAAAGCAGTTAGCTCCTGTCGTTTGTCCATTCGCATATCCAGCGCGCCTTCAAAGCGGGTTGAAAAACCTCTGTCTGCTTCATCAAACTGGTGACTGCTTACGCCAAGATCCGCAAGAATCCCATCTACTTGATTGGCCTGGTGCAATCGAAGGAAACGTTGCAGATGACGAAAATTATGCGGAATGAAAATCATGCGTCGTCCTCAGGAAGATTCTTTCTCGCGTCTGCATCCTGGTCGAATGCAAACAATCTTCCTTTTTCGTTCAACCGTGTCAGTATTGCTTTTGAATGACCGCCACCGCCAAATGTGCAATCGACATAGATTCCTTCAGGTCGGATGTTCAAACCATCGATCGTTTCTTCCAACAGTACCGGTATATGATAAGCAGGATCGTCCATTACAAATGAATAATCATTTAGGAGGATTGGCTGCTGTCATCACCTGCTGTGCAAGCTGGCTGAATGCTTCCGGTGAAAATGATTCAAAGAACTGTTGGTACTTACCCTTATCCCAGATTTCGATTTTGTTCATCGCCGATACCAGCACGATATCTTTTTCCAGACCCGCATATTCTTTCAGGTTTGGAGGCACCAATAATCGTCCTGCAGTATCCAGCTCCAACATGGTGGCTCCGTTCAAAAAATATCTTCTGAATTCGCGTACTTTTGGATCAAAATCATTCAGCTTGCTGAGCTCAGAAAAAATCGGTTCCCAGCTTTTCATTGGATATAGAGTCAGGCATTTTTCAAAACCCCTGTTGATGACAAACTGGTTCCCCGCCTCTTCCGGCAGTTGCTTCTTGAAACCTGCCGGCAGGAGAAATCGGCCTTTGGCATCCAAAGTGGCCTCGTATTCGCCGAGAAAACCTATCATTTACAAGGATTTGTATCAAATTTGACATTAATTAACACAAAATAACACTTTTTCCCACTGAACAACGAAATTTGGCAGATTTTATTTTTTCCACAACTCTTTATGCCTCTGATAATTAGTACAGGCAAGGGTTATAGTAGAAAACACCGAGTGGGAGACTAATGTTTCCTGTTAGTTCAATGTGGATTGCTGTGGATAGGCTGTGGATTATCTAAAAACACAAGAAATGGCAACAGCTGGTTATTCCGGAACACCACTTCTAAAAAAGCTCGGCATTAAAGATGAGATGAAAGTCCTCATCCTGAATCAGCCGGAGGATTACTTCAAGCTCTTAGAAGTTGATATAAGTGACCAATCAGTAAAGAAAAATGAAGTTCCTGACCTGGTCCATCTCTTTGTAAAAAACAATAAAGAGTTTGAAGCTGAAATGAAAAAGCTCAAGCCAACTATTAAGGCAAATCCAAATATTGTGATCTGGGTGAGTTGGTATAAGAAATCAGCGGGAATGAATACAGATATTACAGAAGATGTAATTAGAAATTATGCTTTGAAGAATGATTTAGTTGACATAAAAGTTTGCGCTGTAAGTGATATATGGAGTGGATTGAAACTTGTTGTACCGAAGATGAAGAGATAGTTGTTGTTTTTTTTGTTTTTTGAATCATTTTCAAATTGTCTGTGCATCCTTTCCTTTTGAACCTTGTCATTTCGAGCCCGGTATCAATCGGAGACCCGACAATGGAAGAAACCAGGGCGAGAAATCTTTGAAATCGGGAGCCGCTGTTGTCATAGGCAGTTGATAATGTCGCAGATTTCTCGCCCTGGTTTCCTTATGTGATGGTTACTGCCTTTACTCCGGGCTCGAAATGACAAGGTTCAAAAGGGAAGGCTGCAGAGGACACAAAGAAGCGCAGGACGCAAAGAAATACCCCAGCTGTTACTAATATGAATCCGAAGAAAATCTCAATAATCGATTACACTTACTCACTGCCTGAGGAACGAATTGCAAATTATCCATTAGCGGAGCGTGATGCATCGAAATTACTTGTATACAGAGATGGAAATATTTCGCAAGATATTTTTAAAAATATCGCATCTCATCTTCCCGAAAAATCATTGATGGTATTTAACAACACAAGAGTTGTTGAGGCAAGAATTCTCTTCAAGAAATCTACTGGCGCACAAATCGAGATCTTTTGTTTAGAACCAGGACCAGAATTTCGTGATGTCAGTACAGCACTTGCGCAAATAGGTTCAGTGAATTGGTTATGCCTGATCGGTGGTGCTTCCAAATGGAAGCATGGATTGGTTTTGGAGAAGAAAATCGAATATGCAGGTGAATTAATTCAACTCTCCGTAAAATATAAAGAGAAGATCGCTGATAGTTTTCTTATTGAAATAAGTTGGACTCCATCGCATTTTACATTCGCTGAAATCCTTCATGCCGCGGGTTCAGTTCCTCTTCCACCCTATATAAAAAGAAAAGCAGAAATCGAAGACGCGGAACGGTATCAAACCATCTATGCGGATGTTGAAGGTTCTGTTGCAGCTCCAACTGCCGGACTGCATTTTACTCCGGCAATTCTCAGCCAGCTTGAATTGAAAAAGATCCAAACGGCCTACCTGACCTTGCATGTTGGATCTGCAACCTTCAAGCCGGTTAAGTCGGAAACATTGGAAGGTCATGATATGCATTCGGAATTCATAGATGTGAGTTTGGACCTGTTTGATAAATTAATTACCGGTTGTTTTAATTCAATCACTGCTGTTGGTACAACTTCATTGCGTACACTCGAAAGTTTATATTGGTTGGGAATTAAAACAATCATCAATCCTGAAATCAAGTCTGATGATCTTTACCTAAACCAATGGGAAGCATATGAACTAACTCCTGAACATACTACAAGAAAAGCCTTGATCGCTTTAAAGAACTGGTTACTGAGAAATCAGTTTGACAGATTATTTACAAGAACGAGATTACTTATTGTACCGGGTTATCAATTCAAAGTAGTTGATGCACTGGTTACAAACTTTCATCAGCCTCAATCGACACTTCTTTTGTTAGTTGCTGCTTTTATAGGAGAAGATTGGAGAAAGGTTTATCAATACGCGATGGAGAATGATTTTAGATTTCTTTCTTACGGTGACGGCAACCTGTATTTCAGAAAAGCCCGGGAGTAACTACACTCGATTCTCTCCCTGCGTCCTTCGCTTTTGAACCTTGTCATTTCGAGCCCGGTGCAATAAAACCCCTCTGCATAAAGGGAAAGTAGGGCGAGAAATCTGCACAATTGGAGACTCCGTGTAATTTCGAAATGAAACATAACCGCCGATTGTGCAGATTTCTCGCCCTGGTTACCTCATCAATTAGTTTCATTTATTGCACCGGGCTCGAAATGACAAGGTTCAAGGGGGAAGGACACAGAGAACACAGAGAAGCACAGAGAACACAGAGAGTTTCAAAATTTAATTCGGGAATATCGATAGTCTAAGACACAGGTTGTTTAATTAGGGGAAGGTCTAACGAAAACGCCGATCCTTTACCGAGAACGCTTTCCACTTTGATTTTACCATGATGTGCATCCACAACAGTCTTCACATAGCTGAGACCAAGTCCGAAACCTTTTACATTATGGATATTACCCGTGTGGGCACGGTAAAATTTCTCAAAGATCCTTTTTACCGTTTCCTTACTCATGCCGATACCATTGTCTTCAACACGGATCGTTAAGTTCTTATGATTACTATTGGTACTGATCTTTAGCAATAAATTCTCCTTTGAATATTTGACTGCATTGTCAACAAGGTTGGAGATAAGGTTACGGAAATGCACCGGATCCGCTTCTACATAATCATTTCCCGCAGAAAGATCCAATTCAGCTTTTCCATTCCTATCCTGGAGCTGCAATGTATAATTACTCATCACTTCCTGGATGAGATTGTGTACATGAAGCGGACGTTTACTTAGTTGAATATCCTGCCGGTCCATCAATGCCGCCTGCAAAATGGTTTCCACATGACGGTTCATGCGTTTGTTCTCTTCCTTAATGATAGTGCTGAAATAATCCATCTTTCCTTTATCCTTTAAAACCTTATCATTTCGAAGCGCGTCAACAGCCAATGATATCGTCGCCAACGGAGTCTTAAACTCATGCGTCATATTATTGATGAAATCATTCTTGATGGCGCTAAGTTTTTTCTGGCGTATCAACGCATGAACTGTAATATAAAATGCTGATATAATTATTATGGTGAAGAACACTGCTCCAATGATCATCCATCTTACCTGCCTCAATACAACCTGGTTAAACGCAGGAACGATCACCATCATGTTTTCTTCCGGCACCAGGTTTTCGAGATCGCTACCACTTGGGGGTTGAAATATGTATATGAATTCCTGGTTATTGATAGTATCTTCTGATAGAAAAAGCTTCATGAAATTCTTCGACTTCAATTCATAGGATACAAGCACATTCACATTCGATGCGATCCTGAATTCGAAATTCAATTTCTCGAGACCCTGCCGATTAAACTCGCGTATAAGCTTTTCATGAACCTCATTGGCAGTAAACTTTTGTGCAATTGTTGGAGGATTCATCAATTCGAGCTGCATTTGCTCGGGGAGTCCAAAGCCGGGTTTTGTTCTGAAGTTTTTTAGCGAGGGAAGATTTCCTTTTTGAACCATCAACTCTTCGCCAACTGTTACCATTCCATCGGTAACTTTCCGCTCAAACTCAAGACGTTTATCCTCGAGCATTGTGAGCAGCCAGTTGTATTGAATATATATTGTCCCGATCAGCGAAAGCGTGATCAACACGATGATGATGGGGAAAATTCTTTTCACTGCCGGCTGATAATGTTGTTTCAATACGAATCCACTGACAAGCATGAGAGGCATCATTTACAAAGCATGAATAGTAGCAGTTAACCTGTCTATTTCCCATGCAGTCAGTCAATCTGGCAAATGTACTGAATGGCCTCTACAACCTTGAATACAGGGTGTTTATGCGATTTCAATTTAACTAAGTTTTACGAAAGCCAATGGCTGACCATTGCTGTTCTTTGCAGATTTTTATAACATCAGGATTTGTTCTATCTATTTAAGTATTAATTTAGAAATATGGTGGACCCCGGACCAGGAATATTACTTATAGCAGAGCCTTTCCTTAAGGATCCGAACTTTATCCGAACGGTGGTGCTACTCTGTGACCACCAGGATGAAGGAAGCCTTGGTTTTGTGATCAACCGTGAATTCAAGCATACCCTCGACGAGCTGATGAATGATGCCGAAGAGTTGAAACTCCCCGTTTTTTATGGCGGCCCCGTACAGATGGATACCATCCATTTTCTGCACCAATACCCAGACAAGATTCCCGGGAGCTTTCCCGTGCAGGAAGGTATTTATTGGGGAGGCGATTTCGAAATGGCCGTCGACCTTCTACGCAAAGGAGAAATTGATAAGGCCAAGATCCGTTTCTTCATCGGTTACTCCGGTTGGGGTGGTGGACAATTGAATGATGAATTAAAAGAAAAGTCATGGCTAACAACCCCCGCAACGCGCAAACTCGTGTTTCATAAAAACATTGATGATATCTGGAAAGATGCGCTCGACCATCTTGGTGGAGAGTATGAACAGTTGAAAAATTATCCGATTGATCCGCAGTTGAATTAATCTGGCTTTTATCCGGATTGTTGGAAGTTTATTTTGATATATGAAGCTCATATTTTCTCTCATTGTTCAATGAAAGTAGGGAGAGAACTGCAGAAATGGCGACTTACTTTCTTGCAATATCAGGTAAGATACTTCCAGTTTTTATTCGAAATTTCCTTTTCTCTTTAGTTCCGAAATGCTAAGCTTCCGGGTGTTGATTATCTTCCTTACATTCTTCTCCTCCTTTCGATTATATGTATGCTCTGTTTTATGAATCGTGATCGCGTCTCCTTCGCAGCTGTAATTAAAATTTTCGTGCTCCCCGTCATAAGTGCCAACAAACATCCTAAAAGTTGTTGAATCTGTTAGGTAGTCAGCTAGTACGCCTGTTGATTAATATCATAATATTCAACAAACATACCTCCACAGATTTTGACAATACCCTTATGCTTTTTTGAACAAAATGCACACAAAAAGGTGATAGACCCAAATACTGCAATTTTGATGATGGATTTATACATGTCTTAAATTATAAATTCCTTTAGGTTGAGAAAATATTGAAATTTTCCTGTCTACTGGTTGAAATGGCCTACTTGCTTTTATCTCGTTTTCGGCTTTCTCCATTCCTGCTGAATTCCATTCATAATCAAGAGGCTGTTCTCCATACGGAGGGGTTTTCGTGATTATTTCAGCAAGTTGACGGGGTGCTGTCGAAACTCCCTACATACATTCGATAGGTTGAGGAGTCTGTTAAGTAGTGGGCACTAACTCCTGCCGGATTGATATTGTAGAGTTCTACATACAACTTGTCGTCGCAAACCGCAAGAGTCCGTTTGTATTTCTTATCGCAGCTTGACGACAATAACAAAAAACACACTATTACGGCTAGTTTAAAAAAAGGCTGATACGTGAAGTAAATTTGCATTTTCCAAATAAAACGTGGAGGTGAAAATTAATTCTTTTTTATTGGGGCAGGCGGCCTATTACCTGTCATTTCTTTACTGCAATTAAGTGTTGCGCAATGATCAACTGCATTTGGATATGGCAATTGCGGCGTTTACGAAGATTTGGAAGGAGTTAGAGAATTGAAAGAGAAAGTGCAGGCATAGAGTATAATGCTCTATTCAAATGATCCTTTCTTTTTAAGCTCCCCTATGCTAAATACCCTTGTGTTTGTGACTCGTCGGGGCGTTCCTGGAATAGAATCCTGAAGTTTACGAATTGTTAGCGTGTCTCCATTACATACATAACTATAATTTTCATGTTCATTGTCAAATTCACCGACAAACATTCTAAAATTTGTTGAATCTGTCAAATAGTGAGCATCTACGCCTGCGGGATTAATATTGTATAGTTCCACAAACAAGTTGCCTTCACATACTTTTACAGTTCGTTTATACTTTTGAGTGCACGAAGCAGACAAAAAAAACAGAATCAGAAACGGCCTTACAATTACATGACACATTGTAAAATATTTTATCTCTTGGCTGTATGTCGTCAGAAGAAAGTGGACTTTTTGTTAGTGAGTGTTTCCGAAGTTTAAGTTAATAGATATTTTTTAGTTTTTTAGGGTTAGGATTAATTTTTACTAAGTTTTTCCATAGAGTAGATTGCCCTTCGCATTTTCATATTTTGGTTTTTGATTCTTTCGCGCCGTTGAAGGATTTGATCTTTCTTGCCCCAGTAGACATCTGCCGGTGTAACGTTGTCAAGGGATTCATGATATCGTCTGTGATTATAATAATTTACAAAGTTTTCAAGTGCGTCTTTCAGTTCATCGGGACAGAAGTAATGATTTAGCTTGATGATATTTTTTAAACTTCGATGATAGCGCTCAATCTTACCTTGTGTTTGCGGGTGGTTCACTTTTCCACGGATATGTTTAACACCTTTTGTATTGAGGTAGTTTTTGAGCTCTGCAGCAATATAACAGGAGCCATTATCGGAAAGAAGTTTTGGTCTTTGACCATTCTGCAGGCCCGCAATGGTTAGCGCCTTTTCCACAGATCTTTCAACATCTGCTGCTGTCATGTTCCTGCATAACTCCCAATAGATGATATAGCGGCTATAATCATCCAGGATTGTACTCATATAGTACCATCCCCAGCCCAGGATTTTAAAATAAGTAAAGTCCGTTTGCCAGAGTTCATGTACGAACTGTGTTTTATTTTTAAACTCATTGGAAGCTGATAGAAGTATATAGGCCGGAGTGGTAATCAACCCTTTTTCTTTTAAAATCCGGTATACACTGCTTTCAGAAATAAAGATCTTTTGCTCATCGGTAATTTTCACGGACAGTTCTCTGGGCGATAATACCGGATGATCCAGCGCTACCTCAACGACCAATTGTTTTTGAGGCTCGGGGATAGAATTCCACTGCCGGCGGGTCCTTGTCTTTGGCAAAAGACCGTCCATACCCTTTTCGGCATAGATACGGTACCACTTGTAAAAAGTGCTTTTATGGATGCCCAACTCCTTTAGGGTCCTGTTTACGCCAAGTTCTGAACGCTCAACGAGCCGGATGATCTCTTGTTTCTCTGATGGAGTAACTCTCATATACTTTTTCCATTTTTCACTTACTCCAAAATGTTCAAGCTTTTTTTTACAATATCATAGCGGAGTGCCAGATCTGCAACCATCTCTTTCAACCGTTGGTTTTCTTTGCGCAATTGAACCACTTCGTCTGAGGTTGCTTCTCGGGTTGTATCGCCAGCCAACCGTTTCTTACCCGCTTCCAGGAATTCCTTATTCCATCGGTAGAACTGAGCCTGGTGAATACCATACTTCCTGCATATCTCTGGCACAGTGTTTTCTCCACGTATGGCTTCCATGACAATGAGGATCTTTTGTTCGGATGTAAATATCCGCCTGGTTTTGCTACGAATGTCCTTTACAAAGTTCTCTGCAGAAGACTTCTTAGATTTTGTTTCCATGTCTTAATTTTTAATAGTTAACACGCAGGAAACACTCTCTTAAATTACTAAATTAGTGGTACACTTTGCGCTGAAGATTTACATATTGAAAATGCTACTTATGTCAGAGAATGGAATTTCCATTCTCGGTACCAGGCTACTGTTATTCACATTGTTGAAATAACCCCAATAATCTTTTGCCTTCGAAGAACGTGCGGGTAGAATCTGATTCGTATTGTATTCAAATTTGTATTTCTCAGCCTCAAAGCCTGTAGCGCTTTTGATGGAAAGGGAATCAAGTCTGAGTCTCTTTGTTGCTGCATCAGACCCTGAAATAAAATAGCTATGGTAAAATTGAATAACTCTGATAAGTTGGTACGAATTAGTTGGCTTATCATAGTTATAAATCTTGATGGCGCTTAACCGGGAAGGCATGACAAATCCATAGTTAAAATCCTGACGCTGTTCGCTAGCTGATTCAAAAACTATTTTTCCGTTTTTAAAAAGAATCTCATTATGTAGTTGCCACCATGTGCTAATCCAGGTTTCTGAAAAATACGTTGATCCCTGGTCTCCTGTATATGGGGGAGGAGAGATACTATTTATCACCTCATCAGTGACAACAGTATACTCGGAAGTACCATGATCCGTGTTCCCAGATCCTGTTCTTTCAGTATAAGTAAAGGAGATCGAATCTTGCTTGTTTGAAGAATACATTTTGCTCAGCATCCAACTGGATATGGCATTTGTCATGGATGAACTCGTGCTAGTGTTCGTCCATTCATAAGTATCAAACTTATATTGTATTCCTGATTCATCGGTAATACTGAAGAGCATTGTAGATTGAGTCGGGTTAGTGCGAGAAACCGCGACCGGATCATAAGGCATCGTGATGACATTAAAATTATCACGTTGATTGAACAGGAATTTTCCGGACTTGCCAGGTAGGTTATAAGAATAAATATCCGGTTCAGCATCCGTTGCTCCATTAACAACAGAATGGAGATAGTCAATTCCTCCTTGAGTGAATTTGTCAATCTCGGAAACTGCTTTGGAAGTTGTACCACTTAGATAGTTCCCGCTTAATTCATCTGGCTTACCCATCATTTTTCTTGTAATAACCCCTCCCGCCGAGACGCTCCAGCCGCTACCTGTCCAGGAAGGTATGTCCGTCACTTTAATTCCAGAGGCGTGATAGTTAAGGGAAATTGGAACTTTCAGTTCACCAACCTGAATTTCGTACAGTGGAATTGTTATGGAAGGAACTCCCGTGTACATATTCACAGGAATATTTCCATATCGTGCAATAGCAGCCGCTTCCGGAGAACCAGGCAAAATCTTAGGCAGAAACGCCTGCGTTTGAGAAGGCTGTCCAAAGGCGGCATAACTAAAGGCAAGCAATAACAATTGAAAGAAGCAATTTTTAATAGCCATAGATATCTTATAACAATTACTTTTTTGAAAATGCATATCCTACGCGAAACAAAAGGGGTGATCCTCTCGGAATTTGCTGTGCATATAAAAAGTCATAGAGCAATTGCATATTTCCGCTAAGCCTTTTGTTGATCCTGTATTTTTTACTTATTCCAACGAGTCCGGATTTTTGATACGCGCTATAGTTTTTCAATACATCAACTCTTCTGATCTCTTCCCGGTAATTCATTTCTGCCCCACCGTACAACCAAAAACTTCCTTTAGCCTTTAACTCAACATAAGTTCGAAATCCCAAACCTTGATGGCTAAGTCTGATATTGTTCCAACCAGTTCCAAGTCCTGCCTTATACGCAACCGCCACGCCAGTGCTACTTTTCGAATTAATCGAATAGGCAACATTAAGTGCCAGGTCAGTGGTGACTGGGAAATAATAATTTCCTTTTACTGACTGCACATTAGCTCCAATCTCAATCCGCCTCCAAATAGATCGTGTTCGGCCGGTTCTTGATTTGTATGCCGGAATCGCTGCATCGGTTGAGCCACCCCCTCCCAATTGAGCTATTTTATCTTTTAATTGTTTTAGCTCAGTTTCCGGGCCGAAGCCGCTTTGCTGAATGAATTGATTGGGATCTATTCCTGTTCCCAGACTTTGTTGTATTTGCTGAAGAACCGCACTACGCGTTTGTAATCCCTGCACATTTAAAGGAGCGGATGAGTTTCCTCCACTATTAGGCATCCTGAATAAACTTGCGAGTTCAGAATGTTTACTTAAGAAATCACTCACTGCAGGAATTTTCTGCAACAACCGAATCGCGTAGGCCTCGAGTTTACGCGGATCATTCAAATCGTTTTTAAAGTCCAGAATCCTTTTTTCATAATAAAAAATTTCCTGTTCAAGCTTTTTAAAATCCTTGCCCAGTTGAGACTGCCACAGTTGATTTTTTAGGTAATTCCTTCTCTCTTGAATAAATCGCTTGATTTCTTCAGTCTGGTTTAGCTTTCCCTGTAAGGATTGAATTTGCGCTAAAGTACTTTTTAGTTGATCCGGACTAATGGAATTGAGAGTATTCGGGTTTTCTTCAAGAAATCTTAATGATGTCCTCAAGGTATCAAGGAAGGCAACGTATTGGTCATTTCGGGGGTTGGTGGAATAAACCTTTTGGTTAGCTCGCGTTATAAGTTCACCGTAAATAGAATCAACATTTAAAAAAACTGAGTTTGCCAAAGTCGAATCCTTACTGAATATCCTCTTCTTCAATCTGGCCTCTTGCCGCTGAAGCCTAAGAAGGAATTTCTCTGTACTGGAAGCAAGCTTTTGCTCGTATTTATTTGCGGAGCTATTTAGATTCTGAAGAAACCTGGATGGGAAAGTTACAACCCGCTCAAATCCTCTCGAGCTCTCCTGGCTGAGGAGCGTATTGTGAAAGATGATGGCAAATACTACTACCAATGCAAATCGCATAGACAGTTGAAGTTTTGAGTTTTCGAGTATTTACCACCGTTACCATGCTAAAAGTAAATAAATTTTTGAATTGGAAAATTTTTCTTAAAAAATATTTTGCTGCGATAAGTGTATCCAATTATTCTCTCTTGCAAAAATTCATGTAAGATTAATAATCAGAAATAGTTAGAGAAAAGCTATGAACGATATTCCAAGTTGGGACTTTGGCTGATCTTCACGTGTAGAATTTCGTTTTCTTACTTAACCAAAATATTATCAATCCTAACATTAACACAATCAACAAAGCCCATCTCAGTCCCATCTCATGTGCAACAAATCCAATAATCGGTGGACCAACTAAAAAACCAGTAAATCCAACTGTACTTACTGCTGCTAATGCAGAACTGGTCGTCATCGTTTTTGTTTTACCAGAAAGCGAATAAACAATTGGAATAATTGTAGCCACTCCAAATCCAACCATACCGAATCCGATAATAACTGTCGCTGCTGTAGGAAGAAAAATTGCAAGCGCCAATCCACCAGCGATCAATAAACTATCCATCATCAAAATTCCTTTGTATCCCATTCTCTCGGTTAATCTATCACCAATCAATCTTCCTAATGCCATCATTAATGCAAAAGATGTATAGCCGGTTGTACTTACTTTTTGAAGATCATTGATCACTTGTTTGTAATAAAGCGAACTCCAGTCGGCCATTGCACCTTCGCATAGCGCACAACAAAAACAAATCGCACCAAGCAACCATAAGGTCTTGTCGGGCCAAGCGAATAGTTTTTGTGATTCAGTTTTGAATCGTTCGCGAGGAACAAGAAAAGACAAAAAGATTATTGCAAGCGTAATCGTGAATGCAGCAATGATCCAAAAATGATTTAGGGTACTGATTTCTGCTTTCATAAAAAAGCCGCCTGATGCAGCGCCTGTCAATGCGCCCACGCTCCACATTGCATGAAAGAAAGATAACATCGGTCGGCCGTACATTTCTTCCTGAACGAATATTGCCTGGGTGTTCATTGCGATATTCAATATATCACCCAAAAAACCAAAAGAGAATAATAACAGCGATAGCAAGAATGGAGTGTTGCTATACCCAATCAGTATTAAAATTATTGGATAAATGATTGCAGAAGTAAATGTCATAAACCTGCTGCCAAGCTTCGAAATGGACCAACCGGCAAATGGCAAAGCGACGATCGAACCAAATGGAAGCATGAAAAGCACTGCTCCGAGTTCTGCTTCATTAAAATGAAAACTTTCTTTGATCGAGGGAATGCGTGCGGCCCAGGTGGCGAAAATGCATCCGCAGCAAAAGAAGTAGATCGCAACAGCAGTTTTGTGAATTATGGGGGTCGCGCATATTTAGAGGCAAGGGGCAAAGCAGAGGCAAGAGGCAAAAGGCAAAAGGCAATAAGCAATTAAAATCTTATTTGCCCTTGCTCTTGCCCCTTGCCTCTTAATTCTTTATTCACTACTCTCTTTCCACTGCTCCTTCAACGAGTACAGTAACTTTATTATTGAGCACTTCTACAAATCCACTTTGGATATCAAAAAACGCGAGGGGATTGCTCTTATCCTTCAACACTTTTACTCTTCCGGCTTTTAAAGCGCTGACAAGTGGAGCATGTTTTTCAAGTACTTCAAACAATCCATCAATGCCGGGCAACTGCACGCCATAAACATCATCGCTGAATAATTTTCGCTCGGGAGTAAGTATTTCTAAGTTCATGCTTTTATATGCTTCGAGCCGCGAGCCATGAGCTATGAGCTAGCTCGTAGCTCGAAGCTCACAGCTCATGGCTGGTTCTATCCCTGCGCTTGCGCTATCATTTTCTTACCTTTCTCAATCGCATCATCAATAGTACCTACCAGGTTGAATGCTGCTTCCGGATATTCATCCACTTCACCATCCATGATCATATTGAATCCACGGATAGTTTCTTCGATCGGAACCAGTACACCTTTCAAACCGGTGAATGCTTCAGCCACATGGAATGGTTGTGAAAGGAAACGCTGTACCCTACGTGCACGGGATACAATCAGTTTATCTTCATCACTCAATTCATCCAATACCAAGGATGGCGATGATATCCTGCAATTCTTTATAACGCTGCAAGATCAGTTTTACACGGTTTGCGCAATTATAATGAGCATCACCCACAATCTGTCGGCGTAAGAATTCGTGAAGTTGAATCCAATGGATCCACCGCAGGATAAATACCAAGGTCAGCAATTTTACGGCTCAATACAGTTGTTGCATCAAGGTGAGCAAATGTTGTTGCCGGAGCCGGATCGGTAAGGTCATCCGCAGGTACGTAAACCGCCTGTACAGATGTAATAGAACCATTTCTTGGTTGAAGTAATTCTTTCCTGCATCATTCCCATTTCAGTTGCCAGCGTTGGCTGATAACCTACCGCTGAAGGCATACGTCCCAACAAGGCCGATACTTCAGAACCTGCCTGTGTAAAACGGAAGATATTATCAACGAAGAAAAGAATATCACGTCCTTTACCTTGTCCATCACCATCACGGAAATATTCTGCAATAGTCAAACCACTCAATGCAACACGTGCACGTGCTCCGGGAGGTTCATTCATCTGTCCGAATACGAAAGTTGCTTTTGAATCTTTCAGTTCTTTCATATTCACTTTGCTCAGATCCCATCCACCTTTTTCCATGCTATGTTTGAAATCGTCGCCGTATTTCATGATACCAGCTTCGATCATTTCACGCATCAGGTCATTTCCTTCACGGGTTCTTTCACCCACACCGGCAAACACGGAAAGACCAGCATAAGCTTTTGCGATATTGTTGATCAGCTCCTGGATCAATACTGTTTTACCTACACCTGCACCACCGAACAAACCAATCTTACCACCTTTTGCATATGGCTCGATCAGGTCAATAACTTTAATACCGGTAAACAAAACTTCTGTAGCAGTACTCAGATTTTCAAATGCTGGTGGCTTAGTGTGAATAGGGCGACCATTCACTTTTGAAACCGGGGGCAAACCATCAATCGGATCACCGGTTACATTAAAAAGACGGCCTTTGATAGCTTCACCGACTGGCATTGCAATCGCCTTACCGGTATCAACTACTTCCATTCCGCGAACCAGTCCTTCAGTACCGTCCATCGCGATGCAGCGAACACTGTCTTCACCAAGGTGCTGCTGTGCTTCAAGTACCAGTGTTTCACCAGTTGGTCGTTTCAATTCCAATGCATTATAAATTTCCGGAAGTTTGCCTTCAAACTGCACGTCGACTACCGCACCGATGATCTGTTTGATTTTACCAACATTTGCCATATTGAGAGTTTATGAGAAGGTTTGAATTTCGGCCGCAAAGGTAAGGGTGGCAGAGCAGGATTTCAAATGCAATTTCAATTTTCAAATTTGAATTTTTTCCCCCTCGCCAACCAAAAACAGCCCCCTTCCGTAAGTATTCATACAAACTTATTCGTGCTTACCGTTTATGTCAGGAGGAGGCCGCTTTGCGGTCTCTTCTTTTTTTTGGACTTGATCCAACATCTTAAGAAAAAAGTCATCAATGATTGATCTTTTCAACCTTATCAACCCTATCAACCCTCGTCAACCCCATCAACCCCATCAACCAAACCGCTCAGCAAATTCTCCTCCGCCTGAATAACTAATTCTTTACCTTTCTTAATTCGACCAAAAAATTCTCCCTCGTTTCTAAAAACCATAATTAACAAGTATGAAAAAATCTCTCGTTTACTTTTTGCCTGCAGCTTTTCTGATCGCCTGCAATGGTGAAACAGATAAGGCCGACAAGACAGCGGCTGTCGATCCAAAACAATACAGCATCGAACAATTTTATAAAAGCACCAATGTCGGAGGTGGCTCTTTTTCTTCAGATGATTCCAAATTACTAGTGTCGAGTAACGAAAGCGGCATCTACAATGTTTATCAAATCGAAATTGAAGCTCCAGAACCGAAAAGCATTGACAACTTCCACAAAGGAATCGATGTTTGGTGTTGACTATATTCCGGGAGGCAATGATATCATTTATACATCCGATAAGGGCGGTGATGAAAATGATCATCTCTTTCTTCGCAGGGAAGATGGAAGCGAAAAAGATCTTACGCCCGGCGCAAAAGAGAAAGCACAATTCTATGGTTGGGCAAGGGATAACAAATCTTTTTATTACAGCTCAAACAAACGCGATCCTAAATACTTCGACCTGTATAGAATGGATACCACTGGCTGGAAAGGAAAAATGATCTATAAAAATGATAAGGGTTTTGATGTGGGTGCCATCTCGGACAATGAACGCTATCTCGTATTGGTTCAACCTGTCACTACTTCTAACGTAAATATTTTCCTGGCGGACCAACAAACAAAACAAACTAAAAAAATAAACACCGAAGGCGTTGAGAGTTCCAATAATCCCATGCAATTCTCAATGGATAATAATTCTCTCTTTTACACAACAGATGATGGAAGCGAATACCAATACCTCGTTAAATATGATTTAGCGACCGGTAATAAAGAGAAATTGTATTCGCCAAAATGGGATGTAATGTATATGTACACTTCACTCAATGAAAAGTATCGCGTGATCGGTGTAAATGAAGATGGAAAGAATAAACTATACGTATTCGATCATAAAACGGGTGAGCCAATTGATTTTCCAAAGATCGAAGATGGGGATGTACAGGGCGTCAGTATTTCCCGTACTGAAAACAAAATGCGTCTGACTATTGGCGATTCCAAATCACCTAATAATATTTATGTCTATAATTTTTCAGACAAAGCCCTAAAGAAAGTAACGAATACATTGAATCCCGAAATGAGCGCTGACGACCTGGTCTCTGCTGAAGTAGTGCGTTTTAAATCTTTCGATGGATTGGAGATTCCTGCCATATATTATAAACCCAAGACTGCGGCAAAGGATAATAAAGTTCCTGCATTGGTTTGGGTACATGGAGGTCCGGGTGGGCAATCACGCGTTGGGTATTCAACCTTAATCCAATACCTGGTAAATCATGGTTATGCAATTTTGGCTGTCAACAACAGGGGAAGCAGCGGCTATGGAAAAACATTTTATAAAATGGACAACCGCAATCATGGTGATAAGGATTTGAAGGATTGTATTTCGGGTAAGAAATGGTTGCAGGAGCAGGATTATATTGATACATCAAAGATCGGGATCATGGGTGGTTCCTATGGCGGATATATGACACTTGGCAGCACTTTGTTTCCAACCAGATGAATTCAAGGTCGGCGTCGACCTCTTTGGTGTTGCAAACTGGTTGCGTACATTAAAAGAAATTCCTCCTTATTGGGAATCATTCAAAAATGCATTGTATACTGAGATCGGTGATCCGAATACAGAAGATACTGTAAGGTTGAAAGCTTATTCTCCCCTATTGCATGCAGACAAGATCACAAAGCCGTTGATCGTTTTGCAGGGAGCCAATGATCCAAGAGTATTGAAAGTAGAAAGCGATGATGTAGTCGCTGCTGTGAAAAAGAACAATGTTCCGGTTGAATATGTTGTTTTCCCTGATGAAGGCCACGGCTTCGTAAAAAAAGAAAATGAAATAAAGGGTTATGGGCAGGTCCTTCAGTTCCTGGATAAACACCTAAAGGGTAGTCCGCCTCCAAAAACGCTCAATTAAACCGTTAATTATTAAAGGCCCGTCCGAACGCCAGCTTGACTATGCCATTTAGGCAAAGTTCGGCCGGGCGGACGCATGAATATGCGCTTTTTTTATTTATTTTCATCCCAATGGAACTGATTGAAGTTACTTCCAATGGGTCTGCCCACGACTTTATCAGGGTGAATGTCGAGCTGAATTCCTCGAACCCGAATTATATCCGTCCGCTGGATAAGGATATTAATGATGTATTCGACAGAAAAAAGAACAAGGCGTTTCGCAGTACATGGAGAAGCCAGCAGGTGGATTTTAATGGACGATGGAAAACTAATCGGACGAATCGCAGCCTTTGTCAATCCAAAGTATAAGAACAAGGGTGATGATGGACCTATTGGTGGAATTGGTTTTTTTGATTGCATAAATTCCCAGGAAGCCGCCGATCTATTATTTGACGTTGGCAGACACTGGTTGAGCAAAAGAGGAATGGCTGCAATGGACGGACCAATCAATTTCGGCGAAAGAGATCGCTGGTGGGGATTAGTCGTAAGTGGATTTCAACCCCCGCTTTATTGCATGAACTATAATCCTCCGTATTACCAGCTATTATTTGAAGAATACGGTTTCAAACCTTTCTATAACCAGGTTTGTTTTGGCATGGATCCAAAGAAACCGCTCATTGGACGATTGAATGATCGGCATGATCTATTTATTAATGATCCAGCTGTTTCTGCAAAACATATTACCAAAAAGGACCTTGACAAATTCGCAGTTGATTTCGCGACGATTTATAACAAGGCCTGGGCAGGACATGGTGGGATGAAAGAACTTTCGCCCAAAGCCGTGAAAAAAATATTTAATACGCTGAGGCCTGTTTTGGATGAAAGGATCAGTTGGTTTGCCTACCACAATAATGATCCGATTGCGATGTTTATAAACCTGCCCGACCTGAACCAGTATTTTAAATTCCTTAACGGTCGTTTCGATCTGTTTCATAAGCTTAAATTTCTCTGGCTAAAGAAAACAATGAAGTGTAAAAAGTTTTATGGACTTGTGTTTGGAGTAGTCCCCGAATGGCAGGGAACGGGAATCGATGCGTACCTGATCGTTGAATCAGCAAAGCTCATACAGCCTTACACAGATTACACAGAATATGAAATGCAATGGATCGGTGATTTCAATCCCAAAATGATCAATATTGTTGAACGCCTCGAAGAGCCATTCAGATCGAGGAAGCTGATAACCTACCGATATTTATTTGATCCTACAAAGGAATTTAAGCCGCATCCGATTCTTTGATCAGGGACAGTTATATAAAAAACTGTATGTTACTTTCTGGTTGACATCATCATCATCTTCAACATAAGATGTAAGTCTACCGGTACTATTATCATAAACGTACTCAAACTTAACTTCGTTCTGATTATCATCATAAATACGAATCAATTCATTCGTGCTAAACAACAAGGGACTAATCCACTCTTCATTGTAATGCCAGGTGTATGCGAGATGGAACCAGAAAAGCGAAGGCGCGGATTTATATAGCCGGTTTTTTGAATTGTTATACGTAAAGAAAGTTTCCCTGTAGTAACTATTTTCAACCTGATAAGAATTATACCCCTTGATGTTCAAGCTGTCATCATAGGTATATGATATTTCATAATTAACATCCGGCCCGACAAAATACTCAGTTGTATTTGAACTTTGTGGCTGATTGTTGGATCCGAGTGTGAATGTCAGCAAATGACCCAACTCATAGGTCGATCCATTTTTGAAATGATCTTCAATTCTCGCAATCTTGTCTCCCTCCTGATAACTAATTAAAATATAACCGAGTTCAGTCGCAGGATTAAGATGGTCGGTAAAAAACACCGCTTTGACGACCAAAGTATCCTGATAATGAAATACAATATCGCCCAGGCTATGGATTTCCATCCTGGTCATTTTCTTATCTTCATAAAAAACTGAGATTGTGTCCTTCAATACAACAGGTACGCCATTTTCGAGATCGTTAATGTTCAAGTAGATCTCTTCAATCTGGCAGGGATCAGGACCAACAGTTGAATCGGAAATTTCTTTCTGGCATGACCAAAGGAGGCTTAAAAAACAGGAACTAAGTATTAATTTTCTCATTGTTACGGATTACGGCGCGAATATACTTGCTTCATCCAAATTCTCAAATTATGGCTGTGAGAAACTTTGTACCAGATTTCTTCCCCATTAGTTAATTTGCGCTGGTATGGAAAGATTTATTGTTTCGGCGAGAAAGTACAGACCTCAGACTTTTGATACGGTTGTTGGACAGTCACATGTTACGACTACCCTCAAAAATGCGATAAAGAATAATCAGCTTGCTCATGCCTTTCTTTTTTGTGGTCCGCGAGGAGTAGGTAAAACAACCTGTGCCCGTATTCTTGCCAAGACGATCAATTGTGAGAAGCAATCAAAAGATGGTGAAGCCTGTAATAAATGTAATTCCTGTATTTCTTTTAATGAAGGAACCTCACTGAACATTCATGAACTGGATGCCGCATCGAATAACTCTGTGGATGATATTCGCACATTGGTAGAACAGGTTCGCTTTGCACCACAGGCTGGAAAATACAAAGTCTATATCATCGACGAGGTTCACATGCTGAGTTCTTCGGCATTCAATGCTTTTTTGAAGACTTTGGAAGAACCCCCACCCTTTGCGATTTTTATTTTAGCTACCACGGAGAAACATAAGATCCTTCCCACAATTCTCAGCCGTTGCCAAATCTTCGATTTTAAGCGGATCACTTTAAAGGATACAGTCGATCATTTAAAGGAAATCTGTAAGAAAGAAGAAATAAAAGCAGATAATGCATCTCTCCAGGTTATTGCGCAAAAAAGCGAAGGCTGCATGCGTGATGCGTTGAGCATTCTCGATAAGATCGTAAGCTTTACCAATGGCGAAGTTACCTACAACAACACCCTGGAGCATCTCAACATTCTCGACGCCGACAATTATTTCAAGCTGATCGAAAGCATGCAGAAGCAAGACCTGGCAACTGCATTACTATTATATGATGATATCAACCGCAAAGGTTTTGAAGGAGACATGGTGTTGGATGGATTCGCAGAATTCTTACGCAATCTGCTTGTTTGTAAAGATGAAAAAGCCGCGGCCTTGCTTGAAGTTGTCGAAAGTTTCAGAGATAAATATATCAGCACTGCTAAGAATCTCTCCGCTTCATTTCTGATTAGCGCACTTAATTTAGTGAATGAAGCAGAAGTAAATTATAAGGCCGCGAGAAATAAAAGACTACATGTTGAACTGGCCTTTATCAAGCTCACTTATCTTCAGCAGGCAATCGAATTCACTTCGGGTCAGGGGGAAGCAGTGGTTAAAAAAAAACTAACTGATGAAAGTAAACCCGTTGCATTCAGGAAAATTCCGCCAATTGGTTTGAAAACTCCGGAGTCATCATTCAAATCAAAAAAATCTGAAACAAAAACTGAGCAACCTGCAGCAAAGCTGATCATTGATTCTCAAATTCCGCAAGAGGTTATTGTTGAAGAAGAATATCCGGATCAATTTCCAATAGGCAATCAGCAACAGGCAATAGGCAATGAGCAAGGGGCAAAGGGCAAGGGGCAAGAGGCAAGGTTGGGGAAACTTCAAAGCATTCGCCTGCAATATGCAAATAAACTAAATGGAAATGGCGAGAACAGGATCATTCCATTGAGTGAAGAAAACCTGATGGAAGCCTGGAAGCAATTCACCCAGGATCTGAAAAATAAAAAGAACCCGGCAGCGCAGAGTTTCGATAATGCACGATTGAAGATCACGAATGAAACAAGCTTCGACGTGATCGCAAACAATAATCTCGAACAAAAATTTATTGAACAGGAAAGAAGGAATCTCAACGAATTCCTTCAACCCCTTTTCAATAACAAAATGTTGCTCTATAATATCATCATTTCTGAGGAGGAGCGTAACGAAACAACCCCAACCGAAAAGCCCTTGAGCACTCCCGACCAATTCCGCAAGATCGCCGAACAATATCCTTTGGTAAAAGAGCTAAAAGACCGGTTGAGACTAGAATTGGATTATTAGCAAGACTCTTAGCAACTTGAGGGGTTTCCCGATTCGCACATCCGCATATTGGCAATCCCGATAGCTATCGGGACGCACATTGCCTAAATTGCCTTAATTTCGGGCCGGACTAAAAAACACAATCGAGCATATGGCTGAAGTGATCCTAATGCCTCGCCTAAGCGATACAATGACTGAAGGTGTGATTGCCACCTGGCATAAAAAAGTCGGTGATCCCGTGAAAAAGGGCGATCTCCTCGCCGAAGTGGAAACCGATAAAGCAACCATGGAACTGGAAAGTTATAAAGATGGAACCCTTCTTCATATAGGTACGGATAATGGTGGCAAGTTGCAGGTGAATGACCTGTTGGCAATCATTGGTGAAAAAGGTGAGGATGTCTCCAGTCTTATCAAAGGTGGCGGATCCGCCTCAGGCGGATCGAAGTCTGCTGTACCTGCTAAAGAAGAAAAGAAAGATTCCAATACTAAAGCTGAACCCGCGAAAGAACCAACTAAAGATAAAGGACCGGCTCTTGATGTTTCGAAAATGGATGAAGTGGTATTGATGCCGCGACTTAGCGATACGATGACTGAGGGTGTGATCGCGGGTTGGAATAAGAACGTTGGAGATGATGTAAAGAAAGGAGATGTATTGGCTGAAATTGAAACTGATAAAGCAACGATGGAATTGGAGAGCTATAAGAACGGAAAATTGCTCTACCAGGGTGCGAAAAAAGGTGAAAAGATTGTTGTGAATGAACTCCTGGCGATTATTGGTGATCCTTCAAAAATTGACGTAGACAAAATAGTGGCCGCAGTGAAAGGTGGTGGCCCCGCCGCTGGCGGGGTTGTTGCTGGGGCGAAATCAGAAGAAGCGCCAAAAGCGCAGGCACAAGCTCAAGCTCAACCACAAAAGCAAGCACAACCTCAAAAAGAATTGGTAACCGCGGATTCCAATGGAAGAGTAAAGGCTTCACCTCTTGCGAAAAAACTTGCTGCAGATAAAGGAATTGATATCAGCCAGGTGCAGGGCTCCGGTGATGGAGGAAGAATTGTGAAGGCTGATATTGATAATTTCAAACCGGGTGAAGAAAAGAGGCAAGAGGCAAGGAGCAAAGGGCAAGCGGCAGTTGTTATGCCAAGTGGAGAAGTCAGCTTTGAAGAGGTACCGGTGTCGCAAATGCGAAAAGTGATTGCAAAACGTTTGGCTGAAAGCAAATTCACTGCACCGCATTTTTATCTGACGATGCAGATAAATATGGATAAAGCGGTGGAGAGTCGTGCAAAGTTGAATGAAATTTCTCCCGTCAAGATATCTTTCAATGATTTCGTATTAAAAGCTTGCGCACTTGCGTTAAAAAAACATCCAAAGGTCAACAGCAGTTGGCTCGGAGATAAGCTTCGCATCAATCATCATGTGAATATCGGCGTTGCAGTAGCAGTTGAAGAAGGATTATTAGTTCCTGTTGTACGTTTTGCGGATACTAAATCTTTGTCGCAGATCGCCGCAGAAGTAAAAGAGTTTGCGCAAAAAGCAAAGGATAAAAAATTGCAGCCCTCCGATTGGGAAGGAAATACCTTCACGATTTCGAATCTGGGGATGTTTGGTATTGATGAATTCACTGCCATCATCAATCCGCCCGATGCCTGTATACTTGCTATTGGCGCAATTCAGCAAGTGCCGGTTGTGCGTGACGGTCAGATCAAACCCGGCAATATCATGAAAGTGACCATGAGTTGTGATCACCGGGTGGTTGATGGCGCTACGGGTTCGGCCTTCCTGCAAACATTACAAAAAATGCTGGAAGAGCCTCTGTCGATGCTTATCTAATTGCTTGCAAATTGCTTACCACCTGATTCCCGCTTAAGGAAGGATTTTTATTTATTTTCCTTATAGAAAAAAATGATGAAGGACATGAATCGACCGACGTGGAATATGTTGGTTAATTATTTATAGGCGCACATGAGAGAAAAGAAGATCCTCCCGCCTTGGCGGGGGGATTTTTTGTTGTCCTATTCGGCCGGTTGTTCTAATTTGATCTGTTAAACCACCGAGACCCCGCCAAGGCGGGGAGGAGGAAATTTTTGAAATGATATTCTCAAAAAAAAAATCAAAAATCTCCTCCGCGCCTTCGTCCCGCCGTGGCGGGAGTAAAAACTCTTGCGGAATCAGTGACTAAGAAGAAAATTTGGCTCTTCAATCCATACTCAATTTGTCACTGCCAATAGCACAACTTTCCCATCCATCGTTGAAGCAATAACCCGTTTTTCATCCAGGACTCTAACCGTATTCACCATCGAATTATCAATCTTATGAGCCCAGATGATTTTTTTGTTGATGGGATCAATTGAATAGACTACTCCATTCCTTGTTCCAAAAAAAAGCTGTCCTTGTTTTTCGATCAGCATCGAGGGAACATGCTCATACCCGAAGCCCACATGCATTTTCCATAATGCAGATTGTTTATCCCGGCTGCTTTGATAAGCTACAATGGTATCCTGCATGGTCTTTCCATAGATTATTTTTCCATCTTCAGAAATTCCAATCGATTCGCGCACAGCGGCATCATTATTTCTCCATAAAGTTGAACCCGTATTAAGATCAATCGCAGAAATGTAGCGGTCAGGCGCAACTACAAATACGGTACTATCTTTTATAACAGGAATACAGGAAGCAGGTGAATAATTTATTACAGAAGAACCATTGCTCCATTTCCATAATAATTGACCGATGCTTGTACTCAATGCGTACAGGTTTCTATCCCAGGCACCAAAAATTATTTTCTCACCAGTTATTACTGGTGTACTTACAACCGGACCACCGAGTCCGTTGAATTTCCATTTCTCTTTTCCTGTAGAAAGATAGATTGCCCGGAAATGATGATCGCTCCCTCCAATATAGACGACATTGTCTTTGATCAACGGAGCGGCCAATACCGCTGCTTCAGTTTTTAAATTCCACACTAATTTTCCATTCGCAGTATTTAAGCAATAGATCATCCCATCGGCAGATCCAAAGACAACTCTGTTTCCTTCAACTGCAGGTGAAGAAAAAACAGGACCACCTGTATTGAAACTCCACAACTTTTTTCCATCTTTCATCGATAACGCCACAACAACTCCATTTTGATTGCCAAAAATGATGCGATCATTAGCAACAGCCGCTGTAGAAATAACATTTGCTTCGGATGCATAAACCCATTGAGGTTTTACATTGCTGTATTGATCATTCACCGAATACTGAGGCCGCGGAAAGGTTTTGGATTGATCGAAACTATTATACACAATCTTCACGCCTGTCCATGAAGGCAGTGTTTGAACGCCCGGTCTTCTTTCCGAATAAATAATTGAATCCTTGCGAACATCGACAAGATTGAATCCTCCTATTGCTTGTCTTGCGCGAAGATTGGAACGACCCATCACTGCAGGTATACCTTCAAAGTTCATTGCACGGTTTGCATGGCCGTGACCGCAAATTGCAAGAATGGTATTCCATTTTTTTAAGCGATCTGTGATCTCGTACCAGTTATCCAATCCGGGATCGAGAGGATAATGATTCAAAAAAATTATAGGCTGCGTAGTTGGAGTTTTCTTTAGAAGCGAATCCAACCAGTTCACCGCATCTCTTGGAACATGACCATCGCTCATACGCAAATAAGGACCAGAAGCGCAGCCGATGAAACGAATGCCGGCGTAATCGAATTGAAACTTATCATATCCAAAAAAATTCTTGAAACCAAGGCCACCCGTTTCACTCCATCCCGTATCATGATTACCGGGAATGATATACCATGGGATATTCAAACTGTCCAATATCTGCTTTGCCAAACGCAGTTCTTCGTTTGTGCCGAGTTCGGTTATATCTCCCGTTAAGACCACAAACGCAACATCTTTCATTTCATTGATATCACGAACGGTGCGCCGCAGGTCCTCTTCCGCGGAACCATTCGGCGAACCGATATGGGTATCACTTATATGAATAAACCGGAAATTTCGATCCTGGGAGACGGAAGGATAAAAAAATAGCAATGCAAGAAATAGGAGCAAGATTTTCATTACCGGAAGGTAGGAAATTGCATGATTTGGTTAATTTGGCCACGGAAGGCACGGAATCACAGGAAAATTGTAAATGATTGAATTTATAGTGGATGTTGAAGATTGCTATCATATTAGTGGTGGGATTTTTTTTTATCAAAGCATCGGCGCAAAACTACCATGCAATTCAAGGGTCGCCCTATGCAGGTAGTCTAGGCATTCACAATAATCCAGCTTCAGCACTTACTGCCCCATATAGTTGGGACCTTTCCGTTCTTGGTATTCAGGGTAAAGTAAGTACCAATGCCGTTAAGGTGTACAAGTACTCCATCTTTTCTTCTCCTAAAAATTCCGAATATTTATTTACCGATGGTTTGTTCAAACGGTATGGCGATCTAAGCGGCAATCTCAACCTGTTGAATGCGCGCATCGGATTAGACAGAGAAAATTCTATATCCTTCGGAATGAATATCCGCAGCATATCCAATGTTAACACCACAAAATATTATTTCATTGATACACCGCAATACATCAATCATTTTTTAGAACAAAATGAGCAGAACCAACCGTTGGGATTAAGTACTGTTACCAGCAGTTGGTTGGAGCTCTATGGTTCCTATGCCAGAACGATCATCGATAATGAAATGGGAAGATTGAATGCCGGAATAACAATAAGGCTTTCAAGAGGTCTTTCGGGTGCACATGGTAGTTTGGAAGATGGCCGGTATTCAAGAATCACTTCCCCTGATCCAGCTTCATACCTGATCGAAGGCGGAGCACTTCGATATGGATATTCTTCCAATTATGATCGTTGGGAAGATGAAGCTTCGAGATCCGACAATATTCGAAACTTCGTTAAGACAACCCTTGGAGGTGCATCCATTGATCTTGGCGTGGAATGGTTGGTAAAAACGCAGGAGCCTGCAACAATTGCTTACGATAATTATTATGATTACGACTGGAAAATTGGATTGTCTTTATTAGACTTCGGCGTAAACCAATACAAATACGGGTTAGAAAGCCGGTATGCTACAAACGTGCTATCAGGAGTGACAGATCAAACCATCGCTGAAAAGTTTGATTCCACCACAGCTCACCTGCCTACATTCAATGATAGCCTTGCCACGATTGTGAGCAGTTACAGCTCATTGAACGGGCAGTTCAGAATACATAATCCGACCAGAATTGTAATAAATGTTGACCGATACATTTACGATGCATTCTATATCAATGCCGAGCTCACCATTCAATTTGCAAATGCACTGAAAGGCAAAACAAGATTTGCCGTTAAAGAAATGAATTTAATAACGATCGTGCCTCGCTGGGAAACAAGAAAGCTCGGCTTTTATCTTCCCTTCCATATTAGTAATAATGGAAAGCTTTGGGTTGGTGGCGCCGTCAAGGCGGGTCCTGTTTTGATTGGATGGCATAACTGGGGTTATTTCTTTTCTAAGCAATCCATTCAAAATGGCGGATTGTATATGGCAATTATTATCCGGCCTCCTGGCACGACAAAAAACAAATATGAAAAAGGAGTGGATTGCCCGAGGATCCAATAATCCGTTAAGAATCAACTGTCCTTCGCCAAAGAAATATACTTTCAAAAACTTTTGAAAATTCAGAAAATAGTCTAAATTTGACTTGTAATCAGATGTAGCTATGAAATTAAATGAAGCCAAATTACAATTCATCGCATCCTGGGGAGCGTTTGGAACGCATTGGGGAATCAATCGGACTATGGCACAGATCCATGCATTATTAATGGTGAGCCCGGATCCTTTGACACAGGATGATTTGATGAATGAACTAAATATCAGTCGCGGTAATGTAAACATGAATATTCGTGAGCTGGTGGATTGGGGGCTGGTGGATCGGGTGATTATATCAGGTGAAAGAAAAGAATACTTTACTGCTGAAAAAGATATCTGGAAAGTAGCGAAACAAATCGTTAAGGAAAGAAAGAAAAGAGAGTTGAATCCCCTGCTGAAATTATTGGATCAACTGGAAGAAGTGGAGGGAGATAAAAAGGACAAACATGTAAAGCAATTTACGGAAACGGTTAACAGTATTAAGCGCTTTGGCCAGCAAACGGACAAGATGCTGGATGTATTGGTAAAATCTGATGAGAATTGGTTTGTGGGGAGTTTGATGAAAATCTTTAAATAAGATGAAATTATTTAAGACCATTGATTGCCTAGTCCAATTACTACTCATATTGGGAGCTTTGTTCTTTAATTTAATTATCGCAAAGAATGCTTTTGATGAAGGTTTTTTTATGAGTTACGTGCTTATTGGAAGCTGGCAAATCATCAGTTTGATAGTCCACTTCTTTTTCCCAGCCGAATATAAGATCGGTTTAAGAAGGGTCTATTCCATACTATTGCTTCTTACAGCAATAGTCTTCCTGGTGGGTTTGTTTGATTCAGGTCTTTTGATCGGTATCCTGTACGTGTTACTTTTTTGGTCACCCATATTAGCAATCTTGTATTTAATCACCTGTTTGGTTGAATATAAAAAAACAAGTGTCGCCGTATCCTAGATCAATTAGTTCTTTACCCAAGCCTTCGGGCTTTTTTTTAAACATCATTCTTTCATAAAATTCTGAAAGTATGAAAAACAATAAAGATACCCGATCGAGTCGGGTACTGGTCTATGATGATAAATGCCCTTTATGCGCCGCATACACAAAGGGATTTGTAAGAAGCGGTTTGCTACCAAGGGAAGGCAGGGTTCCATTTTCTAATGTTCCCTTGTCCATTCTCAACGAAATCGACTTCGAAAAAAGCAAAGATGAAATACCGTTATACGATATCGAATCAAAGAAGTTGTGGTATGGTATCGATGCCTTGCTCGAAATTCTGGGAGATAGATTTCCATGGGTAAAGAAAGCAGGAAATCTTCAAACAATAAAATGGTTTCTCAAAAAATTATACAAGCTGATCTCCTATAACCGCAAAGTGATTGTGGCAACCAAATGTGGACCCGGCGCGATTGATTGTGCTCCACAGTTCAGTTTCTTTTACAGGATACTGTTCATGTTCGGTTTCCTTGTCTTTAATACGCTTATGTTATTCCCGATTCATAACAACGTTCTATCCCTTACATCACTTTATGATAAAAGCAGTAACGAGTTACAGATTGCACATCTCACCCTTGTCGGAATGAACTTACTGCTTGCAACAACTCTTAATAGATATAAAGCAGTGGAATACCTCGGGCAGGTGAACATGCTGGCGTTAATGACCATTTTGTTAATGATACCATTAATCATTTTTAATCGAATTGTGCATAGCATAAATTATTTCACAATTATTTACCTGGTTCTTGTTACAATATTTATCATATGGGAATACTTCAGGCGAATGCGATTTGCGAATCTTTTGGGAAAGAATAATTTAGTAGTTGCGATAAATCTTCTGAGCCTTGGAGTATTCCTTTTCTATCTATTCAACTAAATCTGTACAAAATGAAAAACAAGAAGATCATAATTACCGGTGGAACTGGATTTATCGGTCAGGCATTGGCGAAATACTTTGGGAAAGACAATAAAATTGTACTCCTCTCCCGCCAGGCCGCAAACGGGCATAGCAACAATTATAAAAACAAATTGATCAAAGCCTCCGATGGATATAATATAACCTATTGGAGATGGGATGCGCTTCACCTGGAAAAGCATTGGACGAATGAGTTTGAAGGAGCTGATATCATTATCAATCTTGCTGGAAAATCAGTGAACTGCCGTTATGGTGAAAAGAATATGAACGAGATCATCGAGAGCCGGGTGCGTGCAACAGAAACAATAGGAAATGTCATTCGTCAAACCATTACTCCTCCCAGGCTTTGGATCAACGCCGCTTCTGCAACGATATACAGGAATTCAATGGACCGCCCAAATGATGAGCTTAGCGGTGAAATCAGCGATTGGAAAAATGATAATATGCCTTACTCATTTCTTGACCGGGTGAGAAGGAAATGGAAAAAGTTTTTTGCATCGGTACGATACGGTAAGAATTCAACGAGATTCTATGAACTCGATAAAGATTTCTCAGTAAAAGTTTGTAAACAATGGGAAGAGTCCTTCTTTGATCAACGAACTCCTTTTACAAGAAAAATTGCCTTGCGTACGGCTGTTACTCTTGGTGAAGGTGGTGTCGTAGTTCCTTATTTCAACCTCTTGAAATTTGGATTAGGTGGTCACCAGGGAAATGGTGAACAAATGTATAGCTGGGTGCATATCGAAGATGTCGCAAGGGCAATTGAATTCATTTACGAACATACCGATATGGAAGGCGTCTATAATGTAGCTGCGCCTAATCCTGTCCGTAATAAAGAATTCATGGCTACTCTGCGAAAAATTACCGGACATAAGCTTGGCTTACCCGCCTGGAAATGGATGCTCGAACTGGGAGCCAAACTGATCGGCACGGAGACTGAGTTGATTCTCAAAAGCCGTTGGGTTCTGCCATCTAAACTCGTGGATGCAGGCTTTACCTTTAAATATCCGAACCTGGAAATGGCTTTCAGGGAAATCGTAAACAAAACCCCTAGACGAGAATACCATCTCTTTTGATTTTGAACTGAAATCAGGATATTTGGGGACTATGAAATATTTGTCCCTTGTTCTGATCATCCTTGGGTTAAATCTTTTCGGTTCTGCATTGATGGCGCAGGAAGAGATCAGGCTCGATGAATATCTTGAGCCGACAGGCAAAAAGAAATATTTTTATGTACGTGAGTTAAAAAAAGTAAAGGAAGGTTGGGCATTTACGGATCGTACCAAGCAAGGCGCCGTTTTTCAGAAAGGTTATTTCAAGGATGAATCAATGCAAACCAGGGTAGGGCATTTTACCTTTTTTCTTGATGGAAAAAAATTTTATGAAGGGGAATATGTAGATGGTGCTCCCAGGGGCGTCTGGTATTTTTACAAAGGCGGAAAGTTGAGTGATTCACTTTATTACAATGAGCCGCTGGTAAAACTTGAATCGATAAAAGAGACCGGAGATAATGTGTACCTGGTAGATATCAAAACCTCAAAAGATCCCGATTCAGTGACTTTTGCCAGAGTAGAGGTAGAATCTGAATTTCCAGGAGGCCAGGAAGCCTGGAGGAAATACCTTAATAAGACGCTCCAATTCCCCGATATTGTTATTGAAACAATGAAACCTTTCTCAAAACAGTGTGTTGTACAATTTATCGTCTGTACCGATGGTACGGTTTGTGATGTAGAAGCCGTCAATAGTGTGCATCCTCTCTTAGACCTCCAGGCTGTAAACGCAATTCGGAATGGTCCAACCTGGAGTCCGGCCGTTCAAGACCAGCGCAAGGTGAAATCGTACAAAAAGCAGCCGATCGTATTTGCTATCACTGAGAATTAAATCTACCTGATGGGGAATCAAAAGAAAACACTTGTATTAGGTGCATCAGACAATCCTTCGAGATATAGTTATCTCGCGATAAATCGCCTTCGCAAATACGGCCACCCTGTTGTGGCCATTGGCAAGAAGAGGGTTAAGGTAGATGACGTAGATGTAGATAATGAACCCCGCCCCTACACGGATGTAGACACTGTTACACTCTACCTCAACCCCGATCACCAGGAAGAATATCTTGATTACATCATATCGCTACACCCCAAACGAATAATCTTCAACCCGGGCGCAGAAAATGAAAAGCTTACCGAGCTGGCAAAGAAGAATGGCATTCGTCCAATGGATGCATGTACATTGGTGCTATTGAGTACAGGACAATACTAATTGTTGAGGCGTTTTAAACTTTTCGACGAATAGCCAACAAATTTGCTGGGATAAATAAAATATTGATAAAACATCCGTCGTTTAGGTTGCTGATCCGACACGTTCATTCTTTTCGATCCTACCCCCAAAAACAAGTTTGCTTTAAAATCCAAAATTGTCCTGATGGAAAAACTTTACACGGTAGGTTATCCTTATTCTTCTTCTCTCGCGCTAATCAGCTTATTTTATTCTCCTCCTTATTTATTGGATTTGCTTCTACGATTTTTCGGAAAGCGTGAACTCAACCCAAGTGCAGGGTTGAAAACTTTGCTCGGAGACTCACAATTCATAAAAATATTTACCAAAGTTTTCAACCTTGAATGAATCATGCCGCCGCATGGATCAGCCCAGAACTGTAATCCCTAACCCAGGAAAAAATCTGTCTTATGAAAGCTACCCATTCCGTATCCAGGGTTGAAAACCTTGGTTGGAGACTCATAATTCGTAGATCATTCACCAAGGTTTTCAACCTTCTTATGTAAGATTTTCAACCACCCCTAAATCATTAGTAGCCGGTGCGCAACCCCTAAACCCGTTTTCATACTGCTGTGCTGGCTACTATGCTTTTTATTATTGCTTATTAATTATTGATTATTAATTATTGCTGCCGCAAATTGGTGAGGACCTAATAATCAATAATTAATAATCAATAATACGTGCCTGCCAATCGTCAGCTGTTATTGTTTCAATCCTTGGAACATGAATAATAAACTGAGCTCCTACACAATAAAATCGTTTATCCCTCAATGCTCACAATTGACTGATTTTTGGTAAATTCGACAAACCCATTAGTCTATGAAATGGAGAAAATTTAATGGCGACCCGATTGATCTACCCATCACGAAAGCTGTTGAAAACGCGATAAGACGCGAAACCGCAAAAGGATTCAAGCTTAAAGTCTGCATTGGTACTGACTCCCAGGTAAAAGGTTCCGAAACTGAATTTGCAACTGTAATTGTATTTCTGCGTGAAGGACATGGAGGATTCATGTTCATTCACAATGAAAAAACAAGACAGGCATACAGTATCAAGGAACGTATGCTGGTAGAAGTGGCCAAAAGCATTGAAATCGCATATGAGCTTTGTCCGCTTTTCACAGAATATGATGTAGACATGGAGGTTCATGCCGACATCAATACCAATCCGCATTTCAAAAGCAATGATGCACTTAAGGAGGCCATGGGCTACATCCTGGGAATGGGATTTGCCTTTAAAGCCAAACCTGAAGCCTTTGCCAGTAGTTCATGCGCGAACAAGGTAGTCAACTAATTGAACCCTTTACAGTTGTGAAGGGTTTTTTATTGGGTTCAATAACCCAATAAGAAGGCTTTTCTAACGTTATTTAATAGCCGGAATTTAATCCCCGGCCGACCCTATATTACCCTAAAACCCGTAATCCGTAAGACCTATGGAATGGCAAACTATTCAACGAGATAATCGTAAGACCAGAAAACTGTTCATTCGTTACTTTAATCATGAATGGGCAAAGAATATTCTTAAAAAGAAAAGATGGGTTGCAGTCTACCCTCTATCTGTAATCCTTCTGGTGATGAATTTGTTCACACCTCACGAATTGGATGATTACAATTATTATTTCTTTCGTTTTTGTCTGATAACAATCCTTTCATATTTGCCGGTGCTCTACGTTCTGCAATTCATTAAGCTGATGGTAGCTGTGAACGAGATTACTTCTGAAACGCAACCGGAGTTTGAATTCCGATTCGATGAAAATGGATTTTTCTACCGCGATAGCGTGGATAAGATGGAAGAACCCTGGTCAGAGTTCAGTCACTTCAGCGTAAACAAGACTGATGTCTACCTGTACAATTCTAAAGGAAGACTTAGGCATTTAGTTTCAAAAGATGTGATTGGAACCGGGAATTTCCACAGGGTCATTGAAATGGTTGAATCCAGGTTGGAGCGACGTTATTCTGAATAAGTAGTGAAAGCCTGGTTAGATTCTTCAATAAACTGAAGCATCTTATCTCTTCCTAACTTTTTCTCGGCACTCGTTACAAAATGCCGGGGCAGGAATTGCCAGGTCTTTTTCATTGCTTCTAAGAAAGCCTTCACATTTTTGCTGACCTCTTTTTGTGTTTCTTTATCCGCCTTGGTGAAGGCCAATGTGAACGGAATTTCCCATTTGCCAAGCTTGTCGATGAAGTCAAGGTCTATTTTTTGAGGGGAGTGCCGGCTATCGATCAATACAAATACATTTACGAGGTTCGGTCTTTTGCGCAGATAATTTTCAATCATCTGCTCCCATCTCCGCCTGCTGTTTTGCGCAACCTTCGCAAAACCATAGCCGGGAAGATCCACGAGATACCATCGCTGACGTTGATCCTTTCCAGTCTTACTCTCTATTTCAAAATGATTAATCAACTGCGTCTTTCCAGGCGATCCGGATGTCTTGGCAAGTTTAGAATAATTGGTCAGCATATTGATCAAGGAAGATTTGCCTACATTACTTCTCCCAATAAATGCATACTCCGCCCGATCTGCCGCCGGACAAGCTGTATAGTCAGGATTGCTAATGAGATATTTTGCTGAAGTGATTACCATAGTCGGGAGTCGGGAGTCTTTCAATTAGGACAAACATAATTAAGATAAACTAATAATTGACCATTGCCTCTTGCCGTTTGCCGCTTGCCTCTTGACTCCTGACTCCTGACTCCCGACTCCCGACTTATATTTGCACCCTCAATGTCCAAATACTCGCACGACCCGATCGTTCCTTTCAAAGATTCCGACCGTTCCAAAAAGGAGCAGGTGGCGGATATGTTTGACCGGATTGCCTTTCGTTATGATTTTCTAAACCGTCTTTTAAGTGGCGGCGTAGATATATACTGGAGAAGGGTTGCCATTAAGGAATTAATGGAACTTGGACCGAAAAAGGTCCTGGATGTGGCTACAGGTACAGGGGACCTGGCCATAATGACCTGGAAATATTTAAAACCAGAATCAATAATTGGCATAGATATTTCTCCTAAAATGCTCGAATTGGGGAGGCAGAAAGTAGCCAAGTTGTTGTTAAATAAGCAGATAGAGCTTATTTCCGGGGATGCTGAGGCAATAAACTTTCCCCCAAATACGTTTGATGCCATAACCGTTGCCTTCGGTGTCCGGAATTTCCAGGACCTCAATCTGGGTCTCAGAGAAATGGAACGGGTATTGAAGCCGGGTGGAAAACTGGTGATCCTTGAATTCAGCAGGCCGCGAAAGCCGGTATTCAGGGGTCTCTATAATTTGTACATGAAAGTTATTGCGCCCAAAGCGGGTGCGTGGTTGTCAAAAAACCGTGAAGCTTATCAATATTTAAATGAATCAGTAAAAGCATTTCCTGAAGGCGAAACATTTCTACACATTTTACAACAAGTCGGATTTATCGAAACCACATTAAAAAGCCTGAGCTTAGGAATATGTACAATTTATTGCGCCAGAAAAAAAGCCAATTGATAAAATTGGCATCAGGACTGATTCTTTGCATTTCACATTTCACGTTAAAGGCACAGGAAATAGAACTGAATTTACCGGATCACGATGAGAAACGGTATTACCTGGGCATTGCATTAATTTATAATAATTCAAGATTCCAGCTCGAACAACATCCGAAGTTTTTGGGTTCAGATTCAGTTTTATCGATTAACCCATTAAATACGGGTGGATTTGGTTTGGCGGGCATTCATACCTATCGTTTGAGTAATCGATTTGAAGTAAGGGCGATCTTTCCTCAATTACTTTTTTCATATAAGAATCTTACCTATAATCTGAAATATCCGAACTGGTCAATGGAAGAGGATAGTACAATGACCAAGCGGGTTGAATCCATATTACTGGGTTTTCCTATACATTTTAAATTCCGCAGTGATCGCATTGGTAATTTCAGGGTTTACATGTTTGCTGGCGGAAAATTTGAATATGACCTGGCTTCAAATTCAACGGCCCGCCGTGCAGAAGATCTTGTAAAGCTTAAAAAATTCGACCTTGGAGTTGAGGTCGGTATTGGATTCAATTTTTATTTTCCCGTTTTTATACTTTCCCCAGAAATCAAATTCAGCAACGGCATTTCCAATATTCACAGCCGCGATGAAAACCTTAAGTTCTCAAGCACAATTGACAAACTTAACTCCAGGATGATTGTTTTTTCTTTAATATTTGAAGGATAGAGCAACGAGCAATGGGCAATTGGCAATAGGCAATAGGCAAAAACCCTTAGCTCTATATTGAACAGCTAATTGAAGTGCAAAATTGTCTATTGGTTATTGCCTATTGCCAATTGCCCATTGCCTATTGCCTATTGCTCATTAGCTTTGTATTACCTGAAACTAAAAGTTGACCCAATGCTGAGATCGGCAGGCTTATCTATTTTTCTTATAACCGTAGGACTAGTTGCGAGCAGCCAGACTAAGATTCACATGAAAGCGGGGTTTACCATCGCTCATCTCTTAGACGAATTCGATCCTCAGAAACAGGCAAGAGTGGGTTTCTATGCAGGTTTTGCAGGCACAATACCTTTCAATAAAGTGCTTTATCTACAACCAGAATTACTTTATTCCTTACGCGGCTATCGCTTTCCTGCGAACCAATTGAATAGTTCGGGAACTGTTTCGCAAAACTATATTTCGCTTCCAATCTTGTTAGGTTATACCGCAACCAATAGATGGAAGTTCCTCATTGGTCCGGAGCCTGGTTGGCTTGCATGGGCCAAATCCCGATACGACGGCGGCACTCATAATGTCACCAAAGACATCAACTATCGTTTTAATCTCGATGCAACAGGTGGGATCAATTATGTGGTAGCTGAGGGATTTGAAATAGAAACAAGATTCTGCTTTGGTCTTACTCCACAATACAAAGGACAGATAACAGATAACCTCGGTAATGTTATCGGTTATTCGAAAACGGGGTATCACCGCGTATTGGAAGTTGGAGTGAAGTATGAGTTGACGAAATGATTTTGACGTATCAATAATCATACTCTCTCCTAAACATATTCATCCTAACCGCAATCGTAAATACTGAAGTCTTGTCAGCATTACCCAATGCTGTCAATTTCCTTACTAATAGCGATGCATCAAAGAAGAGGTTTTCTTTTGGTTCCCAGGAAACCAGTAACTGTCCATTCAGTCCATTTGAAATCGGACCAGCCGGAAGATCGAAACCGTAATCTCCTGATCGCGTTGTGTTGAGTTTGAAAATGTTTGAACCATAATTAGTGCTTCCAGTATCAACTCCCTGCTTCCATAAGATCAAACGTGCGGATGTTGTCCATTTGGGGTGAGGCTGATAACGAACGATACCAACTGCTTCAAGGAAGTTAGCACCTAGAGGGTGTGAAAGGGGTTGGTTATAGTGGGAATGATTGGAAACAGAATCATAATGCGAATAGGTAAATGGACGGGCAAAATTGAATTCTCCCTGGATATCCAGGTTCTTCACACCGAACAAGTCAATATATTTTCCGCCGATTTGCATGGCGTATTTATTACCCCACCATCCATCCTGTGCCTTCAATTCTTTTAGCAAGAATTCATCAAGCATCAGTGTATAATAAAACTGCAAGCGTTTGGCAACATTTGCTTTCAAATCCAGGCCCACCAATGCATTGTCAGCGCTTCCGTTTTGCTGCTCAGCCACACGCAGAAACATAATTGGGTTGAGATAGCTAAATTCGAAATGATTCGCTCGTCCAAATAATACTGCCTCAAATATTCCCAGGTTCAACCACGGAGTGATATTGATACTCAAATGATGCATCGCGGCGTATTTCTTATCGAGCAAATTATCAGGACCCCCTTTCACGTATTGCGGCGTAAGTTCCATGAACAGATTCTGGTAATTGAGCTTCCATACTTTCAGATTGATCTTTAAGAACAAATAACTATTCGCATAATCGCTGAGCAACATACTTCGGTAACCATTACCGATAACATTTTTGTCGTAACCAAACTGGAAGTCGATCACTTTAACTGCACTGAAATTGAAAGAGCCTCTTGCATCGAAATAATCAGTGGCTGTTGTTTTGAACGGCTTATAAAATCCAGCGCCTGGTACTGCCATGAACTTGTTCACCCGATTCATCACGAAGAGTGGACCTCTTTCCTGGTTGTCCGTAATGTAGCCTGAGAAGCCAACTTTTTTTCCAATCAATCCGCGGAAATTAAATCCCTTTGAGTTCAGGAAGACGCGCTCATCATTATCACCTTCAATGGACTGTTGTTGCTGGATCACTGGATTCACAGCAAGAAAAAATCCGGGGTCATCAACCTCAAACAGATTGGCTTTCGTTCGGTAAAAAGTTTTCCAAAGGCTTTTTTTGCTTGTGAAACCTGATTCATCACCAGTCACCCACTCACTACTATTCATCAACAGGCTTTGCAGATTATGCCGATCAACCCGACTCAGGAATCCCGGCTGAGCTTTATCTACAGAATCCGCATACTCACCAGCCCGAACCGCCAGTATCCTGCTAATTGGTTTTATTGTAGAGACGTTAAGGTCGCTGTATCGTTGAAGCTTTATTTCCAGCCTATCCAAAAATTGCTGATGCTTGTGGCCCTGTGGCAGGTAAGTAGATTGAGCGAAGTTCAGAAAGGGAATTCCCGTCAGAGAGATCCACAACAATTTTTTTACAATAAATTGCATGCTAGGGATTTAAAATGTCTTCTGGCTTTTATAGCTCCGGAATTTAAATTATGCAAAATTATCTCATTAAGAACATTACCGTCGTTAATGAAGGGAATTCGACGGTCCAGGATGTTTTGATTAAAAACGGCCGGATTGAAAAAAAAGCGTCAACCGCTTCCGCCAATTCGGCTATCGAAATAAACGGAGAAGGGAAATATTTATTACCCGGTGTCATAGACGACCAGGTACATTTCCGGGAACCGGGACTTACGCATAAGGCAACCATTTATACAGAATCCAGGGCCGCCATTGCTGGTGGCACCACATCGTTCATGGAAATGCCAAATACCGTGCCGCCCGCCTTTACTCAGGATCTGCTTGAAGAAAAATATCGTATCGGGTCCCAAACCTCATTGGGGAACTATTCTTTCTTCATGGGAACTTCAAATACCAATTCCGATGAAGCATTGAGAACAAATGATAAAAAGAATGAAGTCTGCGGAATTAAGATCTTCATGGGATCATCCACCGGGGGCTTACTTGTAGATAACGCATTGACGATTGACAAACTTTTCAGGGAATCTGAAGTGTTGATATCCACCCATTGTGAGGATGAACAGATAATAAAAGAAAATTTTGAAAGGCTAAAGAAAGAAAAAGGACCCCTGGAACCTGCAGATCATCCATTGGTCCGCGATGATCGTGCTTGTTTCGAATCCTCGCTTCGTGCCATTCAATTCGCAAAAAAATATAATACAAGGCTCCATATACTTCATATCAGTACTGAAAAAGAATTGCAGCTATTCAGCAATATGCTTCCTTTGAATGAAAAGCGTATAACCGCCGAGGTTTGTGTACACCATCTGCATTTCACCAGTGAAGACTATCCTAGGTTGGGAAACAAGATCAAATGTAATCCAGCGATCAAGGCACCAGAAAACCGGACAGCCCTATGGAAGGCTTTGTTGGATGATCGCCTGGATGTCATCGCTACCGATCATGCGCCGCATACCATTGAGGAAAAGAATGAGCCCTACGAAAAGGCGCATGCGGGGCTACCGTTGGTTCAACATTCCTTATTAATGATGCTGAAATACGTGAAGGAAGGAAAATTAAGTATGGAAAAAATGGTAGAAAAGATGAGTCATGCAGTGGCTACCTGTTTCCAAATTTCAGAAAGGGGTTTTATCCGGGAAGGTTATTTTGCAGACCTGGTCATTGTCGATCCAAACCAAAACACAACAATAAAAAAAGAAAATATCCTGTACAAATGCGGATGGAGCCCGCTGGAAGGGGAAAAATTTCCTGCCGTAATAACCCATACATTCGTAAATGGCCATCTTGTGTATGAAAATGGTAAATTCAACGAATCTCAAATGGGACAGCGGCTATTATTCAACCGATAAATTCAAAATAATTTACCTGTTATCTCTGACTATCCCTAAAACAATTGGGAAACGGAAACCGATAACAGGCAACTGGCAACCGGAATGCAACTAGATATTACAACCTACAATGATCTTTCTATCTTCCAACACGAGGAAGAGTTCTCAATTTTCAACAAACTTAATTTTACTCAAACTGTGTTGGGAAGGGATTGGTTGTATAAATTTTTTCATAACCCGTTTAGTGATTCCAAACAAATCCACGAAACACAACAGATATTAAAAACCATTCTTCAAAAAATAGATGAATGGCCAAAGAGTATCAGCAATGGTACAGTGATGGTGATTGAAAAGTTTTACGATAGTAATATCGACAGCATGCCGGGCGGAGCGAATATCATGAATGCCCTCAGCTATAAGATTTTTCATACTGCCGATTTTTCATTGGTAAGATATTCATTGGTTCACTTCGCCGATTTTTTTCGTGGAATGAAAAAACTTAGTGAAGTATTCGATTCGGAAAATGCGCCATTACTTGTACGTTCCTTCCTCCATCGTGCGAAAGACCTGATGAATAAACCAGTTATTCTGGATCTGATCAAACGAGATCCTTTGAAACCGATTAGCTGGACGGAAACAATTTATTACGGTAATTATATTAAGGATGAATACCGCAATTCGACACTTGAACTTATCAATATTCATGGACGCTTCGATGCCTGGTATTCCATGGCTGAAGCAACCCGGCATTATGGATTGAGCTTTCCCGAATTTATTGAACAGGAACATCCCTATATCGATGCGGAAGCGCTCTACCATATTTTATTGCCCACGCCGGTCCCCTATGATGTACACATGACCAAGGAAGCAAATTTTCTATTTCTCACCGGTGCGAATATGGCAGGCAAGAGTACATTCATCAAAGCTGTTGGTAGTGCAGTATTTCTTGCGCACCTGGGTATGGGCGTACCGGCAAAGGGAATGAAGCTTACAATCTTTGATGGTTTGTTGAGTAATATCAATGTCGTTGACAATATTGTCAAAGGAGAAAGTTATTTCTTTAATGAAGTGCAGCGAATAAAAAACACCATCCTCAAGATCAATGACGGGAAAAAATGGTTGGTCCTGATAGACGAACTATTCAAAGGAACCAATGTGCAGGATGCGATGAAATGTTCGCTGACTGTGATCAAAGGACTCATCAAAATAAAAAACTCGCTCTTCATTCTTTCCACGCATTTGTATGAGATCGGGGAAGAATTGAAGAAGTATCCCAATATCTCTTTCAAGTATTTCGAGACATCCGTCAACGAAGACCAACTTGATTTCAGTTACCAGTTAAAGGAAGGAATTTCCAATGACCGCCTCGGCTACCTAATCTTGAAGCGGGAGAAGGTTGTGGATATGTTGGAAAAGCTTTAACGGAACGCCCACTCTTTTCCGTATTTTCCTTCGGAAATATCCTCCGTGTTATCCGTGTCCTCCGTGGCCGCATTACTGTGAAGAAACAGAACAAAGCTGCCACGGAGGACACGGATAGCACGGAGGAGAAATTGGAATGTATGAAAAAAATCATTTTCGCATTAGGACTTCTATTACTATTTGCGGCAGAAATACTTAGGGTTTATTTCATCATGCCCTTCCCCGGTAGTCAAAAATCTGAAACAATAGAAATTGCTTATTTCCTCCATAATTATATATGGTATGTGCGAATTCTCGCGATCCTTCTTATCATCTGGGGAATGTATGGACGATTCGATCGGTGGAGGAAATGGCAAAAAGCATTATTGATTCTCGCAGTATTGTTTTTTGGAGTGATCTTTTATTTTTTCAATTACCGTTTCCAGGCTGATAAAATGTTTCACCAGTCGCAAACACAGACTTTTCTCCCATCTGAAGCAAACAAAGTTTCTGATTCAGCGCTGGTCCTGGGAATAACAATCAACAATCAATCCAAAGCATATCCCATTGAAATGATCGGTTATCATCACCAGGTAAAGGATGATGTTGGAGGCGAAGCGGTAATCATTACTTATTGTACGGTCTGTAGAACCGGAAGAGCATATAGTTCGATCGTTGATGGAAAGAAAGAAGATTTTCGATTGGTTGGAATGGATCTTTTCAATGCGATGTTTGAGGATGAATCCACGAAAAGCTGGTGGCGGCAAGTTAGTGGTGAAGCAATTGCCGGTCCGCAAAAAGGAAAAACATTGAAGGAAATCCCTTCAAAACAAATGAGTCTTGGAGCCTGGTTACGATCAAATCCCAAATCATTGATCCTTCAGCCTGATCCCGATTTTCAAAAACAATATGATGACCTTAAAGGATTCGATAGGGGAACCATTAAAAGTGGATTGGAAAAGAGAGATTCGGGTTCATGGAATTTCAAGTCATGGGTGATTGGTGTAGAATATCGCCGCCAATCCAGAGCCTATGACTGGACAAGTTTATTGAAGGAAAAACTGGTGAATGATTCTATTGGTAATTTATATCTATTAGTAACAGTTGAACCTGATTCAGTCAATTTTCATGTTTGGAATCGGGAACTCGATGATACAGTTTTGCGATTTGCATTAGACAGTACAGGAAAATACATCCGTGATCTCAACACTAATTCGATATGGGATTATGATGGCAGCTGTACCGATGGATACTACAAAGGCAGAACACTGCAACCCATCCAGGCTTACCAGGAATTCTGGCATAGCTGGCAAAGTTTTCATCCCAATACAACGCAGTATAAGAGATTGGATCAGGAGGTGAAGGACCTTATGCACTAAGGACTCACCCCCGCTGCAAAGGTTGATAAGGTTGACGGGGTTGAAATGGTTGACAAGGCTTGAAACACCGTTTTCCATCCTTGTCAACTTCGTCAACCCTATCAACCTTATCAACCTTTGCAGCAGGGGTGAGTCCAATGAAGAGCGGCAACTAACCAAGCCCACTATTCCCTACCTTCATAACAAATCCCCTTCAATGAAAATATTGTCCTTGCTTGTTTTTCTCATTACCTCTATCCTATCCTATTCACAAAAACCGGATGCTACCATCGATGTCCTCAACTATCAATTTGAACTCACGCTTTCTGATAGCAGCAACCTTATAAAAGGTAGAGCTACAATCACTGTACGAATTCTAAAAGACGCATCAAGTATTGAATTTGACCTTATCAATGTTGATGCAAAGGAAAAAGGCATGATTGCCCATCGTGTTTTTGAAAGTAATGCCGGGATCAACTCAATACATGGAAACGATAAATTAATCCTCAAGCCCACTAAAACTTTCAAAAAAGGTGAAACAAGAATATTTGAACTACTATATGAAGGAGTTCCGCGTGACGGTTTGATCATTGGACAGAATAAACATAAACGCCGTGGCTTTTTTGCTGACAATTGGCCAAACCGCGCGCGAAACTGGATCCCAGTAGTAGATCATCCTGCAGACAAAGCGAGCGTTGAATTCATCGTTATTGCTCCATCGCATTATCAGGTTGTAGCCAATGGAATTCAAATAGAGGAAACGATCTTGAATGAGCAGTTTAAGTTGACGCGATATAGAGAAGAAACACCCATATCCCCGAAAGTAATGGTGATCGGCGTTGCTGATTTTGCCGTTCAACGTGCAGGTGATGTGGAATGTATTCCAATTTATAGTTGGGTTTATCCTGAAGACCGGGAAAAAGGATTTTATGACTATGCGCTCGCCGCCGAGATCCTTCCTTTTTTTATAAAGAATGTCGGTCCTTATGGATATAAGAAACTCGCGAATGTGCAATCAAAGACAAGATTTGGTGGTTTGGAAAATGCGAATACAATTTTCTATTCCGAAAATTCAATAAGTGGTAAACGCAATTCAGAAGGAACAATCGCGCATGAGATCGCGCATCAATGGTTTGGAAATATGGCCACTGAAGCCGAATGGGCGCATTTATGGTTGAGCGAAGGCTTCGCAACTTATATGACGGTTCTTTACATGGAAAATAAGTATGGTTTGGATACGGCAAAGAAAATGTTGATCGAAGACCGGGATCAAATCATTGCCTTTGCAAAGCAAAAACCGAGACCGGTGGTAGACTCTTCGGTAACTGACTACATGGAATTGCTTAACGCAAATTCTTATCAAAAGGGCGGATGGGTTTTGCATATGTTGCGTTCACAACTCGGCGATTCGGTTTTTTGGAGATCGATAAGAGAGTACTATACGCAATATGCAGGCAAGACCGCAACATCAGAAGATCTTCAAAAAGTTTTTGAACGCGTGAGCGGTAAAGATTTGAAGACATTTTTCCGTCAATGGTTATATATCCCCGGTCAACCAGACCTTGATATCAATTGGAAATACGATCAAACGAAAAAAGCTTTGTCGGTAACTGTTAACCAAAAGCAATCCGCACTATTCGAATTCCCACTGGAGATACTGATTATAGGTGGGGCCGAGGATGGAACGATCACAAAATCCATCCAGGTCAAAGAAAAACAAACCGTCTTCTCCATTCCCCTTAGCGCAAAACCTCAGCGTGTACAGGTAGATCCTCAGATCAAAATGTTATTTGACGGCAAACTTTCCGAAATACACCAATAAATGATGGTGTTTTTCTCATTTTAAATGGTGTTTTAGCGGTAAAACGTATTATCTCTTCATTTACTTTCACTCTTAAGAAATTCTTAGGTAATTCTTTGCGTCCTCCGCGCTTCTTCGTGTCCTCTGCGTCCTAAAAAACCTACGCAGTTAGAGACTAAATATTTGTAAAGTCCGTCATGTGCAAGATTTTTAGGACGCAGAGGACACAAAGAAGCGCAGAGAACGCAGAGGAATGCAAAAGTATCCAAACATGCTAGTAAGAACATTTGGAAGTGCGGTTTACGGAGTGGAAGCAATAACCATTACGGTGGAGGTAAATGTATTTGACAACAGTAAAAAATATTATATGGTAGGGTTGCCGGATAATGCGGTGAAGGAAAGCCTGCAAAGGATTGAAAGCGCCATGAAAACAAACGGATACACGATGCCGAGAACAAAACTGGTCATCAACCTCGCGCCAGCGGATATACGAAAATCAGGTTCAGCCTTCGATCTTGCCATTGCGGTTGGAATACTTAGCGGAAGTTTCCAAATAAGAGATGCAGAAAGGTTAAAAGATTATGTCATAGTTGGAGAACTGAATCTCGATGGCACGATCCTACCCACTAAAGGAGCATTGCCGATAGCCATTACTGCCAGGCGGGAAGGTTTTAAAGGCCTGATCATTCCTAAAACGAACTGCAAAGAAGCAGCAATGGTAAGTAATCTCGAAGTTTATGGAGTTTCCCATATCCGGGATGTCGTTCGATTTTTCAAAGACAAAAATTTTCTTAAACCAGTAGAGGTTAATACACGCGAAGAATTCTTCCATTCACAATATGATTTTGAATTTGATTTCACGGACGTGAAGGGACAGGACAACATAAAACGTGCACTTGAAATTGCCGCAGCAGGCGGGCATAACGCCATCCTGATTGGTCCACCCGGAGCGGGCAAAACAATGTTGGCAAAAAGATTACCAACTATCCTCCCTCCTCTTAGTCTGCAGGAAGCTCTTGAAACGACAAAGATCCATAGTGTCGCAGGCAAACTTCCAGAGAATTCCACACTAGTTTCGAAGCGGCCATTTCGCTCACCTCATCATACCATCAGTGATGTTGCCTTGGTTGGCGGAGGTGGTATTCCACAACCCGGAGAAATTTCTCTTGCACATAATGGGGTCTTATTCCTTGATGAATTACCTGAATTCAAAAGAACAGTGTTGGAAGTAATGCGACAACCAATGGAAGAGAGAAGGGTTACGATTTCCAGAGCAAAGCTGGCAATAGAATTCCCCGCCTCCTTTATGCTGATCGCTTCAATGAATCCCTGCCCCTGCGGATATTACAATCATCCTGACAAAGATTGCTCCTGCGGAAGTTTAGCTGTACAAAAGTATTTGAATAAGGTCTCAGGTCCTCTGCTTGATCGTATAGACCTTCACGTGGAAGTGACACCAGTTTCGTTTTCTGAATTGTCGAATCAAATAAGTGGAGAGCCTTCAGAAAAAATTCGTGGAAGAGTTATTGGTGCGAGGGATATTCAGGCAGAAAGATATAAAGATCATCCAGGTATTTACTGCAACGCACAAATGAGCAGTAAGCTTTTAAAAGACATTTGTGTGATCGACAATGCGGGACAGAACATGCTTAAGGTTGCTATGGATAAATTAAATCTTTCTGCACGAGCTTATGATCGAATTCTAAAAGTTAGCAGAACCATTGCCGATCTTGCATCAAGCGATAAAATCAAACTTGAGCATTTAGCGGAGGCAATTCAGTATAGAAGTTTGGATAGAGAGAGTTGGGCAACGAGTGGGCATTTTACAAATTAGTTCCCAGAAAATAAATTCACTAGGAAAACTGAGTCTGAATACTTTCTCAATAAAACAAACACAAACATATCAATGTATAAACCGGTAAGAATCCCAGGACAATTGTAAGAAGCAGGGAAAAAATTCTGGAAAGGTTCAATTTTTGAGTGAGATATAAAACGCCAATCGAAATACCCCAAAAAACAACCGAAAATGAAAGCCAAATATACGTATCCTTCTTAAGAGTCAAAAATTCGAGAGCATACCGGCCCTCGTCGACGAAGAATAACAATGCAGTTAATATCAGACTTAACAAAAGGAGCAGCATTAAGTCAAACCGTTCGGTGGCTCTTGTTATTTCCATACATCATAAATATATGATTTCCGCTTCAAATAGCTGCGCCTGTGACGGACTAAGGGGTTTTTTGGATATGGTTCACCGTTAGTATTTATACTGTCTCAAAAAAAAGACAAAGCCTTTACAATTATTCAAATAAAAAAGTTATATTCGGGTACTCCAAAGCGTCGATCGAAGTCAACCGGCAATTCATTAATTCCAAAATTATGAAGAAACCCAATTGGGGAAAGCCATGGTTTAGCCGTGTATTTCCTTCGAACCTCCCGATCCAACGCCGTCTTCCCTTACTGATCTGCGTACTTCTATTGGTACTCATTTCGACATTTACATTAGTTTCCTACATCGGCGTGCGACAAACTTCGTTTGAGGTTGCCAGTGAAAGACTGAATACGATATCAGACCAACTGAGATCAATGTTCGAGCAATCTTCAAAGGTCCTTCTTGCAAGAACCAGGGCTGTTGCTGAAAAAGAGGCTATCAAAAACATTTTAGTGTCAAATGGAAATGATTCCACGGCCGTCGCGCTTAAAGAACTGGAAAAACTAAGAACAGATACGATCACACCCCTGATTGAATTGTTGAATACAAGAAAGGAATCCATTTTGAGATCACCTCAAAATGGATTCGTAATTAATGTAAAAACTGATTCAGCCCTGCTGGCCGCATCTCGCAGCCCGGAATTATTCCTGGTAGGAAATTTTGTGCAGGTGAGAGATTCAGTTTATTATCCTATCATTGGCGTTGTAGTAGATCAGAAAAAGCCAATAGGGTATATCATTGCCTGGAGAAAGCTAATCCCAAATCCAAGGTCAGTTGAGGGAATTTCGAAGCTTTTAGGAACTGATGCCACAATCTTTTTCGGAAATGATAATGGCTCATTTTGGACAGATATGGTGAAACCAGTGAATGGTCCACCCAGTTTCCCTGCTGAATTCAATAAAGTGATCAGCTATTCCCGCGCTCGTACCAAACCTGTATTTGCAATTGCGAGGCCGCTTGCAAATTCCAAATGGGTTATGCTCCTGGAATTTCCGCAGCGAAAGGTTTTTGAATCCGCAAACGAATTCCTATACTGGATCCTTGGAGTTGGGACAATTCTGATCCTTGTCGGAATGTTCTTAGCCTGGCTCATGAGCCGCAATATTACCAAACCCCTCATCAAACTCACGAAAGCATCTTCGGCTATTGCAGCTGGTGACTATTCAACAATGGTCGAAATGGAGAGAACGGATGAATTAGGTAAACTTGCAATCGCCTTTAATGCCATGGCTGCCCAGGTGCGGCAATCGCAGGAAACGCTTGAGAAAAGAGCCAATGACTACAAACTTTTATTCGAGAGGAATCCTATGCCGATGTGGATCATATCACCCGATAGTTTAGATTTCGTAGATGTCAATGATGCTGCGATCAGGCACTATGGTTATCCCAGGGAAGAATTCCTGGCGCTGAATTCGAAAGGTCTTTTGCCAAAAGAAGACGTAAAGAAATTCAGAATAAGTAAGGAATTAGGTGATCCAAATAATTTCACAATTTGGCGCCACCGGAAAAAGGATGGCAAGATCATTTACGTTGAAATGATTTCAAATAAAATCATCTACAAAGACAAACCTGCCACCATTGTCCTTGCAAATGATGTAACAAAAAAACTCGAAGCCGAATCTGAAGTGGCCCGCCAGGTCGTTCGGCAACAACGGCTCATCACTGAAACCAGCATTGAAGTGCAGGAACGTGAAAGAGAAGAGATCGGGAAAGAGCTTCATGATAATATCAACCAGATACTCGCATCAACTAAATTATTCCTTGGTTTGGCGCTCGAAGATGAAAAGAACGCCACCCCTGAATTAATAAAGAGAAGCCACCAAAATATTCGAATGGCCATGGATGAGATCCGGCATCTTTCGCAATCGCTTGTAGCGCCATCCCTGGGCGATATTACACTTGTAGAGGCCATAAGGGAACTTGTGTCCAATGTTCAACTTGGCACTTCCTTAACACTCGAAGTAAAACAGGAGAACTATGATGAATCAGTCATAGACAAGGAGAAAAAGTTGATGCTCTACCGTATCGTACAGGAACAAATCAGCAATATCATCAAACATTCCCACGCGAAAAAGGCTTTCATAAATCTTTCAACAACAATGAAAGAGATTATCCTGAAGATCGAAGACAATGGCATCGGTTTCGACATTCAAAAAAAATCCGGAGGAATCGGGCTGCGTAATATGAGCAACCGCGCTGGGTTTTTTAATGGAAAGGTTGATATTGTCACCTCTCCCGGTAATGGTTGTGCGTTGATTGTCACGATCCCCATCAAACAGGAAGAGAAATACTACAGCAGGGTATGGACAAAGCTTTATGATGCAGTGAGCGATAAAACCTGACCTGGCCGGCCGCATTAGATTCCCGTGGACTTTACAAATTAACAAATCCACTACGTTAAAGGACGGATTGTTCATTAAACATTAACAATCGTTCGTCGTCCTATTGCTATTATTCAAAATCTCAAAATTCACAACTATGAAGAGGATTTTAGCAGTAGTGTTTTCCCTGGCACTCTTAAGTACAGCGTTTGCCCAGGGCGGTTACCCACGAAGTGGAGACTATGATTATGGCAGACCAAACAACCCTGTTTATAAGGATAGAAACGATCGGAATGGCGGTTACTTTTCCGCAAGGGAAAGAGATGCAATGATCACAAGGATCAACCGTGAGTTTAATTTCAAGATCATGAGCGTACGGCATGACAGGTTTATGCGTAATGCCGAGAAAAGACGCCAGATCCGTTTCCTTGAAATCAGGAGAGAACAGGAGATCCGCGAAGTCCATCTTCGTTTCTCAAGACAAAGATCAAACCGCGATTACGACAGGAACGATCGTAATGACAGGAACAATCGCAGATGGTAACTGAAGCACGACAGAAACTGAAAGCCTCGCCTTTGGCGGGGCTTTTTGCGTTCCGGGCTTTCATTTTCTAATTCTGAAATATCAAATGATCAAAAGGATAAAACATTGCGACGAAAACCGAAAACTCCGCAACGTACAACCAAAGTTGAAATTAAACATCAACTATGAATAGTGGTCTTATAACTATTATTCAAATTTTAAAATCACAATTATGAAGAAGATTTTAGCAGTAGTGTTTTCTCTAGGACTTTTGAGCACGGCTTTCGCTCAGGGTGGTTACCAGAAAGACAGGGATATCGCATATGGCAAACCAACTAGCCCGGTTTATAATGATAAATATGGTCGCAATGATGGTAACTTTTCCGCAAGGGAAAGAGGTGCGCAGATCGCAAGAATCAATCGCGAGTTTGATTACAAGGTCATGGCCGTAAAAAGAAACCGGTACATGCGTAATGCTGAAAAGAACCGCCAAATCCGTCAACTGGAAAGAGAAAGGACGCAAGAGATCCGCGAATTGAATCAGCGTTTCTCAAGGCAGAATTCCGGTTGGAAAAATGATCGCAATGATAGAAACGGTCGCAAATGGTAATAATTGGTTACATGGTTGTTTAGATCGGAAGCCCTCCTGCCGTTTGCTGGAGGGCTTTTTATTTGTCTTCAATTAATTCCTTAATTTCCTGACACATTTCAATGATATGCGACTAACCAATACAATTGCGATCTGCATTTTGCTTGCTTCCTTTTCCTGCCAAACTCAAAAACAAGTCAAAAAAGCAGATCCCGAATTGTCAGCTCAATTCAAAAAGAATTTGACTGATGCAGCGGGCCAATACAAGATCCTCGCGAAAAATCTTCCCCCTGGAAAATTTCCTAAAACCTTTTTTCCAAAGACAGGTCAATATGAATTCAGTAATTCCAGTTGGTGGTGCAGCGGATTTTATCCGGCAACCTTGCTTTATCTATATGAACATACAAAGGACAAATCATTGTATGATGAAGCAATGCGAATTATGGATACATTAAAGAAGGAACAATTCAATAAGAATACCCATGATCTTGGATTCATGATGTTTTGTCCATTCGGGACTGCAAACAGGATTGCACCAAAACCTGAATACAATGAGATTTTATTGAACAGCGCAAAGTCCCTTTCAACTCGCTTTAATCCAACGGTAGCTTCGATCAAATCCTGGGATTCAAAACCAGAAGATTTTCTGGTGATCATCGACAATATGATGAACCTCGAATTATTATTTTGGGCAACCAGGTACAGCGGAGATTCTTCATTTTATAAAATAGCAGTGACGCATACGAATACCACGATCAAAAATCATTTCCGGCCTGATAACAGTTCTTATCACGTGTTGAACTATAATCCTCAAACCGGAGTGATCAAAGAAAAAAGAACCGCGCAGGGTGCGGCCAATGAATCAGCATGGGCAAGAGGAAATGCCTGGGGACTGTATGGATTTACGGCAACCTATAGAGAAACAAAAGATCCGCGATATCTTGAACAAGCAGATAAGATTGCACAATTTCTTTTGTCGCATCCCAATTTACCCACAGACAAAATTCCTTACTGGGATTTCAATGCACCAAATATACCTATTGCACTGAGGGATGCTTCTGCTGCATGTATAATGGCTTCTGCCTTGTTGGAATTATCGAAATACGTTGACCAAAAGAAGTCCGAACAATACTTTAGAGCTGCCGAAACAATGCTTCGCACGCTATCCAATTCAACCTACAAAGCTGCAGCTGGCACAAATGGCGGGTTTATTATTCAACATGGGGTTGGCCATTTTCCAGCGGGAACTGAAGTAGATGTTCCGTTGACTTATGGCGACTATTATTACGTGGAGGCAATGATCAGGTATCTTGGTATGAAGAGTTGACGAATTCCTGCCGGTTACCGAATCAAGGATTAACTCTTTTTATTATTGAAAATTACCGCTTTCAGGGGATTGCAAACATATCATTGTGGGTTTAATTTCATTCGTTGAATTAAACCCGCATAATGAAACCTTCTGTGTTGTTTCTTGTCCAGTTACTTTCAATAGCGATCATTCACGCACAAGATGGACCCGATGTCTGCAAAGACCATCCCTTCTTCAACCGTGTTCCAAATTTTATTATTGCAGATTGTGATGAATTGTTTGGTACGATTCCATTTACTGTAGCCGACGGAGGAAGCCTGCAAAAAGAAGGAAATGTAAAACAGATCAAATATAGCTGGCCTGATAACTCAAGTAAGAAGGCACCAACACTGGCCCAGCTGATTAAATCTTATGAAGGAATCGTATCGAGAAATGGAGGCAAGAAAATCTATGCCTGTTCAAATTGCACAGATGATCATTATGGAGCCACATTCAATCTTTATTCAAACGGGAAAACTTATTGGATCAAGATAGCCGAAATTAATTTCTTACGTTCAGAGCTGAAATCCTATAGCCTCGTGATCCTCGCAACAGAAGAAGAAGAAAAAGACGTAGAAGATGAAGGGGGAGGAATGTATGATGAATTGGATCGAACAGGTCGCATTGCGCTCTATATAAATTTCGAAACCGGAAAATCAATTATAAAACCCGAATCTGAATCAATCATTTCAGCGATCGAACAGGTTTTGAGCGATTATCCCACACTTGTTATAAGCATAGAAGGGCATACCGATAATGTTGGCAACCCTGCTTCAAACAAAACACTCTCACTTGCCAGGGCCAATGCCGTGATAAATGCTCTGGTAAAAAACGGCGTTGATAGAAATCGCCTGAGCGCAAAAGGCTGGGGACAGGAAAAACCGGTTGAGGCCAACGAGACTGACGAAGGTCGCGCAAGGAATCGAAGGGTGGAAATTGTGAAAATCAAAGAGTAACTCCTAGTTCCCTGGGCTCCGAAATCTTCAGCATTCAGGGGTGATTTATACAAACTGCTGAGCTCGGAGCCTTTTTTCCCTTAGGCCCCGCTCCTTCATGGCCAATGCTTTCTATTTATTCAGTTCCTTCCGTCGAAGATTTTACCGAAATTTATCTCCTTTTTCAAACCTGGCCGGCTCATGGCTGTTATTAACGTTTATGAAGATCCTCCTGCAATATCTCGCACCCCATAGATGGCTGGTTGCACTCGTGCTTGTACTTGCTGCCATCAATATTGGCTTCTCGATGCTCGATCCGATCATCTTCGGTTATATCGTCAATCTGGCTGCTAACAGAAATGAGTACGATATGTCCACTTTCCTGTGGTCGTTGAGTTGGGAAAAGCCCGGTGTCCTTTTTTACCTCCTGGGGTCGATTTCCGTGGCAATGGTCAGCCGTATCGCAAAGAATTTCCAGGATTATTTCATGAATGTAGTAGTTCAGAAGTTCGGTGCAAGAGTCTTTACAGACGGATTGAAGCATGCAATGGCCCTTCCCTACTCAGAGTTTGAAGACCAGCGTAGCGGTGAGACCTTAAGCGTTCTCACAAAAGTTCGCGGCGATACAGAAAAGTTTATCAATTATTTTGTCAATGTACTCTTTACAGTTGTTGTAGGCATCGTGATCGTAGCAATATTTGCCTCAAAACGCCACTGGTCATTGCCGGTGATTTATTTTGGTGGCATCGGTCTTTTATTAGTGATATCTAACCTTCTAAGTAAGAAGATCAAAAGCATTCAAAAGAATATTGTAAAGGAAACAACTTCATTGGCGGGCGCAACAACTGAGTCACTTCGGAATATCGAACTGGTAAAAAGCCTTGGACTGACAACGCAAGAAGTAACGAGGTTGAATAACAATACTTACAAAATACTTGGGCTTGAACTGAAAAAAGTAAAACGAATCAGAAGCATCAGCTTTGTACAGGGAACATTTGTAAATACACTCAGGCAGGTTATCCTTTTCATGCTGCTTTGGCTGGTATTTAGAAATCAACTAAATGCGGGTGAACTGGTAACAATGCAAATTTTTTCCTTCTTTATATTTGGACCACTCCAGGATATTGGAAGCATCATCCTCTCTTATCGTGAAGCTGAAGCATCATTGAACAATTTCAAGAACCTAATGACCAAAGCGCCCGAATTACAACCAGAGAATCCAAAACACCTTGGAGATATCAAAACACTTGAATTCCGGGAAGTAGGATTTAAACATCAAACTGCACAAACAAGGGCAATCGATGATATCAGCTTTTCTGTTAAGACAGGCGAAACAATTGCATTTGTAGGTCCAAGTGGTTCGGGAAAAACAACATTAATGAAATTGCTGGTTGGCCTCTATCGTCCACAGGAAGGAAAGATTCTTTATAACAGCTTGGACGAAACAGTAATCAACTTTGAAGATCTTCGCAATCAGATCGGCTTTGTTACCCAGGATACGCAATTGTTCTCAGGTACAATTAAGGAAAATCTTCTCTTCGTAAACCCTAATGCAACTGATGATGAGTTAAGAGAAGTTTTAAATAAGGCTGCATGTACCCCTTTGTTGGCTCGCGCAGAAAAGGGATTGGATACGATGATTGGAGAAGGTGGATTGAAATTATCAGGAGGTGAAAAACAACGCTTATCTATTGCAAGAGCCTTGCTACGCAATCCGCATTTACTCATATTTGATGAAGCCACTTCTTCACTCGATTCATTAACTGAGGAAGAGATCACTAATACGATCAAGTACGTTTCTTCCCAACGGAACCAGATTACTATATTGATCGCGCATCGCCTTTCCACCATCATGCACGCAGATCGCATTTATGTACTCGAAAAAGGCGATATCGTTGAAACCGGCACGCACGAAAATCTTCTCGAAGAAAAAGGATTGTATTTCGCAATGTGGCGGCAGCAGATTGGTGAGAGGAAGAAGCAGCTTGCCGCGGCTTCGTAAGGTTGATAGGGTTGATAAGGTTGACAGGGTTAACAAGGTTGACAAGGGAATGCACGATCAAAAACATTGTTAACCATATTAAGCTCGTCAAACTTATCAACCTTCTCAACCCTGTCAACCCTATCAACCCTATCAACCTTTTCAACCGACAAAATGTACCTTTGCAACTATGGACGCAAGACCCAACTACCTCTGGAGCATGTTCACGATGAAATGTCCTCGGTGCAGGAAAGGACCAATGTTTAAATCAAAGAATCCATGGAATTTGAAAAAGGTTTTTCATATGCCTGCGCGGTGCGAGGAATGCAATCAACCCTTTGAACTGGAAGTAGGATTTTGGTACGGCACCGGGTATGTAAGCTATGCATTGACCGTTGCATTTTCGCTTGCTTCATTTGCCGCCTGGTGGTTTTTAATTGGTATGTCGACCGAGGATAATCGATTCTTTTGGTGGCTTGGAATAAATATTTTTTTATTGATTGCGCTGCAACCCTGGCTGATGCGACTGAGCCGGGTTATCTATCTGTACTTCTTCGTTAAATACAATCCGAATTACAAAAACAGTAAGGTTACAACCTTCGACTACGAAAGCAGCGAATACATGGATGAAAAAAATGCTTAGGATTTTTCTTCTTTTGAACGCAGGATATCCGAAAAGAAATTTGATTTAGTAAGTTCTTCCATATCACTCAATTCCACTTCCAGCGCACGCATGCTTAAGGTAATCTCCGTCAGTGATAATAATAATGATATTACCAACGCAACAATGCTGATCGCAAAAATGATATAAGCAGCTTCATTCCATTGCATGAATATGCAAAACATACAAACCATACACAATAGGAAACTCACAATTCCAGAAGCCTGCATCGAACGGATCAATCGGATCCTTGCCCGCAGATTCCTTATTTGATGAACAATATGTTTCTGTTCCGGTTCTTTCTTATACTTATCATGAAGATTTCTGATAAGATTTGATATTGCCAGGAAACGATTCGTATACGCCAACATCAATAATGAGATTGCTGGAAATAACAATGCTGGAGTGGTTATGCTTAATTCCATTATGCGAAGATAACCCCAGGGGGTAAAAAAATAGTCCCGCATGCCGCGGGACCAACAGTCCTATGAAGATTGGGTTAGTAAGACCCACTTATAAACGACAAATATTTATGCTTAGTATGTACAGGTGGCCTCTCGCTTCATAAGTCAATCAATCCTATCGAGTTATCACCCTTTCGCAAGACTCCATGAAAGCGGAATGTTCAGCTTCATGCTGAAGTTTCGGCCAATTCCAAATACACCCATTCTTCCTGTTACAGGACTAGTATCGGCGTACTTTAAACGACTTAAATGATTTTGATAGGCAATGTCGCCGATGTTTTGCGCCACAAAATAAAACGTCAATAAAGTCTTTGTCTTTCCCATCAAATCGAAATTAATACCAGCATTGATGAGAGTATAACCAGGAGTTTTCGTTTCGGTATCAAAGGCAGTGAATGGTTTATTTTGGGAAAACAGCACATCTGCTTCAAGCTTTAAAGAAAGGTTGCGAATACGTTTCCCTTTTGTTAAGAAATCGCCTCTTATCTCTGACAATAGTTTTGGTGCCGGTATCAATGGAAGGTTTTTTGTTCCTTCAATCGGTTCACTCAACTTTCCATTCACAAAGCTGAATGAGTTTTCAATGTGTAACCAGTCTAATGGATGCGGATGGACATCGAAACTGACTTCAAAACCTGCGAGAGAAGCCTTGTGCTGATCAAATTTGTATGCAGTAACAAATTCATTGTCCACTTCCACCATGGAATCACCCCCAGACACTGACTCCAGTTTGCGATAAAAAACAAAATTATTTATACTGTTATAAAAAAAACTTGTGCTTAGGGAAACGTGTTCACTACTCCACTCCAAACCAGCGTCGCCCTGATAACTGGTTTCGGACTTCAAATCGATTGTGCCATATTCATAACGATTACTCCCTTCATGCACGCCGTTTGAACTCAATTCAGGAATATTCGGTGCGCGGAAACCTCGGGCTATATTGAGTCGCCATACCATGCTGGTTGTTGGCTGGTAGCTAAATCCTGCGCTAGCTGACAAATTGGAAAAGTTCTTTGTAAAAGCTGGAAATTTAACCTCATTTCCTTCTTTCAACAAACGTGAATCAATGTATCGGTTATCGAAACGAATACCACCCGATAAGGAAAACTTATCAATTTTCTTTTGGGTGTAAATGAAAACACCAGCGTCAACAAGAGAATACTCAGGAATAAGCACCTCAACCCCTTTATTGTTGTTGTCTTGGTACATTCCATTGCCTCCAATCGATGTGCGCCATCCGTTCTTCTCCCCAAGGTGAAAGGCGAGATTATACGTGATGGTTTGCAGATCAAAGAATAACTCCTGTTCGTCCGGTTCATCAGCATTTCCAAACTCAATCCGCTTATTGCGCTGATAGCCGATATTGGCCACCAATCGTCCTGAGCCGAGGCTCAAACTGTTATCTGAAGCGATCCTAAAATGGTTAATATGCTGCAAAGGAATTTGTGGATCTGTTGATTTAAAATCTGAATTTGTGGGGGTAGTTTCAAAGCCCCCGGGTAGTAGTTTGATAAAATTTCCATCAATGTCTCGGTCCCCTTCAACAATTCCTAAAGCCTGCTGAAAATTGCTCACGATCAGATGGCTAAATCCCCAACCACCATTCAATCCAACAAAACCACCCCAATTCTTTTCATTGAATTTAGAATTATAAACATAACCATCGTAGCGGTTCTTATAGTCCCCGGCAGCCTTAAAGCTTCCATAAGCATTCCAGCTAAAACCGTTGTTATTTCCACCCAGATTTGCTCCAATTCCTCTTAATTGATTATTTGTTTGAAAATTTGAAATTATGTTTCCTTTGATGGTGCCTGCTGGTAGTGTAGCATTGCTTATGATATTTAATACTCCAGCCAGAGCATCGCTTCCATACATGAGCGAAGCAGGGCCCTTCAATATTTCCACTTTGTTTACACTATATTCATCTATTTCAATTCCATGTTCATCTCCCCATTGCTGACCCTCCTGGCGAACGCCGTCATTTATTATAATTACCCTATTATATCCCAGGCCACGAATAACAGGTTTGGAGATAGCCGGTCCTGTAGATATTTGGCTAATACCCGGCTGCTTGCTCAATCCGTCAATCAAATTAACAGAAACACTCTTCAGCAGGTCTTCTTTTCTTACAACGCTAACGGGTACGGGTGATCGCCGAATTTGTGTAGCCGTTGTTACTCCTGTGACTACAACCTCATTATTCTCCAGAATGGAAGACGATAAAATAAAATCTCTTTTGACATCCCCAATTAGATCGGTGTATTCTGTAAACGTTGAGTAGCCGACATAAGATATTTCGACCAGATGACGCCCCGGAGCGAGGTTACGCAATATAAAAGTCCCGTCATTGGTGGTTTGTGTACCAATCTTCAGATCGGGTATATAAACTGATGCGGCCACTAATGGGTTTCCTTCGGAATCGGTCACTTTTCCAGAAAAAGAATTCTTTTCCCTTGTCAGCCTGGGCGGCGTTTCCTGGCCGATAAGGTCAGTTGATAGTATTAAAAGAACCAGGATTGTTAATAGACGAATACGATTTGTTTTCATTTGTTTTGATCTTAGGTCTGTGTTCAATAAATCAGTCATCGACTCCTCAAAGAAGAGTACAATTGGAAATATTGCTTTAAGGCAATAGTTCTAACTACAAATGCGATCAGGAATTTGCTGGTGGACCCTTATTACCAAAACTGGGGCTTTGAGAAAGCTGCAAGGACTCTATCCAACCTGTAGTGCCGGCAGGTTCGACTTCGACATTATCAATTTTTGGATGGAAAAAGTCATTGCTATAAGAAGAATACTTATGAAGGCAAATTGAACAATCCTCTGACGCGATACCCGAATCCTGCAATTCAATAATGGATTCCTGGGCATGCTTTGCTGCATTATCGGCTTTTTCGTGATAGTGTAGCCATTGAACAGGAATAGAAACAAAAACATAGAGCAGCAACAGGAGCGTTGCGAGCATTCTTTTGTATTTGTTGAAGTTGTTCAATTGTCTAGTTGAAAAGTTGAAAGATTGATAAAGTTATAAAAACTTTTCTCCGTTAAATACAATCTGGAACAAAAGTAACTATTTCTTCAGGATAACCGTGAACAGGGATCCCTTTCCCGGCTCGCTTTCGCAGTGGATACGCCCATTCAATTCTTCAACAATTCTTTTAACGATTGATAATCCGAGACCAGTTGATGCTTCTCCATCCGTTGGTCTTGAGCTTAATTTGTTGTACCGCGAGAACAAATGCGGCAGATCTTCCGAACTTATTCCAATGCCTTCATCCTGAACCCTGATCTGTACAGCATCTCCTTCATCAGAAACGCTCAGCCACACATTTTTTCCTGGGTGAGAGTATTTAATTGCATTTGAAATGAGATTTTCACAGATGCGGTGTACCATTTGTCGATCACTCAGCACGTAAACTTCTTTACCAGGCTTTGCGTAGTGAAGTTTAATATTCTTTTTCTCAGCACCAGGCTTCATGCTATCGCTGACCTGCTCAATGAATACGGTCAATTCAAAATTTTCGAGGTGCATTGGCTGTTTGCCTACATGTGCTTTCTCAACATCAAGAATTCTTCTGATTAGCAATTCGCCATGATTGCCGGCTGTTAGGATCCTGCTCACCGCCTTTTTTTGATCTTCTGTCAATTGTTCCTTGTCTGACTGCAATACCTGTCCCCACATCTGGATCGTAGCGAATGGAGTACCGAGATCATGCGAAACAATACTCATTAGAGAATTCTTTTCATGATTTAGTTCAGCCAATCGTTCATTTTGACGGGTGACCAATTCATTGGTGGTCTTCAATATGGTGTTAGCTTTTCTTTTTATATTAAATGCGATGGCAACAAGAATTCCAATAATCCCGAGGAAGATGGCGAGAAAGGTAATGCTGCGAACTCTATACTTTTCCTTTTCAACCTGGGTAAGTAAGAGTTTGTTTTCATTTTCTCTTTCTTTCGCATGAAAGCGCTCCTGCAACCTTGCGATAGACGCATACATTTCCTTATTGACGATACTTGTGTCAATCGTGTGCCATTTCTTTTGCATTTCTAATGCCTTCGCATAGTTCCCGGTACGCTCGTAAAGTTTCGATAGCAGCGAATAACTATCTGCTTCTTTGCTTCTCGAGCCCAATTCAGATGCAAGCTCGAGCGCTTTGTTTGCATGCCAGGTTGCAGAATCAAATCTTTTCAATTCTATGTAAGCATCTGCAATGTTTAAATAGTCGACCCAAAGGTCATCAGGCATTTCACCATTGACATGCTGATTATAATTGAACTGAAAATATTCAAGCGCTTTCGGGTAATCTTTTTTATGGAAGTAGACATTGCCAAGATTATTATAGGTACTGGAAAGATCCATTCCTGCAACTGGCTTACCGATTTCAAGGGCTTCTTCAAGAAAGATTCTTGCGCTATCATACTGCTCCAGTTGCGTATAAATAGCGGCTAAATTGTTAAATGTGCTTACTGTTGAATATATTTCGTTCTGTTGTCCGCGGGACAATTCCGCTGCTTGTAAATAGAATTCTTTCGCCTTATGCGGATTCTTGATGCCGGCATAAGCGATTGCCAGGTCGCTCAAGGCCGAGATTTCATAGGCGGTATGATTGATTTTTCTTGCTGCATCCAGGGATTGCAAATAGTAACTGATGGCTTGTGGATAGTTTGAATTCATTTCTTCATAAATTCCCTTTAGACGTAACGAAAGAACATCGCCTTTATTAAAGTTTAGATTTGCGGACTCCGATCTGATGTATTCAGCATAATATAAAATCGAATCGGCCTTATCTTCTGAAAAATCCAGGCAACGATCATACAGATTTTTAAGAGCAGTTGTATCAGCTCCCGAAGCGGGCTTTATCGCAATAGTCAGTACCAGGATAGAAAAAAAGAATTTCACAAGATTGATCCGGGGTAAGAGTATGATTTAATTATTTATTATTGGTTATTGGTTGTTGGTTGTTGGTTGAAATGGCATTAGTCAATTAGCTTATTTTTCAACGCAAACTTCACCAGGCCCACCGTATTATTCACTCCAAGTTTGGAAATAAGATTCTTTCGGTGTGTTTCAACCGTACTGATGCTGAGAAATAATTTTTCAGCGATCTCAGCATTACTGTATTCCTTACAGATCAACGTAAGGATTTCAACCTCGCGCTTTGAAAGTATTTCAAAAACTTTCTTATTGTCGATATTGATCGTGGTTCTGAAATCACTTTCACCATCAGAAATATTCGTTTCCTTACTGAAGTAAGTTCCTCCTTCAGCTACTTTTCGAAGTGCTTCACTCAATTCCTGAATGGTAGCACTTTTCAAAAGATAACCCTGAATCGAATGTTTATTAAGCTTATGGACATAGCGCGTACCGCGCATCATTGTGAGATAAATGATCTTCAGCTCTGGATTCAATTTGCGCAACTGAATGATGAGGTCTTCTTCGCCAATATCCGGAAGGTTTACGTCAAGCAGCAGCATATCTGCATCTACAGTATTTATTTTTTGTAGAAGCTCGTAACCAGAGAGGGCAGAGCCAACCACGCGGATATCAGGCTGTTTATTCAAAAGAAGAACAAGCCCCTCCAGATACAACTCCTGGTCATCAGTAACAAAAACTTTAATCATGCGGTTGTATCAAAATATCTGTTTCTATCCGGTTTGGGGATTTAGCAGAGCAAGATAAAACATCCTGACTTTTGACGGCAAAAAGCTTTCCAAACTGTGGAATTCTTTTATCTCGCCTTAAGCATGGAGCGGACCTGTTGGATTGAACCATTCTGAAAACGTGCATAATACACGCCTGTTGGAAGTCCCTGGCTGTCGAAGTCTACATTAAAGGTACCAGGTGCATACTCCTTGTCGGCGAGCGTCTTAACTACTCGTCCAAGGGGATCAATTATCTGGATCAGGGTATGTCCGCCACGTGTACGGAAAGTAATTCGCGTGCTTTCAGTAAATGGATTAGGATAGTTGACTATTAATTCATCACCAGAACCCCTGATGATATCATCAAGACCAGTTGTTCCGCAAGCGCCATTGGTACAAAGGGGAATATCCTGGAAGTTCTGAAGCATGATGGTTGCCAAATCGGTTGTGTTTACGCAGAACCATTGCCTCAAAATGGAAGCATAAATACTCCTGAAATCATATTGAAATGGAATATTATCATTGACCGTAACACTTGATGGTATTACAGGATTATTTCCTACAACACCAGACTTTACATGTTTTCCGAAAACAAACATCGGTGCAGCAGCACCATGGTCGGTACCCAGGCTCGAATTAGATTTTATTCTTCTACCGAATTCGGAGAATGTCATTCCAACTACTCTATCATCCACACCCAATCCTTTGATGTCATCCATAAATGATTTAATCGCGTCTGACAAACGTAACATCAAATTGGCATGAGTTCCGGTTGTTGTATCCGTCGCATTAACCTGGCTGGAATGCGTATCGAACCCTCCCGTACTCACCATATACAATCTTGTTTTCAATCCCCCCTTGATCAATCTCGCAACGATCCTTAACTGTGCAGCCAGATCATTATTGGATGGATAGCTGCCTTGTGTTGGCACACGTGCTGCCGCATCGCGTATCACTGCGGCATACTGTTGAGTTTGTCTTGCAACGAGCCGGATATACTTCAATTCTTTACCCCAGGGTGTATCGGGAACAGGATCTTCAACACCATCTATGAAATTATAAAAACTCGTAGGGTCACTAATACTCATGCCCATGCTGATCGATGGACCCTGAAATGTCAATGATGTCAAAGAGCCGATCTGGATTGCCAACGGATCGGGCATTTGCGTGTTTGGATAACCGTTGGGAAAATTTGGATATTCCACATTCAAATATCTGCCCACCCAACCGGTAGCCAACAATTGGTTTGCGTCGGCAGCCGTCATCCAAATATCGGTGGCACGGAAATGGGAAAAGTTTGGAGAAGGATAACCAACTGAATTGATGACTGCTAGTTTTCCTTCATTATACAGTGTTTGCATTCCGGTCATGCTCGTGTGCAAACCGGTTTTTGTATTGCCATTCAATGCAAGTACACGGTTCTGTGGTATCGCCACATTGCTTCTTGCATTATAGTATTGAGAATAGTATTCAATAGGGATCACCATATTCAAACCGTCATTACCTCCATTGAGTTGAATAATGACCAATACCTTATCGGTATCGGTTGCTGCACCCATCAGTGCCTGCATCAATGGCGAATTAGCAGTATAAGCTTTTACTGAAAAACCATTCAGCAGGGCAGGCAGTGTTACTGCCGCGGGTAAGGATTGTTTGAAAAAGTCTCTGCGCTTCATAAAAATAGTTTAGCGATCAGGTAAGCCCTTAAGCGGCCAACTAGGCAAGTTGGTATTCTGCCAGGTTCATAAGGTATTTGTACAAATCTTTCAATCTTGTGTTTACAATATTGTATGCGGCTGTATCAGTCGGCACTGCGATATGCGCCATCCAGGCATTCGTCCAATAATAATCCTGAGCCTGGTTGCCCAACAATATTTGTTCTTTAATAATTTGCTTGGAAGCGTCTGAAAGCGGTACCCTGTACAAAACATCTAACGCATCATTGATAAGAATATTCGGATCCCCGGGATTCGATAATGTCTTTGTAAAGGCAACCGCATCAATCACGAGCCTGTTTCCATTTTGCGTGAATCCATTCCCGATCAATATGTCTGTCCATCGATTTCTTTTTGGCAACGTATCCGAGTTGATCCACATCTCATAGAATTGAGGGATCTGGTAATAGGCCGGCCATCCGGAAACACTTGGAGGGTCCGCAAGGTTTTGTTGCATGGTTGCGGATTGGTTCCGCATGTAATTCCACATATTGTATGCATTCACATAGTCAGTTGAAACTGGAAACACTACATTAAATTCCCTGCAAAGTCCTACCAGTAATTCAATCGGGCTTTTGATCAAACATCCCTGGTTCAAAGGATCGAAGAAATGATCACTTTTCAACAAGGCGCTCAATACTGGTTTTATTTCCCAGTTATTATCCCTGAAGATCTGTGCCAGCGGTTTTATCACGGTAGTTTCCGTGTTCGCATCAATAGTATAATAGCATAACCAGGTATATATTCTTTTTACTATGAATTCTGATACTTCAACTGATTTGCTGAAGATCATATTCAATAAATCATCCAGTTCGAGGTCACCTGCATCAGCAGAATTTCTTCCGGTGATAACAGTATTTCCAAAGAAGGAAGAAAAGTTTTTATTGTCCTTATCGTGGCGATTGAGATCAAAGAATACCGTACCGTTGGTGTTATTGATACGCCAGCCGGTCAATACTCTTGCTGCGGCTTTCACATCATCTTCTGTATAATTCGGATTGTTTTCTTTGCCGAGTGTAAATAATTCCTGCAACTCTCTTGAATAGTTTTCGTCAGGTGCAGAATTGGTATTCAGGTACCCATTGAGGTAACGCAGCATCGCCTGGTCCAGTGTTACCGCACGCACCATTGCTTTGAAATTCCCTAATGCAAATTGTCTGAATAAATTTGAATGCTGGTGGGCCCATGTACCAAGTCCATATTCAACAGCTTCAGTTGAAAAATGGTTATGCCAGAAGAGCGTAAGTTTTTCAAGAATATTTCTCTCCTGGTTGATCATTAATCCAAGCCACCAGGCTTTTAATGAACCAACCCGCCTTGAGTTAACTGTTCCATCCGTTGAAAAAGTATTTACCCATGTTTGTCCTTGCGCAATTGCATAATCCGGATCTGTTGCAGGTATACCATTATTGTCATAATTCTTTACAGGAGGTGCTGGCGGTGTAGCCGGTATCGTTAGTAGCGCATCAACTGCCTGTGAGGGCGTCAGTGATTTGAAATAATCAATGTCAGATTTTTTGGCCCCGAATTGGGTCCTCTTTAATAAGGTGAGCTATTTCTCGGGCTGTCCAGGGACCACTATAAGGATTCAATCCAGAAAAGATCTGTCTGATACCTGCATAGGATTGCGGAACAGCAGTAGTTTTCCCCTGATTAAGGGTAAGGAATTCTCTTCTATCCATAAGCGTTCATTTTGAGGTGGCGTTGGAGAAAGCCACCTGCTGGGACTATCAAAATCCCTGCGGGTTTAAGTCATTATTAAACAAAAATGTTGCCGGAGAGAGATAAAGAGTAGATTTTCAGGAGAAACGAGTAGAATTACGAGGGGGTTTGGGTTGAAGGTTGATGAGGTTGAGAGGGTTGACAAGGTTGACAAGGTTGACAAGGTTGACATGGTTGATAGGGTTGATAAGGTTGATGGAGTTGATAAAATTATTGCGGTTAATGATTTTGGTATTGAGTATTCGTTTGTCAACGCTGTCAACCTTGTCAACCCTGTCAACCCTATCAACCTTGTCAACCAATGTTCTCAATTATACCCGCAATCCCCTGTCCCCCACCTACGCAAGCGGTTACAATACCGTACTTCTTGCCGAGGCGTTTCATATCGTGAGTGATTTGGATGGTCAGTTTACAGCCCGTACATCCAAGCGGATGTCCGAGGGCGATAGCTCCGCCATTTATATTGACTTTATTCGGATCGAGCTCAAGTTGACGTATAACCGCTAATGCCTGCGATGCGAAAGCTTCATTAAGTTCAACCAGGTCTATCTGTCCAAGATTCATTCCCGATTGTTTCAAAACTTTTGGAACTGCTTCAATAGGCCCAATACCCATTATGCGTGGATGAACACCCGCAACGGCAGAATTAACCAGGCGCGCAATTGGTTTTAATCCCAATTGATTAACCATTTTTTCTCCCATCACAATTACAAACGCTGCTCCATCGGAAGTTTGAGAGGAATTCCCTGCAGTCACTGTACCACTTGCAGCAAATGCCGGTTTCAACTTTGCAAGTGCTTCCAGATTGGTATCCTGTCTTGGCCCTTCATCGGTATCTACCACAAAACTTTTCTTTTGTTTTTTTCCCTGTTCATCAAGATAGGTCTCTTCAACAGGAATTGGGAGAATCCCATTTTTGAAATGTCCATTCTTTATCGCATCAATCGCTTTTTGATGAGATGCAAGAGAGAATTGATCCTGGTCTTCTCTTGATACTTTGAATTCCTTCGCTACTGCTTCAGCAGTCAATCCCATGCTGAGATAATAATCGGGTTCATCCTTTGCAATGGAATATGCCGGAACAGTCTTCCAACCTGCGGTCGGAACAAGGCTCATGCTTTCCGTACCACCGGCAATTATACATTCCGCCTGACCAGAACGGATCTTGGCTGATGCGATAGCAATCGTTTCTAACCCAGAGGCACAATAGCGATTCACGGTCATACCCGGTGCATGAATACCAACCGCCCTTGAGGCAATGATCCTACCTACCTGCAATCCCTGTTCTGCTTCGGGAACCGCATTTCCTACGATTACGTCATCAACTTGCTTTGGGTCCAATTGCGGAACTGATGCAAGCAATCCTTTTATCACATCGATTGCCAGATCATCAGGGCGATAGAACCGAAATCCTCCACGTTTTGCTTTACCCACAGCGGTCCTAAAACCTGCTACGATATATGCTTCCTGCATAAAAATCTGTTTAGACACTAAAGTTAATTGATTTTTTTGAAATTAGTTGCATCGACAACTAATTCTCTTCCAGCTTGAAATGGCTGATTACCTCCTTAGGTACCAACTTACTTGCGTATGGGTTTCCCTTTTGGTAACCAAGGAACATCCATGCTGAACCTGGAGTATCTTTTATCGCGATCAGTTTGTCATCGCCTTTAATAATAAAGACCTTTTTTTCTTTATCAAAAGAAAGAACCTTATTTATGAATCTTTCTCTCAAACCAGTAAGCATTGTTTCAACAAAGTTTGAATCATCCATCGATGACTCATCTTTAGTTTTCATCCACATAACCATATAGTAATCGACCTTCCTGTAAGTGGCTCCGTTCAGTAGAAAACTTTCACTAATCTGTTTATGATAGATCGAATCGATACCCAGGGCTACCTCATCATTGTTATAAACCTTAATGAATGCTTCCACCAATTGCTTACGCGGAGCAAGTTTATACATATTGGGATGTATATAATCAAACAACCTTTCAAAATCCAGTTGTTTATTGAGTAGCATATATTCGTTCAACCTTTTCTCAAGACTGATCAGAGAGGTGTCAGATTGAGCGTTTGAAATAAAACCTGCAACGATAAATGCAGTGCATATGAAAAATCTTTTCATCACCTTTCAATTTCAGGCAAGAATAGGGTTTTTGAAGCTGGATTCCAAGCGACCCTCATTTACTCCTATCTTCGCAAACCGTTATGTACAAGATCCTTCGAAGCATTCTCTTCCTTTTTCCTACGGAATGGGTGCATTATTTCAGCATGAATTGGCTGAAGTTATTATGCAGTATCGGTTTTTTCAGAAGAGCATTAACCAATTTTTTTCATCCGTCGGGTTCAACTCATTCTTTACAACTATTCGGTTTAAACTTCAAAAATAGAATTGGCCTGGGGGCAGGCTTTGATAAAAATGCACGTTACTTGCGTGAACTCGAAACTTTGGGATTTGGTTATGTTGAGATAGGTACTGTTACTCCCCAAGCTCAACAAGGAAATGATAAACCGAGATTGTTCAGGCTCCCTAAGGATAAGGCGCTAATTAATAGAATGGGATTTAATAACGATGGAGTTGTAGTTATAGCTCAAAGGCTGCGTGCTTACAATAGTCGGGAGTAGTACGGGAGTCGGGAGTCGGGAAGCGAAAAATAACTACCGACTAATTATTGGAGGAAACATTGGAAAAAACAAATCCACTCCAAATGAAGACGCATGGAAGGATTATGAAATTTGTTTCAGGGGATTGTTTGATTGCGTCGATTACTTTGTTGTGAATGTAAGCTCGCCAAATACTCCCGGGCTGCGTGAGTTGCAGGAGAAAGAATCGTTGAGAAAAATCCTTTCCAATCTCAAAAGGATTAATAAATCTAATTCAAATCCAAAACCGCTTTTACTAAAGATCGCCCCTGATCTTACAAGAGAACAGATCGATGATGTGATTGATCTTGCTATTGAAATCGAACTCGATGGACTTGTTGCTACGAATACCACGGTTGCACGTGAAGGATTACAAACTCCGAAAGAAAAATTGGAGAAAATTGGAATGGGCGGCCTAAGTGGTGCTCCGCTAAAAAACCGTTCAGGCGAAATCATTTCCTATATCCACAAAAGAACAAATGGAAAACTTCCAATAATCGGAAGCGGCGGAGTTTTCACAAAGGATGACGCAACAGAAAAGTTCAATGAAGGTGCTTCTTTAGTACAAGTATGGACCGGCTTTATTTATGAAGGACCTGGAATTGTAAAGAGAATACTGAACAGATGAACAAAGCTCGCGAAGGTTAGGCTACATTGTATTGACCTACTAATCTATTGTTCTGCTGTTCCGCTGTTCTTCTGTTCTTCTGTTCTTCTGTTCCTCTGTTCTGCTGTTCTTCTGTTCTTCTGTTCTTCTGTTCCTCTGTTCTTCTGTTCCTCTGTTCCTCTGTTCCTAAAGTCTTACTCCTACAAATGGACCAACATAAAACACCCGGTCATAAGCCTTATATATAGCGGCGCGGATTCCATAAGTCAGGCTGGACTCGAGCGGAGTATACTCATATTCCGCAAGAACACTTGCACCTGAGGTTCTGCCCTGGAAATCCTGGATGGGCCATTGTAAAGTAGGAAGATCGGGAGTATGCGTTAAAGGAAAAGTTCTTCTTGCTTTGAAGAAAGAAAACGAGTAACCAAGTCCTATTTTGAACTGCTGCGTTTCGGATTGAAATGGAATATAAAAAAGATTAAAATCAAGAGTGGTCGCTTTTGTATACTCTTTTACCGTTTTAGTTCTCGGATAGCCCTTAAGGTTTATTGATTTGAGTCCAAAACCTCCCTGAAAATTCATACCTATATTCTTTGAGAACTCACCCATTATTGTATATCCATTCAAACCAGGAAAATCTTGAGTATAACCCGCGCCGATTTTAAGGGTCCCAATATTTTCAGAATCGAAATAAGTTTGTGCTTTTGCAGTAATGGAAGCTTGTATGGCAATAGCCAATAGCAGGAAGATTGATACCCTTTTCATTGGTTTACGGTTTGGTTTAAAAGGTTTGGAATTGGTTGGGTATAGATCTGATCAAATAAGGTATAGGATTATTACAGGGTTTTTGTATAACTCGGAATAAGTAAGAAAAATTGTGCCAAACCGCATTTTTGGAAGGTAAAAATGGTCCTCCCAATTTGGGCGTTTTAATTCGCTGGGGCCTAGTTCATTAAATAACGACGGTTTCAGCTATTTTTGCACCCTTAAGATTTGAAAGATGCAGGAGCTGTTTACAACGGATTCAATAATCAGTTTCTTTATCCTGGTTGTTCTGGAGATTGTACTGGGAATAGATAATGTCATTTTCGTAAGCATTATTTTAAACCGGCTTAAAACCGATAAAGAACAAAAGAGGGCTCGCCGGATATGGATGATCACCGGTATTCTATCACGCAGCCTTTTATTGCTGGGTCTTGGATGGCTATTAAAACAAAAAGGCGTTGAACTCTTCAACATATTTGGAAAAGGATTTGACCTCGCCGGCATTGTTATGATCGCAGGAGGGTTATTCCTGATCTATAAATCGGTTATGGAGATCCACCAGAAACTGGAGGGTGAGGATCCTAATGCCGCTACTTTAAGGCAGAAACCACTTGGCCTAAGCCAGGCGATCGCTCAAATCATGTTGATCGACGCTGTCTTTTCATTCGATAGTATCATAACGGCGGGTGGTACCGCAAAACATGTAGAGATCATGATTGCGGCCGTTGTTATCGCCATGGCCGGAATGTTCTTGTTCAGTCCAAGGATATCTGCCTTCATACACAAACATCCTACATTGAAAATGCTCGCTCTTTCATTTCTTGTAATGATTGGTCTGGGTCTTGTAATTGAAGGATGGGATAGTAAAGCCGCAGAGCAACTTCACTTGAAAAATTATATTTATTTCGGAATGGCATTCTCCTTTGTAGTAGAAGTTCTCAATATGACCATGCGAAAACGAATGACAAAGCGTGTAGTTGAATTGAATGAACCGGTAATTAAGGAGAATGAGAATTATTCCGATCAGGCACATTGATGAAGACCCAAAAACATTCAACACTCAAGGTTCATTTAAATATTCAAATTTGAACGTTGCAATGAGTGTTGAGTGTTCTAGGGAGACAGAATTAAAGCCAACTTATTAAACAATCCTCTGCTGGCTGGCCTTGATGACAGCCTCAGCACGAGAGGCTACATGCAGTTTCTTGTATATCTTCTTAACATGCGTGCGAACAGTTTCATAACTGATGAAGGCTTTACCCGCAATGGCGCGATAATTATTTCCCTCGGTCATCATGGTAAGAATTTCAAGCTCCCGTTTGCTTAGTTCATAGTCGTTTGATTCGGGAGAAACAAGGATAACATTCTTCGCAGAAAAAAACTGGAGTACTTTTTTTGCTATGGATGGCGACATTGGCGCTCCACCATGGTACACTTCCTGTATCGCTTCGATTTGTTTTGCAGGAGGATCATTCTTCAGGATATATCCCGATGCTCCTGCAGTGAGCGCCATGAATATCTTCTCACTTTCGTTGAATACAGTTTGAATAAGAACTTTTATTTCAGGATGGTGCTCATGCAAAATTTTAGTTGCTTCAATACCACTCATTCCTGGCATTTCAATATCCATCAGCACCACGTCGGGATTGCATGCTTTGATTTTTTGCTCCAATAGGCTGGCATCTGCATAAGCGCCAGAACAGGTTAATCCACTCGTACCATTAATGATTGCCTGCATGGCCTCTCTAACCAACTTATTATCTTCAAATATGGCAATACGCATTTCCATCATTAGTCAAACCTCCTGAAAAAAACTGATTCTTCCTCTACCTCATTGGGGTATTTTATAACGCAATTCGACCTTTGAGCCTTTACCAGGTTCGGCTTCCAACAAAAATTCCGCACCGATCTCCTTTGCTCGTTGCTCAATATTATTCAGGCCATTTCCTCTTTTGATCCTCCACCTATCATATCCAATTCCATTATCCTGGATAGATAGTTCGAACAAGTGGTCGGAGGTGGTTGCGGAAATGCCAAGTATGGAAGCCTGGCTATATTTCACCGAATTGTTTATTGCTTCCTTGCAGATTAGATAAATATTCTTTCTTGCACGCATATCAAGTTTCAGATCCTCCTCTTCCAGTGAAGAGCTTACTTTCAATTCCATATTCCTCGCTTTTGCCATATCGAGCGCAAACTCTTCAATGCGCTGAATGAGTTTTCCGATTGTATCATGTACCGGGTTTACCACCCAAACAATATCGCTGAGCCTGGTGACCATTTCAGATGCAGATTGTTCAATTGTATTTACCATCGGTTCAATGGCGGATAGAGGTTCCTTGTTCACTTTTGATTTGATAAGGTGCGTGTACATTCCAATTCCACTCAGTGTTGCCCCCAGGTCATCGTGTAATTCTCTTGCGATTCTGTTTCGTTCTTCTTCCCTTGCTTTCATACTGAGTTGCATTTGTTGCATTTCCTTTTCTCTCAATTCTACCCGTTGCTTTTGCCTGTAGAATTTCCAAATCAGGTAACCAACGAGTCCAAGCAAGGCTAAAGAAGCTCCGAGTACAATGATCCAGGTATTTTTTGCCTGAAGCGCTGTGTCCTGTTGTTTGATTTGAACATCTTTTTGAAGCAATAGTTTTTCTTTGCGCTCTGCTTCATACCTTTTTTCGAGTGCCGTAATACTTTTTTTCAGATCAGCGCTCCCTAATGAATCCTTTAATTCAGAATAAAGTCTGAAATGCTTCAGTGCCTCCTTATGTTTACCCGCGGCAAGATCTGTTTCATATTGCAAAAGATAGATCAGCTGTTCTTCTTCTTTAAAGCCACTTTTCAATGACAGGGCCAATGCCTGATCCAACAATTTATCTGCTTCAGTGAATTTTTTAGTCTTCAATTGGATCTCGGCCATTCCTTTCAATGCCGATATAACTCCATAATCATTTTGTGCCTGGCGGGAAAGTGTTAATGACTGCTCAAAATAATCTTGTGCCGCTTTATAATTATTTAATGAAGTATGTACATAACCCAGATTGACCAACGCATCTTTTTCCAGACTTTGATCATGCTCCTTTCTGGCAATCTCAAGAGCTTTTGTATTATAATAAAGTGCGGAATCATAATTCTTCAATGTTTTTAATTCACTGCCCATATTCACCATGGCATAACCGATTCCTAATTCATCTCCCGTCGCCTTTGCCAATTGCATCGATAGCCTGTTATAATGAATTGATTCATTTGGCTGGTCGAGGTTGGAAAACACTACGCCGAGATTTGAATAAAGTATACCCAGGAACTTGTCATCATTTGTTTTTTCAAAATATTCCGGCACTTGAAGGAAATAATGAGCGGCACTATCGTTTATTCCCTGGTATAAGTATGCATTCCCGAGATTATTCAAATGAATACCAGTAAAACGTTCATCCTTTTCGGCTTTTGCCAATTCTAATCCTACACGACATAAATAAATTGATGAATCAAATAATCCTTTCAGATTGAATATTTCGGCCTGGTAGGTGACATACTTTCTTTTTCCTCGATAATAATTTGTTTTTTCAGTGAGTTGTTTTGCTTGTCTATAGTAGTATTCCGAACTGTCTGTGTTGGTGTATGCAAAAAATCCTCCATAGTCGAGTAAGAGCAATATTCTTGATGTGTCTTCTTTTGCCGATCTCAAGAGTGCCATCACGCTGTCCCTTGCCCGCTGTTCCTGTCCAAAAAAATATACAGGTAATGAATAGAACAGGAGGAACAGGAAAAAGGAAGCTCGGCTGCGGGTCATACGAGGAGATATTTCTTTAAGTTAATGAAATTAGGTCTAAATCCCCCTGCGGTTGTTAACCTAATTTCATCAATGCCGCAGCAACGATACCTGCCGACTCAGAACGCAATCGCGTTTCACCCAAGGCCACAGGTATAAAATGATGTTGTCTTGCCATTTCAATTTCATCGGCTGTAAAATCTCCTTCCGGTCCAATTAATATGATTTGTGAGGCAAGATTTGAATTGAGGAGGTCTGATAAGTTTCTTTTTTCTTCAGGAATACAATGTGCGATGAATTTTTGCTGATAAGCATTTGTTCCTTTTGCAGCATCAAATAAAGAACTGAACTTAACAGGTTCATGAAGGATGGGTAACCAGCATTGTCTTGATTGGATCAATGCACTAATCAGTATCTGTTGCATTCGATCCATTCGGAACTTCTGTTTTTCAGTTCGTTTACATAATAGTGGAGCAATTTCACTGATTCCGATCTCAGTTGCCTTCTCAAGAAACCATTCAAATCGATTTGAATTTTTAAGTAAGGAGATGCAAATGCTGACCTTTCGTTCTGGTGAAGGAATTCTTTCTTTTCCAGTTATACTTACTATGCATTTCTTTTTATCAGCCTTTGAGATGCTTGCTGTGATCAAATTTCCTTTACCATCAGTGAGATTGATCATCTCTCCTGCTCTCATGCGAAGGACCTGCACAATATGCCTTGAATTCGATTCGTCCAGTTGAACCGAATCAGAACTTAGATCGTCTCGATAAAGAAAATTGGAAGATTGGTCAATGACTCTAGATTTCAGTTTTCAAATCTAAAATCTCATCCCGATAATTATCGGGACTAAAATCTAAAATAATTAAAACGGTGTTTCTTCTTCGTCACTGAACGGAAGATCATTCATCTTGCTGCCAGCCTGGATATAGAGTTTAGCGCCACCCTCGGCACCACTATCGGTTGGAATAGGTTTCCAATTACCAGGACCGAGACCCAGAGAATCATCGCCTTCCCATTCAGTAAATTTCTGAATATGCAGAAGCGCTCTTAACTTAATTGTTTCGAGAGAACCGTTACGATGTTTTGCGATGCGAACATGAGTTTCACCTTTCACATTTTCGCCGAGCTCATTTGTGGTGATATCGTAATACTCGGGACGATAGAGGAACATAACCAGATCAGCATCCTGTTCAATAGCACCGGATTCACGAAGGTCACTCAACTGAGGCATCTTGTTTCCTTCTTTTCTCTTTTCCACTTCACGGCTCAACTGGCTAAGTGCGATAATTGGAACCTGGAGTTCTTTTGCCAATCCCTTGAGGTCACGCGAAATCTTACTAATCTCCTGCTCACGGTTACTTTGACGATCGTTGGTACCACTCATCAATTGAAGATAGTCGATGATGATAAGGCCAATATTGTGTTTGTTTTTCAAGCGGCGGCATTTTGCCCTTAGTTCAAATATGTTCAATGCGGCGGTATCGTCAATAAAGATGGGTGCTTTTGCGAGGCGCTGGATGCCTTTAGCATAAAGCTGCTTCATTTCGTGCTCTTCCAGTTTTCCTCGCGAGATCTTTTCCAACCAGATCTCACTTTCAGCCGCAAGAATACGTTGTACCAATTGTCCAGCGCTCATTTCGAGACTGAAGACTGCAACAGGTACTGGTTTGCTTGGATGAAGTGATGCATTTCGAGCAAGGTTCAATGCAAAGGCAGTTTTACCGACAGATGGACGGGCAGCAAGAACGATCAGATCAGTATTCTGCCAGCCGTAAGTAATCCTGTCTAAAGTAGCAAAGCCACTCGGCACACCTGAAAAATCTTCATTTCGATGACGCATATCTTCTATGCGTTGTACCGTTTTCACTAAGACCGTATCGATGCTATCGAAATTCTTTCGGAGGTGGTTATTCGTTATCTCGAAAAGTTTGCCTTCTGCCTCATCCAACAGATCGAATACATCGGTTGAATCTTCATAAGAATCACTGATGATCTCTCCGCTGATGCGAATCAGTTCGCGTTGAATGAATTTTTGCAGAATGATCCTTGAATGCGTTTCAATATTTGCAGAAGAAACAACTGCGTTGGTGAGTTTGGTAACCTGGTATGGTCCACCGACTATATCCAGTTCAACTTTGAATTTTAATTCTTCAACAACTGTGAGGATGTCGATCGGCTGATTCTTTTGTTGAAGCGATTGCATAGCCCGGTAGATCCGCTGATGGCTATCTACATAAAAACACTCGGGCTTTAGAATTTCAACGACTGTGTCGAAAGCGCTCTTTTCGAGCATGATGGCTCCCAGTACGGCTTCCTCCAGGTCTTTAGCCTGTGGAGGTACTTTTCCATAAACCATGCTACTTAAGTCGATCGAGCTTTTGCGTCTTGTCTTGCGATCCTTGTTCAGGTTAGTTATTTCCATCGTTCATCCAGGTACAAAAAGGTTTAACCATTGGTTTGATACTTGCGTGGTTTTTCGGAGGAGGGCAAAGGAAAATCTTGCCACTTAATTGGATATCCAACCAATGACTTGTGGGTTAGTTCCAGCCTTGTATTACGAAATTGCTAAATCACTGTTATCGGAATGTTACCCCGTATGTCAGGACGGCGAATATAGGTTGGCACAAAGGCAAGAAAACAGATTTGATCTCTTTAATTTAATACCAGCCCACTCACATAGCTATCCACAGCAATTCCGGGTTTGTCCACAAGTTACCGGTCAGCTATACACAATTTATAAAAAAAAGCCACCCATCTGGCTGAGAAATTAACAACAGGTGTGCGAAAGAAAATGTCGCCCGTTTCTTGGTAAAGAGCTATAGATGCCAAGACTTGCGCCCCGCTTGAATTTCAGATTTTATACGGGTAAAAAAACCATATTTCACGCCTATTTCAGCAGTATTGAACCGTTGAAACATGCGAAAATAGTGATGAAAAAACGGTGAAGTCCGTCGAAAAGTCCTGCCAGGGCCGGTTTCATCCGAGCTCAATTGTCAAAGGTGAGTCACCTTTCTTTAATGCCGTCAAACAAGGGTGACTCACCTTTATCATAATTGGCTTCAACACTCATTCCATTATCTTTGCTCCCCGCCTTCGCTTAAACCATTGCGAGGGCGGCTCCCTGTTATCCCGACAACTAACCTGTCAATTTAATCAATGACCATCAGCTATAATTGGCTTAGTGAATATTTACCCATCGCCGTCGAAACGGAACGGCTCAGCAAAATCCTGACCTCAATCGGACTCGAAGTAGAAAGCCTGGAACAATATGAAGAAGTAAAAGGTGGAATGAAAGGATTGATAATTGGTGAAGTGCTCGAAGTGGAAAAGCATCCCAATGCAGATAAACTTACCGTAACCAAAGTAAATATTGGATCAGGTGAACCGCTTCAAATCGTTTGTGGTGCACCGAATGTTGCAGCTGGACAAAAAGTTGTTGTTGCTCCTGTAGGTTCAACCATCAATCCGATCAAAGGTGATCCCCTAACCATGAAAATCGCGAAGATCCGCGGAGTTGACAGCCACGGAATGATTCTCGCGGAAGATGAAATTGGTTTGGGTGAAGATCATTCAGGCATCATGGTTTTGCCTGATAAATTGAAGCCGGGAACTATTGCTTCTACTCATTTCAAACCCTATAACGATTGGATCTTTGAGATCGGACTCACACCAAACAGGATGGATGCGATGAGTCATCTCGGCGTTGCCAGAGATGTTTGCGCTTATCTATCTCATCATGAAAAAAAAGATTACAAACCAAAGTCGCCGTTCACCAATGGATTCAAACCGGATAATATTAGTCTTCCAATAAAGATCAAGCTAGAAAACAGTAAGGCCTGTCAGCGTTACTCAGGTGTTAGCCTAAAAGGCATTAAAGTTGGCGAATCCCCGAAATGGCTTCAGCAAAAATTGAAATCGATCGGGCAACGGCCTATTAATAATATTGTAGACATCACCAATTTCATCCTTCACGAAACAGGTCAGCCGCTGCATGCATTCGATGCGGATGCGATCAAGAAAAACACCGTGCTGGTAAAAAATCTTCCTGAAGGAAGTTTATTTACTACGCTGGATGCTAAGGAAAGGAAGCTGAGCAATGAAGACCTTATGATCTGCAATGGTGAAAGTGAAGGCATGTGTATTGCCGGCGTATTCGGCGGCATGAAAAGTGGTGTTAAAGAAACGACGAAAGATATCTTTCTTGAAAGCGCATGGTTTAACCCGGTTGATATTCGCAAGACATCTTTCCGGCACGGATTGCGCACGGATGCGGCTACCCGTTTCGAAAAAAACATTGATATCAGCAACACCGTTAACGTGCTGAAAAGAGCTGCAATGCTGATCCGCGAAATTGCAGGTGGAGAGATTGCATCTGATATCGTCGATGTTTACCCGCAACCAGCAGAAAGAGTTCAGGTGGTAATGAAACACCATTACCTGAAGAAATTAAGCGGAAAAAATTATCATCAGGATACCGTTAAAAAGATTCTCGTAAGCCTGGGATTTGAGATCATCAAAGAGGGAATGGACGATGTTCGTGTTGCTGCTCCGTATAGTAAACCAGACATTCACTTACCTGCCGATGTAGTGGAAGAGATCATTCGCATTGATGGACTTGACAATATCGAGATCCCACAATCTATTACTATTTCTCCTTCACTTGACGATGAGGGATACAAACATAGCCTCAAAGAAAAAGTCGCTGGTTACCTGGTGGGTCAGGGATTCTTTGAAATCCTCACGAATTCAATTACCAATAACGCTTTTTTTGATGGTAATGAATTGAAAACTGCAGTGAAATTGTTGAATAACCTGAGCGCCGAGCATAATATCATGCGTCCATCAATGTTGGAAACGGGTTTGGGTGCAATCGCTTATAATCTCAACAGGAAAAACAATAATCTTCGCTTCTTTGAATTTGGAAAAACTTATAGAACTGAGGGGCCGGGAAATTATTTGGAAACTGATCACTGTTGTTTATACATTACCGGCAGGGTGAATGAAGATTCCTGGAAACAAAAAGCCGCAGTTTCTGATCTGTACTATCTAAAAGGCATCGTAACTGGTGTACTTCAGTTAATGGGTATTATAAATCCTGTGGAGAAAGATAATGAAAGCAGCAAGCTGAATAATATGCTTCAGCTATCGAGCAACGGCGAAATCATTGCTGAATTAGGAAATGTGAATGCACATGAATTAAAACGCTTCGATATAAAACAACCGGTTTTGTTTGCCGATTTCAACTGGGAAGCAATCTTAAAACAAGCTGCGAAAACCAAGCTGGTCATAAAGGACCTGCCCAAACAATTGCCCGTTTTCCGGGACCTTGCGCTCATTGTTCCAAAATCAATGGTTTATGCAGAGGTGGAAAACGCGGTGAAAAAACTTCGATTAGAAAAGCTTCAGGAACTACAACTCTTCGATATTTTTGAAAGTGAGAAACTGGGTGAAGGAAAAAAATCGTTGGCAGTAAGTTTTACGTTCCTGGATGAAGAAAAAACTCTTGTAGATAAAGAGATTGACCAGATGATGGGTAGAATACAGGAAGCGCTGGAGAATGAACTTAAGGCCGAGATCAGAAAATAGCAACGAATATTAATTCATGTTCTTTTATACATAGCTCAATTAAGACCCAATGCAATCCTTGCATCAACAGCTCAAGCAGGTTAACGAAAAACTTCAGCAATTGCTGAAACAACAGCATACAATCCAAAAAGAAAACATCGCTCTCAAAGGAACAATAAAGGAATTAAGGAATAGTATTCAGTTAAAGGATCAACGATTGGAAGAATTTGACCAGCAAAAAATGGTGAAGCAAATAAATAATGGTAACCTGGGTGATTCTGAGAAGAAAGAATTGGAAAAAAAGCTGAACCAATACATACGGGAAATCGACCGTTGTATCGCAATGCTTAATGAATAGAATAATTAAATTCTTTTCACCATTCTTAATCGCATCTCATCCTCGCCCTGTGAAAGCTCTAAGGTGTAAACACCGTACGGCAGATCGCTGAGGCCCTTCCAGGTGTACGTGCGCTGTCCTTTCGGCCAACTAGCTACGATTCGACTGCATTCGTAACCTTTTTCATCTCTTAATATGGCCCGGAGGTTGTCAGCCTGCATTGGTGCTACAAATTCCAATGTCAGGTCGTCGATGAAGACGGATGACTTAACTTTGGCAAACATAAAGTTGCTTGGTTTTGGTTGAAGTAATCATAGAGTATTGCATCCTTAACCATCCAAAAACCATTCCGCAAAGTCAATCCAATTAGGGAACGCTGTGAATTAAATGTGGATAAATTTATCGCTTGCAAATCAAATAACCAAAAAATGGAAGAATTAATTCCTGTAAATCTGGTGATTGGAGATCGGACCTTTCGTGTTAAGGTGGCTCCAAAAGATGAAGAAGTAGTTCGCAAAACACTTAAAATAATCAACGAAAAGTTGATAGAATTCAAGACCCAGTTTGCGGGAAAGGATATGCAGGATTATATATCCATGGTGGTACTATGGTATGCCACTCAAGCGCAGGCTAGTGCTGATTCTGGTGAGAATGCTGAGCTTTCAAAACTAATGCAGAAAATGGATGCGCAATTGGACCATGCGCTGGTAGGATAAAATTGAACGGGCTTCAACATGCCGGCCCACATTCATCCATTCTTAATTTGACTTTAATACCTCTTCGAGTTTTTTCGTGAGTTCATCCCCTCGCAGATTCTTCGCTATGATCTTTCCTTCCTGGTCAAGAAGCAAGTTGGACGGTATTGACATGATGCCATACTGAACAGCCACCGCATTTTTCCAAAAGTTCAGATCCGACACTTGAGTCCAGGCGAGCTTATCCTCGTGTATTGCTTTAAGCCATTTGTCTTTTTCACCAGGACGGTCAAGTGAAATCCCAAGAATATGAAACCCTTTGTCCTTGAATTTATGGTATGCTTCAACCACATGAGGATTTTCAACTCGGCACGGACCACACCAACTTGCCCAGAAATCAACCAGCAGATACCTTCCCCTGAATGCTGATAGCTTTACTGGTATACCTGCGGTATCATTTTGTGTAAAGTCCATTGCAAGTTTGCCAATCGCTGTTTTTTTTGCGATCTCTACTTTTTCTTTCAGCTCTTTGCCGGAAGGAAGATTCTGAGTTGATCCCGGAAGCTTCTTAAAAAGGGGTTCAACCTCTGCTGGGTCAATTTCCCAACCGGCAATTTCATTCAGCACATATAAACTAATCGGAGATTGAGGATTTTTCAGGAAGTAATCTTTTAGTATTTTTTTTCTTTCCGCACTAACCTCATCGAATTGCGGCTCTAAATTTTTTGATGCTTTTACTTGCCCTATTCGGTTCAAACGGGCATACTCTCTGTTCAAAGCTTCTTCCTTCTCAGTAACTGTTTTCAGCTTTTCCCTTAACTCAAGATAAATATCATGCGTAACCGAACCGCTCACTGTTGCATTGCTGAAAGAATCGACATTGTGCATCACTATGCTGGAAGGCTCGAGAAATAAAGTGGCATAATCACGCCTGACAATAAGGGGAGGTTTTTTTCCATCAGCCGATTCGCGGAATGCGGGCCATATGCGGATCAATGCTGGTTCGGGAATTTCACCGGACAATCTATAAAGACCATTCGAAGTTACCTTTGCACTATCCCGCTTCCATTCTCCACCACCCATCGGGTAGCTGATATACACCCAGGTGATGGGTACTTTCAATTTGGACGCATCTCCATGTATTATAAACTTTCTAAGTTGTGTCTGCGTGAAACCAGTAAGTCCAATACAGAGCAATAATGCGGCGACGATCGGTTTCATCTCAATGGATTTATTGCAATTTAGCTTCAAATCACTTTCCCTTTCCGGCCAATTATATAAATCAACCTTAAAACCTGGTAAAGAGGGGTTAAGCGGATAATCCTAACTGAATTTCCGTACTTTCGCAAATTAGCGTTTCAGTATGGACAAAAGCCATATATACATAATGAAAGCGTACAGAAATGAACAAATAAAATCATTGAAACACAATGGAACCGAATGTCTTAACCTATATAGTCGGTGGAGTTGCGCTGCTGATCGGGATTATTGCGGGCAAACTCATTTTTGCAAAGAACACCAGGAAAAAAATTGAAGATGCGGAACAACATGCTCAAAAAATACTTTCCGATGCAAAAACAAATGCCGAAAACCTGCGCAATCAAAGAATGTTGGAGGCCAAAGAAAAGTTCTTACAGTTAAAGGCCGATCATGACAAAGAAGTAATGGAAAGGAATCGCCGCATAGGCGAAACCGAAAACAGGATCAAACAAAAAGAACAATCCATCAACCAGAGGGTTGATCAACTCGACAAACAGGTAAAGGAAAACGAGGCCATCAAGGACAACCTCAACCGCCAGATCGAAGTGGTTAACCTGAAGCGCACCGAACTGGAAAAACACCAGGAAGAACATATCCGGCGGCTTGAAAAAATTGCTGGTCTTACAGCCGAAGAAGCCAAAGCGCAATTGATCGAAAGTCTCAAACAGGAAGCGCAAACCAAGGCCCTGGGTATTCAGCAGGAAATTATTGACGATGCCAAGCAAAAAGCCAATAAAGAAGCCAGGAAGATCATCATTCAAACTATTCAACGCACCGCAGCCGAACAGGCAATTGAAAATTCAATTACTGTTTTCAATCTTGAAAGCGATGAAATAAAGGGCCAGATCATTGGCCGCGAAGGAAGAAATATCCGGGCTATTGAAGCTGCAACCGGAGTTGATCTGATTGTAGACGATACTCCTGAAGCAATCATTCTTTCATCATTTGATCCGCTTCGCCGTGAAATTGCGCGTTTAAGTCTGCAACGATTGGTTGCTGATGGGCGTATTCACCCTGCCCGTATCGAAGAAGTAGTTGAAAAAACAAGGCGACAGATTGAAGAGCAGGTAATGGAGATTGGTGAAAGAACAGTTATTGAACTCGGTATTCATGGTTTGCATAAAGAACTGGTGCGAATCGTTGGTAAGATGCGATTCCGTTCTTCATACGGTCAAAACCTTTTAATGCATAGCCGCGAAGTAGCAAATCTCTGTGGCATAATGGCAGCTGAACTGGGAATGAATCCAAAACTGGCCAAACGTGCCGGCTTGCTTCATGATATCGGCAAAGTTCCGGATGAAGAAACTGAATTGAGCCATGCATTACTTGGAGCAAAGCTGGCTGAAAAATATGGAGAGAATCCGGCAGTAGTGAATGCTATCGGTGCGCACCACGATGAAATGGAAATGCAATATGTGATCTCTCCAATTGTTCAGGCTTGCGATGCCATCAGTGGAGCAAGACCCGGGGCGAGAAGGGAGATCATGCAGCAATACCTGCAACGGATCAAGGACCTGGAGAACCTGGCCATGGCTTATCCGGGGGTTGAAAAAGCCTATGCGATCCAGGCTGGTCGCGAACTAAGGGTAATTGTTGAAGCAGATAAAGTCAGCGATGCGGATTCCGATAAGCTTTCCTTTGAAATTGCTCAGAAAATTCAGAATGAAATGACTTTCCCGGGACAGATCAAGGTTACGGTGATCAGGGAAAAGCGGGCTGTGAATGTTGCCAGATAAAATTTCTCTGAAGAAGCTGAAATCTAGACATTTTCTATTACCTTTGCCTCCCCTAAAAAAAGAATGTCATGAACGCAGCAGTTCAATTTGTACACGAGCAGTTGACAGGCAAAGAAGGAGTTTCCGAAGTTTAAAGCTGGTGATAATGTAACTGTTAACTATAAGATTGTCGAAGGTGGTAAAGAGCGTATCCAGAGCTTCCGTGGCGATGTAATCAAACGCCAGGGTACTGGGCAAACCGCAAGTTTTACAGTTCGCAAGATTTCTGATGGAGTAGGTGTTGAAAGAACTTTCCCTATTTATTCTCCGAATATTGATTCAATCGAAGTAAATAAAACTGGTCGTGTTCGTCGCGCTAAACTTTATTTCCAACGTAAACGGAGTGGTAAGAGCGCCAGAATTAAGGAAAAACGCCAGAGCGTAGAAGCAGTAGTTGCAGAATAATTAGTGATTATTATTAATAAGAACGGAAACTGACTATCTTAACAAATCGGTTTCCGTTTTTTAGTTAACGGCAACGATTATTACTTAACTTTGAACTTCTCATTTAAACCAGATACAATGAAACCTGTTTTTCTGCTTTTCAACATTGGTGGACAGGAGATGATCCTGATTCTGATTGTAGTATTGCTGTTGTTCGGCGGACGTAAGATCCCAGAACTGATGAGAGGATTGGGTCGTGGTGTACGCGAATTCAATGATGCCAAGAATAATGTAAAAAAAGAAATTGAAGAAGGCATGGTTGAGAAAGAAAAACAAACGTCTTCCTCCTCTTCAACACAACAATAATCGAACAAACACTCCAGATTATTAACCGTTTTTGCAAAAGCCGGAAACGGATTTGTTTACTTACGATTCAATAACACACTATCATTCTGAACTGTTGGGCGGATCGCTGTCCTGTACAGAAGCAGTTCAATATTATCTTGATAAAATCGAAGCAACCAGGAAATTAAATGCTTTCATTCATGTGTATGCGAATGAAGCGTTAGAAAAGGCTGGTAAGCTTGATGCCCAAAGAAAGGCTGGAAGGCCAATCGGTAAATTACATGGCGTCGTTATCGCAATTAAAGATGTAATCTGCTATAAGGACCATCCGGTTTCTGCAGCTTCGAGGATTCTTCAAAACTTCAATTCTGTCTATAATTCCACCGCAGTCGAACGACTCTTGAAAGAAGAAGCTATCATCATCGGTCATACCAACTGTGATGAATTCGGAATGGGTTCTACCAATGAGAATTCAGTATATGGAAATGTATTGAATGCGCTTGACCAAACTAAAGTCCCAGGTGGTTCCTCAGGAGGTTCAGCAGTAGCCGTTCAGGCGTCTTGTTGTATGGTGAGTTTGGGAACAGATACAGGTGGATCAGTTCGTCAACCGGCAGACTTCTGTGGTATTATTGGATTGAAGCCAACCTATGGAAGAATCAGCAGGTATGGCCTCATTGCCTATGCTTCATCATTCGATCAGATCGGAATATTTGGTACTACGATACCTGATGTTGCCAGGGTTTTGGAAGTGATTTCAGGTCCGGATGAGTTTGATAACACTGCCGCTTCAAATAAGGTAGATGATTATTCAAACCTTTCAGGCAAACATAATTCTCCTTTAAGAATTGCTTATTTCAAAGAAGCACTCGAAAGTCCGGCATTGGATAAAGAGATCTCAAGGAGTCTCCTGGATTTCATAGAGCGATTAAAAGGCAGATGGAAATACCGTAGCAACCTGTTGATTTTGAATATCTTGACTACATAGTTCCTACCTATTATATATTGACTACTGCGGAGGCTTCCTCTAACCTTTCTCGCTTTGACGGGGTGAGGTATGGATTCCGGGATGTGGATAAAAAAACAAGGAGTTTATTTAAAGACCCGTTCCAGAGGCTTTGGCTGGGAGGTAAAAAAAAGGATATTGCTCGGAACTTTTGTCCTGAGTGCCGGCTATTATGATGCCTATTTTACCAAGGCCCAACAGGTCCGCCGGCTGCTGGTCGAGAAAACAAATGTGATCTTCAACAACTTCGACGTCATAATCCTCCCCACAGTGCCGGGGACAGCTTTTTCCCCTTGGGGAAAAAATTAACGACCCTATTTCTATGTATTTAGCTGACATTTTTACAGTCTTTTCCAATTTAACCGGCCTTCCGGCGGTCTCAATCCCGCTTTTTTGGCACAATAATGGATTACCTTTCGGTGTACAGGCTATGACAAACCGATTTTGCGAATTATCTTTACTTCAGCTATCCCACCAGTGGATGCTGAAGTACAGGTGAACCGGCTTTCTGAAAAGCCCAAACCTTTCGACCCCCGGTTTCCCTTCTTGTACTTCTAATTTTCCCAATCCTATGTAAGGCGAGTTCCTATGTGAAATCATCGTGTGCGTAATCCATACCTGAAGGGTCGGCATTGTTGAGTTCAAAAAAACGATGATGAAACGAAAACTTGTTATTGCAAGCATTTTATGTTTGGGATTGATCACATTGGCTTGGGCTGGTAACGGCGAAAAAGATAAGAAGAAAGGTTCCGTTCCCGCTAAAAAGTCTACTGTTTCTAAACCCAAAAAGACATCACAGCCTACGGTTACAAAGATCCTTAGGGATACTGTACAGGCTCCTGGTAAGATGGAGCTGAATGCAGGACTGAATGAGCTGTTTGAAGCCGGGACATTGGCCAACACCAGCAGTGTTAGGTTAAACCCCCGCGCGGTTAGTTTTGTGCAGGACTACATGGAAAGTCATGGAGAAGACCTGCTCAAAATGAAGAATTGGGCCCTCCCCTATTTTAATATGATAGATGGGGTGTTTAAAAAACACGGGTTGCCCAAGGAATTAAAATACCTCGCAGTTATTGAATCGGAACTGAAGTCTAATGCCACCTCCTGGGTTGGCGCGGTAGGACCATGGCAATTTATGCCCGGTACAGCGCGTACCTTAGGTCTTACAGTGAACTCCAAGGTAGATGAGAGGAAGAACTACTACAAGAGCACGATTGCAGCTGCTCGTTACCTGAAAGACCTGTATGCTGAATTCGGCGATTGGCTCCTGGTGATAGCTGCATATAATGGTGGTCCCGGTAATGTGTACAGCGCGATCCGGAAAAGTGGTGGTAGCCGCAACTTCTGGACCTTACAAGGGCACTTGCCAAAGGAAAGCCGTATTCACGTAAAGAAATTTATCGGTACTCACTACGTCTTCGAAGGACAGGGTGGAATTACCACACTGACCAAAGCAGAAACTGCAGATCAAATCGCTGCAGTATCACAGTGGATGTCGAAACGTAACCTTTCAGCAGACGAGTTGAAAGCTGCGCGTACGATTAAAGTAACAGGTAAGTATTATTCTGGCGCTATTGCGAAGAATATTATGATGGACATGGATGAATTCAATCGTTACAATCCAAACTTCGATAAGGTGATGGCAACTGCTGATAATAGCTATGAAATGAAATTACCTGCGGACAAAATGGAATCATTCGTCAATAACAAATACCAGATCCTGAATGATTCAGTGCAGATGCTGTTAAATAGTGCAACTGCTTCAACTAATTCTACTGATTCCAAAAAATAATTCTGATTAGAATCAAGGACATTGTGGGAGCCGCCGGTCTTAACAAAGCCGGCGGTTTTTTATTCTGCCAGTCCTGCTAAGACTTTTTTAATTGCCTCAGCTTTCAACAGGCATTCTTCATACTCTTTACCGGCATCACTATAAAATGTAATTCCTGAACCGGCCTGAAAAGATAGATACTGATTCGTACTGTTGTAAAGTAAAGATCTGATTACTACATTCAAATCAAAATCTCCATCAGGTTGGATATAACCAATTGCACCGGAAAATATTCCTCGTCTTGTTTTTTCATATCGTTCAATCAATTCCATCACTTTCTTTTTTGGCGCTCCTGTCATTGATCCCATTGGAAAGCTTGCGCGAATAGCTTCAACCCAATGCTTATCATTCTTTAGTTCTCCACTAATTGTTGAAACCATCTGGTGCACCTGCGGAAAGCTATAGATTCCGAACAGTTCATCAACCTTCACTGATCCTTCTTCACAAACTTTAGAGAGATCGTTTCTCACCAAATCAACCACCATTACATTTTCCGCACGATCCTTCTGACTATTGAACAATCGATCCTTGTTCCTCTCATCTTCTTTTTTACTGATAAAATCGCGGTGCCAGGTTCCCTTGATTGGTTGGGAAATAAGTTGTCTTCCTTTCTTTCTTAGATATCTTTCCGGACTTGCGCACAGCAGGTACTTGTCATCCAATCGATAAAAAGCTGAATAGGGATTGGGTGAAGCTTTGCTTAGCGACCTGTAAATATTTACGGGATTTATTGTTACTTCATCCGAATAGAATTCCTGGCAGAAATTAATTTCGTAACAATCTCCCCGAAGTATATGTTTCTGTAACTGCTTTACTGTAGCTATATATTCTTCCTTTGAAAACCGATGCTTTATTCCAGGAGCTTTTAAAACAGGATCGTTGATTGACTCAGATGAGGTTATTTGCGCAAATACTTCTTTGGGTGGAATATTATTAGAGTGAATATCTAATCTATCCCCATTCAATTGCAGTATGATTTCAGGAACAAAAAAGAAGAGATCGGGGAAGCTGATGCCATCCGGATGAGATGAGCTAACAGACTCGACTTCATTTTTCAGATCATAAGCAAGATGTCCGAAGATCCAATCCTGGTTTTCTTCGAAGAAAGCTTTCAATTGCGCAAATGCATTTCCTGCGGAAGCTTCAACCGATCTTGTTGCTCCTACGGCGACTAATGCTTCTATGCTATGGTGCGCAAGGTTGTAATGATGGTTATCTAAAAAAGCACAAATGTTGAACTGAGAGGCCCAGTTCAACATTTGCTGTTTGGTATACTGACTATCTGATATTGTAAAAGAAGAAAAACTTCTGCTCACAAACTGTTTTGGTAATCCATGGCTTTGCTAATAATCATCTTCCTCATCATCAAAGCCCGAATCATTGAAAAGGTCGAGGTCCTTGAATTCTTCATCGAATCCAAGTTCTTCTTCCTCTCCGCCCCCTTTAACTTTTTTCCCGGCAGCCGCACCGCCGCCAGTTTTTTTGGTTTTGGATTTAGGGAGGTCGAATTCGTCGAAATCAGGATCCCAGCTCTCTTCCTCTTCTGGTTTGTCCCAATCATCTACTTCATCCTCACCAGCATCATCATCGTCGTCATCGTCATCTTCATCCACACCTTTCTTAGATGATGCCTTTACCCGCTTTTTTAGTCGCTTTTGGAGTTTCTTCTAATTCCTCCTCCTCTAATCCATCTTCTTCCTCCTCCTGCACTTTTTTTGTGGGCTTGGACGCATTTTTCTTTGTAGTTTCCTCAGAGGGTTTAGCTGCGGCCTTACTGCTGGGCGCTTTCCCCTTTTCAGATTTCGCCATGTTCAAATAGGATTGAAGTGTAAAATTTCGGCGAAGTTTTTAATCCGCCAAAATTTTTTTCAAAAAAAATTTTACGCTTAAATAAAGCTAAGAGATTCTGCTGTGGATTAAAATATTTCCTGTATTATTTTGATTTTGCCAACGGGCATTAATTCATTTCGATCAATTGATCCCTGCCAGGGCCATTGCTGATATAAGCGACTTTTACGCCGAGATAATTGTTAATAAATGCAACATATTCCTTCATTTCCTTCGGAAGATCAGCCGGTGATTTTATGGCTGAAATATCTGTTTTCCAACCTTTAAATGATTTCAATTCGGGCTCAATAGTAACCCTGGTCATCTGGAATGGAACTTCCTTCACTGATTTGCCATCGATATTATAGGTTGTACACACTTTTAATTCCTCAAAAGCATCGAGTACATCTGCCTTGGTCATAAGTAATTGGGTCACTCCATTTACCATACAGGCAAATCTAAGCGCCACCAGATCAATCCAACCACACCTGCGGGGACGCCCGGTGGTAGCACCGAATTCATTCCCGATCTTTCTCAATTCTTCACCCGTTGCATCATTCAATTCAGTTGGGAAAGGACCACTGCCAACCCTGGTACAATATGCTTTTGTAACTCCGATTACATCTTTGATTTTTTGAGGAGCTACGCCAAGACCGGTACAAACACCTGCTGAAATTGTATTGGAGGAAGTGACAAAAGGAAAAGTTCCAAAGTCGACATCTAACATGCTCCCTTGCGCGCCTTCTGCCATTACTTTTTTTCCCTGGCTGATCTTTTCGTTAATGAAGTATTCACCATTTACAACCTGGAATTGATGCATGAACTCGAGCGCATCAAAAAATTCTTCCTCCCATGCCGAAATGTCTTCATCGAAATTCATTGAGTCCAGTAATCTTTGATGCTTTAAACGGAGTTTGATGTATTGGGTAGTGAAGGACTTGTCTAAAAGGTCTCCCACACGTAAACCATTCCTTCCCGTCTTGTCCATATATGCAGGACCAATCCCTTTTAAGGTAGATCCGATCTTTTCATTTCCTTTTGCCTTTTCCGAAGCCTTATCCAATGCCCTATGCGTGGGGAGAATAAGATGCGTTCGATCCGAGATAAAAAGATTTTTCTGGTAGTCGATACCGAAATCTTTTACCGTTTTGCATTCCCTTTTCAACGTGACGGGATCGAGCACCACGCCATTTCCAATCAGGTTTATCTTGTTTTCATGAAATATCCCGGAAGGGATCTGGTGCAAAACAACCTTACTACCATTGACATATAATGTATGTCCGGCGTTGGGACCTCCCTGGAACCTTGCGATAATATCATATCTGGGTGCAAAATAATCTACGATCTTTCCCTTGCCTTCGTCTCCCCATTGTAAGCCTAAAATAACATCAACCATTTAAACCACTTTTGAATAAGTTTTACAGAAGGCAGCAAAAATAGGTTAAGCCACTAAAAGGGGAAAATAAAAAACCTCTCTCCGCCAAACTACTGCGAGGAAAGAGGTTTTTATTCGTGATTCGTGAAAAATTAAAGCTCAGTCAATGGCAGTGGAAACATTACCCAAACATCATCACCTGGACGATCTATTGGTAATTGACCTAACCTGTTATATCTGCGCATATCAACCCAGCGATGTCCTTCGAAGAATAATGAGTATCTTCTTTGCTTCAACATTTCATCAATTAATGCAGGCTGAGTAACTGCACCAGCATAAGGAGTGAGTCCATGGCCCTGCCGTATTTTATTAATGGCTGTTACTGCATCTCCCAACACATTCGTGCGGATCTTTGCTTCAGCATATAACAAAATCAATTCTTCATTACGGATAATTCCTATCGGATCAGTGCTTGTGGTGTATACCCAAACGTCCCGGTTGCTTGTCAATCCACCTGATGTACCCGCAGTTGTTCTTAAAGTAGCTTTACCAATCCTGTCATCACCAGCCTCGATATCAGTTACATAAGATGGATGGGCCAGCCTCAGTTCCCCACCCTGATTTTGCGGGAAGAAAGCCTGATTCAATTGGTCACCTGTACCTGTACCGAAGGTCATATAGGCTCCAGCGTTGAAACTGCCGTCAATTGCGAAAAATGATTCGTTCAATGCTGGTGAGTACTGCAGCCCACTGCTCCCGATACGCTGCTACCCTTGCTGCCAGCGCGCGATTGAATTTTATTAATCCAGCTGCATCTGACAAACCAATAAAACCAGATAGATTAAATGAAATTGTTGCTCCAGTCAGATCAGTTCTGCCTTCATCCAACAGGGCGGCAATTGCCGTAAGAGAACCATTATAATCAACTATTGGACCTAAATTGTTTGGATCTTCTACCTGTATCCGGATTCCATTGGTATATGTCATGTTCAGATTCATTAGCATCTGATGCGCCATCATGGTTTTTGCGAAACCCAGGTAACCCTTTTTTTCTGCAGCATCTATTAAAGTAGAATTATTGGTAGACTGGATCAACACATTTGCATTCTTTACTACACGGTAACGGGAATTCCATGGGTTTGTAAGATAGAAGGTGTTGTTGTTAAGCGTAGCACTACCCTGGCCCAACAGATCCGAAACATAACGCGGATCAGCACCTGAGAAACGATATATTTCTCTTCCAATTACACCTACAACATCCAGGTACATGGGATAGTTATTTCTATACCCTGATTGAATACCGGATACAAGGTTATTTAATTGGTCCCTGGTAGCATTCTCCAGGAAATCTTCGATCGTAGGGTTATTCAGGTTACCTACCTCCTTTTTACACGCAGTCAATAAAGTGCCTGCTGTAAAAAATAATACAAGTGTTTTTATGATGATCTTTTTCATAATTGTCAGAATTTTTTGATTAGAAATCAACAGACAGATGAAGTGATGCACGTTTTGAAGATGGGAATGGAGTTACTTCAACTCCTGTTGAAAATCCTGTTCCAAAATTCGAAACCTCAGGATCATAACTCTTATATTTCGTCCACGTGAGATAGTTGTATGCTGATGCTCCAACTCTCAGCCCTCTCAAGAAGCTGAACGGCATCTTAGTGAATGTGTAATAAACTCCTATCTCGCGAAGGCGAAGGTAACCGGCATCCTGAACAAACGGTCTTGCTGTTACTCCAAGCGCATCAATCCTATCCTTTGAATCGATAATTCCGTTACCATTATTATCTTCATCATAATCGGGACTTGTTCCTCCGAGGTCTGTAAGCAATTCTGTAAGATTGATATTGTCTCCTCCTTGCTTCAGATGGAAAAGGAAACGAACGCTCAAATTTTTCCATAAGCTGAATTCGTTAAACCAGTTCATCTGGAATTCAGGTTCCTGATTACCGAGTTCAACTACACCATTGGCGCCATCGATACCGACAATTTGTGTTGCGGATTTTCCCTGTTCAATCTTAAATGTACCTAGTGTGTTACCGAAACCACCCAATACAACCGGTGGAATAGTAAGTTCAGTCACTTCTGAACGGTTCATCCAGAAATTAAGCGTGGTTGACCAACGGATTGTTGCATTGGAAATCGGTTGGGCGTTCACGCTTACCTCTATTCCATGATTCTTTAAATCACCCGCATTCACCCATTGGGTAGAAAATCCGGAAGAAGCAGGAACAGTGCGCAATAACAGGAAATCGAATATCTTTTTATTATAGTAAGTGAATTCGAAATTCAAACGACTGTTAAGAATGCTGAAATCGACACCGGCTTCCAATTCGGTTTGGCGTTCCGGTAAGATGTCGGGATTACCCTGTTGAGTACTTACCAGCGATCCAGGAAAGCCGCTGATATTTGAAACAAGAAGTGAAGTGAACTTACTTCCAAATGCAGGGAAGTTGCCCGCCTGGCCGTATGCAGCTCTTACTTTGAGATTATCGAAGAAATCCAAATTAAAGAAATCCATTCTTGTCAGGTTCCAGGATACGCCGGCCTTTGGATAAGAATAGTATTTATCGGGATCTCCATTGTTGGTTGACTTATCGAAACGTATACCGGCATTAATTGTAAATGCGTCCATCAGGGATATTTCTTCCTGAATAAAGAATCCATTATCATAGTTCTTTGTTCTGAATTGTGTAGCCGTCAACGCACCTGCCTGATCTACATTTGACTGACCCGAAATAACCTGGGTGGCCACGTTGAGCAGGTTATCATAATCACCAGTTTCCTGGGTTATTCCCAGTGAAGTAGTAAAGGATGCGTTGTCAGACGCATTAAATACATTGACCAGGGAAAGAATATAATTTGTATTCAGGTTCCTTGTAAAGCCCTGTATGGATGTTCCCTTATTCACTTCCTGGAATTGAAGCGAAGCAGGGAATTGAGCATCTGTCCGCAGCCCATAAAAATCAACACCTCCTCTCGCAATTAACCGGGTAGTGCTTTTTGTTGCTTTATGCAAAATAGCATCAAGGTTTATTCCAATCACGAATCGGTTGACTCCCTCATTGTTTGTCATCTTATCTCTCGTTTCAATTGGATTGGATGCAGCATACTTATTTCTCGGGTAGGTTCCCAATGCATCAGCATGCAATTCGGTAAAGTTTGGTGTTGAAGAAAGTGCAACACCATAGGTAACTCCGGCATTATCATTATTTGTTAGTCCGCGATCTGAAGACGAATTGATAAAGTTTGTACTTAGTCCAAGTTTTACGTTGTCAGAAATTCGATGGTCTATATTTAACCTTATGCTATTGGCCTTATAACCTGTACGTGCAATTATTCCTTCTTCATCCCTATGAGAAACAGAAAGATAAAAGCTAGTTCTTTCGGAACCTCCTGAAAGACTAAGGATGGAATTGCTTAACAATCCAGTTTCACCATAGATTTCTTTTTCATAGTCATAAACCTTTCCGGCAGCCACCGCAGCATTGAATTCATTCACGTCCCAGCCCTGGTCGGTTACTTTCTTAACATCAAGCGGTCTTGCTCCCAAAAGTTTTCGAACCTTTATGACTCCCAGATCCTGAGAAAAATTGATTGCTGTTTTTCCTGCCTTACCTCTTTTAGTTGTAATGATTACCACACCAGCGGCAGCTTTCGACCCATAGATTGCCGCAGCTGCAGCTCCTTTGAGGATCTCAACATTTTCAATTTCTTCAGGACGTAAATCTGCAATACGGCTTGATGGGTTATCCTGGTTTGATGCATTACCAGCGGCTGCTGCCTGCGTTACCACATTCAAACCCGCAGGTGTTGCTGTGTTGTCTACGAACACACCATCCACTACAAAAAGTGGTTGAGTGTTACCAAATATGGAAGTAACACCTCTCAACTTAATTGATATACCTCCACCCGGCGCCCCCGAATTGGAATTAATGTATGCACCGGTTATTTTACCATTCAATGCAGCATCAAATGTTTGGGCTGGTGCAGTACCCGATAATTGTTTGCTTGAAATAGTTGCAACAGAGTTGGCAAGGTTTCGTCTTTTTACGCTTGTTGCCAAACCTGTAACGACCACTTCATCCAATCTGCCTACGTCTTCTTCCATTTTCACAACCAGATTGGCGTTGCTGGCGGTTACTTCGACAGTTTGAGTTTTGAATCCAATTGAGGAGATCTCGAGCGTGCCCCCAGTGCCTGGAATCGTTAGGCTAAATTTTCCAGTGGGATCCGTTGCTGTACCAACGTTTGAGTTTCTTAGTTTAACTGATGCCCCGATGACCGGATTGTTGGTCGCGTCGGTAATCGTACCGGAAACGCTCACCTGGGCAAATACAAAAGCAGGTAGTGCTGATGCCAGAAATGACAGCATCAGAAGTTTCAATTTTTGTTTCATGATGGCGAGTCTTTAATTATAAATAGTAAGTCTTTCTAAAAAGGATGTAGGTCAGACAATCAAATTGTTAAACAAGCTGCACAAAAGGTGACCTGTTTAGTGAAAGGTTATCTTGGGGTATGCGAAAAATCAGATACAGAGCAATTTTTTATAAATTATGACAGTTCTGTGTCATATCGGTCGACAGTTTCAATTCCCGGAAGTCTCTTTAATCGGTCAACCAATTCATCGAGTTCTTCCTTATCATGAACATATATTTTAATATTTCCCTCGAACAATCCGTCATTCGCTTCAATGGTCATTGCGCTAATATTGATCTTTAATTCACCAGAAATTAAGTTGGTGATCTTATGTATCACACCAACATCATCCATGCCAACAATCTTCAAACCGGTAAGGAAAGATATCTCTTTATTCTTGGCCCATTTTGTTTTTACAACCCGATGGCCATAATTCGCCATTAATTTAGCGGCATTGGGACAATTGGTGCGATGAATGGTAAGACCTTTTCCAGTAGTTACAAATCCGAAAACGTCATCACCGGGAATGGGCTTACAACAATTGGCAAGATTATAAACAATCCGATCGCTGCTTTCACCGAAAATGATCAGCTCTGCGTCTTTTTTTGGAATTGCAGCCAGACCGCCTTCATGTTTGTTTTCGGTTATTGGTTTCGACTGGTTTTGGTGGTCTCCAATTTGTCTCCCAACAAATTAAAATCTTTCAGTTCTTTCAGATCGATCGTCTTAATCGATACCTGGTAATACAGATCCAGAGGAGATGGTAATTTATAAAAGGCAGTAAGGACATCAACATTATGTTGATTGAAAGCGGCACCCATGTTTTCCAGCTTTCGCTGAACAATATATTTGCCTTCATCAGCAACTTTTCTTTTTTCTTCCTTTAACGCATCCTTGATCTTGGTTTTTGCTTTTGCAGTAACAACAAGACTTCAACCAATCTTCAGTGGGCTTTTGTTTTGATGAAGTGATAATTTCTACCTGGTCACCGCTGCGAAGTTTATGGCTAATAGGAACAAGTTTGTGATTAACCTTTGCACCTATACATTGCGACCCAACAGCACTATGAATCGCAAATGCAAAATCCAAGGCTGTAGATCCAACCGGCAACATTTTTACATCTCCCTTTGGAGTATAGACATAGATTTCTTCGGCAAGAAAACTCGTTTTGAAATCCTGCAGGAAATCCACCGAATCTGTATCCTGCGTATTCAACACCTCGCGGATCTGCTGAAACCATTTATCAAACCGGCTTTCATCAGCGGCCCCTTCCTTGTATTTCCAGTGAGCCGCAAGACCTTTTTCCGCGATTTCATTCATACGCTTAGTCCGTATCTGCACTTCCACCCATTTTCCCTGTGGACCCATCACTGTCGTATGCAAAGCTTCGTAACCATTAGATTTTGGATTACTCAACCAGTCACGTAAACGTTCAGGTGCAGGAGTATATTCATCCGTAATAAAAGAATATACTTTCCAGCAATCTTCTTTTTCGCGTTCCGTTGGTGCATCAAGTATCACCCGGATGGCAAAGAGGTCATAAACTTCTTCGAATGCCACTCCTTTTTTCCTCATCTTATTCCAGATAGAATGGATACTTTTTGGTCGGCCATAAATCTCAAACTGCAAAATTGCCTTTTTCAAGTTTATCCTTGATTGGCTTGATAAACTCATTGATATATCTCGTGCGTTCTCTTTTTGTTTCCGCCAGCTTCCTTGCGATCTCCTTGTATGCATCAGGTTCCATATACTTCATCGCAAGGTCTTCCAGCTCTGTCTTAATATTGTAAAGACCCATCCGGTGTGCAAGCGGAGCGTATACATAAACCGTTTCAGAGGAAATTTTCAATTGCTTTTCCCGCTTCATACTGTCGAGCGTACGCATATTATGCAGGCGATCGGCAAGCTTGATCAGATATGACCCGGGGATCATCGGTTAAGGTGAGCAGGATCTTTTTAAAATTCTCAGCCTGCTGGGAGGCGTTAACGTCGATGACGTTGGAGATTTTTGTAAGCCCATCCACAATCCTTGCAATCTCGGTTCCGAATTCCCGCTCAACGTCATCGAGCGTCATATCGGTGTCTTCAACGGTATCATGCAGGAGCGAACAAATAGAAGAACGAACGCCTAATCCAATCTCTTCAACGCAGATTCTTGCAACAGCTAATGGATGAAGAATATAGGGCTCGCCACTCTTTCGGCGCATGGTTTTATGTGCATCAGCGGACATCTCAAAAGCCATGCGTACCAGTTCCTTATCCCCCGGCTTTAAGCTTGGGTTTAAGACTTTTTAATAAAGAACGGTATTCGCGAAGGATGAGCTTTTTCTCCTGTTCTTCATTAAGATTGTATTTAGTTATCGCTACAACAGAATCCATCGGAACGAATTTACGAAAAGAAGCCGGTCTTACTAGTGAAGCTAAAAACTGCTACTTTTGCAAACTTTGGTTAGAGTTCTTTAGAACGTTAGAACAAAAAGTTAAAGCGCATGTGGCGTAACCTGCCTGTCGGCAGGCAGGTTGGCAGCTGGAGTAATCCGTGGGGGTTCGAGACAATTGCACCACTGTAGAATAAAGTTCTTTTATTAGTAATGTAATCAGCGCATGTGGCGTAATTGGTAGCCGCGCCAGACTTAGGATCTGGTGGAGTAATCCGTGGGGGTTCGAGTCCCTCCATGCGCACTGATTTTTGCAAAAAGAATTACGATTGGATAACCAATTCCTAATTCTCGTCTCCCAATCCCCTGCATCAAGTAACTTTATAACAAACCTCGCTTATGCAGAACTTCCTTATTCCCGTTGACTTTTCACCCGCATCCCGCAATGCCGCGGCATACGCGGCACAACTTGCCAAAGTAATGGGTGCAAAGCTCCTGCTCTTTCATGCGTATATGTTGCCGACTCCCGTTAGTGAAGTTCCTTATGTGATGGTGACCGCCGATGAAATGCAAAAGGAAAATGAAGAACTAATTCGTAAGGAAGCAGAATTCCTGCATAGTCAATATGGAGTTGAAGTTGAATGGCTGGTTCGTATAGGAGTTGCATCCGATGAAGTGAAGTCATTGACAAAGGAACGCAGTGCTGATGTCATAATAATGGGAATGAAGGGCGCCGGTGGAATTGAAAAGATCATTGGAAGTACAACGACTAATGTTATTCGAAAACTAAGAAAACCGGTATTGATCGTGCCCCATGACGCTTCATACAAACGTATATCCATCGTTACTTACGCAAGTGATTTCAGCTATAAAACAAGTTTTCATTTATTCGATCCCCTGCTCGCTATCATCAAACAATTCCAGGCTACGATAATCATTCTAAATGTTCAATTGCAACATAGCGGGGCAAAAGCAGAAGAATTGGTCGGCAAAAAAGACATTGAAGAGATCTTAAGGAATATCCCACACCAGTTTGTATCGATGGAAGATCAGTCAGTAAAAACAGGAATTAATCATTATATACAAAGGAATTCGAGCGATATGCTGGTGATGGTTTCGCACGCGCATGGATTCTTCGACCGTATCTTCTCAAAAGATCATACAACGGCCATGGCTTACGAAACCCATATCCCCATGCTTGTACTGCAAGATAAGGACTGATTATCAACTAATTATACCTATTTATTCAGGGCAGTTTTTTTCAAGAGTACCCGTTTCTTTTCGCATTGAATTGCCATAACTTTGCAGCCCTGTTTTTCCGAAACAGTTATTTGAATCAAACAGTAAACAAACCGGCACGGCATATGGCAATAGTAACAAGAGAAAATATTGGACCGCTTAATGACAAGATAACCGTGAAAGTAATCCGTGAAGATTATCTCAACTCATTTGAAAAAGCACTCAAGAGTTACAGCAAGAACGCGAATATCCCAGGGTTCCGCAAAGGGATGGTTCCTGCAGGCATGATTAAAAAAATGCATGGACCTGCTGTATTCACTGATGAAGTATTGAAAACAGTAGAAAGAGAATTGAACAAATATATGGTGGATGAGAAGCTGGAGATTTTCGCTCAACCGCTGCCACTTGCTGAAAATGACGCAAGGCAAATTGATATGAACAATCCGACTGAATATGCTTTTGCTTTTGAGATTGGATTGAAACCGGAATTTGCACTGCCTGAACTTTCAAAAGAAAAAATTACACGCTATAAAGTAAATGTAACTGATGAAATGATCGATGATGAAGTTGATCGTTTACGTCTGAGGCATGGAAAGATGACAAACCCCGAAACAGTAACCGGAGAGGATAACGTATTGAATGTAACATTTACTGAAACGGATGAAGCAGGAAACGAAATTGAAGGTGGAATAAAGAAAGATAATTCGCTTCTCGTAAAATATTTCAATACTGGATTCAGGGATAATCTTCTTGGAAAGAAACAGGATGATGTAATTGTACTGCAACCAGAAAAAGCCTTCGATGAAAAAGAAAGAGAATGGGTGTTGAGTGATCTGGGCCTGGCTAAAGATGATCAGGAAGCGGGATCCAAATTCTTCCGGATGCAGATCACTAAAGTTGGCTTTGTTGAAAAAGCAGAATTAAATGAGGAATTCTTCGAAGCGACCTTCCCTAACAGGAATTTGAAGACTGAAGCTGAATTCCGCCAGGCTATCAAAGATGATATCCAGGCTTATTGGGACAGGCAGGGTAGCAATCATCTCCAACACGAGTTGTATCATGTGCTACTTGATCATACCACTATAGACTTTCCTGAAACATTTCTCAAAAGATGGATCCAGAATAGTGGGGAAGAACAAAAATCACCCGATCAGGTAAACCAGGAATTTCCTGGCTTCTTAAATCAATTGAAATGGACTTTAATCACAGATAAGATCGTAAGAGAAAATAATATTGAAATCAAACCAGAAGACCTGCAAGGTTTTGCAAGACAACAATTATTCGGTTATATGGGTATGCCAGCCGGAGGAGAAGAGCAACCCTGGGTGGCAGAATATGTAAACCGGATGATGCAGGACCGCAAATTTGTCGAGGACGCTTATCATCGTCTTCAGACCTCAAAAGTTTTTGAGTGGGCTGAAACGCAGATAACCCCAAATGAAAAACCCGTAAGTGTTTCCGAATTCAGCGCTGAACTGGAGAAGCACAAGCATCATCATCATTAATCGTTACTCAGAAATCAACCAGCTTTTTTGATTCAGTTGTCACAAGAAATTAATCAATGATTAAATTCCTGCTAACAGTTCAAGCCAAAATGTCCGATTTTTTGAATTGCACGGTATTTGGTAGATCACAATAACTTAAATTGCCTTTTAAAAAACGAAACACGCAATATGAACCCAGGAAATGAATTTGATCGGTATGCTGTAAAACATCACGGAATTAGCAGCAACACACTTAACGATTATAGAAGACATATAGTAACAGATCTTACTCCCAATATTATTGAAGAAAGACCCATGAACATTGCGGTTATGGATGTGTATAGCCGCTTGATGATGGATCGAATCATTTTTCTTGGGTATCCGATCAATGATGAAGTTGCCAATATCGTAACTGCACAATTGCTTTTCCTCGACAGCACAGACAGACAGAGAGATATTCAAATGTATATAAACAGTCCTGGCGGAAGTGTTTATTCCGGTCTCGGCGTTTATGATACTATGCAATATGTCACTCCTGACGTTTCTACGATTTGTACAGGAATGGCTGCCTCTATGGCTGCCATTTTGTTAACGGCAGGTGCAAAGGGAAAAAGAACAGCTCTTAAGCATGCAAGAGTAATGCTTCACCAACCCAGCGGTGCGATTGGCGGACAGGCAAGCGATATCGAGATAACAGTAAATGAGATAAAGAAGATAAAGAAGAATCTTTACGAGATCATTTCCTATCATACAGGCAAAGCCATGAAGCAGGTTGAAAAAGATTGTGATCGAGATTACTGGCTCACTTCACCAGAAGCAAAAGATTATGGTTTGGTAGATGAAGTCTTATTGCTCAATCCTCGTAAAGAGAAGAAAGATCAGTAACAAGTAAACCCATCCTTAGTAGGAATCATTAAATGAAATTAATACAATATGAATCGCAAGCAATATATATACAACGACTGGAGAAACGATGATGAGGAAGAAAAAGAACAACAGCCCAAGAGTGACCTGTTAATGTTCAGTAAGAGACTGGAGAAATTATTTTTTGAAAACAGAAGCGTTTATCTGTGGGGTGTAGTTGACGATAAAAATGCAAAAGATGTTGTTTCGAAACTTCTTTTGCTGGATACGGATAAACCGGGAGAAGAAATCAAATTCTATATCAATAGTCCGGGAGGCGTGGTAACAAGTGGTATGGTTATGTACGATACAATGAGAATGTTGAAGAGTCCTGTGAGCACGATCTGTATGGGGCTTGCTGCTTCCATGGGGTCAATTCTTCTTAGCGGAGGTTCTAAAGGAAGAAGATTTATCTATCCACATGGTGAAGTAATGATTCATCAGCCAAGCCTGGGTGGATATTTCCAGGGCGTAAGTGCAGACCTTGAAATCCAGGCCAAACAAACTAAGCGGGTTAAGGAAATAGGAGCAAAGATCCTCGCCGAGAACTGCGGAAAGAAAGTAGATCAAATTATGAGGGACTTTGATAGGGATTATTGGATGGATGCGAAAGACGCGGTTGAGTATGGCATTGTTGACCAGGTAGTTGAAAAACTCTAATCAACTCTTAAAGACTTAATAAAATAGGGCAGATTCCTGCTCCCGAAGGCTTTTTTTATCCCTGATAATTCAATAAGTTAGGTAATTTTGCAGTTATTTACATTATGGCAAAGACATCCTTACATTGTTCTTTTTGTGGTCGCAGCCGTGATGAGGTGAAAATCCTTATTGCCGGGCAGGAAGGACATATCTGTGAGAATTGCGTTGAACATGCGCGGGAGATCATCGAACAGGAACTGATGGTGAGGAATGATAATAATACTGCCTCGGCCCAGTTCAAGCTTAATGTAAAAAAGCCTGTTGAAATCAAACGCTTTCTTGATGAATACGTAATTGGTCAGGACGAAGCGAAAAAAGTTTTGGCAGTTGCTGTTTACAATCATTACAAGCGCCTTCAACAGAAGCCCGCAGAAGGCGATATTGAAATTGAAAAGAGCAATATCGTAATGGTTGGTGAAACCGGAACGGGTAAAACTTTACTCGCTAAGACCATTGCGAAATTATTAAACGTTCCTTTTGCTATAGTCGACGCCACCGTGTTTACTGAAGCTGGTTATGTTGGTGAAGATGTGGAAAGCATTCTTACACGTTTATTGCAGGTTTGTAATTATGACGTGCCTGCGGCAGAAAGAGGAATTGTTTATATAGATGAAATCGATAAGATCGCACGTAAAGGAGATAATCCATCCATTACCCGTGACGTAAGTGGTGAAGGTGTACAGCAGGGATTATTGAAATTACTGGAAGGCACCGATGTGCTTGTTCCTCCACAAGGTGGCCGTAAGCATCCTGAACAAAAGCTGATCAAGATCAATACGCAGAATATACTCTTTGTTTGCGGCGGCGCATTTGACGGAATTGATAAGGTAATCGCAAGGAGGGTAAATACAAATGCAATCGGCTTCAACGTGAATAAGGAATTGCAGGAGAATATGAAAAAGAACCTTCTGCAATATGTGAACGCAACAGATCTGAAGACTTTTGGATTGATCCCTGAGTTACTCGGCCGTTTGCCGGTTGTTACACATCTTCAGCCATTGGATCAGCCAACATTGCGTTCTATTCTCACTGAGCCGAAGAATGCACTGATGAAGCAGTATAAGAAATTATTCGAGCTGGAGAATATTCAACTTACTATCGATGAAGACGTACTTGATTTCATGGTAGTGAAAGCAATCGAATACAAGTTGGGTGCAAGGGGGTTGAGAAGCATTTGCGAAAGCATTCTTACTGATGCAATGTTTGAAATGCCATCATCCAAACAAACCAAATTCCATCTCGATTTGGATTATGCAAAGAAGAAATTCGATAAGAGCAAGATGAGCCTGTTGAAAGTAGCGTAGTATATTTCAAATTTCATCCCCGATTTAATCGGGGAGCATATTTTAGATTTAAATAAATCCACTGCCGATCTTTGATCGGCATTTTTTTTAACACGAAAACTTTTTTGAAATGTCGGAACTGATCAAACGCCTTATGGCTGAAGGATTAACAGAGCAACAGGCATATAAGTCAATCGAGATCATCAAAGATTTTGCAAAAGAAAAATTCCCCTTATTCGGAGGTGCAATAGATAAGTTGTTCGATAAGTATAAACCCAAAGATGAAGATGATTTCATGCCCTAGGCGATCCAAGAACTCGTAAATAGCAAATCTCAAATCGTAAATATGCTTCCCGATCAGGTCGGGAATGACGTAAAAATGCCCCGCCGAAAACGACGGGGCCGACAAGACAAGCAACCTTAATCATTATGCTCGCAAAATTTCTCTGGCGATAACCAGTTTCTGAATTTCAGAAGTTCCTTCACCGATAGTGCATAATTTACTATCGCGATAATATTTTTCAACGGGGAATTCTTTCGTATAACCATAGCCCCCGAAAATCTGAACTGCATCATTGGATACCTTTACTGCCACTTCACTGGCATAATATTTCGCCATCGCTGATTCCTTACTCATCTTTTCACCACGCATCTTCAGGTCACATGCCTGCAAAGTGAGTAATTCAGCAGCCGCGATCTCTGTCGCCATATCGGCCAGCTTGAATGATATACCCTGGAAATTCGATATAGGTTGATCAAACTGATGACGTTCTTTTGAATAACGGATCGAGGCTTCATAAGCGCCCTTTGCTATTCCCAGCGACAATGCTGCAATGGAGATTCTACCACCATCCAAAACGGCAAGAGATTGTTTGAAACCCTCCCCAACTTTTCCAAGCCTTTGTGAATCGGGTATCCTGCAATTGTCAAAGATCATTTCCGCAGTTTCACTCGCACGCATTCCTAATTTATTTTCCTTCTTTCCACCCTGAAAACCGGGAGTTCCTTTCTCAACAACAAATGCTGTTGCGTTATCTTTTGCCCTGGGTTCACCTGTCCTTGCTATTACAACAGCTACATCTCCTGTTTTACCGTGTGTGATCCAACATTTCGTTCCGTTCAATAGCCAATCGTCACCATCACGAACTGCCGTTGTCTGCATATTTCCTGCGTCGCTACCGGTATTTGGTTCAGTCAAACCCCAGGCACCGATCCATTCTGCGGTGGCCAACTTTGGTAAGTATCTTTTCTTTTGTTCCTTGTTTGCAAAACTTAGAATATGCCCGATGCAGAGGGAATTATGCGCCGCCAGGCTTAAACCGATAGATCCACAGACCTTGGCGATTTCCTGGATTACCGTCACATATTCGAAATAGCTTAATCCGGCACCACCGTACTCCTCGGGAACAAGCACGCCAGTCAGGCCAAGCTTTCCCATTTCTTTAAAAGTCTTAACCGGAAATTCCTGGGCTTCATCCCACTGCATTACATAGGGCCTTATGTGTTGCTGCGCAAAATCGCGGGCCATTTCTCCAATCTGTTGCGTCAGCTCTGTGGTCTTAAAATTCATGGCAAGCACTCATTGTTTATTCCCTACAACACGATTCATCTGTAATCGCCTGTTTCAGAAGTGGTGCAATATAGGGATTTTTTGAAAAAAACTAACAAATGTTAGGAATGTAAATAATTTTCCAGCTCCTAAAACGAAGGTCCCGGGCGAATTGATATAGAACGATAAATAATAGATTTGGAAGTAATCGATGACGGCTTTAGCCGTCTTATTTATCCGCGGGGCCGACTCTATTGGTTGTCTGGCGGTTTTCGATCTCTTTACTCAAGCTTGTGATCAGAGTACGATAATAGTCCAGGGTATTACCACTATCGCCCTTTACTAAAGCTTGGGTATACTTAGCGGTTTGGTCGGCGAGGAGGTCTATCAACTCGGAATATTCAAGCTCTTTATAACTCTGATCAGTATACATTGGAAGTGGCGAATTCAATTAATCAAAAGCAAAAATCATTCCTGTTTGAGTTCAAAAAATTAATGAGTGATAATTTACTTTTCGAGATCGTAGTTGGGTAGAAATAGCTACAGTCCATACTTCAATCCACATACAAATAGTGGAGGATCTTTTGATATAATAGTTCATCCATCAATGCGATCTGCTTCAAATCTTCAGGTTTATTGAAATTTCCATGTTCCTTTCTATACTGTACAATCGCATTTGCCAGGTTCCATTTAATGTATGGGTGTTGCTTTAAGGTTTCGAGGTCTACATCATTAATGTTGATTTTATTGACCAGTGCAGGATCGCAAGTAAGATAAGTTTTGAGTCGCTCAAACGTAGAATCCGGAAGTCCATATACTTCGTGTAGCTGTTCAACCGAGTAAAAACCGCCCAATTTGCTTCTAAAATTGATAATTCGATTGGCGAGTTTATTCCCAATTCCTGGCAATGCTATTAATTCAATTGTATCGGCCTTATTGATTTCAATTGAATAAGGTTTTATAGGAGTAACTTTCAGTGCTTGTGATCCTTCCTTGCGCTTGTTTTCGTAATTGACATTCTCATATTTGATTTCATCCTTTTCTTCTAGCCTAACATAGGGTAACAAACGTTGAAATTCTTCCTCTTTTAAACCATAGATCTTTTTCAGATCGGTGGCTTGCCTGAATTTACCGCCCTTCGATCTGAAGTTTGTTATTGTTTTTATTGTTCGATCTCGTAAGCCCAGTTTTTTCCAATCTTCTGTCGAAATCTTATTCGGGTCAAATGGAAAAAGCACCACATCCCTGCTGTTATCCCTGAATCGCGATAGAGAATAGTTATTCTGCCACGGTTGATTCTCATTCCTGGCGTGCGCAATTGTGTCGTTTGAAGTGGATCTTAATTTATCCAATTCTTCTTTCAGTGCATAAAATTCCGCAGCATTTGGGGTAATGAATTTCTTTTCGGGAATAAAAACAGGTGCTATTGCTGTACCAATGATCAATAGGGAAAGAACAAATACAGCTATTCTTTCTTTCCTGGTAAAAACCAGGAACTCCATCCAGGGATTATTTTTCATGGCTAAAATCCTTAGTAAGTTAGGAAGAAAGCCGCAAAATCATTCTTTCCCCTACTGTATTTCACCTTAGACTCAATAAGGGTAAACCCCTAAAATCCATTTCACGAATAAGCTGAATCTAAAAACACCGTTCTAGATAGGAGATACGTGGATATATTTATGCCCTGTTCCTGTAATCCTGTAAAAACAATATATGATCCGACCTAAGGTTGCTTTCACATCATTTTCGACATTGCATAGCTCCATTTAACAGCCTTGAGCCAAAACTAAATCCAATGCCCTACCATCATCACATAGAAGAAAAACTTAAGAGACTTCATCTGCACCCGGAAAAGATGGATGCTTCGTTTACCCGGTTTCTTGATGAGTTAAATTCTATCCTGATTAACACAGAGGACGAAAAAAGGAACTCTGCATCCAGCGCCAGAGTGAATGAAAAGGAGTTCAGAGAAATCTTGCAGAATCAGCAGACACAGCACGAGATCATACATCAATCCATTCAAAAACTAAAAAAAGCCATCACCTCCCTTGACCCTGATGCAACGCTTACATTCAATGAAAGTGATGATGAGTTAATCGGCATTGTTTCCTACCTGGAAGAATTAATAGGAAAGAGCAAAAAACTAGAGCAGGAATTGATCCACTCGAAGGAGGTTGCAGAAAAGGCTTCCCGCGCCAAAACGGAATTCCTCTCTGTAATGAGCCACGAGATAAGAACATCATTAAATGCGATCATCGGGATTGCGCACTTGTTGAAATCCGACGAGCTTCCACCATCCCAGGCGGAAAATTTGCAGACTTTAAACATATCTGCAGAGAATTTGCTTTGCCTGATCAATGATGTCCTAGATTTCAGTAAGATCGAAGAAGGGAAGATTGCTTTATCGGAGAAAAATCTTGACCTGCGCAATCTTGTCACCAATATTAAAATGGCGAATCGCATCAGAGCTGATCAAAAAGGAAATATAATAAAGGTATTGATCGATCAGGATCTTCCCAGGTTTGTAATTGGGGATGATATCCGTCTTGGACAAATATTGAATAACCTTGTTTCGAATGCCGTTAAGTTCACTCGTAATGGAACGATAACAATTGAGGTTTCCGCAAATAAGATAACCGAAGAAGGTGTTGAAGTTTATTTTTCCGTTACTGACACAGGTATTGGCATTGAAAAAGAAAAGCAGTCGCTGATCTTTGATCAATTCACCCAGGCCAATACGGATATCACAAGAGAATTTGGCGGATCAGGCCTCGGTTTAGCCATCATCAAAAGATTGATACTGCTTCATAAAAGCGAGATCCACCTTCAAAGTGATCCCGGAAATGGCTCCAAATTCTATTTTACCATCAATTATAAGAAAGGAAAAGAAGTATCAGGGTTAATGCGTCCAGTATATGGAGCCAATCAGGAAAATCTTTCAGGAATGAGGATCCTGTTGGTGGAAGATGTTGAGTTTAATGTACTCGTTGCAGAAAAAATGCTTTCAAACTGGAACGCAAAAGTAGATGTTGCGGAAAATGGGCTGCTCGCTGTAGGCAAAGTAAGAGAAAACGAATACGATCTCATACTTATGGATCTCCAAATGCCTGTACTTGATGGATACAGTGCAACCAGGCATATTCGTGAGTTCAATAAAGATGTACCAATCATCGCACTAACTGCGTCGGCATCTATAGATATTCAACAAAAGACACAGGAATCCGGAATGGACGGTTATATTTCCAAGCCTTTCAAGCCAAACGATCTTTTCGATGCGATTTACAAGTACGTCAATAGGCTACCCAAAGCATCATAAGTTTACTTCAAGGCAATCCCAGGCAAGGCTTATTCCTCTTGGCAATTCCCGTTGAATCGTTTCATGTTTTCCCATTTGATGGCTCAAATGCGTGAAATAGGTCTGTGAAACTTTAAGGTCCTGCGCTAGTTTTATTCCTTCTTCCAAATTGAAATGAGAAATATGTTTTTCTTTCCGGAGTGTATTTAGTACCAATACCTCTGTGCCGGCAATTTTTTCTTTCTCATCCTCATCGATCTTGTTTGCATCGGTGATATAGGTAAACTTCCCGAAACGAAAACCAAGCACGGGCATTTTTAAATGCCAGACAAGTATGGGAACAATGGGAATGTCGCCGACTTCGAACGAATCAGTTGCGATAACATTCAATTTAATTTCAGGAACACCCGGATATCGCGTATCTGCAAATGCATAAGGAAATTCCCTGATCAGGACTTCCTGTGTCATTTCATTGGCAAAAACATCCATTGGTTCTTTCGTAAAAAAATTAAAAGCTCTCACATCATCGAGACCCGCTACATGATCCTTATGCGGATGAGTAAAAACAATCGCATCGAGATGTTTAACCCCAGCACGAAGCATTTGGTAACGAAAATCCGGGCCTGAGTCAACTACGAGAGTGGTTTTTGCAGATTTTACCAGTATGCTTGAGCGAAGTCGTTTATCTTTTTTATCTGGAGAACTACAAACTTCACAGGAACAACCAATCATTGGAACGCCGCTACTGGTTCCGGTACCAAGGAATGTTATGCTGATTGGAGGACAATGCACTTCCAAAAATAAGAAAGCGATTGCGAGGAAAACTAAGTTTCCGGGTGAAGGCGTGATATCAAATCATCATAGAGTTTTTTTGACTCGGCGCTGAGCGCTTCCACCTCGATCTGTAATTGGGGAATGATATCAATCATGGTACTGATTTTGCCCTCCAGTTGAAGAAATCTGTTGAGGACAACGACTTTTCTTTCTTCCAGTATGCAATACCCGCTTTGGAAAGTTCCTCTTTCATAACGAAGGATATATCCAGACTCATCCAGTATCTTTTCGAGCTTGTCCAGGTTCGTTTGCGTGTATTTCATGAGGTCCTTGCTTTATATGCAAATTTAGCTCTAAGTGGAAATAAGTAAATGATAATTTTCCACAATGAGTATTGATCGTAAATTAACCAGTTTGTTTATTTTCGTTTGCTAAGTGCTTATTTAACCTAATAACCCTTTTTGACCTAATTAGTTTTCCTCTTTCTTCAATCTTCAATGACTCATTCCGTACACCCTTTAAATCCTTGAAACTTTAACAAAACCCATATGAAACAACTTATTGTTGGCATATTCGCCCTGTTTATTCTTTTAGGCAATGCAACTGCCCAGAACAATGTTGGTATCGGAATAACCAATCCAGTTCGACCACTTCAAGTTTCTGGCAGTGCAATTACTACCGGAATCATTCCACATCCCGATGCTGTGATTGTTGCAGAAAGGACAGGTGACGATGCGTATATCAATATACTTACCGAAGCTAACCAGGCTTCTGCAATAATTTTCGGGAATACCATCAACAGTACACATGCGGGAATTTTTTACAATACAGGGTCAAATTCATATGATTTGCGTTTTCGTACAAACGGGAATCTTACCCGAATGACTATTGATTCCATAGGACGTGTTGGAATAGGAGTCATATTTCCAGACTTTCAATTGGAATTGAGCCAGAACTCTGCTGCAAAACCGACTTCCTCAGCCTGGACGGTTCCGTCTGACGCAAGATTGAAAGAAAATATTTTTTCTTTCGGTGAAGGACTTTCTGTTTTGAAAAAGATCAATCCCGTTCAATTTACTTATAATGGTAAAGCCGGGTTGCCCAGAGAACAGGGAATCGGCACCATCGCTCAGGAATTGAAAGAGATCGCTCCTTACATGGTGAAAGAATGGACGAAGAAAGATGAACATGGAGTAACCCAGACTTATCTTGGTGTTGATTATGGTCCTTTACAATTTATTTTGATCAACGCTATAAAAGAGCAACAACAGCTGATCGAGCAACAACAAAAAGAACTATCGGAATACAAAACGATATTGATCGATTTGATGAAACGTGTTGAGGCCTTAGAAAAGAGGTAAGTCGTAACACGAAGATTCCCGCTGAACAGATTCTTACTTACTCACCATCTTAATCACCGGCACAATCATTTCTTCCAGGCTAATCCCACCATGTTGAAATGTGTTGCGGTAATAATTCACGTAATAATTATAGTTATTGGGATAGCAAAGGAAATTATCTTCCTTCGCAAAGATGAAAGACGAATTAACCGTAGGAACCGGCAATCCTGCTTCTTTTGGATCACGGAATGCAAGCACATCCTTTGGTTCATAATTTAAGTTGCGGCCATGTTTATACCGAAGATTAGTTGTTGTTTGCTTATCTCCAACAACCTTTGCCGGCGTTTTTACACGGACACTTCCGTGATCTGTTGCCAGAATTAAATTAACTTTCTTATCCGCGATTTTTTTCAATGCCTGGTGCAATGGCGAATGTTCAAACCAACTCCGCGTAACTGAACGATAGCTGATCTCATCTCCTGCCAATTCCTTCAATACTTCCATTTCGGTGCGTGCATGGCTGAGCATGTCAACGAAATTGTACACGATAACATTCAGGTCGTTGTTGAGCAGGTTATGAATATTATTTACCAGGTCCTGACCCGCCTGGTTATTCACGATCTTGGTATAGGAAACCCGGAGATCATCTTTCTTTAAACGTTTCAATTGTCCTTTGAAGAATTCCTCTTCATGCAGGTTCTTTCCTCCCTCCTCTTCATCATTTTTCCAAAGCTGCGGAAATGCCTTTTCAATTTCTATAGGCATGAGGCCGGAAAAAATTGCATTTCGCGCATATTGAGTGGCGGTAGGAAGGATACTGTAAAAAGTGTCTTCCTCCAGAATGCGGAAACTTTCAGAGAATATTGGTTGTATTGCTTTCCATTGATCGAAGCGAAGATTATCAAGCAGAATAAAAAAGGTTGACGTTCCTTTTTCTACATGCGGTAGCACTTTAAATTTCAACAGGCCGTTTGACATGATGGGGCCATCATCCCCTTTTGGATTTACCCAACGAGCGTAATTCTTTGAAACAAACTTGAAGAATTCCGTATTGGCTTCACTTTTTTGTGACTGCAATACTTCCCGCATTTCCGGGCTATCACTTTTCTCCATTTCAAGTTCCCAATACACAAGCTTTTTATAGATCTCCATCCATTCGTTATGATCAGGATTACTATTCAATGCCATGAATAAGTTCCGGAACTGTTGCTGGTAAGCCGTTGTAGTTTTTTCCGCGACGAGGCGTTTATTGTCGATGATCTTTTTGAGACTTAATAAAACCTGGTTTGGATTCACTGGTTTGATCAGATAATCGGAGATCTGAGAACCGATCGCATCATCCATCAGGTTCTCTGTCTCATTTTTTGTAATTAGAACGATAGGCAATTGCTGATTAACTTCTTTAATCTTGGCAAGAGTCTCGAGACCGGTGATGCCAGGCATGGTTTCATCCAATAAAACAACATCCACCTGGTTATCCTGTACGAAATCTATGGCGTCAAACCCATTGGTTAGGGCGCTTACTTCGTATCCCTTGTTTTTCAGAAATAGGATCTGTGATTGTAAATTTTCAATTTCATCATCTACCCAGAGAATTTTTGCTAATGACATCCTGACTTTTTTATGATTTCGTTTTCTATTTTCTAAAGAAGCTGATTTGGGGCGGTAATCCCAGACAAGCTAATAAAAGTTTTTTATCTCTTCAGGCTTTGTACATTTGGCGCCTCTCTTTAACAGCAATTTTAACAAAACTGAAAGCAGCGAATGCCTGGTGTACGAAAAATCATCAACGATCCAGTATATGGTTTTATTACCATCGATCATCCATTGATCTTTGATGTGATCTCGCATCCCTACTATCAACGTTTGCGCAGGATTCATCAAATGGCATTTGCGCATCTCGTTTATCCCGGCGCCGTTCATTCGCGACTGCATCATTCACTCGGTGCGTACCACCTGATGTGTAATGCGCTTTCCGAATTAAAAAATAAAGGGATACCAATCACTGCCGACGAAGAACTGGCTGCAAAGATCGGCATCTTGCTACACGATGTGGGTCACGGTCCTTTTTCGCATGCATTAGAAAATGTTCTGATAAAGGACAGTGGACATGAAGCCATTTCCATCCTGATCATGCGGGTGCTCAATGAGCAACTGAAAGGAAAGCTTGACCTGGCGATCGACATCTTTACAAAAAACTATAAGAAGCCGTTTCTGAATCAACTCATCAGCGGACAATTGGATGTTGACCGGATGGATTATCTGACAAGAGATAGTTTTTTTACCGGCGTTTCGGAAGGCGTGATCGGATATGACCGAATTCTTAAAATGCTTACAGTGTTTAATGACGAATTGATGGTTGAAGAGAAAGCAATTTATTCAATCGAAAAATTCCTGGTTAGCCGCAGGTTGATGTACTGGCAGGTTTATTTGCATAAAACTGTCTTGAGTGCTGAAAAGATGCTGGTGAAAGTTATCGAAAGGGCAAAGGAATTATTACAACAGGGAACAGAGGTGAAGTCTACTACTTTGCAACTGGATTTCTTCTTACAGAATAATTCATCACTCGAATTTGAACCACACCTCGAAAAATTCTGCCAGTTGGATGATTACGATGTTTTGTCAACTTTAAAAAACTGGATCTTTCACCCAGACAAAGTATTGAGCACACTTAGTGCCGGTTTGGTACAACGCAAATTGTTAAAAGTTAAATTCCAATCCGAACCCTTCAGACAAGATGTTATCGATGAACTAAGGAATAATGTTTGTAAGACATTAAACATAAGTAAAGCAGATTGCCACTATTTCGTTTTTACCGGCGAAGCAATCAATACAACCTATGATCCTTATGAAGAAAAGATCAATATTCTTTTCAAGGATGGATCGGTGAAAGATATCTCACAGGTAGATAATGCATTGATCCAACAAACCCTCGCCCGCCCTGTGAAAAAATATTACATTTGTTATTTACAGCCTTAATTTATGAAATTCAGCGCTGCACAGATCGCCCAGCTTATTAGTGGGAAAATTGAAGGTAATCCCGATGTTGCTGTAACATCATTTGGAAAAATTGAAGAAGCGACGCAGGGTCAATTGGGATTTTTGGCGAATCCCAAATATGAAGAATATCTCTATACCACCCAAGCTTCAATAATAATAATAAACGATTCACTTAAATTAAGGCAACCTATAGCCACAACTCTGATTCGGGTTCCCGATGCCTATACGGCCTTTGCCTCACTTCTTGCGGTTTATCAGAAAATGAATACCCAACTACTTCAAGGAATTCAGGAGCCTTCATACATTTCCAAATCAGCAAAACTCGGCGAAAAAATTTTTCTAGGTGCTTTCGCTTATATAGGAGAGAACGTTGTGATCGGAGATGGTGCAAAGATATTTCCGCAGGCTTACATTGGTAACAATGTCCGGATCGGGGAAAATACGATTATCCACTCCGGAGTCAAGATTTACCACGATTGTCAGGTTGGAAATAATGTGATCATTCATGCAGGAACTATTATTGGAAGTGACGGCTTTGGATTTGCGCCGCAACCCGATGGAACTTTCAAAAAAGTGCCGCAGATCGGCAATGTATTGATTGAAGATGAAGTAGAGATTGGTGCAAATGCATGTATTGACAGGGCCACGATTGGTTCTACCCTTATTAAAAAAGGAGCCAAGCTTGATAACCTTGTCCAGCTGGCGCACAATGTTGAGGTGGGTACCCATACAGTAATCGCGGCACAGACAGGCATTAGTGGTAGCACAAAACTGGGAAAAAATGTAATGATCGGCGGCCAGGTCGGAATTGTTGGTCATATTCATATCGCCGATGGAAGTAAGATCAATGCGCAAAGTGGTGTGAGCAAATCTATCAAAACGCCCAATTCAGCAGTTACGGGTTCTCCTGCCTATGAATATACAGCTGCACTCCGTAGCCAGGCTGTCAGCCGTAACCTTCCTGAACTGGAAAAACGAATCAAGGAATTGGAAAAGCTTATCAAACAACTTTTAGAAGAGCGAGTTGGAGAGTAAAGGGATCAATGCCTCCCGAAGGTTCGGTATACCTCCTGACTCCCGACTCAAGACTCCCTGCCGATAGCTATCGGTATCTTGACTATATTTGCGCACTTATTCTAGAGTAAATGGCGAATTTCAATCCAGACAAACAACATACCCTATCCAACGCTGTAAGTATTTCAGGTACCGGTTTGCATACCGGGATCAATGTGGATATGACCTTAAAGCCTGCAAATCCGGGATTTGGATACCAGTTTCAGCGAATCGATCTTCCTGGTCAACCGACCATCAAAGCTGACTGCGACCTGGTAACTGAAACATCGAGAGGTACAACTCTTGAAGATAATGACGCAAAGGTGAGTACGGTTGAACATGTACTTGCAGCCCTTGTTGGGATGGGAGTTGACAACTGCCTGATCGAGCTTAATGGACCTGAAATACCTATTATTGATGGAAGCGCGGAGCCTTTTGTCGAGATGATTGAGGAAGCAAAGTTGAAGGAGCAAGATGCTGCGAAAGCATGGTATACAATAGATACAAATCTTACCCATTACGATGAAAAGAAGAGAGTTGAGATGGTGGCGATGCCCGCAACTGAATACAAAATAACTACGCTGATAGATTTCAATAGCCCGGTTCTTGGTACACAGCATGCCGGTTTAAAAACAATGCGTGATTTCAAAGATGAAATTGCACCCTGCCGTACCTTTTGTTTTCTGCATGAACTGGAAATGCTCCTGGATAATAATCTGATCAAAGGCGGTGATATTAATAATGCTATCGTTGTGGTTGATAAGCCAGTTACTGATGAAGAAATGGAAAGTCTGGGAAAAGCATTTGGCAGAAAGAAGATGGAAGTAAAAAGTGAAGGTTATCTGAACAATCTTGAACTCCGTTTCCCCAATGAACCAGCCAGGCACAAATTGCTTGATGTAGTCGGTGATCTTGCATTAATTGGATATCCGATTAAGGCACATATCATTGCGAACAGGCCTGGCCATAGTACCAATGTTGATTTTGCAAAAAAGATCAAACATTATATCAAGAAGAACAAACATACCAAGGATATACCGGTTTACGATCCTAATCACCCGCCATTATATAATACCCAGGAGATCGAGAAAAAACTGCCGCACCGTTATCCTTTTTTATTCGTAGACAAGATCATTGAATTAACTGACAAGCACATCATTGGAATTAAGAATGTTACCTATAATGAATATTTTTTCAAGGGCCATTTTCCTGGAAATCCGGTAATGCCTGGTGTATTGCAGGTTGAAGCACTGGCACAAACCGGGGGAATATTGGCAATCAATTCATGCCTCCCGGTGAATATGATACCTATTTCCTCAAAATCGACAACTGTAAATTCAAGCTAAAAGTAGTTCCCGGGGATACGATGATCCTGAAAATGGAACTTATTTCACCTATCCGAAGGGGAATTTGCGAAATGAGGGGAACCGTGTATGTAGGAAACAAGATAGCGACCGAAGCTGATTTGGTTGCCCAGCTTGTAAAACGCTGATGGCCATAGGCTTCTTTTTGTAGCAGTTTTAATATTTTAAGACTATTTTTGCACGGCGGGTAAAAATCCTGACGTTATATCAATTCCTTAAAAGATCGTTTGAAACCGGGTCATCAACCAAATAGTCCTAAGCTAAAGCCGATTACCAGCAATGATTCATTTGCTGGCGATCTCGGGTTTCCGGAATCGAGACTTAAGAACCTCAACAACATGATCCATCCTCATACTTACATTCATCCCAATGCGAGGTTGGCAACGAATGTTAAGATTGACCCCTTCACTGTTGTACATCAAAATGTCGAGATTGGTGAGGGTACCTGGATAGGTAGCAATGTAACCATTATGGAGGGAGCGAAGATTGGCAAGAACTGCCGCATCTTTCCCGGAGCCGTGATATCAGCAGCACCCCAGGATTTAAAATTTGAAGGCGAAGACACTACGGTTGACATCGGAGATAATACTACTATCCGCGAATTTGTGACAGTACACAGGGGAACCAAGGATGGTTGGATTACCCGTGTTGGTAAAAATTGCCTGATCATGGCATATAGTCATATTGCCCATGATTGCCAGATTGGTGACAACTGTATAATGAGTAACAATACACAGGTTGCCGGTCACGTGCATATGGGAGATTGGGCAATTCTTGGTGGTATGTGTGCGGTTCACCAGTTTGTAAAGATTGGAGCGCATTCCTTCATCAGCGGAGGATCGCTGGTAGGAAAAGATGTACCTCCTTATATCAAGGCCGGTCGTCATCCATTGAGCTATGCAGGTGTGAATTCCGTTGGTATGAAGCGGAGAGGATTCACCGTCGACAAGATCAATCATATCCTGGACATCTACCGCGTGATCTATAACAATGGAATGAATACTTCTCAGGCTCTCGAATTCCTCGAAGAAGAATTTTCAGCAACAGACGAAAGAGACGAAATTGTCACCTTCATCCGCGAAAGCGGTCGCGGTATTATCAAACGCTATTCAAAAAATAGTGTGGATGAAGATATCGCTGACTAATGCAGGCAAGCGGTTCAACCGCGACTGGATCTTCCGGAAAGTTAATTACGAATTTATTTCAGGTAAATCATATGCAATCACTGGCCCGAATGGATCAGGGAAAAGTACCTTATTGCAAATGATTGGAGGAGCTATCTCGCAATCGAAGGTGAAATCAAATATCAAATCTCAGATCCCTCAAAGAATGGCCTGGAAGAGACAGAAGAGATATTTAAATATATTTCGATAGCCGCGCCCTATCTCGAATTAGTAGACGAAATGACACTGATTGAATTCCTCGATTTTCATGGAAAATTCAAATCCTTTTTGGATCATTTCAACACAGAAAATATCATTTCCTGCATTGGATTGGAAAATGCAGCGAATAAACAGATCCGTTATTTCAGCAGTGGAATGAAACAAAGAGTGAAACTCGCTCAGGCAATTCTAACTGATGTTCCATGCATTCTTCTCGATGAGCCATGTACGAATTTGGATTCAAACGGCATCAATCTCTATCATCAATTGATAAAAGATCATTGCAAAAACAGGATGGTCATCGTTAGCTCCAATGATCAAATGGAATATGAGTTTTGTGAAGAAAAAATCCTGATAACGGATTTCGCAAAATCAGCGCTTGCTCGCAATTAATAAATTCAGATCGGTATACTTGAGATCAAAGCGTTGGCTGAGATGGAAATTAGTTAACGCGCCTTTGAAGAAATAAATACCACTGCGCAAATGGACTTTATGCCAAACCAGGTTTTCAAATCCACCTTCATCTCCCGCTTCCAGTAATAATGGCATCAACACATTGCTGATTGCCTGTGAAGCGGTTCTTGCAAAACCTGAAGGAATATTTGGAACACAATAGTGAATTACCCCGTATTTCAAAAAAATAGGACTTTCATGTGTGGTAATTTCAGAGGTTTCAAAACAGCCTCCCCTATCAATGCTAACATCAATCACCACACTTCCCGTGCGCATATTGCTTACCATTTCTTCTGTAACAACCACCGGCGTTCTGGGACCTTGAGTATATAGCGCTCCAACAGCTACTTCACAGGTTTTCAACTGCTTTGCCAGAATCCGGGGCTCAATAACAGAAGTCCATAAACGATGGCCAATACTATTCTGAAGACGTTTTAGCCGGTAAACACTATTGTCGAAAACTTTTACAGAAGCTCCAAGCGCGACAGCTGCCCTTGTTGCATATTCGCCAACAATTCCAGCCCCAATGATGATTACTTTAGTTGGAGGAATGCCGGATATACCTCCTAATAACACTCCTTTGCCATGATTGGCTGAACCAAGGTATTGTGCAGCGATCAGCATTACTGCGCTACCGGCAATTTCGCTCATGCTTCTGACAATAGGATAACTATCACTATCATCTTTTAAGTTTTCGAATGAAATCGCGGTAATCCTTTTTTCCATCATCTTTTGCAGCAGTTCTGCCTTGAGCATAGAAAGATGAATGGGAGAAACGATCATTTGGTTCATTTGCAAATGCGGCAAATCCTCATCCACAACAGGTGCGCTTTTTACAAGTATGGGAGCCTTGTAGACTTCCGCTTTTTCATAAACAATCTTTGCGCCTGCTTCACTATAATCTTTATCGCGGAAATGCGCCGCCTCACCTGCGTTATGTTCGAGTACGACCTGATGTCCATTGCTGATCAAAACACCTACTGCATCCGGCGTGAGAGCAACCCTGTTTTCCTGGAAGGCAGTTTCCTTAGGAATTCCGATCAATAACGGCATTCCCTTTGCTTTGATATCGAGCGTTTCCTGTAAAGTTTCGTAGCTGAAAGATGTGCTAATGATCGGTTTTTGCTGGGACATTTTTGTTTGCTGGTTGCTGGTTATCCGATGCCTGGTAGGAAGTCGGGAATCAAATATACTATTTATCCCTTATCCGCAACCTGCGAATCTGGTCTTCAACGATCTCAAGATCTGCATGGACGCTATTCTCGGGTAAAATACCGGGAGCTTTATCTGGCCATTCAACAAGACAGGTATCTCCGCTATACAAACTATCCTCAACTCCTGCCCGTATTGCTTCCTGTTCATCATTCAATCGGAAGAGATCGATATGATAGATCCTGCCACCCGGAAATTCGTACTGATTGATCAACGAAAAAGTAGGGCTGCCCACAGGACTGCTAACCTCCTTTACGTCGCATAGCGCATGTATAAATGTTGTTTTTCCCACACCCATTTTGCCGTGAAACGCGATCACTTTTCCCTCTCCCGCCTGGTTCCAGAAATCGGCTGCCACTCTTTTTATTTCAGATAATCCGAATAGCCATTCCATCTTACAAATATACCGGCAGAAATTGCTGGTTTCGAATTGCAACAATGTTGATTTAATATTTCCTTGTTCGCAATAGGCCAGACTAAACCCTTGAGTAATTTTGTTGTTAAATAAGAATGAGCAATATGGATACGGTGAACTGGAAAGTAGAAGGGATGACTTGTTCCAACTGCGCGGTGACAATTGGAAAATACCTCGAGAAACAAGGAATGAGTAACGTCAAGGTAAATCTGGTTGGCGGAGAAGTCGTCTTTGATCTAAGGGAAAAGGCCGAGGAAAGGAAATTGCAGGAAGGAATTGAATCGCTGGGGTATAAGGTAAATAAAGAATTCGATGGGGTACCGGAAGAAGGAAAGAAACCAATGAATCGGTTTCTCCGCTATCTTTTGATTTGCGCTCCCTTTACACTGGTTCTAATGCTTCATATGTTGCCGGGTTTGGTGCCGCATTGGTTGATGCAACCCTGGGTACAATTTGCGCTTGCGCTTCCTGTTTACCTCATTGGTATGAGTTATTTTGGAAGAAGCGCGCTCAATAGCATTCGAAATGGGCTGCCGAATATGAATGTATTGATCGCGATCGGCGCTACAGCGGCATTCGGATATAGTCTTACCGGTACCTTAATGGGAAGAGGTGAAGAATTTCTTTTTTATGAGACCTCTGCTGCAATAATCACCCTGGTATTCCTGGGAAATTATCTCGAAGATGCTTCTGTTGAATCAACTCAACGTGCATTAAACAAACTGGCCAAATCACAGAAAGTGATTGCGCATATGATCGCTTTCGATGATAAACAACAGGAAATAATATTTCCAGTTGATAATTCGCAATTGCGCCCGGGCGACCTGGTACTTATTAAATCAGGAGAACAGGTGCCTGCAGACGCAAAGATTTTATGGGGCGAGGCAACCGTAAATGAATCATTGATCACTGGGGAAAGTTCACCGGTTTTTAAGAAACAAAAAGATGCAGTGATTGGCGGAAGCCTTATCGTCGACGGCACGCTGAAAGCCCAGGTAACTGCGGCGGCAAAGGATTCTGTTCTTTCGAATATCATCAACCTAGTGAAACAGGCGCAAAGTGAAAAGCCGCCAGTTCAACAGCTTGCAGACAAAATAAGCGCCGTATTTGTACCGGTTGTCCTAGTGATAGCTGCTGTTACTTTTATAGTCAATTATATCGTTCGTCCCGATCTAACAGAGGCATTGATGCGCAGTATCGCCGTATTGGTGATCGCTTGTCCTTGTGCAATGGGGCTTGCAACACCCGCAGCGATCGCGGTGGGACTCGGAAGAGCATCCAGGATGGGAATACTTTTCAGGAATGCTGCAAGTCTCGAATCATTTAAAGATATCAGGCAGGTTGTGTTTGACAAAACGGGAACACTAACAACAGGGGAATTCAAAATTTCAAACTTTCAATTCCAGGAAGTGTCGGAGGATGAATTCAAGCGTATTGTTTTTTCATTGGAGAAATATTCAAACCATCCGATTGCCAAATCAATTTCGGCATTATGGAAAATGAAAGATGAGAACCGTTGGGAAAAAATTGAAGAGGTAAAAGGATTGGGAATGATAGCGGCCGATCGGGAAGGAAATCGTTACAAAGCCGGTTCGTATGCGATTGCAAAAGATCTGACAAAGGACGACAATCATAGTGTATATGTAACGAAAAATGATCGTCTCATTGGCTGGATCGCGATAGAAGACGAAATAAGACCGGAAGCTTTCGGCGTAGTCGAATACCTGAAAAAGAAAAATATTAAAACAATCTTGCTCAGCGGAGACCGATATAGTAAGTGCAAGAAACTTGCCGACCAATTGGGAATTGAAGTAGTGATCGCTGAACAAACTCCCGAACAAAAGTTGGCGAAGATTGAAGAATTAAATAAAGAAGCTCCCGTGGCAATGGTCGGTGACGGAATTAATGATGCACCTGCATTGGCAAAGGCAACGATTGGAATTTCAATGAGTGAAGCTTCGCAACTAGCCATGCAAACTGCTGACGTCGTTTTAATGAATAACGGTTTGAAAAACCTTCCGTCTGCATTGGGGTTAGGGAAACACAGTTATATCACGATCAAACAAAATCTCTTTTGGGCATTTATCTATAATATAGTTGCCATTCCCGTCGCCGCCTTTGGATTATTAACTCCCACATTTGGCGCACTGGTAATGGGCTTGAGTGATGTTGTCCTCGCCATCAACTCAGGAAGATTGTTCGTAAAGAAAGTAGTCTGATATTTACGCTTCGGTGCAGGCAGAGTTTTTATCTATATTCACAATTCACCATTCACCATTGACCATTCACGAAATATTAAAGTCTTATTGGGGTTATGGCTCATTCAGACCCCTTCAGGAAGATGTAATCAATTCCATTCTAAATCGAAGGGATACGCTTGCGTTGATGCCAACTGGAGGAGGTAAATCAATCTGCTACCAGGTGCCGGCGATGGCAATGGATGGACTATGCCTTGTAATTTCACCGCTTATTGCTTTAATGAAAGACCAGGTTGAAGGTCTTCGACGAAAAAGTATAACCGCATTTGCAATCTACTCTGGCATGAGCCGTAAAGAAGTAATTCAAACGTTGAAGGTTGCCGGCGAGAGTAACTGCAAGTTTCTATATGTTTCACCGGAAAGACTGGAGACAAATCTTTTCAAAGAATACCTTCATTCACTTGGCATTTCCCTGATTGCAGTAGATGAAGCCCATTGTATTTCTCAATGGGGCTATGATTTTCGTCCCCCCTATCTGCGTATCGCTGCGCTAAGGGAAGAATTGCCTGGAATACCTGTTCTCGCATTAACTGCATCCGCAACCGAAATTGTACAAAAGGATATTTGCGATAAACTTCAATTCAACAACGCTCAGATTTACCGTCAGTCTTTTGAAAGAGCGAACCTGTCTTATAGCGCGTTCAAAGTAGATTCCAAGGTCAATAAGATGCTGGATATACTACAAAAGGTAAATGGTTGCGGACTGGTATATACAAGGAGTCGCAGGAGAACCAAAGAATTCAGCGACCTATTGCAGATGCATGGCATTTCTGCAGACTTCTACCATGCAGGTCTGAGCCAGGAAGCAAGAAGCAAAAAACAGGAAAGCTGGATCAATAACCAGGTACGGGTAATGGCTTGTACCAACGCGTTTGGTATGGGTATCGATAAGCCGGATGTAAGGATTGTGATTCATGCTGATCTTCCCGATTGCCTCGAAAATTATTACCAGGAAGCTGGGAGAGCTGGCAGGGACGGTAAAAGATCCTATGCAGTTTTACTTCATCAATCGAAAGAATCAGAAGAATTAAAAGCCTTGGTCGAAACAAGGTTTCCTTCAATGGAAACCATTCGTTCAACCTACCAGGCGCTGATGAATTATCTGCAATTACCATCTGGATCCGGTGAAAACAGTTCATTTGATTTTGACATATTAGACTTCACCAAGAAATTCAAAATACCTGCCAATCAAACAATGGCGGTGCTTCAAACACTGGAGCAGGAAGGACTATTAAGTTTCAGTGAACAAAGTTTTCTTCCATCAAAAGTTGAATTCACTTCCACAAAAGAAAATCTATACGCTTTCGAGAATGCAAATCCCGACCTGGAACCGTTAATTAAGGCCCTATTGAGAACCTATGCAGGAATTTTTGATCATCCATCAAACATTCATGAAAAATCCCTGGCCTTTCAACTGAAGCTGGATGAAGGAGATCTTAAAAAAGCTTTGAAAGAGTTGCATCAATCACGTTTGGTCAATTATCAACCTCCAAAGGAAAAACCGCAATTGTATTTTTTGACTAATCGGCCGGCGACGGAAGATCTTTATATAAATCCAACTAATTATTTAAAAAGAAAGCTGGAATATGTTGCGCGAATTGAAGCAATGCTTGGATACGTTAAAGATGATAAGGTCTGCCGGAGCCAGCAGCTGGCTTCTTATTTTGGAGACAAGGAAGTAAAACCATGTGGTATTTGCGATAATTGTCTGGGTTTGAAAAAAGAAAATCTTAAGCGAGAAGAGTTTGAAAAAATAAAAACAATCATAGTATCTGCAATTGACAAAAAGCCAAAGACTTCGACAGAATTGCTTCAATCACTGAGCGGTGTTACGAAAGAAAAAGCCTGGAAGGTGATTGACTTCCTCCAGGCTGAAAATAAGATTGAAGTGGATAGTAATGGAAAGATCCACTTGAAATGATCCATTATTTCTTCGGAGCCATCAACTGGATCATTACTGTTTGGTTTGATTGGACACTACGGTGTTCGACGATCTTTCCTTCATCATTAAATTTGAAAACATCGACGTCCTTGACTTTATAGGATTTACCTGCAGTTTTCATACCCATAAAATCCGACTTATATTTTCCTTCCCAATCGCCATAAACGATTACATAATCGCCGTCGGCAACATACAGCAAATTAGAGCCCTTTACTGATTCCATTGCATCCAACCAGCTTTTCAAGCCAGCCTTTACGCTATCAAGTCCCTTTACAGCAGGCATTTCTCCAGTGCCATAATCGACTCCATCAGGAGTGACATCCTTTAAGACCAGGTCAACATCTCTCTTTTCAATACCTTCGATGCTGGCCATCGCTGTTTTCTTGTTTCTTTCTTCCTTCATTTCCTTTTTAATGGCTGAGCTATCGACGGCTCCACCTCCACCACCGGCAGTTGTTCCGTCATTGCATGAAGCCAGCAATAACAGGCTTCCCGCGAGGGCAAAAATTGTTTTTTTCATACTTACTGTTTTGGTTATTTAAAAAAACTTTTTTCAGCGAATATGAATACGGAGTAGAATAGTGTACGAATTATAAGTAGCTGCTTTTCTTACGGCGGGTTGAGCTTCTACCACCCAGTCCCAGGGCACCCAGTAAACTTCGAGTGATCACGCTTGCGGCAGTTCTTCCTATTTGGCGGGTAACCGAATTATCGAGTACCTCTTCCATCATCGATTTTTCCTTTCTGCCCGATGGTTTATTTGCTTTTTCAGTTTGTTTTTGTTCTTCTGCTCTTTGAGATGCTTCTTCCAGTTTTGCACTCAGTATCTCGTACGCACTTTCCGGATCGTCAACAGCCTCATATTTTTTTGCCAGCTTTGACTGATTGACCAATTCATTTAACTCTGCGTCCGTGAGAATGTCCATCCTGCTACGGGGAGGTAAAAGTAAGGTATGTACCAATGGCGTAGGAATTCCTTTTTCATTCAGCAGAGAGACCAGGGCTTCCCCGATCCCGAGTTCAGTTAGCAGGCCATCAACTTTATAGAAGCTTGTTTCAGGATAATTCTCAGCTGCCTGCTTGATCGTTTTGCGATCGGCCGCGGTAAATGCACGTAAAGCATGTTGAACTTTCAAGCCTAATTGCGCCAAAACGCTGGCTGGAATATCCTGTGGGTTTTGTGTACAAAAGAAAATTCCAACACCTTTCGAACGTATCAATTTGATCACTGTTTCAATTTGTTGCAACAAAGCAGAGGTAGCTTCCTGAAATACCAGATGAGCTTCATCTATGAATAATACCAGTTTCGGCTTTTCCATATCGCCTTCTTCTGGCATCACTGCATACAATTCAGCAAGAAGGCTTAGCATAAAGGTGGAAAAGAGCTTTGGCCTGTTTTGCATATCTGTGACCCGGAGGATATTGATGATCCCTCTTCCATCATCGCTAATGCGAAGCAGGTCTTCTACTTCGAATGAAGGTTCGCCGAAGAAAGTATCAGCTCCCTGTTGCTGCAATTCTATAACTTTTCGAAGAATGGTTCCAGTTGAAGTAGTAGATATTTTCCCGTATTCTTTCTCTATTTCTTTTTTGCCTTCATTGCTTACGAACTGTAGCACTTTGATAAAATCCTTGAGATCGAGCAAAGGCAATTTCTGATCATCGCAATACTTAAAGATCATTGCAACCACCCCTTCCTGGGTATCATTCAATCCAAGAATCTTTGATAAGAGGATTGGACCGAATTCACTTACGGTAGCCCTTAATCGAACTCCCTTTTCATTACTTAGCGTTAATAATTCCGCAGGAAAAGAGGAGGGTTGATAAGCCGTTCCCATTTTGGCCATGCGCTCGTTGATCTTCTCATTCGATTCACCCGCGGCAGCAATGCCGCTCAAATCTCCTTTAATATCCATTAGTAAAACAGGAACACTCGCATCGCTCAACGCTTCGGCGATCACCTGAAGGGTTTTTGTTTTCCCGGTGCCGGTGGCACCTGCAATCAGTCCGTGTCGATTCATTGTTTTTAAGGGTAAGCGAATAGTAGCGCCTTCAACCACCTGTCCATCCAGCATTCCAACACCCAATAAGCTTGATTCGCTTTTAAAGGCATAGCCATTCTGTACAGTCTGCAAAAAATTCTCTGTTGTGGCCATTAAAAAAAATTGAGAGGTAAGTTAGGCTTTTTTGAAATCAGGAAATTCGACGTAAATGAGTGGAACTACATTTCTTCTTCTCTCTCCAACATCAATATTGCACTTTGCGGAACGATATAATACTTTTCACTCTCATAGAGCACTTCTGTTGCGCCACTAAGTAAGAAGATTGCAAGATCTCCTTCTTTTGCTTGAAGGGGAACGTATTTCACCTGGTCGTCTTCCGCCTTCCAGGGTTCATCGTCTACGGGCATCGGAATGGCGTAGCCTGGCCCGGTTTTTATAACATAACCCTGCTGAACGCGCTCTTTTTCCTGAACGCCGGGGGGAAGGTATAATCCACTTTCAGTTCTTTCATTGGGCTTGGCTGGTCGAATCAGGATCCTGTCGCCGATCACAATGAGCTTTTTAAATTTATTGGAGGAAGTAAGTCGCATCCGGTTGATTTGTTAAGCAAAAATAATTGATAGCTTTGAGCCCTGGAATTCAATTATAATGGATGGCGTCTGCTCATATCTGTTTTATTAACAAAATATTACATCCCGAAAATTAAGTTTGGCAAATGATTTACATTTACTTACTAACTAAACTTTAAATGTATGGAAGGAAAGAAACCGAAAATACTTTTGTGCGAAGATGATCAGAATTTGGGAATGGTGTTGAAGAATTATCTTGAATTGAATGATTTTGATGTTATCCTTGAAAGGGACGGAAGGCTTGGATTAGCAGCGTTTCAGCGCGAAAAATTCGATATCTGCCTTTTGGATATTATGATGCCACATATGGACGGATTTACTCTTGCTGAAGAAATCCGCGACGTGGATCCTGATATTCCTTTATTCTTTCTCAGTGCAAAAACAATGAAAGAAGACATTATCCAGGGATATAAGCTGGGTGCTGATGATTATATAACCAAACCTTTCGATAGCGAAGTTTTATTACTTAAAATAAAGGCCATTCTCAAAAGGAATGAAGAAGTGAATAAGGAACTGGAGAATAAGGAATATGATCTTGGGAACTATCATTTCAATCCGAAATTAAGAGAGCTAAGTCATAGTGGTAAAATGCAAACGCTTTCTCCGAAGGAAAACGAATTGTTGAAAATGCTGGCGGAGCATTTGAATGACCTGCTTCCAAGAGAACAAGCATTAAAAAAGATCTGGGGCAGTGATACTTACTTCAACGGACGAAGCATGGACGTGTATATTGCCAAACTCAGGAAATACCTGAAGGATGATAGCACTATAGAGATTGTGAATATTCATGGAAATGGATTCCGTCTCGTCGCGCCTGTTTCAGCGTAATGGTGAATGGTGAATGGGCAATGGTGAATAGTGAATAAAAGAAATTAAAAGATAGACCCCGGGATTCCGGGGTTTTTTATTGTAAGATACTATCCGTATCCAAGCGGTATTCACTATTCACCATTGCCCATTCACGATTCACTATTCACTATTCACTATTCAAAAAGAAGATTTCCTCCCTGAACATTGAATGGTTTCTTCCCAAGATGTTCGTAGGCCTTTTGAGTTACCTCTCTACCACGCGGAGTACGTTTCAAAAATCCTTCCTGGATCAGAAAGGGCTCATATACTTCTTCAAGCGTGCCCGATTCCTCTCCCACTGCCGTAGCAATAGTTGAAATTCCAACCGGTCCACCTTTGAATTTTTCGATAATGGTTTGAAGAATGCGGTTATCCATTTCATCAAGACCATGTTCATCTACATTAAGTGCCTTTAGTGCATGTTGAGTGATGCCAATATCAATGGTGCCATCATTTAATACCTGTGCAAAGTCCCTCACTCTTCTCAACAATCCGTTTGCGATCCTTGGAGTTCCGCGACTTCTCCTGGAGATTTCATCCGTGGCTTCCTTTGAAATAGAAGTGCCCAGTATTCTCGCAGATCTTTGAATAATCTGAAACAAGATATCAGCAGTGTAATATTCCAGCCGGGATTTTATAGCGAATCTTGACAATAGCGGAGCAGTCAGCAAACCACTTCGGGTTGTTGCGCCAACAAGCGTAAATGGATGAAGCTTGATCTGAATACTTTTTGCATTTGGCCCAGTGTCGATCAGAATATCGATACGGAAATCTTCCATCGCTGCATATAGATATTCCTCAACGACTGTACTGAGGCGATGTATCTCGTCAATAAATAGTACATCATGTGGTTCAAGGCTGGTCAAAAGTCCTGCAAGGTCGCCCGGCTTTTCAATAACAGGACCAGAAGTTTCCCGAATGTTTACGCCCAATTCATTTGCAACGATCCTCGACAATGTTGTCTTACCCAATCCCGGCGGACCATGAAACAAGATATGGTCCAGGGCTTCACCCCTGATCTTTGCAGCTTTGATAAAAATGCGAAGGTTCTCAATAATTTGGGTTTGTCCCGCGAACTCCTGCATTTGTGCAGGCCTGATATTGTTTTCGAATTCTTTATCAGCTGGAGATAGAAAGTCTTTGCCGGTATTCAGATTGGGATTGCCCATTTGGTAAAATTAAGGATACATGAAATATTGAAAGAAAAAGAAATGAACAATCAAGTATTTGGAAGTGTAGAACAACTGAATACTCTTTTGGAGGATTTTATCTTAACCTTTTCAAACCTTTATTATGAAAATTGGAATAATCGGTTCTGGCATCGTCGGCCAGGTATTGGGAAATGGATTCCTGACTGAAGGAAATGAAGTCATGCTGGGTTCGCGTGACATATCAAAACCCGAAGTAAAAAAATGGACCGCCAATAATAAATCGGGCCAGGTTGGCAATTTTGAAGAAACAGCAAAGTTTGGAGAAGTTTTAGTTTTAGCTGTCGGTGGGTCTGTTGCTGAAAATGCAATAAAGTTGGCAGGTACGAAGAACTTCAGCAATAAAGTAGTGATCGATGCTACCAATCCTATCGCCGCTGCTCCTCCGGTTAATGGTGTATTAAAGTTCTTCACCGATTTCAACGAATCATTGATGGAAAAACTACAGAAACTTGTGCCGGATGCAAAATTGGTGAAAGCCTTCAATAGTGTGGGAAATGCCTATATGTACAAGCCAAAGTTTGAAGGTGGAATGCCTACTATGTTCATTTGCGGCAATGATGAATCAGCAAAAAAGGATGTGAAAAACATATTGGATCGGTTCGGTTGGGAAACGGAAGACATGGGAATGGTTGAAGCTGCGAGGGCTATTGAACCTCTATGTATTCTTTGGTGCATTCCCGGAATATTAAATGGTCGTTGGAACCACGCATTCAAATTATTGAAACAATAAGATCGATTGGTAAATTTGCTACATGAACTTTGATCGATTCAACGAGAGTCTCAATCAAAACAATCCTCCCGAAAATTCATCAGACTATTTAAGAGCGCTATGGTATGATGCGAAAGATAATTGGCAAAAAGCGCACGAGTTGATCCAGGATATTGAAGACAAATCGGCAGCATGGATTCATGCTTACCTGCATCGCAAAGAAGGTGATATTTGGAATGCAGATTATTGGTACAATCGTGCCGGAAAAAAGAGGCCTTCTGTTTCACTTCAGGAAGAATGGAAAGACCTGGTACAGGCAATGCTTTAAACCTGTTTTGTTTCTACGTATTTATTGAATTGAAGAATATGGTCTGGGTCAGGACAATTTGCAAGGTATTTTTCCCTTTCAGAATATTTACAGACTCCAGGATAATCTCCCTCATTCAATTCAAGATCCTGGATCACCTGGAAATGCAGGTGTGGCGGCCAATGTCCATTTTCCTCAGGCAAACCAAAATGAGCGATCAGCTGACCATGATTAACATACTGCCCGGCCACAAGTTTTTCTATATCCTTTAAAGAAATATGTCCGTAAAGTGTATAAAAGGAAACACTATCCAGTTGATGTAAAAGGATCAGGGTCGCTCCATAGTCACCATAATGATTATTGAAAGCAAAGCTGTGAATCATTCCTCCCAGGAATGCGTAAACAGGAGTTCCTGCCTTACCCCAGACATCTACTCCAAGGTGAAGTCGCCGCGGTTCTTCTCCGGCTTTTTCAGCATCAAATATTTTACTTCGGTTATAGACACTGCGCAGCTCATTGTATCCTCCGATTCCGTATTTAGCATCGAACTGCTTGAGCTTACTGCTGATATATTCAGAAAAAAGCCCGGTATCATTAAAGATCTCTTCAGTGAGTTCGTGGTTGTTTTCAGTGAAATCCAGGCTTATCAATTTGTCTCTGGTGGCGTCAAATGGTACGACCGGATGAAAAAGCCTGGAATTCCTATGCAAAACATTTATGACTGGTTGGGATTTCATCTTATTTACACCCTAACTTTAGTGTCCTTCTTTTAAAACTACGTTTAATATGAAAAAATTAGTACTGCTTATTGCAGCTGCATTAGGTCTCGCACTGCAAATTACTGCACAAACCAATCCGCTTTGGTTGAGAAATCCGTCGATTAGCCCGGATGGCAAGACCATAGCATTCGGTTATAAAGGCGATATCTACCGGGTGGATGTAGCGGGTGGTGTGGCTATTCCCCTTACCATTCATGAGGCCCATGATATGATGCCGGTTTGGAGCCATGATGGAAAATGGCTCGCATTTGCCAGTGATCGCCATGGAAATTTCGATGTATTCGTTATGCCCGCTACCGGGGGAACTCCAACTCGAATCACCCACCATAGTTCTCCGGACTATCCTTCAGATTTTTCAATCGATGATAAGAATTTAATCTTTACCAGTTCAAGAAATATCCCGGAAAAAAATGTTCGATTCTATAGCCCGAGATTATTTCAAAACCTTTACACCGTTTCCGTAAAGGGAGGCCGACCCATTCTGATCTCCTCCGCGGGTTTTGAATTTGCACATTACAATAGTAAGGGAACACAGATTGTATTCCAGGATAGAAAAGGATTTGAGGATGCTTCACGCAAGCACCACACTTCTTCGGTTACGCGCGACATATGGATCATGGATGTGAAAGATAATACCTATAGAAAGATAAGCGGTTACGAAGGAGAGGACAGGGAACCGGTTTTCAGTTCAGACGATCAGTTCGTTTATTACCTGAGTGAAAAAAATGGAAATCAAAATATTTACAAGGCACCCGTGGTGAACAAGATGGCTGAAAAACAGCTCACTTCTTTCAAAACAAATCCGGTTCGGCATTTAACTGCCAGCAAAGACAATATGCTTTGCTTTACGTTATGATGGTGAGGTTTTTACAATGAAGGAAGGTGGTGAGGCAAAGAAAGTGAATATCCAGATCTATAATGATGGAAGGGCTGGTGTGGAAAAAAATGTTTCTATTAATGGAAATGTTACCCAGTTTGAACTTTCTCCTAATGGTAAAGAGATCGCATTCGTAACCAGGGGTGAAATCTTCGTAACCAGTGTTGAAGGAACTCAAACCAAGAGGATAACCAATACGCCACAACAAGAAAGAATGATCGAATGGAGTCCCGATGGCAAGAGCCTGGTCTATGCAGCAGAAAGAAATGACAATTGGGATATTTATCGCGCGTCCATTTCGAGAAAGGATGAAATTTATTTTTATGCCTCAACAGTAATTACGGAAGAACCATTAATCGCAACAAAAGAAGAAGAATATCAACCGAAATTCTCTCCTGATGGAAAAGAGATAGCCTACGTGTCAGATCGTAATATTCTAAAAGTTTACAATATTGCCAGTAAGAAGACCCGCATTCTTTTGCCTGAAGGACGAAATTATTCCTACGCCGATGGCGACTGGAGATTCAACTGGAGTCCCGATGGAAAATGGGTGATCTGTGATGATGGTGAAGGAAACTGGTTTACCGGCAATGCAGCTTTGATTAAAGCTGATGGTACTGGTGAAATTCAGCATCCATTAAAAAGTGGTTTTGGCCAGGGTAATCCAAAATGGGCTATGGATGGTAAAGTGATGACCTGGGTTAGTGCAAAAGAAGGACGCAAGTCACTTGCACTTCAGGGAAGCCGCGAGGTCGACATATTTGCAGGCTTCTTCGACCAGGAACTTTATGATCGTTTCAAATTATCCAAAGACGACTTTTCATTGTTGAAGGAAAAAGAAGAAAAAGAAAAACAGGAAAAAGACAAACAGGAAAAGGAAAAAGAAAAAGAGAAGGCTGAAAAAGCCGCTGGTTCAAACGGCGCCACCAATGGCAATGGCACTACAGAGAAAAAAACAGAACCTGTAAAAGATAATACAATAGTTAAGACCCCATGGATGCCTGTGCTGGATAATTTTGAAAATAGAGTTCTCAGACTAACCATCAACAGCTCCTCAATTTCAGATTATGCAATTAACAATGATGGCACTAAAGTTTTCTATTTGGCTTCGTTCGAAAAAGGATTTGATCTCTGGGTAACCGAACCTCGTACGAGAGAAACAAAAATACTTGCCAAATTGGGTGGTTCACCTAGTGGCATTGAGATAAGCAAAGATGGTAAGTCATTAATTGTTACCAATAATGGCTCGCTCGTTAAGGTCGATGAAACTGGTAAGATCACTCCCGTAGGAATTAACGGAGAGATGGTATTGAACCAGGCAGAAGAAAGGAAGTATATTTTTGACCATGCATGGAGACAGGTTCAAAAGAAATTTTATGATCCAAAATTACATGGCCTTGACTGGAAGATGCTGAAAGATCAATACGAAAAATTCCTTCCTCATATCAGCAACAACTATGACTACCAGGAATTGTTAAGTGAATTGTTGGGTGAATTGAATGCTTCTCATACCGGCGGTCGTTATGCCCCTCAAATGCAAAATCCCGACAATACCGCAGCATTGGGATTATTATATGATGAAACATTTAGCGGTAAAGGATTAAAAGTAACTGAAGTAATTTCTGGCGGCCCATTTGACAAGGCAACCAGCAAGGTTAAAGGTGGACAGGTGATTGAAAAAATCGATGGCGAAGACATCACTGATGATGTTGATTGGGCGAAGCTGTTGAATAGAAAGTCAGGTAAAAATGTTTTGGTGAGCGTTTATGATCCGGCAACAAATACAAGATTTGAAGAAACTTTGAAGCCAATCAGCTTTGGTGAAGAAGCAGGTTTGATGTACAGACGTTGGATCAAGAAGATGGAGACTATGGTTGCCAAGCTGAGTGATGGAAAAGTTGGTTATGTACACGTTCAGGGAATGAACGATGGAAGTTTCCGCAGCACATTTGATAATGTACTGGGAAGGAATTTTGATAAAGATGCATTGATCGTTGATACCAGATTCAATGGTGGTGGATGGCTGCATGATGATCTTTATACTTTCCTTAGCGGTAAGCGTTATCTTGATTTCGCTCCCCAGGGCAATAGAGTTAAAGATGGAGAACCGATGGGCCGCTGGAGCAAACCAAGTTGTGTAGTGATGAGTGAGAGCAATTATAGCGATGCTTTCATCTTCCCATATGTTTACAAACAAAATGGTGCAGGTAAGCTAATTGGAATGCCAGTTCCAGGAACAGGAACTGCAGTATGGTGGGAAACACAGATCGACCCAACACTTGTATTCGGTATTCCAATGGTGGCAACAATTGGAAAGGAAAATCGTCCAACAGAGAATCTGCAGCTTGAGCCAGATATCCGCGTTCCGCTTCCTTACGAGGATTTCTTAAATGGAAAGGATCCTCAAATTGAAGCTGCTGTAAAAGAAATGTTGGCGGCCATTAAGGAAAAAGGCAATAAGAAAGGATTCTAATTTCAATAATAGTTATTAAAACCAGTTGTTCTTTCGCATGCCAGCAATTGCTGGCATGCTTTTTTTACAGATATTAGTATCAAGAATTGAGAACATGCTGATCGCGATATTTTTTGTTGTGCTTGGAGTCGTTGTCATTATTTATGCGATCATGGTTTCCAGGAAAACAATCAGGAAAGATTTTAAGGATAAACCAACTGATGCAGATAATGATGACCCGCCATCACATTCGCCTTTGCGATAAAGTTAAACGAGAACTGACTTTTCATATTCAGCATAAATCCTGGGCGGAGAAACCCTAACGGGAATTTTTTCTTCCAACAGTTTGGCCATCGTTTCAAAATATTCAATCACATCTTCCCTTACATTTCTTTTAAGCCATGTGAATCCACCCGGCAAAGCATTTAATACTTCCCGATCCTCGAGGTATTCTAACTTGTGAATATCTGTGGGCGTCAATCCAAGTCTCTCCAGTTCGGCCATTAGCAGGTAAAGTGGAATTTCTGTGATGTTACAATATTCTTCGGCGATTTCTGTCCATTCACCTTTTCCCAAATGCGCGTAAGAAAGAATTTCTTCTCTCGATAAATGGGTCACTACCTGCAACAGCTGACCGCAATTACAGGCACCGTGATGACCCCATGCATAAAAAACTCCTTTTCGTAAATTCCCTGCGGCTTTCCGCAGGGCAGTTATCAGCGCATGATTGGGATATGCCATTCAGCTAATTTCCTTATAAAAAGCCAAATCCGTTTTTCTTGCTTAAAAATTACCGTTAAAAGAGTATTAAAGCAAAATATGGGTGTTTTTTAGCCGTTTTAAGAGGAAAGCAATTCTTCCCATGAAAACAGCATTTGGAAAAAGGCTTACTAAATCGCTTCTGATTCTTCCCATTTTGTTCATTTATATATCGGGCTCTTCGCAGACGATAACAGGGGCATGGAGAGGGAAAATCCATGGATCAAAAGTTGAATTGAAGATTATTAAAACCGGCGACAGCCTTGTAGGAACATCTTATTACTACAGCTCAAAGAATAATTACAGGCGCTATAGCATCAGAGGTTATTTTGATGGAAATACAAATGACGTGATTTGGTGGGATGATGTCCTGATCGAAGAGAATGGTTCAAGAAATATCTTGAGCTCGGCTGCTCCGGCATTATTGTCTGTTGCAGATTTTAATTGTCCGGGTTATGATGAGATGCTGTTGGATGGGAACAGTAATCTAAAAGACAATATGAATAGTTCAAAAAAAGAACTTCACCTCGAAAAAGTATCAAGCACTCAATTTCCTGATGAATGGGACTATGTAATCGAAAACTATACCGTTGGAGCAAACGATCCATATTTCATTGACAGCATTGCATCATTGAATGGAAATATCCCCGTGATGCAGGATGAAGAAATAATCGCAAGCACACCAAAGATCAAACCGATTGAAACAAGTTCGGGACCGATGGTTAAAACTGAGGTTCCCGTTTCCGACAAAACTCTTGCTCCAGTATCCACAGGAAACCTTGAGAAATTTAATAACAGGAAGAAAGTTCTGCAAACTGTCATTCCTATTACCGCAAAAACGATTGAACTTCGCTTTTACGACAACGCACAGGTTGATGGTGATTCTATCGCGCTATTCCTTAATAACAGGATGATCTTTGAACATATTCGTCTTACTGACCAGGCCTACGTTATCAAATTGAGGGCTGAAGACCTTGATAACGACAACGAATTGGTAATGGTTGCCGAAAACCTGGGCTCCATTCCCCCTAACACTTCCTTTATGGTTGCAATCGTAGGCGACAAGCGATACGAAGCAAGGCTATTCGCAAACGAAAATAGCAGCGCATTGATCCGATTTATAAAACAATGATTTTTCAAGTCGGCGGCGATTCAAATTGCCATCCGGTGGTATAGTAATACAAGGCAATTTCTTCATGAGTCTTTATGAATAGCTCTTTACCTCCAAAAAACTCAAGCACTGGCTTTATCGTGATCAAACTGCTGAAGTTTGCAAGTATCTCGTGATATGAACTATGCGGATAGGTTTTGAAATCTGTTACGATTTGATGTTTCTGTGCATTCGCGTGAACATAGACAATTCCATTTCTCAGGTGCGCTTCGTCTTTAACAACGACTCTTCTGCATGGAGAATGAAATAATCCTCCTCTCCTGTTATAAAACTTATTATAGCTGAGTGCATAGGAAACCATGAAGCTGTTGATTTGTCTCAGGATCATAGCATTGACAAGGGTTTCGGGATCTTCAGCTTCCAGGAACCTGCCCATTATTTTTGTTCTGCGTTTTTCTGGTAGTTTGGCAATTGACTTTTTAAGTGCTTCGATAGATTTGATTTTAACGATAAAGTGTGCATGGTTCTCCAGGAGACAATAGGCAATGGTGGAAAGCACGGGACCCAGGTAAAGCCTAAATCGTTGAAGGAAAAATACATGATTGCAGGGTTCTCGGAAAAGTTGAACGCCATCCACGCTTCGAAAGATCAGGTGATAGTGATGATCTGCGTGGAGAGGGGCTTTGTATTTTAATGGCGTCGGCATGGATACTAATTGCGAAGACAAAGTTGCGATGCCGGACGAAGGAAAAAATGAGGAAAAAACGTTTTACCGAAAGAAAAACCTCACGCTCAGATGGTGAAAACCTCATGACAAAGGTGACTCACCCTTCTTTTGACAAGACTGAACAAAGGTGACTCACCTTTGTCGTTGGGGACTTGAAAAGGAAGCGGGCAACCTACGCATAGGGGTTCCCGAGAAAGGTGAGTCACCCTTGTTGATAGCAAACCTGAACAAGAGTGAGCCACCCTTGTCAGACGACGACATTGATCATCTTGTTTTTTACGTAGATCACTTTCTTAGGCGGTTTGCCCTCCAACCATTTCTGAACCGTATCATCTGCCAAAATAATATCCTCCACCTGCTGCTGGGAAGCATCAAGAGCAATATTTATTACCGTACGGGTCTTACCATTGATAGCAATCGGGTAAGTCTTCGAAGATTCCACAATATACTTCGACTCAAATTTTGGAAATGCAGCATCCAGCACCGTAGTCTTATTTCCCACCAAATGCCATAGTTCCTCGCTTACATGCGGTGCATATGGCGCCAATAGAATTATTAACGGCTCAAGGACCTCACGTTTATGACAATTCAGATCACTTAAATCATTAACCGCAATCATAAACGCGCTCACTGCAGTATTGAAGCTAAAGCGGTCCGAATCCTCTTCGATTTTTTTAATCGTCTTGTGAAGAACTTTCAACTCAGCTTCCGTAGCCTTTTCTTCATTCCAAACCTTGCCTTTTATTTCATCATAGAACAAGCGCCACAATTTCCTGATGAAGCGGTGTACACCTTCTATTCCTTTTGTATCCCATGGCTTGGAAGCTTCAAGGGGACCAAGAAACATTTCATACATGCGGAATGTGTCTGCTCCGTACCTGCTCACAACTTCATTTGGATTTACCACATTAAAATAGCGTTTGCTCATCTTTTCCAATCTCGTTCCGCATAAATATTTGCCATTCTCAAGGATAAACGCTGCATTTTCAAAATCTGGCTTCCAATTTTTGAAAGCATTTATGTCAAGTTCAATTCCATTGACCAACGAGACATCCGCGTGCAATTCATCAGTCTCGTATTGATCTTTTAATCCCGCTGAAACAAATTTATTCGTGCCATGGATACGATAGACCAATCTGGAGTCTCCACCAATCTTTCCCTGATTGATCAATTTCTTAAAAGGCTCATCGAAATTCAGGTATCCAAGATCATGCAAGACCTTAACCCATAACCTCGCGTACAACAAGTGAGCAACTGCGTGTTCTGATCCACCTATATATACATCTACTTGTCCCCAATAATCCAGGGCCTTCCGATCAGCAAATTCTTTGTCATTATGAGGATCCGTATAACGAAGAAAATACCAGGCCGCACCGGCATGGGTAGGCATTGTGTTTGTATCCCGCTTTTCATGGTCATTGAGGTGAACCCATTCTTTGACATTTGCCAATGGGCCTTCACCGGTACCTGCAGACTTGAAATCATCTGAATGAGGTAATTCAAGAGGAAGATCTTTTACATCCAATGCATATGGCATCTCATCCCGGAAAACTACAGGAAATGGTTCTCCCCAATAACGCTGGCGGCTCCAGCCCGCATCGCGCATTTTATAGTTAATCTGTCTTTTGCCAATTCCAGTTTCTTCAACTTTCTTTATCACTACTTCGATCGCATCGCTCATCAACATACCATTAATAAAATCCGAATTCTCTAAAATGGCATCCTTGGTAGGATTAGCTTCTTCACCATTATAATGTTTACCTATAATATTTGTAATAGGAATATTAAAGTGCTTTGCGAACTTGTGATCACGCTCATCACCACATGGCACGCCCATAATGGCGCCTGTTCCATAACCAACTAAAACGTATTCTGAAACCCAAATAGGAATCTCTCTCCCATTCAAAGGATTTATAGCATATGACCCGGTAAAACATCCGGTTATCTTTTTCACTTCAGCCATCCGTTCCACATCCGACCGGCTTTGGACGTATTGTAAGTATTCGTCTATTGATTTTTGTTGTGCTTCGGAAGTAATTTCTTTTACGATCTCGTGCTCCGGCGCGACCACCATGAAGTCGACACCAAAAATCGTATCAGGGCGCGTGGTAAATACCTTTAAAGACTTAACACTATTCTTTTCACTCTTAATAGGAAAATCGATTTCAGCGCCATTACTCTTTCCAATCCAGTTACGTTGGATCTCTTTTAAAGAATCGCTGAAATCAATTTCATTCAGTCCGTCGAGTAATCGCTCCGCATATTCGGTGATACGAAGACTCCATTGCCTCATCTTTCTTTTTACAACCGGAAATCCTCCTCTTTCACTAACCCCATTCACAACTTCGTCATTTGCCAGCACTGTTCCTAAAGCTTCGCACCAGTTAACATCAGTATAAGCGAGATAAGCCAACCTGTACTGCATTAGTATTTCCTGCTTCGTTGTTTCATCGAATCCTTTCCAATCTGCAGCTGAGAAGTTTCGTTTCCCAGAAGCCCATTCAAATTTCAAATTGGGAAACTCGTGGCTGGCATTCCCGTCTTTCTCAAGTATTTTTATCAATTCTGAAATTCGTTCAGCTTTGGATTTTTTTCGGTTGAACCAGCTATCGAATATTTGAAGAAAGATCCATTGGGTCCATTTATAATATTTCGGATCACAGGTGCGTACTTCGCGGCTCCAATCGAAACTGAATCCAATATTATCTAATTGAGCTCTGAATGTATTGATATTATCTTCTGTTGAAATTGCAGGATGAATGCCATGGTCAATTGCATATTGTTCGGCAGGCAAACCAAACGCATCATAACCCATCGGATGCAATACATTGAACCCCTTTAGCCGCTTATATCTTGAATAGATATCGCTGGCAATATAACCAAGCGGATGTCCTACATGCAATCCTGCGCCACTTGGATAGGGAAACATATCCAGCACATAATACTTAGGTTTGGAAGAATCATTGTTAACCTTATAAGTATGATTATCCTTCCAGTATTCCTGCCACTTTTTTTCTATCGCCGAGAAATTATATTCCATTTCGTTTAAATCATTTTATAAACCATCCCTTCAATTATACTTTTCTTCCAAATCCGGAATCTTTACGGATCCAGGTTCAAATAGAAACTCATCAAGGAAAGGGATCGTTTCAGCCAGGTGGGGCCGATTAAAAAGCTGATGCGCCAGTTAAATGTGAAAGAAGCGATAAAAACTTTCGCTCTCTAACATTTTCCGGCAATTACCAAAATATCAGCCGATTACAATCGTTAGATGGAGAACAAAAATACGGATTACCGCTCTAAATCTGCTATTTTTGCGCCGGTTCAATCTAACCCGAAAAATCTACCACCCATGTCTCAAATCGGTAAAGCTTCGGCTAAACGATCAAAACCATCCTACTTTATGGCCATCCTTGGCGTCAGCATAGTGCTCTTCTTTGTTGGGATCTTCGGCTGGTTATTCCTTAATGCTAATCAATATCTTAAACAGTTAAAGGAAGAAGTTCAGGTCCAGGTTTATCTTAGGAAAACTGCTACCAAACCCGATATTGACGCAATGATGGGTTATATCTCCACGCGACCCTACGCGAATAAGATTGAATATATAGACAAAGAGAAAGCGAAAGAAAAATGGCTTGGCACGGAGAAGTCGGATTTTGACGCATTGGTAACGGAAAACCCGCTTCCGGAATCGATCGATTTCAACCTTAAGAGTAATTATGTACACAAGGATACGCTGGCTCAAATAAAAGCCGATCTGGAACAACAATCTATGACTGTGGAATCGGTACAATATCCGGCAGCCCTGGTCGAGAAAATGGGACCAGTAATGAAATGGATCCTGGTTGGATTGATCATCCTCGCCTCAATATTTTCATTGATGTCGATAATCCTGATCGATAATACTATAAAGTTGGCGATGTACAGTAACAGGTTTTTGATTAAGACTATGCAAATGGTTGGCGCTACGAGAAGCTTTATAGCAAGACCAATGAATCTTCGAGCCATTATCAATGGAGCGATCGCTGCGCTGATAGCAATAATCCTAATCTATGCCGTAATCCTGTTTTTTGAAAGCATGATCCCTTACTTGCCCGACTTACGCGATAACAGTAAACTCGTCCTGATCTTCCTGGTATTAATCATACTTGGCATAGGGATCAGTATGTTCAGCACTCATCGCAGTGTGGTCAAATACCTTAAAATGAAGCTGGACGACCTTTATTAATTCCTTTTGTATATTGCAGCCCTCAATTAAAACGCATGGCGGAAAAAAAACAGGCTAACACAACCCCGAACAAACTCTTTGGAAGAGAAAATTATATGTGGATGATCGGGGGTATTGCCGTCGTGGCATTAGGGTTTATACTTATGGCCGGCGGAAAAAGCGACGACCCTAATGTCTTCAAAAAAGAAGAGGTCTACAGTACCATGAGAATCACCGTAGCGCCAATACTTATTTTGATTGGGCTAGGAATGGAGATCTTCGCCATCTTCAGAAAACCAAAAAGCTAATCTGCAAATCCGATAGAAAAACCATTCTTCCAATTTTAATTACTGCATGAGTTTATTCCAGGCCATTATCATAGCGATCGTTGAAGGAATAACCGAATACCTGCCGATCTCTTCAACAGGACACATGATAATAACAGAGGAATTGATTGGAGTTTCAACCCAGGATGAATTCACCAAACTTTTTACTGTTGCAATTCAATTGGGTGCTATTCTTGCAGTAGTCGTATTGTATTGGAAGAAATTCTTTGACTTCAAACGTTGGCAGTTTTATCTCAAACTCATAATCGCAGTATTACCAGCAATTGGCCTGGGTTTACTTTTTTCTGATAAGATTGATTCCTTACTCGAAAGTCCGACAACAGTTGCAATAACGATGCTATTGGGCGGTATCGTTTTATTGTTTATTGACAAATTATTTAATCCCGCATTAGAAGTCGAAGTGAATTCCCGGGTATTAAAAGCCGAGGAGGAAATCAGTAATAAAAAAGCATTCATCATCGGTATCTGGCAATGTCTTGCAATGATCCCCGGAGTAAGCCGAAGCGCTGCATCAATTATTGGTGGCATGCAGCAAAAACTCACCAGGAAACTTGCTGCAGAATTCTCTTTCTACCTCGCCGTTCCAACGATGTGTGCCGCTACAGGATACAAATTGCTAAAAGGATATAAATCGTTTACGTCGGATCATGTTCAATTGCTCCTTGTAGGAAATCTCGTAGCCTTCGTCGTTGCCGTACTCGCGATAAAATTCTTTATTTCATTTTTACAGAAACATGGTTTTAAGTTATTCGGATGGTACAGGATCATTGCAGGAATAATCTTGTTCATCCTGATCTTTACAGGGTATATCGGTAAATAAACAAAGCCTGAAGAATTCTTTGTATTTTCAACAATCACTGATTAGTAAAGCTCCCAAACCATGCAAACTGCCCCAAAAAAGTTGTTACCGGATGGGCCATGTACGATTGGGCCAATTCCGTTTACAACCTGGTTATTACAACCACTTTCTTTCCGGCTTATTATGCTGCTGTTACTTCAACCGAAAATTTTCCAAATGGCGTTCCATTCCTGGGAAGAAATTTTGTCAATACCGAATTGAAGAATTATGTACTCGCATTCGGATTTCTTTTAATCGCAATTTTCTCTCCCATCTTATCTTCCATCGCGGACTACAAGGGTAATAAGAAGAACTTCATGCGCTTCTTTTGTTATATGGGTGCTGCGGCATGTTCGCTGATGTTCTTATTTGATAAAAACAATGTGACATTGGGATTGATGTGTTTCATGTTTGCGGGAATTGGCTTTTATGGTTCGCAGGTTTTTTACAATTCCTATCTGCCCGATATTGCCGCTGAAGCAGATCGGGACCGTATCAGCGCAAAGGGATATACATTCGGGTATATTGGAAGCGTGCTAATGCAAATGGTAGGATTTGCGCTAGTAATGCTTATGGATGATCAAGGCCTGGCGCTTAAAATAACTTTCCTTCTTGTCGGTCTATGGTGGATTGGTTTTGCGCAGATACCTTTTAATGTACTTCCTATTAGTCAAAAATCGGAACGTAAACTAAAGAAGCACGTGCTGGTGAATGGATTTCACGAATTGAAGCTGGTTTGGAACCAACTCATTCAAATGCCAGTGCTGAAACGTTTTCTAACTGCTTTCTTCTTTTATAGCATGGGAGTACAAACGGTAATGCTCGTTGCAATTGACTTTGGGATTAAAATTCTCAAACTACCTGATGACCGGTTAATCATAACAGCTGTGATCATTCAATTGGTGGCGATCATTGGAGCAATTATGATGTCTAGGCTTTCAGAAAAACATGGCAATATTCGCGTGCTCATCTTTACCGTCGTATTGTGGGTTGGAGTTTGTATTACCGGATATTTTATCACAACAGAAATTCATTTTTATATTCTTGCAGCATTGGTTGGATTGGTGATGGGTGGTATACAATCTCTAAGCCGTTCGACTTATTCCAAACTAATGCCCGAAACAAAGGACACAACCTCTTTCTTCAGTTTTTATGATGTCACGGAAAAACTGGCAATCGTAATCGGCTTGTTTGCGTTTGGATTTATCGAAGGGATAACAGGGAATATGAGAAATTCGATTTTGGCATTGATCATATTCTTCGTACTCGGACTTATTTGGTTGTTATTAACTTCGGCAAAGCAAAGAAAACCGGCTTTATCTTAACTCATGAGACTATATTCCATTGACACGGGCTTTTTCAAATTGGATGGAGGCGCCATGTTCGGAGTTGTACCCAAATCGATCTGGAACAAACTCAATCCCGCTGATGACAATAACCTATGCTCCTGGGCGCTTCGATGCTTATTGATTGAAGATGGCGACAGGTTAATACTTGTAGATAATGGAATTGGAAATAAACAGGAAGCTAAATTCTTCAGCCACTATTACCTGCACGGCGACGACTCTCTTGATAAATCGCTTAAAAAAGCTGGATTTAGCAAAAATGAGGTCACTGATGTTTTTCTCACTCATTTGCACTTCGATCATTGCGGCGGGAGTATCGACAAAGAAGGAGATAAGCTGATTCCTGCATTTAAGAACGCCACTTATTGGAGTAATGAAAGGCATTGGAAATGGGCGACAGAACCCAATGACCGCGAAAAAGCTTCCTTTCTTAAAGAAAATATCTTTCCAATACAGGAAAGCGGTCAGTTGAAATTCATTTCAACTCCATCAGGCTCAACAATTGTTCCCTTTATAGAGAATATCCAGGTTAGAATGGCAAATGGCCATACCGACGCAATGATGCTCCCTCAAATAAATTACAATGGAAAAACATTGGTGTACATGGCCGACCTGATGCCATCTCTTGCACATCTACCCCTTCCCTACGTGATGGCCTACGATATGTTCCCCCTTACAACATTGCAGGAAAAAAAATCTTTCTTAAAAGAAGCTGTGGAAAAAGATTACGTGTTATTTTTTGAACACGATCGGAATAATGAATGTTGTTCGCTTCAGCATACAGAAAAAGGGGTAAGACAAAAGGATTTGTTTAAAATATCGGAGCTCTGATCAACGAAGACTTACCAATGACGATAATGGATACCTGAGGTTACGGTGTCCAATCAGATCAACCTTAACACTACCCACTGTTATCGGGCTTTCAATGCGAACAGGAATACGGTTTTTATCATCAGTTACCCAGACATTCATTTTTTCTCCACCTTCAAACAATGTTCCTTTGATCAACAGCGGTTTGAATTTGATGGCCTTAAATTTCCCGTATTTTGTTTTTATGGTTTCTTTTCCGAGATAGCGGATATAAAGATCGTATACTTCGTTATCGAGGAAGATTGAAAAAGGGATCTTATCTCCCGCCTTGTATTTGTCAAATTCGATATTCCTGGCGTAATAGATAGAGCTCAAAACATCCTGGATGCAGGGAGGAGTTTTGTAAACGCCGTCATTCGTTACGGCGGTGTTGGTAGTTTTATTAAACGCAATGCTCTCGTATTTTTTGTAACCCCCTTCGTACACATTCCGCACAAATTTGTACGGCTGAAGGGTTGCGGTGTCAATATATGATTCATATTTATCCCGCACTTTAAAAATCTTATCGTAGAAGCTATACGTTTTCCCATCGCCCACCATATGATACACCGGTTTGTTATTTAGTGTTTCCAGCGTGGTGGTAAAAGTTACTTCCCCGGCCCCAATATTCGCAACGAGGGAATAGAATACTTTATAGGTTACGGACTCCCCTGCCTGGAAGGAATTATTTCTCATCGCGCAGGAGACATCCTCGCCAGTCTGAAAAGGGAAACCAAAAGCAGAAGTTGCAAGTAAAAAGGACCTCAAAAGTTTCATGTATGGATTCTTTCTATTAATTGCCGGTGCTTTCCTAAAGCCGGGGTTTGATTTTTTTTAGATTGTTTTCTTTATTCCTGAAAAACTTCACATTCAAAATTAATAAACTACCGATCAATGCCGGGATTACTAAATTGATAATCCAAATCGTAAGGGATGTGGCTAGTATCCCCACCATATTATTGCTAAATAATTGTACCAGTTCAAGACTCACTTTCCACCGAACACCGAGCTCCGTTAACAAGGCTATAGTCGGTACAATTGCCAAGACCAGAAACACCACACTGATAGACCAGAATACCTCTTGAACGCTTAATCGAACATCAAAAACCTGAAAAAGCAAATAATATTGTGCGATAAAAACGAGATAACGGGTTAAACTTAATGACAATATGCGGAGGAGGATAGTTGCGTTAAAATTATCTAAAACTCTGATGTGGTTCACGTATTTATCGATGCGGGGGATCTTTTCAATCCATTTTACCAGCCAGGCCAGCCTGAAATAAAGTAATGTTAAAACAATCCCCCCCACCAGGGAAGGGTATAATACCGCATTTATCCAGAATATAACTGATTCATCCTCTCCTATGCCCGCCACAATCGACCTGATATAGATCAATCCTGCAATCCCTATTACCAGGGTAACCAGCAATTGTCCCATGCTGCTCACAATGGTAAGCGAAACTGCCTTTATCCGGTTTCCGGGATCGATAAACCAAACCCTGCCCACATATTCGCCCATCCGGTTGGGAGTAAAGAATGCTAGGGTAGTTCCGCTGAATGTTGCCTTGAATGAACGAAAGAAACTTATCGGCTGTAAATGGCGAATGACAACCTGCCATTTCCTTGCCTCGATACCCCAATTGACGAACATTAGTCCAAATACAGCTAATAACTTTCCCAAAGCGGCAGAATCAAATGCTCTTTTTATTTGCTCGAGAGATTGTTTCCAATCGGGCTGCCGCTGAATCTGGCGATAAATTGAATAGATCAACAGGCAAAAGACCAGTGGACCCAGGACATAATTGATGAAGATTTTGATATTTTTGTTCAGCGAGCCCAAATAATTGTACAAAATAATCGAATCCACCTCTAATTGCCACAGACAGCTAAAATAATTTTAGGCGTCGATCCTGGAACCTTGTTGATGGGGTATAGCATTATTTCAGTCGAGAACAGGCAGATTCGCTTACTCGACATGAACGTCCTCAAACTCAGCTCCAAAAAAAATAACTATCATCGGCTCCAACTCATCCACGAAAAAATAACCCTTCTTATTGGGGAACATAAGCCAGATTGTTTCGCGGTAGAAGCTCCCTTTTTTGGAAAAAATATTCAAAGCATGCTCAAATTGGGAAGGGCCCAGGGAGTAGCTATTGCCGCAGCTATGCATGCAGGGTTGGAAGTTTTCGAGTATTCTCCAAAGAAAGTAAAGCAATCCATAACCGGTAATGGCAACGCCGATAAAGAACAGGTTTGGAAAATGCTTCAACAGATCATGCTCCTTAAAACATCCACCTTAAAATACCTGGACGCTTCCGACGCACTTGCTGTAGCAGTCTGCCATCATTTCCAGGACGCGAGTCCAATTAAATCGAATGAAAAGAAATTAAATGGTTGGAGTGATTTTATTGCGAAGAATGGCCACCGTGTAAAATAATAATCGAAACTTGATTCGTATGTTCCGTCTTTCCAAAGCTATAATGCTTCTGATAATCTTTTTGTATTCCGCGCCTGTATTTTCACAAAATGCAACAACCAAAGTGCGTGAATTTTGGCAGAAAAATGAAGCAAGGATCATTGAGGAATACAAAGAATTTGTAGCCATACCCAATGTGACCCGGGATACGACCAATATTCTTCGCAATGCTTCCTTTATTCTGGATATGATGCGCAAGAAAGGTATCCAGGCAGAACTACTCGACGCGATCAGCCCAAACGTTACTCCGGCTGTTTATGGAATCGTCAAAGTTCCCGGGGCAAAAAGGACAATCGCATTGTATGCACATTACGATGGCCAACCTGTCAATCCAGACCAATGGGCAAACGGATTAAAACCATTTGAACCGGTTTTCCTTACTGATCCGGTTGAAAGAGGTGGAAAAATAGTTAATCATTCTCCTGGTTCTCCTATCAACCCACAATGGCGCTTATCCGGCCGTGGTAGTGCCGATGATAAGGCGGGAGTAATGACAATTCTTAATGCCTATGAAGCACTTGTTTCCAGCAAAATCCCTCTAACTAATAATATCATTTTCTTTTTTGAAGGCGAGGAAGAATTGGGCTCAACCCATATTGCGGAAATTTTTGAAAAACATAAATCGAAACTGATCGCCGATATCTGGATCATTGCAGATGGCCCGAGACATGTTTCGGGTAGAAAGTTGGTCCAGTTTGGAGTTCGTGGCGATGTTAATCTTGCCCTTACGGTATTTGGTCCAAAAAGACCATTGCATAGTGGCAACTACGGCAATTGGGCGCCTAATCCTGCAAGAATGTTGGTGGAATTACTGGCGGGCATGAAAGACAGTACAGGCAAAGTAGTAATTCCCGGATTTTATGAAGATGTCATTCCCTTATCAACATCCGAAAAACAAGCACTCGCACGTATTCCGGATATCGCCGGAACCCTGCAAAAAGAACTGGGCATTGCCCAACCGGAAGGCAATGGACAATCATTTCTCGAGCTGCTACATTTGCCCACATTGAATATTAATGGCATTCATAGCGCCAATGTAGGAGCAATGTCCGCAAATATTATTCCTACAAAAGCAGAAGCCGCAATTGATCTGAGACTTGTATTGGGCAATGATGTACAACGACAGATAAACAAAGTCATCCGTTATATCGAATCTAAAGGATATAAAGTCCTTGATCGGGACCCAACTGATGATGAAAGATTAAAACATCCGAAAATCATACGCATCAATTCGGGAGTAGGCTATAATGCGCAAAGAACGCCAATCGATCTTCCAATTGCACAACAGGTAATAAAAGCGGTTCAATCTACAGTTGACTATCCTGTAGTCCTTCTACCTTCTGCCGGTGGAAGTCTTCCCTTAATTGTGTTCGAAGAAAAACTAGGCGCTAAACTCGTCTCCGTTCCTGTTGTCAATTACGACAATAACCAACATGCAGAAAATGAAAATGTATTAATCCGATTTCTATGGGAAGGAATTGAAACTATGGCGGCGATAATGTTAATGCAGTAACAAATTTCTAAACCAAAAATATCCTCTCTATCTCCGTGTAATCCGTGTCTTCCGTGGCAGAAAAAAATTTCTACTTGTGTACCTATAAATTAGATAAAATCTTCTCCTGCGCAATTTTCAATTTCTCCGGCGTTACCTTCATTTTTCCGCGGGTGAAATTGAGGTCATTGATTCCGTTAATCGGAACAAGGTGAAGATGGGCGTGTGGGACTTCGAGTCCGATCACCGAAATACCGCAGCGATCGCACTTAAACGATTTTTCAATCGCATGTGCAATTGGTTTCGCGAATACCAACATCTCCGACAAATACTCATCAGGTACATCGAAGAACTTATCCACCTCAATTTTTGGTATTACGAGTGTATGGCCTTCAACCAATGGAAAGATATCCAGAAATGCAAAAAATTTCTCATTCTCTGCAATCTTATATGAGGGAATTTCTCCTTTGATGATTTTTGAAAAAATGGTCATGAGTTAAATTAGCGCGAAGATTATATGGTGATGTTCTCAATCTTGAATTTCAACATCCCAGCCGGCACCTGCACTTCGGCGACATCTCCCACTACCTTGCCCAATAATCCATTTCCGATCGGTGAATTAACCGAGATCTTACCAATTTTGAGGTCTGCTTCTTTTTCCGAAACGATCTGGTAAGTTTGCTGTTTTTTTGTATTCAGATTGGTGACAGTAACTTTCGTTAACAAGGAAACCTTGCTTGTATCAACGGAATTTTCATCTAGTATCCTGGCGGTAGCAATATCACTTTCCAGCTTTTTGATCTTCGCTTCAAGTATGCCCTGGCTTTCCTTTGCAGCATCATATTCTGCATTTTCTTTCAGGTCACCTTTTTCTCTTGCCTCGGCAATTGCACGGGATGCAGCAGGCCTGTCCACAGCACGCATGTGTTGGAGCTCCGACTTCATCTTGTCGAGAGTGTCCTTCGTTACATAGAGAATTCCGTTAGTCATAACCTCCATTTTTTACCTGGAACAGGTATCATTGATTCACAAACAGAAAAAAATAACAACGCCCCAGCTGGTACTGAAGCGTTGCAGTATTTATATCCTCAAAAGTAGAACTTATTTTCAAAATATAATGCTTTTAATACCGCTCAAAAATATAACGGTATTGATAGCTAAGTGTTTCGTATTCAGCAATGAACCTATCCCGGTTATTGAAACGACACTCATCAAATGCAAGGTTTAATACCTTATTCGATTGAAAATTTACCAGGTTGAGGGTGAGCACAGTTCGGCTGTTCGAGCTATAATTTCCATTAATATCATAGGCGGGGTTGCTGATATAACGAAGTTGCCAACTGCCTTCCATTTGAAGCGATCCGTCAGTATACCGAGCCTGTCCATTATCATAAAAAGAAAAAATTCCGGATTCATATCCGGTTTCTATCGGGTTGCGGTTAAATATCCGCTTCTTTTCTGCCGCAGCAAGTTTCCAGCTACCAAGCAATCGGTCTTCCTGGTTAAACCACCTGGTACAACCCGATAAGAATAATGAAAGAATTGAAAGGAGGAGTAAATATCTTTTCATAACAAAAAGGTTTCTCCTAATTTCCTAAATAAGAAAATCTCTTGTTGCAATAAAATGTGAAATGAAGACGAACTTATTCGATCTTAACACGAGATTATAGTATTGCTTGATGGTTGGATTGTTTGATTGTTGGGTTCATGAATAGTAAGCCCAACAATCAAACCACCAAACAGTTAAACAATGCAATCCTTAAATCCCTAGCTTCATCAGCAACACCTCACTCATTCTATAAAATGCCTCTGCACTATAACCCGCGATATGCGGAGTAACGATCACGTTAGGTTGTTGCAATAGCCATTCGAGCTGTTCTTTTTCTGCGGAGGTATAGGATTCCAGTTTTTCGTTTTCCAAAACATCCATTGCTGCACCAGCGATCTTGCCTGATTGAAGCGCACGAATGATGGCGGCAGTGTCCTGTACCTTTCCTCTCGAAGTATTTATGAAATAAGGCTTTCTCTGTAACGCATTGAAAAAAGAATCACTGGCAAGATGAAAGGTCTCTTCCGTCAACGGCACATGCAGACTGATCACCTCCGCATATCTTGCCAATTGCTCGGGGCTCGCTTCCTTTATACTCCCCTTGCCAAATCCAAATTTGTATTTATCGTAAGCGAGTATTGTCACATTAAATGAAGAAAGCAATTTAGCGAAACTACTACCTGTATTCCCATAACCGATAAGTCCAACCGTTTTTCCACTTAGCTCAATTCCTCTGTTTTCTTCCCTCAGCCAACTTCCTTCCTTCACTTCCTTCATACTATGGTTGATCTTATTCATTAGACCGAGCAGCATCGCCAAAGCATGTTCAGCAACGGCATTCCGGTTTCCCTCCGGGCTGCTCAGGCATTTTATCCCTTTACTTTCCGCATAATCTACATCTATCAATTCCATTCCACTTCCAAGCCTGCCGATCCATTTCAGGTTCGGCGCATTGTCAATAATGTTTTTATCAATCTTTACCCTGGTGGTAACGACCAGGCCTTCCACACTATTCATCTTGGAATATAGTTCGTCGTAGCTGATCTGCGGAGCATATTCAACCCGGAGTCCTCTCTGCTCCAATTGGCTGATAAGATACTCATGTGCCTTCGCGGTGATAATAACTGTTCTCATGATTCCTTTCTATTTCATCTGAAAACTTAATCTGGCAAAATCTTCAATACTTAATTGTTCTGCCCTTTTATCAAATATTGGATCCTTTAAGATCTCTGTATCAAATAGAGACCTTACTGCATTCCGTAAAGTCTTCCTTCTTTGATTAAACGCTGCTTTTACCAATTGAAAAAATGCCTTTTCGCTTTTCATTGCTATCGCAACCGTCCTTGGGCGAAAACGGATAACAGCGCTTTTGACCTTTGGAGGCGGGTTGAAAGATTTCTCACCCACTTCAAATAAATACTCCACTTGAAAGAATGCCTGTACCAATACGCTTAGAATTCCATAAGTCTTATTTCCAGCTTTGGCCGCGATTCGCTGTGCTACTTCTTTCTGAAACATGCCAACCATGCATTCAACACAGTCTTTCCATTCCAGGACCTTAAATACGATTTGGGTAGAAATATTATAGGGAAAATTGCCTACGATGGTAAAGTTTTCATCGAAGGGTTGTTCCATATCCAGAAAGCTCTGGTGTATGATCCTCCCTTTTAATTGTGGGAACTCGCTGAGAAGCCAATTTACTTTTTCTTCGTCCAGTTCAACGCATTTAAAGCTAATTCCAGGCAGATTTAACAGATGTTTTGTCAAGGCGCCACCACCCGGCCCAATTTCAAGCAACTGTTGAAAAGGATGTTCGCTCAGGGCATGAACAATCTTGCGGGAAATGTTTTCGTCACGAAGAAAGTGCTGTCCAAGCGATTTCTTTAAAGTGTACATTTTGGCAAATGTACAGAGGAATTACAATGCACCTTATTCTGAAGTTGATCCAATACTAAAGAGAGTAAAAAAAAGGCCCGCTTTGCGGACCTTTTACCTTGAAACGTTATATAGGGCTACTGTTTAACTAGCTTTTCGCGAATGACCTGCCCATCAACTCTCAACTCAATAGAATAAATTCCTTTTGCAAGAGATGAAAGATTTGAAACGGTGATCCTATTATCACCTCGGTTGCCAGCAAATCTCTGTTGCTTAACTACTCTTCCACTTTGATCAATCAAATGTATAAGAACAGCACTGTTTGATTCAAGGTGAAAGTCAAGTTCAAGACTACTAATAAATGGATTTGGTTTTGGCTTTACATTAAACGCGATCCTTGAATTGATATTGAGACTAATTACATTGCTATAATATTTTATTCCACTTGACATCACTTCCCGAATCCTGTAAAATTTCCTTCCGGTTTCACTATTCGGGTCATTGTAGGAATATTTCATGGACGATTGTGTGGTGTTAGTTGGATACAGTTTGGCAATAGTCTCGAAATTGTTTCCATCCTCACTTCTCTCGATTTCGAAGTACTGGATCTGCGTATTATTCATTACGTTCCAATTCAGGTTCGATGCTCCTGCTATATACTTACCACTTAACCTCGCAAGATTGCTTTCAAGAGTAGCAGTCGGAAAATAACAGCTTCCCAGGTCTCCAACAGAAAAATTAGTAGTAAGGGGACCAAAACCAGGTATCACCGAGGCAGTTCCGAGAGTTGGGCTCACATATATTTCTGAAACAGATGGACCTGCCGGAGATGTCTGTACACCTAAAAATCTTCTTGTAGAAAAATACATCTGACCGGCGGGGTCGAACGCAATACCATTAACCACCGTGCTATCAAGCATATCATATTCTGACACGAGGCTCATCGGAATTGTACCCGTTCCTCCAACAACAGGTATGTCCGTAGCATTTGTTCTAAATAGTCTTGAATCGGTATATCGGCCAATTCCGCCTACTCTTCCAAATGCTGCCGTTATGAAATACAGATTTCCAGCTGCATCAAAGCTTATATCTCCATTAAATAATAACCATTTCCGCATCAAGCCTGTACCAGGTAAGTATCCAAGCAGAGTAACGGAAGCGGTGGCACAGCCTGCAGTTGGACTCAGTCCACAGGTACTAAACCGTATTAAAGGATTAAATGTCGTAGCTGAAGTTGTAGAATCCCTATGAACTCCAATCGCATATCCGACACCGCTAGGCGATATGGCCATCTTAACAAAATGGTATGCATTCAACGATGAAGGCATGGATGCGATTATCGTTATCGCTCCTGTTACCGGATTGATGGTAATAATATCCTTTCCTCCACCGCCGCTGGGCATTTGGGTATTGACATAAAACCGATTTGTCAGCCCATCCACTCCCATTGCAGAAGCGCCATAAAAATTGGTACCGCCAACATTTCTGAAGATGTGGTATTTTCTGTTCCCGACCAATGGACCTACTGCACCAGTAGCATAGTCAATTGGGCGGATCTCCGTACTGTCATTGAAGCCCGAACCATTCAAATTGGTGAAAACTCCATACATCACGGTACCGCTTAAGCAATCTGGAATCTGCGCGATTGCGCTGCTTATTGAAAACAGGGCAATCAACAGCAGCGCTGTTATGCGGAAAGTTTTCTGGTTCATCCTGTAAAAACGTTTCATGAGATTTAGATTAAAATTTTTTCCAAGAACAATCCATTTTATCGCTTAATAATTCTTGTGTTCCATCTTGTACTGGTTCCTTCAACTACTACCTGGTAGGTTCCTCTCGGGAATCTGCTGATATCAACCGGCATTTCAGTTACCATTGCTTCTACTTTTTTCAACAACAATAGCTTACCGGCATTGTCATAGATCTGCAGGCTTTGCATTCCGGAATAACCAGCGGGAATCTTTACTCTGAAGTTTCCAGATGTAGGATTCGGAAATGCAGTTAGCTGATACACTTTCTTTTCACCCTTAACTACCTCTACTTCGGAGTAATTAAACTGACCATCCAGGTCCACTATTTTTATCCGGTAAAAAGCATCCTGTTCACTAATGAGGCTATGCAGATACTCATAAGTATTGACATCACCTGACTTAGCAGGCACCGATCCGATCTTAACGAATGTTATACCATCAGTGCTATATTCAACTTCATACTTTGAAACATTTTTCTGGTTGGTGATTTCCCATTTCAATTGATTTCCTCTTTCTGTTGCAAATGCATCGAAGGATTTCATTACTACAGGCAATCCACCTACAGCTTCAAATTGTCTTTCCCATAACCCACGGCCATAGGTCACCAACCTGATTCTATTATCAGTTGTTGGTACCAGGTCACTTACCATTACACCATCATTCAATCCATCATTATATGGTGTCCAGTTCAACGTTGCAGTAGCACCCATCGCGCCGATCGTAACTCCTGTTGCATACCAAACGCCCTGGTCATTTCCTACATAAATATTTGAACGAACACTAGGATTGAACATAACTGTATTATGTGGAACATCAGGCAAACCGGCGCTAACGTCGCACCAGTTCGTTCCACCATTTGCACTCATGAATACATGTGATGAACCAAAACCAGAAAGGGTCACGGCCAAACGATTTGGGTTTACGGGATCAACTTCGATCTCAGAATAATATCTATCAGGTAGAGTTCCGGTGATCTCGGTGAAGCTTGATCCACCATTAGTACTCTTGAATAATTTGCTTCTTACTCCGCCATAAGGCGCAACGGATACATAGAGAATATTTTCGTTAGAAGGAGCAACAGCGATATAAATGATCGCTGTAGATGTTGTACTCAAAGCGCCACTTGCATTCGCCCATGATGATCCCCCATCAAGTGATTTTTTTATCCGGTACGATCCTGCATACATGGTAGTCGGATTGGATGGGGCTACAACCATTGGTGTATTGAAACATACCGTTTCAGTGGGAGGATTATTCAAAAAAGCTACGCCTGTATTGATTCCTGAAAAACTGGTAGACCGGTTGAGTGAACGCTTCATGTTCATATAGTAACCGGTGATATAACAGGTATCGTCATCGCGGGTATTGATCGCACAATGAAAACCATCTCCAAGACTTGGAATACGACGCATCCTGGGAAGTCCTGCGTAAACGAACCCCTCGTTGTCCTGCAGACCTCCCACCATGAAATTGGGATCCTGTTTGGAGATCGCCATATTCGCATAGATCTGTGCAGTCATCAATCCACCATTCAATGTATTGAATGTCGCTGCTGCATCTGTGCTTCTAAAAATACCACCATCGGTACACATATAAATTGTAGCTGGAGCTAAAGGATGTGCATAAATGCGATGAATATCTGCATGAACATAGGTCGCAGATCCTTCATTCAATGAACCGATCGTCGGATTCGTACCCCAACCATTCCAAACTGAAACTTTAGTAAAGTTGGACGTACCGCCATTGGTAGATTTATAGAGATCCAATTCACCCCAATAAACTGTGTTCGCAGCAGAGGGGCTGGCAAGAATATCATGTGCATACCAACCTTGCGTACCAATCATATTGGTTGCACCAGGTTGAGACCATGATGTTCCTTCATTCGTGGAAACCCATAGACCCTCCGGGTCAGCAGGAACATCCGGGTTTGCACCAATACTCGCATAAACTTTAGTAGGGTTATTTGCACTTATCGACAATGAGATTTTTCCGCTTATAGTGGCTGGCAAGCCGGATGCGGGTAAGAACTTGGTGAAAGTCGGAGTGCCGGCAATATTTGCATTCGTAGATTTATAAATACCTGCTCCGGGTGTATTGAAATTACCACAGCCTACATAAAGGACTGCAGAGTTACCCGGCTTGTAATGAAGATCCATTGCCATTTCTCCAACTGTAGGTATCAATGTCCAGTTTGCGCCATCATCGTTTGTACGGTATAAGCCCTCTGAAGTTGCTGCATATACGATATTTGGATTGACTGGATCGATTACCATATCCATCACACCAGTTAGATTCGAATAAGAAAAATCAAGTGATTTTGTCCAGGTTGCTCCACCGTTAGTTGTTTTTAAAACTCCAACTCCGTAAGAACCCCTGAACAGGCGAATATGACCAGCTCCGGTTGCACCTGCAGAAGCAGCATTACTATTGTAAACCTCACCAGTACCGATATAAATAATATTGGGATCGGTAGGATGAACAGCGATTGATGGTACAGCCAATACCGGAAACCCAGTTGGAACATAAGTCCAGCTGATTCCACCCGGCCCGCCGGTTCCCCCTGTTGTTGTCTTCCATAGTCCTCCGCCAGCAGTTCCAACCCACATCGTATTTGCAAGGGTTGGATGAAATCCAATACACAATGCCCGGCCAGCAAAATTCATTGGGCCAAGTGCCGTCCATGGGGCAGTTCCCGGCGAATAAGCGCCATTTGCACCATTGATGCCCATTCGAACTTCAACCTGTCTTTTAGTTTTTTCAAATGCTTCGCTAAAGGAGGAAGCATTCATGCGTTTGTCAGGATAGGTACGCATATTACTCCACAGATCCATCGCTCTCAAAATCCCTGGTACACCTTCTCCTTCTTCCTTTTCACTTTCAGAAGATTCATACCAGGCTTCGCCTTTATTGAAATTTAGCTTTGAGCACAAAACCACAACTCCAATCAGTGTCAATAGACAAAGCGAAGAATAGATCGTTTTACGTAAAGGTTTTTTCATACGGTTCGGATATTATAACGAGCCTGATAGAACGCTTTCCTGCTCTATTAATTTTTGATTTGTTTCACCATTTACATCACATCTGCATAAACACTTATGCCGGTATAATGCATTTTTATTACAATAAATGTCACTTGATTATACTTGCCCTTACAATTGTTTGACAGTAGCAAACGAGATTACTGAAGAAACATGGTTTCATCGGTTTCGGATTTATTGTTAAGGGTCAAATTGAAAATTCGATCTCGTAGGATGCACAAAGGTTTAACTTTTATTCGGAAAATGCAATAAGAGTAATCGTTTATCGAAAATTCCCATAGGGGGAAACCTTCAGGCGTTTGGAGTTTGGAGTTTGGCGTTTGGAGTTTGGCGTTCGGAGTGGTTTAGCCGCAAATTCCTTCAAAAAACTTTTAGCTACATACTGCGAAAGTCTTGATGTCAGGAACCCAACGCCAAACTCCAAACACCAAACTCCAAACAATCTCCCTAATTTTAAGGCTTGAATTACTTGAAATGACTCAACAAAAACCATTAATAGGTATTACCCTGGGTGATCTGAACGGCATTGGGCCTGAGCTGATCATCAAAATATTCTCAGATCACCGGATTTTGGAAATGTGTACACCGATTATTTTCGGCTCAAACAAGGTGATAAATTTCTACCGGAAATCGGTATCAGACGTCAATTTCAATTACCAGATCATAAAAGACTTCACCAGGGTAAATATCAAACAGGTAAATATTTTCCAAATCTGGGAAGAAGAAGTCAATATTAATCCAGGTCAACTAACGGAAGCGGGTGGCCGATATGCCGTAAAATCGTTAGTGGTTGCTGCGCAGGCATTGAAAGAAAATAAAATTCATGGATTGGTCACTGCCCCTCTTAATAAGAAAAACACGCAATCGCAAGACTTTAATTTTACCGGCCACACACCTTATCTGAAACACTGCTTCGGAGTGAATGAAGTGCTTATGATGATGGTTTCCCAGAACTTCAGGGTAGCCCTCGTAAGCGAACATGTGCCTCTGTCAGAAGCTGCAAAATATGTTACCAGGGAAAACATTCTAAGCAAACTGAATATCCTCAACAATTCATTAATAAAGGATTTCAGAATCGATAAGCCAAAGATCGCGGTACTCGGTCTAAATCCCCATGCCGGCGATGAAGGTTTGATTGGTAAGGAAGAGGAAGAGATTATCAAGCCTGCCGTCAAAGAGGCCAAGCATAATATGCTTGTAATGGGACCCTATAGTCCCGATGCATTCTTTGCCAGAAGACAATTTGAAAAATTTGATGCTGTTCTCGCCATGTATCACGACCAGGGCCTGATTCCATTCAAATCTCTCGCCTTAGGAAACGGGGTGAACTTTACGGCCGGCATTCCCGCAATAAGAACCTCACCTGATCATGGAACTGCCTTTGATATTGCAGGAAAAAACAAGGCAGATGCTTCATCCTTCCTTGCTGCCATTTATGAATGCATCGACATAATTGAAAGAAGACAGGATTATCGCGAAAGCCATAAGAATCCTTTGAAAAAAATGACTGCAGTCTTATTGGCCAACGCTACGGATGAAAAGATTGAAGAGAACGACGGACAATAAGCAATAGGCAATAGGCAATAAGGCAATTGGCAATTGGCAATTGGCAAACAAAAAAATTAGTTTATAATCGAATAAAAAAAACCCCGGAGTTCCGGGGTTCTTTATTTATTAGTTTTTGTGTCTATAGCCTTTGCTTATTGTCTATTGCTTATTGCTTGATTAATTTTTCGCGGATGATATCTTCATCAACAGATATTTCAGCGATGTAAATTCCCTTGGTCAATTTAGCAAGGTTATTAACGGTGAATTTATTATCACCACCAGTACCGGTAAATCGCTGCGTCAATACCACTCTTCCGTTTTGATCAATAAGTCTGACCAAGACGCTACCGGTTGAAGTTAGTTTCACGTTTACATCAAAGAATGACTCAATCGGGTTCGGTCTTATCCTACCTGTCAGCGTAATCTTTGCATTCACATTTATGTTGACCACGTTGCTATAGAATTTTCCTCCATTAGCCAATGCCTGGCGTACGCGATAATATCTTCTTCCAGAACCTGCATCTGCATCATTATAACTATATGCCTGATTGGGCTGGCTTACATTTATTGGGTTCACTCTGGCAATAGTTTCAAAATCATCTCCATTTTCACTTCGCTGTATTTCGTAATAGATCACGTTGTTATTGTTATGCGATTCCCATCTCAGCGTGGATTGACCGCCTGAATATTTACCAGAAAGCTTTAAATCATTTAATGCAAGTACCATGGCGGGGAAATAACATCCGGCAAGGTCACCCATTGATTTACCAGCAGGCACCGGACCGAAAGTTGCTAGATTATTAGATGATCCCATTGTCCATGATGTATATACTTCCGAAACTGAAGGCGGTGGCGGGGCGTCTTGAACACCCAAAAACCTTCTTGTAGAAATATAAAGGCTGCCGGCAGGATCAAAGGTAAGACCGTTAACAACGGTACTGTCCAGACCATTGTATTCCGCAACAAGACTCATTGGGATAGTTCCGGCACCAGCAATAGCAGGAATATCGGCTGCATTGATACGGAACAAACGTGCATCGGTATATCTACCTAATCCATTTACTCTCCAAAACGCTGCCGTAGCGAAGTAAAGGTTACCAACCGCATCAAAGGCAATATCTCCATTAAATAAATCCCATTTATACATCAAAGCAGTACTAGGCAAATATCCGAGTATGACAACTGTTCCATTAGCACAGTTGAGAACAGGGGTTGGCCCACAAGTTGAAAAGCGAATGAGCGGATTAAAAGTATTCGCTGCGGCAGTAGAATCGCGATGCACGCCAATTGCATATCCAAGACCAGATGGAGCAATGGCCATCTTCACCATATGGAAATTGTTCATCGAACCTGGTGTAGTTGCAATCAATGTCTGTGTACCGGTTGCGGTGTTGATAGCGATAAGATCCTTAGCTCCACCCGATGTTGGCATTTGCGTATTTATATAGAAACGGCCATTAGTCGGGTTCAAGCCCATCGCGGATGCACCATAGTAAAAGGGTCCGCCGATCTGTTTTCTAATCCAGTATCGGACACCACCCATCAGGCCACCGACTGCGCCGGTAGCATAAGTAATTGGACGGATATCGGTACTGTCAGCAGTTCCCGATCCACCAACGTTGGTGAAGATCCCATACATAACGTTTCCCGATACACAATCAGGAGCTTGCGCTGTACTGAGATTTGTAAATACCAGTTGCATCAACAGCAACAAGGCTGTCAACTTCAAGTTTCTGGTATGCCCTACATAAGGTTTCATAAGTTTTGAATTATATTGTTTTCAAGGATTAAGGGTTATCTATTTTTTAAGAATTTTAGTTTGCCATTTTATTACCAATCCTTCTGCTACGACCTGGTAAGTTCCCGTCGGGAATCGACTGATATCCATCGAATACTCTGTTACCTTACCATCCAGCTTTTTCTTCAACAATAACTTTCCGTTGTTATCATAAACCTGCACACTAGTCATTCCCGAATTACCAATTGGAATGGTGATTTTGAACAAACCACTTGTTGGATTCGGGAATACATTCATTCTTTCGGCATTTCTGACTGCTTTTATCACTTTTATTTCAGAGAACGTGAATTGAGCATCTGCGTCAACCGTTTTAAGGCGATAGAATGCATCTCCATCGTTGATTATCGCATGTAAATATTCATAATTAATAGTACCATTACCGATTTTGGCAGGTACACTACCAATCTTTGTGAAATTCATACCATCCTTGCTGTATTCAACTTCATAACGCACAACATTAGGCTGAGCAGTTATTTCCCATTTTAATTGATTTCCTCTGGTAGTTGCATATGCATCGAAGGATTTCATCACAACGGGTAATCCTCCTACTGCTTCAAATTGTCTTTCCCAAAGTCCACGGCCATAGGTTACCAATCGTATCCTGTTATCATTTGTTGGCACGAGGTCGCTTACCATTACCCCATCCTGTAATCCAGTATTGAATGGAGTCCAGTTAAGAGTTGCTGTGGTACCCATTGCTCCGATAGTAACTCCCGTTGCATACCAAATTCCCTGGTCATTTCCTACATAAATATTCGAACGAACACTTGGGTTGAACATAACTGTGTTATGTGGAATGTCAGGCAAACCTGCACTAACATCACACCAGTTTGTTCCACCATTGGCGCTCATAAATACATGAGATGAACCAAAACCTGAAAGCGTAACCGCTATCCTGTTTGGATCAACTGGATCAACTTCGATTTCAGAATAGTATCTGTCAGGGAGCGTACCGGTGATCTCAGTGAAGTTTGTACCACCATTTACGCTTCTGAATAATCTGCTTCTTGTAGCTCCAAACGGTGCTGTAGATACGTAAAGAATATTTTCATTGCTAGGAGCAACAGCGATATAAATGATCGCAGTTGAAGTTGTACTTAGCGTACCGCTTTGGTTAACCCAGGCAGTTCCCCTGTTTGTTGACTTCTTAATCCGGTAAGTACCTGCATACATGGTATTCGGATTAGAAGGCGCTACAACCATTGGAGTATTGAAACAAACAGTTTCTGAAGGTGGGCTACCAAGCACAATGTCAGCATCATTCATCGTTGTAAAACTGGTAGACCTGTTAACTGAACGTTTCATGTTCATATAGTAACCGGTGATATAACAGGTATCATCATCTCTTGTATTGATTGCACAATGGAATCCATCTCCAAGACTTGGGATCCGGCGCATTTGCGCGCTTCCCATATAAACGAAGCCTTCATTATCCTGAAGACCTCCCACCATGAAATTGTTATCCTGTTTGGAGATCGCCATGTTTGCATAGATCTGCGCAGTCATCAATCCACCATTAAGCGTTTGAAAGGTTGTCCCTCCATTGGTGGTTCTGAAAATACCTCCATCTGTACAAAAATAGATTGACGTTGGAGATAAAGGATGTGCATATATTCGATGGACGTCTGCATGAACGTAAGTATTAGTCCCTTCCTGTAGTGTTCCGATTGCAGGATTAGTTCCCCAACCGTTCCATTGTGCTATTTGCGTAAAGCTGGTCGTACCGCCATTCGTGGATCTATAGACGTCAAGTTCACCCCAAAACACTGTATTCGCGTCCCCGGGAGTTGCAAGAATATCATGCGCGTACCAACCTTGTGTTCCGATCATGTTACCTGCACCAGGCTGTGACCAGGACGTTCCTTCATTGGTAGATACCCAAAGTCCTTCCGGATCTCCGGTTGCATTTGGATCAGCACCGATACTTGCGTAGATCTTGTTTGGATTGTTTGCACTTATCGAAAGAGAGATCTTTCCGCTTATTGTTGCCGGTAAGCCAGTAGTGAGTTTTGTAAAAGTTGGCGCACCAGTATTATTGGCGTTAGTTGATTTATAAATTCCATTACCTGGCGTCGCGAAATTTCCGCAACCCACATAAAGCACCGCTGGGTTTCCTGGTTTGTAATGTAAATCCATTGCCATTTCACCAACACCAGGAATCAGGTTCCATGAACTTCCTCCGTTTGTAGTACGATACAATCCTTCTGACGTTGCAGCATAAACGATATTTGGATCTATCGGATCAATCACCATATCCATCACACCGGTAAGATTTGAATATGAAAAATCAAGCGTCTTTGTCCAGGTTGTTCCTCCATCAATTGTTTTCAAAATTCCAACTCCATAAGAACCTCTGAACAAACGAATATGCCCGGCTCCAGTTGCGCCTGCAGCAGCAGCATTACTATTGTAAACTTCACCTGTACCAATATAGATGATGTTTGGATTTGTAGGATGAACAGCAATTGATGGAACTGCTAAAACCGGAAATCCGGTTGGAATATAAGTCCAGTTGATACCACCTGGTCCACCAGTTCCTCCGGTAGTTGTTCTCCATAAACCACCACCTGCTGTGCCCACCCACATGGTATTCTGCACAGTTGGGTGAAAGCCTATACACAAAACCCGTCCCGCAAAATTCATTGGACCGAGTGGAGCCCATGGAGGGACGGTCATAGAGTTAGCACCACCAGTACCATTAGCGCCCATTCGAACTTCTATTTGTCTTTTAGTTTTTTCAAATGCTTCTGAAAAAGATGATGCATTCATGCGCGTGTTGGGGTATCTACGCATATCACTCCAAAGATCCATTGCTCTCAAAATTCCTGGTACATCTTCTCCTTCTTCATGTTCTTCAGATTCAAACCAGGCTATGCCATCATTTCCCTTCATGTAAATGGTAACTGCCGCCGGGATCAGCAGCAATAGCATTGAGTAAATACTTAATCGTAGATATCGTTTCATAAAGGGTTCAGGTTTTTCATTTAATTGGATTAGTAAAACCCGCTTAATTACGTTGAAGACCTTTATTCAAGCACGTTAAAACATAAGGATTACCCGAGGGCCGAAAGTTTCGGCAAACCCCAAACAGGAATGTTAGTTATAACATTCGCCGTTGTAAAAAGCCCACATTTCAGAGAGGAAAAAGAAACAGAATTAGAACAATTCTGAAAGGTTAGGCATAGGGTAAAATTCCTTGTTTTCATACGCTTTGGATTAGGGTCGATAACGACTTAACAGGGTCAAATCTACCTGTAAACGACTATAAATCTTAATTATTTTCCCCGTATTCGATAAAAGGAACTAATTAGGCGATGAGGGTACTGAATAGTTCGACGTACTAGTAATTTTACCAGTTCTGGTGAAAAACCCCTAGCATGGATAACCGTAAATTTTCGAGAAAATTTTGTCCGTTTTGACAATTATCAATTGAATATTGAGTCCGCAATTCCAACATTGATGTTGTATTTGGAATAGTTGATCTCGATCCGGCCTTTCTGATTTTCGTTGTCACCCCCCGTTTTCGATTTCTCGCCATTGTCATAGTCAAAAGCGAGGCCTTTCGGGAGTTTATAATTTTTAGTAGTGAAGATAAGAGTCACTTTATCGGGCAAACCCCACTTAGCATAGGAACCATATTCCAATTCCATCTCATAGGTTCCGTTATCCTTTGTAGTTGTGGTCGTTTTTCGTATCAATAATTCTTTTTCGTCTATATAAAAAGTTGATACAACGACTTCGGATTTTTCATCCAGGGGCAATAACTTAATTACGGTGAGTATTTTGTCCTGATAGGTGGTTGATCCGGCAGCAACTGCAGTGAAATTATCGTGTTCCAAAAGAGAACTCAGGTTTACGCTTATTCCACCCTTTGGCATTATCGAAATGCCATCGTCTTTTTTGACCTTGAATTTATTGGGATTCTTATAAAAGATGGTTACCCCTGCCTTGGGGATTTTCATGAAGGATACATCTGTCTTCATAGAACCCTTTGCCTCATAATCCTTAACCGTTGCCAGCTTGGCCTTCACCTTTTTGATCAATTCCATTGCATCCTGGGCACACGATACAACCGGGGATAATAAAAAAGAACAGACCAGTATTAACGAGAACTTTCTCATAACTGCAATTTCGTTCAAGTAATCATAGGTAGTTCTAAAAGGATTTGTAAATATGATCTCCGGGGCTACATAAACGCATCACTTTCCCTATATGCCTGAATCAATGCGATTTCCCCTTCTTTACCAGGCTTTGCATTTCCGTGTTCCATACCTAAAATATCTCGATATCCTTTGTTGTAGATATGCTTGAAAATATTCCTGTAATTCATTTCTCCGGTGGTAGGTTCTTTGCGTCCCGGATTATCGCCTATCTGGAAATACGCAATCTCATCCCAGGCCTTATTGATATTATTTATGATATCACCTTCATTTCTTTGCATGTGATACATATCGAAAAGGATCTTGCAACTCGGACTGTTCACCGCCTTGCATATCATATAAGTTTGATCGCTGTAACGAAGAAAGAGATCGGGATTATCACTCAAAGCTTCAAGGACCATTATCAAACCATGCGGTTCAAGGATACCACTGGCAATTCTCAAAGCTTTGATCACATTCGAAGTTTGATACTCCATTGAAAGATTTCGGTCAAAGTTCCCGGGAACAACCGTCATCCATTTTGCATTGCAACGCTTCGCTACTTCAACGGCTTCTTTACAATCCTTTATCATTCTGTCAATAAATTCCTGTTTTCCCGATGCAAGTGATGTTTTCCAATGCCAGTTATCTGAGGTGATCACAAATACACCCATTTTCATCCCAAGCTTTGCGAGTGTATCACCAATCTTTTTTTGCATATCCACCGTTCTCGACATCATCCCATTATCTTCTATTGAACGGAATCCTTTCCCATGCGCAAATTTTATCTGTTCAATAAAATCATCTCCACCATTACCTTTAAACATTCCATCGTGAAAAGCATAATTAAGATTGAAAGTCTTATCAGCAATAGGATAATTGGTTTTTCTTCCGGCCATTAAACCTGCGGGTATCAATAAAGACGCGCCGGCGCCAATTGAGTTTTGCATGAATAGTCTGCGGTCCATAAACAGTGAGTTGAGGATACAATTTACGAATTACGATTTGAATGGTTTGATTGTTGATATTGTTTGATTGTTGGGTTTACTATTAACTAACCCAACCATCTAACAATCTAGCCATCAAACCATCAAATCGTAAATTGAATTCAGTCGTATCGAGCCTTTTTCCTATCTTCCCGACCCACAACTGATCAGGTGAAAAAGTACAGTCTATTCTTATTATTCGTCCTCCAATTTCTTTTGGGAAATTCACAGTCAACAAATGACTTCTCAGCCTACGAAGAAAAAATTCCCGGTTCTACGGTAAAATTCAAAATGCTGCCGATTGCAGCCGGAAATTTTAAGATCGGAAGTCCCCAATCAGAAAAGGGAAGAAAGAAAGATGAAGGACCTCAGCAAGAGGTTCAGGTCTCTGCATTCTGGATGGGATCTCATGAAGTGACTTACGATGAATTCCTTTTATTCTTTGGTGATGAGAACACGAGCGTTAACTCCCAGGTTGATGCAGTCACAAGACCAACGCCACAATACATTGATCTAAGTTGGGGAATGGGTAAGGAAGGTGGATTTCCCGTGAACAGCATGTCACAATATACCGCGATGATGTATTGTAAATGGTTATATCAGAAGACCGGCCACTTCTATCGGCTCCCTTCCGAAGCGGAATGGGAATATGCCTGCAGGGCAGGAACAAACACTACTTATTATTACGGAGATGATCCTAAGCAATTGAAAGATTATGCATGGTTCGCAGATAATAGCAGGGGTAAATACCAAAAAACGGGTCAGAAGAAACAAAATGCATGGGGCTTGTATGATATGTTGGGCAATGTTGCTGAATGGGTATTGGACCAATATGAAGAAAATTATTATACCAGACTTTCCAACTCAAAGGATCCATCCAATCCGCCGGCAACCCGTTATCCAAAGTCGGTAAGAGGTGGAGGTTACTCAGACAAAGCTGTTTCACTTCGCTGCGCAAGCCGTTCAAAGTCTGATCCATCATGGAATTTAAGAGATCCACAAATCCCCAAGAGTAAATGGTGGCTGACGGATGCAGAAGCAGTTGGATTCAGGATTGTAAGGCCATTACAACAACCTTCCCCAGAAGAGATCGAGGCATTTTATAAAAAATACCTGGGAAATTAAAAATGATCAGAATATGAATTTAGCTTCATGCTTTAGTCGTAACTTGTAAACCCGGTTTCAATCAAAAAAAATATTTCAGTCCCGACAAATACTTCCATCGGGATTTCACCTCAATAAGTGGTTATGGAAAATAAAAAAACATCCCGTCGCGATTTCGTAAGAAACTCTTCGCTAATTGCTGGTGGTCTGATAGCAGCACCTGCAATTTCACAAGCTGCCAATTACTTTTCAGGATCAGATGATACGATTAAGGTTGCGTTGATCGGTTGTGGCGGTCGCGGAACAGGTGCGGCCCTGGAGGCATTGCTTAGCAAACAAAACGTAAAATTGGTTGCAATGGCCGATGCTTTCCGGGATAGACTTGACAAGTGTTATAATATCTTGAATGCTGAAGATATTTCAGAATGGACCAGGCAAAAAGGTAACGTTAAAAAAAGCATCGACGTACCAGAAGAAAGGAAATTCGTCGGCTTCGATGGTTACCTTAAGGCGATTCCTTTAGCAGATGTAGTGATCCTCACTACTCCTCCCGGCTTCCGTCCAATCCATTTTGAGGAAGCGATTAAACAAAACAAGCATGTTTTCATGGAAAAACCTGTTGCTACGGATCCTGCCGGAGTAAAGAAAGTTTTGGATGCGGCAGAACTGGCAAAACAGAAAAAACTGAATGTAGTTGTTGGATTGCAAAGACATTATCAAAACAGCTATCGCGAATTATTCAGCAGGAAAAACCTTATCGGAGATATCACTTCTGCGCAAGCATGGTGGAATAATGATGGTGTGTGGGTAAATCCTCGTAAAGATGGTCAAACTGAAATGGAATACCAGATGCGCAACTGGTATTATTTTGTTTGGTTATGCGGCGATCATATCTGCGAACAGCATATTCATAATATTGATGTCGTAAACTGGTTCAAGGGTGGATATCCTGTAAAAGCACAGGGTATGGGTGGAAGACAGGTACGGAAAGGAAAAGATCATGGTGAGATCTTCGATCATCACTATGTTGAATTCCACTATGCAGATGGTTCAATCCTGAATAGTCAATGCCGCCATATTCCAGGCACAATGAGTAAGGTAGATGAATTGATCATTGGCACAAAAGGAAAGATCAATTGCGGAGCGATGAATATTAAAGACCTTAGTGGCAAAACGCTCTATCAATTCGATCGTTCAAAAGAAAACAATGCATACCAGGCCGAGCATGATGAATTATTTGCAGCAATTGCTAAAGGCGAATTCAAATTCGCCGATGGTGAAAATGGTGCAAAGAGTACAATGACTTCCATTCTTGGTCGTATGGCAACTTATACCGGCCGCGTTGTTGAATGGGATAAAACACTTAACAGTGGCATCGACCTTCAACCAAAAGAATACGCATGGAATGCAACTCCTCCAGTATTACCAGGAGCCGATGGATTCTATCCGATCGCAACACCGGGAGTGACGAAGTTTGGTTTCTGAGGCAAGGTTGACGAGGTTGACAGGGTTGACAAGGTAGAAACACAGACATTTGATCGACAAATAAAGAATGGGTCAGTGAATTGTTCATTGACCCATTCTTTATTTTTTTATGGGAGTCGAAATTGTGAATTATTTACTTGTCAACCCTGTCAACCCTGTCAACCTCTAAGACAGTACATCCTTCTTCCTAAAAATCAAAATCCCTCCTCCAACGAAGAACAAAATATGCGCGAAGAGGATGATGGCTGAACGGAATATACTCGATACACCATCAATCGAACCCTGGATAACGTCGTTCTCCGCGTCAACTTGCACATTGAAAAATCCTTTCCATCCCAACATATGTGAAGTGAAAAGAAATGGATTGATGCGTTCAAACAGAGGAAGGCCAAGCGTTGTAAGAATAGTAAATGCAATGATGATGCTCATTGTCGCCACAATTGGACCAATGGAATTTTCTGCAAAGAGTGAAAGAAAAAATGCAAGCGCCGCCACTGTTGTCATGGCCAACGCTGCATAGCAAAATGCCGCAAGGTATCTCCAGAATACATCTGATTCTGGTATTATAATGAACATTTCACTTTGAAAAATTGCCAGGTCGGAAGTACCGAAGATCAACATAGATAGGCCCAGCGAAAGGATCGCCATCCATACTAATAACATAAGAGTGTATACTGTAGTGGCGATAAATTTGCTGAGCAATAGATTCGTTCTGCTTATGGGCTTGCTGATTAACAACCGCAATGTTCCCATATTGGCTTCTCCCGCAATCATATCTCCGCCTATCAAAGCAATTAATAGGGGCACATGGATCAATAGGGTTTGCAAAATGGTGTAACAAACAAAATACCCATTCAACAATGGGCCGCCCTGGAGCTGGAACGATGGCAGGGCTTGCATCAGGAAGTCCGTGTAAGTCCCTCCATCCAAATAAAGCGCTAGTTGAATTAGAGAGACGATGGCTGCAATTGCAACGAACGCAATATAGGTACGGGGTCGTTTGAATATTTTAAATAGTTCAATTTGTAAAAGCGTCCACATGCTGGTTTGGAGTTGTGAGTGAAAGAAAATACTCTTCCAAAGAGTGGCGGGGTTGAACGGCCAGAATCGATGCTCCCATTGCTACCAGGTCATTGGTTAATTGTGGGATTTGTTGCTTTTTAAGTTGAAATAATAAATGGTGATCAGTTCCTTCACGGATTAAGTCATTCCATTGGGATGCTTTTAGTTTTTCTGCGATCTCTTCAGGGTTTGTGACTTCGACTTTTACCAAAATGCGGTTTGGATCAAAAAGCTCCCGAACATTTCCTTCTACCATTTTCTTACCCTTATCCAAAACAAGCATACGGTTCGCTATCATTTCGATCTCGTTCAACAAGTGTGAGGAAACAAAGATCGTTTTTTGTTGATGGTGGCTTAAATGAAGAATAAGATTGCGTACATCAGCGATTCCTTGTGGATCGAGTCCGTTAGTGGGTTCATCCAGAATTATGAGCTGTGGATTGTGCACCAATGCTACAGCGATACCAAGCCGCTGTCTCATTCCTTGTGAATATGTCTTCACTTTGTGAAAAGCGCGGGCCGCGAGTCCAACACTTTCCAATTGATCCATCAATTGCTTGCGTGTCAGTCTGACGCCACTCATTCTCGAAAAAATGGAAAGGTTTTCAAACGCTGTAAGGTATTTGTAAAGGTCGGGCCGCTCTATAACGGCGCCGATCAAGCGTAATATTTCCTTCCGGTTTGTTTTCAGATTCTTTCCGAAGATTTCAATAGACCCTTTGGTCGGTTCAATCAGGGTAAGCAGCATCCGGATGGTGGTTGATTTTCCCGCACCATTCTGGCCAAGAAAACCATAGATATCTCCCTCCTCAACCGTGAATGAAATGTCCTCTACAGCCCTGATATCCTTGAAGAATTTGCTGAGGTGATCGACCTTAATAATTGCAGCCATAGTTGGAGTACAAATTACGCTGAAAGCTTAAAAATCTGCTAATTAAAGTGTTATAATTGATTTTCGGGGTAAAAAAATCTTTGCAGCGGGCTTGCAAATTAGAGGGTGGCCTATTACTTTTGTCTCATTCCCTCCCACATCCTCTGATAATCCGTTCATACCAATTCCCAAAGCCGTTTTTTGTTTGATCTCCCTTGAAGAATACTTCAATCCGAATAGCTATGTAATCGCCGAATCAGCGTACACCTTTATCAGCTAATTGTCCCTCCTTTGAATTGCCCCGGTGGATTAACCACCCTTGTGCTGAACATTTATTAATAACGCTGAAACTTACAAAATGAAACGGAACGTAATCCTGATAGTATCTGCATGGATACTCTCAGTTGTACTCTCGATTGGGGCAATTGCTCAAACAACAGAAAATCTCAACTCAAGGCCTGCTGTACCATTAGCACTAATCAAAGGCCATCTCCAGGATCAATGCTGGTTCTTTCCTGACTTCGATGTAAATAAAGGAGGGTGGAATCCGCTCATCGAAGGTGACGGAGCAATGGTATCAGATCTTGGAACCGACCCAAACCAGAATTCAGGGATTTATACACCATTGTTAGATGTGTGGGGTCATATCACTATCGCATTTAGATACAAATTCAGCAATACGCTTGCAAATGGGCAACGAAGGTGGATGAAGATCTACTTAACTGACTACGAAAATAACATACTGGGAATGCTGGATAGTGTTGAATTCACCGGAATCAATGCATCAACCGTATATAATTATAATAAGTCTTTCACGGCGGGATCTGCGAACTACCGGGTATTTATCAGCTATCAGGGTATGAACGGTTCAACCAGGATCGCCATTGATGACCTGAATATCTCTGCTTCAAAAGTTTATTCGACCGGTTGTAACCAGGCGCCAGTTGCGCTCAATGATGTGATCAATGGCCAGCCTAACAGAAATGCATCTGGTTTTATTTGTTCGAATGACTACGACCCGAATGGAGATCAGCTACACACTTATGTGATCGAAAGCTCTCCACATGGTAGCGTGACCATCAATCCCGATAATTCATTTGCATTTACTCCTAATGAAGGCTTCGCGGGAAACAGCACAACCTTTACTTACCAGGTTTGTGATCAGGGTTTCGGACCTCTTTGTTCAAATATTGCTACTGTTACAATCAATTTCCCTAACAGTGGATTTTTACCGATCAGTATGATCGATTTCAGGGGTCTTTATAAAACTAATGGTCTTGTAGAAATTAATTGGACGACCAACTTCGAAACGAATAGCGACAGATTTGAGATCGAAAGAAGTTTTGATGGAAAAGAATGGAAGACGGTTGGTTCAATGAAGGGCCAGGGAATTTCAACAATAAAACATAATTACGATTTCACTGATAATGTAGGTCGCAATACCGCAAACAAGAAAGATCTCTACTATCGCCTGAAGTTGGTGGACATGGATAAGAAAACTTCCATTAGCAGGATTTTGGTGGTACGTGTGTATAATACTGAATCCGTGAAAATGATCAGCGTAACGCCGAATCCGTCCAGAAGTGATATCATGGCGAGTATCCAGTTGAATCAATCATCAATAGTTGTAATGAAGATCCTGACAAGTACTGGCAAGGAAATGATGCGCAAAACATTAAATCTTGGTGCAGGCACAAACAGTATTTTGATGGATGGATCAGGAAAACTTCAACCAGGAGCTTACCTGCTTGAAGTAATTATAAATAGCAAGGAAAGAATGATCGTTAAATTGGTTAAAGAATAGGTTTTTGTGGTTATACAGAGGTAGTACAGGGGTCTCTCCAGGTGGGAGACCCTATTTTTTTGGTTAACTGGTTAACTGGTTGACTAGGTTGACTAGGTTGACTAGGTTGATAGGGGTTGACAAATCGAAAGTCAACCTTGTCTACCTAATTAACCAATCAACCAGTTAACCAATCAACTTCACTTCGCACTGAGGTAAGACTGTAGGTTCTTAACGTAAACCTCAAAGGCCTTCACTCCATCCGGGGTAATTTTGCAGACCGTTTGAGGATAATTGTCTTTGAATTGTTTGATCACCTCTATATAACCTGCTTCCTTCAGTTTATTGATCTGCACGCTTAGATTTCCTGCAGTCGCGTTTGTCTTATCCCTGATGAAGGTAAACTCCGCTTCCTTCACACTAATGAGGAGTGAAACGACTGCCAGTCGCAACTGTGAATGTAATATGGGGTCAAGCTCTTTGAATTCCATTATTCAGCTATTCACTTAAAACATTTTTTACCATCTCTTCAATTTCTCATTTCAGGTTAAGGCGCCCTGTTTTTTATACCTGCCTTGTAAAATATAACCAGGAATGATCCATGCAATGATAACGGCAAGGCCTAAAAACAATAATTGGTACTCATTATTAATAAATGAGGCGATAACCGAAAGCACCCAGCAACAAATCCCTCCTATCCATAAAGGACGAAACCGCAGTATGATCCCAGACAGAAAAGTTGGCAAACCATAAATTGCCAGGAAGCCAGGTGAAATGAATTTATAGTAATCTTCGCCCAATAATCTTCCATACAGAAATCCAAACAGGAACATCATGATCACAAAGGCAATCCACACATATCCTATGATCTCATCCGTATAAGTTTTTACATGTTTTTTCTTTTCCTTGCGATAGAGATAGATCGCCTGGTAAATAAAAGCACCCCAACAGGCCATCCAAACCAGGTAATGCTTTTCATATTGATAATAGTACAGCAAAACGAATTGGGCAATGCTGCAGAGCAGTACTACCCAACCCCATAATAAATATAGATGTCCGTTTTCGCTGAATTGATTCTTTGCCTTGTTGATCATAGACTGGATCAACTTCAGGCTTTCATCGCCGGAAAGTTGCTCTTCCTGCATGGTAGTTGGTTTAGTCATTCAAATATAGTTCCCACTCATGCCGATTTAATACACATTATTTCAACTGAGTCAGGAAGTATTGAGCTGCTGTCTTTCCCCAATTCGGATGCAGCGAAGTCTGAGGTTTGTAGGTTTCAAACTTCTTAAGTGCTTCCTCAAATAGGGTCTTAGCTTCCGTTTTACTTCCGCCAAATTGTTCGGGAGTATAAAATTTATCCTGCGCTTCTAGGACATAAATCCTGGGATTGTTTGGCTCCAAAGACTTTGCTTTATTCAAGGCAGCTTCAGCAATTGGACCCTCTGTTTGCCAGCGGTTCATGGGATCGCCCACCAATCTCAATCCTGCGATCATTTTCTTTACAATAAAAATCTCAGCATTGTCTTTGCTAAGGGCCTCTGCTTTCAAAATAAGCTCTTCTGCTTTTGCAGCTAAAGGATCGATCTTTTCTGCCATTCCTGAAGTCTGTGCACCCATCAGCATATATCCATTCAATACATTGCTATAAGCTGCGTAGTAATAGGGAAGCCATTGCGTTTTTTCAGCGTCGGCGATTCGTTGGAAACTGTTGGCAAGTTCAACCCATCCTTCGACGGTTGATGTGGAATCCAATTTTGAAATATTAGATTCCATGGCCTTTGTATAACGCTCACTTTGCGAAAATGCTGCCACACTCATTGATGCAGCCATCAGAAACAAACTTATTCTTTTCATATAACTGGTTTTATTGATTTATTTTTTTTCCTTCATTAATTTTTCATACTCTTTTTCAACGGCATTTTGCTTCGGAAATACGTAAGCACCGAGAAAATGGAAGAGCAACCCAATGCCCCAACCGAGTGTAGGCCAGATTGCCCACGGTAAACCATTATGATCATTCTCGCCTCCGCTCATAGCCCACACAATCCATAAAAATGCATTGATGATTACGTAGCTGACAAAATGATACTTGAAACTTACTCTCCTTTGCGCGATCTCCCATATTTGTGGGTCGCGGCTATTGTCTTTGGTTTGAAAATCGTTACTCATGTAGTTGGTTTTATTTTACAAATTATTATTGATAGCATCATCTGTGCGGTCGATTCCAAAACTCATGAAAGCTCCGATGAATACAAACATCCTCGATGGAGGAACGATCGCTTCCTTTCTTGCTCCATTGTATGAATATTCGTACCCGTAAATTTGTTTGATATTGAAAATATTGTTCACGGAAAGCACGTACACTATAAAACTCTTCGCGTTTTGTTTTCCGATTGATGGAATATAATTCAGGCTGAAACTGACATTGTGATAATCAGGAGTCCTGCCCATATCAGTGAATTTATTTTCGCTTCCGTCAAATCGGATATTATAGTAAGGACGGCCGCTGGCGTAGTTATAAGCCAGATTGAATCCGGTTTTCCATGGCATAACGAATTTCTTCATGATCAATGAAGCGGTATGTGTTGCAGCGAAATTCGGATTAGTCGCATAAGGGAAATTCAGGTAATCTCTTTTTGTATCCAGGTAAGAATATGAAATCCAGTAATCGAAATTTTTAATTGTCTTCTTATCTCTCCAGAAAAATTCAAATCCCTTTGCATCTCCGAATCCCTGGTTATTGATAGCAAGTCCATTTGCAAAACCAGTTTTGACCAATTGCTCATATTCTTTATAAAATACTTCAGCTCTGAATACCCGCTGATTTCTTATAATCTGGTATTGCGCGATATAATGAGTAGCTTTTGAGAAATTCAATGGATTTGGCGAAGGAAGATATCTTGTTTCAGGATTCTGATAGAATATACCATATGCCACAGAAGCCTGTGCTCCTTTCCCTGTTTTGTAAGCAATAGAAACTCTTGGCGCAAAATTGTATCGGTCTAAGGTTGAAGAATGCTCAACTCGTCCGCCGATTTTGGCTGCAAGTGAATTGGTAATATAAACGTCCCCTTCCCCGAAAACCGCATTGATATTTTCTTTGAGTGTACTATTGTACTTGTTACCCATATAATCTGTAAAAGCGGCCTTGTCATTGAAGTAATTGTATTCTGTACCAAAACGGATCGCGCTTAACCCATACAGTCTTTTTTCAATTACTGCCTTTGCATTAAAATAGTTACCAGTGGGGCTCACATCAAAATTTTTGAATTCTAGGCCACTGAGGCTAACAGTTTTTTCATTTTGATCCTGCAACCTGCTGCTGATCTCATCCCTGTTATTTGTATAGGAAACTCCGGCATTGAACTTCCAACCTCCTCCAAGATTATCCTTCCAGGAAAGATTGTGAAAGGTGTAGAGATTTTTCAATTTAAACATGTCGAGATAACCGGCCGTATCGAGACTGGGTTCGTGAAAACCGAATCTATTTGAACTGAAACTTCCATAATACTTGATAAAGCCAGTTGGAGAAGTCTTGATGCGGAAATGCGCGCTGAGATCATGAATTTTCGGATTCTGAAAATAATCCTGTTTTTGTTTGATAACTGCAAATGCAAGCGATAGATCGGTATAATTATATTCTATTCCCCATGCCGCGGTTTTCTTCTTGTTTAATTTCTGATATCCTCCACCAATGCTAAGCATAGATATACCTAGTGTTGCAGAAGTTTGTTCTGGAAGGTCTATTGATTCAAGAATTACCGCGGACGAAAGGGCTTGTCCATACAATGCAGAATAACCACCGGTGCTAAAAACTGTTCCTTTAAATAAGAAAGGAGAAAAGCGACCATAACCGGCGATATTCGGAGCGCTACTATAAAAGAATTTGTTTACAAGCGTACCATCAATAAAGATTTTTGATTCTGCAGCTGTTCCACCTCTAACAAATAATCCTTCGGTTTCGCCTACCTGTTGTGCGCCGGGGAGTGTCTTCAATGCCTGGGTTACATCTGCATTTGCGCTTGCGGTAGTGACAATGTCAATCGGATCGAGCACAACCGCAGCTCTTTTGCGATCGCTGGCCTCGAATGTGCCTGCAGTAATTGTTACCGCGGTCAACTCATTGGGCTCTTCCTTCATTACAATGTCAGTTTGAATGGGAGTAGATCCAATGGTTATCTTCTGTTCAAACAGTTTATAACCAATTGAAGTGATAAGCAGCGTGTGTTCTCCTTTCTCATTTGTTTGAAACCTGAAATTTCCTGAAGAGTCACTGGTGCCACCATCATAACTATCCTTAATAGCTATACTGGCTCCCACAACCGGTTTACCCTTGTTGTCTTTTACTTTGCCTGAAATTGTAGTTTGCGCTGAGACTAGAACATGGGATAAGGTAAAAATGGCTATTGGTATCAACTTGATCATCGAATCATAAATTTGTCCCAAAAATAAAGTAGTTTATAAAATAAACCAAATATTTCGCCGAAGTTTTTATGGGTATTCACCGATTTCGTAAAGAAAGGTGACTCACCTTTGTTTGGAAAGGCGGCTCCTCTCTAAAGAAGGGTGACTCACCTTTGTTTGATGATTTTCCGGGAGATCTTGTGAAGACTGGTCTGGAACTCCATAATATATGAAGCCCGTGGAAGGCCCTGGAGATCGTTTATAGTCAATCGGTTAATTCCGGCTACCAGATGCACTGAACGGGAAATAAGGCACCTTCCTCCCCCATCATAAATCCGGATCTTAGCCTGATCATTTCCATGAGAATTAAATACCAACCTGAGCTTGTTTTCAAAAGGATTTCCCTCTACTACCAGGTTTGGTCGATAAGGCAGTTTAATATTTACGACGTTGGAATAACGGTACTGCCCATCTATATCTACCATCTTCAAGCGATAAAAAATGGAGTTGCTATTATTTATGGAAGATATATTGTCGCGATAAGAGTAATCCGCGCCTGATGAGTTGTTCCTTGCAGGTACTGTAGCAATTTTTGAATAGCTGTTCCCATCAAGACTTCTTTCCAATTCATAATTCAACACATTTGCTTCTGCTGTTGTCTTCCAATTGAGATCATTATAGTTTCCGGAGTTCTTTCCGTTAAGGTTGATCAATGTATGCGAAAGGATGTAGAGCGTACTGTAAAAAGCACCTTTACCATGCGTCGCTGCAACAAGTCGATTGTCAGAAGTAACTGCAAGGTCCATCACCAATGTTGCATCCCACAAAGAACCATTAAAATCATACCAGGTAGCGCCGATGTCCGGACTCACAAAAACACCAAGATCATTACCTATATATACAACTGATGGGTTAGCCGGATCCAATAATATTGCGTTGGTCGGAACATCAGGTAATCCAATTCCTCTGTCAGCCCAGGTACCACCACCATCTGCACTCAGGTACACATGGGAGCTACCGAAGCCACCCAGGACGATCCAAACACTATCATCATGATTCGGGTTGATTGCAATGTCCATTACAAAGCGGTCAGGCAAGCCATTCTTTATACTATAGAAACTTACTGCGCCATCAGTAGTTCTGAGCAAATTTGGAGGTTCATTTACATGCAGTCGATTAATATCATTGTCGTATTGAGCGAAGGGAGACGTTGAAACAAAAACCTTGTATTCATTCGAAGGAGAAACAGCCATTGCAATTGCTGTTTTATGTCGAGCTTCGATATAATCGTTTGCAGTAGTGTAAGAATTATCATCCCAGGTACCTGCAGTTCCTCCGTTTGAACTTCTATGCATGTTGTCGGAGCCCGAATAAACGATTAAAGGATTCAATGGAGCAATAGCGAGCGGAGCCATAAAACCAGTTCTTGAGTCAGCCACAAATGCCCAACTGCTTAGTACTTCAGAAAAACTCAATCCACCATTCGTCGAACGCATTACTCTTCTTGCATCATTCGACGCAAATACAATATTTCCATTGGTGGGATGAAACACACAGGGACCACCATCGCCACCCATCACGGTGGTCCATCCGGCTCCATTGTATCGCACAACACCATTATCCTGCAATCCACCAATCATAACATTCGGATTGGTTGGAGAAACCGCAAATGACGCATAAAACTGTACAGCCTGCAATCCGCCATTGATCATGGAAAATGTATTTCCTCCATTTGTACTTTTATACATTCCACCATCGCATGCTACATACACGTTATTATTGTTTGAAGGATCGAATTCAATATCATGAACATCCGCATGCACGCCACCTATTCCATTTCGATCGGCGAGCGAAATATTATAATTATATAATGGAACTCCTCCCATGACCAACTCATTCGTATTGGAAGGATTGATCGCAACATCATGCGCGAACCAGAACTGATACTGGCAATGGTTTGAATTCGATAATACCGACCAGCTTTGTCCGAAATTGGTAGAGCGAAATAATTCATTCAGATTTCCTGCATCACGTCCAATTGAGGCAATCACCATATCCGGATCAGTACTTGCATTATCTAATTTGATAAAGCCTTCAAAGGAAGATGGAAGTCCGCTGGTAATCTTTGTCCAACTAGCACCTCCATTCGCACTACTATATATTCCTTTATCGGCATTCAATAGGTTGCCTACAGCAGCCAGGAGAAGATTTGGATTAGACGGATGGACCACCACATCAGAAACATAAATCTTATCCAGTATCTTATTCCAGTTTGCACCCCCATCTGTTGAGCGATACAAACCATCAGTTGCACAGGCATAAATTGTATTCGGATCTGAGGGATCAAATTCAAGCATCTGAACTCCAAATAAATTAGAAAGGCTTTTATTTAATATAGAAGTCCAGGTTTCCCCACCATCTATACTTTTGAGAATGCCCACTCCATAAGTACCTCTTGCTTTCCAAACATTGAAACCGATATTCGATGTATCCGTACGATACACTTCACCGGTTGCAGCATAGATAATATTTGAATTGGAAGGATTGATGATTATTGACGCAACTCCAAGCACCGGAAATCCTGTAGGAACGGCTTTCCATGCGTTGGATCCGATACCGCCAGTGACGGTTTTCCAAATACCACCACTGGCGCTTCCAATAAATATTATGTTGCTGTTATTAGGATCGATTGCGATAGAAAGAATTCTACCGCCAATATTTTGGTCTGGCCCAATCGGAATCCAGTTGCCGTTGAATATAGAAAGATTGATTGCCTGGCTTGCACCGTTCCTTTGATGAATAATCGGTGGATCTTTCATTGCCTTCGCATGGAGCCAGGCCTGGTAATATTTAGTTTCAATATATGTAGGATCGGGATACGCTTTTGCCCACCACCATGAGGCCAACTGTTTGTCTGCGCCTGACAAAAGCCCTTCTTCTTCTTCACGGTCGCCAACCCTATCAGATTCATCAGCGGTTTCATCAACCTCGCCCAGGGTTTGCGACCAGTCCCGCGCAAGGTTTAGACATAACAAACCTGCAGCAAACACCAGTGTGAGCAGGATAAGTTTTTTCATTGGGGGCTAGGTTTATAATAAGCCCGTTCTTTCGAACGGGCTATTTTCTATTTTCATCTTTGCACAACCACGCGCACATTCATCGTCTTTTCTGACGTCAGCACCTGCACCACATAAACTCCCGGTGTAAGCGATGACCACTGATCGAGGGTGATCTCATTTTGCCCGGCTTTTATTGTGATCATCTTACTGCGCATCCGTTTTCCTTCTGCATTGATAATAAACAACTGTGCAGTCTCATTCTTCTCAGCGCTGAACTTCAATACCGCATAGTTGACTACAGGATTCGGCACAATCCGTATACCGTGGTTTATACCTTTGATCTCCACTGACCTGATCGTGCTGTACTTACTGTTTCCATCTACATCAACTAATCTCAATCGATAGTAAGAAACCCCTGTCAATGGATCATTATCAGTATAGCTATAATCATTTGTTTCGGCTCCATTAGATTGCGCTGCTACAAATCCGATCTTCTGCCATGATAATCCGTCCTTGCTTCTTTCAATATCAAAGCCAAGGAAATTAACTTCTTTGCTGCTTGTCCAATCAAGCACCACACGCTGGTTCTGCTGAGCCTGTGCAGTGAATGAAAGAATATCAACTGGCAACAGTACATTCACGAATACCATGTAATCCTCAACCTCACCATTTGAATACCACCGGGTGGGGTTATTTACAGTCATTCCATTTGCCTGTGATGTTAATCTCAGACGCAGGAATGTATTTGAACCAGCAGCAATGCCGACTGTGATCGCCATCCAGCTAAGTGTAATTGTTTGTTGTGCTCCAGAGCTTGGAACAGTAACTGATCTACCTTCACCTGCATCATACACGCCATTACCATTATAATCCAACCATCCGATCAAAGTTGCAGGAGCGCCGGTATTATTATATACACTCACATTTTGTACATAGTTGATCGTTCCTGGTGTTAACACAGTAAGCGTCACAATACCATCTTCATCAGTTCCGTCAGCAGTTGCATTTGCTGAAGGAGTTTTATCCCACTCACGGTCGAAGATTGCACCTAATCTAAGATTACAATCAAATTCATGCGTCGCCTTATCATTGGCAATTGGGTCATATGAAGCTGGAGCATCTCCAAAGTCACTCTTTGGACGGAACGGATCTGATGCATCACCTGCTCTTCCTACCCATGGTGGAGAACATGGAGTAACTGTTGCAACGATCTTGGCTCCGATAGTTCCATCCTCATTATATCTTGCAACCCTTCCTGTTTCAGGTGACTGACCACCTGTCCAGTAGATCTTTCCATCATAGGTTTGTCCAGCCTGGATCGGTGCAGGGTTTCCGTTAGTATTATAAATTAACTGTCCACCGGTTTGCATATTGAAATGGATAAACTGCGATGTACTTCCAGAGTTACCCGTATTGAAGTCATAAAGTGTTCCATCTTTAATAGTAAAGTCACCCCAGTCATGTGTAAGTGTTCCGGTACCATTGTCAGCGGGGCGGCCAAACACCTGGGCAACTTTAATGGGTTGCAATGCGGTATTGAAATCAATTCTCCAGATGAGCGATTCTCTTGCGGAGTTCTTTGAACTATTGGTTCCTTCAATACCAAGAAATAATGAGTTGTTGTAAAAGGCGGCACCGGCAGATTCCACAACAATATCGAAAAGTGGAATACCTAGTGAAGTAATATCCGCCACAACAGTACTAATCGTTTCTGTATTGAAATCATACTTTTTCAGCGATTTGTTTGAACTCACAGGGGAAGGATGGTCCATCACATAATAAAGAATACGGTTCTTATAATCATAGGCCATTGAGTTTACCCATGGTGATGAAGGCTCGCTGAACAACCAATCCGCTTTACCTGTTAATGGATTGAATAAATAAACTGAGTTGTTATCTGGCGTAACTAAGTAATAAGCCGGCTGACCGATCCAGGGTTGTTGAGGCATATAATAATTGAGTGGAAAACTTCCGAATACACATGCGCTAAGATCTGACAACCAAAAATCTCCGGTAGCGCCGCCGCCGAATCCGACGTTAATGACTACTCTTTTAATTCCAATTGATCCCGGATCTGTACCGGCAACTGAAATATTCAAGGTTCCTCTTGTGTCATTGTTTCCTACTGCTGTATTGCTTGCACTTGCAGTCGGAGTAGGTGTTCCACTACCAACGATGGTATGTACACCTGCCGCAAGACTGGCCATGGTAACATTTAATGGTAAAGGAATCGCTGATCCATCAGTTGCTGTAACTCTTACTGATTGTGATAAGTCGATATCGAAGATGCTGAAACGGAAATTGTAAACAATGGTATCAAATGTAATGATGATCGTACCATTATTACTGTATTCAACATCAGCACCTGTTCCAAATGCACCGATCTCAGCGATGTTCAAGGTGTTTTCTCCATTCGTTGAAATTCCGTTTAGCTGGATCTTTGCACGATTGACTCCCAAAGTAAAATACTGGGTATCGCGCATTGCATTAGTAACAAAACTGGTGTAGGTACCGTTTCGGGTGAGATAATCAAGGTTATCCCAATTCATCGTAGCGGTTGTCGCTCCGGCTGGACATTGGGCTTTCAGGAGAAGACTCCCAATAAGCAGTAAAATCAAAATAATAATGCCGGGTATATTTCTTTTCATAGGACGGACACATTTAAAATGAACAAATTGGATTACTCGGATTATAGAAATACCCTGCCTAAATATTGACATTTTTCTTGTTAAAAGGAACAGTAATTCCCGAAGCAAGGAATCGTCGTAAAAGAAGCAGTTTATAATAAACTGTACATCAGTTTTTATCAGGGTACGCATGCAATTTTGACCCGAAGAATGTTGATAAGTTTAACAAAAAACTATCGCCTTAGACGCAACCCATTGATAATAATATAAAGAAAAACATCTAGCTGTTAACTGTTTGACCAACGCTGTTGCGACAGCAACCGCACAAAAAAAAGCCAGTCTGTAGAAACAGACCGGCGTTGTTGATCGTACCCTTTAAAAAAAATCTTTATTTCTTTCTTATAAACATTTGAGTTGCAGTTTCTTTCTCCGCAGTTACTTTAAGCATATAAGCCCCTTCCGGTAACTGATTAATATTCAACACTTCAGTTTGATTCGCATTTGTTCTCATGAACTGCTTGATTACCTGCCCATTCAAAGTATAAATCTGATAATCGACGCGAGTATTTTGCCATTTTGCAGGCACAGTAACCCTTATCTCATTTTGGACTGGGTTCGGATACATCATGATACTAACATTCCTATCCCATTCGCCTAAACGAAGCAGCCTCGTTTCCGAATACTTGAACTTTCCATCGATATCTACCATTTTCAACCGATAATAAACAGTTCCTTTTGCTGACGAACTAATTGCATTGTCGGTGATTGTATAACTGCTTTCCATGTTCGTATTTCCATTGGCAAATACCAGGGTGATGTCATTGTATTCCTTGCCATCTGTACTGCGTTGAACAGTATAATGACTTACATTTTTCTCAACGGCAGAAACCCAATTCAACACTGGCTTCTTATTCTCCAGGCGCGCATTAAAACTTTTAAGCGTAACAGGCAATCCGACTTGTACCGGGCTTGAATAACCAAACGATTTGAACCAGAATGAATACATGCGGTCTGCAGCGCCGGTTCTGCCTGTGCTATGTCCACCAGTGCGGATCCGTAAATCATTACGATTCACGTATTTTACTGATGTCATCACTCTGGTAGCTGCCGTATCGATATCGACATAATTTGTTACAGGTCCATTAAACTTCTTACCGACCAGGGTCATTACATCATTCACTAATTCCATTACAGGCGTGTAAGTAAGTTGGGTATTGGCTTCGAATGTGTGTGAACTAAGGTGATAAAATGATACCCATTCGTTGAGCTCGTCTCCATTTCCATCGATATCAACTGCAGTAATGTCAAAACTTGAGACATTAACCGGGTTTTCTGTATTCGATTTCACAAAAGTGATCCCGAATTCCATCCACCAATCATAGTTCCCATTGGGTGTCGTTCCATCATTGCAGGTAACCTGAGGCTGAAAAGCCTTTCCAAAACCCATATCGGTAACATCGATGGTCACCATTTTTACTAATGAAGAGGAGCGCCCATTGATCCTGACCAATGCATCTACATTAGTGGTTACTGAAGGAAAGCGATACACCGCGCCATCCTGTCCTGCTGTTCCGGAAATCAATGCCGGATTTTGAAATACCAGGCCTTGCGAACTGGCCGTCACAAATGCTGCCGTCATCAGCGCAACAGAGAGAATTATTACTCTACTGTAATAAGCAAACGATTCGTTTACTTGTCCGGGGTAAAACTTTTTCATCTTTTTTTGTGGTTTACAGTTTAAGAATAAAGTTTACACCAGGACTATTGGAATATTCTGTTTACAATCCGGAATTGGACTTAGGGTTTATAAAGAAAATCTTAATGCAATAGAAGGATGGAGGATTATGTTGGCTTCAGGGGGATGGATGCGGGGGGATAGGTTGACTGGTTAATTAGTTAACTGGTTAACTCGTTGACTGGTTAACAGGGTTGACAAGTACCCGTTACCTATTGACCATTCACCATTCCCCATTCACTTTCACCGTACTTTCAAAAATGGCCAGCCCGTAGAAACGGGCCGGCGTTGTTGATCGTACCCTTTAAAAAAACTCTTGAATATCTTTACTTCGTTTTTACTATTCTTTGCACTGCTGATTCATCTCCGTTGCTCACTTTCATGATATACAAACCGGCAGCGATATCTGAAACATTCATGATCTCGGTTTGACCAGACTTGTTGTTCACAACCTTTTTTACCAATTGACCATTCACGTTATAAAGTCCGTAACTCACTTTCTGGTCCTGCCAATCCTGTGGCAGGGTTATTCTCAATTCAGTAGTTACCGGGTTTGGATAGGCAAGGATCTTTACCTCATCCTTCATTTCAGCTACCCTGATTGCACGAACAGAGGAGTATTGAAACCTATTGTCGATGTCAACCATTCTAAGGCGATAAAAGATCATTCCCTTTGCACCCGAATTCAAAATATCCTGGAAGCTATAGTCAATCTTTACATTGCTTGAACCTTTTGCTGATACTCTTCCGGCTTCCATATAATCCACACCATTTGTGCTGCGCTCAATAACAAAATGGCTCAGCTCTTTTTCCATTCCCGTTACCCAGTTCAGACTTACCTTTTTATTATTCAATGTTGCGTTGAACTGATTAAGCACGAGAGGAAGATGAAATGTTGCCGGAGCCTGGTAGTTGAAAGATTTGAACCAGAAGGAATACATTCTGTCCGCTGCACTATTTGCTCCGGTGCTGTGGGCCCCTGTGCGAACCCGAAATGAACTCTTATTTTGATACAAATTGGTAACCATTACATTGGTCGCGCTGGTGTCAATATCAAGAAAGTTTGAAACAGGTCCATTGAATTGCTTTCCAATTAAGCCACCCAGCAAATCAAGAAGATTGATCGCCTGTAACAATGTGTTGTTTTCAAAAGTGTAAGATTTATTGTCGTAGAAAGACACCCACTCATTGATTTTATCGCCGTTACCATCTAAATCAATAGCGGTGATACGGAAAGAATCAACTTTAGCAGTGGCTGAGTTATTGCTATTTATAAAGGAGATCTCGAATTCCATCCACCAGTCGGTTATACCTGCAGGTGAATTATTATCTCCATAAGTAATCTGGGGCTGAAATGCTTTGTTATGTCCCGAGGTTTTCTTGTCGATGTCCAGGAGTTTAACCTGGTTGGACGAGCGGCCATTGATTGTAACCAATGCGTCCACATTGGGACCTCCGCTTGTAATCACATTACGGAAGCGATAGATGGCTCCATCCTGTTTATCGGTTCCAGATACGAGCTCCGGGTCTTTGAAAGAAAGTTCCTGTGCAGAAGACAGTAGTGAACCAATCAAAATAACGAATACCAAAATAATCCTAAGCATGCTACGATGTAGGAACAGTTTTGCTGATTGTGGGTAGATGTACGTTTTCATTTTTTCTTTTTTAGGGACGGTACATTTTTGGCCCACAGGAAAATCGGAATTACAGTATGTTATTTCTTAAGACTGGATCTTCTTAGTTCCGATTGTCCGATAGCTATCGGGATCGGAGAGGTTTTTTTGTTTAGAGGATTTAAAACTTGAGATTTTAATTGGGTACCTGGAAGCATTCACAGCATCCAGAAAATAGCCAACCCGTAGAAACGGGTCGGCATTGTTGATCGTACCCTTTAAAAAAACTCTTATAAGAACTTCAAACTATTTTCTACGGCTTCTTTACTATTCTTTGTACAGACGTTTCAGTTGCACTGCTTACTTTCATTACATACAATCCTGCTGAAATATCCGCTACATTGATTACTTCCGTTTGCCCAGCATTGGAATTCACCATATGCTTTACAATTTGACCATTCAGGTTATAGAGATCAAACACCACTTGTTTTTCTTGCCAGTTTTCGGGAAGCGTTACACGCAATTCGGTCGTTACCGGATTAGGATATGCCATAATGTTGACAACATCCTTTGCTTCTCCCAATCGCACTACTTCTACTGCAGTACGTTGGTATCTCATTTCCAAATCCACCAGCTTTAGCCTGTAACAAACAACTCCCCTTACTACTCCGGTAGTGTGATCTGTAAAATGGTAGTTAATCTTTACATTGCTATTACCTTTTGCCTTCACTTCCGCTATCTCTACAAAGTCAATTCCGTTTGTACTACGTTCAATCACAAAATGACTCAATTGCTTTTCCTTGCCCGTAATCCAGTTAAGTTTTACTTTGCCCTGGGTGATCGTAACATTGAATTGTGTCAATACCAATGGCAGGTTAAATTCAACGGGAGCCTGGGATGTATACTCTGGAAATGTTGATTGTTGTGCAAAAGCACCTGAGTAAAGAGTCACCATCAGGACGGATCCCAACATGATTCTTGCTTTAACTGATTGAACAAATCCACTCTTTAAATCTTTTTTCAGGTGCGTTTTCATAATTACTTTTTAAGGAACGAATCAGAAACTCTGGCTTTCAGTGATCGGATTCTTCTTTTAAGTTCTTAACAGGATTGGATTTCTTAACGTGACAGGTTGTTCGGCGATTTGGATTTAGGGGTTACGACGATCGTTTTAACGCAGTCGTATTTTATTTGAACTCGCTTTATTTAGTTTTTACAATTCTTTGAATAGCTGTTTCATTCCCCATTGTCACTTTCACGGTGTACAGGCCGTCTGCGATATCAGCTACACTAAGGTTTTCAGTCTGTCCTGCTTTATTGTTCACGATACGTTTTACAGTTTGTCCGTTTACATTGTACAGATCAAATGTTACCTTCCGATCCTGCCATGAAGTTGGGATCGTGATCCTCAAATCATTGCTGGTAGGATTAGGATAAGTGAAAATCGTTGATTGTTCATTCTGCTCACTCAGACGAATCACTCGAGTTGAAGAGTATTTGAACTTTCCATCTATATCGACCATTTTCAAACGATAGTAAACAATACCTTTTGTGATAGTATTCAAAGCATCTTTATGACCATATTCTTTTTGTAACTGACCATTGTCATCGGCAAAGATCAATGCAGTTTGCTTGAACTCTTTACCATCCAAACTACGCTCCAGCAAAAAGTGATTGAAATCTTTTTCTTGTGTTGTACTCCAGTTAAGGATTACGTTTTGTTTATCCAACTTTGCGGTGAAATTCTTCAGGTTCACTGGCATGGTCGATGCAGTCAGGTTGAATGCACGGAACCAGAGTGAATTCATTCGCACTCCTGCAGTAGTTGAACTTGCACCCGTTTCTCCACCAAGCTTAAACCTGATCTGATCCTCTTCGCCAAAATTATATGTTGCCATAACAGCAGTTCCCGCTGTGTCAATATTCAAATAGTTAGTAACAGGGCCTTTTATTCTATGGTTTTTCTTCCCATCCCAATCATGGCCACATACTGCATAGAGTTTTCCGGTCCCGTTACAGGTGTTACATTTTTTTTGATCAAGACCTACACCAAGTCCCAAACAATTAGTACAGGCGATAACAGCACTTTCATGATCACATTTCTTACACAGGTCCAATCCAATCAAAGTGCCAGGAAGAAGGCTGGTAATATTTGCTAATTTTACATCTTTTGATTTGTCCATCTGCACAAATTCCTGGAGAGTACGATTATCACCATCCAAATCAAGGGCAGTTATATCGAAGCCAGCAATTTTCTTTTTATTGTTAGTGCCTGCGCTTACAAAAGTTGCCTCAAATTCAACCCACCAGTTTTGATTGGCAGCCACTGTTCCATCAACACCCAGTTCTGGTTGAAAAGCTTTATCCCAACCCATACTGGTAAGGTCAATACTTCTAACTACTACATTATTATTTGATCTGTTTTTGATCTCAATGATTACATCTAATCCCTGTGCTGCATTCGCAAAACGATATTTTGCACCATTTTGACCGGCAGTTCCGTTGATCAAAACAGGATTCTTAAAAATTACTTCTGGAATTATTTGAGCCTTTGTATTGAGGAAAAGAACAAGCAACAGAAGAGTTGCCAGTAAAAACCTGGCGTGCTTGTCAAAAATGGGCAATACTGTGATTGCTGTAGGCAATGGGTACAAAGTCTTCATAATTTCTTTTTAAGGGACAGATTCGGTACGCGGCCCACAAGACTATTGGATGTAATCAGTGTTTCTTAGTAAGATTGGATAAGTGAAACTGGTTGTTCTTAGCTAGGCATATTGGTGAGAACTGATTGATAAAACAAAGATTGCTTCAGTTTTCTGAAGTTGCAATAGGAAAAATACGAATCGTAAAAAAACCCTACAAGGAAACTATTAAGCATTTGAAAACCAACATTTATGAAAAACAAAAAAAACCGCCTACAGAAGTAAGCGGTTTAATTTACATTAATAAAATATCGGCTATGCCTTATAGGAAGGAATTAATCCTTTTGCTAAATCAGTCATTTTCTTCAATCCATCTTCAGGTAAGTTGCCTTTTTTGAATTCAGCCATTACATCAGGATATTTATTTTCCATTTCCATGAGGAAATGATCTTCAAATTCCTTTACTTTCCTTACCGGCACTTCCCTCAGCAAGCCCTGTGTTCCCAAGATAAATGATTGCAACCTGTTTTTCAACAGGGAAAGGTGTGATATTGACGCCTGCTTCAAGGATTTCCACGTTACGTGCACCTTTATCAAGTACAGTTTTGGTTGCAGCATCAAGGTCACCACCAAATTTAGAGAAGGCTTCCATCTCACGATAAAGAGCCTGGTCAAGTTTCAATGTACCGGCAACTTTCTTCATTGATTTGATCTGCGCATTACCACCCACACGGCTAACCGAAATACCTACGTTGATCGCAGGACGAATACCTGCATTGAACAGGTTGACTTCAAGGAAGATCTGTCCATCAGTAATAGAGATCACGTTTGTAGGAATATAAGCAGATACGTCACCAGCCTGTGTTTCAATAATTGGCAGTGCAGTTAATGAACCACCACCTTTTACCAGGTGCTTGATAGATTCAGGAAGATCATTCATATCTCTTGCAACATCATCATCAGTGATGACCTTTGCAGCACGTTCCAGTAAACGGCTGTGCAGATAGAATACATCACCAGGATAAGCTTCACGTCCCGGAGGACGACGTAATAACAATGATACTTCACGGTAAGCAACAGCCTGTTTTGAAAGATCATCATAAATGATCAATGCAGGACGACCGGTATCACGGAAAAATTCACCGATGGCAGCACCGGCAAATGGAGCATAGAACTGCAACGGAGCAGGATCAGATGCAGAAGCAGCAACAATGATTGTGTAATGCCATTGCACCATTATCTTCCAGTGTTTTCATTACACCTGCAATGGTAGATGCTTTCTGACCGATCGCAACATATATACAGATAAACAGGTTTACCTGCTTCATAAAATTCTTTCTGATTGATAATGGTATCAACAGCAATAGCAGTTTTACCGGTCTGACGGTCACCAATGATCAACTCACGCTGACCACGACCGATTGGGATCATCGCATCGATCGCTTTGATACCTGTTTGCAAAGGTTCTTTTACCGGTTCACGGAAAATAACACCCGGAGCTTTACGCTCCAGTGGCATTTCATACAATTCGCCTGTCATTGGACCTTTACCATCAATTGGTTCACCCAATGTATTTACCACGCGGCCAAGCATTCCTTCACCTACTTTAATAGAAGCGATCTTTCCGGTACGGCGAACTTTAGCACCTTCTTTAACTGCTGCCGCTATCTCCCATCAATACCACACCCACATTATCTTCTTCGAGGTTCAGTGCAATCGCACGAACACCATTTTCAAATTCAACCAGTTCACCAGCGCTAACATTGTTAAGTCCGTAAACACGGGCAATACCATCACCCACCTGCAATACAGTACCTACTTCTTCCAGGTCAGCCGATGCATTGAAATTGCTTAACTGCTGGCGCAGTATCGCTGATATTTCATCTGGTTTAATTTCTACCATATTGATTAAATTATAATTTAATTGTTTTTTACCTATTCCTTTTTATTGCCTATTGCCTATTGCCTCTTGCCTTTTGCCCTTGCCCGTACCTTTTGCCTTTTGCCTTTTGCCCCTTGCCTTTTGCCTATTGCCTATTGCCTCTTGCCTATTGCCTCTTACTCTACCGTATCTTATATATAAAATCATTATTCATAAACTGCGCCTTGATCTTATTCAAATCATAAGCAATGCTCGCGTCAACTAGCGTATCACCGATTTCCAGTTGAAACCCACCAATGATTGATTCCTGTACTTCCGTAACCAAATCAATATTCTGCATGGAGCTTTGCCCCTGGATCTTTTTTACAATTGACTGTTTCAACTGATCGCTTACAGGCACAGCGGTAGTCAATTTGACTGTATAAATATTCTTATGCTTCTTGTATTGCTCGATAAATGAGGTGATGATCTCGGGCAACACTTCCTCTCTTCCTTTCTTAATCAATAACCTCGTGAAGCCAGCCGTAATCTCAGTAAGCTTTCCTCCAACAACTGCATTCACTATAGATAGTTTTTTGTCTGGCTGTATGATCGGACTGCGCAAGAGATTTGCAAAGTCACGATTAAGAGTAAGCGATTGCAAATAAAGCATGTCTTTATAGATCTGCTCAAGCTGATTTTTTTCGACCGCTAAACCGATAAGGCTCTTCGCATATCTACCTGCTATACGTGGATTCCGCATATTAATTCGATAATTCGATAATGTGATGATGTGATAATTGAATTATCAGATTATCACATTATCATATTGGCTAATTAAGTTTAATTTCTTCTGCCAGTTCCTGAATATGTTTCTCTTGTTCAGATTGAGCTTTCAATTCGCGGCGCAGAACTTTTTCAGCGACTTCGATCACGAGATTTCCAACCTGGTTCTTTACATCCGTCAAAGCAGCCATTTTTTGTGTTTCAATTGCAACCTGCGCATCGCTAATGATCTTGTTTGCCTCAATTTTCGCCTGCTCCTTTGCTTCATTGATCACACGGTCCTTAGTTTCGCGTGCTTCCTTCAACATTTGCGCTCTTTCTTCACGGGCCTTTGCCAATAAAGCTTCATTTTCACTTTGCAATTGCGCCATTTCTGCTTTTACTTTTTCAGCAGTAGCAAGTGATTCCGCAATAGAACGCTCTCTTTCCTTCAATCCTTTTACAATTGCAGGCCATGCAAATTTTGCCAGGATAAAAAACACGATCAGGAATGATATAAGCGTCCAGAAAAGCAGACCCAAATCGGGAGTAAGTAATGGATGCATATAATGTTTTTATTTTCTTATTTTTTTTAATAACTGCATCCGCGGCCCTGTGCGTTGGATGCAGTTAAGATCTTAGACAAGGTCGGTACTTAAACCAATACCATTGCCAAAAAGCCTACGATGATCGCGAACAGCGCAGCTCCTTCGATAAGGGCCGCTGTAAGGATCATGTTTGCTCTGATGTCGTTAACAGCCTCAGGTTGACGCGCGATTGATTCAACAGCGCCACGTCCGATCTGACCGATACCGATACCTGCACCAATTGCTGCAAGACCAGCACCAACAGCACCACCTGCGTTTGCAACTCCATCCAACATGATAACATTCAACAAATCCATAATTCAGATTTTATAATTAATGAACAATCCTAAATAACAACTTTATTTTCTTTGTGATGCTCATCATGGCTTCCTTCAAACGCCTGGCCAATGAATACTGCTGTAAGCATCGTAAAAATGAATGCCTGAAGAAACGCCACCAACACTTCAATGAAATAAATAAATATGGTAAATGCAATAGAAATGACGGAGCTTCCCCATCCCGCTGCAGGATGCATTTGCGAAAAAATAAAAATCAGCGATATCAAACATATTATTATGATATGTCCTGCGACCATGTTGGCAAAAAGACGGATAATCAGGGCCATCGGCTTGATAAATAAACTCAGGATCTCTACCGGAACGAGAATAAATTTTATTCCCAATGGAACTCCGGGTGGGTTGAAGATATGGCCCCAATAATGTTTCTTCGAACTTGCCAGTATTACCACAAATGAGATAATGCCCAGTACCACTGTAAAAGCGATATTTCCCGTGACATTTGCGGAACCGGGGATCATTCCGATTAAATTATTAATCAAGAATGAAAAAGAACACTGTGAGGAGGAATGGAAGATACTTGTCAGCCTTATGTCCGAGATTTGGTTTCGCCACTTCATCACGTACAAACGTAACGACTGGCTCGATCAAACCCTGTGAACCTTTCGGGGCAGTTTTTACGCCATAACCTTGTTTATATTTCCTTCCGATACGAACCATGAGAATAACCAGGATCAGTAATGCGAGCATCATCTGAACTATATTCCTGGTGAGCGACAGATCGTACACTTTGACGGAATCATCAACCCCTTCAGCTTCATTTACTGCATGGATCTTTCCTTCAACTAACCTGTATCCTTTATAATCTTTGTGTCCGTGTTCGAATTTGGAAGACATGAAAGCAGTCAATCCTCTTTGCGGTGAATATATTATTACGGGAAGTGGGAGAGAAACCGGATGTTTTGTACCGTCTTTAGAAGGGATATCAAAAAAATGGAATTCGTGGTTGTCAAGAATGTGGTCGAAGATAACTTTTGCAGCATTGAATTTTTCCTTTTTGCCTTCAGTTTTATGCTCGTCACCATGTCCTTCGGGCTGAGCAAAAGAAACATTACAAAAAAGAAGCATGCATACGCTGAAAACCAATACCAGAGAGGACTTGGGACTTCTAACCGACATACCTTTCTTTAATTTTGCCGCAAAGATAAGGACGCGCGGAGTAAGTAGTGCAGCGCAGGGTAAGTAAATATGGGTTGTTCCTCCCGCCGTTGGCGGGACGGGATTGACGAGGTTGATTGGTTGATTAGTTCATTGGGAAGAAAATCGCAAGGTCTGCCTAGTCAACTAATTAACCAATTAACCAATCAACCCAAACCTATGTCACCCAGCCACTTGCACCGGCTTTTTCTCGAATTGCATTTTGTGCAGATTGGCATAAAATCCACCGAGCTTAATAAGTTCCTCGTGAGTTCCGATCTCCTTTATTTCTCCTTTGTCTAGCACGATGATCTTGCTCGCTTTCCGAATGGTTGAAAGTCGATGTGCGATGACGATAGAAGTCCTGCCATTGATGAGTTTATCTATTGCATGCTGGATCAATAATTCGCTTTCCGTATCCACTGAGGAAGTGGCTTCATCCAATATTAATATGGAAGGATTGAAGAGAAGCGCCCGGATAAAGGAAATGAGCTGACGTTGACCGAGCGAAAGACTGGTTCCTCGTTCATGAACATTAAAATTATAATCCCCCGGCAACTGGAGAATGAATTCATGCATGTCGATCATCTTCGCGGCATCTTCAACCTGCGCCTGGCTTATTCCATCATTTCTAAGCGTGATATTATCCTTGATAGATCCTGAAAAAAGAAAAACATCCTGTAACACCACGGCGATATGTCTTCTTAAAGCATCTGCATTATAATCTTCAATTCTTGTATCGTCGATTCTTATCTCGCCTTTCTGAATATGGTAAAGTCGATTAAGCAAACTGATAATAGAAGTCTTGCCGCTTCCTGTATGACCGACAAGCGCAACAGTTTCACCCGCATTAACTGTAAAACTGATATTCTTTAATACGGGATGTTTTTCATCGTACCCAAACCAGACATTTTTGAATTCAATCTTCCCTTTAACAAGTTCGGGTGCATATGAACCAGCCTCAGAAGGAGGAATGAAATCGGTATTATCCAACACCCTGAACACCCTTTCACTTGCAACCATCCCCATCTGCAATACATTGAATTTATCAGCGATCACTCTCAATGGACGGAAGAGCAAGTTGAGGTAGAGATGAAATGCAATGATCTTACCAATCTGATCCGTTGCTTCTTTTCCTTCCATTCCTAACGCTGTTGTACCTGCCCACCAAACCAGCAAGCCCATACTCACGGCAAGAATGATCTCCACTAATGGAAAGAAAACAGAATAAGCAAAAATGGCATTGATATTTGCATTTCGATGCTCCCGGTTGATAGCAGTAAATTTTTTCATCTCCTTATTCTCTGCCGCAAATGACTGTACCACCTGCATACCTGTAATATGCTCCTGTACAAATGCATTGAGTTGTGCCACTGCATTACGTACCCGGATAAACGATTTGTTCACACTTTCCTTGAAAAAATAAGTAGCTATGATCAGGAAAGGGAATGGAGTAAGACAGATCAATGTCAGCCGCCAATCAGTGAAGAACATGAATACGAGAATAGCGATGATACCCAGAAGATCTGCAATAATTGGAATTAGACCCTCCGCGAAAATATCATTGATAGCTTCGATATCATTTATGGTACGGGTGGTAAGTGTTCCAATGGGTGTTTTGTCAAATTGAGAAAGGTTTAAACCGATGATCTTTATTATAAACCTTCACCCGAAGATCTTTCACCACAGTTTGCCCGAGCCATGCAGCTGATATAAGAAAAATAGAAACGTAACCCGGTTTCCAGCATCAACAGTACGATCTGTATCACAGTTATCCAGATGATCCAGTCGATCATTTGATTACTTATATAATCATTCACCGTTTCCTGTATCAGGAATGGACGAATAGGTGCCAGTACAGCAAGAAAAATGGAAAGGAAGATCGAGAAATAGAATCTTCTTTTATAGGGAGCGGCATATTGAAACACCCTCCTTAGGAGCCTAAAATCGAATATCCTCCGCCGCGTGGTTGTCTCTGACATGAGGGCCAAAGATAGATTAATGACTGAGTATGGTCTTGCCACTTATAGAAATAGTCAATAATCAATAATTACTAATAAATAATTCTTTTGGGATGAATTTGTTTGCCATCAATGAAGTCGTTCCACGTCGAGCAATTATTGATTATTACTACTCCCCAATTTCTTTCATATAGGCTTTAATAAAAATCGCTCCGAGGTTTTTATAGGGAGGAATGTAGTCGTCAAACATCTCTTTGGAACCGCCACTGGTAAAGCGAAGGCTCAACTCCTTCCACATTCCAAGCCAATCGATATTCTTTGATGCGGTAAGCGTGGTATTGAGAGATTGAATGATGGGCTCATTCACGTGCATCGTTCCGGTTTGTTTGGAAGAAATGATATGTGCATCGTGACTGATGGAAAGCACTTCATTAATATTATTGTAGCCACCACATGAACCCAGGATTACTATTCTTGCAGATGGTTGTATTCTGCGCATAGTGGATTTCACGTGATAACTGTGACCACGATGTACAAAAATGCTCGGTTTGATCTTTTTACTTTCCAGATGCTCGCAAAGGTTACTGATCGCCTTTTCCTCAGGATCATTTTCGCCAAATAAAGGCTTATTTGCATAGATGCTGAGATTTTTCATTTTTGTATTCGTGATGGAAACCCATTCCGTGTTTTCTGAGATCTTCCATTCGGCTCGACCGCGGAACATACCCATAAAACTCACAAATGAGTGCTGCCCGTCCTTATCCTCATCTCCATAAAAGAAAACCTGCATTACAATTCGTCCACTATCATCTTTTAGTGAATTCAGGTCAACTGAATAGATAGGAGGGATTCCGAGTTCCCTTGAAAGATTTATCTTTTTAGTACTATCTGCAGATTCGAATAATACTTTCAGAATATTATAGATCGCTACTCCCCTCTTATTATCTCCTCTTTTATTCTTTTCGTGATTCCATTTCACTTCATTCAGGATACTTTTTGCAAGCTCTGGGTTCTTATCCATGATACTGCTGTAGGAATCGGCAACATCAACTGCATCTTCTGTGGTTTTCGTCCGCTCCAGGCCGATGACAAATGCTTTCATCAAGGTGTTTGCATTGTCTTTTCCCATCTTTCCAAGGAAATCATTCAGCGTATTATAGCCTGCACACATCTTGATGAACTTGCGGAAATAATCTCCATTAACGATCAATAATAAGCTATCACCGCGCGGATTGGGCATCCGCTGGAAAATCCTCGGGTATACACCCTTCACAAAACTTGAAGTATATATCTCGTCTTCACCGAGTACGGCCAGGTAATACAATTCCTGTGGTGTAAGGCCATCCAGCCTCTTGAATCGAACATTTTCGTCATTTACACTATGGAGGGCATTGATCTCGCGGATAAAATACTGCTTAGCTTTTCGGGCCATCATATCCGTTAGCGCCTTCAGTTCAGTTGCGGTGTCTATATAAGGAGGAAGCAACCTGCCGGCATATTCGATTCTCGTTGCCACCATCAGCCGGTAATAACCAAAATCATCATTCTTTACCTTGTCGATCTCCTCAAAACTGATCTTTCCTTTCAGGAGATTGTCCAGGAATGGGAAATAAAGCTGCCCGCTTTTACTGATGGCCATTTTACCTATGGTCCTGATCAGCGTATCCGGGTGGTTTCTTATTCTTTCTGCTAATGCAGTACGTGAAGAAGCATAGTCATATAATTTCTTGATATCCCTGTTGGCCGCAACCTTAATGAGGCTATCAGTAAAATAATAGTTTGTATTGTATCTAAGGGTCGGGAGGATCTCATCAGGATGAAGACCCAAAAATTTTCTTGTTAATTCTATTCTCGAGGGTGCAACGCCTGGATTTTCGGAGGGATAACGGAAACAGTCGACCAGGATCTTACCTACGCCATACTTATTGGCGACGACAACCGGTTTTATGCTTTCGTTTTTCTTATCCAACTCCATGCATTCCACAAAAGCCACCACAAGGTCGGGAGCTATCGTAGCAGAAAAATCCTTTTTGCTCCAGTTATCATTGAAGCCTTTGACCATGCTTTCGAGGCAGCGAAGATATTTTTTCTTGATATTGGTATTGGCGACGGTGTCTTTCTCGATCTCTTCCTGGATCTCATCCACCCGTTTGATCATGGCATTTGAAATATGCATGTTCGTGATCTCGTCCCGGGTTAGCTTTACCAGGCCTTCGTCAGTGGGATTCAGCCTTTTTTGTTGCTTGTCCACATTATCGTGGAAGAGGAGCCGGTCGGTGGAAATGCGAAATGGGACCGAAGTTTGCGGCATTCCCTTAAAGGAAAGAATCAGGAAAAATAATGAGATAAGCGTTACATATTTCTTCATACGGTGCGCCCTACAGTGTCAGAGCAAAAATACGACCAATTGGCAAGTAGTAATAACGGAAAATCAATGAACTAGCGTATAATCTGTTAACAATTTCATAATGAGGTGTTCGCATCGCGCCTTGGGTGGAAAATTAATTTTGCGTAAACTTTGCGTTAACTATGGAATCTAAAGGAAAGAAAATTTTGATTGCCGATGACGAGCCGGATATTTTAGAAATTGTACAATATAACCTGAAGAAGGAAGGCTATGAGGTAAGCGCGGCAAAGGATGGTGATGAGGCTCTGACAAAGGCCAGGCAGGTAAATCCTGACCTGATCATTCTCGATATAATGATGCCAAGGAAGAACGGGGTTGAGGTATGTGAAATTCTCCGACTGCAACCCGCATTCAAGAACACCTTGATCATATTTCTCACTGCCCTAAATGATGAGGGATCCCAGATCAAGGGATTGGAAACCGGGGCAGATGATTTTGTGAGCAAGCCGATAAGTCCAAAAGTATTGGTTAGCAGGGTGAATGCATTATTCCGGAGGGCCCATCAGGAACCGGAGGAAAAAGTGATAAGGCTGGATGGACTGCTGATCGATCCAATGAAATTCGAGGTAAAAGTTTCAGGACGTGATGTTACTCTGGCGAAAAAGGAATTTGAATTACTGCATTTGCTCGCGTCAAGGCCAGGCAGGGTGTTTTTAAGGAATGAGATCCTTAACCAGGTTTGGGGTAATGATGTAATAGTTGGGGACAGGACCATCGATGTTCATATTAGGAAGCTCAGGCAAAAGCTTGGAATAGATTGTATCACTACGGTGAAAGGGGTGGGATACAAGTTTGATTTGTAGTTTTGTAAGCAATGGCCTCTACAAATAACCTATCTCCCCGCCAAATCTCATCATTTACGGCGTTGATCATCTCGCTTCCGGTTTCGTTGGGGATCTATTTTCTCACGGATGACTGGAGAATTGGGGTGATGTCCTTGATATTTGTATTCGTCGGAAGTTTTGCCTTGATCCTATTTACACTCGAGCGGTTCATTTATCGAAAGATAAAACTGATCTATAAGCTCATTCATCAAACGAAGGCAACCAGAAAGGAAGAAATGTATTTCAAATACATTCTACCCAAGAAAAGTATTGATGAAGTAAGACAGGATGTTGAAGCCTGGGGCGAAAAACAAAAAAAGGAAATTGAACTATTGCAGAAGAATGAAGCCTACCGGAAAGAATTCTTGCAAAACCTCGCGCATGAATTCAAAACACCAGTGTTTGCGATTCAGGGTTATGTCGACACTTTGCTCAATGGTGCATTGGAAGATGAAAGGGTAAATAAAACTTTTCTTGAGAAAGCAGCAAAGAATACCAATCGATTGGTGAATCTGGTTAACGACCTGGACGAGATCTCACGTCTTGAAAGAGGTGAACAACTTTTGTACAAACAGAATTTCGTAATGCAGGATCTGATCACCGAAGTATTCGATGCACTGACAATAAAAACAGGTGAAAAAAATATACAGACTTCCATTAAAAAAGGATGCGAGGCTCCGATTACCGTATTTGCAGATAAAGAGAAGATCAAACAGGTTTTGATCAATCTTGTAGAGAATTCAAGTAAATATGGGAAGATCAATGGAAATATCGTTGCCAGTGTCTATCGCATCGATAATAAGCAGATATTGACAGAGATCAGCGATGACGGAATTGGAATTGATGAAGAGCACCTGCATCGCATCTTCGAACGATTTTATAGAACGGATGCCGCCCGCAGCCGCGACAAGGGCGGAACCGGCTTGGGCCTGGCGATCTGCAAACATATCATTGAAGCTCACGATCATTCGGTTCATGTAAGAAGTACGCCGGATGTTGGGAACAACCATCGGATTTACTCTGGAATCCAGGAAAGATTGATAGTTATTTCTCTTTCCCAATTTTGGGAAACACCTAGTTCCCTTTTTGAAAAATTGTTAATAAAATCCTTAATGCAACCGGCCAGAACACTATTCCCTTCTTAATATCGTATATTTAATCAATCTGGTCGGATTTTTGATCGGTGAAATTATTTACCCGTAAAAACTTTAAAGAGGGAACGTAGCGATGGCACAAACTTTATTACAGTGGATTTTTGAAAAGCTGTACCCAGTTCAACTACAACCGGTACCCATAAAAAGAGATACTTCAAGAAAACCTAAGAAATAGGAAGCCTGAATATCCCGTACGGAATAGTAAATGACCAGGGGCGATTAAATTCACAACGAAATTTCTGTTGCATTCACTCAGCTGGATGAAATCTTTGCCCTGACCGGTATCCGTTTACAACTTATCTATCAACTCTTCACAAAGCCCAAAGGATAGGGTCATTCCTGCTCCACCCAAAGCGTTTATTACATACACGCCAGCTTCGGGGGAAAAAAATATTTCTGTACCTCCATCAGTAAGTTTAGCATATACTCCATTCCAGGATTCTTTCACTGTCCAGTTTTTAAAGCTTGCGAATTTTTTCAGGTAAGTGAGAATAAGCCGATTGACTTCATCATTGTCGAAAGGATCAGGCGATAACCCGTAGTCATGCGAATCTCCAATGGTCAGTTCTCCCTTTCCATTTTGCGAAACCATTACATGAATACCATGATGGAGATATGACTTCATTTCTTTTTCGAATCTTGCTTTCAAAAGATTTAGCGAAGCAGCCGATTTAAAACTTTGATAATGTATCAGGGATAAACCGCCGCAAAGTGCCGGACCGATGCGCCAATTTGAAGGCTGCGTTGAAATGCGCATCATTTGGAGTTTGCATTTAGTCAAAGGATACTTTGAAAAAGCTTCCGGATACAATGTTTCGAAGTCAGACCCGCTGCACAAGAATATCAAGTCCGCTTTGTACTTCTCAGCATTTCCAATATAAACGGTTTGATCAGCGATATAGCTAACGCATTTCCCCCAATAAAATTCCATATTGAATTTTTCCTGGAACCAGGCTGGAAGATTTGCAATGGCTTCACGAGGATCAACGATCAATTCATCTTTGCTGTATAAACCAGCCATCAACCCTTTGATCATAACTGCTCCCGTTTTACGCGATATATCCATCGCTCGCAATAGTTCAAGTTTCCTGTTCTTTTTATAAATGGAATGAACTTCTTCCAGGACTTTCCATTCGTCTGCAGCATAAGCGAGATGCAAACTTCCCGCGGGATCATACCAAAACACTTTTTCATCTCCCATTTCCTTCCAGATCTCCCGGCTTCGCATCGCTCTATTGTACAAAACGCCATCTGGTTGGCCGATGGGCCAAACCATTCCAAAATTTCTGATAGAAGCACCAGTTGCTCTTTGATTTCTTTCAAAGACTTTTATTGAGTATCCCTTTTTTGCGAGAGCTCTTGCTGTTGCCAATCCAACGATACCTGCACCAATTACTATTGCTGTTTTGCGGGACAAGAATTACTAATTCTGATTATTAATTATTGATAGCTCCCGCAGGCTTAACTGCTGCCTTGAATTCAGGAGAATTTGAACTTTGTCTAAGAAATTTTCTATTGAAATATACCAGGGAAATGATCGTCCCGGTAATTCCAATTACCGAAAATACAAGTACACTATTAGGATAGAATTGAGACCAGGTTAATTTTATTTGAAATATTTCCTTCGACAACATAACAAAGGAACTCCCCAGATATCCATAAGCGTCCACGATATAAATAAGGAAGCCGACATTACCGGCAATACGGAAAGAAGCGATCATTCTTTCAAAAAAGATACAGTTGAAAGGAATATAACCAAGGTATAAACCAAGCCCGACCAGCTGCATCCATAAAGCACCTTCCATTTGACCGTTCAGAAATAAGGCCGAGGAAATTCCAGCAATTAAAAACCCTACAACGATTACAACATGCACGAGACGGAATGCTTTTATATTCTTTCTAACCAGCACCAGCATGCTCATTGTTAACAACACGACCAGCGACGTTATTGTTTCTGTTTTTGTAAAAATTGCCGGTTTACCACCATATCCTAATTCATTCCAAATATTGGCCATGAAATTATCCCGCACATCACGCATGATAGTTAATACGAGGTAAGTAATAGTGATCACCACGATACCAAGCCCAAATTGTTTTATGAAGTTCTTCCTGGCTTCCCGATTCATAGGTAATCGGATGGTTCTTTCGCGCACATCCTCCTTGTCGGGAGGAGGCACCCGTTCCATTAAATACATAAATAAAATCAACGGAACCAGAAAGACAAGGCCAGTTACAAAACCTACCCATTGTTCAGGAACATTCCATTGGTCACGGATCCAGATCGCTACTGATCTGGAGAATCCACCAGCGAATATAAAACTGACCGCCATTGCAGATCCAATAAAATCAGTTGCCCGCCTTCCTTCAACATAGCTGAAAATAATGCCCCACATGAACCCAAGCATGAATCCATTTCCGAACATAAATATCATTCCATATGGAGGCGGAACGAGAGCAAAAAATAATAAACATAACCAGGCGATTCCAATCAATAGAGCGCTGGTTTTCCACCTACCCAGGCGTTTTAATTCGGAAATGAATTTGATACCGTAAAACTTGCTGAACATATAGCCCAAACCCTGGCTGATAATGAGTAAGGTTTGGTATGGCACTCCCCAAAAAGAAATCCCGTCGAAAGTAGCGACAGTAAAGGGTTTTCGGTAAGCATAAACGGAAGCATAGGTAAGAAATGCAATTGCGGCTGCGTAAAGGGCTACTAATACCTGCTGCCGGTTGAAACTGGATGAGTTAACTGTTTGTACTGACAAATTCCTGCTGTTGAATGATCCGGTTGAGGTCCATCAGGCTATCGATAATATGATCAGGATGATACTGCTCCAGTTGTTCACGGGTATATGCGCCCGTTGTAACGCTTACTACAATTCCGCAGCCGGCATTCCGGCCCTCCTGCACATCTACTTCAGTATCGCCAACCTTAACCACCTGTTCCGGATCGTGAATATCCAGTTTTTTCATGATATTCTGAATCATATCGGGATAAGGCCTTCCATTCGGTACTTCATCACTTGCGATCACCGCATCCAGATTGGTATTTTCAGACCAATTTAATCGCTTTAATATGGTATCTGTGATAGACCGGGTGAAGCCCGTATTAAGTGCTATTTTAATTCCACGTTGCCTGAAACTTTTAAACAATTCTTCAGCAAAAGGTTGGGCGCGAAGCTCCACATCAGTTTCATAAAACCTGATCATGTTGTTTATGAAATCGTCATGAATAGTTTCAATGTTTTCACTTCTTGCATGATCCGGATAGAATTGTTCCAATAAAATCCTGATAGCATCTTTTTTTCTCCATCCCATGACTGTTTTGATCTTCTGTCGCCCAACTTCCAATCCATTCTTGCGAAATGCCTGCTGAAAAGCATCAGCCACATTTCCTTTATCAAATACGGTTGTACCCGCCATATCAAATACAATCAACTGAATCTTTTTCATGTTCACTGCTTTTGTAGGTGACGAAAGATCATGCTGCGGTATTTTTCCAAATCATCCACCGGAAGATTTTCAACTTTTGCTTCTTCATCCCATCTTCTCATCTTAATTATCAATTCGAATAAGGGATATTGCTCAAACGCGTTTGCTTCATCCGCATCCATTATTCCTCCCTGGTACTCCAAAGTTTTTTTACTTGCATCGGACAGATGATCGTAGTACTGAGGATCTTTAAAAGTCAAATAACGTTTCGCCTCCACATGGGATTCAACGAGGCGGATGACTTTTTTTGAAAAACCTTTCTCTTCGAGAAAACCTGCGCCAACTTCCTCATGATCCATTATACCGAACCCACCCATTCCGTTTTCTTTATCCTTCGCAACACAAATATGCCCGATATCGTGAAGAAATGCGGCAAGGATGATATCCTCATCATATCCTTCCTGCTCAGCAAGTCTCGCAGCCTGGAACATATGTTCCAATTGTGTTACCGGTTCTCCTGCATATTCTGCACCTCCGTGACGTTTGTACAGCTCGATAATTTCCTTCGCAATACATTCTGCTTGTTGCGATATCATAAGTTCAATTTAAATAGATAGACTAACAGAAATCCAAACGCTCCTTCCATATCCATTTATGCCGGAACCATGCGTGCGGTAATCCTCGTTGAAGAGATTTTGTAATCCAAGGTTTAGCCGCACAAATTTTATTTCATAACCGCCGTATAAATTTAATAGCTGCCAACCTGGAGTTCCACCTTTTGGTATTCGGTTATCGTCCTTATCTCCTTGCGCAAGGCGATCCTGCTTGGAAGCAAACATGAATTCAGTTTGAAGGAATAATTTTCCTTTTCTGTAGCTGAGATAACTACGGCCATTTAGTGGCGGAATGCGGCGCAGGGGTTCATTCTTTGTTTGGTTTTGTCCATATGCATACGCAATAGAAGAACCAAGAGTCAATGTATGAGTGATCATCCATCGTATTTCTGCTTCTGCTCCATTTATGAATGCCGATTCCACATTTTCTTTTTTGTAAACAGGGTAACCGCTGATTTCCTGGCTGTCAACTTTTATTCTTGTCACAAGGTTTTCCAATTTCATATAAAAAAGAGAAGCGGATGCTGAGAATTTACCTGACAAGAATTTATATCCCAGTTCGAAATTCCCCGATCTTTCGGGCAAAAGATCATATGCAGGAACTTCATATCGGAAATCAACAATCCCTAATGTTCCCATATCATCCACATTCGGTGCCCGATAACCGGTACTGTAGTTAAAAAATAAATTCTGTTTTGACGAGAGGTTAAATAAGACCACTGCGTTTCCCACCAGGCAAGATGGAGTCAGCTTGACTCTACCTAGGGCACTATCCGTTATCCGAATATTAAAGAAATTATATCGGGCCCCAATATCAAATCTCCATCTTCCATAATTCAAATGGTGCATCGAATAAATAGAGTAGTTTCCATATTTTGAATCGTCCGGGTATAGCCCACGCTTTGCAACGAATGCTGATGTAATGGTGTTGATGTCTTCTCGTGAACTTTTGACCTTATCGACATACAACTCAATTCCAGAATTGGCAGTCCAGTGCATATTTATTAACGAAGTTATATCCGCAGTGATGCCTAGTGTATTTATTCGATCTTCCTCCTTTCTCAATAATGTTGCTCCATTTTTTTGACTATTGCGTACCTCCAGGCTTTGCTGCAATGAAACCGTAAATTCTAGCTGATTAGCCCAGGATGAACCTGGTAAAAGCTTCAACCTTGCGTAATTCAGCATACGCTGTTGAGGGTCCATCTCATTCACGAAATAATCTTCCAATTTTACTCTATGATAAACGGGTACATCATTTTGTTGCACGAATTGATGAGCAAGGGTCAATTGCCCTTTACCTCCCACACGGATTTTTGCTTTGAGATCAAAGGCCATTTCATCATAGCCTGAAGGGATTTGTTCTCCTGTGGTATCGCCTCCCCAAACATTTCCAAAACGTCTTGAAGTTATACCTCCAAGAATTGCGAAATTCTTTGAATGATATGATCCTTCAGCACAAATTGTTTTATCCATATCGTGTGACATGTATCTTCCCGTCAGGTTGGCCTTCCATTTATCACCAGCTTCTGAGAAATCTGGCTCCTTAGAAAACACTTGTATTACTCCGCCTAAAGCGTCACTTCCATATTGTACAGAACCGGTACCCTTTGCTACTTCAATTCTATCTGTAGAAAAGATATCAATTGTATTCAGGTATTGATTGGGTCCAAATCGAAAAGTAGAATTATTCAAACGGATGCCATCGACAAGCGTCAGAATCTGATTTCCTGTCAGTCCACGCACAAATGCAGAGCCTCCTCCGTGATTCGTCTTTTGTAAAAAAACTCCGTTGATCACCTGCAAGGCCTCGGGTGTTGTTCTTGGATTTAGGTCATTTAGTTGTTTTCTCCGAATGATTTCAATGCTATAAGGAACATGGAAACGAAAATTGTTTTTTCGCTCGGCTGTGAAAACCACCTCTCCCAGATTTTTGATCTCCACGGGCAAACTGGTATCAGCCTGTGTAAATCCTTTGCAGGTAATACAAACCAGCGAAGCAAGAATCATAAATCTCATCATCAATATTGAAATTCTACCTGAACTAAGCTTCCTACTTAATTATTAAAGTTATTTCAAAATAATTCCCTGAATTGGCTCAGCAACCGGATGATCAGTTTTGAATTGAAGTCCCAGCAAGGCGGCGATCGTTCCTGCAACCTGTTTCTGATAAAGCTGAGTCTGTCCTTTTAGTTCGCCTAATGGTTTTGTATCAGGCCCGATAGCGGCGATCCAAATCTCCGATGCGTCGAGTATCTTTTCTCCGTGACTGGTCCATTCGGACTTTCTTTTGTCGCCGCGACCATGATCAGTTGTGATCAATAGTGTCGTTTTATCCTTATATGCAGGCAAGGATTGAATCGTATTCCAAAGATCCGCGATCCATTGATCATTCAGGTATGCGTAGTCCAGGTAATAGTCATATCTGCCTCCATGAGCATAATCGTCCGTCTCGTCAAAAGCGATGTATAAAACCCTGGGTTGATACTTCTTTAAATAACATTTGGCGAGATAATAAGTAACATAATCCGGTCTGACCCCATTGCCCAACGGTTTGGGAGATTGAAATTGCATTTCATTCAATAATTGCAATTCAGGCGTATTGGCTATTGCCGCAGGAAGCTTATCAAATCCAGAACTTACCAGAAACCCATATTTCTCTTCATTGAATATCGCATCAAAAACATCCCAGGAAGTAAATGCAGCAATCTTTCCATTGAATTCAGGTCGTTTATTAAGAAAGGCGAGTACAGATTCGTTCTTGTTGGGAATTTTATCATTTGAATTGACTGCGGTATCCGGGTAGCCGGTAAAGATTTCATTGTAACCCGGGTAAGAAAACCAATAGCGATTCGCGTTGTTTACATTATTGCCATACTTCCTGTTACCGTATAGCTGTCCCTTTGTCGCGATAGTATTCCAGAAAAAAGGCATTAATTTTTTCCGTCGTTCGTCTGGAGTACCTGCCCAGAATTTTTTCCTGAGCGATGCGGTATCGTAACTATATTTTGGATTATTAATGAGTTCTTCATCCGCACCTCCAAACACGTCCTGCCATCGCATTCCATCGAGGGTAACAATTATCACATTCTCGGTTTTACCCTTTTGCCCAAATGACACGGATATGGTACATGCCAATAATATGGCGAATGTTGTTTTTTTCATTCAAGGAAATTAAATCAAATGTGCGGATGTGCAAATTGTTTGGCTCTACAATAACGACTTTCCCCAATAACGTAACAATACTACCGAGCTAACATTTTGGCAATTCACACATCCACACATTTAAAAATTACTTAATCAGCCACATCACTCCATTAATATCATCCTGTCCTCCAAACTGGCTATCCAATGCAGCCTTTACGTTCTCCCGATTTCTCGTATGCTCCGAAACGGGGTAAGTCCATCTTTTAGGGATCTTACCATTGTTCCCCACTCCTATTCCTTCACTAAATGTTGGAAATCCTGTTCGACGATAATTGTAATATGCCTCCCAGGCTGAATTCTGGAAAAAGGCCAGGTATTTTTGTTTGAGTATTTTTTCCAGGCCCGTATTTCCAGTTTGGTAGATAACTGCTGGTTGATTGTAATAAGTATCAAAATTGAAGTTGAAATTGGCGGTTGTCCAATCACCAAGTGATTTACCAACGTTCAAGTAATAGCCTGTATTTGTTCCTTCCTTGATTCCATAGAAATTTTGCGAGGTCTGAATTCCTTTTTTATACCACTGTTCCGCATCTCCGGTTACCCATCCCCGGTTGATAGCCTCGGCGATATTGAAACACAATTCAGGATATCCAACCAGGATTAGATCTTCTGCGGTGAAACTGCGGTAGTATCGATAGCGATTTACATGGGAGATCTGGTAGCTCAAGGCCTTGCTTTCCATTATATCCTGCGCCTCCCCTGTCGGTGAAGCAACATAAGCGCGAAAATCAGTAGGAGACCATCCGTTATCATTCACGATCTTCCAGGCGGGTTCACAGGTCATCAACACACGTGGATCCTTGATATCGGTACAGCCCTTAACATAGGTCTCTGCCATATTATACCGTAATGCATCAAAGCCATAGGTCACCGGATTTGTTGAATAGTTATTTACGTTTGCGATATAATGATAGGCGAAATTGTCCTGCATTCCTTCGAAAATGGGATAGGTTGCGGCATTACCCAGCACCTCTGCGAACCGTTGCTTAATCTTTAAATCGGGATCGCTCTCTTTCTTACTCAAAGCGATCAATACCCGAAGTTTAAATGTATTGACAAGCTTTCTCCATTTGGTGAAATCGTTGTTATAATAAAAATCTCCCTTTAATGTGAGATCGTTATTTGCACGAAGTGTTTCAAATTCTGTATTTGACTCATCCAGCCATTTCAGGATCTGCATGAAAACTTCCTTTTGGGTATCATACTTTGGTTGGAGAGCCTCCGCTCCCTTACCTGCATCACTTACTGGAATATCACCCATCATGGAGCTGAGATTATAGAAATAATATGCTTTCAAGAATTTTCCGATCGCATGATAAGGAGTTGCCGCATTCCCGGATGCCTTCTCAGCTTCCTTTTCCATCTGAACTTCATTCTTGATAATACTCAGATACACGTCGAATGGACCATTGTTCCAATTGTATTGATTGTCCCCATAGTATTGATAGTTCTGACAATAGAACTGGTTGTAACGATGAACAGAACCCCAGGGATGAACTCCACCCAAACCACCAGATAAACTATTCAACAACCTGTTCAATAAAAGATTCGGTGGAACAGAGGTAGATATATTCGGGTTTTGTTGCAGTTCTTCGAATCTTTTGCTACAGGATAACACTGTAACCAGTATGAAGACCGACAAAATTGCTATAATCTTTTTCATAGTATTAATAACTTGAATGATTAAAAAGTCATGGTGAAATTGATTCCAAGACGTCTTGTCGTTGGTGTTTGCAGATCGGTTGAATTGGCCTGCGTGAATTGATCGGGATCCACGTCTTTATACTTCTCGGGAAAGAACAAAGCGAGATTGCGTCCAACGAATGAAATCTCTGCTTTCTTTATAAATGAGTTGCCAAGTGTTTTTTCAGAAAAAACATATGTTAAGGTTAGTTCCCTGAACTTAGCAAATGTCTTACTGATCATATTCAACTCAAGAATATTCGCGTAACGGCTGGAATAACTTTGAACCGATACAGCTTTTGCATTGTCGACGATGCCCAGATCTTTCATGTTAATGATTTCACCTGTTACCGGGTCAAGTTGGATAGATCCATTAAGCGTGATACCTGGCGCCACAAAAGTTGGATTCGGCAATACATCGTTTGGCCGATGCTCTCCCCACAATCCTGTTGCAGTTTCCAAATGCCTTCCACCCTGTAGTGTTTTCTGCCTGATATAATCGTGAAATACTCCTCCAACAACACCATCAAACTGAAAACTTAACCTGAATTGTTTGTAAGAAAAAGTATTGGTGATGCCCCATGACCAATCCGGATCAGATTCACCAAAAATCCTTTTAGCCCCACCCTGACCCGCATCGCGAAAGCGCATCAACGTACCGTCAGAGCCGTGCACTAACTGTCCATCAGGCGTACGAATAAATCCTTCTCCATAAACCAGATCAACCGGTGAATCATCCTTGCTATATGGATCAGGATTGGGGTGCTTGAGCCAAATACGATCAAATGTTGCCCAATTCACATTGACCACCCAGTTAAAATCTTTTTTATTGATCGCTGTTCCGGATAATGTGACTTCCCAACCCTGGTTGCGAATACTTCCATAATTATCGATTACGCTATTATAGCCTGAAGCATTTGAAACAATATCGGTTCTGTCGATCAACAATTCGGATTTGGAATTGAACCAGGTCAGGTTCAGACCAAGACGATTCTTAAAGAACCTGAGGTCGGCGCCGAGTTCAAGTGTCTTCTTATTGTCTGCAAAAAGATTTGAATCCAGGATCCGGTCAGTATAAGTGGCCCCCAATGAATTGTTATAAGTACCCGTATTGGAAATTGAATAACCTGCAGAAGTAAGATCATAAACTCCCATATTGATCGGAGAGAAATAATTCTGTCCGTATCCCTGTCCAGTTCCATATCCAATATTAGGTTGGCCAATATTCGCCACGATGGCAGCGCTTCTACCCTCTGCATAAGAACCTCTGAACTTCAAAAAAGTAATTAGATCGGGGAGTTTGATATAATCTGTAACTGCAGTGGAAAGTCCTACTGACGGATAAAAGAACGTATTATTCTTAATTGGTAAACTACTTGCCTTATCGATACGGCCCGTAGTATTTAATGTCACGTACTTACCAAATCCGATATCAAAAGAATAATACCCGCTTATGAATAAATTCTCCAGCATAATTGATGCGGATTTGCCGGGACGTAATGTATTTGCTAATGTGTACAGACCCGGAACACTGAGATAGTCGGTTGATGAAAAAGTACTATTGTACCGGGCCGTCCTGATATTTCCACCTACAAATCCGTCCACTGAAATCTGGTTTTGCCAAAAACGGTTGCTGTATTTGACCTGCATTTCATTATTTGCTTCAAAGAAGAAACGATTGTCTACACGATAGTCGCCCAGGCGTTCGTCACGTCCATAAGCACCCGCAGATACGGGCATCTTCTCCTCTCTTGTTATACTATATGTTGAGATACTCGGACGATACATAAATTCAAAATTCTTAGCAAACTTCCAGTTCAATGAAATATATCCATACAGGTCATTCTTGTAATGGGGACGCAACCATTCGTTTACCATGAACCAGGGATTGTTGTATCGCTGATATTCAGCATAAATCTGTTGGGTGCCAATCTTTCCCGGCTGCCAGTAATTCCGCATATCGTCAATGCTCCAGTCCGCTCCTGCCCATATCACAACGTTATAGAGCATACTGTTTGGTCCATAGTTCACATCTGGAAAATTGGGTGAATACTGGCGGCTGTAATTAATATCAGCGGTTACCTTCACTTTGTCCGAAAACTCATAACCCGCACTGAGGTTGAAATTTGTTGTATTCAAATGCATATTGGGTACGATAGCTTTTTGATAAGTATGTCCTACGCCAAAGCGGATATCGTACTTATCGCCACTCGCGGCAACTGCAATATGAGCTGTTGAAAGAAGGCCTGGATTTAGAAATCGCTTGAGATTATTAGCTCCACGATTCACCCAGGGAGTTGGTTCGATATTGCCTGTAAATTTTGAACCATCCCCGAATGTAGTCGTATAAGTTTTATTAGGATCGTAGTTTCCGTCGTATTGTGGTAACAATTGTCCATCGAAACGCGGACCCCAAACATCATAGTCGTTATCGTTCACACCACCACCAACACCATCTTTAAATGCGTATTTACCTCTTGATCCTGGTCCATACTGATCCTGGTAGATCGGAAAAGCGAGGAAACCTTTATCGACCATGAAGCTCGTGTTGAATTCAACGGAATAACCTCTCTTGTCCTTTGTTCCCTTTTTTGTATTGATCACGATTGCGCCGTTACGGGCAAGACTTCCGTAAAGTGCAGATGCAGTTTGGCCCTTGAGAAAAGTATAACTTTCGATATCATCAGGACTAATATTCCAGGTATCCGTGGTGATCGGTACTCCATCAACAACAAAAAGTACCGCGCCTTCTCCACGGAAATTTATCGAGGGTTGCCGAAGCATTTCATTGTTGATGTTGACAACGAGCCCTGCAACCTTGCCTTTAAAACTATTGATGGGATTGGGTTCCCTTGCCTTTACCAATTCTGCCGTCTTCAATTCCTGTATCGAATAAGTTAGTTTTTTGGTTTCTTTTCTGATACCGAGTGCAGTAACTACAACTTCACTCATCGCCAATGCATCCTGCGAAACTGAAACCGTTAAGTGACTATTACCGTCAACCATTAATTCTGTTGACTGTATTCCTATGCCGGTAAAAATCAGTACATCTCCCTTTTTTGCAGTGATTGAAAAACTTCCATCAGTTGCTGAAGCCGTTCCTGTGTTTGTTCCTTTTACTAGTACGGTTACTCCAGGCAAGGGAGCCTGATCTTTTGTTGAAACAATTTTTCCAGTAACTTTTTCTTGTGCGATTATTATGAATGGTAGCACGATCAACAAAAACACCGTAACCACTCTCCGGCGAAAGTAAAGGTTGCTCATAAACAGGTTTTTTTAATGAAGAGAGTCAATTGCGGAACGAAAGTAGAATGCTCGTATTAAGGAATGATTAATGCAATAAGAAGGAATGATTACTTAAATGTTAGGGCAGTTTGAATAAACATTCACTTTCATCTATTAATAAATATTGATTGTTAGTTATCACAATTAATAATTCAATCGGTTATTCATTCATGTTTGGCTCAAGTATTTTGCGAATGAATTCTTCGCGGGTCATTCGCCTCGCCAATGGCGGGGGAAAACTACCCAATGAAAACTCGTAGTAGAGCGGTTGTCCATTAATTGGCACCCCTAACAATTGACAATTAATAATCAATCTCCTTTTTAACTATAAGCTTTATATAGAGTTAATCTATACGTAACATTGAATTCACATCTTATATAGACCTTTGAAAAACCCAAACTCCAATGGAAAAACGAGCGGTCGATGTTGTGGTGCTTTCAGATATTCACCTTGGTACCTACGGTTGCCGTGCAAAAGAACTTGTCGCCTATCTGAAAAGCATAATGCCCAGCATAATAATCCTTAATGGCGATATTATCGATGGCTGGCAATTCTCCAAGCGGTATTTTCCCAATTCTCACATGGCTGTAATTAAAGAAATCCTCAACATGATGATGAGCGGTTGCAGGGTATTTTATATTACGGGTAATCATGATGAGATCCTTCGCAAGTATTCCGATTTTCAATTGAGCAATTTCCTTCTTACAGACAAGTTGGTGCTCGAGATCAACCACAAAATGACCTGGATCTTTCATGGCGATGTATTTGACAACTCCACAAAAGGAAGTGCAAAAATCTTAGCCAAAATGGGAAGCAATGGATATGCAATACTACTCTTGCTTAATCGGATGATCAATGCAGGACTTCAATTAATTGGAAGGGACCGCATCTCGCTTTCAAAGAGAGTAATGGCTGAAGTGAATAAAGCCGTGAGTAAAGTAAATGATTTCGAACAGATCGCTGCAGAACTTGCGATCGAAAAGAATTACGACTATGTGATCTGCGGACATATTCATCAACCCCAAATGCGTGAAATCGAAACCGAAAAAGGAAAGGTTACCTACCTGAACAGTGGTGATTGGGTGGAACATCTCACTTCTTTGGAATACTACCACAATGCATGGAAGATCTTCCGATATGAGGAAAATGAATTCCAACATACTTCAATAGAAGTAAACCAAACCCCAAGTGTGGTCACCGACGAGATCAACTTCTACATTAATTCGTTAGCTATTTAAACTATAATAATGAAAATACTCTATTCAGTTCAGGCCACCGGAAATGGCCATATCAGCCGTGCTATGGAACTGCTACCCTATTTTCAGAAATATGGAAACGTTGACATTTTCCTCAGTGGCGAGAATAGCAGTCTTGTCCTTGATGCACCAATTAAATATCGAAGTAAGGGATTGAGTCTTTACTATAAATGCACGGGGCAACTCGATCCTTGGAAATTCGCCGGAAAATTGTCTCCACTGAGAATGATCAAAGAGATCAGGGACTTGCCGGTAGAAAAATATGATCTTGTTGTCAATGATTTTGAGTGTATCACTGCATTGGCATGTGCTATGAAGAAAAAACAATCCGTCAATTTCGGGCACCAGGCAAGTTTTCAATCTGTTAATACGCCGAGACCCGAAACAAAGAGCCGGCTTGGCGAATGGATACTCAAGAATTATGCAAGAGCAAGTCAGTATATCGGTTTGCATTTTGAATGCTATGACAATTTTATTTTCCCTGCTGTGATCAAGGAAGAAATCCTTCGCGCAGAGAAATCAAATAAAGGTCATATTACCGTATACCTGCCCTCATATTGCGATCATGTTTTGGAGAAATACCTGAAACCCCTGAAGGATTTCAGATTTGAGGTATTCTCTCATCATGCTAAAGAGAAAAAAAAGTCAGACAATATTGAATTCATACCGGTAAACAAGATAGATTTCAACAAGAGCCTCGTTAGTTGCCATGGGATAATTACCGGGGGTGGATTTGAAACACCGGCGGAAGCATTGTATTTAAGAAAGAAATTACTATCAATCCCAATTCTCGGACAATACGAACAGCAATGCAATGCAGCAGCATTAAAAAAACTCGGCGTACCGGTTTTAAACAAACTTGATGACGGTTTCACTGATCATTTCAATGGTTGGATGAGTAGCACTCATACTCCGAAACTTTCTTATGATTACAGTACAGAATCAATAGTTAAGATTTTGATGTATCGATGCAGTAATCTGCGGAATGAACTTGATCTTACTTATCCGGGATTGATCTTTAATTGAACAGTAGGAATTGTTGGATGGTTAGATTGTATAATGGTTGTTTTTATAATTTATTAGATGATTCAACTTGTTAGACCAACAATCAAACCATCAAACAATTGAACTATCAAACAATCAAGCCACACTTTGAAAAAAAAGGCCCCATTAGAAAACGGGGCCGCACATGAGATTTACTGGTCTGAATTTAACACACAACCATTGTTACAAGTGTATATAAAGAACTTGGTAGTGGGTGCAAGGTAGGTTCACGGTGTTAAGAAGATTTAAATGGAGCTTTATCCTAGTGTTAACGATTGGGTATTTAGTTCGCTGCAACTGGCTCCTTCGCCAAAGGCTTGTATTGTCTCAGTTTCTCCCTCAACGATTCACTTATCGGGAAATAATACAGTTTTCCATTTTTTATAAATCGAAGAAACAAACAACTGTTATCATCATATGAAAAGAAAACTGTGTTGAAGATACTTCCTTGCTTATGCATATAGATTTTCCCTTCCTTAACACATGTATTTTCATCCTTTTCCGTTTCAGATTCACTATTAAGATCATTCACAAGGTTTTCAATGAAACTTTTATCCCTGGTAGGCAGATAAGTATAAAAGCGCTGATTGCCGGGTTCCTTGAAGAAAATTATCTCAATACTGTCTGTCTCTTTTATTTCCGGCATCAGTGCAACACCCGTTGCCCTATTGTCATTGCAGGAAACAAATTTTAATGCAAGAATAAAAAACAGAAGTATTCTATTCAACCTCATAAATATGAAATACAAATTCGAAATATCAAATAAAAAATCGTCCCGACAGTGCGGGACGACTTTTAACATAGAACAAAGCTTAAGCTATAATAAGTATTAATAGTTATTGGTCTTAGGAGTAAAGTTGCTCCAGCCACCCATCCAGTTATTTGTGCCAAATGCGCCACGGTAAGTTGTAGCTGTGAAAAAGCCATCCATTCCGGTGAAGCTGGTTCCTGTTAACGCAGGTGAGCCAGTCTTCGGAAGAAAATTGGGTGCATTCAGGTTGAATGGATCAGTTAATTGTACATCGTCGCGGCTAGGTAAAGTTGTACAACCTTCGCTTTCTGCTTTTGTCTTGATCTCCGCATCGGTCATAACTCCAGAAGCACCGGCGTCACTTGCAGCATAGGGTTTTGTATAAACTGCAACGATATTATTCTTGAATTCAGAAGCTCCGTTTTTATAATCTGTAGTTGTACCTGCTGACTCCATCGAAAATCCTGCTTTGCGATGACTCATCAGGATGGAGTTTCTAAGTACAAATCGGGTAGCTCTTCTCCAACGATTGCTAAAACCGTGCGTGGAAGCAGATCCAGTTGTATCATAAGGACCGATAAGAGTCAGGTTAGATAGTTGTGGCTTGGTGAAAGGAGTAGCCGCTGTACCCGTACCATCGTTATCGCACTCTATACCATTTGCCTGGTCTGTATCCGCACCTTTATCGCGAAGTGCAACGGCAAACTGGATCTTACCAGAATATCCAAAGTCGAAATCATAGTCATCATCATATGTGGCAAAGGAGATGAGATTTTTTGCATTCACGGTTCCACCGAAGAATTCATAACCGTCATCAGCTCCATATGAACACTGGATATTTTCCAGGACAGTTCCTGCTCCTACACCACCGCAAGTCAAACCATTGATCTCACTTCCAGGCTCAGCCGCAATTCCGGTGAATTCAATGCGCACAAAACGAATTATACCTGAATTATCATTCGGATCCGTTCCGCCATAGGGACGATTCACACCACCCTCAATAATTGGTGCCGGAGAAGTCGGCCTGTTTGTTGGCGCTTTTCCTAACAATATAATACCTCCCCAGTCACCCTGAGCTCTTTGACCAGATGCTTTTCCTGAAGTAAATATTATCGGAGCGTCAGCTCTTCCATCAGCAATAATCTTGGATCCTCTTTCGACGATCAGCGCACCTTTTTCTGTAACATCACTCATGATCACTGTGCCTGCTTCAATGGTAAGGATGGCCCCGTTGTTTACATAAACATATCCCTTAAGTGTATACTTTCCTTTTGTAATTGTTGTGCTCTTATCGATTGTTCCTTCGATAATAGTTGAGGTGGTCGGCGGAGGCGGAGTAGTCGGCTCATTAAACTCGACCTTAATACAGGAAGAAAGAGCCGCTACACTTAAAATCACCATTAATGCTTGTTTCATAAATTTCATATCTGGTCGTTTAAAAAAATTTTAAGAGCAGTGTTTATAAATCAAAATCATAAATGAATCCGATCTGAATGGTAGAGCCAGGCTTATAGGAATTAAATACCCTGTCAACATCCGGGTTATATGAACGTTTGCCATCTACATTCTCATAGAATGTGTATCTCTGTCCCAGAACATCGCTGAAACTGAGTCGTAACTCTCCTCTCTTCTTAAGTATGCGCTTTGAAATTTGAAAATCTAATATGTCACGCGGGTTCTCATATACATCGTAAAATCCCAGTGAATTATAACCTACCAGTGTGAGCCGGCTTCCAACACGATTGTACAATAAAGAGCTGCTCCAACCACTCTCGTTGTTTGAATACTGCAATCCACCATTGATCAGGTAAGGAGATTGTCCTTGTACAGGACGATCAGCCGAAACCACCTTACCTAGCAACTCATCATTAAACTTGACCTCAGAAAATATATAAGTGAAGTTTGCAAACAAACTAAAATCACTCAGGATGTCAGATTCGCCACCGAGGAATTTCAGGTTCTTTCTTACTTCCAACTCGATGCCATAAGTGTTTGCATCTTTTGCATTTTGATAGAAATAATTTCTGCGTGTAGCCACACTACCTGGATCGAGACGGAATTCTATAGGATTAATGAAGCGCTTGTAAAAACCACCAATAGTGATTGCTTCGCCAGCACCCGGATAGATCTCATAACGTACATCGAAATTATAGATGTCAGCTGTTTTCAAATCCAGATTTCCCGCAACTCCAAAATTTGCTTCATAATCGAAGAACTGGAAGGGAGCGATCTCGCGGAATTCCGGACGGGAAACCGTCATCGCACCAGACAAGCGAACAATATTCTTTGTATTGATGCTATATGCAATATTCAATGAAGGCAACACTTTGTACTGCTCCGGGTTGATCACAATTCGTTTTGCAGAGCGGTCCTTTGTTTCAAGAAATTGTTCAAAGAATTCCAATCTTGCTCCCCAGATCACTCTCCACTTCTCTGAGAATTTATTGTCTAGCATCAGGTAACCTGAATTCTGGCTTGATATCGCGAAGTATTTGTCTTCATTGTTTGTGAACTCATCCATCACAAATCCATTCACAGATATATTAGCATCATCGAAGATCTTATCGTAGGGCAGATAGCGGTAGCTATTGTTGAAATCAGCATCAGAAGTTTCAACATAACGGAAGATGCGGCTTCTGAAATCTCTAAACCGGAGTATCCCTGAACCACCAACCTTAAACGATTGTTTTTCTCCGAACGCATCAAATGGAATAGTCAATGCTATATTTCCGGAAAAGCCATGGTCTTGTAGTTTGGAATCGAAGCGCCGGGTATCATCCTGATCCCATTCGAGAGGATTTTGTGAACCAATGCCGGAACGGAAATACGCTGAAGTTCTAAGGTCCGGTTGTTTTTTCTCATTGAACGAATAAGCGGCATTCCAATAAACTTTCCATCCCTTGTCGGTGAGCTGGTGATTGCCTTCAAAAATTCCAGTATAAAAAGTACGTTGATTTAGTACTGAAGATTTAAGCGCAATATCTCCACCGCGCTCGATATTTGAACCAGTACGGGTATAGTAGTTATCCTCAAAGAATTGATTAAATAAGTTTTTGAAAGATATTTTATGTCTGCCTTTTACATAAGCGAAGTTGAGCATTGCCCCGACGTTAACTGCATATTTGTTTTGTTCGTCGTTGAAGTCTAAAACCTTCGTTCCATCTTGTTCATATAACCCGCGATCAACTTCATAAGTAAACATTTGCTTGCGATATAACACTGAAGCAACCGTACCGAATGAACCCCCATTCTTATATCTCTTAACAGTTCCTAAACTGAGAGAGTATGTTTGAAGAGGGGCTGCAGTGCTTTTCTTTTCAGTATATACATCGTTCCGGAAAAGTTTTGTTGCATCCAATTGCAATTGCTCACCATTTGGCTGATTGATCAATGCATTATACTCCTGTCTGCTTCCCGGAAATCCGGTAGGCAGCTTTCTCCTTCCGTCATCAAAACCTATCCAATCTTTTTTGCCCCGTTCATTAGAAAAGAAATCATTGAAAGTTGAAACTGTATTGAAACCAAATTGAACTCCGAGGTTTAGAAAGTTTTTTGTCGGAACATCTTTAGTAGTTACCTGCACAAGGCCACCGGCAAATTCACCTGTCAAATCAGGCGTAGCCGTTTTATTTATTACAATATTGTCGACAATATGAGCCGGGATCACATCAAAAGAGAATGCTTTCTTATCTGGTTCAGAACTTGGAAGCTGTGCTCCGTTGAGGAATGCAGTGTTGTAGCGATCTCCTAAACCACGAACGATGACAAATTTATTATCCTGAATACTTGTACCACTAACTCGTTTTAGAACTTCGCCTGTATTCTTATCCGGGGTTCTCCTGATGAAGTCGGCAGCCAAACCACTTGACACAGAAGTATTATTCTTCTGGAAGTTTATAAGAGCGCTGGTTGTTTCCTTGCGTACCGAGGTTCTTACTACAACTTGCTCAAGTGTCGTTTTATCTTCAAGAGTGATAGTTATAGTGTTGTCTTCATTTGCTTTAACTTCTACCTCTTCCAGTGTTTTTGAATTATATCCCGAGCTGGATACAGTGATAGTGTATTTCTTTCCGGTCTCCAACAAAATGCTAAACCTGCCTTCAACATCAGCCGCCAATGCTTTACCCAGCCCCTCTACAGCGATTGTCGCACTGGGAACGGCTTCATTTTTACTATTGATGACCTTACCGCTAAGACGTACGGTTTGTGCGAATGTTAATGTTGCGAAGGAAGTGAAAATCAAAAGGAGAACGTAGTTTTTACCCACAGAGATGGCTTTAGTATGCGGGCAAATCTATCAGCGCTATGTTATCGAAGGGTTACTACAATGTTAAGGAATCATGTTCTTAATGTTACCGGAATGTTACCTCGATTAAAACCTGAATTGCAGTCTAATGGTGAACACATTGTCGGCAATGTCATCAGTAAAACCAGCCAGTTGGGTCTTCTCATTCTTAACCCTGGCGTAGTAAAAGACCCATTTTAGGTTTTCGGTCATATAATAAAGGTAGCCAAAGCCCCAGGTATCAAAGCGAATATCCGCCTGGTGAAGGTTGGTCCCCGGGCTTCCTATTTCCATTCCCTTAACCGAAGTATTGGGATCATACCAGTCATACTTAACAATCAATTGGTGCCGGCGGGAAAAAATATTCTGCAAGAAATAAAAATATGCCCCATTGAATGGACGAATATAATGAGCACTGGTGATGGAATTGTCAGGGGGCAAAGCTGGCGGAGTTTCTGAGGTATTTGCGTAAGAAGTTTGTTTGCCACCAATGTATTCTGCCCGTAATTCGGTTGCACCCCAACCGTGGCGGACCCTTAGTTGCATGTCGCCACCATAATAATGACGGGGTAATTTATTGCCGATATTGGATTCAATAGAATCAATCACAAAATCATTCTTGCCATTAACTTCACCGGCTTTATAAACATATTTTATATTCTGCCTCAGCCCGCCATATAATAATGATACACCTCCGGCGAGAAGTACTTTCTTACTAAGAGAATAAGGTTTGATATTAACGCGGGTGATCAGATCCTTATAACTATCGTAATCCCCTGTTGCTGTTAATCCCTGCCCGTTAAATACACCAATATCAAATTTTAAATTTCGAAGAGAATGTTGTCGGTCCCTTGGTTCAAACGATAGCATAGCACCAAGGTCACGTTCAGTACGCATAAGGATCTGGTTCATTCTTCCACGCTCTGGGGATTCGCGGTCTGATGAAGAAAGATTTGTTTCAAATCCAAATGGTCTTGCGAACATGCCGGTTGTGAAAGTGAAAAGCTTCCATTGATTTTCAAATATCCTACCCCAAAAGTCGCGGATAAATACTCCTCGCTCTGTTCCGTCAAATTGAAAAACGAACTGCAATGAGACCTGATTAGGATTTTCGCTGAAATGGACATAATCAAATCTTATCCGCCCTCTTCTTAACATAAAACGGTTATTGGAATTCGGTGGAAAATCACCACCCTCATAGGACTTGATTCCTGGTTCAGAAGCCACCTGGAACTGAGGTTGGATATATCCGCTGATCCGAAGCCTATTGTATTTTTCATAGATGTTGAGTATCCCCTTACCCATCTCAGTTGTGGTATCGATCATATCCATCAGGAACTGAGATTTAACTGGTTGAGCCGCAAACAATAGAGCCAAAATCAATAATGATCTTAAGATCGTCAGGTGAAGGCGCATAGTTTTTATTAAATCCATTGTGACTCAAAGATTCCGGTCGGCTATGTTAAGAAATTATTACCAATTCGGGCAAAATCCTGGGCCGTCCGATTAACTTTATTTTTGCGCAAACTTTTATATGGGTCTGAACTCTATAATGAAAATTTTTATGCCCAAAGACCGTGTCTTTTACTCGCTCTTTGAGCAGGTGGCAGACACGGTGGCTAAGATGGGCAAGCTAATGCCCCAGGTGGTACATGAACCCGATTTTGACAAGCGAGCGGCATTAATTTCTCAACTGGAGGACCTGGAGCATGTAAATGACGAATTGACCCATAAGATCTTCACCGAACTTGGCCGGAATTTCATTACCCCGTTTGACCGTGAGGATATCCATTATCTCGCATCTGCCTTGGATGACATTTGTGACTATACTTTCGCTTCTGCAAAAAAGATCAATTTTTATAAGGTAAACCCGAATGATCACGGTATTCAAAAGATGGCCGATCTGATCAACCAGGGTTGTGAAGCAATACGAAATGCGGTACTGGAGCTGCGGAATATGAAAAACATGCGACAGATTACTGACGCCCTGGTGAAGGTGAACAGCATCGAGAACCAGGCCGACGATATTTTCGACCTCAGCATCGACCGTTTATTTGAAACAGAACCCGATGCGAAAGAGGTGATCAAAAAAAGGGAGATCTACCAGGTAATGGAGATCGTTACCGATAAATGTGAGGATGCGGCTAATGTGATAGAATCAATAATTATCAAATACGCTTAAAAACAATTAGATAATGTGATAAAATGATAATGTGATAATACCTTCAGGCAATCATCACATTATCACATTATCACATCATCACATTAGCTAATTACTATGACTTTTCTTGTTATCATCATCATACTGGCTCTCATATTCGATTATATCAATGGCTTTCACGATGCAGCAAACTCAATAGCAACCATCGTTTCAACAAAAGTTCTTACACCTTTCCAGGCAGTTGTTTGGGCAGCCCTCTTCAATTTCGCAGCATTCTTCGTATCAAAATATCTTATTGGTGAATTCAAGATCGGAAATACCATTGCCCGGTCTGTAAATGAGAATTTTATCACGCTGGAAGTGATTTTCTCAGGATTGATCGCTGCCATTGCCTGGAACCTGCTAACCTGGTGGTTCGGAATTCCATCCAGTTCTTCGCATACCCTCCTGGGTGGCTTTATGGGTGCAGCAATTGCTCATGCAGGTGGATTTACGGGAGGAAATGAACATGTAATCAACTATGCGAAAGTAATACCAACCTTCCTTTTCATATTCGGGGCACCACTGATCGGGATGGTCGTGGCCTTTATAATCACCGTAATTATTGTAAATCTCGCCAAACGATCGAACCCATATAAGGCTGATAGCTGGTTTAGAAGGTTGCAGTTGGTTTCCTCTGCGTTGTTCAGCCTTGGTCATGGAGGTAATGATGCGCAAAAAGTAATGGGCATCATTGGTGCAGCATTCATCTTTTATGAAAAGGGACAAGGAAACACCTACACATTCACGGAGTTTGTCAATGCCAACCTTTGGGTACCATTGGCGAGCTTTACAGCAATTGCGATAGGAACAATGAGTGGTGGATGGAAAATTGTAAAAACAATGGGTACACGGATTACTAAGGTAACGCCGCTTGAAGGAGTGAGCGCTGAAACCGCCGGTGCCGCTACACTTTATCTAACTGAGCATTTAGGCATTCCTGTTAGTACTACACATACCATTACCGGTGCAATCATGGGAGTAGGAGCTACGAAAAGATTATCTGCTGTACGATGGGGTGTTACCATCAATCTTCTTTGGGCATGGATACTTACAATCCCTGTAAGTGCGTTGTTGGCCGCCTTGGTTTATTATGTTATTACCTGGATCAGATAGATCAAGTTGATTAGTTGATTGGTTGATTGGTTAATTAGTTGACTGGTTGGAGACTCCCTAGTCACCTAATTAACCAATCAACCAGTCAACTTCATCAACTATTCAACCCTTCTTTTTTATCAACCTGTCAACCTATCTTTGGGCGCATAATCAAACCCCAAAATGAAAGGTATCATACTCGCAGGCGGTTCTGGAACTAGATTACATCCGATTACCTATGCAATTAGTAAGCAGATCATGCCTATCTATGATAAGCCAATGATCTATTATCCGCTTTCTACTCTATTACTGGCAGGAATCCGCGAAATTCTTATCATATCAACTCCCCATGATCTTCCACAATTCAAGCGCCTGTTAGGAGATGGATCAAAGTTGGGATTACAATTTTCTTATGCCGAGCAGGCGGTGCCGAACGGACTAGCGCAGGCTTTTGTTATTGGCGATGACTTTATTGGAAAAGATAATGTAGCACTTGTTCTAGGCGACAATATTTTTTACGGATGCTGGTCTTGGTGAACAATTACAAAAGAATACGCAACCCTGATGGGGGAATTGTGTATGCGTATCATGTAAGTGATCCCGAGCGATATGGTGTTGTAGAATTTGATAAAAACATGCAGGCGATTTCAATTGAGGAAAAGCCAAAGCTTCCGAAAAGTAATTATGCGGTTCCTGGACTTTATTTTTATGATAATGAAGTGGTGCCGATTGCCCGCGATCTTAAGCCAAGTCCTCGTGGTGAATTTGAGATTACAGATGTCAATAAAGAATACCTGGTCGCAAAAAATTAAAAGTTTCAATTCTGGATCGCGGAACTGCCTGGCTGGATACCGGTACCTTTGATTCTCTAATGCAGGCATCTCAATTTGTGCAGGTTATCGAGCAAAGGCAGGGCATCAAGATCGCATGTATTGAAGAGATCGCTTACCGCAAAGGATTTATTACCGCCGCCCAACTTGAAGCTATGGCACAACCCTTGCTTGAAAAGTGGATATGGCCAATACCTGATGAACCTATTGAAAGAAAATTAGAATCTAAATACAAACAGATGAGTAAGATCTTAGTTACCGGAGGTTGCGGCTATATTGGCTCCCACACATTAGTTGACCTTGTTGAAAATGGATACGATGTTATTTCTGTAGACAATAATTCAAGATCGAATCCGCGCATTCTTGAAGGCGTCGAAAAGATCACCGGAAAGAAAGTAAAGAATTATAAAGTTGATCTCTGCAATTTTGATGACACCTTCGCTATTTTCCAGGAGAATGAAGATATCGCCGGAATCATTCATTTTGCAGCATATAAATCAGTAGGTGAATCTGTGGAACAGCCGCTGATGTATTTTGAAAATAACCTGATGTCATTGATCAACCTGTTGAAATGTGTACAGGAATTCAACATCCCGAATTTTGTTTTCTCTTCTTCATGCACAGTATATGGAAATCCGGATCAAATACCGGTAACGGAAAACACGTCCAACCAAGACCTGCTGAATCACCTTATGGTTACACGAAACAAATGGGAGAACAGATCATCAGTGAATTTGCAAATGCTATTAACACACAATGCATATTACTTCGGTATTTTAATCCAGTAGGCGCGCATCCAAGTTCAATGATCGGCGAATTACCGATTGGTAAACCTGCCAATCTTGTTCCCGTTATCACTCAAACTGCAATAGGAAGATTGCCGCAAGTGACAGTGTTTGGAGATGACTATCCAACAAGAGATGGATCTGCCATCCGCGATTATATTCATGTATCCGATATCGCACATGCCCATACGCTTGCAATGAAATACATTGAAGAAGGGAAGAATGCTAAACGTTGTGAAGTATTCAATCTTGGTACGGGGAATGGTGTTACAGTTCTGGAAGCTATAAAAGCATTCGAACGAATTAGTGGCGTGAAACTGAATTATAAAATAGGACCGCGCAGGCCAGGTGATGTGGTTGCCATCTATGCAAATAATGATCTCGCAAAAAATAAACTTGGTTGGGAGATTCAATATTCACTTGATGAAATGCTATCAACAGCGTGGAAATGGGAACAGCGATTGAAAATCGATGAAAAATTCTATCAAAGTAAGCCTGCGGGGTTGAACTAATTGTAGTTGACTGGTTGATTAGTTAACTAGTTAATTGGGAATTGCTGAATTGGGTTGGGCTTATAGGTTTTAGTCCTCAGAATTTTCCTTTATGATTATAAAATTTCTTACTTCGATTTTGTTAATTGGAATTGTTTTTCAGAATGAGCTGGAAAAACTTTCTTTAATTGATAACAAGATAGAGATTCTGGTTCCAAAAGGATGGAAACCGATGAGTGAGGATCTTATAAAAATAAAATATCCAGGTGCGCGTCCACCCAAATTGGTTTATAGTGATGTGACTGGTGGAATAAGCATGGCCTTCAATCACACCGAAAGCAAGGCCACGCAAGCGGAATTGGAAACTTACAAGGGAATGCTGAAGGGTGTAATGAACAATGCATATCCCGATGCCGAATGGCTGGAAGATGGAATGAAAGAAATAAATGGGAAAAAAGTTGGTTACTATAAAGTGATCACAAATACTCCATCAGGGAAAATATTCAATCAGATCTTTTTCACCGACCTCGAAGGAAAACTATTATTGTGCTCTTTCAATTGCGTTGAATCTAAAATCGAAAAGTGGAAGCCGACTGCGGATGAAATCATGAATTCGCTTACGATAAAATAGATTATCAGACTTCGAATAATTGGAATCTGGGATAAGAATGGCAAACTCCGTTTGTCTTTCCTGAATTGGTAAGATGAAGTATTGTTAAAACTTCTAAAAGACGTTTTCCTGCCCCTTTAGGGGCAGCTTGTTTGTAACAACATCGCAATTTCCCCTGAACTCACTCAAAACGTGTTGCCCCATCGGGGCCTGTTCTTCGCAAAATAGGAATTCTCTAATTGTTGCGAAGCCTTTTCATTCATTTTTCCCATAAAACCTCATGAATTCATGAGGTTTTCACCAGGAAAATATGTGAAAAAAACAATTCATTTATGATGAAAACATCATTGAAACCAATGACTGGAATATTTTCTTTGAGTTCTAAAACTTATAGCCATGCCGAATACATTCACTCAATTGTACGTACAGTTTGTTTTCCCAGTAAAATACCGTGCAGCTGTACTCGTACCACCATGGGATGAAGAATTGCGAAAATATATCACCGGTATCCTCCAGCACAACGGTCACAAGATGCTTGCGATTAATAACGTCGCGGATCACATCCACATATTTGGAGGAATTAATCCGGCTCAATCGCTATCAAATCTCATGCGTGATGTAAAAGCTGACTCCACAGTTTGGATCAATGAGCGTGGATTCACAAAACGCAAGTTCCAATGGCAAACAGGATACGGCGCGTTTAGTTACTCAAAGTCGGATATAGATAACGTTGTCAAATACATTCAAAATCAACAGGAACATCATAAGAGGGTTAGCTTTCACGAAGAGTTGATCCCATTCTTAAAAGAATATGAAATTCCATACGAAGAAAAATATCTTTTTCATCAATTGTTGGATGATTGAATAAGGTGCATTCTGGAAAAAAAGACATAGAAGGCAATACTAGCAATTCAAAGGAAACTTGTTTGCGACATTCGGGCCCCTGCGGGGCAACTCATTTCGAGTGGGGTTGCGGGTAGCAGGCCTTCGTTACAAACATGTTGCCCCTCCGGGGCAATACAAACCATTGCATTGGAATTGGGGTGAGCCTTGATTCGCCGAAGCCTCGCGAAGGCGCAACAGGTATTAAACCAATAAACAATCAAGCTATAAAAAATCCAAAAATCCTTTACTTTGCATTCATGCTAAAAGACATCACATTCAGTGCCCAGAAAGACACTCGTAGCGGATTTGGTGACGGTATTGTAGAAATAGCCCGTAAGAATCAAAACATTGTAGCGCTGACCGCCGACCTGGCGGGTTCGTTGAAACTGAATCAGTTTATCAAAGAATTTCCAGAAAGATATATTCAATGCGGTATCGGTGAAGCCAATATGATGGGAATTGCCGCAGGATTGACAATAGGTGGAAAAATTCCTTATACAACAACCTTTGCGAATTTCTCAACCGGCCGCGTATATGATCAGATTCGTCAATCAATCGCTTACTCCGGTAAGAATGTAAAAATTTGCGCATCTCATGCCGGGCTTACACTCGGTGAAGATGGAGCAACGCACCAGATTCTTGAAGATATTGGATTGATGAAGATGTTGCCAGGCATGACAGTGATTGTTCCCTGCGATTATAATCAAACAAAAGCCGCAACAATTGCAATTGCTGATTATGTAGGACCAGTTTATTTAAGATTCGGCAGACCAAGCTGGCCAATCTTTTCAGATCCCAATCACAAATTTGAAATTGGCAAAGCGCAATATTTCAGTGAAGGGACCGACGTAAGCATCTTCGCATGCGGGCATATGGTTTGGAAAGCAATTGAAGCAGGAAAGATTTTGGAAGAAAGAGGAATCAGTGTTGAACTGATCAATATTCATACGATCAAACCTGTTGATGAAACAGCCGTGATCGCATCCATCAAGAAAACAAAATGCGCCGTTACTGTTGAAGAACACAATGTGATCGGTGGGCTTGGCGACACTATCGCCCAGGTAGCAGCGAAACATTTCCCGAGTCCCGATCGAATACGTCGGAACACAAGACACATTCGGTGAAAGCGGAGTTCCGAAAGATCTGCTGAAGAAGTATGGGTTAGATACACCAAACATTATTACAGCAGCAGACAAAGTCATGTCACGCAAAAACGAATTTGTCGACGCCAGCTGATAATATTTTTGCGTCCCGCAGGATTCAATCTTTGTATCAACTGCAAATAATAAGTTTATTCGCCCCTATAAGGGCGAAATTTTTGTAGGATGATCCTGGAGATAATCCCATATCAACACATCGGAGGAATCCATCTAGACACGTCCATGGAGGAAATGCGAAAGAGGTTCGACGGAAAATTTTCGACAAAGAAGACCAAGCGGCAATAATCGACTATTTTTTAGATGCATCGATTGAAGTGGAGTATGACAAAAATGGAAAGGCGGGTTTATCGGCATTCGCAAACCATTCGGTGCAGGCCTTGACGGAATGAATTTGATGGAGTTAAATTTTGAACAAATCAGGTCCTATCTAGCCAATAAGGTCACCAGCATCTATCAGGAAGTATCGGTTATTACATGTACAGACCTTGGGTTAAGTTTTTATTCAAGTGATGTACAAAACGGAAGCTATCCCGAAGAGGTAGGTATATTCCGAAAAGGGTATTTTGATTCATTCCTCTCAGAAGGTGATAAGATCAAACTAAAATAGAATCTCCTTTCCAACGTTTTAAACCCGAAGGCGTTTTTCCAGTCTAATAGCCGATTTAAATCAGAAAACAGCTAACCTATGGCAGTTACTACTCATGATAGTGAATTGCTTATTCAGTTCCGGGACCCGGCTACGAAAGAAAAAGCTTACACTCAGATCGTTCGCAAATACCAGGAAAAATTATACTGGCATATCCGCCGTATGGTGGTAGACCATGAGGACGCCAATGACGTTCTCCAAAATGTCTTTATCCGGGTCTGGAATGGCCTGGAAAATTTTCGCGAAGACGCCCAATTGTACACCTGGCTTTATCGCATCGCCACTAATGAATGCCTAAGCTTCCTTGAACAACAGAAAAAACGCTCGTCAATTTCTCTTGACGAAGAAGATACCGGGCTGGAAAACAAGGTAAAAGCAGACAAGTATTTCGATCCCAATAAGTTAGAATGGAAGCTCCAGGTCGCTATCCAGCAATTGCCTGAAAAGCAACGACTTGTGTTTTCTTTAAGGTATTATGACGAAATGCCTTATGAAGAAATGAGTAAAGTGTTGGAAACCAGTGAAGGAGCCTTGAAAGCAAGTTATCATCATGCCGTAAAAAAAATTGAGGATTATATCCTCAACCATTAAACCTGCTTTAACAAATTCAGTCTCATTGAATGCAGATGGAAAACAGGATTAACATAATGAATGAGTTAGGGGAAATAAGCCCGATTGTGGCCCAGATCCCTCCTGCCCTTCCTTACCAGGTGCCCAATGGGTATTTTGAAGGATTGGCAGAGCAGATCCTGGCTCGCGTTAAGGCTGAGGCCCTTCCTCCTGTTTTGGAAGCAGCAAAGGAAAATCCTTATTCAGTTCCCCAGGGATATTTTGAAAAATTACCTGAGCTCATACTGAACAGGGTCCGTGCTGAGAATGCGCTCAATCCACAGGAAGAGATTGAAGCTATTTCACCCTTGCTTAGCCAACTGAAGAATAAGCAACCATTCAGTGTTCCTGATGGTTACTTTAGTGAGTTACCAGAAAATATTACAGATGGAGCAAAAGCAATAGATGTAGTTAATGAAGAACTGGAGAATCTGTCTCCTTTAATGAATGGTTTAAAACAAAAGAAAGCATACCAGGTTCCTGAAGCTTATTTTGATGGATTACCTGAAGCAATACTTGAAAAAGCAAAGGCTCAGAAAGGCGCGAAAGTGATATCAATTGGATTTACACGAAAAGTGATGCGCTATGCGGTAGCGGCCGTAGTTGTAGGGATCATGATCACCGGCGCTTTGTTTTTCTTGAATACACCTATTAGCGGTTCATCTGATCCGTTAGCAGATGTCGAGAAGAAGGTTACCAATACAAACCTGGTTACCGATAAGGCCCTGCAGGAATATGTAGAGTATCAAACATCAGTTGATATGACTCCGACAGTTATTTCAAACGGTGATGATATTGATGAAAATGATATGAAAGAAATGCTCGCCGATGTTACCGATGAAGAGATCCAGGCATATGTGGAGCAAAGCGGCGATAACGACAATTCATTAACGAACTAAACATACCGTCATGAAACAGTTTTTACTCATCATTTCTTTTTTGGGACTTGGACTGGGAGTTTTTGCCCAGGACGAACAACCTAAAAATGATGGGGGTAGAATCGAAGCCCTGAAAATCGCTTTTATCACCAAGAAGCTGAACCTCTCTACCGACGAGGCTCAAAAATTCTGGCCCATCTATAATAAGTATATGGATGAAGTGCGCAAGGCACACCAGGATGCAAGAGCAAATAAAGAACCTGAGATCCAGCGTGAAGAAAAATTATTGAGTATCCGTAAGAGATACAATGATGAATTCGGAAAGGCGATCTCAACTGACAAAGTCAACAGCTTTTTCCGCGTTGAAAAAGAATTCAACGGTGTTATTCAAAAAGAGATGTTGGAGCGCAGACAACAGCGTCTCGATAACCGCAAACAACAGCAGCAGCGAAAACAATAAGATTTTAACTAGGTGTTTTTCATAGGTTAGCAACGGCCGGCTCTTTCAAGGGCAGGCCTTTTTTGTTCCGCTTCGCGGAACAAAAGAACAGAAGAACAGAGGAACAGAAGAACAGTAGAACAGAAGAATATTAGTTGATAGGATATTCCGCTGTTCCTCTGTTCCTCTGTTCTTCTGTTCAAAATCGATGCACGGCATGCTGAACATCATGGTAAAACAAAAACGCCCACTTTTCTGATTCTCCCTGTTTCCACCATTTTTGTCGCAGTTCCATGGCTTTCTTGCCATCATGGTCGTATTTGGCAACGAAGCGGTTTTTCATTTGATTGAGTTGAGGCGCTTCATCGGCGCCGAAGAATACTTTCTCGCCTCCATCTACAATCCAGAATACCTGGTGAAAGGGACAATGGGCTCCTGAAATTTCATATTTAATATAACCGTCGATAACACCATTTCCATCGAGCATTACAACTTGCTCAGAAGTTTTCAGCATATCCAGTTCTTCGGTTAGATAAGAAGGAAAGCCTTTTTTAAATGCAAAGTCAATCTCGTTTTTTTGTATGTAATATTTTGCCTGCGGAAAACTAAGTGTAGCATTACCGGATTTCACATCTTTTTCAACTCCTCCTGCGTGATCTTTATGTAAATGAGAAAGCAATACCTTGGTTACTTCAGATGGATTAATTCCATTTTGCATAAGGTTTTGATGGATTTGCATTACGCCTTTATCATCTGAAAAACCCAGCCCAGTATCTAACAATAAAACGTCTTCAGAAGTAACTACAAGGAATGGCTGTATCTCCACCAACAAACTACCTGTTGGCCGTTTTTGAAGATCGTCCGAGGATTCATCAAATGGAACGAATAGCTTGGATTTGTCGATCGTAAATGTTCCTTCACTCAGCGGAATAATTTTCATGATTCGAAGATAGTGAATGGGGTGAATGGTGAATAGTGAATGGTGAATAGGCAATGGGCAATAGGCAATAGGCAATAGACAATGAGCAATGAGCAATTGGGATTGAGCCTGTAATTGATTATTCACCATTCACCATTCACTATTCACCATTGACCATTCACCATTCACCCGCTCACCTTAAAACCATCGACCGATCGGCATCTAATCTTATTAAGATAAATAGCATAACAGAGAAAGTAAGTAACGAAGTACCGCCATAACTAATAAATGGAAGTGGTATACCAATCACCGGCGCGAGACCGATGGTCATACAGATATTAATGGCAATATGGAAGAATAAAACTGAAGCCACACCATATGCATAAGCCCTGCTGAATACACTTCGTTGCCTTTCGGCAATATGCACTATCCGTAAGAGCAGGAATAAATAAAGACTCAGAAATATCAAACTTCCGAAGAATCCGAATCCTTCACCGATCGTACAGAAAATAAAGTCTGTTCGTTGTTCCGGAACGAAATCAAAACGTGTTTGGGTTCCTTTCAGGAATCCAACTCCCCAGAATCCTCCGCTACCAATGGCTATTTTACTCTGCCTTACATTGTAGCTTTCCTCTTTCTTTCCTGTTTTTGGAGGCGGGCTGTTTTCTTCAATGTTCACTGCGGTAATCTTATATGGATTCTCCCTTCCAAGCAAATCAAATATCCTTACGGTTTGATGTGGTTGTAAAACCTTGGTGAATATGAAAGGAACTGCGAAGCGTTGTACACCAACACAGATCGCCCAGATAATTATTATCGAGAATAATACCTCCCGATGCCTTTTGATTTGCCTCCGGAGAAAATAAATTGCCAATACTGCAATGCCTGTTAAAATGAATGCAAGCAGGTTCTTCTCCACCAGCAAGGTTGTTACTACAAGCACAGCCAATGAAAATCCAATGACAAGGTATGATGCAGGCAAACCTTCACGGAACATTACCAGGAAAAATGAAAGGTATACAAGCGCCAGTCCTGTTTCACTTTGTGCGATGCTCAACAATGCAGGCAATAAGACTATGCCTGCTGCGATCAATTGCGACCTTGGCCGTTGGAAATCTGTTTCTACTCTCGACAGGTATTTGGCAAGTGCAAGGTTGACGAATAGCTTACAGATATCGGCTGGCTGTATTTGTATGCCACCTGGAATTCTTATTATCGATTTTGTACCGCCTACTTCTGTATAAAACGGGAACACGAGCAATAATAACAATATCCCGAACGCGTACATCACATTTGCGGTGGCAGTAAAGAGTTTGCTATCGATTAAAAGAATAAAAAGACCGATTACCAGGGAAGCAATAAAAAAATACGACTGCTTGCTATAGTCCGTCTTGAAATTGAGAAAACTTTGAACAATTGGATCGCCCTCGTTATAAGTAACGGAAAAAATACTTAGGATGCCAATCAGCACCAATGCCAGGTACAGCCAGATCAGTACACCGTCAACGCCTTTTGATATGCCTGGATTGCGCTGATTCATCCAAGTTGATTTTTGTCTCCCATCAGCATTGCAATAGCATCCTGGAGATGACGGTTATCAAATAAAATTTCTTCATGCAGCACAAGCGCATTTTCGTTTTTCTTCGGTGTCCCAGCATTTCTTCTATCCTTTTTAGGAATATAAGGAGCCCCTCGCTTCAAATACCTTCTGATATAGTTACTATCCCTGGTCATTTCAAACCATTTGAATGCTCTTGTGCTGTCTTCAATATACTGTAGACGGTCAAGATAGTCCGGCATAAGATTAGACCCTGCGATATAATCGACCTGCTTCAATCTTTCAGTCCTCAACGTGTCATTCAAATATTTTTCCATCAATAACCCAGCGATTGGAGCGGCCCATGTATTTCCGAATCCGCTGTTCTCAATCACCACTGCAATAGCGATCTTCGGATTTTCTCTTGGAGCAAATGCAACAAACATGGAGTTATCGGCAAGCGCTACTTTTCTTCCATCGATGATCCTGAATTTTTCAGCGGTACCAGTCTTCGCACAAACTGCTATATCTGGAATCCTCGCATTGCTGGCAGTACCGTGATCAACCACTTCCTGCATTCCCGTAATTACTTCTTCATAATCGCGATCGGCGATATGAATATTGAGTTTTTGTTTTTGCTTGAATCTATTCAACAAACTGTCCTGCTCAGTTTTTCCGTCAATGTCCTGAACGAAATGCGGAGAAAAATAATATCCCTTATTGGCAATGATAGAAACCGCATTGGCCAGTTGCAAAGGAGTAGCCTGCATCATATCCTGCCCAATACCCAATGTCAAGTTGGTACAGGAGTTCCAGGATCCGCGATACACCCGGTTGTAAACGCTGGTATCTGGAACCAATCCCTTGTCTTCCCCCGGCAGATCTATACCAATTCGTCGACCAAGTCCAAATGCGTTAAGATAATCCCTCCATTTTGCATAACCCTTCTTTACTCCACCGAATTTTGGATTGTCAACTGAGAGACGGTAAACATGAGCATAATAAGAGTTGCAGGAATTTGCAATAGACAATCGAAGATTCGCCGCATGACCCGGTTTGTTATGCGTGCATCTCGGTTTACCATGACCGCAAAGTGAATAATAACCCCCGCAGTGAAATCCATAATTCGCATTGATCACGCCTTCATCCAGTGCAATCAAAGCACCAAGTGGTTTGAAAGTTGAACCTGGTTCGTAATTACCCTGTATGGCGCGATTGAGTAATGGCCCCGCAACATCCAGAACAAGTCGGCTATAGTTTTTCTGCTTATCCGGCCCTGTGAGATCATTCGGATTATAACTTGGACCGGAAGCCATCGCGATGATGCCGCCAGATTGAGGTTCGATCGCAACGATCGCTCCAACCTTATTCGTCATTAGCTTCTCCGCCAATTGCTGAACTTCAATATCAATATATGTACGAAGATTTCTTCCGGCGATTGCAGCCGTATCATAGAGCCCATTTTCGTAACTACCCACCAACCTGTTGCGGTTGTCCTTAATCATGTACTGAACACCACGTTGGCCCATCAACACCTGTTCGTAGGAAGCTTCAAGCCCGCTTCTCCCAACATAGTCGCCTAAACGATAAAAGTTCTTGGATCGCTTGATGATTCCAGAATCTGCCTCGCCGATATATCCCATGATATGTGCTGCTGCATTGAATGGGTACACACGTACAGGTCGCTCAACAAGAGTAAAGCCGGGAAATTTCCAGATATTCTCATCCAGCTTTGCATATAATTCCGCTGGAAGAAGGTCTTCAAACACGGCAGGCTGATAAATCGCACGCCTGGTCTTTATTAATATGTCGCGGATTCTTTTATTGAATTGTGCGGTGTCAATTGAAAGTAGCTCACAAAAACCTGTGGTATCGAAATCCTTTTTTACTTCTGCAGGAGTTACCATCAGGTCATACATGATGGTATTATTGAGAATGGGTTTTCCTTTTCGGTCATAAATAATTCCCCTGTCCGGATATTTTACTTTTGCGAATACCGCATTGCTCATCGCCAGTTGCTTGTACTTGCCTGAAATGACCTGCAGGTTAAACAACTGAAAGATGATGATCAGGAAAATCCCCAGAAATATGAGCCGTATGATATTGCTTCTCGACTGGTTAAATAAGGCCATAGGACAAATACCTCCTCCGAAATTGTTTGGTCCCGATAGCCATCGGGAGAGTTTGGCGTTTGGCGTTGTTGAAGCGTAAAATTCGTTGTTTATTAACTACAAAATATTGCCAATGGTCAGGATTCCAACCCCAAACACCAAACGCCAAACGCCAAACCATATTATGCTGTATTTGTTCTGAATTTTTGCTTCCTGAAAAAAAGCAGTTCCGTTACAAGGATCAATAACAGGCTGATGGCCGTTGTTCCCAATACTTTGCCCATAAAAAACCAGAAAGAGCCGAACTGTAGCCACTCTAAAAATACCAAATAAGTGTGGTGGATCACTGTTAAAATGACAACATAAGTAGCATAGGGTGCCCAACCCATGCTGGTAGCAGAGGGGGACCGGTAGTTCTGGTCAACGCCCTGCTGGGAAATAAGGAGATTTACGAGGAAGGGTCGTACATAAGCAATGAGCGTACAAGCCGCAGCGTGCAGGCCCGGAGTTTTTGTAAAATAATCCAGCGTCAGTCCATATACAAAGCCCGTAAGGGTTAGTCCCAACCTGGGAGTACTAAAAGGCATCCATAATATATACAGGTAATACAGGTAAGGAACAATGAAACGATGCAATGGCGGTATTTGAAACAGGATGTACACCTGGATCAGGATGAAAAGAGAAAAGCGGATAATATTTTTTATCACATCACTCATTGGCTCTTGCGTGTTGCTTCTTCTAATTTGTTTTGTTCCTCTTTCTGCAGATTCTCTACAACAGTAACATGTTCAAGCGTATAAAAGTTGGTTCCCGTCTTTAACCGGAGCGTATAAAAATTAGTTGATTTGTTATTGATGATCTCTGCGACAGTGCCTACAAGAATACCTTGGGGAAATAAAGTAGAAAGTTGGTTCGTGACGATGGAATCACCAACAGCTATCGGAACACTTTTTGGAACATTATTCATGGTCACAAAGCCCGGATCTTCTCCATCCCACTGTACGCTTCCGATTTCACCGGTTTTCTTGATCTTAACCTGGATACTGCTTGAGCGATGAAGCATACTCATCACCACAGCAAAATTGTCGCTCGTGTTGATCACTCTTCCAACAACGCCGCTTGGACTTACCACGCCCATATCTTTATGCACTCCCTGTTTCTCTCCACGGTGTATTGTGATGTAGTTGTTTTGAAGATTTACGGAATTGTTCACCACTTTGGCTTCGCGCCATAGATAAGTTCGCAAAGTGCCAACTGTATCATAGGGGATGCTGTCTCTTATTGCAATTGCGCTGGTATCCTGGTTAAGGAAATTTGTGGGAAGTTGGTTTTTCAGGATCTCGTTTTCCTTAGTCAGTTGATCGTTTGCTTTCTTAAGCCGGAAATAGTATTCAACATTGTCGTAACGATAGCTGAATCTTCCGGTAACTTCATTGGCTACACGCATAAATGCAGCTTCATGAAATTTATTATACCTGAAAAGAAGGGATAAAGCAACGATCTGCAACACCACGAAGAAGAGAAAATTGAAATATCTCCTGATGAAGAGAAAGATGTTACGCACAAATAAGGGTTTAATTGTCCAATTCGCACACCGGCATTCGGTTTCTGTTCTTCCCCTGTCTACCTCATAACAAAAGGATAACGATCATAATTTTTTAATGCAAGTCCGGTACCTCGTACCACACTTTTCAGCGGATCATCGGCAACATGTACCGGCAATTTGATTTTTTGGCTTAATCTTTTATCAAGTCCTCTTAACAAAGCGCCGCCACCGGTAAGGTAAAGACCGCGGCGGTAAATATCACCGGCCAGTTCCGGCGGTGTTTTTTCCAGTGCTTTTAGGATGGCTTCTTCTATTTTAAAAATGCTTTTATCCAGTGCTTCGGCAATTTCCTGGTAGCTGACCATGATCTGTTTTGGAATACCGGTAACCAGGTCACGACCATTTACAGGAATATCATCTGGTGGATTTTCGAGATCTTTCATGGCCGCACCGATCTTGATCTTGATCTGTTCAGCAGTACTTTCACCGATCAGCAAGCTATGGTAGCGGCGAAGAGCTTCCATGATATCCGCTGTAAATTCATCACCCGCGATACGGATGGACTGGTCACAAACAATACCTGCAAGCGCAATCACCGTAATACCCGTAGTTCCTCCACCAATATCGATGATCATATTTCCAACCGGTTCTTCCACATCAATACCGATACCCAGTGCAGCAGCCATGGGTTCGTGCATCAGATAAACTTCTTTGGCACCGGCTTGTTCGGCACTGTCCCGAACAGCTCTTTTCTCAACTTCAGTAATTGAAGAAGGAATACAGATCATCATTCGCCAGCTTGGAGGGAATAAGGGTTTCTTTGGATAGATCATTTTGATCATCTCCCGGATCATCAGTTCGGCGGCATTAAAATCAGCAATAACACCATCTTTCAGAGGGCGTACGGTACGGATGCTTTCATGAGTTTTTTCGTGCATCATCAGGGCCTTCTTACCAACTGCAAGCACGTTTTTAGGATTGTTCCGGTCTAAGAGCCACAATACTCGGTTCGTTCACCACTACTTCGTCATTATGTATGATGAGGGTATTGGCTGTACCCAGGTCGATTGCTATTTCCTGGGTAAAAAAATTGAATAGTCCCATGTTTATAAAGTCAGATTTTAAATAGGATTAATGCCAGCAAAATTGAAGGAAATAATCCGAATTAACAAAGCCAAACCCTTGTGCCACAAGCTTTTTTTTCACAACTACTCCACGGCTTAAACGGACTCCCCCATTCGTTATTGTGACCTGATAAAGTTTTAGCGATTGGCAATTGGCAACGGGCAATAGGCAATTGGCAATTGGCAATAGTCTATAGACAAACTGATCCCATCAATTTGCGCACTTAATTATTGTAATTTGCCAATTGCCTATTGCCCATTGCCAATTGCTATGCGCATCATTACCCGCACTGTTCTCATACTTTCCATTATCAGTTTGTTTGCCGATATCGCAAGCGAAATGTTATATCCAGTGATTCCTTTATACCTGGATAAAATCGGGTTCACGGTACTCGGAATGGGTTTCATTGAAGGCCTCGCGAATTTTACTGCGGGTATCAGCAAAGGTTATTTCGGAAAATTGAGTGATGAAAGAGGATTGCGTCTTCCATTTGTGAAATGGGGTTATTTATTAAGTTCTATTTCCAAACCAATGATGGCATTATTGACTTATCCCGTCTGGATAATTTTTGCCAGAACGGTGGATCGATTGGGAAAAGGAATAAGAACAGCGCCGAGAGATGCACTGCTCTCACAGGAAGCCACAACCGAAACCAAGGCCAGGGTCTTTGGATTTCATCGCAGCATGGATACACTTGGTGCAACCATTGGTCCAATTGCCGCTTTAGTCTTTCTTTATTTTTATCCAGGAGAGTATAGAACAATTTTCTTTCTCGCCTTTATTCCTGGTTTGATCTCAGTACTGCTTATCTTTTTATTGAAGGAAAAGAAAAACCCAAGTTCAACATTGGGAAAAGGAAATTTCTTTTCTTTCTTCAAATACTGGAAGATCGCTTCACTGGATTACAAAAAACTGGTAATTGGACTTTTGTTATTTGCGTTGTTCAATAGTTCAGATTTTTTTCTGATACTGAAAACAAAGGAAGTAACGGGAAGTGATTACCTCACATTGACGGCTTATATATTTTATAACCTCGTGTTTGCATTGGCTTCTTATCCAGTTGGTGTGATTGCTGACCGCTTCAGCTTTAGAACTGTATTCATCTTTGGATTGGTTTTATTTGGAATCGTTTATACCGGGTTCGCATTTGGTCCATCAACACCGGTCATTTTCGCGCTCTACTTCATTTATGGAATTTTTGCCGCAGCAACAGAATCAATTGCAAAAGCATGGATTGCTAATTTGTCGCATGGAATTAACACGGCAACGGCTTTGGGTTTTTATACTTCCTGCCAAAGCATTTGTACTTTGCTTGCAAGCTCAATTGCTGGTTTTATCTGGACTTATTGGGGTAGCAAAGAAACTTTTTTAGTGACAGGAATTGCTACCATTTTCATTATCCTTTATTTTCTCCGCTTTAGAAGTTTATCTACCTTCAAAACGGAAAAACAAATTTCACAATGAAAAAGACGATACTTTCAATTCTTAGCTTGTTTATCTCTCTTATTTCTTTTGCGCAGGATGATATGGAAAAACTGGCGAAGGAATATGATTCACTGATGAAGAATACTTCAGGAGTACCATATGGCAATAACAAAGCTACCGGCAAATATTATGATATCAGGGGGTTCAAAATGTATGCGGAAATATATGGAACGGGAGCTCCCTTGTTGATCATCCATGGAAACGGTGGATCAATCAGCAATTTTGTTAAACAAATCCCCTATTTCGAAAAGAAATATAAAGTGATCATTGCTGATAGCAGGTCCCATGGAAAATCTAATGATCCTCAAAATGATTCCCTGTCCTATGAAATGATGGCCGATGACTATGCCGCTTTGCTTGATGCGATGAAAATTGATTCGGCCAATGTGATCGGCTGGAGTGATGGCGGAATTAATGGCTTGTTATTGGCAATCAGGCATCCGAAAAAAGTAAAAAAGCTCGCGATCACGGGTGCCAATCTCTGGCCAGATACCGCAGCAGTATTCCAGGAAGTATGGGATCTCGTAACACCTTCCTATCAAGCATTGAAAACAAAAACAAACAAGAGTCCAATGGAATTACAGGGTTTTAAATTGTTAAAACTCCTTTGCGAGCAACCAAATATCAAACCTTCAGAATTATCAAAAGTGAAATGTCCCAGCCTGGTTATTGGCGGCGATCATGATGTGATCAAGGAAGAACATACTATGCTTATTTATAAAAATATTCCGCGAGCTTATTTATGGATCATTCCTAATTCAGGGCATAGCACACCGGTTATATATGCTCAAGATTTCAATAAGACTATCGATAACTTCTTTCAAAAACCATACAAAATGATCAAAGGAGCTGCGAGGTTCCTTTGATTACTGATTATTGATTATTAATTATTGATTATTAATTGTTATTTGAACGACGGGAATAATCAATAATCAATAATTAGTAATCAATAATTAAATTTTAGGCAGGGTTCGGAGTAACAAACCCCAGTCTTCTTTCCATCTCTGGACTCAATTGTGGCAGTCTTCTTCTTTCAATAAGGAAGCTTGTTAATCTTGCGATTTCTGAAAAAATAGAATGTTTTTCCAATGCACCGCGCAAATAATCTTTGCCTGAACTTCCGCCTGTACCAATACGCGAACCGATCATTCGATGCACCATGCTCATATGTCGGTAGCGCCAGGTGCTTAATTGTTCATCTATCTCGAGCAAATAATTCAATATCTGGAAGGGCAGTTGCAACATAGGATAGCCCCGGTAAAGCATAATAAACAAAGCGGCTTTGTTTGCTTTTGGCGACAATTGCCGGCCTTCTGAAGGAGAATTATTTTCAAACACCTCATCATAGAATTGCTGATTATTTTTTTCCGGATCGGCAAGACTCTCAATGTAGATATTTCGATAATCAACCCAGAACGGATGTTTACTTTTGTCTGAAGATGTAACCGTTTTATAACTCTTCCAGTTTTCTTTCTCCTCAAAAAATGGCATACGCTCCAACCATTGATTCAGCAATTCAACCAAGGAAACTTCTTTCTCTGCCTGCTGTATCAAATCGATCTGCGGCTGCCTTAGTTGGGAAATATAATACTCCTGTCCATGACGATGCGCATACTTCAATCCAAGCTTTGCTTCCAGCAATTTGAATTGCCAACTTTGAAACCCCGATGCCGGTCTCAACATGTCTCTGAAATCCAGGAAATCCATTGGAGTCATTGTTTCCATTACATCTATCTGATGTACCAGCAACTTTAAAATTGTAGTTATCCTTGATAAACGATGCACTACTGTCTGCAATTCGGGAGAATTATCATTAACGGCAGGTTTTTTCATGATGGCCATTATCGAATCAGCCTCATGAAGAAGTTGTTTGAACCATAGTTCGTAGGCCTGGTGAATGATGATGAAAAGCATTTCATCGTGCGCGGATTTATTCTGCTTATCGCTTTCCATGGTTTGCGCCTGCAGAATTTTTTCCAGTTGCAAGTAATCGCCGTAATGTATCGGATTTGCCATACGCAAAGAAACGAAGACAATAAGCAATAGGCAATAGGCAACAGGCAATTTTCAAAAAATAATGAGGAACAAAGTTTGAATTGAAATTTGCCTATTGCCTATTGTCTATTGCCTATTGCCCATTGTTCTACTGTTCAATTGAACTCATATCCGATATCTCTCCGATAATACATCCCATCGAAAGAGATATTGTCGAGGATTTGTTTTGATTTGTTCACAGCAGCGGGGATCTGATTGGCAAAGGAGGTTACACAAAAAACTCTTCCTCCATTGGTAAGAGTAAGGCCTTCTTTATTTGAAGTTCCGGCATGAAAGATCAAGGTATCAGCACTTGTTTCCTGATCAAGCCCACTAATAGGAAATCCTTTTTCAAAGCTTCCAGGGTAGCCACCACTCACTGCCATCACGGTAACGGCCGCTCGTTGGTCTATCTTAATCTGCACCTGATCCAATTCCTGTTTGGCTGTTGAAATAAACAAACCCACAAGGTCATTTTCTAACCTTGGAATGACTACTTCGGTTTCAGGATCTCCAAGACGACAATTGTATTCAATTACAAAAGGATCTCCTTTAACTTTTATCAAACCAAAAAATATGAACCCTTTATAGTCGATATTCTCTTTATGCAATCCCTCAATAGTTGGTTTGATCACTTGTTCTTCCACCTTACTCATGAAGATCTTTGTTGCAAATGGGACAGGACTCACGGCACCCATTCCTCCTGTATTCAGACCAGTATCTCCTTCACCGATACGTTTATAATCCTTTGCTTCTGGTAACAACACATAGTTCTTTCCATCAGTTAAAACAAAAACGCTTAATTCAATTCCTTCCAGGAATTCTTCCACTACAACTTTCTTCCCAGCTTCCCCAAACTTGCTTTGCTGAAGCATCAATTCAAGTTCAGCTACGGCTTCAATATGCGATTGACAAATCAATACACCTTTGCCGGCTGCCAGTCCATCCGCTTTCAATACAACTGGAAGCGGATGTTCATTCACATATTTTAAACCTTCTTCAAAATTGGATGAGTCGAATTCCCGATAAGCAGCGGTGGGGATATTATGCCTTATCATAAATGCCTTCGCAAAAGCCTTGCTTCCTTCCAATCTTGCGCCTTCTTGTGAAGGCCCAATGAAAAAGATATTGCTTAGTTCTTCCTTTGATCTGAAAAAATCATACAAACCTTTAACCAGCGGCTCTTCGGGACCTACTACAACCATTTCAATTTTTTCCTTTATGCAAAACGCAGCGATACTTTCAAAATCATTCAGGTCAAGAGTTACATTGATACCGCAGGTTGCTGTGCCCGCATTGCCCGGAGCAATATATAGTGGGTTGGTCCATACGCTTTGATGCAATTTCCAGGCAAGGGCATGTTCCCTGCCTCCAGAGCCTAGTAGGAGGATATTCATAGACGGGACGAAAGTTTTAGGGCGAAGGCAAATTTCGGAATAGCAATGTGATTTACGAATTTTAGTTTTATAGGCTTCCTACTTTTGAATTTATCTGTATTTTACGATGTTTTAACCCTAACGATTGCTCATTTAAACAACCAACTATGTCGCAAACTGCCCCAGCAATACCTAAGGGACATCCCAAGGGACTAGCCGTTTTATTTACAACTGAAATGTGGGAACGATTCAATTTCTACGGAATGCGAACCGTTCTTTCACTGTTCCTCGCCCAGGCGCTGATGATGGGTGATGAGCAGGCCTCCATTATTTACGGTGGATATCTCGGTCTTTGTTACCTAACGCCAATGCTTGGGGGATATATTTCCGATAAATATCTCGGAAACAGGAATTGTATTCTTTTAGGGGGAGTAATCATGACCATTGGACAGCTGTTGCTTTTTACGAGTGCAAGCAATTTCGGAAGCAATCTTGATCTGGCGAAAACTCTTATGTGGTCCGCCCTTTTGGTAATCATTCTTGGTAACGGCCTTTTCAAACCGAATATTTCTTCAATGGTTGGGCAGTTGTATCCAAAAGACCAAAGAAGCAAATTGGACAAAGCATTTACTATTTTTTATATGGGTATTAACCTTGGCGCATTGCTTGGTCAAACGATATGCCCATGGATCGGTGATGTGAAGAATGAAACAGGCGTGATATTAGCTGACGGAACGAAAGAAACAATTCGCGATTTGAGTGCATTTAAATGGGGCTTTCTTGCCGCCGCAATTGCTATGACACTTGGCACATTGGTGTTTCTCTTCCTTAAGAACAAGTACGTGGTTACTCCGGATGGAAAACCTATCGGCGGAAAGCCAGATCGTCACGAAGTTCTGGAAGGTGAGGCCACTAATGCGAAATTCTCGGCAAGAGCTGTTTTTATGTTGATCGCAACTACGGTGGTGCTCTATTTACTGTTTCAGTACTTTTCCTGGGATCCCCAAAAAATGCCATTGCCAGAAGGTACTAGCGGCATCGGCGGTTATTTTGGGGCACTTGCATTATCGCCGGTAAAGACATATGTGTATCCATTCATTTATGCGTCGGCGTTAGCCCTGGCCATTTTCATTTTAACTGATAAATCATTAACTAAAGTTGAAACCCATCGGATCATTGTACTCTACATTGTGGCCTTCTTTGTGATCTTCTTTTGGGGAGCTTTCGAGCAAGCTGGTGCGTCACTGACATTTATTGCCGATCAACAAACAGACACCAATATTTTCGGTTGGCAAATGCCGCCAAGCATGGTTCAGTTTTTTAATGGTTTGTTTGTTGTCCTCTTTGCGATTCCTTTTAGTATAATGTGGACCAACCTTCAAAAGAGAAACCTTGAACCCATGTCCACAGTTAAGCAGGCGATTGGACTTGTACTGATTGGACTTGGTTATTTAATTATTGCATTCCGGGTACAGGGAATTAGCATTGAAGAAAAGATCGGGTTAATTTGGTTGGTTATCCTTTATCTCATGCACACATTCGGTGAATTATGTCTTTCACCAATTGGCCTTTCACTGGTTGCTAAACTCGCCCCAAAAAGATTTGCATCTTTATTAATGGGGGTATGGTTCATAGGTAATGCCGCTGGTTACGCTTTGACAGGAACATTGAGCGCACTGTTACCACCAACCGGTGATAAATACCGTGAAGCTCAAAAAGCCGGTGTTAACCTCGAGGGAATTTTAAATGGAACAGTTCAACCAAATACCGCCGATCTTCAATTCCTTGACAAATTCAACATTCCGAAGTCATTTCCTTCTTTCGCAGGATTCACAATCCATAATCTCTTTGAGTTTTTTATGGTCTTTGTGGTTCTATGTATTGCGGCGGGAATTGTATTGTATGCGCTAACGCCATTGATCAAGCGATTGAGTCATGGAGTGAGATAGAACCCCCTGTCCCCCTAAAGGGGGAACTTAGATGAAGCATACTAATTAAATGAAAACTCCCTTTGGTAATAAATCCAAAGGGAGTTTTTGTTTAATAATGTCAATTGACCTAAGTTCCCCCTTTAGGGGGACAGGGGGTTAATTCATTTTGAATGGGACAATCATTTCAAACACGGGGATATTAGCTTCAAACTTTTGTTTGCTGTGCAGATTCTCCATGGTATAAGTACCGTACATCTTTCCCATTTCTGTATGAAGATTACAGCCGCTTACGTACTGGTAACGTTCGCCGGGTTGTAAGGTAGGTTGAACGCCAACCACGCCATCGCCTTCCACTTCCCGATGGGCGCCATTGCCTTCAATAATGTACCAGTGGCGGCGGTGAAGCTTTACTGAAAATGAGTTATGATTTTCAATGCTGATGCGGTAGGCAAACATGAATTCACCAGAAACCGGATTGGAGTAATCCGGTTGATAAAACGTTTCAACGCTTATCTCGATGCCTTCTGATATCTTGGAAACCATGGTTGCTGTTTGCCAGCTTAAAGATAATAAAATCAACGGCAAAATTACCGGGAATTCTGAGCCGGGATAGTAATTTTGCCACCGAAAATTGACCAATATGAAAATCGCTGTAGCTAAAGGAGATGGGATCGGACCGGAAATTATGGACGCTGTATTGAAGATATTTAACGCGAACAAAGTTCCCCTTGAGTGTGAATTTGTCGAAATGGGTAAATGGGTATTCGATAAAGGGTTCTCCAATGGAATGACCCCCGAAGCCCAGGAAATCATCGAAAGACTGGGTATCTTATTCAAAGGCCCAATGGAAACGCCCAAAGGAAAGGGGGTAAAAAGTGTAAATGTTACCGCACGTAAAACCTGGAATACCTATGCGAACAAACGTGTGTTCCTGACCCTGCATGGAGTAGACACTGTCTTTAGTAAGGCCGGTATCCCAATAGACATAACTGTTGTTCGGGAAAACATAGAAGATACTTATGGCGGTATTGAACACATGCTTACTCATGATGTAGCATTGAGCCGCAGGTTCATTACCCGTCCCGGAAGTTTACAAGTGATCCGATACGCATTTGAAATGGCATCGAAGAAGAATGCAAAACGAATTACCTGCGGACATAAGGCCAATATCATGAAAATCACCGATGGATTATTCCTCGAATGTTTTCATGAAGTTGCAAAGGAATATCCCAACCTGAAAGCAGATGATGTAATTGTTGATGATCTCTGCATGAAATTAGTAACAAGGCCAGATCTGTTTGACGTTGTCGTTTTAACCAATCTGCAAGGTGATATTGTATCAGACTTATGTGCGGGTCTTGTAGGAGGATTGGGTTTCGCACCATCAGCCAATATTGGAGATCATATTTGCATTTTTGAAGCAGTGCACGGTACTGCGCCTGACATTGCTGGGAAAAATATTGCCAATCCAACCGCACTTTTATTGAGCGGTTTGACAATGTTGCGCCACATGGGTTTCATGCAAAATGCAGCAGTGATTGAAAATGCACTTTTATATACACTCGAACAGGGAAATCATACCGGCGACTTCGGAGATAAAAAAACCAAAGCGTTGAACACAACGGAATTCGCTGAAATGATCATCAAAAATTTTGGTCAAACTCCCAAGATAAATACAAAGGAATTGCTACCGAACAAACCCGTTACTCCGACAGTATTTAAACTGGAAAAAAATCCAATGATGGTCTCTGAGGAATTGGAAAACGAAAAGATCATCGGAGTGGACATGTTCATTGAAAGCGGAGAACAACCTGATTATATCGCTCAAAAATGCCTGCGGCATGGAGGAGTTAAATTCAAGCTGGTGAACATTAGCAATAGGGGAACGCAGGTTTGGCCAAGCGGGTCAAAATTCACCAACCTTGTGAATTTTTACAACGCGAGATTCGAAAGTATTGATGATCTTCCTTTGAATTATCAGGACATCATCGGGCTTTACGTTAGCCTGAGCGGTGATTTTAAAATTTGCTCCCTGGAAATCTTAAATGCTTGGGGAAACAAGAAGGCGTATAGTTTGGCGCAGGGACAATAGCAAGAGGCAATAAGCAATAGACAATTGGCAAGTTTGTTCTCCCAACTGCGGGATGCGAATAGATGAATTCGACATTAATTACTTGCTATTTGAATAGCCATTTTTCTTTAACCACTGAAGTACTTTCTCGCGTTGATCACCTTGAATAATGATTTCTCCATCCTTTGCCGATCCGCCTGTTCCGCAATAATTCTTAAGTTTTTTTCCGAGGTCTTCGAGGTCTTCGTCCTTTCCAATAAAACCTGCAACTATGGTAGCGGCTTTGCCTCCACGATGCTTGGTTTCGAGACGAATTCGTAAAACTTGTGATTTGGGTTCCGGTGTTCCAATATTCTGCTCATCTGATTCAAACTTAAAGTTGGGATCAGTACTATAAACAAATCCATGAGTGTCGGGTTTCTTCTTTTTGGACATGTTTGTCGTTGAGGATGTTTGCCTCTTCGTTTACTGCAAGATCGCAAATTAGTTTCGCACCCACGGTGTCTGACTCGTTGGTAGGGGATCCCGCTTGGTTGCGTGATTTCGTAAGTTTTGAAGTTACACCGCCGAGGCGGGAGGGATGACGATTTTGTGGGTGCGGTTGTAATCTAAATTGCTACGGCTTTCAAACTCAAATCAATACTCTTTGCCTGGTGTATCAATGCGCCGATGCTTACAAAATCGACTCCTGTTTTAGCAAAGGTCTCAATATTATCCAGGTTTATTCCTCCACTTGCTTCGGTTTCAAATTTATCGTTGATGATCTTTAATCCTTCAATAATTAATTCCGGTGTAAAATTGTCAAGCATGATTCGATGAACTTTTCCTGTTTTAACCACGCGACGAATATCATCCAGGCTCCTTGTTTCAATTTCAATTTTTAGTGAGGGATTGACTTGCTGAATATATTCATAAGCTCTCAGAATCGCAGTTTCCAAACCGCCGCAGTAATCGATATGATTGTCTTTGAGCATTATCATGTCATAAAGTCCCATCCGATGATTCTCTCCTCCACCAATCTTTACTGCTTCTTTTTCAAGTAAACGAAAATTCGGTGTTGTTTTTCTTGTATCGAGAATCCTCGTTTTATATCCCTTGATTTTATCAGCGTATTGACGCGTCAGTGTTGCTATGCCACTCATCCTTTGCATACAGTTCAGCACCAAACGTTCGCATTGCAAGATCGTGTGTACATGCGCCATCACTTCGAATCCTGTTTCTCCATTCTTTATTGGATCACCATCGTTCTTAAGTTTCCTGAATTTTGAAGCAGGTTCTTTGTATCGAAATATTTCTTCGGCAACATTCATTCCTGCAAGAATTCCATCCTGCTTGATCTTCAGTACAGCCTTCCCCTTTGCATCCGCAGGTATGCAAGATAATGTTGAGTGATCGCCCTCACCTATATCTTCTTTTAGAGCAGAATTAATTAGAACATGAAGTTGATCCGAATTCATGATGCAGAATTACGAATTAGTGTTGAATACCCAAATCTTTCTCTGCGCCTCAGGTTTCATAAGTGGCCTTCGACGACCATGGCTACCACGGAAGCTCGAAGAAAGCGAACGCGAAATATGCAATTTGAAATTTTAAATAGCAAATAAAAAACCCGAATGAAATCCATCCGGGTCTATATAAAAAAATGGGTAAGCAAATTACTCTGTGGGTTGAAAATCCATTTCCTGTATAACCTGCTTGTCTCCGCGCATTTTCATAAAAAACTTTGTGCGGAAATCACCGTTCTTGGTTTTCAATGTACCAATGCAGAATTGCGAACCATCACTATTATCACCTTTGTGTTTGATCTGGAAATTCTGTACTGAGTTTTGAGTAAAGAAATCCTTCAGGATCATTTCAGCCTGGTTCTTGCTATAATTATCGCTTTTACCGGGAAGTGTAATATCGATCCTATTGTCAAAGTATTTTGCGAGCTGCCCTGCATTACCACCACGGATGGCAGTAACCACTTCTTCGATTGAATAAGGGGGAGAAAAGGAGACAAGGAAAAGCGTGAGAGCAATGAACGCTGATCCCCAAATTTTTTTCATAAAAAACTATTTTTCAAGCATAAAGTTGCTAAAAACATGCCAAACTGAGGTTTCAGGAAAAAATACCACCTACTGGGTATTCCATTAACTTTGCTCGAATTTTTGTTGAGTAACAGACTATTACAAGGAATATAAAAGGCCTGAGCCTTGAAAAACGATTGTTCGCCAGACCTTATGACATTAAAACGGGATTAATAACAAATGTTATGGCAGACAAAAAAGCAATGCTAATTATAATGGATGGCTGGGGATTGGGAAAAGTTAAGAAGGCAGATGCTATCCAGAACTCAAATACACCATTCGTCAGTTCTTTGTACAGTAAGTATCCAAACACTACTTTGGTTACCTGCGGTGAACCGGTTGGCTTACCTGAAGGCCAAATGGGTAATAGCGAGGTTGGGCATTTGAACCTGGGAGCAGGAAGGATCGTATACCAGGAACTACAGCGAATCAACGTCGCTGTAAGAGATCGTTCATTTTTCAATAATCCGGTTTTATTACAGTCAATTCGCTATGCAAAGGAGAATAATAAGCCACTTCATTTGTTGGGACTTGTAAGTAATGGTGGAGTTCATTCTCATATCAACCATCTCAAGGCCATAATTAGTCTTTGCAAAGATGAAAACTTCAGAAACGTTTTTATTCATGCTTTTACGGATGGAAGAGATACGGATCCGAAAAGCGGACTTGGATTTATTTCAGATTTGCAATTATTCTGCAACTCAAACGTAGGTAAGATCGCATCTGTTAGCGGTCGATATTATGCAATGGACAGGGATAAAAGATGGGAAAGAGTAAAGCTGGCCTATGACGCATTGGTAAAAGGAAGCGGCGAAAAAGCGAGCGATGCCATTGGAGCAGTAGAACAGGCATATAAAGCCAATATTACAGATGAGTTTATCAAGCCAACAAATGTTATTGGCTCCGATCAATTACCACTTGCAACGATCAATGACGGGGATGTTGTGATTTGTTTCAATTTCAGAACTGACCGTTGCAGGGAAATAACACAGGTATTGACGCAAACCGATCTTCCGGAATTTGGCATGCATAAGCTTTCGCTTGATTATACTACGATGACCGAATACGATCAAAGCTTTAAGGGTATTCATGTAGTTTTTGATACAGATAATCTGAATAATACGATTGGAGAGATTTTATCAAGGCATGGCAAGAATCAGATCCGTATTGCTGAAACAGAAAAATATCCGCACGTCACCTTCTTTTTCAGTGGAGGAAGGGAAATTCCTTTTGAGGGAGAAAGCCGCATTCTGATTCCCTCTCCAAAAGTGGCAACCTATGATCTCCAACCAGAAATGAGTGCTTATGGGGTTACTGATGCAATTGTTGCAGAAATTGAAAAGGAAAGCCCTGATTTCATCTGCCTGAATTATGCCAACGCTGATATGGTTGGGCATACCGGTGTATGGTCTGCGGCAATAAAAGCCGTTGAAACTGTTGATCTATGTGTTAGCCGGGTTGTCACTGCGGCGCTTGCTCATGAATACACAGTTTTCCTTACCGCTGATCACGGTAATGCTGATTACATGATAAATGAAGATGGCAGTCCAAATACTGCGCATACCCTGAATGACGTTCCTTTATTTGTAATTGACAGAACATGGAAGGGAACCGTTAAACCCGGAAAGTTGGGAGATATTGCTCCGACTATCCTAACCATGATGCAACTACCAATTCCCCCTGAAATGACCGGAGAAGTATTAATTTAGCGTTGTGAAAACCCCAACCACCAGAAAGATAGTGGCGATTGGATTCTTGTTGATCACCTGCCTACCGGGGTTGTTATTCCTTTACCTTAAACTGGAGCAGCTGCACATCCGTCATAAAATGGAGGAAAAGCTTGAGCGAAGCAGCCTCCAGGAAATTAGGATTCCCGAACGTTCACTGGTATGGTATGAAGAAGGAAGAGAATTAATAATTGACGACAATCTGTTTGATGTTGTATCGATACGAATCGAAAAAGGAATTGCGATTGTATCGGGTTTGTTCGATTACGAAGAAACAAGAGTTAAGGATAAGGTTGAGCGATTACACCGCAAACAGGAAAAGGAAAATGAAGGTGGTTCTGATTTTTTAGTTTCTTTCTCTGCATTCTTTATTGAAGATCATGTAGTGTCGTTGCATCATCCTGTTCCTTTCGTGCTAAAACATAATTCTTATTGGCAATTCAGAATTGTTGAACCTATCAAGGACATTCTTTCTCCCCCACCGCGGCAATTATAATTCCTGATTTTTATTGACATGGACAATTCAACCCGAATTAATTCACGAGTTGGAATTTGTCATTATTTATTGTCGTCCATTATTCAAAGACTACGAAGCTGGTTATGAAAAAAATCATACTTATAGCCCTGTTTCTTCCTGCAAGTTATTTTGCATTCTCGCAGGAAAAAGCAGGCGATACGGGAAAGATCATCACACTTGATGAAGTAGTTTTTTCCGCAAATAAATTCACAGAGAAAAAGAAAAATATCGCACAGAAAATTGATATCGTTACCGGAAAGTTTATTGATCGCATTAATGCGCAAAGTACCGGAGATCTCCTTATCAATACAGGAAATGTGTTCGTACAAAAAAGTCAGCAAGGAGGAAGCAGCCCCGTAATACGTGGCTTTGAAGCCAGCAGGGTGTTATTGGTTATTGATGGAGTTCGAATGAACAATGCGATTTACCGTTCGGGTCATTTGCAGAATGTTATCACGGTTGACCAAAATATGTTGCATAGTGCAGAGATTCTATATGGGCCGGCTTCGACAATTTACGGAAGTGACGCGCTTGGCGGCGTAATTCATTTCCGTTCGAAGGCTCCACAATTATCCGGAGATAAGAATTTCCTGGCAACAGGCGGTGCATTTGTAAGGTATAGTTCAGCCAATGACGAAAAAACAGGCCATGTACACGTTAGCCTCGGTGGCAAAAAATTTGCCTGGCTGCAGTCCTATACTTATAGCGGATTCGGAGATATGAAAATGGGTGACCAGTATTTGGATAAATATCCAAACTTCGGAAGGCGCTCGCAATATGTTACCCGGATCAATGGTATTGATTCTGTAGTAACCAATGAAGATGATCGTCTTCAAAGGTTTTCAGGATTCAAGCAATGGGATATTACACAGAAGCTTCTTTTCAAACAAAGTGAAAACGTAACCCATACATTGAACCTGCAATCCTCTAACAGTACCAATGTTCCGAGATATGACCGTCTGCAGGATATCCGTAATGGAACTTTGCGATATGCAGAATGGTTCTATGGCCCACAGGAACGGTTGATGGCTTCATATGAACTGGAAGCGAAAAAGCTCGGCTTCCTGGATATGGCTAGAATTAATGTTAGTTACCAGGATATACAAGAAAGCAGGCAATCGCGAGAATATAGAAGATATGACCGTTTCGATAGCCAGGTAGAACAACTAAAAGTGATTGGCTTTGCGATCGATGGAAGGGAAATGTGGGGTAATAATGAGTTGACAGTTGGCCTGGATGGTCAGTTGAATGATCTCAAATCAATGGCAAGCCGCACTAATATCAATACTGGCGCAGTGAGCAAGTGGAATACGCGTTATCCCGATGGGAAAAATAACATGAATTATTTCGCCGTTTATGCACAACACCTATATAAATTCAAAGGTGGAAAGTTTGTGCTCAATGATGGAATCAGGTTTCAATCGGTAAATCTGCATTCCACCATCGTAGATAATTCATTTTTTAATTTCCCCTTCACTGAGATCAAGCAGGATAATTTCGCCATAACAGGAAATCTTGGATTGGTTTACCTGCCGCAGGCGAATACTAAACTCGCGATTTCTCTGTCTTCCGGATTCCGTGCTCCGAACATTGATGATAACGCCAAGATCTTTGAGTCAAGCACCTCGGCAAAACAATTGGTTGTACCTAATCCTGATATTGAGCCGGAATACACTTATAACGTTGATCTTTCCTGGACCCAACTGGTAGCAGACAAGTTCCAGTTCGAATTGACTGGATTCTATACTTTGTTCAGAAACGCGCTGGTGAAAGCGCCTTACCCAATCAATGGTGAGGATTCAACTTTATATAATGGAGTGATGAGTCAGACGCTTGCTAATCAAAATGTGAACCGGGCGCGATTATTTGGATTCAATGCCGCAGTCAAATTCCAGTTCACCAGGGAGTTAAGTTTTATAAGCACATTGAATTATACGCATGGAGAATATGAGACAGATCCAGCTAAGACAACATCTATCTATTACAAGCAATCTGACGGAACTTACATGCTCGTTCAGGCCAATGTTTCATCAAAACCATTGGATCATATTCCACCATTATTTGGTAAAACAAGCTTGTTGTATAGCCAATCGAGGTTTGAAACTGAAGTATTCGCGATCTATAATGCATGGAAAAAACTGGATCAGTACAATCCGGATGGAGAAGATAATGCACAGTACGCGACTGCAGACGGAATGCCAGGCTGGGTTACTCTCAATTGGAGAGGCTCAGTAAGAGTTCATAAATATTTGCAGGTTCAACTGGGCGTAGAGAATATTCTTGATCGCAATTACCGGTACTTTGCTTCAGGATTTTCCGCCGGTGGAAGAAATTTCATTGTCGCCTTAAGAAGTACTTTTTAAAAAACAAAGATGAAAATAACGGATATCTCCAGCCGAACACGACTTTACAGGAAAATCCATCGTTGGATCGCTTCTCTTTTATTTGTGTTCTTTTTGTTTATATCCGTTACAGGCTTATTGCTTGGATGGAAAAAAAATTCGAATGGTTATTTGTTGGCGAATAGCCACAAGGGGACCACAACCGATATTACAAAATGGTTGAGTTTCGATTCGCTTCAAAAGAGCGCCGTCCAGGCAATACGCCATCATCTCGGCCCGGATTATTCTGTTGAATTAGACAGGATCGATGCCCGTCCCAGCAAGGGAATGGTAAAGTTTGTATTCCTCGATCATTACTCGGCAGTCCAGGTGGATGCCGCAACCGGGAATGTGCTACATATGGAAAGGCGAAGAGCCGACTTTATAGAAAACCTCCATGATGGTTCTTATTTCGATAGGTTATTCGGCCTTGATGGTTCAGTAAAGCTGGGCTACACAACCATTATGGGTGTCAGCCTTTTAATGCTTACCATTACGGGTTTCTGGCTTTGGTATAATCCGAAAAGAATCCGAAAAAGGAAGCGACATGGTGAAATGATAGAAGGGTGAATAGCAATATTCACCCTTTTTTATGAGCCCTATACCCAACCTAAATTTTTATGAAGCACGCAGCACTAACTTCGGGAATTTGTCTAAATTACAGGGCAACCCAAGGTTTTATGACCGAAGAAGCCATTTTACAAGGCTGTTTACAAAATGACGCGGCGGCCCAGAGGGAACTGTACACCCGTTACAGTCCCAAGATGCTGTCCGTGTGTTATCGGTTTGCCCACAACAGGGAAGATGCTGAGGATATGTTACAGGAAGGATTTATCAAAGTTTTTTCCCAGATACATACATTTCAGAATAAGGGTGCATTTGAGGGTTGGGTAAGAAGAATAGTCGTGCACACCTGCATCAACCATTTGAAGAAGAACAAAAAGTTCAATGAAAGCGTGGACATCATCCATGCTACCAGTATACAGGTGAGAGAAGAATCAGTGCCGTCGATCGTCCAGGCAAAACAGGTAGTTGAATGTATCCGGTTATTGCCGATGGGTTACCGCACTGTTCTTAACCTTTACGCGATAGAAGGTTATTCTCACAAAGAGATCGCCGGTATGCTGGACATTGAAGAAAGTACCAGCCGTTCACAGTACACCCGGGCTAAGCAAATGCTCGAGGAAATACTGATAAAGAAAAAGATCCTTCCAAAACATAAGGAAAGGACAGATTGGCTGGGCGTCGTTTCTGGGGGCCGATAACCAAAACTGCTGTGAAGAAATTCAATTCTATGAAAATTAAAAACCGTACAAACAGCTTAGTGTATGGAGCGAAACTTTTACAATGACGATTTTGAACACCTGATCAAGCAGAAGGCTGACCAATACAAAATGTATCCGTCGGAGCGCGTGTGGAAAGGTGTCTATAACTCGCTTCACTCACGCAAACGATGGTATTGGTTAGGACTTGGTTTTGTTTTACTGCTATCCGGTGTTTCTTACTACGCGATTGAAGAACTATTACGTCCTTCACCAACTCCAGCTGTTACAAAACTTGAACAAACCGTTAGCCAGGAAAACAAGAAGGAAGAAAAACACAGGTTCGATGCTCCTTTTTTCACCACTGCATCTAAGACGGGTTCCAAAACAATTTCTTCCGGGCCAATTTCAACAGCACCAGGCCTGGAACCGGAATTGATCGATGAGACTGACCTGATTTCAGTTGAAAGCAATCTTCGTCAGCCACAGGAAGAACTTTGGGAGTCATTAAAGGAAAATCACGCGCTAATCTTTTCAACTATTCCTGGACAGGATCAAATCATCAATACTGAACAGCTTGTTGCAAAGGAGGTGGATCAGAATGGCGATCTTTCGAAATCACTCAGCCTGGTAACTCCAGAACTGATAGACGAAGACGCGAAGAAAGATGCAAAGCGTATTAACTGGCTTCAGGAGTATGCAGTTTATGAATTGGATGCACCTAAACTCAAACGTTTAAGCTGGCAGTTAAGCTTTTCTCCTACCGTTAACTATCGCAAAATGGTAGGGAACAGGCAAAATGGTATTGGAGCAGATGCGAAAAGCATTCCGGTTGCAATTGATATCGAAGGTGAACCAGATAATCTATTGAATCATACTCCGGCAATCGGATTCGAAATGGGATCAGCCGTACTTTACGCGGTGAACAAGTTGATCACCTTCAAGGCTGGTTTTCAATTTAACTATTCTCGTTACAATATTGAAGCTTACAGCTCAAGTTCAACAGACGTTGCAACAATCGCGCTGAATAATTTCTATGGTTATAGTACGGATTCGATTACAAGTTATACCCGGTTCAGGAATTTTGGAGGTAATGAAATTGAAGCCTTGCATAACCAGTATTTCCAATTCTCTGTTCCAATGGGAATGGAGATAAGGTTACTTGGAAATAAAAAACTGCAAGTACATGTCGCAGGAACTGTACAACCAACTTATCTGCTTAATCGCGATTCTTACCTGATTACGACAGACTATAAGAATTATACCCGCGAACCTTCGCTGGTCAGAAAATGGAACGTAAATGCAGGCGCCGAAGCCTTCATTTCGTACAGGACGGGCATGGTGAGATGGCAGGTTGGACCGCAGTTCCGTTACCAGGTTTTTTCTTCCTACGTAAAGGAATACCCGATCAAAGAATACCTGAAGGAATATGGCCTGAAGATGGCAGTGAGCACAACAATTCGTTAATTCCATCGATCAACGTTTTAAGTCTACCCCGACTGGCTAAGCCACGTCGGGGTTTTCTATTTTTAAACGAGATAGAATTTGATAAATTTACCGGATGAAAAACCGCATACTTACATTGGTTGTATTGTTCCTGATCCCGATAGCTATCGGGATTATCGGCTGTAAAAACAAAGAGGAGCAGTCTTCGGCGGTTCCTGAACAGCAGCAAAAAGCCGACTCCCCAGAAGTCAAGAATTATCTTCCCGTATTGGATTTCCTAAAAGGCGAAATTCAAAATGTGGACTCATTCTTTGCCGGCATGAAGAAAATAACAATACGGAACGGAAAGACAGACTCAACATTCATAAGTTCCGAGGAATTCCACAGGATCACAAATGAATTTGTGACCAATGAGTTAAGCAAGGAATTCCTGGAGGTACATTACAATGAATCATCTTTCATCGATCAATCAACCCAATCAGTCACTTTTACTTACGAACCAAAAGACCATAATCTGGCAATAAGAAGGATCGATCTATTGACGGGGCAATCATCATCGGGATTTGATAAATTGAAAAGTCTTTTTATAGAAAAACAAGTGAATTCCGGCGACACCAGTATATTAAAAAGAATGTTTTGGAAGTCCGGAAAGAATTTTCTTCTGATGACGCAAATGACGGTCGGCCAGAATCCACCAGACATCAGCCAGGTGAAAGTCGTGTGGGACCTTACTCAATAATATGACAGCAAGTGAATACCAGCAGATAACGCATACTATTCCTTCAGAACCGGGAATCTATAAGTACTTTGACCGGAAAAATGAATTGATCTATGTTGGAAAAGCAAAGAACTTGCGCAAACGGGTTAGCTCTTATTTTGTAAAAACTCTTACTTCCTATAAAACGCATGAATTAGTTCAACGGATCCAGCGAATTGAATTTACAATCGTGAATTCCGAGCAGGATGCGTTCTTCCTGGAAAATTCCTTAATCAAAAATTACCAGCCGAGATTCAATATTAACCTGAAGGATGATAAGAGTTATCCATATATCATAATAAAGAATGAGTCATTTCCAAGAGTCTTTCTCACGCGAAAAAAGATCAATGATGGCTCGGAATATCTTGGACCATTTACCTCAGTATGGCAGTGTCCGTGAATTGCTGGATTTTGTCAGAGCAAATATTCCCTTGCGGACCTGCAAGTTGAACTTAACTGCACAGAACATTGCAAAAGGAAAATTCAAGGTTTGCCTCGAATACCATTTAGGAAATTGCAAGGGACCTTGTGAAGCTTTACAGAGTGAAGAAGACTACAACGAAGGTTTACAACAAATCCGAAATATTCTGAAAGGAAATCTTAACCCGGTGATTCAGCATTTCAAAACAGAAATGCAGGAGATGGCTGTAAAAATGGAGTTCGAAAAAGCGGAGATCATTCGAAAAAAAATCGAACACCTGGAGGAATACCAGGCAAGATCAGTGATCGTAAGTAATTTCAATATCAATGCCGACGTGTTTTCGTTATTAAGAGATGGAGACAATGCATATGTCAATTATCTGATGGTGCAGAATGGAACGATTGTACAAACTCATACCATTTCGCTGGAAACACATCTTGATGAAACAGATGACAGAGATCTTAATGTTTGCGATCGGACAAATGCGTACAACATTCAATAGCACTTCAACCGAACTGATTCTCCCGTTCGAAATTGAATATCCCGAGGAAGGCATCACAGTTACTATACCCAAGGGAGGTGATAAAAAGAAATTGTTAGACCTCGCTGAAAAGAACGTGAATTACTTCACAGAAGAATTGAAGAAGAAAAAGATACTTCAGCTCGAGGGCAAGGATGATGCCGCTATAAAAAAAGTATTATACCAGTTGCAGGAAGATCTTCATATGGCCGAGGCCCCGTTGCATATCGAATGTTTTGATAACTCGAATTTCCAGGGAAGCTTATCCGGTATCGGCAATGGTATGCTTCAGGGATGGATTGCCTTATAAAAAGGATTACCGCCATTTCAATGTAAAGACCGTTGAGGGGATCAATGACTTTGCAACGATGAAAGAAGTTGTGCACAGGAGATATAAAAGGCTGGTAGAAGAAAAAGAACCCCTACCACAACTGGTAATTATCGATGGAGGTAAGGGTCAATTAAGTGCTGCACTGGAAAGCATAACCGAATTAGGTATCAAAGGTGAAATGACAGTTGTAGGACTGGCTAAGAATGAAGAGGAGATATTTTTCCCTGGTGACAAGGAGTCAGTAAAGCTTCCTTATAATAGTGAAAGCCTTAAGCTAATACGACGTGTACGAGATGAGGTACATCGTTTTGGTATTACATTTCATCGCAAAAAGCGGAGTAACGGTGTATTTAAAAACGAATTAGAGCAGATTAAAGGCATTGGGAAAAGTACAGCGGACAACCTGTTAAAAGAATTCAGGTCGGTAAAACGCATTAAAGCAATTAAAGGAAGAAGAATTAGCTGCTAAGATTGGCAGAGCCAAAGCGCAATTGATAAGAAAACATTTCGGGAGTCGAAAATAATATTGACAGGAATCAAGAGGGTTAGAAAATAAAAAGGGGCCCGGATAGAAATCCAGCCCCGTTTTTAAAATCCAATATCCTATGAAAAACCATTGTAAAAATAGTAAAACCACAGTATAAAACAATACCTGATTATGGGTATTTTAAAAAAATTATTGAAAGTGTTTGAGGCGATTATGTGTGATTTACAGCGTACTATTACGCGATATTCATTTATAAACGATTATAAAACAAAAAGGCATCGTAAAATTACGATGCCTTTAAATTTATTAGGAGATTCTTTTAGTAAGACCAGAGGTCCTGCTCATAGTTAAAGATCTTTTCCTTGATATTCTCTCCTTCGAGAAGAGCAAGTATTGGATCCTTAATATAAGTGAAGATGTACATGTCGTTCGGGTTATTAATAGTTGATTTAATAACGCGGCTTGCGAACATGCGGCTTTCAAACAATTCTTCCCAGCTCATTCTTGCTCCGAAGTTGCTTGCCATTATAAACATCAAACTTTGCAAGCATCGGGCGAAGATCTGGATAATAAACCCAGAACACAGGAGTAACAGCGCGGAAACTTTCATCATCATTTCTGATGGTATGTATCGGTGCGATACCCAGGATGCGTGTATGCAAGCGTGAAGATTCTTTATCGAAGATCACATCTTCCTTGATCCAGAAACGCTCTACGAGTATCAGGATTGAATTCTTTCATTATTATAGTATCCTTCATGATACCTTTTGATCCATCCGGGTCTTTAGCCCAATCAGCAACTTGTTGAACTTTGGGTTTACCAACAATTGACTCGGCAATTTCTTTAAAAGTCAATGGCGTTGTAAACCGGTCATCCCCACCTATTGCACTGAATGCGGTGATTTCACCTTTCTTGATCGCATTAAGTAAGATCATAAATGAAACGCTGGTTTCCTGCATCACCTTCTGCCTTGTAAGTAAAGGGCAGGTTCATTTTTTCATGAACATCAATCTCTCTCCAAACCCTTTGCACATAAGTGGCATCATCCTCACGGATATGCTCATATGCTAAAGGTGTACGGTCCTTGATCAGGTTGCGTTCTACACCATAGTCATTCCGAAGCGAAGGCTTGGGAGCATCCATTCTGATAGTAGCTTCTGGAATAGGAAGCGTATCTTTCTTCGGTGGAGGAGCTACAGTAAGCGCGCCAGGATTCTGGGTGGTCTTACTCTTGTTCGTACTCTTTGTCGTCTTCGGCGGTGTCTTCTTTTTTACCGGACGTTTGTTCGTCGTCTTCGTCTGCGCATCAGCCACGCCGATTCCAACCGCGAGTACAGCAACCAGCAAGCAGAACCTGATTATGCGATTTTTCATTCTATCCTGTTTTATTATTATTTCAAGTTAAATGACATTGTTGGCAATTCCCTTGGTTGACCATCAGGTCCAACAACCATGATCTTATCAAAGAATACGCTTGTACCAGGACCTGCACGATCGATGATTTCTTTGGCCTTTCCATTCCATCTGTTTCCTTCATTGGCAGCATACTGATAGATTGGGTAAGGTCCTCCAATCGCACCAACCACATAGCTCGTTACCCTGAAAGGGGCATCGAATTCTGAGTCGATAAGACGTGCAATCACACCGCCGTTTACCTTAAATTCACCCGCCGGCATTGAACCACCTCTTTTCACTCCAACAAAAGTACCTGGGTCAGGAAGACGCTTCACGCGGAACTTAACCGGTGTAGTCTTTCCTTCTACAGTCACATTTATAAATTGTTCTCCGGAAGTTCCATTTCTTGGTTTCACGGACCAATGGCTTCCACTAGTTCTACCGATTTCACCAGCGCTGAATGAAGCTTTGATCTTTTCAGCACCAACACCAGCAGTGATGGTAAGTGGATTGTCAACACCGATATAAAGAACGTTCATCTTGTCAGCGGAAACGGCTATACCTGCAGGTTGGCCTACTTCATAGGTAATTTTCTTAACGACCTTTTCTTTAGAGCCATCAGGCTTTGTGAACTCTACTACAACATCAACAGGCTTTATTCCTGCACCGCCTGCCTTTGTTTTCCAAAGAGCAGTTCCATCTGCAGTAAGTTGTTGAACTTGTCCTGCAATAGTGATGGTTGGCCTAGCGGCAGCGCTGAATGCGCCCACACCAGCAACGATCTCAATATCGTCACCTGGCATAGCATAAGTAGTATTTGCTTGTGCAATCACCTGGAACTTGTCGTATACTACAACTACCTCACCAATCTTTTTGTGGCAATAATCCACGAGTTGTGCTTCAGAGTTTTTTACATCATTCTGGAATTTGCTCAGGATAGTCAAACCAGCAATAGTTGGAGTCATGTGGAAATAGTTCGTAGTCCAACCTTTTGCGTCATTTGACAACTGGTTTCCAGTTTGTGATTTTGGAACCTGGAGATTGATCGGAAGAGATTTTTCAAATTCAGCTCTTTGCCGCGTAACATCCTTCAAAAGTTCGGGCTCATTTGCGAATTCAGCAGGATTCAGAATAGCGAGCATGTCCTTTTTAAACTGGCCGAGCTTATCATACAATTTCTTTCCCTCACCTTTCTTGTCGAACAAACGAGTTGTTGCATCAAGATTATCTTCTCTGAATTCCTCAACACCATCTTTTATTTCCAAGTCAGCTTCCTTTTTCAGTTGCAATTGCAAACCTGCGATGTAATTATACATCGTCATCAGAAAGTGCCTTTGCCTTAAGTGCTTTTGGTTGCCATTTAAGGGCGTTAGCCTGCGTCTGTTGATCTTTCGCTTTTTGTTCGAAAGATTTATAGGTTAATGTATTCTTCTCCGTAATAATAGTATTGGAGGTAGTAATACTATGTATTAACTACTTTAAAGGCATTGAGGATCTCTGATGATACGTTCAGTGCCAGCAATGCTGTTAGCACCAGGTACATCATATTGATCATCTTCTGCCGGGGCTCTTTAGGTAAAGACATGGATTTAGGTTTTTCTTTTTAAACAATCTGTTTTCAAGGGTAAGTTTACACGGGTATTGGATTAAGATTATCCGTTTTCTACCTGGTCTTAGCGACCCTGCATTGCGCTCAGCATATTACCATAAATGGTATTCAGCTGGCTCAGGTTACCTGCAAGTTTAGCGATCTGCTCGTGAGCTTTCTTAGCATCATCAACACTTCCCTGCATAGTTTGAGAAGCCTGTACCAGGTTGCTATAGAAATTATTCATAGCTTTCAGGTGATTGTTTGTATCCTGTAATTCCAGTTCATAGATAGCATTCAGTGAACCTAAATTCTTTGTCAGGACCTGTACCTGCTCATGGAATTGCTTTGTGCTTTCCGCAGCAGAATTGAAATGACCCATTGTAGTTGTTGCACTCTGATAAGCATCTTTCATTGCATCAAGGGCAGCAGTAGCTTCCTTGGTCTTAGCTGAATAATCGCTTGTAGATTTTACTACATCAGATACATCTGCGATCTTGTCAACAGAAGTTCCAAGTTTTTTAAATCCATCGCTCAGTTTGCTGAGGTTAGCTGGAGTGATATCCGCTTCCTGCAGCATCTTGTCCAACTTATCCAGTGCAGGATTTCCAGAGTTACCGCTAGCCAGCTTAGGTAATGCTTCTGCGATTGCATGCATTTCCGAACCCGGAGGGGGTAAAAATGCATATACCATGAAGATCACTGCTTCTGTAATAAGACCTGCTGTCAGGAAGAAGTCAGCGAGTGGTTGGTGAGTAATTTTCTGCCAGGCGCCAAAGATTACAATTGCAGCACCAATACACACTATTACGTTCACCAGTTTTTCAGTTGATTTAGAAACTCCAGCCATAATTTTAAAAATTTAGAAGGTTAGAAAACGGATTTTATTTTTTAGAGTTCAGTGAAAAGAATACTATTTTGATTTTAACTATTAAATCAATTACAATAACGGTCATTTACGCTTTAAAATTTTACTCGATAAGCAGAATTTAACGCTTCTTTTGAGATGGCAGGCAAATCAATCACACAACGGAAACCGATATAAGACTTCGCTGTATCCTTGTACTCGTAATTACGGGTGCTAGTCTGCAAGATAATAACCTACATCTTTCCAGCTACCGCCACGGATTACTTTACGTTTCATTCGTGGAGGATCTGAATCCTTTGCGTTGAAACGGATATCCGGGTTCATATCATGCTGGAAGTTGTAAGCTCCTTCATAATATAAGGAAGAAGTCCACTCAGCAACGTTACCTGCCATACAATACAGACCGAAGTCGTTAGGCCAGTATGCATCAGCACGTACGGTATAGAAACCGCCATCTTCAGGATAGTTACCACGACCTGGTTTAAAGTTAGCGAGCAAGCAACCTTTGCGGTTTCTCAGGTAATAGTTACCCCATGGGAACATTGACTGAGAACGACCACCACGAGCTGCATATTCCCACTCTGCTTCTGTAGGCAGACGGAAATCCGATTCCGTTGTCTTTTTCTTTGACTCAAGGAAGGAATTCAGGTAGTGTGTTCTCCACTCGCAGAAGGCAGTAGCCTGTTTCCAGGTTACACCACTAACAGGATAATTGCCGAATGCAGGGTGGGAGAAATATCTTTTGGTCATGGGTTCATTGTAAGAATAACTGAAAGTCACGAATCCAGACCAATGTATCAGGATAGATAGCAATATCTTTCTTTACGATGAACTGTGAACGAGGCTTGACTTGCGTTCTCACGAAGCGCAGCTTCTTTCAGATCGAAGGTCTCAGAATGATAAATCAGTTTAGAAGGATCGATCTCTTTTTTACCAAAAACCCTGTTCTCAGGAGAAAGGATCATCTGGTCGATCTTTTCAATAGTTGATTTATCATCCCACTTGATGGTCTTCGCTTTTTTCCAGTCAACCTGGAAGACACCATCATTCTCTTTACCATACTGCATAAGGGTAGCTGCGATAGAGTCACGGACCCAGTATACGAACTGACGGTATTCATTGTTGGTAACCTCAGTGGCATCCATCCAGAAGCCATTGATGGAGATTTGCTTGTTCCGGGCAGTATAAGCATAATTCACGTCCTCGTCACTGGGACCCATATGAAAGGTTCCAGGAGGAACGTACACCATGCCAGGTGGCTTTGCTAAATTATACTTTGTTCCGGGGGCGACTCCATGTAGCTGGCCGTCGTTAGGCATGCCCTTAGACGCTTTCTTTCCTAACTTGCCGCAACCGGTGATAGCTAATACCGCCAGAAGTGCAATTGCTAGTGGATAGGTTTTTCATTTTCATAATCTTAAAGGGTATTGGGCAAAAATAATGTTTTACCGACTTCATCACAAGTTTAGATTTTATTTTTCAAAACTGCAATACAGGACATGAGCAAATGTTTAAACGCCGCTTGAAATCAGATTATTGTATCGAAAAAAATTTTTAAGTTTTACACAGTTTCAAGCAGTTGGACTAGTTCTTCGACTTTGCTCACAGGATTTTGGCAGGCATACTGTTTACAGAGGTACAGTTTCGGAAGGTCGGAGTCTGGCTTGTCCCTAAGTAGTGGGAATTCAGGGGTTGACAGGGGTGCGGATTGAAAAATTTTAAGGGGGATGAAAATACGTAAAAATTCCTCATGGACTCGTCTAAAACTTTTCCCCAAAATTGCTATTTCTGGAATTCCATGGGTCAGGGACTGGCTAAGGATTGCCCAAACTCCAAAGGAGGTTGGGTATTTCGTCAAAACATTCTGCATTCCTCCACACAATTTTGCCGCTTTGTCTCTCCAATCCGGTCTATCAAATACAGTTCCTAAATAATATAAATTTAGGGCCATGATGGAATTACCCGAAGGGACGGCTCCATCGTATATTTCTTTTTTACGCAAAATCACATCCGTTTGGTTGGCATTGGTGAAAAAGAAAAATCCCGAAGCTTCTTCACTGAACTGCCGAATGACAAAATCTGCAATTTCCCTTGCATTATTAAGGTAAATAGGATCAGCGGTGACTTCTTGCAACTGTATCAGCGCCTGAATCAGGAAAGCATAATCGTCGAGAAAGGCTGGAAACTTCGCTGCTCCCTCCTTCCATGTATGGAAAAAAGCTCCTTCCCGATCCCGGAAATTTTTCAGAATGAAATCCATATTCCTGGTCGCCAGTTCCAGGTACCTGCTATTACCCGTAAAAGCATAGGCCTTGCTCAATGCGGAATTCATTAGCGCATTCCAGCCCAACAGGATTTTGTCATCCAAAGAAGGTGGCACCCTTTTGCTCCTTGCTTCGAGCAATAATCCTTTTGCCTCTTCAATTTTTGAAAGCAATCCATTCAATGGGATCCCCTTCTTTTTCGCGAATTCTTCCGGGGGATTTTTTACCCGAAGAATGTTCTTATGTTCCCAGTTGCCAGTTTCCGTTATATCGAAAAATTCGGTTATGAGGCTGCCTTTTTCTTCTCCCAAAATATCCAATACTTCCTGTTTGTCCCACACGTAATATTTGCCTTCCACTCCTTCGCTATCCGCATCCAAAGCGGAATAAAAACCATATTGCGGCGAGAGGAATTCCCGCTCAATAAATTTTAGTGTGTGCGTTACCGTGTGTAAGTAATGGTCCTTCCCTGTCAACTGCCCGGCTTCGCTTATCACTGAAACCAAAAGTGCATTATCGTAGAGCATTTTCTCGAAATGTGGAACCAACCATTCCCGGTCAGTAGAATACCTTGCGAAACCACCTCCTACCTGATCATAGATCCCTCCAAAAATCATTTTGTCCAGGGAAAGAAGAGCCTGGTCCAGGGCCTCGCCTTTTTTTGTATGATAGAAATAATGCAAAAGGTATTGGATGGTAAAAGTCTGCGGGAATTTCGGCGCTTTGCCAAATCCACCCTCCTCTTTGTCAGCAACCTGCATAATATTTTGAAATACGAGATCCTGGCCCGACTTCTTGAAAACTGTTTCCACCTCAATTGCACCGTTGATCAAATTCAAGCCAAAATCATTGGATTTTCTGAGGTGCTCGGTAAGATTATCCGCCTGTTCATTTATTTCAGTTCTTTTTTCCTTAAACGCTTTACGAACTCCAAATAAAACATCTCTCCATGATGGTCGATTATATGCAGCACTGGGAGGGAAATAAGTGCCACCATAAAAAGGTCTGCCGTCACTTGTAAGAAAAATATTCAAAGGCCAACCTCCGCTGCCAGTCATCGCCTGAACAGCATCCATATAGATATGGTCCAGGTCGGGCCGTTCCTCCCGATCGATCTTAATGTTGATGAAATTCTCATTCATTATCGAAGCAGTCTCTTCATCTTCAAAACTCTCCCGTTCCATCACATGACACCAATGACAAGCTGCATATCCAATACTCACCAACACAGGTTTGTCCTCCTGCTTTGCCTTTGACAATGCCTCATCTCCCCATGGATACCAATCCACCGGGTTATGGGCATGCTGAAGCAGGTAAGGACTGGTTTCTTTGATAAGTCGGTTTGTATGCTTGTCCATGGTGAATGATGAATGGTCAATAGTGAATGGTCAATGGTTTTAGGCCTTAATTAATAATTAATAATCAATAATCAATAATTGTCCGAAGTGGAGCGAGTTCATTGATAGGCAACAATATCATGCCAGAAGAATTATTGATTATTGATTATAAATTATTCCCGCCTGCTGCGCCTTCGCGAAGCTTCGGTCGCTTGCGCCAAAGCTTCAGCGACGGAGCAAGAAGCAAGGCAGGCGGGCAGGAAATATTTGAGCAACAAATTTCGGTCTTATGGGGTTGATTCCACCAAACAAAAAAGGCAACATTGCTGTTGCCTTTTTTATACAAATTATTTGTTGAATTATTTCTTCTTATTCAGTGATACGAGGTAGTTCTCCAATGCGGCAACCATTGATGGTGCTTGGGGTTGTGGCGCCTTGATATCAAGTGTTAGTCCTGCTTCTTCCAATGCCTTTGAAGTATTGTTTCCAAAAGCTCCGAAGCGGGTACCGTTCTGCTTGAACTTGGGGAAATTATCAAAGAGGCTTCTCACACCACTTGGCGTGAAGAAGCAAATGATATCGTATTCAACGTTCTGGATAATTTCTTTCACATCATTACTGATAGTGCGATACATAAATGGAGTGACAAACTCGCAATTATTCGCCTTCAGCCAGTTGACGATCTCATTATCCTGCTGGTTTTCTGAGCAGGGATAAAGGAACTTTTCATTTCCCTTATGCTTGTTGATCACATCAAACATACTTTTGTTGGTACCGTCAGCCCCGTAGAAAACCTTTCTTTTCCTGTACAGGATAAATTTCTGCAGGTAGAGAGCTACTGCCTCCGTAATGCAGAAATACTTGGTATCCTGGGAAATGCTAATTTTCATCTCCTCGCAGATCCTGAAGAAATGGTCAATTGCATTGCGGCTCGTAAAGATCACCGCTGTGTAATTGGAAATCTCAATCTTCTGCTTCCGGAATTCTTTAGCCGGAATAGGTTCCAGGCGTATGAAGGGATGGAAAGTCAACTCAACACTATACTTTTTGGCAAGATCAAAGTACGGTGATTTGTCGGTTTCCGGCCTGGGCTGGGTAATAAGTATTTTCTTTATCATATGGACAGACAACACTGTCTCTTTAGCCCCGTTTTTAACCATTGTGTTACGAATAGATTCGCAAATATTAGTTACCGCGTTCCACAAGATTTAATAACACCTTGTAAATCAATAAAAGCGGTGCTACTTCGAATGCGCAAAGGTAAATAAAAAAATGAAAACGATTGATTTTTATTTCGCTTCTGACGGGTCTATATGATATAAAAAATCTATAAAAAAACAGGAAGACAAGCATGATGAAGGAGAGCGTAATGGCAAGTGATTGAAAATCCGGGTGTGGGAAAGCAAGAATGATCAGGACTGGTAAAAGAAAGATCCCAACCATCTTGTTTACCAGAAATACAATAAATATATAGGTATCACTGGCGCCTGAGACCCCGAAGATCCAGCCCGCAAATTTCAGCAAGAAATACTTCGCAACGTAAACGACGGAAAGAAAAACGCTACAATACAACCATAGCAGCCAGATGTTTCCAACTGAGCCGAATTTATAGTACTCGGATAAGAAAGCAATATAAAGCCCACCGGACACCACAAATAGGATATTGAGTAAGAGTGATGCCATGGGGGTCTGCAATAATTGCTCACGGATCTGCTGTTGGCGCATAGTCACGCGGAAAAACAGTGAGGTGAGATTACCCAGATACCTTCCGAACAAAACCCTGATCAATGCGAAATATAGAAGAAGGGTGATGAGGACATAGAACATCAGGTCACGATTAACCACGGTCTTTTCCTGAGTGATTATCTTCTCTCCTTTCCCTGCAAATGAATAATAAGGATGACCCGTCAATCCCTTCATGAAAGAGCGGAGTGATTCAAGCAAGCCCTGGTCGGGAATCGGGGGTACAATTGTATCCTGTGTTTGAAGAGGTTTTGAAATGGCTGTAACCGATGTATCCCTGATCTTTCTTCGCGGAACGGAACTATCTTTTTTTACCTGAGTTTGCTTTGGTTGCGCTACTGCTGCGGAATCCTGTACAGGTTTTAATGAATCAGTTCCGGATTGCGCGAGGGAACTAAAAAAAAGAAAAAGACAATAAATAAAGGATAGAATTTTCTTCACCCGTAAGATTTGCCAGACAAAGTTATTTTTAATTTGTTAATGTGATAGTTTGATAATTGGATAATTTATCTCCTTTGAAAGATCTTAATAGTTTTTCATTATCAAATTATCACATCTTTACATTATCATATTCTAAAAGAAGTTTACATAGCCGATATGGATCTTCGATTGGCTTAAACTGAAATTTGTATCATCACGTTTACCAGCCGCCAGGGAAATATTAAATATGCCAGCCCTTGTTTCAAAAGCCATTCCCAGCCCGGCGCCGAGAAAACTATTATTTACTTTTTTTGCCTGTGAATTATCACCTGCCCAGCCCATATCAATAAAGGAAAACAAATAGGAATTCCTTCCTATGAGATAACGGTATTCCAGCGTTCCTACAAGATATTCGGAGCAAAAGATACTTTCCTCATCAAAACCTCTCAAGAGTTTGTAACCCCCGATCTGAAAAAGTTCATTGCGGAATATATCGGGGCTTTGATACCATCCTGCATTCGCTCCCAATTTTAAAGTGGACGCTCTTGTCAACGGAAAATAATGAGCGCCTGCCAAACGTACCCTGAATTGATAAGAATTTAATTGTATTGAATCGTAAAGTGAATTGAAATCAAAAAGTGGATCACTCTCATCTTTCAATTTTACAATCACATTATTTTTCTTGATCACCTTGGTACCAACAGCAAAACTCATAAACAATTCATTGCCCCTCCTCGGATTATAACGATAATTCGTTTTACTCAATTCGTAAGCAACACCAAAACTGGTTGAGTTCATATCGATCTGTGGAGGAAGTGCTCGTGTTGCCTTTACCTGGTTGGTATCTACATCAAGCAGGTTGGTACGCAGGTTTTGAAAGAAAATGCTCCCGGATTGATCAGTTGAAACCATGTACTGCAAACCCGCGAGCAGGTTTATGTTTACATAGGAGGAATCCTTCTTTAAAAGATCGAAACCAAAATTTACCCCGAATGCAGAACCGAAAATGAAAGGTTGTTGGAAAATAATATTGAGCCTGGGCGATTTAACCTGTATCTGTTGCCAGTTCAAGCCAATCGTTTCTCCCCCACCCAATGCATTCCGGAGATTGATATTTGCTTCGCCCGTGACAAGTAGTTTTTGATCGGGCAATTGCTGATTTGCGGGAAGGAATCCAACGAGCACGTTCACCTGGCTGCTTTTCTTATTCTCGAGATAGAGATTCAAAATAGAGCCTGTACCAAGCCTGGTTAAATTCCAGGGTTGTTTTTCCAGTAAGAAAGGGAGCTCATCGATCTTCCTGCTTACTTCTCTCAGGCGTGAAAGGCGGTAGGGACTTCCATTTTGAATTCCCAAATAGCGTTGGAGAAACGAATTTGAGATCTTTCCATTCCCCAAATTGCGAATACTATCAATCTTGTAAGCGGGTCCTTTGTGTACTTTGAGATGAGCGTATAATGAATCATTCCTGATCTCAATACTGTCCAATTTCACCTGTGCGAATGGATATCCGGTATTTTCCATGTAATCGAGTAAGCGTTGCTGCAGGGATTGGAAACTATTGATATTAACCGGCCGGCCAATGAAATCACGCTTATTCCAATTTACAGCGTCCAATAATTTTCCATCGACAGAATCGGTGTTCAGGTATGCCCATTTAAATGCCTCTCCTATGTAAAGTGAAATTGTAGCATATAAAGAATCGAAATGAGCGCTGTCAACTGAGGCGTTCGAATATCCTTTGGATTGAAGCAGGACCGGTAACTTATTTACATATTCTCTGGCCGTTGCCTGATTCCTGAAATTAGTTTGCAAACGAAGTGTTTCAGCGACAAATGAAGAATCTTTATCTACAGCAGAAACCTGGAGTGTATACTGCGCTGATACAATTAAAGGGACCAGAAATAAGGCAAGCATTATCGTTTGTCTCAAATACATATATCCATCTAACTTTGCCATGCGGGTTTTTCAGGATTGAGCTGTAATATTCGATAAAAATCAGCAAACAGATGGCAGGCATCTACATTCATATCCCCTTTTGCAAACAGGCCTGCCACTACTGCAATTTTCACTTTTCAACGGTATTGAAGGGGAAAAACGAATTTTCAGAGTCTTTATTGAAAGAAATTGACCTGCGCAAAACGTATTTGCAGGGAGAAAAAATTGAAACAATCTATTTTGGAGGCGGCACTCCATCTCTTCTTTTGGGAAATGAAATCAAAGCCATCCTGGATAAACTCCACGATTCATTCAGCATATCCTCAGGTGCAGAGATCACTCTTGAAGCAAACCCGGACGATCTTTCTTTACCATTCTTAACGGAATTAAAGGACTTAGGTATTAACCGACTTAGCCTTGGCGTCCAGTCTTTTTTTGAAGAAGATTTACAATGGATGAACAGGGCCCATTCTGCAATGCAGGCTTTGGAATGCATCAACAATGCAAAATCGGTTGGTTTCAGTAATCTAAGTATTGACCTGATTTATGGATCACCCACGCTCACTGACAGCAAATGGAAGGAAAATGTAGATCGTGTGATTGATTTGAAAATCCCTCATCTCTCCTGCTATGCATTGACGGTTGAACCAAAAACTGCATTGGATTCAATGATCAAAAAGAATAAACTGCCCGACATTGATCCCGATGTACAGGCAAGGCAATTCCTTTCTTTGATTGAATGGTTGGAAAAAGCCGGCTACGAACATTATGAGATCTCCAACTTTGCACTTCCTGGTAATCGCAGCCGGCACAATAGCTCTTACTGGCAGGGTAAAAAATATTTGGGTCTTGGACCTTCCGCACACTCCTTTAACGGGTATATGCGTGAATGGAATATTTCAAACAATGCACTATATGCGGAGTCAATTGAAAAGGGAATCATCCCCTCAACTTCCGAAGAACTCACTGCTGCCCAACAATTGAATGAATACATAATGACCTCGATCCGTACTGCCGAAGGAACAGATTTAGATATAATAAAAGAACGCTTTGGAGAAGAAGCCGCGATGGAAACCGGGAAGAAAACGGATCAATACATAAGGAGGCAACTTGCGTTTAAGAAGGATAAGAGTATAATTCTTACTACTGAGGGAAAATTATTCGCTGATCGAATTGCATCAGAATTGTTCAATATTTAATGCAGAAAAACTATTGAGTATTCTTTTTGGCGCGCAGATATTTCACCAACTCGATAACCGAGAGTATTCCGATCATTACAAGGATCGCTGTGATTCCATATGGTTGAAAAGAGAAGGGCATTGTCAATACTAATTTACTCTATTAGACGAGAACTTCTTCTATTTGTTCAAAGCCTTTTGCAGGTTTAACATTCTCCCAGAGTATACGGTAAATGGTTTCGGCTATTGGCATTTCAGAGGCCACCTCTTTGTTTATCAAATAGATAGATCGACTCGCATTATAACCTTCAGCTACCATATTCATTTCTAATTGCGCTGACTTAACAGAATATCCCTTGCCGATCATATTTCCAAAGGTTCGGTTACGGCTATAAAGTGAATAACAGGTTACCAGCAGATCACCGAGATAAACCGAAGCAGCGTAATTGGGACTTCGTTTATGGGTCAGCGGATCTTCTTCATCATGCACACCTACTTCGATATGCTGTATTCCAACCTTACGCAAGAAGCCCGCCATCTCATCTGCACTATTCGCAATCAATACACTTAAAAAGTTATCGCCATATTCAAGTCCATGAGCAATTCCAGCACCCAGGGCATAGATATTTTTCAAAATAGCTGCATACTGCACTCCATAAATATCATTGTTCACTATGGTATTCAGGTAGGGCGTCTTAAAATTAGACGCAATTTCACGTGCCGTGGGTACATCGTTTCCGCTAAAGGTTAGATAAGAAAGTTTCTCTGAAGCCACTTCCTCTGCATGGCAGGGACCCATTAAGGTGAAATAGTCATCCTGTACTAAGTCGTAATTCTGGTTTAAATAGTCATTAAGCAAAAGGTTTCCATCGGGAATGATCCCTTTTATTGCCGAAACTACTTTTTTCCCTTTCAATATATTTTTCGGTAAACCTTCTATCGTGGGAACAAAATAAGCTGATGGAACAGCCATTACGATGCAATCGGAGTCCTTAATTGTCCTGGCAACATCGGTGGTTAAGCGAAGCAAGGAAGTATCAAAATAAATGGAACTTAGATATTGAGGATTATGATGTCTTTGGCGGATATGATCGACTATCGATTCATTACGAACACACCAATTCAGCGCCTGTTTATTGTCGTTAAGGATCTTTGCTAATGCTGTTGCCCAACTGCCGCTTCCTATTATTCCGAATTGCATTATGAATCGATGGTTGAGTTGTTTGATTGCTAGATGGTTGGACTAATTAGTTGGTAAAGTTATATATAATGTAAACCCAACCATCTAACAATAAAACAATCAAACAATCTAATTCTTCTTCGCCTCAAACAACTGATCCCTTGGAACGACTTTTACCTTCATACCATCTCTAAGGATCTTGCTAACCACATTATATGGAAGTGTAATGATCTCGTCTCCTTCTTTTAAACCATCAAATATTTCGATGTAATTGATGTCCTGTATATCTGTCTTTACCTGCACTTTCTTCACTGTTCCACCAGGCTGAAGAATAAAAACAACTTCATCCAGATTATCAGATAACCCTGTCTTTACTTCTTCCTGCATGCCAGCTGTCTGGGCAGCTTTCTTTTCTTCTTTCTTATCGGCGACTGTTTTATCAGTTCCTTTTTCTCTTGTTGTTACTGCATTGATTGGAACTGCAATCACATTAGGCTTTGTATTGGTTTGGATATCCGCACTTGCATTCATTCCGGGACGGAAAGGAAACACTTTCGGCCTCTTTGGATCAATCAGGTCTTGATAAGACTCCGGAATGAGACGAATATGCACTTTGTAATTTGTTACGTCATTACTCACTGCTGCAGCAGCGCTTGAAGTGCTGCTACTTGCAATCTTTGTGACAACACCTTTAAATTTTCGGTTATTGTAGGCATCTACTTCAACAAGAGCTGAATCATATAGGCTAATCTTCGGAATATCATTTTCTCCAACATCTACTCTTACTTCAATAAGGCTCATATCGGCAACGCGCATCATTTCGGTACCAGCCATCATTGAGTTACCAACCACACGCTCTCCTTTCTTTACATTGAGCAATGAGACCACTCCGCTCATTGGTGCAAGCACTGTGGTTCTGCTTAAATCCTTATTCGCTCTTTCCAAACTGGCCTGTGCACTTTGCACGCCTGCCTGTCCGCTCTTGATTCCCTGCAATGCAGCGTTATAATTCGCCTTCGCAGTCTGCAAATTATTTTCTGCCTGTTCAAATTCGGCGCGGGAAATTATCTTCTCGTCGAGCAGCTGCTTTTGACGGTCATAGGTCTTTTGCGCAAGATCCATGGTTGATTTCAAGCTCTCCAACTGGGCCTTGCTATTTTCAACGGAAGCCTGTTGCTGATTTACTATTGCTGAAGCCTGGTTTGCCTGCGTGGAATAAATATCGGCATAGATCCGGGCGAGCAATTGACCACGCTTTACGCTATCTCCCTCTTCCACTTTCAGCTCAACGATCTCACCGGAAATATCAGGACTTACTTTTACTTCTATTTCAGGATAGATCTTTCCACTGGCATTCACTGTTTCGATTATTGTTCTGCGCACGACTTTTTCTGTTGTGACCTTTAATCCCTCCTCTTTTCCAACAACACCGGCAGATTTCAGGCCAACCAGTACCAAGACGATACCAACGAGAATACCAATAATCCATAATAATTTCTTTTTCATACAATGCTATTGTCAGGTTTAGTTAGTTTTATTCAAGTCGGATGCCCATTCCTTTATAAAATTCCAACAATTTCAGACGGAAAACATAATCTACCTGCGCCAGTGCAAGTTCAACTTTTGCGCGGGTAAGATTGTTTTGATTTGTTAAGAAGTCAATTGTTGGCAACAATCCAAGATCATATCTTTTTTGAGAAAAGTCATATGCTCGTTGTGCAGTTTCTACACTCTTTTTAGACGCTGTATATCTCTGAATGGCTGCGGATGCATCGTTATAAGCCCGATAAATGTCTTGTTTTAACGTTCTTGAATCTAACTCTCTCTGCAGTTCCAAATTTTCTACGTTTAAGAGGCTTCTTTTCCACGCTGTCTTTGCATTTCCCCAATTGAAAATGGGTATGCTCAAATTAACCCCAATATTCGATCTAAAATTATCGCTGAACTGTAAACCAAATGGATCAAATCCGGTATGAACAACTGTATTAAAATTCGGCGTAAGTACAGGATAATTCGTGGTGCCTACGGTTACAATAGCCTCAGTCGTATCAAATGCTCCTGAAGGCAGTCGGTCAATTGTGGTAGGCCGTTTGAAATTGGAATAATTCGTCCCCAGACCACCAAACAACGAAAGGCTCGGATACATTTGTCCTCTGGCTGAACCTGCATATTTCTCAGCAGCTTTTATCCTTAGGTTGTTCACTTTTTGCTGAGGAAAATTAGCTACGGCCAGCTCATAAACAGTTTCAGGCTGAAGGGAACCAAGAGATTCTACAGGAATTTTGTCCAAAGGAGGCATTTCTACAACAAATGGTTCGGCTGCATCCAAATTAAGTAAGGCCTTTAATTGAAGTGTGTTTGTTTGAACTGTAGCTTGCGAAGCTACCAAGTTAGAGCTGTCTCTTGCCAATTGTGCTTCAATCTCGGCAAGGTTCAATATCGGCAATGATCCGGCATCAACCCTCTTTTTGACATTGTTCAGATTTTGCAAATCTTGTTGCACCGCAACTCCTGAAATATTTGCCTGTTCCTGGGAATTTAGGACCAGCAAATAGGCAGTTGCGACATTCAGAGAAATATCATTCTTCAATTTGTCTACCCCTGCTCTTGCCGCTTCTGTGTCAAACTCATTACCCGCTATATTCTTTCTAATACTAAACCAATTGAAGAGACTCATGTTTGTGTTAAGACTGAATCCTGCAGAATGAATTTGTTGAATAGTGAAGAGGTTTGTAGTAGGATCAATGGACCTACCTCCACTTAACGAAGTACTCGCCGAAAGGTTTAATGATGGGTACTGGCTCAGCCGAGCCTGTTTCAAGCTGAGTTCTGCAAGTCTCGCCTGTACATCAGCCTGCTTAACAGAAATATTATTAGCCAGCGCATATTCGACGCAGCGCTTAAGGTCCCATTTGTCCTGTCCTGTCACCGCAAATACTGTAGGTAAAATCAAAAACAGTAAGAAGATTCTTTTGTGCATACAACAAAAATAATCGTAATGTAATGTTGGCTGTTTTATTTATGATAAACGGTCTCGTAAGATCCCCCGAACATTCGGGGGCGCAAAACTAACCAATACAGTCCAGATATTATAAAAGAGCGAAAGCTTGTTCCATATCTGCAATCAGATAATCGGGTTCTTCCAATCCTACATAAAACCTGATCATTCGTTGTTCTCTATCCGATGCATTAAATTCTTCCGGCTTGAGCGAAGCGCATCTTGGAATTGCCAGGCTTTCGTGTCCTCCCCAACTAACGGCCATGAGAATATGTCGCAACCCCTCGCAGAAGGTTACAATTTCATCCATTTTTTTTGCCTTCATCACAATGGTAATCAGTCCGCAGGCACCCTTCATCTGCTTCTTTGCCAGTTCATATTGTGGGAAAGAAGGCTCCAAAGGAAATAATAATTCCTCAACCCGGGGATGTCCCTTTAAATAATTAACCATTTTTTGAGTAGATGCGGTAATCCGGTCAAGGCGGGCGGGAAGAGTCCGAAGTCCGCGCAGCATCAACCAGGCATTAAATGGTGTTGAACCGATACCCATATTCAGATATTCGCTATCGAAAATCTTTTTCATCATCTCCCTCCTGCCTGCAATCACGCCGCCAATCGTATCGCTATGCCCTCCAATATATTTTGTCGCGGTCTGAAGTGAAATATCAATACCGAGGTCCAACGGTTTTTGATAAAGGGGTGTGCAGTAACTATTGTCGATGATTGTGAGGATGTCCTCAGACTTTGCCAGATCAGCAACCGCAGGGAGGTCCTGAATTGCATAATCCCAACTGTTGGGACTTTCCAGGTAGATCACGGTTGTTGATGGAAGTATTGCACGCTCAAAATTTTCTATCCTGGTTCCATCAATATAAGTTGTAGTAATGCCGAAACGTGGCAATACATTATCAAACATTTTCTGTGCCCAGGTATAAGGCTTATTGACGGAAACGATATGATCCCCGCTTTTTACGTTCGCAAAAACCGAAGCAAAGATTGCGGATGCACCACTGTTAAGCACCAGCGCATCTTCGGCGCCGTCGAGGGCGGCGAGCTTTGTCCTCAGAATGTCGACTGTTGGATTTAATCCCCGGCTGTACAGATGGGTGCTGTATTCATCTTCGAAAGCCTTCCTAAGATCTTCGACCGTGTCAAACGCGAAATTGCTGGTTTGAACGATGGGAGGTGCAATAGCGCGAAAATATTGCTCGCGATCTTCGCCGAGCTCATTTATAATATAGGAAAGATCGTCAGACATGTTCTATTGGCGGTTTCTTTTTTGTAAATCTCCTTGCAACAAAGTAAATCAAAAGAAAGGCAAGGAATACAGAAATCCCGATCACGGCAAATTCGGGGTTCGTGATTGCGATAATTGTTCCAACAAAAATATATGTGATTACAAATATGATAGGAAGAAGTGGATATAATTTCATCGCGTAAATACCAGTGTTGTCGGCATTCTTCATTCTTTTCCTTAATACAAAGATTGTTGCAGCCGAAGTTGCCATGCCGATAGAATCCAGAAATATAGTAAAGCTCAGGATCTTGTCGAACGTGTCCGCAAAGAACAATACGATAATACAAATGGCTGCGAAAACTGTCAAGCTTACTGTGAGAACATCTTTCTTCTCATCTTTCTTCTTAAAAGCTGCGGGAAGAATTCCATCTTCACTCATGGCATACATTACGCGGGGATTACTTAATAGCAACACATTTACATATGCAAGTACTGCCACAAAAAGTAATATGGCGGACACATATAGCCCAGTTTTCCCAAACATACGTTCTGCCACAATAGCCGCAATTCCTGATCTGTTTTGCTGTTCCATTCCAAGTTCCACAAAACCTATAATCTTATAATATGAAAAGCTAACTGCGAGGTAGAGGATGATAATCACCAGGATCCCAATAAAAATCCCCCTTGGAATGTTTCTTCGGGGGTTTTGGATCTCACCCCCAAAATTGATGGTTTGCTGATAACCACCGTAGGTAAATGAGACAGCTTTCAACGCCACACCAAATGCCAGAACAAGTGTCCAAAAACTTTTATCCTCAATGGAGGAAACCGGCAATGGTGAAGGATTATACAGGCTTGGAAAGAATAAAGCCGCTATAATAACAGCCAGCATACTGATTTTGATAATCATCAGCACATTCTGCGTCTTGGAACTCATTCTTAGTCCCATCAGGTTAACTCCATAAAAAAGAATGATCGCTCCCATTGCCAGAAAAGGCTGAACAACCTTGGTCTTTTCTGCACCAAACAATAAAGGAGCGATATATTCCGCGCCGATAAGGGCAACACCCGAAAGCGAGGCCGCATTGGAAACTAAAATGATACAGTTTATTGCAAATGCAATCGAAGGATGGTATGCGTAACTAAAAATCTTGTAGTAGCCTCCTGTTACGGGATAACGGGACCCGATCTCGGCATAGGTCAATGCGCCACAAAATGCCACAAAACCGCCGATCAACCATGTCGCAAAAAAGATGTTTGGGGTGAGGGCCGCTGCAGCCGCATCTCTGGAAGTTCGAAAGATACCCATTCCAATCACCAAACCAATAACAATCATCGTAAGGTCAAATAAATTCAGCTTGTTTGGCTTCATGTACGGAAGATAGCAAATATTACGTTTTATCTTTGGCGTGCGTAGATGAACCCTTATTTGTTGATCCTGGTTATTATGTTAATTGAGAACCAACCAACATATTAACTGAATCCATATGCAAAAAATCGCTTACCCCCTACTGTTAAGTATTTGCTTCCAGTTTACTGGTTTTTCACAAGACCTGTCCACAAATGATTCTGCAAAGGTTTTGGATGAGATTATTATTACGGCATTTGAATTAAACCGTCGGATCATTTCTTGCGGCACTTCGGTGAAAGTGCTGAACAATAATAATGCGGACCGATTCAACAAGACATCTTTACTTAATGGGATGAATACGATCTCCGGAGTGAGAATGGAAGAACGTTCACCGGGAAGCTACCGCCTCAATATCCGTGGAAGCTCATTGCGTTCTCCTTTTGGCGTTAGGAATGTGAAAGTTTACTGGAACGATATCCCCATTACGGATCCCGGAGGAAATACTTACTTCAATCAATTTGCATTTAATAATTTTTCCACGATAGAAATTTATAAGGGTCCCGCAGGAAGTTTGTATGGTGCGGGTACTGGTGGATTGCTCTTAATGCAATCCCTGGAAAGTAATTGGAAAAAAGGATTGAATCTCGAATATGTAGCAGGTAGCTTCGGCACGCACAATTTCCTTGGCAGTGTACAGTTCGGTGAAAAGGAAAGCAGAACCCTAATCAGCTATGCGCATAATCAAAGTGATGGATACCGCGAACATACGGAAGCCAAAAAGAACAACTTTAGCCTGGTTTCAAATTTCCGCATTAATGAAAAACAACAACTGAAAGCGGCGATTCTTTATGTAGACCTGTACTATCAAACACCCGGTGGCTTGAATGCCACTGAATTCGCAGCCAACCCTAAACAGGCCAGACCTGCGGCAGGAGCTTTGCCCAGTGCTGAAACAGCAAAGGCAGCAATCTATCAAAAGAATTTCGTTGCTGGACTAACCCATACTTATCAATTCACTGATGCTTTCAAAAACGCAACAACAGTCTATGGAGCTTTTGCGCAGGTACAAAATCCAACATTCAGAAACTATGAGCGTCGCAACGAACCACATTTTGGTGGACGTACGATATTTAACTATGAAAAGAAATTCACGGGAAGCACACTGAATCTAGTTGCAGGTGGCGAATTGCAGGCGGGTTATTTTAACACTCAGGTATCGAAGAACAATAATGGTAATCCTGACACGCTGCAAACAAATGATGATATCCATTATAATATCTACAGTATTTTCGTACAGGGTGATCTTGACATTCAAAATGATTGGTTGATCACTGCGGGCGTCAGCATAAACAATTCAAGTGTTGAATTCAAACGTTTAAGTGTATATCCGGTATTTACTCAGAAGCGGGAATATCAAAGTGAATGGGCGCCGAGAATCACCGTATTAAAAAAGCTGAATAGTACCAGCTCAGTATTTGGAACTATTTCCAAGGGATACTCCCCTCCCACCATGGCTGAACTACTTCCTTCAACGGGAGCAATCAATACCGACCTTGAAGCAGAACATGGTATCAACTATGAACTGGGAACAAGACTAATTTTCCTGAAAGGAAAATTGCAATTGGAGCTAGCTGGTTTCTATTTCAAGGTTGAAAATGCATTGGTGGTTAGAAAAGACAGCGCCAATGCGGATTATTTTGTAAATGCAGGCGACACGCGTCAGAAAGGAATAGAATTAGGACTTGATTATTCAACCGGTTTTAGTACAAGCACTGTGTTTGATCAGTTAATTATTCGCACGGCACAATCATTCAATGATTTCAAATATGGAAGTTTTGTAAAAGATGTGAATGATTTTTCCGGAAAGAATCTGCCAGGTGTGCCCAATTACACTGCATCAGCTATTGCAGATTTGATTCTTAAAAATGGAGCTTACTTCAATCTAACCTTCTATCATGCTTCTTCAATATTTCTAAATGATGCAAATACTGCAGAAGCGGAAGCTTATACAATTGTTGGTGCGAGGATTGGATGGAAATTCCTTGCAGGCAAAAAAATTCGGCTGAATATTTATGCTGGCGGAGATAATCTCCTTGATGAAATCTATAGCCTCGGCAATGATATCAATGCTGCGGGTGGGAGATATTATAATACAGCATTTGCAAGAAACTACTATTTCGGTTTGGGGTTTAGGTTATAAACCTCTTTGCGTCCTTCCCCATTGAACCTTGTCATTTCGAGCCCGGTCATCAATGTAACTATGCAATAGAGGCAACAAGGGCGAGAAATCTGCGGCATAACCAACTCGCGGAAATGCGATCAGTTGCCAATTGCGCAGATTTCTCGCCCTGGTTCTTCTTATGCGAGTTCCTGTTATTGCACCGGGCTCGAAATGACAAAGTTCAATGGGGAAGGACGCAGCGAACACAAAGCAGCACAGAGGAATAAATGCTGGAGAATTCAATTCACATTGTTCGTAAATCTCCTTTACATTTGTTGCGATTTTGGTTCCGCTTGTTTGCGGATTAAAAGGGAAGTCCGGTGAGAATCCGGCGCTATCCCCGTAGCTGTAAAGCGAGTCAATGGTGAATGGTGAATTGTGAATTAATACATTGACCATTCACTATTCACCATTGACTGGATGAGTTTCAAAGCCACTGTTCCAAAGGGGACGGGAAGGTGCTCATCGCAAGCCAAGCCAGAAGACCTGCCAGGATCAATAAATACATTTCAGCTTTCGGGTGAAAGGCATGAAGATTAAAGGATCCAGGTCCTTCGATTTTCCTTCTCTTTTAATTTTCCGAAAGCAGTCACCAAAAAATTTCATTTAAATGAAAAAAATGTTTTTTGTGGTGGCTGCGATGAGTATCGGCAGCCCCCTTCTTGCGCAGGACAGTTCCCGCGTTTCCTTTTTGGATGAAGTAGTTTTTTCCGCTAACAAGTATCCCAACAAAACTTCGCTTACGGGCAAGGTTTTGACAATTATTACAAAAGAACAATTGGAAAGAAGCGGAGGTAAAGATCTCGCTCAAATATTAAATGAGCAGGCTGGATTAACCATTAGTGGTGCCAATAGTAATGCCGGAAAGGATAAGACTGTCTTTCTTCGTGGCGCAGCTGGTGAACATACATTAATAACCATCGATGGAATTCCTGTGTATGATGCATCGGGGATCGGAAATAATTTCGATATCAGGAATATGGCTATCGATAATATAGAAAGAATTGAGATCCTAAAAGGAAGTCAGTCCACTTTGTACGGCAGTGATGCTATAGCCGGAGTTATCAATATTATAACAAAAAAACATTTTCAAAAACCTTTGCATGCAACAGGGGTTATTAGCTATGGAAGTAATGAAACCTTTCGGGGGAATGTAGGTTTGAGCGGTAAGAAGGGAATACTTGACTATAACATTGGTGGTACTTTTTACGATACCAAAGGAATAAACGAAGCGGTGGCAAGAACTACAGATCCTACAGACCGGGATGGATTTACCCAAAAAAGTTTCCAGGCCTCAGTTGGAATTCAACCTTCAGGCAAATTTCGCATTCAACCTTATTTGCGGTATAGTGATATGAATGGAGATATTGACCAGGGTGCTTTTACCGACGAACTGGATTATACTTTTAGTCAAAAGAATTTTCAGGCCGGACTGAAGAATGAGATTCATTTCGGAAATGCTCAGTTGAACATTCTATATAATTATAATAATATTGAAAGGATCTATATCGATGATTCGGTGAAAAGTAAAAATGGGTTCTATGATTATTCCAAAGGGAGTTATGAAGGAAAAGAACATTTTGTCGAAACTTATATCGTCGTCCCCCTTTCGTCTGCAGTAAAGCTGACCGGAGGAATTGATTTCAGATCTTCTAACAGTAATCAGCAATATTTTTCAGTAAGCAGTTTTGGCCCATCGCTTTCTACACTCAGTGCCGACAGCCTTAAACAGAACCAGGTTGGAATTTACGCTGCACTGGTTTGGAATGCTGCAAATGGATTTAACCTTGAAGCAGGGAATCGATTGAATTTTCATTCGGAATACGGAACTAATGATGTGTTTAATATCAATCCCTCCTATCTGATAAATAAAAAATTGAAACTGTTTGCGAATCTGTCAACAGGTTATCGTACTCCGTCTCTTTATCAACTTTTCTCTGAGTACGGGAACCGTGAACTAGACCCGGAAAAAGCGTTTACTGTGGAAGCTGGCTTGCAGATCTATGGAAGTAAAGAAAACTGGAATGCGAGAGCAGTTTTTTTCCATAGGAATGTTACAGATCTTATATTCTTTTACTTTAATCCCGTTACTTTCCAATCACAATATATCAACCAGGACGAACAAAAGGATAACGGAGTGGAGCTCGAACTGACTTACAATATCACGAAGAAAACTTTCGCAAGGGCATTCTATGCCTATGTAAATGGTGAGGTCACAACAAAACAAAATGGAAAGGATACCAGTTTCAATAATTTGCTTCGCAGGCCAAGAAATAGTTTTGGGATAAATATCGGCTCGCAATTGACTGAAAATTTATTTGTGAGTTCGAATTTCCAGTCCATCGGAAAAAGAAAGGATGCCTATTTCGATAATATGCTTTTTACAACCGTAAGAACTACACTTGCTGCTTACGTATTGTGGGATATATATGTACAGTATTCAATCTTAAAGAAGAAATTGAATTTGTTTGTTGATTTGAGAAATTTAACGAACAGCAAGTATACCGAGGTTAGTGGGTTTAATACGCTTGGGTTTAATGCGTATGGAGGCGTGAGGTTTAGTTTATAGTTTTTTTTGGTGTAGTTTTGCACGTTATTGCGGTAAACATATTATTCCCGCGGCCTCGTAGTACAATGGATAGTATAGGAGTTTCCGGAACTCTAGATACAGGTTCGATTCCTGTCGAGGCTACTTAGTTATTTCAAATTTTATATTGCAATTTTAAAATTGAGATCTTCTCGGCCTCGTAGTACAATGCCTGCCTGCGCTGCCGCTTCGGCAGACAGGCCCGCCCGGCCGACCGTTGTAATCATGAATTTGCAAAATCAAGGGCCGGTCGGACGGGGATAGTATAGGAGTTTCCGGAACTCTAGATACAGGTTCGATTCCTGTCGAGGCTACAAATATTCTTTTTTCTTTTTTCGCTTATTCATTTCAAAGTATTTCCGGAACTCTAGTTACAGGTTCCATGCCTGACTGCGTCACGCAGGCAGGGATTTCTGTCGAGGCTACTAATATTCTTCATGTGTTCTATGAGTCTTACGACTTAACCTTCCCTAACTTTTGTTCTATTGCTCTCCCCTTTACAGAAAGTTAGCTTTATTATGTATGCCAGCACTGGTCATTTCCTGTCGACCAGCAGGTGATTTTTTTTCTTCCCTATTGAACAGATTATAAAATCCAATCGCTCTGCAATTACAGCAAGATTTCTTTAAGCACTTAATAAATTCTGCGGCATGAAAAAGCTCTTTATGATAGCAGTGGCCATTTTCTTGCTTGAAAACGTGCAATCACAAAATATAGGCATTGGCACTAATACTCCGCTGTCTACCCTACATGTGAAAGGCAATCATCGAATGGGCGGCAATTCCAGTTATTTAACTCATGATTCTATTACCGGCAGAATTGAATGGAGAAATTCAAATCTCTATGTTCCGGTTACGCAGGCACTGATGAAGCATTCTGCTGCAGCCGATGGACTATTTTATAATAACACTAATCCCGTAACCGGGCAACTGGAATACCGCAATGCTGCAGGCGAACCGGTGTTTTATACCAATTTTACTAACGGTAATGGTTATTTCAAAAATAACCTTGGCATAGGGATCGCATCACCCAGCACTTCTCTTCATATTTTAAGCGGTTCCAGTAATCCCGTTTTTGTTGATGGACCCAATGGTTTATATCTCACCTGGGCGGAAAACAGTATTCCAAGAGGTTATCTCGGCTCGTATTCCGGTAATGCCGAAGACATAGACTTTGGAACTTATAATGGTAACAATCGGGAAGATACATTTCACTACAAACAATATCCCGAGGGTTACAATCGTAAATTCAGGTAATACCGGTATCGGGACTACCAATCCGCTGGCCAGACTTCATGTGGTAGATAGCTCGGTGGTTTTTTCAGCAAACAACGATATTCCCCTAACGCCAGGCAATCCTCCTGTAAGCGGGCCAGGTAGAAGAATGATGTGGTACCCGGATAAGGCAGCATTCCGTGTGGGATATGTTGACGGATTGCAATGGAATAAAGAAAACATTGGAGACTATTCTATGGCAACCGGATATAATTCAAAAGCAACGGGATCTTATTCAACGGCAATGGGTTTTACTACAAATGCATCCGGTTATGGATCTACCGCAATAGGATACAATTCAACTGCATCAGGTCAGTTTTCTGTTGCATTTGGACCGTCAAACGCTTCCGGTTTTAATGCCCTTGCGCTGGGAGCAAATGCTATTGCTTCGGGGGCCCAATCAACTGCGATGGGACCTCAGACGAAAGCATCCGGCTTATTTTCTACTGCTTTGGGACTCGGAACAATTGCTTCAGGGCAGGGTTCTATCGCGATTGGAGCTGAAAATTTTGCCAAATCAGCTTATGAGACTGTGCTTGGTCGCTGGAATACTGATTACATTCCGGCAGACACATCGTTTTGGAACCCTGCGGACCGTGTATTCACCATAGGCAACGGCACAAGCACCATCAACCGGTCAGATGCAATGGTTATTTTAAAAAATGGCTGGACTGGTATAGGCACCTCAACACCACAAACACAATTACAAGTGAACGGATATACGATGCTCGGAAGCAGCGCTCCAAAAATTCAAATGAAGAAACTGACTGGTACGACTGGTGCCTCCCAAGGATCTACGGTCCTCATTGCTCACGGTCTCAACTCTGCAAAATTACTTTCCATTGAAGTATTAGTAGATTACGGAGGCAGCAGCTTTGTACACCATAGTTATACCGAAAGTGCCGGCTACCAATTCAATTTCTATATCAACCCAACAAATATTGGCGTTGTAAACGTTGTTGGCAATTCGGGAAACATCCTTTCAAAACAATTTAGAGTCCTGGTTACTTATGAGGAATAGTTTCTCAAAAATGAATGCGAACGCAAGATTGGTTTCTTTCTTTAAGGATTAAAACAATTTTTCCTGCGGTGGCTTTGCACCCGCCAGCCTGATGTAAACAGTTGTTTGACCTCTATGATGCGTCTGATGTTCAAAACATTTTTCGATAGCTGTTCCTTTGGACATATCAAACCTGCCAAAGATCTTTACTGATTCCTTCATTTGTTCTGGTGTCATTTTCTTTATGCCATTAATAACGAAATCGTAGCCATCCATTACCAATTTAGTAACGTTTGCCTTTGATTTATCGGCAACTTTTTCTGACTGACCCAAATCGACTGGACTCTTTTCGCCGGTCACAGAAGACAGAAATCCATAATTGCCATCTGTTAAATGCAGCATTTGTTCAGCAAAGGATCGCATATCAGCTGTTGGTTTCAACGCATATCCCGTTTCTGGCATCACATCCAAATATTCTTTGGTATACGCTTTTGCTCTCTCCCATTCCTTAACGATCTCGTCAATAGTTTGAGCTTGTGTGATTAATGTTGTTCCAATGATAAGGCAGAAGGCGATAACTAGTTTTTTGATATTCATATTTGCTTTTTTGGGAAGTCGAAAATAAGATTTTAAGCATTTCACAACTAATTTTCGACCAATCGCTCAAAGTAGTTACGGAATGCCTGTCCACCCTCCCATCTTTGCGCGATCAAAAAAACCTTCATCCTTTATGACACAGAAACAAATTGAATTGGTTAAATCTTCATGGTCTTTAATTTCCACCATTGATCCCGTTGTTGTTGGCGACTTATTTTACAATCGATTATTCGAAATAGCTCCACAGGTGAAGCATATGTTCCGCAGCCCAATTCCGGAACAATCAAAGAAATTGATAGCCATGATTGGCTATGTGATTGCGAAACTGGATAAGTTGGAAGATATCATTGACGAAGTTGGTAAGCTTGCTCAAAGACATAGCGGTTATGGAGTAAAACCTGAACATTATACTGTTGTCGGCACTGCGTTGATCTGGACCCTGGAAAAAGGACTTGGTGAAAACTGGAATGAGGAAGTCAAAGACGCCTGGATCAAATGTTATACAATTCTTTCTGACGCAATGATTAGCTCAGCTGATGCGGCTGAAAAAGAAGCGGCTTAACGACTTACTGTTTGATAACTTTCAAATCCTTAAAATACCCAATGGTTCCGATGTCAACCCATAAGGCAATGGAACCACTGGTTGTTTTCCTTTCATTTTGTCTACAACAAAAGTTGAATATTTCGCATCGTTGATATACAAAACACAACTAACTACTCCTTTGGGATTGCCAGTCTTTGGATTTCCTTGCTTAGGATTCCCAGGCTTTGGCGTTGGCGGTGCCTTGGGTTTGCTATTTCCTTTATTTATCCGAATAATTTCTTTTACAATATCCACTACCGGTGCACCAATTCCGAGACGCTGTGCATTTGTAAATGCAGGGATCGCTTGCAGACCTGTTGGATTGTACACTACATATTCACCCTCAAGTTTTCCTTCAGCATCCAGCAAACTATCGGGGATATATAATTGAATTTTTACCTTTTGATAACTCAATGGCAAATACCTGACATAATAACTTTCTTTCTGCGTATACCATTGATCTGCTTTCACGCCGGTTTTTTTGATCTTCGAAGGCTCACGCGAAACTGCCAGGCGTTCATAAGATTCATAAGAACTTACCCCAAGTTCAAACAACCTGTTCATGCTTGAATTTGTCGAAGAACCTCCGGATGCCGAATAAACTTCCTTGATATATCCTGCTACACCACCCTTCAGCTTAAATATCTGTTTTGATGTGAGCAACTCATTTGCATCAGCCTGCACATCAATTGGGAGTTTATTAAAATTTGAACCACTAACAACAGACCATAACAACAATTGAACATTTTTTTGATCGATATGTGGCTTGCTCCTCGAGTTTAGCAATACACTCTCCACAATATCTTTCCTGTTGCCGGTAATTGGACCTTGTAAATATGCGTCGCCGGGACGTGGATCCGGTGTTCCGGGTTCCAAACAATATGTTTTATACTCCGTCTCATAAAATCCAGGCTTTAATACAAAACCACCATCCTCTGTTTGTGGAAGATCCGTGAGAGGCTGAAATTTTATCTCGCTACCGATTATTGGTTGTGCGGTCACCAGTTCATCCGCGGGAAGAGATCGTATTGTTTGTTTGCTGTTTCGTGATACTGAAGCGCAGGCTCCAAGGAAAATCACGAAGGCGAGACTTCTGAGTAGATTTAGTGCCATAGGGTGTTCGGTTTGAGTAATTGTCAATCCTAAACGAATCAATAAGAGAAATATTCTAATACAAAATCTGACAAAAACTGCCCATTTAAAAGCATTGCAGGGGTAAAGTATTGTTAAGATGAGGAGAGCTATTACTCAGACTATTAGCCGATTAGGCCATATTCTTAACTAACTGCAAAACAATCTTTTTCAATTCAGGTTCTTTAACTTTTAGATCATCCATTCCTGTTAGTGAAACTAATCGTCGTCCATCTTTGTAATCACCCTCAAGAATGCCTTTAGGATCTTTTGCATCGGCACCTCTCAAAAAGATCATTCGTATAGCATCCTGTTTATAGAAATTGAGTCCAACCAGATATCTCTTATAATCTTTTGGATTGAATGGTTTCATTTTGCCGGTGTAATAAAAAGTTGGCGCATTCCAATAAATGCCTTCGCCGATACTCTTATCAATACTTAAAACAAATTTTCGCAGTTCCACAACCAGATCCTTCAAAGGATGCTTTAATTTCTTCATGTAATCATCAACTGCTTCAGATTCTGAAATGCCTGTGGCTAGTCCTGGTTCTTTTTTCATTTGAGATGATTGCTGACTGTATTGGAGTAGCGTAAATTTAATAATGTTTCTCACTTCCAATATTAGATTACTTGCTAACTAATAGGTTTTTTCTTCATTTTTGTACCTTTATTATTCCCCTGTCATCCTTCTTATACCGCTGCAATTAGTAATCTATTCAATAATCTAAATCTTAATTGTATGGCAATCGTAAAAGTAATCGAGGTAATTGCTTCCTCAGAAAAAGGAATTGATGATGCAATGCGCACAGCTGTTACTGAAGTTGCAAAGACAGTAAGAAACATTGATTCAGTGTATGTAAAGGATATTAAGGCGCATGTGAAAGGAGATAAGATCACAAGCTTTGGAGTGATCTGCGAGATATCTTTCCGTGTAGATTGAGTTTGAATTCACAGATATTCCTTCGGTTCCCCAGCTTATTAGGGCCCATTATATTGGGCCCAGAAAATTTTTTTTCTTCATAAGATTAAGGCAGAGGAAATTGAATATCTTCAATGAGGATCTAAAATTTTCTTGATGGATGGTAAAAAGTTAAGGCCCGAAACGGTAGAAGAATATATTAATGCCGCTCTTCCCGAAACGAAGATTAAATTAATCCAATTGCAAAAATGCATACGAGCCGCGGCTCCGGGTGCAACAGAAAGCCTCAAATGGGGAATGCCCGCTTTTTCCTATCAGCGAATACTGGTAACATTTGCACTTAACAAGAATCATATTGGCTTCCATACTACACCTTCAACAATAAAAGCATTCAAAGCAGAACTTAATGGATTCAAGACCTCAGAAGGGACGATTCAATTTCCGTTAGAAAAGGCACTACCATTGACGCTGATCCGGAAGATCACTATGTTTCGTGTGAGAGAAAGTGTGGATGGTGATGTAAAATGGAAATAGCATTCAATTCATTTTTATGGAACCGACTTTGAAATTCATCGGAAAGGTTCATTCCTCTTTAAAAAGACTGGAAGATTGCCCATTGCAGGAAAATGAAAACGCTCCGCAAGCTGAACTGGTGATAACTCAAGAATACCTGGAAGGTATCAAGGACATCGAAGCCGGTTCAGAGCTAATATTGCTTACGTGGTTAAGTTTAGGCGACCGCAATGTGATTAAATGCATGCCGAGAAATTATAAAGATTCTCCTTTGATTGGTGTATTTTCTACGAGGTCACCCGATCGCCCCAATCCGATAGGTATACATGTTGTGAAAGTAATTTCGGTTTCGCCTCAGGGTTTGATAAAGGTCTCGGGACTTGAAGTATTGGACCAAACACCATTGCTGGATATTAAACCGATTTGGCGGGGAATCTCCAATTCCTAGTTCCCAATTCCCAAAAAACTTTAACCTTCGTGTCCAATTCTTACTACTCCATTTGTTATTAATCTATATCCGGATAATTAAATAACTTTTAAAAACAAAAATCATGGAAGAATATATGTTGATATTCAGGCATATGGACGGCACGAAGGTCGCATCGCCTGAACAGATCCAGGTTTGGATGAAACAAACCATGGATTGGATCGGTGGAATCGCCGCGCAAAACAAGTTTGTGGAAGGAAACGGACTTCCTTTTGACGATGCAAAAGTGGTTTGGTCAAATAAAGTAGTGACCAATGGTCCGTTTGGTGAAGTAAAGGAAACGCTGGGTGGATATATTATCGTAAATGCAGAGTCGGTTGAGGAAGCTGTTGAGTTTGCGAAAGGCTCACCTGTTTTACAGGGCGAAGGAAACAGCGTGGAAGTGAGAAAGGTTGACCGCCATAATAAATAGCCGAAGGCGTCCCTGTACATTATACAAACCATCGGGTTTAAATAAATTTACAGGGACTTCTTGTTTTATGAAACAGCAGGAATTAATACCACATCTTTTCAGAACGGAATTCAGAAAGATCGCTGCGGTACTTTGCAAGACATTTGGACTTGAGCATATTGAAGCAGCTGAAGATATTGCCGGAGAAACTTTTCTATCGGCGCTCGAAACATGGACCTTTAAGGGAATACCGGAAAATCCAACCGCATGGTTATATACTGTTGCAAAGAATAAAACGAAAAATTATATCCATCGCAACAAACTCTTCGCGGAAAAGATAGCTACTCAATTAAGAAATTCTACTGATACGGTAACCGGAGAAATTGAAATCGATTTGTCAAATCAAAACATAACGGATAGTCAATTGCAAATGCTTTTTGCCGTTTGCCATCCAGCTCTATCTTCCGAATCGCAAATCGCCCTGGCATTGCGAATCCTTTGCGGATTTGGCATAAGCGAAATTGCCAATGCGTTTCTTACCAGCAAGGAAACCATCAACAAGCGACTTTTAAGAGCAAAAGAAAAATTAAGGACTGAAAAAATCTTAATCGCCTTTCCGGATGAAAGGGAAATTGACCATCGACTGGAAAATGTCCTTACGACTTTGTATCTCCTTTTCAGTGAAGGATACTATTCTGAAACCCAGGATACGGTTCTTCGTGAAGATCTTTGCCTGGAAGCCATGCGATTGAATTACCTGTTGATTGAAAATCCCCAAACTGATTTGCCTGCAGTAAATGCGTTGTTTTCGTTAATGTGTTTTCACGCTTCACGATTTCCTGCAAGAAAGGATGATGATGGCCAGATGATCTTGTACAAAGATCAGGACGAAAAACTTTGGGACCAGGAATTGATCACCAAGGGAGCTTTATTCCTTAAAAAAGCATCCACTGGAAATAAGCTTTCTAAATATCATATCGAAGCTAATATAGCGTATTGGCATACGATCAAGGAGGATACTAAAGAAAAATGGGAGAATATACTTCAACTCCACAATCACTTATTGCAAATAGAATATTCCCCGATTGCTGCTTTGAACAGAACCTATGCGCTTTCAAAGGCAAATGGAAAAGCAGAAGCGATCGTGGAAGCAGAAAAACTGCATCTGAAAGACAACCCCTACTATTTTACTCTTTTGGGAGAACTGTACACGGGTATTGATAATACGAAAGCGAAATCCAATCTTAAAAAAGCGCTCGAGCTTGCAAAGACAAAGACTGATAAGAATGTAATCCAGGAGAAAATTGATAAGCTACCCTCAACACCTTGAAAGGGCAATGCCATTAATTAAGATTGAAAGCGATCACAAAATTTTAAATGTCCAACCACGAACAATTCGCTTTAATGAATAAACCCCTTTAGGGGTTTAATCTTTGTAGCAACGAAATATCCCCCAGATTCCAAGCCCCGTCCCGATAGCTATCGGGACGGGGCTTGGTCCAGAGGAGGTGGCGTTTTTCTACAAAGATTTAACCCCTAAAGGGGTTAAACAACCCGGTTGAAAAATGAGAAAGAGTTAAATTCGACATTCAGCCAAACAACATTGCAATGGCCAGTTCGAAAACTAAACAGATAACTGTCAAGAACCCAAAACAAACTCAAACCCTTCTGATAAAATAACTGCTGCTGAATTTACACGTCAGCTCAAACAGAAAATTTCTGCGGCTGAATTAAAAAAGATTGAAGGCTATTTCAAATCTGGCGAAGGAGAATACGCGGAAGGAGACTCTATTCATTGGAGTAAGAATGGGCGAGATTTTTGCTTTATCGAAGAAATTCATGAATATGCCGCCCGATCAAATTGAAGAATTACTGGAAAGCCCCATCCATGAATTGAGAGTTGGGGCAGTGAGCATAATGGATTTCCAGGCCAGGGATAAAAAGATACCTGAGGGTAGACGCAAGGAATTGTATGAGCTTTATATCAAACGTCACGACCGCATCAATAACTGGGACCTTGTAGATCGTTCAGCTCCCTATGTTGTCGGTGGATATCTCGCTGATAAGCCAAGGGCTGTTCTATATAAACTTGCCCGCTCAAAAAATATCTGGGAGCGCAGAACAGCCATAGTAAGCACTTTCTATTTCATAAGAAAGGGTGATATCGAGGATACTTTTAAGATTGCTGAAGTATTGGTCAATGATAAGGAAGACCTGATCCACAAAGCAACGGGAGGATGGATTCGTGAAGCAGGTAAAAAAGATCCTAAAAAATTACTTGCATTTTTAGATAAACATGCAGCAACCATGCCGCGTACTGCTTTGCGATATGCAATTGAACATCTTGATCCAAAAAAGAAGAAACACTATATGGAATTGAAATCAAAGTAGTAATATGGGCGAATTTAAATTCAATAATTTATTGCCCCTATCTCAGATTTCGCCCCTACGGGGCTTGTTGAACAATGGAATTTTTTTGCTACAAAGATTTGGTCCCTACGGGACCGAGTGCACGAATTTTAATCCGCCTTAATAAGTTCTTACCTTAATTACATTACCCACAAGGGTTTACTTGTTTATAACCATGAAAGAAAAATATTTTGAAGACAAGATTTTTGAGAAGATAGATTATTCGAAGAATGGATTTATTGCAGGTGCTTATGAAGGTTGCAAATTTATTCTTTGCAATTTTATGGGAGCGGATCTTTCAAACACGAGATTCATCGATTGTGAATTCAACGAATGCAATCTGAGCAATGTTAACCTTACCAAGACCACACTCAATAACATTCAATTCAATAACTGCAAGGCATTAGGAATAAATTTTGAATGCTGTCACGAATTTCTCTTCGCATGCAGGTTTCAGGGTTGCGCGATGGACTATTGCAATTTTTTCAAAAGATCCTTAAAGCATTCCAGCTTTCATCATTGCAGCCTGGTTGAAGTGGATTTCGTGGAATCCGATATGTCAGGAATTGTTTTAGAAGAATGCGATCTGTTGAAAGCGAAATTTGAAAACACGATCCTGGAGAAAGCCGACCTGCGGACATCAAGAAATTATTCGCTTGATCCGGAATTAAACCGCATCAAGCAAGCTAAATTTTCAATTACAGGAATTGTTGGATTATTGGAGAAATACAGAATAATAATAGAATAGAAGGAAAGCTGTGATACTTTATGATACTTACTTAACTGGCGCTTCTTGTTCTACTGCCATTGGTTGATCAGCAACCTGAACCGGTTTAAGTTTTGGTTCTTTCTTCTTTCTTTCTTTAACAGCTTCCTTTCTATTTTCGGCTTTAGCGATGTCGGCAGCGAATAATTTGCTGGCCTTTTTCAGGTTTGCCTTAAATTTCTTCTCCTTTATTTTTTCCTTGTATTCTTCTAAAGCTCCCGCGAGTTTATTGAATACCAGTTCCCTCGCCTGTTTTTTAGACAGTTTTTTAGTCAACTTTGGTGTTGTTGTTTGTTTACCCATCCCTTAAATTTTAGAGCGCTAATATAATTTAATAACACTAATATAATATAGAGTTAACAGTGCCAATATTAAATTTTTATCCGGTGGGGCCTAATTCTTGCTTCTTTTCGTTCATAATCCGGTAACATCTAAACCGTAAGTTTCCGATATAAAATCCTGGTATGGAAATAATACTGACGGTAATCGGTGGACTTGGGCTATTCCTGTACGCTATAAACAATCTGTCAGATCTGCTAAAAGCCCTGGTAGGTGACCGGGCAAAAAAATGGCTCGGCTACTGTACAAAAAACGTCATAACGGCAATATTAACAGGTATTTTCGTTACCGTTTTGCTGGATTCGTCTTCGGCAGTGATCATAATGACGATCATCCTCGTGAACGCTTCAGCCATCACGTTTCGCCAGTCGCTCGGAGTTGTGATGGGTGCCAATATCGGTACTACTTTCTCCAGCCAGCTTATCGCATTGGACATTGGGAAATGGTCACCGATTCCAATTGTACTTGGACTAATAATGAGTTTTATTGTGCGGGATCCGCGCTTAAGCAAGCCCGGGAAAGTACTCCTGTTTTTTGGAATAATGTTTTTCGGACTTTATACTATGGAAAGAGCGGTGGAACCATTAAGGGACCATCCCGAGTTTTTGAACTGGATGAGCGGGCTCGAAGATCCGGTAAGGGGAGCGGGAATTGGCGCACTTGTTACATTGATCATACAATCCTCATCTGCAACTGTCGGCATGGTAATTACACTTGCGAAGAAAGCATTGATAACCCTACCCGCAGGAATTGCGGTTATGCTTGGGGCTGAGTTGGGAACCTGTTCAGATACCTTGCTTGCAACGATCCGCTCAAACAGGAAAGCAGTAAAAACCGGCTTGTTTCACTTATTCTTTAACATAGTTTCGATCATAGTTGGCTTATTGCTTTTCAAATGGTATACAGGTTTCATAGAAAATATTTCGGGAAATGCGCGTATCGAACAAAAGATTGCCAATGCACATATGATCTTTAATGCAACCGGCGTATTGCTTTTCCTTCCATTTATTAAATATATTGAACGGATATTGAATAAATGGCTGCCTGATAAACCACCAAAACCAGAAAAACTAAAGATGAAGGAGAAAATGGTTACCGAGCCGGCTTGATGTCATTCGCGAAGGTTGACGAGGTTGACAGGGTTGACAAGGTTGATAAGGCTAATTAGATTCATGTTACGCGGGTTAAATAATTTTGCAATCCGTAATTCCCTTGTCAACCTTGTCAACCTTGTCAACCTTGTCAACCTTGTCAACCTTGTCAACCTTGTCAACCTTATCAACTATATCAACCCTGGCGATCATGATACCATCCTTGCGGCTTCCCATCCGATAATTGCAGTTTTTCTAACAGAACCCCAATGATATTCGCCAAATACACCGGTGGATTGAATGATACGATGGCAGGGAATCAAAAAAGCAACTGGGTTATCTCCTACTGCCGTACCAACTGCGCGGGATGCGTTGGGTTGTTGAATTTGTTTCGCGATGCTACCATAGGTTGTCAATTTACCCATTGGGATCTTTAAAAGCGTCTCCCAAACTTTCAATTGGAATTCTGTGCCTTTCAAATGCAATTTCACATCGTTGAGTTTACTCCAATCGTGTGTGAAAATATAAAGCACGTTTTGTTGCATCAAATCAACCATCTGCCTGTACGTTGCATTTGGAAATTTCGCTTTCAACACCTGCAACGCTTCTTCCTCATTATCTGCAAAAGCCATATGGCAAATTCCCTTCAATGTTGAAGCAACCAACATATTTCCAAATGGGGACTCTGCGAAACTGTAATTTATGGCCAGACTTTCCCCTCCATTTTTGTATTCGCCCGGTGTCATCCCTTCTATGTTTACGAACAGATCATGCAGCCGGCCGGTTCCTGATAAACCTGTTTCAATTGCAGTATCAAATAAGGAGGCCTGATCTTCCTTCAATAATTTCTTTGCATGCTCAACCGTAAGAAATTGAAGGAATTTCTTTGGACTTACTCCTGCCCAATCCGTAAACATTCGTTGGAAATGGAATGGACTCATCGCAACCTTATCCGCTATTTCATCCAAGCTGGGCTGTGTCTTGAAATTGTCTTTTATATAAGCAATTGCTTCCGCGATTCTGCTATAATTCGTTTGTTCCTGGGTGGTCATTGTGATCTATTTTTCTAACACAAAAATAGATAGGAAGGCAGCGGCGGGCAACCCGAAAATTGCGGTGTTTAGTGGAGGGGGTGATGGATGAATGGCTAGATGGCTTGATTGTTAGATTGTTGGGTTTACTAATTATGAACTCAACAATCTAACAATCAAACAATCAAACCATCTTAATTCTTCAATATCTTAAATTCGACACGTCTATTCAACTGCCTGTTCTCATCGGTATCATTATCCACCACGGGTTTGCTTTCACCGTATCCTTTAGAGATGATACGGCTTGGGGATATGCCTTTGGAGATAATATATTCCACGCAGGATTTTGCACGGTTATCACTCAATGTGAAGTTGTATTCATCGGTACCGCGGGCATCCGTATGCGCACTCAATTCAATTTCGATTGCAGGATTTTCCATTAATAGTTTTACGACGCGATCCAGTTCGACATTTGACTCGGGACGCAGGTCCCATTTATCGAAGTCAAAGAACACATTGTTCAATCGTACAATCTGGCCAATCTCGATCGGTGCGAGGTATAGGTCTTTGTGAATTTCCATGTAACCTGCCTTGATCAGGGAATCGAGATTCAAATTCTCTGATACCGCGAAGAAATGATCGGCAACTGCACGAATGCTATAATTCTTATCGAATGGTAATACGATCTTAAATGAACCATCAACCGGATTCGAAATACCATTACCTGCTTCAGTTCCATCGGGCAGTGTTTCATACACAAGTGAAGCGCTAAGCGGCTCCCCCGTCTTAATATTATACACGTTACCACTAACCAGGATAACCGGGTTGGGTTTTTCTTTTTCTAACAATCTTACCCGCACGATATCACTTTCACCGTATGTATTCAGATTTGTTGTGAGATACGCATACTCTCCACCGGCATCGAGGGTGAAGAATGCATCCCAATCATCTGTATTGATTGGACTTCCTAAATTCACCGGGGGACTCCATTTTGTCCAGCTCTTATCAAGTCGCTTAGTCATCCAAATATCATTGTCTCCAACTCCACCGCCGCGATTGCTACTGAAGTAAAGGGTTTCACCATCCGCGGCAATATATGGAGTCATTTCATCCGTATCAGGAGAATTGATCGTTTTCCCGAGATTCCTTGGTTCAGACCATGTACCATCCGGATTACGGAAACAAGCAAAAATGTCATTGTTGTCTCCATTTTTTTCCGGAGTCATATATAACAGTAAGGTTTGGCCGTCATGAGCCATTGTTGCTCCCGACTGACGACCCCTATCATATTTATCATAGTTTTTTATGATAAGCATACGCGGTTCGCTCCAGTTTCCACTTTCCTCCAATCGACAAAGGCTTACGCCCTTCCCATGATATGCGCCGTCGAGAAATGCTCCACGAATAAGAATTCGGTTATTGTCGGGCGATATCCAATAAACCGCATTGTAGTGCATCGTATTCAATGGATATCCGAGATGATAAGCTTCGCTCCATTTACCATTACTGTCTCTTTCGGCGAACCAAATATCCTGGGAGTTTGGAATAGAACTATACTTGGTATTGGCTGGGTGATTTTCACAAATAAAGAAAAGAAGATTACCATCAGCTGAAACCGTAGGTCTCAATTCAGCAAGATCGGAGTTAACTCTAACGCCAAGGTTTTCGATCTTCAGGATCGAGCTTGCTGTAATAATGTTATCCTTTTGGAGCTTAAAGCCATTGGACGTATCCACGGCAGTTTGCGGCTGTGCATTGAGTTGTGTAATGCAAAGCAGGGTAAGGATATAGAAGATCAGGGTTTTCACAATAATGGATTTAGGTTCAATAATAACGCAAATTATTCTCGAATCATATAGAGCCGTGAGACATAAAATTAGAAAGTATCTTGATAATTGTCAATGGTTTAGACGAGGTCAGCTGGGGTTATTCGATGAATTGGGGATTTGGGTCGATGAGCAATCGCCGTTTCCCGTTTTAAAACCAAATCTCTGCTCAATTCGAAGCTAAAATCCCTAGCTCATCAAGGCTAAGGAAATATCGAACAAATAATACTCTTGAGCGGTTATAGGCTTCATGGAATTTGGCATCTACAGTTTCGCAGAAATCGGCCCCGATCCAATCACGGGCAAACCAGTAAATGTTGAGCAGCGTTTACAGCATCTCCTTGAAGAAATAGAATTAGCGGAAAAAGTTGGGTTGGACGTCTACGCGGTTGGCGAGCATCACCGCCCGGATTACGCAGTCTCCTCTCCCGCTGTGGTGCTTGCAGCAGCTGCAGTAAAAACTTCAACGATCAAATTGTCCAGCGCTGTTACTGTTTTGAGTTCGGATGATCCAGTTCGTGTGTTCCAGGATTTTGCAACAGTTGATCTTTTATCAAAAGGCAGAGCTGAGATCATGGCCGGGCGTGGATCATTTATTGAATCCTTTCCATTGTTTGGTTATGACCTTCGTGATTATGATGAATTATTTGAAGAGAAGCTTCAACTATTGATCAAATTGAATGAATCAGAGAAAATAAACTGGACAGGAAAACATCGTGCTTCAATCAAAAACCTTGGCGTATACCCCAGACCCTACCAGGAAAAAATTCCCATATGGGTGGCAGTTGGAGGAACGCCACAATCTGCGATACGTGCGGCAACACTTGGATTGCCGATGGCAGTTGCGATTATCGGTGGTTCACCCGCACAGTTCGGACCTTTTGTAAAATTGTACCGGGATACCGCAAAGAAAGCAGGCACAGATTTGAATAAAATCAAAGTTGGAATAAACAGTCACGTGTTTATTGCTGAAGATTCGAAGGCTGCCGCAGATGTGTTTTATCCTTCTTATGCGGACACGATGTCAAGAATCGGTCGTGAGCGTGGATGGTCAGGAATGAATCGCCAGCAATATGAGCTCATGCGTACAAAACAAGGTGCATTATTGGTTGGAAGTCCTGATGAGGTGATTGAAAAAATGCTGTATGAACATGAGATCTTCAAGTACGATCGCTTCCTCGCACAAATGACTGTTGGTACCATGCCTCATGATAAAGTATTAAAGTCGATTGAATTGTTTGGAACGAAGGTTGTGCCGGAAGTGAAGAAGGCCCTAGTCAACCAGTTAACCAATTAACCTCCCGAAACTTCGGAACAACCAATCTACCAGTTAACTAATTAACCAATCAACCAATGTTCAAGTCCTTCGGCAAAAATCCCAGCGGCGAGCGTCTCAAAAGAATAGAAAGCTCCCCGAATTACCGAAACGGATCCTTTCAAAATATCCATCCAACATCCGTGATGCTAAAGAATGTTTCCTACTTCAAGATGTTTAAGGATTTTTTTATCAGCAGGCCTAAATTCGTCAATCCTCCCGGTTTGATACCTTCAGTAAAAACGAACTTATCAGAACTGCCAAAGGATTCAACACAGCTTATTTGGCTTGGACATTCATCTTACTTTATAAATTCCAAAGGATTTAAGATTCTTGTTGATCCCATATTGTTTGGCCCAGCTTCTCCAGTTGCAATTTTTGGAAAACCATTCAAGGGCTCAAATATTTATAAGTCAGAAGAAATTCCTCCGATCGATCTGTTGATTATCACCCACGATCATTATGATCACCTGGATTATCAAACCATAAAAAGGATTAAGAATAGAACAACCACGATTGTTACTTCACTTGGAGTTGGATCGCACCTGGAATACTGGGGTGTTGATCCAAAAAAAATCACTGAATTGAATTGGGGTGAAAGCAAGACGATTGTTCATAATGTAAAATTAACTGCCACGCCTGCGAGACATTTTTCAGGAAGATCAACGGCGAGAGGCAAAACGCTTTGGAGTTCATTCGTGCTGGAAATAAATGGCTTGAAATTATTTCTTGGGGGAGATTCGGGTTATGATGAGGAATTCAAAAAGATCGGAGCGCAGTTTGGACCGTTTGACCTGGTAATCCTTGATGGTGCGCAATACGGAGATGCGTGGCCCTATATCCATATGCGACCCGAAGAAACCGTGCAGGCAGCAAAAGATCTGAATGCAAAATTGCTTTTACCTGTTCACTGGGGAAAATTTGCATTGTCCTATCATCCGTGGACCGAACCAATTACCCGAACATTAAAAAAAGCAAAGGAACTGAACCTGAATGTAACTACTCCAAAGATTGGCGAGCCTTTGATCATTGGCAATACTTATCCGGTAAGCAATTGGTGGTTATGAAACTTGATGAAGCAATAAAACTTCTTACTGGAATAAATGGAAGATCAACGCAAAAATGGGCTGATCTTGGTTGCGGTGACGGATTATTTACAAGAGCCCTTGCAAATCTCCTGGGCAAGGATAGCATCATTCATGCTGTAGATACCAATCAAGGGGCATTATCGACTATTCCTGATAGTGAAAAAGAAACGCTGATCAAAAAATACAAACTTGATTTTGTTGACAAAGAACTTCCATTTACTGACCTGGATGGAATACTAATGGCAAATTCCATTCACTTTGTAAAAAACAAATCAACCTTCATCTCCAAACTAAAAACACGACTTAAGCCTGCACATACTCTGCTAATTATTGAATACGACATGGATGTCTCAAATCCATGGGTACCTTATCCAATCAGCTTTAAATCTCTCGAGAAATTTTTCAAGGAGAATGGGTATGATTCGATTCTAAAACTGCAGGAAATGCCTTCATTGTACAATCGTGCCAATATTTATTCTGCCGTTGTGAATTCATGATTTTTCCATTTACAATCTGGGGAAAATTCTTCTCGCAGGTCTTTTATGGCCGCTTCGACTCATCCCTGCCTTTCTCTGCTGCGCAAAAGGGGGAAGGTGTAAGACCCTGAGGCAATATTTAGACATTGATTCCGTAACGATCTTATAATACAAATTCGATGGCTTCGTTTTTGTGCTTTTCAACTGCTTCAAGTTGTTTAATAAAAAAACGAAACTATGTCACACGAAAAATATCAGCATTGTATTGATGAATGTCAGCAATGTGCGACGATCTCCACACATTGCGCAACCTCATGTCTGCGTGAAGCCGATGTAAAGAAACTGACCAAATGCATACAGTTAGACCTGGAATGTGCCGCCATCTGCCGGGCTGCAGCTGAATTGATGAGTCTTGGTAGTGAGTATGCCGATCGTTTCTGTGAATTGTGCGCGGAGATCTGTTCAGCTTGTGCCATCGAATGCGAAAAGCACAGCCATATGGAACATTGCAGGGAATGTGCAATTAAGTGCAGAAGTTGTGCGGAAGCTTGTATAGAAATGGTAAGTGTATAATTTAATTGTCAGAACATTGACAGCAGTGTATTATCGGAAACTGTTAACAGACTTAAGAGTTTTAAAGCTACTTTAACAGTGCTCCCTAACCGGAGTTGTATTGTTTTGACTGAACTTTGAATTTCTTCTTTGAAAATTCTTCAGTAAACAATCAACTTTCGCTTATGAAAATTTCTACACTCCTGTTTTCATTAGCCTTATTTTGTTTTTTGTCTTCTTATAGCCAGGATAAAACCGACTCTACTCAATTCTACCGCAATGAACTCCAGCGTTTGAAAAATGCCTATGAGGATTCGTTCAGGAATAGCCCAAAGACCAAAGCGCTTACAGAAAAATTGAAATATGCGGAATGGGCAAGTGATAATTATTCAGGCATGGTATTCTTTAGTCAGGTCGGATCCGCAAACTATGATATATTGAATGCAGACAATTCAACAGACGGATTTGGTCCGATCTCCGGCCCTATGATAAGTTTTGGTCTCGGGTTCTCTCTCAAAAAGAAGAGAACAATTTTTGATATAGGCTTTGCCGCGTCGATGTACAAAAAAACAACAAAGGGTGAAGAATTCGTCAAAACCTCCGTATCACCGGTACTACAACTGGATATTGGATATGATCTTGTGAAGAAAAAAACCATAAACATATATCCTTATGCAGGATTAGGATTGAGAAGCTCCTATCTGGAGTACAAAGCACCAGCACAAACAAATCCATCTCCAACTTCGATCTCCAATCTTATTGCCAATAATCGTTCTGTGAAAGAAAGAGAATCTGAGTTCGGGTATCAGGCAGGGATTGGATTTGAATACAACATACTTTCAAAAAAAGGTCCGGATATACCAATCTTTCTAAAGGCCGGAACGAATAGGGCATTCAAAAGAAAAACCTTTGAGTTGGAAAGCGTCAACTATGATCCCAAGCTTCAGTACGGAAATTGGATCATTACGATGGGAATAAAAATCGTTGGAAGGTGGGATCGCTAAGCCTCAGGCCTTTCTCATGCTTCGAATAGTCTTAATCGCTGGCACAATCTTTTTACCCTACCTGGTGAAACCCCGCACTATTCAGAGTGGGGTAAAATCGCTATAATCATGAGAGTCTTACTGTTTATTATCGCATTCCTGGCGGGTATAACCGCAACTGGCCAACGAGTCAATCAATGTGGAATTATCATCCCACCGCAGAGACCCGGAACCAGTTTCTCTTCCGTTTATGAAGCAAGCGGTTATGTCAACACCATGCTTGATAGTATTAATTGGAAAGAAAATTTTACAATACGCGAACAATTCGGAATTAATAATGCCTATGCTACGATTATTCGCAACCGGCGTTATATTGTTTACGACAATGAATTCCTCGAAAACCTTGATGCATATGCGGGAACCAAATGGGCATCCATCAGTGTGCTAGCTCATGAGATGGGTCACCATTATCGGAATCATGTAGTGAGCTCGAGTGGTAGTACTCCATCCAAGGAATTGGAAGCAGATTATTTTTCCGGATATGTGATGGCAAAACTTGGGGCAAGTTTGAATGAAGCGCGTGCAGCCATGCAACAAATTGCCTCTCCAACTGCAAGCAGTACGCATCCTGCAAAAGCTGATCGACTTAATTCAATAACCCGGGGATGGAATTATGCCTGGGGGAATACAAGTAACACTCAAAACAATCCGCCCGCACCACAACCGCAGCAAAATCCTCCACCCGCTTCCAATGATGCAAGCTGGATCTATCTTTCGCTATATGGCAATACTGATATGACAGTTTACTTATCGGATGATGGCAAAACTTATCAGCCTGCCGAATTAAAGACTACCCAACCCTTTGTTTTCAAATTTGAAGTGTACAATTACGGCTGGCTTCGGTTGAGCAATAGTAGCAGCGCTAGAACTTATCGACTCAATCATAGCAAGGATTATGCAATAGTATGGAGCCGAAGAAGCAATAGCTGGACAGTAATCGAAGTGCCTTAGACAATAGGCAATTATCTTAAGCATTTATATATGTTGGTTTTTCAACCAAACGTCTAAGATTTCTTGCAAATCGTGTAAATCCCTTCATTCGGCGATCACTAATCAATAAATTGATATAGCATCAAAACGTTCTGCTATGAAATCACTGCTCATGGGAATCACAATTCTGCTATTAACTTTCTCCCTTAATGCCCAGGGGACTGATACCGCTTTCAAGAAATTTATTACTGCCTTTTCCTGGATGCCCGATGGACAATCTTTGATATTGAATATTATGAAGATTGACAAGGCAGAAAAACTACCACCGTCAGCAACAAAGTACATTTTTGATATTGTCTCAAAAACATTGAAACAAATGCCAATTGACGGTAGCGGTCTCACAGCTTCGCCAGATGGAAAATCTATTGCTTATTTCAAACGAATTAACAACAAACCCTTACTCTATCTGTATGATCTCGAAAAGAACAGCGAGAAAGTATTAGTGGATGATACACTTGGTAAATTTTCCCTGACCTGGTCAGGTGACGGAAAACATCTTGCGTATAATATAAATAAGGGTCGTGGTCCCACATCTCAAACAGAAATAGTTGTATATAATCTAACAAGCGGGGAGAAAAAACAAATTACCAATAGCAACCCACATAAAAGTTACAGCCCTTCATGGAATCCGAGAAATGATCAAATCACTTATTACGTGGAGAAAGGGGATGGCCGTGACCAGATCTTCCTTACTGATAAAAATGGAAGCTTTCATCGGAATCTCACGAATGATACCACGACGCTGAATTATTATCCCACATGGATTGATCAATTAACCATATTATACACCCAGGATCCCGACAAACAAGTTGTCTTTCAACTAAACGGAAATAAGAAAGAAGTGATTGCGGGCATCAAAACTGCCGATGCCAAATACAATGCCAGGGCAGGTAAGATCGCTTACATCGAGAATGAAGTTCGGCTTGTCCTCTACGATATGAAGTCCAAAACGAACCGAGTAGTTTTGGAACTTAAATGAATAAATCAATAATCTTTAGTACCTATGCCGAACAATAGGTATCATGCGCAAGCTGCCTTCCCCATTTACAGTTTTGATGTTCGTTATTGTTATAGCAGCAATTGCTACCTGGGCTATTCCGGCAGGAAAATTTGATACGATTGAATATAAAGATGGTTCACTGGTTTACCATGATCAGGATAAGGATATTGTTCTTCCGGCGACTCAATCTACATTGGATAGCCTGCGCTTATTGATCCGAATCGAAAAGTTTGCAGATGGAAGCTTTCGAAAACCCGTTTCGGTTCCTGGAACATATCATAAACTTTCTTCCAATCCGCAAAATCCTTTAAATATCATCCAGGCTCCTATAAAAGGGATCTATGATTCATTTGATGTCATACTCTTTGTACTTTTTATCGGTGGCTTTATCAATGTATTCTATGCTTCGGGTGCTCTGGAGAAAGCACTACAGAACTTATCCAACAAGATGAAAGGCAAAGAAGCCTGGTTATTGGTCATTCTCGGATTTCTATTTTCATTTGGAGGTTCATCCTTTGGAATGGCGGAAGAAGGATTTGCATTTTATCCAATACTTGTTCCTGTATTTCTGGCCGCAGGCTATGATCTGCTGGTACCCGTTGCCATAATTTTTGGAGGAACGCAATTGGGAACGCTCTCATCATTCAGCAATCCCTTTTCGACCATTATCGCTTCAAATGCGGCAGGTATTAATTGGAGTGATGGATTATATGAGCGTTTGATCGTATTTGGGATCAGTACAATTCTATTTATCTGGTATGTGGTTCGGTATGCTGAAAAAGTAAAAAAGGATCCTACAAAATCCCTCGTATATCAACGCAATAAAGAGAAGACAAATCCTTTTTCAACAGCATCCATTGATACAACCCTTATTCAAAAGCCGGATCTCAAAACAAATTTCCTGGTCATCTTGTTCCTCCTGACATTCCTCACGATGATAGGAGGAGTTATATTCCTGGAATGGTGGTTGCTTGAAATGACAACGGTATTTCTCGTAGCTGCCTTGATCATTGCAATAATCCTTCGAATGGGCGAAAGAACTTTCGTTGAAAAATTTATCAAGGGTGCTGAGTCGCTGGTCAGCGTTGCTTTTATCATTGGAGTGGCACGAGGAGTGACGATCATCCTGAATGAAGGCTTAGTCAACGATACCATTGTTTATTATGCTGCAGAATTCGTGAGCGAAATGCCTACTGGTCTTTTTTTGATTATGGTGATGATTGTTTACATGCTACTTACACTCTTCATCTCTTCAACTTCGGGAATGGCGGTGGTTACTATGCCGATCATGGGTCAACTCGCAGCAATGACCGGAGTACCTGGAAGGGAAATTGTGAATGCTTATATATATGGAATGGGAATTATGGGACTGATCACACCCACGGGTTTGCTATTACCATCACTTGCTCTTACCAACACTAGTTTCAAGGCGTGGATTAAGTTTATATGGCCGTTGCTTGCAATTCTCTTTGTGCTTTGTTCGATATTCCTGATTGTTGGTGCAATTAAAGGATCAATTGAATAACCGCCGCCAGGGTTTGCAACCGCTGGCGGGGTTATTCAATTGATACCAATATTTCATCAATTGAAACAATTTTACAAATTGTCGCGTCCTTATCCGGGATAACTTTCCCCAAAGCTTATTATGAAAAAGACATTTTCAGCGATGCTGCTAATCGCCTTGTTATTTGCGTGTAGAAAAGACAAAATACCAATTCCCGATTCTCCCCAAATGCGTTATGTTGATCTCGGAAATAGAGAAGTAAAATTCCGGCAGGGTTATCAAATCGATCTGAATGGAGATAATACAGTCGATTTCCGTTTTGGCACTATGCATGTCGGAGATCCTGTGCTGGGCAGAGACCGGATCCAATTCTTCGCGTTATCGGGCTTTTACTCTTTTCTTCCCATCGATCACTTCGAAAATTCAAAAATTCTAAGCAAGGGCGATAAAGTCGGCTCAACTGCACTTGAGGGTTATAACTGGTACAATGTTGCTTTTACTGTTCTTGCAGAAAAGATCATTCCAGAAACCGGAGAAACATATTGGGAAGGGCCGTGGAAGAATATGAGTCATCATTATCTCGCCTTACAGCTTGAAAAAAATGGCGAGAGATACTTTGGATGGATTGAATTGTCAATGGATAAAGCGTCTGAAAAACTCATTTTACATAAGGCGGCGATAAGTACTGTTAAAAGTCTTGACGTCGCGGCTGGATTTTGATCGGAAGATCGGAAGAACAGCGGAACAGATGAACAGCGGAACAGCAGATAAGTAGAACAGTAGAATAGTAAAGTTTTTTTGTTCCGCTGTTCGTCTGTTCATCTGTTCTTCTGTTCCGGTCTTCCGCTGTTCAGTTCTTTTTCAACATCGGAAATAATCGACGGATCTCCTCTTCATTTGGCTGTGTTCCATATTCGCAGATCTCAAAGGATTCGGCGTGTTGAACTTTGTCGGAGTAATCTTTACCATACCATTTCTCCAATGATTTTCGCATATCGGCATTGATCTTAATTGTTCTTTGCTGTGCCAGCCATTTTTTCCTGTCTGCATCGGACTGAGGTACATCTTTTGAGTATCCGCCGATCCAGGGCAACCATTCATACATTTGAGATTTATGTGCATCCAGACCGCTGATCTTTTGATCAAAGGTTGAACCAATGTCAACGCTGATATCCGGACGAAATGCGTTTGGTCTTTGGAAATTATCCTGGAAATATAAAAACACCGGATTCTTTTTCAATGGTGGAATATGCGGAGCCACATTGGGGACACCAACCATATATGCTGCATCCTGTACCAAAACTCCGGTATAACGATGATCGGGGTGATAATCGTTGGGCCTCGGTGCGATCACTACATCTGCATTCCATTCCCTGATCTTGCGAATGATTTGCAAACGCACATCCAGGTTAGGCACCAGCTCTCCATCGTGATTATCCAATACGTCATAACTAACCCCTAAACGTCGTCCAGACTCTTCGGCTTCAGCCTTTCTTCTTTTAGCGAGTACTCCACCGCCTTCAGTTTGATGACCCGCGTCGCCATTAGTAACCGATACAAATTTTACCGCATGCCCCATTTTTGCAAATAAGGCCGCAGTACCTCCTCCATCGAAGTCGCAATCGTCGGGATGCGCTCCGATCATTATTATACGGAGCTGGCTTGATCCGCCTTGAGAAAAGCCGAATGGACTCAAGCAAAAACTGAAAAGCAAGAACAAAATGCAGAGTCTTGAATTGATTTGAAACGGTTTCATAACTGTAGTAGTTAAAAAGTCAGGAATAGATATTCAAATTAAAGAATTCCGGGAAAAGATTGCCTGTTCATCTGTTCGCCTGTTCATCTATTCCTCTGTTCTTCTGTTCCTTTCGCTCCTTTTCCCGACCTTAGCAGCTCAAAATTCTTCACCATGAAAAAGACCGAAATCATAAACTCGCTGGCCATCGGCCTTTTGTTTTCATTCATTGCCTGCAATAACCCCGATGCAAAGAAGGAAGAAACTGCAACAACTCCAAAATACAAGGAGGAAACTGTTTCATATAAACTTGATACGGTTACTATGAATGGTTATGTGGTTTATGATGAAAGCACGAATAAAAAACGTCCCGCTGTTTTGGTAGTGCATGAATGGTGGGGATTGAATGATTATCCAAAGATGCGTGCAAAACAATTGGCTGAGCTGGGTTATATCGCATTTGCTGTGGACATGTTTGGAAACGGAAAAACAGTCGACAATCCAACTGATGCAGGGAATATGATCACGCCGTTTTATACAAATCCGCAGCTGGCAAAGGATCGATTTGATGCAGCCGTGAAAAGACTGAAAGAATACTCAGTTACAGATCCCGATAATATTGCAGCAATAGGTTATTGTTTCGGTGGAGGCATTTTACTTAACAATGCGAGACTGGGCGAAAACCTCAATGGAATAGTGAGCTTTCACGGAAGCCTGATTGGTACTCCTCCAAATAAGGATCTTTTGAAATCGAGGATACTTGTCTGTCATGGTGCCGCCGACTCATTTGTCCCGCAAGCTGATGTTGATAAATTCAAAAAGCAAATGGATTCAATCGACGCCGACTATATATTTAAGGCATATCCTGACGCCACACATGCGTTTACCAATCCAAATTCAACTGAAGTGGGCAAGAAATTTAAAATGGGAATTGCCTACAATGCCGCTGCAGACTCAGCCTCGTGGAATGATATGAAGGCTTTTTTTGGAATGATATTTAAGTAATAACAAGTTTCCGGTAACCAGAAACAGTAACAAAAGCATGGAATTCGCTAAGGAACTTCGACTCGCTGTATTGATCGACGCGGATAACATTCCGTCAACTTATGTGAGGGAGTTACTCGAAGAGATCGCAAAGTACGGCACGCCTACCTTCAAAAGGATTTACGGTGACTGGACCAAACCTACTTTGATTGGTTGGAAAAATGTATTACTTGAAAACGCCATTAGCCCTATTCAACAATACAGTTATACCTCTGGTAAGAATGCTACAGATTCGGCGCTTATTATTGATGCTATGGATATTTTATATACACAGCGTGTTGACGGTTTTTGTATTGTGTCCAGTGATAGTGATTTTACAAGACTTGCAACAAGACTGAGAGAAGCCGGCATGAAAGTATTTGGGTTTGGCGAAAAAAAGACACCTGCGCCCTTTATTTCATCCTGTAATAAATTTATATATATCGAGATCCTGAAGAATGAACCGATACCGGCGCCGGTAACGAAAACTGCGATACGATCACCTGCTAAAAAGCACGTGTCAAGGGTATCGGCCATCAGTAAAGAGGTCGTGAAACTGATCACGGATAGCATCAATGGTATCGCCGAGGAAGATGGTTGGGTTTACCTGGGTGTGCTGGGAAACCTGATCCTCAAAAGACAACCGGATTTCGATCCCCGCAATTACGGATTTTCAAAACTGATCGATCTTTTAAAAAAGATTCCGGGAATAGACATCGATACAAGAGCTACAGGAAGGAATAATGTGTTTCATGTCTATGTCCGAACCAAGCAATAACAATAGTTTTGGTTTGTTAAATACAAATTCCTTATTGAGGGGTCTTTAGCCTGATCATGAATATAGTCCTGAATAAATGGCATATTTGTAGTTCATAATCTCAACCTCAAAAATAAAGAGCCATGAATCAAAGAAATTTCATCTTCAGTATTGGGATCCTTTTTCTTTTATTTTCCTGCAAGGAAAAACAGGAATCTAAAGTTGAAAATCCTCGTTATTCAGCCGAAGTTGAAGCGCGGATCTCAAGAATTATAAGCAGTCTGCAGGTTCCTACTTCAATTAATGACGAGTACAGATTGGATAGCCTGCATAGCAGGATGAATTATTTCCATACACCCGGGATAAGTGTAGCAGTGATCAACGATGGGAAGATCGAGTGGGCAAGAGGATTTGGAATGAGGAACCTCAATTCGTCAGATTCTGTTGATATCAATACTTTGTTTGAAGCCGGATCGGTGAGTAAACCTGTGTTTGCCCTCGGTGTAATGAAATTAAAGGAAGAAGGCAAGCTTGACCTCGACAAAGACGTAAATCAATACCTGAAATCCTGGAAGGTTCCCGCTAACGGTGACTGGCAACCGGTTTTGACCCTCCGGCAGTTGTTAAGTCATACTGCAGGATTAACAGTTCATGGATTTCCCGGTTATCAGAAATCAGAAAACATACCAAGCGTTCCGCAAATATTGAATGGCGCTCCTCCCGCCAATACAAATGCAGTCAAGGTAAATATGATGCCGGGTACCGGGTTCAGGTATTCAGGCGGGGGTACAACGGTCGCCATGCTTTCAGTGATGGATCATTTGGGAAAACCATTTCCAACTATCATGCGGGAAACTCTTTTTGATCCAATGAAGTTGACCTATAGCACTTACGAACAACCTTTGCCTGCAGATAAAGAAGCAATGGCTTCAACCGCATTTCCGTGGAAAGGAAATGCAATACCGGGCGGCTATCATGTTTATCCGGAAATGGCTGCGGCCGGACTTTGGACAAATCCAACTGAACTTGCGACATTGGCGATTGAAGTTCAAAAGGCACTGGAAGGAAAATCCAGTTTCTATAAAAAAGAAACTATAGATGAGATGCTAACACCTCAGAAAGTAATGAATGGGATCGGTATTGGTTTTTTCCTTGAAAGCAAGGGCGATTCAGCGAGATTCGGACATAATGGTTGGGATGAAGGATTTGTAGCAAATTTTATTGCATATAGAAAATTAGGCAAGGGCGTTGTAATAATGGTAAATTCCAATGAAGGTTATGAGATCATGGATGAATTGATCCGGGCGATCGCAAAAGAATACAATTGGCCAGATTTCACAAGGACTGGACGTCAAAGCTCAGAAGCGACCGGGGATATTGAACCATTCGTTGGTACTTATAAAAGTTCCGACAGTGTAGAAATAAAAATCATCAATCTGAATAACCGGCTTCAATTGGTTTACCAAAACCAAAATCCGCTACCATTGGTTCTTTCAAAAGAGAAATTTTATTACACCCCTTCGATGAATTTCAAAATATTTCTGGATAAGAATGAATTACGCTTTGAGCAGAATGGGCCGCCTAAGGTTTTTAAGAGGAGTTGACGGAGATGACATCTGCCCCCACAGGGTCTCTGTATTAGAGGAAACCAACGGGGGCAGATGTCATCTCCTTTTCCAATCACGAATATTGAAGATTATACTGAATAGAACGCAAAGAATAAAAATTACAAGCGTCACATTTTCTACCAAATCAACTGGCAGGTTGGCGCCAGTAAGTTTTAGAATAAGAAAATGTATGTAGGAATGGGATTCATCATTATGTCCCAATTCTCTTCTTACATCCCAATGCCAATCAGTACAGGCGCAATAACCCCAGCCATACCAGATGCCGAGGAAAAACCAGGAGAAGGCGGTTAAGGCCAGCGTCAGTAAGTGCCATTTCCTTGTTTTTGGGAAGATCCATCCGGTAAGATTGAACAAAGTAAATGCAGTGTGAAAAGCAAAAAAGAAAATATTTAAAAAGCTAAGCATAGTGTTTTGGCAAAAAAAATTCTATTTCATATAAACTATTTCAGCTTCTTTTTCCTTCTTCATTCTCAATAAAAATGAAGCATAGGCGGCTTTTAAAACCGGGTCATTTGATTGATCGATGACTGATTGGTAATATTTGTTGACTTCATCAAACATATTTTCATACTCTAACAATTCCGCAACTTGCAGGTGATAAAATGTTGTATCGACAGTATTTTCCACCAAAGATTTGATTTCTTCCACTCGTTCAGCTATATGTTTGCCAGACCAGAATTGAATTTCATAATTTGGGAAGGCAGTACAATTTGAACTGGGCGATATTACCTTCCAGTAATAACGGTCTCTTATCAAGGAAGTGCTATTCAATATCAATTGCGTGTCCCGCAGTTTCAAACGAAGCACTTCATTATTCCTATCATCACTTAAAACAAAAGTATAGAGGGGATCACTACTGAAGTTTTTCCAGGTGAATAATACATCGCCATTGGTCACTTTGGCCTCATTGAAAGGCGCTTTCAAAACATCACAATCGCCCCTGGAAACACCACCTGAAACCACCGCAAGATTTCTCTTTTTGAAAGTTGCAAAATCTTTTTTCGGTTGAAACAATTCTTCCCAGACAAGGTGAAAATATTTTGCAGTGATGGATTCAGATTCCTTGTGTGGCTTTTGAGTAAGCTCGGAGACTTTATAAGTGCCGGGATTCGAAATGACGATGTAATTGGAATTTTTGTCAACAAGGGTAAGTTCTGCCTTCTTTCCTTTAGGCAGAATGATAATGTCTTCCCGGAATAAAAGAGTCTTTGAAGTTAATGTCAATGGCTTTGCCTTTGCCTTTTTATACTGCACCTGACCCTTTACGAGGTAGGAATAATATTCCGGCATTTGGCCATCGACGTTATTCCAAATAAATATGAAAAGAATAAAAGCAAACCTGCGCATAATCAGAAATGTGATTGTTTAAAGATTGTTTTGTATCCAAACCACTTGTTCATCAATCTTGCGACTATTTTATAAATGCCCAGCAATTCCACACTCATGATCAAAGCGAGAATGATCGGAAGTAATGGAATTTTGAACCGGTATTGATCAAACAATACCAGGAAGAGCCAGGATAGCAACAGTATCGCGGCAAATTGAATCAGTACGAATCGAAGATGCGCGGGGTGTGGATTTTTCACATAATAGCCAAATACAAAGAGCAGTAAAAGAAAACTTAAAATTCCTGCAAGGCAATAGGTCCAAAATTGTGATAAGAGATAAGGATACTCGCCGCGATGGATCATACTCAGGATATTGGCGTGAATCAGCAATCCATAACTATCCGGATAACTTTTTCCGCTGATCTTTTCATTCATCGGGGTAAAATGAATATCCTCCATGACTAAGGGTCCGCTGCGGGTAAAGAATCCAATCAATACAATTTTATCCCTGAACTTATCTTTCAATTGTGCGAGATCATAGCCCTTAAGATCATCGTAACTAAAGGAAAGAAATGAATTGTGATTTTTCGTATAATCGATGACTTCAATTCTCTTTTCCCGTTTTTTAAGCATTCTCCATTTGTCTGGGTAGACTTTTTCTGCAATCCGACAGGAGAAGCACTCGAGTTCCCAGCCATCGATCTTTGTTGATGGAGAATACATGCGTATCACGGAAACCTCTTCTCCCAAAAAATTAATAAATCCCTCTTTTGACCTGAGTGAATCATTTACGAAGAAACTGCTTTGTGAAACCAGGTCATCATGCGTAGAATCAAGCGTAAGTTTTGATGCAAGAACAAGATTAGGGGTTTTCCTGATCTCTTGAACCAGCAAGGAATCGGAATCCGGATCGTCTGGGTTTGGATGATCAAATGTGACATCGAGTGCGATCAGTTTGGGCTCGAGATTGCGAAGAATATACAATTGATGGGCTATTTGGTCACGGCTATCTCCAACCTGTACCAGAATAATGTTCGTATCTCTAGGTAAATTCTCATGGTGTTTACCTGAAAATACAAGATCATACACATCGAAGTCTCCGAATTCCTGTTTAATAGGCTTAGCCAACTCGAATTTAAGTGGGATAAAACTCACCAGGTAAACTGCGCCGAGTATTACCAATGTGGCAACAAAAGCTTCCTTTAGTAGCTGTAGTTTCAATCAAGTGGCATTGGGGTATAAGGAAAGATACTGCAAAAATCCACGACGCAAAGGTCCCGGACTTACATTTCAGGCCTAATCCGCATTCGAACTAAATGCAAATTTCTCTATAGATTTGGGATTACTCAAAGTGCATAAGGGGATTTGTTAAAACACCACAGAATACCAACCATTGGGTAGGAAAACATTCAATTTTTCGATCTACTTTTAGCTTCCTAAATCCACGCACATGCTACGAATTTTATCAGGTTTGACTATAGCCTGTTTCTTCATTGCCCCGGATATACATGCCCAAACTGAACCCAAAAAGATCGCCCTTATCATTGCAATTGGTAAATACGAACCGTCAACCAAATGGAGTACTCTCAGTTCTCTAAATGATGTTAAGTATATAAAGGCTGCCCTGATATCACAGGGCTTTCAGGAAAAAGATATCGATACTTTGAAAGGTGAGCAGGCTACAAAGGCAGGAATGGTGAAAGCGCTTGATCGATTGATTAGTCGTGCCAATCCCGGTGATATAGTCGTTTTCCATTTTTCAGGTCATGGACAACAGGTATTTGACCAGGCGCCAAGAAAAGAAGAAAAGGACGGTTACGATGAAGCATTGGTGGCTTATGATGCCAAAATGCGATTTGATCCAGTAAATTATCAAGGTCAAAATCATTTTACTGATGATGAATTGGGTGATAAGTTAACCGGACTGAGGAGAAAAATAGGAAATGAAGGAAGTCTATTGGTTCTAATTGACGCCTGTCATTCCGGTACAGCAACAAGGGGTCAGGAAATTGCGGTCACTCGTGGAAGTCAGGAAGCTATAGAACCGAAAGACTATAATCCGCAGAACACAGAAACAAGTAACCGCGAGAATGATATATTCGATGATCCCAACCTTCTCTCAAACCTCGTTTTGATCAGCGCATCCAGTGCGGATCAGTTGAATTATGAGACCAAGGACAATATGCATAATGGTGTAGGATCTTTGACTTATGCGTTTTCGCGAGCAATCTCAGAGATAAAAGGAGATATTAATTACGATATTTTATTTGAAAAGATAAAAACCGATATACAGGGATGGAAGCCTTTCCAGAATCCGCAGATAGAAGGAAACACTTCTCAACAGGTATTAGGCGGGAAATATATTAAGACGGGAGATTGGGCAAGCATCACGCAATGGATCGACGACAAAACAATTCAAATTCCCCGGGGTTCTATTCATTCGGTTGGAAACGGAGTGACATTCAAAGTATTTTCAATTGAAACCATCGATTATCAAAATACACCGCCTGTCGCAACAGGAGAAGTTATTTTCACTGAGCTATCAAGGTCAACAGGCAGTTTGAAAGATCCACTTACAAACAGAAAGAATAACAAATACAAAGTGGTTTTTGAGAGCCAGAGTTTTGGCGATATGACGGTGACCTTGAAAATAGCTTTGAAAGATCCTGCAACAGTGGCGGCTATTCGAAAAAAGTTATCTCAATACAAGTACATTCAGCTTGACAAGCCGAATGCCGACCTTTCGATTATGCCTTATAAACCTGCCGGCAGCTCCGAACAATCATTGCAACTAGTTGCAGCCAATGATAGCGTGCTTTGGCAAAAAGGATGGCCCGTGAGTGCAAAAAATACCCTTTCCGATGAAGAACTTGATGATGTTTGGAAGAGTATTCGCCAATACTCGCGTGCTCAATTTCTAAGAGGGTTAAACTCTCCACCTGATGATCCGTTATTTCCGGATGTGAAAGTGGAAATGGTTCCAGGCACAGTTAAAAAAACAGGCAGGTATGATTCATTGATCAACAGGATCACGCTCAAAGAAAAGACAAATACAAAGGGAGATATTGAATTCAACGAAGCATCCAACAATGGATCCGGAAACGATGGATTTGTAATACGCATCAAGAATAATGGCGATTACGATATCTACTTCTCGTTATTGGACATTATGCCTGACAACGCTATTGCAGTCATGTTTCCCGCTTCCAATAGATCACCGGGAGAATATAAAGTAGCCCCCGGTAAAACCTACGAATCAGCGCCAATTACACTGGTTCCTCCTTATGGAAAGGAATTCATGAAGATCCTCATTACGCGTGAGCCAATTGATCTGAGAGGAATAGATAGCCGTGGTACATCCAGGGGTAAGGGAAGCAGTTTTGAATCCTTTTACAATGAAACTTTCAAAGACGAAGCATCCAGTACACGTGGAGGCGAAACCCCTCCTGTTAACCTTGAAGAGATCAAGATTGTTCCATTTACGTTTGATATAGTGAAGAAAAAGTAATTGATCATTAATTCGCTTCTGCTAGCTGTTTTGCAGTGCCGGCATTCTTTCAACCTTTCCGATTCATCAAACCGCCGGCGGTCCCGCATCATGCGGGAGCGCCTGGGTTTTGACAATCTATTTCGCAACAATCGAAATATCATAGTACTTACTCTCATACATCAAATACCAATTCGTTCCAGACTTGGTATAGATCTTCACATCGTATTTAAAATTATTCGTGCCTTTCTTCAATTGCAATTCTTTATAAGGGATGAATACTCCGAATTCCCATTCTGATCCCTGGTTCACCGGATAGCTATTTGTATAACTCATCGGAAGTTTACGTGGCGTGCAGATCTGGCCATTGGCCCTATCAACGTATGCACCATTTACATCTTTAATGGGAATGCGATTTTCATCAGAGAAATAAACCAACACCTGCACATCCTTCAATGCTGCATTCTGCACATTCATTATGGGATAGATCACTAAGCCACTATCAATTCTTGCTGCTGGAGCCGAACAAAAATTGCTGGTGTACGCCTTCAGACTGTAATTGTAATCAGCCGGGATTTTGGGATACAATTTTCCAATGAGCGCCTTATCGCCTTCGGATAGAAAAGTATTCCAGTCAACACCAAAACCATTTGTAGTAAAATGGCGCGGCAACGGATAATGCATGATTGAATAACGGTCGTAGGCAGTTCCATTTGTATAAGATTCATTAAGTGTATAGAACATGTTGAAATCAATCTTATTCTTGTCCCATTTTGCTGTATCGGTATAATATTTATAAACCGCGGGTTTATTCCATTGAATGCCAGAGATAGGTGACATATGTTCGTGATGAAGGCCGAGTGTATGCCCGAATTCATGCATTGAAACCCTGCGGATATAGTTTTCATCTGTCAGTGAGTCAATACCGAGGTTCATTGTATGCTCGCTTTGATCCACATCGAGTGCATCAATGCCCACACTGGAATAGCTGCCCAGGCTGGGGTCAAACTGGACGCGGATATGTGAAGCTCCACTTGTTACCATCTGCAATTTGATATTTCCATATTGTTCCCAGGCCTTTGCATACTCGAACACTTTGGATTTTAAGTATGGAGTTCCGTTCATGAATTTCACCAGGAGAATTTGACCATTATCCCAGCGTTTGTCTTTATCCGCGACTCCGCGACTTCCTGCAGTATCGAATACTTTTTTAGCTGGCGTATTTTCTGAAAAAGTGGTCCAGCACATTTTTTCTACCTGGGCAAAAGATTCAGATGCCCAGATCAGCATAATCACAAAACTTAAAATAGATAGCTTTTTCATGTTATTCTTTGGGTTTTTAGAGTTTATTAATTGAATCTGCGGAAAGATCATAACCACTAATTTGATCCCTTCTTTCCTATCGAGAGATTACTAAAATTAAAACTGAGACAAATAAACGCTCCAAGATCATAGTAAGATTTCGTAGGTAAGGTATAAGAAGCAGTGGGCACTTTATCACCAACAGCCCATCCTCCGGAAAGTTTGTTCACCTTTCCTCCAGTTACTCCCGCAGTAATGATCACTAACTCATTTTGCCCGATAATGAATGAAGGACCAAGCAAAAAATTGATATCCTTGTTCTGACCCTGCAGCGGTATACCGAATCCAAATGCTCCCCCGATCTTTAATCCACCAGCCCTTGCCGGATAAAAATTGATCAGGGTGCTTAGTACGGGAACAAAGAGATCACCTTTACTTTCAGTTATACTCAAATCAGGACCAACAAAATAGTCATTGCTCTCGGGGAAAAAAGAAAATGCAACACCAAATGAGCCTCGCACACGTACATTTCCTCTTGAGGTAACAGGAAAATATTTTACGATGGTGTCATTCGACAGGGAATCAATTCTAGGATATACTTCAAGTTTTAGCTCCGAAACATCAGGCCCACTGTTCACCAGGTATTGATAACGGAATGGAGTTGTTGAAATATCCTTGAACAAACGCGAGACAATGTATAATTCTTCCGTAAAGACCTTATCGGCTTTCGCCATTCCAAATGAAATATTGCTGCTTGCCCTTCGAACCGATGAGGCCGTCTCAACCATGTCACTAACTGTCATCTGTCCCGAGATCCGCATGTTTGCATCCATGCTTGTAGATAACTTTTGAATCTTTTCCTGCAAGAACGGAATGGAATCCAATGTATTTTGCAGGGTCTGGTCTTTTTCCTTTCCCATTGCAAGCACTTGAGTGAGATCAAGATTTGAAACGTCCATGTTTTTCAACATCAGCACCTGAGCTTTAGATTTTATTTCGAGTTCAGTTTTTCTATTCTCGTACTTCAATTCTGTCAACTGTAGTTCCAGCAATTTCAATCGCTCGTACTCCGCTTCAAGATCGCGAAGGGTTTGATACTTTTCAGTGAGCAATCCATTAAAAAAAAGAAATTTATCTTCCAAACGCGCTGGTTCATCCGCACCTCTTGAACCAAGATCAGGTAATTGAAGATTGGGCAGCGCTGTGCCCATTACGCTTTTCATCAATCCCATAAAAGGACTGAATACTGCACCAAAGCCTACCTGTTCTTCAACAGGTCGCTTGTATGTGGTTACTCTTGCGTTCCAGTAAAATGGATTGTAATTCTCAACCTGGAGCTTGATGCTGGTTGCTTTTTTCAAATTTATACCATCAACTTTTACGGTATCCTTGTCACGATTAATCTTAAAGAATTCTGTTTTCTCTTTAATAAGATCATGACGGATCAGGAAATTTTGCGCGTTGACGGATACGGTGATCAGGATGCAAAGGCTCAGGAGTAAATGTTTCATTTCATGTTGATTTCCCCCGCCGATGGCGGGAGGACCTACGGCAGCTTAAATTTAGGCATTCGCACAAGAGTCACAATACCTTGCTGCCACATATTTTGGTGAATGGTGAATTGTGAATGGTCAATTGGTTCTTAATAGCTTGAATACTTGCCCATTGCCTATTCACCATTCACCATTCACCATTGACCAAGATGCTGTTTCAACAGAAATCGTCTAAAGATGGCTGTGAAGAATTGTTTAAAATAAAGGAACGATTACCGGGCAATCACGAGCTTCCGGTTGATCTGGATCTCATCGGTTTCAAATCGACAAGTATAAATACCGCTTGCCAACCGTTCGATCCCGTGCAACGGGATTAAATGCGTACCCGTTCCATACTGTTTGGTTGTCCTGTTGATAACACATACCCCGTTGACATCATAGACTTTTATACGAACATTCGCAGGATGAGTAAGTGTAAACTTAACCGAACTATTTGTTGAAGCCGGATTCGGATAAACAGAGAATGCAAATTCTTTTTCCTGATTTCCTGGGCGTGGACCACGATCACGTAAGGGCACGATTTGGAAATTGTCAGAAATAAAAACCGGTGAACCCGTTAATGGAATATTTACCGATGGAATTGATGTTGTAGTATTAGTGATCGTAAAGTTCCATTCCCTTCTATTCACATTTGGCGTTACATTCATTGCCGTAGGGAACGAATAAGAAGCGGATGCAACTTCTGAACGATCCACACTTGTCTTTGCCCAAAGCACATAGGTAAATCCTCCCAAACTATCGCGGAATGCCGCGCCTTGAACATTCGTTGGAAGTTCCATCATACCTGTCCTTGCAGCATCATATCTGGATAAGCGCAAAAGATCAGATGTCGTTTTAAATCCAATACCGGGATTGGTGTATTGCTGAACATAATTTCCTCCATTGCCCAATGGACCGATTCCATTCAAATTTTGAAAGAGACCCATCACGTCAAAAGCATTGGTGGCGGTTTCAATAGGAGCCGCATCACCCAATATGAATGTGTAATACTGAGAAATATCATGTTTCTGACTTTCTATCAATACTTTCATTCCATAATTCTTTGCCGCATCGTCTGATCCGATATATCCATCCAACTCTTTCCTGGGAACGTTTCCTTCTGTGCAGATAAAATGTTTTTTCGGATATGTCACACCATCATACCCCCTATTATTCAAAACAGTTACAAAACTGTTCTTTTTATCAATATACTTATTAACGGCAGCATCAGAATGACGCGAATAAAGAAACCCTCCGATTATATCATCCCAAACCCCAAGTTCGAATTGAGGGTAGCTATGAAAACTAAGTACATCGAAATATGCACCACCCTTTAAGGGATATGCAGCGGAAACTGCTCCATTGCCTGGTTCATCAGTGTTTCTCAATAATGCATCAAGGAAACTTGGCCATCCAATGCCTCCGACTGCAACATATGCAGTCGGATCCAATGTTTTCACCACTTCATAGCTGATGCGAAGCATTCGGATATAATGAAAGATTGGAGCTTTCAGGTTTGATAACTCGCAGGCAGGTGGATTGTTATCCCACCAGTTGCCAGCAATTCCCGGTTCCAACCAACCTGTATTGTACCAGGTATAATCAGGTTCATTCGTGATCTCATAAAATTTGGTAAATGGCTTATAGATCTGAACCAGCTTATACATGTAGAGCGCGTAATAGTTGTTCTCATTCACAGGTGTTCCATTTGCACCTCCATCCCAAATGGGTTCGTACATATTGGCGAAAAGGAGAGATCTGTCAACACAACCATCATAGAAATTATTATCCCTATGCGCAGATGAAGGGAATCCAACGAATACGGTATTATCCCTTACACCAAGAGAAGCATAATGATTGAATTCCGCAAGTCGGATATCATAACTCCAGGACTCAAGAAAGTATTCAGGAAGAAGAATTCGAAAAGTTTTGGAACCAGCACCTTTTACATTCAATGCTGGATTACCCGCGGCGATATCGGACAGGGTCCAGTCATCCCATGTGCCGCCATAATAACCAAGATTAGTACCATATTGGAAATATCCATTGTATGCGGGAACCGCACCCGGATCATTTGCAGAAAAACTGACTTGAGAGAATACAGAAATACTGCTAAATAATAGCGCTACTACTCCAGCCACCAATTTCATAAGCGATGTTTGATTGTTTACACAGGATATCGGGACCTTGCTGCAAGAATATTGCCAAACAGGCTATTATAACCGAATAAATTTAATCCCGAAACATCAGAGAACCTGTTGAAGTGCGGCTTTCAGGAAAGGGACCGTGTGCAATGTTTTTATCAATGCAAGTTCTTCGCTTATTGAGCTTTCATTATCAAGGAATTTGAAGATTGAATCGGCTTTGTTACGTTCAAATAATCGGGTGAAGATCTCTTTTCCTCCGGGTTTTCCATTGATCAATGCCTGCAAGAGCACTCTATCGTAGAACTTGAATCGTTTGTTAGAATCATTGATATCCGTCAATATTTTTCCATTGACCAATGCATGCACAATATTTTCACTGTGCTTTTGAATAAATGAAAACGTGTAGCCGGTTGATGCTTTAGTGCGTCCTCCAACTGTTCCGATATTATAAACCCCATTTTTATAAAATGGGGAATTGAACACGGACATAGGTATCGACCCACCCTCTGTTTCCTGGATTTTGTATTGGTTGGTCGTGATGTAGGTTTGAATATAATCCTCCAATTCTTTGTAATATGTTTCCGCAGGTAAAAGATTTCCTGAGAAAACAGTGTATTCAACAAGTGCTCTGTTCGGCGCTAAGGGTAACACATAAACGAAAGTTGTACCGTAGTTCTGATGAACTCTAAAGTCCATTAGGGTAGCTTCAAACTCATCGAATACAGGTGTAGTTGTTTCAATCATCCAACCCTGGAAATGTTGGATAAAGTTGACAGGCCCATTCTTAGGTACGTCCTGATCAAGAAAGATCGAATTGAAAACGACAGCATTTCCATTTTGCAAGGGTTTGTGATCTAAATGGTAAGAGGTTTTGTCATCCCTGTGCTCAGCCCAAATCTTCCCATACCTCATTTCAATATTTGCCTGTTCGTGAATTCTCGAAAAGCAATACTTATAAAAATCAATGCCCCGGATCATTTTATACCGATAATCGCCGGTCTCCAATCGTGAAGAAAAACCATCCGACTTAAAACTTAAATGATCCCAGGATTTATATACCAATGATTCAAAATAACCCTCCCCCTTTTCCCAAAAACACCAGGTGCGGTCGTTCGATATCTTTTGTTCGCGATCAACCAGGAGTATTTTTTTGTCTGAGAATTTCCCGGAATCGATCATTCTCATGAGCAAGCTCAAACCTGCAGCACCGGTGCCAAGGAATATGTAGTCGTATGAGGTTGACAAGGTTGACAAGGTTGACAAGGTTGATAGGGTTGATAAGGTTGACAAGTTGACTGGAATTCCTTGAAAATTTTTCCGTTTAGGGATTGCATTGTTCTATATGTTACCTCTCGCTGTCAGCCTTGTCAACCCAGTCAACCCTGTCAACCTTATCAACCTTATCAACCTTAATTAGGCAGTCTTCTGGTCTTTGAGAATTTTCTCCCAATACTTTCTGGCCACAAACAACATCCCAAACGATTCACCATCGTGTCTATCTAAATGTTTATGGTGCATTTTGTGTGCCCAGCGGATAGCGCGAACATATTTGTTGTTTGAACGGGTAAACCATTTGAATCTTTGATGAATGATCACATCATGCACCAGGAAATAAGCAGCTCCGTAAGCCATAATACCAAAGCCGATCGCCTGGAGCCAATAAATTTTATCGATGGTTCCGAAGAGAATGGATAAAAAGCTTGGAATAGCGAAGATCAGGAAGAAGGCATCGTTCTTTTCAAAAAATCCTGCCTTGGGTTGATGATGATCTTCGTGCAAAAACCAGAGTAATCCATGCATTACGAATCTATGGGTTGCCCATGTGATTCCTTCCATTATGATAAATGTCGCGACCAGAATACCTGTATATAGCAACCAATGCATACCAAGATTTTCAGGATTAATCGTGATTTATCTGACCAGGATTTTTTGGATTTTACTGATTGATCTTACCGATCAACTAACTGAACTTCTTTCACCAGGTTTTGCCTCGCCCAATCTTCGATCCTTGGAAAAGCGATCAGAAACCATGGAGTGTATTTGGAGGGATGAGACTCGATGGAGAGCCTGATCTCTTCTAAAGATTTGTAACAATAATCCTTTACCTCCCCCGGTTCTGGTTTTACGATGCCATCATAAATGCCAACATAAACATGATCAAATTCATGTTCATATAATCCATTCTCGAATTGATGCTCGTAAGTAAATTGGAATACTTCACTAATAGTGGTAGAAAATCCCATTTCTTCGAATAGCCTTTTTTGAGCAGCTATCTTGGTATCTTCTCCCGGCGCAGGGTGACTACAACAGGCATTCGTCCACAGTCCTCCGCTATGATATTTAGAGGGATGTCTTTGCTGTAGCAATAATTCGCCTTTGCTGGTAAAAATAAAAACTGAAAACGCCCGGTGTAAATGAGGATGCTGGTGGGCTTTCATCTTATCCATCTCACCAATAACCTCATCCAGCTCGTTCACGAGGATCACCTGCTTTGTTGATTCCATGGCTTCTTAAATTAGCTTCAATTGATTTTTTAATCCGGCTCTTACCAGGATTATTGCCTTTCGGTAATTCGGGATGCGGATTCTTTCTTCCATGATCTGAGCAGGGGATGTTTTCCGGATCTTTCGAAATAAGGAGAGATAATATTTATACGCTACGTATACTCCGAACTTCGCTTTCCAGGGTAACTTTAGAATTCCCAGATAAGCATGATGAAAATCTGAACTTATCTCTTCTTCAACCCGCCGTTTCATGTCCGGAGTAAAGTTACCGAAATCAACGCCAGGAAAATAGCTGCGGCTAAGTATTTCCTGGTCATTTTTGATGTCTCTAAGGAAATTTACTTTTTGAAAAGCTGCCCCGAGTGAGCGGGCATGGGCCTTTAAATAGTCAAATTGTTTTTTATCACCCTCACAAAAAACTGATAGACACATCAATCCCACCGTTTCAGCGCTCCCATAGATGTATTCTTTATATCCAATGGCATCATAACTGTTACGGTCAAGGTCTTTTTCCATGCTTTGAAAGAAAGCATCTATCGGGCCCCGATCAATATGATACTTGTTGACGGTTATCTGAAAACTGTGAAGAATAGGGTTCAGGCTGATCCCTCTTTCGATAGCTTCATAAGTTTCTTTCCTGAACTGTTTCAGCAATTCCTTTTTATCAAATCCATGAAAAGTATCTACGATCTCATCAGCAAAGCGGACGAAACCATAAATATTGTAGATCGGTTTCTGAAGATCCTTATGCAGGAGCCTAATGGCAGAAGCGAAGGAAGTGCTGTACTCCTCTGTTGTGATCCTGCTGCAGCGTTCGCTTACCTTATGAAACAATTGCATCATAAAGCTCAATTTATATATTTGATGTTGGGGCTTGTGATTTGGTTAAATCTTACCCTCAAATTCAACCGAAAAACTTCAACACTTGCGTTGCTACCACTTCGCCGCTGATCAAACTGGGAGGTACACCCGGGCCCGGCACGGTCAACTGTCCGGTATAAAAAAGGTTTTTGATTTTTTTGCTTCGACAGGAAGGACGGAACAAGGCAGTTTGCCATAGGGTACTGGCAAGTCCATATGCATTTCCCTTGAAAGCATTATACTGATCTACGAAATCTGAAACGGAGAAAGATTTCTTATAAACGATATTATTTCTGATCTCTTCCCCCACCCTGCTTTCAAATCTCGCAATAATTTTTTCAAAGTATTGATTTCGTAGCTCCTCATTATCCCCATTCAAACCTGCAGCAACCGGAATCAAAAAGACGAGTGCCTCGCCATCCTGCGGAGCAGCTTCTTTATCAGAAACAGATGCAGCACTTACATAAAACAATGGATCCTTGGGCCAGGCTGGATTAGCATAAATCTCTTGCGCATGTCTATCGAAAGAAACATCAAAGAAAAGCATATGATGTGCGGCCCTTTTTACTTTTTTGTTCAATCCAACATAATACATCAGGCATGACGGAGCCATCGTTCTGCTATCCCAATATTTCTCTGAATAAGACCTCGCTCTTTCGGGTAGGAGTTTTGTTTCTATGAAATGATAATCGGCACTCCCGACTACTGCATCGGAAGAATATTCTCCTCTATTTGTTTTTACTTTTCTGACAAAATCTTTATTGAATTCCAAAGCAGACACGGTTTCATTAAAATGGAATTCAACGCCGAGTTCTATTGCCAATTTGTACATCCCGTTCACAACACTGTACATTCCACCCTTGGGATACCAGGTTCCTCCAATAATATCGGCATAATTCATCAGGCTATATAAAGCAGGAGTAGTTTCAGGTAAGGCGCCGAGAAAAAGAACCGGGAATTCCATTAACTGTCTTATCCTCGGATCTTGAAAATAATTATGGATATGATCTTCTATAGAAGAAAAAACCTGCAGTTTGAATATTCCCCTGAGAATATCCCAATCGAGAAATTCGTTGATTGATCTTCCTGGTTTGAATACCAATTTCCGGATCCCTACTTTGTATTTGTATTCGGCTTCTGCTAAAAACTTATCTAATTTTTTTGCTGAACCATTCTCGAAGCTTTCAAGTAATCCTTTGAATTGATCCAGGTTTGCGGGGATATCATTGTATCCATCGTTCCAGTAAATCCTATAGGACGGATCAAGTCGTTGAAGTGAGTAGTAATCCGAAACTTTTTTTCCAAATTGTTGAAAATATCTTTCAAAAACATCCGGCATCCAGTACCAGCCGGGGCCCATATCAAATACAAAACCCGATTCTTTCAATTGTCTGGCTCTTCCACCTGGTGTTCCGTGCTTTTCGAATACATGCACTTTCCATCCTGCTTTCGCCATAAAGCTGGCTGCAGACAAGCCGGAAAACCCAGCGCCGATGATGTTAACTGATTTGGAGGTCAAATGGAATTGAAGATAGGGATTTACGAGATGTAAGAGATTGGAGTTGTTTACTCTTACTTAAGACTCTATTATGCTACACGCCATAATCAATAATTTCGTGAAAATGAATTCTGCTCTTGATAGTTGCTTCACTCTTATTTAAGACCCTATTATGCGACACGCCAATATTCAATAATCAATATTCAATAAATCAATGCTCAAATCAATATCAACAATCAGTATTCAAGGAACATTATTCAATTTTCAAATCAATACGCAACTTTAAACGTTCAATGCTGGCCCTACACCTGAAAATTGAATATTGACATTGATGTTGATTGTTGATTGATGATTATTGAATATTGTTGTTGAGATTGATTTGAGCATTGATTTATTGAATATTGATTATTGAATATTGGCGCGTGAACCCACGGCGGCTCCGTAAGAAGTGAAGATGCTACACATCCAGTCTTTGACCTGAGGCTATAACTAATACCGCTGTACCTGCTCCTTCAAAAGCTTCCTCGCAAAGTGTATTCTGCTCTTGATGGTGCCCAATGGCTCGTGCAGCATGTCTGCAATCTCGTGGTACTTGAATCCATCGAAGTAAAGAAGAAATGGATTGCGAAAAATTTCAGGTAAGTGATGAATTGCTTCCTGGATATCCTTAATTCGAAGTGTACTTTCAGCAGCATTGGTTACTACTGCCTGATTAAGGTTGATCAGGAATTCATTTGGAGTACTATCTAATATCGTTGCCTGCTTGACTTTCCTGCGGTAATTGTTTATAAAAATATTCCGCATGATCGTATACAACCACGCCTTGATATTCGTACCTACATTATACTTGTCTTTATTAGCTAAAGCTCTGTAGAGCGTTTCCTGGAAAAGATCTTTGGCCGTTTCTGTGTCTCTTGTAAGTGTAATCGCAAAAGGTTTCAAAAACTCCGCATTGTTTACCAGTAGCTGATTAAATTCTATCCCCGACATAATACAACTGTTTAATGAACTACGATACGAAATTAGACACTAAGCGCAACCTGACAAAGCAGTCTGTTTAATTTTACAATTTCATTATTAAACAAAATTTCAACCCTATGTCAGTTACTAAAAAGGTTTATTAAGCATTGATTTTTAAGTCAATATATGGAGGTAGCCATTCAATTATCGGGTAATATCGCGGCTAGTAGCAAACCAAAATAGACCACCGGTCATCACTTTTTAGTAACCGGTTTATTTGAAAGAAGCTACATATTCTACCACCTCGGGTAATGAACGCTTAAAAATGATGCCAGTTGGCACTTTGTGAAGATTGTGTTGTGTGAAACGGCCGGAGATAACGAGAGGAATATTAGTATGCTGTTTCAATTGGGTGATGAACTTATCGAATTTGAAATTTCCGGCGACGCAGGTGATATGGGTATATAATTGATCGGGTTTTTTTATTTTCAGCACGTATTCGAGATCTTTAAGCGGAACATTTGCCCCGAGATAAAGGACCTTTACACCCCTGCTCTTCATTAAATAATATACATAGAGTAATCCAAGTTCATGGTGCTCTCCTTCGGGGAGAAAAAGAAGGACGGTTCTATTTACGTTGAGATGCGTGCTTGTTTGCTCCATTCCCGCAATCAGTTTCTGCCGGATGATATTTGTAACCAGGTGCTCCTGCGCAGGAATTATATGATTGGTTTGCCAAAGGATACCAATCTTATCGAGAAAAGGAAAGACCAAATAATTTATTGCTCTATCAATTCCTTTGTCGATTATAAAATTATCCAACAGATCTTCGAAACGATCCATGTCAAGGTCAATCATACAATGTATGAGATCGTTCACCAGTTTCTCTTGTTGTGCAGTTGCATGAGTAAGGGTTAATAATTTCTTACAGATCTCAGATGGAGACATTTTATCGATACTTGAGATCTTGAAACCATACTTGTTGAGTAATGCAATATTGAGAACGGTCTTTAATTCTTCACAACAGTAATACCTGATATTTGTTGGAGTACGCTTAGGTTTCAGAAATGAATACCGCTGTTCCCAGATTCGGATAGTATGCGCTTTAACTCCCGACAAGCTCTCAAGATCCTTTATGGTAAAGGCATTCATACCCTTAATACAAATCGGACCCGAAGTTGTTCAAATTATCTAGTGGAAAATTCAACAAAAATGGGGAACTGATCGGGTGGATTGATCCTAATCACTGGTTGGCCAGAGCCTTGATTATTGATTACTAATTATTGATTATTAATTATTGCTCCGCTCATTGGCAAGTTGCTGCTAGTTCGAGACCTAATAATCAATAATTAATAATTAATAATAGTAATTGTGAATCAGGTAAAAAGCGTGGGATTAAGTAAACGACCAGAGTCAAGAAGGAGTTTGATTGTGTCCATTATTTTATGACCATTGCGCAGCGCTTCGAGGTGGCGCTCGTGATGAAGATCTGTACCTAGCAGATCGACATAATCTTTTTTGATGAGATAATGGGCCAGTTCGAGAGGAGGTTTTCCGTAATAGCCTGTGAGAGAAAGCAGGTTAACCTGGAACAAACATCCTGCATCTTTTAATTCGTCATAAGCCTTGTTATGGAGATACAGGTATCGTTCAGGATGTGCCAATACTGGTTGATATCCTTCAATCTGTAATTGAAACAATTTTTCTTTAGCGTTGATTGGCGCATTTACGAAAGAGAATTCAACCAATACTTTATTCTGCTGGATACAAAAAAGTGGAGTTTTTGATTGCAGTAATTGATCAAAATAATCATCGAGATAGTATTCGCCCGCGAAGCGAAACGGGATACTGAGTTTCTGTTGCTGCATTGCGGGCTCCAATCTGCTCCAGGCCGATTCGATGGTTTGCTTATCATTTTTGTAAAGATCCCAGAGGATATGGGGAGTGGTGATCAATTCCTGGAAACCCAGGTCCTTCATACCATTGATCAGGATGATGGAAGTTTGCGGATCAGGTGAGCCATCATCAATTCCTGGCAATAAATGCGAATGCATATCGCATCTTAGTCCACTAAAATCAACAGGGCCGGAATATTTTTTTTTGAAGATGGAGAACATATCCGCTATGCTACAAAGATTTTGCCCCTGGCGCTTGCGCTAAAGCTTCAGCGTCGGCGCACGGGGCAGTTTTATATTTGGCGAAGTTGTTTCACCTCAAAAGTTAATACACTAAGAATACAAAAAGTAATGTACAACAAAATAGAGACCCGACTCCGTAAAAACCAACTATATAATTCTTCTAGTGTCTAAATAGAGTTCGATGTTATCGAAGTTATTGTTTTTCACTTAATAACTTAACTATGTAGTTGGTATTGTTGCTTGAATTCTTCGTATACTTTTTCGATCCCTTCACGTAAACCAATTTTTGCAGTCCAACCCAATGCACTTAATTTGGAAACATCCATTAATTTTCTAGGTGTACCATCAGGTTTGGATGTGTCATGACGCAATTCACCTTTATATCCAACTATATCTTTAATAAGTAAGGCAAGTTCTTTGATCTCTATATCTTCTCCGACACCGATATTGACAAATCCTTTTTGATTGAAGGTCTGCATCAGGAAAAAGCATGCATCGGCCAGGTCGTCTACATGTATAAATTCTCTGCGGGGCTTGCCAGAGCCCCAGATAATTACAGCAGGGTCATTATTTAGTTGGGCTTCATGGAATTTCCGTATCAATGCCGGGAGTACGTGTGAATTGTCGAGATCGTAGTTATCATTCGGACCATAAAGATTGGTTGGCATTACGGAAATAAAATTGGAACCGTATTGATCGCGGTAAGCGTCACAAAGTTTGATGCCCGCAATTTTTGCAATCGCATAGGGTTCGTTGGTCGGTTCTAATTCACCCGTCAACAAATACTCTTCTTTGAGAGGTTGTGGTGCAAGCTTTGGATAAATGCAGGAAGAACCGAGGAACATCAACTTTTTAACTCCATTATTCCAGGCGGCATTGATCAAATTAACCTCGATCATCAGGTTATCATAGAGAAATTCTGCTCTTCGCGTATTGTTTGCAAGAATTCCTCCAACTCTGGCAGCAGCAAGAAAAACAAATTCTGGTTTCGTTGTTTCAAAAAATTCATTCACAGATTGCTGGTTGCGCAAATCCAATTGCGATGAAGGCTGAAGCAACAAATTCTCAAATCCCTCTTTCTCGAGCTTACGAACAATCGCCGAACCCACCATTCCCCGATGGCCCGCCACATAGATTTTATCTGTCTTATTCATCATGGTAGCACCCTTCTTATTCAAATTGATTTTTTATGGAATAACCCGAATCCTTCAACAATTTCTGTTTTTGTACAAGCTCTACGTCTGATGCAACCATTTCGCTGATGAGCATAGAAAGATTGTAAACCGGTTTCCATCCAAGCTGTGATTGAGCTTTATGTGGATCACCAACGAGTAGATCAACTTCTGTTGGACGATAATAGGCCGGATCAACAGCTACCACTTCCTTTCCGACTTCCAACATATAAGATGGATCATTGCAGCCAGTAACGATACCGACTTCCTTTTCTGCCTTACCCTTGAATTCAATTTCAATTCCAACTTCTGCAAAAGCCTGTTTAATAAAATCACGAACAGAAGTAGTGATCCCTGTTGCGATCACATAATCTTCCGGCTTGTCTTGCTGAAGGATGAGGTACATTGCTTCCACAAAGTCTTTTGCATGTCCCCAGTCTCTTTTTGCATCCAGGTTTCCTATGAAAATTTTATCCTGTAACCTTAGGGCGATCTTGGCCACTCCCCTGGTGATCTTGCGGGTTACAAAAGTCTCGCCGCGTAAGGGTGACTCATGATTAAAGAGGATTCCATTAACCGCATACATATCATAAGCCTCGCGGTAGTTAACGGTGATCCAGTATGCATATAGTTTAGCTACGCCATATGGCGATCTGGGATAAAAAGGAGTGGTTTCTTTTTGAGGGATCTCCTGAACCTTTCCATATAACTCTGATGTTGAGGCCTGGTAGATCCTCGTCTTCTTTGTCAATCCTAATAACCTGACGGCTTCCAAAATGCGAAGTGTACCGATACCATCAGCGTTTGCAGTGTATTCCGGAGTTTCAAAACTCACTTTCACGTGGCTCATTGCACCTAGATTATAGATCTCATCCGGCTGCACTTCCTGCACAATCCGTATCAGGTTGGTGGAATCTGTAAGATCGCCGTAATGCAGTTTGAAGCGTATCTTTTTCTCATGAGGATCCTGGTATAAATGATCGATGCGGTCCGTATTGAATAAGGAACTGCGTCGTTTAATTCCATGAACGATATATCCTTTTTTCAACAGCAGATCTGCGAGATAAGCACCATCCTGACCAGTGATGCCCGTAATCAACGCCGTTTTAGCCATAATCTATTTTATTAAAAATTGTTTGATTTTTCGAAGGGGTTTCAAAATTAGGGTAAAGAATTTCGGGTTTAAGTTATTTAATTTCCATGCCAGCCGGTCTTCCCGGTTCGCCTTTAACCTGTTTTGCAATGTACTGTTGCTTACTCCTCCTACTCTCATTTTCACCAAAACCCCCGGAAGATATTTAACTCTTGCGTTGTACCTGAATAAAAACCGCAACATGATCTCGTAATCGGCCGCACTTCTCAATTTCAAATTGAACATTCCCCATTTCTCGTAAGCTTCCTTGCGCACAAAAAAACTCGGATGAGGCGGCATCCAGCCATAGAGGAACTTTTTTCTTTCAAACTCACCAGCTTTCCAGGTTCTCACGATCCGGTTGACGTTATTTTTATCCACGTATTGAAGATCTCCATAAACCGCATCAACCGACTTGTCTTCAAAAAGTTTCATCACTCTTTCAATCACTGAAGCGCTGGTGTAAATATCATCTGAATTCAAAATTCCAACAATTTGACCTGTTGAATGAAGAATTCCTTTATTCATCGCATCATAGATGCCTGTGTCTTTCTCCGCGATAACAAGGTCAACATGCGGAAATTCGCGAACCACATTAAGCGTTTCATCTGTTGATAAGCCATCAACGATGATATGTTCTATAGGACGATAAGACTGGGCCGCGATACTCGCTAAAGTATCCCTCACAGTTGAAGCACTGTTATAAGTAGCCGTGATTATCGAAATCTTCATCCTATTTAATGTGATTCCTCGTTATGATGCAATTCTCCAGAACCAACATATCCATATTAGTACGCAGATAGCACTCCAGCGCATCTTCAGGGGAATTAACTATTGGCTCGTTCTCGTTAAAAGAAGTATTCAAAAGAACCGGAACACCTGTTTTTTCCCTGAATTTATTGATGAGATTATAATAACGTGGAGTTACAGATTTATCAACGGTCTGCAGTCTGCCTGTACCATCCGCATGCGTCACTGCAGGTATCACAGAATGCTTTTCTTTTTTTATCGGAAATACTTTTTCCATAAAGGGCACTTCATCCATTACTTCAAAATAATCCGCCACATATTCTTTTAAAATAGAAGGAGCAAAAGGCCGGAAGCTCTCCCTGCGTTTTATTTTTGAATTCAACAATTCCTTTGCGTCAATTCTTCTTGGATCAGCAAGTATGGATCTCGCCCCCAGGGCCCTGGGACCAAATTCAGCACGTCCATTGAACCAACCCACTACTCCGGCATTGATCAATTGATCAGAAACTTTGTCATACAACTCTTCATCACTTAATCGTTGGTAACTGATATTCCTTGATTTCAGATATTGTTCGATCTCATCATTGGAAAACCTGCTACCGGTATAAGCAGTTCGGATTGCATTAGCCCTTGGTTGCTTCAGAATGTGATTGTACACATACAAAGCCGAACCCATGGAAATACCTGCATCATGACCAGCAGATGGAATATATACTTCATCAAATTTTGTATTGCGTGTAATTTTTCCGTTTGCCACTGAATTCTGCGCAACACCGCCTGCAATACAAACCTGTTTGAGACCAGTACGCTTTTGCAAACTATTTAATAAATGAAATACTAACTCTTCAGTGATCCTTTGTACAGATGCGGCAAGATCCTTATGATACTGTGTAAGCTCCTCAGTTTTTTTTCTCGGCTGTCCGAATTTTTCAAACATATACTCCGAATACAAGGGAGCAACTTTTGGGATATGATCCTCTCCATAAGAAACGATGCCATGCTTTGCCGATCGGAAATATTTAAGGTTAAGAGAGAACAAGCCATTATTCTCGAATTGCAAAACATCTTTTAGTTGATCAACATGTTTAGGTTGGCCATAAGGAGCCAATCCCATCACTTTATATTCATCACCATAGTGTGGAAAACCAAGCAATTGAGTAAAAGCAGTATAGAACAATCCTACTGAATGAGGAAAATCGATTGAATCGACAACTTCAATTTGATTTCCTTTTCCAATACCGATCATGGTTGTGCTGAAATCTCCTGACCCATCAATTGAAAGCAATGCAGCTTCTTCAAATGGGGATGCGAAGAACGCGGATGCAAGATGGCTTCGGTGATGTTCTACCTGGTGTATCTTGTTTTTGAGCTCGCTTTTGTAAACATTTATATCCAATGCAGCCAATTCATCTTCTAACGAGGCAATTTTTCTCGCGTTTTTCACGCGATCCAATACCGCGTTCCATCCACCGCCCGGATTTTTTAATAAGAATAATATTTTCTTTTGCAGCTTAGCCATGGGATCGCGACCGATAGAAATATGATCCACCTGGCCCAGGCTAATACCCACCTCGCGTAAACAGAATTGAACCGCCATTGAAGGAAAGCCGGCCCAATGTTTTACCCTACGGAATCTTTCTTCTTCGGTTGCAGCAATCAAAACTCCATCCTTAAATATGGCCGCTGATGAATCTGCATGGTACGCATTAATTCCGAGGATATACATCAATTAAAAAGTTTAAGATAGTTAAGTCTCATGTCGGATTGATCAATAAATCGTTTTGCCAGGCCAAGCGAACCGCGCACCCATTCTTCAAAATCTTTTTGTTCCCAGTCCAACGCTTTTTCAACCGAATCTTTGAACGCGTTGGGCGCACTCAAAGGTAAATCCCAGCCTGCTTTTTGTTGCTCCAGGTTTCTCCAGGGCGTTTGATCGCTGATCAATACAGGCCTTCCCATCGACAGGGCTTCAAATATGGCATGGCCAAAATTTTCTCCCTGGGTTGGCAGGGCAAAAATATGATGCTGTCCTATTTCCTTAAGTATTCGTTCGTGGGCCTGTTCACCTAAATAATTGACAGTAATATTATCTGGAAACTCACTGATGAGTTTTTCGCATTTATTCCAGTAAGTTGGATTTTCATTCACGCCGATGATCGTAACACTGATCTCTCTTTCTAACTCCTTTAAAAGGCTTAGCAAATAGAACAAATTCTTCACAGGATGGATTCTTCCAACATAAAGAATGGTGAGTTCTCCTTTTTTCTTCACCAGTCCATCGGGACTGTCGCTTGCAGCTCCTGGCAAATTTGGTGCAAGGCCTACTTCCGCATCTCGGAATTGTTTCAGGATATCATTCTTTTCGAATTCATCTGTCGCCTGGAATTTCACCAGTCTGTGCATTCCTGCCAACCGGAACAAATAAAGAAATACAGATTTCTTGAATGGCTTAAATGCTAATGCACTTTCCCTGAGCATACCTCTTGGGGCAAGTACCATATTCGTGTTGATCCTTCCTTTCTTCTTGAGCCATAATGGTAGTAATGCGAATTTTTTAGAAAAGAAACTATTCAGGTAAATATGATCAGGATTAATGGAATGAACAATCGATACTATTTTATCGCTGTTCAATTGCTCTGAAGATGCGTACATCACCTGCGCCTTATTTTCGTAGTTGACCCAGGTATCGGAACGAATTCCTTCCAGCGGTTCCTTCGAACCAAGATCGTGATTGCTGGTAACAACGAACAATTCAAAATCCTTTGACATATGGCTCACAAAATTCACCAATGAACGGATAGGACCACCAGCTTTGAAGGCGGGATCGAACCAATCTATCAGGATAAGGATTTTCTTCTTCATAATCATACCCCCCGACCCCCTAAAGGGGGAGTTAAGAAAACTTTGTTCAAGAAGCCTTGTGTAATCATTTGAATGAAGACTGTAGTTAAGTTCCCCCCTTTAGGGGGACAGGGGGTTTAATTGAGATTATGGAGCTCAATATAATTTTCCAGCGCAAGTAGTAGGAAGATATTTGTTCCCCTTATTTGATTTTTTTGATTGAGAAATCCTTCCCAGTAATTCTGTATGCCCTTCTCATAAACAAAGTCACGTTGCGAAAGCATTTTTATCTTTTGCTCACAATAAGAGCGCAGCTCGTTACGCAACCAATGATTCAAAGGAAATACAAAACCTTTCTTAGGACGTTGATAGATATCTGGCGGAATAAGATCGCCCAGTGATTCAATCATCAACGACTTAGGCATGGTACCATTCTTCATCGTATCCGGTACGCGCATCACATACTCAATCAGTTCATGATCGAAAAAGGGCTCCCGAACTTCCAATGAATTGGCCATGCTCATTTGATCCGTATCCTTCACCAATGTCTGGCAGGTATAGCCGCATATTCAGAAATTGAAAGTTGGCTAAACAGGGGGAATTTCTCCAGCGATGGTTGTTTATCTATCAATGTTGCCTGTAATTGGGAAACAGGAACAGTTTTCCTTAATAGATCGGCGATCGTTCGCTCCGCATTTACCTGCCTCAGTATTGGATATACTTCCGAAATGGAGCAATTCTCCATTTTGAGCAAACCTCCAATTCGTTGGCGTTTTATATCATTGTTACTGTATGCCGCTGCTACTGCCTTTCTGAGAAATCCAGGCGTCTTCCATAGCCATTGTTTCCGGGTCAGTGAAACCCATTGTTTGAAAATGGGATAACCCGCAAATAGTTCATCTCCGCCCACACCCGATAGAGCAACTTTGATTCCCTGCGCGCGAACTGCTTTCGATACAACATAAGTATTCAGACCATCGCCGCTCGGCGTATCCATTGCATTGAGCGCATTGGTCAATTCATGCAGGAACAATTCCGGCTTTACCAATATTTCATGGTGTCTTGTATTAAACTTCTTTGCTACCAGTTTTGCATATCCTGATTCATCATAATCTTCTTCCTGGAAAGCGATATTGAAAGTCTCGGGAGCTGCTGAGATTGTCGCCATTAAACCAACAACTGCACTTGAGTCAATTCCACCTGATAAAAAGGCGGCAACCGGAACATCACTCACCATTCTTCTTTTTACAGATTGCAGTAAAAGTTCATAGACCTTCTTCTGAACTCCTTTGCGGTCACCAGCTTCTGGAAGCGGTTCAAACTGATCAATTCTCCAATAAGCTTTTTGGGAAAAACTGCTTTTTGTCAACCATGTGAAACTACCTGCCGGCAATTCAAAAACATTTCTGACTATAGTTTGTGGAGATTGGAAAGACTGATAATATAAGTAGTCAACAAGGGCATCACGATTAATTTCGCGCTTCACCAATCCACTTGCGAGTATCGCCCTTATCTCTGAGGCAAAGAGAAAATTGTTTTCATCTTTATAATAGTAAAGCGGCTTAATGCCCAACCTATCCCTTGCGATGAATAATTTTTGATTTTGATTATCCCAGATGGCAAAGGCAAACATGCCCTTGAGGTATTGGAGACTAGCTTCTCCCCATTTTATAAATGCCGCCAGCACAACCTCACCATCGCCGGTTGTTCGAAAAGCATATCCTGGCAATTGTGCTTTCACGTCCTGGTAGTTATAAATCTCTCCGTTGAAGATGATGGAATATCTTCCTGAATTATCGAATAAGGGCTGATTGGATCTTTCTGAAAGGTCAATGATAGAAAGTCGACGGTGGCCAAACGCGATAGGACCTTCAACATGGAATCCATCTGCATCAGGTCCACGATGACCCATTGCATCCGTCATCCTTTTGATGACGGACTTATCCTCTATACTCTTATTGTAGCTAAAAAAACCGGCGAGGCCGCACATATTCCCGAATTATTAAATGCCTGATTGTGGGTAAAAATACGAGAACAACTTTAGAATTGCCTCCGAATTTAAGCTGCAGCATTGGCTGGCTGATTCTTTGGAATTGATTTTTTGGGAAACAACAATGAAAGCCTGAACTTTTCGATCTCGGCTGATTGTTTTCTGAATAATTTGAACAACCAAATCGCGAAAAGCAGGTAAACGAAGAGGGTTGCCTTGAACAGGAAATTGAACTTTCTTAAGAAAACATTTCTGAGGGAATACTCATTTGCCGCCTTTTCACCCATCGTAAGATTCAGCACAGATTTCAAGATCGGCATTACTACAGGGATTTTTTCCCAATTGGTATACCGCACATCAGCATAACTATACGAAAGGTCATAATTAGCAGGAACCTGCGTTTTATAATAATCCCAATTGTTTTTTACGTCTTGAAAACTAGCAAATCCGCCAGTTGGTTTGGTAAAAGCTAAATTATAGGAGGCATCCAGTGCTACCCAGTCGTCTCCCGACTTTGCCTCAACGATGATATGACCTCCGAATGACCCATTCACCTTCATTTGAGCAAGGCGGGTATCGATATCGAGTTCATTCAACAAACGGCTCAATACATACGAAAAACTTCCGCATGCACCATTACCTGTAATAAGATCGAATGTGACTGGCCTGATAAAGTCCGATTTGAATGCCCTAAGTTCCTTATCTCCGAAAACGGACTGACGGTATTCCTCGAGTTTATAGGTTAGCATAACGCTATGCGCAAGTAGGCTATCTGTATTTGTACTTTTTGAACTTTGCCTTACCTGAGTTGCGAGGGCCTTAAAGATTTGAGATTCGTAATTGTCTTCAATGAAAAAGTATACAAGAAAGGCCAATAAGAAACCATTCACGAAGATCAGGACAAAGACCCTGTTACGCAATAGCTTAAAGGGAGCAGTTATTACACTGGCCAGGTTTTTCATCGAATAATGATTTTCAAAGTTTGGATTCTTTTCTGGCAGGGTTAGGACCTTGTTACAACGCCATAGTTTCCAAAATATTATCCGATGAATAAGGATCTTTCAGATTACATAACTGAATTTTAAAGGTTTACACTTAGCTCCTGCTGATTTTGTTCAGCAATATTTGATATAGATCACTATATTTTTTAGAGACCGCGGCGACCTGGAAACGCTTGAGGTTTTCCTGGCCTGCGGCAATGAGCCTTGACCGGTAATTCCCATCACCGATCACTTTCAAAAGTCCCTCCCTTATCGATTCAATATCCTCTGGGTTAACCAGGCAGGCCGCATCGCCGGCCACTTCCTTCATTGGGCTGATATTGCTGGTGATTACCGGTCTTCCAGCCTGATTAGCTTCAAGTATTGGCAAACCGAATCCTTCAAACAGGGATGGAAACAAAAGAATATCCGATTCAGCGTATTTGCGGTTCAATTCCTCCTCAGTTAAATTGAAGCTGATGTTATGGGTAATTCCATTCGCTTTGATTTTCTCTATTACTTTTTCATCAACCCTACCCACAATATTTAACCTGCATCGAATTCCCTTCAATGCTTCAATCGTTCTTTCGATATTCTTATTCGGAGTGGATCCAATGAATAAGATCTCAGGTTGAGTTTTATTGAACTCTTTATTTGAGAAATTGATATGATTGTTTATGGGATCGGGTATTACCGTAACCTTTTCAGGACTGCATCGCCCATATTTTACAATATCCGATTTTGATTTTTCAGAAATTGTTGTAACTGCGGTCGCATAGCGTACAGGCCATTTAAGAAAAAGATGGAGCATAACCCATCTTTTAAATCCTTTTGTTTGGTAGATAAAAACAGAATCGTGAATGGTGAGAACTGTCTGGCGACGGGGAAATGCAAAAACTGCGTAGTGAATGTCTCCGGTAATATGGTACAAACTGGCTTTATTTTTACGAAGCCACCATACATTGCGGAACATGTTAAACAGGCTGGTACTAAACCAGGGAACATCTGTACTGACTACGTTCCAATCTCTCTTCGCAGTTTCATTGATTATAGTTCCAAAGACTTTTTCAATACTGAAAAACCGGGGATTTTTTTTGCGGAAAATAAAAAAGATGGTTTTCAATGAAGCAGAGCATTCTTAAGAACAGTACTAATGATAGCTGGCTTATTTATGCGCCAATTCTCGTTTACACCGTTTGTAGTCCTCTTCGGCTTAATCCAAATCTGTTCTTCGCTACACCAAATAACTGCGGCGCTATTTTGTAAAGACCCCAAACAAAAAAAGCAGATTTGATAACCGAATTTGTGATTTGTAACACGTCGGATTCCGCGGAATAAGTAATCTGATAAAATATTGTTGGAATCCAAAAGACCAATAATGGTATCCTGTGTCCAAGTTTAAATACAATCTTATAAGTCCACCGTACAACGATTCCAAGTATTATCATGAATAAGATTCCTCCATTTACACCAAAACTTCCATATGCTTCTCCAACTGGTCCAACGTTTGTTGACCATCCCTCAATTTCATACCCGGCGTAGAATTTCATATTGAACTTACCGCCAGCCTCCGGTTTATCAGGCCAGAACACTCTCGGAACGAAAGAAGATATAAAAGTGTAAAACAGGTTTATTCCCCCATCAAAGTCCTGGCGGTAAGGAATACGCTGCATAACAATGGAAACATTGAACCCCTGATTCCCTCTCGCATAAATTGGGAAAAATGTTTCTATGAAAGGCTGCTCCTTTCGATCGGTGAATTGATCTTTGATCAGGGAGAAAAACAAACTGACCTTATTTCCTTCATAAACTCCCGACCATGTTTTTGCGCGATAAGCATGTTTCACGCTTTGAAGCAAAAACACCAGAACCATTCCCAACATAAATACAGAGATCTTTTTCCAGAAAGGAATCTTTCTTCCCACAAATAGGAAAGAGATCATGGTTATTCCCATATAGGCAACTATGGTGAACATTCCCGATTGAAGGGCGTTAGCAAAGATCAACAACGCAAAGAGAGAGAGAACGAAAACCTTACGTTTGAATCCTGGAGAATAGTAAACGTATAGGAACCCAGAAAAAGCAGCCAGAAAAAAGAGATAGAAGACGAATTGAAGGATGCCTGGAATAACTGGAGAAGCCAGTTGAAATATAATTCCAACAACCATCAGCCATATACCCATTGTGGGAATATGTTTCAGAATATTTCTTGTTCGCTCAAGTAGCTTTTGCAAATGTTCCCCCTGATCCGATTCATACTTACGAATCAACGGCCAACAAACTGCTGTCGAAAAACCAGTGATAGCAGGAACAGTAAACCCAAAATAAACTGATTCGGGTACCTGCATATATTTTACCCAGAGTCGCGACAATTCAAATTCCTGACCATAATACAAATACCCAACCAATGGCATGAGAAGACAAACAAAACAAGAGTGAAGGGCCATTATCTCCCGCAACACAATGCCTCTCCCCATCTTATCCAGCATCATTACAATTAACAATACTGTAGTAATAAGTATCAGGGGCCTATACCAATCAGTGAGAATTGACAGAAAAAAGATCCCGAGTAATATAAGCGAGAATATCTTTTCGCGATTCTTATTCACGTAGCAAATTTATCTTGTTTTTTGGAGGCAAATAACATTTCAGTTCCTTCGGTAATTACCTTGTCAGTTTTCTTAGGCTGATCTTTGTCAGGAATATATAGTCTGTATCCTTTTTCTAACAAAAATCGTTGTGCCTGTCCTGTTTCCAACCCTGCTTTCTTTTCTGCCCAGTCAACAAATTCAAAGAGAATGTCTGGTGCATTTGGTCCGGATAAAAGACTTTCTGCTCCTTTAAAGGCAAAGTATTCAAACCCCTCGATATCAATTTTTATTGTATCAACTCTTGAAAGTTTGAATTCTTTTACAATGCTATCAACTGTAATTGAAGTGACTGGAATGCCAACATCAGTAAAAACGGGAGAAAGAGAACCTTTTCCAAATTTTTCCTTTGGACTATAAAAAGGCAACACGACATTGTCTCTATCCAGCAATGCTTTGTTGATCAGTTCAATTGACTCATTAGAAAAATTAATATCTCTGTTTTTTCTAAGATAGTCGAAGATCCAGGGAGCGGCTTCAACACAAATGCATTGCAAGTCAGGCCTTCGTTTGAGCAATGGAATCGTGACTGAACCGATATTTGCTCCGAGATCAAGAAAGACTCCGTTTGCAGGAAGTAACTTGTATAAGAATGCATTGGTATCGGCTTCATAAATACCATTGCAAAATATTTCGAAGGAAACCGATTCCTTGATATTCGGTAGCAAATACTTGCAACCAAATCTTCCCGAAATTACCGTATCGGAACTCCTTTCAATTTCTGCTTTAGTAAGGAAACGCACCAGGCGACGCTTGCCTTTGAAATCGGGAAGACTTCGTATCAATCCGTTTAAAAACATATTTTATTTAGAAGCAGTGTAGCGATTAAAAATGTCAAGCACCTGCATTGTGCGCTGTGCGTAACTATGACCTTGTTTCAATGAATGTGATCGGGCGCGCTCGCGAATCTTTAACGCATCCTCTTTTTGAAGATTCAATAAAGTCTTTGCTCTAACCACACAGTCCTCAACACTATTATAAAGAAAGATGATGTACTCCTCCTTCCAATAATCACGATGATCCGGCGTATTTGGATACAAGCCAATTCCCCCAACGCCTGCAATTTCAAATGAACGCATATTGTGAGAAGCAGGATTATGCGGTCTCATTATATTCAATTGCACGCGATACCGGTATAAAGTTTTCCAAAATCCATCCTGGTACACAGGACCGAAACATTTAATATTCGGATGACTACTGTGATTTTCCCAATCATTTCCATAAACATCAATTGGCAAGGAATCGGCAAGCTTCTCTATAAATTGAACGCGATCTTTATCAGGGTTGCCAAGAAAACACAATTTCACTACCTCTTCCTGTTTCCTGCATTCCTCGTATAACTTATCGGACAATTCAAATCCAAATGGAAGCATTTCACAGGGGACTTTGAATTCCCTGGCAATACGATCGCGTATTTCACGATCATAACTCAGATGAAGATTATAGATTCCGATTGACGCCGTGATGTTTCTATTGCCACTTCCGGTTCCACTGAAATAAAATGGATTGTCGGGATTATAGTTTACAAGAAAATAGCCCTGATTCTTTAGTTGTTTAAGCGTCTTTGGTTCTACTTCCATCCCTTTAAAGAACCAAATCAGATCGGGTTTAAACTCACTGGCCTGTTTAAGAAGGCCGTTGCTGATCTTCTTGAATATTCCGGATAAGCCGGATTTGAACAGCAGTTTATTGAAAATACTCTTGTAATAAAATTTATAAAAGATGCTTTGTGCCGGATAGTGCTGTGTTTCCACGCCAAGTTCCTTCAAATATTTAATATAGGTCCGCTCCAAAGACCATTGCTCATCTGAACCAACAATTAATATCCGTTTAATCATTTTCCTTGGTCCTGATGCTTCCTTGAAATTGCAATTGGATCGATGCCGGGAAAATATGGGGCTCTTGCAGCAATCAACCCGTCCTCAGAAAAAGTTTGCTTCAGATCTGCTTCGGCAATTATATTAAATCCGTAGCCTTTTAAATATCCGAGGCATTTATAATGTATATCATCCGAATGAGTAGAAATAAAGACATAGCCGATCATCTTGTTCTCAAAACAATTCCTGGCGCCCTGTAGCATATCATACTCAAACCCCTGGATATCGCTATGAAGCATATGGATGAAGGAAATATTCTTTTCTTTTACAAAATCATCTATTGCAATGGTAGGTACGGAGCCGTTTTTCTCCGACTTTGAGCCTATAAAAGCCTGTACAAAATTTCCCTTCAGTCCATTTAAACGAAAGTTTCTTTGCCCATGACCCATATTGAATGAGTCCGGTTCGATCATATAATTCACTGCGCCGGAAATTTCCCTGTTAAACCACATCGAATAAAAACTCCAGAAAGCACCCATCTCAATCATCAATGCTCCGGCAGGTAATGACGGAAGAACTGCCGCGAATACCCTTTCCTCCTGCGGTTCGTGAACTCCTTTATTCAACAATAACATTTGGGAATATTCGGGACCATAATAACTCCCCAGGTTAATTCTTAATCCATTATGCATGGTCTGTTTTCCCTTGCTGATCAGGCCCGCATCTGCAACTCTCGGGATAAATTTATTATCAGAAGAACTACAAACCTCATCGGTTCTTTTCTGCCATAACGCTGAAAGCTTATACGATCTGAACACATTATCAAATAAACCGGAAGAAGCTGCATGATAACCTACAAGCTTCCGCAAATAAATATTCTTCTTGAAAATATTCCGGAGGGTTCTTAGCATAATTCAATCAGTATTAAATGACCCTTTATCGTTTAGGTAAAAAAATCGCATCACACCAGGCCAATGAACCTTTTCCATAGAAAGGATTGTAAATATCCTGTAGCTGATAACCCATAGCAAATAAAAAAGAAAGCAGGTCCTGGAATAAAGGCTGGTCCTGATACTGGGGTATAAAGAAGGCTTCAAGGTAAAGCAAGGAAATCTGCTTCTTTTCCAGAAGGTTCGTCGCGCCCTTCAAAGCTCCGAGTTCTCCACCCTGGATATCCATTTTCAGAATATCGATTTTTTGAATTTTCTCTTCCCTGCAAAAATCATTTAGAGAAACTGCATCAACTTCAATTGAATATTTATTTTCTGCCTGCTTGTCGGAACTCAAACCTGTTTCCTGTGACTTGTATAATGAATTAGTGTCTGCGTTTTCATTCACAAAAAATGTTCTTTTGCCGCTCGAATCGGTGACGGCTTTATCATAAACCTTTACGTTTCTAAGTTGACCAACTTTTTCGGTGAGAGACTTAAATACTTCGGGGAATGGTTCGAAGGCATATATAGCTGCGTCTGGAAATACGTTTTTATAAATTTCGGTGACGCTTCCATAGTTAGCTCCCAAATCAAAAATTGTGTTAACCCTTCCATTAAGTAAGTCCTTTTGAATTATGAAAACATCTTTCGATTCAGCATTTCTGCGCAATTGTTGCATATAAGACGTTCCATTAATCTCAAATCCAAACTTTCCGCAGATCTTATTGATCAATGCCTTATTCATACAGCCAAAACTTTTGGGTTAATTGCGGTGATATTCTGTACTAATAATCCGGGTTGATTGTTTTGTACCAGGGGCCCTTCATAAAATTTTTCATTCACGTTCGTTGGCCGGATTGGTGCATAAATATGATCAGGATGCATGATTAGCGGTGCATCGGCAAGAAAGCCGGACCAATAACTGAAGGTGCTCCCTGCAGATGTCACAATAATCTTACTTCTGCTCAGCAACAACATATCGACAATATCCTTATTACCTTCTATTATTTCTACATTTTCCAATGCTAGCAGGTTTTGTAACTCGTGACGGTACCCGTCAGTAAAAATCGAAACCGGCAAATTCGACCCATTTATTGACCGGATCTGATTGATACAATCAATAAAATAATCTTCTGGTGTTCTTGTGGCACCGACCTGGCTAAAATCCTCTCCTGCCTTCAATTTTCTAAAATCGCCCATGCGGATATGCACTCCAATAATGGGAGGTTTTTTTAAAGCAACTTGTTCAACAATCTCTTTTCTTAATACATTATTCAATTGTCTTTGAGCTTCGTCGCGGTTTTCGCGCAGGCCAGAAAAATAATCATGATAGTGTGGATGCTCCGAGAAAAGATATACACCCTTTTTTTTGTCTGCTTCCTTTAAATGTACAACCGGCGGTTCTGCTGTCAATCCTTGCTTAGTTAAGGATTGAATTGATTGTTGTTCAAACCAGGCTAAAACAATATTTTTCTGAAACCTGAAATAGTTTGAATAATTCCTTTTTGATTTTTCACCACGCAGGTAGGGACCTATTTTGAATTGCCTGTAGCCGGTCACTACAACCGGCAAATTATTAAGGGCACCAAAAACATGCGCCTTGATTATCGGAAACAACTGATTTCCCAACCCCGATTTAGGCACCTTGCAATGAACACGGGTCATATTTTTGAACAGGACTAGTTTGGTAATTCTTTCTCCAACGCAAGTTTAAATCGCGCCGCAAGTGCATCAATAGAAAAATCCTTGATAACCCTTCTTGATACGAGTCCCATTTCCTTTCTGAAGCCATCTTCTTCCAACAAAGCAAGAAGGCGATCTCTTAATGCCTCAATATCGCCTTCAGGAAAAACGAAACCGTTATAGCCCTCCTTCACGAGATCAACGCTGCAACCACTGGTTCGCGACACCAGCAAAGGCGTTCCAAAAATCATTGCCTCATTTACAGACAATCCCCAGGTTTCGCCCACACCGGAACACATTACGAATACATTGGCGATCTTATAGTAGGCCGGAATCTCTCCCTGGTTTACAAAACCAGTTAGTTTAACATTTGTCAACTTGTTCTCTGCAATGAATGATTCCATTTCCTTTCGAAGCATTCCTTCACCGACCATTATAAGGTAATAGTCCTCGTTATTGAGGCGACGAAACGCTTCCAATAGATCGAATGGCCTCTTCTTATCAATGTATTTCCCGCTGTATAAAATGACCTTTTTGTCCTCGGGAATGCCGAGGTCCTTCCTCAAAACTGCTTCCGGAATATCCCAATAGGAATTTTGGAAAAAATCATTGTCTACAGCATATGGAGTAAAAACAAGTCTTTCAGGATCTACCTTGTAATGCTCAAAGAATTTTCGACTCTCCGTACCGATGTACATGCACTTATGGGCGAAAAAAGGAAACACGATTTTACCCAGCAATAGTTTCTTAATGAATCGTACCTTTTTGCTTTTTCGCTGCTCCTGGTTCATTGGCGTTTCTGCGCGCAACCAAAGTTTTTTCCCAGCCAGTTTTGCAGCAAGGATAACCAACCAATCGCTGGCATAGCTCCATCCATTCACAATTATTATATCAGCATTACTCTTAAATATTTTCTTTATTATCCGTGGATTGAAAGCATCGCGAAAACGGGAGTGCATTGATTGACTCTTTGACCAATTGGGCAAAAAACTGTGCTTATACCCTTTCAGAAGGGGTATATCCCATTTAACTTCAGTTCCAAATTCATAATCCACTTTACCTTTTACACTCACATCTGAATAATAGTGGACGTGCAGATCAATAACCTTATCCAATTTGGCGAATAGGGGTGCGAAGTATTGTATAGGGTGACTGATAAACCAATCCACTTTTGGTTTTCTCTTCATTACTTGATCTAATTTTGCCTGATGCGTAGACAGATCCTGGCTTTCGATTAATTCTTCAAATAAGGTTCCAATAACTCTGAAATTCGACTCAATTGCCTGGAATAAGTATTGGCAGATGCGAATCTTCTTCGTGTATCCTGCGATGGCGCGCTATTATAATCTGCAATATTGTTTATTATGGATTTAAACAATGCTGGCAGGGAATCATTATTCTCCCGCTCTTTTGTCATCATGATCAGTTCCGGCTTATCGTTATACGTTGTTATATTGTTTGAAATAATTACGCGGCCTGTTGCCAGGTATTCCATCAATTTATGGTAATTGGTACCCTTACTCTGATCCTTGTTGATATCGTAACAAACAAGAAAGGCATCCATAGCTGCGTAAGCTGCAGCCAACTGCTGCTGGTTTAGTACACCATGCAGCCTTACATTTGGAGCATCTTTCAAATTATTAATGAATACTTGAGCCGATTCACTTTCATCACCGCCGATATTGGTATCCTTTGCCTGGTAGCTCCCGAAAAAATGAAATTCAATTTTTGGATTATCCCGGATAATCGTAAGCAGGGTTGCGCGATCCATATCCGGCCTCAACATATTCCCGGCGTATCCAACCTTTACAGCCTGTGCTGGTTGATAATGGTTTTGCGGAAGGGATGCGAGAAAATCCTCACTTACGCCATGATTCACAAATTCAAGGGGAACGTTATAAGCCTTGTACTTGTTCAGAATTTCCTGTGTTACCGAAAAAAGAATACGTGCGCCATCTGCCGCGATGATCGCTTGTTTGGTTAAAGGTTCATCAACAGGATGAAATACTTTAAGCATATCGTCGGGAAACAAGCGAAAAGGATAAAGATTACCAAGGTCAAAAGACCAAAGTATGTCCACTTTCTTGCCAATCTTTTTCAGGATGCGTTTAACATGTGGCTTCATCAATACATGAAAAACTGAAATCGCCTTGAACTTCAAAATATAGGGGAAGTAAAGTCGATGCCTTATCATAAACAAATTGCTATTCAAATTGCTCTGCTCGGTCACTATAGAATTGAACGGTAATTGACCTGTAACATCCGGAGGGTTCAGAAAATAAACAATATTGCCTGCTCTTGCGAGTTCCAGGGCATAATGATGTTTGGATAACAACATCTTTCCCCATTCCTGTGGCGAAATAACCAGGATCACTTTGTTTCGCAGGACCATTATTGTTTATAAAAAGAACGGATTGAATCACTCACGTAGGCAATCATCTCTTCGGTCATTTCAGGATAAAGTGGGATGGAAAGTATCTCTGGTTGACAAGCCGTTGATACCGGAAAGTCTTCAGGACGATGGCCGAGATATTTATAACAGGGTAAGGCGGGCAATGGAGTTGGATAATGAATGAAGGTTTCAATTCCTTTTTGTTTTAACCATTCTATCAAATCTTCTCTTCTCTTCACCCGAAGCACATAAAGATGATAGGTGTGCTTGCTGTTTGGCCGAACTGCGGGAATAATTATTTCGTCGATTCCAGCTAAATGCTGATCGTATAATGCTGCGTTACGAATGCGTGCTTCCGTCCATTCTAGTATGTAAGGAAGTTTTGCGCTGAGAATTGCAGCCTGCATGCTGTCAAGCCTGCTATTAATTCCTTCGATCTGGTGATGATGTTTTTTCAATGCACCATGATTGGCATACATACGAAGTTTAACCGCAAGATCATCGTCATTCGTGACCATACATCCCGCATCGCCATATGCACCAAGGTTTTTTCCCGGATAAAAGCTGAAAGATGAAGCTATTCCGCGAAGACCGGCTCTTATCCCGTCTAGCTCGGAAAAATGCGATTGCGCACAATCTTCAATAAGATGAATTCTATTTTCTTTACAGATTTGTTCGATAGCATCAATCGCGCAGATCTGCCCTTGAAGATGAACGGCGATCACCGCTTTTGTACGTGGATTGATGGCTGCCCGCAATTTGTTTTCATCTATACTAAAATATACCGGATCAATATCAACGAAAACAGGGCGAGCGCCTGCTTGCGTAATTGTTTCAGAACTCGAAATCCAGCTATTGGCTACGGTGATCACCTCATCACCCTCGCCAATACCCAACATCTTCATAATAATATATAGCGAATCGGTGCCGTTTCCACAGGCAATCACATGTTTTACTCCGTACAATGCAGCGAACTTTTCTTCAAAATCCTTAACCGGTTTGCCGCCGATAAAGGCCGTCTCCCTGATAATTCCGGCAATTGCAGAATCAATATCGGGTTGAATTGACTTGTATTGGGCATACAGATCAACAAAAGGGATCTTCATGTACCCTTTATAGGGCTTTGAGTAGTCGCGCGGGATTTCCAGCATAAATTCCAGGTGTGGTTATATCTTTTGTTACAACAGCTCCTGCTCCTATCACTGCATGGTCGCATATTTTCACCGGCATGATAGTAACGTTGGAACCTATGGATACATCATTTCCAATTTGAACGGGACGCCATTTTGTTTTATCACCACGGGCAGGTCCACCTGACAAAAAGGGGTCATTGATAAACATCACACCGTGTCCGATAAAGCAATCATTACCGATCGTCACCCATTCGCAAATAAATGTATGAGATTGGATCTTCGTGCGATCCCCAATAGTAACTTCCTTCTGAATTTCCGTGAAGGGTCCGATAAAACAATTGTCACCAATCTTACAGCCATAAAGGTTGACCGGTTTGATCACCCTGACATCTTTCCCGAAAATAACATCGTCCTTAATTACACTTTCGTAGAAATAGGTTGGTTGGTCGGCATTGTCTTCTGAAGGTTGACTGGTTGATTGGTTGTTCCCGCTTTCGCGGGAATAACGTGTTGATTAATTGGTAAAGGCCCGAATTAATGGTTGATAAGTCTTCTCAGCGATAAATTCATTCTTCAGATAAGGCAATCCTTCAGCACAAACCAATTTTTCCAACGATTGTTTCTCCAGCGCTTCAAAATCAAGCCCGATTATTTTTGGATAACTGCCTGGCTTATCTAATGCATGACAACTGATCATGTGATCAGGAAACCAGGTATCCAATCCACATACATGATACTCAAACAATTTATTCGGAACATTGTAAACATAGTTGGGGATATGACCTGTGTACAATATGATACCCACTGTATAGTTTGGAAGGATTTTTGACAATTCACTATACTCAACACCTCCTTTAAACGAAATATTGGGTGCATTCAATCCTTTCAGGTAAGCCAATGCTTCGGGCTGGCAATTATCACTATAAATATCCCAATAACAGTTCGTAGGATTTGAAACGACCCAGGTGGCCATTTCTTTTAAAAAAAACTCATCCACACTTAAAGCGCCGATGTAAACAATACCGACTGGCCGTTTCTTCCGATCAGCCTTTGAATCCTTTGCATACTTGCCAAAATCGCCGGGCGGATGATTGGGTAGGATATGAGTTTGCTGTTGGTGCATCCTTTCCCATATCATTCAAAAAAAATCGCATGCGGTCTTCATTCGTATGCGAAACCCATTCGGCCTTTTTAAGAACAGATTTCTCGATCCTGTAAACCCAACGATTAAAGAAAATTCCGGAATTCAATTCCTTCGGACTCTTGTACTCGTGGTGGTGAATAAACAAACGGCAGGATTTATTAAACCATTTCTTATAAATACAAGGTGCGCCGGCTGATATACTTTCGTAATAAAGTAAAGAACCTGGCTTAATGCGGATAAGAAGCAAAAGTGTTCGCAAGAAAAAACCAATATAAAAGATTATTCTCGACAGGGATGACCTTTCCCTCTTTATTGCTCCAAACCGATGAATCCTGACGCCAGGTATTTCAAGTTTCTTCTTTCCGTTTTCCTGATTCACCGTAACCAGGTGAATTTCCAATTCCTTATCTGCAGCCAGTATTTTAAGAAAATTGATTGCGGGCGGATATTTTTCGACAGGCAAAAAATGAACAATGCATTTTACTTTGTTGTGCACGCCAGTTTAATTTTTCATTTCTACCGGCACCGCAGCCCTGTATATTTTTTCAATGATCTCTACGGTTTTCAAACCTTCAAAAGAACTTGTGGATATCGCCGCATTATTTTGCAATACTTCAATAAGGTTATCGTAAACCTTATCGTGATTACTCATGCTCCCCTGGTAATTGCCATAATTATTTGCCCTATTCCCTTCCGGTAAATTTTCGATCTTGTATCCTTCTATTTGCTGATACTCTAATTCATTGAGGTATTGACCTCCAATCTTCACCGTTCCTTTCTCCCCAAATAAAGTCAACGAACCCTCCATATTCTTTTGGTAACTATTTACCGTATAGTTTATCGTCCCCAATGCTCCGTTCGTAAATTCAAGAATAACCACTCCTGTATCTTCAAACTCAATAATTCCTTTATGTGCAAAATTTCCAATATAAGCATGAACATTTCTCACATCCCCAACCAACCAATATAAAAGATCGACGAAATGGCTGAATTGCGTAAACAAGGTGCCGCCATCAAGATCTTTCGTTCCTTTCCAGGAATTATGATAGTAATCCGGATTGCGATTCCAGAAACAGCTTAATTGAACGCTCATGATCTTTCCCAATTTTCCTTCATCTATTATCCGCTTCACCGCTTCAACCGGTGGATTGAATCGGTTTTGTTTGATTGCAAATAAGCGCTTATTGGTACGCTCGCCAGCTTTGATCATTTCTCCGCAATCCTGTGCGGTGAGAGCCATTGGTTTTTCGCAAAGGACATGTACTCCTGCCTTCAATCCTTTAATCGCATGTTCAGCATGAAGTCCATTGGGGGAACAAATAGATAGTACATCGAGGGATTTTTCTCCAGCCAACAAATCATCAATGCTGTAATACGCTTTTGCATTGTATTTTTTCGCAAGCGCATCAGCTTTTTCCTGATCGATATCGCAAACAGCAACCAGCTCTCCTCTTGAATGAATATGCTCGGCGTGTCGTTGAGCAATTCGCCCGCATCCAACAATTCCAAACTTAATATTCTTTGTCATTTGATTGCCGCAGTTAAGAGTTAGGATTTTTCAGGAATTAATTTATTTTATGGCTTCTACATAGAGTGATTCCGGTGAACGCCATTCCTGGTCGATCAACAGTCGCTGATCAGTGCCGTTTCGATACGAGCATTTCTTGATACTTTTGAAACCCACCTCTTCCATCAGACGCTTCATCGTTTCAAAATCATAGATAAATCGGTGTCCATGATTCCGGAATATTCCATTAATACGAGCCATGGGCGATATATATCCTTCTTCAAAAGGCATTAACTCTGTACTCTCCCTGCTTCCTCCTTTGATAAATATCCAGGTATATTTCTCCATCAGGCATCACAATCCTGACAACTCCTCCCGGCTTCAACAAGCGATAGAATTCCTTTAGATTCTCTTTCATATCCTTGAACTCGATATGTTCGAGACAATGCTCGGTATAGATTCCTTCAAGAGACTCTGACTCTATAGGGTAGGGCTTCTTCGTAATATCCCAACAAATATCAATATTCGGATTCCAACTATAGTCGAGATTAATAAATTCTGGTTTTGGATAAGGTCCACAACCCACATTCAGCAATTTCGCAGTGCCGTTTTTTTTGGTTCGATTAAATGCGATTCTGCATCTTACAATTGAGCCAATCCAGCCCTGAACTTTGGAATAAGAAGTTAGTTTTCTCATTATTTAGATTCATTTGCATCCGACTGTTCCGGATTGCGTTTTGGTCTTACTTTCTTGGTTTGATTAACCGTCTGATCTTTTCAGTTTTCTTCAGAAGACTCATGTACCTTTCCTTAAGCTGTGCGTCTGTTTTGAAATCCGTATGTTTTCTTACCGGCAATTTCATAATCCGCATCAAACTCTGCTTCTGTAAGGCCAAATTTTTTCAAAACATATTCTTTATCCGCCTTTAACTCTTCAGGATCGTAAATCGGTTTCTCTAATTCGTGAATCGCTTCCTGTCTGCTCATTTGTCCTGAACAAATCAAGGTTGATAAATGCGCTTTTCTTTTATCGATTTTGAATTTTTCAGGAAGAATATATGCTTGATAGAACTTAGTAAAAATAGATTCATAATGTTTCCCGCCGTAATCCCTCCAATTGAGTTCTTTTGAAATGAATTCCTTCACAGCTTTCTTGTTGTAGTCAACATAGTCCAGAATATAGAACGGTAACAATTGCAATACCGAAGAATAATAAACGTATTTCTTGAAATCAAAAGTGGGATAAGTCTTCAATTTAACCGTCCCGAATTTGCTATGAATATCCTTCAGGTTTACAAAATCCATTTTTTTGTATAACCAGGAAGAAGGCATGATATGTTCGGTAACGATATTCTGTCCACTGATGATATACCCGATATTTTTCTCCTTGGCCAGTTTATACATCGTAGCGAAAATCGCGTGATCGCTTACCACTTCAATGTCAACTACCGATGCTTTCAGGTAAGACAGTTGTATATCCTTAAACTCCTGCCAATTCACCACCAGTGTATAAAGATCAATTCCCAGCTTGCTGATAATATTCTCAATATTCTTCACTGCAAGCTCAGAATTCCATCCATTGTCTAGGTGAACCGCAAGCGGTCGCAAGTCCATGAGATTTAACCAACCATGCCACATAAGTGCTGTCAACTCCTCCGCTTAATCCAATCAAACAATCATAAGGTTTTCCTCTTCCATTTTCCTTAATCCTGTTTACGAAATCCTGCCAACTTTGCCTTTCCAGCTTCACCCCTAAACAGTCCATTCGCTTCAACTTTTTTATAATCGTGATAATAATTACAGATACCATTTTCGTCGAAAGAGATATCCTCATCGGCAATATTATCCATCACCGTAACCGAACATTGACGATATGCCGGATCAGTTTTACTTAACACCATGTCTTTAATCTGATTATTTTACTTTTTCACCATGAAAAGATATTCCGTGTAACCCTGTTGCCCTGGTGAAAGTTCTTTACTATTGCTCTTATAATTGATCGTTATGATCGTACCCTTTGATGTGTTCGTAACGGTGGTGCCGTTATTTTTTCCGGAGTATACGAGCGATTTGTTTGCCACAGTTATCTTCCTGCTACCACTGTTCCCGTGTACCCTTACTTTAAGCTCCTTTGCATTGCCTTCGACGAGCATTGTCCCTCCTTCCAGGGTAAGAGTTCCATTGGCAATCTTTTTGTTTCCGTTGTTCAACGTAACTATTTCTTTATCCTTTCCAATCATGATATAACCTTCCTTTGCAATCGTCCATTCACCTTCATCTGTCTTAATCTTCATTTTGCCGGCTGAAGCGGTGGTTATACTCTTACCGTAAGTATCCTTTCCTTTGTTGAAAGGAATCAGTATCGTAAAGAAAGGTTGGTTGCTCTGAAGACGAATGATCTGTTGTTCCTCTGTGTAATCCCTCCCATTTGTTTTTTTGAATTCTTCCAGTTCCGGCCCATTTTGAAAAGCTGTACCCCAATGCGCCAATGTAAAATTGATTGGCTTCGAAGAATTTGTGTATAGATACCAATCTATTCCACCCGATGGATGCAATTTCCAGCGCTGACCTGTAAATAAGAATCGGTTCCATCCGGCGGAAATCGTTTTTTCAGGCGCAGCCGAAGGCAACTGCTGCAAGTCGCGGGCATTATGCATCCGCCTTTCAGCAGTTACCGAACCAACTGGCGTATTCACGACTCCTTCACTCATCATCATCATGCTCCAGATATTATTTTCATTGCCTGAAACACTATCATAAAAAATATATGCAGGAGTTTTATCGTCTAACATAATCACTGAAACGTTTCGACGCCAGATTTTTCCTTCAGCTTGCATCGAAGCAGAAGAATAGCTTACTCTACCAAAGTTTGCAAATTCCAATAATGAAGAGCCTGGCCAGGTGCGATTGGTAATAGATCTTCCTTCGATTGGTTGCTTGCCTTTATTCCACTCAGGAAACAATTTTTCAGGTACTACCAATGATCGAATGCGGCCATCTTGTGCCGATGGATAATAGAAAGAACTCCTGCTTAAAGACAAGGGAGCACCCAGTGCATAAATGGCAACTTCACCAGCATCATCATTGCGGTGATCGTAGTATTCATCTCCATTGAGAAACCAAAGTGCACTTTCCTGATCAGTATTCGGTGCAGACCGGAAATGCGATAAATAACCTGGATAATTTGAATTTGATAAAGTAAGAGAAGCCCGCTCAGGAATAGCCTTCATATCGACGGCTAACATGATCGGACCGGCAAAACTCGTTCTGGCCGGGCCCTTATGAAAAGCCGTCATCATTTGCTCGCTAATTGTCTTGTCACTATACCTGAAAATAGCAGCGAGCAATCCAAAAGTCGCTGCGCTTTCTTCTGAACCGTCTCCGAAACTTATGAGCTTGCGATTACCGGCAAATCTCACGGAAGGTGGTGTGAGTAAGGAAGTACAAAAGCCGGCAAATTTTTTCAGGAGCGTTGCCCATTGATCGTCTCGTGTCAGTCCGGCCTGTCTCAATTGCAATATTGTAAAGAGAGTAGGATCAATTGCGGGCTGCATGTAATGCGGACTCCCAAATGAATGCCCGCTTGGGAAAATAAGTGACTGAATATCTTTGGCGGTCGCATCCACGATTTGTTTTGCACGATTCTTAAATTCGGGATCATTGGCAAGAAGCAATGCAAAAAATACTCTTGCATTATTCCTGTATTGAAATTCCATATTAGCCGGCCCCATGTTCACACCGGCACTATCCCACATTGGAACATTGTTATCGTCCCATACAATTCTTGCCATTAAGCCTATGAGCTGTTCAAGCCTTTTCTTATCGCCGTCGGATATCGTGATCGATGGTTCGAGCAGAAGACAGGAAGCGGACAAGCCATAGAGTTTGAACATTCGAGCTCCTTTCCAATAACGGAATGCATTGGTGTAGGTTCCTTCTTTCACTGTGTACTGTTCTATAAACATTGGTTCCAGCGCCAGCAACTGTTTAAGTAATGATTTTGCCGAATCAGGAAAACGCCAGGCATCCCAAATCGGCTTGTACAATGATTCAGTTGCGCACATCTGCAGATAAAAATTCTGGTCTGCACCAATATTATTTCTGAATAGCGTCATTTGGTTGGCAGGCATATAAATGGCGCCCTTATAAAAAGATGGTACCAGCGTAACCGGGTCAGTAGCATATTTTTTGATTACTGCTCCAAGACCAGAGACCCGATTCATCTCAAGTGCAATCGGTTGAATTTTTTCCGGTGAAAGCAAGTCACGTTTGGTGCTGATAAAAATTCCGTACTGATACCTTTTTCTTTTATACCACCAATCCAATGGCCACTGCATATTTATATCAATGACAATTTCAGCTGCCAGCTTTTCCTTGCTCACCTGGTCTTCTGGCCATACTTGCAGTGCTGGACCAATTCCTCCTCCTCCTATTAATTTGGAAGGCGGTCCCTGAAAATAACCGAAAAGGTTAGCCGAAGAAGCGGCTTTTGAGTTATAGAATTGCCAGTATCTACCAGAATTGTATTCGCCCCCTGCAGGTTCCCAAAAAATAAGTTTCCGATGCGTGAATGGAACTTTGTAATCAATATCCATAGTTGCATCCAATGGATAGCCGCGTGTCTCTTCCGGCCTGTAGACTTTGCCATCCGGTTCCTTTCCCGCCTCTACCGTGTGAGATCCCCATCCACGGTAGCGTGCCTGGTCGGGTAACAATCCAGTACTAATTCTATACTTGTACGCGATCTCAACATCCGCTTCCTCCTGAACCATCAAAGTTTTTCTTCCCTTGTCCACAGTGATTGTGCAGATATAATAACCATTTCCCGGCGGAGGTCCCTTCGAGGTTTTTTTCTTTAACGTGAAAACTTTTCCGGTAAATCGATATGCGATCTCAACAGAAACTTGCTCACTTGTATTTTTAATAATGGTCACTTTACCTGATGCGAGTTTGCCGGGTGTAACCAGGTAATTAGGAGTGTTATCAGAGTAGGAATTGTCTGAATAAATAATGGATTGAATAGGCGCGATAACTTTATCTCCGGCTGAAATTGGCCCTTCTGGCGGAACTACAATACCAAGCAGTCCATTTCTTATTTCCAGTAAACCGCTCTTATTCATGCTGGCTTTAACCTCGGATTGAGCATTCAACTCATTCCATCCTGCCAGCGACAGCAAGAAAACGAAGATATTTTTAATATACCTCATACGATTCCTTATTCACTTTTACTGGTATACTTTATTATGCAACTCTTGTTGGGATGGATAGCTAATTAATACCGCATTGTGTGGCCGCTGAAAAACAAAAAAGCTTCCGGCAGCAACTGCGGAAGCGCCATTTCTTATTGCCTGTCTGAAATCATCCAATGAAGCAGCACCTCCACAAATGATCAATGGGATATTGATCTCCGGACTTATCATCTTCACCAGTTCCTGATCATAACCCATATACATCCCATCCCTGTCAATTACATTTAAAAAAATCTCTCCTGCGCCAATATCCTGCATCTGTTTGACGTAATTAAGTAAGTCAGGTTTAATTGTTTCAGTTCCGTTCTTAACAGCAACCTTGTATTTTCCAAATAGGTTTTTTTTAACATCGATAGATGCAACCACACTTTGACTTCCCACCAACTTTGCCGACTCTGTAATCACGTCCGGTTTCATATATGCCGTGTAGTTGAAAACAACTTTTTCAACACCTATATAAAACAATTCCTTCACCTGTTCTACATTGGTAATACCACCTCCATATGCCAAAGGTATAAAAGCTTCGCCGGCGATTTCCCTGACCTGGCGCATGTCTGGCGGCCTTTTCAATCGCGTGGCATCTATGTCAAGAATCACAATCTCATCGATCTCTTTTTCATTAAAGATCTTAACCGCATTGATGGGATCGCCTACATAAGTGGGATTCTTGAATTTTTTTGTCTTCACCAGCCCGCCATCCTTTAATAAAAGAACAGGTATTACACGTGATCTTCTCATGAAAGGCGGGTAGCAAAGTTTTTCAGGATCTGCATTCCAAACCGATGACTTTTTTCAGGATGGAATTGTACTCCTACCAAATTATCTTTCTCGACAGCTGCGGTAAAAGGATATCCATAGTCTGCTTTGATCAATGCTATCGAATCATCAACGGGATCTACATGATAAGAATGTGCGAAATAAAAACGGGCCTGGTCAAGATCTTTCAGCATGGATGAAGGTTTACATGCATTGATCTCTAACCAACCCATATTAGGAATCTTCTCATTCGTCTTCATCTTCTCGGGTTTGAAGCGAATGGTTTGTCCTTTGAACCATCCTAGTCCTTTTTCATTACCTTCTTCACTTCCTTCCATGAACATCTGTAGTCCGACACAAATACCCAAAACAGGAATCTTTTCTTCAAATGCTTTCTTTTCAACAATTGGACGCAAACCCGACGCATTCAATTTTTGCATACAGTTATCAAAATGACCCATACCAGGCAGGAGTAATTTGGTAGCATTACGCAAATCATCTTCTTTACCACTGATAGTTGCGGCAACACCTGCTTTTTTCAACATATTTTGAATGGAAGCAAGATTACCTACTCCATAGTCAAGTATCACAAACATCAGGCGTCAGAAGATTTGGGTATTGTAATAAGTCCTTTCCCTGAAGAAAAATTATTAGAGACATTAAAAGCACGGATGCGCTGTTCGCTCCATGCATAAGGTTTCAACTGGCTATTATGATCCCGCCATGGAGGCGAGGTTTGCAATTCGACATAGGATCTGTCGCGCAATATCGATACCACAATGCTTACCAATCTTTTTATAGTAATCTCTTCGGGCAACAACACATAGCGATAGTGCATATCACCAATGCTGGTTAATCGGAATGGAAATGTTCCGGCCGAAACAGCCCATTGATCTCCCGGCACGATATCAATTACACTTCCTGCCAGGCATCCGGGCAATAAGAGTGAAGAACCGTTACAACCTAACACCAGGTGACTATCCGCATAACGTTTTAGTTGCTGTCGTGCCGTGTCATCATTATGGGTCGGATATCTCAAATCCTTGATCCAATCCGGTATTGGGGGCTTGGGTTCATCCATTCCAGCAATTGCAAAATCAATTTCAGGTATTTCCTTTTTTACTGCCCGGCTGAATCTTAAGAATCCACCTGAATTGGAAATGATTGCTTAGGCGGTTGATCAAGCCGGGAAATAACTTTCGCGTAAACCGGTTATTAATTATTCCTGGCAATATTTTTCTCCAAAAGCGATCCGTACGCCAGATAAAAGTGACAACAGGCTTTGAAAGACGCTTGTCCCATTCCTCAAGAGGAAATGGAGCAACACGTGTATAATCCTGAATATCGAAATCAGTGGAATCCGCTTGCACGAAAGACTTGCAAACAAAGATCTCGTTACAACCGGCTAACAATGGTTTCACCGCACGATCCATACCATTGAGCCAATTCTGCGCTTTACCAAAAGAAATATCTGCGATCCATACCTGTGCAGCGCCATCGGGAACCAACCAGGCCAGATTTTTTTGTACGATGATAACAAGATCGAATTCCTTCTTGTTGAGGTAATAGCTCGCATTGAACAATTCATACAATGCATGGCCATAAGTCGCATCGACAGTATTCAACAACAAAACTGGTCTGGACCCCAGTTTTTTATTTTCGATAACCTTGATACTTACATCCTCGTCTGTCCTGTTTTTATAAGCGGTAACAAGTCCGTTAAGATACCAGTTGTCAAATGGAAGTTTGTCAATTCTCTTCCCCGTATTTGCATCAAGCATGCCAGGATAAAACAATCCACTGTTGATTGGCGCCTCCGCAAAGAATTCGAGTTCGCAATTCGGGCAACGGTTTTCAAAGACGACACGCATTCCCGTATGGCTCCAACTATGCGGAGCCAGGGAAGTTTCGCAGGACGGACAATTGAGGGTAATATCGATCTTTGGAGATAGCCGGATCATAATTCAATTAGGATTCACTCCATACTACCCGCTTCACGTAATCCGTATAGGATAGAATTATTTTAACTACTTTGTCCGAAACGTTTGGCATCGAATAATCCTTAACGAGTACTCGTTTACTACTTCCGGAATCAAGATCTGCGATGCATTGAAGCACTCGTTCTGGTTGCAAGCCACTCATCATCACTGCAGCTTCTTCCATTGCCTCAGGTCTTTCATGCGCTTCGCGGATATTCAATGCGGGAAAATCAAGAATTGAAGATTCTTCAGAAATGGTACCGCTATCCGACAGCACTACCCTTGCATTCATTTGCAGGTTAATATAATCGCTGAAGCCAAAGGGTTTTAGAAAACGAATAGCTTCAGACAATACAATCCCTTTTTCTTTTAACATGTTCGAGGTACGCGGATGAGTTGAGACAATTACCGGAAGCTTGTGTACTTCATTTAATTTCTTCAGCACCTCGATCAAGCGCGTAAAGTTCTTCTCATTGTTTATATTCTCTTCCCGATGACTGCTCACCAGGAAATATTTATTTTTTTCAAGCCCCAGTTGCTTAAGGATCGGACTTTTCTTTATCTGATCAAGATAATAGTGCAGCACTTCAAACATTGGGCTGCCAGTCTTAATAACCCGATCCGGTGGTATACCCTCCCGCAGCAGATATTCTCTTGCAATATCCGAATAGGTCAGGTTGATATCGCTTACATGATCAACGATCTTTCGATTTGTTTCTTCCGGAACCCGTTGGTCAAAACACCTGTTGCCGGCTTCCATATGAAAGACCGGAATATGTTTTTTCTTGGCGGGAATGGCACAAAGACAACTGTTCGTATCTCCTAATACCAAAAATGCATCAGGCTTTATATCATTTAATAAATTATCTATCGCGATGAGGATCTGTCCAATTGTACCAGAGGGGCTTCCTGTAGCTGCATTGAGAAAATAATCCGGCTTGCGGATCTTCATGTCATCGAAAAAGATCTGGTTCAGTTCGTAATCGTAATTCTGCCCGGTATGAACCAATACGTGTTCAATAGCCTTGGATTCATCCAGGCGGGCGATAACTCGCGACAGCCGTATGAGTTCTGGTCTTGTTCCAACTACGGTGATGACTTTTAGTTTTGACATTGTTTAAACTTTCTCGAAGTAAGTGTCGGGGTTTTGCGGGTCGAAGATCTCATTTGCCCAAAACAAAGTAATCATGTCTGTTTCGCCCGTATTCTTGATATTATGCGTATAGCCGGGAGGAATATCAACGATCCTTGGATCTTCTCCTTCAACTTTGTATTCAATCACCTCTTCAGTTCCAATTTTTCTGAATTGGATCAACCCCTTTCCATACACCACACAAAATTTTTCTGTTTTTGTGTGATGAAAATGATTGCCTCTTGTGATGCCTGGTTTAGTGCTTGAAACAAAGATCTGCCCTGCGGCATTTGTTTTCAACAATTCAAACAATGAACCTCTTTCATCAGTGCGAAGAACAGGTGCATAGTCAAATGCATTCTCTGGCAAATAAGTCAGGTAAGTTGAATAAAGCTTCTTCTGCAATGCATCTCCCACCTGGGGGAGAAAGAAAGTATTGCGATTGTCCTTGAAACTTTGAATGCTGTCTGCAAGTTTACCTAGTGTGATCTCGTATACGGGTTCAATACTTGCTGTGATTACTCTTTCGCTGGTAGTCGGAGCTTGAATATGATCGGTCAAGATCTTTACCACATCATCTACATACATCAGGGTCAACTTATATTCGCGGTCACGAACTTCGATTGGCAGGTTGTTGGCTAAATTATAACAATAAGTAGCGACAACTGAATTGTAGTTCGGTCTGCACCACTTACCAAACACGCCGGGAAAGCGAAAGATCACCGCATTTCCATTCTTCACTCCTTTTTTCAAAACCTCTTCTGCTTCCTTCTTACTTCTTCCGTATTCATTATCCAATGCTGCCTGTGTTGATGAGGAATACAACAATTTGTAGGGCTTCTTATTCTTCTCCAGCGTTTCGAGAATATATGCGCTGAGATCAGTATTTACTTTCTTGAACGCGGACGGATCTGTGGGACGGTTTTCTCCAGCAAGATGCACTACGACATCTGCCTTCTTCAACATTGCCGCGAGCTCTTCGGCACTTGTAGTCCGATCAGCCTTGAGCAATTGGTTTTGGCTATCTCTTTCGAGAACAGCCAATAAATTTTTTGCAATGAACCCATTAGCTCCTGTAACTAAAATGGTCATACTTTCTCTCTGCTTGTCTTTAGCTCTTCCTGCACATAGTCGAGATTGAGTAGCAGCTCTTTGGTCTCTTCAAGATTCAATCGACGTGTATTATTGGAATTATAGTCGTCAATGGATTCCTGCTCCTTTTCTCCTTCGGAAAAATATTTTGAATAGTTCAGGTCTCTTACGTCAGCAGGTACGCGGTAATATCCGCCGAGGTCTTCTGCCTTACCCATTTCTTCACGGGTACAAAGCGTTTCATAAATCTTCTCGCCGTGGCGGATACCAATGATCTTTATTTTATTGTCTGCTTCAAATATATCCTTGAGCGCGAGTGCAATGTCCATTACCGTGCTTGCAGGAGATTTTTGAACAAAGATGTCACCAGGCTTTGCATTGTTGAATGCAAACTCAACCAATTCTACAGACTGAGTCAGCGACATCATAAAACGAGTCATGCTAGGTTCAGTGATCGTGATTGGATGCCCTTCTTTAATCTGTTTTATGAAAAGGGGAATTACTGATCCCCGGGAAGCCATCACGTTCCCATAACGGGTTGCACAAAAAACGCGAGGAGTATTTTCCAACAAACGTGATTTTGCAACCATGAGTTTTTCCATCATTGCCTTGGAAAGGCCCATTGCGTTGATTGGATAAACTGCTTTATCTGTACTTAGTACTACTACTCTCTGTACTTCATTTTGCCAGGCAGCCTGCAAAAGGTTTTCTGCACCAATAATATTCGTACGAACTGCTTCCATTGGATAGAACTCGCAGGAAGGTACCTGTTTGAGTGCAGCGGCATGGAATATATAATCGACGCCGATACTTGCACTCTGTATACTCGAAAAATCTCGGACATCTCCGATATAATATTTTATCAGGTTGTTTTTGTATTCCAACCGCATATCATCCTGTTTCTTTTCGTCGCGACTGAACACGCGAATCTCTTTCAATCCGAGATTGAGAAACTTCTTTAATACCGCGTTACCAAAGGAGCCTGTACCTCCTGTAATTAAAAGAACTTTGTTTTTGAAGCTCATTTCGGTGTTTGTTTATTTTTTAAGGGCTAACATATCGCCGTCATGTTGGAACAACTCATATCCCTGATCAATTAATAACTTTATTAGAAGATCATACTCCAATTTCTCCATGCAACCCCATTCGAAAACGATAATACCTGGTTTTACTTTGAGTCCTTGCAGTTGTTTCAGGATCTTGTACTCAAATCCTTCCGCATCAATGATCAATAGATCCAGTTCTTTTACCTTATTTCTATTAATTAAAGTATTCAGCGAAATAGTTGCAACAGTTGTTGTCTGAACTTTCGAAACCAACTGGGGTAAGGTTTCCAGATTAAGTTCAATCGCTTTTTTATCAAATGTGCCTATCTGTTGCAGCCAATCAGGTTCGTTGTATTCAGGCGGCAGGAAATAGAATCCCATATTTCCATCGCTATCCGTTATTCCCACATTTTCGAAGATGAGGCCATCGATTCCTTTATAAGTTTGTTTCAATTTTTCAAAAAGTGGTGGTAAGGGCTCAACAAGTATCCCTTTGAATTTGCCCTGCTTGATGTACGGGTAGATTGGATCATTCAGTTGTCCATCATTCGCACCAATCTGAATAAATTTTACCTGCTTCTTTGAAAGCAGATCGAATACATTGAAAACATTGATCTCATGAAAACCCTTTTCACTCTTCTTCCCTAAATTCCTGGCCAGCCAGAAATACGAATCTAGAGTAAGGACCTTGGATATTAAATTGCGAAGCGCCATGAACAGAAATGTTATTTAGTTAGTTATGTTTTTAGGAGGCTATACCTTCAGTTTCTTTTTCCTGTACTTCTCGAAACGTTCAGATGGTATATAACCGATATATTCTACATCATTTTTATAGGCAACACATTTTTCTTTCTCGAGATTTTTGATAACTCTTGCTGGATTTCCGCCAATTACGCAATAGCCTTCAGAAAACGAACGTGTTACAACAGCGCCTGCGCCCACAATCGTGAAATCGCCAAGTTCGACGCCGGGAAGAATTGTTGACCCTGCTCCTAACCAGCAGTACTTTCCGAGGCGCACTTCTGCCGGAATATGTATCCTGGAATCGTATAGGTCATGATTACCACTGATAATCGAAACTTTTGGACCGATTTGGGTGTAATCCCCAATAAAAACTTTGCCAATACCTTGTATATAACAGCCCTGCATGATGCCAGGACAGACTTCAACACCTATCAGAATGTTTTCAGGATTGACAACTTTACTCGTGAAATCAACTGGCCAATATGCATCACGGTTACCTCCACGATTGAGGAATTTATGGCGATACCATCTTCCGAATGTGATGTAAGTTGTTTCCCGGATAAACCGGAAATACGGAAGCTGGATCAGCAAGACGATCGGAATTCGTAACGGATTAAGAAGTAGGTATTTTAATCGGGGTGACATGCCCAGGATCTGGGTTTTTGCAAGTAAGTGTAACGGATTAATTCCCCTTTCTTTCAAAAATTCCTATGATCCAATAATACCTGGTTTCTTTCGGCCAAAGGAGTTTGGGGATGGCTGTTATCATGGATTTAAATGAACGTTCCTGCAATTGCAATTCTTCAACTCTAACTTTCTCGGGGCTCTGCCACTGTAGCTATTTTTTCTGCAGCCTTGTCTTCATACCCACAGACAACACAAATAGGGGCCTTCCATTGTTTGTAATGCGAAGGATAAAATAGTTTCACGTATTCTTTGTGAAATTTATACATCCTCCTTGGCCCTTCCAATTTGTACTCATAACAGGTATATCCAAATTCACGAAATGAGTTTATAAAGGTTTCGACATCATAAGACCGGAAATGCAGATTAGCGTTGAATCTCGATTTACAAGCAGGACACTGATTGCTGTCGTCCAGGAGATCCTCATTGTAGGGAACGCTAATCAACAAGTATTTTTTTCCTACTCTAGCTAATTCGGAAAGCGCCTTTTTATAATATGGATAGGGGATATGTTCAATCACTTCAAGACAACTTACACAATCATAAGTTCGATCTGGAATCCTGATATCTGTAACATCTCCGATTGACCTCGGCACTTTTACATACTGAAGCGCATCTTCGCTCCGGTCTATTCCGTGCATTTCTAAGTGCGGTCTGCGTTGTGCAAGCGTATTCAGGAAAATTCCATTGCCACATCCTGCGTCTAATAATGAACGAACGTCCTTTGGTATGAGATTAATAGTAGTATTAATCCTTTGAAGATTTTCTGAATCTTCTAAGACTCCCTCTTCCCAAAAACCTGAATGTTCATAATATTTTTTCTCGAAATCGCTCATTTATCTTTTTGAAAGTTGGTAAGATCTTATGAGGTAAATTAAATAAATTCCAGAGTAAGAAAGTGCATAGATCAGGATCATTTCTTTCCCATCCCCATGCCACAAGTTAGCTAAATAAAATGAACCGATCGTAACCACCAACAATACAATATGCATCACAAAATCTTCCTTGTAATGCCTTGCTATCGTGTATACATAGGTTAAAGGACTGATAATAAATCGAAACAGGTACAGGATCCCCAGGATTTGAGCAATTACTCCCGCTTCTCTCCACTGCTCGCCGAAAGCCCAGGCGAACACATCGGGTGAAAACCAAAATATCAGGAGGAAAGGGATAGCGGAAATAAGAGAGAGCGCTTTGAATGTCTTTACAAATATTGGTCTGCAATTTTCAGAGTTATTGTACTCTACGGTTGCTTTTTGACGGAAGATCTCCACGATTGCTGTAGAGAGTAGGGTTTGAGGTAAACCAAGCAACCGTGTGGAGAAATTAAAATTTCCTACCGCCGATATACCAGCGAATTTTTGCAAAAAGAAAACAGGCGATTGATTGATCAGGGAATTCATGAATTCTGATGGGGTGGAAAAAAACAAAAGGCCTTTGTATTTTATTGCAAATCTTTTGAATGTAGATCCATTCGGATTTCCAATTCCGTTTTCTCCAGCCACACAGAATCTCCAGATCAATAATCCGGCGCTGATCATCTGTCCTCCAATGAACCCAACCAACAACCCGGTTTCATTTCTAATTAATAGGCCAAGACCAATTTGGATAACTACTGTTAAGATGGACTGAAGAACACGGTTGGTCGCAAGTGATTTGTATTGCTGCGTCCGATTGGCCCATAGTAAAAGGCAACCGTTAATGCCCATACATATTATGGAAATCGGCAGAAACAAGTACCATAAACCAACAGTGCTTGTTTTGATAATATCAGTAAACAGGTACAGAAACCCGATCACGAAAGCGCAGAGAATCGATACTGCGAGGCAAAAGGACAGGGTGAACCAAACCATTTGCCTTGCATCGTTGACCTCTTTTTCCAATAGGATTCCATGCTGATAATGCGCATACGCAATTACGCCAATTATTGAGCTCATGGCCATATATAGAGCCAATATGCCGTAATCGGCAGCGTTGAATATGCGGCTTGAAACCGGAGCAGCGATAATTGGAATAATGACCGCGATGACCGTTCCGGTCATCAGGGTTGTGATATTCTTAAGGGTATGTACTGATATGAATTGCCGCACTAAATGCCATTGCTTATTTATCCGATAGCCATGAGCTGTGAGCCATGAGCTTTGAGTTTTTGCTCGCAGCTCGAAGCTCATGGCTCACAGCTTTTACATTAGAAGTATCTTTTTAACCATTTGCGAACGCTCAGCTTCGGCTTTGCTTCAAGTCCATAATAAGCTGAAGCATTTTGATACTGCGAGCTTCTTCTTCCATACCCATATCCATAACCGTAACCATATCCACCGTAGCCATAATAACCTCCATAGCCCAATTTGATCTTAATATCGTTGATCACAACGGACATGGACGGCAACTTGGATTCCTTATACAGATCTTCAATCAATTGGACCTGGCGTTTCTGAGTGTAATCATGCCGCACGATATAGATCGTTGCATCAGCGTATTTGCCAAGCGTGATCGCATCACTTACCAGTCCTACAGGCGCTGTGTCAATTACAATCACATCAAAATTCGCTTTCGCGTATTCAAACAAGGCATCTACTTTGGGGTCAAGCAACAATTCAGCAGGGTTAGGCGGAACGGGTCCGCAGGGAATTACATACAGGTCATCAAAGCCCGGTAGTTTTACAAGGAATTCCTCAATATTCTCATTTCCCACCAGGAAATTGGTAATTCCCTTTGAACGCTTTAAACCAAATCCATGAAGGATTTTTGGTTTGCGAATATCAAACTCAAGGATCAATGTTCGCTTACCCATCAATGCTATAACTCCGGCAATATTTGTACTAACGAATGATTTTCCTTCACCGCTGAAGGATGAAGTAACCATTAATACCATTTTCTTTTTTGAATGAAGGATATACTCCAGGTTGGTTCGAATCATGCGGAATTGTTCCGCAACAACTTTCCTGGTATTTTTTCCAACCACCAATGTTTGAGTTTCCTCTGAATGCCCGATTTCTCCAAGAATTGGCGCATCGGTGACTTTTTGTACGTCGGTCTTAGTCTGAACCCTGTCATTCAGGTAATCCATTATGAAAATCACCCCAACGGGAATCAGAAGTCCAAGAAATGCAGATATCAGGTAGATACTCTTCCTGCTTGGGCTAATCGGAAAATTTGACGAATAAGCATTTTCTACAACGCGAATGCTCGAAATGGTCGAAGCGGAACCTATTGAAGTTTCCAGTTTCTTTTGGAGTAAATAAGAATATAATTCCTCCAATATTTTTTGCTGCCGGTTTATTTCAAGCAATCGTTTTTGTACACCAGGCATCCCACGCACTGTCTTTTCTGTGGTAAGATTATTCTTTTCCAATTCAGACACAGATACAGCAAAGGTCTGCCGGATATTCTTTAGATTAGACAGAATATCATTGCGAAGTTTGTTTATTGATAGTTCAAGGCCGATAACGATTGGATTGGCACTGGGTGTTGTGGCCAGCGTTGTTTCTCTTTCCAGTAGCAGCCTGTTGTATTCCGAAACTTGTTGTAACAATATCGGTTCATCGATGCTCAGTGTAGTAGGTACGATCCTGAATGGATTCTTTTCGTCATTGACATAGTTATAGAGTTGATCTACAATTTTGAGCCTAACTCCCTGATCAGTGATTTGTTTGCTTGTTTCGGAAATATTTCCAAGGAAGAGCTGTGTTTGTTCCGTAGGGTCAATCACCCTGTTTTGTTCACGAAAATCTTTTAGTGTCCGTTCAACTGTTCCAAGGTTGATCTTCACCGTATCCATTTGTTCATCTATGAACTTTAAAGTGTTAAAGGCAATAAGCTTTTTATCTTCCAGGCTGTATTGCTGGTATTCTGTCATATACTGGTTCAGGATATCTTTTCCGATTACAGGATTATCGGTTTCTAAGCTTAAGGCTAAAACGTTGGAAAAGTTATCGGGACGAACAACTTTCAACGAGTTGCTTAGTCCTGCAGCCATGTTTTCGAGTGGTTGCCAGTTTATCACGAATTCCTTGCTGGAGAATACGGAGAAATCCCTGGTAGTTCTTTGTAATAACCATTTATGGCTTCCAATAGTTATCCATTCACCGAAACGATATTTCACAGGAGGATCACCAATGGTAAATTCATTCTCATTGAGAACAACGATTGTAAGTCCTGTAGATCTCGAAGAATCTGGAATCGGGCCCAACTGAGCGATGAATGGCATATCTCCAGGGTACACTGCGCTTGTCCTTACCTGGCCTTTGTTATAGTATTGAACTTGTAACTGGCGCTTGAGAACAACTCGTTTTGCCATAAAGCGGGACTTGATGATCTCAATTTCATCATTCATATTATTTCTTGATCCCTGCATCATGAAGATGTCGTCAAACTTTTCTCCTACATTGGAATTCTGATTGTTGCTTTTTACAAGCAGTTTCGCACTTACGTTATAGATAGGAGTTGAGTACCTGAGTTTCAAGTAAGCAAGCAAAAGCATGATTGCCAGCGAAACTACCACCCATGGTAGGAACCTGATATACTTCAAAAACATCTCCCGCGGAGTCAGTCCCGTCTTTTTCTGGTTCAGATCCAGTATTTCGTCTGTGTGGTTGTTGTTGTTGTTGTTCATGGTAAAATCATTGGAAAAGGGTGAGAACAATAGCGATAGTGGAAACAACAGTTGCGGCTATTCCGATATTACGTGCAGTGACCTGGTCATCTGCTGTAGACTTTCTCTTCGAAGGATGAACCACCACTACATCATTTTGTTGCAGGTAAAAATATTCGGATACAAAAATGTCTGTCCGGCGAAGATCCATCCAACCAAATCTCCTGGCAGAGTCCGATTCGCGAATAATGAGCACGCTGTCTCTGCGTGCTGCTGATGTGAGATCACCTGCCATACCTAAAACTTCAAGCACCGATATTTTTTCAGTAGGAATCGAAAAAACTGATGGATTCTTTACTTCACCCAACACTGTAATTCGGAAATTGTTAAACCGCACCTGGGTGTAAGGGTTTTTCAAAACTTCTTTCAATTTATCAGTAAGTATTGCAGAAACCTGGGCCCTGGAAAGACCTTTCACATAAATACTTCCAAGGCTGTGAAAAAAGATATTTCCATTGTTATCGACGAGGTATCCATTATTTGCAGCATTAGTAACTGCACCGGGAGTTACCGGAGCCTGCGCTGCCTGGTTGTAAATAGCACTGGCCGCCGGATTATCACTGTATACAGTGATACCTAAGAATATCTCCAGTCTTAATAAGCGGCTCCTGATAATTAACTTTTGAATAAAGTGTGGAGTCAAACGGGCCCTGGATGTATTGGAGCTTTTTTGGATTGCCGCAGGAACACAGGATTCCAATCGACAATAACATCAGGAGCCCAAGAAATAATTTCATTTTGTTTTTTTGTAAAGGGTTTTGATTCTATTTTTCGATGACTTCAACATTCGTTTTGTCTATGAAAGCTGTGAGCGTAAATCCAATACTTTCGATAAGCACTACAATTTTATTACTCAGCAAACGCTTCACTACACCTTCCTTATCCATAAATGCACCGTGTTGTATCCTGACTTTTGAATGAGTTTGAATATTTACAGGACGCGCTTCAACATTTTTATATTCGCCAAGAAACTTTTGAATCGTTTCTATTTCTTTATCCTTAACAACGGCGGGCTTACCCAACCAATAAACGAAATTCACTACGCCATTTGTCATCCTTACATTCGACATTTCACTTTTGCCAATTCTTACAAACACGTAAGATTTAAATAGCGGTTCCTCCACTGTCTTCATGCGGTCACTCCATTTACGGCGAACCTTATTCAATGGACAGTAACTTTCAACGCCTTTTTCGCGCAATAGAAGATTTACTTTTTTCTCCCATCGCGGTCTTGTATATAATGCCAGCCATTGTTTTCTTTCCATAGGTTATTATATGTTGGGGCATGGCTTCGCCACCTCAGTCACATTTTGAATTTGTAACTAACTGATTGACAAAAGAGAAAATCTATAAAATAGAAAAGGGTACAAGTGAGTATTCAATGAATGAAGTACTCCTTATACCCTTCCACCAATATTATTTTTAAAACAGTTTCTGCCACAGTAATTTTTCACAGGAACACTCGCTTGGTTTCAACAAAAGAAGACATATCAGAGCCCTCAAGTTTTACTTCAAATACAGCTTGCTTCTAATGTATGGATCTGAATTTTTTCTGTTGCTTGCAAATATATGGGATTTTTTATCTGAACCATCCAAAGATTTGCGGTATTTTAATTCCTAAAAATTAGAAAACCAATTATTTGTAGATTTCGTCCGGTCACATTTATCATTCGTACCTATCTTCACCAACTCCAAATCTCCTGAACCTGATATGAACAGCCGCTATTATTCCCTCGATGTATTCCGCGGAGCTACTGTCGCACTGATGATACTCGTGAACAATCCCGGCACCTGGAATCATATTTTTTCCCCCCTGGAACATGCCAAATGGCATGGAGCTACTCCTACAGACCTGGTGTTCCCATTTTTTCTATTTGCCGTTGGAAACGCCATGGCTTTTGTGATGCCGAAGATGGAAAATGCGGGTACGGGGATTTTTTTAAGGAAAGTTATTAAACGCAGTTTGATAATCTTTGGTATTGGAATCTTCCTGAATTGGTCGCCTTTTGTCAGGTGGAGCGATGGCGAACTGGTTTTTCGTCACTGGGTAGACCCCGAAAATCCTGAATCAGGTATCCGAATACTCGGTGTGCTTCAAAGAATTGCGCTGGCTTATTTGTTTGCTTCCCTCATCATTTATTTCCTGAAACTTAAGGGTGCATTCATCCTCTCCTTCATCCTCTTAGTCGCCTATTGGGCTCTTTGTTTATTCCTTGGAAAGCCCGGCGACCCTTATAGCCTGGAAGGCTATTTCGGGAACCAGGTTGATAAGGCCATTCTTGGAATTCCCCATATGTACAAAGGCGAAGGCGTTCCCTTCGATCCTGAAGGGATCATGAGTACGATACCCGCAATTGTCCAGGTAATATTCGGCTATATGGTGGGGAACTATATTCTGCAAAAGGGTAAATCATTCGAAATGCTGTCCAACCTGCTGGTAGCGGGTTGTATTCTTGTCTTTACCGGATTTATCTGGGACCTCTCCTTCCCGATCAATAAAAAGATATGGACCAGTTCCTATGTTCTTTACACAACCGGACTGGCCATAATGGTCTTGAGCGTATTTATTTATTTGCTGGAGTTTAAGGAATTGAAAGGTTGGTGGAGCAAATTCTTCGATGTATTCGGAAAGAATCCGCTCTTCATTTTTGTATTGAGCGGTTTTCTGCCGAGAGTACTTGCATTATTGAGATGGGTTGATCATGTAACACCTGAAGGAAAGAAAGTATATACGAGTGCCCTGCCCTGGTTCTATAATCATTTTTGTAAGACTTCTTTCAACTTAAAGATCGGATCCCTGCTCTATGCAATTTGTTTCATTGCGTTCATGTGGCTGATCGCATGGTGGATGGATCGGAGGCGTTTGTATGTGAAGGTGTAGTTGGGACCCAGGTTGACAAGGTTGACAAGGTTGACAGGGTTGACAGGGATGACAGGGTTGACAGGGTTGACTCGTAGGCAAAGGCGTTGTAGAGAGGAGGGTCTATTTCTTACCTTGAATTTTAGATTCTAACCATTTAATGTAACCGTTGAGAGGAGCTTCAACTCTCGCCAGTTTCTTTCGATAATACAAAAGCTGTTCTGCAGATATGTATTTACAATCACTCGCGTCGATTAAGTGATTCAATGTTTCACTCAATGAGCCTCGCTCCTGAATGCAAAAGTTCAACCGTTCCGGAAACGTCCTTCTTCCATGACCCTCGCTAATTTGTGCATTAACAGATCTGGAACTCCGGATCAGCTGATCGATCAGACGGAATTTTTCTTCTTTTGGAAATGTCTTGACTAATTCAAAGATTTCATTTTTTAATTCCCTGGCTCTTTTCCATACGACTAGTTCCTCAAAACTTTTGTAACCTTCCTCCATCACTTCTTTTGGTGCAATTTCAATCCAACAACCTTAGCAACAAAGCTGTTTTCACCACAATTGCAAGAGAAAAACACCACAAAATTTCGTCTTTTCACTATTGCTATAACCCCATTAAATCTTACCTTCTTCCATAAACTTTGTCAACCCTGTCAACCCTGTCAACCCTGTCAACCCTGTCAACCCTGTCAACCCTGTCAACCCTGTCAACCCTGTCAACCCTGTCAACCCTGTCAACCCTGTCAACCCTGTCAACCTTGTCAACCTTGTCAACCCTATCAACCTAAAAAATAGGCTTCCTATCCTGTGCCAACCGATCAATGGCACGAAAAAGCAAGCAAATGATTATAAAAAATACCATGATGATCAGCAGGGAGAATTTGACCCTCGCCATATCATAGGTAAATTCAACTACCCAGGGAATGGCGCGCTGTTTAATAGTAAACAACATTCCAAAATTTTCGAGCAGATCACAAACTCCGGCAATGATTGCGAGAAATGAAAACAAACGGCCTGCTTTGCGGAAAATATAGTGTCCGGAAAAATATCCAAGGTAACGGCAACCATAGAACAATAATCCGGTATAACCGATAATAAAGAGGAAGTCGGTGTAGATTCCTTTTAAAAAGCGGGATGTTCCTTCGGGACCCCATCCACTCATCATCAATTCAGCGTTTCCCGTGGTTTTTGCCATTTCAAATTCAATGATAGTATTCGACGAGAGATTATTCGTTATTAAACGCATGAGCACATAAGCAACGATAGTAAGAAGGAGAAAAATAAAAAATCGTTTCTTTAACGAATCTGCAGGAGTACTGTCTGGTTTCATAGCGAAAAAACTTGAATTTCATTTTTGAAAATCGCGTCCGCACGATTAGCCGAATTCCCTTTGAAAATCTTTACATTTGATCTTTAGCCGTACCGGAAAACAGCAATAACATATTACTCGTATAAAACAGAGACAAAAGTTACTACACTCTGAACGAACATCCAAAACAGTTATGCGTCGCTTTTTCCAATGGCTTTTTAAGAAGCCCGTCACCTGGCTGGCTAACAAGGTTTCTTCCTCACCGCATAAGAAAGATGTTTTTTCATCTCTATCGCGTCTGTATAAAAGCATTATAGAAAAAAAAACAGGTCTGGGCATATCGCCAGGCATTTCAATTCCTTTTGATTTGTTAAAAGACAAATACATTATTTTTTCCGATCAACATAAAGGAGCCGGCGACTTTGCAGACGATTTCCGCCTCTGTCAAAATAATTATCTCGCGGCTCTCAATTATTATTACGAAGAAGGATACACGCTGATTAGCCTTGGCGACTCAGAAGAATTATGGGAGAATACGGCAGACGAAGTGATCGCGAAAAACCAGGAATCACTTTCCCTGGAAGCAAAATTCAACAGCGTTGGTCGCTTTTATCGTGTTTTCGGCAATCATGACCTCGCCTGGAAATTCGAATTAAACAGCAATCAATACCTGAAGCCCATCTTTGGAGAGAAATTGAAAGTGCATGAGGGATTAATCTTAACTACTGATCATAACGGTAAAGCCTATTCAATTTTTTTAACACATGGACACCAGGGAGATAAAAGAAGTGATGGAAATGCATTCAGCCTGTGGGTCGTTTCAAATATCTGGACACCTATTCAACGATTTTTGAATGTGAGCATCAATACTATCGCGAATTCTTTCGAACTGGTGGACAAGCACAATATCATCATGTACGAATGGAGCCTGGTTGAAAAGAATCTTGTTTTCATCTCCGGCCATACACATAAGCCTGTTTTCGCATCAATGGATCATGTAGATCGACTAACAAAATTGTTGGAAAAACTGAAAGAAGCTGCTGACGAGTCCAGAGTTACAACGGTTGAAGCGGAATTGATCAAGAGAAAAAAAGAGTATGCGGGAAAGAAATTAACAAAGACTATGGTAAAACCGAGTTATTTCAACACCGGTTGTTGTTGTTTTGTCGATGGAGATATTACTGGAATAGAAATCGAAGCTGATTCAATTCGTCTCATCAAATGGGAAGAAGAAGAACAGATGCCGGTGAGGAAGGTGCTTGAGCAAAGTCAGTTAACTTACATATTTGATCAATTGTAGCCGAATAGAGTCGGGAGTCAGGAGTCAGGAGTCGGGAGTCGGGAGTCGGAGTCAGAAGTTGGCAATGTCCATATTCAAGCGAAATAAATTAATATACAATAGATACTCCCTGATGCAATAAGCCATAGAGGTCAAAACTTAATCTTTCAGAAAATTATTCCGTTCTCAAACTCTTAACAGGATTTGCAATAGCTGCTTTTACTACCTGTAAACAGATTGTTGCCATAGCAATTGATGATTGCCGCCAAGGCAGACAAAGCAAAAACCCACCAGTTGATGTTTATCCTGTAAGCAAAATCTTCGAGCCATTTATTCATAAAAAACCATGCAACCGGAATCGCAATTACGGCTGCGATTAAGCACCAGCTTTAAAAAATCTTTTGAAAGCATGAGCACGATACCACTAACACTTGCACCCAATACCTTGCGTACCCCGATTTCTTTTACACGTTGTTCCGCCGCATAAATAGTAAGTCCTAACAATCCTAAAGCCGCTATGAAAATGGCGAGCAGCGCGACAATAAGAAAAATGGTTTGCCTTATTTTATCTTCACGATAAAGCAAGTCCCATTGTTTATCAAGAAAATGATATTCGAAAAATTGTTCCTGGTCTATACCGTGCAGAATTGCATTCATTTTCTTTAGTGTGGCATCGATATCGCCGCCCGTAAATTTTACGGTAAAATAACCAAAACTCATCCCAAGGGTTTTTTCAAATCCGATCACCATAGGAGCAATTGGCTCGTGTAACGATTGAAAATTGAAATCTTTCACTATGCCGGCAATCGTTACGGTAAAAGGTTTTTCAACCGCAGAACGACTATCACCGCCAAAGGTTGCAGATAAAATTGTTATCGGCTGACCCAAGGCCTCCGTTATGCCAAGTTCTTTTGCAGCCGTTTCATTAATAAGCACGCGTGGAAGAATCTGCATTGCCTGATGAAAAAAGTTCCTGCCTTTTAACAATTTGATATTATACGTTGAAAGAAATCGACCATCCACGCCAAAATAATACATGTCGCTCCCGCTTGTGGGATTACTGTTGTCTGTATTCACTTTTACAACAGGCATAGCTTTCCACGCGCCCGGAACTGCATACGTGTGGGAAACCGATTTAACCTGTGCAATCTTTGAAAATTCATCTTTTACAGCTGCAGCACTACGGCGTACATAGCCGCTGTTGACATCAATCACCACCATTTTTTCCTTATCAAATCCCATGTCTTTTTTATTTACGTACTGCATTTGCTGGTAAATAATAATGGTGGCTGCAATCAAAACGATTGAAATCATAAACTGGAAAACAACCAGTGAGCGCCGTAATGAAATATTACCCCGGCCCAATTGAATTTTGCTTTTTAACAACGATAAGGGATTAAGACCCGATTGAAATAAGGCAGGATAAAGGCCCGCTAATAAAGTAACAATTGCTATCATCAAAAATATACCTGTCCATATCCGGTAATCGGTATTCAGGTTGAGGGTGAGGTCTTTTTCTGTAAATGAATTAAAAGCAGGTAATAAAATATTTACAAGCAAAAGCGAAAGAAAAACGGAAAGAATGGTTACCAGCAATACTTCTGTAAGAAATTGTTTTACGAGTGTTGTTCTTGATGCGCCTGAGACTTTGCGTACGGCAATTTCCTTTCCCCTGTTTGTAAACCGCGCAGTAGAAAGGTTCATGTAATTGATGCATGCAATAAAAATTATAAAGCAGGCAACGATAAGAAAAACATAGATGTAAGAAATATTTCCTCTTTTGCCGGAATTTCCTTCAATATCGTTCGAATAAAAATGAACAGCCTTCAATGCCTGCAATTGAACCTGGCTTTTAACACCTGCTTCGGCGTTATGGTTGGCAGCGATAAGGTTATCCAATTTGGTATTTAAAGCAGGAATGTCTGCATTATCGTTAAGCAAAAAATAAGTTGAAAAAGCGCCGGACGTCCAATCACTGCCAAAATGCTTTCTTGCTTCGGGGTTACCGACAATAGTAGATTCTGATACCAGGAGATTATATGAAAAACTTGAATTAACAGGAAAGTTTTTTAAAACACCGGTTACTTTATAGGGAACAGAATCATCGTCGAAAAATAACAACTTTCCGACTACATCTGCTATACCATGCGCAGCATCCCCACCGGGTCCTGCGGATCCACCAGAAAAAAACTTCTTTGCTGTTTCTTCGGTAAGGATAACTGATTTGGGTTCTGATAGTGCACTGTTCCGGTCGCCATACAGCAATGGGAAACTGAAGACGGTCAGGAAGCCGGGATTGGCGGCTATAAAATCTTCATGGAAAATATTTTCCCTATTATCACTTGTTCTAATGTCGGGACGCCAAAAATGCGAAATCCGCGCTACGTCCTTTATTTCAGGAAAGCCGGTCTTTGCTCTTTCGGAAACCAGGAAGCCTGTGCCGGATCGCTTTGTGGTTTTACCTTCCGCGGATGTTTTACTTTCAACAACACGGTAAATGTTATCAGCATTTTGATGAATGCCGTCATAAGTAAGTTCATCAAAAATGAACAATGCAATCAGTATAAAACTGCTTAAGCCAATCGTTAAACCGGTAATGTTGATGAAAGAAAAAATCTTATGCTTCCATAAATTGCGAACAGCGGTCTTAAGATAATTTTTAAACATAGAAGTTGTTTTGTCTAATGGCTATTGATCAGCTGTCAGCTAATTTCATTTCGCTCTCAGCTGCTTTTCCTGGCTGGAATTTACAATTAATAGTCAATAATAATTACATCATTTCGAATTAGAAAATTCCTTACGTGCCACAATTATTGATTAATGATTATTGCAAGGTTGTTATATACTCCCGACTCCCGACTTCGGACTAATCCCAACGCATTTCGTAAATTGTATTCACTAACACATTACCAATCCTAAAAATGCCGTTATGCAAATCCTGAAACTTCTGCTCCTCACTATTTTCGTTTGTAGTACACAGTTATTATTCTCGCAAACACAAACCATTACCGGTAAGGTCACGGATTCCAAAACAGGTAAGCCCATTCTCGGTGTTTCGGTTCGTGTAAAAAACTCGACTACGGGTACCACCACGGATAACAATGGGGTCTTTACCCTTCAAGCGACCACGCAAGCAGAGTTGGAGTTCAGCGTGATTGGTTATAAACCCGCAAGTTTTCACATGGATGGCAGAACACATATCGATGTGACTTTGGAAGAATCCGCTTCAGAATTGAATCAGGTAGTGTTCATTGGTACACGCCGACCGGGCAGGGTTAAAACAGAGACACCCGTACCTGTTGATGTTGTCAATGTGCCGCAAATCGCATTGCCTACTGCAAGAATGGATCTTACATCAATACTCAACTATACCGCTCCTTCTTTCAACTATAACAAGCAAACCGGCAGCGATGGAGCCGATCATATTGACCTGGCAACATTGCGAGGATTAGGTCCTGATCAAACATTGGTACTGATCAATGGAAAGCGTCGGCATCAAACAGCGTTTGTTGCAGTATTTGGTACCAGGGGAAGAGGAAACTCCGGAACTGATCTCAGCGCAATTCCTATTGGTGCAATTGACCGTGTTGAGATCCTTCGCGATGGCGCTTCAGCGCAGTATGGTTCGGATGCGATCGCGGGTGTGATCAATATTATCCTGAAGAAAAGCGTGAATCAATTCACCGGGAATCTTGGCTATGCCGCGTACTATGATTCCAAATACAATCCCAAATCAAAAGAAGGCTACCAGCAATATGTACACGAAAATAAGGTGGATGGAAATGCATTCACCTTTAACGGCAACTATGGTGTACCGATCGGGAAGAGTGGTGGATTCATGAACTTCACTCTTGGATTCATTAACCAGGAAAAAACATACCGCCAGGCGCTGGATACAAATGCATTGAGCGAAGATTTCATGTATACGAATATTTACCGTCGTGCACATGGAGATGGTTCATTGTTCAATATCGGGGGATTTGTCAATTCCGAGATTCCATTAAAGGATGGGAAGACAAGTTTTTACTTTAACGCCGGTTATAATTACAAGAAGTCTGATGCATACGCATTCACGAGAAACTGGTCGGCAAGACCTGACCGCTTTCCTACAGATATGAATGGCGATATGATCCCGGTACCGGGAATTATTTTGCAAACCGGAGATGGAGAAGATTATTTCAATCCACATATCCAAACGATCATTACAGATGCCAACCTTTCTGCTGGCTTCAAAGGAAGAACCCGTAGCCGATGGAATTGGGATATTGCGAACACTATCGGATCAAATAATTTTCATTTTTATGGCGACAAAACATTCAATGCATCCCTTGGAGCCAATCAAACGCATTTTGATGATGGGGGATTTAATTTCCTTCAAAATTCACTCAATGTAAACTTCAGTAAGGAAATTGATGGAATTGGTGAAGGGTTCAACCTTGCATTGGGTGCGGAAGGCCGCGTTGAGCGTTACAGACTTTTTGCAGGTGAAGAAGCTTCTTATATGAACTATGATCCAACAGGTGAAAAGGCAACCGGATCACAGGGATTTCCCGGTTATCAACCTGGAGATGAAGTGAATACAACCCGCTCGGTTATTGGAGCATATATCGATGCAGAGTTAGACATCACTCAGCGTTTTCTCATCGGCGGTGCAATCAGGGTTGAAAACTATAGCGATTTTGGTTTTACACATAATTATAAACTTGCTACACGGTTAAAGGCTGCAGACAATTTTAATATCAGGGGCTCGGTCAGCACCGGCTTCCGTGCACCATCATTGCAACAAATCAATTTCAGCTCGACATTCACAACAGTACAAGGAGGAAATATTCAGGAAGTAAAGATTGCTCCGAATTATAGTCCAATCACAGTTGCTGCAGGCATTCCCGCCTTAAAACAGGAAAAATCAGTGAATGCAAGTCTTGGATTTACCTGGCAGCCTTCACGGGCATTTAATATCACCATTGATGGATATTGGGTGCAGGTCAAGGACCGCGTTGTATTAAGTGGTCAATTCAGTGTTGATGACCCATCCCTTGATCCCGATTTAATTGATGCAATGGAGAATCTTGATGTAGCGCTGGCTCAATTTTTCGCGAATGCAGTTAATACAACGAATAAAGGAATTGATATTGTATTGGAATATAACAAGCCGCTGGGTACAGGTTCGTTCAGAGGATTGCTAGCGGCAAATTTCCAAAAGATGGATATTGATCAAATCAATGTACCTGATAAGCTCAATGATACAGAAGACCATCGCAAAACCTTCCTCAGTGACCGCGAACAATTCTTTATTCTTGCATCAGCGCCCGAATCCAAAGTGGCATTGAATCTTGAATACGCGTGGAAGAGCTGGACCTTTGGGACCCGCCTCACATATTTCGGAAGTTTAACTTTGTTGGGTTACGGTGAAGATGGATTAGGAATCAATCCAATGGTGCCTGATGATGACACAACACAAGTTACACTTGTGCCAGATCGTTATGACTACGGTGCCAAACTGGTAACTGACCTTTATATGGCATATCGATTCACTCCAAAAGTGAGCCTGTATTGGGGAGTCGACAATTTATTGAATGTTCATCCAGATCTTGGCATTAATCCAGCAGCCAGGGGTTGGGCTTTCAATAATGAAACCGGAGGACCATGGGACGCTGTGCAAATGGGTGGAAATGGCTTGAGGGCGTTTGTAAGATTGGGTGTGAGTTTTTAAGTCCAGGAAAAATATTTTCAATTTAGTTTAAGGAGTAATTTAAACTAACCATTTGCCTCATGTATCAAATTGCTCCTTTTGATATTAAAAGAAAGTCGTTAAGGATTCTGCTTGCGGTTTATTTAATGTCTTTCTCAAACGCGAGTTTCACCCAATCGGATTACCTGGAAATAGGTAATAAATACCTCGATGAAGAAAATTATGGCCTTGCCGAAAAAACTTTCAGAGAAGCGATCAAAGCTGATAGTTCAAATTTGATCTATAGGTCCCAACTTTCATTGGCCTTAATGAACCAGGGAAAACACAAAGAAGCGCAAGTTGAAATTGATAAGGTCCTTGCAAAGGATTCCGTTAACACTGGAGCTTTATGGTATGGGGGGATTAATAACTATACTGATAAATCTGGCGATCTCCGTACTGCGATCCACTATTTTGAAAAAGTTTTGCCACTATTGAATGAAAAACAAGGTCAATATTATTCTGCGAATTGGTTTATTGGAAGATCCTACAATATTCTACTGCAATCTGATGGATTAAATTACAATGAAGTGTCCAGGATGCTGGAATGTTATTCAACCTATGTAAAATTGCAACCCATTGCTAAAGATGCCGCCGCAATTTCAGCCTTCGTAGATCGTGTCAAAGAAATACGCCCACCGGAGAATGTAAAGAAATGGGTGTACAGAGGATCTTAGTGCAAGGTTGATGGAGTTGATGAGGTTGACGAGGTTGATAGGGTTGACGAGGTTAAGATGGTTAACAAGGTCCGATATCAAATTCTCAATCTATACTCAATAATGAAGGTACTCTGCTGATTCGTTTAGAGTTATTGAAGGCATTTGATCATAAGTTTTGCCTTTCAATAATCTTCCGCTTTTCTTTTTATTTGTACCTCCCCATTGCTTAAAAAAGAACTTTACATTATTTCGTTTGCACTGGTCCATTATATCAAGTACCCATTCCTCTTTCATAGGTCTGGGTTTTCTTCCACTTTCGCCGCCAACAATTACCCAGTCGATTCCGTCTAAGTTTAAGTTCGGCAAGAGTCCGATGAGCGGTTCGCAAGAAAAGAATTTTACTTTAGCATTTGATTGACGCAACAGGTCTATTCGGCTCTTCACTTTGTCATTTTCAACCGACACCCCCATCCAGATATTGTGCCCCCAGTTTAGGTCCTGGCTGTGGCGAAGCAAGACCTCCGCTCTCTTTGTTAGAATTTGATAAACATGTGGAGTATCATTCATTACATCGAAAACCTTTTTGATAAAATCAAGAGGAATGTCCTTATGAAAAAGGTCACTCATCGAGTTGACAAATACAACCTTTTGGTGCTTCCAGGAATAAGGAACATTGAGCGAATCCTCATGAATTGTCAAATCAAATCCATTCTTGTATTTTTCTATTCCCATCGCATGCAGTCGTCGAGACATAACTTCTGCATAACAGAATTTACAACCTGCGGATATTTTATTGCAACCCGTGGTAGGGTTCCAGGTCATTTCGGTCCATTCGATGCTTGATTGTGCCAATGTGATTGATTAATTCTAAAAACCAAATTTATTTTGATTCATTTCTCTAATTTCCCAATTCAGTTGCGATCAAAACAATTTGCCCTGCTGGCCAGGCCTTCTAAAATTAGTAGTATCCAATTCCCATCGCTCATGCAATAATTTATACTGAGTGCTATACATTTTGAATTGCTGAGAAATCATTTCTGCAATCTCACCCTCGCCTGTCATACGCAGTCCAAAACGTGTATCGTTTACTTTTCCATTATGACTTTGTTCGATCATATGCCAAACTTTATCCGCCCTATCCGGAAAATTTTTGTAGAGCCAATCGTGAAAAAGTAATTTAACAGCACCGTTTAATCGAATAAAAGTATAGGATGAAAAGCTTGCGCCATTTTCACTCGCGGCCTTCATGATGCGTGGCATCTCGTGATCATTCAGGCCAGGTATCATCGGACCCAACATGACTCCGATACGAACACCAGCTGAACTCATTTCACGGATCAATTTCAATCGCTGTTTTGCCGTGGTAGTACGAGGTTCCATAACTCTTCGCAGATCCTCGTTAAATGAAGTGATGGAGACCAATATGGAGATCAAATTCTTCCTGGCCATTTCCTGCATCAGGTCTTTATCCCTCACCATCCCTCCATTCTTCGTGATCAATCCAACAGGCTGATTGAATTCATTACAAATCTCAAGTATGCCTCTGGTGAGCCTGTACTTTTGTTCCGCCGGTTGATAACAATCTGTATTGCCGCTCATCGCAAGCGGAACACATTCCCATTTCGGATTCATCAGAAACTTTCTCAAAAGTTGCGGAGCATTGACCTTTACTATTATTTTTCGTTCAAAGTCAAGCCCCGCACTATAACCCCAATACTCATGCACATTTCTAGCATAACAATAGATACATCCATGCTCACAACCCGCATAAGGATTCAAGCTGTACATCATCGCCACATCCGGGCTTTCAACTTTGTTTACTATTGACTTCGCATGTTGCTCTATGTATTGAGTTGCTTCATTGGATTCAGTCCAAAGATCAATCGCTTCAATATGTTCCTTTGTTATTTCATCTTTCAAAAACCTGTTCTTTGTATTGATCTGCGCACCTCTTCCACGAACGTATTCATCGGGTTTACCTGAATCAGCGCCATCTTCCTTTGCTGATTCCCCTGGCTTTTCTGCTTTATTTTTTTCTTTATTCTTCAAAGACAACGGACGAAGTGGAACCCTATCCTGCTTCAATTTTTCTGACATGGTAGTTTCTTTAAATATCCAACAAGCCTGTCCTCCAGCGACGTTACGGCAACTCGCAAGGTTTTTGAACAGAAGAACAGATGAACAGATGAACAGATGAACAGCAGAACAGTAGAGCAGTAGAACAGTAGAACAGTAGAGCAAAGATTTTTTAGCAATTGGCTGATTCTACTGTTCCTCTGTTCTTCCGTTCAAAACCTAACCAAACAATTCTCCCTGCCTTGTAGAAACGGGAAGATTCATAAATTCAAGGCGCTGCAGGATCTGGTATTTTTTCTCCCCGACAGATCGCTTCAACAATAACATACTATCAGCAATGAACCTTCCCGTAAAATTTTTATGGCTATACTCAAGCCAACCTTTTTCATATTGCCAGGGCAATAGCTTCCGGGCAATCGTTATATAGGGCTCGTCTATAAAGTGTGGCTTATTTTCATCATTCAGCTTCATCAACTTTTGCGATTGCCTTATCTCTCTTACCAGGTTTTTTACCGGTTCCTTGGTTGTGACATTAATAAATATGGTATGGGTTGGAAAACTCCCAAAATCCTTCAATTCAACTTTGAAAGGATGATAGCCCATGGCAACGACTTTCAATCTTTGAAGAATTCTTTCCTCCATCATCTCCAATTGCGTGAAGCGCAACAATGCAATATGAGGTCTTCCACCAGTTGCTATGGGCAAGTCATAGGCTTCAGCAAATTCCTGCTTAATCTTTTTGATCTTCGTCCATAGCTCCTGGTGAGGATTCAGCACCAACAAGTACTCGTTGGTACGATAGCCGGGCAAGCTTATATTTTGTGGTTTCATAGTCGATTCATTTTAATTCATCATATTTTTTTCCATAGAAAATAAGGGGAATACCGCGACCCTCCGGGAGTTTTCAAATTGATCTTTTCGCTTTATTAAATACAATTCATTTACCATGAATGAATCGTGAAAGGTTCTTTGCGAATAGTCTATTAAAGCTTTTTCATAAAGTCCGGCAGGCAATCCCCTCGCAATGTTTAATTGTGGTCTGTAGGTCATATTCATTCCCCCGAACCCGTTACTTTTTACATACTGTTCAACCACACTCAACTGACTAACCAGATTCTGGAATGGAGTGGGATCTTGCACGCGCAGATAAATAGTATGTGCAGGCACACCACTATAATTATTTAAGGAGACAGGAAAACTGCGATTGTTTCCAATGATTCGGTGTAACCACCGGATCATAGTTTCTTCCATTCGCTCAAAGGCGCTGAAGCTTGCAACAGTAATATATGGTCTTGTTCTGGTAGCAACCTTCAATCCATACTCTCTGCAGAAACTCAATTTTTCTTCCATTAACCGGACAGCTACTGTATCGTCCGGATGAGCGAGAAGCATATAATCCCAGGTACCGCCATTGGTTCCGTCCAGAGATGGCGATCCCTTTACTAACCCCATTTCCATAAAAAAAATTTACCTGATCAATTTATTTATCCGATCAATTTATTAGTATAAATTTACTAAGAAATTTAGCATTTACCAAAAATTATGAGCTCTTTTTTAAAACATTATTTCGCTGAATTCGTGCCGCCCCTTCGGGGCGGGATTAATGGGGCGTATAATTTTCTTTCTACCAAGCTGCTGCCCCTTCGGGGCAGGTTTACAACTTGATTAATGGATGAAGAATAAAATAAATAGAAGTCGTACGCATTATTTGAATGCCCTATCCACTTAACTGGTGAATCGAAACATTTGTAAACCTGTTTCGCCAACGAAGCAGGTCAGCAACCTGATATCTGGTGAAGAATAAGGTGAATAGAAGTTGTACGTAATTATTTGATTGTTTTATCTAATTACCCTTATGGAAGGAAGAGCATTTGATCGACAAAAACAATAATAATGGAACAGCAATTTACCAGAACACTGCCGCGATTCTTCTTAAATAGTGTAGGATCACTGTCGAGGAGAAACGAATCTGAAAAGATATTGTGGAAGTATTTAATTCGAAAGCCTTTGGGCTTCGGGTTTTCTCAACAATATCCGGTTCATCATTTGCTCGCAGATTTTTATTGTGCCGAGTTACAACTGGTCATTGAAATCAAAACCGGAAATCATGAAAAGCCGGAACTGAGTGAAAAGGATAAACAAAAAGAAGAATGGCTTCGAGAAAAAGGACTAGCAATTCTAAGATTTACGAATTTTGAAATTGAAAAAGGATTTGAGAGGGTGATTCTAACAATTGAAAATAAAATACAGTTAATTAGTTCGGTGCTATCGTAAATGAAATTTGGCAAGCAGATCAAAACAATTTGCCGGCAACCTGAATCCAGATTGCGCCCCTACGGGGCTTGATCCCTGGGGGCGTATTGCGTTGCTACAAAGAGTGAACCCCTAAAGGGGTTCGAATACGTTGACTCGGATTTTTATTAATCTCAAAAACTTTACGTTCTTCTACAAAGATTGAACCCCTAAAGGGGTTCGAATACGTTGACTCGGATTTTTATTAATCTCAAGAACTATACGTTCTTTTACAAAGATTGAACCCCTAAAGGGGTTTCGAATACGTAGACTCGGATTTTTATTAATCTCAGGAACTATACGGTCTTCTACAAAGATTGAATCCCTAAGGGGGTTCAACTTCATTGATTCGAAATGTCAAGAATTACAAGGTTTACTTCGATCTCTGTCTTAAGTGGATATTAAGCGTTAGGGTTTCTGAAGGCGAGTGGCCACCGCAATCTTCGAATCAGCCGTTCCATAATACAAATACCAAATATTGTTTTTGAACGCAAGGCCTTCCACAAAACAAACATGATTCACCTGACCGGTAATTTCATAAGGCTTGTCTGGTTTCATGAAATATGATTCCATTCGATTTAAGACTTTGGATGGATCATTCTTATCAAGAAGGATCTGTGCCGCGGCATAAGTTCCCTCTGGCAATGAACTATCTCCTATGGAAGGCACGTTGCGGCTATTATAAATAAGAAGAATCCCCTTGTCCGTAATCATCGCAGGTGGACCCGGTTCTACCAGATCACTGTCAAATTTTTTTGGACGTGGGCCAAATACAATCTTAATCTCGGGTATCTCTTTTGCGTTATGACGCAATTCAATTGTGGGTTTTTCTCCTGCTTCATATAAAACAGGAGTCCAGTTCACCAAATCATCGGAAACAGCCGCCCAGATATTTACATCTCCCCAATACATCCAATACTTTCCATTGATCTTTGCGGCAACGATGCGTCCATCCCTTTCATAATTGGATACAATAGAACCAGATTTTGACCAGGTATTGATGTATTTTCCATTGAATGCTTTCGCAAATGCGGGGCCATGTTTTTTCCAATGCAAAAGATCTTTTGAAGAGGCGACCAATAGCCTGGCTTTGTCACCATCATAAGCCGTATAGGTCATATAATAAGTACCCAGCGAATCTTCAACTACTCTTGGATCTTCGCATCCTCCCTCCCATTCGTATTTTTTCTGGTCATCATTATCTGGATAAAAAATGGGTATGCGATAACGTTTGAAATGCAATCCATCCGTACTATAGGCAAGGCCGATCCTTGAAGTACCAGCGTATTTTCCAACTTTATCTTCTGCGCGATAAAGCAAAAAGATCGTATCATTTCGTACAACAGTTGCAGGGTTAAAAACATCTTTTTCTTCCCATTTCACGATCTCTTTTCTCACAGGACACCTGAATATTGTCGTGGAATCGGGCTGAAGAACCGGATTGACACTGTCTATCTTATCAAAAGGGAAAAGCGCCCAATCTTCCTTTGCAATCTCAGCCGGAATCGCCGTGTCTTTCTTATTCACCTCTTTACAGGCAAATAAGACCAGAACAACCACTATATATCTAAAGGCTTTCAATCTAAAATATAAAATATTCAATTTGCAATAACTAAAGGTCGGTGTATTCATAAATGGGATCTATATGCGTTCCTGAGTTCATTTCGAATACCGGTTTGATTATACCGTCCTTAAGGCCATAAACCCAACCATGAAGGTCGGGACGGTTTTCATTTTTCCATGCACGTTGGATAATTGAAGTCTTAGCGAGATTAGTAACCTGCTCCTGCACATTTAACTCTACCAGCCTGTCGCAACGCTGGTCTTCATTCTTAATTTCGTCTAATTCCTTCCGGTGGAGGCGATAGACATCTTTAATATTTCTCAACCACATATTCAATACCGGCTTGAAATCCGTTTTAGTGGTGGCAGCCTTTATTCCGCCACAACCATAATGCCCGCACACGATCACGTGTCTTACCTTTAAGTGATTCACTGCATAATCCAGCACACTGAGCAGGTTGACATCAGTATTGATCACGAGATTGGCTACGTTTCGATGTACAAAGATTTCCCCAGGTTCAGTATTGGTTATTTCGTTTGCCGGAACCCGGCTGTCGCTACAACCTATCCATAAAAACTCTGGTGTTTGCAAGTGAGAAAGGCGGTAGAAATACTGAGGGTCATCAATTACTTTGTGGGCCGCCCATTTCCTGTTGCCGTTTAATAATACCTCGTAAGGCTTCATACATAATAGTTAGTGCTCAAATTTAATCTTTAAAAGATTCTGAAAGACAAACAAATGTTCAGTTGTGGATACTCCCACATTGGTGATACTCCTGAACAATAAAATTGCATTAATTCCATTAATACATACTTAACCGGGCTATTATACAAATGGTTTGGTTTACAAAAGGTAATTAGTTAATTTGCGGCCCTGTACAATGAGGAAAAGTCTACATAGCTATTCTGTTTTTCACGCGGTTTCGGCCATCTTTATGATGCTGGCCCTGCTATGGCTGACCATCAGTACCCCTTTTGTAGACGCTGCCCAGCAGGAACTCGCTAAAGATGGTAAGATAGTAAATACAGGATTTGCACATTGCACTAATGATGAAGAATCCGGCAATAGTTTCAGTAATACTACCGAAGAAAAGGCTCCCAATGGAAGTACGGCCTCCGAAGAATATCTTCACGACCATCATTCACAGGATCATTTTTTCTCTATAGCATCGCAATATCATTCATGCGAGAATGAAGGCACCTATCATGCTTACCACGGTGAACTTCTTGTTCCTCCACCCAACCAGGTTTAATTAATCTTCACATTCAGTTACGTTACGCTTTTTCATAAGCGTACCCATTCAATTTTACGATTGATTGCCATTCACATTTTAGCAATCTAAAGTATTACGTGATGAGAAAACATTCGAAAGAATATTTACTCAACCTGACGCCCTACCAGGGTTATGAGTTGTTGGTTGATGGAAATATAAGATTTATCAAAAACCTGAAAACGGACCGTGATCATCTTGAAATGATCAATGAAACAAGAGAAGGGCAATATCCCTTTGCGGTGATCTTGAGTTGTATGGATTCCCGCACGTCTGTTGAACTGATTTTTGACCAGGGCCTGGGTGATTTGTTCAGCATTCGTGTGGCTGGGAATATTGTGAACGATGATATACTCGCAAGCATCGAATACGCAATCAAATATGTTGGTTCAAAAGTGCTGATGGTACTCGGTCATACTGAATGCGGCGCCATTAAGAGTGCGAAAGATGGCGTGGAGGATGGTCATATTACTTCCCTGCTAAAAAGAATTCAGCCTTCCATCAGCAAAGCAATGTTGAAGGAAGATACAGATCACCTGTATGACGACAATGTGGCCTACGCCAATGTAGAAAACAGCCTGGAAAAAATACTGATCGGCAGTGAAATCGTAAAAGACATGTTTCAAAAAGGGCAGATCGGCATTGTAGGCGGGATTTATAATATCGAAACAGGTCGTGTTGATTTCTTTAAGAATCTCACGAAAAAAGACAGGCAGGTCAAACGACCAACGCCTAAAGCAAATACTGAACAAAACATTACATCATAAAAGAAACAGAGCAAAAAATGAAACTAAATACAAAATACCTGAAAACGGACACCTTGTCCGGTTTGGTAGTTTTCTTAGTGGCACTGCCGCTTTGTTTGGGCATCGCCGTTGCAACCGGTGCTCCCCCATTTTCCGGGATCATCACCGGTATAATTGGAGGTATTATTGTGGGAGCTTTAAGTGGATCAAATATTAGCGTTTCAGGACCGGCAGCCGGATTGATTGCTATAAATCTCGTAGCGATCACTACGCTGGGTTTTGAATCATTTCTGCTTGCAGTGGTAATTGCAGGATTAATACAGCTCAGTCTTGGTTTTGCAAAAGCTGGAACTATTTCAACCTATTTTCCCTCGGGTGTAATTGAAGGAATGCTGGCTGCAATTGGTATCATAATCATAAAAAAGGAAATACCGCATGCGATTGGGTATGATAAAGAGCATGAAGGCGATTTCTTCTCGTATGATTTGTTGAAAGAAGATCAGGGGTTTTTTACTGAAATAATCAATTCATTCAACTATGCGCATTTAGGAGCGATCATAGTCACTGTTGTATCACTTGGTATCCTTATCGCTTTTAACAAAGTGCCCGCGCTTAAAAAAATAAAGCTATTACCGGGTGCATTGATCGTAGTAGTAGTTGGAATTGTAATAAATGAAATATTCAAAGCAACCAGCTCGAGTCTGGCTATTTCACAGGAACATCTCGTGATACTACCCACAGCATCATCATTCAATGAGTTCATTGGTCAATTCAATTCACCTGATTTTGCAGGCTTTACCAATCCGCAGGTTTGGATCACGGGTGCTACAATTGCAATCGTTGCCAGTATTGAAACACTTTTATGCCTTGAAGCAAGTGATAAGATGGATCCATTGAAACGGTATGCAAGCGCCAATACCGAATTAAAAGCGCAGGGGACCGGTAATATACTTGCTGGTCTGCTTGGTGGACTTCCGATGACTTCTGTAATTGTTAGAACAACCGCTAATGTTACCGCTGGGGCTAAGACAAGATTGTCGGCAATAGCCCATGGCGTTTTCCTTTTGCTGGCTGTCATTTCAATACCAGGTCTATTGAATAAAATTCCAATGGCCTGTCTTGCTGCGATTCTGATCATGATCGGTGTTAAATTAGCAAGTCCTAAAGTATTTAGACATATGTGGAAGGCAGGGAAATACCAGTTTATTCCCTTCCTGGTCACAGTAGTTGCAATTGTTTTTACAGATCTATTAAGAGGAGTGGGTATTGGTCTCGCAGTAAGTATTGTCTTTATCCTGAAAGGAAATATGAAGCTTGCGTATTTTTTCAAGAAGGAACAACACCATGAAGGCGAAACCATCCATATTGACCTTGCCCAGGAAGTTTCTTTCCTGAATAAAGCAGCAATCAAACAGACACTGGCGCATCTGCCAAGAAACAGTAAGGTAATAATAGATGCCGCTAACACAGTGTATATTGATTATGATGTACTCGAATTGATCAGGGACTTCCTGAACGTTGGATCTAAAGACAAAAACATATCGGTGAGGCTGAAGAATTTTAAGAAGGCCTATAATATGGAAGACGCTATTCACGTCCATTCTGAAATGGATGCGCCTTTGAAGAAAGAGCCTGTATTCGTAACCCAAAACAAATAAAATGTCCGCACCAATAAATAACCTTTCGGAAATATCGCATCATAAAAAAGTAACTCAGCGACATTTTGATGAAGCGCATGCGGTGCATGAGCTTAAGCACTACCTGCCGTCGCAGCAGGCACTAAAGGATTTTATCCATCATAATTCCCTGCACGCATTTCAGCATATGAAATTTTATGATGCCATCTTTAAGGCGTCAAAGATCTTCGGCTTCCAGGTGCACTTGCAGTTATCGGAATACCGTGAAATGTACAAAACCGGTCGAATCCGGGAAGACGTGTTGCAAATGGTGATTTCCAAAAAAGGCAATGTGAATGCGCAAACGGTTTTCAATTGGAAGGACAAGCTGCTCAACAAACAATATGATACAATCAACCACCCACGTATTGGACGATTAAGAAAGTTGTGGAAGGATGTGTATCACTTCGATCTGGACAACCGTGTTCATCCGCTTTTATTCCGCATTCTATGCGCTTTCCTGGACCAGGGCATTGCGATTGAAAGTTTTCCCGTGGCGAATAAAAATTTTACTGATAGTTTAAGGGAGCTGGAAAAAAATGGAATGGTTAGCTTCTTTAAAACAAAAGGCATCAGGCAAAAATTCCTGTCAGGAGATTATTCAATTACTGAATTACTGAAAAAGATTGTTGGTAAGGAAGGATACTTTGAACAATACCTCTTCGACCAGCAATTCAGCCATCATGGCTGGAGTGGTTTTGTAAGTGCAGTTGAAGACAACCCGCAAACTCTGCTCGATAAAAAAATCATCAGCTTAAAAGAATTGCTGGAATTCGAACTGCTGATGGAATTGGATGCATTGAACAATAGCCTTGGAAGCAAATGGCAACCTTTGGCCAATCATGCTATCGAGGCTCCGGTTCATTTGTTTGCAGATGTCGAGAAAACCGAGCTGGCGCAGGTAATCGAATTATGGCAGGATGCTTTTGAATGGAGTTATTATGATTCTGTATTAAAAGGTATTGAACTGGCTACTCCTAAAAAGCCAGGCAAGAATCTAAATAATCTGGAAACTTATCGTTCTTCGGGAAATGGAGGCGACACTCCCGCGAGCGTGCCTGGTTTTCAGGCAATCTTTTGTATTGATGAGCGAGAAGATTCAATCCGGAGGCACATTGAGGCTGTAGACAAGAGTTGTGAGACCTTCGGAGCGCCTGGTTTTTTTGGAGCCGAATTTTATTTTCAACAGCAGGGCAGTAAGTTTTATGATAAGCTTTGCCCCGCTCCCGTTACGCCCAAATATTTGATTAAAGAATTTGATGCAAAGACAGCCAGGAAGGGAGAATTGCTTTATGCCAAACAAACACATGGATTCTTCGAGGGTTTTGCCTTTAGTATAAGTTTTGGCTTTTGGGCATTTGTAAAAACGGCGCTCAACTTATTCAAACCAAAAATGAGTCCGGCTATTTCCAATGCATATGGACATATGGACAAGCAATCCGTGCTTACCATCGAAAATAAAAGTCCAAATGATATTGAGAATGGTCTGCAGGTTGGTTACACGATCGATGAGATGATTACAAGAGCCGAAGGTTTTTTGCGAGGAATTGGTTTGATAAAAATCTTTGCACCGATCGTTTATGTGGTTGCTCATGGTAGCAGCAGTGCAAATAATCCGCATCATGGTGCACATGATTGCGGCGCTTGCAGCGGAAGACCCGGTGCCACCAATGCCCGGGTGATGGCCTTTATTCTCAATCACAAAAAAGTAAGAGAGGCTTTACAATCAAAAGGAATTGCAATTCCCGATAGTACCCAGTTTGTGGGAAGCATGCACGATACTGCTGCAGACATGATCGGCTATTACGATGATGAAAAGTTAAGCCAGGATAACGTAACCGGGCACTCAGTCAACAAGCAAAACTTTGAAACTGCACTCAACCTTAATGCAAAGGAGCGAAGCAGAAGATTCGCCTCAATCAATACCAAACAGAAACTGGAACAGGTGCGCAAAGCTATCCACGACCGTTCTGTTTCCTTATTCGAGCCAAGACCCGAATTAGGACATGGCACCAATACATTGGCAATTATCGGGCGAAGACAAACAACAAAGGGATTGTTTTTAGATCGTCGTGCTTTTTTGAATAGTTATGATTATTCAACCGACCCGGACGGGAATATCCTTTCCGCAGTTATGCGTCCAATAGGATTGGTTTGCGGCGGTATTAACCTGGAATACTACTTCTCGAGAGTGGACAATATAAAAATGGGTGCGGGTACCAAGCTTCCACACAATGTAATGGGTCTGTTTGGCGTCGCAAACAGCAGTGATGGTGATCTACGTCCCGGACTACCCTGGCAAATGATTGAAGTGCATGACCCGGTTAGACTACTGGTGATTGTAGAACACAAACCAGAGATTGTTTTGAAAGCGATACAATCCTCGCCCGATGTATTTGAATGGTATAAGAATGAATGGGTGCATATCATCGCGCTGGACCCAGAATTGAAACAGTATTATTATTTTAAGAATGGCGTGTTTACAAAGTATGAACCCATTACCAAATCAGGGGAAATTAAGGTCATTCACAATATGGAAGAGTTCATTGAAGGTGCAAGAGAAATGGAAACTAATGACATTGTACACGCAACCGAAGAAAATCTTCCGGTTTATTTGCTGGATACATACCAAAAAAATCATTTGTAATTAACCAGTAAACCGATTTAGAGAATTATCAAGGAGTTATAGATCAAAAGTTTAAAATGGATTCAATCAATAATATACTTAACCAATCAGTCAGCTTATTTGCGATCATTCCTTTATTCGCTTTTTTCGCAACGCTTTTGTGGCAAAACAAGCAGGAAAAACCGATTGTCAGGATCGTTCAGTTTACCAAGGCCTTTTACATTTTAGCAGCCCTGGCATATGCGGTGCTTTGGTTTATTAATGGTAGCAAGACTGTCAATCAACGATTCCTCACGCTTTACGAGTCCGATCATTTTGTTTTTGCCATACAATTCTATTATGATCTGTCCACCGTAGTATTTAGCATAGTTGGGTCTGTGCTGTTCTTCCTCGTATCGACTTTCAGCCGATACTATATGCACCGCGATGAAGGCTTTAAGCGCTTCTTCAATACCATATTGCTCTTTGCAGTCGGTTATAACCTGATTATTTTCTCCGGCAATTTCGAAACCCTGTTTATTGGCTGGGAATTAATCGGTATTTCATCATTCCTGCTGATTGCGTTTTACCGCAACCGTTATTTACCGGTAAAGAATGCTTTTAAAGTTATATCCAACTACCGCCTGAGTGATCTGGCATTGATTCTTGCTATGTGGATGATGCATCACCTCACTCACCAGAATATCAGCTTTGATCAATTGGCAGAGGCAAAAGCCACGGCGGTACAAACCGGGAATAGTGGAATTGCAATATTTATCGTATTGATGATAATGCTTGCAGCAATGATAAAATCTGCGCAATTTCCATTTACTTCCTGGTTGCCGCGCGCCATGGAAGGTCCTACTTCATCCTCAGCTATTTTTTACGGTTCACTAAGTGTACATATCGGAGTATTCTTATTGATTCGCACCTGGCCTTTCTGGCAGGATTTTCTTTGGGCAAAGATTGCTATCATTTCGATCGGGGTACTCACCGGTATCCTCGGAACGCTAATCGCAAGAGTACAGCCGACGGTTAAAACACAAATTGCTTATTCATCTGCAGCGCAGATTGGAATTATTTTTATTGAAATCGCACTTGGCTTTCACATTCTGGCATTAATACATTTTGCAGGTAATGCTTTCCTGCGTACGTATCAATTGCTGGTATCACCTTCTGTATTAAACTACCTCGTGCATCATCAATATTTTCATTATCATCCACCACAGAGCAAGCCGGTGTCAAAACTCCGCGCAGCCCTGTATATTCTGGCCATTAAGGAATGGAATCTTGATACTATAATGTTTAAGTATTTGTGGAGTCCTTTTAAATGGCTTGGAAAGCAATTTCAGTTTTTGGGATCAACCAGATCAGCTATTACGATTGTTGCAATCGCCATAGCTGCAATAGCAGTTGCTTTTTACCGGCCAGAATTCATAATAGCTCAACGTAGCATCATTACAGCAATATTACTCGTCATTGCGCTCGCAATAATACTCTTTGTATTCTCCTATCGTGGCTCAGCGTCTGCGGCCTGGGCTTACCTGCTGATCGCCCATGTATTTATCATGGCTGGTATTGGCATCAATGCCAGCCACGTGAATACAATTGAAATTATTTACTATGCAAGTGGAGTGATTCTTTCATTTGCCCTTGGTTATTATTGTCTACAAAAAACAAAGGCAATTGACAACGACATTACACTGAATAATTTTCATGGATATGTCTATGAACAGAAAAGGACTGGTTTCGTGTTTCTGCTCGCGGCGATAGGAATACTGGGCTTTCCAATAACAGCCGCTTTTATTGGCATTGATATCTTTTTTACCTATGTAGACAGTGGCCAGGTGCTGGTGATAACACTGCTCACCCTCTGTTTCATTTTTATTGAATTGGCTGCAATACGCATCTTCCTTAGAGTCTATTTAGGGTTGCATAAAAAGCTGGATCATCCTGTAGCGTTTAGATCCTCGTAGGGTTAATGACTGATTATTAATTATTAACTATTGATTATTGGGTCATCGATTACCAATAACTCATCAATTAGCGGAGCAATAATCAATAATCAATAATTAATAATCAATAATCAGTAGCCAGTAATCAGTTAAATAATTACAATTCAGAAGACTCTTCCGGCAAATGATCGTATTCCCCTTTGAATGCATACCATCCAAAGATCATAAGCCCGATAGCAATGGGAGTAAATATGGCGATAATAATGATCCAGATTACGGGATTGTTTATGTCTTTTTTTCCAGCAGAATCAATATTCGTGATCGCTCCCGCTACGAGGAAATAAATAACGACTGGCCCAAGTAAGAGCCAAATGATCCCCAATATTCTTTTAATCGCATTCATGTCTTTAGTCGTTTACTTCTTTGTCTATTTTATTCTTTAGATAAATTGTTCCGATAACGAGGCATAGTGCGCCTATGCCTATCGGATACCATAGTCCAACAAGGGGATCCGAAGGGTAGCTTGTGGTCAACAATAATCCAATGAAAGGAACTAATCCGCCAAAAACTCCGTTCCCGATATGATAAGGTAAGGACATGGAAGTGTAGCGAATCTTAGTCGGGAACATTTCTACCAGGAATGCCGCAATAGGGCCATAGACCATAGTAACATATAAGATCAGCAAGAAGACAAGACCTATGAATTTCCAATAAATACCTGGAGATAAATGCTTGTCTTTGTAGGTATACGGAAAAATTGGATGCTCAGCATGAGGTACTTCTATTTTTACTTCCGTATATGCGGCACCATTAGATAAAAAATAAGGTGTTGTCGTAGTAACTATTAAAGTTTTAGTGCTGTCCTTCTGGACAATCGCTACACCAGTCTGTGCACTATAGTCTTTTTTCCATTCGACTACATTGGTATTTTTCAGAAACATTCTGAATATAGGCCGATAAGTAACGATTCCAAGCAACAAACCCAGCATCATAATCCATTTTCTCCCGATCTTATCGCTCAACCATCCGAAAAACAAAAAGAATGGCGTTGCAAAGGCGATTGCCCAAAGTATGATCGTTCTGCTTTGCTCAAACTCGATATTGCATTTTGTTTCCAAAAAATTCTGTGCATAAAACTGTCCCGTGTACCAAATCACCCCCTGTCCCATCACCGCACCAAACAGGGCCAGCAATACCATTTTAAAATTGCCTTTGTGCCTGAAGCTTTCTTTTAAAGGATTCACCGATGTTTTGCCTTCCGCCTTCAGTTTGGAAAACAATGGAGATTCAGCCATTTTTAACCGGATATAAACTGAAACGGCAACCAGTAAAACAGAGATCCAGAATGGATACCTCCAGCCACCCCATTCCGCATTGAATTGCTCATCCGACATATTTAATTTCACCAACATGATAATGCCGAGTGCAACAAACAAACCTAATGTTGCAGTGGTTTGTATCCAACTGGTATAATATCCTCTTTTATGGGACGGAGAATGTTCTGCAACATAAGTGGCGGCGCCTCCATACTCTCCTCCAAGCGCAAGGCCCTGTATCAATCGAAGGAGTAAGACCAATAAGGGAGCCGCGATGCCAATGGTTTTATATCCCGGAACCAGGCCAATCAAAAAAGTAGACGCACCCATCAAAACCAATGTCAGTAAAAAAGTGTATTTGCGGCCGATCAGGTCACCCAATCTTCCAAAGACCAATGCCCCGAAGGGTCGAACAATAAAACCAGCAGCAAAAATGGCCAATGTACTTAGCAAGGCTGCTGTTGCATTTCCCTCAGGGAAAAATTGAGTGCTGATCGTTTTGGCCAACATGCCGAAAATGTAGAAATCGTACCATTCGATTAAAGTACCAACAGAAGAAGCAGCAATAACTTTCCAGAGAGATCTGTCGTTGGAGATGGAATGCATAAGCAGGTGAAAGTTGTTCGTCGATGAATACCAAAGATGTAATATACAAAAAGCAGAATTTCCATTTCATTAGTTATCAGTATTTTTATTGCCCTCATTGCACTATTATTATGGCATACCCTTACCAGATAGAGTCATACGATCAGTATAAATCTGTTTATAAAAGAAGCGTTGAAGACCCGGAAGGATTCTGGGCTGAGATTGCATCCAGTTTTTTGTGGAGAAAGAAATGGGATAAGGTTCTTGATTGGAATTTTAAAGAACCCCGCATAAAATGGTTTATTGGAGGAAAATTAAATATCACTGAAAACTGTCTCGATAGAAATCTTGAAAAGCTTGGCGATAAACCCGCGATAATTTGGGAACCAAATGATCCAACCGAAAAGAACAGGACACTAACTTACCGCGAGCTGCATACGAAAGTTGTGAACTTTGCCCAGGTGCTGCGGAATAATAATGTAAAGAAAGGCGATCGTGTTTGTGTTTATATGGGAATGGTGCCGGAATTGGCGATTGCTCTTTTGGCATGTGCAAGAATTGGAGCCATTCATTCCGTTGTGTTCGGAGGATTCAGTGCACAAAGCATTGCCGACAGGATCAACGATGCGAGCGCTGAATATGTAATTACTTCAGATGGGGGATTCAGAGGTAACAAAGAAATTCCACTCAAGAATGTTATTGATGATGCATTGGTTCAAACTCCATCAGTAAAAAGAGTTATTGTTCTTACAAGAACGCATACGCCTGTTTCAATGATTGCGGGAAGGGATGTATGGTGGGATGATGAAGTCAAAAGAGTTGAGAAAGAAAAGAAAGCCGCGATCCCTGCCGAAGAAATGGATGCTGAAGATCCCTTATTCATTTTATATACTTCCGGTTCCACCGGCAAACCGAAGGGTGTTGTGCATAGCAGCGCCGGATATATGGTTTATACTAATTACACTTTTGTAAATGTTTTTCAATACAAACCAGGAGAGATTTTCTTTTGTACTGCGGATATCGGTTGGATAACAGGACATAGCTATATCGTATATGGACCATTGAGCGCAGGCGCGACTGTATTAATGTTTGAAGGAATTCCCACCTGGCCCGATGCCGGTCGATTTTGGAGTATTGTAGATAAATACAAAGTAAATATTATCTACACCGCTCCCACTGCTATAAGAAGTTTAATGGGATTCGGTACGGCGCCATTGGAAGGAAAGAAACTTGATTCATTAAGAATATTGGGTACGGTTGGAGAACCAATCAATGAAGAAGCATGGCACTGGTATGATGAAAATATTGGTAAAAAGAAATGTCCGATTGTTGATACCTGGTGGCAAACTGAAACTGCAGGCATTATGATTTCAAATTTCGCAGGTGTTACTCCGGCAAAACCTTCTTTTGCAACACTACCCATGCCAGGAGTTCAACCTGTATTGGTTGATGAAGCGGGAAATGAAATAAAAGGAAATGCAGTTAGCGGAAATCTTTGCATACGATTTCCCTGGCCTTCAATTCTGCGCACCACCTATGGAGATCATGAACGTTGCCGGTTAAACTATTTCGCTACCTATAAGGATCTGTATTTCACCGGTGATGGGTGCTTACGCGATGAAGAAGGATTTTATCGCATAACCGGAAGAGTGGATGATGTGTTGAATGTAAGTGGTCACCGTATCGGAACTGCAGAAGTGGAGAATGCCATTAATATGCATACGGGCGTTGTTGAAAGCGCGGTAGTCGGTTATCCGCATGATATAAAAGGAACGGGAATATATGCCTATGTAATTTACCAGGGCTCACATGCTGAAGAAGACACCCGAAAAGATATTGCCGTGACTGTTTCCCGTGTAATCGGAGCAATTGCCAAACCAGACAAAATTCAATTCGTCACCGGTCTTCCCAAAACCCGCAGCGGAAAGATCATGCGGCGCATACTTCGAAAAATAGCGGAGGGAGAAACTAGTAATCTGGGAGACACTACTACTTTGCTAGATCCAGGTGTGGTGGAGGAAATTAAAAATGGTCGAATTTAGATTCCCGCTTTCGCGGGAATGACGAACGAAAAAACCCCACGGCTGGAGTTGTGGGGTTTTCATAGTTACGGAAACATTGACCGTTTTCCTGGAAACTAAGGTCTTGTTAGGACCTACTTATATAATTACGACTTTCGTGCCAGTTGAGTTGGTTTAATCTGGTATTTTGTGCTTTTAAATTTCACTTTTCGATGTTTTACTATTCGAAAAACTACGAGATTCCATAGAATGGAATTTGGGATTTTTACGATCTCATTAATTAGTTAAGAAACCCCCACCCCATGATCGTCATCCCCGCGGGATAACTTCATGAACTTATGAAATGATGAAACCAAGCGGGGATCCCCTACCAACAACATAACCCCTATATCAAAACGCATTTAATAATCGCGAGAAAAGCCCGATAATAAACCTCTTTCGTCACTGTAGTCGGTACCATAATTGTTTGTTATGTTATCACGAATTTATTTGTGTTGTGGCCAGGGGGTCCCCGCTTGGTTTCCTCTCGTTGTAAATTCCCTGAAGTCACATCGCGGGGATGACGAGCTTGAGGAGGCAGAGTTGCATGAGTATTTCAGGGGAGAGTTACAAAATTTCTTGCGACAAATGCGCGGCTGATTGGGTCGATTCAGGCAAATAGAGAATGCAGAATAAGGAAAACGCAATTCAACATTCCACATTCTCTATTCCCCGTCCGAACGTTTCATCCCGGAGGTCTTGTTCTACTGTTTTTCTAGTGCCTGATAATAACTTTGGTTCCCTTTGGAATATACGCTTCCAGATCATCAAGATCTTCATTCTTCAGCGATATGCAGCCCCAGGTCCAGTTACGATAGTCATCAATCATGAAACTGTCGTTGGGCCAGGTGCCGTGAATGGCAATACCACCTCCGATCTTTGCGCTTTTGGGAATAGTGCCGCTTTGTTTGCGCTCCTTGAATTTAGTCCAGCTTTCCTGGGTAGGATAATCGAGCATAAGCATCTTATGCCATTTTTCGTGGGGACGTTTTGAAATGATCCGGAATGTTCCTTCCGGGGTCTTGCGGTCTCCTTCCATCATCTTATCCTCGAGCCCGTTTGCGCCGAATACAACGGGATAGGTTGCATACCAACCGTCGTCATCGTACACCTTGAGCTCGTAATCCGATTTGTCGATGATGATGTACACTGTACCGTTAGGAGAATTGTTGAAAACACTACGCTTGATCAATCTTTCTTCCACTATGCGGAAAGAGAAGAGACCTGTTAATGAAATGCCAAGGATGGCTAATAACACTTTTGCTTTCATACTATGCTGGTTTAAGCGTAGAGACCAGTCGATTTTTGATTGTTTAAGTAGAATTTTTCCCAGACAGGTATAAAGAAGAGTGTGGTTTCATAGGCAAAACGGATTTGGGTTAAACTTATTTTTCGCAAGAAACAGCTTTAACAATGCGTTTTCAAAATACAAAAAAGAGCTATGAAATGCAAGCGCTGTGGATTACTCCAAATCCCCCGCTACTACCTCATTCTTAACCAAGTATCAAGCCAGCTTTTATTAGAGCTATGCAAATAAACGTTAACATTGCCAACGGAAAAATTGCAAATATGAAATTCCTTTTCTACATTCTTCCACTTGTCGCCGGCGTAGCAATGAGCATTCAATCGGGCATTAATGCTCAACTTCGCGCGTCAATACAACACCCACTACTAGCCGCTTTTATTTCTTTTATAGGAGGTACACTTGCATTGGGGATCCTATTGTTATTTTCCAAACAATCAATGCCGGCAATCTCTGTTTATTCCGGCATCGAGTGGTATAAATTTATCGGAGGGCTTCTCGGCGCATTTATTGTATTCGTTGCTATAATATCCGTGCAGAAAATTGGAGCGTCAAATATGTTTGTGCTAATGGTAGCCGGACAATTAATAACAGCCATGGTCATGGATCATTTTGCTGTATTGGGACTGAGAGAAAATCCCATCAGCATTCAAAAATTATTGGGAATACTATTGGTAATTGCAGGTGCATGGCTGGTCAACAAAAAATAAAGACGACTTAAAATAACGACCCCCCGACTTTGCCGGGGGGCCTTGACTATACATGAGCGAACTGTAAGACGTTTCTGATTATTAATTACTTATTATTGATTATTGATTAATTAAAGATAAATTCATCATTCATTTTCCTTGTCAACTGTTCAACTGTTCTGCTGTTCTGCTGTTCTGCTGTTCTGCCTTGTTCTTCTGTTCCTCTGTTCTTCTGTTCAAAAAACTCTACCAATTACTCAACCTGATCCCAACATTATAAGGTACCTGATCCAGTCCTCTCTCAAACATACTTTGAGTAGCCATCGAACCATATAGTTTTACAGGACCGAGTTGTAATTCGGCGATATAAGAGATCTTCCAATCGCGGAGGTCAAAATCATCGTGATTTTTGTGTTTTCCGCTAGCATCAGTGATTGTTTTCTGCCTCGCATTGTACAAGTATCCTGCACTTGCGCCAATACTTAATCCGAATCCATTTTTGCGGTCAGGGGTGAAGTTAAAATTCAACATCATGGGGATGGTTACATAGTCCGCTGCCAGTTTATTTTTTTCATAAGTGGTGCTGGTATCCATAATAACCATCGTCTTGGGATCGGTAAGGTATTTGATCCTGTTTGTATAACGGTAGTTATTCAGTTCCACGCCAAGACCATATTTCAGGTTGACCACATTCTTATAGATGTTCAGGCGCTGCATGAAGATCCAGATATTCACGTTTACCGATTTGCCCTGGCGAACTTTAAACCAATCTCTTGTTGATCCAGGTGCAAATGATTGCGCGTCCGTTGAAGTATAATCTGTTTTATCATCATAATTCGCAAAGCCGATATCTACAATTCCCCAATTGGTGCTTATTGGTGAAGGGCGATAGCTTCTTCTGTTGCTTATGCGGACTTCAGGGTCATTGTCGCCGCCTTTCTTAATGATGATCATGCTACCGATACGGAGGGTATCGCTTTCTTGCTTTGTTGTATCCTCTTGTGCCAGGCTCGTTAGTGCAAGACATATCCCGGTCAGGAGTATTAAGGTCCTTTTCATATTCTGTTTTTTATCTTTTGCTTGATTATTTCAGGGCTATCTCAAAGTTTGCTATGCGAACACCCTTGCTGTTGTCATCGGTTTCTTTGTCGGCTTTAGGTCCTATGTTGGTTACTTTTCCAACCACCCGGCCTACCTTGCGGAAAAAGCCGCGGGAAGAATTTTTCTTTATTGAAGTATTGAGTACTTCCAGTTCGTTATTAGTGTTCATTGCAAAGTCTGCCTTCACAACGTCATTCTTATTCAGCCTTTCATTTGTCTTTTCCGGATCAACTGCCACTCAACAACTGGCGTTTTTGCAATCGTTGTTGCCGCCACTTTATCTACTCGAATTAACTGCGTCTGTTTGTGTAACGGATTTATCTGTCTTTTCGTTACTTTTTCCTTCAATTTTTCTCTCGGGAACTTTCACAACAGCAATTAATGGTTCCTTGTCCTTCGGCTGAGTAGGTTGAATTTTTCTTTCTTTACTAATATTGTTAACAGCATTCTCTTTTGTACCATCAGCTTTTTGGTATTAGTTGCAACATCAGGCGCAGCAGTAATGGGATCAGCTGTATTTGTTTTCGCGTCGTCTGTTTTTTCAGTTGAAGGAGTATCTGTTTTCTTAATGGCAACCTCTTCGAGTTTTGCCTGGACCGCTTCCATTATTCTTACCACTAAAGAAATAATTCCATCCCATCGCACCGGCAAACAACAGAACTACCGCAGCAGCTGCCATTCTCCACCAGCTCATATAAACAACCTTTCTTTCTGTCTTTTCCTTTCTGTACAAACTTTCTTTATCCGGGAAAACAATTGATGTATCGGGAGTAAATCTTGCCTGTTGGATCAATTCGAATTCTACCTGGTATTGAGGATTGCGGTAAACGAATTGTTCAACCATATCATTCTCTTGCACACTCAGCTCATCATCTCCATAAAGAACAAAATATTCAGCATAGTTCAGTTCATTGATAGGTTCCATACCAGAAGATTTCTTCATCAACTGGCCTTTATTCTGAAATACCACCGACTTATCCGGGCGGAGTACAGACTGCTTGATCATGTTGAGCTCTTCTTCAAGATCAGCATTCTCACGCACGAATGCTTCCACCTGCCGGCGCTCCTGCAGTAGATAACTCATTATCCACGTACAGCAGGAAGTACTCTTCGTAATTATGGCGGGTGATAATCATAATAATTTATAAAACGTTTTCAGGGCTTACCAAAAAATTTTTCAACTGGATCCTTGCGCGGTGGAGGTAAACCTTCACCTGGCTTTCATTCAATCCTGTTATCTGTCCAATCTCCTCGTATGAATAACCTTCATAGTCTTTCAACAATACCAATGAGCGCTGCGATTCACTTAATCTTCCCAATGCTTCCTCTAACATCTTCTTCGCATTGTTCACCGGTCTGTTGGTAATCCTTATCTCTTCATTAAACTCTTCTCTCAACTGTACGCGCTTTGCCTTTCTTATATGATCGATCATTTGGTGATAAGCCACTGTGAACAAGTAGCTCTTACATTTATTATTATCTACATCCTGTCTGTTGATCCACATTTTTTCAAAAGCCGACTGAACCACATCCCTTGCATCCTCTTCATGTCGGAGGTTTTTCAGGATGAAACGATATACGTTGTCGGCGTACATCGTCACACATTGGTTATATTCTTTGTCGGTCATAAGCAGGGCCAATCTGTAGAATTATCGAATAAGGTTGTATTTATCTGTAGTACGTGGAGCATATGAAGAATGTTACAGTTCTGGAGAATTTTTCTGGGTATAAAAATAAAAAGAGGCGTTGTGACGACCTCTTTATACATAATTCTATGATTTTCAATCCTAATACCTACCACTGCTTAAAATCGACCGGCCGAGTGTTTCCAGTATATATAAGTCACTTTTTGCTCTTTCGGGCTCGCATTCGGTCTTTGCTTCGCAACTTTGCTTACTTGGTTGATTTCCAATTTTCGCTGCCGCGAATACGATCAAACCGGCCAATACTACTATCACCAGCAGGGCCAGGCGGATAAAGGTTTTGCGGAACATAATAGTTAAGGTTTTGCTCTATGAGACGAAGGTATCTCGATTTTGTTACAGAATTTTTAAGAAAATGTTAGAGTTGTCTTATAATGGGTGCGGTTTGCGGTATTTCTTGTGTAAGCCGCGAGGGTTGACAAGGTTGACAAGGTTGACAGGGTTGACAAGGAAAAGAGCCTATATTGGCCGAAATCCTAATAAGTTAACCTGCCTCTTTTCCCCTTGTCAACCCTGTCAACCTTGTTAACTTGTCGACCTAAGCCTATTTTTGCTTGACTTTAAAATGTAGATATGAACGAGAATCTGGTTAAAAGGGTTGCCGCTGAGCTTGAAGAAATCAAGGCATCCGGCCTGTTTAAGAATGAAAGGATCATTGAATCTCCACAGGGGGCCGAGATCATGGTCAATGGGAAAAGGGTGTTGAACTTCTGTGCCAACAATTACCTGGGCCTTTCTTCCCATCCAAAGGTGATTGAAGCTGCTAAGAGATATGTTGATCTTCGGGGCTTTGGCATGAGCAGCGTTCGGTTTATCTGCGGTACGCAGGATATTCATAAAGAGCTCGAGGCAAAGATCTCCACCTTTCTCGGAACTGAGGATACCATATTATATGCAGCAGCTTTTGACGCGAATGGAGGTGTGTTCGAACCATTGTTCGGCGAACAGGATGCCATCATTTCTGATGAACTCAATCATGCTTCCATCATTGATGGTGTCAGACTTTGCAAAGCCCAACGCTTCCGTTACAAGCATAATGATATGGCCGATCTTGAAGAAAGATTGAAAGAAGCAAGTACTGCAAGAAGCCGGATCATTGTAACCGATGGATCATTCAGTATGGATGGAACGATTGCACAATTGGATAAGATTGTAGCTCTCGCCGAAAAATATGATGCATCTGTAATGATCGATGAATGTCATAGCAGCGGTTTTCTTGGAAAGACCGGTCGTGGTACGCATGAGTATCGCGGCGTAATGGGTAAGATCGATATCATTACCGGAACATCTAGGCAAAGCATTAGGAGGCGCATCTGGTGGATTTACGAGCGGAAGAAAAGAAATAATTGAAATGCTTCGTCAACGTTCAAGGCCTTATTTATTCTCTAATACACTTGCTCCAAGTATTGTGGGTGCATCTATAGCTGTATTGAATCTGTTAAGTGAAACAACAGAATTAAGAGACAAGCTTGAATTCAATACAAAATATTTCAGAAACAAGATGACTGCTGCCGGTTTTGATATAAAACCGGGAGATCATCCGATTGTTCCGATCATGTTGTATGATGCAGTTGTTGCACAAAACTTCGCTGCTAAACTTTTGAACGAAGGAATTTATGTTATAGGATTCTTCTTCCCGGTTGTGCCTAAGGGTAAGGCAAGAATAAGGGTGCAATTGAGCGCGGCACATGACCAACAGCATTTGGATAAAGCGATTGCAGCGTTTACGAAGATTGGGAAGGAGTTGGGGGTGTTGAAGGTGGAAACTGCGGTGTAATTATTTTAGCCTTAATAATTCCTCTTGATTAATTAGGTAACCTCAATTACATATAATTCCACCAAGCATAAATGTTGTACAACTGAAAAAGCAAGCCTATGCCTCCAAAAACAGCGTAACCCCTATTTTCCTTTTTTAACATTAAAAGAATTATAGCGGCAACAAACAATAAAATAGTTAATTCGAAAATTTCGAAAAGCAGTAGCCGAAATTCATGAATAGACGCAAAAACCATGTTGGTGCCAGATTTTTACTAATTGTATTCTAAGTCTTCCAACGAGTCAAAGCTCTATTTCTGTTCTTTACTTTGTATCATTATATCGCAATTTTAGCGGCTGTAATGTCCTACGGCCGAATTTTTAAATAGTCCAACAACTAAGTTGACAACGTACGTTATCAACCCTAACGTCATCAATAGTATGACTATCACAACTCCTTTAGTCAGATTATTATACCATTTGAATGTTTCCCAACTGTCGAGGGCAAAATACCGCCGCGGCATTCCTGCCAGTCCTTGATAATAGCTGTTGAAATAAAATGAAATTGTTACAAGCAATACTGAAGTTACGATTGTAAGTATGATGTGTGTCCAAGTCAATATTTTGGAAAAAAGAAAACGTTTAGTCAAAAAGTAGAGCATCCAAAGCATTAAAAGAAGTACGATTATCGCCCAGAACAGATGCGCCATTGCAATAACGAAAAGGGTGTCATGCAAGTGAATATCTAAAGTATGGTCAAAGGCAAAAAATGAAGCGATCAAAATAAGAACTGCCGTCAATAAGAGCAGATTATATGGTCGTACTTTGAAATTGAACATGTTTAATCTAAATAGCCGCTAACGTTCAGGGCTTGCCGCCCGGCCGAACGAATTTAAATACTCTTTCGAAATTAAAGCAACATAGGCTGGCGGTCCACAGGACTCCGTGAGCAAGCCAATGCTGTGTGCTGTTATTTATCACTATAAATTCCTCCACATCAATAATTCGAAATGCTTTTTCAAACTTTTTTCAAAACAGACTTTGAAATACAAAGTATTTAACTAACTTTGTATCACAAAGTACTTTTGTTTATAATGAATACAAGAAAAATCAAGACGATGAAAATTAAAATATTATTTGGAACTATTATGACACTGGCACTGTTTACCACAGCCTATGCACAGACGCTGGACAAAGCCAAACTCGACCAGTTTTTTGACCGGCTCGCCGAAAAGAATAAGGCGATGGGGAGCCTGATCATCGCCAAAGACGGCAAGGTTCTTTACACCCGCGCCATCGGCTACAGCCAGATCAACGGAACCGAAAAGAAACCTTTGACCGCGGCGAACAGATTCCGGATCGGTTCGATCACAAAAATGTTCACCGCCGCGATGATCTTGCAGCTCGTCGAGGAAGGAAAATTGAAGCTGACCGACACCCTCGACAAATTCTTCCCGCAGGTTCCGAACGCCAAGAAAATTACTATCGTGCAAATACTCTCGCATCGCAGCGGTATCCCTAACGTAAGGCGCGAGCAGAATGCTCAAGGAAACGTGAACACGACTCCAATAACGAAGGATGAAATGCTCGCCCTTATCGTCAAAGCCACGCCTGATTTCGAGCCGGACACAAAGCATTCCTACAGCAATTCCGGCTATTTCCTTTTGGGTCTTATCCTTGAAAAGTTAACCGGCAAATCCTACGAGGAAGCCCTCAAGGAAAGAATCACCTCAAAGATCGGGCTCAAGGATACATACACCGCGACCGGAAACATCGATGTGAACAAAAACGAAAGCTCTTACCTATATTCAACTTCGGCGGCGACTGGAAACAGGTACCCGAAACCCATCCAAGCATCCTCTTCAGCGCAGGCGCGATTGTTTCGACACCGAACGACCTGGCCAAATTCATCCAGGCGCTGTTTGACGGGAAGATCGTGTCAAAGGAGAGCCTCGATCAGATGAAAACGATGAGGGACGGCGAGGGGTTGGGAATGGTGACCTTCACGTTCGCCGGCAAGACCTTCTACGGGCACACGGGCGGGGCCGACAACTACGGAGCGTGGCTGGCTTACCTGCCGGAAGAAAAGCTGGCGGTCGCCTACACTACGAACGCGAAGGTTTACCCGGTAAACAGATATTGTGCAGCGGCGTTGTCGACATTTACTACAATAAACCGTTTCAGATTCCCGCCTTCGAATCGATCGCCGTCAGCCCGGAAGTGCTGGACAAATACGTCGGAGTTTATTCGAGCCCGGAAGCTCCCGTGAAATTTACGATCACCAGAGAAGGCGCGACGCTTTTCGTTCAACCGCCCGGAGCGCAATCCGCTGTCCCGCTCGAAGCGACGGCGCAGGATAAATTTCAGATCGTAGGCGTGCGGGCAGTTTTTGAGTTCGACGCCGCGAAAAACCAGATGACGATAAAACGGGGCGGTGGGGAGAGGGTTTTCACGAAGGAAAAATAACCGGATGTAAAAGCTATTTATGACCGGACAGTTCTGGGCAGAAGTGACACGGAATATCGGCTGGTATATTCACAAGCTCGGTTATGTTCGTTAAGCTGGGACTGCAGCTGGTTAGTGATATGTCGATGAAGATATATTCTGAGGGCCAGCAAAGCAGAAAACCCCTTGTTGGGCGTTCGTGCTACTTCTCAGGAGCAAGTTCGATCATATTGAATATTACGCCTGCGCTGTCAATTGGAACATTGCAACGGTACTTAGCAGCAAGTCGCTTTTCAATTAGTGGTCGCTTAAAGTCCATTTCGTATTCGCCTTCAATCTTCACTATTACAAATGGTATTTTATCTTTTTCGTAAAAGTGGAATGAATATTTATGATTTGTCGGGAAATCGCTTCTGAAATCCGTCTGAATAAATTGTCGAAATGAAAGATAGTAAGAATCGTCATAGATCAACAGGAAATCATTCTCTCCGAATTCCGTTTGAGGTCTATTTTTATTTCTGCCATCATAAAGCGTTGAGTATTTTTTCGAGTTGTCAAAAAGCTCAAGGTCATTTTTTCTGTTAATTGAATTGATGCTAATGCCATACTCAATTCTTACTTTGTCAGGCGAAAGAATATTGTCGGTTGTTACAGTGACTTTGTTGCCGTTTCGGATTCTTATTAAGCCTTGATTAGACAACCCCCAAAAGCCAATTATGATAATTGTCACAAGAGATAGTCCAATGATAGCTAAAATTTTCCCTTTCATATTTACGGGGATTTATTAGAGCATGACGCCCAACGTGGGCTTTCCTTCAAACGAGTCAAAACTCTATTTCTGTTCTTTACTTTGTATCAATAACCCGCAATTGTCTGATTTCACTTATTTGTATGGTAGGCTGAATATTTGTGTATTTCCCTATATCCTCGCGAATTGCATTTATGTTTTGTGCTATCACTTTGTTATATTCAGCAACATCATTAATGTAAAAATAACCTATGGCCACAAAAGGCACTTTATCGTTTGGTGTTCGGCCGGCGATGCCTCTATCAATTTCATAAAAATTTAAATTTTTACCAAGGAGTCCGGCCATCATAGGCATGTGTTTTTTTTCATAGTAGTCCATGTCAAAGGTTTTATCGTCTCCATTCGGATAAAGAATTGCGACTTTGAACATTCCAGTTTTGGGGATAGCTGACTGATTTGTTTTGCTTGTCTTGCAACTCATCAAAGACATTAAGGCAAAGCTTAACAAAAGAAATTTTAGGTTGGTCATGTTACCCATCTATTTTAGTTTAGCAACTTGTGTTGATATGAATTTAGGTAAATAATTAGGTGTACAGTTTTTTGATACTACTTCATCCTTGTATAAACCGGTTCGCTCTCCAAGAGCAATACACCTGGAGCGGTATTCATGCTGAAAGACACCAATTTGACCTGCAGTAAAGTTCATTGCCCATTGAACTTCTGGTTTTTCACTTTCTATTCTTTCTTCAATTGAAGTAAGCAAATGTTCCGTGTTGGGAGGAGGTGTTTGGCCTACCCACCGCAAACGACCCTGGTAATACCAAAAAATTCTTCTTTGAAGTGCAGAAGGACTATTTTCCCACGATTGCATAAGTGCAACGGTTTTCTTGTCTTTAGAGAGTTGGTTAGCCATCAACCAATCTATTAATTGAAGTCTTTCCTCCAACATGTGATTCTGTATGTCCTGATCAAGCTTGTTAATTAAATCCTGTAAAAGAAGCTTGGGATCCATGATCAAAGTTGCCAATTGTCGCGGTAAATATTCACCAGTGGACCATAGTTCCATAGCTAGTTGGTGATCTTTTTTGATGTCCTTTGCAATTTTTCGTAAGTCTCCCAGTTTAGTGGTTTTCCTATTGACCTGATCATGGATATTTACTGCTTTGGAAGAGAGTTTCATATAATCTTTTTGCTTTCCTAATTTCTCACAACGTTCAAGGTTGGCCGATGCTCAGGGCCGGCCGAATTTAATACTCTTTCAAATTTGATGCAACAAGGCAGGCGGTTCGCAGGACTCTGTGAGCAGGCTTTTGTTAGCGACAGCCGGTCACCAAAAAAGGTTTATCGTATAATTTTTCAAGTTACTGTCCTTTGAAATAACAGTTAACCGATTTGCTACACTTTGAGCAATTATCATCCGGTCAAACGGATCTCTATGATGGAATGGCAACCTGGAAAGTAACAAAGTATGCTCAAAGGTGATCGGAAGTAAATGAAAGCCGTTATTGTCAATCTGCCTATCAATTTCTTCAAATGAAGTATTCAGTTGTAGCTTTCCCAAACTGATTTTTATAGCGATTTCCCATATGCTGGCAATGCTAATAAAATTTACTGAATCATCTGCTTCAATTAATTCCCTTGCATTCCTGGAAAGTTCATTATCCCCGTTTATGAACCAAATGAAAGTATGGGTATCAAGAAGATTCTCCGACATTAATGCATGTAATCTTTGAAATCATCGAGAGGCTCATCAAAGGTGGGACTGATTTTGAACATACCCTTCGCACTACCAAACTTGGGTTTCTTTGGCTTATTCTTTTTGCTCTGCTTCATCAGGGAATCAATGAAATCCATAACCTGAGACTTAAGACTCTGAGGCAGCGAGGCAAGTTTATTATATAGTAAGCTAGTATTCAAGTCAAATTGTATTGTCTACAAATCTACTAAAATTATTGGTAAAATTTCTCGCTGACAGAAACGAAAAGGTTGCCTTTAACGTCGAAGGCTTGCCGTTTGGGCAGTCGAATTTAATACTCTTTCAAATTTGATGCAACAAGGCTGGAAGCCATCTTTTGTTAGCGGCAGCCGGTCACTATAAAAGATTTATCAAAATGCGTTCTCAAGCAGGAGGTTTTATTGTGCTTAGTCAGTTTGGTTCAATTTCTCTGTGCGTAAAATAAACAGCGATGTCAACGTCAAACTTTGAACTATAATATGATTTGATGCGATTTTTAAAGTCGTCTGTTAATTTGTTTTTTGTTGCAAAGTCTAAATCATTTTTGTTTTGAAATGTTACTACAAAAGTGGACCACCCATAACTTGAACCAAATTCCAGTGTCGGCAGGGAGCTTTTCCAGCCGCCAAATATTTTTTGAAAGTCAGCCTTTTGTCTCGATTGAATATATTTCTGTCTTAAATACCCGTAAATAAATAGGGCAGCAATTGTTAAAATAATTCCTGCAAGAATTTTTAGCCACATAATGTAATTGTAAAAGGCTAAGGAGCGATACGTCGATCAGGATATGTTCTGAAGCCAGGATTTCAGAAAACCCCATGTTGTCAGCAGTTTCTATTCAGGAAAATACCAATTTACTTTTCCTTCAAGTTCAGAACACAATCCAATTCCGACCTTTCCTGCGTCATCGTAAGCCATATGATATTCTATTGTTAAACCTTTGACAATTTCGTTAAGTTCATTGAATGATTTCGATAAATCCGAAAATGAAGATTTCAATTCCTGGAGTTCCTGAAGTATTTTCTCTTTGGATATGTTTTTAAAGTTGATAGTGTCTGTCCAACCAGTCACTAAAAGTTTGCCCGAGTCAGTCGTTTGAATGGTCATATTGTCCAGCTTAAATGGAATCCCATCTCCAATTCGCCAAATCTTTCTTCTTATTTCCTCAGTATCCATTTCAAAAATTTTTCCAACACAAATTTTTGTATTGAGAACTTAAGAGTGCATAAAACTCACTTTTCATCTCAAAATATCGGATCCGTCACCCAAATGTTTCATGAGACTTAGTTACGTCAATGATCATCGCCAATCCATTTTTACTACATTTCCTACCCCGCCGCTATCATACTAATCTCCACATTCACATTTTTCGGCAACCCTTTTACAGCAACCGTTTCTCTTGCCGGAAATTCTCCATGAAAATATTTTCCATAAACTTCATTCACCATTGTAAAAAGAGCCATATCGCTGAGATAGATTGTCGTTTTTACCACATTAGCAAAGTCCATCCCCGCATCCGTTAAAATAGTTTTCAGGTTATGCATTACCTGGTGAGCTTCTCCAATCACATCAGCCGCTTCGATATTTCCTGTTGCAGGATTAATAGCAATCTGTCCCGAAATAAACAACAAACTCCCGGCCCTCACAGCCTGACTATATGGTCCTATTGGAGCTGGAGCGTTGGGAGTGTTGATGATTGTTTTTTCGACCACGATTTTATACGATTTTAATGATTTAACTGATTTGAATCACTAAGATCGGATAATTCAAAAGTCTGAACCACGATTTTATGCGATTTATCTGATTTTTACTGATCGATCGCTATCAGCCCAATCAGTCAAATCGTTTAAAATCCTGGTTCAGACAATTGCGGCACCAAGCAATATCTTTGCCTAAACAGAAACACATGACCATCGCCGTATTGGCAAATCATGGACAAAAAGAAGAACTGCTTGCTAAAGGAATCCCAGATACCGCTAAGGTCATCTGGGCTGATTCATTGAAGTCATTGACAATGGTTGAAGGAGATGCATATTTTGATCTGGCCTTTGAATACGATCATGAAAGATTAGCGCAATACAATATCATTAAGAATAAAACTGTCTTTGTTAGCTCCATTCAATGGACAACCGAGATATTGGGAAAAAATTTTATTCGCATTAATGGATGGCCGGGCATGTTAAAAAGGGAGTTGGTTGAAATCGCCATCGGAAATGAAAATAAAAAAGCGGAAGTCGAAAAAGTTTTTGCTGCATTGAACTGGAAATGGCAACTCGTGCCAGATGTTCCTGGTTTGGTTACTCCGCGCATTCTTGCCATGATCATTAATGAAGCATGGTATACTTATGGCGAACATATCAGCACAAAAGAAGAAATTGATATTGCCATGCGTTTGGGAACAAATTATCCGTTGGGTCCTTTTGAATGGGCGGACGCAGTTGGGTTAAAGAAATTGCATTCTTTGTTGAAAACATTGCAAAGAACAGACAGCCGGTATACTATTGCGCCTGCAATGGAAAGAGCAATCAATGAGTATGCGCATTAATACTCTAATGAAAACTGAAGATCATCGAAATGGCCTTGATACTAAATATTGATACTTCTACTGAATCTGCAAGCATAGCACTGGCTAAAGATGGAGAGCTCATAAACAAAGCTGAAAATCGCCAACAGAAGGATCATGCGGGTTGGATACAAGAAGCGATTCAAAAACTAATGAAGGATTCGGGATATAGGCTAAATGAACTTTCTGCAATTGCAGTAACAAACGGTCCCGGTTCTTATACCGGTCTGCGCGTGGGATTGGCAACAGCAAAGGGTCTTTGTTATGGATTGAATATTCCGCTTATAACGATCGGTACGCTCTATGTCATGGCTTTGTCTGCCAATAATGCTTTAAAAGGGCTTAATCTACCAACGACCATTTTATTATGCCCAATGATCGATGCAAGGAGACGAGAAGTATTTACCGCTCTTTATAATGATCAGTTGAAAGAGATCATTTCACCAACTGCTATGATCCTTGATCCATCCAGTTTTGATAAGGAGCTTGACCAACATCAAATACTATTTTTTGGAAGCGGAAGCCTTAAATGGAAGGAACTTTGTAAGAATGCTAACGCCCGTTTTGCTGATGTCAATTGGGATAGTTCATCAATGATTCTACCCAGTTACCGCAGTTTCAGAGAGAATAAATTTGCAGATATATCCTACTCAGAACCCGCTTATCTTAAAGAATTTTACATTCATCAATCATAGTTACCAACAACAATTTTTGTTGTCCTATAACACCAATTGAGTTCAATAGGGGTTAAATTTGTTATGTGACCATTAACCTTACTAAAAGCTTTGAAAAACATATGAATGTTGCAACCAATTATTCAATGCTGCTGAACACTAACGGAATGGACAATGGTTCCGTTAAGGTGGACTTCCTGAACCTGAAGAAAGCGGCAATGATCCTACGGGCGCTCAATCACAAACTAAGGCAGCAAATCGTAAAGCTTGTTGATGAAAACAAGCGATTAACTGTGACCGAGATCTATGTAAGGCTGCGACTGGAGCAGTCCGTTGCCTCCCAGCACCTGGCTATCCTGCGTAGGGCCGGGATCGTTCGCACCGAGCGGGACGGCAAATTCATATACTATTCTGTTAATTATAACAGGGTCGACCAGGTAATGAAAAGCGCCGAAGACCTTGTTACTTAAGATATTGGTCCTATGAGCTCAAAAGCAGGAATTCTACCGAGTTCCTGCTTTTGTTTTTTAAGGCTAAATTTGCTCAAATTTCTTAAATGTACATAGAGCAATTATATACCGGCTGCCTCAGTGAAGCGGCATATTATATTGAAAGTGAGGGAAAGGCGGCAGTAATTGACCCGTTGAGGGATATTGACGTTTATCTTGAACTGGCCACTAAAAGAAAGGCTACTATTGAATATATCTTTGAAACTCATTTTCACGCTGATTTTGTAAGCGGTCACCTTGATCTGAGCAAGGCAACGGGAGCACCCATTATCTATGGACCCCAAACCGAAACCAGTTTTCCTGTTCATGTAGCAAAAGATGGCGAAGAATTTAAACTGGGTAAATTAAGTTTCCAGGTTTTACATACTCCGGGACATACGCTTGAATCAAGCTGTTATTTGTTGAAAGATGAAGAAGGAAAACCGAATGCGATTTTTACCGGTGATACTTTATTCATAGGAGATGTTGGTCGCCCTGACCTTGCACAGAAAGGAGAACACCTCACTTCAGCAGAGCTTGCTGGAATGTTGTACGATAGCCTTCATACAAAAGTTATTACGCTTCCCGATGATGTGATCGTTTATCCTGCACATGGTGAAGGAAGCAGTTGTGGTAAAAACCTCGGACCGGAAACATACAGCACACTTGGGGAACAAAAGAAAACGAATTATGCATTGCTTGCTGAATCAAGAGAAGAGTTTATCAAAGCAGTAACAGAAGGTTTAGCAGAACCCCCACAATACTTCCCAATCAATGCGAAGATCAATAAAGAAGGTTATGATAGCCTGGATGAAGTATTGGAGCAGGCTTTAAAAGAATATTCGCCAAAGGAATTCAATGAAAGAATGCAAAAGGCCAATACGTTTGTTCTTGATACAAGACCCGCAACTGAATTTACAAAGGGCTTCGTTCCCGGTAGTATCAGCATCGGCCTTGAAGGAAGGTTCGCTGAATGGGCAGGCAGCTTATTACCATTTGACCAGGATATCTTATTAATAACTTCTCCCGATAAAGAAAAAGAAAGCATTGTCCGATTGGCGAGAGTTGGTTTTACCCGAATGGTTGGTATTTTGAAAGGTGGTTTTAATGCCTGGAAGGAATCAGGAAATGAAATCGATCTGATCATCGACGTGGAAGCTGATGAAGTGGCAATGGATCTGCCCTTCGACGATAAGGCAGTTGTCCTGGATGTTCGCCGCGAAACTGAATTTGCAGATGGACATATTAGGAAGGCAATCAATATACCATTGAATGATTTAATGGATCCCGGTAATCTCGCCAACCTCGATGAAGACCTTAACTTCTATGTTCATTGTGCCGGTGGATACCGCTCCGTCATTGCTTCTTCATTATTAAAAAGACAGGGCATTCACAATTTCCGCAATGTAGTTGGTGGATTTGATGCAATAAAGCTACAGCCAAAGATTGAGATTGATAAGGAGAATAGTGTGTTGAATTAGTTTCTGGATGGTTTGATGGCTAGATTGTTATCCCGATAGCTATCGGGATGTTGGTTTCATAAATAGTAAACCCAACAATCAAACAATAAAACAATTAAACCATTGGCTGGTCCGCTCCAATCCACATCTTTCGATATTCCTCCTTCCACGGATGTTTCCATCTTCGATGACTCCAGAGATACATGTCTGGATTTTCTGTTATTACTTCTTCCAAATAACGCACATAGATCCGCGTTAGTTCACCTTCCGGAAGCGATTGAGGGTTGTCCGATGCAAGCTTGATTTTTGCATAATAGTAACCCCTGCGTACTTTATAAAAAGTGAGGAATACGACAGGAATGTTCCCTGCATAGGCACCTTTTTCAGGAGCACGAACAAATGAAGTTGGCTTGCCAAAGAAATTCAACCAATAGGCTTTCTTAAAATTGCCCGGAGCCTGATCGGCTACCAATGCAAGCGCGTATTGTCCATTCCGGTATGGTATCATCGCGTTCTTCATATTGGTGGCCGGAATCAATACACACCCGGTTTTTGATCGCATGTTATAAAATATCCGGTCCACTGCTTTGTTGCCTACCGGCATATAAGCACACAACATCTTATACTTTACGCAAAGCGGTACTCCAACACTGGCCAGTTCCCAGTTGAACATGTGTCCAAGATGTAATTGCATTCTCCTGCCACTTGCATGTAGTTGATCCATCAACTCAACATCCATACTGAAATGATCAGCGATCCAGGATGGCTTTGCCGATATGAGTTTTACTGCTTCGATGAAATTGTCTATGAAATTGCGGTAAAATTTTCTTGCTATCTTTTTTCTTTCCACCGCGGTCTTATCAGGAAAAGCAATAAGCAGATTTTCCATCACCACAGCTCTTTCTGTAACCGAAAACAGTATAAACAAAGAAATAAAGAATATCAGAAATTAGATGCAGTGCCCGCAATGGCAACAATGAAACAAGATAAAGAGGAGGATAGATGATGTAGTACATGGCTAGTGCTGCTGCGAAGGTAAGCTGAGGGGTTGATAAGGTTGACAAGGTTGACAGGGTTGACAAAGTTGATAGCGTCGGCGGGGTTTATAAGGGATGAACGGTCAAAGGAGTCTAATCCCTTCTTAACCTTATCAACTTTGTCAACCCTGTCAACCCCGTCAACCCTATCAACCCTATCAATTAATCCAATTCTTCTCCTCCTGCTCCACGTGCCTAATATCCACTTTTACATTGAATTTATTTCTAAGGTGACGGGCCAATGCTTCGGCGGCGTATACACTTCGATGTTGACCACCGGTACAACCGAAGCTTACCATCAGGTTGCTAAAACCCCGCTGGAGATAGTCTTCAACGGAGATATCAACCAGATTATAGACACCATTGAGGAACTCGAGCATTTTAGTCTGTTGTTCAAGAAAGTCTTTTACATTCTTATCTCTTCCGGTAAATGGCTTGAACTCTTCCATTCTGCCGGGATTCAATATGCCACGGCAATCGAATACAAAACCTCCCCCGTTGCTCGTTGAATCCGATGGTATTCCCTTTTTGTAAGAAAAGCTGTTTATGCGTACCACCAATGAAGTGTTTTCATTTGCTCTTACCGGTTCAAAACGGCGGATAACTTCTTCTTCTACTATTGATCCAAGCAATTTTTCAAATTCAGGCATCCCAATACCTACGCGCTTATTCAAAAGAAACCATTTCAAATTCCGTAGCGCCAATGGTATACTTATAAGAAAATGGGCCTTGCGCTCAAACAATCCCCTAAAACCATATGCACCCAGCACCTGCAACAAACGGATCAATACATAACCGTTGTACTGACTCGTAAACCGAAGACGGTCGATGGGCTTTTGAAGGATCTCTTCCACGCAATCCATATATGAATCAAGCAAACTATTTTTCCATTCGTCGGACAATTCCGCTTTTGCCTGCCAGAGCATGGAAGCCACATCATATTGAAGTGCCCCCTTCATTCCACCCTGGAAATCGATGAAATGCACTTCATCGTTCTCGATCATAATATTCCGGCTTTGAAAATCGCGGAACATAAAAAACTTATGATCCACATGAGTGAGATAAGTACTCAATGCTTCGAAATCATCAATCAGTCGCTCCTTGTCGTAAGGCATTCCCAGTGTGTCGAGAAAATAGTATTTGAAATAAAGCAGATCACTCAATATTGCCTGTTTTCCGAATTCCTTACTGGTGATACACCAATTGTAATTCATTTCCTGGTCACCCGCAATCTGCAGGTGTGCAAGTTCTTTCAGGCTTTTTTTGAACAGATCATATACATAGTCTGTATAGCCGAACTTCTCCAGCATATTCAAAAGCGAGATATCCCCGAAATCTTCCTGCAGGTAAATGGTCTGCTCTTCATTGAATGCATAGATCTCCGGCACCGGGCAGGAGCAGGTTTTGAAATGCTTTGCGAAATTGATAAAAGTATTATTTTCCTTTACGTTCTGATTCCATGTGGCAATGATCGATTGCGATTCAGTATAAATTCTAAAATAGATCCGGTTACTGCCTGATTGAGGAATTTTATCGATTCTTAAGATAGGATCGGTCCGAAAGGAATTGTAGAGGTCCTTTATTTCCTGGATGATGGTTTGCATAAGAGATTGGCGGTAAAAATACGGAATTGATGATTGATTATTGTTACCTTAATCCAAATAACGCCCGAATGCGAATGAAATTATTTCCATTTCTTTTATTGTTGGTAAGCTCTCAACTCCACGCCCAGCAACCCAATATCATCTATATAATGAGTGATGATCATGATGCAGACGCAATAAGCGCTTACAATAAGAACCTGATCAATACTCCCAATCTTGACCGCATCGCAAAAGGTGGAATGCGGTTCAGCAATTGTTTTGTAGGAAATTCAATTTGCTCCCCGGTAAGGGCAACTACGTTAACCGGGCAACATTCACACAAGAACGGTGTGAAGGATAACCGCACTCCATTTGATAGTAGCAAGGTCACGGTCCCTAAATTAATGCGTGCCGCTGGCTATCAAACTGCCCTGATCGGGAAATGGCATCTTCACACGCTTCCTTCAGGTTTCGATTACTGGAGAATTCTTCCGGGCCAGGGACTTTATTATGATACACGGTTTATCCGTATGAGCAAGGATACGGTAACGATCAATGGATATGCAACTGACCTGATCACTGATGAAGCGATAAACTGGCTAAGGGATAGAGACAAAAGCAAACCATTTTTCCTGATGCTTCATCACAAAGCACCGCACAGGAATTTTCTTCCCTCATTGAGATGGTTGGAAGAATGGCATAATAAAAAGATACCCGAACCTCCTACCCTTTATGCGGATACCGTTTCAAAAGGCACGGCATGGAAGACACAAAAGATGGGCATACTGGAAGAGATGAGAATTTGCACCGATCTTAAAGTTGATCCCGCATATATCATGGACATCCCCTGGTTAAAACCGGATTCGACTGAAATCAATAATTATAGAATAACTTTTAATCGAATTCCTGAGCCTGATCGTAGCAAGATGAAGGCGATCTATGCAGAAAGAGGAAAAATATTGCAGGCACGAAGACCACAAGGAAAGGAACTGCTTACTTTGAAATATCAATGGTATATGCAGGATTACCTGGCTTGTGTTGCATCCATCGATGAAAATGTGGGAAGAGTGCTTGATTACCTCGATGCAAATGCATTAAACAATAATACCATTGTTATTTATACCAGCGACCAGGGGTTTTTCCTGGGCGAAAATGGCTGGTTCGATAAACGTTTCATGTATGATGTTTCAATGAATACTCCGCTGATGATTAAATGGGATGGAAAAATAAAAGCGGGGTCAACCAACAATACATTGGTTCAAAACATAGATTTTGGCCCAACAATGCTTGGCCTGGCGGGTGTATCCATTCCTTCGTTTATGCAAGGGATTAATCTGAAGGATTTATTATTGGGTAAACAAAAAACAATTCCACGAAAGTCTTTGTACTATCATTATTATGAATATCCATGGGATCATAATGTTCTACCGCACCTGGGAATTCGACAGGAAAGATATAAGCTCATCTATTTTTATACCGTCAATGAATGGGAATTGTATGATTTGAAAACTGATCCGAATGAGCAAAAAAATCTTATCAATTCGAAGCAACATCAATCCATATTAAGTCAATTGAAGAAAGAGTTGGTAGAATTAAGAAAGCATTATGATGATAATGAAGCGGCAGGAGAATTGAAATAATATTACACAAGTTTTTGTCCACAACTTTGTCTTAAATGCGCATTCGCCCACACTTGCAATGTCGTTTAGTTGAGAATTTAATCGGAAAGCTGCAGATGTGATCTCGCGATCCGGTCCCGTAGGGACCAAATCTTTGTAGCAAATCATTGTCCCATGTGATTGCAGCCCCGTAGGGGCGAAATCTGAGGATTAGGCCGCCTGAAAATGTTTTTTCATCATAAAAAAATGGGAAAAAAACATTTTATGCTGAGGTTTTCATCATTGCCTGTTCAGAATGATTTTGTCTTTTGCGGGAAATATTTCTTATGGAAAATACATTTACTCAATTGCATGTGCACACGATTTTTGCAGTCAAATATCGCCTCGCTGTCTTGGAAGAGTCATGGGAAGATGAACTTCAAAAATATATTACGGGAATTGTGCAAAACAATGGTCATAAAATGCTTGCGATAAACAATGTATACGATCACATACATTTGTTTTTCGGTTTAAATCCAAATCAATCCATTTCCAAATTAATGCAATTTGTAAAAGCGGATTCATCAGGTTGGATTAATCAAAGGCAATTCACAAAAAGAAAATTTCATTGGCAGGAAGGATATGGTGCTTTTAGTGTCTCAAAGGACGATATCGATTCCGTGGTGAAATATGTTTTGAATCAGAAAGAACATCATAAGACGGAAACGTTTCCAGATGAATATCATAGGATATTAACAGATTATGGCGTTGACTTTGATGTTCGATATACATTTCAACCGCTAATGGACTAGCTGGCACAGGCTCCTTCAATTCAGATTTCGCCCCTACGGGGCTGCAATCTTGTGGGTGCCAATTTTGCTACAAAGATTTGGTCCCTACGGGACCGAATGCGGAAGATCGAACAAGCGAGAATTTTATAACGTCTTTCTGACCCTTAATTAAATGACATTAGCATACGAGGCTTAGTTTGAGTTTTGTGCGGAAATGGCTGAATGATTCATCAATCATCATCATCCTTCTCTTCCTTCACTTTAAAAAATGCAGCCCTTCTTGGACCGGGGAAGGGCACATGACTTCCCTTGATCCCATGCCATAAAACAATATTGAATTCAAGATCAGGTACTGCATCTTCCTTGGTTAGGTCAAATTCTTCAGAACGTCGCTGCCATTCATTTACCGCGACATTCTTATCGTCTAAACTAATAATATTGGGTACAGAGACGAAAGGAGTAAGATCAGGAGTTGATTGGAAGCAGCGGAACATCGGTGTTGCAGCTGCATCGAATTGGGTCATTGGAGGCATACCGAGAATCAATTCCATCGTACGCAACATCGATGAGGTGGAGTACATGGTATGATCGATGAATTTTCTTTTCACATATCCGCCGGCAAGATAAGCTGTGGTGCGGTGTGCGTCTACATGATCGGGACCATTTTGCGCATCATCCTCTACTATGAATATTACAGTTTCTTTCCAAATTGGGCTCTTGCTCAAATACTCCACAAACAAACCAACAGCAAGATCATTATCGGCAACATGTGCAAATGGCGTCGGCCTTCCTCTTCGCAATCCTTCCGTATGATCGTTGATGAACCGAAGCGAATTGAATTGTGGCAGTTTTCCGATTGCCAATAGAGAATCAAAATCTCTTTTCCATTGATAAAAGCGGGTAGTATCTCTTACACTTTCATCCCAACTCGTATAGTACGTACAAAAATGTCCTTCCAGTACGGGAATATTGGCTTTATAATCATCCGCAAACTCACCATAAGTACGATAGCTCACCCCATTTCTCTTACACAGATCCCAAAAAAATCCTCCTTTATTATTTGCTATTGCTCGCTTTCCTTCCGCATCGTAGCTGCCTCCTCTTCCACCATAACCGGTCGGCCAGGTTTTCTCCAGGTAATCTGTGGCGTACGCGCCGAGACTCCAGTTATGCCCATCAGCGCTCACTTCACCATCAACGTAAAAATTATCCAGTAAGACAAATTCCTTTGCGAGCTTATGTTGATTGGGTGTTACTTTTTCACCAAACAACAAAAGACTTGTATCGCCATTTCCACCGGGAACATCTGCCAGCACCTGATCATATGTACGATTTTCCTTAATGATGTAGAATACATATTTGATTGGCGAGGGATCCCCAACCTTCATTGGAATAGGATTGCCTGGTTCTCCTTGTGCGAGTTTTTCCTTGTCCTTATTGTAGGGCGAATTATCATAGACGATCTCAGAATAACTGGCTAATTGTTTTACTGATGGAGTTGGAATTATACTCAATGTTCCCTTGAATAATCCTCCAATGTACTGCACGTCGATCGGTTTTGTGCTATCTCCCTTTTGGTAGATTACCTGTTGTCTTGTTCGAACAGGATTAGGCCCATAAGGATTTGCAGACGAAGAAAAACCTTTACCATTCGCAACATAAATCGTATTTCCCAAAACTTTTACACTGGTTGGATACCATCCCGCCGGTATGAATCCTTTCGATTTACTGAATCCTGGTTTTGCAACATCAAAAACCGCGAGACAATTATTATCCGCGTTTGCGATATAAAGCGTTTTTTCATCTGTACTCAGCGCCACACTATTGCTGGTAGAACCACTTGGTGCATCAGGATACAAAGCAGCGTTGAGTACTTCCATTAGCGCTCTCTTTTTAATATCCAGTACGGAAACAGAATTATCATTTGCATTTGCTACGAATAAATATTGTCCATTTTTCGAAAGGCACATGTCATTCGGGTTATCACCGACAGCGATAGAATCAATGAATGTTTGTGAATTCGTATTCAGCACAAGGATCTTGTCTCCGCCCCAAACAGAAATATAAAGTTCCTTTTGATCCCGTGACAGCAGGCAGGTGAACCCCTCTGCGCCTATTGACAATTGCTTTTTTATAGTTTTGGTAAGAAGATCAATTATATAAAAAGAATTGTTTTCTTTCGTTACTACATAGAGCAGATTTCTTTTGTCATCAAGAGCAATTCCAGCAGGAGAAATTTTCTCCGGCCATTTCTTACCTAATTTGATACTATCCTTCAAAACAAGCTTATTACTTGCAATTGCATATTTCAGTATCCAGTTATCATTTCCTCCCGAAGCATACAAAAATTTCTCATCCGCGCTGAAGCAAAGTCCAAACCAGCTTTTTGGAATTAGCTGGCTATGCAGAATTTTTTGGCTCTTCACATCAATGAGCTGTACTGATTGTACACTTTGCCCATTATTCGTAACGGCCATATATTTTTTTGTTGGGGAAATAACCAGGTTCAATGGAAGATCCCCTAGCGGTAGTGATTTACCGATCGGAGTAAGTTGCCATCCATTGGGAAGCTTAACGCTTTTCTTTTTTAATTCCTGAACTGATTGAGCAGTGCTAATTAAAAAAGTCAACAATAGCAGACATGAAGAAATAGTTCTTTTCATATGTGGGCTTGAGAAATAAAGGTAAGGGATTGCGGGTTGAAGAGATTCGGCTGACTATTAATTAATGATTAAGACCCCTCCTCACAAGAAATCTTAAGAATCTGGAGTCAGAAAAAATCTGAAATGCATTTTTTGCAAAAAGGCTGGATCTGTGATCGGAAATCCGGATTTGTCGCCTATAACAGAATCAATGGCACAAAATGGACACAGAGCTGTTTCGTCATCATCTATCCAATCCTCAATTTCTTCCCTCTTAAAATTTTTAAGACAAAAGAAACATCCACAAAAATTACTTTCTAACAATTCGGATCGATGGTTGGAACAGTGATTATGAGCAGAGTCTAATATTGCATCAGAAAATTGCATAGATTTCAAGGAAATAACTTTTCAGCAACTTTTATCGATTCTGGCTTCCCAACATCAACTAAAATATCTCCTGAATGATCATAACCAATAATGAGATTGTTCGCAGCAAGATCGAGATAAACATCAATGAGGGAAAATTTTCCTGTTTGTTTGATCAGAGAAAAGATCTTTGGCTCAAAAATTACAATACAGCTATAGGCCAGCTTACGGTAATCGGAACCGGCAATTGATAACCTCTCTTCGCCAGTATTTTCATTACGCCAACCGCAAAGCCGATACTCTTTGTCCATCAAAAAATTCCTGGAGGTTTTCCTGCTTGTTACGGCAAAACTTATCAAGGGTTTTTTTTCGAGATGATTGCGATAGAGTTTATTAAGGTCGAGATCGGTGAGAATATCAGCATTCAAAGTAAGGAAAGGCTTGTCCCCTTCAAGATAATCCCTGGCTTTCATTAAGCCACCACCTGTTTCCAACACCTCATCAGTTTCATCACTGATGATCACCTGGCTTCCCCAACCATTATTGGTCAGGATCGCACTGATCAATTGATCCGCAATATGATGAACATTAACTACTACATCCGTTACACCAAATTGCTGCAGATACTCAATATTTCTTTGCAATAAACTTTTACCGTTAACAGGTGCTAGTGCCTTTGGATGCTTATCGGTCCATGGTTTGAAACGGGTACCCAAACCTGCAGCGAAGATCATTGCCTTGGTTCCTTGAGGGATTATGTTGGATTGTTTAGCCATTCATGAATTATTTACCCCGTTGCCCCCTGAAGGGGGAATCCATTTAGTAAAAACGTTCCGCCTTTATAAACCGCTTTACTAACTCCCCCTTTAGGGGGTTGGGGGGTTTAAAGAACGATATTTTGAACCGATTCACTCTTATTCGGATAATCAGTATTAAAATGCAGTCCCCTGCTTTCGTGTCTAAATGATGCTCCTTTAATTACAAGATAGCTTACCGTTATCATGTTTCTCAATTCGGAAAGTTGGGGTGAAACTGTTGTTGTTTGATATAAGGCCTCCGTTTCCTCCCAAAGCAGGTCGATACGTTTCATAGCACGGCTAAGCCTGATATTTGTTCGAACAATACCAACATAATCACTCATTATCTGCTGCACTTCCTTTAAGCTTTGCGTAATGAGGATCATTTCCTTGGGTTGAGTTGTTCCCCCGGCATTCCAGTCAGGGATATCCGATTTAAACGAAAGTTCGGGGATCTTCAATGCAGCTTCCATAAAACAACGGTGTGCAAAGACCATTGCTTCCAGAAGTGAATTGCTGGCAAGCCTGTTCGCGCCATGCAATCCGGTACTTGCACATTCTCCAGCTGCGTATAAGTTTTTTATCGATGTTCTTCCCCATTCATCCGTCTTGATTCCACCGCAACTGTAATGCGCAGCCGGGGCCACAGGAATCAAATGCTTACTTACATCGATTCCCATCGACAAACATTTTTCATAGATATTCGGGAAATGTTCGATGAATTTATCAACTGGGATATGCCGTACGTCGAGATAAACATTTTCCGTACCGGTGATCTTCATCTCGCTATCGATCGCTCTTGCTACGATATCACGAGGGGCAAGATCTTTTCGCGAATCATAGCGCTCCATAAATGCCTCGCCATTTTTATTTCGAAGTATACCTCCATCTCCGCGCACGGCTTCTGTAATTAAAAAAGATTGTCCTCTCACCCCCGGTTCATACAAAGCAGTAGGATGAAACTGGATGAATTCCATGTTTTCAATCCTTCCTTTTGCGCGGTAAACCATTGCAACACCATCGCCGGTGGCAATGGATGGATTTGTTGTTGAACGATAGATTTGTCCATTACCGCCGGTAGCAAGCAGCGTAACCTTTGCAAGTATCTTCTCAATTTGATTGGTTTCGCGATTCAGTACATAAACACCGAAGCATTCTATATCGGGAGTAGCCTTTGTAACAAGAAAACCAAGATGATGCTGTGTTATCAGATCGACAACAAAACAATGTTTGATGATTTCGATATTGCTATACTTCGAAACCTGGTTCAATAGCGCACGTTCCATCTCTTTCCCGGTAACATCTTTATGATGCAGGATCCTGAATTCACTATGGCCACCTTCCCTACCTAATTTATAATCTCCATCTTTTTCCTTATCAAATTTAGCTCCCCATTCGATGATCTCCCTGATCCGATCAACACCTTCCTTTACCACAATTTCAACCACCTGCCTGTTGCAAAGTCCATCACCGGCGATCAATGTGTCCTCAATATGTTTATTGAAACTGTCTTTTTCAAAATCGGTAACACCAGCAATACCCCCCTGCGCATATTTTGTATTGGTTTCATCGGCTTGCGCCTTGGTAACGACCAATATTTTCTTGTCAGGAAATTGTTGAGCAGCTTTCACTGCAAACGTAAGTCCTGCTATACCGGAACCAATAACTAAAAAATCAACTTGCATTGAATTATATTGGTGGAAATTAATTTAGGGACAAATCTAGTGGATTTCAGTTGACGGTATCGATACGGCAGTCCCGAAGGGACTGAATCTTGGTAGCAGCTCAAATTTAGGAGTTATTCACTGAACGGATATATTTCGAAACACCCAGCACTATGAATAGTTGCGCCAATGCGTAGGTGAACATGATCAAAACACTTGAGAGGAAAAATGAGGAATAGAATTTATTCAGGGCCAGAAGAGAGTCTGAAATTAAGAACAAGAAGGCGCCCATAACGGTGATGAGTCCATAAGTTTGTTTTGCCAGGTCAAATGCATGAAACGCCATACCTAACATTGCTGCCAATACGAAGGCGTAAATAATTACGGGAATCTTCAGCGAACCAAGCGATGGATAAAGCAGGTAAAAGAATGAACCCACATAGGCCGCAAGCAGGATCAACACAATTAAATTTAGCTTCCGTCGCGGTTGATTCTTCCTGCGTATTCGCACGAAGAGAATAATATAAAAAATATGCGCAATCAGGAAGACCACTAAACCGAACATAAACCAGATAGAATCTCCTTTGTCCATCAAAAGAAAAATATCACCAAGGAAGGAAGCAGAAATGGCTAATTGAAGTAGTCTTTTTTCAAACGTAACTTTTTCAAGACGGATGGAAACAAAAACAAGCAAGAGGATCATCAACAAAGGCTTTGTAACAGCTCTTATCATCGCCCATCCTTTATAGACGACGACCAGGTCGATCAACAGATCGATAATAAACAGGTAAAGAAAGATCCGGGATTTTTGCATTCAACTAAAAGGAAATAGACCAGGAATATTTTTCGGGGTTATCCAACATTTCCATTAAATTATATTTGATCGATATCGTTTTTTTATCATCGGATAGTTTCAAATTTATATTATCTACTTTTTTTACCGGGCGTGGAAGCTTAATGCTTGTGGAATAGTTGATCTCGAGGCCAGAGTTTTTAAATTCCTTCAACTGTGCAAGCTCCGGTCTTTCCATCAACTGTTTCAATTTTTCAGGGTTTATTTTTTTACTGATTAACCCATCCTTTGCAATGATATCATAAATCTGACCGATCTGGTCGATACCCGGATCAACGGCGCGATCGGTTATGCCTGCACTTGTTGTATCAGTTCTAGATGGCGCATTCGGATTAAAAATATTTTCAAGTGCTTTCGTCATACCAGCGCTGCTGGCTGGTCCCAGCATCAATTCCTGCAATTCTGAATAATTCTTGAAAAGGAAATCCATATCAGCTTTAAAAACCTTTTCTTTCATATCCATTTGCAAACGCATCTTTCCATTTTTCATGAGCGCTTTTTCCTGGGCAGTAAGATTATTTGCAGAATCTAAAACATCCTTGAACAGAATGGTCGTATCAATGGCCCTATTCAATTCTTCCTTTTTCAATTCATCCTCGGAAGCCATCATCTGAATCATTTCCAACAAACCACCCATGTCCATTTTCATCTGGTAGGTACCACTACCGTTACTGTTAATGACTACTTCTTCGTTTACTTCATAACATCCAAGCAAAAGAAAAAGGAAGATGGTGGTCAGGACGGCTCTAAACTTGTTCATTTCCCCAATTTCATGCAAGTTACTCGATTTGCCCAGTAGTGCCGGCCCTGTACCAAACGTTAAATGTTTCGGAATGCCGGGGAAGAATTGACTTCAGCCCCATTCCATTATTAAAGCAATCCGGCGCACCGCTGAGGTTCTCAATCGCAATACTATTGCGGTGATCCGGTGTATATATCTGCAAATAAGGATAGTTATTGTTCACGAAGAATGACAAGCTCAAGCCGTTTTCAGGATTATGAACCACACAACAGGGTTGACCTTCTTCAATCAATAAAAGAAAACAATTGTCGAATTTTCTGTCTTTGATCAATGCCGGTTCTTTGAAAGACGGATCGTTAATAATTTGCCCAGTTGGAATTAATTTTTCATCAAATTGAAGCATGCTTTCCGACGCAAATTGCATTTCATAAGTATCAATCTTTCCACCCAGGGTAAAATATGGATGCCAGCCATCAGCAATAGGAATTGTATGGGGATCCAGATTAAGAATTGTGGTCTCAACCTGCAATACTGCATCTGGATGCAACATATAAACTATTTCACAGGTATAGTCAAATGGATAACCGGAATCATTCCTTTTGTAATGATACTTCAACCGGATTGAAGCCAGTTCATCCGAAACATATTCATCGCCGACCAGGAAGGGTTTGTTATACAGCAAACCATGAATAGCTGAACCATCAGAGAATTTGTTGGTTACTTCATAGTCCTTATCAATCCAACGATATTTTCCTTCGGGTATCCTGCATACAAACGGGGAAAGTTTTGAACTTTTATAAGATTTGCTTAATTGCTCCTCAATTTCTTCCGGGGTTCGGTAATTATCGATTATATTGAATAGCTGATCCCCCACCCGTAACCTGAATGCATGTAATAATGCGCCATGAGCAGGAAGAATATCCACTTCAACCTTTGTAACGTTATCCCTTAATCGAATCAGAGATAATCCGTTCTCTTCCAATCGTTCAATTGAAAAATTCATTGGATGAAATTAACGGAATTGAATATTTTTAGAAATTAAATCGGGATATTATTTACATGGTAAAGGAGTTGAAGCAGGAGTTTATCGCGCGATATGGGAAAGAACCCTGGGTGAGTGCCGCGCCAGGCAGAGTAAACCTGATTGGGGAACATACTGATTACAACGAGGGTTTTGTATTACCAGGCGCGGTCGACAAAAAGATCTATATCGCCATAGCCCCGAACGGAACCGATACCGTAAATGTTTACGCGAAACAGTTCAACGAATCCCAGTCTTTTAATATCGATGTGAAGGAACCTTTGTCTGGTTGGATAAACTACTTACTCGGCGTAACATTTTTTATTCAAAGAATTGGAACAAAGATCAAGGGCGTGGATCTGATGGTTGATGGTGATATTCCGGTTGGTGCAGGTATGAGTTCTTCGGCTGCCTTCTGTTCTGCTTATGGATTTGCATTGAATGAGCTTTTCAATCTCGGCTATACCCGTATGGAACTTGCGGTAATCGGTCAGCAAACCGAGCACCAGTTTGCGGGCGTTAAATGCGGGATAATGGATCAATTTGCAAGCTTACATGGGAAATCAGGCCATGTAATGAAACTGGATTGCCGGTCGCTCGAATATGAATATATCCCTTTTGAATTTCCTGACTATAGCATTGTACTCGTAAATACTATGGTAAGCCATTCACTTGCGGGAACAGAGTACAATATCAGAAGGCAACAGTGTGAGGAGGGAGTTGCGATTTTGAAAAAGCATTTTCCGGGCATTAAATCGCTGAGGGATGTGAGCTACGATCAACTTGCAGTGCACTGGCAGGAGATGCCGCCGGTGATTTTCGATCGCTGCAGTTATGTGGTAAACGAAAATCAACGATTGCTTGCAGGTTGTGAAGCGTTAAAACAGGGAGACCTGAGAGGATTTGGTACGATGATGTATGCTACGCATAAGGGCCTGAGTAAACGATATGAGGTCAGTTGTAAAGAGCTGGATTTCCTGGTCGATTGTTCCCGCAGTTACAAGGAAGTTGTCGGCTCAAGAATGATGGGTGGCGGCTTCGGAGGTTGTACAATTAATATCATTGAAAACAACGGCGTTGAAAACTTTGCTACCGGCATTTCAAAGGCCTACGAGGAACAATTCAATACAATTCCTGAAATTTACCGAACCAGGATTGAGGAAGGAGCCAAAATCCTGAGCAAGTAGTATTATATTTGATTACCCGTCCAATCAAATTCATCCAACTTCACTGTAACAAAGCTGGCCGTCACAGCGTCAATCTATTAACCATAAACTAGCCTGCCATGAAAAAGACGATTCTAACATTAGTTATTTTCATCATTTCACATTCCGTATTTGCTCAAAGCTGGTCAGATACTGTCAATCAAATAGAAAAGATCTTTACCCGCTACAAACCCGGGATACCAGGAACTGAATTAGCCATTAGTCGTAATGGTCAGATCATCTTCTCTAAAGCCTGGGGCATGGCTGATCTCGAGCATAATATTTCACTTACTCCTCAATCACCAACCGAAGCCGGATCGGTTTCCAAACAATTCACTGCAGCGGCGATATTGTTACTGGAGCAGGAAGGAAAATTATCATTGGATGATGACGTAAGAAAATATGTACCCGAATTACCTGACTACAAAACGAAGATCACGCTCAGGCAAATGATGCAACATACAAGTGGATTGCGGGATTGGGGTGCTATTGCAGGGATTGCAGGTTGGCCAAGAGGAACCAAAACATATAGTAATGAAGATGCTTTGTACATTATTTCGAATCAAAGAGGGCTTAATCATAGACCGGGTGATGAATATCTGTACAGTAATTCAAACTACAATCTTTTTGCAATAATTGTACAACGGGTAAGCGGTGAGAGCCTCGCAAGCTATACGAAGAAAAAGATTTTCGAACCTGCTGGAATGAAAAATACCCAATGGAGAGACAATTTCAAGCGTGTCGTTCCCAACCGTGCAATTGCGTATAGCCGCGCATTGAATCTTTATCAAACAAATATGCCCAATGAAAATGTCTATGGTAATGGCGGGCTCTTAACAACAGCGGAAGACCTTGTAACATGGTGTAATTATTATGGAAGCGGAAAGTTGGGAAATCCTTCCTTATTGCAAAAACAGATCGCGTGCAGCTTCTTCAACAATGGTAATAAACACGATTATGCCGCAGGATTATTCATTACCAAATTCAGAGGATGGGATCTCTATACACATGATGGAGCAACGGCAAGCTATCGATCCAACCTTGATTATTATCCTGAATTGAACCTGAGTATTGCCTGGTTAAGCAACTCTTCAGAATTTGACCGCGATACTTTCGATGTTGTTGAAGCAGTGGCTAATTTGTTCGTACCAGTAAAATCACCCGATCAACAGGTTACTGTGGTTACTGAAGTTTCAGTCCCGGAAGAAATACTGAAACCATATACAGGCTGGTATCGCAATCCACGCACGGGCGCCGGTGTAAAATTTTACATCAGCAATGGCAAATTGGCAAGCACGCAGGCCAGGCAAATGAAAGCAATCTCGCAAACTTCATTTGCCATCAACAACTCGAGGGTTGAAATGCAGAAAGGAAAGGAAAGAAAATTCTTGTTCATTAGCCCGGCAAAAGATACCACGTATTTGACCGGAGTTGATTCAGCTATGATCAACGAACAAACTGTAGCTGAATATGCAGGAGAATACTATTCAAAAGATTGCGATTGCAAAGGCATCATGAAGGTCAAAAATGGAAAACTGTTCTTAACCCAGCCACCTCAAACAGAGATTCCACTAACGCCAACTTATAAGGATGGATTTGACAGCCCGGTTGGAAATTTTTATTTCGAAAGAGATAAGAATAAAAAGATCATCGGCTTTAAAGTTTCAGTTGGAAGAGCGAGGAATGTGGAGTTTGAGAGAGTTAGGTGAGAAAGGACGGTTTGATTGTTAAATTGTTAGATTGTTGGTTTTACTATTTATAAAACCCAACAATCTAACAATCCAACCATCAAGCCATGCAGTATTCTTACGGTAATGGAGCGACTATATCCACCCCAATCCCATTCGGATCCACAATTGCGAAATGCCGCTCTCCCCATGGTTCATCTCTTGGTTCGATTTCGATGGCTATACCCAATGCTTTGATGCGATTGTATTCCGTCTCCAAATCTTCTACTTCAATTGTCAGATAAACTCCTTTGCCTCCAAATGCAGGTTGAAAGATTGGTTTTTGAGATGGATGATCGGGTTTAAGAAAACTGATATGATCCTTGCTTCCCGGCGCACGCATCAGTACATAAAACTCGTTCTCGTAAGCAATTTCAAAATTCAGGACTTTGATATAAAAGTCTTTTGTCTCCTTAAAAACTGGAGTTACAATACCCGCATTCATTTTCATTTTTATAGATTTAGGCCTTTCCTCCTTTCTGAATGAAGCATGAAATAAAGGGATCAGCGCTATGATTAATGCGATCTTTTTCATGGTAGCTGTTTTTGAATCAAAGCAGGCCTATTTGAATCTCCGTGATATTATTTTGCCTCGCAGCAAAATCAACATTCAGATACAATTCGCGACACTCGCCTGTCATTGCCAGCTTGTTTTGATGTATGTAACCGATAAGACTATTGTAAGTTCCGGGCAAGCTTTCCCAATCACCAACATACTCCGTTCGCAGGCATTTGAATGGCGAAAGTTGTTTGCTCGAAAACCGGGAGCCATTTTCCGGAGCACGCTCAACCGGTAGTGCGATTTCCAATGTAAACTCGGTGTCTTGTTTTCCATCGGCTCCATAATATATCCAATGCAAGGGGCCAGTTATCATGAGCTGTTGCTTAACCGCCTCCGCATATAACTCATTAACAGAACTGCCGATATGTTCATTTAATTTATTGAGCGTGGTGCGGTGACTTGCATACAAAATTGTCATCGTGGGGTGTGTTTTGATATCCATACAAGTAATTTTATGGAACAAAACAACGAAGGGTGAGTGACAGCCTTATGTCAGGAGGGTATACGAACCGAATAATAATGTTCTTTCAACTCCGCCACCAACTCCAGCATGATCTCGTTTAATTCAACCGGGGATTCAACCCTCGCTTTATCAGTGAACATCAGTAGCCAATGGGCAAATGATCGGAGATAACTGGTGACAAATTTCATGCGAGTGAATTCGCCACATTCTTCCTGGGTAACAAATCCATAATAGTATTTCTGGCTACTTATGTAAGGACATGCTTCCCTATTAAAATCCACCACTACTTCAATCAATTCAGATTGAGTGGTCATGGTTTTGATATACTCCTGGATAGAAGGATGGCTGGAATTGAATACTTCATCCTGGGCAATCATTTTCTGCATTCTCGTCAACCTGAAATCGCGGTAGCCATTGCGCAATCTGCACCAACCGATCATATGCCAGCCCTGACTATAATAACAAAGTCCGATCGGTTCAACCTTTCGTTCAGTTATGTCTCCATTGATAGAAGAATAGCGAAGGAACAATACTTTCTTATCCACTATAGCTTTTTGCGCCGCTGCCAGGTATGGATGTGAGGCTTCTTCCTTTGGTATCCTGGAAGCCATAATTTCGATATGATCCGTCAGGGCCTCAACATGCGCTTTATCATCTCCCCGAAGAACTGCTTTTATTTTGTATAAGGCAGAGGAATAATTTCTGATTACTGAATCATCGGTAAGTTGTTCAGCTAATTTCGAACCCATCAAAAGAGCGCCGGCTTCTTCCTGGGTGAACATTACCGGAGGAAGACGATATCCTTCCATGATTGAATATCCACTTCCAGCTTCACCAATTACAGGAACTCCGCTTTCATCCAATGCTTTCACATCACGATAAACAGTACGCAAACTAATATTAAACCGGTCGGCGATTTCCTGCGCGGTTACTCTTTTCTTACTTTGAAGATGAGTCAGGATGGCGTGTAGTCTATCGATGCGGTTCATACGAATTAATTAAGCTTTGAGCCATGAGCTACGAGCTGCGAGCTCTGATCAGCCCATCGCTCAAAGCTCGTGGCTCGTGGCTCATGGCTCAAAGCTGATTCTCTAATTGTGGCTCTACCCAGGCATCACTTTCCTTCAATAAATTAATCAACTCTTCAACCGCAATATCACTATCAACACTTCTTTTTACTATTTCTTTTCCTCTATAGAGTGTAATCTTTCCTGGTCCACTACCAACATAACCGAAATCCGCATCCGCCATTTCACCCGGACCATTCACAATGCATCCCATGATCGCGATCTTCACTCCTTTTAAATGATTGGTTCTTGAGCGGATCTTAGCAGTTGTTTCCTGCAGGTCAAACAAAGTCCTTCCGCATGAGGGGCAGGAAATATATTCAGTCTTTGAAATTCTTGTACGCGTTGCCTGAAGAATTGAAAAGGCTGTATTATTAGTGAACTGATAAATGTCTCTTACTTCAAGATAGGTTCGCCCATGTGATTTCGCATTTTCCATTCCCGCTTCAGTGCCATAGCCCAAACAAATACCATCTCCAAAACCATCGAGGAATAATGCACCTGTTTCTGTTGCAAAATGGATCAGGTGTTCATCGGGTGTTTTCCAATTGCTATCGGTTATTAGGATGACAGGATTATTTACATTTCGATTCTGCATTTCGATAAGCATCCTGCGCACCGATTGCATAGCATTGGCATTTGTGCTGCTCAAACAAATTACGACGGTCTTATCCTTGCCGAGTTTATCAAGAGTGGAAAAATCCGATCCTGGTTTCGCCGAAACAATCAACCATTACAAAATTTAAAGTTGTTGACTTGTTTGAAGCATTTAAATATTCTGCATCACCGAAAATTGGAAAATACTTTCTCTTATCAGTTGCACTATTCCATCCCTTTGAATAGGTGATCACCTTTAATGTTCCCGGTAATTCAAAATTCAAAACCTGGTTCCCCGTAAACACAAAATCCGCTGCGGCATCGCTGATATTCCATTTGTCTGTCGATTCATTATAAGCATATCCGATACTTTCGAGATGATGAGTTTCAATCTTTTCAATCCTGCTCAAATCCGCAATCACCACAGGAACTTTCTTTCCACCAATATTATCTACCTCGAAACTATTTCTTCTCTTATACTCATATGGAGAATAAGATAAGTTCTCAACTGCTGGAACTCTCGACTCCCAACTCCCGACTTCCTGACTCCCGACTGTGCCGTTTCACTAAGTCCCGACACACCGGTATCTCAAACTCCGGATCTTCGGTTAATGATACACGAATAGTGTCCCCAATTCCATCCTCAAGCAATGTTCCTATTCCGATCGCTGATTTAATTCTTCCGTCCTCCCCATCTCCGGCTTCGGTTACACCAAGGTGCAACGGATATGCTTCACCGAATTCATTCAGCATGGTTTGGATCAGCAAACGATAAGCCTGCACCATCACTTGCGGGTTACTGGACTTCATGCTGAGTATGATCTGATGATAATTTTCATCCCTGGCTATCCGCAGAAATTCCATTGCGCTTTCTACCATTCCCGTTGGATTATCCCCATAACGGCTCATGATACGATCGCTCAATGAACCATGATTGGTACCGATGCGCATCGCAGTCCCGTATTCCTTGCAAATCTTTACTAAAGGAGTAAACCGGTCCCTGATCCGATCAATTTCTTCCTGGTAAGTTTTATCAGTGTATTCAATGAAATCAAACTTCTTCTTGTCGACATAATTGCCGGGATTCACCCTAACTTTTTCAATGATGCGGGCCGCAATTTCGGCGGCATTAGGAGTGAAATGAATATCTGCAACCAACGGAACATTATATCCTCTTTTCCTAAGTCCATCGCGGATATTCAATAAATTCTCAGCTTCCTTCTTACTTGGAGCAGTGATCCTTACCAATTCAGACCCGGCTTCAATACAACGAATAGATTGCTCGATCGTAGCAATCGTATCCATGGTGTCCGTTGTGGTCATAGTCTGAACCCGGATCGGATGGAAATTTCCAATCAACAGGTCGCCGACCTTCACCTCACGGGTCTTTAAACGTTTGTATTCAGTTAATGATTCGCAATACATTGATATTTGATATTTGCTATTTCATATTTGATATTGGAGATTACAAATTTAACTACTAAATAGCAACAGTTCTTCCTTATACTTAGGTGAATAGTCCCAAGGTAATAATCAAGCTCTTAGCTTCACAAATATCAAATATGCAATAGAAAATTTGATTCCCGATCAAGTCGGGAATGACGATCACCAATCCTTTTCGGGTCGCTGAGGTGCCCGGCTTTTGTTGTTCTGCATTTTTTGCTGAACCTCCTGTTCCTTCTGCTGGAGAGATTTGAGGTATTGCTCGATCTGCTTCTTATTCAGATTGGTCTTTGGCGGTGGTTGTTTTTGTTGCTGCTGTTGTTGCTTTTTTTCCTCCTGTTTTTTTTGAGGAGGATTCATCTTCTTTAATTCTTCCAATGCTTTTTGAAGATTGATCCTTGCATTCTCATCTGCTGGATCGAGGATCAATGCACGTTTATAGGTTTCGATACTTTCTAATAATTTTTTCTCGCGGCTGTACAACACTCCTTTATTATAAGTTGACTTTTGTGCAAGCGTTTTATTTTCCACTTCATTCAATTCTGTAAAACCCTTTTCAGCTTCAGGATAATTCTTTGCCCGTATAATGCATTTGCCAAATTAAATTTCGCATCCTGGTTCGGCAGGATTGAGTTGAAGCGCCTTTTGGTATTCCGCTATCGCCTGCTCATATTTACCTTCCTTATAGAATTGATTTCCGCGATAAATGCTCGCATTATCGTCCTGCGCAGTTGCAGAAAAAAGAATCAGCTGGAATAAGATTGACGCTATGATTGTCCTTCTCTTCATGCAATTTTCCATTTTCGTTCAGGAAATGCAAATTCAACCAACAATACCAGTAATGCAATTGAGAGTATGAATGGAAAATAATTGATATAATCTTTGAATGCTGAGTCATCAGGAGAACTTTGTTCTATTGTATCCAATTGTTTCGAAATAGCCGAAACTGCATCCTTTGGATTTTGCAGTCGAACATATACTCCTTTTGTGGCGCCCGCAAGCTGTTGCAGGATCTGCTCATTCAATCTTGAAATAACGAGAGACCCTGTCTCGTCCGTCTTGTTTTGTCCGGTTTCCGGATCTGGAATTGTGGTTCCTTCACCTGATCCTATTCCAACGGTATTGATCATAACTCCATTCTCCGCCATTTGCTGCGCCATTGGAAGCGCCTGCACATCGTGATCCTCTCCATCAGTAATTAAAACAATCGATTTGTATTTTCTCTCCTTTGAATTGAAATGCGGTATTACTTATTCTCAACGCCTCACCGATCACTGTTCCCTGTGTGGGAACAACAGAAGGACCGGCATTTTGTACATACATCCTGGCCGCTCCATGATCCAGTGTCAGGGGCATTTGCATATAAGCCCTACCCGCAAAAAGCACGAGGCCAATTCGATCATTCTTCAATTCTTCCATCAATGCATAAACGAATTGTCTTGCACGCTCAAGCCGGTTTGGCTTAATATCCTGTGCAAGCATGCTGTTGCTTACATCCATTGCAATGATCACATCCACACCTTTCCTGTTCACATTGCTCATGGTACCCGGTTTCCTGGGATTGGCCATACCGATTACGATAGCAACCAATGCAAAGCTTACCATCAAAAACTTCAACAAAAAATTGAGGGAAGAATAACTCCCGATCAGCTTGTTCACCAATCGTTCGTCACCGATTTTCTTGATTGTATTTTTCTTCCAATGCAGTAATGATAGAAAAATAAGCGCAAGCAGGGGGAGCACTGCCAGTGCTAGTAAGAGTTCGGAGTATTGAAAGGAAAAACCCAAGAGACTTTTGATTTTAAGTGTCAATTTAAACGATAATCTGGGGTTATGATTGCAAATTAAAAGCCAAAAACAGTTCGTGTAAGGGCAAGGTTTTCAATCCGCCTGAGGCGGATTGAAAACCACTTACTTCTTCCCCTCCATAAACCCATACTGCTTCAATATACCTTCCAGTATTTTCATTCTGACGCCTACCATATCGATGTTCTTATCCGGAGACTCCACTTGTAACACAAAAAAATAAGGTCGTTTGTTTTCTTCGATCCAGCCGATTATCCAGCCCAATTGATTGCCTTTTTCGGTGGTACCCCATCCCGTTTTATAACTCAGTTTGTAATTCGCATCATCTTTCATCAGCATCATTGATTTCACCATGCGCATGGGTCTTTTTTGAAATGGCAACTGATCGAAGTAAAGTTTTTTCACGAGTCCCAATTGCTCATCGGCAGTAACTTTTGCTGAATTATCGAGCCAGAAAGTATCCAGATTATCTTTTATCTGAAACCTTTCAATCTTTGCTGCATAACCGAGCGTATCCAACCAATGCTGCATGGTATCTTTCCCAATTCTCCTCGCCAGTTCCATGTACCAGGGCGGACAGGAAATCCGAAATGCATCCAGCATCATCATGTCCTTATTGCATTCGGGTCGTCCACGGGAAATACTATCCCATTTGATGACAGCACTATCGTCATTTACTTTTCCGGTTTGAATTCCTATCAGGGAATTGACAATCTTAAATGTAGAAGCAGGAAGATAGACGCTATCGGTAAATCGAACGACATTATAAATAGTGAATTCAGCTTGTCCATTATCGAACATGCCAAATGTGCCGGTCACATTGTTTTCATCGAAATACTTTTTTAGAGAATCATCGTCAGTAATATTATTGGTGGTACAGGAAACGCAAAAAAGAAAAATAGAATAAAGCAGTATGTTTTTCACTAGTAAAATTTTCGCAAAGATAATGATCGGAAGAACAGCGGAACAGATGAACAGCGGAACAGCAGATCAGTAGAACAGTAGGTCAGTAGAATTTTGACACTTAAAAGTATTAGTTAGTATTCTGGTATTCTGGTATTCTGCAGTTCTTCTGTTCCTCTGTTCTTCTGTTCTTCTGTTCATTGGTCTTTCGGCATTCCATATTTCTTAATCAAAGCCAACAAAACCCCATTTGTCCATCCAAATCCATCCTGCGATGGATACTCTCCACCACCCGCTTCAAGATGGGTATCCGCAACATTGTATTTTTCCATGAGCTTGCCGGTACGTTTGAAGACATCCACATTCAATTTTATCCAACGTTGACTAATATCCCTTGCCAGTTCGCGTTGGCCGCAACGATCCAGGCCCCAGATGGTCATCCATTCCAGGGGTGGCCATCCATTTGGTGCATCCCATTGTTGGCCCGAATTGATCGGAGTTGTCAAAATACCGCCTGGTTGAAGAAGTTTAGACTTGATTTGTTCTGAAGCCTGTCGGGCAAGCAGACTCATGTAATCCAGTCTGCTTTGAAACAAACAGAATGGATACATTCCTCCCGGATTTACCAGTTCAGAAATCGTTTTCGTCCGGAAATTATAGTCTGTATAGAATTTCAAAGTTTTATTCCAGCAATACTTGTCGATGGCCTTTCTCCTGGTCTCTGCTTTTTTCTTGTACTCATTCGAAAAAATCTCATCCCTTTTTACGAGTTTGGCTTTCGCGATCACCGTTTCAAGTTTATATAACAATGCATTCAGATCTACCGGAACATAGTCGATCACCTGAATTGTTGTGATATTCTTTCTATCCTTGAACCAGCGCGTGCTGAAATCAATTCCACTTTCAGCGCCAGCCCGAAGATTAGTATAGATTTTTCCGCGCAATTCGTCGGTTGCTTTTTTCTGCTGCTGCGCATCCTGGAATATTGCAACCATGATAAAATTCTTTACCACTTGTTCAGCAGTCTCCACATCTTCTTTATAGCTTTCCTGCCTTGGAGCAGGATTATCATCCCAATAGCGATTCAATATTGAACCATCCCCCATCTTCACTACACGGCGAAAAGCCTGGCCAGCCTTTAGTTTTGCTGCTCCATCCATCCAAAATTTATATTCCTTTTCTAATGCGGGTAAATAAGTGCCGTAGATTGAATCGCCTTTGATCTCGGCGAGCAATTCCACCATCAATGCAAAAAATGGAGGTTGTGAACGGCTCATATAATAGGTACGGTTCCCATTAGGAATATGTCCGTATGTTTCGATAAGCCAGGCAAAATTCTTTACCATGTTCTCGATCATTTCCGTTTCACCACTCTCTCGCAATCCCAGCATGGTAAAGTAAGAATCCCAGTAATACACTTCGCGGAAACGCCCGCCTGGAACGATATATGGATAAGGCAGAGGAATAAGCGAACTTCCTTCAACAGGTTTGTCTGGCTCTCTTCTCAAAACACCCCAAAGATTTTTGATGTGCATTACCACATCAGTTTCCTTTGTGATATAATTTATTTGCGGCGTCCGCGGCAATTCAAAATTGTCATCCACGAATTTCTTCAGATCAAAACCTTGGGTAGTTTTTTGCTTCGCATAATCTGCAACGATATCTTTTGGATTTCGTTTGGGTACACAATCGACGAAAGTTTTTCCGTCAGGAAATACTTTTGCCATTTGTACGTCATGAAATAGTTGTCCGTAGATTTTATCCGGGGGGAGCGGGGCTGCTGGTGGAGTTTGCGCAAATATTGAATGCAATGTTGTCCCCAGCATTAAGCTCAACAATATCTTTTTCATATGACTCCAGTAGAGATAAAGATACGAAAGAGAGTCTGGAGTCGGGAGTCAGGAGTCGGGAGTCGTTTTATTTGTAGGGATTCAAATCTAAATAGCCTTCTTCGGCGCGCATCTTGGCACGAGAGAGATAGATTTCCCGGTCGGTTGGCGCCCAGGTTGCCAGACCATCAACATAGCGGTTGAACATGCAGAAAGTAGCCGCGATCAATACCGTATCATGGATCTCCCGATCCGTCGCACCAGCTTCTCTGGCTTTTTCAATTTGCGCAGCTGTAACTTGCTTGCCGCCTTTTTGAACACTGCCTGCAATTGACAACAATGATTTTAATTTTTCGGATATGGGTGCCTTTTGGTGCTGCTTCATCATCAATTCCAGGAATTCCGAATTACACTGAAAATAGTGCTGGGCCATTGCGCTATGTACATTTTCGCAAAAGAAACAGTTATTGAGAGAAGAAACATAGGCTCCGATTAATTCCCTTTCTCCGCGGGTAAGGGTATTGTTATCGTCACGCAATAATATCTCCGCCAATTCATTCATTGGCTTCGCAGTTTCTGCCCGGAATGCCATCGGTCCCCTTATTCCCGGTAATCCTTCTGGTAATTCTATATATGCCATAATCAGGATTTCGATTGTTTAGGAAAGGTATATCCTTCTTCTACCATTCGTCTTCCCATTTCTTCATACAGCAATGGATCAGTTGGTGTGAAACTTGCAAGTCCGTCAACATATCGGTTGAACATACTAAATGCTCCCGCGATCAGCACGGTATCGTGTATTTCCCCATCATCCGCACCAAGTGATTTCGCTTTTTCTATGTCATCTGGTTTCACTTCCTTTCCACCTATCTGAACCCTGGCTGCGATATTCAACAAGGCTTTCATTTTCGTACTAAGTTTCGATCCCTCCATTTGTTTCAATACTTCGTCAACTACTGGATTATCGTTCTTTAAATAAATATCGTGCGGCAGCAGCATGGCTATTCCTGCAAAACATACATTCATTGCGATGCGATACGTATGCAGCAATCAATTCTCTTTCGGCCTCTGACAATGGAGAAGGTCCACGTAATAAGACCTGTGCAAGTTCATACAAAGGCCTACCGGTTTCAGGCCTGAATAAAACCAGGCTCCTGATACCGGGAATTGTTTCGTCAATTTTTATATGGGCCATTTAACTCAATCATTATTTTTCTACGACGAATTTTCCAGGGGACTGAACCGGACTCGCAAAAAACGTTACGATCAGTCCCAATACAAATACCAACGAAAAAATAAATAGGGCATTACCGTATCCGCCCAGTTCTGTAACTAATACGCCTACAAATAAAACTGCGGTGGCGGTAAACAATCTGCCGATATTAAAACAAAAACCTGTTGCAGTTCCCCGGATCGCGACGGGAAACAAATTTGGGATATACACGGAAAGAACGCCCTGGCTTGCGCCAAAGAAAAATGCAAGCACGGCGATCTCTAGATAAATAATGGATGAAAAAGTAGTGTTTGTCTTCAACAGTACGAATGATAAGACTGTACAAACGGAAAAACAAAGGAGCATCGAATTTCTTGCACCGAACGCATTGATCAACCAACCGGACAAAAATCCTCCTATCAAACCGCCCATGCCCAGCATCATCATTCCAATGCCGCGTTCCTTTTGTCCATCGCCCGAGGTAATAAGTGTCTGCATCCAGGTAGGCAACCAGGAAAAAATTGCCCATAGTCCGATCAACATGGTTCCAAATATTATAGATCCGAGAACCAGGTCTTTAATATGACTTCCCGAAAAAAGAGAATCATTGTTTCTATTTTTTCCTGAGGCGATACTTCGATTGCTCTTCCATTGATCGGATTCCTTCAATGACCAGAAAGAAAGAATCGCCAGAGCTGTTGGCAGGATGCCAACGAGAAAGGCCTGCCGCCACGATGAAACGAAGTAGTCAATTACACCTGCTGAAAAGATTCCCACCGGAATTGCGATAGACAATATTCCAACGAAGATCGCCCTCGTCTTTTTAGGCCATTCTTCGATCATAATCGTATTTGTGGTAACCAATACCGCTCCAAGTCCAAAGCCACTAAAGAATCGACAGATCACTACTGCCCACCAATTCGGCATTAAGCCGGTAAGAATTGTGAATATGCCATAAGAAGCAATGGAAAAAATAACCGCAAATTTTCTTCCGAGTTTGTCACTTAAGATTCCAGAAATTAAACCTCCAACTGCTCCACCATAAATAAAGATTGAATTGATATAGGCACTGATATTATTCAATTCATTACTATCCTTATTTCCCAACAAATCTCTTACTGCTACCGGAAGATAAACCGACATCAAAGTGGATATTGTGCCAGCGAATGCAGTTCCCAAAAAACAAATAGCAAATAGTATCCAATGATAAAAGCTGATGCCTTCAGCTTTTTCAATTGTATGTGGTGGAGTTAGTTCCATAATGAATGACTCATTTCTTTTTCAAATGATCATAGCCTTGCGGAAGCCGGTTATATCCATTATTCTTTAATCTTTCGGCCATTCCTTTATAAAAAGCAGGATCCGTTGGCGTAACGGTGGAGAGTCCATCGACATACCGGTTGTACATGCAGAACATCGCCGCAATCAGAACGGTATCGTGTATTTCGATATCCGTTGCCCCTGCATCTTTTGCTTTTTGAATGGATTCCGGTGTAACGCTTTTGCCATTTTCCTGAACCTGTGAAGCAATTGTCAATAAGCATTTCATTTTTTCACCGACAGGTGCGGTATTAATATCCTTTACTATTTCACAAGTCGTATTGTCTTCTCCCAATAAAAGATCGGCAGCGGCTGTATGCGCAGTGTAACAGAACTTACATTCATTGCGATAAGAAACAATTGTCGCAATCAATTCCCTTTCTCCTTCTGACAAAGTTGAAGGACCACGCAATAGGATCTGCGTCAATGCCCGTATCGGTTCAGCGGTATCTTTTCGATATTCAAGCAAGCCAGTAATTCCAGGCAGATGTTCTTCTAAAGGAATATATGGCATTGATTGTTTTTAAGATGGAAAGGTAATCAAAGCCGGATAAAAATTGTTCCGCTTATATTTCTTCCATCCGATGGCCACACTCCGGGACCAGGATAAAATGATGGGCGTTTGGTAAAATATTGTTTATCGGTAACATTACTCACATTCAATCTTGCTTCCAGGTTTGCTGTAAAACGGAATGATGCGTTCATATCCAATAGTCCATATGCAGGTACTAACCCAACTGCACCCGTTGTTTTGAGTGGCTCAACAGTATTCAATGCATCCGCAAAACTTTCTCCGGTATAACTATACAATACGGAATAGCTGAATTTTCCAATCCTTATTGCCGCACCGTTCCTGGTGATAATGCCAGGAACTGTTTCCACTTTATTTCCATCGATATTTACATTCGCATTGCCTTTTTTCACGCTGGCATCGATATAACGCGCATCCATGATTGCAGTAGAGGTAAAAACTGAAAGACCAATCTGCCGCCCCAATACCCAATCAGCCTGTAAAAAAAGTTCAATTCCTTTTGTAACAGAGTTGCCGATATTAGTTCGATAAGTATAGGGAACGCCAAGGCTATCAGTTTCTGCCAATGCGCCAAAGCGATCGTCATATTTCATATAGAATCCACTGATGTCCCATCTCAGGAGTTTCTTGCTTCCCCTGAAGCCAATTTCTGCGTTGTATCCTCTGGCGTCTTTAATATTTGGATCTACTTTTTCAAAGAGGGATCCCGGAATAAGGTCTTTAAAAATCATAGAGCGGTATGCCTGCGAAAACCCTGCAAATAATTCCATATTCTCCTTCGGCTTGTAAGAAATATTTGCTCCAAACAACGGAAAATTATGATCGATTGAAACCGGGATTTTATTTTCCGGATAATAAATGATCGTACCGCTCATATCTGTCTTGCCGATTTCAATACGCGTACCAATATTTACCGAAAGATTTTCTAACAATTGAAACTTGTTCTCTGCAAAAAGGGCAATGTTTTTTGTCTTGAAATGCAGGTCCCTTCCCCATTGCGGATCAACCAGTGTCAGATCAAAATCACTACCGGTTGTGCCTTTGCCCAATTGAGTACGATGAAGATCATTATTCATGTATTGAACACCTGCAGCCAAAGTATTTTGATGCAATGGGCCAAGCGAATATTGCTGCAACAAACGTAATTCAGTAGTATAACTATTGAATCGATCAATATCCACCTGGCGATTATTGTAATCGTTTGTCACTGCATTTATAGTATCCTTAATATTTGTTGGCTTATCATACATTACGCTATTCCTTCTTCCCAAAACCGCCGATGCGGTCAATTGAAGTTTTGTTAATGTGGAAAGATCCCAATTGAGTGTAAGGGAAGGAATATAAATATCAGGGTTGAAATAGTTACGCGTTCTTGATGCCTGTGTTGGATCGGCATGGAACATACTATCAGTTAATGGACCCGGTGTGCGATAAGTATATTCCGAATTTGCCCATTCTGCCCGTATTGAGAATTTTTCCGTTTCATAGGCGATCATGACAGATTTTGCTTCACTATCGGTATGTTCAAAATCTCGATAGCCGTCCCTGGATTTTCGATGGTAATATGCGTAGTATCTGAATTTACCAAGCTTGCCCCCGATCGCATTATAAGTACTCAATAAATTAAATGATCCAGCAGTATTAATACTTTCAAAACTTATTAGCCGGCTGGTATCCCCCTGTTTGGAAATATAGTTGAGCATTCCTCCAAACTGTGCTCCGTATTGCAGTGAACCAGTTCCTCTCACCAATTCAACACGGCCGATACTTTCAAGCGGCATGCTATAGTGATTAGCAGGATAGCCGTACATATCCGAGTTGGTAATGATTCCATCCTTGCGCGTATTAAATTCCCAACCTCTATGTGGGTCGAGGCCTCTCGCAGCAATATTGACCTGGTTGCCCGAACCGTCCATATCATAAACAAAGACTCCTGGTATTTTGGAAAATACCTGTCGGCCGGTTTTATTAGTGATATCTGCAGGTATTTGTGCCAAATCGATAAGCTCGGATTTTTTTCCGGCGAAAATATAAGTGCCGGAAACAGGAGACAATGGCACTGCAGCATATGGTTTCTGAAGCGATTTAATAAACACACTGTCCAGAGTTTTCGATGGGATAGTATCTGTTTCCGTATCCAAATTTTGAGCGGACAATCTATGTGCTACCGATATAATTAATAATAGTATTGCAATTTTTTTCATAATGTACTTATTTGAACCAAGTAATTCTTTTAGATAGTAGATAATTGTTTTTAGTTTGAGTTTTCAGCGTATAAAAATACTCACTGAAGAATCTACTGGTCCAATTGTATGTGATCGTAAACAGGTTGTTTGTTGATTCATTTCCCTGTTTCGTTGATCGTTATTTTTTAGCCTGTTTTCATGAGCGAATTCTTAAGAAATACATCCTGAAGAATCAGGACGTCTTATAACTGTTTATTATAACCCTCGAAATATTTTATACTTTATACCTGCCTGCCGGCAGGCAGATTGCATATTTGATAGCACCCTACGTTTTGCCTCTTGTCTTTTGCCTCTTGCCTTTTGCCTCTTGCCTCTTGCCTCTTGCCTTTTGCCTCTTGCCTCTTTCCCCTTGCTATTCCCCTGCACCATCAGCCTGACCTTTAACTACGGCGTAGTTTCCAATATTACCTCCGACAACTAATCCTACTTCGCAATCGGCGCGGTAATGAATTCCTCCATACATCCTGGACAATGACGCTTCTCTGGCCATCGCCTCATAAGCGGTTTTGTTTTCAGGTACTATATATCCCAGCACTGTTGCTGCTGCTGCGCTGAAAGTTGAGTGACCCGATATATATGCTGGAAAATTCGGAACACCCGTAGAGGTTTTTATTTGCGGATTCAATTGAGAAGGCCTTGGATTGAAATAGAACATTTTTGTATCCCAGCAAACAATTCCTGCATCCATCATCGCCATATTCAATAAGGCCATATTGCGGGCCCATCTTACTTCACTGAAGTTCTTTTTTATGAAATCGTCAGCCGCAATTGCATTCCAATGTCCCGGTGGTGTATAAGTTGCGACTCCATCTGCCCAAAAATGAACAATACCGATTTGTTCTCTGGTGACATTTTTAGTTATCTGGTATATCTCTTCGGTTTCTTTTTTCATTTGTTCACTTCCGGTGAGCGGTGGAGGTCCTGGCCTTAATGAAATTGCGGTGAGCGAATCAAAAAGAAAAGCTCTAACCTTTCCAAATGCCATCAGCATTGGAGGACGTTTGGGTGTTTCAAGACTAAACCAGGGAATTTCGCCTCTCGCAACACAATCCGACTCCAACTGCGCCCAAATTGCAGGTGATCCGCCAGCAGCGCCGGCACGATCTCCACGCGCACGGGTAACAAACTTTGCTGCTACCTGCTTGCCCAGTAATTCACCTGCTTCAATATCACTTCTCACATTTGCGCCGGAAATCAATCTTGCTCGTTTGTGTTCTTCTATTTTAAGTTGAATGAAATCCTGATCACCGGGGAAGAGAAGCTTCGCTATTTCCCCTGCTACTCCGGCAACAACTGCATCTTCCGAAGGATATGACGGAAGATCTGTTTTTGGTATCAGCGCATTCACTGTTGCATCGACATTATAAGGAGCAGCTCTATTGTAAAGCTTTTTATAATGATGTGCCGCTACCAGTGCATCATATTGCGCCGCTGCGAAATAAGCGTAAGCCCTGGCTGCGTAAGGTGGATTGGCAAAAGGAAATTGTGGATATGCCAACGGGTTATTTGCATTTGGAGCAGGATAGGTTCCATCTGGATTTTGATATGGCGGTAAATTATGCTTTGCTACCAATTCACGCATAATCTCATTCCATCTCAAAACAGCGCCAGCGCTCCAATAGATTACTGTTTTCTTTTCCGCTTCTGTTAATGAAGCCTGCCAGGTCTTGATTTCATTCACTTGAGCAATATAATCTGGCGTTGTTGTAGCACCAGGTGCCGCAACAGCAAACTCAGTGGGTCCTGTAAGTAATATTGTTTTCCAGGTTCCTGCATTCAAATCTGTTTTAGAAGGATTCAGCGCAGGAGCATTGTCAGTCCGATTGCTAATTTCTTTCGAACAATAAGGTAGCATTACCCCTATTGTTACCAAAAGAATCAGGCTATATAATATCTTTTTCATTTTAATTTAGATTGGTGTTTTTGTCTTTTTGCTTTCCTGCCTTCATGTAAAAAGCATAGAAGATACCTGCGCTGAAGGAGGTCGCCTGGCCAACATTTCTGCCTTTTACTGTATAGTTAACATTCCCTACAGCCGAAAGACCCGTATGTTTTTTCCATGTCCACTTGAAACCCGCTCCAAGGTTAGTTGCTTCCATATCGTTGCTTGGGAATGGCATATTATTGCGTGTCATATCAAAGCCGCCGAGTGTATTCCAATTTGAAAGCAGGGCTTCAGCAATTACATATCTTCCCCGATAACCCGCACGTAACAAATAAGAAGCGGCATTAGGCATTTCTACTTCATTAGTCAGGTGCAATTCTGTGTCGTAATAAGAATTGCGATCAAGCTTCACATTGCTGCGATACACATAAGCAGCAGTAGCTGTAGCAAACCAGGTTTTATGCTTGAAGTCAACCATGCCCCTAAAGATTGCATTGGTTGATCCAAGGCCTATTGACATCGGTAAGAAATCAATTGTGTAATCACTCAATGGCGTAGAGAATCCACCAATCAGGAACATTGATAATTTGTTATCTCCTTTCTGACGTTCTAAGGCCCTCCATTTAACGAAAACGGAAAGATCCTGTATACCTTTCATACCAGCGAGTGTACCCGCAGATGCTTTAGTCCATACATATGGCGCACCTGCCATTATGTTTAGGTCATTGGTGATTCCGTAATTAGCCATAAACATTACAGACTGGTTGGTATAAGTACCGAGATTCTCATTGGTTCGTTTCAATGTTCCTTCCCAATAAGTATCCCAGGAAGAATAACTATACACGAAACCACTACAGAACTGGTATTTATTCATCATGATCGCATCCTGGTCAGTCTGCGAGCGGCATGTGGTCGATATCAACAGAACCGTCAAAACAAGACTGGTACTGCTGAGGGGTTTTAGAAATTTCATCACCTGCGTTTTCAATGTTAGGAAATTATGACCTGTCTATTTAAATCGAAAACTAACTCCGGCAAAAATTGCATAGTCAGCAAATGCTGCATCACCATGGGCGTATACACCTGTATCTTCAGTTCTCAATTTGTCGCCATTGCTTTGTGTACGATTTCTTTCCAATGCAACCGGTACGGTTGCGAAGAATGTAAACTGCCTGGTATTGTAAGCCAATCCCGGTTCAACCGAAAGCACATAGCCTGGTCTTCTGAACCCACCATCGCCACCGATCAGGTCACTGGATGGGACACACTCGAAACGCGCGCCTGCAGATAGCGTCAGTCTTTCGTACGTGACATTCATTCCACCTCTCGCCATATACTGATCAGGAACACTCATGGTGCTGGTGTTATATTTAAGCGCAGTCGCGGAAGCTTGTGCACCTCTTGCTGTTGATACACCGTTTTGCTCACGTGGATTCAATAAGTAAAAGAAATTACCATATACACCTATGACGCGGCTGAAATTATAGTAAGCATTGATCTCTCCGGTAAAACCTGTTCCGCCATCACCGAGTTGAATGGATTGATCAACCGGCCCAAGAATCTTTACGGTATCTGATTTATAAAAGAAATCCTGGTATTGGTAATCTCCTGTTGCAAGTTTAATACCCAATCCAACCTGGATATTTCCCTTAAAAGATTTCATGGGGTCGAATAACCAGTAATATCCGCTAAAGCGCATATCACCAAGGCCAAACGAAGCAGTAGTATGTCTTGCGTTTTCTCCTCCGGAATTTCCACCATGCTCATACAGCGATGAACGTCTGTTAGAAATAATCGGAACATCAACAGCAATAGACCATCTTGAGCTAAGATTCCTAACCAATGTAAAATTTATCGCATGCTGCCAGTTGATAACCTGGGTATTTTGTTCCTCTCTTTCAACCTGCTCTTCTTTACCTACAAAGTGCCGATGAGATTTGAAATACCGATAAGAAGTATTCAATTGCCAGCCCTTCACATCTTCATGACCAGGTTCGTGTTTTGTACACATTGCTCCCGTACTGCGGATTGCAACACATCCTTGTGATTGAGCATTGTCGGCGATCATTACCATAACAAGTATTACCAGTAATAGCTTTTTCATTTTAATTTTATTTGCAGTTAGAAATTTTTTGCTTGTTGTTTTCTTTTCATATGAATACGGTTCACGATTAGCTCACCAAGACGGCGTCCACTCTTTGCTCCTTCTTCATTATCGAAGCGATAGTGAATTCCACCATAAAGCCTGGAAAACGCCGCTTCGTTTGCGGCTTGGCGAAATGATTTTATTTCCCTGTTTCGCTATACCGAATTCCAGCAATGAAGTATCTGTAAAAGATAACTGATCACCAAAATGAGCAGTCATTACCTCCGCTGAAGCAGCAGAAACTGTAGCATGACCACTGGTATAGGAAGGAAATGGTGGAGTCTGGATATACGGTCTCCATTCCGGATCAACAGTTTTATTGATGGCAGACTCAGGTCTGATAAAATTGCTGCGATACTTTTCATCCCAACAACTAATGAATGCATCAAACATTCCAATGCTGAGATGAGTAAATGCAGCAACTAGTCTCTTCAAAACTTGCATTTGCTTTTTGTGCAGCGATACCGGTGATATTCAACCAATGACCGGGAGGTGAGAATTTCTTCGTCATGAAAGTCACGTGACCGATCACATTTCCCTTAAACGGATTATCGTCCCAGAAATCAGCAATATGCTTTTGCTCATCCGTCAAGCTATCCCCGATATTTTTCACTTCCAGCATTGCGCGGTAATATACACTGTTGCGATTGGTAATATCAAACTTTGGCGGAGGCGGAGGCATACATTGGGATGCAGAATCCAGTACCATCGGGCGAATTTCCAGCCAGTGCGGCTCAACTGCCTGTTGATACATTGGAGGAGTTAACACCCAACGGCCAGGAGTATCGATAATGGTATACCGGGAAGCGCTACGGGTTTGCGCATAGTTGTCGCCTTTAGACCATTGCAGAATTTGGTTCGCCATGGAATCAGCAAAAACCTGCGAAGCCTTCATCACTTCATCGCTCATTCCCAGGCTATCTGCCTGATGCTTCAAATTATTTACATAGTCCGACATGCTTCCTTCAGGAAATGTCAGTGCCTCACCCATTTTGCAAAAAGCAAGCAGCGAAGCAAAGGGAAAGTCTACATTGGTTGTATCGGGAACTTTCAATGCAGGGAGATGTTTGATCTGTCCCGCTAATGATTGAAAGCTGTCGTTCCCCGCCACCATCGTTTCATAAGCGGCGATATTGGAATAAACATAAACCCGACTTGCGATCATTGGCGGAAAATTATTTCCCAGTACGGCATTGTTGAGTTCCTTCACTGTTTTTGAATACAATACTGGATCGCTGGTGTACGCTTTATAATTACCCTTTGGCTTACACGAAATCAATAAAAAGAACACGGTGGCAAATGCCAGGAAATATCTCATCCTTAAAGAAATTAATTACTCCACTTTCGTGGACCTAAATTTTAAATGATGAAAGGAAGGATCAAATCCTATCCAATTGAAATGAACTCTGTCGAGGAATTATCGACTGTGCATTATGCCTGCGGAGGTCGGTCTTTTGAAGAGTTATAAGGATCGGAAAGTAGCGCCATATTTTCCTGGGCAAAACTCAGTTTGTTTAGTTTGAAAACCAGTACAGACCAGTCATTATTTTCCTGGCGGTAATCCGAGGTTATATTCTTGAACGCAACTGAGTTGCCGGAATCAGATTTTTTGTTTGTTGAATTTTGTTGAAGGTCGTTTACGAGACTGAAGAAATTATCTCTCGCTGTCTGTAATAGTTGCCTGGATTGATCGGGAATGCAAAGTAATACGAGTTCGCCTTTCTCCACTTTACGCTTCACGTATTTATAATGTTTGCCTTCAATTTCGATCTGGCCATCGTAACGCTCGAATTCCTGCCAGTCATTATGATAAGGAAGATTAATCGGAACGCGGATCTCTATCAATTGGCTTTCGTCGTAATCATTGCGGTCGAGTTGAGCGACCATGCGGGCATCAGCCTTTGACTGTAAATAGCCAGTAAGCAACTGGTAACCGAACCAGTTAAACATTAATATTCCAGCAAGCAGTATGGCAGTTATCTTTTTCAAATCAGTAGCCGATGGCACAAAATAAGACAAATCCCCTAATCAAATCGCTGTCTGGGATTTTTTTTAAGATGGCCGAATTGCTAATGGTTGTTAGTATAATGAGTTGAAGATTAATTGTTAGCCCCACCTCTATGATCGTCATTCCCGCTTGGTTGTCTTTCGTTGTAAGTGCCTAGCATTTACACCGCGGGAATGACGATCATGGGGGTGGGTGGCTATTTCACCACAAAAGTCTTTCGCTCAGGCCCAATACCTGTCAACGTGAGACTTTTCCAATGAGGGGGCAGCTTTGATTTAATTTGAGTTAATCCTTTTGAAGTTATCTCCAATCCTCCAAAACCCATCAGCAGACTTTGAATAATCCCGCCAGCGCCAGTTGCGAAATAGGGATTTGTTCCTCCTTTTGTTTCTGCTATAACCCGGAATGGGGGTAGCAGATTGGGTTGATAAGCTTCTTTAAACCACTTATATGCTTTCTCCCCATCGCCGAGTCTTGCATATAATAAGGTAAAGATGGCCTGGGTCATTGCGGGGTTCCTTCGTTTGGAACACGGGTTTCATAGTATTCAAGATCCTTTCGCACTTGCTTCGGATCGGTAACTTCTTTTAACGGGTAGGAAAGAAGGTTTACATCTGCTTGTTTTATTCCTTCACCATTATAAGTGGCGTGTTCACGAGTAACACCATCATTCATTTTTAATATGGGAATGTTTGAAGCTACATTGGCCCAATCCGGATCTGGACTGATGCCCAAAACTTTTGCTGCTTCACGTTGCGAATTGAAGGTTTGCTTTTGCTGCCGCGTTAGTGAATGCGTTATTGTCTACATTCTCGGCCCATTCATCTGCAGCCACCACATTTTTTATATCATACTTACCAGGACCATTTCTTTCAACTCGGCTCGCCCAGAAATTTGCCGTTTCAGATAAGATCGGCCATCCTTTTTCACGCAACCAGTTTTTATCCTGCGTTACAGAATAATAATTCCATGCAGCGATACCGACGCAAGCAGTGATATGATGTTCGAACGGACCACTCAATGCCCAAACAGGAGTTTCTTCAACACCTGTTTCAGCACTTTCCCATGGAAACATCGCTCCTTTGAATCCTTTTGAGAACGCATTTCGTTTTGCTGCATCCAATCTTTGAAAACGGTATTCCATCAATGAATGTGCTATTTCGGGATGCAATACTAACAGCGATGGATACATCCATAATTCGGTATCCCAGAAAACATGGCCGTTATATCCCAGGCCCGATAATCCCATTGGCGATGGCGAAAGCGCAGTTCCTTCCCTGCTGAAAGAATAAAGATGGTACAACATGCTATGTACATCTTGTTGTGCTTGCGCATCGCCTTCGATTTGTATATCGCTTTTCCAAAGTTCTTCCCAGGACTTTTGATGAAACTGCAACAATCTTTCTCTTCCTTCCAGTTTAGCATAGATGGTCAACCGTTCTGCTTCATTCAACGGATCGTCATGATGAGCAGAAGTTATCGAAGAGCCTGCAATAGAAAAGCGATAAGTTTCACCTGCTTTCATTTTTCTTGAAAACTTCATCAGGTGCATATTGTTATCCCACATTTCATGGATCACTCTTGGTTCTTGCCCATGGGCTTCGCTGAATAAAAATGTATTCGACGCACACAGTTGTAATTTACCTGTTGGACTTTTTCCTATTGAACTAAGGAGACTTATCACTACATGCGGTCTATCGATTTCGTTATAATAATTCTGAACATCCTTCATCGCGTCAGGAGCTTCCATTACACTTGCAGCAGTGGTGGAAATATCTTTTTTGGCTGTAATCGTAACATCCATTAAAACGGTATAGGGAAGATGACGCAAAGAATAATAAGTATACGACACAGTTGCTTTATCTCCATAATCAAACGACCCTGTGAAAGACGCCTTTCGCATATCCAGCTCTTGCTTCATACTACTTGTGGCTTTTGTATCGAGTCGTCTTCCATCAATATCCAAATACATATTCAGGAGATTGAAGCTGCGTAGGAAATTGCTAACTCTTCCTCTGCCATAAAGATCATATGCACCTGCTAATACTACATCCTTTACCTTGAATGGTTCGGGTGAAGAAACAATACCGATCATTCCGTTTGCAACGGTAACACCATAATAATTGGATGGATCTATCTTATCGGCAGTTAGTTTCCAGGGATTTTGAGAAAATACCGGGCTATAAAGTATCAGTAGTATAAAAAGTAATCGAGTCATAGAAGATAAAAATAGCGTGTTTTTATTACTCCCCCTTTAGGGGGTTGGGGGGTATTTTAGTTATTAAGCCGAATAAATCCCCCATCGATAGGATAGTCGCATCCAGTAATAAAGGAAGCTTCAGCGCTACATAAGTATAATGCAAGAAAAGCGATTTCCTCCGGACTCGCCATTCGGCCAATGGGTTGTGTTTTGGAGAGTTTTTCAAACATTTCCTTTTCCTTACCCGGATAATTTTTTGCAAGGAATCCATCGACAAATGGTGTGTGCACTCTAGCCGGTGAAATGCAATTGCATCGGATATTATGTTTTAAATAATCTTTTGCGACAGAGAGCGTCATCGTCATAATCGCTCCCTTGGTCATTGAATAAGCAAACCGATCGGGTATTCCAACTGATGCAACTACTGATGCCATATTAAGAATGCAACCGCCCTTCGTTTTCATCAGGGGAATTACAGCCTGCATGCAATTGTATGCACCTTTCACATTCACATTGTACAAGCGATCGAGGTCTTCTTCAGTAGTGCCTTCAATATTGCCGATATGCGCCACACCTGCATTATTCACCAGTATATCAATTGAACCAGCCTCTTTATGAATTGAATCGATCAATTGTTTTACTTCAGCGTGCTTTGAGATATTGCAGGATTTGAAAAGCCCATTCCCCTTTTCATTAATAATCTCTGCCACCGTACTATTTCCCCCCTTTTCATCCGTATCCAATACATAAACTTTTGCTCCCTGGGTTGCGAAAAGTTTGCAAATGGCTTTGCCGATTCCGCTTCCGCCGCCTGTGATAACCGCAATCTTATTTCCTAATTCAAACATTGCCAGATAAAGATTTAACCTTATACCCTTTTAAACCAAACACCAATACAACTCCAAAACATAACAAAGGCACGATATAAGCATTCTGCATACTGCCTGTCATATCGGAGATCCATCCCATCAACAACGGTGCAAAAGCACCGCCAACAATCGCCATAACAATAAATGAAGATGCAATTTTGGTTTCTTCTCCCAAGTCCTTAATTCCAAGCGCAAATATTGTTGGGAACATTATTGACATGAAAAATGGCGTTGCCATTACTGCAATTACAGCAACTTTTCCATCAGCGATCAACGCGATCGTCAATAAGAGTATATTAATAACAGCATACAGACTTAGCAACTTAGCCGGTTTAATAAATCGCATCAACCATGTTCCTGCGAAACGGCCGACCATGAAGCCAACCATTGCTATCGAACCCCACCAAAATGCTGCGGTCTTTTCAGGCAGATCGATAACCAACTTAGAAAAACGGATAAAAAAACTTCCAACACCGACCTGGGCACCTACATAAAAAAATTGTGCGATTACCGCCCACAATACATGTGGGCGCTTTAATACGTTAATCGAAAAAGATTTAGAATGAGCATTACCATTTTCCGTTCGTCCTTCAGGTATTTTATTTACAAAAAACAAAATCGCGACTAATATAACAATCGCAGCGATTATCAGATACGGCACTTTAACCGATGAAGCCTCAAACTGAAGATAGTTATTCAACGCCTCGGGAGACATCTGATTCAACTCCTCCTTTGTTTTTTCGATACCAGATAAAATGAACTGCCCTCCGATTATCGGCGCAACAACCGCACCCACACCATTGAATGATTGAGCAAAATTCAAACGTTGTTCTGATGTTTCCTTATCCCCGAGAATGGTGATGTATGGGTTTGCAACTGTTTCCAGGAAAGTTGCACCGCTTGCAATAATAAATAATGCGGTCAGAAATAAAAGATAACTACGTGAAGAAGCTGCAGGTAAAAACAATAAGGCCCCTATGGCATATAATATCAATCCAATAAGAATTCCTTTTTTATAGCCAAACTTATGCATGAACCATCCAGCGGGAATTGCCATTAGAAAATATCCCATGTAAACAGATGAGTCAATCAAAGCTGATTGTGTATCGGTAAGTTGACAAGCTTTCTTCAAATGTGGGATTAAGATTGGATTCAGATTGTGAAGAAAGGCCCATAAAAAAAACAAACTGGTTACCAAAATAAAAGGTACCAAATAAGCATTCCGGGTTTTGGTAGCTGAGGCAGTCGTTTGCATTGTAATGATTTAGGTCTAAGCCGCTGTCCAATATTATGTAATCGCTCTATCCAGATGAGTATATCCTCCATCCACATATATGATCTGTCCCGTTGTATGGGAAGATTTATCACTCAATAAGAATAAAACCATGTTTGCAATTTCCTCGGATGTAGTGAATCTTTTTTCCAATGGCACTTTTGATTCGATCTGCGCGAGCTTCTCTTTCGGATTCGGCAGGGAATTGATCCAATTCTCATATAAAGGCGTCCAAACCTCCGCAGGAATCACTGCATTCACGCGAATTGAATAGGGAAGTAATGCGACTGCCCATTCTCTTGTCAACGCATTGACGGCGCCTTTAGCAGCTGCATAGCCAGATGTATTACCTTGTCCAGTAACCGCAACCTTGGAGCCTATATTAATTATTGCGCCTTTTGATTTCTTTAATAAGTGCAAGCCGTAGTGCGCAAGATTGTAATAATGACTAAGATTTTTTTGTAGCGATTCCATGAATCTACCTGGTGAACCATTCTCTAAACCAACTGAATCATTCACACCTGCGTTATTGATCAGTCCATCCAGCCTGCTATATTTTTTTTCTATAAAATCGATGAGGGATTTGCAGGCCGTTGGCTCTGCAAGCTCAATCGAAAAAGCAGCAGCCCTGCCGACAGCTTTATGTATCTCGTCCACCATTGCCTGGTTATCTTTTTCGTTTCTGCCGGCGATTACTACAATTCCTTTTTCTTCAGCAATGGTTTTGCTGATTGCAGCACCAATGCCTTTGGCGCCGCCGGTGACCAGGTAAACTTTGTCTCTTTAGATTCAATTCCATCGAATGAAATATAATTTAATCAAACTCTCAAACTATAAAAATTCATTGCATTCTGCCCAAATACCAGGTCCTTTTCATCCTGCGTGTAATTCTCCATATACTTTTCCAGCAAACTTTTCCATTGCACATAGATACCACTGAGCAACATCACCGGGTAATCGCTTCCAAACATCAATCGATCTGTCCCAAAATTTTTAAAGACAACATCAAGATAGGGATAAAAATCGGCAGCACTCCACTCCTTCCATTTTGCTTCAGTGAATAATCCGGATACTTTGCAAAAGACATTCGGGAATCTTGCAATTGATTCAATTCCTTTTTTCCAATCGTCAATTTTTTTATTCTTGATATCGGGTTTCGCGCAATGATCAAGTACGAGTTTCATTTCAGGGAATTCCTGTACAAAATCGATGGCTGCGGGTAATTGATGATGATAAATCAAAATATCATAAGAATAACCGAAGCCTTGCAATTGCCGCACGCCAGCCTGAAATTCCTTTCTTCGTAAAAAATCATCGGGTTCGGATTGAACAATATGCCTGAAGCCTTTAATTATAGGATACTGTGAAAAATACCTGAGACGATCGTTAAGGTTGCTGTTTAATAGATCCACCCAACCAACAACTCCTTTAATGATGGGATGAGTTTTTGCCAGTTCGACAAGGAATTGAGTTTCGTATTCGCTCGTGTCGGCCTGCACGGCAACTACGCCGCTGACTTCGTTTCTTCTTAAGGTCAGCATCATATGTTCTGGCAAATAATCCTGCTGCAGAGTCTTCATTGATTTGTCGATCCATGCATATCTTTTCTTATCGTATTTCCAAAAATGGACATGCGAATCGATGGTGAGTACGGGAAGATTATCGTTAGTCTCATCCATTATTCATTCGATTAATGCAAATCAAAAATCTTGTTCATCAAGATCCATTTCTCTCCAGGTTTTGCCCAAGGCATCGGTTGTTGGAATTTCCACATGAGCTTTTCCCAGTCCTGAACCTTTGGGTTTGATGCGTCGGCAGCGCCTTTCTTTTCAAAAGAAAAGTTCTCATCAGCAACTATCACCATAAATAATCTATTACCGGTCCGGTAAATCTCCATGCTCATGATTCCCGAATCTTTTATACTCTTCTCAATCTCGGGCCAGATCTTCTGATGATACTTTTCGTATTCGGCAATTAACGCAGGATCATCCTTTAAATCTAATGCCAGGTAAAATCTTTGAACAGTCACTTTTTCAGATTTTCGTATTTGACAGCGATTTGCTTGCTTGAACCTAAACTATCGATTCCTAATTCGATCTCATCGCCTTCCTTAATATAAACTGGTTCTGGTTTCATTCCTAAGCCAACACCTGGCGGAGTACCGGTACTAATAACATCTCCCGGCAAGAGAGTCATGAATTGACTCACATAAGAAACCAGGTACGGTATTTTAAATGCAAGGTTCGAGGTATTACTGTCCTGCATCATCTTCCCATTCACTTTAAGCCATAGCCGAAGATTGTTCACGTCTTTGATTTCATCTTGGGTTGCAAGAAAAGGTCCCAGCGGCGCGAAACTATCGCAGCTTTTTCCTTTTACCCATTGGCCGCTTCTTTCCAATTGAAATTCTCTTTCACTATAATCATTGTGCAATAAATAACCGGCTACATGCGCGAGTGCTACAGCTTCATCAACATAGCTTGCTCTTTTTCCAATCACAACGGCCAACTCAACTTCCCAATCTGTTTTTTTACTGTTTTTCGGAATAACGAGTTGATCATTGGGACCGCAGATTGCAGTTGTAGATTTAAAAAAGATGACTGGTTCGGGTGGTAATTGCATGCCACTTTCGCGGGCATGGTCGGAATAGTTTAATCCGATGCAAACAAGTTTTGAAGGATTGGCTAACGGTGAGCCCAACCGAACCGAAGCATCTACGATCGAACAGGATTTTTCATTCTTTTCAAGCCAGCCCCTTAGCCGCTTTGGTCCGTCCGACCCGAAAAATTTCTCATTATAATCCTCCCCAAAACCGGTCAGATCCAACCGCAGTCCATCATTATTTAACAGGCCGGGTTTCTCTGCTCCAATGTTTCCGAACCTTATCAGTTTCATCTAATTGCTCTTTATTTCGCCGAAACTACTTTCATTTTAAAAGTATACCAAACCAATTTGTGCAAACGTTTACTTCCTAACAGTCATTAGCTTTACTAACTTTGCGCATCCCCACGCAAGTGGGGACCCCCATGAAATCCAAGAACCCCAGAAGGCGCACTCAACTATGAATAAAGTACAAGATCAAAAAGTCCGCATCGTCACCGCAGCCTCACTCTTCGACGGCCATGATGCCGCCATTAATATCATGCGCCGGATCATGCAGAGCAAAGGAGCCGAGATCATTCATCTTGGTCATAACCGTTCCGTTGCAGAGATAGTGGAATGTGCTATTGAAGAAGATGCACAGGGAATCGCGATTACAAGTTACCAGGGCGGTCATGTGGAGTTTTTCAAATACATGAAAGACCTGCTTGATCAAAATGGTTGCGGACACATAAAGATCTTCGGAGGTGGTGGTGGAACGATACTCCCTCAGGAAATTGAAGAACTCCATAAATATGGTATTACGAAGATCTATTCTCCCGATGATGGAAGAAAGATGGGACTGGAAGGAATGATCGAAGAAGTCATTAAGCTCTGCTCACCACAGAATGGAAAAGACCTTAGTTCCAGTGATTACTGGCAAGCTTCAAAAAAATGGAATGGAAAATTGCCCCTCGGTGAATCAAAAGATATAAGAAAAATCGCCCGGGCAATAACCGAAGCGGAGAATAATGGAGAGCATAAAAAGAAAGACGCGGCAAAAAAACCCAGCGATGCGCCCATTGTATTAGGCATTACTGGAACCGGCGGCGCAGGTAAATCTTCGGTTACAGATGAAATCGTGCGACGATTTCTAAATTCCTATCCCGACAAAACAATCGCTGTCATTTGCGTCGATCCTTCGAAGAAAAAGACCGGTGGTGCATTGCTAGGTGATAGAATCAGAATGAATTCCATTCATCATCCTCGTGCATACATGCGCAGTCTCGCTACCCGCGAAAGTGATAAGGCCTTGAGTGTATCTGTTCAGGATGCGATTGATATCTGTACAAATGCGGGATTTGATCTCATCATCTTAGAATCTGCAGGTGTCGGACAAAGCGATGCGTCCATTCTCGACTATTGCGATGTGAGTTTATATGTAATGACTCCTGAATATGGCGCCGCATCGCAACTGGAAAAGATCAACATGCTGGATTACGCCGATGTAATTGCCATTAACAAATTTGATAAAGCCGGCGCACTGGATGCATTGAGTGATGTAAGAAAACAATATAAGCGCAACCATAAATTATTTACTGCAAAGGATGAGCAGCTTCCGGTATTAGGAACCATCGCTTCACAATTCAATGATAAAGGAGTAAATGAACTCTTTGAATTGCTGATGAAAAAGATCGAAGAAAAAGCAAAGAGTAAATTTAGTACGGAAAGAGCCGGAGCAAAATTGGAAAGAGGATTTGGGACCGATCCTGTAATTCCTCCATCACGCAACCGCTACCTGAGCGAGATTTCTGATTCAATTGCAGAATACAATAAATTGGTAGTTGACCAGGCAGCAATAGCATCAAAGCTCTATCAGCTTCAGGGTGCATTGCAAACAATTTCTGAATCGACGAAAGAAGATGTTTCAAATTTGAAGGAGACCCTGGAACAGCAAATTGCATTCTTTACAGATCAACTCACTCCTGTTTCCAGGAAACTCATACAAAATTGGCCTGAAAAGCTTAAGGCATATGAGGCGGATGAATATTCCTATACTGTCCGCGATAAGGTTATAAAAATACCTATGTTCTCCTTGAGCTTATCGGGTACGAAAATTCCGAAAGTCCTTCTTCCAAAATATAAAGACTGGGGTGATATTCTTCGTTGGCAGGCGCAGGAAAATGCGCCGGGACATTTTCCATTTACCGCTGGAGTATTTCCTTTGAAAAGAGACAGAGGAAGATCCAACGAGAATGTTTGCAGGCGAAGGTGGACCAGAACGAACAAATAAAAGATTTCACTACGTTTCTTTGGGACAACCCGCCATACGTTTATCAACTGCATTCGATAGTGTAACACTTTATGGTGAAGACCCGGCAAATCGTCCGGACATTTATGGAAAGGTTGGTAACAGTGGCGTAAGCATTGCTACGGTTGATGATGCGAAGAAACTTTACAGTGGATTTGATCTTTGCGATCCAAGCACATCGGTTAGCATGACGATCAATGGTCCCGCTCCAATCATTCTCGCATTCTTCATGAATGCTGCAATCGACCAGTTGGTAGAAAAATATCTTTCTAGCAATAGTAAATGGAACGAAGCCACTACACTAATAGAAAGGAGATTTGGAAAACTTCCGCGTCCCATCTACTTCGATCCTTCAACACCTGAGCGGCTTCCGGAAGGGAATAACGGGTTAGGATTACAACTGCTTGGACTATCCGGGGATGAGGTGGTACCAAGAGAGATCTACGAAAAGATAAAAGCTGAAGCATTGAGCCAGGTAAGAGGGACGGTGCAGGCTGATATATTAAAGGAAGACCAGGCACAGAATACCTGCATCTTCAGTACAGAGTTTGCTTTGAAGTTGATGGGCGATGTGCAGGAATATTTCATAAAGAATAAGGTTAGAAACTTTTATAGTGTAAGTATAAGCGGTTATCATATTGCAGAAGCAGGTGCAAATCCTATTACTCAGCTTGCATTCACGCTTGCGAATGGGTTTACTTACGTTGAATATTATCTCAGTCGTGGAATGAATATAGATGAGTTCGCGCCAAATCTTTCTTTCTTCTTCAGCAATGGAATGGATCCTGAATACAGTGTGATCGGTCGTGTAGCAAGAAGGATCTGGAGCAAGGCGATGAAGTATAAATACAAAGCCAATAAGCGCAGCCAGATGCTGAAATATCATATTCAGACATCCGGAAGAAGTCTGCATGCACAGGAAATTGATTTCAATGATATCCGCACAACATTGCAGGCCTTGTATGCGATTTATGATAACTGTAATTCCCTACACACGAATGCATATGATGAAGCGATCACTACACCAACTGAAGAAAGTGTTCGTCGTGCAATGGCGATTCAATTAATTATCAATCGTGAATTAGGAACTGCGAAGAATGAAAATCCAAACCAGGGTTCATTCCTGATTGAAGAATTGACTGACCTGGTTGAAGAAGCGGTGATGGCTGAATTCAACCGCCTCACTGAAAGAGGTGGAGTACTGGGCGCAATGGAAAGAATGTATCAGCGAAATAAGATCCAGGAAGAAAGTCTGTACTACGAACATTTGAAGCATACGGGTGAATTCCCAATAGTTGGTGTAAATACCTTCCTCAATAAAAAAGGTAGTCCAACCATTATTCCCAGCGAAGTGATCCGCAGTACCAATGAAGAAAAGGATCAACAAATCCATAATCTCGAAGCATTCTGGAAAAGGAATGAAAAGAAATCTGCAGAATCATTAAAGTATCTTCAACAGGTTGCCATTAGTAATGGAAATCTATTTGAGGAGTTGATGGAAACTGTGAAATATTGTTCGCTTGGACAGATAACCCATGCATTGTATGAGGTTGGTGGACAGTATAGGAGAAATATGTAATAATGAAATTGATTATTCTCGACGTCCTTCCCCTTTGAACCTTGTCATTTCGAAATTACACGGAGTCTCCAATTGTGCAGATTTCTCGCCCTACATTCACTTTATGCAGAGAGATTTTTATTAACCGGGCTCGAAATGACAAGGTTCAAAAAGGAAGGAGGCGGAGGGATACAAATCGACTATCAATTATTAATAATCTATGGGTAGGCGATCAGCCCGATTTCGCCTTGTTAAACGATACACTTTCAATATAGGCTTTGATCTCCTCCTTGGGTTTATTCATCTTTTTCTGAAGCCGGCCAAGCAATTCCTCTTCGCGACCTGGTTGATAATCGAGATCTTCATCAGTCAGATTCAGATCATTTTCCATCAATCTTTCCTTGACCTCTGGCCAGGGAGAGCCGAGTTTTAAGTGATTCATGGTTATTTGAGATTTGTTAATGCAAATTTCATATTGTTGTCGCGAACATGTTGGCAAGAATCTGCCTTAAAATATGTACAAAGTTCGGACCAAGGAGCATTTTGTATGATTGGTTTTATTCGCCATGTAAGGAATCCGGTCCCGAAAGGACCCAAGCTTGGTAGCAAAGAACGTTCTATGACGGCTATGGCCCGGAAAGGGCCAAACTTTCCTGCAGGCATGATACACTCCCGCGAATATTTATGCAAACCATTGCTACCAAGCTTTGGTCCCTTCGGGACCGACAAGCCGTGCGGAGTTATAATTTTACCGTATGAAGCAAAGTGCTGGCATTCTACTATACCGGTTTGATAAAAAGAATCTCGAATTCTTCCTCGTTCATCCGGGTGGCCCGTTCTGGAAAAATAAAGATTTGGGCGCGTGGTCAATTCCAAAAGGTGAATTTGAAGAGGGAGAAGATCCCTTGAAAGCTGCGAGTAGAGAATTTGAAGAAGAAACAGGGCAGAAGATCGATGGAGATTTTATTCCGTTGAAATCTGTAAAACTGAAAAGCGGTAAGATGGTTTATGCATGGGCCATCGAAAAGGATATTGACCCGAAAGTTTTATTAAGTAATACTATTCACGTTGAATGGCCACCGAAATCCGGAAAGAGGATTGAAATTCCTGAAGTAGATAAGGGTGAATGGTTTTCATTTGATGAAGCGAAGGAAAAAATCAATCCTGCGCAAGTTTCTTTCCTTCTCCAGGTGATCGATCATTTAAAATAGTCTAAGCTGAACATTCTTACCTGATCTCGGCTTTGCTTTGCCAAAAACAGTACGCCCATCATATTTCCATGACTCATCTCTTTCCTTTTCAATCAACGCATCGAAATTATCCTGAGGAATAAAATCCTTTTCAGCTCGTTGCGCAAGTTGAGTTAATGCTTTGATAGCTGATTGCTTGTCCGAGTTGCCGAGTTTTGCTTTATGAACCGCCGTTTGCAAGGTGCTGATCGTTTCATCATAAACTTTTATTGGAACAGGAAATGGTTGGCCATCCTTTCCTCCATGCGCAAATGCAAAGCGTGCAGGATCTTTGAATCGTGAAGGAGTTCCATGTATTACTTCGCTGACCAGTGTTAATGATTGCAGGGTTCTTGGGCCAACCCCCTGCAATAAAATCAATTCTTCAAAGTCAACTGGCGCCTTATCATGAGCCAACCATAAGATCGTTCCCAATCTTTTCAAATCGACATCTTTTGAACGCAGATCATGATGCGAAGGCATGATCAATTGCTGAATCTCCTGCATCATCAATTCAGGCTTCTCCTTTGATAGCTCAAGAATCCCCTTCCGCGTTGGATCAGCTTCAGATGCGGTTAGGTTAAGTATTTCACCTTGATTAGTGCCGCAAATACCCGTATGCGGATTATCGACAAATGATTTTAGATTCTCCGAATGCCAATGATATCTTCTGGCTGTTTTACTATTTGGGCTCATTCCTTGCTGAATCACAGTCCAATCACCTTTACTACTTAGGATGAAATTGTGTGTGTACAATTGAAATCCATCCTGAACTGCAGTATTATCAACTTTAGCGCTGAGTTTACTACATCGAACTAACTCAGTTCCGTTCAAACCAGTCAGGTCTGCCACGCGAACTAATTCTTCCGGCGTTTGTTTGGATGATTTTCCCTTACCACCACAAATAAATATTCCCAATTCTTTTGCATGCGGATTGATGCTTCTTTTTAGTGCACCCATTACCGAGGTAGTAATGCCTGACGAATGCCAGTCCATTCCCATCACCGCACCAAAACTTTGAAACCAGAATGGATGACTCATTCGACGAAGAAATTCTTCCTGACCATATTCGATTAATATGGATTCAGTAATTGCAAGACCAAGTTTGGCCATTCGCTCGGCGAGCCACTGAGGTACATATCCATAGTGTAAGGGCAAGTCCGCAGATCCCGATCGCTTCATGGTTGTAAGTTACAAATTGTGCCAGTTTTGGTTGACAAGGTTAACAAGTTGATAGGGTTGACAGGGAAACTGTAGCAACCTTGTCAACCCTGTCAACCTTATCAACCCTTCTCAGGCTCATACGGAATAATCGAGATGCTCCCATCTTTTTCTAATACAGCATACTTGATTTGTTCCATTCGTTCCAATCCAAAGTTCAATCGGGCTGCTTCCATTATATCTTCATTTTCAACCCTGCTTTTTCTCATTCGCTCTTTTAACGGTTTTCCTTTTTCCACCACAATGAGTGGACTACCTTCAACGAATTTTCCAAAACCTTTGAAGTGATCTTTCATAAAAGAAAGAAAAAGATCAAGCGTAACCAATGTGATGATGAGAACAAAGGCGGCGGTTAATGAATTATCTTCTCCTACCAGAGCCTGCTGAGTCACTTCGCTGATAATAAGTAGTAGGATAAAATCAAAAGTGGTAGTTTCCGACAGGCTTCTTTTTCCCATTATCCGAAAAATGATAAGAAGAAAAATATAAATGGCTGCGCCTCTTAATACCGGGTTCATAAATTAAGGATATATGAAATGATTAATTGTGTATGGCTGTTCATTGATACGAAATACTGTCTGAACTGCTCCTGATGTTTGGGGAAGCAGGTATAAAATGATCTTTCCTTCATCCAGACCAGAGAAAGACATTATATAATTTCCGTTTTCAATTTTTTTCTCCTGCGGCTCAGGTATTACTTGCTGAAGTTTCATCTCTTTGAGATAACTAAGGGGAATTGCTAAGGTTGATATTGCATTTGCGGGAAAACGGATGACTGTTTTTGTATTAGACTCAAATCTTCCAAAATATTCATAATCGAGGCTTATATTTTTTTCATTGATAGAGCGATTGCTTAAAGGACCAGATCCAAAGAGACCCAAGGCGGCAAGAATGAAGATCAGCCCCATCAACACCCATCCAATCATTTGCACTTTCCAACCCAGGTTATGCAGTTTCAGATCTTCATCCAGTTCCAGCTTATGATTTGTTTTCTCTATCGATGAAGACATGGACTTATTGTGGAGATTTCGGGGCATTTTCTTCGGCTATTATGTTTAATCCAACCAGGTCACAACCGGTTACCAGTGGAATATTATCCAGCTCCATACTGGTTGTATTATCGATTATCCAACTGTTTCCCTTCCTTGCCACTTTGAATTCACCCCAAATAGTATTACGTTCAATATGATGGATTTTTGCATCATATCGCTCCTCGCTACCAGGAAGCCTGTCGAGCTCGAGCAAAAGATGTTCCTCCTTTCTTAAGGTTGGGCAGTTGTAAGTGATATTTATAGATTTCATCGGAATTGTTTGGTATAACGGCACAAACGCTGTACCAACAGGGAGCAATTGGCAATGGGCAATGGGCAATGAGCAATAGGCAATAAGCAATAGACAAATTTCAGCCACAGTTTGCCCATTGCAATTGCCCATTGCCAATTGGCTATTGCCTATTGCTAATAAAGTTTCTGGCAGTTGTTGCAAAAAAACGTTCTGCGTTTTGTTTTGCCGGTTTGTTCCTTAATTAGTGGAATGTTGCAGCGAGGACAGGTTCGCTTCGTATGCGCGAGCCAGTGCTTCTTTAATACAAAAGCTTTTTTCCATTTTAAAAAATCAAAACTATAATTGCGTGCTTCGCGTATCAATTCGGAAAGTTTTGCAGGCGGAAGTTTTCCAACTTTTGTTTTGGGATGAACTTTGATACGGAACAACACTTCATTCTTAATGATATTACCTGAGCCGGAAAAAATATTCTGGTCCAATAAAGCATCACAAACAAGCATTTTCGGTTTAGCCTTTAGTTTGGCCCGGGCCTTCTGTGGACTCCAGCCATCATTCATCACATCTGCAGTCCAATCATAGACCTCATTGAGATCTTCTTCAATTAGTTTTACCGCACATGCATAGAAATTCAATTCACCATTGCGAAATTTGATATGCAATCTTGGTTTTGCATTTCTTGTTTCATTGATACGATAACTTCCAAACAGTAAAAAGTGAATACGCAACGTAAGGGTACCGAAACAAATTAAAAAATGTTTTCCCCAGCTTTTGAAATCAGTGATTTTTTGGTTCCCTACCCTGGTGAGCTCAACTTTTGTATTGCCGGAGATTTCTAAAGGTTTTTTGCCTTTGAATGGCTGTACGGCTTCTTTGAGTATAACTATCGAAGGACCCTCTGGCATAATTGATTACTAACTCAAAACAAATGCCGTGCGAATCTGGGGAATGATTCAGTTCCTAATTCATTTCCATTAAAGTCTTTAGTTTTTGCAAGTCTGCTGTTACGGCTTTGGCATCGGCATTGAATTCTTCATCTGTTCTATTGGGCAAGCGAAACAAAGTAAAAATTACTTCGCAGCCTTTATTATTGGCCACAATCCTCAATGGATTGTTGACCGTTTCGCCAGAAGAAAGTGTTACCTGATGGTCTAAAACAAAGAAATTGTTCTGCGGAGAAAACTTGAATTTTATTTCGCCGAGGTCGGTTTTACCAATCCAAAATTCTCCCTGCTTTGCGATCGATTTTACGAAAGCCACCCATTTTGGAAAATTTTCTGGATTCGATGCGAACTGGTATACTGATTCAGCAGGCATTTCTATTGAAACGCTGATATTTTTTACAGGATAGGTCATATCGTTAACTTTTGAAATCATGTTTTGATTTGAATTAATCTCATTGCTTGAATTACCGCATCCCAAACAAATCAAGAAACGAAGGATAAATACCGTTGTGAATTTTTTCATTTTGCAAGATTTAAGCGTACCGGATCTTGTTTCTCCTTTTTCATCCTGATCCACATAAGAAATGCCATCAGTAAGACCAAAACCGCACAGACAATAGCAGCTGCTTTCATTCCCGAAACGAATGCGAGTTTCGCGGTTGAAATAAGCGCATTACTTTGACCGGAAGAAAGATTCTCCGCTTCAATTATTGCGGCGCTTAGCGTTTGTTTAGCAGATAAAAGAGTATCCTCAGGAATTTTACCGGCTAAGCTATTTTCAACATCCTTTCTGAAGATGAAAATTCCAATGCTTCCAAGAATCGCAATGCCTAGTGCCCCGCCGAATTCAGAACCCGTTTCTGAAATTGCGGAAGCCACTCCTGCCCTTTCTGGTGGAGCGGCACTTACAATGATATCGGTTGTGAGTGTGAAAATAGGTGCGAGCCCAAGACTATAAATAAAAGCACTAACCACCAGGATTGCGACTCCGCTATAACTGTTAACCCAGGTGATCAGGAAAAAGCCCAATGCCGCCATTATTAACCCAACAATTATAATATTGAATGGATGATAGTGATTAACCAATTTGGGAGATAAAAGTGAGCCCAAAATAAAAGCGCAGAAAATCGGCATTGACCAAAGCCCGGATTGCAAGGGAGATAATCCCGCAACGAGTTGCATATATTGAAAAATAAACGTAAAACTTGCAAATGCAACGAATGTGCCTAATGTATAAATCACCAGGGAACTGCTGAACCGAAATGACTGAAATAGTTTTAAGTCAATCAAAGGGTCTGCTAATTTTTTTTGTCGTTGCAAAAACATAAAGCCGATAACTATTCCTGTAACAATGATCAGTATTGAAATCAATTCGGGACCATGTTCAGCTATCCTTTTTAAACCAAAGATGATCATGAGTACCGCAATTAATGACAGCAAGGCACTGAATAAATCTAATCTTCCTGCATTTGGATCTTTGTATTCTGGCAACAAAATCGGACCAAGAATAATTAATGCAAGCATTACCGGAATGGCAATAAGGAATACTGCGCCCCACGAAAAATATTGTAAGACCAAACCACCGATGAGCGGCCCAATTGCAGCACCGGCCGAGTAACTCGTTACCCAAACTCCAATTGCCAACGTACGTTGTTTGGAATCATGAAACATATTTCTGATCAATGAAAGAGTAGATGGAGCTAGAGTTGCTCCTGCAATACCCAAAACAGCGCGTGCAGCAATAAGCATCCATGCATTATTCGCATATGCAGCAAATATGGATGCTAATCCAAAGGCAGCAGCTCCAATCATCAGAAGCTTTCTTCTGCCAATCCTGTCGCCCAGTGTCCCCATCGTGATTAAAAAACCGGCGACCATGAATCCGTAAATGTCTATTATCCATAAAAGCTGGGAACTGGTAGGTTTAAGATCTGCCGTCAGATGTGGCAATGCAAGATTCAATACGGTTAGATCCATTGAATATAGCATACAGGGAAGTGCTATTACCCCAAGGCCTATCCATTCTTTTCGACCCGCCTTCTTCATAAAATCATTTTGAATTAGTCGAAACATCGACTATCGCAAAACTATTTTGAAGAATCCACTTCGAGGGGCGGAGAACGCGACTTGTTAGTGGGTTGAATACGTCGTTTTATATTGCCTGAACCAGGATTTTATGCGAAGGTTGAAAACCTTACTTAGTGACTCGAGATCGAATAAATCCCTATTTAAGGTTTTAAACCATAAAATGTCAACCTTATCAACCCTGTCAACCCTGTCAACCAAACACTATTGCTTCTTATACCAATTATAAGGTGCAGAACCTGGTACAGTTATTTTTATTGAGGGAGGATTAGTAGTACCATTATATACATAACCACGCTTACCTGCAATATCGGGGTCGGTCAACTCTGCGCTGGTAAGCGCTCTGTCTACATTATCTTCTGAATGACGCGAATTGTAGAAACGCTTACGTCCCTGGGTGGGACGGAATGTAAAAGTTCCGTCTGCACTAAAAGTTACCTTGCCTGTGCAATCAATCAGCTCTTCATAAACGCCAAATGCAAATTCATATCGATAAAACTTTGCATCACCATTCTTTTTAAATACCATTGCCTCTCTCGAAGGTGTTGCATTTCTTCCTGCCCAGTAACCTTCGTTATAATTTTCCCACCGTACAAAATCAATACTGCCATGTTCCCAACTTCCCACAATTTCATCGGGAACTTCTGTTACTGGCGAATCGCCAGGGTTATCCGTATTCTGTTCGTTTTTATCGCAGCTTGCCGAACATAAGAATACCATCATGCTTACTAAGAAAAGCATCTTTTTCATTTCACAATTTTTTTTCGCTAATAAAATAAGGTTTAAATAAACTGCAAGTTTACAGCTGGAGACAAAAAAGTACCAGCAACAGTTGAATGAACTGTTTTTTCAAATGGATGAAAAAGATATTTACATAAATGAATAGTGAGAGTTCCATATCAACCCAGCATTCCCGTCCCGCCTACGGCGGAGGAACAACCTTATTAACCCCGTCAACCCCGTCAACCCCATCAACCCCATCAACCCCGTCAACCCCGTCAACCTACGAAATCAATACCTCGGCGACGGTGTATGCACCACCGGTGAATGAATTCCTTCTTTTATTTCTTCTATCATTTTCTTATTGAATGCTTCCAGGTCTTCAGGACTACGACTGGTGACCAAACCCAGATCAACTACAACTTCTTTATTTACCCAATTCACTCCTGCATTGATCAGATCTGATCTGATTGCAGGATAAGACGTCATTGTTCTTCCTTCGAGTGCACCTGTTTCGATTAACAATTGCGGCCCATGGCAGATGGCAGCAATTGGTTTACCGGTTTCAAGAAAATGCTGCGCGAATTCCACACAAGAATTGTTTATTCGCATTTTATCTGGATTCATTACGCCGCCAGGAATGACCAGCGCATCATAATCCGCCGCCCTTGCTTTTTCAATCGGAACATCTACATCCAATTCAATTGACCAATGATCATGATTCCATGCTTTCACTTTTCCCTTTTGTGGAGAAACAATATGTACTTCTGCTCCTTCATCCAGCAATGCCTGCCTCGGGCTGGTCAGTTCCACCTCTTCAAAACCGTTTTCGGTAATTATCGCTACTTTCTTTCCGCTTAGCTTTCCCATAACACATGATTTTATAGGTCAAAAGGTCAAAAAATTATGCCATCATAAGCGATGGATTTTATATTTTTCCAGATTGAAAATTAACTTAATGAAAAGATTGTTCGTTATCATTTACGTATTTGGATTTTTATATAGTTGTGGCAATAATCCTTATGCCTCAAGCAACCGCAGTTATAAAAAACAGGCGAAGGTTTATGCTAAACAATTGAGGCAATATCCACTCAAAGATTCAATTCCGTATGCAGGTGCCTGGGTGGGTACTACGAATTTTAATATGCGCAGGCCAAACTTTGTGATTATTCATCATACTGCACAAAACAGTTGCGAACAAACACTGAAAACATTCACGTTGAAACGAACACAGGTGAGCGCACACTATGTTATTTGTAAAGACGGAACAGTGCATCACATGTTGCATGATTATTTCCGTGCATGGCATGGCGGATTGAGCAAGTGGGGAAACACAACAGATATTAATTCATCAAGTATCGGAATTGAATTAGATAATAACGGATTTGAACCATTCCCCGAGGCACAAATAAATTCATTGATCGTTTTGTTGGGCAATCTTAGAAATGCGTACTCAATTCCTCCGGGAAATTTTATCGGTCATGGAGATATTGCACCGGGAAGAAAAGTAGATCCGAACATTTATTTTCCCTGGAAGCAGCTTGCCGATAGCAGCTTTGGAAATTGGTTTGACGATACAACAGGAATTGCAATGCCTGAGAATTTTGATCACTTGCTTGCATTGCGAATTGTCGGATATGACATGAAGGATACTACTGCTGTGATCCGCGCATTCAAAAGACACTGGATGCAGGACAGCACTTTCCTAATGCAGGATGCAGATAAAAAAGTTCTTTATCAGCTCCAAAAGAAATTCCAATGAACCAGTAGACTTGTAGAAAAAAGTCCCCTGAAATTTTAAGTCGCCTTGTCTCTTGTGTTGCGGATGAGGCTAATACCTGCAAAAAAGAAGATTGCTCCAAGTGTTCCGTAAATAACGATCTCTTTGACATTTCTTGTACCCGCACCTCCATTCATAAAGTTTACGGCAGCAAGGATAAGTCCCGCTATACCCAGAAAAGACAGAATAATTCCTAATATGCGCTTTTCCATAACCAATTTTACCCTGTTAATACAAAGGGCATGCCTCGGATCAAGTCCGAGGCTTCGGCGGGAGCAAGTTCGGGGCTTCGCCATTTATAGTGATAATTCTAAATCGAATCTATTGATTGGCATAGCTTTGACGCCAAAATAATTGAATGGAATTCGGTCGCGTAGATATTAAGGAACTGGATAAGATCGATCTTTCTCTTCCGCCTGATGCTGCTTTCAATAAAAAGATCTTAAAAGGAAAGCCGGTAAAAGATCCAAAGGTTTATGTTGGTTGTGCGAAATGGGGAAGACAGGAATGGGTTGGAAAGATCTATCCGAAAGGAACAAGAGAAGCTAAATTTCTCGATCATTATGTGAAGCATTACAACAGCATTGAATTAAATGCGATGCATCACAAACTATATGGACCGATCGCAACAGCGAGATGGGCGACAAAGGCATCCCGATCGCTATCGGGAGGCCAGGATTTTCTTTTTTGTCCGAAGATGTACAAGGGAATTACTCATTCAGGCAAGCTTGGTGAGAAGAAATTTTTCATGACTGATTTTATTCGTGCGATAAAAGGTTTTGGAAAAAATCTTGGACCTGTGTTTGTACAGGTAAATGAAAGTTTTAGTCCGAAACGAAAAGATGAATTATTAAAGTTTCTTGAAACACTTCCCGAAGATGTTCAATTTTTCATGGAAGTAAGGCACCCGGCCTGGTTCGAGAAGAAGGACAACCTCAAGGAATTATTTGAACTATCTGAAGAAACTGAACATTGGAGCAGTTATTACGGATACAGCAGGAAGAAGAGATTGCCTGCATATGCAGTTGACAACGCCGACCGCTTTTGTAAGATTTACAGGCAATAGTTTACATGCTACCGACTATACACGTATCGATGATTGGGTAAAGCGAATTAAACTCTGGCTAGATAATGGATTGAAAGAATTATACTATTTCATGCATATGCACGATGAAGCGTTTTCTCCGGAGTTGAGTATTTATCTTGCTGAACAATTGAATAAAGTTTGCAAATTGGATGTAAATGTTCCGAAGTTTGTAGAATAGAATAAAAAGATCTCTACAATTTTGGATCAGCTTACCAGCGCTAATCGCGCAAAAAGCCGGGCGGGGACGCCCGGCTCAGCTGTATGGTTGACAGGGTTGATAAAGTTGTCGAGGTTGAAAAGGACTGGAGTCATTCGCTTATTAGCCTTATCAACTTTGTCAACCCTGTCAACCTTATCAACCTAAACTCACTCACCCTCAACACTCTTCCTCCTCCACTGCTTCGGTGCAGCGCCATCCATCTTTACAATTTTTGGATAGAATAATCCAACGGTATCGACCAATGCTTTTTGTGCATTCATTACCACATGAATATCCTTATATGCAAAAGGCGCTTCATCCAGTCCTCCGCCTATGAGCTTCACCCCATGAACTTTCAACGCTTCCCTCAATGCATTTTCTGTAATTGAATTCAATGCCGCCGTTCTGCTCATCTTTCTTCCTGCACCATGTGATGCAGATGCGAGAGATGCGGGCTCACCTTTTCCTTTTACAATAAAGCCTGGCGCTGTCATGGAACCGGGAATAATACCCAATACATTTTTCTCTGCAGGAGTTGCTCCTTTACGGTGAACGATCAATTCCTGTCCGTTCACCAATTCCCTCCACGCGAAATTGTGATGGTTCTCTACCATTCTCAATGGAGACCTTCCGAGTTGATTGGCGATTTTCGCATGAATTACATGATGACATGCCGATGCATAATCACCTGCAAGGTTCATCGCAAGCCAGTATTCAATTCCTTCTTCTTCATCAAAACTCAGCCAGGCAAGATTAGCCGCTTCAGCGGGCAATCTTCTTTTTTCCTTTGCGAGTTTCGTATAATGGTTGGCGATATTTGCACCCAATGCTCTTGAACCGGAATGTGAAAGCAACCCGATATATTTTCCAGGTTCAACATTCAATACCTCATCTTTTTCATCGATCTCTACAATTCCAAATTCAACAAAATGATTTCCTGAACCTGAAGAACCTAATTGTTTTGCTGCTCTTCCCTGCAAACCTTTCAATAAAGGAATTTCATCAAACAATTTTCTTTCTATTACTTCATGCTCCGTTGATTCTTTGAATTCTCTCCCCCACCAAACAATGTTGCTTCATTCAACTCACGGGTATAATATTGTTCTCTTTGAATCAATTCTTTTGGATCGATATCAAAAATGGATAAGCACATTCTGCAACCGATATCCACTCCTACTCCATAAGGAATAACAGCATTCTCAGTTGCAAGCACTCCACCAATAGGTAATCCATATCCTGCATGCGCGTCTGGCATCAATGCACCGGCAACCGCGATTGGTAATTTCGCTGCCTGGTACATTTGATTCATTGCGCCGGCCTCGATGAATTCCTGTCCGAATACATTAAATGCAATTCCTGTATGGTTTAAAGAAATCTCCGCACCTTCGATCACAGGTTTGGGCATGAGTTGCTGCGCCACTGGCGCCAGTACAGCGTCTTCCACAAATGCTGCGGGATTCGCTACTACAGCTTTCAAAATTTCGAGTGCCTCTTCCTGTGAATGATGTTTATAATTCTTCTCCATCACATTCATTGCAATGCTGATTACCGGTCCTTCAGGTAGGCCGATTGATCTTAGTAATTTTTCCTGATAGTTTTAATTTTGTCATAATTTATGGTTCATGGTTCATGTAACTAAAGGTTGAAAACCCTCGGAGGGTTTTCAACCAACCTACTTAACAAAGATCTGTTTCAACTGATCGATCAATGCTCCATCGCTATTGACGCTGATGGTACTGATCTTCTCTGCGATCTTTTCAACATATTCCATTTCCTTCAGCTTGAAAAGCATCTGGTTTTCTTCCATCAGTTTGGCAGTGTTCAGCAAGCTACGGGTACTTGCGGTTTCTTCACGCCTCATGATGATATTGGCCTGTGCTTTCTTTTCTGCGATCAATACCTGGTTCATGATCTCCTTTACATCTCCTGGGAGAATGATATCACGAATACCAAGAGTCATTACTTCGATTCCAAGGTCCAAAGCAGATTTGCTCAGTGCCTGCAGAACAGAAGGCGCCAGGTTTTCTTTCTTCTCCAGCAATTCATCCAGGCTCATGGTTCCGGTATGTTCACGCAATGCCATCTGAAATGCAACATACAACTGACGATCGTATTCCTTGTTCATCAAAATCGCTTTCTCAATATCGACAACCTTGTACTGCGCCCATGCGTTGATACGCAAAGCAGCTTTGTCTTTGGTCAGGATTTCCTGTCCATTGATCTCGACCTGCTGCTGACGGATATCAACCCTTGCAACATGGATCGCAATATTGTTCTTCCACCAGTAGTAAATACCGCTGGAAAGAACCTGAACATATTTACCATCGATGAACAAAATTGCTTTCTCAAAGTTCTCGACACTTACGCTACGAACAAAAGGAGTAACCTGCTTGCTGAGCAAAGTTGCCCTATCGATATTTTCAGTGATCTCGATCTTGCTCAAGTCGGCATAAATGAATTTGTACTGAACCACGGATTTCCAGTACGCATAGCGACCTGGGTTCAATACTTCCTTCAACAATCCATTTTCATACTTCAGCACGATCTCGTGATCTTTTACTTCAATCACGTGCAATTCAGCTGCCAACTCCTGGTCTTGCAAAAGAATATTCAATTCTATTCCAGGCCAGAAAGGCATAGGTCATATCAAACTTATCTGCTTTTTCTCCTGGCCACAACCAGTATTTTCCTTCTTTAAGCATCCTCTTATAAGCGCCATTCTTAAATACCAATGCACGCTGATAGGGATTTACAATGATCCTTTTCATATTGCTAAATTTTAAGAGACTGTAACTAAAGGTTTTCAACCTCGTGAATCGCACTATTATTTGCAAGACTCTAATAAAGGTTGCCAACCACTGTAACTAAAGGTTTTCAACCTTGCGAATTGCACTATTATTGGCAAGACTCTAACTAAGGTTGAAAACCATTTTAAAAAAGCCGTTCATACATTCCATTTAATAAACCCGGAAGAATGCATTGAAAGGATTAATGCATCAGTTAAAAAACCGTTGTTGCTTTCTACCTTAAAGCAACTGTGATCGTTTAAGTGAAACAAGCTTCGCATTCGCTTGCATTCCTGCTGGAGCGTACCAAATTGCTTTTTCATCGATATCGATCTAAAGCTGGTCAGTACTCCCGGCTATGTTTTCTTTTCGTCATTTTTAAAGAAGCGACGTACTTCTTTTTTCCAGATTAAAAGCCTGGTGTTCTACCGCTGAACTATCCCGATAAAAGTCGGGAGCAGGATTCGAACCTGCGTTTGGTTGCTACTCCACCATCTGATTTGCAAATAGACTTGACCTTTACAGATAACAAGTCAACAAACAGAATACAGCAGGCTATTTCCCCTGCACTGCCAGGCATTGAAAAGCCTGAATCAGAGTTTGGACGTAACAGCGTTTAATGGTTCCGAACCCTAATGCGGAAACTTAAACCCTTATCAAGAATCTCGCAGGGTTCGGAACCCTATTAAAATTCATCATTGAACAACTTTATTCGCACAATTCGAACTTGCGAACGCTTCAGGCTTTGCTTTGAACGCGAATCCCATTCCAAGGATATACCCCATTGCCTCTTTCAACGCGTCATTGCTTTTGAAATGTGGATTGGTATTGATATCTGCATGCACTTCCATATCTACATCGTACAAGGTGAAAATCCTGCAGAGATCAAATGCGACTTCGATACTTTTTGATACTTCAGTCAACATCCTTTCTTTAATGCTCATTTTCTTCAGGGAGATTTCATTGTGTATGTACATGAACCCTCCTTTCCCTTTGCGGATGAATACAATTACCGTTGCGAATTCGGTTTCTTTACCCTTTACCTGGCTATCGGTTCCAATGCAGACTTTCATCTCATGTCCCAATTCTTTTTCTCTCACCAACACTTTTCTTACTTCATCAGCAATTGGTCCTTTGATCCGATCTCCATTTAACTTTCTCCAGTTTTTCTGCTGTTCCATTTTATTTTTCATTTTTATTGTTCTACGCGGATGAAGAAAGATTCGAACTTTCAACCCCCGGCTTAACAAGCCATCGCTCTACCGTTGAGCTATTCATCCAAATAGGTCCGCCGAGAATCGAACTCGGATCCCCCGATTAAAAGTCGGGTACTGCTACCAGTTGAGCTACGAACCTGTTGGTGATGACTGATAGAGTTGAACTATCAACCTTTACCGTATCAGGGTAATGCTCTACCAGTTGAGCTAAGTCATCTACGGTTGTGTTCGGTCCTGCCGTCGGCGGGAGAACCCTGATCTCCTGACTCACAAGCAGGCGCTTTGCCGGTTAAGCTAAACACAACATCTGCAATTGAGGTTGGATTCGAACCAACACCTCCAGTTTCAGAGACTGAAATGCTGCCGTTACACTACTCAATTCTTTAAAAGGTTCCGAGTTCATCAACTCTTAAGGTTCCGAACCCTATAGAACGCTGATTGAATTCTATCAGTCTCTTTTAGGGTTCGGAACCCTTTCACTCAGCATTCGGAACCTTAGTTTAAACTCGCATCATTATCTCTCGCGAATCCAATGATCCTGCTCTCTTTCATAGGCTCGGGTATAACCCTGAACTCAAACAATTCAAGACTCATTCCATTCGCCCAGTTGAAATCCTTTTGTTCATAAAGGATTTGCGCATAATTATCCGTCAACTCAACTATTCTATTTTCTCTCATAATGAAGATCGTATTGTTGAAATAGAGCAATTTGTCTTCATGATTGAAATAATTGTGCTGATAGATATCGATGATGCCCCATTTATGTTTTTCATTCATATGCGCGAAAACTTTGGTCGTATCCAATTCAGGAATGAAGATCACATTGGGAATCTTGCCAAATAATACTGTATAGAATGGAGCAATTCCAACATAATTTCCATTAAACAAAGCGTTCACATTTCTGATCCTGGCTTTCAAAGATTTTCTGAACATGGTCAATTGATTTAAGGTTTATTTCTTCAATATCCGGGTGCAGCATCCCCCGCTGCACCCGGGCTTCCAATTGTCCGAGCATTTTGTAAAACAAAAAACCCGGTCGTTTGACGACCGGGTTTCGTTCACAAGTGCATAGCATAGCTATGCATGCGCACACCACGGTCGTTTCAGAGTAAAATACTGATCATTACCCTTCAGACTAATTCGATTTAGCATATAACTCCCCCATTGACAGGGTTTACCTGCCTGCATAAATCTTATATGTATCGATGTTCGTAACATTTGATCTGAATTTTATTTTATCACTGACTCTACTAAGATGCACTCATTACACAATTTTCATAACGCAAACAAAAAGCCCCCCGGGATCAGCGGGGGGCTTATATTATAGCGATTGAGTTCTTTCAATTCACCAGCAATACTTGCCCCCGGCAGATATATGGATCTACCTGGATTAAGAACCTATTTGTATTTTTATGTTGTTTTATACTTCGCATTTGTTAATTGCGGACGCAAAGTTGTAATAAATTTTTGGTTATAGAAAAATTATTTAAGAATTTTTTAAAAAAAATTTTTTAATCGTGCTTCATGAATATTCCTTCGATCGTTATTCTGGATAGCATCCAATGTCCCGGTTCATCGGCGATGAAATTGATCATCCACTTGCCCTTTGGTGTCTCCGTGTTATTGCCATAAACCAACTCCGCCTCATAAATGCCGGATACCATGCAATGATTATCTACAATTTCACAACCAGTAGAATCTGCATTCTTTAAGTCAATGAAATCAAATAAATCCTTGAACTGCTCGATCATTTTCATAAAATCTTCAATAGGAAGATTTTCAAAATCGTTCAGCGTGATCGTTTCACCAAGTATCCAGGGTGGCAACAGCAATTTTGGCTTGTTGAAAATACCTTCGATCACATCGGCGACAGCGGTATTGGTATTTTCATATTTATGATCCGGATAAAATTCATCATAAATAAAACCACAGATCATTCCCGGAATATTCACATCGCTCACTTCGAGATTAAACAGCTCTTCGGTTGCAAAGCGATATAATTCCCTTGAGTCGACATTTGGACTGCAACAACCCAGGCTCACACCGTGTTCCTGCATATAGTCGTCGAGCTTTTCCCAATTCGCGTCGATCTCTGCTTCGGAAATCGTTTCAACTTTTGGAAAGTTCTCCGGGCATCCGATCTTTTTGAATACCGTTGTGCGGATCGGATTGGCCGCCTGTTTTTCGAATTCAACAATATAATTGAGGAATTCATTTTCAACAGCAGCAGGTAATCCCTCGGCGGATCCAAATACTGCACCTTGCTCAAGCATCAATTTCATTTTCAGGAAATCATTTTCATCCCTGATTTCTTCTTCGCCCTTTGGCTGAATAGATTTGTTTTTCATATAAATCATTTCTGCCAAGGTAGCCGCAGTTCCCGAGCCCGTAATGATGAAAGCAGCATAGTTTTTACGTAAAATCCTCATGAAAAAAAGATGTTTTCACCATTTTATTTGTTGTTTTCTGGCCAAACTATTGTGGCAACTTCAATTTCCCCGAATTGGTTGTCGAGGTTAACCATTTCTACCGAAAGTTTTTGGCCCGGTTTTCCAAATTTTGAAAAACTGATGATCCTGAAAAATGCGGGTGCATCGAATGGGTACGATCCATAATCATAATAGTTTATCGCCACTCTGTAAGTACCTGAATGTGCTTTCTTAATTTGATACTCGAATAAATTTCCTCTCCCGGTGTAAATATGCCTGAGCCGCGAGTTGCCTGATGACTCGTTCGAATTAGCATTCCATTTTTTACCCTTAGCTTCTGTAATCTGCACATTAAATGATTGCCGGTCGCCATCAACCAGGATCCGTAAATCAACAGGAAGCTGTCTTATTAAAGACGAAGGAATAAAACTGATATCCAATACGTCTCTATGAGCTGCAACAATCGCATTGATCTCATATAACAAATTTGATTTGGCCTCCGCATCTCTTGTATCCAAAAGAATTCCAGCATACAAAGTTTTTATCGCCTCCTGGAAATTTCCTGATTGATAATATGCCCAGCCAAGATCGCGATAACACCCAATATCCCCTGTATTAACCGCAAGGTCCTTGTAAACTGCTATTGCGTTCTCCCACATCTTCCATTTTTCAAAAAAATGTCCAATGGATCGTAGCACCGTGTGATTCCCGTTGGTTATCTCTGCAGTATTCAAAAGAATAGAAACAGCTTTTTTTGAATTGCCGATTGAAAAGAAATGATCCGCCATGTCGAAGTAGAACGAGGTATTGTGACCATACTCGGCTCGCAATTCCTCATATCTTCCCAATTTAAGTCCTGGAGGGATTTTCTGCATTTCTGTTATGTATTCCTCATCGTCCTGATCTTTTAGCCTGTACTTGCTTCGGTAATATTGCGGATTTTGTCGTCGCCCTTTTTTCGTAGTTATCACAATCACGCCATTTCCTGCCCGGCTTCCATAAATAGCGGATGCTACTGCATCCTTCAGGACGGTGATGTGTTCAATATCATTTGGGTTAATCCAATTGAGATTACCTGGTTCGATCACCATTCCATCCAAAACATACAAGGGCTGAGAACTGCTTCGACTACCATAAAGTGAGGATGAACCTCTTATTCGGATAGATGAAGTTCCACCCGGGTTCGTATTTTCTATCACTAGCAATCCTGCTACACGTCCAGCCAATTGAGTTTCGAGGGAGATGCCGCTGTTTAGTTGGTTCTGTCTTATCGTTGTAATCGAGTAAGCTACTTCACGTCTTAAGGATGAGCCGTACCCCACGACTACAACTTCGTCCAAATTCTTGTTTCCAGAACTCAGGTTCACTCCAGCTGCAGCACCTGATAAGACCGGTACAGAAGAAATAAAATTCTGTTTGTCTGATGAGGCAGATAAGAAACTGGAACCAAAGTGCAAGCCCTGGTTTATATCTATTAAGGATGCATTTGCGTCCCACCATTTGATTGACTGATTGAATTCGCCAATGACAGCATTCCATTGGTTTTGTACTTTGAACTCTTCCAATTGTTTACGAAAATCTTTTTTCACAAAATTCAATTGCCTGCATTCCTCCTCCAATTCAGCAGGTGGTGTTATATTGTATTTGATGTAATCCTCTACACGTTCAAGTACGATGTATGCAGTGTATGGCGTAACTACTTTTTCAATCATACCAAACTCAAATGTGTTCACCCAATCGTCCTGCGTTATTTTTGATTGAAACACACATAGCATCGGTATTCGCTCCAAACCCGCAGATTTACATTCCTGACTTTCGGATACCGGGATCTTTTCTATTCTCCTTATGCCAGTATTATTTCCAAAATGAAAAACAAGAGTATCTACTGAACCCGTTACTGAACCGCTAAGTTGCCCGATCGATTGAAGGTTTATGGGAAAGTATTGATGGGATATCAATTTTCCTTTTGTAGCAGTAATACGCATCAAATAACAATCCAGCTTACCTGCCAGACTGATTGCTTTCACCGGATCCAGTTGATTTAAATCTATAAGTTGGCCACCGCTTCCTTCAATAATTGCTTCTAACATTCTTTTATTTGGACTGGCCACATCAAAAACAGCATGGACAGGAACGGCACCCTTATCTGGTAAGGCATTGCCAAAACTGTTATTGCCGTCGGTAAATAGTAAAATCTGGTCTGCATTCACATTAAGATCCAGGCAACCGAATTGTGTTGCTCCATCGTACTGCAATTTTCTGATGTATTGCTGCCAGTTATTATTGTATCCTCTTAATGGATAAAATACAACTGAATCCTGCCGCTCATGATTAAACGTAAGAATTGTTAACTGATCTATATCATTGTAACTAATGTATTGTTCAAGGAAACGCATCTCCCGCCTGATATTCCGTTTTGCACCCGACAATGAAACGTCCCAATAAACAACTACGCGTTTCGGATTAACCTGGTATTGTTCTTCCTGGGATTTACCGAGTCTTATTGCCCAAAACAAATCTTCCTTTTGTTTTTCCGTACAAACAATGGGAGAAGTTGAAGACAGCGGAATCTGAAACTGGATGGTATTATTGAATAAAATATTTTTTGTCTTCCATTCCAAAAAGAAACGTTGAGCCCCATTTGAAAAATCGAGATGCCTGATGAATCCGATTCCTGTACGTGGTTTTTCAGTGCTATGATCAACATCTATGCGGAGGTTGAAGTTTGAAACTGAATCATTATTCTTCAATGGCAGACTATAGATGACGTCGGTACCCTGTTTCATTAACAACTGCTCAATTGTAATCGTTACTTTTCTGCTTCCTTTTGCTGGCACAGGATAAATCCTCAGGGTATAACTATTGGGCAATTCCATTTTCAACAAAGCCGGGTCGATCCTTTTTCCAACAATCGTATTGTATGCATTAGTTGCCTTCCCCTTTTCTTCAATGCTTCCATCCCTGTACTTTCCATTCAGGTCGAGCTGAAAAGCGGTAATCACTTGACCGGGATGGAGTGGAAAAGTATAAAGTCCCTCCATCTCGCTATTTCGGGGATTGTAAAATTCCATTTCAATAAAAGTCTTCGCCCGGAAATAATCAGCCTGGATATGAATATTGCAGGTCTTTACCTGCATAGTCTGATCCCATTTTCTTGTTGTCTGCCCAACTGTATCCAGGAGAATGATCGATAAGAAAAATAGCAGAAATCCTTTCCGCATAAGACGTAGTTTTTAGGTGGATGCTGTGGTTTTGCTAATTACATAATTGCGGATTTGCGGGTTGACAAGGTTGATAAAGTTGACAAGGTTGACAAAGCAACCGCCGATGAAAGGAAAAACAAATCCGCTGCTGTTTACCTTTGTCAACCCCATCAACTTTATCAAACTTGCATTCCCGCGAAAGCGGGAACAACCCTATCAACCCAATCAACCAATCACCCAATAACCTACCTTCGCGCCATGTCTGTAGAAATTAAAAACTTAACCAAGATATATGGGGAGCAGAAAGCGGTAAATGATATTTCCTTTACGGTCGGTAAAGGCGAGATTGTAGGATTTCTTGGACCCAATGGCGCGGGTAAATCCACGACTATGAAAATTGTTACCGGTTACCTGATACCGGACGCTGGCCAGGTAAGTGTTTGCGGTTTAGATGTTCTTCAGCAACCCCTGGAAACCAAAAAGAAGATCGGCTATCTGCCGGAATCAAATCCTTTATACTATGAAATGTATGTTCGCGAATACCTCGACTTTATCGCTGATGTACATCAGATAAAAAACAAAAAAGCCAGGATCGAAGCGGTGATCGAGCAGGTTGGATTAACTCCTGAAAGTAAAAAGCGGGTTGGACAATTGTCGAAAGGATACAAACAGCGGGTTGGACTCGCCGCCGCATTATTACATGAACCGGAGGTACTCATTCTCGATGAACCAACAACAGGGCTTGATCCCAACCAGATCATTGAGATCAGGGAGCTGATCAAAACAATGGGAAATAATAAAACGGTCCTTTTCTCCTCTCATATTCTACAGGAAGTGGAAGCGATTTGCGACCGTGTAGTTATTATTAATAAAGGAATACTGGTAGCGAATGATAAGTTGAGTGAATTGCGAAAGAAATCTTCCGGTGATAGCATTATCAAAGTTTCTTTCAAAGAATCACTTGAAGCCGAATGGTTGAAGAGATTGAATTCAGTCAAAACTGTGAATCGCATAAATCCAAACGAATGGGAGTTAGTCACCACAGATCCCAACGACGTAAAAAGACAATTGCTTGAATTGTCTTTGCGGCAAAACCTGAATATTGTTTCTTTGCAATCCGGCGGACAGAGCCTGGAGGAAGTTTTTAGAAGCCTCACGGCGGAGAGGGGTTGATGGGGTTGTTCCCGCTTTCGCGGGAATGACGAGTTGACAAGGTTAACAGGGTTGACAGGGTTGATAAGGTTGACAAGGTTAATAAGGTTGATAATGGAGAAAGATTCACATCACAACACTCAATGAAATATCCTGTGTGGGCTAACTTTTTGCAAATAATCAATAAATAAATACGATGAGCTTTATCGCAGACATACACGCAAGACAAATTTTGGACAGCCGCGGAAATCCGACGGTTGAAGTTGATGTAACAACTGATAATGGATTTATTGGAAGGGCGGCCGTGCCAAGCGGTGCTTCAACCGGCAAACATGAAGCCGTTGAATTAAGAGATGGCGACAAAGAAAAATATTTAGGCAGAGGCGTATTAAAAGCCGTTGAAAATGTAAATGAGATCATCGCCGATCAACTGATCGGGATTGAAGTAGTAAAGCAGGCATACATTGATCACCTTCTTATTAAGATCGATGGTACTGATAATAAAAGCAAATTGGGTGCAAATGCAACGCTTGCCGTTTCAATGGCTGCGGCAAAAGCCGCGGCGCAGGAAACCGGGCTTCCTTTATTTCGTTATCTCGGCGGAGTGAATGCCACGATTCTTCCCATGCCATTGATGAATATCCTAAATGGAGGTGTTCACGCGGATAATAAGATCGATTTCCAGGAATTCATGATCGTACCCATCGGCGCCTCCTCATTTAGCAAAGGATTGCGTTGGGGTGTGGAAGTTTTTCATACATTAAAAACCGTGTTGAAGAAAAAAGGATACAGCACCAATGTTGGTGATGAAGGTGGATTCGCACCGGAGATCAAAAGCAATGAAGAAGCAATTGAAATCGTGCTTGAAGCAATTGAAGCTGCAGGCTACAATGCAGGAAAAGATATCGCGATCGCGATGGATGCAGCCAGCAGTGAAATGTATGACGATAAAAAAAGCACCTATAAATTTTATAAGAGTAATCCCGGCAAAGTGATCAGCAGTGATGAAATGGTTGAATACTGGACGGGCTGGGCTAAGAAATATCCAATCGTATCAATTGAAGATGGAATGGCAGAAGACGATTGGGATGGTTGGAAAAAACTTACTGACTCTATCGGGCATAAATGCCAGCTGGTGGGAGATGATCTTTTTGTAACGAATGTAAAACGACTAAAAGAAGGAATTGATAAAGGAATTGGCAATAGCATTCTGATCAAAGTAAACCAGATCGGAACCGTAACCGAAACCATCAATGCTGTCCAATTAGCCCAAACAAGCGGTTATACATCAGTGATGAGTCACCGCAGTGGTGAAACAGAAGATACCACGATCGCAGATCTCGCAGTTGCATTGAATTGCGGACAGATCAAAACAGGTAGCGCCAGCCGAAGTGATCGCATGGCAAAATATAACCAGCTACTTCGTATTGAAGAAATGTTAGGCGATAACGCAATTTATCCGAAGGGAAGAATTAAATTTGGTAGATAGCAATAGGCAATAGGCAATAGGCAATAGGCAATAGACAATTGGCAATAGTAGTCGAAGTGCAAATTTGCTTGAACGTTTGTCCATTGCTTATTGCCTATTGCCTATTGCCCATTGCTTACTAATTCCCATTAAATGAAAATCCTCTCCTCCATTCCACTCTGGCTTCGGAATAAATACTTCCTTACCGGATCAGTATTTCTCGTCTGGGTCCTCTTTTTTGATGACCGGGATATGATGAATAATATCAGCCATAACCGGGAACTTAAGCAACTCGAGCAAAGCCGGGATTATTACCAAAAGCAAATTGAAGCCACTCAAAAAGAACTTGACCTTCTCAAAAATGATCCCGCCGTTCTTGAAAAGTACGCCAGGGAGAGGTATATGATGAAGAGGGATGATGAGGATCTCTTTATCGTCAAATGAAAGGTTGACAAGGTTGACAGGGTTGACAAGGTTGAAAGGCTGACACCGATAATCCTATTAAGATTTTACTCTCCTTAATCATTCATCCGTATCAACCTTATCAACCCTATCAACCTTATTAACCTTGTCAACCCTGTCAACCTCGTCAACCTTATCAACCCCATCAACCCTGTCAACCCTGTCAACCTCGTCAACCCCGTCAACCCCGGAACGCCCATCGTAAAACTACTACTTGCCTGATTCACAACCTTTTCCTATCTTACTTCCTGACTCCCTCCAGATCAAATATTCCAATACCCTTTAAGAGCTAATATTCCGTTACCCCAAACAATAATAGATACTTAATCACGTTTTTTATTCGGACGGACTCCGAAATTGACTCTTTCGGACATTTTTGGACATAAATGGTTTGCCTATGACCTTTCTCTTTACACCAGAGGATCTTGTACAGTATTTGTACAGGGAAGCCTCCCCTGAAACGACTGCTGCAATAGATGCAGCTCTCCTAGAAGATTGGACACTTCGCGAAAAGCTGGAAGTCTTAAAAGCTTCTACAGAAAATCTCGACAAATTAATGGAATCGCCAAGAATGGAAGTAGTACTTAAAGTATTGGACTACGCCAGGAACGGTGCCGTTGCAGAATCTGTATAAACGCCCGAAGTAGCTTTCTTCCTTAAATTGCGGCCATTCTTTCCTGAATGACCAGAAGTGAACGTTATCGCTTTGTTCTAGACTATTTTCAGCAACATGATCCGGAAGCGGAAACGGAATTGCTGTATGATAGCCCATATCAATTGCTGGTTGCGGTTATGCTATCTGCACAATGCACGGATAAAAGGGTCAATATGACTACCCCGGCCATATTTGAAAAATATCCCGATCCGCAAACCTTGTCAAAGGCAGAATTCGATGATGTATTCCCTCTTATTAAAAGTATTTCTTACCCGAATAATAAAACAAGGCATCTCATCGGAATGGCGAAGATGTTGGTTGACAAGTTCAATGGAGAAGTACCTCTGACGGTTGATGAATTGGTACAGTTACCGGGTGTTGGCCGCAAGACAGCCAATGTGATCACTTCTGTTGTCGATAACCAACCCAATATGGCTGTGGATACGCATGTGTTCCGCGTTTCCGCAAGGATCGGATTGACTGTAAATGCAAAAACCGCTTATGCTGCGGAAAAACAATTGATTGAATTCATTCCCCGCGAACTCATCCATATTGCCCATCATTGGCTGATCCTTCACGGAAGATATACCTGCACTGCAAGAAACCCTGCATGTGAACGCTGTGGTTTGAGACCTGCCTGCAAATACTACCAGAAAATTCTTGCGAAAAAGAATTAGTGCTAATTTCATACTCCAACAGGAATAGCCCGACAGGACTAGCAAAAACTCACTATTCATTAATTCTTCAATTATGAGTTATGAGGTTTTTGCTAATGCTGGGTCTGCTTCAGCTATCGATCAAAACATCCGCACAGTATTACTATTACAACGATAATTATTGGGAAAGGCCATGGTTGATTGAAGGAGGCATTTCGATCGGTGGAATGAATTGCCTTACTGATATTGGCGGAAAAAAAGGAAATGGAAAATCTTTTATCAAAGATCTAAACCTTTCTAATACCACCCTTTCTGCTGGCTTATGTATAGAAGCAATATATGATTATACTATTGGCTTTAGACTCGAAACCTGTTTTGGAACATTGAAAGCATATGATAGTATACTCAAGAATGATAAATCGGTTGCTCAATTAAGATATCAACGTAATCTTCATTTTCGATCCCCAATCAGGGAATTCTCTTTTCTTATTGAATTTCATCCGATGAATGTTTTTTCTAAGAAAAAACTTTCGGCTTCTTTATTCTCGCCCTATTTTATTGGCGGAATTTCTTTGTTTCACTTCAACCCGCAGGCGAAGTATGAAGAAACCTGGGTGGACCTTGAACCGTTGAGGACCGAAGGCCAGGGATTCAAAGACTATCCTGATCGGAATAGATACCGGCTGAGGCAGGCGGCAATTCCTCTTGGCCTTGGTCTTCGGTACGAGGTATCGGCAATCGTCAACCTAAGATTGGAGCTGAATTATCGAATGCTTTTTACAGATTATCTGGATGATATTAGCACGAACTATATTGATCCATCTTTGTTTGATAAGTACTTAGATCCGTCGCAGGCTTCTGTCGCAAAAAGGCTGGCCGACCGAAGACCCGAGCTCGATCCTAATTTTATCGGAAAAGAAGGTGAAAAAAGGGGAAATTCATCGAACAATGATGCCTGGTTAAGCCTTAATTTAAAACTTGGGGTGATTTTGAATAGGAAGAAAAGGGGTTGAAAACCCTGGTTAGTGACTGAAAAACGAATAAATCCCTAACCAGGGTTTTCAACCCCAATCGCAGTTTGCTAATTTTACGTATATACAGCCCCGATTATACCCTGGAAACCAGAAACTAAAATAAATCAGAAGTTATGCAGGGTAATACCAATACGCTCACATACAATTCCAGGCTATCTTTTAAACCATTAATAAAAGAATGGGAAAAAGCTATTGCCGAAGGAAGGCCAGGAACCCAACAGGTGTACCGCCGTCTTGTTGAAAAAATAAAACAATACCCGGAATTACTAAATCCCATCGACGACGAAAGCGTTTTGGAGCCGCATCGTGAATTCATCGAAGAAATGATGACCAGCATTTTTCCTGTGACCCTATCTGATAACACTGATCTGTTTGCAGTTTGTTTTCCTTTTCAATACAAAACCCTGTACGCTTCAAAGCGTTTTGAACAAATATTCCTGCCTCATGGCAATATGATCAACATGCCAGATCCCGAGACTTTGAAAAACATGGAGCACGAGAAAATTAACTCCGCTTACCAAATGATCCTGGCAAAACTTTACAACATCAATCCGGTCACCAGCATTACTTCTGTTCATCCGTATAAAAGTCCTGACACCAACCTCGACAAATACCTCGAGGTCGAACTGGATGTGCGTTATATGGAAATTAAGTGGGATGGCGATTTACCGGAAGTTCCAGTGACGCGTGATCACGATTGCTGCACATTGGAGGAGATCTTTAAAAAAACAAAACTGCAGGAAAAACTCCCGCTTGATCTATTTTCATTTGAAGGTATGGTGATTGTTCGGGTTAGGGATGTTACAGAAAGAGAAGTAGAAAACCGTATCAAGAACTCTTTGTTGTCTCTTAATTCATTTTCGGATGTTGATGTGCTGAGAGACCTGCAAAAAGAAATGCAAAATCTCCTTGGCACTCCCGATATTCAGACGGGTTTGAAACCTTTCTTCAGAATAAACGGTGAAGTGGTCATTACAGATATCTACACTTCGATGAGCAAGATGGTCCTTCGGGACGTGGGTTCAAAGGAGAAAACCGAATTGCATGAACGAATCATAAAACATTTCACAGACAACCCTGAGGTTTTGGTGGTAAGCGATATCGATGATTCGGCTATAGAGAAGTACCCATTCCTGTTCATGTTACCAAAGCAGGGTTGGAAAAGTGTAATACTGTCTCCTTTATTTAAGGATAATATCCTTATCGGAGTAATGGCTGTTATTTCGAAAATGCCAAACAAACTGCAGCGCGAATTGGTAAGAAAGGTCGAGCCGGTCATCCCACTTTTCAAACTCGGTTTAGAAAAAATACAGGAGATCCTGGATAACCAGATAGATCGAATTATCAAAGAAAAATTCACCGCGGTACAGGAAGCTGTTGAATGGCGATTCACGGAAGCAGCATTGAACTATTTTACCAAAAAGAGCGAGGGTATTGATGCTTCGATGGAGTCGATTGTTTTTCCGGAAGTTTATCCGCTGTATGGAGCGATCGATATCCGTAATTCATCAGTTGAACGGAATAAATCCATTCAAAAAGATCTGTTGGAACAAATGCATATGGCTGATGAGATCGTTCGACAGGCACAAAAGATAAATGCCTTTCCTTTATTAGAAGGGATCAGGTTCAGATTTGATGAGTACTCAGATTCTGTAGCCGAGAGCCTGCATTCAGATACCGAACAGGGTATTCAGAATTTTTTGAATAGAGATATTGTTCAGTTGTTCCATCATTTGCAGATGATCACACCCCAGCTTAAAGATAGCATCGACGATTATTTTAAAGCAATCAATACACCTGTGGGCATGATCAATCATCACCGCAGAGAATTTGATGAAAGTATCACGACTATTAATGCAGAGATCGCCAAATTCATAGACAATGAGCAGGTGTCGGCACAAAAGATCTTCCCACATTATTTCGAACGCTTTGTTACCGATGGACTTGATTTCAATATTTATATCGGCCAATCTATTAATCCAAAACTCAAGTTCGATGCCTTCTATTTAAAAAATCTTAAGCTTTGGCAATTGACAACGCTGGCAAAAGCAGCGATCCTTGCTAAGAAACTTGAAAGCAAATTGCCGATACCGCTGGAAACGACTCAACTCATTCTCGCCAATACTCATCCAATTTCAATCAGCTTCCGCATTTCCGAAAGAAAATTTGATGTGGATGGCGCTTACAATACCCGGTATGAGATCGTTAAGAAAAGAATCGATAAGGTTCGCATTAAAGATTCCAATGAAAGATTAACACAACCAGGTACCATTGCTATTGCTTATTCCCAAACACAGGAAGCTACCGAATACAGTGAATACATCGAATTTCTCCAGAGCAGGCAAATATTAAAGAAAGAAATTGAGAACCTGGAACTGGAGGAGCTGCAAGGTGTAACCGGGCTGAAAGGATTGCGTGTAGGAATCAATTTGGAGTTTGAAAGTAAGGAGTCAGGAGTCAGAAGTCGGGAGTCTGGAGTCAGGAGTCAGGAGTCGGAAGTCTAAACAGGAAAATTCCCTGGAAAAAATTATTTGTTGATTGTTGTTTGTATGTGGTCAAACTGCGAACTCTATACTCCCGACTCCTGACTCCTGACTCCCGACTGTAGAATATAATACCCGTTTTCACAATCCTCCTTATTACCAATTGCTTAGGTCCAACTTCTTTATTGAATGTGGGCAGGCAAAAGTTTTGTATCTGATTCAGAAAGAAATAACAGGGGATAGTTATATGCAAGCGAAAAAATTGTTCTGGCTCTTTGGCTGTATTAGTTTATGTTGGTTTGGACTATCCTGCAAATCCACGACTGGAGAAAAACTAGGTTCCCCACCCGGATACAACCTGAATAAGCCCCAGATCTTTAAACTCCCGGCTTCACTCGATGAGATTTCCGGTATTGTTTATTATCAGAAAGACAATAGTGTATTAGCAATCAATGACGAAAGAGGATGGCTGTACAAGATATTCTTATCGGGAAGGCATGAAATTCAAAAATGGAAATACGCCGGGGGCGCGGATTTTGAAGACCTCGTGTTAGTGGATAGTACTTTTTATGTGTTGCAAAGCAATGGGACGCTGATCAGTTTCAAATTTCTCAAACCGGATTCTGTTAAAGCAGCCAGCCATCAATTACCAGTTCCAGGAGGCAACGAATTTGAAATCCTTTACCTGGATAAAGACAAGAATGAATTGATTCTGGTTTGCAAGGATTGCGAAGCAGATGATAAGAATTCTCTAAGTTCTTATTCATTCAGCCTGGAGAAAAATAGTTTCTCTTCCAAGCCGGCCTTCGTGATCGACGTAAGAAAGATTGAAACGTTGATGAATCAGAAAGGACTTCATTTCAAACCATCGGCGGCCGCGATACATCCATTAACAGGTGAACTCTATATCATTTCGTCGATAAATAAATTGCTGGTAATTGCTGATAGGGATGGAAACCCACAAAAAGTATATCCGATTAGTGCAAAACTCTTTAAACAACCGGAAGGGATCACATTCAGTGCAAAAGGTGACCTGGTGATCTCGAATGAATCGGCCGATATCGGTGCAGCCAATATATTATTTTTTAACTACAAGGACAATTGATGAAAGGGATCGTTACATTTTTAGGATTTATTTGGATGAGCCTGCAGCTCAGTTACGCACAGGATAGCTTAATAAGCCGCATCGTTTTGCTTGGAGATGCCGGCCAGCTTACCGATGGAAGGCAACCAGTGATTAATGCGATAAAGAAGACTATTCCATTAGATAAAAAAACTGTTGTTCTTATTTTAGGTGATAATGTTTATAAGATCGGATTGCCAGATGATCAGGTGCTTTACTATGGAGTGGCAAAGAGTGTTTTGGACAGCCAGGTTTCATTAGTTGAAAATACACAGGCAAGACTTTATATGATTCCCGGTAATCATGACTGGAACAATGGCGGCAAGCACGGTTTTCAATCAGTTGTCCGCGAACAATACTATGTTGACCTGCTTGGAAAGAGCAATGTAAAATTCTTTCCTGAAGGCGGCTGCCCGGGACCGGTAGAAGTAAAAATAGATACGGCTACTGTTTTAGTGATCTTCGATACACAATGGTGGATACATCCTTACGACAAACCAGGCGTGGAATCTGATTGTCCTTACAAAACAAAGAGTGAAGTGATCACTCAATTGGAAGATATCCTGGCAAAGAATTTCGACAAGCTGGTCATATTTGCGACACATCATCCATTCAGGACTTATGGAGTGCATGGAGGGTATTTCACTTTGAAAGAACATATTTTCCCATTCACAGAACTGAATAAGAATTATTATATACCGCTTCCCATCATTGGTTCGATCTATCCGATAAGCCGGGGAATATTCGGAAGTCCCCAGGATCTTCCACACCCTGATTATGTGAACATGGTGAATGACTTTGAAAAAATACTGCGAGCACATCCGAATGTGATTTTTGTGGCGGGTCATGAACATTCGTTACAATTAATCAGAGATAGCGCTTACTATATTGTTTCCGGTAGTGCCTCGAAAACAAACCGGGTATCGAAAAATAAGAAGAGGACCCTTTATGCTTCACCATCAACCGGGTTTGCAACGCTGGAAATTTCAAAGAACAAAAACGTAAGGGTAAGTTTTGTTACCGTTACTGATTCCATAAGAAAAGAATACTCCGAGAACGTTTTGAATTTTACGAAGGTCCCTTTAAAGGATTCCGCTACACCTACTGTTGCTAAGCCAACTGCAAAATTTAAAGATACCGTGAATGCGCCGGCAAGTCTTAAGTATGGCAATCCTGGCGGCCTAAGAAAGACTTTCTTTGGAGCAAACTATCGAAAGGAATGGAGTCAGAATGTAAACCTTAGGGTATTTCACATTAAGGATGAAAAAGGAGGATTCGAAATTCTCGAGCTCGGTGGAGGTAAACAAACAAAATCACTCAAGCTAAAAGATAAGAAAGGCATTGAATGGACACTTCGTACAATTGATAAGGATCCTGAAAAAGCAATACCGGAAAACGTACGGAATTCGGTTGCAGAAGATATTGTTCAGGATATGATTTCCGCATCACATCCTTATTCTCCATTGGCAATCCCTGACCTCGCCAAAGCAAGCGGAGTTACCGTACCACGACCCGAATTCTTTTTTGTACCAGATGATCCTTCCTTTGGTATCTATCAAAAGATGTTTGCAAACACAGTCTGCCTTCTTGAAATGAGAGAACCCACGCGGGATGGTACGGAGTCGAGAAGCACAGGTAAACTTCTGGACAAACTTTTAAATGAAAACGACCACAAGGTTGATCAGAAGGAATATTTGAACGCCAGGATGCTGGATTTCCTTGTTGCCGACTGGGACCGGCATTTTGATCAATGGCGATGGGGCATGATCGATACTGGCAAAGGAAAGATCTATTATCCAATCGCCCGGGACCGCGACCAGGCCTTCTTCTATTCTGACGGTTTGCTGATGACATATATAACTCAAAGCCGGATGCCTTTCCTGAAAGGATTTCGTTATAAAATCCCCCGTGTTAATTGGTTTGGTTTCGGTGCGAGAGATGTCGATCGTGCATTTTTAAGTGAATTGTCAGCGAACCAATGGAAAGAAATTATTTCAAAGTTTCAAAACAACATTACAGATACTGTGATCAGCACTGCGGTTAGCAGAATGCCTGCCGAAATAAAACCCATTCGAAACGACGAAATCATTGGAAAACTTAAAAGCAGAAGAGATATACTCCTGGATAAGGGAATGACCTACTATAAATTCCTCAACCATTATGTGAATGTGAGAGGAAGTAATATGCCTGAATATTTTAGAGTGAGTAATACGGATACCGGATTGCAGGTGACTGTGTATGCAAGGAATGCAAAAACCGACACCGGCTTCAAAATGTATCAGCGGACATTTGATCATAGCGTGACGCACGAGATCCGCATGTATGGACTTAATGGAAATGATATCTTCTATGTGGATAGTACTGTGAAATCAAGGATCAAACTAAAGATCGTCGGCGGTAAGGGCAACGATACCTTCAACCTGAAGGGAAATGTCAAGAGTTTTTTATATGACATCAGGGATTCGGGAAATTATATCCTTTCCAGGAACAAAGCAAAGCTTAGGTTTTCAAATGACCCAATGGTGAATGACTTTGACTGGATCGAATACAAATATCCGATTCAGCGATTCCCCAGATTACTTTTCGGATATAACGCAGATGATGGAATATTACTGGGCGTTGGGATAGTGAGAAGGACCTTTGGTTTCAGGAAAGAGCCATACGCAACTGATAATCGTCTTGGAGTTTTATTTGCGCCGCAACGGGGAGCATATTCTATTCGTTATAAGGGGGAATTCAATGAACTTCTGGGAAAAAATGATCTTGTGTTTAGAGTTGACCTCTTGAATCCTGCATTGCACAATTTCTTTGGTTTGGGAAATAATACGGAGATCGATGAAACAAAAGATCCGCAATTCTATCTTGCACGTTACAAGTATTTCACCATTGAAGCACTGGCCAGAAAGCGCTTTGGTGACGCTCTTAGTATAAGTATGGGACCAGTATATTACCGGTATTGGATCGAGCACAGCGATAACGTAAAAAAGATCCTTGAAAATCCATCCCTGGCATTTATTGATTCTTTATTAGTTTATACGCCCAAGACCTTCCTGGGAGGAAGGATTGCTGCAGAGATCAATACACTCAATGATGAACTATTTCCTACAAGGGGCATTCAATGGACGAATGATCTCACGGCTCAGCTGGGAGTAACAGAACATACTGGCAATCTGATCCGATTCAGTTCTGATATGGTCGTCTATTCTAGTCTGAGAGCCCCCGCGAAAGTCGTGAGCGTAATACGATTGGGCTATGGGCATATTTTTAATAAGGACTACGAATACTTCCAGGCGTTAAATCTTGGTGCAAACAATTTCCTCAGAGGTTTTCGCAAAAACAGGTTTAGCGGAAATACCCTTGCATATGGAAGTCTTGAGCTAAGGGTAAAGCTGTTTGATTCCAAGTGGTATGTTTTGCCCGGCCAGTTTGGCCTTGTTGGATTCAATGATGTTGGCAGGGTATGGCTGAGAGGCGAAGATTCCAAAAGATGGCATTATGCCTACGGTGGCGGCATTTATTATGTACCTTTTAACCTGCTAATCGTTTCGGCAACAATAGGCTTTTCGAAAGAGGAGCAGCTGCTGAATTTTTCGGTCGGCACTAAACTCAATATAACATTCTGATATGGATTACAATTCCATTTATAAAAGAGTCGAAAATTTTGTTCGTGGACTGTATGAAAAATACGGTTCGGACAATCTCCTTTTTCACAATTTGAAACATACGGAGAAGGTCGTGGAAAGAGCAAGGGAGATTGCAACGAAGTATGATCTTTCCGCGGAACACCAATGCATATTGTACACTGCTGCATGGTTTCATGATACAGGACATTTGTTTGTTGACCCGGCTATGCATGAAGTAAAAAGTGCGGAGCTAATGAAAAACTATTGCGTCCAATTAGGTATGTCTCCTGAGTTTGTTAAAGAGGCAGAAGAATGCATTCTGGCTACCAAAATCCCGCGCAATCCGCAAACTCTGCTCCAGGAAATACTTTGTGATGCGGACACTTATCATCTCGGAACAAAAGAATTCAAGTCAACAAATAAGCAGATCAAGAAAGAATATAATCTCAGAAAGATCAAGAGTCCGAATACGAACTGGAACGTAAATGCACTTGAATTCCTCGAAGGGCACAAATACTATACTGAATATGCCAGAGATCTGCTGGACAACGAAAAGGAAAAAAACATGGCAAAACTTAAAAAGAAAATCGCCGAAAAAGCTCAATCAAATGGAATTGATGAGATGGCGGTGATCACAGGAAATCCTGAAGATCTTGATAAAATTAAAGTGCAGGAAAAACTCTTCCCGCCTCCAATTTATAAAAACAATAATAACGATAAAGAAAAAGACAAGGCCAAAGATAAAGAGAAGGAGAAAGACAAGGCTATTGACAAAGATAAGGTTACAGATAAAGACAAGGTTACAGACAAAGACAAGGACAAGATCACAGACAAAGACAAAGAAAAAGATAAGGAAGCTAAAGCTGAAATAAAGCAAGAAGTAAAGCAGCAGGCAAGCCTGCTCAGTAAGGGAATTCAAACTATGCTGAGGCTTACTTCCGACAATCATCTTGAATTGAGCGGAATGGCAGATGGAAAAGCGAATATTCTTATTTCAGTCAATTCGATTATTATTTCGGTTATTCTTACCGTTTTGTTGAGAAGATTGGAGATAGACACCCATCTGACAATTCCCACAATTATATTTCTTGCTTTCTCCGTAAGCACGATTGTTATTGCAATTATGGCTACCCGTCCCAAGATCAGCCAGGGCATGTTTAGCAGGGATGACATTCTGAATAAACGAACCAACTTGCTCTTTTTCGGAAATTTTCACAAGGCCAGCCTTGAGGAATACGAATGGGGCATGAGAGAAATGATGAAGGATCAGGACTATTTATATGGAGCCTTGATCAAAGATATTTATCAATTAGGAGTCGTGTTGGGAAGAAAATATAAACTGATTCGCCTTGCCTACACTGTTTTTATGGTTGGCATAATTGTATCAGTCCTGGCATTTTCAATTGCCGTTTGGCTAAACAGGGTCGCAGGGGGATCTGCCAATTCTTCGGCAATGCCCCTTTGATTCCTCCCGCCTAAGGCGGGACGGGAATGACGAACTAGAATGAAGTTATTAAAAACAATAATCAAGCACCTACCGGTAACCAAAAAGTACCGATACCAGGTAGTTCTTTCCATCGCTTCTATTTGGACATTGGTGGATACGGTTTACTTATGGCTCAAAGTGCAGGCAGTTGGCGTTGCCGATCGCTTTTATTTTTTTGAATACAATAAGCCAATCACACTTTTCCTGCGCGCATTGATTGTCTTTATATTCACCGGCATAATGGCCTTTGTATTAGTATTTCAATTCAGAAATAGTACGCGTTATATACCGCTCTGGCTGAATTTCGTCGTTAAGACTGCCATGTTGCTATTTCTTTCTTTCCTAATGAATTTTGCAATCCACTTCTCTTATTCAGTATTTATTTCCAATTTATCCGTCAACTATGCATTGAATGATTTTGTGCATGATGCCTTCAAAACACAATGGATACTCGAAAAGTTGCCAGATCAATTGATCATCTTTTTCTTCATCCAGACCTTTATCGAAATGATGGAGAAATATTCTCCAGGGATCTTTTTAGATATCTTTTTCGGCAAATACATACAGCCTCGCGATGAAAAAAGGATCGTAATGTTCATCGACCTTAAGGATTCTACTCCTACCGCGGAGAAGCTTGGTAATACGGAATACTTCAAATTTATTCGCGATTTCATCAGCATAGTATCTTCGGCACTGATCGAAAACAATGGAAGGATCTACCAATATGTTGGCGATGAAATTGTCGTGTCCTGGAAATACAATCCACGAAATGCGAAAAAATGCATCGATGCATTGATCGAGGCAAGAAAGCTCATTCAGCGAAATAGCGAGCGTTTCAGGCGGCGTTATGGATTAGCCCCCGAATTCCGCGTTGGCATTCACCTCGGTGATGTAACCGTTGGTGAAATCGGCGTGATCAAAAAGGACCTTGCCATGAGCGGCGACACAATGAACACAACTGCCCGCATCCGCAGCGCCTGCAGCGAACTGAATCAAAAATTCATTGTATCAAAGGAGGTAATTGATTCACTTGATCTAAAAGACTGGCAAAGCGAAAGCTTAGGCATGGTGGAATTAAAGGGGAAGAATAATAGCATTGAGTTGTTCGCTTTAAAGATCTAGGTTGATTGGTTGATTGGGAAAAGATATCTGGGTTTCTTTTCTAGTATCATTTTTTAAGCCTGTTTAACCGTTCAACCAATCAACCAGTCAACCCCATCAACCTCATCAACCTCTTCAACCCTGCAAACCCATCTAACCAAAACCAGTACCTTTATTCTACCCACCATGCTTCGCCGCAGCATTATATGGATCATTATAATTTGGCTGATTGGAAGTATCAGTTTTCACGCCAGCGCCCAATTCTCAAATATTCGCTTCAAGCATCTTACCACAGCAGATGGACTTTCCGATAAAGCATTGTTTTGCATTTTTCAGGACAGCAAAGGTTTTTTATGGTTCGGGTCAAAGGAAGGATTATCGCGATATGATGGCATTGAAATGATCAAATGGTTCCATCACGAAAAAGACAGTAATTCCCTTTCTGATGATATTATTTATTCTCTTACGGAAGATACAAACGGAAATATCTGGATTGGAACCAGAAACGGATTAAACGTATTCCGGAAAGAATCCGGAAAAATATTTCGCTATCAATCTCATTTGGAAAAAGCCGGTGGCTTTCCACAATGCAATACGGTTGTATCCTTAAGCTGTTCTCCCAGGGGAATAATATGGATAGCGACATTAGGCGGGTTATTGCGTTATTATCCAGAGAAGGATTCATTTGCCCTCGTATTGCAACGTTGGATTAATAATGTTCCTGGCTGGGTCGCGCCCTTTCATCGCAATTGCCTGGACTTTGACAGCAGTGGAAATCTTTATGCCTTCATGGGCAACAAAATTTATTTTACCCGTAATGAAGGTCTTTCATTCGACAGCCTTCCATTATTTGATTACGGTAAAGGCAATATGTTACCCGCCTTCCTTAAATTAATTGACGGCAGTTTATTCTATGCATATCAGGATCTCTCGGAAATATTCATTCTGAATCTCCGGACAGGTACTCAAAAGTCAATACGATTAGCTGAATCCGATTTGAATCATTTTCCTCCACCAGTAAGAATCATGCATGCAGAACGCGTAAACGAAAAGGAAATCTGGATTGCTACAGCTGGTGATGACAACGATAAGGATTATGGTGGGATAATTGTTCTGGACAACAATTATAACATCACAAATTATTTATACTCCGATCAACGTGACCCGAATACTATTACACTGCCATGGGTGTTGCAGATCCTAAAGGATCGTCAGGGTACGATTTGGCTGACAACAATAGAATCTGCAGATTATTATCATCCGGTATTTGGGAATTTCAGGATTTATGATAAACAAAGCAGGAATACCAGGGATATTTATGCAACACCGGCAATTTGTAAAGACAGGAAAGATAATGTCTGGGTGGGAAGTTGGGATCAGGGTATTGCCCTGATGGATAAATTGACTGGAGATATCCGGAAGTTTCGTATTCCCGAACCCTTATCAAAAGGAAATAGTTTGAACAGGGTTTTTTGGATGGCTGCTGACAATCAGAATATACTTTGGGTGATGACAGCAGCCGGAACGATCATGTTTGACATTAATAAAAAGAAATTCATAAGCCATCCTGGAAGAAATGAATTAATGATTTTCGAAAAACAAATCAATAAAATAATATCCGTCAAGGACCAGGAAGTATTGTTCCTGCGCAGCGACACTGTTTGGAAATATGATCATTCAAAACGAGAGCTACGCCCGGTGTATCCCCAACGAGGTTTTATTAATTCAACCAATGGGATCATTGACATTTATCCTGACCAGGGCGAAGGGAAATTCTGGGTTTTGTCCAGAAACCCGAAGCGGGTCGTTCTAGTTGATTTGCTGAATAAGCAGGAAAAAATCTTTGAAAATCCGGCAGGTTCTAATGTAATAAATGGATTATTGATGCTGGGAGATTCTGTTATTTGTATTGCCACGGACTCGGACGGGTTTTATTATCACCAGATTAAAGAAAAGAAGACGATTTATTTCAGGATCGCGGATGGTCTTTGCAGCAACCAGATAAAAACAATTTGCCAGGGAATTAACGGAACAATTTGGTTGGGAACTTTTGGTGGAATTTCCCAATTTAACAGTATAAACAAATCTTTCCGAAACTATTCAATACAGGACGGCCTGGTCTCCGAAGCCGCGCTTCATAATTACTGTCAGACCTCGGATGGAATGTTATTCTTCCCAACTACCAGGGATATTATTTGCATTGATCCTGGTAAGGTTATCGAACAGGCATCTATCTTTCCACCTGCAGTAACCCGATTGAAAATTGCAGAAAAAGAAAAATTCTTTCGGAACTCGTCAAGTCCTATCCATATAAATGCACAACAAAATAATTTTTCCGTCGAGTTTTCTTCAATGAATTTTATCAATCCATCCAGCGACGAATTTCAATATCAGCTGGAAGGATATGACAAGGATTGGATAGACGCGGGCAATCGGCGTTACGCGAATTACACTAATCTTCCGGGAGGCACGTACGTATTTAAGGTAAGGAACAGGAATGGAACTCGTCCCTGGAGTAATGCATCGGAACTTAATTTCAGAGTAGACACTATTTTTTTCAAGACCTGGTGGTTTATCGGATTAATAATTCTTGCAGTTGCAGGTTTGTTATATGCATTTTACCGGATGCGAATGAATCGCCTGCTTGCTATCGAAAAAATGCGGCAGCGTTTCTCAAGAGATCTTCATGACGATATCGGTTCAACCTTGAGTAGTATTAATATTCTTAGCAAGACTTCACAGTCAAACAAAGCGGCCAACACAAACAATGATCACCAGGTATTGGAAAAGATCCACCAGAGAAGTCAGAAGATGCTGGATGCAATGGATGATATCATTTGGAGTACAAAACCTGAAAATGATTCAGTTGAGGATCTGACCGTACGCATGCATGAATATGCAAGCGAAACCCTGGAAGCAGCAGGCATTCAATATGCGTTGAATTGTCCCACAGCATTGGGAAAACTCAAACTGAACATGGAACAGAAAAAAAACCTGTTCCTTATTTTCAAAGAGGCAGTGAATAACCTGGCGAAATATTCTGAAAGCAGGAGTGCTTATATTTCGTTTGGTCAGAAATCATCTCTTTTAAGTCTCACCGTAAAAGATGAAGGAAAAGGATTCTCTGAAAAAGTTAGAAGGGGCAATGGCTTGCAAAACATGACTAACCGGGCATCGGAGATTGATGCGCGCTTAGAAATTAATTCTGAACCAGGAAAGGGAACAACCATCCGCGTCGACTTACCGCTATAACCCTTTTATGGGATAGGTTACAACCCTCACCCATTCTAATTTTGAAATTCAAGATATGGAGCGAACAGAAAACCCGATACGACTTTTGATCTTTGAAGATAACAACGACATGCGGGAAAGTCTTTCGATCCTGTTCAAAGGAACGTCTGGAATTGTTTTTACCGGTGGTTTTGCAGATTGTACCAACCTGATAGAAAATATCAAAGCCACTCAACCCGATGTGGTGTTAATGGACATCGATCTTCCGAAAATCAATGGTATCGAAGCAGCCTGGCAGATCAAACAAGCATTCCCTGATATTGAGGTATTGATGCTCACTGTGTTTGATGACAATGACCGGATATTTAAATCAATTTGCGCTGGAGCGAGTGGGTATATTTTGAAAAAGACCGCTCCATCCCGTATTGTTGATGCAATATTTGAAGTAGCTGATGGCGGAGGACCTATGTCGGCGGCAATTGCACGGAAAGTGCTGGAAATGTTTCCAAGAAACAATCCAAAAGAAAATGAAACTGAAACCCTTTCTCCGAGAGAAAGAGAAGTGCTGGCCCTTATGGTGAAGGGATTGAGTTATAAGATGGTCGGCCGGGAATTAAATATCGCTTTGGAAACGGTCCGTTCACATATAAAAAAAATCTACGACAAACTTCATGTGCACAATTCCAACGAAGCGGTTGCTATCGCACTGAAAAAGCGACTCGTATAATTGATCACTTACTTCTTACTGTTTCTTTTTCCTTTTCAATTTTGTCAACCCTGTCAACCCTGTCAACCCCATCAACCCCATCAACCCCATTAACCTTGCCCAAGACAACCCCCTCATCATGGGATTGTAATCGCAATCAAACAGTCTGAACTTCAGGAAGCGTAAAACTATCATTATGAAAAAAATTGAATCCTGCTGTTCAAAACCCGTTCTTTTAAAAAAGATAATTCCTATACTGGTTATTTGTTTACTGGCTGAAACGGTATGGGCACAAAATGTCGGTATCGGTATTAACCCTCCAACGCGAGCAAGACTGGAAACAAGAGGAATGGTTGGGAATACGCTTGCACTTTTTGGTCAGGATGTAAACGGAATTAGCCTCGTTGCGAATATTCCCGGAATCTATTTCAACAGTTATTATAATAGTGGACCGAGGTCCATTCAGTCCGGGCAGGGAGGTAATCTATCTTTTGACCCTGTACTGGGCCATTTTCAATTTTATCGGAATGCGGCCGCTACCGGCCCGGACCAGGCAGTTGCACAAACTCTTATTATGTCAATTGAGTCAAACGGCAATGTCCTGGCAAGCGCTTATCGGTTCATCACACCCAGGACTTATTACTATTCTGTAGGATCTGCTGATTTTTCAGCGCGAGACGGAAGTGATGTTGTCAGAAAAGAATTTGGCGCAGGCGGAGCATCGATGAACAATGGAGACGGATTTAATGGCATGGTAGCGCCGGTTCATCTACCACATGGAGCGACCGTAATTGGCGTTACCTTTTATTTTACGGATAATTCCGCAACAACGGATCTTGATATGGACTTAATGAAATATTTTCCAACTACTTCTTCTTACACTACCATGGCAAGTACCAGCTCTTCAGGCACGCCGGGAGCCAGTAGTGGTTTTGATTTTACCATAAGTTCAGCCACTATCGACAACAGTAACAGCACCTGTCTTATAAGGGTTGTTACTAATCCCCTTACCTGGCCAAACACATTATTGATCAGAGCTGTTGTGATTGGATATACTTTGGCTGAGGCGCAGTAGGTTTCTGTCGTTAGTTCATCGGGTTGACAAGATTAACAGGGTTAATACGGTCGATCAGTAAAAAAGTTTAGGACTTCCTTCTAAACCTGATAATCTTATCAACCTTATCAACTTTGTCAACCTTGTCAACCCTGTCAACCCTGTCAACCCTATCAACCCTATCAATCTCGTCAACCCCGTCAACCAATCAACTAATCAACAAATCAACCAGTCAACCAGTCAACCTACTCAGTTTCTCCACTGCGGCCAGACTAACAACCTACCTTCACACCACTCTCACCTCCATAAACTTAGTCTATGAAAAAGATCCTTACTGCCCTCCTGCAGGGCATTATCGTCGTTTCAACAACTGCGCAAAATATCGGAATAGATGTAGTCAATCCACAAGCACGATTAGAAATAAAAGGGATAAATATTTTGGGAAGTTCTCAGTCCCTGCTTGTGAAGAATTTCAATAATGATTCTTTATTAAAAGTTTCAAACAACGGCGTTGTTGGAATTGGAAGCAAGATTAAAGACTTCAGTCAGTTGCGTATTATCAATAATGGAAAGTTTAATCCCCACCTTGCATTACAGGGAACAAATTTTGGTCCCGGGCAGGGGCGTTTTTTTTCAAACATGATTTTTACGGATACTTCATTTAACAGGCAATGGATTGTGAGCGCAATTGTTTATGGACCGGAGGCAGGAAATTTAAATACCAGTAAAAACGGAGACTTCGTCATTGGCACGGATAGTTTACAAGCAATGTTTCAATTAACAGGAGAAGGCAGAATGCGCCTGGGAGCTGTTCTTCCGCCTACAGGATTTTTTCAAATCACAGGCGATTGGCAAAACAACCCACCAGCGGGTTCAGTATTTACTCCTCATATTAATCTTGTTGGTACAGGAATCGGCTCTCGTTCCTTTCAAACTTTCTCTACCGTTGATGGACTCAACAAATGGATAATAACATCACATCATGCCACCTCAACAGACAATTCTTTCTTTTCAATTCAATTGAATGATTTGGCAGACTCAAGGATTGTGTTGGGTGGTGATGGCCGGGCGCATATGGGAAACGGAATTGACCGGGGAAAGTTTACATTGAATCATACCAGCACAGCGACCAATCCTCATCTTGTGCTGTTTGATCACACAAATACTTTTTCCAGGTTACAGTTTCAGAATACAGGCAGTACGAATTACTGGAATATATCAGCGATATCAAATAATACCAATGCCAGTGCAAGAATGAATTTTACAAATAGTGTAACGGGAGATATTTTTTCAATAACAGGAGATGGTAAACTAGGTGTTGGCACAACAGCGCCTCATGCAAGAACAACAGTACAAATCAATGGATCAGCGGTCGCAAACATGACTCCGCTTATATTGACTAACGTCAATGAATATGCAAATAACGCAGCTGCACTTGCAGCAGGCTTACCGGTTGGAGCAATTTATAGAACAATAGATGTTTTGAAGATTGTACATTAATTCGCTCCGCCCATCATCTCACGAATCTTAATCAATAATTCCGTTTTGGTTAACGGAACTCCCATGATCTTGTTATATCCTTTTGCATCCACAAGAAATTGATCACGGATGATCTTGATGAGCTGGCCATTATTTATTTCAGGAATGAGAACGCGATCGAAATTGCGTAAGATGGTTCCAAGATTTTTCGGGAATGGACGCAGGTAGCGAATATGCGCATGACTCACGGAATAACCTTCAGTCTGTAATTCTGCAACAGCACTTTTAATTGCACCATAGGTACTCCCCCATCCTACCACCAATAGTTTTCCTTTTTCAGGACCGCTATCCAGTGTTTGTTCTGGTATATAATCAGCGATCTTGTCCACTTTTGCCTGGCGCGTGAATACCATGTGCTGATGATTCTCTGGTTCGTAGTTCACATTACCGGTTACATCCTGTTTTTCCAAACCGCCTATGCGATGTTCAAGTCCGGGTGTACCGGGAATCGCCCATGCACGCGCAAGCTTTTCATCTCTTTTATATGGATAGAGCCGGTCCTCCCCTTCGTCCAAACCTCTTTTGAAATTGACTTTTATTTCAGGAAGATCATCGCTCTTTGGAAATTTCCAGGGTTCTGCACCATTTGCGATATAACCATCACTCAAAAATATTACCGGAGTCATATGTTGTACAGCAATGCGACATGCTTCATATACGGCACTGAAACAATCACTCGGTGTTGAGGATGCAACTACCGGCATCGGACATTCACCATTTCTTCCGTAAAATGCCTGCAACAAATCGCTTTGTTCTGTTTTTGTGGGTAGACCGGTAGATGGCCCTCCTCTTTGAACATTTATGATCAATAATGGTATCTCCAGCATTACCGCCAATCCCATCGCTTCTGCTTTCAATGCAATACCGGGACCTGATGTTGTTGTTACACCCAATGAACCTCCGTAGGCAGCACCAATAGCCGCTGTAATTCCAGCAATTTCATCTTCTGCCTGGAATGTTTTTACACCAAAACTTTTATGTCTTGCCAGTTCATGAAGAATATCTGAGGCCGGCGTGATTGGATAAGATCCGAGGAATAATGGGAGTCCGCTTTTTTGTGATGCGGCGATCAAACCATAAGTCAATGCCTGGTTACCCATGATGGAGCGGTATACACCGGGATCCATCTTTGCCTTTTCAACCTTGAATGTGGTAGTAAAAGTTTCTGTGGTATCGCCATAATTATATCCTGCCTGCAGTGCTTTGATATTACTTTCATAAATCTCCGGTTTCTTTCCGAATTTATCTTTCAGAAAGTCCATTGTCATCTTCATATCACGGTTGTACATGAAGTAAAGGAAACCAAGCACAAACATATTCTTTGCACGGTCCTTTTCTTTCATACCCATTGTGATCTCCTTCAATGCTTCGCGGGTCATTTTGGTCACGTCCATTCTGATCACTTCATAGTTACCAAGACTCCCATCATCCAAAGGATTCACGCCATCCGGATAATTCGCGAGGCGGAGATTCTTTGCATCAAAGCCATCTGTATTGGCGATTATTTTACCGCCTTTTTTTAATCCAATAAGATTTGTTTTTAATGCAGCGGCATTCATTGCAACCAGCACATCACATTCATCACCCGGTGTAAATACGCGATCGCTAGAAAAACGCAATTGGAAACCACTAACTCCAGGTAGGGTTCCTTGTGGCGCCCGAATTTCTGCAGGGAAATCCGGAAAGGTGGCAAGATCGATGCCTAATAAAGCGGTATTATTAGTGAACTGCGAACCCGTTAATTGCATTCCATCGCCACTATCGCCGGCGAATTTGATAACTACATCCTGGAGGGTCTCTTGTTTACGAGCCATGGGGAATTGGATATGTTTGTTGAGAATGGCAATATAAGAAAAAGCTGCGAGCTCCCGAAGCTTCGGGAGAGCTTCGAGCTACGAGCTCCAGCTGTGAGCAAAAAGCTCATGGCTCGAGGCTGGCGGCTCGTAGCTTTGCCTTAATGGAAATCCCGCATATCGTTGATCTTCTCGGCACTTTCGTCTTCGCCATTTCCGGAGCCTTAGCCGCTTTTGGGAAAAAAATGTACCAGGATATTTTTGGCGTTTCTTTTACAGCTTTTATTACTGCTACGGGCGGAGGAACGCTACGGGATGTTATTCTCGGTGTTCATCCGCTTGCCTGGGTTGCTGATGAAAAATATATTATTGCGATTTTTATTGCCGTATTGCTTGGTTGTCTTTTTCAGACGATACATTAAAAAGATTCCTAAGACTTTATTTTTTTTGGATACCCTCGGCGTAGCGTTATACACAATTCTCGGTGTTCAAAAAGCACTTGCTCTTGAAGTAAATGCGCTTGCGGCGGTACTACTTGGAATGGTTTCAGCAGTATTCGGAGGCGTACTTCGTGATACCCTGATCAATGAAATTCCACTCATCTTCAAAAAAGAAATCTATGCAACAGCTTGTTTGGCAGGAGCATTGCTTTTTGTGTTGCTGAATTATTTAAAGGTGGATAGTAATATATCCTTCTTTGCAGGAATTGTGTTGATTATTGCTATTCGGATTATTTCGGTGAGGTATAAGATTGCGTTACCGAAAATTGAGGAGTAATCCTGCTGCAAACGAGTTGCGAATCTCTCACCCTCAAGCTCGAGTTGGCAGGGGGTCCCCGCTTGGTAACCTCATTTCAGAAGTCTCTGTTATTGCACCGCGGGGATGACGAGCGTGATGGTGTAACGGTACGACTTCTCACAACTCCTCACCTTTCAACTCAACAGTTTCATTTCTTAAGTCAACCATATAAGAATAATAAATTGTCTCCCCATTCTCAAAACCCAACACCCTTACCAAATATTTACCATTGCCTTTTTCTTCGGAGTATAGCAGAATATCTTTTTGGATTGAATTCAATTCTTTTGTTTTGTTTATCACCACATCCTGTCCACGCACCATTTTTTCAGCCTGGAATTTTGCGTTGAGGATTTCATTCACTTCTTTTTGGAAACGATCCCACCATCCTTCACCATGTTCTTTCGAAAGAGTGGCTTTTACCTCATCATTATGCTGCTTCACGTTCTCAAGCATATCTTTTGTCACTTCACAACCGGCTACAGCGAAAAATTCAAAGCCATATTTCTGAGCGATTCGGTCCATCACTTGCTGGCGTGCATAATTAGGCAGTCCGACTGTCCAGATCTGCAGGGGTTCCTTTGTATTACTGAAAACATCAACCGAAAAAAGAAGCATTGCAAGAATAACGGAATAAAGCTTGGTTTTCATAAACGGGGTTTTAATAAAGATGCCCCCGCATTCTTAATACATAGATTTGATAGCTAATGGAATGTTAATGTGCCGGGCAGCCTATTGATTATTAAGGCTTCCCGAATTGGGAGGAGACTGGAGTGAGCCATAAATCGTTTCTAACACCTTCCCCCTGATATTCATCCTCAAAAACCGGTTTGCATCACCGTTATTATTTACGCGATTTGCAAGAAGGATGAATGTCAGATTATATTTTGGATCGATCCAGATACAGGTTCCTGTAAATCCGGTGTGGCCAAAGGTTTCGGGAGATGCGGATAATGCGGGATAAGGATCTTTCCTGGTAAGATTATCTTTTTCCGGTTTATCAAATCCTAATCCTCTCCGGCTACTATCGCTATGATAGGCCGTAAACAGATCAATCGTTTCTTTTTTAAAGAAATTAGTTCCTTTAAAACTTCCATTATTCAATAATACCTGTGCAAGAATGGCCAGGTCATAGGCATTGCTGAATAAACCAGCATGACCGGCAATTCCGCCAAACATCGCCGCACCCGGATCGTGTACATATCCCTGTAATAATTGTTGACGAAATCCAGCTTCTGATTCAGTAGGGGCGATATATTCCGCAGGAAACCGCTCACGGGGATTGAAGCCCGTTGACTTCATGTTCAGCTTGTCATAAAACGCTGTCTTAACATATTTCTCTAAAGGTTGACCGCTGATGGATTCAACAATCTTTCCTAAAAAAATAAAATCGTTATCGCTGTAAACATATTTGCCCACTGGGCCCAATTCACTTTGGATCATACGGGTGTACATGGTATCCAACCATTCCTTTTTCATGTACACATTTTCAGCAACCCGCACTGAATAATCATCGTTGGCGTTGCTTTCATATACCGATCCGAAATAAGCGTAATTGGCGTTCAATGTATCGACAGTTTCGCGATAGAAGGGAATCCATGCTTTTAAACCCGCCTGATGTAATAGAATATCCCAAAGTTTCAATCCCTCTTTATTTGTACCTCTTACCCAGGGCAAATAATCGCCCAGTGTTTTTTGAAGATCAAGTTTGCCTTCATCATACAATTTCATCACCGAAACATTTGTTGCCATAATCTTGGTAACGGAAGCCAGGTCATAAATCGTTTCAGGATAAACCGGTTCAATACTGTCATAGGTCAGATAACCGTATGAACGGAGATATGCAAGTTTTCCATCTCTTGCAACCAACAGCACCGCGCCGGGCATTGCACGCTTCACAATTGCATCATGAATAATTGAATCTACCTGGGCAAATTTCTCGGGAGCGAAACCAAGATTTGTCAACGGAACCCATAAGAGCGGTTGCGATGCAACAATTCCGGTTCCATAAGTAAAGGATGAACATATTGTGACTGGCAGCCGACCGCGGGCGAAAAATCGTCCATAGAGCAAATCGGCTGCTGTTTGTTGTGTGATGTCATCATCTTCATAACACGCAATAAGCGTTTTCGCATCGCAGAAATTCTTTATCGCATAGGGATTGCCAAAGGCCAGCGTAATTGTTTTCTGTTGTTGCTGCAATTCCTTTATCAACTTAAGTGCAGCGTTGCTGATACCGAAATTATTGGCCGGGAACCTTGCATAATTATGCAAGCCAATCACTACTACATCATATTCGCTTTTCAATAGCTCTACTAATGGCGCAATCCTTGATTCGGGAGACTTATATCCGAAATAATACACATGCGCATCATAATCCTGGCGCACCTGTTGTGCAAAAACATTATCCTTTGTGAGTCCAACTCCTACATATGCAACTCTCTTTCCCTTTGTCAATGGAAGCATCCCAACTTCACTGCTTAATAATGTCAATGCATTTTCTGCGATCTGTCTCTTCATTGAAGGGATCATATTATTCAGGTCCTTCGTCAATCCCGCAACCTTGATTGGAGTCCAATTGGCAAGACCATGCTGATATTTTGCAAGAAGAATACGCTTCACTCTTTTATCGATCTCTTCCTGTTTTAATTTTTTCTTCTTGATAGCCTGCTTGATCTTTTCAATACTGCCGGGAATATCACCAGGCAAACAAAGCATATCATTTCCAGCGAGCACCGCTTGCAGTGAAGCTTCTCCAGCAGGGTAATACTTCGTTACACCTTTCATATCCAGCGCATCGGTAAATGTGAGTCCATTAAAGTTAAGTTCATTGCGCAGCAGCTTTGTAACACTATTGTATGAAATAGAAGTGGGCCTGTTCTGTGTATTGTCAATCGCTGGAATAGATAAATGAGCCACCATCACGCTGCCTATTCCCGCATTGACTATCTGCTGGAATGGATAAAGCTCAAGCGCATTCAACTCCTCTTTTGATTTGTTGATCACCGGTAGATCATGATGCGAGTCAACTGAAACATCGCCATGCCCCGGAAAATGTTTTGCACATGCCATTACACCGACGTCCTGCAATCCTTTCATGTATTGAATTCCGAAATCGGCAACTTTTTTCTTGTCTTCGCCGAAAGAGCGATCATTAATAACAGGATTATTAGGATTATTATTTACATCAACCACCGGAGCATAATTCACCTGGATGCCTATGCGTTTGCACTGCTCACCTACAATGCGTCCATACTGATAGATCAAGGAAGGATCCTGAACGGCGCCCATCATCATTTGCCTGGGCAAGGGCTGCACGCTATCCATTCGCATCCCAAGACCATTTTCGGCATCAATACAAATGAGAACTGGAGTCTGAGCGATAGATTGGAAATGATTGATCAATCCGGCCTGTTTCATCGGACCTCCCTGAAACAAGCAGATGCCACCGATATTGTATTTTTTAATCGCTTCTTCTACCTGCTTATCGTAAAATGTAATCGTCCGGTTAGGTCCGATTGAAGACAACCTTACCACCATCAACTGCCCGATCTTCTGATCTTTTGTGAGAGTTTTGAAAACACTATCCACCCATTCATTCGCGGAAAGATTAGTATGACGCTGGGAAAATCCTAAAAATGGTAACAGGACTGCAAAAAAAACGAACGAGAATCTCTTCATACGGCAAAATAAGCCTGTAATTTAATGATTATTGCTTTTCCCTGATGTAAATGCGTATATCGTGTGGAGCGGTTTCATCTCCGCCGAAATAAGGAAAGAGTTTGTAGAAACTGCCGCTATAACTATTGCAAAAGCGTGGAATTGTAAGTTTCTTGTCGGCCACCGCAAAATGATAATTGCCTTCTATAGCTTCAATAGAACAGTAGAATGACTTGCCAATTTTAACAGAATCTATCGGAAGAATGATACGCTGAGTTCCAGCATATGCGTAAGCGTAGATCACGATCTGTTTTCCATTCCAGTTCCAACCCAATCTTGCACTGTTTTCATGATGACCTGCTCCGCAATCTGAAAAGCCGATGAGCTTGTTTACGTCTAACTGGTTATTTGGCTCGGTGTTTTGATAAATTGCCGAACTGTCGAAGATCACATCGCATTTAATGCTCGGAGTATTTAAAACGATCTGTGCGCTTTGAGCGCTATAATGTTGTCCTTTGGTAATAAAGTATTCAGTAAAACCTTTGTGGATAGAAGGATCGGGGACTTCCTTTACAAACCCGTCCTTTTTTGAACAGGCGAGAATTATCATACAGCTCAAAATTCCACAAGCCACATACTTCAGCATGATGGGGATATTAGACAGGATGAATACGTTTTCGGAGGTTGGTTTAGTATGTAAAGGTGCGGAAAATTTGGAGTCCCAAGCTTGGCCTTCGGCCAAGATTTTTACTCCCGCCAAGGCGGGAGTAAAATTCTCTGCAATTAAGCCCTCTTACCAATTTGCATCCTAGATAATCTCCGTTAATTTCGCTTCAAAGTGAGGAAGATTTTGGCAGACATCATACAATTATTACCCGACAATATCGCAAATCAGATCGCCGCAGGCGAAGTGATCCAACGCCCGGCTAGCGCGGTCAAGGAATTACTGGAAAACGCTGTGGATGCGGGGGCAACGGAGATCCGCCTTTTCGTGAATGACGCAGGTAAATCCATGATCCAGGTGAGCGATAATGGCAAGGGTATGAGCGAAACCGATGCGCGTATGGCTTTTGAACGCCATGCCACATCCAAGATCAGGGATATCAATGATCTTTTCAGGATCAGAACGATGGGATTCCGCGGTGAAGCGCTTGCCTCCATTGCAGCTGTTGCCCAGGTTGAATTAAAAACGCGAAGATCAGAGGATGAAGCTGGTACTTTTATCGAGATTGAACATAGCAATGTGGTCCGGCAGGAACCGGCGGCCTGGCAGACGGGTACACAGATCAGCATGAAGAACCTTTTCTTCAATGTACCTGCCCGCAGAAATTTTTTGAAAAGCAATGCTGCTGAACTTAGACATATCGTAGATGAATTCATCCGGGTCGCACTTTCATTTCCCAATATTTTCTTTTCGCTTACCAGTAATGGCCAGGAGATCTTTCATCTCGAAAAAGCGACTTTAAAGCAAAGGATCGTTCAATTACTGGGAACTCACTATCAATCCAAACTGGTAACGGTACAGGAAAAAACGGATTACCTAAATATTTACGGATTCACCGGCAAGCCCGATACAGCGAAGAAAACAAGAGGTGATCAATACTTTTTTGTGAATAATCGCTTTATCCGCAGTCCTTACCTGCATCATGCTGTGATGAATGCCTATCAGGAAATGATTCCCGGTGATAGCTTCCCGTTGTATGTTTTATTTATTGATCTGGATCCTTCCGAATTGGACATAAATGTTCATCCGACCAAACAGGAAATAAAGTTTGAGGATGAAAAGATCGTGTACGCATTTGTACAAGCTGCAGTTAAACATGCACTGGCTCAATTCAGCATCACGCCAACGCTTGAATTCGATCTGGATCCTTCTATCCAGCAACTGGACGCAATAAATAAGCCGTTCACAGAGGATAAACAAGCTGCTGCAACTTCATCGGCCTTGTTTCGCGGCTTTACGCAAAAACATCAATCGCATTTTATAGAGCGGAATCATGGCGAAGGAATAACTGACAAGACTTCATTTGTGGAAACTGAGGATTCAAGAAAATTTGAGTCCCTTCTTGATAAATTAAAGAGAGAAGGACCTGAAACAACAATCCCTGCCGAAGGAATAAAGAATTTTTCGCCCGCTCCTTCGGTTTTGACCATCGATGAAAACGCGAGCCTGATCCAGGTTCACAATACTTATATACTTGCACCCAGCAACCGGGGATTCATTTGTATCAACCAGCAATTGGCGCACGAAAGAATTCTTTATGAAAGATTTTCTGCTGCAAGCAATAAGCCAATGGCCACTCAGCGCAGTTTATTTCCTTCAACACTGCAATTGTCGCCAACAGATGCAATTTTATTGAATGAATTGATGGATGATCTTAACCAACTCGGTTACCAGATCGAACCATTTGGCAAAGATGCTTTTGTTATCCAGGGTACCCCCGCTGATCTGGAACAAGGAAATGAAAAGATGGTGATCGAACAATTACTCGACCAATACAAACATTTCAGCAGTGATCTTAAATTTTCAAAAAGAGAGAAGCTGATTCGTTCCCTGAGCTGGCAACAGGCGATCAAGGCAGGAACTTCTTTAACAGAAAAAGAAATGCGCACATTGATCTTAGATCTGTTTCAATGCGCGCAATCCAATATTACTGCCGGTGGTAATCCTGTTTACCTTGAATTCAAGAAAGAATACCTCGAACAACTATTCAAACGTTAGTTCATTCCTGGGTTTGATTCGTTTGTATTAGCCAGACTCCGTCAGGAGTCAAATGTTGGTAGCAAATTTTTGCCCCCACGGATTCAAGCCCCGTATGGGGCGTAATCTGAATCTCACGCTTTCGGCAAATTGGTTTTCAGTCAAACTAAGACTATTTCATTTCAAGAGAATTCTTTGATTGATTATTATCGGCATCCAATGATAAATTGGTTGAACTATCGAAAAATGTTTTTGAATGTTCAGCTGAAAAATAGTTCACTGGCCTCATTCGCCTCAGATTACGCTCCTATGGAGCTGCATTCTCGTAGAGGTCGTTTTTGCTACAAAGATTGAACCCCTAAAGGGGTTCGCCTTCATTCAACAGAATTATTTATAGATACTGATCTCGAGAATTGTAAGCCTACTTAAGAACTATCACTTATTTAATCGCTAATGTATTTGTTTTCTTCTTTTTCTTATCCTCCCAGAAATTATAACGCAAGTAGAATTGTACAGCTTTGTTACGATCCTGGAACAAACCTGAGGTGGGTGTTGCTCTTATGCTAATATAGTTTGTGAGCGCCTGGTTATATCTCAAACCAACGGTGAATTTTTGCCAGTAATAATTTGCATCGAAGAGCACGCGGAACTCAGATCCATCAAATTTGTTTGACAGCGAGTCATTGCGGAACTTCGAATAGTTTGTACTGATGCTAGTGTCGCTTGCTGTATACAATTTCTCTTCGTTCATCGCAACTCCACTTAACATAGATGAAAACTGCAATCCTGTTCCAAGATAGAAATGCTTGAACGGACTATAGTAAGCAGTAAATGGCATATTGAAATAATAAAGCTTCCTGGCGTAGATCGATGTATATTTTGTTTGCATCGCAGTAACCTGAACGTTTTGCGAAAGCAATACCGGTTGAATGAACTGTGGCGCTACAATCTGCAATTCCGATTGCAGGAATGATTTTTCATTCAGGTGATACTGGAAGTGCGGTGCGGGCAGATAGTCTGAAATCGTGTTTTGTCCTGCATTGAAATTATATGCCACTGCCTGCTGGTCTCCCACTGGAAATCCCAATGGCAAGGATAAACCAAAAGCCATATTCTTTTCATCGCCGGTACCAACTACTCTCGGCTTGTTTGATTTTGGCTCAAATGATTTGGTGTATTTATTATACCTTCTTCCAGGTTTTGGCGGCGCTTTTGGAACCATTGATGCAATAGATCGTTCGTCAGGTGAGCCGTTAATCAGAACATCAGTTTCGCCAATAGTTGAAGGAGATTTATCAACTCCAAAAATCAATCCTGAATAAGAGGCTAAGAAATCTTCATTTACCTGGTTCGATTCGTTAACAACATTTTTTCTACCGGTAGATTGATTATTTAGACCTGCAACTGTTTTGTCATTTTGCTTAACGCCTGAACCAGGTTGATTAGATTTAGTATTGTTCTTTATTGTCGAATTAGATTTTACAATTGCAGCTGAACTACCTGCTTCAACAGCGGGATCCTTTTTACTCGAATTAAGTTTTGTATTGTTGGTATTATCCTTATCTGTTTTTACTACTTCAGAACTTTCATTCTTTTTGGCAGTTTCTTTTACTGTAGGTAGAGTTGTATTCGAGCTATTGTCGTTTGAAGATTGCTTATTGTCGGTTAACGAAGAATTTTGTTCAGGTTGAGCTTTTACAGGCGAATTGGGCTCTGCTTTTGAATCATTGGCGGATGATGAAGCAGTTGAATTTTTCTCATTGGAAGCAGGTAAAGAAACGCCAGATGAGGGAGTCGTTTCTTTTTCAGAAGCAATTTGCCCGGAAGCAGTGGCTGGATCTTTTTCGTTTGGCCCTGATTGTTGTGTACTTAACCAGGTTCCCACGGTGATCACTCCCACAAGGAGTCCGATCATCCACCATTTGGTTGTACCATTCCTTCCGAAGCCTGAACCACCACCTTCAGGCAGTTCTTTGTCAAGCAGGGATCTCATCTGCGGCCAGGATCGGTTCGCATCTCCCGGGGGCGGAAGCTGCTGCAGCTTTTCCGCAAGGTGTTTTTCGTATGGTTGTTTTTCGTTCATCCGATTACACTTGCAATGTTTGTAATAAGATTTGTAATTGGCGCCGGGCTTCGCTCAGGTGCCATTTGCTGGTGCCTTCGCTTATCCCAACGAGGTTAGCTATCTCGCGATGATTGTATCCTTCGATCACGTACAGATTAAAAACGGTTTGCGTAGCTGGCGACAATTGTTGAACCAATTTCATTAATTCTCTTGCCGACATTCGATGTATGGCTTCCGCATCAACGCCTGGCTCTTCTGCTTTTTCCAATTCAATCTTTGAAAACTTATCCCTTTGCCTGATAAAATCAATCGCCGAATTGATCACGATCGTGCGGATCCAGGTATACAATGATGCTCTGCTACTATCGTACGTATGAATGTTCTTATACACTTTCAAAAAACCATTGTGCAAAACCTCAATTGCATCTTCCTCATTCCTTGTATACCTCAGGCATATAGAAGCCATGGGCCCATAGAACCGTTTATAGAGCAGTTCCTGGGCCTGACGGCTATTATTAATACAACCGTTTATCAACTCGATATCGGCAGGCGTGTTCGGCAATACAAACTCCGTTTTTACATTCGCTGGAACCTTGCCAGACGAACCTGGTTCGCGTACACCAACTGTACCAGGTACTGGCCCTGGCTTAGTTTCGAAACGGGCAGCTGAATGTTATTATTGCCCCTTTGAGCGTTAACAAAAAGCTGCATTTGCTGCGTCCCGGATTCGTCAAAAACCACTACTCTGACCGGTGCTGCCTGCTCCAGTTTAAGTTCTATACGAACTACGCTGGTTGCAGGGTTGGGAAAAACCGGCAGCGGAGTTAAAGTTACTGCGCTATTTACAACCCTATCGATAAAAATTCTTTCACAATACGTTCCTGTACAGCCATTTGCTGTAGTGCCATCCAGGCAGACGGTGTACCATCCACCGAAAGGAAAAATATAGGTCGGATTGCTCTCGGTCAGGACCACCACATATGGAAACCCATTTATGGTGCTATCCCGCTTGATCGTCCACTTCTGTTTTACAAGGGGTTGGGTGCTGACTGCATGGAAACTGATCTTATTCGGCCTCTCTTGATCCCTTCTATACTCATACTTCACAAGTATTGAGTCGCATTCAGCACCAACCCTTACTTCCTTACAGGTAGTCGTTTTGCAACGGTTGTTTTGAGTTACTGTTAGACAAACCGTATAAACACCCCTTGATGGGAACTTATGAACTGGTGTAACCGCCGTCGAAGTTGTACCATCTCCAAACTTCCATTCATATTTCCAGGTAAGATTGATGTATTGCGGTTTGAATTTGAATTCAAGCGCATTATTTGTTGAACGCTCCCATTTGAAATCGGACTTATTCTCGCAAGTATCTCTTTGCCTTACGATCACCGTATCACAGTATGCATCGATACATCCATTCAAACTTACCACCTTCAGGCAAACGGTGTACTTTCCTGGTTGGGCATATTCGTGGAAGCTGTTGAAGTCCTGAGATGTTGTACCATCGCCATAATACCAGAATGTTCTCCAGATATTTGGTACAGGTTGCGATAAATTAGCAAACCATACTTTCTTCCAGTTCTGCGCATCCTGCTTCCATTCAAATTTCGCTTGCACATTACATTCAGGCGGACGGATCACAACTTTCTGACAAGCTACCTTGCGACATAAATTATTTAACTCAACGATCAGGCATACTTCGTATTCACCCGGCTTTTCATAAACATGCACGGGATCTTTTTCGTTGGAAGTAGTTCCATCGCCGAATTTCCAGAGATACTTTGCGCCCGCGGTCGGCACAACGGAAAGATTATGGAAGAAGATCTTGCGTGGATTAGCAGTATCGGCTCTCCATTCAAACTTCACTTCAATCGGACAGATCAGGCTTCCAATTTCAACCTTCGCGCAATATTCACTACGGCAACCATTGGTTGTTTCTGCAACAAGGCATGCTTCATACACCCCCGGTTGCTGATAGACATGAGTCGGATTCGCTTCTGTTGACGTAGTTCCATCTCCAAACTTCCAGAGGTAATGCACAGGCTGGGTATTGCTTTGCGTTAGGTTTTGGAAATGGACCTTATTCCTTTGCGTTGAATCAATCCGGTAAACAAATTTGGCTTCAATGCGGCAAGGAGTATCTACAATGATCTTTTTGCATAGTTCTTTAATGCAGGTATTGCTTATCGCGACTTTCAGGCAAACCTGGTATTCACCGGGCTTCTCATAAATATGTACCGGATCTTTTTCATTTGAACCCGTTCCATCTCCGAAGGTCCATTTGTACTCTGCCCCAGTTGATGGAACAATCGTTTCATTGAAGAATTTAATACGGCGGGGATGCTGTGGGTCAGCTTCGTATTTCCATTTCACTTCAAGTCGACAGGAATCACCAATAACTATGGTCTTACAAAGTTCTTTTACGCAGGTATTGCTGATCGCAACTCTCAGACAAACATTAAATGCGCCAGGATTTGCGTAGTGATGGCTGGGGTTTGCCTCATCTGAAAAGGTTCCGTCACCGAAACTCCATTTATATATAGGAACAACAGTAGTTGGGGTAAGCACCTGGCTTTTGAATTGAACCTTATTGGGCTGTGATGGATCCTTTTCATAAGTAAAATTGATCTGCAATGGACATTCATCACATCTTATCTCAATCGTTTGACAGTACTCTTTTCGACAATTAGGCCCTGATTCTATGACCAAACAAACCGTGTATTTACCCGGTTGGTTATACTCATGCTGTGGATTGACCTCGGTAGAAGTGCTCCCATCACCAAACTTCCATACGTAATGAACATTGGGTGAGATTGGTATGGATTGATTGATGAACCATACCTTCCGGCAATTCACCGAATCCTGCCTCCATACAAATTTCGGTTCGATGGTACAGTTGGTTGGACCAAGTGTAATGACCTTGCTTAATGAATCGAAACAATTTGTTGAGGAGTCCTTCACCATGTGAAGTACCCGATAGGTACCCGGCGCCGCGTAGGTAACAATTGGATTCGCTTCGGCAGACACCGATCCATTCCCGAAACTCCATTGATGAAATAGCGGAGTGGTTCCAGGATGAGGAGTTGAAAAGAATTTTACAGTAAGACCATCAATTTGATAGGTAAAATTTGCATTACAACGAGCAGTATCCTGAGAAAGCGTCGACACCCATGTAAAGCAAAGCGCGGCGAAGAAAAGTAAATACTTTTTCATACGCAAACGTTTTAAGTTGGTAAAAAATGGAAACCTCGCAACCGGGATATAGGGTACGGCCTGTTACATGGGTGTTTTGGTCATGTGGCCAGGCGGCCGAGTTGCTTGTGAGGGTTACGAACAACTGTCAATGATGCGTTGGGTAATTTAAAAGATTTTTAGGTTTTCCTGTGCGTCCTCACACTTCATGATCGTCATCCCCGCGGGATCTCTTCGGGACCTTACGAAATGAAGAAAGCCAAGCGGGGAGCCCCTACCAACTACTTTTCAGTTGATCGACGATCACTTCTTACTCACGGCGTAACCCGATAAGAAATGCTATTTTGTTGGTAGGGGATTCCCGCTTGGTTGCCTTTCGTCGTAAGCTTCATGAACTGTACCGCGGGGATGACGATCATGAAGAGTGAGGCGCAGTGGACGTTAGGAAGAAAAATTGAAAAGCCTTAGTACTTGTTACGCAAACCGGTAACGAAGCGCTCAACGCTTCTACGAATTGAAGTTGTATTACCATAATGATTATTGACCAGCACCGAAAAGATGAGGAGCTTATTCTTTTTCGTGTACAGGTAACCGCTTATGCAAATCACACCGGATAGGGAGCCGGTCTTGGCAAAGATGTATCCGCTATCGGTTTTATAATAATTGCCGAGAGTGCCCCGACCACCTGTCGGAAATATATTTTTCAATCGATCCATTCCGAATTCGCCTTGCATCTTGTTTAATATGAAAACAAAATCCTGCGGCGTGAAAAGATTGAATCGGCTCAATCCACTTCCATCTGCCCAACGTGGGCGTTGGGGAATGCCTTTCAGATCATCATTAATTACCTTGTTCGCAGCCCTGGTATCATCCATATATCCCAACAGCACCTGGCTCACCATCATCAATGTTTGTTCGGCAAAGAAATTATCACTTCTATGCATCATTGGTCTCAACATCGAATCAAGATACTGCGAATAGATCGTTTGGAGTTTGGATGCTGGTGTTAAATCGTCCGTTGCCAATTGCCTATTGCCAATTGCCAATTGAATCTCTTTGCCTATGGTATCCTTTAAAAACTCAAGTGATGATTGAACTCCGTGCGTAACAAAAGGTACTTCTTGTGTCCTTTTCTTTTCACTTCCTTCTGTGATAGTATAGACATTCTCCGCACGATCGCGTTGTACATAAAATGATCGAACCGGTGGGTCGGGTTTGAAATTGACTTTCCAGTTTACTTCCGGTATAGAATAGATACTTACTGATTGATCGAAAGAGAGGCTATCTTCTGGTTTTCCTTCTCCCCTTTCCTGCGTCCATCTTAATATGTTTCCATAAACAGGCAATGGACTTCTTTCAGCCATATAATAATTATTGAAATCATCCCAACTCCAGCCGGAACCAAGATCATCAGATTTCCAGACCGTGTCAATTATTTTCAAGGGCTTTGTGACGCGTTTCAAAAAATCGATAACAGGTTGCTTTTGATAATCCGGATGAAGTAAGGTAGGATCGCCGGTTGGAGTGATTATGATTGCATCCGCTGTTTCCAGGTATTTTATACCTGCCAAACTATCTCCCAGATATTTCAATCCCGCATAACAGGTAATGATTTTTGTATTTGATGCGGGAACAAAATATTTATCTCCGTTGTGATTGTATATATATTTTCCTGATGCAGCATCGTAAATACTAATTCCAATCAGCGCATTCTTTATTGTTGAATCGGCAAATACCGATGATTTCGCTGTACGGCCAATTTGCTTCTGGGTGGAACAGGAGTAGAATATTAAACAAGGAAGAAGGAATAAAAACAAAAGTTTCTTAAGCAAGTACATGTTCTAAAGATATGCGATAATGCGACACACAATAATCAATAATTGACTGACGCACGAGAAGCAAATGTACTATAGGCAAACTCATGCCAGTAGAATTATTGATTATTGATTATTTTTTTAATTCCGCTCTTGTGCTCTTAACCAGCGTTCAGGAATTTCGTTACTACTTGCAAGTAAATAATCTTTATAAGAGCAGGAGATAAATTTACTATCCGGCAATTGCATCCACCAGCGGCCGGTTTTCTTGCTTTGAAGAAATGTGGTTTGAACTTCCGCAAATGCAGTATGATATTCATTGAAGGATTCCTTCTCTTCCAATTTTGCTTCCCGTTTTCCGCGACTGCGGCCATCGAGAAAATACCATAACATATGACTGATCTGTCTTGCAGTAAGACTATCTCTATCGTGCTCCGGAAGGAAGCCGTAGATTCCAATGCTATTGATATTCGGACTCATCCCGGCATAACGCATCAATAGGCAGGCTTCCTCGCCATTCAATCCATTCGGCGAAAGTGTATTGGATGGCGCGAAGGCATGAGCAATCGCGGTAATATCAAAACTGAATATCTGGCAATTGCGGATCACGGGTTCCATTTCATCAATATTCTCTTTCACGTTACCTAAACGATAACAATCGAAACGCAATTTGTCCATGGTCTCGAGCATGCGCGGGTGCACGAAATAACTTTGAAAGCCGATATGATTATAATGGCGTATGAAATTCGGTTCACCGGTGAGTATCTCCATTAAGAAGTTTTCGCTTCTGTTATGGGAATCCAGGTTAAGGTCGATCAATGCATCCACACAAACCATTTCAATGATCTTCTTTTTATCTGCCACGCATTGATACTGTGCAAGTGTAAGATCATGCGAACCGCCAAGAATGATGACGGTCTTTCCATAAGCAGTTAGTTCAGCGATAACTGTCTTAAGTGCCGCGTAGGTATCATTTAATGAAGCTCCTGATTTCACATTGCCGACATCAGCAATCACCAGGTCCTGGTGCCAGTAATAAAGTGAATAGAAATGATGCCGCACCGCATCTGGAGCGTGTCTCTCAACAAATAGTTGCCAGCTCCCCCGGGTTTCATTACAACCTACAATAATTATATCCGCATCTTCCAGCTCGGGGAACTCGGCTTCATGCGCACGAACCGATCTGCCCAGTTGTCCATCCTTGAACCCCTCATCATTGGAAATCTGGTGCAGACTGATGGGATCCAAAAAATCTACAAGGTTATGGAAGTCGCTCATGAATGCAATTTATCATGAACAAAGCAATGGAGACGAGAGTTTTAGTCACAGTTGTGGATTGTGAGCGTTTGGAGTTTGGAGTTTGGGGTTTGGCGTTGCGTCGCCGAAAACAAAACTTGCTTATGAAAATCAGGATGGTCGAATCAATTCAGGGAGCTTGCATTAAAGAACGCCAAACCCCAAACGCCAAACTCTCCCGCCATGGCGGGACCAAACGCTTATCTTTGCCGCAATGGATCAATTACTGCAACAGATAGAAGAATATAAAAAGGAGATAGAGACTTTAAGTACCAATGGTGCGGCGTCGCTGGAGGCCTATCGGATTAAGTTTTTGGGGACGAAGGGAATTTTGAAGAATCTTTTTACAGAAATGAAGAATGTTCCTGCCGAAAAGAAAAAGGAATTCGGGGCGATCCTGAATGAATTCAAACAACTGGCAGAAAGTAAATACGAACGCTGGAAGGAAGAGATTGAAAGCAGTTCGGATAAGACTGAACAGAGGATTGATACCAGTCTGCCGGGTGATCCATTGAGCCCCGGTAGCCGACATCCGATAAGTTTGATGAAGAACCAGATCATCTCCATCTTTCAACGATTGGGATTTACGGTTGCGGAAGGTCCGGAGATCGAGGACGACTGGCATAATTTCACTGCATTGAACCTGCCTGAGCATCATCCGGCAAGGGATATGCAGGATACATTTTATATCCAGCAAAATCCAGATTGCTTACTGCGAACGCATACCAGCAATAGCCAGATCAGGGAAATGGAAAAGGGAAAACTTCCACTGCGCATTGTTTGTCCTGGTCGCGTTTACAGGAATGAAACCGTCAGTGCAAGATCGCATTGCTTCTTCCACCAGGTAGAAGGTATATATATTGATGAGAATGTTTCCTTCGCTGACCTGAAGCAGACCTTATATTTCTTCGTGCAGGAGATGTATGGAAAGAATGTAAAAGTTCGTTTCCGTCCTTCTTATTTTCCCTTCACCGAACCCAGTGCCGAAATGGATATCAGTTGCCAGCTTTGTGGTGGCGAAGGCTGTGCCGTTTGCAAACGCACCGGTTGGCTCGAGATCCTCGGCTGCGGAATGGTACATCCAACCGTATTACAAAACTGCGGTATCGATCCTAATAAATATACCGGCTATGCATGGGGGATGGGAATTGAAAGACCTGCACTATTAAAATATGGTATCAATGATATCAGGTTGTTTAGTGAGAATGATCTGAGGTTTTTGAAACAGTTTAGGAGTGCGACATAAGCCCCCGACGACTTTTTGTTAAAATTCCTTTTACGCACACCCGGTTGCAATTAAACTTCCTCCCGCGACGTTCGTTGAAAAAAAACTGTGCAAGGGAAATGGCTATTAATTATGTCTGCCGCGATTTTCTTTTGCTTACCCTCTTTCTCGCAGACGCAGATTGATTCAATGCCCTTCAACGACGAATATCTTGGATACTATTCCAATGACTCTCAAGCACTTTTTATATTGAAAGACCCAATAACCTCAAAGTTGTTAATTTATCGCGTAAATAATAGTTCTACCAATCGAACTTCTTATGAATTCATAAGAAAATCAGACAGCTCATTCATGTATATGGAATTTGATTCAATATCCAATCCAATTGCGTATGGCACAATGATGATAGACCGGAAGAACTTCAAATCCTCAGCACATGTGCTTCCTGATTGGAAAAAGGACCCCGACGGATCGAAAGGCATTATGAAGGATACGATTATCTATACCCATTTTCTGAGAAAACAGGAATTCTGGCAGGAAACTGATAGCCTGGGGAATATTTGGACAGGAGAATATCAATACGGCAAGAGAACCGGGCCCTGGATCAAAGGTAGATACCTACCGGTGGCGGGAAAATCTACACTAAAATACTTCAGAATTCTTCGTCTGGAATACAAAGAAAATATTCCAGACTTTATATCGGCATATTACTTTGATTCAATAACCCCTTCAAAAATGAAGGGGTTGTGGGTTTACGATTTGTCGAACTCCAGTACCTGGGCTCATGTATTTAATAAAGATTCTGTGCATTTGGCTAATGAAGAATTTTTAAACTTCACAACAGAAAAGATCTATCAATACAATTGCCTTCGTGATAAACCTAAACACTCATTTGATTATACAGTTTGCTCAGGAGAATGGTGGCTTGACCATAACCGCCTATACCTTAAGAGAGGTTCAGAATTGTTGAAATTCGAGATTACTACAATTACGGATCGGCGTTTTGCTTTAAAGCCAATCAATGAAGACAACAATAATTCATCAAAGTAGGTTACCTAATCCACCAATCCCATTCCAAATTCTCCTTCCTGATCGCCGGCCTTTGCCTTCCATTGGTGCGTCTCAATACTTCTTTCTGCATATAATCCTTTACGTCACTAATCGATACAAGTCCAACATCCAATACCTAATTTTGCCCCAAATCAGGATGATGATCAATAGCATTTGCATATGCGGAGCCGGAACGATGGGGAGTGGTATTGCACAAACGGCGGCACAGCATGGGTTTCATACGATTCTGTATGATATCAATGAGGAGATCATCGCTAAAGCGAAGACTAAGATTGATTCGGACCTTGGAATTTTAGTCGAAAAAAAACGACTTACGCCAGCGGAAATGGAAAAGGTGAGGAGTCATATCAATTTTACAACAGAACTTAACAATTGTATCGCTGACCTGGTTATCGAAGCTGTAATTGAAAAAGCGGAAGTGAAGATCGCGCTCTTCAACCAACTCAGTGAAATAAACCATAGTGAAACCATTTTTGCAACCAATACTTCTTCTCTTTCCGTAAAATCGATAGCTGAAAAAGTTATGCGTCCCGAACGCGTGGCGGGTTTGCATTTTTTTAATCCCGCTCCTGTCATGAAGCTGGTGGAAGTTATCCGTACTGATTTAACGAGAGCGGATATCATTGAAGCACTGATCAGTTTTTCAAAACAACTGGGAAAAACAGCAGTGCTTTGTAAGGATTCACCTGGTTTTATTGTTAACCGTGTTGCAAGACCTTATTATCTCGAAGCGCTAAAGCTTGTTGAATTGGGTGTATCCGATCCTGAAACAATTGATCGCATAATGGAAGCTACAGGTTTCAAAATGGGTCCTTTCAAACTGATGGACCTTATCGGAAATGATATCAATCTTGCTGTAAGCAATTCGGTGTATGAACAATTAAACAAACCCGAAAGACTAAAACCATCTCCTGTTCAAAAAGATAAAGTGGAGAAAGGAGAATTGGGAAGAAAAACAAAAAAGGGCTACTACGAGTATTAAAGCCGCGGTTCGAAGTCTCGAATCTTCAGTTCAACAGAAGAACAGATGAACAAGGAATTTCCAATTTCCATCAGAGGGTTGTCTACTGAATGAAACGGAAGACAAAACGAGTTCTAAAAATATTGGAGAACGCTCCGATGGAAATTGATCATTCCTTGTTCATCTGTTCTTCTGTTGAATTGGATTTTCGAGACTAATTAATTAAAGAAACCTTTCGACCTATTGTACCATATACTCAATAATTAGGTCTCGAAGTTTCGGGATACGATTTCTTCACGATTCGCAGACTGTTCCATTTTTCAATCTTGAATTCTTAAGCAACACGTAATGACCTAACTTCGCATGCAACTTAAGAATCGGGTGATGCAAAATCGTATCCCGAAGCTTCGGGACTTAAATCGTATATCGTAAATGGTATTTGTAACAGGAGGTACTGGCTTCGTTGGTGCTTATATTATAAAAGAATTGGTCAATAAAGGCTATTCGGTCAGGGCTATTCGCCGTAGCAATAAGCTTCCCTTTTATATTCCTTCTTCAATACTGGAAAAAGTGGATTGGGTTGATGGAGACGTGTTGGATGTAGTAACGCTTGGAGAAAAAATAAAGGGTTCCAGCGCGGTTATTCATTCTGCCGGCATGGTTTCCTTTCATCGCAGCGACCGGAATCAGTTGCTTAAGATAAATGCAGAAGGTACATCGAATGTGGTGAATGCTGCTTTGGAAAATGAAGTTCCGCGATTCTTACATGTGAGTTCAGTTGCCGCATTGGGAAGAACGCGCGGCAATTCAATAGTGAACGAAACAAAGCAATGGTCCGATAGCGATTTGAATACAAACTATGGTTTCAGTAAATACCGGGCAGAATTAGAAGTTTGGAGAGGTATTGCAGAAGGATTAAATGGAGTGATCGTGAATCCAAGTACGGTACTGGGCTATGGAGACTGGCATACTTCAAGCACCGCGATATTCAAAAATGCATACAATGAATTCAATTGGTATAGCAATGGCATAAATGGATTTGTGGATGTAGAAGACCTGGCTCGCGCAATAGTTTTATTAATGGAAAGCAATATCAATGGAGAACGTTTTATTGTAAGCAGTGAAAACTGGCCATTCAGAAAATTATTCGATACCATCGCCGATCAATTTGGCAGAAAGCATCCCTCACGGGAAGCAACCGCATTTCTTTCCGGATTGGCCTGGCGCCTGGAAAAATTAAAGAGCCTGGTAACGGGGAAACCCCCTTTATTGACCCGTGAAACTGCGCGAATTGCGCTTAGTAAAACAACCTTTGATAACAGCAAGCTGCTCAATGCACTGCCGGGCTTTCAATTTACATCCCTGGAAGAATCAGTAAAAAAAGCCTGTGAAAAATATGCTAATAACCCCCGTTTGGCCTGATTGGCAGACAACTTGCATATAATTTATGGGCTCTAAAAACGTTTTAGTTCTGGTTGATTGGTTAATTAGTTAATTGGTTGATTAGGTTTGTTTGAGTTCATGCCTGGTCAACCTCCCGAAGATTCGGTACAACCAGTTAACTTCAAACAAAATCCTTTACATGAAAAAAACCTTACTCGCAATAGCGATTTCCCTGTGTTTTTTTGTTGCTAAATCTCAAAATACATTAGTCGTATACGGCAAGGTGTTGGATTCAGACAAACAGCCACTGGCAAATGCTTCTGTATTTGCGCAAAATACTACGCAGGGTACGGTATCTAATAATGATGGATATTTCTTTCTTCGGTTACCCGCCGGGGGTTATGATCTGGTGATTTCGTATACAGGTTATGAGAAGACTGTGGTCCGTATCAGTAATACCCACGCTGCCAGCGACACGCTAACCATTGAACTACGCAAGCAGGAGAAAACCATGGAAGAAGTAGCGGTCGTTGCGAGCAATGAAGTAAAAGATGGTTGGATAAAATATGGGACTTTCTTCCTCGAAAACTTTATAGGTACAAGCAGCAATGCAGCTAATTGTAAGCTTGAGAATCCTGAGATCCTGAAATTCTTCTTTAATAAAAAAAGAAATCGATTAAAGGTTACGGCCAAAGAAGACATTATCGTTAAGAACTACGCATTAGGTTATGCAATCCGCTATCAGCTGGATTCATTCACTTATGAGTACAATACGAACATCAGCCAGTTCACTGGTTATCCCCTGTTTGCGGAAATAGATACTGCGCCTGCAGTAAAGATCCAATGGGTAAAGAACAGGGCACGCACTTATCTTGGTTCAAGACTTCATTTCATGCGCTCTTACTATAACTATAAGATTGCAGACGAAGGGTTTTATGTTGAGAAAATGGAGGATAATCCTGGAAGCTTCAAAGGATATTTTATAAACGATTTTTATGACAGTAGTTTTTATGCTCTCGACAGCGGTTCTGTGATTGTTGACTGGGTTGGGCGCTACCGCGTCAGTTACAATAGCGTGCTTCCAGAAAAGAAATTCCTTACTGAATACAGGCTTCCGGAAAATACGCGAATGCAGGTAACTGTAATTGAACTTCCCGATGGATTCATCATCGAACAAAACGGATATTTCTACAATCAGAATGAAATGATCAGTAACGGCTACTGGGCGTGGAAGAAACTTGCAGAGCTCTTGCCGTATGATTATTATTACCAGTAAGGCCTTATACAACAGAAGAACAGATGAACAAGGAATGATCAATTTCATCGGAGGGTTCTCCAATATTTTTTAGAACTCGTTTTGTCTTCCGTTTCATTCGGTAGGCAACCGTCCGATGGAAATTGATCATTCCTTGTTCATCTGTTCTTCTGTTGTATTGAAGATTTGAGACTTCGAATCTCATCGCGACAAACGAAATAGATGAGCTCCTCCAATGTAAATTCCTTGTTCTACTGTTCATAGCGGTTGCTTAAGAGCAGTTTCGATTGTTTGTAGCTTCTCCCATATCTCCGGAATTCTCTTAATCCATACCAGTTCCTTCATCTTCTCTCTCGCATCAATTGCAGGTGAACCAAAATATACCTTTCCTCCTTCGAGAGAGGCGGGTGTTCCACTTTGAGCGTATAAAACTGCATTATCACCGATGCTAAGGGTTTTGCTAACACCAACCTGTCCCCATAATATTACTCCATTCCCCAATTCCGCAGCGCCAGCGATCCCTACCTGTGCGGCAATCAAGCAATTCTTACCGGTAACGGTATCATGACCGATATGGATCATATTATCCATCTTCGTTCCTTTTCCAATTACCGTCTCATCGGTTACGCCGCGATCAATTGTACAGGCTGCACCAATCTCTACGTCATCTTCTATAACCACTCTGCCACAACTCTCCATTCTTCGATACCATACCTCACGATCCTTCTTTGTGTTATAGTAGAACGCATCGGAACCAATTACTGTTCCCGCCTGTATCACTACATTATTACCAATAATGGTGTAATCAAGAACAGAAACATTCGGCCCGATCCTGCAATTCTTTCCAATCATTACATGATGACCAATCAACGCATTGGGTGCGATATAAGTTCCTTCCCCAATTTTTGAGGAATCACTAATCAGCTTTGTATGGGGCTTGAATGGCCTGAAATGCCTGGCAATCGTCAAATATGCTTCAAAAGGCTGATCAACGATCAATAATGCTTTTCCCTCGGGAATTGAGGTTTCTTTATTGATGATGATAAAGTCAGCATCTGATTGAATACACTTATCGTAATACTTTGGATGATCAACAAATACAAGATCACCCTTCTCTACCTTATGAATCTCATTAATGCCCAGCGCAAGTCCCTTCGAGTTGCCAACAAGCCTTGCACCAATCAATTCAGCAATTTGCGCGACAGGCATCGGTGATGGAAATTTCATTGTAATTGATTTTTACAAAAGTAGATTACAGAATTCAGAAGCAACTATTTGATTCAAACACCATGAGCAAGTATAACTGTCATTCGGATTTAGATTGCGCATTGTCAATTGCTAATTGCTTCTTGCCTATTGTCTATTGCCAATTGCTTATTGCTTATTGCCAATTGCTCTTCCTTTTCCACAAGAACAATCCTAAATGTTAATAAAATTTCTTTAAAAAATTTTTATTGTAGTAAAAAATATATTTAATATTGTGTAGGGAAATTAAATTTCCCGGTACTTACTAACCCATCCACATAATAATCTCCCGATTCCTCGGGAGATTTTTTATTTCAGATTTGATATTTCACATTGCATATTTGGCCCGATTCTCCCCGGAAATTGCGCGATTCCTATAATTATCGTACCAGCAATATTTTCATTACCCAAGTTTGTCAACCTTGTTAACCCTGTCAACCTTATCAACCTTATCAACCCAATCAACCTCCCTAAGCTTCGGGACAACCCCATATTCCCAGCATTGCTTACATTGTGACAAATATTAAAGGCATGCTGAAATCGATGACTGGCTTTGGAAGATCTGAACAGGCTGTGGGTGATAAAACATTCCTGATCGATATCAAATCCTTAAATGGAAAACAATTTGAGTTGAATCTGAAGATGCCAGCCTTCCTGAAACCTTATGAATTCGATATACGTAAGATCCTTTCAGAAAAACTAGCCCGGGGCACGGTTGACTGCACAATTAGCTTGAAAGAATCAGGAGCAGCGAAACCAGTAAGCATCAATACTCAACTTGCCAAAGCCTATTTTCAGCCACTGGCAGAGTTATCAAAAGAATTAAAACTAGATCCCGCCCATATTCTTAGCACGTTGGTAAAACTACCGGAAGTGATCACTCCCACCGGAGAAACACTTAGTGATGTAGAATGGGCAGCATTTAAAAAAACGGTCGACCTGGCATTGGAGGATTTGGATATTCACCGTCTTGAAGAAGGTAAATCATTGGAGGAAGATCTCAAAAAACGAATTGAAAATATCTCAAGACTCCAGGAAGAAGTGACGGTGCTCGAGCCTTTGAGAAAACAAAAGATCAAAGAAGGATTAGTGAAAGTGCTGGAAGATAATGTAGGAAAAGAGAATTATGATCCTAATCGCCTTGAACAGGAACTCATCTATTATATTGAAAAGATCGATCTCAGCGAAGAACAGGTGCGTTTAAAGAATCATTGTGATTATTTTAAGTCTATTCTGGGAGAGGTCGCTGAAAGTAAGGGAAAGAAACTATCCTTTATACTCCAGGAGATTGGAAGAGAAATTAATACTACCGGCGCCAAAGCATATGATTCCAGCATACAAAAATGCGTGGTGCTGATGAAGGATGAACTGGAAAAAGCCAAAGAACAGATTTTAAACGTTCTTTAAGATCCCTGCCTATTTTTGCAAAAAACCATTTGTCTTGAAAAAAGCCTTACTGATCATAATACCCTGTTTGCTTTTTTTCTCCTGCGTTAAGATCGATGTATTTGAAAAGAATGTCACAATTCCCGGTCATAGTTGGGAAACTGGTTTTAAACCCAATATTGAATTTGAAATAACGGATACCGTTCAACTGTATAATATTTATGTTGTGTTGCGTCATGCTGACGCCTATCGCTATAAGAATATCTGGCTGAATATCGGAATTCAGCCACCTGGAGAACAAATTCAAAAATCCCGGTTCGATCTTCCCCTTGCAACAGATGAAAAAGGCTGGATGGGCAAAGGCATGGACGATATCTTCGAACATCGCATTCCCCTCTACCAACAAACCCCTTTAAAAAAAGGGAAATACATTTTTCAATTGGAAAACGTCATGCGTGAGGATCCATTGGAACATGTGATGAATGTTGGCATCCGCGTTGAGAAAGTTCGCCAATAACTATATATGGAGCAAAAGGTCCGAAGAAGATTAATGCTTGCAACTGGAGTATACTGGTTTCTGCTCGTATATATTGTTACCGCCTTAGTCTGGTGGTTTATTGTTCTGGGAAACCAGAACAGAGAGATGAGTGAATTGAAGGTAGGACGATTGAGCCCATCCCAACCCGCTTATGCAGAGAAACTGAAGGCGATTGAATATGAAAAAGAGCGTAATCAAACCAAGTACCTTCTTGAAGGAATTACATTTCTTGTGGTTATTCTTATCGGAGCCGTTTTTGTTTATCGCGCTGTAAGGCGACAGATCAATATGCACCAACAACAGCAGAATTTTATGATGGCTATTACGCATGAATTAAAAACGCCCATCGCCGTTGCACAACTCAATTTGGAAACCTTATTGAAATACCAGCTCGACGAAAACAAAAAACAAAAGCTCCTGCAAATGACTTTACAGGAGCTGAAAAGATTAAACGATCTAGCCAATAACGTTCTCGTTTCCTCACAATTGGAAGATGGACGCTATAAGATATCGAGCGAAGAGATCGATCTGTCCGCATTAGTTCGAAACAGTGTACAGGAATTCAAAAACCGCTTTCCCGATTGGAATTGGGAAATGAACCTGGAAGAGGATTCGGACACCGAAGGAGACCCCTTATTGATCGAGATAATGGTGAATAATCTGCTCGAGAACGCAATGAAATATTCTCCAAGAGGCAAAATCATCAGCGCTACCGTTCAAAAAAAGGATAATAAGGTGATCCTGCAGGTTAGTGATGAAGGACCAGGCATACCCGAAGCAGAAAAAGAAAAGATCTTCCAAAAGTTCTACCGTATTGGCAATGAGCAAACCCGCACCAAGAAAGGAACCGGGCTTGGGCTTTATCTTTGCAAGAAGATCGCCGAAGATCATAATGCCGACATTTTTGTGACGCACAATACCCCTACCGGCAGTAATTTTATCGTACATTTCAATCGAACACCTGGCTATGAGTCATAAACCTTCCATCCTGCTGGTCGAAGATGAAGAAAACCTTCACGAAGCGCTGAAGTTGAATCTTGAACTCGAGGGCTTTAGCGTTACATCAGCCTATGATGGAGCTGAAGCATTGAAAAAGATCCACGAGGAATATTTCGACCTGATCGTACTGGACGTGATGCTTCCCGAGGTTGATGGCATACATGTTACAGAAACCATACGCGTACAGAATAATGATGTGCCAGTTCTCATTCTTAGCGCAAAGAACAGCAGCGCTGATCGTGTACTGGGTTTGAAAAAAGGTGCGGATGATTATATGACCAAGCCTTTCAATCTCGAAGAACTATTGCTTCGTGTACAAAAACTGATCGAGAAGAATAAGAAAATGCAGGAGAAGGATTCTGTGGGAGATAATTATACGTTCGGCAAGAATAGCATTGATTTCCGTGCGCAGGAAGCCGTTACCAAAACCGGTGAAAAGATCCAATTGAGCAAGAAAGAAGCTATGTTATTAAAATTGCTCATTGAAAACAGGAATGAAGTTGTACCCCGCGAAAAGATCCTTCAAACGGTTTGGGGTTATAATGTTTATCCAACCACCCGCACTATTGATAATTTTATTCTGAACTTCCGCAAATACTTCGAGGAAGATAGCCGCAATCCGCAATTCTTTCATTCGGTTAGAGGAGTAGGCTATAAGTATGCTGAGTAAGATCCTGTGAACCGAGGACCATAAGAACAGAAGAACAGAGGAACAGATGAACAGAAGATCAGTAGAGCAGTAGAACTGACTCTTTAAGAGGTTATCAGGAATTCTGGTTAAATCCTTCAATCAACTTTTCAGTGTCTGTAAGAATTTGAGCAGGATTAGATTGGGCTCCTGACGGAGCATACAAAGCCCACTCGCAGTCATCTAGGATTTTGAAATAAGCAGCGATGCTTTCCTTCGGTATGGCATTTTGCGCCATTACTGCACTTACATAATGCCTGTTTAGCTTAGAAGGAATGACTCCGAAACGCTGGGCTGCTTCATTCCACAAAGCTTCCTGGATGGATTCATAAAACAAGATCATTTTGCCTCCACTGAGTGCAATTCTTGCAGGTTCCAGGTTATCCTTTACAGCAGGCATTTCAACAGGCGTGGATTCCCTGATTCTTTCAGCTTTAAGTTTATGTTTTCTCCATGAAAACAATTGGTAACCCATCCAGGATAATATTACTAATACAAGAAGAGCAAACCAATACAATTCCTTCCTGATTATCGATTTCACTCCGGGCGCAATAACTACTCTATCTTCTTCTTTCACCTCATCACCAACTGTGAGTGTGACAGCTTGTGTTGTTGCAATTTTATAAATATGCTGGTAAGGATCATAAAACGGGAATTGAATAGTTGGTATCACAATCGCTCCTGTATCATCAGGAATAAAATCATACTCAAACGTTTTAGTACCATAGAGCGGAAATACATACTTGTTAACATCTTCAGAGACCTTGGGCTCTGCAGTATCTACTCCCTTTGGCCAATCTATTGGCGGTAAAGTGACCAATGGAATATTCCCGCTTCCGCTGATCACCAGCCGGATCTTTGCAAGATCTCCCTTTGCAAGGTTCTTTTGAGGACACTCAGCCCTGATTGTGAATTTTCCGATCGCACCGGTAAAGCTATCGGGTTGATGAGAAACCGGCAGTGGTTCAACAGTTAGTTCCGCTGGTTCAGATCTTATGCTGACCGTATGCTCAAAAGGAATGCGTGAGGGATCATTGTACAAAGAACCCACATCAGTTTTATTCACTTTCACAAATTTGATATGGCTTTCCACTTCCGCCACATCCAGGCGATGTTTTCCTTCCTGCAATGGAAATAGCTGAACCTTTCTTATCGTATTCACATAATACGGAACACCATTTATTTTCTCGATATCGGGTTTACTGTCATAGGCATCCACCATTTCCAGTACACTGAAGCCGGTAAAAGAGGGCCGCTTCATTACCTGTGAACTCGCATTCAGCCTTGAATACAATTTATAAACTGCTCTGATGGGTTCGCCTACATAACATTTACGCTTGCTTAATTCAACTTTCAGGAAAAAATTCCTCTTTACCAGGTCGTCTGCGGTTTCCCCCTGGCGTATTTCAGTTTGCAACTCTACTTCTTCCGCATCCATAACATCATCACCTGCGATGGCAGCAACTGAATTTCTTCGCACCAACACTTTTACGGAATTGGAACGCATTTTCTTTCCATTTATCACAGCCGTTGCACCGGGTATGGTAAAGCTTCCATTCTTCCTTGGCGAAAGCACCACAATCTTTGCATAAGTATCTATGAGTTGATTTGTTTGCGGATCGATCGATGTAGTAATTGGGATCTCAAATACATCACGTCTGAGAAATCCTTTAAAATCAGGAAGAATGAAATCATTGATCTGCGAAGTGCCTTCAATCACGTATTGTACCTGGAAGGTCTGGTCATAAAAAATATTCTGCTCGCTCACCACGGTATAAAATTTCACCTGGCTGATTGATCCTGTTGACCAGATCAGTAACAGGATCATCAAAAAAGTCTTATATAAACATCTGTTAGCCACGTGAATGTTAACTCAGTTAACAAATATAGATTTTGTACTTAAGCCTTTCAAGACCTGGGGCAGTTAAATATGGGTTAAAGGGATAAATGGCAAACTGCTTGCCTTGCTCAGGTTCCATTGAATAATTATCCTCTGCCGTTGTATAAGCGGATTTGAAAACCTACCCAGCGCATTCATATCTATGCAGCTTCATTACTAATCAATAAACCTTATTACTATGAGAAGTTATTCAAAGCCACGCCTTGCGTGGCTATTAGCTGTGCTATTGTTTGCATGCACAAAGAACTCGTACACCCCAAATAGCCCTTTACTTTCAGAAAGCTGGCCACAGGATTGGGTGCTTACGATCGATTTCAACCCAAGCACTTATAAGTACTTGCACATTGTGGGAGTGATCATCAACCGGAATGAGGTGGAAAAAACCTATAGTATGACCGAATTGGCAAAGGAAAAAGATTGCAATTGGGAGGTAAAACACGAAGGTCAGGTGAATGGGAAAACGACTTACAGCTTTCATTTAAAAAAGAACAAGAATTTGCGGTGGATCGTAAACAAGACTGCAACGGTGGCAGGCCTTGAACAATGGTATCTGGGAACACATTATGGAATAAACCCACCATCCGAAAACTACTGGAAGTTTTATGTCCATTTTTTTGAAAAGCAGAACGGAAATAAAATCGTGGCGATTGAAAGCGTTGCGAAACCCGGGTTCTTCTTAACTAATAGCGGTCATACGATTGCGGCTAATGGCGTTGCGCTTATTCACCATGATGACCCGGAAAAAGCCACCCGATTCGAAGCACATTAAAGAAAAACCATTGCCGTTTAATAAGGACCTGTTACCGTTCAATAATTCCATTTCCGACTAACTGATTATTAGGGTAGAATGTGCAAAAAGTTGGAGAAGGGTTCGTATTGTCAATGATGGTATAAGACTGTAGAAAAGAAGTATATTCAGAACCAAATAAACATTCTATCCTAACCTGTAAACGTTTATACAGGCTAACTTTCATTTTGCTGCTTATTATTGGCGGCAGGAACAACTATGTAACCGCCCAAACCCCTAAACATAGCTTTATCAGTTTTAGTCCGAGAGAAGGATTGCCTTCCTCGGACATATCTTCTTTATACCAGGACAGTCGCAATTATGTCTGGATTGGCCATGCTGCCGGAGTCAGTCGTTATGATGGCCGACAGTTTCAGAATTTTTTATTTGCAGGTAATGATCGGTTGGGAAGAGTTTACGCTGTCAGGGAAGATGAAGAGGGTTATATCTGGGTTGCCGCTGAAGGCGGGTTATTTTTTTACGCAGAGCAAAAAATGCGTTTCATTCAATTTGAAAAGACATTCCCGGTTTATAATCTATATAAAACCGATTCAGGTGCTTTGTGGATGGCAACGAGTGAAGGGCCTGCTTATCTGTCGCAAGCAAGATTGAGCCAGATAAGAAGAGAAGGGAAATTCAGTATCGAAACAGGTACGCTCGATGTCTGGAGAAAGAAGTTTCCAATTAAGAATCTTGTAAAAGATATAAGTATTGATAATGCAGGATCTGTTTATTTCAGCGACGGATACCAGATACACCGGTATAAGGATGATTTGTTCAACACGATCTGGACCAGGAGATCAGATCTGGATGCGATTACTTCAATTGTTGCAACCGGCAAAGACAGCCTTTACTTCTCCTGTATTATCAGTGGTCTGCATTCATTGATAAATGGAAATCATAATACTAATTCCAGCGATGTTGGCAGTGGCAACGCGATGATAAGAAATAGCGGAAGGATTTTTTATTTTGCCACAACTGGCATCTATGAAGTCGATCGATCGAATCTTGAACTAAGGAACGAAGTAACCCTGCCAGAAAAATTCCAGGAATGGGGAAGTTGCCTGTATCGTGACAATGAAGGTAATTTCTGGATTGGCACACATGAACAATTACTCCAAACCAGGAATATTCATTTTTCTTTGATACGTTCAGATAAACTTGAAGAATTTGACCAATTGTATTCCACTGAACAATTGAATGATGGCAGCATACTCCTAGGCGCCAATCGCGGAAAAGTTTTCCGGATCAATGGAGATAATTCTATTTCATTATGGAATCAACCCTTTGAAAGAGCAACAGTACAGGCTATCCACCAGGACAATTCCGGTGATATCTGGCTTGCCAGTGCCTTCCAGGGCATCGCCCGTTATCGTAATGGCAAAATGGAAAATTACACAAGGGACAATGGGTTGAATGATAATTCCATGTTCGCTATCCTTCAAACAAAGAATAAGGACTTATATTTTATCGGAGACCAGGGAGCGAGTCAGTTGATAAAAGATGTTGATGGAAGCATTGCTTTCAAAAAATTCAACTATAAATCTGGAAGCAGTGACTATCCAACCTGTAAAACGGGCATTGAAACACCAGCAGGTGCAATACTTCTTGGAAGTAATCATGGATTGTTTAGAATTGAAAATGAAAAGATCGGCCGCGCGATAATATTGAACGCGCAAAGAAAGAATTATTGGATCACTGATATGAAGGCAGATAGTGAAGGAAGAATTTGGGTGAGTACGGTTGGAGATGGCTTGATGCTTTGTCGGTTTGACGAAAAGGATTCTCTATTGTTGGTTAAGCAAATTCAGGAAGAAAACGGCCTGGCTACAAATATTTACCTGCGGCTAATTATTGATAAGGAAGGAAATATTTGGGCAGCCCATTATAGTGGCGTGACAAAAATTGTAAATGCCGCTGCAGATAATTATTCCATTGAAAATTTCGGAAAAACACAAGGGTTTATTGGCGAAAACTATCATACGATTTCAATGATGCAGGATGAAAATGGTTCTATCTGGATTCCTACATCATCAGGATTGATCAGGATGATTTCTACGCAGATTCAAAATCCCCTTTTAACACGGGTAGAATTGAATAGCGTCGACCTCACCGATCATAGCATACCAATTTCCGAATATGCGGAAGCCATGGATTCAGTGAAGGGTCTTCCCTTGAATATTCGATTGCCCTACAATAAAAATTCCGTTCAATTTCAGTTCAACAGCATTTTTCTCTCAGACCCTTCACTCGTACGTTACCAATATCGATTGCTGCACGCAGATAGCGGCTGGGTTGAAACGAGGGGCCAGTTGATCAATTTCCGTAATCTCTCCCCCGGTAAATACGAATTCCAGGTAAGGGCCGCTGCAGGCAACAATGCCTGGACCAGGCCAGCTGCGTATTCGTTCACAATAGTTCCTCCCGTTTGGAAGAGATGGTGGTTTATAACATTAGCGGTCATACCCATCGCCTTATTTATCTATTACTTATTGAAGCGCAGGGAAAAGCTGATCAAACGCAGGGAGGCGGAAAAAACGGAATTACAAAAACTGAAAGCAATCAGCTATCAATATCAACTGGAAATCGAACAGGTAGTGAATTATTTCGCAACGTCCATGAGTGAAAAAAAGACGGTGGATGAAATGTTATGGGATCTTGCCCGCAACTGCATTTCGAAATTGGGATTTGATGATTGCGTGATCTACCTGAAGGATGAAAAAAGAAATGTGCTTGTACAAAAAGCAGCATTTGGTCCCAAGACTTCGGAAGAAGATCATATTGTTAACCCGATTGAGATCCCAGTTGGCAAAGGAATTGTTGGAAGTGTAGCGCTTTCCGGCAAGCCCGAATTGATCAATGATACATCATTGGATTCGCGCTATATAGTTGATGATATTCGCCGTTTTTCGGAATTGACCGTGCCAATGATGAATGAAAACCGTTTGATCGGTGTTATTGACAGTGAACACGCACAAAAGAATTTTTATACGGAAAGGCATCTGCAGATCTTATCTACTATTGCTTCTCTTTGCGCGGATAAGATCGATAAAATGAAAACTGAACATGAAGTACGCGTGCAGGAAATGCAACTGATCACACTGCATCGTGACCTGGCAACTTCGCAGCTTACAGCGTTACGGGCCCAAATGAATCCGCACTTTATTTTCAATGCGCTCAACAGTATTCAACAATATATTCTAAAAGGAGATGTTGACCAGGCCAACCGTTATCTTTCCAAATTCTCTCGCCTGCAAAGGGAAGTGTTGAACCATTGCGATCAGAATTTTATCCCGCTCGAAAAAGAGGTTGAAATGCTGAGGCTCTACCTTGAACTGGAACAGCTTCGTTTCCATGATACATTTGAATACCAGATCAAAATCGACGAGGAATTAGATAGCAATGAGATCAATATTCCTCCAATGATCCTTCAGCCCTTTGTTGAAAATGCCATCTGGCATGGACTAATGCCAAAAGCTGGAGATAAAAAAGTAGAGATTGAATTCTTTACGCGTGGTGAGGAGTTACTTTGTTGTTTGATCCGTGATAATGGTATTGGGCGCGAAGCTGCAGCCCGCCTACGGCAGAAAACGGAAAGCCTCAAGCACAAATCCAAGGGATTAAACCTGGTATATGAAAGACTCGATATTCTGCAGCAACAGTACCAGCAACCATTTGAGGTAAGAGTTTCGGATATAACCGATCATGTAGGACAGGTACAGGGAACCGAAGTACAGCTCATGTTATTCATTGGTCATTTATCGGTAATCCCCACGAAAGTGGGGCCCCCCCGTGAAGGCGGGGGGAACCTTTAACATTTAAAATCTTTTACAATGATAAAAGCACTTATCATTGACGACGAGCCATCCGCAGTCAATACACTTAGATTGATGTTGGACAGATATGTCCCAGAGATCAAGGATATTATGAGTACCAATGATGCATCGGAAGGAATTCATTTGTTGAAATCCTTTCAGCCAGATCTTCTCTTTCTCGACATTCAAATGCCTTTGATGAATGGCTTTGAGGTATTAAAACATTTTCCTCGGATCAATTTCAAGATCATCTTTACTACCGCGCATGATAAGTATGCAATCCAGGCGATTCGCTTTTCCGCGCTCGATTATTTATTAAAACCAATCGATGCAGATGAGTTGCGTGAAGCATTCGAGAGGTTTCGTCAGCGGGAAGTAGAACAATTGGGTGAACAGGCTTTGTACAATAATCTACTGCATAACATTAATGTAAGAGATCAAAAAGATTTCAAACTGGCATTGGCAACAACGGAAGGAACTTATTTCTATCACCCGGAGGAGATCATTCGACTTGAAGGGGAAAGCAACTACACCAAATTCTTCTTCACCAATAAAAAAACACAGCTTGCATCAAAAACATTGAAGGATTTTGAAGAGATTCTTACGGAACATGGTTTCATCCGAATTCATAAATCCCATCTCATTAATAAAAAACACGTGGTTAATCTTACAGGCGATGGATTGTTAACGATGATGGATTCATCCCGTGTAGAAATTAGCAGGAGAAGAAAAGAAGAGGTGTTGGAGAATTTAAAAAATAAATAGGCATTTTTCAGCACGTAATTCCGTTCCGACGACGACGGGAGAAACCCGCGTCCTTCCCCCTTGAACCTTGTCATTTCGAGCCCGGTGCAATGAACGAAGCTAATTGAATGAGGTAACAGGGCGAGAAATCTGCACAATCGGGGGTTTTGCTTCATTTCGAATTACACGGAGTCTCCAATTGTGCAGATTTCTCGCCCTACTTTCCCGTTGTGCGGAAGGGTTTTTATTGGCCGGGCTCGAAATGACAAGGTTCAAAAGGAAAGGACGCAGAGGACACAGAGAAAATTCTACAAATCTCCCAATTGCGGCCTCAAAATAATTTCTTCCACACAGGCTTTATACGAAAGTTTAGATGAAGCCAAAACCATATCTGCAATATCTTTTGCTTCCATCACTCGGTCTTCTTTCACATTACCAACCCAGGAATCAGTGTATGCCGCGCCGGGATAAACGGTGGTTACTTTTATATTGAACGTTTTTAGCTCATCGCGAAGGTTTAGCGAGAAGCCACGTAGTGCAAATTTGCTTATGCTGTAAGAACCACCATTCGGATATGCTTTCAGTCCGGCAATAGAACTTATATTGAAAATATGTCCTTGTCTTCTTTTCTTCATAGAGGGGACAATAACTCGAGTTAAATAATAGGCACTATAAAGATTTGTTTCTATCATTTCTTCCAGGGCACCGTCTTCTTCATCAGAAACATTCGAACCCGCAAAGGATCCTGCATTATTGACCAGGATATCCGGTTCGCACTTATCAAGGCACCAGCGACCGAATGCCTTTGCTTCTTCTTTCGATCTCAGGTTTGCGGCGTGCGCCATGATTTTTATCGAAGGATATCTACTCTTCAAATCTTTTACTGCAGTATCCAGCCTGTCTGGATTCATACTGTTTAGATAAAGATCAAATCCCTGTGCAGCAAAAACTTCAGCTATTGATTTACCGATACCTCGAGAAGCACCAGTTATAACAATGTTCATTTACGAAATACGATTTACGAAATTTGAACCCGTAAGTTACCCCACAAATCGTAAATCGCAATCCCGAAAGCTATCGGGAGTAAATCGTAAATTGCCCCCGTGAAATACCGGCACTTATTCTTCGATCTGGACCATACCTTATGGGATTTTGAAGCGAATTCAAGGCAGACCCTCGAGGAATTGTACACTAATCTTCAATTGCAGGACCGCGGTGTTCATGATTTCGATCTCTTCCATAAAAATTACCTTGTGCATAATGAAAAGTTATGGGCAAGGTATCGCAATGGCTTTATCAAAGTAGATGAATTGAGATGGAAGAGAATGTGGCTTACCCTGCTCGATTTCAAGATCGGGGATGAAATACTGGCAAGAACAATGGCAGGTCAATTTCTGGATCTGCTTCCGACTCGTAATCTGCTTTTTCCTCATGCAATTGAATTATTGGATTACCTCAACAAAAAGAGTTATAAACTTCACCTGATCACAAATGGTTTCGAACGGACGCAACATAGTAAGTTGCAATATTCAGGACTATCGAAATATTTTATTGAAGTGATCACTTCTGAAGGAAGCAATAGTCTCAAGCCGCACAAAGAAATTTTTGATTTCGCACTTGGGAAAACTAAAGCTACCCAGGAAGAAAGCATTATGATCGGCGATAGTCTTGAAGTAGATATCCAGGGTGCGATGAATGCAGGAATTGATCAGATCTATGTGAATCATCTAAACGTAGAACCAGAGATCAAACCGACTTATATCGTTTATTCGTTGAAAGAGATTGAGGGAATACTTTAGTTCCTCCACATCATCGTCATCGTGCAACGGCACTCTGAAAATCGTCATCGTGCAACCCGCACCCTCAAGATCGTCATCCCCGCGGTGCAATTACGGGGACTAACGAAATGAAGCAGCCAAGCGGGGACCCCCTACCAACAACAAGCAGCGCTTACAAAGAATCCTCCAATAATCAATGGGAAAATACTCATGATTCCTGAATGGAAGGATTTGTTTGATACGTTATCGTGATTTAGTCATCTTGTTGTTGGTAGGGGATCCCCGCTTGGCTGCTTCATTTTGTTAGCCCCTGAAACTATACCGCGGGGATGACGAGCTTGAGGGTGCGGGTTGCACAACTATTTCTAAGCGATGAATTAAATCTCAGCTATTACAGTAATCCCCCCCTGCACGGTTTCTCCCATCTTCACTTTTACTTTTGCGTTGAGTGGAAGTAATACATCTACGCGGCTTCCAAACTTTATAAAGCCCATTTCAGCCCCTTGTTCAACTTTTTGTCCAACCTGGAGATAATTGACAATACGTTTGGCCAATGCGCCGGCAATTTGTTTTATTAATACTTCAGCCCTGGAGTTTTTAATTACGACCGAATGACGCTCATTTTTAGTCGAAGATTTCGGATCCCAGGCAACGAGATACAATCCTTTATGATAATGATTGTACACTACTTCACCGCTAACTGAATTCCGATTTACGTGAACATTGGCAGGGCTCATAAAAACGGAGATCTGAATTCGTTTAGCATTGAAGTATTCATCATCAAAGGTTTCTTCGATAACAACTACCTTCCCATCGGCAGGAGCTATTACGTAGTTCTCTCCTTTAACCAATTCCCGATGGGGAACTCTAAAGAATGACATCATGAAAAGCAATAACCCCAGGGTGACAATGAAGATTATCCAGCTTAACCATGGCAGGTTAAAGCTGATAAAATAAAATGAGGCAAGGTTGATTGCCGCGAAGATGATTGCACTTATCACGATGCTTCTATAACCTTCCTTGTGGATACGCATTGATCGAAGTTGAACGGCAAAGACTACGGAGGAAAGGTGAAAGTTGAAAGGGTTGCAAGGGTAATGACAAAGGTTGATAGGTTGACAAGGTTGACAAGGATTAATATCTGACGCTTCCCTTTTCAACTTTACCAACCATTCATAAACAAGACGAAATAAATCCAAACAAAAGGTATAGCAACAAGCAATGAATCGAAGCGATCCAAAAATCCTCCATGTCCCGGCATGATATGGCCACTGTCTTTTACGTTTGCAAGACGCTTTAACTTAGATTCCAATAAATCGCCAGCTGTTCCTGCAATTGCAGCAATGGATGAAATAGCAATCCAATCTACTATTCTAAATATCTTAAACCATATACCAAATACGAGTGTAATAACGGCGACGCATAAAATAATTCCGCCAAGAGTTCCTTCCCAGGTTTTCTTTGGGGAAATTTTTGAAAACGGAGTTTTCCCAATTAGGGAACCCACGATATATGCCATGGTATCATTTACCCAAATAGAACAAATCAACCCGAGGGGAAGGGCCTTGTTCCAGAATTCACGACTATTGTCATAGTCAACTCTCGTCCTCATATCAAACAATAAAGCCAAACTTAAAGAAATGTAAATAAGGCCAAAGGCGGAGTGAGCAATATTTTTAGGCAGACGCGGCCGGGAAATAATTAATTCAAATATGAGAAGAAGAATTGCAATTACCAGTGATGCAATCGCTATGTAATCTCTTATTTGAATATTCCATAGATAAAAATAGTTGTTCGTAAAATACAGCATCAGAAACCAACCAGCGATGGGAACGGAGTAACGATGGAATACACTGATCTTCGAATAACCAGGATCAATCAGCGCTACAAGCTTTTGATACTCGAACCAACAACCAAAATGAATGACGCTAAACAAAAGAAAAAATGGCCAGGTATCAATTAACAAACCCGCAAGCATTACGACTACAAAGACCACAGCAGTCAATGTCCGGGTTCTGAATGTTGCAATATTAAATGCCATGCAGAGAAAATGATAAATGAAAGTACCAAATCTTCATTGCCTCTTGCTTCTTGCCTCTTGTCTCTTGCCCCTTGCCTCTTGGCTTATGCCATAAACTGAGAGTCTCTATGCAAAGAATCCGGCTCATAAACCTTTGCATAAGTAATTGTCGATTGGTTTCGGTAGACATATAAAAGTAAAGCGACGACAATACCACTCAATAGTGTTAGCCAGAATGGAATGGCCGGATTGCTGTTCATGCTTTCCGGTGAAAAAGAAACCCAAATTACCTGTAATGCATTATTCACAAAATGAGCGATGATACAGACCCATAAGCTCCCGCTATACCAGTATAAGGCTCCGAGCACAAGGCCGAGAAACATTCTTGGAAGAAAACCTACGAATTGCATATGCAGGGCGGAGAACAGGAAAGCTGAAATGATAATTCCTGCCCAGGGGCTTCGCGTTATATGGATCATTACTCTCTGTACAGCACCCCTGAAAAAAATTTCTTCGCATATGGCAGGCAATAGTGCGATGACGATGATATTAATGAATATATCCCCCCAATCCTTGACTTTGAGAAATTCACTCATCTGCTTCGAAGTATTTTCCTCCATCAACTTCATCCAGTGTGGTAAGGGAATACGTTCATTCAATTGTCCCAACCAAAACGCGAAGAATAATGCGGCAACGATTGTTATTGGCGCCAATAAATACATTCCCGGCTTTTGGGCCGGTTTGAAACCAAGAAACCAAAAATATTTCCCAGTAAATACAAAAACTGCATATAAAAAAGCCGGAAGAAAAAAGAATGTTACTGAATAAAATCCCTGGAGAAATTTCATTTTATCAGAGGAAACATTTATTTCTTCAACCTTAATATCGCTCTGTTGCGATAATACGGCCGCGAAGATCAGGATCAGTAATTGGGGACTGAAAACAGCAATAAGAATCAGCAATTGTTTAACGGGATTCTTAACGCGTAGATGTCCAAGCATCAGGTATAAGTGTTAGATTTGCAGGCTGCAATATAGCGATAAGCCGCGAGCCATGAGCCTCGAGCTACGAGCTATACAATGCATATTAAAATGCTCGACGCTCGTATCCACCTAAGACGGATCGCAGCTTGAATTCAATGTCAGTCAAAATCGGAAATATAACTCTACCTGGCTTCCCCCTCCTCCTTGCACCTATGGAGGACGTGAGCGATCCGCCATTCCGATCTGTTTGCAAACTAAATGGCGCTGATCTGATGTTTAGTGAATTCATCAGCAGCGAAGGTTTGATCCGCGATGCAATGAAAAGCAGGCAGAAACTGGATTTCGAAGAAGAGGAACGACCATTTGGCATACAGATCTTCGGTGGAGACGAAGAAGCAATGGCATTGAGTGCAAAGATCTGCGAGACTGTTCAACCGGACCTGGTCGATATCAACTATGGATGCCCCGTAAAAAAAGTAGTTTCCAAAGGCGCAGGCGCTGCCGTATTAAGAGATGTTGATCTGATGGTTCGGCTTACCGACGCCGTTGTTCGATCAACCTCAATTCCTGTTACTGTAAAAACAAGACTGGGTTGGGATGATGCGCATAAAAATATTGAAGAAGTTGCCGAACGTTTGCAGGATGTGGGCATAAAAGCATTGAGCATTCACGGTAGAACAAGAGCGCAGTTGTACAAAGGCGAAGCTGATTGGACACTTATTGCTAAAGTGAAAGAAAATCCAAGGATCAATATTCCCATCTTTGGAAACGGCGATATCGATTCTCCTGAAAAAGCATTGGAATATAAAAACAGGTATGGTGTTGATGGGATCATGATTGGCCGTGCAGCAATCGGTTATCCCTGGATCTTTAATGAGATCAAGCATTATCTCAAAACGGGCGAACATCTTGACCCACCCAACTATTGAACAAAGAGTTGAGGTTATTCGCAAACACCTGTATCGATCCGTTGAATGGAAGGGACTCATACCCGGTATCAATGAAATGCGAAGGCATTATACAAATTATCTAAAGGGATTACCGAATATCAGGGATTATCGAACCAAACTTGTTACACTTCCTTCCGCTGATGAAATTGATGCTGTGTTGGATGAAATCGTAAAAGTTTATTCTGGATTCAAATTCGAAAGAAGGCTGGTGCAAATTGAATCGATGGCGTATAGTTGTAGTGCGTGATCCTCCCCCCGCCAGCCGTTGCAAACGCTGGCGGTGGGTCTTGCGCGATTAGCGCGACGAAGCAACTCGATGTCGACCGTAGTTCCAGCGCTATTCGCACAACCAGGCGCCGGCGGGGTTTTTTCCCGATAGCTATCGGGACGCGCCGGGCCGATGAATGGCCGCATGTACCTGTTCACTCATAGGCGATATCGCCGGATCAAAATAATTCGTCAACACACCCTCTTCATTTATTAAATACTTAGAAAAATTCCATGAAGGTGCTTTTATCATTCCAACCATTTCTGCTTTTATCAGTCAGCCAGTTGAAGACATCATTTTGATTAGCTCCTTTAACCACTGTACTCTTTTTTGCTAGCGGAAAGCTTACTCCAAAATTCAACTTGCAGAATTGTGCGATATCTTCATCACTGCCTTTCTCCTGCTCCTTGAAATCATTCGCAGGAAAACCGATCACTATTAAATTTCCTTTTTCATTCTCATAAAGTTTCTGCAACGCATCATATTGATTGGTATAACCGCAATCAGACGCCGTGTTAACCAATAAAACTTTTTTTCCTTTCAACGAGGAGAAAGAAAAGTTCTGACCATTATTGAGTGTAGTTGAAAGTTCATAGAAAGATTGCGGCGGAGGAATGGCTTTGTCTTTTGCAAGACTAACGCTCTTGCTGCCGGTAAGCTTATTCCAACCCATCACCATTGGGTAAACCGCCTTCAAAACCATTTGTCTTAGCGTCATATCTTTTGAATTACGGTTAACGATGATTACATATAGGGCAAACACTGCAAGGAAGATGAACAAACCGATTGCTGTTCTTTTTAATCTTCTTATAATTTTGGATGATACCATGTGCGTGTAACTTAAGGTTGAAAACCCTAGGAGGGTTTTCAACCCATCAATTTCTTGAACAATCCCAGTTTGCCCTTTAGCCCCGGATACTTTATTGAAGGATCAAACCAAAAAGGTGTTTTCAAAATCCCCTTCCTTCTCGTAAAGGTATCGAAGCTGTGTCTTGCCATGATAGGCACCCATTCCGCTATTGCCGACACCACCAAACGGGAGATTATGGTTTGCAAAATGCCAATCGGCATTGTTGATACAACCTCCGCCAAATGGAATTCTTCTTACCCATTCCTCCTGTGCCTGTTTACTATCTGTAAACAAATAAAACGCAAGTGGGTTTGGATTTTGCTGAACAATTTTCATAGCCTCTTCTCTTGTGCTAAATCCAATAATTGGAAGTATGGGTCCAAATATTTCTTCCTGCATCAGTGGCGAATCCATTGAAACTTCGGTGATCAAAGTTGGTTCGATGTATAATTTGTCGCGATCGTATTTGCCTCCACTTACAATTTTACCATTTGAAAAATAGCTTAGCAGTTTATCAAACCGCTTTGTATTGATGATCTTTCCAAGATCATAACTCGATGAAGGATCTTCGGTATAGAATTTTGTAATGGTTTCGCTCATTTTTTTTACCAGCGCTTCGCGAATAGAATTATCAACCAATACATAATCCGGGCTAATACAAGTCTGCCCGACATTCAAAAATTTCCCAAGAATGATTCTTCTTGCTGTTTGTGCAAGCGGCACGTCTTTTTCAACGATCGCGGGACTCTTTCCTCCTAATTCCAATGTAACGGGAACCAATTTTTCTGCAGCCATTTGATAAACTGTGCGACCTACCCCAATACTGCCTGTATAAAAAACATGATCGAAACGGAAATTCTTCATCAGGTGCGGAACTATTTCTGCTCCGTTTCCTTCAATCACCTGTACATAATCTTCCGGATAGATTTCTTTGATGATCTTTTTCAAAAGAGCCGATGATGCAGGTGCAAGTTCAGATGGCTTGAGTACTGCAACATTTCCTCCCGCGATCGCACCGATCAGCGGAATTAATATCAATTGAATTGGATAATTCCATGGACCAACAATTAATACCATACCAAGCGGATCACGATAGACCTTACTTGTCGAAGGAAGATTCACTAAATCAGTAGGAACCCGTTCAGGCCGCATCCATTCCCTGAGGTTCTTTATCGCCGTTTTTACTTCGGCCATGATCAATCCCAATTCGCTTGCCCAGGATTCCTCAGGACTTTTTTTCAGGTCAGCATAAAGCGCTGCATAAATGTCTTTTTCATGTTTCTGAACCGCAGCTTTCAGATTCTCAAGGGCTTTACGCCGGAATGCATAGCTCCGCGTTACTCCAGATGCGAAATATTGGGAAACTTTTAATAGCTGTGGTATGAGATTTTCAGTCATGGTTAATATGGTTGTGGGGGTCCCCGCTTTCGCGGGGATGCATGCACAATTTAAATAAAAGCTCTTTCGATGAAGGTCATTTTCTTATTTGCCGGTTTGATTTCACTACAGGGTGTTTCGCAAGAAGTCAAACATAACCTCGTTGATGCTAAAGTAACCCGCGTAGATCCTCAGGAAGTACTCCTGAAGCAAAAAACTATTACCCGCCAGGTCTCCAATCTTGTTGATCTCACAAAAAATCAGTTGACACAATTGGCAACATTGCGCAATCAACTGGCAGATAAAAAATCAGGATTGTTGTCGCTAAACAAAACCGGAAGAACAGCGCAGGAAGAAACAACTTATCAAACTTTAAAAAAAGAAATAGCAGATCTGGAGTCAAAGATTTCCAAACTTGAATTAGAAAAAGAAGAAACCAGCAAGAAGATCACAACTTATCAAAAAGACCTGGTAGAATGTGATCAACAATTAAAGGAGATCGTATTGAATAGAGCCGCTGTTCTTTTTGGAAGAACACAACTGTTACTTGATTCCCTCCCTCCTTCTGAAAGAAAATTAGATCCTGAAGAAAGTATCACACTTGATCATTACTATAGTTTGTACAAATCCTCAGTTGTCTTTTCACAAAAAGTGAAACAATACTGGAGACTGAATACAAGGGAAGAACCCGAGGATAAATTCGCGAAAGCCAGGGACAGAAAAAGTCTTTCTCTTGAAATTCAGTTGGCATTAAAAGAAAAGATCAAAGAACATTTGAAAGAACTTAAGGGTATTCAAAGAGAGGTTCCGAACCCTAAAGATGCAACTCACAAAGAACTCGGAAGCTATAGGGTTCCAAACCCTATTAGGGAGTCCCTGAAGTAGAGTTCCGAACCCTGTAAGTTCCCTTTAAACTTCTAGCAATCCTTTTTAGGGTTCGGAACTTCATCAAGGGAATCCTGCATTTCATCATAAGTCCCCGATATAACTATCAACAGTAGGTAAATTTATATTCACAATTAAATTGCATGAACCCGATCTTTATCGCAGTAATGTTCAGTTTCGCATTGATCACCTGCGGAGACAAAAAAAATAAACCCACTCAACCTGGTATTCGTATTGTAAAAACCGGGCTCGATCATCCCTGGGAAATTATTTGGGGTAAGGATAATCATATATGGATGACTGAAAGAGACGGACGTGTAAGTTCGATTGACCCTGCAAATGGAAATACATTATTCAGCTACACCATTAGTGATGTCGATTCAAGAGGTGAAGGCGGATTGCTTGGCATGGCGCTCGACCCGGATTTTGATAAGAATGGTTTTATTTATGTAGTGTACAATTATCGCGAAAGTGGAGACTATAGGGAGAAGCTGGTACGATTTACCCATTTAGGCAATACGCTAACTGAACCAAGGATCTTGTTGAAAGGGATCCAGGCTGCCGGCATTCACAATGGTTCGAGGATCTGGATAAGTGAAGAAGCCAATCCAAAACTATACCTCACCACTGGTGATGCAGCCAATCAAAGCCTGCCGCAAAAAACAAATACACTGAACGGAAAAGTACTAAGGCTGAATTTGGATGGAACAATCCCCACTGATAATCCATTTCCCAATAATCCTGTCTGGTCTTATGGACATCGCAATGCACAAGGATTGGTTGTTGTAAATGGAATAATGTACAGTTCCGAACATGGCCCAACTCATGAGGACGAAGTAAATATTATTGAAAAAGCAAGAAACTATGGGTGGCCTGAAGTAATGGGCCCTTGTGATGGCAGCAGTCGGTCTTTTTGTAATACGCAAAAAGTTAAGGAGCCAATCTGGAGCAGCGGCGGCGGTACAATTGCAGTATGCGGACTTGACTATTATAATCACAATCTCATCCCCGATTGGAAGAATTCACTAATAATGCTCACGCTAAAAGATGCCAGCATTCGACAACTCAAATTGAGCGCGGATGGAAAAACAATCACAGGCACCCAAACCTGGTTCGATGGCAAATGGGGCCGCTTGCGCGATCTCTGTGTTTCCCCGGATGGAAAAGTTTATGTAGGAACGAGTAATGGAGGTAGAGACCAGATAATTGAGATAAGCTCCGTTAGGTGAGGTTGATAGGGTTGACAGGGTTGGTGCCCTTACAACCTCAAGCTCGTCATTCCCGCGGTATGATTTAAGGAAACTCACGACAAAAGGCAACCAAGCGGGAACCCCCTACTATTTGTTAGGAAATTAGTTGGCAGGGGATCCCCGCTTGGTTACCTCATTTCAGAAGTCTCTGAGATTGCACCGCGGGGATGACGAGCTTGAGGTTGTAAGCTGTCATCCCCGCTAACCCAAAATTTTGCAAAAATTAACCCCGGAATTTCATTCGTACGAAAAATTTCCTACCTTGGGGTCATGACAGCAAAAAAGAAATCAAAGATTTCTTCCGTTCCAGACCCGACAAAATCGGAATTGGAGATACTCCAGGTGCTATGGCAATATGGTCCTTCTACGGTGCGATTTGTAAATGATAAACTCAATGAACAGAAGCGCAGCGTTCAATACACGTCGACCCTCAAGCTGATGCAGATCATGTTTGAAAAGAAATTATTGAACCGGGATGAAAGCAGCATGAAGCATGTGTACAGTCCGGCCATGGAAGAACAGCGCACCAAGAGTTTTTTGCTCGATCGCTTTGTGGATTCCATGTTCAACGGATCCGCAAGCAACCTGATGCTGCAATTGCTTGGTAATAAGAAAGCTTCAAAAGAAGAATTGGATGCGATACGTGAACTGCTGAACAAACTGGAAAAGAAAAAATAAAACTCACAAACTAATTGTATGAAACTTCTTTTCATAGAAGGAGTATGGTCGAATGAAATAACCAAGGCCTTGAGCTGGACCTTGCTTCATTCCCTATGGCAGGGACTGGCACTCGCAATAGTTGCCGCATTGGTCATTCTTGCCACAAAAAAATCGAAGGCAATCATACGGAATAATCTTTTTACTGGCATTTTCTTCTTATTCCTGCTTTGCACTGTTTGTACATTCATCTGGCAACTCGACCGAACCAAAAATGCAAAAGCAACAACCAGCCAGCGCATAAACCTTATTGATGATTCTTCCATTTCAACAACTTTACTCGACGACACAAAACAGGAAAAGACTTTCACTCAAAAATTCACAACGCGCCTGGTAAATTATTGCAACGCACAAGCGCCACTGATCGTAGCAATCTGGTTATTTGTGTTCATTGTGAAAATGGTCAAAATACTTTCTGGGTTTGGATACATTCAAAAGATCAGGCACAGAAAAACTCATCCAGCAGATAATTTTTGGAATAACCGAATTGTGGAGTTGAGACAAAGATTGATGATTTCAAAGGAAGTTCTGCTGCTGCAATCTGAATTGATAAAAATACCGGTTGTTATCGGCTACTTTAAACCTGTTATCCTTGTTCCCCTTGGTCTGCTTTCTCAACTACCGCCGGAACAAGTCGAGGCTGTACTATTGCATGAGCTTGCTCATATTCGCAGGAAAGATTATCTCATCAACCTCATTCAAAGTCTTGCCGAAACGCTGTTCTTCTTCAATCCTGCCTTGTTATGGATCTCAGAATTGATCAGAGAAGAAAGGGAAAACTGTTGTGATGATATAGCAATAGGTGAAGTAGAAAATAAGAACGAATTCATTCACGCCCTGGTAGCATTCCAGGAATACAATTATAATAATATGAATGCGCGGATCGCGTTCGCCGGAACAAAAAACCATTTATTGAACCGGGTGAAGCGCATTGTTTACAATGAAAACAAAAAATTAAACGCCATGGAAAAAAGTATTTTCATCCTCACCATTGTCACCGCAAGCCTGCTGGCCACGGTCTCCTTCAAAGAATTGCCTGCACAACAGGTACGTAAATCTGAAACAAGGACCGACCAAACCAAAAAGCCGACTGATACGGTTCCTTCGAAAGATTTCACCACTTTCAATTCAACCCTGAATGATGACGGAAAGACTAAAACCTTATCCATTGATGCGAAAAAGGATGGGAAAGCATATCGCCTCGAAAAACAAAATGATAAGCTGACTGCGTTTTATGTCGATGGAAAAAAGATTCCTGCTGACCAAATTGATTCTCACAAAGACATCATTGATGAAATTGAATACATGCATGATCTCAGGATAAGGGAATCCAGGGAAAGAGCAGAAGTCTCAAGAGCCAGGATACGCGAGCAAGCAAGAGCAATCGATGAAAAAAGGAGAGTACAGGAAAAAAGCCAACAGGAGCAATTAGAAAAAATTAAACAAATTGACAAGGAAATGATCGAGCTCCGCGAAGAAATGCAGGAAGTCAGTCAAAAAGACCAGAAAGAGCAATTAGAAAAGATTAAACAAATTGACAAGGAAATGATTGAGCTCCGCGAAGAGAAACAGAAGGTCAGTCAAAAAGACCAGAAAGAGCAAATAGAAAAGATCAAACAAATTGACAAGGAAATGATTGAGCTCCGCGACGAGAAACAGAAGGTTATCGAAAAACGTCAGAAAGAGCAAGTAGAAAAGACTAAACAACTCGACAAGGAAATGCGTAAGCTTCACGAAGAAAAATCAAAAACAATTGAAAAAGATCAGCGCGTTCAACTCGAAAAGCTAAACTCTCTTCAGACGCAAAACTATAAGCGCCGCCTGGAAATGAATCAAAAGCTTCAAAAGGGCCGGACCGATGATTTAAGAAAGATGAAGACTATCGATGATCAAAACAGGAAGTTATATCTGGACAAGATGAAAAGAAACGAGTTGAACAGAACGGAACAAATGAACAGGCTGCAGGAAAGAAGAATAGATCAGCAAAAACTCCTGAATGAAAAGAATTCCAAGCTGCGGGAAATGCGTATCAATGACCAGAACACAAAAAACCTTTTGCGCAACCAGGAAAGATTATTGAGACAGGAGAGACTAATGAGTTCTCTCGAACCGATCATTTCTGATCTAAAGGAAGAAAAACTCCTTGACAATAGTGACAATTTCTCATTTGAATTAGATGAAGATAAGCTCATCGTAAACGGTAAAAAGCAACCCACTGAAGTTCACGACCGATATAAGAAGAAGTATATCACCAATCCAAAGAATCAATACAAGTTCTCTCAGAAAGGCAATACCAGGAGCAGTACTGTTGTTGAAGATTAAAGACCATAGGTTGACAAGGTTGATAAGGTTGACAGGGTTGACAAAGAAGCGCTCGTTGTTAACCCTGTCAACCTATCAACCCCGTCAACCCTTTCAAATAAGATCTCTCTCCTTCAATATCTGCCTGATCTCAGAACGAATACTTAATAATCGTCCAATCATTGCGCCGGCTGTGAGTGAAAGACTGAATGCAGTCAATTCATTTCCCTTGAACCATTGATGCAGGAAATAGTGTCTTACGACAATAAATAAGATATAAATAACCAACACATAAATTCCGACCTTGTCCATCTTCGCAATCACCGTGGATGTTTCCTCCTCCCAAAAGATCTTTTTTCTTCGAACAAATGCTGCGCCGATCATTAGACCGATCAACATTGCTCCAACACAAATAGACCAGGGAATATTTTTCCAATTGATCTCATAGACGATCGCTATCCCCAAAAGAAAAAAGATCAGGAAAAATAATCGCAACCTGCGAAGCAATTTCCGCTCCACATATTTTTTAGCCCCTTTTCCTTTTCTCGAATCCAACAGCATACTGTTGTTCGCTCAATTCGTGTGCCGTGGTGGGGGCAGGGTTGATCCCGATAGCTCTCGGGAGGTTGATTAGGTTGTCCCGAAGCTTCGGGAGGGTTGACACAAGAAATAGCGCGATGAGGCTCCAAGTCTCGAAAATCCAATTCAACAGAAGAACAGACGAACAAGGAATTTCCAATTTCCATCGGACGTTTCGCCAATATTTTTAGAACTCGTTTTGTCTTCCGTTTCATTCAGTAGACAACCCTCCGATGGAAATTGATCATTCCTTGTTCGTCTGTTCTTCTGTTGAATTGAAATTTCGAGCCTCATCGCGCAATTCCTTGTTCTGCTGTTCCCTACGATTCTTTTGCAATTACCCAGAAACGGTGGCAAAGTTTTTATACTAATTTTATGGCCGTTTTCCCAAGTCATGGGCACAATGGTCTATTTCATTCATTCTTAATTCTTATTATATGCGTTGGGTAGGCAGAAGGGAAAGTTCCAATGTCGATGACCGCAGGGGTCTTTCCACAGGCGGAATGGTTGCAGGTGGAGGAATCCTTGGTGTAATCATTCTTCTATTAAATATGTTCCTTGGTGGAGGAGGTGATGGCTCACAATTGCCTGATATCTCCGGACAGCAACAAACGCTGAGTCCAGAGCAGCAGGCTGCCGACGATGAAAGAGCAAAATTTGTAAAAGTTGTGTTGGCGGATACTGAAGATGTTTGGAATGAGCTCTTCCAGCAAAATGGAAGTAATTATGCCGAGCCGACTTTGGTTATGTTCAGGGGTTCGGTTCAATCCGGTTGCGGAGGCGCAAGTGCGGCATCCGGACCGTTTTATTGTCCGGCCGACCAACGACTGTATATCGACCTTTCTTTTTATGAAGAATTGCAAAATCGTTTTCGAGCGTCCGGTGATTTTGCATTGGCATATGTCGTTGCGCATGAGGTGGGACATCATATTCAAACCCTCCTCGGCACCAGTCAGAAAGTTGCCGCCATGCGCCAGCGCGTTAGTGAAGAGGAATACAATCGTTATTCTGTAATGTTGGAATTACAGGCGGATTTTTATGCCGGTGCCTGGGCACACCATGCACAAAGAATGAAAAATATTTTGGAATCAGGAGATATTGAAGAAGCATTGAATGCCGCCCAGGCGATCGGTGATGATAATATTCAAAAACAATCGCAAGGATATATCGTGCCGGAATCCTTCACTCACGGAACATCCGCACAAAGAGTTTATTGGTTCAAGAAAGGATTTGAAACGGGAGATATGCGACAGGGAGATACCTTTAATGATGCGTCGCTGAAATAAGGTTTTTTGGTTGACGGGGTTGACAGGGTTGATAAGGTTTACAAGTCTTCAATGCGCTGACCCTTGTCAACCCTGTCAACTTTATCAACCCTGTCAACCCTGTCAACCCTATCAACCCCGTCAACCTATGGACTCACGGCATAAGCAACCTCCGGTATCTCTTTCGCTGCTGACTCCAGTCTATAAGATTCATTGCGATAAATAACAACACCAGCAATCCAGTCAAACCACCGGTTAGCGTATTGAAGGCATTTTCAAATGTGAATTTTTTAATAAACAGGAATGCAGTTATCCCAATTCCGGCTATTATTAAAAGTATAATTGGAACAAATTGAAGTTCTTTTTTTGGTTTTTCCGTGACTTGCTTTTCGAGTTGCATTACAACCGCATCACTCAGGGAAAATGATAGCTCAGGCATCGGCTGTTCTTTAAGTGCCTGATAAAAGGATTTGGTCATTGCCAATCTTGTCCTTCCTTCCTCTGTTTCTTTCAAATACTTTTCAATGGCATCCTTATTGCCTTCAAAATTTCCATCAAGCCAGCTTTCAATTTGTTCGTCGGTATACATTCTATTTATTTAATTCAAGTATTCTTGTTTTGAGCGCCTGTCTTGCTCTATGCAAATGACTTTTTACCGAACCCATTGGAATATTCATCAATTCCGAAATCTCTTCCATTTTCATTTCCTGCTGGTGAAATAGCCCTATAACAGTTTGTTGCATTGGACTTAGCTCCTCAACAAGTTTCCAAAGCATATGCTTACTTTCTTTTGTGATGAACATTTCGTCTGGCTGATGACTGGTTTCAAAACGATCAAAAATTTTCATGGCAAAATCCTGTGTTTCGTCATCTCTCCTTTCATGCCCTACAAGACTAATTCTATTCTTTCTCAAATAATTTACGCAGGCGTTGTATGCAATGCTTCCAATCCAGGTAGATAATTTGGAACCGAACCGGAATGTGCTCAACTTATCATACACTTTCAGAAATATATCCTGGCAAAGATCTTCGCGGTCGGCCTGTCGCCTGATCATCCTGAATACGATCTGCAGCACCAGCCTTTCATATTGCCTGATCAGGGTCTTAAATGCCTCTTCCCTGCCGGCCAGCACAGCTTTAACCAGCACTTCATCAGCAACCGGATCGGCTGTAACCATTGTATGCATATGCGATTGGACGGGCGAAGTCCGAAAAAGTTGCAGTGAGCAATAAGCAATAGGCAATGGGCAATGGGCAATTGGCAAATTTGTGGATCAAGGTACAATTTGCTTATTGCAAATTGCCAATTGCTTGTTGCCTATTGCCTATTGCCTATTTCTTCGAAAAACTGCAACCTTTATGACACAAGCCTGTCAAATGCAATATAAATCGATTATTATGAAGAAGGTCCTTATCAGCGTCATGCTTGGATTAGTCGTTCAGTTTGTAATTGCACAGGATACATTAGTATACATCAACGAAACAACGAAACAGCCTTATTACCAAATTGTTCCGCGCGAGAACAAGGCTATTCCGGACAAAGTATTTGAATTTGGTATACCGGTATTATTGATCTTCTTAGTGATCAATGCCCTGGTAACAATTTTCAGGATCCGGGTCGAAGGAAAATTGAAAGAGAAAGCAATTGATAAAGGTATTTCAGAGCCAACATTGGTGGAATTGTTCCGGGAAGATAAAAACATGATCAAGTACGGCTACTTGAAATGGTTCCTCGTAATGGCAGCGATTGGAATTTCTCTCGTTTATATTCATATGCTGAACGAATACGTCAAAATGTCTTCAGGATATCTTTCCCTTGGGATCATTTCTCTATTGGTGTCGATTGCGATCTACATTTATTACCGGATCATCAGGCGTAAGGTTTAGGTTGATTAGTTAATTGGTTAATTGGTTAATTAGTTGATTTGTTAGCCTTACGAAGTTTCTGAACAACCAATCAACTAATCAACCAATTAACCAATTAACTTACCAACCTTATCCAGATCGACATTGCCTCCCGAAACAATAATCCCCACTCTCTTACCGGCAAACAATTCTTTCTTTTTCAATAACGCCGCAAATGGAACTGCACCAGATGGTTCAACGATTATTTTCATTCGTTCCCAAAGCAATCGCATTGCTTTTAAAATTTCTTCGTCTGTTACTGTAATGATCTCCTTTACATTTTCACGGATGATGGCGAATGTCTTTTGAGAAAGACTGGTCAACAATCCATCCGCTACTGAATTCGATTGCGATGCTTCGATCTTTCCACTTTGCATCGAGCGATAGGCATCATCTGCTCCTGAGGGTTCGCCTGCAATTACTTTTGTAGAAGGAGAAAAATATTTTGCTGAGAGTGAAGTTCCGCTCAATAATCCTCCACCTCCTACCGGTGTCATAACAAAATCCAAATGCTGCACATCTTCAAACAATTCCTTTGCAGCAGTAGCCTGCCCGGTGATCACATCATAATTATCGAATGGATGGATCTCGGTTGCTCCGGTTTGTTTTATTACTTCAGCCAGCGTGGTTTCTCTGGATTGAAGATTAGGTTCGCATTCGTAGATCTTGCCACCATATCCCTCAACTCCTTTCTTCTTGATCAAAGGTGCATTCCGGGGCATTACGATATAAGATTTCGTATTCAGGATCTTCGCGGCTCTCGCGATTGCCTGCGCATGATTACCGGATGAATGTGTTCCTATGCCCTTTGCTAACTCTTCCGGACTCAATGATAGCGCCGCGTTCATTGCACCTCTCGATTTGAAAGCACCAGCTTTCTGCAGGTTTTCGCATTTGAAAAAAATCGAGCATCCGGCTATTTCATCAATAGCTGAAGAAGTCATCACCGGCGTACGATGGATATAGGGCTTAATCCTTTCGTGCGCCTCTTCGATTCGCTGCTTTGTAATTTTTTCAACCGACATAAGCATTTCAGTACTCATAGCTTCTTCTATTAATTAAGTTACGCCCCTCGCGATAGGGTTGATGGGGTTGATGAGGTTAATGGGGTTGATAAGGTTGTTGAAGTTTATAAAAGATGAAATTCCCGGTGAATGCTTCCCTTATCAACCCTGTCAACCCTATCAATCCCATCAACCTCATCAACCCCATCAACCTCATCAACCCCATCAACCCCCTCAACCTGTCTTCATCTAAAGCGGAAAGTTATAAAACAGAAAGCCAATTTTGACTAAATTCGAATCATCTATTTTGAATGACTGATGAAAATTTTATGCGACATGCTCTTCGTGAAGCGGAAAGAGCTTTTGAAGAAGGCGAAGTGCCTGTCGGGGCCGTTGTTGTAATGAAAAATAAGATCATTGCACGAGGTTATAATATGACGGAAAAATTGAATGATCCCACCGCTCACGCGGAAATGATCGCATTAACTTCTGCATTCAATTTCCTCGGAGGCAAATATCTGCCCGAAGCCACGATCTATATTACCGTTGAACCCTGTCTCATGTGCGCCGGCGGATTGTACTGGAGCAAGATTGGAAAAGTTATCTGGGGTGCTGATGATGAAAAGAACGGACATAAGCGAATCACTGATCCGCTCTCACCCTTTCATCCGAAAACATTGGTTCAATCCGGAATCATGAAAGAAGAATGTGCCGAACTAATGAAAAGATTCTTCAAGGAAAAACGATAATCGTATGGCTACATCCAAAGCTGTCAACAAAGTAGAAATGACTAATCCCCGCACAGGGAGCAAAATGAAAATCGACGCAGATACCTGGACACTTTTCAATCGTGCTATTACTGAAGTTTTATCAAGTGGCAAATCACTAACCTATACTGAGATTACCGCAGGAGTTAAAAAATTCATCACGAAAAATAAGATCCCATTCAAAAAATCGATCTCCTGGTACGCTGTTTCCGTGAAACTGGATATGGAATCACGTGGAATGATTGAGGCTTATACCGATAAAGGCGTGAAGCTTCATCGATTGAAAAAAGCAAAGACTAAATGACAGTTTGCTGTTTCGGAGGACGACCGAACGGTTTTCTATTGTCTAAATTCTACTGCCCTTCTGTTCTACTGCTCTGCTGTTCTGCTGTTCTTCTGTTCTACTGTTCATCTGTTCTTCTGTTCTTCTGTTCTTCTGTTCAATGGGGCTTAAAGCTTCTTGATCTTAATGTTCTTAAACCAGATTCCTCCTCCATGATCCTGTAAAGCGATATATCCTTTCTTCGACATACCATACGGCTTTACATCCTTCCATTTGCTGCCCGCCTTGATTTGTTCCCATTCAGGAGTCCAGAATTCATACTCGACAACTTTTACACCATTCAACCAATGTTCAACATGGGCATTGTTGACGACAATCCTTGTCCGGTTATACTCTCCCGTTGGCTTCGCAGCCTTTTGAGATGGTGCATTCATATCGTAGTTGGATCCGCTCAATTGTTTATCGTTGAGTTTGGATGGATAGGTAACATCATCGATCAACTGGTATTCGGGACCAGATTCGAATGTGGCATCATTCTCTTCTGTGCAACGGTAAACGATCCCACTGTTGAAACCTTTGGCTACCTTCCAATCGATCGTCAATTCAAAATTGTCATATTGGTTCGCGGTAAGAAGATCCGCTCTTTTAGTTGCTTTTTCCTTGCAATGCAATTCTCCATTCACGACTTCCCAACCATCAGCTTCACGTCCTTTGAACGTTTTCCATCCATTGGTTGTTTGTCCGTCAAACAGCAGCTTCCAGCCTTCTTTTTTTTCTTTTTCGGTAAGTGTGTTGTCTTTCTCTTCCAAGGTGAACGCCATCAGGATCCCAACTGCAAGTAGAAAAAGGGAAACAATAAAAAGGCGGTGGAATTTTTGCGTGTTCATAAGCCTGGTTTTTTATTGTTATTTAAACAGGGGAGGTAAATTACAACAAATCTCAATTGCAGGTTCAATAAACAAGCACAACAATGCCAGGTTTACCAAACGGTGATTCATTTCCCCAAAAAAAACTTTGCATGGGGCTATCATTGTTAGATTGTAAATTTGCTTCCCGCGAAAGCGGAACTTATAATTATATAATCATAAATCTATCTTATGGCCTTTACATTACCGCAACTTCCATACGCACATGATGCATTGGAACCGCATATTGACAAATTGACCATGCAGATCCATCATGGCAAACACCACCAGGCTTATGTTGACAATCTGAATAAAGCCATCGCTGGTACGCCGAATGAGAATAAATCTTTGGAAGAATTGGTGAAAGCTGCCGGAAGCATCGGTCCAGCTGTGCGGAATAATGGCGGTGGACATTGGAATCATACATTCTTCTGGGAAAGTCTTGCAGCCGGTGCTGGTGATGCACCAACGGGTAAACTTGCAGATGCAATCAATCTCACATTTGGTTCCTTTGCTGATTTCAAAGACAAATTCAACAATGCCGGCATGACCCGCTTTGGATCTGGTTGGGCATGGCTAATCGTGAAAGACGGAAAACTGGAGATCAGCTCTACGCCAAACCAGGATAATCCATTAATGGATGTTGCAGAAGTTAAGGGAACACCAATTCTGGGCGTGGATGTATGGGAACATGCTTATTATTTGAAATACCAGAACAAAAGAGCGGAATATCTCGCTGCGTTCTGGAATGTGGTGAACTGGAAGAAAGTTGCTGATCGTTTTGGGAAATAAGCCGAATTCCCTTTCTTAAAAAAATTCTAGGGTTGAAAACCCTTTTAAATCGTTTGAAATATTCTAAATCACCATACAGGGTTTTCTACCCAATTCAATTAATTGATATGAGAAAGACTCTTGTTCCTTTCGTATTATTTCTCCTGGCCCCGATAGCTATCGGGATCGTTTCCTGCGGCGAAAAAAAACCTGGGAAAAAAGTTGTGGTAATGTCGAGCGGAAAAATGCAGCTCGATCAAAATGATAAAGCCCTGATCAATTTTGAGCCAGGCGGACAACACAATGAATTAACGTTAGAGTTACCGGCCGATAAAAACATGGTAACGGTAAAGATCACCGAACCGGTTGGTGAAAAGACTTTCGAAGTGACCGGTGATGGCCTATTCATCATCAATCTGAAAACCGACACTGTTACCGGTGGCATTGTAAATTATGGTACATCTGGAATTCCCACTAATATTTCCACGGAACAATTAGATCAGATGATCGATAGCACACAAAAGCTATTATTGGGAGAAAATACCAGCGACGAGAGAAGGACTTTTCAGCTTTTGCCAATGACTGCAAAGAAGATCAGCGCGAATAGCAATGAGAATGTTATCGGTCCTCATACAGGAATCCCGGGAAAAATTGAATTGGATAGCGATGGAAAAGCGCCGGTATATTATAAGTTTCACACCAATTCGCAACAAAGAGTTAGTCTGAAGCAGATGCTTGAGCGCTTGAAGAAGTAAGTCGCGAGGTTGACAGGGTTGATAGGTTGACGGGGTTGACAAAGTTCATAACTTGCATCCAACCTTATCAACCCTCCAGTCAACCCTGTCAACCCTAACCAATTCAACCAACTGTCAACCCAATGTCAACCCTGTCAACCTTGTCAACCCAAACCCTTACGGAACCGGATCAAAACCACTACCTCCCCATGGATGACAACGACTGATTCTTTTAATGGAAAGCCAGATTCCCTTAAAAACTCCATGCTTCTTTAATGCTTCCACTGCATAATGCGAACAGGTTGGTGTGAATCGACACTTAGGACCCAATACAGGTGAAATTACCCATTGATAAAACTTAATGAGTGCAATAAACGGAAGGCTTAATATTTGAAGAATAAATTTCATTTTTCTATTACCTCGCACTTTTGCCTGATCTTCTTGATACCCGATCCAATTTTATCAAACACTAAAGTATATTCAGGCAATTCCTTTCCGGTAAAAATAAAAAAGACGTTTAATTGGATCTTCGTCTTATTGATTTCCTCGGCCAATTCGGTTTTTTGTAAACGCCATGCTTCACGCGTGAGTCTTTTGATCCGGTTACGATCGACTGCTCTTTTGAAAAGTTTTGTGCTTACGCCAACTCCAAATTGCAATGCAGAATTCTTATCATTAAATTTTCTTTCTGAAGTTTGGTAATAGATTCGATATGGAAAATGCACGAAGCTTTTTCCTTCTTTGAACAATCGTTCAATCTGCTTTCGGCTTTTCAGCCTTTCTTTAGCACCAAGGGTCAATCGTTTACCCATCTTACAAAAATAAAAAGCCCCCGCCATGGCGGGGGTAATCGAAAGCTATTTAATTATCCTTCGTAAAGGATTCTAATTTATTTCAGTTTCCTTTCATCGGAAACAGTCAGCTTTTTGCGACCTTTCTTCCGGCGGCTCGCCAATACCTTGCGACCATTAGCTGTTTCCATGCGCTTTCGGAAACCGTGTACCGATTTACGACGACGGTTATGTGGTTGAAATGTACGTTTCATGATCTTTTTCTTTTACTTGTTAAGATAGTCCGGGAGAAGCGGACCGGTTTCATATTTCGCTGCTCAACAGGTCACCACACCCGTTCCGTCAGCTTGGATGAAAGGACCGCAAAAGTATGGCATCTATCGCAGATTTTCGGTTTCGGATTTCAGATTTTTATTTAGAGCCTAAAGTCTTAGCAATTCATTGATATTTCACTGAGAAATAACCTTCTGTAAGAGTTGCAGACTGAGAGCCGACCACATCTTTTGCCACAAAATTGAAGATTCCGCGAATCCTTCGGGTTGTTGTGTTCTTTTCCAGGATGGTCAGTTTGCCCGATTCCGATGCAAGGAAGGTGTTGGTTGTTGGATTGTATTGGCCGACATAGGCGCCGCCCTGGGAATTCAGATCATAAGTTCCAGGAGCAACAGTTGCTGGCATCACCAAACCAATGGCCTTTGTAGCTGTAAGATTATTTCCGACAATGGCAAGATTAGATTGGGCACTAGTTCCGATAATGCTTTCAGGCTTCCATAAGCTGCCATCAATCTTCACGCTAAACGTATCTGTTCCGCTTGCTGTTGGCAAACTTAAATTGTAGGGAAGTCTATCGAACACACCTTCGGATATGATTACCTGCTTTTTATCCATTTCTCTGAACATCCTGAAATAAAATGTTCCAGATACAAGTTTTTTCACCGAATCATAATTCGTTATGGTTAACATCCCGCCGGCTTCACCGGGTGTTCTTCCCTGGTTAGTCGCATAAGCAAGTGGATTTGTTTCAGAACTATCGATGAATGCAGCAACGCCATCTGTAGCTGGAATATCGAGGATGTAAGAACCTGTCTTGTTGTCGAGAAGAGTCATGGTAAGGGTCTTCTTATCCTTACCAACCGCTGAAATATTGAGCAATCCATTCAATGTGCTTGCACCGGAAAATAGATCCGCCTCCCATTCCACTCCGTTCACTTTCATTGTCAAATAACCACCGTTGGCGTGCGGGTCGACAGGTGGGATTTCTTCACTATTTTCTTTATGACAGGCAGACATAAGACTTGCAACAACCGCGAATACTATGATTCGCAGAAAAACTTTTTTAGGCATGGCTTAGAAAGAGTTTTGGAAATGATCAGGAGAATTTCTTCCCTGACCTGAATGTTAATTTAAATAGTTAATAAGTTATAGATCTGCGTGCACGGACTTAACGGATTCACCAAAAAAGATAGACGCATGGTTGTCAAAATCAACAGTGGAATCCGTTGTATAAAATATGCGTTTGCTGGTACGGGTAAGTTTCTTCTCTATTTCCTCATGTCTCTTGAGATAATCGACAAGGCTATTGGCAACGATTTCGCCCTGCGATAATAAAGTTATCCCTTCGGGTAAAAACTGCAGCATCTTATTTCGCAGCAAAGGATAATGGGTACAGGCGAGCAAGATAGTATCAATATTCTTATCTCTGGCTAGAACATCCGTTATATTTTTTCGCACAAAATAGTCGGCGCCTGGGTCATTATGCTCATTATTCTCGACCAGGGGTACCCACATTGGGCAATCCTGCTGACTTACCTTAAGGTCCGGAAAAAGCTTTTGGATTTCGATCGCGTATGAATTGGATTGGACAGTACCGGTTGTAGCCAATATGCCGATGCTCTTTGTTTTGGTAAACCGTCCTATTATTTCCGTAGTCGGTCTTATGACGCCCAATACACGTTTAGATGGATCTAACTTCGGAAGGTCATTTTGCTGAATGGTACGCAATGCTTTTGCTGATGCGGTATTGCAGGCAAGGATCACTAATGGTGCCCCTTGCTTAAAGAACCAGTTCACAGATTGGAGCGTATAGCGGTAAACGCTATCGAAGGAGCGATTGCCATAAGGGGCACGGGCGTTATCTCCGAGGTAGAGATAATCATACTGCGGTAATTTTTTCAGGATCTCCTTCATTACGGTAAGACCCCCATAACCGGAATCAAAAATGCCTATTGGACTCATAGTTAGGTATGAACAAAAATACCGGATAGGATAGTAAAATAAAAAACCGTCCTATTTTACAGAACGGTCCTTATTAAATTATTTGTCAGCAATTAGCCTTTTTTCTGCGGATTGGCAGCAGGCGGATTGGTTGTTGGTGTTGTTCCCGGGGCTGCGAGATTCAATTTTATGTTGAGCTTCTTGGCAACCAGCGGAAGAATATCATCTCCGGGAGGCGCTACCAGCAAAGCTTCTTTTTCGAAAACAAGCGTATATCCATTCTCTTTAGCAACGGTTTGAACATTTTCAAAAGCCTTACGCTGGATTGGAGCGAGTAATTGATCTCTTTTCTGAGTCAATTGTTGCTGAATTCTTTGTTCTTCTCCTGCAAGTTCCTGATAAAGTTTCTGCAATTCCTGGCGTTTAACGGATTTAACCGCTTCAGACATCGTACTGGAATCTTTATTAAATTTCTCAATATCTGCATTTAGCTTGGCTTCCTTTTCCTGCGCATTTTGAATGAGTGCAGTTTGAAGTTGCGTTAGGTTGGAGTCAGCTATTTTGGTCTCTGGCATTACACTAATCAGGTCTTGTGTGCTGATGTAACCAATCTTCATTTGAGATTGGGCTGATGTGGCGGCAAGGAGACCCAGGGCAATAAACAGCACTGTGAAAATTCTTTTCATGTTAGAATGTTTTGTTTTAAGGTCACCCCAAGTCTTTTTTTGCTGCATGGGGCGCAGGAGATTATAGTTTAAGTTGAAAATACCTGATTTGTAGTTGTTCGCCCCCAGCCTGTTTTACGTTTATTTAACACCCAGTTCGCGGAGTACATCCTCACTGCGGTCTAGTTTGGGGTCGGCAAAGATAACGGTAATTCCTTCACTTTTATCTAAAATAAAGTCGTATTGGCGACTTACCGCAATTTTCTGTATGGCGTTGTAAACCTTGTCCTGTACTGGTTTTACCAACTCCTGCCGCTTTTTAAATAAATCTCCCTCAAAACCAAAGCGTTTGCGCTGGAGATCCCTTACTTCCTTTTCGCGGACAAAGAGTTCATCCTCCCTTTTTTTCTTTAATTCTTCGCTAAGCATCACCTGCTCCGCCTCAAAATCCTTGTACATGCGGTTAAGAACAGCTTCCTTATCCTCGATTTCCTTTGACCACTGCTCGCTGAACTGGTCCAGCTTTTTCTGCGCGTCCTTATACTCAGGCATCTTGTCGAGTATGTATTTGCTGTCCACTATTGCATAGCGTTGTGCTTCCGCTGCGAATCCGAATAGTGTGAAGGCGAATAGTATAAAGAGTATCCTTTTCATAAATGACCTATTTTTTATATGATCGATACCGATGCAATATTATTGATTACTAATTATTGATTATTGATTATTGGAATTAGTTGCGAGCCGATATCATAAATAATTAATAATTGTAGTCAACTATTCTGGCTCAAATCCAAGCATAAAGGTAAACCGTGTCGCATCCTTCAATTGTCCGCCTGGCTTCATGCGATCGAATCCAACGCCCCAGTCAAATCCAAGTAATCCGAACATTGGCAGGAAAAAGCGCATACCCACACCAGCGCTTCGACGAAGGATAAATGGATTGTAGCTCTTGTAATCATACCATCCATTGGCGGCTTCAAACCATGCCATACCATAAATTGTACTGCTGGGGTTTGTAGTGAAGGGGAAACGCAATTCCAATGTATACTTATTGAATATTGTAAAAAACTCCTGGGCGTTCTGTTGATCAGGATTAACTTTTGGATTGGAACTTTCATAAACAGGATAACCGCGATGTGCAATGATATCGTAACCGAGCACATAGTTACCGTTCGCTAATCCGGCATCTCCAACCTGGAATCGTTCAAATGGAGAGAACTCGAGGCGTTTGTTGTAACGTCCCATGAAACCATACTTGGCAACGGCCCGCAATACAAATTGACGGCTTCGATCGGCACCCAAACCTCTTCCAATTGGAATAAACCATTCTGCATTGAAACGCCATTTATGGAATTCTGGCTTTTCAAAGCTTTCCTGTTGGGTTATGAATTTATTTTTTTCAAATGAGCTATATGGAGGAGTAAATTGTCCGCTTAAAAGGAAATTTGATCCACTCGTGGGAAAGATAGGATTAGGACCTGCTGAATTTCTCGCAAGGGTAACCTTAAAGCTTAAGTTATTTGATGTACCATCTTTGAAATCCGGTGTGAAGAGCGGATAGTTTCTCAGTTTATATTGAGTATAGCTTAAAGAGAATAGTACTGAGAAATAGTCATCGGGCCATCTCAATTGCTTACCCAAAGAAACTACAGCTCCGAAGTTTTTCAATTGGTTGGTATCACTATAATAATATTGTCCATTCGCGTTGATACCACCCGTGCGGAATATACTCTTGAATAAACTTACTGTAAAAGAATTCCTGCGCTTTCCACCCAACCATGGTTCGGTGAAAGAGAAATTATAAGACTGGAACGCTTTACCATTTGATTGTACTCTAACACTCAATTTCTGTCCATCACCTGTTGGTAAAGGATCCCAGGCTTTTTTATTGAAGATATTCCTGATTGAAAAGTTATTGAAAGAAACACCAAGTGTACCAGTCAAACCGATACCTCCACCCCAACCGGCGCTCAGCTCGAGCTGGTCAGATGATTTTTCTTCGAGGGAATAATGGATATCAACTGTTCCATCTTCATAGTTTGGAACAGGATTGATTCCAATCTTTTCCTGGTTAAAGTAATTCAATTGGGCAATCTCACGCTGAGAACGGATCAATTCACTTCTGCTGAATTTATCACCAGGCAGTGTTCTCAATTCCCTGCGTATAACGTGCTCTTTTGTTTTATCATTACCGGAAATCGTAACGTTCTTAATCGTCGCCTGTGGACCTTCAACCATTCTGATTTCAAAATCGATGGTATCATTATATACCGCAGTTTCAACCGGATCAACACGGAAAAAGAGATAACCATCATCCATGTAAAGACCGCTGATATCACCGCCTTCAGGAGATAATTGTTTTCCAAGCTTCCGGTTCAGTGTTTCGATATTATATATATCACCTTTTCTGATTCCCAGGAGGAAGGTCAAAACAGAATCTGAATATTTTGTATTTCCTTTCCAGGCGATATTTCCGAAATAGTATCTTCTTCCTTCGTCAACCTTTAGATAGATATTCAGATTTCCTTTCTTATTATAAACAGTATCGGCTCTCACAATTGCAGCATCGCGAAAACCCATGGAGTTATAATGGTCGAGGATCTTTTCCTTGTCTTCTTCAAATTTTTTATCATTGAATTTGGCAGAGCTGAACAACTTAAAGCGGAAATAGGGATCGAGGAAATCTTTTGTTTTGCTCAATGAAAGAAATCCTGCAGAACCGATCCATTCATTAAAAGTTACTGGTTTATATTCGCCCTTGTCCGTAGTATCTTTTTCAGGATAAAGCGTGATGCGGGTCATTTCTTTCGTACCCTTCATCTGCTTTTTGATCTTGAGTTGATTTACATTCTCATTTCCCGAAATGCGGATATCACTAATACGAACTTTGTTCCCTTTTTGAATATTGAAAGTAAGGATGACAGCATTGGGTATTGCCGGATCCGGTGATTCGTCAATGGTTACCCGCGCACTTTGAAAACCTTTCTCCGTATAATATTTCTGGATATTCTCAACTGCAGTTCGTATCACGTTCTCAGTAACTGCCCTGGCAGGAACAAGTCCTGTTTTTCCGCGCAATTCTTCATCCTCTGATTTTTTGATTCCTTTCAGGAAATACTTTGAAAGCGAAGGTCTCTCCGTCACATTGATTTCAATGTAGAGATTGACTCCTTCCAATTTGGTGAAATAAATCTTTACGTTTGAAAAGAGTCGTTGATTCCAAAGATTGTTGATGGCCTTGCTGAAATTGTCTCCGCCGGGAATCATTACCTTGTCACCGACGTTGATGCCTCCAATGGAGATTAGCAATTGTTCATCGTAGCGCTTGGTACCGGTTACTTTTACTCCTGCAATCACGTATTCCTTAGGCACCGAAGTATTAAGGATATTCACAAGCGCTGGGTCGACGGATCCGGGAACAGTATCAGTTTTTTCCTGAGCAGTCAGAGCGCCTGTCCAAAACAAAGCCAAAACCAGTATGTATAAAGGAAAAGTAGACGTACGCTGCATTCCGGATATTTTATGCGTGGGCAAATTAAAGGGATTTATTAAAACTGTTTGTTAAAAGAATGCGACTTTACGCCTGATAAGTATTCTATTTAGAGAGAGTAGTGATTTTAAATTTTATTTTCCAGATTTTGAGTTTGGTATCCTACCATTTACCCTACGCGTGAGGGTCGATCATTGCCAACCGATGGTTATCGGGACGCAAAACAAAAAGGCGCCAAACGCTACCTTGCGTCAACTCCCGACTTCTGATCCCGATAGCTATCGGGACCGACTCCTGACTCTTTCAATTGGTCTCCAGTTTTTCCGAATCTCCTTTCCCGCTTCTGGTAGTCTAAAATGGCTTCATAAAGATTCTCCTTTCTGAAATCGGGCCAACGCACCTGGGTAAAGTATAATTCGGCATAAGCCAGCTGGTAAAGCAGGAAATTACTGATCCGGTATTCCCCACTAGTCCTTATCATTAATTCCGGATCTGGGAAAGCGCTGGTTGTAAGGTAACTGGAAACTGTATCCTGGCTGATCGCCTCGGGATTCAGGCGGCCCGATTTCACGTCTTCTGCGATATGTTTTACCGCATTTACCAGTTCCCAACGGCTGCTGTAGCTGAGGGCCATTATCAGGTTAAGCCCTGTATTCTCGCCCGTGAGTTCCAGAGATTCATTTAATGCCGCCCTTGCATCCTCAGGCAGCATTTTGATATCCCCAATCACGTGCAATTTGATATTATTCTTATTCAGGGTCTCCGTTTCCTTGCGGATGGTTTCCACCAGCAATTCCATTAGTCCGGTGACTTCATAAGCGGGTCTGTCCCAATTCTCTGTGCTAAAGGCGTAAAGTGTCAGGTATTCAATTCCCAACTCTGCGCTTCCTTCCACAATATTCCGGACGCTTTCCACTCCATGAAAATGACCATAAAGGCGGTCCTGCCCTTTTTCCTGTGCCCAACGGCCGTTCCCATCCATAATGATTGCGATGTGGCGGGGCAGGCGTTTCAGATCTATATTTTCCTTAAGACTTTCCATTTTTGAAGGGAGCGAAGGTAAGAACAAATAGGCAATGGGCAATAGGCAATGAGCAATAGGCAAAGGGCAATAGAGCAATAGGCAATCACCTAATGCAGAAATCGATTTAACTGATTGAATGATTTGCCAATTGTCAATTGCCTATTGCTCATTGCCTATTGCCTGTTGCCTATTGCTCATTGCCTATTGCCCATTGCTCCCAAGGCTTTCTCCAAATCCGCGATCAGTTTGTCAGTGCGTAGTTGCTCTCCTTCTTCTGTAAGATGATAGGGTGTATCAAAGAAATAGCGGTTATCCATACGGTATTCAACCGGGCTGTTCAATATGGGGAACTTCGCCTGTTCTTTTAATTCTTTCTCAAGAATGGCGATGGGTTTTATGCAAAGGTCATATGATCTTTCCTCCAGCGAAGGGTAGGAATAATACATCTGCGCCTTTTTCTCTTTTACGAATTCATAAAAATTGTTCAGGTAATCAATGGTTGATTGATTGATTCCGGCATCGCTGCGATGAGGTTCGAAGTGACGCGGCGAAAGATGACTATGCGAATTCGCATCTCCATATTCATCGAACACATGCTGGTTATAAATTGAATCGAATTTCATGTCGGGCTTATTCAACAACGACATTAGTTTTGAATTTGTAAAATTTCTGTATTTGTAAGATGCATACTGGGGAAACAGCGGAGTCAATTTCATCCATTGTTCCCATCCAACATATTGTCTTCCTTCGGGATAAAAATCATACACGAGGTATAGCAGTGAGATATCTCCATTTAATGATCCCTTCTTATCATAAAATTGCTCGTATTCGGGAACCATCACTACAATATCACCTTCGCTAATATAAGGTTTCACTTCATTTCCCATATACTTCAACCCAATGCTTCCGTGCAAGCCCATATCCACCACCGGCATATTAAAATGCTCACTGATCTTCTTACTATTTACACCGAATGGCAAATTAGATCCTCCAACCAGGATGATCTTTGGGGAAACAGTCTTGCTGATCAATTCATGTTTGTACTTGATCCCCGCCAGGTAGTCGGTCACGTTTGTACGAAGCCGCACGCTTATCGCGAGCATTACAACGCCAAACAACAATAGAAAAAATAAACGAATGATCAGTTTTTTCATCGATCCAATTTAAAACTGGAAATATATAAAGTTTCTGTCTTCGAATACACCAAACAGTATGATTGCTGCTACCCATCCGCAATAAATTGCCCATCTCCAAACCAATGGCTTCTTCGATATAGTATGCCGGATGCTTATCTTATTTTGTAGCACGTGTATCCACTCCATGAATACAATGGTTGCGACGACCAATGCAATATCAATAGGGGCAAGCCCGATATTCCAGTTGCTCGTCTTCCACGAAAAATCAACAGTTATTTTCTTTACTATATGAAATGCATCGGTCACATTATTTGCGCGGAAAAAGATCCATGCAAAATCCGCGAGAATAAAAGTTGTGATCACCTGCATGACCGATAATAATTTCGGGTGTTTGGTGAGGCCAATCTTTTCATTTATGCGTCGCCGCAATTTTTCAGTCACCAGTGCGAATACGAGATAGAAGCCATGCAGCCCTCCCCAAATAATGAAGGTCCAGTTTGCACCATGCCAAAGGCCACTGATCAGGAATACAATGAAAAGGTTGAAATACCATCGCGGTATCGACACCCTGTTACCTCCGAGCGGTATATAGAGATAATCTTTGAACCAGGTAGACAGAGAAATATGCCATCTGCCCCAGAACTCAGAAATAGATTTAGAAAGGTAAGGTCGATTGAAGTTCCGCATCAGCTTAAAGCCCATCACTTGTGCTGAACCAATAGCGATATCAGAATAACCCGAGAAATCGCAGTAGATCTGGAACGCGAAGAAGACTGTTCCAATAATTATGGGTATGCTATCATGCGCCTGCGGATTATTGTAAATCGTATCTGTTACATAGGCGAGCCGGTCAGCAATGATCATTTTTTTGAAGAGACCCCAGGCCATCAATTTCAAACCACTCGTCACACGATCATAATCGAATGAATGTTTCTCATAAAACTGATGCAATAAATTTTGCGGACGTTCAATCGGACCGGCTACCAATTGGGGATAGAACATTACATAAAGCGCATAGATCCCAAAGTTTCGTTCGGACTTTTGATTTCCCCTGTATACTTCAATGGTATAACTCATTGCCTGGAAAGTATGGAAGGAAAGACCGATCGGTAATAATATTGACAGGTACGGGATAGGATTTTCATATCCCGTACCATGAAGTAATACGGTTAAGTTATCATTGAGAAAATTGTAATACTTGAATACCGCAAGCACGCCAATATTCGCGATCAAACTCGCAACAAGAAACCATTTTCGTTTTTTACCCTGCGATTTTTCAATATAGATTCCTGCGAAATAGTCCACCACAATTGTAAACCCCAGAATCAAGATGTACACTGGTACAAAAACCATGTAGAAATAACTACTGGCTGCCAGCAATAGCATCCACCGGTATTTATGTGGCAATGTGAAATAGGCTGTAGTTACAACGATGAAGAAAATGAGAAACTGAAATGAGTTGAAAAGCATACAGCACAATTAGGTTAGAGGTAAGGTTCCGAACCTTAGGTCAGGGCCGCCCCGCCCGAACGACGTTCTGTCGGGCGGGCAAAATAAGGCATAAACCCAGCATTTACAATAGTATAACGCAATTCAGCCTGCAGTATTTTAAAAAGCTGACTTCTGTATTATGGAATACAGTTTCGAGGTTCGGGACTTCGGTTCAGATCAGTATTTGGCCGTGGGACAACGGTAAGAAGTAAGATTGAAGGAAAATGTCACTTCCGCTATAATATATTGATCCTTTTGGTTGGGTAAGCCTCTTTGCCTTCCTTCAATTCCAATTATATCCCCTGTTTCATAAGAACGGTCCTGCAGCAGTTGGGCTACAGATGGACTACCGTCTGGAAGATTGGGAAATTTATCGGCACCAACATAGGTTTTGCTTACATCATCCAGGTAGTCCGTGCCGGTAAAACGGTAAGAGAGCTCAAATCCAATATTCATCCTGTCATTCAAAGCATATTTTACGCCAGCGCCAAGTGGCACGCAAATGCCCATGGTACCATAAGGGGTTCTATCAGGATAAGCAGAGCTACCCTGACCTTCGGTACCAAGCGGACGGAGAAATTCTTTTCTCCCATTCAGGAAGGCATAAGGATCATAACTAAATACTCCAATGCCTAATGTGACATAAGGAGTAAAAGAATGGTATGGATCGCCCGGAACAAACTTGAAGAAATTAAAATCTCCCTGTAATGCCAGTTCGAAAATATTTGTGTTGAAACTGAGGTTTCTTCTGCGCTGGTATTCGTTGTGAGTATTATAAATATCTGAATAGCCCAATTGCGCAAAATGTGCATTTACTCGCATGGCTATATAATTACCGAACTGTTTACGGAAAAAAGCGCCAATGGCTAGTTTTGGTCTATTGAGGCGTCCACTTGTATTAAGGTCACCGAAATAATGAGTTGCCCCTAATGAAAAACCAATCTCACCTTCCTGAACGATACTTTCCCATTGGGCATTTGATTGTTTCGAACTCGCAAGGAGGAGCGTACAAACCGCTGCAGCAAACAGTTTCTTCATAAACGCAAAATAATAAAATTATCGATTCCACTAGGGATTCTGTCAGGGTTTACCCTAACAAATCAACTATTACTTAAGCGTAGAAAGAAATCAATAAAGAAGAATTAATAATGCGTCCGCTCCTGAAACGGGAAATCCGGGGTTTTCTGATAAGGATTCTGTTAATTCCTGGTATCCAGCCCCCAGGATAGCTTGTTCCGCAGGGTTTGCAGAAAGTTATTCTCGTTAAGGCGAACCAGGCTGATGGTGAAGGATTCACGGCGGACCGCAAGCTGAACCTTTTTGTCGACAATTTCTTTCCTGGAATCAAGCGCACAAATGAACTGGTCTGCCCTGCCCTCAACTTCAAAGGATATAATATTATCATCAGGAACCACCAGTGGTCGTACATTAAGGTTATGAGGTGCTACCGGCGTAATTACAAAACTCGCGGACTCAGGGAACACGACCGGTCCATTACAACTTAATGAATACCCCGTTGAACCCGTTGGGGTAGCAACAATTACTCCATCACACCAATAAGTGTTCAAAAACTCGCCATTGAGGTAGGTGTGTATCTTGATCATTGGCGAAGTATCTGTTTTATGGATTGCGAATTCGTTTAACCCATACGGTACTTCTCCAAAGAGCTGTTTGTTTGCGTCGAGATGGATCAATGAACGTTTATCGATTACGATAGTACGTTTTATCAATGATCGAACTGCAGTGTGCAATTCCTTCCGGCCAATACTTGCAAGAAAACCCAGCCTTCCAAAATTGATTCCCAATACAGGAATGTTTTTGTCCCTGATGAGAGTAACGGTATCCAATAGGGTACCATCGCCACCAAGGCTTATGAGGAAATCGATTGAGTCATCCAGCTCTTCTGAATTGCTGAAAATAGAAATCTTTGAAGGAATCTTAATATCCGATTTAATGGTATCGAGAAAGGGTTGCCAAATTACCGGTTCAATATTTTCTTTGGCCAGTTCTTCAAACAATTGTTGTACTTCCTTCTGCTGATCAAATTCTACCACCCGGCTGTAGATAGCTATTTTCATTATTCATTATTTAACCCTATGCAAAGGATGGTTTGATGGGTAGATTGTTAGATGGTTGGGGTCATAAAAGTAACCCAACAATCAAACAATGCAAACAATCAAACCATCCGTATAATCAATAATCAACTAAAAATCATTCTTGATGTGTAAAAATAGACCGTTTTGACCTAATTGGTTAAAGCTGTATTCGAAGCGGAAGACAAAATCATAAAAACTTATGACATCTATTCCCCCACCCCAGGTGTAAAGCATACGGTCAGTCAAAGAATTGTCCCCGGGGTTGGGATTATGGCTATATCCCATATCACCAAACACTTTTGCATAGAATCGGAAGGGTATCTTGCTATGTGAACGCGAGTTAAGAAATGTAGGAACATCGAAGCGGATTATTTCACGCCTGAAGGTATTTCTTGTCAAAAATGCAGCGACTCCATCTATTACATAATTCTCCAGTCCGCGGAGGTAAACATCGCTATATCCAAATAGTCGCTGGTTTAAGAATGGCTGTTTAAAGGGTACCTTAATTACTCCATAATCCTGCGTACTGAAAAATGTTTTCTTCATTACTGGCCAACTCCTCGTGAACTTGGTGGTCAATTGCCATAGGTTCATGTTCTTTGCAAGTCCACGTTTCAAAAAAGCTACTTCAGCCATCCAGCCTTTAGTTGGATAAGGGATATAATCTACTTTAAAATAACTGAGGATATAAGAAAACTCCGGATAGGTAACCCTTGTCTTTTTTTGTTCACCATAATAATGAGGATTCATGACGATCACCTGGGTATCTACATCCTGCTGCACCATTGCAAAACGAAAAGCATTGAATGTTCTCAAACCCGGCCGATAAGTATAATCGACATGCGCATACCAGCGATTAACTCCACCGTCAAGCGTATCTACGAATTGCTGTTCATTATTAATGGTGGCGTAATTCACTTCTTTATTGAAGCCATAGGAGAATCCAACTTTATAACCATGCTTTAGTGTTTTGTCAGCATAAGGTTGCTCATAGAGGAACTGGATCTGTTTCGTATATCCCGTGATGAGCCAGATCCTAAGCTTATCGTTGCGACCGGTGAAATTGTTATAGGTAAATTTGAATCCATAATTCAAACGATCCACTCCAAAGCCTTGCTTCACCCATTCGGCGAGATTTCTATCAACTGGCTTCACATAAGGTACCGGGAAAATATACCAACGCTCCTTCACGTCAATCAATATATCTACTTCATATCCTCTGAATGATTTTAGTGCAACGATCACGTCAACGAACAAAGTTGTATTCATCAATTGCGACCTTGCTACTTCAAATCCATCTACGAGTTGAGCAAGATTGACAGAATCGCCTTCCCTGAAAGGGAGTTCCCTTATAATGATAAATGGCTTAGTCTTTTTGTTTCCTTCAATAATGATATTTCCAATAATAAAAGAGGAGTTGCTGTTTCCGGCTGCTTTGATCAATGGGTTTATTGCAGTATCAAGAAGTGAAGCAATCGATACGGTGTCCTGCGATAATCTTGGTTGTGATAAGCCTTGCAGATTTGCAATTAATAAGAAAAAGGAAAAGTGAATTCCCAATGATCCGATATATAAATTGCCTCTCCGCATTGAACGCTACTATTACTACTAATCAGGATTTACGTAAGTGGGCGAAGATAGGCGATACCAAGCTAAATGCTTAGGTAGTTCATCAGGTGGTCATAATTATTGCGCAATTCATTTTCGTAAAGCTCTTCCCCAAAATAATATTTTATCTGGTATTCATAGCGTTGGAAGGTAGCCACAATATCAGATATCTCAAATTTGTTGATCTTCAATGTAACGAGGAAGGTTTCAGAACTATTATCCCAGTAAGTGTTTAATTGCGTGATTTGCGCGTCGTTGGTTTCAACCAGTTTGCTAATCTCTGAAAATGAAAAATTCCTTTGTTCCAATTCCAGGACGATGACTCCTCCCGGCTCGCTTGCGCCGGAGATCCTCGCGAAATTCTTAAGCAGTTCAATAGCTGTGACCGATCCAATGAATTCCTGTTCCTTATCAACAACAGGGATCACGGTAAGATCATAGTCATGGGCTGCCTGGATGGATTCAATAAAATGAGTGTTTGCATGTACCGCAATACGGGAGAACCGGTTTTCGAGGGTTTGAATCAGATCCTGTTCATTTGCATTCAAAAGATCCTCTTCAAATATCAAACCCACATATTTTTCATCATTCACCACCGGGAGTTGCGATACATGGAATTCATTCATCAACTCAAGAGCCTGAGATACGGAATCATTCAGGTTCAGCGTGGGAACTGAGGCAGATATGATTTCTTTGTTTAACACGGATTCAGGGTTTTATTATTTAGTTGACTGGTTAATTTGTTAACTAGGTGATTAGGGTAAGACGACAAATTCTTTGTCAACTTACTAAATCAAATAACAATAAATAGCAAACGTTAATCCCTGACTAAGACGGACAAAATCAAGCAACCGCTGCCGGCTCGTTCAATTTTGTTAAAAATTTATGCAGTATCTGGTTGAATTCCTCAGGCACTTCCATCATTGGTGCGTGCCCGCATTTATCAATAAAATGCAATTCACTATTGGGAATCAGTCGGTGGAACTCGCGTCCCACAAACGGCGGGGTTATGGTATCATTATTCCCCCAAATTAATAACGTAGGTTGTTTGATTTGATTGAGTTCTTCTCCAAGATTATTTCTGATGGCGCTTTTTGCCAGAGAAATTATCTTAATGGCTTTCAACCTGTTGTTAACGATCTCGTACACCTCGTCCACCAATTGTTTGCTGGCGGTGAGCGGATCGTAAAAGGTCATCTCGGTTTTCTTCTTGATATAGTTATAATCCCCTCTTTTGGGATAAGTATCACCCATGCCATTTTCAAATAGGCCAGAGCTACCGGTAAGGATCAACGATTTTATCCGATCATGATGTTTGAGTACATGCAGTAACGCAACATGTCCGCCCAGGGAGTTTCCAAGAAGATGAACGTTTCGGTAATTGCGGTGTTCAACGAAGCGGTAAACGAATTTTTGTAACCCGCCAACTGTAGAATGTAACAGGTCGAGTTCAAATAAAGGCAACATGGGCACAATTACTTTATTATGGTGCCGGAAGTATTCAATAATACCAGTGAAATTACTTAGCGCACCAAAAAGTCCATGTAGAAGTATGAGGGGTTCACCCTCACCTTCCTCAATGAATTTGAACTTTTCATCCTGTTTTAACGTGTATTGCATCAGCTGTCCTTAGATCGGGTCTTTCAATTAATCGCTAAAGTAATTGATTTGTCGCAAAAATCACATCATTAAGACGCTATGCGCTAATTTTTAATTACTTACTTAATGACAGAAATCATCTGTTGTAGCTTTTTTAAGCAGTTTTTTGTGGAACTTGGCGAGCTGCTCTTTCAAAAAAATCTTCCAGTTCTGTAAAGAGATCTTTGAACCAGGGGATAAGTTTACCGAACCCGTTTATTACTACTGGCCCCCACGGCTCCAGGAATTCATAAGTACGGGATTCATTAATTGCAGTTTGACTAATCAGTTTCATCTGTGTAAAATAAAACAGAATTATGCTAAAGATCAGTATATAGATAATTAAATAAAACAAAATACCGCCCAGTTTGTTTGCCCAACCCAGCCATGCGAACTCAATTGTTTTTTGTATCAATCCTGCTGTCCATCTCACCAGTATAACAACAAGAATAAAGACTACTGCGAATGAGATAAGCGGCATCCATTTTGGATCTATGGGGATCAGATCGGCGAGATATCCTGCTGTTACGACTGATAATTTCAACGCAGCAGCCAATCCTATGATAAAAGCCAATAGAGAAAAAACTCCAACGATTAATCCATTCTTTAAGCCCCTGATAATTGCCCCAACGCAAAGGATGAGGAAGACAATGTCTATGATCATTGCGGAACTTTTGTTTGCTATTTTGAAAGCAATTCTTTTACTGCCGCACTGATCGTTTTTCCATCTGCCTTGCCTGCAAGTTGTTTTGTTGCTGCTCCCATTACCTTTCCCATATCAGCGGGAGAACTCGCACCTGTTTGCGCAATGATCTCTTTCAATACCTTTTGCAATTCTTCTTCACTCATTGCTGCCGGTAGAAATTTATTGATCACTTCAATTTCTTCCTCCTCTTTTTTAGCAAGATCCTCTCGATTCTGTTGACGGAATATCTCCAGTGAATCCTTTCTTTGTTTTACCAGTTTTTGCAACAATTTTATTTCATCGTCTTCTTTCAATTCTCCTCCCGCACCTTCGGCCGTTTTAGCAAGAATGATCGCAGCTTTGATTGCACGAAGACTGCGAACGGTTTTTTCATCCTTCGCTAACATTGCGGTTTTCAATTCGCCCATTATTTTTTGTTCGAGACTCATCTGTTTGATTATTTGTTATTAATTATTAATTATTGATTATTGGGACTCTGATTGTTTGCATTTCGCCAAAAGGCGGCAGCAATAATCAATAATTAATAATCAATAATTCTTCTGCAATTTAGGTTCTTAAGCCTTGTTTTGCTTCAACTGCTCCTCCCTGAATTTATCATAGAAAGTTTTAGCGAAGTTCTTCATATCGTCAACCAATTCCTGTTGATGAGTTGCTCTTTCAAATGAATCCGCCATCGTCATCATTGTTTGATAGAAAAAATCCGCCATTTCATCCACCATCATCTCTTTTGTCCAAAGGTCAACCCTGAGGGCAGTTTTATCTGTCCCATCCCAAAATGAGAGCATCATTGCTTTGGCTTTTCGGGCTGCGTCGGCAGAGCTTTCGGTAGCATTCCAGCTAATATTCTCGGGAACGCGGTTTTGATCCAATGTCACGTCAATGGTAATCGTTGATAAGGCCATACAGGTTTTTATTGAGTTTGGAAATAATCCTTTAAAGTGTGCAAATGTAATTGGATTGTTGCGTTTTTATGTCGGCAGGTTTTGTCCACATTGGAATCAATTATGTAGATTATACTGAGGCATAAACACTCCTATATCAATTCGATCCAGATCAATGACAAAATCAGCTGCGGAAAATACCGTACACCAAAATAGGGTACTAATCCTTTGCAGACCGGTTGGGGTATGGGTAATTTTGAATTGTGACTTATTGTTTTTGAGACTAATCCGATCCTACGTTAAAATCAGTGCCTATGAAACAGTGCTACACGAAACTGCCGTTTATTCTGGCGTTTACACTTCTTGCTTACTTACCAACCCAATTAAGTGCTCAGTGTCAATGCGAAGATGGTTCTGCACCCCAGGTGCTCACCTATCAGCAAACCCGTATAATCAGGCCTATAGACGATTCAACGACATTTGACCTGCTCCAGTTTAATCCGGATATGGGTCAATTAACCTGCGTGGAAGTATTCTCTTATATCACCGGAGTGGTAAGGATGCGTTTGGAAAACGACGAGATTTATGCCGTTAATTATCGCATCAGTTATAACCGCACCGATCAGATCACCGGACCGGGACTTGGCTCGGGTCTTACAAACAATTTTTCCAAGAACTATGGCCCATATAACCTGGCTGCATCTGACGGCGCATACTTCAGCGGTCCGGACTTTGTCGCAATCGGACCTGATTCTGTGCTGAGGAACCGATTCCTCAACCGGAATATAAGTAACCTTAATCCCTTTCTTGGATACGGAAACTTACAATATAGTTATAAGGTAACGGGTAGAACAACCGTTACTGGTAGTATCAACTATATCTTTTCTGTGAGCTCACAGGATATAGTTACGGTTGGAGTGAATTATCGTTATTGCGCAACCGGTCTTTTGAGCAGCAATATGAAAGATTTTGCTGCATACCGTAAATCAAATCGTGATGTACAGTTAAGCTGGATCACAGATAATGAAAATAAAGACAATCGTTATGAGATCGAAATCAGCAGGAACGGGGAAACCTATGAAAAAGCAGGTACCCTTCAAGCCAGCACTTCTCCAAACAGTTCTTCAACAAAATACGAGTATTCATACCATGCTGATCAGGCTATTGGTGGACAGTTATACTTCCGCATCAGGCAAACAGCGACCAGCGGCGAAGTGACCTTTACACCAGTTCGTTCCATCAGTTTTGTTGAAATTAAGGGTAAAGGATTCGCAGTATACCCTAACCCCGCAGTGAGAGCAGTCTCCATGCAATTCGATACGCCGATAAATGGAGATTATTCAATCGAGTTGACAAACCTTATGGGTCAAATAGTTTATAAGCGACTCGTAAGGGTAAATAATAGCAATAGTATAACCATTGAGCTTAATAATGCAACCGCTGCAGGCGTTTATAATATTCGTGCGAGAAGCATTTCGACGAATGCAGTTTATAGCAGCAAGCTCATGATACGCAGATAAATCCTGTGAAAACATACATTCCGATCCCGACGGTACCGTCGGGACCAAATCCTGTGAAAGGTCCGGACGTTACCGCCGGACTTTTTACATTTTGAGCTCACTTCGTTACATTTGCTGTTCCTACAATGACTACCATGGAATATAATACCACAAGGAATCACCTCATCATGCGTGAATATGGGAGACATATTCAGAAGATGATGGAGTATACCCTGACCCTCGAAGACCAGGAAGCTATTAATAAAAATTCGGGAACCATCATCGAATTGATGGGTTTTCTCAATCCTCATTTGAAAAACGTAGAAGATTTCAGGCATAAGCTCTGGGATCACCTATTCCTGATATCAGACTTCAAACTGCAAGTGGAATCACCGTATCCCATCCCAACAAGAGAAACATTAAAAACCAAACCAAAACCACTTCCTTATCCAAAGCGCTATCCAAAGTTTTCCCACCTCGGGAAGAACCTGGAGTTAGTGATCAACAAGGCGCTTAAAGAAGAAAATCCTGATAAGAAACAGGGCTTCGCCAATGCAGTCGCATATTATATGAAGCTTGCTTATAGCAACTGGCATAAAGAGACGGTTCACGATGATGCTATCCAAAGTGAATTATCATCAATCACAGATAGCCAGCTCGCCTTTACCAACACTCCATTCGTTCGCGCTCCGCGCCCCGGTGAAAGCAGGGACCGCGATCGCGATCGTGGTGGATATGGTGATTACCGCAACAAGCGAAACCAGAAATTCGGCCACCAACAAAGAGGCGGCGGTGGAGGCGGAAGAAATGACCGTGATCGCAATGATAGAGATAGAGGCAGAGGCGACGGCGGGAAATTTAAGAAGAAACGTTATTAGCAATAATCAATAATTAATAAGATGGTTTGACTGTTTTATGGTTTGATTGTTGGGCCTACAATTTATAAGCCCAACAATCAAACAATCAATCACATCAAACCATCTTATTAATTATTGATTATTTATTATTATTCCAAACCATGAATTCCTTCGAAGTAACAGGCGGGAAAAAATTAAAAGGTACGATTACTCCACAGGGCGCTAAGAACGAAGCACTGCAAATTATCAGTGCGGTACTGCTTACACCGGAAAAAGTTACAATCACTAATATACCAGACATTCTCGATGTAAATCTCCTGATCGAATTATTGGGAGATATGAATGTTAGCATTGAACGCCCCACAAGGGACACCTGCATATTCCAGGCTAACGATGTAAATATTGATTATCTGCATAGCGAGACTTTTCGAAAGAAAAGCGGAAGGCTTCGGGGTTCAGTGATGCTTGCAGGGCCGATGTTATCCCGATTCAGAAAAGCATTCATCCCGAAACCGGGAGGAGATAAAATTGGAAGGAGGAGATTAGATACACATATAATCGGTTTTGAAAAACTTGGTGCGCAAATGACTTACCATCCTGAAGATGGATTCTTTCATTTGCGGGCTCCAAATTTGAGAGGCTGTTTCCTGTTACTGGACGAACCTTCTGTTACCGGTACCGCCAATATTATAATGGCAGCTGCAATGGCGAAGGGAATTACTACAATATATAATGCAGCCTGTGAACCCTATATCCAACAGCTTTGCAAAATGCTCAATCGAATGGGCGCAAAGATCAATGGAGTGGGCAGCAATTTGCTTAGCATTGAAGGTGTCACCTATCTCGGAGGAACCGAACATCGGATGCTACCAGATATGATCGAAATAGGATCCTTCATTGGTATGGCTGCAATGACGCAGAGCAGTATTACCATAAAGAACTGTGGCATCGAATACCTGGGACAGATACCCGAAAAATTCAGACTCCTCGGAATTCAATTCAAAATAGACGGCGATGATATTATAATCCCGGAACAGGATTCTTACCAGATCCAAACCTTCCTCGATGGTTCTGTATTGACCATCTATGATCATCCCTGGCCAGGATTTACTCCAGATTTGTTAAGTATCGTACTCGTCGTAGCTACCCAGGCGAAAGGATCTGTTCTTATCCATCAAAAGATGTTTGAAAGCCGCTTGTTCTTTGTAGACAAGTTGATTGATATGGGAGCGCAAATCATCTTATGCGATCCTCATCGTGCGGCAGTAATTGGATTGGGCAGAGACCAGAAACTAAGAGGTATTACAATGAGCAGTCCGGATATACGCGCGGGTGTGGCACTACTAATTGCCGCATTGAGCGCAGACGGTAAGAGTACGATTCAAAACATCGAACAAATCGACAGGGGATATCAACAAATCGATGAACGATTGAGAGCCCTGGGAGCAGATATCCGAAGAGTGAATTAGTCGGGAATCTCCACAATTGCCGCACATAGCCAAAACTTGACCTCCCTCAAGTTATTACAATTCAGAAACTGCATAACTTGCGGCCCTTAAACCCCAAAACCCCTATTCGTCCAGGATGAAACATTTTTTTTCATTGCTTTTGCTTTTTTCCGTATTCAATTGCATCGCACAGAATCCCACAGGAAATATTGGAATCAATAATCCAAATCCATTGTATCAACTTGACATCACCGGTTCGCTGAGATCATCTGATAGTCTCTTAGTAGGAATATTGAGAGCAGGTTCAGCGGGTGGATATATCGTAACATGGGACTCTGTCACTAAAGCATTCACTAAAGTCCCGGCGTCTACATTCGTAAGCAATCAAACGCTCGATCAAACTCTCACCAATGGAAAGTCAACAAGCCAATATGTTCGATTTATGCCATTGAACGGGGCAACGGGAAATCTTTTGACTCCTTCTATCTATGGTTTCAGATCAACTGATACAACAATGTCGGGGGGATACAGGCCGGTAGTATTCAGAGCTGGAGGTTCGGGTTTGGGTGATTGGTCAATCACACATCATTCTATTCACTTACAGGGACAAACGGGATATAATGAACCGTTATGGATTGGTTATAATATTGATCAGGCAAGGGACTCGGGTTCTGAGATTCACTTTGCAATCGAGAACAATTGGAGGCAGCCAGGACTCAGTGATGATGATCGTTGGTTTGAATCTCATCTCGAAGTTTACACGAGCCGGGACAGTGTACGTTATCGCCCCTTTAGTTGGATTGGAGGAAAGCGCACCGCTTACGGTCAATGGATGTTCAGGTCAAATGCCGTGGATTTTCAAGACCCGAAAACGGGTGATTCTTACTTGTCAGGCAGTAGCGTTCCCTTAACAGGAGCTTTCTTTTTTACCGCACAATCACTCAATGGAACTACTGGTATAAAGTTTCAGGGAACAGGAACAGATAACAACCTTTATATTGACGCCATTCCTGCAGGGCAAACTGCATTTTTTCGGAACTTTAATAGCATAAGGTTCGGAAATGGATTCATTTGGAATTACAACGCAGGTGAAGAGTCGTTGAAAGTTCCTACGATTGAACAATCAATCCACATTGGTAGAAGAGGACCATGGCCTGTAACGTTCAGCATGGATGACTCCGCAACATTTGGCATGGGCGATCTCGCGGCTGCCTATTTCACAATGTCAACTGATGGAGGAACGGGTGAACATTCTTACAACGTGAATTCAGGTTATTGGCATTCATTCAAAGTGAATGGAGTTGAGAAAGCTCGTTTCAATGAGACTGGTTTTCTCTTACCAGCTGGTACAATTGCAAATGCCCCGATAAACATTGCACAGGGTGTTGCTCCCTCAATCCCAGTCAACGGTGATATTTGGACAACTTCAACGGGCATCTTCGCTCACATCAATGGAACAACGATTGATCTCGCAGGAGGAAGTCCCGGGAAGGTTCTTACTGCAACAATCGTGACAACGGGCTCAAATCCAGCAACTGCATACACGATCCCTGTTGCAGCTGGTCAGGCTGTAATTGTTGAAGTAACCGCAAGTGCAATATTAAATGATGGAAATGCCTCTTATCATTCAAAAAAGATGAGAGGATTCTTAAGAAATAGCTCAGGGACGCTCATCGAAGATGAAACGGTCACTGACCTGATGCCCGACAAATATCGGGGCATAGGGTTAAGCACTCCAACTTTCACAATCAAAGTGAATGGTTCTGATATCATCATCGAGCCAACTGGAGAGGACGGCGATACGATTACCTGGAATTTCACTATCACGATCCTAAGGAATCAAGCTTCTTTCTAACATGAATAAAGTGCAGAGATTCAGCAGCTGTGAGAGCAATGGGCAATAGACAATAGGCAAACCATTCGCAATTAAATTTCGCCAGTTGCCTATTGCCTATTGCTCATTGAAATAGAATCTCCTTAACTTTCTTAATTGAATAACAGCCAATCAACTCCCGAAGCTTCACAACTAACAACCAATCAACTTACAACCATGAAACATATACTTTCAATTCTCCTTCTCTTCTGCATGCTCAGCTGCATTGCACAGGATCCAAAGGAAACGCGTAATAAGGAAATCGTATTTCGCGGAGTGAATGTGATCCCAATGGATAAAGAAGTGCTGTTAATGAATCAAACTGTTGTAGTAAAGAATGGAAAGATCACGCAGATTGGAGACGCTGCAGGTATAAAATTCGCTAATGATGCAATTGTTATTGATGGCAAAGGAAAATATTTAATACCTGGATTGGCGGAAATGCATGCGCATGTTCCACCGGTGCCCGAAATAGAACCAATGAAAGAAGTGTTGTTGTTGTTTGCGGTGAATGGAGTTACTACAATCCGGGGCATGCTTGGTCATCCAAAACATTTGGAATTAAGAAGCAAGATCAATAGCGGAGAGATCTTTGGTCCGCGTTTTATTACATCAGGTCCATCATTCAATGGAAGTAGCATCAAGACACCTGAAGCAGCGAGGGATTCCGTACTGAATCAGAAAAGAGCAGGTTATGATTTTTTGAAGTTGCATCCTGGTTTGACAAAAGAAAATTTTGCAGCGATTGAAAAAACTGCAGAAGAAGTAAATATTCCCTATGCAGGACATGTTTCCTGGGATGTTGGCGTATGGAGAGCAATCGATGCCGGATATGCAACGATCGATCATCTCGATGGTTTTGTAGAAAGCCTTGTTCCTGATATCGCATCAGTGAAAGAACAGGATGCAGGACTATTTGGAATCTTTATTGCCGATAAAGCCGACCCGGCAAAGATTCCCGCGCTGGTAAAAGGATTGAAAGATCATTCGATTTGGGTAGTACCGACGCAAGCACTTGCAGAAAGATGGATGAGTTCAGATAAGGATCCGGAAGCATTGGGTAAAGAACCGGAAATGGTTTATATGAATCCGAACGTACTTCAAAACTGGATAAATACCAAGAAGAACTTGATGAGTAATCCAAAATACGATAAAGCATCAGTAACCAATTATGTGAAGTTGAGAAGAAGATTGATCTATGAATGCAACAAGAATGGCGTAGGGATACTATTGGGTTCAGATGCACCGCAGGTATTCGATGTACCAGGGTTTTCAGCACATCATGAATTACGCTATATGGTTGAATCCGGATTGAGCCCATACGAAGCATTACGCACCGGCACTTATAATGTTGGTGTGTTTCTCAAGCGTCCCGATATTGGTGTCATCAAACCCGGAGCAACAGCCGATCTTATACTTCTCAATGGAAATCCATTGCAGGATATTAACCAAACAAGAAATATTGAAGGAGTTTTACTGAACAATCAATGGATGTCGAAGGGATATATTACGGAGACTTTGGCGAAACTTAAGAAGGGTTGATTGGTTGACTGGTTGATTAGTTAACTGGGTTTACCCAATCAACCAGTCAACTAATCAACCAGTCAACTTACATTTGCAAATGCAGAAAAAGCTCCTCATAATAACCGCTCCATCCGGTGCGGGAAAGACATCAATCACCAGGCACTTATTGAAAACATTCAAGGAACTTGCGTTTTCTGTTTCCGCAGCAACACGTGCGCAAAGAGCAAACGAGAAAGAAGGTGCGGACTATTATTTCATTAATCTAGAAGAATTTCGTCAAAAGATACAGCACAATGAATTTGTGGAATGGGAAATGGTTTATGAAGGAAAGTATTATGGTACGTTGAAAAGTGAATTGAAAAGGATCTGGGATAATGATCAAATTCCTGTTCTCGATATTGATGTTAAGGGAGCAATACATATTGAACAACAATTTCCTGATACGGCGCTCTCTTTATTCATAGAACCTCCTTCCGTTGATGTGTTAAGACGCCGCCTCGAATCACGCGGCACAGAAAATCCGCAAAGCTTATTGGATCGGGTGAACAAGGCGAGCTATGAAATCTCGTTTAAAGACCAGTTTGATAAAGTTATTGTCAACGATGATCTCGAGAAAGCGAAGGGCGAAGCGGAGAGGGTGGTCGCTGATTGGCTGAGGGAAGGTTGATAAGGTTGATAGGGTTGACAAGGTTGACAATTTAAAGAACTAATTTGCGCCCTCCTTGTCAACCTTGTCAACCTTGTCAACCTTGTCAACCTTGTCAACCTTGTCAACCTTGTCAACCTTGTCAACCTTGTCAACCTTGTCAACCTTGTCAACCTTGTCAACCTTGTCAACCCCATCAACCCCATCAACTTGCATAGCCAAGCAACTTTAACTAATTTAGTCCCTGAATATGGACTTCATAGCAGTCATTTCAATCGTAATTATTGCATTTCTTTGCCTTACCTGGTATTCCGGCATTGAAGTGGCATATGTTTCGGCCAACCGGTTGAATATTGAATTGAAAAAGAAACAGGGATCGAAAAGCAATGCACTTTTGTCGAGGTTGATGGATGATCCCACGAGATTTATAGGAGTGACCATCATTGGATACAATCTTTTCCTGGTTTTTTTTATTCTGCTGGTCAGCAGTTTTTGGGCCATCTTGATTGATGCGACTAATTTGCTTGAAGCTGCTAAAACCCCGGTAAGAGTTGGATTGGAAATTGTCCTCTCGGTTCTTGCTGTTGTGATCTTTGGTGTGTTTATTCCAAAATCAATCTATAAGGCAAAATCGGATAAATTATTATCGATATCTGCAAAATCAGGTTTGTTAGGATTGAGTGATAAATTATTTCATCCAATTGCCAATTCTTTTATTGGAATTTCGAGATGGATACTCGACATCATCTTCAACGTTCGCATAGATAAAAAGAAAGAACCTTTCAACAAAGCCGATCTTGAGCATTTCCAGCAGCCGGATATTTATAAGAATGAGGATCAGGATCTGAACACAGAATTGTTTGAAGCAGCACTATCATTACCAAAGGTCCGGATCAGGGAATGTTTAGTACCCAGAAAAGAGATTGAAGGAGTTGAATTGAATTCTTCGTTGTTCAACGCGAGAAAGAAAATGGTGCAAACAAAATTGAGCAAGATGATCGTCTACGATGGAAATATTGATCATATCGTAGGATATATTCATCAACTCGATCTGTTCAAGAAGCCGAATGAAATAAGAGAAATCCTTTTACCTATTCCTGCTGTTCCCGAAAGCATGAGTGCAACAGACCTGATCGGCAAGTTCACACGTGAAAGAAAAAGCATTGCCTGGGTAGTGGATGAATTTGGCGGAACCGCCGGAATTGTAACAATGGAAGATCTGTTGGAAGAAATCTTTGGCGAGATCAGGGATGAATATGATGTGGAAGAATTTGAAGAGAAAAAAATATCCGAAGACGAATTCATTTTCTCCGGTCGGCTGGAGCTCGATTATATCAGCGAGAAATATGGACTTGAATTTCCTGGTAACAATAAATCAGAAACCCTTTCAGGTTTTATTATCCATCAGCATGAATCTATTCCCCGCCTCAAGGAACGCATCATTATTGGCGATTACGAATTTGAAGTTATGAATGTAAGCGAGACCAGGATCGAGATGGTGAGGGTCAAATTGCTTTCTTAACCCGATTTACGATTTCCTGACTATTGGCAAGGCGTAATACATTGTGGGATTGACTCATATGCAGTAGTCGTGCAGCTCACCAAATCGTAATTCGTAAATCGTAAATCGTAAATTATATTTGCCCTCTTTTAACCATGGCTTTACTCCCGTTTTTGAATAGAAGAAGTGGCAAGGCTGAAATGAGCTTTGTCGACCACCTGGAAGAACTACGCTGGCACCTGGTAAGGGCGGTCGTTGCCATCCTGGTAATGGCGATTGCAATCTTTGCATTCCAGGATTGGGTGGCAGATCATATCCTGATGGGTCCATTGAACAAGAACTTTATCACCTATTCGGCGCTTTGCAGGTTTAGTCATTGGGTTGGAGCAGGTGATTCGCTTTGCATACCGCCGCCGGTAGTGGCGCTTCAAACGACTGCCTTCAGTACCCAGTTTATTACCAGTATTACGATGGCTTTCCTGGGAGGATTTATTGCGGCATTTCCCTTTATATTCTGGGAAGTGTGGAAGTTTGTCAAGCCCGCACTTAGCCAAAAAGAATTGGGCTACTCCCGTGGCGCAATTGCATTTGTTTCGTTTTTCTTTTTTACAGGTGTCGCATTTGGATACTTTATTCTAGCTCCCTTCACTTTCAGCTTCCTGTCGAATTACAAGCTGGGATCACTGAATGTGATCGAAACCAAACCAACATTGGCCGACTATACAGAGAACCTGATGAATATTACATTAGGAGCAGGACTGGCATTCCAGTTACCGGTAGTGTCTTATGTTCTTTCCAAAATTGGGATCGTCACGCCAAAATTTCTTCGCACATACCGGAAATATGCCGCGGTGGGCATTCTTGTGCTCGCAGCCATTATTACCCCATCTCCCGACTGGATGAGCCAGATGATTGTATTCATTCCCTTAATGCTTCTTTATGAGTTGGGTATAATTATTTCCGCCAGGGTACAGAAACAGAGGATCGCGAAGGAGGAGAAGGAGTGGAATTAAAGGCAGGGGTTGACAGGGTTGAATAAGGTTGACAAGGTTGTTCCCGCCGTTCGACGGGAATGATGGGTTAACAATAAAACACTTTAATTTTACAGTCTACAAAAATTGTGATCATGTCAGCATTTGATCTTTCAAAATACATTGCCATTGGTGCCGATCATGCAGGGTTTGAATACAAAATCGCCATTCTAAGATGGCTAAACGAAAAAGGATTTCCGGTTACTGATATGGGTGTGTATGAAAAAAAATCGGTTGATTATCCCGATTTCGCACACCCTGTAGCAAATGCAGTTGAAAATGGCGAAGCGGCATTCGGAATTTTGGTATGCGGTTCTGCAAATGGAGTTGCCATGACGGCAAACAAACACCAGGGCATCCGCGCTGCACTATGTTGGAATAATGATGTAGCAAAAATTACCCGCAAACATAATAACGCAAATATTATTTGCATTCCCGCTCGTTTTGTTGCACTCGAATACGCAATTGAAATGGTAGAAAGTTTCATGGAAACAGAATTTGAAGGTGGAAGACATCAGAAGAGAGTAGAGAAAATCGCGTGTTGAAAGTAATATTATTGTGCCGTATGAAAAGTGTAACGATTTTAGTTATTTATCGAATCTTAATTGTCTTAAATAACGTAATTGCTTTAATCTTCTTAGGGTTGATTTCTTTAACGACACTGCCAGGTCCAGAATCAACAAACAACAAAAACATACTGGGCTCCTTTGGGGGATTAATACTTTACATCTTTATCATTTCTTTGTTTTTTTCAATTATTTCATTGGTCATCACTCTATTTCAAAAAAGAATAACTGGCCAAGCAATCGCACAATTGCCAAAACATTTTTTCATACAACTTGCATTTTTACTGGCGGTTGGCTATTTATTTTTCCTCGGAAAGTATTTCATGATTTTTTGATTTGCTCAGATGCTATTGTCTCTATTCGAGTAAATAGGCGGATGGAGACTCCACCTCGGGAGGGTTGCGTCTTTCTCTTGTCAACCTTGTCAACCCTGTCAACCCTGTCAACCTTATCAACCACTTAGAATCACTCGCCTCGAAAAAATACTACGTATTTCTACGAATTTTTCAAATATCCCTGCCTGTTATTAAACCTCGCTTCCAATTCCGGGTCTTTATACCTGTTCACTAATTATAAAAACCACAAAAACCCGTAATTATGAAATTCGACCGTTTTATGAAAGCTACTGCCCTTAGTATAGCTTTTTCAATCGTAACCCTTACCCTCAGTGCCCAGAAACTTGATCGCGTAGAAGATCGTTTCGACAGAAAAGAAAACAAGCTTGACCGTAAGGAAAACCGTATCGACAGACGTGAAAACGTTCGCGATCGTAAAGAAAATCGTCGTGATAGGCGTGAAGACAGGCGTGATGTGCGTGAAGACGTACGTGACGCAAAACATGATGGTGGTGTAAGAGATAAGATCGAAGACCGCCGTGACAAGCGCGAAGATGTTCGCGATAAACGTGAAGATGTTCGTGACCGTAAGGAAGATCGTAGGGATAAGCGTGAAGATGTTAGGGATCGTAAAGAGAATAGAAGGGATAGAAAGGAAAACAGGCGCGATCGGAAACACTAGAATAGAAACCCAGCATAAAAAAATCCCCGGCCGCAGCGTCGGGGTTTTTTTATTTATTTCTCCGTTTTCTGTATACCTAACCAGTTCTCGTGGTTTTTTGCCAACTGGAGTTTCGCTAAACAACGTTCAATATCGTTCCGGTAATCCTTGATCTTTTCATCATTTAATGAAACAAGGATTGCTTTTTCGTAATAATTAATGGCTGATTCAAATCTAAGGTTGAGCTCGTCCACCAGACCAAAACGAATATATACCCAGGATTTGTCCAATGTAGCAATATCAAGACAGCGATTAAGATGCTTTTTTAAGTCCTCATATCTCTCCATATCCGTTAACAGGATTGCATAATTATGGTATGCATGGGGATATTGAGGATCACTCTTTATTGCAGCGACATAATGTGATTCGGCCTGGGAATAATTATCGAATTGGGTTTTATATAACCAGCCAAGCGAATTATGTACAGGTGCGCTGGTAGGCTCATCGTACAAAATAGATTCATACTTGCGGAATGCTTCAGCGTAATTGCTATTTCGTATATCCGTTTCCGCTTCGAGATATAGTTCTTCTAGTTGACTTCGCATATCGAATGATTTACCATCCTAAAAGATAGGCAAAGATCAGCGGAGCTACAATAGTGGCATCGCTTTCCACAATGTATTTCGGTGTATCGATACCGAGTTTTCCCCATGTGATCTTTTCATTAGGCACAGCTCCGGAATATGATCCGAATGAAGTGGTCGAATCGGAGATCTGGCAGAAATAGCTCCAGAAAGGAATATCATGCATTTCAAGGTCCTGGTACATCATTGGCACCACGCAGATCGGGAAGTCGCCCGCAATACCACCACCTATCTGGAAAAATCCCACTCCTTTGCCGCTACTATTTTTCTTATACCAGTCTGCAAGCCAGACCATGTATTCAATCCCGCTCTTCATCGTTGTCGGCTTCACTTCACTCTTGATCACATATGATGCAAAAATGTTGCCCATTGTGCTGTCTTCCCATCCGCCCACAACTATGGGAAGATTTTTCTCAGCTGCAGCCACCATCCAACTATCCTTTGGATCAATCTCATAGTCGTTCTTCATCACTTTACTGAGTAATAATTTGTACATGAATTCGTGGGGCAAATAACGTTCGCCCTTCGCATCGGCATCCTTCCAGAGTTTTTCAATATGTTTCTGGATCTTTCTGAAAGCTTCTTCCTCCGGAATGCAGGTATCCGTTACACGGTTCAATCCTTTTTCCAATAACTCCCATTCTTCCTGTGGAGTAAGGTCGCGATAATTTGGTATACGCTTGTAATGCGAATGCGCAACAAGGTTCATGATATCTTCTTCGAGGTTAGCCCCAGTACAACTTATGATATGCACTTTATCCTGGCGGATCATTTCAGCAAGCGATACACCCAACTCCGCGGTACTCATTGCGCCCGCAAGACTCACCAGCATTTTTCCACCTTCATTCAAATGTTTTTCATAACCCTTTGCCGCATCCACCAATGCTGCTGCATTAAAGTGACGATAGTGATGCTCGATGAATTGTGTAATAGGACCCTTTGCCATAGGTATTTGTTTGAGGGGGCAAAGGTATTATTTTAGGTTGACAAGGTTGACAGGGTTGACAGGGTTGATAAGGTTGACAACGAAGAATGCAAGTAATATACTTGCCCTCGAGATCCTATCAACCTTATCAACGGTGTCAACCCTGTCAACCTTGTCAACCTTATCAACCCTATCAACCTAAAAAGAAGAGTCCCTCGCTCACGCAAAGGACTCCGTCTTTCCAACTAAAACCAACTAAAGAAAACCAGTTATTCTTTGACTTTTTTATCTTTTCTGTATGTCTCCCATCCATTAGCGCCAGAAGATTTCAATACAGTTACTACATCTGAATTTTCGATTGTAACATAGTAAGAAGTCTCATTGTCTGATGCCATTTCAAACAGGTCGGTGATCCAGTATTGATTATAACTTTTTTTCAATTCATTCAGCAAGTTGATAGGCAACTGGCTGGATATGATATTACGGCTTATACCGAGCAAATCACCATTCTCTGAATAATAAGCGAACATCACCTGGTCATTCAATTTGAAAGTTGCTTTCGAAAAATCTTTCGAAGTCTCCCACTTAACATCCTTAGCGTTGCTGAATTCTTTCTGGAATGATTGAATTACTTTTTGACTAACGCCTTCGAAACCGTTGGCAAAACTGTTGCTAAATCCTACCATCAGCAACAACGCCAAACCTAAAATTCTGCTTTTCATTTTTTCTTTTTTTATCTGGTTAATGTTTTATTTGATCGTTTACATTATATAAGACGCAGGTCCTCTTTTGAATGTTACAGATCAGTTGAATTATTTTTTCTGTTTTTTTACTATTGCAATACCGCCGTCGCTATAAGCATTGGCCATTATTGTTTTCTTACTGTTCTCCAATACCAGTGCATATTGGGTACTGCCATCACGAGTATATTCAACCACTTCTTTTACTTCAAAATCTCCGAAACGATCGGCAATTGATTTGCTTACCAGGATCGGAAGTGTATTTAAGTCAACGTAGCGTCCGACTGATATAAGTTCACCTTCGCCATTGAAGTAGGCGAATAAACGCTGATGATTGAGAATGAAAGAAGCCTGGTAAATATCTCTTCCTTTGAAAGCCTGCCAGTGAATGGCTTTTGCTCCGGAAAACTCTTTAACTAAGGCCTGAGAAAGACGCGGGCTCACTTTGTCGTCCGCCGCGGAAACGGTCTGGGTGATTGCACTTGCAACCAGTACCAGGATTAAGAACATTTTTTTCATAGCTTTTACTTTAATTGAAAGGTTTAATGATTAAGGTCTCTGATTCGCGCCGCAAATGTACCTCTACAAAACTCCGGCTCAAACGACTCTTTGTATAAACTGCTGTTTTGACTGTGTGAACTGTCGTTTTATTGATTAGTTCATTTTCCAAAACCGCTTACTAAATTTGATCCGTTTATAATGTCAAAGAGCGTTCAATGAATAAGACGCAACAAATCTACAAGTGTTACAAGCCGGCTACAAGCCAATATTGACTAATGGTAAGCAATGTTAAGCGAAGTTAAACGGCGTCAGTTTTTACAAATAATTCTTTGTCGTGCCATTCGCTGAAACCCTTATCTGGCGCGGGTTGCAGGCTGTCGCCTAAATGTTTCATTAAACGATGTTAAGCGTTTCTTAAAATGGAAATCCGGGATCAGTGATTTTTTGGATTGTTACTTGCTAGAAATCTTGTACTTAAACCGAACATAAGTGTTCGGTTTTGATACAGCATTTAATGATATTTATTCCCGTCCCGCCGAGGCGGGAGGAACACCAAGGCAATCAGATAGGGCATCATATTATTAATAACAAACAATGCGCAAGTTGGTTTGAAATCCGGAATCTTACTATTACCACTATCGGGGATGGACCTGATCAAAGAAAATATCTTTGGATATTTGTTCAAACAATGAATTATCTCGCACATGCATATTTATCTTTCAAAGACCCTGAGATACTCGTAGGTAATCTTATCAGCGATTTTGTAAAGGGAAAAAGAAAATTTGAATATTCATCAAGAATACAGGAAGGTATCACGCTTCATAGAGCGATTGATACTTTTACTGATGCACATCCTGCAACAAAAGAAGGTAAAAAGATTTTCCGTGCTGAGTATGGACTATATGGTTCTGCCTTTATGGATATTGTTTATGACCATTTTCTTGCAAATGATCCAGGAGAATTCGGCAACGGCGAACTATTGAATTTTTCCCAATGGGTATATGCTTCGCTGGAAAAGTCTATTAATCACACACCAGAACATTTCAGGCAAATGTTTCCATATATGAAACAACACAACTGGTTATATAATTATCAATACACCTGGGGAATCGAAAGAAGTTTTGAAGGACTGGCACGAAGAGCCGCTTATATTAAGGAAAGCCATACCGCTTTCAAACTATTCAATGATCAATACCGGCTTCTTCAAAACACCTACGCCGACTTCTTTCCCGACCTGAAAAAACATTCTTCGGAAATATTTCATTCCTTTGAGCGAACCTGAACTTGTTAAAAAAACCTAAAAACGCAGCCTTCCATTAATCCATTGCGACTTAATCATTCTAACAATTCAATTATTTTTGCTCGGTTAACCTAAATCAAACACATGAAACACCTGATCCTGGCCTGTTGTATCACTTTTCTTTCAATTTCGGCTGGCATTGCACAGAACAAATTCCCCGCATTGGATAAGTCACCAATGGATATGTCTTATTACCCTGTAAACTATCCCATCCTGAAGATCCAGAATAAGGCAACCGAACCCCTGGTAGCGCGTGTTGTATTCAGCCGTCCGCAAAAAAATGGACGTTCCGTTTATGGCGAATTGGTAGAATATGGAAAGATCTGGAGGCTTGGGGCAAATGAAGCAACCGAGATCGAGCTTTATAGAGACGTCAAAATTGGAGGAAACAAACTTAAGAAAGGGAGATATTCTCTCTATGCAATCCCCTTACAGGATAAATGGACCATTATCTTTAATAAAGAAACAGATATCTGGGGCGCATTTCAATACGATATGAAGAAAGATGTATTAAGGATCGATGTAAGAACAGAAAAAGTTTCTGAGCCAATAGAAGCCTTCAGCATGATATTCGAAAAAAGCAACGGCGGGGCAAACCTCGTTGTTGGCTGGGATGACGTACAGATAAAATTACCTTTCTCGTTCTGACCAGTCAACCAATAAACCAGTTAACTAGTTAACCCCGCTAAAGCGGGGTTTTTCATTCCATCAATAAACTCCGATATTTACCTCCATGTGCGGTATCGCCGGAATCATTAGTAAACATCAGGGTAAATTCAGCATCGATGATCTAAGGAAAATGATGCATGCTCTGGCGCATCGCGGACCAGATGGCGAAAAGACATGGATCAATCCAACTGCAAATGCTTTATTGGGCCATCGCCGGCTTGCAATAATTGACCTTAGTGAAGAAGCGGCTCAACCAATGCATTGGCAGGATCGCTATACCATCGTACATAATGGCGAGCTATACAATTACCTCGAGTTAAAATCGGAATTAAGTAAGAAGGGATATTCTTTCCATACCAAATCCGATACTGAAGTTATCCTGGCTGCTTATGATCACTGGAAAGAAAATTGCTTGCCCAGATTCAATGGCATGTTTGGTTTCGCCATTTGGGATGAAAAGGATAAAAAACTTTTCGCTGCAAGGGACCGGTTTGGCGAAAAACCATTTTACTATTCATTTGATGGTAAGGAAAATTTCTTCTTTGCTTCTGAATTTAACGCGCTATTATCACTATTGCCTCGCAACGTCAATGAAAAACTGTTGTTGAACTATCTCGCATTGGGGTATCAATCAGGGAAAAATACTGATCAAACTTTTTATAAAGGAATCAAAACGCTCAAGCCTGCACAATATCTATTACTCCATTTTATTTCAAATTCGGGAAACCCTGTTGTTGAAATAAATAACTATTGGGATTTTGAAACAGGCGAGGATTCTATTTCAGAAAAAGAAGCATTAGGTGAATTTCAAAAACTTTTCCAGGCCGCTGTAAAACTTCGACACAGGGCTGATGTGAGCATCGGGACGAGCCTGAGCGGGGGATTGGATAGTTCATCCATTGTTGCAACCAGTGAATCAATGCAGGAAGCAAACAATAGTCATACCTGTTTTACTGCATCATTCCCCGGCTATGAAAAAGATGAAACGAGATATGCAAAGCAGGTAGCTGAGCGGTTCTCATTGAAACATTTTACCAATACGATCAATGCCGAGGACCTGGTGAATGATCTCGATAAATTCATAGGGTATCACCAGGAACCAATCAGTTCATCCAGTGTTTATGCACAATACAAGGTGTTTGAATTGGCAAAGCAGCAAAACATTAAAGTTCTTTTGGATGGGCAGGGTGCTGATGAATTGCTCGCAGGCTATCACAAGTACATTCACTGGTATTTACAGGAGCTATTAGTGAAGGACCGTTCAATTTTTCAAAAAGAAGTAGACGCTTTAAGCGATAATTCAATCTGGTTTGAATGGAGTTGGCGAAACAGGCTTGCAGCCAGATTTCCTGCAGCGGCCGCTTCCTGGCTAAGAAGTGCCGAAATTCAAAAGATGCGGAAGAATCAGAATCTCAATGAAGAATACAAAAAAACCTTTTTTGATCAATCCCTTATCTATAAGCCAATGGCAAAGGGATTAGGCGATACACTCCTTTACAATGCTCTTGGCCCCTGGCTGGGTGAACTGCTGCGCTATGCGGATAGGAATTCTATGGCACATGGTCGCGAATTGCGATTGCCCTTTCTCGATCACAAACTCGCTGAATTCCTGATTACTCTTCCTTCTTCCTTCAAAATAAAGAATGGCTGGACGAAATGGTTGCTCCGAAAATCAATGGAGACTTCACTTCCTGATGAGATCACCTGGCGAAAAGACAAGACCGGATTTGAACCTCCACAGGAAAGCTGGATGAAAAATGAAAAGTTACAGGAACGAATCAGGCAGGCGAAGCAAGTATTAGTAAAAGAAAGGATACTAAAAGAAGAAACACTGCATAAAAAAATTCAGCCGCATAGTGCATATGCGGCTGATGGATTTGACTGGAGATATCTTGTCGCAGGTACCCTGCTTGAACAGAAGAACAGATGAACTAGTCAACTAATCAACCAATCAACCAGTGAACCCTGTTCATTTACGCTTTCCTGTATTTCTCATACACCTCGCTGTTTCCTTGCGCGTCAATACGAAGCGTGATCCAATGTTTGTCGTCGTGTAATTTTACAAAATATACGACTTCGTCACCTACCGCAACTTCGGTAACTCCATAAAGCTTTCTTTTTGTTTGCTCCTTCTTAAGCTTGTTTAAAATATTTGTAGGAAGCAATGCTGGATCATAATACCGAATTGAACTCAGCATTATTCCATCTTTGTCGTAGTTGACCTTTGAGCGAATACCAGAATAAGAAAAGGAAACAGAGTAATGTGAAGAATACTCTTCCCATTTAACATCCTGGGCTGCACTAAAGGTTTCTTTGAATGAACGAAGTACTTTTTCATTTGGGTCTGCTAACGCAACAACCGTCAAAAGACATAAACTAATAATTGACATTAACTTTTTCATGGCTTTAAATTATAGTGATCAATCAAGTTTCATTGTTAGTCTAATTTACTATTCATAATATCTCAAGTCAATTGAATTGGTAGGACTGGAAAAAGAATTTTTCTCAAGTACGAAGATTTTCGCATATGTTATGATTTTTATTATGTATGCGATCCTGTCAAATGCAGTCTGGTAGCGGGTTTGGTTGATATTGCGTGAATGATACATCGGGTCGGTTAAGCTTCTGTTAAACTGTAAACGTGGTGCGATAGACGGAAATATATGTACACTACCGGATGATTTTTAATTTCTCATCTTTGCATTGCATAAAAAAGAATGGAATATGAAACTTGCTACAAAATATATACATGCTGGTGCGGAACCTGATCCATCGACAGGTGCAATTATGACCCCTATTTATCAAACCTCCACTTATGTTCAGGAAGCACCGGGTAAAAATAAAGGCTATGAGTATGCCCGTTCACAAAATCCGACACGCAAAGCACTGGAAGATGCATTGGCAATAATTGAAAATGGCAAGTATGGACTGGCTTTCGGTAGCGGCGTTGCAGCCACCGATGCAGTGATCAAATTATTGAACCCTGGAGACGAAGTGATCTGCGGTAATGATATGTATGGTGGTACATATCGATTATTTACTAAAGTATTTGAACGATTCGGTATCAAATTCCACTATGTGGATATGACCCAAATTGATAATATTAAAGCTGTACTTAATAATAAGACAAAATTGATCTGGCTGGAGACTCCAACCAATCCGTTGATGAATATTACCGATATACAAGCGGTAACTAATTTGGTTAAAGGGCAAAATATATTGGTGTGCGTCGATAATACATTTGCTTCACCTTATCTGCAAAATCCATTGGATCTTGGCGCCGATATCGTGATGCATTCAGTTACAAAATATTTAGCAGGACATAGTGATGTAATCCAGGGTTCTCTTTCAATGAATAGTAGCGAGCTGCGGGAAAAACTGTATTTCCTTCAAAAAAGTTGCGGTGCAGTACCTGGACCAATGGATTGCTTCCTGGTTCTGAGAGGAATTAAAACGCTTCACTTAAGAATGAAGGCTCATTGTGAAAATGGTAAAATTATTGCCCATTGGCTAAGAGAAAATAAGAAAGTTGGTAAAGTCTATTGGCCAGGCTTCGAAGATCATCCCAACCATTGTATAGCAAAAAAGCAAATGCGTGATTTTGGAGGGATGCTCAGCTTTACTTTACTGGATGATCGTGTAGAAACTGCAATGAAGCTATTGTCATCAACAAAACTCTTTTCCCTGGCGGAAAGTCTAGGTGGTGTTGAATCGCTGATTAATCACCCCGCGTCCATGACTCATGCTTCTATTCCAAAAGCCGAACGAATAAAGAATGGGTTGACTGATTCACTTATCCGCCTCAGCGTTGGTGTTGAAGATCCGGAAGATCTTATTTTTGATCTCAAGCAGGCAATCGGATAGTAAATCGATAGCAGTGCAAAAAAAGCTGATTGAATTTCTCAATGGAAAGGTGGAAGCTTATAATCAACCTTCCTTTATAAAAGAAGATCCGGTTTCCATACCTCATCGATTCAGCCAAAAACAGGATATCGAGATCGCTGGATTCTTCGCCGCGGTTTTTTCGTGGGGAAAGCGGTCAACCATTATTGATAAATCGAAAGATCTCCTCAAGCGCATGGATAATGCGCCTTATGATTTTATTCTGAACGCTGGTCAGAATGAATTAAGAGGTCTCGAAGGATTTAAGCATCGAACGTTCAGGGAAGACGATCTCTATTACTTCATCGAATTTCTCCGGCATCATTACTCCAAATACGCTTCATTGGAAACTGCGTTTACAATAAATTTTAATAGCAAAGATGCAACAACTGAGAATGGATTGACTGGTTTCAAGGATTATTTCTTTTCTCGTGAGCATTTGAGAAGAACGGAAAAACATATTGCATCTCCCCAACAAAATTCCACCTGCAAACGGTTAAATATGTTTCTGCGCTGGATGGTAAGAAAAGATGATAAAGGAGTAGACTTTGGAATCTGGAATACTATTTCACCATCTCAGTTAGTTTGCCCGGTTGATGTACATGTTGCCCGTGTGGCAAAACATTTTGAATTATTAAAGAGAAAACAGATTGATTGGGAGGCAGCCCTTGAACTAACGAGTAATTTGCGTGAGTTGGATCCTAAAGATCCGGTGAAATATGATTTCGCATTGTTTGGGCTTGGTATCATGGAGAAATTTTAGAAGATTGACTGGTTGGACAAAAAAACTAGATTTCAATCCTTATCAACCCTGTCAACCTTGTCAACCTTGTAAAAACGGCAATGCGTAATAAACGATAGCTTGCGTATTGAATGAACGAAGACCAGGCCATACTTAAGATTGCAAATGATCTTGGAATCGTAGCGAAAGCTGATGAGAACGAAAACATCCGATTAATAATCGATCGCATCAATGAATTGCTTCAAAAGGATTTTCACGCACTATTGAATATTCTGTACAGGATTGATGTAAGTGAAGAAAAACTAAAATCACTCCTGAAATCCCAGCCTGGGACAGACGCTGCAATCCTGATTACTCATTTGATCATTGAACGCCAAAAAGAAAAGCTGAGTTCAAGAGATATTAACAAAACTTTTGGCGATATACCAGAAGACGAAAAATGGTGAATAATTCATAAGTTCGCCCTCATGACCCTGGTCGAGATACATGATAAGAAAACTTCAAAACAATTTATCAGCTTCCCACGAAAACTATACAAAGGAGATCCTAATTATATTGCTCCACTCGAAAACGATATAGAAGCCATCTTCGACCCACATCGCAACCCTTATTTTCGACACGGTGAATGCACTCGTTGGATACTCCAGGATGATAGCGGTAAAGTAATTGGAAGGATCGCTGCATTTATCAATAATAAGAAGGCTGATAAATACGAACAGCCCACAGGTGGTATTGGGTTTTTCGAATGCGTCAATGATCAAAAAGCAGCTCATTTACTTTTTGATGTTGGCAAGAATTGGTTAAGGGAACGCGGAATGAAAGCAATGGATGGTCCGATTAATTTCGGAGAAAATGACAAATTCTGGGGTCTATTGATCGATGGTTTTAAACCACCGAGTTTAGGAATGAGTTATAATCCTCCTTATTATAAAGAACTTTTCGAATCCTATGGATTTGAAAAAGGCTACGACCAGCTGACGAATTTCATCAATGTAAAAACGGATATGAGCGAGCGCATGGTAAAAATTTCCGACTGGGTGATGAAAAAACCAGGCTATCAATTCAGGCCATTTTCTAAAAATGAGTTTGAAAAATTTGCTCATGATTTTTGCCAGATCTACAATGATGCGTGGAGAGATTTCGAAGGACATTCAAATTTGGACATCGCAACGGTAAAAGAATCATTTCGGCAAATTAAGCCGATCATGGAAGAACGAATTATCTGGTTCGCCTACTATGAAGAAGAACCAATAGCATTCCTGGTTTGTATACCCGACGTAAACCAATGGTTGAAACATGTAGATGGTCGTCTTAATTTCCTCGGAAAACTTAAATTCCTTTGGTATCGCAAAATGGTAACTGTAGAACGATTAAGGGTTATTGTTATGGGATGCAAACAGAAATACCAGAACAAAGGCATTGAATCAGCACTGATCCGTTGCCTGAGAGAAGAAGTTATTCCAAAAAATACTTATACTGGTGTTGAATTGTCCTGGGTCGGTGATTTTAACACTAAAATGATGGCGATACATGAAGCCGCTGGCGCGAAAAAGGATAAGGTGCACCGCACGTATCGCTATTTGTTCCCTCAAAATTGACGAAGAAGGATAACCTGAAAGGCTGCACGCATAGAGGACTATTCTGTTCTTGTTTCAAATTCCTGTTTCTTTCAATTGTTTTTAATTGGCAATTACCTGCTGATAAATTTTTTCTATTTCCCTGGTCATCGTAATTGCATTAAACCTGTCACTGACAGTTTGCCTTGCATTCTGCTGCAATTCAATTCGGAGTTTTTCATCAGCACTTATTTCAAGCAGGGCGTTTGCGAGGCTTTGTTGTAAATTTTCGGTATCGACAAGTAATCCGTTTTCTTTGTGGCGGATAATCTCACGCGTTCCATCCACTTTTGAAGCAAGTATCGCCTTACCCATGGCCATGGCTTCGAGCAATGCAATAGGCAGACCTTCCCACAGGGAACAAAGTACAAAAACATCAGCGGCTGCAAGAATATCGGGGACGTCTTGCCGGAAAGGCAAGAGCAGAATACGTTCATTGGATTCTAATGAGGCCAGCATTTCAATCGCCTCCGATTTTTGTTCTCCATCACCCACCATCAGCAAGAAGAGCTTCGGATTTTTTTTGGCTGCTTCATTAAAAGCCTTCAGCAAGGCAAGTGGTTGTTTCTGAAGTGTAAACCTTGCAAGAAATAAAACCAGTATTGATCCAGCCGGTATATTCAGTTCTTTCCTGATATTACTGAACTGGTTCTCGGGATTGAATTTTTTCTTATCAATACCATTGTACACCACAACAGAGCGGAAGCTGTTAAAAAATTTCTTTCCCGTTTCCTGGTTGGATTCAGATACTGAGATGTTAACAGTTGATTTTGAAGTCAGGTATTTTTCTCCCAGTACCCTGATCTTTTTTACAAATGCATTCTGATCGTCGTGAAAGGACCAGCCATGGATCGTGTAGACTACGGGAATACCAAGAGATCTTGCGGCCCAGATAATGTTTGAATTGGCCCTGCTTCCGTGCGCATGTATGAGATCAAAATTTTCTGCGCGTATCCATTTCCTGATACTCTTCCACTTGCGAATGTCAAATGCCTTTTCTGTATAAATAACAGTTGTCTTTACTCCAATGTCATTCAGCCGGCTGATCATCGGTCCGTCGGTAAAGGAAAGCACCACCGGATCAAACACGGATCTATCCATGTTCTCGACAAGACTTAACAGATGCGACTCTCCCCCTCCTATCTGGCCCTGGCGGATACATTCAAGCACTTTTATGCGTTTTTGTGCGCGCAACTTTTAAATTTTAAGGTTTTGTGGCTACGATCTTCATTTCCTTAATGCCCACAATTCTCGATAATAAATTGGTGTTGTGGAAGATCAGGCGTCCAGGCTGGTAATAAATTTTCTACCCTGCTTTCTGAACCCCTTGCGTTCCAGTCCATTTCTTCGTAGTAAAAAAAGGATTTTTCGGGAAAGAATCCTGCTTTTTCAAATACTTTCAGCATTCTTCTTCTCAAACATCAGCTCGCTGACCTTGGCGTGGTCTTCCTTCTCTTTCCTCAAATCAAACATGGTCCCGAATACATGGTCCCATACAGTGCTGCTTACTCCAAATCCTTTTCCTTCATCTTTATAATGGTGAAGGTGATGATTGCGCCAAAGTGGTTTCATCCATTTGAATGGAGGATTCCAGGCGTGAATAGCATAGTGCATAGATCCATAAAGAAGATAACCGATTAGAAACCCTGGAAAAAACGCAAAAGCGTACTTACCCAAAATGAGGAACATAATACTGAAAACGATTGTCGCGAGAATTATACTCGGTACCGGTGGCATAAACAATCTTTGCCTGTCCCGGGGATACTCGTGGTGGTTGCCGTGCAGTATATAAGAAATTCGCTTACCCAGTTTACTTTCAGTTACCAAATGGAAAATGAAACGGTGTGCCAGGTATTCAAAAATGCTCCAGAAAAAAGCTCCCGCAAGAAAAACCAAAATGGTGGTTTTTGCACTCATCCCATAATTGTTGGCGCCTAAATAAATCAGGAAAGTAAAGATGGGGATGTACATTCCCCAGATCACCAACGGATGAGCTTTTGTTAGCATCTCAAGCGCCGGATTTTTAAATAACCGGGCCTGCCCCTTGTTGTGAATCTTTTCGAATTTCATAGCTCAATCACGTTTATGTACTGATAACAGACACAAAATTAAGGCCGGATGCGCCTTAAATTTTTCAATTCCATGTCAAAATTCATTTTTTCCGGGCAGGATTTTCGAAATCTTTTGCAGCGAGCAGGTAAATCAGCCAGGCTGTCCCATCCATGGTAGGCTCGTTCGTGCTATAATCGCCATAATCGTCATGATAAACTGCCAGTTTGCTTTGAAACTGCGAATACTCGTCGGGTTCATATAAAGTGATGCCGATCAGGTTGCCATATATACTTCCATACACCGGACCATCAACAAGACCACCATCAATAGGATATTTTTTTAGATGTGTAAAAGCTGAGTGGGGATCAACCGGAGTATCGCCCCATGAAGGCAACCCATACACCATGCTGGTACCCCAGGGGTTCAAGCCAAACAACCAGTCAAAACATGCTTGCTCAAGCTCAACATACTTCTGGTCTCCCGTTAATTGCCTGTACCAATAACATTGCATTACAAAAGCAACAGTTAAATTGTTGCTGCACCAGATAAAGGGAATGCCGCGGAAAAAAGCATTCTTTATTGATTTTTGATAAACTCTTTCAATGCCTTCCCGGTAATAGGCGATAAATTCCTGTTGCTCCTTGCCCTGCAACTGCCTTGCCATTTCATAGTGGCCGGGGTTAATAAATGGATACCATTGATAATGCCGGGCAGTATCCGCACCTAACCAGGGGCTGATCTTTTCCATTCGCGCGAATTCGAATCCTTTCTGAAAGTAATCTTTATTACCGTCTTTTCTAAAAAATGCGGACGCAAGCTCCATATCATCCGACCAATTATCTTCTTCATAAAAATATGGAGCCCTGCAGGGTGCAGTTTGACAAACACCCGGACTCTTCAGGCCTAATTGGTAGGCTGACAAGGCTCTTCGTTTCAACTTTTCTGCATAATCTTTATCTTTTTGTTGAAACATTGTAGCCCCCAGGTTAAAAGCGCTACTGAATTTTCCTGCGGTTGAGGCGATTCCCGTTGCGCGGTTTTTGTATTTCATTACACCTTGCGGCTTGCCCGTGCAGAAATAAACAGGACGTTCAAATCCCTTTCCATAAAATGAATCCTCTTTTGGAATACGCATACCCATATGATCACGATCATCACCTAACTGGTTAAACATCCAATCATCCCTGGGATGCATTTTAAGCAACCAATCCAGTCCCCATCTCGCTTCATCCAACACGTCTGCAATTCCATTTTTTGATTCTAATCCATTTGCCTGGTGCAAATCATTAAAAACGGCGGGAAAATCCCGATAAGCTGCAAGCAGGGAATAAACTGCATTTGCCGATGTGGCCACATATTGTAAATAATCACTTGCATCATGCCATCCTCCGCTCACATCAATATATGTACTGTCTGGCATTGGACCATAGATCGTATATCCATCATGCGTATGACAACTATCTTTTAAAAAAGGATTGAATCCGCTTCTTTGCTGGCGCATATAACGTAGACAAAAGTCAGCCCCGCCTTTATAGACTTCAGTTGAAATAGTAAATGGCGGGGAGGAAACTCCTCCGGCATGGATAACAAATCTTCCGAAACTGCTGAATGCAGTGAAGTCAAGTCGATAGGTTTGAGCAAAAGGTCCATAGGCACCGTATGAATTGCTGACCTTATTTTCATAAACCATTTGTCCGCTTAGCACATCGATAATGGTGAACTTATCAATCTTCTCCGCGTTCTTACTGCACCACACTGCAACTTTAATTCCATGAGGCTTATATCCCAATTGATTGATACGGATCCAGCTTTCTGTTTCCTGTTTCTGGTTAGTAAATCCAGGGATAATGAACATGAACAGCAAAGCATACTTCATGAGATTAAGATACTAACAATTATCTTGCGTGTCCTTAATATTACATAATGAAACTTGTATCGTATCTACAGGAAGGACATGATCGCCTGGCGGCGTATATCGACGGACTATTATTCGATATGGAAAGATTACATCCCGAACTACCGCATAACATGAGTATGTTCCTGAATTTTTGGGACGATGCATTGCCCATGGCAATGGGTGGAGAGATTATGGTGAGAGAAGGAAAGATCGATAAGGATAAAGGAATTCCTATCGAATCCGTTCAATTGTTATCTCCTATTCCTTTCCCCACGAGTTGCCGGGATGGATATGCATTTCGTCAACATGTGGCTGCTGCAAGGAGGAACCGAAATGCTCCAATGATTCCCGAATTTGATCAGTATCCAATCTTTTATTTCACCAATCACCATAGTGTTCAGGGGCCTGGTGATATCGTTTGCATGCCAGATCATTTTGAAAAACTAGATTTCGAACTGGAAGCAGCAATTGTTATAGCGAGACAGGGAAGGAATATTCGAGCGGAAAAAGCAGATCAATACATCGGCGGATTGTTGATCATGAATGATCTTAGTGCAAGAACATTACAAATGGAGGAAATGCTATTGAACCTCGGGCCTGCAAAGGGAAAAGATTTTGCTACTGCAGTTGGGCCTGCATTAGTGACGTTGGATGAGCTGGAACAATTTGAAATACCTGCCAAGGAAGGGCATAAAGGAAAAGCCTGGAATCTTCGAATGCAGTGCCGCGTGAATGGAATTCAGGTAAGCGATGGAAATATTGGCGATATGGACTGGACCTTTGCCGAAATAATTGAGCGTGCCTCATATGGTGCTGATCTTTATCCGGGCGATATTATTGGTAGCGGCACGGTTGGTACTGGTTGTTTTCTTGAATTGAATGGAACCGGCAAATTGAACGATCCATATTACAAGGAACAATGGTTAAAGGAAGGAGATTTAGTAGAGTTGGAAATAGATGGATTGGGCGTACTAAGTAATTACATAATTAAAGACGAAGATGATTTTTCAATATTGAAGAAAAAGAAGAATTGATGATTTTAGATTTAGGAGATCTTCAGCCAATAGATAAACAAAACTATTTACAACACGCAATTGGCCCGAGGCCGATTTGTTTTGCTTCTACCATAGATAACGAAGGGAATATTAATCTCAGTCCATTTAGTTTTTTTAATCTATTTTCTACTAATCCTCCTATCGTAGTATTCTCCCCATCAAGAAGGATACGAGACAATACGACAAAGCACACTCTTCAAAACATTTTAGAGATACCGGAGGTTGCAATTAATATAGTGGATTACGAAATGGTACAACAGGTATCTCTTTCAAGCTGTGAATATCCTAAAGGCACAAGCGAATTCATAAAGGCCGGATTTACGCAAGAACCCTCAACATTGATCCGACCGCCAATGGTAAAAGAAAGCAAAGTAAAAATGGAGTGCAGGGTGCTTGAAGTAAAACCATTGGGAAATATTGGTGGTTCGGGAAACCTTGTTTTATGTGAGGTGATACGGATGCACATTGACGAATCTATTCTGAATGAACAGAAGATGATCGATCAGCGTAAACTTCATCATGTTGCAAGACTGGGTGGGAACTGGTATTGCAGAGTAGATGAATCCAATCTTTTTGAAGTAGAAAAACCCAATGTGAAATTGGGAATCGGTATCGATGCATTACCAGAAACTATTCGTAACAGTAAAATACTTACCGGGAACCACCTCGGACAGCTTGCTAATGCACATGACTACCCGAATATCGATCCCTCTTTCGATGATGCACATCTGAAACAAATCGTTCAATACTTCTCAGTGAACCCCGATGAGATGGAAAAAGAGCTGCATCGTTATGCAGCAAAATTGCTTAACCAGGGTAAAGTAACCGAGGCCTGGCAGGTCTTGCTTAGCTCGGCGACCTGATTTTTACTTTTATTTAAGCAATCCGTTTACGGGAACCGGCAATCCCCGACTTATCTTTAAATAACAAACCTATCTTATGTTTAGGCTGCTCACCGTTATTTCAGCTATTGTAGTCCTATTCAGTTGCAGTAAGAAAAATGAACCCCAGGACCCGGATAACGCCCCAAAATTCAGCTTTGATTATAATGGAAAAAAATACAGCGGGTCGAATATCGGCGGTTACATGTTATCCAATAGTTCATTTGATGGGATACTCCTAAATCGAGAAGATCTATTCGGAGGGCATATTTATTTTTACAGGAATTCATCGTTAAGTAACAATTGCGCATATCTCAATCCAACAGGTCAACAACTCATAGCTCAAAAACCCGGATGTGTTCTGTTCAATAATGAAAATCCTATCGATTCGGTCAAGGTATATTTCTATAGCTCAGGAAGTATAAACTATTCTACATCTAACTGCAAACACAAAAAGGTACCTGATCTTGTATTTGGTGGGTATATCGAGTATGATGTTTGTGATATAACCGGGACGTTTTCCCTCACGCTTAGTAATAAGAACAATCAAACCATTGTGATCAAAAATGGAACGTTTACAATTTACGAGGTAAGGCGATAAGCCAGCTGAGCCCTTACCTGCCTATAAAATTCCCCAGAAGAGCTGTTTGTTTTAATAAAACTTTCAGATTAGGATACTTACCTTTCGGTAATGCGATATGTGTTGTTTCTACTTTGTCTTGTTGTGACCGCGGTTAATAGTCAGTCAGTTTACAAAAATCTCGTTTTTGAAGGTGGAGGAATAAGAGGACTTGCCTATGCAGGAACGATTAAGGTTCTCGAAGAAAAGAATATTCTTTCCCAGGTTGAAAGAACGGCCGGAACTTCAGCCGGGGCAATTGCAGCGCTATTGATCAGTCTTGACTACAAAGCAACAGAAATTGATTCCATTCTGCGAAATATAAAGTTTCAAAAATTCAATGACGGTCGTGGAGGATTGTTGGGAAAATATAAGCGGATAAGGAATTATTTTGGCATCTATGCTGGTGATCGATTGGAAGAATGGTTAGGTGAGCTGATTGAATTAAAGACGGGAAATCCCGGTCTCACCTTTGAAGGATTGCAAGCTTTGCGAGGAACTTATCCGCAGTTCAAAGAATTCTATTGTACGGGTACAAACCTGACTCAACAAAGAGTTGAAGTCTTTTCATACAGTTCAACCCCCGGTTTTCCACTTAAAACTGCAGTGCGTATCAGTGCTGCCATTCCGTTTTATTATAAACCAGTTTTTCTTGACAGCAACTATTTACCGGAAAAAGACCCGAAACCCAATACATATTATTCGGTAATGATCGATGGAGGATTTGTTGCTAACTACCCGATTACAATCTTTGATAGGTGTTTGGACCCCAATGGGAATCCATTGGAATGTGATTCCGTAATTCTAAATCAGCAAACACTTGGAATAAAACTGGAGAGACCCGAACAGATCGATCTTTACCGGCACAAAAATGATTCTATTGCGCCTTTTACTATTAATACGTTCAACGGCTTTACCCATGCTTTTGGTACTATGATGATGCGTACGCTGAATCATCGCAACACGGAAGCATATGAACGCAACCGCACTATTTATGTGAGCGATGGTAATCTCTCACCGAGAGTAAGAAAAATGACCGATAAGGATAAAGATCTGCTGGTAGACAACGGAAGAAAAGGCGCGGAGGAGTTTTTTGTTAATACACAAGCGAGCAATAAGCAATAGGCAATGGGCAATAGGCAACCGAATCTTTTTATTCGACGTTTTAAACGCTAAACGGCCCTTACTTTTCCGCATTCACAATTCCTACCTGGTAAATATCAATCATATCAAAAAATTTGTTCGGGGAGAAGGAGGATACGTCATCATGGATGATGGAGCTTCTATTGGGATCTCACGCAGCAGGAGGCAGGAGTTTATGGAACTATTCTCTAAATTTTAATTCTCAAGTATCGCAAGCCTTGCCGCGGTTTGTAGTCTCGAATCCTCAATTCAACAGAAGAACAGATGAACAAGGAATGATCAATGTAGATCGGACGGCTTTTCCATTTAAAATATGGGCTAACGAACCGTCCGATGGAAATTGATCATTCCTTGTTCATCTGTTCTTCTGTTGAATTGGATTTTCGAGACTTATTAATTAAAGAAAGCTTTCGACTTATCGCACCATATACGCGATAAATCTGCATTCCACTGTTCTCAAAGACATTGATGAAATAAAATATAAAACCCCGCACTTCCGGTGTTCTTTACTTAAATATCTTGCTTGGGTGTTTAATTTGCCTCTTGCCTATCTGCTACCGAAAACTTTCTTCAGTATCTCCGTTGTTCTCGCAACAGGATTCTCCCTGATATTTGCTTCTTCTTTTTCAATTTCATTGAATAATGCATCAGTGGATTTCCCAACTACATAGTTTGCCAGGTCAGGATTTATCTTGTTGAAAGTTGTGGGCAGGTTATTATAGAGTGTAACGATATCGCCATAATATCTTGTAGCTTCCATCTTATCAAGTGAACGCTTGATCGATGGAGTAAATGCTTCAACCAATTTATCTCTCGTTTTATCACGGAAATAATTTGTGGCCTCATTCTTCTCGCCTTTTACAATATTGAGTGCGTCAGTAATCGTCATTTGACGAATTGCATCAGCAAAGATTGGTTTTGCAGTTCCTACCGCGTCTTCAGCGGCACGATTGATTTGAAGGATAGCTTTGTCCACTTGTTTACCCATTCCCAATTTTCGCAATGTGCTTTCAATCTTTTCGGCATCCTTTGGGAGGAAAAGTTTATAAGCCTGATTGCCGAAAAAGCCATCAGTGCGATTGAGATCGAGTATCGCCGACGAAACTCCCTGGCTCAATGCTTCACGAATACCCTGGCTTGCTTCGGCCTCGGATACCGGTGAGTTTATTCCCGGAAGGTTTGAAAGTGTATCGCAACTGCTGAAAACAATAAACGTGCTTAGGATGAATAGAATTTGGCGCATACAAAGAGTATTTTAAGTTAGTTATGCAAATCTTTGACCAACTAAAGGCCTGGCCCCGTCCAAATAGCCGGGCTGGTGTTATTGACCCGTTAAATCCATTATTTTTGCAGCCATTTAATACCATAAGGACTAACGAATCCGGCGAAAAACAATTGTTTAACATGCATTTATCCGAGCAGGAAATAATCAGACGCGAGAAATTAAAGGGGTTGGAACAACTGGGGATCAATCCCTATCCGGCAGAGCTATACCCGGTTGACACGACCGCGGCTCATATCAAGCAACATTATAAAGGTGAGGAGAATAAGGCCGACTTTTCATCGGTTACCCTCGCGGGAAGGATTATGAGTATACGAGATATGGGTAAGGCGTCTTTTTCGGTTTTGCAGGATAGTAGCGGGAAAATTCAACTTTATCTTAAGAAAGATGATATCCCAGACTTTTACGATAAAGTTTGGAAACACTTTATCGATATCGGGGATATTATCGGTGTGAAGGGATTTGTATTCACCACAAAGACCGGTGAGACTTCGGTGCATGTTAAAGAAATTGTTTTGTTATCGAAATCGCTCAAGCCTTTGCCTGTAGTAAAAGAAAAGGAAGGAGAAACTTTTGATGCAGTAACCGATCCCGAGTTTCGCTATCGTCAGCGATATGCAGACCTGATCGTGAATCCCCAGATAAGAGATGTATTTGTGAAGCGCACGAAGATGCTCAACACCATGCGCGAATTCCTGAATGAACACGGAGCACTGGAGGTGGACACACCGGTTTTGCAAGCTATTCCTGGCGGTGCGGCAGCGCGCCCATTTATCACACATCACAATACACTGGATACATCATTTTATCTGCGGATAGCCAATGAGCTTTATTTAAAAAGATTGATCGTTGGTGGTTTTGATTGGGTATATGAATTTAGCCGCAACTTCCGCAATGAAGGAATGGATCGGACGCATAACCCTGAATTCACCATCCTGGAATGGTATACAGCGTATAAGGATTATTTCTGGATGATGGAGATTACTGAGCAGTTAATAGAAAAAGTCGCGTTGGCATTACACGGCACAACGAAAGTGAAAGTAGGTGACAAAGAACTTGATTTCAAAGCTCCATTCAAACGCGTAACGATCTTCAATGCAATCAAAGAAACAACAGGAAAGGATGTGAGCAAGATGAATGAAGATGAGTTGAGAAAGCTGTGCAAAGAATTGCAGGTTCATAACGAACCCAGCATGGGCAAAGGAAAACTCATCGATGAGATCTTCAGTGAAAAATGTGAAGCAAATTTTATTCAACCCACTTTCATAATGGACTATCCCGTTGAAATGAGTCCATTGACCAAAAAGCATCGTAAGACAGCCGGTCTTGTTGAACGATTCGAGTTAATGATCAATGGAAAAGAGATTGCAAATGCTTATAGTGAATTAAATGATCCAATTGATCAACGCGAAAGATTTGAAGAGCAGTCCCGATTAATGGAAAGAGGGGATGATGAAGCGATGTTCATTGATCATGATTTCCTACGTGCATTGGAATACGGCATGCCTCCCACCTCCGGTATTGGAATAGGCATCGATCGATTAGCAATGTTGATGACGAATCAGCCTTCGATACAGGATGTTTTATTATTTCCTCAAATGCGGCCGGAGAAAGAGCTGTGAGCCTTGAGCTTCGAGCTATGCCCTTCGAACAAAATGCTCGTGGCTCGAGGCTCAATAGCTCGAAGCTAAATATCAATCTCTATAATTCAAAGCGGGCTTTCTATTACCCAACAAGGCTTCATATTTATAATCACCCTTCATCTTCACAAATTCCTCTTTTGCTTTCTGAATATTCGATTGATTTGTGAACAGATCAATCGCCGTCATTGCCATTGTCTTTGCAGCAACCTGCATTCCTTTCGTTCCGATCTCCGTTCCACCGCAAGCCACAGCTTGCCAGCTATGACCAGGAACGCCGGGAATCCAGGTAGCAATGCGGATTCCAACTGTAGGTACAGCATAGCTAACATCACCCACATCAGTTGATCCACCGCCTGCATTCATATCGATTCTCAATGGTTTGATATTTTTCGCCGATTCAATTGGATCAACATTAAACCCTAATGAAGCCTGGATCTTTTTCCCAAATTCGATTTCCTCATTAGTATAAGTAACTCCACCGACTCTATCAAGATTCTTCTGCGCTAACTCCGCCAGTGATCGGATTAATAAAAGATCATGTGTTCCGCCAATAATTTCAAAGTCCATTGTAGTACCTGTACCCATCGCCGCCCCTTCAGCTGCTTTTACAACCCGATCAAAAATCTGCTTCACGATGTCTTTCTGCGGATGACGAACATAATAATATACTTCAGCGAAATCGGGAATTACATTCGGCGCTCTACCTCCGTTTGTAATTACATAATGGATCCTCGATTCCTGCGGTATATGTTCCCGCATCATGTTTACCATATAATCCAGGGCTTCTACTCCATCCAATGCAGATCTCCCTTTTTCAGGAGATGCCGCGGCATGTGCAGAAATTCCATGAAAGCGGAATTTGGCAGATTTATTCGCCAATGCACTCGTCATCGTTACTGAATTGTCGTTACCCGGATGCCAGTGAATCGCAACATCTACATCATTAAATAATCCCGCACGCACCATATATACTTTGCCGCTTCCACCTTCCTCTGCAGGACAACCGAATACTTTTATTGTACCCTGGAATTTTTTCTCTTCAATCAATTTTTTGATTTCTATACCCGCGGCTATCGATGCCGTACCAAACAAATGATGTCCGCAACCATGACCCGCATCTTTTCCCGCAATAGATTTCTTATCGGGCGAAGCTTCCTGTGATAAACCTGGCAATGCATCGAATTCGGCAAGTATCCCAATCACCGGCTTCCCGCTTCCATAGGTTGCAACAAAGGCTGTAGGTATTTCGGCTACGCCCGTTTCAACTGTAAATCCTTTATCTCTTAATAATTGTTGCAAAAGTGCCGAGCTTTTCATTTCCTTATATCCCACTTCCGCATATTCCCAGATTTGCAACGCGGTTTTCTTATAGACATCGTAATCGGCATCGATATTTTTCGACACCTGGTCTTTTAGCTTATCTCCCGGATCTGCAGCCGGCTTTTTTTGCGCCCAAAGAATAGATAGATTAAAAAGCAGGATCAATGCCATGAATAGGTGTTTTCTCATCTTAATCATAATTGAATTCACAAATTACTTGATTTAAATGTTCCCGTTAGAATTGAAAAATATTAGTCAGGAAAGAAAAATCGTAAATTGTAAATAGCAAATTAGATTCCCGATCTAGTCGGGAATGACGTAAAATCTAAAATATACATGGCTACTGTTAGATCTATTCCGAACAAACCTGGGTTCTTCCTTTTATTTCCATGGAGTCTCACAGCGATTGTACTAATCATTTTATTGACCGGTTTTATGCATGACTGGATCGGTACTAACTGGAATTGGGTTGCATTTCTGCTGATCGTTCCCGCAGCAATATTCGAAAACATCAAGATTGGTTATACATCAATCAAAGTGATGTTCCTGAAGATCTTTTATTCCTTATTATCCTTCCTGGTGGTCGGCTTTACGGCAGGAATTACCTTTTATAGATGGTATGCCAATAGCGAAGCCATTCCTGTTAAAACCATTATAGATATTCCCTGGTATATCTGGCTGGCAATAATAACAGTATTGCTTATTGAAATGGCGCATATTTTCAGCTTGCTGAAAGCGTTGAAGAGGGAATTGGTGCAGTTTGAGTAGTTGATCAAATGGAATTAGGAATTGGATATTGGGAATTGGGGTTTAAAATTATCTAGTGACTCATTGAAATCCTAATTCCCAATCCCTAACTCCAAATTCCCTTTCAAGCTCTAAAGAAACAAATCTGGCATCAACTTCTGTTCTGGATTAATCGCATAATGCGTGAAATCGGTAACACCTTCTTTTTGCAATACTTCTTCATCAATGAAAAAATTACCCGTGCATTCATAAGAGGGCCTTTGAAGGATATGAAAAGCAGCATCGGCCACGATATCCGGTTTTCGGCTTCTTTGAATCAGAAATTCTCCACCTAATAAATTTTGAACTGCAGCTGTTGCGATCGTTGTTTTTGGCCACAAAGCATTTGCAGCAATCCGTTGGGATTTTAATTCCTCCGCCAGTCCGAATATGATCATGCTCATTCCATACTTACTTGTAGTATAGGCAAGATGCATGGAAAACCAATGTGAGTTCATGTTCAGGGGAGGAGATAAATTGAGTATATGCGGATTTCTTGCCTTTCTTAAATGTGGTATGGCCTCTTTACACATGAAAAATGTGCCCCGAACATTGATGCCATGCATCAGGTCCCATCGCTTAGCTTCGGTCTGTTCGGTTGGCGTCAGGCTGATTGCACTGGCATTGTTTATAAGAATATCTATATGGCCAAAGGTGTCAACTGTTGTTTTGACGACCTGTTTTATACTCTCTTCATGGCGGATATCTCCTTGTAATGGCAAGACCTTTCCAGGGCCTGCTTTTGCTATCTCTTCCGCGGCAGTGTAGATAGTACCTTCAAGCTTGGGATGGGGTTCTACTGTCTTTCCTACAAGGGCTATATGAGCCCCTTCACTAGCCAATTTGAGGGCGATTGCCTTCCCGATACCCCTGTTTCCCCCGGTTATCAGGACCACTTTATTTTCAAAAACCATAAGTTATGGGGTTAATGATGAGGATTTTATGCGTTAAATATAAGGCGTTTAAGTGAAGTCCCGCGCTGGGAGGGAAGTTTACCTGTTAAATGATGGGGTTTTTACGAAAAACCCGGTAAATCATGAATGAAATTAATCGGGCATTAGTGCGATTGTACTCCAGGCCAATGCTTATTATGTTTGTATCGTTGAATCACTGATACACGGACAGCCAATATCCAAATGCAAAAACCTCCCGATAAAAAGGGATTCCAATCCTAGAAAAACCATCCCGATAACATCGGGAACAATATCCAGAAAAACCAAGAACCATTATCCTGAGAAACCAAGCCATTATCCAGAAAAACCAAGGTTCGGTATCAAAGAAATCAACAAGGTTAAAAAATCCAATTTCCATCACCGATATCAATCGGGATCCATTTCCTTAGGAACGAAAATGTTTCTATGATTAACCGTCCGCGTTGTTAAGGTTTCGTACAAACGTTTTTGAAGAGTCCCGGAGTAAAATCCGGGATTTTTCTTTTTACGCCCCGACCCCCAACACCCCCTGTCCCCCTAAATGGGGAACCTAGGTCAATCAAACTAATTGAAAATAAAATCTCTGTTTTGTTAATGGCTCTACGGGTTTAGATTCTTTATTACTCCCCCTTTAGGGGGTTGGGGGGTAGACGCACCTAAATCCAACCGTACCATTTCTCTCAAAACCCTGCGATACTCTTAAAAGAAACTGCCGGTAATGCAATTCCCTCGGGCCGCTTTGAACATACCACCAACTGCTGGAGGGTTTGAAATAACTTCCGCCTTTTAATATGATATAGCGATAGGACCCATTAATGTATTCGTCGTTTGTCAATTGCCAAACACAACCGACGAGGTCCTGCAGTCCGTTTGGATTGGCTCCCTTTGGATACTTCCCTACCGGATATAATTTTCCATCACCCAGGTTGCAGAAGTCTGGATCAATGCCTTCAATTGAAGTAACTGTAAGGCTTTCGGTGATCACTTCCTCTTTTCGTGTAACCGGCGTCGTTTGTTTCCATGGCCATTCATTCAATGCTTCTGTTTGAGCAGCATATTGCCATTCTATTTCTGTTGGTAATCGCTTACCAGTCCATTTCGAATAAGCTTTGGCATCTTCATAACTCACGTAAACAACAGGATAATTTTCCATTCCCTTCGGGATCCTTCCATTTATCCAATGCTTTAAAAAATTTCCCGGGTCCGATGGCTTGTATTTAGTTGCATTTAGAAATTGCAGGAATTGCCCGTTAGTTACCGGGTGCCTGTCCATAAAATAAGCAGGCATATCAAAGACTGAATCCACATCCTGCATTGGGTAGGGTATGAATTCATCACCATGACTTTCTTTGAATTTGAATTTCCCTTTTGGGATTAATACCATTCCTACCGGCGGAGTTGATGATTTATTTGTTGATTGATTGTACGCAGATGAGCTGCTGATCCTTCTGAAAGTTCCTGGTTTAATTGAAACAATGGTTTCATCGAGCAAGATTCCATCTTGCATTGATTGAATGATGAAATCGCCCTCGAATCTTCCGAATTGCTCACTCAACCGGAGCCTATGTTTTCCCGGTTTTAATTCAAGCGCTTGTTTTGAATAGTCAGGCCTGCCTGCCCAAATACGGATCCTGTCTCCTTTAGTTGAAGACAATTCCAATTCGTCTCCATTCAATTTTGCACTTATAATTACGGGTAGTCGGGCGATGCAATCTATCTCTGCTTCATTGTTTGTGCCCAGCCATTTTTTATCGAAGGAATTCGTCTCTGCTTCTATCCACCACTTACTGTCGAAGAATTCTGGTTCAAGCAATTTATGATGCCAGAGATCAACATAATGAAATCCTTCTGCGGGTTTGGCTTCAAATAAATAATCTTTAAACCCTTCCGGAATGATACTATAAATGGTAAAAATAGTTTTGTCACCGAATGTCCATCTGTTTACCCAAATCTGATCATTTGATGTAGGAACTAATGGAGTATAATCTTTTGAAGTGAAATTGAAACTGTTCTCGCGGAGTATCCTCGAAGTATGTCCAAGATATTGATACTGCTTTTCTGCCCAATCGGGTTCACCGGGCGCGAAAATATTCATCTCCGTGCCATAACCATTGAAAAATGAAACAGCAAACTCGCGTTGTATCGGTTCTTTGTACAATTCTGCAACACGAAAAATCGCAAACTCGGGTTTGATGAATTTATTCAGGTTCAGCATCGGCACATAATACAATGCATTATGCACTCTCCCACTTACAATGCCGGGCATATCCTTTGGCACAGCCATTCCTTCGCTGTACATCACTACTCCCGCCCTTGCTTTGTCAGCGGCTTCCTGTAATTCTTTACTTGATTCTCCCCTGGTGTCCAATACAACTCCATCCGCAGATACAGCACCGATTAAGTCTCCCAATCCCGCAAGATGTCCTTCAGATCTTGTGCTTTCATCCCAGGGGTTATAACAAATAAAGAGTTTAGTTCCCTGCTCGCGCATTTCATCACCGAGTTTCCTGATCTGATTTGTTCCACCGGGAAGATCACGAAACAGATCAAACTGATTTCTTTGATCCAATCCGAGAGAAGGCCAGGTGGGCCAAATGCCGATCACTTCATCACCACCATATAATTTCTTTCCCCGTTTGATGAATTCATTAATATGATACTTCTTATCCTTTGAATCGTAAAAGGATTTGTTCCATGCTTGCATTAAGTGCATCACATAGCTATGACGGATCCATTGCAAATCCTTTCTCTCGAATAGATAATTATTAAAGGAAGGAAGATCATAGAGGAATCGCTCCTGGAACATAAGGCGTAATCCGTCCTGCCAGGAGCCTTTGAAAAAATCTGCGTAAAAATTATATACAACAGATCCATTGGGGTACAAAACTGTTTCAAACCTTCGGCGTTGACCATTTTTAATGCTGGCGCGATCTCTTCGCATCAGTCCGCAAGCATTCATACCATCATTGAGTGGAACAACGCTGAACCCAAGTTCCCACGCATTATCCGGGCAAACGACATTAACGGGCAAGCTTCCTGGAATAATTAGATGTGTACGACTAAGCCAATGATCTCCCTTGCCGGTAATATGAACCTGGTTTTCTAAAGCACCAAATGGAACTACATTGGACAATTGCATCGTATCATTTGAATTATTTTGAAATTCAACAGTTGCTTTAAACCCTGGTGCAAATCCGGTTTCAATTTTATAGATTATGCGGATCTGTTTGTTATCAGTCGCAGACGATACTTTTTTATTATTTATTTCATAGGTAAATAGTGGAATGGAAGTAGAAGGCAAATAAACCTTTCTCTCATTGCTAATGAATCGTTGCACCCGATAGGCTTCGCTGTCGAGTTCAATTTGCAAGAGTGATTGTGAAATAATCGGGATAGATTGACTTACCAGGAAAAAAATCAAAAATATTTTTCTCATAAATCGATTGCGTAACTATTCAAGATACAAATTCTACAATAGGGATTGGGTGGAAAAAATTACCTTTATAGACAATCTACTATTATGGATAAAAACCTTTCCCGCAGTGATTTTATTCAAAGGTCAATGATGGCAGGAGCGGCTCTGCTCTTGACTTCCCTTGAAGGGTTGGCCCTTGAAACGCCACAAAAAAAGATCAAAGTGGCTGTAATTGGATGCGGCAGTGTATCCACTCAATACTTTCCCCATCTTTCTAAATCACCTTATGTTGAATTGGTAAGCACATGTGATATTATTTATGACAGGGCAAAGGCGGCAGCAGAAAAATACAAGATCGCCAATAGTTACCCGCATATTGATAAGTTGCTCGCCGGTGCGCCGTTTGATCTGATGGTTACGCTTACTGATATGCAGGAACATGGAAGATTGAATCTGCAGGCAGTGAACGCAGGTAAACATGTATGGAGTGAAAAGCCAATGGCGAATACCTATAAAGAAGGCAAGGCATTGCTTGATCTTGGAAAAAGCAAAAAACTGCGAGTGTGGGGCGCACCTGCAGTTGTGAATAGTCCGCAGTTTGCATTTATGTCGAAAGCAATTCGTGAAGGAAAAATAGGGAAGGTTGCTGCTGCGCACGCGCATTATGGTCATCTCGGACCAACATGGTCTGCTTTCTTTTATGAAAAAGGTGGTGGAAGCATGCCAGATCTTGGTGTGTACAATATTGCTACATTAACAGGTTTGCTGGGACCAGCAAGATCAGTTGTTGCAATGACCAGCATTGTTACTCCAAATAGAAAAGTCGATAATAAAGGGGACATCAAGGTAGAAGCAGAAGATAATGCAATGATCATTATGGATCATGGCAACGGTACGCTATCCCATGTTCAATGTGGATTCAACTATTTCGATCCTTACGGACATGAAGGCAAGGGACAGGATAGACCGACGATTTCAATCTGGGGTACAAAAGGAAATATGGCATTGGTGGGATACGATTGGGCACCATTCGGGGTTGATCTCGCAACTCTCGATGCAGAAAAGCCTGTACGATACGAACCCGATCCAAAAGAATATGTATGGCAACAAGGCGCATCTGTTGTTTCCGAAGCATTGGTGACGGGTAAAGAGCCTTTGATCGCTGCTGAACACGCATTGCATGTGTTGGAGGTAATGGAAGCGGCGCGGGAATCGCAGAAGACGGGGAAGAGAGTAAATTTGGTTTCCAAGTTTAAGTTCCCCGTTGTATAGGTTGACATGTTAACAAGTTAACAGGTTGACAAAATGAAATGCAAGTTATTTTTTCCCTTGTTAACCTGTCAACTTTGTCAACCTTGTCAACCCAACTCAGGCGAGATCCATAAACGGTTTATTTGCAAGTATCTTCTCAATTTTTTCCATCACATCGGGTGTCAACAACTCTGCAACTTCAAGCGCTTTCAAATTTTCAATTAATTGTTCCTTCTTGGTTGCACCGAGAATGGTCGTGGTGACGTTTGGATTCTTTATCGTCCATGCAATTGCAAGGGTGGCCATCGATACACCTAATTTTTCAGCAACTGCAACAAGCTTTTTTAGTTTTTTAATTTTTTCTTCCTGGAGCCAGCGTTCCTTAAGCCAATCAAATCCGGTCAATCCGAGTCGGGAATCTTCGGGTATGCCTTCAAGATATTTACCTGTTAAAAATCCTGCAGCAAGAGGACTCCAGATCGTTGTTCCCAACCCTACATTTTGATACACCGGTAAATAATCCTGTTCAACTTTGAAGCGCTCAAACATATTGTATTGCGGTTGCTCTACCGTGGGCCCGATTAAACTGTTCTGCGCAGCTACACGATGAGCTTCCATGATCTCCGCCCCGCTCCATTGACTGGTTCCCCAATACAACACTTTCCCTTGCTGGATCAGGTGATTCATTGTCCATACTGCTTCAGCAATCGGAACATTTACATCGGGACGGTGACAGAAAAATAAGATCGAGATAGTCAACCTGTAGCCGTTGAAGCGCTTCATGACATGCTTCAACTAAATGTTTTCTGCTTAATCCAGTTTGATTAGGCTTATTTGCCTTACCTCTCCATCCAAAATATGCTTTCGAAGAAACGGTATATGATGTGCGATCCCAATTCTTTTTATTCAGCACTCTTCCCATCATCTTTTCACTTTCACCTAGCGCATATACCTCCGCATTATCAAAAAAATTGATTCCATTATCATAAGGCAATACCCATCAATTCATCTGCTTTACTATCATCGATCTGCTTATGAAAAGTTACCCAGCTACCAAAGGAAAGCACGCTCAATTGAAGACCCGTGCGTCCCATGCGGCGGTATTGCATGTCCATACTGTGAAAATTTAGATTGCAAAGATAGCGTCGCCAATAATCAATAATTAATAATTAATAATTGCTCAATGTGGAGCAAGCCAAATAATCGCAGGCAGCATCATGCCAGTAGAATTATTGATTATTCAAAACTCGATCTTTCAAGAGAGAGTTTACTGAGGTATACCAGAGCGGCGGAACCAAAGCAATGGAGTCGGTAATATTAAAGATGGTCCACTCTTTGAAATCTTGCTTCGATGTCATTCCTATTCCGTAAATAGTTTTGTTTTTTGGATTGATCTGAACCGGTTTATCGGTATAAAAAGTTTCTTTCCCCTGGTCCCACCAGAGTTCGTTAGTTCGAAGTGTATCACCCCGAAACTTATTTATCACAACAACTGAATCGCGCAGGAAAACTTTCTTTTCATACTCGTTACTCTTTGCGTACAATGCGTCGAGTGTACTTTCAATCCGGGTGGAATCATCATAGAAATCAACATGGAGCGTACGGGGAAATTCAATATAGGGAGAGTCGACCAGGCCTGCCTGGCCGCCCTGGTAACGCAACATATAAGGTGCAGTTAACCTCGCTTTCATTTTTCCTTCACCGCTCAGGTATGCATCAACGTTAAATGCTTCTTCCACCGCGATCTTTTTTTTGAACTGGCTATCTACTTCATCCACGTCATTCTCGCAGGAAAAAAGAAAAAGGCAGCCTATGCAAGCTGCCATGAAAAAGAAATATTTTTTTATGCTAAGAAGCATGATCAATCATACTTGCGTTTGTTAAACCAGATATCGCTCAAGGATAATCCAATAGCTAAACGGAAAAAGTTTTCCCTAACCACGTTATTATTATTACCTCTTTGTCCAAACTCAATTGAGGTATTGATAATCGCCGATTGATAAGTATAAGCCACCTGCCTCATCGGCAATGCAACTCCGAAAGATACAGACCATTTCTGCAATTGAGTTCCATCTGCATTGATATAATCCTTTCCATAGGTAAACCCTAATCGGTAAGCTGCATAGGTCCAATAACTCTTAGCTGGCTTTAATTGAATTTGTCCACCACCACGCACTTCCCAGCTATCATTTACCAGGTCGGTTTCTCCAAAATAACGGTATTCAGACCATTTCGAGGCCACATAATCAAGACCGAACATCCATCTGTCCACTCTGTTCAATAAAATTCCAAACGTATAAGAAGAAGGCATTTCAACAATACCATCAATGTCTTTTTCTTCATAAACACTGTCGATACGGAATGTACCATCGTTTGCGTACTCAAAAGTTTCGCGAACGATGTCCTTGGTACCATTCATATTGGTTGCCATATTACCCATTGCACCCAGTCGAACCAGGAAGTTCTTACTGAAGTTGATGGTATACTGAAGACCTCCATCAATAAAAAATCCACCGAAATTTGAATTGGTTTCGTGATTGGACTTGTAATAAGCAACTGTATCGTTGATAAATATTCTTCTTGTGCTGAAATTTTTTGATCCGAAGAAATAACCTGCATTAACTCCTACACTTAGGTTTCTAATACGAAATGCTAATCCGGTATTCACCTTATAAGATCCACCTGTACCTTCAAACAGCGTTTGTACGCTATCGATGCCTGGTAATCTTTCTCTTCTTTCAATCTTGTATTTGATAGCGGTCACCGGTCTCAAACCGAAAACCAATGCGATACCTCCATTTGGTTTTTTTAAAGGAACTCCCAATTGCAGGTAAGTAATATTAGGATCAAACGCCGAAAATTTTCTCACCGGGTTGGTTGCGCGAAGGGTTTTGCTACCTAATTCAACTCCAATATCGAGTGTTGTGGTAACTAACCTTGCGTATGACGCAGGATTGGCAAAATTGACTGAGCGGATATCGGCATATCCGGCGGCAATACCGCCCATACCCCGGTTTAAAATATTTTGACCGGGAAGAAAATCACCGATACCATATCTGGAATAAGGAGAGTTTTCTGTTTGTGCCTTTGCCAGAGAAATCAAACAACAACCAACCATTGCTAACAGCCTGATTTTCTTATACATTATTACACTCGCTAATCGCATACAAGCCTTGGTAAATTAAGTTAGGGTTTGCAAATATCTTGTTTTTCAGATGATAGACAAAATAGGGTGCATCCCCCCCGGTTAAGAGCACGTTAAAGTTCCCATAACGTTCTGCATAGGCGTCGATCATGCCATCAATTTCCTTGGCCATTCCCAAAATGACACCGCTCAGGATATTTGTTCTCGTATCGTATCCAATTAATGGAAAATTCCAGTCTTTTTCAACTAATGGAAGCTTTGCGGTAAAGTTTTGTAAGGATTTGAACCGCATTTCCATGCCGGGTGAAATTCCTCCACCCAGGAATTCATGGTATTTGTTGATGAAATTGTAAGTAATTGCTGTCCCCAATCCAATAACCAGATTATTTTTTCCTGGGAATAATTCCACCGCTGCAACACAAAGGGCCAATCGATCTGCTCCAATAGTTTCAGGTTTTCCTACAGGCGTGCTGATGGGTATTTTGGAAGATGGACCCAACAAATGAAATTTCGTGGAGGCCTTGAGGATGGTTTCAATTCCGGGATTATGATCGATAACGGAAGAAAGGATGGATTTTGCGGGTTGATATTTTTTCAACAGTCCATTAATGGTTTCATCAGAATCATTTTCCAATACCAACACTTCCTTCAAATCACGGCCATCAAATACAGCGCATTTCAGGCGTGTATTACCGAAGTCGAAACAAACTGTTGTGGACATTTAGCAAAAATAAGGTGTGCATCATTCTCCGCTCATTCAATATTCAAATCAAATGAAGAAAGATTACGAAAATGGCCATTGAGTTTGACCTTCTCTTTTAAATGTTCCATCTCAACCAGCATCGGGATCACTTTTTGCAAATGCCTTTTCAGGTATTCCTGGCGTTGGATCTCTTTCATCAGTCCCAATAATTCATACTCTTCTTCCAACGAAAGACCGGCATGGTGCGCAACATCATAAGCAAGAAGTTCCTCCTCTGGTTTCTTAAAGTCTTTGCTGATGTTCAGCAAGCGGTGTAATTCCTTTACCCCTTTAACTACCCGTTGCATCAACTCGCGGTTTCCCACGTCCACATCGTTTTCGGGATAATTTACGATGGCACCTGTATACATTTTGTCAGGGACTGATTTTATTACTTCAAGGATGCGGAACACTTTGGCTCCCTCGGTGCGAATATCCATTTCACCATTGCCATAGGTCTGTACGATATCCTTCAGTTCCACAAGAGTTCCCATTTCGTTCATCCTATTATTGATTACCGTAGGAATACCGAAAGGTTTATTATTAGCCTTGCATTCATTGATCAATTGCTTATACTTCGGCTCGAAAATATGCAGATGCAGTTTCTCACCGGGATAAACCACGATGCCAAGGGGAAATATGGGAATGAAGTTTGTCACTGATTATAGTTCAAAATTGCAAAAATTTCCTATTGTTCCTCCGCGTAATCCGTGTTTTCCGTGGCCGCATGGGTTCCTCCCGCCGCGCGGACGGAACGACGGCCACGGATAACACGGAGGAAATGGGATTATTTGCGTAACAATTTATAATTTTTATACTCTCCGAACTTAAATCCGAGAAAATCTTCTATCGGTTGCATGATGCGATCCTTTGTAGTCCAAACCGCCTTTTTCGGATCAAAAATAAAATCATCTTCCATTTCTTCAATCCTGTTTTTCATAAGCTCCGGATGTGAACCTTTGAATCGCTCCAACCGGTCAATTTTTTGATAATCGAATCCGGAATAACGTTCATCTTTCTCATCAATCGCATCCGTATACGCCGAATCAAAAGCAATCACTTTTTTCTTCATTTGCGAAACTGTGCGAACGGCATTATAATGATAGACTGGTACTTCCAGTTTCTTTACAGCCAGCTTCTCCCCTTTTTCGCCAGCCAGGTAAGCTTCGATGCTGGAATATTTACGGAATCCCTGTGAATCTCGAAATGATCTGATCAGACCACGATTCCGAAAAATGCGCACTTCGTACCGATGAACTCTTCTCGAATTCCGGATATAATGATAATTCCCCCAGAAATGAAGAAAGGGTTGAATAAATCCTTCCACTCTTTCGTCAGCATCAACTTCTTCAATTGCTCTCCTGATCTCTGGTGTATCCTTTTCATGCAATACCTCATCGGCCTGGATATGAAGCGCCCAATCGCCAGTCAAATTGTCCAATGCAATATTGGTTTGTTGCGCAAAGATCTTTCCATCTTTACGCAGGGCCATGTCCCAAATTGTATCGACGATCTTTATTTTAGGAGAATTTAACGCTTCAATCGCTTCACGTGTTCCATCAGAGGAATCACCAACTGCAATGATAAATTCATCACAGACCGGCAAGGCAGATTTGATAGATTCGAGGAAAGGATATCCTAATTCAAGACCATTCCTGATATACGAAAAACCGGAAAGCTTCATTTTCTTTTTACTTCAGCAGGCAAAAATAATCAAATCAGTCGGGAGTCAGTAGTCGGGAGTCGGGAGTCAGGAGTCAGGAGTCGGTACTTTGTAGTCAATAATCAATAATTAATAATTGATTTCAATTTGAGTCAAAATAATCAAAGATTGAAACTAATTAATTAATGACTCCTGACTCCTGACTCCTGACTCCCGACTCCCGACTTGAAAATTAACTCCTAACAATTCCTATTTTCGCAGGGATCAATGGCTTTATGATCACAGATCTATGGAAGTATTTACACAAAACGGCAAACTGGATATCAGGAAACTGGCTAAAACAATTTCAATTATAGAAAATGAAGAGAATGGCTATGAAGAATTGATGAAGAGCCTTCCTCATCGCGATGAAGCAAAGATCATCGGCATTACCGGTCCACCGGGTGCCGGGAAAAGCACACTCACTGATGCATTGATCGCCGATCTGACCCAAAAAGACAAGAAGATCGCCGTGCTTTGTATCGATCCTTCTTCCCCATTCAATAAAGGCGCCTTGCTTGGCGACCGGATAAGGATGAATGAATGGTTTAATAATCCAAAAGTCTATATCCGTTCTCTTGCAACAAGAGGAACATTGGGTGGACTTCATCCAAAGATCATTGAGATCGCGGACCTATTGAAGACAGAATACTTTGACTATGTAATTATAGAAACTGTTGGGGTTGGCCAAACAGAAGTAGAGATTGCGGCATTGGCAGATGTGACGGTAGTTTTATTCGTACCTGAAAGCGGGGATGAAATACAAACGATGAAGGCGGGATTGATGGAGATTGCAGATGTATTCGTGGTAAATAAATCCGATCGACCCGGGGCAGATGCATTTGCCGCAAATCTGAAACAACTGGTTAAAGCATCCGCGCATAAAATACAGGTTGAATTGCCTGTATTAAAAACTGTTGCTACAGAAAAGCAAGGAATTCACGAGCTAACAGATGCCATTGAGAGAAAATTGAAAGAAAGTTCTTCGCTCTGATAAGAAAGTTATACTTCTGACGGAAAAATTATTTCATTTGATCCAAAGAAAGAGAATGCAGGATGTAGATAAGAGAGAACTTCAAAAATTAATTGAAAAAAATCTGGCTTCAGGATCGTTTAATCTTTATAATCTCGCAGAACATCATTCCTCATAAGTTCTTGTGGATTGCAGCGCCGACCCGCTTAATAAAATTTTTGAATCGTAAGCTAAGTCCAGGGTTAAATTCCTTTAGTAATCCATCATATGGCTCACCTCTTCGAAGAATATATTTTGTAAGGGTACTTGAAGTCATTCCCCATTTGGAAATAAATGTATAGTAGCCTTTGTTCTTAATAACTCTTTTGGTTGATTTCGATCCGAAATGATAGGCCCGGCTCTTTGACACTCCTTTAAACAAACGAACCCCGGCTTGCCATAGTTTCATTGAGAAGTCGGGATCGGAATACATGCCCGGAGAGAATTCAACACTATAACCACCAACCAGATCCCAGAGATCGCGATGCACAATATTGGGCGGCCAGGTTCCTCCCTGCCAATCATTCATTGGAAGTGATGCGTATTCTTTTAATAATTCTTCCTCCCGAAAATTATCAATCGAATTGCCGTAGTTTTTTTCAATTACACAATTGCTTGAAGCGATTGGTTCGATTGCTGTTGACGAAAAAAAGAAATTGTGATGTCCAACTGCGTGTATTTCGCGCAACAAAGCTTCATCCCAACCCGGACAGAGATACATATCGTCATTGATATAAACGATATAATCCGTAGTCGACATCGTTCGACCGATATTCAATGGATGACAGATGCCAATATTTTTTGAGCTATGCGAGTAGTCAATATCACTTCGCGATTTGATCCAATTCAATGTACCATCGGTTCCTTCATTCACATGTACAATGACCTGGTGAGAATGGATCGAGTTCTTTCGGATGCTTTCAATACAAAGTTTGAGATATGGAAGATTGTTCCAGCTTGGTATGAGTATCGAGAATACGAAATCGCCTTTGCTGCGTATTTCTTTGGTAATTATCGTATCCGTTAGCATTGGGCGGCAAATTAGTGCATTTCTCCTTTGGTTGAAAAGGTTGACAGGGTTGAAAAAGTTGACAAGGTTGACAAGGAAATGCTCGCGATTTTCCTATTGTCAACCTGTCAACCTCGTCAACCTTGTCAACCTAAAAAAACAATACCTTCGCCGCCACAATGGACAGACTCTACGTTATAGAGAAATTAATGCGCTTCAAGAACCTGAAGAATTACCTCGAGATCGGAGTATTTAACGGGCATATTTTCTTTCGAATAAAAAGTCCTTTTAAAATTGCAGTGGATCCTGATTTCCGATTTGATTTTTTGCGCAAGTTGGGTAAGATCATCCTGAATCCTTCCAATCTTAATAACAAATACTTTCGCAAGACAGCTGATGATTTTTTCGCGCAGGATGCCGCCACTGTGATTGGAAATAAGAAGATACAGATCTCCCTGATCGACGGCATGCATGAGTACGAATATGCATTGCGCGATATAGAAAATACACTCAAGTATTTAAGTGATGATGGTGTGATCGTAGTGCATGATTGCAATGCATTGACAAAGGAAGCCAATGTTTCCTTTGCCGATTGGAAAGCCAGAAATTTTTCGGGTACATGGAACGGAGATGTTTGGAAAACGATTGTACATCTTCGATCATTGCGTCCCGATATAGATGCATTTGTTCTTGACACCGATCATGGATTGGGAATCATCACCAAACGCAAACCCGAAAAAATGCTTTCATTTACAAAAAATCAAATTGGGAATCTTACTTATGAAGATTTTAATGTAAATAGGAAAGAATGGCTGAACCTTCAGCCTCCTCAGTATTTCTATAAGTATTTTAATTTATGACCCAAGTGATCGTTGTCAATTGACAAGATCTTGTTAGGAAGCCCTTCCTCTGTTCCGCTGTTCTTCTGTTCTTCTGTTCTTCTGTTCTTCTGTTCCTCCGATCAAAAATCACAGCCAATCGGCGCGCCCGGCGGCATTGGTGCATGTTGTGTTGGCTTGGCTTTGTCCGGAGCTTTCATCCTTTCCAATGCAAGAATGTAGTGAGCAATATCGCCCTTGATTATAGTAATCTTTTTCTGTGTTTCGATATAGGTCTTTAAATCGCTCAACGCTTTTTGTACACCGGCTCTTGCTGCAAATGAATTTTCTTCATTAATACCTGAAGCAAGCAGATAGGTTAGAACCAATTGTTCCGTTTGCCTTTGTATCATTCTTTCCATTCCTGAGTTCTTTGGTGCTTTCCAGGTTCTTGCAATAATGCGATCAAGCATTTCCGTAAGGGTTAGTCCCCCGTTTACTTCATTTAACGCAAGCCTGCTCAGGCGATCACTGTTGAACAAGAACGATAAAGGATAATCCGCTGCTGTTTCCGCAGGCGATAAGGGATCGAATGCGAGACCCGTTCTTTTACGAAACAATTCCCTTCCCATATCATAACTATAGGGTCTTGGAGGAATTAATGCGCAAATCTTTTCAGGCAGTTGTAATGCCGATGGCTCCATGCAATCCAATATTGCATTAAGTGCTTGCAGCTGTTCGTTTTTGGGAACTGCCCTGGTAACTGTTTGTCCGTCTCCCCTCAATGCATAATTGTAATACATTCCTCCTACTACCTTCGTGGTAGCTTCAAGTTGATACCTATGAAAAAGATAGATCGGAACCAAAACATCTTCAAGCATTGCCATCGGAACTCCTTCACGAATATTTTTCTCGCTGAACTGCGATAAAGCTTTTGCGCGGATCTTCATTACTTCTTTCAATTCATCCACTGCATTTACACCATTATCCCATAAATGCGCCTGTGGATGCAATCCTCCCGGATCTCTTGCATCCCGATCGGCAATAAACTGCAAACCCTTTTTCGATGCGTCCAGGAGAATCTTATTCAAAGCCGCAGCTTCATCAACACCTTTTGGAAAATCCTGGTAGCCCCAGGTGATTGCAACCTTATCCCATTCACCAATTTTGCTATCGTATGCATCCGATAGATCAATATTGCCAGATGCATTCAATCTTACCTGGGGATGCGGATAATCCATCACACTTGCGCGATCACTCACGCTGGATGCATAGTTATGTACCAATCCAATCGTATGTCCCACTTCGTGCGCAGACAATTGTTCCAATCGCTCCAATGCCATTTTCATCATTTTATTATCTGCTGGAATTCCATTTTCATATGGAGCCAAAAGACCTGTTGCAATCATGTAATCCTGTCTTACGCGCAATGATCCCAGGGTTACATGTCCTTTGATGATCTCTCCGGTTCTTGGATCAATCACCGATGCGCCATAACTCCATCCACGAGTTGAACGATGCACCCAATTGATCACATTATATCTTACATCCATCGGATCAGCCGTATCAGGCAATACTTTCACCTGGAAAGCATTCTTATATCCTGCTGCTTCAAATGCCTGGTTCCACCAGCTTGCGCCTTCGAGCAATGCAGTTCGAATGGGCTCAGGCGTTCCGTTATCGAGATAATAAATGATTGGCTTCACGGCTTCACTTACTGCTGCATTGGGATCTTTTTTCTGCAAACGGTGACGAATCGCATAGTATTTTTCAATTGGCTCGTATACCGGCGTGCTAAAATCATAATATGAAGTTGGAATAAAACTTGAGCGAGGATCAAATTTTCTTTTTTCAAAGCCGCTATCTGGCAGTTGAATAAAGGAATGATGCATGCGAAGTGTTATGGCTTCAGATGATGGGCTTACCGACTGCACGAAATTTCCTGCGGATCCATCTGCATTTGTAAAACTTACTGTTGCTTCCCATTCGCTGTTCAATAGAAAATTCTTTGTTTGCTGGAAGATATATTGCACTGCGGGTTTTATCGATCACAAAATTTCCCTGCTGGCCTCTGCGCAATCGGTTCGCGACCTGCATTCCGTCGCGTAACAGAAAGTCTGTAGCATCTACCAAAACTTTATTGTTTGATTCAGCTTCAACAGCAAAACCCCAAAGCGTGGATTGAGCAAAGGATTGATCAACCGCTTTTTGTTCTGCCGGATCAGCACTAATTGCCCGATAACGATAATTCGGTTGGATCATTAATAACTTTCTTCCAACCTTACTGAACTTAATTACCCTTGAACCTCCAAGTAAACCACGATCCAGACCGATATCATTCGATCCTAATCCCGCGGGCAATGATTGCACATAAAGAATTTCCGTATCGAAGCGGCTTACTTCAATCCAGATCTTGCCGGCATTTTCATCCCAATAGAAATTGAAGAAACCCTCATATTTTTTGAGGTCTTTAGTTTTTTCTTCAATAGTAGGAAGCTTTTGTGCTTTAGAAATTGAAGGGATTATAAGCAATAAAAGTAGCAGACGAATCATACAAAACAGTTTCGCCTAAGATAAACACCAAAAGGCAAAGGGCAAGAGGCAAGAAGCAAAAGGCAAGGGGCAAAAAGTTGATTCAACAAAGCAAATCTTAGTTGTCTCTTGCCTTTTGCCTCTTGCCCTTTGCCTCTTTATTTATTATGTCTGTACCACTTATACCCAATAACTCCGGCAAGAATAAGAGGTGCTGCTGCGAGATAAAGAATTCCGAAATTCATTCCTTTGCCGGGTTTTTCACCCATTTGTTGCGCGGTCTTCGTGCAAATCGAACATTGAGCCTGGGTTGGCGTGTCCAGAAAGAGGATAGAAAGGATGGAAATTGAAAGTACGATCAACCACTTCTTCATCAAATACACATTTGCGCAAAAATACGTCATCCCCGCGAAAGCGAGGACCTTCTCGGCTTAGTCGGCGCCTTCCCTAAAAAAATCTATCCGCCTGGCGGCGGATAGAAGAAACCCCAAAAAACAACCCTATGATTAACTAGGTTCTGACGTATTGTGTGTGTGGTTAGGTTGTTGGGTTTAATGGCTAATAGATCTGATGATTAAATGTAGGATAGGAACAACCCGTATCAAGAAAGCGTTGAGTAAACGGTGGGAATAATTTAGTGAATTGCAAATCCCGCAAACGAGTCATAAAAAACTCCCGGTAGAAACCGGGAGTATTAACCAAAACTAACTGCCTGCCCGTCCGTTCAGGCGGGCTATGAGAAACTTCATGGGGACGCTGTTCGAGTCCATCCGTTAAGGTTCGCACTTTCGAAGGTTCCCGCTTTCGCGGGAATGACGGCACGGAAATATTTTTAAGGAGCCATTTATTTTTTCGTTGTCATCTCCCATAATCCGCCATCGGTGACGCTTTCATCAAATCCCCAATTGCCAAGCAATTTACCATCCGATGGATAGAAAGCTCCAATTAATGAGTATTTGGCGCCTGATGCAATATTTGTATACTCAGCTTCCAGAATATTCTTATCCAATTCCCAGGTTCCTGTTCCCTTCACCTGCCCATTGGATCCAACTTCTTCAAGAATTCCACCAGCGTTAAATCTCAAACTATAAAAAATATTGGGGTTGTTACTGCCGGTACTGTACTTGCCTTCCCAGGTTCCTTCAATACTGCCCACTGCTTTGTTTGTTCCATCCTTCTTGCAAGCAATAAAAGAAGCCATTAATATAAGTGTGATGCTTGTTAATTTCAGATACTTCATTTTTTGTTTGATGTTTTATTTGTTTGAAATATAATTAAAGCCTTTATGCAAACATGAATGCAATTGCACTTAGCATAAAGGCAACAAAAGAAACTATTAAAGCGATCTTTTGCATGTTGAAATTTTTAAAGTTCAGTTTGAAAAAAGGAGCCGCATCAGCGGCCCCCATCGCCGTCCATACTATTTCTTAGAAATTCATTTTATTAGCATACCATGATCCGGTTTCACTACTATTCTCCCAGTTGCCGGAAAGTTTATTCTGTCCTTTGTCAACTGTGCCGGTGATTTCAACAATTGTTCCTGAAGAAAAAGTATAAGTACCGCTAAAATGATTACCTGCCAATTGCCATGTTCCGGTTGCAGACACATTGCCTGATGCATTCAACCTTTCCAATACTCCACCTGGTTTTATCTGAATTCCAAAATAACTGTTGGGAGATGCAGGAGCGGTGCCCAATTTCCCTTCCCATTTTCCTTCAATAGAAAAGGGTGGAGCTACATTATCTTTCTTACATGCCGCGAAGCTTCCGGTGAGAAACAATACAAACAATACCAGTTTCAAATTTTTCATTACAATAAGGTTTTTTGATTTGATAAATTACTAGTGATTTAAAAAATAACGAGCGCAAATCTAAAACGCGATGAAATTGTTTGAAAGCTGTGATGAGTAGAATGCAGATTTATTGCGTATATGGTACGATAAGTCGAAAGGTTTTTTTAATTAATAAGTCTCGAAAATCCAATACAACAGAAGAACAGATGAACAAGGAATGATCAATTTCCATCGGAGGGGTTGTGTACTAAAGAGTGCCTGAGTTTCCATCGTCCCTAAATTTCTATTCAACAGAAGAACAGATGAACAAGGAATGATCAATTTCCATCGGAGGGTTGTGTACTAAAGAGTGCCTGAGTTTCCATCGTCCCTAAATTTCTATTCAACAGAAGAACAGATGAACAAGGAATGATCAATTTCCATCGGAGGGTTGTGTACTAAAGAGTGCCTGAGTTTCCATCGTCCCTAAATTTCTATTCAACAGAAGAACAGATGAACAAGGAATGATCAATTTCCATCGGAGGGTTTTCTACTGAAGAGTGCCGAGTTTCCGTCGTCCCTACATTTCTATTCAACAGAAGAACAGATGAACAAGGAATGATCAATTTCCATCGGAGGGGTTGTCTACTGAAGAGTGCCGAGTTTCCGTCGTCCCTACATTTCTATTCAACAGAAGAACAGATGAACAAGGAATGATCAACTTCCATCGGAGGGTTGTCTACTGGATGAAACGGAAGACAAAACGAGTTTTAAAAATATTGGACAAACGTCCGATGGAAGTTGATCATTCCTTGTTCATCTGTTCTTCTGTTGAATTGAGGGTTCGAGACTACTAACCGCCGCAAGGCTTGCGATACTTGTGAATTAAAATTTAGAGAACTGCCCATATTTTAAATGGAAAAGCCGTCCGATCTGCATTGATCATTCCCCCGCCTGACCGACGGGGCAGGCTTGTTCATCTGTTCTTCTGTTGAATTGAGGATTCGAGACTACAAACCGCGGCAAGGCCTCCGATTCTTGTGAATTAAAATTTAGAGAATAGTTCCATAAACTCCTGCCTCCTGCTGCGTGAGATCCCAATCGAAGCTCCATCATCCATGATGACGTATCCTCCTTCTCCCCGAACAAATTTTTTGATATGATTGATATTTACCAGGTAGGAATTGTGAATGCGGTAGAAGTCGGGACCGTTCAGGGCCTCATCAATATCCTTGAGAACTTTTGATACCAATACTTTCTTTCCTCCAACGAGAGAGATTGCTGTATAATTACTTTCAGCTGCACAATACAGGATATCCGATGTTGATACAAAGATCATCCCATCATTTGTGGTCAACGCAATGCGTCCGATGGTTTGCTTATTGGCCTGGTGTACACTTTGCATCAGCAGGTCGAGCTGTTCCCTTGTGGGAATTGCTTTTTTCTCTTCGATCCTTTCAATTGTTTTTTTGAGATCATCCGGATCAACCGGTTTAAGCAAATAGTTCAATGCACTATAGCGGAATGCTTTTATTGCAAACTGATCATATGCGGTGCAGAACACTACATCGAATGTGAGTTTGTCAAATTGCTCCAACAGGTCAAACCCATTCATCTTCGGCATTTCAATGTCGAGGAATACCACATCCGGTTTGTAATGATTGATGGCCTCAATTCCTTTTTCAGCAGAATTGCACATGGCTTCGATGATCACCTGGGGACAATAAGTCTTTAACAACCATTCCATCATTTCCAGGCTGTTGCTTTCATCATCAATTAAAACGCATCTTATCATAAACTGTTTTTTAAATTGGAATTTTCAGGATCACTCTTGTGCCTGCAGGCTCACCTCGAAATGTCCACAGATCTACAATATCTATCGTTGCATTTAATTCAGCGTGTCGATTCAATAAAGAGATCCGGCCTTCAGTCAATTTCATTCCTAAAGACTTGCGTGTTGTGGCAGATTTGCTTCTTAGTTCTCTCGCCTTCTCCCTGCCTACTCCATCATCCTGTATGGTGCATTGCAACATGGATTCGCCAGACATGCTCACCTGTATCCTCAGATTGCCTCCGTTTTCTTTGTGCAGTAATCCATGCCAGATCGCATTCTCAACGTAAGGTTGAATGATCAGCGGCGGCACTTCCACACTATCCAGGCTCACCTCATCATCAACAACAATTTCATAAGTAAATTTCTTATCGAATCGAAGCGCTTCCATTTCGATATAAAGGCGCAATGCTTCCAGTTCATTCGAAAGAATTACGTTCTTGCTATTTGAATTATCAAGAATGAGCCGGATCAGTTTTGCAAAGCGCGTGAGGTATAGGGATGCTGTTGCCTGGTCACTTTTAACAATGTACCGGTTGATCGAATTCAGGCAATTGAAAATAAAATGCGGGTTCATCTGCGCACGCAGGGCCTGCATCTCCGCCTCCGCCATCTTTTGATGCGTGTCGGTCAGCTTCTTCTCAGCAAACTTTTTCTCTTCTTCTGCCTTAGCTCTAACAATCTTGTTTGCACAAAGTGATGCGATCGTGTTAAGTATCGAAAGGTGTTTCGTAGTAAAGAAATTCTTCCTTGAATGTTCGCAATCGATCACGCCTAAAACCTTACCACCTGATACGATTGGGACGCAGATCTCGGAATAACGCCGAACATCATCGACAATGTAACGGGAATCCTTTGAGGTATCTCCAATGATCTCTGATCTTCCTTTTACTGCAACTGAACCTGTAATTCCTTTTCCAATTGGAATAGTCATTGGCTGCTTGATCTCATAACTATCAATGTTCTTTGGTCCATAAGCAGCTTTCTGTACCAATACCTGTTCCTTTTCATCAACAAGGTAGATCACGCAGTCTTCAAACTGGAGGCGGCTGATACAGTTTCTTGCAACATCCCATAAGATCGTTTCCACATTGGGTTGATCGTACATGCTTGCACCAAAATGATGAATAGCCTGTTCGATCTCCCTTTCTTCATTTAGCCGCTTGAGCTTTTGGCTTCGATTCTGCAGGAGTTTATAAACCAGGAACAATAACAATATTCCAACTCCGGCAATAAACCACCAACGCATCCAGACCGGCGGAATGATCTTAACGACTACATTATTATTCGAGACCAACCAGTTTACCTGGTCGTGAGTCGCCTTTAGAAGAAAGGTATATTTTCCGGGAAGCATCGAAGAGTAATGCGCTTCGCGGATATCAGTTCCTGTATGCCATTCCTTATCATAGCCATCCAGCTTATATTGATAAGTGATATCTCTTGATCCGTTCAATTCAATTGCGGTGAAATAGAATGTGAGGTCATTTTTCGCATAAGGCAGGTCGATCTCGCGATCGCGGCTAATACTGAATATTGAATCGCCCACCTTCATTCCAGTCATGCTAAGCTGGATTTGCGTGGGTGTGATCTCCAATTGCTCCGGGAAAAAATAATTAATGCCTTTTTGACCACCCCATAACAATTCTCCATTTTCTGCTTTCAAAAAACTAGCTACGCGAAATCCTTCAATACTCAAGCCCGCGTTTTCTTCATAGCACTCGAGTCTTCTTCTTACCGGATCATACTTCAACAGGCATTTATTATTGGCGATCCATATATTTCCATCTCTTCCTTCTGTCAACCCTTCAACACGCTCGTAACGAAGCCCATTGTCGATAGTGAAATTTTCAATTGAGTCCTTTCTGTCTATAATACTAATGCCAAGTGATGTCGCGAGATAAATGTTACCCATGTAATCATCGGTAATTGCATAGGCAACGCTAGAGGCAATCCCGTCTTTACGGGTATATGTCTTTAATGTTTGCTTTTGCTTATCATAACAATACACACCCCTACCTGTAGCGCTAAACCAAATCCTTTTCTTGCGATCTTCAAAAATGGCCAGTATTCTTTTTCCTTTTAAACTATCGAGTAAAGGTTGATCACGAAGATTGTCGATCTTTTGATTAGAAGGATTGATAGTATAGACTCCACCGTTAGATCCAACCCAGATCAAGCCATCAGAAAGCAGAGTGAGCGTTTGTATAAAAGGATTGGCTACTGCCCGACCGAGGGAAGTATCACGTTGAACATTTTTGAATTTACCAGTGGATTTGTCAAGAATGGCAATCCCATTGGCCAGGGGAGACACCCAAACCTGGCCGGACCGATCGAGGCAAAGCGCGTGTATTTCCAGGTTGCGTAAACCTTCGCGTGAGTCGAGATAATAATTATAGAATTGAGAAAGATTAGTTTTTCTATCCCAGCGGATTAACCTGTCATAGGCTCCAATCCAGAATATACCATTGCCTTCTTCTTCAATTTCAGTCAGGTAATTATCGAACAGATTTCCCTTCGCATCCTTGAAAATTCTCGTGTACCCGGCAGGTTTATTAAGAATATTGCCAATATCAACTCCTGAAGTATAGGTGCCAACGATCACCTCTCCATTGTCACCACCAAACACGCGGTAAGTATTATTTCCTGAAAGAGAATTTCCGTTCATAGGATCATGCGTATGCCTGGTGATCTTTCCGTATCGATCGATGGTGATCAATCCTGCAAAATCAGTCGCAACCAGCAAATCTCCATTTGATGCGTGACGCACCTCGCTCAGGTAAGTGTTGATTGTTTTCCCATTTAATTCATTGGTGAGCTGATAAGATCTTGCGATTTGATTGGTGCGAATATTAATGTAAATGACCTGTCCTGTTTGAATGCCCACTACAATCTCCTCCGGACCTGTACGACAAGCACTCATCGGCCTATCGAATGATTTTTGAAAAACAACTTTCTTTGATGCATAGTCGAGAATATAGACTTCCTTATCACTGCAAATAATCACCTGGTCATCAGTGAAAGGTTCTGCATCAGTGAATGAATTAAATTCAATTGCTTTGGGGATCCAATCCAGTTTTTTCCATTTGCCCGCAGGGTGCCGCGCACCCCCGGGGTGCTGAGCACTTGCGGTGCTGTCAAAATAAAACTGCCCGCGACTGGTAAATAGAATTGTTCCGTTAGTCTTTGTTTCGAATATGGTCGGGCAGGCAAAAATATTTAGGGTATCGAGAATAGTTGCCTGGTGGAAATTCCTGTTTTCGTCCAACCAGGTTGCGCCGTGATTGGTTCCCATCCAAATCCGGTTGCGGCTATCGCAAAACAAATGATTGACAACGTCGGATACCATCGCCGGATTCCTGGCACGGACAAAGGTCTTGACACTGTATCCATCGAACACGTTCAATCCCTCATTTGTACCAATCCAGAGAAATCCATTTTTGTCGATGACCATGGACCGGATCTCATTATCCGTTAGGCCATTCGAGGTATTAAGGTGAGTGAACGATAGAGTTTGGGAATAGCCTGATAAGCCAAAATAAACCAGCGCTACTATCAGCGCGGAACCAACGCTGATTTTTGGTATGTACCTATTGATCTTCAGAGCTTTATTTTTACTTTATAAATTTACCGTATTAAGCAAAGCGATACAAGTTGGCTGAGCCAATTGTTGTTTTTAATGAGCCGTTGGTTAGATAGTTTAAATGGATGGTAAATGATTCGGGCTGTGAGCTGCGGGCCACGAGCCATGAGCTGAGATCAATTGCTTAGACATCGTTAATAAAGAACCCGATGTAAGAATAAATCACCCATAGTATAGGTTCGAATTTTCACCTTCGTTTGGATAGTTGCTGCTCTTTTATTTCCTGGTTTGGCGGGGCCAAAAGGCATCCCGATAGCTATCGGGAGGAAAGGGCCATTAACGCTATTGCTAAAAAATAAAGAAAGGGTCGCCGGATCCGGCTGATCACTCCTGCCGAAGCAAACAGCCGGATTGAATAACGGCGACCCACTTTCCTTTTTTTCTTCCCGTCCGTGGTAAGCTTTTCGTATATAAAGAATGAATCTTTCTTTTTCCCGACACCCAAATTCATAATGCAAAGCTAATTCAGCTTAAATCCGTTCATATCCCCAAATGAGTGGATTGTATGATAATTGAGTAAATGGCAGAAACGATTCGGACTTAGTGCCTAAAGTGTCAGGTTCAAAAACAAATCGTCTGAATCGCTTGTACCGGTCGCAATCGTTAACCCAATCCCGCCAAATAGTAATCCATAGTTGAAAAGAAATTATCCTGTCCACATCTTGCCTGAAACAAACCGATATGAGAAAAGCATACTTATCCTTCATTGGTTACTTCATTTTTCTCGCTAGCGGGAGTTATTCTCAAAACGTTGGTATAGGAACTACTTCTCCTCAATACAAGCTTGATGTAAGAACAACCGAAAACGGTACTGCAATGTTGCTTCGAACCCTAAAAGATTCCACTGGCGCATCAACACTTTTACGATTTACTACTGATGCGGGCATCATCCCGTTCCCTGATGACCGTTCATCCTTCTTTGGTAACCTGCGCAGCGGTTCGGGTTCAAACCTTGTGTTTGGTACCGCATCGAATGGAGCGTCAGCACTTGAGAAAATGCGCTTCAGCTATCAGGGTCATTTGGGGATCGGTACAGATGATCCGATTGGACGACTTCATATTGATATGACCAATACTGCAGACGATAGGTCAATCCTGATTAATGACGATGACGATCCACTGATCGAACTACAAAAAGCCGGGAATCCACGAGGCTTTCTTCAGCTGGCAAGCTTTGATATGAAGATTGGAACAACAGTTGAAAATAACGCCGGTGATTTTGTTGTACGCACAAACGGAACTGACAGGCTTTGGGTAAAACCCTATGGTTTTGTTGGCATCGGAATCGACAACCCAATAGTTCCCCTTCATATTGCAGGAAGTTTTACACTTCGGGACCCGAATCCCGTAATTAGAATGGAGACCTCAACTTCCAATCCTATTGGTTTTATTCAAACTATCGGCGATGATATCCAGATCGGCACTTATGCAACAAATGATATAGGCAGCTTTATCATTCGGACAAACGGTTCAAACAGGGTTTATGTGCACAATAATGGGAATGTCAGTATTGGAACTTCAGTTGTAGCAACTGGCTTCAGGGTTTCGATAAATGGAAAGTTGATGTGTGAAGAGTTACAGGTGAAATTGCAAAACACCTGGCCAGACTATGTTTTTAATAGCGGTCATAAGTTGAAGTCGATTTATTCACTGGAGAATTACATAAATAGTAATCATCATCTTCCCGGAATACCATCAGCGAAGGAGATGAATGAAAAAGGTATTGGTGTAGGCGAAATGCAACGGTTGCAAATGGAAAAGATTGAAGAGCTCACTTTATATATCATTCAATTGAAGAAAGAGATCGACGCATTGAAAAAAGAAATTAACTCCAAAAATTGACAAAGATGTATAGAGTAATCATTCTTCTATCCATTCTTGTACTTTTTCAAAGTGCCGGATGGTGCCAGGACAACGAAGTCCTACGTCCGCTTTTAAAAGGGAAAAGGAAATTGTCTGAAGTGATGACGATCGTTGATCAGCATTTCAAATCGCGAGAAACACGTCAGCGCATTGGAGAAGAAGCCGCGAACCGCTACACGAAATACTGGAAACGCTTTGAATGGTATATGGAGAGCCGTCTTGGCCCGAATGGAGAATTTGTAAACATCAACAAGCGGCTTGAAGAAGCTGCATCGCGTCTGAATCGAAGTGCATCCACTCAACAATCTACCATCGAACCCAATGCGGTTGCAGGTTCATGGACTTCCCTCGGTCCAACATCTACCACGAGTGGTTTAGGGAGAGTTGATAGAATCGCCTTTCATCCTACAGATCCCGACATCGTATTTGCGGGAACATCAGGTGGCGGATTATGGAAAACTATTAATGGTGGAGGCACCTGGACTAATCTCACACCAAATATTCCTTCAACCGGCATCAGCGGAATTGAAATCGATCCAAACGATCCCGACCATATTTATATACTTACAGGCGATGGAGACAGCCAGGATTTTGGAGGATTGGTTGCCGGTTTCGGATACTCGAGATTCAGCATTGGTGTACTGGAAACTTTTGATGGGGGAACCTTATGGAAAAAAACCGGGGAGTTTCCTGATACATCTCAATTTATTGTTGGTTTCGCGCTGGCCATGGATCCGGATAATTCTAATATCCTGTTAGCGGCAACTGATAAAGGTTTATTCAGAACAAGCAATGGTGGTAACTCATGGACGAGTGTATTGCCGCTTAAATGTCATGATATAGTATTCAAGCCAACCGGTACAACTGCGTATGCAGTTACACGTGACGGTGATAATGATGGATTCTTTTGGGTTAGTCCAAATAGTGGATTGACATGGGATTCCACACCCGGTACAAATAGCCTGCTTGTAAATGCAGGCCGTTGCAAAATAGCTGTAACTCCTGTAAGTGCAAATTTGGTTTACCTGGTTGGAGGAAAATCTCCTGACAGCGGACAATATGCGGGCACCTATAGAAGTACGACAAGCGGAACAAATTTCCTATTGAGATCAAATACGCCAAACATAATGGGACGTGCGTCAAGTGATAATTATGATCAGGACGTATACGATCTCTCATTTGCCGTTAAGCCTACCAATCTAAATACAGTTGTTTCCGGAGCAGTAAAAGTCTGGAGAAATACCGCGGGAGCCCTTACCGGTAGTTGGGTTGATATTTCGGATACACACGCCGATATACACGAATTAAAATATAACCCGCTCGACAATAAGTTATGGGCTGCAACTGACGGCGGGATGTATTGGTCAACAAATGATGGCAGTACCTGGAATGAAGCATTCAACGGAATGACCACGAGTCAAATTTATCACATGGATGTTCGCCCAGGTAATTATTTACAGTTGTTGGCTGGATTGCAGGATAATGGAGTTAAATACAAAAGCACTGGCGCTTTCGACTATGATCATATCTTAGGTTTGGATGGCTTTTTTGTGGGGTTCGATGCAGCATTCGATTCTATCTTTTATGCAATAGCGAATAATTCGGTAAGAAGATTTACAGCTAATGGAAGTAATTCATCTAATATTACACCTGCCACACAAATGGATGATTTTTTTCCAAGCCTTGCGGTGAACACTGCAACAGGCAATACATTATACATTGCTTCCGATAGTTTCTGGAGATCATCAAATGGCGGCAGCAGCTGGACAGTAAACCCAAATGTTGTTGGTAAATGGTTTATACGTACATGCCCTAGCAATAGCAGCCGTATCTACATGGCAGGCAGAATATCAGGTGCAAATTTCGGCATATTGCGAAGAAGCGACAATGCCGGAGTTAGCTGGCTTGCCGCGGACATACTCAGTGGAAATCCCGGTTATCCTGTAACCACTCAACGCATAACCTGTATAAATGTTGATCCGACAAATTCATTGAGGGTTTGGATCACCTTTGGAGGATTTGAAGATGGCGTAAAAGTTTTTTATTCTGCTGACGGAGGAGCCAACTGGACAAACCGCTCGGGAAGTTTACCTAATCTCCCTGTTAATTCTATCGCTCTTGATAATGCAAACAATGCTTATGCAGGAACTGACCTTGGCGTTTTTTATCGTGGAGCGAATATGAATGATTGGGTGCCCTTCTATAATAATCTTCCTTTTGTTCCAGTAACGGACCTGGTTATTTCCCAGGCAGAAGACAGGATCCGGGCCTCCACATTTGGAAGAGGGGTATGGAGCAGCGAACTTTATACCAGCTGTATCGATTCCCTGAGCATCGGGGGAACATTAGAAGGACAGGAATTTTATGAAGCCAGCAGCTTTATAAGTTCAACCGCTACACTTCAACCAAGCGAAGGAACAAAAGTGATCATGCGCGCTGGAAATGGAATTCTATTCCCCCCGGGATTTACTGCTCAGGCAACTGCACAATTGGCCGCAGTAATTGGCGGTTGCGGTACTGGTGGAGTAGCAGACCTCTTGCTAAAAGATAGTGGCCAAACCATGCTGCTTTCATCAACCAAAAAATATTACTATCCCCTTGGCGGACGAAATGCGGCGATAGAAATAAGCTCAACTGTAAGAACCCAGGCATCAGTTATTGTTCATATCCTGAAACCCGGAGAAGTCAAACTTATATTGAAGGACGAATCCGGGAAGATGATCAAAGAATTTGCGGTGCAGCAAACTGATCGCGGAGATTGGCCAAAAACTCTTTCTATACCAGATTTACCAAAGGGAATGTATTATATGCATGTGTATCACAACGATCGATGGGAACATATGCAGGAATTGGAAATTAGATAGATGGTTTGATTGTTTGATTGTTAGATTGTTGGGTTCATTATTGAAAACTTCAAAAAAACAGAAAGATATTAGGTTAGTTTTTTCGGTAACTTTTAATAGTTGTGAATTTGTCTGATTAGCCTTGCATTCATATTAAAACCCTTAAAGGGCTTTCTTCTAACGATGGGACTGCTCATAGTTCAGCATGTTCTATCGCAGGATATTTCTTTTTTTCACCTCAACAAATCACAAGGACTTAGTGATAATCTTGTAATTGGTGCAGTACGGGATCATTCCGGTTTGCTTTGGATAACCACAACGGAAGGACTGAATTGTTACGATGGTTATTCGGTAAAGAAATTTTATAAAGAAGATTATCCTGAACTATACAGCAATGATTTACGGAATATTATTTGCGATAGCAAAAACCGTTTATGGATCAGGCATGGAGAGGGAAGAGTAACGGTGGTGGATCAGAACCGGAAATTTCATCGTGCGATAATAGACACGGGCAATCGACGCGCGCCAATTCATCATGTGTTCCTGCATCCTCAAAAAGGGGTTATTCTTTTAAGTGGAAACAGGTTCTTTATTGAAAAAGAAGAGTTTCACTTTGAAGAAATACCGGGGGAAAAAGATTCTGCATTAAATATTCGTTATGCTAATCTTGAATTTTTCAAAAAAGATATCCTCCTGCTCAGCGGCGCTGGCAAAATCTGTCTGTTTGATTTTAGCACAATGAAATCAATTCATTTCAACGATTTTCCTGATATCATTGATGCAGGAAAAATCAATGATGATGAAATCCTGGTAACGACATCGCGGACAGGCGGTCCTTTTCGCTATTCGATTTCAAAAAAAGCTGTCGTTAAAGATTATCTAACTACTACAGACCAATATGGACAAAGGCCTAACAGCTATATGCGTTTTATCTATACCATGCAGGATGGGAGATTTATTATCAGTTCAGGTTATGCAGGTGTGTTTATTTTCGATCCCCGGACTGAAAAACTTTTTCGCTATAGCAGGGATCCCTTAGATCAGAAGTCGATATCAGCTAACAATACTTTCAATATAACCGGAGATAGCAGCGGCTACGTATTTATAGCAACCCGCACCGCAGGATTGAATTACTTCAATACCAACCATACTCTTGCCGGTTATAGAACTACTTTTAAAGATGAGAGAACCGCAATGCTATTCGATGGATTCGTCAATTGCATTACCGAAAGCGAGAATGGGAATATCTGGCTCGGCACTCAGAGTCGCCTGATTGAATGGGACCGTTCCGCAAACATATCCCGGTTTCATGATTATGGAATAGCAGATGGATATCCATTAAATGGAACTGAAGAAGTGAGAGCGCTTTGTTTCGACAGATCAGGAAGATTATGGGTTGGCGTAAACCGTTATGGAATCATTGTTCTTGACAAAAACAAAAAACCGATACAGTATATCAGGCGCGATACTACATTAAGGTCAACCTTACCCGCAAACTGGATCAATCAAATTATAGAAGCGCCCGATGGAATGATCTGGGTTGCAACAGGCGGCGGCACCTGCATTATCAATCCGGATAACTTTCATGTCGATGATCTTAAAGATCATCCCGACTTAAAAGTTTTATATCGAAAGAATGGACATAGGGTTTGGTTCAGATCCCCGGAAGAAGTTTGGGTGGGAACTTCAAGTGGCGCTTATCGTTATTTCATAAATGAAGGGAAAGTCAAGCATTATTACAGGGCGAGTGGATTGAATGGCAGTAATGTACTCTGCTTTGCGGATGACGCGATCGGAAACATTTACATCGGCACCTGGACTGGCCTAAATAAATTAAAGGCCGATGGAAGTATCCAACATTTCAATTCAAGCAATGGATTACAAAGTGATCACTGCAAGGGAATGATGAAAGATAAGCAGGGTAATATCTGGATCAGTCATGATGGGAGTTTGGTCAGGTACAGTCCATTTGGCAATTCATTTCGTGTGTATGATGCAAGCGTTGGGTTAAGTGAGGCCGGCTTTCGATCACTTTCATACTATCAAACAAGAAATGGTGAATTATATTGGGGTAGCGAAGCAGGTGTCAATTACTTCTTGCCCCAACAATTCCAATCGGTCCAGGTTCCCCTTCAGGTAATTGTGCAATCCACCTCTGCGGGCAAAAACAATTACTTTTCCCCCACCCCGCTTTCATTGGACCTACCTTTTAATAATAATAGCCTTCAGTTTAGTTTTGGTGCCGTTGATCTGTTTCGCAGCAAGAATATCTTTTATGAATACAAACTTGAGGGATTAAACGATTCATGGAGCCGTACGGGCGTTCCTGGCCAGGTAACTTATGGAAATCTGAAACCAGGCAATTATGTTTTCAGACTTCGTGCATCCCGAAATGGAGCTGATTGGGTGAATGCCGTGAACGCCGTGACTGTTTCCATCCAAACTCCATGGTGGAAATCCGCATGGTTCATTGGCGCAGTTACAATATTAATTGCTTCGGCAATTTTCTACCTGGCACGGTTAAGAAGAATAAAGCTTCGTGAACAACGCGAAATACAGGAAACGGAACAGGCAATTCATCACTTTGCTTCGAGTATGTATGCGCAGGGTTCTGTTGAAGATATTTTATGGGATGTCACTCGTAATTGTATCAGGCATTTGAAATTTGAGGACTGCGTCATCTATCTGGTCGATGAAGAAAACAACACATTAATTCAAAAAGCAGCATGGGGTCCAAAAACAACTCCGGAAAATAAAATTTTGAATCCACTGGAAATTCCATTTGGAAAAGGAATCGTCGGTGCTGTTGCAAAAACAGGTCTACCCGAAATCATAAATGATGTTTCACAAGATCATCGCTACATCATTGATGACGCACGCCGATCAGCAGAAATTACAGTGCCAATTGTTTCGGATGGTAAAGTATTAGGCGTGATTGATAGCGAACATAGCCGGAAGCACTTCTTCACAAAAAAACATCTTTCAGTCTTAACCACCATTGCATCGCTATGCGCAAATAAAATTGTACGAGCCAAGGCAGAAGTGGAAAAGCAGCGTGCAGAAATTGAATTGCTGGAAATGCAACATCATACTTCCGAAGTCGAAATGCAAGCGCTTCGTGCCCAAATGAACCCGCATTTCCTTTTCAACAGCCTTAATTCAATCAATCATTTTATTTTAAAGAATGATCCGGATAATGCATCAGACTATCTCACCCGGTTTTCAAGACTCATGCGACTGATCCTGGATAATTCGCGGGAAGAATGGGTACTCCTGGAAAACGAACTCAAGGCGCTTCAACTCTACATTCAACTTGAAGCCGTGCGTTTAAATAATGTTTTTGACTACACGATTGATGTCGACCCTTTCATCGCAACGGAATCTGTAATGATTCCTCCAATGATCATTCAACCTTATGTGGAGAATGCCATTTGGCATGGATTGATCCATCGTAATGAACCCGGCGGAAAGCTAAAACTGAGTATCTGGCGCATGAATGGAAATCTTTGCATCGGCATAGAAGATAATGGCGTAGGCAGAATTGAATCCTCAAAACTGCGCAGCAAATTCAACGCACACAAAAGCTCACATGGAATGAAGATCACTGCCGATCGTCTCAATATTGTGAATAAAGTGTATGGTGTAAATGCTGAAGTGCAGGTAAGCGATATCAAAGAAGATGAAACCATTACAGGGACCAGGGTACTGTTAACCTTACAATACAAAACACATGACAGCAATCATAGTTGATGATGAAGAACACTGTCGCGAAGTGCTTTCCACGTTGTTGACAAAGCATTGCGCCGGTGTTCAAATCCTCGCAACTTGCAGCAGCGGAAAAGAAGCATTGGTTGAACTTCAAAGCAGGCAACCGGATATTTTATTTCTTGATATCGAAATGCCTGGCATGAACGGCTTCGAGTTACTTGAACAATATCCGCATCCCGAATTCGGCGTGATCTTCACAACAGCTTATAATGAATATGCTATCCAGGCAATCAAACATAGTGCATTGGACTATCTGCTTAAACCTGTTGACAAAGAAGAACTCGTAGATGCTGTGGATCGTGTACATCAACAAAAAAACCGGTCTGCTGTTCGGATTGACCAATTACTTGACCTGCTCGATCGCAAAAAGAACTCAAAACGATTTGCCGTTCCAACACTCGAAGGATTGATCATGATCGATCCTGAAGAAGTCATCTATTGTGAAAGTGATGGTCCTTATTGCACCTTCCATTTCACGAACAGTAAAAAATTAATGGTATCCAAAACCCTTAAAGAAGCAGAAGAAGTACTGCAAGGCAATGATTTTTTCCGGATCCATCATTCCTTTGTTGTGAACATGAAATACATAACCAAATATATCCGCGGCGAAGGAGGTGAAGTCGTCATGAACAATGGAAAAAATATACCTGTATCGAGAACGAAAAAGCAAGATTTTTTGAAGATGCTGGAGAGAATGTAGGGTTTTTGAACAGAAGAACAGACGAACAGCAGAATAGTAGATCCAATGATATTTTCGCATCATCAACTCCTATCAACTTGTTAGTCCCTTGTCAACCCTGTCAACCTCGTCAACCTTATCAACCCTTTCCTGCTACACCTCTTCCGTCTTCATACTCCTCGCCTGCTTCTTGCGTTCATCTTCATCAAGAATTACTTTTCGCATGCGAATGAAATTGGGAGTAACCTCGATGCATTCGTCCTGTTGGATATATTCCATGCATTCCTCGAGGCTCATCTGAACTTTGGGAGCAATATTGGTTGCGGCATCGCTTCCGCTTGCACGCATATTGGTGAGTTTCTTTCCTTCAATAACATTAACTACGAGATCTCCTGGCTTGATATGCTCTGCGATGATCTGGCCTGAATAAACATCTTCACCCGGATCAACAAAGAATACGCCCCTATCCTGCAATTTATCAATGGAGTATCCTGTTGTGCTTCCACCTTGCTTTGCCAGCAGCACTCCATTACTTCTTCCGGGAATTGGACCTTTCCATGGTTTATATTCCGAGAAACGATGATGTCATTACGGCTTCACCTGCGGTATTGGTGAGCATTTGTGTACGCAAACCGATCAATCCCCTCGATGGGATTTCAAATTCGAGATGTTGCATATCTCCTTTTGTTTCCATCACGTGCAATTCGCCTTTTCTTCTTGTTACGAGGTCGATCACTTTACTTGCGAATTCCTGCGGAACATCTACGACGAGATTCTCGTAAGGTTCACATTTCTTTCCATTGATCTCTTTCACGATTACCTGGGGTTGACCAACAGTCAATTCATATCCTTCGCGACGCATGGTTTCTATAAGAATACCGAGATGAAGAATACCACGTCCGTATACTTCAAAACTTTCTCCTCCTTCGCTATCATCTACTTTTAATGCAAGATTTTTTTCTGTTTCCTTCATTAGTCGATCGCGGAGGTGACGGCTGGTAACAAATTTTCCGTCTTTTCCATAGAAAGGAGAATTGTTGATGCTGAAGCAGCATGTTCATCGTTGGTTCATCAACGCTGATCACCGCCAATGCTTCCGGATTTTCAAAATCAGCAATCGTATCGCCGATATTGAAATCTTCGAGCCCAACAACGGCACAAAGATCACCTGCAGCAACCTCGCTCACTTTCTTCTTACCCATTCCTTCAAACACATATAATTCCTTAACGCGTGATTTCTTGATCGAACCATCGGCCTGCATTAAAGAAATAGGCTGATTTTCTTTTATCAAACCGCGGCCGACATTTCCAATGGCAATACGGCCGAGGAAGGAAGAATAATCCAGTGAAGTGATCTGCATTTGCAGATTACCTTCAGATACTTTTGGTTCGGGAACATATTTCAGGATTCCATCGAGTAATGGTGTGATATCTGAACTTGGTGTCAATGAATCATTGAACCAACCATTTCTTCCACTACCATAGAAAGTGGGGAAGTTCAATTGCTCTTCAGTAGCATCGAGGTTGAAGAATAGTTCGAATACAGCATCATGCACTTCATCAGGACGGCAATTTGGTTTATCAACCTTATTGATCACCACGATTGGATGAAGGTTCAGCTGAAGCGCTTTTTGTAAAACGAAGCGGGTTTGAGGCATCGGACCTTCAAATGCATCAACGAGTAACAAAACCCCATCGGCCATTTTCAATACCCTTTCCACTTCCCCGCCAAAATCAGCGTGGCCCGGAGTATCGATCACATTTATTTTGATTCCTTTATAAACGACAGCTGCGTTCTTTGAAAAGATTGTAATCCCTCTTTCCCTTTCAAGATCATTACTGTCCATTATCAATTCACCGGTTTCCTGGTTATCTCTGAATACTTTAGTGGCATGCAGGATCTTATCTACCAGGGTAGTCTTACCGTGGTCAACGTGGGCAATGATTGCTATATTTCTGATATCCATAACTAATACGCGAGTTGATCAGGAATTCCTAATAAACTCCGAACGTTGGTTTTTATTGGAGCGCAAAGGTAATTTAAAACAACGGGAGAGCAAGCGCGTTGGGAACTTAATATTCGCTTAACTTAAACCTTAACATATATCTTCCTTTTGTCAAGCCAATACCCTACCAGCCAGCAGATTAGCATCCAGGTCAGTGCAAAGAGCAATGAACCGAGGTAAGGATCAACATAACCAAATATGTTTTGATAGATCCACATATATAAAGGAGTGCCCCCAACCGGAACCATCCAAAGAATGATGACACCAATTTCACTTAAGAGATAAATGAAGAGGGGGTTCCTTCCAAAAACCTCGAAAAAATAGGTCCATTTCGTCCAACGACGGAAGTCGATGATATATAGAATTGCCGCAAGAACGATACAATCGAGACCAACCGTGTACAATACAAAGGAACTTGTCCAAAGTTTTTTATTGATAGGGAAGGATGGATCCCAGAAATAGGCAAAGGCTACCAATGCCACGCCTGCCAACAAAAGATGCGCGAGGGTTTCATAGGTTTTACCTTTAATTTGAATATATCTACCCGCAAAATAACCAAGGGTCACATTCGCGATGGAAGGTAATGTGCTCAACCAACCCTCAGGATCAAACGCAATTCCTTCACCGTGATAAAGGTGTTTGTCGCCCATCAGGAATTTATCGAGTTTCAAGACCGCATTTCCTTCAAGCGTCAAATCACCAAAACCTATCAGCAGGAATTTGTATGCAATAAGAATTAGAATGGTGATGATCAAAACCCATTTAGCTCTGAGATAGTAGATCATCAATGCCGCCAATCCATATGCAATAGCGATTCGTTGCAATACTCCGAGTACCCGGGTTTCGCTGATTGGGGCGGCGATGAGATTATTGTTCGAATCCAGCCTGAAGAAAGGAAACCAGTACAACAAATAACCAAGCAGAAAAATCAATGCTGTTCGCTTTAGTATTCTCCAGACAACCTTTGATTGAGGTAATCCAACCCATTTCAACGCCGCAAAGCTCAACGCATTTCCAACTGCAAACATGAATGAAGGAAATACTAAATCGGTCGGAGTGAATCCATGCCAGTCTGCATGAAGAAGCGGAGCAAAAGTAGTTTCATAGCTACCGGGGGTATTCACGATGATCATAAAGCAGATGGTCATACCGCGGAATACATCCAGGGCGAGAAAACGGGGGGTTGGAGACATGTGCTATTGGAGATTTTCTATTTGTTATTTTATATTGGGAGTCAAAAAAATTTGCGGACAAGGTAGATTATTAAAGATAAGGCCAAACTAAAGACGATCATTGTCGTGATCGGAAAATAAAAGCTGAAATTCTCTCGCTTGACCTTAATGTCTCCTGGCAGATTGCCGATCCAATGAAGTTTGTCGTGAAAGAAATAAATAATTACTCCGATCACAAGCAAACAGAGTCCAATGATGATAATATACTTACCCAACCCGGGATTCACGATCTAATTATTTTGATTCGAAAATGCAAATTCCTGGCCCGTTATTCCCGTGAAAGCGGAAAACTTGTCAACCTTGTCAACCTTTTCAACCTTGTCAACCTTACTCTCAGTAACTTTCAAGACCAAAATTAATGCATGAAGAAAAAAACAGCCTGGATATTCATAGTCCTTTTACTGGTCATCGGTTACCTCATGGGACCGAAGCCTGCGAAACCAGAATACTCAATGGACTTGCCTTCTGTTCCCGAAGCTGCACAATTGAATGGATTCATTTCTTCAAAGGAATCACAGCACAAAATAAAGCCGGAAAATGAAGCCCGGATCGTTTGGTGCAATGATTCGTCAAGTCAAAAAACCGAATACTCTATCGTATACCTGCATGGGTTCTCAGCATCGAGGGAAGAAGGTGCACCCCTGCACAGAGATATCGCCAGGCAATTTGGTTGCAATCTCTTCTTATCAAGACTTGCAGAACACGGATTAGATACTATTGAACCTTTGCGAAACCTTACTGCCGACAAATATTGGGAATCCGCAAAGGAAGCATTAGCAATCGGAAAGCAATTAGGAAATAAAGTAATTCTATTGGGCAGTTCAACCGGCGCTACGAATGCGCTTCAACTTGCCGCAAATTTCCCAAATGATGTACATGCACTGATACTTTTATCTCCCAATATCGCCATCAATGATCCCAATGCATGGCTCGTTAATAACCCCTGGGGCTTGCAGATCGCCACGCTTGTACAGGGTTCGCGATACGTTGATAGCAAAGACCAAAGCGATATTTTTAAAAAATATTGGTATTCCCATTACCGGTTAGAGGGAGTTGTTGCGCTGGAGGAAATGTTGGAAACTTCAATGACAAAAGAAACTTTTTCAAAGGTTAATCAACCCACGCTGATGCTTTATTATTATAAAGATGAAATTCACCAGGACAGCACAGTAAAAGTCTCGGCTATGCGCGAAATGTATTCGCAATTGGGTACTGACCCTTCACAGAAAAGAGAAAAGGCCATGCCGAATGCGGGGGATCATGTGATTGGTTCGCCGATTAAGTCGAAGGATGTTGAGGGGGTGAGGAGGGAGATTGAATTATTCTTGAAAGAAATCATTGGATTGAAGAATTGAATGATCAGTTTATGATGATCAGTTCAGATTCTGGCCCCTTCGCGTAATACAAAATGATCAAGCCAGGATCTTACACTTTACGCACCTGGCGCAAGCCTTTCCGACGGTTGAAATTAAGATCTTACGACATTAGTAAAATAGTCGGAAGCGCTTGTGCCCTGAATCATGGTCCCAAAAATTACGGGCACAAGCGCTTCCGACTTCTAGCCAAATTTCATGAGACTCTGCAATTAACCGTCGGAAAGGCTTGCGCCAGGTGCATGAAGTGTAAGTTTTTGACAATTCTTGTTTAAAGTTCATCTGTTCGTTTGAAAGGGTCGCGCGAAGCGAAGTGTTAATCCTCCGCCATCGTCCCACTGAAAGTCGTAATTTTCCCTTCCCAAAAAACTTTTGCTATATGATTCGTTCGAAGATTGCAGGAATAGGCATGTATGTTCCGAAGAATGTTGTTAGTAATAACGACCTCACTAAATACATGGATACCAGTGATGAATGGATCCAGGAAAGAACCGGGATTGTTGAACGCCGATATGCTGACCGGAAGGGCGAGACCACTACAACGATGGCTGTTGAAGCTTCGAAGATCGCGATTGAAAGAGCAGGGACAACTGCACAGGATATCGACTTCATTGTGTTCGCTACAATCTCTCCTGATTATTATTTTCCTGGTTGCGGTGTTTTGCTTCAACGCGCAATGAAGATGAAAGAAATTGGTGCATTGGATGTGCGCAATCAATGCAGCGGATTTGTATATGCAATAAGTGTAGCTGACCAATACATAAGAACCGGTACTTATAAAAACATACTCGTTATTGGAAGTGAAAAACATTCATTCGGACTTGATTTCAGCACAAGAGGAAGAAATATCAGCGTGATCTTTGGTGATGGAGCCGGCGCAGTTGTACTACAGCCGACAGAAAATGAAAACCAGGGAATACTCAGCACGCATTTGCATAGTGATGGTGAAAGCGCAGAAATACTCGCGATGTATAATCCAGGGACACATGCCAATCATTGGATGGAACAGAAACTGGCCGACTTCGACGATGCTGAGGTCGGTGAAATGTTCATGAGCCATAAAATGATCGACAATGCCCAGAATTTTCCATTTATGGATGGGCCAGCAGTATTCAAAAAGGCAGTTGACAAATTTCCGGAAGTGATCATGGAAGCTTTGAATAAAAACAATTTAAAGCCATCAGATATCAAAGTCCTGATTCCCCACCAGGCAAATCTGCGTATCAGTCAATTCGTTCAGAGAAAACTTGGTCTCAAAGATGACCAGGTACATAATAATATTCAGAAATTCGGAAACACAACAGCAGCATCCATACCATTAGCACTATGCGAAGTTTGGGAAGCAGGAAAAATTAAAGAGGGTGATCTGATTTGTTTCGCTGCATTTGGGAGCGGGTTTACGTGGGCGAGTGCTTTATTGAGATGGTAAAAATGTATGTGGATTCAGAAACCTGTTAATAATCAACGCTGCCCCGGGCGTCCCCGCCCGGGCCTTACGAAATGAAAATGCTTGAAATTAAGTTATGCAGCAACACCACGCGGGTATTCAATCGCCCTAATTGTGCAAGACACCGGGCGGGGACGCCCGGTGTAGCGTCTAAAGGTTACCTGTTGAGTGGTCTTTCGTTGATCCAGTTATAGCCTCGGTTTAACAATAGAAATCTATTCAAATCATACTTCTTAAATCTCATCAGCACCTGATCTCCCTTATACTTTCCGCTGAGCGTAAGACAGGTCGAATCTAATGTATAAGTAAGCATACTCTTATTCAGCGTATCCATTCCCTGGTACACAGAAATTGATTTTTTCGTCGTATCAACGATAAAATTGAATCTTTTCAAGGTATCATTCATCATCTTTACTGCAGCAAACTTATCTACCTGTATTACCAGTTGCTTCCACATTGTGGTATCGGTGATCAGTGGTGGTATAGTATCATTATTGCGGACCAAGAGCTCTGTATTATAAATACCATATAATAAAGGTCTCTTGCGGTAATCTCCATACTCATATTGATTTTTCAGACAGTTACTGATATTCGTATAAAGCATATAACCTATAAATAAATACTTCAACACAAGTCTCAACTTTTTTTGCCAGGGGTTATGCAACATCTCCCTGTACACAACCGGCTCGGTAGGTCGATTCCAAACCAATACATTGGCCAGGCGCTTTAGATCTGGCGTGAGCAAGAACAATCCGGCAATAAATAGAATTGAAGAGTAAATTTTTACAGGGATATCAAAACTATAGTTCATTGCAACAACGCTGGCCATAACAATCACAGTGATCAATGCCCCGAGCGAAGTGGTTCTTCTCCAGAATAAGAGAATCCCACCGATTGTTTCACCCCAACCAGTGTATGCACTAAAAGCCTTTGAAAAACCCATGAATGTCCATGCAAGTCCCATTGGAGATTTATCGCCCAGTGGTTGTACCAATTGAGTGAGATAGGGAGAAGGCATTTGCAAATGGAAGATCTTAATGAATCCATAGATCAACATGGTATATCCAAGATAATAGCGCACCAGCACCCTTAGCCAGTAGTAAGCTTTGTCATAACTTCTTCTTTGCCTGTCGAGCAAACTCCAGGTAACAGCTCCCAAAATTGAAAAGGAAAAGAAAGTGAGCAGCAACACATAGTCATAAGTCGTATCACCGCTTCCATTGGTAAATATTGTTATCGGGTAGTCCAGGTTCAATACTTTTGCGCCGACCCATGGAATAAATGCCTGCCAGATTTTCCCGTAAGCCTCAAAAATCTTGTAATACCATCCTGTTAGATTTTCATTGATCTTGCTTATCTCAGAAACGAAAGGAATATTATCGAGTGGAAATGGAAATATATAAAGCAGGAAAAAGCAGCAGAAAAATCGAAATGAGAATTTCGAACTTAAGCTCCATACGCTCGAAGTTGTTAGAGGGGCTGACATCAATGAATCATTTAATTTTGAATATTATTGGCTAAACCAGGATCAACAGAACGAATTTCAAAAGAATATTTGTTATAGGGAAAGGCAATGGCACGTAAACTTATATACCTGATCAACCCAGTCTCCGGGACCCGTGAAAAGAATTCACTTAAGGATATTATTGAATCGAAGACTAAGATAGCAAAGCTATCTTATGAAATACTCCCCACTTTAGCGAGCGGCGACTATCGCTTCCTGGAACAGAAGATCGACGAAGAAAAGATCACTGATATTGTTGTTTGCGGTGGAGATGGTTCTGTAAACCAGGTAGTTCATTCCCTGGCACATAAGCCCGTAAACTTTGGGATCATACCATTGGGTTCGGGAAATGGACTTGCGCTTGCTGCTAATATTCCAAAGAATATAGATAAGGCCCTTGAAATCATATTCACGGGCAAACCAAAGGATGTTGATGGTTTCATGGTGAATAACCAGTTCGCCTGTATGCTTTGTGGACTTGGATTCGACGCAGTTGTAGCTCATGAATTTGCCCTGCAATCGAAAAGAGGATTGGGCACTTATGCTTCATTGACTACCAAAAAATTCTTTTCCGCTAAAGGATATTCATTCGCTATCCAGGCAAATAAGATTTCTTTCAATGCAAATGCTTCGTTTATCAGTATCGCAAATAGCAATCAATTTGGAAACAATTTTACCATCGCTCCCCAGGCCCTATTGGCGGATGGTTTGCTGGATATTGTAATCGTAAAAAATGTTGCCAAGCCTTTTTTGTTGTTCAATGTTGTGAAACAAATATTAGCGGGGAAATTAAAGAAAGTTGAAAATTCATTGAATGCTCCGGTAATTTATTTTCAAACGGATGAGATCACGATCAAGAATACAGATGATGCGCCAATGCATATCGATGGCGAGCCGAAAGAAACAATGAAATCTTTAAAAATAAAGGTGCTTCCGAAATATTTCCGCTTATTACAGCTTAGTTAATTTCTTGGCTGGTGGAGGAAGTGCGAGCAAGGTTTTGAAATTGGAGAATGCCTGCTGGTTGTGACTGCTGCCCAACGCTTCGCCGATATTTTTCTTTTCTCCCTTAGTTAAGTGGAAGTTCAACGCGGCACCCGCATCTTCTTTTTCAGGAATGTATTGAAATGAGATCTTATAGAAATGATCTTCCATCATGCCCTGGGTGAGACTGAGTAGATCATTTTGATTATACTCCTGCATCTTATACCAGTTGAATTGCAGAAGCAACATTGGCTTTGTTGCGATCTCCGAAATATTATTCGATTCAAAAGGATATTCCCAACCGCCAGTTCTTCTATCGCGGATCTGAATCACGACAACTCCGCTTGTGTTTTCCTTTATCCATTGCCGGAACACATGCACGAATCGAACTGCTGTTTCCTGCCCGAAATTATCCCGCAATCCGGCATCCATTACGTCAACAACTGGTTTTGTTGGCAGCCATACATTCGGCAAAACATAGGGAAATGTGCAATTCATTCGCAATGCAGTAAGTACCCGAAGATTCATCGGATCCTGTTTCGCAAACAATGCCTGGTAATCGACTGCATCCGGATCTATTGGTGACATATGACTGGTATCAACAACCGGGCGCATTAAGAAACTGATCGGCTGCGTACTGATGATCAATTTTCTTCCATCACGCGTGATCGTTGAATTGAAGAACATCAGCGGTGCTCTTGCATTCTTTTCATCATCATAAAAATCTACGAACCGCTTATTCAATAATCCTCTTGTATTATCATTTAATTTCTGCTCAAACGCATAGCCACGGTCCTTTATATAAACATAATCTCCTACTTTGAACTTCTGTGCGGGAGCAGCAAGATCACGTGCAACGAATGAAGTAAATAATGAGTTCAACAGATCTCCTGAAATGTCATCCACGTATTTTTTATCCTGGAGATTGATATCCTCTCCTGCTTTCTTTTTCTTGTACAATTCACGGAAATATGAAGCACCCAGCATTCCACCGGATGCACCGCTGATCATGAATGTCTTGCCCATCAGTTCTCCATTGCTAAGGCTATCGAGATGTTGCAATACATTCATGGTAAACGTTGCGCTGCGATTTCCTCCTCCACTTGTACAAATCATCAACATCACTGGCTTATCTTCTTTTTGCCTGGCCTTCCATTTGTTCAATATTGATATCATGTTCTCTTTATCCTTGTCCATGGCCTGTTTCGTACTCAGTCGAAGCAGCGTTTCTCTATCGTATTTTGGTCTCTCGTCTTTATTCGAATAATTCAACCCATATGCTTTATTGCTGGGATCGATAACTTCATATTTGTATAGAAGATTAAACGTAACAAACATCAATATCAGGAAAGGGATGCTCCATGTTTGCAGGAAATAAGAGAATGCGCCCGATACCGCAATCAGGATGGCGAAGAAAATGGTGATGCCGGCTGCGGCAGGTAACTGGAATAATGGATTGTCCAGCATAAAGCCAATAAGGATCAGGAAAACAAAAGCGATGAAAATGGAAACCACAGCGGCAAAGTGGTGGCGCCCGAAGATCGTTTCAATGAACTCCTTGCTATAGTGCGATACGTCCCGGACTTTTTTCAAAGAGACGATTGAATTGAGATACCATTCAACTTTGATCAACCTGCTTTCTGCCAATTTTGTTTCAGTTTTCTTGAACTGCGCTTTGAATTGATGGGGATCTGTGATCACCGGTGTAAGTCTCCGGATTATGCTTCTATCGTATCTAAAGAAGTAAATGAGAGATATGGAGATCAGCAGAATTAATCCTCCAAGAAAACCAAGGATCATTAGGAACACTTCCATTCCACTCATCAATTCCTTTTGAATACCGAAACGGATCGCATTCCAGAAATAAAAAATCAGAAAGATGACTGGGATCCCGGCATTGTTAATGCAGTATTTCAGAAAGGGATTAGTTGTCGTTGCCAGGAAACGGAAATGCCGGCTGAAAAGAATGAAGGTCGTAATATTCCAACTCATGATAAAAACCCCGATCGAAATTCCCACAATAGCGGCCCCTAAAGCGTTCACATTACCCAGATATTCCGGAGCAAGGTAAAGGGAATCTGCCCCAAAGGTTTTCATGAATGAACCATTAATCGTACTGAACAGGAGAAACCAAAAAATGAGCAGCACCTGGAACTTCTTGAGATGAAGCATCACCAGTTGAACAGGAAAGGAACGATATAAACCACGTAGAAAGACTTTCATATCTCGAAATACAAGGTATAAGGAATTAGGGATTGGGAATTAGGGTTTAGTTGATCGAATTTCTAATGATTTATGATTTGAGCCCAAATTCCCTATTCCTAATTACAAATTCCCTCCATTATTTCAATTAAACGAAAAGACAGCCATTTGATTATGAAGGCTGCGCAAAAGATTTACCCTTAATTAGGTAAAATACCCACACTAGCGAAATCAGCAAGAGCATGGCGACAAACTGATGAGCCACTCCCCACCATAACAATTGTTTGGGATCAGGCGAATTTAATACTGTAATAATACCCAATAAAGCCTGTACTAAAACCAGAACAAGTGGAGCTAAAATGGATCTCCTCAAACGGCTCCCGACTCCTGACCCGTCATTCCCGTCCCGCCTAAGGCGGGAGGAACCTACTCCCGACTTTGCCTTTCCCCACCAAACAATTATCAGAATGACCAACAAATAAGCCAATCCTCGATGTATGAACTGAACTGTTATATGATTATCTGTTAAATCTTTAAGTCCGTCCAGTCTTCCCATCGCCATCGGCCACCATTCTCCATTTATATCAGGCCAGGTTGGAGCATTGATCGCTGCTTTCAATCCAGCCATGAATGCTCCATAGATCAGTTGAAGAGTAAATATTATGAGAATCCAGGTAAGAAACTTTTTTAATGAGGGATGGATAATTCTTTGAGATTCCGGAACGATTAGCTTAAGTGCAAACCAGAGTGTATAAACAAGTAGAACAAGCGCAGCGATAAAATGAACAGCAAGACGGATATGACTTACAGAAACATCTTCCTCATTCAATCCACTTTGAACCATGATCCAGCCGATGGCGCCTTGTAATGCGCCAAGAAGGAAAAGAATGATCATAGGACGTATCAATTCTTTTCTCAAATACTTTTTCAAAAGCAGGTAAACAAAGCCAACCAGGAAAACAATTCCGATTAATTGTCCCCAAAACCGATGAAACCATTCCCAGAAGTAAATTGATTTAAAATCAGCGAGTGTGAAATCGAAATTGATTTTTTTGTACTGCCCGATCTCCTTGTATTTTTCAAATGCGATCTGCCAATCCTGTTCATTCATTGGAGGAACAGCGTGAAGAAGAAGCCTCCATTCTGTAATGGATAATCCCGAACCTGTCAACCTGGTGATCCCACCCAATATCACCTGAATCATAATCATGAACACGCCAATAAATAACCAGGTAGCTATAGCACGATTGGCCTTGGAATTCATGGCCGCGAAGATAAACCAAGATCCCCGATATGCTGATAAGATGCAGTTAGGTCGGAGTCCGTAACTATCAGTTCAACAGTAGAGCAAGGAACAAGCCTGCCCCGTCGCTCAGGCGGGGGAATGATGAACTCCCATCGGAGGGTTATCCATTTTAACTAATAACTGGACAACCCGTCCGATGGAAATTGATCATTCCTTGTTCATCTGTTCTTCTGTTGAATTGACACGCTCGACCGTGAACTTCAGGAATCCCTTTAATGCGCTTCCTTAATATATCCCCATCCTGCTCCCTGCTTCGTAATGATCTCAACAATCGCATCGGGAACCACTTCAACGCCGGGGATCAACATGCTTTTGTCAATATTATAACGCTTCATAGTAACCGCGCAGACTTTGATCTTTACATTTTTGTTTGCGGTGATGTCCTCAACCGTTTTTGCTGCAACTGACTTTTCTTTTAAAACCATTGTAATGGCGCCGCCATAAACAACTATCTCGACCTGCGAACCGGGATATGAAGTTGCCATGCCGTTAGCATGTCTCAGCACGGCCTGGTGATGTGAACTGTCTTTACTGGTGATATCAAACACCACTTTATATTCTTTGGATTGAGCCCGGAGGGTTGAAAAACCGGCCAGTAGTACACTCAAAAGGATTAGTCTTTTCATAATTGACTCGTTTTGGACTTGAAAATTACGAAGAAAGCTGCGAGCTCTGAGCTGCGAGCCGCGAGCTTTTAGCAAATGGAAGTCTCGATTGTCCTGATAGCTATCGAACTCGGGAGCTCGAGGCTCGTGGCTCATGGCTCGAAGCTTAACTTTCACCCTGCCAGGGGATCATCCGCCCTACCCTATTTTGGGTATATTTATCAAATTCTCCTACCCTTAGATTTGTGGACTGTTTTTTTTCCGTAGCTTATCAACCCTACCCAAACCACCCTCATACATTCTTAAACTAAAACTCGAAATTTATGTCAACCAATGACAATTCCAGGCAGACTGATCGTCGTAAATTCTTAGGATCAATTGCCACCGGAGCCGCTGCTTTAGGCATCAGCACAGTTGCTGCTCCGCTCCAGACTCTTGCTGAAAATACCTACCACACAACAGGTGGTGTTGAAGATGCAGTGGCATGGATGAACAAAATTAAAGGAACACACAAAGTAGTATTCGATGCTACCCAACCTCATGGGGTATTTCCTTTTGCATGGCCTCGTGTATTTCTCTTAACTAATGGCGCCGTTGGTGTTCCCGAAAAAGATTGCGGTGTTGTAGTTGTGCTTCGTCATGACGCGATCCCTTATGCGATGGATAGCGCACTTTGGACGAAATACAATTTCGGTGAAGTATTTCACGCGCCGGATCCAACCACCAACGAAGAGAAAGCTAAAAAGAATCCTTTCTGGAAGCCCGCACCCGGTGCATTCAAATTCCCAGGTATCGGTGAAGTACAAATTGGAATCAATGAATTGCAACAAGCAGGCGTAATGTTCTGCGTTTGTAATGCCGCATTAACTGTGTACAGTGCCGCCGTTGCACAAGGAATGGGTAAAGACGCTGCCGAAGTAAAGAAAGATTGGGAAGCAGGATTACTCCCAGGAATCCAAGTCGTTCCTTCCGGAGTATGGGCATTAGGAAGAGCACAGCAGAAAGGATGCGCTTATATTTTCGCAGGATAGTACCTTTTTATACGGGGCGCAATTAAAAACTCCATTTAAGTTAATTCTCGAATGGAGTTTTCTTATTTATAATATTGCCTATTTGGAATTTTTATTTTTAGCCTGATCTTCGCGGGCTTTTTTTATTGGAGTATATGGTCCATACTTATGCTGCGTTTCATTGAACCCATCCGCATAAGGACCAAATGGATGATCAATTGGTTTCTTTGAAATATCGGGCCAATCTTCCTTAAATCTTTTATCGGGGCGTGGTTGTGAATTGACGAAGGCAGCAATATCCCACGACTCTTCGACAGTGAGTTGTGTATTTGCATGCGTAGCACCAAATGGCATGTTATCATGAATAAATCCCGCAAAACGTGAAACGCGATACAAGCCAGCACCTACATTATAACTATTATCGCCCCATAACGGAGGATAAGTATATTGATTGGTAAAGGAATTCATTTGACCAGCTCCATCAGTGCCGTGACAGCTTATGCATTTTGACAGATAAAGTTTCTTTCCCTGCATTGGATCTGCAGCCCGATCCAAAAAAGGCAGATCAGGTATTCCTGTTCCAACTGGTTTTACTTTTTTTGGAATGTATCTTCCTACCCAATTGATGTATGCAGTAATGGCTTGCATTTCCCTGCTCAATGAATCGAGCGCTTGTCCGTTGAGGCTTCTTTGTATGCAATCATTTATTCTTTTATGAATATCCTCGACTGTACCCGATCGTTCACGAAAACGAGGATAAGTTGAATTAACTGCGCCGTAATTGTTGCCCCAGAATCTTGTACCTGCATCCAAATGACAATTCTGGCAATTCATTCCATTCGATAGATGCGCTACGGATCCATTTGGACCAAGGAATGCAGCAGTATTTGCTATGAGGCTTCGACCATACCGGATCAATTCACCCTTTGGTCCACCCGGAATCAACACCGTATCGGGCGCAACCCAATAAACTTCCTGGGATTTTTTTTCATGAGGGACAAGCCAGGGGACATGCATTGAAAGAAAGATCAATGCAGCAATGAAAAGAATCAGGCTGGTGGTCCTGGGAAATTTCATATATCGGTTAAAGTAGGTCTAAATAAAGTTAGTCTAATCGCTACCTTCCCAACTCCCCAAATGCGGTGATAAACGCCAGGTTATTTCTTCCTTTCGGGGACTATTGCAAGCAGAAAGAGGCCGCCCAACAAGGCGCCATAGGTGACTGAACTGTTGGGATTTGACCAAATTGCACAGGTGCCAGAAATGCAACCCACATATTTCCAGTAAAGAAAACCTCCGAGCCCACCCAATAGTAGACCGCTGCTTCCGATAATGATCGAGCGCTTATTCTTTCTGAAGATTTCCTTTAATGAGGTCATTAGGATTCAAAAATAATTAATCCTCCGAAACTCTTCTCGGATAATCCTCCGTGTACTCCGTGGCCTCCGTGGCCGTACTCACCGGCGCTTCGCGCCGGAAAACACTGCCACGGAGGACACGGATAACACGGAGAAGGATAGTATGACCCTGCTTAATAGAGATCCTCCGTATGAAAAATGTGGATTAAATCCTAAACACAAAATCATCTTTAATACGCTTGCCCCCTATTTTTGAACCGGAAATTGATGCTGAAAGCTTACTACCATACCAAATGGACCGAAGCGGGTTGTGATGAAGCGGGAAGAGGTTGCCTTGCGGGGCCGGTATTCGCGGCCGCTGTTGTTCTTCCAAAAGATTTTTATCATCCCTTATTGAACGATTCAAAACAGGTTCCCGAAGACGACCGCAATGAATTGAGGGGATTCATCGAAAAAAATGCACTGGCCTTCGCAGTTAGCAGTGTTGACCAGGAGGAAATCGATCGCATCAATATCTTGAATGCATCATTCAAAGCAATGCATCTTGCATTGGATGCATTGAGCATTCGACCGCGAACGATCTTGGTTGATGGCAATCGGTTCAATCCTTATCAGAAAATAAAACATTACTGCATTATTAAGGGCGATTCAATTTATGCGCCGATAGCAGCCGCCAGCATTCTTGCAAAAACTTACAGGGATGCGTACATGAAAACCTTACATGAAGTGTTCCCGCATTATTGCTGGCATACCAATAAAGGTTATGGAACCGAAGAACACAGGAACGCAATTGGCCAATACGGTCAGTGCATTCATCACCGCAAAACTTTTAACTGGACTTCGCCACAATTGGAGTTGGAATTGGATGCCTAACCCTCGATATTCGAAAAGAACCGATACTTCACCGCTTCCCATTCTTCTTTTATAATGCTATAATAAATCGAATCTCTTCTTCGATTATTCCACATTTGCATATGACTTCTTAATACCCCTTCTTCCTGCATTCCGATCTTGCGTAGCGCTGCTTTTGCACGTTCATTCAGGTTATCGGTTTTGATCTCTACTCTTTCAATATTCAATGCTTCAAAAGCGTGACTGAGCAATGCAAATTTCGCATGATGGTTTACGCCTGTGCCCATATGTTCTGTTCCCAGCCAGCTCCAGCCGATCTCCAGTCTCTTATCATGGAAGGAGATATTGCCAAAACTCGTACTGCCGGTTATCTTGTTGATGTCTTTATCGATAATAGTAAATGGCATGCGGATCGCAGCTTCTCTCGCCTCTAACGCTTCGTTAATCCAGTTTCTTAGTTGATCGTCATCAGCAAGATTAAAAGTGAAGTACTTCCAGATCATCGGATCCTTGGTGATTTTCGAGAATTCATTGAAGTCATCAGGCTGAATTAAACGCATCAATACGCGTGGTGTCTCGAGTGTGAATCTATCCGGAAAATTCTTTTTATATATCGTCTGTTGCATATTCATTTGAGATAAACTGCAAATTTATTGCTTTGGAAATTCTCCCAATCCTTCGCGAACTATTATTGGTTCGCTACCGGTCAGGTCAACAATAGTTGAATGAATGATTCCTCCAATACCACCATCAATAACTATTTCGACCTGCTTCCCAAACTTTTCAAACATCAATTCGGGATCGGTTCGCTCTTCAAGAGTCTCTCCCGGAACTGAGGTACTCAATACCGGACGGCCCAATTCTTTCACTATCGCCTGCGCGATAGTATTGTTCGGCACTCGAATTCCGATAGTATCCTTTTTACTTTTAAGAATCTTCGGTGTTTCCCTGCTTGCCGGAAGAATAAAAGTATAAGGGCCGGGTAAATGCTGTTTCAATAAACGAAATGTTGGAGTTGAAATGCTTTTAGCATAAAGACTCATATCACTTAAAGAAGAACAGATAAAAGAAAGATGAGCCTTACGGGGATCAATATGTTTTATCCGGCAGATCCTTTCAATCGCTTTTCGTTGGTAGATATCACAACCCATTCCATATACCGTATCGGTAGGATAGATGATCAATCCACCATTGGCTAAATGTTCAGCTATTTGCTGAATCAAACGCGGTTGCGGGTTATCGGGATAGAGCTTTAAAAGCATAGCCTTTAATAAATTAAATATTGACTTCCTGAGCAATGCATGGGCGTCTAAGGGTTTTATTTAGAGGCTGAATTTTTATCGATTTCACGCTGAATCTTGTGCGGTCTGGTTGAGTTTTGTGAGGTTAATTTAATATTATCTTTGTCCAAACCCGAAATTTATGCAACTTCATCCAGTTGACGTAGTTAAGCATATCAGCCCTAAAGAATTCCGGGAAAAATATTATTACCCTCAAATCCCGGTTGTCATTAAAGACCTGGCAAAACAATGGCCAGCTTTTCAAAAATGGGATTGGGATTATTTCAAAGAGATTGTTGGAGATAAGGAAGTGGGTATCTACAATAATGTTAAGAGCGATGCTTTTACTCCGATCAACAAAGCTGATCATTACACAACTTTCGGTGAATACATTGATATGGTCCGCAACGGACCGGCGGCGTGGAGAATCTTTCTATTCAATATTTTCAACCATGCCCCACAGCTAACCCAGGATTTCGTCTGGCCCGATCACCTAATGAAGGGATTCGTGAAAAAATTTCCCATGTTATTTGTCGGTGGACAGGGATCGATCACCCATATGCACTTCGATATCGACCTTTCGAATATCCTGCATACTCAGTTCATGGGTAGAAAAAGAGTATTGCTTTTTCATTTTAATGAGCAACATAAATTATACAGGAAACCATTTGAAGTGTTGAGCATGGCCGACTTTAGCAATTATGCAGATCCGAGTAAGAGCAAGGTGAATACAGATGATTTCCCGGCCCTCAAACTGGCACAGGGACTTGAAGTTGAATTAAATCGCGGGGATACTTTGTTCATGCCCGCTGGTTACTGGCACCATATGGAATACCTCGATAGTGGATTTTCGATGAGCCTGCGCGCTTGGCAGAATTCGATCACTGGCAAGCTGAAGGGAGCCTGGAACCTGGTAGGCATGCGAAACATTGATACATTGATGAAAAAGACCGCCCCGATGTGGTGGTACAACTATAAAAAAGAGAAGATCTACAGGGCCGCAGAGCGCGAAATGTCGTTTGCAAATGAAGCCGTTTAGGATGTGACCTAAATCAAGTTCCCCCTAAAAAACAGAACATTAAAAAATCTTAAAGAAATTATTGATTATTAAAGAAACGATCATTAATTTAGCCTTGCTTATGCTCTAAACCATACTACCCCTGCATAGCCCCTTCTAGTCCAATTTCCCATCCCAACCGCAACCATCCAATTTCCGGGTCTAACTCCAATCTCCATTCCAAGGTCTGTGTAGCAAGCTCGAATTACTTATTACTATACGCTATTTCGAATCCCGTAACCCCTGATAACTTCAGCTGAATTGTACTCCTTTGTGAACTTCCTGTGCTTTTAGCCCGGGGCCGTAACCAAAATCAGTCTTTACTCCGTTCCGTAAAGCAAATTTTTTAATAATTGAATTTAATCAGCATGCTCGCCCCTGACCGTTTGTTTCCCTTTTATTTAATAGCGAACAAAAATATTTATCAATTGACATATTGCTAACCTTCTTTCTTTTTGTGGTTTCAGAGGTAAGCACAGGCCGGCGATTTCCATCGCTGGCTATTTTTTTGGTGAATGGTCAATGGTGAATAGTGAATTGTGAATGAGGGCAGAAGCTATTGACCATTGACCATTCAGCATTCACTATTCACCATTCACGTCATATTCACTAAATTTGGCTATGAGCCAAACGACCACACCTCTTACCGCAAAAGATTTTTCAACCGACCAGGAAGTCCGCTGGTGCCCCGGTTGCGGTGACTATTCGATTCTTGCCCAGGTACAAAAGATCATGCCTTCGCTTGGAATCCCAAAAGAAAATATTGTGATCATCTCCGGTATCGGATGCAGCAGTCGCTTCCCCTACTATATGAATACTTATGGAATGCATTCCATCCATGGCAGGGCAACGGCCGTGGCTTCAGGGTTGAAGGCGACAAGGCCCGAACTGAGCGTTTGGATCGTTACTGGTGACGGAGATGGTTTGAGCATTGGTGGTAATCATACCATCCATTTATTACGCAGGAATTTTGATGTGAACATTCTTCTCTTCAATAACCAGATCTATGGTTTGACAAAGGGACAATATTCTCCAACTTCAGAAGAAAATAAAGTAACCAAATCGACTCCTTACGGAAGTATCGATCATCCATTCAATCCTGCTGCATTGGCATTAGGCGCTGATGCAACATTCGTGGGTCGCACAATGGACCGGGATCCAAAACATTTGCAGGATATGTTGCTGAGAAGTTACAGGCATAGAGGCGCATCATTCCTCGAGATCTATCAGAACTGCAATATTTTTAATGATGGCGCTTTTGAGATCTTCACTGAGAAAGGAACAAAGCCCGATAATATACTTGTACTTGAGCAAGGCAAGCCCTTAGTCTTCGGTGCTCAACGAAACAAAGGAATCAGGCTCGATGGATTCAAACCAATCGTCGTTGAATTAGGTACTGGAGTCAATGCAGATGATTTATGGGTTCACGATGAAAAAGATTTTTATAAAGCACAGATCCTTGTAAGAATATTCGATGATCCTCGAATTGAAGGACATCTTCCAAGACCATTCGGTGTATTCTATCAAACCGATCGTCCCTGCTACGAAGAAGTAATGACCCGCCAGATTGAAGACATTATTACCTCCAAAGGAAAAGGCAATTTGGACAAATTACTTAGAGGAAGCGAAACCTGGACTATTAATTAACTTTATCATGTCGTGAGTTTTTCTTCAACAGAAGAACAGATGAACAAGGAATGATCAATTTCCATCGGAGGGTTCTCCAATATTTTTAGAACTCGTTTTGTCTTCCGTTTTATTCAGTAGACGACCCTCCGATGGAAATTGATCATTCCTTGTTCATCTGTTCTTCTGTTGAATTGACGATTCGGGACTTCGAGCCTCATCGCCCTAATCGAAATAGACGAATTCTTCTGATGTAAATTCCCTGTTCATCTGTTCTTCTGTTGAATTGACGATTCGAGACTTCGAGCCTCATCGCCCTAATCAAAATAGACGAATTCTTCTGATGTAAATTCCCCGTCCGACCAGTCATCCGGGCGGGCTTGTTCATCTGTTCAGCAAGATATTCACTAGATTTATCTTCCAAACTTTCATTTATCACTTAATTAATTGCTATGCAACGATCTTTAATTGCTTTGTTGTTGTTGATCATTTGTTATCCAGTGATTGCCCAACAAAAGTTCAATGGTATTGATGTAAATCTTACAAACATCTTTCGGTTATCTGATGCAAAAAGCAGGTCGATAAGTCCTGAAAACTTTAGCGGCGAGAAAGGTAAAGGAGGCATGGCTACGGAAGGAACCGGTTCAAATGCATCAAGGGAACTTGGCCAGGGATGGAAAGTGAGTCCAAGTGTTCGTATTAAATCCAAAACAACATTCACATTATGCGATATGGAAGGACCGGGTGCAATTCAACATATCTGGATGACTCCTACAGGAAACTGGCGCTGGTCTATTCTTAGAATTTATTGGGATGATGAAAAAGAGCCTTCTGTCGAATGTCCTGTCGGCGATTTTTTTGGAATGGGATGGGGACAATATTCGAAGTTGACTTCCCTTGCTGTAAATGTTAACCCTGGCAGCGCCTTCAATTGTTACTGGCCGATGCCTTTTCGTAGAAAATGCCGCATCACGATGGAGAATATTGCAGATGTTGATATGACGCTATATTATCAAATCGATTACGTATTAACTGAAGTACCAGCTGATGCCGCTTACTTTCATGCGCAATTCCGCCGCACCAATCCTATTCCATTTAAAGAAAATTTTACCATGATCGAAGGAATAAAAGGCAAGGGACATTATGTTGGAACATATATGGCCTGGGGTGTACATAATAATGGATGGTGGGGTGAAGGAGAAATAAAATTCTTTATGGATGGGGATGATAAATTCCCTACCATTTGCGGTACAGGAACAGAAGATTATTTCTGCGGATCATATGATTTTGATACAAGAAAGAAAAACCAATATGGAGTGGATATTGTTGACTACACCGAGTTCAATACTCCCTATGCCGGGCTTCACCAGGTTGTCAGGGGAGATGGGCATTACCAGGTGATGCAGCGTTTTGGAATGTATCGCTGGCATATAACTGATCCGATCCGTTTTGATAAAGATCTTAGAATAACGATACAGGCACTGGGTTGGCGGGATGGTGGTCGTTATCTTCCATTGCAGGATGATATTGCTTGCGTGGTATTCTGGTATCAAACCGAACCACATGCAAGTTTTCCGAAATTGCCTGAAAAAGATAAGTTGGAAGTAAACTGATTATTGGTAAATCCTAAATGAATCAATTATGAAAAAATTGATCCTTGTTTCAATATCAACATTCTTATTCCTTCTGTCCTGGTCGCAAAACGGAAAAGATCCTGTGAAAGTCACTGATCTGTTGAAAATAAAAACGATAAGTTCTGTAACGCTGACGAAGGATGGAAGCAAGGCTGCTTTCACGGTCACAAGCATTGAACCAGAAGATAACAGTCAATGGGAATATAAGTACGTCACGCAGGCCTGGATGGTTCCCACTGATGGATCGGCGCCTCCAAGGCAATTGACTTATTCAGCCAATGGGGCATCGCAACTCACATGGCATCCTGATGGAAAAAAGTTAGCCTTCGTTCGTACCGCTGATGGCAAACCGCAAATTTTTATTTTATCGCTGGAAGGTGGCGAACCAGTTCAACTGACAAAGAATAAATATGGAGCATTTTCTCCCAGGTGGAGCGACGATGGTAAGCAAATGCTTTTCATAGCAAATATTCCATTTCAGGATCTTCTTACAGATTCAGTATTAAATCCGGCAAAAGAACTACCGCATTGGAGTTTCGAGAAGCCAGGCTTTAAAAAGAATGAAAATCTAAGACCAAATACTGCAAAAGCAGATCCTGATGGTTCGATTGAACAGGTAAGAGCCTATCTCGACAATAATGAAAAGGATAGGAAGGCCAAAGTAATTACCAAACTGCAGTTCCAACAGGAAGCAACTACATCATCTGAATTGAACTTCACGCATGTCTATCTAATGGACGCGGATCCAACTGCAAAACCCAAATGTCTTACCAAAGGATTCAATACGTTCTTCAATCCTCAATTCATTAATGGAACTAACCAGATCCTGATGGAAGCCGATATGAATGATGCGCAACACACCGACCGGACTCTCGAATCACAGGTTTTTATCATGAATAATGATGGAACTGAATGCAGAAAATTATTAGGCAAGGACAACTACACGTATAACAATTCATTTATTTCTCCCTCCGGAAAAACAATTGCGCTCCAGCATAGCATAACAAGTTTTGTTTCTATTCCGGTTCTGGCAATAATGCCCATTGGTGGATCAGAAAAAGATCTTGTAAACATTCAATTTGATAGAACGAAGGGAAATATTCAATGGAGTCCCGATGAGAAATATCTCTATTTCACTTCACAAAGCAATGGTGGCGTTACGCTAAACCGTGTAGATATTCAAACACGCAAGGTTGAATCACTCAGCAATTTTGAAGCAGGTGTTGGGAGTTATTCCCTGGCAAATGATAAAGTCGTTTTCGTAAAAACAGAAGTTGCCAATCCCTTTGAATTGTACGTTGCAGATGGGGTTGCAAAAAATGCGAAAAGAATTTCTTCATTCAACTATGATTGGGTGAAGGAGAAAAAGCTAAGCTTTCCTGAAAAATTTGAATTCACCAATGAAAAGGGATTGAAAGTTGAATACTGGGTAATGAAACCATTCAACTATGAAGCCGGAAAAAAATTTCCAGTGGTATTGGAAATTCACGGTGGTCCTTCTGCAATGTGGGGACCGGGAGAAAGCAGCATGTGGCATGAATTCCAGTTCTGGGCTTCAAAAGGATATGGAGTCGTTTATTGCAATCCACGCGGTTCTGGCGGATATGGCTATGATTTTCTTCGCGCCAATGTAAATGATTGGGGTAAGGGACCAATGTCTGATGTTATGAACGCATTAAATAAAGCAGTTGCTACGGGTTGGGCCGATACTTCAAAAATGGTTGTCACAGGTGGTTCTTATGCCGGATACCTTATTGGATATATAATTGGACATGATAAACGTTTCAAAGCGGCATGTTCTCAAAGAGGAGTATATGATTTGCGTACTTTCTTTGGTGAAGCAAATGCATGGAGATTAGTACCAAATTATTTCGGAGGTTATCCATGGGAGAAGAAAACTTTGGAAATACTCGAACGTGAATCACCAATAAACTATGTACAGAATATCACCACACCATATATAATATTCCATGGTGAAAATGATCTGCGCACCGGTGTGAGCCAAAGTGAAATGATCTATAAAAGTTTGAAAGTACTAAACAGGCCAGTTGAATATGTTCGTCATCCCGGAGCAACTCATGAAATTACCCGCAGTGGTAATAATCGTCAACGTATCGATCAGATGTTAAGGACCTGGGAATTCTTTCAAAGATGGATAGGTGAATGGTGAATGGTCAATGGTCAATGGTGAATAGTGAATAGGTATTGCTATTGCCCATTGCCTATTGCCTATTGCCCATTCACCATTAGGGTATTATTTAGATGGCTGTAGTTTAAAGACTACAGCCATTTTGTTATTATTAGTACCTGAGATTCATAGATTATTCTATTTTTTTGCGCCTCGTTCACGCTTTTCTTTGCGTCAGAATTCAAAAGCAACTCTGATTAGTATTTCCGGTCCTTTGAAAGCCATCACCATCAATAATAGACCCTTTTTAATTCCTGTTACAAGTCCCGTACCCCTTGCAAATCAATCCGGCTCGTGCGGAAAAATATTAAGTTAAGGTTCTGATTTAGTCCAGTATGCAAAAATCCTTTATCCGGGCCCTATTTCTTTTTTATAAAATCATTAAGGCGCATCCCTGTGGAAAATCACTTTACTACCCATCCCCATACAGGCTCTGTATTCTCAACGAGTTGGACAGAGAAAATTTTCAGCATCTTATTGATTCCGGTCATGAATCGTAGAATTAACAAATACCCGGTAAACCGATTGCTCTTGGGTGCCGTCTCAATAGCAATCCACAACCTGATCCGTCCCCTACTGTACCCCCTCACTAGTCCTCTTTTGTTAACTATTAAATTGAATTCAAGTGGAAACCGAATTATTGGCTGAAACAGAAGCCGAACCCTCAGACCTGAAATGTAATCCTGTTAGCTTGTATGAACTTGTTCACCGTTTGCAATTAACCCTATTACCCCAGGCGGTAGAGAAAAGCACATTTATTGTCAATCACATTGACCGGTCGCTTGCCATAAAAACAGATGAAGATACCCTTGCCTTTATTGTTGGCAGTCTTATGAACAGTGCGGTATGCAGCACAACTAATGGATGTATACAAATAGAAACCGCTTATTGTGGATCCGATATCCAGATCAAAGTAAGAAACAATGGAGTTTTCTTTTACAGCAGCCCTTCACATAGTCTTGGACATGTTGCAGATGCTGCAAGAAAACTCGGTGGAAGCATCAACCTGTACAATAACACGTATGAAGGAATGATCGCCGTGTTTTCTTTATCGAAAGATAACGCCGCTTGAAGAATCAGATTTACCCATACATGAGAACAGCCCGATTCCAATAACCCGGCTCCAACCCTTAAATCAAAAAAGTCCTCGCTAATGGCGGGGCTTTTTCATTTATGGGAAGAGCCCAAAATCCAAGATGGCTGAATGGCTTGATGGTTTGTCCCGAATCTTCGGGACAAACAATTAAACAATCAAACAACCTTTCCACGAGCCGTTTCTTTGTGTGGATGCTTTTCGGAATAGAGAACTCTATAGGCAAGGAATGCACTTAATAACAACATGATTGCTCCAGCTGCAAAGGGAGCACCGGGAAACCAAATGTGGTTTTTAGTATTGGTGAAGTAGGAGAATAAGTTCGTCATTAACATAGGACCAAAAATTGCCGTCAAGCTGATAAGACTGGTTATTGCGCCCTGGAGTTCTCCCTGTTCGTTTGCTTGAACATGATTCGAAATGATCGCCTGCAACGCTGGGCCCGCGATTCCACCAAGGCAATAGATAACAGTAATGGCATACATCATCCAACCTTGTGTGGCAAATGCATAAAGGATCATCCCAATGCTATAGGTCGTAAGGCCGATATAAACACTTTTTTCATTTCCCAAAATCTTTGATGTTTTACGGATCAGGAGGCCCTGCACAATTGCGACCATTAATCCCACTACTGCCAGTGAAATACCCACCTGCTTCTCGGTCCATTTGAATTTTTCCATTCCATAATAAGTCCAGGTACTTTGAAATGCATGCGCTGCTAAATAAATTAAAATAAACGAAGTGATCAATCCTCCGATACTGGGATATCGTTTCAACAATTTCAACGATCCAACCGGATTCGCTCGCTTCCATTCAAACTTCCGGCGGTTTTCTTTTGGCAATGATTCGGGTAGTACAAAATATCCGTAAATCCAATTGAGCATCGACAAACCTGCACATACAAAAAACGGTACCCTTGCTCCAAATCCTGCTAATAATCCCCCAATCAGGGGCCCGATGATAAAGCCGACGCCAAACGCAACACCAATCATTCCGAAATTCTGCGCACGTTTTTCCGGTGGACTAACGTCCGCTATATAAGCGCCGGCGGTTGAAATGCTTGCACCAGTAATGCCAGCAAGAATCCTTCCCACAAAAAGCCATCCAATATTTGGTGCAAAACCTGTGAGCATATAGTCAACCGCGAATGCAAAGAGTGATGCTAACAAAACGGGCCTGCGACCATAAGCGTCACTTAAGTTTCCAATGATTGGTGAGAAAACAAATTGCATGATCGCGTAAGCAGTAAGAAGAAGACCTCCTTTGGCAGCTGCGGCACTTAAATCACCATGGATAAGGCCGGCTATAAGTTTTGGAATAACGGGAATGATTATTCCCCAACCAATAACATCAAGCAGGATGGTGACGAAGATAAATCCCATCGCAGCTTTTTTGTGTTTGAGCATTGACCTAAGAGATTGACTAACTAAGTACTTATTACGAGAAGATTATTGATAATCAAAGCGCATCTACGGAATCGTACACTACTACCTTCTGCCAAAGGTCCTTGCATTCTTCAACGAACTTCAGATGTATAGGATCCTTCTGGTACCTTTCTTCTTCCTCTTTGTTCTTAAAGAACAATAACCAGGAAACACTGTAAGATGTGTCAATTACATCCCGGTTGGTGTCAGCGGGTTTGCCGATATGAAACAATTTTATGTAGTCGATCTTGCTGAGCTTTTCCAAACCTTTGATTAGTTTATTCAGATCTTCTTTATTTCCGGGATTCTTTAACCAGAAATAAACATGATGAATGAAAATATTTTTTTCAACCATTGTTGTTTCGGGATTTTCGGCTAAGGTAAAGAATCCTGCAGCTAATGAAGTTTTCCCTGCGTCCTTGATAAACTTGCGGCGGGTTGATTGGCTCATATGCTAAGATTTAATTTGTGGAATTATCCAGGATCAATGAAGATACAGTGAAAATATGATCTGTTTTACGCGTACCAAATGAAATTTATTATAGCGAACAATCGTTGCCGGCTCATTGTTGCTAAAAATAAAAGCATCCCGATCTAGAGGATGCTTTTATTATTTATAAACAGAGGGCTAGTTAACTTTCTTCTCCCTGGCCTGCGTCATCCTCCGTGAGCAATGCGGCATCAGCAGCAATCATCGTTGTAACTATTCCGGAAGATGGAATGGATTCCGTATCTTTTTTGAATTGTTTGATCAATGCAGAACGCTCAGCTAATTCCTGTTGCAAGACTGCATTAGTTTCCTTCAAGGTTTTAATTTCTGCTTCCAGGGCAGTGATTCTACCTGAAGTTTGTTTCGTTATTTCAAGTTTGTCCCGAAGCTCGTTGTTGATACTATCTTTGGAAGCAATACTGTTTTTTAACTCGGTAAGTTCTTTGTTGAGGATCTCAATTGTGGCTTTCGAAGTCATAACTTGCTCTTCTATTCCGGTAGAAACATTTTCCTTTGATGAAACTTCCTGTTTGTAATCTTCAAACTTCTGCTGCATCGCCTTCAATTCGCTTTCCAACGGTTGAACCTTTGCCGCGTACTCGCTTGCCGATTTCAATCGCAAATCATATTCAATGGAGCGTCGCTGATGGTCGGCCAATGCTTGCCTCGCCTTGCGGGCTTCTTCTTCAGCAGCATGCACTTTTTCTTCCCATGCCCTTGCTCTGCTCAGTTCATCTCCTGTGGTTTTCCACTTACCGGTGACCTCAGATATCGCCTTATCCTTTTCTGCCAAATGCTTTTCTTCCTCTAACAATAGCAGTTTGATCTTTTCTTCCAGCGCAGAAACCTGCCTGCCACTATTCCTGATCTCTTCGTCCTTTCCTTCAAGCTTATGAAATAGCCTGTTCTTTTCATCAGCAAGGGACTTGATATCCCCTTCAAGCGATTTAACACGCGAGTTCATTTCGCTAACAGAGCGCTCGTGTTGTTTGAACGTAGCCTCATGTCCCGACTTATAACTTTTGAAATCGTTCTCCGCCTTGCGAAGTTGGTTTTCTTTTTCCCGGATAGAATCTTTCAGGCGATTGACCTGTTTTTTACCCGGTGAACTACCAATAAGGTACCCCAGGACTCCAGCGATTGCTATAACTGCAATGTTGAGCCAGGCAATGCTGCCATCCGCATTTGTAAAAAGTTCCAGAAATATCATAGCAAGTAGTTTTATCACCTTCGCTAAAGCTTCGGTGATTGAAAATCACCTTAGCAATTGCTCTGGTGTGTGATGATTCACCTTCGCTAACCGCGTACGCTAAAGCTTTAGGCGCCTACGCCAAAGCTACAACGCCGGCGCACGGTGGCGCAGGCTTACGCTAGCGCCGAAGCTTCAGCGTAGGAGCTCGGTGATTGAATGGTGACTGAAATGTGGGTTAGCAGTTCTCTAGTCGTAATTTAAAGAATATTCGCGAAAAGACAATAGGCAACAGGCAATAAGCAATAGGCAATGGGCAATGGGCAAACTGTTGCTGATTGCCTATTGCTTATTGCCTATTGCCTATTGCTAAAGCGGGTACTTGTTATCTCCAAGCAACTTATTCGCAATTCTTCTCCTTGCCTCTTTCTTATTGAAGGGATCAACTTTTGTAAAACGTTTCAAACCAAGCAACATCATTCGCTGTTCATCACCGTCAGCAAAAGCGTTTATGGCATCTTTTCCGTGCTTATTGATACGGTCGGCGGCATCGTAGATGTAGCTGCGTATAATGTCCAACTCAAAACTACAGGCTGCTTCACCTTTGCGGTCCACCAATTTAATGGCACGAAGCAATGCGCTTTCAGCATTGTACGTATCGATGGCCATATCAGCAATATGCATCAGGATCTCCTGTTCCTGTTCCAGCTTCATCATCAGTTTCTGTACTGCGGCTCCTGCTGTCATCAGTATTGCTTTTTTGAAACCGGAAACCGCTTTCAATTCTTTTGCAAATGGTTGCTCATCTCCGCTACCGAAATCAGGAATGCTCATCAATTCTTTTTGAACAGCCATTGCGGGTCCCATGAGATCGAGCTTTCCTTTCATGGCACGTTTTAACATCATGTCTACCGTAAGGAGACGATTGATCTCGTTTGTTCCTTCATAGATCCGGTTGATCCGGCTATCGCGATAAGCTTTCGAAATCGTGTATTCATCACTGAAACCATTACCTCCATGAATCTGCACGCCTTCATCAACGACGAAGTCGAGCATTTCACTTCCAAATACTTTCAACATTGCACATTCAATGGCATATTCTTCTGCAGCACCCAATAATGCTTCATTGAAAGGCTTGCCTGCTGCCATCAGCTCATGCTCCTTCGCATCAATATAGTTTGCGGTTCTGTACAGCGCAGTTTCGCCAACCCAGATACTTATCGCCATTTCCGCGATCTTATTTTTAATCGCGCCGAAATTGGCAATTGGTTGTTTGAATTGCTCTCTTGTATTTGCGTACTGGATAGAATCGGCTGTAGAACGCTTCGATCCGCCGAGTGCGGCAGCGCACAATTTCAATCTTCCGATATTGAGGATATTGAACGCGATCACATGACCCTTACCGGCTTCACCCAAAAGATTTTCTACAGGGACTTTACAATCCTGGAAATACAATTGAACAGTAGAAGATCCTTTGATACCCATCTTATGTTCCTCAGGACCTTGTGTAAATCCTTCAAACCCTCTTTCAACAATGAATGCTGAGAACTTTTCTCCATCGACCTTCGCGAATACGGTATAGATATCCGCAAAACCACCATTGGTGATCCAGCATTTCTGACCATTCATGATATAATGCTTCCCATCAGCACTCAATTTTGCAGAGGTCTTTGCACCAAGTGCGTCACTACCACTATTCGGTTCTGTAAGACCGTATGCACCCTTCCATTCACCGCTGGACAACTTAGGAATGTATTTTTGTTTTTGAGCTTCTGTTCCGAAGTAAAGAATGGGAAGTGTACCGATTCCGGTATGTGCCGCTACGGCAACAGAAAAGGAAAATCCGCCTCCTAATCCTTCATTAACCAATGTTGATGTAATAAAATCTTTCCCTAATCCGCCATATTGCTCAGGAATGGAAGTACCAAGTAATCCCTGCTCACCTGCCTTAACCAGCAAAGATGGCATTAGACCTGGTTCCATTTTATCAATTCGTTCAAGGATTGGAAGAATTTCGGCGTCGAGGAAGCCAGCACACATATCTTTCACCATTTGTTGCTCCTCGTTATAATCTTCGGGAATGAAAGTATCAAATGCAGAACTTTCTTTTATCAGCCATTCACCACCTTTCAACACTGATTTTTTTTCTGTTTGTGTGCTCATAGATAAAGGGTTTTATTCGTTTCAAATTTTTGTTGGACCCAATAATTAATAATCAATAATTAATAATTGTTCGTAGTCGAATGACCTTACTAATTGTGAGAAACATCATGTCGGAAGAATTATTGATTATTTATTATTGATTATTAATTATTCCTGCCTGCTGGTAGGCCGGGATTTATTACTTCAAATTATCGTACACGATCTGCAACACCTCCTTACACACTTCAATCTTTTCTGGCGGCACTGCGCTCAGCGCCTCATTCAACGTTTCTTCTGCCAAAACCATTGTTTGTTCCTGCAGCTTTTGTGCCTGTCTTGTAAGAAAGATGAGATTGATTCGTCTGTCCGATTCCGATGGCACCCGCTTCACTAATTGCAAACGTTCCAGATTATCAACTAATCGGGTAATGCTGGGTTTGTCCCGGAAAGTTGCATTGCATAGTTCCTGCTGGCTTATTCCTTCCTGTTTCCATAAATGATAAAGCACGCTCCACTGTTCGATTGTCAGATTCAATCCGGCCGTATTGAATTTCTTCTGCAGATTACGGGCTATGGCAGTCGATGCTTTTCCCGTAATAAAACTGTATAATTCGCCTCTTTTAAATTGGTTGTTTGACATATAGTTGTTTATACAACTAATCAAACCTACAGAAATTCCCCGACCCAGTCAAGTTTCAGGTATGAATTTTTTTTTAACAGCCTTTCCGCATTGACGCTCAGGATTTATAAATCCCTATCTTTATCAACCCCCTCCCAGAAAAACCGACCTGGAAAAACTAAAAAACGTTAAGGTCTTTATGAGGAAAGCTCTGCTGGTAGCACTCTGCTTAGGGACTGCTTTTTATTGCTTCGGACAGTCAAAAGTTCTGTCAATTATCGGTTCTTCAACATCTGCAGGAACCGGAGCGTCTTCGCCCGATAGTTCCTACGTTGGCCGCTTGAATTATTACTATAATAACCTGGGAATTCTTTTAACAGTCCATAATCTCGCAGTTGGTGGATTTAATTGTTATAAAGGATTGCCGACGAGCTATAGTACGATCCACCACCGCGCCTTTGTCATGTTACGCTCCACCAGCCACGACAACAACGTAACAAAGGCGCTATCATTTAATCCAAATATTGTACTTGTAAACTATCCCACAAACAATTATAACGATACCTAATTTACGATTGCTCAAATTGTCGATTGCCATCAAAAAATCTTTGATTCATGATTGGTGCCGGAAAAGTTTGTTTCATAGCTACTCCACAACCAAGACAAGATGGAGGTGTTTTTGGAACTCCAGAGTCAAGACAAAAACTGCATGACATTCGCGACGCCATAATGCTCCAGTTTGGGAATAACGCAATTGATTTCTGGACCGGCATTGCGCTTCCGGATAATACGATGAATCCGATCTATTCTGCCGGCGACAATATCCATCTCAACAATGCAGGCCATAAAGAACTTTTTAAGCGGGTTCGCGATAAAAATATTTTGGGCATTGGACTTATTAATCGTGCAACCGCGAACGGAAATTGGAATAATCCCCTGATTTGGGAAAATGAATATGTGCCAACAATTGCAGACTCTGTAGCAATTCTTCCCGGACGAACGATAACTATTAATATCAATGCAGAAGTCAGGAAATTAAATGTTCATCCTTCATCAACTTTAACCATTACCTCCGGGCAAATGTTGAAAATCGGAAATTAATACTCTTTCGCAGGGCATCCCGCAATCGGAGCTCCAAAATAATGAAGAATCATACGCGGGGTACAAGTTCCCACATGTGACAATAGATATGCTCTTAGTTCAATTTTCATTTAACCAACTTGGCATTCAGTCACACAATCATACAGTCACTAACCATCCGCCCTGCGGGCAGCGCAGAGTCCTCGCGTAAGATTCCTGATGTTTTGGATTCCCTGCTGCGAGAGACTCTGCGAGAACGTGTCGGAGGTTCCCGCAGAGTCTCCCCCCAACACGCACTCCGAATTAAATGCAACTTACGGGGGGACTCTGCGATGTCCCGCATGGGACAATAGATATGCACTTCGTTCAATTTTCATTTAACCAACTTGGCATTCATCCACACAATCATTCGATGCCACGAACTATTCGCCCTACGGGCAGAGCCCCCCGTAAAATGCATTAATTTCAAGACCCTGTTGAGGGAGACTCTGCGGGGACCCTCGCGCGAAGATTATGTGAAGACATTATGCAGTCCTCTTTCTTTCACTATAAAAACTCAAGGATCCATTACAGCGTTGCTGGCAATGGAACGCATCCGGTATTTTGCTTGCATGGCTATGGTGAAGCAACGGACTCATTCAAATTCCTCGAACCAGGATTACCAGACTCGCTCCAATTGATCGCTATTGATCTTCCCTTTCATGGAAACACAGTTTGGAAAGAAGGTTTGAATTTCTCAATTCGCGAGCTCGTTGAGATCATCGATGGAATTCTAAAACAACAAAAAATAGCGGAGAAGCAATTTTCATTAATCGGCTATAGTATGGGCGGAAGAGTAGCCTTACATCTTATCCAGCAAATTCCTGAACGTATAAAAAAAGTTGTATTGCTTGCTCCCGATGGTATGAAAGTGAATTTCTGGTACTGGCTCGCAACCCAAACATTTATCGGTAACCGTTTTTTCAGGTTAACAATGGCGAAACCTGGTTGGTTTCTCGGATTTCTAAACGGCATTCATAGCATGAAGCTGGTAAATCCAAGTATCCACAAGTTCGTGAAGTATTATATACACGATGACCAGGTGCGGAAGGAATTATTTGAAAGATGGACCGGACTAAGAAAGATACGGCCCAACCACCGACAGCTGAAATCGCATATCCGCGAATTCCAAATACCCATTGCCTTATTGTATGGAAAGTTTGACCGCATCATCCGTGTTGAACCTGGTGAAAGATTCAGGAAGGGCATTGAGCTTTATTGCAGGATTGAACTGCTCGATTCGGGTCACCAGGTTTTAAAAGAAAAAAATATTCCAGTGATCCTTAACTGTCTGCGTTAGTACTGTGTGCAATAGTATATTTATGCCTGAAAGATGGCTGTTTTCATCCTGATATTTTTATTGCTGCTCTTCGGCTATGCCCTGCTGATCGATTATTACCGAAGGGCATGGAAAAAAATACCACTATTTGACGTAGCGAATAAAAATCCAACTGTTTTCATTTCTGTTGTAATTGCCGCTCGTAATGAAGAAGCAAATATTAAAGGACTGCATAATTCGCTCGCAGATCAAAGCTATTCAAAGGAATTATTTGAAGTCATAGTTGTCGACGACCATTCGGAAGATAAAACCTGGGAATTAATCCAACAATGCAAAGGACTGGTTTCTTTAAAAAGCATCCAATTGAAAGATCTCGTGAAAGAAGGCGAAAGATTGGGTTCCTATAAAAAACGGGCAATTGAAGAAGGGATATCGATTGCTTCGGGAAAATTAGTCGTTACTACTGATGCAGATTGCCGTTTTCACCAGGATTGGTTAAAGACAATCGCGGCTTTCTATGAAGAAAATAATCCAAAGTTTATTGCGGCGCCCGTTAAATTGACCGGGGATTCCTCATTGCTTTCCATTTTTCAAATATTGGACTTCCTGGTACTACAGGGCATTACCGGCGCTTCTGTTCATAAAAGGTTTAATTCTTTATGCAACGGAGCGAATCTTGCTTATGAAAGAACTGCATTCTATGACGTGAAGGGATTTGAAGGAGTAGACAAGATCGCATCCGGCGATGATTTGCTACTAATGCACAAAATATTCCTGAAATATCCCAATGATGTGCTTTACCTGAAAAGCGATGCGTCAATTGTTCATACGGATACTCAAAAAACCTGGAAAGAATTTTTCCAACAAAGGATTCGTTGGTCAAGTAAAGCAGACAGCTACCAGGATAAAAGAATATTTTGGGTCTTGTTGTTCGTTTACCTGATCAACTGTTGTTTTGTAGCATTGGCTGTGGCCGCTTTCTTCAAACTAAGCTGGTTGCTCGTATTCCTGCTTTTCTTGTTCGCAAAGATCTTAATCGAGTTTCCTTTTGTAAATGCGGTGGCTTTATTCTTTGGACAGGGAAATTTGTTAAGATATTTTCCCTTTCTTCAACCCATACATATTCTTTATACGATCATTGCCGGTACATTTGGGAAGTTTGGGTCGTTTGAGTGGAAAGGAAGAAGGATTAAAAAATAGCTGAAACACTTGTGCGATGTAATAATCAATAATTCGAATAGCATGATGTTGTTCACGATTAATAAGCTGGTTTCACTACGATCTATTATTGATTATTAATTATTGATTATTGCTTCTCAAATATTGAGTGTTTAATAGTAGGTAAATTCACTAATGAATCAAATCAATCCACAGCGCAGTGCATGGAACCGCCTCAAAAGAAATAAAGGAGCGGTGGCTGGATTGATTGTGATTATTATTACTCTCTTTATTGCAATTTTTGCATACTTCCTCGTGCCGGATCATTCTCCATTTGCCAACCGTATGATTGTTGAAATTGGCGGAAGAACGCCGGGCTATAAATTGGATTTTCTTCTTACCCCCAAAGAAAGACGACCCGAGTCAGTTTCCATTTTCCAACAACTAATTAACGGCAAAGAAGATCCTTATGATTATATCCCAATCCTTGGTTATGAAGAAAGAAAGGATAGCCTGATCATTCAAAAATTCATTGACGAAGGAATCGGAGAAAGAACAGCTTATTCGATCGCCGATCTTAATAAACTTTCATTTGGCAAGAATAAGTGGCAAATAAAATCGATCAGTTTTCATTTAGGTACGGATAAAAATGGAAGAGATATTCTTAGCCGCTTATTGATTGGAACAAGAGTGAGTTTAAGTGTAGGATTGATCACAGTTCTAATTTCATTGAGCATTGGTGTATTACTCGGTTCAATTGCCGGATATTTTGGTGGAAAGACTGATGATATCATCATGTGGCTGATCAATGTGATCTGGAGCATTCCTACATTATTATTAGTATTTGCCATCACATTGTTGATGGGTAAAGGATTCTGGCAGGTATTCATTGCAATTGGTTTGACGATGTGGGTGAGTGTTGCACGTCTAATCAGAGGACAGGTATTGAGTATAAGGGAAATGGAATACATTGAAGCTGCGCGGGCATTGGGCTATTCATCGGGCAGAATTATTTTCCGGCATGTATTGCCAAATGTGATGGGGCCGGTTCTCGTTTTGGCCGCATCGAATTTTGCATCTGCAATTGTCATTGAAGCAGGCTTAAGTTTTCTTGGAGTAGGAGTACAACCGCCGCAACCAAGTTGGGGACTAATGATAAGAGAGAATTATAATTTCATTATTACACAGAATCCGATGCTTGCGCTTGTTCCTGGATTTGCGATAATGATTCTCGTACTCGCCTTTAATATGCTCGGAAATGGATTGAGAGATGCGGTCTCAGTGAAAGAATGAGCCATGAGCTATGAGCTTGGAATTGCTTTGCTCGCAGCTCGTGGCTCACAGCTCGAAGCTATTTTCGAGAGAACCTATAGCTTGCAGTTGCCTTATTCGTAGCGCAAGTCTTCGACATAACTGTAATCTCAACAATACTTGCAACTCCAGTTGTTGCACCGGTAATGGTGAAATCATTGTCTTTTGTTGTGGAGTTACGTGTTTCAGCAAAAAATGGAGTTGGGGATGCTTCTGGTCTTGCCTTAACTTCTATTGATACTCCTTGTGGAGGAATGGTAGAATTTATAGTGACGCGCAATGGAAAGTTTGGACCGGGTGCCGGAGGCTCGATGCTACCATTAGCTGGAGTGGTAGTGATTGATAAAGTCGATTCTGCAGTGCACGGATCACTTGGTTTCTTTTTGCAGTAGGGCGTTGACGCAAATACAAAAAGTATGGCCAGGGGGTAAACAATAGACTTTTTCATAGTTGTCTGATCAGTATGAGGATTAAAAATACTATTTAATAGGCTTTATCAAAATTTATGTTCCGGTAGCAGAAAGGACCTTTACGTTGCGGTTAAAGCTTTCCTCGAGCGAGATAAAGGTTTCTGTTCGTTCAATTCCTTTAATCTTTTGTAACTCATCATGCAACACAAAGCGAAGTTGGTTAATGTCCTTGCAATTCATCTCCGCAAACATACTATAGTTGCCTGTCGTATAATTCAGTCGTACAATTTCAGGCATCTTATTCAGTTCCTTCGCAACAGTGTCGTACAGGGATGATTTTTCAAGAAATATGCCAATAAACGCAATAACATCATACCCTAGTTGCTTCAGATCGACATTTAATTTAGTACCTTTCACAATACCGGCTTCCTGGAGTTTTTTGATGCGAACATGGATGGTACCTCCGGAAACAAAGAGTTTTTTTCCCAGATCTGCATAAGATATCTCTGCATTTTCCATCATCTCCTGGATGATCTGCAGATCGAGTTTGTCAAGATTCAATTTAGCGGCCATTTTGGTAGTTGATTTTAGATCATTTCAACAAATATCGCCAAATATTTGAATAATTTCTATAATTTCAAAATTTTTTTTGAAAAATTTGCATTGAATAGCCAAGTTCCTTTAATATTGTGTTGAATTTGTTCTTTGATTGTATCCACTGAAGCCTTAGCGAAGGTGGAATCAAATACTGTGGAGTGATGAAATTTGGCAGACATGCCCTCTTGTCTCGGGGGTGGGGATACAGGATAAACGTAGCATAGAGCCGATCTCCCGCCGAAAAGCGGGGGACCGACCGGGGTTGACCACCACAGTTTGTACTACAGCTAACTGCCCCGTGGAGGTTCGAGTCCTCCCTCTACAGCGGATTTTTCTCATGTACATTTTCCTACAAGCAAGCAGACACGAATTGTGCTGAAGAGTTTTGGCAAGCCTTTCCTTTTCCAGGAAGGGCTTTTTTGTTTTACCTTCAATACGGCAATCCCTAAACAATGAACCGCATTACGTCTGCAATAACTGTTTTATTTGGATTGACAATTCTCTCTTTAATCGCTTGCCGAAAGACGAGCGAAGGTGAAGTGCCCTGCAGGGTTTTGAGTTTTGAGACTTATGAAAAGAAATGGGATGGCGAATATGATACCATTCGCGCAAAATTTAATTACAACGATCGCGGAAATCCGACTTCTATAATATTTAATAAAAACACCACCGGCCGGCCGAACTATCATTTCAAGTATGACAATAAAGGAAAATTGATTGTGATAGCTGGACTTTGGCCGAACTCGAAATCCTTTGATTACGTTAATAAATTGCTATACGAAGGGAACACAATTGTTGCCGACTCCTTATTCTATTCTGGAAGCGATACCAACGATTTGTTTAAGCTGACACAGAATTTATTCCTTGGCAAGTATACGTTTGATTCCAAGAAAAGGCTGATTGAATATGACTATGATATCTTTTTCCCAATGATTCCTGACGCCCCGCCGGTTCATGATAACCAAAAATATGCTTATGATGTAAATGGTAACTTAATTAAAACTGGCAGCACCGCTTACACGTACGATGACAAGGTGAATTTCCTCAGCACACACCCTGCGCTGCAACTTCTAAACAGAGATTATAGCGTTAATAACCCAGTACCGGCAATCAGCTACAATAAACATGGTCTGCCGCTGGTTTTTGATCACACGCTACCACCCCCGTTTAACAAGGGTCGCTTTATGAACATTGGAGCACAAAACATCGTCTACTCCTGCGATTGAATTTTTCTATTTTTACCCTCTCATGGGTCAAAAAAAATTAAAGCGATTTGCTGAACTGTTGACATTTCCCAATGTTTTGCAATATCCGGAAGGAATGGCGGGTAAATGGAATAAGCATTTCAAGAATGAAAATCCAATCATTCTTGAGCTTGCTTGCGGGAAAGGCGAATATGCAGTGGGTTTGGCCGAAATGCAGCAGGAGAAAAATTATATCGGAGTTGATCTTAAAGGAAACAGGATTTGGGTTGGCGCAAAGAAAGCATTGAATACCGGATTGAACAATGTGGCCTTCCTAAGAACGCAGATCGATCGCATAGCCGAGTATTTTGGTCCTGCTGAAGTGGAAGAAATCTGGCTCACTTTTCCCGACCCGCAACTGCGTTTCTCCCGTGCAAAGAAAAGATTAACGCATCCGAAATTCCTTCGGTCCTATCAGAAAATAATGAAGCCCGGTGGAATCATACATTTGAAAACTGATTCACCGGCACTATATAATTTTACCTTACAGGTGATTCGGTTGTATGAATTGGAGTTACTTGCCGACCTGAATGATGTATACGCTCAACCGGAATTGAATGCGGTACTCCAGATCAAAACACATTATGAAGCTTTGGATATTGCTGAAAGTAATCGCGTTCATTATTTGCAATTCAGGCTTCCAGCTGAATCATTGCCTGATAAGGACCTTGAATTAAAAGAACTCATCCGTGAAACAGAAACTGACAGAGGGAATTGATTTTTATTATAATGAAGAAGGATTCATCGTCCTTACTGAAAAGTATCATCTTGAAAAAGGATTTTGCTGTGGAAATGGATGCCTGCATTGCCCTTACAACTATGAAAATGTGCCCGAACCCCGCCGCAGATTTATGCTTGAACAAAGAAACAATGCCTCAAACAAAAAATAAACAGACTCCAAAGCTTTCCACCATTCGTCCTTCGGGCAAGCGGGAAGAAAGTTTTTTTGAATTGGTGTTTGAAGTGGCAAGGCAAATCCCGCGTGGCCGTGTTACTTCTTATGGTGCTATCGCAGCCTGTCTCGGTGCGAAATCTTCCGCGAGAATGGTGGGATGGGCGATGAATGGAGCTCACAGGGTCAAACCAAAAGTTCCTGCACATCGCGTCGTAAACCGTAACGGAATGTTAAGTGGCAGACATCATTTCGAAACTCCCACCCGAATGAAAGAGTTGTTGCAAAAAGAAGGAATCAAAGTGAAAAGAGATACTATCGTCGATTTTAAGAAAATTTTCTGGGACCCATTGCTTGAGATTGTTTGATTGTTTGATAGATTGATGGTTGGTTTCATTATTGGCGAAATACCTCTATGCGAAGAGATTTTTACCCCGCCTGGCGGGGCGAAGACGCGGAGGGGCTTTTGTTTAATTAAATATAGATTTACCGTTTCGAATTTTGCGTTTCCTATTAAACAACTCCGCGCCTTCGCCCCGCCGTGGCGCGGGGTATATCTCCCTTGCGACATCAACCCGTAAATATTATATGACCGAATTTTCGACTAATAAACCCTCCACGAAACCTTTTGCCATCGGCAATAATCCCGGCTGGTACGGCAACCATTATAAGGACGAGGAACTTTATGATCTGATGTGGCGTGCCGGTATGCGTAGTACCAGATCTGTTATCTCGATCAATCTGTGGAATATCTATGGTTTGAAAACATTCGCCGATCGATTGAAATATCCTTACAAGATCGGAATGCGCAATAATACACTGGTGCTCACCACAGATGCCTATATGGGTGAATATCCCGACCAGGATACAACAAAATATGGAAACAAGAGAACTATTGTACCAAAGGGATTATTTGAACCAATCTATTTAAAGAATGGATCGATAAATCCCGGCAATCGCTTTGCAGTTTATACTGATGAAGTAATAAGGACCGTTGGAGATAGTTTCGATTACTTCGAAGTTATGAATGAACCAGACCTTACAGATAATGTTTCGGATGGAGATGATCCCAACCGCTACACCGCTCCTCGCTCGTGGAATAACCGGGAACCCGAGCCACCCGAGTTAATGAATATCGTTGCCCCGATAAAGCACTATGTTCGGATGCATGAGATTGCTTATACCATTATTAAAAAACTAAAACCAAATGCAAAGGTTGCAACCGGCGGACTGGGCTTTCCTTATTTTTTCAAATGGTGCTTAAAAGAAGGAATTGCAAAATGGTTTGACGTGTTAAGCCTCCATTTCTACCCATATTTCGAAGTGCATGTATGGAGCGATCAATTGAATGGCTTTATTCACTTCAGGCATTCTGATGGTCATCTCGACGCGATTAAACGAAGATTGGATCGATGGAAGAAATTATGGGAGAATGAAAAGCTTGCAGAAAAACCGATGATCTGTACAGAAGTAAATGTTCCTGAATGGGAATTTCCGGAGCCAAATAATTATGGAAGCGAAGAAATGCAACGCAACTTCACGGCAAAGCTTTTTCCAAAAATGTTGCAGTGGGGTTTTGATTGCACTTATTTGTTTGTGTGTGGACAAACCCTCAAGCCAGGGCAACAAGCAGGAAATGCTTTTGGTGCAATGGGTTTGTATCGGAGTCTCAATGATCCAAACATTAAAGGCAAGGAACAATTAACGCCGCAGGGTAAGCTTTGCATTTATCTGCAATCGCTCTTCAACGGATTTGTTTATGATGACATTGGAACAAAAAATCTTACTTTTTCTAGAGGTATCGATGGAGTAGTAATGAAAAAGGGAAAAGAATCATTGACTATGCTTTGGGCAATAACAAAAAAGGATAAAAGTGAAGAAGCCAGTGCTGTTTATGAATTCAAAACTCAATTCAAAGGGAGGTTGTATGAACTGGATGGACAAATGGAAGAAGTAAATATTTCTAAAATTCAACTTTCAGGTGAGCCGGTGATATTGAAGCACGCCTGAACCAAGGGCCTTTTGTTAAAGAGCGTTGGCCCACCCCCATGATCGTCATCCCCGCGGCATAGTTTCAGAGACTAACGAAATGAAGACACCAAGCGGGGAACCCCTACCAACAATAAAGAAATCACGATGACGTATCGAACAAATCTTTCCATTATTGGATGACTTTTCGCAAAGGCTGTTTTGTTGTTGGTAGGGGATCCCCGCTTGGTTTCGTTCATTTCAGGAGTTCTTGAAGTTACGCCGCGGGGATGACGATCATGGGGATGCGAAACTACGCCGCGGGGATGACGATCATGGATGTACGAGTTTAAACCATTTTCTTAATCAACCTCCCCAACATCATTAACCCATACTCCACATCCTCATCCCACGGCTTACCATAACTAATGCGTAAATAATTACTATAATTACAATTGATAGAAAAAATTCTTCCCGGTGCAACGGATATATTATGTTTCAATGCTTCGTTACAAAGTTTAAAAGCATCCACTTTCTTATTCAATTCTACCCAAAGCACAAATCCTCCCTGTGGTCTTGATATCTTGGTGTCTGCAGGAAAATATTGAACAATTCCCTGGATATAACGGAGACACTGCGTATGTAATGCCTTTCTCAAATTCTTCAAATGATACTCATAACGGCCAATACTGAGGAAATGCGCAATTGAAGCTTGCATGAGGGTAGCAGTGCTGATGCTATGCATCATCTTTAATGACTTTACCTCTTCAATGAATTTACCAGGAATTGCCCAACCGATGCGATAGCCGGGCACAAGAGATTTGGATACTGATGAACAATGCATCACCAATCCTTTCTTATCAAAATACTTGCAGGTTTTTGGGCGATTCTTTCCAAAATATAATTCGCCATAAATATCATCTTCAATTAATGGGATATTATGCTCGGTGATCAATTCAACCAATTTTCGTTTATTCTCATCCGGCATACAGCTTCCAAGCGGGTTACTGAAATTTGGAACAAATACACATGCTTTGATCGGATGTTGTTTGATCATCTTTTTCAAATACTCAATATCGGGACCGGTAACCGCGTCTGAACAAATCTCCACAACCTTAAGACCCATGCTTTCCAGCGTTTGATAGATACCAAAGTATGCCGGTCGTTCAACTGCAACAGTGTCTCCAGGTTTTGTAACTGCACGAAGACATAATACCAATGCTTCCATACATCCGGAAGTAACAACAATCTCCTCAGGCCTGATCTTTCCTCCCCAGTTAAAAGCAAGTTTTACAATTTGCTTTCTAAGCTCAATATTTCCCTGGAAATGTTCATAGCCGATCCCGTTGTTTTTTGTATTACGCAATGCATGCACAACAGATTTGTTAAGTTTTGCAGCCGGCAACAATTTTATATCCGGTATTGCATGCGCGAAGTTGATCAGATCAGTTGCAGTAATATTATGATAGATCTTCGCGATCATTTCTCTTACGCTTGCTTCATTATTCATTGGCTCGGGTTCCTGCATTTGCGGAACTTCCGGGAAACGACGATGATTAAACCGGACATAATAACCTGATTTCGGTCTTGATTCAATCAATCCTTTTCCTTCCAATAAATAATAAGCCTGGAATGCAGTACCCATGCTGATTCCATACTCTTCGCTTAATACGCGAACCGAAGGAAGTTTGTCTCCTATCCTCAGTATATCCTCAGCAATCATCTTTTCAATTCCATCTGCTACCTGTAGGTAGAGATGGTCGTCGGTGTTGAAGTTTGCTTTAGCCATGGTGTGGTGAATGGTGAATGGTGAATGGTGAATGGGCAATGGGCAATATGCAATAAGCAATAGGGAAAGACAATTAGCAATAGACATTATGCAATTCACTATTCACCATTCACCATTCACCATCTGATCTAGTCAAAATTAATAAAACTGAATCTGTTTTTTCCAAAAAATTCTGAAGATTTTTGTTAAGCATTTAATCCAACCAGGATCCAACACTAAAGAAGCCAACACTGCTGCGCTACTACAGCACTGGTATGAGCGGAGCGGTAGGTCTGTTAAAGAAAGCTATAATTATTTACTGCGAAAGCAATGAATTGCATTTATGAAATGGATAATTAGTGAATGGCATGCATTTAGGGAACGGCGGTCAACTGACTATATCACTGATCTACCTTTGCCGGCTGATCAAAATGATAATGGTATGGAAAAAACAATTCAACAAAAAGAATATACCCTGGATCCATCCAATTGGGATGAGCTTCGGGACTTAGGACATCGAATGGTTGATGATATGCTTGAATATCTATCAACTGTAAGAGACCGAAAAGTGTGGCAACCTTTTGGCGATGAACATAAGACCGCATTGGATCAACCATTGCCAATAGAAGAAACACCAACCTCAGAAGTGTACGAAGATTTTAAAGAGCATGTATTGCCCTTTACATTAGGCAATATTCATCCGAGGTTCTGGGGCTGGGTAGTTGGTACTGGCTCGCCTACGGGAATGCTTGCCGACATGCTGATCTCTGCAATGAACGCAAGTCCATCATTTGGAGAGCATTCAACGATCTATGTGGAGAAGCAGGTGTTGGATTGGACAAAGGAAATTTATGGATTCCCAAAATCAAGTTCTGGTTTACTCACAACTGGAGCTTCGATGGCCAATATACTTGCATTGACAGTTGCAAGAAATAGTTTTCGTGCAAACATCCGAAAAGAAGGCATACAGGCAATGGAAGGTAAGCTCACCATGTATGCTTCAGTTGAAACTCATAGTTGTCAGCAAAAGGCTGCGGAACTACTTGGTATTGGCAGCGATCAATTGAGAAAGATACCGGTTGATGATGAGTATCAAATCAGGATAGATCTCCTGGAAGAAAAAATAAAGGAAGACAAGGCCAATGGATTTATTCCATTCTGTATTGTCGGCAATGCAGGCACCGTGAATACCGGTGCAATCGATGATCTTGATGCACTGGCTGCTATCGCGGAAAGAGAAGGGATTTGGTTTCATGTTGACGGTGCTTTCGGAGCAGTTCCCAACCTTCTACCTGATTATAAAAATAAACTGAAGGGATTAGCAAAAGCTGATAGCCTGACATTCGACTTCCACAAATGGTTTTATATAAACTATGAAGTTGGAGGCGTATTGATCAAGGATCCAAAATTGCATAAGGATGCATTCAGCATCAATGCAAACTATCTCGCTCAGCATCCAAGAGGAATTATTGCTGGTGATATAAACTACAATCATCTTGGTATTGAGTTATCAAGGAATGCAAAGGCAATAAAAGTCTGGATGATCTTAAAAGAACAGGGAATTGACAAATACAGGAAACTAATTGCGCAAAATATACAGCAGGCAAAGTACCTGGCGGCATTGGTTAACCTGGAAGTAAAACTTCAATTGCTTGCACCGGTTCCAATGAATATTGTTTGTTTCAGGTATACGAGGCCGGGCATGTCGGATGATCTGTTAAATGAACTGAACAAAGAGATCCTGATGCAATTGCACGAACAGGGAATTGCGGCTCCTTCTTTCACCATACTGAAAGGTCGTTATGCGATTCGTGTAGCGATAACAAATCATCGCAGCAGAAAGGAGGATTTTGAATTGCTGGTAAAAGAGGTTGTAAGGCTGGGTGATCAAATTACTAAAAAAGCTGTCAATGGTCACTCCCACTGGGTTGATGCCAACTGGGCCGTACCAATTGATCAGGATAGATAGATTTCATATTTATTGGATACAAAAACCAGGTTATGAAAACAATCAGCGCAAGTTTAAGTCCATTTACAAAAACAACGTTCGAACCATTTGGTCCATCATCGATCCCGGTTCGGAGAATTCAAAATTCCAGGATCAAAGAAGTTGACTTTGAACAACTGGAATTCGGAAAACATGTTTCGGACCATATGCTGATCGCTGATTATGCAAATGGGAAATGGGGAAGTCCGCAGGTCCTTCCATTTGCAAACCTGTCTTTAAGTCCGACCGCGCTTGCCCTGCATTATGGCCAAACTGTGTTCGAGGGAATGAAGGCTTTCAAAATGCCCGATGGCAGGATCAATGTTTTCCGGATGGATAAACATTATGATCGATTCGTGAAATCACTCGAGCGTATGTGTATGGCTGTTGTACCCAAGGAAATTTTTGTTGAAGGAATTAAGAAGCTGGTTGAGGTGGATCGCAACTGGATTCCTGAAAGAAATGGAAGCGCACTATATATTCGGCCTTTTGTTTATGCCAGTGAAGCGAGATTTGGGGTGAAGGTTTCCGATGAATACCGCTTTATAATTTTCACCGGACCTGTTCCTCCACTTTATGCGAGTCCGATTCGTGTAAAAGTTGAGCGGGATTTCATTCGCGCTGCAAGGGGTGGAACGGGTTATGCGAAATGTGGTGGAAACTATGGCGGAGCCTTTTTCCCAACTCAAAGAGCAAGAGCCGAAGGATATGACCAGGTGATCTGGATGGGTGGACAGAATAATGAATACATTGAAGAATCCGGGATGATGAATATAATGTTTGTGATCGATGATGAATTGATCACACCTCCTCTATCGGATTCAATACTTGATGGAGTAACGAGGGATAGTTTATTACAATTGGCGCGTGATGCAGGATTGAAAACTTCAGAAAGACCAATTAGTCTTGAGGAACTAAAGTTGGCCTTTCGAAACAAAAGCATAACCGAAGCATTTGGTGCGGGTACTGCAGCGGTGGCGGTACCGATCAAGACAATTTTCCTTGGTGATACTGATTATCGCCTGCCAAAGTATAACCATGAAAGTATTTTCTATAAACTCCAACAGGAATTGGAAAGTATTAGGACTGGAAGATTAGAAGATAGACATAGTTGGAATTACGTTTTTTAGGCGTCCGCCTGAGGCGGATGGTTGTTTTTAATTGCCTCTCCCGGTAAATTTCGGGGGAGGTTTTTTTTATGCGGTTACCACTATTCCATCATAATTGGCCTTATGCGTAGGTTCCCGCTTTCGCGGGAATGACGACCACGGAGGCACGGAGACACGGAGGGATTTTGTCTGAACCAGGATTTTAAACGATTTCCCTTATTAACCTGATGATTTAGTACGGTTCAATCAGTCCAGTCCGAATAATCGTATAATATCCTGGTTCAGGCTTTTTGAAAAATTCCTCCGTGTCTCCGTGCCTCCGTGGTAAAAGTTCTTGCGAACGTCGAGATCCCTGAATAATAGAAAGAATTATCCGACCTCCTCTAGCTTATTCACTTCTTCACCATTCAGGTTAAGTAGTAGAATGATATTGCTCTTTCTTGGTGCGAACAATACCATCAACAGAAAATGGAAACCTGCCAATGCGAGAAAGGCATAATTCCCAACGAGCATAAAGCAGATGATCGCGAAAAGCGCGGGGCCTTCAATTAATGCCCACCAGGTAATAATTGCCTTGCGATATTCATCCATCCGCTGAATTCCACTTGCAGTGTTCGTACGAATTGCCAGAATTTTCCTACTAAACATCCGGTATCCAATAACCAGGGCGCCAAGTGACAATAATGCGGAGACTCCCTGGAAAATTCTATTAAGATCTTCTTCTTCAGATGCCAGGGGCTTATCCTTCGTAACAAATATGGCAACGCCGGCAAATACGAAGATTCCAATCAGCATGGAAATATGCAGGATTCGCAGGGCTGCGAATGCATTTTGTTTTTTATCCAAAGCAGTAGTTTGGATAAAATTAAGGAAAGGGAGTTAGATGTTAATTTTTGCCTTTTTCTTTCTTATACTGTTCACGTACAGATTCAACAGTTGCATCACGCTCCATCACATACTCCCCCTGAGTCACTCGCTTATAATTATTAAGCTCCTGAAAGTCCCTTGAGAAATCGCCGATCTCAAAAGCATAAACTGAGTAACTCAATTCCTCAACAATAGCCTCAGTCATTCTGAAGTTTTTAAATCTGATTTCGAGGATCGGATTTATTGGCGGCTTAATAAAGAAGTGATTGAATATAGTTTTTAAGTATTTGATGGTGGTATCCTTTGGCATCCAGACAATAGTACTATCACCTGTATCGCCCAGGCTCCAACCCTTTTTGCATAATACTCCAGCTATGATTTTAGTTTCTTCAGTAAACAAGAATTCACCAAAACTAAACTTACCGAACATCTGAAACGGCATTCGTACGTTCGCTACCTTGCTTCTCTCCATAGACACCATCTTATTGTTGAATTTATTATGACTTATTTCCCGGTCTCTTTCGACCAATATTTTGTCTGGGGGCAGATGTTTGACATCAATGATCTCACTGGTGTTCATGTCCATGATACCAACCCGATAACTTTTTTCATAAAACAGAAATCTATCTTCCTGAAAGACGCATGTAAAAGAATCACAAATAAAATTCCTTAAATAGTAGCTTTCTGCTATTGGATCAATTTTTACTGATACTGATATCCTGGATCCTTGAGCGAACAACTCTTGCCCAATTAACATAAGTATCAAACAAGTGACGGTTTTTGCCATATTAAATGAATTAAAACTGGCATTCTTTCGAATGCCAGTCGATATTAAAACGAAGGGATGACCCATCCCATGCCAAATGGGCTAGGTCACCGACGGCATCGCCCTCGAGCGTCAGGTCATGGCGGGCCTGCGCCAGCACGCCGACCTGGTCATTGATACCTCGCAGTTGTCGCCCGGCGACCTGCGCCGGCTGATCGCCGGCTATTTCACCACCGTCATCGAGCGCCGCCTGACGGTATCGGTGCTGTCCTTCGCCTATCGCGGCGGCCTGCCCCGCGAGGCGGACGTAGTGTTCGACGTCAGGTTTCTCGCCAATCCCCACTACGTCGACGAGCTCCGTCCCAAGCACGGGCAGGACCCGGCGGTGCGCGCCTATGTCGAGGCCGATCCGGGCTACGCGCTGCTCCTCGAGCGCCTGGAAGACCTGCTGGTGCCCCTCCTGCCGTCGTACCAGCGCGAGGGCCGGAGCTATCTGACCATCGCATTCGGTTGCACCGGCGGGCGGCACCGCTCGATCGTCGTCGCCGAGGCGTTCGCCGCGCGTCTGCGCGAGGCGGGCTGGACGGTGGTCGTGAGGCATCGCGACACGCCCGACGCCAACCCGGACGTCGATCGGTAGTCGGCCACTCTTGTGGAGAAGTCCATGATCGGTCTGATACTGGTCACTCACGGTCGGCTCGCCGAGGAGTTCGTGGCGGCAACCGAGCATGTGGTCGGCACTCAGCGCAACATCCAGGCGATCTCGATCGGGCCCGACGACGACATCGAGCAGCGGCGGCGCGACATCGTGGCGGCGGTCGAGACCGTCGACGACGGCTCGGGCGTGATTCTCCTGACCGACATGTTTGGCGGCACGCCCTCGAATCTGGCGATCTCGATCATGGACCAGGGTCGCGTGGAGATCATCGCCGGGGTCAATCTGCCGATGCTGATCAAGCTGGCGAGCGTGCGCGAGACCGAAAGCCTCGAAGAGGCCGTCGTCAGCGCTCAGGAAGCGGGCCGCAAGTACATCAACGTCGCGAGCACGCTGCTCAACGTCGATCGGAGCGCAGCGCGCAAGTGATCGCGCCGAGCGCGCCCCCAGACGCCGGCGGCGGTGGCTCGGCACAAGACCTTCAGCGCCAGCGTCACCATCGTGAACCGGCGCGGACTGCATGCGCGCGCGGCGGCCAAATTCGTCAAGGTCGCCGAGCAGTTCGCCGCGGATGTCGAGGTGGTCAAGGACGACATGGTGGTGTGCGGCATCTCGATCATGGGTCTGATGGTGCTCGCCGCGGCGCTCGGCACGCAGCTGGAGATCCGCGCGCGCGGCCGTGAGGCCGAGGCGGCGGTGATCGCGCTGGTCGGCCTGGTCGAGCGCGGCTTCGATGAGAACTAACCCGCCGGCGTGCGCTTGCGCGCGGAAGATCGGCCGGGCGCAGCCCTGGCGACAGCAAACGGCAGGCGCGACAGCCGAGGCCGACGAGTGGCGGTTTGACCCATGGGAGCGGGGGCGAACGGCCGACACGCGATGGTGACACGGCTCGTCCTCGCGCTGCCCGATCGGGAGGCGACCCGGCAACTCGGCCAGCGCCTTGCCCGACTGATCCGGCCCGGCGACGTGATCGCGCTGCGCGGGGTGCTCGGCTCGGGCAAGACCGAGCTCGCCCGCGCTTTGCTGCGGGCGCGCGCCGCCGCCGACGTCGAGGTGCCGAGCCCGAGCTATACGCTCGTCCAGGACTACCGCTTTGCGGATCTGGTGATCCGCCACATCGACCTGTATCGCGTCGATGATCCCGCGGAGTTGCTGGAGCTGGGCCTCGATGCGCCGGCCGCAGGCGAAGCATGGCTGATCGAATGGCCGGAGCGCGCCGCTGCAGTGCTGCCTGCTGACCGGCTCGAGCTCGAGTTGCGCCAGGGCGACGCGGCGAATGCCCGAAGCGCTCATCTGAGTGCCGGGCCCGCCTGGGCGGGGCGTCTGGACGAACTGCGCAGCGCGTGAACGACGGGCGCGCCACCGGCGATCGCACGACCTGAAGTTCGTGGTCGCGGCGCGAGCTCGCTTGATGGTAGATGGACACATGCCGCGTGTGGCGACCATTCCCGCGGGCGTGCCCTTTGTCGAGGCGCTCGCCGCCGGGCTGCTGGCCGAGCTCGGCGCGGCGCCGGAGCGGCTGGCCGATGCGCTGGTACTGCTGCCGACCCGGCGCGCGTGCCGGCTGCTCGCCGAAGCGTTGTTGCGCCAATCCGCCGGGCGGGCGCTGCTGTTGCCGCGCATCCAGCCGCTCGGCGAAATCGATGCCGACGAGGTGCTGCTCGAGGGCGCGCTCGATCTCACCGTGCCCGGCGCGATAGGCCCCTTGCGCCGCCAGCTGCTGCTCGCGCGACTGTTCGAGCGCTCCGGCTGGCCGATCGGCCATGCGTTGCGCCTCGCCGCAGAGCTGGCCGCACTGCTCGACGAGCTGCAGACCGAACGGGTGCCCCTCGACGCGCTCTTGCCGACCTGGTGCCGCAGCATCTGGCGGAGCACTGGCAGAACAATCGCGCCGTTCTGGCGGTGATTGCGGAGCTGTGGCCCGGCGTGCTGGCCGAGGAGAAAGCGCTTGACCCGGCCGAGCGCCGGCACCGCCTAATTACCGAGCTGGCCGCGCGCTGGCGCGTCGCGCCGCCGCAGCGCCGGATCGTCGCCGCCGGCTCCACCGGCAGCATTCCCGCGACGCGCGCGCTGCTTGCGACGATCGCGACGCTGCCCCGGGGCACCGTCGTGCTGCCCGGTCTCGATCAGGCGATGGACGAGGCGAGCTGGCGGGTGTTGCCGCCGAGTCACCCGCAGTACGGCCTGAAACAACTGCTCGAGGCGCTCGAGCGCGATCGTGCCGCGGTCGCAGAATGGGCCGCGGCGGGGATCGGCACCGATCCGGCGCGCGCGCGACTGTTCGGCGAGGTGATGCGTCCGGCGGCCACGATCGCCGCCTGGCAGCACGTGGCGCCGCCGGCCCCGGCGGCGCTGCAGGGCCTGGTGCTGGAACGCCACCCCGATCTGCCGGGCGAAGCCCTCGCCCTCGCGCTGCGCATGCGCGCCGCGCTCGAGGACCCCGAGCGGAACGCCGCCCTGGTGACGCGCGACCGTCAGCTCGCCCGCCGGGTCGCCGCCGAGCTGCGCCGCTGGGGGATCGAGATCGATGATTCCGCAGGCACGCCGCTCGATCAGACCCCGCCCGGCGCCTTTCTGCTGCTCAGCGCGCGCATGGTGACCGACGGCATCACGCCGGTCGCCCTGCTCGCCGCGCTCAAGCACCCGTTCGCGCGCAACGGCGAGGACCAGGGCTCCTTCCGCGACCAGGTGCGGGCGCTCGAGCGCGCCTGCCTGCGCGGCCCCCGCCTGGCCGGCGGCTTCTCCGGCATGCTGGTCGAGCTCCGGCGCGCGTACGGTCGCGCCACGGGCGACGAGCGCAGGCGGCAGCGCCTCGGCTGGCTGATCGGGTTCGTCGAGCGGCTGGCGGAGGTCGCGCGCCCGTTTCTCGCCCTGACCGAGGCGCCCGAGGGCCGAGCTGAAGGCGCTGCTCCAGGCGCATCTGGCCTTCGCCGAGGCGCTTGCCCGGCCGGATCGGGGCACTTCCAATCCGCTGTGGGCGCGCGAGGCCGGGGAGGCGGCTGCCGCATTGTGCACGGAGCTCCTCGACGCCGCCGACCCCGAGCATCGGATCGCGCCCGCCGCGTATCCGGCGCTGCTCGGCCAGCTGATGGCGGCGCGGCCGGTGCGATCGCGCGCGCCGAAGCACCCGCGCCTCCACATCTGGGGCCAGCTGGAGGCGCGCCTGCAGCACGCCGATCTGCTGCTGCTGGGCGGCCTCAACGAAGGCACCTGGCCTGCCCTGGTCGATCCGGGCCCATGGCTCAGCGGCGGCATGCGCCAGGCGCTCGGGCTCAGCCCGGTCGAACGCCGGATCGGGCTTGCGGCGCATGACTTCGTCCAGGCCGCGTGCGCCAGGCACGTGGTGCTCTCGCGCGCCGAGAAGGACGCGCAGGGCAACCCCACCGTGCCCTGCCGCTGGCTCGTGCGCCTCGAGACCCTGCTCGCGGGCGTGGGGGTCGAGCGGGCAGGGGACACGGATTGGGGCACCTGGGCGCGCGGGCTCGACCACGTGGCGAGCGCGCGCCCGGAACCGCGCCCGGCGCCTGTCCCCCCCGTAGCGGCGCGGCCGCGGCAACTGTCGGTCAGCGAGGTCGGGCTGTGGATGAAGGACCCCTACGATCTGTACGCCAAACGCATTCTCGAGCTCGCCCCGCTCGAGGCGCTCGAGGCCGATCCCGGCCCGCTCGAGCGCGGCAATGTCGTGCATAAGGCGCTGGAACGCTTCGTCCGCGCCTACCCGGGCGACCTTCCGGACGACGCCGAGCGCCGCCTGCTCGATCTGGGCCGCGAGCTGTTCGAGGAATTCAGCCATCGGCCTCAAGTCATGGCGTTGTGGTGGCCGCGTTTTGAGCGGGTCGCCGCGTGGGTGGTCGAGCAGGAGCGCGCCCGCCGCGCGCGTGTCATCGAGATCAAGGTGGAGGCCAGAGGGCTGCTCCGGTTCCCGGGCCCCGCCGGCGAGTTCCGGCTCAAGGCGCGTGCCGATCGCCTGGAGCGCCACGCGGACGGCCGGATCACCGTGATCGACTACAAGACCGGGCTCCTGCCCGAGCGCCCCGAGGTGGTGAGCGGGCGCGCGCCCCAGCTGCCGCTCGAGGCTGCGATGATCGAGGCCGGCGCGTTCGAAGAGGTCGGACGCGCGGTGGTGGCCGAGCTCCTGTACTGGCAGCTGCGCGGCGACGAAGCAGGCGGCGAGGAGAGGCCCGCGGCCAGCCTCGACCCTGCCGAGCTCGCCGCCCAGGCGCGCGACGGGCTGTCCCGGCTGATCGCGCACTACGACCGGCGTGAGACCGCCTATCGGGCGCGCCCCCGGCCGGACGTGGCATGGCGGGGCGATTACGACCATCTGGCGCGGCGCGGCGAATGGACCTTGTGAGCCCGCCCGCCGCTGCCCGCCGGCTGCCGCCCACCGCCGCCCAGCGCCGCGCGGCCGAGCCCACCTGCTCGACCTGGGTGACCGCCTCGGCCGGCACCGGCAAGACGCGGGTGCTGGCGGATCGGGTGCTGCGCCTGCTGCTCACCGGTACTGCTCCGGGCCAGCTGCTGTGCCTGACTTTCACCAAGGCGGCGGCGGCCGAGATGGTGGCGCGGGTCCAGCAGGAGCTCGGCCGGCTGGCCACCGCGCCTGAGGAGCAGCTGCAGGCGGACTCGCGGATCTGCTCGGCCGCCAGGCCACGGGCGCGGAGCTGGCACACGCGCGCATTCTGCTCGCCGAAATCCTCGACCTGCCCGCCGGCCTGCCGATCATGACCATCCACGGCTTCTGCCAGTCGCTGCTGAAGCGCTTTCCGCTCGAGGCGGGCGTGGTGCCCCATTTCGAGGTGCTCGACCCGCGCAGCGCCGCCGATCTGCTGCGCGAGGCGCAGGCCGAGGTGCTGGCGAGCAGCCGCAGCGATATCCGCGCCGCCCTTGGCCGCCTGGCCGTGCTGCTGGGCGAGGTGACCCTGGCCGAAGGCCTGAATGCCCTGCGCGAGGACCGGCTCCGCCTCGGCGCGGCGCTGGCGCGTCATGCGCGGCGACGTCGAGCGGCTGATCGCAGCCGTGTGCGCCGCGCTCGGCGTGCCCGTGGGCGCCGATGCCAGGCAGGTACGCCGCGCCGCGGCGACCGACTTGGCGCTGGATCAGGCGGGCCTCTCCGCCGCCGCCCGCGCGCTCGCGCGCGGCACCGACACGGATGCGGCATGTGCGCGGACCATCGCCGACTGGCTCGCCGCCGAGCCCGAGGAGCGCGTGCGCACCTGGTCCGCGTACGAATGCGTCTTTTTGACCAAGGATCGGCAACCCAGACAGCGCAATCTCGTCTCCGCCGTCGCCTTCCCGCAGGAGGCAGCCGCCCTGCGTGCGGAGCAGGCGCGCCTGGCCAGTTGCGTCGAGCGCGAGAAGGCCGCCGGAGTGGCCGAGCGCACGGCCGCGCTGCTGCGCATCGGGGCGGCGGTGCTCGAGGCCTACGACCGGCGCAAACACCAGACCGCCGCCCTGGATTTCGACGATCTCATCGCGTTCACCCGCCGGCTGCTTGAGCGGCCCGGCATTGCCCCCTGGGTACAGTACAAGCTCGACCAGCAGATCGATCATCTCATGGTCGACGAGGGACAGGATACCAGCCCCGAGCAGTGGGCGATCATCGACGCGCTGTGTGCGGAATTCTTCGTCGGGGCAGGCGCGCGGCAGGTGCGGCGCACGCTGTTCGTGGTCGGCGACGAGAAGCAGTCGATCATGAGCGTGCAGGGCGCCGACGTGGCGAGCTATCGTCGGTTCCGGCAGACATTCGAAGCCCGTGCGCGCCTCAGCCGGCAGCCGTGGCGCGAAGAGCCCCTTGGCCGGTCCTTCCGCTCGGCCAGGCCGATCCTCGATCTGGTCGATGCGGTGTTTGCCGAGCCCGAGGCGCGTGACGGCGTGGTCAGCGGAGACGGCTGGCCGGCGCACGACTGCTTCAAGACCACCGTCCCCGGCCTGGTCGAGCTCTGGCCCCTGATCGAGGTGGGGCCGGCGACCCGGGCCGATGGCTGGCAGCTGCCCGACGAGCAGGAGACGAGAGAGCGCGGGGAGACGCGCCTTGCCCAGGCGATCGCCCGGCAGATCTTCGCCTGGCTGCGCGATCGCACGCCGCTGCCGTCCACCGGCCAGCCGATCCGCGCCGGCGACATCATGATCCTCCTGCCGCGGCGCGGCATCCTGCAGGAGTTGCTGATCCGCGAGCTCAAGCAGCTGCACGTTCCGGTCGCCGGCGCCGACCGGCTGGCGCTGACCGACGACATCGCGGTCATGGACCTGATCGCACTCGGCGACGTGCTGCTGCTGCCCGAGGACGATCTGAGCCTCGCCGCCGTGCTGCGCAGCCCCTTGTTCGGCCTGTCCGAGGAGGCGGTGTTCGAGCTGGCGCACGATCGCGCCGGCGCCAGTCTCTACCAGCGTCTGCAGGCGGCGCGCGATCGGCCTCCCTTTGCGCCAGCGTACCAGCGCCTGCATGAGCTGCTGGCGCAGGTCGACTTTTTGCCGCCCTTCGAGTTCTACGTCCGCCTGCTCGGCGAGGGCGGCGGCCGCCGGCGCCTGCTCGCCCGGCTCGGTCCGGCCGCGGCCGAGCCGATCGAAGCGTTTCTCGCCCAGGCGCTCGCCTTCGAGCAAAGCCATCCGCCATCCATGCAGGCGTTCCTGCACTGGCTGCGCGCCGACAGCACGGAGCTGATCCGCGACCCCGACCGGCCGCGTGACGAAGTGCGCGTGCTGACCTGCCACGGCGCCAAGGGTCTCGAGGCCCCGATCGTGTTCATTGCGGATGCCACCTTCGGGCCGAACACCAGGGACCGGCTGCTGTGGACCGAGCAGGACGGCCTGCCGGTCTGGCGCGTGGGGAGCGGTCTGCGGGACCGCGCGAGCAGCGCCGCAGACCAGGCCGCGGTCGTGGCCCAGCAGCAGGAGCACCGTCGGCTGCTCTATGTCGCGCTCACCCGGGCGCAGGAGCGGCTGATCGTGGCCGGCTGGCAGCGCAGGAATCAGTCCGGCCCCACCTGGTACGACTGGATCGAGGCGGGCATGGTCCGGCTCGGCGCCGCACGGACCGCCTCGCCGCTGCTGCAGGGCGACGTCCTGCGCTACGGCAATCAGGCGCCGTGCGGCCCGGCGCAACTGTCGCTGACCCTTGCGGACCGTCGCGTTGAGCACGCCGCGCCGTCATGGCTAAATCAGCGTGCGCCGGTGGAGCCGAGCTGGGGTCGGGCGGCGCGACCTTCGCATCTGGCAGACGACGAGGACGCCGCCGCGCCCTCGCCGCTGACCGGCGCGGGGGCAGGTCTACCGGCGGGGGCGCATCATCCATCGCCTGCTGCAAGCTCTGCCCGAGCAGCCCGCGGACCGGCGCGAGGCCATGCTGGCGCGCCTGCTCGCCGATCCGGCCCACGGGCTCGGTGCCGACGAGCAGCGCGCGCTGGCGGACGAGATCCGCCGCATTCTCGAGGCGCCGGACCTCGCCGGTCTGTTCGGCCCGAACTCGCGCGCCGAAGTGCCGCTCGCCGGCGTGATCGGCGATCGGATGGTGTTCGGGCAGATCGATCGCCTGGCGGTCAGCCCCGACGAGGTTCTGGTTCTGGACTACAAGTCCGATCGAGCGCCGCCGGACGAGCCGGACCAGGTGCCGGTCGCCTATCTTCGGCAGATGGCCGCCTACCGGGCGCTGCTGCGCCAGATCTATCCTGGGCGCGCCGTGCGCTGCGGGCTGCTGTGGACCCAGGAACCCCGCCTGATGATGCTCGACGAGCCGCTGCTGGCCGGTGGCGTACCCGCCGGTACGCCGTCTTGAATTCTGAACGAACGTTCACCAAGTCCGCTTGACGCTCTCGGCGGCCTTTCCGTACTCTCGAATGCGAGGGGGGCCGCCCAACCTCGCCACGGAGACACCAGACATGCCGCTCATCACCACCAGCGACACCTCGTTCGAGGTCGACGTGCTGAAGTCGCCCAAGCCCGTCGTGGTCGACTTTTGGGCTGAGTGGTGCGGCCCGTGCAAGATGATCGCGCCCTTCCTCGAGGAGCTCGCCGTCGACAAGGACGAGACGGTCGTGGTGGCCAAGGTCAACATCGACGACAACCCGTTGACCCCGACCCGATATGGCGTGCGCGGCATCCCGACCTTGATGCTGTTCCGCAACGGTGAGATCGCGGCGACCAAGGTCGGCGCCATGCCCAAGAGCAAGCTGTACGAATGGGTCGAGGAGTCGATCTAGGGTTGCAGGGGCACTGCTCACCGTTTTGTGCCCCCGTAGCCGTCGCCGACTAACCATCTGAGCTCTTGAGTTCGGAGAGGGCCGCCGCTCTGTGGGCGCGGCGGATCTTCCAGAGGCATTGTGCCGAGGTCTGATCTCGCTCGGATTTGCCTGAATCCGGCGCGCACCTGCTCCATCAGCTGGAGGCAGCGCGCCTTGAAATTCGCCAGCCGGGACGCTGCAGTTTCGATGCATTTCACCGGTACTCTCGGGACTGGACCTATCTCACGAATACAATCCCACCACGGTCGTCACCGATGACCAGGTAGCGTTGGGAAAGACTCTGCGGCAAGCAGGCGTGCGAGAGGCCACCTCCAGAACCGCGGGTCGGTCGGCTGCTTCGCTCTATGGCGCGGCGTAGTCGATCGGGGTGCCGTCGCGGCCGTCGTCGTGGCGCTGCCAGTAGAGGTTCTTGAGCCGCGTGGTCACCGGGCCGGGCTCGCCGTCGCCGACCGGGCGGTGGTCGATCCTGGTCACCGGCACGATGCCGCCCGCGGTCGAGGTGATGAACGCCTCGTCGGCGCCGCGCAACTGCTCGGGCGAGAACGCGCCGATCACCAGCTTGACGTTCTGTTCGGCCAGCAGATCCAGCGCGGTCTGCCGGGTGATGCCATCGAGGCAGGTGTCCTCGGGCGTGGTCACGACGCCGTCTTTGACCATGAACACGTTGAAGCCCGGCCCCTCGCTGACGTTGCCGTCGTAATCGACCAGCACGGGCAGCTCGCAGCCGGCCTCGAACGCCTCGAACAGGGCGCGGTTCATGTCGCCCCAGTGAAAGTTCTTGATCCGCGGATTGACCGACTGCGGCGGAATGCGCGGGATGGCGCTGACGTGCACATGCAGGCCGCGCGCGCGCTGCTCTTCGGTCGCGATCCACAGGAACGGGATGACGAAGGCGTAGAACTGGTTCTGGCAGCGGCGCGGATCGCGCGAGCCCTTGGGCGGCACGCCGCGGGTGCAGATCAGCTCGACGTAGGCGTCGCGCAACCCGGTGAGGCGCATCAGACGCATCAGGACAGCCGTGATTCCGTCACGCTGGAGCGGCAGCTCCAGGCGCAGCGCCTCGACGTTCTTGAGGAAGCGATCCAGATGGTGGTCGAGGCGGAAGAACCGGCCGCCCCAGACATGGACCACGTCGTAGGTGCAGTCCGAGCGCAGAAAGCCCCAGTCCAGGATCGGGATCTTCGCCTGCGCGATCGGCACGTAGTCGCCCTGGATGAACGCCGCGCCGTCCGGCCAGATCGCCGCCTCGGGCTCCGCCTGCCGGTCCCGCACCGCCATGGTTGCCGTCATGATCCCTCGCCCGCGCCCGCCCTCGATCGGGCGACCCTAGCAGCGGCCGCGGGGCGCGCCAAGCGCTTGCCGGCTGTGTCGCATCGATCGCCGCCTCAGGCGCGCTCCGCCGCCGGGATGATCGCCTCGACCATCAACGCGTGCAGCCTCTGCACATGGCCGCCGCGAGCCGAGACCGCGTCGTCGTTCGAGGTCATGACCACCGTGAGCGCGAGGTCGGGCAGCACGTAGATCATCTGCCCGCCGTAGCCCCACGCGTAGTAGACGGGATGGCCGCGCGCCTGGGCGATGAACCAGCCGTAGCCGTAATGGTGGCCGGTGAACCGCGAACGCGCGCGCGGCGTCCATGACGCCGCGATCCAGCTGGCCGGCAGCACCCGCCTGCCGCTCCGGATGCCGCCGAGGCGATACGCCTCGCCGAAGCGCAGCAGAGCCCGCGGGGCGAGCAGCATGTTGTTGCCGCCGAGATAGAAGCCCTGCGGATCGCGCGTCCAGGACGGGATGTCGATCCCGAGCGGCGCGCCCAGCCAGGCGCGCGCCAGCTCGAGCGTGCTGCGCCCGGCCGCTCGGGTGAGCACGGCCGAGAGCAGATGATAGCTGCCGGTCGAGTAGAGCATGCGCCCGCCGGGCTGGTCGACGAACGGCCGCGACAGCACGTAGCGCACCCAGTCCGGGCTGGACACCCAGCGGCCGTAGTTCGGGCCCGAGGTGCGCTCGAGCCCGGCGCGCATGGTGAGCAGGTGGTCGACGGTGATCGCGCCGACCCGCGGATCGGCATCGGGCGGCACGAGGTCCGCCAGGATCGGCGCGACGCGCTGGTCGACCCCGGCCAGGATGCCCCGCTCGATCGCTGCGCCCGCGAGCGCGGACATCACGGATTTCGACACCGACTTGACATTGACCGCCCGGTCGAGCCCCGGGCCGCGGAACACCTGCGCGACGCGCTCCTCGCCGGCGCGGGCGACCAGCAGCGCGTGCAGGCCGGGCAAGGTCGCCGCCCGTTCCAGCGCACGGTCGAGGAGCTTGGCGTCCAAGCCCGTCGCCAGCGGGCGCGCGGCGGCGGCGGGCGCTGCCTGCCGTGCCGCGGTCGCGCGCACCGGTCGCGACCAGCCGCTCCAGCACGCCAGCGCCGCCGCGACGAGCAGATCGCGCCGGCTCGCCGAGCGGCGGGCGCCGGAAGCCGGGTGTGGGGACGACTGATCGCTGTCCATGTGGCGAAGCCTGCGGAGGTTGGCTGATGGGGTGAAGCGCGCGCGGCGCCGCGCGTCAAGAGCGCACCGGTCGGGCGACGGCCGGGCAGACGGGGCGCTTTCGGGCGGCGGTCCGGTAGGCTAAGAGGGTCGCGCACGTCGAGGGGAAGCCGATGTTTCGTCCTGATCTTCTGGCCGGCAAGCGGATCTTGATCACCGGCGGCGGCACCGGACTGGGCAAGAGCATGGGGCGCCGCTTCCTCGAGCTCGGCGCCGACCTCGCGATCTGTGGCCGGCGCGGCGACGTGCTCGAGGAGACCGCGCACGAGCACGCGCAGGCGACCGGCAAAGAGGTCACCACGCACGTCTGCGACGTGCGCGACGTCGATGCGGTCGAGGCGATGATCGAGCGCCTGTTCGCCGAGCGTCCGCTCGCCGCTCTGGTCAACAACGCCGCCGGCAACTTCCTCGCGCGCAGCGAGGAGCTGTCGCCGCGCGCGATCGATGCGGTGCTCGGCATCGTGCTCAAGGGCAGCGTCAACTGCACGCTGGCCTGCGGTCGGCGCTGGCTGACCGGAGACCGCCCCGGCACCGTGCTCAGCATCACCACCACCTACGCCTGGACCGGGTCCGCGTACGTGCTGCCCTCGGCGATCGCCAAGGCCGGCGTGCTGGCGATGACCCAGAGCCTGGCGGTCGAATGGGGCGGCCGCGGCGTACGCCTGAACGCGATCGCGCCCGGCCCGTTCCCCACGCCCGGCGCCTGGTCGCGCCTGGTGCCCACGCCGGAGGTCGCGCGCCGTCTCGAGACGCGCAATCCGCTCGGCCGCGCGGGCGAGCACCGCGAGCTCGCCGACCTCGCCGCCTTCCTGCTGGCCGACGGGGCGGCCTATATCAACGGCGAGGTGGTGACGATCGACGGCGGCGAGTGGTTGAAGGGCGCCGGCCAGTTCAGCTTCCTGCAAGACATGCTGAGCGAGGCGGACTGGCAGGCGCTGAGGCCGAAAAAATCGGGCTGAGAGCGTGCTGCAACCTCCGGGCAGGCGGGATCGCTCGCGGATGCGGGGGCGGTGGTTGCGTGCCCGAGGCCGGGATCCAGTCGCGCTGCTGTGGAGCCCGCTTCGGCGATGGCCGACGCGACCACCTGGCGCATGCGCAACGGGCGTAGGGTTCGCGCCGGGGTAGCGCGATCGGCGGGTCGCGCATGACGGTCGACGGCAGCGGCCGCGAACCTCTGGCGCGCGCGCCACGGCCGCCTAAATGAGGACCTTGAGGAGGTGGTTCATGCAGCTCGCGGATCTGCTACGCCAGCGGGTGTTTGTGATCGGTGCGGCGGCCGTGCTTGCGCTCGCGGTCGCCGGTGGCGGCGCCTGGTTGCTGTGGAGCCCGGTCACCCGGTCCATGGCGGGCGGCGAGGCGTCTGGTCGGCGGTCCGTTCACGCTGACCGATCAGCATGGCGCGCAAGTGACCGACCAGAACTTCGCCGGGCGCTACATGCTGATCTATTTCGGCTACACCTTCTGTCCGGACTTCTGCCCGCTCAGCCTGGCCAACATGACCCGGGCCCTCGACCTCCTGCCGCCGGATCAGGCTGAGCAGGTGGTGCCCATGCTCATCACGGTCGACCCCGAGCGCGACACGGTGGAGCAGCTGGCCGCATACGCGCCCCTGTTCCATCCGCGCCTGGTGGCGCTGACCGGCAGCCCCGACGCGATCAAGGCGGCGGCGCAGGCGTACCGGGTCTATTTCGCCAAGGCTGGCAAAGCCGGTTCGGATGACTATCTGATGGATCACTCGACCTTCATCTATCTGATGGGGCCGGATGGCAGGTACGTACGCCACTTTGCGCACAGTGCCACGCCCGAGGAGATCGCGCAGGCGATCGGGGCGGCGCTCGCGCAAGGTTGAGGCACCCTTGTCGTCCGCAGCGCAGTCGGTTACAAGCGTCCCATCACGCGCGCCCGTAGCTCAACTGGACAGAGCATCAGACTACGGATCTGGGGGTTAGGGGTTCGAATCCTCTCGGGCGCGCCAATCATTTCAAGAATTCGGCGCGACAGAAACAGAGCGCCAGGGCCATGGTGGGCCCACGAGAAGTGCTCAGAGGGTCGGGACGGCGGCAAAGGCGGGGCTCCGCAACTCGGAGACTGTCCGAGGCCGCGTCGCCTTAGCCGCCGTGGTGGAACGCGCATACGGGGCCTTAAACCGGCACAGGGGTGTCTATTGGATGGCACGCGAGGCCGACACAGCACCTGCTCAACACGGCGGTCGCGTGCGGCCCCTGAAGCGAATTCGCTCGCCAGGGATTGCGGCAGCATGGGTGCCCCCGCGGTCGGCCTGGCTCAGGCAGCATTGGGATACCGTCCTGTTTGCGCTGGCGTGCGTGCTGCTGGTCTACCTGGGCGGCATGGCCACCGCTCACTATCGGCTGCTGCCTTACACCACGATCCGGGACCTGGTTCGACGCCGGCAGAGATGGCCGCGCCAACTGGCGCTCCTATCTCGGCATCGCACCGACCAAATTCCTCGTGCCGGCTGAAGACCAGGAGAGACACGTTGCCGTGCACGTGCCGGGCGCACCTCAACCGGGCCTCACTCTGATCTCGGGGATCTTTGCAGACGGCGCGGTCGGTCTGCAGCTGATCGATCTCGAAGGAACGGTGCGCCATCGTTGGCCGGCTTCCTTTTCCGAGATCTGGCCGGATCCTCAGCACGTACAGGGCAGGATTCTGCCCGAGAACGACTGGGACACGGAGATACACGGCGCGGTCCTTCTGCCGGATGGCGATGTCGTCTTCAACTTCGACCGATACGGCCTGCAACGGCTCGATCGCTGTGGCGAGCTCGTCTGGAAGCTGCCCTACATGACGCATCACGCGGTGTTCGTGAGCGACGATGGACACCTCTGGGTGCCGGGCATCCGGTATCACGCCGAGCCGTCTCCGTCGCTGCCGGGGATAGCCCCTCCGTTCGAGGAGGACACGCTTCTGGAGATATCACCCGACGGCAAGGTGCTGCGCGAAGTATCCCTGCTCGAGCTGTTCTACGCCAACGGCCTCGAAGCGCTCCTGTTCGCGAATGGCCGGCATGCGATCGACGACGGCAGCCACGAGGATCTCCTCCACCTGAACGACATCGAGGTCCTGTCGCGGGCCGATGCGGCGGCGTTCCCGCTGTTCGAGGCCGGCGACATCATGCTCTCGCTGCGCAACCTCAACCTCGTCATGGTGATCGATCCGGCGATAGAGGCGGTGCGCTGGATGCAGACAGGGCCATGGATCCGTCAGCACGATCCTGACTTTCTGCCGGACGGCCGGATCATGGTATTCGACAACCGCCGCGACGAGAGCGGCCGACAGGTTTTCGGCGGCAGCCGCATTCTCGCGATCGATCCGGTGACGCGTCGGGTCGAAACGCTGTACGAGGGCTCACAGGAGGCGCCATTCTTCTCCAACGTGAAAGGCAAGCAGCAGCTCCTGGCCAACGGTGACCTGCTGATCACGGAAGCTGAACAGGGGCGGGTCTTTGAAGTCACTCCGGACGGTCGGATCGTCTGGAGCCACATCAGCCGCTTCGACGATGATCACGTCTCAAAAATCAGCGATGCGGAACGCTACTCGGAAAACTATGCCGCTGTGCCGGCGCGAGACTGCTGAGGGGGACGGGAGCAGGCGCTCGGCAGCGCTGCCGCGCTCGCTTCCGGCGCAAACGCCCTCGCCTGACTGAGTGCCGCGCGCGGTCAGCGACCACTCTCTGCGCGCGCTGCGCTGGCTGGACGACCGGCGGAACTTCGCCGAGGCCGGGCTGATCTCGCGGTTTGGCCCGTCAAGTGGGCCGCAGCTCAGCCCGCGAGATGCTCCACGAACCAGTCGCGCGCCGCGCCGCTCGCCGCGTCGAAATCCGCCACGTAGGCATCGAAATGGCCGCCGTTCAGCGTCACCAGCTTCTTCGGGTGGCGCGCCCGTTCATAAGCGCCGAGCGCCTCGTCCGCGACCGTCAGATGATCGCCGAGCGCCACCACCATGAGCAGCGGCGTGGGGCTGATCAGCTCGATGTACGCGCCGGGTTCATACGCCATGAACAGCTCGATCGAGCGCAGCGTGACGAGGTTCTGCCAGGCGGGCGCGCGTGTCCTGCCGGTCTCGGTGAACCACTGCCAGGAATCCGGCGTCGGCAGCGCGGCCGGCCCCGCCGGGTCCTCCGACACCACCGGCAAGGTCGCCGGCGCCTCGCCCTGATACCGTTTCAGGCGATCGTCGGCGCACAGCGCGAGCACCGGCGCGATCATGTCGGCGCGGATCAGCCGGCGGGCGTTGCGATAGCCGCTGATCAGCGGCACCTGCGACGCGACGCACTTGATGCGGCGATCGGTGGCGCCGAGCACGAGCACGTGCGCGCCCGAGTAGCTCGAGCCCCAGACCCCGATGCGCGCGCCGTCGGTCTCCGAACGCGTCAGCGCATAGGTGATGGCGTCGCGATAGTCCTTGACCTGCTGCCATGGGTCGATCTCCTGGCGCGGCTCGCCTTCGCTCGCCCCGAAATTGCGGTTGTCGAACACCAGCGCGGCGAGCCCGGCCGCGGCGAACGCTTCCGCGAAGCGGTCGAGGTACATCTCCTTCACCGCCGAGAAGCCGTGCGCCATGACGATGGTCGGCCACGGGCCCCGGCCGCGGTCCGGCCGGTAGTGCCAGCCGCGCAGCATCACTCCGTCCTCGGTCCGGAACTCGACGTCGGTGCGCATGGGTGCCTCCCTTCATGCCCGACCCACTCTTCGCACCATTGATCGCCGCCGTCGAACGGAATGCGCGGCGGCGCCGCACACCGGTCGAAATGTCCGCCGCGCAGCGCCCGCATCAGCGCGCGAGGCGCGCTTCTGTTGCCAGCGTGGGGAACTGCCCGACCCGGGGGCGGCTTGGTGCCGAGCTCGAAGGCGGCTGCGACTAGGGTCGGAAGGCGACCCGCGCTCGACCAGGAGAGGCGAGATCGCGACCGCGGGCGCCTCGCGGGTGGCTAGCCGGTCCGCGATCGGCTATCGCTGACCCGACCGCACAGGCTGAAGGGAGGGGCGATGTTCAAGGCGCTGGTTCTGAACAAGCAGGACGATCGGGTCACGGCGGCGGTGGAGGAGGTCGACGAAGCGCGTCTGCCCGAGGGCGACGTCACCGTCGCGGTGGAGTACTCGACCCTCAATTACAAGGACGGGCTGATCATCGGGAACAAGGCGCCGCTGGTGCGCAGCTATCCGCACGTCCCCGGCATCGACTTCGCCGGACGGGTCAGCGACAGCGCGCATCCCGACTGGCGGCCGGGCGATGCCGTGGTGCTGACGGGGTGGGGCGTGGGCGAACGCGCCTGGGGCGGCTATGCCCAGCGCGCCCGCGTCAAGGGCGACTGGCTCGTGCCGCTGCCCGAAGGCTGGCGCACGGAACACGCCATGGCGGTCGGCACCGCGGGCTTCACGGCCATGCTGGCGGTGATTGCGCTCGAGAACCATGGGCTCGAGCCGGGCGCAGGCGAGGTCCTGGTGACGGGTGCCGCAGGCGGGGTCGGATCGGTCGCGGTCGCGCTCCTGGCCAAGCTCGGCCATCAGGTGACCGCATCGACCGGGCGCGCGGCAAGCCATGACTACCTGCGCGCGCTCGGCGCCAGCACCATCATCGACCGGGCCGAGCTTGCCGAACCAAGTGCGCGGCCGCTCGAATCCGAGCGCTTCGCGGGGTGCATCGATGCCGTCGGCGGCACCACGCTCGCCAGGGTGCTCGGCCAGATGCAATACCGGTGCTCGGTCGCTGCGGTCGGGCTGGCCGGCGGCAGCGAACTCCACGCCACGGTGATCCCCTTCCTGCTGCGCGGGGTGAACCTGCTGGGCATCGACTCGGTCTATCAGCCGATCGCGCCGCGGCGCGCCGCATGGCAGCGCCTCGCCCGTGACCTCGATCCGGCGGCCCTGGAAGGGATGACCGTGCACGCTGCGCTCGAGGATCTGCCCCGCCTCGCGGACGAGATCTTGCAAGGACGCGTGCAGGGGAGGGTGGTGATCGATCCAAACCGATGAACGGGCGTGCCGGCGCCGTCGGCGGTCCGCCAGTCCGGGAACAATGTCGGCGGGTTGGTTGTTAAACCTATAGCGGCAGGAGCTGCATGAACTCGCCGCGGCAGATTGGCGCAGCGCGCCGTTGCGCGCGGGACGAGAGGTCCGTGGCGATGAATGCTGCCACAGACCGTAGGTCTGCCTGCAAGTAGTCGTTTAACGAATTGATGTTGAACAGATCACAAGGTTGTTACTACAGGAAGCGGATTGCTCACCTATAGTGAGTGATTAGTCTGGGTCGGTTCCAATTTGTGGGCGAATGTGCCCCGCCGGGGCTCGTGCACGGCAGGGGGCGGCGGTTCGGCAAAAGCAAATCGGGAGAGATCTCAATCTATAATTGGAGGAACGTGTACTTATATCCCACAAGTTTTCTGATTGACTACGGCCTCCAGGTTTGCTTAATGATGAGCATTCGTTGGGGCGATTTTCTTGTGATTTCACGTAAGTGAAGCGAAGGCAAAGGAGGAGCGACCAGCGGTCGGGCACAGCCCGAACTAGTAGCGAGTGCCACTCCCAAGGAGTGGGAGCAGGCGGACTGGAGTTGCTGGCGCAGCGTGTAGCGCGGCACGGCTCAGGGGGTTCTCTGGACGAAATGATGTTCTCGGCGGTCTGGTTCGGGTTGTCGGTGCTCGCCTGCTGTACTCTGGCGGGGCCGGTCGGCCGTCTGCTCGGGGTCATCGATTACCCCGATGGCGGGCGCAAAAGCCACGCCCGGCCCACGCCCATGATCGGGGGCATCGCCTTGATGGTGCCTCTGCTGCTGGTGACGCTGGCGGAAGCCAGCTGGTCTGCTCGCGATTCGGCGATCTTTGCGATGCTCCTGCTGGTCGGTGGCGGATTCCTGGTACTCGGCTGGTATGACGACCGGCACCTCCTGTCACCGACGGTGCGCTTGTTGGTGTCCACGGCGCTGTTCGGCACCGTGATCGTGCTGCAGCCCGGCTGGGCCCTGACCCAACTCGACTTTGGCGGCGTCGTCATCCCGTTATCGGTCGTGGCATTCCCCTTCACCATTCTATGCCTGGTCGGCCTGCAGAACGCGGTCAACATGGCCGACGGCATGAATGGCCTGCTGATCGGCCTCTCCATCTTCTGGACGGCGTGCCTGCTCCACTATGCGCCACCGGAACTGCAGTCTTACCTGACCCTGATGCTGCTCGGGCTGATCATCCTGCTGTTGTACAACTTGGCCGGGGCCTTGTTTCTCGGCGACGCCGGCAGCTATGCGATCGGCGGCATCATCGGCCTTCTGATGATCTACTGCTATCACCGCGCCGCGGGCGATTTGCCGGTGCTCGCCGCGGTGTTGTGGCTGCTCCTGCCCGTGGTCGACTGCTTGCGCGTCATGGCCATGCGTGCGCTGCAACAGCGCTCGCCTCTCGAGGCGGACAAGAACCACCTGCACCATCGCCTCGCCCGCTACTGGCGCTGGCCCATCTGCCTCGCCATCTATCTGGCCGTAGTGATCGTTCCGGGCTCGATCGGTGCGCTGTGGCCGGACACGAGTTTGGCCATGATCGTGGTCAGCCTCACCTGCTACGCTGGCCTGCTGATGCTCACGTCGGTCGCGTCGTGCCGCTGAGGACAAGCCGAAGCGACCGGCCCCTGATCTGGCGGCGGGCCGGTAGGCGCGCCGGCGCACAGGCCGTTGACAGCACGCATGGATCGACCTAGGTAACGCCGGGCCCGACCCGCTGCCGGGTCGGCGTCACCCTTCTGCTGCCGGCGTAGCCCTGACCGGTCGGCGTTTGCGAACGACAGGCCTGATCCGATGAAGACCTATTCTGCCACGCCCAAGGACATCGAGCGGGGCTGGTATCTGATCGACGCCGAGGGCGTGGTGCTCGGGCGCCTGGCGGTCTTCGTGGCGGACCGTCTGCGCGGCAAGCACAAGCCGCTGTACTCGCCGAACCTGGATTGCGGCGATCATGTCGTCGTGGTCAACGCCGGCAAGATCGCGCTGACCGGCAGCAAGCTGGGCCAGAAGACCTACTATCGCCACACCGGTTATCCCGGCGGCATCAAGCAGCGCACCGCAGGGCAGATCCTGGGCGGCGCGCATCCCGAGCGCGTGATCGAAAAAGCGGTCGAGCGGATGTTGCCCAAAGGCCCGCTTGGCCGGCAGCAGATCCGCAAGCTGCACGTCTATCGCGGGCAGGAGCATCCGCACCAGGGCCAGGCGCCGACCGCCGTGGACCTGGCGGCGCGCAACCGCAAGAACAGCGTGAGAGAGTCTGCCAATGGCTGAGAATGCTCCCCGGACACTCGCGGATCTCAAGGATCTCGCGCAGACCGCCGCGCCCGAGCCCGAGATCGCGCCGGCGGCGCCGAAGATCGATGCGCTGGGTCGGGCGTACGCCACGGGCCGGCGCAAGGAGGCGGTGGCACGCGTGTGGCTCAAGCCAGGCAGCGGGCGGACCACGGTCAACGGGCGCAGTCTCGAGATCTATTTTGCGCGACCGGTGCTGCGCATGCTGATCAATCAGCCGTTCGAGGCCGCCCATCGCGCGCAGCAGTTCGACCTGACCTGCACCGTCGCAGGCGGCGGTTTGTCCGGGCAGGCCGGCGCGGTGCGCCACGGCATCAGTCGCGCCCTGGTCGCCTACGATCCCATGCTCCGCCCGCCCCTCAAGGCCGGCGGGTTCCTCACCCGCGACTCGCGCAAGGTCGAGCGTAAGAAGTATGGCAAGCGCAAGGCCCGCCGCAGCTTCCAGTTCTCCAAGCGCTGAGCCTCGCCCGGGCGACTCGTGCCGCCCGGCTTCTGCTCCTCAATGCCGTGCCGCAGCCGGGGCGCTCGGAGCGAGCGCCGATAGCTCGCTCGGCGACACGATTTCGCACTGGCCCGCGCGCTCGGGATTGCGCACGAACAGCCGTCCGCAGTAGGAGCAGGTGACGCGGCCCGTGTGGTCGATCGCCATGTACACCTTCGGGTGACCGAGGACGCCGCCACCGCCATCGCACACGGCGCTGGCGCCGTCGACATAGCAAACCTCGATGGTGTCGGGCATTCCGGGTCCCTACGGTTGCGGCGTTCAGTCCTACGCGGCCTGTGCATAGTGCCGCAGGCGCGGCCTTGGCAAGCGCGGTACGCATAGCGCGCGGTGCGACCACGTGGCCAGCTCGCCAGACGCGGAGTTGGGCAAACGCCTGAACTGGGAGAATCGAGCGTGCTCCTGGTGTTCGGCTCGATCAACGTAGACCTGCTGTTCAAGGTCGAGCGCTTGCCCCGCCCGGGCGAGACGGTGTTGTGTCCGGGCTACGAGCTGGCCGCCGGCGGCAAGGGCGCCAACCAGGCCACCGCGGCGGCCCGCGCCGGCGCTGCCGTGCGCATGATCGGCCATGTCGGCGACGACAGCTTCGGCCGCTTCGCGCGCCAGGCGATGGCCGCGGCCGGGGTCGACTGCGCCGCCATCGCCACTTCGCGCCGGGCGACCGGAATCGCGGTGATCGGCGTCGATCAGGGCGCGGAGAATCAGATCATCGTGGCGAGCGGCGCCAATCTCGACACGGATGCCGGCCAGGTAGCGGATCGCGAGCTCGCCGCCGGCGTCACCGTGCTGTGTCAGAACGAGGTGCGGCCCGAAGCGACTTGCGCGCTGATCGAGCGCGCCAAGGCGGGCGGGGCGCGGACGATTCTGAACCTCGCGCCGGCCGGGGCGGTGCCGCCCCAGGTTCTGAGCATGCTCGACGTGCTCGTGGTGAACGAGATCGAGGGGCGCATGGCCGCCGGTTGCGCGAGCGGCGCCGAGATCGCGGCGTTCGCGCGCGATCTGGCGACCGCGCACGACTTGACCTGCGTCGTGACCCTCGGCGCCGCCGGGGCGCTGGCGATCGGTCCGCAATCCGCCGTGCGGGCGGGCGCCTTGCCGGTGGACCCGGTGGATACCACCGGCGCGGGCGATGCCTTCGTCGGCGTCCTCGCCGCCTCGCTCGACCTGGGCCACGAGTTCGGGGCGGCGTTGCGGCGCGCGAGCGTCGCGGCGGGCCTGGCCTGCACCAGGCTCGGCGCGCAGGCCAGCCAGCCCAGGGCGGCGCAGATCGAGGCGCGGCTCGGGGACCTCGCGCCTCCCGTCCCGCTGGATTGAAGGGCAGGGCAGTCGCCGCATCCCCGGCGAGGGTTCCCGATCAGAGCGCGGCAGCCGCGCGCAGGCTTGCTCTGGCCTGGCGCCGCCCCCATGATCGAGGCCAGCGTAGCCGTTTGCGAGCAGGAGGCGCCATGCTGGAAACCACCATTGCCGGCAGTCTGCCGAAGCCGTCCTGGCTCGCCGAGCCCGAGAAGCTCTGGCCGGCATGGCGGCAGGACGGCGCCGAACTGGAGCGCGCCAAGCGCGACGCCGCGCTGGTCTGGCTGAAGGAGCAGGAAGCGGCCGGCATCGACATCGTGTCCGACGGCGAGCAGTTCCGGGTGCATTTCGTGCACGGCTTCCTCGAGCAGATCGAGGGCATCGACTGGGCGCGCAAGACCAAGATGGGCATCCGCGACAACCGCTACGTCGTGGACGTGCCGACGGTCACCGCCCCGGTCCGACGGCGCGGCCCCGTCCACGGCGAGCAGGTGCGCTTCACGCGCGCCTATACGGAGCGCCGAGCTCAAGTTCACGCTGCCGGGCCCGATGACCATCTGCGACACCATCGCCGACGCCCACTACGGCCGCCGCGCGGACATGGCGATGGCCTTCGCCGAGCTCCTGAACGAGGAAGCGCGCGAGCTCGAGGCGGCAGGCGTCGACGTCATCCAGTTCGACGAGCCGGCGTTCAACGTGTTCATGGACGACGTCAAGGCCTGGGGGATCGATGCCCTGCACCGCGCGATCGAGGGTCTGCGTTGCCCGACCGCGGTGCACATCTGCTACGGCTACGGGATCGAGGCCAACATCCGCTGGAAGCAGACCCTGGGCGCGGAATGGCGCCAGTACGAGGAGATCTTCCCGGCCCTCAATGCCAGTCGGATCGACGCAGGTATCGCTCGAGTGCGCCAACTCGCGGGTGCCGATGTCGCTGCTCGGCCTGCTCAAGGACAAGATAGATTCTGCTCGGCGCGATCGACGTCGCGACGCTCGAGATCGAGACACCGGAACAGGTGGCCGCCGTGATCCGCGACGCGCATCGACTACGTCGATGCCGCGCGCATCCTGCCCTGCACCAACTGCGGTATGGCGCCCTTGCCGCGCGAGGTCGCCGTCGGCAAGCTCAGATCGCTTGGCGCCGGCGCGGCGCTGGCGCGTGCACAACTTGGGGGATGAGGTGCTGCTGGGCCGGGTGCCTGTCCTCGATGGTTATACCAGACCAGCGCGTGACCCCTGACCAGCTACCCGGGAGGGCCGGCTGCCTGCTACCGGATGCCGGTTGGGCCGAGCGGGGGCCCACTGACCCAGGAATCAGGCCAGCGAGCTCCGACTGGGCGGACGATCACATCTTGTCTTCGGTGTCCTGGGCCGTATCGCTCATGGCGTCGCCCGTTGCGGAGACGTCCTCGCCCATCCCCTTCACCGTATTGCAGCCACTCAACATCGACATCATGAAGAGCACGGCGACCAGTCCGAACAGCCAGCTGAACTCGGCTTGAGCGGGACGCGTGCGACTCAAGGCCTTAACCATCCGCGTTCCTCCTTTGGATGCGCAGGACTGCACTTTGAACGTCCGCATCAGGTAAAAGGTTCCGCCGTCGAGGCTCGTGATCCTCATCCTGCGCCCGCGCTGATAGTCAGAGTGACTTCCAGGCAAACCACAAGGTCGGCATCCCGCAGAAACGGTTCCCCGGCCAAGGCATCCCCGGATCCTGGCAAGCGACGGGCCGGTCACGCCATCGACGAGAATGGGGCGGCGAAGCCCGTAGGGTCTGGAACGCCAGGTACCAGCATGTGAAAAAGCGTCCCATCGTGCCCGGTACGATGGCCGGCTGCCGGACTCGCTCCTATAGTTTTGGTGGCAAGTTCTTTGCTAACATGCGGGATCGCCGGGACCCGGCGTCCCCCTGTCCGAGGAGGATCGATGATGGCCCGGCAAGTTGAAACGGCGACCAAGGAGGCGGATCAGGAACTCGATACGATCAAGGAGCATGTCGAGGCCCTGCGCACCGAGCTGGCGATGTTGACCAAGCACGTCAAAGGCTTGAGCGGCGCCGCGCTGGCGCGAGCCCAGACCGCAGGGGCCCTCAAGATCGAGGAGCTCGGCGCCGATCTCGAGCGTGCCACCGATGCGCTGCGCCGGCAAGGTCAGGCGTCGATCACACAGATCGAGGACACCATCAAGGAACGACCGCTGCTCAGTCTGCTCGCCGCGTTCGGCGCCGGGGTCCTGATCGCGCGCGTGCTGGGGCGCAAGTGAAGGGTGGGTCCGCCGCGCTCCTCCTGCGTGCGGTGCTGCGGTCGCGGATGATCCACGATCTGATCGCGCGCCTCGTTGGCTACGCCCTCGCCCTGGTGCTGCTGGCGACGGCTTTTGGCTTTGTCGTGGCGACGATCTATCTCGCTCTCGCCAGGGTGGTCGAGCCGCCGCTCGCGGCGCTGCTCACCTCGCTGGTGCTCGGCGGTGCGGCCGGCCTGGTCGTGCTGAATGTGCGCCACCGCAAGCCGCGCAAGCCAGCCGCGGGCGCGGTTGGTGCGGACGCGCTGTTGCTCTCGATCACCGAGCAGGTGCGCCGTGACCCCTGGCTCTCGCTGGCGATCGCCGCGGTGCTCGGCGCGCTTGCCGGGGTCTCCCATTCGTCATCGGACCGGCCGCCGGACTGACCGGACCACGCCGGCCACTGCTTACCTGACCCGACACCAGTGGCGCCCTGGACCGGATCAGAAGAGGCGGCGCCGCCCTCGTTGCGGACCTGACGTTTCGGCGCGCTCGGCCGCCCCGAGCGACGGAGCGGCAGATGCGGGAAGCGCGGTGAGGGCCGCTCGCGTCCCGGATCAACAGCCGATGCTGATGCGCGTCTGGGCGCGCTGCGCGTGCGCGAGCTGCTGCAGGTCGGCCTCGATCAAGACCGGAGCGAGACCTTGCTCGATGATGCCCAAGGCGCGCGCCGCCGCCTTCGACAGGTCGATGTCACGGCCCGGGATGCAGGGGCCCCGATCGTTGATCACCACGGCGACCGAGGCGCCGGTGCGCAGATTGATCACGGTCACCTCCGCGCCGAACGGCAGCTCGCGATGGGCCGCGGTGAGCTGATTGAGATCGAACATGTCACCGCTGGCGGTCTCCAGACCTTGAAACCGCTCACCATACCAGGACGCCGTGCCCCACTCCTGGTACTGCGAGCCTGCCGCGCCGGCCTGGACCGCAGCCCCCAGCAACCAGAAGAACGCCGTCGTGTACAGAAAACAGGATCGCCACATGGTCGGATGTCTCTCCCTGCAAAATCAACACTCTGGGATCCGGAATTATTCCCTGCAGGCACTCTCCGATTGTGGCGGTCTGGATTCGCGCATCGCGAGGTCGGTCGTTGCGCTCGTGCGGTACATGTTGGTACTTGGTACTTGCCCACTTGACCTCGGCAAGGCATGCCCTCTGATGAGGCGACCAGCCGGAGCGGCCGATGCTCTCGCTGTTGAATCTCGGCGAGGTCCTGACCACCAACGCGCGGCTCTATCCCGAGCGGATCGGCGCGGCCGATCTCGAGCGCAGGATGACCTTTCGCGAGTGGAACGCGCGCGCGTGCAGGCTGGCCAACGCGCTGCGCGGCCTCGGGCTCGAGAAGGGCGACCGGGTCGCAGTCCTGGCCTACAACCGGGTCGAGTGGCTGGAGATCTATGCCGCGGCGGCCAAATCCGGGCTGATCGCCGTGCCGATCAACTTCCGCCTGGTCGGGGGCGAGATCGCCTATATCGCGACCGATTGCGGCGCGCGCGCCTTCATCGTCGAGGACGCGCTGCTGGGCGCGGTCGAAGAGATCCGCGACGCGCTGCCCGTGGAGCCGGGCCGCTACGTTCATTGCGGCGCCGCGACGCCGCCGCGGGCTACCTCGGCTATGAAGCGTTGATCGCCGCGGCGAGCGATGCGGAGCCCGCCGTTCCGGTCGCCGCTTCGGATCCGTGGACGCTGATGTACACCTCCGGCACCACCGGGCGGCCCAAGGGCGCGATCCGGTCGCACGCCGGCAGTGCGGTGCTCTCGCTCGTGACCGAGATCGAGTTCGGCTTCAGCTGGCGCGACACCGCGCTCCTGGTCATGCCGCTGTGCCACGCGAACTCGCTCTACCTCGCGACCTCGCTCGCCTACTGCGGCGGCGCCTGCTCGGTCTACAGCCGCTCGAGCTTCGATCCCGAGCATGCCCTGACGCACGCTGGCGAGCGGCGGCGCGAGCTTCACCTCGATGGTGCCGACCCAGTACGTGATGCTGCTGGAGCTGTCCGCCCGGATCCGGCAGCGGCATGCGACCCACCAGGTGAAGAAGCTCTTGATCTCCTCCGCTCCGGCCCGGCGCGAGACCAAGCTCGCGGTGATGGAGCTGTTCCCGAACGCCGGCCTGTTCGAGCTGTACGGTTCGACCGAAGCGGGCTGGGTCACGATCCTCGAGCCCGAAGACCAGCTCTCGAAGCTCGGCTCGGTCGGCCGCGAGTGCGTCGGCACGCGCCCGATCCGCCTGCTCGATCCGGACGGCGGCGAGGTGGCCGACGGCGCGGTGGGCGAGCTCTATTCCTGGACGCCGTACACGTTCGACGGCTACTGGCGGCTGCCCGAGAAGACCGCCGAAGCGTTCAACGACGGGTACTGCTCGGTCGGCGACATGGCCAAGCGCGACGAGGACGGCTTTCTCTATCTGGTCGAGCGCAAGAGCAACATGATCATCTCCGGCGGCGAGAACGTCTATCCGTCCGAGGTCGAGGCGGCTCTCGCCGCCCACCCGGCCGTGCGCGAGGTGGCGGTGATCGGCCTGCCCGACGCGAAGTGGGGTGAACGGGTGCATGCCGTCGTGGCATTCGGCAGCGAGGCCGCGGCCACTGCGGACGACCTGATCGGATGGTGCAAGACCCGCCTTGCGGGCTACAAGCGGCCGCGCTCGATCTCGATCATCTCGTCGGAGGAAATGCCGAAGACGGCGACGGGCAAGATCCAGCACCGGCTGCTGAAGCAACGCATCCTGGAGAAGGAGCAAGGGAGATGACCGGCCCGATCGACCTTGGGGCGGGCGAGCAGACCGCCGCCGCCTGGATCGCCAAGTTCCTGCAACGGCGCGGCATCGACCGGATGTTCGGGCTGCAGGGCGGGCACATCCAGCCGATCTGGGACTGGCTCGGCCGGCTCGGGATCCGCATCATCGACGTGCGCGACGAAGGCGCTGCGGTGCACATGGCGCACGCCCATGCCGAGCTTACCGGCGGCTTCGGGGTGGCCATGGCGACGGCGGGACCGGGCGTGACCAACTGCGTGACCGCGGTCGCCAACGCGGCGCTGGCGCGGGCGCCGGTGCTGCTGATCGGCGGCTGCCCGCCGCGGCCCCAGGTCAACATGGGGCCGCTGCAGGACATCCCGCACGCGGACATCCTGCGGCCCGTGACGCGCCACGCGCGCACCGCTGCGCGTCGCCGACCAGGTGCTGCGCGAGCTGGACGAGGCGGTCGCCCGGGCCACGGGCGACCTCGGCGAACCTGGTCCCGTGTACCTCGAGATCCCGACCGACGTGCTGCGCGAGGACATCCCGCCGGCGCTGGTGCTCGAAGACTGGCTGACGCCCAAGCCGCCGCGCGCACTGCCGCCCGACCCGGCGGCGGTCGAGGAGGCGGCGCGGCTGATCTGGCGGGCGCGCCGCCCGCTCGTGATCACCGGGCGCGGCGCGCGCGGCGCCGAGGCGGCGCTGGTCCGGCTGCTCGATGCGTCGGGCGCGCTCTACCTCGACACCCAGGAGAGCCGCGGGCTGGTGCCGCTCGATCACCCGTCGTTCGCCGGCGCGGTCCGGGCCCAGGCGATGACCGAGGCCGATCTCGTCGTCGTGATCGGGCGCAAGCTCGACTATCAGCTCGGCTACGGCTCGCCGGCGGTGTTTCCGAACGCCCGCTTCATCCGCATCGCCGACACGGCGGGCGAGCTGATCGACAATCGGCGGGGCGCGCCCGAGATCCTGGCCACGCCGGCATTGGCGCTGGACGCGATCGTCGAGGCCGTGGGCAACGCGGAACCAAACCTCGATGCCGGCTGGGCCGAGACGATGCGTCGGCGCCAGCTGCAGCGCGCCGCGGCGGGCTTCGGCGACACGCCCGCGCTCGGGCCGGACGGCAAGATCCATCCGCGCTGCATCTTCGATGCCATCGCCGAGGTCGCCGCTCCCGACTACGTCGCGATCGCCGACGGCGGCGACCTTTTGAGCTTTGCGCGCATCGGCCTCGCGCCGGCGCGCACCTACATGGATGCGGGCGCGTTCGGCTGCCTCGGCGTCGGCGTGCCGTTCGGCGTCGCGGCGGCGCTCGCCTTCCCTGCGCGCCAGGTGATCTCGGTCAACGGCGACGGCGCCTTCGGCATCAACGCGATGGAGGTGGACACCGCGGTGCGGCACGGCGCCAGGGCCGTGTTCATCGTCTCCAACAACGCCGCCTGGAACATCGAGCGTTACGATCAGGAGGCGAACTACGGCGGCCGGGTGGTCGGCACGACCTTGCGCCACTCCGACTACGCCGCCATGGCGCGGGCGCTCGGCGCGCATGGCGAGCGGGTGGAGCAGCCGGAGGAACTCACCGGGGCGCTCGAGCGGGCCCTGGAGCGTGCGCCCGCCGTCGTGGACGTGGTGACCTCCCAGGCGGCGATCTCTTCGGACGCCAAGAAGGGCCTGGGCTTTGTCCCCGACTACCAGCCGCTGACGGCCTGGGACGACGCCGAGCGGCGCCGGCGCGAACAGCGAGGGTAAGATCCGCCCTCACCAGCACAGATATCATAACGATTCGAGTTCGAGCCCGCAGAAGGACGGCCCGTCCCGGATGACGTTGGTCGGGGTGCTGCTGAAGAAGATCACCTGACACTCGCGCGGAGGGGGCCGCACCTGGTCTCCTCCACCATCTCGTCTAAGCGCCGCTTCAGGTCTTGTTCCCGCTTGAAGATGTCAAAGCCCTGATCGTAGGCAGAAAGTTGGAGGAGTTCCTCCTCCTTACGACATTCCCGCGTCTCCTCGGGCCACACCAGAAACACGATGCCGCCTGTGGCGACGATCAAAGCCAGAGCAGCCCCATCGCATATTCACCCTGCCGCGTACGCTCGGTCAGCGGGCGCTACATCTCTACCGCCCGCTTCGTCCGGATGCTCTCGTCGGCGGCGAGCACGATGCGCAGGCTGTTGACCGCGTCATCCATCCACTCGGTCAGGTCGAGGTCCTCGCGGATCGCCTTCAGGAAGAACGCCTGCTCGCGGTCGCACAGCTCCTGGTGGTCCGGCTCGTCCGCCATGTTGATCCACTCGTCCTGGCGCGTGAAGTTGTTGTGCGCGTCGATGTCGGCGTAGTGGACCTTGAGCGCGTTGGTCTTGGTGTGCTGGTCGATGTCGGCGGAATCCGAGATCGCGTCGGTCCTGGCCTCGGTCTGCCCCTCCTGGGGCACGACGATCGAGACGCAGCCCTTGGGCCCGACCACGTCCTTCACGAAATAGGCGACCTCGCTCATCATCGGCCCCCAGCCGGCCTCGTACCAGCCGACCGAGCCGTCGTCGAACGCGACCTGCAGGGCGCCGTAGTTCTGCAGGCGCGTCTCGTCGCTGAGCTTCGCCCCGATGCCGTGCACGCGCACCGGCTTCGCCCGGGTCATCTGGCACATGATGTCGACGTAGTGCACGCCGCAGTCGACCAACGGCGTCAGCGACTCCATCAGGTTCTTGTGCCAGTTCCAGGCCGGCCCCGACGACTGCTGGTTGAGGTTCATGCGCATGACCAGCGGCTTGCCCAGCGTGCGGCCGACCTCGACGAACTTCGCCCAGGAGGGGTGGTGGCGCAGGATGTAGCCGAGCACGAGCTTGCGGTGCGTTGCCCGCGCCTTGGCGACGACCGCCTCGGCGTCCTCGTACGTGGTCGCGATCGGCTTCTCCATGAACACGTGGCAGCCGGCGTCCATGGCGCGGATGCGCGTAATCGGCGTGCGTATTGGGCCAGGTGTTGATCGAGACCGCATCGGGCCTGGTCTCGCGCAGCGCCTGATCGAAGTCCTGATAGCGCGGATAATCCGCGAGCTCCGCCGGCAGGTCCTGGCGCGCGCGGATCGCCCGGCTCATCAGGCCGCAGATCTCGAAGCCCGGCAGCTTGTGGTAGGCCCTGGCGTGGGACGTGCCCATGTTGCCGGCGCCGACCACCAGGATACGCACGTCGCCCATGCTCCGCTCCCCGCTGGCATCGATCCGTGTTTCGCGGGATCATAGCGTGCGGCCGCACGGCTGGAAACCGGCCAGGCGGCCGGTGACTCCCATCGGAAGAGCGCGGGACCGGCCTCGGGTTCGTTCGGATGCGACGGCGCCCGAGATGGGGCAGCTTTCGGCCGGCTCGGGTTCGTTCGGATTCCGGAGAGTTCGGGACTGAGGTCCGAGCGGCTTGGGTCCGTTCGGATGCGACGGCGCCCGGGTTGGGGCAGCTTTCGACCGGCTTGGGTTCGATCGGATTCGGAGAGTTCGAGACTGAGGTTCGAGCGGCCTCGGGTTCGTTCGGGTGCGACGGCGCCGAGTTTGGCCAGGTTTCGGCCGGCTCGGGTTCGTTCGGTTTCCGACGCAGCTGGGTTCGTTCGGCTTCCGACCCAGCTGGGTTCGTTCGGATGAGTTCGGCTTGGGTTCGTTCGGATTCCAGGGAGTGCGGGTCCGGACGCCGGTCGAGCGGCTTGGGTCCGTTCGGATTCGATGACGCCCGGTTTGGTCCGCTTTCGACCGGCTCGGGTTCGTTCGGATTGCCGCGAGCTTTTCATCGAGCCGGTGACCAGCGTTAACGGCGCGTTAACCATGCTCGGTCAATCTCTTGTTCGGGTGGTCCATGCGACCGTGGGAATCCGTGTCCGCGCCAGAGCGGAGCGGGTCAGTCCGCCCGCGGGGCAGGCGCCGGCGGGTGGACGGGCGGTGGTTGGGCAAAGCGCTCGCTTTCGGGTTCATTTGGCGTCGGCTGCGCGGCGACCCGCGCGCGGGGGGTCGACGACCGGCTTCCGCCTTTCCCGCGCGGGCATGCATCGGCGCAGTCCGGGTCGAGCGTGGCGGCGCCGACTCGGCCTCGCTGCCAGGCAACGCCGGGCGCGCGGCGGCTGCGCTGGCCATGGCGGCGATCCTTGCTGGCTGAAGGTGGGGGCTGGCGGGTGCGCACCGCGAGGCCCCGAACGGCCTCGCCCCGCGCACCAGCTTAACTCATCATAGGAATATGTCCAGAAGGCGCCTCGGTCCAGCGCGTCGATCCCACGCGCATGACCGGGCATGTCCCACAGGACCGTTCCTTGCAGGAAAGCCGACATGCTCGAAAACAGGGATCATAGCCGCCTCGCGCCTACTCGGCCTTGCTGACAGGCAACGCCCGGGCGCGCGGCGGCTGCGCTGGCCATGGCGGCGATCCTGGCTGGCTGAAGGTGGGGGCTGGCTGGTGCGGACGCAAGGCTCGGACAGCCTCGCGCCAATCGACTATCTTAGCCGATTATAGGAATATTGTCCACAGAGCGTCGCCAGTTCCCTGGGTATGACCTGGCGACTGGCTTGTCCCACAGGACCGCTCCTTGCAGGAAAGCCGACATGCTCAGAAGTCAGGGCCCATGACCACTTGTGGACCCGAAGCCGCCGTCAGCAGAGGCTTGCTTACCATGCCAGGTAGGCGCAGACTCCAGGAGCAAATAAGTCACAGCTCGAAGTCCGGCGAGGGAACTCAAATTATGCGCAGGGAAGCGATTTTTGTCGTTGCGGCGCTGACCATGGCGCCGCTCGGCGCTAAAGCCGCCGACCTCGTGGTCTGGTGGGAGGAAGGACAATACGCCGGAGAGGACCAGGCGGTCCGAGAGATCATCGCGGCCTTCGAACAGGGCAGCGGCAAGCAGGTCGAACTCGTCCTCGGTTCCCCAGAAAAACTCGCGGCCGACCTCGTGGCCACGCGCGACGCCGGGCGGCCAACCCCCGACTTCTTCTTCATTATAGCTGAAGCCGAACACTACGAACGATGGGCTCACGAGGGTCGGCTCGTCGATCTTACGGACGCCGTCGGGCACTTTTCGGACCTGTTCGACCCGTATGCGCTCGAGCGCCTCACCCTGCTCGATGGGACGAGTGGCCGGCGTGGCCTCTACCTGCTGCCAATGGGCTTCGGGACCCACCATGTCCACGTTTGGAAGAGCCTGCTGGAGCGCGCCGGCTTCACGCTCACGGATATCCCGAAAGAGTGGGACGCCTTTTGGTCCTTCTGGTGCGACCAGGTCCAGCCGGCCTTGCGCGAGGCGCTGGGCCGCGATGACATCTGGGGCGTCGGCCTGCCCATGTCGTCCACCTCGGTGGACACAGAGAACGCGATCTGGCAGTTCATCGACGCCTACGAGGCCGATTACGTGACCCGCGACGGCCGGCTCGTGATCGATGACCCGGAGGTCCGGCGCAAGCTGATCGAGGCAGTCGACAGCTATACATAGATCTACCGCAAAGGCTGCACCCCACCCGATTCAATAAGTTGGGATGGCTATAGTAATAATAAAGAGTTCTTCGCGCAGACCTTTGTAATGACGCCAAACCAGACGCTGTCGATCCCGAATGCGCTGAAGGACGAGCGTCCCGAGGACTACTACAATAACACCGTGACGATCGACTGGCCCAGTGGCGCCTACGGCCAGCCGCTCGTCATCCAGACCTGGGTCAATCGCGCCGCGGTGCTCAGGGACGGCGAGCACGTCGCGATCGCGAAGGACTTTGTGCGCTTTCTGGTCGGGGAGGGCTGGCTTGCGCACTAACTGAACTTCTCGGCCGAGCGCATGCTGCCGCCGCTGCCGAAGCTGCTCGACGCGCCGTTCTGGCTGGACCCGAGCGATCCCCACCGCATGCGCTCGGCAATGCAGCTTCTGACCCAGCCGCGCTCGTACGACTATGTGGCTGCTTCAGGCAACTGGCAGCTCGCGAAGTCGCTGCCATGGTCTAAAGAGGGAGGAGATCCCTGGCCGGACGCTGTTCATCGCGTCGTCACCGAGGGCATCACCCCCGAGCAGGCAGTCGATGAGAAAATAGCCCAGATCAAAGAGATCGTTGGGGATTAGCTGAGGCACAACCAACATTGATGATCGGACCTGGGCTGACAGGGCCCCAAGGTCAGCTCGTGGCTATGGGCCGCCATCCCACCCCGGTACCCAGCACGGCCGCTGTCAGGCGGAAACCGGCCGTTAGAACGGCGAATGTCCGCTTTCACGCCCTTTCGGCGGATTCACCCTCAGCAGCAGACATGGGCGGCCAGGTGGCCTGGTAGTCAATACCTGACCCCGAGGCGACATTCGCGATCCTTCGCGCTAGGCTGCAGAATGATTTGACGCGCCGGCGGCGGAGAGAGGGGGCCATGCAGTTCGAACCTTTGACCTTCAAGGACCTGAGGGCACGGCCGGTCGTGCTCAAGCTGAAACGGCCTGTCGTCGCACGCATCGCCACGATCACCGACTGGCCGCTCATCCTGATCGACCTCTACACCGAAGAAGGCATAGTCGGGCGCAGCTATCTGGAGCCCTACCTCATCAAATCGATGCGCTATCTGGTGCCGGCGTTGAACGACCTGGGCGACCTGCTCAAGGGCCGCCCGGTCGCGCCCGTCGAGCTCTATGACGCGGCGCGCAAGTCGCTCCACTTCGTCGGCTACCAGGGCTTGTCGATGATCGCGGTTGCCGGACTGGACATGGCGGCCTGGGATGCGCTGGCCAAAGCGGCAGACATGCCGCTGTGCGTCTTGCTGGGCGGTTCTGTCGGGCCCGTGAGGTCGTACAACAGCAATGGCCTGTGGCTCAGAGAACCGGACGCGGTTGCGGCCGAGGCCGTGCAGCTCCGCGACGAGGGAGGGTTTTCCGCTCTCAAGCTGCGGCTCGGTCGGGAGCGGGTCGAGGACGATCTAGCAGCCATAGAGGCGGTACGCCGCACGGTCGGTGCCGACATGCAGCTGATGATCGATTTCAATCAGGGCCTCACGCTCGCGGACGCCTTGCAGCGCTGCCACATGATCGACGACCTGGGCCTTGCCTGGATCGAAGAACCCATCGTCTACGACAACCTCGACGGCTACGCACAGCTCGCCGCCGAGCTGAAGACACCGATCCAGATCGGCGAGAATTTCTATGGCCCCCGCGACCTCCACCTGGCGCTCCAGAAGAAGGCCTGCGACCTCGTGATGCCGGACTTCATGCGGATCGGCGGCGTCACCGGCTGGCTGAAAGCAGCGGCCATCGCTGGAGCGGCGGGGACTCCGATGTCCACGCATCTCTATCCGGAGGTTGCCGCTCAGGTCATGCGGGTTACCGAAACCGCGCACTGGCTGGAGTGGCAGGATTGGGCCGATCCCGTTTTGCAGAAGCCGTACGGAATCAGGAACGGCGTGCTTCACATTCCCGACGTGCCCGGCGTCGGCCTGGAGTGGAACGAAGATGCGGTCGCGGCCAACTTGGCCGATCTTTGATGGCACCGTCGAGTGACTATCAATCTCGGATGGTCGGCAACGACAGCACCTGGCTAAGAGCGACCCGACACCAGACGTCCGAGGGCGGAGGTCGGGATTGGGACGGAGCTCAGCGAGCCGGACGCTGGCGAGTCGCTCGTCAGTCTGGAGCGTCGTCCTTGGGCGGCTTCGCCTGCTCGCGAGAGCCGAGCCGGTGCGATCATTGTCGGCGCGCAGACCGCGCGTTTTGCTGATTAAGGTGTGACAGGGCGAGGCGGTTTGGACTACAGATGCCGGCGTCAGCGAGGGAGGCGCGCGATGTCCGGGCAAGGCGAAAGGAGCAACGGCCAGACGGCGCTCGCCGGGGTCAAGGTGCTCGATCTGACCCAGTTCGAGGCCGGCACCTCGGCGACCGAGACGCTCGCCTGGCTCGGCGCCGACGTGATCAAGGTCGAGAACCCGCAAGGCGGCGAGCAGGGGCGCTATGCGTCGCGCGACCGGCCGGACGCCGATTCGTACTACTTCCTGCTGCTCAACGCCAACAAGCGCAGCATCACCTGCAATCTCAAGAGCGAGCGCGGCAAGGCGCTGCTGCGTGCGATGATCCCGCAGGCCGACGTGTTCATCGAGAACTTCGCGCCGGACGTGATCGAGCGCCTCGGCTTCGGCTACGACGCGGTCAGCCGGCTCAACCCGAGCATCGTCTACGCCACGATCAAGGGCTTCGGGCCGGGCAGCCCGTACGAGAAGTTCCTGTCGTTCGACATGATCGCGCAGGCGACCGGCGGCATCATGAGCATCACCGGCCTCTTGCAGGCGGCGACCTTCCACTTCCCCGGCGGGCTCTCCGACTATCTGGCCGAGCGGCTCGACGGCGCGCAGTGCTACGCCGACCGCGCCTTCGCCGGCCGCGTCGCCTTCGCCGAGCGGTTCGGGGCGGAGACCGTCGGCTCGGTCGAATGGGCGGTGAACTGGACGCCGCAGCGCGACGCCTTCGTCTCCTCCTACTGCAACACCATCCCGACGCCGGAGGGGGGAACCCACGAGCAGGGGTTCTGGGCGGCGATCCTCAAGGGCATCCGCGGCTACGGCGAGCTGGCCTCGAACCGCAAGGTGGCGCAGGTCAGCCGCGAGGACGTGATGGCCGGCGGCTCGGCGATGATCTCGGTCTTCATCCGCGAGCCGGAGTTCGTCGGGCAGACCAAGGACCGGCTGGCGTCGCAGGAGGCGGCGCGGCTGGTCGAGAACGCGGTCAGGGACCGGTTCGACCACTGGCTGGCGGCCGATACGCGGACGGCCGGGGCGATCCTCGACTACCTCGTGCTGAAGGCCGAGGAGCGGATGCGGCGGCGGGCCGAGAAGGAGACGAGCCGCAAGACCGCGGTCAAGAAGCTGCGGCTGCCGGGCAAGCTCGCCGACTGCTCGGGGACGGCGACCGACGGGTCGGAGCTGTTCCTGGTCGAGGGCGACTCGGCCGGGGGCTCGGCGAAGCAGGCGCGCGACCGCAAGTTCCAGGCGGTGCTGCCGCTCCGGGGCAAGATCCTGAACGTGCTCGGGGCGGCGTCGGCGAAGCTGATGGCGAACCAGGAGCTCGCCGACCTCTGCCTGGCGATGGGGGTGCAGGCCGGGTCGCGCTTCGCGCTCGCCGACCTGCGCTACGAGAAGATCGTCATCATGACCGACGCCGACGTCGACGGGGCGCATATCGCGTCGCTGCTGATGACCTTCTTCTTCACCCAGATGCGGCCGCTGATCGACGCCGGCCACCTCTATCTCGCGGCGCCGCCGCTCTACCGGCTGACGCAGGGGGCGAGGTCGGTCTACGCACGCGACGACGCGGAGAAGGAGCGGCTGCTGGCGGGCGGCTTCGGTGCGCGCGGGAAGGTCGAGGTCTCGCGGTTCAAGGGCCTGGGCGAGATGATGCCGGCGCAGCTCAAGGAGACGACGATGGCGCCGGGGTCGCGGACGCTGATCAAGGTGACGATCGCCGAGGACGAGGGGGAGACCGGCGAGCTGGTCGAGCGGCTGATGGGGAAGAAGCCGGAGCTGCGGTTCCAGTACATCCAGGAGAACGCGCGGTTCGTCGAGGATCTGGACGTTTGAGCCGGCGGGAGTCGCGGCCGGACGGCCGCGGGCCGCCTTTGCGGCCAGAATGAGCGCGCAGGTGCGCGCAAGGTTCTTGCTTGCGATGCGCCTGTGGGCGCATCGCGACTGCTCTCCAGGTTAGCAAGCCTGTATGAACACCTCGTGCCTTCGCCGACGACGGGAGGATGGCGAACGCAATCGTTATTCGACGGGGGCGGCGTCGTGGCCGAGAGTCGGGGCATGACCGGTCCGTTCCGCCGCCTCGCCGCCCCGCTCGCGCTCCTGCTCCTCGCCGCCCTGCCCGCCGCTGCCCGGCCCAGCAGGCGGCGGAGCGCGCCGGCCGCAGCAGGCGCGGCCGAGCGGCTGCCGGCGGCGGTGACGACGCGGCACGCGCTGGCGCTGCCGGAGGGGACGCGTCGAGCTCGAGGCGACGGCGGGGGCGATCGTGCTCGAGGGCGCGGGACGGGACGCCGGAGGCGGAGATCGCCTATGTCGCCTACACGCTGCCGGGGGCCGATCCGGCGACGCGGCCGGTGACCTTCGCGGTCAACGGCGGGCCGGGGGCGGCGTCGGCCTACCTCAACATCGGCGCGATCGGGCCGTGGCGGCTGCCGATGGACCCGAGCGGGCCGGTGCCGTCGCAGGACGTGACGCTGGTGCCGAACGCCGAGACCTGGCTGCCGTTCACCGACCTCGTGTTCGTCGACCCGGTCGGCACCGGGTTCAGCCGGCTGATCGAGCCGGACGACGCGCTGCGCGGGCGCTACCTCGCGATCGAGGGCGACGTCGAGGCGCTGGCGCAGTTCGTCCGGCGCTGGCTGGTCGAGAACGGCCGGGTGCGCGTCGCCGCGCTACTTCGTCGGCGAGAGCTACGGCGGCTTCCGCGGGCCGCTGGTCGCCGAGGCGCTGCGCGAGGACGAGGGGCTGGCGCTCGACGGGCTGGTGCTGGTCTCGCCGGTGCTCGACTTCGGCTGGTGGAGCCAGGCCGAGCATACGCCGTGGCCGGCGGTGGCGCTGCTGCCGTCGCTGGCCGCCGCCGAGATGGAGGCCGAGGGGCGATTCTCGGAGGCGGCGCTCGAGGCGGCGGAGGCCTACGCGGCGGGCGACTACGTGACCGACCTGCTGCGCGGCGTGCGGCGACGCGGCGGCGGTCGGGCGGATCGTCGAGCGGGTGACGGCGCTGACCGGGCTCGACCGGGCGGTGGTGGCGGAGACCGCCGGGCGGCTCGACGCCGGCGACTTCGCGCGCGCGGTCGGGCGCGCCGAGGGGCGGCGGATGAGCGTCTACGACGCCGCGGTGCTCGGGGCCGAGCCGCTGCCCGGGCGGCGGGCGCGGCGGCGACCCGGTGCTCGACGCGATGACCGCGCCGCTGACCGCGGGGATGCTGGCGCACTATCGCGACACGCTCGGCTGGCTGCCGGACCGGCGCTACCAGCTCCTGAACCGCGGCGGTGAGCGGGGCCTGGGACTGGGACGCCGGGCGCGGCCAGCCGGAGGCGGTCGGGGCGCTCGCCGAGGCGCTGGCGCTCGACCGCGAGCTGCGGGTGCTGGTGGCGCACGGCGCGACCGACCTCGTCACCCCCTACTTCGCCTCCGAGCTGATCCTGCGGCAGCTGCCGGCGTTCGGGCCGGGCGAGCGGCTGCGGCTCGCGGTCTATCGCGGCGGGCACATGTTCTACCTGCGCGACGACGCGCGGGCGGCGTTCCGCGACGACGCCCGGGCGCTCTACGCCGGCTGGGGCGGCTGACTACTCGATCGCGTAGACGACCTCGACCTGGGCCGACGAGCGTCACGGTGCCGGCGGCGATCGGCGGCGCCGCGTCGAGGCGGCCTCGGCGCGCATCATGATCGGGCCGGGCATCTCGACGGTCTCGCGGATCGAGACCACCGGCCCGAGCGTGACGCCGGCGGCGCGGGCGTAGAGCTCGGCGCGGGCGCGGGCGTCGGCGACCGCCTGCTCGCGGGCCGTGTCGAGGTGCGGCCTGGGCTCGGCGACCTCGAAGCTGACGCCCTGCAGCCGGTTGGCGCCGGCCTTCGGCCAGCGCGTCGATCACCGCGCCGAGCGAGTCGATGGCGCGCACCCGCACGGTGACGAGGTTGCTCGCCTCGTAGGCGACGACGGCGGGCGGCGCCTCGGCGTCCTCGCGGTAGGGCTCGTAGCACCGGGCTCGAGGCTGAGCTGGCTGGTCTGCACGTCGCGGCGCTCGATGCCGGCGGCGTCGATCGCGGCGAAGATCGCGGTCATCGTCTCGGAGTTCGCCGCGAGCGCCGCGGCGGCGGTCTCGGCGCGGGTGTCGACGCCGGCGGTGACGGTGGCGAGGTCGGGCACCGCGTCGGCCTCGGCGGCGCCGGTGCACGGTGATCTGCCGCGGCGGCTCCTGGGCGGCGGCGGCCCCGGCGAGGGCGAGAAGCAGGCTGACGAGAACGGCCGCGCGCATGATGGTTCCTCCCCTGGAAGCGACTTGCGCGAGTTTTGCGCCGCAACACCAAGGGCGAGCAAGAAAAAATTCCGCGAGCGGGATCGTCGGCTGGATCGGGGCGCCGGTTGCTGCTATCGTCGCGGGTACAGGCGACACTCGACAAAAGATCGGGGCAGGCATGAGCAGCTTCTACGATGCGCCGGATTCCCGGCTCGATTTCGTATATCCCGGAGATCAGGTCCGATCCTGCCGACCGCGGCGAGGCGGCCGGCCGTCGCCGGCCGCGGACGGCGGGCGGCGCTGCTCGGCGGCGCGGTGGCGGCGGTGGCGGCGCTGCTGCTCGCCGGCGAGCGGCGCGAGCCGGTGCCGGTGGCGCAGGTCGCCCCGGCGCCGGTGGTGGTCGCCGCGGCCGAGCCGCCGGCCGCTCCGCCCGCGGCCGCCGTGCCGGCGGCCCCCGTCGCCGCGCCCGCGGTCGAGCGGCCGGCCGCGCTGGCGCGGGTGTCGCCGCCGCCGGCGCGACCCGCGCGCCCGGCGGTGACGGTCTCGACGCGCAACATGCCGCTGGCGCCGGTGCTGCGGGCGGCGTGGCGACGCCGCCGCCGCGGCCGGCGCAGCGCCTCGCCGCGACGGCGCTCGTCGCCACCCCGGAGCTCGACGCCGGCCGGCCGATGCGGCGGCCGGCATCGGCCGGGGCGGCGCCGGCCGTCGCGAAGCCCGCCGTCGCGGCGGCGGACGGCGCGCGGCCGCTGCCGCGACCGCGCGGCGCCCCGGCGCCGGTGGTGGTGGCCTCGCTGTCGCCGACCCCGGCCGAGATGGCGCTGGCGGCGCAGATCGCCGTCGCCGCGGGCGCGCCCGGAGGCGCCGGCCGCGACGCGGGTGGCGGCCCCGAAGGCGCCGGCCCCGGCGCCGCGCGTCGCCGCCCCGGTCAAGGCGGCGCCCGGTCAAGGCGGCGCCTGCGCCCAAGGTGGTGCGCGGCGTGGCACCCTCGGCCAAGGTGGTCAAGGCGGCGCCGGCGAAGGCGCCGACGGTGGCGCGGGTCGCCTCGCAGGCGCCGATGCGGGTGGTGGCGGTGCCGAAGCCGCAGAAGGTGGTCCGCGCCGCGCCGGCACCGGCGCGGGTCGCGCTCGCCCCGCAGGCGACGCGCAAGCAGGCGGCACCGGCGGCCCAGCGCACCGCGGCGCGCCGGCCGGCCACCGAGCGCGAGGGGCTGTCGCGCGGCAACGTCTCGCTGATCGGGGTGTTCGGCGGCGAGGGCGGGCGGCACGCGCTGCTGCTGATGCCCGACGGCTCGATCGAGCGGGTGCGTCCGGGAGACCGCGTGATGCGCAACGCGCGGGTGGCGGCGATCGACGGCGAGTCGGTGCGGCTCAGCGGCTCCGGCCGCGACACGCTGCTGCGCCTGCCGGACTGAGCCGGACGCCGGCGGGCCGGCCGGTCGGACGCGCGGTCATGGCGAGCACGGCAGTCGGGGCACTCGCGGAAGTGGTCGACCCGCGACACGGCCGAGGCTAGTGTCGTGAGGCGCGGTGGCGGCGTCGGTGCTGCATCGCGCGCGGGTCGAAGCGGCGGGAGAGGGTCGATGCCGGAACGGACGTTCGTCGCAAGGCGCGCGGGCGGCGCGGCGGTCGCGGTCCTGCTGGCGCTGGCCGCCTGTGCGCCGACGGCGCAGGTGGCGGCCGTCCCGCAGGTGAGCCCGGTGGTGCGGGCGATGTACGGGCCGCTCGACGACGGAGCCTTCGTCGTGCCGGCGATCCCCGAGCGCTACCTGACGCCGGAGAACGTCCGGCAGGAGGTGGACGTTCTGGACGGACGAGCCGCCGGGGTCGATCGTCGTCGATCCCTACGCCACCTACCTCTACTACGTCCTCGGCAACGACCGCGCGATCCGCTACCGGATCGGCGTCGGCGCGATGGGGCGGACCTTCGTCGGGGCGGGCGACGGTCGGGCGCAAGCAGGAGTGGCCGACCTGGACGCCGACCGCCAACATGATCAGCATCGAGCCCGAGCCTCTACGGGCCGTGGGCCGGGCGGCATGGCGCCGGGCCTGGAGAACCCGCTCGGGGCGCGGGCGATGTACCTCTACCGGGGCGGGCGGGACACGATGTACCGCATCCACGGCACCTACGCGCCCTCGTCGATCGGCAACTCGGTCTCGGCCGGCTGCATCCGGATGTTCCAGCAGGACGCGATCAACCTTTTCGGGCGGGTGCGGATCGGGACGAGGGTGCGCGTGCTCGGCCCCGGCGAGACGGGCTACGGGACGGTGCCGCCGGGGTCGGTGTGATGCAGGCTTCGGCAGGTCGGCTCCCTGTGGCGGGCGAAGCGGCAGGGGCCGACCGCGGCGTTGTCCGCGCGAGGTGCCGTCCAGCCGGTCATCCGATCAGCGCCAGCCACTCCTCCTCGCTGAGCAGCGGCACGCCGAGCTCGCGGGCGGCCTTCTCCTTGGACCCCGCGCCCGGGCCGGCGACGACGTAGTCGGTGCGGGCCGAGACCGAGCCGGCGACCTTGGCGCCGAGGGCCTCGGCGCGGGCCTTGGCCTCGGCGCGGGTCATGCGCTCGAGGGTGCCGGTGAAGACCACGGTCTTGCCGGCGACGGGCGAGCCGGCGGCGGAGGGGGCGGCGACGTCCTCGATGTCGAGCTCGGCGACGAGGCGGTCGACGGCGGCGCGGTTCGCGGGCTCGTGGAAGAAGTCGACGAGGCTGCCGGCGAGGGTCTCGCCGACGCCGTTGATGGCGTTGAGCTCGGCCCAGTCGGGGCCGTCGTGGTCGCGGGCGGCCTCCATCGCGGCGGCGAAGCGCGGCCAGCGAGCCGTAGTGGCGGGCGACGAGGCGGGCGGCGGTCTCGCCGACGTGGCGGATGCCGAGGGCGAAGATCAGCCGGTCGAGCGGGACGCGGCGGCGGTCGGCGATGGCGGCGAAGAGGTTGCCGGCGGACTTGTCGCCCCAGCGGTCGCGGGCGCGGAGGTCCGGCCCGTGGCGGGCCTCGAGGGTGAAGATGTCGGCGGGCTCGCGCGATCCAGCCTTCGGTGAAGAAGGCCTCGACGGCCTTGGCGCCGAGGCCCTCGATGTCGAAGGCGCCGCGGGAGACGAAGTGGCGGAGCTTCTCGACGGCCTGGGCCGGGCAGATCAGGTTGCCGGTGCAGTAGTGCACGGCCTCGCCGGGCTCGCGGACCACGTCGGAGCCGCAGACCGGGCAGGTCTCGGGGAAGGCGTAGGGGACGCTGTCCGGCGGGCGGCGGGCGAGGTCGACGTCCTCGATCTTCGGGATGACGTCGCCGGCGCGGTAGATCGTCACCCAGTCGCCGACGCGGATGTCGCGGCCGTCGCGGATCGGGTTGCCCTTCGGAGTCGCGGCCGGCGATGTAGTCGGCGTTGTGCAGGGTGGCGTTCTGCACGACGACGCCGCCGACGGTGACCGGGCAGCAGGCGGGCGACCGGGGAGAGGGCGCCGGTGCGGCCGACCTGGATGTCGATGGCCTCGAGGCGGGTGGTGGCGCGCTCGGCGGAGAACTTGTGGGCGAGCGCCCAGCGCGGGGTGGTCGAGCGGAAGCCGAGGCGGGCCTGCAGGTCGAGGCGGTCGAGCTTGTAGACGACGCCGTCGATGTCGTAGCCGAGCGTCGCGCGCTGGGACTCGATCAGGCGGTAGTGGGCGAGCATCGCCTCGGTCGTGTCGCAGCGCTGCATCAGCGGGTTGGTCGGGAAGCCGAGGGCGGCGAGGCGGGCGATGGCGGCGGACTGGGTGTCGGCCAGCGGCTCGGAGATCTCGCCCCAGGCGTAGGCGAAGAAGTGCAGCGGGCGGGCGGCGGTGACGCCCGGGTCGAGCTGGCGCAGCGAGCCGGCGGCGGCGTTCCGCGGGTTGGCGAAGGTGCGGGCGCCGGCCTGCGCCTGGCGGGCGTTCAGCGCCGCGAAGTCGGCGTGGCTCATGTAGCACTCGCCGCGGACCTCGAGGACGGCCGGGGCGCCGGCGAGCCGTTCGGGGATGTCGGGGATGGTGCGGGCGTTCGCGGTGACGTTCTCGCCGGTCTCGCCGTCGCCGCGGGTGGCGGCGACGACGAGGCGGCCGTCCTCGTAGCGCAGCGAGAGCGAGAGGCCGTCGATCTTCGGCTCGGCGGTGAAGGCGAGCGGCTGCGTCCTCGGGCAGGTTCAGGAAGCGGCGGATGCGGGTGACGAACTCGGGGACGTCCGCCTCGGCGAAGGCGTTCTCGAGGCTGAGAGCATCCGGACCGCGTGGCGGACCTTGGAGAAGGTCTCGGACGGCGCGGCGCCGACCTGCTCGGACGGGCTGTCGGGGCGCTTGAGCTCGGGGAAGGCGCGCCTCGATCGCGGCGTTGCGGCGCTTCAGCGCGTCGTAGTCGGCGTCGCTGATCCGCGGCGCGTCGGCCTGGTGGTAGGCGAGGTTCGCGGCGGCGAGCGCCTCGGCGAGCCCGGCGAGCTCCTCCATCGCCTGCTGCGGCGAAAGCTCCTCGACGGGTGGGCGCGGTGCCATGGGGCGGATTGTTAGCTGCGGCGCGGGCCGTCTGTCCAGCCGTCGGAGCGGCCGGAACCCTCTGTGATGCCGGTCACAGGCCCCGACGGGACGAATTGGCGATAGTGGCGACATCGGGGGAGAGCCCCGCCACCATCCCGCAGGGAGACACGCCATGGCCGCCACCATCACCAACGCCCCCGCCGAGCTCAGCCTCTCCGGCCTGACCATGCGGGGCATCGTGGCCCGCGTCACCGCCGCAGTCGTCACCGCGAGGGTCCGCGCCCAGGCGCGCCGCGACTACCGGCGGCTGCTCGACGACGAGGAGCTGCTCCGTGACGTCGGCGTCCCGCGGCAGGACGTGCGCAAGGCGCTCGCGGACGTCGGCGGCTGGGCGTAGTCGACCCGAAACGAGATACGCCGGCAGCGGCCCATCCGGCGACGGATGGGCCGCTGGCGTCTGGAGCCTCGTCAGACCCCGGCGGCGTCGGCCAGCGCCTCCGGGTCGAGCAGGACGATGCCGCCCTCCCCGATGGCGACGAGCCCGTCCTTCTGCCATTTCCTCAGGCAGCGGTTCACCGTCTCGCGGCTGCCGCCGACCATCGCGGCGAGGGTCCCCTGGGCGTCGGTCACATGCGGACGGCCGTCGCCCGCGTCCGGGCGGGCGCGCGCGATCAGCATCTTGGCGAGGCGGCCGGGCAGGTCGGAGAAGGCGAGGTCGGCGATATGGGCGTCGGCCTGGCGCAGGCGGCCGCAGACGACCCGCAGCACCGCCTCCGCGAGCCGCCAGTTGTGCTCGAGCAGCGGCAGGAAGTCGCGCCGCTCGAAGGCCAGCAGCGTGCAGTCGGTTGCGGCCGTGGCATCCGCCGACCGCGGCCCGCCGTCGAGCAGCGCGATCTCGCCGAAGACCGCGCCGGGGCCGAGCTCGGCGAGCAGGAAGGTCCGGCCCTCCGGCGTGGGATAGCCGATCCTGACCGAGCCGCTGCGCACCAGCATCATCGAGGTGCCCGGATCGTCCAGGACGAAGATCGACGCGCCGGCGCGCCAGGAACGGGGACGGGCGGCGGAAATGAAGCGATCGCGCTCCGACGCGTCGAGGAGGGGAAACAGGAAGGAGCCGCGCAGGGCCTCCTCGATCTCCGCCGGCTCTCTGCCATCGCGCCCGTGGCCTCCCTTTCCTGCCGCGCTGTGACAGGCGTCACAGGGGGCGGCGTCGATCGATGCCACTCTTGGCGGCGAGGCGCCGCGAGCCGTTCGTTCGGTGCCTCCGCCGGTCGCGGGATCGCGGCCGGCACGCTCGAGTGCCGAGTTCCGGGCCGGGGTGGGTGTGGCCCGGGTGGGCGCGCCGTCGGTGCATCGACGCTCCGGCGGCGTCCCACGCGGCGAGCTGCCGGCGGCATCAGTCCTCCTCGACGAAGACCTCGTCGCGCTTCTTGCGGACCGCCGGCAGGACCGAGACGACGATGGCGAGCGCGGCGAGCGCGAGCAGCGTCGCCGAGATCGGGCGCTCGACGAAGATCATCGGGTCGCCGCGCGACAGGATCATCGCCCGGCGCAGGTGCTCCTCGAGCAGCGGGCCGAGCACGAAGCCGAGCAGCAGCGGCGCCGGCTCGCAGCCGAGCTTGATGAGCACGTAGCCGATCACGCCGAAGACCGCGATCGCGTAGACGTCGAAGGTGTTGCCGTTGATCGCGTAGCAGCCGAGCGAGGCGAAGACGACGATCGCGGGGAACAGCACCCGGTAGGGCACGGTGAGCAGCCTCACCCAGAGGCCGATCAGCGGCAGGTTCAGCAGCACCAGCATCAGGTTGCCGACCCACATCGAGACGATGATGCCCCAGAACAGCTCCGGCTCGTCGGTGATGACGTTGGGGCCGGGGGTGATGCCCTGGATGATGAAGGCGCCGATCATCAGCGCCATCACCGGGTGCGCCGGGATGCCGAGGGTCAGCATCGGGATGAACGAGGTCTGCGCGGCGGCGTTGTTGGCGCTCTCGGGGCCGGCGACGCCCTCGATGGCGCCGCGGCCGAAGTCCTGCGGGTGGCTCGAGAGCTTCTTCTCCATCGAGTAGGAGGCGAAGGAGGAGAGCACGTGGCCGCCGCCGGGCAGCACGCCGAGGACCGAGCCGAGCGCGGTGCCGCGCAGGACCGGGCGCGGTGATGCGGCGGAACTGCTCGCGGGTCAGCCAGAGGTTGGAGACGCGCTTGACCATGACCTCGCGCTCCGCCTCGTGCTCGAGGTTGCGCAGGATCTCGGCGACGCCGAAGACGCCGACCGCGACCGAGACGAAGTTGATGCCGGAGTAGAGCTCGAAGAAGCCGAAGGTGAAGCGCGGCGTGCCGGTGTAGATGTCCTGGCCGACCATGCCGAGCAGCAGGCCGAGCACGATCATGGCGAGCGCCTTCAGGATCGAGCCGTGCGCCAGCGCGATCGAGGCGATGAGGCCGAGCACGATCAGCGAGAAGTACTCGGGCGCGCCGAAGTTCAGCGCCGCGCGCGCGAGCGGCGGGGCGGCGAGCGCGAGGATGAAGGTGGCGACGGTGCCGGCGAAGAACGAGCCGAGCGCGGCGGTGGCGAGCGCCGGGCCGGCCTGGCCCTGCCGCGCCATCTGGTAGCCGTCGATGGCGGTGACCGCGGAGGACGATTCGCCGGGCAGGTTGATCAGGATCGCGGTGGTCGAGCCGCCGTACTGCGCGCCGTAGTAGATGCCGGCGAGCATGATGAGCGCGGTGACCGGCGCGAAGGAGAAGGTGATCGGCAGCAGCATCGCGATGGTCGCGGTCGGGCCGATCCCGGGCAGCACCCCGACGAGGGTGCCGAGCAGCACGCCGACGAAGCAGTAGAGCAGGTTGACCGGGGTGAGGGCGGTCTCGAAGCCGAGGGCGAGGTTGGCGAAGAGGTCCATCACCGCACCCAGGGGCCGAAGAGCGGCACGGAGACGCCGAGCCCGTAGTGGAAGATCAGCACGCAGGCCGCGGTCAGGCAGCCGGCGATCAGCAGCGCGGCGACCGGCGGGTTCCGCCGGCTCGCCAGCGCGCTGAGGAAGGCGGTGCCGAACAGGGCGAGCACGAGGCCGAGGCCGCGGACGGTCGCGCCGAAGAAGACCAGCGCCGCCAGGATCAGGATGGCCCCGCGCCAGGGCACCGGGCCGATCGGCGTCTCCGCCGCGGCGGCGGTGACGCCCTTGACGACGATCGCGACGCCGAGGGCGGCGAGCGCGCCGGCGAGCACCAGCGGGAAGTAGCCGGGCCCCATCCTGAAGGCGGTGCCGATCGGGTAGCCGATCGCGGCGTAGCCGAAGGCGGCGCCGAGGCCGACGAAGATCAGCCCCGACAGGATGTCCTTGATGCCGGCGCGCTGCATCGGCGCGCGCTACTGGGCCTTCGCCCCCGCGGCCTCGATCAGCGGCTTCCAGAGCGCGATCTGGTCGGCGAGCATCTTGGCGAGCGCCTCGGGCGTCGCCTCCTCGGCGGTGGCCGGCGCGGTCCCGAGCTCGGCGAAGCGCTCGCCGACGGTCGGGTCGGCGACCGCCGCCTTCAGCGCCTCGTTGAGCTTGGCGAGCACGTCGTCCGGGGTGCCGGCCGGGGCGTAGAGCCCGTGCCAGACGCCGATCTGGAAGTCCGGCAGGCCGCCCTCGGCGGTGGTCGGCACGTCGGGCAGGTTGGCGAGCCGCTCGGGCGAGGTCACGGCATAGGCCTTCACCTCGCCGCCGAGGATCTGGCCGGTGGTGTTCGTGGTCTGGTCGCACATGAAGTCGACCTGGCCGCCGAGCAGGTCGGTCATCGCCGGGCCGGTGCCCTGGTAGGGCACGGTGACGACCTCGGTGCCGATCGCCGACATGAACAGCATGCCGCAGAGGTGGCTCGCCGCGCCGATGCCGGCGTTGGCGTAGGTCACGGTGTCGGCGTTGGCCTTCACGTAGTCGATCAGCTCCTGGAGCGTGTTCGGCTCGAAGTCCTTGCGGGCGATGATCGTCATCGGCACCGAGGTGACGAGGCCGATCGGCGCGAAGTCGGTCTGCGGGTCGTAGGCGAGATCGGGGTAGAGCGACGGCGCCGTCGACATGCCGATGTGGTGCAGCAGCAGCGTGTAGCCGTCGGCCGCGGCGCTGGCCGCCTGGGTGGCGCCGAGGGTGCCGCCGGCGCCGCCGACGTTCTGCACGACGATCTGCTGGCCGAGCGTCTTCGACATCGGCTCGGCGACCAGCCGGGTCACCGTGTCGGTCGGCCCGCCGGCGGAGAAGGGCACGATGACCGTGACCGGCCCGGTCGGATAGTCCTGGGCGAAGGCCGCGGCGGCGATGAGCGTCGCGCCGGCGGCGCCGAGGATGGTGTTTCGCATGGTAACCTCCCGGTTTCGTTCGGCCGGTGTTTGCTTCCCGACGGGTCCCGGCCTCTATGCCGGCAGTATTCGATGAATCTCCCGAGGGGATCAACCCGACCTGCGCGAATTCACCGCCGCAAGGCGTTTCCGCGCCGCCCCCTGTGACCGCGCTCACAGGGGCCGGCCGCGCGAATCGGCGATAGTGGGGGCGCCACCGGGAACGACCCGCGGTGAAACGAACGCAACCGACGCACCAGAGGAAACCGCCATGACCGCTTCGACCGCCGCCCCGACGACCGCCGACGTCCTGAACCCCGGCCAGCTCGCCGCCGGCCTGACGAGCCGCGTCGGCGCCGCCGTCCGCGAAGCGCTCGCGCGCGTCAAGGCGCGCCACGACTACCGGCGGATGCTCGACCGCGAGGATCACCTCCTGAGCGACATGGGCGTGACCCGCGGCGACGTCCGCCAGGCCATGCGCGACTGCCGCTGGCACTGACGATCGCGTGGCGCCGCGACCGCCCGCGGCTCGAGGGGGAGCAAGACCGATGACCAGCACGATGCATGCCGCAGCCGACGCTCGGGCCGCCTGGCGCGGAGGAAGATCCGCGACGCGCCGCGTCGCCGAGGCGGTGGAAGGGGCCGGGAAGCGGCTCACCGGTCCCGGGGGCTACTACAACGTCGGCAACGCGATCGGGCTCGCCGTGGGCATCGGGCTCCAGGTCGGCGCCGCGCCGGGGGCCGAGATGCAGACGGCCGCGGCTGCGGCCTGGGACTATCTCGCCGGCAACGCCGGGGCGGTGGCGCTCACGCTCGCCACCGCGGTCTTCTTCTGGAGCGGCGAGGCCTATCATCGCGCCTGGGCGCACGGCGCGCCGCCGAACGACGCGCTCAACCGGCGCGGCGACCTGCTGTCGGGGATCGGCGCGCTGGTCCTCGGGGTGGCGCTCCTGACCTCGGGCAGCCGGTGCTCGCCCTGACCGCCGGCCTCCTCCACGCCGTCGGCAAATTCGGCAGCGCCTGGCGCTGGCGGTCGATCCCCGGGTGGCCGTCGGACTGGCCGAACCTCTATCGCTCGGCGGTGCTGGCGAGCCGCGTCCCGGCGATCATCGCGGCGGCCTACGAGCTCCTGTGGGTCCTCGGCACCTTCGGCCCGTTCACGCCGTGGAGCGCGCTCCTGACGCCGCTGACGCTCCTCGTCTGCTACCTGCTCTGGTGCCGGGCCGACCTCATGCTGTTCGGCGGATCGGACGAGCCGGTCCGCGACGAGGCGCCGGCCGCCCGTCCGGTCCTCTGAGGGGTGGGATCGGAGACGGGCGGCCGCGTGCCGCCGGCGCCGGAGGGGCGCCGGCGGCTTTCAGGTCGTCGCGACCACCGGCTCGGCGGGAGGATACTCGAGCTTCGGGTACCAGTCCCCGCGCCCGCCCGGGGTCATGTCGAGCACGGTCCAGATCGGATCCACGTCGGGCGCGCCGCGCGGATCCTGACCGGGATCGGCCATCTCGCCGCCGATCTCGCCGCTCCAGAAGTGGCGGATCTCGCCGTCGCGGCGGGTGAAGACGGCGAGGCCGGGGACGTCGGCGTCCTCGGGGCTGACGTAGGCGCGGGTGAAGGCGCCGGACGGGTCGGAATAGACCGGGAGCGCCTGCCAGCCGCGGGCGTCGCGGGTCCGGACCAGCCGCTCGATCGGCGAGCGGGCGACGAAGGCGAGCGCGATGCGCTGCTCGAGGTCGGGGATCTTGGCGACGAACGATGCCATGAACGCCGTGCACATCGGGCAGGGACGCGCGCGCTCCGGCCCGAACATGTACTTGTAGACGACGAGCGTGTCCTTGTCGCCGAAGAGCCCGGAGAGCGTGACCGGGCCGTGCTCGCCCTCGAAGCGATAGTCCTCGGGCACGCGGCCGCCCGGCGGCAGGTTCCGGCGCTGCTCGGCGACGCGCTCGATATGGCGGCGCAGCTCGATCTCCTCGGCGAGCAGCGCGTTGCGGGCGCGGCGGTAGTCCTCGCTCTCGTTCGGGTAGTGCGCCGGGTTCCTGGCGGCGAGCTCCGCCGCCGGCACCAGCGTCGATTCGGCGGTCATGCTCGGTTCCTCCCCTGATTGACGCGACACGTCGGCGTCAACGCGCGAGACGCGCGAACGCTGCCTCCGTCGGCATGCGCGCTGCTCGGATCGGGAGAAGAGACGGGGAGGGCGCCCGGAAAACTCGGCCCGGGCGGGCTACCAGGGTAAACCTGCGGTGGGGTGCCTCAGGCCCCGACCGCCAGCCGGCGTTTCGCCTCGCTGCTCGCGGGGTCGCGAAGCACATAACCGCGGCCCCAGACTGTCTCGATGTAGTTCTCGCCCCCGGTGGCCTCGGAGAGCTTCTTGCGGAGCTTGCAGATGAAGACGTCGATGATCTTCAGCTCCGGCTCGTCCATGCCGCCGTAGAGGTGGTTGAGGAACATCTCCTTGGTGAGCGTCGTGCCCTTCCGAAGCGAGAGCAGTTCCAGCATCTGGTATTCCTTGCCGGTCAGGTGCACCGGCTTGCCGTCGACCTCGACGGTCTTGGCGTCGAGGTTGACCGCGAACTTGCCGGTGGCGATCACCGACTGGGCGTGGCCCTTGGAGCGGCGCACGATCGCGTGGATGCGCGCGATCAGCTCCTGGCGGTGGAACGGCTTGGTCATGTAGTCGTCGGCGCCGAAGCCGAAGCCCTTCAGCTTGTTCTCGGTGTCGTCGGCGCCGGAGAGAATCAGGATCGGCGTCTCGACCTTGGCGAGCCTGAGCTGGCGCAGCACGTCGTGGCCGTTCATGTCCGGAAGGTTGAGGTCGAGCAGGATCAGGTCGTAGTCGTAGAGCTTGGCGAGATCGATGCCTTCTTCGCCGAGATCCGTCGCATACACGTTCAAGTTCGCGTTCTGGAGCATCAGCTCGATGCTCTTGGATGTCGTCGGATCGTCTTCGACGAGAAGGATGCGCATGGACTGCTCTCCGTTCGAACAACCGGCCTTCGCCACCCGGGCAACAGCTAAGCGAGAAGTGGTTAACAGCTTATTACGATAGCGCAGCCGTACCAGCTCGCCTCAGAGTTGTCTATACTTCTGAATGGCGGTCACGCGCAGGGCGGCGGCGCCGTGCTTGCGGACGGCGGAGCGCCAGAGGTCGAGCTCCTCGTCCGAGAGGCGGTACATGGTGCAGGCCTCGGTCGGCCTCGATCAGGCCGTGGTCGACCGCGGCGACCACCGTCGCCTTCCGCCGCGCCACCCAGCGCTTGGTGTTCACCGGCGGCAGATCGGAACGCGTCAACTTGGTCCCGTCCGGAAGCACTACGTAGACAGGCCCCTTCTCTCTGCGAATATACATGCTACACTCCCCTACTCGCACATCACCCACGCGATTACTTACTCCGCCATCCCTTAAGTGGCGGTGAACCAAGCTCTTGAGCTTGCGTAAGGTTTTACTATATTCCCCCCGTCACGCGAACGGCCCACCCACCATGTACATGCCACGGCGCGCGCGCGCCGCTCAACAGTCTCGGTTTACGCAAGCCCCCGCGCGAGACCCGGGTGCTCGTCGCCATGTCGGGCGGCGTCGACAGCTCGGTCGTCGCGGCGATGCTGGCCGCGGACGGCTACGACGTCGTCGGCGTGACGCTGCAGCTCTACGACCACGGCGCGGCGCTGGCGCGGAAGGGCGCCTGCTGCGCCGGCCGCGACATCCACGACGCCCGGCGCGTCGCGGAGCGCGTCGGCTTTCCGCACTACGTGCTCGACTACGAGAGCCGGTTCCGCGAGGCGGTGGTCGAGGAGTTCGCCGACGCCTACCTCGCCGGCGCGACGCCGGTGCCCTGCATCCGCTGCAACGAGCGGGTGAAGTTCCGCGACCTGCTGGAGACCGCGAAGGACCTCGACGCCGACTGCATGGCGACCGGCCACTACGTCCGCCGCGTCGACGGCCCGGCGGGACCGGAGCTGCACCGCGCCGCCGACCCGGCCCGCGACCAGAGCTACTTCCTGTTCGCGACCACGCGCGAGCAGCTCGGCTTCCTGCGCTTCCCGCTCGGCGGCCTCGCGTCCAAGGCCGAGACCCGGGCGCTGCGCGGCGCGCTACGGCCTCGCCGTCGCCGACAAGCCCGACAGCCAGGACATCTGCTTCGTGCCGGACGGCTCCTACGCCGCGGTCATCGAGAAGCTGCGCCCCGGCGCGGCCGAGCCCGGCGACATCGTGCACCTCGACGGCCGCGTGCTCGGCCGCCACGAGGGCGTGATCCGCTACACCGTCGGCCAGCGGCGCGGCCTCGGCATCGGCGGCGGCGAGCCGCTCTTCGTCGTGCGGCTCGACGCCGCGACGCGCCGCGTGGTCGTCGGCCCGCGCGCGGCGCTCGCGACGCGCGTCGGTGCCGGTCGCCGAGGTCAACTGGCTCGGCGACGCGGCCTTCGAGGAGGCGCCGCCCGAGGGCTGGGAGGTCGCGGTCCGGGTGCGCTCGACCCGGCCGCCGAAGCCGGCGCGGGTCCGTCCGCGCGGGCCGGACCGGGCCGAGGTCGAGCTGCTCGCGCCCGAGGAAGGGGTGGCGCCGGGCCAGGCCTGCGTCTTCTACGCCGCCGAAGGCAGCCGGGTGCTCGGCGGCGGCTGGATCGTGCGGGCTGAGCTAGTCGGCGGTGACCCGCCAGACCGCGTTGCCGACGTCGTCCGCCACCAGCAGGCCGCCGCGGCCGTCGATCGCGACGCCCACGGGTCGGCCGCGCGCCTGTCCCGCGCCGTCGAGGAATCCGGTCAGGACGTCGATCGGCTCGCCGGACGGGCGGCCGTTCCGGAACGGGACGAACACCACGCGGTAGCCGCTGCGCGGCCGGCGGTTCCACGACCCGTGCTCGCCGATGAAGGCGCCTTCCGCGAAGCGCGGCCCGAGGGTCGCGCCGTCGGCGAAGGTCAGGCCGAGCGGCGCGACATGCGCGCCGAGCGCGTAGTCGGGAACCAGTGCCCGCGCCACCAGGTCCGGCCGCTGCGGCTCGACGCGCGGATCGAGGTGGTCGCCGAAGTAGCTGTACGGCCAGCCGTAGAAGCCGCCGGCGCGAACCTCGGTCAGATAGTCGGGCACGAGGTCGCCGCCGAGCTCGTCGCGCTCGTTGACGACGGCCCAGAGCGCGCCGGTCCGCGGCTCGAAGTCGAGGCCGACCGGATTGCGCAGGCCCGAGGCGAACACCTCCGCGCTGCCGTCGGCGGGATCGACGCGCCAGATGGCCGCGCGTCCGCGCTCGGCGTCGATGACCGTTCTCGCCGTGATCGCTGTTCGATCCGACCGAGACGTAGAGCTCGTCGCCGTCCCGGCTGCGCGGCGAGGCCCTTGGTCCAGTGATGGTTGATCTCGCCGGCCGGCAGCGCGGCGACCGGTCGGCCCGGCGCGGTCGATCCGGGTGGCGCCCGGCTGGTAGGGAAAGGCCAGCAGCTGGTCGGTGTCGGCCACGTAGAGATCGTCGCCGATCAGCGCCATGCCGAAGGGCGAGGTGAGATCGTCGATCAGCACGCTCGCGGTCTCCGCGACCCCGTCGCTCGTCGCGGTCGCGGAGCAGGGTGATGCGGTCGGCGCTCGCGACCTCGGCGCCTGCGAGGCGTCATCACCGCGTCCATCGCGAAGGCGCGCAGCGAGTCCGGCCGCTTCGGCTGGGCGTTGGTCTCGGCGACGAGCACGTCGCCGTTCGGCAGGACGTGCAGCCATCGCGGATGGTCGAGATCGCGGGCGAAGGCGGTGACCGAAAGGCCGGCGGCCGGGTCGGCGTCTCGTCGCTCGACCAGCCGCGCGCCGGCGCGATGTTGACCGTCGAGCTCTGGTTGGCGGTGGCAGCGCCGGGTCGGGCCCGGTGCCCGCGGAGGTGGGAAGCCGCGCGTTCTCGCCGCAGCCGGACAGGAGCGCGGCGAGGAGGATCGGTGCGGCGACCGCGATGCGCATGATTGCTCTCCGGTGCGGCCGGTCAACGTTCGTCGTGCGGATGCGTTGCGCCCGGCCGACGTTCCCTCTTCACAGATGGTCGGAAATCGCCTATGCGGGCCGCGGGCGCGTCCCCGATGAGGGCGAGCGGGGCGCACTCAGGAACATCGCCCTGACGACGGAGAATGGCCGATGCGCCAGTCCCCCGCCGCCGCGGTCGTCGCGGCGCCCGTGAAACCCGCCATCCGACCCGCACGTCCCGAGTTCTCCTCGGGCCCCTGCGCCAAGCGCCCGGGCTGGACCGCCGAGGCGGTCGCCGCCCGCGCCTTCCTCGGCCGCTCGCACCGCGCCGCGAAGCCGAAGGCGCAGCTCAAGGACGTGATCGACCGCACCGCGCGCCTGCTCGGCGTGCCGGCCGACTACCGCGTCGGCATCGTGCCCGCCTCCGACACCGGCGCCTTCGAGATGGCGATGTGGTCGATGCTCGGCGCCCGGCCCGTCGACATGCTGGTCTGGGAGAGCTTCGGCCAGGGCTGGGCGACCGACGCGACCAAGCAGCTGAAGCTCGACGACTGCCGGGTGCTGACCGCGCCCTACGGCGACCTGCCCGACCTCGCGGCGGTGCGGCCCGAGGCCGACGTCTGCTTCACCTGGAACGGCACCACCTCCGGCGCCCGCGTGCCGGACGGCGACTGGATCGCCGCCGACCGCGCCGGCCTGACCTTCTGCGACGCCACCTCGGCCGCCTTCGCGCAAGGTCTGCCGTGGGACAAGCTCGACGTCACCACCTTCTCCTGGCAGAAGGCGATGGGCGGCGAGGGCGGCCACGGCGTGCTGATCCTCAGCCCGCGCGCCGTCGAGCGGCTGGAGAGCTACACCCCGCCGCGGCCGCTGCCGAAGATCTTCCGCCTCACCAAGGGCGGCAAGCTCATCGACGGCATCTTCGCCGGCGAGACGATCAACACCCCCTCGATGCTCGCCGTCGCCGACGCGATCGACGCGCTCGACTGGATGGAAAGGATCGGCGGCCTCGCCGCCACCCGCGCCCGCGCCGACGCCAACTTCGCGGCGCTGCAGGCCTGGGTCGACCGGACCCCGTGGGTCGAGAACCTCGTCGCCGACCCGGCGGCGCGCTCGAACACCTCGGTCTGCCTGAGGATCGTCGACCCGGAGATCGCGGCGCTCGACGAGGCGGGCCAGCGCGACTTCGTCAAGCGCATGACCAAGCTCCTCGAGTCCGAGGGCGTCGCCTACGACATCGCCGGCTACCGCGACGCGCCGCCGGGCCTGCGCGTCTGGTGCGGCACCACCGTCGACACCGCCGACGTCGAGGCGCTCGGCCCCTGGCTCGACTGGGCCTTCGCGACGGCCCGCGGCTGAACGCCGTCTCTCGCAACGCATCCGACGGACCAGAGGCCATGGCGTCCGCCTGCCGCCGCATCGATCGTCCGCCCGCGTCCGGGGCGTGCGGCCGGCTCCTCGGGAGCCGGCCGCCGGGACGCGCTAGTTGGACAGCCCGTTGAGGACCGCCTTCTCCGGAAGGCCGGTCGCGTGCGCGATGACGTGATAGATCAGGTTCTGCTCGACGACGCCGTCGAACAGATGCGCCCACGGCCCCTGGGCGTAGATGCCCACGTCGTCGCCCGAATGGGTCTCGCTCTCCTCGAGCGGCACCAGCGCCTGCTGCAGGAAGTCGGGCGCCTGGGTGTCGACCTCGCTCAGGTCGGGCCGCTCGCCCGCGACCGCGCCGGGGCCGTTCATGTACCCGAGCGTGGTGTAGGGCTTGCCGTCGTCCGCCGCCTCTCCGGTCAGCCCGAGGATCGGGTTGTTGCGCTCCGGGTAGCCCGCCATCGTGAAGACGTGGCCGTGGTCGGCGGTGACGATGATCAGCGTCTCCTCCGGGTCGACCTTGTCGAAGGCGGCCTTCACCGCCGCGTCGAGGGCGATGGTGTCCTCGAGCGCCCGGTAGGCGTTGCCGGCGTGGTGGGCGTGGTCGATGCGGCCGGCCTCGACCATCAGCACGAAGCCCCGGTCGTTCTGCGCCGAGCACGTCGATCGCCTTGGACGTCAGCTCGGCGAGCGACGGCTCGGCGGCCGCGTCGCGGTCGGCCTCGTACTGCATGTGGCTGCGCTCGAAGAGGCCCATCAGGTGCCCGGTGGTGGCCGGGTCGACGGCCGCGAACCCCTCCGCGTTCCAGACGTAGGCGGCGTCGTTGTGCTTCGCCTGCCACTCGGCGACGAGGTCGCGGCCGTCGGTGCGGGCGCCGGTCTCGTCGGCGGCCTCCGGATCGGCCTGGTCGGCGAGCATGAAGTTCGAGCGGCCGCCGCCGAGGATCACCTCGAAGCCGTTTCCGGCCGGCCAGTCGACGAGCTGCGCGGCGACGTCCTTGCAGCCGTTGGCCTTGGCCTCGTCGGAGAGCTGGCTGTCGTTCTCCCAGTCGCGCTGCGCGGTCTTGGCGTAGGTCGCGGCCGGGGTGGCGTGGGTGATGCGCGCGGTCGAGACGATGCCGGTGGCGTAGCCGGCGGCCTCGGCGAGCTCGAAGATCGTGGTGACCTCGTGGCCCTTCTGGCTGGCGCAGACGTCGTTCTCGACCGCCTGGGTCACGCCGATCGTGCCGTTGTTCGACTTCACGCCGGCGACCATCGCCGTGGCGGTCGGGGCGCTGTCGGCGACCTGGGCGTCGTGGGTGTAGGTCTTCGACAAGGCGACGTGCGGCAGCAGGTCCTCGAAGGCGAGATGGTTGCTCTCGCCGTCCCCGCCCGCCTGCTGCCCCTGGCGGATGCGGGCGGCGGTGATCGTCGGGATCGACATGCCGTCGCCGACGAAGAGGATCACGTTCTTCGCCTCGCGCACGTTCGGCTGCCGGGCGAGCAGCGCCTCGAGCTCGGCCTCGGCGGCGGTGAAGTAGCTGTCCTCGGCCTGGGAGATCAGCGTCGGGCTGATCGACTGCGCAACGGCAGGCGTCGTCACCGCCAGAACGGAGGCGCCGGCCGCCAGGGCTCGGGTTACGGGTGTCATGGGAACCTTCCTGTGCTTCCAGCAGCGAGTCGGCCCGGGCGCGGGCCGTGCCCCGGCCCTAGTCCGCTAACGCGACGGGACCTTGTCGGCTGCGTGAATGAATCGTGTTGGCGGCGCGCCCGACCCGCCGTCCGACAGACCGCTTCCCTGTCCCGATGAATCGACTTGCATGACCGAGAGAGGATGATCCTCATGCCCAAGGTACTCATTTCCGACGAGCTCTCCGACGCCGCCGTGCAGATCTTCCGCGACCGCGGCGTCGAGGTCGACTTCCAGCCGACGCTCGGCAAGGACCCCGCGAAGCTCGCCGAGATCATCGGCGGCTACGACGGCCTCGCCATCCGCTCGGCGACCAAGGTCACCGCCGACCTGATCGCCAAGGCCGGCGCCCTGCGCGTCATCGGCCGCGCCGGCATCGGCGTCGACAACGTCGACATCCCCGCGGCCTCGGCCAAGGGCATCGTGGTGATGAACACCCCCTTCGGCAACTCGATCACCACCGCCGAGCACGCGATCGCCATGCTGCTCGCCTGCGCCCGGCAGATCCCCGCCGCCGACGCCTCGACCCGCGCCGGCAGGTGGGAGAAGTCGCGCTTCATGGGCGTCGAGATCACCGGCAAGACCCTCGGCCTCGTCGGCTGCGGCAACATCGGCTCGGTGGTCGCCGCGCGCGCCATCGGGCTGAAGATGAAGGTCATCGCCTACGACCCCTTCCTCTCCGCCGAGCGCGCCGTCGCCCTCGGCGTCGAGCGCATCGAGGACCTCGACGACCTGCTCGCCCGCGCCGACTTCGTCACCCTGCACCTGCCGAAGACCGAGAAGACCGCGAACATCCTCTCCGCCGAGCGCATCGCGCGGATGAAGCCGGGCGCGCGGCTCGTCAACTGCGCCCGCGGCGGCCTCGTCGACGAGGCGGCGGTCGCCGAGGCGCTGCGAGTCCGGCCACCTCGCCGGCGCCGCCTTCGACGTCTTCTCGGTCGAGCCGGCGAAGGAGAACCCGCTCTTCGACGCCCCGAACATCGTCTGCACCCCGCACCTCGGCGCCGCGACCAGCGAGGCGCAGGAGAACGTCGCGCTGCAGGTCGCCGAGCAGATGTCGGACTACCTCATGGCCGGCGCCATCGCCAACGCCATCAACGCCCCCTCGGTCACCGCCGAGGAGGCGCCGATCCTGCGGCCCTGGATCGCGCTCGCCGAGATGCTCGGCAGCTTCGCCGGCCAGGTGACCGAGCACGCCGATCAAGGAGATCGAGATCGAGTACGTCGGCGAGGTCGGCCAGCTGAACCTCAAGCCGCTGACCGCGGCGCTGACCGCCGGGCTGCTCCGGCCGCTGGTCGGCGAGGGCGGCGTCAACATGGTCTCCGCACCGGTCGTCGCCCGCGAGCGCGGCATCCACATCACCGAGACCCGCAAGGACGCCCAGGGCGCCTTCGGCTCCTACATGCGGCTGATCGTGACCACCGAGGCGATGACCCGCTCGGTCGCCGGCACCATCTACTCGGACGGCAAGCCGCGCTTCATCCAGATCAAGGGCATCAACCTCGAGGCCGAGCCGATGCGGTTCATGCTCTACACCACCAACACCGACACGCCCGGCTACATCGGCGCGCTCGGCACCAAGCTCGGCGACCTCGGCGTCAACATCGCCACCTTCGCCCTCGGCCGCGCCGAGAAGAGCGGCGAGGCGATCGCGCTGCTCGGCGTCGACGAGGCGATCGCCCCCTCGGCGCTCGCCGAGATCGAGCGGCTGCCGCAGATCCGCCAGGCCAAGGCGCTCAGCTTCTGACTCGGCTGCGACTCGGCCGACTGCCGGCGCGTCGAGCAGCCGGCCGAGCAGGCTGGCCGGCGCGCGGCCGGTCAGCACGTAGTCGGCGGTGTTGACGTTCAGCAGCGTCTCGCGCCATCGCCCGGCGCGCCCAGCCGGCGCCGGCGTAGAGGATCTCGTCGCCGGGCCTGCAGCTCGGTGCCGGCGCGCGGGCGCGTCGATCGCCTCGCCGCTGCGGACCAGCAGCAGCGGCAGCGCCGGCAGCGCCCGCGTCCGGTCCGCCGGGTCGCGGGCGAGGTCGGCGAGGCGTCGCCGGCCGCCCGAGGCGCCCGAGCGCGTCGACGAGCCCGGGCGCGTCGCGCTTGCCGAGGATCGCGCTCCAGACCTCGGGGCTCTCCTGCCCGACCACCGGCTCGAGCCGGGCGATCAGCCGCGGCGGCCCAGTCGTCGTCGCGGGCGTAGGCGTGCGCGAGGAACCGCGTCAGGTGCTTGGCCCGCAGCGAGGCGAGGCACTCGTGGGCGACGATCTCGCTCGGCACCATGGTCATCTCGGCGCTCGAAGGCGGCGAACAGGCTGCGGTTGCGCACCCGGTTCTGCCGCGCGATCACGAAGATGCCGGGCTTCAGCTGCCGCGCCGCCATCGCCATCGCGAGGTTGGCGACGTCGTCGTCGCTGCGCGGCGACGATGCCCTCGGCCTCGGCGATCCCGGCCGCGCGCAGCGTGTCGTCGTCGGAGCCGAGCCCGTGCACGATCTCGAGGCTCGGGCGTCGGCGGCTCGTCGGGATCGACGATGGTGACGTGAAAGCCGCCCTCGCGCAGCGTCCGCGCCACCTCGGTGCCGAAGCGGCCGTAGCCGCAGACGATCCAGTGCCCGGGCGGCGCCGGCAGCCGCGGGCTGAGCCGCGCGCCGTGCGGGCCGGTCAGCCAGGTCGAGCAGCCGATGGGTGTCGGGCGCCCGCATCGCGATCGCCAGCCGCTCGGCGAACTCGCGGTAGGGGTTGATGATCTCGGCGACGCCGCAGGTCTCCATCGCCGCCGTCGCCTCGGGCGTGGTGGCGCGCGCGATCGTCCGGATCCCCGGGTGCAGCAGCCGCGTCGCCACCGCGATCGCGACGTTCGCGCGGTCGTCGGCCGGTCAGCGCCAGCACGCCGACGCACTCGCGGCGGGCGAGACCGGCGAGCATCAGCGTCTCGGGCGAGGTGACGTCGCCGGCGAGCGCCGGCGGGTCGGTGACGAAGCTCGCCGAGGTCGAGATGGGCGACCCGCGCCTCGTCGGCGTCGAGCGCCACGAACCGCTGCCCCATGCGGTCGAGGGCGTCGCGCCACCATGCAGCCCGGTCTCGCCGAGCCCGCAGAGCAGGTAGAAGGGCTCGCGCAGCCTCCGCACCGCGCGCGCGAAGCGCGCCATGACCAGCGCCGCCTGGAAGCCCTTGTCCTGCATCAGCCCGAGCAGGCTGCCGAGCAGGTAGGCCCAGCCGATCACCGACGAGTAGATCGTCACCGTCACCCACATGCGCTGGGTGTCGGTGAAGGCGTAGGGCAGCTCGCCGAAGCCGATCGTCGTCGCGGTGTAGGTGACGAAGTAGAAGGCCTCGAAGAGCGTCGGCCGCCACGGATTGCCCTCGGGGTCGACGCCGGGGATCAGCGCGAAGCCGGCGGTGGCGACCGCGAAGACCGTGATCAGGACGATCAGCGGCGCCCGCAGCCGCCGGATCGAGACGAGCAGGAGGCTGCCCACCTCAGCGCCGCTGCATCGTCGTCTCGACCACCATGATGACGACCGAGACCACGTTGGCGAACAGCGCCCCGGCGGCCAGCGACACGACCCGCGCGGTCGCGGCCGGGCGACAGCACGCCGCCGTCGCGGGCGACGACCCAGACCACGGTGGCGGCGGCGAGCTGCAGGAGCGCGACGAGGCTCGAGGCGAGGTGCACGGCGCCGATGTGGGTGCGGTCGCCGAACTTCAGCACCGCGGCGATCAGGTTGACGACGACGGCGGCGAACAGCTCCCACTCGTCGTGCACCAGCGGGTCGTCGATGTCGCCGTAGACGAAGCCGAAGTTCAGCGTCGCGGCGAGCAGGATGAAGAAGCCGAAGACGACTTTCTCGAGGTTCATCGGTCGCTCCTCCGCTCGGGCGAGCCAGCATGGCCCGCCTCCGCCCGCGGATGTCAATGTCGAGCGTGCCCCTTCTTCCCGGTCGGTTGCCCGGACATCATCGCGGTCTGCGGGAAACGCCGGGTGGAACCCGCATTAACCTTCCGCGCCCGTCACATCACTGCTGCATGCCTTGTGCATGCGTTGTGCATGAAGCGTGCATCTAACAAACCGCCGTTAATCTTTGCTCTTGCAGCGAAATCCCGCCCGACTTAACGCCTTCTTCACTGACGTCACCGACCGGCCGCCACACCGATCGTCGATCTCCGGGAACTCCTCATCCGGAGGAGGCTCCGAGGTCGCCAGAAGATTCAGGAGGCCGGCCTGCGCCCCGGCGGATCGGCGAAGTAGCGCGTCAGGATGCCCGCGTAGATCGCCTTCAGCTCGCGGATGTGGGCGACCTCCACATGCTCGTCCACCTGGTGCATCGTGGTGCCGACGAGGCCGAGCTCGACCACCGGGCAGTGGCTCTTGATGAAGCGCGCGTCCGAGGTTCCGCCCGTGGTCGAGAGCTCCGGCGTCACCCCGGTCACCGCCGCGACCGCGCCCGAGACGAGCTCGGTGAACGGTCCCGGCTCGGTCAGGAAGCTCACGCCCGAGACCTGGAAGCGGGCGGCGATGCCGACGCCGAAGGCCTTGGCGGCGCGGTCGGCCTCCTCCTCGATCCAGCCGGTCAGCGCCTCGGGCGTATGGGCGTCGTTGAAGCGGATGTTCACCGTCGCCCGCGCCTCGGCCGGGATCACGTTCGAGGCCGGGTTGCCGACATCGACCGTGGTGATCGCCAGCGTCGACGGCCCGAAGTGCGCCGTGCCCGCGGTCGAGCTCGCGCGTCGCCAGCCGGTCGAGCAGCCGCACCAGCGCCGGCAGCGGGTTCTTCGCCCGCTCCGGATAGGCCGAGTGCCCCTGCACCCCGTAGCTCGTCAGACAGGCGGTCAGCGAGCCGCGCCGGCCGATCTTGATCGTGTCGCCCATCCGGCTCGCGCACGTCGGCTCGCCGACGATGCAATGGTCCATCCGCTCGCCGGCCTCGGCCATCCAGTCGAGGATCGCCGCCGTCCCGTCGACGCCGTCCCCCTCCTCGTCGCCGGTGACCGTCAGCGACGACGCTGCCGTCGGGCGGCGTCGCGGCGACGAAGTCGATCGCCGCCGCCACGAAGGCCGCGACCCCCGACTTCATGTCGGCCGCCCCGCGCCCGTAGATCCGCCCGTCCTCGACCACCGCCCCGAACGGATCGTGCCGCCAGCGGCCCGTGCTCGCCCGGCGGCACCACGTCGGTGTGGCCGTTGAAGCCGAGCACCGGCCCGTCGCCGCCCCAGCGCGCGTAGAGATTGGCGATGCCGCCCCGGTCGACCCGCACCGTCCGGAAGCCGGCGGCGGCGAGCCGCGCCTCGAGCGAGCGCGATCGCCCCGCCCTCCTCGGGCGTCACCGACGGACAGCGGATCAGCTCGGCGGTCAGCTCGACGGGATCGGTCATGGCGGCGCTCCTCGCGCCTCCATAGCCGCACGCTCCGCCGGCGTCCATCGACGTTGCAGGGTCGCCGGCGCCGCCGGCAACCCTCAACATCCGGTGAATTCTGCCCATGCGGCTCGTTTATTTTCAATGACTTATGATTTGTCCGCACGCGGACAACTGCGGCGGAAGGCTCAGCCGCGCCGCGGCCCCTCGGCCTCCAGCAGCTTGTAGCCGCCCGCCTCGCCGAGCTTCGCCCAGCGCCGGAAGCCCGCGTCGAGCGCCGCCTCGTAGGGCAGCTGCCGGTTCGCCACCAGCGTCAGCCGCCCGTGCGGCTTCAGCATCCGCGCCGCCGCCGCGATGAAGGCGCGCCGAGGTCGGGCTCGGCGGCCCGCCCCTGGTGGAACGGCGGGTTCATGATCACCGCGTCGTAGGGCGCGCCGCCGCCGCCGAGCCGCGCCACGTCGCTCCAGTGGAAGCGCGCCCGCGGGTCGGCGACGTTCGTCCCGCGCCGCGTCGAGCGCCAGGAGCTCGGCCTCGTGCAGGTCGAGCTCGGCGATCCCCGGGTTGCGCTCGAGCGCCGCCCGCGCCAGCCAGCCCCAGCCGGCGCCGAGATCGGCCACCCGCCCCGCGAGCCGCCCGTCGAGCGCCTCGGCCAGCCGCCGGCTGCCGGGATCGGCATGCTCGGGCGAGAACATCCCCGGCGCCGTCACGAACCCCTCGGCGTTCGCCGCCGGCGCCGCCGCCCGCGCCCATGCCTCGGCCGCCTCCGGCAGCCGCTCCGGCCGGTCGAGCCAGATCACCCGGCCGTGCGCCTTGACGAACGCGCCCTCGACCGGCAGCGCCGCCGGCGACCGCCTGCGCCACGCCGTCGACGCCGTCGGCCTTCGCGCCGGCCACCACCAGCCGCCCGCCGGGCGCCAGCAGCCCGAGCCCGAGCGCGACGTTGCCGAGGCTCTCCGGCCGGCTGCGCGTCAGGTTGACGACCACCATCGCCGCCGGCCCCTCGGCCCGCGTCGCGACCCGCCGCCCGGCCGCGGCGAGCGCGTCGTGCAGCGGCCGGAAGGTCTGGACGCAGCGCAGCCGCTCGGGCGGCACCAGGTCGAGGAAGTCGGAAGGGCACCGCCCGCAGCACCAGCACGTCGCCGTGCTCGGGCAGCGCCAGCGCGCCGGTCTCGAACGCCAGCGCCAGGCGGTCGGCCCTAGCCATGCCGGCCGGTCGCCGCAGCCGCTACTCCTTCTCCATCGTGCACTGCAGCGGGTGCTGGTTCCGCCGGGAGTAGTCCATCACCTGCGTGACCTTGGTCTCGGCGATCTCGAAGGAGAACACCCCGACCACCGCCAGCCCCTTGCGGTGCACGGTCAGCATGATGTCGACGGCCTGCGGCCGGCTGATGCCGAAGAACCGCTCGAGCACGTGCACGACGAACTCCATCGGCGTGTAGTCGTCGTTGAGCAGCATGACCTTGTAGAGCGGCGGCCGCATCGTCTCGCGTGCGCGTCTTCGTCAGCACGCCGGTGCTGCCGCCTGGGGTCCGGGTAGCCGATCCTGTCATCCTTGCGTCGCGGAAATGCCGATCTGTCGTCGGCCCCAATATATTCGATCGGCCGGATTAGGAAAGGGGATGCCGCGCCGCGGCACGTCGCGCGACGGCGACGAAAAAACCCCGACGACACGGAGGTCGCCGGGGTCACGATCGGCTACTCGAAAGCCGATGCGGACCGCCAGGGAGGAGCAGCGCCCGCCGTCGGCCTTACCGCCTTAAGCTCTCAGAGGCTGAAGGTCTTCAGCGCCTCGGTCGCCGCGGTCACGCGGGCGCCGATCGGGGCGCGTGATGTCCTTGGCCGCCGCGACGTAGATCTCGTTCATCTTGGTCGCCTGGCTGACGAAGCCCTCGAACGACGCCTGGGCGAAGGAGGTCTGCTTCTCGAAGAGCTCGGTCAGGGTCTTGGCCGAGGCGAAGTCCTGGGCGGCGGCGACGCTGTCCTCGAACGACTTCTTCGAGTAGGCGCTGATCTCGGTGCCGATGCCCTCGGCGGCCTTGGCGGCGATCTCGGACGACTTCACGATGGCGTCGACGTTCTCCTGGCCGAAGGTGGTCAGGCCCTCGAGGCCCTTCGAGAGCTTCTCGAACTGCTCGGTCACGGCCTTCTGGGTGTCGGCGACGAGGGTCTCGACCTTCGCGGTCGCTTCCTGGACGACGTTGGTCACGTCGAGGTCTTGTCGGCGGCGGGGGTCTTGGCGCGGGTGGTCATGGGTGTCTCCGGTGTGTGTGTTCTTGCGATGCCACCCATATAGCGATCATGCTGCACTGCGTCAAGAGTTTTTGCTGCACTGCGGCAAAAATCCTTCTGAGGACATCCTGCAACACCTCCGGCTTCCGGCCTCTGAAACAAAGGTGTTTTCCCGTCGGATCCTGCCATGCTAGCTTAACCGAAAATAAAGCATTCGCTCGCTAGCGTTTGCGACAAACCCGAGGCAAGGCGCGACGCTCGCGCCGGAGGGCAGGCATGTTCCAGACCGTGTCGCGCGGGATGATTCTCGCGTTCGCGCTCGTGTTTTGTGCGTCGATCGCGCAGGCGCAGCAGTATGCGGCGGTGGTGATGGACGCCCGCACCGGCAAGGTGCTGCACGCGGTCAACGCCGACACCCGCGTGCATCCGGCGTCGCTGACCAAGATGATGACGCTCTACATCGTCTTCGACGAGATCCGCCGCGGCCGCCTGTCGCTCGACCAGAAGGTGACGGTCTCGCAGCATGCCGCCGTCCGAGCCGCCGTCGCGGCTCGGGCTCCGGGCCGGGCAGAAGATCGAGGTGCGCTACCTGATCCGCGCCGCCGCGATCAAGTCGGCGAACGACGCCGCCACCGCGCTCGGCGAGGCGGTCGCCGGCTCCGAGGAGGCCTTCGCGGCGCGGATGAACCAGTACGCCCGCGCGATGGGCATGACCCGGACCACCTTCAGGAACGCCAACGGCCTGACCCGCGACGGGCACCTGTCGACGGCGCGCGACATGGCGATCCTCGGCCGCCGGCTGGTCTACGACTTCCCGCAGTACTACAACATCTTCAGCCGCAACTCGACCTCGGCCGGCATCGCCACCGTGCAGAACACCAACCGCCGGCTGCTCGACGCCTATCCGGGCGCCGACGGCATCAAGACCGGCTACACCAGGGCCGCGGGCTTCAGCCTCGTCTCCTCGGCCCACCGCGGCAACCAGCGGGTGATCGTCGCGATGATGGGCGGCAAGTCCAGCGGCTCGCGCAACGCCGAGGTGGCGCGGCTGATGGACCTCGGCTTCTCCAAGATGCCGCGGGTCGCCAGGCTCGCAGGCGCCGGCGCCGCTCCGCGACCGCCGCGCGTCGCGCCGGTCGCCTCGGCCGAGGCGCGCGGCTCGACGTCGATGGTCGCGGCGGCACGGCGCCGCGCCGTCGTCGGCCGGCCGCGGCCGCGGGCGCTCGCCGACGGCTCGATCTCGGTCGCCCGCAACAACCAGAGCATCACCGCCGCGATCGCCGAGGTGAACGCCGACCTCGCCGCCGCCCAGACCTCGCGCGACCTGCCCGGCGTCGCGCCCGAACGGCCGGCCGGCGCCGCGCCCGGGCGCCGGCGCCGACCGGGCGCCGGTCGGCGTCGTCGGCTCGGCCTCGACCTTCGCGGTCGCGCAGCGGCGCGGCCGCGGCGCGCCCGACCCTGCCCTCGAGGACGTGCAGGTGGCGAGCTCGGGCGCCGGCACCACCGGCGGCAACGACTGGGGCGTGCAGCTCGGCGCCTTCCGCGCCAAGGGCGACGCCGAGCGGCAGCTGCTGACCACCGCGCTGCGCGACGTGCCCGAGCTCAACGGCGGGCTGCGCCGCGTCGAGGCCGCCAAGGTGCAGGGCGTGACGATCTTCCGCGCGCAGTTCGTCGGGCTGAGCCAGGCCGACGCGCTCGGCGCCTGCGAGGCGCTGGCGCGGGTGCAGGCCGCCTGCCTGCCGCTGGCGCCGGGCATATGAAGCCGCGCGCCGCAACCCGCGCCGCGGCGGCCGGCACCGTTCGCCGGCGATGCCGCCCGGCCGGTCCGCGCCGCCCCGCGCGCAAGCCGGCGCCGCGCCAGGCGGCGCCAGCGCCGTCCGAGTCCCGCCTCGATCCCGACCAGTCGCTGACTGACCGCGTCAGGCCGCCACCGACACCGCCGGCAGGTCGAGCGCGCGCACCAGGTCGCGCACCTCCTGGCGGGCGGCGATGTTCGACATGGTCATCGCCTGCGGGTCGGTGTCGCGCAGGTCGAGCAGCGTCAGCCCGGACGAGGAACAGCTCGCGGAACACCACCCGCTCCGAGAAGCCCGGCACCAGCCGGAAGCCGATCCGCCGCGCCAGCTCCTCGAGCGCCGAGGCGACGCGGCGCTTGTTGCGGGCGTCGATCGTCGGTCATCCGGTTGCGCAGCACCACCCAGTCCGTCGGCCGCCGCCCGGCGGCGCAGCGCGCCTGCCGCGCCTTCCAGACCATCTCGGCATAGACCGACGGCCCCTTGATCGCGCCGCTGCCGGGGTCGAGCCGCGCCAGCATGTCGAAGTCGACGAGGCTGTCGTTCATCGGCGTGATCAGCGTGTCCGCGGCCGCATGCGCCAGCCGCGAGTAGCTGCTGTAGGAGCCCGGGCAGTCGACGACGATGTAGTCGCAGTCGCGACAGCTCGGCGAGCGCCGCCTGGAAGCGGCTCCTGCTCCTCGGCCTCGGCCTCGGCGCGGCTGTCGAGCGGCTCGCCTCGAGCACGATCCGCCGCGGCATCGGCAGGGTCAGGTCATGCCGGCGCATGTAGTCCTGCCGGTTGTCGAGGTAGCGGAACAGGCTCTTCTGCCGGAGGTCGAGGTCGAGCGCGCCGACCGCGATGCCCGGCGCGCACCAGCGCGGTGATCAGGTGCATGGCGGTCGTCGACTTGCCCGAACCGCCCTTCTCGTTGCCCATGACGATCAGTCGCGCCATCCGCTCGACCATCCTTCACCAAATGACGCGCTTCTGCTGGCGCGCATCACAAGATTTAGGCGATCGTCGCTGATTCCCGGAAGCGGGAATCCGGCGCGGCGGCACGTGGCGACGCCGTTAACCGGTGTTGATTCCGGTTAACGGCGCGACGTTTATTCAGTGATTTCAGAAGCTTGACCGGAGTCGCACTGTGCGACGGTCAGAAGCCGAGGCCCTCGTACTTCTTCTTGAACTTCGAGACGCGGCCGCCGGTGTCCATCAGCTTGCTGCGCGCCGCCGGTCCAGGCCGGGTGCGCCGACGGGTCGATCTCGAGCGCGAGCGTGGTCGCCCTCCTTGCCGTAGGTCGAGCGGGTCCGGTAGGTCGTGCCGTCGGTCAGCTTGACCTCGATGAAATGGTAGTCGGGGTGGATGCCCTGCTTCATGGTCCGGCTCCTCAGCCTTCGGTCTTTTCGCGGTAGTTGGTCTTCTCGCTGATCCGGGCCGACTTGCCGCGGCGCTCGCGCAGGTAGTAGAGCTTCGCCCGCCGGACCTTGCCGCGGCGCACCACGGTGATCGAGTCGATGTTCGGGCTGTGCAGCGGGAAGACGCGCTCGACGCCCTCGCCGAAGCTGATCTTGCGCACCGTGAAGCTCGCGCCGATGCCCGCGCCGCCGTTGCGGGCGATGCAGACGCCCTCGTAGGCCTGCACGCGGCGAGCGGGTGCCCTCGGTGACCTTGTAGCCGACGCGGATCGTGTCGCCGGCGGCGAAGTCGGGGATGTCCTTGCCCAGGGCCTTGATCTGCTCGGCCTCGAGCTCAGCGATCAGGTTCATCGCTCGTCGTCCTTCTCTGGCCCGCCTGTCGCGGCGGTGGTCTCTGCGTCCGAGAGCTCTGCCTCTCCTGCCGGGTCCGCTTCCCCGGCCTTCGCCAGGTAGGCCCGCCAGAGGTCGGGACGACGTTCCTTGGTCAGCCTCTCCGCCTGCGGAGCGTCGCCAGGCGGCGATCCGTCCGTGGTGCCCCGAGAGGAGAACCTCGGGGATCGCAGACCTTCCCATTCGGTCGGGCGCGTATACTGCGGAAACTCCAAGAGGCCGGACGAGAACGACTCCTCCTCCGTCGACTCGGCGTTTCCGAGGACGCGGGGTATAAGCCGGACGCGGCGTCGATCAAGGCCATCGCCGCGATCTCGCCGCCGGTCAGCACGAAGTCCCCGAGGCTCACCTCCTCGACGGCCGCGCGCCTCGAGCACCCGCTCGTCGATCCCCTCGAAGCGGCCGCAGAGCAGCGTGACCCCCGGGCCGGCGGCGAGCGCCCGGGCGCGGGCCTGGGTCGAAGCGGCGCGCCGCGCGGCGAGAGATAGAGCAGCGGCCAGTCCGGCCGCGGCGGCGTCGAGCGCGGCGGCGGCGATGTCGGCGCGCAGCACCATGCCGGCGCCGCCGCCGGCCGGGCTGTCGTCGACGGTGCGGTGGCGGTCGGTGGCGGCGTCGCGGATGTCGCGGGTCTCGAGCCGCCAGAGGCCGGCGGCGAGCGCCCGGCCGGTCAGCGAGTGGCCGAGCGGGCCCGGGAACATCTCCGGGAAGAGCGTCAGGACGCGGGCGGTCCAGGGCTGCGGTCATCGACCGGTCGGGCCGAGCCGGTCGAGCGCCGCCTTCATCGCCTGCGCCCCGGCCTCCATCGCCGCGTCGATCTCGCCGCGCAGGTCGTCGGGAAGGAAGTCCGCGATCCAGACGACGCGCGTCGCGTCGGCCTCGTCGATCACCTCGACCGAGGCGTTGTAGTGCGTCGTCGCCGATCCCCTCGACCGACCACACCAGCCGGCGGCGCCGGCTCGTCGAGGGTGACGATCGGCTCGCGGACGGTCACGCCGTTCGCGAAGGTGACGATGCGCGCGCCCGGCTCGAGGCGCGTCGCCGTGACGAAGCCCGGCACCAGCCGGGTGTGCAGCGCGCCGATGTCGCGGATCGCATCCCAGACCTGGTCGGGCGGCGCCTGCGTCACGACCTCCTTCCGCACTGTCGCCATCGCTTCCTTCCTTCCTGTGGGCCGCGAGCGCGCGGCAGCCGTCACTCTACAAGACCTTCGGGCGGGTCGGCGACGATGCGGCCGGCGGCGAGGTCGACCGTCGGCACGGCGGCGCGGGTGAAGGGCAGGAGCAGGTCGGGGGCGCCGGGGCGGGCGATCTCGAGGATGTCGCCGGCGCCGTGGTCGAGCACGGCGCGGACGGTGCCGAGCGGCGCGCCGCCGGTGTCGACGACGGCGAGGCCGATCAGGTCGGCGTGGTAGAACTCGTCGTCGGGCAGCGGCGGCAGCCGGTCGCGCGGGGCGTAGAGCCGGGTGCCCTTCAGCGCCTCGGCCGCCTCGCGGGTCTCGACGCCGGTCAGGCGGGCGGCGAAGGCGCCGGTGATCGGGCGCAGCAGGCGGACGCCGAAGCTGCGGCCGTCCTCGGTCACGAGCGGGGCGTAGTCGGCGATCGCCTCGGGCTCGGCGCAGAAGGACTTCAGCCGCACCTCGCCGTGGACGCCGAAGCCGCCGGCGATGGCGCCGACGCAGGTGAGCCGCTCCGGGTCAGCCATGGCGCGCCTCCCGCATCGCCGCCTCGCGACGCGGGCGCGGAGCCGCGGCACGCCGCGGAGCGGAGGTCGCCGCGAGCAGGGACCGGCCATCGGCCGTGCGCCTTACTCCGCGGCGGCGGCCGCGGCCTTGTCGGCGCGCGCCTTGGCGCGCGCGACGGCGGCCTTGCCGGGCTCGCCCTGCTTCGGATTGCTGCGCGCCTTCTTCTCGGCGACGCCGGCGGCCTCGAGGAAGCGCTGCACGCGGTCGGTCGCCTGCGCGCCCTGGCCGAGCCAGTACTGCACGCGCTCGAGGTCGATCTTCACCCGGCCCTCGTTGTCCTTGGCGAGCAGCGGGTCGTAGGTGCCGAGCTTCTCGATGAAGCGGCCGTCGCGGGGCGAGCGCGAGTCGGCGGCGACGATCGAATAGTGCGGACGCTTCTTGGACCCGCCGCGGGCGAGCCGGATCTTCATGGCCATGGCTCAGTCTCCTTGGGTCTGGGTGGGCGCGGTCTCGCCGGGCCCGTTGTCGAGATGCCGCTCGTGGTGGCGGATCACTTCCGAGATGATGAAGTTCAGGAACTTGCGCGCGAAGGCCGGGATCGAGGTCGGCCTCCTCGGCCAGGCGCTCGAGCCGCGCGATCTGCACCGACTCGCGCGCCGGGTCGGAGGGGGGCAGGCCGTGCTGCGGCCTTCAGGACGCCGACGGCCTGGGTGTGCTTGAACCGCTCGGCGAGCGTGAAGACCAGGATCGCGTCGAGCCGGTCGATCGACTCGCGGTGGCCGCGCAGCAGGTCGGCGGCGCGGCGGATGGCGTCGGAGCTCATTGCAGCGCCTCCGGGGCCGGGTGGCGCCAGACGCCGGCGCCGGGGGCGCAGCTCGGGGCGTCGGGGTCGGGGACGGCGCCGAGGCGCTCGGCGAGCCGGATCGAGCGGCGGTTGCCGCGGGTCGATGTAGCTGACGAGGGTGTCCAGGCCGAGCGTGCGCGTAGGCCCAGCGCGCGCAGCGGCGAGGGCCGCCTCGTGGGCGATGCCGCGGCCCTCGGCCTCGGCGCCGAGCGATCCAGCCGATCTCGGGCTCCGGATAATGGTCGCGGCTGGTAGAGCCCGACCTCGCCGAGCCAGGCGCCGGTGGCGCGGTCGGTCGATCGAGAGCGAGCCGAAGCCGCGCAGCACCCAGGCGCCGGCGGCGGTCGCGAACTCCGACCAGGCGTCGCTGGCGCGACAGCGGGCCGTCCTCCCAGGCCGCCCGCGTCCGAGGCGAAGAAGGCGGCGTAGGCCTCGAAGTCGGCCGCGCGCGGCGGCCGCAGCACCAGCCGTTCGGTGGTCAGCGTCGGGATCATTTCTTGCGTCCGAGCCCGCTGAGGCCGGGCGGCAGGCCATGCCCGGGCGGCATGCGCGCCCGGCGCCCGGCATCGGCGGCATGCCCGGGCGGCACCGGCGGCGCGCCCTTGCCGAGCAGGGCGCCGAGGCCGCCGCGCAGCAGGCCCTTCTTGCCCATGCCGCCGACCTTCTTCATCATGTCGGCCATCTGCCGGTGCATCTTGAGGAGCCGGTTCAGCTCCTGCACCTCGAGGCCGGCGCCGGCGGCGATGCGCTTCTTGCGGCTGGCCTGCAGGAGGTCGGGGTTGCGGCGCTCGCGCTTGGTCATCGAGTTGATCAGCGCGACCTGGCGGCGGAGCATCCGGTCGTCGAGGCCGGCCTCGTCCATCTGCTTCTGCATCTTGCCCATGCCGGGCAGCATGCCCATGACGCCCTGCATGCCGCCCATCTTCTGCATCTGCTGGAGCTGCGCCTTCAGGTCGTTCATGTTGAACTGACCCTTCTGGAAGCGCTTCATCATCCGCTCGGCGGCCTCGGCCTCGAGCGTCTCCTGCGCCTTCTCGACCAGCGCGACGATGTCGCCCATGCCGAGGATGCGGCCCGCCACCTGCTCGGGGCGGAACTCCTCGAGGGCGTCGAGCTTCTCGCCGACGCCGACGAAGCGGATCGGCTTGCCGGTGACGGCGCGCATCGAGAGCGCGGCGCCGCCGCGGCCGTCGCCGTCCATGCGGGTGAGGATGACGCCGGAGAGGCCGACGCGGCCGTCGAACTGCTCGGCGACGTTGACGGCGTCCTGGCCGGTCAGGCCGTCGACGACGAGCAGGGTCTCGTTCGGGCCGGTGGCGTCGCGGACGGCGGCGACCTCGGCCATCAGCTCGTCGTCGACGTGCAGGCGGCCGGCGGTGTCGAGCATGACGACGTCGTAGCCGCCGAGGGCGGCCTGCTGCTTGGCGCGTTTGGCGATCGCGACGGCGTCCTGGCCGGGGACGATCGGCAGGGTGTCGACGCCGACCTGGGTGCCGAGGATCGCGAGCTGCTGCATCGCCGCCGGGCGGCGGGTGTCGAGCGAGGCCATGAGCACGCGCTTGCCCTCGCGCTCCTTCCAGCGGCGGGCGAGCTTGGCGGTGGTCGTGGTCTTGCCCGAGCCCTGCAGGCCGACCATCAGCACCGGGGCGGGGGGCGAGTCGATCTTGAGGGCGGGGGCGGCGGTGTCGCCGGCGAGGACGTGGACGAGCTCGTCGTGGACGATCTTGACGACCTGCTGGCCGGGGGTGACCGACTTGGTGACGGCCTGGCCGCTGGCCTTGTCGTTGATTCGCTTGATGAAATCGCGGGCGACCGGGAGCGAGACGTCGGCCTCGAGCAGGGCGACGCGGACCTCGCGCAGCGCGGTCGCGACGTCCTCGTCGGAGAGCGCGCCCTGGCGGGTGAGCTTGTCGAAGACGCCGGAGAGCCGGCCGCTGAGGGTCTCGAACATGGGCGGGCGCCCCTTCGATAGGCCGGTCGCGCCGGTGGGCGCGACGCGCTGACCGACGGCGATCCTGCAAGATATCAGGACCGGAAGGGCGGACCGTTCCGGAGTTCGGCGGGGAGATACGCCTGTCGGGGGGTGGCGTCAAGGCCGGCGCGGAGGCCGGTTCGGCGAGAGGCGGAAAGGCGAGGGATGGCAAAGGTTAACGCGGCGACCTTCGATGCACACTTTATGCACAAGACATGCACGGCGCATATGCTAAGGGAATTTGTCGGGATTGAACCGTTAACGCGCCGGGCGTCCCGCCGATCAGGGGCCGATCCGACCGAGCAGGGCGGGATCGACCGCGTCTCCGGCGGTTCCGAGCAGCCAGCGCTCGACGCTGCGGCCGGGGTCCGCCCGCACCTCCGATCCCGCGGCCCCGTCGATGCGCACGGTGTCGCGGTAGGCGACGAGGCTCCAGCCGGGGTCGGCCGGGTCCCGCGCCACGATGCCCCGATAGCCGAGACCGTCGAACCGCGGCGGTGCGGCGGCCGCCAGCGGCAGCTTGGCCGCGAGCGCCCGCAGCTCCCCGGCCTCGGCCGCCGTCAGGGTCCATTCCGGGTTCGGCCGGCCGCTGAAGATGTCGAGCTCGATGCGCAGGGCGGACCCTCCACGATCCTGTGCCGCCGCCACCGCCACGCACAGGGCGAGGACGGTCGCGAGAAGAGCCCGGTGCGGCGCGGCCTGCAAGGCGAATCCGGTCAGGTGATGACGACGCTCCTGCCGGCGTAGAAATAGCCGCAGAAGTCGGTGTAGCCACCCCGGTCGCAGGTCTCGGGGTCGGTGATGAGCACGCCGGAGTTGTCGGTGTTGCGGGCCGCGGTCCCGCCCGGCTTGTGTCCCCAGAAGCCCGATCGCTGCTTCCGGTACCAGTGGTAGTCATAGCCCGGGTCGACCACCAGCGCGACGAGGCGCCGCGGGTACTCGCTCTGCGGCAGGCAGTCGCAGCGTCGCTTCAGGCCGTCGGAGATCGCGCCGCCGCTGACGTCACCGCAGGCCATCGGGTTCGGCCAGTTGCCCGACGCCCGGCCGGGCTGGGCGAAGGTGTCGGTGCGCCAGTTGCGCGCGTAGTTGTAGCAGTTGTTGTTCTGGCGGACGTAGGGGTCGGCGTTCCAGAAGTTCGGGTTGAAGGTGCTTTCCTCGTACTCGCAGTTCCCGCACTCGGGGTCGCGGACGGTGACGCGGGGGCCGCGCGGCTTGATGATGCCGGTGATCCAGTCGAGGAAGCGGCGCTCGCGGAACTGCTCGAAGCGCATCAGGACGTGCTCCTGCAGCCGGCCGTCGAGCGGCGTGATCTGGTGATCGGGGAAGCGGACCTTGTCGAAGCGGGTCATCGACCCGATGACCTCGCGGGCGATCTCCACGATCTCCGGCGGATCCTCGGAGGCGTTGGCGGCGATCGTGAAGCGCACGGGCAGCCTGCGGCCGACCTCGTCGTCGCCGAGGCGCTGCAGCTGGATCCCGCGGAAGCCGAGGCCCGGGAAGCCGTCTTCGGGATCGCCGACGAAGTCCGGCATCTCCGACAGCCGCGACAGCAGCTTCTCGGAGAAGTCTTCGTCCGTGATCAGCCAGGTCGGGTTGGGTCGACCGGAGAAGAGATCCACAGTGACGCGAAGCATCGCACCCTCCAGAAAAGTCGTTGTTGCACAATCAATTGCGAGTCCGATGTTACCATCGCGACCGATTCCGATCAAGGTGACGCTCGGGACGCGAGCGCGCGGCGCCGCGAGGTTCCGAGAAGCGGGCGATGACAGGGCTGGCGCGGCGCACACGACACGACGCTGTCGCATCGGCCCTCCGGCGTCGATGCACCGCGGCGGGATCGGTCAAGGGCGGCCGGCCGTCGTGACCTCGTAGTCGCGCCGGATGGCGGCCGTCGCGGCTCCCCAGGCCGAGGCGCGGGTCCGGCGCTGGTGGGCGTCGAAGGCGGCGCGGTCGGTGAAGCGTTCCTCGACGCGCCAGGTCAGGGGATCGTCCGTCGGCGTGACCTCGAACGAGAGGCAGCCCGGCTCGGCGCGGGTGAGGCGGACGTGCTCGGGCAGGTGGCGGCGGACGACGTCCGCCTCCTCGGCCGAGGCGCAGAGCAGGCGGCCCGAGAGGCGCACGACGCCCGTCCGATCGTCCCCGCTGTCGTCCTGGCTCATCACCCGGGGGCGGCGGGTCGGGTCAGGAGCGGTGGGCGGCGGGGTCGCGGCCGCGGCGCGCGGGGTCGGGCGGCTTGCGGAACGAGGTCCGGAGGTCGAAGCCGGCCTTGCGGATGCGGGACGCGTTCGAGATCTCGACGGTCTCGGCGCCGAGGGCAGCACGCCCCCGACCCAGTTCGCGATCCGCATATGCGCGGTCGCCGGGTCGAGGGCGCGGTAGGCCTCGTAGTCCTTGAGGTTGTCGGTGTTGGCGACGAGCGTCGTCGCCGGCGGCGGCGTCGCCGGCAGCGTGTGCCGGCGTCTCACGCCCTCGATGACGCCGGTGACGACCTGGTGCTCGGCCAGCCAGCGCGTCCAGGGACCCTCGCCGCGGCGCGCCATGAAGGCGTCGGCGTCGGACGCGTGCCAGGGGCGCCAGTAGCGCCAGCGGACCTCGCGTCCAGGTTGTGAGGTCCAGGCGTGGTAGGGGCAGACGATCGCCCGCACCCGGCCGCGGCCGTGCAGCAGCGTCGACATCCGGTGCAGGCAGACGTTCGAGAAGGCGCGGAGCTGCCCGTCGCGGTCGCGCACGACCGCCGCCGGCTGACCGGCGATCTCCCACGCGGCGTAGTCGCCGGGCTCGGCCAGCGCGCTTGCGCGGCCGAGGCAGAGCCATTCGGAGTTGATCCCGAACCAGCCGAAAATCGGACGGCAGGCCATCGACCTTGGGCAGCTCGTTCCGACCATAGCCGGCTGGCCTATGCCTTACGGACTGATAGTTTTCTTATGGGGGAGGCCATGGAAGCCGTCGATCGCAGATCCACGCTCGCACTCGGTCTTACAGTGGCCGCGACGCCTCTGATCACCTGGGGGATACCAGCCGCCGCACAGACCTACGGCCCCACTCGAAGGCAAAGAGGTTGCACCCGGCGTCAGAGTCTGTAGCTCTTGGTGAGCGGGCTGTCGGTCATACCGGCCTATGCAACGGTCAAGCTGCGCGATGTCCGAAGGCGCACGACGCCCGAGGGCCGGGTCAGGAGCGGTACTCGGCGCAGAGGGCGTCGGCGCCGCGGGCGAGGAGGGCGAGGTCGGTGCCGACGGCGGTGAAGGTGGTGCCGAGCGCGATGGCGCGGCGGGTCGTCGCCGGGTCGAGCGTGAGGAAGCCGGCGGGCTTGCCGGCGGCGCGGATGCGGGCGATGGCGTCCTCGATCGCGGCGACGACCTCGGGGTGGCCGGGGTCGCCGAGGTGGCCGAGGCTGGCCGAGAGGTCGGAGGGGCCGATGAAGAGGCCGTCGACGCCGTCGACGGCGGCGATCGCCTCGAGGGCGTCGAGGCCGGCGCGGGTCTCGATCTGGACGATCAGGCAGAGCTCCTCCTCGGCGCGGGCGAGGTAGTCGGGGATGCGGCCGTAGCCGGTGGCGCGGGTCAGCGTCGAGATGCCGCGCACGCCGCGCGGCGGGTAGCGCATGGCGGCGACGGCGGCCTCGGCCTCGGCGGCGGACTGGACGTAGGGGATGAGCAGCGTCTGCGCGCCGATGTCGAGGAAGCGCTTGATCAGCGCGGTGTCGTTGACCTTCGGGCGGACGATCGGGGTCAGCGGATAGGGCGCGAGGGCCTGGAGCTGGGCGAGGACGCTGAGCTCGTGGCCGGGCGAATGCTCGGTGTCGAGCAGCAGCCAGTCGAAGCCGGCGCCGGCGACCGCCTCGGCGGCGAAGCCGTCGATCAGCGAGACCCAGAGGCCGATCTGCGGGCGGCCCTCGGCGAGGGCGGCCTTGAAGCGGTTGCGGGGCAGGTCCATGGCGTCCTCGGCTTGCGGGCGGGTCTCGTGCGGGTATAGAGCCCGGGACCGGCCGCAGCCGCAAGAGGGAGCCCATGCCGAAGCCCGTGCTGATCCTGAACGGCCCGAACCTGAACCTGCTCGGGCAGCGCCAGCCGGAGGTCTACGGGCGCGAGACGCTCGCCGACGTCGAGCGCGACTGCGCGGGCGCTGGCGGCGGAGCTCGGGCTCGAGGTGCGCTTCCTGCAGTCGAACTGGGAGGGGCAGATCGTCGACTGGATCCACGAGGGGCGCGCGGGGCGCGTCGGCGATCGTGATCAACCCGGGGGCGTTCACGCATACCTCGGTGGCGATCCTCGATGCGCTCAACGCCTTCGAGGGGCCGGTGATCGAGGTGCACATCTCGAACGTGCACAAGCGCGAGAGCTTCCGGCACCACTCCTACGTCTCGCTCCGGGCGGACGGGATCGTGGTCGGCTGCGGGACCCAGGGCTACCAGCTGGCGCTGCGGCGGGTGGCGGTGCTCGTCGGGGCGTAGCCGCCCCGAATGAACCGCGCCGGCTCCGGGACGACGAAGGGTGATGATGATCACCCTGCTCAGGCTCCTCGTCCTCTACGCCGCGCTCACCGACCTCGGCGCGGTCGCCGACCGGGCCGGGCAGATGCAGGACCTGCACGTGCAGCTGGTCAGGGCTGCCCGGGAGACCTGACACGGCGCGACAGCCTGACCGGACATCGACTCCTGAGCGTGGCTCTATTGTCCCAGACCGATGTCCTTCGGCGGGTACTTCCTGAAAGTCCCCGCGTGCGCCCTCATCTCGGCCGCCATCGAGGCGAGGAAGGCGTTCATCCGGTGGCCGACCGGATACTGCTCCTTCGGGTCGATGTAGAGGTTGAAGAGCCAGGGCGCGAGGCCGACGTCCGACACCGTCGTCATGTCGATGTCGAGCCACTGGGCGTGGCTCTCCACCACCTTCACGTGGATCTTGTACTCGTACATCCGCATCGCCATCAGGTCGGCCTCGTTCCAGATGTAGACCTTCTCGCGGTTCGACCGGCCGTCGTCGGCGAGCAGGAACGAGGTCTGGTCGATGCCGTCGATGTAGCGGTCGGTCGGCAGCCGGTCCTCGATGCCGGCGAGGTGCAGCGAGGTGTTGAAGAGATCCATCAGGTCGAAGAGCTCGTCGCTCTCGCGGCCGGGCTCGATCATCCCGCGCCAGTAGGCGATGCCGGGGACGCGCACGCCGCCCTCCCAGGCCGAGCCCTTGGCGCCGCGGAAGGGCGTGTAGCCCGCGTCCGGCCAGCTATCGAGCTGCGGGCCGTTGTCGGAGGTGACGAAGACGAAGGTGTTGTCGAGCACGCCCGCCTCGTCGAGCGCATCGACGATCTCGCCGACGTAGGCGTCGACCTCCACCACGTCGTCCTTGTAGGGATATTTCGAGGCGCTCCTGCCCTCGAACGCCTTCGAGGCGAAGTTGTCGGCGTGCACCTTCATGAAGGCGTGCTCGAGGAAGAACGGCTTGCCGCCCGCCGCCAGCTCCGGGATCTTCGAGAGCGTGAACTCCTTCAGCATCCGGTCGCCCTCGGCCATCTCCTCGATGCTGTCGATGACCTCGACGTCGGTGGTCTCGCCGCCCTTGAAGCCGTGGACGAGCGCGTTGCTCGACCCGGTCCTGCGCAGCATCTCCAGCCGTTCGGGGTTCAGCACCAGGTCGGGATAGCGTCGCTTGTCGACGCCCTGGCTGATCTCCTTCTCGGCCTCGTAGAAGCCGTAGAACTCGTCGAAGCCGATGTCGTGCGGCCGCATGCCCTCCGCCTCGCCGACGTGCCACTTGCCCGACAGCACCGTGGCGTAGCCGGCTTCGCCGAGCAGCGCCGGCAGCGAGATCTCGTCCGCCCAGGGGTTCTTCGTGATCTTGTCGCCGGCGAGGATCGGCCGGGTCAGCCCGGTCCTGACCGGCAGCCGTCCGGTCAGGATCGCCGACCGGGTCGGCGTGCAGGTCGCCTGCGAATAGGTCGAGGTCAGCTTCAGCCCCTCGCGCGCCAGCCGGTCCATGTTCGGCGTCGCCGCCCCGACCGCCGCGCCGCCGCCGAAGGCGCCGGGGTCGCCGTAGCCCATGTCGTCGACGACGAGCCAGACGATGTTCGGCCGCCTGCCGGTCTCGGCGAAGAGCGCGTCGAGCTTCGCCTGCGCGGCCGCCGCCTGGTCGGGATGCGACCAGCGCCGGCTCCAGGCTCTCGCTCGTGCGCACCGCCTTGCTCAGCACCGACTGCGCGTCCCCAGGACCGGCGGCGAGAGCCAGCACGGCGGAGAGAAGCAGCGTCGTCCGCGTCACCATCTCGTTCCCCGAGAGCGTTGGCCAGGCTTCGAGCAGCCTATAGGGCCCGCAGCCGGTGAGTTACTCTCCGGTCTCCTGGAAGCGAGCGGCGGGGTCACCAGGGGATGCCCCTGGCGATCAGCGCGATCCAGGCGGCGGCGAGGCCCATGCAGGCGAGGGCGACGGGGACGCCGGCGCGGGCGAACTCGGTGATGACGACGGTGGCGTGGTGCAGGAGCCGGTCGAGGATGCTGACGGCGGTGGTCTGCTCGGGTAGGAATCGGCCCCATTGTTCGAAGGGCCAGTGCGAGCCGATGGCCAGGGATCGGCGTTCGTAGGCGCCGGCGACGAGCCGGAACAGCAGCTGGGTGCCGGTGTCGTCGAGTGGGGCGAAGCCGAGTTCGTCGAGGATGATCAGGTCGACGCGCAGCAGGGATTCGATGATCTTGCCGACGGTGTTGTCGGCCAGGCCGCGGTAGAGCGTTTCGATGAGGTCGGCGGCGGTGAAGTAGCGGACCTTGTGCCCGGCGTGGATCGCGGCGATCCCGCAGGCCGATGAGGGTGTGGGACTTGCCGGTCCCGGCGGGCCCGATGATCGCCAGGTTCTGTTGTGCGCGAACCCATTCCAGACTCGACAGGTAGTCGAACACCTTGGGTTGGATCGAGGAGGCGGCCACGTCGAAGGAGTCCAACGTCTTGGTGACCGGGAACGCCGGCGGCCTTGAGCCGGTTGACGATGTTGGAGGCATCCCGGGCGGCCAGTTCGGTTTCGACCAGGGTGCGCAGCACTTCCTCGGGGGTCCAGCGTTGGGTCTTGGCGGTCAGCAGGACCTCGGGTGCGGTGCGGCGGATCGCGGCGAGCTTGAGCCGGCGCAACCCGGCATCCAGATCGGCCGCCAGCTGCGGAACCGAGGGCGGTGCAACAGGTTTGGTGGTCTTCGTCGGTGGTGGTCGTCATGACGTCACCCCGCCGTCGGCGGCCGGGGTGATCTTGTAGGCGTCCAGCGAGCGGGTCGGGGCGATCGGCAGGTCCAGGATCAACGCATCCCCGGCCGGGCGGGGTTGTGGTGTTCCGGCGCCGGCGGCCAGGATGGAGCGCACGTCGGCGGCGCGGAACCGTCGGAACGCCACCGCCCGGCGCAGCGCGGCCACCAACGCCTGCTCACCGTGGGCGGCGCCCAAGGCCGAGCAGGATCTCCAACTCCGAGCCCAGCCGGGTGTTGCCGATCGCGGCGGCCCCGACCAGGAACGCTTCGGCGTCCTCGCCGAGGGCGCAGAACTGCTGTCTCGACGTCGGTTTTCGGTCGTGGCCCGCGGTCTGGGTGCCGGTCGTGGTCCGTCGTAGTGGTCGTCGAGGATCGAGGCGCTGCCCGGGGCGCCGAGTTCGTGTTCGGCCACGATCATCCCGGTGGCGGGCTCGACGATGCAGACCGCGCCGTGATCGACGACGACCGCCACGGTGGTGCCGATCAGCCGGGTGGGCACCGAGTAGCGGGCCGAGGCGTACCGGACACACGACAGCCGGTCGACCTTGCGCAGCACCGACGGCGCCCCGATCTGCAGGCGCAGCGACGGCAGCGGTCGCAGCAGCTCCCGTTCGATCGCCAGCCGCTCGTCGGGCACCGCGCAGATCTCCGAATGCACCGCGGCGTTGACCTCGGCGCACCACGCCGCGGCCGCGGTGTTGGCGGCCCGCAGATCCACCGTCGTGCCGGCGATGGCGGCCTCGGTCAGCAGCGGGACCGCCAGGTCGCGTTGGGCGTAGCCGCACAGGTTCTCCACGATGCCCTTCGACTGCGGGATCGGCGGCGTGGCAGAAATCCGGGGCGAACCCGTAATGGCCGGCCAACCGGACGTAGTCCGGGGTCGGGACCACCACGTTGGCGACCACCCCGCCCTTGAGGCAGGCCATCCGGTCGGCCAGCACCCGGGCCGGGACACCGCCGATCGCGGCGAACGCCTCGGCGATCAACGCCAGCGTGGTCGACGCCCTCTGGTCGGTGGCGAACGCGCACGAACCGCCACCGGGAGAACGCCAGCACCGCGCAGAACAGGAACAACCCCGGTGCGGCTTGGGCCCAGTCGATCACCAGATACTCACCCGGTGACCACACCGCCGGGCGGCGGCCGCGGTGATGCTCGTTGCGCCACAACACTTTCGCTCGGCGACCAGGCGGCGGAAGTTACGTGCCGACCCCTCGTAGCCGGCGGCACGGGCGATCGGCAGCATCCGCTTGGCCGACATCCGACCCTGCGGACTTCTCGACCCGTTCGGCGACCAGCTCGGTCACCGCATCGTAATTGTGCGACCCGCTCGACCCGCGGCGGCGGCGGCTCCGCCGGCCTCGAACTTCTCGACGACCCGTTTGACGGTCTTGTGGGTGGTGCCGCACAGCTCGGCGGCGCCTCGGTACGACCCGACTTGTTGATAGGCAGAAATGATGTCCATGCGGTCCCTCGCAGACTTCAATGGAACTCCCCGGTGGTGGCGATGAGTGGTTGGCACCTTCACCGTCACCACCGGGGCCCGCAGTTCCTGATCGACACGACGAACACGGGGTGGGGACTTTTATCTGGCCACCAGTGGGGACCTCCACTTGGCCACCAGTGGGGACTTTTTCATGGCCACGGACACGGACGTCAGAGCTTTTTTTGCGAGTGGCCCCGGCAGGCTTCGAACCTGCGGCCTCTCTGCTCCGGAGACAGCTCCGACGCGTTTGTGGCGGTTTATCACCGTTCACCGAAATGTGGCCGGTTGGCGACCGGTCAGCCGCGACGCCGTCACAGCGTGGTATGCCGACCGGGCGCGACACGTTCGCGCCTGCCCGTGCTGGCGGTGTGAGGCGGCGGCGAAGGCCAACCCGAAAACGGTGTGGAGGTGCCTGCGGGGAATGGCGGTGGGCATGATTGCTGCCGGGGCGGTTGGTGCCTGAGTCAGCCTCCTCGCCGCCGCAGCTTCCTCCGCCGCAGCCTCCATCCGCCCATGCCAGGGCCTCCGCCTACGATCCAGCCTCGCCAGTCGCTGCGCTCGGGGCCCCGATACTTGCCCGGCTCCGGCCCCACGCACCCCCCGGCGCGCCACTCTTCACGTCGACGTTCGACCAGTTGACTTGAAGCCCGTTCTTCGTTCCGCATCACGGACCGCACCACCAGCCAGATCACTCCCGCGGCGATCGCGATGCCAACAAGTATCAGGATAGTCGTCACAACACACTCCTAGCCTGCGCTGATACAGCGAATGCTACGCCGGATTGTCTCCGCCGGATAGCAATCGGCCCGCTACCCTGGGTGTTTTCGTCGCCTGGGCCGGCCCGACGCCGGGTGGCCCCGGGAGGAGATACCACCCGTACCCGCACACCGTATGAGCGGGTGTGCGCCGGACCGCCACCGGGTTTATTTCGCCTTGCGCGGTCGCGTCTGCTTCTTCGGACGCGCCTGCTTCTTTGGCCTCGACTGCGGTGAGCGATTAGCTTCGTCGCGCGTCCAGCCATTCCTCACCGACGTCGGACGCCTTCGCCTTGCAGCGCGTGGCGGATGTTGCCTTCGGGATCCCGGTACGAAATCAGCGGATGTTTCACCTCGTGACACCGAGACCGGGGCCACGTGACGGCCCGCGGCAAGAATAGCTCGTTTACCTGGGCTTTCTAAGTGGGCCTGTTCTAAGTGGGGCGGGCGGGGCTCGAACCCGCGACCAACGGATTATGAGCTGCAACAACGTGTCCGCCCATGTTCGCGGGTGTACTCGATTCGCTGCTCTACCAGTATGTTTCGACCGTCGGCGACCGCCCATGTTCGCGGGTGATGTGCGCGAGTTGTGACACCGTCGTGACACCCACAATGATGCTTCCCAAAGGCGGTCGCACAAGTGCTAGGCCAACACTGTTGGGGTGATGCAACGAGAACAACATGACGCAAGTCCAGCCCATCTACGTCATACATGCGAAGAAGGGGCGCCCTTATGCGGGGCGCCCCTTCCTGCTCGAGATTGTGGGTCAGCGACCGTTGCCGACGGTCGAGGTGGCCGAGCCGACTGTGGCATGTGGTTGGTTCCCGTACACCCAGTTGTAGTGACCGATGTCAGCCTGCGCGGGGCCGGCTAGGCCGAGAACCGCGGCGGCGAGGCCACTGGCGACGATCGAAGCAAATCCGAACTTCTTCATTTTGATGCCTTCTTCTTTGTCTTTCTGTATCGGCCGGTTTGGTCTTCTTCGTGCCGGTCTAACTGACTAAACAGGGAGGTCAGGCGAATAATTCCGGTGGCAGAAATTGGTTGGTGGTTGGCAGGAATCAACCATGAATCTGGCGCTGCGATGTGGTCGCGGCCACAGTGCTGGGCAAAGGTGACTCGCGGAGCAGCCGCGCCGCGCCCGCCGCCGTCCTTCAGCCGTACGCTGCCAAGGTGCCGCGGAACTCATCCGCACCACCAACGGCAAGTGGATAACCAAACCACCAAGCCGATGCCC
>CAVSJA010000001.1:0-584637 GCA_963728145.1 uncultured Chitinophagaceae bacterium | reverse complement strand
ACCGTCCATGATGATGGCGACGTGCTGCGGCGGCGCGGCGGCCTCCGCCTCGCGGACCAGGGGCTCGCTACGCACGCTGTGCCGCCATCAGACCTGCAGGATGTCCTTTTCCTTGTGGTCGAGCAGCTGGTTGATCGGCCTCGATGTGCCTGTCGGTCAGCTTCTGCACCTCGTCCGACCACTGCTTGTGCTCGTCCTGGGAGATGTCGCCGTCCTTCTCGAGCCGCTTCAGCTGGTCCATGCCGTCGCGCCGGACGTTGCGGACCGCGACCCGCGCCTGCTCGGCATATTTGTGCGCGACCTTGACCAGCTCGTTGCGCCGCTCCTGGGTCAGCTCGGGCAGCGGCACGCGCAGCAGCTGCCCGTCGACGGACGGGTTGAGGCCGAGCGAGCTGTTGCGGATCGCCTTCTCGACCGCCTTGACCAGGCCGCGGTCCCAGACCTGCACCGTCAGCATGCGCGGCTCGGGCACGTTGACCGTGCCGACCTGGGTCAGCGGCATCTCCGAGCCGTAGGCCTCGACCGTGATCGGCTCGAGCAGGCTGGCGCTGGCGCGGCCGGTGCGCAGGCCCTGCAGCTCCTTGCGCAGGACCTCGAGCGCGCTGTCCATGCGCTTCTTGAGATCCGCCAGGTCGGGCTGCCCGCCGCTCATGACGCCGCCTCCTCGGTGATGATGGTGTGGGGTCCCTCGCCCCGCAGCACCCGCGCGAACGCGCCCGGAGCATGCACGGAAAAGACGATGATGGGAATGCTGCTCTCCCGCGCCAGGGAGATCGCCGAGGCGTCCATCACCTTGAGGTCGCGCGACAGCACGTCGAGATAGGTCAGCCGGTCGTAGCGCTCGCGCGTCCGGGTCGCGCCGCGGGTCGGCCGAGTAGACGCCGTCGACCTGGGTGCCCTTCAGGATCGCGTCGCAGTCCAGCTCGGCCGCGCGCAGCGCCGCCGCGGTGTCGGTGGTGAAGTACGGGTTGCCGGTGCCGGCGGCGAAGATCACGATCCGCGACCTTCTCCAGGTGGCGCACGGCGCGGCGCCGGATGTAGGGCTCGCACACCGCGGACATCGGGATCGCCGACATCACCCGGGTCGGGATGCCGGCCTGCTGCTCGATCACGCTCTGCACCGCCAGCGCGTTGATGACCGTGCCCAGCATGCCCATGTAGTCGGCGGTCGAGCGCTCGACCCCGGCCGCGGCCAGGGTGCTGCCGCGGATGATGTTGCCGCCGCCGATCACCAGGCAGAGCTCGACGCCCATGCGCGTGGACGGCGGCGCAATCGTCGGCGAGCTGGCGCAGGACGCGGCGGTCGTGGCCGTACTCGCCGTCGCCCGAGCAGGGCCTCGCCCGACATCTTGAGCAGGACGCGGCGGAACCGTGGACCCGGGTCGGCTTCGCTCTCGGTCATCGCCGGGCTCCGCGCTGCGTCTGGATGGCGAAGGTCGCGGCCGCCGCGGCGCTCAGACGCCGGCGAGCTGCGCCACTTCGGCGGCGAAGTCGTCGCGCCGCCCTTCTCGACGCCCTCGCCCAGCGCCAGGCGGACGAAGGCCACGACCTCGATCCGGCGCGCCGAGCTCCTTGGCGGCGGCCTGGACCGCCTCCTTGACGCGCTTGTCGGTGTCGACCACGAACACCTGCTCGAGCAGCACCGCCTCCTCGTAGAACTTGCGCAGCCGGCCCTCGACCATCTTCTCGATGATGTTCTCGGGCTTGCCGCGAGGCGCGGGCCTGGTCGGCGAAGATCGCCCGCTCGCGCTCGACCACGCGCGGGGTCGACCTTGTCGGCGCTCACCGCCTGCGGGTTGGTGGCGGCGACGTGCATCGCCAGCTGCTTGCCGGTCTCGGCCACGCCGCGCCGGCGTCGCCCGCCGACGCCAGCGCCACCAGCACGCCGAGCTTGCCGAGGCCCGGGCGCGAGCTGGTTGTGCAGGTAGCCGGCGACCACGCCCTGCGGCACCTCGAGATAGGCCGTGCGGCGCAGGTTGATGTTCTCGCCGATCACCGCGATCGCCTGGGTGATCTCCTCGTCGACCGTGCGGCCGGTGGCCTCGACCCGCGCCGCCTTCAGCGCCGTCGAGGTCGCCCTTGGCCGCGGGCGCCAGGGCGGCGATCCGGCGGACCAGCTCCTGGAAGCTCTCGTTGCGGGCGACGAAGTCGGTCTCGGCGTTGACCTCGACCAGGGCACCCGCGGTGCCGGCCAGCGCCATGCCGATCAGGCCCTCGCTGGTCGACCCGGCTGGCCTTCTTGGCGGCCGCGGCCAGGCCCTTCTTGCGCAGCCAGTCGGTGGCCGCCTCGATGTCGCCGCCGGCCTCGCCCAGCGCCCGCTTGCAGTCCATCATGCCGGCGCCGGTGCGCTCGCGCAGCTCCTTGACCAGAGCGGTCGTGATCTCGGCCATGCTCAGCAAATCCTCATGCTGTCGCGGCTGCGCCGCGGCTCAGCTCGGCTGCGCCGGCGCCGCTTCCTCGGCCACCGCGGGCACCTCGGCCGCCGCGACCTCGGGCAGCTCCGGCAGCTCCTCGATCTCGCCCAGGTCCTCGATCTCGCCGACATCGATGCCCGAGGCCGACATCTCGGCCTGGATGCCGTCGAGCACCGCCGCCACCGCGAGGTCGCAGTAGAGGTTGATCGCCCGGCTGGCGTCGTCGTTGCCCGGGAACGGGTAGCGGATCTTGCGCGGGTCGCTGTTGCTGTCGAGCACGGCCACCACCGGGATGCCCAGCTTGGTCGCCTCCTGGACCGCGATCTCCTCCTTGTTCGTGTCGATCACGAACAGGATGTCGGGCAGGCCGCCCATGTCCTTGATGCCGCCCAGCGCCCGCTCGAGCTTGTCGCGCTCGCGGCTCAGGTTGAGCAGCTCCTTCTTGGTGAAGCCCTGCTGCGTCGCCGGGTCGGCGAGCTGCGCCTCGAGCTCGCGCAGCCGCTTGATCGACTGCGAGATCGTCTTCCAGTTGGTCAGCATGCCGCCGAGCCAGCGATGGTTGACGTAGTACTGGCCGCAGCGCTTGGCGGCCGGTCGCCACCGGCTCCTGCGCCTGCCGCTTGGTGCCGACGAACAGCACGCGGCCGCCGTTGGCCGCGACCTCGCGCAGGGCCGCCAGCGCGCGGTGCAGCGTCGGCACGGTCTGGGTCAGGTCGAGGATGTGGACGCCGTTGCGGACGCCGAAGATGTAGGGCGCCATCAGCGGGTTCCAGCGCCGCGTCTGGTGGCCGAAATGCACGCCAGCCTCGAGCAGCTGGCGCATCGTGTAGGTCGGGAAAGCCATCGAACGTTCCTGTTCCGGTTGTTCCGCCGCGGGCGAGTGGACCGACGCCAGGGGTCGGCCACCGGACAGAGGCAAGGCTCACGCCTGCCGCCCGCGTGTGAGGTGGCGCCTGTCTACAGCGGCGCCCCGTCCTTGGCAAGCGCCGCCGCCAGCGGCGCGGCCCGGACAGGTAGGCGGCCTCGACCCGCGGCCCGAGGCACCAGTCGCCGCACAGGCCGAGGCGCAGCGCCGGGTCCCAGACGCAGGCTCGCCGAGCGGCCGCTCGACCAGCGCGTAGCGCCAGCGATGCGCCGCGAGGTAGGCCGGCTCGGGCAGCGCCGCGGCCGACTGCCGCCGGCGAACGGCGCCAGCAGCTCCGGCGCGACCTCCTCGGGCCGCCGCTCCAGCGCGCTCGGCCGACCAGTCCGGCGCCGGCGTGCAGCGTCCAGGCCTCGCCGTCGCCGCGGCCCGGGCTTGCTCGCTGTTGCGCGCCGCCCAGGCCAGCGGCACCGGCGCGGCCGCAGCGCCGCGGCGTCGAGCCGGCAGCCGGCGCGGCGAACGCCGCCAGCGCCGACCAGCACGGCGCCATCCGCACGCCGCCCAGGCGCACAGGATCGGCCGGCCGCCCGCGCGCTGGCCCGCCGTCCCCAGCAGCTCCGCCGCCTGCGGTGCCGGCACGGCCAGCACGACCGCCGCGAACGGCCCGTGCCGCCGCCGCCGTCCTCGCCGCGGACGCGTCCAGCCGCCGGCGCCGTGACGCCAGCTCCGTGACCCGGCAGCCGCGTGGTCACCGGCAGGTCCGCCGAGCAGCGCCTTGACCGGCGCGTTCATCGCCGGCACGCCGACCAGCACCGGGTCGCCGCCGGACGCTCGCGGCCCCGGCCACTCGGCCACGATGCCCTGCTGCCCGCCAGCGCTCCGACCTCGGCCGACGAAGGCCGGGTCGCGGGCGCTCAGGTACTGGGCGCCGTGGTCGAACACCGCCGGCTGCCGACGCGCCGCTGCGCCATCCGCCCGCCGACCGAGCGCCCCTTGTCGAACACGCGCACCGTCATGCCGGCGTCGGCCAGCGCGCGCGCGCAGGCGGCGCCGGCCATGCCGGCGCCGATGACCGCGACCGGTCGCTCACGCTGGCCGCATGCCTCAGTTCAGCAGCGCCACGTCGCGCACGGCGACACGCCCGGCCAGCCGCTCGACGTCGAGCCGCTGGCCGCTGGCGAGCACGAAGTCCTCCGGCAGCGCCAGGATCGCCTCCTCCGGCGCCGGGCACCGGCACGACCAGGCGCACCCGGCGCCGTTGCCGCGACTGCCGCTGCAGCATCGGCTTGCAGCCGCAGCGCCACGTTGGGTGCCGCCAGCGTGATCTCGACCGCGGCCCGCGCCATGGTCGACGACCTCGTCGAGCTTCTGGATGCGCTGCGCGGTGAGGCGCAGATTGTCGCCGTCGACCCGGGCGTCGACCTCGAAGTAGAGCGGGGCCGTGCCGTCGAGCAGGTCGCGCGCCTGGCCCATCAGCTCGCTGAAGGCCGTGATCTCGAACTGCGCGGTGTGGTCGGAGACGATCAGCCGGACGAGGCGCGTGCGCTCGGTGACCCGCTCCTGCTTGCTGGCGATCACGCCGGCGACCCGGAACCGGCCGCCCTCGCCGGCCACCTGCCGCAGCCGGTCGCCGGTCATCACGCCCAGCCGCTGCAGCGCGTTGCGGTAGCCGTCGAGCGGATGGGCCGACAGGTACAGGCCCAGCACGTCGAACTCCATCTGCAGCCGCTCCAGCGCCGGCCAGTCCTCGACCGGCCGGCAAGGGCGGCTTGCGGCACCTGCGCCGCGCCGCTGCCGCCGAACAGGCTGACCTGATCGCTCTGCGCCGCATCGGCCGCCGCCGCGGCGTAGCGCAGCAGCAGCTCCGCGCCCTCGACCAGCCGGCGCCGGTTGGGCTCCAGCGCTGTCGAGCGCGCCGGCCCGGGCGAGGCTCTCCAGCAGCCGCTTGTTGAGCACGCGCGTGCCCGAGCCGCGCCATCAGGTCGTGCACGTCCCGGAACGGGCCGTTGGCCGCGCGCTCCTCGACCAGGGCTCGGTCGCCGCCGCGCCCACGCCCTTGATCGCCGCCAGCGCGTAGCGCACGCCGGCACCGTCCGGCGCCGTCCTCGACCACGAAGCTGCGGCGTGCGAGTGGTTGACGTCCGGCGGGTAGAGCGGGATGCCGCGCTGGCGCATCTCCTGGCGGTAGGCGGCGAGCTTCTCCTGGTTGGCGCACTCGGTGGTCATCGCCGCGGCGAAGAACTCGACCGGGTGGTTCGCCTTGAGCCAGGCGGTCTGGTAGGCGAGCAGCGCGTAGGCGGCGGCGTGGCTCTTGTTGAAGCCGTAGGAGGCGAACTTCGCCACCGCGTCGAAGATCGTGTCGGCGAGCTTGGCGTCGATGCCGCGCCCGACCGCACCCTGCACGAACACCTCGCGCTGGGCGTCCATCTCGGCCTTGATCTTCTTGCCCATGGCGCGGCGCAGGAGATCGGCGCCGCCCAGCGTGTAGCCGGCCAGCTGCTTGGCGATCTCCATCACCTGCTCCTGGTAGATGATCACGCCGTTGGTCTCGGCCAGGATCGATTCCAGCAGCGGGTGCAGGTAGCTCGGGTCCTCGAGCCCGTGCTTGACGTTGGTGTAGCGCGGGATGTTGTCCATCGGGCCCGGCCGGTAGAGCGACGACCATGGCGATGATGTCCTCGAAGCAGTCGGGCTTCAGCTTGCGCAGCGCGTCGCGCATGCCGGCCGATTCCAGCTGGAACACGCCCTGCGTCTCGGCCCGCGACAGGAGCTCGTAGGTCGGCCGGGTCGTCGAGCGGCAGCGGCGCCAGCGACAGCGGCGTGCCGCGCTCGTTCACCAGCCGCTCGGCGTGCTCGAGCATGGTGAGCGTCGACAGGCCGAGGAAGTCGAACTTGACCAGCCCCGCCTTCTCGACGTCCTTCATGTTGAACTGGGTCGACGGCATCAGCGCCCGCGGGTCGCGGTAGAGCGGCACCAGCTCCTCCAGCGGCCGGTCGCCGATCACCACGCCGGCGGCGTGGGTCGAGGCGTTGCGCGGCAGGCCCTCGAGCTGCAGCGCGATGTCGATCATCCGGGCGACGCCCGGGTCGTCGTCGCGCGCCTCCTTGCAGCCGCGGCTCCAGCTCGATCGCCTGGGCCAGCGTCACCGGGTTGGCCGGGTTGTGCGGCACCAGCTTGCAGGTCCGGTCGACCAGGCCGAACGGCAGGCCCAGCACCCGGCCGACGTCGCGCAGCGCGGCGCGCGCCTGCAGCGTGCCGAAGGTGATGATCTGCGCCACCCGGTCGGCGCCGTAGCGGTCGCGGACGTAGGCGATCACCTCGTCGCGCCGGTCCTCGCAGAAGTCGATGTCGAAGTCCGGCATCGACACGCGCTCGGGGTTGAGGAAGCGCTCGAACAGCAGGCCGAAGCGCAACGGGTCGAGGTCGGTGATCTCGAGGCTCCAGGCCACGACCGAGCCGGCGCCCGAGCCGCGCCCGGGCCCGACCGGCACGCCGTTGCGCCTTGGCCCACTTGATGAAGTCGGAGACGATCAGGAAGTAGCCCGGGAACCTCATCTGCGCGATGACGTCGAGCTCGTAGGCCAGCCGCTCGCGGTAGGGCTCGGCGGCGGCCTCGCGCGCCGCCGCGTCCATGCCCGGCTGCCAGACCACCGTGCGCCAGCCGCCGCTCCAGGCCCTCCGCCGCCTGGCGGCGCATCTCCGCCTCCTCGTCCTGCGCGAAGGTCGGCAGGATCGGGTCGCGCGCCGGCGCCATGAAGGCGCAGCGCCGGGCGATCACCAGCGTGTTGGCGACCGCCTCCGGCACGTCGGCGAACAGCTCGGCCATCTCGGCCGCGCGTCTTGAAGCGGTGCTCGACCGTGAGCCGGCGCCGGTCCTCCTGCGCCACCTGGGCGCCCTCGGCGATGCAGATCAGCGCGTCGTGCGCGTCGTAGCCCGCGGCCTCCAGGAAGTGCACGTCGTTGGTGGCGACCAGCGGCACGTCGAGGGCGTAGGCGAGGTCGAGCATCGCCGGCTCGACCGCGTCCTCCTCCGCCAGGCCGTGCCGCGACCAGCTCGACGTAGAGCCGGTCGCCGAAGGCCGCCTTCAGCTCGCGCCAGCAGCCGCCGCGCGAGCTTGGCGTCGCCGCGCCGCAGCGCCGCGCCCACCGGCCCGCGCGGCGCCGCCGGTCAGGCAGATCAGCCCGCGCATGGTGCGCGCCGAGCTCGTCCAGCGCGACCCGGATCTCCGCCCCCGGCTCGGCGTCGACCCAGGCGCGGCTGAGCAGGCGCAGCAGGTTGCCGTAGCCCGTGGCGTCCTTGACCAGCAGCACGACGTGCTCCGGCGGCGCCGGCCGCCCGGGCGTGCGCGGCAGCGCCTCCAGCGGCGCCAGCGGCCACCATGGCGCCCGACGATCGGCTGCACGCCCGGCCTTCTTGGCGGCGGCGCAGAACTGCATCACCCCGAACAGGTTGGCGTCGTCGGTCACCGCCACCGCCGGCATGCCGGCGGCGCGGCAGGCCTTGGCCAGCGCCTCGACCCGCACCGTGCTCTGCAGCAGCGAGAAGGCGGAGCGGACGCGCAGGTGGACGAAGTCGGCGTGGGGCATGCGGGCATCCGGCTGGGTGGCGTGCCGGAGAAGCTAGACCAACAACGCCGACACTCTTCAACCCGCGATCGCGGCTCGTCCCCGATGTTCCACAAGATCGCCCGCCTCACGCGCGTGTGAACCACCGCGCCTGCCTCCGAACCCGACCGCACCGGCGTAGGGGCTGGTGAGCGGCGCTGGCCGCTCGACAGCCACTGACAGCGGAGAACGGACATGATCGGACGCAAGCACCTGCTCGCAGGCGCCGCCATCGTCGCGGGCCTGGCGGCGACGGCCGGCGACGCCAAGGCGGCGACGTTGGCAGCACTCACCGGTGCGCGCACCCTCCTCATCATCGACACCGACCGGCCGGCCGTGACGGGTACGGTCAATGTCGGCGTCCGCGGCCGGATCATCGGCATCGACGTCCGACCCGCCGACGGCCAGCTCTACGGCGTGCTCGGCGGCGGCGGCGTGGTGACGATCAACCCGCGCACCGGCCAGGTGCAGCAGAAGCCCCGGCTCGCCCAGACCCTGCCGCAGGGCGTGCGCGCCAGCGTCGACTTCAACCCGGCCCGGGATCGGCTGCGCCTGGTCGGCAGCGACGGCACCAACCTCGCCGCCAACGTCGACGACGGCACGGTGGTCCAGGACACGGCGATCAACTTCGCCCCGATGAACCCGTTCGGCGGCACGACGCCGTCGGTCATCGGCGTCGCCTACACCAACAGCGTCGCCGGCACCCCGCTGATGCGGAACACAACAACCCCCACCCGAGCGGGACTCGCCTTCGCGACGCTGGGCGCCCACTCAGTGCTGACTGATCTTCCACGACGTCCACCAACTTGTCAACCGTGCCGATCTCGCCGTCGAGCGCGCTCAGCCCGTGAGGTGGTGCACCCATTCGCGTGATCAGACCGGTGGCGGTGACGGGCGGAGGCGGCCCATCACGTGGGCATCCATCCAGGCGCCGTCGCCAAAGCCGAAGCGCTGCATCGTGCCCTCGTGGACGAAGCCGAGACGCTCGTAGATGGCGACAGCACGCTCGTTGCCCTCGAACACGATCAACCCGAGGCGGATGAGATTGAGCCAGTTGTCGGCGAGATCGATCAGCTCGGCGCACAACGCCTTGCCAACTCCCTTGCCCAGCCACGGCTCTCCCACGGCCACGAGGTTGATCTCGCCGGCGTGCCGCGCTCGCGGCTCGTCCGGGTGCGTGATCAACTCGGCGAAGCCGACGAGCTCGCCAGCGGCCTCAGCGACGAGCTGGATGACGCCTCGTGCCGGCGACAATCGCTCGCGCGTCTGCTCGATCGGCGACCGCGGGACCCGCATCGTCTGGCGTAGCACGTGTGGGCTCATCAGGATCTCGTGAACGGCCGGGTGGTCGTCCACCGAGGCGGCGCGGATCGTCAGCTCCATGCGTGTGATTCTGAGACCTCGGTCAACCCTGCAGTGCGCGGCGACGTCCCACTGTCGACCGCCGTCGCTTTGGGCCCGTTCGCAGCCCGCCGTCTGAGTCGGTACACGCTCCGCATCGAGCCGTCCACCGGGAGGTGGTCGAGTACCGTGATCGGAGGTGACGGCGTGGCGGTTCGACGGCGAGGAGCTGCCGTTTGGTGGCGAGCGCACGTGGTGGGTCGATGCGCATGGTCTGTTGAGCGACATGCCAGTGGCCGATGCCGAGCCGCTGCCGGGCGCGTTCATGCTGTCCGGGCTCGTGGATTCCCACGCCCACCCAGCGATCGGCAAGGACTTCACCGCACGGCAGCCGGCCGAGGTGGCGGACCAGCTGCGTGAGTGGTGCGCAGCCGGGATCCTGTTCGTCCGCGATGTCGGTTCGCCCGGCAGCGTCACCCTGCACCTCGATGACGACGAACGACTGCCCACCGTGCAAGCTGCCGGACGGTTTCTCGCCCCGCCCCACCACTACTTCCCGACGTTGTACGAACCAGTCGACGAGGGCGACCTGCTCGGGGCGGCGTTGGCGGAGGTCGAGGCTGGCGCCAGCTGGATCAAGATCATCGCGGACTTCCCCGACCTCGACGCCGGCACACCGGCCGAGCCCACCTACAGCATCGACGCGATCGCGACGGTCACCGCGGCTGCCCATCGAGCCGGAGCTCGCGTCGCAGCCCACAGCACCATCGACAACGTCGCTCAGCTGGTCGCGGCTGGCGTGGACTCGATCGAGCACGGCGTCGTGATGACCGACGAGGCGCTCGAGCTGATGGCCTCCCGCAAGGTGGGGTGGACCCCGACGATCACCGCCGCCGACGCGCTGCTCACCGACGAGCTGACGCCAGAACAACGCCGACGGTTCGCAGAGGCCGACGCTCGGCTACGCGAGTTCCTCCCCCGAGCTGTACGTCTCGGGATCCCCGTGCTCGCCGGGAGCGATGTCGTCGGCAGCATCGCCGGCGAGGTCGCCCGCCTCGCCGACTTCGGCCTCGAGCCCGCCGAAGCGCTCGCCGCTGCCAGCACCACCGCCCACAACTTTCTCAGCCACCAACAGCACACCGGCTCGCCGGCCAACCTCGTCACCTACCACGCCGACCCGCGCAACGATCCCGCCATCCTCAACCACCCGGCCGCCGTCATCGCACGGGGACACCGCATCACCTGAACGTCCATCGGTCGCGGCACCGGTCGACACGGCCAACGCGCCCTGTCCGGGCTGTCGTGTCTGCGGTCGCGGATGGCGGTGCCGGGCGATTGTTAGCGTTTTGTGCATGAGCCGGTGGGGTGGAGCGTGAAGGCGGCGATCTGCGAGGGGTACGGGCCGCCGGAGGTGGTGCGGATCAAGGACGTGCCGACTCCGGTACCGGCGACCGGCGAGGTGCTGATCAAGGCCGGCGCGACGACGGTCAACTCTGGTGACGCCCGGATGCGCGGCGTTGCGCGTCCCGCGCGGCCTGGGCCTGGTGGTGCGCCTGAAGTTCGGCCTCACCAAGCCAAGCAACCCGTCTTCGGCTTCGACGTGGCCGGCCAGATCGAGGCGGTGGGGGCGGAGGTGACCCGGTTCCAGCCCGGTGACCGGGTGGTGGCCTCCCGCGACCTCGCCTTGGGCTGTCACGCTGAGTACGTCACCGTGGCCGAGCAGGGAGCGATCGCCTCGATCCCAGACGGTCTCAGCGATCGCGACGCCGTCGCGCTGTGCTTCGGTGGGTCGACGGCTCTTCATTTCCTCGAGGAGGCGCAAGCTCACTGCCGGTGAGAGGGTGCTGATCAACGGCGCCTCGGGGGCGGTTGGTGCGATGGCCGTCCAGCTCGCCAAACACAGGGGCGCCGAGGTCACTGCCGTGTGCAGTGGTGCCAACGCGGAGCTGGTCAGGAGCCTCGGGGCCGATGAGGTCATCGACCACACGACCGAGGACTTCACCCGCAACGGGCAGCGCTACGACGTGATCATGGACAACCACGGCAACGCCACCTACCGGCGGGTCAAGGGTTCATTGAAACCGGGTGGCCGGGTGCTGATGGTCTATGGCGATCTATGGCCGACGATCGCCGCGTCGTGGCAGAAGGCAGTGGTCAGCGGCACTGCCAGCATCAGCACCGACGACCTTGAGACCCTCTTCTCGCTGGCCGAGCGGGGAGCCCTCGAGCCGGTGATCGATTCGGTCTTGCCATTCACCCAGATCGTCGACGCACACCGCCGAGTCGACAGCGGTCACAAAGCCGGCAGCATCGTGCTGACATTCGATCAGGACAACTGAGCCACCGGGAACTATCGCAGAACTCGGTGCTGCCAGTCCGTCGCAACAACGATCCCGGCCCCTTCAGCCGCTACGGCGGATCAATCCTGCTTGATCGCGCCCTTACGGCCTCGAGCACTTCGGGCGTGATCTCTGTGATGCCGTGGACGTCGGCGGCATGTGGACCAACCTGCGCCAACAACTCGTCCTCCGTGTCAGCCCTGAACGTCGCGTCGCAGCCCGGCATGACATCGGCACACGCAAGTGAATGTCCCATGATGACCTCCTCGTCCGACCGGCAACGTACCCGACTCGATAGCCTTCGCGATCCGGCGGGCCGGCGATGACTACCACGCCGCCGCGCCGTCATAGGGAGCGACGGTCGACGGCTGAGGCTCGCCGTGGGGATCGCCCGTCGAGCGGGTTGGTACTCGTGGCTGCGGCCGATCATCACGAAAGGTAGACGGGATGGCAACGTTCGTGTTGATCCATGGCGGTGGGGACGTCGGTTGGTACTGGCACCGGGTGGTGGCGGAGTTGCACGAGCGGGGCCATGAGGCGGTGGCACCGGACCTGCCGTGCGATGACGACTCGGCCGGCCTCTGTGAGTACGCCGACACCGTCGTCGACGCGATCGGCGATCGCAACGACCTGGTCGTCGTTGGCCAGTCCTACGGCGGCTTCACGGCACCGCTGGTGGCCGATCGGGTTCCCGTCGACCTGCTCGTCTTGGTGGCTGGGATGGTCCCGGCTCCGGGGGAGACCCCAGCGGAGTGGTGGGACAACACTGGCTATCGACAGGCCGTGCAGGAACAAGCCCGGCGAGACGGCGGCCAGACGGGCAGCGACGACCCGTTCGTCGCCTTCTACCATGACGTGCCCCGCGCCCTGGCCGAGGAGGCATTGAGCAGGGAGCGCTCGGAATCGGACGCCGCCTACCACACCCCGTGGCCACTCGATGCCTGGCCAGCCGTTCCGACCAAGTTCGTGCTCTGCGGCGAGGATCGCTTCTTCCCGCCCCACTTCATGCGCCGCGTCGTCGCCGAACGACTCGCCATCGAGCCCGACGAGATCACCGCTGGCCACTGTGTCGCGCTCAGCCGCCCGAAGGAGCTGGCAGACATGCTCGTCGGCTACACGGCCGCACTTCGAGAGGCCTAAGCCTGTGCGTCCTCGTTAACGAACCAACGGTGATCCGCGTCCGGTCGCGCCAACGCCGAGTCCTCACTCACGCCAGTTCGGCGTATCAAGCGCCACACGCGTTACCTCGGAACCAAATGAATTCAACTGGTCCACCATCGTGTTGATCGTATTCTTCAACTCGAGGATCTCACCCTGAACATCAACCGTAATTTTTCTGGAAAGGTCACCTTTCGCAACCGCCGTTGTTACCTCGGCGATATTACGTACCTGGGAAGTCAGGTTGCTCGCCATCTTATTTACCGAGTCGGTAAGGTCCTTCCATGTACCGGCAACACCGGGCACATCGGCCTGGCCACCTAGTTTTCCTTCAGATCCCACTTGCCGCGCCACACGTGTTACCTCCGAACCAAATGAATTCAACTGGTCCACCATCGTGTTGATCGTATTCTTCAACTCGAGGATCTCACCCTTAACATCAACCGTAATTTTTTTCGAGAGGTCTCCCTTGGCCACCGCAGTCGTTACTTCCGCGATATTCCGCACCTGGCCGGTAAGGTTTGACGCCATCTGGTTCACGGAGTCCGTAAGGTCTTTCCATGTACCCGCAACTCCTTTTACATGCGCCTGACCGCCGAGCTTTCCTTCTGTACCCACTTCAAGCGCCACCCGCGTTACCTCGGATGAGAATGAATTGAGCTGATCCACCATCGTATTGATCGTATTCTTCAACTCAAGGATCTCTCCTTTTACATCCACCGTGATCTTTCTTGAAAGATTTCCCTTGGCCACAGCCGTCGTTACCTCCGCGATGTTCCGTACTTGAGAGGTCAGGTTACTCGCCATCTGATTCACCGAATCAGTTAAGTCTTTCCATACGCCCCCAACTCCTTTTACGGTAGCCTGACCTCCAAGTTTACCTTCGGATCCAACCTCACGGGCAACACGGGTAACCTCTGAACCGAAAGAATTCAGCTGGTCCACCATCGTGTTGATTGTATTTTTCAACTCAAGGATCTCTCCTTTTACGTCTACTGTAATTTTTCTTGATAAGTCACCCTTGGCCACCGCAGTCGTCACCTCAGCGATGTTCCGCACCTGGCTGGTAAGGTTACTCGCCATCTGGTTTACTGAGTCCGTAAGGTCTTTCCAGGTACCCGCAACTCCTTTTACCTGTGCCTGGCCACCTAATTTTCCTTCTGTACCTACTTCAAGGGCCACACGCGTTACCTCTGATGAGAATGAGTTGAGCTGATCCACCATCGTGTTGATCGTATTCTTCAACTCCAGGATCTCACCCTTAACATCAACCGTAATTTTCTTTGAGAGGTCTCCCTTGGCCACCGCGGTGGTCACTTCGGCGATATTTCGCACCTGGGCGGTAAGGTTACTACCCATTTGGTTTACCGAATCCGTAATATCTTTCCATACACCGGCAACACCTTTCACTTTCGCCTGGCCTCCAAGTTTACCTTCAGATCCTACTTCACGCGCCACACGCGTTACCTCCATGGAGAACAGATTCAACTGCTTCACCATGTCGTTAACCTCATTGGCAATTCTCGAGAATTCACCCTTGAGGTTATGCCCCTCGATTTCCAATGGCATTTCCTGCGAAAGATTTCCTTTCGCCACTGAGCTGATTACATGTGCGATTTCAATCGTAGGATGTACAAGATCAGAAATCATTGCATTGAGGGATTCCACACCAGTTCTCCATACACCTTTTGCATTGGGAACTTCAATTCTTTTTGTCAATTGACCTTGTTTACCGATGGTATTACCTGCGCGGGTGAATTCCATCATCATTTTTTCATTAAGAGAAATGATCTCGTTTAATGTATCGCAGATCTTTCCGGTAAGTCCGATCTGGTCAAATGGCATACGTACGGCAAAGTTTCCATTCTTCACTTCCATTAAAACCTTCAGCAATTCCTTATTATCAACTGAACCGATCAATTGTTGATCGATCGCTTTGCGATTTGACTTCTTTGAATCGGAAATTTTTTTGGAACCATTTTTTGCAGGAGCTACATCAATATCCTCATCAGTATGGTCACTCTCACCATTTATGGGAGCGTTTTTCTTTTTGGGCTTACCATTCTTTGAGGATTTTCCATTCTTGGGGGAGGCTAAAGATCTCTCCCCGGTCTGCTCAGCAGACCCTTTGGTTCTGGACTTTGAAAGGCTCATTAGACGGGTTTTAAAACAGGCCTTAAAATTCGGTTAGGTTTGTTAGACTAGATCTCTGGGTTTCGTATAGTCACAGTATGCCCAGAGCATAGGCTACCAATTATATAAGTGACACAAATTCATGCCAAAAATATTGCCTTTAGTGGAATGGATAATTGAGGTATAATAAAAGAAATTGCGAGAATTATCCACATAGTGTGGAATCCTTTCTACACTCCCCGAATTGGGATAAACTCCGTCGATTGATCAGGCTTTCAGTATTTCAATACCTAGACCCGGTTCATTACTTACATTAATAACACCAAAATCGTATGCCAAGCCGCTCGCGAGATCTTCGGCAAGTAATAAGGGACCGTCCGCGTCGACAAAATCAAGCATTGGTAACATCTGCGCTATCGCAGCCGAGCCAATGGTAGATTCATTCATACATCCAACCATTACTTTCATTTCCCATTCTCTGGCTTGTTTGATCATCCTTAGTGCAGGTGTAATTCCGCTGCACTTGGTGAGTTTAATATTGATTCCATGAAAATGTCCAATACATTTTTTTAGATCGTCCTCCTCTACGCAACTTTCATCAGCGATCAATGGCAATGAAGATACGTTGTGAAGCATCTTCATTCCTTCCCAGTCATCTTTGGCCAATGGTTGCTCTACCAGTTCTACTCCCAAATCTTTCAATACCGGAATTTTTTCTATTGCTTCGTCCACTGTCCATCCGGCATTTGCGTCCACTCTAAATAATGCGTCTGTGTGTTGCCGTAATGCATGTATAATCTCCAGGTCTTCTTTTGTACCCAGCTTGATCTTGTAAACCGGCCATGGCTTTTCCTTTATCTTCTCAACCATGTTCGGGATAGTATCGATTCCGATAGTATAATCGGTGAGCGGAATATTATTCCATTCTAATCCCCATAATTTATACAAGGGCTGCTGACGGATCTTTCCATAGATATCCCAGGCTGCAATGTCTAAGGCGGCCACCAGGAAATTGTTTTTAGGATAAAGATGATGCAGGTAGTGCCAGTACCTTTCCGGTTCAGTAAAGGCGTATTTTTCGACAAAGGTTTTCTTCCTTTCGAGATCCTCAACCATTTTTTCTACCGGTATATTGTAGTAACTGATCGCCGGAGCTTCTCCATGTCCAACAATTCCACGATGTTCCAGATTGACAACGAAAGTTGGTTGATGAGTCTTTGTACCTTTTGAAATCGTGAAAGGATGATGGAATGGAAGATTGTATGTGTTGTAAGTGACTTTCATAAAACAATGCCCACACCCCCTGTCCTCCTATCCCGATTGCTATCGGGAGGGGAATTTAGGTCAGGCATACAAATTAAAAACAAAGACATCGATTGATGAATTAGTGCAATGGAGTGTTTCTTTTTATAACTCAAGACTGATAAAGTTTAGTTAGTATGTTGGACCAAGGTTCCCCTCCCGATAGCAATCGGGATAGGGGGACAGGGGGACAGGGGGTATTACCTTCCACTATCTTCCACATAACTTTTCACTTCCTCATTGAGGTCTTTTTCTTTGATCAATTGTTCGAGATTGCAATGCATCCGGTATTTCCAGTAATGATTCGGATCAGCAGGAATATTGATCCGTTCTTCCTGTGGATTTTCAAGGCGAAGTTTCTCGCTGATGCCTAAAAGATCCTGTAACTGGAAAATACTCCACATCGCAGGAGAATATAAATGTTGAATGATGATCGCTTTCGATATCCAGGGCTCGCAATAGGCTGGTGCATCACCCCATTGACCTAGCTCATTGTTATAGAAACGCTGAGTTTTTGCGCGGTCTTCTTCCCACCATCCCCTGATCGTACTCATGTCGTGCGTAGATGGCGTTACCACGGATAGATAAGGTGCATCGCCGGGATGAAAGAATTCTTTATTCAATGCCTTGGGCATTCGTTGGATCTCGAGACTTAAGATTCCCAATTGCTTCATTACATCTGGAACGCAATGCGGCACGAGCCCAAGATCTTCACCACAAATAAGCATATTGGTTGAACTCTTTAGTGCGGGTAGTTTCTTCATTGCTTCCTTCAACCAGTAATTATCCTGGCGACGGAAGAAGTAATCAACATACAATTCCTGTAACTGATGGCGGGTATGTTCATCCAGGTGCCTGAATGAGGAAGTCTGGTTCATGTTGAAACGGAAATGGAATTGCTTTCCATCTGAACCTTCATGGTTGAAAAAAATTACATTGGATAACAAATCATACAAGCCCTGTTTCAGGTTACCATTTTCATCACTTAATTCAAGTGATGAGAAATGCTTTTCAACTTGTCTTTGCGTTGAGAATTCAGGTTTGAGTTTATACTTCCCTCCTTCCAGTGTATTCAGATATTGTTTAAACTTGTCTGAATTGGGGCCGAACATTTCCCAAAGCACCGCATCGTTAATAAAGGGAGAACGAAACCGTTCTGCGTCGAATGAAATATTTCGTTGTGCAAGTTCGTCGCGGTGTACCGGTAAGGCTGGAACGAAATGACCCATGATCCCTTCCACTTCGTGATAGGGAATACTCCAAATCCGGAAGAAGCCGAGGACATGATCGATACGGAAAGCATCGAAATAATTACTCATTTGTACAAATCGCTTATGCCACCATTCGAAACCATCTTCTTCCATTCTTTCCCAGATATAAGTTGGGAAACCCCAATTCTGTCCATGTTGCGCAAAATCATCTGGCGGCGCTCCCGACTGCATGTCGAGATGATACAATTCGGGTTCTACCCAGGTATCGCAACTATAACGATAAACCCCAATGGGAATATCGCCCTTCATGATCACTCCCTTTTTGTGCGCATAATCGGTAGCCTCTTTCAATTGACAATGCAGATGGTATTGAACAAAGTAATGAAAGGCTATATCAGGAAAATGTTTCGCTTTTGAAGAAACATATTTTTCAATAGAATCCTTGTTGTATTCACTGTATAGTTTCCATTTAGTGAAATCCGAGCTGCCATTCCTGTCACGCAAGTAGCAAAATGCCGCATAGGGAACGAGCCAATGTTTATTTTGTTCGAAGAATTCCTTGTAGTCCTCATCATTCAGGAAATCGTCTTTTTGAAGAAGGAATAATTCCTTTAGAACAGAAAGTTTGAATTTCACTACAACTTCATAATCCACTTCAGGTGTGCCATTCAATTGCTTTTGCTTCTTTCGCAAAGGTTTTACCAGATCAGCATATTTTTTCCCGGCTACGGTATCAAGGTTTATGTAGATTGGATTCAATGCAAACACTGAAATTGCTGCATAAGGATAAGAGTCTTTCCAGGTATGCGTCGCATTGGTGTCGTTTACCGGAAGTATCTGAATAAGTTTTACTCCGAGTTTCTTAGCCCAGTCGACAAGAAGTTTGAGATCGTTGAATTCTCCATTACCAAAGGAATCTTTTGAACGCAAGCTGAACACGGGAACTGAGATTCCCGCTCCCTTCCATGTATTATTTGGAAAATGCGCGAAGCCATCATGCAAGATGGTTATCTTATGTGCTTGTGCATTTCCAAAAAGCATCCGATTGCCTTCTGCCTCAAAATTCACAAAGCTTTTGTCCTTGATATTATAAATGGAGTATTTGTATTGAATCGGGAATTCTTCTTTCGGGAGGTTTACCCTTGTCTTCCACCAACCATTCTCCCGGGCCATCAGGACAAGATCTTTCTTACTCCAGTTTCCAAGTTGTTTACAACTACCCGAGATTGCAAGGACCTCATTCTTGCGAAGCAAGGGGGCCTTTACTTTGAATATATGGGAGAACTGTTTTGGAAACTTGCCTTTAAACTTTGTCTCATTCTCTTTGAGCAGCGTTTGTTGAAATGGGTCAGTATAAAACGCATTTTCAAAGTCACCCGCATGATTCCAGGTATCCACTAGCTGGATCTCTTCCGTACCCGTTTTTGATAAGTCGATTTCTCTTTCATTTTCCCATTCGAATATGCGGAATCCGTCTTCATTCTGAAGAAAATATTTATACTTTAGTCTTGGAGTTTCCTTACTGTCAATTTCAGCCGAACCCTGCCAGAAATCATTGTTCAAATAACTCAATGCGTATGCATTATCTGGATTGTTGACTCCAACCGCAGCAGCATTTCCTGTAACAAAAAGTGTTTGCCCAACCTTCGTATGAAAGCGTAAATAAAAATGGATCTTCATTGGTTATTTTTCCTCGGGTCCGGCGAATTTATAGAAAAGTGTAGACCTTGCACAATAAACAATGAAATTAAGCCGCCCCCTTTCGGGAAGCGGCTTTCACTTAAACTGCGAGCGCGAACTTATTTACGTAGGGAAAGTTTTTGTACTGATAACTGCCCTTCGGATTCAATCATTACAGTATATATTCCTTCAGGCAGTCTGTCAAGATTACTTAGTGTAACTGTATTATTCCCTGGTTGGGAATTGTGTTGGGTTCTCATCACGATTCGTCCTGTTGCATCAGCCAATCGGATCTGTGCTGTACTCCTTGAACCTGATTTGTACTGAATGATAGCATAATCACGTGCAGGATTTGGCGCGATAGTGATGCCTACACCAGATTCGATCATACGTATCGGTAAGATCGAACTGATTGTTTTTTGCCCTTCGGATGTGTTGAACACAATTCGATAATAGATCCGTGCTGTCGAAATGTTACCAGGTTTGTCCTGGTATTGGTAACGATTGTTCAATCCCGATCTTCCCTTCACTATGGCAATAGTTGTAAAACTGTTTCCATCAAAACTACGCTGTACTTCCATTTTATCGATTGTTTGATCACCTGTCACATTCCAGTTAAGGTTTACCAATCCGTTATTTAGATTTCCTGTGAAATCTTTCATTAATAATGGTACAGCATCCAAAGAGTTGCACCAGGTAATTCCACCGACGCTGAAACTGTAGCTTCCACTCCCACCTGCAGCTTGCGTGGTAAGGATGATCACCGAATCAATATTGCCAGGGAAGGATATATTGATATCCCCTGTCCTATCGTCCAAATTCGATTGATGAACCAGTCCTTTGAATCTGCTGCCGCTTGGGGTATTATTCATTGCCCTACCAGAACTGAATGCAGACGAATCAAGAGTCAAGGCAATTCCATCACCATAAGCAAGGATATTTACTGAATCGCTGTTCGTTCCACCTTCAATATCCCACAAGCTCATATTAAGTCCCTGTAGTCTTCTGTCGAATGCCAGCTTGTATTTTACCACCTGGCTATTTCCAGTTACGGTTTGCTGACATTGCATTCCCACAGCGCCCGATTTATGTGCGTTATTGAATGCCCATGTTTGAAAAGTCGGAGTACCTAAATGCGCTGTTCGGTTAAGCGTGAGTGTAACGCCATCCTGTGTAATCTGATCTCCATTTGATAAAGTCGGATCCGTACCAAAAACAAAGCTTCCGCTGGTAGAAGCGCAAGCGACGGGAGGATCATTGCACCAACGGATATTCCCAAATGAAACTGACATTGCACCGGCAGTTCCACCGACACCCTGGCTAACCACGATTGTAACAGAATCCACCGGTTGAGGAAAATTGATTTTTACATCCCCGACAGGATCATCATTACCCGAACCGGTATTACTATTTGCTTTGAATGCATTGCCGCCCGCGTTTGAAACCGCTGAACCTACTGTATAATTTGCTGCAGAAAGATTGATTACGGTTGGACCATTATATCCTCTCACATGAATTGAGTCTCTCTTGGTGGCAGCCCCATCAACATCATAAATCTCAAAATGGAGGGAACTCAGTGGTTTGCTAAAAACAAATTTTACCAATATGCCGGGGTCAACCGCCGGCCCTGCATTCATTTGGTTATGTACCGTAAATGTATCTCCCGTAGGTTTATGGCTGTCATTGAACATTAAGGCTGTAAGTGACGCAGTAGATGAAGGAAGAATCCTGGAAGTTACGGTTAGGGTAACTCCATTTTGCGTAAGCGTTTTGTTATTCGCTGATTGACCCAATGCCGCATTTCTTGAGAAATTGAAGGAACCTTCGCTTACACATTGAGCTGAAACCCTGGAATAGACTGAAGCCAGGCAAATAAATGCCAGAAGAATCCCCTTTAAAGACCCGTTCATTTTGTGGTTGTTTAGTGGTGAATTAGAGGCTATCCAATGGAAAAGAGGAAATAATCGGGCTTAGCGAAGGATGTTGAAAAATGAGAGTGGAACACAAGAAACAATTAGTTTATTAAATATGCAAGTCCACCGGCTAAAGGAGGTAAAAATTATTAAATTTTCCTCCTAACCCTTATTTTTGCGCAAACTTTTCTAACTCATGGAGAGAACTAAAAAGTCAAGAGCCGGCTGGTGGTTACTGTTTTTTGTCTCTACAGCACTCTTTGTTGCAGGAATTGTTCTTCATTGGGAATATCTTACGCTGCTCCTGCCTTTTGTTTGTACATCTTTTGTTTACGCGATGGACATTGTGTAGTGAATGGTGAATGGTCAATGGTGAATAGTGAATAGTGAATAGAAAGATCATTATCTGTCTTGAATCGCAAACTAATTATTTACTCCGTATTGTTATTGGTGTTTTGATTGCTTGGTTTCACAATCCTTATTGACCATTGACTATTCACCATTCACCATTGACCATTCACGGATTAGTTTTCTCGATGAAAATAGACTGCTTTAATCGAACGGCGACGTTCTTTTCCGCGCGGGTTGCGGGAGTCCAGCTGGGCATTTTATCGAATAAATCTTCGATGGCTTCATTTAGTACATCATTTCCACCTTTAATCACTTTTGCGTTGACGGGTTTACCATCTTTATCGATAATAAATTCAACCATAATATAGGTCTTCTGTTGCCCTTCGGAGAGATGAATGGTCATGTCCTTGCTGAGCTTATCAAGAAAAACCTGGAACTGGGAATTGCCACCGGGAAACTCAGGAAGTTTATCTACCACTTTAGCAATTTCCTCTTCACTGAAGCTCTTCATTGGTCTTTCTACTTTCTTCCTTGCTGGTTTTGACGTGGCGTCTGCGACTATTTCAACACCATTGTTTTCGACTACATACTCCCCTTTCTTGTTTATCAGTACTACTGGAATTTGTTTCGTTCTATCAAAATAAGAATACGCATGTTTCATCTCATTGCTGATATGAGTATACTCCGGAAAATCCTTGAGGAATTTGGCGAGATAATCAATACTCTTCCTATTGTTGAATTGAATCGGGAATATATGTACAGGTATAAAATCCTGACCTTGCGTTTTCGCATGCGTGGCGAGGATATATAGTTCTTCGATTTGTTGATTAGTAATAGGAATGCAACCTGTGGTTACACAACTTCCATGAATGTAGATATCACCACCGGGTTGCAGCGAATCACTTAGCATTCTGTCTGAAGCATTGGGGTAGTTCAAACCTAAAGAAAGGTGATAAACACTTTTCGGGTTGAATTCATTGATGTAATAGAATCCTTCCGGAACCTGGTAATCGCCCTGCATTCTTTTAGGGCCAAGACTGCCGGATAAAGCGCAAACCTTGTAGGTCTTGAATAATTTGAATTTGTCGTTCTTTTCAGATTTGACCCATACTTCCAGTTGGCTATCATACTTAAAGGAACGCAGATAGATATATTTCACCGGCCAGGGCAATCCTTTTTCCTTGAACTGTTTCAAAAGGGTATCCTCCTTGCGGTTCATGACATCAGAAATTCTTGGAAAACTCCTCTGATAATCCAGGAAACTGAAATCCGGAGCCGAAGGCTGGGCAATTGCGATAATGGAGAATAAAATGAAAATCAAACTGAATAGGACCTTTCTCATAATTGTCTTGCTCTATATTAAAACGGTTTTAGTGCTGATCTATTTTGCCGTCAAATAGACTTTGGGGTTAAAATTAATGCAAAGCCTGCCTCAAAAATCAATCCAGCTTGTTAACAATGTGGAAATCAGGAGCAACAAGCAATTGGCAATGGGCAATAGGCAATAAGCAATAAGCAACTGGCAAACGGAAAACTACTAAGCAAATTGTCTATTACCAAGGGCCTCTTCCCACTTTGCCTTTTGCCCCTTGCTTATTGCTGCTTATTGCCTATTGCCCATTGCCTATTAAATTACAGGTTTCCCCTCGCTTCCTGCTCTCTTTCAATAGCTTCAAATAAAGCCTTGAAGTTTCCTTTTCCAAAACTCTTAGCGCCTTTGCGTTGAATGATCTCAAAGAATAATGTGGGTCGATCTTCAACGGGCCGGGTAAAGATCTGGAGCAGGTAACCTTCTTCATCGCGGTCGACGAGAATGCCAAGTTCTTTTAATGGTTCGAGATCTTCATCAATCTTCCCTACCCTTTGTAATAAATCATCATAATATGTGGTCGGGATCTGGAGGAATTCAACTCCACGGCTTCTAAGTTCCGTTACAGTATGCACAATATCATTTGTAGCCATAGCCACGTGCTGGCATCCTTCTCCATTGTAGTATTCAAGATATTCTTCTACCTGCGATTTCTTCTTCCCTTCGGCGGGTTCATTGATTGGGAATTTTACAAATCCATTTCCATTGCTCATCACCTTGCTCATTAGCGCAGAATATTCTGTTGAAATATCCTTATCGTCGAAAGAAAGAATATTCCGGAAGCCCATTACTTCTTCATAGAAACTTACCCAGGTATTCATCTGGTTCCATCCTACATTACCAACACAATGATCCACGTATTGCAACCCTGTTTCTTCCGTTTTGAAATAGGGATTGCTCCATGCGCGATAACCAGGGAGAAATGCGCCGTGATAATTTTTTCTTTCTATAAATAAATGAACAGTTTCGCCATAGGTATGAATGCCGCTGATAATTGCTTCCCCATCGTCGTCGGATATGCGCGTTGGTTCCATATAACTCTTTGCTCCTCGCTTTGTGGTTTCCTTCCACGCGCTGCTTGCATCATCCACTTTTAGCGCCAGCGTTTTCACACCGTCACCATGCTTATAAATATGATCCGCCATTGGATTTCCCGCTCTCAATGGAGTTGTAAGCATCAGGAAAAGCTTGTTTTGTTTTAAAACATAGCTTGCTCTGTCCATCACACCTGTTTCGGGGCCCGAGTAAGCTAACGGTTGAAATCCGAATGCCGTTTGATAATAATGAGCAGCCTGTTTTGCATTGCCCACGTAGAATTCTACATAATCTGTACCCTGTAGGGGAAGAAAATCTGTAGCGGTGCTTTTATTTTTATCTGTTGATGTTGTTGTTGACATAATGTAAAGTTGAGATAGTTCGTCGTCATTCTGTAATTAGGAATTGGCAATTAAGTTAGATTTTTTTCCTACTTCTCATAGCAAGTGACTCCATCAGCAGACAGTAGCGAACACGCTTATCGCTAAAAAGTTTATGAGGGTAATCGGGACGCATGGTTGAGTACAAAATTAGAGAATGTTTGGAGTTTGGCGTTTGGAGTTTGGCGTTGTTCAAATTCAACATTCTTGAGGTAATACGAAAGGACTGCAATTCAAAAATAAGTTTGAGCTAAGGACGCCAAACGCCAAACTCCAAACGCCAAACGCAAGACGCCAAACGCTTATCTTTGCGGCTCAATAAATTAATATGGTTAAGATTGGCATTTTAGGCGGCGGGCAACTGGGAAAAATGTTACTGCAGGCCGCGGCCAATTATCCTGTTGAAACCTGGGTCATGGAAAATGATTCGGAATGTCCGGCAGCTAATCTTTGCCATCATTTCGTCAAAGGCGATATCAGGGATTTCGATGCTGTTTATAACTTCGGAAAGAAGCTTGATGCAGTTACCATCGAAATAGAATCCGTTAACGAAGATGCGCTTGAAAGACTGGAGAATGAGGGAGTAAAAGTTTTTCCCCGGGCCTCAGCGCTTCGAATAATTAAGAACAAGATCTTGCAGAAAGAGTATTATAAGAGCAACCAAATACCCACTTCGGAATTTGTAATCACGAAAAACAAAGCGGACCTCAATAGTCATCTTGCCTTTATTCCAGCAGTTCACAAGCTTGGATTGGGCGGCTATGATGGACGTGGTGTTCAGATTTTGAAGGAAACAAAAGACATTGACCTGGGCTTTGATCAGCCCGCCGTCCTGGAAAAAATGGTGGATATAGAAAAAGAAATTTCACAGATTGTCGTCATAAATGCCAGGGGCGAAACTGCACTTTATTCACCTGTTGATATGGTCTTTGATCAGCGGCTCAACTTACTGGACTACCAGATTAGTCCGGCAGATATTCCCAAACAAACGGGTTGGAAGATTGAGGCGGTGGCAATGGCGGTGGTGAAGGGCTTGAAAAGTCCAGGAATCTTTGCAGTCGAATTGTTTATAGACCGGAAGGGTGAGGTTTTTGTAAACGAAACCGCGCCCAGGGTTCACAATAGCGGGCATCACACGATTGAAGGAAATTTCAGTTCACAATTTGATATGCTGATCCGGCTGATGCTCGATTATCCCCTCGGTAATCCTGATGCTATCCTACCCGCGGCGATAGTCAATCTCGTTGGCGCAGAAGGATTCAGTGGAAAAGCAGACTATCAGGGCCTAATGGATGTGTTGCAGATGGACAATGTCTTCGTGCATGTTTACGGTAAGAAGCAAACAAAGCCTGGTAGAAAGATGGGGCATGTTACCATTTTAAGCAAGGAAAAACAGGACCTTGTGTTTAAAGCAAACCGTATCAAACAGACCCTGAAAGTGGTGTCGGGCTGATTACCGTTCATACTCTTTATGAAAGTCGAATTTTCTTTAATAAGTACTTTTGCACCCTTGTATTGAATTACATATGACCAACTTAAGACGATTATTATCCGGTGTTATATTGATGCTCGGTTTAGTTTTTTTATCCTGTAAGGGTAAGAAAGATGAACCGCCGGCTGGCGGACCTGGAGGCGGTGGCGGAGGCGGACGATCAAACGCCCCAATAGCGGTTGAAGCATTTATAGTAGGACCACAATCTCTTTCCTCAAATATTGAAGTTCCCGGGAGTCTGCTTCCTTATGAAGAAACGGAATTGAGATCGGAGATTTCCGGCAGAGTAGTAAGGCTGAATGTACAGGAGGGTAATCAAGTAGGCCGGGGAACGCTTTTGGTAAAACTATTTGATGACGATCTTCAGGCCCAATTAAGAAAGTTGGAGGTTCAATTGGCGATTTCTGAAAAAACAGCGGAAAGGCAAAAGGAATTGCTGAAGATCAACGGCATTAGCCAGCAAGAATATGACCTGAGCGAGTTAGCTGTCAATAATCTTAGAGCAGATATCGAATTGGTTAGAGTGAATATCAGCAAAACAGAAATCAGGGCGCCCTTTGACGGAAGATTAGGACTGCGAAATATCAGTAACGGCGCATACATCTCCCCTACCAACATCATTACGAAAATCAGCCAGGTAAATAAATTGAAATTGCAATTCACAGTCCCGGAAAAGTACGGTTCGGTTATGAAAAAAGGTCAGAATGTAAATTTCAAAATTGACGGATCCGACAAAGTTTATCGGGGAACAGTGATCGCCCTTGAATCTGCAATTGAAGAAAACACCAGAAGCCTGGCTGTAAGAGCGGTTGTAAACTCGGTTGACCGTTTTCTTGTTCCCGGTGCATTTGCTAAAGTGAGAATGACATTAGGTAAGAATGAAAATGCTTTGATGATCCCAACCCAGGCGGTAATACCTCAGGGACGAGATAAACAAGTTATATTGTTTAAAGGAGGTACAGCTGTATTCGAGGATATTACGACTGGTGTACGTGATTCGGCCAATATCCAGGTTATAACGGGTTTGAATAATGGAGATACGGTGATCACCACCGGCTTATTGTTCTTGCGCCCGGGTTCAGCGGTGACGTTGTCGAAAGTAACAAAATAATCTGCGAAGATGAATTTATCAGAACTCAGTCTTAAGCGGCCCGTACTGGCTGTAGTTTGTTCAATTGTGATCCTGATATTCGGCGGTATCGGCTTTACCCGTTTGGGTGTAAGAGAATACCCTGCCATTGACCCGGCAGTCGTAAGCGTGCGCACTTCGTACACTGGTGCCAATGCGGAGATCATTGAACAACAGATTACCGAGCCTTTGGAAAAGGCGGTAAATGGAGTGCAAGGGGTAAGGAATATCACTTCTAACAGTGCGCAGGGAAGTAGCAATATTACTGTTGAGTTCGATTTGAGCGTAGACCTGGAAAGAGCAGCTAATGATGTCCGTGAGAAAGTTTCCCAGGCGCAGAATTCATTGCCTCAGGATATTGACGCTCCGCCGCGAGTGGCAAAAGCTGATTCCGATTCCGATCCAATCATATTTATCCAGGTACAAAGCCAGCAGAAAAGTCTTTTGGAGCTGACCAATTTTGCTGAAAATGTTGTTCAGGAAAGATTGCAAACGATTGATGGCGTCAGCGGGATCAATGTGTTCGGGCGACGATTTGCAATGCGTTTGTGGATCGACCCTTCAAAACTTGCTGCATATAAGATAACGATCCCGGACATACGAGCCGCGCTAGATCGTGAAAATATTGAATTGCCCGGCGGTAAGGTTCGGGGAAATGTTACCGAAATGACCGTGAAGGCTTATGGTAAGCTCACAACCGAAGAAGATTTCAACGAACTTATTGTTAGGGAAGATGCGAGCAGGATCATTCGTTTCAAGGATCTTGGTTTAGCAGAACTGGGCCCTGAAAATGAAGAAAGCGTTTCCCGGAAAAACAATGTACCATCGGTTAATATAGGTGTGGTCGCACAGCCTGGCGCGAATCAGATCGCAATTGCAGACGAAGTTAAGAAGCGGTTAAATGAAATTATGAAAGATATGCCGGCGGATATTCTCTTGGAAGTTGGATTCGATCGAACCACTTTCGTTAGAAAAGCCGTCGACGAAGTAAAAGAAACATTGTTTATTGCGATAGGTCTTGTTGTAATTATAATATTTCTCTTCTTCCGCGAATGGACCATTGCACTCCGCCCACTTATCGATATTCCAGTTTCATTGATCGGCGCATTCTTTATCATGTATATCGCGGGATTCTCGATCAACGTACTCACCATGCTTTCATTGGTACTCGCAACCGGACTTGTGGTGGACGACGGTATTGTAGTGACAGAAAACATCTATAAGAAGATGGAACAGGGTATGGATAAATACCGGGCGGCCAGGGAGGGGTCGAAAGAAATTTATTTTGCGGTCATTGCCACTTCCATCACGCTTGCGATTGTTTTTCTTCCAATTATATTTCTTGAAGGTTTCGTTGGTAGATTATTTCGTGAATTCGGTATCGTTGTTGCCGGCGCTGTATTGATCTCTGCCTTCGTTTCCTTGTCTCTTACCCCGGTTTTGAATATCTATCTGACCAGTTCACACAAGGGACATTCCTGGTTTTACAGGAAGACCGAACCATTCTTTGCGGGAATGGAAAATCTGTATCGCAATACATTGAAGGGATTCATGCGAGTACGATGGCTTGCTTTAGTTTTGATCCTGACCTGCCTGGGACTTATCATCTTAATTGGTAAGGATCTTCCTTCGGAACTGGCACCGCTTGAAGATCGCAACCGCTTAAGAGCAAGTGTTCTCGGCCCTGAAGGAACTGATTTTGACTTTATGGATCGGGCAATTTATGATATTACTCAGCGCGTGATCGATTCAATTCCCGAAAGAAGTGTAATTCTTTCCTTTGCCCCTTCATTTGGGGGTGCAGGCGGGTCAAATTCTGGCATGGTAAGCATGGGCTTAACAGATGCCGGTACACGAAAACGATCCCAGGACGAAGTTGCCAAGCAGATGAGCAGGATGTTTAGCGGTTACACGACACTGAGAGTAATGGTGACGCAGGAGCAAACTATTTCAGTGGGAATGGGATCAAGGGGTTCCCTGCCAGTTCAATATGTGGTACAACATCTCGATTTCGAAAAATTGAAGGAAAGGGTGCCAAAGTTTGTTGATGAAGTTTCCAAGAGCCCGGTGTTCCAGGGTTATGACCTCAATCTCAAATTTAACAAGCCGGAATTGCAGGTCACCATTGATCGGTTGAAGGCAAGCGAACTTGGCGTATCCGTGCTGGACGTCAGCAATACCATTCAATTGGCGTTGAGTGGAAGACGGTTTGGTTACTTCATCATGAATGGAAAACAATACGAAGTAATAGGCCAGGTCGACAGGGAAAATCGGGATGAACCGCTCGACCTAAAAGCATTTTATGTCCGCAATCGCGATGGAGATCTCGTTCAGTTGGATAATCTCGTTACGATCGTTGAAACTGCAAATCCTCCTCAGATTTATCACTACAATCGATTTAAGAGTGCAACGGTTTCGGCTGGGCTTGCACCTGGAAAAACATTGGGAGATGGAATTCAGGAAATGGAAAGGATTGCAGATTTGGTATTGGATGACACATTCAGTGGCTCCTTAAGCGGTGCGTCCCGGGATTTCCAGGAAAGCTCATCAAATACCTTGTTTGCATTTGTGCTTGCGCTCATTTTGATCTTCCTTGTACTTGCAGCACAATTTGAAAGTTTTGTCGATCCTTTGATCATCATCGTAACTGTACCGCTTGCGCTGGCAGGTGCAGTGTTGAGTTTGTACTTATTTGGGCAGTCCTTGAATATATTCTCCCAGATTGGCATGATCATGTTAATCGGTTTGGTGACGAAAAATGGAATCCTTATTGTGGAATTTGCTAACCAGAAGCGACGAAAAGGAGAAGCGAAGATTCCCGCTGCCATTGACGCGGCGGTTGCAAGGTTACGTCCGATCCTTATGACAACGCTCGCAACTTCGCTTGGCGCATTGCCGATTGCAATGTCGTTGGGTTCTGCCGGTAAAAGCCGGATGCCATTGGGAATCGCAATTGTGGGGGGATTGTTATTTGCGCTTGTATTGACCCTGTATGTTGTGCCCGCACTTTATTCGTACTTATCAACTAAAAAGAAATTGAGTAATGAAGAGGCTTAGTTGCTTGTTACTATTCCTGATCTCTCTTAATGTTTTCTCGCAGGATAAGCTGTTATCACTTGAAGAAGCAGTGTATGTAGCCCTGCAGAATAACTATGATATCCTCCTTGCAAAAAATGATTCGGCTGCGTTCGCACTGGATCGTTCTTATATATTTGCTGCATTTATGCCAAGATTAAATGCGAATGCTTCCAGGACATTTAACAATAATGCGCAGAAACAGGAACTGGCCAATGGTACTAAACGCGATACGAGTGGAATTCGTTCCAATAACCTCCAGGCTTCCCTAAATCTTAACTGGGTTCTGTTTGATGGAACGAAGATGTTCATTACGCGCAATCGCGTGTATGAATTGGAAAAGTTAGGCGGGCTGAATGTAAAGGATCAGGTGGTGAATACAGTTGTAGATGTTGTTGTGAATTATTATGGAATTGTAAGACAGAAGCAACAATTGAAGGCGATCATTGAACAAATGGCCATTAACGAAGAAAGGGTAAAGCTTGCCGATAGAAGATTAAGCGTAGGAATGGGCGCAAAGCCCGAGTTGCTCCAGGCAAAAATAGACCTGAATGCACAAATCGCTGAAAAACTCAGACAGGAAACTGTCATCCAGCAGTTGAGGGAGAGACTCAACCAACTTATGGCAATTGAATTGCATACCATCTATGAAGTTGTAGATACTATTCCAATCAATACCGGTCTTCAATACGGGGAACTACAAGAAGGAATCGAGAATACCAACCCTACCCTTCTCATCGCGAGAAAGAACATTGACATTGCCAGCCTGATTGTGAAAGAAAGGAAAGCAGAACGCTGGCCGATTTTATCTTTCAATTCAGCCTATACCTTCAACCGCACCGAGAATAAGGCGGTGATAAACAATTTCACTCCCCTGTTTAACCAAAATAAAGGACTTAATTATGGCCTCGGTGTGACGGTACCGATAGTAAATAACTTCAATACCAAACGCCTGATTGAACAAGCAAAACTGGATGTGCAATTCCAGGAGTTGTTCTATAAGAACCAAAGAAGTATTGTCGATGCTTCCCTGAGCAATGCCTTCAAGAATTATGAAATGGAAAAAAGACAGCTGGCGTTGGAGGAAGACAATATCAATCTGGCCAAGGAGAATGTCACAATCGCCCTTGAAAGATTCCGCAGAGGAGCTTCCGTATTGCTTGAATTGCGGGAAGCGCAACGCAGTCTTGAAGATGCTTACAATCGATTGATTGCGGCGAGGTACAATACCAAGCTTTCAGAGATACAATTGATGAGGCTGCGTGGACAATTAGTGCGTTAAATCTTTAAGCACTGAACTTGGATGCCTAAACTAATAATCAATAATTAATAATCAATAATTTTCCTGGCATGAACAAGCTTATAATTAATGAGTAGGCTTCACATCGATCAATTATTGATTATTAATTATTAATTATTGAACGTAACTTTCCTCATGCAAAATTCTCCAACGGTTGGCATCATCATGGGCAGCGATAGTGATCTTTCTATCATGCAGGCTGCTGCGGATGTATTGACAGATTTTGGGATCAGTTTCGAGTTAACTGTGGTTTCCGCTCATCGTACACCCCTTAGAATGGTTGAGTATTCCCAAAAGGCAAAAGAAAGAGGATTAAAGGTAATTATAGCCGGCGCCGGCGGAGCTGCGCATCTACCCGGCATGGTTGCCTCGCTTACCCCATTACCAGTTATCGGCGTACCCGTTAAATCATCCAATTCAATTGATGGTTGGGATTCTGTGCTTTCCATTCTTCAAATGCCAAATGGAGTGCCCGTTGCTACTGTTGCACTGAATGCTGCAAAAAATGCTGGTATACTTGCGGCTGAGATCATTGGCGCGTTTGATCCGGCTATTGGGCAAAAGGTTGCTGATTTTAAAAAGACCTTAGAATCGGATGTGATGGTTAAGGTGGAAAAGATCAGGAAGGAAGGTTGGGAAAATAATTTTGATTAAATTACTGTTCAATAAATTTCCTGTACTAATTGAGATGTATGAGATCAGTAACAATCTATATCTCACTACTACTAATTCTCGCAATCTCCTGCAGAGATAAACAGGTTAATCGTGTTTCTGTAAGCAAGGTTCCGATGAAAATAAATCTCGATTACCTCGCCAGCCAGATCGCTTTTTATACTACCAAAGACAATGTGTTCACAGGGATCAAAGGAAATCAAAGCAAGGAGTATGAAGACTTCGCCGGTTTGTTGATCCGGTCAGGAAATAAGGGATTGATCCAACTTACATCACACACAAATCCGCATGTGAGAGTGTATGCATGTTGGGCACTGGCCAAACGATACTATCCCTACATTAACAACTTAATGGAGAAACACCTGGATGACACTGCAGTGATCGAATACCAATATGAAGGAAGAGTGGTTAGAGAACAAGTGAATAGTTTCTTATTGCATTTATTTAGTCGGGGTGGTATTGATCCCTTTTGTAAGAAGCTAAAAGATGAAGAAATCGGAAACTATTTGTTTATCATTTCGACAAGGCAAAAGAAATTTGTTATTCCACCAGCACGCCAAACTCCTGCTCGAGAGTCAAGGATTTTTGATATAGCGTCTCCATAAAGTCTTTTCCCCATTTTGCATAATAAGGCATAAAATTCTCAATTCTTTCCTGCAAGCCATCCAATGGGAATAAAGCTTCTTTTATTTGGTGGATCTGCCGCTGCTCATCACTGTATTTTCTTTTTTCGGCGCGCATTAATTTCTTTTCCAATTCCTGCAAAGGACGAATGGCTCTTGCTTGCAGCGCTTCCACATGTTGTTGAAGAGATTTATCAATAACTGCTGCCTTATCTTTTAGTTTATGATATAATTGTGTGGCGGCTGCCAGTTCATTTTCAAGTTTCAATTCACCATTGCGATGACGGCTGACCAGCAGGGTTAGCAATTCTCTTTCAGATTTGAAGAAATCTTTTATTTCAAAACCCATGCGTTTGATCTTCTCGCTCCATTTCTTTTCAACAATCAGAAAGGAGTTCCTGAGTATCAATACGGGATAATGAACTTTATAATGACTGAACAATTCTTTATACTCAATCCAGTAAGCAAGCTCCCCTCCTCCACCGACAAACGCAATATTAGGAAGAATGGTTTCCTGGAATAGACCACGCAAAATTACATTTGGACTAAACCGCTCCGGGTGTTCATCCAGTTCTTTCAATAACTCCTTTTCAGTAAAAACAAGTTTTGTATCAATTACATTATAGCCAGGATCAATTTTCTCAATTCTCCCCCTGATATCATCTCTTAAATAAAATAAGTTGATTTCTCTTGGCGTAGCCTGCACTTTGTAATTCTTATCCAGTTCGGAAATTGTCTTACCAACAATCTCCGATGCTGTTTGATTGAGCAGATCATCTTTGAAAACCGGCAGCATTAATTTTTTAAACGTAGCATTATCGGGAATAACTACAATTAATCCATACTGCTCAAATAGCGAATTCAATAAACGGAAAGTTGCCGTTTGAATATCCGGGCTTTGCAGGTAGCATTGTCTTAGCAACTCGCATAATTCATTTCCATAGGGCTGAACGGAAAATTCTCCATCAATGCGCTGAATTATTTTATCCAGGCCCTTAGTATTCATTCTTCCCACTGCACCCTGCTGCTTTGTATCCCAAACTATCTTCTCATTGTCCAAATAAATTTTTCCCAATTCCTCGAGGTCAGCATCCTCACTGCCCATCCAATACACAGGCACAAAATGATTGTCCGGATTTTCCTTGTTCAGGCGGTCCGCCAGCCTTATCGTATGGAGAATTTTATAAATGAAGTAAAGTGTTCCGGTAAATATTGCAGGTTGATGGGCCGTTGTAATCGTAAACGTGTTTTCCTTAAGAAGTGAATTGATATTCTGCTGAACCTTTTCAGAAGGTTTTACCTGTGAATATTGTTTCTTCAGCTCTTCAACCAAAACTGCCCTGTTTGTTTTTATTTTCTTCCGATTATCAATTGCGATTTTTGCTCCTTCGGCATTGGGCGCATATTGATAGAAAGGTTTTAATGCCGGGGATTGATCCAGATAGTCGAGAATAAGGTTGGAGAAATAACCTGTTTGTTTGTATGGGATCTGGGTAAATGTACAGTCCATGCAGCTAATTGTGCTTCGAAATTAAGCATTCAAAACGCTAAGGATTCCATAAATTCCACAAACCGTTTGGAGTTTGGCGTCTGGCGTTTGGCGTTCTCAGGTCGAACATGATCCTGAATAGCAGTAATCCCGCATTATATTATCAATTTCGCATTTGAACAACGCCAAACCCCAAACGCCAAACTGCATTATTTGAGCGAATACGCCACCACACTATTCTTCCAGAAAGTTGGTACATAAACCATCCGGGTCACGGGATCGTAGCTAAGATCTGCGCTATTGATCTTATCAGTGCGGGTATCCAATAAAATCTCCTTTGTGCCATCGGCATTCACATAATAAATTACACCAGCCCAGCAAGAAACGATAAAGTCTTTATCATTTACGGGTTCAACTCCGTCAGTACCGCCTTCCATTCCTTCAGCGAGCTTGGTCAGTTTGCGATCATATTCGACCCTGTAAAGCGTGCCGGCATCGAGCAGATACAAATTATCCTTAATCCATTTCACTCCGTTGGGTCCTTTAAGGGATTCAAGATGCGGAGTCGCATCATTTCCCTTCACCATAAACACTCTTTTCAGTTTGGAATCTGAAACGTATACAACCCCTTTTGGATCCACGGTAACATCATTTAATCCTTCCGCATAAGGAACAGCGATTCTTTTGCTGACTTCGCCCTTTTTAATGTCGATCACAACGAGGTCAGTAACATCAGCCACATATAAATTGTTTTTATGGATGGCCATTCCCTTTGGGGAATTTAATCCCTTTACCCATTCAATGTTCACGATCTTACCATCCAGTGCTACCCTACCAATTGAACCCTGCCCATCTTTGGCCCATGGATCAGTCCCATCGATATTAGCGACGTAGATAACTTTGTTTTCCGTATCCAATAAAACTGACTCCGGAACTTTCATCACGGAATCCGTTTGCCAAACTTTTTCAAGTTTATGTTGCGCGATCGTAGCTATAGCTATGAAAGAAATGAAGAAGACCAGTGCAGCTTTTTTCATATAAATTGATTTACTCTTAAAAATACAGCAAATTCAGTACCCGATCAGTTGAATCGCTCAACTTCAAAAGGACGGATGTCCATTTCAGGGGTTTGGTTATTCAGGATCTCGCTCACCAATTTGCCGGTTCCGGCGCCAAGACTCAGACCTAACATCGAGTGCCCTGTTGCAACGACCACATTATTATATTTCTTCAAGCGGCCGATATAGGGCAATCCATCCGCTGAACAAGGGCGATAACCGTACCAAACCTTGTCGGGACCTGGTAATGGAATGTCAAATTCAGGATAAAATCTTTTCACTGAATCAAGGATTCCCTGCACTCTATTCATCCTGGGTGGAGTTTGGTGATTTGTTATTTCCATGGTGCCGCCAAACCGGATCTTATTCCCATCCATTGGCGTCACCGCACACCTGCCTTCCATCAACACTGCAGGATAGTTTACTTTGTATGGCGAATTTTCTAATGTCACTGAATACCCACGGCCAGGCATAAGCGGTAATTTCAAATCTACCTGTTCAACGATTGAACGGCTCCAGGAACCTGTTGCCAGTACAAATGCATCCGCATTGAAATCGAGTTTACGTGTAAAAACCTTCTTGATCTTCCCGTCTTGCTTTTCAAATCGCATGGCTTCTGCCTGTGAGATCAACTGCACTCCGTTTCGCTGTACATACGCGATCAGGTTTTCCATTAACTTATTCGGATAACAATGTGCATCGCAGTTAAACAGGATTGCTCCAAGTGCATTGATCTTTGTTTGGGGTTCGAGTGCGAACAATTCTTGTTGTGAAAGAAGCTTTGTATCAGTTAGTCCTAGTTCATGGGCTTTTTCAACCATATGATGTGCGTGTTCTGCATTTTCTTCCGTTTGAAATATCTCCAGCAATCCCTTATGTTCGTAAGAATAATTGAAATCAGGAAGCTTATTCCAGTTTTCATATTCTTTCTGGCTGATGACGGCAATATCTCTTAAGGGGATCGCTGATCGTTCAACATGCTTCTTATTTGCAACGCGCATGAATTTGAGTCCCCAATTGATCAGAGCCCAATCCATTCTCGGTTGCACATAGAATGGGCTTTTTGAATTCCACATCCATTTCAATCCTTGCTTTACAATTCCTGGAGTTGCTAATGGAATAAAATGACTGGGGCAGATATAGCCCATGTTTCCATACGAGCAGTTGTCCTGGTAATCTCCTTTATCGAGCACAGTCACATCCCATCCTGATTTTTGAAGATAAAATGCAGAGCTTAAACCGATAATTCCTCCTCCGATGACTATAACCTTTGGCATAACGTTAAATCCTGAGCTGTTTATGTTGTTGTCTTAGATACTTTAAGTGTAAGTTTTTTTTAATTATTAATTATTGATTATTAATTATTGATTATTGAAACCTGCCAACGACAATAATAATCAATAATAAATAATCAATAATCAAGATGCTTTGATAGTTCTCACTCCAAAAACTCTTCCAGCGGTTTTTCCGTAGTTCGCTTCAATACGGACCGTGATTTTGGATTTGTTGTTGATAAGGTCCTGTGGAATTGAATATTCCTTTTCATAGAACTTTCCTGTTTGGCCTCCTTTCCATTCTTCGGTGGCGATTCGGGTGCCGTCGATCAGGATGTCAAATTTACGATCCTTATCGTCGCCGATAAATTTCAGGAGCAGGTTGTTCTTAACAGAATTATCCACCTTCATTTCGAAGGAGAAATAATTCCCGGAACGGGCCTCGCGGCCGGCGATTCCGAGGGCGTGACTCACATATGATCGTTCGCTTGCAGTCAGGTTATGATCTCGTTCGGGTTGCATCTCCCCTACGCGGAAATAATCGATTGTTTTTTCTTCGATTTCTTTTTCTCTTTTCTTTTCATCCTCATATTCTTTTTGTCTTGCCGCCCAGTCAGCGCTGGTAAAATAATCCCAGTACACGCTATAATATTGATCGTAGGTTTGATAAAAAGGGATCAGTTTTACATCGAATGGCTTCCCAACCTTTTGCATTTCAAATTGCAAGGGCTGATCAACAGCGGGCTTGATCCAATCGTTGATATTGCGATTATCCGTTAGCAATACCGGTGTACCATAAACCGGATCCGGCATTTCTTTTCCAAGTTGACCTGCCAGGACAATCGGTCCATATAAAAAAGCAATTCTGTTGGGATTGTCGGGCATTGATTCGGTGTAAAGTGCCATTGGGAATCTTAGTTCCAATTTATCGCCCTTCTTCCATTTATCCTTTATATTGAAATAACCATTGGCCTCATTGGTTAATTCAATCTTCATCGCTACTCCATTTTTAAAGAATTGTACAGTTCCTCTTGTCCAATTTGGTTTTCGGACATAAACCGTGAATGATTTTGATTTCGATCCTTCGTAAATGAAATTGACTGAATTTGATTTTGGAAAATCTGTTTCCTGTCTCAAAACAATCTTTTGTTCCTTCCAGGTCAAAACAGAAGGAATAAACAGGTTTACATAGATTGAATTCGCTTTATCGTGACTATAGATTTGTTCTCCGTATTTCGAGTGGTTCTCGATTCCGCTACCCACACAACAGGTGAATGTTCTGTATGGATTGCTGAATGTTTTTCTTGTTCCCATTCTCAATGGAACAAAATAACACATCATTCCCGTCTCCGGATTTTGTGAAGCGAGAATATGGTTGTACAAAGCCCGTTCGTAATAATCCATCAAGGAGGATGTCGGTTGCCATGAAAACAAATGCCTGGTCAGCTTTAGCATGTTATAGGTATTGCAGGTTTCGCAGGTGTTATCACTCAAACGATCATTTAGTTTTCCCGCTTCCCCGCAATATTCGTAATTGCTGTTTCCTCCAATTACATAAGTATGCTTATGCACCATTATATCCCAGAAGAAAGAGGCGATGGTTTTGTCTCTTTCATTGCCGGTAAGTTCGTATTGAGCCGCACTACCGATTGCTTTCGGCACATTTGTATTTGAATGCTTTCCTGGCATTGGATCGATGCCTTGCGCCAGCTTGCCCATGACGAATTCATCATAGAACTTATATGAAAGATCTAACCACTTCTTATTTCCGGTTAATGCATAAATATTTGCAAGCACATCATTCATTCCGCCATATTCACAATTCAGCATCTTCAATCGAAGTGAATCCGGAAGGTGGTTCACGGTATTGTAAGTCCAGTCAGCCATTCCCGTAACCACAGTTAGCGCCTGCTTATTTCCTGCATATAAATATGCGTCTACCAATCCAGCCATTATTTTGTGCACAGTGTACCAGGGGCTCCATCCTCCATTGAGGTCAAAACCAGAAGAGCGAATCTCACCCTTTGCTACTTTACCAAATATTGAATCCTCTTTTGGTATGGCGCCGATATAGCCGGTTTTTCTCGCCTGCTGGCAACGGACTAATTCATCTATTGTGTAATCGACATTTTTTTTGAACTCAGGATTCCCAGTAGTAACAAATAATATCGAAGCAGCAGAAAGATAATGCCCTAGTGTATGACCCGAAAGTCCTTCACTCTCCCATCCACCATAAACCGAGTCCTTTGTAGGAAGTCCGGCATGTTTATGAAAGCGGTGTAATAAGCGATCCGGTTTCAATGAGATCACATAAGCGCTATCTAATTGCATGGCTTTCCTGAATGGGCCATGGAGTAGTTTAACATCGCGAATATTAAACGCATAAGCATTTATGGGAACCTTGGGTTGAATCTTGAAGAGCTTGTTGTTCTTTTCCGGGATGTAAGACTGAGCTGATGCGTTTTGAATAGCTAACAAAAACGCGATATAGATTAGCGACCTCATGTATTCTAGTTTGTATTCTTTCTCCGCGTATTCTAAGACTTGGAATAAAACAAATTTTAGTTTTTTAGGGTTGGATTAAATATTGGTTGATAAGGTGATTGTCGGTTGATAACAGCGAAGATTCGGTGCAGGATCTTGTTTCGAACGTTGTTGATAGTACTCATTTTAGCTTTTCCTGCGGCGATTCTTTTTAAATAATATTCACGTAGTTCTTTGTCATATTGGATAGCGGATTTAGCACTTAGGTCCAGTAAAGTTTTCACTGCTTTATCAGCCAGGTGACTGACTTTGGTTTTACCACGGATACTTGTTCCTGATCGATGTTCAAAAGGTGCTGTCCCGCAAAAGCTGGCAAACTTTCGGCTATTTACAAAGCGGGTAAAATTTCCGGTTTTAATGATCATCGCCAGTGCCAGTACCTTGCCCACGCCTTTGATAGTTTGCAACAAGCGATAATTGGTATTGATCTTTTCATCTGTTTCGACCATTGCTTTAATAGCAGCATCCAGCTTTTTAATTTCCAGATCCAGTGTTCGGATGATGCGCAAATGCGAGCTAAGGACCAGATTCGATTTTTTCAATGCCAGTGCTTGCTGATATTCCTGTACCGTGGTAAGTAAACCTGCCCGTTGCTGAACCAGTTTTGCACGGGTGGAATAAAGCAATTTGAGCTGTTTAAACATCTCGTTTGGAGCTTGCTCTATTGTCAGGCTGTTTTGTTTTTCAAAACCATACTGAGCAATTCTGCGTGCATCGATCTTGTCATTTTTGCCCCGAACAAGTCCCATCGAACGCTTGATAGCCAGGCCAGATACTTTAGAAAAAGCAATGCAATTCAGATGCAGAAACTCTTCAAGTGCGCAACTGTAAAGTCCGGTGTGTTCCATCACAATCATAATTTCTGAAGTAATAATTTTTTGCCTGGCCAGCCAGGTCATTAGTTCCTGGAAACCTTCAGCATCGTTACTTATCTGAAGATGAGTATTGAAGGCATGGCTGACAAAATCAATAGTTTTTTTGGAGAGGTCGGCTCCGATGATTTGAGGAACTTTCATAGCTTTGTTTTTAGGACTTTTATTAAAAAGTTGCCTAGCCTAAGACCTTTAATTAGTCTCTGTAGGACTTAGTATTCTAACTGGGCCTTGGCAACCGTGAAGGAGGATGGGGACTGATACGCGGAATAGACCCCTTAGTCTATGCCTTTGCAAAGTTCACCCCATTCTCTTTCACAAATTTCTAGCTTCAAACAATTCCTTATTCCAATATTGTCAAAGAACATTATTAATCTAAAGGCCTTTGCGCCTTTGCGGTCTACCTCCTCCGCACAATAGGGAAACCGCAAAGGCGCAAAGGCGCGGAGGAAAATCTTTTATCTTCCTGTAAGCTCTTTGATCACTTTAACCTCTTTTTCATCATATGGCGATCCATCCTTTCTAAAAACATCATGAAACCAAAGTTTTGGTTCGGATCCATCCGGTATGGGCGTATCCCATTGATAGATCGTATTGCTTTTCCCTGAAACCAATCCCCAATTGATAGCGCCAACATTATTCGCCTTAAAAATCGGCAAATGCGTTTCAAAGCGGCTTCCTCGTGATCTTGCCATATATTCTGTACAAATCATCGGTCTTCCAAACTTCTTTAATGAATCAAGCTCCTGTTTCAAATTTTCAGCATTGCTGTAATTATGAAATGTAATGACGTCAGAGTTGCTCAATTGAAATTCGTTAAGAACCTTATTTGGATACCAGGTTCCTACTGTCAATGGTTGAGATGGTCTTATCTCTGATGCCCATGCGAAAATATTCTTTAATAGAGGCAAGGAACCTTCATTGTATCCGCTATTTCCAGGTTCATTGTATAGATCCCACATCAGGATACGCTGGTCATCTTTAAAGGTTTGGAGGATATCCTTTACATAAGTTTCGAGATAACCCCATTGAGAAGGATCATCATGAGTTGCTTTATTTGGACTTCTTACCCAACCACTGTTATGAATGCCTGGTTTGGGATCGGGTTGTTTACCGATTGCTGCATTTGGATTCCAGCAATCATCGAAGAATACAAATAATGCTTTTATTTTTTGTCTGTCGGCAATTGTTAGAAATTCATTGATCCGTTTTTTGAAATCGGCAGCATCTTTTTTCCAGGCAAGATCATGCAGATAGACACGCATCACATTCATTCCAATTTGCCTTGCCCAGCCTAATTCTCTTTCGATCGTTGCTGCATCAAAACTTTCTGCCTGCCACATTTCTAATTGATTGATAGCTGTGCTGGGTAAGAAATTGGCACCAACCAGCCAGGGTTGCTTGCTATACCATTCACTGGCTTTTTCCTTTGACCAGATTGCTTTGTTCTGAGAAAAAGAAACTAGAAAAAGAACATTAAGCAATTGTAATAATATCCATCTTTTCATATTACCTGTTTTTCCATCGGTACTCTAATAATTTAATAAAATAGCCTCCTACCACACTTCTCGCCTGGAAACCGACTTGTTTGCCTGAAATGGTTTCATGCCAGTCACTAAGCGGAACCCTCGTAGATGTTTCAGTTGCGAATTTATATACTGGCCTGACCAATGATTCAAAATCCTTTTGATTTGATGCAAGGGTTGCAGTCCAAATTATCCAATCATTTTTGGTATAAGTTCGCCGGCTATCCAAAGGAAGGCCATATGTGTTTTGTTTAGTGAGATAATATTTTATCTCCGTATCGTAAACATCTTTTGGAAATAAGTTCAATCCAAGCAGTTTGTCCCAAACCAAATTGTATTTCTGGCTCCAGGTGCCCTTCTTATCGAATGTCAACGCATAGTGATCTCCATCTTTGGCCATCCAAATCCATTTCTTTGCATAATCCGATGCGATTTTTTTGTATTTAGTTGCTGTTTCTTTTTCACCCAACATTTCCGCCATCATCGCATAAGAACCTATTCCAACTATAGCTTTCATTGAAAGATTTATGTTTCTCGCCAAATGTCCGGCAAAATCATCCGTGCACAGTTGATTAGCGGGATCAAATCCATCCTTTACCAGGAATTCAACCCACTGTCCTAGCATTTTCCAATGTTTCCTTGCATAGTCTGGTTTTCTTTCTGCCTTGCAAATTGCTGCGGAAAGAATTATCATATTACCTGCTTCTTCAACGGGCATATCTTCCGGATAAGTTTGCCCGTTAGCTATTGGATATGTGCCGAGATCATGCGCCGGGAATGGTTTGGTCCATTTTCCGCTTTCACTGTAATAAAATAATGGATCGGTCATTCCTTTTAACAAATCGGGATTATAAATTAATGTGAGTGGTGCTGATGGATATGTAACATCGACTGTCCAGATCGATCCATTACTAAAATTTTCTTTTTGAGGAAAGAGGATTTCACCCGCAGGACCTCTTACCAATTTATGGGCAGCGAGTGATTGTCTGTATGCCAGAACACACAATTTAGCATAGTACTCTCCTCCGGCGTTGTAGGTATCCGCATATAGTTTATTATCAAAAGCATCGCATTTTGATTTAATAGCAGTAAAATCTTCGAAGGATCGGCGGATCAACTCATCCATATTTGTAAAATTCTTTTTCCACCAGGCCTGAAGATTTTGATTGAAGTATTCGATTGAATACAGATCATCGTAAGCGAGGACCATTGTTTTCAAAGGAGAATGTTCTCGCTGGCTTGTTAATGTGAAATAAGCGTCCGAAACCAAATCGTTGCCTTCTGCTTTGTTTGGGCGTTCAGAACGCGTATTCTCAACAAAATCCCTGATCGAAGATTTTTTCTCGCCGATTAACAGACTGCAATCTTTGTCAGCCAGAGTTGCAGTATAGAAATAACCCCAATCGATGCGCAGGTCATCTCCTTTCTTTTGCAGTATGGGTTGAGTGGGATTTCCAAACCTAACAAATAAAAGAGATCCTGTTGCTTTTACCTCAGCGGCCAATTTAGTTCGACCTGTATTCGCTGCAATTGCGCCCGAACTGCTCACTAAGACTTCGACTTTTCTGTTCTTACCATCTTTCGAAACAACTGAAAAGCTGAGAAAGCTTAATGGCCGGGACAAAAGATCAAGGTCTGTTGCGATTAAAGGAGAAAGAAAATTAAATTCAAGGTCCACTCCACCACAACTGAACACATATTTTGTTTGCGTAGCCGTTATTTCAACTGATTTTTGAACCGCCGGCAACAAACTTTTTACTTTTTCCCGTTTTGAAATACCTGCATCAAGCCAACTAAATCCACGAGGGTTGATGCAATGCATCGCAAGCAGATTCTTTCCTTTCTTGAATTTGCTTTTTACTTTCTCACTTATCACATACTCTCGAATATCGCTCGTGTGACAATCCTTGCAACTATACACCGGTTCTCCATTGATGAACACTTGCACATCATCATCATGCCGTAGTTGAAGAATAAGGTCTTCGGTTGGAATTTCATCCAATTGAAAACTTCTTCTTACCCAAATCGACTTTGATTTCCATTCGGTGACTGCAGTATTATCCCAACCGGTTCCAAATGGAGCTCGCCCAACCTGCCACTTGCTATCATCAAAACTTTCATTCATCCAAACAGTTCCCGGATCCTGTTCTGTGTATTTGCAAGCATAAGGTTTATCCTCTCCTGTTGGAATCAAAACTTCCGCGGGATATTCAGCCTTTCCCAGGAAATTGTACACTTTGCCATCAACTCTTATCAATCCAACTAATGAATGATCTTTTCCTGTCCAGTGTTTGGTTGAGGTTTCATTTAGTTTATCTGAAAAACTCCAAATGCTGAAATAAGGATCGTGTGTTATTAGTGGATACGCGGGTGCTTTAGCAACTTGGGCAAAGGCCCCCGAAATTTCGGGGAGGCAATAGGCAAGAAAGGCAACAGCCACAAAAATCAATCGTCGCAAAATCATTCCTATTTGGTTGAGAATTTATAGATAGTAGTTTGAGTGTATGTTTCTCCCGGTTTCAGGATAGTATTGGGAAATGATGGTTGATTCGGTGAATCCGGAAAATGTTGGGTTTCGAGACATAATCCAGAATTCTTGATATACTTCTTACCGCCCTTTCCTGTCAACGATCCATCCAGGAAATTTCCGGTATAGAATTGTACACCCGGTTCTGTAGTATAAAACTCCATGAGTCTTCCACTTGTTGGGTGATAAAGTGTTCCAATCAATTCCAAATTGTTTCCTGTTTTATTCAACACCCAGTTATGATCGTATCCAACCGGATCACCTCCAGATTTTTGTATATCCTGTCCGATCTTTTTTGCTGCAGTAAAGTCCATAGGAGTTCCTTTTACATCTTTTAGTTCACCGGTCGGGATGAGTTTAGCATTAGCCGGTGTATACCGATCTGCTTTTATCATCAGCTCATGATCAAGTATGGTTGAGTCCGCACCGGCGGACAAATTGAAATAACTATGATTGGTCAGATTAACGGGAGTCGCTTTATCGGTAGTAGCCTTGTAATCGATCTTCAATTCATTATCCGCGGTAACTGTGTACACAACTGTAGCAGTGAGAGTCCCTGGATAACCTTCTTCCCCATCAGGGCTTGTTAGTTTGAGTGTGAGAACCGAGCCAGCATCGTTTGTTCCAAAATGATCGGTTGTCCAAACACGTTTGTCGTATCCTTTCACGCCGCCATGGAGCGTATTTCCATTATTGTTTGCCGCGAGTTTATAGGTCTTACCATCTAGTTTGAATTGTGCATTGGCAATCCTGTTGGCATAACGGCCGACAATGCAACCCATATAGGGATTGCCTGTTTGCCGATAACCGGCAAGTGAATCAAAACCCAGTACAACATCTCCCATTGATCCGTTCTTATCCTTCGTGAATATTTGGGTTACAATACCACCGTAGTTAACAATCTTCACAGTCATTCCATTTGGATTACTGAGTGTATATTCGGTCACTTTCTGCCCGTCCACTACTCCATAAGGTGCCTCGGTTGCAGTAAATTTTTTCATTGTTTGAGTTGTATCCGTGTTAGCGGTTTCAGTTGTTTTGTCTGCAGCATTATTGCAGCTGATAGATGCGATGATCAGAATTAGAAGAATGAGTTTTGAGCGCATAAATTGAATTTAGAATTGATTCTAAGAGCGTGTAAGGGCACGGTTGAAAACCCTGGAAGGGTTTTCAACCTCCCAGGATCAATAATTAATCTTGACATCTTTGATTTTGGTAGGCAACCAAACCTGCATTTCATTTCTTCCACGATTATTCCAGGTATAATAGGGAATGGCTATGATAGTTTTCTTCTCGGTTCGTACCGTTGTTCCAAGCGCATCGGTTACGACTACAGGAACTACGGCCTGCAGACCGATGGTTTCTTCTTCCAAAACTTTCATTGGATACTCAGTGAAGGCTGTGGTTTCCGGTACGAGAATATTCCAAGCCTTTCCATTGTTATCCGTTCCTTCAACACAATAAACCAATGGTCCCCGCTGAAGCGCGATTCGATTTTCATTTTGCTTCAATTCTGGTTTGGATTTTATCATTTTTACTTCCATTGGAAATTCAAATTCAACACATGTCCCCTTTTTTCCAATCCGATTCAAAGACAATATATCCTTTATCCAATTGGAGGTTTTACTTGTTTCCCATTGATCTTTGCATTGAAAAACTCCGGAACTTCTTGCTCATCGACAAGCGTATATAAATTGCCCGCTACGAGTTTATCCAAATACCAACCCGGCACGCGAACCGATACTTTGAATTTTGCTTTTTTAGCAGGATCGATATTCAATTTCACATTTCCATCCCAGGGATAATTTGTCGTCATCTTCACTGCAACATCGTTCCTAGCAATATTGACTTTAGTATCGCTTCCAACAAATAGATTTACCCAAATACCATTATCACTTTTTGCGTAGACATAATCCCCAAGCGATGCCACCAGCCGTGCAATATTGGCCGGACAACAAGCTGTACCAAACCATTCTCTTCTATAATGCTGTCCCCTCGATGCAAGCGGGTTGCCATAGAAAAATCTGTCCCCACTTAAACTCAAACCATCCAATGCGCCATTGTACAGACTTCTTTCCAATACATCGATATACTCAGATTCACCTGTCAATGCATTCATACGCTGATTCCAAAAAACCATACCAACAGAGGCGCAGGTTTCGCAATAGGCTTGTTCGTTGGGAAGATCATAATCGACAGAGAATCCTTCATTGCTTCCGGCAGAGCCAATTCCACCGGTGATATACATGTTGCGATACACAACATCTTCCCATACCGTTCGCATGGCTCGCATGTAGCCTTCATCACCTGTTAATGCCGCCACATCCGCGGCTCCGGTGTACATATACATTGCTCTTACCGCATGGCCGGTTATTTCTTTTTGATCTTTAACCGGCACAACATCCTGTGCATATGCAGTATCCTTCCAATCAGTCCAGGTATATCCTTTCGCGAGTTTATGTCCTCTTTCTTCCAATAACCAATGCGCAAGCTTCAAATATTTTTCATCTTTTGTCACTTTGTACAACTTCACCAATGCAAGTTCCAATTCCTGGTGCCCGGTTACCCAGTGCTGTTTACCAGGACCAAATAGGGAATCAAAATGATTTGCCCAGCGAATAGAAACATCAAGGAATTTTCTTTTTCCAGTGGCATTGAAATAAGCAACGGCAGCTTCGATCATATGGCCTCCGTTATAATCTTCGTGCATGCTCATATCAGTCCATCGCTTATCGGGTTGATTCAACGTATAAAATGTATTGAGATATCCATCAGGCTGTTGTGCTGCCGCGATCTTATCTATCCATTCGTCCGCTTTTTGCTCCAGCTCCTTATTGGGACGATATTTCAAAGAATAGGCAATTGCTTCGAGTGCTTTGAACACATCTGAGTCATCATAAAAAATACCTTCGTGTTTCTCTCCCTTATTGCGTGCAACTTTTTCAAAATTTCTGATACGGGCTGTCTTGGTTTCGGTTTGATAAATGCAGGCAGTCAAAGTAGCTGTTGCAACCTTATCCATCTTGGGTTTCCAGAATTTATCAGTGATATTGACTTTGGAAAAACTTACCGGTTCGAATTTCAGGAAAGGATCCTGAGCCTGAACACCGGCTGCAACTAAAATAGCGACAACAAACGTTAGGTTTTTCTTCATGTCCGCGGAGATTTAGGCTAATATATGAAATTCTACTTCATAGGTTTGTTGGAAGATTGCTTAACCTTTTTTGTAACCGAGTTTTAGCAAGTCTTCCTTCCTGATCAAATTTTTTTTCTCAACTGCTAATTGAAAGTCTTCAGTTAGAAGATTTCGTACTCGGTCAAAATTATTATGAAAAAACTTGACCAGATTCTCGCGAGTTGTCTCATTAGGAGCAGCGTCCTCTTTTAAGATTTGGAATAACTCGGATAACTCGAAGAAATGGTCACGAAAATTGTTATTTCCGATATAGATCGATATTTCTGCTCTATCTCTAATGCATTGGATAAACAAATCCGCATTTTGAAACTCAATCATCGCGTCTCCGTTCTCATCAGTTGAAACTGAATTGGTGAATCTAAAGTTGGGGTCTCCAAATAGGAATGCGAGATTCTCTGTTATGAATTTCAGCAATGTGAGCATATTTCTTTGGAATTAATAAAAATCAACTCTGAATGTCTAATTCTTTTGCCAAGCTTCATCCCCTCAAACCACCTGAAACCCGAACGCATAAGGATCATCATTAGGATCAATTGTAATCGTATTGTATCCATAGATCCTCGCCCATCCTTCAATTGAAGGGCGAATGGCGGCCTTGCCATTGATAGTCGTTTCTTCTTCAATTCTTCCGATAAACTTGCTGCCGATAATGCTTTCGTGAATAAACTCGTCGCCCTTTTTCAATTTTCCCATTGCATACCATTGGGCCATCCTGGCTGAAGTGCCCGTTCCGCAAGGAGAACGATCAATGGCTTTATCCCCATAGAAAACAGCATTACGTGCGGTTGAATTTTTATCGAGCACAGCACCGGCCCATAAAATATGCGAACAACCATTGATGGTTGGATCCTTCGGATGTACAAATTCATATTTCGCGTTTATCGCTTTGCGCAATTCCCTTGCCCATGCAATTAATTTATCCGCGGGATAATGTTCGAGTCCTTTGAAATTCTTTTGTACATCAACGATAGCATAAAAATTTCCGCCATAAGAAACGTCCATCACCAATTCACCTAATTCTGGGCATTCAGCAGTGATTTCAGATGCTGCGAGAAATGAAACCACATTGGTAAGCTTCACCGATTTCACTTTGTCACCTTCCTGCCTGTATTCGATATTGACCAAACCTGCTGGCGCTTCCATACGCACAAATCCTGGAGTTTTTGGTTCAATCAATCCTTCTTCAATTCCAATAGTAATAGTTCCAATGGTTCCATGTCCGCACATAGGGAGGCAGCCACTTGTTTCAATAAATAATACCGCAATATCATTTTGAGGATCGTGGGGCGGATAAAGAATGCTTCCACTCATCATGTCATGGCCGCGGGGCTCAAACATCAACCCTCTTCTTATCCAATCGTATTCTTTGAGAAAATGCTGTCGCTTTTCGCTCATGCCATCCCCGCGTAAGCGGGGACCCCCCGATTTTACGAGTCTCACCGGGTTTCCGCAGGTATGGGCATCGATACAGTCAAAAACCGAGACGGATTTTTGGTCTGGCTCAGGCGCCCGGTTTTGTTTTTCAGATTTTAGTAAACCCACATTAATATTTTTAAATTTGCAACTGCAAGTTAAGTATGGAAACCTACGGTAAAATACTTCTGATTGCCATGCCGGCCTTTCTTTTCCTGGTTTTGTTTGAAAAGTGGTATGGCTGGTACAAGGGCAGGGATACGGTCCGGAATATGGATATGATCTCCAGCCTTAGTTCCGGCATTACCAACGTAACCAAGGATGTGCTCAAAATAAGCATCGGGATTATCGGTTACAGTTGGATGGTAAAACATCTTGCAATCTTCGAAATCAAATCCACGATCTGGACCTACGTGATCGCTTTTTTTGTGTTGGATTTCCAGGGCTATTGGGTCCATCGCTGGAGCCACCATATAAATATATTCTGGAACCGGCATATAATTCACCATAGCAGCGAAGAATTCAATCTGGCCTGCGCGTTGCGTCAAAGTATTTCTTCATTTTTTGAATTCTTTACGTTTCTTTTATTGCCGGCGGCATTGGTTGGGGTTCCTGTAAATGTCATTGCAGTTATTGCTCCTTTACATTTATTCGCTCAATTCTGGTATCATACGCAGCATATAAAAAAAATGGGGTTCCTTGAGAAGATCATCGTTACTCCCTCCCATCATCGTGTACATCATGCGATCAACCCGGAATACCTGGACAAGAATCTTTCGCAGATATTTATTTTCTGGGATAAACTTTTTGGAACCTTTCAGGCAGAATTACCGGATAAACCCTGTGTTTATGGGATCACGAGGCCAGCTGCTACATGGAACCCGATCAAGATAAATTTCCAGCATGTTTGGCTACTTGGTAAAGATGCGTGGAGAACGAAGAGCTGGTGGGATAAAGTAAGAATCTGGTTCATGCCAACAGGATGGAGACCGCAGGATGTAAATGAAAAATATCCTGTTTATAAGATTGAAGACGTTCACAATTTCCAGAAATACGATCCTAAATATACAAAGGGTCTACTTGTTTGGAGTTGGATCCAGATCACTGTTGTCTTGCTGCTCATCAGCTACTTCTTTGGAAATATCGCGCAGATTGGAACCCCGGGGATGTTCATCTACGGCGCATTTATCTTTTTGTATGTCTATTCTTTCACTGAATTAATGGATCGCAGTCCTTATGCAATAATTTGGGAATCGTTGAAGAATGTTTTCGGAATCGCGATCATATTCCGGCAAGGTGATTGGTTTGGTGCGGATCAGACTTATGCCAGGGATAAGCTTGTTGATTCTCGCTTACTTTATTATAGCTACACTTATCAGCGGTTACTTTTCTTATAGATTTATGAAGGAAGACTTTCCGGTAGCTTCAGTTTTGGAATAGTAATTTCGTTATTCCTTGTAATTTTCTATGCGTATTCTGCGCTTACACTCTTACGCTCGTCATCCCCGCGGTGCAATCTTAGAGACTTCTGAAATGAGGTAACCAAGCGGGGACCCCCTACCAACTAATTTTACTAAAGCCAAATGGTTCTAACAAGTTTGTAGGGGGTTCCCGCTTGTTTGCCTTTTGTCGTGAGTTTCCCTAAATCAAACCGCGGGAATGACGAGCTTGAGGGTGTAAGCGCAGGACGCAGAGAATTCAGACAATATCTTTCGTGAAGACATTATTCACCGTTCTCCAAATACCAAGTGGGTTTCCATTTTTCAATTCTTCCGGCAGTAAACTATCTGGCCAGTTTTGAAAAGCGATTGGTCTTGCAAATCTTCTGATGCCATCGGCACCAACGGAAGTGAAGCGGCTATCTGTTGTTGCTGGAAATGGTCCGCCATGATGCATGCTCATGCAGACTTCAACACCAGTAGGTACTCCATTCAAAATAAATCGACCGCAGAAATTCTTGACTGCTTCTACGAGTTCATCATTATTTCTAATATCGTTTTCTGTAGCCATTAATGTGCCAGTCAATTGGCCTTCGAGGTTAAGCGCGACATCGAGCATTTCCTTTTCATCCTTGCAACGGATAATAATTGAATATGGTCCAAATACTTCCTGATGCAAAACTGGATTGTTCAAAAATGCTCTTCCACTTGCAGACGCAAGTACTGCTTCACCCTGGTTTTCCTTTGGTGAAGAAGTAGCCGTCGCAATAGTTTCCACATCAGGTTGAGCAAGTGCTTTAGATTTTTTATCGGAATAACTTTTTGCAATACCCGCATGAAGCATGTTAGCAGGAGCAACTTTTTGCATTTCAATTGCAAGTTCTTTAATAAAAACTTCCAACTCCTCCCCTTCTATTCCAACAATTAAACCCGGATTGGTACAGAATTGTCCAACCCCAAGTGTGATTGAACCTGCATACATTTTCGCAAGATCTGCAGCAGCAGTTCTTAATTTTTCCGGTAGAAGAAAAACAGGATTGATGCTTCCCATTTCAGCGAACACCGGAATTGGTTCTTTTCTTTGATTTGCCCAATCAAACAATTGTTTTCCTCCAATATATGAGCCGGTAAATCCAACCGCTTTGGTCAGTGGATGCGTTACCAATGCTTTTCCAACTTCAAATGAAGCTCCATAAACATGCGCGAATATTCCTCTCGGTAATCCATTTGCTAATGCTGCTTTCTCAATTGCTTCAGCGACCATTGTAGATGTGCGTGCATGTGCGGGATGTGCTTTAACTATTACAGGGCAACCTGCTGCGAATGCACAGGCCGTATCACCGCCAGCTGTTGAGTATGCAAATGGAAAATTGCTGGATCCAAATACTACAACAGGTCCAAGCGGAACAAGCATTTTTCTTATGTCAGGCTTGGGTGGAGTTTTATCTGGAATCGCCGTATCAATTCTTGCATCCAACCAATGTCCTTCCTGACATGCATCCGCATAGCTATTTAATTGAAAAATAGTCCTTGCTCTTTCATTGCGTAGTCTTGCTTCAGGAAGATTTGTTTCTTCCATTGCCACTTTGATCAATTCGTCGCCGCAATTTTCGAGTTCAGCTGCAATTGCATGCATAAATTCCGAGCGTCGAGTTAATGGAAGCTTGCGGTATTCGTGAAAGGCAGTCCAGGATTCTTGAAGTATGCTGTCAATTTCCTGGATTGTGTTGTCGGTGTACATTGCTTGTTATTTGATTAGTTCCGAACCCTAAAGAGGCTTCTCGCAAATTCTCGGCCTCTTACAGGGTTCGGAACTCTATCCCTGGAGCTTCTCCGCAAAAAGGGTTCCGAACCCTGTGATTCTCCGAGAACTTGGTAAGATGCTTCTTTAGGGTTCGGAACCTTTAAACAGATTCAGCAACTCTTTGTTCAATTTGGGGTCTCGTTCTTATTCCTTCATCAATAATCTCCAAAACCCTTTCCCTTTCTTCCCCAATCAATGTCAATCGTGGACCACGCACATATTCCGATCCAATTCCAACTCTGCTTTCAGCGAGTTTGATGTATTGTACCAGTTTGGGATGAATATCCAGTTCAAGTAAAGGCATGAACCAGCGATAGATATTTCTTGCTTCTTCGATCTTACCTGCTTTGGCTAGACGATAGATTGCAACAGTCTCGCGTGGGAATGCGCAAACCAGTCCGGCTACCCAACCATCTCCTCCCAATAATAATTCTTCAAGCGCGAGTGTATCTACACCGCACAAGATCTTGAACCGGTCTCCAAAACGGTTGATCATCCGCGTTACATTCGTCACGTCACGGGTAGATTCTTTAACGGCTCCGATATTTTTGCTTTCGGCTAGTTCTTCAAACATATCCAGTGTAACCTCAATCTTATAATCAACCGGGTTATTATAGATCATCATTGGAAGATTTGTATTGCTGGCTACTGTTTTGAAATAAGTAACTGTTTCGCGATGATCAGATTTATATCGCATAGGTGGCAGGATCATCAAACCCTTCGCGCCCCACGCAAGAGCGTATTCAGCCTGCTTGATTGCTTCGCGGGTAGAACCTTCGGCAATATTGAGAACGACAGGAACTTTTCCTTGTGTTTTTTCAACCGCGAATTTTACCAGCTTCTCTTTTTCTGCAATTGTAAGTACGCTGGCTTCGCCAAGCGTTCCACCCAGGATAATCCCATCGACTCCCGCATCAAGCTGGGCTTCGAGGTTTTTTGCGAATAAAGGAAGATCCAATTCATCATTTGCTGTGAATTTGGTAGTAAGCGCGGGAAATACACCCTTCCATTTGAATGACATATTGAAGTTTTTTTTCAAAGATATGGAGCAGTTTGGAGGTTTGGCGTTTGGAGTTGTTTGGTCACAGATTTGTCTTACAAGTCGGCGATTTGATAATTTTTTAAGATTCTTAGGCTAAAGAACTCCAAACGTCAAACGCCAAACTCCAAACAGTTCTTTACCTTCAAAGCAGCGAATTATTATCAAAAATGAGTCTCTAAAGGGATTCTTCAAGACAAACCACCCAATATGCGAAAGTTCTTGCCATACCTGTGTTATGCAGGGTTGCTGTTTTCGGCTTGCACCGTTTTTTCTCAGGGCGATAGACAAGCTGTACTAGATCAGATCGCTGCGAAACTGGTGACTTCCCTTCAGTCGAATAAGGAAATGATCTATTTGCATATTGATAAGCCCTATCATTTGGCTGGTACGACGCTTTGGTTCAGGGCATACTTATTAAACCAGCAATCTCAACTGCCTTCCAGTCATAGCCGGATCATTTATGTCGACCTTTTGAATGAGGAAATGAAACTTATTGATCAGGTGCACCTGTATTCACGCGAACTGGAACTTGGTGGTGGATTCAGACTGCCGCCAAAATTGAATGAAGGAAATTACTATCTCCGCGCATATTCCAACCTACTGCCCGCAGATGCGCCAGAATCTTTTATCCTTCCGATTTATATTATCAATCCAGATCAGGGAGCGGTGAATACAAAATTTGTTCGCAGGTGGAAAGCAGCAGGAATTGAAAAGAATATTATCCGTTTCTATCCTGAAGGAGGAAACCTGATCAACGGGGTCGACTGTATAGTTGCAGTAAAAGCAACAGATGCTGAAGGAAAACCGGGGGCAGTGAATGGAATAATAAAAGATAACCGGGATACAGTCGTGGCAAGTTTTCAAACAGCTTCGAATGGACTGGGCAAATTCGTGTTCAACCCATATAAGAACAGAAAGTACCGCGCAATCCTGAAGAAACCCGATCAATCGGAACTCACAATTGATCTGCCTGCATTGAGTAATAATGCCTATCAATTGGCACTAATAAAACAGGATAGCCAGCGGATCAGTTTTCGGATTGGCTTAAGTGATCCTTTGTATGAAAGAAAAGCCGGTACCTATTTGATTGGAGTTTCAAGAGGAAGAGTTGCATTTGCAAGCATTGGTGCAGGGATGTATAAAGTGGACATTCCCGTGGCAAACTTTCCTGAAGGCATAGCTGATTTTTATTTGTTTGATGAACAGCAAAACGAAGTAAGCAGAAGAAGGGTTTGGGTTGATAAGGATATCCAGGTTAACGTTACACCGAATAAGACCCAGTACTATCAAAGAAGCACGGCATCAATTGATATTTCACTGATGGATAAATCGGGCAAACCATTGGTTGGGGTGCTGTCAGTATCTGTTACTGATAACAACATGGTGAGTCCCGCAAGCCAATTGCCTTCGATAGTTGATTACAATTTCATTAATAAAACAGGTATTGAAAGCATCGCGTGTATAGCAGGACATAATTCAGGCTTACGCCAGGATATTGTAGATCTGATCTTATTAACAGGAAATGATCAACACATACGAAAGGTCCAAATGACAAAACCCTGGATAGCGTTCTTTCAATCAGGGGAAGGCTTCTGTACAAGAATACACCGTTAGCGAACGAAACAGTCAGTCTTATTTCCCCGAAAAACCCGAGCTTGTTTCGGACGGACACTACGGATGCTGCTGGTAATTTTAATTTTGGTAATCTTAATTTCTTTGATAGTACACTATTCTATATACAGCTAGCAAATACAAAAATTGATAAACAGGACTTGTTATTGAAATTGGATACTCCTTCAACAAGGTCTCCGTCAGAAAATACTACATGGTCGGCCGAATGCAGCTCTGAGGCACAAATAAATACCGGGGTACAATTATTCAAAAAAAATAATGTAGATAGTTTTCTCATCGGAAATACCCGGGGATGGCTGCAATCAATTACGGTAAAAGGAAAGAAAACCACTGAAGACAAGTATGGAAAGCGAAATAAATTCTCTCATGTGATTACGCGGGAACAACTTTCAAAATTTGAGCAGTCAACCACTGCTAATGCAGTGAAGATGGTTCCGGGTGTGATGATGGTCAGTGGTAACCTTACCATAAGAGGGGGAACACCAACATTCGATAATGCGGGTATTCTTGATGATAATATTGAGCCATTGGTAATCGTCGATGGTGTTCAGGCGGTAGCTGGTGGCGGCGTGGTGAATTACCTGAACAGTATTCCTCCAAACATAATTGACTATATCGAAGTGCTTACAGGTGGAGAAGCGGCTCAATATGGTACAAGAGGAGCAAACGGTGTGATCATCATTAAAACAGGACAGCCACAATATGCTTCAAACGATCTGAAGAATGCTATCACGTTCTATCCAAAGGGCTATCATATCAGTCCGGAATTTTATATGCCCGACTATTCAAATGAAAAAATTAAGGAAGCCGAATTCAAAGACAATCGCTCAACTGTTTACTGGAATGGATCGGTATGGACTGATAAAACTGGGAAAGCGAAAATTAGTTTCTATACCGCAGATGCAAAGACGACCTATACAGTGACGGTAATGGGGGTGACGGCGAATGGAGATCTTGTGATGAAACAAATTTCCATAAGTCGCAATTGAACAGAAGAACAGAAGAACAGTAGAACAGTAGAACAGTAGAACAGAAGAACAGAAGAACAGAAGAACGGAGGAACAGAAGAACAGAGGAACAGAAGAACAGAGGAACAGAAGAACAGCGGAACAGTACAATACACGCTTCATCCTTTGAAATACTTTGCCTTCAACTTCGGCGGGGCGGCATTGCAGTAAGCAGTAGTTAAAGCATCGAGTAGCATTGACTTTCGAACTTTCTTCAGATTTACGGTTGTATATCCTTGTTTGCCCCAGCCTCCCGGCACCGGATAGATAACTGTATTATCAAACGCACAAAACACGGATTGATCGAGCGGAGTGAACTTTAGGTTAAGTGTTTTATCTTTTTCTGAAACCGTAGCGAATATTTTCTTCTTTACACGAAAGGCTTTCCGATCGAAGTGAGGATGCTCGTCGGTTTCTTCGAATGAGAGTGCAAGTTTGCGTGCTTCGGCAATAGACACCATTGCAAGTATTTTGGAATCCTAATTTACAATTTCGGTTCGTGAAAAGTTTAGAAATCGTGGGTATGACAAGGTTTCAACTTCGGACGCTGTGCCGGGCGTCCTCGCCCGGCTCTGGCAAAATGGAAACCTTGTGTTTCCACATGATGTTACAGCCTTTTTTATTAAAGAGGTTTCATATCGCGAAATGCCGGGCGGGGACGCCCGGCACAGCACTTAGGCTACATCTCCTTCTAAATCGTAGTCAAACGCTTTTGTGATCTTCACATTCACAAACTCTCCTATCGGCAGTTTCTTATCAGAATTGATCACGACTTCATTGTCAACTTCAACGCTGTCGAATTCGGTGCGACCGAGATAGCGGCCGGCTTCTTTTTTATCGATGAGGGTTTTGAATGTCTTGCCGATTTTTTGCTGGTTCAGTTCATAGCTGATCTCCTGTTGCACTTCCATGATGTCTTTCGCGCGGCGTTCCTTTTCCCCGGCTTGTATATTATCTTTTAAATTGAAGGCCGAGGTGCCTTCTTCGTGAGAATAAGTGAATATGCCAACGCGATCAAATCTTTGTTTTTGCAGGAATATTTTCAGTTCTTCCACATCATCTAAGGTTTCCCCGGGGAATCCTGCAATCAATGTAGTACGCAAACAAATCCCTGGAACTTTTTCACGTATTGTAGCGATAAGGTCTTCCATTTCTTCCCTTGTGATCTGCCTGCGCATTGCAGTGAGCATATTGTTTGCAGCATGCTGAAGCGGCATATCGAGATAGTTACAGATATTTTCTCTTTCACGCATTACATCCAATACTTCAAGTGGGAATTTATGCGGGTAGGCATAATGAAGGCGGATCCATTCCAATCCTTTTACATCTGCAAGCCGATGAAGCAGGTCAGCCAGCATTCTCTTCTTATAAATATCCAAACCGTAATAAGTAAGTTCCTGCGCAATCAGCATGACTTCTTTAACGCCCATGCGCACGAGATTCTCGGCTTCCCTTACTAATTCTTCAATCGGACGGCTAATGTGATTTCCCCGCATCAAGGGAATGGCACAAAATGAGCATGTACGGTTACAACCTTCTGAAATTTTCAGGTAGGCATAATGTTTTGGAGTAGCCAGCAATCTTTCACCAAGCAATTCAGTTTTATAATCCGCATCGAATTGCTTCAGCATTAGCGGCAGTTCCATCGTGCCGAACCAGGCATCGACCTCGGGAATTTCTTTCTCAAGATCATCCCGGTACCGTTGACTCAAACATCCCGTTACATAGACCTTGTCCAATTTCCCCTTCTTTTTCAACAGCACCTGGTCGAGGATCGTGTTTACTGATTCTTCCTTTGCCTTATCAATAAAACCGCAGGTATTCACCACCACGATATTGTGATCGAGTTTTCCGTTCTCATGCACCACGTCAATATCATTTGCTTTTAGCTGGCCGCTAAGCACTTCGCTATCCACCATATTCTTGCTGCAACCCAGCGTGATAATATTGACCTTATCCTTCTTTAAACTCCTTGTTTTCATGCGGCCGCAAAGGTAGTGATTATCCCGATAGATATCGGGAGGGAGTCAGGAGTGGGGAGCAAAGAATGGCTGCAAACCATGGGAATCCTTTCTCTTCTTAAAGTCAAAATACTTGTTGTTGAAGAATGAATATCAATATGCCGGCGGCCAATCCTAATAAAGCAAGCCAGCCAATATTCTTCAGATACCAACCAAATTTAACATCTTCCATGCCCATTACTGCAACGCCAGCGGCGCTGCCAATAATCAGGGTGCTGCCTCCGCAGCCGGTTGTAAGCGCCAGAAACTCCCAGAAGGCATGATCAGTTGGATAAGTTGTCAGATCGTACATTCCCTGTGATGCCGCGACTAAAGGGACATTATCAACAATAGCCGACAATAGCCCAAGTGCCGTTCCAATCAAATAATCATTTTTCAAATAACTGTTTAATTGGGTTGCAAGGTCGCTTAGTATGCCAAATGATTGTAAGGCAGAAACGGCAAGTAAAATACCCAGAAAAAAAAGTATGCTTTGGGTATCAATTTTTTCTAATGCATTGGCGACAGTAAAACGCTCTGCCTCGTCTTTTCCTTTATGAAGAAAGGTTGTAATGATCCATATCAGACCCAGTGCAAGCAGCATACCCATGAATGGCGGAAGATGGGTGATGGTTTTAAATAAAGGCACAAATAAGAGTAGTCCAACGCCAGAAAATAACATTATCATCCCATGCCTTTTTTCATTTGCAGTACTTAATGGTTTTTCCATTGGGATTATGGTTTGCCCGCGGAATCGATACGAAATGAGGATTGAAGGGATTATTGCAACCGCAAGGCTGGGCAATATGAGTGCCTTGATAATATTTGAAGCGGTAATTTGTCCACCAATCCAAAGCATTGTTGTTGTCACGTCCCCTAAAGGCGACCAGGCTCCTCCAGCATTCGCGGCGATTACAACTAGTCCAGTAAACCAAAGTCTATCTTTCTTTTCACGCAATAATTTCGAACACAAAGAAACCATTACAATTGCGGTAGTAAGATTATCCAGTATTGCAGACAAGAAAAATGTCAGTACTGTTATGATCAATACAAGCTTTGATTTTGAAGTAGTGCGTATTCTTTGACTGATATTGTCAAACCCATTATGCAAATCAATTAATTCAACAATTGTCATTGCACCTAATAGAAAGAATAATATCGATGCTATTTCTCCAAGGTGATCCAATAGTTCATGAGTTGCGGGTTCGGCGTCCGGACTTTGTACAACGTAAATAGTCCAACAAAGCACACCTGTTATCAAAGCAGAAGCTGCCTTGTTGAGTTTCAGGGAATGTTCGAAAGCTATCGCTAGATATCCTAAAATAAAGATGACGATCGTGAGGAGTACTGCCATACAGTGAGATAAAGTCCATTTGTAATGCCTTCAAAAATACAGGAATAACAATAGCTTTATCTGTCGATGTAGGATTGCCAAACCAGAAGCTGTATTGAATTATGAGGCTTATCTGATTAGCGGTTGGGCGGCCTGTTCGAGTCAATTAATCAGTCAGCCGTCTGTAGATATCAGGGTTGCTATTTAACATAAGTTCCTTGATCTGGCTCATGTTTTCCACAGCAGTTGATATCAAAGCAGTTGGAAATTAAATATTTAGTGTTTTTGGCACAAAATTTACATTAGGATGCTTAAACATCCCCATGAAAAGGATCTATGCCCCTTTGTTAGTGTTAAGTATTGGTTTGATGGCGTCCACTCAGAGTTTTGCGCAAGCTGAGGGGTCAAGTTACACCACCGCAGTCGGAGTTAAATTCTATCCCGGCGCTATAACACTTAAGCATTTTACACGCGATGATCGTGCGCTTGAAGGACTTTTATATTTCTGGAGAGATGGCTTCCGTTTGACCGGTTTATATGAAATACACGGTGAATTCAATGGAGCGCCAGGCCTCAGATGGTATCTCGGACCCGGTGCCCACGTCGGCTTCTTTAATGACCACTGGAACGATCGATATCCAGATCGTGAAGGGGGTATTGCATTGGGTATCGACGGGGTAATCGGTCTCGATTACAAGTTCACCGGCGCACCTATCAATATCAGCCTTGACTGGCAGCCTTCATTCAACATCATTAACTATGCTTACTTTGAAAGCGGATGGGGAGGTCTTGCCATTCGTTATACGATCAAGTAGTGAATGGTGAATGGTCAATGGTGAATGGTGAATGGTCAATGGTGAATGGTTCCTTATTCCTATCTCGAACTAAAATGCAATTTGAAATATAAAATATAAAATAGTAAGGGCCCGGACGAACCGGGCCCTTGTCTTATTAATCCATCACAATAAAAAAACGATTAGAATACATTGTATCCAAAGCTTATATAGTATAACCCACCAATTTGCGGGTTACCAAAAGCCGATTGATAGTATTTGTTGAAGATATTAGTTGCTCCTAATTTAAAGATTGAACGTTTTGCCGGAAGCTTATAGCTCACCTGCGCATCCATTGTAAAAAAGGAAGGAACATTTCCTGTAGCGAAATCAGACTCCCACATAATTTCATCCTGCCAACGCCATGTAATAGCTGCGCCAAGTTTTTTGTCATCTCCAAATCCTGAATTTGCAAGAGTCATGTTCACGCGAAGTTTGGGAGCATTAAATCCTGATTGGAATTCAGGTGGGATATCTGCCAATTCATCAGAAGTTACATTGAAACCAGCTGAGAAATTTCTTGGGAATAAATATTCAGCGCCGATTCCCCAACCATTCGTAGTCACTTCTGCTGATGAATTAACCACCAAAGAATAAATATTCCATTTGGTGGGATCTGGAAGATCTGTAGGTCCGTTCTTTCCCTGAACCACGGTCCTGCGGCTAATGAAGTTTTCATACGTACCCCAGTAGCCATAGATATCAATAAGCAGTTTTTTGCCGATAAGGGACTTATAACCTATTTCAAACGATGTAACGCTTTCTGGCTTAACCTGGCTCGGGGTGTATTGAACCGGTGTTGTACTTGGCGGCATCAAACTTTCCAATGTGAACACCGGGTTGCTGATCAAATTATATTTTCCAATGAAGAATTCATTACAACCAAGCAGTCTCACGCCACCACTGACCAACAAGTCGATCCATTGCTGCTGGGTCGTTGGGAAACGATAAGCCGTTTGATAAGATAAACGGATATTATGATTCTTTGCAGGCTGAACTACCGCAGTGACCCTTGGAGTAAATCTTCCTTCAAAATTTTCATTCTTATCAAAACGACCAGATGCTGTTAATCGCAATAGATCGTTTTTAAAGAATTTTTTTGAGATCTGTGCATATCCACCGTATTCAGTGATTGGAATTGGATCGCCAGGTTTATCTGCAAACAGAGTTCCGTTTGAATTGAGTATGTATTTTTTGTAGTTGCCTCCAACAATAATTTCAGCAAACTTGATATGCTCAGTGAAATTGTATTGAGCTTCTCCAACCCAAAGATCAGTTCTGTCAACAAACAGACCTCCATTGGGAATTGGGGTTGAACGAACCTGGTCAAATAATGTTTTGAATTGTTGAGATCCGGCTACGGGTCTGCCTACATCCGCCGTTGCGCGTCCATTGTTATGCGATTGCAATGCCGCAGCTGCCACCGCTGCTTGTCCCTGTTGAACAGTCCCTCCTGATGCTAGTACGCTTTGAAAGACAGCGGCAGAAGTTCCTACGAATCCGGCTGTGTATTGAGGATACCAGCTTCCTGCAGCGTTTGCAGGATTATAACTTGGCTTCCACATTTCATTGAAAATCCTGCTTGTGGTTGTTACAGCATATGATTGTCCTGAATTTTCTTGTGTAGTATAGGCGCGAACAAGCCAGTTACGATGCTTGAATTCAAGTTTGTATTGGCCCATTTTCAGATCCCTCAGGTTATATCGTTCTGCGCCGGTATAAACTGTATTACCAGATCCCCAAAAGCCGGTTAATGAAACTTCAATCGAATTGGTGAGCTTATAATAAAGTCCTCCGGAGATCCTAACGTTTATTGAGTTTGGATTGATTACGTCTCTCTCGGCATATCCTGTCCGGGAAACATTTTGAGGAGATGTGAGGAATTGATTCATGAATGTTCCTAAACCAGGATTAGCAGCAATTGCACCCTGAATGAAAGGACGGATATCAACACTCGTTTCATCGCCATATACATTCACTCCATCGTAATTAGGATCTGTCAATCTTGTTCCTGCTTTTACATTTCCTGAAGTGCCACTGCGCGCATAATTTGTTGAGTCCCTTGCCAGCCAGTCTTTCGCCTGAATCAATTGTGCTCCTATCTTAAAAGCGAATTTTTCCCCAATTACTTTACCCCAACGGAAACTCCAGTCGAAGTAAGGAGAAACATTTGCCCTTTGACTTTTATCCGTATGCATTATCCCAGTTTTTGCCTGGAAGCTTAGTCCCTGGTATTTGAATGGGCTCTTGCTGTAAACCAACAAGGTTCCGTTCATTCCTCCAGGGCCGTATAAGGCCGATGAGGCACCGGGTAATAATTCCATGCTTTCAACATCCAGTTCAGTTAATCCGATTACCGAACCAACAGGGAAGTTTAGACCTGGTGCTTGATTATCCATTCCATCCATGATCTGGTTAAATCTCACATTACCACTTCCATTGAATCCGCGGGTTCCAACAGTTTTAAATGTTAGGCTGGATGTAGTAAGGTCGACGCCCTTAACATTGAACAATACATCGTAGTAAGTAGCAGCTGGGGCAACACGAATTTGAGTTAAACCAACACGTTCAATTGATACCGGAGACTCTATAATTCTTTGGGGCAAGCGCGTTGCGGATACTACTACCTCAGTGCCCATGGTTGGGTCTGGAACAAAGTCTACCTGCACAAGATCGGCGGCGTTATTCACAACCACCTCTTGTGTCGCAAAACTGACCGAACTTATAACGAGAGTGAACGGAGGCTTTTGAGTGGTAACCAGTTTGAAATTTCCTTTATCATCGGTGTAAACTCCTTCGTTGGTACCCTTGACCGTTACCGAAACCGAGGGAACAATTTCCTTGGTAGCACTATTACGTACATTACCGGAAATGGTGGTGGTAGTTGGTGTTTGAGCGAGGGCAGCAACAGGGGCAATAGCAATCATTATTAAAGCCGCCAAAAAACGGTAGCTTCTTCTCATAATGGTAGTTTTAGGTAATTCAATGTGAATAGCAAAATACATATTCAGGGGGGTTTGTAAAAATTTAATTTTTAAACAGTTCGCGTTGATTTTGTTAACATTTACCTAGCTTGATTCTCGTCATTTTTCCTGCGTCAACAGTATATTCGGGCCATGAAATCTTTTCAATTTCCGCAGCAGACAAATTTTTACCGCGGTAAGGTTAGGGACGTTTATACCCTGGCTGATCAATGGCTCGTGATGATCGCTTCAGATCGTATATCTGCTTTCGATGTGATCCTGCCCCGGCCCATTCCTTTCAAAGGACAGGTCCTAAATCAAATCGCTGCCTGGATGCTCGAAGCCACCAGCGATATTTGTCCAAACTGGTTGCTTGATGTACCGGCTCCGAATGTTTCAATAGGGAAAAAATGCAAGCCCTTTAAGATTGAAATGGTAGTAAGAGGAAACCTTACCGGTCATGCGTGGCGAACTTATCAATCTGGTAAAAGGGAATTGTGCGGCGTTGCATTCCCGGAGGGAATGAAAGAGAATGATTATTTCCCCTCTCCCATCATTACTCCCTCAACAAAGGCCGAACAGGGACATGATGAGGATATTTCTGCCAAGGATATTATTTCAAAAGGCCTGGCTACTGCTGAAGATTGGAAAGTTCTTTCGGATTATGCATTAAAACTTTTCGCGCGTGGAAAAGAGATTGCAGCAAAACAAGGATTGATCCTCGTCGATACGAAATATGAATTTGGAAAGATTGGAGATGAGGTTTATCTGATGGATGAAATACATACACCAGATTCATCCCGATATTTTTATTCTGATGGATTTGAAGAAAGACAGGCAAAGGGAGAAAGACAAAAGCAATTGAGCAAGGAATTCGTAAGGGAATGGCTGATTGCAAATAACTTCATGGGCAAAGAAGGCCAAACAGTTCCTGCAATGGGTGATGATTGGGTCGATACAATCTCCAAAAGGTATATTGAATTGTATGAAAAGGTGATCGGAGAGAAATTCAAACCGCAAACATTAAGCGAGCAAGAGACTTTTAGAAGAATTATTGCCTCATTGGAAAAGATTGCTTAAGACTACTTCATTTCTCAATCGCGGTAAGATGCTAATTGTGCAGATCTCTTGCCCGGAATACCGGTATGAGAAGATGCCTTGATTAACCGGGCTCGAGATGACAAGTCCCCGGGAAAAAACGCCAAACACCAAACACCAAACGCCAAACGCTATGACCCCCGAATCCATTTTTCAGCTATGCAATACTATTGCAATGATCGGTTGGTTGATCATACTGATTGCCTCACCTCTATGGTTTCATTTTGACCGCGTGTTGATTGGAACCATTATTACACTATTCTGCATCGTTTATGCATGGCTGATATTTCAAAGCTTCAGCCCGCAGGATGCTTCTAAATTTGGCAGCCTGGATGGGGTGATGGAATTATTTCAGAACAAGACTTTAGTAACTGCAGGGTGGGTGCACTATCTGGCTTTTGACCTGATGACAGGTGCCTGGATCAAAAAGAATTCCCTGAAATATAATATTACCCACTGGCTGATCATTCCCTGCCTTTTCCTGACCTTTATGCTGGGACCAATTGGATTGCTGTTGTACCTGATCATCCGCCTTTTCTATACAAGAAGATATTTTTCCGAGAACTTTTGACTCTTAACCAAAACGCCAAATGAAATTTCTTTCAGAATTAAAACGCCGTAATAGAATACTCTACATTTTTGGATGGCTCTGCTGGCTTGGCGCTTTTGTGTGCGTTATACTTTCTGGTCGCGACGATACGCAGATTCTAAATATCAATGCGTGGATTAAACCCCTGAAATTCTTTCTTTCCGTTGCTATTTTTTCCTGGACGATGGCCTGGCTCCTTTACTATCTCGATGCGCAGCGTAAAGTAAAAATTTACTCTTTAGTAGTTGTGATTGTCATGAGCATTGAATTATTCATTATCTCTTTCCAGGCTGCAAGAGGAACGATATCACATTTTAATATCTCCTCTTCCTTCAATATGATGTTGTTCAATATCATGGGTGTCGCCATTGTGATACTGACCTTTTGGACACTATACATGGGTATTCTCTTCTTTCGTCAGAAAAAGTTTTCAATATCCCTGTCCTATTTATGGGGAATCAGGTTAGGAATTATCTTCTTTGTTATTTTTTCTTTTGAAGGAGGATATATGGCCAGTAATCTTTCACACTCCGTTGGAGGTCCTGATGGGAGCCCTGGATTGCCGATACTAAACTGGAGCCGGATCTATGGTGATCTTCGCGTGGCTCATTTCTTCGGCCTTCATTCGCTGCAGATCCTGCCTCTTGTCGGTTACTATATCGCAAATAAAAAAGGACAGGTATTTGTCTTTGCAGGCCTGTATTTCTTAATGGTTGCTTCGTTGTTGGTATTGGCGTTGTATCGACATCCGCTTATTTAGGGTGTTCCCGCTTTCGCGGGAATGCAGGATTGTTCCCGCTTTCGCGGGAATGCAGGGTTAACAAGGCTAACAAAGGTTAACACGACATTCCTTAAGTCGATAGATTTATCGGCGGTTAATAAATTAATTTTACAACCCGGTTCACATTCAACACATAACTATGATCAAACTCACAATACTGTATCCATTCATTGACGGAAGCAAATTCGATTGGGATTATTATTTGAATAAGCATATGCCGCTCTCAGAGCAGCTGCAGGGAAAAGCAATTAAATCCGTAACTGTTGACAAGGGATTACATGCGGGTTTGCCAGATTCCAATCCCCCTTATACGGCAATCTGCCATTTTCTTTATGATTCTTTTGATGATTTCAAAAATGCGTTCTTCCCAAATGCACAGACTCTTCAGGGAGATATTCCCAATTACACAGATATACAACCGATAATTCAGTTTAGCGAAGTAGTTTATCCGAGGTAAGCTTAACAACTATTTTTTCTTCATCACAGGTCTCAAACGCGATTTTGATTTATTGAAGATATTTCTTCCTTTATCAATTCCTTTTCTTAATTCTTTTTGTTCTTCTATTGGAAGATGAATGAATTCCTGGCATTCGATGCTGCAGCAAGCCTCATACTTCTTATTACATTCTTCGCATTGTATAAAAAGCAAATGGCAGGCTTCATTTACACAGTTGATATGCGTGTCACATAGTTTGCCGCATTGATGACAATGCGCAATGATATCTTCTGTTACCCGTTCTCCCAAACGGTCATCAAACACAAAATTCTTCCCAATGAATTTGCTTTCCAATCCTTTTTCTTTTACCTGCCTTGCGTAGTTGATGATCCCTCCTTCAAGATGATAAACATGATCGAAACCCTTGTGTAAAAGATAAGCGCTGGCTTTTTCACAACGGATACCACCGGTGCAATACATGATGATATTCTTATCTTTCTTATCCTTCATCATGTCCACAGCCATTGGCAATTGTTCACGGAATGTATCGCTGGGTATTTCAACTGCATTTTCGAAATGCCCTACCTCGTACTCATAGTGATTACGCATATCGATCACCACCGTTTCGGGATCATTCATCAATTCATTCATCTGCTCCGCATCCACGTAATGACCTTTTTTCTCCATGCTGAAAGATTGATCTCTTATACCATCGGCAACGATCTTATCCCTGACTTTTATCTTCAATACCCAGAAAGATTTTCCATCATCATCAATGGCATTGTTCAGCCGGAGATTATTTAATGGAGGAAATGAGTAGAGATAATCCTTAAATTTTTCAAAATTGGATTGCGGAATGCTCACCTGTGCATTGATCCCTTCGTGCGCAATATAAATACGGCCAAATACACTGAGCTTGTTTAATTCAATGTACAATTGGTCCCTGAATGCTTTTGGATCCTCGATCGGAAAGTACTGGTAAAACGATACGGTAACGCGGGGTTCCTTTTCTTCCAATAAACGTCGCTTGAGCTCCTCCTGGGAAACTCGATTATGTAGAATCGCCATAGAAATTCTAAACGTCCAAAGATAAGAAAGAGTCGGGAGTCGGGAGTCAGGAGTCAGGAGTCAGGAGTAAAGAGTCGGGAGTCGGGAGCAGACAGTGTTTGCATTAAGAATTCTCCCATTGGATTTTTTGTTGTACAATACTTTCTGCAGTGGCTTTTGCGGTGTCGAGAGTTAAACCACCCAAGGTCGGGTCCGCTATTCTCGAAAAAGGTGCATCGGTCCACAGGATTACGAATTGCTCTCCGAATTCATTTAGTTCAGGCCTTTGCCCTTCATCATGATAACCACGATCCATTTCAAAATAGAAATCGTAGTTCAATTTATAAATTCGAACGGGCATAGGTTTTACATTATCATACAACCATGCACCCTTTGATACTAATATTTCTTTCATTATAATCTGCAAATATAAAACCAGGAGAATTGCCACTTAATGTTCAAATTTAGACAAAACCTAACGGCCGAATTTAGCAGACTCCTGACTCCCGACTCCGACTCCCGACTAATCACCACTTCCACCCGAACTCTTCCCTCTTATTCCTATCCGCACTCCCATTGCCGCTTTTTCGCCTTTGAAAAAGCCCCAAAGAAAATCAATGCGGATCACTTTGAGAATGTTTTCGAGTCCGATAAAGGGTTCTACATAGTAGCTGTCTTTGTTGAGGTAAAAAGTATTGGCTCCACCAACGAGATGCCAGTGGAGTGATCTGAAGAATGGAATCTTATTCGTAAGCAGTCCATTGAAATGATGTTCTGCATGTGCTTCAGCAAAGAAATTGCTGGTATTGCTGTATTTGTAATAAGGAAGAAATTGAAAGCTGTTTAAATAATCGCTTGCAAGGATGATTTGGTTGCCATTGAAATGCTTGTAATCGGGAACGGCAACACTATCCTTGCGTAAGAAGCCACCGATAGAAATATTATACTGGAAGGTTCCGCCCAATTTCAAATTCAGATTATCATTTATTCCGAAACGCCATTTTGAAAAATCGATATCACTTCCAAGTATATTATTAAATCCATGCGTGTAGCTCAAACTGAATGTCGGATAACGGGAACCGATATTCACAATCCGGTCAGGGAATTCAATATAGCGGCTGCCGGGTCTCCAGTTGATTCCGATGGTTCCAATCATTGCCTGGTGTCGTGCAAAATTCTCGCTCATGATCTCAACAGGGTAATTCGGCGTGAAGAATTTATTACCGAAATCACGGAATTTGTAATCGCTGCTGTTTTCAAGGGGAAGTCGATCCTGGTACTGCAAACTGGCAGTAACTGTAAAGCCCTCGCCTATTCCTTTGGTATAAGCGACCCGTCCAAACCATGCCTCATAAAGCTTCATATAATTCCGTTCAAAGAAAAGCGTGGTAATGGTATTGTCGAACGAAGTAATGGGATTCTGATTGTTGAATTGATAAACCCTTTTACCTCCGGAAATTGAAATGGAATTGAAATATTTCTTTCCAAAATTATAATTGACAACAGCTGACGCATTCCAATGTTGATTGGCAAAACCATACCGGATATTCGGAAAAACTCCGATCGACCTTCTGCTCCTAACCGTATCCAATCTTTTGAACCAGGAACCGCGGAGGTTAAGAAACCATCCCTCCACAGTATTATAGCCAACCGATTCGATAACCGGCGTAACATTGATATTTACCCTTTTCTTTTCCTTGCTGATGTTTTGCCCCAAAAACAAGAGTTTCCACACAGTCACCTTATTTCTTTTTCTATCCAGGGAGTCAAGATAACGTGGATCCTTGCGCACCTGTTCAAGCGAATCTTTCTTGCGATAATCATACACTTCTTCTAACTGTAGAGGAACCGGTCTGATCGAATCCCAATATTCGGAAGGTTTCTTATTCGAACCTTCATAGAACTTCAGGTAAGTATTGCCAAAGAATTTTTTCTCCAACGGAGGATTAACAGAAAACTTTGAATACACATTTACAAAGCTTCCATAACCATCGAACCCAAATATTTTGATAGCAGGATAAATTACCTGGGATTTTATTACCCAAACATCGTTGTCATAAGGAACATACAACTGATCGATACGCAGAGTATCGACAAATTCCATTTGAGATTGCTTTGTCAATTGCAGTTGTACGCTATGAATTCTCCAGTCTCCTTCAGTGATCTGAATATAGCCGCTGAACAATGGTTCGTATTTTCGTCTTGGAATAACTTTGATCCGATTTATCTCCTTTCCATCTTCAAAAAAACTACCCTCATATTTATACTTATAAAATCCTAGTGCTCCGTTTGCGATTGGAGATACAAATCCGCGGGGATTCAGGTTTCCAATTGCAATATTGTTCTCATAAAAAGAAACGATCTGTGGTGCGCTAAATCCAAAGCCATTACTTTGTCCACTCACTTTTGTTGAAAGCACTTCAATTTTCGTTCGATTGGGTTTTTGGACCGAATAACGCGCAACGGTCTCCGACAAATAGATCATTTTCTTTTTGCTCGTATCTCCATCTTCAAAGTCTATATCCTGCCCGAGAAATCTTTTTGGAAAATCCCTCAAACGAAACTGGCCTTTTATGTAAACTTCACATTGGAATCGATCCAGCTGGTTCAGATAATACTCACGCTTCTTAATGGCATTCCGGATGATCTCATATGCCGGATCTTCGGCACCGGGTCTTACGACCACCTCTTTTAAGGTTAATTGCTGAAGGGATAGCGTGAAATTCAATTCCTCAGTATCCTTTTCAACCCGGATTTGTTTTTCCTGTCGGTTATAACCTACATATTGCGCTATAATCGTATAATTCCCGGGACTTAGATCGAGAAAATATCTTCCTTCATTATTCGCTGTAGTGCCTAGAGTAGTTCCTTTTACGAGAATTGAAGCATATGGGAGAATATTGCCTTTATCATCCTTTACAACGCCGGTGATGCGATTGGCGTTGACTGAAATAAGCGAAAAAATCAGTACAAAGCAAAGTAAAGTTCTCAGCATGGTCATTCTACAACGAAAATAGCTGGCAAAAGTTACGTGAATTGATGGGTTATAATAATTGGAGGTTTTTTAACAACTAATTGATGGTTTGATGGCTTGATGGTTAGATTGTTGGGCTCATAAATTTTAGACCCAACAATCAAACAATAAAACAATCAAGCCATCTGTGGTCGTAGGAAATCAAAGAATGATTACTTCCTCTTACGCAAATAACTTCCGCTCAATGCGCCCATTCCGCCTACCAGGCCTCCGATAAATGCGGTGACCAGTAGAAGCAAAAATACGGAACCGCCTAGTGGCAATAGGTCAGCAATTTTTTTAGCCAGTATGCTTTGATTCTTAACATTGATAAGTAGGGATAATAGAAACCACAAGACAAATATTCCAAGAAAGCCCGATAAAGAAGCAAAACGAGGTTGCTGATGAATTAGCGCTGCCACAAAGAAAGCAGCAATCGCTATTCCCCACCAGGGCAAATAAAGGTCAATGACAAAAGCGAGCAAGGCGGTTAGTATGATTGAGATCATGAATTTCATAATGCGACAAATAATATTTGTTCAATTAGAATTTAGTAAAGTTCATTCGTCCAATTATCCTTTTATCATTCTTCTCTTCATTGGTCATCATCCATAGCGAGTAATATTTTCCCGCTGCCCAATCCTCTACAAATCCATCATAATACTTGCTACCGGGATTACCGCTTTGCCCGCCTGGATAAATTCCATATGCTTCGGTTTTATCCGTGAGATGAACAACCATCCTCCAACTTGGACCGTGAAATTTCTTTGTTGCATTGATAACATGCTTCCCCCCTCCTGTTGAGAGATGGAGACTACTTAATGGTCCCTGTCGAAGTAAGTGTTGAATGCCGCTGTCCTTGAATTTGCTCCAGGTAAGTAGACCTTCTGCTTCCAGGCGTGCTAATCCTGGTACTGCTTTTTTAAAGGCAATGGTTATAATATCTTTCAAAGTTTCAGCTGCCGGAGTATTTACATTGTCCACGAACTTAAGCGCACTGTCCTTTTTCAATAATTCAACCAGTGTATAATCTTCAGGCAAATCCACGGGTTGCGGCATACGCGAGAACTCATCATTCCATATTTCAATTTGCAGGCTGTCGAACCAGTTCAGGAAAACAGCTGCTCCCTTTTCATCCGGATCATTATAGTAATTCCAGTTTCTAAGTACCTCGAAATATTTTCTTTCCGGATCTGTTAAACCCGATTGATCAATATTATTTAGCAAGATTGGTACCGCCGCAGCTGCAAGTCCATTGAAATTATTTGTCTGCAGCTTTTGCATATCAACAGGCGTGATCCCATTCATGTTTGAAAGGAAACGATGGATTTCAATTCCTCGATAAAGATCATGATGCCCTCCGAGGTAATAAGGATAAGTTGTATCAGTGGGCAATTGATTGGCTGTACTAATAAATCCTTGTGTAGGATCTTTGAGATGTGGATTCTCTGCCTGAGGAATGAATCCCTGCCAATCGTAGGAATTGTCTTTCCCGGGCATTACAAAATCTCCCTGCCTTCTCCATTTTGCAGGGAATACTGCCTGTTGCCAGACTGCAATTGTTCCATCCTTTGAAGCAAATAGGCAGTTTTGCCCCGGGCAGGTTAAATATGGAAGTGCTTTTTGATAGTCATTATAATTTTTTGCATGATTGAGTTTGTAGAAGATGAGCAATTCATTGGAAGGATCGTGTGCCTTCCATTTAACTGCGTAATTACCGCCATCGCTACGGTTATTTTCCAATCCACGAAAACTTTCATCGAACATGACAGGACCAAACACTGTATATGCGACCGTATCATAGAATGGAGACTGGCCTTTTACTTTAAATGTATCAATTTTCAATTCCGATTTTTTCCATTCCCCATTGAACTGATACTCTTGTTTCGATTTATCCCTGAAGTCAATACTAAAATAGTCTCTCACGTCGCGCATCGCATTTGTAAATCCGAACGCGCAATTATCATTGAAACCGATGATCACACATGGAGCACCGGGAAAACTTGCACCATATGCGCTGAATTCCGGCGTACTCAACTGCATTTCAAACCAAAGCGAAGGCAGATTGAGTCCAAGATGTGGATCGTTACAAAGAATAGGTTTCCCACTTTGCGTTTTTGATCCGCTCACGGCCCAGTTATTACTTCCATTATCCCGATCGGGTTTGTTTTGAGTGATGGATGCAATCGTTGCTGAAGAAAAATAAATTGAATCCGCATCAGCCGGCATTTGTGGACGAATTGAAGGAGGATCAAAAGCAGTTCCTTTGGGAATAATGGGTATTAAGGAATCCTGGGTGACAGGAAATAATCTTTCAAAATCAATTCGGCTCAAAGCCGATTTCGCATTTGTATATTCGAAATCGTTTTCTGGTCCAGCCAGGTCATAGCTCATGTATTTTAGAAACAAAGCCGTTTTTAGATTTGTCCATTTCTCGGGTTGATAATTCAATAGTTTGTACTCAAGAGGAAGTGCAGCGGTTGTCAAATCATTTATATATGCATTCACACCGGCGGTATAAGAATCGCAAGCTACTTTTGTTTGCTTGTCTTTTTCCGCTTCCAATTCTGAATTCTTTGCACCATAAACCATTCCCAGCCTTCGCATTTGCCTGTCGAATTTCAAGATCTGATCATTTTTTCCCGGACCTAATATTTCACTTAGTCTGCCTGCAGCTGCATGTGTTTGAAATTCCATTTGCCATAACCGAAATTTTGCATGTAACCAACCTTGTACGAAAAAAAGATCTCCCTCATTTTGTGCGAACACATGTGGCACCATCCGTTCATCGAAAAATACCTCAACCTTATTTTTAAGTTGTGGAAAATCCAGGTCAACCGTGAAGTTTCCTTCCACTGGTTCGGCATTCTGCCAGAATCCGTGTTGAGGACTAAGGAAATTACCCATCGGAGGAATCGGTCCCCAGGTCCTGCTCAGGGCCCAGATAAGTACAATTGTTGCCAGGGTTGAGATCGAGAAAGGAATTATGCGCATATCATCGGTTGATTTGGTATGGAAAATTAGTGAAAGCTTCTCATTTAAGGTTGATAGGGTTGATAAGGTTGACAGGGTGAGCCGGGTTAACAAGTTTTATAGTCTTTAATGTCTTGCTATCTGCTTTAAATGTGTCAACCTTATCAACCCCATCAACTCCATCAACCCCATCAACCCCACCCGATGGCACTTCTTTTGATGATTTACAGTAAGTTCTTTTCCTTATTGCTCAACGCTAAATGTCTTGCTATGAAAAAGCTATCTCTCTTTGCCATGGCACTACTATTAGTTCCGTGGTTAGCTTGCAATGAAGCAGCTGAAGAAAAAACGCTTGCCGTCAATGACCCCAGTTCCCCTTCGCTGGGAGAGCTCGTAATGCCTCCTGCTAAAGACACCACTTTACCCAGCGGCAGAAAGAATACCTATCTGTTTAGCGCCCGAAATCGGCCGGGCATGTTTATCGAAAGATCCTGGTTCCCGAAAGGTTATATCAGTGTTCCTCATGTTCACAATGAAGCCCTCTACGTAACTATTCTCTCTGGTTCTGCCTGTCTTGCTTTTGGTTCACAGATGGACACGACAGTTGAAATCAAATGCGCCGGTCCAGGTAGTTTTGTCGTTATACCGGCTGATCAACCGCATTATGAATGGTTCCGCGAGGATTGTTTGATGCACATTGAAGGCATGGGCCCATCGAATACATTCTTTATCGGTCAGGATACTGCGGCGATTAAGAAATGAAGACAGGAATTCGTAATTGGTAATTAGTAATTAGGAATTAGCATTGAGTTACTAAATCCCCAATCCTCAATTCCCAATTCCCAATTCCTTTTACCCTAATAACTCCGCCAACAATTCAATCTCCCGGACCTTATTGAAAGAATGCAAAGTAATCCTCAATCGTTCGCTGCCGGCTGGTACGGTTGGATAAAGAATTGCTCTAATATCCAGGCCTGCTTCCTGTAACCGATTTGCAATTGCTTTCACTTCTGCGTTCCCGGGAATAATGATAACCTGGATTGGGGTATCAGATCTTAATTTTATGTATTTGATAGAAATTGATTGAAATTTTTTGATCAACTCTGCTAGCTGAATCCTTTCTTTATTCAGCAACGGAAAAACCTCGTATGATTTTATAATATCGCCGATTGCAGATTCAGGAAGAGAGGTGGTATAGATGAATGAGCGGGAAAAATTAATACAATAGTCGCGCAGCATAGATGATCCAAGCACGATCGAACCATGAGTACCCAGTGCTTTACCGAAAGTGTGAATGCGAGCAAAGCATTTTTTTTCTAATCCCAATGATTGAACCAGTCCCTCTCCTTTCGAACCCACTACTCCTGTTGCATGTGCTTCATCTACGATCAAGGCGGCGTTATTGGATTCACACAAATCGGAAATTTCTTTTAAAGGCGCGGTATCTCCATCCATCGAAAAAACAGATTCCGTTACGACGAAAATATTTCCGCTCGCCTGTTTTAATTTTTTTTCAAGATCATCAATATTGTTATGCTCAAAGGCAAATGAATTTGCGAAACTCAGGCGAATCCCATCCCTTATCGATGCATGGCATAAATAATCATATATGATGGTATCTCCTCTTTGTGGAATCGCACTCAGCAGTCCGAGGTTCGCATCGTATCCCGAGTTGAAAATCAATCCAGCTTCTGCGTTATGAAAACTTGAAATGATTTTCTCTGCCGATTCGATCAATGCATAATTACCCGCAAGCAATCTTGATCCACCAGAACCCTTGCGATAATTCTTTTCTTTTTCTGATCCATTTAGTAAGCCATTTGTTGCGATCCCGAGGTAATCATTGGAACAAAAATCCACTTTACCATCAGGTAATTTCAATTTTCGCAAAGCATCCACTTCCTCCCTTTGCTTCAATTTTCTATGTAAAAAATCTTCGTTCATAAATTCTAAGAAGGTTCTAATGACTTCCCCTCCCGAAGCTTCGGGACAACTAATCAACCAATCAACCAATTAACCAATCAACCTATCTTTGCCTTCCAAATATCTTTAATAAAAAATGACCGAAAGTAGTGACGTAAAAAATATCCTGGGCTTGCAATTACCTACTGATCCACGTTGGGTTGATCTGGCCAGTATTTCACTGGAAGATATCCTCACCGATCATGCGTATTGCGAACAGAAGGCTGCAACCAGTTGCATTTCGTTAATTCAACGCTATTCAGATAAAGATAAGCTTGTTCAGGAATTAGCTCCCATTGTAACAGAGGAATGGGGTCATTTTCGGATGGTGTTACAGGAATTGAAGAAGCGCGGTCTGCGACTTGGAAAACAAAGAAAGGATGAATACGTGAATGCCTTGCTTAAGTTTCAAACCAAGGGAGGAAGTGATGAAGATAGATTATTGGATAAATTATTGATTTTTGCACTTATTGAAGCCAGAAGCTGTGAGCGGTTTAAGCGACTCAGCGAAGGGCTATCGGATAAATACCTGAGTAACTTCTATAGAAAGTTTATGGAAAGCGAGGCGGGGCATTATACGTTGTTTATCGAGTTGGCTGAGACGTATATTAATAAAGAGAAAGTGAGAAAAAGGTGGAAGCAATGGTTGGAAGAAGAGAAGAAAATAATGAAGGAATTGCAAGTAAGAGGTGATCGGATTCATTAGGTCGTTCTCCAGTGCATGATAATTATTCATTTTTCAAACCACGTCATATTTCAAAATAATTTTAACAGGTAGCCCCTACGGGGCAATGACGTGGAAATTGAATATCCGTTCGTTGCTACAAACAGGGAGCCCCTTCGGGGCTCAGTGCCACCGAAAGTCTTTTGTTTGGCAAAAAGAATAAATTCATTAGGCGTTTTTTATTTTGCCGCGTAGCGGCTACCTGTTTGTAGCCAAATACGATTATGCCATCCCCATGTCATTGCCCCGAAGGGGCTACCTGTTAAAATTAGAATCTGGGGAGGCTGTGAGGGTCTTCATATTTGTAATCGAAGATGTTCCAAATACACTCCAACAAACTCATCCACCCTCTTCCTCCTGTACTGCATTATCCAACGCGGGTGTGGCAAGGGAACAATCTTCTTAAAGAATCCATGTTTGTCATTAAGCTTGCTGAAAAACTTAAAATTGGTTCCTTCACCAAGACAATAGCAAATTTCATTTGTGGTATTAAATGATTGCAATTGCGTGTTGATACTTTCAATAATAAATTGAGTGGAGCTTCTCAGCAATTCCTTATCATCATAGTAGTTCAGGTTTACTTCATCCCGGGTAAAACCAAGTGGAGACAGCGCAGTTATAAAGAAATCTGAATAGAATTTTTGAGCGCCGCCATATTCGTCAATCATTTTATAGATGAATCCGGCGGATAGTTCGGATTTCTTTGGTAAATCGTTTTGTATTCCACATTTTTCCTGGAGCATAATGGGGTCAGTAAATGGAATGCCAGTAATTCCTCCGCCAAATCTTCCGGGGTTTATACCAAATATTAAAATTCTTGGATGCCTGTCATTGTAAAACTTATTATAGAATTTACTTGCCAGTTCCCAGGCAACCGGATCCTTGAAAGGATTCATGATTTTTATATTATCCGGTAAACCGAAGTCCGGTTCTAAGCGTTTGTAAAAGTTTAATATCGCATACGATTGCGTAAAATTCTTATCATTAATGGTCATATGATAAATTTCTAATACCTTACCGCCACTACAAACTAAAACTTTTTAAATGAACCGAAGAGACTTTGTGAGGCAGACGGGTATTGCGACTGCGGGATTTGCAATTCTTCCAACTTCCTCATTATTTAATCAAATAAATCAAACAAAGGTTAGGCTTGGATTCATAGGGGTCGGATTAAGAGGTCAGAGTCATCTTGAGCTGGCATTGCGGAGAAAGGATACCGAGATCGTTGCGGTTTGTGATATCGATGAGCGGATGTTGCAAATGACAGCAGACCTGATAAAGAAATCAGGCAAGGCCATGCCCCAGGTGTTCAAAGGTGATCCTCATGCTTACCGGAAACTACTAGAATTAAAAGGACTTGATGGAGTGATTATTTCTACTCCCTGGGAATGGCATTGTCCAATGATCATCGATAGTCTTCAGGCAGGGGTAAAATATGTGGGCACCGAAGTGGTACTCGGCATTACACTCGATGACCACTGGAAAGTGGTTCGTGAAGCAGAAAGGCAAAAGGCACAGGTGATGATGCTCGAAAATGTTTGTTATAGAAGGGATGTGATGGCTGTATTAAATATGGTACGCCAGGGCGTATTCGGTGAGATCATCCATTTGCAGGGGGGTTACCAGCATGATCTTCGTGGAGTTAAATTCAATAATGGTAAGGATGCCTATGGTGGTGGGGTTGAATTTGGATCAAAAGCTTTTTCGGAAGCCCGCTGGCGTACTAATCATTCTGTACACCGCAACGGTGACCTGTACCCGACACATGGTATCGGTCCAGTCGCCACCATGATTGATATTAACCGCGGTAATCGGTTTATGTCGCTCAGTTGTTTTTCAAGCAAAGGAAGAGGCTTGCATGACTACGTAGTTAAGAAAGGAGGAGAAAATCATCCAAACGCAAAGGTTGAATTTAAGCTGGGCGATGTGGTTACAACCATGATCCGTTGCGCAAACGGAGAAACTATTTTATTGCAGCATGATACCAATCTTCCTCGTCCCTATTCTTTGGGTTTCCGCGTTCAGGGCACAAAAGGATTGTGGATGGATCTGAATCGTTCCATTTATGTAGAGGGACAATCGAAGGAACATCAGTGGGAAGATGCGAAAGCATGGTTGGAAAAATATGATCATCCGCTTTGGCAACGTTGGACCAAGGATGCGGAAGGCGCAGGTCATGGCGGAATGGATTTCTTTGTACTGCATGCATTCATCGAAGCCATCAAACGAAAAATTCCAACCCCGCAGGATGTATATGATGCTGCTGCATGGAGTGCGATTACTCCATTGAGTGAGAGGAGCATTGAATTGGGAAATGAGACAGTTGAATTTCCTGATTTTACAGGCGGGCAATGGATGTACCGGAAAAATGACTTTGTGGTTACGGATGAATTTTAGTTATCGATAATTTCATACCTGCTTTCACGCGGGTCAGTTGAATTTTGATATTTTAGTGACACTTAATTCGTGAGCCAATGAACCAGACTGTTATGGATGAGAAGAATTGTCGAGAAGCGGCATTTGCCTTTGCATATTATAAGAAAGATCTCCCGGCATCGTCAGATGATACATTGACTATTGAGCCAATGTCAGGCGGATTGATCAATCATTCCTATAAAATCAGTTCGAATTCGAAGGCTCCATTCCTTTTGCAGGAAATCAACCAGCACGTTTTTAAAAAGCCGGAAAAACTCCAGCAGAATTATATCAATATCTGGCAGTTTGCAGAATTTGAATTTACAGATGTTAACCTGCCTGCTCCTCTTTACCATGATCGTGGCAAAACCTTGTACCGCGATAAGAATGGAAAATACTGGCGGGCATTTGAATTCATGGATAACACGAGGACCCATGCAGTTCCGGGAACTCCATCACAGGCCAAATCGACGGCAAAAGCTTTTGCTAAACTTACAGCTGCATTTGATGATTATAACCTTGGAGAATTGCATATCGTGATTCCCGATTTTCATAACCTGACATTTCGATATGATCAGTTTCTTGAATCACTGGAAGGTGAGAATTATGAAAGAATGGCAAAGGCGCTACCAATGATCGAAGAAATTAAGAGCCGGGAACGATACAAGCATTTTTATGAAGTGATAACAAGCTCTGCTGAATTTCCTCAACGCTTGTATCATCATGATGCGAAAATTTCAAATGTCCTATTTAGAAAATCAAATGGGCGTGTATTATGCGTAGTTGATTTGGATACGGCGATGCCAGGCTTTTATTTTTCCGATTTAGGAGATATGATTCGTTCAATGGCATGCAGCCATGATGAAGCAAGTACGGATTTTGATCAATTGCAGATAAGGAAAGATTATTACCGCGCAATTGTTGAGGGTTACCTGGATATTATGGGCAAGTACTTCACCGCTTCCGAAAAAAAATATATTCATTATTCAGGCCTGATCATGATCTATATGCAGGCAATCCGCTTTCTCGCCGATTACCTGAATGGGGATGTTTACTATAAAACGACTTATCCTGAACAGAATTATGACAGGGCTAAGAACCAATTGACCCTTCTAAAAAGGTTAGAGGAATTTTTAAAGGAAGAATACGATTATAAACTTTGAGCGGATCTGGAGAAATAATCGATTTCCTCTTTTAATGAAAGAAAGGGATATTTTCCTGCCAGTTCCTTTGTCTTTAAGCTGAAACTTTCCAGGAATTTTTTATGGGCATCAGTTGTCGGCTGAAAAGGTTTATGTTTCCGGGCTATTACGATTTGCCTGATTTCTTCGGCTAATTGTTGTGATTGCTTATCTACATAAGATCCAATGAATTTTTCCAATACAAATTCAGTTGCTGGATAATTGGGATGTACAAGGTCAACATCATAAAAACGATAATCCCTGAGCACATCAATCACCAGCTCATAAGCAGGGAAATAGTACAGCTGATCGAATTTATTCACGAGGTTATGCGTAACCTCAAGCAGTCTCGCCTTGCTGCGATTATTCTCAACCACTCCATCCCGGATATGCCGGACGGGACTAACCGTAAAAATGATTTTTAGTCGGGGATTGAATTGAAACAATTGATGAAGGCAATTGTCGAGTACAGAATTGATCTCTTCAATTGCCATAAGGTGTTTGCGGAACCATTGTGCCGGTGCCCGGTGATTATTTGCAACAGCTGATAATTTTTGTAAGCCGTTCCTGAATTCTGATGGCGCGACTTCAGTCAATCGATAAGAAAAAGTCGTTCCCAGAGTAATGACTAGCCATTCCGCATTCTTAAGAAAATCATGGGCAGTTTTGCGGGAATCATTAATCAATTGAAGACATTTATCCTGATCAGGATGCGAAAACCGGCTATGATGCTGCCAGCTATTCCAGCATTCATTCAAATAAAAGAGATCGTTCTTTGTATAAGCATGATCGATCGTATAGGAAACCAGGCTGCTTGAAACACTCAAAGGATCGAAAAGAATACCATTGGGGTTTTGCAGCACCTGGAATTTTAATTCCGCAAGAGTATCCCCAATATGTTCCGTAAAACAAGAGCCCGTAAGAAGGATGGGATGGGTGTAGTGGATCTTTTGTTTAGGTTCCGCAATATCAATATTGATCATGAACTCCATAGGTAGCGACTTAAAAATTAAATAAAGATTTCCGTTGCTATTCTTAATGAATCTTCGAGCGCTTCCTTGTTAATTCCATCTAATAGTTTCTTTTCTTCAAAATAGGGAATCAGAAATTCTGTATTCATATTTCCAACTAATTCATCATCGGCCATCGGGCAACCACCTATTCCTTTCAGTGCTCCGTCGTACCGGCGACTTCCTGCCACAAAAGCGGCGTCGATCTTTTGTTTCCAGTTCTCCGGACGCGAATGAAGGTGTACACCGATTTCTCTGCCTGGTAAATTCTTCACCAGGTATTCAGTTATCCGGGAAACCTGTTCCGGTTTTGCCAATCCAACTGTATCGGCCAAAGAAATAATCTTTATATCAAGCTTAACTAATTTATTCACCCAATCGAATACGATTTCTTCTGACCATGGATCTCCATAGGGATTTCCAAAACCCATCGAAATATAAACCACCAATTCTTTATTGTTCCTTTTGGATAGTTCCTGGATTTCTTCAACCCTTACCAAAGATTCATTAATTGAGCTATTGGTATTTCTTTGTTGAAAGGTTTCTGATACTGAAAAAGGAAAACCCAGGTAACTGATCTGCTCAAATCGTACTGCATCCTCCGCTCCTCTCCTGTTCGCGATGATTGCAAGTAATTTGGTTGCGCTGTTATGTAATTCCAACTTAGGAATTATTTCTGAAGTATCAGCCATTTGTGGTATGGCCTTGGGAGAAACAAAGCTTCCGAAATCTAGCGTATCGAAGCCTACTTTCAAAAGGCTGTTCAGATAACGGACCTTATCTTTTGTTGGGATAAAATTCTTCCATCCCTGCATCGCATCCCTCGGACATTCAATTAGCTTAACCCTATCTATCATAATAGGCGCAAAGATACTGTGAGGAAGGTTCCGAACCCTAATGAGTGAGTCAGCATGGAGTGAAGAAGTTTGCAGGGTTCGGAGCCCTACTTCCTCAGCGCAATGACCTTGTTTCGGAGCGTATTGAAAAACCTGTTTCTATCTTTTTCTCCTGTTCCACTGATCAGTGTTGAGCGGCTAAGCAGGGTATTGAAGTTGTCAAAACACTTCTGTCCAAACCGGTCATCCGTCGTTACCAGAAATTGGAAGATACTATAGGTAACCAGGGAAACCTTCTTTTCATCCAATTGAAGCAATATGGTATTGCTGCCAAGTATGAGCTCGTTCACATAAAATTGTAATTTTTGACGATAAGTAACATCAGTAGCACCTGGCATAAACTTACACCCTTTCTCCGCCTGTAATTGAAGATGATCCATCATGCAAATGAATGAATCAATTACTAAATCATAATCCTTCTGGCTCTTAAAAAGACCGGCTTCCTGGTAATAACTGATCTGGTTGATAGTGCTATGAATACTTTCGAGATTCCATAATTCGATTGAAGGCATCCTATTGTACTCATCAATCATAAGTTGGCCTACAGCAAAAACGTCAGTAAAAGGAAATTCTGCAAATGAGAATAACTTATCCTTAAGTGGCGGATGATTGTTGATGGTTTTTGACCAGAAAAAAGTTTTGAAGGCGGCCATCTCAGGGAAAAGGTAGAAATGCCAAAGCGGAAGGTCCTTGCACAAATAGGACATCTCGCACTTCTTAAAGCTATTGAAATATTTAAGCTGGCCGAGGCCTCCTTTGAGATAATCCAGGAAATCAGTGCTTGTAGAATTGAGACCTGGTGCATTAAAAAGAACAGTGTCATGATTAAGTTGCAAAAGTTGATCCATCGACAAATGATAATGGTCGCAGATCTTTTTTAATTCTGATAAGGTAACAGGCTTCTCACCCCTTAATCTTCGGTAAACACTATCTGGACTAATATCCAGGAGCTCACCCAATTCATCGACCATTGAAAGATGTGCCGGCAGGCTTTGCCTCAAATGGGCGAAGAACTGCTGTTGGAGCTCATGTGTTTCCATTTTGAAAAGCTAAAGAAATTTTACGGGATTTCCGTAATCCTCAAATCTCGTTTATTGGTTACTGCATCATTTTTTGATTTAACACCATACTGCTACGACAATCCGCACGACCGCAACCAATGCCTATCTGTTTATTCCGAGAAATCGTTTCCGCGCATATATCCCTGTGATTTACCAATTAGGTTCAGGGGTTTGTCGAAAATATTTTTGATAAGTAAACCCCAAACAACCGTTATGAAAAAGTTTTTACTCCTTATTATGATTCTTTCCCGGATTGGGAACTATTCGCAAGCCCAGGATAATAGTATCAATGCGGACGAGCAGACCAGGATGAACTTCTTCGTCATCTCCAAGCCTAAGAAAATTGACCCGGCCAGTTATTACAATATTGCCCGCGCCAAACTGAAATGCGTATTCAAAGGAAAAAAATTCAGAGCCATTGTGGCCTCATCACCTGCAAAAATGGAAAGGCAGATCAGGAAAGTATTGAATAAACACAATGCAAAGATTGGAAGTCTCTGGTTTGATAGTCATGGTTCAATTAAGAAAGGATACTCATTCTTCACCGTTGGTAAAGCAGAATTCAACTACAAAAATATTGACGATGCCGGGTCCATTGCATCTCTCAAAGCAATTGCATTTTACTGTGATAGTAATTCAAAGATTGGAATTGGTTCTTGCTATGGCGGCGCCACTTACAATCGACCTCAGAATGGAAAATTAGCCTTATCGAGAATGAATGGTGACTCCCTGATGATTGGATTGGGTGAGATCTTTCAATCCTCAACAATCTATGGATGTGAAAGCTGGGTAATGACAAAACCAGGACTATTCAGGGAAAGGTTTGCAATGGCAGGTTCACCTCCAAGAAAGAAATTTAAAGATGCCATGTTCAAACCAGTTTGGGAACGTCTTGGAGAATGGAATAGTTACAATAGCAATATACAATCCATCCGCCAGGTCAATTGCGTTATGCTTGACAAATATGGAAACATTGGTACGCGATTCAATAATTACCAATCCAAGCCCAGGGTTAAAAAACAGATCGCAAGGAAACTGGACAAACTCGAGACCGGTTTGCTAAAGATCTAAAGCTCTATTTCTTCACCTAAAAACATCTAAAATGAAATCGACAGCCGTAGTGCTGCTGGCCATTTTATGGCCTGCCAGCTATCTGTTTGCCCAAGAGGCATCAATTGTGGAGAAAGAAAAAAGTAGCGGATTTTCAAGAAGATTTACAAACGCAAGCATTTTGATCACCAATTCACACACTGCAATGCCATTCGGCGCCTTCTATCGCCTTTATACCGGTGAGATCCATCCAGGTATTGAATTGGGAACAGAGATAACCTGGAACCATACCAGGAAATATGATTGGATCCAGACTTTCAGGCTTGGCTATTCCTTCCATGAGTACGTGCAGCATACGATAAACTTTTATACCGAAGGAGGAATGCGTTATCATTTGCCATGGCAAATGAACCTTTACGGAAAGCTGGGTATCGGTTACACCTATGCGATAGAAGACTCTAAAGTTTTCATATTGGACGAAGAGGGAAAATATATCGAACGGCAGGAATTGGGTCGTTCAAATCTCATGGCTACCCTGGGTTTTGAACTGCATAAGCGTATCGATAAAAAAGGTGCTTCCGTATTTATCGGCTACCAGCAAAGGATCCAATTCGGATTCATAAACGCCTATGTTCCGATGTTACCATTGAATATAGGCTCAGTTGGTGTATCCTTTCCGCTTCACAAATATTAATAACCTATTGAACTAATTGTTATGAAAAAGTCATTTTTACTCCTGATAGCAATTGTAATGCTTATTGCATGCAGGAAAACGAGAATATACCCCTTGCTCGAAAGTCCAGCGGGAATTCCATGGCAGGATTCAAGCTTAACGCATCCGAGGAATCAGGAATTCAGATCATTGATCGAGAAATACAATAAAAAGGGTTTGCCGGGCATCAGCCTCTTAGTACGTGATAAAAACGGAACCTGGTGCGGCAGTACAGGTAAGGCTGATATTGAAAATGGAATTGAATTTGGCGTTGCGCAGGTTTCCAAGATCGCAAGCATTTCAAAATTCATTTTGAATACTCTTGTTTTTAAATTATTTGAAGACTCAGTCAATTCAAGATTTGGCTATTCAGCAATAAACACGAAGATCAATAAATGGCTTCCTGCAGATATGGTAAAAAAGATCGCTAATGCAGATCTTGTAACGTTAGGACAACTCATGAATCATGAGAGCGGGATTCCCGATATCATCGAAGAAGATAATTTTTATCTCAAAGCGCTAAATAAACCAACACAGCATTGGGACTATGAAGATCTTGTAGCCTGTATCTACAATAAACCAGCTGTATTCAAACCATCTGATACAGCCATTTATTCAAATACCAATATTATTCTCATCACGATGATCATTGAAGGCGCTACAGGAAGAAAACATAGTGAATTGCTTCGTCAATACGTACTCACTCCACTGGGTATGCATAAGACTTATTATTATCCCTTCGATAAGCTTGCCAAAAAACAATATTGCACAAGGATACTATGATTTGTACAACAACAATACACTGGTTAACGTATCAAACATTCTCACGGGTGGTATGTATTCCAATCTTTTTGATCTGTATAAGTTTCTCGATGCAATGCTGCTCAAAAAGAATTTTCTTGCTCCAAAATCGATACGGATAATGGAGACCTGGGGAAGTAAGCCAGACTCATCTAACATTTATGGCTATGGTATCATGAAAAAATTCATTGAAAGAGGTGATGATGCTGGTATTGGCCATTCCGGAAGAGATCTTGGATATACTGCAAATCTGTTCTATTTCCCGAAAAAGAATGTGTCACATATTTTCCTGGTGAATTATGGAAGTGATGGGGATAGCAGGCTGAGAGTTGTTTTTAAGGAGTTTCAGGAAGAGTTGCTGAATATTACGCTTAAGTAGTTGTGCCTTCATTTTAAATCAATAATTAATAATCAGTAATCAATAATTGGAGCCTTTGGTGAATTTTGCACTTCCTGATAGCGCAAGAATTATTGATTATTGATTATTAATTATTGATTATTCCCCTGATTGTTGAGTCCTTTATTAAGATTGCTGCATCCTTTGCTTCATTGCTTCATACAAAATGATCCCGGTGGCGACAGAGACATTGAGAGATTCGAAGGCATTTTTCATCGGAATCTTTATTTTTTCATCGCAGATCTTTAGTAATGGCGGAAATACTCCTTTGTCTTCGCTTCCCATCACTATGCAGCTTGGGCTCACGAGATCGGAATCAAAAATGTTTTTGGAGCCTTTCATTTCAGAAGCGAATACTTTGATCCCATTCAGGTGAAGCGTATCAACAGCTTTCATCAAACTATTTACGCGGCAGACCTGGATCTTTTCTAATCCACCTGCAGAAGCCTTCATGGCTTCTTCGTTCAATGCACCTACTCCCTTATCGGGAATTATGATGGCCTGAGCGCCGCAGCAAACACCGGTTCTTGCAATTGCACCAATATTTCTCACATCAGTTACTCCATCCAGCATGATGAATAAAGGAGTCTCGCCCTGGCTGACCACATGATCGATCACTTCCTGCAATTCCAGGTATTTAATAAGGGCTGCAAAAGCAATGACGCCCTGGTGATTTGACCGGGTAAGGCCATTAAGTTTTTCAATTGGTACCTGTTGAATGGGAATATTATTTTCTTTTGCGAGATGGCGGATTTCGCCGATAATCTCTCCGCTGATATTTTTTTGAAAAAGAATCTTATCAATCGCTCTTCCCGACTTTATTGCCTCTATCAATGGCTGCCTGCCAATAATCAAGCCCGATTGTTTCATGAACCAAGTTTATTTTCCAGCAAAAGCAATTTTATTTTCAGCAATGCAGCTACCGAAATTGCATCCGTGATCTCCCCCGCTTCTACCATTTCGAATGCTTTTGCAAAAGATATTTTTCTTATAAAGAGTTGCTCGGTTTCTTCCGGCATTGCCTTATGCTGGGTCAGTTGGCGGGCCAGAAAAACAATTGCGTATTCATCAGTAACGGAATTGGACAGGTGCATATTCATTAAGACCGACCATTGTTCTGCCACGAGCCCTGTTTCCTCAATCAATTCACGTTTGGCTGATTCGAGTGGATCAATTCCAATCGTTCCTCCGCCTTCCGGAATTTCCCAGCTATAGGAGTCCAATGCAAAACGATACTGACCGACTAAATAGGTATTCAATTCATCGTCGAGCGGAACTATTCCTATCGCGAGATTTTTGAAATGTACTTTGCCATAGATCCCCTTGCCGCCCGAAGGATTGATCACGCCAAATTCTTTCAATTCGATCCATGGATTCTCATAGATCAGGTTTTCCGAAAGAACTTTCCAGGGATTATGCGTTGGATTCATTGGCTAAAAATAAAAAATCCGCCTGAGGCGGATCTTATTATAATTTATGATTTCTTATTTGATCTTGAAGGCCTGTTTTACCTTGTCCACATAATCCAGTTTTTCCCAGGTAAACAGTTCCACTTTCTTCTTAACTACTTTTCCTTCGGGAGAAACAAATACCTTTTCAACCCATTCTGATTTTCTTCCCATATGCCCATATGCAGCAGTTTCACTGTACATCGGGTTGCGGAGTTTTAAACGCTGCTCAATGAAATAAGGACGCATATCGAATATCTGGGAAACCTTCTTCGAAATCTGTGCATCGCTAAGACCATTCTTTGAAGTTCCGTAAGTATTGATATAAAGTCCCATTGGTTCCGCTACACCAATTGCATAGGATACCTGGACCAATACTTCATCACATACACCGGCCGCAACCAGGTTCTTTGCAATATGACGGGTTGCATAAGCAGCAGAACGGTCAACCTTTGAAGGATCTTTACCGCTGAATGCACCACCACCATGAGCACCTTTACCACCGTATGTATCTACGATGATCTTTCTTCCGGTTAGCCCGGTATCACCATGAGGTCCACCAATCACAAACTTTCCTGTAGGGTTGATATGATATTTGATCTTATCGTTGAACAGGTGAGCAAACTTCTTGTATTTCTTCTTTACGCGTGGGATAAGAATATTAATAATATCCTTGCGGATTTTCTCACTCATTTTCGCTTCTGTGTCAAATTCGTCGTGCTGTGTGGAGACAACGATCGCGTCTATTCTTGACGGTTGGTTCTTGTCGTTATATTCGAGTGTAACCTGGCTTTTTGCATCAGGACGCAGGTAGGTGATGTCACTATTCTCTCTTCTCATTGCAGCCAGCTCGATGAGGAGCTTGTGTGCGAGATCTAATGCCAGTGGCATATAATCTTCAGTTTCGTTGGTGGCATAACCGAACATCATTCCCTGGTCACCGGCACCCTGCTCTTCCTTCTTCTTTTTATCAACGCCCTGGTTAATATCTGAAGATTGTTCATGGATGGCAGAAAGCACACCGCATGAATGCGCTTCGAACATGTATTCGCTCTTGGTATACCCGATCTTCCTGATCACACCACGTGCAATCTCCTGAACATCCAGATATGCTTTTGATTTAACCTCTCCTGCCAGCATAACCTGACCTGTTGTTACAAGGGTTTCGCAGGCAACCTTAGATTGTGGATCAAAGGCCAGGAAATTATCGATCAACGCGTCAGAAATCTGGTCGGCCACTTTATCCGGATGACCTTCAGAAACACTCTCAGAGGTGAACAAATAAGGCATTTTAAATCAATTTGAATTTACTGTGTGAAGGAAAGATTTTTCAGGCGCAAAGATAAACGGCATTATCCCAAAATCAAAGTTTGGAGTAAATAATTCTCAACCGGATTCGCTTAGAAGCATCCACATGATTTCCACCTCCGACTACTGCCCTTCCATTGGCCACTTGTGGATTCACGATCATGCCACTCTTCTCAGATGGTAATGTTGGCGTAATGATCCCAAAACCAGGCCTTACCTCGGAAGTATTGGTTTTATATGGGGCATAAACACGCAGCGTATAGATTGAATCCTTTCGGGTTACGATTCCCTGTATATACCTGGAGACATCGAAAACATATTGCTGGTTTCGATAGAAGCCCCCAAATCGTTCGATATTGTAGAAACTATTTGAATAAACAAAGTCGGTGGGTATTGTTCTGAACGTGTTTGAAGTATCGATACAATCCAGGAACAAGACATCCGGCGTTTTGAATTTGTCATCACCAGCCGTATTAGGAAGCTTGTCAACAATCACTTGCGCGAGATGGACTACACGATTGGTCAATGTACTTAAGCCCGGGATCTTAAGGCTGGCATACGAGCCGGGCGAAGTATACATGTACAATTTGTCTTCATTGGCGGGTCCATTGCTTACCGCGTTTCCAAATTCTGTCCCCACAAAATTCCTCCTGATAATATTTGCGTTAGCATTATTGGAGAAAGTGAAAGTAGTAACAAGTGAATCGATCTTTCCTGCGCCTGCTACTTTTTTCGCCCTGTAGTAAAAGCTCAACTTAGTATTGTCCTGGTCGACGAGGTTGATATAGGCAAGTGCGTTCGGAGCACCAAAGTTTGAATCAGGTATGATCGCGAATCCAATGAACCTGGTTCTGAAAGCGGAATCATTTTTGTAAACACTGGTATCGTAATCAAAAAATCGTTGTCCAAAAGAATTCGGAAGCCTGATACGCATTTGATTTCTCACTGGCGTTTTCACACTCCCTTCGTACATCGAATCGAGGTCATTCAGTTTGGTGAAATTTTGATCATGCACTGCCAATGGGGGGATAACAACTCCAAAATCGCGTTGACCGATATAATAACCTATCAGTGAATCCTTGAAGCTCTGGTCTTCTTCCAGATCGATTTCATTCACGTTAAAGCGTACGACCGAATTGGTATCTCCATAAGTTCCTTCGTATTTAAAAGAAAGAACGACCGAATCTATTGCAACCAGGCTATCCTTTTCAGCAAATGGTCTTACTCCGTAAACTCTTGGCCGCATGTCTACATAAATCGTGGCTGTAGTTCTACCGAAAATGGGATCACTTGAAATGAATCCCAGCGCATGATCTTCCACGGCGCGAATCCGGGTTGAATCCGGCAAAAGGTGATTGTCGCTGATTATTTCAAGAATAGTATCAAAGGTGTTTACATTATCGACAACCGGGATGAGGTCATTTCCGATATCTGTAGTATCAATCTTATTGCAGGATAGGGTGTAGAAAAACAGAACAGATACAGCCGTAACAAAAGCAATATATTTCCGATTCACGAAGTGGAAGTTATGAGTTAAATGGGTTTAGATTATTGGTTACTTGGCAAGGTCGGCATACAATTGTAAATAGTCTGTTAAATCACTTTCTGCGTTAAAGGTGAGCACTTTCTTACCTCTAACCTTTCCAAATTCGTCAACCAATTTCTTATCGACTTTATCAGCACCAAAAGTCACCGCATCTGCATAGGTTGCTCCACCGCGCATCATCGCAACATTATTTGCTTCCTTAAAAGGTTCAAGATCCTTTTCCTTAATGTTTGGATTAATATTCGCAAGCTTGAGAAAATTATTTCCGAGCTTTTCCTTGAAGTGTTGTTGACCAATTGTATAAATAACTTTGCTATGTGCAGAATACAGGTTCCTTTTTATAAGCTGTTTTCAGATACAAGGGAATTAATCCTGTCATCCATCCGCTGCAATGAATAATATCCGGAGGCCATCCAAATTTCTTTACCGTTTCCAGTGCTCCTTTACAAAAGAAAACGGTTCGTAAACCATTGTCATCAAACCATTTTTCCTGTTCATCATTGAAAGATGAACTTCCGTTTGAACAGGTCCTCATTATCCAGAAAATAAACCTGCAGGCGTGCATTAGGAAGCGAAGCAACTTTGATCTGAAGCGGGATAATCATCATTATCAACTGATACATTGATACCCGGAAAGCGCACCACTTCATGAAGACGATGCCTTCTTTCATTGATGATGCCAAAACGGGGCATGATGCAGCGTACCTCAAAACCGTTTTCATTCGCTTTTATCGCCAACCTGTTCACGATCTCAGAAAACTCAGTCAATTCCAGGTACGGTGACATTTCGTTGGCAATAAATAAAATTCTTTTCTTTGTCAGCATTACGATTAAAATTGGTGGTTAACCCGGTCAATTTTTTAAGAGGTTGCAAAGGTAAGGTATTTTATTAGAAAACTGGTTGGGAAGGCGTTTCCAGCCCTTTAACACTCAATTCGATGATCATAGTTAGAAAGCCAGGTTTTTTGTCGGATTATATCTCCATAAAAAAGAAGTCAGGGGTGAAGATCAACCTTGTGCCAACCATGGGTGCGCTGCATAAGGGACATATAACCCTCATCCAGGAATCCCGGAAAGCTGGCGGACTGGTGATATGCAGCATTTTCGTGAACCCCACCCAATTCAATGATCCAAAAGATTACCAGAAATATCCCAAAACCCTGGAAAAAGATATAGACCTTCTCGAAGAAAATGGAAATGATATCCTCTTTTTGCCTGAAGCCGAAGACATTTATCCAAAGGGTATATCGAACCTTGAAACCTATGAACTGGGACAACTGGAAAAATTGCTTGAAGGCCAATTCAGACCCGGACATTTTCAGGGGGTTTGCCAGGTAATGCGTCGAATACTTGAAATCATAACACCGGATCAATTGTTTATGGGTCAAAAGGATTACCAGCAATGCATGGTGATAAAACGATTGATCTCACTAATGAACGCACCGATCAAATTTTTTGCTATCCCAACCGTGCGGGAGAAAGATGGGCTTGCAATGAGTAGCCGGAATCTTCGATTAGACGCCAGTGGTAGGAAGAATGCCGCTGCAGTTTCTGAATCGCTTCAATATATCAGGAAGAATATAAAACCGGGCGAACTTTCCGCTTTAAAGACAAAAGCAAGAGAAATATTGGAGGAAAAAGAATTTAAGGTCGATTATCTTGAGCTTGCCGATGCGGATAATTTGAATATTGTTAAATCCTGGGACGGTAAGCAAAAACTAGTAGCTCTCGTCGCAGCATTTCAGGGCGAAGTAAGGCTGATTGATAATATGGTGCTTGGTTGACGGGGTTGATAAGGTTGACAAGGTTGACAAGGTTGACAAGGTTGACAAGGTTGAATGGGTTGACAAGGCGATCGAATATTGATCAAGTATGAATGAAATATGAATTATAAACAGGGGCTTGTTCAATTCCTTATCAACCTGTTAACTTTGTCAACCTTGTCAACCCTGTCAACCTTTTTACCTTGCAAGCGTTTATATTCAGCAAATACGTAGTATGGAAATAGAAGTATTGAAGTCAAAGATCCATAGGGCAGTTATAACGGAAGCAAACCTTAACTATGTTGGAAGTTTGACCTTAGATGAGGACCTGATGGATGCGGCAAATGTGATCGAGCATGAAAAAGTGCAGATCGTGAACGTGAACAACGGATCGCGTATTGAGACCTATTTGATCAAGGGCAAAAGAGGTTCGGGAGTTTGTTGCCTGAATGGTCCTGCTGCAAGGCAGGGAGCAGTTGGAGATGTGGTGATCATTCTTTCATATGCTACAATAGAATTCGAAAAAGCAAAACAGTTTAAACCCTGGATCGTTTTTCCGCGGGAAGGAAATAAACTCTGATCATTCCAAGTATGAAAAAAAAGGTCATCAGCCTCCTTCAATACATCTTCTTTCTGGGTCTGGGGATCTTTTTATTTTGGTGGTCGATCCGAAAGATTGACGACTGGAGTGAGATTAAAGCATCATTGGCAAATGCAAATTACTGGTTAATCATTCCTGTTGTAATCTCACTATTGGTAAGTCACTATAGCCGCGCGATTCGCTGGAGAATTCTTATTGAGCCCCTGGGTTATCGCCCCAAACAAACCAATGCATTCCTCGCTGTTTTGATTGGATACATGGCAAACCTTGCCATTCCTCGTTTGGGTGAAATTCTGAAATGTACTTTCCTTGCACGGTATGAAAAAGTTCCAGCGGATAAACTGATCGGGACTATTGTTGCGGAACGTGCATTTGACGTATTGTGCTTGTTGTTGGTTATAGTAATCACCTTTCTTTGGCAGGTCGACACGATCGGTGCTTATTTGAAAGAGACCATTGCCTCAATTCTTCAATCCAGGGCAGAGCAACTCACAACCACCAGGATCATCTTATTCTTTGTCGTACTCTTTGCCGTCCTGGGGCTGATCTGGTTTGTGCTTGACCGTTATGCCCATTTGAAATTTATTCAGCGGATAAAAGTTATCATCAAAGGAGTTTGGGAAGGATTGATCAGTGTAAAACGGATAAAAAATAAAGGATGGTTCTTTTTTCATACCATCTTTATTTGGTCAATGTATTTGTTGAGTGTAAGACTTGGCATGTTTGCATTACAGGAAACCTCGGATCTGGGTTGGAAGGAATCACTATCTGTTCTCACTACGGGAAGTATTGCGATGATTGTGCCCACACCGGGTGGCGGTATGGGAGTATACCCGTTTTTTGTTCAACAAACTTTGCTGCTTTATGGAATGACAGAAAGCACCGGGCTTGCATTTGGCGGCATTCTTTGGGTCGTCCAATTCTTTCAAATGTTATTGAGTGGTTTCGTTGCCCTCCTGTTGTTTCCCTACTTTAATAAAACCCCCGAGTATGCGAAATCCTGATAAAATTGAATCAAGAGTGTTGAATATTTCCGATGCGGTGAATAAAGTAAAGGATTGGAAAGAGCAGGGAAAAACCATTGCGTTCTCGAACGGATGTTTCGATCTTTTGCACCGGGGACATATCTATTCCTTAAGCCAGGCAGCAAAAGAAGCGGATTATCTCATTGTAGGATTGAATTCCGATAGTTCTACGAAAAAATTAAAAGGGGAAGGCAGACCGGTTAATGATGAGCAATCACGAGCTCTGTTGCTTGCATCATTAGTGATGGTTGATGGCGTTGTGATCTTTGATGAAGACACTCCACTCGAATTAATAAAACAATTGATGCCTGATGTCCTGGTTAAAGGAGGTGATTACACGGTTGAACAAATAGCAGGCGCGAGGGAAGTAATTGCTGCAGGAGGTCGAGTTGTAATTAATCCGATTATTAAAGGACACTCTACTACAGCGCTGGTTGAAAAAATATCGAAACTCTAATCCCTACCCGCTGAAGCTTTAGCGCAAGCGTTAGGGGCTCGGGGGGTTGATCCGATACATTCTCTCCACCTCCATCACAATCTCTTCAATAATCCTATCCTCCCCGTATGCATCGTAGGGCTGTTTGAGACTGCTATTGAAGAAGTAGGCAATAGTTTGCCAGAAGCGTGCGGTAAATCCGCCTTTGTATTCTTTAATGATATCGTAGCAATTATTGCCGGTTTGGCGGTTGATCAGTTTCATCAAGATCTTTCCCTGATAAACTGATAATTCCTGCAGTGGGTCTGCGAATTCCTTTTTTAATTCTGCTTCCCTTGTCTTGATATATTTTTTTCGCTCATTGCTGCTGGTTACATTGGCCAGTTTCGCATTAATGTCATTCATGATCACAGCAGCCTTTTTTGCGTATGGATAAGTTACATAAACAGCATTCCTTAATCGCGTCCATTCTTTTCTCTTTTCTGCAAGATGCTTTGGCCATGGTTTGGTTACATAGTACCATTCGAGATGTTCAGCAGGAATAATTTCATTTCCCCCATAGAGGGCTGCAGGAACAGGAATGGTATCATTAGGGCCGAGCTCAGGCATGCGTATTTTCTTAAAAATGGAATCGGGGATTCTGATCTGTGAAATGGAGGATTGTGCCGTAATCAATACGATCATCACAAAAGCCAGTCGGAGCAATTTTCTGAATCGGCACATAGGCAATCTAAAATACAAAGAATTCCTTAGAATTAATACCCTATAGACAATCATGGTAACCCTTGCCGCTGCAATTGTGCATTAAATAACTTTATCTTAATAGACTGACCCTCCGGAAGATACTCATCACGAATCCGAGGAGCATCACGACTATTCCGATCCAGACCAGGTTGATAAAAGGGAATTTCAGCACTTTTAAAGCCACAAACCTGGCCAACTTGGAAGACTCCTTTACACCTATTTCAAATTTTTTATCTACCATTTTGTTGATGGAGATTGCCAGGCCTTGCGAGGCAACGGTATCCGGCATATAGTAGACATTTCGTCCACGGAAATAGAAATATGGCTCTACATTGAATTTTTGATTCGCATTTGTAATTACAGTCATGTTAGCCAATACCGCAGTATCTTTTTCGGTGAATTGTGCCCGCCTGTTCGGAGGATTCAATTTTACCGCATTCAGGACAATGTATCCTGCCGAATAGAATACCGTGTCTCCAACAGCTACAGCTGTATTCCTGAATTGAGTAGTATCGGTATCATTCGCAAGTTTATCTGCATAACTGATATAGCTGAAAATATCCCTGTTCCAGTAATGCTTTGCATCTGGATTATTGGAAAATTGTTCCTGTCCCTTGGTATTCCTGATCAAATCCGGGAATAGGTTGAACTTTTCCTTTCCATCCTTGCTTTCCATTTCAATATGGAAATAAATCATTTTACCATTTTGAGCGGTTGAGTCCTTTACATAGGTTGCCCAGTATTTACCCATATCCACTCTTTCGCCAAGGAACATTGTAAGGTTCTCCTCTCCTTTCTCCGTGCTTTCAGTGCCAAAGTTCAGGGGATTGAAACGATTGATCGAAAGCACTTCTTTTTTCGAGGAAGAAAGAAGGATGCCAACAAGCATCAAACCAAAACCCAAATGCGCAACAGATGCACCTGCAGCTTTTAATTTTCCCCTCAATCCAAGCCAGATGTATCCCGCATTTGCAACAACAGAATATATGGCAGCGAAGAGTGCAATGTGAATGGCGATAAGAAATCCAATTCCAAACTTATTGTAGTTGATATTTCCCCAGACACTAATTGCAAGAGAAATTGCCAATGCTATGACTGTTGGAAAGAGGATCTTCTTAGCGAACGAAATTCTGTCAGTGTTTTTGTAACGCAGGTATTGTCCGATCGCAGTTAACAAGCCGATGATGATCGCAATGAAAATTTGTATTCTATTGTATGCAAATTCAGGCTCGTCACCAATCGCAAGGTTTGTTCCAAAAACTTTGTTGATCAGAGGGTATGAAGTTGGAATTATAATGGCCAGGGCAGATAAGAAGAATACCAATGAACCAATAAACATCCAAAACTCCCTCGACCAGGTGTTTTCTTCTTTTTTAATATGCGGGATCTTTTTATAATTCTTTATAAAGAGAAATATTGAAGGAGCAAGAAAAACAAAAACAAATGCTCTCAGCTGCCAGTTCATTCCCGAAGTAACGAAAGCATGAACGGATGTATCCTGCAGGTCTCCGCTTCTTGTTAAATAGGTCGAATATAAGATGAGTAAATAGGAAACGATATAGAAGAAATAAGTCGCGCGAAGGGAATGCCCGGTTGAATTATAAATTACTTGTGTATGCAATCCAGCTATCAGGATCAGCCAGGGAACCAATGAAGCATTTTCAACAGGGTCCCAGGCCCAATAACCTCCAAAATTCAAAGATTCATAAGCCCACTTCCCTCCCATCATGATTCCCAATCCAAGTATTGCCACTGAGAAAAGTGAAAATGGAAGTGCCTGCTTCACCCATCCTCCGTAATCTTTCTTCCAGAGTCCAGCCATTGCGTAAGCAAAAGGAACGATGGTTGAAGCAAAGCCCAGGAAGAGAACCGGTGGATGTATAACCATCCAGTAGTTCTGTAACAATTGATTTAATCCATTTCCATCCTGCATTTTTGGATTGGCAAGATAGTTTGCACTTTCAAAGAATGGTTGTTCAGAAAATATCTGGCGAGTAAGCAGGAATGGATTGCTTCCAATCTTCAAATCAAAAACATATAGACCGATCAGCATGCTGGCGAGACAGAATTGGGCGAAGCTGACAACAGTCATAACTGGGGCTTCCCATTTCTTTGAAGTCTTAATCAAGATTATTCCAAGTATTCCATGCCAGAACGCCCAGAGGAGAAAGCTTCCTTCCTGTCCTTCCCAGATACTGCTCAATAAATATTTTGGAGCAAGGGATTTGTCGCTATGGTTCCAGGCATAATAATATTCAAAATAATGGCGGGAGATGATAAGGTAGATGATTGCGAAAATGGCCAACACTGCAAAAGCATCCACAAAAAATGCTATGCGGGCAAATTTTTTCCAGCTCAACGCTTCTGACTCTAGTTTCGCATTCGTGGATTTGGCATAAGCAATGCATGCCACAAGAGAGGCTACTAAGGAAAGAACCAATAAAATTTGTCCGATCTGGCCGGGCAACAGATGTTCGCCAATATAGTCCATCCCTAATTACTGGTTTTGACTGAGGTTATTTGACGCGGCTTTGGGATCATCCTTGTATTTTGAGGGGCATTTGATGAGGATCCCGTCCTTACTGGTAATTTCAAATACGTCTCCCTTCATTTTGCCTTTCAATACGATACGATCACTCTTCTCCATATCCATCGGCTTTTCGAAATAGTATTTCACTTTCGCTTTGTTCCCAAGCGTATCGATTACATAGAATGTAGTAAGATTTGGGTTCTTGAGGGGATCGTATTCGATCGGGTTAGAATAGGATTTATCGAGTTTTGTGATGATCGTTACGGTTTTTCCCTGTTTCTTTCTTGCCGATTCAAGGGTTTCATAAGTCGAAAGGTCTCCCATAAAACTCAGCAGGATCATGATACCTGCCGCAATGCAAACAAGGATTATTATATGTGATCTTTTCATTTCTACGAATTCACGCCAAAATTATGTCAAAAAACTCTCAGTAAGCAGACAATAATGAGCAACCGGCCTGATTTTTATCATTGAATTCCTGAATGGGAATTCCGACTGGTTATGCTAATCTATCAATAACAAAGCTTTAACGATTCGGGATGTAACCCTTTTAAAGTTTTTTTGGCTCTAAGCAGTACTGTGCTAACTTGCACGGCATTTTTTAAAGCACGGACATGGCTGACCTTTCTCAATTTAACCCTAATGATGCGAGCAATCCTGATAATAATATATTCGGTTTACCCTTCAGCGAAGACGATGCACGCTTAGTGATTGTATCCGTTCCCTGGGAAGTTACCGTTAGTTATAATGCAGGAACAGCACGCGCCATCGATCATATTTTCAAAGCAGCTTTACAGGTTGATCTTTTCGATGCAGACATGAATAATGCCTGGCGCCAGGGATTTTTTCTGCGTGCACCCGATCGCAAGATCCTTATGAAAAGCGACTACCTCCGCAAAGAAGCTGAACTCTATATCGATTATATTTCTAAAGGTGAACAGGTCGAGAATAACCAGTTCATGAGCAAATCGCTAAAGGAGATTAATGAAGGAAGTGTGTTAATGAACAATTGGGTCTACGAACAGGCGAGCGCATTGCTTCAAAAAGGTAAACTGGTTGCCTTGCTTGGAGGGGATCACAGCGTTTCGTTGGGGTATTTCAAGGCGATTGCTGAAAAGCACTCTACTTTTGGTATTCTACAAATCGATGCGCATTGTGATCTCAGGAAGTCTTACGAAAATTTTGTGTATAGTCATGCCAGTATCATGTACAATGCGTTGAATGAAATTCCTGAAATAGGTAAGATCGTTCAGGTGGGCATCCGGGATTATTCCCAGGATGAGTGGGATATCATCAGCCAGGGAAATGAAAGAATTGTTACATATTTCGATAAAGAGATCAATGAACGACTATTCGAAGGACAGACCTGGAAACAAATTGCTGATGAGATTGTCAATCATCTCCCTCAAAATGTGGTGATCAGTTTTGATATCGATGGTTTGGATCCGAAACTATGTCCTGCAACTGGTACTCCTGTACCCGGAGGTTTTGATGCTGAACAGGTTTATTATCTCATTAAGCGAATGCTCCAGAGCGGTCGAAAGATAATCGGATTCGATCTTACCGAAGTTGGAGTTGGCGACACTGACTTCGATTCCAATGTTGGCGCCCGCGTTTTATTCAAACTCTGTAATTTTCTGGTAGCAAGTAATTAAAATCTTCCTGGAGATGGCCATTGTTTATCCATATGTGGTAACGTTGAAGAACCAAAATGCACGTTATATCGATATAATTGGATCCCTGCTCCTGCTCGTCTCCCTTTTCTTCTTTGTAAAAGAAATGATGATTGCCGGCAGCGTTTCCTTTGCATACCTGGCCGGATCAGTCTTTATCGTCGGCGTCCTGACCTGGAATTTTTATTTTGGAATAATTAAGAAGCGGAAAACCTATTTTAAGTATGGATTGCTTATTGCCGCGTTGGTTTGGTTGAAAATGCCTTATTTTCAAGCGATCGCTTTTGCTTTTATAGCTCTCTCACTTTTAGAATATCAAGCCAAGAAACAAGTCGAGATAGGATTCTCAGATAAAGAGATCCTGATTAATTCCCTCTTTAAGAAAAGAGTTCAATGGTCCGAGCTTTCAAATGTAGTGTTGAAGGATGGAATACTCACCATAGATTTCAACAACAATAAGATCATCCAAAGAGAAGTCGAAGATGATGAGGAAGATGATGCACTTGAGGAGGAATTCAACCGGTATTGCAGGGAACAGCTGGCATCCTGGGAAACGGCTTAAACTTTTTGGGATGAAATTTTATGGAAATCCGGAAGTGAAGCATCTACCAACTAACCAAACTGTGCTGTATGAACCCAGTTTCTCTTCCAATTGTTCATCCCGCATTCAGGACCCTTAAAAGAAGTGGACGTGTTTTGCACCTTGCAGCAGCTGGTTTAATCCTGACACATGCGATTACCCATTTTGGGAATTCAGATGCTAATCCAATTTATCTCGGTTGCCTTATTTTGATCGCCCTGGACATTTTGATCCTGGTTTTTGCGGTCAGGAATCTCTTGACCGATATGCCGAAGGTCAACCTGTTTTTCCGGTTTATTGAATTCATCTTCTTCCTTGGCATTGGAGTGGAAATGTTGTTTCGGTCAAGCTGGACCGTTGGAATCATTCACGCCATATTAAGCATCGCCTACATCTATCTTTTCTATTGTGAGAGAAAGATTAATGATGAAGAATATGTGGCGATCCATCATACAGGCATCACAATTCCCGCGCTTCCCGAAAGCAAATTCTTTATCTGGTCGCAAATCGAAGGAATAAAAGCAGACTATCGCACAATCACAATTAATACTTCACTCAACAAGTCCTATCATTTTGAACTTCAGGATACGATGGATGACAATGATATGGAGCAGATCAGGGAGTTTTGTAGATATTACACCCCCTGACCCCCTAAAGGGGGAATCCAGGTCAATCAGTTTTATTAAACTCTATCATTCCTCACTAATTCTCTGGTAGAATAATTCATCAAACGAAGTCTCTGTTATTAATTTAAATGGTTGACCTAAGTTCCCCCTTTAGGGGGACAGGGGGTATATTTGCGTGGTGTTAAAGCATTCCCCATATTTACTTTACTCGGACGGCAAGGGAAACATTTTCGAGGATACCACTCTGTACGCAACCGGCCGTAGTGGCTGGGATGCCATGCCTCTTCCTGTTGAAGACTGGATCGTGTTGCCGGAGGGTGGAAGTCTCTATGAACTTCCCGGCCGTCGTGCCATTGGGATAGATGTGAAGACAGGCGAAATGCGTTTGTGTACCAGGGGCTGGGCTGTCGCAGCATTCATTCCGCCAGCACATACAGGATTGTATTTAGCAGCATATGAAACTGGCCACGATTCTCCTACTCTTCCATTATTCTGCTATACTGCTGCCGGATGGATCAATGATGAGTTCTTTGTTCCTGCAATGCGAATTGAACAGGATATCCGCCAGGAAAGCAAGGGTTATAAGGAAGATGCGATTAAGCATGGCGTTGAAAGATTGATGAAGGCCTATCCGCAGAATCGATTGGTAAAACACCTGGCTGAGAATTGTTGTCTCACTTATCATTGCCCGGCTGCAAGAAATTATTTTATCGGAAGATGGGAATGCCCGGTTCCCAGCTCACCTGCCTGTAATGCGAATTGCATCGGCTGTATTTCTTTTCAGCCCCAGGAAGAATCCATAACGTCTACACAAGACCGACTTACATTCAAACCTTCTGCAGAAGAAATTGTTGAATTCACCGTGCCGCATTTAGAAACGGCGCCCTACCCGATCGTCAGTTTCGGACAGGGTTGTGAAGGCGAGCCATTGCTCATGTGGGAAACATTGCGCGAAGCGATAATTGAAATAAGAAAGCATACCGATAAAGGCAGCATCAATATTAATACGAACGGATCCAAACCAGAATGGGTCCGGGCATTGTGCGAAGTCGGACTCAATTCAATACGCGTAAGTACAAACTCCGCAAGGAAGAATATCTATGAAGCGTATTATCGCCCCAATAATTATGTGTTTGAAGACATCGTGGAAAGTCTGAGAGTGGTGAATTCGTATGGGGGTTGGACGAGCATTAATTATTTCGCATTTCCCGGAATGACGGATAGCGTTGAAGAATATGAAGCCTTGCGAAAATTGATTAAGGAAACTGGTTTGAAAATGATCCAGTGGAGAAATTTCAATATTGATCCTGATTGGTATCTAGGGAAGATTGGTGTTTATGAAACCGGTGAAATACTCGGCATCAAACAGGTGATGGAATTGATACGTGAAGAATTTCCAGAATTAAAATTTGGTTACTTTAATCCTCCTTCGGAAAGGATCAAAGGAAATTTTGAGATGGATTTCGCTCATTAGGTTGACAGGTTGATCCCCATTTTCATGAGGAGGTTGACAAGTTGACAAGGAAAGGGACCGAAATAATAAGGAAGAACGAATGTCATACTTTAAAGGTTCCTTATTCTTATCCTTGTTAACTTATCAACTTTGTCAACCTTGTCAACCTTGTCAACTTTGTCAACCCTTTCAACAAAACACATCCTCCCTCTAATTGTTTTGTCCCAATTTGCAGGAACTTCATTATGGTTTGCAGGCAATGCAATAATTGGAGATATCCAATCAGGTGCTGATTCCGCATCACTGGCGAATATAACAGCAATGGTGCAATTCGGATTTATCAGCGGAACACTTGCATTTGCACTATTGACCATTGTTGATCGTTTCCATCCTTCCACTGTATTTCTTATTTCATCAATCATCGCTGCGGCTAGCAATCTTTCGATCTTATGGTGCGCTGATAATTCATTTATGCTATTGTTGCTTCGGTTCCTTACGGGATTTTTTCTTGCCGGTATTTATCCTGTGGGAATGAAGATCGCTGCCGATTGGTATGAGAAAGGATTGGGAAAAGCGTTAGGATGGCTGGTCGGTTCTTTGGTTTTCGGAACAGCATTTCCTTATTTATTGAAAGCGAGTACGCTCCATTTGGATTGGAAATGGGTAATCATCTTCACTTCGTCCATTGCGGCGCTTGGGGGAGTCCTTGTCTATTTTTTCATACCGGAAGGTCCTTATCGCAAGAAGGGAAATGCATTTCATCCCAAAGCCATCATACAGGTATTTCGATCAAAGGATTTTCGAGCTGCTGCCTTTGGATATTTCGGTCATATGTGGGAGCTATATGCATTCTGGGCATTCGTTCCAATCATTTTGCAGGTCTATTCGGATTACAATCAAATTCTAAGCAACACAACGATCTGGTCATTTATTGTTATTGGAATTGGTGGCTTGAGTTGTATAGTTGGAGGATATTTGTCATTGAAAATTGGTAGCGCCAGGGTTGCTTTTTTTGCTTTGCTGATATCCGGACTTTGTTGTTTACTATCCTTTATCGCGTTTGATTTTTCAAAACCACTCTTTCTTGTATTTATGTTGGTTTGGGGCATCGCAGTTACTGCAGATTCGCCCCAGTTCTCTTCACTAGTCGCTCAAACTGCTGTACAGGAAAACCGCGGAACGGCGATGACTTTTGTAATCAGCGTTGGATTCGCAATAACTATAGGAAGTATCTATCTTCTAAATTTCATTCTCAAAAATTCATCTCAACCCAAATACATTTTTATAATTCTCGCCATCGGACCACTCTTGGGTCTCATTTCAATGTTCAGGCTGATAAAAAGCCAATAACAGTTAGCCCGGATTTTCTATTGCCCATTGCTCATTGCCTCTTGCCTATTGCCTATTGCCAATTGCCCGTTATCTTCGATGACTCAATCACCCCTCTATTAAACAGGACAAAATACTAATTGGTATTTCACTGGCTGTATTGGCTACTATTGTCTGGTCTGGCAATTTCATCGTTGCCCGGAAAGTGATCCATGATATTCCTCCGGTCACTCTTGCTTTTTTCAGATGGCTTTGCGCAACTATTATTATCGCTCCATTTGCGCTTAAGAGCTTTTATGCAGAAAGAAAAGAAATCAAATCAAATCTTCCTTTTTTATTCTGGTCTGCACTATTTGGAATTACACTCTTCAATACATTAGTCTATGTGGCCGGGCACTATTCACCAGCCATCAATCTTGCATTAATTGGAACAACATCTTCTCCTGTGATGTCGATCATTCTTGCAGCAATATTTTTGAAAGAAAGGATCAGCATAATTCGGATTGTTGGGTTAGCTATTTGTATAATTGGGATCATACTTCTATTATCGCAGGGAAGCTGGGAACGTCTACGGGGGTTTCATTTTTCTCCGGGCGATTGGTGGATACTTGGAGCTGCCCTTTCATTTGCGATCTACAATATTTTTGCAAAAAGACGACCGAAGACAATTAGTCCAATAAATTTTCTGTTTCTCACATTTGCAATAGGCACGCTGCTGTTGTTGCCCGCTTATTATTGGGAACAAAGGACCGCTGAACCGGTTAAATGGAATACACAGCTTTTTTTGATCATACTATATCTCGGTGCAGGTACTTCGGTGATTGCGTTTTTGCTTTGGAATGAAGCGATCCGAAGACTGGGCGCTGGGAGAACTGCTTTGTTTGGAAATTTGATTCCGGTATTCAGTACACTCGAAGCGGTATGGTTATTGGGTGAAGAGATAACAGCAATTCATATCATCAGTGGCTTGCTCGTGATAGGCGGATTGGTGATCGCAAACCTTCAAAAAAGTGTAGTGGTAAAAAGATGACTAAGAAAGTTATCATTGTCGGTGCCACGTCCGGAATGGGAAAAGAATTAGCGATGGTTTACCTGAATAAGGGTTGTCATGTAGGTATTACAGGCAGAAGAATAGAATTGCTCGAACAAATTCATGAGAAATACCCCAGCCAGGTTTTTATTGAGTCATTCGATGTACAAGCTGATAATGCAGTTGAACATCTGGAATCACTTATTAAAAAAATGGGAGGAATGGATGTGTTAATCTATAGTTCGGGTTATGGAGATGTGAGCAAAGAGTTGAACTGGGAAATTGAAAAATGTACTTATGAAACCAATGTGAAGGGATTTATTGGTATTGTACATAAATCTTTCAATTACTTCGTAGCCCAGGGTCATGGTCAGATTGCGGCGATTTCTTCAATCGCAGCGCTCAGAGGGAATAGCGAAGCTCCAGCCTATAGTGCGAGCAAAGCTTTTATGAGCACTTATATGGAAGGACTTCATATGAAAGCTTTAAGGCTCAGAACCCCGGATGGTGAACGAATTCCCATCTCAGTCACCGATATTCAAGCGGGTTTTGTTGCAACCAAACCGGCAAAGGCGGGATTTGTATTTTGGGTTGCACCAGTCGGAAAAGCGGTAAAGCAAATCTATCATGCGATCGAATGGAAAAAACGAAAGGCCTATGTTACCCGCCGTTGGGTCCTCATAGCGTGGATGCTTAAATTGATGCCTTTTTATGTTTTTCGGAGGATCATATGAGAGGCTTTGAGCCATGAGCTGCGAGCCTTGAGCTTTAAGCAAATAGCTCGTGGCTCGCAGCTCACAGCCCGAGGCCTCTTAGAATTAACATTTCCTAAAACCCCGAACACACACGTAGCACGCTAATTGCATCGTTAATAACAACTGTTGAAAACAATCGTTATCACAGTAAAACCCAACAGGTTACTTTCGTATGAACAATGCAATAAATATGGTGGATTTCGAATTTGAATCCAAAAAGAACCAAAAGGCTACGATTTATACGATTGGGATAGTAGGAACATTACTGGCCTTTTTTTATTTGTGGAATTGGCCGCTCACAAGTCTTATCCCTCCTCCTATTGAAGAAGGTATTGAAGTGAATCTTGGGAATAGTGATCTGGGTATGGGCGACGATCAACCATTTTTGCCGGGTCAGCCTTCTTCTTCCAATCAACAGGCATATGTTCGCCCGAAGACTGCGATAGCAAAGGAGGAAGAAGTAAAAGATATTGCAACCGATGATAAGGACCCTGAAGCGCCCGAAATAAAGAAACCAATCGTAACCAAGGCCAAGCCTGAGGCAACAAAAGTCCCTGAAAAGGATATTGTAAAAAACCCACCTGTTAAGAATCCTGCACCTGTAAATAATCCTACTCCCCCTGCACCCAAACCGAAAGCGGTTTTTAAAGGAGTGAGTGGAGATGGCACTGGAGGAAATGAAGCCGATTCTTATAAAAAAGGCGGTAACCAGGGAATTGCCGGCGGCACAGGCGATCAGGGAAGACCTGCTGGTAATCCAAATTCAAATAATTATAGCGGACCTGGAGGAAGAGGAAATTCAGGGATCACAATTTCAAGAGGACTACAAGGAAGAAAAATAGTTGGCTTACCGTCTTTCGAAGATGAATTCAATGAGAACGCAAAGATCGCAATGGATATAACGGTAGATGCTTCAGGTAAGGTGATCTCCGCAATCTATCAACCTCGTGGATCAACAAGCTCTGATCCTTCCTATAAAGAAATAGCCAGAAGAAAGGCAATTCAGGTTAAGTTCAATGGCAGTGGCCAGGAATCTATCGGCACCATTGTGTTTAATTTCAAACTCAAAAATTAATCGCTTCATATTTTTATTGAAAGTCGTCCCGCCTGCCCGACTGAATCATTCAGGCGGGGTTTGGAGCCGTGGCAGGGCTTTTTTAGCTTTGCCGGCCCCGACGGTATCGTCGGGGCTTCTATGACCTACCAGGAAACCATTTACTACCTGTTTAACCGACTTCCCATGTTTAGCCGCCTGGGTGCAGCGGCAATAAGAACAGACCTTACCAATACAATTAAGCTTTGCGAGATTCTCGATAATCCACAAGAGAAATTCAAATCGGTTCATATTGCCGGTACAAATGGTAAAGGCTCAACGAGCCATATGCTTGCCGCAATTCTGCAAACAGCAGGCTATAAAACCGGTTTGTATACCTCGCCTCACTTAAAAGATTTCAGAGAAAGAATAAAGATCAATGGGCAAATGATCAATGAAGATTTTGTAGTAAGCTTCACTGAAAAAATTAAACCGGTTGCCGAAGAGATGGACCCGTCTTTTTTTGAGATCACGCTGGCCATGGCATTTGAATATTTTGCGAAGAATAAGGTTGATATCGCGGTTATCGAAACCGGCCTGGGAGGAAGATTGGATAGTACGAATGTTATCCATCCCGAATTAGCTGTGATCACCAATATCGGATGGGATCATATGAACCTGCTTGGCGATTCGCTGGAAAAGATCGCAATTGAAAAAGCGGGAATAATTAAGAAGAATGTGCCGGTTGTGATCGGTGAAACTTCTGTCGAATCAAAACCTGTATTTGTGAAAAGGGCCAGGGATGTTGAAAGTCCATTGGTATTTGCAGATGATAATTTTCATGTGATGGATTGGAATTATGGCAAGCATGATCTCGGAGTTTCTGTGGATTCAAAGTATACAAAAGAAAGATTGTCCTTTGAACTGGACCTGATGGGTTATTACCAAACGAAAAATCTCGTCACAGTTTTAGAAACAGTTCATCAATTGCGGCAACTGGGTTGGAAAATCTTCCCCGAACATCTGCATTCGGCGCTCAAACAAGTAAAAAAGCTCAACGGTTTGCATGGCCGATGGGAATTAATACATAGTAATCCTTCGATTGTATTGGATGTTGCGCATAATGAAGATGGGGTTCGGCAATTAGTCAAACAACTTGAGTTCACTGATCATCACCATCTTCATATTGTATTAGGATTGGTGAAAGATAAAGAGATCGATAAAGTGCTTTCCCTTCTTCCAAAAGATGCTTCATACTATTTTACCAGAGCATCAATTCCGCGGGCATTGCCAGAAACAACACTGGCTGAAAAAGCAACAATCATTGGATTAAATGGTCAGCATTTCCCTGATGTTAATACGGCATTAAAATCTGCAGTGGATAGGGCGAATAAAAACGATTTGATATTGGTTTGCGGGAGCGTGTTTGTGGTAGGAGAAGTGAATCTGCAGTATTGATTTTCTCTGTGTCCTCTTGCTTACACTCTCAAGTTCGTCATCCCCGCGATGCAATCTCTGTGACTTCTGAAATGAGGTACCAAGCGGGGATCCCCTACCAACTAATTTCCTAAAGCCAAATGGTTCTAACAAATTGTAGGGGGTTTCCCGCTTGGTTGCCTTTTGTCGTGAGGTTCCCTAAATCATACCGCGGGAATGACGGGTGTAAGGTGTAAGCGGAGGACGCAGAGTATTATTTGCCTTCCAGCTTTCTCAATGCATGAAATATCGTAGTTACGTGCATGCTTTGTACAATTTCTCCGCGGTAAACCAACTCAAGCAATTCATCCATCGTCAATAAATGCACTTCAATTTCTTCATTGTGATCGAGGGTTTGTTTGCCTGTTAACTTCCCGCCTGTAGCAAGGAACATATGCATCCAGTTATTATTTGTAGATGGATTGGCGGAAGTTTTGCCGAGGTATTCAAAATTCTTGAATGTATATCCGGTTTCTTCTTCCAATTCCCTTGCTATTGCAGCTTCAAGCGAAGAATCTGTATTGTCAACGCAGCCACCGGGTATCTCAAAACAAGTAATCCCAAGTGCATGCCGGTATTGCCGCTCCATTATCACTTTTCCATCCTCGGTGATTGCAAGCGCATTAACCCAATCAGGAAATTCGTAAACGTAATAAGGAGTGACGATTGAACCATCTGGTTTCTCGCAAGTATCCTTCCTAACGGAGAACCACATGTCCTTAAACAGCTGTTCTGACTTGAGAAGTTTCCACTTAAGGTCTTTCATTATTTTTTACCAGTTATTTCTCTCCCGAGGTTGGTGATGTGTTTGGTATGATGTTTTCCATGCCAGGCATACATGCCAAGAAGATACCATAATGTGAATTGCTTATTTGCTTCAGGATGAATATAAGTTCTATTCCAATCTTCTTCACTCATATTCTTCAGGATCTCATAAAAGCGCATATGTAATGCGAAGAGTAATGTGAGCGAAACATTTACAGGCAGATTCTTTACATCTGAAGTTTTTGCCCAGCCTTTTTCTTCGTATGGGCGAATGGTTGGATTGTCTTCCGTCATGGTCAGCTTCAAACGACAATAAGCATTGATATGACTATCGGCTACATGATGCACTACCTGTTTAACTGTCCATCCACCCTCTCTATACGGAGTATTCATTTGCGCTTCATCCAGGTTGAGGATTGCGTTTTCGAGTAAGCTGGGAAATGTTTTGATGTCGTGAAGCCATGCCTGTTTTAATTCTTCCGAAAAAGGTTGCGGTTCATATTTGCCAATGGGAAATCTGAGCTCGATTTGTGCGTCGTTGTCCATAGATTGAAATTAAGTGTTATTGTGAAAATAGGAAAATGTGAAAACTCCAAATGAGGGAGTTCTTCACAAGTAATGAGTGTTAAACCTTAGATATGTGGAAACTTTAAGGTCGGACAGCACTACTCGTCTCTTAGTGTGTGTCCAGTCAGGTTAATGAACACATCTTCAAGATTTGCTTTCTTAACTTCTCTTGGACGTTCGAAGCCAGTAGCGACGAGATTATCGATGAGTTTGTCAGGAGTTTCCATTGCGATAATTTTTCCAGCGTCAATGATTGCTACGCGGTCGCAGAGGATCTCGGCTTCATCCATATAATGGGTTGTTATAATAACTGTGGTTCCTCCTGAGCGAATATTTTTAACCAGCTCCCACAAACTTCTTCTTGCCTGCGGGTCGAGTCCCGTTGTAGGTTCGTCGAGAAAAACAATTTTGGGATGATTGATCAAAGTGGTTGCGACAGAAAATCTTTGCTTTTGTCCACCACTTAGTTCTTTTACTTTAGATTTTGCTTTGTCCTTCAGGTTTACTTTTTCGAGTAATTCTATTGGGTTCACAGGCTGGTTGTACAAACCACTAAACAACTCAATCAATTCAACAAGATTCAATCCGGGATAGTAACCCGAGGTTTGTAATTGTACACCGATTATTTTCTTTATTTCATCTGGCTCTTTATCCAGGTTAAATCCATTTACCCATACTTCACCTGATGTTTTCTCGCGAAGTGTTTCTATTATTTCAAGCGTAGTTGATTTTCCAGCTCCGTTAGGACCGAGCAACCCGAAGATCTCCCCTTCAAATACTTCAAAACTAATACCCTTCACTGCCTGGAAGTTTCCGTAGTTCTTTACCAGGTTTTTTACCTGGATGATCGTGTTGGTCATCGTTGACTGGTTAATTGGTTGATTGGTTGAATAGTTGATTAGTTGAATAATTGATTGGATACAAAGTATTCTTATTAAAGTCCTAATCAACCAATCAACCAGTCAACCAATCAACCCGCACCTTCTTAAGAAAGTACCAATTCCATCTTCACATCTGCCGTTGAAAACGGACTATCGGTAACGGGTATATGTCTGAATCCATACTTTTCATACAAACGAATTGCAGTGGTCAATTGGTGATTGGAAAAAAGCGTGATCCTTTTTGCATGAATATCTTTTGCTTTAGTCAGGCATTTTTCAATCAATAGCTTACTGATTCCTTTGCCTTGCCATTTTTTTGTGACCGCAAACTTTGCAAATTCATATACCCCTTCATGTTCCTTCATCAATGCCGCTGAGCCTACAATCTCATCTTCCGCCTTTGCCAAAAAAATAGCTCCTCCCCTTTCAATAATAGTTCCTCTTGGATCGTCCAATACCATCAAATCATGCGATTCAGTCAGATGATATCCATCCAACCATTCCAGGTTGAGTTTTCTAAACTTCTCGGCATATTCGTCCCGATACTCTATAATCTCAATTTCCATATGCGCTTTCTTTAAATCTAAAATCTGAAATATAAAATTTAAAATAAACAAGATTCCAGCTCTTCCATCATTCCTTTGCTTCCAATGAATAAAGGAGAACGCTGATGCAATTCAGTGGGTTTGATATCAAGAATTCTTTGTGTACCATCGGTTGCTTTTCCACCGGCAACCTCGGTGATGTAGGCAAAGGGATTACATTCGTATAACAATCTCAATTTTCCTTTCGGCCTATCCGTTGTACCGGGGTACATGAAGATTCCACCCTTGATAAGATTTCGATGTACATCAGCTACCATGCTGCCGATATACCGCTGCGTATAGGGCCCACCATCGTCTATCGCTCTTTTCTGACATTTATCGATGTATTTCTTTACCCCTTCGTTATACTTGAAAAAATTCCCATGGTTTACTGAATAGATCTTTCCGTGAGGCGGACATTGAATATTCGGATGACTCAAAGTGAATTCTCCGATCGAAGGGTCGAGCGTGAATCCGTTTACGCCTCTTCTTGTTCCATATACCAACATTGTCGAGGATCCATAAACAATATAACCAGCAGCTATCTGTTCTTTCCCCGCTTGCAGAAAGTCTTCAGCCATTGCAGGTGTTCCTTTCGGCGTTACTCTTCGGTAAACGCAAAAAATCGTTCCAATGGAAACATTAGTATCAATATTTCCGCTACCATCAAGCGGATCAAACAAGCAAACGTATTTCGAGTTGTTACTGAGCGGATCATCAAATGCGACAAAATCATCGAGTTCCTCACTTGCAATTCCAGCGCAACTGATACCGTGTTTCAAAACACCCATGAATTGGTTATTCGCATAGATATCAAGTTTCTTTACATCCTCGCCCTGCACATTTACTGTGCCGGCATCGCCTAAAATGTCGACAAGCCCTGCTTTATTCACTTCAACATTGACTCGTTTTCCCGCCAGGCCAATATCACGCAATAGACTTGCCAGTTCCCCCGTGGCATGCGGGAAATCTCTCATCTGCTGGATCGTAAACTCATCCAGTGTTTGGACTCGTCGGTTGACATTACTTGACATAGTGGCGGGGGAATTGAGGTTGCAAATTTAGTTGATTATTGGTTGTTGGCCTTCACCTAATTCGGGGGTTGCCATATATTTGCCGCATCATGAAAGTATTCAAATTCGGTGGCGCAAGCGTCAACAATGTTGAAAAGATCAAGAATGTTGGAGAAATCCTGGATACCTATTCAGGTGAAAAGATTCTTGTGGTAATATCGGCGATGGGTAAGACTACGAATGCATTGGAAAAAGTTGTCGACGCTTTTTATTCTAACCAGAAAGAAAAAGCACTTGAGTTATTTGAACAGGTGAAACAAAGCCATCTCACAACTGCGAAATATTTATTGGTAACACATTTCAACAAGACCGAAGAGCAACTGATCAATTTCTTCACGGAAGTCGAATGGATGCTTCATGATAAACCTGTAAAAGATTACGACTATTACTACGACCAGGTAGTTTGTGTTGGTGAATTGCTTTCAACGGCCATCGTCAGCGCATACCTGAATGAATCGGGAATAGAAAATCAATGGGTTGATGTGAGAGACATCATTCGCACCGATGATAATTTCAGGGATGCAAATATTGATTGGAATTTTACGAGTGAAAAAGTGAAATCGGAAATTCTTCCTTTATTTAAAGAAGTGAATATAGTGATGACCCAGGGTTTTATTGGCGCAACAGATGAAAATGAAAGTACGACTCTTGGAAGGGAAGGCAGTGACTACACCGCTGCAGTCTTTGCAAATATTCTCGGTGCCGAAAGTCAAACGATATGGAAGGATGTGGAAGGTGTAATGAATGCCGATCCGAAAAAATTTCCCGACGCACAATTAATCAGTGAACTCAACTATGATGAAGTGATCGAGATGGCTTATTATGGAGCGCAGGTCATCCATCCAAAAACCATCAAACCTCTTCAGAATACTGGAATTCCTTTGTTGGTAAAATGTTTCCAGGATAAAACTCTTCCGGGCACAATCATTCACAACAAGCAATTGAAAGGTCTTCCTCCAATTATAGTGGTGAAGGAACAACAAGCATTAGTACACCTGCATTCAAAGGATTTTTCTTTTGTTGGTGAAAAACCCGTAGCCGAACTCTATCATCTGCTTGCTGCGATCAAGATTAAACCCAACCTGATCCAAACAGGTGCAGTCACGATCCAGGTTTGTTTGGATGATCGCCCGGATAAGATTGAGAAACTTGCAATCGGCGCTTCTGAAATTTTTGACGTGCAGGTGGAGAAAGGACTAACATTACTTTCCATCAGGCATTATACAAGTTCCATTCTTGAAAAAATGACAGAAGGAAGGACCATTGTGCTGAAACAACAGTTACCGGATACTGTTCAGGTCTTGTATAAATAAAGTATTTTCATTCTTCATGCGAAAGACACTTAGATTATTTGTTCCACCAATAGTAAAAAATCTATGGAGGCATAACCGCCGCTATGGGTGGTCGGGTAATTATTCTTCCTGGGAACTGGCGAAAGCCGCCAGTTCTGGCTATGACGAAAAGGAAATACTGGAGAAAGTAAGAGCAAGTGCCCTGAAAGTTAAAAATGGTGAGGCAGCATTTGAAAGGGATTCGATAATACATGAACATGTTGATTATTCCCTTCCCTTGACCGCTGCCTTGTTATGGGCTGCATCCGAAAATAATAACCGATTGCATATTCTTGATTTCGGCGGGTCTTTGGGCACAGGCTATTTTCAGAACCGCAATTTCCTAAAGCAATTGACCGATGTAAAATGGGGTGTTGTTGAACAAGGACATTATGTTGAAGTCGGAAAAAAAGAATTTCAAACCGATCAGCTTCTTTTTTTTAACTCAATCAGGGAATGCGTCGGACAAATAAAACCCAATTTGATCATATTCGTCAGTTCACTTCAGTATGTCAAAGATCCATATGCGCTGTTGGATGAAGTGTTTAAATATAATATTGAATTTTTTCTCATTGAGCGAGTAGGATTTAACGAAAATGATGAAGATCGCCTTACTATTCAGAATGTTCCGCCGCAGTATTATAAAGCTTCATATCCCTGCTGGTTCCCTTCCAGGAAAAGATTTCTCACAAAGATGCTTTCGAAGTATGAATTAGTCAATGCATTTGAAAACGGATTGGAATATCCGATTGGACTGGATAAGTTCAAGTATGAGGGGATGTTGTTTAGGTTGAAGGGCTGAAGGGTTGGTTGATTGGTTGATTGGTTGATTGGTTGATTGGTTGATTGGTTAATGAGCAACGCAATTTAATTGTATTTGGCTAGTTAACTAATCAACCAATCAACCAATCAACTCTAGAATAGTTACCTCTGAATAAGGAACTTCTTACTGTACTTATTACTATCGGTGATCAAACAAACGATATAAGTGCCGTTTGGTAGTCGTAAGGTATTGATCGGTTCTTTATTCATACCAGGCTTGATGATGACCGATTGCTCAGAAATTTTTTCGCCTGTTGTTTTTAGTAGTATCAATTTCCCCGATGAGTGCAAGTAAGATCTGAAATTAACCAGCAATTGGCCTTTCTCATTATCAGTGATCAATTGCAAGCCTTCAGGGTTTACAACCTGGTCATTATTTAATCGCAAAATCGAAGAATATTCGGTCGAACCATTCTTGTTCAATATTTTCAATCGATAATAATTGATGCCCAACTTCAGGGCAGCATCATTCTCAGTAAAGATTCTGTTCCCATTATTGTTGATAAAGAAAAACGGTTGGAAGTTTATCCCATCTTCCGATTCTTCAAGAATGTATTGAGCAGTGAGCGATCCATCGAAAACTTCCCATTGAAGAGCAGCAATGCCTGAATTGATCTTTGCTTTGAAGTATTTTAAGTTTGAACCTGGTAGCGGTGCACATGTAAATGAGCTTGCAATCGGTAAACTATGGCTGATTAGATTTGCTCCGGCTGTTCCTGAAGTTGCCATATTTGCAGATCCACGACAGCTAAGGGCACTACTCATACTAACAAATCCATTTGTTCCTCCGGTGACACTTGAGGTAATCGAACCCGGAAAACTTCCAGCAGAGACCCAAACTACTCCGCCTCCGCCGCCGCCACCAGGACCTGTGCAATCATTCAATGGCGATACAGGATAATGCGATGAATTGGCTCCATTCGCACCTCTTGCTTCGGTTGTTATCGTGCCGCTAATTGTATTTACATCGAGAATAATAGTTCCACCTGCTCCACCACCACCTGCTCCGTCACCTTCTGACTGGTAAGGATCATAACAGGCTGCATTATACGCTAATCCTCCATTCGCAGCAATTGTTCTTCCCGATGAAACGATCACGTTTGCAATAAGAAGGATGATTCCTCCTCCATTTCCACCCGGAAGAGTCTTAAAGTTATTGCCTTGCCCACCACCCCCGCCGCCACCGAGGAAAATTTTATTGTTACCAACCGTATAACCATTTGGGGATAATGATAAACCTCCGACTCCGGCGTTAGCTCCGTGACATCCGAATGGTGATTCGCCTGCTCGTCTTCCGCCAAGTCCACCGGCTCCGTAATTAGCACCACCTCCTCCACCCGTATTGTGGTTGTTTCCGCCACCGCCGCCATTGGCTTGCTTACCTCTTCCATAATCGGCATTCACTAAATATTCAGCAACACCTTCCCCTTTTCTTCCGCCAGTATGGTTTACACTAATTGTGGGAGGAACTCCCAGGAAGTAATTGGTTACGTCAGTGCTCCATACACAATCCGGGAAGTTCACGAAGGCACCGCCTGTAAAACCTGCACCAGTCGCGGTAACACCGCTATTCAGAAAAATGGTATCCGTGGCACGAAGTGCAATTACACCTCCCGTTCCGCTTGCGGTATTATATGGAGTGGCTCTTAGTGTATCGGTTACCGTTACAGAAGTATATTGAGGAACTGATACTATTTGTACAGCACCAGCTGGTGCAGTATAAGTTCTTAAGAGGACATTTTGCAGTGCTACAAGATTTCCGCTAATTCCGCAGATCGTATTTAATTCATAATTCCCGGCATTGTTGATAGCTGTCATGTTTCCAAACGCTGCAGAATTGGTATTGTTGATAGCTGCACCCTTCATTTGGATGATCAATATGCGTTGACCTGGTGAAAGTCCGGCGGCAGAAGTTACGGTAAGCGTGTTGGTCAACGTGTTGACTGCAGTAACTTGATGGTATGTGTTTATAACTCCCGAAACAGATTGCGAACTACCCCGGAGGGAAAGTGCAAGTATGGGAATAATCAGGCCTATGAGGTATTTGAATCTCAATTTCAGGATATGGGTATTTAGGGTGATCTCCCTTAAGGGAAATCACTTAAAAATACAATCGGATGTTTGAACGTGCAAGGGGCGGTGTAAATTGTTTGGGATCAAGGATTTCCGAGGGAAAAAGTTGATTGGTTAATTAGTTGATTGGTTGATTGGGAAGGTGTTGGAAGAAAATAAAAAGGGTTGAAAACCTTTGATCGGTTTTCAACCCTAATCCTTATTCGAAATTAATTTATTTCACCTCCTCGTATTCCGCATCTGTAACGTTCTCGCTGCCTGCCTGGTTGCCGCCATTGGTCGGTCCTTGTTGTTGTTGAGGACCACCCTGTTGAGCACCGGCCTGGCCTGCTTTATAGAGCTCTTCGCTGGCTGCTGTCCATGCATTATTCATTTCCGCAGTAGCAGTATCAATTGCGGCCAGATCCTGTGACTTATGCGCTTCTTTCAGCTTATTAAGCGCCGTTTCAATTGGCTCTTTCTTATCGGCAGGGATCTTATCCCCAAATTCCTTCAATTGCTTTTCAGTTTGGAAGATCAGGCTATCAGCATGATTAATCTTTTCAACTTTTTCCTTCGCGGCCTTATCTGTCGATTCATTTGCCTTTGCTTCCGCTTTCATGCGTTCAACTTCGTCCTTGCTTAAACCACTACCAGCTTCGATACGAATTTTTTGTTCCTTACCGCTTCCCTGATCTTTTGCGGTTACATGAAGAATACCATTGGCATCAATATCGAATGTAACATCGATCTTCGGCATACCTCGTGGTGCCAGCGGAAGCCCTTCAAGATTAAATACTCCCAGGCTCTTATTCTGATTTGCCATTGGACGTTCACCCTGCAATACATGGATTTGTACACCTGGTTGATTATCGCTCGCAGTCGAGAAGATCTCTGATTTCTTGGTCGGAATAGTTGTATTTGCATCGATCAATCTGGTCATCACTCCACCCATGGTTTCGATACCAAGAGAAAGCGGAGTAACATCGAGCAACAAAACATCTTTCACTTCACCGGTTAAAACAGCACCCTGGATTGCGGCTCCAATTGCAACAACTTCATCTGGGTTGACTCCTTTATGTGGTTTCCTCCCAAAGAATTTCTCAACCATATCCTGTACTTTCGGAATACGTGTGCTTCCACCTACAAGGATAACTTCATCGATCTGGTTTGTGTTGAGTCCGGCATCCTTTAAGGCTTGCTCGCAAGGGGTCAAACATCTTTCAAATAATTTATCAGCTAACTGCTCGAACCTGCTGCGAGTCAGCTTCTTCACAAGATGCTTTGGTACTCCATCCACTGCTGTGATATACGGAAGATTGATATCTGTTTCAGTTGAAGAAGATAATTCGATCTTGGCTTTTTCTGAAGCTTCCTTCAATCTTTGAAGTGCCATCGGATCCTTACGCAGGTCAATGTTTTCTTCTTTCTTGAATTCATCAGCCAGCCAATCGATAACTACTTTATCGAAATCATCCCCACCAAGGTGAGTGTCACCATTGGTTGATTTCACTTCAAACACTCCATCGCCCAATTCGAGAATAGAAATATCGAATGTACCTCCACCAAGGTCGAACACAGCTATCTTTTGATCCTTGTGACTCTTATCAAGCCCATAAGCCAGTGCCGCTGCCGTAGGTTCGTTCACAATACGACGAACGTTCAAGCCTGCAATTTCACCAGCTTCTTTTGTAGCCTGCCGTTGGGCATCGTTGAAGTAGGCAGGTACAGTGATTACCGCTTCATGGATTTCCTGTCCGAGATACTCTTTGGCAACTCCCTTCATTTTTTGAAGAATTATTGCGGAAATCTCTTGAGGGGTATACATTCTGCCATCAATGTCAATTCTAACGGTATTATTGTCACCTTTTACTACTTTATAGCTCAGGTGCGAAGATTCGGATGTTATTTCGTCGAAGCGACGACCCATGAGTCGCTTAACGCTCATAATTGTATGCTGCGGATTGGTTATCGCCTGCCTTTTGGCGGGATCTCCCACTTTTCGTTCTCCATTTTTCAAGAATGCTACCACGGAAGGGGTTGTACGACGTCCTTCCTCGTTTGGTATAACGACAGGTTCATTACCCTCCAAAACCGCAACGCAACTATTGGTTGTTCCAAGATCAATTCCTATTATCTTTCCCATATTGATGAATTTAATGTCCAGGCTTAGACGCCTACACCAAGGTTATGGCGTCGGAGCACCGGGACGGGTTTCATTATGTTTATCAATCATTATGCCGCGGCTTAAAAAGTGAAATTCTGTCAGTGACCAGGATTTTATACGATTAATCTTGATTTTCAGGATGATCTCAGGGATTTGCAAGTGCTAATTTGAAGGCGAATACCACCAATTCACCAATTTTCACGACTTTGAACTCGTAAACAAATCGTAAATCCCACCCCAGATTTAATCCGGGGGTAATTCTTAAATGATGGAATGGCTTTGGATCATCCTCGGCTTTGTACTCATTATCGTTGGTATTATTGGTAGTCTTCTTCCAGTCCTGCCGGGTCCCCCCATCGCATATGCAGGTTTATTGATTCAACAACTACGACCTGATGGTCCATTCACAACCCAGTTTCTTATCATATGGGCGTTGATTGTTGTGGTGATTGTCGTACTGGATTATCTTATTCCGATATGGGGCACCAAAAAATTCGGCGGCACCAAATATGGAGCCTGGGGATGTACGCTTGGGTTTCTCCTTGCGTTTTGGATGGGCCCATGGGGTGTTATCATCGGACCATTTATCGGTGCATTTGTTGGCGAAATGATGGCAAATCCTGATTCAAAAAAAGCATTTAAATCTGCGCTTGGATCCTTTGTGGGATTTCTTCTTGGTTCATTCCTGAAAATCGTTGCCTGCTTTATGATGCTGTATTATCTGATCAGTTCTCTTTAATCCTTGGTCTCAGGAACGATTCTGAATGTAAAATTCTTTTGTGTGAGATAGCTGAATGAAACCACAATGATGGTGGTAAGAATCTTTGCTGGAGTTGGATATATCCCCCACTGTTCAACGAAAAGTTTAATAAATACATAGTTCAGCAAAATGCAAACCAAAACCAGCAAGAGGTAGCGAAGTAATTGAATTCTTCTGCGAAGCGTTGAGCCCGGGAATACGATATTCCTGTTCAATATGAAGCCAGTCGGAAAACTGATGAGAAATGCCATCATGAATGCAGCGATATGCGGACTGATGGAAACGAAGGGTGTATGAAAAACTTCTTTCTGTAGGATGAAATTGTAGCTAATGAAGTAAAGGAAGATATCCAATAGAGTATTGAATCCGCCACAGGCTGCATACCTGAAAGTTCTCAGCGGAATAAATTTCTTGAAGGGCGGATAGAAAAAATCTATCGCGGATATGATGAATTCTTTGGGCATTTCCTTTAAAAGCGCTGCAAAGCTAATTAATTCATACTCTCATTAAGAGACACCAAGGGATTAATAACGTTTTTTACATACTTCTAATTACTTAAGTTGGCTCTCCTGACCCCCGACCGTCATTCCCGACTTGATCGGGAACCCACTCCCGACTGCCCAATCTCCCCCTTAGTCATTGATTGACATTAGTCAATAAAACGCATGTCCTGATTGTTCGTGTCAAAAAAACACGAATTTCAGCAAGTTTTAACCCCTAAAGCTAAGTACTGCAAGAGGCTGTTCCTGGTAGGAGCAGCTTTTTGATTTAGAACCCTCTCCCATCATTTATCTTATTTTTGCGGCCCCGCCCGGATGAATCCTCGCGTGAATGACGCAGTCGGGCAGCCGTTCGGACGGGCAATAATTATTTAGAATGGCAATTGTTACGATAATACAAGAGTCTGTTAGTGAACAGATCAGAAAAGTTTATGGCGTTGAAGTTTCCCCCGAATCGCTACAGGTGAATGAAACCAAACCAGAGTTTGAAGGAGATTATACTGTAGTACTCTTCACTCTTGTGAAATCACTTAAAAAATCTCCCGAATTGATCGGAAAGGAATTGGGAGAAACGGTAAAAACTTCAAATCCCGGATTGATATCGTCTTTCAATGTGATTAAAGGTTTCCTGAATCTTTCCATTCGAGACGATTATTTTTTACAGTTTTTGAAAGAGCAATTTGACAATAAGGATTTTGGAAAAAATCCGCCCAAGCATCAAAAACTTATGGTCGAATACTCGTCACCGAATACAAATAAGCCATTACATCTTGGACATCTTCGGAATATCTTCTTGGGCTGGAGCATAGCAGAAATATTTAAAGCTAATGGCTGGGAAATTGTGAAAACCTGTATTGCTAATGACAGGGGCATTCATATATGCAAGTCGATGCTTGCCTGGCAAAAATTTGGGAACGGAGCGACTCCCGAAAGCACAGGGATAAAAGGTGACCACCTTGTAGGAGATTATTACGTCAAATTCGAAAATGAATTGCGAAAGCAATCTGATCCAATGATTCAAGAAGTGCTTTCTGGAAATCTTCAAGGGTATGAAGGCGATGATAGAAATAAACTAGAATTATTTTTCCAAAAAATAAACGAAAAAGGAATTACTGAGGAAAAAATTAAAGAAATAAAGGACGAGATAAAGGAAATAGTGAGGAACAATACTCCAATAATGAAAGAAGTGCGTGCCATGCTTCTCAGGTGGGAAGAGGGAGACTCGAATACAGTTGAGCTTTGGAAGACGATGAATGGATGGGTTTATAAAGGATTTGACGAAACATATAAGCGAATTGGAAATGACTTTGATAAAATCTATTACGAAAGTGACACTTATTTATTAGGTAAAGAATTTGTGGAGCAAGGAGTAAAATCTGGTGTCTTTGTCAGGAAGCCAGACGGAAGCGTTTGGATAGATCTAACTCCAGACGGTCTCGATGAGAAACTCCTGTTGCGAAAGGACGGTACTTCGATTTATATAACCCAAGACCTTGGCTTAGCTAAAAAGAAGTATGATGACTATAAGATGGATGAAAGTATTTATGTCGTAGGCGATGAGCAGAATTATCATTTTAATGTTCTTAAACTTATCGCACAGAAATTAAAAATTCCTAATGCAGACAAGATATTTCATTTGAGTTATGGTATGGTTGACCTGCCTACCGGCCGAATGAAAGGTCGCGAGGGTACAATTGTAGATGCCGACGATTTAATAACAGAAACTGAACTAGAAGCCGCTAAACATACACAGGAATCGGGCAAAGTGAAAGACTTTACCGAGAATGAACTAGCGGAGTTGTACAAAGTTCTCGGAATGGGGGCTCTTAAATTCTATCTCTTAAGAGTTGATCCGAAAAAGAGAATGGTCTTTAATCCCGCGGAAACGGTAGATATTCACGGATTCACTGGGCCCTTTATTCAATACACTTTTGCGCGTATTAGTTCAATTCTCAGAAAGGCTCAGCCGAAAATGAATCTAGTAAAGACAAATCTTTTCCCTCTTGAAAAGAATTTATTGGTTGATCTCGAAAGATTTCCATCAATTATTGCGCAGGCCAGTGACGAAATGAATCCGAGCGTTCTCGCGAATTATATATACCACCTTGCAAAATTGTATAATTCTTTCTACGCGGAGCATAAAGTCATCGGCGCTGAATCCGTCGAAAAGGAAGAATTGCGCCTTCAAATCTGCCAGTTAACCGCCAACGTTATTAAATCCGGAATGGGACTTTTGGGGATAGTTGTTCCTGAAAGGATGTAGTTCAAGTTGAAGGGTTGACAAGGTTGACAGGGTTGACAGGGTTAACAACGGAAAACGTAAGACACCAGTTACTTTATCAACCCTGTCAACCCTGTCAACCCTGTTAACCTTGTCAACCGTCTCCATATCAACTTTTCCTCCCATATTTGCATATAGCCAACCTAACTGTATGCGAATACTTATCCTACTGCTGCTTGCTGGCATTTCATTTAATGCAATAGCACAAAACTTTCCACTAACGGACAGCATTAAGAGAAATCTTGCCAATGCAAAGACTCCTAAAGAAAAAATAAAATGGCTTGCAGACCTTGCCCAATTCTACATGGGAATGAATCGTCCCTATTCGGATAGCCTTGCAGCCGTTATGCATGAAGAAGCTGAACTAAGCAGGGATCGCGAATTGATTGCGCATGCGAATTTGAGAGACGCCGATCGTTACTTCAATATGGCAGCATCGCAGGGTAATATTAATAAGGCAACGGAATTTGTGGATAAGGCTCTGGAAGTTTCTAAGACGGCAAAGAGTGATGAATATACCGGCTGGTCCTACATGTATCTCGCCAGGACTGCTCGTATGAACGGGGATAATGATAGAGCGATAACCTATAATAACCATGCCGTATCTATCGCAACAGGATTGAAGAATGACTCTTTCAGTATTTCTGCGTATAACGCGCTTGGCAATACCTATATGTCGAGAAATGAAAAGTTACTTGCTTTCCGAAACTACCTTACTGCGCTGAACATCGCAGAAGAAGCGGATAAATATGAACCATTGAAATCCTGTTATAGCCGGATGCTGAGTTTTTACTCTGATCTTGGGGAAAAAGAAAAGGCAAAGGATTATGCAAAAAAGGTGATAGACCTGACTTTCCGCTTTAACAAAAAATATGATCGTTTGGACGCGTATGCCACTTATGGAAGACTGTTAACTTCTAGCGGTCAAAATGATATGGCGGTAAAGTATTATGAAAAAGTTATTCTATTGGCTGACACATTGAATTTCGGAATCTATAAACTAAATGCGTATGGCGCGCTTATCGACCATTATTTTTCCACAGGACAGAATGAGAAAGGGTTCGAATATTTTAAATCGAAGCCTGAGCTATGGCAATTTGCGCAAAAGTCAGGGATGGGCTATTTTATCAACCAGGCCCATGGAAATATTTACACTGCGGTTGGGAAATATGATTCTGCCGGATACTATTATGCTTTAGCCGAACCGGATTTCGTAGCCAAAGCAAACAAGTTTAATCTTTATAATTTTTACGGCAACTACGCAAACTATTACAGTAAGATCAATAATTATGACAAAGCACTGCTCTATTTGAATAAAGCTTCTGCTATTGCAGATGAAACCAGGAATATTCAACTGCAGGAAAAGGTGGCAAAATTTCTTGATTCAATGTACAGACGTACTGGTAACTATGAGAAGGCTTATATCTACAACGTAAAATACCATCAATATAAAGACAGTCTGAATCAATTGTCGAAAGAAAAGGACCTCATGATCCTTGAAGTAGACAATGAAAACAAAAGAAAAGAACGTGAAGCAAAACTCGCGGAAGAAAGAAAAATTCGGAGGCATAATGTACAATACCTTGGCATTACCGCGGCGATTGCCGCAGTGTTTATCATACTGGTAATGGCTGGTTTTTTCAAAGTTTCTGTTTCTGTTATAAGAATTATCGGATTCTTTGCTTTTATATTCCTTTTTGAATTCATCATCCTGCTTGCGGATAACCAGATCCATAATTTGACCCACGGGGAGCCCTGGAAAGTATTCGGAATTAAGATCGTGTTGATTGCAATGCTTCTTCCATTGCATCATTGGATTGAGCACAAAGTGATCCATTACTTAACCAAGCACCATATGTTGAAGAAAACAAAATCGCCCCGCTTCGCTTAAAGGCTGTCCGGGCGTCTATTTTCTTCTCTAAGACTTTTTAAGGAAGGATCCATTTCAATTGCTTTGTCGCAAAGCTGCATGCCTTTTTGTTTATCGCCTTTTTTCTGATAGGCCATGCCGATCATATAAAGCGCATGCGCATTCTTTTGATCGAGAGCGAGCACCTTATCCCAATAAGTAATTGCCTCCTGGTATTTTTTTGCCTTGTAGTAAGATTCGGCAACGATGTAGAGCACTTCTTTATCCTGGGGTTTATTTTTCAGAACTTCTTTTAGCAATTCGACTGCTTTTTCGTGCTTACCAATATTCGAGTACGCATTGGAGAGATTTTCATAATAGTCATTAGATTTTTTATATCCCTTTTCTCCTGCTTTTTCCATCCAGTAAATTGATTTTTTGTCATCGGGTACTGCATACCACATTAATCCCGCTTCATACATCCAGGTTGAATTGGAAGAATCTATCGCCAGGGCCTCTTCATAGCAACCTGCAGCGCGGCGATAATTGCTCATCTCCATGAAACAACGGCCGGCGGTATAAGGAATTTCTGCACGGTTTGGTTCTTCTTTAAAAGCAAACTGGCAATACTTAAGCGACTCGCCAAAATTTTCTAACTCGTAATAGCTTTTAGCAATAATAAAATTCATTGGTTTTTTGGTATTCACTTGTTGAAAGCGCTGCGCATACTGAATAGCTTTTTGCCATTGATGAGTATTCAACGAAAGTTGTGCAAGGCTCTCCAGCACTAAAGGATCTGTTGGGTTGAGCCGTTCTGCTTTTTGAAATTTATCCTGGGCATCCCGATATCTCTTCTGGACCATTAATACCTGGGCCCACTCTATAAGATTGTCGAAATTTTTCTGGTCGAATCGATATGCCTTGCTGTAATTTTTTTCAGCTTCGCGGTAGCGCTGCGCGTTTTTTTCTTTAGTACCCAGACGATAATAATAATTCGCACTGTCGGCCGACTGTGCAATTGCGGAGATAGAAATGATCGCAAAGGTTAGCGACAAAATCAGGTTCTTCATACTCTGTCAATTGGATAAGCGATTATTCTTAGGTTTCTGTATAGCTAATTAACTAGTTAACTAATAAACCAGTAAACTCACTTCAACACTATAGTACCCAACGGCGGCAAATGCAGGTTTATTTCATAAAGATTTTCATTTTTATCCACTATCGTTGTTAAAATTTCTGGATTAAAAGTATCGCCGGTACCCCAGTATTTTTTATCGTCGCTGTTGAAGATCTCCTTCCATTCAGACTTGCCACTTAGCTGTATTTTCCAATCCCTTCTAACCACGGGAGTTAGATTTAATAAGATCAACAAATCCTGCTCGGGATCCTTTCCTTTTCTCTTATAAGCGATCACGCATTCGTCGCGGTGATTGAGATCCACCCATTCAAAGCCATCAATGTTGAACTGGTTCTCATAAAGTGCAGGCTCATTTTTTAGTAGAAGATTGAGATCACGGACGCAATCTTTCAATAAGCGATGCCCCTCAAATTGCAGCAGTTCCCATTGTAGTTCGCTTTTATAATTCCATTCACTGGTTGCCCCGAATTCATTTCCCATGAAAAGCAATTTCCCTCCGGGATGCGTGAACATATAACTGTACAAACTGCGCAGGTTTGCGAATTTTTGCCATTCATCACCCGGCATTTTATAGAGCATGGGTGTTTTGCCATGCACTACTTCATCATGGCTTAATGGCAACATAAAGTTTTCATCATAGTAATACATCATGCTGAATGAAAACTTATTTTGATAATGCGGACGGTGGAAGGGATCCATTTTAAAATAATCGAGTGTATCATGCATCCATCCCATCATCCATTTCATTCCAAAACCGAGCCCATCTTCAAATGTCGGTCTGGATACGCCAGGCCAATCGGTCGCTTCCTCAGCAATGGTTTGTACATCGGGGAAATCACGAAAAATAGTTTCATTGAGATCTTTGATAAATGCAATTGCTTCAAGGTTTCCATCTCCTCCATGTTCATTGGGTTCCCATTGACCATGCTGACGGGAATAATTTAATTTCAGCATTGAACTCACCGCATCCACTCTTATTCCGTCTGCATGAAATTTATCCAACCAGAATCTTGCACTACTGATGAGAAATGATTTTACTTCTCCCCTCTTATAATTGAAAATATAACTGTTCCAATCAGGATGAAATCCTTTACGCATATCCGCATATTCATAGGTATGTGTTCCATCGAACATGAACAGTCCATGCGCATCATAGGGAAAATGTGAAGGTACCCAATCCAGGATCACGCCAATACCTGCCTGGTGAAATGCATCCATCATCGTCATAAATTCTTGCGGATCCCCAAATCTTGAAGTGGGCGCAAAATACCCGGTTCCCTGGTAACCCCAGCTTCCATCAAATGGATGTTCCATGACTGGCATGAATTCCACATGAGTAAATCCCATTTCCTTAACATAAGGAACAAGACGATCCCGGATCTGGTCGTAAGTATTATATGCTTCTTCATTGTTCTTATCTGGCCGCATCCAACTGGCAAGGTGCACTTCGTAAATTGACCATGGTGCATCAAGTGAATTATGTTTCTTTCTTTTTTTCATCCAGTCCTCATCCTTCCAATCATAATTTCAAATCCCAGGTTATGGAAGCAGTCTTTGGACGTTTTTCCCAAAAGTTGGCATAAGGATCGCCTTTATCTAATTTTCTTCCTTTGAATCCAATGATATGGTATTTGTAAACCTCACCTCTTTTCATATTCGGTATGAATCCTTCCCATATACCCGAATTATCCAGGCGTACAAGTAACGGATGTGACTCCTTATTCCAATCATTGAAATTTCCTGTTACCGAGATAAATGTGGCGTTTGGCGCCCATACAGCGAAATAATAACCCTTTGTGCCCAATACTTCACATTCACGGGAACCAAAGTGATTGTACAGGCGATAATGGGTTCCATTCTGAAAATTGCGTATATCCTCATCAGTGAATAAGGAATAGTTCCAGACCGCCCCGGTACTGTCCACAAAATGGACATCTTCATATTTCTGATCCTTAATCCCTTTGTTTTGACCAACCGTCATATTTTGGGCCTCCAGCTCCGCTTCAATCCCTTTATTTGCGGTAGAATTATTTGTGGATTTGTTGGAAGATTGAGTCATACTGATTCATTATGAGGAAGGTTAGATGGAGAACTCTTTAACGTAAAATTAAGGTATCCAGAATCTAATAGCCTTCCTTTTTTCCGAATTTCGAATCCACTAAGACAAATCCAAAGTCCTAAAACCTAACCAATTAGCACCTGAGAGCCATGAGACAACTAACTGCAGTTATTGCATTTCTATTATTCTTTTCTACCACCCTTCTTGCACAATCCGGGTCCATACGTGGCATGATACGTGATACCGGCGAAAAAAAGCCATTGGCCAATAGCAGCATTTCCTTGCTTAAAAAAACTGATTCCGTTCTTGTATCCTTTACACGGTCGAAAGAAGACGGCACTTATATCATTAAAAATATTAAGCCAGGTAATTATCTGTTGTTAATCACTTATCCAAAGTTTGCGGACTTCGTGGAAGAGATTGAAGTGAAGGATGATCAACCAATTTCAATTGCAACAACAAGCCTGATCAGAAAAAGTGAGTTGTTAAAGGAGGTGATTTATACTCAAAAGTTGGGCGCCATACGGATCAAAGGCGACACGATGGAATTCAAGGCAGATAGTTTCAAAGTAATGGATGGTGCAAACGTTGAAGCGCTACTTAAAAAACTTCCTGGTATACAGGTTAACAGTAAGGGTGAAATCACTGCGCAGGGAGAAAGAGTTCAGAAAGTTTTGGTTGATGGAGAAGAGTTCTTTAGCGATGATCCTGCAGTGGTAACTCAAAATCTTCGTGCGGATGCTGTTGACAAAGTGCAGGTATTCGACAAGAAAAGTGACCAGTCCACATTTACAGGTATTGATGATGGCGAGAAAACCAAAACGATCAACCTAACGCTGAAAGAGGATAAGAAGAAGGGGGCATTCGGTAAGGCAAAGCTTTCAGGCGGAACGCCTGATCGATTTGAAAATGAGGCCATGGTCAATTTCTTCAAAGGCAAAAGAAAGATCGCGGCATTTGGAACCATGGCGAATACAGGCAAATCAGGACTGAACTGGCAGGACGCTGAAAGATATGGCGCAGGCGAGCAATGGTCTTTTAATGAGGATGAGGGATTCTTTTTTGGAAATTTTGAAAACGATGAATTCAATACCTGGGGCGGTCGGTATAATGGAGAAGGACTACCAACTGCATGGACTGGCGGAGTTCATTTTTCAAACAAATGGGATCGCGACAGAAGTCATATCAATGGAAATTACAGGTATAACAAACTCAATCTTGAAGTAGAGGGCAACACTATTACGCAATACATTCTTCCGGATACTCAATATTTAAATAAGTCAGCAAAGAATACTTATAATCAAAATGCCCGTCATGCATTGAATGGATTTTATGAAATAATGTTTGATTCCAGTTCAAGCATGAAGATAACGATGAATGGAACAAAGACGAATGGATTGAGCCAGGGAAGATATCTTAGCGAGGCAAACACGATGGATGATCGTCCTGTAAATCGCAGCAACCGTTTTCTATCTTCCGAAGGCGAGAAAAAATCGTTCAATAGCAGTATCATCTGGAGAAAGAAATTCAAAAAGAAGGGACGCACGTTCTCCTGGAATATTGATCAGCTATACAATAGCAATGAAACCGAAGGCTTCCTTAATTCCAGCAATGCGTTCTTCAATTCTGATGGCATTCTTTTCAAACAAGATACAGTTGATCAAAGAAAGGAAAACAGGAGCGAGACTTTCGGACTGAGCACAAGAGTTTCTTATACGGAACCTTTATCAAAGGCTGCGGTGCTTGAATTTAACTACGGTTACAGGAGCAGCAATAATCAGTCGTTGAAAAGTTCATTCAATAAATCCATCCAGGGAAAATATGAAGTGCTGGATACACTTTATAGTAACGATTATGATTTCCGAATCAATACGCATACTGGCGGAATGAACCTGAGGTACAATAAGCGCAATATTGTGTTTTCAGCCGGCGGTAATATATCTTATGCTGATTTCCGCCAAATAGATCTTCAAAGAAACATTCCTTATGAATATTCCTTCGTAAACTTTGCTCCAAAAGCCAATTTCAGGTATAACCTGGCGGCGCAAAGAAGGATTTCATTCAATTATAGCGGAGGAACCCGTCAGCCGACATTGGAACAAATCCAACCGATACGTGAGAATACGGATCCATTGAATATCCAGATTGGTAATCCAATACTCAAACAGGAATTCAGGCATAATTTATCGGTTAACTTCAGCGACTATAAGGTTTTGACCAGCCGGAATATCTATGTAGGCACGAATTTTTCCTTTACCGACAATGCGATCAGCAATAGTTCATTTGTTGATTCTGTAGGCCGCAGAACGAGCATGTACGTGAACGTGGATGGAAACTATAATTTTAATTTGTGGTCGGGGTATTGGATGGAAATAAAAAAATTGAAGGTCAGTCTTGGTTTTAATATGGGCGGAAACTTCAATTCTTATAATAATTTCCTCAATGGATTGAAGAACGTCAACAATTCCAGGAATATTAACATTGGAGTCAATATCAACCATCGCAAGGAAAACAAGTATGATATCTATATCAGTCCTCGTGTAAGTCGGAATTACAGTACATCAAGCCTTCGAAAGGATATTGTAACAAAATACTGGCAGTACGATGGAAATATGGGAGGAACCTTACAGTTACCAAAGAATTTTGAGTTGAATACTGAAATAGAGGCAAGTTTCAGGCAGAAGATCAATGAAACAGACCAAACAATTAATATGGTGCGTTGGAATGCTTATCTGGCAAAGAAATTCTGGAAGAACAAAGCTGGCGAAATCAGGGTAAGTGTATTCGATATCTTAAATCAGAATATCGGGTTCCAAAGAAATATTACAAGCAATTTCATTACAGAGAATAAGTATAATACGATACAGCGATATTTCCTGGTAGGCTTTATCTGGAACTTCACTTATAACCCTGCGACAACAAACGGCAGTGCTGAAAAAAAGTAAACTAACCATGAAAAAGATATTCATCAGTTCGATCATAACAGTTTGCGCGATACAACTCAACGCGCAGGCAATTTTCCTGGGTGAAGGAAAAATCGAATTTGAACGCAAGATCAACGTGCCAAGGCAGTTTGATGTGGAAGAGAACGATGAATGGTTCAAGACATATGTTTCAAAACTTCCGAAGTTTTATAACAGTTATTTCAACCTTTCCTTTGGAGATAACAAAACCGTCTATCGCCCGGGCCGAGAAGGCGATAATAACAGGCAGGTGCAATGGGCAATTGGTCCATCAAAGGAAAATGTGGTCATAAAGGACTTCAATAATCAAACAATCACCAGCAATAAGAAAGTGTTTGAAGAAACTTATCTCATACACGATAGCCTGCCTGCTATCGAATGGAGAATCACTGATGAAATGAGAACCATTGCGAATTTCGAATGCCGCAAAGCGGTAGGAAAGATCTGCGATTCGGTTTATGTCGTAGCATTTTATACGGAAGAGATCACCATCAGCAGTGGTCCCGAATCCTTCGGCGGTCTTCCTGGAATGATACTCGGCATTGCCATTCCTCGCCTATACACTACCTGGTTCGCAACAAAAGTTGAGATTGTGGCACCTGCTGCTAAGGATTTTGTTGCTCCTACCAGAGGAAAGAAGGCCAGTCAAAAAGAAATTGAAAAAACACTTCAGTCCGCAATTAAAGACTGGGGGAAAGAAGGACAACGTAATATCTGGTGGGTGATGTTATAGTAGTTCGTTGTTCCAATCGCACTCAAGACTCAACCGTCATTTCCGACTCGATCGGGAACAAGGCTCATCAGTCTGGGGAAAGGAAGAGGCGCAGACAACCTGATACCTATGTAGATCCCTGATTTTCGACACGCCAATAATCAATAATCAATATTCGATAATCAATTCTCAAATCAATCTCAACAATCATTGGTCAACGTTCAACATTCATCAGGCAACGTCAATTATCATTAGTTAACGCTCAACTAGCAACAGGTAAATTAAAACCTAAGTATTAATCTTTCTATGCAGCCCGCATTTATTACGTTAAAAAACCAATTACTGCCAAGATCATTATCACGGCTACAAATAACAACAAAAAGGAAAAGCGCGACTAGCGTTTGATTATTGAATATTGAGTGTTGCTTTGATTATTGACTGTTGAGGGTTGACCAGTGATTGTTGAGATTGATTTGAGAATTGATTTATTGAATATTGAATATTGATTATTGATTATTGGCGTGTCGAATTTTGGGAAACTAAAAAGTCTCAAGAACTAACGGAATGAATCGCTATTTGATTACCTCAAACACAAAGCTTTCCTTCGCCTTAATCGTAAAATCAGCAAGATTCCTCTCCTGCCCTGTTTGAATATCTTTTAGTTTGCTGAAGCCTTTTAGTCTTTCTTCAAACCTTTTCATCTGCACGTTGTAATCACGATTACCTGTATTGCTAATCACCATTACGGTTTGGTTGTTGTCGTAACGGAAATAGGTATACACCCCATCCTGCGGAACGAATTGCATTAGCTTTCCTTTTCCTATTGCAGATGAGTTCTTGCGGAACTTCGCAAGATTGCTGATAAAATTAAAAGCTTCATTCTCCTGGGCCGTTCTTCCTGATGCGGTAAATTTATTTGAGGGATCGCCCTGGAAGCCGCCGGGAAAATCTCTTCTTACCTCAGCATCACTTGGGTTTTTGAAATTTTTCATCAGGATCTCCGTACCATAATACAATTGAGGGATACCTCTGAGAGTCATCAACCAGTTTATCGACATTTTGAATTTATTGAAATCCTCTCCTACTACGCTGTAGATCCGATCGAGATCATGATTGTCAAGGAAAATGCAATTGCGCGATGGATCCTTATAGGCAATGTCCTGTGCAAGGGTCATGTAAACACGGTTTACGCCCTCCGTCCAACCGAAATTTTGATTCAGTCCATCGAGCAAGGCGAAATACAATGGAAAATCGGTTACTCCTTGAACGTTATGCTTGAAACCGATGCCGGAGAAATTATTTTGAGCGAAATAAGCGCTGTTCACAACCGTGTTCACCCAGGCTTCCCCAAACACAGTCAATTTTGGAAATTCCTTCAGTAAGGCATCATTGATCTTATTCAGAAATGCGGGATCACTGTAGAAATAAGTATCTACTCTCCAGCCATCGATGCCAAACTCTTCAGTCGTCCAGATCGCATGTTGAATAAGAAAGGTCGATACAAATGGATTTCGTTGGTTAAGATCAACTAAAAATGGAGTGAACCATCCGTCTACAGAAACCTTCTTATCAATTGAAGCCGCGTATGGATCTACAAGTGGTTGATCCTTGTAAGAAGTATTGGTATAGGTTGGCCATTGATTCAACCAATCCTTCATTGGCATATCGCGGATAAAAATGTGATCGTTTCCAACATGATTGTAAACCGCATCCTGAACGATCTTTATCCCTTTTGCATGCGCCGCTTCGCAGAGTTGCTTGTAAGCGGTATTTCCACCATATCTCTTGTCTACATTGTAATGATCTGTAAATGCATAACCATGATAGGTACTTCTTGAAGTTCCACCTTCCTGTGTTCTCGACATGTCATTCTCAACCACCGGATTCAACCATAGAGCCGTTACACCTAGCTCCTGGAAATAGTCGAGATGATTGGTAATACCCTGAATATCTCCACCATGACGTGAGAAAGGATTATTTCTGTCCACTTCCTTATCGCGCATATCATTGAAAGCATCATTGGTAGGATCTCCATTTGCAAATCGATCGGGTAATACCAGGTAAACGAAATCAGTCGCATGTACGCCAACTACTCTTGTCTTACCGTTTTGTGTACTGCGCGCTCTTTAATTCATAATTTAAATCCTTGTTCGCCGCGCCTCCCACCTGAAAGCGTGAATTTGAATTTTCCTGGCTTTGCTGTAGAACTTATTGTTAGATCAACAAACAGATAATTCTTGTTCTCTGCTTTGGTAACCTTATTAACAGTAATTCCCGGATAAGTTGTTTTGACGGATGAATATGCTCCAACATTATCACCATGGATCATTAACTGGAGCTTGGTGTTTTTCATTCCTGCGAACCAATGGGTTGGATAAACGCCGAAGATATCCGCTGCAAAAATGCAATTTGAGAATAGCACAAGGATAACTGCAAGGCAGTAACGTTTAAAAAAGTTACACATAATTTATTTTTCTTTTAATCGGAAGGATAATAATGCGGCTACAATCATAGCAGCTCCACCAACAACAATTGTCATAATTGCGTTTCCGTTGAACAAATACTTCGTGAAAATACCCAGCAATGTCGCCGCCAGGATTTGTGGGATAACAATAAAGAAATTAAATATTCCCATATACACGCCCATCTTGGAAGGAGGCAGTGATTGCGTAAGAATAGAATATGGCATAGCGAGAATACTGCACCAGGCCAAACCAATACCCGCCATACTTATAATGAGCAGGTTTTCATTTTTGAAAAAATAGTATGAGATCAGGCCCAATCCTCCGGCAATTAAGGCTAACCCATGAGTGTTCGACCTGGAATATTTTGTAGCAAGAGCCGGTAAAATAAATGCAAAAAGAGCTGCAAAACCATTGTACCACGCAAACAATACACCAACCCAATTCCCCATCTTATTATACAGGTCAGAAGTTGGATCTGATGTTTGATAAATATGTTGAGCTAAAGCGGGTGTAGTATAAATCCACATGGCAAACAAACCAAACCAGGTGAAGAATTGAATAATCGCAAGCTTTCTCATCATTGCGGGTAAGAAGTTCAGATCGTCAATGATCTCAACGAACCCTCGATTGATCTTTCTTTGGTTCAATACAAAGGCTAACATCTGTAACATTCCAAAAATTCCAACTCCCAGAGTTAGTACATATAATTCTTTTTCAAGTTTGTGAGTTGCAGTTCTGTTATAAAAATAAAGTCCTAATGAAAATAGCAGTCCAATTAGAAACCAACTCAATCCTTTTTTCATGAATGCAGATGGGGCAGTTTTGATTTTTACCGCATGATGGTCTTCGCCAATTAACCCGAAGGACCGCATTTCTGTTGGTGAATATTCTTTCGTGGTAAACACCGTATAAGCTATTGCAGCCAGGAAAACAACTCCTCCGATATAAAACGAGAATTTTACCGAATCAGGGATTATTCCTTCGGGAGCCTCATTTGATACACCCATTGCAGTTAGCACATAAGGCAATATTGAGGATATAACTGCTCCTACTCCTATGAAAAAACTTTGCATTGCAAAACCTCTCGTTCGCTGATCATCTGGTAACATATCGCCTACGAATGCACGGAACGGCTCCATTGAAATATTAATCGACGCATCGAGTAGCCATAACATTAATGCAGCCATCCAAAGTGCGCTGACATTCGGGAAAAGAAATAGAGCGAGAGATGCAAATATGGATCCAAGCATAAAGTAGGGCCGGCGTCTACCCCATCTGCCTAACCATGTCTTATCGCTTAGATGGCCAATGATTGGTTGAACAATCAATCCGGTTAAAGGAGCCGCTATCCAGAGAATTGGAATTTCTTCAATTTTTGCACCGAGGGTCTGAAATATCCGGCTCACATTGGCATTCTGCAGACCAAATGCAAACTGGATTCCAAAGAATCCCACACTCATATTCACTATCTGGGGAAGACTGAGCTTTGGCTTGAAGGATTGGAGAATGTCTGACATAGCAATCTAAGCAGGTTGAAATGCTTTGCGGAGGAAAGATAATACATACTGTGTAATAAATACACACAGGAACTCCGGGTCAATAGTATGAAGGAGTATTTCCTCGGATTATTCTTATATCACAAATCCATTCGGCAAAACCGCACCTTTCTTTATCACAACAATTCCGTCCTTCACAGTATACAGAGAGTGATCAGTATTTTCCAGGTGAGGTCCTCCATTGATCCGTACATCATCTCCAATCCGGCAATTTTTATCGAGGATAACATTGCGGATATAACAACGGTCTCCGATTCCAAGTTTAGGAATTCCTTTTTCTTCATTGTGTCGCAATTCCTCAATTGTTTCAAAATAATCGCTTCCCATCAAATAGCAGCTAACGATGGTTGTACCGTGGCCGATGCGTGTCCTGATTCCAATAACACTATTTTCTACGCGAGAGGCATTGATTATACATCCTTCAGCAATAATAGTTTTCTCCATTGTGGTGCCACTGATCTTCGCCGGAGGAAGCATGCGTGCACGTGTATAGATCGCCTTTGTATTATCAAATAAATTGAAATCGGGAATGTCTTGCGTCAGGCCGAGATTTGCTTCAAAGAAGGAATAAATATTTCCGATATCTGTCCAATAGCCCTCGTATTGATAACTGGTCACTTTGTATTTATCAATGGATTGAGGAATGATCTCTTTACCAAAGTCAGTGGCATCTTTCTTTTCATTTTCCAACAGTTCAAACAAAAGTTGACGGTTGAAAATATAAATACCCATGGATGCGAGGTAATTTCTTCCCTGTTTTTTCATTTCTGGACCCGTATCACTTACCCATTCTGACAAAACATCTTTTTTAGGTTTTTCAATGAAATCGGTGATCATTCCTGTTGCATCTTTCTTCATAATTCCAAACTCAGGCGCTTCCCTGTCGCCAACGGGTATCGTTCCGATAGAAATATCTGCACCGGTGTCGATATGATTATTCATCATTTCCAAAAAATCCATCTGATATAATTGATCGCCGGAAAGGATCAAAACGAGATCACTGGAGAAAGGAGCAATATGCCGCAAGCTTTGCCTTACCGCATCGGCCGTTCCCTGGAACCAGGTGGGATTATCAGGAGTTTGTTCCGCAGCAAGAATATCAACGAATGCTGTGCTGAATGCGCTGAAATGATAAGTATTTTTTATATGCCGGTTTAATGAGGCCGAATTAAATTGAGTAAGCACGAACATCCGCGAAATACCTGCATTCAAACAATTTGAAATTGGAATATCCACCAATCTGTATTTGCCTGCAATCGGTACTGCGGGCTTTGAACGGCTTGCGGTCAATGGATACAATCTTGTTCCTGCGCCTCCGCCCAGGATTACTGCCAGGATTTGTTTTGACATAAGAAATAAGTTTTGATACGCGCAACAATCTATTTCAGGCTTTCATACAGGCTTATATATTTCTGTACACTGGTTTCCCAACTGAAATCCAGGTTCATCATTTTTTCCCGGACACTGATAAACTTCCTTTTGTCCTTATACAATTCCGCGGCGCGCCAGATAGCGTGACTAATATCACCCACGGTTGCCTGGTCATAACAAATGCCATATCCTCCTTTATCACCAATATCAATCACGGTATCCCTTAAACCTCCAGTGCGCCGTACCATCGGCACAGTACCATATCTCATCGAATACATCTGGTTCAATCCACAGGGTTCTACACGGGAAGGCATTAATAAAAAATCCGCGCCAGCATACATCAGGTGACTTAGGGATTCATTATAACCAATATACACATTGTAATCGTATTGCGACAAAGGTTTTAAAGAAGCCAGTCCTGCTTCCACGTCTGGTTGTCCGCTGCCAAGGATAAGAAAACAACTCCTTCTCCCCACATGATAAAAACTATCGCGGATAGCCTGTGGTAATAGATCGGCTCCTTTTTCTCCCACTAATCGGCCGATAAAAACGATCAATGGTTTTTCAAAATCCAAACCGAACTGCTCGCAAAGGATATTTTTGTTTTTTGCCTTACCGGCTTCAACGTCTTTGACGGAAAAATGTTCATCAATATATGTATCAATCTTCGGATCCCAGACATGTACATCAATCCCGTTCAATATACCAGAACATTTTCCTTTTTCGTATTCAAACAATGCTTCTAGTCCATTGGCAGAATACTTGAGTTCTTCTAAATAGCTTGGACTAACCGTAGTTACTTTCCATGCACAGCGAATACCACTGGCCAATGGATTGATCAATCCTTTCCAATCGAGTATTCCCCATTTCCAGGTGTCCCAGGGCGGAATAAGGATGCTCTTGCTCCAATCCATCCATCCCTGGTATTCGCCGTTATGGATAGTGAGTACAGTTGGGATATTCTTTATGCTTGAGAACTTAAAACAATGCTTGATCATAAAAGGGATCAGCGCTGTGTGATGATCGTGTACCTGGATCAAATCAGGTTGATGTTTCCAATTGGCGACCCAATCACAAACTGCGATTTGAAATGCAGTGAAGCGTTCTGAATCGTCATCATAGCCATACACTTTTTCACGATCCAGCAAGCCATTGATGTCAACGAGATAAAGATCGAAGCCGAGTTTATTGGTGGCTTCGCGGATAACTGTAAATTCAAACCACCAGTTTCCCATATGCGTTCCACCTTTGTGAACGACTTCCCAGGAATTGTTATAAAGGAATTTAGTGCGATACATGGGCATTACCACTTTTGCGATATGCCCCAGACCATTGAGATATTTTGGTAAAGCTCCCACCACATCACCCAAACCTCCTGCCTTTGCTACGGGATAGCATTCCGCGCTAACATGAAGTATCTCCATTCAACCGGTTTGACGTATAGGAAAATGTCCGTTCAATATACAACTAAATAGTAGTCAATGAAAAAATTTTCCGCTTGATAAAAACTAATTACTTTCAGCATTCATTTAAACCAACCGATTGCTTATGGACACAGCAAGAACTTCTGATATCCTCACCGGTCAAACCACAACCAAACAGCCAACAAATTATGGTGCATTAGGCACACTGGTTACTGTATTTTTCTTTTGGGGATTTATTGCAGCTTCTAATAGCATTTTTATTCCCTTCTGTAAGCACTTTTTCAAATTAGACCAGTTTCAATCGCAGTTGATTGACTTCGCATTTTACGGAGCTTATTATATTGGCGCATTATTTCTCTACCTGATCAGTGTTGGGCGTGGAAAGGATGTAATGGCACAATGGGGATATAAGAAAGGAATCATTTATGGTTTATTATTATCCGTGCTAGGTGCAGTGGCCATGGTGATTTCGGTAAACTACAGTGGATTCTCGGCAATATTAACATCATTATTCATTGTCGCTTTAGGTTTTTCACTGCAACAAACCGGTGCGCAGCCTTTTTCGATTGCACTGGGAGATCCTTCTACAGGATCACACAGGGTGAACCTTGGTGGTGGTGTGAATTCATTTGGAACTATGATCGGACCCATCGTTGTCACACTTGCACTTTTCGGATCAACCACGGTTACGGATGAACAAATTGCATCTTTGAACCTGGATAAGGTAACGATCTTATATGTTTGTGTTGGAGCTTTATTCCTGCTTGCGGCATTATTATTCATCTTCTCAAAAAAGTTACCCGCAGGAACTTCAGATGCCGACATTGAAAAATCAAAGAAAGCGACAGTGACAATGATAATTATCACGATCCTGTTGATTGCTCTCTTCATTCCTGTATTTGATAGTTATAAAACACTCCCGGCAAATGATGATGAAAAGCATGCGCTGGAGATTTACAGGCTCAAATGGCTGCTTGGTGCACTTGGAGTAGTTGTATTTGGTTTGCTCATTTCAAATTTAAGTGCGAAAAGAAAAAGTGAGGGTTGGGGTGGAATGCGGTATCCGCAATTGGTATTGGGCATGTTGGGAATTTTTACCTATGTCGGTGTTGAAGTTGCCATCGCAAGCAACCTTGGGGAGCTATTCAAGCAAAACGAATTTGGAAACATTCAAGCCGCACAAATGGCACCGTATATCTCGATGTACTGGGGTAGCCTGATGATTGGCAGATGGGCCGGAGCCATTCCGGTTTTCGATCCATCAAAATCGATGAAAAATATTCTTCTTGCGATTGTTCCGTTGGTTGCTTTTGGTATAGTAATCGGTGTGAATACGATAGCGAAGAATGATATGTCTCCTTTATACTGGTACGTTGTGGTCGTACTTGTCCTGATTGCGGGCTTTTACATTACACAGGAAAAACCAGCTTTGACTTTGATAGTTTTCAGTTTGCTTGGCATGGCCGCTATGCTGGTTGGATTATTCACCACAGGAGAGATTTCAATCTACGCATTTCTAAGCGGTGGACTTTGGTGTTCTATCATGTGGCCTTGTATCTTCTCATTGTCAATTGCAGGTCTGGGCAAGTATACAACTCAAGGGTCGGCATTCCTAATCATGATGATATTGGGCGGCGCGATTATTCCACCAATTCAGGGAAAACTTGCTGACATAATTGGAATCCACGAATCTTACTGGATCACGGTGGCATGTTTTGCTTATCTCGCATTCTTCGGATGGAGAGTAAAAGGTATTTTAAGAAAACAAGGAATTGATTTCGATAGAATGATTGGAGGCGGGCATTGATGAGGTCTTACTAACTATTTAGTCAATATGGCAAAAGCTAAAGCGACATCAATCATTGATCCATTGGCGATCGGGATCGATATCGGTGGTACAGGAACAAAATTTGGTATCGTTGATCGTAACGGAAATCTTCTTTTCTCCAGTGATATTTCAACACGGAAGCATCCCGGGATAGAAGGATTTATCGACGACCTTCACGCAAACCTGGACCAGCTGATACAAAAAGCTGGTGGCATTGGCAGGATAAAAGGAATTGGTGTCGGTGCTCCTAACGGTAACTACTATACGGGAACAATCGAATACGCACCGAACCTTCCCTGGAAAGGCGTCATTCCCCTGGCAAAGCTTATTGAAAATAAATTCAAGCTTCCGGTCGTGCTCACCAACGATGCAAATGCAGCAGCGCTGGGTGAAATGATGTATGGCGCAGCGAAAGGGATGAAAGATTTTATCATGATCACATTGGGAACCGGTGTCGGAAGTGGGATCGTTGCCAATGGTCACCTGATCTATGGACATGATGGATTTGCCGGCGAATTGGGTCATACGATCATTATTCCGGATGGAAGACTGCACAGTGGCACAGGAAAACATGGTTCATTGGAAAGTTATGCTTCAGCAACTGGTGTGATGCTTACTGCGCAGGAAATGCTGGAAAAAAGTAAGAAGGCAAGTTTGTTGAGAAAGGTTCCGAAAGACAAGTTGGATTCAAAAGCAGTTTATGACGCCGCTATGGAAGGCGATGAACTCGCAAAAGAAATCTTTGACTATACTGGAAAGATTTTAGGACTTGCATTGGCAAACTTTGTAATGTTCTCAAGTCCCGAAGCAATCATCTTATTCGGCGGCTTGACAAAAGCCGGAGATCTGATTCTCAAACCCACGCGTGAACATATGGAAGAAAACTTGATCCAGGTGTTTCAGAACAAGGTGAAGATACTCGTAAGTCACTTGAAAGAATCAGATGCCGCAATTTTGGGTGCAAGTGCGCTTGTGTGGGAGATGAATTGAAGAGTAGAACAAGGAATTTACATCGAAAGGATTCGTCTATTTCAATTAGCTCGATGAGGGTTCAAAGTCTCGAATCCTCAATTCAACAGAAGAACAGATGAACAAGGAATGATCAATTTCCATCGGAGGGTTGTCTACTGAATGAAACGGAAGACAAAACGAATTCTAAAAATATTGGAGAAACATCCGATGGAAATTGATCATTCCTTGTTCATCTGTTCTTCTGTTGAATAGAAATTTCGGGACGACGAAACTAAGGAACTCTTATCCCCTTCAGTAACAAAACCCTCCGATGGAAATTGTAAATTCATTGTTCTACTGTTCTAGTAAATATTAATCGTCTCCTTGCTCCTAATAATAAATACTCCTGGAATTGGTCGCTGGCCGGTTTTATCAGATGGTTTGATGGTTTCTTTTCCGTTGATGAGCATGCAACTGCTTCCGCCTCCGTCGAGATTTAATGCTTCAACACATTTAAGGTCTTTCAGGATCTTCGCTTCTTCTTCGAGACTTGCGCCTTCAGCAGTTCCGGGAAAACGGCCTTGTATTACCAAAATGATCAGCTTCTTTTTTTTCGTGTAGCCCATTGCGGTACGAGGATGCAGGTCGTTGAGTCCATTTACAAAAAGTTGTTCTTCCTTATTGGTAATATTCACTTCTCCTTTTTGCAGCAAAACAGGTCCGCCGCCAATCGCGGTTTGCATTTTCCACCATCTCCAGTAGTCTAAGGTGTTCAGGTCTTCGAATTTAGGGTCCGCAGTTTTTCCTTTTGCGACAATAGGATCAATTTGAAATGCATATGGCCATCTTTCGGTCGTATCGGTGAACAACCAGGCAACATCTGCCTTTCTTTTCTTTGAAATCCCTATTGCACTTCGTGTTGGATAATAAAATGAATCACTATTCCTGCTTTTCAAAGCCGGTGTGTTATATGCCTCCAATCTTCCATTTTTTATGATCAGGTTCAGGTTCTGGTTCGTTTCGAAAGAAAAGAATGTTCCATTCACAACGATATGCGGTGAATCTTCGCGGGAATAATATTCACCCGGTGTATTTCTTTTTCCATACCCTACCTGTGTTGTGAACTCGATATTGCGATCCTTCAGGTTTGCTTCGATATAATAAGCAATGAACGGCCTGCCGTTTAATGAATCGGTCGTTTTAAAAACTTTTATTGATTTGGGGAGATAACCGAATTCTTTGTCTACTCTTTTCCAGGTGAGTTGGGCAAGGCAGTTAGTAGCAGACAGGAGTAGGAAGACTAAGAGAAATTTCATCGAGCGAAAATAGCTATTACCTAATTCAAACTCCGCGTCCTTCGCGCCTTTGCGGTTATCCTCTATTGCGGCGTTGGGGAAACCGCAAAGGCGCGAAGGACGCGGAGGATTCAGGTTCGAAGATCTTGTTTATTCCAAATTTCTCTACCGTATCCAGGTATCACATGCTTATCACTATGATAAGAAGAACGAACGAGCGGACCGCTTTCAACATAATCAAACCCCAACTCATAACCGATTTGACGATATTCCGCGAATTCATCCGGATGCACGAAACGAAATACTGGTAAATGTTTGGGTGTTGGTTGAAGGTACTGTCCGATGGTGATCACATCCACGCCACTATTATATAGATCTTTCATGGTTTGGATCACTTCTTCCCTCGCCTCTCCCAGTCCCAGCATTATTCCACTCTTTGTACGCATCCCTCCGAGCTTCAGTATTTGAAGTACTTCCATGCTTCTCCAGTATTTTGCCTGTATCCTTACCTGGCGGGTCAATCTTTCTACTGTTTCAATATTATGCGAAACAACTTCGGGTGCAGCTTCAATGATCCGTTGAATATTTTCTTTCTGGCCCTTGAAATCCGGGATCAATGTTTCTAATGTAGTAGTTGGGTTCAATGCCTTTACCGCGCGAATCGTGTTTTGCCAGATAATGCTTCCTCCGTCTTTCAATTCATCGCGATCAACTGAGGTGATCACGGCATGCTTTACTTTCATCAGATGGATTGCCTCAGCCACTCGCTGTGGTTCATCCCAATCAACCGGTTCGGGTCTGCCTGTTGCCACCGCACAAAATCCACAGCTTCTTGTACAAACATTCCCAAGGATCATGAATGTGGCAGTTCCCTCTCCCCAGCACTCTCCCATATTGGGACAATTTCCACTTTCACAAATGGTATGGAGCTTATGCGTATCAACGAGATTTCGGACATGACGATAGTTCTCGCCAGTCGGCAACTTAACCCTTAGCCAATTCGGTTTCTTATTTTTTTGAGCTGGATTGATTAGAGGTAATTCGTCCATGTTTTCAAATTGATTCTTTCTGTCCAATGTTCATAACAGAATCTAGCTAATTGTTGTTCAATCAATCAGGCCAATCAGCTTAATCGTTTAAAATCCTGGTCCAAAAATACGTCACTTTCGCTTACCGAGAAGTATAGAGACATAGGCGTTGAAGAAGAACTGTTTCTCTTCATTATATACGACCTGCGGGATCTTGTTGCTATAAAACTCGCAAACCAATCCGGCTTCGATTGCAGTAACAGTTTCATTGAATCGTCCGTAATCAAAACGTAGGGCGGCTTTCACGTGCGCTCCGGGACGAACCTTCACCTGGTTCCATCCAACAGTAAAACCGGATGCACCTAATTCAAGATAGCCACTGTCGATTATGGTTGGATAGGTCTTTCTTGTCCTTAGACCGTTGTTATCTTCCACATCTACAAAATATGGCTTGACAAAGCCGGCTGAAATTCCTGCAGCATAGACTGCCGCCACTGCCACACCATTCTTGTTCCCTTTACCTCCAATTATCCTTTGCTGACCCAGTCCAAGTTTGAATTGATAGAAATTATTTGCTTTACCGTAAACGACTGAATTAAACTGGAATCCATTGAAGAACGCGGCCAGCTTTTTTTCCTTTTGATGTTTGCGTTCATTCCATTCTAACATTACCAAAGTGGTTTTCCTGGGACTTTTGAACTTGCCCCACTCGTATGAAAACCCGTATCCATCTGAGTTCATCTTGAACCCGAAGGCGCTTTGTTTACGAAACACGAGTTCTCCTTCTTCTTCCTGTCTTATCAGCATATTGATGCGCTCTCTCTTTGCCTCTTTTTTCTGCGCTTTTGTAAGCCTTTTCGAGGCGGTACTGTCCTGGGCGAATAAGGGAAGTGAAAGGATACCAGATAATAGGATCAAACAGAATTTCTTCACCGAAAATGATTTAAGTATTCAACGTAAATTTAAGGCAAAATAATACACCATGACATCCACTGTTGTATACGAGGGAAATCTGCGAACAGTTTGTACCCACCTGCGCAGCGGCAGTGAGGTTGAAACAGATGCGCCGGTTGACAATAATGGGAAAGGCGAACGTTTTTCACCCACCGACCTGATGGCGACTTCCCTCGGAGTATGCGCTATGACGATAATGGGCATGCGTGCAAGAGAAATGAATCTGGATGCTGATATCGCCGGTACGCGCATAGAAATCGAAAAGATCATGAAGCAAGAACCGCGTCGCGTCGGCGGAATAAATTTAACTTTTCATTTTCCGGAAAGCCTTCGGCTCGCAGAGAAACAGAAAGTAATTCTGGAAAGAGCAGCGCATACATGCCCGGTGGCCCATAGCATACACCCGGATATTGAGGTGAATTGGAAGTTTGAGTGGGAAGCGGTGGAACAGAAAAGCTAAGACTCTTTTAAAGAAGAAATGGTGCAAGTGACTTGATACCTTTTCAAATTCGTGCTATTCGACACGCCAATAATCAATAATCAATATTCGATAATCAATTCTCAAATCAAGTCTCATCAATCAACGCTCAAGGTTCAACTATCACCCGGCAAGGATCAAGGGTCAACCTGCCTGCCGGCAGGCAGGTAATCAAGGCAAGGTTCAACTTTCAACTCATCTACCCTTCGCGCTCTTTGTCCTTTTTAGACTTTAATGTCCAACTGGGCATTGACTACTGACCGTTGATCCTTGCCGGGTGAAAATTGAGCCTTGAATAATGATCATTGAACCTTGATTTGAGAATTGACTTATTGACTTATTGATTATTGATTATTGGCGTGACGAAAATCTGGCATCCGCCAAGGCATCAACCTTTCGGCGGAATCAAGCTCTTTAGCCTATCCTTATTTCTGCTGTTCAGCTGCTTTCTTCTTATTACTTTGAACAAAATTATAGGTGAGTGTCAGCCGGTAGTTCCGCGTATTCGTTGTGCTGTACGATTCATGAATAAAATTCGGCGCGTAGGTATAGGTGTGATTTTTTTGCTGAACGATTGGATCGATAGCATTGATGGTTACGATGAATCGTTTTGCAAAAAATTTGCGCTGAATGCCGAGATTCATGCTCGTATTCCATCTAACAAATCCTTGTGGATTTGCAAAGCGGTTCAGCGTGAGGCTGCCATTGAAATTCCAAATATCTTTCGGAGCAAAATTCATGTTCAGGTTTGATGTCAATGATCCACCATTTCGGTACTTGTAGACTGTTCTATCAAATTCGCTGTACACATTATAGGTATAGCTCGCGCTGAAATTAAGCCTTAGCTTTTTTGAGAAGGTATATCCGCTCCAGGTACTCACTTCATATTCCATCCTGTCATCTATGTTCTGAAAAGTTATTTGTGTTTTTCCTTCTGGCAGCAAGGAACGGATCTGTGCATATACATTCTGTACAAGATTATAGCCCAGTCCAAAATTCAGATAATACTTTTCTTTTGTTCTACCCAGAACGAGATCGAAATTATGCGCAGTTGAAGGAAGCAATGTAGGATTTCCAAATCTCAGGTTATACGGATCACCATAATCAATGCTTGGATTCAGTTCATAAATCCCTGGCCTGCGGATCGTGCGACGATAAGCAAGTGTAAGATTGAGTACATCCTTCCAGGTTTTATTAAAATTTCCAAATGGCAGCCAGGTCACATAATTATTGTCGACTTCATCCTTTAAATGATAAAGATCGAAATGGATATTCGTGTTTTCTGCGGTAACCCCTGCTGTTACGCTCATTCCTTCCACGATGATCTGGCGCATTGAAAAACGAATATTGGCCACTCGCTGGCGGAATCGAAAATCATTGCTCAACAATTCACTTTGTACAAACTCGCCTTCTGGTTTTTTCAGGTATTCTGAATAAAGCATCACATGGCTATTGGTAAAATTGTAGCTACCACCGGTCGATAATGAAGTTTTTTTATTGTCCAACAGCTTATCGTAGTGAACGCGGACATAATATCCATGGTTCCAACTATCGTTGAATTGGTTTTGGGTTGAATCATTGATCGGAGTTTTTCCGTCAGGAGTTAGAAACTGCTGGTAGAAATGCCGATCATTTCTATTATAAGAATAGTTACCACCCGTGAAGATCTTTAAGGTTTCGCCGGGCTTCTTTCCCTTGTGGGTATAGGTAAGACTGATGGATGGATTGATATTCTCACCTTCGCTACTTATAGCGCGGTCACTTAGTCTGTAGATATCTCCAAAACGGTTAATATTCGTATAACGCGTAACACTTTTATTGCGAAAATCATTCTGGTTATATTGGATAACTGCATTGATAATATTGCGTTCATTGATATCATAGTCCACACTTAAACGTGCATTTGGACGAAGGTTCTTATTCCGGTAAACATTATCCGTATTAAAATTATTCGTTGAATCTGGATATAGATTTTGTCTTCGTGAATAGCCATTTCCCTCCCATTGATTGAATCCGGCACCTGCATGGAAATTAATTGCTAATCCCTTTTTGCGATAGTTGAAATTTCCATTTACCCCTCCTTCTCCCCTCGTACCTGCATAGATACCTATTCGTCCACCCACTCCCACCTTGCCCTTACGGGTAACAATATTGATCACACCACCCTGTTCATTTGCATATTGCGGTGGAGGATTGGTCATTACTTCGATCCTTTCAATCATACTTCCGGGCATCGACTCAAGGAAATCCTGTAATTGCTGTGCATTCAATTCAACCGGCTTGTCATCGATGAGGATTCTTGGTTCCTTACCTCTCACTGTTATCTTTCCGTTAGGATCTGTTGCGACCAACGGAACATTCTTCAATAAATCGCTTGCATTGGAACCTGCACTAAGTGCAGATTCACCAGCATTGAAGATGATATTGCCTTCCTTGCTTTGAATTAATGGCTTCTCTGCATAAACAATTACCTGCTCCAATTGGTCCGCAGAAGAACCGATGGTGATATCATTCAGATTGAAATCAAATCTTTCTTCACGGAAATAAAGCGAATCAATGGTCAGAGGTTTGAAACCAATTGAAGTAAACCTGAGTTTATAATATCCGAATGAGACCTGATCGATGGTAAACGAACCATTCTTATCTGTTAAGGTTGATTTTTTTTGGGCACCATCTTTAAAGGGGATGAGTTCGACAGTTGCGTCTGGTACGGATTTCTTTCTTTCGTCGAGCAGATTACCAGTAACCATTCCTACGGTTCCGGGATTTTTCCTCTCCTGGGCATTTGCAACGAGAAAACCTGCCAGGAGCAACACCAGTGTACGATCCGATCTTATGCATCGGTTGCAAAACTAAGCCATCGGGTTTAACCTTCATAACCAATTTGAAAAACGGTAGTTATTGATTAGCAAAGGGAATAGACGACAAACTGAGGAAAAGCTTTCCTGTCAACCTGTCATTTTTTCTTTATTTTTGCCCTCTTAAATTTTGATTGGGGATGGTCGATTTGATGAATCATAAAGTGCATGATGAATCCCGCCAGGGGGAAGCTTATGCTCCCTTTGAAATGGAAACGAACAAGTATCAGAAACGGTTCTATATTGAAAGTTATGGATGCGAGATGAATTTCAGTGACAGCGAGATTGTGGCTTCCATCCTCAATGAAAAGGGCTTTGGGGCAACCCGAAATTTTGAGGAAGCCGACCTCATTCTTCTCAATACCTGTTCCATCCGCGAAAAGGCTGAACAAACAGTTCGTAAGCGATTGCAGGACCTGCGTGTCGTCAAAAAGAATAATCCTTCTGCATTGATCGGAGTTTTGGGCTGTATGGCGGAGCGACTGAAAGCAAAATTTCTAGAAGAAGAAAAACTGGTTGATATAGTAGTCGGGCCCGATGCCTATCGCAGTCTGCCAATGCTGATCGATGAAGCAGAAAGCGGACAAAAAGCAGTGAATGTATTATTGAGCCGTGAAGAAACCTATGCGGATATATCACCGGTTCGTTTGAATAGTAATGGCGTTACCGCCTTTGTAAGCATCATGCGGGGTTGTAACAATATGTGTTCCTTTTGTGTGGTACCGTTTACGAGAGGAAGGGAAAGAAGCCGAGATGCGGAATCAATAGTCAAGGAATGCATGGACCTTTTGAAGGAAGGTTATAAGGAAGTAACATTGCTAGGACAGAATGTAGATAGCTATTATTGGGCACCCGAATTAAGTTCAATGAGTAGGGGTGCGCTACCTGTCACCTTTGCAATGTTGTTGGAAAAAGTTGCACTAATTTCACCTGTGCTGCGCGTGCGGTTTTCTACTTCGCATCCGAAAGACATCACCGATGAAGTATTGCACACGATGGCGAAGTATGAAAATATCTGCAATTATATTCATCTTCCGGTTCAAAGTGGCTCAACCAGGATATTGCAATTGATGAACAGGACTTATACCCGTGAATGGTATATGGCAAAAGTGAACCGGATCAGAGAAATCATGCCTGATTGCGGCATCAGCTCGGATATTATTGCTGGATTTTGTACCGAAACAGAAGAAGATCACAGGGATACTTTAAGCATGATGGAATATTGCCGATATGATTTCAGCTATATGTTCTTTTATAGTGAACGACCGGGGACCCTTGCTCAACGAAGGTATGAAGATGATGTGCCGGAAGAAGTGAAGAAAAGAAGATTGCAGGAAATTGTTGATTTGCAGGGTCTGTTATCCCGTGAAAGTAATAAAAGAGATATAGGAAAAATATTTAAGGTGTTGATTGAAGGCGACAGCAAGAAAAGTGATCGGCATTGGATGGGAAGAACCAGCCAGAATAAAGTAATTGTATTTCCGAAAGAACGACTCAACTTTTCCAAAGGAGATTATGTTATGGTAAAAGTGGAGGATTGTACCCAGGCGACGTTACTGGGTAAGGCTCTCTAATAATTTTTAAGGTCTTATTAAAGAAGATGGAAATTCAATCAATAAAAAATCGATTTGGCATAATTGGCAATTCACCGGCGCTGAACTATGCATTGCAGGTAGCCGCGCAGGTTGCCAATACGGATCTCACTGTATTGATCTATGGAGAAAGTGGTGTTGGTAAAGAAGTTTTCTCACAGATCATTCATTCGCTTTCCGCAAGAAAACATAATCCATTCATTGCTGTAAACTGCGGTGCGATTCCCGAAGGAACGATCGATTCCGAATTATTCGGTCATGAAAAGGGATCCTTTACCGGTGCAGTGGATAGCCGAAAAGGATATTTTGAAACGGTAAATGGAGGAACGATCTTTCTCGATGAAATTGGTGAATTGCCATTGGGAACACAGGCACGATTACTACGGGTTCTGGAAACAGGTGAATTTATTCGTGTAGGTTCTTCTAAAGTTCAGAAAACAGATGTACGAGTGATCGCTGCTTCAAACAAAGATCTGCTTGAATTATCACAACAGGGAAGATTCAGAGAAGATCTTTATTACCGTTTGAGTACTGTCCCTATTCGTGTGCCTGCTTTACGTGACCGGAAAGAAGATATTCATCTATTATTCCGAAAATTTGCTGCTGATTTTGCAGACAAATATAAAGCAGCTCCTGTTCAATTGGATGATGAAGCGAAAAATCTGTTAATTAATTATCCCTGGCCGGGCAATGTTCGTGAATTGAAGAATATTGCAGAGCAGATTTCCGTTCTTTGCCAGGATAAGCAAATCAGCGCGAAACAATTAAGAAGATTTTTACCTGAGCGTGAATTCAACCGTTTACCGGTATTGGCACATTCGCAAACAAACGGACATGAATTCACTAATGAAAGAGAGATTCTGTACAAGCTCTTTTTTGATATGAAGAAGGATGTAACGGAACTGAAAAAGATGTTTGTTGAGATCCTGCAGAATCCGGGAATGGTTGTCCAGAATCCGGCGATCGTAACTGAATTCAAGGAATTGCAATTAGCGGATCAGCGACAGCCGGCGGTGATGCAACCACAAGTAAGTATGGCTCAGCCGATGGTGATTCACAGGGATAACGATATTCAACACCATGAAGAAGTGGAGGAATCCCTGAACATTATGGATAAGGAGAAAGAACTTATCATAAAAGCACTTAAAAAACACAAAGGAAAAAGAAAGGATGCGGCTTCGGATCTTGGAATAAGTGAACGTACTTTGTATAGAAAGTTGAAGGAGTATGATATCAAGGAGTAATTTCAAATTGCCTCTCGCGCAAGCCTTTCCGACGATTGATTCAAGGACTTTGACTAATCGTTTTGTAAGTCGGAAGCGCTTGTGCTTTTTCTATTGCCTATTGCCTGTTTGGATTTTCGTCCTCATGGGCGCTTCTTCCTGTCATGTTTCATATAAGACAAGAGACATATCCATCCCACCAGAAATTAAGACAGCCAAGGTTTCTTATTTTGAGAATAGAGCAAGATATAGGAATCCGCAATTGGCCCCCCAATTAACTGATAAACTCAGGCAAAAGATCAATAATCAAACAAGATTGACGCTCGTTCAAAACGAAAGTCCTGACTACGATATTTCAGGCGAAATAACCGGGTATGATGTAACCACTTCTGGTATTTCACAACAACAAGCGGCCACTAACCGTCTGATCGTGACCGTGAGGCTTGTTTTTAAAAATCGCTTAGATGCAACAAAAAATTTTGAAACCACTGTTTCCCGTAATTTCGACTTTTCAGCCAGCTTGAGCCTTAGCCAGGCGGAGACGGAGTTGACCCCTTCAATTATCCAAAACATGGTGGACGAAATATTCAATAAGATTTTCTCAAACTGGTAGCGATCAAATGCAAGATCAACTGAACACAGTGATCCGTCAGCTTTTCCAGAAAAATTCACTCGGTGATGTTTCTGAACAAACCCTGAGGGATTTTACCGAAAAATATCCCTACTCTCCCATCGGGCAGTTATTGCTTGCAAAAAAATTAAGACAGAGTAAGACCGAAGGCTTCGAAACGCAAGCCGCAAAATCAGTTTTGTATTTCAACAATCCTCTTTGGTTCGATTGGTTGATCAGCATGGAACATGTTCGGGACAATAGTAACGAAGAACAAATCAGAGATACTCCTCCCCCAACTGATCCGTTGATTGCAGAAGCAATTCCGGAAGAAGAAACTATCCAGGAGGAAAAGGCAGATGAAATTTTGAATGAAAAGGTTCCTGCAGAAGAAACCAACGATGTGATAGTAGAAGAAATTACAATCGAAGAAGAGATGGCTGAGGAATTTGATGACGAGATAAATGAAAACATTGGTTTTGTTTCGGATGCACCCAAACAATCAGGTATAGACGATTCTTATAGAATGGAGGAGCACGTTGAGGAAAAACCTTTGATTGATGCTGAATCATCGAAAGAAGTAAATGAAGAAACCTGGGTTCATGATACAAATGAGCAGATTGAACATGCAGTCGCTGAACCTGGAAAAGAAGGAACGAATACATTTGATGATGAGCTTGTAGAAAATACTGGTTTTATACCTGAGGAGCGAAAACAAGAAGAAAGAGAAGAACCTGCTCCAATTGAATCCGAAATTTCTGAGAGTGCCGGATTTAAAAATGAAACAGCAGTTAAATACGGGGAGAATGGTCATGCGGAAGAACAAAGAAGCGAGATAAAAAAAGACGAATCAGAATCCATCGATAACGATTTAAGTAAGTATCCCGCGTTTGTTTCCGAAGTGCAGGATCAACCCCAATCTGAACTTACTACGCCAGTACCCTCGGACCTGATAGAAAAAGGTCCCGAGGATGTGGAAAAGACTGCTTCAACAGATGACCTTTCATTTGAGCCTTATCACACCATCGATTATTTCGCCTCACAGGGCATCAAACTAAAGCAAGAGGACCTCGAAAAGGATAAGTTCGGAAAGCAATTAAAAAGCTTTACCGATTGGCTTCGGAGCATGAAGAAGATACCCGGTTCAAAGAGCCCGCAAAGCCTGGAAGTTGAACCCGGCGATAGTGCGACCATTCGCAAGAAAGCTGATGAATCAATTGAGGGCAAAGAGATTGAAACTGAGACGATGGCAGAGGTTTGGGCAAAGCAGGGAAATATTACCAAAGCCATCAGTATTTACGAGAAATTAAGTTTGTCTAATCCTGACAAAAGCCATTACTTTGCAGCCAAAATTGAACAATTAAAAGCGAATTGATATGGTATTGTTGTTTTTGATCCTGTTGGTCCTTGCTTCGGCTGCGATAGGTTTTTTCATCCTCATTCAAAACCCTAAAGGTGGCGGACTTTCAGGAACGATCGCTGGATTCAATTCCCAATTCATGGGTGTTAAGCAAACCACTGATGTGCTGGAAAAAGGTACCTGGCTGCTCGCAATCGTGATCGCATTGCTTTGCCTCTTTTCTACTTTCTTTATTCCAGATGGAGGAAGCACAAATGCACCCGGCTCTGGCGCTCGTCCTGGTACAACACAGCAACAAACACCAGTACTTCCTGGAGGCGGACAACAACAACCCCCGGCGCAACCGAGATAGTTAACTCAAACAAATTGTTGACCCCGCTATGTATAGTGGGGTTTTTTTATGGATGACCCGAGGAACAGAAGAACAGAGCAACAGAAGAACAGAGGAACAGAGGAACAGAAGAACAGCAGATCATAGGATCAATCCTGTTGAAATAGAACGGTTTTTTAGTTATTTTACTAGTTGAATCCATTTCTTATGCTAAGGAAAATCGTTCTTGTTGTAATTACTCTTGTTCTTATAGTAGCCGCATTTATTGGTTGGAAAGTGTTGGGACCATCGGCGAAGCAACCCGAAGGCAAATATTTCTATGTGCATACGGGTGAAAAATATGAATCTGTAAAGCAGAATCTTGAGCAAAAAGGCGTACTGAGTAGTACAACATGGTTTGATCGCCTGGCAAGAATGAGAGGTTACCCGGAATCAGTGAAAGCCGGTCGGTATGAAATACAGGATGGCATGAGCCTCTTAACATTGGTTCGTATGTTAAAAAATGGAAATCAGAGCCCGGTAAATCTCACGATTACAAAACTTCGTACAAAGGAAGACCTAGCAGGTCTTATTGGAAGAAAACTCGAAACCGATTCGGTGACTTTTCTTAGCTACCTGAACAATAATGATACGTTGAAAAGATATGGGCTGGATACCAATACGGTGATGTCTTCAATCTTTCCAAACACTTATACTTATTTTTGGAACACCACTCCTACAGCCATCTTCAAAAAATTAAATTCTGAGCATGAGAAAGTTTGGAACCAGGCAAGAATAAGTCAGGCCGATCGGCTTGGATTGAACAAATCGCAGGCTTATACCGTCGCATCCATTATAGAAGAAGAAACAAATAATAACGATGAGAAGGGAGCAATTGCCAGCGTTTATTTGAACCGTTATAGGAAAGGAATGCGCTTGCAGGCAGATCCCACGGTAAAATTTGCCTTGAGGAATTTTGGATTGAAAAGGATTTATGAAAAGCATTTGTTGGCTGAGTCACCTTATAATACCTATCGTTATTCCGGTCTTCCCCCCGGACCTATTTGCACGCCATCACTTGTAACACTTGATGCGGTATTGAACTCACCTCAAACAAATTATTTATATTTCGTAGCCAAAAGCGATTTTTCGGGCAAGCATGTATTTAGTGACACATATGAGCAACACCTGAAATACGCAAAAGAATTTCAGGAAGCATTGAACAGGGAGGAACAGAAAGGTAAGCGCGCAAAAGAAGAAACCGATACACCCAGATGACGAAAATCGAAAGGTTCATATTAAATCTCCCCTTTATTCGGTTTCTGACAGAAAAGAGTAAGAAGATTATTTTACCGGGTTTCGAAGGTGTTCCGCTTTACGACGTGATCGTTTTTTTCTTGAGCCAGGTTAAAAAAGTTGGTTTAAACGAAAGGGCCGCTGCGATTTCATTCAACCTGCTCATGGCAATTCCGGCCGCAACCATCTTTCTTTGTACACTTATCCCCTACATGCCCTTCATTTCAAAAGAGATCGCCAATCAAATACTGGTATTGACGCGAGACCTAACCCCCAACGCGAATACTTATGAACTGATAAAAGGCTTTCTGGATGATTTTTTATTTAAAGAGAGAAGCAGCCTGCTTTCTATCGGCTTTGTAGTTGCCATCTATTATGCTTCGAACGCAGTGATCGGCATCATGCATTCATTTAACCGTTCCCTCATCTATAGCAATAAACGAAATTATTTCCAGGAGCGATGGATGGCGATCAAGCTTACTACGGTATTAGTGTTGATGGTGATCGCGACGGTTGTTGTATTAGTGACAACTCAAGGTGTTATTTTGAGAGCAATTTTTGAATGGCTGAGCGTAAAAGATGAAACAACAAGATGGATGATCAGGCTTGTCCGTTCATTGATCATTCTCGCCATGTTCTTTTACTCCATTGCATTCATTTACAAGTATGCACCAGCCGTTCATAAAAGGTGGAGGCTTTCCTCCCCGGGTGCAATCCTTACAACCACGCTTATTATTCTTTTAACTTTTGGTTTTTCATACTGGGTAAACAATTTCGGCACCTATAACAGGGTGTATGGATCTATAGGGACCATTCTAATTTTAATGTTGCTTATTTATTTTAATTCACTCATCCTATTGATTGGTTATGAATTAAATGTAAGCATACATTCTATCAAAGCCATGGCTGAGGAACGTGCCAGGCATGAAGCGGAACAAAAATTGCGGGAAGAAGCAGAGGCTGCCAAGCCGGTTGAACCAGTCAAATAATCTAACAGCCATCCGAAAAAATCAACCGATTGCATAACAGGATTTTTGTTATCTTTTCTCATATAAAACCACTTGATATGAAAAAGCTCTTATTATTCTCTCTGCTTTTAACCGCCATAATTATTTCCGCATTCAAAATAACTGAGGATCCACTTCCATTGGGAGCCGCAATTCCCAAGCCTGATGTTAAGATGAAAGATATCAGTGGACAGGAAGTTACTTTGAAAGGTTCTGTGAAAGAGAATGGCTTGCTGGTCATGTTTAGTTGCAATACCTGCCCCGTTGTGATCAAGCACCAGGACAGGACTAAAGAGATCTGCCAGTATGCATTGGACAAGAAAGTTGGTGTGGTGCTCCTCAATTCAAATGAAGGTACCCGCAGTGATGATGATTCCTATGAAGCAATGAAAGAATATGCGAAGGGCCAGGGCTATAAGTGGACCTATGCAGTTGACAAGAACAATGAGCTTGCTGACGCATTCGGTGCAAACAGGACTCCGGAATGTTTCCTGTTTGACAAGAATGGTAAGCTGGTGTATCATGGAGCGATTGATGACAGTCCAAATAATGCGGCTAATGTAAGCCGTAAGCACCTCAAAGAAGCTATTGATGAAGCTTCAAACGGCAAGGATGTGAGTGTAAAGCAAAGTAAGAGTGTGGGCTGTAGCATCAAACGAATTTAGTCCCCGTAATAAAATCGAATTATCCTTTCCCTCCCGCTTGCAAAGGGAGGGTTTTTATTTTATATGATAAAATGTATGAGAAAGAAAAATTCAAATGAATCAAACTCAATTAATTTCTGACTTTGATTGGCAATTATCATCCAATTAATATAATAGGTATCCCGCATTAATTAAGTTACCTTTAGCGATATAAGACCTTCTTCCTGCTTCTTCTCCCTTGCCCAACCGTTTTAAGCAATTCTTGACTGTTTTTCTCTGTTTATTGTTTAAAAGGATTTAAGGTTTTGTTTTTGTTAGGCAGTAAATAAATTATTACTGCAATTTTCTTACTATCTAAATAATGTTCATGATTAAATCTGTTCCACAATCTGGGATTCTATTCATTAGTACATTTCCTCCGGTGAAATGCGGAATAGCCAGTTTTACATCGGACCTGGTAAATGCCATTACACCTGAAACTAAAAGACAATTCCCAATAAGTGTATGTTCCCTGGATAAAAAAGTTGATGTAGGTTTTTATGATTCTCCGGTAAGTATGATTATGGATGGTCATCAACTTGATTCCTGTATTGACGCCGCGGGCATTATCAATAGGGATCCTTCCATTCGTCTCATTTGCATTGAACATGAATTTGGTTTGTATGGCGGGTATTTGGGTGAATACCTGCTGGGTTTTATGGCACTGATTAATAAGCCCTTTATTGTCAGGTTTCATACCGTTTTACCTGGCGCTGATCCAAAAAGGGTCAAAATCGTTCAATCTATCGCAATGCTCTCGGAAAAAATAATTGTGATGACGGAGCATTCAGCCAGATTACTCAGGGAAGACTACCAGGTGAACCCGAATAAGATCTGCATTATACCACATGGAACACATACGAACAGCACCATCAGCGCCGAGGAATTGAAATCAAAGTACAACCTCGCAAACAAGTTGGTGCTAACCACCTTTGGCTTATTAAGCCCCAACAAGGGAATAGAGAAGGGCATTATAGCAATGAAAGAGATCAGTTTGAAGTTTCCTGAAGCGATATACGTTGTTTTAGGAAATACTCATCCTAACCTCTTGAAGCAGGAAGGTGAGAAATACAGGAATTTTCTACAACAATTAATTGATGATAATGATCTTCAGAAAAATGTACGGTTAATAAATGAGTACGCGCCGACCGCAAAACTTATGGAGTATCTGGCATTGACAGACATTTACCTGTTTACTTCGAAGGATCCCTACCAGGCTGTAAGTGGTACATTCCTCTATGCTATGAGTGCGGGTTGTCCCATTATTTCAAATTCATTTGTGTTGGCAAACGAGATGTTGGATGAAAAAACTGGTATCATCCTCGAACCGGGGAAGGACCATCAATTAGCTGAAAGTGCGATCAGTCTTTTACAAAATGAAGCGTTGAGAAAGCAAATGCGACATAATGCTTTTTTGAAAACCAGGGAAACATCATGGAAAAAAGTAGCATGTGAACAAATGCACCTGATTTCTGAAGTACTTGGGAAGAATGTCTTTCCAATTAAATTGTCGCCTCAATTAACCGGATAATTCTTAAAAATTTTGAAATGGTAAGAGAAGATGTTTTGATTGCTAAAAATCCCAATTTGTTTACACCGGTAAAATTGCCGGAAGTAAATTTTCAACATATAAGCAATTTAACGGATCATACAGGTATAATTCAACATGCCGTATTTAACATGCCAAACCGGAAGGAAGGGTATTGCATTGATGATAATTCACGGGCCTTGCTGCTGTCCGTATGGGCGTTCAAGACAAAGAAAAATAAAATTGCTTCCCAACTGCTTCCCGTCTACCTGAGTTTTATTCATTACATGCAAACGGATGAGGGGTATTTCAGAAATTTTTTGAGTTATTCCAAAGTCAGTCCGGAAGAGCGTGGTTCGGAGGATTCTTTTGGTAGAACCCTTTTGGCGCTTGGATTTTTGATCAATGAAGGGCCTTCACCTTTATCGATCAAGACAGGCATGGAAATATTTTCAAAAGCATACCCTCATGTTGATCAGCTTGGTTCATTGCGGGGCATAGCCAATTCGATTATTGGTATTTGCCAGATCATAAAATATCAATTCCCAGACGATGAGAAAAGGAATATGGTGATCAAACTTTCCAATAAGCTGGTGAGCATGTATAACGAAAATCATGGTGTCGACTGGAATTGGTTTGAGCCTGTTCTTACTTATGATAACGCCATTATGCCGCTCGCTTTATTGACTGCTTACGAAGTAACAAAGAATGAAGAATATTTCCTGATTGCTTTTGAATCAATGAATTTCCTTGAATCAAAAGTATTTTTTAATGGAATCCTCAGACCAATAGGAAACCAGGGATGGTTAAAAAGAAAGGGAATCGCAGCACAATTTGATCAGCAGGGTATTGATGTAATGGCAATGGTGCTTTTTTATCAACAGGCACACCGCGTCACTCAGGAGCAGGAGTATAAAGAACGTATGTATAAGAGTTATCAATGGTTTCTGGGAAAGAATGATTTAGGGCTGCCCTTGTACGATCCGGCAACCGGCGGTTGTGCTGATGGTTTGCATCATGAGGGAATCAATTTGAATCAGGGAGCTGAAAGTACCTTGGCCTATTGGATATCGCACATGGTAGTAGCTTTAGCATTAGCAAAATGAAAGTAGCCATCCTTTCTCCCGTTACCTGGAGGACGCCACCAAGGAATTATGGCCCCTGGGAACAAGTGGCATCAGTATTAACAGAATCATTGATAAAAAACGGTGTTGATGTAACTTTATTTGCTACCGGCGATTCTGTTACCCGGGCAAAACTTCAATCAGTCCGCGAAAGTCCTTTGGGAGAATGTCCTGATGATGCAAAAGTTTGGGAATGTCTCCACATATCGCAACTTATGGAACGGGCTTCAGAGTTTTCCATCATCCATAACCATTTTGATTTTCTCCCCTTAACCTATTCCCGGCTAATCCAGCCTCCGGTTATTACTACCATACATGGGTTCTCCTCCACACAAATATTACCAGTATTTAAAAAATACAATAAACATACTCATTATGTTTCTATCAGTAACAGCGACAGGCACCCTGAATTGCAATATCTGGATACTGTTTACAATGGGATAGATGAGAAGCAATTTGAGTTTGGTGATGGTCAGGGTGATTATTTATTGTACTTCGGAAGGATTCATCCGGATAAAGGAGCGCATGAGGCTATCCAGATAGCTGTTCAATCCAATAAAAGATTAATCCTTTGCGGGCTGATCCAGGACGAATCCTATTTTAAAGAAATGGTTTCTCCTTATCTGAATGACTCAACGATCACCTACAACGGAAATGTTGGCCCGGAAGAGCGCAATAAGATTTTAGGGAATGCAATTGCATTATTACATCCGATAAGTTTTGAAGAACCGTTTGGACTCAGTGTTGTTGAAGCAATGATGTGTGGTACTCCAGTAATTGCTTTTGACCGGGGTTCTATGAAAGAATTAATTGTTGATGGGACAAACCGGTTTTTTAGTGAAATCTATCCAGGACGCCGTTCTTGCGGTGAGTAATATAAAAAGCATTGAAAGGCAAAATTGCCGGATGCATGCTATGGATAAGTTCAGCAGCCAGGTGATGGCACTTCATTATATGCAACTTTATCATAAAATAGTAAGGACCTCCAATGGTCTGTAAAGCGCTTATTCGCCTGTATTCATTATTTCATCTAATAATTCTTCAATTGGAATAGTAGCAAAGGAAGTTGCGTGATCCGACACGGCATAGGGAATAAACAGTTTATTCTGATGAATGATGGATCCGCAGGAATACACCACATTTGGGACATATCCATGTCTTTCGTCTTCATTAGGCATCAGGAGCGGTTCTTTTAATCTTCCTAATTCTTTCGTTGGATCATTTAAATCCAGCAAACATGCACCCAGGCAATATTTCCGCATTGGTCCCACTCCATGGGTGATGACGAGCCATCCTCTTTCTGTTTCAATAGGAGAACCCCCATTCCCGATTTGTACAAACTCCCAGAGATATTCAGGTTTTTGCAGTAAGGTAGCTGTTTCCCATAAATACAGATCATCTGAAAACATTATGTAATTGTTGATCCCGTCAATGCGGGAAAGCATTGCGTATTTGCCATTGATCTTTCTTGGGAATAAAGCAAGATTCTTATTGACAGCCGCCTTTCCATGAAGCGGAGACATTTTAAAACGCAAAAAATCTTTTGTTTCAATTAAGTGAGGCAATATGAAAGAACCGTCATAAGCCGTATAGGTTGCGTTATAGGTAATGTTGCCATCATCATCGGAAAATTTAACAAACCTGGCATCTTCAATGCCGTTCTTCTCGGTAAAGGTTACCGGAAAAATAACACGCTCTGAAATCAACGACTCAGGAGGAAAATGCACTTCATAACTGGTATTTACCATGCTCAGGATATCATACTTAAGCTTGTTCCTTTCTGTAGGGGAATCAACAGACAGCAAGGCAGTCTTCATGACCGATTCTATTTCTTTGTAAGTAAAATTATCCTGTAACTGGCCCAGGATATTTACCCGGATAGGGTCCGTCAATGGTATTTGCCAAAGCAATTGCGCAAACGCAGATTTATTATTCCACCTTTTTTGTGTAATTAACCCCTCCTTCATAAACTTCCCTGATGGTTCAATATTAAGTTTGGCATTTTCGTCCAGCTTTCCTCTTTTGAATACCAGGGAAGAGATATGGCCCTCTCCTGTAGCCCTGAAACTTATGATCACATTCTTCTCACCGGGTTTTGTCCCTGACTGATCGGGATCTTCAACTACTGATGGATTGAACAGGGCTGCGGCTTCTAAAGAATATTCCATTGTGAAATAAGAACCGATCAGCAGTTTTTTTTCTTTTGACAGGACAACTTCTCCATTTTCCGGTAAAAGATTTTTTATTAATGCGAAATGTTTTTCAAAGATCTCCTGAATGTCCTGGTAACGGTTGTGAAATTCATTAAAAACCTGGCCCAATAATTTATTCACTTCGCTATCAGAAATATGCAATATTTTATCGATTAACGCCTCAGATCGTTCAATGCCGGTATTAAAAAACCTGGGTATTACTTTTTTAAAATCAGGATTTAATCTTATCCTGGTTCTGTTAACCTGTATTTTCATATGGAAATTAGTGGTTCACACAAATAATGTTCAGGCGATTTTAATATGGACAAAACTAAATGCCCTGAAATCCATTTCCAGGGCAGTTATTTGAGCTTGATTCTTGCTCTTCTATTTCCATGGGGAGTTGCTGATCTTCGATGAAGGGTCATCATTACTCCTTGGCTTTGCTTTCGAGACAGAGATCTTTCTTCCATTAATCTCATACCCTTCGAGTTTCAAAAGGGCGATTCCCGCTTCGGCATCCTGAGGCATTTGCACAAAACCAAATCCACGGGATCTGCCTGTTACGCGATCTGTTATTATTTTAGCTGAGCTTACTTCGCCAAAAGGTGAAAATAGGCTTTTGAGGTTTTCATCTGAAACGTGAAAACCCAGGTTTGAAACAAACATGTTCATGTTATCTGATTAAAAAAGTGAAAAATCGCTGAGCAGGAACAAAAAAAAGGTAGAAAGGAATAAATTGAACGAGGAAAGTAGACAAAATATTTATTTCTGTCTTAGTGTTGTAAATCTCAATTGCTGTCGGTGAAGATAACACATTAAATGGTCAATTGCTAATATAGTTATGTGTTGACAAGGTTGACAAGGTTAACGAGGTTAGATCACAAGGGAGACAAGGAGTACTATATTTACTCGGACTAATATGGACCCCCGCCTTTGCGGGGGTTTATTTTTTATGCGTCATAATTATGTTTGAGTATTCTCTCAGAAATTCGCGTGATTGTCGGCACAGTCGTATGTAAAGTTTGTTGTTCCCGTTGTAGTACCGGCAACACCGAACATAGTGTACCTTACCACCCTGAGGTCATATTTTACTGGATACACATCATCATACTGATACGTATAAAAATACTCCCAGGCTATTAACGGAAATCCGCGTAAAGGTGCGAACACGGCTTGATACACCCAGTTATTTTCAGGTATGGGTTCCAATCGTAGGGTACGGTTTTCACCCAATTCAAAGTAAAAAGGAATGAGTGTGGTATTGGGCCAGGTAGTCATTGGATTTACCTTATCGTCATATTGGTAATCGAATCTCAAATAGAGCTCTAGTCCCGGTTGCGTGCTTAAGTCAAACAAAATGGACTTGCGGACATAGTTTCTAGAGTTCCCTTGATATTCCCACCTTGTTGCAGAACTAGGTCTCGCTCGACTGCCTCAATTATCCTGCCCAGCGAATCATATAAAAGCGTGAATGCGGTATGAAACAAGTTATCTGTACCGAGCTTGTCTATTCTTGCCACACGACCGTTTTGATAGATGAGTTTATAAACATTGTTTGCGTTATCCCTGATCTCTACTGGAATTCCCTTGTTGTTGTAAATAATCTTAACATTAACTGGTGAGACAGCTGTGAAGTTTGGCATGAAGGTGATCGAATCGAGCAGTCGCTTGTTGGTGTAAACGTGATTGGTAATGAATCCGGTTGTTAGGAAAGGGCTATTATTGTAGACGCCTTCAATAATCTTGATCTGGCAATGCTTTTTGCGGGGAACGTCTGGCTTGTGACACGAAGTAATAATGTAGCAGCACCACGCTGCCAGCAGCAAGGCAATAGTAATCTTTTTCATAACGCAGATTTAATGGTGAGCAAAAAAATACAGGCAGGTACAGAAGGTTGAAAAGAAGAATCGTTTCGATAAGAATCATGGGGACAGATGAAACTGCAGAGAATGAACTTGGTTATTAAGGAGTATTTAGGAGGCGGGTGTGGTACTAAGGTAAAGTATTCAACAACAATTCCACGATTCGATTTTGCCCCATAGAGGCAACACGTTATCTTTGCGCCTGTCCAAAATCTAAGGTCCGGTAGCTCAGTTGGATAGAGCATCCCGACCATAGTCGGGAAGGTCATTGGTTCGAAGAGTTTTGAAGTTTTTTTAAATAAATGGTCCGGTAGCTCAGTTGGATAGAGCATCCCGACCATAGTCGGGAAGGTCATTGGTTCGAAGAGTTTTGAAGTTTTTTTAAATAAATGGTCCGGTAGCTCAGTTGGATAGAGCAACTGCCTTCTAAGCAGTAGGTCATTGGTTCGAATCCAATCCGGATCACATAAAATTTTCAGAAGCCTTGATGAATTGCCTTTCGGGGCTTTTATGTTTTTTGGAACTTCTACGAGAAGTACAAACATAGATTTATCCGGGATACCGTTTCAGTCACAACTAAAATTTTAGGCCTTGTCTTAGTTTTGTGGGCCATTTAAAAAGACCAAACAACATAATGACAGCAACAGTAAAAACCGGTGGACTTTTTCTTTTATTAGTCGTAGGACAATTTGCCTATGGACAAGAAAGCGAAGGAGAACTTGTAAAAAAATCCTTTGACAACTACAAGACAGGAGTTCTAAATGATAAAGGTGTAGAAGCCGTAAATTTTGTGGACAGCAGAACAATAAAATATTATAGCTACATTCTAGGGCTAGTCAAAACCGCTGACTCAACAAAAGTTGAAACGCTATCCATTCTTGATAAGCTAATGGTTTTTTCAATAAGACATCGGACGTCAAAAGAAGACATTTTAAGTTTTGACGGAAAATCTCTTTTGATTTATGCAATTAAAAGTGGAATGGTTGGTAAAAACAGTGTAGCAAATATTTCAATTGGTGACGTGACAATTGATGGAAATTTTGCGAAGGGACAGCTTGTTGCAAATGGACAAAAAGCACCTTTCTATTTTCATTTTTACAAAGAAGATGGACTATGGAAAATTGACTTGACTTCGTTATTCCCAATCTCTACGAATACCTTTAAGAAAATGGCAGATGATAGTGGACAAAATCAAAACGAATACTTATTCTCGTTATTGGAGATGATAACGGGTAAAAAGCCAGGATTTGAAATTTGGAAACCTATTAATTAACTATGGAGAATGATACAATAGGCGACAGTTTCAAAAAAGAGCTTGAATCAATTTCAACTGACACAGTTTTAGATCCCTCATATAGAAAAAAGAAACTAATCCTTTGGACAATTAGGGCAACTCTAACTATTGCTCTTTATGTTATCTTTTGGAAACACGAATGGTTAAGGTGGACTTTATTTTTAACTATTCCTGCATCCCTTTTCAGCGTATTTACCATAATTGTTTCGCCATATCTCCTAAAAAGGAAAATAGAAAAAACAAAACGAAAAATTGAAGAAGTAGACAAAATTTTACGAGAATAGCCAATCGAAGATTGAAGCCCTTCACTCATTCCCAGTCAACCAATCAACTATTCAACCCTATAAAAACAACAGCCTCCAAATCCTAAGACTTGAAGGCTTTTGTTATTGATATATCGAATTAATTCTAACTCAGCTTCTCCAATCTCATCTCTAATCTCTTATCCTTCTTAAAATACTCCAGGATCATAATGAATCCAGCTTTGCCGGGAAATACGCGCATGCTGCTGGCCTTTGACTTCAATTCTATTTTATCTGTTGTGAACTTCGAGCCATTATAACGAATAGCATTAAAGGTTTGTCCTTTGTACCCTGAACCCCTTACCCAATCACTGTAACAAATTACGAAATTGCTATTGTCTGCATCGCCGGTGGTAAATTCATAATCAAAGGCACCGACCGCTTTAAGATACATGGCAATGGCGTGCTGGCTATTGTAATCGCTCATGCTTGACGCAACCGCTGTGTTCTGTGTTTTGTCGTATATCGTTGCATTGGTGACCTTAAATTTATCGTTCATCTCCATTACCACCATATCAGTGATAACAATTTTAGTGACTCCTGCACTGGTCGTACCACCGCCTGCTGCTGCCAGCACAGTTAAGGCAATACCTCCGGCGCTCGCATTCCGCTTATAACCTTCGCCTACCATGAAAGTATTTGCCATCAGGAGTTTGAATCAAACGGTGTATAAACAGGTAACCTACATTATCAATCTTTCCTTTGCTATTAGTAGGCAGGAATTTTGCTAGATCTCCGGCCCAGGAGTTAAGCGTCCTGTTCAGTACTTTTCCCTTGCTGTCTATTTCATAAATGCCCAGGCCAAGACTGGCGTCTTTTGCAATATTGGCTGCTTTGTCATAATAAGCGCCCATTACCACTGTCCTGCCGCCTTTCAATTGTTTTACACTTGAGGGAATGAATTTATACTCGGCTCCTTCTTCATCAATTTCAAACTCTTTCTTTTTAGTGATAAAGTTTAATCCGATAAGGTGGGCAGAAAAACTACCACTTAGAAGCCGGCTTTTTTTCATCACTTCCAATATAATTAGGCTGTCAGTACTGCCAAGGTATTCAGCCTGCACATAGCGCTCCTCATCCATTGGTGTATATGTCCATTGCTTTTTGGACAGCGAGGAATAAAAATCAACTTCATAAGTACGGTTCTTACCTTCACGAAGTGGAAGTACCGATGCGAAACCCTGCTCGCCAAGATCATAAACGTTTTGGTTCATACCTTCATCAGTGTGCATAGTTGCATATTGGTCCATCAGGGCTTCCGTTTTCTTGTCATATCCCCGGCTATAGGTATACTTTAGCTTGCCATCGACAGTATAGATTTTCATGTCGATAGTCTTGGTGTCTTCGTTCTTAAACAAGAAGCCAAGCGTGCTTCCGTTATAAGCAGCTTCGAGAAGACTTACTTTTTTCGAATCCTCAAATTTGATATCCTTTACTTTATTGAGGTTCTGATCCAGGATCTGAAGGGTGTACTCGTTGGTGTTTCTATCTATCTTATCACTCTGGTACAGGAAATAATATCCCTTGATCTGGTTGTTTTCCATAATGCTGCCGCTATTGCGCAAATAAGCCGCGTACACTTTGTCGATGCTTAGCTTTCCCTGTGCAACAGCGCTGATGCCTGCACAAAGAATTGCAGCGATTAATAAAAATGTTCTGTTCATAGAAATTTTCTTTTGAGGGTTTGTTTATTGTTGTGCGATTTGAATACTGTTTTGATAAGCAGTTTTAAATGGTTCGTAATTGCTCAATTGAGTTTGATATTGTTTGAGAAAATGGTAACTAATGGATGCGTAATCTTCTTTGTAAAGGTTTTGAATGAACTGTAATAGCAAATTATACCCCGGTCGATAATCCGGAGATGGCAGGTCTACGAATTTTCCGAGCGTATGGGATTTTTGTGCAGCGAAAAAACTATTGAAGAGCTTTCCAACCTGCGCGATGAGATAAGGATCTGCAGGCTTTTGCTCTAATAGTTCTATGGTAAAGTACAAACTGCGGGTGTATCTGTCAGACGCATACGTATAGGCGATAATTTCGTAGGGGAAAATATTTTTGAGCTCTTCAAATACGGAACTGTTTGTTGTCTTTTTTGATCCCGAAGCCTGGGCGAATCGCTTTACCATCGGACCAATTGCTTTTATTCGGGAGGAACAATCAGGATGTGTTTTTAGTGAATCTTCCATCTCAGCATCTTCTTTTAACGTTGCATGGCCTCCCAACAAGCCTTCTTCCTTTGCAATCCATCTTTTTTGAAAAGGATAACCCTTTGCATTGAATAGTTTTTCAAGACTAGCTGCCGTATTTAATTGGTCAGTATCTATCGTATCAAGCAAGGCGAGAGCGCTTAGCGCTCCAGAAACATCAAAACGAGTATTTCGCAGCAACTCTACTGCAAATGAATCCGCTTCATTTTCACGATCCCTGCTGTGGCGACGCGTACTGAACGAAAGACCCTTTACCAATTTTTCCAATTGTTCGCGCTTCCGGTATTCTGAGCCTTTTATTTCACGCAATTGCTGCTGCACTTCTTTGGAATTGATCGCAGTTACATATTTTTTTATAGCGTTATCGCTATGCTTCAGCATGAAGTGGGCGATCTCATGCGAAATAACAAATGCCGCCTGGCTTTCATTATTGAGGCGATGGAACAAACCCATGTTTATAAGAATAATTCCTTCACCGATAAAACTTGCGTTAGGAATGCCCGAGCGGGAAAAATAGCACTGAAAGGATTGACCTTTCAGGATTGGGTTTGCCTGTATAATTTCTTCCACCACCCCATCAAGATATTTCTGGGCAGCATTGTTTGTATAGATCTCTTTTTTGTCAAACTTCTCTTTTATATTCTCCCATCTCTCCTTATAAATCCTTTCAAAATCTGTTTTGTTCGTTGAGGGCAATGACAATAATGACTGTTTATACGATGACTCGTATCGCTCGATCAGTTTTTTCAGGAGGTTATTGTCTTCCGCAGTTGGAGTAAACGAGGACGATTGCGCTGCCGCCTGATTGATAGAGGCGACAACAAGGAACAGCATCCATAATAGGCGAACAAAGCGGCTCAGTAAAGGGTTCATAATTCAAAGGGGTAGATCAGGTTTGGCAAATAAAAGAAAAATTTCATTTCATCGAGAACCAGAATGGGAAAATCTTCCAAAAATAATTTGGCGTTCGTGTAAACGAAATAATCATAAGATTTATGGTCTCCTAACCACAGGTATTAAGCGAAAAATTGGGGAAATTCTGATGGTCAAAAAGTGGGAATAAATATTTCCCCTTAGTTGAATTTAAATATTACCCTCCCGATCCCGATAGCTATCGGATTATCAGGATGCCTCTTGCCTCTTGCCTCTTGCCCTTTGCCTCTTAGTACGCTCTCCCCCAACCATACGTCACCCGCAAATCAATAAAATCCGCTACATGCTTATGCGCCATGAGATGAAAACCAATTCCCCAATGCTTAGTCATATTGTAATGAATTCCCCAGCGATGATAGATGGGATCAAAATAGTCGGTTTGATTGTAGATATAAACACCGATGCGTTGGCTGAAAAGGAATTTTCCAAGAATGAATTCATGTCCGATTGATAAGCCTGCACGGGTTGCACTTGCCTCGATTGAATCAAGTTTCAATTGATTCTGCAATGCTTCATCATAAAAAACTTCTGCACCAAGCGTAATGTTGTTGATTGAACCAACCTGTTTTGCTCCCTGGAAGCTTAATCCGACCAGGGGCACTCTCTTGCTTTCTCCATTTTCATCGAGTGTACGTTTTGCAATGCCGAATAAACCGATATCCCATCGGATAGGATATCCTTTCCAGAATCTTTCTTTTTGCCTTCTGCCTAAAATATATGGTGAAGGATTGGTTTGATAACTAAATGCAAGACTTGCAGTTGGCCAGTTGATTCCTTTATTCGGTTGCCTTAGTCCGCCATTTGATTCGTGCTGGTAATTGATCATGCCATTGACCCACCAGTTATTGTCAATCTTAAACCAAACGCCGATTCCTAATAACAAATACATGCTAATTGTGGTGCTATAAGATCTATTGTTTGGATTTTCTATCGAATCAAAGGGATTAGTCATGTAAGAAAGGCCGGCAGCCGCTTTGAAAGAAAAATATGTTTTTGGACTTATGCGGTAGGTTGGCTCGAGGAAATAAGCCGCGGAAAAACTTTTACCCAGGATCTCATTGTCATAATCATAATAAGCAAGGAGAAGACCCGAACGGGGAAAACAATTGCAAAGATTCCATGTCGCTGAATCATTCCGCTGCCAGGTAAAATTCATATCAACCCCAAAAGGACGGGAACCTTTTGAATATTCTACTTCAGGTGAATGGGAAAAAATAGTTCCATAATGCGCGCCTGCTCCGATGCTGAAGATCTTGTTATTTTTTTTTCGTGATGAAGAATCGTTTTGAGCCGAGCCGTGTTCAAAAAAGCTTATTAGGACGATTGCGATCCCCAGTGATCGTATTACAGAGGCGAGCTTCACGGGGCAATTTACTTAATCAGGTTGACAAGGGAACCGTCCCATAAACCTTGTTAATCCTATCAACTTTGTCAACCCTGTCAACCCCGTCAACCTTGTCATCCTAATCCACTAAGTTTGCACTCAAGCCAGCCAAATGGACGTTCGCATAAACGAAACCTGGAAAAAAGTTTTGAAATCGGAATTCTCCAGGCCTTATTTCCTGGAGATCGTAAATTTCCTGCGTACGGAAAAGATGGCGGGAAAAACAATCTTTCCTCCCGGCGGACTAATCTTCAACGCATTCAATACAACTCCATTTGATAAGGTGAAACTGGTGCTGATCGGCCAGGATCCTTATCACGGTCATGGTCAGGCGCATGGATTGAGTTTCTCTGTACAAAATGGAGTGGTTCCCCCTCCTTCCCTGATGAATATTTATAAAGAATTACAATCAGACCTTGGATGTAAAATAGCCGCGCATGGAAATCTTTCACATTGGGCAGAACAGGGTGTATTATTATTAAATGCATCCTTAACTGTCCGGGCAAATGAACCAAATAGCCATTCGAAAATGGGTTGGTCGAACTTCACTGACGCAGTTATCAAAAAAATATCCGAAGAAAAAGAACATGTGGTCTTCTTGCTTTGGGGCAAATTCGCACAAGAGAAACAGGCGCTAATCGATGAAACCAAACACCTGGTATTAAAAGCCGCTCATCCTTCTCCTTATTCAGCGAATAATGGATTCTTTGGATGCAAACATTTTTCCAAAGCAAATGAATGGTTGGTAAAGCATGGCATTGATCCAATCGATTGGTCACTTTAAAAAATTCTATGAAAGTTTTGAAAGAAATTTTTGGAAGGATTGCAGCATTCTGGGCTTTGATATTATTTGTCATCACACTTGTCATTTTTCTCATTCCGTATTTATTGTTCAGCCATTTCAAGCCTGATCCGTTGAAGACAAAGCGTTTTTCAAGTTTTTCGAAGGTATGGATGGGAATTTATCTCACTTTGATCGGTTGCCCCTTAAGAATAAAAGGCAGGAATTATTTCAAACCAGGTGAAAGTTATATTGTTGTTTGCAATCACAATTCCCTGATGGATGTTCCAATTTCTTACCCAGCAATTCCTGGGGGCAATAAAACTATCGCTAAAATAGAAATGGCAAAGATTCCGCTCTTCGGAATGCTTTACAGAACTGGATCGGTATTAGTAGATCGAAAGAGTGAAAGCAGCCGGAAAGAAAGCTTTGTAAAAATGAAAGAAGTACTGGAAATGGGTTTACATATGTGCATCTATCCCGAAGGCACAAGGAACAAAACGAAAGAACTACTTACCCCTTTTCACAGTGGAGCATTTCGATTGGCAACCGACACAGGACACGCAATCCTGCCAGGAGTGATATTTCATACAGCGAAGGTATTGCCTGCTAAAAAAACTTTTTACCTGATGCCTCATCGTCTTGAAATGCATTTTCTGCCTCCGATTCCCGTAAGCGCAGGAGATAATCCGGAAAGCTTGAAGGAGAAGGTTCGAACTGTGATGATGGAATATCTCCAGAGAACAAGGGAACAGAAGAACAGATGAACAGAAGAACAGATGAACAGAAGAACAGGAGAACAGAGGAACAGATGAATAGCAGAACAGTAGATCAGTAGAATAGACGAACCGATCGTCATTCGTCTGTTCTTCTGTTCCTCTGTTCTCGCCGAAGGCGGATTAGCCTCCGTAAAAGTATCTCGTCCTGTTAACTTTCATATCGCGAAGAATTCCTGATTTTGGATTGAGCGTAATATTGAATGAGCGGTATAGGCCGACTGGTGTAACGTTGATGGATAATTGCCAGCAATGCATTTCACGGGTGATGAACATGGTGAGGGTTTGCACTTTGGCTGTTTTAAAATCATAGAAGCCGGTCATTCCGAATTTCCATTTTTCGGTAAGGCTGAAATCTCCGTTGAAGTTAAAATTCGAATTAGTTTCGGTACGGTATCCACTGTAGTCCGGTCTGAATACTCTCGAAAAGTTAAGAGAATAGGAAATTGTCAATGACCAGGGGATATTGAAGTCAACGAACTCGGCCGGATTCTGACGCACATATTGCAATTGCGCCATTTGTTCTTCCAATGTTAATGGCGGCAGATTGGGATCGTCTATTTGTACTTGTTTGTCTTCTGGTGGATCTTTCGCAGGACTTTGGAAGGTGGCGCTCACAGCTACGTTTCCACTGGTAATATGACCCAATGAAAATTTATCACCTTCCCAGGCGTACATATCCTTCCTGAATCCTGATGTATCAGTGAGATATGGATCGAGTGTTGCGCCGGCCGTGATATTGATCTTTTCAAACAATGTACTTCTTGCATAAAAATTAAGCGGCGAAAGTTTGAAAGAGTCTGCAATGAAATTGTATCCTCCGTTGAATCCAAATCCATCGATAATTTTGAACCGTTTGATTCCGCCTTCACTCGTGTCTTTTGGCGAACGAATTTTTCCTTCGATCATATTATCTATGCCAAAACCAATACCTCCATACTCACCTTCGGAAAATGGACCAAAAATAGCACCTTCATAGTATGAAAAACGGAACTCTCTTCCGGTGGTATCGATCTGCGTGCTGTAGTAATCCTTTTTCGCCATGTCAGGCCGGTAATTAAAGGAAAAAGTTGGACGGATCACATGTCGAATGGCATAGAGCTTACTGTTCTTTCCAAAACCATCAAACATCCCAAAGATGGCAGTGCTTACTCCCAGGCTGAATGAAAGATCCCTGGCGGTATAAAATCCTTTGTTGATGATTGTATCCACTTTCTTCGTGTTATCATTCCATCTCCTCTCAAACCTTCTTGAATACCATTTTTCCTGGTAAGAAATGCCAGGACCGATCGTGAATGGACCCAATGGTGGAAGTGAAAGCTGTATCGGGATATTGTGTTGCGCTCCCCATTGAATAGTATCGAGGATCCTAGATATACTGAATAAAGAATCATAAAAGCTTATCTGGTTGGCAAAGTTTGTATTCAATCCAATACCCAGTTTTTCATACCATTTTGGTTGACCAGTGAATGTCTTCTTCTGAAGAGGATAAAATGTGTTTAAGGTAAATGCCATATTAGGCAGACTCAAATTAATGAGACCGGTATTATTATTTTGGTTGTGATTTGCGGTTAACGCCAAATTAGCAAGGCCCCAGGTTTTGGAATAAGAAATGGAGGAATTCAATTGATTTGAAAAATTCCTTACAGGGTTGTTCGCAACAAACTGATTGAACTTTGTTGAACCGGCATTCACATTCGCCGAAAAACTTGTTCCCGGTCTTGCGCGGCTATCAGTGGAATGTGCCCAGGTGATATTGAAAGTTTTTGATTCCGTGAATTCTGTTTTAGGATCATCGCTGAGAATACGGGTTTTCTGCAACGCGAGACTTAATGAACCGTTGTATCGATATCGTTTCAGATATCTTGGAGTTAAATAAACGTTCCATCCACCATAAGAGTAAATATTCGTTCGGAGCGTTACGTCAAAATTATCTCCGAGCACTTTGTAATAACCTAATCCTTCCAAACCCAATCCGAAATCCTCACTGGCGGTGAACTGTGGTGGTAATAATCCCGAATGTCTTCCTGAAGAAAGTGGAAACATTCCGAATGGTAAATAGATAGGTACCGGTACGCCTTCAAATTCCGGATGAACAGGTCCAGTGATCGCGACCTTTTTGTTTACGAGTTTCATCTTATTGGTACGGAATGCAAAATGTGGCGTATCGAAATTACAGGTGGTTAATTGTCCCCTGGATGCATAATAAACATCAGAACCGACCTTTTTCGAAACCCCAAGATGTATATGAATTTCATCCTGCCTGGTATAGGTATTATTTGTAATTCCTCTTTGACTCTTCGTATTGAACCGGATAACGTCCGATTCCATTGTGGTTCCCCCCTGTACCAACACAGGCCGGCCAACCATATTGCCCAATGAATCCCTTCGGAAAGTTGCAGTAAGCATGTCCTTACTCTGGTCAAGCTCGATACTATCTGCACTAAGGTCAATATCCTTTTGTCTTACTCTTCCCTTGCTATATAAAATGATTCGTTTATTAGGCACATCGAGCACCACTGAATCGGCAGCTTCATAATCTACCTGTGCATCGAGGGAATCACTGGAAATCTTTAATTGAAAAGTATCTGTTTTTGTGACGGTGCTATCCTTGCCGGGAATCGTGTCGTTCTTTTGAGTTTTTGGCTTGGTAGTGTCTTGCAGCGGGCTAGTTAACAAATTGTCAAAAATTGGGCCGGTTGAATAATTAGCCGCCGCATAACCCGTTAATAGTACCGATACTACGATCAAAATCGACTTCGTACCGTATTTTAAACTATTTTTGAACCTGTTAATCATAGCAGTCACGGACAAATGTAACTATTTAAGTATTTAAGGTTTTGTGAAGATTAACTAACCCTATAAATCGTATTTGCTGGTTATGGTCAAGAAAATTTTAATTCTTACTCTCGTAATTTTCGCGGTTTTGCCTCTTGGATCTTTCACTGATTCCCCAAAAGAAAAACGACAAAAACCTGTTTTGCGTACAGTGATCATTGACGCAGGGCACGGTGGTTCAGATCCGGGCGCAAAAGGCGATAATTCATTTGAGAAGGATATTTGTCTTGACATCGTTTTAAAACTCGGCAAAAAACTCGAGGCAGAATTTCCAGACATAAAGTTCTTGTATACCCGCACTTCTGATAATTATCCCACCGTTAGAACGAGAGCTGAATTTGCTAACCGGAACAATGGTGATCTTTTTATCTCTATTCATGTTAATGCAGCGCCAAAAATCAGGCATTCTACTCCGTCGGGATGGAAGAACCAAACCTATTACAAGGGCAAGGGTAAGAACCGGAAGAAATATGTTCGCAGAGTTCGGAACTATAAGATATGGTATACTGATAATCCGATGAATGGTACGGAAACTTATATCTGGGCCGCCGACCGGGCCGATTCGAAAAGTGAAGCAATTACTGACAGAATTCCGGAAGAGATCAATGATTCGACCGAATTTGTTCCAGATATTAATGACCCTGAGTTTAAGGCAAAGTCGTTACTTTGGTCAAAGCGCTTCTTCGACAAGAGTCTGATCCTTGCTTCTATGGTTGAAGAAGAATTTTCAAAGGACGGCAGACCAAGCAGAGGAGTGAAACAAAGAAACTGGAGAGGGATCTGGGTTTTGCAGGCCACATTTATGCCAAGTATACTTGTTGAAACCGGCTTCATTACTCACAAAGACGAAGAAGATTATCTCACCAGCGATAAAGGACAAAACGAGGTGTCAGATGTCGTAGTAAATGCATTAAGGCGTTACAGGGCATTGACTGAAGGCAAACCTTCCAGCACGGAAACTTCTTCGGATAAAGAAAAACCTTCTGCCACCGGAACATCATCATCGCCTAATAAGGAAACCAGGGTAGTTAAATCGCCGGCAGTGCTTCCTTTTCAGAAAAAGAAATAATCATCCCATTTGGTCGTTACTTTACCGCCGAAGCTTGCGCCTCAAATAAAGCTTAGTGCACCCGGTTCGCGTAGGCGGTTAACAGTTTCACGGTCAAACCGTTGAATTTCTTTATTTTTGCTGGCATCAGATTTTAGTATCCACCAAAGGCGGAGCAGCGGACCAAATTATCCTTTCATGAAAATTTCTAATGAAACCAAAGTCGGCGCCCTAACGGCCATCGCAATTACAGTTCTTATACTTGGCTTTAATTATTTAAAGGGAAAGGATCTTTCCGTAAGGAATGATGTTATATATGCTGTCTTTCCCAATGTGGAAGGATTACTCCCTTCGGCCCCTGTATTGATCAATGGGTTCCAGGTCGGCAAGGTTTCAGAGATCGAAGCAAAGGATGCAAACCTTACCGGTATTGTTGTGGCAATTAAACTCACGCAGAATGTAAACATCCCCGAAAATTCAACTGCCCTCATCAGTAGCGAATTGCTTCAAAGTACTGCTATAGTAGTTCGCATGGGAAACAGCCCCACTTATGTGAAAGATGGTGATACACTTTTGACGCTGGTAAAACCTGGAATTATGGATGAGGTGAGAAGCAATCTGAATCCAACATTGAACAGTGTCAACCGCGCATTGAACTCACTTGATTCACTCATCCAGAAAGTATCGATGGTCATCGATCCCCACACCAAGAATAATTTGCAGGATGCAATTGCCAATCTTGCGGCAACCACCTCTTCAATGAGGCGATTGGTAGACGCACAACAGGCAACCTTGACCAATACATTAGCCAATGTTGAAAGCATCACCGGAAATATCAAGAACAATAATCAAAAGATCGACTCCACATTAAGTAATATCCAGGCTGCTACTTCAAAACTTGCCGGTCCAAAAGTGGATGAGATGATCAATAACTTAAATAGTACAACGGCTAAGCTGAATGCGACATTGGACAAGTTCACCACAAAGGATGGAACGCTTGGACTCCTGTTAAATGATCGCAAATTATATGATGAGCTTAGGGAGACCAATCGCAGTTTGACTACCTTGCTCGACGATTTCCGACTGCATCCGAAACGCTATGTAAACGTTTCTGTTTTCGGCAGGAAAGACAAATCGGGACCGATAGAGAAGCCGATTTATGACTCTGTCCGGAATTAAGGTAGCTTATAATGAACAGAATTCTATTCTTCCTTTTACCATTATTGTTTTCATTTGTACAACTATCGGCGCAGGTAAAACCGCCAACCTCTACTCCGCCCCAGCCTGCAGATACGATGAAAAGGGTCGATATCATTCGTATGGACCGTTATACTTTTAAACAAATTGATTCGCTTACTGCGCTTCAGCTGTTAGTTGGGGATGTGCAATTGAAACAGGATAGCACATTTTTTTATAGCGACAGCGCTGTCTTAAACGACCGGAAAAAAATCGTTGAGGCTTTCGGGAATAATCATATCAATGATGATGATTCCGTTCATACCTATTCGCAATACCTGCTCTATCATGTCGACACAAAAATTGCAAACCTTCGAAAAAAAGTAAGGCTCACAGATGGTAAAACAACTTTGTTTACCGAGGAGCTGAATTATGACATGAATACGAAAATTGGCGAATACAAGAACGGAGGAAGAGTTGAGAATGCTGAATCAGTTCTCACGAGCAAGGAAGGAGTTTATTATACAGATCTGAAAGACGTTTATTTCAGGAAGAATGTGAAATTGAAAGATCCAAAATACACGCTGGAAACAGATTCGCTCATCTACAACACAAGCACAGAGATTGCAACCTTCATTGCTGAAACAACTATTATCGATAGTGCGGGAAGAAAAATAAAAACAAAAGAAGGTTGGTATGACCTTCGTAACCGACGAGCTTATTTAAGTAAGCGTCCTATTATTATTGATGGAGCGGTTCGAATTACTGCTGAGACAATCGAAACTAATGATAGTACGGGAATTAATGTATTGAAGGGAAATGCGGTCTATCATGATTCAACTGAAGGAGTAATGATCCTTTCTAATTATATGCTGGCAAATCGAGAAACGAGCGAATTTCTCGCGACGCAGCATCCGTTAATGATAATAAAGCAGGAAGATGACTCCATATATATTACTGCTGATACTTTGTTTTCTGGCAGACTAAGTCGTTTACCTCGATATATGGATAGCACAAGCAAGATCGACAGCACACTCAAAATAGATAGTACACTCAAAGAAGATACGATCAGAAATACAGTCACAATTGACGCAAACAAGGAAAAGAACGATAGCGCCGACCGGTATTTCAGGGCATGGCATAATGTTCGGATCTTTTCTGATTCGCTTCAGGCAGTTTCGGATAGTTTATTTTATTCGGGAAAAGATTCCGTGTTTCAGTTGTTCACTAACCCGATTGTATGGGCAAGTGATAACCAGGTGACGGGTGATACCATTTATTTATACACAAAGAATAAGAAACCAGACCGTCTTTTTGTATTTGAGAATGGATTAATGATCAATAAAGCGGAGAATGACATGTACAACCAGATCCGGGGAAACAGGATCAACGGCTATTTTAAGGATGGAGATATCGACTATATGCGTGCAAGAGGGAATGCTGAAAGCATATACTATGTGAAGGATGATGCAGGTTTCCTGATCGGGGTAAACAAGGCAAGCGGTGATATTATTGATATGCGATTCGAGAATAAGGAATTGAAGAAGGTGGTTTTTATTAGTGAGGTAAAAGGTGCAATGTATCCGGTAAGGCAATTATCAGATGAAGAGAAACAGCTTAGAGGTTTTCAATGGCATGATAGCAAACGACCCAAATCAAAATTTGAATTGTTTGGCGATTGATCTGTTATCGTTTTTAACAATTCTTGTTAAATAATTTCTATAACAACTTTAACACAGTATCAATCAATAGCACTGGCACTATTTTCGTTCTCACCCATTAAATAGATTTTATGAAACGGACTCTTATAATCCTTACTGTGATTTTTTTTGCTATAGTATCTACAGTTAGCGCACAGGATTACCGGTTTGCTGCCGGTGTAAGGTTAAGTAACCAGACTCCCACTCTCAATAATGCTGTCAGCGTAAAATATTTCGCGACTGATCGTACTGCTATCGAGGGAATCATTTCGTTTGGAAGCCGCTTCGGCGTTGGTGGATTATTAGAGATCCATCGCCCCTTTAGTACACCTGGATTGAGTTGGTTCTATGGTGGAGGTGCGTATTTAGGATTTGAAAGTGAACCAAGCGAAACCTTCTTTGGACCAACAGGCATCATCGGCCTTGATTATAAATTCACCAATATTCCTCTCAACCTTTCAATTGACTGGAAGCCTGAACTTGATATTATTCCCGCCGTCAACTTTGTGCCGGATGCTTTTGCGTTATCGGTGAGATTCACTTTCAAATAGGCAATAGGCAATGGGCAATTGGCAAATAACAGACTTGCCTATTGCTTATTGCCCATTGACTCTTGCGAACTCCTGCATAAATTTTTAAGCCTTTTTGCGGTTTTGTGCGGTTTTTTCCCTTATTTAGTAGCTGTAACCGACTAACAAATGCTTAAAAAGGAGCGGCAGGCCTATATTCTCCATCAGGTCAACCTGCATAATAAAGTACTTTCTTCAAGCTTATCAAGCGAGATCAATGTGTCGGAAGATACGATACGAAGGGATCTTGTTGAACTTGCAGAAGAAGGCAAAGTGATCAAAGTTCATGGCGGCGCCCTATCTCATTCTTTCAGCGATGTTAACTATCCTTCCAGGAATGTATACTCACAAGATGAAAAGAGAATAATCGCCCGGAAAGCAGCTTCGCTTATCCAGGACGGTATGTTCGTTTTAACGAGTGGAGGCACTACTATTATTGAACTTGGCCGTTCTCTCCCACCCCAATTAAGAGCAACATTTATTTCCGGAAGTATTCCGGCGATATTGGAATACATGCATCATCCGACTATTGATGTGATCATTATTGGTGATAAAGTGTCAAAGGATGCGAAGATCACAGTAGGTGGTGAAGCAATCTCAAAGATCCGGCAAATAAAAGCCGACCTCTGTTTCCTCGGAATAAACGCGATTGATGTTTCGCACGGAATTACCGATAATGATTGGGATGTGGTTCAATTGAAAAAAGCAATGATCGAATCATCTCAAAAAGTAATTTGCATGGCCATTGCGGAAAAGATCAACTCGCTTCAACCGATCCATGTATGCGATATACGTGATATCGATATTCTCATCACGGAATTGCCACCTGATGACCCTGTGCTGGAACCCTACGTAAAAGCAGGAATAACCGTACTATAGATCACTACCTGTCCTTGAAAATTTCTTAATAGATATCCTCCAAAAGCCAATTAGTAATTGCCCTAGCCTAACAATTGTCTGAAAAAAAATTGCTTAAAAACGAGACAGTATGAGAAAATTTAGACCCATTCTTTTCGCCGTTTTTCTACTGCTGAACGGTTCATTCCTGTTTGCTCAGGACAAAAATGTAACCGGAGTAGTAAGAGACTCGAAAGATAATACTCCCCTGGCCGGAGCAACGGTCACTAATCAGCGCACAAAAGCCGCTGTACAAACAAACGCGTACGGAGTATATACAATACCCGCCAAACCGGGTGATGTACTCAACATTTCTTTTGTTGGATTTGGACAGAGACAGCTAACAGTTGCAAACAACGCATCACTTGATGTTCGCCTGGAATCTACCGGCAAAGAGCTTGAAGAAGTTGTGGTTGCCCTTGACATGAAAAGGAAACCAAGAGAACTGGGATATTCAACTCAACAGGTAAAGGGTTCCGAAGTTCAGGAAACGCAGCGAGAGAATTTCATTAATAGTTTGCAAGGCCGCGTTGCCGGATTGACTATTACTCCAACAGGAGGAACTGCCGGAGCTTCCTCAAGCATTGTACTAAGAGGATTCAATTCACTTTCGTTAAGCAATGAACCGCTTTTCGTTGTGGATGGAGTGATCATGGATAACAACACTGTAAATGAAACTTCAAGTGGTGGGCAGGGAGTTGGACTTGCGTCAGACCGTCCAAACAGGAATAATGACTATTCAAATCGGATGTCTGACCTTAACCCAAACGATATCGAATCAATTACAATATTGAAAGGGCCTGAAGCTACTGCATTGTATGGAAGTCAGGCCAGTTCAGGTGCGATTGTAATTATCACTAAAAAAGCGAAGAGCAATAAGCTGGCTGTTCAGTATGACAATGCCTTCCGCTTTCAGAAAGTGACTCGTTTCCCGGAAACGATCAACACTTATCAAAATGGAACAGCGGGAAATCCTTCCAACCTATTCCGTTATTTTGGGCCCAAACATCCCGCAGGCACCCCGCTTTATGATAATAAGGATTATTTCTTTCAAACAGGATTCTCACAAACACATAACCTGGGAGCAGATTTCGGCTTCAAGAACTCTGTATTCCGTTTTTCAGGATCATTCTTCGATCAATCGGGAGTTGTGCCCAACAACGATTACAAAAGAATCAATTTCCGTCTTTCAAATACGACCAAAATCGGAAAGAAAGTCGAAGTTATTCCTTCGCTGGCTTACATAAGAACTGAGAACGATAAAGTGTTAAGAAGCGCCGGCGGCTATATGCTCAGTCTCTTTGCCTGGCCGGACAATAACGATATCCGCAAATACCAGGATGACGCAGGGAACAAGCTTCCATTGTTTAGTTCCAATCCCAATGCAGATTACGATAATCCGCTCTTCAACGTAAATAATAACAAGAGTCGTGACGTAACTGACCGTCTTACTGCAACACTCGGTATCAATATCAATCCCTGGGATTGGTTATCTCTTGCCGGTAGGTTTGGTTATGATACATACAACACCGATGGCTACACGATCTATCATCCGAAATCATTCTATATAGCAGCTGCCTTGAATGGTGAACAGGACAATTTTTACAGACGCTACGGCGGATATAATCACACCATTACTGCAACAGCCAAAAAACAAATGGGTGATTTTAGCGGAAGAATAATGCTGGGTCAGATGTGGCAGAATTATGAAACTAAGATGTTTGCTATAAAGGGAAATAACCTGACTGATCCTAAAAGGTTTGATAGTGGAAATTCCGCACCTAATACCAGGATACGCTTGCTCCGCAACAATTTTGGTGAATTCAATAAAATGATCATACGCCAGGCGGCTTATTTTGGTGAAGTTGGTATCAGCTACAAGAACCTGGCCTTCCTGAATTATAGTCACCGATTTGAATCTGCATCTACTCTACCTTCGATTAACCGGGATTATAATTACATGGGAGCAAGTTTTAGTGTGATCGTGAGCGATATCTTCCCGGGATTGAAGAATGGAGACTTTCTAAATTATTTTAAACTTCGTACCTCACTTGCAGGTACGGCTCGTTTGAATTCACCATACTCTACTCAATCTGTGTTTGTTGACAACTTTGCAAGTGGCGGTGGATTCTCCTATGGTTTCTTCAACAATAGCCCTACGCTTGCGCCAGAAACTCAAAACACTTATGAAGTAGGGGCTGAATTCAAAATTATCAAGAACAAGGTCGGTTTCGATGTTACTTATTACAATACTCAAACCAAGGGCCAGATTGTCGAGGCCTTCCGCTTGAGCTATGCAACAGGTTTCGTTTTGAATACACAAAACGCAGCCAGTACTCGCAACCAGGGCATCGAGGTCAGCATTGATGCTACGGTCGTGAACAAAAAAGATTTCGGTTGGAATATTCGCTTTAATGCGAACCGCATGTGGAACAGAGTTACAAGTCTTCCTTTAAATGTGGCTGAATACTATATAGCTGATACCTGGCTTTACGCAAACGCGAGAGGCGGCCTTGTACTGGGTGGACCAACTACTTCAATCACTTCTGCCGGTTACTTGAGAAATAACGCAGGAGCGATATTAATAAATCCTACCAGTGGGTTGCCAGTGATTGATGCTGTGTTTAGGGTCCGGGGCGATCGTAATCCTGACTTTACCCTGGGAACAATAAACACATTCCGTTACAAGGACTGGAAACTAAGCTTCCTTTGGGATCTTAAAGTTGGTGGCGATGTATTCAATGCCAATGAAATGTTCCTTACCACTATTGGGAAAAGTAAGCGTACTGCAAACCGCAATACTCCACGCGTAGTTACAGGTGTATTGCAGGATGGAAAACAAAATACGACTAATCCAACATGGAATACTATTTCAGTAGTTCCTGCTTTCGTTGCGAACGATGCATACTACCAGGCAACGAACATGCCTGAGGAAGCATATATACAAAAAGATGTGAACTGGTTGAGATTAAGGGATATCACCTTGAGCTATACCTTCCCGAGAAGCGGATTCATGAAAAACATGAACTACCTAAAAACACTTGGGTTCTTTGTTACCGGAAATGACCTGCTGCTTTTCACTAATTACAATGGAGCTGATCCTGCCGTTAATGGAAACACAGCAGGCAGCCGCGGTGTAGGCGGTTATGGATTTGATTATGGAACATTGGCAACACCAATTAGTATTAACATAGGAATCCGCGCAGGATTTTAACCCAAAAAATCGTAAAGATGAAAAAGATACTTTCTTATAGTTTATTAATCGGTGGGCTGGCGCTTATTTCGATGAGCTCCTGTAAAAAGTTGATCGATGAGGCTTATGCCAACCCAAATGCGAAGGTGAGGGTTCCCATTGAGACGCTACTTCCCGGTATAATCGGGAACATGATTGGTTCATCTTCGGCACAGGGCAGCGGCTATGGTACCGGTAATGATGCGCTATATGTAGGCCGCTATATTCAATATTGGGCTACCAATGTTACCGGTAATCAATTTGACCAAATGGGTGGTGCTACCGGCGTGAGCGATTTATTGGGTAACGTCTGGGCAATGCACTATTATGGCCAGGGTGAAAACCTCAACAAAATGATCCTTTGGGGCAAGGAAGAGAAGAAATGGGATTATGTCGGCGTCGGCTATGCGATCCGTGCCTGGGGTTGGCTCTCGCTTACCAATATGCATGGAGAAGTGATAATGAAAGAAGCATTTCGTCCCGAACAACTTGTGTTCAAGTATGACGACCAGGAATTCGTTTATGATTCGATGCGCGTTATTTGCAGGCTCGCGCTTGAATACCTGAATATGGATGGGGATAGCGTTAGTCAGGCTAATTTGAATAAAGGTGATGCTTACCTGAATAAGGGTGACCGGGCGAAGTGGAAGAAATTCGTATACGCGGTTTTAGCAAGATCTTTCAACCAGCTTTCGAATAAGTCGACCTATAAGCCAGATTCAGTTATTCATTATTGCAACCTGGCGATGCAGACAAATGCTGATAATGTGACGGCAACATTTGCAAATACTGGGATTACCGGAACTTCTAACTTCTTTGGTCCTTTCCGCGCGAACATGGGCGCATTGCGCCAGACCGAATGGGTGACCAATCTGATGAATGGTTTGAACCCAATGTTTGCAGGTGTGGTTGATCCACGTATTCACTATTATCTTCGCGACAATCCAAATGGAACTTACAAAGGAATAAAACCGAACAGAGGAGCAAGCGGTCTTGCAACTGCAGATCAGCCTAAGAATTTCTGGGGTGGATTATATGCCGCTACAACAGCGACACTTGATACAGGTGCACGTTATATTTTCAAAAATGGAGCGCCATTCCCGATCATCACTGCAAGCGAAATTCAATTCATGAAAGCGGAAGCCTATTACCGTAAAGGTGATCGCACCAATGCATTGAATGCTTATCGGCAGGGAATCAGTCTGAGCCTGGACCTGTTGACCACAGACTATAATGCTTCAGTTCCAACTGCCTTGCAGATGACCCCAGCAGCAAAAACGGCATTCCTTACAAACACGAAAGTAGTTCCTGCAACTGGCGATAGTTTGAGAATGACACATATCATGCTTCAGAAATACCTCGCACTATTTGGTTATGGAGCAATAGAAACCTGGACGGACATGCGAAGATTCCACTATACGGACTTTGAGGAAAGTGGGGATCGCCAGGTGTATGTTGATTTCCTCCCACCCAGCGGAACAGATCTATTCACGAATAATAATCTAAAATGGGTTTACCGGGCAAGGCCAAGATATAATTCAGAGTACCTCTACAATATTGCAGAACTGCAAAGATTGGGAGGGCTCGACCTGGATTATCATACCAAAGAACAATGGTTCTCCCAGAAATAAACCGTAAACCGAAAAAATAATCATTATGAAATTATTCAGATATATCGTTTCTGCTTCAGTGTTGGGAACAATTCTCATCCTGGTTGCCTGTGAAAAGGAAACCAAGTTTCATTCCGTAATAGACGAACAGTTTCCAAGCAACGCGAAATCCCAGATCAAAGTGATCAATGCGGCCGTTGGAACTAACCGCAATTATGTTTATGTAGATGGCACACCAGTTTCAGGGGTAACATTTCTTGATGGTGGAGCCTTTCCTGCAAACAATTATTACGCTGATATATACACAGGCGTGCATGCGATCATGATCAAGGATACGTTGGCTACCGGCCCGCAGACTCCTATTTCAGTTACTTCCGATTTCAAGCCACAAGGGAATTATACCATATTCATGTATGATTCCACCAAATCGATCAAAGCAAAATTGGTCGAAGATAAACTGGTGGTACCAGCGGATACCGGATTTGCGATGATCAGGTTTGGAAACTTCGCATATTCCACAACACCGATCCCTAACCTGGATGTGTATTCGTTTTCAAAGAAAGACAGGATCTGGACAAATATATCGCCGACCACCGTAACAGAATTTATCAGGTATAACGCAACTTCGATTGTGGACACATTCTACTTCCGTCCAACGGGAACGAACGTAGACCTGTTTAAACTTGCCTTTACGCTAACTCAAAAAAGAAGCTATAGTATTGTATTCAGAGGCAGATACTCCGCAACAAGAACAGTATCCGTCTACCCGCATTACTAATTATTGGAGTTGATTGATGGATTTGACAAAAAAGGGAAGCAACCGCTTCCCTTTTTATTTTTTTTAATATTCCAAATTTGAAAACCAATAATTAATAATCAATAATTAATAATCAATAATTGAGATGCGTAAATTCGGGATTACTGACGAACTCAGAATTATTGATTATTAATTATTGATTATTGATAATTGATTATTTTTAAAACGCTCCTCCAAGTGTCCATCCTTCCCTGTAATCTCTCTTCACAAACTGGTTTGCTTCATCAAAATTGGTAATCTTCATATTCTTTGCATCCCACAACAAGCGCTTTCTTCCGAGATATTTATCATCCCAACCTTTTCCTTTCGGATTTTTCATCAGGAAGCTACGGATTGCAAGGTTGCCGATAAGGATGCTTTCTGTAAATGGTCCTGCGAAATCGAATGGTGAACTGGTTTTGCCTTTGCCATAACCTTCAATACATGCATTCACCCATTGAACATAGTGTCCTTCCGGAACACGATTCATTGTTTTTTCAGGAAGCGTTACTTCTTTCATCAGCTTTGATGGTAATAATCTTGGATTTGCACCGTAACAATCGGCCAGCAATTTTCCCTTGGTGCCGATGAAGAGTACACCACCATCCCAGTTTCCAAATGCTTCTCCCGGCAATAATTCATCTGGGCGTTGCGGTAATAATCCGCCATCCATCCAACTAACTTTGATATTTCCCTTTCCATCTTTCCTGGGATAAGTGAGGTGAATGATGGATGAAGGAGGACAGCTATCGGGATTCGCCGTATCATTCCACATTTCTTTCCAGATGGTTGCAACGCTGCATTCAACATCAGTTGGGTAATCAATCGGCAAGCAACGGAAAACGGGGTCCATGATATGACAGGCCATATCACCCAATGCACCTGTACCAAATGCCCACCATCCGCGCCAGTTGAAGGGCAAGTATGCAGGATTATAATCGATCTTCTTAGCAGGTCCAAGCCAAAGATCCCAATTAAGTTCCGTAGGAACATCAAATTGACCGGTTGGGCGTTGGAATCCCTGTGGCCATACAGGACGGTTGGTCCATGATTCAACTGAATACACATCACCGATCAAACCTGCATCAATCATTTCCTTTGTACGCCTCACACCATCTCCTGATCCACCCTGGTTACCCATTTGCGTAACGACCTTATATTTTTTCGCAGCTTTGGTCAATGCTCTTGCTTCATAGATATCATGTGTCAGTGGCTTTTGAATATACACGTGCTTGCCCAATGACATTGCCGCAATTGTTGCAACGGCATGTGTGTTATCCGGAGTAGAAACTGAACAGGCATCGATATTGTTCTTTTCCTTTTCCAGCATTTCCCTGAAGTCTTTGTAGTATTTAGCCTTCGGAAAACGTTTCACCGAACCTTTGGCCTGGCGATCATCCACATCAACTAACGCAACAATATTTGCTTTCGGACTTTTTGCAAATTCGGACAGATCGCTTTCACCTTTTCCGCCAGCTCCAATACCAGCGATATTCAGTTTATCACTGGGAGCAATATACCCTCTTCCCAATACATGCCTGGGTACAATAAAAAAGCCTGCTGCCGCAAGAGAACTATTCCGGATGAATTCGCGGCGCGAGCGATTTTGATTTTTCTTTTTCATTTAGTTTTTGAGCTTATGATGATTGAATAAAAGACTGCAAAATTTACAACAGGATTTGTAAACAATAAACCGAATTTTCCTTGAATGGTAAGAAATTAAAATGCAAGCTTCCAGTTACCCCGATATTGTCGTTTAACAAATTGATTGGCAGGTTCAAAATTAGTGATCCGCATATTCTTCCCATCCCATAATAATTTTTTTCTGCCCGGGAATTTATCGCCTTCTTTATGGTAGAAACTTCTTACAGCGAGATTTCCCATCAATACGGTTTCCGTCAACGGACCTGCAATATCAAAATTTGAACTGGTGAATGTGCCAAAGCCTTTCTTACATGCTTCTGTCCATTGAGTCTGATGACCGTCCCAACCGCGGGGAACCAGTGCTTGTTTTGGTGCAGGTAATTTTACTTCCTTCATCTTTTTGGTAGGTAATAGTGTTGGATTTCTGCCAAATAATCCTGCCATCAACTTGCCTTTTGTTCCTTCGAAAATGATACCACCATCCCATTCGCCGAGTTGTTCCTCTGGCAATAATTCAGGTGGCCGTTTTGGAGTGATCCCCCCATCGTACCATATCATCTCCACTGCGGGCATCTTGCCTCTTGCAGGAAATTGAATATGTATTTTGGATGATGTGGGATAACTATCGGTATAAAAAACTTCCTGGAAAAAACCAGTGTACTGGCGGGTAACTGAACATTCCACAGCATCAGGATAGCCCAGTTTCAATGCACGGAAAGGCACATCGATAAAATGACAACCCATATCACCCAATGATCCAGTTCCAAAATCTACCCAACCTCTCCAGATCGCAGGAACATAAGTCGGATTATATTCACGAAACGGCGCTGTACCTAACCAAAGATCCCAATCGAGTTCTTTAGGTATATCGAATTTGCCTTTTGGTGTGGGAATACCTTGCGGCCAGGTTGGACGATTCGTCCAAACATGCACCGTCGTTACATCACCAATAATTCCATCCTGTATCCAGGTCTCAACTTTTCTTGTAGCATCACCACTGCTTCCCTGATTTCCCATTTGCGTAACCACCTTGAAGCGTCGCGCAGCTTCAGTCAATGTCCTTGCCTCGCTGATATCATGCGTGAGAGGCTTTTCAACATACACATGTTTGCCCAATTCAATGCAAGGCAATGCCTGTACAGCGTGCATATGATCCGGTGTACTTACAATTACTGCATCGATCTCCTTGCCCTGTTTATCCAACATTTCACGGAAGTCCCTGTAATAGGGAGCTTTTTCAAACTTCTTTCGATTGCTTACTGCCATTCTATCGTCAACATCACAAAGCGCGACGATATTTTCTGCGCCCTTGTTCCAGGCCAAATCTATATTGACATCTCCTTTACCACCCACACCGATCGCAGCTATATTCAGTTTATCGCTTGGAGGAATAAATCCTCTACCCAAAACATGCCGGGGTACGATGAAGAAGCCTCCGGCAACGAGCGAAGTATTCCTTATAAAATTCCTTCGGCTCACATTCTTCTTGTTGGCTTGCATTTCATTTAATTTTTAGTCAAAGTTCACAATAACTTGGCTTCCAAAGTAATTTCTATATTCAGCGCTTTGCTTACTGGACAATTTGCCTTGGCATCTTCTGTAGATTCCCTGAATTTTTCCGGGCTAATGCCAGGTACTGTTGCTTTCACTTCTAAATGAGAACTTTTTATCACTCCTGCTTCCAGCGTTACCGTTGCAGTCGTATCAATTGAATCAGGTGTAAATCCGGCTGCACCCAAAATAAAACTTAGTTTCATCGAATAACAGCCTGCATGTGCTGCGGCGATCAATTCCTCGGGATTGGTATTGGTTCCATCCTCAAATCGCGAACGATAATCATAGGGTATTTGGTTAAGCACTTTGGTTTTTGATGATAAGATTCCTTTTCCTTCTTTTCCTGATCCTTTCCAATTAGCTGTCGCTGTACTTTTCATGAGAAGTGTAATTTATTTTTGATGAAATTAAACTGCATGAGCCTCATCTCCTGGGACGATTTTGAAAAAATAGATATCCGGGTCGGAACCATCACGGAAGTTAACGAATTTCCTAAAGCCAGAAAGCCATCCTATCAATTAAAAATTGATTTTGGAGAACTTGGATTTAAGAATTCATCGGCACAGCTAACGACAGTTTACAAAAAAGATGAATTAATAGGAAAACAAGTAATTGCGATTGTAAATTTTCCGTCAAAACAAATTGCGAATTTCTTCAGCGAATGTCTTGTACTTGGTGTTTATACGGGTATAGGAGAAGTGATATTACTTCAACCGGAAAGGGCGGTGGAGAATGGATGGAAGATAGGATAAAGATGCTGAGTGCATTGATCGGATGAACAGCGGAACAGATGAACAGTGGAACAGCGGAACATCAGATCAGTAGAATGCAGAAACTCCTACTGTCAGATTAATATATTCTTCGGTTCTTCTGTTCCGCTGTTCATCTGTTCCGCTGTTCTTCCGATCTGTATTCGATATCGCTTGGAAGCCTTAACTTTAAAGAACCCCCGCAAACAATGCCCGAGCACTATTCTACATACTACCAATCCCCGGTTGGACTGGTAAAGATTTCCGGTACGGATCAATATATCAGTGAAGTTAGTTTTGTCGATAATGTTCAAAAGCCTCCACCAGAAGGAAAGAAAAGGCAACTACCACCAATGGCGATTCACGCGATTGAACAATTGATCCAGTATTTTCATGGTGAACGAAGGTTTTTTGATTTACCGGTACATCAGGAAGGAAGTGAATTTCAGATGAAGGTCTGGTATGAATTAATGAATATACCTTATGGTAAAACGATAAGTTATCTCGAATTATCGCGGCGTCTTGGAGATACCAAAGCAATCCGCGCCGCGGCTTCGGCTAATGGAAGAAATCATGTTGCCATTATCGTTCCCTGCCACCGCGTAATCGGATCCCGAAATGATCTTGTTGGTTATGGAGGCGGATTATGGAGAAAGAAATGGTTGTTGGATCATGAGAATAAGATTGCGAATGGTGTACAGACTCTGTTTTAACAATAGGCAATGGGCAATTGGCAATTGGCAACGGAAAATTCAAAAGTTAATTTAGTTTGCCAATTGCCTATTGCCCATTGCCTATTGCTCTTTGGCATGTTTTTTTAACTTGTACTGTAAATCCCCAGCACCCGTGCCGCCAAAAATCACGATAATTCAGGCAGATATAACAAGATTGAAGGTGGATGCCATAGTTAACGCGGCCAACACCGGCCTGCTTGGTGGTGGCGGAGTTGATGGGGCGATTCATCGGGCAGGCGGCCCCGCAATACTTGCAGAATGCAGAAAAATTGTTGCCAGGCAGGGCGGCTGCAAGACCGGTGAAGCGGTAATAACGACTGCAGGCAATTTGCCTTCAAAATTTGTGATTCATACGGTGGGACCAGTTTGGTCGGAAAGTCCACGCTTGCGAGGTCCCCGCTTGCGCGGGGATAAAAAGGAAGAAGAGCTTTTGGCCAATGCTTATCGCAATTCATTGAATTTGGCGAAGGAAAACAAAGTCAAAACCATTGCATTCCCAAATATCAGCACAGGTGTGTACGGATTTCCAAAAGATAAAGCAGCAGGGATTGCATTGAGGACGGTGATGGATTATTTCATTCAATATCCCGAACTTGAAGAAATAATTTTTTGTTGTTTTGATGAAGAGAATTATTCGATCTATCGTGAACTTTATTCAGGGATCAGCTCACAAAAATTGAACTGATCTTTATAACAAATAAAAAGCAGGGAACAGTAAATGGCATTTAAAGCGCTCCAGGTAACCGAACCCAAAAAAGGACATTTCGAAAGGGCAATTATCGACAGGGATATTGATGATCTACCGCAAGGGGAAGTATTGATCAAAGTGCAATATTCCGCACTCAATTACAAGGATGCGTTATCTGCCACCGGTAATAAAGGCATCACAAAAAAATTTCCGCATACTCCCGGTGTTGATGCAGCAGGCCTGGTTGAATTAAGCCGGCACGAAGCATTTTCTACCGGAGATGAGGTGTTGGTTACTGGTTATGACCTTGGAATGAATACAGATGGAGGTTTTGGTGAATACATTCGAATTCCAGCAGGCTGGATCGTAAAAAAGCCGATGCCGTATACATTAAAAGAGTGTATGATAATCGGTACTGCAGGTTTCACAGCAGCATGTGCATTATGGAAAATGGAATGTCTCGGTCAAAATCCAGACAAAGGACCGATTGTCGTCACGGGCTCCACGGGTGGCGTCGGAAGTTTATCCGTTGCCCTTCTTAGCAAAGCAGGATATGAAGTGATTGCCGTTACAGGCAAGGAAAATGCAACTGAATACCTGCAACATCTTGGCGCAACACAGATCAAAGGCCGCGATTTTGTTCACGATACATCGGGCAAAGCCTTGCTTCGTACGCAATGGGGCGGCGCAATTGATACTGTTGGAGGGAATATTCTTTCCACCTTACTGAAAGGCTGCGCGTTGGATGGATCGGTTGTTAGTACCGGCCTGGTAAGTTCACCCCGGTTTGAAACCACAGTCTATCCATTTATCCTGAACGGAGTCAGTTTACTTGGTATTGGATCGGCCGAAACACCATTAGAAACAAGGATTTCAATCTGGGAAAAATTATCCAATGGATGGAATATAAAAGAAAAGCTGAATGCTATCGCAAAAGAAGTGTCACTCGAAGAATTGAATTCTACATATATCGATGCAATATTGATGGGAAAGACCATGGGCCGGATTGTTGTAAAACTTTGAAGATTTGGAGAGATTGAACAGAGGAACAGAGGAACAGAAGAACAGAAGAACAGAAGAACAGAGGAACAGAAGAACAGAGGAAGAGAATATAGAAACCGGAGCCGTCTAATTAAATACTAGCTTTTACAAATCAACTAGTCAACCAATCAACCAATTAACCAATCAACCAATAGTTCATCCCTTCAGCTCCCTGCTAGTAAATGCAAGGGGCAATAACATCGAAGAACTTTCTATCACGATTACTTTCCCATCCTGTCCTCCGAGAACAAGTCGGATTGGAGAGTTTGTTCTTTCTTCAAATTCCTGCATGGCCTGGCGGCACATTCCGCAGGGAGAAATTGGATGATTGCTCTCGCCATTTAAACTACGAAAGCTGATCGCCATCATTTCGATTGGAACATCAGGAAATAAAGTAGCTGCAGATGCAAGCAAGGCACGCTCTGCGCATAAGCCTACCGGAAAGGAAGCGTTTTCCTGGTTGGTACCAGTAATTATCTCGCCATTTGTCAGTCTTGCCACCGCACCTACCAGGAATTGCGAATAAGGCGCATAGGCATTCCCGGTAAGCTTTCTGGCTACTTTCAATAAAGCAGCTTCAATTTGCCCGAGCTCATCGATATTTTCGTATTCTTCAAATGAAAAAATGAATTCGCCTTTACGCATGCCAATTTGAAATTTTAGTCCCGATAGTAATCGGGAGCAGATTTTAGATTTGGTTGATACGGACAAGTTAACTCATAAATATGCTCCCGATATCTATCGGGACGCAAATCTGAAATCTCAAATCCCTATCTGATGATTTTAAACATTCGACTCCACCGCACTCCCCCATCCCAACTCATCCAGATCATGCCAGCTTCCCCCACAATATGATCTTCCGGAACAAATCCCCAGAATCGACTATCCTGCGAGCGGTGACGGTTATCTCCCATCATCCAATAATAATTCATCTTAAAAGTATAGGTTGTTGCTTCTTTCCCGTTGATGAATATTTTACCATCTCTTTCTTCCAGTTGATTGTTCTCATAAACTTTTATCGCCCTTCTGTAAAAAGCCATATTGCGTTCATTCAATTCAATGCTTGCTCCTTTTTTCGGTATCCATAGCGGACCAAACCGATCTGTCGTCCATCTTGCAATATTCGGATCTCGTGGAAAGATCCTTGGCTCGTTGGTGCTATCAATCAGTTTTTTTATATCAGCAATACCAGGCATCTGCTTAAGCTTTGCAATCTCTTCAGGAGTTAGATTAATATAATACGTATTACCTCCGCCGTTGAAATCACCCATTTCCCCCGTTTCGGGATTTGATTCCTTCAAAATAAAACCGGATTCTCTTAACTCCTCTGCACTCAGGAAACGATTCGAGGTTGTAACCACATAATCGGTTGCAGAGTGTGGCGGAACAAATGCCGGTTGTCCGTTTACATACAGTTCACCTTCTCTTACCTCGATAGTGTCGCCCGGTATGCCGACACATCGTTTGATATAATTTTCACGCTTGTCAACTGGTCTCGTTTTCACAGTATATGTTTCCCAAATCTGTTGTCTTGCGATTTCCTCGGCCGCGGACTTCCGTTGTCCCTCATCAGGGTACTGGGTCCTTAACTGATCAATTAATCCTAATTGCGTCCGTTGAAGAATGTCGTAATAGGGATCCTGCGAATCATATTCTTTAGTTAGAGTATCACCCGCTGGGAAATTGAACACAACTACATCATTTCTTTTTACAGCACTGGCAAACCATCTTGTGTAGGGAATATAGATCGCCTCAGAATAAGATTTTGTTTTAAGCACTGGAAGAGTATGATGAACAAAAGGAATTGCCAATGGCGTATTTGGTATTCTTGGTCCATAACTAAACTTGCTCACAAACAGGAAATCATTTACCAGTAGGGTCTTTTCCATTGAACCAGTTGGAATAGTATAAGCTTCGAATATGAAAGTTCGGATAAGCGTTGCCGCAACAACCGCAAATACTCCTGCATCGATCCATTCTCTTGCGGTTGACTTTTTATGTCTTTGTACAACTTCTAATCCAAGATATCTTTCATCCTTGCTAAATCCCAGGTATGGAAAATAAATAAAGGGTAAAAGTGCAGCCATAAAATGTTGGTGAAGCCGGAACTTTCCAAACAGTTTTACAAATTCAACCAAAAACCAGATACTGATAAACCATCCGACAATTGGAATGAATTGCCAGAAGAACCAGTGTTTGCGAATTTGGGTTGCTTTAACAATTTCCCATGTGTTCAGGAAGGGTACAAAAGCTTTCCAGGACGGAATGCCGGCTTTTTGAAACATCTTATACAAGCCCGGTGCGGGCAACTCAACGATCAATAAAGCGATAAGTATGATAATGAACAGATCGTTTGAACTCATTGATATTCTTTTAATAATTCGGGCAAAAATACCATATTAAGCGGGTTTCCAAAAAAGCCGGGAAAGAACAAATTCCTAAAATAAGGGGTTTTTCGCCCCTGCCGTCCTTCAGCTGTGGGATGACCGGAATTGTTAGTGGGCACAACTCTCCTTTTATTACAGAAATGAACCATTTTTCCAACTGCATATTGGGGATTTAACAGGTGTTAAGGCGCATACCCTCAGGATCTGGAATTGATGACCTCAGGCCATGATAAGGAAATAAAAGCGGCACTTAAATAGAAAGGGATCTAAATTGATTTATCTCTTTGGTAGTACATACGTAAATACATCCTCAGCCGTGATGGTTTTCCCGGAGAGAATGATCAAACGCTCCACTACGTTTCTCAATTCGCGAATATTCCCCGTCCAGTTATGTTGCTTCAGTGCCTCGATAGCATCTTTTTCGATACTTTTTTTTGATATGCCGTAATCAGCACAAACATCGGAGAGGAATTTATCAACCAGTAATGGAATATCATCTCGTCGATCATTTAGCGAGGGCACATGAATAATGATCACGCTTAAGCGGTGATATAGGTCGAGACGAAAATTCTTTTCATCTACTTCTCTCAAGAGGTCTTTGTTAGTTGCTGCAATAACCCGTACATCCACGTTTATATCCTTATCGCCTCCCACCCTCGTGATCTTGCCTTCCTGCAATGCTCTAAGCACTTTGGCCTGCGCATTCAGACTCATATCACCAATTTCATCCAGGAATAATGTACCCCCGTGTGCGGATTCAAATTTTCCTATTCTTTGTTTGACTGCTGAAGTGAATGATCCTTTTTCGTGCCCAAACAATTCACTTTCGATCAGCTCGCTTGGAATGGCTGCACAGTTCACTTCGATCAATGGGCCGCTGGCACGATTGCTTTTTTCGTGAACCCAACGGGCTACCAACTCCTTGCCTACTCCATTTTCACCCGTAACCAATAATCTCGCTTCCGTTGCAGCTACCTTATCGATTGTTTCTTTGATCTTCACAATTGGTCCGGATTCACCGATCATTTCTTCCACTTTGCCAACCTTACGCTTCAAAACTTTCGTTTCTGCCACGAGGTTAGTCTTATCCATTGCGTTGCGGATCGTGATAAGAAGTCGATTCAAGTCGGGCGGTTTGGAGATATAATCGTAGGCACCCTTCTTCACGGCCTCGACAGCAGTTTCAATGGTTCCATGACCAGAGATCATGATCACGGGTATATCAGGATTGGCTTCGCGGCTTTTATCCAGGAATTCAATCCCATCAACCTTTGGCATTTTGATATCGCAGAGCACTACATCATAACTTCTTTCCCTGAATTTCTTCAGTCCCTCTTCCCCATCCCCCGCTTCATCAATTTTGTAGCCTTCATAAGAAAGAATTTCGGAGAGAGTCTTACGGATCGCCTTTTCGTCGTCGATAATTAGAATGTTTGACATCAGGGTTATTTCAGATTTTGTATTGCAAATTTGCTATTAAGCCTCGTCCTATTATGCATTATTTAACAGGAAAAGCATATGAATTTATCAGGTTTCAATTTCTTATTAAATCAATCAAAAATAAGAAAAATGAAGCCGACCCTGCTTATGTTAATTTTGTTACCTTTTTTAGTTTACTGTCAAGCTCCTTCTTCCGCTCCATCGCCTGAAATAATTTGGCAACAAATTGATCAAATCCCGGCTCCGAATGGCTATACAAGAATGCAACTGGAACCCGGCAGCTTTGGAGATTGGTTGAGAAAGCTTCGCCTAAAAGAGGATAAACGGGTTTATCTCTATGATGGAAGATTGAAGAGAAATCAATCGGCTCAATTTGCAGTGATCGATATTCCTGTTGGAAAAAAAGATCTTCAACAATGTGCAGATGCCATCATGCGGCTTAGAGCTGAATATTTTTACAATAAAAAAGAATTTGACTCCATTGACTTTTGGGATAATAACAAAACTCATTACCGGTTAAACGCAAATGCTGATAAACACGAATTCAAACGTTACCTTGAAAAAGTTTTCTCTTATTGCGGTACAATCTCACTCGAAAACCAATTGAAACCTGTAAATGATATCGATGCTTTGGAACCAGGAAATATTTTTATCAAAGGAGGATCGCCAGGCCATGCTGTGATTATAGTTGATGTTGCAATAAATGGCAAAGGGAAGAAATTGTTTATGCTTGCACAGAGCTATATGCCTGCGCAGGACATGCATGTCCTTGTCAATCCTGATAATCCTGATTCACCCTGGTATGAGATCCCGACCGGCGTTAACTTAAGGACGCCAGAGTGGATATTCGAAATAAAACAGCTCCGAACCTGGTAGTTTTACGGCCAGTTTTCTTGACCAGGATTAGGTATGCTGCGTAACCATTTAAGAGTCAATGCTTAGTATTCGTAGATTTACCAGCCGTCAACGTTAAAAATTAGTAAAATTGCGATTGCCCTTATACTGTCTAGCTATTATTTTAGCGTTAAGTATCCATGACAAGACCGATTCTAAACCCAAAAATCAATTTTCTATGAGAACGCAAATGAGTTCCCCTTCCCCCGCTATTGGTGCAGTAGTAATGAGACTTGCAATTTTAGGGGGTATTGTTTTAGGTTTTGTTTTTGCTTTTATGAGTGTTTGTGCAGCAGCTGCCAAAATCCTCCAATAAATAACTTAAGGCTTTTCGAAATAAAAAATGTCCCCCCGCCCCGGCTATAAACCGGGACGGTGGGACATTTTTATTTAATCAATTTACTTTATTAACTCCAGTTCGATCACTGTATCAAATTCTTCTTTTGGAATCGAATTGATATCGATGATCAGGTAATTGTCAGGAAGCTGCTGAAATTTTATTGCAGATTTATTAGTGTACAATTTTGCCGATTTTACTTTTGCAGGAACTTTTATAAAGAGCTTTTCTTCCGTGGGGTTTAATAGATGGATCCAGGCCTTATTGCCTTTTTCGGTTATGGCTCCCCAACTCTGCGGTTTAATGAATCCTCCCTTTGTACCATAGATCGTTTCTCCATATTGTTTCAGCCATTGTCCCATTGCGGAAAGTCTTTCAGTAAATTCAGGTTGTATTTGACCATTTGGCATCGGGCCAATATTAAGAAGGAAATTTGCTCCGTATCCAGTCGCCTTCACCAGGTAATGAATCAGTGCCCTGGTAGATTTGTGATTCCTGTCTGTGATATTGAAACCCCATGAATCGTTAATCGTCTCGCAGGTTTCCAATGGCAATCTCGAAACGGCTGCGCCACCGAATCCCGTAGTGTTGTGTCCTGGAAGATCCTTCTCAAACATTTGAAAATCTTCTCCAGGCAAAGGAAGCAAATGATGATTATTTCCGATCAGGCATTTTGGTTGAAGCCGGTGGATCAATTCATAGATCTCATTGTATTTCCAATCAACCTTTGACTTGTTCGCTTTATCATGATCGTTATCAAGCTGGTCCCAATGGCCATCAAACCAAATGCCGCCAACCTCACCATAGTTGGTCAGGAGTTCTGTCAACTGCGCTTTCATGAAATTGATATAGCTGGACCAATTGCTTTTCTCTGTTCTCCCGGTTCCCTTACCAGTTCTTCCTGTTTCATACTGATAATCGCTCCGGTACCAATCAAGCAATGAATAATAGAAAAACAATTTGACACCCTGCTTGCGGCATTCGTCTGCAAGTTGTTTGACAATATCCTTGCCATAGGGCGTATTGGTGATCTTCCAATCTGATTGCTTTGTATCCCACATACTAAATCCATCATGGTGACGCGTGATAAGCGTGATATAATTCATTCCCGCATTTTTTGCAGTGGCCACCCATGTCTTCGCATCAAAATCAATCGGGTTGAAAATATGAACCAAGCGTTTATATTCCTCAACACGGATATTGCGCACATTCATTACCCATTCTCCATGACCAAGCACACTGCTGGCACCCCAATGTATGAACATACCGAATTTGGCGCTATCAAACCATTGTCTTGCACGAAGATTTTCGGGTGTAGGCGTATAACTGTCCTGCGCGGAAATAAAAAGACTACTGAAGAAACAAAGTATAATGATGAGGTATTTCATAGTAGTAAATTTAACAATACCGCAAATATTATTGATTATTAATTATTGATTATTATAGCCAACTAATAGGGCTGAGATTTTTTCAATTCTTCCGTGTTATCCCCTCCTCCGTGGCAAAAAAAAGCAGCCGTAAGGCTGCTTGAATATTTTCGACAACTACTCTGTGAATTTACTTCACCTGGTACATCACTTCCTTCACCAGCTTCACTGTTCTCGGCACATCAGGCAATGCAGCCGCGACGAGATTTGGTGCATAGTGAAGTGGCGCATCTGCGGCAGTGATCCTGCGAATTGGTGCATCGAGATAATCGAATCCTTCTTTTTGAATCCTGTATGCTATTTCAGAAGAAATGGAACACATGGGCCATTGTTCTTCAACGATCACAAGTCTGTTTGTTTTCTTAACGCTTTCAAGAATTGTTTTCCAATCTAAAGGTCGTACGGTGCGAAGGTCAATTACTTCAGCGCTCACATTCTCCTTCTCCAATTCAGCAGCAGCTCCCAATGCTACCTTCATCATCTTATTGTAAGAAACGATCGTTACATCCCTTCCCTGTTTTTTTACATCGGCTTTTCCAATTGGGATCAGGAATTCTCCTTCTGGAACTTCACCTTTTTCTCCGTACATCACTTCACTTTCCATAAAGATCACAGGATCGTTATCTCTAATGGCTGATTTAAGCAGGCCCTTCGCATCATACGGATTGGAAGGAGAGACCACCTTGCAACCAGGAATATTTGCATAATAACTTTCAAAAGCTGTGGAGTGCTGAGCACCTAACTGACCTGCTGAACCATTCGGTCCGCGGAACACAATGGGACAGTTGACTTGTCCACCACTCATGGCCAGCATTTTGGTTGCCGTATTTAAGATCTGGTCAAGAGCAAGAAGTGCAAAATTCCAGGTCATGTACTCAACTATAGGCCTTAGCCCATTCTGAGCTGCACCTACTGCGATCCCGGTAAATCCCAGTTCGGAAATGGGGGTATCAATCACTCTTTTAGCCCCGAATTCATCCAGCATACCCTGGCTAACTTTATAAGCGCCATTGTATTCTGCCACTTCTTCTCCCATTAAAAATACATTGGGATCGCGCCTCATTTCTTCCTGCATCGCTTCTCTCAGGGCTTCACGAAATGCTATTGACCTTGCCATTATAACGGTTTGATTGAGTCCGCAAAATTATTGGTTGAAACGGAGAACAACAAATGAGATTCCGGTTGTAGTTTACCGGTTCCAGATACGGTTTTCTTTACTGTTAACCGGCATCAAGAAAATGGAAACTTCTGTTAGATTTGAATAGAAAAAAATCCATTACCTGTCCGGTTCCCGAAATGCCATCCGTCATTAGCCTGTAATTATTTTAAAAATCTAAAAACTAGTTGTTATGGAAAAGTTCATGTTCATTTTTCATGGCGGAATGCCAGACAAACACACCAGTCCCGAACAAATGGAGGCCAGCATGGGTAAATGGATGGCATGGATCGATAAGTTGAATAAACAAGGCAGGTATGTAGCTGGCGAACCACTGCTTCCCGGTGGTAAACTGGTGACAGGAACGAATAAGAAAGTGACCGACGGACCATTCACTGAAGGCAAAGAAGTTGTAGGAGGATTTTTCATCGTGAATGCAAATGACCTGGATGAAGCAGTTGAAATATCAAAGGATTGCCCCGATTTTGAATTGGGAGGAAGCGTGCAAGTGAGACAGGTTATGAAAATTCCAGTCGAAGCTTAATGTAGAAGGGAGAATATTGAAGTGTTAATACAATATCCAACGTGGAACATGGAATGTCGAACGTCCAAGTTAATGGTCAGTTTTAGCATTTAGAATTTGGTCCTTTACTTCGTAATTGAAAATTCCATGTTCTTTGTTGGATATTCAATTCTCCCCTGTAATTTCTCCTTTAACGATGAACGGCCAATCGCAAATAGAAGCCACTGTCGACCACCTGTTCCGTCGCGAGTCAGGTAAACTGGTTGCTGTGTTGACCGGAATATTTGGTCCGCACAATTTGCAAATGGCCGAAGATGTTGTTCAGGACACATTGATAAAGGCGATGGATAGCTGGAAATATCGTGGAATACCAGATAATCCTTCCGCGTGGTTGTTTCGGGTTGCAAAAAATCAGGCTCTTGATATCATCCGCAAACAAAAAACCAGATTGCAATATGAAAAGAGCATCAGTACTCTATTGAACTCGGAGTATAGCCTTGCCCCTCTTGTAAATGAGTTAATGAACAGGCAGGATATTGCCGATGATCAACTGCGAATGATGTTTACCTGTTGTCATCCTTCCCTTCCAATAGAATCCCAGGTTGCGCTTATTCTAAAAACACTTTGCGGATTCAGTATCGGCGAAATCGCGAGGGCCTTTATCTGCAGTAATGATACGATTGAAAAAAGATTGTATCGGGCCAGACAACAATTTCGCGAACAAAAAATTGAATTTCTTGTTCCCGATCTTCTTCAAACCGGCGATCGTCTCGATAATATATTAACTGCGATCTACCTTTTATTTAATGAAGGATACAATTCAACGCATCATGAAGCCCTGATCAGGAAAGATCTTTTGGACGAAGCCCTTCGCCTTGCCTTATTATTGGTTCAGCATCCTAAGACCCGGGACCCAAAAGTATCTGCATTGCTTGCACTAATGTACTTCACCTATGCACGTACTGATGCAAGACAGGATAAGGAAGGAAATATTCTATTATTGAAAGATCAGGATCGGAAATTATGGAATAAAGATCTTATTAATAAAGCCATCGAATTCCTGGATGCTTCCGTTCCGGCAGACTCCTTAAGTATTTATCATTTGCAGGCCGGCATTGCCTGGGAACATATGCGGATATCATCTTATGAAAGAACAAACTGGAACAAAATCCTTCTTCTTTATAACCTTTTGTATGAATTAGACCCATCCCCAATCGTTGCACTAAATCGCGCCGTCGCAGTAGCCGAAGTTTACGGCCCCAGGGCAGGAATCGAGGCAATTGAAATGATCCCCGCAAAAAACACAATCGAAAAGTATTATCTACTTCCTGCAACGCTGGGGGAATTCTATAATAAACTGGACGATCGCTATAAAGCGAAGGAATACTACCAGCAAGCAATGCGATTAACCCAATCGGCAGCAGAGAAAAACCTTCTTCAAAAAAAGATCAGCGCACTCCAGTGACCTGTTGTCAAAAACTATTGTCCATTGGTCAAAAAACGCCGATAGAATCGATTGGCCATAGTTAAGTTTGACCCGATCACCTGGATGCTATTGAATTTATTACCTTCCCACCGATGAAATTCTGGAAGTATATATTTCCTGGTTTATTTGGTTTAGCCAATTATATAACGATCCGCCTGATCAATGATACGGTGGCAGAATTCAATTTTTGGGAGAGAGATTGGACGATCACCGCAATAGAAGTAGGCACAACGATTGCCACAGGATATATTTTATTCTTCACTTATCAGAAGGTACTTGAACACTTTGAACGTAAAAGTTCAAATTATCAAGCCATATTGAAAGAGATTTTCTGGATCTGGCTTTTCACTGAGTTGATTATGAGTATTACCATCGTTCCAATGGCTGCATTAACCGATGATGGTCTTTCCTGGGGTGATGTCGCAGTTATCTACTCAGTGCCTTCCTTCTTCTCTATCATTTATTATATGGCGGTAAGAAGTAAACGGTTGCTTAAAGCATATGTGGAAAATCAGCTCAAGCTGGAACGAATGCAAAATGATCACTTACAAACAGAACTGAAATTTCTCAAAGCGCAATATCATCCGCATTTTTTGTTCAATGCGTTGAATACAGTCTATTTTCAGATGGATGAAAGTGTTCCAGACGCCAAGAAAAGCATTGAAAAGTTTTCTGAATTATTACGATACCAATTGTACGACCAGCAACAAACTGTATCCGTCGGCCAGGAGCTCGAGTATTTGAAAAACTTCATCGAATTACAGAAGGTACGCAGTTCGGAAAAATTGAAGCTGGATATTGATTTCAATTCAAATTGGAATGGTCAGAATGTTTATCCGTTACTGTTATTGCCGCTTGTTGAGAATGCATTTAAATACGTGGGTGGGGACTATGCGATAAGAATAAAAGCCGAGCCTGATGCAAAGGGCATCCATTTTTTTGTTGGAAATAATATTCCAGTGGAAAGCTATCAAAATAAATCAGGTGGGATTGGTTTAGAAAACTTAAAAAGAAGACTGGAACTTTTATATCCTGGAAAGCATCAATTAAGAATCCATAAGAAGGATGGATGGTTTGAAGCGGAAATGAATCTCGAATTGTAATAAACTGAAATGATCACTTGCATTATAACAGATGACGAGCCCGTTGCGCGTAAGGGACTACAGGGTTATGTAGAAAAAATTGATTTTCTCCATTTAAATGGCGAATGCGAAAATGTTTTACAATTGAATTCCCTTTTAGCTCAGAAGCCAACTGATCTCCTGTTCCTGGACATTGAAATGCCATACATGACCGGTATTGAATTTCTAAAAACGCTTCCTTCTTCACCTAAAGTAATATTCACAACAGCTTATGAACAATACGCGATCCAGGGATATGAACTGGATGTATTGGATTACTTATTAAAGCCGATTTCATTCGAGCGATTTCTCAAATCTGCAAACAAAGCGCATGATTACTTCCGTGCAAAGGAGAATCCTTCAGAAAACTATTTATTTGTAAAGGCCGACAGCCGATTGGAAAAGGTCCAGTTCGACGAGATCTTATTTGTGGAAGCAAAGGAAAACTACGTCGCTATTCAAACTTCACAAAAGAAATTGATCGTTCATTCCACGCTCAAATCAATGCAGGAAAAATTGCCCGCTCAACAGTTCATACAACCGCACAAGTCATGGCTGGTCAATATCCGGGCCATTCAATCCATTGAAGGAAACACGCTAAATATAGGAAAGATGCAGGTGCCGGTTTCGAAATACCTGAAGGAAGAAGTGATGGAGAAGATTGTGAGTGATAAGCTCCTGAAAAAATAGTTTGGCGTTTGGTGTTTGGCGTTTGGCGTTCTTTAGTGCAAATGGCCTTTTTGAATTTGGTAAGCTTGAATTCGAAAGGGCATTTCAAACTGCGGCAGCGCGCCAAACTCCAAACTCCAAACGCCAAACCGAACCAATTACTTTAAGCTCTGCAGCACTGTCTCCCAGCTGATCCAGTACACATTCCCTCCCCCATTCATTGGATCGGAGGAAACTTTCTGAAGGGCCGCATAGGTGACAGCTTTGCCATTATAACTGGAGGGCAAAAGATGCTTTTCGCTGGTGAAAAAAAGTATTTTCTTATCGAAACTTACAAATGGACAATAGTCTAGTCTATCCGAATTCAACATTGCCAGGTTTTTTGCAGGCTGCCATTTTCCCTCTTGATTTTTAATGCTGATATAAAGATCTCCCCTGCCCTTGTCATCCGGCCTTCCGTATGAACTAAATAAAATGAAATGTTCATCAGGTGAAACAAAGGCATTGAATTCATAAGTCTTTGAATTGACATTGGTATCTAATGGAACTGGTGTAAGAAATTGTCCATTTTCCCATTTCGAACAATATATATCTTCCCTTCCAATGCCATTCTTGTATTCAGCAGTAAAATAAATATTCCCGCTTGCGCTCACTGAAGGATAATATTCATTGGCCGAAGTATTGATCTCGACTATAGGTTTTGGGTTTGACCAGGCTCCATTGATTTTCTCAACCCTCCAAATATCAAAATCCTTTGGTTTATCTCCGTTAAGTGGACGATTGGAAGAAAAGTAAAGCCAGTTTCCATCGGGAGAATAGGCTGGTTCCAAATCACTATAATGGCCGGAAAAGGCGGCAACTTCAGGCTTTGACCATTTTCCATTATGATCTTTTTTCATCGTTATGATAGCATGAAATAGTGAGGGTTGAACCTGGACACTATAAAAGAGCTCGTTCCCATCTGGTGAAAGAGCAAAGTCTCTTTCGTTCATACCTGTGCTGATTGTCCCGGTGCCAAACAATTCAACCGTGGAAGTTATTTTTTTAAAATTGATTGTTTGTTGAGCAGTCGTAAGCTGATTGATCATTAAGCTGGCAACTACGATGGAAAAGATAGTTTTGGAGTGCATGACTATTAATTGTTGAATGAAAATAGAGAAGAATTCCCGGGCTGAGTCATCAAGTCTACGAGTGAAGTTATGGTTATTATTAAACGCATATCAGGCTTGTTTCCTGTGTTTCATAGGGAGATTTGAGTTATTCATAAGGCTAAGAATGCCATCGATACTCAATTATATAATAAACTGGCCTTTTTCCCGATTTTTATGAAAATATGAATAAACGATTCCTGCTCCATTTAGCTTTTTGGTTTGCCTACCTGGTTGAGGATACTATTATGGAGTATGCGTGGATTCGTTCTTCCTTTGCAGCAAAAAGAGATTGGGAGGTTTTTATGATCGCCTTGAAAAGCGATCTGTTACTGCTCATTCCAAAGTTCATACTGGTTTATTTTATCCTTTACGTTTCAATTCCCCGGTTACAGAAAAGAGAAACCTCGTACCTAAGAATTTTTTCTGAAATGACATTGGTGCTGGTGGCTTCGATATTGATTCATCGACTACTGGTTCATTTTCCAATCAATAGAGTTCTGTATGCGGAAGCCTGGGAAGAAATGGCAGTGCTGGAACCCAAGCGAATTCTTTCCTCCTTGCTGGATATAGGTTTTGTGGCAGGCGGAGCTGTCGCAATCAAATTGTTCAGACTTTATTTGCAGGGAAGAGAAAGGGAAAAGAACCTCCATAAAGAAAGATTGGAGGCAGAGCTTAAATTCCTGCGCACGCAGACTAATCCGCATTTTCTTTTCAATACCCTCAACAATATCTACGCACTGGCGAGAAAAAAATCCGACGAAACAGCGGATGTTGTAATGAAATTGTCAAAGATCTTAAGGTTCATGTTGTATGAATCGAGAAAGGACAGGATCTCGATTGAAGAAGATATCCGGATACTGGAGGATTATTTAGAGCTGGAGCGAATACGTTATAATGAGCGCCTCTCGGTCTCATTTAACAAGAGAATTGATAATGCAGCCACTCCTATCGTGCCATTGATCCTGCTACCCTTTATTGAAAATGCCTTTAAACATGGTGCCAGTGAAACAAGATTCAATTCATTTATAAATATTGATCTGACCCTTGAAAAAGGAATCCTGAATTTCATCGTGGAGAATTCGAAGGAAGATCACAATGAAGGATTGGTCAAAGAGAATATCGGCCTGGGAAATGTAAGGCGACAATTAGAACTGATATACGCGGATCATGCTTTACAGGTAAAGAACGGGACTAACCGTTTTCTTGTGAACCTTTCCATTAATCTAAATAGTTATGCAACGATATAGCTGTCTTATTGTCGAAGATGAACCACTTGCTGCTGAAGTGTTGCAGGATTACGTGCAACAAGTTCCATTTCTTGAATTGAAAGGGATTTGTGTGGATGCGATCTATGCCATGGAATTTCTTCAGAAAGAAAAGATCGATCTTCTTTTTCTCGACATTCATTTACCTAAGTTGAAGGGCCTAGATTTTGTTAGGACACTCAAGAATCCTCCTTCGATTATCATCACTTCAGCATATCATGAGTATGCATTGGAAGGATATGAACTCAATGTTGTTGATTACCTTTTGAAGCCCATAGAATTTAGCCGGTTTCTTATGGCCGTAAATAAGTTGAGGCAATCTCCGGTTGTTAATTCCATCCGTCAGGTCGCAACCGTTAACGAGCGGGCTTTCATGTTTTTCAATGTGAGTAAAAAAAGAATTAAGGTCTATCTGGATGAAGTTTTGTATATAGAAAGTTTGAAAGAGTATGTCCGCATCTTCACTAAAGAGAAAAGCATTCTCACAAAATTTCAATTGGGCGAAATAGAAGAATTGCTTTCTAAGGGGGATTTTCTTCGCGTTCACCGTTCATTTATCGTTGCCCGAAATAAAATTGACGCCTATTCAGCTACTGACATTGAAATCCAGGGGAAACAAATCCCTATTGGGAGAAGTTATAAGGAATTGGTACAATCAATTCTTGAAAACCATTCTTCTTAAACGTCGGGGCAGACCAAAAAGTCAATTTTCACCCTATTAACTACTGCGATCACGGGTTAAATTGCTTTTTGTACCTGGTTTCCTTCCTTCATATGTCTAATTCGTCTATATGATGATTTGGATGAATGTCAAAGCAGCATTTAATATTGGTTTTTAATCTAATTAATAAATTATTTGGCCCGGCTCCCATGGACCTATAAGCTGTATTAAGGAAAACCAGTTGACGGGCCAGACTTTGGTTTTGAGTGCCTCCGGGGATCTTCACTCATGTGACTGTTACTGCAACCGGAGGACATTTTAAAGCAGTTTTGAGGACGGCGGGTATTTCAATACTCGCCTTTGTTTTCCTATCTAACCTCAACACATATCCCCGTTAATTATCTTTACCAAAAAAACTATTGAGCCCTAACTACTTCCCTATAATTATTATTGGCGGCGGTCCAATCGGAATGGCATGTGGAATCGAAGCGAAAAAGGCAGGGATCGATTACCTGATTCTCGAAAAAGGATGCCTGGTCAATTCGCTTTATCATTACCCGCAAAACATGACCTTTTTTTCAACTTCTGAAAGACTGGAGATCGGTAAAGTTCCCTTCGTTTCCAATAATGCCAAACCCACGCGCCCCGAAGCATTGGAATATTATCGTAGAGTTGCCAGCTCACATGAATTGAATATTCGACTCTTTGAAAAAGTGACCGGAATTAAGAAGGAAGGAAAGAAATTCAAAGTAAGATCTTCCAGGAAAATCTATTTCACTGATCACATCATCATAGCAACCGGGTTTTATGATATACCTTATTCACTGAGTGTACCCGGTGAAGAGCTTCCAAAAGTGAGTCATTACTACAAAGACCCGCATTTTTATTCTTTTCAAAAACTGGTAATTGTTGGAGCGAATAACTCAGCAGTAGATGCAGCGTTGGAAACCTGGCGCAAAGGGGCAGATGTAACCATGATCATTCGCGGGGACAAAATCGGGGAACGCGTGAAGTATTGGGTTAGGCCCGATATCGAGAACCGGATCAAAGAAGGATCTATAAGAGCGCATTATCATTCGAAAGTTCTGGAAATAAAAGAACGGGAAGTGATCATTCAAACTCCGGAAGGAAATAAAATAATTCCTAACGATTGGGTGCTTTCGCTTACCGGTTACCAACCAGATCTTGGTTTTTTAAAAAGAATCGGAATTCAATTGAGCCGCGATGCAGTAAGAAAACCATTGTATGATGAGAAGACTCATGAATCGAACGTGAAGAATGTTTTTCTTGCAGGTGTGATTTGCGGTGGGATGAATACACATCGGTTATTTATCGAGAATTCGAGGGAACATGCGGTGAGAATAATCAAACAAATAAAGAAACGAATTTGAAGTTCTCTGTATCCTCCCTTCCCTTTTGAAAGGGAAAGACTCAGAGGGGCGTTAATCTCTAACAGCAGTGACGAACGCGCGTAGCTTTTCCTCATCCAATTTCCCATTTGACCTCACACCACTGCATATATCAACTCCAAAGGGTTTCACTTTCTCAATTGCTTCACGAACATTGCCAGCATTCAATCCTCCTGCAAGAAATACGGGCAGTTTAACTGCCTTCACTAATTCGCGACTGATTTCCCAATTATGAACATTACCTGTGCCGCCCAGGGTTTTAACAGCCGCCTTAGGATTTCCGCTATCGAGAAGAATTGCATCAACATGTGTTGAAACTTTTATTGCATCCTCAATACTCTCCTCTCCTGTTACATGGATCACCTGTACAATCCTTACCATTGGTAATTCTTCGCGAATGTGTTTATAAGTTCCACCACTCAATTCATCAACGATTTGAACCGTATTTGTACCAACTCTTTTAATATGGGCTATGATCTGTTCCGAATGTTGTTCACTCGTTAAAAGAAAGGAAGCAATTGGTGGAGGAATCGTTTTAGCAATCGTCGCAATCAATTCATCTTCGATTGGCCCGGGACCACTTGGCATTTTTCCAACTAAACCCAACGCATCTGCGCCACAACTTATAGCGAGTCTGGCTTCTTCGATAGAAGCCATACAACAAATTTTAATCCTTGTTCGCATAGAAAACAAATATACAAATGTGCAGTTGTGCCCGCCACCGCGGGACTCATTTGTGTTAAGGGTGTTTACCATTCCCATTCAGGTGAATGTTCGGTGTCAAACGCTTGAACATCATCCAATCTGTTTGCATATCGGTTCCGAGAATGAAAGGATGTTCACCAAATTTTTCAAACCCCCAGCGGGTATAGAAGTCAATAGCGCGACGATTATGTTCCCAGACTCCCAGCCATACTAGTTCTTTCATTTTTTGCCTCGCTATCTCAAGGCATTTTTCCATCAATGCGCTTCCCACGCCTTTCCCAATTATGTTTTGAACTGTATAGATTCTTGCGATTTCAATGGCGGGCAAATTACCCAGTTGTTCCGGTGAGGTAGACTCACGCAATCTTGCGTATCCAACGGGCTCAACTCCACGATATGCCAGGAGAAAAATATTTCCTTCGGCCCCTACTTCTTCTATTAGCGCTTTCCTGGTAAACTGGACCTCCATGAACATGTCCATATCCTCCCTTGAGTTGGAATCTGCAAATGTGTCGAAGAAGGTTTTCCTGCTCAGGTCAGCTATTAATTCTGCATGGTCGGGGCCTGCTACTATGATGCTTAACTCGGTCATCAGGCAAACTTATTGTTTTATTTGAATTGATCTAATTCCATCCAGCAAACGTCGGATTGTATCTAGCAAACGGAATAAAATCATGGACAATTTGTTTCATATCAAGACAAACATCTAATTGTACTTGAGATATGTCAAAATAAAAATTCTTTAATCTATATTCAGTTACCTTCCTTTTCTCCGCCGCCTATCAAAGCTTTTTTCTTCACTAATTTCCCTAAATCAACTAAAATGAAAAAGATCATTTTTCTTTTTCTGGCCATTCCATTTTTGGGAATCGGTCAGAGCAAAAACATTGTCAGCACCAATCGGGTTTTTCCAAAGGTTGACAAGGTTCTGGAGTTTGAAAAAGCATTAACCGCCCACGCTCAGAAGTATCATACAGGAGACTGGAAATGGCGGGTCTTTGAGATCCAAACGGGTCGGGATGCGGGAGGGTATCAGATAACAGAAGGGCCGCTGAGTTGGGACCAAATAGACGGAAGAGGGAATCTCGGTGTTGAGCACAACAACGACTGGAACAAATCGGTGACCATCTATCTTACAGACAAATCATCTAACAGCTTTTATGCTTACCAGGATTCACTCAGCACAGCCAAGCTTACAGATTGGTCCGACAAGATCGCCATAACCCATTGGGTCCAAAAGGTTGGCTATGGGAATAAGGTTCGGGAGAATATTCGCAAAATGAAGGCAGCCTGGGAGACTGGAGGTGAAACTGTGGCCGTCTATACTGCAAGTAGTTCAGGGCCGGCGGAATATACAATGGTGAATCGTTACAAACAGGGACTTAAGGAAAGAAATAGCGGATTCAGAACCGATTTTAAAGACAGGTATGAAGCGATTCACGGAGAGGATTCTTTCGAGGGATTCCTAGGTTTTTTGCAAAACTATTTGTCTGAACAGTGGTCTGAAATGTTATTTTATCGGGCCGATTTGAGTTCTAAATAGATTGAGTGTTTCGGAAAATGAAAGGGTTGACAATTTTAATGACGATGGTTTGATTGTTGGGTTACATTTTATGAGCCCAACCTCCCGATAATTATCGGGATAACAGTCCATCCATCAATCTATCGCCATTAGATTCGTCAACCCTTATTTTCTATTCTTTGATGAAATTTATTGTTCCTTGCTTTGTAATCCCTTTCACTTCTATCCAATAAATTCCTGCTTGTAAATTATCGATGTTAACCTGTTTCGAATAATTTCCTGAAGGTTGATACCATTTTTCCCGCTGGATCAATTTTCCCTCGGTATTATAAATCTGCAACGTGAAATTATCCGTCTTCTCCGTGTACCCGCTTATCACGAGTTTATCTGTTGCCGGGTTTGGATAAATTGAAAAAGCGCCTTTAGATTTGCCCGAAAGCTTGACTATCGTTGAAAAGTATGCTGTTCCGTTGATATCGATTTCTTTTATGCGGTAAAAAACAACGGATGATTGCGCCTCCGGAGAATTGTCTTCAGCGGAATAATATTTCCTGGAAAGCTCAGCGTTTATAGTCAGAATCGTACTGAAATCAGATCCGTTGAGGGAACGTTGTACTTCAAATTCCCTGCTTTGATCTGTCTGTCCAAGGGTCCAGTTGATCCTCGCTCCTTTTTCATTACGGGTACCTGTAATCGATAAAATATGTAGGGGCAAAGTGGCTGCAGAGCCATTGGCCATCACCCGTACCAGTAAACTTATATACGCGGCTTGAGTATATATTCCTGCTTCTGTGATCTCCCAGGAATTTTCATTTGCTGTTCCATTCCAGCCGGTATTCCATTCCTTATAAGATTTTTGAGGTGGTTGTCCGCCAGGAGGCACCATAGAAGGGATTGAAAAATCTTTATTAGGACCACCAGGAACATAACCAGGAGCCGGCCCGTTCACCGATGTAAACACATTATCCCATGCTGTACCATTTCCAAACCAGCTATGATAAAATTCATTTACACAACTATCCCCTCCGAATGCATACATATTTGTCAACATCACTTTGCCCATTGGGTTCACCCCGTGAAACCAATGCAGGTAATTCTCAGCGACTTCCTTGTAAGAATTGGCTTGTGCTGGATTTACATTGAATGTTACAAAATCAAGGTTATTGATGCCGGCATTTGCTTTCACTTCATGACTGTTCCAGTGATATTGTGCATCAGGCATAGATGATCGGTATAAATCAATTTGACTATTGAAATCATTTATACTTAATACACCATTTTGATTTTGCTTCACGGAACGAATATTGTTTGAAACAGATACGGTATTGCCCGGCATTTGAGTGTATCGCAATAAAGCTCTTTGTACCGAAGGAAAATATGGACCCCACCAATAAAAGGAATAAGGTCTCGCACGCAAATACATTGTATCAAAACAATTTTTGTATTCATTGTTTCCCGTTGCTTCAAACAAGTAAGCAGCTGCCGAAACCACCGCATCCCGCTGATCTTCTACTCCCCAGTCTGCATCACCAGCTTTGATATCCTGGTCATCGCAGGCTGTTTGAAAAACATTGAAATTACTTGTGGTGACCTTAGCCCGATTCCATGCATTGATAGCCCGGGTCAACAGATCGTTTCCGTAGGTAGTCATTGCAGGATTTCCCAATGATTTATATACTATACTGCCTAATGCAAAAACTGCTGCACCGGTAAGTGTTGAAGATGTACATTCAGGCACCCAATAACGGGGATTATTGTCTGTACTAGGTGGAGTACCTGCATTGAAATTATCATGTCCAACTTTTATCAGGAGTCCATTAGTTCCAGTTGCATCCTGCATTCTTTTCAACCAATCCATTTCCCATTTCACTTCATCCAGAATATCCGCAATGCCATTTCCCGATTCAGGAATATTATAGTTATCCGCAAAATATACCGGATGCATACGGTATGTCTCCAATAAATTACACATGGGACTCATCGCAAACGTGACATACTTGTTATAGTCCCCAGCATCCATCCATCCCCCATGCACATCGCGTGCAGTGGCTGGATTTCCCTTATCATATCTCGAACGTGCGAAGTGATCCTGGTTGGATCCTTCGAAACAGGCAGCATCTGCCCATTTCGCATCTGTAAAAGGAGTTTGTTTGGCAAAATTAATTCGTTGGTAGAAATACATCCTTGCCGCTTGCTTCAACAATTCATTATACACATTCGCTGCTATTTCGAACCGATAAGAACCGGTATTCCTGGCTACATCAAAAACATAATAAGATCCGGGAGTGGTTACTGAACTGAAATCAAACCACCAACCACGATCTCCGCTCTGCACATGTGTGGCTCCACTATTCCATGCTACAAGTGTACCCGAAAAAACAGCGACATCATCAGACCAGCGTCTTACCTGGTATTGGTTTGCGCCTGTACCTGGACTAAATGATTCAGCAGCATTGAAACCGGTTTGCGGGTCAACAATGACGGCAAATTTTTTACTGTTGGGCAAATACCCGAACTGGTCGATCTTAATATGTTTGGAAGTTGTACCGGGAGGTAGAGCATTACCTTCTAACAAATTGAAAAGAAGGAAAATCAAGGCAGCAAGTCTGATCTTCATAGCGGTCTTTTTAAGTATTCGGTTTTCGGTTGGGTGGGGTATGTTTTTTGAAGCTAAAATCATGCCTAAGATGTTGATTTTTGCATGATTTTGAGAGATGAAAAATCGGCAAAGACAGGATTCTTTTCGGTAAACTTTTTCTGAAAAATTTAATTTTATCATCAGCTAAATAATTTCACTCATTCTTTCAAGATAGTTGTTGTTTTTTAAAATAAACCGATTCATTATGAAACGATTTAAATGGACAATGATATTTTGGTGCTTGTTCTTTTCAGGCATAGCTAATTACTGCAATGCTCAATCTCAAAATAAAAAGAGTATTGCGTTGGTGAATGCTAAGATATATCCGTCTGCAACATCTACTGCCATCAACAATGGGATTATACTAATCGAAAATGGAAAAATTCGCTCTATTGGAAACAGCGGCAGTATAGCAATCCCAAAAGATGCATCCGTTATAGATTGTAAGGGGATGTTTATTCTTCCCGGGTTCTGGAATTCGCATGTACATTTTTCGAATCCACGATTCAATAATGCAAAAGACATTCCAGCAGGGCAGTTAAACGGTTATTTAAAAGACATGCTAACCCGCTACGGATTCACTCATGTTTTTGATATTGGTTCCTTTCCAGAAAATACTTTTGTAATTCGCAAGAGGATAGAAAACGGAGAAGTCGATGGCCCTTCGATCCGTACTACTGGACTCCCACTAGTTCCCCCGCAAGGAACCCCTTTTTATGTAAAGGAAGCTAATCTTAGCTTGCCGGAACTTTCCTCACCCGCTCAGGCAACTCAGTTAGTGACTCACCTGATGGATTCTGGAGTGGATGCAATCAAGTTATTTGCAGCGTCGCCCGTTCAGCTTGGGAAAGTAGTTGTGATGCCAGTGGAGATCGCCAATTCAGTATGTTCCGCAGTTCATGCAAGAGGCAAACTGGTGTTTGCACATCCGACAACGATTTCAGGCATCCGCATCGCATTAGAATCGGGGGTCGACATTATCGCGCATACAACGCCTGATGAAAGTGAAACCTGGAATAAAGCGCTTATTGATCAGATGCTGGTTTCAAATCTCTACGTTATACCAACCATAAAATTGTGGAAATGGGAAGCCGAACGAATGAAGCTTCCTGCAAAAGTCAAAGAGCAATTCATAAGCATGGCTATTGAGCAATTATCTGCCTTTAATAATGCGGGAGGAAAAATTTTATTCGGAACAGATGTCGATTATATGAGCGAGTATGATCCAACCGATGAGTATGTTTACATGTCAGTCGCGGGAATGAATTTTAAACAGATTCTTGCCTCGTTGACAACAACACCCGCAGATAAATTCAAATCGTTTGGCCAAACCGGTAAACTGGAACCAGGAATGGATGCTGACGTTGTAGTATTAAAAGCAGATCCTGAAAAGGATATTAAAAACCTTGCACAGGTAAAGTACACCTTAAGAAAAGGGAAGATTATTTATGGTGAATAGTGAATGGTGAATGGTGAATGGTGAATGGTCAATGGTGAATGGTGAATGGTGAATGGTCAATGGTGAATGGTGAATGGTGAATAGTGAATGGTGAATTGTGAATGGTGAATTTACATTGACCATTGACTATTCACCATTCACCATTGACCATTCACCATTCACGATTAGTCGATATTTTCAATCACCATTGCACTTGCTCCTCCTCCACCATTACAAATTCCGGCAGCACCGTATTTTGCCTTATTTGCTTTGAGCACATTTATGAGTGTTACGATGATTCTTGCGCCACTTGCCCCGAGCGGATGACCCAATGAAACTGCTCCACCGTGTACATTGACCTTTGCAGGATCGAGTTTCATGCGCCGCGTGTTTTCGATACCAACAACAGAGAAGGCTTCATTCAACTCCCAATAATTAATATCCTCCATTTTTAAACCTGCTTTAGAAACCGCCTTGGGTACCGCGAGTGATGGCGTGGTGGTAAACCATTCAGGTGCTTGTTCGGCATCAGCATAAGAACGGATCTTAGCGATTGGCTTCAATCCCAGTTCATCTGCCTTCTCCTTGCTCATCAAAACCAATGCTGCAGCTCCATCATTCATCGTGGATGCATTGGCGGCAGTAACCGTTCCTTCTTTCTGAAACGCTGGATTTAGCGTAGGGATCTTTTCAAACTTTACATTGAAAGGCTCTTCATCTTTTGAGATAACCAGGGGATCACCCTTACGTTGAGGAATTTCCACAGGCACTATTTCATTCGCAAACTTTCCACCCTCCCATGCTTTTTGAGAACGTTTATAACTTTCAATCGCAAACGCATCCTGCTCTTCGCGACTGATGCCACATTCCTTTGCACAAAGTTCCGCGGCATTCCCCATTGCCTTACCATCGTAAACGTCCGTCAATCCATCTTTTGCCAATCCATCAATCAATACACTGTTTCCGTATTTATTTCCCCAGCGCATATTTTCTGAGTAGAAAGGAACATTGCTCATGCTTTCCATTCCACCTGCGACAACAATATCAGCATCTCCAAGCGCAATGCTTTGGGCTGCCTGGGAAATTGCTTTCATACCGCTGGCACAAACCTTATTGACTGTAGTTGTGTTCACTTCATTTGGAAGTCCGGCAAACTTTGCAGCTTGCCTGGCGGGCGCTTGTCCGAGATTTGCCTGCATTACACAACCCATTAACACATCCTGAACTTTTGAAGGCTCGAGTTTTGCCTTTTGCAATGCTCCCTTGATTGCAATAGCTCCTAGTTTAGTTGCGGAGAGTTCTTTCAATGCGCCGCCAAAACTACCCAGGGGAGTGCGGACAGCTGAGATAATAACTACTTCTTTCATAGGGCGCAAAGATAAGCAATAGGCAAGGAGCAATAGGCAATAAGCAATTGGCAATGGGCAATTGGCAACGCTCAAAATCTTTGGCTCCTGAGAGTTAGGAAAAATTGGATTACGTCAGAACCGGAATTTGCTTATTGCCCTTTACCTTTTGCCTATTGCCCATTGCCTATTGCTCATTGCCAATTGCCCATTGCCAATTGCTTATTGCTCATCTCTTTCTTAACTTTGAAATAACTACTAAATCTGCTATATGAGAAATCTGCTTTTCTGTTTCACTATATTGTTCCTGATTGCATTCAAGCTTGCTGACGCACCTATAAGCAAGAAGGAAAGAAAATCTGCGTTGAATTTTGGAAAAGAAACAAAGCAAAAGTTGCTGAAGGTTGTAAAAGGACTTTCAACAGAGCAATTGAATTGGAAAGCCAATGATTCTTCATGGAGTATTGCTAACTGCATTGAGCATATTACCATTTCAGAAAAATTTATTTCAGATCGTGCGTATAATTCATTAAAAGAAGCGGCCAATCCAGCAAGAAGAGCTGAGATAAAAAACAAGGATGAAGAGGTCATTAATTGGGTAACCAATCGAGAAAAAAAAGTCAAGGCGCCAGAACCACTTCGTCCCACGGGTCAATTCGGAAGCACAGAAGATGCTTTAAAGGTGTTCGTTGAAAGAAGAGACAAGAACATGGAGTATTTCAAAACCACCCAGGACGATCTGAGAAATCATTTTGTAACCCACTCAGCCCTCGGCACACTCGATGCCTATCAGATGTTGGTGTACATGATTGGACACAGTGAGAGGCATACTGCTCAGGTCGAGGAGATCATGCGGAGTGTTGATTTCCCGAAGAAATAGGTTGATAGGGCTGACAAGGTTGACAAGGTTGACAAGGTTGACAGGGTTGACAGGGTTTACAAGGTTTACAAAGGTTGACAAGGGATAAAGTAGTGCGTTACTTAAGTCCTTATTAACCATGTCAACCTTATCAACCTGTCAACCTTGTCAACCATAGAGACTCGCGGCCACAACCACGCGGCCTGCAATTTGCAGTAATCAACAAAACCCTGCCCCTACTTACGCAAAAACAATTTCATGAAAGGACCAATAGCTCTTTTCGTTGCTATTTCTATTGCAACATGCGGGATGCCAGCGAAAATGATTGGACAGGCCAACAAACAAAAAATGGATACTATATATGATTATTCCGGCTCCGGCGCTTATGCATTGGTGGCAGGAGGTAGTAAAGGAATCGGGTATGCGATTGCTGAGGCGCTGGCAAAACGAAAGTTTAACCTGATACTGATCGCCAGGCATTGGGATAGTTTGCAATCAGCAAAGCAAAAGCTGGAATCAAAATACGGTATTAATGTTGAGTTGCTTTCAAATGATCTCAGCCGGGAAGAGTCTGCGGATTCAATTGCACATTGGTGTATTAGTAGAAAGATTCCATTGAAAATGCTTTGCAATGTGGCGGGCGCCGGAGGTACCAGGGATTATCTTACTGCTTCGCTGGATACCATGCGCTACTTTGTTGATTTGAATGTGAAATCCTGCATGTCGCTGAGCTATCTTCTTCTCCCCTTACTGGAAAAAAATACACCAGCTTATATTCTAAATGTTGCCAGCATGGCTGGGTTAGCGCCTATCCCTATAAAGAATATGTATTCTGCCACCAAGTCTGCGGTTATCTTTTTCAGTTATTCGCTGAATTATCAACTGCAGGATAGAAATATTCATGTGAGTTGTCTCGCACCAGGGCCCGTTTTTACCAAACCTGAGATCGAAAAGGACACCAAGGAAAAGTTAGGTTGGTTTGGAAAAGTAATAGCCGTGCCTCCGGAAAAGGTTGGCGAGATTGCGGTTAAGCAGACTTTAAATGGCAAAATGCTTATAATTCCAGGAACGACCGCTAAACTTTCTGCAGCATTCATCAGATTAATGCCGCGAAAGACTATTACCAGGATGTATGGCCGATCGGGAGATCGGGCTGAAGAAAAGAAGAGGTTGAAGTGAAAATAGTGAATGGTGAATGGTGAATGGTGAATAATCGACTAACACGAGGAATTTTCGAATTCATCATGATGTAACAAGTCATTGATTATTGATTATTGACTATTGACCATTCACCATTCACCAGAAATATTCATCGCATACTAAAATCCCAAATTGGTTTTACCCCCAATAAATGCTCAACAAAATAATTCCAACGCTTTTTAGTGAAATAGTCATTGAATCTCCCGGTATATCCATGCCGTTGGCTTGGGAAGATGAGCATGTCGAATTCCTTATCAGCTTTCACCAATGCTTCAGCGAGTTTAAAGGTCGCAGAAGGATTTACATTTTCGTCTATGCCTCCATGTGTGATCAGTAATTTTCCTTTCAGATTTCCTGCCATTGTAATATTTGAAACCGACTGATATGTAGAATCAACAGGCCAGCCCATGTACATTTCGGGCCACCAGTCCTTTTCCATTCTGAAATCATGATCGGCAGAACTTGCGACCGCTACTTTATAAAATTCCGGGTATTCCAAAACTGCATGACCTGCATCAAAGCCTCCTGCAGAATGTCCGAAAATTCCCACTCTCGTTGTATCCATCCAGGAATACTTTCTTCCTAATTGCTTTATCGCGAGCACATGATCAAGCAGGTTTTTACCCATGTTTTTGTAGGAAACATTATGAAAGGCCTTTGATCTTCCTGCCGTGCCCATTCCATCGATGGTAACTACAATGAATCCTAATTCGGCGAGGGCCTGGTTTCCTCGCAATAGTGCGGCCGCAAAAGTTCGTGGGTACATGGAAGTATGTGGACCCGTATAGCTTTGATCGATTATCGGATATTTTTTGGACGCATCGAAATTCGTAGGCTTCCAAATCATCCCATAAATTGTTGTACTGCCATCACGGGCGATAGCAGTAAAAGTTTCCGGAAACTTGTAATTCATCGCCCGCAGTTCTTCAATATTCGCCTTGCTTAATTCTTTTATGATCTTTCCTTTTGAGGTTTCTCTTAAGACCGTTACAGTTGGTTGGTCTGCCGAAGAAAAATTGTCCGTCATATATTTTCCGTCTCTTGAAACCGACACATCGTGATTCGCATTTTCTTCTGTTAAAAGTGTAAGTCCTTTTCCATCTAATCCAACCCTGTAGGCATGATTGAAATAAGGATTTCTTCCCGGTTCTTTTCCCTGCGCGGTAAAAATGATGGCACGTGCCTGGCTATCTACAAACAATACATCATTGACGTAATAATTCCCGCCGGTAATTGGTTTAATGGATTTATCTTTCAGATCCAGCGCATACAATTGTTTCCATCCATCTTTCTCGGATGTAATGATCATCTTACCGAGTCCTTCCACTAATTGCGAATTATAATTATCGATATTGGTTTTGCTGACTTCATGTATTAGTTCAGTCGTTTGTCTTTTATTTAAAACGAAGCGACTCAACCTAACTTCTTTATATCCCCGCGATTGATGTTCTTCATAAAGGACTCCCAGCTCCTTTGCCCATTCAAAGCGAGCCTGGTTAGAATAGGAATTACGCAGATCTTCCCTGCAAATCTCCTCTCCTGTTTCAATATTGAAAAAGACCGGGATCATATAAACAATTGCGGTATCGCCGGGCGATGCACGGAAATAGGATAACAGTTTTGCGCGATAAAGCGTGTCCACGCTCCAATCCAGCAGGTACATTTTATTGGCAGATCGGAGATCACAGATATATGTCATGATCCATTTGCTGTCAGGACTCCAGTTCACGCCAAACCGGTTTGGACGATTTACGCCCTCTCCTTCCATAATATCACTCCAGCCATAGTAACTGGCATATTCAAAATTCTTCTGGCCAGCGGTACTTAGTTGTTTTACCGTACCATCCGATGTTGATTTGATAAAGAGATTAAATTTGTCGCTGTATGCAATCCATTTCGCATCAGGTGACTTTTCCTCCATTGGATTTGGTGGTTGCTCATATTTTCGTGTAAGCGTGTGAGTATATAAATCCAATACGTAAGTCTTATCCCGCGCATTGAATTGAATATGGGTCTTATCGAGATACCTGATAGAATTGATCGGAAGTTCATTGGCGCGAACCGGAGTTTTTAGAGAATCTGAAAGAATTGCTGCCAATCGTTCCTGGTTGAATAGTTTTTCAGACTCCTTTTTCTTAAAATCATACTTATAATAAACAGTTTCATTCTTCGCCTGATAGGTGTACCAGAATCCACTGCTATCCGGGAACCAATTGGGATTCACATTTACATTAAACATTTTGCGGTTATTGAGGTTTTGCCCTAGAAAACTTACCGCTCTTGCATAATCTTCTTTGGTTATTTGTTGGCCAGACGTTTCGATAAAAAACGAAGAAAGTACGAGGAGAACGATGATTCTCATATTGCCGGTTTTGATACATAAATATAAGAAACCGCGTCGCAGGCCATTTAATTAAACTTACATTTCCATTTGAACCCTATTTACCCAATCAACCAGTCAACCAGTCAACCAATTAACCAATCAACCAATCTCCAGCAATTCCACTTCAAAAATCAACGTACAATTCGGCCCAATTTGCGCACTGACCTGTCTTTCCCCATAACCCAAATTGGATGGAATAAAGAAACGCCATTTGCTGCCCTTAGGCATTAATTGCAATCCTTCTGTCCAGCCCTTAATCACCATATTCAAAGGGAAAGTAGCGGGTTGGCCTCTTTTAACGGAACTATCGAATACAGTTCCATCGATAAGCGTACCATGGTAATGACAGGTTACTTTATTTGATGCGGAAGGTTTTGGACCAGTTCCTTCAGTTATTATTTCATACTGTAAACCGCTTGGAAGTTCAGTGACACCTGGTTTATTCTTATTTGTAGCTAGGAAATCCTGGCCTGCTTTCAGGTTTTGTTGTGCTTTTTCGTTTTTCATTTGGAATAGTTTATCGGAAATGCCCATAGTATATTTTTCGCGAAGATACTTCGGAATGGTGAGCTCGCAACAGAGTTATCTTTATTGATTGAACTAACTTCGATGAAACAATATCTGCCACGGAAGGCGAGTCCCTACTTTCGTGGGGATGAGGGCACGGAGGAGATTTGGAATATATTCGGTGAATTTTTTTATGATAAAAATCGGACAATACAACAAACTTAAAGTGATCAAAGAAAAACCAATGGGTGTTTTTCTGGATGATGGAAAGGATGGAATTCTTTTGCCAAAACGATTTGTACCAGCGGGAACCAGGATCGGTGACATTATTGAAGCATTTCTTTATCACGATAGCGAGGATCGTGTGATTGCTACAACATTAAAGCCCAAAGGCCTTGTGGGAGATATTGTGAAACTTGAAGTAGTAAGCACAACCGAGCATGGTGCATTTTTAGATTGGGGCTTGATGAAAGATCTCTTTGTACCCAAATCAAAACAGTTAAGTTTTATGCGGGTGAAAGGAGAATACCTGGTAAAGATCTATATCGATGAACAAACCGGTAGAATCGCAGCAACGGAGAAATTTGAAACCGGATTGGATAATGAGCAGCTTACTGTAAAGGAAAAAGAGCTTGTGGATCTTCTTATCTACCGGAAAACAGATCTTGGTTATGTAGTAATCCTCAACAATAAACATCTTGGTTTATTACATTTCAATGAAGTTTTTCGGGAAATAAATATTGGAGACAGGGTTGAAGGCTTCATCAAAACTATTTTACCAGAAAATAAAATTGATGTGCTTCTTGGCAAACCCGGCTATGACCGGGTTGAAGGACAGACGGAAAAGATCCTGGATTTATTGAGAGATAATAATGGCTACCTTCCCTACAACGATAAGTCTGAACCTGAAGATATCTACTCATTCTTTGGAATGAGCAAGAAAACGTTCAAAATGGCGACTGGAAATCTTTACAAAAGGAAAATGATTGAGTTTACCAAGACGGGGATAAAGAGCGTCTGATCAGAACCCTTCCTTCTTCGTAAATTTACCCAACAGTATTTATTTCAGAATAGTTACGAGCTTCCTAAGTTTAAATTATCACACCGCATGCGCCAATTAGCCGCAATAGTATTTGTAGATATGGTAGGGTACACTGCGTTAATGCAGGAGAATGAACAATTGGCAAGGGAACTGCGCAAAAAACTGAAAGATGCGCTGGAAAAAATGGTGGGTGAATTTTCCGGAAAAATCCTCCAAAATTATGGTGATGGTTCACTAAGCATTTTCAATAGTGCAATAGATGCCGTGCGTTGTTCTATCGAACTACAGCAAAACGTTCAAACTGAACCGAGGGTTGACGTAAGGATAGGCATTCACACAGGTGACGTGACCGTAGAAGATGAAGCGATTTATGGAGATGGTGTGAATCTTGCTTCGCGAATTGAGTCAATGGGCGTACCGGGTTCAATTTTAATTTCCGAAAAGGTCTTTGATGAGATCAGGAATCAGCAATCTATCAAAGCAACAGAACTTGGTTACTTTGAATTCAAAAATATTCGTCAACCAGTGAGAGTATTTGCGATCGCGAACAATGGGATACTGGTTCCGGGCAGAGATGAATTAAAGGGCAAGACAAAAAAGACGGAAAACAGGCTGGCAGTTTTGCCGTTTGTGAACATGAGTTCAGACCCGGAGAATGAATATTTCAGTGATGGAATAACCGAGGAGTTGTTGAATGCATTAACTCGCGTCGACGGATTGCAGGTAACATCCCGCACTTCGTCCTTTGCATTTAAGGGAAAACTGGAAGACATAAGAAACATAGGTATCCAATTAAATGTAGACAAGGTTTTGGAGGGAAGCGTAAGGAAGTCTGGAAACAGAGTGCGAGTCACAGCGCAGTTGATCAATGCGGCGGATGGATATCATATTTGGAGTGAAACTTATGATCGGAACCTGACGGACATCTTTGAAGTGCAGGATGAGATCAGTGCGATTATCAGCAACAAGCTCAGAGAAAATCTCACAGCAAACTCAAAGGAGGAACAAAAGTTAAAGCCGGTTACAAAGAATATGGTGGCCTATTCTCTTTTTCTGAAAGGGAAGTTCTTTTGGCACAAACTTACGCCAGCGGATGCGCGAAAAGCAATAGAATGCTGGGAGAAAGCCATTCAGGAAGAACCCGATTATGCCGAAGCTTATGCAATGATTGCCGCTGCCCATAGTTACCTTGGCGCATCAGGACAGATAAATTCGGCTAAGGCATTTGAAATTGTTAAGCGTTATGCCGACAAATCCCTTGAATTGAATCCTTCGCTGGCAGAGGGATATTTGGCAAAAGCCAGTATGTATCTGTATTATGATTGGAATTGGGATGAAGCATACAAAGCCCTCAGAAAAGGACAGGAATTGAATCCTTCAATTATAGAGGCGTATGAATTGCTTTCTTTTTATTACGTCATAATGGATAGAATTCCGGATGCTGTAAAAATCATGGAAGAAGCTGAACAAATCGATCCGCTTTCACCAATCGTGATTCAGCAACTTGGAATCACGTATATGTTCGCAGATCGATATGACGAAGCGATTGCGCAGGCTAACAAATTATTAGAAATGGATCCGAATATGCGGGCCGCCCTGGAGTCAAAAGCCTGGGCAATCGGAATGAAGGGAGATTGGAAATCCGCATTGCCGCTTTTCGAACAATTCCATCGTATGACCAATCATCCACTAAAAGGGTTGATGGGTCTTGGATTTGCTTATGGTCAACTTGGAATGAGGGACCAAGCAATGGAATGCGTGCGTAAACTTGAACAAAGGCAAGTAGAAGAGCCCGAAGCAGTATTAGATGCAGATCTTGCTGCAGTTTGGTATAGCCTTGGGGATCTTGACAAGACTTTTTATTATCTCAATAAGACCGTGGATAGACGAATGGCACCCGCCAATTACTATCTTCAATATCCAGCGTATCGTGGGCTTAAGAGTGATCCGCGATACCAAGAGTTGATGAAAAGAACCGCAACAACTTAAACTTTACAAAACAACAGGCATATGCCATCATTTGACAGAAGAGATTTTATCAAAATGGGTGGTCTTTCTTTTTTACCGCTCGCCCTGCCGGGTATAACAAAAAACAGCTGGCATGATAATCCTGCTGCAGCCGATGAGCCTATCATAAAATTTTTCCTTGATGGGGAAATGTTCACAGTTGCTGAATACTTGTCGATCCTGACTAAATACAATCAAACAAATCCATTTGGAAAAGACAGGTATGGTGAAGGAGGTGTTGTGCAAGCCCTGGAAAAAAAGTTTCAGGAATTAACTGGTAAAGAGAGAGCTATTTTTATGCCTAGCGGCACGATGGCTAACCAATTTGCAATTGCGGTATTAAGCGACCAAAATACCAAGGTCTTTGTGCAGGAGACCAGTCATGTTTACCGTGATGAAGCTGATGCGGCGCAGTCTGTATTTCAAAAAAGACTTATTCCTTTAGGCCGGGGTAAAACTTATTTTACCGCAGAGGAATTGGAAACTGAAGTTGGTTATCACTTGAATGAAGAAGTATTCAAAAGTGGTATTGGTGTGGTTTCAATCGAGAATCCCGTAAGAAGAACGGACGGGAAAATGGTTCCTCTCGAAGTAATAAAAAAGATCTCCGCTTATTGCCGGAAGAATAATTTCCGCCTTCATCTCGATGGAGCGAGACTCAATATTGCTTCTGTATGGTCAGGCGTTTCGATTAAAGAATATTCGGGCTATTTCGATACGGTTTATATTTCTCTGTACAAAGCCCTTGGCGCCGCATCTGGTGCAATACTCTGTGGCAACAAGGAAGTAATTGATAAAATGGTGCACCTGATGAAGATCCACGGAGGTTCAATGTATGGCAACTGGTTAAATGCCGCGATGGCGCTTCATCGCATGGAAGGATTGGAATCCAGGTTGAAATCAGCGATAGCAACTGCTGAAAAGCTGTTTTCAACGATTAATAACAATCCTGGTATCAATGTAAGTCCATTGCAGGATGGGACAAATATTTATTTGATGAAGATTACAGGAAAGGTAAATGGCGCGAAGATGGTAGAACAACTGGCCTCCAATTATAATATCCGGATGCTCCGACCGGATCGGAATGGTGAAATTAGGGTGACCGTAAACGAAACCCTGCTGTACCGCGAACCAGATTGGATAATTGAAGCATTTAAAACTGCTATCAAAGCGGCAAACGCCTAAAGAAAGTTTTTGTCGAGTGACTATTATTGCAACTTAATGATGAGATTTGTCGTCTCAACAATCAAATAAACCTTAGTTATGTCAACAACAAAAGAAACCTTCAATATTGACGGCGAAAACCTGCTCAAAAAGGTAAAGGAATTGATCAATGAAGGGAATATCCGCAAGATCACTATCAAAGATAAATCGGGAAAAGAGCTGATGAGTTTTCCCCTGACCATTGGCGTGGTTGGAGTTGTTCTCTTGCCAATCTTCGCTGCAATCGGCGCATTGGCAGCACTCATTGGCGAATGTTCGATTACTGTTGAACGGGAAGAAACTGAAGTGAAATCAAAAGCGAATGAGAATTGAGATGGTTTGATTGTTTGATGGTTTGATGGTTGGGTTCACGAATAGTAAGGACGACAATTAATAAAATCACAGTCAAACCATACAGGCAATTAATGTAGTTGTATTGCTGGATGATTGCGCTCACAAATAGTAAACCCAACCATCTAACAATAAAACAATCAAACCATCCTCACTTCACAAGCCACTTTGTACACGTAGCATCCCACTCACTCATCCCTCCACTCATATTGGTGACGTTGCTAAACCCATGCGTATTGAGCATATAAGACGCTCTCGGGCTTCTGCGGCTATGGGAACAATAGACAACGATCTGTTTGTCTTTCACTCCATTTAATTCATTGATCCTTTTTTCCAATTCCTGGATCGGAATATTGATGGCTCTTTTCAGGTGACCGTAATTTGTTCCAGATGTTCCACTGTATTCACCTGGGGTTCTTACATCCAACACAACAACTGATGTATCATTCAAGAGTTCGCAAACCTGTTTAGGCGTTATACTCTTGAATTTTACAGTTTGTTTTTCAACGAGGGCCATATTGCATGCTTCGCATACACCGCCTTTGGAATGGACTCTTTTATCACAGTCACTTCCGCAAGGTGTGCAAACATATTCCTGTTGGAGTTTTGTAAATGAAACCGCTATGAACCCGGATACCAGGATCAGGGAGAATACGAAATTGGAACTTTTCATTTGCGAGGTTTGATAACATAAAGCTAATAAACTTCCCCGCATTTCATCAAACTGCAGCTAAGAGCTATATTTGAAAATAATAAATAATTATGATGCGGATAATATTGTTGGTTTCTCTCATATTGATGCTTCTATCTTTCAATAAGAATTTGAATACTGGAGGACTTTCATCACAAAAAAGTAAAATTCTTACCGGCGCTGACCAAACGGACAAATATCTCCCCTATCTAAAAGGTAAACGGGTTGCGATTTTGGGTAACCAGACTTCGGTCATCGGGAATAAGCATATTGTCGACAGCCTAAAAGCCAGGGGCATCAACATCGTAAAAGTATTTGGGCCTGAACATGGATTTCGAGGTAATGCCAGTGCAGGGGCAAAAGTGCAGGATGAAATAGATCCAATATCTGGCATCCCGGTAATTTCTTTATACGGGCCAAAAAACAAACCAAGCACGGAAGATCTTGCAGACGTGGATGTCATGATTTATGATATGCAGGATGTAGGCTGCAGGTTTTATACGAATATCAATGCGCTTGCAAGGCTAATGGAAGCCTGCGAAGAAAGTAATAAGGAATTATTGATACTTGATCGCCCAAATCCAAACGGATACTTTGTAGATGGACCCATACTAGATATGAGTTTGAAATCAGGCATAGGAATGTTTCCGATTCCAATCACGCATGGTTTAACTGTTGGAGAATTTGCACAAATGGTGAATGGCGAGGGCTGGTTAGCAAATAAAGTTAAATGCAAGATCAAGATCATTCCAATCGCCAATTATGATCATGGCATGTTCTATGAATTACCTGTCAAACCTTCTCCCAATCTCAATACACAACAATCGATAATGCTTTACCCTTCTCTCTGCCTTTTTGAGGGAACGATTATTAGCCAGGGAAGAGGAACTTACTTTCCATTTAGCGTTTTAGGAAATCCCGACCTTAAAGGAAAGTATGAATTTTCATTCAAGCCCGTAGGTATTAATGGAATGGCAGAAACACCACTGCACATGAATCAGGATTGTTTTGGCCTTGATCTGCGTAAGGTAAATATCCAGGAGTTGATGAAAAAGAAACAGATCAATCTCAAATGGATGATGGAGATGTATAAAGCTTATCCTAATAAAGAAAAATTCTTTGATCAGTCGCAAAGCAAACAAATGGGCAATATCGGTAAGCTGGCAGGTACCAATCAATTCAAGGAACAGATCATTTCGGGGGCGTCTGAAGAAGAAATAAGAAAAAGTTGGGAGCCTGGATTGAGTAAGTATAAAGAAATGAGAAAGAAATACCTGATCTATCCTTAAACAACGCAGGTCTATTTACCATTAACTACTGGCCAAATGATTAAGAAAATACTGCTCTTTCTTGGGGTCGCAATTCTAATTCTGGTTGCTGTGGTTTTGTTCAATACATTTCGAACTCCGGCATGGCCTGTTTATCATACACAGGTAAACTTAAATCCTCTTCCCGATTCGGCAGTCCAACACCTGAGCCAGGCGATACAGATCCAAACCGTTTCTTTCAGCGATACATCGGCAATTGATACCATTGCATTTACTGCATTCAATAGTTTTATTGAGAAAAAATATCCATTACTACATCAAAGCCTATCGAAGAAGGCAATCAAACAATTCTCTTATGTTTTTGAATGGCAGGGAAAGAATCAATCATTGGCGCCGATAATTCTCATGGGCCACTATGATGTCGTACCCGTTGAGCCTTCCTCATTAAATAAATGGACCGTTGCTCCCTTCAGTGGAAAGATCACCGATACCTGTATCTGGGGAAGAGGCGCCGCTGATGATAAGATGGCTGTGATCTCCATATTGGAAGCAGTTGAAACTATGCTGAAGCAGGGATTCATTCCGGAAAGAACTATTTATTTATGTTTTGGACATGATGAAGAGGTAAGAGGTAGCGGCGCAATGGCTATTGTTGATTATCTCGAGGAAAGAAAAATAAAACCCGAATTGGTAATTGATGAGGGCGGTGAGATGACAGAATCCAAAATCAAGGATCTTGATCGTCCGGCTGCATTTATTGGGGTTTCAGAAAAAGGTTATTCTTCATTTGAATTGTCTGTCGATGTTGAAGGAGGACATTCCTCGATGCCGGGAAAGGAAACTTCAATTGATATTCTTGCTGTCGCGATTCAACGACTGAGAGCCGAACCCATGCCCGCAACTATCACCCCTGCTGTCAGGGAATCACTCTATCGGGTTGGAACATCGTCAACAAGTTTCTTAAATCGTATGGCGGCAAACAATATGTGGTTGTTTGAAGGACTGGCAAAGAACATTATTTCTGAAACCAGGGAGGGAACGGCAATGATCCATACCACGATTGTTCCAACAATTATTGAAAGTGGCATTAAGGAAAATGTAATTCCCACACATGCATCGGCAATAGTGAATAGCCGGATTCTTCCGGGAGAAAATTCAAAAACGGTTGAAGATTTTATCCGGAAAAAAATCAATGATGAGAGAGTAAAGATCCGCAAAGTGAGTAAGTTTGATTCAGACCCCTCCACTGCTACGGATATAAATTCGCCTGCGTATAAAAGAATTGAAAGTGCATTGTACAAGACTGTACCAAATGTTATACCCACTCCGTATTTGATGATTGGTGCAACGGATTCGAGGCATTACAGGAGGATTTCGAATGGCGTAGTAAATTTCTTTCCTGCAACAGATAGCAAAGGTTATCACGGGATAGATGAGAGAATGCCGATCAGGGATTTTCAGCGGTCGGTTAATTATGTGATGATAATAATTGAGGAGAGTAAAAAAGAGTTTAAATAATCAGCAATACTTCTGCTTAAGGTCGATCTATTATTGTCCCATGTTTTATTCCGGTCAGACGAGTCGTCTGACCGGAATAAAGTTCGGCACGTGCGAAATCAGTTCCAAAGTGTTTTCCTCATTTTTCTTAAGAAAAAAACATTTTAAAATGGTGAAAAAACGTCTTCACCGAATGATAAATTTTTTCGCCAACGGCGAACTTTATCCCGGTCAGACGACTCGTCTGACCGGGATAAAGTTCGAAGCCTGGAACAACGGTTTGTGAATTATTTTCTTGTTGGCAGAAATTTCAAGAATCGATGAATCCACATACAGTGTCGGGCAAAATTGTTTCTCCATTTGCATATCACCGTTATATTCAAAATCAATTTCCCCAATCCTTCCCCATTTTCCCCATTTTTCATTGACAATTCATTTTGTTAAAGGATTGTTTTAATCAAGTCTTCAGAAATCCTTTGATATACTTTAACATCAATGAATTTGACTGGCACAGTTTTGAACGTCTAATCACTAAACAATTTTCTCATGAACAAAATTTACTCATCTTTAAAATCAGGGACTATGAAAAAGACATTTGGATTATTGGCAATCGTAGCGTTACTAGCTTTCGTGTTTGCATCTTGCTCGGGCAAGAAGGAAACATCAGAAGAAACGAAAGTACTGGCAGCTACAACGGCAGCGGACTTAAAGGAGTTCCAGGAATTCCAGGAATGGAAGAAGAATCAGGAATTCCAGGAATGGAAAAAGAATCAGGAATTAGCAAACACAGCTGTTTATACAGCTCCCGCTCCAAAAAAGACAACAGTTAAAAAGTCTACACCGGTTTACAGGACTTCAGCTCCTGCCCCGGTAGCGAAGACAACTGTACCGGCCGAGAAAAAAGGCTGGAGTAAAGCTGCGAAAGGTGCTGTAATTGGTGCCGCAGGTGGTGCTGCAGCCGGAGCGATCATCAATAAACGAAACCGCGCTGTAGGTGCTGCAATTGGCGGCGTACTTGGCGCTGGTGTAGGTTTTGGAATTGGTCGTCACATTGACAAGAAAGACGGACGTTACTAATTAACGTGAAGGATAAGTTGATTGAGGGTCTGTGTTTACAGACCCTTTTTTATTTTTTGTTGGTGGCAAGTTTTTTATCTTTTGCTTCTACAACCGCCAGCTGTTTTTGAACTTTGTCGATTCTTGTGGTTAATCGCTTTACTTCCGTCGCTTTCTTATTGTGCTGTGCTTCGAGCGAATTATTGTCTCCAACCAGTTTGTCTAACAGTACCAATTCATTATTAAATTGGGTCTCTACTCTCTCCCTCTCTTTTTTTGATGTTGATGAAGCTTTGGCGTTCATGGCATCCAGTTTCTTGGAAGTTGCAGTTGCCTTATCCCGCACTTGAACCATCCTTTTTATTGAGGCATCCCATTTTGATTTTATTTTTACCAATTCTGCATTCGACTTTTCTTTCTTGCTATTCAACAAAATCAATTCATGCCTTAATGTTTCGGGAGTTTGAACCGTGGATTTCTGTTTGGGCTTAACAGTAGTTGATTTCTGTTTGGACTTACCAGTAGTTGATTTTTGAGCAAATAAACTTAATGGCAGGGCGAGTAATATGAAGAATAGGGTTTTCATAGCTGGTATTGGATTTTATAGAAACAAAATAGTAAAAACTATTTATGGTTCCTACTCAATGTAAGAGTCAGTAAATCAACGCATTATATAAATTCTCTCCCACCAGGGATTATATATCGGCTAGTTTCTTGAAAGAATAACCAACTCCTCTTTAACCGCAATAAGGAGCCTGTTCAATTGGTCGGCCGATGTACCTGCTTTTCTCGTTCGGCTGAAATAATTGCTGGCTTTGGAATGTTTAATGTAGGCCGTTGTTGCAGACCGGAATTCAGCGTCATTATTAAATTTAGATTTAAGGCCACTTACGAGATTTCTCTCTGCAAGCGACAATCTTGAACCTATAGGCGGAAGGGAGTCCAATAGGATTATTACATGAGCGTAAGCAAGTGCTTTTTCTTCAACTATAAACACCGTTTTTTTAATTTCCTCCATTTGTTTATTTTCTGTTTGCTGCCTGTCCCTGACTGCTGTTTCTTCCATTTTTTTTCTCATCTGATCGATCGAATCCTCTAGTTTATTCAATTCGTCTATTTGCGCATCTATGTAGCTTTTCAACTGTGAGATTTTCGTATTGATTAGTTCGAGTTGCTTCGTCAATTCTGCAAGTTTCTTCTCAAGCTCAGCTTTTTGAGCTTTTTTCGATTCGTCATCACCGATATCAGCGATCTGCTTTTTTAAAGACACTATTTCAACCTGTATTTTATTTTTTGTGGATTGTAATGAACTCATTTGCTCTCTCGCAGACTTTATTGTCGCAGCTATGTCATTGATCTTGGATCTGGAATTACTAATGTTATCGATAAACGCAGCCATAAAAGCAGCTCCGACAGATAATTGCGTGTTTGGAGTGCTGACGTTGGTTTGCTGCGCATTTAATCCTGCGGGAAGAATTAATAGCAAGAAAAGGAAGGGTCTCATATACTGGGGTTTATTAGTTGAAAATTATTCACACCCTTCAAAGTACCTGGCTCATCAAGAGAGGCAAAGACCGGTACGGCTCATTTAGAGTTGCCTAAAGTCTTCTTAAAACAATAATCATTTAGGTTTTTTACACACGAAAATGCCTCTTTCTTTCCCTGGCAATTCCCTGTATGTACTGTGCCGAGGTCATTTCTTAGATAAATCTACTGCTTTATTTATTCAGTCACCGACCTGGAGATCGGGTTTGGTGGGCGTTCATAAAATATGCAATGTAAAATATACAATATAAAATAGCTCCTGACATAAGGCTGTCACTCCCCCATCTTTTCTTTGAGTATAAAATCAAACTATATGTCACAGATCCCTTCTTTACTCCAAGAAATGAATCAGGAAGCGGAAACTACCCGCAAAATGCTCAGCCGTATTCCGGACGACAAATATGATTGGAAGCCTCATGAAAAAAGCATGACGATCCGGCAATTGGCGACTCATATTGCGGAATTACCTACCTGGGTATCTATTACGCTTAATACAAGCGAGCTGGACTTCGCGAAGGAGCCATACAATCCTACACCAATAAACAATACAAAGGAATTGTTGGATTTATTTGAAAAATCCCTTGAAGACGGCAGAACAAGACTTTCAAAAGCTACCGATGAAGAGCTTATACCAAACTGGACTATGCGAAATGGTGAGGAGATCTACAATGTAAGTTCAAAAAGGGAAGTGATCCGGATGAGCTATTCCCAGATCGTACATCACCGGGCTCAAATGGGTGTTTACTTAAGGTTGTTGAATATTCCGATTCCCGGAAGTTATGGACCGAGTGCGGATGAAAATTAGATCGTTTGGAGTTTGGGGTTTGGAGTTTGGCGTTCTTCAATGCAGTTTTACCTCGTTCGTCTCAGTTATTCTGAAACAAAGGGGGAAATCGTGGTTAAGAACGCCAAACGCCAAACCCCAGACGCCAAACTGTATTAGCTCGCTTTTCCGCACCTATACTTATAAGTACTTTTTTGTTGAGGCTTCTTAACTTCTTTGGCTTGATTAACTTGTTTTACCTGCTTTACTTCTTTTGCAGATTTTGTTTTGCCAAGCGAAATCGGTACACCTAAACGAAGATTCCAACCTGAGGCATCTGAGTTCAACGTTGCCGTTGAGGTCTTATTTCCGTCAATCTGAGTAACAGTTTCATTATTCAAACTGCCGAGGCCTTTGAAATAATTAAAGCTGAGCGTAAAGTTGCGGCGATTACCTCTTCCAAATTCAAATCCCGTACCTGCGAGAAGGGCGAGGTTTGAATTTGCTGCGATGTATTCGTAACTGGTTTGGCCACCCTCAACTTTTTGAGTCAGGCTATTCTTTCCTCCGGGAACATAAGCCATACCCAACGAAGGAATGATCCTCATCCATGCAACGTTTTTCTTACTTGCTTTTGGAGTTTCGGCTACCTTTTGAGGATATGCATAACGGTTAGCTACGGAATTATAATTTTTCGAACATCTCGAGCTATATGCGCTATAGCTACCGCATGATTTTTTTGGAGTTGCCTGTGTTTTTGCTGCTGGTTGTTTCGCTTTCCCAAGAGCTATTTTTTTGGAGCTGTATTGATAACCTCCTTCGAGTTGAAATTGATAGCCCCCGAGGTTTGCAGTGTAATTTGAAACACCATTCTCTGCTTCAGGGAAGCTGAATGATGTGTTCAAACGAGTAGAGCTCATTCCTACATAAGGTCCATGACCTTTTTTGAATTTGTAGTCAAGGCGCAGAGCAGCTTGTGGGGAAAATACACTTCCAAGAGGAGAGAAGGATCGGATACTGTTGTAGTCAATTGTTGTCCGTGTGTTCTCAAGTCCAATTAGAGGTTGTAAGGTCAATTGCGCAATCGTTGCATTTCCCAAGGCAACGATTAATATTCCAGTTAGCGTTGCAACTCTCATAACAATTGTTTTAGGTAGATAAGTTAATAATATTTGATGCGGGAAAAAAATGAAATCCATAAACGGTGGAGAGAAAATTTACGATTTACGATTTGGGATAGCTAGATGGTTTGATGGTTAGATGGCTGGATGGTTGAGTTCACAAATAGTGAGTCCAACAATCAAACAATCTAACCATCTAGCAATTGCAAATTATAAATCTCTCATCTACGGAGACTTACGTAGATCTCACAGCCATCCCGATTTTTTGAAAACCAGGTACAGTGCGACGCAGGCTGCGATGGTGCAAAGAAGGACGGTATAGAAACCGAAGTCCCAGTTGGCCTGAGGAATATTTTTGAAATTCATCCCGTAAAAACCGGCAACCATGGTCGGAATGGCGATGATAGCGGCCCAGCCTGCGAATTTTTTAGAGACGTCGCTTTGTGAAATTGAGATCAAAGAGAAATTTGCTTCGAGAGCGGTTTTCAAGAGTTCCTGGATATTATTGATCATATCATATGTTCGCACAACGTGGTCATAAACATCGCGGAAATAAGGTTTTGTTTGTGGAGAGATGCATTTAATATCGAAACGCATGAGCCGGTTGCAGACGTCGACCAGCGGCGAGATAGCTCTTGAGACTTCAAGCAATGACCGCTTAAGCATATAAATCTGCTCGGTTGTTTCGCGACTGGGTTTTTCCCTAAAAACTTTTTCTTCTATTTTTTCCAGGTCCTGTTCCAGTTGCCTTACGACAGGGTAATATTGATCGACGATAAAGTCCATCACCGCATACAATACGAATCCCTGCCCCTTGCTTAATAAGTGTGGTGTGCTTTCACAACGGTGTCGCACATTGGTATAGGTAACGGAAGGGCCATGCCGCACAATAACTATGAAGTTTGTTCCAACGAAGAAATGAGTTTCACCAAATTCGATATTATGCCGCTGGCCTAGCTGGATTGTTTGCATAACTACAAATAAAGAATCGCCGTACAATTCAGCTTTGGGTCGCTGATGAGCATTATGTGCATCTTCAATGGCAAGTTCGTGCAGGTTGAATTCAGATTTAACTTTCGCGAGGACTTCTTCAGAAGGTTCGTGCAGGCCGATCCATACAAACTGTCCCGCCTCTTTTAACACATGATGAACCTCTGGCAGGTCAACATCGGCAATACGCCGGCCACTTGAATATGCTGCACAATTGACAATCTCTCCCATTCAATGCCTTTATTGATGAGGAAATGATCAATAAGATAACGAAGTTATACCGTATTCTTTTTGAAACTAATCAGGAATTAAGATTGTTTGCATTCAGAACTCAAAAGCTAGCTCTCACGCCTAATCCAAAAGTCCAGGTATTTCTGTTTTGTTTATCGCCGGATTCATCATTTTTAAGAGTAGCATACTCCCTGCATATTATTGGTGTTAGCGCAATATTCTCTCCAAAAAAGCAATTATAACCAAAGCCGAATCCAAAGCCGGTAATATTTTCCTTTTCAGTAATGCCGGTTGATCCCGAAGTCTTTAGTGTTTGAGACCCAAACGTTCCTTCCAACTCGAGAAAAAGATTTCTGGCAGCGCCATCCCATGGCCCCTGGAAAACAACATGTGGACTAAATTCAAGGTTGGTCTGAGTCAATTTAAAGTTGAAATCTTCGGATTCCTGTACATTATTTTGGATACCGAATTCCGCTCCGATGCCGATACCTTTCCAAATAAACCTTGTGTAGTCTACGGAAATGCTAACATCGGAATATTTGTCCTTGGTTTCTTGCTGCAGATCATCATACTTAGTTTTGATCGTTCCCATGCCGAAATTTGCATTAGTCCAAAAGCCAAACATATTCTTACCAGGATCATATGCATTTGCTGAATGCTTATAGCCGACCTTGGAATCGCAATTATAATCATCGTGGCATCCCATGTATGCTTCCAGGTTTATGCCGGCAGTTATGCTATTATCAGTAACTTTTCCACCATCAAAACTGCCCGATTGATATTGATATTGCAAAAACGGTGTTACATAAGCAAACTTGTCAAGATGTATTGGCAAGCCGACAGTACCTCTTATTGCAAAGCCATCATCTGTTTCTTTGTTTGTGTTTGATCCTGTGACTACTTTGATAATATCAGTAAGATATCCTACTCCTACCCGTCCATATATTGCCGTTTGCGGGTTAATTACTTCTATGTAGCTGATGTTTCCAAATATTCCTAAATCGGTTGTCGTTGTTTTATTGGTGCCGAATTCCGTGGTTGTTTGATTCGCAATTAATGTTCCTCCAAATCCCCAATGTTTCTTAGGGTAATAGTTGAAATCCGCGTTAACTCCATAACTGTTTCGTGTTCCTAACTTGTCCCCGTCTCGTAAGAATTTAATGAAGTCGAGGTCAACATTTCTCTGCAATGAAAAACTCGTAAGGTCTTCTTTGGTGATTACTGACGTCGGGACTACGCTTTGTTGCAACTGGGCTGAAACAAATTGACACGGCAGGGCCATAGCTATGCCTGCAAAGAGGGCGTTTAGTCTTTTCATAACGGAAGGTTTTTGTTTTATAATAAAGGAGGCTTAAATGGTTTAGGGTGAATTAAAGCGTAGTTGATCCGGGCACAGAAGAGATGCAATTGATCGATAAATTAGGGATTTTTTCCGCAGCCGTCAGAATATTGATATCCACCGATGTTAATGAAGCGGATTAATTACCCCAGTTAGGTAAAACAATATTTATCTTTAATCAATGCAATTCCTTCCATTCTACTAAACGAAATGCAATGAAAGCTGTTCTGATTGGTTTTCTAATTGCCGCTTCTCTTGCTTCCAATGCTCAGTCAGGTTCAGGAGTTTTTCAGCAGACTGCAAATATTGGGAAGCCAAACCTGGCCGGAACTGTTGAATTCAAAAACTCCGATCAATCATATAAATTAAAGGGTGGCGGATATAATATCTGGTTTAACCGCGACGAATTTTTCTATCTCTTTAATAAGTTGAAGGGAGATTTTATCTTAACGGCAAATGTCAAACTACTGGGTGTTGGAAAGGATCCGCATCGTAAGATTGGATGGATGATCAGGGAATCGGAGCAGGAGGATGCCGCACATGTGAGTGCCACAGTTCATGGCGATGGGCTAACTCTTCTTCAATGGCGCCCAACTCGCGGAGCCTATATGCGCGACCCGCAGGACCAATTCTTCTTTCCGAAAAAGAATATTGAAATCATTCAACTGGAAAGAAGCGGAAAAAAAATATCAATGCGTGCTGCTCATCCCGGCGAACCCTTGCAATTGGTGGGTGAAAAGGAATTCAGTGAAATGCCGGATAATGTACTTGCGGGTTTGTTTATCTGCAGTCATAATCCCAATGAACAGGAAGAAGGCCTGGCCTGGAATGTACGAATTGAAAAACCTGTTGCAGATACCTTCAATGCAAACCGTCAGGGATTTCTTGGCAGCAGGATGGAAATAATGAATGTTTTTGACGGAAAGAGAAAAGTCATTCATGAGATCACAGGAAGGTTCGAAGCTCCAAATTGGATGCCTGATGGGAAGAAACTTTTATATAACCAGGATGGTTTTATCTATACTATTCCGATTGAAGGCGGCACACCCGAGAAACTCAATACAGGTTTTGCAAATCGTAACAATAACGATCACCTGATTTCTTTTGATGGAAAATTGTTAGCGATCAGTCATCATCGTGATGGAATGCCCGGTGGCGGATCCACAATCTATACCCTACCACTTTCTGGTGGTGAACCAAAACTGGTAACCGATAGCACACCCTCCTATCTTCATGGATGGAATCCTAACAACAAAGAAGTTGTTTATGTTGCCCAGCGAAAAGGAATCCCGGTTTACAATTTGTATAGGAAGTCTATAGCCGGCGGACCCGAGCAACAATTAACTTTTAATCAGAAATCCCATGTCGATGGACCGGAGTATTCTCCGGACGGGAAATATATTTATTACAATGCAAGTGAAACAGGCACTATGCAACTTTGGCGAATGAAATCTGATGGATCAGGAAAAGAGCAACTGACATTTGACGAATACCATAACTGGTTCCCGCATATTTCTCCCGATGGAAAGTGGATTGCATTTCTTTCTTTTCCTCCACATATTAATGCCGACGATCATCCTTTCTATAAAAGAGTAATGCTGCGACTAATGCCAGTGAACGGTGGCGGTCCAAGAGTGACTGCCTATTTATACGGTGGACAGGGAACGATCAATACGCCGTCATGGAGTCCCGATAGTAAACAAATCGCTTTTGTGAGCAATAGCGGGCCCTTACAATAGAAATGAGGCATTGATGTCCCCTTAGGATCTGTAAGTGTATTCTCTTATAATTCCATTATCCTGCACAGCCGGGAATTGTGATTGCATTAATTTGGTAGGTTGAATATTTTATACCCGTTAGCGATGTTGGAAAAAAACTTGTATCCACCTTCACCACTTTTGGACAATCCAGATAAGATTGGCGTATCCGCTGAGTTCAGAAAACAAGTCTCAAAGGTTATCGGTTCAATTTTTTTATTCTTTGCCGTTTACATCTTGTTGATCATTGCATCTGTTGCGCTCGCTGTCGCTTGTTTCTACGCCGGTATTTTCTTAATAGTTACCATGCCAAAGTTTTTCACGCTGATCATCGGAGCCGGCCTGATCGCAGTTGGAGGTTCTGTTTTTTTCTTTCTGATAAAATTCATTTTTGCTGTTTCAAGAAACGAAAATCCAGGTCGCGTTGAAATAAAGGAGGCAAGTCAACCGCGTTTATTTGCTTTTATTCGAATGTTAACAGAAGAAACAAAAACACCCTTTCCCAAAAAGATCTTTGTTTCACCTGATGTGAATGCCTGCGTATTTTACAATTCCAGCTTTTGGAGTATGTTCCTTCCCGTTAGGAAGAACCTGGAAATCGGACTGGGCCTGGTAAATAGTCTTAATATAAGTGAATTTAAAGCAGTATTGGCACATGAGTTTGGTCATTTCACCCAACAAAGCATGAAGTTGGGAAGCTTCACTTATAATACCAATCGCATTATTTATAACATGCTCTATGAAAATAGTAGCTATGGAAATTTCCTTTCCAAATGGGGAAATGTCAGTGGCTGGTTGGCCTTTTTTGCTGGCATCACGATTAAAATTGCACAGGGAATTCAATGGATCCTGAGAGGAATGTATAAACTGATTATTAAGAATTATTATAGCATGAGCAGGGAAATGGAATACCATGCCGATGCCGTAGCAGCAAGCGTTTCAGGAGGTGATAATCTCATTAGTGCACTCCGTCGTTTGGAAGTAGCTTCAAGTTGTTATCAAACTGCAATTGAGGAAGCCAATGTACAGCTTAAAGAAAAAAAGAAATCCAAAAATATTTTCGGCAATCAGTTAGTAGTCTTCCGGTCGATCGGAAAGGATTATGACTTACCCATGGGTGGAGGAATTCCTGAAGTATCTGCTCAATTTCTCAATTCATTTTCTAAATCGAGGATCAATTTTAAAGATCAATGGGCGAGCCATCCGACGCTGGAAGAAAGAAAAGGAAAATTGGATGAGCTCGGTTTACGGATAGCAGCTGTTGATCGACCTGCCTGGGAAATATTTGATAACCCCGAAGTTTTACAAGAGGAATTAACAAATAATCTGTATCCCTCATTGGATTCCGTTGAAAAACTGGAACATTATGATGTAAAGCAATTTGAACAGATCTGGACGAACAGGCAAGAGGGTTATTCTTTGCCTGAAATTTATAATGGGTTTTATAAAGGCAGGTATATCGAACTAAGGGAATGGGACCTCAATACCGTTTGTAATTCTGTTGAAGGATTGAAATTTGAGGAAATATTTACGCCGGCAAATGGAAAGCTTCATGAATCCATTCACAGTAATGAAAGCGACCTTGAACTGGTTAAGGCAATCAAAGAAAAAAGACTGGAGCTCAAAACTTTTGATTTCGATGGTCAAAAATATCTCGCGGGTCAATGCGATTTCGTGATCAGCGTAATCCAGAATGAAACGAATCATCAAAAGGAACTCCTGGCAAGGCTTGATAAAGAGGCTTACTGTTATTTCTATCAATATGGAAGGCAGGCGAAAGAACAATTCAGGAGAAACTATGAAGATTTCAAGACAATTTCAATAGAGTATGAGGATTTTGTCGAAGTCGCTAATAAAGCAATCAATTCGCTTCAACCACTGTATCATGGGTCAGTTACAATAGGTTTGGTGCAGTCCATTATCGGCGACATCAAAGAGATCTATGAGCCCAGGCTAAAGGATTTTTATCGAATGGTTCTAAAGGAAAACCTCCTGCCCGGCTGTCAATTAAAGGAAGACCTTCAAAAGTTTATTGACTCGAATTATCAATATTTCCTGGACAATGAATTTCTGAACAATGAACTGAATGAATTCACAAGTCTTGCAGTCAGACTTGGAAATGAACTCAGCAATTATCGATTCAGGGTATATAAGAAAATGTTGGAGGAACAATTGGAGGGGTTGGCGCTGAACTAAATTAATTTCGACTACCTAAATAAATACCAGCCCATGAAGCCAATCATTTGTTTGTTCATTTTCATTTTATCACTAAGTCTCATTTACGCCCAAAAACCAAGAGCAAGGGATATTGGGATTCCATTTGACGGAAAGCCCGGACAGTATAACGCAATCACCGATGTAAGCGGCCTTACTGTTGGATTCAGCACTATCACATCAGGCCAGGGTAAAAATATCATAGGGAAAGGTCCTGTTCGCACAGGTGTGACCGCTATTTTGCCGAGGGGAATGAATAATAATCCTGTGTTTGCAAACTGGTATACCCTGAACGGCAACGGTGAAATGACCGGCACCACATGGGTTACTGAATCTGGATTTCTTGAAGGACCAATTATGATCACCAATACCAATAGTGTTGGAACAGTTCGCGATGCGGTTTTGAAATGGTATGTTGATAAAAATTGGTATAAAGAAGATTTCTGGTATACTTACCCGGTAGTTGCCGAAACCTATGATGGATTTTTGAATGATATTTATGGATTTCATGTTAAGGAAATCCATGCATATGAAGCCTTGAACAACGCGAAGACCGGGCTGGTGGCCGAAGGCAATGTTGGTGGAGGAACTGGAATGTGTTGCCTCGGTTTTAAGGGAGGCACAGGAACGTCCTCAAGAGTGGTCTCAATTAATGGGAAGACATATACGATAGGAGTATTAGTGCAATCCAATTTCGGCAGCAAAGAAAGGTTTACAATTGCCGGAGTGCCGGTGGGAAGAGAATTACTAGATACGTTGAATTATGAATTCAAGGCGCCTCCTGCATATAAGAAGCAGGACGGAGATGGTTCGGTCATTGTTGTTGTTGCAACAGATGCTCCTCTCCTTCCCCACCAATTGAAAAGAATTGCAGCCAGAGTTCCCATTGGTGTGGGAAAGGTTGGTGGCAGAGGTGAAAATGGTTCGGGAGATATCTTTATTGCATTCTCTACGGCGAATACAACCGCGTTCAACCGGGAGGACAACACTACAGTTGAAATGCTGTCTAATGATAGGATCAATCCCCTGTTTGATGCCACCGTTCAGGCAGTAGAGGAATCCATTATCAATGCAATGGTTGCAGCCGAAACTACCGAAGGTATAAACGGAAATAAAGCATACGCTCTGCCCCATAAAAAGGTTATAGAAATATTAAAAAAATATAACAGAAGTGAAAAGAGCCGCTAAGCTGGTGCAACGGAAGCCCTTATTGTGCTGTCATTCTTAGAAATTCACACTATGCGTATTGGAACCTTAATCCTTTCATTATTGGTGCTGGCATTCATTGCTTGTAATGAGAAAACCGTAGAATGCACCGAATTCCCGGACAGCCTTCAAGTAAAAATAAAAAATGGTGAAACGAAGACTATCTATGAGTGTAACGGCCAGGAAATGAAATTATCATTTAATAAAGTGAATGATGATTCACGTTGTCCAAACGGCGTTGCCTGTGTTTGGGCCGGTACTGCCCATATCACGCTTAATTTTAATAATAGTCCTGACAATTTTGTTATTGAATTGCAGAAAGAACAGGCAGTAGATTATCACGGAGCTAACTATTCCATCTTATTCGAAGCTTTAAATCCTTACCCGGCATATGACACGATAATTTTACCGCATTGGTATGAGGCCACATTAAAGTTGACAAAAAAATAAAGTCTGATTCGAGCTTTAGCTAAGAGCAAGTAATATTTAACCCCGAAGCTAATGCCCGTCCGCCTGACCGCCCGGATGACCGGTCGGAGGGGGACGGGCCTAAAACTTAATTGACTTATTGTGGACTGGCTGTAATTTGTCCGCGAACTTCTCCTGTTGCGTTGTTTGATGTTCCAACTAAATAGTACCAGTTGCCAGCCAGCAAATCAGTTTCCTGTGCATCAGTTAATGTTATAGACCCTGTAGATGCACCTGTTGCACCAGCAGTCGTGATATTAACATCCTGGACCAAAGATCCGTTTACTCCTGACGCACCTGAATTGAAACTTACTCCGGAAGCTGTACCGCTCAAACCGGTCCATCCTATATTATATTGCAAGACATTGGTGTTCCTGTTATAGGTTCCGCTGATCGTTCCCGCACCGTTCGTTGTTACAGCAGGGACTACAGCGGTACCACTCGCTGAACCACCGAGATTGAACATGACTTTGTCGTCATCATCGTTATCCTTATCACACGCAGTAATGGCGAAAATACTACTCAATGCAAGTGTAGCGATGACAAAGAATCTTTTTGTGACATCAAATCCTGTTTTCATAATGACATAAATTTTTGAGTGATAAAAAAAATTTGATTAAGTATGAAATAGGATAACAATTGTTATGCCTCATTAAAAAAAATGAAAAGCGAGGTCTTGTTTTTTTTATGTCAGTTAAAAGATTGAGCAAAAGAATTCCGAAACTATTGCCATTTGCATGAAAATCATAGCTGATTGGGGCAGATTTTCCCGTTTAATTAAATGTTAATTTTCTCGCTTTGTTAAAAATACTTTTTTCGGTTATACGACTAAGTTATTAATTTAAGATATGAGATACTTACTAGTCTATCCAATTAATGGGATATTTTTCCATGGCATGATTGTTTTGCAGTAACAACAACTAACCTGGAAAATACATAGATAATGGCGGCAAGAACTACTTCATACGCCCTGATAACCGGCGCAACAAGCGGGTTTGGCTATGAATTCGTGAAATTATTTGCCCAGGATGGGTATAACCTTATTTTGGTGGCCCGCGACAGCGAGAAACTGAATGCTCTGGCAGCAGAGATTAGTGAGCGATATGGCGTGATCACCATTCCATTCCCAAAGGATCTGTTTGATCCTTGTGCCGCGGACGAACTTTACCAGGAAGTAAAGGCAAATAACCATCGTGTTGACATTTTGGTGAATGACGCCGGGCAGGGTGAACATGGTCCATTTATCCATAATGAACTGCAGCGTGAACTGGATATCATCCAGCTTAATGTTAATTCCCTAGTCACACTTACAAAATTGTTTGTCCAGGATATGGTATTCCGGGGTCATGGACGAATTCTCCAGGTTGCCTCCCTGATTGCAAAGTATCCTACACCATTAATGGCCGTTTACGGGGCTACCAAAGCATTTGTACTTTCATTCTCTGAAGCTGTAGCAAATGAGTTGCAGGGTACGGGCGTAACTATGACTGTGTTACTTCCGGGTGCAAGTGATACCGACTTCTTCAATAAGGCCGGCGCTGAAAATACAGTTGTTGCTAATGATTCTGAATTATCCGATCCTGCCGATGTTGCAAAAGATGGTTACGATGCATTGTTCAGAGGAGATAAGAAAGTTATATCCGGTCTTCGAAATAAAATTCAGGGCGCCGTTGCAAATGTAACTCCCGATTCAAAGTTGGCGGCTCAAATGAGAAAACAACTCGAAGAAAAGACTGAAGAAGATTAGTAACTTAATGTTCTGAAAATTTTTCCTTGCAATCGCGACGAGAGTTCATATCAAATAGCATGCTTGCTACAGGCTCTGTACTTTTTTCGTTTGCACATCCGCTGCAGGCCGACTATTTATTTATGACGGTAAGAGGGTCATTGCTTTCATCAGATCTTGGATTAACGCTAACACATGAGCACGTACTTGTTGATTTCATTGGTGCGGACAAGGTATCGCCTGATCGGTACAATTCTTCTGATGTACAAAAGATCGTTCTTCCATTCTTGAATCAATTAAGAAAACAAAAATGTGTCTCCTTTATTGAGTGCACTCCAGCCTACCTTGGAAGGGATCCGCGATTGTTGAAAAGTCTATCGGAGGCATCGGAATTAAACATAATTACCAATACAGGTTATTACGGTGCTGCGAAGGAAAAATATCTTCCCGCGCACGCGTACACCGAAACAGCTGAACAATTATCTCAGCGTTGGATCAGGGAAAGCAAGGAAGGAATCGATGGCACTGGCATCAAACCAGGTTTTATCAAAACAGGTGTCGATACAAGCCCACTTTCTGCAGTGCAGGAAAAGATCATTCATGCGGCAGCATTAACGCATCTTGCTACCGGGTTGACCATTGCAGTTCATACAGGAAATGGAAAAGCTGCATTACGTGAACTGGAAATATTAGATCAAAATGGGGTGAGACCAGATGCCTGGATCTGGGTTCATGCACAAAGTGAGAAAGATCAAGACCTGCATATTCTGGCGGCCAAAAAAGGTGGATGGGTTGAATTTGATGGTGTCTCTCCTTCTTCGCTTCAAGAGCATATCAGGTTTATTACTAAAATGAAAAATGAAGGTTTGCTTAATCGAATCCTCGTGTCCCAGGATGCAGGTTGGTACCATGTTGGCGAACCCCAGGGCGGCGAATTCAGAAACTTCAATTTTGTCTTCACACACCTGATTCCCGAGCTAATAAAACAAGGTTTTAATCAAGAAGAAATTGAATTGATCTTTAGAGTTAATCCAGCACATGCTTTTAGAATACATGTGCGGAGGGTTTAGGTTGACAAGGTTGACTGGGTTGACAAGGTTGACAAGTTTGAGAAGGAATTGGGCTTGCGAACAGTTGAACCTCTATTGGGCCTGCGACATAACTCACTTGCTGTTCTTGTCAACCTTATCAACCCTGTCAACCTTGTCAACCCTGTCAACCCTGTCAACCCTATCAACCCTGTCAACCTTATCAACCCTATCAACCCTATCAACCCCATCAACTTCCGGCATCAACCTGTAACCTTTCCTCAAATCCGTAATCTAACCGCAAAACAATTCATGCTTTACCTAATTGTTGGTTTGTTTGCGCTTGCCGCTGTTATGGGATTAATAATTATCAATGCTCTTATTAAGAAGCGAGATACACCAAAACCTGCCGTTTTTGCTCATGGGCTACTGGCCGTGGCCGGCCTGGGGTTATTAATCTACTATGGCATTCAAAATCCTGAGAACTATCCGCAGGTGAGCATAATCCTGTTTGGCGTCGCTGCGCTTGGGGGTATTTACTTATTTTATAATGATATGCGAAAGAAACCGGGGCCTCTTGGACTTGCGGTTATTCATGCCCTGACAGCTGTTATCGCCTTTGGCCTCTTATTGGTGTTTGCTATTGGGTAAGGAATGTATTAAATTGAATAATTGCCGTCGCTAATCCACTTAAAAAATGATCTCAACTATTTTAACTCAGCAATTGAACGATGAAGAAATCCTCGACCGTATGGTTGCCGGTGAGTCTGCTTTATATGAAATTCTCATTCGCCGCTACAATCCCTTATTGTATAAGATCGGTCGTTCCCATGGATTTCTTCATGAGGATACTCAAGACCTGATGCAGGATACTTACATAACAGCCTACCAGCATCTCCACGAATTTCAACGCCGATCACAGTGGAGCACCTGGCTGGCCAGGATCATGATCAATAAATGTCTTTATAAAATCAAAACCAATCAACGGATGCAGGTAACCACACTCGTAGAGGAGGGCACCGTTAGTGTTGACAAGTCCATCGTCCATCAGGAATTGGGAAAGGTTATGGAAAAGGCAATTGAAGGATTGTCTGACACATACCGAATGGTGTTTTTATTGAGAGAGATGCAGGGTCTTTCTGTAAACGAAACCGCAGAGATCCTCAACATCAGTCCCGTCAACGTAAAAGTGAGACTCAATCGCGCTAAAGCCCAATTGAAGGAAAAGTTAGAGAATTGGTACAATAGCGCAGATATTTATGAGTTCAACCTTATTTACTGTTCCCAAATAGTCGAAAGAGTTTTTAAGGAATTGGAAAAATTAGCAGGGCAAAGTTGAAAACTTTTGATCATCGGTTGACTACATATTTTAGAGGTTGAATACACAATACGCCGCCTGCGTAGCGACACAATTTTTGTCGCAGGAAAATTCCTAAATTACCGTACAAATGGGAATCAGGATTTACCACGTACTGAATGGCGATTGCCTCGCCGAGGAATTTCCCGGAAAATTATTGCCGGGTGAAATCATAGTCATGCGGGAAGCATTGATCGACGGTGAACTTGGAGGGAAAAATCTCGAAGACTTCTGGAAAATAAGAGCCGCCTACCTTGACAATTCTCCGGACTCACAAGGCAAAAAATATTTTTCACTGGTTGTGCCAGAAATAAAAAAGATCATACGTGCATCCCCAGATGCGGAATTCAATCTCTGGTTTGAATACGATCTGTTTTGCCAGGTAAATCTTTGGTTTATTCTATCTCTGCTCAGGAAGCGACAGGCATATGGCGATATATTCCTGGTTTACCCGGATTATACTGAGGAATCAGATAAATGGAAAGGCTTTGGTTCATTCAGCGAAGATGACCTGGTTCGTTCTTATCAAAAACGTGTAAAGCTGGTTGAAAAAGATTTGCAACTTGGGGACGCCCTTTGGAATGATTTCAAAGAAAATAACCTGGAAGGACTCAAAGAATTGGTTAATATGAGTTCTTATTCTTTCCCTTATTTAAAGGAAGTGATACAGGCACATATTGAAAGATTTCCTCAGCAGGATAGAAAGCCAAGACCCGAACTGGTGCTTGAAGAAATTATTAGAAACGGGAAAAAAGATTTCTCCTCAGCATTTGAAGAGTTTTTCCAAAGAGAAGGCATCTACGGTTTTGGAGATATTCAATTGAAGAAGATCTATGATAAAGTGATTCAAACAATGAATTAAGCACTACTATTTATATCCCATCGTGATCACAAACTCTCCCGGGATCTTATAGCCTTCATTGTCCTTATACTTTTTTATTGATTCGAGATATTCGGCGTGCGCTTCTTCTTTTACGGCATCGCTGAATTTATTATAAGCAAGCGCAACCGGGCCACCTGCAAATGCAGCCCCGCAGGCTTCTTCATCAGTGGCGTGAGTGAGAATAGTATTGATGGTAGTAGATTTCAAATCCCTGAATCCTGCATTGGTGAAATGCATATCCAAAACTGAAGTATTACCGAGATAAAAAAACATTGGACAGACCTCCGAACTTACTCTTCTATCAACGATCTCAAAGATCTCTGCCCAACCGCAATTTTGTCTTCTCCCCCATACTGCAGCTACTGCACGCCCTCCGGGTTTTAATGTTTTGTACATTTCACTGAGCGCTAATCCCGGTTCTGTTACATACATCAGTCCAAGCGCACAAAGCGCAACATCAAAACTTTCCCCTGGCACTTTGAGTGTTTCAGCTTCACTTCGTTCAAAACGGATATTCGTCAGGTTTTTCTCCAAAGCCTGTTGAGTCGAAAGCTCAACCATCTTATCCGAGATATCGGTTCCTAACACGAAGCCATTATTCCCGGTGAGTGAGGCCGCCCGAAAGCTAACGAGCCCAGTGCCACAGGCAATATCCATGATATGCTCACCAGTTTGTATAGCCGCAAATTCAATTAACTTATCCTGTGCAGGCGAAAGATTCCTATGCCAGTAATTTTCGTAAAATACTGCAGCCTTATCCCATCCATATCGCTGAACCCTTTTCTGTAATGCTGGTTCCATAATCAACGCTGTTGAGGTGTAATGATATGAAGTTCTCTTACACAATTCTGTCCGCGAGTGAATACATCGAGATAAGGGCTGTGCAGATCGGCATCATCCAGCATTTGACGGACCTGGTCTTCGGGAGCATCGCTTTCAACGGTAACAATATATCGCACTTCAGTGTATCCGGCCGGCACATCATGTCTTGTACCAAACATGGCGCCATCATCATAATCCGCCTGCACTTCTACCTGCAATGCCCTGATAGGAATATTTGCCTGAGCAGCTTTCATCATATATCCTATTGCAAGGCAGCTACCGAGTGCGGCCCGGCCATACACGCCCGGTGTCGGTCCTTCACTGTTACCACCAGCGCCTTCCGGCATATCGGCTTTAAATCGCCATTTCCCTTCCTCAATTTCGCATGTGAGACCGTTAGTAATTCGCACTTTTGATATACCAGTTCCTTTACCAAGCGATGGTTTAAGTTTTAATGCCTTCATACTGCGTTCGCAGGCAGTTTTGATCTGTTCGGTAGCTATCATGGCCCAGTATTTATGATTCTTAAAGATAAGGGTACTCTTTAAGTAAGGGATGACCGTTTGCTAATAAAAATAAACCTGTATTTTTAAACAACTTTAAACCAACCATCTGGATACTAAACTGTCAAGGTTCCCCTGGTTTTTTTTGCTCCTTGTATTACCGGCAAAAGAGGCCCTGCCACAGATTTCATCTCAGGCATTTCCGATGCCCGATTCCGCCGCTGTCCATCTTGGTCAGGCTATAAGGTATCCAACCATAACATATCCGGGTAGACTCGAAGATTCAACAGTATTCAGAGATTTTGGTTTATTTCTCGTGAGCACCTATCCGCTCGTTAATCAAAAACTCCAACGAATAGTTATAAACGAATTCAGTTATATCTATATGTGGCAGGGAAAGAATCCAGGACTCGAACCTTATATTTTCATGGCGCATCAGGATGTTGTGCCGGTCGAAGATTCTGATTCTGTTTGGACGAAACTCGCATTTAGTGGAGCGTTGATCAGGGATACGATCTGGGGAAGAGGGACGGTGGATGACAAGAGTTCATTGATCAGCATAATGGAAGCCGCGGAACAATTGCTTCAAAAGGGATTCCAACCCGATAGAACTATTTTTTTCTGTTTTGGACATGATGAGGAAGTCGGCGGGCTTAATGGGGCAAAGGCAATTGCGGAATGGTTTAAGAGCAAACAGATAAGGGCGGAAATGGTTTTGGATGAGGGCCTGGAGATAATCGAAAAGAACTATGCACCACTTAAGCGACCGGTTGCGCTTATTGGTGTTGGTGAGAAAGGTTATGTCTCGTTTGAGCTAAGCGTAAATAAACCGGGTGGTCATAGCGCTACACCTGACAAAGAAACAGCCATCGATATTCTTAACAAAGCCCTGGTCAGGCTCCATAAGCATCCCATGAATGCAAGATTAATACCGACGATAAGGGTATTCTTCAAAAGAGTGAAACCCTATCTCCCATTTGGGATGCGATTCGCTATAAGCAATCTTTGGTTTTTGAAAAGACAGTTCATATCAAAAATGGAAGGCAATTATGGAACCAATGCAGCAATAAGAACGACAATAGTAACAACGATCATGAATAGTGGAGTGAAGGATAATGTTATACCTGCTGTTGCAAAGGCAACCGTCAATTGCCGCATTCTACCAGGAGAAACGGTTGATGATGTTAAAGCACATATCAGAAAACATTTACGCGACAAAAGAGTTCAAATAACACCTTATCCAAATAATTTTAATCCTTCTTATCCTTTAACTTCAACAACGCATCCCTCCTTCTTGAAAATCGAACAGCTGGTCAAAGAATTAGTACCAGAGGCTGTAACAACACCTATGTTCGTTATTGGCGCAACTGATTCCCGTTATTTCCGACCGATATCCAACGGAGTAATCAATTTTCTACCAGTTATCGATTCCCATGGTTTTCATGGACTCAATGAACACCGTGCAATTAAAGACCTTGAAAGAATGATAACGTTTTATTCGTTGTTGATGCAGAGAAGCGGGGAGGTAAGAGGCAAGGGGCAAGAGGCAAAAGGCAATAATTAAAAGGGCAAGAGGCAAGAAGCAAAAGCTTACATTTTGCCCCTTGCCTTTTGCTTTTTGCCTCATGCCCCTTGCCCTTTACCTCTTGATGCTATTGGTACAGAATCGTACACGATCTTCCTTTTGAATTAAAATTTCTACTAAAAGTTCTTGTTCCATTCAAAATATTATTTCCATCTACCGCGACTTTCCAGGATCCAGGTGGTAGTTTGATCGATTGTTGTGATCCGGATCCGTTGTATACAACAAAGACCTTTTTCCAACTATCCTTAACTGCTGCACCGTTGATTGAATAGGCAACAATTCCTGCGGGTAGATTTGATTCAAATCTTATATTGGCTGCAATTTGTTTGGAATCGGTCATCCGGAATGCCGGATGTTTCTTGCGGATCGCTATCAAACCTTTCACGTAATCATATACGTCTTTATTCTTTGCTTTCAGGCTCCAATCAATAGCATTGATTCCATCTCCTGCGTTAAAAGAATTTTCATTTCCCTGCTTTGAACGAAGAAACTCTGTGCCAGCATGTAAGAAACTGATGCCTTGTGAAGTCAACACAATGGAATGGGCCAGCTTGTACATTTCCTTTCGTTCAGTTTCGCTGATTCCTTCCGCGGAGATCGCAATCTTATCCCATAACACGTGATTATCGTGACATTCACAATAAGAAATTGTTTGATGCGGTTGGGCCGCATAAGCAGCCTTTGAATAATTAACCTTTGAGTAATCAACCTGTGGATGTTTGGTGGAGGCGACTACACCGAATTTGATTGTTTCCTCCATTCCAGGTTTGCCACTCGCAAATCCCCGATCCTTATGATCGAAAACGCTTCCTTTTATTCCATCTCTTATGTCATCGCTGAATACGGCTATTCTATCGAGCCGGTATGCATTTTTCTTCAGGGCACGAACCGAGTCTGGCAACGGACATGCACCTGCGGTCCATCCTTCTCCATATAGAAGAATATCAGGCTTGATGCGATGCAATTCTTTTGAGATGAGATTCATAGTTTGGATATCATGAACGCCCATCAAATCAAACCTGAATCCATCTACATGGAATTCTTTCACCCAATACAAAACTGATTCAAGCATAAACTTGCGCATCATGGGCCGCTCACTTGCCGTTTCATTTCCGCAAGCTGTCGCATCTGAAAAACTTCCATCCTCTTTCTGCCGATAATAGTAGCCCGGCACCAGTTGATTGAAGTAAGAATTATCAGTAAGCATGGTATGATTGTACACCACATCCATGATCACCCGAATTCCATTATCATGTAAAGACTTAATAAGCTGTTTGAACTCCTTTATCCGGGTAATACCATCGTTTGGATTGGTGGAATAGGATCCTTCAGGCGTATTATAATTCAAAGGGTCATAACCCCAGTTGTATTGCGGGGAATCCAGTTTTGACTCGTCAACTGTAAAAAAATCATAGGAAGGCAAAAGATGAACATGGGTAATTCCAAGCTCCTTCATATGCGAGAGACCGGTGTATAAACTGTCAGCACTCTTTGTATTTTTCTCTGCAAGTCCCAGGAACTTTCCTTTGTTATTGATACCTGAATTAGCATGAATGCTTGCATCTCTCACATGTAATTCGTAAATGATCGCATCTGTCTTATTCCGGAATACAGGACTTTTATCATTTTGCCACAATGGAGGATTGGTTTCCTTTCGGTCAAATATCACTCCCCTCCTTCCATTAACTCCAACCGCTTTTGCATAAGGATCAGGGACCTCATTCATCCATTTGCCATTGATATTAGCCTGGAAGCTGTAATACTTGCCCTTCTGATTCCCGGGTATGCTAATTGTCCATGTGCCACCTATATCTTTCTTCATATTAAGGACCTGCACCGGCTCAGATCCAAAACCCTGGTTATATAAACGAAGTTTTATTTCAGTTGCAGTTGGAGACCAGATGCGAAAAAAGGATTGCGCAGGACTATAGTTAAGTCCAAGGTCGTTGCCGTTATAAATGGGATAATTGCTGAAATCAGGCTTTTGGCCACTAGCGACCTTGGAAAGGAAGAGGAATAACATTAGCCAGATACGATTCATGCCTGGTTATTTTCGTAAAAATAACGAAGGCGGTTTGAACTGTAGAATTCGAATGGTTTGATTGTTTTATTGTTCGATTGTTGGACTTACTATTTATGAACTCAACAATCTAACAATGTAGCCATCAAACCATCTCTATTAATTAGATAAACAAGCAAAGTAATATCCTTCCTCGCTTAGAATATGGCTGTTTGGAACAAATGCGAATAAGGATTGACGAAGCATATCCTCAACGGAGCGTTGGTAGCTATTGCCCACTTCAGGTGTGCGCATGGCGAATTTCCAACTTTGAATTTTGAGGTGTGCGATCTTGCTGGCGTGCTGAATATGGTTCTCCATTAATTGGAATTTGCCAGCCAAATAATCCTGGTCGTTTTGTACAAAGGGGCGCATAGGGTTTATTGAATAGGTTTTTCGAAAAGAATCTTGGACTGAATATTTAACGACTGTATTGTTGGAAAATTGTATCGGCGGCAGGTGCAAATGGTCAGTGGGACAGGCATTTATACCGAAAGGCCTAACTTTCAACAAATTCCTTTTTATGCCAAATCAGGTTTACAGGAAAACCCTTATCCTCGTTTTCCTCATAACTAGTAGTTTCCTGGGGCTTTCCCAGAACCACCAGAAAGACATCAACGAACAGGTCTGGAAGCCATTTATAAAAAGCTTTAATGACGGCGACAATGAAGGGTTTAAGGCTGTACATAGCAAGGATGTTTTAAGGGTAGAACAGGATGCCAATAAGGTGCTTGACTACGACCAGTATTTCCCAAAGACGGCCCCCAAAAGGACTGGTAAAAACAATATCGAATTGAGATTTCTTCAGCGAATCGCCTCCGATGACCAGGCTTTTGAAGTGGGTTATTATAAATCCAGCCATACTACTGCAGATGGGAAGACCTTTACCGGCTATGGCAAATTTCATGTTGCACTTAGAAAAGAAAACGGAAAATGGAAAATACTGGTAGATGCAGATGCGAAGTCGGACGCTAATGAGCAGACGTTTGCGGCGGCGAAGGCGATGGAGTGATTTCTATCAAAAGCTTTTGGTTGACAAGGTTGACAGGGTTGACAGGGTTGACAGGGTTGACAAGGGACAGAAATTCTCAGGTAATTGTCTTCAATGAATAATTAGTTAACTATTAAGTCCGGCCCCGTTAGGGGCCAAATGTTGGTAGCACGAAATCCCCCCTTTTTGCTCCGCCGAAGGCGGAGCGAGGCTTGTATAACATCAGCGTGGTGGTTGAAATACTTTCGCGTCAAAAGTTTTATTTTCATACTATGAGAAACAACCTAATCACTACTCTGGTCTCCATTATTTTTTTAGCCTTATCATTTTCTTCTACTGCAAAGATTCGCTTGCCGAATGTGTTGGCGAGTAATATGGTGATTCAGCAAAAATCTGAAATGGAATTATGGGGCTGGGGGTCTCCGGGAGAAAAAGTTATTGTCACTACATCCTGGAATAATAAAAAAGATTCGGTTACTACTACGGGTAATGCCAATTGGAGAATTAAGATAAGTACTCCTTCCGCCGGAGGTCCATTTACAATTACATTTAAAGGGCAAAATACTATCACACTTGAGAACATAATGGTTGGTGAGGTTTGGGTTTGCTCAGGTCAATCCAATATGGAATGGAGCAGTGATCAGAATTTGAAACAGATCATTGATGAATTGCCCAAATCGGATAATCCAAATATCAGGTTGTTTCATATTCCAAAACGAACTTCAACCAATCCGCAGGACAATTGCGAAGGCGAATGGAAAGTTTGTGGACCGGAATCATTAAAGGGATTCAGCGCAGTTGGTTATTTTTTCGGAAAGAAATTACAGCAGCAGCTAAATGTTCCAATAGGTTTGATCAATTCCAGTTGGGGTGGCACGCCTGCAGAGACCTGGACACCGACAGAGGTTGTCGTAAGTGAACCCACTCTCAAACTTGCCTCAGAAAAACTTACGCCCGCAGCATGGTGGCCTGTCAGCAATGGTTATGCATACAATGCGATGATCGCTCCCATCACCAATTTCCCAATTGCTGGCGCAATCTGGTACCAGGGAGAATCCAATGTTGGTACAGCTTCAACATATGAAAAGCTGCTCACTTCAATGATCGATTCATGGAGAAAGGCGTGGAAGAAAGAATTCCCTTTTTATTTTGTACAGATCGCACCTTTCGATTACGGCAATACCAGCAGTTCTTCTTTTTTACGAGAACAACAATCAAGAGCTCAAAAACATCCACGAACCGGAATGGTAGTAGTCACAGATCTCGTAGATAATGTGAAAGACATTCATCCTACAAATAAACTGGATGTTGGATTGAGATTAGCGAATCTTGCTTTGGGAGAAAATTATAAACAAGCTGGTATAGTTTATAAGTATCCAACCTATCGATCAATCGAAATGAAAAACGGTATGGCAACCTTAAGCTTTGAAAATGTGCCGAACGGATTTACGCTTAAAGGAACAGAGCCAATGGAATTCTGGATTGCAGGAGAAGACAAAGTATTCAAACCAGCAAAGGCCAATATAGCAAAGGATAAGATTGTAGTATGGAATGATTCGATAAAGGATCCGAAAGCCGTACGATTTGGATTTTATAATACCTCGAGGCCAAATGTATTCAGCAAAGAGGGATTACCGCTTGATCCATTCAGGACTGATGACTGGCAGGTTGATATTGTTTTGGAACCAGGGATGAGAAGATAATTTCTTGAAACGGTGTACTTAGGTTATTAAGAACTTCGCCAGTATTTTTCTTCTCTGCGCTTACACCTCACGCTCGTCATCCCCGCGTTACAATCTCAGAGACTTCTGAAATGAGGTAACCAAGCGGGGATCCCCTACCAACTAATTTCCTAAAGCCAAATGGTTCTAACAAAAGCAGATTATTATTTTATATTTCATATTGCAGATTTGATATTTGAGAATGCAGATGAATTTAAGAAGAATGTTTTGAAAGAATTCAAACTGAAAAACTTCTGCTCAAATATTCTAATTACTGTTTGAAAAAAAACTGTTTTCAGTTAGTACTTAATAATTTACATTTATGCAGCTTTATTATACCTCAATTAAATTCGTATGGGAGACTTCCAGGTTAAGAAGAGTTCAAAGCAATATGATGCAGTAATTGTTGGGTCGGGAGCAGGTGGTGGAATGGCTGCCTGGGTACTTGCAAATGCCGGTCTAAAGGTTGCGCTTATTGAAGCTGGCCCGATGTACGATCCCCGAACCAATCAAACTCAATTCAAAAATCCCTGGGAATCTCCGAGGCGGGGTGCGAGTACGAAATTCCGCCCCTTCGGAGATTTCGACGCAAGCTACTGGGGATGGGATATCGACGGCGAGCCTTATACCCATAATAAAGGAACGAAATGGGACTGGTGGCGTGCGAGAATGTTGGGTGGCCGGACCAATCACTGGGGAAGAATTTCATTGCGATTCGGTCCAAAAGATTTCAAACGTAAAAGCATCGATGGATTGGGTGATGATTGGCCGATCGGTTATGAGGACATCAAACCATACTATGACCGCATCGATAAAATGATTGGTGTTTTCGGAACCAATGAGGGATTGGAAAATGATCCGGATGGTTTCTTTCTTCCTCCGCCCAAACCAAGATTGCATGAGTTGATCATCAAGAAAGCGGCAACTAATGTTGGTGTAAAAGTAATACCCTCCAGGCTTTCGATCCTTACGAAAGCATTACCCGATGACAAGAACAGGGGTGAATGTATTTATTGCGCTCAATGCAACCGGGGATGCAGCGTGGCTTATGCCGATTTCTCATCCTCATCTGTATTGGTGAAGCCTGCAATTGCAACCGGTAATATCGATGTGCTGACAAATGCAATGGCGCGCGAAGTACTTACAAACAATGAAGGACTTGCCACAGGAGTCTCGTATGTGAATAAGGATGATATGAAGGAATACCAGGTGAACGGACGCGTGGTCATTCTTGCAGCAAGCGCATGTGAATCGGCGAGATTGATGTTGAATTCAAAATCCAGCCGTCATCCAAATGGATTGGCAAATGCGAGTGATGTTGTTGGAAAATATCTTCACGATTCAACCGGTGCTGCAATGGGTGGTGTGCTGCCGAATTTATTTGGAAGAAAGCGATACAATGAAGATGGTGTTGGGGGAATGCATATCTATTCTCCATGGTGGCTTGATAATAAAAAGCTTGATTTTCCCCGTGGTTATCATATTGAGTATTGGGGTGGAATGGGTCAGCCATCCTACGGTTTTGGATTTGGTATTGAAGGAATGAATGGAAAATATCCCGTGAATGGTCAGAAAAAAGAAGCTGGTGGGTATGGTCAATCTCTAAAGAAGGATTATCGCTATTTCTATGGGGCTGGAGTTGGAATGGCTGGTCGCGGTGAAGCACTTGCTGATATTAATAATTATTGTGAGATCGATCCCAAGGTAGTAGATAAATATGGAATTCCTGTTTTACGCTTCAATGTGAAATGGACTGAACATGAAATAAAGCAGGCCAAGCACATGAAAGAAACATTCAAGGAGATCATGCACGAAATGGGTGCAGTGATCACCTGGGGTGCAAGTGATGGTCCGGAAAACAATTATGGATTGGAAGATCCGGGAAAGATCATTCATGAGGCCGGTACGGTTCGTATGGGAAGCAATTCAAGAAATTCAGCATTGAACAAATGGAGCCAGGCACACGATTGCAAAAATCTATTTGTGGTTGATGGAGGACCATTTGTATCGCAGGCTGATAAAAATATTACGTGGACAATACTTGCTCTGTCACTGAGAAGTAGTGAGTATATAGTTGATGAGATGAAAAAAAGAAACCTTTAATAAGGTTCCGAACCCTAAGAGAGGCTGATAGAATTTAATCATGCCCGTTTTAGGGTTCGGAACCGTAAAGAAAAATATATGGATAGAAGAAAATCAATCAAAACAATCGCATTCGGCACTCTATCTGCAGGATTCTTATTGGAAGGATGCAAGCTCGAAAAGAAAGATGTTCCGAAGCCACCTCTTGCAGCAAGCGAATTTACCATTGACCGTACAAAGGAAGAAGCCGAACGGGATAAGGAATTGATGTCGAAAAAATTCTTCACTGATCATGAAATGGCAACGATCGGCATTCTTGCTGATATCATTATTCCAAAAGATGAAGTAAGTGGAAGTGCCACCGACTCAGGCGTGCCAAAATTCATTGATTTTATTGTGATTGATATGCCCAACCATCAGACGCCAATGCGCGGAGGTTTGCGTTGGCTGGATATTGAATCATACAAACGATTTGAAAAATCTTTCAAGGATGCCAGCGAAACGCAGCGTATGCAAATCGTCGATGATATCGCATGGCCCGACAAAGCAAAACCAGAAATGAAACGCGGTGTCGCCTTCTTTAACCTGATGCGGAATCTTACTGCAACCGGATTTTATACCAGTGAAATTGGGGTGAAGGACCTCGGGTATATGGGTAATGTGCCCAACAGGTGGAATGGCGTGCCGGATGATGTGTTGAAACAATACGGGCTTGCATATTCTGAGAAGGAGATGAATGAATGCGCGAAGTATTGATGCTCTGCGTCCTTCTCTTTAGAACCTTGTCATTTCGAGCCCGGCGCATAACAGCATCTCGGCATAAGGCGACTAGGGCGAGAAATCTACGTGATAGGCAACTCTCCGAAATTCGATCAGTTGCTAATTACGCAGATTTCTCGCCCTTCAAACCTCTATTGCAAAGTTGCATCAGTTCGCCGGGCTCGAAATGACAAGGTTCAAAAGGGAAGGAGGCAGAGAAGTATTTGAGACGATTACCGGAATCAATCACTTCATAATATATGAACCGCCGAAACTTTCTTAGATCCGGTTCGCTTGCCGGTGCGTCTATTGCTGCAGTATCTCTTTCAGGTTGTCAAATTAGTGTAGATAAAGAATCAAAGAATGCAGCCGAAGTTGCAGACAATTTTGAATTAAATGAATTGACCATTGATGACCTGCAATTGCAAATGCAGAAGAATGAACACAATTCAAGGGGCTTGACAGAACACTATCTTCAACGCATCAAAGAGATCGATAAGGAAGGACCAAAGTTGAATTCAATAATTGAATTGAATCCTGATGCATTGACGATCGCGGACCAAATGGATGCCGAAAGAAAGGCCGGAAAAATAAGAGGGCCGCTTCATGGGATTCCCATCCTTATCAAAGACAATATCGATACTGCAGATAAAATGCAGACCACTGCCGGTTCATTGGCAATGGAAGGGAACATCGCATCAAAGGATGCTTTTATTGTAAAGAAATTGAGAGAGGCCGGTGCAGTTATCATGGGTAAAACCAATCTTAGCGAGTGGGCGAATTTTCGGTCATATAAATCCTGTTCTGGTTGGAGCAGCCGTGGCGGACAGACAAAAAATCCATATATCCTCGATCATAATCCCTGCGGCTCAAGCTCGGGTTCAGGAGTAGCTGTTGCTGCAAACTTTTGTGGAATTGCCATCGGCACTGAAACCGATGGTTCGGTTACCTGTCCAGCGTCTGTGAATGGGGTGGTTGGTATCAAGCCAACTATTGGTTTGGTAAGCCGTTCGGGTATAATTCCTATCTCGCATACACAGGATACGGCCGGTCCTTTAGCACGCACGGTTAAGGATTGCGCAATAGTATTGGGTATTCTTACCGGAACAGATCCCGATGATGAAGTGACAAAACAATCTGAAGGGAAAGCCCAGACCGACTATACGAAATATCTCGATCTAAATGGATTGAAAGGAAAACGGATTGGCGTTGAGAAGAGGCCACAAAGCGAAAATACTTATATCAATGCATTGTTCAGGAAAGCGCTTGATGTCATGAAGCAACAAGGCGCTGAGATCATCGAGATCGAATACCTTAACAAGACATCTGAACTTGGAGAAGTTGAACAGGAAGTTTTGCAATTCGAATTCAAGCATGGGCTTAATAAATATCTGCAAGCCTCCAATGCGAAAGTCAAGTCACTGAAAGAAGTGATTGAGTTCAATAAAAACAATGAAGAAAAAGCGATGCCTTATTTCAAGCAGGATACATTGGAGATCTGCGAAAAAAAGTCTGGGCTTGATTCCAAAGAATACCTGGATGCATTAAAGAAATGTCACGAAGGATCTATGAAAATACTCGACGAGGTGATTAATACAAATAAGATTGATGCTATCGCCGGTATCACGATTGGTCCTGCATGCAGTACTGACATGTGGTATGGTGACCGATGGGGTGATGTTTACGCTCCCTCGGCCCCTGCTATAGCGGGCTACCCACATATCAGCCTGCCTTGCGGAAAAGTATATAATCTGCCCGTTGGCCTGTCACTCTTTGGATCAGCCTACACCGAACCGCAATTGTTTGCAATGGCTTATGCATTCGAACAAGCGACGAAGCATCGGATGAAGCCAGAGTTTAAGCAGACGGTCATTTAGATGGTTTGATTGTTTTATTGTTTGATTGTTGGGTTTACTATTTATGAAACCAACCATCTAACAATCAAACCATCTAACAATAGTAAATCGCGTATAAGTCGTTACACTTCCTCCTTCGCAGTCTTACTATACTCTTCCTGCAATTTTTTCTGAACCTCGAATGGTACAACAGTATATTCCTGGAATTTCATCCGGAACTTTGCACGACCCTGGGTTATTGAACGAAGTGAAGAAGAATAATCGTTAAGTTCTGCCAGAGGAACTCTTGCGATGATCTTTTGGAAATGTCCTTCAGTATCCATTCCTTCCAGCATGGCTCTTCGGGTTTGAAGATCCCCGATTACCGAACCGGTTAATCCTTCGGGGCAGATCACTTCTACCCTATAGATTGGTTCCAGGATCTGCGGATCTGCCTGTTGAAATGCCTGTTTGAAGGCCATCAAGCCGGCAATCTTAAAGGAAATATCATTTGAATCCACCGGATGCATCTTACCATCGTAGATGCTCACGCGAACATCCCGCACATAGGATCCCGTAAGCGGACCTTCATGCATCTTCTCCATTACACCTTTGAAGACTGAAGGGAGGAACCGGGTATCGATAGCACCACCAACGATACAATTGTAGTAAACGAGTTTTCCACCCCAATCGAGATCGATGGTTTCCCTGCCTCGTACATTCAATCCCGCAGGCTCAGGCATGCCTTCACGCCAGGGTTCTATACGCATGAATACTTCTCCAAATTGACCCGCACCACCAGATTGCTTTTTATGCCGATAGTTTGATTCTGCCATTTTGCGGATAGTTTCCCTGTAGGGAATTCTGGGTTTATTGAATTTCACATCAACTTTATATAGGTGTTCAATCTTCCACTTAATGACCGCAAGATGCATATCGCCCTGGCAATGGATCAGGGTTTGTCTTAATTCAGGTGAATATTCAATAATAACAGTTGGATCTTCTTCTTTTAACTGATGCAAGGCAACAGAAAGTTTCTCCTCCTCTCCTTTCTTCGCTGTTTCCACTGCTACAGTCATATTCGGAGAAGGGAATTCTATAGGCAACAATTCGTAATTCTTCCCCTTTTCGTGAAGCGTATTGTTTACGTGAGTATTTTTCAATTTCAATGTAGCCCCAATATCACCAGCTACCAGTTCACTCACATTGGTTCGCTTATTTCCTTCTACAACAAATAACTGGTTGAGTTTTTCGGAAACATTGGTTGTTTCGTTTACCAGTTCCATACCGCTCCTTATTGTTCCCGAGTATACTTTGAAGAAGGACATTTCTCCAACATGAGGTTCATTTACCGTTTTATAAATGAAAATGCAAGCAGGCCCTTTATCATTGCAAGAGATCTTTTCTCCTGATTTAGTCACCTGCGGGACCATTTCATTCGCGCTGGGACACACATTATCGATGAATCCCATCAATCTTCCGCTACCCATATTTCTTTCTGCTGAAACGCAGAATAAGGGAAACAGGTCGTGATTGATCATAGCTTTCTTTAGTCCCATCTTCATTTCATCTTCTGTCGAGCTCGCCCTTGTCAAAATACTTTTCCATCAGGCTCTCATCATTGCTCGCCACAGCTTCGATCAACTCTTTATGTAAAGTATCAGCTTTTTCTTTTTCTTCTTCGGGAATCGGGAGTTTTTCAGGCTTGCCTCCGGCATCCTTGAATTTATACATGGTCATGCGGAGTACATCGACGACCTCATGAAAACCCACTCCCTGCTGTCGTGGATATTGAACCACTACAACATTGTTTCCAAAATGACTTTTTGCTTCGCTAACCGTTTTATCAAAATCTGCATCGTCACTATCGAGTTTGTTCACAGCGAAGATCATGGGTGTGCGGAATTTCTCTGTGTATTCCCATATAACATCTGTACCGACCTCAACTCCTGCAGTAGCATTCAGTAACATTACGCCTGTGTCGGCAACACGTAATGTTGCGATCACTTCTCCAACAAAATCATCATAGCCCGGAGTATCCAGGATATTGATCTTATATCCGCGCCATTTGGTGTGTAATAATTTTGAGAAGATTGAATTGCCCCTGGCTTGTTCCAGTTCGTGGTAGTCTCCCGCTGTGTTGCGTTCAGCAATCGAACCTCTGCGTGTTACTAATACCTGCTTCATAAAGCATGCATTCCGCTAACGTTGTCTTACCGGCGCCGGCATGGCCCAGCAAGACTATATTTTTTACGTGTGAGGTATCAAATTCAGCCATAAATAATGATTTTAATAATTAGCAATCGTATTTATTATGTTGGGTTAGTATGGCTCTGAAACAGAAAAGTGAATAAGAATATGTGAAATGTTGAAGCATTTCAAAATACAAGTCATGCTTTATCGTAGGTTATGACGTTCGCCCCGCGAAATACTCGAACTCCTGTTTTAAATCATGAAGTCTGTGTTCGAGACTTTGATAATCGTCGTAAAGATTTTCGTGATCAGCCAGAGAATCATCAGAGATCTTACCGTCTGCATTATGCATTTCTACATGAAGCTTTTTGTCGTGCGCCTTAATGTTTTGCTTGAGATCGTGAATGTTGATGAGCTGGATGTGGAGTTGGTTGTCGAGGTGCTCCATCTGGAGGAGGTCTTCTTTTAGGGTTTGTCGGCCTGCGATCTTTAGAAGAGTTAATTTGAGTTGGCCGAATTGATCCCGATAAGAACGCAATGCATCCCTCCAGGCATTGCATTCTTTTGAAAGCTGTGCGACTTCTGTCGTTACCATGGGGAATAATTTAAATAGTTAAAAATAAAGAACTGGTAATTCCCATGGGTCGGATTAGTCTCCGCAGTGTCTCCCTAACAGCGACTTCCATAAATAAGGAGTTTGAGGGGACTCTGCGGTTCATTCTAATTTAAGGAACTTATTTGGAAAAAGCCAAGGGGGATGCCTAAAAATATGCACGGATTCTCAACAGCTACGAGCCATGAGCCATGAGCTTCGAGCATTGGGCTAAGCTCGGAGCTCATGGCTCGCAGCCCGTAGCTTAAAATAAGAAAGCCCCGCCGTAGCGGGGCCTCTCTTGCTGAAGTTTCTATGCTATTGAATTAGAATTGGTAAAGTAATCTTCTCGTTGCCCAATCTCAACTCTATGAAATACTGTCCCTTCGCCACCGTGGTCAGGTGGAATACGTGAGTATTGTTTCGAATATTGGTCGTGTACAATGGTTTACCAAAGCGGTCAAGGACCGTTGCCTGGATATTTTGATACTTATCCGGCATTTTTGATAAATAGAGATAAACAATGCCCGGGCTTGGGTTCGGACTACATTTAACTTTTATTCCCTTAAGTGCTTTGATCTTTGTCAGATCAGGCATGAAGAAATACTTCTCGGATTCATACACGCAACCATTTCTATTGGTTACCTGGATTGAATAATGTCCTACACCATCTGGCGTGAAGTTCTTCCTGTGCGCATTGTCCACCTTCTTACCGTTTTTGAACCATTGCCATTTGTGTGCATCGGATCCGATAAGGTTATTTCCATCCTGCTTGATATATGGTTTTTCAGGCTGGCTTACTATCACTTTAATATCGTCAGTCAGATTAACCATACACTTTTCAACCGTCAATGAATAGGTTGTAGTCTGATCTGGTCTCGCAACCGGATCACGAACAATTCCATTGCTAAGGGTTTGAGCAGGTGTCCATTTATAAGAATTGGCTTCAATATTTGAATTCAATTTGATCGTTTCACCTTGACAGATAGTTATATCCTGGCCGAGGTCAAGCTTTGGCGTTTCATTGATCACATTAACCTTTCTTACTCTGGAAATACTATAACCGGTATTCGTTGTTAGAGTCAGCTTCACACCAAATGAATCAGCCCTGGTATAAATATGCTCAGGATTTTGTTCCGTAGATGTTGTGCCATCTCCGAATTCCCATTTCCATTGTACGATCTTATTGTTGCCATTGGCCGAGCTTCCATCTCTAAAGTTAACTTTGATCGGAAGGCAGGTTCCATCAACCGTAAAATTAAATGTCGGCATTACAGGCATCATCGTCGTAACATGGACCGTATCGAATGATGAACACTCTCCTACTGTTACCTGCACCCAGTAGTCTCCATCATTTATTACATAGATTTCTTGTGTTGTTTCACCAGTGTTCCAGTTGAAATTTCCACCTGGGTTACCGGCATCCAACATCAATACATCACCGAAAATGATAGTTGTGTCCTTTCCAAGATTAATGGTAGGATTATCTCCATTTACGATTATCGTCCTGCTTCTGCTAAAGATATTTCCCCAATCATCGGTGATGGTCAACATCACATTATATTCTCCATCCTCCATAAAAATATGTTCCGGATGCTGGTCAAAGCTGAATCCACCATCACCAAAATCCCAAAACCAGCTGGTTATATTAACCTCACAGGTTGTTGAATTATCGATAAAGGCAACAGGCAATGGTAAACAGTTTCCTTGCTGACTGAATGCAAATGAAGGAACCAATGATGGTTTTAATGTTACCTCTATGGTATCGGTACCGATACAACCATTGTAATCGACCCTAACCCAAACAGGGCCAGAGCTGGTAATCACAGTGGTTTGCATAATATCTCCGGTACTCCATGTATAAGTTGCACCTTCATAATATCCGGCATCGAGGTAGAGCGCTTGCGTTTCACAAATCGATGTATCCGTTCCAAGACTTACCTGGAATCCCTCGGTTGGTTGCACCACAACACGTTTACTTCTTGTTATCGAGAAACCATTTTCATCCCAAACGGTCAGTCGAACGTTAAAGCTATCTACGCTCCAGAAATTATGAACTGGATTTTGTTCGGTTGATGTACTTCCGTCACCGAAATCCCATTCCCATCTTACAGCCCGATCACCACTACAATTGGTTGAAAGGTCTGCGAATTGAACAGTCTTCGGTAAACATGTACCACTTTCCTGGTGACTAAAGTCCGGCCAGAGTGGCGGATGATCACCAATATTAATAGTATCGGTTCCGACACAACCATCTTTTCTAATGGTTACCCAATATGTTCCAGGTTGATCAACCATGATCGAAAAGCCTGTTGCACCGGTACTCCATAAGAAGCTATCTCCGTAGTAACCTGCGTGCAATTGCATTGCTGAACCTGGACAGAGAAGTGTGTCTCGTCCAAGGTCTGGTCTTGGTACGCCTACTGATGCAATCAATTCCGGGCGATATACACTATCAACCCATCCATGCCTGGAGCGAACGATCAATTTCACTCCGTATCGGCCTGTTGCATTGTAAAATATGTGGAAAGGATTTTTATCGAACTGTTGTGTGCCATCTTCAAAGATCCAATGCCATTCAACAATAGGATCATTTGGCGTTTCTTCAACCATTGCGGTGAATTGTACACTTACAGGTGAACATCCACCTACTGCACTAGGTTCAAACCAAACTTTACAATTCTCTCTTGTTTCTATATTAATGGTATCACGGCCAACACAACCATTTTTCTTCACCTTAACCCAGTATTGGCCTGGTTTATCTACTTTAATTGACCACCCTTTTTCGCCGGTGCTCCATAAGAAACTATCTCCATAAAAGCCCGCATGCAACTCAGTACTCGTTCCGGCACAAATCGTCCTGTCTTCACCAAGATCTGGCTTGGGTACGCCTGTTGAAGCGATTAATTCTTCACGCGTCACACTATCAGTCCATCCTGATTTTGCTTTAACAACTAGTGTCACGGTATACCTGCCAGTAGCATTATAAAATATATGAATAGGATTCTTTTCAGTTGAACTCGTACCATCTCCAAATGTCCATTTCCATTCTACAATCGGATCATTCTTTGGAGGATCAGTCTTGTCAGTGAATTTAACTGTAAGGGGTGAACAGCCTTCTGTTACATCGGCTTCAAACCCGGCATGGCATGAAACACCGTTAGGGCTGTTGGTTACTGTAGGCGTTTGAGAGAAACCTCTCAAGGGTATGAAAAGACCTGTTAAGATTACAAAGCGTAATAAAGTCTTCATAGGAATAAGTTTAGGATAACGGATCGGATTAATAGGGTTCTGTAAAAACTATGCCATATTCAATTGTTGATTTACAATATCCTATTGCCTAGTTTGAATCAAGATAAAGCAAAACTTCTTCAATTAAAAGCATGTACCGACATCAAACATTCGACTCAGTTGATCCTATTTTAGTTATAGACTAATTATTCGGAATATACGCAAGTGCATAGTGATTTTCCTAGCATGGGTGTTAATTCCTGACAAGCTTGGATGAATGCATCGCGCTACTCTTAGCAACTGTTAGTTTACTTGCTTTTCGCTTTAATCATTTGTTCTTTCAGGAGTAGCATTTCATTTCTTAATTCGTTAATGGATTTTTCCTGTTCCAGCAATTGAAGTTTCAGTTTATCGATTATGTTTTGCTGCGCCTGTATGGCAGCCAGCGCAACACCTGATGGATCGATGGTGGAAATGCCTTTTTCATCCACGCCTACTCCAAATATTCGATAAAAGTCTTCAGCGATCGGGCCAATATGTGTTTCATTTGATCCCTTATAATTCCATTTCAGTATGGGAAGTTCTTTTACTTTCTGAAGAAGGTCCCCAGGTTCTAACTCAATAAACCCTTCTTTTTTATCACGTGATGATGCGTTTGTCCAGGTACCCCCTATTGTTAAATAAGCACCATTTCCGTTTGTGACTGCAGAGCCGACTTCAAGCGCTCTGCCAACGCCGGTTGTATTCGAAATGCCAAATACCCATTTTAGAACGTTGTTGCTACCAAAGGCCATTGCATTACTTGAGGCAATAATAGCATTTGCGCCGATTGCGGATGAGTTAGTTTGATTCGTTAAACTCACATTCGCGCCTGAACCTACTGCTGTATTAAAAGTACCGGTTGTATTAACATCCAACGCCTCCAGGCCGATAGCAGTATTATCATCACCGGTGGTATTCCCACTAAGCGCAGTTCCGCCCATTGCAGTATTATGCAATCCCTGTGTGGTTTCGCTCATTGTGCCCGACCCGATAGCGACATTTCGGCTCCCTGTATTTTTTTGTAGAGCCGTATATCCAATTGCCACATTGTTGAGTCCAATAATATTCGCCGACAATGCATCGGAACCTATAGCAGTGTTATTGAATGCGGTTGTTGAATTAAGTAAGGTTCTGTTACCAATACCAACATTATTTCCTCCCGTGGTGTTACTGAACAAGGCACTATCCCCGATAGCAACCTGTTTGTTTGAGGTAGTATTATTGTGAAGAGCTGTATTGCCAATTGCTACATTTCCGTCACCTGTTGTTGTCGAAAATAATGTACGATAACCAATTGCAGTATTTCTCAACCCCGTTGTGAGATTGAATAGGGCCTTGGATCCAATAGCTGTTTGTCTTCCTGTTGAGCCTGTGAAATTTGCCATTGCGGAGTCGCCGATTGCAACGATATTGCTGGCGGTCGTACTTAAAAGAAGTGCCTTAGTTCCAATGGCAGTATTCCTGTCGCCTGTTGTGTTAGCGTTTAGCGCCTCATGACCAAACGCCGAATTTCCATCTCCGCCTGTATTGAATTGCAGTGAAGCAGCACCTGTCGCAGTATTATTCAATCCGCTCACATTTGAATACAAAGACCTGAAACCAATTCCGGTATTTCTTCCTCCGTTTACGTTTGAATAAAGTACCTGTGCTCCGAATGCGGTATTATTTCCGACATTGCCTTCATCGAAAAACAAGGCCTTTGTCCCAACGGCTGTATTTCCGGGATTGAGTCCTGTACTGTTATATAATGCAGAGTCTCCTATTGCAACTATATTGTGTCCATGCTGATTGCTTAACAGTGCGTTTGCCCCAATTGCGATATTCGAATAGCCGATAGTATTGAGGTTGGAGGCTCCGAATCCTATTGCGGTATTCCCATTGCCTGAAGTATTTAAGCCAAGTGTACCATATCCAGTAGCCGTATTTCTTGATCCATTAGTATTGGAAAAAAGCGCGTCATTCCCGACGGCCGTATTATTTGAGCCGGTAGTATTCAAATTCATGCTACTACTGCCAAGCGCTGTGTTGGTGTTGCCGGAAGTATTATTATAACCCGACCTATAGCCGAAAAAACTATTTGAATATCCTGATGTTGTATTGAAGCCTGCTTTGGATCCAACTGCTGTATTAAATCCAAAGCTGCTATTGTTATTGAAAAGTGCAGAATCACCTACAGCTACGAGATTGGAAAGGGTTGCATTGTCGTGCAGGGCTCCTCCTCCAATGGCTACATTTGAGAATCCCGTAGTATTGCCTCTGGCAGCTAAATAGCCCAATGATGAATTGTTACTTCCTGTAGTATTAAAAAACAAGGAAGCAGACCCTACCGTAGTATTTTTTTCTCCCGTGGAATTGTTTCGAAGCGCACTTAGTCCGAATCCAGAATTATTCTGGCCAATTGTTGTTGAAGTACCTGCGAGCGCTCCAAAGAAACTATTGTTATTTCCACCTGCCAACGCCAGGCCAGTTTGATATCCATACGTTGTGTTTCCATGATCACTTGCAATCAAACCTGAAGCTTGATTGTTTACCTTAATCGTTAAAGGCCGGACGTCATTGGTACCAATAAAATTAAGCGCTGGATTTGTTCCCGAATTTCCTGATAAAGACCAGGCATTATTCGCTGCAACTGTTTGCCAGGAAGGTGTTGATGGCGTTCCAATGTTAACCCACAACTGATTTACAGAATGATTGTACACCAATAAACCAGTTGCAGGATTAACAATGGCTGTCACCTGCGCTGTCGTCATTCTCGGAATCAACAAACCAGAAGTAGTACTGGTCAGGTCCAAAATTGAACTGCTATTGGGAGTTGTTGTACCAATTCCAACATTCTGTTGAGCAACTATTTGATCAGAAAGAATAATCAGAATAGTCAAGCAGATCGAAATTCGAAATTTGATCATAACAGAGTTTAGTTTGATGATGACAATGAAGGTGAAAGCGCTCAATAAGAGGAAGATTAATTACAAACAATTTCCCTGTCAGGATTGTCCCTGCGGAAATTTGATAGCTCAGCTTCTGTGCAAATTGTACGTTCATCTGCAACAGTGCCATTCCCATTTAATGCTTTGCAAGTTTTACATTCACCTTCTTCTTTTTTTGAACAGGCTGTTGCAAGCAAAAAACTGAATAGACTTGCAATCGCAATTACTCTGAATCCAACTTTCATAAATAAGGTTTAATAATGAGGAAAGGAATTACGGATTCAAATTTCGATTTGGAACATGCGGAAAGGATTACCCTTTGGGGTGAATTTTTGAAAATACCCGGAAGTGGGTATATGCGGAGTTTCTAAAAAATATTCAACCGAACATTCAGCGCTTCTGGCAGAAGGAAAGGGAGAACTTAAGTCCTTTTTAGATTCGTACTATTCGACACGCCAATAATCAATAATCAATATTCAATATGTCAATTCTCAAAGAAAGTATCATCAAACAACTCTCAATGATCAACAATCATCATTCATCATTCACTTGTCAACAATCAACCTCCAGCGCTCAATGTGAGCACCACCGTTGAAAATTGAAAGTTGATTTGAACATTGTTATTGATGTTGTCCATTGTTTGTTTCATATTGCTTGTTGACTATTGTTATGTTGATTTGAGAATTGACATATTGAATATTGATTATTGATTATTGGTTTGTCGAAAATCATGCATCTAAAAAAGTCTCAGGTACTCTGTTACGTCTCCCAGGCAAATCAAGCCTTGAATGTTGAATGGGATCCCAAAAAGAAGTTATTTCATCATCAGCTCCCGAAGTCTTGCGATTGCCGTCGTTCTTGATCCTACATCGAGTTTGAGGTAGGAATTCTTTACGTGAACTTTTACTGTATTCACAGTCACAAAAAGATCATTTGCAATCTGGTTATTGGTTTTGCCCTGGTAGATTTTTTGAAGGACTTCGAATTCTCTATCGCTGATTGGAGATAATAAATATTTATTGATCTTTTCAATGCTCAGTTCAGGAACCTGGCGGTTTTGACGATTAGCGTGATTGGAAATCGCTATTTCTAAAGTAGCCAGCAGGGTTTGTTCATTGAACGGTTTTACTATATAACCATTCGGTTCAACCAACTTTGCTCTTTGCAGGGTTTCTTTGTCCGAATATGATGTAAGAAAAAGAAATGGAAGATGGTAGTTTGAATTGATATGCTTTGCGATAGCAATTCCGTCCTGGTCACTATCAAGGTTTATGTCGAGTATCACTGCATCCGGTGTATTGGTTGCGAGCTGCTCCTTTGCTTCCAGGTCATCATAAGCAATTCCGGATACCGTGAAATCATTGTTGTTTAGGTAGATGGAAATATTTTCTGCAATGATTGGTTCGTCCTCTACTATTAATACTCTTAGTTCGCTCATGATAAAATCGTTTGGCTGTTGTGATCATCCATTCTTGCTATTCCTTCAGAAGGTTTATACTTCATTATATTCATTTCCACACAGGCACCATGGTCGTTGTAAACTTCCATTTTGGCTTTTAGTTTTTGTGTAAAGGCGCGGATGAGCTTCATTCCAAAGGATTGGCTGTTGTTCCAGTTAAACTCAGAAGGAAATCCGGGTCCGTTATCCTTAACCTTTAACAACAGGCTTTTTTCCTCTTTTTTAAGTGAAACCCACAAGTGTCCGCTTTCCTTATTCTTAAATGCATATTTCAATGAATTACTGATTAGTTCATTTAATATTAACCCGATTGGAATTACGGTATCCACGTCAAGTGTCAGGTTATCAATATCTGTATGCAACTCGATCCTCCCCTGCTTGATATTGTAGGAGTGAAATAATCCTTGCGTAAGACTATCTATATAATGCTTAACGCTGATTCCCTTAATATTTCTCTCATTATAAAGATCCTGGTGAATAAGCGCCATGCTTTGTACGCGGTTCTTACCTTCCTTTACCGCTTCTGCAGCTTGTTGATCGCGAATACTTATCGATTGCAGGTCAAGTAAACTTGAGATCACCTGTAAATTATTTTTCACCCGGTGATGGATTTCCTTCATCAGGATTTGCATTTCCTCCGACTGTCTCGCGATGATCGTGCTCTTCTTTCGCTGGCGGAGGAATTGCGATAGGATAATACCTCCAAGGATCAATGCAGTGGTCAACCAAATGATCAGGCTCAATCGAAGACTTCTCTCTTGCGATAGTTTTTCTTTTTGAAGGTCATTGGTACGGGCAAGTGTTTCTCTTAACTGGCTTTCATCGGATAATTGCTTTTTTTGAAATTCATTTGCATTCGATAACGCTTCACCTAATAATTTTTCTTTCATCAAAAGAGAATCTTTGAGCAGGCTTTCTTTTTCAAGGTTTTTCCGCATTTCCAGTTCATTCAACAACTGGAGCTCCTTTACTTTATTTTCGATACTCAGGTATTTTATCTCATCGCTTGATGCATTTGATTTAACTACAGATTCAAGATTTTGCAGATTGGCAGCATTTTCCCCTGCATAGACCATCGAAATTAATTCCATACAGCGTTGCTGGTATTCATAGGCAGCCTGGTAATTCTTCAGGTCGTAATATGTTTCAGCAATATTTGAAAGAATAAGCAGCTTCAATTCCGGGAAAAAATGTATGTCTGCTCTATTTAATGCAGAATCATAATAAGTTTTAGCCTGGATGGAATCATTTTTAAGCTGGTAATAATTTCCATTCGTGATCCAATACCTGATCTTTAGGTTGCGGTCCTGGCCCAGCAGAGACCTGGATTGCCTGAGCTCTCTCATTTGGATCTCCGTTTCCTTCCATAATTTTAGTCGCATAGAAGCGGCAACCTTACTTAGTCTCGCCATATAGACTGCTTTTGGCATTTCCAGTTTGGTTGCTAGTTGCAAAGAAGATTCAGCAAAAAATAACGCTGAGTCAAATTTCCTTTGCCGGTAATAATCCTGGCTTAACATTTCAAAAATTCGAAGCGATCCGGCTTCATCTTTCAATTCTACCTTTAATTGTAATGAACGCCTTAATGAAGCGGTACCGCTGCCGAATATTTGAAAAGCATTGTACAATAGTCCCAAACTTTCCAGGGCATCAGCCTGTAATTCTTTCAGATTTTCCTTTTCGGCACGGTTGATTGTTTCGATATATGATTTGATTGCATTCCGGTAAACGCCTCTGTTGTATTGTTCTCTTGCAATGTAAAATGAGGAATAAGCCAGCTCCTTCTTGTCTTTCAATTCGAAAAAAACGGATTGGGATTGAGAATAACTCCCATAAGCTTTGTTAGGTCTCTTATCCCGGCTGTGGATATGACCCATTGTTCGATGGATATAGGCTGTTCTGTATTTATTATTATTGGTTATGGATTCTTTCAGTGCTAACCTCAACATTGAAAATGCCTTAGTAGTATCTGTTTCGGAAATATGAAGAACATCCGATAACCATGACATTAACATGGCAACTGAATCAACCCGCATATTTACAACTCCGGATAATTGCTTTGTAGACGGTTGGGCCCATCCGGATTGTATGAACAAGAAGATTAATAATCCTGGCAGAAAAGCAGCTTTGGTCATATTAATGATTTAATGGGATAGCTTTTCTGAAATAGTTGTCTGAAAGTTCCAACTATTCTGTTTATAAAATTTCACCCCAAGGGGTAATTTTCGTGGTATTGCCAGCTCGAATATTTTTATTACTGCTCATTATTAATTATTCTTGCGAATGGTTACAAATAGTAACTTTCGCTGATTGAAAAGATGGGTGAAATGACTAACTAATAAAATTCAATCAGCTCGCATTTCTAGCTAATAATCAAAGTGATAAGCCAACAAACCATATCGCAAATCCAAAGCAGAATCGATATTATCGAGATTGTTGGCGGCTTCGTAAAGCTTAAGAAACGAGGTGCGAATTACCTTGGACTCTGCCCTTTTCACAACGAGAAGACACCATCTTTTACAGTCTCTCCTTCAAAAGAAATCTATAAATGCTTTGGCTGCGGAAAGAGTGGTAATAGCATTAGCTTCCTAATGGAACACGAAAAGTATTCGTACGTGGAGGCATTGAGGTGGTTAGCGAATAAATACAATGTAGAAATTGAGGAAACCGTCTCAAGTCCGGAAATAAAGCAATTACAGCAGGTTTCCGACAGCCTTTTTATCATCAATGGTTTTGCGCAGCAGCATTTCGCAAAGAATCTTTTTGAAAACGACGAAGGACAGGATATCGGTCTGGCTTATTTGAAGGAAAGGGGATTTCGTGAAGAGATTATCAAACGTTTTCAATTGGGCTATTGCCTCCAGGAAAGAGATGATTTTGCAAAGGCAGCAATTGCGGCTCAATACAACGCGGAATACCTTTTGAAGACGGGTCTTGTGGTTATGCGGGATGAGCGATTGGTGGACAATTACCGGGGTAGAGTGATCTTTCCTGTACATAATCAAACCGGAAAGGTTATTGGTTTTGGAGCCAGGATCATTGCGAATAACGACCGGGCACCGAAATATATCAATACTCCGGAGAATGAAATATACATTAAGAGCAAGATCCTTTATGGCTCTTATTTCGCACGGCAGGCGATTGATAAGAATGATGAGTGTCTGCTGGTAGAAGGTTATACCGATGTTATCTCATTGCACCAGGCGGGAATTGAAAATGTTGTTGCATCTGGTGGAACCTCACTAACGCAGGATCAGCTTCGACTGATAAAGAAATACACGAACAATCTCACGATTCTTTATGATGGAGATGCAGCCGGTATAAAAGCTGCATTGCGTGGATTGGATATGGCGCTGGAAGAAGGTTTGAATGTAAAGTTGGCATTGATTCCGGATAAGGAAGATCCCGATAGCTATGTAAACAAAATTGGCCCTGCAAAGTTCCAGGAATTCATAAGAAGCAATAAGAAAGACTTTATTCTATTTCAACTTGAAGTTTTGTTGAAGGAGGCTGGAAATGATTCAGCAAAAAAGGCTACTGTTGTCAACCAGGTCGCCGACACAATTTCAAAAATAAACAAGATAGAAGATTTCACGAGGCAGCAGGATTATATTCACCGATGTGCCGATATTTTAAAAATTGAAGAGTCGGGTTTGCATGCGTTGGTGAACAAATTCATCAGGGATAAAATTGGAAAGCAGGAAAGCAGGTCGCAGCAAACCGATACTTCCTATTATGAAGACCAGGCGTTAGAACAAGGCATAGAGGATGATACTTTTAATTTACTGAACAGGGATGAATTGCAGGAACGTGCTTTGATCCGCTGTCTTTTGGATTTTGGATTAAAGCCCTGGGACGAAAGCAAAAGAGTAGCCGACTTCATATTTGATGAAACTTTGGATCAAAACATCATCGAAAACGATCAACTTAACAAGATACTCGAGCATTATAAAATCTGGTACGATGGAGGTATTGAACCTACAGCCAAAAATTTCCTTTATTACGAGGATCAGCAATTGAGTACGCTTGTGGTTTCAATAATCGATTTCCCCTACGAATTAAGTTCAAACTGGAAGGATCATTTCGAAGGAAAGATACTGACGCGGGAAGAAATGTATGTGGAAGATGTTCAATCAACGCTCAGTTACCTTAAACTAAGAAAGATCAAGAAACTCATCGAAGAGAATCAGCGTGATCTCGAAAAGCAGCACAACGCTGAAGATCAACTGGTCCTTTTGCAAACGCATCAGCACCTGAAGCAACTTGAAATTGTACTCACTCAACGCATCGGAACAGTTATCCTCAAGTAAGCTTTGCTACTAGCATATCACTGTATGACCTATCCACAAGGTCAGTCTCAGCAATCTCCAATTCCCTCATATAATAATTGCATTGCCGGAGTAATTCTTCCCTGGAAACAGCTTTATTCAAATTGCTGGCTTCAATCTCAACAAAGTTTCCAAGTCCAGGTACCTCATCAATATGAAACTTGACGTTTTCAATGAAGTAGATCTCCCTCTTCTTCTTAACTATTACTTTAATTCCAATAGAACGTTCAAGCATATCCTTTAATACTGCTGGATTATTCACCGTTGTTAGTTGACAATCGGATAGTTTCGGACCACCCTGGTCAATTCTTTCATAGTAAATGAGATTGTTCTCAATAGTTCCTTCTCTCAATTTTAATCTTCCGGAGCTAACGTTGAAATAGGTATCTGTTTGATGGTCGGTTCCTTTGAACTCAGCATGATGATTGAGTAACCAATCCCTGACCTCATCCACCCTGATACTGCGCGCTTTTATCTCCACATTGATAAAGGACATAAAAAAAGGTTTGTCGCTTAGCGACAAACCTAATGTAAAAAGATTATTCCAGGATCCCGTCCGATTGGTGTCAGCCGGGCAGGGCTTATTCAGCGATTGCCGCAACTGCTCTACGGCTGGCCGTACGTCCGGAAGCTTTGAGAATTTCCTTCGTGCGATCAAATCGCATTGCAACCCATACATGGTCAAGTGCAACCTCTTGGGTGCTTTCAAATCCACCACAGCGAACACAATCCCAACTGCAACTGCGGTTCAGATCAGTTACAATCTTGGAAGTTATTTTGGGATAAGCGACCCAAAACTTGGCTTGTAGATGGAGGGCTGGTAAAACTTCCCGCATAATGCCTGAAAGTTGATTTTCATTTACTGCAAAAACCAGGGCAAAATCGATTTTCCTGATTTTTAAGAGAGGCGTTACATTTTTAGCAAAAGACAGTTTTACGAACTGCTTTTCAATAGAAGATGGGAGCCCCTGGATGAGAATATTCTTTTCGTCGTGGAGCTCAAGCTTTTCCAACAATTGTTGAGACATGCATTAATTTTTGGGTGAAGCTTAGGGTTTACTTTTGTACGGGATTGCAAATGTACGAAAGCTAAGCTTGCCAGCCCAAATTTTGGTCTGAAAAATCGTAGATTAACGATAAATACAGTAAAACCCCTAGCCCTTGTATAGCCTTAGAGACTTACTTGAATGAGTTACTTCCCATTCGCATTCATAGGTTTATAGTATTTAAGCGCCTCAGGCATCATTTCCTTTAATTTTTGGATCCTGGTTTCTTCTGTGGGGTGGGTACTGAGCATTTCGGGTGGTTTTTCACCGCTACCGGCTTTGGCCATACGCTGCCAAAGTGAAATTGCTTCCTGCGGGTTATAACCGGCGAGTGCGGCATAAACCAATCCAAATTTGTCGGCTTCCAACTCGTGTTTGCGGGAAAATGGAAGGGTTCCTCCCACTGTAGATCCAATGCCATAAGCTTCCAGCATTAGCTGCTGCGCTTCAGGACTCTTGTCTGCAACGGCAACGGATAACGCTACTCCTCCCAATTGTTGGGCTGCACCCTGGCTCATTCTTTCATTGCCATGCTTAGCAAGCGCGTGAGCCACTTCATGACCTACCACTACCGCCAGTGCGGCTTCATTTTGAGTTATAGGAAGCAAGCCAGTATAAACAACAATCTTTCCACCAGGCATACACCAGGCATTGACTTCTTTCGAATCAACGAGATTGTATTCCCATTTGTAACCTTCGAGTTCTTTTGCCTTTCCTTGTTCTGTATAAAACTTTGTAATAGCTGCTGAGATGCGCTGTCCAACCCGGCGAACCATTTCACCATCGCGGTTTGATTCACTTACCAGCTTGTTTCTGTTCTCGGCAAGGAATTCTGCATATTGCTCCGAAGCCATTGCCTGGATATCCGATTCTTTAAAAAAGGTAAGCTGCTTTCTTCCTGTGATAGCATTCTTTGAGCAAGCAGATAGAATTAATGAAACGCAGGCTGCAAATAACAGCTTATTCATGGTGATGTTTTAGATATTTAATCAATGATTATACCAGGTAAGAAACGTGGAAAAGAATTTATTCTTACAGGCTAAGCAAAAAATCGCTTTAACAAATTGGTTTGTTAAGGTTATTTATTTCTTCTGCGATCTCTTCTTCTATCGCGGTATTTGAGTATGGGAACCTTGCTTTCACTTCCACGTAGCAAACGGCCGATATTCTTCTGATGAGTGAGAATAACCAATAATGCAACCGCTACAGCAAACACCCGGTATGCTATATTATCTACATTAAAGATGATCAATATGAATACAGGGAATGCAACACTGGCGAGAATTGAACTCAGGGATACAAACCTTGTCACATATAATACTAACAAGAATACCCCAACGCAACAGATCGCAGTCCATGGGGAGATGCCCAACACCAGGCCAAATAAAGTAGCCACACCCTTGCCTCCACGAAAATCTGCCCAGATTGGAAAGATATGTCCTAGCATCGCTGCAAGACCAAGGCCCACCTGGAATCCTGTTCTCGCTAATTCATGGTCTATATAATAAGGCATCAGCCAGGCAAGCTTAACTGCAAGAAAACCTTTGAGAATATCGAAAATCATTACGGCTACACCCCAACGGGAGCCTAAAACACGGAAGGTATTGGTAGCACCGGAGTTTCCGCTGCCATAATCGCGTATATCAACTCCAAAAAAGCCTCTACTAATCCAAACTGCTGTAGGAATAGAGCCGATCAAGTACGCTACTACAATGAGTAGAACTTCATTCATTAGAATAGTTGGGTTGAAGTGGAGGGTCAAAAATACGGAAAAAACACCTTAATCCTTCTTGTTCAAAATCAAACGGATCAAGCGTTTTCAAATCTCAGAGCGATCCATCCATTTTTTTCCATAGCCTGCTGCAGATTCAATCCATTCTTTAACGCTTCTTTTTCAATATCGCCACGATCTCCTGTCAATAAACCGCTCAATATCAAAACGCCGGAAGATTTCAAATGTTGCCCTAAAACAGCCATATTTGAAAGCAGGACATTTTTGTTAATGTTTGCCAAAATAATGTCAAAACGGTCTTCAGTATCAATGGTATCCGCTTTCTTCAGCACAATTGATTTACAGCGGTTGACAAAGAAATTTTCTTCAGCATTCTTAATGCTCCAGTCGTCATTATCAAATGCAATCACGTTTGCGGCTCCCATCTTTTCTGCAAGAATTGCAAGTATTCCAGTACCAGTTCCAAAATCAAGGACAAGTTTGTTTTTGATATCAATTTCTTTGATGAATTCAATCATCAGGTATGTAGTCGCATGATGACCTGTACCAAAACTCATCTTCGGTGTAATGATTATTTCGTAGGTAAATTCGGTTAGGGGTTCATGAAAGTTTGCTCTTACTCTGCAGAATTTGTCTATTTCAACAGGCTGAAAACTCTTCTCCCAGGCCTCGTTCCAATTCTGCGCCTTTATCAACTCCTTTCTGAAGGAAAACTGCGGATTAATATTTAATAATTCCTCTTCATTAAAACTGTCTGCCTGAATAAATGCATGGAGATAATTTATTCCTTCTTCAAATCCATCATAGCCAATCAGGCTCAATTGCGCAATGAGAATATCTTTTTGTTCCTGTGATATATTTTCAATTAGTATTTTGATATAATCATCCATAAGAAGATTTACGTCGCCCGATTAGATCGGGGATACGAATTACGAATTACGTCCCGAAGCTGCTGATGTTGAAGTGTAAATAACTCTGTCAAAATTGAGACCAAAATTAAATAAGGAAAGCAGCGTTTGAAGAAATCGTATCCCGAACATTCGGGACGTAACTCGTAAACAAAAAAGGTCTGTGGTTTTACCACAGACCTTGACTATTTATTCGTAATAAGATTCATCTATGTTATCCAAAACCATTTTCACATTCCCTTCTGTCGTCAACTTTGTCAACCCTGTTAACCCTGTCAACCCAATCAACCAGTCAACCAATTAACCAATCAACTATTCATTCGACGCCGGCGCCTCAGGCCTCGGCCTGCCCTCAGGCTTAGGCATGAGCGCCTTGCGGCTCAACTTGAATTTTCCTGTCTTATGATCAATGCCGATCAATTTCACTTTTACTTTGTCGCCGTCATTTAATACTCCTTCCATGGTATCCAATCTCTTCCATGAGATCTCGCTGATATGCAGCAATCCCTGCTTACCTGGAAGGAATTCAACAAACGCGCCAAATTCTTTGATCCCTTTAACTGTTGCTTCATAAACTGAACCAACTTCAGGCACAGCAACAATTCCTTTCACCCATGCTACAGCCTTATCCAATCCTTCTTTTGCCGGGGAGAAGATGCTAACCTCTCCATAATTTCCAACTTCTTCAATATTGATCGTTGCTCCGGTTTCGCGTTGAATCTCCTGGATGATCTTACCACCGGGCCCGATAACTGCACCGATGAATTCTTTATCAATGAAGAGTTTTTCCATCCGTGGAGCATGTGGTTTCACTTCCTCTCTTGCCGATGGCATTTCCTTGTACATTGATTCCAGGATGTGCAAGCGACCTTTACGAGCTTGCTCGAGTGCCTGGCGCATTGTATCCATGCTTAAACCATCCACTTTGATATCCATCTGGACTCCGCAAATTCCCTCACGCGTTCCCGTTACTTTGAAATCCATATCACCGAGATGATCTTCATCACCGAGAATATCGGTAAGGATCGCATACTTATTGTCTGTATTTCGCGTGATCAACCCCATGGCAACACCCGTAACGTGCTTAGGAATTGGAACACCTGCATCCATTAATGCTAGTGAACCTGCACAAACCGTAGCCATTGACGAAGATCCATTGGATTCAAGAATATCACTTACAATTCGTACGGTGTAGGGATATTCAGAACCCGGCATCATTTTTTTCAATGAACGCATGGCAAGGTTACCATGTCCTACTTCGCGACGACCCGGTCCACGCATCATCTTAACCTCACCTGTTGAGAATGGCGGGAAATTATAATGAAGGATGAATTTTGAATATACAGACGTTGCCGCACTCTCAACCAGTAGTTCATCTAATGGCGTTCCTAAGGTTACTGTAGTGAGCGATTGTGTTTCTCCACGAGTGAACAAAGCTGATCCGTGTGGTGCAGGCAATACGTCAATTTCCATACTTAACGGGCGAACTTCATCCAGTTGGCGGCCATCAAGTCGTATGCGATCATCGAGAATCATATTTCTTACAACTTCCCATTTCAGATCCTCGAGATATTTCTTAGCCAGTTTTACATCTTCATCTGCCGGTTCTTCACCAAAAGACGCAATGAGCTCTTCTTTTAATTTATCGAAGCCTTCACTTCTCAAGCTTTTTGGATGAGCACCCTTCGCGATCTGGTAGATCCTGTCCTTGGCAAATTGAATAACCTTTTGTTGGATTTCTTCTTTTTGCAAGGGTTTCTTATATTCTCTCTTTTCTTTTGCTCCAACTTTATCACGCAATGCCCGCTGCGCCTGAATATGCACTTTAATTGCATCATGGCCAAGCTCCAATGCTTTTACGAGGTCTTCCTCCGAACATTCATTAGATTCTCCTTCTACCATCATCAGGTTCTTTTCAGTTGCCGCGATGATGAAATCCATATCAGCTTTTGCCAATTCGCTGCGAATCGGATTAACAACAAAGTTTCCATCGATGCGAGCCACTCTTACCTGGGAAATGATCTCTTTAATTGGAATATCGGAAACTGCGAGTGCTGCAGAAGCAGCTAAGCATGCGAGTGAGTCGGGCATGACTTCGGAATCACTGGAGAACAGCGTGATCAAAACCTGTACATCGCAGAAATAATCTTCCGGAAAAAGGGGGCGAAGCGAACGGTCGATCAACCGGCTTATCAGCACCTCATAGTCATTTAATCTTCCTTCTCTTTTGAAAAAAGATCCGGGAATACGGCCAGCAGACGCAAATTTTTCCATATAATCAACTACCAATGGGAAAAATTCCTGTCCTTCTCTTGGTTCCTTATTGGCAACAACAGTGGCAAGCATAATAGAATTTCCCTGGCGTACGGTTACTGCACCATCAGCCTGGCGGGCTAGTTTACCGGTTTCAATGGTAACCTGGCGGCCACCACCGACTTCAAATGTCACTTGAATGGGTTGTGAAAGCATATTCTTTCGTGTTTAGATCCCGGATTTTTAAGTGACAGGCGGGAAGAATCACTTTAGTCCAGGACGAGTTTTTAATCTATTTAATAGGTTGTTCGGGTATTGATCACAAACGACAAATCCCAACTATTGCAGAGTTGGGAACAGCGTATGATTATTTTCCGGACTTATTTTCTGATTCCGAGTTTTTCGATCAATGCGCGGTAACCCTGCAGGTTATGCTTGCTGAGGTAGTTAAGTAAGCGTTTACGCTGACCAACCAGCTGCATCAATCCGCGATGAGTGGAGAAATCTTTCTTGTTCTTTTGCAAGTGTTCGGAAATACCGTTAATTCGCTCCGTCAGCAAGGCAATTTGGCCTTCGATAGAGCCGGTGTTGGCAGGTTTACCGCCGAATTCTGCGAAAATGCTGGAAACTTTTTCTTTTGTTAAATAAGGCATCTCAATTTTTTTAAGGCATCCAAATAAAATTCTTCAAATAATTGGCGGCGAAGGTAGGAAAATATTTTTGATTTTAGATTGTAGATTTCAGATTTTTAGGCCAGATAACGCATTTAAAATAAATGTCTTATCTCTTTAAGTGGGCAGGAAAGTGGAGTGAAGTTGAATTATAATAAATTATGTATGTCCAGAAACCGTTTTGGCCATGCCTGAAGTTCAATCTCTTTTTGAAAATATGCGTTACCGCCATTCATTTAATAAACTCCAAACGCTACCATGAAGCGGGTGCTTTTGACCGTCACCAATGATCTGATCTATGATCAGCGGATGATACGCATCTGCACTTCGCTAGCCGAAGCCGGTTACGATCCCCTGCTGGTAGGCAGAAAGCAGGCCGATTCTCCTCCTCTATCCAAACGACCTTTTGGTCAAAAGCGCTTACCCTGTTGGTTTACAAAGGGCAAAATGTTCTATATCGAATACAATTTTCGTTTGTTTTGGTGGCTGCTTTTTAAGCGGATCGATCTGATTGTAGCTATCGACCTCGATACCATTCTCCCCTGCTATTTTGTTTCTGCAGTAAGGAAGATACCCAGGGTTTATGATGCACATGAACTTTTTTGTGAAATGAAGGAGATTGTTTCCCGGCCGGCGATTTACAAATTCTGGAAAAGGGTTGAAAGATTTGCAGTCCCGAAATTTAAGAATGGATACACCGTAAACAGGCAGATCGCGGAAGAATTTCATAAGATGTATGGCCTCAATTATGGAGTGATCAGAAATCTTCCGGTACTTCGCGAGATTAAAATACCTGTAAAGAATAACCGATTTATTCTTTACCAGGGAGCAGTGAACGAAGGAAGAAGCTTCGAAACATTGATCCCCGCAATGAAAAAAGTTAATTCTCACCTGGTGATTTGTGGTAACGGAAATTTCATGGAGCAGGCCATGAGCCTGGTGAAGGAAAACAATCTTGAGGAAAAGATAATGTTCAAGGGAAAGGTAATGCCGGAAGAATTGAAGGAAATAACCCTAAATGCCTGGATTGGCGTCACACTCTTCGATGACCGCGGATTGAGTAACTATTATTCGCTTGCAAACCGCTTCTTTGACTATATGCATGCAGGGATACCGCAATTATGCGTTGATTTCCCGGTATATCGGGAACTCAACAATCAGCATGAAATTGCTGTTTTAACCAGGGAACTGGACTCCGCACAACTGGCAGCGGCCCTTAACCGGCTCCTGACGGATGAGAAATTATACCTCCGCCTCCAACAAAATTGTATGAAAGCGAGACTTGAACTAAACTGGCAGCATGAAGAAAAAGAACTGATCGGGTTCTATCAAAAAGTATTGAATTAATTGGAAAAGCATTTACATATCGTCTGCCTGGATGTTCCTTATCCCGTAGATTATGGAGGCGTATTCGATATCTTTTATAAAATCGTTAGCCTTCATGAAGAAGGAATAAAAATCCATTTGCATTGTTTTGAATATGGGCGTGGCGAGCAAGCTGAGTTAGAAAAGTATTGCGTGGAAGTTAAATACTACCACAGGAGAAAAGGTCACAAAGGCGTATCGTATCAATTGCCCTATATCGTTTCATCCAGGGCAGATGATAATCTATTGGAGAATCTTTTAAAAGATGATTATCCGATCCTCTTAGAAGGTGTTCACTGTTCGTATCCATTGCTGGATAAAAGATTTGAAAAAAAGAAAATCATTCTTCGGCTACACAATGTGGAATACCAGTATTACCGTCATTTGAGCAAATCAACCAGGTCTCTCTTTCGCAAATTCTATTACCTGCATGAAAGCAAACTGCTCAAAAAGTATGAGGCATCTATTGCAAACAAATGCCTGATCCTTGCCGTTAGTCCGCAGGATATCGAATTGTACAAAGAGAAATTTGGGGCAAAGAATATCTTTCATTTACCTGTCTTTCTTCCTTTTGAAGAGGTGAAAGCGAGAGAAGGAATCGGTTGTTTCTGTCTGTATCATGGAAATCTAAGTGTGGCTGAGAACGAAAAAGCAGCAAGATGGTTATTGAATGAAGTCTTCAACGATTTGAAAATTCCATTGGTGATTGCGGGGAAGAAGCCATCTTCGAAATTGAACAAACTTGCCTATCGCAAAAAAAATACCTGCCTGGTTGCCGATCCTTCGCCACAGGAAATGCAGGACATGATCAGCAAGGCGCAGATCAATATTTTGCCCTCTTTCAATGAAACCGGTATTAAATTGAAATTGCTGAACGCACTGTTTAATGGAAGACATTGCGTGGTTAACGAGCCGATGGTTAATGGAACCGGGTTGGAAGCTACCTGTCACTGTGGTAACAATGCTGATGCATTTAAAAGCATCATTGTTCAGCTATATAATCATCCGTTTGCTGAAGAGGAAATGCGTTTAAGAAAGAATATACTTCCTGCGATGTACAATAACCAGAAGAATGCGCAACAACTTATTCAATGGATATGGTAGCGTTATCGATTACCCTACCCCTTTCGGTCTTCACCATTCGCGCAGGAAATTTATTAATGACGATATAATCGTGCGTAGCCATTACAATTGCCGCTCCATAATCACGCGAAATATGAAACAGGAGATTCATGATTTCGTCGGATGTTTCGGGGTCGAGGTTTCCGGTAGGCTCATCGGCAAGAATTAATTTGGGAGAATTCAACAGGGCCCGCGCAATATCCACTCTTTGTTGTTCACCACCGCTCAATTCAAAAGGCATTTTGAATCCCTTTGATCTCAATCCAACCTTATCCAGCACATCCTGGATCTTTTCGTCCATCAGCTTTTCATCTTTCCAACCGGTGGCCCTCAAAACAAACTTGAGATTATCGTTTACGTTACGATCCGTGAGCAATTGAAAATCCTGGAATACAACACCAAGATTACGGCGCAGGAACGGAACTTTCTTCCAGTCCATCCCTCTTAAATTAAACCCTACAACGGACCCCTCGCCTTCTCCCATTGGGAGGTCGCCATATAATGTCTTTAGCAGGCTTGATTTTCCGGTACCCGTTTTTCCAACCAGGTAAACAAACTCACCCTTTCTCACCGTCAGGTTTACATCCTGCAGGATCAGGTTCTTACCCTGGTATACATTTACGTGCCGCAATTCAACGATCATCTCTTGCATTGTACGAATTTAAAAAAACGAAAATAGGCAATTTGGGATTTATACGCACTCGCAGGAATCGGGCAAGAATTTCTGCTTTATTTGAGCAATAACGATTAGAACCAGTCTTCTTCATGGTAATGGTATAAGGAACGATTTTTTTAGTCCTCCTAAAAACTTAAATCTTATGGCAGACGATCTAAAGAAAAGAGGTGGACAGGATGCGGCCCGCGTCAGTCAACAACCTCACGAACAAGCCTATCAGAGACGGAAAGGAAAACAATCCGGCAATAGTTCAAGAAATGAATCAGGAAATGAATCAGGAAATCCAGGTTCTGACTCTGGTGGACGCCAAAGCGCCGGCAATTCGAGCAATAGAAAGAATAGCAATAACAAAAGAAGAAATGGCGGAAGTTAGGAAGTAAAATTTGACAAAGGGAACCGAAAGTGTTCCCTCTATCTTCTTTATGTGCAATGAATTCGCATTAATTCCTTTTGATACGAAGTTAGTCGTGATTATTAAGAACGGCGGGCAGGACATACCTGTCCATCATTTTCTTCACCTGCCTGTGCATGTACGGTTTATTATATGCTGTACTTGTAATAACTATAACCAAGAGGTGCATCCTTGAAAATGTATACTTTGTTTCCTCCATTGCCGCTTAAGTAGAAAGCTTCATAGGATTTATTGTTGATGGTAAAACTGGTATTCCAAAGCAGGTAGCCATAAAATTCGTTTTCACCACCGGGTAGTTGAAGTTGTCTCGATAAACTTTTTTCAATCCAGTTTTTTGATATGATCTGCTTTTCATTCCAGGCTCCATTGTTTTGATAAAGCTGACCAAAACGGGCAAGGTCAACCGCTTTCAATCGAATTCCTCCTGCGGTATTAGCTACTTTTTGAGGAGTGTATTGCCATTGATAATTCTTTATTCCGAGCGGAGAAAACAATTTTGCATCTGCATACTTCTCAAGTCCGCCAGGAACCCTTTGATGCAAAATATCGCCTAACAACACCACGCCAGCAGTAAAATAATCCCAGTTCTCTCCTATCTTTTTTGAACTATCCATTGAAAGATCGAGCGCAAACTTTACCCAGTTATTTGTCGGATACATCTTTTCTTCATTTCCAGGAGATTCATCATCATCATCTGATCCTTCGAACCCTGAACTCATCGTAAGCAAACTTTTGATCGTAACGCTTTCCTTCAATGGGGAATAATTACTGAATTTCTTCAGATCATAAAATTCTCCCAGTTTTTGATTTTCATTTTTAATAAACCCTTCCTGGATTGCGATACCCATCATAGCTGAAGCGAATGTCTTACCCACGGAACGCGTATCATGAAGGGTTTCCCTATTGGCGCCGTTGAAGTACTCTTCCAATAGAAGTTTACCTGATTTAATTATGACGATACTTTTTATCTCTTTAAAATCATTTTGTGCAATTTTCTTATTCAGTTCCCTGATCAATGTTGTATCGAAGCCAGATGATGAACCAGGCCAGCCACTGCCCGGAAGGATCTTTTGAATTGAAATTTGTGATTCGGTAACCGGAGGTTTCTTAATGATCATTTCAATCTCTCCCTTCGCGATGACATCTCCTACTTTGACCTCCGAAGTTTTAAGATATGGCCTGGCTTCCATTCTTAACATGTGCCTTCCCTCTGTAAACGCATCTTCTCCGCCCATAATCATGAATCGGTTCCATAAGAATCTTCCCCATGAATCCTCTTGTGTGGGACTGATCAGCGGAACCCTGATGCTTGTTTTGGAATTCTTATACTCTGCCGACCCCGCGCCCGGATTTAGATTCTCTTTATAAACCAGTTTGTCATCGATATAAAAGCTGAACTGATAATTTCCATTTTTAACCAGGTTCTGGACAGTCAATGTTTGATCGAGCCTGTGTAAGTAGTTGGTTAATGAATTATCGAGATAGATCCTGATATTGAAATCAGTATTCTCACTATAGTTAAAGCTTGAAATATAATCGGATTCCTTAACCATATCGGCTGCAATCGCTTTTTCCATGAAGCGAATCCTTCCGATATTTTCCCGGTGAATTGAACTGTTGACGCCCTCGGTTTCGACCAGATTTTGGCTTTGCCCCCAATAATGGCAAATAAATAAAGTAAGCAGAATTGCAAATCCTGATTTCATGGCTAAAAATTGAAAGTGAATATCCTGTACAATTTAATTCAAAAATTGAACATAACTCCGCCCGCCGGAGAGGAACCCGGCTAGCTGTTTTTTCCAAATTACCCATCCTTCTTTTTTTCTCCTCCGTATAAGAATTAGAATTCAGTCAAATGCTCATCCATGAGAAGGCTAATAATTCTTTCCACCATTATTTTAATATCGATTATTTCCTGTAAAAAAGACCAGGACGATCCACTTACCCACTGGTATCCGGAAACCAATGCAAATGGTGATTCCGTGATGGGTGAATTCGGCAGTAGGGTTCCCTGTGCGGATTGCGAACGTTTGAAATTTTCGCTTGTGATCTATGAAGATGCAATAACAAAACTCCCTACAACTTATTTGATGGGCAGGGTCTATGTGGGCAGGGATGAAGAAAGGATTACCAATTCAGGAGAAATAAGGATCATTTATGGAACTTCACTAGATCCAGCGCATATCGTGTATGAATTGACATCAGGCGCGCCGCCAGAATTCAGGTGGTTTTGGAAAGTTGATGAGAACATACTCTTCATTCTTGATTCAACGCTCTCACCGAGAGTTGGAGATGCCGGATATGGTTATGCCCTGAACCGAATCAGGTAATTGAAGAAGTTATTTTAGGCTTTGGATATAATCAAGAAGATTCTTGATCTCTTCTTCTTTCATTCCAACCAAAAGTTTTTCATACATCAACGACTTTGTTTCACTTTCAGATTTAGCTATTTGATCTCTCGGGATTAGAACAACCTGGTTTCCTATCAGCATCAGTGAGATCTCCTTCTCGTTGGAATTCACTACTCGTCCTAGCAGCACCTGCCCATCCTTTTTGGTAATCTTCATTCCGCCCATACTTGCCTTGATGATATTTGACGGATTGACGATCTCTTCGATTATATCTTCACGTGATAAGCGAGAGCCGACTCCCTTTAAATTTGGCCCCAACAATTCCGCACCCTCTATGGCATGGCAAGCGGTACAGGCGGATTCGGCAAAAAGCTGTTTACCTGCTTCAATGGAGTTTGGAGAAAGGTCGCCGCCGGTCTTTTCCCTGGTCCTGAACTTTGTCATCGATTTATCGTAGACTATTTTATAAAAGGCACCTGATTTCTCCTCAACTGATTTATACCAATAGTCGGCAATTCCATGATTCGCGATGTACAAGGAGCCATCTTTGCCAAATGCCATTGCTGATAGTTTTGGAATATCAGCTACAGCAAATTCCTGGAAGCGATAGGTTCCATCACTATTGCGTTCTATTTTCAAGCGTCCTATACCCCCTCTTTTCCATCTTTCAGTCGGACCATAAAATGAAACGAAGAGTTCGCCGGCCGTTCCTCCAAAATCATTATTCGCTGAATTGAAAACTATTGCAGAGGGCGCTACTTCTGTATCGAAAGAATGAGCGGGTTCTCTTGTACTGTCATGTCCTTTGTACTTGCCTGGATTATGACCATAATATGAATTTCTGATTGCAAGATTCAATTCTTCAGTGGGATTTCCGCCTCCTTCGTTATCGATAAAGAAAAGATCACCGGATTGATTGAATGCAGAACTATTAACGGATCTAATGCCAGTGACAAACTTTTCGGCTTGCTTTCCATCCGGAGAAATTCGCATAATCGCGCCACGGTATAGTTTGGGATCCGGTGATGGGCCTGCATTCCACGAATCTGTAGTCAATGCGAAGTACAACCAACCATCTGGTCCGAAATTCATTGCACTGGTCCACTCGTAAGGATGTTCGCTATGCGGAATATCATTGAAGAATGTCCAGCTCGTGTCTGCCTTACCGTCTTTATCCTTATCCAAAAATATTCTAATCTCCTGCGCAGTGCCGATATAGACAGTGTCGCCTTTATAAGCAAAACCTGAAGGAGAACGAAGTTTGTAATCGCCAACATTGCAAAATAACAATGCCTCGTCCTCAAGGCCATCTCCATCTGAATCATTCAGGGTAAACACCTCGCCACTTTGATTTGCTGCGAAAAGCTTCTGTTCCGGTCCTAAAGCAAGTTGAATCGGATTGAGAATCCTGATTCCTTTGGTAATTGGTAGTTTGACAAGCCGGTAGGGTCCATAAACCAAGCCCAGGCTATCAGAAGCTTCGGACGAAACCGTTTCGGTTGTATTATTACATTTGATGAAACAGAGGGCTATAGCAACCAAACACGCATATTTGACCATTCTGGCCCGCTTATTTTTTGGGAGCATAAAGAAATGATTATAGGATTATATCCGTAATGTAAAAGTATTTGCGCTTTGTCCAACTGCCCCTGTTGGGTGAATTTAAGAGCAAATCCACTTCTTTAAATAGAATAAGATAACTCAATGAGGAAGTTTATCCCGGACTAATCCATATGTCCAGGTTCCTGCTAATGCGCTCAATATGGTAATCAGCACAATCGTGGCCCCGCTTCCTACCTGTGCAAATAGAGGTCCAGGGCATGCACCGGTAATTGCCCAGCCAAACCCAAATAATAAACCACCATAAATATTTCCTTTATGAAATTTCTTTGAGAGCAGGAAGATCTCTTCCTTATTAATGGTCTTTATTTTCAATTTCTTTATGAGTATGATAGAGATCATGGCAGTTAACACTGCTGTCCCTATTACGCCAAACATATGAAAGCTCTGGAGCCGAAACATTTCCTGGATGCGGAACCAGGAGATCACCTCACTCTTGATCAGTACAATTCCAAAAAATATTCCTGCAAACAAGAATTTAATATTCGGATATAATCTGAAATCGGGATTTGATTCCTTCAAAACTCCATTGGGCTTTAATCCTATTTCAGTTTTAATTGTATCGTCTATATGAATTGTGCCGTGTTTCATTCTATAATTTGAGAATTAAGGGTACAATTAGATTTGCAACAAGAAAACCACCGGCCATGAAACAACTGGTGGCTATGAAGGAAGCCAATTGCAGATTTGCCATTCCTGCTATAGCATGACCAGAAGTACAACCTTCAGCATATCGGGTGCCAAAGCCAATAAGAAAACCTCCGACAACAATCATTAGCAAGCCCTTCAAACTAAAGAGAGAACTCCAATTGATGACTTCGGAAGGAACTAATTGCGCATGATTGGTAATTCCATACTGGCTCAGCTCATTCAATAGCTTCTCATTTATGCTGAAGTTGTGGTATGATAAAAAATTCCATGCGATAAATCCTCCTGCAACGATACCCGCAGCGAAGAATAAGTTCCAGGCCTCTTTTTTCCACTCGTACCTGAAAAACGGAATATTCGAGGGAAAACAGGCTGCGCAAATATGCCTGAAGTTGGAAGAAAGGCCGAATGCCTTATTACCCAATATCAATAATATGGGGACAGTTAACCCGATCAATGGCCCGGATACCCACCAGGGCCATGGTTGCTTGATAAAATCGAACATATTATACTTGCCTTTCAATCGCAAGTTAGTTGGTATTGCAGATTATAAGTGTCTGAAATTTATGAGCGGATTTGCAACCAGTCTACTAACTCAAAAGAGTGATTCGGGAGCGATGTTTTGGCGGTAATTTTAGGAATGCATTCTAAAGTTGCCGGTATATGAAACAATCAATAATGATTTTAATGGTTGCCGCTCTCGGATTATCATTTTGGAATTCCAATACAGTCACTCAAAAATTGCCAATGGCACCGACGGCAAAATTTCCAAGTATCTCTCAAGGTGGCACAACGGGATATGCAGGCCTACGTTACAAAAGAGTTGCTGCAGGTGAAGACGTTAACAAAAATCGGTTTTTGGATGAGAATGAAAAAATGAAGAAGCTTGAGCCTGGAGCTTATGACAATATTCATTTCATCGATGACCGGAAGATCCATATTTATGGAATGGGTATGGACCTGTATGGTGTGTACAAAATAAAATGGGAAGGCCCGAAGATGTTTTTCGTCATAACAGCTGATACTACTCTTCGCGTACCACCTTCAGAATCCGCTCACAAATTCGAGATAGTTGCAGGTATGCAAGATTCAATGTTGATGATTCCCCCGATCTTCAGCTTTATGCTTTGCATCTATGAGAAACAAAAGTGATGGATGGGACGAACTTTTGTTATTCTTTTTTAAAAACCGAAATAAAAAGTGTCGGCTTGCTATTGGTTTCGAACGCTTCGGGATATACGTCGCCTGCTAAATTGTAACAAATGGTCAAAATGCCATTCTCCACTTTATAAATGGCAGTATAGTGTTTTCCTTTGTTTATTCCTTCTTTACCATAAATGTCCATCTTACCCTTACTATAAGTTATGACACCTTTGTCTTCCTGCGCAATACCAAAAATATACGAGCTATCATTCATAGTTAGCTTATAATTGTTATATACTGTCGCTGGAAGTTCTTTACCATTCATTTCCTGTTTGGTGGGAATCCAGACACCATTGAGCGTATAAGCATTTCCCTGGGATTTTTTTGTTGAGTTGCACGCGAAAGCGTGGGATAGAAGAATGAGGATTGTCAGCTGTCTCATATAGTTTGGTTTTTAAGCGTAGTTCAAAACTAAGAAAAAGCTGAATTTCAAATTATTTGAAAATCGTAATTATTACTTTGATTTCCGTTGCTAGTTCCAAATTAAATTTACTCCCTTTGCATCATGATTCATAACCAACTGTCAGATGCATAGCAAATCACAATTTCTCATTATTGTTTTTCTTGTCATAGCTCATTGTTCGTTTTCCCAGCAAAAGGATAGCACCAAGGCTCCGTTTCGATTTGCAGGCGCTTTCTTTCTTACCAATAACGGCATCTCATTGATACCTACTTTTTCATTGGGCGAACCTGCCGTAATCGTTAATCTGTATATGGGCAAACGATTTAGTTTCGAACCGGATCTTCGATTCTCACTGAAAGGAAAACCCTGGAGTTTCATATTTTGGTTTCGGTATAAATTGGTTCAGCAGGATAAATTCAGGTTTACAGTAGGCCTCCATCCTGCAATGAATTTTAGAACGGTAATCAGCTTGCCCGATTCAAATGAAATAATTGTTGGCAGACGATATTTTGCGGGTGAATTAGCGCCCAATTATTTTATCTCAAGAAATGTCAGTATTGGAGTTTATTATCTGTATTCACGAGGAATTGATAAGGAAGCTGTTCGCAATACGCATTTCCTTACTCTTAATAGTACTATATCCGATATTAAATTATTCTGGGATCTGGCCCTGAGGTTTACACCACAAGTCTATTACCTCAAGCAAAACGAAGAAGACGGTTTCTATGGTACCGCAACATTGGCATTGGCGAGGAAAAATTTTCCACTATCCGCTTTAGCCATATTCAATAAAACTATCGAGTCAGACATCACCGCGAGTAAAAATTTCATATGGAGCATAAGCCTGGTTTTTTCTTTCAATAAAGTTTATGCGGAGAAATAAGAACAATAGGAAATCTGTAAGTTTGTGGGAGATGGCTAAGGTGGAAACCATAGAAGAGTTCTACAAAAGAAAATTCAATTGGCTACCGGAGAATCTCCGCAATGATATTGGCCATTTCAATGTGTTTAAGCTCGAACCTTTTGTTGGAGAAAATGCCCAGCCCCCACCCTATAAACGGCGGGATTTTTATAAGATCATGTTGATAATCGGGGGCAGCAAAATGTATTACGCCGATAAAGTTGTTGAGATTCAAAAGCAGGCGTTGACATTTTCAAATCCGCAAATCCCTTACAAGTATGAGCACCTGGAAAAGATTACAGGAGGTTTTTTCTGTGTGTTTAATCAACATTTCTTCCATCAATTTGGCAATCTCAATCAATATGAGGTGTATCAACCCAACGGACTACACGTGTTTGAATTGTCAAATGAAAACGTGAAAGCGGTGACTTCAGTCTATGAACGCATGTTTGAGGAAATCAATTCTGACTATAATCATAAATATGATGTGTTAAGGACGCTCGTTTTTGAGTTGCTCCATATGGCAATGAAGATGCAGCCGGCAAATAAATTCGATAAGCAACAGATAAATGCATCACAACGGATCGCCACACTCTTCCTGGAGCTTTTGGAAAGACAGTTTCCAATTGATGATACTCATCAGTCGGTTAATTTCCGTTCGCCCTCAGATTTTGCAAAGCAATTGAACGTTCATGTGAATCACCTGAACCGTGCCGTAAAAGAAACATCCGATAAAACGACATCACAAATCATCGCTGACCGCGTTTTTCGGGAGTCCAAAATTTTACTGAAACACAGTTCGTGGAGTGTATCAGAAATTGCATTCGCCCTGGGTTTTACAGAAGTAACACACTTCAATAATTTTTTTAAGAAACATGCGCAGCTTAGTCCACTTAAGTTCAGGAACCTTTAAATTTTGCATACAAGAATTGCGCACAGGTAAGACTTGATTGGATAATGCAAGTAGTACTTAAAGACCATTTCCAGCCTTTCGTTATTTTTATATCACTTCATGCAGCAACATTTTATTGAATACATATTTCTTATCCTGATCATACTGGCGCTGGTGATGCTCGCCAACAAACTACGAGTGGCTTATCCCATTGTGCTTGTCATAGGAGGTCTGGCGCTTAGTTTTATTTCCGTCTTTTCAAGGGTGACGATCAGCCCCGACCTGGTCTTTTTTATTTTTCTTCCGCCATTATTATATGAAGCGGCATGGCAGGTATCCTGGAAAGAGTTTTGGAAATGGAGACGTGTAATTACCAGTTTTGCATTTCCAATTGTTATCATAACATCTTGTGCAATTGCATTCGTATCCTATATGCTTATTCCCGGATTTACTTTGGCGCTCGGTTTTGTATTAGGGGGTATTGTATCACCACCAGATGCTATTTCGGCAACTACTATCATGCGCCAGGTGAAAGTGCCAAAGGCGATTGTTAGCATCGCTGAAGGAGAAAGTTTGCTCAACGATGCTTCTTCGCTGATCGTATTCCAATTTGCTTTGGCAGCAGTTATCAGCAGTCAATTTAATTTTCAGGATGCAGCATTGCGTTTTGTCCTTGTTGTGGTGATGGGGATACTTATCGGCATTCTTGTTGGCCTGATCTTCTACGCAATCCACCGGTGGCTGCCAACAACTCCAAGTATTGAAATTGTATTAACACTTGTCACGCCCTATTGCATGTACTATTCGGCTGAATACTTTCATTTTTCCGGCGTATTAGCAGTAGTATGTGGGGGACTGTTTTTATCGAGCAGGCGCCAACGTATGTTGAACTATCAAAGCCGGATTCAAGGGATAAATGTTTGGACCAATATTGTTTTCGTGATGAATGGATTGGTCTTTTTTCTGATCGGACTTCAATTGCCTTCCATTGTACAGCAGCTTGGAGACATTAGCCTGGGCAGAGCAATCCTGTATGGATTGGTAATCTCATTTGCACTGATCATTGCAAGATTCCTCTGCACTTTTGGAGCTTCTTTGTTTACAAGGTTCGCGGGTCATTTTATTACTGTTGCAGACAGGAACCCAGGTTTTAAGGGACCAGTTGTTTTGGGCTGGGCAGGAATGCGTGGTGTGGTATCGCTGGCGATGGCCTTATCCATTCCATTGATCATTACGGAAGGCCAGTCCTTCCCCCATCGGAATCTTATTCTATTTATTACGTTCATAGTTATCCTTGTAACATTGGTACTCCAGGGGCTAACGCTGCCCTGGGTAATCCGGAAAGTAAAGTTGGAAGACAAATACACATTAATTCCCTTGCGGAAGCAGGAAACGATCATTCAAAAAAAGATTGCTCACTATTCGCTCAAATTTCTGGAAGAAGAATTTGGTGAAGATGGACTGAAAAATGAACACTTGAAGAATCTGCAGGAAAGACTCAAAACCGAGCTTAGGTTCTTTAATAAAGAAATCGAAGAAGTAATAAACTCAGGTGATAATTCCTTGAAAAAATTCCAAAGCATATATCTTCAAATGCTGGACCATCAACGAAAATTACTCGATGACATGAATCATAAGGCTGAATTCGATGAGGAATTGATCCGGAAATATCTTGCCTTGATTGATATTGAAGAGTTCAAAATGCGGGAGAAGACATTGGAGGGATAAATTTTTAAACTTGAGATGTATACTCTTCATTGTCTCTTCCACTCGCTAGATTAATTGAAACAGTAGTACCTATCCCTCTCTTACTTTCAATCATCAACTCCCCGCCAATCATCTTTATGAGGTCCTTGATGATAAGATATCCCAGTCCGTTTCCTTGCCGGCTATCGGTTTTTCTTGCTGTAATAATGATTTGCTCTGCCATAATATTACGAACCTGCTCCGGGCTCATTCCAATTCCCTGATCTGTTACGCTGATCATAACATTGCCCGACTCCTGCTGACTCCGTATTGTAATTGTACCTTTCTCAGAGAAATTTATAGCATTCGAAACAAGGTTATAGATAAGTATTCTCAAGGGTTCGGCAAACTGATAAAGTTCAAGATTGTCTTCAACCTGGTTCGATAATTGCAATTGCTTTTGATGTGCCATTGAGTTAAGGACGCCAGTCACGTGGTTTACCAACTCTTTCACATTAAAGGTTTCTTTTGCCAGGCGGCGGTTTTCGTTTTGATATTTTATCCAGTTGAGAATATTGGTGGAAAGCAGTTGTAGTTCCAGCGAGGTATTGGTCATTTCTCCGATAGTTTCATCCTGGAGTTCCTCAGACATCAAGTGTTTCTTTTCAACAAGATTCTTTCCGGCAACCGAAAGGAATTTTAGTGGGGTAACAATATCATGGCTGATGATCGAGATCAACCTTGTCTTAATCGTATCGTTTTTCTCCAGTATTTCGTTCTTTTGTTGAAGTTCTTTTGTTTTTTCAGCCACTTGTTTCTCCAGCTTTTTTTGCCGGATCCGGTATTGCCTGATTCTGAGATGTACAAGAAAACGTCCAATTGCAAAGGCAACCACCGCGAATAAAACGAAAAACCACCATTTCAGAAACCATGGCGTGTTAATTGCAAATTGGATCTGATCGTAAGAAAAATTATTTACACCAAAGCCTGTCATTTTCCTGATACGCAGGTTATAGTTACCTGAAGCCAATCCATACAATCGAATGACGGCATCGCTATTTACATTAACTGGCTTCCAAAGCCCTGAATTATTCAGGTCATATTCGATGTATAGATTTTCTTTGTTACACCATGCAGGATAACCCAATTGAACTAATATTTCTCTTGTGTCGGCCGGGAGTTCGTTGTCTGCCAAAGAGTCTACATTTATCTTTTTACCATCAACATGCATTTCATCAATAAAAATATCGCCGGTGGGTAAGATCGGAGTACTCTTTTGAGGATCTACCCAAATCAGCCCATCCATCGAAGGAAAAGAAATAGTTCCATTTTGCATTTGCAAGGCGCAGGGTGTACAACCGCCATTCAGCTCAGTGGTTTCCATTCCATCATTTCGTCCATAATAATGATAGTACACGCTTGCTTCGTTTTTGTCAAAGGCATTCAGCAAATCATTAAGATTTGATTTGAATAAACCACGATTGGTGCTCATCCAGCAAAAGCCGAATTGATCCGGAATAAAGCAATGTACATGAGAGAGAAAATTATTCTTGTCCATGGGCATGGCCTTAGTTTTTCCATTCTTATATACATAGTATCCTTTTCCGTAAGTCCCAATGAAAAGATAATCTCTATATTTCCAAAGAGATCGAATGCAATAACCTGGAAAACTCAGCAAGGTGTCCGAACGGAGCGCGTTGACATCGTAAGTTATTAGTCCCTTACAGGTAGCTACAGCAAGAATTCCTGGCGACAGTTCTATCATGTCAATAACACCTAAACTAAAGGGCGCTTCCATTTCTTTTTGGAATAAGTAACGCAAACTATCCTTCTCCAAAACAGCGAAGCCATTATCAAGAGCTATATAAACATTGCCTTTGGAACATACAAGCGTAAATTTTTCAGTCACGGGTATTTTTTTAAATACCGTATTTGTTCCAGTATTATAGTTGTAGCAATTCAGATAATAAATATTTGATTCATCGACAGGCTGAATGAACCATAACAGGGAGTCCGTTACGTAAGAGTTGAAAAAGAATTTCTTTTTAATTGGAAGAGCGTATGAAGTGGGTGCCTGATGTCCAATAACGTGCACTTCACTTGTTAGAACAGCATTTTCTGGAAGTTCAATTTGCGAATAGTAAGCTTTTGTCTCACTGCCATGTGGTTGTTTCGTTTTTAGCACTTCTACCCGATTTTCGCTGATGACAACAAGGCCTTTTGAATCAGTGCCGAGAAAAAGAATTCGTTTTTCTTTGCTGTATTGGGCATTCACGTACAAAATATTTCCAGGTACCTGGTTGCAAATCTCACTGGCATAAACCGACTCACCATCATAATCAAGCAACCATGCCTTATTGCCGCTAATCATGATAGGATCCTCCATCCCGCTTTCCCAGAAATAGTATTCAGGATTGTTTTCAACAATTGCAGGACGACTAAATTTTACAGGCTCAAGTTTATTATTGCCGAGGTTACACAGGAAGGATTCGTTCTTATCTGAGACAAAGAATATCTCATTTTTTATCCTATACCCTGATTTTATCTTTACAGAATCATGGATTAGTCGGGGAATATCATCTGACCGGTTAAGCGCATAAATTTTCCAATCGATAATAAACAGCATGCCGGTATCCGTTACCGGAAAAACATGTCTCGTGTATTCATTTGGGTGAGGCTCATTTATCGGGTGGTTTATTTTGTAATTCAGGAAACTTTCGGAAACCCTTACTGCATATTGGGGTGCGTGTTGCAGTATTTTTAAAGATTTGTAATACAGAGAAAGTTTATTCTTCTGTATCCGAATTATATTTTGGTTGTCATCGATGCAATAGATTTCACCTCTATTGTTCTTAACCAATGCCCATATCCGTTCTGAAGTTATGAATGGAGTATTTAGATTGGAATAGGTTTTAAAGTCAATCCCATTGAAGCGCACAATGCCTGCTTCCGTGCCGATCCATAAAAATCCGGTTGCCTCATCCCACTGAATACCCTTCTGGCCATTTGACGGCAAACCATTTTCTGTATTGTAGTGACGAACCTGGAATTTGGGAGATCCCTGCGCAAAGCCCCTTTGCTGTAGAATAAAAGTAAAAAGCAGTAGAATAAGAAGATGCCTCATAGCAGTTGTGACAACTACAAATTACGGCATCCGGCTCAGAAATTCAAGTTATACAGTGAAGCGAGTTCCATAAGTTCTTTGATATTGCTTGCATTTGTCTTTTCAAATATTCTGGTCTTAATTGTAGAAACCGTATTCATTTTAACATTTAATGTTTCACTAATATCCTTCGTGCCCATTCCTTTCAATATGTAATGAAGTATTTCCAGCTCTCTTGGCGCCAATGAAGAAAATGGATTCTCCTGATTTTGCAGCGAAGCATTTTTTATTACGGGCTTTTGATTCTCTATGAATCTCCTCAAGAGCTTGAGCATTTCTTCTTCCCCTGACGTTTTAGATAGATAAAAATTAATGCCGTATTGTTTCACCGCCTCTCCATAGATATCTACCGGCTGCATAGAGAACACCATGACATTTAAATCAGGATATACCCTTCTTATGTTCGGGATAACTTCCAGGGTATTTCCATCAGATAGAATAATATCAAGAATAAGATGGGTATATTTCTTCTTAACCAGTTCTTTCATTAAACTGTTGCATGTGGATACTTCATGAACATCATTATATCCAAGGCTGAGTTGTAAAAACAACTTTAAACCCTTCCTTATCATACTATGATCGTCTGCAATTAAAATACAAGGCTGCATAGAATGTATTGCTTCTGGATTTAAGTTAATTTCTTTTGATATACCTGACAAAATAATTCCTTCCATTAATGAGTTTTTAATTTCGTTTAACTACATTTTATTTCGATACAAGCAAAAACATTCCGTGCCGCATATCATTGCAGTACTTTGGAATAATATCAAATTTCCCCAAAGCATTTATTGGACACGGTAGAATTAATTCTACAAGGTTTTGACGCTTGTTGAAGGAAATTGCTTACTGTACTTCCTCTAATCACTTACCCAAATTTTAATAGCGTTTTTAACCCTGCCATCTTTCCCAAAAAGAAGGACATGAAAGCTTTTTGCTCATCCAAAAAAAACTAGTTATGCAGACTAACTGGGAGGTTTACGCAATCACCGCTTTATTTACAATACCTGCGTTATTAATTTTCATTAAGTCATTCAAAGGAATTAGAAAAGGAAATGACCGTGGTAAGATTGAAAAAGAAAAAGAGGGGGTGCTTTCCCAGGAGCGGATGGATCAAATTCATATTGTATTGAAAGATTTTATGATGGAGAAAAAGCCATTTCTTCAAAAGCGATATTCGATCTCGCAACTTGCAAATGATATTCATGTACCGCAACACCAGGTTTCCGCATTTATCAATAGTTATTATAAGATGAACTTTAACGACTATGTAAACCAGTATCGCGTTGCTTACAGCAAGATGATGCTCATGAATGAAGAATGGAAGTATAAGACACTCCAGGGAATTTCTGCTGAGTGCGGCTTCGGAAACAGAACAACATTTCATATGGCTTTTAAGAAGGCTACGGGGAAGAATCCATCAGAATTTATACAGGCATTAAAGAATGGCGATGCACATGAAGCTCCTTTTCCTGACGAGATTGAGCAGGACCTTATCAGAAAATGCAAAGAAGGGAATATACTCAGAGTTGTGAGGAAGGCCTGCTGATGACTAAAGAAGGACATATGTATGATTATTGAAAAACCAAATAGATAAAAGACTTTTCATAAGGGTTGTGCACAGTTAGTTTTCTCATGTGATCAGCGATTATTTCCATAATCGCTGATTTTGTTTTTTAGGGCAACGACTTGTGATGTGAAATTTTTTAATATGTTTGTTTACGCAATTGAAAGGATATTGCAGTCAAGAAAGGGCGAATTACTCCAACCCCCTATTTTTCTAAACCCCGGATTCAATTTTATTAAACATGAGCTTCACTTCGCGAAAGTCTGCTTGCAGCTTCCTGCTGTACTAATTGGAACAATTCTTCTTTGTCGTTGTCTTTACTTTGAACTGGATTGGATATAGACGAAGAAAGAGATTCCATCGAACTCTACCCTAATAAGGAGATATGCATTCGGACCAGCCGAAGGTTCCTTGTTCGGTCTCATGGCGTTGTTGCTCGCATTTAGCTTTAATATGTCGGCACAAAACATGAGAGAAGGCGACAAATAATTGTTGAGGAAGCGAATACTATCAGCACGGCCATTTTGCGATGTGACCTATTACCAGACAGTGTAGAACAAGCTTGTTCTTGCCGCATTTCAAGCAATATGTGGAATCCCGTATCAATTATTATGATGCCGGAGAGAATCCTGATAAAATAAAAGCCGCGTTGGATGATGCAAATGCGCATCTTAAAAGTATTTGGAACCAAACAGCAAGCCTGGCAAAAAACCCGGACAATCGGTCCCGTGCTGATCAAATGGCATCATTGGTCACGACCATGAAAAATATTACCACAACAAGGGAGGCAGCCCGGGCTGTACCCGTTCCCTTGCTGATCCTCGTGGTACTGCTTGCGCTTAGTTTTCATCTCTAGTTTTGTTGCAGGTTTTGCACCAAGCCCGGCAACCGCAATGTTGTGTTGTCTTTAGCTTTTGCTTTGATGACTACTTGGTCTTATACCTGATAATGGAGCTGGGGCGACCGACGCGAGGTTTATCAATCTTCAGCGTGCAGAACAGAAAATGGTTGATTTGAGAAAGATGTTTCCTTAATACCCAATATGCTTTAAAATGTTCGGGACCAATTCATCGTTATTGAAACCGCCAGGCACCTGCTCACGGAGTCCTGCGAAAGGCGGAAGGCCTGGCGGAACTAATTAATAATTGTTTCTGTAATAACAGTATTACAAAATTTTAAAACGCATTATAATCAAACTTCTGTCCACCGACTGATGCTTCATACATCAATCCACCTTTTTCCTGTGTGAATATCATAATTCCATTTCGATACTTTACGTCAGCCGAAGCGCCCTTGTCAGCCGCAACTGCAGAGGCTTGTGCCGACAATTCAAAATTGCCTCCCTTAAATTGATTCAGGGCAGCTTGGCTCTCAAAGAAAATGACTTCGCGGTAAGCCTGGCCTCCGAGCTGGAGACCTATAGTTAATTGCTTCAACTTCGCTTTACCTACAGCCCTTCCCTGCTCATACACTATTCCATTGCCTGCCGCACCACCAACTCCAATAGCGCCTTTCCCCACATTGGGGAATATTACGTACCCTGCAGAATTGTCGAATAAATTCTTCATTAGGGGGTCTTTTTTTATAAATTCCTCCCTGGCATTATTGGCATCATTGAGAAGCTTGTCTTTATCATCGTCTTGCGCCGTGGCGGTAGGAATTAATGCTGTGATTAACAATGAAAAAATGCACAGCTTCAAAACATTCAACGTTTTCATAAAAGATTATTTTTTGGATTCATCAATAATTAATGATCATTAAATAATCTTAGGAATACAAAGATTTTGCCAGCCCAAATACCTGAAGCCGATCAGCGATAGAACTCAAATATTTTATAGTTACCTAATATCTATCCTCTTATAAGTAGCAGATCGGACATATTACATTCTTAATTTTTTAGTAAATCAGAAGGTGACGGAGCTTCTTTATTTGCCTGCTTATTTTTGTTTAGCGATTTATAGAAAAATACTCTGCCATATTCATGGTCGACAGTTTGGAATAAAACACTCATGCCATTGGTAACATTCCATAAGCCATCTCCCTGGGCTGTGATAAAGTCTTCGTCTAACTTTTTTCCCATTGCAACAAAAGTTTTATACTCGCCCCCCTCTGTTTGAACAAACAATGGAGCTTTTAATTTTCCTCCTAATATTTCAACCTTACCCAAATAGCAATGGCAGCTTTCCTTGCTTTTAAATGCAATTACCACTTCCTGCATTCCATCTGTAAGCGGTTTAACGCCACGTTCGGCGAAAACATCCAACCATTGCTTATAGCAGTTCATCGGAGTGGCTACGATGCTCGTGGTATCTGCTTTCTTTACTGCTACGGTATCTTTTACTGCAACTGTATCAACAGCAATAACCTTTGTTGCACTGTCAGCAACGTTTTTTAAACTTGCAGAGTCTGCTGCGTTTTTTGCACGGGTAGTGTCTGCTTGTGCCAAAGCAATTACAGGCATGGCTGATATCATAATAACTACCAGAGTCGAATTGAAAATGTGCTTCATGATTTAATTTTTTATTGTTAAGGTTTTTTTTGATGATGGGTGTTTCTATTGAATATTCTTACAATATCCAATACGAACAATCCGCAAAAACCCTCTGCTCTCTTAAACACATTTTAGTAAAGCGTTGTGTTTTTGATTTTTATGATTATGAATCCTATCAAAACAATAGGATGATAAATAAAAAAGCTGTTGGTACAGCCTCAAGAAAGCATCTTCACCGTTTAACAGTAAAACGATGTAAAAGAAGGATAGTAGTAAGGGATCTCATTGTATTTTGCTAATTTCGTAGACATTTAATAACTAACTGGAAGTGTTTGACACAGCGCAACAAGACAACGAACTGCTGATGCGGTTGCTCCAGGGCGATGAACTTGCATTTGAAAAAATCTACCGCCTATATAGTCCAGGATTATACGGCAAACTGTTGAAGTTGCTTAAATCGGAAGCCTCAAACAGAGGAAATACTACAAGATGTTTTTTTAAAAATATGGGAATACAGGGCTTCTATTGATCCCAATAAATCATTCCGTGCTTTTCTTTTTAAGATAGCAGAAAATAAAGTCTATGACTTCTTTCGAAAAGCTGCGCGTCATAAGGAATTTGAAACTGAGTTAATAGAATTATCCACTTCCAATTACAGGCTGCTTGAAGAACTCATGGAGATGAGGAAAAATCAGTGTTGCTTGAAAACGCGATCAAGACGCTTCCCCTACAACGACAGGAGGTATTCAGACTCTGTAAACTGGAACGTAAGAGTTATAAAGAAGTAGGTGAATTGTTGGGTATTTCGGTGTCTACCATCAGTGATCATATCGTAAAAGCAACCAAGTCAATTCGCACACATTTTGAAAGAAATAGTACGGTATTGAGTTTGATTATGATCCTATGGCTGATTTCATAAATAATTTCTTTAAAAAAAAATAAAATCAAGCAGAGCATTTTCAGACTTCATCCGTATTAGTTAGTGGAATGGCTCGAATTAAAACCGTATGGAAGAAATATTTAAAAAATACCTTGATAATCAATGTTCCCCCGAGGAATTGAGGACATTGATGACCTATTTTGATAATCCGAAAGATGAAGTGCAACTCAGGGCGTTAATTTATAATGTCCTGGAGTCTATCGAAACAGATACTGATGAGAGCCAGTGGCAGCCTGCGACCGATAAGATCTTTGCCCGTATTCAGCCGCAACTGCAATCCGGGAAAGGAAAAATAGTGCCTTTATTTAGAAGGTCCTGGATACGAATAGCCGCTGCTGTGATATTTGCGCTTGGAGTGTTCTCAATTTACTATTCACTCAACAGGCCCGGTACAGATAAGCAGGAAATAGCAGAAACCGAAAAGATTAGCACTGACGTATGGCCCCGGCGGAAATAAAGCTATTCTTACCCTTGCTGATGGCTCCATTGTTGACCTTACAACCGCAATAAACGACACAATCGCTAAACAAGGAAACAGCAGCATAATAAAATTTGCTGATGGTCAGCTGACCTATAAATCATTTAATGAAAAACCAACGAATGTTCTGTACAACAGTATTGCCACTCCCAGGGGTGGTCAATACCAATTAACACTTTCGGATGGTACCATGGTTTGGCTGAATGCTGCCTCTTCTATTCATTTTCCTGTAGCTTTTACGGGCAGCGAACGAATAGTAGACATTACAGGCGAAGTTTATTTCGAAGTGGCGAAAACAGCGCTACCCTTTAAAGTAAAAATTGCGGACATGGCGGAAGTTGAAGTGTTAGGAACGCATTTTAATATCAATGCTTATACCGATGAGCCTTCAATCAATACGACATTGCTGGAGGGGAGTGTGAAATTTACCGGGCTTATTCGGCGTGATTCCCGTCTTATTAGACCGGGTGAACAGGCGCAGTTGAATTCTGATGGTCAGATCATTACCGATAAAGCGGCAAATGCAGAACAGTTTATTGCCTGGAAAAACGGGATCTTCATTTTTGACAGGGCCGACCTCGAAATGTCGCTGCGACAGCTGGCACGCTGGTACGATATAAATATAGAATTTGAAGGTTCCATTCCCAAGAAAAAATTTAATGGAGAAATGCAACGAAGCCTCAGCATATCACAGGTGATCCAACTATTGGAAACAAATAATGTGCATTGCCGGTTAGAAAAGAAAAAACTGATTGTGATGGAATAAGATCTCTTCCTACCTGAATTCAACAACAAGACAACTTAATTAGTTTTTCCTTTCAAATCGAAAGCTGCATTAAGGTTGCTCAAAAATTACAATAGTCTCAAGATATCTAATTGAAGCGCGTACTTTTGGAATACTCCAAACTAGCGAGCTATGAAGTTGGCGGGGCTACTCATAATGGCTGTGTGGTTATTATTGTCAATTGCTGGTAAAACCCAGACTGTAAACTTCTCCGGTAAGAATGTACCCCTGAAAAAAATTTTTACAACTATCAAAAAACAAACCGGCACACTCTTCTTTTACGATGAGGCATTGATGCTGGATGCAAAACCAGTAACCGTTAACTTGAGGGATGCCTCATTAGAAACTGCCCTAAACGAGATCTTCAAAGACCAGCCCCTTACCTGGACATTAATTGATAAAACGGTGACTATTGCGAGAAAGCAATTACAGGATACTGAGTTCAGCAAGGAGGAACAAACTTCCTTTCTGGTAAAAGGAGCCCTAAAAGATGCCGACGGCAATCCTGTCGGCGACGTCAGCGTGATGGTAAAGGGGAAAAAACAAGGAACTATCGCCGATAAAAATGGAAGGTTCTCTATTAACGCCAGTCAAAATGATATACTGATATTCTCTTCGATAGGCTATATCACCAGAGAACTAAGAGTGGAAAGAGAAGAAATGAATATAGCACTGCAGCTCGACATAAAGCCAATGGAATTATTTATTATGGGCGGAAATCTAATGGCATTAAGGCGGAAGGCCGACGCAACATCGGTTACAATATTAGATTCAAAAACACTGGAAAAAATACCGTCTAATACTATCGACCAGATATACCGGGGATGGGTTCCGGGCACCAACAATTTCGATCAGGGAAGTTCTCCGGAGGGTCTTCTTTCATTAAGCATCAGGGGCGCGGGCAATCCAAGTTCTGTCGCCCCTGTCGCCGTGTATATCGATGGGATCGAATACGCAGGGGGCTCCGGGTATTTGTGCCAATTGGATAAGAATAATATTGATCGTATCGAAATAGTGAGAGGACCTGGTGCGTCTACAATGTACGGAACGGGTAGTAATGGTGGAATTGTACAAATATTTACAAAAAACGGAAAAGCCAATCAGACCGCTGTAAACTTTACAAGCAGCGCAGGCTTCATTCAAAGTAAATGGGTCGAAAAAAATCCCTTTCAACAACTGCATAATCTTGAACTGGTAACGGGCTTTCAAAAAGTAGCGCTCACCATGGGGGCCAGTTACAGAACGGCTGGGGCTTACTTTCCGGATGGTGGTGAAAAGAATAAAGGCTTTTACATGGATGCAAAATCTAATCTTGGAAAATTCAAGGTGAATGCAATTGTCCGGTATAATGTAAAGAATTGGAATTCCGAAAGAAATCCGATTTACGATACGGCCATTCATCCCAGGACGGATATCATCATAACACCTTCTCCCGGTGTGAGTGTTGCAGCTTATGAATGGTTACGCGTTAGGCCAACCAACCCGGACAATAAAAACGGAATATCAGAAACTTATATTGCCGGCATCAATCTTTCCCATAACACGTCTAAATACTGGGTAAATAAACTGGATGCAGGTTATACTTATAATGACCGAATGGAGGTTCCGATTGCAGACGGTATTACCAACCTGCAGAGAATTTATCAAACCATAAAACAAAATATTACCACTGTCCGCTATTCCAATACATTAAGTTTTCCAGATAATGGTGGAAGTTTCGGTGCAACCATTTTGAGTGGGCTCGAATTCAAGAACTATTCGCATGCGGTAATATTAACAAGGCCAATTGGTGGAATCAACATACTCGATAAGGATCCGGATAACAAAAATTATGGAGCTTTTGTACAAATCAACCCTTCTTATAAAAATATTTATTTAACGATGGGATTGCGTTATGAAAAAAATGAATTGTTTACCGCCGCATTGAATCCACGGCTTGGCCTCACTACCAATTTTGATACAAGATCGTTGACCATCAAACCGAGAATTTCCTGGGGCAAGGGAATTACAGCACCTTCTTATAGCGACAGGTTTGGTCGGCCACCAAATGGTTTCACCGTGCTTTACGCCAACCCCGACATAAAGCCTCAGAGCCAGCAGGGATTTGATTATGGACTGGAGCTTTATGACAAAAAAGGCAAATTCAAATTTGAAGCAGTCTATTACGACAACATCCTGGAAAATATGATTACCGGGATTATTCTGGGGCCGGATCCAATTGATTCCACAATCTCAGGTTTTAAAAACGTGAATACGGCCCAGGTCGTGAACAGAGGCTGGGAGTTTTCAGGAGAATATCATACCAAACAAATAAGCATACAGGGTACTTTCTCCATAATGAATTCAACTGTAGAAGATACCACTGGCAGCTACCTGCTGTCTCAACTCAGTGGTAAAGCTCCTGGCTCAAGAATGTATAATCTTCCTCGCCATACGGCAGGCCTGAATATTACCTATAGTTTTTTCAAGCTATTCGGGAAAAACGACAGGGGTTCTGTTTCTTTAAATGTAACGGAAGTGGATGGTGTAAAGTCTCAGGATTTAAGAACTTATTTTTTGGATGTTGCTTACGGTCGCGCTCCTTATAATATCCCGTGGACGCCTTATGAAATTGTAACTTCCCCAGTTTTTAGGGTGGGTTTCTTTGCCGATTACCAGATCTTGTCTAATCTCCGCTTTTTTGCACAGGGCTCTAATATTTTGAATGATTATCATTATGAGAATGCCATAACATATCTGCCCCATGGAGCAGCCTGGCTGTTTGGGTTTAAGTACAGCTTTGTAAAAAACAACAATTAAATGTCTTTCGATTATCGTCGGTACTCGCTTAACAAAGAATAGCCCGTACCCGACTCACCAATGACAATTGACTATTCACTATTGACTATTCCCCCCCAAATATTTTCTTTTCTAAAAAAATAATTATCCCGAGCAGAGCATTTCTTTGGTTCACACGTATAAGCTATAACATTCCTGCTATTTTAAACAGTTGAAAAGGGAGCCTGTAAGAAAGCTTTTATATATGAGCACAGCAGAGTAAATGAACCAGATATTCTTCACTAAGTATTTTCTCATAAGCAGTTAGTTTTGGACAAGAGGTGTTTCTACACCTCTTTTTTTGTGAAAGAATGGCTGGTTTTAAAATAAAAAAAAGCTAAGCAGAGGTATTTTTTATCTGATGCGTATTAACTATATAAATCGCCAGAAAAAAATACCAATATGCGGGAACTATTTAGAAAATACCTCGACAATAACTGTTCACCTGCGGAAATAAGGAAATTGTTGGCGTATTTCAATATCGATGAAAATGAAGTAACACTAAGGAGATTAATAACTGAATGGCTGGAAGAAAATAGGGAAGATGAAGAAGAGATCCAATGGCAATCCAATTTTTCATGGGCCCTGGGATTCATAAAAAAGCATCTGAGCATTGACACGGTAAAACTGTACGTCAATTTCAGGAAAATAGAGTTTCAAGTTTCGACAGAGCCTTCATCTATACAACTTCCTTTCGTTTTTATGGACAATACATACCGTTCAATTTATAATCATTAAACCCATATAAAAGGAACTTAACATTTTTTCATTAACCATTAAACTTTGAGTTATGCATTTTACCGACGACTCTCTGTATCCAGAAAACATGAAACCTCTTATCATAACCGCGGCGCCGTATGGGCCAACCTGGCTTCCCGGCGACGCACCTGATATTCCGGTAACCTGGGACGAACAGGTGCAATCAGCGGTGGATTGTTATAATGCAGGAGCCAGGCTCTTGCACTTGCATGTGCGCAACCCGGCTACCGGACATCTTTCTGCAGACATCGAACACTACAATTTTATGATGACACGCCTTCAGGAAGCCGTGCCAGAAATGATCATCCAGGTAGGCGGCTCAATCGCCTTTTCACCCAAAAGCGATGGCGCGAAAGCCAAATGGTTGGATTACGATACGCGCCACATGCTCGCTGAAATTCACCCAAAGCCAGAGACTGTAACCGTCGCCATCGGCACCTCCATGTTCGATATCACACAGATGTGGACGGCGGAGGACGTGAAGGGAACGCATCTGGAAGATCCTAAAGTAATTGCAGCCTACGCCGGAATGTACACTGACGCTGGTCCGGCCTTTTACCTGGAGCATTTGAAGCGTTTGAAAAAGGCTGGAATTCAACCCTACTTCACACTAGCGCATGTGCATCAGCTTGAGATCGTAGAGCGGTTGATCCGTCACGGTGCATACATGGGTCCTTTAAATACTAACATCACTATGTATGGCGGAGGTGGATGCGGGCATAATCCATTCGATTGGATGCATTGGCTCCAACGCCAGCCACAGGGTGCAATCGTCACGTTCTGGGCCGGCATGCGTATCAATGCAGTCGCACAACCGTTGGCCATTATCATGGGGCAGCACGTACGGGTTGGTATCGAGGACAATCTATGGAATAGCAAACGTGAGCGTATGACCTCTGTTGATCAGATTAAAGCGGCTGTAGATCTCTGCCAACGATTCGGTCGCAAAGTGGCAACCGCAAAAGAAGCACGTGAGATCATGAAAATCGGAGTGACATACGACAGCGTCGATGAGACATTGAAGCACCTGGGTATGTCTCCCAATCGCGGAGACGATGACAAGGGCTTCATGGTTTGGGATACCGACGGAAAGAAATCGGTTGTGCAGCAAATTTCCGACTCGCACCCAATGGCCTATTGTATGGTGCCACCAGCAGCGGTTAAAAAGGAGCCTACAGCAGCGGTTAAAAAATCAATAGTACAATAAATCAAGATCTCGCAGCTTTCAGCAGAGTATAAACCTGCGGGATAAAAAAATAAGACACACGATGAGCGCATCTGTGACACATTTCGAAATTTACGCCGAGGGTCTGCCAGGACTGGCGCAGTTTTACAGAGAATTGTTTGATTGGAAGATTGAACAGGCACCGGGAATAGATTATTTCCGAATCCAGACTGGCGATGCCGAGAATCCTGGCATCGCCGGTGGAATGCTTCGGCGACCAATCCAGGGACCACGCAGTTGGGTTCATTATGTGCACGTCGATTCCATCGACCAAACGATTGCGCGGGTAGAGAAGCTTGGAGGTAAACTGGTGTATCCGAAAACAGCTGTGCCTAAGGCAGCCTGGTACGCGGTAGTAGAAGATCCAGAGGGTAATATCTTCTCCGTTTATCAGCACGACCCGTTGGCAATGCCGATGCCGGAGCCGGAGGTGTGAGTGGTGAATGGTGAATGGTGAATAGTGAATGGTGAGTGGTGAGTGGTGAGTGGTTAGTGGTTAGTGACGCCCTAACTTAATTGAAACATGTTATAATAGAGAGAGCTATTCGCTATTCACCATTCACTATTCACTTTCACTCATCGGTTTATCAATAATAGAAAACCGTGTATGAAAAATACCATCGAATTTGGTTCATTAAATGTTCATCCGGATGTTTTCTCTCTGGATAAATTTATCGAATCGGATGCGCCGGGAACATTATCATGGTTAAATATGGAAGAAAATTATCCTGACAATGACATTCTTCCATTCAAGGAAGTCGAATACAGTTTAGTTGCACCTCCCTTTGACAGTAGTAAGGTGAACAAAGAGGCTATTCCTTGTCGGAGTCTATGTGCCGGGTGCAAACGCTGGAAGATTGAATCTTCTAACAAGACAAATCTTCCTGAGATAAACAATCCAGAAACAAAATAAACAAGAAAAAATATTATGAAAAATGATGTTAAGGCAGTGGGAAAATCAATGAGCCAACTTGTACGGGAAGCCGGACCCTGGGAAAAGGATGCGCTAACCTTACTTCACGAATGGGATCCGGTTTGGATCGACCAATGTCTCAAAATGTCCAATGATCCATGGACCAGTAGCGTACTTCCACGAAAAGATATTGAGCTGATCAGCATTGCGGTGAATGTTGCCTGTACAAACCTAAGCACGGAAGGAACAAGGCGTCACATTCGTGCTGCACTCGAAGCAGGTGCCATCCGTGAAGAGATCATGATGATCATCAAGATCGCCTCTCTATTGTCGATCCATACAGCCAGCCTGGGTTCGCCGATTCTGTTGGAAGAAGCGAAGGCTGCTGGAGTAAAGCTGTTATCGAAGAAAACTGCGTCTACACCTGTCTGTGATAAGATGAAAGCAGCAAACCAATGGAATACGGCCTGGGACGCGTTCTTTGATATTGACCCGAAATGGACAGAAGCGATCATAGCCGCAAGTCTCCCTGTTTACACTAGTGGAATACTCACCCCCAAGCTGGCGGAGTTATTGAGCATTGCCGTCGATGCGTCTATCACACATATGTATGCGCCCGGAACACGCCGGCACATTCAATCGGCGCTGCGCCTCGGCGTAACTATGGAGGAGATCATGGAAGTACTCAAAATTTGTGTGTCACAGGGAATGCAGGCGAGTAATCTGGGTGTTCCAATTCTTGCTGAGGAAATCGAACGTGTAAAGCAAAAGGAAAAAAAATAACCCTGCAATTCTAATTTCAACCCTTGGATTGGTGATGCTTACGGCTGTTCTTTTAGCACGATAGCTTCAATACATCAGGTTCTACATAAAGCAAAATCCCAATCGTTTTTACCTCGCTTAAATTTCAGGAGATGAAGAAGCTGCTGCCCTTTTTTTTCGCATTGCATTATTGGGGCACTACGCACGCACAAACTTCAGCTGACACTCTAAAAACGAATCAGACCAAAGCAAACCCCGACGATCCTTCGCAATTTTTTACAAGAGTAGAGGTCTTCAATGAACTGCAGCATCATGATAAAAACGGAACTGATTTTTACTTAAATCAAACCGTGCTGAGAACTGTTGTAAAGATCGGGAAGCGGTTCACTACAAGGATAGATCTCCCGTATATATATAATTCAATTATAACTCCGACTAAACCCCGGCAATCGGGAATCGGAGATATTTCATTTCGCCTGCTTGGATATAAATTTTTTGAAAAACCGAAGTCTGCCTTTACCGCCTCCATAGAAATCAGTTTGAATACGGCGCAGTCACCCATTTTGGGTACTGGTAAGAACCTGCTCATCCCTGTTGTATCTTACACCACACTGATTCCAAAGAAAAAAATAATCTTTTCCGTGGTACTTCAGCAGGCAAATTCAGTTAGTGGTGATGAAGGAAGAGCAACGATTAGTTTTTCAAAAATTCAGGCAATACTCATTAAATCATGGTCAAAAAGATTCTGGTCGGTCCTGGCGCCCGAGTGGTTTGTAGATTATGTTAACGGTGGTTTGTCTATGAATTTAAGAAGCCGCATGACGTATGCGCCAGCACCGCGCATAAATATCTGGATCACGCCGAGCGCAGGAATATTCGGCAATTTCATCGGTCGCTATCAGTGGAGTTTGGATATTGGCTGCCGTTATTTCTTTTTGAGGAAAATGGATTTTAGTAAAAAGGAAAGCGGCTAGTAAAATGAATGTGATCGGTAAGAATTAAAAAGTTTAGGCTGAATATATTTTAAACTATTTTTTTACAAATAAAAACTAAACCATGAAAAAAACAGTATTATCACAAATCGATCCTTCAGTGGTTGGCATTGTCCTCTTTATCCTGATGTTATTGGCACTTTGGGTGGGCAACAGGATGAGAAAAAAATTCTGGCATGCAGAAGAAGGTGATACAAAAGGTGGAGTAAATTCTTTGCTGGGTGCCTTGTTTGGTTTATGGGGATTTATGCTTGCCTTTACATTCAGTCAGTCCGGTAACCGCTTTGAAAGCGTGAGGGGGATGATTGTCGATGAAGCCAATATTTTGAGAAATACGATTATTAAAGCTGATTTTTTCCCGGATAGTATACGGAATGACTACCGAATCGAATTGCGGAAATACCTGGAGGAGCGGATCGCCTATTATGACTATGCTGACGATGGAGAGAAATTCACCAAAAACAGGAAAGAGTTGTCGAATACAGCAAGAGCTTTATGGAACATGACCATTGAACAATCGAAAAAACCTAACCTGAGTAGTGCGACCGGCGGTATGTCCGCATCGTTAACCAGTTTGTTTGACATCGGCATTAAACGGGAAGCTCTATTAAGCTTTGGAGTACCTGCACCTATTTCGCTGATGTTGATCACACTTGCGTTAGCTATCTGTCTTGTTGGTGGTTTTACCACACCTGCTGTTAAACGCAAAGAGTGGATTGTGATTGCAGTGTTTGCTTTTCTGGCATGCACCATACTTTATATAACCATGGACCTGGCTCAGCCAATGAGTGGATTTATTAAACCCGATACCGGGCAGGTAACCATTACCAATTTACGGCAGTTGTTTTAACACATCGAACTGTATTATATCGCAGATCAACTGTATAGACTTTTAACTAAAAATAGTCCTGGAATGCACTACAGGATGTACACATTGAATTTTACTTATCCTTTTTTTGAATAAATCAACAACCTGCCTTTAGGAAAATAACAAATTACATAAGTGTAAACTGGACACGGGCCTGGAATATTTGAACAGCCCCTCTTAGATTAAACCGATCCAGAACACCATAGCCATACACAAATTCCATTCGCATAAATTTCGTCATGTACCAGTTGATCATTGGTGTTATACGCCAAAATTTGCCTCCATGTATGGATCCATCTTCGAGATCAAAGGTGGAATACCGGATTACCAGCTCCCATTCACCCCATCCTCCGTTAAATATGGATGTCGTTACCGGTACAAACCCAAAAATGCTTCCAGTAGTAGTATAAGGACGTTTAGCCTTCGTGATCATATAACTGACAATTATGTCTCCGCCAACAAAGCTATGATCCTCAGCATCACTTGCATTGAACCTATGCATCATAACCTCTGAACCTAACAAGAATCGGCCGGTACTATAATAGATCTCACCTCCAACATGCGTCGAATGATCGGCTGCAAATGAGCCTGTATTTATTATTTGAGGTGCAGGGTTTGATTCGGGCCGCGACTTTAAAGTTATTTTTCCCTCCAGCGGTTTGCCATAACGTAGATTGGCGGCTATATGCAGCACTTTGTTTTTTTCTTTATCATAAAAAGGCAGGCATCCTACTCTCGCAACATATTGCCAGGCATAGGTTGAAAATCCCTGGCCTTTTGAAACAAAATCATTAAAATAACCAAGATTCCAGAATACTCTCGATTTTGGTAAAAACCCAAACCATTTTATACCATCTGCTAAAATCGGAATAACATCCAATGCCATCTGCCTTTCTGAAGTCCATGGTGAATGGCCGTTCATTACTTTGACTAACGAATAACCCTCTTTTGTACGGCCAATAAAAATATGTCCTGCTAACTCCGGCACTCCAACGGTGATCCCGGTTTCCCTTACCATCCAAACCTTGTCTTCGCCATCATACATGTACGCAAATTTCCATGCAATAGTCCTTTTAGTTTTTAATATTCCACTTAACAGCAACCGGAAATCTCTTGTTTCGAACTTAGATTTAACAACTAAACCGGCTGAATCCATCTGTTGTTTGAACACTGCACTTTGCTTGAATGTAGTGCCGTCCAATATGTAGCCAAGGCCAACTTTAAAAGTTGAAACAGATCCTACAAATTCGTTCGGTGGTAGTTTTTTCGCCATCGAATCCACCGGGCGAATAATATGAACCACTCCTTCGGTGCCATCAGGTACGGTTTTAATCGGCGTCTGACAAGAAGAGGGGTCTGGAAACATTAAAATTATTGCCACCCACAAAGCTGCCAATGACCATGTTCTGAACAATTGCCTTGTCATTAATTTCAATTGCATGTTACTTTATCAGATTAAAGATTTAGATCACAGTTTCTGCAGTGGTTGCAATACTTGGAGTTTCAATTTTTGGTTTTAAAATGTATCTGTTTACCAAAAGAGAGTTTTGGTCGTGGCCAGTACACGAATGAATTATTCAGGTACTCATTCCGGCATTATGCAGAACAAATCTTCGAGTATAATGAAGCAGGCTAATAACCGTCGATCTACCATGGCCATTACAACCGTGTTCATGTTGTTCGAGAATAACCTGCACCAGTAAAAGTCATGTGAATCCAGGATTTAGCTAACCGCTATAAAATTTAATACGAGCAAATGGCTGAAATCCTCTGCTTGTTTCAAAATAATTCTAGAGAAACAAAAAAATATGTCTCAACACATGCACGCCTGGTGTGCAGCACAACAAGTATTTAACCCAGCCGGTGGAATTCTGTTGCCCATGCCAATGACATAGTTCAGCGTAATCGTTACCGGCCAAATTTTGAAAGTTCCAAATAATACGAAATATCATCTTATAAATACAAATAATCTGGCCCACAAAATCTCATTTGTTGATAGGAACAGATGCTGCACAGGTTTTGAAATTGATCAATAAGTTGGTAAAATTGGGAGGAGCTTAGGGCTATGATACATCAAAGGAATACAGGAAAAAAATGCATCACATTCAGCGATGGCCCATTGTTGAATATTATATCTAACCGAAAAAGCAATGTCTTCTTGCACGGCATGAATACTGAAATTAAAATTATGGAAATGTCCTCCTCAAATCCTGTTCTTTAGCATCCGCTTCACATCATTGCCGAAAGGTCAGGCAATAATGCCTCTCAAACCAACCTGTTTCTTAAAGGTTGATTCATTCAATCCTTCTCTATACGCTTATACCTTAAAATAATTCTAAAATATAATAGCAAAGATTATTCTCTTTAAAAAATGCCAAAGTCCGGGTTTTTATAAAATTCAACACTGAACTTAAATGAACATATTTATTACTTAATATCATTAGTTTTATTTTAAATTATAAAAGTTAAAATGACATTTATTTTCTGGCGACGCTTTCAATGTATTTACATCGTTGTCATTTATGCAACAAATAATTAAATCTGAATGCTTTTTTGATTCATAGTAACACGAGTTGCTGTTCTCATCAACAAGCAATTCATACACTGTGAGCATGTGCAGGAACATTACAATGGCTTCATCTTTAACAAACCGGATGGATGGACCGTTGGTTCTTTGGATGAAAAAAGCAAATGGATAACCAACTAAAAATCTACTATGCGATATGTACAAAACAACGATTTAGCCGATTACTTCTGATATTTCTGATGCTTTGCATTTACAATGTTGTGTATCAGCCAACCGCCAAGGGGGCCTTTTGTAATCTCACCCCGGGTTCACGCCGATAAAAAAGTTACGTTTAGCTACCTGGCACCTTCTGCTAAACAAGTATTGCTGGGTGGTAGCCAGTTTGGGGCTGCACAGGTTCCGATGACCAAAGATTCTGTTGGTATCTGGAGTGTGACAGTTGGGCCGATACAACCCGACATCTATCCGTATAGTTTTGTTGTTGATGGTGTAACGGTAATGGATCCCGCCAATGTAGATTTTTTTCCAAATGAAAGATTTAAGGCAAGCCTGGTTGATATTCCTGGTGATACAGCATTAATTCATTCTATGAAAGATGTTCCGCATGGTACTGTTACTTATGAATATTATCCATCAGTGGAAGGATCTACCGGTTCACTGGTTGTTTACACTCCTCCTGGTTATGATAAAGCCACTTCAAAAAATTATCCTGTTTTCTATTTAATCAGCGGAACAACAGATACAGAAGAAATATTTTTTAAGGTAGGTCGTACCAACCTGATACTTGACAATCTCATCGCCGAAGGAAAAGCAGTGCCAATGATCATTGTAATGCCTTACGGAAACCCTATGGCACGAATAGCAGAGCAAACAGGAAAAGCAAAACCTGCAGATATTGTTTCGAGAGATGGAGAGGATGCGGTAAAAAGAGCAAAACTTTTTGAAACTGATCTTATCACAAAGGTGATTCCTTATGTTGAAAAAAATTACCGGGTCAAAAAAAACCGTGATAGCCGTGCCATTGGTGGATTTTCAAGAGGTGGCGGGCAAACACTGAGAACCGCGTTTGGTAATATGGATAAGTTTTCCTGGATATGCTGTTATAGTGCCTATTTATCTACTCCTGAAATGGAAAGCAGTTTTAAAAACGTATATGCAAATCCTGAAAGTACAAATAAAGAACTAAAACTGCTGTGGGTAAGTGTTGGCAAGGAAGATTTTTTATACAAATCAACTGTAGAATTTATCGACTTCCTGAAGTCTAAAAACATTAACCATAGAACGCTTATTACTCCCGGCGGACATACCTGGATGAATGTAAAAAATTATGTAGCTCAAACCGCACAATTGCTCTTTCAATCAAACCTGCCAGCACAATGAAAAAAGCACTTTATATATTAACCGCATTGGGCTTTATCTTTTTTAACGCTGCAGCGCAACGACCTCCGGCAATAAGTTCGCCTGACATAAATCCCGATCACAGTATTACATTTCGTTACTATTCACGAACTGCACAAAAGGTGATGTTAAGAGGAGAATTTTTGACTTCTCCTCTGGCAATGTCAAAAGATACATCCGGCATTTGGAGCATAACAGTGCCGCCTGTAAAACCAGATATATATCCTTACAGTTTTAAGGTTGACAGTGTTGAGTTGGCAGATCCAAACAACACTAACATATTTGCGAACGAGCGATTCAAGCGCAGCATTATTGATATTCCAGGTGACACTCCCTTGATACATTCACTGCAAAATGTGCCGCATGGAAAAATCAGTTACCGCTTGTACAAGTCTTCCACATTAAGCACCACCCGTCGGCTACTTGTTTATACACCACCGGGGTTTAACCCGGAAAGCAAAAAAAAATACCCTGTACTTTATCTTATTCATGGTGGTTCTGATACAGAAGAAACATGGACAAAAGTGGGACATGCTAATTTCATAGCCGATAACCTTATTGCAAAAGGGCTGGCTAAACCAATGATCATTGTTATGCCCTATGGTAATGTAAGACCCAAACCCATGCCCGATTTCACAAAAGATGTAATCAATGATATCATCCCTTTTATTGAATCAAATTATCCTGTATTAACTGATAGTAAAAACCGCGCAGTAGCTGGTTTTTCCGTAGGTGGTGGACAAACATTGAACATTGGATTAACCAACACCGATAAGTTCGCCTATATCTGTTCGTATGCACCTTATACTGCAACAGAAGAATTTCAAAAAAATTTTACGAACTGGATGCCCGATGCAGAAAAAATAAACAAGCAGTTAAAACTTTTTACGATTAGTGTGGGTACTGAAGATTTCTTATATGAAAGTGTAAAGAAAAATATTGCCATGTTTGAAGAAAAGAAAATTAAGGTAAAGCCCTATATCGTTTCGGGTGGACATACATGGATGAATTGCAAACAATTTCTTGCTGTCACGCTGCAGGAAATATTTAAATAACTTTTTAACCCGATAAAAAATAAACAAATGAGACTGAAATTTCTTAACGATTGTTGCAGCATTCACTATTGGCTGCCAGCACTGTTTTGCTCAAACATCCCAGCCTGCGATTATAGAAGATTTTAAACCTTCTGTTTTTAACCAGCCGTTTCAGCAATATCCACAGGTAAATTCCCAGGGGTATGCGAGGTTTAGAATTCATGCGCCAAATGCTGATAGTGTTCGGGTAAGTCTTGGTCTTGGTGGCCAGGGAGGAACAAAACTAACCAAAGCGGATAGTGGTTATTTTATTGGCACTACCGCAGGGCCAATGGATGAAGGATTTCACTATTATCGCATTAACGTAGATGGCGCAACCTTTAATGATCCCGGAACAGGATTTTTCTATGGCTCACAACGTTGGGAAAGCGGCATTGAAATACCTGCGAAAGACCAGGATTTTTATGCACTTAAAGATGTTCCGCACGGAAATATGCAACAAATATTATTTCCTTCAAAAAGTACAAACACATCACGGGTTGCATTTGTTTACACTCCGCCAGGTTATGAAAAAGGCAAAACAAAATATCCGGTGTTGTATCTGCAACATGGTTGGGGCGAAAATGAAACTTCGTGGGGTGTTCAGGGAAAGACTAACCTGATCATGGATAATATGATTGCAGAAGGCAGAATAAAACCTTTTATTGTTGTAATGACTTATGGTATGACCAATACTGGTATGCCTATGGACGTCGTCCGGCCTACTCCTCCTCCGGGTGGTGCTCGTCCAGATAGTGTAAATCGTCGCACTCCTCCTCCGGGTGGTGGTATGGGTGCAGCTGGAATTGTAAGTTTTGGTGTTACTGCAGGCGAACCTACTGGTGTAGCAGCTTTTCAGACTGTTTTGCTTGATGAATTAATACCTTATGTTGATGCACATTTCCGTACTATAGCTAACAGAAATAATCGTGCAATGGCAGGACTTTCAATGGGTGGATTTGAAACACACACTATAACATTAGCTAAACCTGATGTATTTGGTTACTGGGGATTATTAAGTGGTGGTACCTATAATTCTGACAGAATTAAAAGGCAAAGCGAAACCAAAGGTTATATTTATGAGCACAGGTAGCAAAGAAGAACGCGGAGTTAGGGAAATTCCTAATAGCTGAAACTGATTTAAAAGCAGCCGGCTTTAATGTTGCTACTTATGTTTCTCCAGGTACAGCACATGAGTTTCAAACATGGCGTCGTAGCCTTTATCAAATGGCACCACTTCTTTTTAAATAATAAAAAACCATTGCAAATAAAATCGTCAACAATGAAAAAATTACTATTTGCTTTGGCAAATGTATTGCTGGTAAATATATCCGTCCATTCACAGGAACCTGTAAAACCCGGGCAGCCGGGTTTTGATGTATTGCGTGATAGTATTGCCCATGGAAAAATTGATACAATTACATATAAATCTAAAACAGTTGATACCCTTCGGCGTACATTGATTTATACTCCCCCCGGATATTCAAAAAAGAATAAGTATCCTGTACTGTACCTGTTGCATGGCATTGGTGGCGATGAGAAAGAATGGCTGAACGGTGGAAAACCACAGGTAATATTAGATAACTTGTACGCTCAGGGTAAAATAGAACCCATGATAGTGGTGATGCCCAATGGCAGAGCCATGAAAAATGACCGTGCCACAGGAAATATTATGGCACCGGATAAAGTACAGGCATTTGCAACCTTTGAAAAAGATTTGCTGAATGATTTAATTCCCTTTATTGAAAAAAAATATCCTGTATTTACAGACAGGGAACACCGGGCCATTGCAGGTTTATCAATGGGTGGCGGACAATCACTCAACTTTGGTTTGGGTAACCTGGATAAGTTTGCGTGGATAGGTGGCTTTTCTTCTGCACCCAATACAAAAACACCTCAGGAGTTAGTTCCAAATGCAGAAGCAGCAAGAGAAAAAATCAAGCTGCTTTTCATTTCCTGTGGTGCAAGTGATGGATTAATTTCCTTCAGCAAAAGAACACATGACTACCTGCAACAAAATAATGTACCGCATATTTATTTTATAGAACCGGGTGGGCATGATTTTAAAGTATGGAAGAATGGATTGTACATGTTCTCCCAACTTATTTTTAAACCTGTTGATCCTTCCACCTTTTCCAAATATCCGGTTGCAGGTGCACCTGCATCATACTAATATCAGGAATAGCGCCTTATCCGCAAATACTTGCCGATAGCCGTGTAATATTCAGCATCAAAGCACCGGATGCAAAAAAAGTGCAGGTAGATCTGGGAAGAAAATATGACATGGTAAAAGATACGGCCGGTATATGGACTGTTACTACTGATTCAATCAGTGAAGGTTTTCATTATTATTCTTTGATTAATTGACGGTGTTGCAGTGGCAGATCCTGCAAGCGAAACTTTCTATGGAATGGGCAGAATGGCCAGTGGAATTGAAATTCCTTTTAGTGGTGGTGCTTATTATGCCTTGCGGAATGTACCGCATGGTGATATCCGCATTAAAAAATATTTTTCGAGGGTCACTAACTCATGGCGGCAGTTTTACATCTACACGCCTCCGGCCTATGACTCTGCTATTAATACCAGTTATCCTGTTTTATACATTTTACATGGCGGTGGTGAAGATGAGAGAGGCTGGGCCACACAGGGAAAAACAGATTTGATTCTTGATAATCTTATTGCAGCCAAAAAAGCCAAACCGATGCTGGTAGTAATGATGGATGGCAATCTCAGTAGTGGTGGAATAGCTGGTTTTGGCGAAAGGTCATTACAACTTTTTGAAAGAGAATTAAAAGAAGCTGTGATGCCAGTAGTAGAAAAAAACTACCGAATCGCAAAAGGAAGTGCCAACACAGCACTGGCCGGATTATCAATGGGTGGATTACAAACATTGTATGCCGGTGTTAAGAAATACAGACATGTTCGCTTATCTCGGCGTATTCAGTTCCGGCTGGTGGGCCAATCAGCCAGCACTTTCCGATCCACAGTATGAGTTTATGAAAAACAATGCATCAACTATCAATAATAATTTAAAAAGTTTCTGGATTGCAATGGGTGGCAAAGAAGATATTGCCTATAACAATTGTAAAATCATGCTTGCAAAATTTGATGAGCTGAATATTAAATATCAATACAGTGAATATCCCGGCGGACATACCTGGCCGGTTTGGAGAAATAATCTTTACAATTTCGCTCAGTTACTTTTTAAATAAATTATCCGGCCTTTTCACTAACGATTAATCAAAAAAAATCTGCCCGAATTTGCTGGCTGCAACAAGGGTTAAAATAAGGAACGGTTTAATTTAATACTTGCTATACGAATAATAAAAAAATGCCAACCAAAATTACCTGTACAACTATTGTACTATCATGCCTGCTTGCATATTTAAGCTGTAATACCGGTTCTTCGTCTTATAATCATACTACATGGTCGCAATACGGTGGTGGGCCAGATCAGTCAAAATACTTTGATGCTACCGAAATTAACAGGCAAAACGTTAGCCAGATGCAGGTTGCCTGGACCTATTCAACGGAGGATAATATTCCCTACATGTTTCAGCCCATTGTAGTCGATACAATGATGTATGTATATGGGAAAAATTCATCGCTTATTGCGTTGAGTATAGTAACCGGAAAGGAAATTTGGATTCACACAAATCTGCAAGGTGTTTCACGAAGAGGCTTGAACTATTGGGAAAGCAAAGACAAAAAAGACAAACGCCTGGTGTTTACATTGAATAATTCTCTTCAGGAAATTGATGCTATAACCGGAAAATCTATTAAGAGCTTTGGTGATAGTGGCTACGTAGATATGCGGGTAGGACTGGATCGTGACCCTACTTCTATTCGAAGAATGCAGGCCATGACACCAGGAGTTATTTATAATGATTTAATAATAATTGGTTCAGCCCCTGGTGAAGGTTACTTTTCACCGCCAGGTTATATAAGGGCTTATAATATTGTTACCGGCAAACTTGAATGGACATTTCATACCGTGCCGCACCCGGGTGAATTTGGATACGATACATGGCCTAAAGATGCATATAAGTATGTAGGGGGTGTAAATGTATGGAGTGAAATGTCGGTTGATCAGGATAGAGGTATTGTGTTTTTACCGTTGGGTTCTCCAACATATGATTATTATGGAGCTGACCGTCTTGGAAGCAATCTCTATGGTAATTCCCTGGTAGCACTTGGATGCCCGCACCGGAAAACGTATCTGGCATTATCAAACAGTACACCACGACATTTGGGATTATGATCTTTCTTCTGCTCCGCAATTATTAACCGTAAATCGGGATGGAAAAAAAATTGACGCTGTTTCCATAGCCACTAAACATGGTTTCGTTTTTGTTTTCAACCGTGACAACGGAGAGCCGGTATTCCCCATTGAAGAAAAACCTTTTCCTGCTAGTGAAATGCCTGGAGAAAAGGCTTGGCCCACACAGCCAATTTCATCCTTACCAAATTTTACCCGTCATGAAGTAACAAAGGAAACATTAAATCCATTTTTTCCTGATAGTATAAAACAAAAATGGTTAAAGAGGTTGGATTCTGCTAAATCAGGTCTCTATTTACCGCTGTCTGATAAACATGAAACCATTACGATGCCGGGTGCGGTAGGCGGAGCTAATTATGGTAATACAGCTTCTGACCCGAAGAAGGGAATAATGTACATACTTACACAGGAACATGCTTCCATTTATAAACTGAACAAAGTAGTACCACCTAAAATTGAACTATCGGAAAATGACCGGAAAAAAGTAAAAGGATTTTATATTACTAATTGTCAAAGTTGCCATGGCGATAAAATGCAAGGACTGACAGGACCTTCTTTAGCAAATATTGGTCAACGGATTTTTTATGATGAATTCAAGAATATTATACTTAATGGCCGTGGACGAATGCCCGGCATCCCTCATGTGGACGAACAAACAATGAGTTCATTGTTCCGTTATATGGGTGGTATTCCCCGTAGTTTCCCCGGAAGAAGGGGCGACAATAAAAAAGCTACAGGTCCTATAGTAGATTCTGGTGGTGCCCGAATAAACCCGGATACAAGCAGAGGACTTCCGATGTCAGATTACCCGGAAGATATTAGCCATCCTGAAAATCGTTATACAACTGATTATGGTATGGAGTGGATGGGATTGGCTGCACCACCATGGTCATCAATAGTTGCCTATGACCTGAATAAAGGTACCATCAAATGGAGAATGCCGATTGGTGAAGATTCCGCTTATGTTAAAGGAGATAAATCCAAAGGGGCTCCGGGAGGTACGCTAAGAAAAGGTATGGTTATTACTTCAACAGGAGTGGTATTTGCGACAGCTAAGGGAGGAAAACTTTATGCGTTTGATGCGGACAATGGAAAGATATTATGGGAAACCACATTAAGTAATGAAGTACACGGACAGCCAACCATGTATACCTACAAGGGTAAACAATTCTTAGTAGTTAATGCCAGTGCAAACTTTTCTCCCGATAGTTATAATCATTCGGTGAAGCCCGGCGCATTGAAAAAAGGCTATATAGTCTTTGCCCTTCCGGATCGAAAATAGCAGGAAAGAAAAGATTGGAAATGATTTTTAAAGAACTACAAAAACATCGAATCAATATGAAACGATTATCTGCATTTTTATTGATGATACAGGCGGTTATTGCTGCAGCGCAACCTGTTAAGGATCGCATTGTCCACAACGACCCCTCAAAATACAGAACCTTAACCGCTGTGCATGCCGGAGCAGGACAAATGGCATTCACACAACTGATTGGCCGAAATGAATTGGCAACTAATTTTCTCTATTTGCATTCAGGTGTTATCAATGCCAAATCAGGCATTGGCCATCACTTCCATCATACCATTGAAGAAATGTATGTTCTTTTAAATGGCGAAGCAGAATTTACCATCAATGGAAGAACATCAAAAATAAAAGCACCTGCAATCGTTCCTTGCAAGATGGGTGATGCGCATGCAATTTATAATTCCTCCAATGAGCCTGTTCGCTGGCTGAATTTTGCAGTTAGTAAAACAAAAGGCCGGGCAGATAATTTTGACCTTGCTGATTCCCGTGTGGGTGCAGTTATTGACAGGGTGCCTGTGTTTGTAGCAAGCCGGTTGGAGCAAAATAATCTTAAACCAATAAAACCATCTGTTGCTGGCAACAGTATTCTATATCGTCGTGTTTTTGGCCCTGCTATATTCAGTACAGATTGGAATCATGTAGATCACCTGGTAATTCCCGCTGACAGTACAACCGGGTCACGTCAGTTGGAAGGTATTGAGGAAGTATATTATGTTATTAAAGGTGCTGGTACCTTATCAATCAATAATGAAAAAGCCAACGTTAAAGCCAATGATGTTTTTTATGGAAAGTTGGGCGAAAAGATAACCTTAGCAAGCGATAGCAAAGAAGGGCTTGAGCTATTAGTGATTGGTGTTGCTGCGTCTAAAGAAAAAGGTTTGAACATATCAAAGCCACTGTTAAAACCAAAAGCAATTGCATTGCAAATGGATTTTATTGTTCCTAAAGAAAATGCAGCGGCTTTTGAAAAAATGTACTATTCTATTTATGTACCTGCTATGACGGTGCAGCAAGGTTATCTTAGTTCCAAATTATTACGCCTTTTCTCAGAAGATATAGCTAAAACGATACAGGCAGAGCCAACAACTTATAACTATCAGATTCAGATTTCATTTGATACAGAAGAAAATCGAAGAAAATGGGTAGCAAGTGAGCAACATAAGATTGCATGGCCAAGTGCATCTGGTTTGGCAAAAGAATTTAAATGGCGTGGCTATGATGTAATGGGTGATGATGATCAGCAATAAGTAAGACGAACCAATACTCCATATTTATTATTGACTTAAAATCTTTCAAGATGAAAAGTCGTTTGATGGCTATATGTCTTTTTTGTTGCAATACTCTTTCGTCCTATGCCCAGGATATGCCACCCACCACATCGCTGGTTTATCCCGGAATTGATGGAAAGCTTGTATATGTTCCGGACAGCCTTGGTAATAAAATTCCTGATTTCTCCAATGCGGGTTATAAAGGTGGTGGTGTTCCTATTCCAAACGTAGCCATCAGGGAAACGGTTTGGCCATTGCCCGGAAACAATGCTGATAATGTGCAGGCAGCTATTGATCGTGTGTGTGCATTGCCTCCTGATGCTACCGGATTCAGAGGCTGTGTATTACTGAAAATGGGAATTTATGAGTTGGAAAAGCCCATTTATATTAAAGCTTCCGGTGTGGTGCTTCGCGGCGAAGGAATGAGCGAAATTGGAACTATACTCATTGGTAAAACAGTAAAAACTACGCAGCCTCAAACACCGCAACGAGGTGGAAGACCGGCATTGATCAATATTACTGGTGATTCATCGTTGAAACTACTGGAAGAAACCAAACAGCGTATTACAGATAAATATGTAGCTGTTGGTGCAAAAAGCTTTGCAATTGTTTCTGCGAAAAATTTCAAAGTAGGCGACAAGGTGCTTGTTCGTCGTATTGGAAATGAAGAATGGATTAAAGAATTGGGACAAGACAGCGCTGCAGTTGGCAGAAACAGGTGGAAAGCCTTCAATATTCACTTCGACAGAATTATTACCGACATTAAAGGGAATATAATTACCGTAGATGCGCCGATTTTTACAGCCATAGATAACCGTTGGGGAGGTGGAGAAATTTTTAAATACAATGATGACGGAAGAATTGATCAGGTGGGTATCGAAAATCTGCGGGGCATATCGGAGTACGACCCATCTATCCGGACAAAGAATTATGGAAATATGAATCGGGATAAGTTAGATCCTAAATTTCAATACCAGGGGGATGAATATTTTTCGGATGAAAATCATTATTTCAACTTTATCAATATTACTAATGCAAAAAATATATGGGTAAGAAATGTAAGCGCTCTTCATTTTGGCAACAGCGTAGTACAAAGTAATGCCGGTTCAAAGTGGGTTACTGTTCAGGATTGTGAATCATGGGAACCGGTTTCTATCAGAATGGGGGCAAGACGATTTACTTATCAAATGAATGGACAGTTCTGTTTGGTACAAAGGTGTTTTTCTCAAAAAGGAAGACATTCATTTGTTCTTCAAGGTTCGGAAGCCAGCGGGAATGTATTTCTCGACTGCAAAGCAGTAAATCCTTACTCAACCAGTGAACCCCATAATAAATGGGTAAATGGGGTTTTGTTTGACAACGTAAAAGCCCCGTTAACAGCAAGATTCTGGGATTATATTATTGGATGGGCCGGGGCTAATATTGTTTTCTGGAACTGTGAGGGAGATTTTGTGGTTCAACAACCTCCTACTGCCCAAAATTATTCCTTTGGTCATATAGGCATCAATGCGGTGATATTTAACTCGGGTTTGCAAGATCTCACCAAACCAAATGGTCATATAGAATCAATGGATAAACATGTAACACCCCGTAGTTTATACCTCACACAGCTTAAAGAAAGGCTTGGTGCAGAAGCAGTAAAAAACACTATCACAGGAAGAAAAGAATTGGAATAACCCAGCGTTGACTTTTCAAAAAACCAAATTGTTATTCGGGCATACAATCAACAGGTATTTATCGCATCTTCACTCTCAGTAAATATTTAGTGGCAGTAAGATAAATTGTTTTGCCATCCGCGCTAAAAGCACAATTGGCAACACTTGTTCCATTAATTTTTATCTTGCCAATCAGTTTTCCAGCTTTGGTAAATATCCAGATACCGCCTGGTCCTGTTGCAAATACATTTCCCTTACTATCTATTTTCAAACCATCACATCCTCCGGCTCCCTTCTCGTTGCTCACATCATAAAACACCCTGCCGTTAGCCAATGAGCCATTTGAAACAATATCATAAGCATACCACATTTTTTTTCGGTTATCTGAATTAGCCACAAGCAATGTTTTCCCATCCGGAAAAATTGCGATACCATTAGGAGCCTCTATTGAATCAACAAGCAGCGTCACTGTCCCTGCTTTATCCATCTTATACACACCCTGGTAAGCAATTTCTTTTTTTGGGTCTCTTGCTCCTCTTTCAAGGCCATAGGATGGATCCGTAAAATAAAGATCACCGCCGGCAGTAAGAAAAAGATCGTTTGGGCTGTTTAATCTCTTGCCATTGTAAGCGTCTGCAACTGTAATAAATTTAGATTGTGGTGCGTTGAGTGGGGCATCCATTATTGCAACTCTTCTGTCGCCGTGCTGGCAAACCATTAATCTTCCATCCTTCGAAAGAGTAAGCCCATTGGGACCCATAAACCCTCCTCTTTTTGCTGTATCCGTATAGCCACCAGGTTTCACGTAAACTTCTTTACCATTTGCCTCAGTCCATTTATAAATAGTATTTCCTGGAACATCGGACAATAAAAGCATTTGCTCCTTCTCCACCCACAATGGTCCTTCTGTAAACTGAAAGTCTTCTGCAATTATTTCAACCTTTGCGTCCCTATTTACAAGTTTGGAGAGTTTTTTTGAAACAAATTCAATAGTTCCTGTTACCGGTTTATTTTCTTGTGCATACCCAGAAAGAAACAGGGAAAGTAAAAAAAAGAGAACTATAATTTTCTTCATATCGATTGTTTAAAAGATTTACTGGGGTGATGAAAAATCTTTGTATTTACAATTTCTGCTTTATAAATAATTTACAAAACCCTCTGCGTTAGTCCTTATCTTATACACTTTGCTATAGCTTACTATATACAGTGTTTTCATATCCGCATCTCCGAAGCAAAGACTTACCGGGAAAGAAGGTAAGTTGATCATACCCACAAATATCCCTTTGTTATTAAATATCTGCACCCCATAATAGGTGCATACATAAAGATTGCCCATTTTATCGATTGCCATGCCATCTGCACTGGACGAACGCGCTTTCCTGTCCATTACATTACCAGTAAGAAATAGCTTCGCAAATTGTCGGCCGTTGGTTATAGTACCGTCTTCTTTTACGTCATAAGCCCAAATAAAATTGTCTTTTTCACTTTTTACAGGGTACCATGATTCATCGTCATAGCAATTGTTGATATAAAGTGTTTTGCCATCAGGCGACAAAACAATTCCGTTAGGCATTGCAAATTCATTGGGTTCCGTAATTCTAGTTATTTTTCTTTCAGGAGAAACATAATAAACTGCACGTCCAGGTTGAAACTTTTTTGGCTCCATCGTAAACTGCGGGTCTGTAAAATAAATACCACCCTTTGCATCTGTTATAACGTCGTTAGGGCCGTCAATTGATTTGCCTTCAAACTTATCAGCAATTACTTTTACAACTTCACCTTTAGTGGTCATTTCTACTATCCTGTGGCCCATCATGTCACAAACAATCAGGTTGCCATTTTTATAAGGATACAATCCATTCGTCTGCATTTTGCCCTGTGTTATATTTTTATAACTGCCATCGGGATCCAGTTCCACCGTAGAGCTTTTTTGCGGACTTGCATTGAATTGCTGATCAAAGTACATATTGGAGAAATAGATCTTTCCATTCATCCATTTCGGGCCTTCACTAAAATTAAGTTCAGGCGTTGTTTTTTTTCCATCCACCAGCAATTCTATTTTGGCATCAGCAGGAATGATAGCATGATAAGCGGCCAATGCTGTTTTTTGCTTTTCTAAATAGTCGGAACGGGCAGGCCAGAAAATATCCAGTGCATCGCAACCCAATTCCCCAATTTTTGCACCATGCACCATATTGCCGGGAAGCCGCACAACACTGTTTGCTTTCATTGCCTGTTCTCCATCAAGAATAATCTCACTGCATTCACCACGCAACACAAACATCATTTGTTCTTCAGGATGTATGTGGTGTGGAAATACAGATCCGGGATCCATCGAAATAAAACTCAGTTGTGTGTTTTTTCCAGAAACTAATCTTGAATGAGCGCCGGTGGCAAGTGGTGTAAGCTGGATGTCGTACAGGTCATATACTTTATTAGCAGAAATGTTAGGTGTCTGAAAAGATTCAATATCTTTTATTTCAGCCGGCAGGTTTTTTACACCAGCTTTTTGCAGGTAATCTAAGCGCAATGGACTATATACTTCAATTAGTTTAGCTCCTGTTGCACCAGCTGTAAGTGAGTTTTTAGTTCCTTTTTCAAGATATACAAAATCAGTTCTTGGTGTACCACTGTGGGTGCCATCTGGTTCTTCCCTTTTTTGGCCAATCATATTCACCATTGTGCCGTTGATAAGCTGATCAATTGAACCTTCCATTACAAATACAAATCTGTCTGCAGTTAATACCTCTTCCGGAATTTTTGCATTAGGTTCAAGTTGCAATTGGCTTACCATATTGCCACTCCCCCAGAAAATTTTTGCAGTTATGCCCGGATGAAGTGTGGCACTTGCAAGAGTATCTAAATCCTTTTACTTTTCCTGATTCAAGATTGGACTCGACGGAAGATTCAGGCAGACCTGACAGTTCTCGCTCAGTCAGGTTATATTGTTTAATAAGTTGCTTGTTTTTCTTTTGCCACTCTGGCGAAGAAGTAGAGGTGCACCGGCAAAAGCATACTACCAGCAATATAAGAAGGGTACCGTAGGTAATCTTTTCTTGATCGTGTTAATTTCATGATTTCGTATTGATTTACTGATTGAGGGTATTAATTAGTTATCCGGGATGACATTTTTAATTTCCTAATTCGTAAGGAATCACTTTTATTACCAGGTTCTTTTGCTCATCATCTTATCCAATTCTGCACGGGTCATCTTGCCTAATTCAGGATGTTTTTCCAGCCATTTTAAAAATTCAGTTTTTATTTCATCATTCCACTGGCTATCAATTTCACCGGTACTGTATTTGCCGTTACGTACCATTTCAAAACCAAACTGATCTTTTCGAATTACAAATTCTGCTGTACTGACTACCTGCTCTGCCATATGAGCCGGAACAAAAAGAACACCTTCTCTTGTTGCAATTACCAGATCACCTGGAATCACCATGACATTGCCAATACGAATAGGCGTATTAAGTCCCATCAATACCATTTCCTCCGTAAAGGACGGATGAAAATCACGGACAAAAGCATTAAATCCTTTGATGTTTTTTATTTCCTGCAGATCTCTTGCTGCACCATCAAAAACAACTCCATTGCCAGATTTAGTGTAAATAGAATTGGCTAAAGTGGCACCCATAATAGGGCCACCGCTGATTTTACCAAATGCATCTGCAACATACAGGTCGCCTTTAGTAAGTATATCTATCGGCCATGAATTGGTATTGCCTTTTCTTCCTTGTTTGGTTCCTCTTTCTTTGATAATTTTTTCAACATCTGGTCGGCTTGGCATATACATAGCGGTCAAAGCACGTCCTGTCATCGGGGTATCATTAATTGTTTTCCAACCGCCTTCAAACTGGTTTAAATAGCCTTCGTTCTTCAACACAGTCCATGCATCGTCTATCATGATATACTTTGCTCTTTTCACCAGGCTATCAGAAATTTTAGGTCTTCCATCTGAAAAACGTTCCCCTTTCCACTCCGAAGTAAGAAATATCAATTCTTCTTTAGACATGGTTTGAGCAAATACGGGTAGCCGAAAAGCAGTGCTAAGTAAGAATAAAAGGATAACAACGTTTCTTTTCATGTATGGTCAATTTTAAATGACAGTATTAAAAATGAAGAAGAATAAAACAGTAAACGGATGCTATAGCTTCAAATACATTTGATGGCTACTCTTAGCAAGAGGCCATTAAATGTGTTAGTTTATAGGATCTGAGTTCAACTATTAGCTTTCTTGTATAATTGGTACTACTAAAGCCGAAACTGATATTTTTTGTAAAAAGCTATGCCGGGTACTCATACAAACTGGGTTGTTAATTAATTATTACTCAAAGAAAGGAACGTTAGGTGTTGCATACTTTTTCATGGCTTCCATATTAAGATCAACCCCAATACCCGGTTTCTCAGATACTTTAATGAAACTGTCTTTTACCCAATTCTCTTCATCAAATGTTACAATTTCCCTGTACATTTTATTGGTATGGAAATAAGATTGCCATTCCATGATATGGAAGTTTGGTACTGTTACACAAACGTGGGCACAAGCCATAGCGCCGAGTAACGATGCTACCATGTGCGGGGCGAATGGAACATAGTAAAGATTAGCAAGATTGGCGATACGCTGTCCTTCTCCAAGGCCACCGCATTTTTGTAAATCTGGCATAATGATATCAACCCCGTTATCCATCAATTGCTTGAAACCATGGCCGAGATATACGTTTTCACCTGCCGCAATTGGCGTAATGGTTTCCTCACAAATTGTTTTAAATGCAGCAAAGTTCTCTGCCGGAATTGGCTCTTCTAACCATGTCAGGTTCAAAGGTTCTACTTTCTTGGCAATAGTTTGTGCAGTTACATGGTCATAGCGTCCGTGCATGTCAACGCAAATATCAATTTTCGGACCTACTGCCTCACGTACCGCAGCGAGCTGATTGTACATCCTGGATATTTCACCAGGGCTGGCTGTCCAGTTCCAACGGTCATATTTATCAGGATCCGAAACATAATCAATGTCAAATTTCAAGGCATTAAAACCCCAGTTTTTAATAGCTTCTTTTCCAGCATTTGCAAAATCAGCCGGAGATGGGAACTGAGAACGGTAAAGAGCAGTATCGCAATACACCCTTACTTTATCACGGAATTTACCACCCAACAATTGGTAAACAGGAAGACCCAATGCTTTACCAGTCAGATCCCACAAGGCAGTTTCGATAGCAGATAAAACAGCAACGTACATACCTGATTGTCCACCTCCGAAATGCGCACCTCTGCGCAACTGTTCAAATATTTTATGCATGTTAAACGGGCTCTGGCCCTTCAATCGCTTCTTCCCAGTCTTTGCACCAGGTGATAAGTTCCGCCAATAGCGTCTACTCCTTCACCAAGACCATAGATATCCTGGTCGGAAAAAATTTTGACAAACAAACTACCTCCAATATATCCGCATTTTACATCGGTGATCTTTAAGTTGGATGGTGGTGAAATCATTGGTGTTCTTTCAACAGCTTCCTCTAGTCCCCTGCCAAAGGTTGCCAACGGTGCAAATGGTGCCATTGCTGCAGCAATAGCTGCTTTTGATAAAAATGATCTTCTTGAATTTGACATTGTATTAGTTTTTTATATTAGAAAATGAGTTAATGATAGAAGTTGGAAGGTGGTGAAACTCTCTCTCCTTTCGACGCTAGTTGCTATTAGTTGGCCGGGTGGTGCTTTCTCTTTGTTTTATAATTTCCTGTACCTGTTCCTTACCAACAGGCAATTTGTTAACATTGTCTTTGAGCCATTGAGTAAAATCTTTTTGAATATTGTCGGCCCATCTTGCATCAATTTGCCCGGCAGTATATTTTCCTTCCCGTATACGGAGTTGTCCGAACATATCTTCCAAACGAACAAGCTCTGAACTTTTTACCACTCGTTCTGCTAAATGTGGAGGGATGAAAATAACAACTCCCATTTTACCTAACACAACATCACCTGGCATTACTGTTACCGTGCGGATGCGGGTAGGTCGGTTAATTCCTACAATCATGGTAGTTAAGTCCCTGTTTTGTCCACCGCCGGGATTATGATAAGATGGATCATAGCTGCTAAAAAAAGAAGTAAAGCCACCGAATTCCTTTAAGCCTTCCACATCTCTTAGCGCACCATCATACACAATTCCATTGCCTGTTTTTGTATAAATGGCAGTACCTACCCTATCTCCAATGGTAGGTCCATTCTTTTTTGCTCCAAATTGATCGGCAACATATACGTCCCCTTTTGTTAACTGCTCTACTGCCCAAACGTTTTGAGATAGCCTTCCTTCTTTCTTTCCCATCGAATCAATGGCCTTCCATACATCGGGACGACCTGGCATAAACGTGGTGGTATAAGCACGGCCCACCAGTACACTATCAGGATTGATGATTTGCTCCCAACCATCTGCAATCTGATACCGGTAGCCTGCGCCAATTAAAATGGCCCATGCTTCTTCTATTGTAACAGGTTTCATTCTGCGGATAATATCATCCGGCACTTTAGGTCTTCCATCAGGAAAACGTTCCCCTTTCCATTCGGGTGTAAATGCAATTAATTCTTCTTTACTTATTTGTACCTGCTGGCCATTGGATTGCAGTCCAACGCTAATCGTTATTAAAAAAAACAACAAATACCTGATCATGATTCTTATATTTAAAAGTGATAAATGATTTTTAATCTGTCATGACAGTTCTTTTTCTGGCGATTCATTGCTATGGCAAGGCTTACAAAAACTAAAGCCAGCAAACATCCAGCCCATTTATACATTTCCTGGTAACTGGCAAAAACAAAAGCCAATAATAAAATTATTGCTGCTATATAACAAGAGATGAAAAATGAGTTTTTTAAAGAAGTCATAAGCCAGATTAATTTTAAAAACGATTTCCAGTTAAAATTTTATCGCACAAAGGTTTTACATTTCATACTCTAAGCACCAATCCTACACTATAATAATTATACTGGCTGATAATTTGTGCACACAGAGGAATAGATGCAAAGCTTCCGTTAATTGACGAGCTGTGGATCTTGCAATGCTCTTCCAGTATTTTTCCAATACCGTATATCGCGTATAAAATACCTTCTATTACTGCCGTGATAAAATGTCGGCATTCATGTTTAATATTAATACCAAAGTAAACACCCCTTGCATTTGCGTCCCAGATCGGTGCCCTTTCTCCAGGTAAATAAGGAAGAAAAATAAGGCCATCAGAGCCAGCACCAACTTTAGTTGCCACGGCAGTAAGCTCATCCATTGTATTCAAGCAATCATTAGCAAATAAATGTACAAGTACTTTAAAACATAAATATCTATGAAATCAAGTAGCATTATGTACAAAATTCAACAACGTGTTTTATTGGAAGTTTTTTTCAGTAATAATATTGAATATCGTATCGTAAAAGTTACGCCTTGTTAGGTTTCTTTATCTACCAAACAACTTGCTATTATGAAGAAAAAAATGGTGCTGGCATTTTCGCCAGTTAATTCCCGTTTTTGTTTTCTGCTTTTCTCTTTCTTTCTTATTACTGTGGGTGTTTATGCGCAAACAGTAAAAGGAACTGTATCAGATAACGAAAGCAAACCTGTTTCCGGGGCAACAGTTTCAGTAAAAGGCACATCCAAAACTACTGCAACAAACGCTGCCGGAAGCTTCAGCATTAATGCAGCAAGCAATGATACAATTGTTGTAAGTTTTGTTGGGTTTGTGACCACGCAAATACCAGTAAATGGCAGAAATGATATTTCTGTCAGTATGATTAGAAGTGATGGGTCTGATCTTGATGTAGTCGTAGTAACTGCTCTCGGCATTAGAAAGAGTTCTAAAAAGCTGGGCTATTCCACAACATCTGTTAATCCAGATGACATGGTTAAGCACAGGACCATCAACCTTACGGAATCCCTTGAAGGTAGAGTAGCAGGCCTCAATATTACACCTCCCGCTGCGGGTGCAGGATCCAGTAATCAAATACGGTTGCGTGGACAGGTTGGTTTTGCCGGAGCTACCAACTCACCTCTTATAGTAGTTAATGGATTACCGATGGACCAGGGCACCCGGAATGCTGAAGGAGCTGGCCAACAACGTGACCGGGGTGATAACCTGGCGAATATTAACCCGGATGACATTGAAAGTATGGTGGTTTTGAAAGGATCTACGGCTGCTGCGCTTTATGGTTCAAGAGCTGCAGCAGGTGCCATTCTTATAACTACCAAAACCGGATCAAAAAATTCTGGTATTGGGGTAGATTTTACTTCCAGTTATACTACTTCGGAAGCTTTGAATTTCATGGACGAAATCGCACAGACCGAATATGGACAGGGACAGGCAGGCAACAAATTTACAACCGCCGCGCAGATTCAGGGTAATGGTCAATTTGGCTGGGGTGCGAAATTGGATGGACAACCTACTATGAATTTTGATGGAGTAATGAGACCCTACTCTGCATACCCTAACCAGCTTTTCGACTTTTTACAAAGCGGCACAAATTTTACCAATACACTTGGATTATCAGGTGGTGGGCCCAACGGAAGTTTCAGGGCGTCCATCTCAACCACAAATGCAAATGGTATTGTACCCAGCAACGAATATAAGAGAACGATTTTCAACATAGGTGTCAATCACACCATTGCTAAAAAACTCAGGTTACAGGTGAATGTTAACTACGCGGATGAGGATTATATTAATCCTCCGCAAATAGGTACACAGGGTGACGGTGCTGTAAATTTCTTTACCAGGATGCCTATTTCCGTGCCGTTAGAAGCGTACAGGGATCATGCAAAGGATCCTAGTTACTGAGGCCGAATGGAGAACAAACGGATTCCAGGGTACAGTCAATAATCCCTACTTTCCATTGCAGGGAGGTCAAAAATTCAAGGAAGATAGAAATCGTCTTCTTGGAACAGTCACCTTACGTTATGATATTACCGACTGGCTGTATGCCCAGGGCAGATTCAACTATGATCGTGGTACCAATTATTCAGAATCATATGCATTGAATGGTACAGGCGCCAACACAATTGTTGCTACAACAACGCCCACCGTTACATACAGGGGTAATTATAATGTAAGCCAAACCACTACGACCGATATTAATGCGGACTTCCTCATCGGTGGCAGCAAAGAGTTTGGTAAATTTTCTGTTGAGGCCAGTTTTGGCGGAAATACTTATAGGACTGAGTTCAGGAATATGACCCAAAGTGCCACCAATTTTACAGTTCCGGATCTCTATTCTTACAGGAATGGAACGGTCAAAGGCGCAGGTGATGGTTACAATTATAACCAAACCCGCCTCAATTCACTTTATGGATTGGCTGAGTTTGGATGGAATGGAATGATCTTCGTGAACGTTACCGGCAGAAATGATTGGTTCTCTGTTTTAAATCCTGATTATAATAGTAAGTTCTATCCTTCCGTATCCGGTAGCTTCGTCTTCTCAGAATTATTAAAAAACATGTCATGGCTTTCCTATGGTAAGCTGAGAGCTTCCTTTGCGCAGGTTGGTAGCGTAGCATCGGTTGGCCCCTATGATGGTATTCTGACTTATGGCATTAATGCAAATCTTTTTAATGGCCAGACTTTAGGCAAGTATTAACGGTACCAACGCTCCTAATCCGTTATTGCAGCCATTTACTGTAAAGGAAAAGGAAATTGGCCTTGAGCTAAGGTTGTTTAAGAACAGGTTGCTTTTGGATATTGCTGCATTTGACAAAGTAACAACGGAACAAATAATAGATGTTAATCTTTCCAGTGCTTCAGGCTATACTACTTCAAAAGAAAACCAGGCATCATTAAAGAATAGTGGTTTGGAAACCCTGATTGAATACGCGGTAATACAAAACAAAAATTTTAACTGGACAACTTCCTGGAATAACGCCTATCTTAAAACAGAAGTACTTGATGTGGGCACTCCAAGCGGAACCAGGTTGTTGCTATATTTTAATGGTACCGGCAATGAGTTTCTGGGTGAAATAAGATACACAGAGGGGCTTGCGATGAACCAATTATATACAAGAACCTATCTTAGAAATGCTAAAGGTGAAATTGTCGTAAATAATAATGGACTTATCCTGGGTACAAATTCCACCACGCCAGGAGCAGAAAACACCAATGGTTTTCTTACCAGTCGGCAGTTCAATCCCGAAGTTTACCGGTGGCTGGAATAATACCTTTAACTATAAGAATTTTAGCTTGGGAGTGCTTATTGACTACAAATTCGGAGGTACTGTTTTAAGCTCTACACTTCTAAATATGACGAGACAAGGACATTCCAAACTGTCGTTGGAAGGCCGTGAAGGTGGGTTGACATTCCCTGCTGTTTACCAAAGCAGCGGGCTACCTAACACTTCTGTGATTACTGTTTCAAGCACTCCGGTAAATCTTCAGCAATTCTATACAGAATACAGAAACGCTCAAATTGGAGATCCCTTTATTTTTAAGTCAGATTTCATCAAGCTTAGAAATATTTCTTTGGCATATACTTTTACTGACCTTCTTAAGAAGGTATCGATGCTGAATTTTGTAAAGGGCCTTACACTGTCTGCTTCCTGCCGAAATGCTGCAATCCTTTATAAGGATTTGCCCGGCCTTGATCCAGAAGCCATCCAATCATCAGGAGATATCAGGGCTGGTTATGAGAATTCCTCATTACCTACTACACGTAATTACAACCTTACTTTAAATGTTAAATTTTAATTATATGATAACCGCATTTAAACGAATACTCCTTATCTGCATTGTCTTCAATTTGGTTGGGTGCGATAAAGATTTTGTGGAAGTAAACACCAACCCGTATGCGATAACGGCAATTGATCCTGCTATCATATTTGCAGGAGCACAGCGCACTCATATCGGAACGTGGAATGCAGAACATACAATTGTTCAGCAATTTTTGGGTGCATACAACACGGGTGCAAATACCGGTTTTAATTTCAATGCCGATATTGACGGAAATAGTAATCCTAAATGGGATCAATCCTATGCCAATGGAGCTAATGGGAATGCAGCGCCGGTAAAAAACCTGATTCAGGCTATAAATCTACTGGGTCCTGGTACAGCTCGCGTAAATTTACTGAGTATGATGCGTATATGGAAGGCCCAACTATTTATGGGATTGGTTGACAACTACGGAGACGTGCCATACTCTGAAGCAGGGAAAGCCGTATCAGAAGGTCTTTTTTATCCAAAGTATGATGATGATGCTGAAATTTATGATGACCTGTACAAAGAACTCAAAGAAGCAATAGCTGCACTGGATCCTGCCGGTGAATTTATTTCTGCTGATCTTTTTTATGGAACCAATGCGCAGCCTTCAACCAAAACTGCAACTGCTGCAGACCAGGTAGCCAAGTGGAAAAAATTGGGCAATTCATTGTTGCTAAGATTGGGAATGCGTTATTCTAAAGTGAATGCTACCAAAGCTGCATCTATTGTAGCGGAAGCAGTTGCAGGCGGAGTGATGACTTCCAATGCTGATAATGCTTTCGTTAAAAACGATGGAACAAACTTTACTCAGGGTGATAATGCTGCATTGCGAAACTTCTCTCAGTTTAACTATGCTGCAGAACCTTTTGTAAATCATTTAAAATCAACATCCGATCCGCGGGCAAAGTTTATGATAGCACTTTATGCAGATCCGGGTGCTATTGCAAACGATATTAACCCCGATACCGTTTTAGCTAATCAATTTGGAGTTCCAATTGGAGTTACCAGTGATCAGATATTAGCACCGGGCAGCCCCTATAGAGGTGCCAGGGGATCAGGACTCAATTATTCACAGTTTAATGTAAATAAAATAGCTGCTCCCGGCGTTCCCGAGTTCTGGGTAACCTATGCACAAACATCCTTATTGCTGGCTGAAGCAGCTAAGAGAGGTTGGATCCCCGGTGGTGATGCTACCGCAAAAACTCATTATGAAAATGGAATTACAGCCGATATGGCAACATACTGCTCTGTATACGGGAACTACTCCTATTTCGGCAGGAGAAATAGCGGCCTATATAAATAACCCGGCAGTGGTATATAATGCAACGGATGCACTTAAGCTTATCAACACGCAATATTGGGTTGTTAATATCAGAAACGGAACAGAGGCATTTGCCAACTTTAGGAGAACTGGTTTTCCTACTTTAAGTCCCAATACGTTCAATAATAATCTTAATGGTGGGTTCGTAAGAAGATTGTCTTATCCTGATATTGAAGGATCTGCAAATTCGGCTAACTATACTGCTGCAGCGGCAGCCATCGGTGGTGATAAATTAACTTCAAGAGTATTTTGGGATACGCCGTAATAAAGAAATTTATTAATGCAGCACGGCATAAAAGCAACCTGTATTAAAAACTCTTGAAGAAACAAGGGTTTTTAATAATACAATCATAAAACAAAGTATATAATTGCAATTGAGCTACATTAAACGGATGAACAATTTAAAATTGATTGGGTACTACTATCCTTAAACACCTAAAGCAACAGTTTTTTTTCATAAGCAATCAAGACCTTTTGTATCTACATCAGGTCTTTCTTTAATCAACCAATGATAAATATTGCCCTGTAAAAAAAGAAAGAAAATTTATGAAACCAGAACTGCAAATTATAGGTTTTGAACATTCTGGCTCAGGAGACGAAATCTTTTATTCTTATAATCCCGTAAAACAAACTAATAACGAATACAGTTTCTATAAAGCCACTCCTGATGAAGTAAACCATGCAGTTGTAAAAGCAGCTGCTGCATTTCAAGTATATAGAAAAAAAAGTGGCGTAGAAAAAGCAAATTTTTTAGCGACCATTGCCGAAGAGCTGTTGAACACTGGCGATGAACTGGTAACCGTTTGTTGCAATGAAACCGGACTACCGGTGGCTAGAATTGAAGGAGAAAGAATTCGAACTGTGAACCAGTTGAAATTGTTTGCGGCATTGTTAAGAGAAGGATCCTGGGTGGATGCAAGAATTGATACTGCCTTGCCCGAAAGAACGCCAGTTCCAAAACCTGATCTGCGTTTTATGCACATACCCCTCGGCCCGGTGGCTGTTTTTGGGGCCAGCAATTTTCCTTTGGCTTTTTCAGTAGCCGGAGGCGATACAGTTTCTGCACTGGCAGCAGGTTGTACAGTGGTTGTAAAAGCCCATCCTGCCCATCCTGCTACCTCGGCCATTGTGGGCAGAGTAATCCAATCAGCTGCCCGCAAAACAGATATGCCAGATGGTGTTTTTTCACTGTTGTTTGATAATGGCATCGACGCAGGTCTGCAATTGGTAAAAAATCCTTTAATAAAAGCTGTTGGATTTACAGGCTCTTATAAAGCGGGTAAGGCATTATATGACATTGCTGTAAGCAGACCGGAACCAATCCCGGTATATGCAGAAATGGGCAGTACCAATCCTGTTTTTATTTTGCCCGAAGCCATGAAAAAACGTGGACATGAAATTGCCGCCGCCTATTCAGCAGCTGTAACATTGGGTGTGGGACAATTTTGCACTAATCCGGGTTTGTTGATTTATCAAAGCAACGACGACAATTTTAAGCAATCACTCAAGTCTGCATTTGAAAAAACATCCGGAGGAGTAATGCTTACACCAACCATTTTAAATGCATATAAAACCGGTGTACAGCAACACCTGGCTATTGTTGGAGTAGAGCAATTGGCCCTTTCCGGTTCCGGACCAAGTATAGAGGCTAATATTGCATTACCGGTGTTATTGACGGCAGATAGCAATATATTTAGTAATAATCCTCAATTGAGCGAAGAGATTTTTGGTCCTACAGGAATGATAATTCCTGTAAACTCAAAAAAAGAAATACTGGATATAGCTGAAAATTTGTCCGGGCATCTGACGGCTACTGTTCATGGTAGCAATGAGGAATTGATCGAGTATAAAGAACTACTGGATATTCTTGAGCAAAAGGCCGGAAGAGTTATTGTCAATGGCTTTCCTACCGGTGTGGAAGTGTGTAGTGCAATGGTACATGGCGGCCCGTTTCCCTCCACTACTGATAGTAGAACAACCTCTGTAGGGACAGCCGCAATTTATCGTTTTACAAGGCCTGTATGTTACCAAAACATGCCCCAATCTTTATTGCCTGCGGAATTAAAAGATAAAAACATGTTGAGTATTGACCGGTTAATAAATGGCGACAGGTCAAAAAAGGACGTCGTTTAGTTGATGTAAACGGAAAGTAAGTAATTAAATAAGCGTATTGGATGAATAAAAAATTACTAAGTATGAATGAGAAAACAAGTTGTAACTAAAAAAATAAAAGAAGTGAGACTGTATAAAACAAAAAACGGAATTGTTGCAGAAAGTCATGAAGGTTTTTTTGAAACTGATATTCAAGATTGGGATAACTTTATCAATGATGACAACCTGCTGAAAAAAATTTCTTTATTGCTAAATTCAGGAAATGCTGTCAAAATAAATTCAGTAGTTGAATCGCAAATTTTAGCTCCTGTTGGCAAACAGGAGTTATGGGCCTGTGGCGTAACCTACCTGCGTAGCAAAGTTGGACGTCAGGAAGAATCAAAAGTATCCGGCGGTGCTGACTTCTATGCAAAAGTGTATGAGGCGGAGAGACCGGAAGTTTTCTTTAAAGCTAATGCCAACCGTATTGTTGGCCACAATGATAAAGTCAAAATTCGTACAGATTCTACCTGGGATGTACCGGAACCTGAATTGACGTTGGTAGTTACATCTTCTGGAAAAATAATTGGGTATACCATTGGAAATGATATGAGCAGCAGAAGCATTGAAGGCGAAAACCCCCTCTACCTGCCACAGGCGAAAACCTACGATGGCTGTGCCGCTGTTGGGCCTTGCATTTATATAACAGAAGAGCCGCTTGACCCCAATACGATGATACATCTTGACATTAAAAGGAAAAACGATACTGTATTTTCTGACCAAATTGCTATCAGCCAAATGAAGCGCACACCCGAAGAATTGGTAAGTTTTGTTTACCGACAATGTTCTTTTCCTGATGGATGTCTTATAATGACAGGTACGGGAATTGTACCTGGAAGTGAATTTACTTTGCAGTCCGGCGATGAAATTCAAATTGCTATTGACAATATCGGAAAGTTAATAAACGTGGTAGCCTGACCAGTCTTATTAGAAATCAGTAGATGCGCAATGAAAAAAATATTCAACATTTCCTTGCTGTTTATAACAATAACAGGCTTTTCGCAAACCAGGCCAGGTTTAAAACTTTGGTACAAGCAACCATCCGGTAAAACATGGGAGAACGCGTTGCCAATAGGAAATGGCAGGTTGGGGGCTATGATCTATGGAAATCCCGACAAAGAAATCATTCAGCTGAATGAACACACGGTCTGGAGCGGCAGTCCTAACCGAAATGATAATCCGTTATCATTGGATTCTGTCGCAATAATACGGCAATTGATATTTGAAGGTAAACAAAAAGATGCTGAAAGAATTGCGAACAGGGTCATCATCACTAAAAAATCGCATGGTCAAAAATTTGAACCAGTAGGCAGCTTGCAGCTTGCATTCGATGGTCATGATAATTTTTCGAATTATTACAGAGAGCTGGACATTGAGAGAGCAATTGCAAAAACCTCTTACACGGTTGGTGATGTTGTTTACACGCGGCAGGCATTAGCCTCTTTTCCCGACCGGGTGATTGTTGTGCGACTTACAGCGAGCAAGCCAGGCAGCATTTCTTTTACCACATCCTTTACTACGCCTCAAAAAAGAGCAACCATTAAAACTATCCCGGCAGCTGGTGGTGTAAAAGAGCTAACCATTTCCGGAACCACCTCCGATCATGAGACGGTTAAGGGTATGGTGAATTTCAAGGGTATTGTTCGTATGAAACCTGAAGGGGGGTCCTTGATGGAAACTGATACTTCCCTTCGTATTGATAATGCCGATGCTGTAACAATTTATATTTCTATTGCCACCAATTTCAATAATTATAAGGACATCAGTGGAAATGAAGAATAAGAGAGCAGCGGATTATTTGAATAAAGCGTTTTCGAAATCATTTGCTGCAATTTTACCTGCTCATATCGCTGCATATCAAAAATATTTTAACCGGGTAAAATTGGATTTGGGTATTACTGATGCAGCTAATCTTCCGACAGATGAACGACTGAAAAATTTTAATTCAACAAACGATCCGCATTTTGTAACTCTTTATTATCAATATGGTCGTTATCTCCTGATTTCTTCTTCGCAACCTGGCGGCCAGCCAGCTAACCTGCAGGGAATCTGGAATGACAGGATCAATCCTCCCTGGGATAGCAAATACACCATCAACATTAATGCTGAAATGAACTACTGGCCTGCTGAGAAAACCAATCTTTCAGAATTGCACGAACCGTTTATCCAAATGACGAAAGATCTTTCCGTTACCGGTCAGCAAACTGCAAGGGATATGTATGGCGCAAGAGGATGGGCAGCACATCATAATACGGATATATGGCGTGCTACCGGCGCTGTTGATGGCGCCACCTGGGGAGTGTGGAGCGCAGCAGGAGGATGGATGAGTCAGCATTTGTGGGAACATTATTTGTATAGTGGGGATAAAACTTTTCTTGCCTCTGTTTATCCTGTGCTAAAAGGCGCTGCCACTTTTTATGTGGATTTTTTAATTGAACATCCAACAAAAAAATGGTTGGTTATTAATCCGGATATGTCGCCGGAAAATGCACCTGCAGCACATCAGCATTCTTCGCTTGATGCGGGCACCACAATGACGAATCAAATTGTTTTTGAGATATTTAGTTCTACTATAAAAGCAGCAGAAATTTTGAGAAAGGATGTTGCTTTTGTTGATACCTTAAAACGAATGCGTAAACGCCTGCCCCCAATGCAAATTGGTCAGCATGGTCAATTGCAGGAGTGGTTAGATGATATTGACGACCCAAAAGATAATCACCGGCATATTTCTCATCTCTACGGTTTGTTTCCTTCAAACCAGATTTCGCCATACCGTACTCCGCAATTATATGAAGCAGCTAAAACCACACTCCTTCATCGTGGTGATGTATCAACAGGATGGAGCATGGGATGGAAAGTAAACTGGTGGGCAAGGTTGCTGGATGGTAACCATGCGTATAAACTGATCCAGAACCAACTTTCTCCTGTTCAGGGTGGACGTGGCGACGGAGGCGGTGGCACGTACAACAATCTTTTTGATGCGCACCCGCCATTTCAAATCGATGGCAATTTTGGTTGCACTTCCGGTATTACTGAAATGCTGATGCAAAGTGCAAACGGTGAAATTCACTTAATTCCGGCGCTTCCGGGTGCCTGGCCGATGGGAAGTATCAAAGGTATAAAAGCCATAGGCGGGTTTGAAATTGTGAGTATGGAATGGAAGGAAGCAAAGCTGGTTAAAGTTGTTATTAAATCGAATTTAGGCGGTAATCTTCGATTGCGAACTCCCAATGCAATGAAATCAGTTACGGGTGATGTATTGAAGAAAGCAACTGGTAAAAATTCAAATCCATTTTTTCAGGTTGAGGAAACACCAGCACCTGTTATTGCAGGAAAAGCAACTATTGCACCGCCCGAGTTGAAGGAGACAATGCTTTATGACCTGCCAACTGTAAAAGGGAAAACCTACACTCTAGTGATTAAATGAAATGGAAAAGAGTATTACCATGCATACGAGTGGTGGTGTACCTATTATGAAATCAACGATTTAGTAAACTTGAAACTGGGTAGTTACGATTATTTTGATTATTTCCACATAGAAGATTCGGTTTCTGCCGATGAATCGAGAATTGATCCCAATTATTATTAACTCATTTAAATTAAATAAGAATGATCAAAAAGATATTATTGTATTCTTTATTCAGCGCAGCACTGTTAGTAACAAAAGCGCAAACGTTTAATAACCCTATACTGGCGGGATTTTATCCCGATCCAAGTATATGCCGGGTTGGCAATGATTACTACATTACCAACTCTACTTTTGCTTATTTTCCCGGATTACCCATTTTTCATAGCACAGATTTGGTTAACTGGAAACAGATCGGTAATGCTATGGATAGAGAAGAACAATTAGATCATACAAATGCAGGGGTATCAAGAGGTTTATTTGCTCCAACAATCCGTTATCATAAAGGAACGTTTTATATTCTGTGTACTTTAATTGATAAGAAAGGCAATTTTATCATTACGGCCAAAGATCCTAAAGGACCCTGGAGCAATCCTATCTGGTTGCCGGAAGTTAAAGGGATAGATCCTTCCATTGATTTTGTGGATGATAAAGCTTATGTAGTCGTACAACAGTGATGCGCCTGATAATAAACCATTGTACAATGGTCACCGCACAATTCGCATGTATGAGTTTGACATCAATACAATGAAAGTTGTAGGACAGGAAAAATTGCTGGTGAATGGAGGTACTGATTTATCTAAAAAGCCAATCTGGATAGAGGCGCCACACATTTTTAAGAAAGATGACTGGTATTATCTTATCTGCGCAGAAGGGGGTACAGGATACAACCATTCAGAAGTTGTATTCAGAAGTAAATCGGCAGATGGTCCTTACGTTTCTTACCAGAATAATCCTATACTTACACAACGTCACCTGGATAAACAACGGAAAAACCCGGTTACCACTACTGGCCATGCCGATTTTGTAGAAACACCTGATGGCAAATGGTATGCTGTTTTTCTTGCCTGCCGTCCTTATGGCGATGATTTGTATAATACAGGTAGAGAAACCTTCCTGTTGCCAGTTGAATGGAAAGATGGATGGCCGCATATGCTGGAAGGAAACGAGGAGGTTCCCTACACACTGCCTGTTCCTTTTCCTGCACTAACCAAAAAAATAAACAATCCTTTTGGTGGCAACGTAACTTTTAAAGATGATTTCAAAAGCAAGAAACTTGATGATCGTTACCTGTTCCTAAGAAATCCGGAAACGAATGCCTATAGCCTAGCGGCAAAAAGTGGATTCTTTCAATTGTCACTCCGGCCACAAACAGCATCTGAAAGAAAAAGTCCCTCTTTCCTGGGATTCCGGCAACATAATTTAAAAGGCTATGCGGCAACCAGTATTGACTTTATGCCCACCTCCGAAAAAGAGAAAGCAGGGTTAATGATTTTCCAGAGTGAAAACAATTTTTACTTTTTATGTAAATCCATAGAGAATGGCAAACCCGTTGTTCAATTGTATAAATCACCTTCGAGAGGAAATAAAAATGGAGAACAATTAGCATCCCAGCCACTCACTTCAGCAAAATCATTGTACTTGAAGATTGAAGCGAAAGCATCAACATATGCATTCTATTTTGCAGAGAAAAAGAATAAATGGAAACTGCTGAAAGACGAAGTAGATGCATCATTCCTAAGTACAAAAAGAGCAGGTGGATTCGTGGGATGTTTGTTTGCCTTGTATGGAACTTCTGATGGTGACGCCAACTTCCGCTGTTGCTAGCCTACGATTGGTTTGAGTATAAAGGCAATGATGACGGGATAAAAAAATAATAGCCAACCAACGCTTTTTGTTTAAAAAACAGATCAATAATAAAACTTGTAGGCGACGGCATTTCATGAAACTTTACACGTAGGTATAGTGGTTAACCGGCAAAAAGACTATTAGCGTTGTTTAAGATTCCTCGTCGGTTTCTATTGGTAGTTTTTACTTCTAAAAGTAAATAATTTTCCTTTCGATGCAGAATTCTGCACCCTTGACCCATTGTTATTGCCTTTATTTTAACCTTAAAATTGTTTGTTGTATGAAAAAGAAACATGCTTTTTTTCCTGGGTGTGGTATGCATCATAGGGCTGTTTTCCTGTACAAAAAACGATGTCTCGTCTTGACGCTGAAAAAGATGATCTTGATGAAATTGCATCAGGAAGATCGCGTGGTAATTGTGATTGCACGCCTGAGACCGGCAGTACATTTTTTGATCCCAATTGTCTTGTTTCAGCAAGCCAGCACGGAGTGTTAGACACTATTCAAAAAGGGTTTGGTTTTACAGAAGGACCAGCTGTTGACAAACACGGTAATGTATTTTTTACTGACCAGCCCAATGATAAAATTTATAAGTGGAAAGCATCTACCGGGCAGATTACTACATTTTTAACGGGTACCGGCCGTTCTAATGGAATGGCTTTTGACAAACAGGGCTACCTCATTGCTTGTGCTGATATGCATGGAGAGCTATGGAGAATAGCTCCGAACGGTACTCATACAGTATTGGTAAATAATTACAATGGCAAACTATTAAATGGACCCAATGATGTATGGATCAATCCAAAAAATGGGGGTATCTATATTACTGATCCTATATTTCCGAGAGATTATTGGGATGCATCTGATCCCCGCAAACAAAGTTGGGAGCCAACACACTCCGAACAGGCTGCAACTGGTAAAGGCGGTCACGTATATTACCTGGCCCCCGGCAGTCACACACTGGTTCGGGTAACGACAATGGCGGGATGGAACGCTGATACATGGCCAAATGGTATTACCGGAACTCCTGATGGTAAAAAGCTGTATGTAAACAATTGGACCTATGATGGTACTGGTCAAATTAAGGTTTTTAACATCAATTCCAATGGCACACTCTCCAACATGCAGACGCTTGTTAATAATTTGAATTTCTGCGATGGTATGTCGCTTGATGAAAAAGGAAATATTTATGTGAGCGGCGGACCAGGACTAAATGCCTATGACAAACATGGAAATAAGGTACTGACGATTCCTGGCGGCGGTGGTACCAACAATGTTTTTGCAGGAGCAAATAATAAGATATTATTCATGACTAGTCCGGATAGGGTTACTTCAGTAAAGATGAATGTTAAAGGAGTAGAAAAATTTTAAATATTCTTGCCATATCTCTATCCTTAATTTGAAGACAGGAAGCCAATATACAAGTTCAAATAGTAAAACTGTGAATGCAGTAAACAACTGTTGGAAAATCTATTTATTTCGGCTTGTTATCAAGTAGAAACTTGTAGTAAATACTTTTATAGCAGCAGGAATCAGGCAGATCAAAAGCAATTTTACTGTATTTTTAAAATATTTTAATTTTTTACTACATTGATCACATTAAAATATATGCTATATGAAATACATTTTTAGTTTATTACTCCTCTTTGGATGCTACACAGCTTTTGCACAAAACGCTATTGATGGCAATTGGAAAGGTAGCCGTGAAACACCCAATGGTACTTTTGAAGTCAATTACACTTTTAAGGTTGAAGGAAATGTAGTTACCGGTACCTGGAAAACACAATTCGGTGAGGCTAAGTTAGAGGATGGGAAAATAGACGGGAAAAAATTTTCTTATACTATTTCCTTTAACGATATCAAACTGAGTAGTACTGCAGAATTGATAAATGAAAATGAGATCCTGGTTAAGAATGAAAGAGGTGAAATGAAGCTTACAAGGGTTAAATAAACCCGGATCACTTTTATTTTTAATAGTTCATCGCAGGTAAGTTTCTGAACACTACTAGCTTTCTTCATTTCTAGAACAGCGACGTGAATTCTGGACGTACCATACGCGTGTACCGAGGTCGAAACGAGGCGTACGTCATCGTTTGATTGGCCGTCATCTCGAGCCCGCCATAGTTCGGAGTGAAGCGAGTCAAGGACCGGCGGGTGAGAGATCTCCGGACCTTGGGGATGATCGATAATGTCGGCCCGTTCAACCCTAGGACAGTGGCGGAGTCAGCGAAATACAATGTTTATACGATTGCCCCGGCTTGTAGCGGACTTCTGCGATATATGGATCAATTTCTTGGGCCATTCTCAACTTAATCTTTATCGAAATCTTTATATATTCAGCGCTCATGTGTAGCCTTCCCTGTTCTTAGCACAGTTGATACAGGGCGAAGTATGTGGTATCATTCGAGAGTAATTCAAATATCAATTTCTGTCCTAATTTTCTTCCCACATTTCACGCGTATGAAAAAACTTATTTTCTTTTTAATGGCTATTCCATTAATGACGACAGCACAAAGCGGTAAGGTGCACGACAACCTTTCAGTAAAAAGTAAAATCCTAAATATGGATCGGAAGTACGCCATCTACCTTCCGCCCGACTACGAAACATCACAGCGAAGCTATCCGGTGCTCTATCTGCTACATGGCGGCGGCGATGATCAGACAGGTTGGGTGCAATTTGGCGAAGTGCAGAACATCACAGATAAAGCAATCAGGGAAGGAACTGCAACGGCTATGATCATTGTGATGCCAGACGCCAACACAGGCCGCAGGGGGTATTTCAATGACATCAAGGGTGAATGGCGGTACGAGGATTTCTTCTTTCAGGAACTAATGCCTTTCATAGAAAAAACCTATCGCACAAAAAATGAAAAGCGTTACCGTGCCGTCAGCGGCTTATCCATGGGCGGTGGTGGATCCTTCTTGTATGCCCTTCATCACCCGGAACTCTTTGCAGCGGCCTGTCCACTGAGTGCTTCAACCGGGCCTATTACTTTGGAGGATGCAAAAGCAGCATACCGGAGAAACGATGCTGTACTTTCGGATACGATTATTGCAGCTTATTACCGTCGGCACAGTGCTTTGGCATTAATAAACAACATCCCTGACAGCACAAAAAAAGCCGTACGCTGGTACATCGATTGTGGCGACGATGATTTTTTATTTGAAGGCAATTCACTGGTTCATATTGCCATGCGAAAAAGAGACATCCCACATGAGTTCCGCGTCCGTGACGGAGCCCATAACTGGACGTACTGGCGAAATTCGTTGCCGGCTGTTTTGGAATTTGTATCCATGAGTTTTCGGCAATATTGATTGTTGGAATTTATCAGATCAGCTCACGATGAACAGCCGTTACAAGAGTTACGTAAACAATTTCTCCGATCAGTCTCCAATTCATAAACTAAGTGCCCACCGAACCATAACAATGCTCAGGATATTTGAAAAGCTTTTATTTCCCGCAGAGCAAGCATGAATCACAGAGTTTGAAAATCAATTGCCATTCTCTACGCTTTCAGCGCAGTCTGTGTGTTACCCTTAAATTGATTGTAAACTAGAAAAAATTAGGGCGTTATAAAATCTCTGTATTAAGATTACTAATTTATAGCCATTCTTCATACACGTATTATTCAGGTTTTCTTCAGGCAACGTCGCCGGGTTTATCTCAAACACGATTCGTACTAGTATTAATTACACTGAGGTCTCGGTAAACCACTAACAAAAGCGGCCTTATAAACCTTGATACTATTGTTCCCCGATGCGATCTGATACTACTTTTGAAAAATTGCCATTAGAAGAACATTTTTATAATTGGTGGTTTCCGCTATTCGCGTTAAGCCATTATAGGAACCAACGCAAAAGATCAGCATGCAACACACTTTACGCTCATTTTTATTTTTTGCATTTATTCTGACCGCATTTTTTAGCAGAGCACAGGTCACAAAGCTGTGCAACAATTGCAATATTCGAAATGGCTTTCCACTTGGAAGTGTTGCCATTGTTTTTTCCGACTCTAATGCACCTGATTCGGACTCGCTGTGGAAAACGGACGGCACGCCAGGTGGAACAATGAAATTTGCTGATAACGTATCTATGAATGATGAGACGGATGTTATTTTTTATATGGATAAGCTATTCTTTACAGGAATTAATGCCGCGAATGGTAAGGAACTTTGGGTTTCAGATGCCACAGCCGCAGGCACCTTTCTGGTAAAAGACATTGAGGGGGGATCCGGAAGTTCGGTCCCCCGCAACTTCTTTGTATTTAACGGCACTCTTTACTTTTTTGCAAACACAACTGCTAATGGTGTAGAATTGTGGAAGTCGAATGGAACTGAAAGTGGCACCGTATTGGTTGAAGATATAAACCCGGGAGCGGCGAGCAGTTGGGCTTTAAGCGCGGGGTTCTTTACCAACGGAGATAGTACTATACTTTATTTCCTGGCAAACAATGGAGCAGATGGAACTGAATTATGGAAGACAGACGGCACTGAACCTGGAACGATGATAGTTAAGGATATTAATCCTGGCCCCGCTTCTTCGAAGCCTTTATTTAATAATGTTAGCTACATTGGATTTGGCTCTGATATAATTTTTACTGCCGATGACGGAACACATGGCGCAGAATTGTGGAAATCAAATGGCACCGAGGTAGGTACCGTGTTACTCAAAGATATTTACTTAGACTTTGTATCCTCATCCCCAGGTTCCTTTCTATTCTTTAATAGTAAACTATATTTTGTTGCCGATGCCTCTGGCTATGGAAGAGAGCTATGGGTGACCGATGGAACGACTGCTGGCACCACTTTGGTAAAAGATATTGATCCGGGTATATTTAGTTCTAACCCTAACCTTTCCCTTTCTATTTTCATAGGCGGCAAGTTTTATTTTACAGCGAGAACACAGGCTGAGGGTGTTGAGTTGTGGAGTTCAGATGGCACCTCGGGCGGAACACAAATTTTAAAAGACATTAATCCAGGCCCTGCTAATGGATTCCCTCTCATTCTCATAAATTTTTTGAATTCATCCAGTTTTCAAGATGCTCGTGGCAATTTATATGGCGGCAAAATATTTCTATTTGCCAATGACGGAACCCATGGAAATGAATTATGGATCACCGATGGAACTACTGCACGAACTACCATGGTAAAGGATCTTTACTTAGGATCCCCATCTGGCCTCGGTGATTTCTTTTCTTTTGGTAGCTATTTTTATTCTCCCGTCGGATTGGTATTCGCAGCGGATGATGGTTCAACCGGAATAGAACCCTGGCGATCTGATAGCACTGAATCAGGCACAATAAGGATTACGGATATTAATCCCGGAGCTGATAGTTCTTTGCCTCAATTTATATTTGTTTTTAATAACCGGTTACTTTTCAGAGCTGATGATGGCGATAATATTAATAGTGATCGTGACCTGTTCCGGCTTGATTTGACTCTTTCAGTACCAATTTACCTTTTAGATTTTACAGCCTCCCCGCATGGTAAATCGGCACACTTGAAGTGGACTACTGCTGAAGAAATTAATAGTAGTTATTTTGAAATCGAAAAAAGCACCGACGGAAGACAGTTTAAAAAGATCGGTTCGATGACTGCCGCAACCAACAGTTCACAAAAAAAATCTTATGAATTTGTGGACCCAGATGCGTTGAGTTCAGGAAAAAAATTATTTTATCGGTTAAGGATGGTCGATATTGACGCCAGGTTTTCCTATTCAAAGATTGCCATCCTAAATTCAATTTCTACCCCTGGATCATTACATACTTATCCTAATCCTGCAAGCAACCGGTTAGTGATCGTTATAAATAGCGGGAACGCCACAAAATCAGAAATCAGAATCACAGATCAGCAAGGTAAACAGGTATACAATCAGCAAGTGAACGCTCTGCAAGGTGCAAATCATTACGCGATCAATATTGCTTACTTGTCTAAGGGAGTGTACTACTTACAATTATTAACAGACAAAGGATCAAGTTCAGTGAAGTTTATTAAAAACTAAGTTGCCCAACTCTTCCCCTGCTTCTTCGAGTAACCTAAAAACAAAAAACCCAGCAAATCCAATATTTGTAGGGTTTTTGAGCGAATTGGGCTGAATTGAGTAACCTAATTTGTGATCCCGCTGGGACTCGAATGCCGACGCTTCGGTCGGCACCGAGACCGGCTGCGCCGCGTCTCGGCCCAGGACCTTATCCATATTTCGCGATGAATTTTTTTAATTTTTCGTGGTTTAAATTCTTTAATTTTTTCTCAAGTAACATTGCTTGGCCCCTGGTTTCTTTCTCAATTACACACATAAGTCTCCATGGACAGTATGGTGCAGTCGAGCTTTCAAACTTAGAATTGTGCTGCAATAAACGATGATCAACATTGTGTGTTTGTCCGATATAGAATCTATCATGGCTTTCACTGTAGAGTATATAGACAAAATAGGGCATAAAAAAACACGCATTTTAGGTTTGCGTGTTTATTATCAGTGATCCCGCTGGGACTCGAACCCAGGACCCATACATTAAAAGTGTATTGCTCTACCAACTGAGCTACGGAATCATTTCTCCGCCAAAAACTTGCGAGTATTTACTCTTTTTTTGGGATTGCAAAAATAAGGCAAAATGAACTTGCACCAAAACTTTTAAATTAAATATTCTTTTGCACCTGTGAATATCGTAATATTTGGGACTCGGCTCAAATTGAGGTCGGCCTCATCACCAAATAATTCCGAATTTGAATTATGGGTGTTCATCGATGGTTACTTTGGAATAAGAAACTTTCTGGGCTAGATCGCCAGCCGGCATTGCCGAGCGATTTTTGAAGTATTTTTTTAACTCTAAAAAGTGCTTCTCAAAATAAAAGAAACTAAGGGCGGCTACTAAATAAACAAACAGCGCGCTACAAACGAACAATAAATAGGGATTTTTTATCGGCAAATACTTCCTTACGAAGTCATAACCGCCAATGTGGTAAACGTACAAGCCGTAACTGATCTTGCCTGAAAAATTCATCACCTTACTTTTAAAGAATCTATTTACGATACCTCCCTTTGATGTAATAACGAAGGCGATCAACAATGCACAGGTTATGTTGACTAAGGCCGGCTTTACGATCTGGATTACCGGGTTGGAATCTCCTCCAAAAAGCGCCCAAAGAATTAAAACTGGAAGAAGTGAAATAATAAAACCTTTTACATAATAGGAACTTTTCTTAAAGCTTCCTTCATATTCCCAAATCGCTAATCCAGCTCCTATAGCTAATGAATCCATATTCGTTAATGTGAAAAAAAACGGGTCATATCCATTTGAAACTAATATTACTCTGGTTACTAAGGCAAGGCCATAGATAGCAAAAACAATTTTTCTTAAACTCTTTATAGTTAAAAAATAGACTAGAAGAGGCCATAAAAGATAAAAATGTTCTTCAACAGCCAATGACCAGTAATGACCTGGTCCCTTGAGTGGCCAGTTGAATGTCATGGCAACATTTTGGAGATAAGTCCAATGGTAAATTTGTTGGTTCAACGCTGGCGTCTCGGTACCCAAAATCCAGGGTACTACGAAGTAAAACAGGAAAAGGAAAAAGAAATACAATGGGAAAATTCTCAATGATCTTCGCGCATAAAAGTTTGAAAAGTACCCATGTTCATTTTTGGTATTTATTAAGATGCGCGTAATTAAAAATCCTGATAGAACGAAAAATAGAATCACCCCCGATTGTCCGATGGCAGCCGCCTTCACGAGAAGATTCAAGACAACACTATCTCCAGATTGAACATACGTAAAGAAATGACAGAACATGACCATCAATGCAGCCAATCCTCTAACCCCATCCAAAGAGTTGTAATACTTTAAACTCATACAGTCAGGAGCTAAAGATAAGATTCAAAAAAGAAATTTTTCTATTTTCCTTAGCTCAGTTCGGGTCCTAGACGCGGCGAATCCGGTCTCGGTGCCGGCCGGAGTATCGGCATTCTCCCGTCGAGGCGGGACAGCGGGATCACGAAGAAAAAAAGCCCTTGTAATTGAAATATTGCAAGGGTTTTGTTTTGGGGATAAGAGGGTCAAGTAGAATATGTTTCTGGAACAGTTATTTCGAAACCTTTTTGAAAATCATGGTCAGGGATTTAATATCTTCCGGTTTATTGACCGCGGGATAGGTATACTTCCAGATCATGATGTCGTCACCCTTGTACTCAACCTGGTAGACGGCTGCTGCCGAGGCATCATCGTGAAATGTCATTGAAATCGATTTGCCATCGGCCTTCCAGGTTGATCCTCCAATATCGAATTCACTTGATTCAGCCTCAGGACAGTCTGGAGTAAATTCCTTCACCTGCTTATTCGTTTCAAATACGTAGTATGAAGTTTTCATGCACGGATGCTTTTTATAAAAAGCTTCCATGTGATCGGTTTTCTTTCCGTTTACCGTTTCGATGATTGCTGATTGATGAAACCATTTCCCGACTGGATTCTGAGCTTTACAAAATAGTATCAATAAAGAAAATGCGAAGATTAAGAATTGAATTTTCATACTCTTTTCTTTGATTAAAGCTGTGGTAGGTAAAATTACAGTTTCTTCGAATCCGGCTCAATCGCTCATTTGGATGAATATTTGTGGAAGCCTTACCTGGTGCAGCAACAGATTCCTAGCAGCCTATGATCAGAAGAAATATTTTTCAACTTGAAAGTTTGAATCACCCTATTGAATAGCGAAGGCAATATATCTACCTTTGAAATTATTTTGTGTTCGCCATTCACGGACACCGAATGATAAAAGCATACCTTGTCCACCATGCAGCTGAAGTGCTATGCGTCTCTCAGTTCTTCCGGGTTAAGGACATTGAAATTAAAACCTAATAACGAACTATTGAATGAATAAAGGATATGCAAACGTGAAACGACTGCTCAGCTACCTCTCATTTGCGTTCCTCGGCGCTTGCTCGCAAGACAAACAAAATGACAGTTCAACCTGGCCTACATTCGGTCATGATGAATCCAATAACAAATTCTCCGCACTCACACATATAGATACGAATAATGTCTCACAACTGAAGGAAGTTTGGAGATTTGAAGATACTACCGAAGGAGGCGGCGTCTATTTCAATCCTGTGATGGTGGACAATCGAGTTATCGGTCTGATGCCTTCCAACAAATTAGTTGCACTTGATGCAGTTACCGGAAAGCAGTTGTGGGAGTTTATTCCCGATTCATCAGAGATTTCTAACTGGTCGAAGGGAATGACCTATCATCGTGATGATCCGGACCGTATCTTTCTCATCTCGGGTGACAAGCTATATGCCATCAACGCAGAGAACGGTACCGTTTTCAAAGACTTTGGCAAAAATGGCCGGGTTGATTTTTATGAAGGTCTGGAAGTTCCTGACTCTATGCGTTCGCGAGTGGCCGTTTCCAGCAATGCCCCGGGAGTTGTGTATAAGGATCTGTTTATCGTAGGATGCAAAGTACCAGATGAACTTCCATCGACATCAGGTGATATTCGCGCCTTCAATATATATACCGGCAAATTGGAATGGGTCTTTCATGTTATTCCAAAGCCGGGTGAGTTTGGTGCTGATACGTGGAGCAATAATGCCCGCCAACGCAACGGTGGAGCTAATTGCTGGGCAGGAATGGCACTGGACGAAAAAAGAGCCATCGTATTTGTTCCGACTGCCTCGCCTTCTTTTGATTTTTACGGAGCAGATCGTCCAGGTCAAAATCTTTTCGCCAACTGCCTCCTCGCTCTCGATGCAAAAACGGGTAAGCTCATTTGGTATTTCCAAACAACACACCATGATCTTTGGGACCGCGACAATGGTTCTCCTCCCAATCTTGTCACAATAAAACGAGATGGAAAAGATATCGATGCTGTTGCACTCGTCACCAAGATGGGATACTTGTTTCTATTTAATCGCGAAACGGGCGAATCATTATTTGGTGTGAATGAAGTGCCTGTCGATACCGTCAGTAGCATGCCGGGAGAAAAACCCTGGCCTACACAACCGATCCCAGTAAATCCACCATTCGCTCGACAAGGATATAATGAAAAGTTCTATGGCCGTTCTTCAGCGTGGATCAAGGAAGAGATCGTTAAAAACAAATACAAGACTGAAATCTATGAACCGCCGTCAATGGAGGGATTGATCATGCTCCCAACTGCGCATGGAGGCTCTAACTGGGGTGGCGCCGCGGTGAACCCGGAAACCAATAGGCTGTTCGTGAACTCTACGGACATTCCGATGATCCTAAAACTTACCGACCTGAAAAAAATCCGCGCAACTAACCAGCTCAATCCTGAAATATTGTACAGGACCTACTGCAGCAATTGCCATGGCGCTGATAAAAAAGGAACGGGCGTGGGACCTGATCTCACAGGTCGTGCAAAAAAATATAAAGACGCACAGATCGCAAGTATTCTTCAGAAAGGCGCTCCGCCAATGCCATCGTTTGGGTTCTTGTCTCAGGAGCAGATCGCAGCGATCGTCGCTTTTGTAAAAGATACCATAGCACAACAATCATTCGAAACACCAGATATTCCGCAGAACAATGAACCCTATGGTTTCAATGGATACAGTTTTTATCTTGATCCCGGAGGAGATCCTGCAATCGCTCCTCCATTTGGTACAATGACTGCCATCGATCTTAACACAGGCGAAATTGTGTGGCAGGTTCCGCTAGGTGAAGATCCGAAATTCAAAAAGATGGGCATTCCAAACTCTGGCATGTTCAATCGCGGTGGCGGCATTGCTACCGCAGGAGGTCTGATATTCATCGGTGCAACGGGCGATAACATGTTCCGCGCGTTTGATCAGAAAAGCGGAAAACTATTATGGGAATACCAGTTGCCCGGCATGGCGAGTTCGATCCCTTCCACTTATGCTGTTGGCGGAAAGCAATATGTTGTACTGTCTGTGAACGGCGAACAGAAAAATAATTTCAAGGGTGGATATATTGCCTTCGCGATTCAGTAGGCGGTTTAAGAAATACTTGTTGCAATTTTTTTAGAAAAAATCGAACTACCATTATCTGCAATCATTATAGTTTGTTGAAGTCAGTTTACGGTATAATCTGAGCGGGCAAAACACTTTTTAGTAAATTCACTGAAAAGATTATGAAAAAGGTCGCACTCATTTTTTTCTGTCTTGCATTTGCCCTTGCCAATAAGGGGCAATCGCCCACCTTTAAAAAAGACGTGGAATCTCTTGAAAGCAGCATGCGAACCTGGACCTCGAAACACGGATACTCACAGGTAATTAAATTTGATTTGTCAAATAAAGCGGGATTCAATGTACTGCCACAAAAAGATTATGTAGTTTTTTACATATACGACATCAATCCAAAATCTGTGGTAGATTTCAAGGCACAACTCATATCGCAGATTGACTCACTAAAGAAAAAATACACAAGCACTCCTTATGAGGTTGGAATCGTAAATTCAGCAAAGGCAGAAGTGCTCCAATTTTCTACCTATAATCTCGGTGGAGCAAAGCAAGTTTCCGTAGCGGTAGAGGCGACTCCTAAAGCAAAAATGTATATATATAACCGAAAACGACGCTGATCTACATGTTTATTCTTTGTCATTCAAAATGACAGCGGGATCATAAATAAAAAAAACACACAATTCATCATTGCGTGTTTTTTTATGTCTTGCCTTTAAATTCACTTCAAAGAAAAATTAGAAAAAGTATCTAAAGAGGCTATTGTTCTTTTTTTGAATTCTCTTGTGCATTTTCCTGCGTTGGTACAACTGGTTTGACTGCCTTGGGTTCCTCTTTCTTTAATTCTTCTTTCTTATCACTTGCCAGCGGTGACTGATTTTTATCTGGTTGTGATGAAACAGTATTACCTCCGGAAACTGGAGTTGTTCTCAAATTATCTCCTTTCCCTTTCATGACATTCCTTATGGTGTTTTCGGGTTCTTTTTTGTGATCTTCTTTATCTGGCTGCAACATTGTAGTAACCGGTGCAAATTTTAAACCGGGAACAGTGCCTTTTTTAAGTTGTGTGCTGAAACTTTCCCTCACGTTTTCATTCTTATCACCGGTTTGTGCATTCACAGCAACACTAAAAATTAACAAGACCGCAATTATGAAACATGAAGTTCTCGATTGAATTTTCATATAATTAATTTTATGAATTATATTATTTAATGCTTACCAATACTTTTATTTTACCAACAGAGATACTGTTGTATTCCTGCAAAGCCTTACCAATTACCTGACCGGGTTTTACTTTATCTATATCAGCCTTCATTGCAACACCGCGAATGGATGATGTTACTAACAGGTCTCCCCTCTTTATTGGTCCGCCTTCAAGGCAAACTTTAGTTGGAATTACACCGATAACACCCATGGGAACCATTTCATCATGCTGATCGGCTTCGGCATTTTTCTCGGTAAGCAAAACGCCCGGGTTGGTGGCATACACGCCAGCTACAAGTGTTGAATAAGGAGTCACAGATTTTTCTACTTCGCGATCCGCAGATTGTGAGATGATCAATACATCTCCGGGTTCGTATTTGGCCTTGCTGCCTTCCACATCAAAATATTCAGCCACATCGGCCCCTCCCACTTGCGTACCGCCATTGAAGAATCCTCTACCAGCACCATTTATCCGTGCCACATTCACCGTAGCTGGATCACCCGCTTTGAAAACAGCAATATTGCCGGCAACGGCATGTGTTTCAGCAGTGATAACAGGATTGGTATTAGCATCATTAAAAATTACAAAGCGGGCTGGTCTGCCCGTGCTGAAAGTAGGAACCCACGCATAAATAGCATTTCCGGTTCCGTCAACTGTAGTTTCTACTCCGTCACCGGTATTGGCTGCATTTGCAGTAATAGCATTACCATTTCCGTCAGCAAGAGCTATCAGTGCGGGACCATTGCCAGCCGGGTTGGAAGCATGGAACAAACCAGCAAAGCCGCCGGTACCGGATGAAATTCCATAGATACCAGCTGTACCAAAATTTGCAAATTGAGAATTTACTTCTCCTTTGACGGCAGCTGATGTGCCGGTAACCCGATCAACCTTGAAATTGCCGGCTATCCCGTTTCCAACTGTGGTAACGGTTATCACATCGCTTGTATTGGAAGTATTAAATATGTTAAACCTGCCTGCTCTTCCTAAACTAAAAGTAGGAACCCAGGCATACAACGCATTCCCCGTGCCATCTATATTTGCTTCAACTCCATTACCATTTTTTCCGGCATTTGCAGTAATAGCATTACCATTACCATCTGTTAATGCTATCAACGCCGTACCATTACCGCTGGCATTAGAAGAATAAAATAAACCTCCGAAACCACCAGTGCCGGATGATACACCAAATATTCCCGCAGCCCCAAAATTTCCAAAGATTGTTTTTACTTCACCTCTAACGGCGGCGGCTACACTGTTTGTATTGTCAACTAAGAACGATCCGGCATTACCAAGTGTGTTGTTGGGAATATTGCCATTACCAACTGTGTACACTTCAAGGGTATTTCCTTCAATATTAGTAAGATTAGAGTTTTCAAATCGACCCGCCCTTCCTTTACTGCCGCCGAGGCCTATTTGGCCAAGCACACCAATGGCTGTTCCTGTTGCATTGGTGGCGACAAATCCTCTTACCCCATAACCACCTCCATCCTGCCGTCCCACTACAGCTCCTGCAACATTGCTGTTACCTAATCCCACTACCGTCTCGCCACCCCCAGTGTTTGTTCCGATAAACCCTGCTGCAGAGATACTACTGGTAGTGCCCCTGAATGCCGTTCCACTTGTGGTGGTGGCGTTAATACCATTCCCAATACCAGTTGAATTTACTTCAATAACAGTTCCATTGCCACTAGTACTTGCAGCTATTACATCATTTGCATTGGCGCTATTGGTAATGATGAAATTCGAAGGCATGCCAGTGTTACTTGTTGCGTATAGTCCTGTGCCGGCGTTGCTATTGGCAAAGACGCCGTAGCCGGAACCTGAACTGTTACCATATACACCAAGACCATCCACAACAGATCCATAAACGCCCCATCCACTGCCATCGTGTGATCCCCATACTCCTACACCCAGTCCACCTGTACCATTATTGATACCTCTTATAGCAGTAGAAAATCCACCTGGTGATGTGGATGCAATGGTTCCCCTGATTGCCGTGGCACTTGACGCTGTGCTGGAAGATATTCCCTGTATGGCGCCATCTCCACCGGTTCCAGAAGTATTATTTAAAAGCATTAATGGGGCGGCGGGAGATGACTGTGATTTGCTGAATGGCAAAATCAGATCTGTTGCACTGCCAGCAACTCCAACCCAGAGAAATCCATTATAATAGTAAAAACCAGAAACAAAATCCGTTTGATAAATCAATAACCCGATGGCAGGGTTAGGTATTGCATTACGTTGTATGAGGGTCATTCTTGGTGCAAGCAATCCCCTTGTAGTACTCTCCATTTCTAATAGGGCACTCCCGACAGGGACACCTGCACCTCCTAGTTTTACCTGGGCCGAAACAAAACTGGTTAAAAATAAACCAACGAAAACAAGAGCGTTTTTTTTCATAAAGATGAAGTTTGATTATGTGAGATTTATCGATGACAAAATATTACCTGCACTCTAACAGTATGCCCTACGCGCATACCATAGGAATCGACATCTAAATGATAGTAGTTATGTTGCCCGATATACTTAGCTGAATAGGGCGGATGCGCGCTAACTAAACATGGAAACCATATTCATTTTGGAAATTGGAAGGATTTTGATACCGGACGCATTGTGAACTGAGGAATGATAAACCTATAAAAAATTGAAATAGTCTCCAATACCTCAAATGGTGTATTCTGACAGCAGCTTGTATTTTTGTAAACCCACCTATGGATATAGAAAATTCATTTTGCAACCGCTAAAACATACAAAGCGTAAGATTCTTCATTCCGTATTGATTTGTTCAAAAAATATTCAGGAGACAAGTTATAATCAAGGAATGTGTTGGAGAGAAGCGGTTAGGAAACGGCAAGAATCAATTAGGGATTGGTAAAAATCAAGATCTCAGGTAGTTTCCTTGCAAACGGTTATTTAACAATGCCAGGATTTGACTTCAATAAGCAGAACGGGATCGCTAGAGGTAAGAAAAAACTCTTTCAGTCAATGATTACAGCCTCCTGGGTTTTTTGACCTGGGATCTCGCAGTTTGCTCCCAATAGGAATCATTAACTTCATGTTAATTTAATTTTAAAGATCACTGCACCAATTTTAATTTAGAAGAAAACTTAGACATTCTGCACCCGTTACTTAAATAATTTTGAAGTTGATGGTTCATCAAAAACAAGAGTTATGCGTGCAAATTCGATTCTGATATTCCTGTTGATCCTATTTAACTTAACCGTTTATTCGCAGAAGAAAGTCTATAATTTTAACATCCTTCGCAATGGAAGCAAAGTAGGGACCATGAGATTTACGCAAACTTCCGCGGGTACTATCGACACGCTGGAGATAGAATCAAATGTTAAAGTGAGATTTATTTCAACTTTTATTGCTCGTGGAAAGGAAATAGCCATATTTGATAAAGGAGTTCTATTGAAATCCTCCATCTTTCGTGAGTTGAATGGTAAGGAAAAAGCCAACAAGAAACACGAAGCGAACAACAACCAATACATAATTACCAAAGGCAAGGATTCAAAAGTTCTAAAAAACTATCCCATTTCGTATAACATGTTAAGTTTGTATGCCCGGGAACCTGAACAAATTCAAAAAGTCTATTCAGACAATTTTGAAGCCTTTATTAATGTCCAGAAGATGAGTGATCATAAGTACAAGGTCACTTTGCCAGATGGAGACTATAATTATTATACTTACAAAAATGGCGAGCTACACCAGGTCGAAGTACATCAGAATCTTTACTCTGCAGTTTTTGTCCGGGCTAAATGAGTAAGGCAAAATAATCTCGTTTATCGGTAATGGAATTTTGGAACTCTTTAAGACAGGACAACGAGAAACCGAACAACTTTCTTTGGTGATTTGCCTAAATGATACAACAGGATTTGTTCAGCATTAAGTCTTTTTTGATCGGCCGAGACTTACTTTATAATCCTCAGGTGTGCCGGATATTTTCAGATTAATAAATCGTACCCGTTTATCCATGTTGCGGTATTGTATTGCATCCACATGGTCGGGGTCTACTTCTTCCTCTTTTTTCCCAAATAACATTCGGAAACCGACATTGGTCACCATTTTCAATGGGATACGCAGAAAATATTCCATCTGCATATTGAATTCCTGTTTGCCGGAAAATTCCATATAGCCTAATGAAGAATTGACATTCATATTGGGAAAAGTCAATGCGCCATTTTTAAATGTGATTTGATTGCGCAACGTATCAAACCGCACTCTGTTCAGGTTCTTATCTTTGAAATAAGACGACAGGGCCTGGATGGGAGCAAAATTTATAAGTTCTCCATCATGAATGTCCACATCCAGTTGTGCTTCGGAATGATCAAGGAGCGGCGTAAGATCGGGATGTACTTGTACGTAACAGTTGATTTGGCCCGTTAGTCGCCCTGTAATATTCTTGTTGATCGCATAATCCTGTCCCAGGTAATCCAGTTTCAACAACAATTTTTCCATGTTTACATCATCCACCCGGATGTTACTCTTTAAATAAATCTTGTCAGGATTACTTCCATTTAAATACCCTCGTGCCCTGATGTTTCCCTCGGCTACATCCAGATGCAAGGTGTCGAGAAACAGATACTGGTTTGCCTGCATTCTTGCATTGGTGAACACGTTTTTTAGCCATAGTCGCTGGAATTTTATCTTCCCGATTTTGATTGTTGCTCTGAAGTCGATAAACGGTATTTTGAAAATATTGTATGCTTCTGCATGAATTGATGGCTGTGCAGCAACAATTGCGGCTAATGAATCAGCCAATGCGATCGCTTTTTTAGAACGACCGGGAGCGAAATTATAATTGGACATTTCATCCACGTCCAGGAACCGCGAACTGAATTGCAGGAAATTTTCTTTTTTCATTTTGCTGGTATCCTTGCCCGTATACAAACGCATACTGATATCAAAATCACTTCGTCCAATTTTTCCTTTCAATGTATCTATTTTGATAAAATTGCCTGCATTGAATTTTACATTGCCGCGGATATTATCGAGCCGCAAGGACCGCTTTTTAAATTCACCTGAAAAATTGGCAATCTTAACATTGGCGAATCGGAATATAGTATCGTAACGGACCTCTGTTTTTGTTCGTAACCACAAATTGGTCGCCAACTCCCGTCGGTAGCCTTTGGGTAGAAACTCACGAGCAGCGGGCCCGAGCACTTCTCTGAGCGCGAGCCTTTGTGATTTAAGATCGAATGCGATCAGTATTTTACCACGCTTCACTTTCTGGAACCAGAGTGCATAGTTGTTAACCTTGCCCTTAAACCGGATATCGCTGCTATCAATGTAGCCCACAAATTCGCGTAGCCGCAAACTTGTGTCCTCAATGTTTAACTCCGCAGAAAATTCCTTAAAGCTGTGTTTATAATTTTTAAAGGCTGCATTAAATCGTTCTATTTTAAATTTCCCTTTGGGTAGCGGATTTGGATGCAACAATTCATTGACGGATGTCTGCATCTTCAAATTGATATTAAAGCCATGGATCTCTTCTTTTGTTTTATTGCTAATGGTCGTATCATACGATAACAGCTCTTTCAGCACTAACATTTTGCTTCGTGCAGCCAAAGTAATCACTACAGGTTTTTGTTGGTGATGGAAGAGAGCTGGCAGATCACTTAAAGATCCTTTTATAGTCAGGTCTGAATTGCCAATCCTGAATGATAATGTATCGAGATTGACATAACCACCTTTCATTTCTGCATGCATGTTGAGCTTCTCTATCATATGCGGATGGTCAGGAATGCGAAAGGTCAGGTTGCGAACAATAAGTTCGCTTTGAACACCCTTTGTTAGCCTGTCCATTGTTTTTTCAGGCACGCTGATATCCACGAGTTCTTTAAAGTCCATGTTCAGGATTACCTGGCCGGAAACCCGCTTCAAATCTTCTATTCCCAGGAATGCGCCAATAAATTCCAACTGCAGGTCGGAATTTACTTTCATCAGGATCTTCGGGTCGGTGAAGTCGCGCATAATAAAGTTGCCCCTGAAAACACCCTTGCCCGGTCTCGCATTCATATTCAGTAGGCGCAGTTCGGATGTTTTTAAGGAGCGCTTTGATCCATTGGTATAATAGCCTTTAAATGTCAGCGAATCCAATCTCTTGTCGGCTTCAGTGTTATGCAGCCAGACATCATCACAAGAAAATGAAACCTCTATCAGAGGAAGTTCATCGGCTTTCAGCTTCCCTCTCACAGTTCCGTCGAAGCTTAGACGACCATTGTATCGGAAATGATCCAATTCCTTTTTCACGTTATCCGGCGCAAAGGAGAGCAGTTGTTTCAAATCCGGGTTAACGCCGGTGATCTTGATGTCCACCATATTATCGTTCTGGAGGTCGGCTGTTCCGGTTACATCAAAAAGGGCATCCTCCAGCTTTAGCCTTCCTACGGGCAATTTCAGACACCGATCCTGTTTGTCATAAGCAAAATGAAATGTTGTTTCCAGGTGCTTGTTACGAAAGAGGCTGCTATCACCCGGACGAATAAAATCTATCAGCATGGTGCCCTTCGAATCCACAAGGATATTCATGCTGTCGGAGCGAAAGGAAGATTGTATCCTTTCAATGCGTGCAACATACTGGTGTTTACTCCAATCATCCAGGTAAGAAACCTTCATGTTTTTCAAAACCACTTTTTTCAAATCGAGCTCCAGCTCCTTCGAAGAAGTGATCGTTGTGGGGGTGGTAGTATCCTGACTAATGCGGAAGGCTTCTACCAAATTCAGCTTGCCAGAGTTGTCCTGAACCAGGTCAAGATGACCGTTTTTGAGTACGATGGTCTTAACGTTATACTTCTGCTTAAGGATATCGGGCAGGCTAAAGCCGATATACATGCGTTCTGCTTCATAAATCGGCTTGCCTGTACTTTGCTTGCCGTCATAAAACTGCACATTATTCAAACGGATGGAAACGTAGGGATAATTTTCAATAGCGGAAATACTACTGCCACCAACTACCAATTCACCCTGTAATTTCTTGTTTAGTTCTTTAATAGCCAATGTCACCAGGCGATCCTGCTGATAATATAGAATGGTAAAGGCAATAACGAGGAGCAATACCAGGGAAGCTGGAAGCAACAATATGAAACGGATCAACCTTTTTCTTGCCTTCGGCTTCATAGGTGGATGGTTTAACCGGATATTGGTTTTTGAGTGTATTGTAAAACGCTAAAATGGGGTGGTTATTTTTAGGTCAGAGCCATTCTTTAGTAAAGTCCGACAAAGACGGGTTTTTTAGGCTTCAGCGATCAAAATATGACTGGTGGATTATTTCTTACCCATTCAATTCTATAAAAACAGAAGTTCCTTTACCGGCTTCCGAGTGCACATCAAGTTTTCCTTTTAAATACCTTACCCGGCTGTGAATATTGCTCCAGCCGATTCCTTTGGCTTCCTGTAAAATTAGCGGGTCAAATCCTTTTCCATCATCCTCCACTGTAATGCTTATTATGTTATCGTTTGTTTTACTCACCTGCACAATGGCAGATTTGGCAGCTGCATGCTTCATCGTATTATTTATGAGTTCCTGCACAATGCGGTAAATGGTAATAGCCGTTGTTTGTTCAATCACTACATTTTCTAACCCGATGGATTGGTAACTTACCTGCAAAGCTCCTGATCTGATTAATATCATTGCAAAAATCTTTCAATGCTGTGTCCAACCCAAATTTTACCAATGCTTCCGGCATCATATTATGCGCCACCCGGCGCATTTCTTTAATGGAACTGTCCAGCATATCCATGCTGCGTTCAAAAGCCTGATGATTTTCAGGCGTCATTACAAGGTTTCCTTTCATAGTTTGAAATGAGTATTTAATGCCAGACAACATACCTCCCAATCCATCATGCAGGTCTTTTGCCAGGCGGGTTCGTTCCTGCTCTTCCCCTTTTAATACGGCTTCAGTAGCTGCCAGCAGTTTCTCCTTTTCCAGGTCGGCAATACGCTGCTGCTGCAGTTTTTGTTTTTGCCTGTACGTACGGTAAGAGAGTAAGGATATTATTAATATGGTAACAGCTCCGCCAATTAAAATGTAGTTGAGGATATTTTTCTGGCGGATGGAAAGCTGTTGTATTTTTTGATCTGCTTCCAGTTGTATTATCCTGCTTTCCTTTTTCTCTGTTTCATATTTCACTTCCAGCCCGGACGCGTACTGTTTGTTTTGTTCGCTTGAAATGGAGTCGGATATTTCTTTGTGCTCCTTGTAATACTTAAGCGCTGACTTATAGTTGCCCGATTCTTCATACAATCTCGATAAATAATCATGTGCAATATTCAACTGGCTGGCTTCTTTGGTTGCTTTTACATCTTCAAGCACTGATAGTAAGAGGCGCTCTGCCTCAACAAATTTTTTTTGCATGGTGAGCACCCTTCCTAATTGCATTCGGGATTGATTGATACTGAAAACAGATTTAAATCTCTCGGCAATAGAAAGGCCTTTTGTTAATGTTTCCTTTGCAGAATCCAATAAGTTTAAATTCATATACAGTAACCCTGCAATCAGGTGATAGGCAACTAATACTTCATAGGATTCCGATTCGCTGTAATAAATTTTGGAAGAATCCAGGAAAGGCTTTGCTTTCTCATATTCATTTTGCATGTTAAGGGCGAACACAATATACATGTACGATTTAAAATAATGCTCTTTACGTCCTGTTTTGCCCGCAATTGATAAAGCCTTTCTTGCATACTCTTCCTGTTTCGGAAATTCGTTCATTTCTTTATAGAAGTTCGATATATTCAGGTAGCTGTTTAAAAGGTGCGCGGGCCTGTCCATCTTCTCCAGTATGCCTGCATTCATTAACTGGTATTCTATAGATTTTTTATAATCGTTTTCATACCGCGCAACATTGGCCAGGCCATTATAAACGGAACCTTTTCTAAACAGGGCATCCGGGTGATCGCTATGATCGAGATAATACATCGCGCTGTCAAGACTGGCTCTTGCCATAGCATAAAAACCTCTGTTAATTAATAAAACAGACTGGTTGTCGTATATCCGTCCTGCCAGGAAATTGAGTTTCTTACCAACGGCAAAGGCGATACCTTCCTTATATGCTTTGGCAGCTTTGGCAGTATCAATCCCTTCATAATTGATAGCAATTCTCATCATGCTCAATGCCCTTACTGTGTCGGGAATGGTGGTTTTTAATTCTCTCTCAATACTATCAATTATTTGTTGCTGCCCGGTTACTTTCAAAGTAAGCAGTAAAGGCAGCAGCAGTTTCAACCAATGTTTAATCATACTATATAATCTGCATTTGTGTAGCCATCCTTATAAGCAAGGCGGTATTTTTCGCATCAAATTTTTCCAACAGGTTTTTTCGATGCGTGTCGATTGTAGTGGTACTGATAAAAAGATTTTGTGCAATTTCATTGTTGGTCATACCATCGGCTATCAGTTTCAAAACTTCTTTCTCACGGCGGGTTAAAATAATATTGGTGGCAGGTTTGCTTTTAAAAGTTTCAGCTACTTCGAAACTCATATAGATCTTCCCCCTGCTTACTATATTGATCGCTTCCAGTAATTCATTGCTGCTGGCATTTTTCAACACATAACCCGAGGCGCCGTTATCCATCATTTTCTGAATAAAGCTTTGCTGGTTAAAGGTGCTGAGGCCAATGATAAAAACAGAAGGGTATTTTTCTCTTACTTCTTTACATAAATCAATGCCGCTCATATCCGGCATGCTGATGTCCATTAATATAACATCCGGCTGTTGCTTTTGCAAAAATGCAAGACAGGAAGATGCATTCATGGCATGCCCCATCCATTCAATATCTTTTTCGTGTTGAAGCAATGAACGAATACCTTCTATCACCATATAGTGGTCATCGACTATAAAAACTTTATTCTTCATTCTTCTTTTAATGCATGGTTAAAAATGCCAGTAATCCTTCCTGTTGTAAGCTATGCTTTTGGATTCATAATACAAATGAACTTCTTTATAGGCCGCTGGTGCTCCTGTTTTTCCATGATTTTTAGAATATCCTGTTTTTCAGGGAAAGCGTCTTTGTAAATAATTTCCAGATTTACACCATCATTAAAAATTTAAACTAAACCAGTATGAAAAAGATAATTTTCCTTTCTACACTTGCAGTTCTTGCCATATGCAACACGGAAGCGCAAATAAAACAGGATGTTAATAGAAGCAACACCAAAAAAACAGCTCCAGCACCTGCGCCGCCACCTGCACCGGTCAATAAAACGACCGGACCCGCCAACACACCTGCGCTCGTATATAATTTAACTTCTGTAAGGGTTAAGATCAGAACCGGTAATGATAATAAGGAATTTCCTTCTAAAGTTCATACCGAGCTTCGTAGAAGAAACCCCGCCAGTGGCGAATCGAATGCTTTTTCTCAATTGAAACTGGACAATGAAATGAAAATAAATTCAGATACCGAGTTTGGTATGGAACGAACCCAATATCAGACAGAGACGAGATTGGAGGCTTTTCAATCATCCGGGCTAAGATTTAATCTCCGTTATATGGCTAATTTTTTTGCGGATGCCTGGAAAATTGAAAGTATCACTCTCGTGCTGGAATTTAAAGACCAGTTTGGAAACCTGCACCCAACTCTGGGAAACAAAACAATCGTGTTCAGCAATGCTTATGGTTTCTTGAATAGCACATACTGGATTATGGAATGTGAAACCGACGGATCTTTTGCACCTCTCACAGCCATTATAAAAAAATAACTTACTCAAATGCTGTTCTGCCGAATTAGATTCTATCAATGGGATCATTTGCAACGAAGCATAATTTCATTCCAAATGAAAATGATAGCCATTGTCTTTTCACTGCTATTAGTGCTGGATATTTTTGGACAGGATTGCAATTCCATTGCCAAAAACAAGTTCGAGCCCTGGCGCCGCACGGAGGTTATGTATGCCACGCCTCAAGCGAAACCGGGTCCGGGAGAGTCTGCCAAAATGAAATCACGCCAAGATAAAATAGAAAGCTGGATACGAAGTATGCTCACAGGTTTTACGGGGGCTAAAGTAGGCTATTCAAATGAGTATTTTTTGAACCCGCTAGATTGGGAGAACGATGAGTTTTACAAGGTCACTGGCATTAAAGGCCACTACGGTTCTACTACACGTTTCTGGGCCTATTACTGTTACGATAACAGCAACACCGTTCACACTGAAGGTGAGGCCGGTTCTTTCATTTACGTAAAAATTAATACTGTTTTTCATTCTGACCTTACCCAGGACGTTGGCGTGTTCACCATAAATGGTAAGTCCGCATTTAGGGTATTGGAAAAAAGCCATAGTGAAGGAAGAGTTGATTATTATGATCGGCGGAAAAGAATGAATTACAATGATACCGTTTACACTTCAAAAAGAGACATCATAATTATCCGCAATAGCGACAAGCCCGTATTTATTCCGATTACCCGCAAAGAATACCTGCAACAGATGCTGAAAGATGCGGAGACATACAGAGCAAAAGAAAAATCGATGATGATGAGCAACTTCAGCAATAACGCAAAAGTGTTTGAAGAGGAGATGAAAAGTTATAAGCTTGATAGACTCTACACGCCCGAAAAGGAAGCAAAACGAAGGCAATGGTTTAAAGAAGACCAGGCAAAAATCGCTAAGGTAATTGACAAAATAGATCCTGATGTAGATGCTTTCCTGGAAGTGATAAAACGATATCTGCAAAAACCTGCCGAATGGCTGAATCGCCACTTTCGAGATTTTTATTCTTATGCGTACACCGCCAAAGGGGTTGAAAATTATTTTGAGCATCTTGACATCTTCACTGAAAGCAAAGAGGATTACACAAGGTCGGAGGTAGTTTCTATAAGCCCAGATTATTTTAATAAAGCGTTGAGCAACGATGTGCCCCAGTTAATGATGGTGGAATTAGTTAAAAACGGGTATTGGTACATGTATAAAGTGTCGGAAAAGGTGAAACAACCCGGAGGATTGGCGTCATTAATTGCTATTGTAAATCCTGGCAAGTCTGCGCGACCGGAAACATATTCCACCTGCAATAACATCAACTTATACTTTAAGCTATTTACCCAAACTCACAAAACTTACACCATTGGTGGTACCTGCGGGCATGAAGCCCTCCACATTTCCAGTAGTTCCTAATAGTTCAGCACGGGATCCGCCGCTAAACTCAACTTTGAAATCCCGGCAAGGTCTGCCAAGCTGGATCAATTGCCACAGTTCCTGACAGAAGAGAATTATAAAGCCTACATCCAACAACTTTATAATGATATTTCAAACGCCATTAAACCCGAAGAAAAAAGAAAAGCAGATGATTATATAAAGAATAAAAAACTCACGCACTCAAAAGATATCGGTAATACTGCTCTTGCCGCCTGGCTGCAAAATGCGCCCAGGGCCAGTTTATATTTATACAGTAAGGCCACGATCACAAATCCTTTGGATGTATTGGCCGCTAATAATTTTTCCGCTTTTCTGATGATGGGCGGATTGCCTGAAAAATCAATCCCTATCCTGGAATATTGGAACAAACAAAAACCCGGTGAAGCTACTATCCTCTCCAACCTGGGCAATGCGTATTACCGGTTAGGAGATGTTGATAGAACAATGAAGTATCTGCAACAATGTGTGCAGCGTGATACCTTGAATGCAATAGCCAATAAAATTCTTTGTCTGCTGTACCTTAAAAAGGGAGATGTAAAAAAGGCAGAGGAACACGGAACAAAGTCGATAACAACAAGTCACGACGAACAGGTGATCTCCGTGCTCCAACAGCTAAATAAGCAAGTAAAACCGGGAGAAATCATGAGTCGGGCGCATAAAAAAGAATTTCCCCTATTGAAAAGAACCAGGTTGCCTGAAATGCCCTCAAACCTGGACGATATGGATAAGTTCAAAGTAGAGCTTGAGGCGGAAAAAAAATCAGTGGACATAACGATAGAGAGTATGCAGGCCAAAATGCCAAAAGACAATAGTGACGTATCTCAAAAAATGCTGAAGGCAAGTTTCGCTGTCGGCTCATTGCCTCTTCGGGTGAAAGCTCAGCGCATTATAATTGATGCCATGCAAGTCTACCACAAACAAAAAATCAGTGAAGCAGATGCATTCAAATATCATTTGAAAATGATCGCCGATCCGTATAATATAAAAGTCAAAGCCATCAGTAAAAAATATGGTGCCCAAATAAATAAACTGGAAGGTGGCGAAGCCGGTGATGAGGATGAAATAGCCGCCCTGGAACTGGCGCAATGCACGGAGGTAAATGCCGAAAAAGCAAAATACCTGGGAGAGTTATCAGAATTGGTCAATGGATACGCCCAGCGCCAGGAACTTATTTCACGAAAGTTTTACCGGGACTATGCCAACTGGGCGCCGTACTGGGTGCCGCAGGAAACAACTTCTTTTCTATCCATACAAAAAGGTTATTTAGAAGATATATCGGGAATTCTCAGTGAATATAAAACTGTGACCAAATCGCAATGCGAGTTTATTGAATATAGTCCCCTGCCAAAGAAGGACGCTAAGTTGAAAATATGGGACGATGAGTATTGTGCCCTTTTCAAAGGCAAACTGGGATGGGGAGGTGTAGGGATTGCATGGACATGCAATTCATGGAGCGTGGAAGGTGGAGAAGGAATCGTAGGAGAATTGGAAGTGAATTTTGCAGATGACGGATCTTTTGAAGATTTCACTTTGGGCGGAGGTTTAGGAGCAGGACTGGATTTAGGTGGTGACGATATAATCAGCCTTGAAGCTGGAGCGTCCGTGAAACCATTTATTAAAATAGGGTTCAATAAAGCCACCGGTAAGTGGGAAGTAAAAGATTACGGCGTGAAAGCCGAAGCAACCGTGGAAGGCGCCATTGGTCCGGTAGGCACTGAAATAAAAATACTGGAACTCACTGGTGCTGCTAAGGCGGGTTTTGAGGCCGGGGGCGTGTTGGCGCCAATCCTGCACCTGAAATAAAAATCCTGTTTTTACAGGAGTGCATCTTCTACAATGAAGAATAGATTTGATAGTCGTAGAATTAATTTTTCTCTCAATTGTACAACCTACAAATTATGCGCATCCTCATTTTTGTTTTCATTAAACCGAACTTGAAAAGAATAAAAATGAAATTTTTAGCGCTGATTCTTTTTAGTATCGTAGTAGCAACAAACTTAATGGCGCAAAAGGAAACCTATGACCTGATAAGTTTCACGGCACCACAAAACTGGACCAGAGACGTATCGGAGAACATCATTTCGTTCACCATTATAAAAAATAGCAGCTGGTGCAGGATCAATATTGTAAAAAGTACAAGCAGCAAAGGAAGCATTGAGCTTGATTTTGAAAATGAATGGCGGGACCTGGTTGTAAAAAATTATACACCGACCGACAGCCCGCAGGTAAGTGATCTGGGCGAAAGCAATGGTTGGAAAATAAAAGCAGGTAGTGCAAAATTTAAATTTGATGGCAGCGAAGCCGTGGTCATGCTTACCACCGCGAGTGGATTTAACCGATGTGCGAGTATTGTAGCTATGACTAATAGCAGTGAATTTGCAAAAGATATTGAAGCATTGCTGACTTCTGTTGAAATGAAAGAACCGGCAACAATCCCGGAGGAATTAACAGGTGCCAATGATTCTGTTAAATCCCTCATCGGTACCTGGGGAAAGCAGGCAAGTATGCATGAAGATTATCGAAATCCTTATTCATACTACAATGCCGGGTACAGGAAGGATCAATATACTTTCAATGCAAATGGCACCTACAGCTTTGTCTCAAAAACATTCATGATGTCATCTGATAAACTCCTTTTCGTGAAAGAAAGCGGCACCTACCAATTCAGCGGTAATAAACTCATCATTAGTCCGCAAAAAAGTGTAATTGAAGCATGGAGCAAGGATAGTATAATGAGTAATGGCACAAAAGCTGGCACTGATAAATTTGGGAAGCGCTTATCTACTCAAAAAAGGCCGTTGGAAAAAGTAACCTACCAGGTCAGTCCACATTATTCTTCCGGCATCGACGAATGGAATCTCATCTTTCAAACCGAAAAGGTCACTTTAAGGGACGGAGCTTTCGCCAATAGTACCTTCAATAATGCCTGGTTTTATAGTCGAATATCAGCCCGTAATCCCGTAATAGAATTACCGCCCGGCCAGGTTGTTGTGAATGCACAGAAATAAGCCGTATTCACATCATTGCCCTTTCTTGTTTATGAATACATCCTCGCGAGATCAAAAAAAACACGCAAATCATTAATGCGTGTTTTGACTTTAACGTAATAAACTGCTTAGTTTTTCTTCATCATTCCTTTTCATACTTGAACTTCTGGCCGCCCACTGAAGCTTCATACATGAGTCCGCCTTTTTGCATGGTAAAGACCATGACGCCTTCTTTATATTTGGCATTGGCCGAAGCGCCGGCCGAAGCGGCAACTGCAGATACCTGGGCAGAAAGTTCAACCTTGTTTTCTTTAAATCGATCCAAATCCGCCTTTGTCTCGAAGAAGATAACTTCACGGTAAGACTGCCCGCCAAATTGAAATCCAACACTTACCTGTTTCATACTCGCCATTCCGATTTTAGCTCCTTGTTCATAGGCTACTCCATTGCCGGAAGCTCCTCCCACTCCTACTGCACCTTTACCAACATTGGGGAAGATCACATATCCATAGGCAGTTTCAAACATGCCAGACATTTTGGAATCGGTCTTAATGAATTCGGCTTTCGCCGCTCCTGCATCATCAACGATTTTCTTTTTCTTGGAGGCGGATTGGCCAAGGCCAACCATCGTAAGCAATAGTGCTGCAACAAGAATAATTGTTGTCTGCTTGATTGAATTGAATGAATTTCTAAACATGGGAGTAAATTTTTGGAAGGAAATAATTGAAATTAAGTACAAAACTTAATCCAAGCCTCGGGTTCAAGTGATCAATATGATTGAAAGATTAAAGGAGAATGCCCAATTTTTAAAGATTAAGCAAATTGGCATATGAATCTGAGATGAATCACAAAAAAAACAGGCAATCAAGTATGGAGTTTTTATCTTCTGATAAGTCCCGATTACCAAAAAGCTTTTAGTAGTAGCTCAAATCCCACATTTTGGAAATGTAATTCCCCGGTAATCGAATTCCCGCCTCTGAAAAGCAAGAATCAAGTTTCCATTAGCTCTTTTTCCCCTGTTGGCGATTTTTCCAAATAAACTTTTTGCAGTGGCATATACTTTGAATTCTTACCTGGACATTTAATTCAAAATCATTAAAAAAATCAGCTATGTTTTATCATGTACAAAAACTTATCAATCCGATCGTAAAGGATGAACCAGATCCCTCCGCAGCCAATGCCTTACAGGAAGGATTGGGTGGACAATTTGGAGAAATGCGCACCATGATGCAATATCTCTTTCAAAGCTTTAATTTTCGGGGGAATGCGAAGCCTTATCTTGACTTAATACAAGGTATCGGTATTGAAGAAATCAGCCACGTAGAATTAATCTCAAAGACCATTTCAACGCTTTTAGATGGAGCACCCGGGTACAACGGCAAAAAGTTTGATGTGCCCGGAAAAGGTGGAACTACGCCTATGGATATGGCAAAAGATCAAATGAATGCGCATCATTTTATCGTTGGTGCACAGGGTGCACTACCTGTTGACGCCGCGGGAAATCCCTGGAGTGGCAGTTATGTCCATTGTAACGGAAATTTAGTTCTTGATCTGCTGGATAACCTCGTACTTGAATCAACCGGCCGACTTCAGAAGTGTCGCATTTATCAAATGTCAAGCAATAAGACTTTTCGGGCTACGGTTTCTTTTTTAATAGCTCGCGACGAAGCACATGAAATGGCGTTTGCTAAAGCGCTTGAAAGCCTCGGTGTGGAATGGAATAAATTGTTGCCGATCCCGAAATTTGATTCATCCCAGTATCCGGAAGTAAAAAAATTAATTGACGCGGGAATTAATCGCGAACAATATCATTTCAGAATAGATGAGTCACAAATGGCGCAGATATTCAGTGGGTCTGCGCCTGCTAACGATGGTACCGAATTAGTCACGTTGCCTGAACCACGGGAAGCGTATGCTATTCCTGTTGCACCAGAGAGACCAGAGGAATTTTCACCTGGGCTCGATCCTGAATTGCAAGAATTGGCAGATGCACTTGCTGATCTAAAAGCAAAAATTAAAAAAGGAAAACAAAATGGGACGAACGGCCACGGAAGAAGATCTTCATCAAAGAGATCCGCAAATTAACTAGATCAACAATTAATTGATCATAAAAAAACACGCAATCATGTGCGTGTTTTTTTTATGATAAAACGCGGGTTTCAGTCCCCAATCAAAAAGAAATCAAAATCATTCTTATATTCATATCCCATACCAAACTACCTCATGAGAAAATCTAATTACTTTATCGGGATCTTCCTGATATCCCTTGCTACCTTATTGCTTGAACTCTCTCTCACGCGGGTGATGAGTGTTGCGCTCTGGTATCATTTCGGTTTCCTGGTTATTTCTACAGCCTTGCTTGGCTTTGGAACGGCTGGAGTGGTATTGGCAATTTGGAAAAATCTGCGCGAGAAATATGATCTTGACAAAACACTGGCTACACTTTCGCTCTTGTTTGGATTTGTTACCCTTCTTTCATTCTGGCTCCTGCAAAAAATACCCTTCAATCCTTTTTCACTTGCTACCGATAAACAGCAATTGTACATTCTCCCCTTATACTATTTAACTATAGCTGCACCATTTTTTATTTCAGGCCTTGTACTATCCTTACTGTTTACAAGAGTATCTAAAAGCATGAGCCGGCTTTATGCATTTGACCTGGTGGGCGCGGCGCTTGGATGTTTATTGATCGTTTGGGCTATGCCAACCCTGGGCGGAAGCGGATCCGTAGTTTTTTCTGCGGCGATGGGTGTGACTGCTGCGATATTCTTTTCTTCGAAGCCATTTTTTCGCATAGTTGGTGCAGTGAGCTTTTTGGCGATAACTGCTCTTGCATTTTACGCCAATGATTTGGTGCCGATTAAAATTACTTCTAACAAACGACCGGCCACATTTACCCGGGTACCTATATATACGAAATGGAATACTTTTTCCTTTATTGAATTATATGATAACAAACCTATTCCTGCCAGAAAGATCGAGGGTTCCAGAAGATTTCTGATCGATGGAGGAACAGCCGCAACCGGAATGGTTGATTTGAGTGAAGGTGTTGAGCAGTACCTTGAAAAAAATAATGAGGACAGCCTGTATGAATCTGCAATCACTTACCGGCATATTGCAAATCCTTCAGTATTGAATATAGGAAGTGGTGGAGGATCCGAAACATTGGATGCACTTCACAAAAAAGCAAGGCGAATCGTTTCGGTGGATATAAATCCGATTATCAATGATGTTGTTAAAAATAAGATGAATGATTATTGGGGCGGTATGTTCCGACATCCCGCGGTTGAACTGGTCACGGGGGAAGCAAGAAATTATATCAATCACAGTGCCGAAAAATTTGATGTAATTGTTTCTTCCCACACGATTAGCAATGCCGCGGTAGCTTCAGGTTCATTAAGCCTCTCTGAAAATTTTGTACTTACCAGGGAAGCTTTTGAAGAATATTATGACCATCTCAGTGACAATGGTATTCTGTTTTTCACCAGGCCGGAATCTCAGTTACCGCGCTTGTTTACCACTGCAAGGGAAGTTCTGGCGGAAAATGGCATCAAAGATTTCTCCAAGCATTTTTATGCTTATCGGAGCCATCCGTCCAGGGCAGAAGGCAAGTTCTCATTTGTCGGTCGTTTCGTAATGAAAAAATCACCATTCACAAAGGAAGAAATCACCGCAATGGATTCTTCTATTTCAAAAATGCATCAATTGATCGATTCGGTATGGAGGCCGCTCGAGAATCTGTACCATCCCTATTCTAATCAGAGTAACTCTATTTATAAAGAAATACTAAACAGCGCTGACCTTGCCAGTCTTTACAAGCAATACCCATTTCAAATAGCACCAGCCACTGACGATAAACCTTTTTTCAATCAGCATGTCCGTTGGTCAAGCATCGGCTGGAGCAGTTTCAAAGACGTGTTTTCGCAGAACAATTCCCAATCTGCGAGGATGGCCCTGGAAAACAAACCAATTGCTGAGGTCACACTTGTCATTATTTTATTGCAATCCGTTTTATTAGGGGGATTATTAATATTGATTCCCCTCTTCCGTTATTCCAGATCAGGTTTGAAATTTCCAAACCGCTGGCGATATCTTGGTTATTTCGCTGCGTTGGGCCTCGGGTTCATTATGGTCGAGATTGCCTTTATACAGCGTTTTACCTTATACCTTGGGCAACCGGTTTATACATTAGCAGTAATCATCGCGGGGTTGCTTTTGTTCACAGGCATTGGTGCATTTCTTGCTGACAAGATGGATATTGACAGAAATGCATTGGTGAAAAAATGGTTGCCGGTATTATTGATTGTTTTACTGCTAACTACCTTATTAACGCCGGTCTTATTTAACGCCACACTTCATTGGTCACTTGAATTGCGGATCCTGTTATCATTGCTTTTACTGGCGCCACTTGGAATATTTTTAGGTATGCCTTTTCCAACAGGGATCAAGACAGTTAGCAAAGCATCGCCTGATTTCATTCCATGGGCCTGGGGTGTAAATGGATTCTTTACGGTGATCGGATCTGTGAGTGCATTAATACTGGGTATGATCCTGGGATTTAAGATGGTGATCCTGTTGGCAGGAATTTGCTATTTGCTGGCGATCTTTTTATTACCAAAGGAAAATTCCTCTAGTAATTCATCGAGAAATTAAATTAGCGCCGACCTATCATTCAATGGTCAGAAGGCTTCTCCCAATGAAAGGTAAATACCTGTAAAGTCTTTACTTGTTGCAAGATCAATCCCAATATTTGTTCTTGAAATTTTGTTGAACTTAATGCGCAGTCCCGCACCTGCTGCCGGATGCCAGTACATGAAATCATTACCGTCGATATTCTGATACGGAATGTATGTTGGCAAACACTACAAATCCCCAGAAACCATTTCGTGAAATATCTCTCCTGTATTCCGATTCAAAATAAAATAGCTGTTTGCTCCTGTTCCTATTCTGTTCAAAACCACGACCAGACCTGTTTAAGTAATCCCATCCAATACTGGGGAGGTCAAGATAAGGGACCTTACCGCTCGTTATTCCCCAGTAATAAGTCCAAAAAGCCAGCAGGTTTTGCCGGTTTTTATCAAAAGGGAAATATTTACGGGCATCTACAAATATCGATTGCCAGTTAAACGTACTTCCAAGGAATTCGACATTGAACCTGTAGTCAACTGCGAAATATACTCCTCCGGGAGGATTGAGAGAATTACGCCTTGAGTCGATCAAAAAATTTATCACCGGCCCAGATGAAGTGCTATTCCCCTGAATTCATTGCGATAGTCATAAAAAGGAATTTTGGTTACAGCAACAGAATCTATTTTATCGTGGAGTACATTGAAATGATAGTCAAGATTATAACCTGCTCCAAAAAAAGTTTTCTTTCCGGTCTTCTTCAAAAAGCTATGATAAAACCTGAAGTAATTATATTCAAGCAAAACCTTGTCGTCGTGATTTGTATTGCCACCCAGTCCCCAAGTGTATTGGGGATATATCATGAACCGTGTATCGCCTTTTGATAATATCCTATCATTGGGCAACCATATTATGCTTCTGAATGGAAGAACAAATTTTCCTTCGAAAGTAAACCATGGAGCAAAGGTGATGGTTGAAAGTGAAGTGGTGGAATCATTACCGGTATAAAAGGCTGCATTAAATGCAGTAGCTACGGCCACTCCTCCTCCAGCTACACTTCCGGCAACTGGTATAAGTGAAAATTGAAACTTCTTTTTCGCACGGGAGGAATCAATTTTTTTTTGCTCTATTTTGAATAATTTCATCAATACATCGATCAAATCTTTTTTCTGGGCCAGGCCTGTTGTATCGGTTAAGCCAGGCTGTTGTGCATAAATTGAAGTGGTTGAGCATCCCATAAAAGAAAATATGAGCAGAAATGGTATGCCAGATTTTTTAAACAAATGTTGACTTAAAAATGAAACCCAAATTTTAATGCCGGGCCATAAGTATCCACATCATATAGGAATCGATCATTATCCGAATCCTTTTTCGTAATCAATTCCAATAAAACGATAACTTAAACCCAGTGCGAATAATTTAGAAAAACGATAAGCAATATCCGCCTGGGCCTGCCAGGTGAAATCGGAACCTATGCCAAATCCACCCACATCCGCGCGCAATAGATATCAACCATTTCTTTCCTGCCGGAAGTTTTGTCCGTCCAATAATAACTGGATCAACCCAGGTTTCTGAAATACTCTTGCTCCTGGATCCACCACCACCGGGCACTGTGCTGTCCACCGTCATTGCTAAATCAGATTTAATATTGATTAATCCTGAATCCGATGCCTGCTTCCAACCAGGGTTTTAATTCTTCTCAAAGCCGCCAGTTCCCAAACAAATTGTTTTGCACCTGCCTCACCACTTATGATGCCTCGTTTCCCTTCGATGTCCTGGCTAAGATTCATATAAATGATATCGGAAGTGAATGCCCAGCGATCATTGCTGGCTTCGAAATATAGCATAGCGCCAAATTTCAAATTGCTGAATATATCGCTGGCATTTGCGTGTATATCTGCATCAGGCAAATTACCAAGTCCAATGGTTCCGTCCATAACAGGGAACATCAGATAGGGTTGCAGCAGGTATTGCCATTTATTTTTTGCGGCAATGGCTGTATCCTGGGCAAATGACTGTGTGGAGGCAATTGCCATTACCAATGTAAAAAGCAAGTATTTGTTTTGATGAAACAGCGAATTTGTATTTCATAATAATTTTTTGAACCTTGTTAAAACACTTCATTCAATCCAAAGAAAAACCCGCTTGATCCATATTTACCTCTTGCATAATCAAAACAGATTGTGGAACGGCTTTGCTTTTTCAAAAGGATCCTTAGTCCGGCTCCGCCGCCCGGCTCCCAATAGTCAAATACTTTTTTCCCAAGATCATCAGAAGCGGTCTGCAGATTAAAAAACGCTACTCCGCTCAGTAATTTGTTGCGGGTTATCGGGAAACGGTACTCTGATTCGCAATAGGTATAAGACGGGCCTTTAAACCTGCTGATTGTATAAGCACGGCCTGACCTGCCATACATATCAGAACCCGTAGCAGGTAATTCGAGATAAGGTATTGTGCCACTCAGTTTGAATGAAGCAATAAGCCAGAATGCCAGTACATGTTCCGGATTTTTTTTGCTGAGGCCAATATATTTTCTGAGATCGTAATAAAATTGTACTGATTTTTTGGAGCTGCCCAGCCACTCCGGGTTAACCCGCAATACTACTTCAACGTATGTACCACTATAGGAACGTAAAGGGTGGTCACGGGTATTATATTGAAATCCAAACACGAGCCCATTTGAAAAATACTTAATTGTATCAAACCCATTTCGCAGGCTATAACGTTGATGTGGCGTACTGCGTAAGGTATCAAGTTTCTCGTCATTGATCTTTGTACGGATATTAAAGGTGACGCCCAGTCCTACATAAAGGTTTTTGCCGATACTTCTATACACTCCTTCTGTCAACCGGATAACATTAAACTTGATAGGAAACGTACTGTCACTCTTGGTGATGTAATCTTTATTTCCTGTACCTACTCCATAATCTGCAACTAAAAATTTCGAAAATTGCCAGTTGCCCTGGATATTCCATTTATTAGCTGCTTTAAAAACATTATGACGGGCTTGTACAGTGATAACACCCTTTGAGGTAATAAGTGCTTCCAGGAGAAAAGATGAAAGCCTGGTATTTGCCGGATCACCCAATTGTTTGAGGCCGGATATCTTAGCTCCAATTAAAAAACCTAAACTCGGATTATAACCTATAGAGGGCAAAATGGCCAGATTTGATTTCTTTGCAGCTTTTGCAGTATCCACTTTTTTATGAAGGATACGCCTGGCAAAATCTCCCAGGTCTTCAACGGGAATTGAATTACTTTTTGAAGTTGTGTCCTGCGCCTGCGAAAGCGAAAACAGGAACATATTTAATATGAGCAGGTAAACTGACCTTATAAAAATCTTCATGAAGCCTGTATGCATGTGTTTAATATTATCATCGATGTCATCAAAACTTCAATGCCAGATTTACCCCGAATGATTGACCCTGAAAACGATTCTTAGAACTAACCTCATTGTAGTAACGAAAATTAAGTGCTGCATTCCACGGCACATGTGTAAGGCCAACCTGCAATCCCACTGCATGCACCTCATCCTTCACTGGTGGTTTCGCAGCATCTGTCACCTGTGTCATCGCTTACCTGCCAGCTATTATAACCTGATGGTCCTACTTCCAGCAATAGCGTCATATCTTTTTTCAATGGAAGATATTGGCTGATGCCCCAGTTAAACGTTAGATTCTGCCCGGGTTTGAGATCGAAATCTTTCTTTTTTCCATGGATCTCGTAGGTCAATGCAGTTGCTATAGCCATTCGTTTGTCTTCCCATGGATAATAAGATGCAGCTCCCTGGAACTGGTGTGTCCAGAAACCTAATCCGATATTATCCGCAGCTTCTGTTGTGTATGGTCCGATGACCGGTAATGTAATTGTCTCTGTACTGTATTTTCCAACAGGAGCATAAAAGCCATAACCAAATGCAAAATCCCATTTCTTCTTAGCCCAGCCCAACCAAAGCGGTTGGAAAAACAAATCAGCTACTCCAAACAGTGATCCTTCTTTACTTCGGCCTGATCCGGTAGTGGTTGACAATGATGCACCAATACTGGTGTTACTAAATGATGGAGAAATATAGGCGCCATATTTTGCTCCCAGCAACTTCCATTTTGAAACCCAGATAAACGTAGGAGCCAGTGCATAGACATTTAAGTCCACATTGATGTTTACAACTGTGCCTGGTCCGGGTCCTGGTTTGATTGTAACCGAATTAATTTTATTTCCATTATCATCATTCAACCGGTTGGTTGAATAAAAATAATTGTATACCACGCCATAGAAACCGGGGTCAGGCATGGCGAAGTCCCTGATGTTTAGTACACCGGGTGCGAAGTGCCCAACCTCCTGCTGTGCATTAGTGATGACAGGTCCGGCAATTAAAATGGTCAGCAATGATAATGATTGAGACTATTTTTTTCATAGACCCCCTTTAATTTATTCGAAACTTTTCTCGTTTGCTCTTTGTCATTCACTTCGTGTCCACGTATTTCTTAATTTCTTCCTTTGCATCAGCCAGATCTTTTTGGAAACCTGAATTGTTATGAAGTCTTGCAACTGCCGCTGCACCCATAACCCTGCCCATCTCAACGTCACTATGCCAATGAACATTACAGATCACGCGGCTTTCGCCAAATGCATATCCTCTTTGCAAAATGGCATCTGTTTTTGCAGGAAAGATTTCAGTGAACACTAATGCCCATGCCCATCCAATAGAAGTATGTCCTGACGGATATGACCCATCTTTGCGAAGCAATTCTTCATCCTTTGGTGTACACATAGGCGTGTTATTTACCATGAATGGTCGTTTGCGCTTGTAATTATTCTTTGCGGAATAAACCGATAATGTTGCATCCGTCAACACTCTTCGCATCAGTACATACAGCTTTGGAGTTTTCGCCTCGCTGATCTCAATTCCAAGCGTCGGTTCAAAAGATTTTACTGCCGCAGGAAAATAAAGCTCTGCATCAGTGACGGCCTGGTTAAAGCGGGCGGTATCTTTTGATTCCACAGCTTTTTTAGCGTATTCCTGGTCAAGCGCAAAAGCTACCGATCCTTCATCCGGTGGTGCTGGAATCAATGCCAAACTGTTGGGAATCTCTTCTCTTGATAAATAACCCTGCAACAAGCCTGGCATTATTTCTTTTATCTGCTCCTGCGTTGCTGAGGTCTGAGCAGGCTTGTTTGTTTTGCAAGCTGTAAAGACCAGTGCAATGAGAAGAATAGGAATGATAGAAGATATTCTTGTTGCGTTTTTCATGATTTAATTTTTCCCGTTTCCAAATTGTAAGACTAACCTCTTAATAAAAACTGTCGCGATAATTACCGAGATTGGATAAGCAAATTTTTTCTATTGCTCATACAGTTATTTTTCTATTCCGAATAAGAAAACCTCAAGCAAAATTTTAATCGCCTATTCTTCTTAGTGACCTTATTCCTCCTCTTTAAACTTTATATATTTCCTGGGTTGTTTTGTAAGAGGAAGATTGCAAAAGAGACAAACGGATTTGAATGAGAAGTAATTTTTTTCAATTTCTAAGTTTGAGCACTTGCTGGCTAAGATATTTCAAACGTTGCGCTATTCTTTTTTTCGGCCAAATCCTTTGGCAATGCCCAATCCTATTGTCCATGTATCATAAGCTTTCCAGCGAAAATCATATTGAACTCCACCAAATACTTCCCATTCTTTTCCAATTTCAGCACCATATTCAATTCCCAACCTGGCCAGCAAATAGTTTTCCTCCTTTGCAAATTCGCCGCCTATGCCCAATCCAAAGTTCCAGTGCTTCGTTGGTTTGTAAAACCCCATAACAGCAGGCGCAATGGGCCGTGTACGTTCCACCACTTCTTCTGTTCCAGATTCCAGGTTTTTTTCAACTTCAAAAGATTCCACTATCAAATCTGTATGCAATCCGATAGCAAACTTTGGAGCGAATTGAAAATTGTAGTCTATTCCCCAAAAAGGGAGGATCAGAGTATTCTTCTTGCCATTTTCGTCCCTGCCATTGAAAACATGCTCATGGCCGATGGTAAGGCTGATGCTATGCTTAGGGTGGAATTTTTCTTCCCCTGCACTTGATTGTTCCTGGCCAAATGCAGTTAATCCCACAACCATAAGTATAACCACAAGTATTTTTTTCATGCCTTGATGTTTTTATACATTTTCTAATTGTTGGGTTACTGCCTTCCGTTGCTGTCCAACCGCATGGTGAGTCGCTGCCCGATCTCTACAATCGTTCTCAGTTTACTCAGGCAGAAGTCAGGTCCATTATTTTGCTCATGAGCTACGCCAGCAACCCGGCTATTTTTTGCATCAATTCCCCAACCGAAAAATGAATAAACAGGATCGGAATAAAAGGAACAAAGAGAGCTATCGCCATGCCGGCTATATCACGCAGGGTAACAGGAACCGTGCGAAACTTTTGCAGCATATCATATAATCCGGCATAATCAAAAAGTATGGATGGATCCACCTCTTTTTCTTCTATCCGCTTTTCAGCGGGCAAATCATTTACCCACTTACGATCAAACTTGCCGCTAAGTGCCGCGCCGAGAATACCCAGCTGCAACAATCCATCATTTTTTGTTTTATATAATTTCCCCGTGAAGAAAAGTAGCGGCATAAGAATAAACGAAATGGAAATTACAATGTAAGCGATCGCTTCACCTCTGATGGTTTTGAAGAAATCCGGATGTTCAATGATTTGTGCAATGAACTGGCCTGATAACACTACGCTGCCCACAACAAAAACCAGATTAAAACTTTTCTGAGCCATCATGATTAGTCCCAACCCACCCGCACGATCGGCATGAGTGGGCCATAGGTTAAGGCGCGCTTTTGATAAACGGAAAAGAAGTGAGATCCAGACAATATATCTCCATATCCATCGGAGAAGAAGGAACTGGAACATCGGTATCGAAACCAAAACAGCCCAATATCCGGCAACACTCAGCACAGGGCTGCCTTCTTTAGTTGAAGTCATCCAGGATCTGGTTCCACCTTCGAGAGCACTATACATGCCAGTTTTTACTAGGCTTATGGTCACCGCAATCACAATCAGCAGCAATATGATTTCTGCTATTACCGAACTCGTCAATTTTTTTGCTCTTTGCAAAACAGTGGTAAATATGATTTGTCGCTCATCTTTGCTTATCAGGGACCCTGATATGTAATTTGACACGACGATCACCTTGCTATCAATGGCAACTTTAATCAAGATCAGCATTGGCAGGGCTACCAACATACGCGCCTGCATAGCCACGTCTTTAAGGAAGGGCAAAGGAGTACCCGAATACAATGTTCCTTCAATGGCAGTAATGAGGGCCAGTGGCACCCAGGTGAAGCAAAAACCTACCAATGCTAGTTTTCCCTGTTTGTTGTGCAGGCGCATCTTCAGCAGCGCTCTATGAAAAGGGCCACCTTCCGAAAGGGAAAAATCTCCTGCATTGTTAGGATTGGTCTCCATACGTACTTGATTGCAGTTATGATGCGGCGCCAGCCACTTTTATTCTACCAGTTTTTGCGGCGGCTACCAACGCCTGGTGGTCAATTTCAGTTTGATCAGCATAAGCAAATGCAAAGCGAATCATGGCTTCATCCAGTTCATCGCTGTTTCCCAAATAACCTGCGATGGCAGCAGCATCGCCTGATTTGGCATGAGCTAACGCCATGGCCCATGCGCATAATTTACTATACATGGGAAGATTGGCAATATTTGACTTATCCGGATCGAATTCCGCACCACCCTTCATGTCCCGCAATTGGCGAACATAAAAATGATGACCGTCCTGTTCACCCCATCCCAGGAATATATCCGGTGCACCCTGGATCAACCGTTGCCCGGCAACCACACGCTGGCCATGATTAGCATATGCCGATTTAGCATTAAATGGTTCAAGTACGGAAGCCTGTGCTTCTTTTACCTGTAGAAACAAAGGATCGTCTGAATTGCTTCCGGCCAGAAAAATAACCCAGCATCGGGTACCCACGCTTCCAACTCCTACTACTTTCCTCGCCACGTCAACAATCCGATATTGACGCAGCAGATTCCTTCGGTCATCTGCGATCGAATGAAAATAGGATTCAAGCAAAAGAGATAATGCTTCGATAATGGGCCGACCTGCCTGTGTATGTGTTTCACGCACGATGAAGGGCGCATTTTCCCGCAAGCGGAACTTATCCCCAACCAGGTCGGTAAGTTTGTCAAGTACCTGCAGGTGAGTTCGTGTTCTTGCTTTACCGATTACTCTTTCAACTTCTTGCCGCTGTGAAGGAGTGAGTGCTTTCAGGATATCCTTTTCGGTAATCGTCGAATACCATAAGTCAAGTCCTCCCAATTGAGCATATTCCCTGATTTTTTTTCGAAAGGTCATTACCGATGCGGCTACCGCTTCTTTGCATAAACTCTTACTGGCACCCAGAAATCTGCCGCTGGACACAATACTGGCCACCAATCTTTTCAAATCCCATTCCCATGCGCCGGGCAATGTTTCATCAAAATCATTGATCCCAAAAATCAGCTTGCGTTCTGCTGAAGCAAACAGGCCAAAGTTTGCCAGATGCATATCGCCACAGGCCTGAACATAGACCCCTGTGTTATTATTCTGAACTGCCAGGTCAGCGGCCATGATTGCAGCCGCGCCGCGAAGGAAGGCAAAAGGTGATGTCAACATCCTGGCATACCGGATGGGTACCAGTTGAGAAAGCCGGGTCTTTCCTTGTGCTTCTAAAATGGAAATCGGATCAACGCGCTTATTCGACGGCTGATAAATTCCCTGATCTATCCGGGGTTTTTTTTTGCGTAATGCCTTGCCGGCAGCCATTCTTTCATCAACACTTTTAAGTTTTGACTGAAAATGATCTATTAGTAGTTGCTCCATAATCACAGTTCTAATTTGAAAGAAATAATTCAGATGTTGTTAGGGTATAAAATAAAGTCTCAACTTTCTCCAGCTTTCCGTTAAACTTTGATAAAGTGCCGTAGTTAACAACCCATTTTCCATCATCTGTACCATTCGAAAGAATAATTCAATAAAATTTTGTTCGCCTACTTTTTTCCGATTCTATTTCGCTTCTTCAATCTCCCCTGCTCTCCATGTTTTATCATAAAAAGGCTTGAGCGGACTGTATATTCTTAATATTGTAAACCAGCCTTTGCCAGGCATTGTTTGTATCCAGTTACCCCTGTCAACTCCATTCGGTTGTTTGGGTCCGAAAAATACAGTGATAGAGCTATCTGCATTTGCTTTTGCCGCGGGTGACGGGTAACTCTGGCTACCTGCTCTTGGATAAAGTTGCGGTGTCTCCAGCAACGAACGGGTTTGATTGTCGTACACGGTGAACGACCAGAACCTGGCTGCAGGAATATTGGATGGCAGTGTCACTTTATATGTCTTGTTGCCATCAAAAGGAAGGTTCTTATTATCAAAAAATGCAGTGAGGTACTGTGAGCCGACATTCTCCAGACGCATGCACATCGCAGGAGTGACACCGGTAGCGAGGTAAAAAAACCAGGTTTTTGAATTTAGTTTGCGGGCACCATCGCTTGGATAGGGCTTGACCCCTTCTTTTGTGATCTCCGGTGGAGGTGTTATAAATTCATAACCACCCGTAAATAATGAGTTGAACCATTTTGATTCGCCGCCATAATAACTAAACCCTTCTGATGCCCGGGGATTAGTCATTACCGTACGACTTGCTGCATTGCCAACAGCAGCGGCTTCTGTCAGTATCTTTTTCATTCGGGCATCGGGGTTAAATGGCTTTCCTTTTACAATACCAATAGCAACGCATTGACCTAATATTTCAGGATCTCCTGACTCCGCAGGTTGCTCCTGGATGAATTCATTCAGCAATTCAAAATAGCGGTAATCAGCGGGAGGAATTGTGTTCATTACTTTCCCGGTACCTTCTAAAAATCTTGGAGAAACTGGTTTGCCTAATTGACCCATTGCACCTTGCCCGATCAAAAAGTTGCCGATACTTGAACCTATGCTTCCGGGCATATACGGATAAATTTTGATAGTCTTTTTTATAATTTCATCCGCAGCTTTGGGGCTATTGTTCTCAAGGAAAGCACGACCCAGGAAAGAGGCTTGCCAGGTATTGGATTGATGAACATAATATCCTCCTTCCGGCAAACTTCCCTTGTAGCCGGGGGGAAGAAGCAAATACTTTCCACCTTCGCCCCGGTCCGCTCCGGGTAATCCAAAATCAGAGATCCATTTCCACCACATATCATTGAAAAGACCTAAAGTACCCGGTGGAGTTTCGATGACAAGAGGTCCTTTGCTGAGATCTACATAAGACCAGAAATAATAGGTATCGCAATTGGGCGTCAAAAAAAGTGACTTCGAGCTCATCAATTCTGAACAAACAATGACATCGTTGTCATTAACACCCGCTTTAATAAATCCCTTTCTAAGTGCATGCTGGCTAACCGCAGGATAACAATTGATGAATGCATCTACCGCATGGATATAATCCAGCTCATCATACAATTTTTGTGTTGTTGCGACATCCGGTATGCCATCTTTAAAGTTCAGCACACCTAATTTTGATTCTACCTTATCAGGTGTTGATATAGATTTTCGTTCTGCCTCCGAAACTTGCCCATAGGAAAAAAAAGACAACAACATTGCCATGCATGATAGTAACCACTTGTTAAGCCATATTCGGCTAATGATTTTTAGTTTTTTCATTTCGATATTATTTATCAAGTGAAAGTCATATTGTACAACCTTTTGCTACCATGTATAATTGGCTTTGACTGATTGATAAATTAATGAATGATGAATTATCGCTTAGCCATCGATGTGATGGCCCTGGATCCTAATTACTTGATTATTATTTCACGGTATATCCCTTTCCTTCCAGGCAAACACTGTATGCTTTTTTGAAACTATTCAACATATCCGTATTCTGCTGCGCGGCCGCCTGTTCATTCTTTTGTTCCTGCTTTGCTTCATTCCCTTTTTTTGCTCTCCTGCCTCCGAGTCCACCTGCCACTGCTCCAATGGCTGCACCCTTCCCTGCATCGCCGGCAATTGCACCAATGGCCGCACCGGCGGCAGCCCCTTTCGCTGCTCCAACTACTGCTGTACCATCAGCTCCTTTATCTACAGGGGCAGCAGTCACCTTGGTAGGATTGATTGGGTCATAACCTGATTGCTGAATTGCCCATTTGTAACATTCACCTTCATCTTTCGACTGTTGATCAGCTGTCTGGTTTTTTGCCGGAAACACATAAAGTCCTACACTCTTGGCTAAGGAAGTAGAGGGAGTTGTTGTTTGCGCTTTTACATTTGTTATAGAAATAAGCGACAAAATTGCAGGTATTAATATTCTTTTCATTGCTGTATTTTGAAACATGAATTATTGAATCAATTAAAATTGCGATTTAAAGAAACTTGCTTATTGATCAGAGCTTGCATTCAATTGTCGGATCGCATCGGCTTCATCGTAGATGGTGCGTGTCATGGTTATTTTTCCATTCTCGATCCTGTATCCTGTGTTTGTATAAAGGTTTATCGGTCCCCTGCCATCTTTGTATGTTATAGTGAGGTGAGCCCAGTTTGAAACAAAATCGCCAGGATGAGGTCCATCTGTAATCTTTGCCGCCAGATTTATTGAACGCGTGTAGACGATCTTGTCGTATAAGTTGTCGGATACGTTTTGGAAATTTTGCATCGCCCCTGCTTTATCGATGGAATCACTATAAGCAGGACCATAACCCATATAGTTATCTGAAAGCATGTCTCCCATGGTCTTGACGTCCTTTTTCTGAACAGCCTGAATATATTTTTCCACCAGCGCAATGTTTTCTTTATTTAGCTTTTCATTTGAGCTTTCTTCATTGCAGGCATAGAAGAACATTGCAGCATAAACTACTAATGCGGTTCTAACAAACGCAATTATCTTTTTCATATTAATTGTTGCTGTTTTAAGCGTTAATGTTCTAATTGACAATTATTTTATTTAAGCAGATCCTGGAATCCTGAATTAATTCTTTGTTTGAATTGTCACCTTATCCAGCTTGCCATTGAATTTTGCAGCATTGCCATAGTTAGCCACCCAGGTTCCATCATCTGTACCTACATCAGCAAGATCATCAACAGAAAATATTCCGGGCTGTGTTTTTTCAATTCGTCCTTCGCCTGCTTTTGTGCCATCAATGGTAATAGTTCCGGTTCCACCTTTACCTATACCATCACCATCATATTTGAAATCGTATACGATTGTATGCTTGCCGGGTTTTAATGCTTGCGTTGAAGCAACATTATAACTCTGTAATCCGAGATAGTTATAAGTGAATATAGGTTTGCCGCCTTTTACATAAAATGAAAAACCACCAAATCTTCCACCCTGGCAAACAATAACTCCATTACCATTTGCAGCTACATCCACATCAGCAGTTATGGTGTATGATGTATTCCTGGTACTGATAAAAATATCTACACCCATTCCTTTCATTCCTTCACCATACGTGACCGATGTTCTGTTCACCCATCACGTCGGACGTCCAACCGCTTTTGCATCTGTTCTTATCAATAAGCGATCATCAATCGGCAGCACATGATATTTTTCTGCTTCGCTCATAAATAAAGCCTGGAGTTCTTTTAGCTTGTCAGCATTTTGCGAAGCCACATCAGTTGCCAGACTGAAATCTTCATTTGAATTATATAATTCCCATTTATCTTCAGCTAAGCGCTGAATAAGGTTTTTGGTTCCATGCTGCCCTGTGAATGGTTCTTGCATACCAGCCATCACTATAGATGGCCCTGTTACCAAACATTTCAAAATATTGAGTAGTATGTTTTTCTTTTGCATTCGCATCATCAAAACTGTACAGGAAACTGGTTCCTTCAATAGGATCCTGTGCAATACCATTCACTGTTTTTGGCGCAGGAACTTTACAGGCTTCAAAAACAGTGGGTGCAATATCAATCACATGCGTAAACTGTGAACGAACCTCTCCTTTGGCTTTAATACCAGCAGGCCAATGCACCACCATACCATTGCGGGTGCCACCAAAATCAGAAGCCACTTGTTTTGTCCATGCGAAAGGTGCATCTAATGCTACTGCCCATCCTGCCGCCATATGCGGATAGGTGCTTGGACCTCCCCATTCATCAATATGTTTCAGCATATCCGGTACAGTTTCAGGAATACCATTGAAATAAGTCATCTCATTATACATCCCATTCATCTGTCCTTCTGCACTGGCGCCATTGTCACCAACAACATAAAGGAATAAGTGTATTGTCCATTTCGCCTAAGTCTTCAATAGCTGATACCAAGACGGCCAATTTCATTATCGGTATGTTCAGCAAAACCGGCATACACTTCCATCTGGCGGGCAAACAATCTCTTTTCATCAGCAGAAAGCTTATCCCAATCTTTTATATCAGTTGGTTTGGGAGCCAGCTTTACATTTTGCGGAACAAGACCGAGTTTTTTCTGCTTTGCCAAGTGTTTCTTCTCTCAGCTTATCCCAACCCTCATCGAATTTGCCTTTGTATTTATCGATCCATTCTTTTGGTGCATGATGCGGTGCATGTGCAGCACCTGTTGCAAAATACATGAAGAAAGGTTTATCAGGAGTTAATGCCTGTTGGAAACGAACCCAGCTGATGGCATTGTTTGTCATATCCGTAGTGAAATGATAATCTTGGATCTTTCGGAACTTCCACCTGTGTAACTCCATCATAAACCAACGGAGCCCATTGATTGGTTTCTCCACCAATAAAGCCATAGAACTTATCAAAACCTGAATGAGTGGGCCAGCGATCCAATGAACCTGAAACAGAAATTTCCCATGGTGGTGTTTCATGATATTTACCAAAAGCAGCCGTGCTGAATCCATTCTGACGAAGCACTTCAGCCATTGGTGTAATGGATTGCGGTCTTACACCGGTATTACCGGGAAAAGTAGTGCTGGTTTCCATAATAGAACCGGCATTGTTGCTGTGATGATTATAACCGGTAAGCAATGCCACTCGTGTAGGTGAACACAAAGCCGTTGTGTGAAAACGATTGTACTTTAAACCAGTGGCGGCTAATTTATCAAGCGTTGGCATATTGATAGGACCACCAAAAGCCTGTGATGCGCCAAAGCCGATATCATCGATCAATACCACTACCACATTGGGTGCACCCTTCGGTGCTTTTACGTCAAAACGATCTGTTGGGGCTTTGGCTTTAGCGGCATCCAATTCCGTATAGGTTTGACGAGGAGGTTCTTTAATAGGAAGTACGGTTCGATCCATATCGCCTGGCTGGCTTTCAGCATCCTTGACGATACTCGTTTCCGGCTCTTGACAGCCGAAGTTGAAGCCTATTAGCAAAAAAATAATAATAAGCTTTGATAAACTGTGCTCTTTTTTCATTTTGCTCGGTTTATTTTTTTTATTTCTGGAAATGATTCATTTATTTTTTTTGCTTTTCATTAAAAAACTCGATCTGTTACCACCGCACCCATGCTTTCCAGTATCAACTGCAATAGCTTCCCTGGCAACGCAAACAATGGCTGAGTCGTCAAGATTCTTTTCAAATGAAATGGAAGCGCTTGATGAGCGTTCTGTCGACTGTCCGCTAATCATAGCCAGGGCCATTAACAGAAGAAAAATTGGAATGAGCGTATTTTTCATTGGAGACTTGTTTATTAATTAATGACAGTTCGGCCGACGTACAGATAATGCAATACGGCTAGCAATACCGGGTGCGAATTTGTTGGGAATTAATCCGGGAAGTAGGTGTTTCTAGTGCTCAAAGGGAAATATTATAACACGTCGACTTTCTGGTTTTTGCCTGTTGACTATTTATTAATCATGCTTTTCCAGCAAATGAACAAGCTCCTTTTCCAATTCAAGGTTTATTTCTAAAAACTCACCTTCAAATGCCCTGTCTTTGAAAACCTCGTCACGGCATTTTTCAAGAGCCTGAACACTGGAGAGATAATCTTCGCATAACAATCTGAAATCTTCGTCCTTATTATATAGATCAATTACCTTGCGACCATGGTCTGGAAATTTTGATAATATGAATGCAAGCACATTTTTCATTATATCTGAAACACATATCAATATTAGTTCTCCAGAAGGCCCCAGATAAGTGTTATACGGTTAAATAACCGTAGTCCTCCTTCAATTTATAGGCGGCGGCAAGCAAACTCTAATAAATTTTGGCAAAGAGTCGCGTTTTTGCTCACAACTAAGTACATTATTCGCTGTAAATTGAAGCGTCCGCATTAATACAAGTCCAAAAGCCAACTGGTGAAAGAGCAATTTTCTGAGACAACTATCAAGGAAGAGTTGAATCGAATACTTTCCACCCCTTCTTTCAAGGGATCAAGGGTATTATCAGGTTTCCTGAAATTCGTTATCAATGAAACTCTTGCTGGAAGAGCTGCTGAACTCAAAGAGTATACAATTGGAGTTAGTGCCTTATCCCGAAACTCTGATTTTAATCCCCAGCTCGATGCAATGGTTCGCATACATGCGGGCAGATTGAGAAGAGCATTAAAGGAATACTATCACGAGAATGGCAAGGAAGATCCTATCTATATTGATATTCCAAAAGGAACTTATATTCCTCAATTTCATTCCCAGGACAATAGTGGAAGCACCAGGAGCAGTAAATACACTGAACCCATAAAGAAGAAACCTGTTGTGTCTGTGTTTCCTTTCAGAAACGTTAGTAAGGACGGCTCTAACGATTATTTTGCTGAGGGGTTAGGGGAACAATTGAGCACAGAGCTTACCTGGTTTCATGATCTTTCGGTTATTTCTTATTACTCTTCCCGTCATGTTGCAGCCAATACAAATGATGTAAAGGAAGCTGCAAGAATTTTGGGGGCGCATTATATACTCACCGGAAGCATACAAATTGACGACAGACATCTGCGCGTTTGGGTCCAATTGATCACGTGTGAAAATGGCCAACAATTATGGACTAAATCTTTTGACCAAAATAGTACAGCAAGAGGTCTATTCGAAATCCAGAATGAAATTGTCAAGGGTATTTTGACAGCAATTGGTGGATACTATGGAGTTATTTTCAGGGATATGCTAAAGGGACCTCAGGCTGGCGAAGAAACGGGTCTGGGAGTTTATGATGCTATATACCTCTATTACCATTATCAAAAAGTTTTTACCAAGGAAGCCGTACGTAACACAATTATTGCCCTGGAGGCAGCCGTGAAAACTGATCCTAATTATGCGCTGGCATGGGCCATGCTGGGTGAGCTTTATCTCGATGAAAATGCAATCGCAATTAAGAAGATAGAAAATCCCATAGAACTTGGATTAACCTGTGCTAAACGGGCGATCAGTCTTGATCCTACTTGTCAACATGCATACCAGGCCCTGTCCTGGATTTATTTATTTCTTCATGATAAAGATGCATGCGTAAAAGCTGTTGACCAATGTCTTGCTTTAAATCCCAATGCATCGGATGTGGTAGGAACCATGGGTTTCGCACTTTCATGCGCCGGGGAATTTGATAGAGCTATTGAACTTTTGAATGATTCTATTGAGCATAATCCACATTATCCATGGTGGTTTAACATGGGGTTCGTTTGTTACTTTCTTCAATGTAAGGAATATCAGGAAGCGTTTCACCACGCTGAAAAAATAAACATGCCGCATTTATTTTGGGATCCGCTGTTCAAAGCAAGTGCTCTTGGGCATTTAGGTCGATTTGATGAAGCGACAAAAAACCTGGACCTTCTTCAACAACTCATGCCTGATGCTGGCATTCAGGTTAAAGATATCATCGGATCATTCCTGCTTTCAAAAAAATTGAATGAAGAATTACTCGAAGGTCTAAGAAAAGCTGGACTTAAAATGGAGAATCGGATTTCAGTGCTTCGTCAAGCTAAATAAGAATTAAGCGAATATTTTTTGCGTTATCAACTTTGTCAAACCTGACCTCGTCATTCCCGTCCCGCCATAGGCGGGAGGAACAACCTTATACTCGTTGACCGCTATTTATGCCATGCCTGCATATACTATTCTCCAAAAAATCAGACAAATATTTTGTTAGTGCGCAGCTTAGTTATCTTTGATTTATCATAGAAAAGAAATCGCACAATATTTTATTTCAGAGAGAAGTTGCCTATTAAGAGATACTGACCTATGGAAGAAATTAATAAAAATAAACGGACGGAAGACTTAACTCACGCTTCCAATTGTACATGCGGTTGTAACCAAATTAATGAGGTGAGTGAAACAAGTGAAAGGAAAGATAGCAGAAGAGAGTTTTTCAAAACCGCAAGTATGTTGGGCTTAGGGTTGATGACGCCCCCAGTGTTTGCAAATACATTGAGCGGGGATGCATATCACCAGCGAGAAATAGAAAAAAATAGTGCTATCCGAAAGGGTAAAGCAGAACACTTGACTATCCTCCACACATCAGATATTCATGCTCAACTCTACACCCATGACGAGTTTTTCCTGGAGAAGGATCGACCTGTCTACAAAAAGCGGGGTGGGTTTGCAGTATTAAAGACTATGCTCAATAAACTACGGGCAGAGAATCCAGGCAATACGATTTTAATTGATGGTGGAGATTGTTTCCAGGGTAGTGGTGTGGCTGCACTAAGCCAGGGCAAAGCTATTGTTCCATTAGTAAATGCTATAGGCTATGATTTGATTTTGCCTGGCAATTGGGAAGTGGTTTATGGAAAGGAAATGATGCTCCAGGACCTGAGCGAATACGATGCACCCAAGATCTGTGCTAACATGTATCATGATGCGCAGAATGAGCATAGTGCTGAAATGTTGTTTCCGCCCTATTGGACAAAAATGTTAGCGGGAATAAAAATTGGTTTTATTGGATATAATGACCCACAGACTGCTAAACGCCAGTCCCCCGAATTTAGTCGTGGCATCAGGTTTACCAATCCAGAGGAAAATGTGGCGAAGTATATAAAGATTTTAAAGGAATATGAAAAATGCGCAATGCTGTTCCTGGTTACACATATGGGATTAGCTCAGCAGGTTGACCTTGCAAATAAAATTGATGTGAAGGGAGTAGATTATATCCTCGGTGCAGACACGCATGAACGGGTTCGTAAACCAATCATTGGAAAGTACGCTAAAGTAACAGAACCCGGGGCTTTTGGTTCATTTATATCAAAATTAGATGTGGTTGTAGAGAACGGATTAATCAAAGATCAGAACTACCAGTTGCTGGATGTGGATCCTGATAAATACAAACCAGATGCAATCATGAGCGCATTGGTGGAAAAGGTCAGAGCTCCATATAAGAAAGAATTAGATGTGGTTATTGGCAGAACCAGAACTCCCCTGGTTCGCTATTATGTAATTGAAACCCCAATGGATAACCTGATTACGGATGCATTAATGTGGAAGTTCAAAGGTTCAAATGTTGATATCGTGTTGAGTAATGGCTTTCGATTCTGTCCGCCACTGGTACCGGATGAAGAAAAAGGATTTGCAGAAATCACGAATGATTATTTATGGAGTATGCTTCCAGTAGAGGGCGATGTGAAGACTGCTGAAGTAACGGGCAAACAATTATGGGAATGGCTCGAAAGAGAATTGCATAATGTATTTGCAAAAAATCCAGCGCAGCGTTTAGGTGGATGGGTAATCAGGTTCCAGGGGATGAAGATCAACTTTACCATCGAAAAGGAACTGGGCGAACGCCTGAATTGGGTAAGGATTGATGATAAGCCAATTCAAATGGAACAAGTTTATATTATCGTTGCCTGTGAAAGGGAAGGTGACCCTGATGATGCGCTTTGTCGATTGGAGAAAGTGAAAAATCCACATAAGCCTGGTCCAACTTTACATAGTGTCATGCGCGATTATCTGGCGGCACATCCAATGGTTGCACCTGTTATTGAAAATCGTGCAACTGCAACAGATGCACCATCTACCTTGTTGTCTCAGTTGGAAGGTTACGAATATCAATTCCACTGAGATAATTTATAATTTTTCAGTGGCTCCTCTAGCTAAGGGAAAACCCAGCGGATACTTTTTCCTTATCAACTTTGTCAACCTTGTTAACCTTGTCAACCCTGTCAACCTTAGCCTCAGCCTCGCTAACTGCTATTTCTTACAAGAAGATATTATCCATTCCAACGCAGGATCACGCCCTGCTTTAAAATCTTTCCAGTTCGGATCTATTCGTATATCCGGTTCAAAAGCCGGCACATCTTCATCAAGGAACTTATAATATCGCGTTGAATAAGACACAACCAATCCAGAATTTGGAAGCTTCATCTCATCGTTTTCGGAATAGCTATTGGGCTTTTCTCCAGGCGGTTCGCCCACGATGATGGCATTGGTTTGTTTTTTGAAATCAATACTATTCACCATTGCTGCGGAGAATGTCATTCTACCTGTGATCACAAACAGATTTCCCTTCTGATTGATAGTGGTATTTTCTTTGATCCGTGAGATCAGAAATCGTTGTCCTTTTGTAAAATCTCCTCCTCCATTGTACCGCAAATCAACAATTAACCGTGTTGCTTTTTTTTCGTCTATAAGTTTAAAGAGGTTATTGCAGTTAAAGCCCATGTCTTCATATCTCTTAAAATTCAGATAAACGGCATTAATATCCGGGAGATAAGTAAAACTGAAGGGACTATTGAGATTTTGTCGAAACAATGGTAGGGGTTGATCAACAGGTATCCATTTCCGTTGCGGATCCACCACCATGACTTTAAGCTCGCGTGTGATCTCTTTATTTGTTGAATCTAAAAAAGTGAAACTCGCGCGTTCATGATCCGGCACCAATCCCAGTGCCCCGACTATTTCTGGTATATTGAGGAAGGCAACAGCGGTACTCACGAAATACCATTTATTTTCATCCTGTGAAATAATGCTGTATAGTTTTTTACTGATCTCCTCCACGGAGAGGCTACCGATCTTTAACAATTTTGTTCCAAGTAGGTCTTTGTATTCCTCTGTGGCAGCTATAACACGGAGTCCCTCGTCAAACCAAAACAATCTCACGGGATAGCGTTTGAATGTGCTTGGTAAACGAACACCTGTATGCCCATCTCCCACTTTTGCTGTTATTTGCATAAGCCGGACAATAATCTCGTAGTCCTTAAGAGAAGGAACATCCTTATACAATAGATCCATATCTTTTTCAAACTCTTCCTTTGAAACATGGTGAAAAGCATTCTTATGCATTCTAACCAGTTTTTCCTGGAAATATTTTACATCTTCCTGCCACTGGACTGAGGAGATGGCCTTTTGTTGCTGCGCGTTGGAGAATAGAACAACAAAAAAAGACATGACAGTAATCAGGAGATAACTTTTCATGACGAGAATTATTTAAAAGTACTCCAGTATTATGTACGCTGATCTATCTTTTAATGTAATAAGCGATTGTTAGCGGCTGCGTTTACCAATCGTACTTCCCGGAACTATTAAAACTTAGCTCCATCAGTTGTGTCTATAAAGGGACAAGAAGAATAGGCTATTGTTTCAAATTGCTAATCGGCGGTCCTACCCTTTCAAACCCGTGATCTTTCCTGAATTTGTCCCGCTCCGCTTCCGACATTATCATAAGATGCTTCTAAGTAAAATACCACATATAGGCCATTTTAAGCATTAAAAACTCTCTTAGATTTGCAAGGAGTAAACGAGGACTCTGCACTGCACACCTACAATAATCCTTTTCGGCTTTTCACTCAAAAGGGCTATTGGGTTTAATCCTTTCCTTACCGAAGTTTGTAATTGATTCTAAATTCTACGATCAACTCCGCTACGTTTCATTGACGTAAACCGCTACTCATTTCTTAACGCCAATTCAAACCTTTCAACATGAAAAAGTATCTATTTGTTTCAATGCTTGTCATTGCATTAATCGCTTGCGAAAAAGGTGATACCGGACCTGAAGGCCCACAAGGTCCAGCCGGACCAACCGGCGCACAAGGACCCCAGGGTCCACAAGGCATCGCGGGAAATGCGAACGTTACCCAATACACGTTTGGGGCACAGAATTTAGCTTCGATATCATTTTCTCAATTGCAGATAACAACCACGCAAGATACAATGGACCGCTCACTTTGGTTTGTCTATCTCCTTTATCAACCGCTTGTAAGATGGTATAATGTACCGGGTCCCGGAGTCGGAGGTGCTACTGTGTACCGGGTAAGCTTTGGATATGCCAGTGGTAAAGTAAATGTCTTTATTGACAAGACTGGTACAGGCGAAAATTATTCACAAGCAAGGGTTATCAGGGTATATTCTAGTAACTCTGGCCCTGGTGGCAGATCCAGCGTTGATTATAGTGATTACGAGGCAGTGAGAAAGTATTACCATTTGCCAGAATAACATATCAACAAGTAAAATAATAACGGGTCAATCGCTCCTGCAATTGACCCGTTATTATTTTATACCACCATTTGGTCTTCACACATCCCCAAAATCGGGTAGACGTTTCATAGTTCCCGGAATGTAGATTGCTTTCCTGATCAAAAAATACCAAACATGAAACGCAGAGAAAGTTTAAAACTCATCAATGCGGGGTTAATAACCATTGGTATGCCTTCCTTGTTTACCAATTGGTCATTTGCACAGGGAAGTCAGGAGGTCGAGATTATTGAAGAGTTTGCGAAACGAAATGGAATTAAATATGTCTCCGACAGATCTGAGAGAAAAAGTTTTGAAAGGGATTTTGGAAATATCCTTCAGGCAGTACCATTGGCAATACTAGTTCCAAATTCAATTGACCAACTGCAGCAAATCATTCGCTTCACAAGAGAAAAAAAGATTCACATTGTTGCCAGAGGTGCGGGACATAGCGTCGGCGGGCAATCATTGCCATCCTCAAGAGGCATTACATTAGATCTTCGCAGATTGAACCAAATTGAAGGTATACGAAAGGACCAGGAAGATAATGATATCATCGTTTGTCGAACTGGCGTAACCTTACAACAAATAAATGAATTCCTATTATCCGAAAACCGCGTGCTGCCGGCATTGCCTTTTTATCCGGGACTGACTATTGGCGGCGTTCTTAATGCTGGCGGCGTGGGTTCCGCATCACATTTAAATGGATTGCTAATCTCCAATGTCACTGAACTGGAAGTGCTAAATGCCGATGGTGAACTTGTCACTTGTAGCAGATTAAAAAAACCTGAGATATTTTATAGCATGCTTGGCACCTTTGGTCATTTTGGAATCACTACCAAAGCTTCTATAAAAGTTTTGAGTTGTAAAAGCATGTTTCGCAGTTTTCGATGGGTCTATGATAATATTGATTCATGGCTTTCGGATTACCAATTTTTGCTGAGTAAAAATATTTCCAACCTGCAGGGTATTTGCGTCAAGTCGAAGCAAGATCCCAAAACCTGGAATTTTTTATTGGAAATGACGCTTGAAGGCAGCTCCGATGAAGAAATAAAAAACAATGTCGGTTTGATTGGCCCACTAAAAAACAAAAGCGAATTGCCGTCCTCAGATTATTCACCTAAAGAATTTCTCAATCGTTATGCAACGCGTTTTGAACAAATGCGTTCACAAGGAACAATGGAGCAGCATCATCCATTCCTTGAATTTATAGTTGGTATGGAAAATGTGAAGCAATTAATCGAAGAGTCGCTTCGCATTCTACCCAACTCATATGAAGATGGCTTCCGACTGATATTTATTAATCGAAAAAATCTCCCTCCCCATTTTATGGTGCCCAATGCCGAAAGAATTTGCATATTTGCGATTTTACCAACAGGCATTCAGCAGCAGGATCTCGAATCGGCACTCGACGCAGCAAAACGTATCCACGACTATGCAATAGCTCTCGGTGCAAAGCGCTACCTGTCTGGTTGGCTGGGCATGCTCAGCACGCAGGATTTAAAAACACATTTCGGGGAGAATTTTGTGAAACTGAAAGAACTGAAAACAAATAATGACCCGAAAAATATTTTCAGGTCATTATTTTCAGACAAATTGTTTATTTAACACGGAACTGTATACGCAATCCTACAACGACTTCAAATACTCAACCAAATCATCCTTTTGCGTTTGGCTCAGACCTAAGGAAAAATGAGTATTATAATGATTAACTACATCGAGATAGCTGGCAAATCTTCCATCATGATAAAATCCCCCCTTCGATCTCGCAAACAATCCGCCCAATGGTGGCGTGCGATATTTTCCTGTCGGTGATCTCTTAGCTTCAAAATCATCGATACCGATTTGGGCTGCAGATCGAAGGCTATTGTCAGTATATAATTTTCCGGAATGGCAATTATCACATTTCGCTTTACCATTAAAGACTCCTTTTCCTCTGTTTGCAGCTGCTACATTAAAACTTCCTGGTGGTGCTGTTGGTGCTTTTAGAGAATGTTGATACGCACGAAGAGCTGGTAATTTGGAAGTGATCAGATCAGGATTGTTCACGATGTGAAAAAAACCTTGCTCTACTGCGATAGGATATTTTGCCGGGTTATTCAGCCGCGGATCTATAAATGTTCCTATGCCATGCATTTGCGTGTTGGCTACATAAGCATTCCAATAAGTAATGTCACCCCACCCTGTGTAGGTTGTTAAGTGTACACCCTTTAATCCAAAAGCAGCCGGAAGCACATTCGCGGCCACCTTTCCATCAGGTTTAAGCGCTTTGCCATCCATCAGTAACACTGCATTATATCTTCCCGGACCCCATTGGTCTAAGACAGTTCTTAATGTCGGCTCTGGCACATGCAAAATATCAGCGATCGGTTGCAAATTATCAGATAAGGAAACTATTCCGCCAACGTCAAGGTCTCGATTAGGCCATCCGTCCAAACGTTTTCCAATTCCGGGGGCAAAAGAATTATCCACTGTGGAATGACAGGACGCACATGTAAGGCCCATGGATATCATGTTTCCTTCAGCGTCAAAATTACCTTTGACACCAAGCACAGCATTAAGTCGTATTAATGCAACAGTGGTTGATGGACTATCAAGACTAATTGTACCATTATTAATACCGGCAACTACACTTGCTGGCAAAGCCTGCGCATCAACTTTCAATCCAACCGCAAGAGCCGTATTAGGACTGACTCCAGGTCCAAATCCACCGAGATTCGCACCTAATATCGCTTTATCTAAATGCAGCAAGCCGCTCCAGAATGCTTCGTCACCAAACGCATCAAACCTGAATACGTTTTTTCCTTCTGCGATCAGTGCTGGATTATCGAAATCATGATCATCAAAGTCCTTTATACATTGTGCCAATGTAACAACAGATACCAATGCCATTATCACAAAAATTTGATTTTTGTGTCTCATAGATTTAAATTTTGAATAAGTAAATGATGCTCGGCTAATCCGCCGACCTTGATCGATAGTGGAGTTTGTTGTCTATGCTAGCATAATAGATTCCAGAAACGAAAAAAGGTTACAAAACTCAGACAATTGTTTTTATTTTTTATGCGCGGGTTTTTTCAGTGGCGAACAAATTTCCCACAATCATTACCGTAAGGGACGGTAACCTTATGGCAGAAGATTTGATAGTGGTGATGGTTTGATAGTTGTCCCGATAACTATCGGGATGTTTGATTGTTGGGTTTATTATTGGCAAAGTCCTGACTGCAAAAAAATAAACAGCTAATCAACTAGTCAACCCAACAATCAAACAATCAAGCCATCAAACCATTGCAATTAATTAAATCCAGAAGAACCCTTACCTCTTATATCGCTTGCAGGTTCATACCCTTCAATTTCACCCTTGCTGTTTCGGTTAATTTTTATTCCCTGCACATTTCCGATAGAACCTCTCCTTATCTTATGTCCCTTGGTTTTTAAATACTCGACAACGTTTTGCGGTACAGAAGATTCAACGATCAGTATATCGGGTTCCGCAAATGTGATCTTCGGCGAATTGATCGCATCCTTCATGGAAAGATTTCCATCAATTAAGCTAAAAACAACCTGGGGCATGTTTTGAGTTATCGTATGACCGCCCGGAGTTCCTAATGCAGCCCAGGGCTTACCATCTTTTAAAATTATAAGAGGACAATCACCAGAAAGCTTGTGGTGCCCGGGAAACGCATCCATCGGGTTTCCCTTTGGTTCATAAGTGCAATAGGCCAAAGAGTTATTCAACCAGATACCTGTTCCCTCGGGCATGATCTTGCTGCCGAACAAGTTTCCCAGCGTTTGAGTTGCGCTGACAATATTTCCCCATCGGTCCGTTACGACAAAATGTGTAGTATTCTTAGTTTCGGCCTCTTCAAATGGGCGGAATATTTCTGCGGCGTCTAAATTTATTTTTGACGCAGTAGAAGTAAAGTAAGATGGATTCAATATTTCATTAACAGTCTTTTTTTCAATCTCGGGATCGAAGGAATATCTTAGTCTGCCTGTATAAGATTGTTTTGTGATCTCCGCGAACAAATGAAAATATTCTTTGCTGTTCCAGGTTATTGATGAAAACCTTGGGTCTTTCATCAATCCGATTGATATGAATGCTGCGAAAGCATTTGAAGGCGGGGATGCCGTGTAAATCTCGTAACCTTTATAATTTATGTGGATCGGATCATACCATTCAGCCTTATCTTTTTCAAGGTCATTCTTTCTTAAAAACCCTTCCCTTTCTCTCATCGTTTTATCAATGGCATTTGCAATGCTTCCTGAATAAAAATCATTTACGCCATTCCTGGCAATCGATCGGTAAGTCTTTGCAAGGTCTTGCTGGATCAAGGTATCTCCAACCTTTAGCACAAATCCTTTTTTTGTATAGAACGCCTTTGTGTAAGTTGAAAATTGAGAGCTTGATTCCCAGATAAAATTTTCCAACTGTTGATTTACTATAAATCCCTTCTCCGCATAAGTTATAGCTGATTGGAATAGTTGGCTCCATTTCATTTTGCCATAGGCTTTATGCATTGCTTCCCAGGCATGGAGGTTGCCTGGAGTAGAAACGGATTTTGCTCCAATTCTGTTTTCACGATATCCTGCTGTCGGTGGCCGCATCAAATCAGAATTTGTTTCAAATGGTATCCGGCCGCTGCTGTTCAGGTAACGGATTCGCCTGGTCTTTGAATCATAAATAAGAATGGTACCATATCCACCGATACCCGACATCGTCGGCTCAACCACATTTAAAGTGGAAGCAATTGCGATCGCTGCATCAAAAGCAGTTCCTCCTTTTTGTAAAATATCCAATCCCGCTTTCGTCGCAAGTGGATGCGCCGAAGCAACGGCGCCATTTGGCCTGGCTACAGGTTTTTTTATGAATCCGGGGGTAATTGTAAGCAGGGCAATGCCGAGAAAAAAGTATTTCATCGCAGAAAAGCTATTTTTTTATTAGGTTTCTGGAATAAGGTAGTCAAAGAATTTGGATCTTAACTAACTATCGAAGTCTTTACTGATTTGTGTTTTTATCCACTAATAAATAATGCGCCACAAATGTTATTCGAGTCAGCTATTTTTGCATTAGAAATTTTTTGCAGTCATGTCATATTTCAAGGATAAAGTTGTAGTAGTAACGGGCGGCACCGAAGGGATCGGCAAGGCGTTGGTTGAAGAATTAATGGGCCTGGGGGCAAAAGTGGCCACATGTGCCCGGAATTACGATAAAATCTATAATCTTCAGCTTGAATTTGCGAATGTCTTGTTCCATGCGCAAACCTGCGATGTGAGCAACGAGCAGGATTGCAAAAAATTTATCAACTCAACCATTAAGATCTTCGGGGGCATCGATATCCTGATCAATAATGCTGGTATTTCCATGCGGGCACTGTTTAAGGATGTAGAACTGGACGTGATGCGAAAAGTGATGGACATTAATTTTTGGGGATCCGTTTACTGCACACGGTATGCTTTGCCTTCAATTCTGGACAGAAAAGGAACAATCGTAGGAATTTCATCCGTTGCAGGCTATCGTGGTTTGCCCGGAAGAAGTGGTTATTCAGCTTCAAAACACGCGATGCAGGGTTGGCTTGAAGCTTTAAGAACCGAATTGCTTGATACCGGAGTAAATGTAATGTGGGCCAGCCCGGGATTCACGACCTCGAATATTCGAAATACGGCATTGAACAAAGCGGGGCAGCCTCAGGGGGAATCTCCCATGGATGAATCGAAGTTGATGCCAGCAAAAGAGGTAGCACAAAATATTCTCAAAGCAATCGAAAAACGGAAACGTTCCCTCGTGATGACCTTTGATGGAAAGAGAGCGGTCTTCTTTAACCGTTTCTTCGGATCAGCGGCCGACAAACTCGTTCACAAATACTTTTTTAAAGACGGGGATCTGATCAAGTAAAACCACCTGTCCCCCTATCCCGATTGCTATCGGGAGGGGAACTTAGAATAATTGAGTTCTATTATTGCAATCAATAACTATCAATCCCTAAATTTTGTACCTATAAAAAAATTATCTTCATCCTGCAGCCGATAAATCGTAAATCGCAAATCTGAAATCGTAAATCACTTAATGCCATTACTAACCCTTAGTTCTGATATCGGTAACCAGGATTATTTGATCGCTGCGGTCAAAGGACAGTTAATGCAGGTTAATCCGGATTTCAGGATCATTGATATCACTCATGGGATTTCGCCATTTAATTATCCCCAGGCCGCTTATATCTGCCGGAATGCAATAAGAAACTTCCCAGCTTTCAGCTTTCATTTATTGCTCGTAAATCTTTTTGAAAAAAGGAATGAACAATTGCTTTTTGCTTACCACAATGAACAATACATTCTTTGTGCAGATAATGGCCTGCTTACGATGATAGTTGAAGGGAAACCTGAAATAGTGATCGGGCTCAAGATGGATAAGACGGCCATAAAGAATACGCTTTATTGTACAAGGCTAATGGCCGAAGCGATAAGCCAAATTCAATCGGGCGTACGCCTGCAGGATATCGGAATTGCCGATCCTCCCATTCTTGAAAAGAATCACTTGAGACCTGTGCATGGGGAAGACTGGATCGAGGGGCAGATCATCTTCATCGATAACTTTGAGAATATTATTGTAAATATCACCCGCGAGCAGTTTGAAACTCAACGCAAAGGGAGAAGTTTTAAGATCGTTTTTAAGAGAGATGAAGTGATCGATCGGGTGAGCGAAACCTATGCTGATGTGCCCGAAGGAGAAAAGCTGGCACTCTTCAACTCAGCGGGCTATTTGGAGATCGCAATAAACAAGGGAAATGCAGCAGGCTTATTTGGCTTGCAAGGATTCACAGAGCAATCTCAAAACACTCAAAACCGTTTGTTCTATCAGACCATCAAAATCTATTTTGAATAACCATCTTACGCTCATGGAATTTAGCGAAGTGCTAGTTTGCAAGTAGTTAAAATTCATGTAGGTTTGCGAAGTTTTACCAAAAATCAACGCTTTTATGACTTTCAATCGATTGAACAACATTGTGGGGTGGATCGTATTCCTGATCGCTTCTACGGTGTACGTGATGACTATGGAACCGACAGGAAGCTTTTGGGATTGCGGAGAATTCATTTCGACTGCATATAAGTTGCAGGTCCCCCACCCGCCCGGAGCTCCGCTTTACACTTTGCTTGGACGATTCTTTATTGTCCTTTTTGGCGATGATCCCACCAGCGCTGCAAGAGGCGTGAACTTTATGTGCGCCCTCGCAAGCGGATTTACGATATTATTTCTTTTCTGGTCGGTTACACACTTTGCGAGAAAACTGGTAAGAAAAAATAATGAAGAGCTTACCAGTACACAATTGTTCAGCATTATGGCTGCCGGTGTTGTTGGTGCCCTTGCTTATACATTTTCTGATTCTTTCTGGTATAGTGCCGTTGAAGGTGAGGTGTATGCGCTTTCTTCCTTCTTCACCGCACTTGTGTTTTGGGCTATCCTGAAATGGGAACATGAAGTAGATAATGAAAGCAAAACAGATGGACATAAATTCTCCCGCGCGGATCGCTGGTTGATATTTATTTTTTATATCATGGGATTATCAATCGGCGTTCACTTGTTGAACCTCCTGACCATTCCCGCGATCGTAATGGTTTACTATTTCAAACGTTACAAAGTAACTCCCTGGGGAGCCTTCTGGGCATTTGTATTGGGTTGCGTTATTACTGGAATTCTCCAGGTGGTAATTGTACAATGGTCAATTCGCGGTGCAGGAAGCTTTGATATCTTCTTTGTGAATAACCTGGGAACTCCATTCTTCATTGGATTTGCAACGTATTTCTTGCTGTTGTTAGGGCTATTGGTCCTTGGACTTCGTTTCACAAACGAACAAATTAGAAAATTCACCGCATTTCCTGTATGGCTATCTCTGATCATATTGTTATTCTGTTTTCCATTTATTAAATCAGCCTTAAACGGGTTCTTATTGGTATTAGGACTTGGCGTGGTGGTTTGGATCTGCTATTCATTAAAAGAAAGAATTTCGTCCTTTCTGCGGATAGCAATTTTTTCTGCAATCTTCGTCATCGTTGGATATTCCACTTATTTCACCACATTGATCCGTTCTTCTGCAGATCCTTCTGTTGATATGTATAATGTGGACAATCCGGTAAGCCTTACAGGATACCTGAGCCGCGATCAGTATGGTGACTGGCCCATCCTCTACGGACCCGATTTCATTTACCGTGCTCCATTTGAAGTGACGGGAGATTTTTATGTGAAAGGAAAGGAGAAATATGAAGTTGCGGGAAAAACGAGAAAACAGAATTTCGGCAAGAAACCATCAGATGATGAATTGAATGAACTTCAAAGACAACACCCCGATTGGGATGTGGACAAGATCGGCCCGCATATCTTCCCGAGAATGTATGATAATGGCAATGAAAGAAACCAGGAAGCGGTTTACCGAAGCTTTGGCGGAGTTGAGCAGGGTGAAATGCCTGGTCTCGGAAACAATATCAAATACTTCGGGAATTATCAATTCCGTTGGATGTACTGGCGCTATTTCATGTGGAATTTTGCAGGGAAGCAAAATGATCTGCAGGGATTCGGAAATATGCGTGATGGGAATTGGGCAAGCGGAATCAATTTTGTCGACAAGTTATTCAATACCGCAACGCCTGACGAATTACCAGCAACAGCAGGCAGGGATAATAAAGCGAATAATAAGCTCTTTTTCCTCCCATTGATCCTGGGTATTCTTGGAATCATTTATCAATTCAAAAATAACCGCCGGGATTTCCTGGTTACATTCCTTTTATTCTTCTTTACCGGCTTTGCTATTGTTATCTATCTCAACCAATCTGGTTACCAACCGAGGGAGCGTGACTATGCATACGTGGGTTCATTCTTTGCCTTTGCAATCTGGATTGGTTTAGGAGTACTTTTTATAAAGGATTTATTAGCGAAATACATGAATGTTAGAATGGCAAACTACCTGGCATTTGGAGTGAGCCTTCTCGCCGTTCCGATATTAATGGCTTCCCAGGAATGGGATGATCATGATCGAGGCAAAAAAGTTTTGGCAAGAGATCTTGGTAAGGATTATCTCGAAAGTTGCGAAAAGGACGCCATCCTGATCACATTCGGGGATAATGATACTTATCCGCTTTGGTATGCGCAGGAAGTTGAGAAAATTCGTCCAGACCTCCGCGTTATGAATTATAGCTTGTTGGGAACCGATTGGTATATTAACCAACTGCGCTATAAGGTGAATGAGAGTGCGCCGGCAGATGTTTTGTTTACCCCTGAACAAATCCAGGGTAGTAGAAGAGATCTGGTATTTACAGCCAGTTATTTGGCGGGCTACAATATTCCTGTTCCTCTTGACCAGGTAAGATACCATGACTTGTACACCGTGTTGAAAGATTACACTGGAAATGATGACCCGAGATATACAATTCCTATTGGTGAAGAGGATTCAGCAAATATCTTCCCTACCAATAAGGTTTCAGTTCCGGTTGATATGGAGCTGGTGAAAAAAACAATCAAGTTCAATCCGGATGATTCTATAGTAACAGAATTGAAACTGGATATCTCAAAAAGACTGATCCAGAAAAATGACCTTGCAATACTGGCATTGATCGCTGCAAACAAGTGGAAGCGCCCGATCTATTTTACGTCAACACAGGAGTTGGAAGAACTCGGACTGGCAAAGTATTGCAGATTGGAGGGTCTATCCTATCGCCTGGTTCCGGTTGAGAATGCCAATAATGTAGCAAGAGATATTGCCTACAAGAATGTGATGGAAAAGTTTGCATATGGCAATGCACAAAAGCCTGGAGTATTTTTTGATGAGGAGAATCGTAGACAGATCAATAGTATTCGCTCTTCTCATGCTGTAATCGGAATGGCCCTGGCTGAAGCTAATATGAAAGATTCTGCAAGAAAGATCCTGCAGAAATATGACCAGAGCGTGGACAGTAAGAATGTTCCATATGGCATGACATCAAACAGGGGCAATTTCCATAACCAGATTTCAATGAGATTCCTGCTTGCTTCTTATCAAAGTGGTGATCTTGGTTTAGCGAAAAAAGTAAGTACATCGATTAAAAAAGACCTGCAAGAGCAGATGCGTTTTTACCGGAGTCTCGGAGATGAAGCGGGAATGACAGATCAGCAACTATACATGCAGGCGCTCACACATTTGAACAACAGGGCCAGTGCTTTGAATTACGACCAGGAAGTTTTCGCACAGGATATCTATACCAGCTACATGATGCTCGAACAATTGAATAAATGGGAAATCGAGTTCAAGGCTGGAGGCCCTGCGAAGACGGAGACGCCCCAGACTATTCAGAATCCGGATACTTCCGGTAAAAAACCAGATACCCCGTAGTACTGGTTGATGAGGTTGACAGGGTTGTTCCCGCTTTCGCGGGAATGCCGAGGTTGACAAGGTTCGAATTGAAATAGTTAAGCATTTATTAACAAGCAGATCCCGGAATGAACTTTCCGGGATTTTTTTTATTATACAGATTATAGCGAACTTAGATTACGATGATTGGACACCATTTTACAAAATTCGATCCGAACCAACAAGGCAAATCCCGTTTTGAACAGTTGCTGGATATCTTCATGCAACTCCTTACCTACACGAATGGTGATGTGGGTGAGGCGCTGAACTGGATGAACCAACTGGATAAGGAATACGAGCTCACTGACGATGAGTATGGAATGGGAGATTTTATCGAGGAATTGAGAGAGAAAGGCTATATCGATGAGAACAGGCAAAACGGAGAAATAAGGATCACCCCGAAAACAGAACAAGGCATTCGCAAGCGTTCACTTGAGGAGATCTTCGGCAAACTCAAAAAAACAAAACAAGGCGATCACCATACTTTTAAACCGGGTCAGGGAGATGAGATCAATCCGGAAACGAGGCCATTCCAGTTTGGGGATATGATCGAGCAAATCGATTTCACCACTTCTATCCGGAATGCACAGATCAATCACGGCATTGACAGTTTCAGCATGCAGGAAGATGATCTTGCAATCAGAGAAACAGATTTTAAAGCGCAGACCTCAACCGTCCTGATGATCGATATTTCGCATTCAATGATCCTTTATGGTGAAGACAGGATCACACCCGCGAAAAAAGTAGCAATGGCCTTGAGCGAACTGATTACAACAAAATATCCAAAAGACACATTGGATATTGTGGTATTTGGAAACGATGCCTGGCCTGTTGAAATAAAAGATCTTCCCTATTTGCAGGTAGGGCCTTACCATACGAACACTGTAGCCGGTTTACATCTGGCAATGGATATGTTGAGACGAAGAAGAAATCCGAATAAGCAGATCTTCATGATCACAGATGGAAAGCCAACCTGTTTGAAAGTGGGAAAGCGTTATTACAAGAACAGTTTTGGTTTGGACAGAAAGATCACGAACCGTTGTCTGAATCTGGCCGCTCAATGTAAAAAACTAAAAATACCTATCACCACGTTTATGATCGCAACTGATCCCTACCTGCAGCGCTTTGTGCAGGAGTTTACGGAAACGAATAATGGTAAAGCATTTTTTGCATCGCTGGACAGGCTGGGCGCATTTATATTTAAGGATTTTGAGAGTGGGAAGCGCAAAACTGTTTACTAATTTTTCAAGCGAACACAACTGCAAATGAAAAAAAATCGAATAATTCTGATTATTGAAATCGCATTGATTCTGCTTGCTTCAATAGTATTCGTGATTACTACCCGCAAATCCGGAACGGTTGACAATTCAGGATTGCAGGATCCAAAATCAGTTGCGATCAATTGGTCAAACGGTTAATGTACTAGATCAAATGAGTACTAATAAAATTGAAAAGAATTAAAAGGTTGAATTGACGGGCTGCGCAATGAAAATTATAGACAGTGTATTTAAATAGTGGGGAATTATTATGGACATCAAAAAAATTAAGACCTTAGGTGAGTTAAGGAAAAGTGGTTATCATCCAAGATCTGTGAAAGAAGAATTGAGAAGTAACCTTATCCGAAAACTTCAAAGCAAAGAAGAAACTTTTACTGGCATCATCGGTTATGAAGAATCGGTTATTCCTGATGTGGAAAGAGCCTTACTCTCCCGCCATAATATATTATTCCTGGGTTTGAGGGGTCAGGCAAAAACAAGAATGGCCAGGTTGATGACCGAATTATTGGATGAATATATTCCCGCAGTTGCGGGTTCAGAGATAAATGATGATCCATTACATCCGGTATCGAGGTATTCGAAAGATCTGATAGAGGAAAAAGGAGATGATACCCCCATAGAATGGATCCACCGAAGCCAGCGCTATGGTGAAAAGCTGGCAACCCCTGATGTAAGCGTTGCGGACCTTATTGGAGATATCGATCCGATTAAGGCTGCAAATCTTCGGTTAAGCTTCGCCGATGAAAGGGTGATCCATTATGGAATCATTCCAAGAAGTAACCGCGGAATTTTTGTAATAAATGAAATTCCCGATTTACAGGCACGCATACAGGTTGCTCTATTTAATATTTTGGAAGAAGGGGACGTACAGATCAGGGGATTTAAATTGAGGATGCCCCTCGATATTCTTTTTGTATTCACCGCAAATCCTGAAGATTATACTAATCGTGGTTCCATCGTTACTCCATTAAAAGACCGGATCGAAAGCCAGATCCTTACGCATTATCCAAAAAGTATCGAAACAGCACTGATCATTACAGAGCAGGAAGCTGAAGTTCATGAAGATCAAAAAACGAAGATCAGGATCAGTGACCTGGTAAAAAGATTGATTGAACAGATATCTTTTGAAGCAAGAGGCAGTGAATTCGTGGATAAGAAAAGTGGTGTGTCTGCCCGATTAAGTATATCGGCATTTGAAAATGCGATCAGTGCCGCGGAACGAAGAGCGATCTTAAATAAAGAAAAAGAAACACAGGTCTGGATCAGCGATCTAGTAGGAATCATTCCATCCATTACGGGTAAGATCGAATTGGTTTATGAAGGAGAGCAGGAAGGTCCCTACCAGGTGGCGATGAATTTGATGGATAAAGCTATTCGTTCGCAATTCGTAAATTATTTTCCTAATCCTGATACAGTAAAGAAGAAAAGGAGTCAGCAGGGACAGGATGAAAATCCATACAAAGGTATCCAGGGTTGGTTTGATAAGGGAAATAGTCTGAATATTCTCTTCAATACAAAGGATGAAGATAAGATTCATCAGCTCTATAAGGTTGATGGTTTGAATGCATTCGTAAAGAAATTCTTCCGTCACGCAAATGAAAAGGAAGCAGCATTGTTAATGGAATTTGTATTGCATGGGCTTGCTGCTTATTCCATGATCAGCAAGAAGATTGTTGAAGGTAAGATCGAGTTTAAAGACCTGATGGGATCGATGCTGAATTTGGGGAGTACCTCTTCATTGAGTGATGAGGAATTTGGGAATGAAGATTTTAATTAATTTTTCTCTGCATCCTTTGCGCCCTCACACTTCGCGATCGTCATCCCCGCAATGATCGTCATCCCCGCGGGATATCTTCGGGTCCTTACGAAATGAAGAAAGCCAAGCGAGGATCCCCTACCAACTAGCCTTCAGTTGATCGACGACCACTTCTTACTCAAAGAGTGACCCTATAAGAAATTCTTTTTGTTGGTAGGGGATCCCCGCTTGGTTGCCTTTCGTCGTAAGCTTCATGAAGTGTACCGCGGGGATGACGATCATTGCGGGGATGACGATCAAGAAGTGTGAAGGCACAGAATACACATTGAATTCAAACAATATTCACCTCTCTCTCCAATTCAACTTCAAACTTCTTCTTCACAGTTTTTTGTATCTCTTTACTCAACTCGAGAATTTCTTTTCCTTTTGCATCTCCATAGTTAACTAATACAAGCGCTTGTCTTGCATGACAGCCCGCATCTCCTTTGCGATATCCTTTCCAGGTCACTGACTCCCGTGGACCACATTGTTCGATTAGCCAACCTGCGGCGAGTTTGACAGAACCCGCAACTGTTTCAAATCCGACAATATTCGGATACACTTTTTTCAATTTTTTATAATGATCTTCCGTAATCATAGGATTTTTGAAAAAGCTTCCAGCATTTCCGATCTCCTTCGGATCTGGTAGCTTTGAACTTCGGATATTGATTACAGCTTCTGATATGGCGCGAATGCTTAAGTCCTTTACACCCATTTTATCCAATTCTTCTTTAATGGCACCATAACTCGTGTGAAAGATCGGCTTTTTACGGAGTCTGAATGTTACGCTCAGAATTGCGAACTGATCCTTGTATTTTCCTTTGAACACACTTTCACGATAACCGAATTGGCAATCTGTGCGGGTAAAGGTTCGTACCCTTTGTTCTTTCAAATGAAATGCTTCAAGATCCCAGAACAAATCGGCCTGCTCCACTCCATAGGCTCCAATATTCTGCATGGGCGCTGCTCCAACGTTTCCGGGTATCAATGACAAATTTTCTAAACCGGACCAATCTTTATTAATGCAATATTGCACGAATTTATGCCAGTTCTCCCCTGCCCCGACTTTAATAAAAACATGCTCCGGTTCTTCATGCAGCTCTTCAATACCCATGATCTGGTTATTCAATACGATGCCATCAAAATCTTTTACAAAAAGAATATTACTTCCCCCACCCAGAATTAATTTTTCTGTTCGGTCGAATTCTTTCGTAAGCTGAGCTAATTCATCCTGGTTTTTAAATGACGCAAATCTTTTCGCTTTTGCATCGATTTGGAATGTGTTGTATGGCTTAAGTGATATGTTTTCTTCAATTTTCATGTCATTAGCGTTTGGCGTTTAGGGTTTGGCGTTTGGCTTTTATCGTTTGGAGTTTGGGGTTTGGCGTTTGGGGTTCCTTAATCCTAAATCCCATATTACTTGAAATAAATCGAAAGTTTAAAGGAAATTCCGCATTTACGAACGCCAAACACCAAACCCCAAACTCCAAACGCCAAACGCCAAACGATCAGATAGCATCTACGTCCGGAACTATGGTAACGGAACGGAATCGTTTATTCGAATGTATTAACGCTATTTGATCCAATATTAATTGTTTTGCTGTTTGAATCGTATTCGCATCCTTTGGCAATTTCAAAGACAATTCCATCAGGTACTGGTTGCGGACCTTATTAACTACCGGTTCCGCCGGTCCGATTAAATATTGCCCAAGCCTTGTTTTTAGGGATGCAGAAAATTCAAAGGCTGCCGATTCAACAATTTCCTTTAGCTTATGCTTAAACGTAATTGTAATGAAGCGCGAAAAAGGCGGATAAAAGAATTTCTTTCTTGCTTCCAACTCTTCGTTATAAAATGCTGAATAATCGTGTTCCTGTACAAATCCAAGGACCGGATGCTTTGTGTTGGCAACCTGTATCAACACTTTCCCCTGTTTATCTTTTCTTCCAGCTCGCCCACTTACCTGTTCCATTAGTTGAAAAGCTCTTTCATTCACACGAAAATCTGCAAAGCTCATCAAACTGTCTCCATCCAGGATACCCACGAGGTCAACAAATTCGAAATCTAATCCTTTTACTACCATTTGCGTTCCCACAAGAATATCTATCCGGTGTTGTTCGAATAATTGAATCAAATTATCATGCGCCTGTTTTCCCCGAACGCTATCAATATCCATTCGCGCAATTCTCGCCTGTGGAAATGTTTCTTCCAATTGTTCTTCTATTTTTTCCGTACCAAAATTTCTCTGAGCAAAATTGTGATTGCCGCAGGCAAGACAGGTTATTACCAGCGGATAGACAGTACCACAATAATGACAATGAAGTTTATTCGTGTTCTTGTGATAATTCAGAGTAACGTCGCAATACTTGCATTGCGGAATCCATCCACATACCTTGCAAACCTGGTAAGGGGAATAACCTCTCCTGTTTTGAAATAAAATAACCTGCCGCTTTGCAGCAAGGGTTTGATTGATGGACTCTTCAAGCGCAGGGCTTATAATGATCTTGCCCTGATCTTTTTTTATTATACTCTTTGTGTCGACGAGCCCAATCTCCGGCATTTTCATGCCGCCATATCGTTCATTCAATTTTACTAATCCGTATTTTCCAGTTTGTGCATTGTAGTAACTTTCTATTGAAGGCGTAGCGCTTCCCATTAATACTTTCGCATTAAAAAGTGAAGCATAGTAAACGGCGGCATCTCTTGCATGATATCTTGGCGCGGGGTCTTGTTGTTTGAATGAGGTATCGTGTTCTTCATCGACAATGATCAGACCCAAATCAGCAAACGGAAGGAATAATGAGGACCTGGCTCCCAGGATGATCTTTAATTCTCCCGACTTGATCTTATTCCAGATCTCTACTCTTTCGTTCTGGGTGAACTTGCTATGATAAATGCCGATATAGCCACCGAAATGTTTTTGCAAACGTCGAATGATCTGTGAAGTGAGCGCTATTTCGGGTAGTAAATAAAGTATTTGTTTACCCTGGCGAAGGAATTGCTCAATCAGTTTTACATAAACCTGGGTTTTTCCGCTTGAAGTGATCCCGTGTAAAAGACCAACTGCCTTTTCTTTAAAAATTTCGCTGATCTCCCCGAGCGCCATTTTTTGCGCTTCAGTCAAATCAAAATCGATACTGATATTCCTTGGAAGATATTGAAGACGGTCAACCTGTCTTTTTTCAAGCCATAGGATATTTTTGTCTACGAGTCCTTTTAATTGTGCTTCGGAAGCATTGCTTTTTTTCAGTAATCCCGATTTGGTTACCTCTCCTTCTGTTCTTGATAAATGAAGATAGCTGAGCAAGAGTTCCAATTGCTTTTCTGCTCTCTGCAATTTCTTATCCTCATTCAGTAATTGGGAGAGCTTTTCTTCATTGTCGTACTCCTGATTCAGGTGAACATAAGTTTCTTTTTTGGGAGCATAGGTTTGTCTCAATGCTTCCCAAACAAAGCAAACTCTTTTATCGATCAGTCTTTTTATTACAGGATAAACGTGAGAAGAATCGAGCAATTCCTGCACTTCTGAAAGACTCAATTCTTTCTTTATCAATAAAGCTTCTGCTACCAGGTATTCATCATGATCGAGTGTACTGAAATCATCTCCGAATTCTTCACTATAGACCACGATAGTTTCACTGTTGAGTTTGAAATGAGCTGGAAGAGCTGCTGACATTACTTCCCCTTCACTGCACAAATAGTATTTGGCAATCCATTCCCATAACTGCAGTTGTCTGGGGAAAACAATGGGCTCGCTATCGAGTATGTTCAGAATATCCTTGGCCTCAAAAATCTCAGGAGCGCTCTCAGTTAGTTTTTTAACAACACCAGCATATTTTTTATTCTTTCCCAACACAACTTCCACCCTTACGCCCTCCTTCACCTGTTCAATTAAATGAGCAGGCACCGACCAGGTATAATTTTTCGGCAAAGCCAATGGGATGATTATCTCCGCAAACAAATTATCATGTTTTGAATCTTCAATTTACAATGTTCATCAGTGCAGTCCGAAACTTCTGCCCGAAAATTCGGGCCGAAAATTTTCACAACGTTTAGTCACGGATCCAGGACGCTTTGTATTCACGAAGTTTATTGGACATCACCCTATAAACTGTTTCTTTCAATTGAGGCATGTCTGTTGCGGTTAAGCCATCAACTGGAATTTCCTCAAGAAAAATTGATCTTGATTTACCGGGATTTAGGCTTAGAATGCTGCTATAATGCATCCTGTCGTACCCATTCAGAAATAGTATTGGCTTAATTGCTGTCTGGGTTTCAATGGCGATCCGGAATGCTCCGTCGAAGAATTCCTTCAATGGAGCTGAAGTATGATTGAAAGTTCCTTCAGGAAAAATGAAGATGGAAATATTCTTGTTCAGGATCGATTTGAGAATACGGACACTCGCTGCGCGGTTTTCCGGACTGCTCCGATCAACCGTAACCACAACATTCCGGTAAATAAGTCCGAATAGGGGAATCTTCGACATTTCCACTTTTCCTAAAACCCGAATTCGCTGCCGGATTGATTTTACGATCAGTGGTCCATCAAAGTAGGAAATATGGTTGGAGACGAAGATGTAATGCCTGTCCTTATCGTGCGGTGTTTCATAAATATTTTTATGCCAGATGCCGATAAGAAATAACCAGATATCTGCCCAGGTGCTGCACACCTTAAACAAGAAATTGCCACCCCTGATCCGACCGAAAAATGAAGCCACAACAACTAAGGGAATAACAATGAGCATCAATGCTAAAAACGTGATTACTGCATATAAAATATAAAGTAAACGAAGCGGGAAAAGAAGGTATTTCATTGAGGCGGCAATCTAATTCAAAATATGCTTCAGGGACAATGGCAGGGCCATTCTTTTTTGAGGTCTATAGCTGTAACGACTATCGCTTTTCCCGGAGAAACTGCAAATACGATCCGTACATCCTGACCATCGCTTGTGTTTCCTTCGAGTGCGAACTGCGGTTCCGGTTTATGTCCCGGATTACTTTTTTGATGGTTAATTCTGCCTTCTTTCAGAATCTGCCTCACTTCTGCTTCTGTGATCATTCTGCAGTCCATTCGGCAGCGGGCATGTTTACTATAAATGATCTGAGAAGGGTTTCGATCAAGGGTTACGTTAGATTGATTCCTGGCTGAATCTCTAGATCGGTAAATGATAAAAAAGAGAAACGTAATAAAGATAACAACGATGAGACTTTTTCCGGGCTTCCTTCTTTGCATGATCACAAATTACACTAAAACCAACCTTAAATGGGTATTGGCTGACGCTTGTTCCGGGCTTATCTTTGCGGGCTCGATTAATTGCGGCCTCAGCGGCAAGAGGCAAGAGGCTAAGAGACAAGAGGCAAGAGGCAAAAGGCAAGGGGCAAGGGGCAAAGAACAACAAACAATAATCAATAATTAAGAATAAATAATCAATAATTCAGCGACCATACAGCGTTCAGTTGCATTCCACACACTAGGATGCAAACTCAATTTCTCGGAGACTTCTACTCTTTCGCGAATGTTGGAACAGGAAGGTTTTTTGAAGAAAGACTTTGAAGAGAAAGCCGACGTGTATGTGATCAATACCTGTTCTGTTACGGATAATGCGGATAAGGAATGTCGTCACCTGGTGAGGCGTATTCAACGTAAGTCGCCGGAAAGCCTGGTTGTGATCACCGGTTGTTATGCACAGCTCAAACCAAAAGAGATCGCTGAAATTCCTGGTGTTGACCTTGTACTGGGCGCAGCTGAAAAATTCAATATCGCCAGTCATCTGAAAGAACTTACCAAAGGAGATCCGGCAAAAATCTGCAGTTGCGATATAGACGAGGTCGTAGATTTTCATTCTTCTTTTTCTTTTCATGATCGCACCAGAACTTTTCTCAAAGTGCAGGACGGTTGTGATTACAATTGTTCATTCTGCACTATCCCCATGGCAAGAGGAAAAAGCAGGAGCGATTCAATTGAAAATGTTATTAGTCAGGCAAGACTGTTGGGAGAAAATGGAGTAAAAGAAATTGTTTTGACGGGAGTTAATCTCGGAGATTTCAAAACCACATCTCCAACCCAAGGAAAACAGAACTTCTTTTCTTTGGTTAAAGAACTGGATAAGATAGAAACTATCCAACGTTACCGTATATCATCAATCGAACCAAATCTTTTAAGTAACGATATTATAGAATTCGTAGCGAATAGCGACAAGTTCATGCCGCATTTTCATATACCATTACAAAGTGGAAGCAATAAGATCCTTGGCATGATGCGAAGAAGGTATCGCAAGGAACTTTATGCGGAAAAAGTAAATGCTATCAAAACGCTGATGCCACATTGCGCAATTGGTGTGGATGTGATCGTAGGATTTCCTGGTGAAACTGAAATAGAGTTCAAAGAGACAGTTGATTTTCTTCATTCGCTGGATATCTCTTACCTGCACGTTTTTACTTATTCCGAAAGAGACAACACAGATGCCCTGGAATTGAAGCCTGTAGTTCCAATGAGTGCAAGGCACGAAAGGAATAAACTGCTCCGGAATTTATCGTTCATGAAACTGCAGTGCTTTACCGGGCAACATAATGGCAATACCCGGAAAGTTTTGTTTGAAAGCCGCGATAAAACCGGTATGATGGAAGGATATTCAGATAATTACATCAAAGTTGTAACCCCCTTCCGGGCCGAATGGGTGAATGAGATCGTGGATTGGGTGCTCTAATCTTAACAACCCATTCACCAAACCAATTGAAGACTTTTCTCGTTTGTTATTATAGAAGCACACAAACCATGAAGAAGTTCCAGGTAACGATACACTTTGAGATGAATGATGAATTCATGTCGCTGGTGCCCGAACATCGCAGGTATATCAATTCCCTGATCGAAAAAGGCATCATCGATCAATATGTTGTATCAATGGAAACTCAAAGAGTTTGGATCACTTTCACCGCAGAGAATAAAACCGAGGTTGATCGTTATCTTTCTAAGTCTTCACTATTCAAGTTCTGGACAAGTTGCGAGGTGGATGAGTTGTTTGTGTTTGATGGAAAGAATTACAGGTTTCCCGCACTTCAATTGAATTAGTCCCCTCCTTTTTGAACCTTGTCATTTCGAGCCCGGCTCATTTCAGCATCTTACACCTGAGGCAACCCGGGCGAGAAATCTATACCATCAGGAATCTAGCCTTATCTCTTAATTCAGCGAGTTCATTTATAGGTTTCCTGCGCTGCAGTTGAACTAGTGAATGGTGAATGGTGAATAGTGAATAGTCAATAATAACGATTACAATTCACCATTCACCATTCACCATTGCCCATTCACTAATATACCAACAAATACTTATAAAACGCCGGCACTTCTCTTGCCGTACCAATTGCATCCTTCCAATGATATACCTCTGAAGAAGCTGACCCGATTTCCCCTTCGTATCCTAATTTCCGAAGTATGTATTTCGATCGGGTGATATGAAAGAATTGCGAAACGATAATCACTGTATCAAATTCTTTATTCTTATCCCATTCCAAAAAATCCTTTGCTGTGAAGTAAGTATTTGCTCCCCCGTTGTCGGCAATAACAGCAGAATCGGGAACCCCATTTCTTACCAAATATTCCTTCATTGCTTTTCCTTCAGGATAATGATCTTCCACGCCGAGTCCGCCGCTTACAAATATCTTCCTCACCTTTCCTTCCCGGTAAAGTTCAAGGGCCTTGTCTACCCTGCCCTGCGTCCATGAAGCAAGTGACCCATCTGCAAAAACGCGGTTGCCTAAAACAATGGCAACATCACCCGATCCTTCTGAATCATTTAAACCATCGATAGTAATAAAAATGGCATGAAGTAAAAACCAGGAAATACCAATCAGGATTGCTGTCCGGAGGAATCGTAAAAGCTTATTTCTTTTTACCATTATTCCATGATGGTTTAGAACGAATGATCTTTGGATAGACCGGGCAAGCTTCCACATGCGCACCCGGTAGATATCCAGTGCTCATTAAAAACTCATTTACAATCTCACCTCCTGTAAAACGAAAATTCGTCTTAAACAATTTGACCCATTCTTCTTTCGGCAATGGATGATGATGATCCAACCATGCTTTGAAGGAACCAAACTCTTTTTGAAGCTCGAGGATCTTTTTCGCATTATCGATGGTAGCGAGGATCTTCAGGCGATTGCGAATGATACCGGCATCCAACAACAATTTTTCAATTTTGCGATCATTGTATCTCGCCACTTTCTGAATATTGAACTGATCGAAGGCCTTGAAGAAATTATCCTTCTTTTTAAGTATGGTTTCCCAGCTCAAACCGGCCTGGTTTATTTCGAGAATAAGCCGCGCAAAAAGCTCGTCATCACTTTTTAAAGGGAATCCATATTCCGTATCATGGTAGCTTTTGTGTACATTTTCTTTCGGGAGCTTCTGTACATAGTCACAATAAGAAGTAGCCATGGAAAATTAATTCTGATCAGAATTTGAAAGAAGATTACTCAGCAACCACTTCGATCGTAGCGCCGATGCCGCGCTCGGTAATGGCGTCGCATTGTGGTTTCAACTCCTCGTAGCTTCCTTGCTTCACTGAGTATTTGCCCTGGAAGTGAATGATATAGGCGCATTGCTCTGCCTGTTCAGCACTATGTCCGCATACCTCCATAAGGGTCTCGATTACCCATTCGAAGGTATTCACCTCGTCGTTCCAAACGATCAGGCTGCAAGGTTCTTCCCCACTGGTCATTAAATCAACATCCGGCAGGTCAAGCTCAATCCTTTTGGGATTATCGAAAGAAACACTCATTCCCGGCATAGCTGCAAAAATAGCCCAAAAGCCGTGGCGAGCAAATTGGATTGCGGGATTTTCTTTACTGGCATTTATGGGTGTACTTCACGATCGCCATCCCATTAATCCTGAATTCTGTGAGGTTTTTATTGCTGTCGGTCACATAACTCACGTTGACGGCTGGCGACCCTGCTTGAATGGCTTTTGTAACATTGTTAGCTGAAAAGACGAATGGCAGGAGATCCCCGGCGTAGTCTTCGAAAAGTAAATCAGTGAGCAAGGTCGATGGGTTCTTTGGGAAAAAGTTTGCATTACTATCGTACTCATAGTCGATATTCTGTGTCGTATTTCCGATTAAATCCTTGACCACGGTACGAGTGATATTATTACCGGTATAAGTATATGTGTATTCACCTAATGCCACCAATGGCCCTGTACCGGTGGAAGTGGTGTCCGCCTTCTCAGTCACTTTGGTTGGTTTCCCTCCCGAATAAGTTATCTCTATTGAAATCAAAAGGACAGGAACCTGACCGGCTCCATAAACATAAAAATCGGCCTTGCTTAATGTTCCATCGGGATTATAGGTGAATTGGTCATATGCATCCGGCGAAGGGCTTCCGGCGTCCTGGTAAAACTTTTTGGAAATTCTGTCATTTGTATATTCCAATGAGTTGCTATGGCCTATATGCTTAATCAGCGTGAGCCTGTCACCACTATACACATAGCCCGAAGTATCATCGACACCACCTTGTCCATCGAGGTATTCAGCCCGTACCAGTTGACATTTGGGAGTCGGCGGAGTCAACACGCTTCCATCGGGTTCTTTCTGGCAGGAAGTAATAAATAAAGACAACACAGAAAGCAACAGCAGCAGAGGTCTTATCATATTCTTCATCTTAATAGTTTTGGGATCACTCAAATTTATCGGAAATGGACGGATTTCGAAAGCCGGTGGTCATTTATTTACACTACGGAGGTTTTGGGGAATTGGTTTGATCATTTGATGGTTTGATGGATAGATTGTCCCGAAGATTCGGGAGATTGTTAGGTTCATAAATAATAAACCCAACAATCTAACAATAAAACAATCAAACCTGGCGCAAGCCTTTCCGACGATTGATAACAGTATCTTATACAATCATGATTTAAGTCGGAAGCCTGCCCGGATGAATCCGTTCGGACGGACGCTTGTGCCTACTCACTTCTCAAACTCTTCACCGGATTTGCGATGGCTGCCTTAATAGCCTGGAAGCTGACCGTTATCACGGTTATAGCCAATGCACCTAATGCCGCTGCTGCACATACATCCCAGGTGACCTTTGTCCGGTAATCATATTTCTGGAGCCAATTGGTCATTAAATACCAGGCAAATGGAATTGCAACTATGCAAGAGATTAAAACCAGCAAAGTGAATTCTTTCGATAATAATTGCCAAATACTAGTTACCGATGCGCCCAACACTTTGCGAATACCGATTTCTTTCATGCGCTGCTCGGCTACGAATGAGGCCAATCCAAATAAACCCAGGCAGGAAATAAAAATCGCAAGTGCAGCAAAGATTGTTGCCAATGTTCCAATTCGTTTTTCATTTCCAAATTTTTTGGCGAATTCATCGTCAACAAAATCTGCTTTGAAAGGAGATCCGGGGTCATATTTTTTGAAGATGGCTTCCATCTTACTCAATGCCGACTTGGTACTCATGCCTGGATTTATCCTCATGATGAATATATTTTGTGGTTGAGTGGAAACATGAAACATACTTGGCCTTACCGGCTTGTAAGGAGATTGCACAAGCAGGTCCTCTACTATGCCAATGACTTTGAAAGGTCGATTCTCCCAACGAATGATTTTACCCACCGGATCCTTTAAACCTATAAAAGCTACAGCAGATTCGTTTAAAATAAAAGCCGCGGAATCTGTAGCAAATGCTCTTGAAAAGTCCCTGCCCTCTTTTATCTTCCAACCGATCGTTTTACCGTATTCCCAGGTCACTGCATTATTAGGGAAATCAACAGCCTGATTTGGATCCTTCCCTTCCCAATCGAAACCACCATTTGTATTCCAAACTTCTGTAGTAGGGCTACCCGATTCGGTCATTTCTACAATGACACCTGCATTCTTCAAGTCCGTTCTTATTGCTTCAAAATGGTTATGCAGTGTTTCGGGAACAGTATGACTAACCAATCCATCTCTATTGTATCCGATTGGCCTGTTTTGTCCAACGTTGATTTGCTTGTAAACAATTATCGTTCCTATAATCAACACAATTGAAATCGCAAATTGTAAAACCACCAAAACTTTTCGAGGTACGGAAGCATAACGTCCAACCCGAAAAGTACCCTTCAGTACCTTAACGGGCTGAAAAGAGGAGAGAAATAATGCCGGGTAAATACCCGCAACCAGTCCTGTGAGTAAAGTAAATCCAAGAAGACTCAACCAGAAAACAGGATGCGTCCATAGAATGCCCATTTTCTTATCGGCGATATCATTGAAATACGGCAATACAATAGCGACAATTACCAGGGACAATAAAAGTGCAATGGTTGATATCAATATCGATTCACTTAAAAATTGGGTTATTAATTGCTTACGTACTGAACCAACCGCTTTTCTTATCCCAACTTCTTTAGACCTTTTCTCGGATCTGGCAGTACTCAGGTTCATGAAATTTATGCAGGCAAGCATTAAAACAAAAATCCCGATGATCCCAAATAACCATACATTACCGATGCGTCCACCTGTATTTACACCGTCTTTAAAGTCCGAATACAGATGCCATTTGGGCATTGGGTGAAGGAATACAACCGGTTTATATCTTCTCTCCTCCTGCGGTATTTTGTTCAATTTTACATCTTTCAGTTTTGCCGATACGGCAGCCATATCAGCATTATCGGCAATCTGAACAAAAGTTTGCGTGAAATTGCTGCCCCAAGGATTTTCCATTGTCTGGATCCATTGACTCTGGTTTAAATAAAGATCCCAGGGCATAATCAGTTTTACATTCTTTAGACTGGTATTGTCAGGCAGATCTGCATAAATTCCCGTCACATTTACATCAACCCGGTTGTCAATTTTCAAAGTCTTTCCCATTGGATCTTCATTGCCAAATACAGCTGTAGCTACTGATTGTGAAAGAAAGTATTGATTTCATATCCGAGAGGCCATTCCTTGTGCCCTTAAGCATTTTCAGACTCAACATGTCTGCGACTCCGGGTTCGAAATAACTTCCCTGATGCAAGGTTATCTTATCACCATAAGCGATCGAGTGATTGAAATTCCAGGAGGATTGCAATACATGCTTGAAATCACTTCCGTAAAGTCTCCGGATCTCTCCTCCCATTACGTAGGGATTGGCCTCCTGCGTGCCCACCTGACCATTGTAGGTTTGATGCTGCATCACCTGCGCAATACGTTCGTAATTCTTGTGGTACTTGTCATATGCCAGCTCATCATAAATCCAAAGTCCGATCAATATCGCTACCGCCATACCAACACCCAGACCACCGATATTGATAAGAGAATAAGCCTTGCCTTTAAGCAGGAATCGCCAGGCAATTTTGATGTAATTTCTGATCATGAAGATTGCTTTGATTGGAAGGACAAAAGAATTTTGCTGTAGTTGCATCAAAGTGAATGCCTGGTCCTAAATCTTGTACGGATCAGCTATTTATTGCTGATGATTTTTTTAGGATGTCCGTTTTTGATACAGTTGTCGTGCGTTTCTGGCCAGGATTTTCCGGACAAGGTTCGTCGCGTTTTACGGTATAATGCCTCTCATATCACGGAAATCGATGCTGATTGCCGTACTTGCAAAAAAGGATAAATATGAAAATCAAAATAATCGCAATTGCAGTACTATTTGTTTTTGCATCCAATTACCTGGTAGCGCAAACATCCGACGCAGAAGCCGAAGCTCTTATTAATTTATTGGGGGTTCAAAAAAGAGAGGCCATGTCCAAGATGGTAAATATTGCTGCAAAAGATTCTGCAGCGTTCTGGAAGCTGTATGATGAATACAATGAAAAGAACAAAGCGACCGGCAGGCAAAGAATGCGTTTATACGAAAGAACGGCACAGGCTTATGGAAACATGAACGATAAAATTGCCGATTCCCTGTCAAAAGTATATTTTGTCAACCGCGTTGACCAGGAAAAGATGTTGGAATCTTACTATCAAAAAATTAAAGTCAGCCACCAACGCCACTACAGCATTCGAATTTTACCAGGGGGAAGTATATCTTCTTACATCCCTTCGAGCCCAAATCATGAGGCAAATACCGACTTATGGTGAAATTATTCGTGCACAAGCAAATCAAAAGAACAGGTAGTTTTTGACTTAATTTATTATTCTAAGAACTTCTTAAGAAGTTACCAATAGATTAGAAAGGCTCGTTTCACAACGAGCTTTTTTTATTTGTGCACTACCAATGGACGTTCCTTTAGAAGACTATTTGAAAATAGAATATCATAAATGTAATTACAAACAATGGCGCAGTAATCAGTCCAGGAACATATTTCTTAACTATTCCCCACCAGACCAGGTGCCAAACCCCGTTCGCAAACATGAGCACAATAAAAAACGCCATAACCTGGTCGCGGTATTGAAATTCTTTAACGAAAAAAATGACGACCCAAAATGAGAAGAAAAGGATCTCGAATACAAGGAAGGTTCGGAACTTCATTTTAAATAACGGGAACTTTTCATGGAACCTGTTAGATAGTTCTTCTATGGAATGGAAGAACTGAATGGCAAGAAGAATTAGATAGAAAAGTTCTAAAGTTGTCATTGTGTTCTTCTGTTGAGTTGAAGATTCGAGACAACAAACCACGGCTTTATTGCGTATATGGGTACGATAAGTCGAAAGGTTTCTTTAATTAAAAAGTCTCGAAAATCCAATTCAACAGAAGAACAGATGAACAAGGAATTTCCAATTTCCATCGGACGGTACTTCTGTAGGAAAAGCCGTCCGATCTACATTGATCATTCCTTGTTCATCTGTTCTTCTGTTGTATTGAGGATTCGAGACTTCGAACCTCCTCGCTCTAATCGAAATACACGAACCCCTCCGATGTAAATTCCTGTTCTCTGTTGCGTCAAGTTATGCATAATCCTTAGAAGGATCATTGAGCCGACGCTTCTCCAAAATTAGTACAGTTACTATACCGAGCGTATAGGCTAAAATGTCGAGCCATTCAAATCCATAACCAATGATAGTCTTCGCAATCGGGATATTTGTTAATCCCAGCCGATCGACAATCTTAAAGTACTGCAATGTTTCGATAGTGTAGGAAAAGATTAAAACCGCTACTGCAATTTTCCAGGGTGATGTCTTTATAAAAGCTCTTACGAAACAATAGAGCATGATCACCACCAGGAAGTCGCCAACATATGGCCTGATAATACTGTCACGAACATACAAAGCGATAAGCACTTCAATTACAAAAAGTATAAAAGCAATAACTAAAAATCCAGGCTTAAAGGTCAACATAGGTTCAAGAATTTTGCCAATTCAATCCCACAAGGTTCCATCCAACCCTAAGACACTGCCAAACCAGAGTCCTAGGATGTATACGATCAGGCTTAGAACAATAGCCAGAAACCTGCTCCAGGTTTTCCGGGGCATCTCAGTATCCATGATATGGTAAAATGCGCCACCAATTGCACCGGCTAGCTGAATAACAATTAAAGGTCTAATAAACCATAGCTCCGGCCAGTGCGGTTGGGTCTCGTCAACATTCATAAGAAATAAGGCCATCAATAAAAGCGCCATTCCGGCACCAATTAGTGCCCTTTTAATCATCAAGGACCGGTTAAATAAGTTTACTTCGGTTTTTTCAGACATAAGCTAATGTTATTAAAAGTACTTTGCAATTCAAAGTAAATGCTTATTTTTGACTTATGCAATACTTTGTTGAAGAAAATTCCATTGTTCGAAAGATTTGGGGCAAGAGCGATACGGTACTTTTCATTTTTGCGGGTGCTTCTGCAGAATTTGCCCTTAATAAAGCTGTGGACTGGCTTTACTTCACAGGCAAGCTGCCTGCAGATCCTATAGGCCGGCTATTTTCTACAGTTAGTTACGCGCGACGAATTGTTTTTTCATCAATGGATGAGGCCAATAAAGCAATCGACACAATAAAGCATATCCATACAGCAGTGGAAAAAAGCCGCGGCTTTACCATACCCGACTGGGCTTATCGGGATGTACTTTTCATGCTGATCTACTATTCGATTGCATCACATGAGCTGCTGGAAAAGAAACTAAGCGATGCAGAAAAGGAAGAAGTGTACAATGTTTTTTATCGTCTGGGATTAAGAATGGGATTGAAAGAACTACCTCCCTCCTATCTGGAATGGTTGCCTGCAAGACAGGCACATTTATTAGAAGACCTTCAAAGAAGTAAGTACACTGAAGATCTTTTTAAACAGTATAAGAAGCACCTTGGCACCATGCGATTCAGTGTGCTGATTGAAGCCCAAAAATTACTGGTACCAGAAAGAGTAAAGGAGTTATTACATTTTAGTGATTTTTCTTTGCTTAGTCCTGTCGTGCCGGTATATAAGGTGAGCAAGTTGATGAAGATGGATTGGTTATTGAAAAGCATCCTCCTCCCCTCCGATTATAAGGACCAGATTAATGAGTTGGATGTGTCCACAGATTAAACTGTGTAATTGTCGTCACGAAACTTTACAGTGTAAATTTTCACCTCATCCGCAATTTGAGACAGTCGATTAGAAATTTCAAATCCTCTTGCGTTCTCTGCCTTTGCCCCGCTAGGGGCTACCTGTTTGTAGCGAAAGCAGATTTCAAAATTAACCATGCTCCGTTAGGAGCTACCTGTGAGGCGCGTGAATTTCCCCTTTCGTTTTGATTTCATAAAAAATATTGATAAGGACAAATTGCCTTATTAATGCGTATTCGCTCTTCCGCACAGGTAGCTCCTAACGGAGCATGTTCAATTTTCATCATTTCTTGCTACAAACAGGTAGCCCCTAGCGGGGCAAGAGCAGAGAACCCAAAGGAATAATGGAGTAGAATTCGTCTCAACTCGTGCCGGTTTTTATGTCTTATCAACCGCAAGTATTGTTTGTAATAATACATTCGCTCCATTAGCCATATCCTCTGCCTTTGTAAATTCTTTCGGCGAATGACTAATACCTCCAACACTTGGTACGAATATCATTGCAACTGGCGCGATCCTGGATATATTTTGAGAATCATGTCCTGCCCCACTTTGCATAAACTTTGTTGTAAAGCCTAATGATTTCGCAGAGTTATTTATTATTTGTTGAAGTGCTTTATCGGTCAGTGCAGGTTTTGATACACTTGGCTGGTGTACAAAGTTGATTTTAGTTTTAGATTCATTTTCGATTGTTTTAGCACGCCTCTCTATTTCAGCAAAGAGCAATTCGATTTTTTCAGTAGACAGGTCCCTTAATTCCAAACCTAATTTAACCCTGCCCGGAATTACATTATATGCGCCTGGAGATGCGGTGATTTTTCCAATAGTACCAACATGATTTCCTTTGATTCCAATAACAACTTCATTCACAGCTATAGTTAGTTTCGATGCAGCCAACAAAGCATCCTGTCGCATGTTCATTGGAGTTGTGCCGGCGTGGTTGGCAAATCCTTCAACCATTACTTCCCAATGTTCAATACCTACGATCCCCTCCACTACCCCAATCTGAAGATTTTCTCTTTCTAATATTCCTCCCTGTTCAATATGCAATTCTAAAAATGCATGGAGATCGCCTTTCTTACGAAGACAATTTTGGATACTATCGGGATTGCCGCCAATAGCTTTCACTCCATCAAATACAGTTAGCCCGCTATTGCTTACTTGTTTCAATACCTCTGGACGAATCTCCATGCTCAATGCCTTACTGCCAATCATGCTTCCTTCTTCATCAGCGAAAATTATTACTTCAAGCGGATGATTTGTGATCGTATTTGTTTCGTTCAGAACTTCTATCACTTCCAACGCTGATAGAGATCCCAGTGTACCATCATAATTCCCGCCATCCGGAACCATATCGATATGTGATCCGAAGCCAATCGGTTTGAGAGAAGAATTTTTCCCTTTTCGTTTGCCAATGAGATTGCCGGCTTCATCACGTAATGGTTCAAGACCTGCTTTTTTCATCAGATCAAAAAACCAGGCACGGCCTTCGATATCACCCTTAGAGTATGCCACGCGATAGTTCTGTCCCATGTCGTTTCTTCCAAAATTTGCCAATTCGAAAATGCGCGATTCAATTCGTTGGCCGTTTACTTTAACGTCTTTGGTGAATACAAAGCCACTGCTAAATAGATCCATAACACCAAAGGCAGTCAAACCAAGTGCAGTCGAGGACGAATTTTGTATGAAGTTTCTCCGATTCATAAGATCATTTTGTTTAATTCAATCTCAAGCTTGTCAAAGTTCTCTTCATTTTTTTCAACTACAAACGGTTTAACCTTATTGCATTCCTTCGCTGTATTAAAAATCTGCCTGAAAATAACTCTTGTTTTATTGCCGGGAACTTCTTCAAAAGTTACAAGGACATTAAACAATGGTTGTGAAATGCGTTTCCAGTAAATAAGAGATGGTTTTTCGATTTTTATGAATTCAACTTCATTTGGATAATTTCCTTTTCCACCCGGTCCCGTGCATCATAAAACGCCATCTACCGCCGGGCCGGAGGTCAAACTCATAAAAACTGTTTGTGAAGCCGGCCGGACCCCACCAGTTTTTTAAGTGATTTGGAAAAGTCCAGGCTTTAAACATGAGTTCCCTTGAAGCGTTGAAAATTCTTGTGCTTACAATTTCGCAGTCTGGTGTCGTTGAGAGGATATCTGTCGACATGCCTAAAGTTAAAAAGAATTGGCTGAGCTGGGACCATTGTTATTCGCTGCCGTAAATGCAATCGCCGCGCCATGAATTTGACGCGGCTACATATACTCCATGGTGTTTGGGACTATTTTATAGTTGCAGTTCCCTCGAACTCCTTCGATTGAGTAAAAAGAGTAATTCCGGCAAGTTTCCACTCCACCGTACCACTAACCGAATACTGAAACTTGTTATTGTCGTCAGTCTTGTTTATAGAAATCGATGTTGGCTTCCATTTGGTGCCGCTTACCAATCCAACTGTGAATGAACTGGCGTCAATCGGAGTATTCAGCTGATCGCCTTTGTCTTTCCCGTATCTTATACTCAATCCGTAACTGGAAATTAGATTCCTCTGCAGTCTGAGATCATGAAACCGGTTTGAAAATGTTTCTATATTTTCCTGAGGAGTGAATTTCCAGGTCATCATTTGGTTTTGACCAGGCTGTTTGTTTTCCTGATCGATGTTAGAACCAACTACGAAGGACAATAATCCTACCACAAAAATGATCGCAGCAAAAAGTCCGAATTTTTCCCTGATTAGTTTTGTAGCCTTGATACAACCCAGGATGAGAAATACAAGAATGGCGACGTTTAATAGTGCCCAAATTAAGTAAAGCATAGTCAATAGGTTTAAGGTTATGAAATCCTATACGCTACACCAGTGGCCTACTCTCCTAAGGTAAGAAAATTTTAAATTATTGCGAGGGGGCTGGTCTTATTTTGTCGTCTTGCTCCCCATTTGTTTACCCAATTTTTCATATTCAATGTCGTTCGGCTCCCAGAGTTCTAATTTATTCCCTTCAATGTCGAGGATATGAACAAATTTACCGTACGAAGCGGTTTGGATCGTGTCGACAATAGTTACACCATTCCTTTTTAATTCTTCAACCAGTGCTATCATATTGCCGACCCTGTAATTGATCATGTAGTCCTTTGTAGAAGGTTCGAAGTACTTTGTTTTGTCAGTAAACGGACTCCATTGGGAAAATCCTTTTTTAGTACTATCTGCACCTTGATACCATTCAAAAACTGCCCCATACTCGCTGGTACTTAAACCCAGGTGCATTTGGTACCATTCTCTCATTTTCTTTGGGTCCTTGCATTTGAAGAAAATGCCTCCTATGCCTGTTACCTTTTTAAATTGTTGCGGGGCGGTATTTTGACCTGGAGTCAATATTGTCTTAAATGCGAAACCGGAAAGAAAGGATGCCGCTATGATTAGAACCAGTAGAGTTGTTTTTTTCATGTTGAAGAATTTTTGTTCCCGCAAGATAGGTTGCGAGCTTACGGTTTGTATTACTCTTTCGTACCATTTTTGGATTTATTCCCGGCTTTTTTGGGTTTTTCCACACTTAACCCTCTTCTATTGTATCGATGATTTTTTCAATATTGAGGCTATTAGCCATCGCATTAAATATGTTGAAGTAGGCCCCTTTCATTTTGTAAAGATCTTCGTGCACTCCTTTTTCCACTACCCTCCCCTTCTCTAATACCACAATATTTCTGGCATCGATGATTTGAGAAATGCTGTGAGAAATAATGATTACTGTCCTGTTTTGTTTAATGGCATCCAGGCTGTTTTTGATCTGTTCAGCAGCAATGGCATCCAGGCTTGCAGTTGGTTCATCCAGGAAAATAATGGGCGGATCTTTGAGAAATAATCTTGCGATAGCGATTCTTTGCTGTTGCCCACCCGATAGAAGCCTTGCGTTCGAATTGTATTGCTCCGGCAGATCCATAATTTGATCGTGGATATAAGCCTTCTTAGCAGCATCAATAATATCCTCCATTGAAGCGTTTACATCTCCATACCTGATATTTTCGGCTATGCTTCCCTGAAAAATATGGTTCTTCTGCAAAACCAATCCAATATTCCGCCTGAGTTCTTTGGTGTCATAATCTTTCAGATCTACAGCATCCAAAAGAATTTGACCGCTACCTGGTTCATAAAACTTATCCAGTAAATTGATGATGGTGCTTTTGCCGGCACCACTCAATCCTACCAATGCGGTCGTTTCTCCAGCGGGGATTTCAAAACTTACATGGTGTAATGCTTTTGTCCCATTCGGATACTGGAAGTCAACACCCTTTACGCTGAAATTGCCATAGATTTTTGAAGGAACAAAAGCGCCGCTCTTTTCTACCTGATGTTCAGATTCCAAAATCTCAAAGAATCCTTCGGAATAAATCAACGCATCGTTTACCTCATCATAAATCCTGTGCAATTCGCGAATTGGGGCAGAGACATTGTTGAAGAGTAAAATATGAAACATGATAGCCCCGATAGTCATATTCCCCTTCAAAACAAAATAAGCAGTAAGAATTATGATAACAACAACTCCGATTTGTTCTATAAAACTCTTGATGCTGTCAAAAACAAAATTTGTTTTGCGTGTTTGCATCTGGTTATCTGTCATGGCTATTTGAATCTCCTCGTGCTTTTTGCTTTCCAATTTCTCTCTGATAAAGGATTTGATGACAGTGATCGATTCGATCAGGTTGATGATTGAATTGCTTTTGGTTTCCCGGTATCGGCGCATTTTTCTCCTAAAACCTCCCAATTTCTTTGCCTGGCGTTGACTGATCAGAAAATAAATTGGAACAATACATAGACTCACCAGGCCCACATAAAAATTTGCATAGAACATAACACATAATGCAATAATCGCGTTGGCAAACAGAGGAAGTATATCGATAAAAAAATTCTGAACCAACCTGGTCAGGCTGCTAATACCCAGGTCAATCCTGGTCTGCAATTTTCCGCTTTCATTGTCGGTTGAAGTGTAGAAAGCCATTTTGTAAGTCAGAATTTTCTCAACGATCCTTTGAGACAAATCCCGGGATACATAAATCCTAAGTTTTTCTCCATAAAATTTCTGCCCAAATTGAACAATGGCATAAATCAATTCTTTTCCCAGTAAAATGGAACTGATGATTACCAAAATATGCAAGCCTTCACTTAATGGTTTGTGTTGTACCATCAGATTATTGATGGAATCCACGGTATACTTAAGCGTCAATGCATTAACCTGGGCAGCGAAAGAACCGATCGCAGTGAGAAGCAAAGTGGCAATAACGAGCCTTCGGTACGGCCGTACAAATGGTTTTATTTTTTTGTAGAGCTGGAGTAAAGTCATTTGCTATTTTAGAAATTCCTGATGCCCATAACTTATGATCCGGGTAATCTTCCAGGCGCCATTTTTTTTCTGCCACAGTTGAACAAATTTAGCTTCGCTGCTTAACTTCTCCTGTTGCCCTTTTTCTGTGGCATAAAAACGATGAACACCTGTTTCCACAGCACCGTAATCCTTTATTTCATAAACCTCGAGACTGGTTTTAATGAGTTCTCGCCTTACTCTTCTTTCACTTTCAAAGCTCCTTTTAAAGGCTGCTAAATTTTGATCATAATTTGTTACTCCTCCAAGGTCATGATAAAACTCGAGATCTTCTGAAAGCATTGATTTTAATTTATCAAGATTGCGCGTGTTGAATGCATTGAAAAAAATGCTATCCAGATAGGCAATGCTATCTTGTAGGACAGAATGAATTCCTTGCTGTGTGGTAGACGTGTTTTTTGAGGAGGAGCAGGCTATTATAGTGGTCGTCAGGATTAAGATTGTAATTTTTTGGACATAGGCCATGCTTTTTCATTCTACATGCCATTTGTGTGCCACGTACCAGAATAAAAAACCCCGCCTTTAGCGCGGCTTTGTGGGAGTTGACGGGATCGAACATCCGATTCCATGCTTATGATCATAGTACCCCAGGCACCTTAGCTGATTTACATATTAAACCTGCCGAATACTAAACGGTTTTTGCCGATTACTTGCTTGGAATGGATTCACTGGTTTTTTCAAGTATTTTGGTCGAACTAGCTGCTATGAAAGAAATCCTGTTTTTTCTTGGTGTTATCTTCAATTCTTTTGGCCTGATGGGTCAAAATAATTTCCCTGCCATCTATACAGGTGGACAAGGCGATGGCTTTCACCAGATTTCTGCTGTGGTACAAAATGCAATTCCTAATATTTATGCAGGTGGTAATGAGGATGGATTTGCGAGCCCAATATCCTTAAACCAAAATGCTTTACCTGGCATATACGCAGGCGGAAATAATGACGGTTTTTATTCCTCAATATTCAATGCTCAAAATGAGTTACCCTCTATTTATAAAGGAGGCAATGATGATGGGTTTTATATGAACCTTGTGCTTCTGCAAAACGGCATGCCGGGAATCTATTTTGGTGGAATCAACGATGGGTTTCATTTCTTACTGGTGCCACTGCAAAATACCTTGCCGTCTATTTATCTCGGTGGATCAAATGATGGGTTTGATATGCGGCTCGTGGCTGGCCAAAATCTTTTGCCCGGTATTTATGCCGGAGGACAGGATGATGGTTTCTCAATGTATTTAAAATCAGCGGTAACCTATGTATTCATAGGGTCAGGTAACTGGAGCATTGCAGCAAACTGGAAAGACAATATAATTCCTCCAGCATCCCTGCCGGCCGGATATGAGATTATCATTGATGGAACGGGGCCCTGCATCCTGAATACACCGCAATTGCTGCAACCAGGTGCAAAGCTGACAGTAGCAACCGGCAAGGTGTTGCAGGTTGCATTTATTCAATAACGCATAATGAAATAGTTCAGATAAACCTTAAAATACTGTAGAATGAAAAAATTTCTTTGTTTAACTAGCCTGGTTACCTGCTTCGTCTTCTATGCAGGGGCCAACAATGTGGTGCTCTCCAACGTGTCGATCATCAACAATGGCCCGGGCAATGTTCAGGTAAAGTTTGATCTGAGTTGGGACAACAGCTGGCGGGTAAATGTTGGCCCGAACAACTATGATGGGGTTTGGGTATTCTTCAAATATAAAAATGCGTCGGGCAACTGGGTACAGATGTTCATGACAGGAAACAATAATGTAATTCCTGCTGGAGTGGATGCATACCAGACAAATGATTTTAACAAGGCAGGAGCTATGATCTACCGTGAAGCAAACGGATTTGGTAGTATGAACATTACCAACATAAGACTGGGCGTTGTCAGCACCCTGCCATATGATATCGATATGAAAGGATTTGCCATTGAAATGGTTTTTGTTCCAGCTCCTACGACTCGGCCTTTTTTTGGTGATGGAGATGGTGTGACTGAGTCAACCAATGCTTTTCATTATACAGATAATACAGCTACCACCTCTTCAGTTGTGCCGATGAGGGCTGATGGGAATGGGTATGACGATAATGAACTGGAAGGAGTCACGAACTCAACCGGGATCTATGTCTACAGCAATGATACCATACAATTAACAGTTCCCCTCGGTACGCTGGACCCATTTCCTACCATGAAAGCACTCTGGTGCATGAAATACGAGATTACGCAGGGAGCCTATCGCGATTTTTTGAACACATTGTCTTACGATCAGCAGGACAACCGAACCACCAATGATCCAAGCAGTGCTATTGGCATCGGCGCACTGACTACATCTGGTAGCAATCGTAATTTTCTCGAAATAAAAACACCCGGGGTCGTTAGCACCACGGCGGCTGTATATGGATGTGACGCCAACGGCAATAACGTATATGATGAATCAGCGGATGGAGAATGGGTGGCTTGCGGTTTCCTGAACTGGCCGGATGTTGCGGCTTTTTTAGACTGGAGCGGATTGGCACCCATGAGTGAATTTCAATATGAAAGGATATGCAGGGGAAGCACATCTTCCGGTCCTCAACCAGCTAACCTTGGCGAATATGCCTGGGGAGATAATACAATTACTGCGACAGCATTTACATTATCCGGAAGCTTTACTGCTTCTGAACTGGTGACGAATGGAGGAACATTAACGGGTAACGGAATATATGTCGCAAGTGTTGTTGGCGGTCCGCTACGCAATGGGATTTTTGCAAGACCCAGTTCAAACAGACTAACGAGTGGCGCTGGCTTTTATGGAACAATGGAAATGAGCGGGAACGTTGAAGAATTTGTCATTAGTGTAGGTACAGTGGCTGGCCGCTCCGTTGCATTCATACCTAATGGAAACGGAAATATTTCAACAGCAGGTTATGCGCAGCTTTCGGTAGGCGGGGCAGGTTTTTGGCCGGGTGTGGAAGGAAACAATTCGTTAGTGACAGCCAATACCTGTGTAGGAACATGCGAAGTGACAGGTGCAGCAGGTATTGTCTTGAAGGGTGGCTCATGGGCACATTCCGCGACCGGTCTCGCAATTTCGCAGCGATCCTATGTCAATCCTGGTGTCTCCCGGATAGCTTATCGCGGTGGGAGAGGCATATTAAATATTCGGTGATTCTGTTCTGCAGGGAGTAAGAGTTGATCCGCAATTGGGGAAACCGACAACCTGTGATCGCGGATTTCTGCAAATAAAAACGCTTCAGTGTTTACCGAATCGTTTTTGTCGGAGTTGATGGGATCGAACCGCCGACCCTCCCGACTTTAGTTGGTATGCAGTGAACCACCCGAGTTAAACTCCTCTTGAATCAATTAACTTCTCAATCATTTTTCGACTCTTCCATTTCTTGACTTCTCTTTCGCGCCTTTGAGCCTCGGCCTTGGTTGAATACAACTCGAAATACTTCACTAGCCAATCGCCTTTACCTCCCGTAAATCCTTTGTGATTAGTATTGTGCCTTCGAACCCGTTCAGTTAAATCATCTCCAGTAAAACCAACATAGTACTTATCAAGTAATATCGAGTATAGTATGTAAAATATCCACATAAAAAAAGCCACGCAAGTTGCGTGGCTTTTGTGGGAGTTGACGGGATCGAACCGCCGACCCTCCCGACTAGTCGGGATGCTCTGAACCAACTGAGCCAAACTCCAAATAAGAACCTCAACTTAATAGGCTAAGGTCTTGTGCTTTTGTGGGAGTTGACGGGATCGAACCGCCGACCCTCTGCTTGTAAGGCAGATGCTCTGAACCAGCTGAGCTAAACTCCCTATTTATCCATTCAATTTTGAACCGCCGACCCTCCCGACTTTAAGTCGGAATGCTCTGAACCAGCTGAGCTAAACTCCCTTTTTTAAACGGGAGGCAAAGATAAGGGTTGACAGTTTTTGCCCCAAACTTTTCTTGAATTTTGTTCCATTTACCTTTCCTATTCGACTCAACATGAATTAGCTATTGAGTTTGCTGCTTAGGCATATCAGGGCAAATGAAATTCGCATGCCGGGCTGCTAACTGCCACTTCCCGTTACTCTTAATCCATACGTGAGTAAAACGCCTCGTTAGTGTTTGTCCAGCCATTGTCATTGGCGGTTTCCGATTAATGACTTCGCCACCCATAGTAATTACCAATTGGTCACTTTTAACAATAACTGTTTCAATGTTACGCTCAAACTTTGCATAGTGAAGATTCACTGCATCACCCCTCTTCCTTATACCAACGATGTTGTAGGGAAGATTAATAGCAAAATCATCTGCCCATATAGTTTCAAGACTAGTTGTGTCATGCTTTAACACCGCCGCTACTTCTGCTTTTTCCAGTACCCTGATTTCATTTTCAATATCCTTGTTTTGTGCATTTACGAAAACCATAGCGTAAAGCATTGCAAATATTGTCAGTAATGCAGGCTTCATAATTGTTGATTTGAGTAATAAATATCTTGCAGCCATTGTTTCCAACGGAATCAATCTTATTTGGGGCAAAATTTTAGACCGCGACCAAAAACAGATTCTAAAATTAGATCAAAATATGAGAAAACTAATTGCAGGACTCAATATGACTCTTGACGGGTTTTGCGACCACACAGCAATGATTGCAGATGATGAAATACATCAACATTATAATGATGCTATTAAGAAATGCAGACACCCTTATATACGGAAGGATAACATATCAACTTATGGAAAGTTATTGGCCATCTGTCGTAAAAAATCCTACAGGTAACAAACCAATGGATGAATTTGCAGTATTAATAGACAATATTTCAAAGATTGTTTATTCCCGTACGCTGAAAAATGTTGATTGGAAAAATACAAAATTGAAAAAGGAAATCATTAAAGAAGAAATTTTAGAACTCAAGCAAGTAAGCGGGTAAAAACATTTTAGTTGGCAGCCCAAGTTTAATAGTAGCCTTGGCGCAACTTGACTTAATTGATGAATACCAGCTTGGTGTTCAGCCAACCGTTTTAGGAAGCGGCTTACCATTATTTAAAAACATCAAGGACAGAATTGATCTTAAACTCTTAAAAACAAAAACATTTGGTTGTGGTGCAGTATTTCTTTACTATGAGCCAACAAAAAAAAATGACTAGAGCTAGTCCAACGGAGCTCGGAACATTTCATGCCTTATTTGAAAGACCTGGTGACCTCGATTACCCCAACAATATTGTTATTAAATTCCTCCAGTTCTTCTGCGGGCACCCAAAGTTCATTGTGGATTTCGCCACCTACATTTTGTACCTCAAATTTTTTAAGGTAATCAGTCCGTACTTTAAATTTTGTTACATATCCGGATCCAGATGCGGGAACATTCCAATCTCTTGCAATTTGAATTGCATATTCTTCATTCATCACAGGATAAAAGATTGGTTGTTCGGGAAGTCGTGGCGGAAACTTGGTCCAACCGGATTGTTCAATTAATGCCAGCTCTTTTGGACCAACGGGCCGATACAAAATTGTCACTTCGGTTTCTTGCATACTCCTGAAGAGAGTTTTTTAATAGAATGGATCCAGTTCTAATTGGCGACTGAATCTCTTCAATCGATTTACAATTTTCATCCAATGTCTCTACTTAGCTGCAGCCTCCACTATTTTCCAATAAGAATCTTTGCGTGTAATTTTTCCATTTTTAAATTCCCAAAGGTCACATCCACGCACTTTTATTTTAACCCCTGCAACTGTCGTTCCCGTGAGTGTCCATTCCGAAACTCCCTGGTCGCCATCAGAAGATACCCAATGCCTGTCTTCGCCATAGTGAACATCCGGTATACCTTTAAAGCGGCCGGCCAGACCTTCCCGAACCTGAGCTTTACCGACAAAACGTTGTCCCCAGGGTTCAGGACCCCTTGGAAAATCGAAAGAGCAATCCTCGGAAAAGTATTCCATGATGGCATCAAGATCATGACGATTGAATGCATCAAGAACTTGTTTCATTGTTTCTGTAGTTACAGTCATTTCTTTTGAATTGGATTGAGTTTGAGGCGCATTCTCAGTCTTTTCAGTATTACAACTAAAAAGCACGAATAGGCCTGCTATCAATAGAATGATTAAAGATTGTCCACGCATAGCTTTTTTGTTCTCAAAGATAATTGCTTGATTTCAAATTGAAGCCTGTAGTCAATACTATGGTCTGATGCTAAGATTTTTCAAATGTTTCAAATGGGAAACAATTCCACCAGTGAAACTAGTCACGTTTGGTTGGATCTCGTGCTCCTTTAGAATGCCATAAAGGATCTTATTGAGCTCAGGATAGTGTACGTGATGAATATGTGGAAACAGATGATGTGCGATATGGTTGTTAAATCCTCCAAAAATAAAATTGGCGGTTTTGCTAAATGGATAAAAGTCGTTTGAACTCTTGATTTGGTTAGCCAGCCAGGAAGTCTTTATCAATCCCTTTTCATCAACACTGAAATATTCTGTCTGCTCTACATGATGAGTCATAAAGAAAGTAAATAGCAGGAACAGGGATTGTAATAAATGCATGGCCAGGAAGGAACCGATCACCCAATACCAGGGAGAATTTGGAGAAAAGAATTGGCAAAAGAACCAGGTATCCGAAGTAGATAATTTTTTGTAACCAAAAAGATAAATGGTAAACAAGTTTCTGCTTTTGGGGATTGTCATCGTCTTTGAAATAAATGACAAAGTCTTTGATTAAAACCCAATAAAGAGAATAGCTGGTATAGGCTATCGGTGCATAAATATGTTGAAAGCGATGAAACCATTTGTATACTCCCTGTCGGCTCCACCCGGATCAGACTTGTTATTTGCAGGTCAGAGTCATAGTCTTTCACATTGGGCGCATAATGATGCGAGTGAATATGCCTGAATTTCCAGGCCTCCGCGTGAGCACCCAACAATGTATAAATGGAAACGAAGCAGAAATTATTTAACGACCTGGATTTGAATATAGTGTTATGGCTGAAATCGTGTGCGAAATTAAAACCCAGCAAAACCGAAAGCAGGCCAAACAAAACATACACTATTATAAAAACAGTCAATTGTTGCGTTAAGAAAATAGTGGCATAGGCAAAAGCCATCAATAAGAAGTAAAAGACAAATTTTAAGGTCAACAAAATAGCTGTTGCCTTTTTATCAATATGAAGTTTGTGCTCAATGGCAGTATGCAGTTGTTTTAGCAAGAGGCTATCAGCCTGGACATGCATGTGTTTATCTTTCATAATTCCTGGGAGTTAAGTGTTGCTGATTACCCATTCCCTTGAGAAAGCGAAAGTGTGCTTTGATTGCGCTTTGGTAGGGCATTTCCATGTAGGTGATATTATGCTTCTTGCAGAGTTCTCGGAAAATGGGGAGTATTTCCAGGTAGTGAACATGGCTGATATTAGGTAACAGATGATGTAAGGCATGCGCATTGAATCCTCCTAAAGTCCAATTAAAGAAAACGCTTTCGGTATCATAGTCAACAGAGGTAAGCATTTGAAGCTTGGCCCAGCTCATGTTCAATTTGTTTTCGTCATCAGGAGTTGGATGTTTTACATAATCTGAAAGATGGGATACACCCAAAACACCCACGAAGATTATTGAAACAATAAAGTGATTGAGCAAAAATGCCAATAAGACATTTCCAATTCCAAATGGCAGAAGATACGCTGGCAAAACAATCATGTAGAAGATGTAAAAGAGTTTGAAAAAAATCAGCTTTGCAACTTCTATTGGGGGAATGGCAATCTTGATGGTTCGGCTGGAATAATTGAACAGCATCAGCGTTTCCCGGAATAAAAACCAATTTAAGGAGTACAATAAATACAGGAAAGGGCTATATAGGTGCTGATATTTATGAAACCATTTCAGTTCCTGTGTTTCCGTCATGCGGACCAGAGGGTTATTCAATACATCAATATCGCTGCCTTCAATATTGGTATAAAGATGATGCGATTCAGTATGATTCTTTCCCCACACATATGCATTGTTACCCTGTAGCTGGAAGCTTAACTGAAAGAGAACCTTGTTCCAAAACTTACTCTTCACTGCCACGCCATGTGCAGCGTCGTGAGAAACATTAAAGGCAGTGAGTAAAACTGCCAATCCAAGCAAAAGGTAAAAGGTATAAAAGATGAACAAATTTGCCGCAGAGATCATCAGCGCATAGAAAAGTAGGACTAAACCGAAGTAGAGTGCAATTTTGAAATGCATGATGCTGTTTCCTTCCTTTCCGATCTTCCGGGTTGCAAAATACAGGTCAAGGGTTGTGGTCAGGTCTTTATAAAAGGCCGTGCCTTCGTCTTTTTGAAATTTTAATTTGTTCACGCCGGTTAGTTTTAATCAGGAACTAAAGTAGATTACCAGCGAACCCATTTAAAATTGATTTCCGAAGCTTTAGCTAAGTCAGTCTCAATTCGTGCCAAAAAGAGGAGTGGAAATAAGGTTAATTATTGATTTTCCGTAATGACTGGAAAACTGCAAGGGGAAATAGCAAAAATTGCGAAACAAATACAGACAGGCTGAGAATTGCATGATTTTTTTAACAGATCATGAACAGGTTTGATTGAAAATGAGGGCCGGACCTATTCTTCGACATTCTATCCGCCCGGTTCTATATTTGCACTCACATTTTACTGATCAATGCCGTTATTCGCGCTCGATAAGGAACTCCTCTTTCCGCCCGGACATCTCTCCGAGCCGGATGGATTATTGGCAGTTGGCGGAGACCTTTCACCTGAGCGCCTGCTCCTCGCCTACCGCAATGGAATATTTCCCTGGTATGAAGGACAACATATCTTATGGTGGTGTCCGGATCCAAGATTTATTTTGATCCCGGATGAATTAAAGGTGAGCAAAAGCATGCAGCAATTGATAAAGAGAAATGCTTTTGAATTCACGGTCAATAAGGCCTTTGATAAGGTGATCGAAAATTGCAAGACCGTCCCGCGCGAGGGGCAGGCAGGAACATGGATCACAGATGCCGTAAAGGATGCATTCATCAAAATGCATAAGCTGGGTCATGCGCATAGTGCAGAAGTTTGGAAAGATGGAGAATTGGTCGGTGGTATCTATGGAATCAAAATGGGTAAAGTGTTCTTTGGTGAGAGCATGTTCAGTACCGTTAGTAATGCTAGCAAATACGCTTTTATCTGCTATACAGAACAATTAAAGAAAGAAGGAATTGAATTGATCGATTGCCAGGTATATACCGCGCATCTTGAAAGCCTCGGAGCCAGAATGATTTCGAGGAAAGAGTTTATTAGTTTGCTGAAAGACCTTATTTCGGTTTGATCGGAAGAGCGGAAGAACAGCAGAACAGATGAACAGCGGAACAGCGGATCAGTAGAGAAGTGGAACAGTAGAATAGTAGAATGTTGAAAATCGAATTTTCGTATAATGAGTTAATCTTCGGCATTTCAAGTTCCGCTGTTCATCTGTTCCGCTGTTCTTCCGATCAAATGGTCTCAATTAAATCTGGTACCTAAATAATGCGGGAGCATTGCTCTCCACGTCGGCCAGTCATGACTCCATTCATTTCCCCATACATCCAGTTCATACCAGAGTCCTTTGTCATAGAGGATCTTTCCAAATCTTCCACTACTGGATGGATCTTCATGCGCACCACTACCGGTTAAAATATGGAGGTGTCCATTCTTCCGAATCTGTTCGAGGATACTATGATCGGTTAGATTCGGCATATAATGCATGGGACTATTGAAGTATACATCTTCATCATAATAGCCCTTGGTGTATTCGGTAAGATCGTAAACGCCACTCATAGCAATAACACCATTGATGAGGTCTGGTCTCTTCAAAAAAAGATTCATGCTATGTAAGGCCCCAAATGATGCTCCGCAAGTAACGATCGGAGTCTCTCCCGATGAATTGGTGCGAATAAATGGAACGACTTCATTGAAGACATAATTATTCCATTGCTGGTGCCTTATCACCTTATCCCTGGGGTTCATATTATTATTCAGCCAGCTTTCATTGTTAATGCTGTCGACTGAATAGATCTTCACTTTACCGCCTTCGATAAACGGCCGTAGTGTATCCATTAATTGAAATCGTTCGTATTCCAGGTAGTCCGCCGCGGCTGTAGGGATCAACAATAAAGCAAATCCATAGTTTCCATAAACTGCAATGGGCATTTCCTTATTCAGCGAAGGACTATACCATGAACCCGTTGTTTTTTCCATATGTGAGGGTTTTTGGGAAAGCGAAAGTAGGAAGAAATTGGGGACGCAGGTTCCGAACCCTAATAATGGATTTTGCAAAGTAGTCGGCATTTCAAAGGGTTCGGAACCCTATTGGCGGGGACTCCGAATTAGGGTTCCGAACCCTGTCTGATCCCGATTCCTTGGGAGTATTCCGCTTTAGGGTTCGGAACCTTGGTAAGTTTCCTTTTTAGGGTTCGGAACCTTGGTAAGATTCCTCTTTAGGGCTCGGAGCCTGTTACCGTGCGAACCGAATAATGCCTAAGCGTCGTAATCTTCAAAACATTATCCTTCACATAGACCTTTTTATATTCCCTGAACTTGTTTTTCCGGTCGAGAAAACCGATTATACATGAATATTGCTCCTCTCCTTTCTTAATTACCAGTTCGGGCATGCGGCCGAAATTTGGAATTTTTAAGGTATCCGCTCCGCGTATCTCCTCGTATTGTAGCTTGACAAGATATTGAAAGGTGTTTTTCGTTTCATATAGCTCCACTCTGAAATACCATTCGTTTAAAGGATTTTCTGTTTTTTCACTGTAAGAAGCAACAGCTTGCTTGCGAACTTCATCCCTGATTGGATTGATGTACGGTGTTTTTGAAACTACACTGTCTTTTTTCTGAGCTGATACCACTTCCTTTTGCTGAGAATTGTTACAGGAAACAGAAATCGCGAGGAAAAGAAAGGGAATAAAATTGTTACAATTTCGGAGCAACTTGTTTTCACCCATAGGGTATGATTAATTTTTTGTCTGGATTCTTTTCAGTGTACGAATAGATCAGCCCTCTTATATAATCTGTTTCAGGATAGCGGGTGAGATGAGTTTTTAATTCTTCGATGGTTTGAACGGATATATCTTCACCCAGGTCGCCCATGCCATAGAATCTTCCTTTTTCCATCAGTATACAGCTATGACCGGATCCATCTTTTCGCTTATCCAATACCGCGAATGTTGGTAAATTCTTCTGCAGGAAATTAATTGCATCTTCCACCTTCTTGTTGTAAACGATGGTTGACTCGAGCTGTTCACATGCGCCATTGCAGGTTTTTGAAATTATACCGGTACAGGTCTCATTGTCTGTTTGAATAAAACAAAGTTTCGGGCATAGTTGAAATTGTTCTATCAACTTATTCATCAATCGCAATCCTTCAACCTGGAGATTGAAAGAATAAAGCGGTTGAACATTTTTTCTCTTTTTATCTACCACCAGCCGCAGGTAGCCATTCTGATCTACATAATCATATAATCCAAATACTGCGTCAAAACGCTTCAAACTGCTATTGAATTCCGGCCATAATCTTCGTATTTCGATATTCTCGAGAATATAGGCCATCAATTCGGTTCCACATGCCTGGTAGGAAACTGTATAGATATTTCTTAAGAAATTCTGCCTTTGTTTTCCGGCCCCGTTATGCGTAAAATGGCTTTTAACCCGCCATTTGATATTCTTCGCCTTGCCAACATATAGCACTTTTCCCTTTTGATTATGGAAATAATAGACACCAGGAGTATAGGGCAGTTTATCAATTTCTTCCTTGGGAAGATTGGGTGGCAGGAATTGCTCCCGGGATCCTCGTTTAATAAACTCGGTGATATGAGGAACAGCGTCATTCCTCAGCATATGTTCGAGCAGCTGAACCGTTGCGTCGGCATCTCCACCGGCTCGATGGCGATTCATATTATTGATTCCGAAGTGGCGGCACAAGCTCCCAAGGCTATAGGAAGTAAGGCCCGGAAACACTTTTCTGGCCAGGCGGACGGTGCAAAGTTTAGGGCTATTCAAGTCGTACCCCGAAAGCGAAAGCCGGTGTTTCAGGAAGGAATAGTCGAAGTTTACATTATGGGCTACGAAGACCTTGTCCCTCAATAATTCGTAAATATTGGCCGCCATTTCGTCAAAATTGGCCGCCTCCTCAACTAGTGCGGGGGTTATGCCCGTTAGTACCTGGATATAATAAGGGATTGGAACAGCAGGTTTCAGAAGGCTTTCAAAACGCTGCACTACCTTCTGTCCATCATGCAACACAATAGCCAGTTCAGTTATGTCGTTATCTACCGGATATCCACCGGTTGTTTCTATATCAACGATGGCGTACATAGAATAACACGGATATTATTGAAAAACTTGGCCGTAAAACGCTGATTTTCAATGCAACTTAATCCACCCCCCTTGAAACTGTCCAATCCGGACTATGGTTAACTAAATCTTTAACCCTAAAAATCCATTTTCTATGCGCAAAATCGACTTGTCGCAAGCAGGGGAGAATGCAACGCTTGCCGCGGCGGCAGTGCTTTACTTCACAGCCCTTGTTTTATTCTCTTTCTGGTTCACTCAAAGCTAAAGAATTTCTTTTTTAAACTCGGATAGGTTTAATACCCATGGGACCCGACTCCCTGTGGGTATTTTTTTTATTAAACTTGTTAACAATTATTACTTGCATGTTTGGAAGCCAAATATTATTTTTGTTGCAGTTATAACCTAATTGGTTATAAGGCTTACCCCCCCAAATCGTCGAATCCTATTGAATTCCCCTTTTTTTCGTATGCCTGTGAAAGCCGGTCCCTATTTGATCGTACGGTTTCACTTAAAAACCTGTAGTAGCGTATGAAAAAGACAAACGTACATTTTCACCTGGGAGACAATGCTAAAGTAGCTTTGTTAGCAGTTGGATTTTTGAGCTTTATTATGCTCTTATCTTATCTGTTCTGGTTTGCATAAATAATACACCAGTCCTTTTACTGAACCACAAAAGATCCCGGGTTAAATTCCGGCAGTAAATCTTTTACCTCAAGGCATCTTCGGATGCCTTTTTTTATTTCTTAAATTTGCCAGCCAAAATTGAAACGGATTTAAGATGGAATTGTCGAAGAATTTTCACCATACTTCAGCAGAGGCCAAATGGTATCAGCACTGGATGCATAAGCGCTATTTCAATAGTAAGCCGGATAACCGTGAGCCTTATACGATAGTCATTCCGCCGCCGAATGTTACGGGTGTACTTCACATGGGCCATTGCCTGAATAATACCATCCAGGATATCCTCATCCGCAGGGCGAGAATGCAGGGAAAGAATGCCTGCTGGGTTCCTGGAACAGATCATGCTTCCATTGCTACAGAAGCAAAAGTTGTGGGGATGTTGAGAGAAAGAGGAATTATAAAATCTTCTCTCAGCCGCGAAGAATTTCTCAAATATGCCTGGGAATGGAAAGAGAAATATGGTGGGATCATTCTTCAGCAATTGAAAAAACTCGGTTGTAGCCTGGATTGGGATCGGACTACATTCACAATGGATCCTCATTATTACAATTCGGTGATCAGCGTATTTGTTGAGCTTTATAAGAAAGGATTTATCTATCGCGGAAAGCGAATGATCAATTGGGATCCCAAAGCAAAAACTGCATTGAGCGATGAAGAAGTAATTTATAGAGAGGTTCAAAGCAAATTATACTTTATCAAATACCAAATTGATGGGCAGGATGATTATGTTACCATTGCCACTGTTAGACCCGAAACGATTTTGGGAGATACTGCTATTGCGGTAAATCCGAAGGACAAACGATACACTCATCTTCATGGAAAATTTGCATTTATTCCACTTATCAATCGACGGATTCCGATTATTACTGATGATTATGTAACGATGGAGTTTGGTACCGGTGCATTAAAAGTCACACCAGCGCATGATATGAACGACTACCAGCTTGGGCAAAAGCATCAACTGGAAATAGTCGATATTCTTAATGAAGATGGCACACTGAGTGAAGCTGCACAGCTATATATTAGAGAAGACAGGTTCGAAGCAAGAAAGAAAATTGTAAAGGATCTCGAAGCAAATTCATATATCGCAAAGATTGAAGACTATAACAACCAGATCGGATTTTCAGAAAGAACTGATGTGGTAGTTGAACCCAGGCTTTCATTACAGTGGTGGGTTGATATGAAAAAAATATCTCCCCCGGCGCTTAAGGCAGTTATAGACGGCGATATCAATTTCTATCCCGCGAAATTCAAGAATCTCTATCGTCATTGGATGGAGAATATTAAAGACTGGTGTATCAGCAGGCAGCTTTGGTGGGGTCAAAGAATTCCTGCCTGGTATGATGAGCAAGGAAATGTTTATGTGGCGAAGTCGCTTGAAGAATTACATAAAGAGAAACCTGAAACTAAGAAATTGGAATTAACCCAGGATGAGGATTGTCTTGATACCTGGTTCTCTTCATGGCTTTGGCCTTTTGAAGTATTCAGGGGTTATAGTAGTCCTGGTAACCCTGAAATTAAATACTACTACCCTACCAATACCCTTGTAACTGCTCCCGAGATCATTTTCTTCTGGGTGGCCAGAATGATCATGGCGGGATTTGAATACAAGCAGGAGAAACCCTTTAGTGATGTATACCTGACGGGCATTGTTAGAGATAAGCTCGGAAGAAAAATGAGCAAGCAATTAGGCAATTCACCAGATCTTCTTGGACTCATTGACAAGTACGGAGCAGATGCAGTTCGTTTTGGCATTATGATATCTTCTCCTGCTGGTAATGACCTGTTATGGGATGAATCCAGCAATGAACAGGGCAGTTATTTCAATAATAAGATCTGGAATGCGCTGAAACTTGTTAAAGGATGGGAATCAAGATTAGAAAATAATAAACCCGGTAAGCACGAAAATTTCGCGATCACATGGTTTGAGAATCGCCTTGATGAAGCGAAATCGGAATTGGAAAAGCTTTATGCGGATTTCCGTCTGAGTGAAGCGCTTAAACTGATCTATTCCCTGGTCTGGGATGATTTCTGCAGTTGGTATCTGGAATGGATTAAGCCTGGCTTTGAGCAGAAGATCGAACAAAAGGTTTATGAAGAAACGGTTTACTTCTTTGAAGAATTGATGCAGTTGCTCCATCCCTTTATGCCCTTTATTACCGAAGAAGTTTTCCATCAGTTGAAGAAAAGAGAAGATGGGGAAGATCTTACAATAAAGCAATTCTCGGCTCCAAAAGCCGACGAACCTGCCGTCCTTGAACAGGGCAGATTATTGAAAGAAATTATTACAGGCCTTCGCGACGCCAGGAATAAGAATAATATTAAGCCAAAGGAGACGATCAGGTTATTTACTCAAACAGGAAATAAAAAGAATTACCAGCAGATCCTTTCCATTCTGTCCAAGCAGGTAAATGCGGAAAGTATCGAGTTTGTCAACGATAAGGTTGTCGATAGCATCGCCGCAGTTATTGGAAAAGATAAATTCTATATCCAGTCAGAACAAGGCGTTCAATCCGAAAACCAAAAAGAAGACCTTGAAAAAGAATTGCAATACCTGCAAGGCTTTCTCGCATCGGTAGAAAAGAAATTGAGCAATGAAAGGTTTGTACAAAATGCAAAGCCGGAAGTTGTGGAATTAGAAAAAAGAAAAAAGGCGGATGCAGAAGCAAAGATTAAGGTACTTGAGGAGAGTCTTTCTTCTTTGTAATGAGATACACAAAGACACTGAGAACTACTTAGCTTCATAATTTTCGACACGCCAATAATCAATAATCAATATTCAATAAATCAATGCTCAAATCAATCTCAATAAACATTATTCAATAATCATCAATCAATAGTCAACATCAACATCAACGTCAATATTTAATTTTCAAGTGTGGGGCCAGCATTGAACGTTTAAAGTTGCTTATTGATTTGAAAATTGAATAATGTTATTTGAATATTGATTGATGATATTGATTTGAGAATTGATTATTGAGCATCGATTATTGATTATTGGCGTGTCGAAAATCACGCATTTAAAAAGGTCTCAAGTTCTTTGCTCCGGCTCTTTCTTCTCTTCATTTGATTGTTGAATAGGGGACTTACCTCGCGACCAAATTGATCGGCAGTATAAACTCCCACTGATTCGGGGCTAGTCCTACGAGATCGCCATCTAACAGCCTGCTATACCTGAAACCAAAACTTACCGGGTGCTGATTCCACCATTTGGTATCAAAATAAATTTCGGCGCCGTAGGAACGGAAATCCAGGGTGACTTCCTGGGCTGCGTTATTATAATCCATGATACGCGTTTGATCATAGAATGCATTGGCTCTTATGCGAAGGAAATAGACGATGCTGGCAAATCCCCAATCGGGATAGATCAGGGGAATATGATAATTGAATCCAAATTTTGCCATCTGGTGAAAATTGATGCCATTGTATCCGCGGGAGAATGGAAATACATTAGAGAATCGAACTTCGCTCAATGTATCCCTGCCATGAATTGCTGCATTGATCACAAAATTGTGCGTTGGATAGACCCCGGGAAGATACAATGAAGTAGATGCGGTGGCCTGGTATCCTTTTGCACTTACAAATGCATTATTGTAGGTGACTTGCAAGGTTTGTGCAAACCTTGGAAAAATATGCTGTCTCGCACGTTGGATCTGGATTGAATAAAAGAGATTTGCTTTCACATAGCCAAAGCCGCTATCATCAAATGTATCCTTAAATGGTTGCTGGAAACTTGGCTTACTGTAGACGAAATCCGATCCAAACTGGAACGACTGGTAGTATTTTCCGTTGGTAAGATTTAATGGAACCAGGAAACCAACACTTCCCTCTGCCTCATTCCAATAAACGGTATTTCCCCGGTACGGAGCACTTCTATCGAATGTATAAGCCGCACCAACCCGCAACCAGGGAAACCAGGCTGCATAATCCGCAATGAAACCTACTTGTTTACTTTTTTCATTGGTATTATAGCGAAAATAGAGTTCTGATTGCATTGTGTTCAAAACGTTCTCACCAAGAAATGAGAAAGTGTACTCCGGATCATCAATGGTAGGTATCCAACTATGAAAATTGAAAAGCTTAAATGATTTTTTATAACGTGTGACAGGAAATTCTCTCGACAGAAATGTATCCAGGAATTTCGAATCCTCCGGATAACTCACCTTAAATCCCGTGGGTGCCGTTGTAAGTCCTTCAACTGGCAATTCTATTATTGTGGGGTTTGTTTCGGTTTGCAAATAATAACCTGCAGATGTAAAGCTTGTCCAGGCATACTTATTTCCCAATATACTTAATTGATAATTTCCGGTAGATTGGCTTTCTTTCTCAGGTGTGAATTCGTAAACTTTTCCATTGACATAACTGTACAACTTATCAAACCCAGCCTGCGACATTGTAAAGCTGATCGTATCTCCATTTGTTTGGGGAAAACCTATAACATTTAGAGAAAAGGGAATTATCATTGAATAACTTCCATCTTTCCGGTCAATTTTGATCAGAGCCATTTCGCTATTCTTATTCCGAACGGGGCTGATGATAAAATCCTGCTGGAAGAATTTGGGATAGGTGTAAATGAATTCATCTTTATTGGGCAATTCGCGAATTAGCGCGCCCGTAACTGCGTTAATAATTGCAAGCGTTGATGCACCATCCCGCTTATTGTTTACCGCTACTACCTCTTCACCATTGGCATCAATATCCGGTGCAAAATACCGACTGCGATGCGTAAGGGTTTTTTGTTCATTAGTCAATAGATTTAGCAGTCGTATCTCACCAAATTCCCTCCATCCCCAACGCGAATCGGGCCTGAATGCTGAATAGACGATGAGATTATTCCGATAAGAGAAAAAGTTATCGAGGGAAATGTCTTTGACCCTAATTTTTTTCTCATCCCCGTTTTCAATATTCCTGACTGTAAACGTGGGTATCTTCTTGAAACTACTTTTTACAAAAACGACACTTGATTGATTGATCCATTGTGGATACTCTTCATCAGCATTAAAATGCTTATGCTGGCTTGCAAGTACTGCAGCTTTGTTTTTTGACGCATCGGCTTTTTGTTGCTCCTCGAAATATTTAATGGCATTTTTTCTGAATTCCTTGTACTTGATCCCCGCATGATCTTTTATCGCATGTTGAAATGGATAGAAGAGTCCATTGAATCGAGCAGCATCATCAGTTACTTTCCCCCAAAAGTCCTTTCCATATTTTTCGTATCCATATGCCGTTAGTAAATAGCCTAATTGATAATGATCCGGTACATAATCGCGAAGAGAACCGTTACGCAATTTCAACCAGGAATAATTCCGATTAGAAGCCCATAAAGATCTGTATCCATTAAAGAAAAAGGGCATTCTACCCCTGCCCTGCTCACTCATAAATGTTTCCTGGTAAACTGCATCTCCTTCCCAAAACCAGTTTGGAATAGCGGCATTGTTAGCAAATGAAAGTCCATATTCACCAGCCAGTATGTAAAACAATTGTGATATACCCTTTTTGAAATTATTGAACTGGTGCACATGCCTGTACTCGTGCAAGGAAAGCGTTTGGTGCCATGGAATACTTCCAAGTTCAAAACTGTTTTGCTGCGGTGTCAATTGAAATTCGCTTCGCCAGGGTCCCAGTCCGACATAGGCATTGGAGATGGTGCTCTGATTTTGCAAAACGATACTGATCTTTTTTTGCCTGTTGCCAAGTGGATTCGGGTTGTTTCTTCCCAACGATTGTACGATACTGGCAATCTCATTTGCTTTTTTCTCCTGACCCACCGGAAAAATTACCTTAAATGAATCCGTATTGATCTGGTTCCATTTTAAGGAAGGCGGATTACCTCCAAATTGCTGGCCATATCCATTGAGTAAGGACGTAAGAGTAAGAAGGATCAGTAAGAAAAGGCGATTCATCATGAGCAATAGGCAATAAAATGGGCAATAGGCAATAGGCAATTGGCAATAAGGAATTCACAATAATAATAAATAATCAATAATCAATGATAAATAATCCCTGCCTGCGGACAGGCAGCAATAATTCAGATTTGCAAATGGTGCAAATTGCCGACATTTTCGCCTGACGGCCTCGAACTGATTTGCCGATTGCCTATTGCTTATTGTCTATTGCCTATTGCCTATTGCTTATTGTCTATTGCTTATTGCCTATTGCTGCTTAATCTATATTTTTGAAAGATGTTGTTGCTGGCACTAGCACTTGCTCCTGGTTTTGCAATCATCTTTTATTTTTATTTAAAAGATGAGTTTGACCGTGAACCTTTAAAAAACCTGAGTATTTCCTTTGGTCTCGGCGTGCTGTCAACGATTCCCGCGGCATTGATCCAGATCATTCTTGAAAAAGAATTGACTCATCGCCTCATTTCAGATTCCCCAATGTTTTACGCGTTATACGCATTCCTGGTTGTGGGACTTGGAGAAGAGCTTTGCAAATACGCAATGCTTCGGAGCTATGCCTACCGGAAGCAGGCATTTAATGAGCCCTTTGACGGGATTGTATATTCCGTAATGGTGAGCATGGGCTTTGCCACCCTGGAAAATGTTCTTTACGTAATGCAGGGAGGAATGTCCACGGCCTTGGTGCGCATGTTCATATCCGTGCCTGCCCACGCCTGTTTTGGCGTGATCATGGGTTATCATGTTGGCCTCGCCAAGTTCGATTCACCAAATAGCTTCCGGCATTTGACAACCGGATTAATCCAGGCTTCACTTTTTCACGGGGCATTTGATTTCTTCTTATTCCTTCAAAAAAGCCCGGTTATAGTCGAATTTGTTTCAGAAGGTGCTCTTTTTATGTGTTCAATAGTTCTATTAGTTCTTGCTATCCGGCTCTCAAGAAAATCAATACGGTTACACCATGAACTTTCCCGTCAGAACTATGAAAACAACAATCAACTCAATGGATGAATTAGAAATCAGGGATGGCGATACCGAGGATATTCCGGTTATCGGTTATTTAGCGCAGATCATTTGGCCTGTTGCATATAAGGAAATACTAACTAAGGATCAACTGGACTATATGCTAAACTATATCTACAGTCCAAATTCATTACTCCGGCAGATGACGGAGCAGAAGCATCAATTTCTCATCGCTGAGCTGGATGAAGAACCAGTTGGTTTTGCATCCTATTCGAAAATTATTGATCCCGACATTTATAAACTACACAAGCTGTATGTTCGCACGGATATACAAGGAAAGGGATTAGGTAAGGCTTTGCTGGAAGAAGTTATCAATCGCATCGCGCCGGCATCGGCGCTTCATCTAAACGTAAATCGCTTCAATAAGGCAAGATTCTTTTACGAGAAATTAGGGTTTAAAGTCTTTAAAGAGGAAGATGTCGATATTGGGAATGGGTATTTTATGATTGATTATGTAATGGAAAAGAAATTTTGAATTAACACTCCTTTTTCGTTGCGGCCCTCCTCCCTCAGAACCTTTTCATTCCGAGCCCACCATGAACCTTGTCATTTCGAGCCCGGTTTCATCTAGGACATCCTACACACGATGGAGCCAGGGCGAGAAATCTGCGGAATCAGCGACCGACTGTAATTCGAGCAGTACCCGATTTCGCAGATTTCTCGCCCTAGTTGCTTCAGATGCATAGTTGCTTCAATTGCGCCGGGCTCGAAATGACAAGGTTCATGGTGGGGGCTCGAAATGAGAAAGACAAAGCTGGTGAGCGCCTGCAAAGTGACACGTCGGGAATATTAACGTTAGTCGTCTATCTATCCTGTAGCGCCGCAATTTTCATATTTGTTGCAAGTTGTTTTCCCAAATATCTTTCAATGAAATAATGAATTAAATACACCACGGGTGTCATAATGATTGCAATTACAAATTTGTACAGGTACGCGGTAATTGCCCATGCTAAAACAGTACCCAGGCTGAAACTTCGGAAGATGTGGAAAGCCACAATAGTCACCACGATGCTGTCGATGAATTGAGAAGCCAGCGTACTGACTGTTGCCCTCATCCAGATTTTTTTCTCACCTGTAATGCGCTTGATTCTTCGGAATATCATTGCATCCAGCAATTGTCCAATAATAAAAGCAAGGATGGATCCGATTATGATGTTCATTCCCTGTCCCAGGATCTGTACATAAGCTGCCTGTTGATCCGTTACACCCAAAACGAGATCCCGGACACGCCATCCGCCATCAGGTATTGTATTAATAGCGAAAAAGAAGATCACAAAAGCAAATGCGATCAACACAACTGTAAGAAAGGATAGAAATCTGACGCCTCTTACTCCATAGTACTCATTGATGATATCCGTCATCACAAAAATTACCGGCCAGGGTATAACGCCGACGGATAAGCTGAACGAGAGATTCTTTTCACCAAAAACATTTATGCTCGCTCTTGAAATTCCCAGGCTGTCCTCAAGGGAAAAAATCTTTACCCCGATCACTTCAGCAATTAACGCATTGGCAATAAAAAAACCACCCAGAACTATGAATAAACGGGTGGGTTTATCCTTCATTATATTATGAATCATCTAAGCAGTAGGATTAATTGAGGAATTAGAAAAAGAAAGTTAGCAATAATTAACCACGAAGGATAAGGTTGCTCGCGGTATTTTCTTTGAAGAAGGAATATTCCTGTTATCAGATTCACGAGTAAATTCAGTCCGAATGACACACCTACCCCAAGGATCAATACCGTTGAAGTAAAATATCCGTCTTTCAGATCAGGAACATATTTCATCAAAAAAGCTAATACAAAACATATATTACAAATAAAGGCAACCCGGGAAAAAAATAATAACTTCTGCATAAGTGAGGATGCTGTAAAATTGCGTTATTTTGCCCTCATTTAATACCCTGGTATGAACAAACCAATCTGGCAACGCTTACTTCCGCATGTTATCGCAATTGTTATCTTTTTACTGCTCGCATTGTTCTTTTGCAGACCTGCGTTGTCGCCAGACGTGGTGATGAAACAATCGGATATTTCCGGTTGGCAGGGAATGAGTCATCAATCTTATCAGTACAAAGAGACGCATGGTCATGTTCCACTCTGGATAACGAATATGTTCAGCGGAATGCCGGGATACCAGGTTGCACTTGAGGGTCCATGGACAATATTGGGAATAATTAATAAGATTTTTCAATTCGGGCTGCCAAAGCCAATGAACTTTTTCTTCCTGGCTTGTATGGGCTTTTACTTCCTTTGCCTATGTCTTCGTATACGCCCATGGGTTGGAATAATTGGTTCGATTGGATTTGCATACAGTTCTTTTAGTCCAATTATAGTAACGGCTGGACATGATACGCAAATGATGGCCCTGGCGTATGCGCCTGCGGTTTTAGGGTCGGTGATATTACTTTTCGACAAAAAATATATCCTGGGTTTCATACTTACTCTACTCTTTACTGCATTGCAAATTGCAATGAACCACCAGCAGATCAGCTATTATCTTTTCCTGGTGATCGGAATAATGAGCGTATTCTTTCTTTTTAATGCAATAAGGAGAAAAGAAATCGGGCATTTTGTGAAAGTGATTGGACTTGCCGTAGTTGCCGGATTGATTGGGACGATGGTTACCGCGGTAGCTCTCTTGCCAGTTTATGATTTCGCCAATCATTCGAAAAGAGGCGGACAGTTAGTAATGGATGATACCAAAAAGGATAACAAAATAGTAGATAATAAAACAAAAGGACTTTCCAAGGAATATGCATTTCAATGGAGTTACGGAAGAACGGAATCACTGAGCCTGATGTTTCCGGGAATAATGAGCTACGGTCTTCACTATGCTGAACGTGACGGGGAACAATACCTGTTTCCAAAACTGGATGAATCTTCGAATGTGGGACAGTATCTCGTGGAGAAACTTAATGTGCCGGAAGACCAGGCTGCAAACATTGCAATGTCGGTAACGACCGATCTGTATTGGGGAGATCAACCATTCACTAATGGTCCCATATACCTTGGGGCAACGATCTGCTTTTTATTCATTTTTGCGATGTTCTATCTGAGAGGTCCGCATAAATGGTGGATCCTTACCGCATCAGCATTGGCGATCTTCATGGCAATGGGAAAAAATTTTTCAGACCTGAACAATTTCCTGTTTGATTACCTGCCCTTGTATAATAAGTTTAGGGTTCCTACAATGACTCTGGTGATTCCTCAACTGCTTTTTCCGCTTGCGGCTGCATTGGTACTTGAAAAATTGTTGCTCCCGCATGAAGCAGACATTATGAAGAAATTCAAATATACATGTATCGCGACGGGATTGGTATTTGGAATAGCATTGATCTTGTATTTCAACATGGATTATAGCTTCGAAAATAAAAGGCGTACTGTAGCTTTTTCAGAGATCCTTTCAACGCCAAATGATCCGAATATTGCGGCAAGAATGGACTCCTTGAATAGGGCCGAGCCACCTTATAAAGACAATGAAGTGTTTGAAAAATTCATGATGCAAAGCCAGGGAGATCCCGCTATTCCAAGAGGAATATTAACTGCGTTAAGAGCTGACCGAAAAGCAACTTTTGGAGGCGATATTTTGAGAAGTTTCATTTTTGTACTTATCACTGCTGGATTGATCTTCCTTTATTTGAAGAAAAAGGTGAATGCAACGCTCGTTCTTGTTGGAGTTGGTCTTGCAACGCTTATTGACTTGCTTGGAATTGGTACTAAGTATTTGAATAATTACAGTTTTCAAAGTAAGGATCTTTATGAAGCATCCGAATTTCCACTTAGCGATGCGGATAAGGCGATTTTGCAGGATAAAGACCCGAATTACCGCGTGTTTAATACTACCGGAGGTAATCCTTTCGAAGAGTCAAGAACTTCCTACTATCATAAATCGATCGGAGGATATCATCCTGCCAAGCTGGGTATTTACGATGACCTGGTAAGTTATCAGCTGTCGGGTTCTCCAAATCCCGAAGTGATAAATATGCTTAATACGAAATATATTATTCAGCGAAATCAACAGACGAATGCAACACTTGCAATACCCAACCCATATGCGCTAGGTAATGCCTGGTTTGTAAAAGCTGTCAAATATGTGAAGGGACCAGTTGAAGAGATGAAAGCGCTGGATGAATTCAATGCAAAGGATACGGCTATTGTTGATGAAAGTTTCCGTAATCAGGTTGGATCCATAGTTCCCGCAGATAGTACTGCAACGATCAGGCAGGTCTACTTTGACAATGATACAATCCGTTATGAAAGCAATAGCAGTGGCAATCATTTGGCGGTATTCAGCGAGATTTATTATAAAGATTGGAACGCTTATATTGATGGCAAGCCCGCTTCAGTAATAAAAGCGAATTATGTATTGCGTGCGCTATCAGTGCCCGCGGGAAAACATACTATCGAATTCCGGTTTGAACCAAAAATGTTCAAACTTGGCTGGACTTTGACTACAATTTCTTCCTGGATTTTGAATATATTATTGTTGGCGTTCATTGGTTGGAAGATCAAAGAATATCTGGATCAAAAGAAAACTGCTAAATAGCTGTTGCCTTCCCGATAGTCCCGTCCCGATAGCTATCGGCAGTTATCGGGATCGGGATCGGCACGGAAACCAGTAACTGGTAACCGATATGGAGAAATCGCAAATTCGCATAGCTTCACTGGTATCGTACAGAATATTTCCGCCCGTCATGGGTGGACAGAGGGGAATTGCACTCTTCAATAAATACCTTGGTAAAGAAGTCAAACTGGTATGCCTGACGACAAGAAGCAATGATCCCAATTTTGCCGAAGGGTATGAATTGATACAGGTCTTTTCGGATAACAAGCTGCGTTATATTAATCCCTTCTATTTTTCCAGAATTAAAAAAATACTAAAAGAAAAGGAAATTACACATCTGCAATTAGAACATCCCTATTTTGGGTGGTTAGCTGTATGGTTGAAGCGTTCACTTGGAATCAAATTGATTGTGCATTCACATAATATAGAAGGCAGGCGATGGAAGACACTGCACAAATGGTGGTGGAAGATTCTTTGGAATTATGAGAAATGGACACATCGCCAGGCTGATTATAATTATTTCAAACAGGAAGATGACCTAAGTTATGCTGTTGAATATTATAAATTGGAAAGGTCAAAATGCAAGGTAATCACTTATGGAATTGAATGGAATCAGCCTCCCAATGCGGGTGAGCGCCTGAATGCGAGAGATACATTGATTAGAAATCACAATATTCCATTCGATCATACAATTTTGCTTTTCAACGGAGCATTTAATTATTCCCCAAACCTCAGTGGATTGATGCGGATTATTGATCAGATCAGTCCGAAACTAAAAGCTCGCGATTTCAGGTATACCATCCTGATCTGCGGAAAAGATATTCCAGAATTCATTACCGATCAGAAAGAACTCAATATTATCATAGTAGGATTTGTGAATGATATCAGTCTTTATTTCAAAGGCGCCGATATCTTCCTAAATCCAATAATTGAAGGAGGAGGGATCAAAACCAAGTTAGTTGAAGCACTTGGCTATAACTTGAATGCGGTTTCTACAAAGAATGGAGCTATTGGTGTTGATCCGGCGATATGCAATGGCAAGTTGGTTGTTCATGAAGATGATGACTGGGATGGGTTTATTGAGTCGGTTATTCAGCTATCAAAAGTCAAAGCGACTATTGATGCCAGATATTTTGATCATTTCTTTTGGGGAAATATCGTGCGAAAAGCCATTGAATTTATCTCACGGTAAGTGAAGTTCGGATGGAATTATTTTCTGAATAAAAGCATTATCCCAAGGTAACCGCTATGATTGGTATACTCGACAATCGTGGCTTGAATTCCCCTGGACTGAAGAATATTAAGGAGTTTGTTAATTGAATATTCACTCATCAACATGTTCGGTGTATTCAGCGATTCACCTTTGAGGAGATTTTTTACAGCATTGAAGAATGATATTCGTAACAATTTTCGCTTAAATCTTTTGAAAGGTCCTGCGGAGTCACGATAAGTAAAGTGAAGGGCTCCTATCCCACCCTTTTTCAAGGTATCCAACACCTGTTCAAAAATATTCATGCCATTTTTGACGGTAATATGTTGAAATACGATAAAGGAATGTACAAAATCATACTTTTCATTGGCGATATTCGAAAGCCTGGAGGATTCGATCAGGTTTACATTTTTGATTCCCAGTTTATCAAGATTACGCTTCGCTTCAGCAAGCATGCCCTGCGAAATATCGAGTCCATCCACAATTTTGCTCAGCTTAGACAATGGAATCAAAAGCCTTCCGACACCGCATCCAAAATCCATCGTATAGCCAGGTGCAAATTGAGGGTCCAATTTTGTTCGAATCGTTTCAACCACCCTTCCGATATGTTCTTCGCCGCTAGTGAAAAATGACTTCAGGGTTTCTTCAGAAAGATTGGCATTTTTAAATTCTTCAGAAGTGCAAACACCATAATAAGGATTTTTCTTTCCGAATGTCTTCCATTCCCTGTTCATCCGCTAAATTATTTGATTCCCTTATAGGCTTGAAACAAATATCTGCTCCAGGCATTATTGTCGATCAATCTTGCTATTTCTATTTTGAACACTTTTCCTGGTTTGAATTGATTTTCTAATCCAAGTTTCTTTGCAGCTACAGTACATTTTTCAATGAAATCCTGCACCTTGATCGAACGTTTGTCTTTCGGCATCTTTAAAAGACGATGTGAAAGACTTTGGCAGTAGAAAAGTAATAATGTATTCCCATACTTTTCGACCACGTCTCTTACCTCGTTATTCGTCTTCATTAAGTCAGCAATAAAATCAACATATTTGAGGAATGCTTCCTGATACAGGATCACGTTGGTGGTTTTTGAAACGCTTTGATGTACCCGGTACAAAAACCCACTCTTCTGGCTTGTCGCCTTGTATGAAATAAGGGATAGTCTTGTCCACAATTCATAATCTGCATACAAGAGATTCGGATAGTGTGTCGGAATACCGCCAATTCGATCATAATCACTCGAGCGCATCATATATCCGGAACCCATGCTATCCAATGTATGCGTCATGTGGCTTGCGAGGAACTCATGGCCATACTGGATTTCATCCATTGGCAAACAGTTGCGGACAAATTTTCCGCCTCCATCGATATATTCAAAGTGCGTTTGGTATAGACTTGCTTTTGGATGCTTTTGAATCAATTCATCCATGCTTGCGAGATAATCCGGTTTCAGTAAATCATCATGACCAATTAGTGTAACGAACTCGTTTTTTTCAAGTTTGAGTATCCGGCTCCAGTTTTCGACAATTGAAAGAGGTTTGTCGGAAGGATAGACTTTAATCCGCTCATCTTTCAACGACAATAGCCATTCCGAGGTTCCATCAGTGCTGCAATTATCCAGCACGTGAAGATTAAACCCCGGCAAAGTCTGCGCAAGAATGCTCGAAATGCATTCTTTAACGTGGGAACCCCCATTTCTAACGGGCAAAATGATGCTGTACTTCATAAAACCAGGCGCCAAAAAAACAGGAGGCATTATCGAATTGCCCCCTGCTAAAAAATTAATATGGTCGCAAATTTACAAACTAACCCTTGTCCCTGAAGAAATAATTGAATTACCATCACTGTTCGTATAAATTTCCGCATAGTGGAGCGTTTTCGGGCTTAAAAATACATTTTCCCAATTTACTACGAGATTCACGCCGGATCCTTTCACGCCCATATCATAGTCCAATATGGTGTATCGTAATTTTGTTTTTCCCTCGTCCATGAATTGCCATTTGATTTGAAAAGTACTTTCCTTGAGATTGGCATAGGAACCGGTTCCGTCTGCGTTAAATGTAATAACATCATAAGTAAAGTCCCACGTATTCCGGGATCCGCCTCGCTTATAATAAAACAATTCATCGTGCGAGACAAAGGTTAATTCAGAAACGCGCCAGGCTTTATTAATTAATAATTCAGCTGGATCGCTGAACTTATTTGGCTCATCTTGTTTATTATTCTTCTTTCCGCAGGAAGAAGGGTGAATAAGAAAAAAGAATAAAATGGCAAGCGGGGTTTTTATCATAAAGAGCGTTTTAGAAAAGTGGCGTTCAAACTAAAAAAAAGGAGGCAAAAATGCCTCCTGCAATATTGTTTTATGATAGTTTTATCAAAGAGTCCCCCTGGTTGATGCTGAGATAACGGATTTATTATCACTGTTGGTATAAATTTCCGAATATGAGATGGACGCTGCCGTAATCACCACATTTTCCCAATTAACCACCAGGTTGGTACCAGGCTTTCTTATCCCTTTATCATAATCATAAATGGTATATCTGATCCTGGTCTTTGCTGCATCTATGAATTGCCAGGTGATATTGAATACGCTGTTTTGAAGATTCTGGTAGGTACCTGTTCCACCAGTCTTGAATGAAATTATGTCATGAGTAAAGTCCCATGTATTGGAACTGCCGCCTCGCTTGTAATAACGCAAAGCATTATCCGAAACAAAAGTAACTTCCGAGGCGCTCCATGACTTATTCAAAAGCATTTCTTCTTTGGTTGGATCTGGTGGTGGATCTTCTTCTTTTTGACAGCCGGTTGCTAACACCACAAATAGCAATAATGTTATAAGGTAGGAGCTACGCATAATTTTATTTTTTTCAAATGTAAAAAAATTCTTTTCTCTGACTTCTGCCCTTCATGTGTGAAAACACTTAGACAGTTTTTATTTTTTAGCTGGGAAACGCCTATTTGGATCCCAAGTAAGCACAAAAATCTTAATTTCAATTACTTAATTCCCCAGGCGTTGAAGGACATCCCGTGTTTTTCTGACGGGTCTGAGCCTGCATATATCTGGGTTTGGTTATCGGAAACCAGGAGATTTTCCTGTTCGGAGATCCAAAAAACTTTTGCCTCGTCCCATTCTTCGGGTTTAAAAAGAATTCCATTTCTATCCATCACCATCACCCGTAATCCCTTCTTCAACACCTGCCTGGTGATGCTCCTTCTTCCACTTTCTAATAGGTAAGCTTTAAATTTCTTTGATCCGAGTGGTCTCGATTTGATCTGAAGCATCAGATCGCGGCTAATCAGGAAGGCATTGGTCCTGATATGAGGATTTGGAAAATCTGGAAACATCCATTTCCAATATACTATTGCTTTTATTAGCGTTCTATACTTGGCCAGGTTTTGAGAAAAAGACTTGTCTCTTTCCCATCCCCAGGAATTTTTGTTCATAATAGTACGATAATAACTCAACCAGGATCCGCTGGCGCCAATAATACCAATATCCGTACTATTAACATGCCTCATATACTTTTCCAACCAACCTTGCTCCAACAGCTCCGAATAACTGTTGAGATAAAGAAGATAGGGCGTATTTAATCTTTCTGCGACCCAGAAATAAGCCTGCAAATCCTGGTCGCGGTGGTAGTTGATATGCGTTTGAAATTTGATTCCCGCTTCAAGGATCAAATCGAGATAAGGTTTGGTCTCCTGAACATCATTAACTCCATTGAACAAAAGCACGAGGTCATGAGGATACCCGGCGGGATATTTGATATAAGATTCCAGGAATCTCCTGAACAATTCTATTCCATAGTCCATCCAGATCAGGTGAATAACTGAAACGGCATTGTTCCCATTATTTGGCATGCATCAGAAAATTACAATTCCATTGATTAATAGCTCAATTCTCCTGAATAATCACTCAACTTCCAAAGTTTCAACCAAAAACCGCAATTTTGCGAAAATTAATAAAAATGCATAACTAAAAATGGGAACTATTTTTTCACGGATATTAACTGATGCAGGGAACAGATTAAAGAGGATCACCAACAAGGACCTGAAAAAAGCCGGCCTGACGGCGCTAAAGGTTCGGTATCTGAAATACTCTACAAATAAAAAACCGACTCAATACAACCTGCATGGTCAAAAGGTAAATTACACCAATGGCCAGGAATTGTTATACAGTCTCAAAGAGATCTTCATCGACGAGATTTATAAAATAAAATTTGATACGCCTAATCCATATATTATTGATTGCGGTGCAAATATTGGATTAAGCATTTTATACTTAAAGAATAATTACCCGGCTTCAAGAATCCTTGCTTTTGAAGCTGACGAATCGAATTATGACTTGCTAAAATCAAATACCTTAGCACTAAAGGATGTTACAATTGTAAACAAGGCTGTTTGGAATGAAAACAAGCGAATTAATTTTGCTTCAACTGGCACCTTAAGCAGCAAGATTGTAAAAGGCGACTTAACTTCAAATGTAAAAAGCATTGAGGCTATAAGGTTGAAAGAATATCTCAATGAACCGGTAGATCTACTCAAGCTTGATATAGAGGGAGCCGAATATGAGGTGATCAAAGATTGCAAGGACAACCTTACGCGAATAAAAAATCTATTTATTGAATACCATGGGAAATTTGAAGAAAACGGAGAACTCAACGAAATATTCCGCATCCTGCATGAAGCAGGGTTTGCATATTACATAAAAGAAGCCTCTCACAATTATCCAACTCCGTTTTACCGGGATAAAAAGGAATTGCAATACGACATTCAACTAAATATTTTCTGTTTCAAAAATTAACAACGTGTACAATAACGACCTGGAACGCATATTTCATGAACATACCGGAAATATTATTCATAAATGGCAACACTATTTTGGTATCTACGACAGGCATTTCAGCAGGTTTCGTAATAAGAAAGTAACTATTCTTGAAATTGGCGTTTATAAAGGAGGATCGCTGGAAATGTGGCGAAAATATTTTGGCGAAAACTGTGAAATAATCGGAATCGATATAAATCCACTTTGCAAACGCTTTGAAAATTCCTTCACGAAAATTTTCATTGGTTCACAGGAAGACAGAAATTTTCTGCAAAACCTAAAAAAGCAAATTCCAAAAATAGATATCCTGATCGATGATGGTGGTCATATGATGGATCACCTGAGGATAACCTTTGAAGAGCTTTATGACTGGGTTGCGGAAGATGGAGTTTACCTGGCCGAGGACCTGCATACTTGTTACTGGCCAAGTTATGAAGGGGGTTATCGTAGAAGCAATTCTTTTATTGAGTACACTAAGAAATTAATCGACCAATTGAATGCATGGCATTCACAACAGAAACGCTTCAGGATCTCAGATTTTACCCGAACAACCCACTCCATTCATTTTTACGACAGCGTCGTGGTTTTTGAAAAAGCGAAAATCGAAAAGCCCTTTCATTTATATTCAGGAAAAGTAGAAGAAAAAGATATCGAGAGCGATCCGCCTGAGATCACGAATTGGTGGCGAAGATTGAAGAATAAGATCTACAAATATTCAGGTATCGAAATTCCCTAACCGTTTAGAATACTGTTGAGTTTTGAATTATCACCCCAAAACTCCATTGGTTCATAACTGGCATAAGGATAATAGCCAAGGTTCAGCGCTATTTTCTTCCCGTTCTTCCCTAGATAGTCTTCGACGAATGACTTCACTTTAATTGGAACTCCACTGCTACAGTTGATTATCCCAGTGATATAATTTTGCAGCGCTATCCTAACAATATATTCAGCGACCTTTTCTACAGGCAAATAGTCGCGTACCTGCTCGCCCTTACTCATATTAAAACTCTCCTCTCCTTTTGCAAGTGCACTGTCAAGTTGGGATAATAATGAGTTGGGATTTTGACCTTTCCCATACATATAAAATAACCTGACCCATTTCAATTCAAATGGTTTTTTTTCTTTTATGGCTTCCAAATATACCCTTAAAGAATTTTTTGCAATAGCGTACGGATTGGACGGATTTGCAGGCATTAATTCATTCAGTTTTCCTTCCAGGAATCCATATTCAAGGCAGGTGCCGGTTACAGTTAAATCCTTTAGTCCGTTTTTAATCAGGTTCTCAAGCAATGCGCTATGCCTGGGAAGATTAGCCGTGAGATGAAAATTGGAATTATAATTAGGTAATCCTTCCCAAGCCAGGTGGATCATCATCTCTGGCGATTGAAAGAACTCATAGTAGTTATTTGAAGGATCAAAATTGGAGAGATCAAATGGAATATAGGTTACGCGATCAAACCATTCAGCCTCTTTTGCGTTAGCAATATTCGATGAACTTGCTATTATCTTATGTGAGGTTTTGAGCAATTCAGCTATCACGTAATTTCCTACAAACCCTGTTGCACCTGTAACGAGGATCTTTTTCATACTGATTAAATCACGGTTAGTTCGGGAATCGCGATCACAAATTTCCCGTCCCATTCCTTAATATAACTTAATTGGTTGGTGATCTCATCTTTCAAATTCCATGGAAGGATAATTATAAAGTCGGGCTTATCATCCTTCAATAGTTCTTCATCAACAACAGGGATATGACTTGCAGGCAACCATTTCCCTTTTTTATGAGGGTTGGCATCAACAACATAAGAAATAAGATCGTTCTTGATACCGCAATAGTTGAGTAAGGTATTCCCCTTGGCAGCTGCTCCATAAGCGGCGATACTCTTTCCAGCCCGTTTTTGAAGCGTTAAGAACTCGGTAAGATCCAGCTTTACTCTTAATGCTTTTTGCTGGAAGTTATCATAGTATTCGAGACTGGTCATTCCTTTGTCTTCCTCTTTCTTCAGGAGTGCTGCCACATTCTCCGTCACATCCTTTTCATTGTCTTCCTTATGACAGGCATAAATCCGTAATGACCCCCCATGAGTTGGCATTTCTTCCACATCAAATAATTTCAAACCCTTCGATTCAAATATCTTTATCACCGTGTGAAATGAGAGATACGAAAAATGTTCGTGATAAATAGTATCAAACTGGTTATTGTCCACTAATTGCATCAGATGCGGAAACTCCATAGTTATTACTCCTGATGTTTTTAAAATGGTCTTCATCCCACCTACAAAGTCCACTATATCTGGCACATGAGCCAGAACATTATTTCCTAGCAGTAGGTCGGCTTTTGTATTACCTGCGGCCAGCGCATTAGCGAGGCGTACTCCGAAAAAATCTGTGATTGTTTCGATTCCCTTTTTTCTTGCAACCTCGGCAGTATTTGCTGTGGGTTCTATCCCAAGTACAGGGATCTTCTTTTCAACGAAGTACTGCAAAAGATAACCATCGTTTGAAGCGATTTCTATCACTTTTGACTTCTCATTCAATTTGAAGCGTTGTGCCATCAGGTCCGTATAATGCTTGGAATGATCCAACCAGCTCGTCGAATAGGAGGAAAAATAGACATAGTCGTTGCTGAAGATTTCGTCTGACTTTTTGTATTCATCAATTTGGACAAGAAAACATTCGTGGCAGGTGAACACCTTCAATGGATAAAATATCTCCGGTTCATTGAGTTGTTCTGAATTCAAAAAGGAATTTGATGGTGGTGAATTGACCAGGTCAATAAACACATGTTCCAGATCAGTCTTGCAAAACCTGCATTTCATATCTAAATACCTTTAAAGTTTTCATCAAGGTAAGGATGACTTTGATCGCGTTCTGAAAGAGAAGATACAGAAAGCGGCCATTGAATTCCAATTGTAGAGTCGTCGTGCCTGATACCAGCTTCGGAATTTGGTACATAGTATTCCGAATGTAGATATATCAGATCACAATTGTCCGTCAGTGTTTGAAACCCGTGCGCAAATCCCTCCGGTATATAAAGCATCTTTCTGTTTTCTGTTGAAAGTTCCTGAGCAAACCATTTTAAAAATGTTGGGGATCCTTTTCGGAGATCTATTATTACATCAAATATTTTTCCTGCAACACACTTCACCATTTTTATTTCGCGAAATGGATGAACCTGGAAATGCATCCCCCTGATTGTACCTTTCTTAATTGTAGACGAATGGTTCATTTGCACCCATTCTTTATCGTGTCCAATTTCCCCGAAATCTTTCCTACAATAAAACCTTCCAAACCATCCTCTGTCATCCGTGCTAACAGTTGGGTCAATAACATAACTGCCTTTCAAACTGGTTTGGGTAAAGATCATAAGGAAAGATATTCTTTGATTTGTTGATAGGTAAATTGCGCTTGGTCGGACGTTTCCTGTTTATACCAATCAATAGTCCACTTTATTGCTTGTTTGGTGGTTAATTTTGGTTTCCAGCTAAGTTCTTTTTTTGCACGGCTAATATCCAGCTTGAGCAATCCAGCTTCATGGGGCTGCTTTATATCTGAATTATCTTTCCATTTCCCGCTACCCCAATATTCGATCGCAGATTCAACACATTCCTTTACCGTTAGGTGGTCACTCGCTTCCGGACCAAAATTATAAGCGTTGGAATACTTGTTTGGATTTCGGCTCAAAAAAGCGCTTGCCAAAAGATAACCACCAAGTGGTTCCAACACGTGCTGCCAGGGTCTTACTGATTTAGGATTTCGTACATCAACTGGTTTTCCCTGTTCTAATGAACGAACAATATCCGGCATCAAACGATCATTGCTCCAATCACCACCTCCAATTACATTGCCCGCACGTATGGAAGCAACTGCCTTCTGATGTGTATCAAGTTTATCCCGGTGGAAAAAAGAATTCCTGAATGAACTAACTACAAACTCAACGCAAGCTTTACTAGCGCTGTAGGGATCGAATCCGCCCAATGCGTCATCTTCATTATACAAAATATCCTTCTCCTTGTTTTCATACACTTTATCCGTTGTGATCACCAGTATTGTGCATTTACCGGGTAGATCCTTTGCCGCTTCAAGGAGATTTGCAGTGCCTGTAACATTTATCTCAAATGTTTGAGCAGGAATTTCATAAGATCTTCGTACAAGAGGTTGGGCCGCGAGATGAAAAATAAAATCAGGATTGAATTTGATGAGTTCATCTCTCAATTGGTCTTTGTCCCTGATATCTGCCAATACGCTATCGATCTTACCGGACTTGTGGAGATGATCGTAAATTTTGTTGTCGTATTCCGGAGGAAGTGCATAGCCCTTGATATTGGCATCAAGTAAATCCAAACAGGCAATTAACCATGAACCCTTAAATCCGGTATGACCAGTAATGAATACTTTTTTATTACTATAATAATCGGAGAGATTTTTTAGGGTTACCAGATTTTCCATTTTGCCTGATTATTTTTCCATAATGATTCAAGCTCGATCTTATCTCGCATTGCATCCATACATTTCCAAAAACCTTCATGCCGAAATGCCATTAATTGGCGATCATTGGCGAGATTTTCCATCGGGTCATCTTCCCACATGGTATCGTCCATATTTCCTTCAAGATATTTAAAGACATCTGGTTTCAAAACGAAGAAGCCGGCGTTGATCCAACGATTATCTTCTTTCGGTTTCTCCTTGAATCTTGTTACGAGTCCTTTGTCTTCAATTTCCAGTCCGCCAAACCTGGCTTCGGGATGAATGGCTGTAACTGTTGCAATCTTTCCATGCGATTGATGGAATTTCAATAGCTCTTTTAGATCGATGTCGGAAACTCCGTCTCCATACGTCAACATGAAATCTTCATTGTCGAGGTATTGTTGAACTTTTTTCAGTCGACCTGCTGTCTTCGTTGAGAGACCTGTATCAACCAGGGTCACATTAAAGGATTCAGTGTTGGCATAATGAACATTCATCTTATTACTCTCCAATTCAATTGTGAGATCGGAATTGTGGAGGTAATAGTGCATGAAATATTCCTTGATCTGGGTTCCCTTATACCCGAGGCAGATCACGAATTCGTTAAAGCCCTGGTGGCTATACATTTTCATGATATGCCAGAGGATGGGTTTACCGCCTATCTCTACCATGGGTTTTGGCCGGGTCTCCGTTTCCTCGGCGATGCGGGTTCCGAGACCCCCGGCAAATATGACAACTTTCATTATTAATGAGTTGGCGCAAAACTAATAGTATTTGGGGAAATGTGGAATTCGAGCTAGTCTAATGGATAACACTGATTTAGTTCAAATTTCCGCTAAGCTTTCCGGATAAAAGGCATGTTTTTTTATATTTGCAGCACCCCAAAACGCCAAACTGGAACTCTTGAACAAAAGACCTGCACTGCTTATTCTTCCCCTTTTATTTTTATCGATTTTGATGTATGGACAAACTGCACAAATCGGCGGAACTATCAACCGTTATGCAGCTGTCTTTGCTTATGATCCATGCACCAATTCCTTTACGGTGGGTAATTTTCAAGCGTCAGCGTTCAAGGCGGGAGATACGGTTTACATAATGCAAATGAAGGGTGCTATCATTGATTCTAGTAATAGTGCAAACTTCGGTACAGTTACCAATTATGCAAATGCGGGTAATTATGAATTGAATTATGTTAGCCAGGTGTCGGGGAATAACATACAACTTAAAAATGCTTTACAAAGAACATATTCCATACCTGACGGAAAAGTTCAGTTGGTTCGTGTTCCTTATTATAGATCGGCGAATGTTATTTCACCCCTTACCTGTATTGACTGGGATAGCCAAAAAGGTGGAGTAATTGCTATGATCGTTGGCGATACACTTAGATTAAATGCACCGATAAACGCCACTGGTAGAGGGTTTATTGGAGGTATTGGGTTTAATACGCAAACAAATGCTTTAAACTGTTTTTCCAACAATTATTTTTATGATGTTTTAAGCCCGGTTGCCGCGTCGAAAGGAGAATCTATCGCGCATATTACTTACAATATTATCTCAGGTAAAGGGCCTTCAGCAGGTGCTGGTGGTGGTGGAATGGATCACAACTCAGGTGGCGGTGGTGGTGGTAACGGGGGAAGAGGTGGTTTCGGCGGTTATCAATGGCAGGAATGCGGAATGGCGCCGTTTGATAACAGAGGCATTGGCGGTAACGTACTCTCTTACAATACTACAATCAACAAAGCATTTCTCGGAAGCGGCGGAGGCGCAGGACACATGAATAATGCGGGAAACTTTAACACGCACGGTGCTGATGGAGGTGGTCTCATATTAATTTCTGCAAACTATCTGGTTTCAAATTCAAATAGAATTATCTCGGATGGTAATGGAGCAGCTGGATGCAGTCGCACTCCTACCGCAGATTGCCATGATGGTATGGCTGGGGGTGGTGCTGGAGGAACAGTGTTACTCGATGTAAACAATTTCGTGGATCCGACAATCATACAGACAAATGGAGGTAAAGGAGGTGATATGACCGGTCCTGCAATTGTTAGTGGGCGGATCGGTCCCGGCGGAGGAGGTGGTGGTGGAGTACTTTGGCTAAAGTCTGGCTCATTACCCGCAAACGTTACCCATGTCACATCAGGTGGTGGAAATGGCGGAATCACAGAATTGAGTAATGAACCATGGGGTGCCACTGGAGGACAACCTGGTTTTCACCTGTTCAATTTGAAAATAGAGATAGATACCAGTATGTTTTATAAGAATATTGATTCCGTAAGAATCAAAGACAGCCTTTCAGCTTGTGCAACTTTTGATTTCAGAGGATTGGAATTTGTAAGGTTAAATTCGATCAATAACTGGCAGTGGTCCTTCGGAGATGGAAATAACGGTTCTGCTCAAAACATTAGTCATAACTATTTGAATTCAGGTAACTATCAGGTGCAATTGATAGCAACTGACATCAATGGTTGTAAAGACAGCAGCACAGTTTCTGTAGTAGTCTTTCCAAAACCGATTCTAACAGTTTCCGATGATACAACAATTTGCAAAAACTCGTCAATAAGATTAGCAGCATCCGGGGGAACTAGTTATTTGTGGAGTCCTGCCCAAACATTAAGTGATGCGAGTATTCCAAATCCTGTAGCAAGCCCGATAGTGAATACGACTTACCTGGTTACTACTTCTGATACAAATAAATGCTCGGTTATAGATTCAGTTAAAGTAGGAGTAAGACCGATACCGACATTCACCCTCAATGGTAATAATAAGATTTGTTATGGAAATACCATTCAACTAAATGCAAGTGGTGGCGATAATTATTTATGGTCTCCCGCACATTCACTAAATAGTTCGATTGTTGCAAATCCAATCGCCAACCCCGATACAACAACGCTTTATGCCGTTTATATTTCCGAAACAAATTGCAATTATGATACAACGTTGAATCTTAGAATTACGGTAGATCCTACTCCCATCGTTCAAGCCCAAAAGTCCAACGATATTGATTGCGGCAGTCCTACGGCGCAATTGAACGCAACGGGCGCTTCAAGTTTTTTGTGGACACCTTCAACAGGATTGAACAATCCAACGATCGCGAATCCGCTTGCTGGCATTTCTGCGACTACAACCTATATCGTTACCGGCACAAATAATTTTGGTTGCAAAAATTCGGATACACTTACGGTTAATGTTACCAATGCCAATAAGCCAACTTTTGTTCTTCCAAATGCATTTACCCCTAATGGTGATCGGATAAATCAATGTTTCGGAATACAGCGTTGGGGAAATGTTACCATTAAAGAATTTTCAATCTATAATCGTTGGGGACAAAGAGTATTCAGTACTAAGGATCCAACTAAATGCTGGGATGGAACAATTAACGGAAAACCACAAGCTACAGGTGCCTATGCTTATGTGATCAACGCAAGTTCATTCTGCGGCGAGATTGTCCACAAGGGGTTGGTGATGTTGATCCGGTAAGATCAGGTGGTTTTTAATTCCACGATTCCTTCTTTTAACTCAAGAAACTTTTGTAATCCTTTTCTTTTACGATCATCCAGATTATAACTGACATAACTATTGTAGTATTTATTCAAATCGAATAAAGGAAAATCATTGCCTTCAAGGATTTTTGAAATATTTCTTACCCCTTCCCTATTGGCTGCATTGAAATCCTCAATGAATTTTTCATCTAATTTTTTATTACTCACCCAGGCCGCAAAAACAAATGGCAGACCCGTAAAATCCTTCCACGCTTCGCCAAGATCATAAATAAAGGGGGAAACCATTCGTTGTTCAAAAGAACGATCGCCGATTACCAGGCCCGCTGTCGTTCCCTTGATCCCTGAACGATAATCGGTATGCGTATCGATCAGTTTCGGAGATACTTTCCAGTAATCTCTCAATAACAATTTCGCCAGGGCAACAGAAGTGCGGCTCTGATAATCCAGGAGCACTTCTTTAACATCTTCAATTGGCACATCACTGAACAAACAAACAGAAGCAATAGGTCCATCAGAGCCGATGCAATAGTCCGTTACAATATGATATTCCCTCATCCTGGGCAGTATAGCAACAGGTACAAGACCGAGGTCAATACTTCCTTCCAGAAGAAAGGATGCAATATGGGCAGGATAGTCCCTGATCAATTCGATTGACCTTATAACTGGTGCTTGCTCAATGCCATAGAGCAAGGGTTTTGTATTGAGATAATTGACAATTCCAACCTTTATCTTCTCCAATTGATTTAAATTTACCGCGCAAAGGTAAAGGACAGGCACTAATCATCAATACCTCCAAATGGACCTGAATCAATTGACCGCTATATCCCCAATCGATGGACGCTATCGAAAACAAATTCACCACCTCGATGAATATTTTTCTGAGTATGCATTGATGAAATATCGTGTTCTGGTTGAAGTGGAGTATCTCATGTTTCTTGCCGATAAAAAGTTTTTGCAACTAAGTCCGGCAGCGGTAAAAGGACTTAAAAACCTAACTGAAAATTTTAGTCCGGAAGATGCCGCTAAGATCAAAGAGACCGAAAAGATTACCAACCATGATGTAAAAGCGGTTGAATATTTCGTCAAAGAAAAGGTGGAGAAATTCAAGGCTGGTAAGGTAAAAGAATGGGTGCATTTCGGACTTACCTCGCAAGACATCAACAATACTTCTATTCCCCTTCTTTGGAAACAGGCAATTGAATTTGAGTACCTGCCTTTTCTTTTAAATATGAACAGGCAGATCGAAATTCTGGCGAAGGATTGGAAAGATATCCCTATGCTGGCCCGTACTCATGGACAGCCTGCAAGTCCCACAAAACTGGGAAAGGAATTGATGGTCTTTGTTGAACGAATAGAAAACCAGGTTGAACTTTTTATCAATATTCCTGTTACCGCGAAATTTGGAGGAGCTACGGGTAATTTCAATGCGCATAAGGTTTCATTCCCGAAAAAAGACTGGATACAACTTGCAGATGAATTTGTGGAAGGAGTATTGGGTCTTCAACGCCAACGGTTCACCACACAGGTGGAACATTATGATAATCTCGCAGCGCATTTCGATGCGATGAAAAGGATCAATACCGTACTGATCGATTTTTGCCGCGATATCTGGACTTATATTTCGATGGAATATTTTACCCAGAAAACAAAGAAGGGCGAAGTGGGTTCATCAGCAATGCCGCATAAAGTAAATCCCATCGATTTTGAGAACGCAGAGGGTAATCTTGGAATTGCAAACGCATTGTTTGATCATTTTTCGGATAAGCTTCCTGTATCGAGATTGCAACGCGATCTCACTGATTCGACTGTATTGAGAAATATTGGAGTTCCATTTGCGCATACCATTCTTGCATTTCAGTCTATTGAACGGGGATTGGAGAAATTGGTCTTAAATGATGAGAAGATCTATAATGACCTCGACAATAATTGGGCAGTTGTAACAGAAGCAATTCAAACCATTTTAAGAAGGGAAAATTTCCCGGCGCCATACGAGGCATTGAAAGAATTGACCCGCGGCAAGAATGGAATAGACCAGGAAAGTATTCATAAGTTCATTGAGAAATTGAAAGTATCTCCTGCACTAAAGAAAGAACTGAAATTAATTACCCCGCATAATTACACCGGCATCAATCCAGAATATTAGAACGTCAAGATTCAGAATCTATCCAACTTATGGAATGACCCCGAAGGGGTCAAATCTTGGTAGCAAGCAAGTATGCATCCCGACAGCACCGACCCCGAAGGGGTCGAACAATCCCTACGGCAAGAGCTTTGTCACGGATCAGTTGTGTTTGACCCCTTCGGGGTCATAAATTATATTCGCATCATTAGCTACCAAGATTTAACCCCTTCGGGGTCGAAATACAAAATCCGAATTAGAGAAAGCTATTCTTTTTGAATCGACTTGTTAATTGAAAACAACATCAACTCCTTTTGGCCTTCAATAAAATTCTTCTCGAATTTGAACCCGGTTTTTAATAAAACCTTCTGCGAATCTTCATTCAAAATTTCGGTCACGCCAGCGAGGTAGTCGAGGCCGCAATGATTGAATGAATAATCGAGACCGGCCCTTACCAATTCGGTTGCAAAGCCTTTGCCCCAATAAGGTTTCATTAATGCATATCCGACCTGCCAATGAGTGGAATTATCCAGAGGAATGATGGCAAATGATCCTGCAAAATTTCCCGAATCTTTTTCAATTACTGCAAAACGCCCAAACATTGGATGTTTCTCATAGAAGGCAATATTTTCAAGAAGGAACTGCTTGCTTTCTTCAAAAGTCTTGGGTTGGCGGATATACCTCATTACTTCAGGATCGCTATTGAGATGATAGAAGTCGTCCACATCCGCTCCATCATAGCGCCTGATCAGCATCCGGGATGTTTCGAAAATGATCACACCGCCTCTTTGTGAATTTCTGAAGTGAAATGAAATTCGATATCGGGATTATTCTTTCTTTCGGTATTCAGGAACCATTCGCTTTGAGCCAGGTAGACGAGATGCCCATCCTTATCATTGGCAATATTGTTAGACTTAAACCGAATAAAATCTTCCAGCTTTCTTGGATCAGGACTTGTGAGCCAGCAGGCTTTATAAAATGGAAGCGTCCTGAATTCAACGGAGGCGCCATACTCATGCAAAAGGCGGTATTGAATCACTTCAAACTGCAATTCACCCACGCAACCAATGATCTTTTTATTGCCTCCAAACTGAGTGAATAACTGCGCGACACCTTCATCTGTTAGCTGCACCAATCCTTTTTCCAGTTGTTTGGTTTTCATAGGATCTTTGTTAACTACCTCCTTAAAAATTTCCGGTGAAAAAGAAGGAATGCCGGTGAAGTAAAAGTCTTCTCCTTCAGTCAATGTATCACCAATTTTGAAATTCCCGGTATCAAATAAACCAACCACATCTCCGGGAAAAGCTTCATCAATTACATCCTTTTCCCGCGCCAGGAAAGTATAGGGATTACTAAAACGAACGTCTTTATCTAAACGCACATGATGGAAATATTTATTGCGTTCAAATCTCCCTGAACATACTCGTAAAAAGGCGATCCGGTCGCGGTGCTTCGGATCAAGGTTGGCATGGATCTTAAAAACAAAGCCACTGAACTTATCTTCATGTACATCCACTTTTCTGGCTGATGTTTCCCTGCTTCTTGGTGTCGGAGCGATGCGAATGAATGTATCCAGCATTTCTTTCACGCCGAAATTATTTATTGCGCTTCCGAAAAATACCGGGGCAATTTTACCAGCCAGGTAATCCTGGACTCTTAATTCACCATGAACTCCATCTACCAATTCCACATCTTCTCTTAGAGTTGCAGCATCTTTTTCTCCCAACTTTTCATCGAGCAGGGGACTATTCAGGTCGTCGATCTTCACTACATCTTCACCTTGCGCTTTAGTGTTCGCAGTAAATAGCACCAGGCTTTTATCGTTCAGATTATAAACTCCTTTGAAATCCTTTCCGCTATTGATCGGCCAGGTCATCGGATGCAGGTGGATCTTTAATTCTTTTTCAATTTCTTCCAACAGATCAAATCGGTTCTTGCCATCGCGGTCCATCTTATTGATGAAAACGATCACCGGTGTATCCCGCATCCGGCATACTTCCATCAATCTCCGGGTTTGCTCCTCTACTCCATTCACGCTGTCAATGACGAGGATGACACTGTCAACTGCCGTCAATGTTCGGTAGGTATCTTCTGCAAAATCTTTGTGACCGGGAGTATCGAGCAGGTTGATCAGGGTACCATTGTATTCAAAGCTCATCACGGAGGTTGCCACCGAGATACCTCTTTGCCTTTCGATTTCCATAAAATCACTGGTCGCATATTTCTTGATCTTATTGCTCTTGACCGCACCTGCAGTTTGAATTGCACCGCCAAACAAAAGCAATTTTTCTGTAAGTGTTGTCTTACCGGCATCCGGGTGGGAAATGATAGCGAATGTTCTCCGTTTCTGTATTTCGTTGTTGTATTTCATTGGTCGTCTCTTTGCGAACAGTTTGGAGTTTGGTGTTTGGGGTTTGGCGTTCTTTAGTTGAACAGTTTTGACTCAATTCAAGCTCCTTGTTAGAAAGAAAAGCTATTATTGATGATGACTGTCGAATTAAAAAACGCCAAACCCCAAACGCCAAACTCCAAACATCATAAAGGCCGCAAATTTAAGCCATAAAGCCCACTTATTATTCGTAAATTTCGATTGAATGAATCCACAATTCCAACAGGTTACGATTCAGGCTGCGTTGCGGGCCAAAAAGAAATCGGGTAAATCATCGGATCCTAAAAATCCGAATCGTTACCGCCTGGCCAAGGCAATTTATCGCTTCCGGAAAACCCTGATGCAGAATCTCAAGGATGCGATTATGATCGTCATTGGCATCGCATCAGCGGGTTTTGGATTGAAAAGCTTTTTGCTTCCAAACGATTTCATTGATGGCGGCGCAACCGGCATTTCACTGCTGATTGCTGAAATAAGCGAGAAACCTCTTTATTTAATTATTCTATTGGTTAATATTCCCTTCATCGTCCTTGCTTACAAGCAATTGGGAAAATGGTTTACAATAAAAACTATATTTTCGGTAATTGGATTGGCAGTATGCCTTGCGGTTATAGACTTCCAGGTAGTGACGAATGATAAATTGCTTGCCGCGATTTTTGGAGGTTTCTTCCTGGGCGCGGGAATCGGTTTTGCGATGCGTGCCGGCTCTGTGTTAGATGGAACTGAAGTGCTCGCAATATGGGTAAGCCGTAAAAGCGGGGCTTCAATTGGTGACGTGATCATAGTGGTGAATGTTATAATTTTCGGTGCGGCGGTTTATTTTCTCGGAATCGATGCGGCACTTTATTCCATGTTAACCTATCTCGCTGCTTCGCGTACTGTTGACTTTATTATTGAGGGCATTGAAGAATATACTGGCGTCACCATTATTTCCTATAAGAGCGATGAGATTGCTGCCATGATTACCGAGAAGCTGGGAAGAGGCATTACCGTTTACACTGGCAAGGGTGGATTTGGAAAACGCGGATATCTCGCGAGAGAAATGGATATAATTTTCACGGTTATTACCCGTCTTGAAATACCCCGATTGAAAAACGAAATCGAACTTATCGATCCCAATGCCTTCGTGGTGATGAATTCAATTAAGGATACGAAGGGTGGGATGATTAAGAAGAGAAGGTTTAAGCATTAGTGAATGGTCAATGGTGAATGGTGAATAAGTACCGCGACACGTGACCACTGACTATTCACCATTCACTATTCACCATTCACCTCTTACCGCTTTAGTAATTTGTTTTGTACGAGCTTCTCCAGCACTGCTTCCTTCTCCGTTCTGCTTATTGGTATCCGGTGCACTCCGATCTTAATCTCATTTCCTTCTATACTCTCGATCTTGTTTGCTGCAACGATATAGGATTTATGAGTGCGTACAAAACGGCTTGCGGGCAAATGTTCTTCAACACTGCGGAAAGTTAGATAAGTAATATATTTCTTGTCAGTAGTGTGAACGGCTACATAGTTCTGGAGTGCTTCAACAAAAAGGATGGCCTCATAGTCTATTTTGATAAGTTTATTATCAGATTTGATATAGAAGTAATCGGGTTCTGCAATAGTGGCTGCTGGCTGTTTCCCTCCAGATTCTTTAACTGTCCTGGCTTTCATTACTGCTTTCCAAAACCTTTCGAATGAAAATGGTTTAAGCAAATAGTCAACTGCATTCAATTCAAATCCTTCAACTGCATACTGAGGATAGGCCGTAGTAAAGATGACCATTGGGGGATTGGGAAGCGTTTTCAGAAAATCCAGGCCCGTCATTTTAGGCATTTGTATATCCAGGAATAGCAGATCCGTTTTTCCCTGCATGATCGTATCCATTGCTTTCAATGGATTTTCGAACTCTGCCTGCAATTGCAGGAACTCGACATCAGCAATGTACTCCTTTAGTCCCTTGCGTGCAATTGGTTCGTCGTCTATGATAATGCAATTGAGCATACTTACTGATTTTACCGTTTGGCGGTTACTGTTTGGCGTTTGGAGTTTGGGGTTTGGCGTTCTTTAGTTCGATTTTGTCAACTCGTTTCGGTTTTCTTTATGAAGAAGGTAAGTCCAGATATGTAAGCACTGTTGCCTTTAGAACGCCAAACTCCAAACGCCAAACGTCATTGTAGTTCTAATTCCAATTCAACCTTGAACAAATTTTTCTTATCACTTATTTTCAATTCATGTTTGTCTGGATACTGTAATTCCAATCTACGCCTTACATTCGCCAGGCCAATGCCACCGGCTGGTTCGGTGTTCTTCACATGATCTTCTTTTGAATTTTCAACCATGAACTGAAATGTTCCATTGTTGCGATTCATTTCGACGTGTACAAAATTCTTTGCGTTATTGTGATGCGAAATATGCTTAAATGCATTTTCAACAAACGCTATTAATAATAATGGAGTGATCCGGAAGTTCTTTACGTCCCCTCCCACCTTTACATCAACTTCATAGTGCTTGTCTTTCCGAAGCTCCTGGAGCCGAATATAATCTTTCAGGAAAATAATCTCTTTTTCAATTTCAACCGTTGGGGAACTGCAATCATAAAGCTGATAGCGCAAGAGATCTGAAAATTGTAAAAGAGTCTTTCTTGCTTCCACATTTTCCTTATCAATTAAAAAATATATTGAATTCAGAGAATTAAATAAGAAATGGGGATTGATCTGTGATTTGAGAAAATTGAGTTCAGCTTCAGATTTTTGCCTGGCCATTTCGGCGAGTCTTCTTTGGGCCCTGGCATTATCCAATAATAGTTTGAAGGCCGAACCGGTGCTGACCAACAGGATATGCGGGATCACATTGTCATAGATCCGCCCCTTCAGTTTCGTAGGATCAGAAAAATCAAACATACTGGGCAAATTCATGACCTGGCCCAATAAATACATTTTGAAGATGCTGCTTGTAACAACTATGAGTAAAAAGCAAATCGCAAACAAGAACCATCTCTTTCGGTATAATAATTTTGGGATAAGAAGATAATTGGTGATATAAACAAGAATAGCCAGGTCAACCACCTTAATCGTTGTTACCAGCCAGGGTAAACGCGGATAATCCTGGTAACGGAAGAAATGCCAGATGGCAAAAAAAAGTATCCAGAAAGGAAGGTGGTGAAGTTTATACTTATATATATAAGCCGGAACTTTCATAGCTCAAAATAAATGTACGATTTCTGCACCGTAAAAAAGCTTACATAAGCCGCCTTCAACCCTTGACGAACTGCAGGGTAACATCTCGTCAAGCCTGATTTACAGTACGTGTAAGAGATTTTGAGGATGCCTGAATCTGGGCCAAATTGCCAGTGCTGATTACTGATTATTGATTATTAATTATTGATTATTGCTTCGCTGTGCTGGTGGACTGCCGGGATTAAGAAACCCAATAATCAATAATCAGTAATCCCTGCCGGCAGGCTGGAAAATGATGATCAAATAAATAAACGCATATGAAAAAGCATCTCCTTATTCTACTTCTGCTAAACGGACTTTTATTCCAGGCCTGCGCCCAGGGAAATAAAAAAGACAAAGCGGCAATAAAAGTTGGAGCACCATGCGAAGGATGCGAATCCGTTTTTGAAAGCCCAATCCCATTTGAGAAACTAAACTGGGTGGATACACTTCCTGATTTCAATGATCCGGGACCAAAATTGATACTGAGTGGAGTGATCTATAAATCTGATGGGAAAACTCCGGCAAAGGATGTCGTTCTATACATTTATCATACTGATCAAAAAGGGGTCTACCCTACAAAGGGAAATGAGAAAGGTTGGGGTAAACGTCACGGTTTTCTCCGTGGGTGGATAAAGACAAATGAAAAAGGTGAATACAAATTCTATACGCTCAGGCCTGCGGCCTATCCGGGAAGAAGGGATCCTGCACATATTCATCCAACCATAAAAGAACCTGATAAGACTGAATACTGGATCGATGAATATTTATTTGATGATGATCCGCTTTTGACTGCCGACCAGCGAAAAAGACAAGAACAAGTCGGCGGATCTGGTATACTGAAACTTGAAAATAGAAATGGAGTTTTTTACGCCACCAGGGATATTATTCTCGGGAGAAACGTCCAGAATTATCCCAGCGCGTCGGTTGATAATTTAAATTCAGGATTGGCCATTGGCTCCAATTGTCCGGCTTTTGATCCCAAACATGTATCGGGTGCAGATAAGGGTAAGACTGCATGCCCCATGTGCAAATACGGATACCAGCAGGGAATCATGGTTTGGATCAATGAATCGAATATGGAGCAGATAGAGAGTTTTGCAAGAAGGCTCGAATCTGAAATGCAAAAACGCGGCGTAAAGAAATTGAGAGTATTTCTTATTCATATGAATCCCACAAACAAGAATCTCGGCAGTCTCGAATCTGAATTGATTAATTGGGCGGCAAAACAGGATCTGAAAAAGGTTGCACTAGTCTACATCCCTACACCAAATGATCCCGAATCATCGCAGCTATTTGAAATAAACCCTTCACCGGAAATAAAGAATACTGTTTTCGTTTATAAGAAGAGAAAAGTTGCGGCTAAATGGGTGAATATAGATTATGATGATGTATCTCTTAATAACATTCTAAAGAAGTTTAGTTAACCATTATTAACCTTATCCTTTGCGTCAAACTCGTCATCCCCGCGGTATAATCTCAGAGACTTCTGAAATGAGGTAACCAAGCGGGGATCCCCTGCCAACTAATTTCCTAAAGCCAAATGGTTCTAACAAGTTTGTAGGGGGTTCCCGCTTGGATGCCCTTTGTCGTGAAGCCCTCAATCACACCGCGGGAATGACGAGCTTGAAGGTATAAGAACGCAGAGAAATACTTGGGAAAGTATAGACATGAAAAAGATAATTATTTCCATCGCATTGTTTTTCTTGTTTGGTGAAATATTCAGTCACCCGGGAATCGGCATTGTAAAGGATAGCAAAGGAAATATCTTCTATACCGATCTGAAAAATATCTGGAAGCTTTCTCCTGATGGAAGTAAAACAATTGCTGTTTCGAATGTACATTCGCATGAAATCTATATCGATAAGGACGATAATTTATTTGGCGAGCATCTTTGGTATGAAGGAGAAGCCTCAGATAAATGGGGGCATTATGTTTGGTGTTTGAGAAATAATGGTAAGCTTGAGAAAATAATCAACAACAAGGAAGGATTTCTCAGCAACTATAGTTTCGTAAGGGATGATACAGGAAATATGTATTGGGTAGAGCGTTTCAAGACAAGCCGTTTCATGAAAAAATCTCCTGATGGAAGAGTTTCAAAACTTGCAGAGGGTAAATTCAAAAACATTCGCTGGATGATCAGTACAAAGGAAGGTATTCTTTATTTTATCGACGCTGGAGAAAGTTTATATAGAATTGATCAAAATGGTAAGATCTCAGAAATAGCTTCAAATCTTGGAGAAGTCAGCTCGGTACTTTCCGTAATAGATCAGGATCATAATGCCTACGGTCCATGGATTGACAACGATAATAATGTGTATGTACCGCTATTGGATTCAAGAAAGGTGAAGAGGATTAGCCCGGAAGGAAAAATAGAAACTGTATTAACTACCGCCCAGGGTTGGGGTCCCGCTTCGGGATTGTTTGATGAAAAAGGAAATCTCTGGTTGCTGGAATATGGAGGCGGATTTGATACCAGGGTAAGAATGATTGCGAGGGATGATATCGGAAAAGAAACAAGCGGAGGACGAAATGTTTTTTTCTCACTTATACTTCCCTTCGGATTAATCTCCGCATTCCTGGTTGCTAATGTTATACTTCTTATTCGTCTTAATCGATTCCTCAGCAGAAAAATGGTAAGGGCTTAAAAAAAGTAAGGGCTGAGAACAGCCCCTACGTAAATATCAGTGTCCTACGAAAATCCACATCTATGTGATGTGTGAATCAAAAGTATTCGGAAAATACGGTGATGTTAAAATTAATCGGCGAATGGTGGTGAATTGGCGATGAATGGGAATGCCAATATAATTGTTTGATTGTTAAATGGTTAGATTGCTGGATTTATTAATAGTAAGTCCAACAATCAAACAATCAAACCATAAAACCATCAGTCAATCCAGGGCTCCTCCGTTCACCAAAAATCAGACTCCCAATCCTCACCATATTCGATCCCTCGTTTAATGCAATCTCATAATCTGCGCTCATGCCCATGCTAAGGGTGTCAAACGATGATCCAACAATCGCTTTTGCATCATCGAATAGGGTTTTCAGGTATTTAAATTCTTTTTCCACCTGTGGGAAATTTTCGGTGAATGAGGCCATTCCCATCAGGCCCTTAATGTTCGCATATTCCAGGCGATTCATTTCCTTATTAGCGGGAATGGTCTGCACCAATTCCATCAATTCTTGCTGGTCCAGTCCAAATTTTGTTTCTTCTTCGGCTATATGAACCTGTAAGAGGCAGTTAATAGTTCTTTTTGATTTGGCAGCCGTTCGTTCAATTTCTTCAAGCAGTTTATAACTATCAACTCCATGAATGAGGTAAATAAACGGAATAAGGTATTTGACTTTGTTGCGCTGAAGATGTCCAATATAATGCCAGCGGATATCATTGGGGAGTACCAATTGTTTTTGTAATAGCTCCTGTACATAATTCTCGCCAAAGTCACGGTGGCCGAGATCATACAATTCTTTAATTGCTTCGACGGATTTTGTTTTGGAGACAGCAACAAGCGTTGCTTTTCCCTCGAGTTCCTTTGAAAGCTTCTTATACCCCTCCAGATTTATTTCCATCCCGCAATATTAAGATTCCTCTGTGTCCTCCGTGCTTCTCTGTGTTCTTTGCGTCCTAAAAACTTATGCAATTAGGGACTATGTATTTGCAGAGTGACTCTGACGCAGGCTTTCTTAGGACGCAGAGACCACAGAGAAGCACGGAGGACACGGAGAATTTATTTTAAAATGGAACGACTAATAACAATCCGCTGCACTTCGCTCGTTCCTTCATAGATCTGAGTGATCTTGGCATCCCGCATCAGTCGTTCAACATGATATTCTTTTACAAATCCATATCCGCCGTGTACCTGAACGGCTTCAGTACTGACCCACATGGCGGTTTCAGAAGCAAATACTTTTGCCATGGAAGAACTAACGGAATAGTCGATATCGTGATCCTTTTCCCAGGCAGCTTTGAGGCATAATAATCTTGCCGCTTCAATTCTTGTGGCCATATCGGCCAGCTTGAACTGTATTGCCTGGTGATGCATGATCTCCTTGCCAAATGCTTTTCTTTGTTTGGAATATTTTAATGCGAGTTCATAAGCTCCGCTTGCAATACCTAATGCCTGTGAAGCAATTCCAATCCTTCCACCGGTAAGGGTTTTCATTGCGAAACTGAAACCAAATCCATCTTCACCTATCCGATTCTTCTTGGGAACTTTTACGTCATTGAATAAGATACTATGCGTATCGCTTCCACGTATACCTAATTTATTTTCTTTTGCCCCAACCGAAACCCCGGGCCAGCTTTTCTCAACAATTAATGCATTGATGCCCTTGCTACCCTTTGCAGGGTCAGTTTGCGCCATCACCAGGTAAACTGAAGCAGAAGATCCATTGGTGATCCAGTTCTTGGTTCCATTCAATAAATAATAATCCCCTTTATCTTCGGCTGTAGTTCGTTGTGAGGTGGCATCACTGCCTGCTTCGGGTTCACTCAATAAGAAGGCTCCGATATATAATTCTCCGTCTTTCTTGCCCTGTGCAAGTGGAGTCAGGTATTTTTGTTTTTGTTCTTCCGTTCCATAGGCTTCAAGTCCCCAGCATACCAGGCTATTGTTTACACTCATCGCCACGCTGGTACTTGCATCAATCTTACTTATCTCCTCCATCGCCAATACATAGCTGACCGTATCCATTCCCGCTCCACCATATTTCGGATCGACCATCATTCCCAAAAAGCCAAGTTCAGCAAGTTTCAATACCTGCTCTTTTGGAAATTTTTGATGTTCGTCTCGTTCAATAACTCCGGGAAGACATTCAGTGATGGCAAAATCACGCGCCGCTTTCCGGATCATGAGTTGCTCTTCCGTCAATTCGAATTCCATAAGGAAATTTTTGTCGCGCAAAGATAAGGATGTAATGGGCACTAACACTTGTTTGTCGTTCACACGGGTTAACAAGGTTGACGAGGTTGAAAAGGTTGACAAAGTTGACAAGGAATGATGCGCCGATTTAACAACCTTGTCAACCCTGTCAACCCTGTCAACCTTATCAACCGAGCCACTCTAACCTGATCACATTTACCTATCTTTGAGCCAGTAACGATTGCTATATGCGCCGGAAATCTCTTATTTATTCTTTCGCGAGGATCCTCCTGCCGGTTAATTTCTATATACCCGACTGATACTTCCAACTGCTCACTGATCTTGGCCAAGCCGGGACAGAAGACCTGAATTCAATGGCCTAAACCATGACTTTATGAAGAACATTAAGTTGATTGAAGTACCATCGGAAATAGGAGCAGGAACCCGGGGCGCAAGCCTGGGTATTGATGCCATCAAGATCGCAGCCCTGGATTTTATGAGTAATTTCTTTATTCATTTTCCTTCTGAAAAAATCCAGGTTGAAAATAAATTACTCTACGAGCCTATTGAATCTCCCTATGCGAAAAGGATAAAGGGAATTGCGGCTATCTATGACAGGGTGGCCAAGGCAGTTAGTGATTCTATAAAAAATAATTTCTTCCCCGTTGTATTAAGTGGTGATCATAGTATTGCTGGTGGAACGATCGCCGGAATCAAGCTGGCAAAACCTAAAAGTCGTTTGGGCGTGATCTGGATCGATGCACATGCCGACCTTCATACACCCTATACTACGCCTTCAGGAAATGTACACGGTATGGCGCTCGCGGCAGCACTCGGCGAAGACAATGAAGATTGTGCCGTGCATGAACTGGACGAAGGCACAAAAAAATACTGGGAACAGTTAAAGAATACAGGTAAGATCAGTCCAAAAGTATTGCCTGAAGATGTTGTCCTGATCTCTCTACGCGATTTTGAACGCGAAGAAAAATACCTGATTGATAAATACGGGATGAAAGGCATCAGCACGAATGAAGTAAGAAGAAAAGGACCTGAAATTATCGTGCGCAATGTGATCCGTTATCTCGCCGATTGTACTGATATCTATATAAGTTTTGATGTTGACAGTCTCGACTCATCCATTTCAAAGGGCACGGGCACTCCGGTAAGCAATGGACTTCGGGAAAGAGAAGTAGAGGATCTCATCAGTAAATTCATGCAAAACAGAAAAGTAGTTTGTTTCGAAATTGCAGAAGTAAATCCCACCCTGGATAAAGAAAATCTTATGAGCGAAATTGCTTTTAATATTTTACAGAGAAGCGTGAATGTGCTGATGATGAATTAGCGAGTTGATTGGTTTTCCCGCTTTCGCGGGAACGACGGTTGACTGGTTGATTGGGACTAACTAAACATCAACTTTAATCCTTCGACAAAACACATCGGTTGATATCCCAATTCAGTTTCTGTCCTCGCAGAGTCTCCCGCAGCAGGGACTCCAAAAAATCATGCAACTTACGCGGGGACTCTGCGTCTGCACGCTTGGTGCGACAGTGCTCGGAATTATATACTTGAAAACATCTTCTCTAATCCTTCACTGAAACTCATCGGTTGATATCCCAATTCATTTTTTGCTTTTGAAATATCAAACCCCGTTCGTTGTGGTCGTTTGGCAACTTGAGAAAAAGTGGAGGCATCTACTTTTTCAATCAGGTTCTTATCCAGACTAAAAAATTCAGCGGTCTTAATTGCCATTTGATATGGAGTAAGGATTTCATTACCCGACATATGATAGACTCCCTTTGCTCTTTTTTCAATCGCTAATAAGACACCCTTTGCGAGATCTTCGACGTATGTTGGAGTACGAATCTGATCATTCACAACCTTTATCTTATTCTTTTGTTCCAGGTTTTCTTTTACCCAGGTAATGATATTGCTTCTTGTTCCATCCAAAGTATTCCCATAAACAAGACAGGTACGAACGATTGCCCAGTCCATTGAAGTTTGACGAACCAATTCTTCAGCACGAAGTTTCGTATGACCGTAATAATTCACGGGACCAGTTTGATCTTCTTCGGTATAATTTCCTCTAAGCCCGTCAAATACAAAATCTGTTGATACGTAAATAAAATGCTGTGCGAAGGATTCTGCAGCTTTAATCACGTTAACTGTTCCATAAATATTCGCGAGATCGCAGGCATTGTGATTTATCTCACATTCATCCACCTGGGTCATTGCGCCTGCATGCACGATCACTGACGGTTTCGTTGATTCAATGACGCTTTGCATTTTTTCTTCATCATTCAGATCAACATCAAAGTAATTGAAGTTCTCATTGTTTTTGAATGGAAGTCTGCATGCTCCCCTACTCATACCAGTCACTTCATAATTTTTTTCAATCAATAATTTTACCAGGTGTAGACCCAATAATCCATTTGCACCTGTTACCAATGCTTTCATAGTTCAAATGTATTGATCTCAATTGCGATTTATGGGCTGGAAAGAAAAGGAATTGGGAATTTGTAATTAGGGCTCAATTGTTAAAAGCATCTACCATTTTGTGTTCTCCTAATTCCTAATTACAAATTCCCAATTCCCTGCATTAACAATCGTTAGTTGTTGCCGAGTTTGTTATCAACAGGTTATCGGCAATGTGCTGTTACAACCTGCATTCTCGAAACAATCCCTTAATTTTGAGCGCTTTTTCAAAAACTGTGAACAAATTTTAATGATTCTCCCGGTTTGTTGAAGAGTATTTTAAGAAACTAACCTAGAGTTGATTCATGCCAAAAAAGGTAAACAAGATTGGTGTTCTAAGTTCGGGAGGGGATTCACCAGGAATGAACGCAGCGATCCGTGCCGTAGTAAGAACAGGAATTTACAATGGATTGGAGGTCTTTGGAATTATGCGCGGCTATGCCGGCATGATGGAAAATGATATCATACCCATGCATTCACGCAGTGTGGCCAATATCATTCAGCGTGGTGGTACAATTTTGAAAACAGCACGATGCAAGGAATTCTATGACAAAGAAGGAAGAGAAAAAGCCTATAGCAACCTCAAGCAATACGGCATTGACGGATTGGTGATAATCGGGGGAGACGGTTCCTTCAGAGGCGCGGATATATTTAGCCGCGAATTCGATATCGCCTGCATTGGCATACCTGGAACAATTGATAAGGATATAGCGGGTACAGATTTCACTATTGGTTTTGATACAGCAGTGAATACAGCCGTTGAAGCTATTGACAAGATCAGGGATACCGCCGACGCGCATGATAGATTATTTATTATCGAAGTGATGGGCCGCGACGCAGGTTATATCGCCTTGCATAGTGGTATTGCAACCGGTGCAGAGAATATTCTGATCCCCGAGAGAAAGACCGATATGGAAGAATTGATCCATTCACTCCTCGAAAAAGAAAAACGCAAGAAACTTGTGAACCTCATTGTAGTTGCTGAAGGTGAAGAATTTGGTGGGGCAAATGAAGTGGCGAAAGTTATTAAGGATAGACTTCCGAATGTCGAAACAAGAGTTTGTATACTAGGACATATTCAACGTGGTGGAGCACCGACCTGCCTGGATAGACTAATCGCAAGCCGTATGGGCTATTCTGCGGTAGAATGCCTGCTCGAAGGAAGACATAATGTAATGGTGGGAATAATCAACAACAAAATGCATTACACCCCGCTTGAAAAAGCAATTAAAGCAAAGCAACGGATCAGCGACGATTGGCTGAAGATCGTCAGGATCCTCGCATCCTAATTTTTTATTAACCCTGGAAACATTCCTAAACACTGAAATCAGATTATGGCTAGAGACGTTTCGAAATATACACACGGCACAATGGACAAACAGGCCGGCGTTGAACACACTATTCATCGTACCAAGATTGTGGCTACTGTCGGCCCCGCCTGCGATACTTATGAAAAACTACTTGAACTCGTCCGAGCCGGCGTGAATGTGTTCAGACTGAATTTTTCTCACGGCTCACACGAAGACAAGCTAAAGATCATTGAGCATATCCGCCAGATCAATAAAACTGAACCATACAATATTGCCATCCTCGGAGACCTGCAGGGACCTAAATTACGCGTGGGAGAAGTAGAGAATAATCACGTCGTACTTGTGGCAGGAGAAAAACTGATTTTCACCAATGAAAAAGTTATTGGAAATAAGGATCGGATATATGTATCCTATCCAAACCTGCATGCCGACGTAAAAGTTGGCAATAAGATATTGATTGACGATGGTAAGATGGAAGTGAAGGTTTTGGGACTAAAAGGAAAGGATGTAGTGGTTGAAGTTACACTTGGTGGTATTCTATCCTCTAAGAAAGGGATCAACCTTCCGGATACAAAAATCTCTCTTCCTGCACTAACCGAAAAAGACCTTGCTGATCTTGAATTCATAATTGAACAGAAACTCGATTGGGTTGCGCTCTCATTCGTAAGAAATGTAAACGACCTGGTATTGCTTCGAAGCAAGCTTGTTGAAAAGAAAAGCAAGACTAAAATCATTTCGAAGATTGAGAAGCCTGAGGCATTGACGAATATCCGGGAGATCATTCTTGAATCCGATGCGGTGATGATTGCGAGAGGTGATCTCGGTGTAGAATTACCAATTGAAGAAGTTCCCTTGATTCAAAAGCAGATCATTCGCAAATGCATTCACCGTGCAAAACCAGTGATCGTTGCTACGCAGATGATGGAAAGCATGATCGATCGCACTAAGCCGAATCGCAGTGAGATCACCGATGTTGCGAATGCCGTATTGGAAGGAGCTGATGCCGTAATGTTGAGTGCTGAAACAGCAACCGGACAATACCCGGTTTTGGTTGTAGAAACCATGCGCAAGATCATCATGCGCGTGGAAGCCACCGACTACCATTATAACCGCGAAGATGAGTTGATACCACAGCCCCACTCTCCTTCTTATCTAAGCGATGCGATTTGTTATAATGCCTGCAAGCTCGCAAAGGATGCCAACGTAAATGGATTGTTGGGAATGACACAAAGTGGTTATACGGCCTTTACCTTGTCAAGCTATCGTCCAAAATCTCCGCTCTATATTTTCACTAAAGAAAGAACATTGGTAAACCAGCTCAGCTTAAGCTGGGGAGTCCGTGCATTCTTTTACGATGAAGAACAAAGTCTCGATGATATCATCCACGATCAAATTCAAATTTTAAAAGAAAGAGGATTTGTTCGTCCGGGTGATGTGGTGGTGAATACTGGCAGCACGCCCGTGCACTTGCATTTACCGACGAATATTATGAAGATTACGAAGGTGGAGTAAGTTCCGATCCCGGAGGTAGCGAGGGTCCGAACCAAGGGTACCGTGGTTCCGAACCCTAAAGAAGTAATCTCCAATTTAATTAAGCTCTTGCAGGGTTCGGAACCCTATATCGGAGTCTCCTCATTAGGGTTCCGAACCCCGGATGATTCCTCATAGGTTTCGGAGATACCTTTTTAGGGTTCGGAACCACTATTTCAACTTCTCTTTAGCCTTATCCTCCAATAGATCTAACAACTTATCAGAATTATCCGCGATAACTTTTGTTACAAACTTATCCAAGGCGCTTTCTTTGATATTAACTGTAATCGAATAGGCGCCCTGGCTATATGACTTACCGGTTTTACCAGTTCCTGAGACATAGTAACCGAATGAACGGGGAACAATAAAGCTCTTGCCATCCAGTAGCTTGCTGTTCAAATCTGTGTAATAGCTTGAACGATTGGGGAGAGACTGATCTACGGGCATACCGCGAAGTAATAAATAGAATCTTCCCAATTCCACATCTTTAAACAGATCACCTTGTTCATTTACATAGGAGGTATTAAAAACTATTTCAAAATCCATATTGATAGTCTTCTTTTGTGCGCTGGTCATTTTAACTTTCGTATAATTCAATTGGAAATCTTCAACACGCAGGCGGAATATCGAATTATTAATTATTTCATAAGGTTGCCTTGTGTCCACGCCGAATCTGACTTTTAATGCAGTGTCCTGTTTGCCTTCAGCATTTGTAAAGGTTCTGATAACAGTAAAGCCCTGGAACTGCATTCCAATCGGATCAAATGCGCTCTCCGAGGAAAGTTGATCATAGAAATACATATCGGTGAGGCCGACCGAGTATTCCTGTACATACTTTTCCCGGTCCTTTGCTATAACTTGTTTGATTAATTGTGTGGCCAGAGAAACTGCCCCGCCAAGCATTGAAATAGGAATACCTCTTGAAGTTTCCATTCTATCAGCAAGCGTTGGGATCTTTTGGCGTTCCAATACCGCATAGTCCAACACATTCGGAGATTCATATACCTCCAGGTTTACCGCTTCGCCCTTTACAGCCAGACTTTGTTTCGATGCGGTGCAGCTACTCAACAAATAGAATGCTGTTACGACAAGAACCAATACACGAATAGCATGGGTAGAATAAGGGACCATGGTAATTGTTTTGGGGTTATACAATCAGACAAGATGCAACAGGACTTGTCTTCACTACAAATTTGAACAATTAATCAGTTTTTTAAGAAAGTTTTAAAGAACCCTAAGCGCTCTCAACAGGAATAGATTTGAGGATTTCGACGATTTTACTCACTTCATCTTCATCAGCAAAATAAATATCGCCAGTGTCCAACACCGCCGAATTCTGGTAACTTACTCCTTCTATTATTTTTCTACGTGCCGATCCATGGAATTCTCTTGCACCGGTTTGATTGATCAATTGTTCAATATTCGAAGATTTTACTCCTGCCCCGGGCATAATGACGATCCTATCTTCTGCTTGTTTTATAAGCTTTGCTAAAAGTTCAGCTCCTTCTGGTGCTGATGATTTTTGTCCGCTGGTGAGAATTCTTTCACATCCGCATTCAATTAGTTCTTCCAAAGATTTGAATGGATCCGGCACTCCATCAAAGGCCCGGTTACAGGTTACACCCATCGGATAGGCCCATTCAATAATCTTCTTCATCCTTTGCGTATCGATTTCACCATCTGCTTTTTGAACTCCAATTGAAATTCCATCGCACCCCAGCTCCTTGCAAAGAAGTATATCTTTTCGAATGATCTCCCATTCCTCAGCATCATAATTATAATGACCTGCACGGGGACGAATAATGGGATATAATTCTATTGATATTTTTTCTCGCGTCTGCCTGATAGCTCCGTAAGATGGAGTTGTACCTCCTTCCATTGGGCTATCGCATAGTTCAACCCTTTTTACTCCTGCCCTTTCGCCGATGATGGCGGATTGAATATTAAAAGCGCACAACTCAAAAACAAATGCCATTACAAAATGAATTTTGATTTATACATCTTCTCTTCTTTGTTATTTTTTACTGCATAGGTAAACCCAGATTGGATTGCGTATGATCCAATCACTCCCTTTTTGTTTAATGCAATAAATCCGACCTGGATATCCTTTGCTTTTTCTTTTTTGATCTTGATGATTCGTTCAACTGCTTTTTTGCAAGCTAGTTCGGGTGATAAGCCCTGCCTCATATATTCAACAACTGTATGCGCACCGCTCATTCTTATCACATCTTCCCCTTGTCCGGTTGCTGTAACTGCGCCCACTTCATTGTCCACAAACAGCCCTGCACCGATGATTGGAGAATCTCCCAATCTTCCGCGCATTTTGAAACCCATACCACTTGTTGTGCAACTGCCGCTCAGGTTTCCCTTTGCGTCCATTGCAACCATGCCAATTGTATCATGATTAAACTCGTTTGCTGGAAATTCACTGCCTTCCTGCTTTGTATTTTCAATATTGATGACAGGCTTGTATTCGGATTTCTTCAACCATTCGCTATAGTTTTTCTTTGCATTTTCAGAAAGCTTTTGCTCTTCTAATGGAAACCCTTCGGCTATGGCAAACTGTTGTGCCCCAATACCCACCAACATTACATGTGGAGTCTTTTCCATTACTCTTCTTGCAACGGAGATCGGGTGTTTAATTCTTTCAAGAAAAGCAACACTGCCACAATTGTAATTCTCATCCATTATGCAGGCATCCAGGGTTACAAATCCATCACGATCGGGGTTTGCGCCAAGACCAACACAACAATTCTGCGATGCTTCGGTTACTCGCACCCCGGCTTCAACCGCATCCAATGCACGACCTCCTTTGCTTAGGATGTCCCAGGCGGCCTTGTTAGCGTTTAGTCCTTCATTCCAGGTGGAGATCACGACCGGATTGCCTGTAACAGTTTCGTACCCTTCGTCTGAAGCAAAAGCCTGCCTGGCCAAAAAGCTTCCTATCGAGGTAAAAAATGAAGCTTGTAGAAATTTTCTTCGGGTTGACATGAAAACAAAATTATTTAAGTGTGACTAAGAGGTATTTGATTCCATAAATTTTTGAAGATTCTTTCTTGCCATTTTCCTAATCTTCACTTTCATAAAATTCGACCAACCTAACAGAACTCCACTAAGACCTAGCGCCTGCCTGCTCCATTTCCAAATATCAAATTGATCCGTATGCTCAGTAATCAACCCATCCTGGATTCGCATATGCGCTTTGATATTGTTGGTCACTTTTCTTCCTGTCTTTGAAAAAGTATAATTAGCTACCCAATTGCAGGTAGCATACTCTTCATCGAGTAATTGAATGCTGGAAATGCTAAGTTTAAAATCTTTTGCATTCTTACAAAGCATTTCCCACATTGCGCGAACCTCATCTCCTTCCAGGATTCCGAATGCAGGATCATTGAAGATCACGTCTTCATGATAGCATGACTGCATCGTGGCATAGTCAAGCTTTTGAAAAGCAGAATAGAATTTAGTAATTAAGTCTTTATTCGCGTTCATAAATAGTTTTCGCGAGATATAGTAATGAGTAAATTTAGCCCTTCAAATCAAATCACATGAAAAAATCCTTCTCAACGATCATTCTTTTGCTTTTTGTCACGATATCCTATGCACAAACAGTTTTCACGCAGGATTCCGCATGGATCCGGGATAATTATTAAAGAAAGAATTCACATCCCAATGCGGGATGGCATTAAATTATTCACAGCCAGTTATATGCCAAAGGATACAACAGAAAAGCATCCGATCCTAATGAATCGCACCCCCTATTCCTGTGCTCCCTATGGTGAAAATAATTGGCGGCCATTCTGGAACAATCACTGGAAATATTATATGAGAGAAGGATATATTATCGTTATCCAGGATGTGCGTGGAAGATGGATGAGTGAAGGAGAGTTTGAAGATGTTCGTCCATTCAATCCAAATAAAAAAGGAAATGAATTTGATGAAGCCAGCGATACTTATGATGCAATTGAATGGATGGTAAAAAATATTCCGAATAACAATAACAATGTTGGCGTATTTGGAATTTCCTATCCAGGCTTTTATTCTACGATGGCTGCCTTGAGCGGTCATCCTGCATTGAAAGCTGTAAGTCCGCAGGCACCGGTTACCGACTGGTTTATTGGTGATGACTTCCATCACAACGGTGCATTCTTTCAAATGGATGGATTTTCTTTTTATTCCGGCTTTGGCAAACCGAGACCGAAACCAACCACAGTTGGCCCAACGGGTTTAATTTTCCGACCAGAGATAATTATAAATTTTACCTTGCAAGCAGGTACCTTAAAAAACCTTGCGAATATGATGGGTGACAGTATTAAGTTCTGGAAAGATCTGTATGCTCATCCCAATTATGACGCATGGTGGAAGGCAAGGAATATCAGGAATTTCGTCAACAATGTATCCAAACGGAACCGCAACTACTGGTTGTGGGTGGATTGTTTGATGCAGAAGATTGTTTTGGCGCCTGGGGTACTTATAAGGCCATTGAAAAGAAAGTCAAAGAATAATAACAAAATGGTGATGGGTCCCTGGTATCATGGCCAATGGGCTTCAAGAGATGGATCGTCATTGGGTAACGTAAGATTTGGCTCCAATACTGCTGAATGGTACCAGAATAATATTGAAATTCCTTTCTTCAATTATTATCTGAAAGGCAAAGGGGATATTTCAAAACTGGCTGAGGCAACAATTTTCTTTACCGGAGAAAATCAATGGAGGAATATAGATCAATGGCCTCCTGCTGATAAACAAGACCGGCCAATCTATCTTCAGCCAGGCGGAAAATTATCCTGGGATAAGCCAACCACGAAAAATAGTTCAACGAATATGTGAGTGATCCCGCTAATCCTGTTCCATACACAGAAGATGTTCATTTCAACGCACTAGTGCCTATATGACCGATGACCAGCGTTTTGCTGCGAGACGAACATGATGTATTGGTGTTTCAAACAGAAGCCTTGGAGAATGACCTTACACTTGGCCGGCACAGTTATCGCCGATATCTTAACATCTATTTCCACCACTGATGCAGACTTTGTAGTGAAAGTTATTGATGTATTTCCGGATGATTCACTTATCCCGATGATCGTTCAGGCCAGGGAAGAGCAGGCGGTGGAACTTATCTGATGGATGCCTATCAAATGCTGGTACGCGGTGAAATAATGCGTGGAAAATACAGAAACAGTTTTGAAAAACCTGTTGCCTTTTACCCCGAATAAAATTGAAAGAGTAAGATTCGATTTGCCAGATGTTGCTCATACGTTTCAAAAGGGACATCGGTTGATGATTCAAATACAAAGTAGTTGGTTTCCATTAGCAGATCGCAATCCGCAGAAGTTTGTAAACATTTATGATGCGAATGAAAGTGATTTTCAGAAAGCAAATATTCGCATCTATCATGACGGCACGAATAGTTCGAATATCGTATTGCCAGTAATAAAGTAACTTACCAATTCTCGACGCTGCTCCGGGCGTCCCCGCCCGGAGTCTTATGGAATCGGGGGATTGTAAGACATAATTCGATTGCACCCTCTTACTTCTGCAAACACCTGAATTGCGTAGAGTCCGGGCGGGGACGCCCGGACCAGCGTGTAGTTGAAAACTGCCTTATATGAAGAAGCTTTTTCTTTCATTATTGTTTGCCTTTAATATTTCATTGGTATCATCCCAATCAGTCAACATTATTCCCCAACCTGTAAGTATTGTTTATTCCAAACCCGTCGGGTTTTTCACAATCACGCCAAAAACTCAATTTGTAGTGCATGGAACCGGCCAGGAGAATTCGATATTCTTTCTCCGGGATTATATGAAAGAATATTATGGGTTGAACCTGATGCTATGGAAGGATTCGCCGATCGTCAATACCATCAATCTTAATTTCGAAAGAATGGATCATCCGATTCCAGGCGCCTATACGATTGAGGTTAATAAGGATGGGATCTGGTTGAATGGTGATAATGAAAATGGAGTGTTCTACGCAGTACAGACATTATTGCAATTGTTTCCAACTGATAAATCACAAGCTGCAAAGATCCCCTATATGAAGATCACGGATTATCCACGATTTGAATATCGCGGACTCCATCTCGATGTAGGCAGACATTTCTTCCCTGTTGATTTTGTCAAGCGGTACATCGATTATATCGCGTACCATAAGATGAATTATTTCCACTGGCATTTGACGGAAGACCAGGGATGGAGAATTGAAATAAAAAAGTATCCACGACTTACTGAAGTTGGTGCGTATAGAAATGGAACAATTATCGGAAGATATCCCGGAAAAGGAAATGATAATATCCGCTACGGTGGTTTTTATACCCAGGAAGAAATAAAAGATGTGGTTGCATATGCTGCTAAGAGATATATTACCGTAGTTCCTGAGATCGAAATGCCGGGACATGGTTCCGCTGCCATTGCAGCTTATCCTTACTTAAGTTGTTTTCCCGATGAGAAAACAAAGATCCGTGCCGATATGATTTCGGAAGCAAGTAAGGTAGCAACCGGTAAACTTGTACAGGAAACCTGGGGTGTATTTGATGATGTATTCTGCGGTGGAAATGATTCAGTGTTTAGTTTTTTGCAGGATGTGATTGATGAAGTAATCCAATTATTTCCCGGAAAATATATTCATGTGGGCGGCGATGAATGTCCCAAGAGTAATTGGAAGCGCTGCCCTAAATGCCAAAAAAGAATTAAAGAAAATGGATTGAAGGATGAGCATGGGTTGCAGAGCTATTTTATTCAGCGAATGGAGAAATATATTAATGGCAAGGGTAAAACTTTGATTGGTTGGGATGAAATTCTGGAAGGTGGATTAGCCCCAAATGCAATTGTGATGAGTTGGAGAGGCGAACAGGGAGGAATAACCGCAGCCAAAGCAAAAGCATCAAGTGATCATGACACCCGGGAACTATGTTTATTTTGATCACTCACAAACAAAGAATGAAGATTCGGTAACAATTGGATCATACACTCCTGTTCAGGAAACTTATGGCTACGAACCACAATCAAAGCTGTTGACGCCTGAGCAAGCAAAATATATAATTGGTGCGCAAGGAAATGTGTGGACTGAATACATGAAGAATCCAAGGAAAGTGGAATACATGATCTTTCCGAGGTTAAGTGCGTTGAGTGAAGTTTTGTGGAGTCCGAAAGCAAAGAGAAATTTATCAGATTTTGAAAAACGGTTGAAAATTCAATTCAGGCGTTTTGAATTGTGGGGTGCGAACTTCAGCAAAGCATTTTATGATTTAAAAGCAGACATTATACCTGCCAATAATTATTCGGGTGTTCTTTGGGCATTGCAGGGCAAAGAAAAAAATCGTAAAATCCAGGTGAATTACTGGTCAAAAGATAATACCATTAGCCTCAATATTCCAGAAACTAAAGTCGGAGAAACATTGATGGTGTTGACAGACGCTTACATAAAAGATTCCTTCATCTACAATTCTCCGATTAAAATCAAATCGAGTGGATTTTATGAAGCCTTTGAAATTAGATCAGAAAACGGTCAAATCGAACAGTTGCGCCATTTAACAACCCAAAGATTTTTCATCAACAAAGCCAGTGGGAAAAAAATAAAACTGACAAGTCCCCCAGGAGAAAATTTTCCCGGGAACGGAGGAGCTTTTGGACTAGTCAATGGTGCGGTATCTGACAAGGGACAAAATTCATCGGAGTGGCTCGGCTGGCAAGGAAAGGATCTCGATGCAACAATCGATCTTGGCAAATCAGAAAAAATTTCAAAAGTAAATGTTCATATCCTCACCGCCCGAGGCAGCCAACCCTGCAACCCGCAATTCCTTGAAGTATCAACTTCAGCAGATGGTAAAACTTACAAATCGATTGGGAAGACGACTGAGATTATTAGTGATTCATTGAGTATGGGTAAGCTTAGTTTAAGTTTCAATCCCACAACAACCCGTTTTGTAAAAGTGAAAGTCAAAAACTTTGGAACAATACCCGATGGTATGCCCGGCGCGGGCAATAAAGCCTGGCTATATGCCGATGAGATACAAATTGAGTAGAATAATGGTGTCGGTTCAAAATCGTTACTATTTCGAGGCGTTATTCCGGTCAGACGAGTCGTCTGACCGGAATAAAACAAAATTCCGAAATGACGATAGAAATTCCAGAGTATTTTCATCAGAAAAATGAAGAAAAAAACGTCAGAAAATGGTGAAAAAACATTCTTTGAAATGACAATTGCGTCAAACTTTTCGGAATTAGCAATACAATCTTTATATAGGTATTTAATTATGAAGTTTCTAATCGCGGCTATTCTTATTTGTCAAACAAGTTTCACTTTTTCTCAACACAAGTATGAAGCACCAACTGATCCGCTTGTACTCGAAAAATTGGAGCAGTGGCAGGATCTGAAATTTGGACTCTTCATGCATTGGGGCACTTATAGCCAATGGGGAATCGTTGAAAGCTGGAGTCTTTGTCCCGAAGATGAAGGATGGACCCAACGGCGTGGCCCAGCCGCAAAAAATTATTATGAATACAAGAAGGCCTATGAAAACTTGCAGACAACATTCAATCCCATTCAATTCAATCCGGATAAATGGGTGAAGCCGCAAAGGATGCAGGAATGAAATATGTGGTGTTTACGACGAAACATCATGATGGATTCTGCATGTTCGATACAAAACAAACGGATTATAAGATCACCAGATAAAAAATCGCCATTCAATGTTAATCCGAATGCCAATGTTGCAAAAGAAATATTTGAAGCATTTCGAAAAGAGAATTTCCTGACAGGTGCTTATTTCTCAAAACCTGATTGGCACAATGAAAACTATTGGTGGCCTTATTTTCCGCCAAAGGATCGGAATGTGAATTATGATCCGAAGAAGTACCCTGAAAAATGGAATGCATTCAAGGATTTCACCTATAACCAGATAAAAGAATTGATGAGCGAATATGGCAAGATGGATATTCTTTGGCTCGATGGCGGCTGGGTTCGTCCACTATCAACCGTCGATACAACAGTTGAATGGCAAAAAGGAATCAAAGATGACCAGGATGTCGATATGAAACGTATCGCGACGATGGCGAGGCAGTATCAACCCGGATTGATCATTGTTGATCGTACCGTTACCGGCGAATTCGAAAACTATACTACGCCGGAACAAGAAGTTCCTGAGCATCCCCTGCCCTATCCCTGGGAAACCTGTATGACCATGGGTGGGTCATGGAGCTATGTGCCGAATGATAACTATAAGTCTTCAAGGCAATTAATTCAATTATTAGTCAAGATCGTTTCAAGAGGTGGAAACTTCTTATTGAATATCGGGCCAGGTCCATTGGGTGATTGGGATCCGGTTGCCTATCAACGTTTGAATGATATTGGAATATGGATGAAGGCAAATGGTGAAGGTATTTATGAAACAAAACCAGTGGAGCCTTATTCATCCGGTAATGTCTACTTTACAAAGAATAAAGATGATAAAGCCATCTATGCATTTTATCTTCCAGGCGCTGATGAAGTCAAACTAACAGATGTTATGACCATCAAAAATTTCACTCCGAAAAAAGGAGCAAAAATTTCTATCTTCGGCACTCAGTCAAAACTTCAATGGTCATTGACTGGTAATGATTTAGTCATAAAAATCCCAAAGAAAGTACAGGAACAATTAGCCGGACAAGCGGCTTGGGGATTTAAGATAACTCAATAAACCGTCCCGATACGGATCGGGAGGTGAAAACAAAGCCCATATGCCAAAACCAGAATTCGACATTGACCTCACCGATTCCTTCGAACGTATCCCTGTGAAAATTTATCCTGATCTCAAAGATGGCTCCTTATTCATCGCGAACGAGATTGCGACTTTGATCCGCGAAAAGCAGGCGGCAAAGGAAAAATGTGTATTGGGACTCGCAACCGGATCTTCTCCCAAATCTGTATATGCAGAATTGGTAAGAATGCATAAGGAAGAAGGGCTGAGCTTTAAAAACGTGATCACTTTTAATCTCGACGAATACTACCCGATCGACAACGATGCATTGCAGAGCTATAACCGCTTCATGAAAGTGCATTTGTTTGATCATGTCGATATCGATCCGAAAAATATTCATATCCCAAATGGAGAAATAAAAAAGGAAGAAATAAAGCTACATTGCCTGGAATATGAAAAAATGATCATCGAAGCAGGAGGTATCGACCTGCAGATACTCGGTATCGGTAACAACGGACATATCGGTTTTAATGAACCCGGATCAAGCATACATTCCAAAACAAGACTGATTACGCTTGATAATTCTACCCGTATCGCAAATTCATACGAGTTTGCTAATATCTCACTGGTGCCTCGCCTGGCGATTACAATGGGAATTCATTCAATTCTGAAGTCCAAGCATATCATATTGATGGCCTGGGGACAGGCAAAAGCTCCTGTTGTGCAAAAAGCCGTTGAAGGACATGTAACCGAACAGGTACCAGCTTCTCTTTTGCAACAACATAATGACTGCATTTTTGTACTGGATGAAGTTGCGGCATCTGAACTAACAAGATTCAAATCTCCATGGCTTACCGGCGAATGTGAATGGACGCCTAAAATGATCCGCAAGGCCGTAGTGAATATGGCATTGAAAACAGGCAAGCCCATTTTAAGTTTAACGAATAGCGATTACAATGATAATGGAGTGAGTGATCTCTTGGTTGAAAAAGGTGATGCTTACGAGATCAATCTCCAGGTATATTATATGATGCGGGATTCGATCACTGGTTGGCCTGGTGGTAAACCGAATGCGAATCTGCCCAACCATCCCGAACGAAGTGAACCCTATCCAAAACGTTGTTTGATCTTCTCTCCTCACCCGGATGATGATATCATTAGTATGGGTGGAACCTTTCAGCGTTTGCATGACCAGGGACATGATGTGCATGTGGCCTATCAAACATCGGGAAATATTGCAGTGACGGATGAATTCGTAACACGGTTTATGGATTTTGCCGTTGGTTTTGAAGAAATGTTTGGTATTGATACCACTAAATCAAAGGAAATACTTAAAGAAGCAAGGCAATACTTGGAGAAGAAAAAATCAAACCAGGTAGATACGCCAGAATATTCGTCACGTCAAAGGATTGATTCGTCGCTGTGAAGCGAAAGCTACCTGCCGATATGTTGGATTGAAAGATAAGAAGATCCATTTTCAAAATCTTCCCTTTTATGAAACAGGAACTATCGAAAAAAATCCGATGGGTGAAGAAGATATTCAATTAACAATTGATCTATTACGAAAGATAAAACCCCAGCAGATTTTTTGTGCGGGAGATTTTGCTGATCCACATGGAACACATATCATTTGTTTCAATATCGTATTGGAAGCATTGGGTCGCTGCAAGGCTGATGGCGACAAATGGATCAAGGATTGCTGGCTCTGGCTATATAAAGGCGCCTGGCAGGAATGGGATATCACAGAAATCGAAATGGCAATACCGATGAGTCCCGACCAGGTAGTGAAAAAACGATTTGGAATCTTTATTCATCAGTCACAAAAAGACATGGTTCCCTTCCAGGGAAGCGATACAAGAGAATTCTGGCAAAGAGCAGAAGATCGCAATACGAATACAGCTAATCTTTATGCGCAATTGGGCCTAACGAAATATGCTGCGATGGAAGCGTTTGTGAGATGGCAGTATTGAAACCGCAAATGTTGTTATTGCTGCTTTGAGATAAACCTATATCCCACTCCTGACTCAGTAAGAAGGTATTCCGGCCGGTTTGGGTCTGTTTCAATTTTTTTCCTGATCTGAGCGATGAACACTCTCAAATATTGCGATTGATTGATGAAACCTGGACCCCACACCGCCCGCAAAACATACTGATGAGTCAGCACCTTGCCTTCATTCCTCGCGAAAAGGGCCAATAAATTATATTCAGTAGCTGTTAGTTTGATCAATTCATCTTTCTTTTTTACCGTTCTGGCTGACATATCGATTTCCAAATCGTCGAATTGCAGGATCGGGTCGCCGTCTTCCATAATTGAGCTCCTTAATGCGGATCTAATACGGGCTAATAATTCACCTGTCCTGAAGGGTTTAGTCAGATAGTCGTTGGCGCCGTTATCAAGAGCCTTTATAATGTCATCTTCGCTGCTCAGGACTGAGAGTATTATGATTGGATTCGTATACCACTGACGCAGTTCCTTTACTACGAGATGACCACTTTCGTCAGGTAATCCTAAATCCAGGACAATAAGATCAGGTGGGTGGTTAGAAGCCATAATGACTCCTTCCTTCGCCGTTCTTGCCTGTACAACATTGTAGTCATGACTCTGAAATGTAATTTCAAGCAGTTTTCGTATCTGTGCCTCGTCATCTATTATCAGGATTTCTGCCTTGTTCATCAGCGTTAGATATATGATGTTTTCACTGGTAATGAAACAATAAATCTTGCACCTCCTGTGGAAATATTTTCCAGGTGAACACTCCCACTTAAGGCTTCGGCAAAACCTTTGACTATGGAAAGGCCCAGACCCGTGCCTCCGGATTTTGTTTCCTTCAAACGATAAAACTTCTCGAATACATTTTGTAATTCTTCTTCCGGAAAACCTTTACCATTGTCTTCAACAATTATCCGAAGGACATCAGCATGGCACATTGCCGATATATGAATTGCACTGTCTGCTTCTGAATATAAGACCGCATTGTTAATCAAGTTGTAAAGGATCTGCTCGAGCATCCCCTTGTCTGAGCTTACAAGTGGTAAATTTTCACTGATATTTATTGAAGCTTTCTGCGTGATTTTATTTTCTTCAATTCTTCCAACTATCGAATAAACAACTTCATTAATGTCGCACCAATCTTTTTTAGGTTTTAAGAAGCCCGATTCAAGTCTGGAAATGTTAAGTAGATTTTCCACCTGTTGGTTTAACCTGAAGGAGGCCTTCGATATTTCTAAGACTAACTGTTGTTTATTTTCAGCACTTAGATTCCCATTCTTTGCTTGCAAATTGTCTGTAGCGCCAATTATAGTCGCAATAGGGGTTCTAAGTTCATGCGACAAAGAGTTTAATAAAGTATTATACAACTTAATAGCGTTTGCTTTTTCTTCTTTTTGCCGGGCTATTTTCTCGATCTGTCGGATTTTGTACGTCAATACTGCATTTACCATCGCGATGATGAAATACATTAAGAGTAAAATGGCATCGTCCGTAGACGAAACATTAAATGTGAATTGAGGATTAATAAAAAAGAAATCCCAAATAAACGCGGACAAGGCTGCGGCAAGCAGTACCGGTAAAATATCAAATGATACCGCGATTAGCGAAACCGATACAAGCAGAATAAGGCCTACTACTCTATACCCTATGTAAGGGTTAATTCCGTAACAAATAAGCGAAATAACAATGATTATTAGAATACTGATCCAATATTGCCTCTTCTTACTAACGGTATTGATAAATAATTTTCTCATGCCTTTTGGAATAAGCAAAAATATAGCTCACCGATAAGAACGCGCGGTTAAAATTTTGCTGCGTATAAAGATTTTATAAAGATTTATTTGTCAATGGAATTCCTGGTATTACAGGTTATACTTTTGCTACCCGTCAACCCCTTTTTGTAAGATGTCTGTTTCTCATAAGAAAGCTACTTTCGCCGGCCTGCTTATCGCCCTTGGAATTATTTTTGGGGACATCGGCACTTCACCCCTCTATGTGCTGAACGCCATCACAAATGGCAAAACCATCTCAGAAGAACTAATCATTGGTGCATTATCCTGTATTATCTGGACCCTCACACTGCAAACGACTATAAAGTATGTAGTTCTCACCCTTCAAGCCGATAACCGGGGTGAAGGAGGTATTTTCTCATTATACGCCCTTGTAAGACGAAGAAAAAAATGGTTGGTATATCCAGCAATGGTTGGAGGAGCTGCTTTGCTGGCGGATGGCATGATCACACCCCCTATCTCTGTAACTTCTGCGATTGAAGGATTGAAACAAATTCCGGCTCTTAAAGAAATTAGCCAATGGACGATTATTTATATCGTAATTGGGATTTTGTCAATTCTATTTTTTATTCAACAGTTTGGTACTGCCTTCATAGGAAAATTTTTTGGACCAATCATGTCAGTGTGGTTCATTATGCTGGCAATATTAGGGATCGTTCATATCGCAGATGATCTCTACGTATTAAAAGCATTCAATCCATATTACGCGATCAGGTTACTTAGTACCTATCCAAATGGATTTTACATTCTGGGCGGAGTTTTCCTTTGCACCACGGGCGCAGAAGCCTTATATTCTGATTTGGGGCATTGCGGAAAATGGAATATCCGTTATGCCTGGTTATTTGTCAAAACCTGTCTGATATTAAATTACCTGGGACAAGGTGCCTGGATTCTAAGTAATTATGACGGCCAACTCATTACACCCGACCTTATTGAAACTGGATTCAATCCATTTTACGGAGTCATGCCTTCCTGGTTCCTCTATTTTGGAATTGCCATAGCCACCGCTGCAACCATAATAGCCAGCCAGGCGCTGATCTCCGGTTCGTTTACATTAGTAAGCGAAGCAATGCGATTGAATCTATGGCCAAAATTAAAGATCAACTACCCGACAGAAGCAAGAGGTCAATTATATGTGCCCTCAGCCAACTTACTATTGTTTATTGGCTGCATAGGCATCGTCCTCTATTTTCAGAAGGCTTCAAACATGGAAGCGGCATATGGATTGGCGATTACGGTAACTATGATCGCGACTTCCATCCTTTTTGCGAATTTTCTTGTGCAACGCCGCACGAAACCGGTTTTTGTATATCTATATCTTATCGTTTATCTCACAATTGAAGGAAGCTTTCTATATGCGAATATGGAAAAATTCCCTCATGGTGGTTATGTAACATTGATTATCGGCAGCCTTTTATTCCTGGTTATGTACAATTGGTTCAAAGCTCGAAAGATCAAGAACCGCTATGTGGAATTTGTAAGACTTGATCATTACATCCCTAAGTTGCAAGAACTGAGTAATGATCGCACTGTGCCTAAATATGCCACTCACCTGGTTTACCTGACGAGTGCTGATAATCCAAAGGAAATTGAGCACAAGATCATTTATTCAATTCTAAACAAAAATCCCAAACGAGCCGATATATTCTGGTTTGTGCATGTTGATACGCTGGATGATCCATATACAATGGAATATAAAGTTGATCATATCATACCCAACGATATTATTCGGGTGGAATTCAGGCTTGGCTTTAGAGTACAGCCCAGAATTAACATTATGTTTCGTAAAGTAATAGAAGATCTTGTAGCAAACAAAGAAGTAAATATTAGGAGCCGCTATGAAAGCCTGCAACGCGGCAATGTTGTAGGAGATTTTGTATTTGTAGTCATGGAAAAATATTTAAGCCAGGATAACGAATTGCCCATCTGGGAAAGAATAATGATGAAACTGCATTTCTGGCTGAAAGAAAGAAGTCTTTCTGAAGAACGGGGCTTTGGCTTAGACCCTGGCAATGTTACCGTTGAAAAGTTCCCTCTTATTGTTTCTCCCGTAAGTAATATCAAATTGAAACGAATTGAAGAGTGAAAATGGAAAACAGGAACAATAGAATAAAATCAGTCCTGATTATTGTATTGGCATGGCTTATGGCACTTGCGCTTCTGTGCCTTGTCTATTTCAAATTGAGGTCATTTCAATGGAAATGATTTATTTATTCAAGTATTCTTTTACGAATGAAAACAATTGTAACAAGTGTTTTAGTACTCACCTGTTTTTTTTCTCGGGCACAAGATTCAACACGACCGAAGCAAAAGCTAAATCCATTTTCATTTCATGGTCACGTGGAGGTTTATTACAGTTACGATTTTAATAAGCCAATAGATAATAAACGTCCTGCCTTTATTTACAGCCATAACAGGCACAATGAATTCAATGCTAACCTTGCTTTTTTGAAGGTCAGTTACAACCCGGACCGCGTCAGGGCTAATATTGCGATAGCTGTAGGTACTTTTATGAATGCGAATTATGCGGCAGAACCTGGGGTATTAAAGAATATTTATGAAGCTAATGCAGGGGTAAAGATTTCAAAGAATAGAAATTTGTGGCTTGATGCCGGAGTTTTTTCCTCTCATATTGGCTTCGAAAGCGCCTATTCACCGAGTTCCTGGACCTTGACACGCAGTATGCTTGCGGATAATTCGCCATATTATGAAAGCGGAGTTAAGCTTACCTATATTTCTGACAACGGTATTTGGTTGTTCAGTGGCCTTGCCTTAAACGGCTGGCAAAGAATTCAAAGAGTTTCCGCAAATTCTTTAATGAGCTGGGGTTCTCAAATTCAAGTAAGACCTTCCAAAAATGTATTGCTGAACTACAGTACGTTTTTAGGAACTGACAAGCCGGACAGTGCAAGACTCTGGCGCTATTTCCACAACTTGTATGGCATTTTCCAGATTAATGACAGATTCGGTTTGACATTTGGATTTGATATCGGGCATGAACAAGTTTCAAAGGGCAGTGATAAAATGAATGCATGGTTCACACCCGTTGCTATTATTCGCTATTTGTTAAATGTCAAATGGGCTATAACTACGAGAGTCGAATATTACCAGGACGAAAATGGAGTTATTATTACTACAAGTACGCCGAATGGTTTTAAGACTTTTGGTGCATCCTTGAATGTTGATCGAACAATTGGCAAAAATTTCTGGTGGAGATGTGAAATCAGAGCATTCAAAAGTAAAGATGCAGTTTTCGCAAAGGATGTGAATTTTGTGAATAATAATGCGGCTTTTACGACATCTATCGCTTTAACATTTTAAAAATTAAAAGCCAAAAGCATCTTTATTCATCAGTCACAAAAGGACATGGTTCCCTTCCAGGGAAGCTATACAAGAGAATTTTGGCAAAGAGCGGAGGATAGAAATACGAATACCGCAAATTTGTATGCTCAATTAGGATTGACGAAATATGCTGCTATGGAAGCGTTCGTGAGATGGAGCTACTAACCCTGAAGCCACCTTCCCTTTTCAAAAGTGGCCTCGGGTTAAATTCAACTACTACTTAGTTTTAATAACTTTTTTCAGCTGGTTATTATCTGAAGTTTGAATATTCAATAAATATGTGCCGGTTGGCAATCCTTCAAGGTTATCGAATTGTACAAAATTCAATCCTTTAAATCCTTCTTTCCTCATTGACTTAACTACCTGTCCGGCGCCGTTCAACAATTGAATGCGCACAGTATTTTGTTGTTCAAGCGGAAATGCAATGTTTAATTGATTTGAGAATAAAGTATTAACCCGCAGTTCTGAAGTTGAATTCCTTTTCACTGCAACAATCAGAATAGAACTCTGCTCAACGCGGCCTGAAATTCCGACCATGCGTAAGCGGTAATAATTTCTACCTTCCGCAAACTGCCTGTCGTCAAATTCATATCCATTTACTGATCCATCATTTTTTGAGTAAACCTTACCCAACGCCCTGAAGTTCCTCGAATCAGTACTATGTTCTATTTCAAAGTATGAGAATTCAGTATCATTAGATGCCTTCCATTTTAACTTCACTAATTCGCTTACATATACAGCAGAGAAGTTATGGAGTCTTACGGGAAGTATTTCGAAAGGCCCTGAAGAGGGACTAAACTCAGATGTATTGTTACCAATTGTGGCGGTAGCAGTTAAAAAATCAGTCAATACAATGGGCATTGAATGCGGCAAAATAAAATGAAACCGATTCTCGGCAGCAGCCACATTACCATCTATATTATAGGCAGCTGTGCCACCTGCTAAGTCTTGTGCACTTCCTTCCACGGCAGTTCCCACATATGTTCTACCCTCACCATAATTTAGTAAGGCACCGCCATGATTGTTTAACATACCGTCGGTTATAAAGAACTCCACAGTGCTTCCTGCGGGAGCCTTTCCGAAAATAGCAACCTGGTTACCGGGCATTAACCGCACTGAGTCAATCATGGGAAAATTCTGTATGTTATTGGGCCCTGCATCCGGATCAGTATTGTCATTAAACGAAATGAGTGTAGGACCCGCGGTACCGTTGTAATTTAAATCAATACCCAGGCCAACATTATTATAAATAGAATTTCTGGTGAACTTGTTGTTAAAACAGCCGGCCGTGGAATTGTTGCTTAATACAATTCCAGAACTGTTGTTATCATGGATCCGGTTTTCCTGGATCAGGTTATCCGAGTTATTTTTTATTATAACGCCTGTCTGTATCAATGTACTTTCATCTAACCAAATTCCGGCGTCTAAGATCGTACTACTATTGTTCGCAATAATATTTTTTATAAGTGTATCCTTTTCAGAACACAACCCTATTCTCAATCCGCATTGTATACCGCCGAAGGCATTTGTTCTTGTAATTCCGGTTATTGTATTGTTTTCAACATAATTCGAATCTGAATTGTATCCAATATCAATACCAGATTGTTCCACATCATTTATATAGTTATTCAATACCCTGAAGTTTACACATTTCATCAGGTTAATACCGTCATTAACCCTTGTAATTGGATTAATGATAGCATTCGTGGTCACAGTGTGAATAATATTGCCTGAAATTGTCCAATTCCTGTTACCAATTGTTGTACTTGCAGGTCCGACTCCCAGATTATCGGTATTTCCATTAAAATGGATCCCATATGTACCGGAATGAGCAATGTAGTTACTTGTAATAGATCCGGTATGATTTTGCCCTAAGACAAGGATGCCATTTGCTCTTGACCTCCGATGTGCAGCTGCGGGAAACAGACCTAAAGGATCACAGGAAAGGAAGCACTGCGTTATTGTGATATTTGCGGTACGCACAGTAGGAGATCGCAATACGGAAATATCAGAATGGGCAGAAGCATTTCCTCCATTGTTGTTTGAATTTCCAAATCCGGAGATGGCAATTCCTTTTATTGTAACACCTGCACCATCAATTGAAATACCATTGGAGGCAACGCCAGCTGGGCTGGAATTAAAAACAAAACTTGCAGATGGAACCAGATAAACATCTGGATAGGGAATAGTCGCTAAACTTATATTGTCTACACCAACTAACTGCGCGGCTGTAGTTCCGGTATTGCTATTAGTTTGCGTGCTCCCATCAATAAAAAGAGCTCCGGTGATAACAGGCAATGCAGTATTTATTTCAATAACTGCATAGCTGTTGGGAACTGTGCCTTCGAATAGGTTTCCACCACCAGTAAGTATCTGAAAGCGGATCGTATCAATTCCCGGGGTTCCGTTAGCATCGATGATAGCCTGACGCAAACTACCTGGTCCCGAATCGGCAGTGCTGGTAACCGTAAAGTTACCAGCCTGCATTACGTTGGGGATTAGTAGAAATCCGCATGCTATAAATAGGTAAACTATTGCCTTTTTCATATACGGATTAATAACGCTCAGATTAGTGATTAATTTTGCGGGTAAATACCAATTGCTTACCCTTATACACTGCTACAACTCTAACCTGGTTAGTCGCGGCTAGCTTAAGCGCAATTGTTGAATTACCTTGATTAAGATCAATATTCTGCTGACCTAATAGTTGTCCGTTTGTTGAATAAAATGCAACCACAGCTTGAGAAGATTCCTTTTGACTTGCGGTCAAATAGAGACCGGTGCCAATTTTGCGCAAAGACATTTTTCCTGCGCCAATGGTTTCTTCGATGGCTACACCATTCTGATTTGCTTCAAAGCTCATATCCAAAGTAGCACGAGCCACACATCCGTTACGAAGTTCTTTCAACGTAAGGTAGTAAGCACCCCATAACCATTCGGTATTTAAAATTGGGTTTTGCTCTGTTGAAGTAAAAGCGTTAGGTCCTTTCCAGTCCCATTCGAGACCTTTAGAACAGCCAAAACGCGTTGGTATATTACTTAGTATCGGATCTCCACCAAGCAATTGAAGTTCTCCTTCGGGAGTCATTGTTATATCTGCAGTGGCAACAGGCGGCGTCTTATCTTCAAGCACCTGGACGAATTCAACGCGGGTTGCAGCACATCCTGCAGCCAACCTTGCTGTTAAGATATATTGACCTCCTTTGTCGACCTCGATGGCACTACCATCGTGGTTACAACCAGCAATATTTCCATCCAGGGTGCTCCAGCTGAATACACCAACGTTTGTCGGATTATTAACAGCAATTGCACGGACTGGATTCGTACAGGTCAAAGTATCTGCATTGTCTATTGTATTGTAATTAAGTGTTGGGGTTGTAAGTTGTACAGGTCCGGCGAAATCCACCATATCTTCACTACATGAATGCGCCGATCTTGTTTTAAAGAATATTGACTGAAATAAACGATCACAGGCATTTAAAGTACTGTATAAAGAAGGATCGATACCAATTCTTGTAAGGTTTAATCCTAACTCAACAAATTGTGCTTGATTATATCTGCGTGACCAAACTCCTGATGTATTCACTGTTCCCCACGGCGTAGAATAAGTTGTATCGGTACTATATCCGTGTCCATAATTACCTTGTCCTGATCCAAAGTTCGTCGTATTGGCTTTCGATTCAACGGAAGCATAACCATAGAGCCATCCTCCCTCATAGTTGTCGCCAAAGTTGAACAACCTGGGTCTTGTCGTTTGATATGTTATACGGCTTACCCAGAGATGCACTTCTATAACCGGCTCACGACCTTGTTCATAAGAAACAGATATGTTAACATCTCCTGTTTGAATGATATTTCCGAAAATATCAAAAAGCCACTCCGTTCTTCCACCGTTCAGGCCCTCAGTCGTGAACCTTTCATTTCTGATATCATATGAAACACGTTTCTTAAACAACTCAATATTAAAAGTACGTTCGTCATTCGTGCCCGCTGTACTGATACCGGTATAAAACCACAATGAATCTTTGATATTAAGGCCATCTCTTCTGAAATGCGCATAGGCGTCAATGATGTCAGCGTAATTATCAAGGCTTCCCGTTCTTCCATCCCAACTGGCAGGGTTAGATGCACTACCGGACGTAGAACCGAAAATAGTGGAATCTCTTGCGCCGTTCGCATCGGTATAATCGCGCAGATACACAGCATCCAGCCAAAGTTTATTGCCTACGGCAGAAAATGCTGGCGCAGACATATATTTTGTGAAACTGATGTTTTTGTTGTTTTGTAGTTGGGACTTATAAAAAGCGGCATTTGAAGTATCGATAACTCCTCTGCCAATGCCAACTAAAGTAAACCAGTCGTCTCCAACGTTTGGAGAAGGCACGGTACCATACTTTGTAGCGCCGGCACGTGTGTCCGCATCAACTCCAAAATTGGCATGAAACCCAGCCCGGTCAAGCTGCGCTGATACACTAAAGAAAGTCAAAACAGCTATCGCAATAAGCAACAGGTGTTTTTTAAAACCGATTTGGGGTACAGATCTTTTCATTTCATTCATTTTAAAAAGGGTTCGAAATCTTGCTCTCTTGATCTTCAGAGCCTTAAGAAACTTAGATTGAATTCTGGGCTTAGAAATTTTTGCCCTTGGAATGCTATTGTTTAATAGTCAAGCTATTAAGAATATAGCGCCCGTCTTGAAACTGGAAAAAGGAAATAATTCCTTGAAGTGAAGTAGATAAATGTTTCATAGTCGGGATCAATTTAGTTTTCTAAAGGATTCTGATCTGGTTTTTCGGACTTTTTAGATTCCCGGCTTTTCTAAGGATTTACTTGGATGCAGACACAAAGAAAATACGCATTTCGTAAAAATGCAAGCTTTTGCAAGTGTATTTACCTTTTTTCACGGTAATTTCCGTAGACTGGTTAAGGTTCAGATACTTAGAAACAAGTAAATTTTTAAGAATTTACCCTTAGTCGAAGGTTATAATTATAATTACGTGGTTAATGGTTTTTTCTTCGTCACACTAATGGCCATCTATTAGCGTCGGTTTTCTCGCTCTATAACCGGAAGCATAAATCTGGAACCATTGTAACAGCGGATCGATCCAGGCGGCAAATGGCTTATAAATGAAACCATGATTTAAGCCTGTGGCAAGTATGGCCTCCTGGAAAGTTTTTACCTCCTTGCGGTTTTCAAAAATTTTGCTGCAAGTGCCGCGAGAATCTGATGATTCAACAATAGAAAAAAAGTACCCAGTTAATTGGATATTCAGGTAATATTTATATATGTCCGGTGAACAGCCGCCCATAATCACATATTTCATTTCAGGATTTTTTAATCTGTCGGATGCATGCAAAACAATATTTGATCCCGCTGATGCGCCCACAAGGATAATATTCCTTACAGATACTTTTGCTTTCAACAAGCTGTCAACCTGCTGCGCTATTTTTCGAGCATATACCGAATCATCAATACCTGGCAACCTTCTTTCACTGATTACATAAAATCCATGGGCAGATAGCGTATCCAGTATACGCGAATATTGATATGGACCATACTCCGGGACGGGATCATTAATAGCATTGTCACCCTTGACTGTGACAACACCGCCATGCAGGTAGAACAAATAAAAACCATTTGGGTCGATTTTTCGTGGCAGGTCGTGTTGAATGTGTTGAGCACTGGTTGAAGTATGCAACAGCCAAAGCAGCGTGGAGACGGTGAGCAATTTCATAAGGGAAAGTTATAAGCTTTTTGTATTAAAAATCTAACCAGATTTATTTTTCGTAGTTGAATTTCATAAACTGGATTGTTATGAAAAAACTACTTGTAATCCCAGTGATTACGATTTTTATCGCCTTGTCAATTTTATTTGCTGGATGCAAAAAAGATGAAATCCCCGATGTATTTAAACCTGACCTTGTTTTTTACGGACTAGGTTCATCGAATCAATTGATTAAACTAAATGCGAAAAATTCTCAAACACCATTGGCAACAATCAATATAACGGGCCTTCAGGGAGAAGAAAACATTATTGCAATTGATTTCCGGCCCGCTACCGGACAACTGTACGGACTTGGAAAGAGTAGCAGGATCTATATAATCAATCATGAAACAGGAGCAGCCACGGCATTAGGAGCCGGATCATTCACACCTGCACTAAGTGGATCTATTGCAGGATTTGATTTTAATCCAACTGTCGACAGAATACGCGTCGTAACATCTTCAGGACAAAACCTAAGATTGAATCCAGAAACGGGCACGGTCGCAGCAACTGATGGAACAATCAATCCTGGGAGTCCCATGATTGGCGCGGTTGCTTACAATAATAACACAGCCGGAGCCAGCACAACCACACTATTCGATATTGACCTGGCATCAAATAAGCTTTTCAAACAAGATCCACCGAATTCGGGAACATTGGTTGAAATTGGTTCATTGATGATCACGGCAGATGCTACATCAGATGCTGGTTTTGACATTTCACCTGATAATAAGGTAGCACTGGCCAGCATAAAAACAGGGATGAAAAATGTATTGTTTCATATTGATCTTACTTCGGGTAAAGCAGTCAATCTTGGAAATCTCAGTAATCCAATTATTGGTCTTGCAATTCCAACGAACCCGGTTGCCTATGCTGTCGATAATTCAAACAATCTTCAAATTTTCAATTTCAATTCTCCTGGTACTCCAGTGAATAAGGCCATCACAGGTTTACAAGCAGGTGAAAATATACTGGGCATTGATATGCGTCCCGCAACTGGTCAACTATTCGCTCTTGGAAGCACAAGTCGCTTGTACACAATCAATATGTCAAGCGGAGCTGCAACAGTTGTAGGAACAAATCCATTTACTACACTATTGGCAGGAACCTCATTCGGATTTGATTTCAATCCAACTGTGGATAGAATAAGAGTGGTCAGCAATACTGGTCAGAACTTAAGATTAAATCCCATTACCGGTGGTATTGCGTCCGTTGATTCGGCACTAAATCCTGGTACGCCAGCCGTTTCTGCAGCAGCATACACAAATAATTTTCCTGGTGCAACATCTACAACTTTATTTGATATTGATCCGGCAACGGATAAACTATTTGCTCAAAATCCTCCTAACAATGGAACACTTGTTGAAGTTGGCAACCTGGGAATAGATATTGGAACAGAAAATGGTTTTGATATCGGTGGAACTACCAATAAAGCATACGCGTTGGTAACTGTAGGAAGTAATTACAGAATTTACTCGATTAATCTGATGACAGGTGCAGCAACGCAGTTGTCAATGTTTCCAAATGCAGTGCGAGGGTTTGCGATTGGACTTGGATTTTAACTTCGACGAGATCTACATAGATTCAAATAGAAAAGCTCCATCAAAAGATGGAGCTTTTGTTATCCCGTCAGGATTCAAACCTGAAACCTTCCCGCCGTTGGCGGGATGCTCTATTCAGGTGAGCTACAAAAACAAAAAAAGCCACGTGAAAACGTGGCCTCGTGACCCCATCAGGATTCAAACCTGAAACCTCTTGATCCGTAGTCAAGTGCTCTATTCAGTTGAGCTATGGGGCCATTTGAAATGGGCTGCAAATATAGGCTAACATATTGAAAATTTGAAATTCAAATCGCATGAGGGAGAGGCAAAAATAAAAGCCGCAAGGTTCACCTTCCGGCTTTACCGTACCTCACAATCTATTCTTGAATCTTCAAAAATTTCAGTTGAATAGTTTTTTCTCCTCTGAGTTGTAGAACATACCATCCCGGAGACAGGTTCCGGATATCGAGCACAAGAGTGCCTGAAGCAGAAGCCATTTCTTTTTGCATCACGAGTTTTCCCGTTGCATCCAAAACATGTGCGGATGTAAACCTTTTGCTTACCGGCAACTGCACGGTTAACTGATCTATAGCGGGATTCGGAAATACTAAGAGTCTTTCCATGCCATCAAAATTCACCTTTGCAACTTCTGAGTAAGCGAATTTTGCATCCAGGTCAATTTGTTTCAGGCGATAGTAATTCAAACCTTTAACAGGCAAATCATCAATGTAGGAATACCTGCTGATGGCATTACTGTTTCCCGCAGCAGCTACTGCGCCGATCCTGCTAAATCTTCTACCATCGGAGGATCTTTCAATTTCAAAATTTTTGCTGTTTTGTTCCTGCGCGGTTTCCCAGGTTAGCAATACAGAGCCGTCTCTTTTCCTCGCATTGAAGCTGATCCATTGAACAGGTGTAGCAGCACTTACCAGATCAACAAGCGCGCCAATTGAAGTTTGCCCTTCAGTGACTTCGCTAAACACTTTGACAACGGTAAATCCAGAACCGTCAAGATTAAGCCTGTAGATCGTACCTCCAAAACTTCCGTCGATATAGCAGTAGGATGTGCTGCCATAAAGCAGACCGTCACTGGCCTGAATCACACCAGAATAAGGGGTGGTACCATCAGTAGTATCCAAAAAATGCCGATGGATAGTATAATTAGCTCCTGTAGTATCCATGCTGTAAAGCGTGCCGCTGAAATTATCACCACCGGCATAAGTCGTCCCATAGAGTTTTCCATTACTTGCGACAATAGGAGCCGTCCAGGGATTGCTTCCATCCGAAGCACCGCTAAAAATGTGTAATTCCTGATACCCTGTTCCATCTTTTTTGATCCGGAAAACACCTCCTTTGAATTGAGGGCCTCCGAATGTGCAGGCACCATAGAGATAATCCCCTGAAATGGTAAGTCCTGTGGCCGGATTATGAATACCAGCACCGTCAAATGTTTTCAGGACAGTGTATCCGGTGCCGTCCTTATTTATCTTGAAAACAACTCCTCCTCCCGGCGTGCTGTAGAAGGTAACACCATAGAGCATCCCGGTATTATCTTCTACCAGGCTGCCAAGTGGGTTATATCCATTAGCGACATCCAGGTAAGAATAAATGATCTCAAAGCCCGTCCCGTTTTTGTTGATGCGATAAATGGTTCCGTTACTTGTGGTGCTTTGCGCACTGGTTCCATACAATTTCCCGTCGCTGGCTTCGAGTAATTTTCCTGAAAGCTCATACCCTTCGGCGTCAGTAAATTCATGGAGCCTTGTATAGGATGTGCCGTCTGCATTCACTGAATAAAGAATACCAGCACCTTCAGTTCCACCTATCATGGCGGTGCCGTATAATTTTCCATCTGTACCTTTTATAATTCCTGCGGTGGGTCTGAAACCGTTAAGTGAATACCCGAAATGATACGCACCCGGAAATGGATCACCCAATGTGTCAAATTGGCTAATCACACCTCCATCGTGCCGCCCCATTTCCTGCGTAACAAGAAAAATTCTTTCATAATTATCCGTCAACAGGAGGTCCTGATTCAAATGACCATAATCACGCTGATTATTATTGGCTACATTAAGGAAGGCCTCAAAATTGGCACCGCTTGTATCTAATTTGTATAGTTTATATGGTGTTCCTGCTGAGTAATAATGCTGATAAAAAGTTCCGAAGATCCTTCCATTGGCTGCAATGGAAATATTTCCAAAAGGTTGACCGATAGCCGGCGAACCGGGGTCAAAATGATGTATTACTCTGAAGTCAGAGCCGTCAGGCCGTATGGTGTAAATCACACCAACTGAATTGTTTCCTCCCTGTGTAGTCGTACCATACAGTTTGCCGTCAAAATAGACCAATTTGGAATCAGGATAGATACCCGTTGCCGCTGTAAAATGATGATGGATACTAAAACCAGTCCCATCTTTTTTTATACTATACAATATTCCTTCATTGGTATTGCCACCCGAAGAATTCACGCCGAATAAACTGTCGCCTGGTGTTTCAGTCAGCCCTGAATAACCTGTGCCCTCAGTAATGAAATTAAAATTGTGTAAGACCGTATGGCCTGTTCCGTCGGTTTTTATTTTTTCAATGGTTCCCACAGATGTATAGTACACCCAGTCCGCGGCATCAATGTGCAGGGATTTAGATAGACCTCCATTGCCTACATCAGTTATTGAATTGTCCGAAGGATCCAGTCTTTTTAAGACATAGATGTCGGTAAAATAAATAAACCCATCTGTATGATAATAAGGAATGATCTGGCTGTTGCCCGTGAAATTATGCAACAGGGTAAAACCAGTGCCGTCTTTTCTTATTTTATACAGGCCGCCGGCTCCATCTGTACCGTTAAAGCTGAGCACACCATAGAGCCAGTCATCATTTCCTGCGGTTACTCCCGCAATGGGTCTGTGGGGCGCAAGATTGTTGAACGAGTAAATGACACCGGGAGTAGGTGCAGGCAAATTGACCCGGAAAATGGAACCGCCAAATTGCGGACCCGAATACTGCAAGGTTCCTACCAGTTGTGGCTGGGCCAAAGATTGTACCGCAATGCTAATACTTAATAGGCAAAAAATAGTCCTCCTGCTTCTCATAAACAAAGGCATTTAGTCCGGATGAAATTATCTCTTGCACGAGGATGGGACAATAGAACAAAAGTTAGAACCAATGCTGATTGAAAGAAACAAAAGCTTCAACTTTATAGGCTACATTTTGTATACTGCATAATGCTATGAAACGAATTTCTGCTAAGAAAACGGTTACAACATCATTTTTGGTTGATTTAGCTGATATCATCATCAATGTGATTGTGATGATCATCACGGGAAGTGTTATTATGCTGGCAGAAGCTTTGGAAGGAGCCTCTGATCTGGTCGCTTCCGGCGCCTTGCTAATTGGACTCCGGATTTCAAAACGACGCGCAGATAAACGGCACCCTTTTGGGTATGGTAAGGCACTTTTTTCCTGGACGCTGATATCTGCGATTATCATGCTTGTTTTTGCGTCGACCTTATCGTTCTATTTTGGCCTCCAGCGATTCCTGAATCCCGAAGAGATCAAAACTATTTACCTGGCCTATGCTGCGCTGTGCATTTCAATAATATCTAATGGCTATTCATTAAGGCTAAGCACGCTCAGACTTCTTCACAAGCAAAGTCTCAAAAAAATACTTCACGTATTTTTACAATCGACTCATGTGGAAACTAAGAATACATTTATTCTTGATTTTACTGGTACAGCTGCGGCTGTGATGGGACTGATATCTTTAATCTTGTATCAGATTGCCGATATTCAACATTTTGATGGCATTGGAGCAATGTTGATAGGAATCGTGACCGCGTTTTCATCGATTGTGTTGATATGGGGAGTGAAGAACTATCTGATTGGCAAACCTGCTCCTCCCGAGCTAGAACAGAAAATAAAACAAGCAGCTCTAAAAGTGGAGCAGGTTGAAGAAATTGTTGAAATAAAAACTATGTACCTGGGAAGTGAAAAACTTCTCGTTCACCTCGATATTCAGATACAAGATCCCCATACCGGAAAAAAAATTGAGGCAATAGTGGAAAAAGTCAAGGAACATGTCAAGAATGAAGTGCCTATAACTTATTCCATTAAAGTCGAAACAAAAACACCTTAATTTCCTTTATAAATAATCCTCCAAATTCTTCCTTGCTTTGAATCTGAAATATAAATTGATCCATCGGGTCCTTGTGCGAGTCCCATCGGGCGGTACCTGGCCTGATCGGGATCGGCGAGAACATCAACACCAGTAAAACCTGTTGCAAATATTTCCGGTTCACCGAATGGCGCACCATTGTTCATTGGAACGAATGCAACAACATATCCACCTTGTCTTAATGGAGCTCTGTTCCAGGAACCATGAAATGCGATGAATGCTCCATTCCTGTATCGTGATGGAAATTGGTTTCCACTATAAAATAACAAGGCATTCGGAGCCCAATGACCAGGGAATGCAAGAATAGGTTTCTCGATAGCATCACAACGCCCTGTAGTCGTACCATTGCCTCCGTACTCAGGTCCGAGTATCTTTTGATTCTTCATTTGGTCATAGTAACAATAGGGCCATCCAAAATCATCTCCTTCGTTCACGCGCAGAAATTCTTCAGCAGGAAGTTCGGCGCTCATTGAATCTGTATATAATTGCGGAAATAAAAAAGACAACTGGTCTCTTCCGTGTTGCATTACATAAAGACTGTTGGTGCTTTCATTCCAATCCAGTCCAACGACATTTCTAATGCCAGTGGCGTAGCGAACGCCCTGTGCCTGCGTCTGATTCATTTGACTTGCACTGAACTTCCAGATTCCTCCGGAATTGTTTAACAATGGACATGGATCTTGTCCCGGCGATCCCGGAGTACGATCCTGCACTTGGCAGGCATTGGAGGGTGCTCCTATGTTTACATAAATATTATTCTGTCCATCCAGCGTAATTGATTTGGATGCATGCTGCTGAGCAGACGTTAAACCTGACACTACTGTTTCAGGTGCTTCGGGATCTTCTACTTCTTCATTCGCCGTTAATTTATACCGGAAAATTTGTTCATCCGAAGTAGAATACAAAAAACCATCTTTAATTGCAATTCCGGTACCGACATGCGGTGCAAATCCTGTCTCGCTATCCGATCTTCCATCACCATTAGCATCCTTTAATACGAGGATGCCCATACCATTTTTTAATTCACTTAGTTTAATAAAGACATCTCCCTTTGAATTTACAGCGATATGTCTGGCTTTGCCTGTTTGGGCACTAACGGTAATCGCACCAAAATTGGGCGGTAGTGTGAGTGTACCATTATCGGCGTCAGGAGCAAGGTTGGAAGGGTTACCTCCTCCTTCGTCTTTTTCACATGCTGTGAAAAAGTACAGGCATAAAAAAAACATCGCACAAAGTGTCGATGCTCGAGATAGAATAGTTTTCATAAAAGAATATTTGAATAAAAATTTGATTACGGTGATGGCGGTCAAAAAAATATGCCCGGATAATTTGGGAAATCCAGGCATATATCTGACATGTTCATGACCGGTTGGGTACAGAACTCCACTTTAAAAGGTAAGTTGATTGTCGTCTTGATCAGTTCAAAACGCAATCACAGGCAAATCAGGCTGCAATCCCAAATAAACCTGCGCCGCGGTTTCGTACCTGCTATCATTAGAAAATCCGTGTTGCCTGATCACCTGGGCATCAGTAAAAAGTCTTGAAAGTTTGTTTCGCGTATAGATGCCGGTAGTTCCTGCAGCAGTATACATCAGGTCTACTGCCTGTGAGCAGCTCTGATTCGTTTGAGTTGCTGCAAGTAATAATCTTGCTTTTTCTTCTAAAGAAATTTTTTCCTTTGCCTGTACTTTCTTCCAGCATTCAGTAAGTTCCTGGAATAAATAGGCGCGGCTCGATTGTACAAAAGCTTCAGCCATTCCCAATTTTCTTTGTACTGCTCCCCTCTCTTTAATTGATACCATTGAACCTAATGGAACTTTTTTATCAGCGATAACTTTCAATTCTTCAATAGCATTCCTCGCTACTGCTATTGCAACTGGTGAAATAAGACTTGAAATGCTCACTCCTATTGCAGGGAACCTGTAAAGTGGACTCTTGTAATAAGAATTGGGCTCGGCATCAGGCATCAATGGAAATAAGCGATAGTCAGGAACAAATACATTCTCAGCCTTTATATCATTGCTATCCGTTGACTTCATGCCAATCGTGTACCAGGTATCCAATATCTCTATATCCTTCGCGCCCATTATCACGCCGATTATCTCCGGGATTCCATTGTTGAATTTGATCTGGTCTCCATCCATTACAAATGCGGTAACAAATATCCATTGCGCCTCATGCACATTACTTGTTAACGGGCTTCTGCCATTGATCAGGAATCCATCTTTTGTTGCAGTTGCACGCATTGGTGGATGAAAGGCGCCTGCGATCAAAGTATCGGGGCCATACTTAAAAACTTCTTCCACTCCTTTTTCTGGCAAATACTTGCACCACCAGGCGGAAGTGTTAGCAACCATCATCGACCAGCCGGCTGCGGTATTATGCCTGGCAACTGCTTCAACCAGTTTAGCCGTGGTTAAAGGATCAGTTTCTGATCCGCCGAATGATTTTGGTAGGTATAGTCGCAGCAACCCAGCTTCCCGCAACGCATTTAATGCTGAGGGAGAAAGCTTTCTATTCGCTTCCTCTTCCTCAATATTCTGGCCCAGGATCGCTCCTATTTCCTGGACGATTTCCAATGAGGGAATTGTTTTTGAATCTGTTTCCGCAAACATCGTTTCTGTTTTCATACCTGGAAAAACTTTAAGGTTTAATAAATAATGCTAAAAGTATCTCCACTTACAGATGAATTCGTTTCTGTTCGGCTCAAAAATGTTTCTGTTTGGATCAAATATAAGTTTGGAGTCTGTGGAAAACCTGTCCGCAAACTGACTAAACAGCCTGAAGACTATTCCGGAATTGCAATGGCGCTATTCCAATTTTTTCTTTGAAAACCCTACTGAAATGGGTTTGGTTTTCAAATCCACATTCATAGCCAATTTCTGAGATACTGAGTTTTGAATTCTCTAATAAGCGACTGGCAAGGTTTAATCGCTGTTTCATAACCCATTTGGCAGGAGAATCATTGAAGATCCTTTTGAATTCACGCTTGAAGGTAGGCACACTCCTGCATGCCAGCTTTGCATATTCCTCAATGGAAAGATTGAATGAATAATTGTTATACATTATTTCCTGAAGTGAAAACGTTCTGCCCTTGTTCAGGTTGTCCAGGTATTTTAGGAAATGGCCATTCTTTACATTCGCAAGCAGTGACAATATCAATTCCTTAAACTTCAGCTCAATGAGGTTTTCCGGTGGTGGCGGGGTTTGAGTGAAATAAGGAAGCATGGAAATGAAAAAAGATTTGCTGAGTTCATTTACATCCAATGGAATTATCATTTCATCTTCAGCATCCATCGAATTATTTGGGAGGAGCGAATACCGGTTCTCAGTAATTAATTGTTTCAGGAAGAAATCTGGTAAAAAGAAAACCATTACGCACCAATCTTCATCCTTTGGTTTTTCAGATATAATAGTTCCATTTTTCACAAATACGCAGCTACCTTCCTTTAGCTCCCAGTTTTTATCACTCTTATGAAAAATTCTTCTCCCGCTGATTACGTAAGCGATATAATTGCATTCAATGTAAAAACGAGTCTTACTAACCATTTGCGGACAATCGTAGTTAGTAAACAACATGCCTTTACAGTAAAGCTGTTTCGAAAGGCTTGGAAAATTCTTTAAGGCTTCGTATAGGTTGATCACAACATAAACATATCTCCCCTAAATTACCCAAATTAGTCCGATTGGTTATGCCCGAATTTGGTGACAGCCATCATCTCGTTGGTATTTCAAGTAATGATTCTCGTTCACTCATTTTCAATAAAAAGGAGCTGCATAGATATGGAGCTCCGTTTATTATAATAATCGGACCGTAGATGACAAATACTAGAAACTTACGCCGCCCATGGTTACTGCGACAGCTGAAATATCAATCAACAAACTCAATATAAACAGCGGGATAGTTACTTTGGTAGGCATTGCAGACAAATTCGTTTAATAAACTGGTGATAATTCCATATTCCACTCTTTAAGCATCTTCCTGAATGATAAGTTATTAGGGGTTTTCTCTTATAGTTTAGAGCTGGGTCAATCGATTGATTTATTTCTGAGATAAAAACTGTTGGCAATAGATTTTTCCCGAATTTCATTGTTAATCTCCCACCTCAAATGGTTACCCGGTCAAGGGCATATATGCTCATTGATGATGATTTCGATGACCAGGAAATCTTCAGCATTGCCTTACGCGCTGCAGATCCGGTCGGAGATTGTATTTTCGCTAATGATGGCGAACATGCCATCCGATTATTAAGAAACGAGCCCATTCATCCTTTGATCATCTTTATCGACATCAACATGCCCCGCATGAATGGGGTTGATTGTTTGAAAGAGATAAAGAAAATGAATCATTTTGCAGAAACGCCGGTTTACATGATCTCGACAGCGGCGAATCCCGTAATTATTGAAGAATGTAAGAACCTTGGGGCGATTGATTACATCATTAAGTCGCCCAGTCTTGCGGAGTTGGAAAAAAAGCTTTCCGGAATCATCGGCTTATTAAACCCTATGCAAATTCCGATGAATGGAAAAAAATAAGATAGCAATCCCCGAATTTCTCAGCGGCGGGGGTGAAATGGGTGAAATGATCCGGTCATTTGACTGGACTACCACTCCCCTCGGCGAACCCCAATACTGGCAACAGAGTTTGAAGACCTGTGTGAGAATACTGCTCACTTCCGTCCAACCCATGTTTATTTGGTGGGGCAAGCAGTACGTAAATATTTACAACAACGCTTACATATTCGCACTTGGCGCCAAGCATCCATATGCTTTGGGAAAACCAGGTTACGAAGTATGGAAAGAAATCTGGAACGAAATCAGCGGAAGAGCAGATGTTGTTTTCAACAGGAACGAAGGCACATTCGATGACGCCATGCTTTTGATCATGAATCGTTATGGATATGACGAAGAAACCTATTTCAAATTCTCATACAATCCTATACCAGGAGACAATGGAGGCACTGCCGGATTATTCGGGATATGCGCAGATGAAACGGACCGGATTATCAGCGAGCGACATTTGAAAACCCTGAAGGATCTTTCGAAGGAATTATCTGAAAAGAAAACATTAGCGGAAGTATATAACGGTACGATAAACGTTCTCAAATTGAATGGATGGGACTTTCCTTTTGCCATGATCTATTCCTGTTCTCCGGATGGTCATCTTAAATTGGTCGGAAAGACATCTGAAGGATTGTTGAATTCTTTTCCTGAATCAATAAATACCAGCACAGCAGAGCCTAAGTACAATGACTTCCTGAAACTATTATCCTCGAAGAAACATGTTATCGTCAACTACCTGAGTGAACGATTTGGAGAATTGCCTTCAGGAGAATGGAGGAAATCTCCATCCATTGGACTCCTGTTACCACTTTTCAAATCTGCCCATGAAGATCCGTTTGCGGTATTGACTATTGGTGTCAATCCTTTCCTGCTTCTTGACGAAAAGTACCTAAAGTTTTTTCAACTTGTTGCCGAACAAATCTCTACCGCCTTATCCACTGTACATGCAATTGAAGAAGAAAGGAAGCGGATCGAAGCGCTTGAGGAGATCGATAGAGCAAAAACCGTATTCTTTTCAAATATCAGTCACGAATTCCGCACACCACTAACGTTGATGCTGGGACCGTTGGAAGAATTGATTAATTCTCCCAATGCAAATTTATCAGGGAAAGAAAGGAATAGTATCGAAACCACACATCGCAATGCGATGCGATTACTCAAACTGGTTAATACTTTGCTTGATTTCAGCCGGATCGAAAGCGGAAGACAAGAGGCGAATTTCACATTGACCGATATTTCTTCCTTAACCAAAAATCTTGCTGGTAATTTTCGATCAGTAACTGAAAAAGCAGGTTTGATCCTTGAAGTAAAAGCCGAAGAGGTTATTCAACCCGTTTATCTCGATAAGCAAATGTGGGAAAAGATTGTGTTCAATCTTCTTTCAAATGCATTTAAGTATACACTTAATGGAAAGATTACTATAAATATTTACGCAGAGAATGATCATGCGGTCTTTTCGGTGGCTGATACAGGAATTGGTATACCCGAAACGGAATTACCCAAAATGTTTGAACGATTCCACCGGGTTAACAATTCAGGCGGACGGTCATTTGAGGGAACAGGTATAGGGTTATCAATGACTAAAGAATTGGTCCAGCTTCAAGGCGGAAATATAAGTGTAAATAGTAAAGAAGGAGTTGGTAGCACATTTACGGTCACCATCCCCTTCGGTAAGGACCATTTGGATATTAACAGGATCAATAGCACAAAAACAGAAACCAAAGAAGAACTTTTTAATATTTACATTGACGATTCTTCAAATCTTCTGGAGACTGATAGAAGATTTGATGAACCGGTTGGGAATATCAGTTCGGATGCGACCATACTTGTGGTGGATGATAACGCGGATATGCGGGAACATCTTCGCTCCCTTTTAGAAAGACATTACCGCGTTGTAACTGCAAACAACGGATTGAATGCGCTTCATCGAATGAGGGAAAGCAAACCGGATGTTATTATCAGTGATGTGATGATGCCCATTATGGATGGCTTGCAGTTTCTGAAAGAAGTGAAGCAAGACAAACAAACTGCGAGGATTCCTTTTATTCTTTTAACTGCAAGAGCAGGTGAAGAATCCAAACTGGAGGGCTATGAAACTGGTGCAGACGATTACCTGGTGAAACCCTTTTCGGGCCTTGAATTAATTGCCAGGGTTAAAGCACAAATCGAAATATCAAAAAAATGGAATGAGACTGAACAACGTTTGACAGGACTTTTAATGCAAGCTCCCGCAGCGATCGCTGTAATGGAAGGCCCCCGGCATGTTTATACGCTGGTAAATGCTCAATTCCAAAGAATGTTTGCGCGTACTAACGAACAATTAATTGGAAGGAGCATCAAAGAAGCTTTTCCAGAAATAAGCGATACCGGCCTCAATGAATTATTCGATGAGATCTATCGCTCAGGCGAAACTTATATGGCACATGAATGGCCATCCCATTATTTTGATGAAAACGGAAAGATGAGAGAAGGGTTTTACAATTTTGTCGTTCACCCGATGAAAGATATTAACGGACAGGTGACCGACCTGATGGTACATGCGGTGGAAACAACAGAAAGCGTATTGGCAAGAAAAAAAATAGAAGACAACGCGGCGATGATTCGAAACATGTATATGAACACGCCGGCATTTGTTGCTGTGTTTAAAGGGCCGGACCATGTGTATGAATTAGTGAACCCCTATTACCAGACCGTTATTGGTAATCGTGATGTTATTGGGAAAAAAATGCTGGATGCACTACCAGAATTAAAAGGTCAGGGAATTGATACTTTGTTTGATCATGTTTATTCAACCGGAGAAACCATTATCGACAAGGAAAGAATGCTGATGTTATCTCGCGGCGACAACCAGGAACCAGAAGTCGCCTATTTCGATTATTCCTTCCAGCCAATCTTTGACGAAACGAAAAATATTATCGGCATACTTGCCTTTGGGATCGATATTACGATGCAGGTAACGGCAAGGAAGAAGATCGAAGAAAGCGAGGAAAAGCTGGAACAGGAAGTTGCCGCTCGCACTATTGATCTTCAACGCATCAACAAAGAACTGGAATCTTTCAATTATATAGCAAGTCATGATCTTCAGGAACCCTTAAGGAAGATTCAAACTTTCGTTGAATTGATCAGGCGAGATGAAGATAAAGCCCAACACGGTTCTTACCTGGAGCGTATCCGATCATCTGCATACCGAATGTCAGAATTGATCAAATCCCTGCTCACCTATAGCAATCTTTCCAGCTCAAATACGGTATTTGAGACGATTGACCTGAATGAAACAGTGAAGGAAGTATTGTCTGACCTCGAATTATTGATTGAAGAAAAGAAAGCAACCATCAAAACAGGAAAATTGCCGCACATTAATGCAATACCCATGCAGATGTACCAGCTCTTTTTGAATATCATAAGTAATTCATTGAAATTCTCAACAAAAGAGCCCAACATTAAAATTAAAACTCAAAGGATCGGCGCAACTTCGGCAAATAAAATACTTGCGACAAGCGGCAACCAGGAATACTTAAAAATTACCTTTATTGACAACGGAATAGGAATCGAATCCAAATTCAATGAACAGGTGTTTAAATTATTTCAAAGACTTCACCTGAAAAATGAGTATCCCGGTACCGGCGTCGGCTTAAGCATTGTTAAGCGAATCGTGGAGAATCACAATGGATTTATTCAACTCGATAGTACCCCCAGGGAAGGAACTTCGATCTCAATCTATTTACCAGCCTAGCCATTTGTGTAATGCTTAAAGCTTGATTTATCGGACAGGGCATTTCCTGCAACTAACATTTTGCTCCTATGGAGCAAGATTTGAATTTTTAATGCATGCTACCAACATTCAACCCCTGACGGGGCTAAAAAGCATAGACCTTAAATACAATAGCAAGTCGACGTTTTGAAAATATGCATTCACGCCAAAAGCGATCACTTGACTCCGTTAGGAGTCAAATGTTGGTAGCCAATTGTGTAAGTTTTTATCTTGCTCCGTAGGAGCAAAATGTTGAAGCGAAGGGAACGCTCCAATCTATTCTGGGTCAACTTGCCTTTTGCTTCTTGCCTATTGCCTATTGCCGATTGTCAATTGAAACATTCTCATTTACTCTCACATTTGGAATAACAATTCCCTCAGCTCGAAACGCCGCATCTATTGCTTTAATGATTCCACTTTTGATCAGCCCGGAATCATATAGAATATCAGCCCAGAAAAATGCCTGGAATAGAATTGTATTTTCAACGAATTCCTTTGCAATAACTGTTGGCGACGGGAAACGCAGAATACTTTCATTTTTTGAAAGTATTTCGTTAAGAAGTTGATGAACTTTTTCAAGATCTGTACCGACAGCCACACTAACGGTTACATCCAATCGCCTCGCGCGTTTTCCAAGCGTCCAGTTAATAAGCGGTCCCTTTAGTAAGTCTCCATTTGGAACCACAAGGATAGAGCCGTCGCTCATAGTAATGCTGCTTGACCGGAAACCGATTGACTTCATCGTTCCTTGTTTGTCGCCGAGTTCAATTGTGTCCCCTACATTCACCGGTTTTTCAAAGGCGATGATAAGACCACTCACCAGATTGGTCACCAGGCCTTGTAATCCCAATCCAATACCAACGCTCAACGCTCCCAATACAATTGTCAGACGATCCAGCGGAATGCCTGTTGCTGCAAACGCGAAGAAAAGACCAACGCTGATAATAATGATGCGTACCAATAGTAGCCAGCTGCCCAATGTCACTTTAGGCGCAATTTTGTCAGAAGAACTTGCTTCGCCAGGTTCTGATGCAATAAAGGAAATCAATCTTGAAAGTAATACAGAACAAAACATAATGACAAAAAACACCAGCACTGATTGCAGGTTGAAACTGAAGCTTCCCAATTTTCGGTTTACTGAAAGAAAATTCTCGAAGGGTTCAGCCATTTGACGGAAGCCATAAAAATTTCTTCCGACCAAAATGCACCAACCGATAACAAGCAGAAGGTAAAAAACCATTGGAACTTTTTCCCCAACCTTTTCAAAATCTATAAAAAAAGATTTTTTCTCCGAATGACGGTAAGTTTTTGAGGAAAGTTTCATTGCCTCATTAATTAGTCTCGCGGTCCAAAGAAATATGATCGCGATAATGAATCCGGCATATCCGCCCGTTAGAAATGTTTTTCCAAGATTATATCTCCCAAACAAATTCAGCAGAAAGGCTACAAACTGCGTAAGAACAAAAAATCCTGTGAAATAAATTATGCCGCGTTCCCTGAGTTCTCCTCTCCTTCCCCATATCAATTTGTAAAGCCCATAACCCAATCCGACAATCGAAAGGGCTTGCAGAATCCATCTTTCAGCTAATGAAGCCTGCAAGATGAAGTTAGTAAGACTTGCCAGTATAAAGAGGATCGTCATAATGATCCAGAACCGCATCCAGTCACTGGTTATATAACCCCGGAATATGAATGCAAGAGAAATTGCTTGTAGCAGCCATATTGTGAACCCAAAAACGAATGGAGGACTAAGAAAGAAAAACTGAAAAAGCGATGTTAAAATCAAAAACGCTGAAAGAATGGGATATCTCAGTACTAATTGTCCCTTGAATTCAGGATCGAGCCCACCCCGTTGCGTAACCGTTTTCTTCAGCGACCTTAAAAAATAAGTCCCAAATCCCATAAGAAGCAGTATCAAGACGATTCTTCCGGATGCCTGTCCCAGATAGAATTTCAGGGCAAGGAATTCCTTAGCGAACGATGATCGGATGATATCCGTCAACGGAACTCCCATTGGGGAAGAAGAATAGAGATTCGGAAACTCCCTGTTAAGCGCATGCGTAGTAATGTCGTTCCTTTTCCTTTCAATTTCCTGCAGTGAGGAGCGAATTGAAAAAACCAGGAGATCAAGTTCATTTTGCAAGTCCTGCACTGCATTTATTGAAATCGTCAGGTTTGAGTCAACTGGTTCAAACTCTTTTTCGATCACATCAATTTTCTGAAGATATTTCTTAACTAAACCAGGATCCGATGGGATGATCAATAGCGAACTGTCGCTTGCCAGGGAATCGATACGGACCCGGAAGTTGACGAGGTTTCGCGCATAAATGCCGATGACATCCTGCTGTAGCTCCGTCCTGGTTAACAGTTCGGTAAGAATACCCGCCGACACAGCGAGGTTACGCTGCGATGGAACAGGGGTCTTATTGATGAATACCCCTTCGTTCACAACACTGAGATGTTCTCGCGTTGAGTTGATCAAATTAATGATCACATCAGAATTAATTGTCGATTTCTGGTAAGTCTCGGCACGATTAATTGTAACCCTTAATTCATCAAGAATGTTTTGCTGTTTGATGCGCAACACTCCCTCCCGGTATCGCCCGACTCTTTGCTTGAATTCCTGGGTCATCGTGTCCTCGTAACCAGGAATCTGAATCAAGGTATCTCCAGGGCCAGACTGCTCCTGAGCATTTCCGACCGAAAATGAAAGGCAAAGGAATATCAGCAGAAGATATAATTTGAATCTGCCCAAGGAACAAAGTTTTTCAAGCTTTTAAAAAATCTACGATACAATAATCCGTAGCAGGGGCAGTATTAGATTGGAACAGGTGAACCGAATAAATAAAAGGGACTTGCAGTAATTGAGTGTCAATATAAATGTAACACAATATTTGATATTTGCTAATTCCTGCCTGCTGCGCCTTTGCGAAGCTTCGGCGAAGCAAGGCCGGCAGGGAGGGCTATTTGCTATGGCCTTGGCGCAAGCCTTTCTGACGACGTCATTCCCTCCCGATCCAGATTGCTATCGGGACTATCGGGATTGCTCGGGAATCTTTTTGCCTATTGCCCATTGCCCATTGACTATTCCTCGGGCAGCGTAACCGTTTCTATTTAGCAGGGTAAGAAAACGGGCTACGAAAAAACAACTTTGGTAAAGGTCATATGAACATTTCTTAATTAATGCTTGTTGAAAAGCTATACATTGACTTTTGGCAGAGGTTTTTCTCGCCTGAACGTAATGGAACTATGCTATCCGGTCTTGTAATTATGTATAATCAAACAGTAACCGAAACAAACCATAACAATCGTCGGAGCAAATTAGCTGGGCCGGTTGGAAAATTCTGCATCATTAATCAATCCAATTGTTCAAAACAAAAAACAGATATCATGAAAATTCTTGAAAATAAAGTTGCCATTATCACCGGAGCTGGCTCCGGTATTGGAAAAGCAACAGCCCAGCTTTTTGCTGAACAGGGCGCAAAAGTAGTTATATCCGACATTGGTGAAGAAAACGGTAACGCGGCCGTGAAAGAAATAAAAGCCAGGGGAGGTGAGGCCTTCTTTTACAAAGCCGACAGCTCCAGCCCGACAGACAATGCGAATCTGGTTAAGGAAACCATTAGGCAATATGGCAAACTGGATATCGCAGTAAACAATGCCGGTATTGGCGGGCCCTTAGCCCCAACTGGTGAATACCCGGTTGAAGGTTGGACAAAAACCATTGACATTAATCTGTCGGGAGTGTTTTATGGCTTGCGTTCTCAAATTCCTGCCATGTTGAAAGACGGCGGAAGCATTGTCAACGTAGCGTCTATACTTGGACAGGCTGGCACTAAATTCTCTCCTGCTTATGTAGCGGCAAAGCACGGCGTGGTAGGTCTTACGAAAGCTGCCGCTCTTGAATATGCCGATAAAAAAATTCGCATTAACTCAGTTGGCCCGGGATATATCAAAACTCCACTGGTCATGAAAACACTGGACGAAACAGCGCTTAATGCATTAGTTGGATTGCACCCCCTTGGACGTTTGGGCGAATCGGAAGAAATAGCCGAACTTATTCTTTGGTTGGCTTCTTCTAAATCATCGTTTGTAACGGGTGCATACTTTCCTGCAGACGGAGGTTACCTGGCACAATAGCAAACCACCTTTGTTTCTGAAAAATTAAAATCATGAACACACTTACAACACTTTCTGAAACCATGAATGAATTGCGTAAGGAAGGATACGTTGAGGATTTCAATCTTCTGCAAAACTGCCTCGAATGCCGCAACGGTCAAGTTCAAGGTATTTGCTGATGAATTCAAAATAGATAAATATTTCCGTTTTGAAGGTCAGAGTAACCCTTCTGATCAGGCAATCCTTTATGCCATTTCCTCAGACAAACATCAATTGAAGGGAGTACTGGTAAATGCATACGGAATTTACAGCGAACCTGTGACTGATGAAATGTTGCAAAAACTGGACATCAGAAAATGAATAAACTTTTTCAACCATAAAATTAAACCAGATGAAAAAGAAAACTTTGAGCTTTATTATTTCTATTAATTGGAAAGATGGTAAAATCATCGAAGAGTACTTGCATTGGGACAATCAGTCGATGATGAAACAAATTGGTTTGGCACAGTAAGCTGATCCCGATTATTTGAAAAGACAAAGATTGCCCACCTACTCCACACGGTCTGTTACCGGGTCTGGTTTCTCACCTAAAAATTCAACCCAGGTCTTTTTTATGCAAGGATAATGTTTAGCAGCTTCTGCAAGACTAATAAAAGCAATGAGATTGCTTTCAAATCTTTTTGCAAGGGTAGCATCATTTAGATCACCATCAACACTAAATGACTTATGTGCCATTGCTAATGAAAACATGTCCGGAAAAACCCGTGCACCGAGATGCTCAAAAGGCATCCTGAGCGACCATAGTCCTCGGTTACCACCAACCATCGAAGGAGAAGCAGACATCAATAAGGCATGTCGTTCATTGAATGGTTGTGGGCGAAATCGAGAAACCCAGTCAATAACATTCTTCAGAAGACCCGGCATCGAGCCATTGTATTCAGGAGAGGAAATAATGAATGCATCGTTTGCTAAAAGTCGTTTCCTGAATTCAATTGCACCGTTCGGAATGTCACCATTCGATTCTAAATCCTGGTTGAAAGAAGAACAATCAAATTCACTCATGTTTGCAAGATCCACCTTCACCGTTATTACTCTCAATTATTTGGGTCGCTAATCTTATTAACGAGTATTCAAAGAATCCTTTCTTAATGAGGCTGAAAACAGCAGAAACTTCATTTTCTCCGTCTGACGGAGTTGTTGTTGATCCATTTTACTTAGATTATAAATCTATTAAGTAAGTTACATTATTTGGTCAATTTCAGAGGGAATCTCGGGCAAGGAGTATCTTTCAATTACCTTTTGGTTTATTACCTCCAGTATTTTAAAGGTTTTTTTGCCGGATGGCACTTGCCATTTGACTTCTTGTCCTTGTCGAAACCCTATCAGTGCAGTTCCAATAGGTGCCATAACCGAAATTCTTTTTTCTTTGATATTAGCCTTATCTGGTGTTACAAGGGTAAATTCCATGATCTCTTCCTTGTCCTCAGCCTTTACTCGTACAGTAGAATTGATCCTCACCACATCCAGAGGAAAATCGTCCTTTTTTACCAACTTTGCTTTTTTTAATTCGGCATGCAAATCTTCGGCATTCCGCCTGTCAAAAGCTGTTTTTCCAACCCTTCCATTAAGGTAAGTCATTAACAGTTTATAATCGTCTGTTCGAAGAACCAACTCTTTACTTATTTTTTGCATCATACTTGATTTTGTAGTAAGTGAAATTGTTTTTGTTTCTTTTTAGCTTTTTGATTTCGAAAATAGATCTCCTCAAAACTTAAAATTGTTTGTCAGTCTATTTACTGAAAAAAGTTTGATGACGGATTAATCACATACCAGTAAATCCGCAAGTCCCCATCATTTCTTTTGTCGCTTTGATTGCAGTTTCGCATATCACAACTCCTAAGCTATTTTGCCTGTTTGCAATCCTACTAACTTAGAAAGAATCATCTGCCAATTCTTTGCATTTCTAACCAATTTCGGTCGGTCTTTTTTATCATCTATTTCACAGTTATAAAATGATAAGACAATCGTCTCCTTTTTACTGCTGAAATCAAATTGCAGATCAATTCTTTTCAAAAACTCTTCAACTCCTTTATTCTTCAACTGCCCCTGGTCTATATTGCCATAACTTTTTTTAAACTCACCGCAGCAACACTATTCAAGTCAATAACATATGGCTTATTTGACTCTTTGTCTGTTTCCAATACCAATAGGCATTTCTTTATTCCATCAAGCGCAATAATTTTGTTACCGAATACCAACTGACTGGAAAATGAAAGATTTAACCTCGTTCCGAGTTCACTAACTTTCAAATACGTTGCTTTATCAAACCTTGTAGCAAAAGTTTTCATACTTGATAAGAATTAGTCTGCAACATCAAACAGCAATGCCTGATTGTCGTAGATAAAATACAAAAGGATATAAGGTCTTCCTTCTTTCAGGACGTCTGCGGGATCAAGAAGATGCTCAACCGTTACAATCCTTTAACAATAGATTTTTGAAAACATCGAAACCAAATGGGAATAAGCCAGACCCGGCCTGAATAGTAGTGAGACCGGGGACTAATTATGAAAGTCCTTACAAGTGGGGAAAAAATTTTTATTTGTACCTGGCATATTGCAAATATAAGTATAATAAGTATAAAGATGACAATATTCATTGGCAATTTGTTAAAGAAGTTATTGGAATCGAAAGTCGTTCCTTGACGTTAAATCCAGGTGCGGTTTACAATCTATCTTAAGCGGAGTTAATAATTCAAAAAGTTGCTACTTACATTCGTAAACGATCTCCGACCTGTCCAATGCATTCAAACTATTCCCTAAAAATGAAAAATAATTGAAAAACAACGAAGGCCTGGGTTGATCGAATTTAGTAGGCAACCCGAAATTATTATAATGAAGCGCAGTTGTCGGATTGTTTAAGCTATAATCGCGCGCAATGAATTGCCAAACCGGGTGCAACTGTTGAGGATTTAGTTTATGATCGTACGTAAGAGGTGGATATGGAGACGGTCTTATCAGGTTACCTTCTGAGTCATACTCATAAGTATTTACTAAAATGTAATAAGGAGGTAGACCTGTTGGAATATATGTGGACTTGCTGATCCTTCCATAACGGTCATATTCGAAATAAGTAATACTGTGGAAAGGAACCTGGGTATAAAATGAAACAATAGTATCAGTCGTAATTACTCCCCTTGAATAACCGAATCGGTGCAATATTGCAGGAAATCCGAAAGCCCAGGCATGCTGAAATTCCTTCAGCTGCTTTTTACTATTATAAATAAAATAAAGATTAGGGTTTTCCATTTGTGTTGGATTGATAATAACACTATCCGGATCACCCCATTTATTATAGTAGAAGTCCACGTCGTAATCCGCGTTTTCATATTGGATAAAGAAGTGTATCTTTTTTATCCTACAGTTCTTAGCCCTGGCAAAATCAATAACTTTTTCGCAAGCGATAAATTGGATGATCAACAACGCAAAAGTTGATCGCAGAAGAATGGTTACTGCTTTCATCGATCGAAGGTTTAGTAGTGAAGTGAAGGAAGGGATGCGGAGAAAGCAATACTGAAGGTAGAACTTTAAATGACTCACTCCACGGGCAATGTAACTTTCTCTAATCCGGCATTTCTGCAAGCTGCATTAAAAGCAGGTATTTGCTTCGACACAATATCATCGTATTCATTCTTCAATGGCTGCCAGATTGAATTCAAATTTGCCAGTTGTTTTTTTGAACCTTCCGTCACCTGCGGTATGTTTACGTCCATTTCTCCTTTCAGGAAAATATAGTCAGCGCTGAGCATGTTGACGAAATTGATGATATCATCATTGCTTTGCGCTTTGTTTTGTACAAGTTTATCTTCCCAGCCATTTATCTTTTTTACCAATGCCTTTCCACTTTCATGTATGGATTTGTACTTAACCGTATCCGTAAGAAGTTCTAATAATTCATTTATTTGTTTTTTCGCAACTCTTATCCGGTTAACTCCTTCATGGATCTCTTTTATTCTTAACTCTACCTCCGCCTGGGCCGCTTGTTGATTCGCATAATCGGCAGCGGAAGCATTGATTCTTGGATCGGGTAATACATTGAACAAAACCGTCTTTTCTTCGGCTCCACTCTTTAATCTTGCTGTATATTTTCCAGGCGCGGCTTTTCTTCCGCTATAACTTCCTTCAATAAAAACATTCGGAACACCGGGAAGCGTTGAATAACGCAGGTCCCAAACGAAACGGTTCAATCCAGGTTTAACTCCCAATAAGGGATCTGAATCCGGTCCACCGGGATAGCTGACAAATTTTTTATCCGCCATATTGGAATAGCTTCTTACCAATTGACCTTTTTCATCAAGGATCTCCAGTTTCAAATCAGTTTTTTCCTTCCCGGCAGGTAATTGATAATAGAAAGAAATTCCGGATACCGGATTCGTACCTGAACTAAATACCGGAGCTTCATCATCGTCGACCGCTACATTATCCATGGCACTTCCACCTGAAACGCGATAAGCATCTATCGGTTGATACAGTTGAAATCCTTTCGATGGATTTTCAGGATTGTATTGTCTCAACAGGCTCAGATCATCCAGGATCCAAAATGAACGCCCCATTGTAGATGCAATAAGATTTCCTTTATGAACTTTCAGATCAGTGATCGGCGTTACGGGTAAATTCAATTGCAAATTGGTCCATTTGTTCCCTCCATCATATGAAACATAAAATCCTGTTTCAGTGCCTGCGTATAATAAACCCTTGCGAATATCATCTTCCCTGATGCATCTTGTATATGCGCCATAGGGAATTCCATTGTTAATTTTCGTCCAGGTTTTGCCGTAATCCGAGGTTTTATATAAGGAAGGTGCAAAATCATTCATTTTATATCTTGTACAGGCGATATATGCAGTTGCCTTATCATGCGGTGAGATCTCAATACAATTCACTAGTGTTTCTGATAGTCCTGCCGGCGTTACATTGCTCCAGTTTTTTCCACCGTCTCTTGTTATATAAACGAGGCCATCATCACTACCGGTATAGATCACCCCTTTTTCATAGGGCGATTCGATCACATAGGCAATGGTGCAATAATTTTCACCTCCGGCTCCTTCATTCGTGTAAGGATGTCCGCTGATTCCCATCTTTGAAGTATCATGTCTTGTCAGGTCAGGTGAGATCACTTCCCAGCTTATTCCTTTGTTAGTTGTCTTCAATAATACATTCCCTGCATGATAAAATGTATTCGGTTCATTTGGCGAATAAACAATCGGCGCATTCCAGTTGAAGCGATACTTCATATCCTTTGGCTGCATGGCCTGGTACTGGATCGGCGCAGCCATACTCGGTTTCCCTTCCCTGATACTATGATCCAATAATTCAATCGTACCCTGGTAACTTCCACCCATGGCAAGCTGCGGATTATTAGGATCAAATGCAATAAAAGCACTTTCACCGCCCGCTGATGCAATCCAATCCTTTTCTCCAATACTGAATCCAGATACATTTCTGCTTGTTATTCGTACTGAACTGTTGTCCTGTTGTCCGCCATAAACATTGTAGGGAAATAAATTATCTGCATTCACGCGGTAAAATTGTGCCGTAGGTTGATTGCTTTGGGTTGACCAGGTTCTTCCACCATTATAACTTATTGCTGCGCCTCCGTCATTAGCCGAGATGATATTCTGGCTGTTCTTTGGATTGATCCAAAGCTGGTGATAGTCTCCATGCGTACCTCGAACATTGGTCCATGTTTTTCCTCCATCAATGGATTTTAATCCGGGAGAATTCCAAACATAAACCAGGTTTTCATTCAATGGGTCCGCAGTAACTTCTATATAATACCAGGCACGTTGAACAAGACGATGGTCCTTGCTTATCCTGCTCCAATTACTTCCACCATCTTCAGAAACAAATAAACCGCCAAGTTCTTTTTCAGTATCACTTTCGACTACTGCATAGACTTTGGAAGAATTCGCTCGGGAAACAGCGACTCCCATTTTTCCCAATTCATTCGGCAATCCCTTTTGAATCTTTACCCAGGTTTCTCCACCATCAGTTGATTTATACATACCCGATCCTTTGCCCCCACTCTTTACCTCCCATGGTAGCCGATGATGTTCCCACATGGCGGCATACAGTAGGCGTGGATTGTTCATGTCCATGCTAAGATCCGAACAGCCTGTATTTTGATCAACGTATAAAACCTTTTTCCAGCTCTTCCCTCCATCGATAGATTTATAGACTCCCCTTTCATGTGTAGGGCCGTGCAAGGCACCTTGCGCAGCGACATAAACTATATCGGGATTGTTGGGATGAATACTTATCCCAGAGATATGCCTGGTTAATTCCAAACCCATCTTTTTCCAGGTTTGACCGGCATCAGTTGATTTATAAACGCCATCCCCATAAGAAGTCATCACTCCGCGCGGAGCATGTTCACCCATTCCTACAAAAACAACATTTGCATCTGATTCGCAAACCGCAACTGCTCCAACTGAACCAGTAGTGAAATATCCATCCGATATATTTCTCCAGCTATTTCCTGCATCAGTAGTTTTCCAAACTCCACCGCCTGTCGTTCCCATATAATAAACCAAAGGATTATTCACTACGCCAGAAACGGCTACAGACCTGCCGCCTCTGAATGGACCAATATTCCTCCATTTTAAAGGCCGGAAGAAGCTATCCATATTGGCGGCTGCTGACTCGAGTGTAGGAGATACAGTTGTTTTTTTGGTATTTCTTTGTTGCGCCTGACAAATAACAATTAAAAAACAAAAAGAAATGATAGAAAGAGATTTTTTCATACACACTTAGTTTTCAATGTAACGATCAAATATAGGGGAAGATAGCATATGTCCGAGGCGCACGAAAGTCTTCTAAATCCCATAAGCAATAAATCTTTGGAAACAGAGCTTATTGGTTAAGTCTTATCTTCTCAACAATAATCTCCTTCGCCCGGTTTAATACTTTCGTTATAGCTTCAAAACTTTGTACCTCGTTGTTATAGTCCTGCAATAAATGCGCATATTTTTTACCAGACGTGATTTCATTTATTGCTTGCCTTGCGGCCTGAATAGCCGGTCGAAGATGTCGATACTGTGAATCTACATCTATTGATGCCTGGTGCAAAGCGCAAAACAAACTCCATTTAAAGGGGTATACATTAATATCGCAAACGCGATTGTCTAAGCGATTCCAATTGGTCCCGTTATTCAAGAGACTTAAAGCACGGTCAAGAATTTGAATATCTTTTGTACCCGCATGCATTGAGTCGCCCTGAAGAAATGCATCTTCCTCGGAAAAATGTCTAATAATTAATTGGATTGGCTTCTTACTGCCAGAGCGGCAGTTTCCTTTATATGTAGTTGAATCTTCCTTTACAAGAATACAATGATAAGTAGACTGATTAATTTTCCAATTGAAGGTCAACCTGTTCTTTTGTTGCGCCACGTCTGTAAAAGATGTCGGGCTGAGCCCATAGGGAGCGTACACAATATTCCTTATTAGGCTATCACTAAAAACTTCGAATCTACCCTGCATGACCTTCCCTTCCGTTTTTGCTGTTCCGAACCAGAGTGTTTGTTGTGCATGAGCGCTTTTTCCTTTATTCAAAAGAACAACGAAACAAATTGCCGCAAATAAAATATTACTTCTCATTTTAGACAATAAAATTCCCCCGCAATTAAATTCCGGGGGAATCAAGTTACTTAAATTTATCACGAATCAATATCCCGGATTCTGAACCAAATAACCCGGAATATTCGACGCTCCATCTATCGCAGTCTGGGGAATCGGGAATATTCTCTTATTCTTATCAGTATTCGTCTTCTCCGTCCATGTCCCTTCATACTTTCCGAAACGAATCATATCTGTGCGACGTTGATGTTCCCAATAAAATTCAAAGCCGCGTTCGCGGAACAATAAATCCAACGTAATGCTCGCTAATGGTGGAGGTGCTATGGTTGCCGTTCTGGAAGCCCTTACCAGGTTAACATCAGTAAGTGCGCCAGCCGCATCATTCTTTCTAAGTTTTGCTTCAGCGCGCAACATATAGGCATCTGCCAGCCTGAATATTATAATATCATGCGAACCTCCATTTCTCCCTGTTGAAGACGTTTTGCTGAATTCATATTTCTCCACTCTATAGCCCGTACTATAATTGCTTCCGGCAACACTGTAATCAATGAATTCAGTAAAATCAACTGGTAGTGTTGGTCTTCCGCGAGTAACATTAAAGAGCTTGCTAATCTTCATGTCCCCATTGGCGCATCTTATGAACGCGCCGCTGGAGTTCTTGGTTAATCCATATTGCTGCCCTCTCAATATTCCGCGGTCAATATTGAAGGATGCTGCAGGAATACAGGAGTCTGCGGGAATTATCATGTTCTTTTTATAGAATCGCGGATCAATATTCGCTGGATCCACGGGTGCATAAGTGTTTACCCAGCTTCTGTAAAAATCGGGAGTAATACCCGGACCATCTGTTCCATTGGCAGCAGTAAATTGCGGTAGTGGAAAATGATCGCCGGATAACGAAAAATACGCCATCCGGTTATGTCCATTCAGGTCGGGGCGCTGATCAATGGCAAAGATAAGTTCTTTGTTATCGTGATTATTATCATTAAAAATCGAAAAATATTCTGAAGCCAATACAAACTGCCCGGAGCTAATGATCTTATCGCAGTATTCAATCACCTTATCCATTTCTTCAGGTTTAAACGTGAATGTTGCTGCATATAAGTCCCGGTAAACCGCGGCATTCATATATAGCCGGGCTAGTAAAGCCCATACTCCGGCTTTTGTTAATCGTCCAGGACCAGTTGTAGTCTCCAATTGCGGTTCTATAGCTAACAATTCTGATTTGATATAGTTAATGGCATCATCACCTCGAAGGACCCTGGACAAATCACCTGCTCTCTCCTTCTCAAAAGCAAGACCAAAAAGATCCAGCAAAAGCATATTGTAATATGCTCTCATCCCCCTGGCTTCAGCGAGAAAAATTTTTGCGTTCGGATCTTTATTATTTGGAAGCGCCTCGATAGCTGTGAGCGCCCTCGACACTCCCTGCGTGAGGTGATTCCATGTGTTCCTGATATTCGGGTCCTGGCTATTCGGCTCATGCTTGTGCAGTGAAATATAAATTCCATTGTCACCCCAATCCGTTCCACCTCTATAGGGAAGGATTGCCTCATCGGTAGAAATTTCCTGCAAAGCAAAATAATTTGTATGCAAAAAGATGTCCGGTAGCTTCGCATATACCGGAGCTATATTGCCTTCCGCGATTTGTTTTTCCGTAAGTCCGGTAACGGAGGATTCATCAAGTACCTTTTCATTTAATTTAGTACAACCATTGATGATGGCCCCGCCAGCTATTATTGCTATCAGGCTAAATATTTTTCTTTTCATTTTCATATAATTTAAAATGAAAGGCTTAAACTAAAAATGATTGACTTTGCCCTGGGATAGCTTAAATAATCAATACCATGGGAGGTAATGCCATTAAGATTCCTGTCTGCATTTACTTCAGGATCGTATCCATCATAATCGGTGATCACAAAAAGATTCTGACCTGTAACCGACAACCGCAGGGTATTTGCCCACTTGCTGATCCCCAATTCAGTTGTGTTGAAATTGTAAGCAAGAGCAATATTATTTAATCGCAGGTAAGATCCACTCTTAAGATATCGTGTACTTACCTGGGCTGGATTGGCGATGGATTCCTTTGGAAAGGCAATAGCTTCACGCGTAGTATTTGAATTCTTTGCCAGTCTCACTTTAATAAAATTCGTGTTGGCCGTGAAATCATATATTTTATTTCCTGAAACTCCATTGAAATTCACGTCCAGGTCAAAACCCTTATAAGAAACACCGCCATAAATGCTATAAAGCAGGTTTGGTAGCGCGGTTCCTGCTGCTATTCGATCTTTATCTGTGGTGATGCCATCTTTATCTATATCGCGGTACATACTCAGGCTATCACTTCCAATACCCAGGAATTCCCTGAGATAGAAAGTTCCAACCGGCTCTCCGTTAATGTAACCGTTAATAGTAGCCGAAGTCAGCCCGGCAGGCCCGGAAGCATTACCCGAGGTAATGACTGTATACGGCGAGTTGTCTACCCTGTTCTTCATATAAGTCAAATTCCCGCCTACATTGAAACTGACGCCAGTTCTTGAAATACGCCTGTACTCAAGTTCGAGTTCAATGCCTTTATTGGTGATCGTCATATCAGGAACATTCGTCCAAACACTTGGTGCCGGTTGTATAGGATCGGCCGGAGGGACTTCCAACAAAATATTACTGGAAACTTTATTAAAGAAATCAATGGTACCCGACAATGCTCCGTTCATCAAACCGAAGTCGAGACCTATGTCTGTTTGCTGCGATACTTCCCATTGCAGGTCAGGATTGGCCAGCCTTACAAATACTGTTCCAGCTGGATAAGGTCCTGTTGGATAGAGGGGATAACTCTGTCCAGCGCCTGTTGAAGAATTATACAAAGGCTGTGTAATTTTTGGAGGTATCTCCTGGTTGCCGGTCTTTCCCCAGCCAGCTCGAAGTTTGAGGTTCGAGAAAGGTGAATTCTTTAAAAACTCTTCTTGTGTAAGTATCCATCCCAGGGAGAAGGAAGGAAAATATCCGTACTTGTTATTTTCACCGAATTTGGATGATCCATCCGCGCGGAAATTTACAGTGGCGAGATACTTACCTGCATATTGATAAGTTATCCTTCCGAAAAATGATTGCAACTCGTTAATGAAAGCATATCCGCCGGGCCGGTTGTTAGTGAGATCCAGAAGTTGCCCAAGACCTGGGTTATATCTTGGTTCAACCGGTATGGTCGGAAAGTTGTTAATGCTGTTATTTCTTCCCTGTACAAAAATTCTTTGGTAAGAATGGCCGGCCAATGCACTTAAATTATGATCTGATTTATTGTACGTATAAGTAAGATAATTTTCGATCAGCCTGTTCCGGTTATAATTATGAAAGGTTTCCAGTCTTCCAAGCCGGACAGGTACTGCACTTGGAAGCGACTGAACATCAAACATGCCGTTTGAATTATCGATTCCAAGATTCAGTTTATACACCAATCCTTTTACAATCCTGAGTGAAGGTGAAATACTACCCACCACCCGGTTTATTTTGCTAAACTCTCTTTCCAGCTTGAACGTAATGAGCGGATTATTGAGGTTTAGGTAAACGGCAGGATTTCCGTTGGAATCATATGCAGGATAGGTAGGATTGCTGCTGATCGCATCAGCTATGATAGTAGTAAATGGCGGGCGATCATTGTCAGTTGAGCTAACAGCTAAATTGATGTCGATAGTTAGCCTGTCTTCCCAAAATTTCTGTGATAGATTGAACCGGCCAGAATATCTGTTTAGTTGGTTCTCTTTAATGATGCCTTGCTGTTTTTGCATTCCAAAGGAAGCATAGTATGTAAGCTTATTAGCACCACCACTTAATGTAAGATTATAATCCTGGGTGACCCCTGTTCTTGTTGCAATTTTTTGCCAATCTGTATTTCCGCCCTTATCGTCCAATACTCCACCAACCTTTGGAACTTCAATCCTGAATTCATCGGCGGTGAATACGGGCAATGCGCGGGCTAATTTTGAAAAACCAACGCTGCTGGTGAAGTTGAGCATCGAAGTACCGGCCCTGCCTTTTTTCGTAGTAATGATGACCACTCCATTGGCGCCGCGGGCGCCATAGATTGCAGTTGCAGAAGCATCCTTCAACACATCCATCGATTCAATGTCCTGCGGATTGATAAAACTCAATGGATCGCCTCTTCCGGTAACTGAATTATCCATCGGCAATCCATCGATTACAAAAAGTGGAGTACTGCCGGTTCTTACTCCACCCGGCCCCCGTATCGTTATTCCCTGAGTAACGCCGGGCTCGCCGCTAACGGAAGTGACATTCACACCCGAAACCTTACCTTGTAAAAGTTGCTGCGGTGTATTAATGATGCCTTTGTTAAAATCTTCAGCTTTTAAAGATTTCACCGCACCCGTTACATCTTTTTTTCGTTGGGTTCCATAACCCACAACTACAACCTGCCCAAGGTCGGCCGAAGATTGAAGACTAACGTCCAACGTTGCCCTATTCCCCACCCTAATTTCCATCGTAGTGAATCCAACATAACTAATAACAAGAATGGAATTGTTACCGGGGATTGAAATCGAAAAAGCACCTTTTGCGTCAGAAATTGTGGATTGATTGCTTTCCTTAACAGTCACAGTGGCACCTTCAAGCGGATCACCTTTAGTGGCATCCCTGATTGTACCGGTCACCGTTCTTTCTTGTGCATGCACGAGAAAAGGTTGGAACATGATTGCAATAATCGGAAGTGATTTGAAAAAAACTCTGAGGCAGGACTTTACGAAACAGAATTTTTCCATTTGAAGCAGTTTTCTCTGGTTATAATAATCACGGCAAATTACACAAGCAAGTATTACCGCGTTGTTAGGCAGAAATAAACAAATCGTTATTTATAAATCTGCAATATCAAATTAGGATTATTTCGGAAAAGCAAGAAAAGATTTTCTATTGGAAGATTTTTGTCAAGGGAAGAAAATTCAAGCAGTGATATAAATAATATTTCTCAATCGATTGAGTAAGCTCAGATTCAAGGAAAGATTTTTTTTCTGATAAGTCGGGAGCTTTTTTTATAAATCCTAATCTTTGGAAATTTCTCCAATATTAAACTCTGCAATTTTATCATGTTTTAATTTGAAAAAGTGGTAAACAAATTCGTCTGCCAATAAATTATTCTGCAAGTCATGAACCACCTGGTGAACTTTTATTCTTATAACATCCTTTTTTAGTTTGAATTACCCGTTTAACGGATAAATGCCATGGAAAGTGGCATACAATCTACCTTCGGTAAATGAATGTTAGGCCGGCATGTTACCGGGCTACTGGATCCGATCTGTCTGAAGAACTTGAATCATTCAAAAATCCAAAAATGAACAAAGTAAAATTATTTATACCTCTGTTGAGCTTGATTGTTTCACTCGCGATTATTTCTTGTGGCACTAATCGTGAAATTAAAACGACTGCAGCCTGGGCGAACCGGGAAAAGCTTCCACCCGAACCTATTAAAAGTGTTTTCATAATTGCATTCACAGACAACCTCGAAGTGAGGGCCTACCTCGAGAAGGATTTGGCAGCCGCAGCAGTAAAGAAGGGGTTAACAGCGTATAGAAGCGTGGATATTATCGGGCCGGTGGACATGAAATCTATTGCACCAGTTAAAGATGTGTTCATAAAGAAATTACATGATATGAAATGTGACGCTATCTTAACTGTTGCGTTGGTACACGCAACATCAGAGACAAAGTATCACCAGGCATCTGACATGACCTACTCGCCATATGCTTATGGTTCCTATGCTGGGTATGGTGGATTTGGAGCATATGGCGCATACGGAGGGTTTGGAGGATATTATGGTTATGCCACCAGCACAATGACGACCCCAGGTTACTATACAACGAAGTCGAAATATTTCATCGAGTCTAAAATTTTTGAAGTAAAAACAGATGAGTTGTTAGTATCAATTCAAACTAAAGTGACGAATCCCGATAAAATTGAGAAATCAAGCGTACAGTACACTGAATCGTTAATGGAAGCGATAGATGGTTTAGCGCTGCGAAAAAAGAAATAAGTAATTTACAAGAGTCTTCCCGATGACTGAGTACTATTAGCTACCTTGTTTAAGCATTTGTTGTATTAAATTATCAGGTTATGAAAAAATTCTTTTTACCATATTTAGCAGTGGCGATGAGTTTGTTAAGCCAGCCTGTTTTTTCTCAAGACGACAAGGATACAACTGCCTTATTAGGCTTGCCAGGAGATAACCTTGATCTTTATGCCGTATTGACGCTGTTTCAAAAGTCAAAAACGATTGAAGCGTTTGAAAAATCGTTAAATGATGAAAAAACAGGAATCAATAACCTGGATTTAGACCTGGATAAAAAAGTTGATTTTATCAAAGTGACAACCAAGAAAGACGGTGACGCTTTTACATTTATACTCCAGGTTGATGTCACCAAAACCGAAACACAGGATGTTGCGGTCATTTTAGTCAATAAAGATAAAGGCGGATAAAGTTTCAATCCAGATGGTTGGTGATGAGGATTTGTACGGTAAAGATTATGTTATTGAGCCAAAAGGAAATTCTTCCGTTACGGCTAATCCTGGGTATACTGGTGCAGACCCTGTTACGGTAAGTGTTCCGGCAACAACTACTGTAGTGGTTCAATCAGCACCCATCGTACAGTATGTGTATTCACCGGCCTATGTGCCCTATTTTCCTCCTTATTATTATGGATATTATCCGCCCTGGTTTGGATTTGCAACAGTTATGGCAGTTGGTATTTATCGTTCCAATCATTATGGTTACCATGGTGGTTATTATGGTGGTCATTATCGTGGTGGTAATAATAACGTTATCATTAATAACGGGAACAGGAATCAGATTAATAATCACAATAATAGCAGAAACACATCCAATACCGTGGCCAATAATAAAGCTGGTAATAAGTATGGCACTGGATCGGCAAATCGTCCGTCCGCGGGTACATCCAATCGTCCGTCAGCAGGTACTTCCAATCGTCCTTCAACCGGGAGCATCTAATCTCCGTCCGCACGTCCGTCCACAGGCACGTCCAATCGGTCCGTCAAGCAGGCTATCGTCGTCAACTCGTCCATCCACATCAAATTATTCTTCATCAGGTCGTACCAGGAGTGGTGGAGGTGGTTATAGCGGAGGTGGCTTTAGTGGAGGTGGTGGATCGAGAGGAGGCGGAGGCGGAGGTCGAAGACGATGATTAACCTGATATTTTAAGTATATCAACAAACAAGAACGGTCAGGTGAAAAACTTTTTCACCCAACCGCTGCTAAGAATATATGCTATATCTTTTATTGATCAGAGAGATAACATCAGAAGCACTCATATCTCTTACGCAAACATATTTGCCATTTCTTTTTTCAAACAGGCTCATATAATTTCCTGTATTAATGCCTGTATTTGTAGAGTCAACAACTTTAAAATAGCCAATTTCTACAACCTGGTTCCCATCATTTGATACAAAAACTTCATTAGTTTTAAATGAAATTTTATTGGAATTTGAAGATAAATCGGATTTTAAAAATTCTACAATTGCTTCTTTACCTACTAATGGTGGCCTGTTTTGAAAAAAGGTTATCGCATCATCTGCATAATAGCCTATATTTTTAAGTTCTCCGGAATTATAAATTGCAGCAAATTCATCTTCCTTGGCCTGAATTTCTTTTTTTATTTGTTCTTTGTCAACCACTACTGTTGCAGGTTCTTCTTTCTTAGTATTACAGGCGAACATTAAAATTATTATACATCCAAGTAATACTCCTTTTTGGATCTTGCTTTTCATAAATAAGATTTCTTAAAAATTAAGGATTTAAAAGCATTACTTAAATGTAACAAAAAGGTAGAATAACAGGATGTTTTAGAATCCCTTTACCGTTAAATCCATTTTCCCCTGTGTCGTAGTCAAATTGTTTAGGCTTGCAAGTTCAGAATTAAGTGAAGGCTTCAATAATTTGGAATTTCTATCATTACAAAGGTCTTGCTACAGCGTTATGCTAATTATTGGATGTCGCTACAAAATGAGGCGCAACGTTAAGAAAAAACCCAAGCGTGGAATCAAAATGACCCTATTGCCAATATCCTCCATTGAGCATTAGAAAATGTAATGGCAGCTGAGGTTACATTAACTACTCGGATGGTGATATTTGAGGTGCTTACATTTTCAAGAACAAGCATCGCCTTAAAATACTCCCCATTTTCTGTAATAACATTGCCTACATAAGCTGTTGGGGTTGCTGTAAACGTGCCTGCACCTATTGCTATGCTACCTGTTACACTGCTGCCTGCACCCAAATTGGTTACACTCAATGTGGCAGTAAAAGCTACAACCTTTTGCCGACTTGAGCTATTGCTCATTAATACTCCTCTGCCGTCTGCTCTTAATTCGCCGCTGGTTGCCACAACATCGCCCGCAGTTGCTGTAATGTTGTTGGCAGCGGTGATGCTGCCGTCTGCCGTAATATTGGTTCCGGCATTCACCGAAGTGTTGGCATTAACACTTCCACCATCCGCATGTATGCTACCTTCTGCGCGCAAAGTCAGACCTTTTATAGTACCTCCTACTTCTAAAAAATAACTCGTTGGCACAGTGTTAATTCCTACAAGACCATTTTGTAAAATAATCATCCGCCTTTGATTTGCCGTATAAAAATCAAGGCTGAATGGCGAGGTTGCACCCGCACGATTACTGCTAATACCCACTATTTGAAGAGGAGTTGCTGTATTTCCAAACCTTAAACCGTTCAACAGGCTTGAGCCAGGGTTCTGATTGCTGTCATCAATATTGAGTCCTCTTGCAACAGAAAGGTTCTCGGTAGGCGATACAACACCTATGCCTACATTCTGCGAAAGGCCGAAAAGTGGAATAAGAAGTATTGATACCAGACTAAGTTTTTTAAAAGTTTTCATAACTGAAGTTTTAAAAAAAACAATGATAAAATACAATACTGTGTAAGAAAATAATATCCTTTTGTCTATGCTACGAGTTTAAGTATTCAGCGGCTGTGTTTTGGACTTGCAATGATTAAAACTACGACCAGAAGCAAACCAATGAAGCCGGGAACTAGCAATTGGTAGTATTCTTTAGTATTTGGCGCGGTTTGTTTATTAGAACTGTCCGCCTTGAACAATCTCTCCTATATGGTTAAAGTGTCGATTGTTAAAAGTGAACCATGCCACCCATTGTAATCATACGAGACATTATTTCTGTAATGTTCCTATCTTGTTTGGGAAAACATTCATCGGTATAAAAAAACAAATCTTGAATAAGAACAGCGAATCGCTCTTAGAAGCGAGAGTAAGAACGTCGCGTTTACTTGGCCAAAACAAATCACTGGTTTTACACGGAGGGGGTAATACATCCGTAAAAATTACAGAGAAAAATATCTTAGGTGAGGAAGGGGAGATTCTTTATGTTAAAGGCAGCGGATGGGATCTTGAAACGATTACCGCCGCGGGGTTTTCACCTGTCCGTCTGAATCATCTGAAGAAGTTAGCAGAGCTGACTGTTTTGTCGGACTCCGAAATGGTGAATGAGATGGTTACTCACCTGACAAAATCATCGGCCCCTGTACCGTCTGTCGAGGCGATTTTGCATGCGGTCATTCCTTACAAGTATGTGGATCATACGCATGCGGACGCAATTGTGGCGATTTCGAATTCCGTGAACGGAGAAAAAATATTAAGAGAAATATATAAAGAAACCGTCGTCTATATTCCGTATATCATGCCCGGTTTTGATTTGTCCAGGTTAGCCGCCGGCATCCTTAAAGAAAACCTTACAAAAGGTATGGTGGGAATGATTTTATTTAATCATGGTGTTTTTTCTTTTGGGGAAACAGCGGATGAGTCTTATAACCGTATGCTTGAAATTGTAGGATTAGCGGAAAAGTATTTGAAAGAAAATTCAGTTTCGTCTGGATTACCTAACCCTGAAAAAAAAATAGTTCCGGCTGAAGAGATTGCCAGCTTAAGAAAGGAAGTGGCAGATATTGCCGGCTTCCCGGTGATCATGAAATGTATCAGGAATAGTAAGAGCTTATCGTTTGCAAACCGACCGGACCTGGACATTGTTTCGCAGCAAGGCCCGGCAACTCCGGATCACGTAATTCGAACGAAAAGATTGCCTCTTGTAGGGAGAAATGTCAAGGGTTATGCCGCGGCCTATAAAAAATATTTTCTGGACAATGAACCATTAGCAAAAGAAAGAAAGAAAATGCTGGATCCCGCCCCGCGGATAATTTTAGATCCCCAGCTTGGTTTATGCGTGGTTGGCAAGACTGCAAAAGACGCGCAAATTGTCGCGGATATTTATGATCATACGATTGATATTATCCAGTGGGCAAGCCAGCTCGGAGGATATAAAGCATTATCTGCAAGGGATATTTTCGATGTTGAATACTGGGAGTTAGAACAGGCAAAAATGTCCAAGTCAGGAAACGCCCCCGTATTCTCTGGCGAGATCGCGTTGGTAACGGGAGCAGCTTCCGGTATCGGTAAAGCATCTGTTGAATCGCTGCTGAAAAGAGGTGCAGCGGTGGTTGGTTTGGATCTGAATTCATCCGTTACCAGTCTTTCCAAAGCTGATGCGTACAAAGGGATTGAATGTGATATTACCGATGAATCGCAAATTATTGCTGCGTTGGACGAGACTATTAACTCGTTTGGAGGATTGGATATACTAATACTGAATGCGGGCATTTTCCCGCCAGGCGCACCGATAGCGGATTTGAAACAAGAACTGTGGGAAAGCGTATTAAAGGTTAACCTGGATGCAAATTTCTTTTTATTGAAGAAATCATATCCGTTTTTGAAGTTGGCTCCGAAAGGGGGCAGAGTTGTAGTTATTGGCTCCAAAAATGTTCCGGCACCTGGTCCTGGTGCGGCAGCGTATTCGGTGTCAAAAGCTGCACTCAACCAACTGGCAAGAGTAGCCGCCTTAGAATGGGGGAAAGATGGAATTCGGATAAACACGGTTCATCCCAATGCTGTTTTCGATACCGGAATTTGGACAGATGAAGTGCTTGCAGCCCGTGCCAAAAATTATGGACTTACCGTTGAGGAATATAAGAAAAATAATATTTTAGGCACCGAAATAGAAAGTAAAGATGTCAGCGAATTGGTCGCTGAATTGTGTGGTCCTTTATTTTCCAAAACAACGGGCGCACAAATTCCTATTGATGGGGGAAATGAACGGGTGATTTGATAGTAAGTGTCGTCAAGATCTAGAGCTGAATAGTTAACTGGCTGCCGCCAGCGCTGGTTTATAAGCTTGCGATCTACTTCCTCGTCTGTCTTCCGCTAACGCAAAACCCTGCATTACGTAACATTATTAATAAAAGTAAAAGAAATGTAGTTCACATAACAGAGCAGCCCCACGGAAAAATTTGTCTTTCGCTCACTTTCTTTTTTTAGTAATAGGTCTTTTCGAAAATGAAGTTCCGGAAAACGAGATTTTCAATAGGAAGTTACTAATAGTCCGATAAAACCTTCGTTGTGACCACCGCAATTGATTTTTTGTCATGCCAAAGGTTGAAAGTATAATTGTTGAATTGGCCTTCTGAATAATAAAGGACTTGGCAATCATTGAATGTGTCACCATAAAGTTCTAAACTTTGTCTGGTGATACATTTGGCTCTCGATACTTATTTCCTGATTTCGAGTTTTTGCAAATTAGTCCAACTTGTGAGGGTACGCCTACATTTCGTGTGTCAACTGAAGTCATAGGCATAAAATATTTCGTGTCTGGAATAACGGGTTGCAAGTAAAATGTATTTTCATAATGTTGAGGGTCTTTGAGATTTACCCGTCGCTAAGGGCTTTGTAATCGGGGCTTTCTCCATAAGTTGTGCTGACCACCGGTTGCGCGCATATTCATTGAGTCTACCTGTACCGCCCGGCTCCCGAAGCCTGTGATTTGATTGACGCCTAAGTTAAACAAAAAGCCGAATGATGTTCAAAGTTCAGTCACGCTCGGAGATGATAGCTGCCTCCAATAGACTTGTATAGCTGAAAATATAATCGTCGCTCCGCCATTTTGCCAATGCAATGTTGGTGGCAGTTAATGCTTGCGGGTAAACATATCAACTGTGGATACTTTTGAAAAAGGACGATTTAAAAAATCTAATAGTACCAAATTAAACAATTCGGGTTTTTCAACGGACCCGGAATGAGTAGCTCCGGGCATGACAAAGAGATTAGAGTTTGCTATATTGTCAAATATTTTAATTGAATGTTCAAGCCTTATAGCATCCCTGTCGCCCGACATAATTAATACGGGACATTTGATTTTCTTCAAGTCCTTCTCAGTAATATTAGGTTGATAAGCTAATAATGAATAAAGTCTTCTTGCATTAAAGTTCTTCGTGGCTTTTAATGAGTCTAGTACCAAATTATCAATTTCATCAAATACTGCTTTTTTCCCAGGAAATAGATTAGCTCCATATGTCGCAAGTTTTGAAATTTTTTTTGGATAATTTATTGCTAATAACAACCCTAGAATGCCACCATCACTTTGTCCTGATACATAAGCACTATCGATGTTGAGCGAGTCAAGTAGCAGTTTTATGTCGTATGCCATTTGTTCATAAGTCAGGTTTTTTGTGGTTGAGTCAATAGATTTTCCATGTGCCCTGCTGTCAATGGCGATTACTTTAAAGTATTGTTTAAAGTAATCAATCTTTGGCCTTGCATTTCTGATAGAACCTCCACTTCCGTGTAATAAAACAAATGGCTTCCCGTCACCATATATTTCATAGTACATCTTAATACCATTGATTTCTTTATAGCCTCCCGCTTCTTTATTATCTCCATATTTTATGGTTGATTGCTGCTGTGCATTTGTACATAATGCCAATAAAGCAAAAATTGAATTAAAGATTAGTCTTTTCATTTTTATGATTCTATTTTTAATTGCCACCAATGTCCAGGGCTTGCCGCTCGGCCGTCGAATTTAATGATCTTTCTAAATTGATACAACAAGGCAGGCGGCAAGCCAATGTTATGCGGCGTTCGATGGAAAAGCCTTTATCGAATTTAAGATTCGATTTCTTAGCAGATCTTTCTTCTTCAAGGTCAAAGTCGTCCTGTAAGCCCAACCAGAATTTTGGAGAATTACCGAAATACTTGCTCAGTCTGAGAGCGGTATCAGCAGTAATTTTTCGCTTCCCTTTGAGAATCTGTGAAAGTCTTGTTTGAGGAATGGCGACGTTTTTGGCCAATTTATAAGCCGATATGTTAAAAGGGATGAGAAACTCTTCTAGGAGGATCTCACCTGGATGAATGTTTTTGAGTTTTGCCATTTAGCCACGGGGGCTGCAAAAGTGGAAAACGATCATAAAAAATGTAAAGAAACAACTAATACTTAACCTCTTTATACAATGTAGTTATTTTGGCGGATCAGTAATAAATATTGCGTACATAAAAAAGGGCTATGTAGGACATCGCCGTGTTAAGTTATGAAAAAATCAGGCAAAGCCTTTATAGTTGCAACTACACTATTATTAAACCATGCCAGTATAGGCTTGGCCGCCAAAATTATAAATCATTTATTTAGGTAAGATTTTAAATGCTAAAATCTTTGTTATCAATTCTGAATGGCCTCTCTCCCTGACCTCCACTTTCAACTCATAATCGCCTGCAAAGGGCAGCTCCCATTTCCCGTCGTATTTAGAACGTACATGCGTAGTTTCACCCAGATCGACGCCTTCATTAGAAATGACTTCTTCCACTTTAAAGTCCTGATTAAGCTTCCTGACATAAAACGTCACATCAATACTATCCGATTTGGCATTGCCCGTGTTTGAGACGTCCAGGTATAAGGTGAACTTTTGATATTCTTGGGGCTGTCGGGGATTTATCTCAATTTTTGTTATAGCTAAATTCGCTATTTTACGTTTATCAGTTTCGCCACAACCGGTTGTAAACAAGATGATGGCGGTGAGCGACAATAACGCCAAAGCTAATATTGATTTGCGTCGCATAATTAATATTTTTTTTAAGTATCAATAATTCGTTGTGGGCAATCGGCACCAACTTTTTCAGTCCGGATCAGTTAAACGCACATGAGGTAACTTCAGCAAAAATACAATCTTTTTATGCAGTGCAAACGCGAATAATTGTCCCTATCGGCCCTATGAAAAACTACAATGTTTTGGTTTGTGTCAATTCCAATGACTGTTGAGTTTCCCAATATCAAATCTTTTGGCAAGTCCAATCAATTCTTTACGAGTTCATATTTTGTTGTGTCAAATCCTTGCCTCTTTAATTGGTTGTAAAAAATACGAAGCGATTAAAAGCCTAACTAAAACGAGTATGAAACAAATTATTTTCTTAACATTTGCCAAAGTAGTAAGGTCGCTTTAGTATTGCGCGCAACGGACAGAGCTTTCTGCTGTGCTGATATTCTGTGTTACTTTAGCTAGGTACTGTCGCTGAGTAAAGATAGAAAGCTGATGGTATATTCCAAAGCTCGGTTATGTTCGCACAGATGGGACTGCAGCTCATTAGCGGTATATCGATGAGGACATGTTCTGTAGTCTGCATAGCAGAAAACCCCTTGTTGCCTGCTGTTTTTCATCGGTTCGAATATCACGTTGTTTAATTATTAAAATACTTTTGAATTAGTATGTCGGCTCTTTTCCAATTGTCTTGCTCGTCGCCCTCGCTTTCATCGTTTTCAGTAACTCTAAGAGTACAATTGTGACAGAATTTTACAGGGTTGTCGCTTTTGCATTGAAGTATTTTACAATAATGAAGCGCTTGTCGAATTTGCTGAAGTGATAAGTCAAAGTCTGCAAGGGCAGAATTAAGATTATTATCATAAGTGTCAACAAGACTTACAATGTCGCCCACCGCAAGTCGTGTTCCTTCAAGTCTTGGTTGTCCCCAAAGTGTATCGGGTGTGCAGACAATCTCAGGAAATCTTTTGTAGGTAGAGGCTTGCCAAATTTTGTTAAATTCTAATTGAGTTGTCTGAAATTCTTTAAACTCGGAAAGCTCGAGAGGTACTTCAGAAAGACCACCGTATTTGTCGTCAAGGTAGGCTAAGTCATATTTTAAACAATTTCCATTAGAGAAAACCTGTATCTGCTTTAGCACATTTCCTTCTTCATCCGTTTCAAAATAGTAATCCGAAGTTCCCCATTTGTCAGTTAGCTCATCGCCGGTGGTTTCGCTCCAATGTCGTTTAAAGTAGAGTGTCATTTAAAATAGCAGGCAACACTAAGATATACGCTATTACACGCAGCTTCAAAAATCTTAATCATTTGAGCATCGGGAAAGCCGGCAACCTAAAAAATAGATGATGCTTATCATCCGGAAAAAGCGATTTAGGTTTAACGGGATACGAACAAGAAATTATCCAAAAAAATGGAAATTACAATGTCTGAAAGACTCTTATACCCTATTCATGTAAATTATACAACTGCGATACTTCAGCATCCGACAATGCACGGTTATGAATTCTGATATCATCTATACCTCCTTTGAAGAATCCGAAATTACCAAGATCAAAGTCTCTGCTTGTGTTATTTGCCCCAATGAGTCCTCCCTCATTGAAAGAAGTCTTAACCGGAACCGATCCAAAATCGGATCCTCCAGGTTTTAATTTCTTATCGTTAAGGTACTGACTATACTCATATCTTGGTATAGACGTTGTAGTATTATACCGTTGTACCAAAACAATATGACACCATTTATTCAATGGATTTCCAATCGTATCTTTTACTACCGAGGAGGTACAGTTCATAGGATCAACTTTAGTTATTATTTGATGCCATGTTGAATAGTTGGTAAGGTTATTATCAAAACCCAGGTAATCAGAACATAAATGGGGATCCTTTGATACGAAAGAAAGAATTGAATTATGAGTCACGACTTCCGCATATACCCATACCGAAATAGTAAATTCTCTCAAACTGTCTGCCTGCGATATCTTAGGAATGATCATAACGTCAGATGTACCATTGAATTTGTACGCTTTATTTATATCGCCAAATCTATTATCAATTTTAACAGGGCCCTTAACCACTAAATTATACCCGTTGCCAGTTTCATCATTGGCATTTCCATTAAATGGGTAGTGAGCAAGCAAACCTTTCTTTAGTTGTTGCTCAACGTTATTGTCATCATTCGTTGATTTTTTATCGCACGAAAAAACGAACATGGACATACTGAAACCAAGGAGCCAATTAATAGACTTCATCTATTAGAATTGAGTTATTATGAAACTTGTATTTGGTTAGATCTGAAGTACTCCAAATCATAACGCCACACGCCACAAAATAGATAATAAAACGAAATAATATCTGACGAAGTATTCAAAATATATCCCAAAATGGTGTAAAGAGTTTTGGCCTTGCGCAGTAAGCTCCCGGGCAGACGGAAGTAGCATCTTAAAAAGTCGGTGGTGCAGTCGTGTCCCGGTCGGCAATGTTGATTAGAATTACTGTCGATCAGGAGTTGTTCAGTGCACATTAAATTGCCACGAAATAGCATCCATTAATAATTCTTGAAATGCATTTTCATCACCTTTTCTTCCTGAACAATTCGTATAGTCAACGGGATGAGATAAAGAGGCAGGCCGATGAGCAATGTAAGCCATGCCTGGCATATAAGTGCAATGGAGACCAGTTCCGGAATAATATTCAAAAAATAATTGGGATGCCGGAAATATTTAAAAATAAATGATTTATTTATCCTTTGCCCCGGAGCAATGATCAGCTTTACTGTCCATATATCTTTTAGACTTAAAATCACTATCCATAACATAGTCATCGAAAAAATAAATAGACCAAAGCCAAAAAAACTAACATTATTAACTTGTTTTTGTAGCAAAAGGGCCTCGCCCAGACAGCAGAGATAGAAAAGCGTGTGGCAAAGAAAAAGCAGTTTTGAATTTCTCTTTCCATATTCTATTGCATTTTTCTTCTTTAATTTTTTTTCATTCGCAACCGATACAAAGAGGCTGATCAGCCTGGTTGCTGACGCCAGTAAAAAGAGCATTAATATAATGTGATCAACATACATAATTTAGTTTGCTCACTCTGCTTCAGCTAATAATTTCATTCTGCTTTTCAATTGACTATTCACAAAAGATGCCCGTTTTCCTTTTGCAAAAAATTCTGGTATTACTCTTAATTTCCCTCTTAAGACAGCGCCAATTGTCCACTTAAATATGCTTGAAACAGGTAAGAAATCAAATGGTGAAAGCTTATGTTCCATAACAAGCGCCATTCTCTTTTTTAATTCTGTGTCTTTATCCATGTTCTTTAAAACCAACCCATCAAGATAACCCGGCGGTGTAAGCGATCCTTCATCCTGCCCTAAATAAAACAATGGCAAGGCTTCTACATCCCGTGCCCGCCACCATCTCACCAGTGCTTTATCAGACCCTTTAATGATAGCCGCCGATAAGCTCCTGGCTTGTAACAGCGCCTCGGTAATACCATCACCTATCACAAATTCTTTATGATGTCCGGCGTCCCCCACCAAGGCCCATCCCGGACCCACTCCTTGTCGAAAGAAATATCTTTCTTTAATAGTTCCCCGAACTTTTCCATCAGGCTTTACACCTTCAATTAATGGCGCTATTACGGGATCAGAAGAGAGATCAGCGGTCAGTGAGTTTAATGGATCTAATCGCCAGTGTTGGGCTTTTTCAATAGAAGGAACACTTCCAATCAATAGTTGGTCGCAATCAGTTTGAAAGATCACACGTATATCGCCGGATGTATTTCCCTGGTACATATCAAAAGAGTAGCGTGAATCAGTCTTCCAAATAGAAGGAGCATTCCAATATGCCCAGTACATTGCCCTGGGGGCGTCGTACGCAAGATATTCTTCGGCTTCTACCATTTGGGCAACTGTTGAATGACGACCATCGGCTCCAATAACAAGATCAGCTTTGAAAACCAATTCATGGTTTGTATGCGAATTAATAACTCTCACCCCAGTTACCCTCTCAGCTTCCATCTCAAGTTTAATTAAACGGGTACGGTCCATAAGTTCAACTCCTTCTTTCAATGCTGCTTCCTGTAACAGGCCATCCAGGCGTTTGCGCCGCGGGCAATATTCTGCACGCCCTTCTGCATGAATGATATCAACCGAATTTCCATTTTTGCTTAAACGCATAATGCGGGATGCGGGGCAGATGTCTCTTATAGCTTTACCTACTCCGACTTCATCGAGGATATCAATCCCAGGAGGATGGATGGTATGTGTGGAAAGAACCTGATCACTGGGTAGTTCATCCTTATCTAAAAGAAGAACAGATAATCCGGCACGAGCCAGGTAAATAGCGAGGGTTGCCCCAGCGCAACGTGCTCCTACGATTATAACATCAAATTTTTTATCTGCCATACCAGTTCTGAAACTTTGCACTGTTCGAATGGTTACCTCAAAACTCCTAATTGCTGTAGTAAGCTTAACTCATCCAGGTTGCTCCAGCATTCTGATACTTTACCGTTCTTAATGTAGTCTATGTCAATCGAGGAAACTTTAAAGGATTTGCCGGTAGGAGGAATTCCCTCAAAACTTCCCTGGTGTGTACCTTCCGCAATAAAGTGTGTTACCACCTTATCCCCTTCGGCAAACTGATCTTTAATAGTAAATTTTATGTCAGGAAAAGCCGCACGTATAGAGGTGACGAAATTTCTGGCTCCTTCTGGTCCGTGAATTTCCTTGTCGGGATTTAAAGAGTGGATAACGAAATCGCTGGCAACAAATTCATCAATAAGCGAATAATTTCCTTTATTGTATATTTCATCTACGGCCTGGCGTACTAAATTTTTGTTGCGCTCCTCCATGGATTTTGTTTCCTGCGTTTTCTCAGTGGAGTTCGTTAATTTTTCTTCTGTTTTCATGATTTTAATTTTCTTGATTAAAAAATTATTTTTTAAACTTCAATTGATTCACCAGCGCCGCTACTTTTTTGCCTTGTTTCAAACCTTCATCCATCGAAAAGCGGTAATGAATACCCGCTTGTAAACGGGATAGAGCGGCATCTTTTGCATATGCTTCAAACGATTCAAAACTGCGAGGCCCATAACTGGAATCAAAACTGTGATCCGTAAATGAGAAATTTTTTCCAAATGCATCTTCCAGCATTAAAGCGCTGACCATAGATACGGTAGCATGCGCTGATGTGTATTCCGGAAAGGGAGGTGTGTGTATCACGGGGCGCCATTCGGTATGCCCAAGTACGGTACGGATATAAGTAATTGGCCGTACCAGATTATAATGAAACTTTGTTTTTACACAGGATATGGCGGCGTCATTAGCTGCAATGGCTTGTTTGCAATACAGCACTGCTGCATTTTGCAACGACAGCTTTTTCAATTCTATTAGTTGTGTAGAAATGTTTGCCGCATGGGAAGCATCTTCAAATACTGCCACCTCACCGGGATTCAGAAGTTCATAAGCCCAAAATTTTGCAGTCAATGAATCTTCACGGCTAAGATGCTGCGACATGGTATAAATTTCATTGACGGCATTATAGAAAACTGACCCCGGTTGTTCTGAATAAGCAGGAGGAGCGGGCGGCTGTGTTGCCTCAGCAAGCCCTGGAATAAACGTGCGGTTATTACCCCAATAGGGGTATACTGGTTGGGAAAAAGGAAATTCGCCTGTAGACACCCATTTACCTGCGCCGGTTGGTAGAACATAAGTATCTGAAAAAGGATTTTTATAAGCCTCATGCCCGCCATCGGTTTTTGACCATTCAAAAATAGTCGTGGCTATTTGCTTACCAAAGTCAACAGACCGTTGCAGCTCGTCTGCGTCGGTACTATCCTGAAATTTGGCGTAAAAATCTGCTTCCAATGAATCGACAGACTTCATTAACTGTGGAGTAGTATGAGGTAATAAATTTTTGAGCATAAATGCCAGCGCCGCGTTCGCGCTGGCCGGCCAATGGTACTGTTTTCCCTGCTGAATGGAAGGCAATGCCAATCCCCCACTGAGCTGTGAAGCTATAGATTGATACCCTGGCATTCCCGGCACAATTGATTCATACAAGGCAAGTCCCATGTAAGCACTGGTACGAGTGGTAACATGTGGAAGTAAGCCGGGAGTGCCCACAAAGAGTTTTTGTTGCATTTTTACCCAGGCAATAGCCAGATTTGGAGAAATTTTATCTGGTGGCGTTCCCGTAATATCTTTTCCATTGCAACTGGCAAAAATCAGTAGGATTGAAGTGAATGATAAAATTTTCATAACAAAACTTTTTCCCCTTAGTGAATAAGTAATAAACGAGAATATAAAATTAGAATGCTAAAGAGAAAATGGATTTGCTGAAAAGTCAAATAAAGACGCTGTAGCGTCTTTTATGCAAGAAGTTTTTTACCGGACATTAAATTTACCTGGAGTAATGTCATATTTAGCTTTTAAATACACGAATAAAATGTGACCTGTTTTCAAAACCACATATCACACAAATTTCATCAATAGTATTGGTGGTGGTTTCCAACAAATACCGGCTATATTCAAGTCGTTTTTCCTGCAACCATTTACCGGGCGTGGTTTGAAAAATAGCCTTAAATTCCTGTTTGAATGAAGAAAGGCTTCTGCCGCATAGCCGGGCAAATTCATCAAGCGACAGGTTGCTAAAAAAATTTGCTTCCATTATTTCTTTCACAGAAGGCTTCGATGATCTGCAAAGCTCACTTAGAAAACATTTTAAAGTCGGATGGACATTATTCGAAAGAATATTTACCAGCAATTCCTCAAACTTGAGTTTAAGTAAGTTTTCGGAAGGTGGCATAGGCTGGCGGAAGTAGGTCAGCAAAGAATGAAAATAAACATCCAGCACATCATCAGCAGTGAGGGGAATAATTGTATCGGTTTTTTCATATTGATCTGAAGTGAGTAAGGGTATCCTATATTTTTGAAATACTGATTTAATAAAATCATCGGGAACAAAAACTCTCAATTCACAAAAGTCTTCCTGAATAATATGGCGGGCGGCAATAATGCTTCCCTTTTTGACAAAACCGCATTCGCCCGCTTTGACCCTATATTCGCCCGAGAGTGTTTTCAATTCCATTTCCCCTGCAAAAGCGTATGAAAAAAAATTATCATGCCACCAAAGTCTTTCATCTGATTCATCTAATTCAACCGGGCATATGATTTCCGCAAAAAGCAAGTCATCTACTTTAAATTTTTTGAACAGGTTACTATTCCCAATAAAATCCTGCACGTTTATCATGGAACCTGATTTTAGCAGGTTATAAAGTTAGCCATCTTTTCCTGGATTGAATAATGAAATTGAGAAGAGATATGTACTTCGGGATGCAGATGATAAACGAACGGAACGATGCAGTATATACCTGCCTGCCGGCAGGTAGGTTCGTCAGCCAGCGTAGCAGAAAACCCCATGTTATCGGTGGCCCTGCTTTCAGAGATTGTTCAGTTTGGATTTTTTGTTTTCTTTATTTTGATTGCCGGGAAAATTTCATTTGCGATCATAGTGAATGTTTGATCAGGCCGGGCATAATAATTTCCGGCTGTTACAACAATCTCAATTGACTTTGTTGGCATTACCAGGACAATCTGTCCTCCATTTCCCATTGCTGCAAAATTTTGAACCATCTCATTATCGATCAGAATATCAGCACCCCAAAATTGGTAACCATAATTTGTTTCCGGGGCCACACCAGTAAAATAATAACTCAATGATTCATCGACCCAGGAAACAGGTATGATTTTCTTATTTTCCCACACTCCTTTGTTTAAATACAGTAAACCAAACTTAGCCATATCCCGGGAAGTCAACCTAAGACCAGAGGCGCACCAACGAAATCCCTCCTTTGTTTTATCCCATTTATAAGCTTTTATTCCAAGGGGCAAAAAAATATTCTTGTTGGCAAATGAATCTATCTCTTCGCCGGTTGTTTTCTTAATAATTGCGCCCAGGATTTGTGTGCAGCCACTATTATAATTCCAGACTTTACCCGGCATCACAGCCATGGGCTGACTTAAAAAATATTCGACAGGATTGTTGCTGCGCATCATTGTATTTTCCTGATTGGTAGCTGAAGTTCCTCCTTCATTCCATTGAATTCCGGAACTCATCGTCAGCAGATCCCTGATCGTCATGCTTTGTTTCATACCGGTATCATATCTTGCATATTCAGGGAAGTATTGCAATACTCTTTCATTTACGCTTTTGATCTTGCCTTGTGCAATAGCAATACCAATACATGCCGAAACGACGCTTTTCGAAATGCTCCTGCATTCGTGGACATATTCAACATGGTGACTGATAATGCTTGAATCACCATAAAATAAATCTTCTTGTCCCGGAAAATAATTTTCATAAACAAGTTTGTTGTCCCGGATAATAAGCACACTATGAATGTTGATGTACGTGTTCTCGAGAATTTTATTTGTCAGGGAAATAATTTTATTTGAATCAATCCCAACTTCTGATAAGGATGCTGTTTGTAAACCATCTTTGATTTGAGAAGGAATTTTGTAATGATATGATGAATTAGTTTGAGCGTAAGAATTTACTGAGATCAGTAAAAAGATTATAAAAAACAGTTTCTTCATTTCAGTTATTTGAATATAGACTGTCGCCAATAGGGTTGCCGAAAACGGGTCACGGCTTGGCGATGTGATGGTATTTGAAAAACGTCCAGCCCGGAACCGCGGACCAATAGAATTACTATGGATGAAGATAACAACTAAAGCTCAATAGTAATAGTCAAGCCAGGACCGTAGCCGAATAGCGAACAAAAAGTTGAGAATATATTCGTCGCCCCGCCAAATTGCCAAACCGAATGTTACCAGCAGTGTTTCTGTCTTTCGTCAATGCTGTCTGTTATTTTACTCTGCAAGAACATTCGTGATGCTCGCTAATGTATTTTATTGATTCTATGCAGAGTTCTTTTAAAACTGATAAATTGATGTCCGAAAGTTTTTTCACATAGATGCAGGCTTTACTCATTTTAAATTTACCAAGGTCAGCTAAAACTAATTTACTTCTTTCTGTGTCAGAATAAACGTAAAATGTAAGTGCTGCTTTTCTTGGAGAAAATCCAAGAACTGGTGCATCTCCTTCGTGTCCGCTTGCATACTTGTAATGGTAATTACCAAAACCGATAATGCTCGGTCCCCACATTTTAGGTTCAGAGTCAGACCATTCCTGCATTAGCTCAATAAGTCGAAAACTGTCCGCTTTTTTCTGTTCGTTGTCAACGTATGAGTTTACAAAATCTATTACGTCTTGACCCGTGTAAGTTGTCTTTGTTTTTGCCATTCGTTCATTATTGTTAAGTAGTAGGTTTCATAATTTATGCAAAATATTGTCAGTCGTGTTAGGTGATTGTCTGATTGTACTGACGTCTAACATTGCTGGCAACACTAAGATATCGGCTATTACACGTAGCTCCAAAAAACTTAATCATTTGACTCCCAATCAAACCTAATGCGCAATTTTTATTGCGTATTGCGCCAATCAGACATCCCATTCTATGTCCCCTTTCTTCCATAAACTGTACCTTCGAATATTTTCATTGAAATCCCCACTCCCCAAAAACTGGTGAACTTTAACCCCTCCACTCCGAAAAATCTCCTATATTTCGCCCCCAATTACAAATCAAATTCTGCATCATGAAAAAAATAAAACTCCTTTTCGTATTCTGTTTATTCTCCTTTTCAATCGTCATCGCTCAGAAAAATGATTCTTTAATCGTAGCTGCTATTGTTAAAGAGGCAACCGAAAACTCCCAACTAGAGAAGCTTGGACATGAATTAATGGATGGCATCGGTCCGCGACTGGTAGGAACACCCCAAATGCAACAGGCGCATGACTGGGCTGTTCAGAAATATGGTACATGGAATATTACCGCGAGAAATGAAAAATGGGGGGAATGGAGAGGTTGGGAAAGAGGAATAACGCATATTGATATGGTTTCTCCAAGAGTAAGAACACTGGAAGGAACTCAACTTGCCTGGTGTCCTTCAACCGGCGGGAAGACAATTACCGGTGAAATGATAATCATTCCTGAAGTGAAAGATTCTGTAGAATTCAAAGCCTGGCTGCCAAATGCAAAAGGAAAATTTGTGATGATCTCAATGAACCAACCTACTGGCAGACCAGATTACAACTGGCAGGAATTCGGTACAAAAGAGTCATTTGACAAGATGAAAAAGAACCGGACTGCGCTACAGGATGCATGGAGAAACCGCATCAGTAAAACAGGCATGAATAACCGCAACCTGGCATTGGCGCTCGAAAATGCAGGAGCTGCGGGTATCGTTGCTTCAAACTGGTCAAATGGATTTGGAGTAAATAAGATATTTGGTGCAAATACAACTAAGATCCCGACTATTGATATTGCGCTGGAAGATTACGGCTTATTGTATCGTTTAACAGAATCAGGAAAAAAACCAAGAATAAGTGTAAGAACTGATTCCAAAGAACTGGGCATGATGCCAACCTATAATACTATCGCAGAAATTAAAGGCACTGAGAAACCCGAAGAATATGTAATGCTCTCTGCGCATTTCGATTCCTGGGATGGCGCGACTGGTGCTACGGATAATGGAACAGGAACACTGGTGATGATGGAAGCCATGCGCATTTTGAAAAAAGTTTATCCAAATCCGAAAAGAACAATACTTGTCGGGCATTGGGGAAGTGAAGAGCAGGGATTGAATGGGTCGAGAGCTTTCGTAGAAGATCATCCGGAAATTGTAAAAAATCTCCAGGCATTATTTAACCAGGATAATGGAACAGGAAGAGTTGTGAATCTTTCTGGCCAGGGATTCTTACATGCCTATGAGTTTCTCGGTCGCTGGTTGTCTAAGGCACCCGATAGTATTCGTGCAAGAGTTGAAACCCGTTTTCCTGGATCACCCGGTGGTGGTGGATCTGATTTTGCTTCATTTGTTGCTGCTGGAGCTCCAGGATTTTCATTGAGTTCGCTGAGTTGGTCATACGGATCCTATACCTGGCATACTAATCGCGACACATATGATAAAATCGTATTTGATGATGTACGAGATAATGCGATACTTGCTGCAGTGATGGTATACATGGCTTGTGAGGAACCAAATCTCACATCAAGAGAAAAAAGCGTTCTTCCATCAAATCCCAGAACGGGAAGACCTAATAATTGGCCGCAGCAGAGTAAGGCCAATCGCAAAGGCGGCGTGAATTAGTTGATTGGTTGATTGGTTAGTTGGTTGATTAGTTAAATCGTTTGTTTTCCCAATCAACCATCAGGCTGCAACGAAGCCATCCATTTGGTTGTCTATCTTAATTCAACTAAATTACGGCTTCGCACAACTTGTTGGAATTATACCAAAACTGTGGGAATTAAAGTGAAGGTGATGATGTATAGAATGTATTCTTTTTCATGCTGCTTTCTAATTCTTTGCCTCCTTGTTTCAATTTCTTCGCGTGCCCAAAAACAGGCACCTGATTCAACTATTGCCCAGCTCTCAAAAGAAAATGGCTTCAACACTTACGTTGGTCAAATGGCCGAGCATGCTCCTTTGTACAACGGGTATGAGTTCGTACCCTATGGATTGGATATAGCAGGATTTCCATGGTACCGGTTTACCGGTATGCAAAAAGGTTCTGTGTATTATGATGGAAGCCTGTTCAATAATATTGATATGCATTACGACCTTGTAAGCGATCAGGTTATAATCAAAGATTTTACAAAGAACTATTTCATTTCACTTGTTGGTGAGAAACTAAAACATTTTGATATCGGCCAGGATCATTTTGTTCGCATGCAGGAAGGAAATGAATTTGGATTGGAGAAAGGATTCTATCATAAAGTGTATGAAGGCGCTTCTACCCTGCTGTTTCGTTATAAGAAAAGAGTGCAATACGTCACGAATGCAGAAAAAACTGTTTCCAGGTATACCCAATATAATACGTATTATGTATTCAACAATGGTAAGTATACCGAGGTATCCGGTAAGGGCGATTTGATAAATGCTTACAGGGATAAGAAAAATGAAATAAGAAAATTCATCTCAGACAATAAATTGAATTTTCGTAAGGAACCAGGCAAAACCATGATAAGGGTTGCTGGTTATTATGACCAACTGAAAAAGCCATGAAGCGATTCCAAAGGATAAATGCTTTATTCTTTATTGTATTCCTAAGTTTTAGCCGGCTCTATGCTCAGGATAGCTTGCGGGTATCACTAAGTTTACAAAACAAATCTTTTGATGAACTGGTCCGTGTTTTGGAAATAGCTGCGCCGTTGCACTTCTATTACGACAAGAAACAAACAGATACGTTAAAGATCAGTGTCACAGGAGACAATTTATTGATAAGGGAAGTGTTGGAAAAAGCACTCGCAAATTCCAATCTCGGTTTTGCCATTGATGCGGATTACAAAGTCTTCGTCTTCGATAAAAAACATACTGTTCAAACAAATCTGCCTGAAGGATTATTCAAATTCAATAAAACGGTCGTTGATACAATTGACAGAACTATTACACCAGTTTCAAACCCAACAGGAACGGGTTTATTGAAATCTTCCATAGAAAATAAATTAATAACAATTGGCATTGCGGGTAGCGATTCTCGCGGAAATGCGAAAATCGCCGGATATGTCCGGGATGGAAAGAATGGAGAAGCCATTGTCGGAGCTTCTATTTACATCGATCAATCTTCAAGTGGAGTTGTATCGGATCAATTCGGTTATTATTCGCTTACGCTTTCCAAAGGCAGGCATATCATTCGTATCAGCAGTCTTGGAATGAAAGAAACCAGGAGAAGCATCCTACTGCATTCAGATGGAACGCTCGATATCGAATTACAGGATGATGTGCCCACGCTTAAATCTGTTATTGTTGTCGCGGAAAGAAATTCAAATGTTCGACGAATGCAGATGGGTGTTGAAAGATTGAGTATTAAGACCATCAAGCAAATGCCAGTTCTATTGGGTGAAGCCGATATTCTTAGAGCGATTCTAACCCTGCCAGGCGTCACTTCTGCCGGAGAAGCAAGCACAGGATTCAATGTTCGCGGAGGATCGGCAGACCAAAATCTTGTATTATTCAATGATGCTACTATCTATAACCCTTCACATTTCTTTGGATTTTTCTCTGCATTTAATCCCGATGTAGTCAAGAGCGTTGAATTGTACAAAAGTTCAATCCCCGAAAAATATGGAGGAAGGCTTTCTTCCGTGCTGGATGTTGCAACCAAAGATGGAAACACAAAGAAATTGTCTGGAGTAGGTGGAATCGGATTGTTGACAAGCAAACTCACCCTCGAAGGTCCATTGATCAAGGATAAATCATCGTTTGTCATTGCTGGTCGCACAACTTATTCCGACTGGCTACTCAAAAAGATCAGGAATTCCGAATACAGCGATAGTAAGGCTTCCTTTTATGATCTGAATGCGCATATAAGTCATAGCATCAATTCAAAGAACCAGCTCTTTCTTACTGGTTACGCAAGCCAGGATAAATTCAAGCTGAATGATGATACCACTTTCAAGTACGGGAACAGGAATATTGTAATGAAATGGAAACATATTTTCAGTAACAAGACCTATGTTGTATTTATGGGTGGATATGACCGCTATCTATATTCAATAGCGGGAGATGAAGGAACCAATCGCGGATTTAAGATGGATTTCAAGATCAACCAGGCGAATTTCAGGGCTGACTTCAGTTATGCTCCTCAAAACAATCATGATTTTGATTTTGGCGTACAGACAATACGCTATAAAGTATTTCCTGGGTCATACAATCCATCAGATCCATCATCCCTTGTCAATCCAGATATAGTTCCTGCCGAACAGGCTTTAGAAAGTGCGGTGTATTTTGGTGACAGGTTTGCCATCACTTCAAATCTTTCATTGAATATTGGAATGCGATATTCCATGTTCAATTATCTTGGGCCCAAACAAGTGTACAGCTATGTAAAGGGACTTCCCAGAGAAACCGTAACGGTTGCTGATAGCGCTCAATATAGTAAAGGTGAGAATATCCAAACCTATCATGGACCAGAATTCAGGCTCGCCTTACGCTTAAGCCTGTCCGAGAATTCTTCAATTAAAGCCAGCTTCAATAGTCTCAGGCAATACATTCATTTATTATCCAATACTACATCCATCTCTCCTACTGACGTTTGGAAACTCAGCGATCCGCATATCAAGCCTCAGCTGGGAGAACAGGTTTCGCTGGGTTATTATCAGAATTTTAAATCGAATACGATCGAAACCTCGATTGAAATATACTACAAAAGGCTGCGCAATTTTCTTGATTACAAGAGCGGAGCCAGCCTGGTGCTGAATCATACGATCGAAACAGATGTGATCAACACGAATGGGAAGGCTTACGGTGTTGAGTTCATGATTAAAAAACAGGCAGGTAAGTTGAATGGATGGATCAGCTATACTTATTCAAGAACCTTATTGCGTATGAACGATTCCATTGCCGGCCAGGTGATCAATAATGGAAATTATTACGCGGCTAATTTTGACAAGCCACACAATTTAAATGTAATTGCAAACTATCGTTTCACACATCGCTATAGTGTTTCATTGAACACAGTTTATACTACAGGCAGGCCAATCACATTACCAATCGCGATTTTTTATATGGCTGGAGGCCAAAGGGTTTATTATTCGGAAAGAAATCAATACCGCATTCCGGATTATTTCAGAATGGACCTTTCCTTCCAGCTTGAAGGCAATCATAAAGTAAAACAGCGTACACATAATTCATGGACCGTAGGCGTATACAACCTGACTGCAAGGAAAAATCCTTATTCCATTTATTTCACTGAGGAGAATGGAAGGATCAGGGGATACCAGCTTTCAGTTATTGGTACGGCCATTCCTTATATAACTTATAATATCCGGTTTTAAAGACATGAAAAGAATTTTTTTCAAATATGGAAATTTTTTGGTGCTGACGATGCTGGCATACTACTCTTGCAAGGAGCCCTATGCGCCGCCTGCCGTTACAATTGACCATAACTTTTTGGTGGTGGAGGGAATAATAAGCAGCGGGCAGCCGACAAGAATTCAATTATCCAGGACAAAAAGACTAACTGACACTGTTTTGTTTGTTCCTGAAACCAATGCCTCCGTTTTTATTCAATCGGAACACGGAGGGAGTTTTCCATTGCAACATGTTTCAAATGGTCTTTATCAATCCGTATCTCTCAACCTCGATCCTTCAGACCGTTACAGGATCAGAATTACAACTATCGGCAAGGAATATTTATCTGCACTCGAACCTTTAAAAGAAACTCCACCTATAGATAGTATCACCTGGGAACAGGATCGCGATGTGTTCATTTCAGTCAATACGCACGATCCCGCCAATAATACATGGTATTATCGTTGGGAATATGAAGAGACATGGGAGTACTGGGCATGGTTTGATTCAAACCTGGGATATATGAATGGCCAAATTTACTTCAGGGACTCTGCAAACCTCTTGAATGTATGCTGGACCACACTCAGATCAACCGAAGTCTTATTGGGCACCTCGACCAAACTCAGCCAGGATAGAATTGATAAGAAAGTTGTTGCAGTAGTGCCAAACGAGACCGATAAGATCGGTGTTCGTTACAGTATACTCGTAAAGCAATCCGCACTCACCCAAAAAGCATTTGAATATTGGGAAACACTTCGAAAGAATTCCAGAGATCTCGGGAACATATTCGGCGTACAGCCTTCGCAATTGATCGGAAATATTAAATGCATTACAAATCCGGAAGAGCCCGTTATCGGTTATGTTACGGCAAGTTCGGTAACTGAGAAGAGAATATTTATCCAGCGAGCAGACGTGTTGAGTTGGATTGTGCCCACCCAATTACCCTTTTGTACAGCAAGGATTCTTCATCCGGACAGTGTTTTTTATGCATTGCAGGACACAAGTTACGCGCCAGCATATTATTTAACCGGAGGTGGAGTTGCTATAGCAAAAAACTCCTGCGTGGATTGTACAAGAAAGGGCGGCGCAACCAAAAAACCCGCATACTGGTAATTTTTAAGAATTGAAAAAATGATCAACTGGATCTCAAATAATAATTTTAAACTAAAGGTCTTAATCCCGACCTTCTTCTTTTTTTGCTCCCTCATTACTTACTTGCCCAATCAGAGTTAACGACCAAACTCCAGCAGCAAGTCAGCGATTACCAAAAAACTATACCGCAAGAAAAAATATTCGCGCATTTAGATAAAGGCTTATATCTCGCTGGAGAGATCTTATGGTTCAAATTATATCTCACGGATGCTTCCAGCCATCAATTGCTTGATTTAAGCAAGGTCGCTTATGTGGAGATCTTAGCAAGCGACAGAAAACCTGCGTTGCAGGCAAAGATCCCCCTGGAAGATGGGATGGGAAGCGGATCATTTATTCTTCCCTCCTATATCAACTCGGGTAATTATATTTTCCGCGCTTATACTAGCTGGATGAAGAATTTTCCGGTCGAGTTGTTTTTTGAAAAACAGATCACGATCGTGAACCCATTAAAGTCTTCAGCAGCAACACAGGATAAACCAGAATCTGCTCAGTATTACGCTCAGTTCTTTCCCGAAGGAGGTAATCTCGTTTATGGATTGGAAAGCAAACTTGCATTCCAGGCAACCGATAAATATGGGAATGGAATAAACGCTGAGGCAATCCTTCTCAGTTCCAATAATGATACCATACAAAGATTCAAAACCGGACGGTTTGGAAAGGGAACGATCAATTTTACCCCTGTTAGCGGGAACCGTTACCGCGCAATCTTTAAAACAAATAATGATATCCAGTTTACGCAAGACCTACCCCAGGCCTTTGACAAAGGGTTTGTAATGCAGACCCAGACAGAGGCGAATCAAATCAAAGTGAAAGTAGCAACAAAGAACCAGGACAATAATTTTTATACTTACTTGCTCATACATAATGGAAAGACTGTTCAATTGTCGCTCGGACAACCATTGAAGAATGGAATTGCTGAATTCACAATAGACAAGAAACAACTGGCTGAAGGCATTAGCCATTTCACGTTATTCACCGATGAAAGAAAAGCTGTTTGCGAACGACTGTATTTTAAGAGACCGGAAAAACAATTGGATCTTTCGTTGAAAGCTGATCAATCGGTTTATCCGATGCGTACAGTGGTAAATCTCGATATTTCAAGTATTGGGAAAGATAGAATGGCTTTGGAGGGAAATTATTCATTGTCTGTTTTCCGGGTTGACTCCTTAGATACCGGGGTTCAAACTGATATTGCAACTTATTTATGGCTGCAATCTGAATTAAAAGGAAAGATCGAATCACCTGAATTCTATTTTCAAAATGGTCAGGAATCAGATGAGGCTATTGAAAATCTCCTGCTCACCCAGGGATGGAGAAGGTTTAAGTGGGAGGATATCCTAAGCGGGAACAAACCGTCGTTTGAATTTCTACCTGAGTATGCGGGGCATCTCATCAATGGAAAAATAGTTGACAAAAGGACTCAACAACCAGCCCCGGGCATTTACGCTTATTTATCTATTCCCGGCGAGAAATTCCAATTTGCTGCAAGTAAAAGCGATAAGAATGGACGTTTGCGTTTTGATATCAAGAATTTCTATAGTGCGGGTGAAATCGTAATACAGGCAGATAGCAGGAAGGACAGCATTTATCAACTATCGATCCTCAATCCATTTTCTGAAAAGTATTCATCAACAACAATACCTCCGTTAAGTTTTTCTGATCGTTGGAAGGATTATTTACGCGAACGCATCACCGGAGCGCAGGTTCAAAACGCATTTACATCCGATTCTGCTCAACAATTCATTCTTCCCGGTTTTGTAGATACTTCTGCTTTTTATGGAAAGGGTGATAAAACTTATTTGCTGGATGACTACACTCGTTTCTCAACGATGGAAGAAGTTATGCGTGAATATGTAACCGAGGTCCTGGTACGGAAGTCAGGCGGAAAATTTCATTATAAAGTCAACAATGCACCATATAAGGTTTTCTTCGACGAAGATCCGCTCGTGTTGTTGGATGGAGTACCCGTGTTTGACATTGATCGGATCATGGCCTTTGATCCATTAAAGATAAAAAGAGCTGATGTGGTCACCCGTAAATACTATGCCGGCGGCATTGCTTATAATGGCATTGTAAGTTATTCCACTTACCAGGGCGATCTCGCAGGCTATCAATTGGATCAAAATGCCTTATTGCTGGAATATCCCGGTTTGCAGTTAACAAGAGAATTCTATTCCCCATCTTATGAAACTCCGATAAGCCAACAGAGCCGTATACCCGACATGAGGACCTTACTCTATTGGTCACCCGATATTAAAACTGACCAAAGCGGAAAGGCGAAAGCAAAGTTCTACACCTCCGATTTACCTGGAAATTATATCGCTATTCTTCAAGGAATCAGCATTGATGGACAGTTGGGTAGTACTATTTTCAGGTTCACAGTCCGGTGACGAACTGATAAGAGAATACCCCTATCCTTGTCAACCCCGCATTACCGCGAAAGCGGGAACAACCCTATCAACCTTTTGAAATCCGCCGTCGTCTTCTTATTTTGCCAAGCAAACCCCTTGCCATGAAACGGATTCTTGTGATGTGTGGAGTTTTAATCCTCTGTACTTTTTTTATTTCCTGCGATAAGTCTAGCGAAAACATTACTGTAACCAATATTTATCCCTCGGAAGCACGGGTTGGTGAACCTGTATTGCTTATTGGCACAGGCTTCAGCAATCTCAAACAAGACAGTGGCGGAGTAATAAAAATTTATTTTGAAGGCATTGAGGTATGGGGATCTTATACCAATGATACGAGCATTGTTGTTTGGGTTCCTGCCGGGGCGCAACCGGGACCTGTTTGTGTAAAGTATGAAGGAACTGAAATCTGCAGTCCCATACCATTCAGAATTATTGCGGGTAATCCTGAAACCAATTCCTATATGCGGTTACTCGACCATCCGGGCACCTTCAACATTGCGGGCGCTAGTGTACAGGCTGGTAAAAACATTTATGTAGGCTTTAATAGTTGGTGGAAATATGATATACAAAACAATACCTGGACCCCTGCGCCGATGCCGACAGATAAAGTGTCAAGAGCAAGTAACTTTACGCTTAGTGGTAAAGGTTATCTTTTTGGTGGGATGACAGCCGGGGGACCATTATCAAATCGATTGCAGGTATTTGATGAAGCAACAAATAGTTGGAGCTTCGCTGCTCCCCTCCCTGGTAACGGCAGGGCCGATGCTGTCGCTTTCGTGATTAATAATAAGGCCTATATCGCAGGTGGAACCGATAATGTCAATAATCCAGGTTTGAATACTGTCGCAAACGAACTATGGGAATATAATCTGACCACACATACATGGACAAGAAAAGCTGATCTGATTTATCCAATAAACGACTGGGGATACTTCGCAATCAGGATAGGCAACTATGCATACCTGCCAGGTCAGGAATACAACCCTGAAACAAACTCATGGCGTACGCTTTCTGGCAATGGGTCCTGGCCGAGTTTTGGATATAGTATAACAGATAGAAACTTTGAATTAGCTTATGTCCTGGGAGGAAAATTCGGCACAGGTGCGGGATCATCTGGCAATGCCAATGTTTACCGTGTTGGCCTGAACTTTGACAGATCGCAATTACTATGGGAAAATTATAAAGGACTTCCAGCAGGCGGATATACTACAATGTGGTGGGGCGCGGCCCACGTGTACAACGATGAGTTGTATTATGGTTTAGGATTTATCGACCCATATGTCGCAACCGAAACGAAGACATGGTGGAGGTATAGGTATTAGTTGGGAGTCGACAATCCTAATCACATTTCAAATCTGGCCTTAATTAGAAACCTCTGCGAAGACGCAAAGAACGCAGAGGAAGAATCAAAACGGCTGCAGCATTCCTGGTTGAATTAATTTCCATCCCGTCTTCGCTTTTTCATCATCCACCATCTTTTTCACGTCAGCGAGTAGTTTCTTTGCGTCGTACACGATACCATCTTTAACGGTATATTTTACTCCACCAACGCGTTGTGCTTTATTGTTTTCATCAAGCTTAATCGCCCCTACTCCGTACAATACCTGGAGATTTGCCAGGGGATTTTGATCGATGATGACGAGATCTGCAAGTTTTCCAACTTCAACACTACCGAGATCTTTTTCTGCACCTAGCGCTTGCGCACCGTACAGTGTTGCAGAACGGATCACTTCCAATGGATGAAACCCTGCTTCTCGCAATAATTCCAGCTCACGGATAAAACCAAATCCATACAATTGATAAATAAATGCGTTATCAGAACCGGCAGTCACCCTGCCACCACGATTCTTATATTCATTAACAAAGCTCATCCATAACCGAAAATTTTCCTTCCAGGCAACTTCCTGTTCCGTTCCCCAACTGAACCAATAAGACCCATGTGATACACGGTTAGGTTCATAAAATTTCCACAATGAAGGAAGCGTATAGGTCTCATGCCATTCCTGTCTTCTTGCACGATGAAGATCACGACTGGCCTCATAAGTATCAAATGTCGGGTCCAATGTATAATCGAGACTTATCAATTCATTCATGACCGCATTCCATTTCTCAGAGAAAGGCGGAGCAGCTTGTTTCCATAATCGTCCAGCTTCACCAAACCGATCCTGTTCATTACTGTAGTTATAATCAAGTGGATAGTTTTGAATTGTTTTATCCGTAAACATAGCTTCTGGTAAACCATACCAGTGTTCCATCGAGGTCATGCCCGCTCTTGCTGAATGAAGTACATTCCATCTTGCTACATCCATTTGTGCATGGTGACAGGTGGAACGGAGTCCGAGTTTTTTATTTTCTTTTATTGCTGCATCCATGATCTGTGGTGGCGCTCCAAAGAATTTGATTCCGTCAGCTCCTTTCTTTGCATTCTCTTTTACCCATTCAATTGCCAGTTCGGGTGTACTGATGGATTGTTTTGCGCCCATACCGAAAGCTGTGTATGCATAAATCCTCGGAGCGGTGATCAGGTTTTGAACACTTCTTTGCTTTTGTTCGAGCGTCCATTCAAGTCCGTTGCCTGCAGATGGATCACGGATAGTCGTTATTCCATGAGCCATCCAAAGCTTATATACATATTCTGCTGGCGTTCCTTGCGCAGTACCACCAATATGACCATGCATATCAATAAATCCTGGAAGAACATACATGCCACTTGCATTAATTTCCTTGCCACCTTCTTTAAGTTTGATTCTTGCGCCCTCATTTATCGGCACACCTGGATATCCAACCGAAGCGATTTGAACGATACGATTCCTTTCAATTACAATATCAACCGGTCCCATTGGAGGCGATCCGGTACCATTGATCAAGGTAGCCCCGCGAATGATAAGCTGCGGCCATGGACCTTCGCCCTCTTTACGGTCGGGTGCTTTCGGAATTTGTGCGATGGAATAAGAATTGTATAAGAGAAAGCAAATAGTGAGGAATCTCATATTAAGCAGTTATGGGAATGAAAATACGGAGGAAATCTCCGTTTGGCGTTTGTTTGGGCTTGAGTTTCCCGACGTGAGTTACAAAGACCTTTGACGTAAATTACGCAATTAGGTCTTTGATTACGTTGGGAAACCGCACCAAAGAACGCCAAACTCCAAACCCCAAACGCCAAACTGAAATTCCTCCCTAATTTCACCATACAACCAAAACCATATGGAAAAAACAGTAAAAGAATTTCTATTGAGGTTTACCGTTGTGCTGATTATGTTACTGGCACTCGGATACATAATTTACATCGGTAGTGCAATCATTATTCCATTCGCGCTTTCCGCTCTTATTGCTATACTGCTAATGCCCGTTTGTGTTTTTCTTGAAAAAAGAAAAATACCAAAAGCAATCTCCGCACTCGTTGCAATAACCATTGCGACAATTTTCATTGGCGGTATCCTTTATTTTCTTTCGGCACAGATAGCCACCTTCTTAAATGACTCAGAAGGCATCCAAAAAGGATTGAACGAACATTTAATCACTTTACAGAAGTGGGTAAGAACAACTTTTGGATTATCCTTTAAGGAGCAATCTGAAATGATCGGCAAATTGCAATCCGTGGGTGAGTCAGGACTGGGTAGCACGATGTCTTCGCTGAGTGAAGTGTTGTTCATAATCACCCTTCTTCCTATTTGCATTTTCCTTTTTCTTTATTATCGTCAATTGCTCAAACAATTCATCATTGATCTTTTTTCGAGCAGTCCTAAAGGACATGTGGCGGAAGTCATCCGGCAATCAAGAGGCGTTATTCAAAATTATATGCAGGGATTGATCATTGAAATGATCATTGTAGCAATTATCAATTCAATTGGATTCTTAATTCTTGGGATCAAGTATCCAATTTTTCTCGCGGTCTTTGCCGCAGTCCTTAATTTATTACCTTATATCGGAATGCTGATCGCTTCAATATTCTGTGCATTGATAACCCTAACCACTTCTCCAGATGTGCAGGATGCAGTACTGGTTGTTGTTGTGCTGGTCGTTGTTCAGTTCTTCGACAATAATATCATCATGCCTAAAGTTGTCGGATCAAAAGTAAAATTGAATGCCTTGCTCACCATCGTAGCAGTATTGGTTGGCGGCGCATTGGCAGGTGTTGCCGGGATGTTTCTTTCCATTCCCGGACTGGCAATTCTTAAAATTATTTTTGATAGAGTTGATGATTTAAAACCATGGGGAATGTTATTTGGAGATGAAACACCAGGGAACACAAGAACATCGAAAAAAAAGTAGGATCCTCTCCCCTCAAGATCGTCATTCCCGCGATGTAGTTTGAGGAAACTTGCGACGAAAGGCAACCAAGCGGGAACCCCCTACCAACTCGTCATGATATTTTTAATTGAATTATTTTTTAATTGAGAATAACCTTTGCTATTGAGTTACTTAATACCTTCTAGGGGGTTCCCGCTTGGTTTTTTCCTTTCGCAAGTTTCCTCAAACTACATCGCGGGAATGACGATCTTGAGGGTGTAGTATTTCGTTCGAACTTGCAAATTGCAAATCATATGAAAATCCAGTTTTGGGCCGTTGGAAAAAATCACGAGCCTTATATAAAATCCGGTGTTGAAGATTTCAGCAAACGCATCGGCCATTATTACTCTGTGAAATGGAATATCATTCCCGTTCCAAAAAACTCGGGAATGTTAAGTGAAATGGATTTGCGCAAACAGGAAGCGGAAACTATACTTGAATGGCTATCGAAAGATGATTTCCTCATTGCATTGGATGAAAGAGGTAAGCAGCTCAGCTCGGAAGGATTGGCGAAATTTATCCAGAAGAAAGCAAATGAAAGTGTAAAGCAATTGGTTTTTTTGATTGGTGGCGCTTATGGAATTGATGAATCCGTTTTGAAAAGAGCCCAATTTACATGGAGCTTATCGGAACTTACTTTCCCCCATCAATTGGTGCGATTGATCCTTGCTGAACAGGTATACCGGGCCTGCACGATCATAAGAAATGAAAAATATCATCATTGATCGTTAAATTGGGACCTCAACTTATCGTTAAGAGCAAAAAGCCGGCTAATGTCAATAACCCTGATCATAGTAATACTAACCTGTCTTATTTCAATTTCCGCATTCAGTAATGTTAAAATGAAGGGAGAGCTTTTGTTTTATCCCCCCTCCATTGCAAAACAAAAACAGTATTACCGCTTCGTTACTCATGGATTTGTACATGGCGACTATATACATCTTGCCTTCAATATGTTTGCGTTATACTCCTTCGGCTCTGCAGTAGAAGTTCAATTATTCGAACATCCCTGCTTTTTTGGCAAATTGGGAAAGCTGGTCTATATACTTTTGTATATAACAGCCATAATCGCTGCATGTATTCCAGATTATATTCGTCATCGCAATAATACGCAGTATGCAAGCCTCGGGGCTTCCGGTGCAATATCTGCTGTCATCTTTTCAGCAATTCTCTTATTACCAAAGATGGGAATTGGATTTATTTTCCTTCCTGGAATTGATATACCAGGATATATTTTCGGTCCTGTCTTCCTGTTAATCTCTGTATACCTGGATAAACGTGGAGGTGGCAATATTGCTCATGGCGCGCACTTCTGGGGAGCGATCTATGGGATATTGTTCACGATTATTGCAGTAACAGTATGGGGAAATATCGATATCTGGGAGAACTTTATGAAGCAAATGAAAGCACCCGATCCCTTCCTACCTTATTGCGATATTTAGAATTTTTCTTGTGGATGATTTCAACTTAAATCTTTCATCGATCCGGTGACCGATCACCCAAATGATCTTTTGATCCATTTCCAATACCCATACTTTCTCCTTATCGGTTTTGGACAATTTCTGATCGATAAAGAAGCGGGCAAGCTTTTTCTTTTTCTTCATGCCAAGCGGGTAGAAATAATCACCGGCTTTCCATTTACGCAGCAGGATCGGAAATCTGATCTCCTTTGCATCCAGCATAGCAACCTGGTTTGAACCCGGAATTTTTGACTCTCCATTCTCTGAATAAGCAGCAAGATTGAGCTGAAGTTTCCCGCCGGGAAAATCAATATGCTTTGTTTTTTCCTCAATAATAAAATGCTCCGCCTGCTCAGCATTCAATGGAGCGATAATAAACCAATGCCGATGCCTGATGATTTGAAATGGAGCATTTGGGGATTGAATAAAGCTTCCTGATTCAGCGCTCGCCAATTTGATCACCTCATCGATTTGCGCCTTCGTAAATCCGAAATCGCGAATGATTTCAAGGATCACAGCCCCGTTCTTAAATTCCATCAATTGTTTCACAGGGATATGAATCTCATTTCCTTTCGCTTTGCAAAGTTTCTTTTTGATTGATCCGATCGCTAATTGATAAAGTGCATCAGCGTCTTTGAATCGATTGATATTTCCCAGAAGATTGTGTTCTACTTGCGGAAATGATTTCTGTAATGCCGGCAAAAGTTCATTCCGAAAAAAATTGCGGGTGTATTTAATTGACGCATTAGAGGAATCTTCAACCCAACTCAAATTGTTTTGTTTGGCAAAATCAAGCAATTCTGACTTTCGAAAATTCAGCAGCGGACGAATTGTGTTGGCAATTGATGATCGTTCAGGGATGCCGGTAAGTCCGTGTACACCCGTACCCCTGAAAAAATTCATCAACAAGGTTTCAATATTATCGTCGGCATGGTGGGCAGTTACAGTATGTCTCGCTTTTCCTTCTTTAAGTAATTCTTCGAACCATTGATATCGCAATTCTCTTGCAGCTTCCTGGATGGAAAGTTTATTCTTCTTTGCAAATTCTTCGGTATCGAATCGTTGAACAAGGACTTCTTTATTGTATTTCTGTCCTAAAGCAAGTACAAATTTCTCATCTCCTTCACTCTCCTCTCCTCTTAACTGGAAATTGCAATGAGCGATGATAAAATCATATCCACCCTGATGAGAGAGTTCGCAAAGTACGACTGAATCCGCTCCCCCGCTCACTGCCAGCAAAAGCCTTTCATTCGAAAATTTTGCAATTTCCGCTAATGCCTTAGAAAAAACCCGTACCCGACCTTGTGGGCTGTCGGTGAGATGGACGAGGACCTCGAAGTCCGGCATCGACAGGCCGGCATCGTCTTGTAGCTCTCTGTGCAGTGTGGCTGACAGCCGTGCGTTTAGGGTCAGCCATCGCCGCCACAGGCGTTCCTCCTTCGCGGTCAGCCACCGCTCAGCAGAGTTCATGCCGTCGATGCTACGTCGGAATAGTTGACATGTCACCCAAGTTACCGTTTAATATACGTGACACGTCACTAATCAGGCGTGATCCCAAAACCTTAGGAGCAAGCCATGACTAGCGCCAGCACGATCCCCGCCACCTTCTCCGACCTGTCCGGCACCTACGTCCTCGACCCGGCCCATACCCGCATCGGGTTCGTCGCCCGGCACGCGATGATCACCAAGGTCCGCGGTCAGTTCGATGACTTCAAGGGCAGCGGCGTCGTCGATGCAGCCGACTTCACCAAGTCAACTGTCACCGTGACCATCCAGGCAGCCAGCATCGACACCCGCAACGAGCAGCGTGACGCCCACCTGCGCAGCAACGACTTCCTCGCCATGGAGGAGTACCCACAGATCACCTTTATCTCCACCAGCATCCAGCAGACTGAGCCGACCAGCGTAGAGCTAACTGGCGATCTGACCATCAGGGGCGTCACCAACACCGTCACCATCCCCTTCGAGTTCGAGGGCGCCGCCACTGACCCGTACGGGAACCTGCGCGTCGGCTTCGAGGGCTCCGTGGTCATCAACCGCAAGGACTACGGCATCACCTGGAATGTCGCACTCGAGACCGGCGGCGTCCTGGTCAGCGACAAGATCACCCTCGAGTTCGAGGTCTCCGCGATCAAGATCGCCTGACCTGCACCAGCCCAACCCTGGCGTCGGGGCCGATCGGCTAACCGCGGTCGGCCCGGCCACGCCTGACCCATGGAAAGGCGCCCTCGCATGATCACCGCTATCTGGATCGTCCCCGACGGTGCTCTGAGATGTCCTGAAGCAAGATCTCAGTTGAGGTGACAACCATGACTCAGGCCGCTGTCACGACATATAGCCTGACCGAGCTGCCGGAGGGTTCCAAACTGCAGTCCGTCACCGCTGTGCCGGCCGAGGTCGCCGGCCGCAGGGCGCTGCGCGTCGAGCTGACCGATGCCGTCACCCTGGAGGGCAACCCCGCGTCGACTATTCGACATGCCCACCTTCGTGATCATTCCCGCTAGCTTCACCAACGGCATCATTGAGGTCAATATCTTGAGCCGTCTCAACGGCAAGGGACCCGCTGATGCGCGAGCCTTCGCCGGCATCGCCTATCGCGTCGCTGCCGATGCCGACCGCTTCGAGGCGGTCTACCTGCGCCCCCTGAACGGACAGAAGACGAACCGACCCAGTCCACGTGATCAGCGCGCTATTCAGTACTTCGCCTACCCCGACTGGAAGTTCGACCGGCTGCGGGAGCAGTACCCGGACGGGAACTACGAAGCGGGCGCGGACATCGGCCCCGACGAATGGATCACGCTCAAACTCGACATCGACGACACCCGCCTGACCGCGACCGTCAATGGAACCGAAACCCTGGCATTGAGCGAAACCAAGGCGGCACCCGTCGCCGGCGCCGTCGGCCTGTTCGTCGACATCGGCAGCGAATCCTTCTTCTCCAACCTCAAGATCACTCCGCGCTGAACGGCACTATCAGATCGACGGTGGCTCTGGTCTGATTCATGATCAGTCTCCGGCCAAATTGATGCGGCTCGCATGGTGAAGGCGTTCAGGGCCGGCCTCGAGCGTGTGGCGCATCGGGTTCTTCCTTGGCCGCCACTTCCTGGGGGTGAGGTATGACCGTCAGCGGAACGCTGATTTACGTGGGTCGACGGGGAAAGCGCAGCTGAGCGCGTTGAAGTCGTTGACTGATATGACCTGAGGCAGTCCTCTTCCCAAACATCTCCGGAGGTGTCAGAAGGGATCCATCTGGTTCCTTCGAGGATTTGGCGTTGACGCGCCGGTCCTCCTGACGCCCTCCGGAGGTGGGTTATGTCTATCAATGTTGCACCTGTGATGGCGGCGAGTGTGGTCGCGGTTGATGTCGGGAAGAACACAGCGGCGTTGTCGGTCACTGACGCAGCTCGGCGCCGGTTGTTGGGCCCGGTGGAATTCGCGATGACCGCGCCGGCGGTCGTTGCGGTGCTGGAGCGGGTGTGCGCTGTGCTGCCGGCTGCTGCGGTGAAGGTGGGGATCGAGGCGGCGGGGCATTATCACCGACCGCTGCTGGCGGCTGGGGTGTGGCCGGCGGGCTGGGAGGTGTTGGAGTTGAGCCCGGCTCGGGTGGCCGAGCAGCGACGGGTGCTGGGTCGGCGTCGGGTGAAGACCGACGCGATTGATTTGGAGGCGATCACCGAATTGGTGTTGGCCTGCCACGGGGTGCCGGTCACGGCTCGGTCTGCCGCGGTCACCGAGCTCACCGGGTGGGCGATGCATCGCAGCCGTCGGGTGCAGACGCGGACGGCGACGAAGAACCAGCTGCTGGCTCAGTTGGACCGCTGTTTTCCCGGGGTGACGTTAGCGCTGCCCGATGTGTTGGGCACCAAGATCGGTCGTTTGGTGGCCGCGGAGTTCGCCGACCCGCACCGGTTGGCGGCGCTGGGGGTGACTCGGTTTGTCCGGTTCGCCGCGAACCGTGGACTGCGGGTGCGGCACTCGGCTGCGGACCGGCTGGTGGCTGCCGCGCGCGCCGCGCTGGCGGCCCCGGAGGCTGTGGTGGCCCGCCAGGTCCTGGCCGATGATCTAGTGCTGCTGGCCGACCTGGACGCTCAGATCGCCGCCGCGGAAGCCAAGATAGCCGGGCTGTTGCTGGATACGCCGTTCGCGCCGTTGATCAGCGTGCCCGGCTGGGGCACGATCCGGGCGGGCAACTACGCAGCCGCGGTCGGCGACCCGCAGCGGTGGCCGGGTGCCCGGCAGCTCTACCGCGCCTCCGGTCTGTCCCCGGCACAGTATGAGTCGGCTGGGAGGCGTCGTGACGGCACGATTAGCCGGAAGGCAGCGTGGCTTTGCGGCGGGCGTTGATCGACCTCGGAATCGGGCTGTGGCATGCCGACCCGGCCGCGAAGAGCTACGGGCAGGCGCTGCGGGCCCGCGGCAAAAAGGGTGGTGTGATCGGCTGCGCGATGGCACACCGCGCCAACAAGATCGCCTACGCGATGGTCCGGGACCAGACCGGCTACGACCCGACCCGTTGGGCCTGACCACACCTGGGCGGTTTCCTCGATCGCGGCCAGCTCCGCCGTGCGCAGGAGCGGTCAACCTGGAGCGCCCGCAGCGCAGCGAGGACGAACGAGGTTGACCGTGACGAGCAGCGGCACACAATCGGGCGGCGAGGAAGCCCCAGAGCAGAGAGGAGCCGACCTGACACTTCACAACCAGTCCTGCCGGTGAGACGCTGGACGGCACGAAGGGCCGGACCACACGCCGATTTGACTATGGCGGACCCGCAAAGGTTACGCCGCTTCTAGCTTGGCGGCCGGCCCTTCGCCACTACGGCAGCCCGAACGACGCCAGCTGACCCATGATCATGATCCGAGGTCGCATACTGTCAGCGTGGGCGCCCGGCACCCCCAACCCCTCAACGGCAGACCACAAATCAAGACCGCCCGCCGACCACACGGCCAACCACGCACGCCAACACAACGGCTTGACACGACCTACCGCCAGCTAGATGGGGTGTGGGCGTGGCTGGCACGAGAACCCAGAACTCGGCCGAACCGCGTGACATCCGGTAGCGGATTGCCTCGATCAACTGAGGGCCGCCGAGAGTGTGGTTCGCAACCACTAGGTATCGATGCACAACGGGTCTCCTCAGTCGGTCGGCCAAAGCTCGACCTCTGAGGTCAGCCGCTGGCCGGGCAAGGACGAGGTAAGCGAAGAGCGAGCCGGCGACGCCGACGATCATGACCCAGATCATGGGAAGGGCGGTGGTGGCGCCGCCGGAGCTGGCGAGGGGGCAGAGGTAGCCATCGCCACTGCTTGGGTGACGCCGAGGACGGCAGAGGCGGCACCGGCGATGTGCGTGGCCTCGGCGGCGGCGAGTGCATTGGCGTTGCCGAAGATGAACGCCTGAACCGCCATCAGGACCAGGAACCCGGCGCAGGTTAGCAGCAGCGGGGTGTCGAGAGCGAACACGCCGAGGGTCAGGGCGACGACCGCGAGAGTGGCGAGGGTGAGCCCGAACCCGATCAGGATGCGCGGCTGAAACCAGCGGCCGACGATCTTGGCGTTGAGGACCGAGAGCAGGATCTGGGCCAGGGCGGTGGAGGCGAAGAACAGCGCGAACGGCATGGGCTGCAGACCCTTCTGCTCCTGCAGCACGTAGGAGGAGTTCGCGATGTAGGCCATCATGGTGAAGCCGGATAAAGCCGCGGTCAGCATGTAGCCGACGAACAGCCGGATCCGCAGCACCTCGTGCAGTCCGGAACCGAACTGGCGCAGCCCGCCGCCGTGGCGCCGCTCGACGGGCAGCGACTCCGGGACGAGGAAGATGGCGGTGATCATCATCAGCAGCCCGAAGCCGACCAGGCACCAAAACACGGTCCGCCAGGTCCCGCCGAGGGTGAGCACCGCGCCGCCGAACACCGGCGCGATCATCGGCGCCAGCCCGCCGATGGCCATCATGATCGACATGACCCGGGCCAGCTGGTCGCCCTTGGCGACATCGACCACCACAGCCCGGGCTACCACTGCGGCCAGGCCGCCGCCGAAGCCCTGCACGATCCGGAACACGATCAGGATCCAGATGGACGGCGCGAGGGCACAGCCGACGGCGCCGAGGGTGCAGGGATGCCCTGTGACCTCGACAGTCGCCTGCAGGCGAATGTCGCGGGATGACGATCCGGATGGGAGCTAGCGATTCAGGTCCTGGACCGCACGCATCTGATCCGTGAGCGAGTCCATCACCCGCTGGGCGGTTAACGACTGATAGGTGCCTGGAACCGGCTCATGGCGGAACTGCCAGCTGACTGTGTTGCTGAAAGCGAGCACATGGATGGCGAGCTTGGCGCCGGCGTTGTTAGTCAGGACGTAGCCGATCTGTGGCGGATTGGTGTCAGGAGCGAGCTGCGTACGGATGAGCGGACCTCTGCTCGCCGGCCGCGCGTGCACCTCCACGAAAGCGTGGTCGCAGTTGTCGAGTGCGGTGGCCAGTCGGTTGAACTCGCGGTCCGCTTTCGCCACGTCTGCGAACCGATAGGTGAAAAGCGAGACCGCAGAACTATCGAGCTCCCAGAAGGTGCTGACTCCGTCAAGCGCTTCTGGGGGCTGCCGGTTCAGCACTGTGGCCTCGAACAACGGTGTACAAGCGGAGGGAACGATGTATCCGTCCTGTTCGCTGCTCGAACGACGATCGATCACCGAGGCGCTATTGGTCCCATCGGAGCGCACCATGCCCGCGTACACCCCTTGCACGTCAGACAGGGAGAACAGCGGCGCCGGCGGTGGCAGGAATCGCCAGACCGTGAGTCCGGCCAGCAGTGCCAGCCCAACGACGACCAGCCCGAGCTTGCCCCACCGCGGTAGCCGGCCGGCCTCACCCAAGCCCACAGTGAGGACGTCGGGGTCGGACTGTGGCGACGCCGTTGTCACAGCCTGATCGTAGTCTGCGCGGCCAGCCACAGCATCTGATCAAGCTCCGCCGAGGGCTGGTATCGGGCACGATGGCAATCTAAGAGAATCCCTGCTTCGCAACGAGTTGCGTCCTTAGTCGCAATATCCCTCGTACTGTCAGAAACCCTTTACTCGAGGCCTTCCGAGTGCGACGATCAACCACAACAATCTGGATACGGCAAGGGGATCGCGTTGCTTCTGGTCCCCATAAGTGGTGAGTTTGTCCTGAGTACTTGCTGAGAGCGAGGCGAGGCAGTGAGGCAGATCGCCGGTGAGGCGGGACCTGTCTCCGTTCTGCTCCCCAGATCCAATCCAGCATTGGCGCGACCGAGGCCGCCCGGGGACGAGTCGGTTGATCGCGCTCCCGCGCTGACATCTCCCACGACCGTAGGGTCGATGGCCCGTAGGGCTCACTGGCCGCCCATCAAGCACTTAACTCTGTTCCGGCCGCCCGGCCTCCAGTCTTGGTCGCCCCTGCCCCGGTACTCCTGGCACGAATAACTTCAAGGAAGGGAAGAATGAACGACATTCACGATCAAATTGAGCCATCACCGCAGCTGGCCGACAATGGAGGCGACTGGAGGACCAACTGGACCCCCAACCGTCGACGGTTCCTCAGCTTGACCGGTCTCGCTCTCGGCGGTGCCGCCCTCGGCCTTGGCGCATCAGCCTGCGGCACGGCCCAGACGGGTAGCAGCGCAGGCCAGGAGGGATCCAAAGGACGTGCCGGTGCCGCCGGGGAAACATTGTTCGTGGCCGGCTTCCAATGGGGTCCGCCCAAGAGCTTCAACCCACTCGCGGCTGACCCCGACTGGCCCACTGACCGTACGGACAGCCAGCTCCTGTATGAGACCCTGATGCGCTTCAATCTCCTCGACGGCTCGCTCTCCCCGGGTCTTGCCAAGGAGATGCAGCAGCCTGACGACAACACCTTCACACTGCCGCTGCAGGATGCCACCAAGTGGTCCGACGGGTCCGACCTCACCGCAGAAGACGTGGTCTTCACCTTCGAGCTTGCTAAGGAAGCCTCCGTCGCCTACTCGACTGTGTGGCAGTACATCGACTCCGTCACAGCCACCGATCCAAGGACCGTCGAGTTCAAGGTGAAGTCCAAGCCATACAACCCGATCATCGTCAAGAACTTCATCGCGACGACCCGCGTCGTGCCTAAGGCAGTCTTCGGCAGCATCTCCCCCGACAAGATTCCGGCTGAAACCAACCTGAAGCCAATCGGTTCTGGCCCCTTCCTGCTGGACAAATACGACCAGACCCAGGTCAACCTGAAGCGGAACGACAACTACTGGGGCAAGGCCGTCTACGGAACCCCGGCGATGACAACCATCAACCACCCGATCTTCAAGAGCAACAACGACGGTGACCTCAAGCTGGAGAGCGGAGAGATCGACGCCAGTCAGCAGTTCACCGCCCAGATCTGGAAGATGTGGGAGGCCGGCAAGCCGGTCAGCACCTGGATGAAGAAGAAGCCCTACCACGTGCCTGGCAATATCCCCTTCCTGATCTTCAACCTCAACAAACCGGGCCTGGAAAACCCGAAGGTCCGCCTGGCCATCGCCTACAGCATTGACTACCCGAATATCGCCACGACAGCCATGTCCGATTACTCCGAGCCAGCTAACGCCAGTCTCATTGTGCCGACCGGCTATGAGTCCAAGTTCTACGACGCGGCGGCGGTGCAGGCTGAGGGCTGGAAGTTTGACCCGGCCAAGGCAGTCGAGATCTTGGAGGGTGAGCTGAAGGCCAAGAAGGGCTCAGACGGCATCTACGAGCTGCCTGACGGCACCAAGCTCGGCGGTTGGAAGTTGGTCACTCCGACGGGTTGGACGGACTGGAACACTGCCTGTGAAATCGTGGCCAAGTCGGTGAAGGAAGTCGGAATCGGCATCAGCACCGAGTTCCCGCAGGCCCCCACTATGATCCAACGGCTCCAGAACGGCGACTTCGATACCGCCATGTTCAGCTACACCGGCGTGAACCCGGCCAGCCCGTGGATTCGCTTCCGCGATGCATTGGATGACAGGGGCGTCGCGGATTACGGCAAGTCTGCGTTCTGGAACTACAACCGGTTCAAGAACTCCGAGGTTGCGGCCCATTTGGACGCTGCCGCAGGTGCGAAGTCCGACGCCGAGGCCAAGACGGCGTACGCCGCCCTCGACAAGATCTATCGCGAGAATGTGCCTGTAGTGCCGCTGATGTATCGCCCGCTGGAGTTCTACGAGTTCAATGCAAACAACTGGGAGAACTTCCCAACCGAGGAGAACCCATACGCTCCCCCCATGTGGCAGGGCGCGGGCATCCAATGGCTGTTCAAGATCAAGAAGGTTGGTACCTAGATCCCATTCGATTTCTCTGACGCAAAGGAGCGAAGGCAGCGATCATGGCACTAGCGAGATACATCGGCCGCAAGCTCGCATGGACCCTTGTGGTTTTCATCGTGGCCCTGCTGCTGAACTTCCTCCTCCCTCGTCTCATCCCTGGCAACCCGGTCGACGCAATTATCGGCCGGCTTGCCATGGGTGGGGGGACCGGTGGAGAACAGCTGCAACAGATCCATGAGCAATTCATGGCCGAGTTCGGCCTGGATAAGCCGTTGTGGCAGCAGTTCTTCATCTATGTCGGCAATGTGTTCCAGGGCGACTTGGGAACGTCCTTCGCCAACTACCCGGCATCGGTCGGCTCTCTGATCAAGGCGTCGCTGCCCTGGAGTATCGCGATCATGCTTCCGGCGATCATCGTCGGTTGGATTCTCGGCAACCTGCTCGGCGCACTAGCGGCATTCAAGGGTGGCTGGCTGGACCGGGGCGCCTTCATCGGGTCGCTGTTCTTCTCCAGCGTTCCGCCGTTCGCACTGGCGATCATCCTGCTGTTCGTCGTCGGGGTGCAGCTGGGCATCCTGCCGGTCGGTGGCGCCTACTCCTTCGGATTGACGCCCGAGTTTTCGCTGGCATTCTTCGGCGACGCCATTACCTACTGGTGGTTACCGTTCTGGTCGCTGGTCCTGGTGTTCATCGGCGGCCAGGCCGTCGGCATGCGGTCCATGGCCATCTACGAGCTCGGCTCGGATTACGTGAACTACAACCGTGGCCTCGGCGTGAAAGAGGGCCACACAGTCCGCTACATCTTCCGCAATGCCATGCTGCCGCAGTTCACGGGCCTGGCGCTGTCCATCGCCGCCCTCATCACGGGCGGCCTGATCACCGAGCTGGTGTTTTCCTACCCCGGCCTCGGCAGCTTGTTGTTCGCCGCCATCGGCCAGAACGACTACCCGGTCATTTCGGCGATCACTCTGTTGATCACGATCGCCGTGCTCGTTTTCAACCTCGCCGCTGACGTACTTACGGGAGTCATCGATCCTCGAATTCGGGCCGCAGAGACGGGAGAGCGCTAATGAGCTTACGTGGACTGAGTCCTAGGTTTTGGGTAGCCGTCGCGCTGGTTGCTTTCGTGGTCCTGGTCGGGCTCGTCGGACCGCTGATCGTGTCCACCAACCCGGATGCCACCGTCGGCGGACTATACGAGGCGCCGCGGTGCTGCGGTCCCCTCATCCTTGGCGCCGATAATGAAGGCCAGAGTGTCATTGCCAATCTCGTTTACGGCACGCGGACCTCGCTGATCGTCGGACTGCTGGCTGGCCTCATCGGAACCGCAATCGGCCTGCTGGTCGGTCTGGTTGCTGGCTATCGCGGCGGCTGGTTGGACGATGTGCTGAGTGCCATTGTGAACGTCGGCCTGGCCATCCCGGCCCTTGTGATCGTGATCTTGGTTTCGGTGTCGCTGCCGCAACGGAACCTCTACACCTTGGCGTTGGTGATCGGTTTCACTGGCTGGTTCTGGGTGGCTCGCGCCGTGCGTGCGCAATCCAGCAGCATCCGGACCCGTGAACACATCGACGTGGCCAAGCTCTCCGGAGCCGGGTTCTGGTCGATCCTGCGCCGCGACGTCCTGCCTTACCTGCTCTCGTATGTCGTGATGGCCGGCGTCCTCCAGATCTCCAGCGCCATCTTGTTCGAGTCCACGCTGAGCATGCTCGGCCTGGGTGCATCGGGCACCACCAGCCTGGGCACGATGCTCTACTGGGCCATCCAGTGGGGGTCGGTGCGGACCGGAGCCTGGTGGGCGTTCATCCCACCGACACTCATGCTGACGTTGATCGTCTTCTCGCTGCTGCTGTTGCAGTCCAGCCTCAATGAGGTGTTCAACCCACGGCTACGTCGGGGTCGGGCCGCGCGCAAGAGGGCTAAGGACGCGGGCGAAGAGCTCGAGGAAGTGACGGTCGAAGGCGAGGACGCCGGACCGGTTGGCAGCGGCGGCCTGTTAGAGACGCCGGTTTCGGCATCCACCGGGCGGGAGTCACGCTGATGGGCACTTTGGTCAATGCCGAGAACATCCGAGGTGTGTATTACACCGAAGGCAAGGATGTGGTAGCCGTCAACGATGTGTCGATAAAGATCGAGGAGGGCGAGGTTCTCGGCCTGGCTGGCGAGTCGGGCAGCGGAAAGACAACGCTTGGCTCGATTATTTCGCTCATCGCCCGGCCGCCGCTCCACGTCGAGCACGGCACGCTGGAGATCGACGGCCAGGTCCAAGAGCTCGGTGGTCACGCCAAGATTCCGCGTACCTGGCGTGGCGCCGTCGTTTCAATGCTGCCGCAGGGCGCGATGAACTCGGTCAGCCCCACCAAGCGGATCCGTCACCTGATCTATGACGTGATGCGGTCCCATGATTCGAAGATTTCCAAAGACGAGGCGCTCGACCGCGCTAAGGAGCGCCTTACGACGTTGGGTCTTCCGGCCCGGGTCCTCGACGCGTACCCGCACCAGCTCTCGGGTGGCATGAAGCAGCGCACGGTCACGATCATCAGCACCTTGCTCAATCCGCGGCTGCTGGTGGCCGATGAGCCGACTTCGGCACTCGATGTGACGTCGCAGAAGATCTTGATCGAGATGCTGTTGGAGATGCTGGAGAAGAGGATCATGAGCGGAGTGATCTTCGTGACCCACGACCTTCCGGTACTGCGCACTGCGGCGAACAGGATTGCTGTGATGTATGAAGGCAGGATCATTGAGCTCGGGCCAACCGAGACCGTGGTCGAAAGGCCCGAGCACCCATATACGCAGGCCCTCATGAGTTCGGTGCTGGCGCCTGAACCGGCGTACGCCAATACCAGAATCGAGGGAATGAGCAGCTTCGATCGATCCCTCTTCGACGCACCGGCGGTGATTCACTGATGGCTGAGATCTATCAAGCCGAGCACATTACCAAAACCTTCGGCCACGGCAAGCACGAAGTGCGGGCGGTCAGGGACGTCTCGTTCAGCCTCGAACAAGGAGAGGTCACCACCATCGTGGGCGAGAGCGGCTCAGGTAAGTCGACAATCGCCAGAATGGTTCTTGGTCTGATGCCGATCACCTCCGGCAAGTTGATCTTTGACGGTAAGGACGTCACGAATCTCAAGGGCCGCGCCCGAACCGAGTACTGGCGGGACGTGCAGGCGGTCTTTCAGGACCCGTTCTCGGCGTTCAATCAGTTCTTCACTGTAGGCAAGCTCCTGGACCGCTCGATGATCATGGTCGGCAAGAAGGTGGGCCAGGAGCGTCTCGAAGAGTCGTTGGGCTACGTTGGCATGGATCTCAGCGTGCTGGACCGCTATCCCCACCAGCTTTCCGGCGGTCAACGGCAGCGGGTCATGATCGCTCGGGCGCTCATGATGCGACCGAAAATGCTTGTCGCGGACGAGGCCACGTCCATGCTTGACGCGTCGCTCCGAGTGAACGTCCTCAATGTCCTCAAGGATCTCCGCAAGGAACTCGGAATCACTGTGCTGTTCATTACTCACGACATTGGGCAGGCCTGCTATCTCGCGGACCGGGTGCTGGTTATGGAGCACGGCGTGATGGTGGAGCAGGGCACGATCGATGAAGTGATCTTCAACCCGCAGCACGAATACACCCAACGGCTGCTCGCCGATGTGCCCAAGCTGCACGAGGAGATCGAACTTCACGATCTGCAGGACGAGCTACAGAAGGCGGGCGAGCTGGCCTGAGCTCGACTCGGGGCGGAGATGCTACGCACAGAATTGCGCACGGGCTGGACCGTCCGGGCTATTACTGGGGACCCGTCAGGACGAGTGCCGGGGACCTATCCGGCCGAAGTGCCAGGCTGCGTGCATACCGACTTGATGGCAGCCGGCGTCATCCCCGATCCGTACCTGGACGGGAATGAGGCTGCGCTCAGGTGGATGCATGAGATCGACTGGCGCTATACGACGGCGCTAGATCCCGGCACGGTCGCGCTTGAGTGGCCAGACCCAGGCGAGCGAGTCGACTTGGTCTTCGACGGCATCGACACCCTTGGGACGGTACGCCTTGGCGTAATACCGGCTGAGGCTCTCGAAGCGCGCCCGACAAGCGCCGTACTGAACTCGTCGAAGGGCTCAGGGAGCGACAAGGTCGAGCTGGGACGCTCGTACAACATGCACCGCTCGTACCGATTCGACATCTCGCAGCACCTCAATGGTCGGCCGCTTGAGCTTGAAGTTGATCTTCACTCAGCAACCGCCTACGCCCAGGCCGAATTACAACGGCTCGGTGATCTTCCCCGCCCCTATCCGGCGCCGTACAACTTCATTCGCAAGATGGCCTGCAGCTTCGGCTGGGACTGGGGACCAGACCTACGCACCGCGGGACTCTGGAAGCCGGTGCGACTGGAGCGATGGAGTGTTGCCCGGCTGGCTCAGGTGAGGCCACTCGTGACTGTCGATGCCGCTGGCACCGGTCGGGTAGAGGTCCGGATCGAGCTGGAGCGCCTCGATTCCCAAGCACCACTCACAGTGATCGCCGAGATCCTCGGCCACCGCGCCGAGAGCGATGTGGATGCTGGCGCCACACGGGCGACACTCGTCGTCGACGTCCCCGATGCGCCTCTGTGGTGGCCTGCTGGCTACGGCGACCAGCCGCTGGCTGACCTCAACGTCACGCTATCGACAGTCGATAAAGAACTTGACCGATGGCAGCGCAGGATCGGCTTCCGCACCGTCGAACTGAACACCTCCCGCGACGACGTCGGCACAGCATTCACGATTTTGATCAACGGCCAACCAGTGTTCGTCAAAGGCATGAACTGGATCCCTGATGATCACTTCGTGACCCGGATCACAACTGAGCGTCTGGGGCGCCGACTCGACCAGGCGCTGGACGGCAACGTCAACCTGCTTCGCGTCTGGGGTGGTGGCATCTTCGAGAGCGACGAGTTCTATCGGGCCTGCGATGAACGAGGCCTGCTGGTCTGGCAGGACTTCCTGCTGGCCTGCGCGGCGTACCCGGAAGAGTCTCCGCTGTGGGAGGAGATCGAAGCCGAGGCTCGTGAGAATGTCGTGCGGCTGATGCCCCATCCGTCCTTGGTGCTGTTCAACGGTGGTAATGAGAACCTTTGGGGTGAGTCCGACTGGAATTGGCGTGCCGCGCTGCACGGCCGGACCTGGGGAGCCAGGTACGCCTTCGAGCTTTTTCCCAAGATCGTGGCAGAACTCGATCCGACCCGACCGTACTGTGAGAACAGCCCCTACTCACCACGGCTGAACGGCGAGGCCGTCCATCCCAATGATCCCGACCACGGCACCCACCACCAGTGGGAGGTCTGGAATGCCATCGACTACACCGCGTACCGCAGCGAGATTCCCAGGTTTTGCTCCGAGTTCGGATTCCAGGCTCCGCCTGCCTGGCGCACCTTGATCGACTGGGTGCACGCTGGAGGCGGCGGTGCGCTGGACGCGGCAAGCGATCCCAAGAACGATGCGAATTTCCTTCTCCACCAGAAGGCTGACGATGGCAACGGCAAGCTCGATCGAGGGCTCGCCCCACACATCGGTGTGCCCGACAACTTCACGGATTGGCACTGGGCGACTCAGCTCAATCAGGGACGCGCTGTGAGCTACGCGATCGACCACTACCGGCGATGGTGGCCGCGGACAACGGGTGCGATCGTCTGGCAGCTCAATGACTGCTGGCCGGTGACCTCGTGGGCTGCGATCGACTTTGAAGAACGTCCCAAGCCGTTGTGGTACGCGATCCGGCGCGCGTTTGCGCCGCGGAACGTGGTCTTTGTC